>CAVUOB010000001.1:0-520822 GCA_963743035.1 uncultured Alphaproteobacteria bacterium
CAAGTTCTTCCTCTACACGCTGACCGGCTCGGTGCTGATGCTGCTCGCGCTGCTGGCGATGTGGCGCTACGCCGGCACCACCGACATCCCGACTTTGATGCACACCAGCTTCCCCGCGGCGATGCAGACCTGGCTGTTCCTGGCCTTCCTCGCCTCCTTCGCGGTCAAGGTGCCGATGTGGCCGGTGCACACCTGGCTGCCGGACGCGCATGTGGAGGCGCCGACCGCGGGTTCCGTGATCCTGGCCGGCGTGCTGCTGAAGATGGGGGCCTACGGCTTCCTGCGCTTCTCGGTGCCGATGCTGCCCGAGGCGTCCGCCTATTTCGCGCCGCTGATCTACACGCTGTCGATCATGGCGATCATCTACACCTCGCTGGTGGCGCTGGCGCAGGACAACATGAAGAAGCTGATCGCCTATTCCTCCGTCGCCCATATGGGCATGGTGACGATCGGCATCTTCACCTTCAACGTGCAGGGCATCCAGGGCGCGCTGTTCCAGATGCTGTCGCACGGCGTGGTCGCGGGCGCGCTCTTCCTTTGCGTCGGCGTGGTCTATGACCGCATGCACACGCTGGAGATCGACCGCTATGGCGGATTGGCGGACCGCATGCCCGGCTACGCGACGGTGTTCATGCTGTTCACCATGGCCAGCGTCGGCCTGCCCGGCACTTCCGGCTTCGTCGGCGAGTTCCTGGTCATCACCGGCGCGCTGCAGGTGAATTTCTGGCTGACGCTGCTGGCCGCCACCGGCATGGTGCTCGGCGCCGCCTACATGTTGTTCCTGTATCGCCGGGTGATCTTCGGGCGGCTGACCAAGGCCGATCTGAAATTCATCCTCGATCTTTCGCCGCGCGAATATGCCTTGTTCGTGCCGCTGATCGTGCTGGCGCTGTGGATGGGCGTATACCCGTCCAGCTTCACCGGCTTCTTCGATGCCAGCGTGGCCGAGATGGTCCGCCACCACACCGCCGCGCTCGAACAGACTGTCAAGCTAGCCGGAGTGCTGCACCAATGAACTGGATCCTGGCGCTGCCGGAACTCGTGCTGGCCTGTTGCGGCATGGCGATCCTGGTGATCGGCGTGCTGCGCAAGAGCGACAGCACGCAGATCTGTTCCATGCTGACGCTCGGCGCCTACCTGATCGCCGCCCTGCTGGTGCTGCTTTCCGCCAGCGGCAGTGCCTATCACGGCCAGTTCGTCGTCAATTCCTTCAGCAGTTTCGCCAAGCTGCTGATCCTCGTCGCCGCCGCGCTCGCGGTGGTACTGTCGCTCGACTACAACCGGGCCGAGGGCCTGGCGCGGTTCGAGTTTCCCGTGCTCATGCTGCTGGCGGTCACCGGCATGATGATCATGGTGTCCGCCAGCTCGATGATGAGCCTTTATCTCGGCCTGGAACTGCAATCCCTTGCGCTGTACGTGCTCGCCGCCTTCGCGCGCGACGACATCCGCTCCTCCGAGGCCGGACTGAAGTATTTCGTGCTCGGCGCGCTTGCTTCCGGCCTGCTGCTGTACGGGATTTCGCTGGTCTACGGCTTCTCCGGCAGCATGGATTTCGTCGAGATCGCGCGGACCCTGTCCGACCCGTCCAAGGCGTCGACCGGGCTGATCGTCGGCGTGGTGTTCGTGGTTGCCGGGCTGGCGTTCAAGATCTCGGCGGTGCCGTTCCATATGTGGACGCCGGACGTGTACGAGGGTGCGCCGACGCCGGTCACTGCCTTCCTCGGCACCGCGCCGAAGGTCGCCGCCATCGCGCTCATTCTCCGCCTTATGGGCATCCCGTTCGGCCATCTGCTCGGCTCCTGGCAGCAGCTGATCGTGCTGGTTTCCATCTGCTCGATGGTGCTCGGCGCGCTGGCCGCGATCGGGCAGATCAACATCAAGCGGCTGATGGCCTATTCCTCCATCGGCCATATGGGCTACGCGCTGATCGGCCTCGCGGTCGGCACCGCCGACGGCGTGCGCGGCGTGCTGATCTACATGGTCACCTACGTGTTCATGAACGCCGGCACCTTTGCCTGCATCCTGGCGATGCGCCGCAAGGGCATGGCGCTGGAGAAGATCTCCGACCTGGCCGGGCTTGGCCGGACCGACCCGATGCTGGCGGGCTGGCTGACCGTGTTCATGTTCAGCATGGCCGGCATCCCGCCCATGGCCGGGTTCTTCGGCAAGCTCTATGTCTTCCTGGCCGCGGTCCAGGGCGGCATGTGGACCCTGGCGGTGATCGGCGTGCTGACCAGCGTGATCGGCGCCTATTACTACCTGCGCATCATCAAGGTGATGTATTTCGACGAAGGCGGAGAGGCGTTCGATCGCCGCCCGGCCTCGCTGTCTGTCGTCGCCGCTGCCACCGGCCTGTTCACCCTGTTCTTCTTCGTCTTCCCGGCCCCCTTCGTCAGTGCGGCGCAGGCGGCGGCGAAGGTGCTGTTCGGGTGACGCGGTCCTCGCACTGGCGTTGAACCCGTGCTGCTGGTCGTCGATGCCGGGAATACCAATGTCGTCTTTGCCGTGCATGACGACACGCATTGGTGCGGCACCTGGCGCATCGCCACGGATCCGCAGCGAACCTCGGACGAATATGCGGTCTGGCTGCTCAGCCTGCTGACCCATGTCGGCCTGAAGCCCGCGGATATCGACCGGGCAGTGATCGGCACCGTGGTTCCGGCCGCGCTGTACCATCTGCGCCGGCTGTGCCGCGAGTGGTTCCATGCCGAACCGCTGGTGGCGCGGGCCAATCTGGACTGGGGCTTTGAGATCAAGGTCGAGCAGCCCGGGGAGGTCGGCGCCGACCGGTTGCTGAATTCGCTGGCGGCGCACCGCCATTTCGGCGGCCCGCTGGTAGTGGTCGATTTCGGCACCGCCACCACCTTCGACGTGGTGGACCAGGACGGCGCCTATCTTGGCGGCGTCATCGCCCCCGGCATTAACCTGTCGATCGAAGCGCTGCACCGCGCCGCTGCCAGATTGCCGCGCATCGGCATCGGCCGGCCGCAATCGGTCATCGGGCGTTCCACCGTGCCGGCCATGCAGTCTGGCATGTACTGGGGCTATATCGGACTGATCGAAGGGCTGGTCACGCGCATCAAGTGCGAGTATGGCGGTCCCCTCAAAGTGGTGGCGACAGGCGGCCTGGCGCCGCTGTTCGCCGAGGGCACGATGATGATCGAGCGGATCGAGCCCGATCTGACCCTCGATGGATTGCGCATGTTGGCGGATCGCAACCCGACCCCCACATTATCCAGAGACAGGCAACGCCTGAACGAACCCGAGCTGTAACGGCCTATTTTCAGGAGTGGGCCCCTAAGAAAGAAGAATATGGACGCTGCATCCGGTGATCTGGCCTTCCTGCCCCTGGGCGGGACGGGTGAGATCGGCATGAATCTCAATCTATATCGTTGCGACGGCAAATGGCTGGCCGTTGATTGCGGCATCGGCTTCGGCGGTTCGGAACTGCCGGAGGTGGACGTGATGATGGCCGATCCCGGCTTCATCGCCGAGCGCCGCGACCGGCTGCTGGGCCTCGTTATCACCCATGCGCATGAGGACCATATCGGCGCCGTCGCGCATCTGTGGCCGCAATTGCGCTGCCCGGTTTATGCGACGCCCTTCGCCGCGGCGGTGCTGCGGCGGAAACTGACCGAGGTCGGGCTGCAGAACCAGGTGCGGGTGCAGGTGGTGCCGACCGGCGGGTCCATCGACCTTGCCCCGTTCTCGCTGCAGTTCCTGCGCATGGCGCATTCCATCCCCGAGGCCCAGGCGCTCGCCATCACCACCCCGCATGGCATCGTGCTGCATACCGGCGACTGGAAACTCGACCCGACTCCGCTGGTCGGCCCACCGACCGACGAGGCCGCCCTGGCGGCCCTGGGCGACAAGGGTGTGCTGGCGATGGTCTGCGATTCCACCAACGCGATGGTGGAAGGGCATTCGGGCTCGGAGGACGATGTCCGCATCAGCCTGACCGCCCTGATCCGCTCCATCCGTGGCCGGGTGGCGGTCACCTGTTTCGCTTCCAACGTCGCGCGCATGCAGTCGATTGCGCTGGCGGCGCAGGAATGCGGACGCAGCGTCGCGATCGTCGGGCGTTCGTTGCGCAACATCGAGGCCGCCGCGCGTGAATGCGGGTATCTCAAGACCGTGCCGGAGTTCCTCGCCGAGGACGATATCGACGATGTCCCCGACGACAACATCCTGATCCTGGTGACCGGCAGCCAGGGAGAGCCCCGCTCGGCGCTGGCCCGCATCGCCATGGACACGCATCCCCGCGTGGCCTTGGGGGAGGGGGACACGGTGATCTTCTCCAGCCGCATGATCCCCGGCAACGAACGCGCCATCGGCACCGTGCAGGACAACCTGGTCCGTCGCGGCGTCAACCTGATGACGGATGCCGACCACCTCGTGCATGTCTCCGGCCATCCCGCGCGTGACGAGCTGCGCCGGCTGTACAAGCTGGTGCGGCCGAAATATGCGGTGCCCGTGCATGGCGAGTGGCGGCACCTGTCGGCCCATGCGGAACTGGCGCAGGAGGCGGGATCGAACCCGATCCTGATGGAGGACGGCGATATCCTGAGCCTGGCGCCTGGCCGCGCCGAGGTGATCGACAGCGCGCCGGTCGGCCGGCTGGTGCTGGACGCCAATCGGCTGGTGCCGCTGAACGGGGAGGTGCTGTCGGCGCGACGGCGGATGCTGTTCAACGGCGTGGTGCTGGGCAGCCTGGCGGTGGACGGCACCGGCAAGATCCTCGGCAAGCCGCAGATCAGCGCGCCCGGCCTCTATGAGCCGGAGGACCCGGAGACGGACCGGATCACCCGCGACTTCACCACCGCCCTGTCGGATCTGCCGGCGGCTTTGCGCCGCGACAATTCGGCGCTGGCGGATGCGGCGCGCTCGGCCTTGCGCCGCGCGCTGGGCAAGCGCTTCCAGAAGCGGCCGCTGGTGGATGTGCATCTGCTTCGGGTGTGACGGTCGATGAACTGGGTCATCGGTCTGATGTTGTATAGCGTGATCTGGTGGATCGCGCTGTTCCTCGTGCTGCCGTTCTATTCCCGCCCGGTTTCGACCCCGGATCCGCGAACCGGCTGGCGCGGGGCGCCGGATCGCGTGCGGTTCGGGCGGATCGTGCTGGTCAACAGCCTGCTCTCCCTGGTGATCTGGGGGGGCTGCTACATGCTGATCACCAGCGACTGGCTCAGCTTCCGCCATGGGTTTCTGGCAATGGATCCCGGCCGTACCCCTGAGCGGCGACGCCCGGGCGTCCGGACAGCGTCAGCAATGGCAGGAAGCCGCAGCGGCCCCTTGTGTAACATGCATGCCGGGTGCAAGCGGGTCGCGGTGGCCAACTCGTAACGCGCCGATGGCGGCGGATGCCTTGTGCGACCGCGGGATGTCTTGTATCCCCAAGCCTCGGGCAACGGTGCGGTTGACACGTTTTTCCATGAACCGACAACAATTCCGTGCTTTACTCTGAAGCAGCTTCCCGGGCTGTTTTGGGAACGACGAAAACTTCGAACACGAAGAGGCCGGCATGCCGATGAAGAAGCGTGTGCTGACCGTCTTCGGAACCCGGCCCGAGGGCATCAAGATGATGCCTGTGGTCCGCGAGCTGCGAGCGCGCCCGGGTATCGAGCAGATCGTCTGCGTCACCGGCCAGCACCGTCACATGCTCGATCAGGTGTTCGCGGCCTTCGGCGAACGGCCGGACATCGATCTGGACATCATGGCGCCGAACCAGACGTTGGCGGACATCACCTCCAGGGTCCTGGTCCGCATGGGTGAGGTGTTGGCGCAGGAGAAGCCGGACATCGTCCTGGTGCATGGCGACACCACTACGGCAATGGCGACGGCGCTCGCCGCTTTCTACGCGCGCGTCGCGATCGGTCATGTGGAGGCAGGCCTGCGGTCCTTCGACCTGCAGCGTCCCTGGCCGGAGGAGTTCAACCGCGTCGCCATCGATGCGATTGCCGATCTTCTGTTCGCCCCGACCACGAGTTCCGCCACGAACCTGGCGCAGGAGTACAATCGCCGCAGCCAGGTGCTCGTCACCGGCAATACCGGCATCGACGCCCTGCTGTTCATCGCCACCCGCATCGCCGAGGATCCGAACCTGGCCGGGGAGATCGGCACCCGCTACCCCTTCCTCGATCCCGGCCGGCGGCTGGTGCTGGTCACCGGACATCGGCGGGAGAGTTTCGGCGACGGCTTTCAGCGCATCTGCGACGGGCTCAGCGCGGTCGCCGCGCGCGGCGACGTGCAACTGGTCTATCCCGTGCACCTCAATCCGCAGGTGCAGGACGTGGTCCGGGAGCGGCTCTGCCGGCACCCCGACATCCATTTGATCGCACCGGTGGAATATCTGGACATGGTGTTCCTGATGCGCCGGGCAGCGCTGCTGATCACCGATTCCGGCGGTATCCAGGAAGAGGGGCCGGCGCTCGGCAAGCCGGTCCTGGTCATGCGCGATGTCACCGAGCGGCCGGAGGCGCTGGCGACCGGCGTCGTGCAGCTGATCGGCACCGATCCGGTCTTGATGCGCCAGAAGGTGGACGCGCTGTTCGACGATCCCGCGGAATATGCCCGCCGCGCCCGCCCCGTGTTTCCGTACGGCGACGGCCATGCCGCGAGCCGGATTGTCGATGCCATCCAGGAGTTTAAGAAGCCATGAGCAAGGTCTGCGTCGTCGGTCTGGGCTATATCGGGCTGCCGACCGCGGCCATGCTCGCGAGCCGCGGTCATGAGGTGATCGGCTGCGACACCAATCCGCGGGTCGTGGCCATGATCAATGAAGGCCATGCGCATTTCCAGGAACCCGACCTGCAGATGCTGCTCGCCGCCGCCATCCAGATCGGCCGTCTGCGCGCGCAGGCGGCCCCGGTGGAAGCGGATTATTACATCCTCGCTGTGCCGACGCCGTTCTGCGAGGGCAAGAAGCCGGATCTGTCCTATGTGGACGCGGCTACCGACTCCATCGCTCCGGTGCTGAAGCGCGGCGATACCGTGATCCTGGAATCCACGTCGCCGATCGGTGCCACCGAAAGGCTCACGGCGCGCCTGTCCGCGGCGCGGCCGGACCTGCAGTTTCCCCGCTACCAGCAGGTGGACGGGGCGGATATCTTCATCACCCATTGTCCGGAGCGGATCCTGCCCGGCCATATGGTCCGCGAGCTGGTGTCCAACGACCGTATCATCGGTGGCGTGACCAGCGATTGCGCGGCCAAGGCGCTGGCGCTGTATGAGAGCTTCGTTTCCGGGCAGTGCTTCCTGACCGACTGCCGTACGGCGGAGTTCGTCAAGCTGATCGAGAATTCTTATCGCGACGTCAATATCGCCTTCGCCAACGAGCTGTCGTTGATCTGCGAGCGGGTGCATGTCGATGTGTGGCGCGCGATCGATCTGGCGAACAAGCATCCCCGGGTCAACATCCTGCAACCGGGGGCTGGTGTCGGCGGTCACTGCATCGCGGTGGATCCCTGGTTCATTGTCGATGCGGCGCCGGATTTGGCGCGGATCATCCGCTCCGCGCGGGAGGTCAACGATCACAAACCGCATTGGGTGAGCGAGCGGGTGCTGAAGCTGGCGGATCGCTTTCGCGAGCCAATCGTCGCCTGTTTCGGTATCGCCTATAAGCCGGACGTGGACGATCTGCGCGAAAGCCCGTCGATGGAGGTAGTCCACGAACTGGCGCAGCGCAGCGGCGTGCGGGTGCTGGTGGTCGAGCCCAATGTGAAAGAACTGCCGCAGTCGCTTGCCGGGCTGGCGAACGTCACCCTGGTGGATGCGGACGCTGCAATGCGCGACGCTGACATCGTCGCATTCCTGGTCGGCCACAAGCAGTTCCGCCGGCTGGAAAAGAACGGCTTCCTGAACAAGGTCGTTGTGGACGCCATAGGCCTGATGGCCTGATGGCGCGCGCCCCGATCAGGCTTGCTCGGCCTGCGCCACCGGTTCCGTCGCGTGCGCGGGCTGCGCCGAAATCCGGGTGAGGATATTGGCGAGGATATAGGTTTGACTGGCTGAATCGAAGTCGTGCCAGAAGGTTTCGCTCGGGCGGATCTCGGTGATCGGCCGCGCCAGGAAGGCCTCAACGGCGGCATCAACCTCCGCGCCGGACGCGGTGGGAGAGATGCAGGCGTTGGGAATGCCGGCGGCGGACAATACCCGGGTGATGACGGAGTCCGCCGGGGTGAACGCCAGGATCGGCCGGCAGGCGCGGATATAGTCGAAGATCTTGGCTGGAAGCTGGATGCCCGGCACCTCGTTGTCGACGATGTCGAGCAGGACCAGGTAATCGGCATCCAGCATCTCTTCCCTGGCCTCGTGCTGCGGCGCCATGCGGTTATCCACATGCAGGCAGCCGCGTGCCTGAAGCCGCTGGCAGATATCGGCGGAGGGATCCAGGGAATGGTTTTGGATCGGGCCGATCAGCCGCAGTTGAATGCTCTCGGCGGCGACCGTCCCCGCGGCGACCAGGCGGTCCAGCGACGCGATCAACGGTTCGGGGGTGCGCCCGCCATAGATCGTGCCGATATGCGCCATGGTGCGTCGTGTCCGCTGGCTGATCGGCTTCGGATCGACAGCATCCTCCCGGTCGAAGCCGTTCCAGATCAGGTGGATCTTGTGCTTCCACTGCGGATAGCGCTTCAGCCAGATCTGCTTGACGGCATCGGTGTTGGCGATCACGGCATCGGCATGCCGGAAAACCATGCGTTCCACGATGGCGTCGAGCACGATTGCGCGTCTGGCCGGTCGCATCGGGTTTCCCGCCAAGGGATCCCGGAAATCCGCCACCCAGCGGCTGGCATGACGGAATTTCAGCGCCAGGGCGACCAGATGGGTGGCGAGCGGGGGGTGGCTGGACACGACGATGTGGTCCGGATTGTCCGCCAGCACCGCCGATGCCGCCTTGAACGCGGGCGGCATCCACGGCAGCCGGTCATCGTAGGGCAGGAACCTCCGGGCAACCAGCCGAAGCAGGCCGTTGGCGCTGAAAAATCTCTGGCCACGCCGTCGCGGCGCCGGCACCCGTATGGCGGTCGAGCCAGCAGCTCCCTCGATCCAGTGCGACACCACGGAAACCGGATAGCCGAGCCGTGACAGATATTTCGAGAAACGGCCGGGGCGGGCGGCGCCGATGGTATTTTCCGGCGGGAAATAGAAGGCGAGCATCAAAACCAGCGGCAGGCCGGAGGGCCAGTCGCCGATCGGCCGCGACGGCGCGCCGAACAGCCGCATCGCCTGCGCCTCGGCGGCGGACAGCAGTTCGGACCGTTCCGCCGGCGAGAAATAGAAGATCAGGCAAAGCAGCGTGAACAGGCCTACCCACAGGCAATCCACGACGATCTGAAGGAGCCGGGACTCCACGCGCAGCCAGTCGCCCAGGGCGAAGATACCGATGGCCAGCAGGGTGATCTTGAGGAAGGTGAACACACGGAACGGCACCGCGTGCTCCCGCCAGGCGAGCACCCAGAATACGGCCATATAGGCGAGCCATGTGCCCATCGTCGCCGCGGCCGCACCGTAGATGCCGAAGGCCGGAATCATGGCGAAGTTGAGCAGCCCATTCAGCACCGCGCCGCCGAGCACAACATTGCCCACCGTGCCCGAGCGCTTGTTGATCAACAGCAGATTCCGGAAGAAATCCCCGCATTCCCGGAACACATAGGAAAATACGAGTATCGGCAGCAGCAGATAGGGCGGATAGAAGCTCGGCGGCACCATGAAGCTGAACAGTTCCGGCGCCATGAGGGCGATTGCCAGTGCCGCCAGGAAGAGGGCGAACATCAGGTAGGCGGCGACCCGGGCGAAACGGTCCTTCCATCCTTCCATTCCGACGAAGCGGTAGAATGTGACGTTCCAGCTCTTGCCGAACGACTCGCCGACGAGAATGCTGACCAGGAAAGCAAACCGGTAGGCGAGCGCATATCGACCGAGTTCCGCCAGCGAGACGGCGTCCGCCAGGAAAAACCGATCCGAGAAATGGATGGCGAACGCGGAGACGCTGGCCAGGCACAGCGGCAGGCCGAAACGGATCAATGGCGGGATGTATTCCTGCCGCCAATGCCACCCCACCTCGCGCATGATCCGCCAGAGCAGGTACACCGAGCCAAGCCCGGTGACGATCAACTTGCTGAAGACGAAGCCCCAGATTCCGGCCCCCGCAAAACCGATGAAGTAGATATTGAGCGCGAGACTCCCGACCAAGCTGACCATGGAATAGACGAAGAAGAACTGCGCGCGCTCGCGGATGCGCTCATAGACCAGGACGACCTCGACCATGTTGGCGAACCACATCGCCACGAAGGCAGCCTGCAGCAGGGGCGCCTGGGCTGTCGAATGGAACACCGCGAGGCTGATCGGACCGGCCGCCAGCACCGCGCCGACGGCGATCACCGCGCTGAGCAACGCAGTGCCGAGCACGCTGGTGGAGACGATGTTCGCTTCCTGTTCGGGGGTGTCCTGGTCGTGGAACAGCCGGGTGAGGGCGGTGCCGATGCTCTGCAGGCCGAAGGCGATCGCGACGACCTGGGTGCTGAGTTCGATGAGCTCGACGGTACCGTACTGGGCCGGCGTCAGGAAATGCGAATAGAACGGTATCGCGATGAAGCCGAGGATCCGGCTAGCAATGTTTCCCAACAAATAAAAGGTGGAATTCCGCAATACGCGATGGAGCTGGCCTCCGACCACCCTTTCCGATTTCGCCAAAGCATCCATCTCATTCATTTCCGCCGGACAAGGCCCGATATTGCTGCTGCCCAGCTCGCGGGGCTGTTAAGTAGGCGGCATCGAACCTAGGGTAAATCAAATTCGCTCACTGTTGGCCACGGCACCGGGCATTTTGTCGTCACCCGCGCGCCAGCAGACGGGCGCCGTCGAGCTTGTGGGGGAAATGATGCGTGCTTGATAGATGACCTTGCCACTCTCTGCCAAGATGAATGTAACTTTTAGGCACAGAAGCCTCACATGATTCGTCCGGAGAGCCTGCCCGTCGTTTACATGTCTGTTACGCGCGAGGCTGTCCCGCACGGGGCTGCACAGCGCGACGTCGCCAGATATCTGCCAGTCCGGCGTTGCCCAGTCCTGCATGGCCCAGTCTTGCATGGCCCTGTCCTACACGGCCTAGTCTGGCATCTATTAAAATCCCATGATTGCAACAGGTTTATACACGGTGGGCCGCCAGGTCCAATGACAAGAGCGTTTCCGTCAACTTTTCCGTGTGTCCTAGGCAGGCACCACCACCCCAGATAGCAGTCTTGCGGCTGCTTGACGCGTGGCGGTCACCGATCGGTGCGGCCGGTTGGCGACAGGGGCGGAAGCCCGGTGTCAGACCGGCGCCGGCCTGGATCGGCGGGCGCTCAGGCGCCCCCGATCTCCTGCATGATCGCGCCCAGCAGGTCGGGGGAGATCTTCATCTCCTTGGCGACCCGATCCTGCTCCGCGAGCTGGCGCCGGCGCGCATCGGCCATTTCGGCGGCTGGCGGGACGGCGAAGGTCACGCCATGCGCCACCATCTCGTCATGGGCGCGGGCCTGTGCGCGCGCCATGTTCGCCCGGTAGGTCGGGATGTTCTCCGCCCAGACGCCGGTCGCCAGCGTCTGCAGCTCAGGGCTCAGCTTGGACCAGAAGGCGCCGCTGAACATCGGGATGTATTCGCCGACCGCCATATGGTCTTCCAGGCCATAGCGCAGCCCCGCGTCCCACAATTTGGCGCTGGCGATGCTTTCATTGGTGGTGATCAGCGCGTCGAACGTGCCCTGCGACAGCGCCAGCGGCACTTCCGGCCAGGCCGTCATGTTCGGCACGCCGCCGAAGAATCCGGTCCGCCAGGACTGGGCAAAGCCGCCGGAATTGCGGATCTTGAGGCCGGCGAGATCGGCCAGCGAATTCAGCTTCTTCTTGGTGCTGTACCAATTGTTGAACCCGAGATCGAGCCACGGCCCGACCACTTGCACTTTCAGCTTCCGGCCCAGCTGCTCGTTCACGGTCTGGCCCGGCTTGCCGTCGATCACGCGATGCACGGCATCCAGGCTCAGGCAGTAGAAGGCCGGCAATTGCACCATATCGGCATCGGGCACGAAGCCGGAGACCAGCCAGGTGCCGGGCACGGCCATGTCGACGCCACCTTGCACCAGCGCCTTGGTGACGTCCCGGTCGGCGTAGAGCTGTCCGCTGTCGAACAGCTGGCCGACGATCTGGCCCTTCGAGGCCGCCTCCAGCTTCTTCAGATAGTCGGCGACCGAAATCGTGCGGCCATGGCTGGGCGTCGTGTCCAGCGAGGCGCGCAGCCGGATCGGCTCGGCCGCACGTGCGACATGGGGGGTGGACAGGAATGGTACGGCGAACGCGGCTTTGACGAGCGCGCGGCGGGGCAGGGGCATGCTGGCTTGCCTTCAGTGCAGGGAGGTCAATTCGCGGGCGGAGATCTGCTGGATCGACTGCAACCGGCCGAACAGCGTCTCCGCCGACAGCTCCGACGATCCCACGCCAAGGCAGTCGACGAATTTGTCGTAGAGTTCGGTGTCGGTCAGCGGCAGCACGGCATGGCCACGGGCGCGGCGGATCTTGTCGCTCTCCAGCACGCGCCCGTCCTTAAGCTCGAAACGCACCTGGTCGAACGGTGCAGCGCCTGGCATTTCCGGATCGTGCTCGGTGCCTGTGACGATCTTCACCCTTCCCATCAGGTCCTGCACGTCGCGCCGCTGCACGAACCCATCGCTGAGTTCGGCAAGGCCCACCCGCTTGGCAATGAGCGCGCTGCTGAGCACGAATTCCATGCTGAACTTGGCGGCCAGGCCGGTCTGCGGCGCGTGGTTGCGCAACACGGTCGCGTAGTAGTCGCTGATGTCGACGGTGATCTCCTTGACGTCGCCGGCCTGCACCGGATGGGCGTTGACCAGCCCGAGCGCCGCGTCGATCGCGCGGTGGGTGCAGTAGCAGGTCGGGTATTTCTTGATCGACAGGCCCTGCGCGGTGATGGCCCAGTTTTCCCCCACGCAGGTCTCGCTGGTCCGGTCTTCCTGGCCGGAGGGCGAGACGGCATGCAGGAACCCTTGTGGATGTTCCAGCGCATCGGTGTTGGCGGTAAACCCCGCCTCCGCCAGCCGCGCCGCCATCACTCCGGAATGGGCCGACCGGCCGGCATGGAACGGTTTGGTCATGGTGCCGAAATTGGCCATGATCCCCGCCGATTGCGAAGCGCCGAGCGAGATCGCCATGGCAGTGCGGGTTTCGTCCAGCCGACGCAGCGACGCGCAGGCGGCGGCCGCGCCGATCGAGCCGAAGATGCCGGTCGGATGCCAGCCCTTGGCATGGTGCAGCCCGGTGTCGCGCCGGTAGAGCTCGGCCCAGGTCTCATAGCCGGCGATATAGGCGACCAGCATGTCCAGCCCGGAGGAGCCCAGCTGCTCGGCCTCCGCCAGGATCGCCGGGACCAGCACCGTGCTCGGATGGCCGCGCAGCGCCACGTCGTCGTAATCCAGCGCATGCGCCGCGGTGCCGTTGATCCAGGCGGCCTCCGGCGCAGTGCTGCGCAGGTCGGAAAAATACACGCTGGCGGGGCCCGGCGCGGCGTCCAGCACCTTGCGCAGGATCTGCGGCGCGGGGTCGTTGCGGCCGGCGATCATGGTGCCGATGCAGTCGATGAAGCCCATGCGCGCGATGCGCATCGCTTCCTCGGGGATCTTGTTGGGCGACAGGTCGGCGACGAATTTCGCCAGCGCGAGTGTGGCGCCTGTTTGCGACGACGTGGTGGTCATGGCGTGTTCCCCCTGTTGTGCAGGCCTAGAGCAATATCGCTTGAGGTTGACTCAACCGGGCGATAAAATTGCTCGCGAAAACAAAGACCTAGAGCATGACCGCCGCGTCTGTCAGCGGCGATCATGCTCTAGCTGAGCTGTTTGCGCAGCTTCTTCAGGCTGCCGCCCATCTTCACCGATCCCGGCAGCGGATGGCCGACGATGTCTTCCGCCAGGCAGGCGGTTTCCAGCAGCTTCTCCAGATCGACGCCGGTTTCGATGCCCATTTCCTCGCACATGAACACCAGGTCCTCGGTGCAGACATTCCCTGCCGCGCCCTTATGCGCCGCGAACGGGCAGCCGCCGAGACCGGCGACGGTGCTGTCGAAGATGTCGACGCCCATCTGCAGCCCGGCATAGGCATTGGCGATGCCCATGCCGCGCGTGTCATGCAAATGCAGCGCGATACGCTTGTCCGGCCAGCGCTCGCGCACCATGCCCACCAGCCGGGTCACGGCAACGGGCGTGGCCCAGGCCATGGTGTCCGCCAGCGACAGGATCTTGATGTTCAGATCATGCTCGGCCGCGACATCGAGCATCTGCTGGATCAGCGCGAGCACGCTCGCGGGGGCGATGTCGCCCTCGAAATTGCAGCCGAAGGCCGCCATGATCGAGCCGCGCTCGACAGGCACGCCATTGGCTTTGAACAGCGCGATCATCTCGTGCTGCGCGGCGAGATTGTCCTCCATCGAGCGCTGCTGGTTGCGCGCCAGAAACTTGGCGGAGGCGCAGAGCGACAGCGAGCCCTTGATCTCCAATCCGTCGAATGTCAGCGCCCGCTGGAAGCCCTTGGCATTCAGCCAGAGCGGCGCGTAGTGCACGCCGTCATGGCGCCGGAAGCCGCGCACCACCTGGTCGGCATCCGCCCAGCCGGGCACCCGGTTCGGATTGACGAAGGAAGCTACCTGGATGTGATTCAGCCCGGTTTCGGACAGCGCGTCGATCAGCTCGATCTTGCGCGCCGTGGGGATCTGACCCTTTTCAAACTGGAAACCCTCGCGCGGCCCTTCCTCGTTGATCTGCACGAAGCTCGGGAAATCGGACATGACAGCTTCCTCCTGGTCCCGGCTGACCCGGGCGCAATCCTGCCGCCGAGCGTACGCAGGCGGCAGGCCGAGCGTCAAGGCGAGGGGGCCGCGTCTGTCTTGCGCTGAGGTCATCCGCCAGGTTGGGGGCGCAACCAATCCCAGCCTCGGGCGTTGAGACAGGACCTACCCGCAAACAGGAGGATGCGATGTCACGACTATTGGGGTCACGGTTGGGGCTGGGAATGGCCGTGCTGGCCGCAGGCATGCTTTCCACCGCGGCATGGGCCGCGACGCTCGACTTTCACGCGGCGCTTAATGGCGCCAGCGAGGTTCCGGCCCATAACGTGAGGGGCACCGGCACGGCGACGGCAACGCTGGATACGGCGACGAAGATGTTCAGCTATACGGTCACCTACCAGGATCTGACCGGCCCGGCCACGGCGGCGCATTTTCATGGCCCGGCAGGGGTAGGCGCCAATGCGCCCCCCGTGGTGCCGATGACGAACCTGACCAGCCCGATCAAGGGCAGTGCGACACTGACAAACTCGCAGATCGCCGATCTTGAGGCCGGCAACTGGTATGTGAACGTCCATACCGCCGCCAATCCGGGCGGAGAAATCCGCGGCCAGGTGGCAAAGGGCAAGTAGGTCACGCATCCAGTGAGGCCGCCCCGGCATTCCGGGGCGGTGCCCCGGTGCTTCACATATGCGGTGCTTCACATATCCAATGCGGCGATCATGCGCGCCCGCGTGCCGGCATCCGGATAGTTGCCGGACCCGGCGGCGACGTTCTCCGCCATGTGTTCCGGCCGGCTGGTGCCGGGGATGACGCAGGTGACGGCAGGGTTGGCCAGGACGAATTTCAGCAGGATCTGCGCCCAGCTCGCGCAGCCGATCTCGGCTGCCCAGGCAGGCAGCGGCCGCCGGCCCAGCCGGCCGATCAGCCCGCCGCGGCCAAGGGGCTGATTAACCAGCACCGCGATGCCGCGTTCGGCCGCCAGCGGCAACAGCCGTTCCTCGGCCTCCCGATCATCCAGCGCATAGTTCAACTGAACGAAATCGAGCCGTTCGGACCGCAGCACCGCTTCCAGCGCATCATAGGCGCTGGGGGTGTAATGCGTCACGCCCAGGTAGCGAATGCGGCCCTCGGCCTTCCAGGCGCGCAGCGTGCGCAACTGGGTGCGCCAGTCGACCAGATTGTGAACCTGCATCAGATCGATCCGGTCCGTCCGCAATCGCTGCATCGATTGCCGCATCTGCGCCACCCCGGCCGCTTCGCCCGTGGTCCATACCTTGGTGGCGAGGAACGCCTTCGCGCGCGCATTCATCGAAGCCAGCAGATCGCCGACCACCTCTTCCGATGTGCCGTACATCGGCGAGGAATCGATCACCGAGCCGCCGGCATCGAACAGGATCCGCAGCACCTCTGTCAGCTTCGCGTGTTCGGTGGAGGAGGTGCCGACATCGAATGTCCTCCAGGTGCCGCAGCCGATCACCGGCAATGCCTCATTGGTCGCTGGTATCGGCCTGGTGTGCATCCTGCTGGTCCCCGTCGTCTGTGCGCGAACAGGCCGGCCGGCGATCGTCGCCAGCATGGTTCCGGCAATGAGTGGTCCCGCCGCGAGCTTGAGGAACTGCGCCCGCGTCAGGTGCGGCGCGCTGTTGGCAGCGATCGGGCAGGGCGTGTTTGCCTTCACGGTCATTCCCCCATTTCGGGCCGCTCGGCGGTTCGGACGATCGAGACTACACTGGCCAGCATAAGGAAGAAAATGCCGGGTTGCCGGCGAAGGGAAGCGCCATGTCATTGAGCCGGGAGTTCGCGGGTTTTGTTGCCGATCTGACATTCGAGGACCTGCCGGCGGAGGTCGTGGACCGGGCCAAGGGCGTCACGCTGCAGGCCCTGACCTCCGCGCTGGTGGCGCATGACATGGCGGCGAGCCGGCAGGCGCTGGTGCTGATGCGCGAGGAGGAGGCGGGCGGCGGCGGCGTTGCAAGCGTCCTCTGCAATGGCAGCAAGCTCACCAAGGGCGGGGCCGCCTTCGTGAATGCCGAGATGATCTTCGCGGGCGGCAAATGGGATACGTTCCGCATGCTGACCCATCCCGGCATCGCGATCCTGCCGGCAGCGCTGGCGGCAGCGGAACTCACCTCCTGTTCCGGCCGCCTGTTTCTCACCGCCATCTCCGCCGCCTATGAGGTGATGGAGCGCATGGCAGCCGAATTCATCCCCACCGTGATGTCGCGCGGCTTCCACGCCGGGCCGGTATTCGGCATTTTCGGCGCCGCCGTCGCGGCCGCCAAGATCCACGGCCTGGACCAGGACCAGGTCAATGCCGCCATCGCCCAATGCGTCAATCTGGCCGCCGGAAACCTCGAAGGCATCCGCAGCGGCGGCCGTTCCCTGCGGGAGGGAGGTGCGGTCCGCAATGCGTTGCTCGCGGTCGCATTGGCGCGGCAGGGCATTCCCGGCGGCGAAACCACCCTCGAGGGCGATGCCGGGTTCTATCACGCCTATGCCGGCAACAATCTGGGCACGCTGCGCTACAGCTTTACCGGCCGCACCCGCACCGATATCGGCGGGATCACCGAAAACCTGGGCCGGGACTGGATGTTTCTGGAGACCCTGTACCGCATCTACTCTACCGCCGGCTACAACATCGCCCATGTCGACGTGACGGCGAGGATCTGCGAGGAACACGGCCTCACCTACGCGGACATCGACCGTATCGAGGCCGTTGTTAACTGGTTCGAGACGGAGTACCCGAGCCCTGCCTTCCCGCTGCCCGACCGAGATGGGCCCGGCAGCGACGGCGGCCCGCGGGTCGGCAGCACGCAGTATTTCTCAGCCTATGGCGCGGTCACGCGCGGCTATCCGCTGCTGCGCGGTGCTCAGCCGGGGCCCGGGGAAACCGATCCGCCGGAAGTGCTGGACCTCATGCAGCGGGTCACGCTGATCCCGATGGTCCGCCGAACGCTGTTCGGCCCGCGGGTGACCGTGTTCACCAAGGATGGCCGCAGCTTCACCCGGGAAGGCACCGGGCGCGAGTTCATCTGGGATTTCGAGGAGGAGGCGAGGCGGGTTCAGCCGATCGCCCCCGGCCTCGCGATCCCGCCGGCGCAATTCGCCGACCTCATCGATGCATGCCGCAACCTCGAGCGCATCGACGGCGCAGCGCAGAGGCTGATTGCGCTGACGATCCCGTAGCCGGCGGCCTACGAGGCCGGTTGCATCTCCAGCGCCGTGTTCACGATGCGCCGCGCCTCCCCGACGATCTGGTCCAGATGCGCCTGATCCCGGAAGCTTTCGGCATAGATCTTGTATAAGTTTTCGGTACCCGACGGGCGCGCCGCGAACCAGCCGGAATCAGTGACGACCTTCAGGCCACCGATCGGCGCGCCATTGCCCGGCGCGCGTGTCAGCTTGGCGGTGATCGTCTCGCCCGCGAGCGTCGCGTCGGTCACCGCGTCGGCGGAAAGCCGTCCGAGCCGTGCTTTCTGTTCGGCGCTCGCCGGCGCGTCGATGCGGGTGTATAGCGGCGTGCCGAACGTCTCGGTCAGGTCGCGATAATGCTCGCCTGGGTCCCGGCCGGTGCGCGCGGTGATCTCGGCGGCCAGCAGATCCATGATCGGCCCGTCCTTGTCGGTGGTCCACACGCTGCCGTCCTGGCGCAGGAAGCTGGCACCGGCACTTTCCTCGCCGCCGAAGCAGCAGGATCCGTCGAACAGCCCTGGCGCGAACCATTTGAAGCCAACCGGCACTTCCGACAACCGGCGTCCGAGGCTCTGCACCACGCGGTCGATCAGGCTGCTGCTGACCAGGGTCTTGCCGACAACGGCGTCCGCCTGCCAATGCGGGCGGTGGGTCAGCAGATAGCGGATGGCCACCGCCAGATAATGGTTGGGGTTCATCAGCCCCATGGACGGCGTGACGATGCCGTGGCGGTCGGCATCGGGATCATTGGCGAAGGCCAGCCGATACGCGTGCCGCAGGCCGAGCAGCCCCGCCATCGCATAGGGGCTGGAGCAATCCATGCGGATCTTGCCGTCATGATCCACCGGCATGAACGCGAAGCTGGGATCCAGGCGCGGGTTCACGACCGTGATGTCCAGCCCGTAGCGCTCCTGGATCGGCTGCCAGTACGGCAAGGACGCCCCGCCCAGCGGATCGACCGCAAGATGCAGGCCGGCGCCGCGGATCGCCGCCATGTCGATGACGGCCTCGAGATCGTCGACATAGGGATGGATGAAATCCTGCTGAAGCGTCGTCTCCGCCTGCATCGCCTGGGCCAGGGACACGCGCCGGACGTCCCGGCCGACGCCGCGCAGCAGTTCGTTCGCGCGGTCCTGCACCCAGCGCGTCACGTCCGTGTCCGCCGGCCCGCCGTCGGGGCCGTTATATTTGAAACCGCCATCCTCCGGCGGATTGTGCGACGGGGTGATGACGATCCCGTCCCCCAGCCGGTCGCGCCGGGCGCGGTTGTGCCCGAGAATGGCATGGGAGATCACCGGGGTCGGGGTCACCCCGTTGCCCGGCTGGATGATCACCGTCACATCATTCGCGGCCAGCACCTCCAGCGCGGTCTGCTGCGCGGGGGCGGACAGCGCGTGGGTGTCCTTGCCCAGGAACAGCGGACCGTCGATGCCCCGGCTGCGCCGGTAGTCGCAAATCGCCTGGGTGATGCAGAGGATATGGCTTTCCGTGAAGGAGACGGAGAACGACGAACCGCGATGCCCGCTGGTCCCGAAGCTTACGCGCTGGCCGGGCTCGGCCGGATCGGGCCGGCCTTCGTAATACGCGCGCTCCAACGCGGCGAGATCGACCCGCAGTTCCGGAGGGGCTGGTTTACCCGCGAGCGGGGATATGGCCATGGATCGGGCTCCTCGGTTTACGATCCGCCCTATGCCACAGCCGGAGGTTGCGGGACAGAGGGAATGGCCTGGATCTGCGCCATCGCCGTCTTCCGGTGCTTTGCAACCTTCGCTGTCGCCACGCGTTTCCCCTAAGCAAGCAAGGAGATCACGATGTCGCGCGAACAGGTAAGAACGTCGCTCGAGGCAGCTCAGGATGTCGCCCGGGCGGTGGCGGATGGCGCTTCGCAGACGGCAAACCGGGCCGTGTCCGCGGCGCGTCAGGCCAGTGACGGCGTGACCGAATTCCGCGCCGTCATCCGCAGACAGCCGATCACCATGGCCTTTGTGATGCTGGCGATGGGCTATCTGCTCGGATCGCATCTGACGCATGACCGGAACTGAGGATCGTGTTGCCTGCGCCGGAACGTGGCCTCCCTTGGGAAGGGTTTTCAGATGGCAACCATTTATGCCTTCAACGATCCGCGTACAGGCTGCTGGTAACACGGGCCGTCGAGCGGCCGAAGACAGGGCGGCGGCGCCGGACGGCGAAGATGAAGATCTGCGGGCCTTCGCCGGGATAACGTTTGCCCTGGCGCTTGGGATTGCCTTCTGGAGCCTGCTCGCTGCCGGTCTTTGGGTCCTCTTCCATCCGTTCTGAGGCGCCCGCCGACGCCCGATGACCAGCACGGCCAGGGCGCCACCCCGAACGGCCCTGTCACAGCGGGTAGGCGGCCAGCAGGAATGGCATCAGTCCCCAGGAAACCCGGCGCATCGTCGCCGCTTCGAGGGTTGGGTCCGCGATCTTGGCGTCGGGCATTGTTTTTCCCCCGTTGTTGCCGGGTGGTTCTGTAATAGCCGCCGCGGAATGGTAGCGGTTTATCAAACTTTCGCGGCAATCCTGCGCCGATGCTCATGCGACCCCGGTCACAGAAAGGCGCGCGCCTATGGGCCCGCGGCAGCGATCCTGCGTTCGATCCGGGGCGGGGCCGGCGCGGCTCCGCAATTGCCGGCTTGTCAGCCCTGGTCCGGGCAAGCGGCCTCCAATGCGTGTGCCTTCTTCTGCTGATCCTATCGGGGGATCCGAACGCGGCGCACAGCGATCCGGCGGGACAGGACATCCGCTCCCAGTTCCGCTCCCAGTACCGCCGTCCGGCCGGGGTCCCGTTCCCGGAAGACAACCCCTATTCCGAGGCCAAGACGGTGCTTGGGCGGCAGTTGTTCTTCGACCCGCGGCTTTCCGGCACCGGCTCCCATGCGTGCGCGAGCTGCCACAATCCGGCGCTTTCCTGGGGCGACGGATTGCCGCTCGCGATCGGTTGGAACGATACCATCCTGCCGCTTCGCTCGCCGACCCTGCTGAACGTCGCCTGGATCCCGACGCTGGGATGGGACGGCAAGTTCGAGGGTCTGGAGAGCGTTGCCTTCGCGCCGCTGCTGGCGCCGGCGAACATGCACCAGACGGAGCCGGAGCTGATCGACACGCTGCGGCGCGTCCCAGGCTACGTGGATCAATTCCAGGCGGCATTCGGCAGCGAAGGTATCGGCCGGCGCACCATCGAACTGGCCCTGGCCACTTTCGAACGCACGATCGTCTCCGGCACGGCGCCCTTCGATCGCTGGATCGAAGGGGACGAGGATGCGATCCCCGAAGCGGCGAAGCGCGGCTTCGCGCTGTTCAACGGCAAGGCCGATTGCGCCCAGTGTCACACGGGCTGGAACTTCACCGAGGGCGCCTTCTACGACATCGGCCTGGCGTCGGATGACGATATCGGCCGCGGCCGCGCCTTTCCCAACTCGGTCAAGCTGCGCCATGCCTTCAAGGTGCCGAGCCTGCGCGATGTCGCCCGCCGCGCCCCCTATATGCATGACGGGTCTCTCCCAGACCTCGATGCCGTGATCGCCTTCTACGACCGCGGGGGCCGCGATCGACCAAGCCGATCGGACCTCATTCACCCCCTCGGCCTCACCGCGCAGGAGCGGGGGGAACTGCGTGCCTTCCTGGAGACGCTGACACAGGATCCCGAGCCGTTCCCGGTTCCGACGCTTCCGCGCTGACGCGTCGCACCGGCGGAGAGAATTAACCGGCTGTCAACGATTACCGGGCGATGATCCTGCGGCGTCGCCGATCCAGACGGAGTCGCCCGGCCAGCGAGAGGCAAAGCACAGGTCAGACGAAACTCCTCCAGCATCCGGCATAAGCCAAATGAAGCGAAGTATTCAGGCCGTATATGCCGGCCTGAGCAGAACGGGCAAAGCAAGCATGGTCGTGACCGTTCCGAAGTCTGATGCCTCCTGCCGCCAGGGAAGCCTCCTAGATCATGGGAAATGACGCCGCCAGCAGGGTAGCGCCGGCGCATAACAGCGCGGTGCCAAATCGCAGCAGTGATTGCTGGCGCAGAACGTGCCGCTGTGCGGCAACCATCGTCCCTGCACCCAGGCAGGCGAGGATGACTCCGATCAAGATCAACATTTCGACTCCTGTTCATCATTAGTATCAATCGTGAATAATAAGACGAATTGCTGAACAAATGATAAACTGGTCCCGGCGCGAGCGATGCCTTCCCGGTCACGGAACGAAGCTGCCCGCACCCCGGTTCCGCTTGCAGGGCCGTGATGCGCATGCCTAGCCGCATGCTCAGACAAATCCTGGGCCGGTTAACGGCCCGCGGCGTGGTCGCCGCCTCGATCGCCATGCTGTCGCTTGCGGCGGAAGCGCATGTGAAATGGTTCGCGGCGTACGATCTGAAGGCAGCGCCGCTGTCGCCCTCGGCCATATGGACCAGCGAGTTTGCACAATTGGCGCTGGTCGCGATGTTCACGCTCTGGGTAGCCAGCGTCGTCGAGACCACCCGTTTTGGGCGCGCGCTGCTCATCGGCCTGGACCTGCTGACGGAGCCATTGCGGCCTCGGTCCGACCAGTTTCTACGATGCTCCCTGGCGGTGTTCTTCACCGCCCTGTGGGCGCGCGGGGGCATCATATTGACCCCCGAGTTGATAACCGGCCGGCCAGCGGTGGAATGGCTGCAGATCGCCATTGCGGCAGGGCTGTTCTGGCGGCGCAGCATGATCCTCTCCGGCCTGGGGATCCTGGGACTGTACCTCTATGCGGTCGTTAGCTACGGATTGTTCCATCTGCTGGACTACCCGATATTCCTGGGCTTCGCGGCATACTGCATCCTGTGCGGGCTGCGGCGGGACGTGACGGGAATGCTGCCCCGGACTGTCATGCGGTGGAGCATAGGCATCACGCTGATGTGGGCTTCGGTCGAGAAATGGGGCTATCCGGCCTGGACCTATCCCCTGCTGGATCAGCACCCGGACATCGCCGCGCGCTTCAGCTATCCGTTCTTCATGACCGCCGCCGGTATGGTGGAGTTCGGATTTGCCTTCGCCCTGATCTGGACTCCGCTGGTGCGGCGCGTTGCGGCGATGATGCTGTGCGCCATTTTCGTCAGCGCCATCTTCGATTTCGGCAAGATCGACGCCATCGGCCACCTGCCGATCATTGCCGCGCTGGTCGTCATCGCGCTCGAGCCGAGAGCACCGGCGCGTTATCCGCTTCCATCCCGGCTGCCCGTGTGTTTTGTGGCTGCCCTGGTCTTCTTCGTGGCCGCGTATTGCGCCGCCCATGCCGTATTGATGGGTGGAACGGGCGGCCTGTCCCAGCCCACCGGATGATCGGTATCTGTGGCCCTTCGCAATCCCGGGCCGGTGCGAAGCGGTTCAGCGCACCGTCACGTTCAGCCGCATCTTCGGGTGGATGCCGCACAGCACGACCCACTGTCCCTGTCCCGGGAACCGGATATCGACGGTGGCGCCAGGCAGTTGCTCGCCCGAATCGAAATCGAAACTCGGGGATGCCACATAGGCGTGATGCATCAGCTGGCCGTCGTCGTTCAGGATATGCAGAACCTGGCCCTGCGCCAGTTCGACCGCGCCAGGCTGGAACGACCGGTTCTTCTGCGTGACGAGCATGCCGCCCCCGGCCATGTTCTGCATCGCGACCGCCCCCCCTGACAACAAAGTAACGGCGGTGATGCATGCACCGATGCGACGGACATACCGTCGGAAACCGGAGCCTGTTCTGGTGGTGCGGGACCTCATGCGCGCGCCTTTCTTCCTGACGGAGTCTCGGGACGATATCCGCGAAGGGTTGCGAAGACGTTCACGCGGCCAATGGTTCCGGCCGGGCCCGTTATCCGTCCATTAACCGGGACCGGGCATATGAAGCGGGATGCATATCAATCCCGGCATCCGGTCTCATCAGGCCTTCCCGCGGATGGGCGTCTCTATCGGGACCCCGGTGTCCGTCCGGCCGTTCGCGCTGCGCGCGACGATCCGGATGAAGATCGCCTGTGCCTTCCTGGCCGTCACGCTGATCACGCTCGGGCTTGGATTGTTCGCCTCGCACAGCATCTCGATCGCGGAAACCCTGGTGGTCCGCACCTATGACAACGCCCTGATGTCGATCAACTACGCCCGTGCCGGCGCTACCGATTTTGCCGGCATGCAGTCTCTCATGGCCGGGCACCGGCATTTTGACGCGGCGGAGACGATCGCGATCGAACAGCGGATGAACGAACTCGCGCAGACGCTGACGGACGATCTCGCGGTTGCCGCCGAACGGTCGCTGTCGGCCAAGGCCGCCCACGCGGCGCGGGACCTCGCGGCCGCGGTTGGCGAATGGGAAATCGTCGCCCAGACATTGCTTGCCAACCAGGCCGGCGCGGGCGCCTGGCAGGAACTCGACGCTCGTGCGCATGACGTATCCGAGCGGATCGATCTTCTGATCAACTACACTGCCGGGGATGGCTTTCGCTATCGCCAGCAGGCCATCGCTGCAGTACGAACCCAGGGTCTGCTGAATATCTTCGGCCTGATCCTCACGCTCATCCTTTCCGTCACGGTCAGCATCCTGTTGCAGCGCCAGATCATGCGCCCGGTGGCCGCCGCCTCGGCGGCGGCCGAGCGGATCGCCTCCGGCGAGCTGGATACAGAAATACCGCCCTCCGGCAACGACGAACTCGGCTCCCTGCTGGCGGCCATGGAGCAGATGCGCGGCGACATCCGCAGGATGATGGAGCGGGAGGTTATGCAGCGCCGATCCGCGGAAGCCCGGCTGGTGGATGCGATCGAGAGTTCGCATGAGGGCCTGATCCTGGTGAACCGGCAGGGCGAGATCGTCGTCGCCAACTCGCAGATGGCCCAGTTCATGAACAATGCGCGCCATCTGCTGCAGCCCTCGACGAGCTTCGACGCGTTCCTCGAAGCGATTACGGCCGGCGGCGTCTTCGACAGCCAGGTCAAGCGGGCGGCGGAGATCCTGCGCAAGCCGAGCGACGCCGAGTCAGGTGTGACCGCGGAAGAGCGCCTGTCCGACGGCCGCTGGCTGCGCATCAGCCGGAGTACGACCAGCGATGGCGGTTTCGTTGCCATCTGCAGCGATATCACCGCGCTGAAGAACCGCGAGGACGAGCTGAAGGAGATCAATCTGCGTTTCGAGGCCGCGCTGGGCAACATGTCCCAGGGGCTGGCGTTGTTCGACGCCGCCGGACGGCTGCAGGTCGCGAACTCGCGCCTGAGGGAGATTTTCCGCCTGTCCGCGAGCCAGGTCCGGCCAGGCATCACCTATCGGCAACTGCTCAAGATGAGCATCGCGGCCGGCAACCATCCCGGTCAGGCGCCCTATGCGCTGTTTGCCGATCGGGAGGCAACGATTGGCCGGCGCAAGGCGGGGACGCATTTCCAGGATTTGAGCAACGACCGGGTCATCGCCATTTCGCACGAGCCGACGCATGATGGCGGCTGGGTCGAAACCTATGAAGACATCACCGAGCGGCGCAAATCCGAGGCGCAGATCGTCTTCATGGCACGCCATGACGCGCTGACCGGGCTGCCCAACCGGATCCTGTTCAGCGAGCGCGTGGAACAGGCGATCGCGCAGGCGGGAAGGGGGCTTGGCTTCGCGGTTCTCTGTCTCGATCTCGATCGCTTCAAGGTGGTCAACGATACGCTCGGTCATCCCGTGGGCGACCGGCTGCTGCGCGCGGTTGCCCAGCGGCTGAAGACCTGCATACGTGAAACCGACACGGTCGGGCGTCTGGGCGGCGATGAATTCGCCATCGTGCAGACGAACCTGACCCGGCCCGAGGACGCCCGCGAGCTTGCGCAACGCGTGGTGCTGGCACTGAGCCAGCCTTTCGACCTGGAGGGGCACCAGATCGTCGTAGGAACCAGCGTCGGCATCGCCACCGGCGACAGTAGCGATGCCAGGGTCGATCGCTTGTTGCAGAATGCGGATACCGCGCTGTACTGCGCCAAGTCCGATGGCCGCGGCACCTTCCGTTTCTTCGAGGCCGAAATGGAAGCCTCCCTGCAGGCCAGGCGGGAAATGGAAATCGACCTGCGGCGCGCCATCGAACAGGATGAGTTCGAGCTGCATTTCCAGCCGCTGATCAATCTGAAGTCCAACCGCGTCAGCGCCTTCGAGGCCCTGCTACGCTGGCGCCATCCCACCCGCGGATGGGTCTCCCCGGCGGAGTTCATTCCGTTGGCCGAGGAGATCAGCCTGATCGTTCAGCTCGGCGACTGGGTATTGCTGCAGGCCTGCAAGGAAGCTGCCTCCTGGCCGGAAGACATCATTATCGCGGTGAACGTTTCGGCGGTTCAGTTTCGCAGCGGCCGTATCCTGGCCTCAGTGCAGAATGCCCTGGCGATTTCCGGATTGGCGAGTTCACGGCTGGAACTGGAGATCACCGAGACCGTCCTGCTGGCCGAGAGCGAGGCGACGATTTCCACGCTGCACAGTCTGCGCGATCTCGGCGTGCGCATCGCCATGGACGATTTCGGCACGGGCTATTCCTCGCTCAGCTATCTTCGGTCCTTTCCGTTCGACAAGATCAAGATCGACCAGTTGTTCATTCGCGACCTCTCCACCGACAACGATTCCGGCGCGATCATTCGCGCCATCATCGGCCTCGGCACCACACTGGGCATGACGATCACCGCGGAGGGTGTGGAGACTCCGGCGCAGCTTGCATGCCTGCGCGCGGAAAGATGCCATGAAGTGCAGGGCTACCTGTTCAGCCGGCCACGCCCGGCGCGGGAGGTGAAGGCCATGATCGCCGGCGATCTGGCCGGCCCTGCGGACCGCTCCCCGCAATCGGCCGATCCGCCGGCAATGTCGATGGCGTTGGCGTAAAGCCAACTCACCGCGGTTCAGGCAGGCGGATCGCCGGGCAGGGGAATGAACTCGCTGTTGTCGAGATCCGGCAGCTTCATCCGCCCGGCCCGCCAATCGGCCTTGGCCTGCTCGATGCGCGCTTTCGAAGAGGAGACGAAATTCCACTCGATAAACCGCTGCCCCAACGGGTCACCTCCCAGCAGCATGACGATCGCTGGGGACAGCGCTGTGATGGTCGCGGACTCGCCCGGCGCGAACACCAGCATCTGGCCCGCCTCGTAAGTCCGGCCGTCAAGTTCGACCGTACCCGTCGTGACGAAGGCGGCGCGCTCGGAGTATTCGTCCGGTACCGGCGCCTTCGCTCCGGGCTGCATGGTCAGGTGAACGTAGAACATCGGTGAAAGGGTCTTCACCGCGGCCTGCACGCCGAACGCCTTGCCCGCTACCAGGCGGGTGAAAACTCCGGCTTCCTCGAAAGTCGGCAGATCGCTGCCGGCATGGTGGAAGAAGGCGGGATCCAACTCCTCCTCCGCTTCGGGCAAGGCGACCCAGGACTGGATGCCATGCGTCCGGCCGCCTTCGCGCCGCGCCCGCTCGAAGCGCTCGGAGTGGGTGATGCCCCGGCCAGCGGTCATCCAGTTGACCTCGCCCGGCCGGATCGCCTGTTCGGAGCCCACGCTGTCGCGATGCATGATCTCTCCGTCGAACAGATAGGTGACCGTGGACAGGCCGATATGCGGATGCGGCCGGACATCGACAGTGCGGGGAATCCCGCGCGGGAAATCTACCGGTCCCATGTGATCGAAGAAGACAAAGGGTCCCACCATCCGGCGCTTGGCGAAAGGCAGCACCCGGCCCACCTCGAAGCCGCCTAGGTCGCGCTGCCGCTGGTCGATCACAAGCTCTGGCATCTTCGCCTCCTGCCGGTTGCCGGGGGCCAGCATACGCCGCCGGGTGCGGCGATTGCAGCCCTGATGGAACCGGGTGGCTGGCCTGCCGCGCCGGGCTCTGGGATAGTTCGGGGGTATCACGATCGGATGGAGCTCTGTCGATGTCGCTCGGGCTGCCACAAGCAAGGCTGGGTCTCGCGCTATGGGGAACCGAGCCGATCGCGCGGCTGATCGCGCATGCCCGCCTGGCCGAGGCGATCGGGTTCGAGAGCGTGTGGGTGATCAATTCGCAATTGCTGTGCCGGGAGCTGTATCTCACGCTGGGGGCCATCGCCGCCGCCACGTCGCGGATCCGAATCGCGCCCGGCGTGACCCAGCCGGTCACGCGCCATGCCAGCGTGACCGCCAGCGCCATCGCGACCTTGCAGGAGATTTCCGGCGGCCGGGCGATGCTCGGCATCGGCGTCGGGTTCTCGTCCCTGCGTACACTCGGGCGGGGACCGGCGCGCATTGCCGAACTGGCGGCGCATGTCGGCACCGTGCGCGCGCTGCTGGGCGGCAAAGCCGTCGCGTTCGACCAGGGGGTAGCGGGCCGATTGAGCTGGTGCGACGGGCCGGTGAGCGTGCCGGTGCACATCGCCGCTTCCGGCCCGCGCATGACCCAGACCGCCGCGCAGCTCGGCGATGGGGCCATCCTGCTGCAGGGCGTGGCACCGAACCTGCTGGCGCGCGGGCTGGGCTGGATTGCCGCGGGCGCGCGCTCGGCCGGCAAGGATCCGGCCGATGTAGAGGTATCCTGCTGGGCCGGCATCGGATTGGCCGACGATCCCCGGGCCGCGCGCGATCAGGTGCGCGCCCGCGCGGCCGCGGCGATCAAGAACGCCGATCCGGACCTGTTCGAGGGCGAGGAACGATCTGTCGTGCTGCGGCTGAAGCGGGAGTACGAACCCGCGCGTCATGCCAGCCCGAGCTCGCCGCATTCCCGTGCGCTGCCCGACAGTTTGATCGAGCGCTACGCATTGGCCGGCACGCCGGAGGAGTTGCGCGTGCAACTATCCCGACTGCTGTCGCAGCCGGGCATCGGCCGGGTCATCCTGACGCCGCAGGTGCCAGGTCCGGATGCGCTGCCGGTGGACATCCTGCTGCAGCGCCTGGCCAGGGATGTGCTGCCGCATCTGGCCTGACCCGAGCCGGTCATCGCAAACCCGCCCATCGAGGGAGACGATACAAGAATGTCGCTGTTAGCCGGATTCCGCGTCGTGCAGATTGGGCCAGGCTTGGCCGCCGCCGTCTGCGGCCGCCTGCTTGCCGATGTCGGCGCCGCCGTCACCTGCATCGATCCGGGGAAATCGATGCCGCTCACGGACTGGCTCAACGATGGCAAGGTCGCCGTCGACGCCGCGCTGGCCCAGGATGCCGTGGCGGCCGCGGAACTGATCCTCTCCGAGGGCGGCCCGGCGGAGCTTCGGCTTTCCGCCTATCCCCCCAACATGATCCGCCGGCTCAATCCAACAGCGGCGATCGTCACGATTTCCCCGTTTGGCCAGACCGGCCCCAAGGCAGAAGACGCCGCGACCGACCTCACGCTGTTCTGCGCCAGCGGGATCGCGCGGCTGTTGACCGGGCAGGTCGACGACCTGACGGAACCGCCGATCCGCCCGGTCGGCGGGCAATCCGCCTTCCTCGGGGGCTTGGCCGCGGCCTGTGCGGGAATGCACGCGGCGATGCGGGTCGGGGCGGATGTCGATGCCTCCGTCCAGGAGGCGCTGGCGACGCTGGCGATGACCGAACTGACCCGTGCCGGGTTGACCGGGAAAAGCTGGTCGCGCCGGCGCCTGACCGACGGCAATGGCGCTACCGTCACCATCCTGCCGGCGCGCGACGGGTATGTCGCGATCTCGCCGCGCGAGGAGCGGCAGTGGCAGGCCTGGCTCGGCGTGATGGGCTCGCCGGACTGGGGCCGCGAGCCCCGCTTTGCCACCAAGCCCGACCGCATCGCCCATTTCGACGCGCTGCATGCGCGGATGTCCGCGTGGAGCCGCCAATACGACAAGCAGTGGATCGCCGATGCGGCCCAGGCCGCGCATGTGCCGAGCTTTCCGTTGCGCGAGGCGGCGGAGCAGTTCGCCTCGGCCCAATTGCGGCATCGGGATTTCTACCGGCAGGTCGAAACCGGCGACCGCGCCGTCAAGGTTCCCGGTCCGCCCTTCGGGCTCAGTATCGCCAAGACCGGTCGCCCGGTGAGCCGGCGCGCTGCCGCCGGGAACCTGCCGCTATCGGGTATCCGGATCCTGGATTTCAGCTGGGTGATCGCCGGCCCCACTGCGACGCGCTATCTCGCCGCGCTGGGTGCCGAGATCATCAAGATCGAGGCGCCCGGCCGCGGCGATCCCGGCCGTGCTTCCGAACTGCACACGGTTCTCGGCCAGGCGAAGCGCGGCATCGTGCTCGATCTGAAAAAGCCGGGGGCGGTGGAGGTGGCGCGGGCCCTGGCTGCCCGGTCCGACGTGGTGATCGAGAACTACGCGACCGGCGTCATGGACCGCCTGGGACTGGGTGCCGCGGCGTTGCAGGCGCTCAATCCCGATCTGCTCTATGTGTCGGCGTCGGGATTGGGGCGAACCGGGCCTGAATCGGATGCGGTCGCCTATGGAACCCTGTTGCAATGCTATGCCGGTTTTGCCGGGTTGAACCGCCATCCCGATACGCCGCCGCGGGTCGGCATGGCGTGGCTCGATCCTATGTGCGGCCTGATGCTCGCCTTCATCGTTGCCGCCGGGATCTGGCGGCGCGAACGCGATGGCGGGGTCGCCCGGGTCGATTTCTCCATGATCGAGGCGATGCTGTGGACGATGGCCAAGCCGTTATTGGCGGCGCAGCTTGACGCGCCGCCGCAGCCCCGCGGCAATGGCTCCAGTCGCTACGCGCCGCACGGCGTCTATCGTTGCGCCGGAGACGATGCCTGGATCGGCATAGCCGTTACGACCGATGCGGCCTGGCGGCAGCTTTGTGCCATCGTGCCGGCATTGTCGTCCATGGCCGGGCTTGGCTGCAGCGAGCGGTTCGCCGCGCGCGCCGACATCGATCGGAGGCTGGCCGACTGGCTGCATTCCCAGGCCGCCGGCGAGGCCGCAGAGATGCTGTCGCGTGCCGGGATCGCAACGGAAGCCGTGGCGAACTCCCGCGACCTCGTCGACAGCCGCCATCTCCGGGAACGTGGCTTCTGGGACGGGCATGGCGCTGGGGTGCTTCCCGGCCTGCCGTGGCGCGCCAGCTTCGGCCGCGCCACGGGCCCCGCGCCCGAGCACGGCGCGGACACCGACAGCGTGCTGGCCGACATCCTTGATTTGTCGCCGGATGCGATTGCCACGCTGCGCCAATCGGGTGCACTCGGTTAGCGATCATTGCCGTGGGGGGCGATCGGCTGCCTCGATCCATCAGACACGAGCACACATCAGACGGGCACGCATCAGACGGGCACAACACCCCCGGCAATCACTTCCAGGCGCCGGACCTCAGAATTCGCCGCTCCGGTAGGCCTCGTCGAGCCGCCTTGCTTCTTCCTCCGATGGTTCCTCCCAGGCTGCTCCGCGACGGCGCAACGCGCCGGTGAAATTGGGCGGGCGCTTCTCGTTGAAGGCCTGCCGTCCCTCCTCGCCATCCGTCGTGGTCTGGATCAGCAGGGAGTTGATCAGGTTCTGCACGTGCCAGGCCTGGTCCGTCGGCAGGTCGCCGAAGCGGACCAGGTATTCCTTCATCATACGCACCGCCACCGGCGGCAGCGTGCAGATGTGGCGCGCCATCTTCTCGGCTCGTTCCATCAGCTCCGCATGCGGGACCACCTCGTTGACCAGGCCGATCCGCAAAGCCTCCTGCGCATCGAAAGGCTCGTCCGTCAGCATGATCTTCATCGCATCGCTGTAGCGCAGCTGCTTGGCGAGCAGCGCCGCGCCGGGCCCGTGCCCGAGCCAGCCCTGCGTCGTCAGGGCGAATTTGAACCGCGCATGCTCCGCGCTGGCGATGCGTATATCCGTCGACGACAGCAGGATGTAGAGCCCCGCCCCGGCCGCCCAGCCATTGACGGCGGCGATGACCGGCTTCCACACGCGGGGATAATGATCGCCCATCCGGCCATCGACTCCGGTCTTCTGGCCGTGCACGGTGCCGGCCAGAGGCCAGAAGATGCGTTGCGTGCGCAGATATTCGCGGTCTTCCGCGGTCAGGTCCGGCCGCGGTGCCAGGTTATGCCCGCCGCAGAAATGCCGATCGCCCGCGCCGGTCAGGATGGCGCAACGAATGCTGCGGTCCTCCCACAGATCGATCCACGCCGCCGAGATTTCGTCCGATGTCGCCTTGTCCAGGATATTCGCCTTCTCCGGATTGTTCAGCGTGATGTAGGCGACCCCATCGCGCTTCTGGTAATCGATGGCCAAATCGAAATTCCCTCCTGGCTGCGGCTTCTTGGCCCGATCCCGGCATGCGAAGTCCGGGCGGGCGAATGGAGCAAAGCCTGGGCCGTCCGGGAATGGTGTGTCAATCAGGCTCCGGCCGATCCGGATACCCTGGCCCGCCGCCCCTTGGTCATCGTCAGCACCAGCAGGACACCGGCGGCCGAGGCGGCCGTGTACAGCGCGAAGGCATTGAGATAGCCGATCATCGAGGCCTGCCGGTCCACTTCCTTGGCCAGCCGCGCCAGGCCGGGCTGGGTGTCCATGGTCCAGGCGCCCATAACCCATGGCAACGCCAGGCGATCGTTGTACGGCGACAGCATCTCGTTCATCCGGGCGTAGTTCTGCGCCGTGGTGCGCACGATCTCCGCCACGCTGATCGAAATGAAGAAGCTGGAGCCGATATTCCGCATCAGGTGGAACACCGACATCGCCTCCGGCCAGTAGCGCGTCTCCAGGGTGCGGAAGGTGGCCACGGTCAGCGGCACCCAGATGATGCCGACGGCGAAGCCCTGCAATATGGAGTTCGCCACCAGGCTCGTCATGTCCACGTTCAGGTCGATCCGGGTCAGCCAGATGCCGGAGATCACCTGGACGGCGAAACCGATGGTCATGCCGATGCGCGGGTCCAGCTTGGCGACGAAGATTGCGGAGAAGAAGCCGACCACGGCGCCGATGCCGCGCGCGCCCAGCACCTGGCCGATGATCGGATCGGGGAAGCCGGAATAGGCCTGCAGCATCGGCGGCAGCAGCACCATCGGCGTGAAGTTCAGCATGCCGTAGATCAGCACCAGCATCAGGCCCAGCGCGTAGTTGCGGTCCTTGAGCAGACGCAGGCTGAGGAACGGCCGCTCCGTGGTCAGGCTGTGGACGACGAAAATGTAGAAGGCGATCGCGGCCGCGGTGGTTTCCAGGATGATCTCCGTGGAATCGAACCAGTCCAGCCGCTGGCCGCGCGACAGCACCAGCTGCACGCAGGAAATCGCCAGGGCCAGGCTCAGGAAGCCGGTCCAGTCCAGCCGGGTCGCGGGCGTGTCGGCATCGGGCGGCAGGGTCAGGCGCAGGCCGATGAAGGACGCAAAGCCCACCGGCACGATCACGTAGAACGCCCACCGCCAGCTGTAGAGGTCGGCCAGATATCCGCCCAGCGCCGGGCCGATCACCGGGCCGATCACCGCGCCCATGCCGAAGATCGAGGTGACCATCCCGGCCTGCCGGCGCGGGAAGCTGTCCAGCAGGATGGTCTGCGACAGCGGCACCACCGGCGCGCCGCAGCCGCCCTGCAGGATGCGCCATAGCACCAGGGCCCAGAGCGAATCCGCCTGGCCGCAGAGATAGGTGAACACCGAAAAGCAGAAGATCGACCACATCATCACGTTGCGCCGGCCGAAGCGGGCCACCAGCCAGCCGGTCATCGGCGTCATCACCGCGGTGGCCAGGATGTTGAAGGTCATTACCCAGGCGATCTCGTCCGACGTCGCCGCCATCGTTCCCTGCATCTGCGGCAGCAGGGTGGAGGCGATCAGCAGCGTGGTGGAGTACAGGGTCGATCCCAGCATGACCGAGATCATGATCAACACCCGCCGGAGCGGCGTCAGGCCATGCGGGTTGTCGTCATCTGACATGCGAAGATTGGTAACCTCGGCGAAGGCAGTGTAGACAACAGTAACCCAGGCACATGATCATGGCGAGACGACATTGCCCAACAAAAATGACGCCGACACGCCCGAGCGACCCGACCCCGAGCGTCCCGATGACGAGCATCTCGGTTTCCTGATCTCCGATGTGGCCCGGTTGATGCGCACCGCGTTCGACCGGCGGGTCCGCCGTCTTGGCCTGACGCGCGCGCAATGGCTGGTGCTGACCCGGCTGAGCCGGCGTCCGGGCGCGAGCCAGTCGGAACTGGCCGATATGCTGGAGGTGGAGCGGGCGACCGCCGGGCGGATGGTGGATCGGCTCGAGCGGAAGGGCTGGGTCGTTCGCCGCCCCGATGCCACGGACCGGCGCATCAACCGGCTGTTCCTGTCGGCAGAGGCGGACATGATCCGGGCCGGAATGCTCGATATCGCCGATCAAACGCTGGAGGACGCGTTGCTGCCACTATCCGGCCCGGAGCGGGCGGTGCTCGGCGATGCGCTCGCCAGGGTCAAGCAGCGGCTGCTGGCGATGGCCGACCGGGAGCCGCTGCCGGCTCGACCCGCGCCGGGGAATGGTGAGGTCCCAAAGGGGGCCAAAGAAGGCTTCGACGTCTCATGATGCGGCGGCGGGCTGCGCTGGTCCGGGCCGGACTGCTGATCGGCGTGCCCGTGCTGGTCGTCCTGGCGGGGACGGCCATCTGGCTGCGCGGCGGGCGCATCGTCGGCACCGAAAACGCCTATGTGAAGGCCGACATCGCGCAGGTCTCACCGGAGGTTTCCGGCAAGGTGATTGCCGTGCTGGTCCGCGATCATGCCACCGTTCGCGCCGGCGACGTGCTGCTGAAGCTGGACCCGGAGCCGTTCAGGATCGCGCTGGCCAAGGCCGAGGCGGAGCTGGATAGCGCGCGAACGGTGGTGGAGACCGCGCGCGCCGCCTGGCATGAGACGCAAGGCGAGCTGGGCGAGGCGGAAAGCCAGGTCGAGTACCTGACCAAGCAGGTGGTGCGCCAGCGCGACCTGGCCGGGCACGGCGTGGCATCCGCGACCAAGCTGGAGGAGGCGGAGAACAACGTCACCGTGGCGCGCGACCGGCTGAACGTGGTGCACCGGCGCTTGGAACGGATGCTGACGATGCTGAACGGCAATCCCGACCTGCCGACCGAGCAGCATTCTCTGGTGCGCGAGAAGCAGGCGGAACGCGACCGCGCCGCGCTGGACCTGGCGCGCACCACGATCGTCGCGCCGCTGAACGGCACGACGGTGAATGTCCGGCTGCAGCCCGGCGATCAGGTGAAGGCGGCGACGCCGCTGTTCGTGCTGGTGGCGGATACCAGACCCTGGGTGGAGGCCAATCTGAAGGAGACCGACCTGACCCATGTGGTGCCCGGCCAAGCCGCGAAAGTGGTGCTGGACATCTATCCGGACGAGGTCTGGGAAGGGCAGGTGGCCAGCATCAGCCCGGCCACGGGCGCGGAATTCGCGATCCTGCCACCGCAGAACGCCTCGGGGAACTGGGTGAAGGTGGTGCAGCGCCTGCCGATCAAGATCCGGCTGGCCCCGCATCAGAACGAGAAGCCGCTGCGCGCGGGCATGACGGCGACCGTGGAGATCGACACCGGACGGGAACGCAGCCTCGGGCAGCTGACATCGTGGTTCAGCGGCGGCGGGAGTGCCAAGGCCGCGGACGCGCGGTAGGATTTCGCCACACCCGACCATGCGGTGAGCGGAACATCCCGAGGAGCGGCGTCCATGTCCTATCCCACGCATCTGCTGCCGACGACCGTCGTCGGCAGCTACCCGCAGCCGGGCTGGCTGGTGAACCGCGAGACGTTGCACCAGCATGGCGTGCCACGTACCCACGCGCACGAGATCTGGCGCATCGGCGAACCGTTCCTGGAACCGGCGCAGGACGATGCCACCATCCTCGCCATACGCGAGATGGAGCAGGCCGGCATCGACATCATCACCGATGGCGAAATCCGCCGGGAGAGCTACTCCAACCGCTTCGCCCTGGCGCTGGAAGGCATCGACGCGGAGCGTCCCGGCGAAGTGCGCTCCCAGGCCGGGCGCGTCACGCCGGTGCCGCGCGTGGTCGGCAGGATCCGCCGGCGCGCGGCCGTGGAGCGGCGGGACGCAGAATTCCTGCTGGCCAACGCCAGCCATGCCACCAAGATCACGCTGCCCGGTCCGTTCACGCTGTCCCAGCAAGCAAAGAACGAGTTCTATGCCGACGAGGAGGAGATGGCGATGGACTACGCCATCGCCGTCAATGCGGAGCTGCGCGACCTGAAGGCGACCGGCGTGGACGTGTTGCAGCTGGACGAGCCATGGGTGCGCACCGCGCCGGAGAAGGCCTTGCGCTACGGCATCCGCGCCATCAACCGGGCGCTGGAAGGGATCGAGGGGCCGACCGTGGTGCATTTGTGCTTCGGCTATGCCGCGGTCGTGCAGAACAAGCCCAGCGGCTATAGCTTTCTGCCGCAGCTTGCCGATACCATCGCCCGGCAGATCTCCATCGAGGCGGCACAACCGAAGCTGGATCTTGGCGTGCTCCGCGATCTCGCCGGCAAGCAGATCCTGCTCGGCGTGCTCGACCTCGGCGACCCCGAGGTGGAAACCGCCGAAGTGGTTGCCGCCCGGATCCGCAACGGCCTGAAATATGTCGATCCGGCGCGGCTCGTCGTCGCGCCGGATTGCGGCATGAAGTACCTGCCGCGGGTCACCGCCTTCGGCAAATTGAAGGCGATGGCCGCGGGGGCTGCGATCGTGCGCCGCGAACTTGCCGGCTGAGCGGGCTCGCTACCGGTCTGCTGCGTTCCGGCGGCGGGTCATGAGTTCCGCGCCGCCGATCACCGGGCCGAACAGCTCCCAGGTCTTGCCGTTCCATTTCTGCAACTGCATCTGCTTGATCGGGTGGAAATTCGTCGGACTGGTGTTGACTCGGATGCCCGGCAGCAGCACCGGGATCTCCAGGTCATGCAGATTGGCGGCCTGGCGCATGACATTCGCACGCGACAGGTCGTTGCCGGCCTGCTTCAGCACCTGCAGCAGGGTGGAGGTCACCCCATAGGCGAACACCGGTCCGGCATCGGTCAGGTCCGCGTCGGGCATATAGGCCTTCATGAACGCCCGCCAGGCATTCATCCCCGGGTCGTCCTTCCAGGTGGGATCGGTCGGGTCCTTCAGATAGGCGGCGCTGATCATGCCGATGGCCCGTTCGGGCCCGGCCGGCGTGATCACCGAGCCGACCGAGATCGACACATTGGTCATGAAATGCAGCGGCTTCCAGCTCAGATCCGATATCCTGCGGATCATCTGCGCGGCGAATTTCGGTGTGGCCGCGGTAATCACCACGTCCGCGCCCCAGTTCTTCAGGTCGAGCGCCTGCGAGTCGATCGTCGCATCCGTTACTTCATACGACACCGCCTTCACCGTGCTGTCGTAGCGGTCTCCCAGCACGTCCTTCACGCCCTGCGGGTAGTCCTTTCCGAAATCATCATTCTGATACAGGATGCCGATCTTCGCATCCGGCTTGTTCTTCAGGATATAGCGCGTATAGATCTGCGCCTCGGTCCGGTAGCTCGGCTGCCAGCCGATGGTCCACGGGTATTGCTTGTAGTCGCCCCATTTATCCGCGCCGCTGCCGATGAACAGCATCGGCACACCCTTGCTGTTGCAGTATTTCGCGATGGCCGTGTTGCTCGGGGTGCCGATGGTCGCGAAGATATAGGCGACCTGGTCTTCCTCCACCAGCCGGCGCACCTGCTCCACCGTCTTCGGCGGGCTGTAGCCGTCATCGAGCGAGTCATAGACGATTTTGCGCCCGGCCACGCCGCCCTTGTCGTTGACCATCCTGAAGAATGCGGCCTCGGTGCGGGCGATTATCCCGTAGGCGGACGCCGGACCGCTATAGGCGGCGGTGTTGCCGATCTTGATCTCGGTTGCCGTGACTGCCGGCGCTTCCTGCGCCAGCAATGCGCCGGGGGAGGCAATCGCCGCAAGCCACGCGACGATCGCCACTCCCTGTAGGGATTTCGTGAACATGCGTTGCTCTCCGGTCCATGTCGTTGTCTGTCAGACGGGCAGGGCCGCGTGGTTTCAATAGCCGAGTGGCTCGGGCTCCACCGGCACCCAGCGCGCATTCTTCACCACGGACAGGAAGGACTGGTTCGATGCGTGGTGGTTGGTCGGCGTGATCGTCAGTGGCGGCGAGCCGAAGACGTCGCGCCACCCGCTCATGGTCTCCAGGGTGGCGAGCAGACTGGCCAGCGTCAGGTCCCGGCCGGCCTTTTCCAGCACCGCGATGACGAAAGTCGCCGCCGACCAGCCGGCTTCGCCCAGATAGTTGAAGTCGATTCCGTAGCGCGCATGGTACCTGGAGGTAACCTCCCGCACCGCGGGGCGGGGATCGTCAGGATAGGCGAACAACCCGGGGGACATGGAATAGAAGCCTTCCGCGGGCCCGCCCGGAACCTCGGCCACGGCGGTGGAATAGCTGGCGAATTGGCCGACGAAATCCGCGCCCCAGCCCAATTTCCGGGCGGTCTGCAGGATCAGCGTCGTGTCCTTGACGATCGTGCCCATGCAAACCACGTCGCAGCCGGCCTCGCGCAGCTTCGCCATGGCGCCGCTGAAATCGCTGTCGGTCGGTTTATGCGTGGTCTCGCCTGCCAGCTTCAGACCCATCGCGCCGACCTGCGCGACCACGCCGGCATGGACGTCCCGGCCGAAATCCGTGTCCTGGTACATGGAACCGATCCTGGTCTTGCCCCTCTTTTCCACGAAATATTTCACGCCGGCGCGCATCTGGTCGTAATAGGAGGAGAACTGGCCGAATTTGTATTTGTTCAGCGGTTCGTACATCGAGCGTGCGCAGGTTAGCGGAAAGATGTTCGGCACGTTCTTCTCGAACATCGCGGGCATCACCGCCTCGTTGTGCGGCGTGCCCCCATTGGCCAATGCGAAAAAGATGTTGTCGAGATTGAGCAGCTTGTTCATTGCTTGGACCGCCTTGGGCACCAGGTATTCGTTGTCCTCCACGACATAGCGGATCTTGCGGCCATGAATGCCGCCGCGGGCGTTGACCTCGTCGAACGCCATGCGGATGGCATTGGCGTTGTTGGTCCCCTGCACGGCGGTCACGCCGGACAGGTCGGTCATCGTCCCGATGACGATTTCGGTGTCGCTGACCCCGCGGGTGGGCCCATCGGCGCGCGCGGCCAAAGGGGGAACGAGCATCAAGCCACCGCCGGCAAGCAGAACATGCCGACGCGTCACGGCGCGTGAAGACATCATCGCTTAACCTCCCTGTCGCGGCCGGATCCCCGGCCGTCGTTTTCTTGGATCGTGCCGATCATTCCGCTTTCGACGCAACGCTCCCAAGACTGGATCACGGGGGATCGTTGGGTTTGGCCGGAACAAGCAGTTTAGCGTGAAAATGAACGCAAATTCACCAAGAAACCGATCCTTCCGGGCATTGCCACTGCAACGCGCGACCAGGGTCGTTTCCTTCCCCGAAGCGAAACACCGGCGGGGTCGGCTTGTTGTGACCCCTCTGCGCGGAACGCCTGAGCGGCGCCGGCGTTCTGATGCCAGTGTTCCAATACAATGAGAAAGTTGGCGCGTGATCAAACTGGCCCGCCGCAAAGGCACCTGCCATTCGCGTTATGTGCTGCCAGCCGCGGTGATGATCCTGTTGCCGGCGGCCGGGCCGGCCGGCGCGCAGTCTTCGCCGGACACGCCAGCCGAATCGCAGCCCGGCCCCGCCACGATCGTCACCCCGCAGACCGAGAACGACGTGGTCGGCCGCACCGACCGGAACTACACTGCCGCGCTGCCCTATGCCGGCGCGAGCCATGGGTTGGAGAGCTGGATTTCGGCCTCGCCGTCACCTGTACCGGCGTCCGGCTGAGCTACACCCACGTGCTGCAGACGCTGGAGTTCCGCGGCCAACGCGGCGGTCTGTTCCGGTTCGGTTCGGTCACTCTTGCGGCTCGCTTCCGACCCCACCCTTTACGGCTGGCAAGCCCCATCCGAACGGATATAAACACCCCAACCGCAAGCCCCGACCTCACGTATCGGCGATGGAGCCGCGCATTCCCGATCAGCCCCACCCTATGACGCGCACGGCCGAGCCTCACGCGGTTCTGGACGGTGAGGGACCGCACCGCCTGCTGACGCTGTCGGGCGACTGGATTGCCCGCCAGGGCAATTTCAGGCCGGACGCCGTGACGGCCATCCTGGACAGCCCGGGCCTTAGCGGCCTCGCCTTCGCGACCGGCCAACTCGGCAACTGGGACAGCGCCTTGCTGGCTTTCGTGTCCGAACTGCGCCAACAGGCGGCGGGGCGCGGCATCGCGGTGGACATGGCGGGCCTGCCGCCTTCCGTCCGCCGGCTGCTCGGACTGCTGCCGGAGCAGTACCCGGTGCCTGCCGCCCCCCGCCGCGTCCGGCTGCATACGGCCATCGGCCGACAGGCGCTGGACGCCTGGAGGGAGTTGCACGAGGTTGCCGCCATGCTCGGCAGTGCCGTCCTGCGCGGGGGCGCGGCCTTGCGCGGCCGGGCGCGCATGCGCTGGGCCGACCTGCTCGAATGCGCGCGCGACGCCGGCGCCTCCGCGCTGCCGATCGTGCTGATCGTCAATTTCCTGATGGGCGGCATCCTGGCCTTCGTCGGCGCGGTGCAGCTGCGCCGCTTCGGCGCCGATGTCTACGTTGCCGACCTCGTCGGCATCGCCGTGGCGCGCGAGATCGCCGCCCTGATCACCGCCATCGTCATGTCCGGCCGCACCGGCGGCGCCTATGCCGCGCATATCGCCACCATGCTGGGCAACGAGGAGATCGATGCCTTGCGCGCCGTGGGCGTGCCGTTGTCCGACTACCTGATCCTGCCCCGCATCGTGGCGCTGACAATCATGATGCCGCTGCTGTACCTGTACGGTTCCCTGGCCGGTATTTTCGGCGGCTTCCTGATCGCTATCGCCATGCTGCATCTGTCGCCGCTCGTTTTCCTGGACCATGTGCAATATGCCGTTGCCGGATCGCAGATCATCTTTGGGCTGACGAAGAGCGTCGCCTTCGGCATATTGATCGCCATAACCGGCTGTCGCATCGGGCTGCGTGCCGGGCGCAGCGCCGCCGATGTCGGCCGCGCCGCGACCAGCGCCGTGGTGGTCGGCATCATCGGCGCCATCGCGCTCGATGCGGTGTTCGCGGTCTGCGCCAATGCCCTCGATTTCTGATCGCGAAGCCCCGACCATGGCGTCCCCTGGCAAAGATGCGGCCAATCTCCAGCCACCCAAGATTGACGCGGAGGGCCTGGCCTTCGGCTACGGCCCCGTCCCGGTCCAGCATGACGTATCCTTCTCGGTCGCCGCCGGGTCCATCTTCGCCATCATGGGCGGCAGTGGCTGCGGCAAGAGCACGCTGATGAAGGTGATGATCGGCCTGCTCCGCCCCAGCGCCGGCACAGTGCATATCCGCGGAGAGGATTACTGGGCCGCGAGCGAGGACCGTCGCGGAGAGATCGGCCGGCGCAGCGGGGTGCTGTTCCAGGCCGGCGCGCTCTGGAGTTCTATGAGCGTCGGCGAAAATGTCGCCCTGCCGCTGCGCATGTTCACCGGTCTCGACGAGCCCACCATCCAGCGGCTGGTCCGCCTGAAGCTCGATCTGGTCGGGCTGGATGCGCCCGCCAGCGTGATGCCGTCCGATCTCAGCGGCGGCATGCGCAAGCGCGTCGGCCTGGCCCGCGCGCTGGCGCTTGACCCCGACATCATCTTCCTCGACGAGCCCTCCGCCGGACTGGACCCGATCAGCGCAAGGCGGCTCGACGACCTGATCCTGGATCTGCGCGACGGGTTCGGCACCACGGTGGTCATGGTCAGCCACGAATTGCCGAGCCTGTTCGCGATTTGCGACGACGGCATCTTCCTCGATGCGGAAACCCATACCGCCATCGCGCACGGCTCGCCGCGGGAACTGCGCGACAACTGTTCCGATCCCATCGTCCATGCCTTCATGAACCGCGAAAAGCCAGTCGCGCATACGGGAGACCCGCGATGAAAGCCACTCCCGCTGCCGTTGGCGGCTTCATTCTCGGTGGCCTGGTGCTCGTGGTCTGCGCCATCCTGTTCTTCGGCGGCCTGCGCCTGTTCACGCCCACGCAGCGCGCGGTGATCTTCTTTCCCACCTCCGTCGCCGGGCTTGCCGTCGGCTCGCCGGTCACGTTCCGCGGCGTGCAGGTCGGGTCGGTACGCAAGATCTCGCTGCGCCTGAACGTGGCGGATCGCAGCTCGGTCGTCCCGGTCTATGTGGAACTCGAGTCCGACCGCGTCACCTGGGAGGATACGACGCCACCCGGGACCGGCAACACGGCGGATGAAGGCGAGCCGGGCATTCCCCGTCTGGTGCGCGCCGGACTGCGCGCGACCCTCGGGACGCCCAGCCTGGTTACCGGACAGCTTGGTATCGATCTGGATTTGCTGCCGGATGTCCCGGCTTCGCCCCCCGGACCGCCGCTCGGCCTGCCGGAAATACCTTCCATGCCCTCGGCCTTCCAGAACCTGAAGGACACGCTCAGCGAGCTGCCGCTGCGCGAACTGGTGGATGATATGCGCAACACGCTCGCCGGCATCCAGACCGTCGCGGCCAAGGTCAGCGACAGGATCGATCCGCTGACCGACAGCACCCGCCAGGCCACCGATGCGACGCGCGAGATGATGCGCGCCTCCACCGAGGCGGTGCGCCAGCTCAGCGCGGATGCCAGCCGCACGCTCGGCAATATCGACAAGCTGGCGACCGACAGCCGGACGCAGGTCGTGCTCTCCGGGCGTGAACTGCAGCGCGTGCTGGCATCCGCCGAGCGCACGACGCAATCCGCCGAGACGCTGTTGAACTCGCTCAACACCATCGCCGCGCCGCGCTCGCAGATGCGCGGGGACCTGGAAGCCGCTGTGCGCGACCTCGCCGCCAGCGCCAGCTCGCTGCGTAGCTTCACCCGTGAACTGGAGCGCAGCCCTGTCAGCGCGTTGAGAGGCCGATGATCGCCATGAAACCCTGCAAGCGCCTGGTGCTGCCCGCGCTGCTGATGCTACTCGCCGGCTGCGCCGCCCGGCCGGAGCCGAATATTTTTGTACTCGGCAGCGTTGCCGAGCCCACTCCCGGGGTGCGGGACGATACAGGACGCAAGGTGATCGAGGTCCGGCCGGTGCTGGTTCCCGACCATCTGGACACCACCGACATCCTGCTGCGCACCGGCGGCAACGAGCTCAAGCCCAGCGAGACCGGCGTCTGGGGCGAGCGGTTGTCGATCGGTATCACCCAGGCGCTGGCCGGTGCCCTGGCGCAACGCCTACCCTCCGCGCGCGTCGTCGCCCGCCCGCCGCTGGCCACGCCGGCGCTGCAGATCCTGGTGGACGTAACCGCCCTGCAGGCCCGCGCCGGCGGCGATTGCGCGCTGACCGCCTACTGGACCATCGTCCGCCCGCGCACTGCCGGGACGCCGCAGATCGTCGACAGCGCCGAGGGCAGCTTCGTCACCCATGCGGATGGCACGGGCGACGCCGCCATTGTCGCCGCCATCAACGCCGCCATTGATCAGCTGGCCGACCGGATCGCGGCAGGCGCGCGACCGTGACCGGGGCCGCTTAGCGGGCCCGCCGCGGCCAGAGGGCGATCACGGCGACGATCGCGGCGAAGATGGCAATCGAAAGGATGCCTTGCACGACGCCGAAATTGGGCGAGTCCGTGGCTATGAACCACCCGGCGACGACCCCGCCCAAAAGCAGCAGCGCGCGTATGATGATACCCATGCGAGCCTTCCCTTATGCCGCTATGCCCACGCCGGGACTGGCTTGAACCCGGCCCTTTTTCTTGGCGCAGACTTCAGCAGCAACAGTGCGGCGATTGCAAGGATCTCACCATGCGCGCGGGATCCGCAAGCTGCGTCCCTCGCTCACCCTACCAGGGCGTAGCGCCGCTTGGGGATCGCGCTTTCCTCGGCCGGCGAGATGTCTGCGAGCACCCGGAGCAGGCGATCCCGGGTCGCTGCGGCCGCCCGCGTCAGCGGCAAGCGCAGCTCGTTCGCGCACAGCGCCATTTCCGCCAGCGCCGCTTTCAGCGGGATTGGGTTGCTCTCGGTGAACAGCGCGGAATGCAGGGGATCGAGCAGATCGCGCAGCCGCGCGAAGCGGGGGAGATCGCCCGCGTCCCAGGCGTGGTGCAGCGCCGCGCACAGCGCCGGCGCTACGTTCGCGGTCACCGACACGCAGCCGCTGCCGCCCATCGCCCGATAGGCCGCGGCGGTCGCGTCATCGCCGGTCATTTGCACCAGCCCATTGCCGCACAATGCCCGCAGCCTGGGCACGCGGGACAGATCGGCCGTCGCATCCTTGACGGCAAAGATGGCGCCCAGCGCGAACAGGCGGGCAATCGTCTGTTCGGCAATGCCGACGCCGACGCGGCTCGGGACGTCGTAAAGCATGATCGGCAAATCCGTCGCGTGCGAAACGGCGCGGATATGCGCGCAGATCCCGTCCTGCGTCGGCTTTATGTAGGGGGAGGGCGCACATAGCAGCGCCTGGGCCCCACTCTGGGCGGCCGCCACGGCGAGCGATATGGCGGCGTCGGTGGAGCCGGACGTGCAGCCGGCGATGACGGGAACGCGCCCCGCCGCGGTGGCCACCGCGATGCGGATGACCAGGGCGTGCTCTTCGGCGGTAAGCGCCGGCGCCTCACCGGTGCTGCCGCAGCAGACAATTGCCGTCGTGCCTCTGTCGATCTGGCGCTCGCACAGAGCCGCCAGCGAAGCCGTGTCGATCTCGCCATGGCGGAACGGGGTGGCGATCGCCACGGCCGAGCCATGGAGGTGGACGAGAGTATCGTGCATGGACAGTCCCCGGAAAGGAAGCGTTCAGCTATGCAGCGTGGGGCCGAAGAACGGGCGCTCAGCGGTCAGCAATGTCTGGTCCGCGAGGGCGCGCACGCGAATGGCGCAGAAGCCATGGGCCCGCAGGATGCGCGCGGCGGAGAAGGATACCCAGCCGGAGTGGTCGCTATCGACGCGCAGCGCGATCCGGCCATTCGGCATCAATGCCCGCTTGGCCTGACGCAACATCGGCTCGATCGTTTCGAGAGTAACTCCCTGCGGCACGACGATCAGGCTCGCCGAATCCGCTTCCATCTTTTCCCCGGCACGGATGGCGGTGGCGGCAGCGCATCCCCGCCGGATCAGCGCGCATAGCAGCTCCAATGCGTGATCGCCGAGCACCACCGCATGGGTGTCGGAGAGATCACCGAGGCAGTCAAGCAAGACCCCATCGCGGTCGCCGTACCGGTGCTCCGGTGGCGGGCGAAAGGATCCGACCGGCGGGACAAGACGGATCAGGCCCCTGCGTGTCTTGGCTTGCATAAAGACGGCTCCTGTCAGTGTGGGAAGCGGCGCACCGGACATGCCTGTCGGCACGAAAGTTCCGTGTTGCAACGGTCCGGACGGTGGGGATGCGGGGTTCAGCGATGGCCGGCCCGGTGCGGCGCGCGTGACAGCGGCGGGCGTGACAGGGCCAGGGCCCTTGGGGCCTGACGCCGCTGCATGCGGCGATGGTGCCAGGCCTCCAGGGCCAACGCACAAGCGGCGATGGCGCCGGCGAACAATACGATGACCAGGGTCAGCGCCAGGCGCAGCAGGCCCCAATCGGAAGCGGGAACGAGATGATCGAACATGATGGGCGCAGCATGCAGCCGGGGTGCATAAGGGCTCCATCCGCATTGGCGGCGACCGCCATCAAGACAGCATAAGGGGATGTTGCCCCTGCCTGATGGATGCGCCCTGGCTGGTCTTTGATTGTGCTTGCGTCCGCCTGTCCGGCGGATTTCAGACCCAAATTGGCCCAAGTCGGGCGAACGATCCGGATGGGAGGCAGCCGACACTCAGCCCGAAAGCGCGACAAGCAGTTGACAAAAGCATGTAATTCGTTGTCAATGGCACGTAAATCCGCCCAGGAAACGCAAGGACGCTATGGCCGATCCCGATCTTCTTCCCCGCATACAGGCCGTACGGCAATTCAACCGCTTCTACACCCGCGAAATCGGCGTCCTGCACGAGGGATTGTTGGGCGGTAATCTGACGCTGACGGAGGCCCGGGTCATCTACGAAATGGCCCAATCCCGCGAAAGCACCGCAGTCCGGCTGGCCGGCGATCTCGGCCTGGACGCGGGCTATCTCAGCCGCCTGCTGCGGGGATTGGAGGAGCGCGGCCTGATCGAACGCCGGCCCTCCCGGAAGGATGGCCGGCAGAACATGCTGTCGCTGACGCATGGAGGGCGAGAGGCGTTCGCGGCCATGGATTCCCGTTCGCGCGAGCAGGTCGGCGCCATGTTGCAGAAGCTGACGGCGCCACAGCAGCAGCGTCTGGTCGCGGCCCTGGGTACCGCCGAGGCGCTGCTCGGCGGTGACCGCCTGCCCGAGCTCAGCGAGCCCTATCTGCTGCGCCCGCACCGGCCCGGGGACATGGGCTGGATCGTCCATCGCCACGCCGTGCTGTACTCGCAGGAATATGGCTGGGACGAACAGTTCGAGGCATTCGTGGCGGAGATCGCCGCCCGGTTCATCCAGGAATTCGATCCCCGACATGAGCATTGCTGGATCGCCGAGCGGGAAGGCCGCATCGTCGGTTCGGTGTGCCTGGCCCGCCAAACCGAGGAGATCGCCAAGCTGCGCCTCCTCTATGTCGAGCCGGAGGCGAGGGGGCTCCGCATCGGGCAGCGGCTGGTGGCTGAGTGCATCCGCTTCGCCCGCCAGGCCGGCTATGCCCGGATCACGCTATGGACCAACGACATACTGGTGGCGGCGCGGCGCATCTATCAGCAGACCGGTTTCCGCCTGATTGCCGAGGAGCGTCACCATAGTTTCGGCCATGATCTGGTCGGACAGAACTGGGAACTGGAGCTGTAGACGCACTCCGGAGTACGCCATGTCCCTGGCGATCAGAGACGAAATTCTACGAACCGGGTGAAGAACTCGCGCAGCCTGGTTCCCTTGCCGGCGCGCGCCGCGCGCTGGCGGGCTACGCGGCGCCGATGCGCAGCCGGGTTCCCGTCTGAGCCCCCAGCGCATTGCGCAAGGCGGTGAGCAGCGCGCCGATCGCCGGCACCGCCCGTGCCGGCCGCCCGGCCGCCTCGCGTTCCGGCGTCTGCAGGAACCAGCGGACCGGCCGCAGCGCCGGCCCGGCCTGCCACACGCGAAACCGCGTCGCCTGCACGGTGATCGCCAGACCTTCCTCCGCTGCCTCGACCTTGCCCTGTACGCCCCACAGCGTCAGGCAGTCGAGCAGCAGCGCGCGGAGTTCCGCATCGCTCAAAGAGCAGGCCCCGCCAGGATCTCCTCGGCGACCTTGCGATGCTGCCATTGCCCATCCGTCAAGGCCCCGGAGAACATGCCGTTCTCCATTACCACCTTGCCGCGCAGGATGGTCATGCTCGGCCAGGCATCCATCTGGTGGCCTTCCCACGGGCTGTAGTCGGTCTCGTGCAGGTCTTCCTTCTTCAGCACTCGCGCCAGCCCTGGATCCAGCACGCAGATATCCGCGTCCGATCCGGCCGCGATGGCGCCCTTGCGCGGATACAGGCCCATGATCTTGGCGGCATTGCTGGATACCAGGTCCACGAACCGGTTCAGCGAATAGCCGCGCTTGCCCACCATGTTCGTGTACATCAGCGCCACCCGCGGCTCCACGCCGGCGTTCCCGCCGGTGGTGTCGTCGATGCGCACGCCTTGCAGCTTCGTCGCCAGCGTGCAGCAGATCTCGTCGGTGGCGATGGCATTGATCGAGCCGTCCAGGGTCCCGGCCCACATCGCCGCCTGGTCCTCCGGCCCTTTCAGCGACGGATAGGTGTGGAAGATCTGCCCGCCCGGGCGTTTGTAGTCCTCGCTGGAATACAGCATGTACTGGTGCAGGCTCTCGCCGTAGATCGGCACGCCGCGGGCACGTGCCTCGCGGATGGCGGCAACCCCGGTCGCCGCACTCACATGCATCATGTACAGCGCGGTGCCCGGCACCTTCTCCGCCAGCCGGATCACGCGGCGGAATGAAACGTCTTCCGACAGGGAGTTGTGCACCTCGGCCATGTTCTCGAAGCCGGTGCGGCCTTCGCGGATCAGCTTGCCGTACATGTGCATGACGATGTCGTTGTCCTCGGAATGGATCACCCCGAGGCCGCCGCTCTTGGCCAGTACCTGGAACACTTCCCAGATATCGCCGAAATCCACCATCCGTCCCTTGCGGGACGGTGTGATGTCGGTGGTGAAGATCTTCACCGTCGCAAAGCCGGCCTGGATCGCCTCCGCCAGTTGTCCGGGCAGATCCAGCGGCAGGTCGCCCTCCACCATGATGTGCTGTGCGTAATCGCAATAGCACTGGCCCTTCCAGTCCGCCTCGCGCTTTTCCAGCGCATCCTGCAGCTTCGGCGCCAGGTTGGCGCGGGCGAAATCGATCATCGTCGTGGTGCCGCCGAATAGGGCGGCGCGGCTGACGACCGCCGGCGGCGCCGTCTCTCCGGCGGAGCCGTCCGGGTTGGGCAGGAACCATTTGCAGTGCACATGCGGGTCGATCCCGCCGGGCATCACGATCTTGCCGGTCGCGTCGATCACCCGCACGCCTGATGCCACGGGCACGGAGCCGGGCGCTGCCACGGCGGCGATGCGCCCGCCGGCGATCAGGATGTCGAATGCGCCCACGCCCTGCGGGGTTACCACGGTATCGCCGCGCACTATCAGATCGACCATCCGCCTCATCCTCCGTTGCTTGCGGCGCCATCGTCTCTCGTCGCGCCCCGCGCGACAAGCCCGTATCCGTTTGCCGCAAGCCGCATTTTCCGCCTAGAACGCGCGCAAGGTCGCTGCCCGGCGGCCGAGCAGGGAGGTCGCGCATGAACGGTTTCGCCACTGCCTGGCCAGGCATGGAAATTCACGCATGAGCGTCGTGCATGACGCCGGCCTGGCCGATGCCGTGCCCCTGGACGTGCCCCATTCCGGACTGCCCGGCGCGCTGCAGCGCTTGCTGAACGCGGTGAACACCGCTCTCGCCGTGTTCTCGGCCATCGCCATCGGCCTGGCTGGCCTGGTCCTGACCTGGGAGGTGTTCGGGCGGCATTTCTGGGGCTTCCCCAGTGACTGGCAGGACGAGTTCGCGGTGTTCCTGCTGATCGGCGCCACGTTCGCCTCCGCCGCCTGGACCCAGGCGCGCCGCGGCCATGTCGGAATCGAGGCGCTTGGCGCCATCCTGCCGCCGGGCGTGAACCGCGCCCGCCGGCTGCTGGCCGATCTCTGCGCCTGCCTTTTTTGCGGCTACTTCGCCTGGAAGACATTTCAATTGTTGAACGAAGCAATCGAGGAAGGCACCACAAGCTCGTCCTCCTGGGCTCCGCCGCTATGGATCCCCTACGGCGCCATGGCGGCCGGCATGGCGCTGCTCACCGTGCAGCTGGCGCTGCAGGTCCTGGGCGCGCCGTCGGTCTGGGGCCGGCGTCGATGAGCACGCTGCAGATCGGCCTGGCCTATGGCGGCGCCACGCTGCTGGCGTTGTTCTCCGGCATTCCCATCGCCTTCGCGCTCGGCGGCGTCGCCACGCTGTTCATGATGCTGTTCATGCCGGCCGCCTCGCTCGATACCATCGCCCAGAACGTCTACGAGGAACTCTCCAGCATCACGCTGCTGACCATTCCGCTGTTCATCCTGAAGGGGGCGGCGGTCGGCAAGTCGCGCGCCGGCAAGGATCTGTACGACGCGCTGCATACCTGGATGAACCGTGTGCCCGGCGGCCTTGGCGTCGCAGTGGTACTGGCCTGCGGGTTGTTCGCGGCCATGGCCGGCTCCAGCCCAGCCACCTGCTCGGCCATCGGCAGCTCCGGCATTCCGGAGATGCGCCGGCGCGGCTATTCGCCCGGTTTCGCCGCCGGCCTGGTCGCCGCCGGCGGCACGCTCGGCATCCTGCTGCCGCCGTCGATCGTGTTAATTCTCTACGCCGTCGCCGCCGAGCAATCGCTCGGCAGGCTGTTCCTCGCCGGCCTTGGCCCGGGTGTTTTGCTATTGGCGCTGTTCGCCGCCTTCGCCGTGTTCCAGTGGAAGCGCGAGCATGCTGCGGCCGCGGCCACGGCGTCTGGCGGCGGGGCGCGCAGCGAGATCCTGCGCGCCGAGCATTTCACCATGCGGGACCGCATGGATGCGCTGCCGCGCGTGCTGCCGTTTCTGATCCTGCTGACCGGCGTGATGGTCGCGCTGTATGGCGGCTTCGCCACCCCGTCGGAAACCGCCGGGCTGGGTGCGGTGCTGGCGATGGTGCTGATCGCCATCGTCTACGGCGCCTGGCATCTGTCCGACCTGAAGCCGATCTTCGCGGGCACCCTGGGCGAGGCGGGCATGCTGTTGATGATCATCGGCATGAGCCTGCTGTACAGCTACGTGATGAGCTTCCTGCACATCAGCCAGGGTGCGGCGCAGTGGATCGTCGCGCTGCATCTGTCGAAATATCTGCTGCTGACGGCGGTCCTGTTGCTGGTTGTCGTGCTCGGATTTTTCTTGCCGCCGGTGTCGATCATCCTGATGACCGCGCCGATCGTCCTGCCGCCGCTGAAGGCCGCGGGGTTCGATCTGGTCTGGTTCGGCGTGGTCATGGCCGTGGTGATGGAGATGGGACTGATCCATCCGCCGGTGGGGCTGAACATCTTCGTCATCAGCCGCATTGCCCCCGATATCGGCCTCGGCCCGATCATCCGGGGCACGCTGCCCTTCGTGCTGCTGATGGCGGTCGGCGTGGTCATCCTGTCGTTCGTCCCCGGCATCGCGCTGTGGCTGCCCAACCTTGTCTATAACCGCTGAGGCGGTTGCCGCCCCTCTGGCCAGCGTCTAGGCTGCCCGCAACGATAATAATCGAGGGAGGCCGACCATGCCGCGCATTGTCCGGTTCCGGGACCTCGAACCCTCCTGGGGCACCAAACAGGCCAAGGAACCGGGGTTCATGCGCTGGCTCGTCACCTGGGTCGGCGGCCCCGAGGGGCACATCAACACCAACCCGGGCGCCGCCATCGAAAGCACGCAATGCGCCGTGGGGATGATGTATCTGCCCCGCGGCCAACGCCAGGCCGGCAGGCACACGCATGGCGTGACCGAGATCTACGTTGTGCTGCAAGGCGAACTGGAGGGTTTCGACGCCTCCGGCCATCCGCATCGCGCCGGTCCGATGGACTGCACCTACATTCCCGCCGGCTGCCCGCATGGCGTGCGCAATTGCGGATTGGAGGACGTGGTGCTGATCTGGGCGCATGACGGGATCGAGCGCAACGGGACCGCCATGTACTACGCGGACGACCACGAATTCACCAACGCGCCGCCGATCGAGCTGCTGCGCTTTGCCGATCTGGAAGCGGACTGGTCAGCCCCTGGCGCGCGGACACCCGGCACGATGCGCTGGTCGGTGAACTGGGTTGCCGGCCTGGCGGGATCGCGCAACCACAATCCGGCCACCGCCATCGCCAACAGCAGGATCGCCATCGGCATGACGATGCTGGAACCGGGCCACCGCCTGCCCGCCGAGGCGCTGGGGGTCGCGCGGCTTTATCTTGTTGCCGGCGGTGAGGCGGTTACCGATATCGGCGCGGACCGGACAATGCTCGGCCGCCTCGATGGCCTGCATGTGCCGGCCGGCGAGATGGTTGCGCTGCGCAACAACGGACCGGAGCCGCTGCGGCTGCTGTGGGTCGATGCGCCGCCGGATGCGGCGCGCTGATGCCATCAGCGTGGCATTGCGCCGGGTAGGCATCCAGGGCAGCATCGGGTCAACCGGGAAATCCGGAAGAAGAACGGGGAAGCACCATGACCTTGTCACCCAGCGACAGACCGGGCGGAGCGATTTCGCGACGAACCATCCTGCTCACCGCCGGTAGCGCGAGCCTTGCTGCGCCGGCAATCCTGCGCAGCGCGGCGGCGGCCAGTCCGGTGCGGATCGGATCCCTGGCGGATCTGTCCGGTCCTACTTCCACCGATAGCGGCATGATGACGGTCTACTCGGCTCAACTGGCGATCGAGGATTTCGGCCCGCAGGTGCTGGGACGGCCAATCGAACTACTGACCGCGGACGATCAGAACAAGTCCGATATCGGCAGTGTCATCGTCCGCAAATGGCTGGACGAGGACGGCGCCAGCGCGATCATCAGCAACTCGTTCTCACCGCTCGGCCTCGCTATCAAGCGCATGTGCGAGGATCGCAAAAAGCCCTGCCTGCTGGGCGCGACAGCGAGTTCCGCCTTTACCCAGGCGGAGTGCTCGCCGTTCACGATTGTCTTCGGCGTGAACTCCTATTGCATGCCGAAAGCCGTTGTGTCCGCGCTGCTGGAGCAGAAGCAAGATACCTGGTTCTTCATCACCACCGACTATACGTTCGCCCATGCGCTGGAAGCCGTTGCGAGTTCCTTCGTGACGGCCGGGGGTGGCAAGATCATCGGTGGCGTTCGCTCACCGATCGGCAATCCGGATTTCTCCGCCCAGCTGCTGCAGGCCCAGGCATCCGGCGCCAAGGTCATCGGACTGGCGGTGCAGGGGATTGATTTCCAGAACGTGGTGAAACAGGCCACCGAGTTCCACGTCACTCGTTCCGGCCAGACGGTCGCCGCCCTCTACACCCTGGACAACCAGATCATCGGCGCTGGCCTGGAGAACACCGCTGGAATGTCCGCTTCCAGCGCCTTCTACTGGGATATGGACGACGAGACCCGCGCGTTCACGAAGCGGATCATGAAGAAGTCGAACGGGGTTGCGCCCACCGTGGCCCAGGTCGCCGGCTACAGCGCGATGCTGCATTATCTGCGTGCCGTGCAGGCGGCAGGGACGCTGGATGGCCCGGCCGTTGTCGCGGCGATGAAGGCCACGCCGATCAACGATTTCTGGAGCCACAACGTCAAGGTGCGCGAAGATGGCCAGGCGCTGCGCCCGATGTACCTGATGCGGGTGAAGACACCCGCGGAGTCTAAAACGAAATACGACATCTTCGAGATCAAAGGCACCATCCGTCCCGAAGACGCCTGGAAGCCGCTATCGGAAAGCGCCTGCCCGTTCATTCGTAAGACCTGAGGCCTGCCGGCGTAAGTCCTGAGGTCAGCCGGGAGGTCCCCGGCGTTGCCTTATCCCAGCCGGGCGGCGTGGGTCTGGTCCCAGTCGTTCCGCTTCATGAACCCGGGATCCTGGGCGCAGACGGTTTCGGTCTCGGCGATGATCTCGGAATCGGTTTTGTCGAGATCGAGCACCTCGCCATGCGGCTGCGGCACGTGCCAGGGCGTGTCCAGGAACGCCTCTATCGTGTTGCCCTCCGGATCGGGAAAATACACCGACCAGGCATTGCCGTGGTTTACCGCGCGCAGTCCGTCCACGCCGTTGGCCCTGGCCCGGTCGCGGATTTCCCGCAACACGCCCAGGCTGTCGATCTTGAACGACATGTGGTGCACCGGGTTCAGCCGCGCCGCCTCCGGCCGTCCGCTCATCAGCACGACCTGGTGGTGCGCGTCCGGATTGCCGCTCATGAACACCATGTCGCAATCGAGTCGCGCCGCTCGGCCGCGGTCGCTGACGACAAGACCGAGCACGTCGCCATAGAAGCGTTCCATGGCCGGCAGGTCGCGCACATGCAGGGCGACATGCGAAAGGGTGGTGCGGATCGCCATCGATCATTCCTCCTTGTATTCCCCGCCTCAGGACGGAGCGGCGCTCTTGCGACGCCGGATGCGGCCATTCTAGCGCAATCCGGCCTCCCACCCGCAAGCAGGCCCTGCGGTCGGTCCGGGCAGCCATGCAAAAACGCTATTGAGACTGATTCGCAATTCATATAGAAGGCTTAAGACCTGGGATGAGGATTTCCGGATTTGTACATCTGCCTCTGCAATGCCTTGACCGACCGGAAGCTGCGCCAGGCCGCCGCCGCGGGCTGCGCGACGCCGAGCGAGGCCTATGCCGCCTGCGGCTGTCGCGCCCAGTGCGGTCAGTGTGTCAGGGCAGTGCGTCAACTCCTGCGCGATGTCGCCCCGCAGGAACAGGGCCAGATGCAGGGCGCCGACTGAACCTCCGCCATCTGTCTGGCAATAGTTCTTGACGGCCAGCGGGCCGCCATGAAACTTATGCCCATGAGAGCTGGAGGAAGCGATGCTGCGTGACCCGAAGGTAGTTGAGCACCTGAATACACAGCTCACCAATGAACTGACTGCCATTAATCAATATTTCCTGCACGCCCGTACTCTGCGGCATTGGGGCGTAACGAAGCTCGGCAAGTTCGAATACGACGAGTTGATCGAGGAAATGAAGCACGCGGATTCGCTGATTGAGCGTATTCTGTTTCTGAACGGACTGCCCAACGTACAGCGCCTCAACACGATCGCCGTCGGCGAGACGGTGGAGGAGATCCTGCAAGCCGATCTCCGCCTCGAGGAAAAGGCCCTCGGCGACCTGCGCGAAGGCATCGCCTATTGCGAGAGCGTGCGTGACTTCGTCTCCCGCGACCTCCTGCTGCATATCCTGGAGAGCGAGGAGGAGCATGTGGACTTCCTGGATCGCCAGTTCGACCTGATCCGCCAGATCGGCATCGAGCGCTACATCCTGTTGAACGCGGCCTCCGCGCCCGAGCAGGAATTGAGCAGCTAGGTGTCGCTACCAAGGACGTTGTCCCGTTTCAGTCGGCTGACGGGTGGTTTCCCGCCGAGGGCTGCGTGAGGTCGGGTTGTGTTGTAGTCTTGCAGCCAAGGATGCATCGCTTTGGCGCGCTCTGCCGATGATTGGAAAGGCTTCGCGTAGGCCCATTCGCGGATGCTGCTTTGGATGAACCGCTCGGCTTTGCCGTTGGTGCGTGGTGTGTAGGGACGGGTTCGTTTGTGCTGCACGCCGTGGGCGAGGAGGGCATCGCGGAAAGCGAAGCTTTTGTAGGCGGCGCCGTTATCGGTCATGACGCGCTCCACCGTGACGCCATGCCGTTTGAACCAAGCAAGACTGCTATGGAGGAAGGCTGTGGCGTCTTCCTTGCGCTCGCTGGGTAGCATCTGGGTGTAGGCCAGACGCGAGCGGTCATCGATGGCGACGTGAAGGTATTCCCAGCCGAGGCCACGCCCCACAGACCGTCGATTGCTTTGGCCGGTGCGATCGCCGGTGATGCGATGACCGATGCCTTCGATACGCCCGAGCTTTTTGATGTCGATGTGGATCAGTTCGCCTGGGTTCTCCCGTTCATAGCGCATCACGGACGGCCGGGGATCAAGGGAGCGGAGCCGGCCCAGGCCGCGCCGTCGCAGCACGACGCCGACGGTGGACAGCGGCCGGCCGAGCTGGCGGGCAATGGCCGGTCCGGTCAGGCGCTGGCGTCGCAGCGCCTCGATTTCCTCTTCCGCCCGCCCATCCAGCCGCGTCGGGCTGCGATGCGGCCGCGACGAGCGATCGGCCAATCCGGCCTCGCCCTCGGCGGCAAAGCGGTCGCGCCATTTGCGCACGGTCCGGGCCGTCACGCCTTGAGCCCGGGCAACCGCGGCCGGCGTCCAGCCGCTCGCCAGGCGTTGCACCATCAGCATTCGACTATGGCGCGTCGTGCGCGCATTCTCATGGACGTCCATCCGGGGCTCCGGGTTGTGGATTGGCGGCCTCGCAACCACAGCCTCTCAGCCCAGCCCCGGAGGGACAACCTCCGTAGCAACGACAGCTAGGGGCCACTTTCGGCCAATGCCAGCACGGCATCTCCGACCCGCAATTCACCGCCGGACACCACGCGGGCAGTGATGCCGCCATGGGTGCCAGATCCTCTTCCCCGACCAACGTCACCTGCCGTGGGACGCCCGGGCGCCCGCGTGGCTGTCCGCATGGCAATCAGCTTCTCCCGCCGGGCCGGCCGCAATCCGATCCAAACCACGGATCCGGCCCCGCATAGGGGCGGCCAATAACGACGCGAATGGTGACGCCGGGTTCAACATCGTTGGGCCAGTCCCCAGTAACTAACGTCAGCTCAAAGCATCTCCATCGGCCGGCCGTTTCTGTAACACGTAAGTAACAGGGGCAGCGTTTCACTTCGGCTCGGAGGAAAACCATGGTCACGATGGCCATCCTGACCAATACAATACCATTACTGTACGATTTTTCCCGACATCAGCCTTGACAATGTGGTTAACGATCGGCTAATCACAAGCTCGTGAAGCGCCAATCCATCCTTGCGATGAGATCGGAGTTTCCGCAACTGGCCGGCCTCGCTTTTTTTATGCACCGTATTTGAGCCTCGCCTGTCACGAAGACCAGGATTGGACGAAGACACGAAGAGGGGGCGGCGCCGCAGGGCGCCGCCCTTTTTCATGGACCGGTCGGGCCGGCTTAGCCGTTGCGCCCGGATATGTCCCGGGTCGCCCGCGCCGGCATCGGCACCGCCAGCAGGGCGGCCAGCGACGCCAGCCCGAGCCCGGCCGAAAGCACGAGAACGCCGACGCCAAGACGGTCCAGCAGGAATCCGAATAACAACGGCGCGCCCGCCTGCGCGACCCGCGCCGGCGCCGACAGCAGCCCGGTGCGCAGCCCGTATCCCGCCGGCCCGAACAGGGCCAATGGCAGCGTCCCCTTGGCGATCGTCAGCATGCCGTTGCCGGCACCGTGCAGCACGGTGAAAACCGCCGCCGCCGGGCCGCCGAACACCCCCAGCGCCGCGGCGCCGATCGGGTGCAGCACGCAGGCCAGCCGGGCAGAGCCGAGCGGGTGCATGCGGCGCAGCAGGCTGAACTCCACGAGCCGTGCGGCCACCTGCGCCGGTCCCACCATTGCCGCTGCGGCAACCGCGCCGGCCGCGCTGGCGCCGGCAGCCTGCAGCACGCGCGGCAGATGCGCCGCCATCCCGGTGCTGACCACCCAGGTGGCGGCGAATACGAAGGCCAGCAAAGCGGTGGTCAGCCCGCCCGGCTGGTCCCGCACCGGTGCTGCGGGTTCGGGGCTCGTTGCCGGCGCCGGCGTCGGTGGCGGCGCCGGTGGCAAGGCAAACCGGTTTAGCGGCCAGCCCAGAGCCAGATGCAGCCCCGCCCACACCACGCAGGCGCCGCGCCAGCCGATCTCCGCGTTCAGCAGCGACGATACCGGCCAGCCCACCGTGCTGGCAAAGCCGGCGATCAGCGTGATCCCGGTAATCGCCCCGCGCGCGTTCTGCCCGTACAAGCCCGCCAGCGTCGCGAAAGCGCTGTCGTACAGCCCCAATGCCATGCCCACGCCGAGCACCAGCCAGGCCACGCCGAGCAGTACCGGCCCCTGCGATGCCGCCAGCAGCGCCAGGCCGGCGGCGAGGACGAGGTTGGACCAGCACAGCACGTCCCGCCCGCCGCGCTGGTCGATGGCACGCCCGACCGCCGGGCCCAGCACCGCCGTCAGCAACAGGGCCGCCGAGAACGCGGCGAACACCAGGTTGTTGGAAATGCCCAGATCCCGCGCGATCGGGTCGGCCAGGATGGCCGGCAGGTAGTAGGTCGACGCCCAGGCCAGCGTCTGGGTCGTGCCGAGCGCCACGACAACGAACGCCGGGCGTCTCGCGGCGGCGGCCACCCTGCTTGCCCGGCCCGGATCACCTGGCGGTTGGCGGATCGAGCAGTTCCAGCACCGTCTCCGCCGGCCGGCACAGCCGTACGCCCTTGGGCGTCGCCACGATCGGGCGGTTGATCAGGATCGGGTGCGCCGTAACCGCATCCAGCAGCGCATCGTCCGGCAACGCCGGGTCGTCCAGCCCCAGCGCGTCATAGGGCGTGCCCTTCTGGCGCAGCACGGACCGCAACGGAACGCCCATGCGCTGCACGAGATCCATCAACTCGGTCCGGCTCGGCGGCGTCTTCAGGTACTCGATCACCACGGGTTCGACCCCGTGGGCCCGGATCATCGCCAGCGTGTTGCGCGAGGTGCCGCATTGCGGGTTGTGGTAGATGGTCACGGTCATTTGGTCATCGGTCATCTGGTCATGGGTCATGATGGGGCCTCCGGCTGCGATGGGCAGGTTCGCGCCCTATCAGAGCCTGTTCGCCTTGCCGTGTCACGACCGGGTGGCGGCAACCCCGGCGCAGTCACGCGGGCGTTCCCCCCTGACGGAAGCGGCCGATCCCGCTAGTCTGGGCCTTTCACAGGGAGGATGCAGCATGGCGAACATCACCATCCAGGCCACGGACGGCTCCGGCAGCTTTGCGGCATATCTGCTCGAGCCGGCATCGAAGCCCGCGGGCACCGTGGTGCTGATCCAGGAGGTCTTTGGCGTTAATCAGGCGATGCGCGACATCGCCGCCTGGGTTGCCGATCTCGGCTTCCTGGTGATCTGTCCGGACCTGTTCTGGCGCATCGAGCCCGGCGTCGACATCACCGACAAATCGGAGGCCGAGTGGAAGAAGGCCTTCGAGCTGTTCGGCAAGTTCGACCAGCAGAAAGGCATCGAAGACCTGAAAGCCACGCTCGCGATCGCCCGCAAGCTGCCCGGCGCCAACGGCAAGGCCGCCACGATGGGCTACTGCCTCGGCGGGCGGCTGGCCTTCATGATGGCCGAGCAATCGGATGCCGACGTCAATATCTCCTATTACGGTGTGGGCCTGGACGGGCTGCTCGACGATGTCGGCAAGATCACACGGCCATTGCTGGTCCATATCGCCGACAAGGACGAGTTCTTCCCGGCCGAAGGCCGCGCCAAAACAGTGGCCGGCACGAAGGGCAATCCAAACATCGCCTGCTACAACTACAACGCCGACCACGCCTTCGCCCGCGTCGGCGGCACCCATTGGCACGGCCTGTCCGCCGCCATTGCCAATGGGCGCAGCGCCGAGGCGCTGGCAGCCGCCCTCGGCAGCTGACGATGAGGCCCGGTCGGCGCGAGGTCGTGGCCGGGCCTGTTTTCCGTCCGTTACGTAATGATTGCGTAGGGTCGCCATTCCCGGCTAAAGGAGCCATCCGGCTCCGGCGAGAGCTGCCAGTTCACAGGCCTTCACATCCGACCCGGGAGGAAGCGCATGGCGGTCACGGTGTATTTTGCGACCAATCGGGTTCTGTCTGGGCCAGCCGAAGACTGGCGCAGCTACGGCACCGGCATCGTCTCCCCGACGGACCCGACAGCGATCACCTACGGCACCGCTTTCGTAGATGACGCGAATCTGACCGCGGACACGACCGGGGCGATCCGCAGCATCCAGAACATTTCCAAGGGTCGCTTCGATCAATCCGCCATCGACGACCTGTCGGACCCGGGGCGGAACCTGCTGGTGTTCATCCATGGCTTCGACAACAGCTTTGAGAACGCCATCACCAGGGCCGCGTTCAATCAGCAATGGCTTGCGAACTCGCAAGTCGCCGGCACCGATACCAGCGTCATCGCCTTCAGTTGGCCGTCATTGGGCAAGCTGCTGTCCTTGCCCGTGCTGCAGGAAGACTACCTGCAGGACCAGACGAAAGCGGGCCAGTCGGGCCCGCATCTGATGAGCTTCTTCGCCAACCTGCTGCCGATCGTGCAGGCCGCGCGTGCGACGGGAGCCAGGACGATCCTGCTGGCGCACAGCATGGGCAACTGGGCGCTGCAGGCGGCGGTCGAAAGCTGGTTCAGCCACGGCAACGGCAAGGCGGCCCTGTTCGACGCCGCGGTGCTGGCGGCCGCCGACGAACTCTACAACAGCTTCAGCTTCCCGCTTTATGGCCGGCTGAGCGGCCTCGATCTGCTGGCCGGGAATATCGCCATCTACTACAGCCGGGCCGACCTCGTGCTGCAATTGAGCATGGCCGTGAACCTCGGCGCCAAGCGTCTGGGGCAGGATGGCCCGCATGACCGGTCCGATACGACGACCTTCCCACCGGCCGTCTATCGCATGGTCGATTGCTCGGGCTTTACCGACTATGATCTCGATTTTGCCAGTTCGCACCAATACTACCGCCGCTCACCCGGCGTGCGCGCGGATATTGCCACGGTCGTCGCGGGCAGCTGATTTCGGCTAACCCCCGGTTACGCTCATATGCCGCGCCACGGACGGGGCCTGCGTGCGGCGGTCGATGACGAAGTCGTGGCCTTTCGGCTTGCGGCCGATGGCTTCCAGGATGGCGGCGTCGAGCGCGTCGTCCGACACGCCGGCGCGCAGCACGCGGCGCAGATCGGCATCGTCGTCCTGGCCCAGGCACATATACAGGGTGCCGGTGCAGGTCAGGCGGACGCGGTTGCAGCTTTCACAGAAATTATGCGTCATCGGCGTGATGAAGCCGATGCGCCGGCCGGTTTCCCGCACGTTGAAATACCGCGCCGGGCCGCCGGTCTTGTAGTCGGTGTCTTCCAGCGTCCAGTGCTTGCGCAGCCGGCTGCGCACCATGGACAGCGGCAGATATTGCGCCGTGCGGTCACCGTCGATGTCGCCCATCGGCATGGTTTCGATCAGGCAGAGGTCGAACCCGTGTTCGCCGCACCAGGCGAGCATCCGGTCGAACTCGTGCTCATTCACGTCCTGCATGGCGACGGCGTTGATCTTCACCGCCAGGCCCGCTGCCTTGGCGGTGAAGATGCCGTCCATCGTCTGCTCGATTTTGCCCCAGCGGGTGATGCGGGTGAATGTCTCCGGATCCAGCGTGTCCAGGGACACGTTCACGCGGCGCACGCCGGCGGCGTACAACGTCTCCGCGTGCCTGGTCAGCTGGGTGCCGTTGGTGGTCACGGTCAGTTCGCTCAGACCGCTGCCGATCCGCGCGCCCAGGCTCTGGAACAGCGTCATCACGTCCCGGCGCACCAGCGGCTCCCCGCCGGTGATGCGGATCTTGGTGGTGCCCAGGCGGATGAATGCGGCGCAGACCCGGTCCAGCTCCTCCAGGGTCAGGATGTCCTTCTTGGGCAGGAAGGTCATGTCCTCCGCCATGCAGTAGACGCAGCGCAGATCGCAGCGGTCGGTGACCGACACGCGGAGATAGGTGATGCTACGGCCGAACGGGTCGATCATGCTCTTCAGGCTCCGAAATCATCCACAGATGTGCGGCATCCGGCCCTCCGGTTCAAGCCCGCCCCCTGGTTCGCGGAACCGTCGGTTAGCTATCATTCAGGCCCGGCGGCCCGTCGAGCGGCTCCAGCGTCACCGCCTCGGCGTTCACCAGAACCTTGCCGGCATGGGCGAAGTTCACCGTCACCCGCGCGCCCACCACGGACTGCACCTGCCCCGCGCCCCAATCGGGCTGGCCGGGATGGCGCACCCAGCTGCCTGGCTCGATCGCTGCTGCCAGATAATCCCGGGATCGCCGTGTCATTGCGCAGTCCGCAAAAATCTTCCCCTTGGGGTTGAAATTGACCCTAAATTCATCCACCGCCGCGCCGAACGAGCCCGGGTTAAGGATTTGGCGAGGTGCCCGGCTGCATTCATAGCAGCATAACCACGGAAGCTGCCGATGACAGATGGCCCCCAACCCGATCCGCTGCTTCTGGCCGAACTAATCGCCGCGCGCCTGTGCCATGACCTGAGCGGCCCGATCGGACCCATGGCCGGCGTGGTGGAACTGGCTGGCGAGGACCCGGGCGCGACGGAGGAGGCGCTTGCCGTGGCGGCCGAAACCGCCGGCGGGCTGATCGCGCGGATCCGCCTGCTGCGCGCCGCCTGGGGTGGCGATTGCCCCGCGATGGATATCGAGGCGATCGGCGCGCTGGTCTCCGGCGGGGCCGGCAGGAAGCGCGTGGCGATCGACCTGTCGGGAGTGGCGAAGGCGCCGGTCGCCTCCGCCACCGCCCGGCTGCTGCTGAATGCGCTGATGCTCGGCATCGACAGCCTGCCCGCCGGCGGCACGGTGGCCAGCGCCGGGGACCCGGCCGGCGACATGCTCATCACCATCCGCGGTCCCCGCGCCGCCTGGCCGCCCGGCCTCGCCACGTGCCTGGCCGATCCCGGGGCCGCCGCGCGGATGCTGGAAAACCCGCGCGCCGTGCAGATCCCGTTCATCGCCCTGCTCGCGCATCGCCCGGGGCCGCACCTGTCCCTGCTGTTCGGCGCTGACGCCAGCTCTGCTCCGCCGCTGCTGATTTCGCATCGCGATCGGTGCTAAGCATGATCGGCGCAGATAGAAGTGCCGATCATGCCCTAGTCTTTTGTTGTAGCGAGCAACTTTATCCATGCAGATAATTCCATCTGAATGGATGTTGCTCTGGGGTCGGCAACCCGTCCCGGCTTTACGCTTTGTTCGCTACCGCGGTTCCAGGATCGACGATGCCCGCCAATGCCCCGATGGCAGCGGATAGCCCGGAGCCTGCGTGGACGATCTGCGCGCGGAGTTCATGGCCGAGACGAGGAAGACAAGACCCTGCTGACAACATTGCGCCGGCCCTGGCGGTCGTCTCTGCACGACTGGGCCGCCGGATGTCGCAGACCGCGGCCTCTGGTTTGGCGCTCCAAAATCACTTCGGGTGCCACCGACCGCTTTCTTCCAATTGTCGGCGAGCGCGGCGTCCGTTCTTTGGCAGAAGGATAGGCCGGAAGCGGAATGTAACAGGACTGTCGCTTGTGTTGCCGGACAATGCAGCCGCATTACCGCGCAATGTCCGATGGGATCGCCCATCCGATCATTATCCGCAATCCTCGACCTCCTGGAGAACGCCCTTGACGCCGATTTCGACCCGCCTGGCCCTGGCCACCTGCCTGGGATTGATCTGCACGCCTGCCGCGCACGCCGCCGTGCAACTGATCGCCACCGGCACGCTGACAGGCTCATCGGCCGGAGCCAATGTGGATCTGTCAGTCCTGACTGGCCCGCTCGAAAACGGCCTGAGCGGCAACATCCTCGGTGGCATGGGCTCCGCCCCATAGGCGCGAATCTAAGGCTTGCGTCGGCTCGATTGAGGGTAATTCGTAAGGTGAATGGAAGCCTCCCTTGAAGACGGCCAATGGTCGTCGATTGTCTCGCGTCTGAGCGAAGTTGCCGACCTGGAGACGACCGCGCGCTCATTCGGTGCCTTGCAGCGGGTGCGAAAGGTGCGCCGTGCGGAGGACCTTCTTCGCTTGGCGTTGATGTATGGACCCGGCCATTTGTCGTTGCGCACGACGGCGGCGATGGCCGGCGATGGGGCGATCGTGGCGCTGAGCGACAAGGGTGTGCTCGGGCGTTTGCGCAAGATGGGCGACTGGCTGGAGCATCTGTTGCAGCGTCTGCTGGAGCAGCGGCGAGGCCTGGCCTGCGGCGAAGCGGCGCTGAACCTGGCGCTGGTGGATGGCTCGGTGGTTTGCGCGCCGGGCAGCACCGGTAGCGACTGGCGGCTGCATGCCCGCTTTGATCCCGGGCGGGGCTGCTTTGCCGACCTGGTTCTCACCCAAGGCAAGCTCGCCGAACGGGTGGACCGGACGCAGATCCAAGCCGGTCAAACCGTGATCCAGGACCGCGGCTATGCGCGGGTGCGCGACTTCTCGGCGGTGCTGGCGGCCAAGGCCGACTTCATCACCCGGATTGGCTGGAACGCCTTGCGACTGCTCGACGCGACGGGGCAGCGCATCGACCTGTTGCAGCTTCTACCGCAATCCTCTGGCGTGGCCGAGCATCCGGTCTACCTCAAAGGCGTGGACGCCCCGCTGCGGCTGGTGATCCAGGCCATGCCGGCCGAACACGCCGAGCGGCAGCGCAAGCGGATGGCCCGCAAGGCGGGCAAGAGCGGCCACAAGCTCGACGCACGCACCACCACGGCCGCCGGCTATCTGATCCTGGCGACCTCGCTATCGGTCCAGACCCAGCCGGCGGAGCGCATCATCGAGATGTATCGCAACCGCTGGCAGATCGAGCTTGGTTTCAAGCGGCTCAAGACGCTGGGCGGCCTGGACAGGCTGCCGGCGATGGACCCCGCGCTGGCGCGGACCTGGCTGCTGGCCCAACTGATCGTCGCTGTATTGACCGACGAAATCGCCAGCGAGATTGTCGGTTTCCCCCCCTAAGCCGGCCGCTGTCCGCTGCCGGCGAATGTCCATCTGGCGCGCCTGGCAGATCGCCCATCGCACCCTCGTCAGGGCCATATTGCCAACCCCAAGAAAGCGAACCAGGCAGGCCACCAACGCCATGCGCCACACACTGGCCGAGGCGCCAAGGCAGAGAACCCTACAATGCGCAGACCTGAGAATAACCCGGTAAGTTCGCGCTTATGGGGCTCCGCCCTCGCCTGGGCCGGAGGCAACACCTTCATTGCCTTGCCCGACCGTGGCCCGAACGCCACCCCGTACAACAGTGCCGTGGACGACACGGTCTCCTATATTTCGCGCTTCCAGACCGTGACGATGGACCTGACGCCGAGTGCGCCGGGTTCCACCCTGCCGTTCACGCTGACGCCCACGCTGACCGGCACCACCCTGCTCTGGAGCAGCACGCCCCTGACCTATGGCACCGGCGCCGGCCTCGGCACCCAGATCGACGGCGTCACGCCCATCGGCTCGGGCGCGCCTGCCATCAACACGTCCACGAAGAACTACTTCACCGGGCGTTCCGACAATTTCGCTGCCGGCCAGACTTCCGGCAATCCCAACAATGCCCGCCTCGATCCGGAAGGTGCCCGCGTCTCTGCTGACGGCAAGTCCATCTACGTCTCCGATGAATACGGTCCCTATGTGTACCAGTTCGACCGCGCCACCGGCGAGCGTATCCGCAGCTTCACGCTTCCGGGTAATCTCGACGTCTCCAATCTCAGTCCGAACGGCGCCACGGAGATCAGCGGCAATACCAGCGGACGTGTTGCCAACAAGGGCATGGAAGGCTTGGCCATCACGCCGGACGGCAAGACCCTGGTCGGCATCATGCAGGCATCGCTGATCCAGGATGCCAATCTCGGCGGCGCTGCCGCCAAGGTGCTGCGGATCGTTACCATCGATACCACCACCGGCCAGACCCACGAATATGCCTACACGCTCACCACCGGCACTGGTGTCAGCGAGATCCTGGCACTGAACGACCATGAATTCCTGGTCGATGAGCGTGACGGCAAGGGCCTGGGCGATGGCAGCAGCGCCAGCGTGAAGCAGCTGTTCAAGATCGACCTGACCAACGCCGTCGATGTCACCGGCATGAACGGCACCCAGGCGGCCGCCAATGCGGTCAACAAGACGCTGTTCGTGGATCTGGTGAACGTGCTGAACGGCGCGCCCAACCTGATCGCGAAAAGCCAGATCCCCTCGAAGATCGAGGGCATCGCCTTCGGCGAGGACGTGACGATCGGCGGCACCACCCAGCACACGCTGTGGGTAGCCAACGACAACGACTTCGTGCCCGGTGTCGCCGGTCCAAGCCTCTATTACGTGTTCGGCTTCACTGACGCCGACCTCGGCGGTTCCAGCTTCGTGCAGCAAACCGTCCCGGAACCCGCGTCCATCGCGCTGCTCGGCCTCGGCCTGCTTGGCCTCGCCCGGGTGCGCGCCCGCCGGTAACGATAGCGGGGCCAGGGCTCGAACCTGGCCCCGTTACCCCTTGGGGCGGACCCGGCTTGTCAGTTCAGCCCGCCGCGCGCCGCCACTGGCCAGAGGCATTCGACCCGGCCGCCGCGCACGCCGACATACCAGTCGAAACGATCCACGGTCGGGTCGCAATGGCCGGGGATCAGCCGCAGCTTCTCGCCCAGCTTCACCGCCGCGGTCTCCGCGCCGTATTCCAGCTTGCCATGCTCGTCGGATGCGGAGACGTAGCGGATATCCGGCCGCTGCCACAGCGTCGGCATGCCGCTGTCGATCGAAACCGCCTTGTGCCCGGCATCCAGCACCGCCAGCCCGTGCCGCGGCGCGCTCATCACCGTCGCCAGCACGAACAACGCATGCCGGAACGTGGAGACAGGCGCGCCCAGGCCATCCATGTTGCGGGCATAATCCGCGTCCATGAACGCGTAGCTACCGGCCTGGATTTCCGTATAGACGCCGGACGCGGCCTCAAGCTCGAACGTCCCGGTGCCGCCGCCGCCGACGATGGGGCAGGGCAGCCCCTGCTGGCGGAGCTGTTCGACGGTGCGGCGCGATCCCTCGACCGCATGGTCGATCAGTTTCCGCCGTTCCTCCAGGCCGCGCCGGTGCTGGGCGCTGCCCTGATAGGCCTGCAATCCGCCGAAGATCAGGTGCCTGGATGCGGCGATCCGCTTGGCCAGCGTCACGGCCTCGGGCCCCGGCTGCACGCCGCAGCGCGCGGCGCCGACGTCGATTTCCACCAGCACCGATAGGCGCACGCCGGCCGCCTCCGCCGCCGCCTCGATCGCCGCGACCTGGGCCGCGTCGTCGGCGCACACCGCCACCTTGGCGATCCGCGCCAGGGCGGCCAGGCGTGCCAGCTTGCCGGCGCCGACGACCTCGTTGGACACCAGGATGTCCCGGACGCCGCCCCAGGCGAGGATTTCCGCCTCTGCCACTTTCTGCACGCATTGCCCGACCGCTCCGCGGGCGATCTGCTGCAGCGCGATCACCGGCGATTTATGCGTCTTGGCATGGGCGCGCAGCTTCGCTCCGGTGGGCGCCAGCATGTCGGCCATTCGGTCGAGGTTGAATTCGAAGGCATCAAGATCCAGCACCAGGGCAGGGGTGTCGATCTCGTCCTCGCTCATGCCGGGCTGGGCTGGGGGGGATTGCAGCATGGATGTGTCCTCGTTGACGCGATGCCCGCAGTCTCGCCCTCAGACGCGCCGGGGTCAAAACCCAGCCGGGTGCTGCCGCACCCTGGCACTCGTTAACGCCCATTCCACAACCATAGATAGATCACGGATGGGGCGTGGAGCATTTGGCTCCCATAGGTTGCAATTTGAAAGTCATTGTCGAAGTTATGGGGTAGGGGTACCGAAATGCGCAAGCGGAGAGCCCAGGGGCGACACGCGGCGGTATGCTTGCATTGCACAGTGCAACACTCCATAGGAATCCACGCGTCCGTGGATCATCCATTGAGGGCCCTGGCTATGTCGAATTCTCCCGATAAGCCCCCCTCCACCGGAGCCGGACCGGCGCGCGGCATTCTGATCGGGATGATCATTTCCATCCCTTTCTGGGGTGCGCTCGCCTATCTGATCTGGAGACGGGTCTCGTGATGGGTGTCATCCGGATGTAATGCTCGGCGATTGCCGTGCCAGCTACAGCCGGTGGTTTTTTGACCGCATCGGCAGTTGGAAGCGCCGCACCATGGCGTTCGGAAAATTCCGCCGGGTCCACTCGCAAAAATTGCTATGCGAAACGAAGTCATCTCCAGATCGATTCACATGCCGTGGAATAAAGTAACCATATGTTGCTGCGTCCCTTAACGCCGTTCCGGGCGCTCGGGTCGCCATAACCCTTCGGAATTTGCCTCCGGACACGGCAGGGCCTTGCCTGGATTACTCCTGTTGAGGTCATGCGTTCCCGATTTTCAGACAGTCTGGATGATTTTGTGACACAGGCCTGAGGCCTGCCGCCCCGATCCGGGGGCCGATCATCCGTTCACGAAACCGCAGCCGCCGCCACCGCCCGCTGGCGTTCCGCCAGCACCCACCACAGCGTCATGCACGCCGCGAGCGCCAGGACCGGCAGGATCGCGATGTTCACCACCGCCCAGCCCTGTGCCAGCAGGACCGGCCCGGCGGCCAGCGTGGCGACGGCGGTCGCGACGTAGCGCAGCAGTTCCGCCACGCCCTGGGTCTTGGCCCGCTCGCTGGGACGGGCCGATTGCGCCAGCAACGTCGTGCCGCCGACGAACAGGAAGTTCCAGCCGATGCCCAGGGACAGCAGCGCCAGATAGAAGGCCGGCAATGCCGTGGATGTCACCGCAGCGGCCACGCAGACCACGTTCAGCCCCATGCCCGCGAACAGGATGCGCGACAGGCCGAAGCGCTGGATCAGCCGCCCGGTGAAGAACGACGGCGCGAACATGCCGACCAGGTGCCACTGGATTATGCTGGCGCCGTCATCGATCGAATGGTTGCAGGCGATCGCCGCCAGCGGCGCCGCCGTCATGACGAACATCATGGCCACCGACCCGACCACGTTGTTCGCCACCGACGCGACGAAGATCGGCTGGCGCAGGATGGCCGCGATCGGGCGTGGCGGCAGCGCATCGGCATCCTCTGCATGTGTCGCGGGCGGTTCCAGGTCGCGATAGAAGCCGAGCAGCAGCACCACGGATGCCAGGCCGAGCAATGCCACCATCAGATAGGCGCCGGCGAACAGGAAGGCGGGAAACAGGTCCTTGCTCCAGGCCGCCAGCGCCGGGCCCAGCACCGCAGCGATGACTCCGCCGGTCAGCACGGTGGAGATCGCCCTTGTCTTCAGCGGCACCTCCACCCCGTCCGCCGCGGCCAGCCGGTAGTATTGCGCGAAGGCCTGAAACACCCCCACCGCCGCGGTGCCGACGCAGAACATCCAGAAATCGGCGTGAAACACCGCCCAGACCGACACGCAGCCGCCGGTCGCCCCCACGAAGGCGCCAAGCGCGAAGCCCAGCCGCCGCCCGATCCGCGCCATCAGCAACGAGGCGAACAACGTCACCACCGCGCCGGCAACGGTGATCAACGCGAATGGCAATGTCGCCAGCGTCTTGTCCGGCGCGAGCTGGTAGCCGGTCAGCCCGGTCAGGGTCAGGTCGATGGAGATGGCGCAGGTGAACAGCCCCTGGCACAGGGCCAGCACGAAGGCATTCCGCCGTCCCATGGCGGTCTCGGATACAGGCATCGCATTCCTCCGGATTTTCTGACCCCGACCGTCTGGAGCAGATTGACGCGGCCATCATGCCGGGCGAGGCTGGTGACTGAAACGACATTAATCCCTCGATTCACGCCATGACATGACCCGCAATATCTGCTTCTTCCTGTTCCCCGGCTTCCAGTTGCTGGATCTCAGCGGCCCGTTGGCGGCCTTCCAGGCGGCCGCGGAGGTACAGCCGGGCGCCTACCGGCTGAGCGTGGTCTCCGAACACGGCGGGGCGATCGAGACTTCGGCCGGTGTGGCCGTCAGCACGGAGGCCATCGGCGAAGCCGCCTGCGACACATTCCTCGTCCCCGGAGGCGGCGGCGTACATGCCTGTGTGCGATCGCCGGAAACCGTGGCGTTGGTGCGCAGTGCCGCCGGCCGGGCTGATCGTGTCGCCAGCGTCTGTACGGGCGCCTTTCTTCTGGCTGCGGCCGGCCTGCTGGACGGCCGCCGCGCCACGACGCATTGGCGCCACGGCAGCCAGCTGCAGTCCCAGTATCCGGCGATCCGAGTTGAACCCGACCGCATCTTCGTCAGGGACGGCACGATCTGGACCTCTGCCGGCATCACCGCGGGCATCGACCTGGCCCTGGCTCTGATCGAGGCGGATCTGGGCCCTGCTTGTTCCCGCTCCGTCGCGCGCCAGCTCGTCGTCTACCACCGCCGGCCGGGCGGACAGTCGCAGTTTTCCGCCCTGCTGGACCTGGAACCGCAATCGGACCGCATCCGCCAGGCCCTGCATTTCGCCCGCGACCACCTGCACGAAAAGCTGCCGGTGGAACGCCTGGCCGAAGCCGCCCGGCTGAGCCCCCGCCAGTTCGGCCGGGCCTTCCTGGCAGAAACCGGCCAGACCCCGGCCAAGGCCATCGAACGCCTGCGCGCCGAAGCCGCCCGCCCCCGGGTGGAAGACGGCGGCGAATCGCTGGAAGCCATCGCCCGGGCCGTTGGCTTCGCCGATCCGGAACGGCTGCGGCAAAGCTTCATCCGGGCCTTTGGCCATCCCCCCCAGGCCCTGCGCCGTTCGGCTCGTGCGGCGGTTGGCGTCGGTAAGTAAGGCGAGGGGGCTTTGCCCCCCGTTGCCTTACTTACCGACGCCAACCGCCGAAAAGAAAAAGGGGCCTCGCGGCCCCTTTCAGTCGTTCAGTCTCGTCCTCTTGCGTCAGACGTAATGCTCGGCCAGCGGCAGGAAACCATTGAAGCGCTGGGCCGCGTAGGTCGTGACATAGGCACCGGTGTCGAGAAGCTCGACCTTGTCGCCGCAGGCGAGTGCCAGCGGCATCCGATAGTTGCTCTTCTCATACAGTATATCCGCGCCGTCGCAAGTGGGGCCCGCGATTGCTACCGGCCCGGTCGCCATGCCGTCATGCGGCGTGGCGATCCGGTACTTGATCGCCTCGCCCTCGGTCTCGGCCAGCCCGCCGAAGCGGCCGATGTCCAGATACACCCAGCGCACCGGATCCTCCTGGCCCTTGCGGCACACCAGCACCACCTCGGCCTGTACCAGCCCGGCATTGCCGACGATGAAGCGCCCCGGCTCGATCAGCATTTCCGGCAGCGCGTTGCCGAAATGCTTGGTCATGGCGCCCATGATCGCATCGCCGAACCGGTCGATTTCCGGCACCTCGCTGCTGTAGCGCACGGGGAAGCCGCCGCCGAGATTGACCATGCGCAGGTTCACGCCGGCTTCCTTCAGGTCGGTGAACAGCATGCCCACTTTGCTGATCGCGGCTTCGTACGAGCTGGTCGTGGTCTGCTGGCTGCCGACGTGAAACGACAGGCCGAACGGGTCCAGGCCCATCTCGCCGGCGCGGATCATCAGCATGCGCGCGGTTTCGATCGTGGTGCCGAACTTGCGCGACAGCGGCCAGTCCGCGCCTTCGTTCTCCACCAGGATGCGGCAATATACCCGCGAGCCCGGGGCATGGGCGGCCAGCTTCTCCAACTCCTCGGCGCTGTCGAAGGCGTACAGCGACACGCCCGCTGCATAGGCGCGCCGAATGGCGGAAACCTTCTTGATCGTATTGCCGAAGCTGATCGCCTCCGGTTGCGCGCCGGCCGTCAGGCAGGACTCGATCTCCTCGATCCCCGCCGCGTCGAAACAGCTGCCGAGCCCCACCAGGCGCTCCAGGATCGGCGCGGCCGGGTTTGCCTTCACGGCGTAATAGATCTGGGCGATAGGCAAGGCGCGGGTGATGGCGCGGAAATTCTCTTCCACACGATCGACATCCAGGACCAGGCACGGCGTCGCCGGCTGCTGATCACGAAGAAACTGGGCGATTTTCGGGGTCATCGCACCGGGCCTCCCTCTATAGACGCTCGCCTGTGAAAAGCGACGAGCGCGATTAACGAAACGGTCGAACGAACCAGCGACAAGCTAAGTTGCCAGAACGCTTGACGTCGTTGCGTAACCACGAGGGCCAGAGGCACGTGCGTTGCTGCGTGGCGCCGTGATAAGACCCCGCTTCCTGCAACGCAAGCGGCTTTTAGTCCCCCACCGGTCCGCGGCCGTGAAATTCTGTCCCGCTTCCACCGCATGACGGCTCCGCTTGCGCATGCCGCCGGAAAGCCGGTCGATTTATGCTTGAGTTTCAAGCGATAATTTAGTGTTCCAGAGTGGAGGCGGATGGTGGTGAAAGCCCCCCCGACGGCGGAATGAGCGGAAGTGCCGATACCGGCCGGGCAAGCGCCGCGCGACCCGAATCGCGCCTGGGCTGGCTGGCCGCGGTGGCCGCCGCAACTGCGCGCGGCGTGGTGTCGGACCGTGTTTCCCTCGCCGCGGCCGGGTGCGCGTTCTACGCCACGCTGGCCCTGTTCCCGGCGATCGCCACCCTGGTCTTCATCTACGGCCTGGTGTTCGATCCCCGCACCGTGGAACCCCAGATGCAGGTGCTCGAGGATCTGTTGCCCGCCGCGGCGTTCCACCTGATCTCCGAGCGCGTGCACACTCTGGTCAACCATCCGCGCGGCACGCTTGGTATCGGGCTGTTCGTCAGCACCAGCATCGCGTTCTGGTCGGCAGCCACGGGCACCAAATCGATCTTCTCGGCGTTGAACATCGCCTACGCGGTGCCGGAGCGGCGCGGCATCCTGCGCTTCCAGGCGACCGCGCTGACGATGACGCTCTGCGCCATCCTCGGCGCGGTGCTGGCGATTGCCACCCTCGTGTTCCTGCCTGTGGCGATCAGTTTCCTGGGCCTGAAATCGCACCAGGCGGCGCTGATCGACGCCGGCGGACTGATCGTCATGATGCTGTTCGTCCTGCTGACCGTGCGCCTGCTCTATCGCTTCGGCCCCTGCCGCATCGGCGACGACGGAAGCGAGATCCGTCACCGCATCGGCCCCGGCGCGTTCGTCGCAACCCTGGTTTGGCTGCTCGTCTCGGTCGTGCTGTCCTACTACGTCGCCCACATCGCGCGTTTCGACGCAACCTACGGCCCGCTCGGCGCCGTGGTCGGCCTGATGATGTGGTTCTATGCCACCGTCTACGCCGTGCTGCTCGGCGCCGAGCTCAACGCCGTGCTGGAGCGGCTTTCGCGGAAGGCGGCGCCATAGCCGCTCGTGTCAGCTGGATCGGACCGGCCGCAAAGCCTGCCAGTCTGGTCCCCGTGGTGGTGTATGCGGAAATTGATTTCTGTTGCCGCTGTCGGGCGGGCCGAAGCGGCCCGCCCGAGTAGCAGTTACCAGGGATTCGAACCCCGCGGCACACGCCGACCCTACCTCGGGCCCAAAAACGTTACGCCTCCCCGGTGCCGGGATCAATGCCAATTATCCACCTGCATGCAGGCGGGGGCGGCGATCGCCTGGCGTGCCTTGTCGAATACATTGTCCGCGATCAGCCACAGATTTCCCGCCCGTGGCGCCTCGTCCACGCCGGGTTGGTAGAGTATTTGGTTCTGTATCTGTACCCCCGGCGCGGATAGCGCGGTGACCAGGATGCCGGTCGGGAAGCCGGCCAGATGGTTGCCGCGCACAATGAGTTTCTTGCCGAGATAGCCGAAGACGCGGATGCCGTCGGTCGGCAGAAACACCCCGGTGGGGTCGGTCAGATTGGCCCGGTTGGACCGGATCTCCACGCTGTCGGCGTTGCCGACGAAGATCGCGTGCCGCGCCAGCCGCCGGGCAAGCGGGGTCAGCGCGATGTCGATTACGTTATCGGCGATCAGGATCGTTCCCGCCCGGTCCGGTGCGCCCGGCGGCGGCGTCTGGTGGAAGCTCATGCCCACGGCGATACCCTGCAGCGCGCCGGAGATCCTGTTGCCGCGGATCTGCAGGTCCTGGATCCCGCGTCCGCCGACCGCGATGGCGCGCGCGGCGGAATTCGCGTCCGGTTGGTTCAGGATATGAATGATGTCGCGAAATCCCGAAAGCTGGTCCCGCGCGGTCGCGTCGGTCAGCACTCGCGCGGCCGACGCGTTCAGGAACTGCATCAGGTCGCGATCGGTGGCGAAGCTGGCCGGCGCGTTTTGATCCAGGAAGGATTGCCAGGTGCTTTGCAGGCCGGGCAGGGAGCGGAAAGTGACGGTGCGGTTGGCGATCGTCACGGTCACGTTCGGCCGGCTTCCCGACGGAACGACGGCCGCAGCCGCCGGAGGCCCTTGTGTTGCCGCCGCGCCGCTGACGGTCGGTGGGGGTTCTGCCGCGGCGGCCCGGCCGCGGCGGCGCGGCGTCGGTGCGGCCGCAGCCACAGCCGGCGGTGCGGGGCGCACGATCGCAGGATGCGACAGCAGCACGCTGCGCGCCATCGACAGGAACCGCGGATCCAGGATGCGTCGGGGAAACGGAATGCGGCCGCTGGAAACGATGTCATGGGCAATCTCGTTGTCCTCGATCACGGCGCGCGCGGCATGAACCACGAGGATGCCGTGCTGGAGGTCGCCGACCAGGAACTGCGAGCCGCGAATGCGCACGCTGCCAGCGCCGGTCGTGGCGTTGGCTGGCGTCGGCGTGCTCCGCACCGTGAGGCAGGCGGCGCCGCGGATGCCGGTATTCCCGGCACTGCCGCAGCTCAGGGAAACGGTGTCCACCACCACCTCTCCGCAATCGACGAAATGCAGCGTGCCACCGATATGGTCGCGCTGATTGAACGGCTTCGTTCCCTGGCCGACCGCCGCAGGCAAGGGGTCGACGGTCGTGGTGGTGGCGGCGAGATCGCGCACCAGCACGCTGGTGCACTGGGTGAAGCTGATCACCGATTCCATCGACGTGCTGGCGAGTTTGGTGCCGAAACCCGCACCGGAGATCTTGATGTTGCCGGCGCCCTGGATCTGAACCGTGCTGGTGACGGGAAAATTGCCCACGGGAAAACAGATCTCCGCATCCACCCCGGGTTTGGCGAACAGCGCGAGCACAGGCTGTTCCCAACCCGCGCCGGGCCGAACCACCAGGGTGCAGGGGCTGAGATCGTTGCCCGGCTGAAGGCCGGTCAGCGGGGGAAAGGAGGGACGGCAATCCGGGAGCTCTCCGCCGATCAACTGGAACTGCGTGCCATCGAAGCCCACCAGCGCCAGCTTGGCGTAATGGTGCATGATGCCGCGCGGCGGCAGCGACACGGGATTCCCCGTCGTCGGATCGGACGGCCACTCGATCTGTCCGTCGGTGACGCTGGTGCGGGTACGGGCGGGGATCAGCCAGTAGTCGCCGATCGAGAAGGTTCCGCCGGAGAACGCGACCTGGATGCCTTCCTCCAGCGCGATCGGCTGGCCGTCCGGGATAGCGATGCCGTCGCCCAGCCCGGTTCCGGTCTCGTCCCAGCGGCGAAGTTTCGGATGCAACGTGAGATCGGCGGCGTTCTGCGGCAACGCCGCGGCCGTGGTGGTGATGACCAGGTTGGCGGAGTCGACGAACTGCACCTGCAACAATTCGCCGCGTCCGGCCAACAGTTCGGCGCGGTCGTCGATCAGTTCCACCCAGTCGCCGACCTTAAAGCCCAGGCTGTCGTCGCGCCCGGTGGTGGTGACCAGGAAGGACGGGCCGGTCACCGTCCCCGGCTGCGGATTGGCCCCGGGCACGCCGAGCACGCCGGCGACCACCGAGCCGTTTTCCCGCGACCATTTGAAGCTGGCCGCGCCGTAGCCCCCGGCTTCATGGATCTCCACGCGGTAGAGCTGGTTTTCCAGCCGGCGATATCCGGTCTCCGGCGGCAGGATGCAGGGTAGCGGGTCCACCGCGGGCGCGCCGACGCTGGCCGTGAGCTGCCCGGGATTGGCGATCGTCGGCAGCCATCCGTCTCCGGTGGTGGCGCAGGTGAACACACCGCCGAGCCCGCCGATCCGCGCCAGCTTGACCTGCCACACCACCTGCGTGCGCACGGAGTGGTCGGGCCCGCCGAGTGCGGTTTCGCGGATCAGCGGATCGTCGAGCGCGGTGACCAGCCGTTCCCAGACATCGAGATAGACGACATAGGTGCCGGCGCCGCCCGTCAGATCCGGGCTTTGCGGCAGCGTCATGCCGGTGGGGAAGGGGCGGCTGGGCTGGGCCAGATAGGTCGCGGGATTGGGCAGGTTCCCGTTCTCGACCAGGATGCCGTCGACATAGATGCGTCCGGTGCCGATGGTCAGGTTGCCCAATGCGTCCAGTCCGATCAGAAAGCCGGTCGATGGCGTTCCGTCCGGCAGCTGGGGAACGCCGCATTGGCCGATGACGTCGCGCGTGGTGGTGGCGGTTACGTAGGCGTCGATCGCGACCTGCTCATTCGGATCGGCATCGACCTCGACGCGGCCCTGCTGCATGAGCACGCGCCGGTAGTGCTTGTTATGATCGAAGGTGGCTCGGCTGAAATCGCCTTTCATGGCTTCCCCCTTGTTGCCATTCAGCTGGCGTGAATGACGCCGAACTCGAGACCGATCCGGATATACTCGGTGATCCGGAAAAGCAGATTGGCCTCCCGGCGCGGGCCGAACAGGCCGAAAAACACGCCCATTTCGTCGCCGTCTTCCGCGCCGTAGCGGATCGCGTCCGGCGCGAAATTGGCGAGCTGGGCATAGCCGGGCGCGCCAGGCTGGCGGCTGGTGAAGCTGGGCACCAGCCAGGCCACGATCCCCGCCGTGATCGCGTCCTGCGCCGCCTTGGAAAGCGCCGGGTTGGCGGCCAGCGCCTGGGCGATGGCGGCATCGACAGTGGCATCCGGCTGGCAGCGGTAACGCCGCGGCGTCAGCGATGCCGGCGGCAGGTAGCTGTAGCGCACGCATCCGTCCTGCTGTCGCGCAGAAATAGCCGTGCCGGTGAGAATGCTGTTTTCGACCAGCGGCAACTCGCGTGCCGCCAGCGTGCCGAACACCGTGCTGCGGGCGATCGACACGCTGCCGGCGGCATTTCCTGCACCTGCGGAAATGGCCGCCACGGTGTCGGATCCGGCGTCGATCACGCTGTCGGCAATGTCGATGTCGCTGTCGGCATCCACGGCGAGCGCGCCGCAGAGCGAGTGATCCACGCTCAACGATCCGCCGCCCCCGATCGGCCAGGAGAGCGGCCCGCGGATGGTGCAATGTTCGATGGCCAGGCTGAACGGCCCGGCACCCGCCACGGTCACGCCGCCACCGATGCCGAGGCCGCGCAACGTGACGCTGGCGCCTGGCACCGCGTTGATGGTGAGCGAACCGGTGATGACCGGGCGGGCATAATCGGCGGCGCGAATGACCAGTTGCGCGGTATCCGGTGAAAGCGCCACATCGCCCGCGAAGATGCCGCTGTCGTCGATCTCGACCACGCCGTGCGGCACCGCCGAGAGATCGGCGGTGGCAAAATCACCGATGGTCAATGACGGGTCGGCCTCGCCCGGATCGGCGGAGCGTGCATAGGTGCCGCCGCCGTAATCGCCGCTGAAGCTGTAGGCATAGGCGGTACGGATCTCATCGCTGGCCGATGGTACCGGGGCGGCGAACACGAAGCGGCCCAGCACGGGGTCGACCGAGACGCGGATGCCGGGCGCGGTCGGCTGGGTCCATGAAGTGAGGTCGCAGATCTCGATCGCCAGCCGGTCGATCGCCGTTCCGTTCGCCTCATAGATGGTGAACACCGGCGGATCGGTGAAGAACACATAGCTCTGCGGCTGCCCGGCGGCGGCGGCCGCGCGCGCGGCCTCCAGCTCCTGGTAAAGCGGATAGCGCGGCAATGGAAACGGCACGTTCATCTGTCCCGCCAGGGCGAACAGGTCCGCCGGGCGCGGCGGATTGACCAGCGGCACGTCTCCACCGAAGGGATCGAAGGTATACTGGTTCGGCGCCATCACGCGCGCCGTGCTGCGTTCCAGCGAGGCCGCCGTGGCCAGCGCCTGCGCGGCCCCGCCGAAGGTTGCGAGCCGCCAGACGAACAGGCCGATATTGGGAATGTTGTAGCGTCCGCGGCCGCTGGAAATGCGCCGGACATCGGCGCTGCGCGGCGCCAGGTCGAACGCGCCGCCGATATCCAGGGCGGTGACCGGGCTGCGCACATCGACGATCGCGTTCTGCGGACGCAGATGGTTGCGGACATACTGGGTTGTCGCCAGCCGGGTGAAGTATTCCACCGCGATCGACGGCCATCCGGTGACGTCGAAGGCGAGCTGCTCCAGCACGCCCAGGGTGCCCTTGCGCCGGCGATAGCCGATGGTGTTGGCGACCTCGGCGCGGCTGGCGCTGCCCTGTCCGGGTCCCAGCGGACGCAACGGGCGGAAGCCGATCAGCTCGCCGATATAGGGGATCACCCAAGGCTGGCAGGTTTCGATGAACTGGTCATCGTAGAGCTGGTCCAGATTGTCTTCCAGTATCTCCGCTTGCGATGCGATGACACCGAGCAGTGCCCGCAACGCGCCGCCGCCCTGCTCCTGGTCGCGCAGCCGGAACCAGGCCGGCAGAAGATTATAGATCCCGTCGGTGTCGAAGGTGATCATGGTGCCAGCACCACCGCTGTCAGAGGTCCCGGTTGCAGGGTCAGAAGCTGCGCGCCCACCAGCCCGCCGGCACCAATTGTCGGTGCCGCCGCGACCAGCGCGTCCGGTTGCGCGCCCAGCAGGGGCGTGCCGCTATAGGCGAGGCCGTCGAGCGTCAGGGCCACCACCCCTGGGACGTCCTGCATCACCGCGATCACCTCGCTGCGATAGACCGGCTGCATGAAGTCGCGCGCGTCGAACGCAAACGCCTGCTGCACGGCAGCCTGGACGGCGGCCAGAACGGTCGGCCCGTCCAGCGTGGGGTCGGTAATGATCGTGGCGGCAATCGTGAAGGTGATCGGCGAATAGCTGCACAGCGCCACCGCGACGGTGCCGTCGCCGGCCTGCTGCATGGCGGTCAGCAGATTGCGGTATTGCGGCGTTCCCGCCAGCAACAGGGCGCCGCCGATCCCCGCCACCGTCACGCAGGCAACATTGCGCGTGCCGTCCCATATCCAGGCCACGCGCGCCTTGGCAATCCCGGCGCTGGCGCGGGCGAAATCCTCGAAATCCTCCAGCGACACGATCCGGTCCAGCGTACGCACGGTCACCGGCGCATTGGCCCGCGCCTGCACCAGCGTCTCCGGATCGCCGCCGCCGCTGGCGGCCAGCGGATTGCTCACGTCCTTGAGGCCGAGCGGGCGGCTCATGAGCATGCTGAGCTTGCCGGCCGCCGCCATCCCGGCCTGGCCGATGCCCTGGCGATAGGTCGCGACCACGTTGTTGACGCCCGACGGCAGCCGCGCACCGGCGCTCACCCCATCGCCGAACTGCACCCAGTTCGTGCCGGCCTGGTCGATGCTCAGCGTATAGACCCGCTCGGTCGGGCCATGGCCGTAGAGCCAGGGCACTTCCGTCCAGGCAATCCCGTTGATGCGCACCAGCATGGTGGAGCGCGAGCCCGATGGCGTTGCCGCGCTGACATAGGTGAGCGGCGGCTGTTTCAACTGGAAGCGCTGGAACGGCTGGGTGGCGTCGCCGCTGCCCAGGATCTCCGTCCGGGTTTCGCCATGCGTGGCCGGCGCCACGTTGCAGTTCACCGTGACCGTGCTGCGCACATAGCTGCCGTCGAGCTCGGGATCGAAGGTCAGCGTGGTGTAGCCGTCGACCAGCGACAGCGACTTGATGGCCGCCACCTCGTTTTTGGTTTCGCCCGCCTTGTCGGCACGGGTGCCGCTGATCGCCATGAGCTGACCGACCTTCAGCGATAAATACGCGCCGTCGAGCATCAGCGGCGCCGAGTTGTCGACGATATCGTCGAATGCGATTTCGGCGACCGGCAGCTCGTCTGTCTGGCCGAGGACGGCGGTGGTGCGGAACTCGAACATCGCCACGTTGTTCCAGTCCGTGTCCAGCACGATGCGCGTCACCTTGGCGGACAACATGTAGTCGCTGCGCGATACCGTGACCGCGGACAGGATCGGCGCGATTACCGTGGGCGCGGCATTGTCGGAGGATTGCAAGACCAGGAAGTCGCCAAGCACCAGCGCGGGGTAGATGGAGTTGAGATCGAAGCTGGTGATCGGAGGGGTCTGCTGCGCGGCATTGGCGAATGTCTGGTCGTAGTAGAGGTAGTTGTAATAGTCCCAGTCCGTTGGAAAGGCCGCCGGAACCGGGGTGTAAGAGCCCGTCGGTTTTCCGGTATTGTCGACCTGTTGCACGCCTTGATTGAACCGCAGGCTGGCTGGCAGCGATGCCCAGGCCGGCGCGTTGTGGCCGAACAGCGAGGCGCGCACCTTCAGCGTGAACACCTGCAGCGGCGGGTCGGCGAACGGTGCGATCTTGCCGCGCCAGGCGTTGATCCCGGCCTCGAGCTGGTCGAGCGGCCAGGCTCGCGTGGTTGCGATCGCGACGAGGTCATTCTGGTCCTGCCACAGAAAGCCCTTGATCGAATCCCACACCAGCGTGTCGTCGATGCCTATCTGCCACGGATAGACCTGCCCCGGCGTCGTCGGGAGCGGGGCAGGGGTCGCGGAAAAATCGGACTCGAACTGCACACTCGTGGTCTGCGTGTCGGTATCGAGCGTCACCGCGGCGATGCGCTGCACGTTCTGCGTGCCGTCGCCGGAGACCAGCAGGAGGGGGTCACCGACCTGCAGATTGAGGCCCAGGCCGGTCAGCCGGACGTTGGCCGCCGCGTTCTCGCCGCCGGCATCGACCGGCAACGACATGCGCGGGGAGATCGCATTCCAGCTCGCGCGCCCGACGATCGGGGCGATGGTCTCGAAGGTGGCCGGCAGCTGGCCGGGGTCGGGCACGCTCTGCACCTTCAGCCCCGTGTCGAGCGACACCTGCGTCGGGGCGGAGTTGGCCTGCAGCGCCGAAAGCTGCGTTCCCGGCGGCAGTTTCGGCAGCGCCACCGGCGCATCCATGATGAACGCCAGCGCCGCGCTGGCGGCGACGCCAGGGCTCGGCTTATAGCCGATCAGCCGCGCCAGCTCACCGACCGAAAGCAGCTCCGTGGCGGTGCCGAGATAGCTCTCATTGGCGATGCGCTCCTGGTAGAAGGTCAGGATGTCGCAGGCGACCGCCCAGGCATCCAGCAGGGCGATGGAGAAATCGTCGTTGCTGCGGGTATGCAGCGCCGCAAGCTCGGGCGTGGTGGACAGGGCATCGAGCATGCTGGCCTTGAACTGGGCCCAGTTCCCGACGCGATAGGCGATCGCGGCTAGGCCGGGGCGGTTGTTCAGCACCACCGGGGTTTCGGTGGTGATGCCCTCGCAGCATCCGCATGGAATGCTCGCGCTCACAGCCCGCCATCCACTTGCAGCTCGAACAGCCCGCGCTCGGGGTAGTTCGGGTCATTGTCCAGCACGAACAGTTCCAGGCGGTCGGGGACCAGAACCCCGGTGGTGAGTCCGGTCGGGTCGCCTGGCGTGGCTTCCCGCTCGAAGCGAGTAATGCTGACCGACGCGACGCCATCGACCGCTTGGGCGCGGGCATAGAGCGGGGAGAGATAGATCGGCTGGCCGAGATTGAGATTGTCCGGATGGAACGCCCCCAGCGTACCGTCCGGCAGCACCTGGTCGCTGAAGATGCTCAGCAACACGGCTTCGACATCAGTGGCCACGTATCCGTCCTGAACGCAGACATGCATGGCGATGCGCAGCGGCACCTGCAGCGCATCCGCGACTTCGAGGTCGTACCCGGCCATGCGGTAGCCGTCGACATAGCTTTCCAGGCCGGCGATGAAGTTCGGATCGAGCATCGCGTGGTCCTCGCGCTCGATGGTCAGGAACACCGTGTGCCAGCTTCCCGTCCAACGGAAGGTGGCGGCCGCCCGGCGCACGCCCTGGTATTGGAGCGCGACGTCGCGGTAGTCGTCCTGTGTGACCGCGCGCAGCTGGGTGCGGAACGCATAGGGCGCGGACTGGCGGACGTGGTCGATGGTCTCCGGATCGGTGCCGCCCCAGGCCGGCAGCGGATTGGTCACGCCGCTGATGAGCAGGATTGTGGCCGGATCGATGCCCGTGGTGTCGATGAGGATAAGGCTGTCGCGCCCGACATTGCCGGCGGTGCCCAGGCCGACGCGATAATTGGCGCGGAACGACGCGCCCGGCTCCGGCTGTATGCCGTTGATCCCGTCGCCGAACCGCAGGAAGGCAGTGCCGTCGCGCTCCACCTCGACGACGAAGCCAGCGGTGTCCGGCCCGATGTCTATGGTGAGCAGGTCGGCGAAGACCTGCCAGTCCTGTACCGTCCCGGCCGGGCCGGTACTGCTGGTGGAAATCGTCGCCATCGCGTCCGCCGCGGTGAATTGGGTTGCCGCGAGAGCGGAGTGGAACGGCGGGTTCGGCAGCGCCTGCGGCTCGCCGAGGAACGGGTAGGGGGCGGCGAATGTCAGCGGCGCCTCGGCCAGATTGGGCCGGAAGCGCTGGGTCGGGCGGGAGGATACGATACCGATCGCCTCCGGCATGTCTTCCAGCGGGTCGCCCAGCGTGCGTCCGTGATCGGCCAGCACGATGTTGCCCCAGGCGACACTGACCTCGGTGATCGCCGTCTGGCCATGCGCGACGTCGGTGATGCTGGAGATGCAGATCGGGAATGTCAGCGCATCTTCCGCATGCCAGGTGATGGCGGTGATCGCCGTGCCGGTGACCGGATCGGTGCCGGGCGGATCCACCGCGGTCAGCCGCACGGCCCAGCGCTTTTGCGGATCCGCGTCGTCCGGCGATCCCGTCAGCGGTCCCTTGGCCTCGGCCAGCACCAGTACCATGCCGGGCTGAAGCTGGGGATAGCTGCCCTCCAGCGTGGCACTCGTGGCACCGGGCGCCAGACAGGCGGTCCGCGCGCTCCAGTTGTACAGCGGCATTTCCTTATGCGCGACGAACAGCGGCGGCGTATCCGCCATCGGCTCGAAGAACTGCGCGCCGGCCTGCTGAGCCTGCATGTAGGTCAGCGTGTCGCGCGGCAGGAATGGCGGAGACTGGCTGGCGAACCCGGTGCTCAGCCGCCAACGCAGGATCGTGTCCGGCACGCCCGGTATGCCCGAAGGGATTATTTTCACGCGGGGAATGCCGGCGGGAATGTCGCCGCTTACCAGCATGCGGATCCAGGCGCGGGCGTTGCAGCCCTCGCCCAACCGGTAATCCACCAGTCGCGCGTGGCGGCGGATCGAGCTGCGCAGCCGCGCGGTTCCCAGATAGGCCTCGGTCGCGATCACGTCCTGGCGGTAGCTCAGATGATCCGCGACATAGGCCAGCGCTTCGACAATGGCGACGCCGAGATCGGCCGGATTGCGCTCCGCCCAGCCCGGCGAGAGCAGCGACATGCGATCCAGCATGACGCCCAGGAAGCCCGGATAGTCCTTGACCAGATAATCGATGATCGGCGGCGCGACGAAATCCGGCGGGCAGATCGTCATCGGCTTGCAGTCGAACTGCTTGGCGCATTCGACATGGAACACGAAATTTACCGCGCAGAGCTGCGGATCGAAACCGGGCGGCGAGACGCCGCTGTTCGCCAGCCGCAGCCGCAGCGTATAGACAGAGAAGTCGCCGATCTCCGCGACCACCACCGTGAGCTGATCGTCCGCGGTGCGCGTGGCCGAGACGACGGGGATCGCGGTGATCCGCTCGCCGCCCTCGATGACGATGTCGTTGGCGGTCAGCGCATCGCCGGGGGCGTTGGGTGGCACCGGATTGTTCGGCGCGTCCGGCAGGTTGAAGATGAAATGCACGACGAGCCTGGTTTCGTCGGCCGGATCGATCTCCAGGAAATCGATGCCGTTGATGAACGGATTGCCGTTGGCGTCGCGCGCGTTGCGGACCGCCTCGCGCCGATCGTCGTTGAGCCCGTCGCTCACAGCGTCCACTCGAAGCTGGCGTCGGCGGTTTCGTTGGTGCTGCGCACGATGTAGCTGACGGCGATGCTCAGCGTGGAATCCTGGTTGTCGATCTGCACGTCGGCAACCTCGATCAGATCGCCAAGCCACTGGGTCAGCGACGTCGTCGCCAACACTTTCAGGGTTGCCGCCAGCTGGTCGCTGTTCGGTGCGAACACCAGGCGCTGCAGCCCGCATCCGAAGGTCGGGCGCATCACCCGTTCCCCGGGAGAGGTGAACAGCACGCTTTCGATCAGGTCGCGCAGATGGGTCTGCGGATCGCTGATGGCGGTCCGTCCGCGTCCGTCGATGCCGTAGGGGGAGGCGATGCTGTTGGCCATGGCTAGGTCCCGGTCACGCGGACCTGCGTCGAAACCACCAGCAACGGCGTTCCGGTGGGGGCGCAGATCGCCTGGCTGTCCAGCAGAAGCAGAGGCTGCCCCAGGCTGGTGACGCGCAGGCTGGAGGTGACGAACTGCGCCATCAGGCAAGGGCCGTTGGCGGCCGGCGGCGGCGGCAGCGCGCAGCCGGCGATCGTCCAGGGCCCGGTGACCGCCACGGTCGGCTGTCCGCTGACCTGCACGCGCGGATTGGGCACCAGCGGCTGGGCCTGGCCGGCGTGGGAACAGAGAACCACCGCCCCCTGATGCAGCAAGAAGCCCGGCATATGCGTCCTCCCTACACCACGACCAGCGCGCCGGCATTGATGGTGACACTGGGCCCCGCCAGCACGATCGACGCGCCCTGGCCATTCTGGATGGTGATGCCGATGTCGTTCACGGCGATCGACGCCCCGGTGGAGCTCTTGATCAGGATGCCGCCGGTCGGGCCGGGAAGGTCGGATACGGTCAGGCTGTTCTGCAGCGGCGTCTGCAAGGTGATGGCGGGGACCGGTGGCGGATACAACAGGGCGATGGACGGCACTTCCGCAGTGCTGCCGTAATAGCATCCCACCCAGATCGGATAGTCCGGATCGCCCTGCTCGAACTCGATCCACACCCCGGCGCCCAGCGGCGGCACAGTGAACAGGCCCATCTGGATGCCGCCCGCCGGAAAGCACGGCATAGCCCAGCTGGTCGGCAGCACGGTCGAAACGTCCGGCACCATCACCTGCAGCCGGCCGATCTGCATCGGGTCGATGTTGTTGATCACCACGCCGCGATACTTGCCGAAGTATTTTTGCCCGACATCGTCGACGGAGCTGTCGCTCGCGTCGTCTTGGTATGTGTCACTCATGTCGGCACCGTCGGGAAAGTGGAGACCAGCCCGTTGCGGGTAAGCTTGAACTGCTGGTCGTACTGGCCGCGTTTGATGTCATGGGTAACGCTCTCCACGTAATAGAGCCCGTCGAATGCCGGGCCCACGCCGCGCAGCCCCACCAGCCGGCGGGGCTTCAGGGTCTGGCCGTAGCGCATCACGTCCAGGCTGCCGGATGCCGAAACCACGTCCGAGGTCTGCGACACCTTGGCCAGGGCGATCAGGGCCGCCCGGATGGCCGAGAATTTGGCGGTGCCTTCGATGTTGACGAATTTCTTCGGGATCGGCGGGATCAGCCCGAGCGGCGGATCAAGCGGCGTCACGTCCGGGATCGGGATCGGCAGCGGCAGCTTGGTGAAGGGGTCCTGGATCCACAGGATCGGCATCACCTTGCGGTTGTTGTCGAACGCCATCGTCAGGCTCTTGACGTTGGTCGCCGCGTCCGCATCCACCGACAGTGCCGGCTGCGGTTCGCCGACTTTGATCTGCGGCCCCCAATAAGCGATGCTGGCCCCCGGTGCGGGGCCGGGCTCGAGATAGAAGACATAGCCGACCTGTTTCGCCAGCCGGCGTATATGCTTCAGATCCGTCCCCTGCTGGCGCGGGATGCGGTCGGTCGGCAGCGGTATGTCGATGAGCACACTGGGGATCACCATCGGCACGATGCCGAACATCGCGTATTTCACCAGCGTCAGCGCCACCTGCGCCTCCGCCGGCATGGCGGGGAAGGGCAGGCCGCTGAAATCGACCCAGTCCATCACCCGGGTCAGGTCTTCGCCGATGATGGTCAGTGTCGTGTAGCCGTCCTTGTCGTCGGTGCCGACGTGATGGTCCGTCATCACGCCGTCGACCAGCACCTGAGTCTGGCCGTTCACGGTCACCACCACAACGACGCGGACCAGTGGGATCGACACGCCGCCGCCGATCAGGAACAGGGTCTGCAATGCCGAATGAACGTCGATCCGGAAATTCAGCTCGAAGCCGCTGACGCCTGTCGCGCTGCTGGTGACCTTGACCGATTCCAGCGCGTCCAGCACGTCCTTCGATACCGTGACGGGCACCGCCGGGCCGATCATCAGGGTGAGGTGCACGCCCTTGAACATGCCGGGTCATCCTCCCGGTATGCCGGGCGGCAGGCTGATATTGATGAACGCGCCGACTGTCGCGGTCACGTCTTCGGGGCGGGTAGCCAGATTGGCGTCGCACAGGCGCCAGTAATAAAGCGAGTCGCCATAGGATTGCGCCGCAATGACATCCACGCGCTCCCCCTGCACGACGCGGTGGCGCTGCATGACCGCGTAATTCTGCGGCTGGGGGATGAACCGTCGCGTGACGTAGCTGATGGTGTCGCCATTCGCTGCCGGCAGGCTGGCGACCGTCAGCCCGTAATAGCGGCTTTGCATCGTGAACGCCGATTGCTGCAGTACGCCGCTCTGCAGCAATTGCTGCAGCAGGTCGGTGGATCCGCTCATGTGACGCTCAATACCCCAAGTGCTGCCAGGCTGCTCAAGGCCGCACCGGCGGCGAGCTTCTCCTTGCGCTGTTGATAGGTCAGATAGATGCCGCCGCCCTTGGAGGCGAACAGCAGGTCGTCGATGCTCAGCACGCGCAGCCCGATGCTCACCTTGGCGCGGATCGGGTTGAGCGCGGAATCGAACGCCTCCTCGGTGATGCTCAATTCGGTGATGCGCACGGGAACCACGCGCTCCTTGCTCCACACGAACAGCGTCAGCGGCGCGTCCATGGGGATGATTTCCAGCGTGCCCCGCCTGGTATTGCCGTCGGCGGTCAGCAACTGAGCCGAGCTCGGATAGATGATCGTCTCCAGCGCCGCGAGCTGCGGCAGAATGCCGCTATCGGTGATCGTGGGGTCGTTGTCCGGATGTTCCATCCGGTCCGTGCCATCCAGCTCGGCGTCGAACTTGATGGTTTCGATCGGCGGTCCCTTGAGGCGCATCTGGTCGACATGCGGGCCGGATTCGGCGCCCACGCCTTGCACCTGCAGGCTGCGTGTCAGGGTTTCCGGGTTGTACTGCAGCGGAATGACCCGCAGGACCGCGGCGGTATCGAAATCGACCAGCACCAGCCCTCCCTTGATCAGTGGCATCAGAACAGGCTCCGGTGCACGGCGCGCGCGGTAAGCTGGCCGACCTCTCCGGAGCTTTGCCCGGCGCGCTGGAAATGCCCGGCATCGACCCGATCGGCCGGGCGCGGCGTCCTGCCGGCAACGGGCGTGCCGGCGAGCAGCGTCTGCAGCTCGGCCTGGACCGCATCGCCGATGCGCGAACGCTCGCGCGGATCGAAGCCATGCAGCACCAGCTCGTCGATCTCGACGATCATCCGGGGGCGGTTCATGCGATCCGGCCTTTCATAAATTCACCTTGGGGCCAATGAATTGCCCGCTCGCTGGGTCCGCGCGCAGTGGGCTTTCCGCGCCATCGACGCGCACGCGAACCAGGTACTGGCCGCCGCCGACGCCACTGATCCTGAAGGTCACCGCATTCGCGGCAATATCGGCCGGCGCTGCATCGAAGCTGTAGGACGTCGGCGGCACGCCCACAGGTGGGGCCAGCTGGTTCAGCAGCAACGATACGTGCTGGGTCGCGGTCAGCACGGGATCCAGCGGCACGGTCACCGGCGTGATCCCGCCCACCGTAGGACCGACCGTGATCGGCTCGTTCGGCGCGCCGCGGATCACCGGCTGCAGGATGAACATGCCGACATTGGATTCGATGATGTTGCGTGGCGGCGGGGTGCCGATTGCCAGCTGGCGCATCACGCGCAGCGTGTTGATCCCGGCCGGCAGAGGCGGCAGCAGGATCGCGGCGCTGCCGCCGTTATGGGTCAGCGTCAGCGTCTGCGCCATGTCGGGATTGCCCGAGAACACCGCCACCACGCCCGCGCCGCCCAGATTCTGGCCGCTGATCACCACGCGCGCGCTCGGCAACCATGGCAGGATCTGCGGAGTGACCGCGTCGATGCTCGGCTCCTGGAACGGCAGGACCGCCAGGTTCCGGGTCAGCACCGGCAGCGGCGTGCGGATCTGCGCTTCGCTCTCGATCAATACCACCGAAACGATGAAGGACACGGACGGGCGGTACTTGCCCTGCAGGGCGGTCCAGAGCTTGGAGAGCTCCTCCAGGTTCATCGGGCTCGGCGCAATCTTGATCATCTCGATCTGATCGGCGAGGTTCGCCGTCGCCAGCGCCTGGTCGATGACACTGAGCGGCGGCGGTGGCGTAAAGACATCGCGGATCTTCTGGCGATACAGGAACGGCGTCTCGTGCAATGCCTGGACGCCGAGGCCGAGCAGGATTTCCGGCGTGTAGTCCTCCGGGCCGTACGCGGTCAGCATGTAGTGCAGGTCGAGCCCGAGCGGTGGACGATCGATGCCGTCCCCGGAAGCGTTGCGCGACGGCAGCCCCACCTCGCGCCAGCCCTGATTGAAGCTGACCTGATAGAGGAAAAGATTGAGCTGTGGTCCTTCTCCGGAGTCGGTCTTCACCTTGTCGGGCGGCGAGGCGGTGGTCTGCGCGGTGCCGAGAACGCCGCTGAGGCCGGCGGCATTGACGTTGTCGTCGATGACCGACGTCAGCACGCGGGTTGCGGCGGCGATGGCCAACGCCGTGCTCATCGCCGTCCCTCGTTGCGGGCACGCAGATGATCGGCGAGGGACGGCCGAGGGTTACTGCGCGCCGAGGCAGCAGCCGGCGTCGGCGGCGGGGTGGTGACAGCGCGGACATCGACGCGCCCGATCCGCACGATTACCGTGGGCGGCATGGCGGCCTCCCGCTCGGCGGCCGAAGGTTCCGCCGGCCGCCGCCGCGCCGGCGGCGGCACCGATCGTGTCACCAGCGGCATCCGTTCCTCGCCTGGCTCACGTCCGTCCTCACCGGGAATGCTGTCGAAGCCGGCCGGCCCGTCATGATCGCGCCCGACATGATCGCGGGGAGCGGGGGTAGGTGCGGGCATTGCCCGGTGCGATCCGGCTTTTGCCGGACGCAACGATATTGCCGTGGCGCCTGGCGCCAGGGGCGGCGGTGTGCGCATTTCCCGGGTTTGCCTGGGCGCATCGGATGGCAGCGCAGGCTTCGTCTTCCGGCAGGCGGGGGCCTTCGGGGCCGGCGCGTGCCGCCGTCTCGTCCGGGCCGGTCGCCTCTCCCAACGGATCCGGTGCTGCCTGTGGGGATCGTGCGGCGGGAACCAGCCTCTCCTCGGCTGGGTCGCCGGGCGACGTCCAATCCTGCACAGGCTCGAACCGCGCCGGCAGGACCGGCCCCAGCCTTTGCGCCGTCCCCAGGGTTCGCGCCGCGAGCAGATGGAAATAACCGGCGCTCACCCCGCGAGCTCCAGGGTACTGGTACCGCCGCGCCTCGCTGAGGCCGAGGATCTCGCGCTCGCTCCAGCCGTAGCGGCGCGCCAGCACATCCACCTCCCGCAGCAGCCGGGCGGCCACCGCTTTCAGTTCGTCCCAGAGAAAGGCGGCGATATCCAGATCCAGGCTCCACGCATGCCCGCAGGATGGGCAATCGAGATCGACGGTCAGCGCAGCGACACCGGCCCGCTCGGCGATTTCCGCCTCGGCCGCGGCATAGGCCGTTTCGTCCAGCGCGTCGGCGGAGCGGATGCAGCGCGTGCGAAGCAGATGCCGCGCCACTTCGACCTCGTCGCATCCGGCGATCGCGGCCAGATCCAGGCTGGTTGGCAGCCGGCATTCGATGCCGCCAGGGCCAGGCAGCGCGAACCAGCTATTGTGCTCGCCGGCCGACAGCGCGGGATCCGCATCATCGGGTGGCGTTATCGAGACCTCGACGGCGCAGCTGCATTGCGGGCAATGCGCGAAGCCCGCGATGTCCTCGCCGAACAGGCCCGCGCGGCATTGCAGCAGCAACGCGTCGCGCCGCCCGATATCCAGCCGGGCCAGATCCCGCACCGGCAGGCGGCTGAGTGCTGCGAGCATGCTGAGCGCGCGATCGACCGGATGGTCGTGGACAGCGCGCTCCCACAGGGTCAGCAATGCCTGCGCGTCGAGCCGTGCGCTCACGGCCGTTTCTCCCTTCTCCGCCTAGCTCGGCGGATTGATCGTCGGTTCGGTCGGCTCCGTCACCGAAAGGTCGCGCTCCCAGCCTTCGCATTCCAGCTTCAAATGCTGGATCGCGATCGCATTGGCGTTGGCATCGAATTCGGGCAGGGCCTGGTATTCCGATGCCCAGCAGCGATAGATCTTGTAGGAGATCGCCTTCTGTCCGGCTTCATTGAAGACATCGAGGATGATGTCCTTGCGGAAATCCTTGAGCGAGACTTCCGATCCGAGGCCGGCACCAAGGTTCCACACCTTGTTGGCCCATTTTTCGAATTCCAGGTCATGCGTGACACCGCGCTCCAGGGTCAGCGCATCGTAGTCGGAACGTCCCGGCGATTTGCGGGTGATGCTGGGGTCGCCGCCCTCGCGGTGCTTGACCACTTCGGTCGTGCGTTTCAGCGCGCTGACCTTGCTGACCCCGGCGACGTAGCGGCCATCCCATTTCACCCGGAACTTGAAGTTCTTGTAGGGATCGAAGCGGGTTGTGTTGACGGAGAATTGTGCCATGCCTGCCCCCGGATTGAACTGCGCCGATTACCGAACCGCGCGGTTGGCGATTAAGTCCCCAGCTGCCCGGCAATCTGCTGGATCTGGATCACCACGAATTCGGCCGGCTTGAGCGGCGCAAATCCGACCACGATATTCACGATGCCCAGATTGATGTCGTTCTGCGTTGTCGTGGTGGAATCGCAACGGACGAAATAGGCGCTGGTCGGGGTGCTGCCCTGGAATGCGCCCTGGAGGAACAGACTCTGCATGAAGGTGCCCACGTTCAGCCGGATCTGCGACCAGAGAGGTTCGTCATTGGGCTCGAAGACAACCCATTGCGTTCCCTGGTAGAGGCTGGATTCGATGAACAGCGCCAGGCGCCGGACCGGGATGTATTTGTAGTCCGAAGTCTGCGCATCGGCGCCGAGGAAGGTGCGGGCGCCCCAGGCGACCGGCCCGTAGATCGGGAACAGGCGCAACGCATTCAGGCCCAGCGGGTTCAGCACGCCGTTCTGTGCGTCCGTCATGACGGTGTCCAGCCCGAGCACGCCGGTCAAAACCCCGTCGGTCGTACCCGCGGCAGCCTTCCACACGCCACGCCCGCCATCCGTGCGCGCATGCACGCCGGCGATGGTCCCGCTGGGCGGGCAGGAGCGCAGCGCGCCGGTCAGCGGATCCGGTATCTGCACATAGGGATAGAAGATCGCGCCGTAATCGCTCTTGGGCACGGCCGTGCCCATCATGTAGGTGGCCATGTCGTTCACGGATTTGCCCTGCGGCGCGTCGGCGATGAAAAAGGCGCGGCGCTCCTGGCAGTAGGCGGTTGCGGCGGAAACGATCGCCGGATCCGTGATGCCGGACAGGACGAGCAGGTTGAAGTCGTGGGTTTCCAGCGCGTAGATCCCGAGGCCCGCCGCACGGGTGGGCCCGAGATAGGCACTGATCGTGGTCGGCGAGTCCCAGGGCGGCGCGATCTCGCTGCCGCCGGTCAACGTCGCCACGCTGCCGCCGATCGTGTGGGATGCGGCGCCGGTCAGTTGCAGCGGGGCCGCCATGTCGGTGGGCGCGCCGGCGGTTACCAGGACGCTCGAGGACGCCCCGGTGGAACCCGATGCCAGGCGCAGCGTGTTGTTGCGCAGCACCGTAACGGTGAAGCCCTGATAGGACGGCTGCAGAGCAGCCGGAACGACCGCTGCCTGGCCCTGTACCCTGGGACTGGATGTCCTGGGCGATCGCCCCGAGCCTGGCGCTCAAATTCGTCAGCGCGGTGTGATCCCCGATCGTGATCACCCGCGCGGTGGCATCCCCGTCGAGCTGGATTTGCAGCGTGCCGCCCGCGGGGATGGTGTCATGAATGGTGATCTCGCCGCCGGCCAGCGTGCCAGACGCCAGGATCTCGTTGGGGCGGCGGGTTTCGAACGGATCGACCTCGCTCCAGCCATTGACCGAGCCCAGCTTGAACGCTGCGGAGACGTCGTTGGCAATGCCCGGAAGAACGCGGATTGAATTGGCCGCGACGGTGTTGGCGATCGTGCATTCCAGGCTGAACAGGGCCGGGTTCGGATTGGGCCGGCCGTCGGCCGCGGCGGTGCAATTGAAATCGGTATAGGGATGGCCGGCCCCGGCCGCCTGCACTTGCGCGGCGATCGTGGCCGCAACCGCGGCGACCGTGGCCTCGGCGCCAAAGGTCACCGTCGTCGTGGTGCCGCCGCTGAGCGTGATCCGCAGCGAGCGTGCCGGCGCGCCGGCGACGATTGTCGCGGCCACGTCGGCATCGCTAATCAGGCCGCCGGTGCTGGATGCCGTTGCAAAGGCCGGAGACGGCACGCCGGGTGGGTTCGTCACCGCGGCATCGAGTGTGGCGGACACGAGGTTCGATATGCCGTTCACCATGGTCAGCACATAGCGCGCATCCGCGGGGTTCATCGACAGGTTCGGGAAATATTCCGCGATGGCGTTCTGCGGGTTATCGAGCGACGGATAGAGCAGCGACAGATTGAAGGTGCTGCCGGGAACGGTCGTATCGTAATCGATATTCACCTGCACGGTATTGCCGGCCAGGCCGCCGAACAGCGCCTGAAGGTCCAGCACGTTCACCGGGGTCGGGTTCTGCAACACACGCTGCGCCCAGCTTATGCCGCCGCCCGCCCGCACCACCCACGCCTCGCTGCCGCCGTTGAGGAAGAACTGGCGCACCGCATAAGACATTTCCGACAGCGGATCGAGCCCGCCGAAGGTCCGTTCGTAATCCGGATAGGAGAACAGATGCTGCGCCTCGCCGATCGGACCGGTCTTGGCAATGCCAACGAAGCCGCCCACCGCGGTGCTGACACCGACAATGGTGTGCACGCCGCTCGGGATCTCCTCAAGGTAAACGCCCGGATAGGAAACGGTCACCGGCATGTCAGCCCCCCTGTTTTGCCCGCGCGAACTTGCACATGCGGCGAGTGGTCAAGACAACGCCCGCCATCGGGTGGCCACCATCGGGTGACAGGTCACCATTGGCGATGAAACCATATGATCTTGGCCGTCAGGTCTGCGGCTGTCAATAATTCCTTGCGCTGCCGGACCCGATGGGCCGGGTCACACCCAGCCGCGGATTTCGCTGTCGGCGATCGTCTTTTCTATTTTGAGGCATTCATTCCAGGCCGCGCGCAGCAGATGCGCCATGCGCACCGGCTGCCCGTCGGCGGCCGCGAGGAAGGCTCCGCCCAGAGCGATGTTGCGGATATTGCCGCCGGCGATGTTGAGGCGAGCCAGCATGTCCGGCCGCAAACCTTCTGTCGGCGTCTGTGACGGAAAGATCCGCCGCCAGATTTCCTCGCGGTGCACGGCATCGGGGAAGGGAAATTGTACCGATGAAACGGAGCCGGCGAAGGAAAGCCGTATCGAGCGCCCCGCGCAAATTGGTCGTCAGGATCGCGAGACCGTGATAGGCCTCCATGCGCTGCAGCAGGTAGCTGACCTCGATATTCGCGAAGCGGTCGTGGCTGTCCTTGATCTCGGTGCGCTTGCCGAATAACGCATCCGCTTCATCGAACAGCAGGATCGCGCTGCCCTGTTCGGCCGTGTCGAACACCTGGCGCAGATTCTTCTCGGTCTCACCTATATATTTGCTGACGACCTGGCTGAGGTCGACACGGTAGAGATCGAGGCGCAGCTCGCGTGCCAGCACTTCGCCAGCCATCGTCTTGCCGGTGCCGCTGGGGCCGGCGAATAGCGCGCTGATGCCGAGGCCGCGCGAACCTTTTTTCGAGAATCCCCAGTTTTCATACACCTGGGTGCGGTGACGGACCTGAATCACGATGTCGTGCAGAAGGGCAAGTTGCGGTTCCGGTAGGACCAGATCGCCCCATTCGGCGATTGCCTCTACCGGTTGCGCCAGATCGGTCAGGCGCGGTCGCGCCTGCGCCCGGCACGCATCCCACAAGGCGGCTGGAACCGTTCCGGGATCGGCCTCAGTGCTGTCGAGATCGGCAAGCGCCCGGCTTGCCGCCGCGTGGATGGAGGGCGGACCCAACCGGAACTGATCGACCACTGCCGCGATCGATCGGTCCGAATGCAACGCCGATCCCAGCAAAACCGCGCGCCACAGCCCACACTGCTCCTCGATCGTCGGCACGGTCAGCTGCAGGTGGATCATCGGCCGCCCGATGGAACTTCGCCGGTTTCGTGACGAAAGAACCAGCGCGCCCGCCAACCGATCGGCGGCCTGCACGATCGCGCTCTCCCGCCCGCCGGAAGCGGCCTCGCTGCCCTCGTCATCGCATTCGAGCAGCAGCGCCCCGGCCCCCAGCCGCACTTCGCGCTCCCACAGCAGCAGGAAATTGTCGAGATCGGTGGCGTTCTGCGGCAGCGCGCTGGCCCGGACCATCCGCAGCGTCATGCCGGAAAGGGATGCGGCACGGGCGGCGATCGCGCGGCGGGTCGCCATGTCCTCGCCATGGAGCTGGATGACCGGCGGCTGCGCCGTCGCCTGTTGCCAGGCGCGCGCGGCGATTTCGGTCAGCGCCGCCTGCGATGGCGGCAGATCGCCGTCGGGCCGGCAAACTTCGAAGCCGCTCAGGCGATCGTCGAACGCATCGAGCCCGGTGAGAAAATGCAGGATGCGCTCATCGATGCGAAGCGTGGAGCCGGTCAAGGTTTCGCCGGCCGCCAGTTCGATCAGTCGCCAACGGCGCAGCGGCGCGGCCGGTGAGAGTGCGCTCCAATGCGGCTCCGTCAATACCGCGAGCGCGAGCCCGAAATTGGCCGCCGGCCGTTGCGGATTGCCCTGTGCCTCCGCGCAGAGCCGCGCGACGCCTGTATCCAGCTCCACTCCGGCACACAGCATCAGCAGATCGCGCTCGAACGGCGAAAGACCGAACGCCGCCGCCAGCACATCCAACGCCGGTGGCGCCGGCATGGCGCGGGCGAATTCCGCGCAGGCCGCTTGCGCCGCAACCGCCATGCCGGCAGGTGGGCGCGGAGAGGCTCCTGCGACCAATCCCTGCAGGGCTTCCTTCAGGCTGGCCAGCACCAGCATCACATAGCGCTGGTTCAGGTCCTGCCATGTCTCCAGGGAAATCCCGTCCATCTGGCGTGCGTTCGCTGTGACCGGCCGATCTGCCTGTCTTCAGTATGGGAGATGCGGCAACGGCTTGGCGACCCTTTTTTGCCGCTGCCCGATCTCCCGTGCGTGCTGCGTCGTCAGCTCGCCAGATCGCGCATTACCCGGTGCAGGTCGGACTTGCCCTCGAAGCCGATGCCCGGCAGATCCGGCATGGTGATGATCCCGTTCTCTACCCGCACCCCGTCGGGAAAGCCGCCATAGGGCTGGAACAGGTCCGGATAGCTTTCATTGCCGCCAAGCCCCAGGCCGGCGGCAATGTTCAGCGACATCTGATGCCCGCCATGCGGGATGCAGCGCGATGGCGACCAGCCGGCCTGGTGCAGCACGCCCAGCGTGCGCTGATACTCGCACAGCCCGTAGGACAGCGCGCAGTCGAACTGCAGCCAGTCGCGGTCCGGGCGCATGCCGCCATAGCGTAGCAGATTGCGGGCATCCTGATGGCTGAACAGGTTCTCGCCGGTGGCCATCGGGCCGGGATAGAACTCGGCCAGCGCGGCCTGGAGCTGGTAATCCAGGGGATCGCCGGCCTCCTCGTACCAGAACAGCGGGTATTCGCGCAGCATCTTGGCGTAGGCCACCGCCTCCTCCAGCCCGAAGCGGCCGTTGGCGTCCACCGCCAGCCGTGCCTGGCTGCCGATTTCCGTCAGCACCGCCTCGATCCTGCGGCGGTCATCCGCGATCGGCTCGCCGCCGATCTTCATCTTCACCACGCTGTAGCCGCGATCGAGGTAGCCGCGCATCTCGCCGCGCAGCGCCGACAGATCCTTGCCGGGATAGTAGTAGCCGCCGGCGGCATAGACGAAGACGCGTGGGTCCGCCTCGCGGCCATGCCGCTCGGCCAACAGGCGGAACAGCGGTTTGCCGGCGATCTTCGCCACCGCATCCCAGACCGCCATATCCAGCGTGCCGACGGCGACGGAGCGCTCGCCATGGCCGCCCGGCTTTTCGTTCTGCATCATGCAGGACCAGATCCGGTCGGGGTCCAGATTGTCCCCGCTTGCATCCAGCAATGAGGCCGGCTCCGCTTCCAGTATCCGGGGCGCGAAACGCTCGCGGATCAGGCCGCCCTGGCCGTAGCGGCCATTGCTGTTGAAACCATATCCGACCACGCGCCGTCCGTCGCGCACGACATCGGTCACCACCGCAACCAGGCTCGTCGTCATTTTCGAGAAGTCGATATAGGCGTTGCGGATCGGCGAGGCGATCGGCTTGGTCGCCTCCCGGACATCGACAATACGGACGGACATACGGTTTCAGCTCCTGATCGGCCTGGGAACGCAATGTCATAGCCAAGCCCGGCCGCAAACGAAACCCGCCGCCCGGCGGCGGCGCCGGACCCGGCGGGAGGAAGGCAGCCGTACGACGGGTGCAGCCTTTGCGTCCGGGCGGGCCCGCCCTTCCGGACGCGTGGGCGTCAATCCGCCCCGGTGACGGCCACGACGCCGAGGTCGGCCACCATGACCGTGCCCTTGGTCTCCGGCCCGCTATAGACGGCAAGCACGAAGCTGATCAGCCCGCCGCAGGTGAACACCAGCATCGGAATCGCTAGCGTGGTCCCGTAGGTCGCCGCGAGATAGGTGATGATCGGCGCCACCATGCCGCCGAAGATCGCGCCCTGGTGGTAGCAGAAGGCCGATGCGGTGGCCCGCACCTCGGTCGGGAAGCGTTCGGTTAGGTAGCTCGGATTCTGGCCGTAGATGGCGCCGGCGAACAGGCCCTGGACGGAAAAGGCGACCATGACCAGCCAGGTATCGGTGCTGAGCAGGTAGACCGGCGTGACCAGGAAGCCGAGGATCGCGGGAATGATCATCGCCCAGCGCCGGCCATGCTTGTCGGCGATGGTACCCCACAGGAAGCTTGCCAGGAATGTCAGCAGGTTCGACGCCGCCAGCGTCCAGCCGACCTCGGCGGCGGAGAGCTTCAGGTCGCGGGTCAGGTAGGTCGCGAACAGGGCGAAGATCGAATAGTAGACGATGAACGCGCTGGCCATCCACCAGCAGGCGGTCAGGGTGTTCATCCGCACGCCACGCCTGAAGATGGCGAGCAGCGGCACCTTCACATGTGTCTGCGTCGCTTGCTGGATCTTCTGGTTTTCCACCCAGACTTCCGGTTCCTTCACGTAGAAGCGGATCCAGACCACCACCAGGGCCGGCAGGATGCCGAGCCAGAGCATGCCGCGCCAGCCGACTGTCTCGAACACCGTGGCATACAGCACGGCGGCGAGCAGATAGCCGAGCGCCCAGGAACCCTGCAGCACGCTCGCCATCAATCCGCGGGAGCGCGCCGGCCAGGTTTCCATCGCCAGCGCCGCGCCGGCGGGCCATTCCGCGCCCATGCCGATGCCGAGCAGGGTGCGGAAGATGAGCAGGAAGGTGAAGCTCGGCGAGAAGCCGGCGATGAAGTTGCAGATCGAGTACCAGAGAATGGAGATCATCAGCGGCGCCTTGCGGCCCATCCGGTCCGCCACCCAGCCGGAAGCGACCGCCCCGATGAGCCGCATCCACAGGGTCAGGGTTGCCACCAGCGCCACCGCGGTCAGTGAGGCGCCGAATTCCTTGGCGATCGGCACGAGGATCAGCAGGAAGACGGTGAAGTCGAACGCATCGAGCGTCCAGCCGAGCCAGGCGGCGATATAGGCGTACCATTGGTCCTTGGTGGGCTCGCGCCACCATGGGATCTTGGGCACGGGCATAGCGGATGCGGACATGGCGTGAGTCTCCCATTGGCTATTTTATATCGTCTTAGTAACGACCTGCCGGCACGCGGGAACTTCGCCGTGATCGGGTTCGGTGGCTCCAGCCTGGAGGTTCTTGTTGTTGTTCGTCCCGGGCTGGACGGCGAACGCTCCGGCGCGGAGGCTAATGGGCTGACCGAAGTCTTTGCAACGAATAAGTTGCGCCCGGCCGCTCCCTAACGGCAGCGCCGCGCGGTCACTTTCCGCGCAGGCTGAGGATATAGGCGGAAACGTCGTCGATTTCGTCGCGGGTCAGGTGCAGGTCGGGCATCCGCCCATGCGGGGTCTGCAGAAAGGCGTGCAGGGCGAGTGACGTCGTCGACTTCATGCGCGCGATGGCGGCGAAGGTGGGCGCGCCGTTGCTGGAACCGCTTTCCTGGGTTGGGCCGATCACGTGGCAGGAGCTGCACCAGCGCTCGGCCAACTGATGGCCCGAAACTGTGTCGCCGGTCTCCTGGGCGCGGCAAGGGTGCAAGGATGCCACCAGCAGCACCGCGTTCAGCATCGGGAGGATAGCAGCGCGGTAGCGGGGAGGCTTGGGGTGGTTCATCGCTGTTTCACGCATGCCAGGAAACCGGACCGCCAGCTTGGCCCGTCTGGCCAGGGGGGCATTGATCTTGATCAATCAGGGCTCCTGTGGGTGGCGGAACTTCAGGTTGATCCGGATCAAGGCAATGCCATGATTGCGGTGCCATTGAGGCAGCCTGTCGCATGAGGAATGCTTTCCTGTCCCGCATTGGACCGATCTTCACCCTGGTTGTCGCCGCAGGCCCGCTGCTGCTCACGCCCGGATGCGTGCAGCCGCCCCCCGCCGCTCCGGCGGCGCCGGGACAAGCTGCCGCAAGCACGGGGCCGGTGGCGGCACCGCCGGCCGCGCGGCTGTCGCAATCGGAGATCGATGCCGAGGTCGCGCGTCTGCGCGCCGCCCTGGCGAAGCAGGCGCCGCCGCAGATGCCGCCGGCCGTCAGCGCCGATCGCGTCTGGATCGATCTCGCCCAGGCCGGCCTTGCCGCGGCCGGTGTCCCGATCGACCGTCCGCAGTTGCTGGTCGTGGTCGACCGGAATCCCCGCGTGCAGGCGCTGCGCATCGTCCTGGCACAACCCGACGGCAGGTCCTGGCAGGTGATCGGCGGCAGCAAGGTCTCCACCGGGCAGGCCGGACGGCACGGCTACTATATCACCCCAACCGGCGTGTTCCTGCACACGGATGGAATCCTCGACTATCGCGCGCTCGGCACCTTCAACGAGAACCACATCCGCGGCCTCGGGCTCAAGGGCATGCGGGTCTGGGATTTCGGCTGGCAGACGGCGGAAAAGGGCTGGCGGCCGGATCGGGAAACCGGCGACATCCGGCTGTTGATGCACGCGACCGATCCCGACTACCTGGAACAGCGGCTGGGCCGTCCGGCCTCGGAAGGCTGCGTCCGCGTTCCCGCGCGCATGAACCGGTTCCTCGACCTGCACGGCGTGCTGGATGCCGATTACGAGCAGGCCGCCCGTGAGGATGTGCAGTTCCGTGCGCTGCTGCTGCCCGAGCGGCAGCCCAGCCGTCTCGCGGGCAATGCGCTGGTGATCGTCGACTCGTCGCGGCCGGACTGACGGGCGTTCCCGCTATTTCAGCGGAAATCCGAGATTGGCCAGCGCCTCGCGCATCCGCTCGCGGCCCATCAGCGATTGAATGTCCTTCACCCGGCCGATCGACTGCTGCGACCAGTCGATGCCGTTCATCCGCTGCTCGTTCTGGAATTCGCGGATGCGCCTGTCATAGGCCGCAATGTCCGCCTGGTCCGTCGGTTCGCCGTAGCGTTCCTTGTGCAGCACCACCGATTGCGGCAGCCGCGGCTTGACGGCCTCGCCGGCGGACAGGTCCGGCCAGCCCACGCACATGCCGAACACGCAGAACACGTTGGCCGGCAGGCCCAGTTCCTCCGCGACCTTTTCGGGATGATTGCGCATGGCACCGATATAAACTCCGCCCAGGCCCATCGATTCCAGAGCGACGAAGGCGTTCTGCGCCGCCAGCGCGGCGTCGATCATCGCGACCATGCCCATCTCCAGATAATCCGGCCCGACGACATCGATGTCGCGCTTCTCGGCCAGCGAGCGGACGCGGCGCAAATCCGCCAGCCAGGCGATGAACAGCGGTGCCTCGCGGATGTGCTTCTGGCCGCCGGCGTATTCGGACAGGCGGGCCTTCGTCTCCGGGTTCTCCACCGTCACCAGGCTCCAGACCTGCAGGTTGGAGGAGGAGGACGCGGATTGCGCGGCGGCGACGATCAGTTCCACCGTCCCATCCGGCAACGGCTTGGGCAGGAAATGGCGCACCGAGCGATGGCCGATCAGCGTCTCCAGCACCGGGTTCCATTGCGCCGGCGCGGGCATGGCAGGATCGCGGTAGCGCTCCTCGATCAGGCGCTGGCCGAGCCGTTCTTCAGGCGCCTGCACGCCGATCTCGAGGTCTGCGGCCATTTGGGGGATCTCCGGTAGAATGCTGCGTTGTGGTGATCATCCCCGCGCGGATTGTTTCGTGCAAGCCGCCCGCCGCGCAACCGGACCTTGCCATTCGCCTCCCGCCAAGTTCATAGACGCGATATGAAAAAGCAGATCCGCCTCAATGCCTTCGACATGAACTGTGTCGGCCATATCCAGCACGGGATGTGGGCCCATCCGCGCGACCGCTCCACCCATTACACGGAGCTGGATTACTGGACCGACATGGCGAAGACCCTGGAGCGCGGGTTGTTCGACGGCCTGTTCATCGCCGACATCATCGGTGTCTACGACGTATTCGCCGGCAGCGCGGACGCGGCGATCCGCGGCGGCGTGCAGATACCGGTCAACGATCCTGTGCTGCTGGTGCCCGCGATGGCGCAGGCGACGACCCATCTGGGCTTCGGCGTGACCGCCAACCTGACCTACGAGGCGCCGTACGGCTTCGCGCGCCGCTTCTCCACGCTGGATCACCTCACCAGGGGGCGGATCGGCTGGAACATTGTCACCGGCTACCTCGACAGCGGCGCGCGGGGCATGGGGCGCGAACAGATGATCGCGCATGACGATCGCTACGACATCGCCGATGAGTTCATGGAGGTCTGCTACAAGCTCTGGGAAGGCAGCTGGGAGGACGGCGCGGTGCTGCGCGACAAGGCGCGCCGGCTCTATGCCGATCCCGCCAGGATCCACGCCATCCACCACCATGGCCAGCATTACCGGGTGGACGCCATCCATATGAGCGAGCCGTCGCCGCAGCGCACGCCGGTGCTGTACCAGGCCGGCGCCTCCGACCGCGGACGACGCTTTGCCGCCGCGCATGCCGAATGCGTGTTCCTGAACAACGCGTCCAAGGAAAACACCCGCGAGTTGATGCACGACATCCGCCGGCGTGCCGTCGCGGCCGGCCGTGGGCCCGACGACATACTGGGCTTCGTGCAGTTTGCCGTCGTGGTCGCGCCCACCGACGCGGAGGCGCGGGACAAATGCGATGCCTATCGCGAATATGCCAGCACCGAGGGGGCGCTGGCGCATATGTCCGCCACGATGGGTATCGACCTCGCGGCCTACCGGCCGGACGAGCCGATCGGCTATGTGAAGACCGACGGCAACAACTCCCAGGTGGAGGCGATCACCACGCGTTCGGCCTCGGTCTGGACCGTAAACCGGCTGATGCAGCGGATGATCCTGGGTAGCCGCAACCCGCCGATCGTCGGCTCGCCGCAGACCGTGGCGGACGAATTGATGGCCTGGATGGAGGAGACGGGGATCGACGGCTTCAACCTGTCGCGCACCGTCGCGCCGGAATGCGTGGAGGATTTCGTCGATCTGGTGATCCCTGAACTGCAATCGCGCGGGGTCTACAAGACCGCCTATGGCGAAGGCACGTTGAGGGAGAAATTGTTCGCCGGCAGCGCTGCCGGCGCGGCGAAGCTGCCCGCCAGCCATCCAGCGGCCGCCTGGCGCAAAAAGTAGGAAGAATTTTGCCGAATGTGACCTAGATCACATCGCCGTTATCGCAGTGCTGGCAGGTTATGTTCATCGTTTGGCGGTGCCCCAACACCTTCGCTAAGCGGTTGGGCCTTGCGGCCCAGGTCAACCCGGACCAACACTTGCGGCCTGGTCGCTAGGCGACCGGGCCGTCTTTTTGTTTGGGCCCCGGCTTCCTGGTCCCGGCCGGCGGGGGGCGTGGCGATGGCGTTACGCCACGCGCGGCCCGGCCGATGAACTTGCGCTGAGGGTCATGGCCTCCTCCGGAGCGCGCGATTCCGCGGCGGATATGTCACGCGCGCGAGTGAAACCAGGCTTGCGCCTGCCTCAGTCGCTGCGATACTGCCAATAAAATAGAACCTAGAAGGTTGACTCAAGGACATAGCATGATCGGTCGGCGGCTTCTCCTGCTCGGTGGCGCGGCGTGTCTGCCGGCGTTCGCGCTCTCCCGCGCCGCCCGTGCTGCAGATCCCGTGCGGATCGGCGCCCTGTTCCCGCTCACCGGCGCCTCGGCCGCGTCGGGGGGCGAGGCGAAGGCGGCGATCGAGGTCGCCTGCGAGATCATCAACAGCCCGCATCCGGACCTGAAGGGCCTGCCGCTGGCCGGCGGCACCGGGCTGCCCAATCTCGGCGGCGCGCCGTTGGAGCCGGTCTTCGTCGATCATCGCGGCGATCCGTCGGTGGCGCAGAGCCAGGCGCAGCGGCTGATCACCAGCGAGCATGTCGCCGCGCTGTTCGGCGCCTACCATTCTTCCGCCGCGCTGACCGCGACGGCGGTGGCCGAGCGCTATGGCGTGCCCTTTGTCGTGAGTGACTCCGTGGCGGCCAGCATCACCGGGCGCGGCTTCAAATGGGTTTTCCGGGTTACGCCGATCGCATCCAATTTCGCCGACACCTATATGCGCTTCCTCGGCGACATGAAGGCCGCCGGCAAGACCATCGACAACATCGCCATCGTCAACGAGAACACCGAGTACGGCTCCTCGGTCGGCGACGCGGTCGCGACGGCGGCGCAGGCTTCGGGCATGCCGGTGGCGCTGCGCATTCCCTATGTCGCCAACAGCTCCGACGTCTCCGCCCAGGTGCTGCAGCTGAAACAGAAGAACCCGTCAGTGGTGATCTTCATCAGCTACGCCTCCGACGCGATCCTGTTCATGCGCACGCTGAAATCGTTGAACTATCTGCCCCCCATGATCATCGGCGACAGCGCCGGCTTCTCCGATCCTGGTTTCATCCCCGCGGTCGGTGAGATCAGCCAGGGCCTGATGAACCGCAGCGCCTGGAGTCCGGGAGCGCCCGGCTCGCTCGCGGCGGGCATCAATGCGCTCTACAAGGCGAAATCGGGGCATGAGATGTCGGACGTGTCCGGCCGAGTGATGCAGGCCTGGTTCGTGCTGGCGGACGCGATCAACCGGGCGGGTTCGACCGATCCGGCGAAGATCCAGCAGGCGCTGGCGGAGACCAACATGCCGCAATCGGCGATGTTCGTCGGCTATCGCGGCGTGCGATTCGACCAGACCGGACAGAATGTCGAAAGCGCCACCTATCTGACCCAGTTGCAGGGCAAGGACTATGTGACGACCTGGCCGGGTGCCCCGGGGAATGCCAGGCAGATCTGGCCGATGACCGGATGGAACGGTTAGCCTACCTACTGTTGCTCCAGATCGTCTACGTTCTTCGACGGAGCATAGAGGGTAAGAATGGTGGCACGTCTGCCCTCAAGGGGCCGGTGCGCCCGATTTGAGGGCGGATTGGCGTCGCCATTCCAGGTATTCCCGAAACAATGCCTGGCGCTGCGCAGCGGTGAGTTGCGCTGTATCGCGGCCGGCGCGGTCGAGGAACGCGTCGAAATCCTGGCGCACGCGCTCGGCCAACTGGCTGGGGGAGGGGGCGGCGGGATCGCTGTCGGGAGCCTTGGCCGCGGGGGCGGGTACAGGCTCGGCAGGAACAACGGCCGGTGGAATTGCCGCGGCGTCCCCGGGCGCGGGCAGGCTTGTGGGGGAAGTGGGGCCTGCTGGCGTTCCGGTTTCAGGCTGTGGTGAAACGAATGCGCCGGCGGGTTCGTCGGCGTTTCTGTGCAGGACGCTGCTGGTCACGGCGATGGCGGCGAGGAATGCCGTTGCGCCGACTGCCCAGTACAGCCGCGAGGAGCCCGGGCGTCGAATGCGCGGCGACACTATTCCATCCGCAGGCGCGCCGATGCTCGGCGAGGTGGCTGCTTCCGGCATCGCCGCGGGAGCTGGTGGGATTTCGATCTGCGTAGAAGCCACGGGATCCGGTGAGGCGTCGAGCGATACGTTTATCAGGTCCCTTCGCAGGCCGGCGAAGCGGTCATCCTCAAGCTCTGCAAGGAAAGCGGAGGAACCGACGAACAGAATACTCAAGGGGGCGTATGCCGGGTCCATGGAGGTGACCAGGTGCTGCAGCCACAGCAACGCCTCCTGGTCCAGGGTTTCGGCATCCTGAATAACCAGCACAACCCGACCTTCGCGCTCGCCCTGGGCAATCAGGGTTTTTAGGATAGCGGCGGCATCCTCCGGGTCTACCTCCATGCCCTCGCCATGGACCTGGAACATGATGCGCAGGAGGGTCAATGGGGCTGCCAGCGGGTTGGCAACGCAGATCGTACGGTCGTGGGATGTCGCAACGAAATCCCCGACAACCGCATCGCGCCCCGGGCGGCTCCCGCCGGTGAGGGTAAGGCACCTTCTCTTTGCGCGCAGCGCCTCCGCTAGGCGATCGCCGGCCATGGTCCCGTGAGTTTCGGAGGACGGCATGGTCTCCTGCGGCTGCAATTCGGCGGTCACGATGCCTGGCGCCAATTGTCGCATCAGTTCGATGGAGCACAGGCATCAGCCGCATCCTGGCGGCTGGCTGCAGACGCGGGCACCAGGTCCTTCGCATCCAACGCGGCCAGGGGGGCCGGCTGGGTCTCACTGAATTGCTGGAAAAGCCTCTTCTTCCTCGCGTCGGACAGTCCGCTCGCATTCGCGGCTGAACAGTCGGTTGCTGCCGGCTTCGCAGCCGATGCAGACAGGGAAGCCGGAGGGGATGGCGGCACCGGTATCGTGGCGCGAGACGCCTTATGCTTGCGCACTGCCGGTGGCTCGGGCGGCGCTGGCGTCTGGACGATCATCTCCTGCGGTGCTTCCTGCGGCGCACAGGCGGTTAAACCCATGGCAGCGTTCATCATGATGCCTAGCCACAGGGTAAACAGCGGCATTTGCCTTCTTGGCCGCAACATGATCCTGGCCTGACCAGCTATTTTGACACTCCGCCCCGGTTGCGCGCAGACGCGGGAAATGTGACGCAAGTAATCAACAGCACTCCCGAACGAACCGAAGGGGTATCATATCAAGAAATCCAGTGTCTACCGTGGGTTATCTCAAGCTGCCGGTCCTGTGCACACAATTTCGTGTCCAGGCTGTCCGTCGTCGGAGTTTCTGGGCGCTCGGCATGGCTGGCGCCGCGTGTCAGGCGGCGCCGTCCACCACCGCGCTCGTCCCGGCCGCGAGCGCCGCGTTCCGCTTCTCCTCGGCGATGTCGACGCTGATGATGGCCTGATGCCCCAGGGCGTGCAGCAGGGTGATGGCAGCCAGACCCAGGCCCCCGCACCGATCCGCACGACCGGATCCTCCGGCTCAGCGGCGTGACCGCCCATCCTTCAGGATGGCGGCCCCCCGGCTTGCTTCGGCTGCTTGCGGCTCAGGTCTGCGCGACCCGCGGCAAGGCGTGAACCGGACGTCTAGCTCACTATATGCAAGCGGACTATAAGCGCGGTTGAAGCGGCCGAACAGAGCGGCCAATCATCGAAGAAGCCCGTTTAGCCAGGGGGGATGCCGACATGCCCGGATTGTTTTTTGAGGAATTGCAGGTCGGTCAGGTGTTTCGCCATCCGATCCGGCGGACGATCACGGAAGCTGACAATGTCTGGTTCACGTGCATGACGCATAATCCGGCGTTGCTGCATCTGGACGAGGAATACTGCCGCACAGAGACCGAGTATGGTCAGCGGATCGTCAACAGCGCCTTTACCCTCGGTCTGATGGTCGGCATTTCGGTGGGTGACACCACCCTGGGGACGGCGGTCGCCAATCTCGGCTGGGATGAGGTCCGTTTCCCGAAGCCTGTCTTTCACGGAGACACGCTGCGCGTCGAGACCGAAGTCGTCGAATTGCGTGAATCGAAGTCGCGTCCGAATGCCGGCATCGTGACGTTTCTGCATCGCGCCTACAACCAGCGCGACGAGCTGGTTGCGCATTGCCGGCGTTCCGGCCTGCAACTCAAGCGGAAGGCTGGCTGATGGCAATTCGATCTTTCCTGTTCGTGCCGGGCGACAGCGAACGCAAGCTGGCCAAGGGCAAGGCATCGCTGGCGGATGCGCTGATCCTGGATCTGGAGGACGCGGTCGCGCCGGCTCGCAAGCCGTTCGCGCGCAGCATGGTGGCCGAGTACCTGGCGGCGCACGCGCTGGACCGCACGCCGGAATTATGGGTCCGCATCAATCCGCTGGACGAGGGCGGGCTGGACGACCTGGCAGCGGTGGTACGGGCGGCACCGGACGGGATTGTCGTGCCCAAGACCAACGGCCCGGCCGATGTCCTGCGCCTCGGGCATTACCTCGATGCGCTCGAGCGGCGCGACGGCGTCGCCGCGCCGGTTCGGATCCTGCCCGTTGCGACGGAGACGGCGCGCGCGCCCTTCCGGTTGGGCGAATATGCCGACATGGACCTGCGGCGGGTTTTTGGCCTGACCTGGGGCGCGGAAGATTTGAGTTCGGCAATCGGCGCCAGCACCAACAGGGATGCAAGCGGGGACTGGGCCTTCACCTATCGCATGGTCCGGTCTGCCTGCCTGCTGGCAGCCAAGGCCGCCGGCGTGGAAGCGATCGAGACGCTGTTTGCCGATTTCCGTGATCTGGCGGGCCTGCACGCTTCCTGCGTCTCCGCCGCTGAGGAGGGCTTCACCGGCCGCGTTGCCATCCATCCGGATCAGGTCGACGTGATCAACGCTGCCTTCATGCCGTCGGAAGCCGCGGTCGCGCATGCCAGACGCGTCATTGCCGCCTTCGAAGCCGATCCCGAAGCCGGCGCGGTCGGTCTCGACGGCATGATGCTGGATATGCCGCACCTGAAGCAGGCCCGGCATGTGTTGAGCCTGCACGCGGCCTATTCCTCAAAAGGCTGATTCGACCGCCGGATCAGCTGCCGTCGTGGCAGGCCGCCATGGCGCGCGCGATGGCGTCGCTGACATCGAGCACGGTCAGGCGCCGGTCGGCGATTTCCGGGGGCACCCGGAACGGCGGGACGGTGTTGGCGACCGTGATGCCGTCCAGTGCCGGCGTGGCGAGCAGTTCGGTTGCGCCAGCGATGAACAATCCGTGCGCGGCTGCCGCGAACACTTTCGTCGCGCCGGCCGCGCGGCAGGCCTTCGCGGCCCGTACCAGCGTGCCGCCGGTGCTGATCAGGTCATCGATGATCACGGCCACCTTGCCGCGCACGTCGCCGGCCAGCAACTCGCCGCTCACCACGCCGCTGCTGCGATATTTTTCCATGTAGCCGCTGCCGACATCCTCTCGCATCAGGTGTTCAAGCGCCTGGCGAAACTGCTCGGCCCGCTTGGCGCCGCCCGCGTCCGGCGAGATGGCGACCACTTTCTCGCCACGCAGCAAAGGTGCGAAATGCGCCGCCATCATCCGCGCGCTTTCAATATGCCAGGTCGGGCAGCGGAACGCGTTTTCGAACGCCGCGACGTTGTGCACTTCCAGCGTGATCACCTGATCGATGCGCATGGCTTCGAACAGCTCCGCAACGTAGCGGGTGATGATCGGGTCGTTCGTTTTGGTTCGGCGGTCCTTGCGCGCATAGCACAGATAGGGGGTTACCGCGGTGACGCGCTGGGCGCCGGAATCCTTCAACGCGCCGCAGAAGAACAGCAGCCGGCAAAGCTTGTCATTGCCGCTTTCGTTGTCATCGCCATACAGCGAATGCAGCACGAACACGTCGTGACCGCGCACATCCTGCAGCGGACGCGCCTTGTGCTCGCCGTCCTCGAAGCCCCGCTCCTCGTGCAGTGCGAGCGTCACCTCAAGCCGCCCGGCGACGAGCTCGGCGAGCTCGCGGCTGCCCTGCAGGGCGAAGAAGGACATCGGGTGAGTCTTCATCGGCGTTTCCCGCTGCTGATGTGCCGCACTTGCGCGAGCTGCCTTCCGGCTGCCTGTCGATCGGCGAACATCACGGACCAGATGCCTTCCATGTGGGAATTGGGCGCCGGCCCGGGCGGCGGCTCATTGATCTACGTCAAGCAAGGGCCGGTACAGGCTCCTCGGTCTATGGGTCTGCGCCGCGGTCACCAACAGCGCCGCATCGGCGAGGGCGGCCAGGGCGCCTTGGCCGGTGTCGACGGAACGCCAAAGCCGGGGATCCGATCCCGCCGGCAATGCGCCGAGCCACAGCCCGATGAACCGAACGCCCGCCGTCGAGGCCAATGCTGCCGCTCTGCTTCGCTCCGCCGCCGAGGCCAACCCGCCCTCCGCCAGGATGGAGCATCCTGCCGCCAGCAGCGCGGATGCCTCGCTCCAGGCCATGTCGCCGCGAGCGGCCAGGCGCAGTAGCCGCGCCCCGGGGACCGGCGGTATCAGCGCCGCGAGCGAGGCGGCCAGGTCGGCCCTGCCGCCAGTGATTGCACCGCCGAGCCCGACGAGAAGCGGAGCTTCAGGCGTCAGAAAATCGATGCCGGCGTCGATATGCCGCCGTGCGAACGCCAGCAGCCGCGCGGCCTGCCTGGGTTCCGCCGCACGGCCCGCCTTGCCGGCCAAGGCGTAGCTGCGCGTGGCCGCGCGCAGGGCAAGAAACAGCGGCAGAGCGTGCAGACCCGCGGTCTCCGGCGCGGCGTCCAGATAGGCGTTGAAGACGGCATTGCCGAGATCACCATGATCCCCCAGCTGCAGGTCCATCAGCAAGAACGCGAGATCGTACAGGACGTCGATGCAGCCGATTTCCTCGCTGAACTCGATGCAGTCGAACAGGGTAGGGCGGCCGGAATACAGGCAGATATTGGCGAGCCGGAGATCGCCGTGGCAGCGACGGATTTTGCCTTCGGCGCGTCGCCGGTCGAGCAGCGGCGCCAGCTTGTCGAGCGCGTCGTGGGCTCGCCTGCTCAATGTGGTGACTGCCGCTCCGTCCAATGCCGCGGCGACGTGGGCGAGCTCCTGGTCATTGTCGGCCATCACCCGCCGGATCGCGTGGCTGCCGCCTAATGCCGGCGTGATCTCCGCCGCCAGATGGAACCGGGCCACAACCGTGCCGAGGGTTTGCATCAAATCGCGCGTCAGCATGCCGTGCTCGGCCATGTGGTCGAACAGATCGGATTGCGCGAAACGCCGCATGACCACGACGTAATCGAGCGCGGGCCCGGGACCATTGAACATCAGGCCGCCGCCGGCATCGCGATGGATCGATTGCACATCGAGATAGAGGTCAGGAGCGGTTCGCCGGTTCAGGGCGAGTTCCGCTTCGCACGCGGCCTGGCGCAATGTGAGGGTCGTGTAATCAAGCGAGGCATACCGGATCGCCTGCTTCAGCTTGTAGGCGCGATCGCCTGCCAGGAACACAATGGAGCAATGGGTGACGATCTTCTCCACCTTGCCATCCCGGAGTCCGTAACTCGCGGGAGACGACAGGAAATCGATCACCGCACGCTGGTCTTCACGGTCGGCGCATGGCTGCATCACGGCCGGTTATCCGGGGGCCCTGTACTTGCGCCGGCCCATTTGCGTCCGGCGCGCCACAGCCGGCGTTTCCGGCTGCGGGATCGGTTCGGGGCGCGGCGGCCGTTCTATCGGCGGTGGCGGGGCGGGATGGGGGTCTGGCTTTGGGCGCGGCATCGGATCTGGCTTCCCGTCGCTGCTCACATCGTCATTTCGGGTTCCTGGGACCGTTCCTTCTTCTCATCCGGAATTTCGGTCATCGTCGCTTCGGTCAATAGCAGCACGCTCGCCACCGATACCGCATTCTCCAACGCGATGCGGACCACCTTGGTCGGGTCGATGATCCCGGCTTCGACCAGATCGACATACTCCTTGCGCGCGGCATCGAAGCCATAGGCCCCCTGGCCCTCGATCATGCGCGCAACCACGACGCCGCCATCGACGGAGGAGTTTTCGGCGATCTGGCGCGTCGGTGCCTCGAGGGCACGCTTGAGGACTTGCACGCCCGTCCGCTCGTCACCCTCGCATCTCGCCTCCTCCTCGGTAACCGCGGCAATGCAGCGGATCAGCGCCAAGCCGCCGCCGGGCACGATCCCCTCGGCGACCGCCGCCTTGGTGGAACTGATGGCGTCATCGAGCGCCTCCTTGCGCGACTTCATCTCGGCCTCGGATGGGGCGCCGACGCGGATCACGGCCACGCCGCCGGCGAGCTTGGCGAGCCGCTCCTGCAGCTTCTCCCGGTCGTAATCGGATGTCGTCTCCTCGATCTGCCGGCGGATCTGATTGCACCTTCCGTCAATATCCGCCTTCTTACCTACGCCACCGACGACCGTCGTGTTCTCGTTGGTGACGACCACACGCTTGGCCGAGCCCAGGCTGTCGATGGTCGCGTTCTCGAGCTTCACGCCGACCTCCTCGCAGATCATCTGGCCGCCGGTCAGTATGGCGAGGTCTTCGAGCATCGCCTTGCGGCGGTCGCCGAAGCCGGGCGCCTTCACCGCCGCGATCCCAAGACCGCCGCGCAGTTTGTTCACCACCAGCGTGGCCAGCGCTTCGCCCTCCACGTCCTCCGCGACGATCAGCAAGGGGCGGCCGGAGCGCACGATCGCCTCCAGCAGCGGCAGCATGGGCTGCAGGCCCGACAATTTCTTCTCGTGGATCAGGATATAGGGATCCTCGAGCTCGGCGATCATCTTCTCTGCGTTGGTGACAAAATAGGGTGAGATATAGCCGCGATCGAACTGCATGCCTTCGACGACTTCCAACGTCGTCTCGGTGGTCTTGGATTCCTCGACGGTGATGACGCCCTCGCCGCCAACCTTTTCCATGGCATCAGCGACGAGTTCACCGATCGCCGGATCATTATGCGCCGAGATTGTCGCAACCTGAGCCTTCTCCTTGCGGGTGCTGACCTCGCGGGACATCTTGTGCAAAGCATCGGTCGCGGCCCTGGCGGCGCGCTCCAGCCCACGCTTGAGATCGACGGCGCTGGCGCCGGCAGCGACGTTGCGCACGCCATCGGCATAAATCGTCTGCGCCAGAATGGTCGAAGTGCTGGTACCGTCGCCAACCTTGTCGCCGGTCTTTTCCGCGGCCTGGCGCAGCATCTGGGCGCCGAGATTCTCCGCGGGGTCCTTCAGGTCGAATTCCTTGGCAATGGTCACGCCGTCGTTGCAGACGATCGGCGATCCCCAGCTCTTCTGGATCAGCACCGACTTCGATTTCGGACCCAAGGTCACCCGTACGGCATCGCAGAGCTGCGTGGCGCCGTGCAGGATTTTTTCGCGGGCTGCGGAACGGAACAACACTTGCTTATGCGCCATCCGAAGGCCTCCTGTTGCTTACCCTGCCGCTCCGCTCGGCGCGTGGGCCCGAGGAGCCCGGACTTTGAACCTTGCTAGGATCGGCTGCCCCGGGCGGCATTGATTTAGGTCAATCGGGGTTCCGTTGCAGATCAGATCCAACATCTGCCCACTCGCTTGGCGGGCAACGCCAGGGTCATCGTCGAATCCCGCAAGGACCGGCCGGTGCCGCGATCCGTAAAGGCCGGAAGAGGTTTGATTCAAATCAAGGCATATCCCGGAGCAATGCGGTCAACTCGCGTCCACGGCCAGGCAACCATGCAGGGGAGGTAACCTATGCCCGATGACACAACGCTGCAGGCCATAGTGATGGACGAACTCGCGTGGACACCCGACGTCAACGCCGCGCACATCGGCGTCGCCGCGCGGAACGGTGTGGTAACGTTGAGCGGCGTCGTGAACAGCCTGGTGGAGAAAGTGGCCGCGGAGCAGGCCGCCCGGCGGGTCAAGGGCGTGCAGGGGATCGCGCAGGAGATCATGGTCCATCCCCCCGCGGCCCATAAGCATGCGGACGAGGAGATTGCCGACCGCGCGCTCAAGATCCTGAACTGGGACCTCGAGGTGCCTGACGAGCATATCCAGGTGAAGGTCGAGGGCGGCGTCGTGACGCTGAGGGGCAGCGTCATGCACGAGTTTCAGAGGCAGGCGGTCGAGCGTGACGTCAGGAAGCTGGGGGGCGTGACCGACATCGTCAATCTGATCGAATTGCGGCCGAGTGGCGATCGGGTCACCGACCCGGGCGCGGTGCACGACAGGATCGAGAATGCATTGCGCCGCAGCGCCGAACTGGAGGCGTCGCATATCGACGTCAGCGTCCGCGGCAGCAAGGTCATCCTGCGTGGCAAGGTGAAAACCTGGTGGGAGCGCAACCTTGCCGCGAGTGCCGCCTGGGCGGCGCCGGGTGTCTCGGAGGTCGAGGACCAGCTTATCATCGGCGGCTGATCCCCTGGAGGATCGGACGGTGCCAATCAACGGCTGAGATAGGCGACCGCGCCGTCCAGCGTGAACAGCCTCGAATACTCGGCTTCGGGAATGTCGATCCGGGCGCGCTCGTGCAGAGCCGCGATGAAGTTGAGGAAGTCCATCGAATCGAGATCGAGTTCGTCGCGCAGTTGCGCCTTGCCTGGCAGCGCCGCCAGATCGGCTTCCGGAGCAATACCGGACAACACGTCAAACACCAGGCTCTTTGCCTCGGCCTGGTTCACAGCGTTTCCGCATCCTGCAGCAGGCGATCGATTTCCGCCAGCAGCAGGCCGCCCCGATGCCCGTCGCTCGCGCGGTGATCGCCTGCCAATGTCAGCGCGACGATCGGACGTGGACCGATGGCGCCATCCACCACCCAGGGGCGGGTGACGATGCGGCCGACCCCGATCATGGCCACCTGCGGGGGGTAGATGACGGGCAAGACGGCCTCCGCTCCGCGATCGCCGAGGCTTGTCACGGTAACGGTGGGATCGCTCAGCTCGGAGCTGCGCAGCCCGGAACCGCGTGCCCGCAACACCAGTTCGCGCATCGCCGCCATCAGTTCATCGAGCGAGCGGCGATCGGCGTCGCGGATCGCCGGAGCCACCAGGCCGCCACCACGCAATGCGATCGCCCAGCCGATATGCACGCCGTCGCCGGGACGGAACCGGCCTGCCTCCCAGAACCCGTTCAGCTCCGGTGTCTTCGCGATTGCAAGGGCGATCGCGCGCAGGAAGAATGCCGCGGGCAACAGGCGTTCCGGCGGCGGTCGCTCGCCATTCAGCCGTTCGAGCCGCGCCAGGGCGGCGGATACCTCGACCGTCTGGCTCAGATAGTAGTGGGGAATTTCACGCTTCGAGCGGCTCATCGCCGCGGCGATGGCCTGGCGCATTGCCTCCGGATCGAAGCCGGCCCGGCGCCGTGCCGGTCCGCCGCCGGCCGGTGCGGGTCGGGCCGCTTCGATGTCCGCCACGGTGATCACACCGCCTGGTCCGGTCCCCGCCACGTGCCGGACGTCGATGCCGCGCTCGCCGGCCAGACGCCGGGCGGCGGGGGAGACACGCGGGCGCGACGACAGGGCCGGGAAGGCAGCAGGGACCGCGGCCGGTGGCGCCGCCATCACGGGCGGAGGCGGGGCCGGCGGCGGGGCCGCCTGAACCGTCGCGGTTCCGGCACTGTCCAACCGAGCGAGAACGGTTCCGACGGGAACGCGCCCCCCGACCGGCACGACGATCTCGGACAGAACGCCTTCGCCGAAGATCTCGATGTCGATTGCGCCCTTCTGTGTCTCCACCACGGCCACGACATCGCCGCGCTTCACCTTGTCTCCAGGCTTCACCAGCCATTCGACCAGCGTTCCCGCTTCCATGTCGGCGCCGAGGGAGGGCATGCGAAATTCGGTCATTCGCCTTGCAACAATCCTCGTGCCGCGGCGACGATGCCTGGCGCCTGCGGCAGCGCCGCCTGTTCGAGATGCGCGGCATAGGGGATCGGCACCTCGCGCGAGCAGACGCGACGGATCGGCGCGTCGAGCTCGAAGAACGCTTCCTCGGCAATGCGGGCGGCGATCTCCGCCGATAGCGAGCCCGACCTCCAGCCCTCGTCCACGATCACCACCCGCCGCGTGCGAACCACCGATTGCAGCACCGTCGCCATATCGAGCGGACGCAGCACCCGCAGATCGATGACCTCCGCGTCGATCCCTTCCCGTTGCAAGATCTCCGCGGCTTCCAGGGTCTTGAACAGCGAACCGCCATAGGTGACCAGCGTGACGTCCTTGCCCGGCCGCCGGATCTTGGCCGACACGATGTCCACGCCGGCGATATCCGGATCGAGATCGTCCTCGCGGTTGTACAGCATCACATGCTCGAAGATCAGGACCGGGTTCGGATCGTCGAGCGCGGGCTGAAGCATGTGTCGCGCGTCCTCGATCGTGGCGGGCGCCAGCACCTTCAGGCCGGGGATGTGCGCGTACCAGCCTTCCAGGCTGTGCGAATGCTGCGCGGCGAGTTGCCGCCCGGCACCGGTGGCCATGCGGATCACCAGTGGCACCGCGAACTGGCCGCCCGACATATGCGGAATGGTCGCGGCGCTGTTGACGATCTGGTCCAGCGCCAGAAGGCTGAAATTCACCGTCATGATTTCCACGATCGGGCGCATTCCCGCGATCGCCGCTCCGATGCCGGCACCGACATAGCCGACCTCGGAGAGCGGGGTATCGCGGATCCTGTCTTCCCCAAGTTCCTCGGCCAGCCCCTTGGTCACCGCATAGCAGCCGCCATAGCGCGCCACGTCCTCGCCCATCAGGAACACGCGCGGATCGGTGAGGATGGCGGCGCGGATCGCCAGCTTGCACGCATCGCGATAGGTCATGCGCTGCGATGCCGTCCTGTCCGCCGGGGCGCTCATTGCGGCACCCGGTCCATGATGGTGAAGCGTTCCAGCTCCTCGACGGGTTCCAGGGTGCCCGCCTCGGCGAAGGCGATGGCGGCATTTATCTCGACGGCGATGTCCGCCTCGATCCTGCCGATTTCGTGGGCATGCATCAGCCCGCTCTTCTCCAGCCATGATTGCAGCTGCCGGACCGGATCTTTCCCTCGCCAGGCCTCGATCTCCTGCTTGCTGCGGTAGGCCTGCGCGTCGAACATCGAATGGGCGCGAAAGCGATAGGTCCGGCATTCCAGGAAATACGGCGCGGCCGTGCGCCGGATTTCCGCGACTGCCCGCCTCGCCGCGACCTCGACGGCAACGACATCCATGCCATCCACGGCTTCGCCGGCCATGCGATAGGCGGCGGCCTTGCGGGCGATATTCGTCTCCGCCTCGGCGCGTTCCAGCGCCATGCCCATGGAGTAGAGATTGTTCTCGCACACGAACAGCACCGGCAGCTTCCACAGTGCGGCCAAGTTCATGCTTTCGTGAAACGCCCCTTCGTCCACCGCGCCATCGCCGAAGAAGCAGGCGGTGACCGCATCACGCCCCAGCATCTTGTCGCCCAGAGCCGTCCCGACGGCGAGCGGCAGGCCACCGCCGACAATCGCATTGCCGCCATAGAACCGCAGCGCGCGGTCGAAAACATGCATCGAGCCGCCGCGGCCCCGGCAGCAGCCTTCCAGCCTGCCGTAGAGTTCGGCCATCAGCACGTCCATGCCGATACCGCGCGCCAACGCCTGGCCATGTTCGCGGTAGGTGGCGACGATGGCGTCGTCCGGCTGCAACGCCTCGATCACCCCGACCGAGACCGCCTCCTCGCCATCGTAGAGATGCATGAAGCCGCGGATCTTCTCGCTCTGATAGAGCTCGAAGCATTTCTCCTCGAACCGGCGTATGCGCAGCATGGCAATCAGCAGATGCCGCACATGCGCGTGGTCGAGATGCACCTTCCCGGTCATCGCACATCGCTTTCCAATGTGGAGAGATCGCCTTCCGGCAGGCCCAGCTCGCGCGCCTTGAGCAGGCGCCGCATGATCTTGCCGCTGCGCGTGCGCGGCAGGCCGGGGCTGAAGTCGATCTCCTTCGGGGCCACCACGGCACCGAGCCGTTTGCGCGCATGACCCAGCAACTCACGGCGCAAGGCTTCGGAGGGAGCGAAGCCCGGGTTCAGGGCGACGAATGCCTTGACGATCTCGCCGGCCATCGGGTCCGGCTTGCCGATCACGCCCGCCTCGGCCACGGCCGGGTGCTCCATCAGCGCGCTCTCAACCTCGAACGGCCCGATCAGGTGGCCGGAGGACTTGATCACGTCATCGGCGCGCCCGACGAACCAGTAGTAGCCATCCGCATCGCGCATCGCGAGATCACCGGTCAGATACCAGGCGCCGACGAAGCATTTTCGGTAGCGCTCCTCCTCATGCAGGTAGCCTCGCATCATCGACGGCCAGCCGGCCTTGAGGGCGAGTTCGCCTTCAACGAGCGGTGGCTCGATCGGTGTGACGCTGCCATCGGCGTTGCGCCGCACGATGGCCGCCTCGATGCCGGGCAAGGGCCGTCCCATCGAGCCGGGCTTCACATCCATCGACGCGAAGTTGGCGATCATGATCCCGCCCGTCTCGGTCTGCCACCAATTGTCGTGGAAGGGCCGGCCGAATGCCTGCTGTCCCCAGATCACCGCCTCCGGGTTCAGCGGCTCGCCGACACTGGCGAGGAAACGCAGCGCGGAAAGATCGAACCCGCGCACCGCCTCGGCGCCCAGCTTCATCATCATGCGGATCGCGGTCGGTGCCGTGTACCAGACCGTGACCCGCTCGTGCTGCAGGATGCCGTACCAGGTTTCGGCATCGAATTCCGCCTCGGCAACCACGCTGCTCACGCCGTTCGTCAACGGCGCGACGATGCCGTAGCTCGTTCCGGTAACCCAGCCCGGATCGGCGGTGCACCAGAAGATGTCGTCGTCATGCAGGTCGAGCGCGTAGCGTCCGGTGACATGGTGGGTCACGACCGCCGCGTGCACATGGATGGCGCCCTTGGGCCGACCGGTCGTGCCGCTGGTGAAGTGCAGCAAGGCGGGGTCTTCGGGGCCGGTCGGCGGGATGACGAAATCCGCGCTCTGCGCCCCGACCAGGCGGCGCCAGTCCAATGTGTCCGGGATGTCGGGAGACGCTTCCCCTGCTTCGGGAAGAAGGATCACATGCTCGAGTTTGGGGAGGCGGGACCGGAGCGCCGCCACCTTGCGGCGATACAATGGCTCGGTTGTTACGAGAAACCGCCCATCGCCGATTGTCAGCCGGGTCGCTATGGGTTCCGGCCCGAAGGCGGAGAATAACGGCGAGACCACGCATTTCGCCTTCAAGGCGCCGAGCACCGCGACATAAAGCTCCGGCACCCGGCCCGCCAACACAAACACGGTGTCGCCTTCCCGGGCGCCGAGTTTGCCAAGCGTGTTCGCAAACCGGTTGGTCTCCGTTCTCAGCTCGCGATAGCTGAGGTTGCGCCGCTCGCCGGTCCGGCCGATCCAGCGCAGCGCATGGCGATCCGCACGCGGCCCGTCCGCGTGGCGGTCCACCGCCTCATGCGCGATGTTCAGTCCCCGGCCACCGGGCAGGCCATCCAGCATCGCCAGCGCCTTGCTCCAGGTGAAGCTGCGGCAAACGGCATCATAATCGGACAGATTGGCGGGCGCGCCACCCGGCGTACGTGGCTTGACGATACGGGGATAGACATCCGCGAGGAGTGTGTGGCCCGGCGCCGGCTCGGACACGTGGGCTCCCTTTGCCTGTCAACTCGGAACAAAGAATCATTCTGTAATGACCAGCCGCCGGGAGCATTGATCGAGATCAATGTCGCGGCAGAGCCTCCGGCCGGCGAAGGTTTGGCTTCACGGTGTTACGGCCGATCCATCCGCGCAGTCAGCTGGCGAATTCCTTCACTGATCTGCACGGGAACCTGGCCCGGTTCGAGCCGCCGAAGCGCAGCCGGCAACTGCGCCAGCGAGGCCGCGGCGCGGTCGCGAGCCTGCGCCAGGCTGGGGAAGCCGGCAACCCGTTTGCCGTTGCGCATTGCTGGCTGCAGCAGCGCCGTACCGTCCACGCCTTCGTCGATCAACGCCACCACGTCGCCGGCGATGATGCCTTCGATGGTGTAGCGCCGGTAGACCTGTTTGCGGCCCGGCCAGGTCGCCTTGCCTTCGCTGCGCTTGCGGCGCGGCCGGCCCGCATATTCCTGCAGCTTGTAGGCGCAATCGAGCGCCGGCACATCGGAGGACGTGGTCAGGCTGGTGCCGACGCCGAAGCCGTCGATCGGGGCGCCGCCATTGCACAATGCCAGTAGGCTGTACTCATCCAATCCACCGCTGGCAAAGATGCGGATGCCCTGCAATCCGGCAGCATCGAGGATAGCCCGAACGGCGCGGGCATGCGCCGCGAGGTCGCCGCTGTCCAGCCGTACCGCACGGACAACGATGCCTTCGGCCGCGAGGCGCGGGGCAAGACCCGCCACAAGCGCGGCTCCGTGCTCGGTATCATAGGTATCGATCAGCAAGGTCAGCGCCTGCGGGCGCACCCGGGCGAAGCGCTCGAACGCGGTTGCCTCGTCGTCATGCGCCTGCACGAAGGAATGCGCCATCGTGCCGACGATGGGGATTCCGAAGTCGCGGTTCGCCAGCACCGTTGCGGTGGCGTCGAACCCTGCCAGGTAGCTGGCGCGTGCGGCGAGCAGACCGGCCTCCGCGCCGTGCGCCCGGCGCAGGCCGAAATCCACCAGCTGCTTGCCGGGCGCGGCGAGCACCATGCGCGCGGCCTTCGAGGCGATGACGGTCTGGAAATGCACCAAATTGATCAGCCGCGTTTCGACCAGCTGTGCCTGCGGCAAGGGGGCGGTGACCCGGAGCACCGGTTCGTCCGGGAAGAAGACGGTGCCTTCCGGCATCGCATCGACATCACCGGTGAAGCGCAGATCGGCCAGCGTCTGCAGGAAGTCCGGCGCGAACAGGCCGGAAGCCCGCAGCCAGGCCAGTTCGTCCGGCGTGAAGTGCATCGTCTCCAGAAATGCGACGGCCTGCTCCAGCCCCGCCGCCAGCAGGAAGCCGCGTTCGGGCGGCAGCTTGCGGAAAAACAGCTCGAACACGGCGGTTTCGGCCATGCCATGCGCTGCATACGCCTCCAGCATCGAAAGCTCGTAGAGATCGGTCAGCAGCACGCTCTGCTCGGACATCGCGGAACGCTGTGCGGAAGGCCGCCCAGGTTCATTGATCTCGGTCAATCATGGTCGGCAGCCGGATCCACGGTTTGATGCAGGTCAAGGTGCGCGGATGGCATACGGCGCAGCCTAAAGACCTACATTGCCGGCTGGCCAAACGACTTGGCCTCAAAGCGGCGATCTCCACCGACGTCCATGCCGAGGTCGAGCTGGACTTCATGCGGTTCGGGGTCGATCAGGCCCGACGCGGCTGGCTGGAGGCGGCGGACGTGCTGAACACCAGGCCGGTGGACGAGCTGCGGACCCTGTTGCGGCGTCGCCGCCAGAGGCGCGGCTGGCCGCGGTGGAGTGCCGCCTACGAGGCTCGCACTCCCGCGGCGAACCGCTTCGCTCAGGCCTGGATGAAGGACAGCAGGTCGGCGTTGACCCTGTCCTTGAGCGTCGTGCACATGCCGTGCGGCGCGCCTTCATAGACCTTCAGGGTCGCGTTCTTGACGATCTGCGACGACAGCAGGGCTGAGGCCGCGATCGGCACGATCTGGTCGGCATCGCCGTGCAGAATGAGTGTCGGCACGTCGAACTTCTTCAAATCCTCGGTGAGATCGGTCTCCGAGAACGCCTTGATGCAGAAATAGGAGGCCGGGAGGCCGGCCATCATGGCCTGCAGCCAGAAGCTCTCGCGCACGCCTTCCGAAATCCTGGCGTCGGGTTTGTTGTAGCCATAGAAGGGCAGGCTGAGATCCTTCCAGAACTGGGAGCGGTCTGCCAGCACCGCGGCGCGCAACTGGTCGAACGCCTCGATCGGTGTGCCGAGGGGGTTCTTCTCGCTCTTGATCATGACCGGCGGGATGGCGCCGATCAGCACGGCCTTGGCCACGCGCCCCGTGCCATGCCGGCCGATATAGCGCGCGACCTCGCCGCCGCCCGTCGAGTGGCCGACATGGATCGCGTTGCTGAGATCGAGGTGCTGGACCAGTTCGGAGAGGTCGTCGGCATAGGTATCCAGATCGTTGCCCTGCCAGGGCTGGCTCGACCGGCCGTGGCCGCGGCGGTCGTGGGCGATGCAACGATAGCCACGCGAGGCCAGGAAGAACATCTGGTCCTCGAAGGCGTCGGCGCTCAGCGGCCAGCCATGGCTGAAGACGATCGGCCGGCCGGTGCCCCAGTCGTTGTAATAGATCTGCGTTCCGTCTTTGGTGGTTATCGTGCTCATGAACTGTCCTTTCCGGAGGTGGGAGCAGCGCTAATTGCAGGCCGGCGGATCAGCTTCTGCCGCCGATTTTGCGGGGGCGGCCAGGAATCGCCTCGACGGGAATCGCCTCGACGGGCTCGCTTGCGGGATCGAAGACGCCCACCACCAGCTCGGCCTCGTCCCGGTCGGTGAGGCCGCGGCGGATATTGTCTTTCATCGCCGCCAGCGTCTTCTCCGTCGTCTCGATCTCTTCCAGGTTCAGTCCCGCGAGGATGATGCGGTTCAGTTCCTGGCCAACGGCCACCATCTGCTTCAGCACCTCCCGCCCCCGATCGGTAATCAGGACGCGCTTGGCGCGCCGGTCCGTCGCGTCCGGCTGGCGGACGACATGGCCGCTCGCCTCCAGCCGGTCGATCAGTCCGCCGACCGTCACTTTCCCGACATCGAGGTCGCGGGCCAGTTCGGTCTGCAGCATGCCGGAGCGGGTATGGCGCGATAATTGGCTCAGCACCCACCACTGCGACCGGGTGATGCCGAGCGGCTTCATCGCCTGATCGAACAAGGTTCGCCGCATCCGCGATACGTCGTGGACCAGGAAGCCGATCCGGAACTCCTGCGGCAGTTTGCTCGATGTCATTCGATCTCCTTCCTGGCCGGCCGACCGCGGCATCATGTACCAGATTACCACCTTTCCGGTGTTCGATCCTCCCTTCTGCCTTTCCACGCCGATCGGCCGGCGGGTCTGCCTGCGCCGCAACGCAGGATGGAAACTCTGCCGATTTCATCGACCATAAGCAGGCAAGGCGCTGTCATGGACAGCGCCTTGCCTGGCATATTCAGATCCTGGAGCCGTATTGAGCCTGATGGCCAGCCCGGCGCGATTGTTGTCGCGCCGGGCGGCAGCGGGAAGGGGCTTCGCCTATGCCCGTCTGACTGCCAGCGGTCCGGGCGCCTGGCAGGTCGGCATCATTTCCATCCGGTTGATGTTCATATGCGGCGGCAGGTTGATCACCCAGGATGCCGCCTCGGCGATGTCGTCGGCGGTCAACGGCACCGTGCCGGCATACACCGCATCGGCACGGGTGGTGTCGCCACCGAACCGGTTGACGCTGAATTCGGTGCCCCCGCAAAGGCCCGGCTCCAGATCGGTCACGCGCACCGACAGGCCCACCAGGTCGGCGCGCAGATTGAGGCTGAACTGGGTGACGAAGGCCTTCGACGCGCCGTACACATGGCCGCCCGGATACGGGTAAGTGGCGGCGGTACTGCTGAGATTGATGATGTGGCCGCGGTTGCGTTCCACCATGCCCGGCAGCAGCGCGTGGGTCATGTGCATCATGCCGGAAACATTGACCGCCACCATCCGGTCCCAGTCGGCCAGGCTCGCTTTTTGGGCGGGGTCCAGTCCCAGGGCAAGGCCGGCATTGTTCACCAGCACGTCTACTTCCCGCCACGCCGCCGGCAGGCTGCCCGGCAGCGCGGCCGCGCCGGCTGCGTCGGTCACATCCAGTTCCAGCGGCAACAAGGCTGCGCCGAGCTCCGCCTGCAGCGCCTGAAGCCGATCGGCCCGCCGCGCCGCGGCGATCACGCGGTGTCCGTCCCGCACGAACCGGCGTGCCATGGCGGTGCCAAAGCCGGCGCTGGCGCCGGTCACCAAAATAGTCAAAGCCATAGGGAATCCTTCCTCTGATCGGAGCGACTGGTGATCGGAGCGATTGGCCGAAGTCGCGTCCGTCAGGTAGCACGTGGCGTGTTGAGGTTCACCGTCACGTTCTTGCGCTGGGTAAAGCTGTCGAGCATGCCTTCGAGGGAAAACTCGCGGCCGATGCCGCTCTGTTTGTAGCCGCCGTAGGAATGGCCGGGCTGCTGACCGAGACCCTGGTTCACCTGGACCCAGCCGGATTCGATGGCGTGCGCGGTGCGCAGGGCGCTGCCGATGTCATGCGTCCAGACATAGGCCGCCAGGCCGTAATGGCTGTCATTGGCCATGCGGATGGCATCCGCCTCGTCGCGCCAGGGTATGGCTACCAGCACGGGGCCGAAGATCTCCTCCCGCGCCAGCCGCCAGTCGTTGGAGGTGTCGGCGAATACGGTCGGGATGGCGAAATAGCCTTCGCTCAGCTTGCCCTCTTTGGGCGGCAGGCCGCCGAACACCAGGCGGGCGTCCTTGCGTTGCAAGCCCTCGTCAATATAGCCGCAGACCTTGCGGAACTGCTTTGCATTGATGATCGCGCCGATATCGGTTGCTTCGTCCAGGGGATCGCCGAGGGTGAATGCCTGGGTCTTCCGCGCCAGCTTGTCGAGGAAACTGTCGAAGATGTCGGCGTGCAGGAACAGGCGGGATCCCGCGGTGCAGGACTGGCTCTGGCGGGTGAAGCGCATGCCGGAGATGACGCCGTCCACCACCCAGTCCTCGTCGGCATCCGGGTAGACGATCGCCGGGCTCTTGCCGCCGAGTTCCAGTGAAACCGGCACGATGCGCTCCGCCGCGGCCCGCATGATGATCTTGCCCACCTCGGTCGAGCCGGTGAAGGACAGCTTGCGGATCCCCGGGTGCTGCGCGAGCGGGCCGCCGCATTCCTCGCCGGTGCCGGTCAGCACGTTCAGCACGCCCGGCGGCAGGAATTCCTGGCAGATCTCGGCCATCCGCAGCACGCCGAGCGGCGCATCCTCGGCGGCCTTCATCACCATCGTATTGCCGGCACACAAGGCGGGCGCGATCTTCAGGGCCCCCAGCAGGACCGGCGCGTTCCAGGGAATGATGGCGCCGACCACGCCGAGCGGCTCGCGGCGGGTATAGCTGAGCACATGCTCGCCAAGCGGGATCGTCTCCCCCTTCAACTCGCCCGCCAATCCACCGAAATAGCGGAAGATGTCCGCCGACAGCCTGGCTTCCGGGCGTGCCTGGGTGCGCAGGGCATTGCCGGTTTCCAGCGCGATGGTGCGTCCCATGTCCTCGGCAGCCGCTTCCATGGCGTCGGCGATGCGCAGCAACAGGCGGCCACGCTCACGCGGGGCCACCTTGCTCCAGGCGGGAAAGGCCTGGGTGGCGGCCTGGACGGCGCGATCGACATCCGCCGCATTGCCGCGCGGGATATCCGCGATCGCGCGCCGGTTGGCCGGGTTCTCGACGCTGAGCACGGCGCCGGATGCGCTATCGACCCAGGCGCCGCCGATCAACATCTGCGCGTGGCGCTGCGCCGGACTGGCCTGAGGGGACGTCTTTTCTGTTTGGGACATGGGGTTCCTCCACAAGGCACCGATCCAGGCAATGCGGCCTGTTATGCCTTGTTGGCTATAGCGGCGGGATGGGGGAGCGTCCAGACGGGCTCCGGTACTGGCAGCCGATCGGACCCGATCGGCCGCCGATCGCTTCGGCTATACCGTGAGATGGGAGACGTTCTTGGTCACGGTATAGCATTGCAGCCCCTCGACGCCGCCTTCGCGTCCGAAGCCGCTGTCCTTGACGCCGCCGAACGGCGTTTCGGCGCTGGATGCCACGAAGTGGTTGATCGACAGATTGCCCACCTCCACCCCTTCGGCCAGCCGGTATGCATTGCTGGCGGAGTTGGTAAACGCGTAGGCCGCCAAGCCATAGGGCACGGAGTTCGCCTTTTCGATGGCCTCGTCGATATTGCGCACACGGCTGAGCAGGGCCAACGGGCCGAACGGCTCTTCCCGCATCGCCCTGGCGTCGTCCGGCACATCGGCCAGCACGGTGAGCGGGAAATAATATCCGCTATTGCCGATGCGGCTGCCGCCGGTGACCACGCGGGCGCCCTTGGCGCGCGCATCGGCGACCAGTGTTTCCATCGCGGCAAGCCGCCGGTCATTGGCAAGCGGGCCCATCTGGTTGGCTGGATCCATGCCATTGCCGACCTTGATGGAGGCCGCTTTTTCGGCGAAGGCATCGGTGAACCGGTCATAGACCGCGTCTTCCACGAAGAAACGCGTCGGCGACACGCAAACCTGTCCGGCATTGCGGGACTTGCCGAGCGCCGACGCCGCGCCGGCCCCCGCCGGATCGAAATCCTCGCACACGATCACCGGCGAATGCCCGCCCAGTTCCATGATCACCGGCTTCATATGGGCCCCGGCCATGGCCGACAGATGCTTGCCGACCGGAACGGAGCCGGTGAACGTCACCAGGCGCACGGCCGGCTGCGGGATCAGATACTGGGAGATTTCGGCCGGGTTGCCGAATACCAGGTTCAGCACGCCCGGCGGCAGGCCGGCGTCGGCGAAGGCCTGCACCAGTTGCACCGCGCCGGCGGGCGTTTCCTCCGACGCCTTCAGGATGATCGAGCAACCCGCCGACAATGCGCCGCCCACCTTGCGGGCCGGCGAGCTCATTGGAAAATTCCAGGGCGAGAAGGCGGCGACGACGCCGATCGGCTGGCGCAGGACGGAATGACGCATGCCGTCTTCACCGGGGATGATCCGGCCATAGACGCGGCGGCCTTCCTGCGCGTCCCACTCGATTATTTCGCAGCCGCGCAGGATCTCCAGCCGTGACTGGGCGATCGGCTTGCCCTGTTCCAGGGTCATGGTGACGGCCATCGGTTCCACGCGTTCCCGCATGATCCGGGCGGCGTTCAGGATGATTTCTGCACGTTTCGCGGGCGCGGTGCGTGACCAGATCTTGAAGCCTCTCCCGGCCGCTTCCAGCGCGTCATCCAGATCGGCCTGCGTCGCATGCGGCACGGTTGCGAGAATGGTTTCATCGGCCGGATTGATCACCGGGGAGCCGCTGGCGCTTTTCCACTTGCCGCCGATGTAAAGCTTCAGATCGGGATAGTTCTGCATGTCTTGCCTCCGGTGTGTCGACGGGCCCGCTATCGGACGGGCTCTTGCTGCGCTGGTGACGGAATGAAGTGCATCGTATCCAAATGGATATAGCGCAGCGGGTCTCCGCCAACAAGGACGGGGCAGCCAATCGCGACCGCGGACCAGCGCTGTCGCTGACGTTGCCAGCCGGACTGCGGGAGCTTTCCGCGATCGGCGGAGTGGTCCTAGTATTGCGCCCAAAGGGGGACAGTCCATGAAGTTCAGTTTTTCGAGCGAGCAGGAAGAATTCCGGTCGAATTTGCGCCGCTTCCTGGCGGAACGCTCGCCGACCAAGGAAGTGCGGCGGCTGATGGAAACCGACAAAGGCTGGGAGCGTGACGGCTGGCGCGCGCTCAACGCCGAGCTGGGGTTGACCGCGGTGCGCATCCCCGAGGCCTATGGCGGTCATGGCTTCGGCTTTGGCGAGCATGGCATCGTGCTGGAGGAGATGGGCCGCGCGCTGCTCTGTGCGCCGTATTTCGCCACCACCGTGCTGGCGGCCGGCGCCATACTGAACGCCGGCACCGAGGCGGAGAAACAGGCGCTGCTGCCGGGCATCGCGTCCGGCGACACGGTGGCGACGCTGGCCTGCGCCGAGGATGGCGGAAGCTGGGACGGCGCCGCCACGACGCTGGCGGCCACACCATCGGGCAGCGGCTGGCGGCTGGATGGCCACAAGACCTTCGTGTTGGACGGTCATACCGCCGACCTGATCGTGGTGCTGGCGCGCGCGCCCGGGTCGGCCGGGGATTCCGGGCTGTCCTTCTTCACCGTCGCGGGCCATGCGGCCGGACTCACCCGGCGCCCGCTCAAGACCATGGACCCGACGCGCAAGCTGGCGCGGCTGCAATTCGACGGGGTGGAGGCGAGCCTGTTGGGCGAGGCCGGCGCCGCCGCGGGGCCGTTCGCGCGAACGATGATCGAGGCGGCGATCTGCCTGTCCAACGAAATGGTCGGCGGCGCCGAGCGGCTGCGCGAGGACGCGCTGGCCTATGCCAAGATGCGCATGCAGTTCGGCCGGCCGATCGCCTCGTTCCAGTCGATGAAGCACAAGGCTGCGGACATGCTGCTGGAGGTCGAGCTGGCAAAATCGGCGGCCTATTATGCGGCGGCGGCCCTGGACGATGGCGACGCCGATGTCGCGGCGACCGCCTCGCTTGCCAAGGCCTGCGCCAGCGAGGCGTATCTGCAGACCGCCATCCACGCGATCCAGATCCATGGCGGCATAGGCTTCACCTGGGACAACGACACCCATCTCTGGTTCAAGCGCGCCAAGAGCTCCGAGGTGCTGTTCGGGGATGCGAGCCACCACCGGGAACAGATGATGCGGCACTGGGCGGCGTGAGGGAAAGCGACATGAGCGAGATCACCGAAGCTTCCGTGCGCGCCGAAGTTCGCGCTTGGCTGGAAGCGAACTGGAACCCCGAGCTGGGTCTGGTTGCATGGCGCAACCAACTGGCCGATTCCGGCTGGGGCGTGCCGCATTGGCCGAAGGCGTGGTATGGCCGCGACCTCTCGGCCGGTCTCGTGCCCGTGGTCGAGGAGGAATTCCAGCGCATCGGCGCCATCGGCGTTGCCAAGGCGGGCATCCGCACGCTGGCCGCCGCCACGATCCTTGCGCATGGCACCGACATGCACAAAGAGAAGTTCCTGCGCCGTATCCTGACCGGCGAGGATACCTGGTGCCAGCTGTTCAGCGAACCCGGCAGCGGCTCGGACGTGGCCGGTGCGGTGACGCGTGCGGAGTTCCGCGGCAATCAATGGGTGGTCAACGGCCAGAAGGTCTGGACCACCAGCGCGCACCATGCGCATTGGGGCCTGCTGCTGGCGCGCACCGACTGGGACGAGAGAAAGCACAAGGGCCTGTCCTACTTCATCATCGACATGCACCAGCCCGGCGTGACCGTGCAGCCGCTGAAGCAGATGAACGGGCATGCGTCGTTCAACCAGGTGTTCCTGACCGACGCCACGGTGCAACCGGAATTCCTCGTCGCCGAGGTCGGGGATGGATGGGCGGTGACGACCACGACGCTGATGCACGAGCGGCGCGGCGCCGACGGCTTGCGCACATGGGCGATGGGATCGAACCGTCCGGGCCGCGCCTATGACGAGGAACGGGCCGAGATCGCCACGACGATGGAGCCCTATAAATGGTATCCGCAGCGGGCGGGCCGCGTGGATCTGATCCTGCCGCGGGCGCGCGAGACCGGCCGTATCGACGATCCGGTGGTTCGCCAGGAGATCGCCAGGCTGCTGATCCTGTCCAAGGCCGCCGAATGGACGGCTCGGCGCGCACGCACGGCGCAGGAGCAGGGCCGGCCGCAGGGGCCCGAAGGGTCTCTCGGCAAGCTTGCCTCCAGCCATGTCGCCCGCGCCGCGGCGCGCGTGCACACGCAGCTCTCCGGTGCCGATGCGCTGCTGACCGGCGAGGACAGCCCGATGGGCGGCGTGATCGCCGAGATCCTCGTCTCCGTGCCGGCGACATCGATCGCCGGCGGCACCGATGAGATCCAGCGCAACATCATCGCCGAGCGGGTGCTGAAGATGCCGAAGGAACCGAGCGTCGATACCGAGAGGCCGTTCCGCGACGTGCCGCGCAACACGGTTTCCTGAGGCGGCGCTGCCGGCAAGGCAAGGCGGGAGGACGGCTCCTTCCGCCTTGCCGCCCCGGCGCGTCAGCCGCCGGGATTGCCCTGGGCTTCGACGTAGAGGGCGTAGACGGATTGGCTGGCCGTCATGAACAGACGGTTCCGCTTGCGCCCGCCGAAGCACAGATTGGCGCAGCGCTCCGGCAGCAATATCCGTCCGATCAGCGTGCCGTCCGGTGCGAAAACAGCCACGCCGTCCTGGCCCGGGCCGCCGGAGAAGCCGCACCAGACATTGCCATCGGTATCGCAACGGATGCCGTCGGCATAACCTGGCGTGCCGTCGAAGAACAGCCGCCCGTTCACTGCTTTGCCGTCGACGATGTCGTAGACATGGGTGGTCCTGGTGCCGCTGGGCGTATCGACGACATAGAGCCGGGATTCGTCGGGCGAGAAGCAAAGTCCGTTCGGGCGTTCCATATCGCCTACCGCGATGGTCAGCGCGCCGGTCGCGGGATCGAGGCGGTAGACGCGAAACGGCATTTCCTGCGGCGCCTTGTCGCCCAGATAGTTGCCGCGGATACCGGCGCCGTTGTCGCTGAACCAGATCGATCCGTCGGACTTCACTACCACGTCGTTCGGCCCGGTCAGGCGCGTGCCCTCGAACGAGGCCGCCAGCACCGTGACCGTGCCGTCATGTTCGGTGCGGGTCAGGGTGCGGCTGCCGAGTTCGCAGGTGATCAGCCGTCCCTGCCGGTCGCGCGTATTGCCGTCGGGATAGCCGGCGGGATGGCGCAGGGTGGCGACGGCGCCGGTGGTCTCGTCCCAACGCAGCAGCGCGTCGTTCGGAATGTCGGAGAACAGCAGGTATCGGCCATCGCCGTAATAGGCCGGCCCTTCGGTGAAACGAAATCCGGTGGCAATCCGCTCGATCGCGGCATGGCCGAGCACCATGTGCTGAAAGCGCGGGTCCAGCACGACGATATCCGGATCCGGATAGCGGATCGGCGCGGTCGATTCCCAGCGCGACGAACCGCCGCCCTCCGGGGCCGCGACGGCGATGTTGCGTGTCGATAGGGTCATTCCCTGGCTCATGTTCGGTCTCCTCCCACTTTGGTTGCGCTCAGTGCCGGCGCGAAACCAGGAGGAGTGGACACCGATGCGCGGCCGGCCGCAAACCCGGTTGGTGGTCGCCGGCTACGGCAGCACCTTCCCGGGGTTCATCCGGTTCGCCGGGTCGATCGCCTCCTTCACCAGGCGCATCAGATCCATCGCCACCGGATTCTTGTGCGCGGCCATGGCGTGGCGCTTCGACTGACCGATCCCGTGCTCGGCCGAAAAGCTGCCGCCGAGGGACACGGCGATACCGTTCACCATGGTTTCCATCTCGCCTGCGCGTGCGACCCAGGCGGCACGGTCGGACATGCCGGCAGGCGCGTGCAACGATAAATGAATGTTGCCGTCACCGGCATGACCGATCGCGGCCATCCGCCCTTCCGGCCAGCGCGCCTTCATTTCGCGTTCGACGATGCGCAGGAATTCCGGCACGGCCGACACCGGCACGGCGGTGTCGGTGTTGATCGATGGTGCCTCCTTGCGGGAGCACTCGGGGTAGTCCTCGCGGATCTTCCAGATGGCCTGGCGCTGCGCCTCGCTGTCGGCGATCGCGGCGTCCGACACTTCATCGGCCTCCATCGCTTGGCCGAGCGTGTCCTCCAGGATGTCGCGCAGCGGAATGCTCGCATGCGCCGCGGCAAGCTCCAGCATCACGAACCATGGGCTTTCCAGCGGCAGCGGTATCCGCAGGCCCACGCCATGCCTGGCCGCCAGCTCCATGCAGTGGCGCGCGCACAGCTCGAAGGCGATCACCTCGGCCCCGCTTTCCATCACGCGGGAGAACAGCGACAGTGCCGCATCCGGGCTCGGCACCGCGACGAAGGCGGTCTCGACCCGCTTCAGCGCCGGCTGCAGGCGCAGCGCGGCGGCGGTGATGATGCCGAGTGTGCCTTCTCCACCGATGAAGAGATGGCGCAACGCATAGCCGCTGTTGTCCTTGCGCACGCGGCGCAGATCATCGAGCACCCGGCCGTCCGGCAGAACGACCTCCAGCCCCAGAACCAGTTCGCGCGCATTGCCCCAGCGCAGCGTACGGATGCCGCCCGCATTGGTGGACAGCATGCCGCCGATCTGCGCCGTGCCCTGGGCGCCCCACTGGATCGGGAACAGCCGCCCCGCCTCGGCCGCCGCCTGCTGCACGTTCTGCACGACGCAGCCCGCTTCCGCGACCAGCGAGAAGTCGCGCGCATCGATGTCGCGGATGCGGTTGAGGCGTTCCAGCGACAGCACGACAGAGCGCGGCCCGTTGGCGGGGGGTACCGCGCCGCCGCAAAGGCCGGTGCGCCCACCGGCCGGGACGATGGCGATGCCCGACGCGGCGCAGCGCTTGACGACCTCGGCGAGCTCCTGCGTCGTGCCCGGGCGCAGCACGGCCTCGGGCTTGCCGTGGTAGACATTGCGCCAATCGACCGCGTAGGGCGCGATGTCATCGGGCGCGAAGAGCACATTCGCGGGACCGATCACATCGGTCACGGTGGCGAGAAGGTCCATCTGTGTCGAGCCTTTCAACCCTGCGGCGCTGGCACGCATCGGTTCGGTACGGGAACCGACGATCGGCATCATCCATGCAGCAGATGCAGGTGCCCGACAAGGGCAGGGGGCGCCGGTCCGGCGCAAGCCGCGCCCATGGACCCTGGCCGGACAGGACGGATATGTTGGAACCAACAGGGGGTCTCATGGCACGCGAGAAAATCAGAATCGGCTGTGGCACCGGATTTTCCGACGACCGCATCCCGCCCGGCGTGGAGATCGTCGAGCGCGGCGAGTTCGACTATCTCGCCATGGAATGCCTGGCCGAACGCACCATCGCCCGCGAAACGCTTGATCGTGCCAAGGACCCGTCCAAGGGCTACACGCCCGTGCTGCTGGAGCGCATGGAAGCGAATATGTCGCCGGCGTTGCAACGCGGCATCAAGATTGTCACCAACATGGGCGCCGCCAATCCGATGGGGGCGGCGCGCATCCTGCGTCAACACGCGCCCGGCTGGGGCATGGGTTGGAGGGCCGTCGTCGATCTGCGGATCTCGCTCGGCGTTGCCCAAGGCGCATCATGAGCGCGGCCGGCGACATCCGCATCGGCATTTCCGGCTGGACTTATGCCGGCTGGCGCGGCGCCTTCTATCCATCAGGCCTGCCGCACCGGCGGGAACTGGCTTACGCCAGCTCGGTGTTTCGCAGCATCGAGATCAACGGCACCTTCTACAGCCTGCAGAAGCCGGACAGCTTTGCCCGCTGGGCGGACGAAACGCCGGATGATTTCATCTTTGCGGTCAAGGGGCCGCGCTACATCACCCATATGCGGCGATTGCGGGAACCGGCAGCGCCGATCGCGAACTTCTTTGCTTCCGGCCTGCTGCGGCTGGGGCGGAAGTTGGGGCCGATCCTGTGGCAGTTCCCGCCGAATTTCCGTTTCGATCCGGCCTTGCTGCGCGCGTTCTTCGAACTGCTGCCGCGCGACACCGACGCCGCCGAGCAGGTCGCACGCCGGCACGATCATCGGCTGAAGGCACGCGCCTGGCTGCGGGCTGTCGCCCCGGGAAGACTGCGCCATGCCGTCGAAATCCGTCATGGCAGCTTTCGCGATCCCGCCTTCATCGGCCTGCTGTCCGAGCAGGATATCGCCCTGGTTTGCGCCGACACCGTGGCCTGGCCGAGGCTGATGGATGTTACCGCCGACTTCGCCTATTGCCGGCTGCACGGATCGCAGGAGCTATATCGCAGCGGCTATGACGACAAGGCCCTGGAAAGCTGGGCCGGGCGTGCGCGCGGCTGGTCCACGGGCGGGCGGGTCGATGGCGAGTTCATCGCGCGGGACGGTGGCAAGGGCGATGGCGTGGCGCGCGATGTCTTCGTGTTCTTCGACAACACCGATAAGCGGCGGGCGCCGGAGGATGCGAAGGGATTGATGCGTTGGCTGGGCCAGACGGTCGTTTCACCGTCGGCGGATAAAGGCTGATGGAACTTCTGCTCGTACGGTTCCGGCACTCCGTCTTCCCTGGCACCGCCCGAGCGGCACGCGGTAGCGAGCCCCCTGGCCGGGCGGCACATGCCGGCCCGACAGGAGGCTCGCGCCGTCTGGATTACTTCTTGACGCTTTGGGCGCTCTTCGAGTGCGCTTCAGTCGAGTGCTTGTGCGCAGCCTCCGAGTGACCATGGGCCTGGGTCGAATGCTCGTGACCCCTGGCGTTGTCCCCTTTGCTGTGATGTTCCGCGGCCGCGCGATGCGACTTCGCTGCAGTCTCGTGCGCTTCGGCGGCTTTGTTGTGGCTGGTACTGGGCATTTGGGACTCCTCCTAGCGAGTTACTGACGCATGGCGCGGCAGCGACAGGGCAACGCCTCGGCGGCTTGCGGGTTCCAGGCTGCACGTTCTCGCGTTTGGCGCACTGGCGGAGAATCCAATGAGGCAGGCGGAACCCAAATAAGAACCAAAACGGTCCGATCTCGGGACGACATCGGGGGCGCCACGCGCCATCGCCGGGGAAGCCGGCGATGGCGATCGGAAGCCGAGACCGGGTTCAGCGCATCAGTATTCGGGGCGCTTCATTCCCGGCCGCACGCGGTGTGTCGGTTGCTCAATGCTCCATGTCTTTGTCGATCAGCCGGTAGGAGGGGTCGAATTTGAGGTCATAGATGTGGCCGTCACTGCATTTGGCGTTGTCCACTTCGAAAATGCCGTCATCCACTTTCATGAATCCGCCGCTGCAACCTTCCGCCGCCATAGCGGCGACGAGCTTTCCGTGTTCCGCGCCCGTCAGCGCGCGGTCGGCGATCGCGGGCACGGCCCACAGCATAATGAATGCACCGGTAGCCAGGACCAGACGCTGCATTGCACGTTCCTTCTAAAATGCCTGTTGTCATAACCGGTCGGCCAATCGCTGCCCGCCGCCGGCAGTCTGAGCTTTAGTGGATTTTGGCTGTCGCTACCAATCCTACTGCTGTGCCGCCAAATGGGCAGGGCGCGGGCCGTTCAGCCGGGTGACTGGTTGGCGGAAACGGCGGCGCGCAACTCGGCTAGCGACAGCAGGTCCGCGTATTTCTGTCCCATGTCGAACAGGTTCGCTTCGTGCGGGCCCAGCGCGCGGTCGCCCACGCAATCGGTGAGGACGATGGGGCGCAGGTTGTTGGCGGAGGCGTCGATGACGCTGGCGCGCACGCAGCCGCTGGTGGTGCAGCCGGCAACGAGCAATGTGTCCACGCGCCGGAAGGCCAGCCAGGCCGCAAGATCGGTGCCGAAGAAGGCACTGGCGTGCTTCTTGCGAAACACTGCCTCTCCTTTCGCCGGCGTCAGTTCCGGCACGATTTGCGACAGCGGGCTCGCCTCCGTCAGCTTCAGCAGCGCGGGCACTTTCAGCGTGAAGGCGCCGGCATCCGAACCGTCGTCGGCATAGACGACACGCGTATGCGCGACCGGCCAGCCCTGCGCTCGGGCCAGGGCAAGCAGTTCCTGGGTGCGGGCGATGGCGTCACCGATATTGCCGCCGCCGAAATGCGCCGAATCGGTGAAGCCGCGGACGAAATCGATGACCAGGACCGCCGGCGCCCGGCCCAGCCCCATGCGGTGATCGAAACCCTGCTGGCGGTAGATATCGCGCTCGTCCGCCATCACGCCGTCTCCCGCGCCCAGCGCCGCTCAAACTCCCACACGGCCGGGAAGCCCATCAACTCGCACATGCGCTGGAAGCCATAGCTCTCGCTCGCGGGCAGCGCGTTGCTGTCGCCGTGGCGGTGCAGATGTGCGTACACCCGCTCCAGCGCAGCACTGGCAGCGAGGAAGCCGACTGCGGGATAGATGGCGATGGCATAGCCGATTTTGGCCAGTTGCGCGGCCGGCAGGATCGGCGTGCGGCCGCCCTCGACGTTATTGGCCAGCAGTGGCGCGTCGATTTCCTGGCCGATGCGTTTCATCTCGTCCTCGGTCTCGGGGCTTTCGATGAAGACGATGTCGGCGCCGGCCCGGCGGTAGAGCTGGCCGCGGCGGATGGCTTCGTCGAGGCCAAGGCTGGTCCGCGCATCGGTGCGGGCAATGATGAGGAAGTTCGGATCCTTGCGCGCGTCCACGGCAACTTCGATCTTCAACGCCATCTCGTTGCCGGGAATGACCCGGCGGCCCGGCGTGTGGCCGCATTTCTTCGGCACCTCCTGATCCTCGATCTGGATCGCGGTGATGCCGGCCGCCTCGTAGCCCATGACGGTGTGGCGCACATTCAGCAGTCCACCATAGCCGGTATCGGCGTCGGCGATGACCGGGGTGTGGCATGACCGGGCGAAGCACCCCATGCGGGCCACCATGTCGGTATAGGTCGCGACGCCGGCATCGGCGATGCCGAGATGGGAGGCGACAGTGCCGAAGCCGGTGGCATACAGCGCGGGGAATCCCATGCCGTCGGCCACCCGTGCCGAGATCATGTCGAAGATGCCGGGTGCCACGACGAGGCGCCGTGCCTCGAGCGCCGCCTTCAGGCGTGGGTCAGCCATGTGCAGTTTCCTCCGTAATGCGAGCAGCCGCGGGAGCGGCGCGGATAGGGTGGTGCCGGATCGCCGGCACCCGGGATGGCCGGGATTTCCGCGCGAGGCGGAGTTGGAAAGCTGGCGCCGCTGTGGCGCCAGCGCCTCCAAACGGTCAGCGAGCCGATCGTTCATCCGATGGCAGGATCGCTGTTTCTCCAGCCTCTTCGCGGCGCAGGAGCAGGACGAACATGCCGGCGACCAGCAGAGCGCATGCCATCACGATAAGGCCGCCGGAGAAGCTGCCGGTGAGGTCTTTCAGCAAGCCGATGATGTAGGGACCGGCAAAGCCGCTAAGATTGGCGACGGAGTTGATGAGAGCCAGGCCGCCGGCCGCCGCGGCCCCACTGAGGAACGCGGGAGGAACCGACCAGAACAGGCCCAACGCCGACCAGATGCCGCAAGCCGCCACGCCGATGAAGATCATCGTCGGCACGGGATCGGAGCTTATCGCCGCGGCGAACAATCCGGCGGCGCCCACGGCGGTGGAGATGGCCAGATGCCAGCGGCGCTCGCCGGTGCGATCGGAATGGAGGCCGACGATCACCATCGAAATGCCTGCCAGGACGAAGGGCGCAGCTGCGACGAAGCCGACATTGAGGATTGTGACATTGGTCAGCTGCTTCACGATCTGCGGCAGCCAGAGCACGAGGCCATAGATCGCCAGGCCGATGCAGAATTCGATCGCGGACAGACCCCAGACCTTGCCCGAGCGGAGTGCCGGCCAAAGCCCGGTAATGCCGTGCTCGGTCTTTCTCGTGTCCTCCCGCGCAAGGCGCGCCACCAGCCAATTGCGCTGCGCCGGCGTGAGCCATGCCGCGTCCTGCGGCTTATCGGTAAGATAGAAGAAGATCCAGATGCCGATGAGCACGGCCGGCAGGCCTTCCAGGATGAACAGCCATTGCCAGCTCCGCAGGCCCATCATGTCCCCAAGCGACAGAATGGCGGTGGATACCGGACCGCCCACGATGATCGAGACCGTGGTGGCGGCGAGGAAGAACGAGGTTGCCTTGGCGCGATCCTCGGGCGGGAACCAGTAGGTCATATAGAGGAAGACGCCGGGCACCAGCCCCGCCTCGCATATGCCGAGCAGGAAGCGCAGAACGAAGAAGGAGGTCGCGTCATAGGTCCAGGCCGTCGCGACGGAAACGATTCCCCAGCTTATCATGATGCGCGCGATCCAGCGTCGCGCGCCGAACCGGGCGAGCGCCAGGTTGCTCGGTATTTCAACGACAAAGTATCCGATGAAAAAGATCCCGGCGCCGAGGCCGTAGATTGCTGCCGTGAAGCCGAGATCATGGTTCATCTGGAGGGCGGCAAAGCCGACATTCACGCGGTCGAGGAAATTGATGATGTAGATGAGACCGAGGCACGGGAGCAGCCGCCATGCCACCCGCCGCATTGTCTGTCGACCCAGAGCCTCCATGTCCTAAACCCTTCCTTGGCGCATGATTGTGTACATTGTTGGATGACGGCGGGCTGCGAGGCGCGCTGTCCGCGGCAACCGAAACCATTCGTATCTCACTTCAAAGCGTTTAACAACAGGATTTCCGCCATAGTTGGAACTTCGCCGTGCCGGGTCCGCCGAAACGATTGACGTCGCCTTGGTCCAGTTGTATACAATGATCCATTCAAACAGAGTGGAAGGGGCTCCGACGATGACTTCGGCTCGCAGGCTTCAATCGACCAATCGATTCTTCGCCGCTTCGGCGGACGTTCCCCCTGAGAAGATCACCTCCGTGGAGGGCGTGAGCGAGCACGGAGATCTCCTGGTCAAGAAACTCCTGGTCGGCGACGAGATCCTGATGCTCGAGGTGTTTCGCGGCAAAGGGCTGATCGATCCCGTGCACAAGCACATGGATCACGAATCCATGGCCTATCTGATCAGCGGCAAGCTGCGCCTTGTCATCGGCGGCCAGGAATTCATCGCCGGCCCCGGCTCTGCGTGGATGCATCCCGTCGGCGTCGAGCATTTCAGCGAGGCGCTCGAAGAATGCCATCAGATCGAGATCAAGACCCCGCCCATGAAGACCTGGGAGTAGTGCCGGGAAATTAGTGCCGGGGGCTGGCGCTCGCATCCGGGTGCGCCGGGATGCGGGCCGGCTGCCAGGGATCAGCCATCGGAAATCGGGTGGCCTTTAACTCATCAATGCCAGAAAGTAGTCGCCATGATTTCACGTCCGAAATGGTCCAGCAATGAGGCAGTCGAGCTCAATCGCGAAAGCCTCGCAGCACTGCTGGCGGATGAAATTCCGGCTATCCGGATCCGCAACTTCGCAACACCGCAGGAATGCGGCGCTTTCACCCAGGCGGTGGAGCGCGTCGGGCTGAACTACTACAGCGTCGCGCGCCGCATCGGCTATATCGGCATGGCCCAGTACGAATATCGCTGGAACCGCCCGAAGGAAGAGTATTTTCGCGACGTGCCCGTGGCCAACCAGAAGAAGGACAGGGTGCTCCACGAATCCTTCAATGCCGTGCAGCGCCTGATCGATCGGCTGACGGAGCATTATGATGCCGGCCGGGTCGGCATTGCCGAGGAGGAGCTGGGTGCCTATTATGCCGGCATCATCCGGCAGGCTTCGGATGGAGTGGACCTGCATGCCGATTTCGCGCCGTTCAACGCGCCGCATTACCTGATCGGCACGATTGATGCCCAGCTCGGATGGAATTTCTATGCCGAGGAACTTGTCGCCGGCGGTCAAACGACCGTTCATCACGCGCCCTGGACGCCGGAAATGAAGCCAGGCGAGATCCCGCAAAGCTATAACCTGCCGCGTGACGTTGTGGACGGCGCGGAGACGTTCACCTTCGCGCCCAATGCGGGTGACGTGGTGATTTTCAACACCCGCAACCCGCACGAAATCGCCGGCGGCGAGGCAGCGCCCGGGCGCGAGCGCATCTCCATCGGCTCGTTCATCGGCCGCCTGCCGGACCGAAACCTTGTGATGTGGGCCTGAATTATCATGACCGACGCGCTTGGATGGCGAAGGAAGTTCGGCGTTCTGGTCCCCTCGACCAACACCAGCGTGCAGCCGGAATTCGACGGCATGCGGCCGCCGGGCGTGACCAATCACATTAGCCGGATCGCCATTCCGAATATTCCGCTGCGCAATGATGACGATTTCAGCGAGCTGATCCGGTTGATTGAATCGGCGCAGATCGCGGCGGTCGACAGCATCATGTCCTGCGAGCCGGATCACCTGGTGCTCGGCATTTCGGCGGAGACCTTCTGGGACGGACTCGATGCCAGCAGGCGTCTGAAGGAAAGCCTGATCGAGCGGACGGGGCTGCAGGTTTCGACCGGAGCGGATGCCTGTCGCGTGGTGCTGGAGCTGTTTGGCGCCAGACGCATCGCCGTCATCACGCCGTACCAGCCTGTGGGCGACCGCAATGTCGTCCGTTTCTTCGGCGAATGCGGCTTTGACGTGGCGCGGATCCACGGGCTGAAATGCGAAAGCCCCGTGCACATCGCTCACGTGCAGGAATCCGAGCTCCGCGACGTGATCCTTCGGCTGGACGGTGACGACGTGGATGCCATCGTCCAGGTCGGCACCAATCTCGCAATGGCGCGACTGGCGGGCCAGGCGGAGACCTGGCTCAACAAGCCGGTGATCGCGATCAACACGGCGATCTTCTGGCACGCCCTGCGGACCAATGATATTCAGGACAAGATCCCGGGATGGGGATCGCTGCTGCTTCGCCACTGAATGCCGATCGGAGGAAAACAGGGCATGAGCCCGAGATCGGCCATTGCCAAGGCCTATGCGGCGATCCGCGCGGACATCCTTTCGGGCCGGCATCCGCCGGGCGGGCATCTGCGCGAGGAACAGCTGGCCGACGCGGTCGGGGTCAGTCGAACGCCGATCCGCGAGGCATTGCACAGGCTGGCGGCCGAGGGGCTGGCCACGTTTGTGCCCAATCATGGCGCGTTCGTCAGTTCCTGGACGTCGGAGGATCTGCGCAAGATCTTCGATCTCCGGGCGCTGCTGGAAAGTACCGCTGCCGCTCAGGCGGCGCCGCGGATGACGAAAGGGGAAACCCAGCGGCTGCGCGAGCTGGCAGCGCGCATGGAGCACCTCGCGGACAGCGGGACCGGGGAGTTCCTGGACCAGCTTGGCGAGCTCAACCGCCAGTTCCATGCAATCATCATGAAGACCGCGGATAACGAGCGGCTGGCCGGCAGCGTTGTCCGGACGATAGAGTTCCCGATCGTGCATCGCACGTTTCAGCGATACCGCGAGGCGGATCTTCGCCGCAGCCTGAACCATCATCGGGAATTGATCGATGCGTTCGAAGCGCATGACGGCGAATGGGCATCCGCTGTGATGCGGGCGCATGTGCTGGCGGCCAAGCACGTGATCCTGTCGCCCTATGCCCGCGAGCGGGGCGAAGTTGCCCCAGGGGATCTGCCGTCCAAGGGCAAGGAGGCGTCGCCGAAGGCGCGATGAACGCTTTGTGTCCGGCCGCGCGAAACCGGGAGCGGGAACGGCCTGGAGTTTTGGCGAAAACCTTGAAATACTTTCCCAGATCCTTTGGCCGGGATGGCCCGTTCCCGGGGTGTCTGCGCGGCGGCAGCATTGCCCGAGGAAGGGGGCTGCGCTGATTGGTCCAATGTCAGTGCGCGCGGAGGGTTAGGGAACGGAACGAATGCATCCATAACGCGAGCAACCTTTGTAGTTGAACCGCGTTTGGTGGGTAGATCCCTTGGACAGGAGGCGGAGGATGACGCCATCCAGGCCGACCCGACGCGAACTTCTCGGCACCGCGGCCGGCCTGTCGGTGCTGCCGATATTTCCCCCCAGCATTCGTCCAGGGCAGGCTGCGAGCCCTGGACATGGGACGGAAGTGCTGCCGGCAACGACCAGCGTTGCGTTTCATCTCAACGGCGAAGTCCGGACGTTCGACATCGAGCCGCGGACGACGCTGCTCGATCTGCTGCGTGAGCAGACGGAGCATACCGGGACCAAGAAGGGCTGCGATCTCGGTGCGTGCGGCGCGTGCACGGTGCTGCTGGACGGCAACCGCGTGTTGGCCTGCCTGACGCTGGCGGCGCGCTGCCGGGACAAGGCGATCACGACCATCGAGGGCCTGGCCACGGGCGATGACCTGCACCCCATGCAGGCCGCCTTCCTGCATCACGACGCGTTCCAGTGCGGCTATTGCACGCCCGGCCAGATCATTTCGGCGGTCGCGCTGGTGAAGGAGGGGCATACCGGCTCCGACGAGGAGATACGCGAGTGGATGAGCGGCAATATCTGCCGTTGCGGCGCCTATCCGAACATCGTGGCCGCGATTCGGGAGGTGGCGCCGATCGAGCGAAAGGCCTGACCCATGCAGGATTTTTCCCTCGTGCAGGCCGGAGTTCCCGGCCGGTCCGGTCCGGTGGAAGCCGGCAGTGCGTTTATCGCGGGGGGCACCGATCTCCTGCAGTTGATGAAGAACGGCGCCATTTCTCCCTTCCGGCTGGTGGACCTGGCCGGGTTGGATCTGCGGGCCATATCCGTTTCTTCGGATGCTCTGCACCTCGGCGCATTGGCGACGATGGCTGAGGTGGCCGCACACCCGGCGGTGCGGACCGGGTGGCCGATGATCGCGCAGGCGCTGCTGCAATCGGCGTCGCCGCAGATCCGCAACATGGGAACCATGGGCGGCAACCTGCTGCAGCGCACGCGTTGCAATTATTTTCGCGACCCCGGTTTTGCCTGCAACAAGCGCGATCCCGGCTCCGGATGTCCGGCTATCGCCGGCGATAATCGTGAATTGGCGATCTTCGGCGGCAGCGATCAATGCATCGCAACCCATCCCTCCGACCTGCCGGTGGCACTGATGGCGCTGGACGCGGTGGTGGAAACCGTGGCCACGGACGGGAAAACCCGCCGGCTGGCGTTGTCGGAATTCTACCGGCTGCCCGGAGCCACGCCGGAGATCGAGACGGCGCTGAGGCGCGGCGAGCTGATCGTTGGGATTTCGGTTCCGGCGAGCGAGGTGGCGCGGCGCTCCGTCTATATGAAGTTGCGAGACCGCGGCAGCTTCGCCTTTGCGCTGGTCTCCGCCGCGGTTGGGCTCGATATCGTCGAAGGCAGGATCCGCGAGGCCCGGGTGGCGCTGGGCGGTGTCGCGCCGATGCCATGGCGGCTGGCACAGGTCGAAGTGGCGCTGAAGGGGCGGGGCACCGGCGATGCGTCGTTTCAGGATGCAGTGAGGCAGGTGGCAGAGGGCGCCCGGGTTGCCAGCCAGAACGGCTTCAAGATCGAGTTGGCGCAACGCCTCCTGCAGCGCGCGCTGCAAACCGCAGCGGCCTGATGAGGCGGCCCGAGGAGGCCAGCATGGACATCGGACAGGCCATCGACCGGCAGGATGGCAGACTCAAGGTTTTGGGGCAGGCGAAATACGCCGCCGAGTTCGCGATGCCCGGTTTGGCCCACGCTGTGCTGGTGCAGAGTACGATCGCTGCCGGAAGCATCGACGGGTTCGATCTGGCCGAAGCTTTGGGGATGCCTGGCGTGCTGGCGATCCTGACGCCGGAGAACGCGCCGAAATTGCGTGAGGAGGGCGTTGCGCGGCAAACCGTGCTGCGTCCCCTGCTGCAGGACAGCGATATCCTGTTCAATGGCCAGCACGTCGCCGTGGTGATCGCGGACCGGCTGCAGAATGCCCGGGCGGCGGGCAGTGCCGTGCGCGTGCGCTACCTGCAAAGCGAGGCCGTCACGCAGATGGACGAGGCTCTGCACGATGCCTATGAACCGAAGGCGTTCGCCAACGGCCGGGCCCGGGCGGACAGCCGCAAGGGGGATCCGGAGGCGGCGATGAGCCAGGCCGCGGCTCGGACCCAGGGCACCTATGTCACGCCGATCGAGCACCACAACCCGATGGAGCCACATGCAACCATCGCCAGATGGGACGGTGACCGCCTGACCGTGTGGACCGCCACCCAGGGCATCAGCGGCGCGCAGCATACGCTGGCCGCCCTGTTCGGCCTGGATCCGCAGAATGTCACCGTCATTTGTCCGTTCGTGGGCGGCGGCTTCGGCTGCAAGGGCAATACCTGGCCGCCGGCAACCCTGGCGGCGATGGCGGCGCGGCATGTCGGCCGTCCCGTGAAGCTGGAGCTAACGCGCCAGCAGATGTTCACTTCCAACGGCTATCGGCCGCGCACCATCCAGCGGGTGCAGCTGGCGGCGGATGCCGAAGGCAGGCTGCTGGCGATTCAGCATGACGGGCTGACGCAGATGTCGATGCCGGAACTCGGGGAGTTCGCCGAGCCGGTGGCGCTCGCCTCGCGTATGCTGTACGCGGCGCCGAACATTGCGACATCCCATCGGCTGGTCGGGGTGAACCAGGGGCTGCCGACCTATATGCGCGCGCCGGGCGAGGCGTCCGGCATGTTCGCTTTGGAGTGCGCGATGGACGAGTTGGCGGCAGAGCTCAGAATGGATCCGATGGAACTGCGGCTGCGCAACTACGCGGATGTGGACCCGAGCGAGGACAAGCCGTTCGCAAGCAAGGGATTGCGGGAATGCTACCGCCAGGGGGCCGCGGCGTTTGGCTGGCAGCGGCGGATCCTGGAGCCGGTCTCGATGCGCGACGGACGGACGTTGATCGGCTGGGGCATGGCGACGTCGACCTATCCCACCAATCGGATGGCGGCCTCCGCGCTGGTCCGCCTGCTGCCCGACGGAACGGCGGTCGTGCAGTCCGGGACACAGGACATCGGCACGGGAACCTACACGACCATGGCCCAGCTCGCCGCCGCGGAACTGGGGTTGCCGGTGGATCGCGTGCGCGCCGAACTCGGCGACAGCCGCATGCCCGCCGCACCCGTCTCCGGCGGTTCGATGACCACGGCGAGCGTCTTGCCGGCCGTGCAGCTTGCCGCGCAGATGGCACGGAGCCGTCTGGTGGCGCTGGCCAGGAGCCAGCTTGGGGGCTGGGACGATCTGCCCGACACGGCATTCCATCTGCGCGACGGAATGCTACTCTGCGACGCAGTACCTGGGGATCGCCCGCGGGATCCCAACCAGGTGAGCGTGGCGGCGGTGCTGGCGCGGGCGGGCGTGGACCACATCGAAGGGCGCGGCGACGCCAGGCCGGCGGAGGAGAGCGACAAATATTCCCGGCACGCTTTCGGCGCCCAGTTCGCGGAGGTGCGGATCGACCCCGAACTGCGCACGATCAAGGTGAGCCGCTGGGCCGGCGCATTCGATTGCGGCAAGGTGGTCAATGCCAAGACCGCGCGCAGCCAGCTGATCGGCGGCATCGTGTTCGGCATGGGCATGGCGCTGTTCGAGGAAACCAGGATCGACGCGCAGACCGGCCGGATCGTCAATGCCGGCATCGCCGATTATCTGGTGCCGGTGAACGCCGACGTGCCCGAGATCGACGTGATCTTCGTCGAGGCCGAGGACCGGGTCACGACGCCACTGGGCGTCAAGGGCATCGGCGAATTGCCGATGGTCGGGGCGGCGCCGGCGATCGCCAACGCCGTCTATCACGCGACCGGCGTGCGGGTGCGCGAACTGCCGATCCGGATCGACAAGATCTTGGCCTGACAGCGGGAGAGATGGGATCGCGGCGGTGTCGCTGCGGTCCGGCAGAATAGACAACCTCGTGGTTCTTGCATTTGCCGGGGGCTTCCGCACAAGCTGTCACTATCCCAACGACCGTGCCCCGGCGCGGAAAGAGTGGGCGCCTCGGTCGCAGCCGTCTATCGAGAAGGATGGAGAGCCATGCCGACACCGACGCAGACCGATGCCTCGTTGGAGGCCGTCAGATCTCGGCTCGAACAGCTCTGGGCGGCAGCGGTGGTGGTGGAGGGGCCGCCACCGGAGGCGGGCACCGCGCAGGCGCTGGCCTTCGGCGTCAATCTCCGCGTCAACCTGGCCTCCGCCTTCGCGGCCGCGTGGGAGACGGCGCAGGCCGTGGTCAAGGGGACCGCCGCTGCGCATGCTCCGTTCGATATCGCGACCTGGTTCGAGGCCGGCGCCGAGGCGATCGGGGCGATCAGGACGATCTTCGCATCGCTGGTGCAGCGTATGCGTCCGATCGACTACGTGACATCCGTCATTCTCGCCAACCATCCGGAGGGGATGACGTCCAAGGCGCTGCGCGGCGCCGTCGAGGAATTCCTCCGCGATCCGAAAGCTCGCCGACTATGCATGGTATCTCGGCATGAACGAGGATCGGGTGCGGCGCGCGCGGGAAGTCCTCGCAGCACCCGACTGGTTCGAGCAATCGCTGGCGAAACTGCGTGAAACCGAGTTTCTCGACGAGGCCGGGGAACAGCTCATGTTCCACCCGCACCACATCAATATCGGCTGGCGCAAGGAATAGTCTCGCGCCACCGGGAATGGCCGCCGGCTGACCGATCAGGCAGAGGACAGGATGTTCAGCCCCGCATTGATGTCGATGATGGCGTGCAGCATCGGGCCGCACGCCGGCGAAGCCGGTTCGATGACGGATTACACATCGCCGTACGAGTTTTGGACCGCGTTCTCCGCCGCGGTCGAGACATTCCCGACCCGGGATTGGCCGCGCCTGCCGGTGATCGGGCGCACCGTCATTCCGCTCGACTACCGCTATTGGTTCGGCGACAGCGTGAGCGTCGATCTCTCGGGCAGTCCCGCCTTCTTCTGGGGCCGCGTGCCGGTCGATCGCCTGGTGCGGTTCTTCGGGGAGTTCCGGTCCTTCGGCCCTGGGGAGCAATATGTCGATCTCGGCACGCCGATCCGCGCCGGCGGCAGCGGCTCGGTATTCGATCGCCGATGCGCCACCTATCTTGTCGCGTCGTCTTCCGGCCAACCGAAGGTCGGCGCGGCGATCATCGATCTCGGGGATGCCTCGGCCGGGACGCCCGACGACTATAATGGTCGCCTTCGCCATGCCGTTACCGCGAACATCACAATGTCCGCGCATGCCGAGAAGGTATTGTCAGCGCTGCTGGAGCGGCTGGACGCCAGGAAGGTGCTTGCCGACACGATGGTCAGTTGCGCGCTGGTGCGTCCGCCGGGGGCGATGATCGCGGGTGGGCGGGGTGCGCTCGATCAGGTGAACGCAACCGAAATGCTCGATGCGGTGAAGGCGCTCGACGCCCTGCTGGCGGCTGACACGGTTCCGACGGTGGTGAACCTGTCTCTCGGCACGCATGTCGGGCCGCATAACGGCGATTCGCCGCTGGAGGAATATATCGCCAGCAAGATGTACCGGCCGGCCGAGCGCTTCCTGGTCGCCGCGGCCGGCAATGATGGCGGGAAGGGCCTCGCCGCCAGGCGGAACCTGAAAGCCGGCGAGGTCGAGTTCCTGGGCCTGCGTACTGGCGCGCTTTGTCATGAACTGCTGGTCGAGTTCTGGTGGGACGATTCCAACGCCGCGGGCCTGGAGGTCTCGGCCAGCATCGAGCAGCCACTGGCGACCGGCGGGCGCTCCCAACTTGGCATGGTGAGCATCGGGCAAGGCACGGTCGGCGCGGTGTTGGGCGTGGCGCCGGCCGGATTGCCCGCCGGCATGGTCAGCCAGTCGCTGTTCAACGCGACATGCCGCAACAATCTCGGCTGTATCGCCTTTGCGCTGGGCTCGACGCAGCCGCGGCGGGCGCTGCCGCAGGTGGAGATCCGCTTTTCGCTGAAAAGCGCCGCCGATGTGATCGTCAATGCCTGGATCGTGGTAGCCGAGATCGAGCCGCAGACGGCTTTTATCGAGGGCGGGCAGGACGGCACGATCATGGTGCCCGCCAGCGACACGACGGTGCTCAGCGTGGCCGGGTCGGAGCCGACCGGGCAGGTCTGGCAGGGCTCCTCACGCGGTCCGGCGGCGCAGTACCAGCCCGGGTATGCGGGCGCGGACAGCCCGTTGATGGCCCATCTGGTGCAACTGAGCGGAGAGAGCGGCACCAGCTATTCCAGCCCGCGCGCCTGCGCCGACACGGCCGCGGCCCTGGCCGATCCGTCGAAGCGGCCGAACTGCCAGGACGCCATCGACCTGATCTGCGAGGCGTACGGCCTGAAGCGTTACGCGCTGCCGGCCTGGAGTCCGCGTATCGGCTATCACAAGGTGATCGTCTGACCCGAGCCCCGGATCGGCGGATCTACTCCGGCTGTTCGGCCTTGTGCGCCAGCAGCGCCATCAGCCGCCGGTCGCGCCATTCCTGGCGGACCACCTGCATGTTCAGCGGCAGGATCTCGCGCTGGGCGGCGTGCAGCTTGCCGACCAGTTCGGGGGTCCATTCCCGCGGCGTCATCTGTGCCTGCAGATCCGCATACAGGCCGCCATAGCGGGCGCAGTAATCGGCCAGGCCCCCAGGGGCGTTCAGGTCGATCGTTTCCAACGGTCCCATGAACGACCAGCGCAGGCCCAGGCCATGCTTGACCGTGGCGTCCAAATCCTCCGGACTGATCAGGCCATCGTCGATCAGCCGGAACGCCTCGGCCAGCAGGGCGCCCTGCAGCCGGTTCAGCACGAAGCCCTGCACTTCGCGGTGGATGGTGGCGGGGACCTGCTTCGCCTGTTCCATGATCTCGCGCGTCCGCGCCACCGCCCAGTCGGCAGTCCAGGGTGCGGGGCAGATTTCCACCAGCGGGATCAGATAGGGCGGATTGACCGGATGGGCGACCAGGCAGCGGCCACGGCCGGGCAGGTTGCCGGTGAACTCGCTGGCGGGAATGCCGGAGGTGGAACTGGCCAGCACCACGTGCGGGGCGGCGTGGCGGTCGAGCTCGGCGAACAGTTCCTGCTTTTCGGCCACGCGCTCGGGGCCGTTCTCCTGCACGTAGTCGGCGCCGGCGAGCGCCTCGGCGATGGTGGCGGCTGGGCGGATATGGGCCAGCACGGCAGCGGGTTCATCGGCGAGCAAGCCGGCCTCGCGCAGCTCTGGCAGGCGTTCGGCGATATAGGCCAAAGCCGGGGGGATGGCCTCGGGGAATTTGTCCCATAGCGCGACCTCGAAGCCGGCACGGGCGAACACGATCGACCAGGCGCGCCCGATCAGTCCGGCGCCGATGACGGCTACTTTGGTCATGAAGCAACTCCATTTCTGCTGGCGGGAAAAGACCATTGTTGCCGCGCGCGGGCAATGGCTTGCGCACCGCCCGCCTCCGTTCCAACCTGCGGCCGTATTTCGGGGGGAAGAACGACATGTCGGACAGGGTGAAGGTGGCGGTGCTCGACGACTGGCAGGGCGTGGCCCGTGCCAACGCGGACTGGGCGAAACTGGAGGCCCGGGCGGACGTGACCTTCTTCGCGGACGCTTTTGCCGACGAGGACGACGCGGCGGCGAAGCTTGCCGATTACGACATCGTGCTGTCGATGCGCGAGCGCACGCCGTTGCCGGGAAGCCTGATCAACCGGCTGCCGAAATTGCGCATGCTGGGGATGACCGGCGCGCGCAATGCGTCCCTGGATACGGCCGCCTGCACCGCGCGTGGCATTCCGGTATGCGCCACCCAGGGCGGCGGCTATGCCGACAGCGCCACCGCCGAATTGGCGCTGGGGCTGCTGGTGGCGGCGGCGCGCGGCATCCCCAAGGGCGACGCCAATATGCGCGCCGGAAAATTCCAGCAGGGGGTTCCCGTCGGCATCGGCCTGGCCGGGAAGACCATGGGGATCATGGGCCTCGGCCGGCTCGGCGGCTACATGGCGAGCTATTGCAAGGCGCTGCGCATGGAGGTGATCGCCTGGAGCGCGAACCTGACCGCGGAGCGGGCGGCCGAGGTCGGCGTCGAGCTGGTTTCCAAGGACGAGCTGATGAGCCGCTCGGACGCGATCAGCATCCATCTGGTGCTGTCGCCGCGCTCGCGCGGGTTGGTGGGGGCGGCGGATATCGCGCGGATGAAGCAGGGCGCGATCCTGATCAACACATCGCGCGGGCCGATCGTCGATGCCGCCGCGCTGCTGGCGGCGCTGAACGAGGGGCGCATCGTCGCGGCGCTCGACGTGTTCGACCGCGAGCCGCTGCCGGCGAACGATAAGCTGCGCAGCGCGCCGAACACGGTGCTGATGCCGCATCTCGGCTATGGCGTGCAGGAGACCTGGAACGGGTTCTATCCGCAGAGCCTGGAGAACGCGCTGGCGTTCCTGGATGGCAAGCCCGTCCGCGTCACCAATCCCGAGGTGCTGAAGGCTTGACCTGACGCCGCCAGGCTCTATGCCTCGCCTGTCCAGATAACCGCCCAGAGAACCGGGAGACAAACAGATGCGCGCGTATGCCGTGGTAGAGAACGGAAAGCCCCTGAAGGAAATCGAGCTGCCGACGCCGGAGCCGAAGGGCACCGAGGTGCTGCTGGAAGTGACCCATTGCGGCGTCTGCCATTCCGACCTGCATATCTGGGAAGGCTATTACGATCTCGGCGGCGGGCAGAAGATGTCGCTGGCGGATCGCGGCGTGAAGCTGCCGCTGGCGATGGGCCATGAGATCGTCGGGCGCGTGCGCAAGCTGGGTCCGGACGCGCAGGGCAAGGGCGTGCAGGAAGGCGATCTGCGCATCGTCTATCCCTGGCTCGGTTGCGGGCATTGCGACAAATGCCTGGCCGACGAAGACAACATGTGCCAGGTCGGCGCCGCGCTCGGCGTGTTCCAGAACGGCGGCTACGGTTCCCACGTCCTGGCGCCGCATCCGCGGCATCTGGTCGATCCCGGTACGCTGGATCCGGCGGTGGCGGCGACCTATGCCTGTTCCGGCATCACCGTGTTCTCGGCGATCAAGAAGGTCATGCCGATGCCGGCGGACGAGCCGATCGTCGTGGTCGGCGCCGGCGGGCTTGGCCTGAACGCGATCGCCATCCTGAAGGCGATGGGTCACCGCAACATCGTTTCGGTGGACGTGAACGACGAGAAGCTGGCCGCGGCCACCAAGTCCGGGGCGACGAAGACCGTGAACGCGAGCGGCGAGGGCGCCACCCAGCGCATCATCGAGGCCGCCGGCGGGCCGGTGGAAGCGGTGATCGACCTGGTGAACGGCACCGCGACGGCGAAATTCGGCTTCGACGCGCTGCGCAAGGGCGGCAAGCTGGTGCAGGTGGGGCTGTTCGGCGGCGAATTGCGGCTGGCCCTGCCGGTCATGGCGATGCGCGCGCTGACGGTGCGCGGCAGCTATGTGGGCAACGTCAAGGAACTGCGCGAGCTGGTGCAGCTGGCGCAGGACGGCAAGCTGGAGGCGTTGCCGGTCAGCACCATTCCGCAGCGCGACGCCAATGACGCGCTGATGGCGCTGCGCGACGGCAAGGTGACCGGACGGCTGGTGCTGAAGACCGACGTGAACTGAGGAAGGCTGCGGAGGAAGGCCTTCTTCCCCGTCTGCCGACAAGCCGGTGCCAGGGCGCGATCTTGCCCGAAACCGCATGAAAACCCCCTCTCCCCCGCTTCCGGGGAGAGGGAGGGGTGAGGGGGGCGGGAGGCCCGTCTGGTGCGTGCTTCCCGCTCATCCTGCGCCGCTTCCCCCTCACGCTGCCCTCTCCCCCGAAGCGGGGGAGAGGGTATGATTTTGGGAGAGGAGATGCCGGCGGCATATGCTGCCACCGTCATGGGCCTTCGTTGATTTCATCGGCCGCCGCGAACGGCCGCGCCCGGGCGCGGTTGCCGATTGATTCCACTTCCTTGGCGCAGCTTCGTCTGTCCGGCGGGACGGCGAAGGCCTAGCGGAGGCGTGCTTTCCGCATTACGTCTTATCGCAGGCGGCGTGAACGAGCCGCGTCGTTGTCGCATCCGAACCCGGAGCCCCTCGATGACCCTTCTCCACCACCGCCGATCTGTCGTGCTCAAGCGTCGCCCCAGCGGCAGTCCGCAGCCGGATGATTTCGAGATCATCGACGATCACGTCCCGACCCCGGGACCGGGCGAGGTGGTCACCCGCACGATCTATCTGTCGATCGACCCCTACCAGCGCGGGCGCGTGTCCGGACGGGCTTCCTATGCCGCGCCGGTGCAGATCGGCGAGGTCATGACCGGGGAGAGCGTGGGCGAGGTGATCGCGTCCGGTGATCCCGCGTTTCAGCCCGGCGATATCGTCGCCGGCGCGCGCGGCTGGCAGACGCACACGCTCAGCAAGGCCGGCAATCTGGTGAAGGTGGACGGCAAGGCGGCGCCGATCTCCACCTATCTGGGCGTGCTCGGCATGCCCGGCACGACCGCCTATTCGGGTATGACCGATATCGGCCAGCCCAAGGCGGGGGAGACGGTGGTGATCTCCGCTGCTTCCGGCGCCGTGGGCTCGGTGGCCGGGCAATTGGCCAAGCGGGCCGGGGCGCGGGTGGTGGGCATCGCCGGCGGACCGGACAAGTGCTTCTACGTCCAGGACACGCTGCTGTTCGACGCCTGCGTCGATCATCGCGCGATGGATCTGCGGGCGGAGCTGGCATCGGTCTGCCCGGACGGCATCGACGTCTATTTCGAGAATGTCGGCGGCGCGGTGCAGGCGGCGGCGTTCGACCTGCTCAATCCGTTCTCCCGCGTGGTGATGTGCGGCATGGTCTCGCAATACAACGAGGACGAGTTTCCCCCCGGGCCCAATCTCGGCTTCGTGGTCGGCAAGCGGGTGCGCATCCAGGGGATGATCGTCAGCGACAAGCCGGAGCGGTTCGCCGAATGGCGCGCACTGGCCGCGCCCTGGGTGGCGGCTGGCAGCCTGCGCTATCGCGAGGACATCATCGACGGGCTGGACAATGCGCCAGGCGCGCTGGCGGGCATTCTGGGCGGACAGAATTTCGGCAAGCTGCTGGTGCGCGTGGGGGCAGAGCCGTCATGACCGAAACGGACAGGCCAGCGGATCGACAGGCAACTGGCCGACACGCTGACGGGTTGGCGGCGGCATCTGCACGCCCATCCCGAATTGTCGCTGCATGAGAAGAACACCGCCGCTTTCGTCTGCGCGCGTCTGGCCGAGCTCGGCATCGGCTTCACCGCCGGGGTGGGCGGGCATGGCGTGGTGGCAACGCTCAGCCGCGGGCAGTCCAATCGCTCCGTGGGGCTGCGGGCGGACATGGATGCGCTGCCGATCCTGGAGACCACGGGGCTGCCGCATGCATCCATCCATGCCGGCGTGATGCATGCCTGCGGGCATGACGGGCACACCACCTCCCTGCTTGGTGCCGCCGCGCTGCTGGCGCGCGACGACAGCTGGAGCGGCACGATCCAGCTGGTGTTCCAGCCGGCGGAGGAGGGCGGGGGCGGCGGCAAGGCGATGATCGCCGACGGGCTGTTCGAGCGGTTTCCGATGGAACGGGTCTATGCCTACCACAACTGGCCGGGGCTGGAGGCGGGCACGGTGGCGGTGCACGACGCCGTGGTGATGGCCGCCGGCGCGCGGCTGGAGTTCCGGGTGCACGGCCATGCCGGCCATGCCGCCCTGCCGCATATGACGCGCGACCCGATGCTGGCCGCGGCGCATCTGCTGGTGGCGCTGCAATCGGTGGTTTCGCGCAATGTCGATCCGCTGGATCCGGCGGTGGTTTCCATCTGCACGATGGAGGCCGGGACTGCGATCAACCAGATCCCGGCGCAGGCGGTGATGCGCGGCACCATGCGCACGCACCGCGCCCATACGCGCGATGTGATGGAGGACGGCATCCATCGGGTCGCCGCCGGCATCGCGCAGACATTCGGGATGCAGATAGAGGTCGATATCCGCCGCGGCGTGGACGTGACGCAGAATACCCGCGAGGACGCCGACATCGCCGCGGCGGCGGCAGCGGGCGCCGGCCTGGCGGTGCGGCGCGACCTGCCGCCGGCGATGACCGGGGAGGATTTCTGCTGGTTCCTGCAGCAGCGCCCGGGCGCGTTCGTGTGGATCGGCAACGGTCCGGCGGATGGCGGGCGGGAGCTGCACAGCCCGGATTACGACTTCAACGATGCGATCCTGCCGGCCGCGGCCAGCTACATGGCCAGCGTGGCGAAGCGGGCGCTGGGGGCGTAAAACACTCGGTACATAACTGGGCACATAAAGCGCTGGGGCCATGAACACGCCGTACAATCGCATCGCCGGCCAGAGCGTGGAGCGCATCGCGGCGCTGAGCGACGGCGTGTTCGCGGTGGCGATGACGCTGCTGGTGCTCGATCTGCACGCCCCCGTGGTCGAGGCGGTACGTGGTGAGGCGGAGTTGTGGCACGCGCTGCTGCATATCGCGCCGCGGCTGCCGATCTACGTGCTGAGCTTCATGACCCTGGGCATCTTCTGGGTAGGGCAGCAGACCCAGCTGAACTGCCTGGCGCGGACCAACCGGGACCTGACCTGGACACATCTGGCGTTCCTGCTGGCCGTGTCGCTGATGCCGTTCTCGACCTCGCTGATGGCGGAGTTCATCGCTTATCGGGTGGCGCTCATGGTCTACTGGGCGAACATCGCGCTATTGGGCGCCCTGTTGTTCGCGAGCTGGCGCTGCGCGGTCGGTGGCGGAATGGTGGAGCCGGATCTGGCGGGCGAAATGAGCCAGGGGGTCGAGCGGCGGATCGTCATCGCGCAGGCGCTGTATGCGTTCGGGGCGCTGCTATGCGTGTTCAGCCCTTATTGGAGCATCGGGTTCATCGTCCTGGTGCAGTTGAACTACGTGCTGGCGCCGCGTTTGGGGGTGTTGTCGCGGATTTGAACGGCGGTTGCCGACGGGGTATCGCGTCAACATCGCTGCTGGGGCCTTCGTGCATCGTTCGCCCCGATATGGGATAGGATCCAAACAGCGGCCCCAGCGGCGGCGGTGCTCAGGCGGCGATGTTGTCGAGCAGGCGCACCGTTCCCAGCCGCGCGGCGGTGATCAGGCGGGCGTTTGGCCGCAGCTGTTTCAGCGGCTGCAGGCTCGGGCCGTCGACCAGGGCGAAGTAGTCTACCACGAAACCATCCTGCGCCAGCCTGGCGCGGGCGCGGTCCAGCACGGCGGCGGCGGGCTCGCCGGCCGAGAGCGCCTGGGCGGTGGCTTTCAGCTGGGCATGCAGGGCAGGGGCGGTGGCGCGTTCCTCCGGCGTCAGGAAGCGGTTGCGCGAAGACAGGGCCAGGCCGTCCGGCTCGCGCACCGTGGGGATGGGCACGATCTCGAGCGGCAGCAGCAGGTCGGTGACCATGCGGGTGACGACCTGGACCTGCTGCCAGTCCTTTTCGCCGAAATAGGCGGCGTCCGGCCGCACCTGGCCGAACAGGCGGGCGCAGACGGTGGCGACGCCGCGGAAATGGCCGGGCCGCGCCGCGCCTTCCCAGCGTTCCGCGGGGCCGCTTACCTCGATCATCGTGGCCTCGCCCGAGGGGTACATCGTCCCGACATCCGGCAGCCAGGCCAGATGGCAACCGGAGGCCTGCAGCGCGGCGAGGTCGCCGGGCTCGTCGCGGGGATAGCGCGACAGATCCTCGCTGGGGCCGAACTGGGTCGGGTTGACGAAGATCGACGTCACCACGCCGGCGCCGCTGGCCGCGGCGGCGCGCACCAGGGCCTGGTGGCCGGCGTGCAGCGCTCCCATGGTCGGGACCAGGGCGATGCGGCCATGGCGTTGGCGGAGCGCGGCGACGGCGGTGCGGAGGTCGGGCAGGGTACGGGCTGTTTGCATGCGGGGAGGTTGGATCGGGCGGCGGACGCGGGCAAGATCCCGCCAGGGTAAGGCTGCTTCCCGAAAGCCGGGGGGCAAGAGCAGGGGGGCGGCATGAAGCTGCAGGGACAGACGGCGCTGGTGACCGGCGGTTCGCGCGGGATCGGGCGGGCAACGGCGCTGGCCTTCGCCGCCGAGGGGGCGGACATCGCCTTCACCCATTTCAACGACGACGCGGCGGCGGACCAGACCGCCGCCGATATCGCCGCACTTGGGCGGCGCGCCACCCATGCCTCGGTCGACGCCGCCGACGTCGCCGCCACGCGCGCGCATGTGGCGGCCATCGCCGAACAATTCGCGCCGATCGACATCCTGTTCAACAATGCCGGGATCAATTTCCGCCGCCCGTTCGAGGATTTCACCGAGGCGGAATACGACCGGATCATGGACGTGCACGTGAAAGGCATGTTCTTCACCGCCCAGGCGGTTTATCCGGCGATGGTGGCGCGCGGACATGGCTGCATCATCAATGTCGCCTCGCAGATGGGGCTGAAGGGCGGGCCGAACGCCGTGCCCTATTGCGCCGCCAAGGCGGCGATCATCGGCATGACACGGGCTCTGGCGTGGGAAGCGACGGCGAAGGGCGTGCGGGTGAACGCCATCGCGCCGGGACCGATCGACACCGATCTGGTGCGCCAGAACAGCGAGGCCTGGCAGGCCGAGTTCAAGGCCCGGCTGCCGATTGGCCGCTTCGGCCGGGTGGAGGAAATCGCCGTCACGGCGCTGCTGCTGGCCGGGCCGGATGGCGGCTTCTATGTCGGCGCGCTGCTGTCGCCGAACGGCGGCGACATCATGTACTGATCCTGAGCCTTAACCGCCGCGCGCGACCATCGCGGCGAAGGCGGCCAGCTCGGCCGGAGCGACGTCCGATACCGCGACCAGGTCCATGCCGCCCTGCCGCCAGAAGATGGTGTGGAAACCCTGCCGTGTCTCGCTGCGGGGCGGCGCGTCCGGCGCGTTGCCGGCGTTCCAGGCATAGAGGTCGATGATGTGCTCGCGGCGCTTGTAGACCACGACCGCGGCCTTGTGCCCGTCGATCCGGTCCAGCCGCCCGCCGATCAGCGGGAAGCCTTCCGCGGCGAAGTCGGCTACCGGCGGCGACACGTCCAGCCGCGCGGAGATCCACGGCTTCACCACGTGCTGGTCGCTGGTGGGAATGTCGATCAGATGCCCGGCGGTGATCGAGGCGGTGTGTGCTGCGATCGCCGAACGGCCGATGGTTTCCTCCGCGCGTTCCGACAGGCCGGCCTGGACCAGCAGGGTCAGCGCCACCCCGGCCAGCGCGCCGCCGATCCCGAAGCCGGCGGCCGGCAGCCGCCAGCGCCGGGTGAGCCGGGGCGCCGGCGGAGCTTCTCGCGGCAGGGAGGCGCCGATCCGCGCCGCCAGCGCCGGGGAGGCACGGTGATAGGGCAGGGTGGTGCGGATCGCGTTGCGCAGCGCGCCGATCTCCTCCAACCGCCAGGCGCAGGATTGGCAGCGCGCCAGATGGTGGCGCAGGCGCCAGGCCGACAGCCGCCCCAGTTCCCCGTCGGCCAGGCGGTGCAGCATCGGGGCGGCGCGTCTACAATCCATCGGGTTTGTCCTGAACGGGGCCGTGGCCAGCCTCTCGCCATAGCTTTCGCAGCGCGGCGCGGGCGCGGGCCAGGCGGGACATCACGGTGCCGATCGGCGTGCCGGTGATCGCGGCGATGTCGCGATAGGCGAAATCCTCCACCTCCCGCAGCAGCAGCACCTCGCGGTATTCGCCGGGCAGCCGGGTCATCAGCTGCGTCAGCACGGAGCTGTCGATGCGGTCCAGCAGCAGTACCTCCGGATCGCGCGGGGCATCGGCCCAGGCGGTGGCCTCCTCGGCGCCGGCGGGTTCCTCGGCGAAGAACACCAGTCGCGGGGAGCGGTTGTCCTTCATCCAGGTCAGAAAGCAGGTACGCACGATCGTCAACAGCCAGACGCGCATGTCGCCGCCGCGGTAGCTGTCGAAATACCGCCATCCCCGGAGATAGGCCTCCTGCACGATGTCCTCCGCATCCGTCGTGTTGCCCGCCAGCCAGCGTGCCAGGTTGAACGCGGCATCCAGATGCGGCAGCGCGAGCAGTTCGAATTGTCTGCGTTGCGGGTCGTGGGCCACGCCATGTTCCCTGCGATTGCACTCATTCCTACCAGACCGGTGGGGGCGTGGGTTTATTCCCGCGCCGGGATTTCTTTTTTGCCCGGGAATAGATCGCCGATGGCTGCGGTCTTTGCTGCAGTCGGGTCCGGCTGGCGGGCCCGCTGCATATGGAGAGTGCGATGAGAACCGGCAGTGACGGGACGATCGACATCGACGGCGTCAATCGCCGCGGCTTCCTGAAATGCATGAGCTGGGCCGGCACCGCGATGATCTGGACGGTGGCGGGCGGCATTCCGCGCTCCGGCCTGGTCGGGTCGGCGCAGGCGGCGACCAAAGGCCTGACCTTCGCGCAGATCAGCGACAGCCATCTCGGCTTCAACAAGCCGGCCAATCCGGACGTGACCGGCACGCTGAAGGCCGCGCTCGACCGGGTGACGGCCAGCGCGGAAAAACCCGCCTTCATGATCCACACCGGCGACATCACCCATCTGTCGAAGCCGGACGAATTCGACACCGGCGCCCAGCTGATCGGCGCGACCGGGCTGACCACGCATTTCGTGCCCGGCGAGCACGACATCCTGGAGGATGACGGCAAGTCCTACCTGAACCGCTTCGGCAAGGGTACCAGGGGGCAGGGCTGGTACAGCTTCGATGAACAGGGCGTGCATTTCATCGGGCTGGTGAACGTGGTGGATTTGAAGGGCGGCGGCATGGGCAATCTCGGCCATGAGCAGCTCGAATGGCTGGAGAAGGACCTGGCCCGGAAATCGTCCAGCACACCGATCGTGGTGTTCGCGCATATCCCGCTCTGGATCGTCTATGCCGAGTGGGGCTGGGGTACGGATGACGGGGCGCAGGCGCTGACCTATCTGAAGCGCTTCGGCTCGGTCACGGTGCTGAACGGGCATATCCATCAGGTCATGCAGAAGGTCGAGGGCCACGTCGCCTTCCACACCGCGCGTTCCACCGCCTTCCCGCAGCCGGCGCCCGGCACCGCGCCGAGCCCAGGGCCGAAGGCCGTGCCGGCGGGAGAACTGCGCGGCCTGCTGGGTACCGCCAGCGTCCGCCTGGTGCAGGCCGACGCGCCGCTCGCCATCGTCGATACGCCACTCGCCGGCTGAGGGAGACACCATGACCGATATTGTGCAACCGGGCGCGATGGCCCGGCGGGTGTTGCTGCGCGCGGTCGCCGCCGGAGCGGGGGCGGCCGTCAGCGCGGCGGGCGGCTGGAGACCGGCCTGTGCGGAGGATCCGAAGATGGCGGTGAACATCGACAATTTCGCCTTCACCCCGCCCTCCGTCATGGTCAAACCGGGGACGATTGTGACCTGGACCAACCGGGACGACATTCCTCACGTCGTGTTGATGCAGTCGCTGAAATTGCGGTCCAAAGTCATGGATACCAACGACAGCTTCAGTTATCGTTTCGAAAAGCCCGGCAGTTTCGATTACTTCTGTGCGCTGCATCCGCATATGAAGGGCCAGGTGATCGTCTCAGGCTAGGCCGAGGTGGGCCGCTGGTGCCATCCGATGCGGCCCGTCTCGTCTTTATGCGGCTCGTCTCGCCTTTATGTCCAGGCTGGCCAGTCGACGCATAAGAGATCGGGGCATCAAGTATCGACAGAAGTATAGATGCAATTGTGACGGCATATGGATGTGTTGACGACGGAGGCAGGAACGTCCGACGATGCCGCCGGCCGATGCGGGTGCTTGCCCGGCACCATGAGGGTTCTGTTCACTTAACGGCGATAATTCGGCTTATGAGTCTATGAAAAAAGAAATCCGCGCCCTGACCGGGATGCGCGGTATCGCCGCGCTTGCGGTGGTGCTGCAGCACTACTCCGCCAGCGCGCAGGCGTTTTCGCCCGACAACGTGCCGTCGCTGGCGCCGCATGGCTATATGGCCGTCGACTTCTTCTTCGTGCTCAGCGGCTTCATCATGGCGTACACCTATGGTGATGCGTTCCACGCGCAAGGCTGGCGGGCGTATCCGGATTTCCTCGGCCGCCGGGTGGCGCGGATCTGGCCGCTGCAGGCTGCGGTCGTGCTGGTCCTGGTCGCGATCGGGCTGATCACATGGGGCCAGGGCGGTCATCCCAGGATGCTGGCCAGCCGGACCTTCGGCATGGATGTCGCTTCCAACGTGCTGATGCTGCAGGGCTTCGGCATCGGGGAGAACCTGAACGGGCCGTCCGGCACCGTCAGCCAGGAACTGGGCGCCTATGCGCTGTTCCCGGTTCTCCTGGCCATCGTCTTCCATCGGCGGCGCTGGGTCGCCATCGCCGGACTGGTGCTGGCGGCGGCGCTGGTATGCTGGGAGGCGTGGCAGGAGCCGAGGCTGGGGCTCGCATCGCGCGATGTCGGGAACATGGTGCTTCGCTGCCTGACCGAGTTCACGCTGGGCGTCGGGTCGTACCGGCTCTACCGGGCGGCAGGCCTGGTGTGGCTGGGCGCGGACTGGTTCGTGGCAGGGCTGGCGGCGCTGTGCGTGGCCTCGCTGTTGCTGCGGGTGGACCTGCCGGCGGCGTTGATGTTCCCGTTCCTGGTGGCCGCGTTCGCGCGCAACGAGGGCAGGCTGGCGGCCTTCATGGCGTCCCGCTGGCCGTATTTTCTGGGCGTCGTGTCTTACTCGATCTATCTGGTGCACAGCCCGCTCCGTTTCGCCGAGTTCGCCTTTCTGCGCTCTTTGCATCCGGGGTCGATGAATGTCCCGACGGCGCTGGCGGTCGCGGCATTGGGCTCCCTGACCACGATCCCCCTGGCCTGGGTGGCGTATCGCTGGATCGAGCGGCCGGGCCGCGACGTGTTCCGGCGCATCCTGCGCCCGTCCCGTGCAGGCAAGGTTGTGGCGCAGGTCTGACCTGCCGCTCCTCCGGCGGGTTTCGGATGGGTATACAGAAAACATCGCGATCCGAACGCCACGTTTCTGTCGCGTCGCCGGAATAGAGTGGCCCCCGCGCGCCGAGATGGTGTTTTATACGTGCTGTCGGCAAGAAATACCGACTAGGATCGCGCATGAATTTTGACGGTTTGCCGAAGTTGCGACGCAACGTGACTTGTGGCCCCCTCGGCCCGAGCCGACGCGCCGTGCTCGCCGCCGGCTTGCCGCTGGGTCTGCCGCTGGGTATGGCGCTGGGACTGGCCGGACAGGCCAGGGCCGCGGGCTGGGACGATGTTCTGCGCGAGGGCAGGGGCCAGGAGGTGTCCTTTCACGCCTGGGACGGAGACGAACGCACCAACGCCTTCATCGCCTGGGCCGGCAGGCGCGTGCGCGAGCTGCACGGCGTCGAATTGCGCCATGTGAGGCTGCGCGACGTGTCCGAGACGGTGGCCCGGCTGGCGGCCGACAGGGCAGCGGGAAAGCTGAAGGGCGGCGCCGTCGATCTGGTCTGGGTCGATGGATCGAACCTGGCCGCGATGCGTGACGCGGGGCTGCTGGACGGCCCGGTGCTGGATCTGCTGCCCACGGCGCGGCTGGTCGACCGTGCGGGCAAGCCGTCGACCGTGATGGATCGTATGGTGCCGGTGGACGGCTACGCGGTGCCCTGGCGCCTGGCGCAAATCGTCTTCATCTATGACAGCCGCAGCAATGCCGATCCGCCGCCGAGCATGGCCGGCCTGTTGGACTCAGCGCGGCGCCGACCGGGCCGGCTGACCCACCTGCATGTGCGCGACGCGCTTGGCACGGCATTCCTCGAGCAGGCGCTGTATGAGCTGGTCGGCCAGCCGGACAGGCTGCGCCACCCCATCGCGCCGGCCGAGTTCGCCAAGGCGTCGGCGCCGCTATGGGACTGGTACGACCGGCTGCGTCCGGCCCTGTGGCAGGGCGGCAGGCAGTTTCCCGCCAGCCTGGCGTCGCAGCGGTCCCTGATGAAAGCGGGGCAGATCGACCTGATGATCTCGTTCAACCCGTCCGAGGCGGTGATCTCCATCGCCGCCGGCGCCTTGCCCGCCAGCGCGCGCGCCTATGTGCTGGAGGGCGGCACCATCGGCAAATGCAGCTTCCTGGCGGTGCCGTTCAACGCCGGCCATCGCGCCGGCGCGCTGCTGGTGGCGGATTTCCTGCTCTCGCCGGAAGCGCAGGCGCGCGCTTCGGATCCGCGCTTCGTCGGGGTGCCCAGCGTGCTGGCGATGGATCGGCTGTCGGCGGCGGATTACGTGTTTTTCGACGCCGTGCCGCGCAACCCGGACCTGCTGTCGGACGCGGAGCGCGGCAACCCGCTGCCCGAGCCGCATGTGTCCTGGGTCAACCAGATGATCGCGGGCTGGGAGGCACGCTACGCCGGCTGACGGCTTTGCGTAGGAAGGGCTGCGGCGTGGATCAGACGATGTCGGTTTCGACCAGATCCGGCAGCGGATGCCCGACATAGCTCTCCAGCACCTCTCGCGCCGCGCCGTCGGCGACGATCCGGCCTTCCTGCATCCACAGCACGCGGGAACACCAGGCGCGCACGACGTCGAGGTTGTGGCTGGACAGCACCAGGATCTCGGCGCCGCGCACCATGTCCTCCAGCCGCACCCGCGCCTTTTCCATGAAGTTCGCGTCGCCGGCCAGGATCCATTCGTCCATCAGCAGGATCTGCGGCCGGATTGCGGTGGCCAGCGCGAAGCCCAGGCGCACCACCATGCCGGAGCTGTAGATGCGCACCGGCATCTCCATGAAATCGCCGAGCTCGGCGAAATCCTGCACATCCTCTTCCAGCCGGCGCAGTGCCGGCGGCCCGAGGCCGTTATACAGCCCGCGCAGGCGGATGTTCTCCCGCCCGGTCAGGTCCATGTTCATGCCCAGATTGGGGTCCAGCAGCGCATTGACGCTGCCCTGCACGCGGATGCGGCCCATCACCGGCTCGTAGATGCCGGCGAGCAGGCGCAGCAGCGTGGTCTTGCCCGCGCCGTTGGAGCCGATCAGGCCCAGCCGATCGCCGCTGTTCAGCGAAAAGGACACCTCGCGCAGCGCCTGCACCACGATCCGGTGCGACTGGTCCTGCGCCACCCGGCCCGAGGCGGCGGCGACGACCGTCTTCTTCAGGCTGCGGCTGGAGCCGTGATACAGCGGAAACAGGACCGAGACATCCTGCACGTCGATCTGGGCATTACCGGGATGGCTCATGATCGGCGCCTCACAGCCAGAACGCCAGGCGCCCGCGCGCGCGCACGAAGAACAGCCACGATCCTACGCAGAGCAGCGTGGTGAAGATGCACACCGAGACCCAGATCCGCAGGCCCGGCGACTCGCCGAGCATCGGCGCGCGCATGATGTCGAGCAATGCGTAGAACGGATTGAGCGGCAGGTAGACCGCGGCCGCCCCGAGCTGCTCGGGCTTCCAGATCACCGGGCTGATGAAGAACATGATCTGCATGACGCTGCCGACGATCGGGGAGACGTCGCGGAAGCGGGCGCAGAAGGCGCCGAGCAGCAGCGTGATCGCCACCGAGGCCACCAGCCAGACCGCCAGCGCCGGGATCGTCAGCAGCAGCGACCAGCCGGGCCACATGTCGAAATACGCGTAGACGGCGAGGACCACGACCAGGTTATGCCCGAGTACCAGCACGTTGCGCACCACCGAGCGCATGGCGTGCAGCGTGTAGGGCATGCGCACCGAGCGCACCACGCCGTCGACCGAGGTGAAGCAGCTGCAGGCCTCCCCGACCGTGGTGGCGATGAACGCCCAGAGGATCTGCGAAACCGCCAGATACGGCAGGTATTCGCGCAGGGACATCTTGAACAGCGTCGAATACAGGAAGCCGAGGGCTGCGATCATCACTGCCGTCGACAGCGTCAGCCAGAACGGGCCGAGCATCGAGCCGCGATAGCGCAGCCGGATGTCGAACCAGCCGAGCATCCAGGCCAGCCGCCAGAGCTTGAAGCCGTCGATGACATCGGCGATCGCCACCCGGTTGCGGGCCGAAAACGACATGTCGGCGTCGAACGCCAGCACGGCGTCCGGCTTGGACAGGCTGAGCGGATCCGACGCGTGCGACGGCGCGTCAGATGGCGCGTTCGACGGGGCCGGGGCCAAAGTCGCGGGGGAATGGGTCATAGGAAGCGGGCCGATAGCCGATCCGCGGTGCCGCGGCAACCCGGACATCGGTCAGCCGCTCAGGGAGCGCAACGACCAGCGGCCGTTTTGGCCGCGCAATTCCACCCGGCAAAGCGGCGCGACGTCGATACGCCAGAACGACGCCGGCCTGGCATCGATGGCCAGCACGATGGCGGCGCGGATGACCGCCGCATGGGTCACAGCCAGGGCGCGCCGGCGGTCCTGGCCGCAGGACGCGAGCCACGGAGCGACGCGGCCGAGCAGGTCGGCCACGGACTCGCCGCCATGCGGAGCGGCATCGGCGCCGCGCGTCCACGCCGCGAGCGCATCCGGCTCGGCCTGCTCGATGTCGGTCATCCGGCAGCCGGCCCAGCGGCCGAGATCGATGTCGCGCAGCCTCTCGTCCAGGTCGGCGTCGAGCCGCAGCGCGGCGGCGGTCTGCCGGGCGCGCAGCGCAGGGCTCGTCCAGGCGATATCGAGATGGCCGAGCTCCGCCGCGAGCACGGGAGCGAGCCGGGCCGCCTCGGCGAGGCCGCGCGGCTCGGCGGGCTCGTCCAGCGGGAACGCCGCCTGGCGGATCGCGCTGGTCGCGGCATGGCAAACCAGGGTCAGGCGCGTGCTCATGCCCGCGTTCTCATGCCGGTGTAATCGCATTGACGGAGATGGGGGGGCTCCATAAGCTGGCGGGCATCGTCATGGCCATGGAAGCTGGTGCAAACCCAGCACGGTCGCGCCACTGTAATCGACGCTGTTTCGTGCGCTGTCGAGAGTCAGACCCGGCCGTGATGCGGGCCCGGATCGTCCATCGGGATGGTCAGGGTCAAGATACGACACCGCCAACGGGACGCGATATCCCAGGGAGCCGTTGAATGTCCGACATTACCTTCGTGCCTGAACAGACCTTGCCGCCTATCCCGGTGCGTGAATTGCTGCCCTGGGCCCTGTTCGGCGGGCTGGTGCTGCTGCTCGCACTCTATTTCGTCGGCGCCGAGGAGGGCGCCACATCCCTGATCTCCGGCATGTACGTGCATGAATTCGTGCATGACGGGCGGCATCTGCTCGGCTTCCCCTGCCACTAGCGGGGGCGGATCATGGTCAGGACGCTACTGGTCCGCGGCATGCTGTGCGGCATTGTCGCCGGCGTGCTTGCCTTCGGCTTCGGCCGGGTGTTCGGCGAGCCGCAGGTGGATCGTGCCATCGCCTTCGAGTCCAGGATGGAGGCGGCGAAGGCGCAAGACGCTGAGGGGGGCGAAGCGAAGGCGGGTCATTCGCACGAGACGGGTCAGTCGGGGATGGGCATGTCGGGAATGGGCATGTCCGGCATGGACGATCATCACGAGGCGGCTGAGCCGGAACTGGTGAGCCGGAAGGTTCAGGCCGGGCTCGGCCTGTTCACCGGCGTGGTGGTGTATTGCACCGCGTTCGGCGGCCTGTTCGCGCTGGTTTTTGCCTTCGCCAATGGCCGTGCGGCAGAGCTCGGGCCGCGCGCCATGGCGGCGTTGCTGGCGGGCGCGGGCTTCGTCGCGGTCTATCTGGTGCCGAGCCTGAAATATCCGGCCAACCCGCCCGCGGTCGGCGAGCCGGAGACGATCGGTTATCGGACGGCGCTGTTCTTCATCATGCTGGCGATCTCGGTCGCCGCGATGGTCGGCGCGGCCATCCTGCGCAGGCGCCTGGCCGCGCGCCATGGCGGCTGGTTCGCCGCCCTGACCGCGGCGGCGGTGTACCTGGTCGTCGTCGCCGGCGCGCAGCTCGTACTGCCGTCGATCAACGAAGTGCCGGAGCAGTTTCCGGCGGCAACGCTGTGGCAGTTCCGCATCGCCTCGCTTGGGATGCAGGTTGTCCTGTGGGCCACGATCGGCCTGTTGTTCGGGTTCCTGACGGAGCGCGAAGCGGGCCGCCGTGCCGTCTCCGGCGCCGGTCGTTGGGGTGTGGCATCGTTCTAGCCTCCCCGGGGGCAGGTTGCAGGACGCGCGATCAGCGCCCGTGCGCCGGGTTCATGCAAGGCCCATGACAGCGACAGGGAAGGGGCTGTAGTATTCGTTCATGCCGCATTTCCAGACCACGTGCCGTATCCTGTTCCTGGGTCTCGGGCTGCTCTCCGCATGCGCCGCCGGTCCTGAACCGGCGCCCGATCCGGCGGCCGGGCCAGCTTCCGATCCGAAGGCGGAGCCCGAGCAGCCGGTCGCCGAGCGGCCGGGCCATACCGGTGCCACCGGCGCCTATCTGGACGCCCGCTTCGCCGCGGCCGAGGCGAACGCTGACAAGGCGGCCGGTTTCTATCTGCGCGCGCTGGACGCCGATTCCGCCAACCCGGAGCTGCTGCAGGGCGCCTTCGTCTCCAGCCTGCTGAGCGGCCGGCCGGAGGCGGCGACCCTGGCGCGCCGCCTGCCGGCCAACCAGGAGGCGCAGTACCTGCTCGCCGGTGTCGATGCCCGCGCGGGCAAATGGAGCGAGGCCGAGCAGCGCTTCTCCTCCATGCCGCGCCAGGGACTGACCCAGCTGCTGCAGCCGCTGCTGGTCGCCTGGGCGCAGCAGGGCGCCGGGCGGACCGATGCGGCGCTGGCCACGTTGCGCCCCTTTGCCGACGGCAAAACGTTTCGGGGCATCTATGTTCTGCACATGGCGCTGATCGCCGACCAGGCCGGCCGGACCGCGGAGGCGGAGCGGCAATACACGCTGGCGCGCACGCTGTTCGGGCCGGGCAATTTGCGCCTGGCGCAGATCATGGCCAGTTGGGAGTCCCGCCAGGGCCGGGCGGAGGCGGCCAGGCAGGTGCTGACGGGCCTGACCGACGGCCAGGACGAGATGGCGCTGGTGATGCCGGCGCTGATCGCCAGCGACAACGCGCGGGCGGTGCCGACGCCACTGCAGGGGATCGCGGACGCCTATCTGGCGCTGGCCGCGGCCTTGCGCCAGCAGGATGCCAATGATTTCGCGCTGATCATGCTGCGCCTCGCGCTCGACCTCCGCCCCGATTTCACCGAGGCGCGGATCCTGACGGCGGAGATCCACACCGCCGGCAAGCATCCGTTGCAGGCTATGGAAGCGCTGGCGCCGGTGCCGGCCAGCGATCCGCTGAGCCCGATGATCCGGCTCCAGCGCGCCAATCTGCTCGACCGCGTGGACCGGACCGACGCCGCGTTGCGCGAGCTGGACACGCTGTCGCGGGAATATCCCAACTCCCCGCTGCCGGAGATCCAGAAGGGCGACATCCTGCGCATGAAGAACCGCTTCCCCGAGGCGATCACCGCCTATGACCGGGCGATCTCGCGGCTGTCCTCGCCGCGCCGCTCGGCGTGGCCGTTGTTCTTCTCGCGCGGCGTCGCGCATGAGCGGGCGCACCAATGGCCGCAGGCGGAGGCCGATCTGCGCAAGGCGCTGGAACTGGCGCCGGACCAGCCGGCGGTACTGAACTATCTCGGCTATTCCTGGGCGGACCAGGGCGTGCACCTGCCGGAGGCGCGGCGGATGATCGAACGTGCGATCGAGCAGGAGCCAAAGGATCCGGCGATCATCGACAGCCTTGGCTGGGTGATGCTGCGTCAGGGCCATGCGAACGACGCGGAGCTGCTGCTGCAGCAGGCGGTGGATCTGCAGCCGGAGGACCCGACGATCAATTCCCATCTGGGCGAGGCCTACTGGGCGGTCGGGCGCCGGCTGGAGGCGGTGTTCCAGTGGCGCCGGGCGCTGACGCTCAATCCCGAGCCGGAAGACAAGGAGCGGCTAGTGGCCCGGCTGCGCGATGTCGACGCGGAGCAGCTGACGCCGGTCACCCGCACGCGGTGAGCCAGCAGACCGTGACTGCGTTGGCGCCAGCGGCCGAAGCGGGGCCGGCGAAGGTCAACCTCTACCTGCGCGTGGTCGGGCGGCGGCCTGACGGCTACCATCTGCTGGACAGCCTCGCGGTCTTCGCCGGCATCGGTGACCGCCTGTCCGTGGCGCCGGCGGACGATCTTTCGCTGACGCTGACCGGCCCGTTCGGCGCCGCATTGGCTGCGGAGCCCGACAATCTCGTGCTGCGTGCCGGGCGGGCGCTGGCGTCGGAGGCCGGCATTCCGCCGCGGGCGCGGCTGACCCTGGAAAAGCATCTGCCGGTGGCGTCGGGCATCGGCGGCGGCTCTGCCGATGCCGCGGCCGCCTTGCGGCTGCTCTGCCGGTTCTGGAACCTGGCTCCGCCGGCCGCGGACCTGGCCAGGATCGCCACCGCGCTGGGCGCGGATGTGCCGGTGTGCCTGGCCGGGCGGCCGGCGCGCATGGGCGGCATCGGTGAGGTTCTGGACCCCGCGCCGGGGCTGCCGCCCTACGGAATGCTGCTGGTCAATCCCGGCGCTTCGCTGTCCACGGTCGCGGTGTTCCGTGCCCGGAGCGGTGGATTCTCCCCGCCCGCGGCGCTGCCGGCGCGCTGGCTCACGGTGGCGGACATGGCGGCATCGCTGGCCGGCACGGGCAATGATCTGGAGCCGCCGGCTATCGCCTTGCGTCCGGCGATCGCGGAGGTGCTGGCCACCATCGCCGCCGTTCCCGGCTGCCGGCTGGCGCGCATGAGCGGATCGGGCGCGACCTGCTTTGGGCTATTTGACGACGGCGCCGCGGCGGAACGCGCCGCGCGCCGCCTGGCCCGTCCGGGCTGGTGGGTCTGGGGCGGCGCGGCGCCCGCATAGTTCAGCGGCGGCGCGGTGCCGACGTGGTTCAGCGCAGCGATCGGCCCTTGCCGATCACGCCGTCGCCGAAGCGGGCGCGCAGCGTGTCGATCGCGTCCTGCGTTGCCGCCAGGCGCGGCGTTTCGGTATCCGCGAGGTCGCCGAGATCCGCGTCCGCGCGCGCCATCAGCGGGCTGGCGCCGATACCGATCAGGCGGAAGGCGGTGCCGTCCGCCTCCTTCGCTAGCAGCCCGCGCGCCGCCGCGTAGAGCCGGTCGGGCAGCAAGGTGGCGCTGGGCAAGCGGGCGGCGCGGGTGCGCAGGGCAAAATCCGCCGTCTTCAGCTTCAGCACCACGCCGCCTGCGGAGAAATCCTTCTCTTTCAGTCGCCTGGACAGTTTTTCCGACAGCCGCCACAAATGCCGCTCCAACTCCGCGACCGCGCGCAGATCGGTGTCGAAGGTGGTTTCGGCGCTGATCGACTTGGTCTCGCGCGCGGGATCGACCCGGCGCGCATCCTCGCCCCGGGCGCGCGCGACGAGGCCGGGGCCGTCCTCGCCGAACAGCCGGAACGCGCTGCGCTCGTCCAGCGCCTGCAGATGGCCAAGCCGGGTGATGCCCCGCGCCGCGAGCTTGCGCGCCATCGTCGGTCCGATGCCCGGCAGCAGCCGCACCGGTTCGGGCGCCAGCAAGGTCCGCGCCTCCGCGCCGATCACCGCGAAGCCGCGCGGCTTGTCGCGCCCGGCGGCGATCTTGGCCAGCAGCCGGTTCGCCGCCAGGCCGACGGAAATGGTGACGCCGACCCCGGTCTCCACCGCGCGGGCGAAACGGGCCAGCACGGCGGCGGGCGGCGCGCCGTGCAGCGCCTCGGTGCCGGACAGGTCCAGCACCGCCTCGTCGATCGACAGCGGCTGCACCAGCGGGGTCAGATCGGCCATCAGGGCGCGGATCCGGCGCGCGGCTTCGGTGTATTTGGCAAAATCCGGCCGGATCACCACGGCGTCCGGACAGGCGGCCAGCGCCTTGAACATCGGCATGGCGCTGCGCACGCCATGCATCCGGGCGATATAGCACGAAGCCGCGACCACGCCGCGCGTGCCGCCGCCGACGATCACCGGCTTGCCCGCCAGTTCCGGCCGGTCGCGCTTCTCCACGCTGGCATAGAAGGCGTCGCAATCGACATGGGCGATGGCGAGGGTGAACAGCTCGGGGTGGCGGACGAGCCGCATCCCGCCACAGGCCGGGCAGCTCCTGGCAGTCTCGCTCGGTGCCGTCCCGCAATCGCGGCAGAGCGCGGCCATGGTCTACCCCTCGGCCGGCCAGAGCCAGGCGGCACCGCGCACGCCGGAGGAATCGCCGTGGCGGTTCTTCAGCACGGGGGTGGTGCAGATGTCGGTGAACACATGGCGCGATAATAGCGGGGGAATCGCGGAATAGAGATGCTCCATGTTGGACAGCCCGCCGCCGAGCACGATGGCGTCGGGGTCCAGCAGGTCGATGACCATCGCCAGGCCGCGCCCGAGCCGGTCGGCATGGCGTTCCAGCGCCTGCTTGGCCCGCACATCGCCGGCGGCGGCGCGGGCGGGAATGTCCTGCGCGTCCGAGGCTGCGGGGCCGTCGCAATCGCGCGCCAGCCCGGTGCCGGAGATCGTGCGTCTCCAGGCAGCCATGGCGGCCGCACCAGCACAGGATGCCCGGTATCTCGTCGGCGCGCGGCCAGGGCAGGGGGATGTGGCCCCATTCGCCGGCAACCCGGTGCGGGCCCTGGATGACGCGGCCATCGACGACGATCCCGCCGCCGCAGCCGGTGCCGAGGATCACGCCGAACACCACCCGATGCCCCGCGCCGGCGCCGTCGGTCGCCTCCGACAAGGCAAAGCAATTGGCGTCGTTTTCGACGCGGATTTCCCGCGCCAGCAGGTCCGACAGGTCGGCATCCAGCCGGTGGCCGTTCAGGGCATTGGAATTGGCGTTCTTCACCAGCCCGGTCGCCGGGCTGATCACGCCGGGTATGGCGATCCCCACGCTGGCCGTGATGCCCAGTTCCTGCTCGGCGTCGCGCACCAGGCCGGCGATGGCGGCCAGCGCCGCCGGATAGCCGCGCGGCGTGGCGATCCGCCGGCGCAGCACCAGTTTGCCGTCCGGGCCGAGCACGCCGATTTCCGTCTTGGTGCCGCCGAGGTCGATTCTGATGCGATGGGGTGCCATGGCACCAGCATGGCTTTGCCGGCGCATGCGCTCAAGCCGGCGGCTTGCCCAAGCGCGCCGGCAGCAGCAGGATATGGCCATGAGTGAAACCGTTCTGGACGTGAAGGGCATGAACTGCCCGCTGCCCGTGTTGCGGGCGAACAAGGCGCTGCGCATCATGGCGCCTGGGGAGCGCCTGCGCGTGCTCGCCACCGACCGCGCCGCCGTGGCCGATTTCCGGGCCTTCTGCCGGGAGACCGGGCATGCCCTGCTGGCCTTCAGCGACGAGGGCGGCGTGCTCAGCTTCGTCATCCGCCGCCGCGCCGACGACAAGCCTGCCGAGGATGTGCCCGCAGCGGCGAAGCCCGCCGAGGGACCGCCGGCGAAGGATCCGTGATTTGTCCACCGCGCTGGTGACGCATCTCGACTGCCTGGACCACGACATGGGCCGCGGCCATCCGGAATGTCCGGCCCGGCTGCGCGCGGTGCTGGCCGGGCTGGAGCAGGAGATGTTCGCCCCGCTGCTGCGCGAGCAGGCGCCGATGGCGACGGTCGAACAGATCGCCCGGATGCATGCGGAATCCTATGTCCGCGCCATCCTGTCGATCCGCCCGGAACCCGGCGACCGGCTGCAACTGGATGGCGACACCTCGATGAGCGCGGGCAGCGCCGATGCGGCCCTGCGTGCCGCCGGCGGGGCGGTCCTGGGGGTGGACCTGGTGATGAGCGGGACGGTGCGCACCGCCTTCGCCGCGGTCCGCCCGCCCGGGCATCATGCCGAGGCCGAGCGTCCGATGGGTTTCTGCCTGTTCAACAACGCCGCCATCGCCGCCGCCCATGCGCAGGCGATATGGGGGCTGCAGCGAGTCGCGGTGCTGGATTTCGACGTCCATCACGGCAACGGCACGCAATCCATGTTCGCCGAGCGGCCGGAGCTGTTCTACGGCTCCAGCCACCAGGACCCGTGCTTTCCCGGCACCGGCCATGGCTGGGAGCGCGGCGTGGCGGACAACATCGTCAATGTCGGCCTGCGGCCGGGTTCGGGCAGCGAGGCGTTCCGCGCCGGTTGGGCGGAGACGATCCTGCCCGCGCTGGAGCGATTCGGGCCGGAGCTGCTGATCGTCTCCGCCGGTTTCGACGCGCATAAGGCCGATCCCCTGGCCGAGCTGGAGCTGGAGACGGCTGATTTCGCCTGGATCACCGACCGCCTGGTGGATCTGGCGGACCGCATCGCCGGCGGGCGGATCGTGTCGGTGCTGGAGGGTGGCTACGACCTGAAGGCCCTGGCCGCGGCCGCGGCGGTGCATGTGCGGAGCCTCATGCGGGCCGGGTAGCGCCTGGTTGATGCGAATATTCGCCAACCGTACGAGGCGCTTGGCTTGTTCGCACCAAACAGGCTACCAGATCAGGCTTGTGTTGGACGGGGAATTGGCATGTCGGACGTTAAACGACCGGCCACGGCAAAGGATGTGGCGTCCTTGTCCTTCGAGGACGCGCTGGCGGAACTGGATCAGATCGTGCGCGGCCTGGAGGGCGGACAGCAGAAGCTGGAGGACGCCATCGGCGCCTATGAGCGAGGTGCGGCGCTGCGCCGGCATTGCGAGGCCAAGCTGGCCGAGGCGGAGGCCCGGGTCGCCGCGATCGTGGAGCACGAGGACGGTTCGATCTCAACCCGAAAGGCGGACTGACCGATGCCCCCCCAGACCCCGCTGCTGGATCGCGTTCAGTTCCCCGCGGATCTGCGCAATTTCTCGCCCGAGCAGTTGCGCCAGCTGGCCGATGAGCTGCGGGCGGAGACGATCGACACGGTCTCGGTCACCGGCGGGCATCTGGGCTCGGCGCTGGGGGTGGTGGAGCTGACGGTGGCGATCCACGCCATCTTCGACACCCCGACCGACCGGCTGATCTGGGATGTCGGGCATCAGGCCTACCCGCACAAGATCCTCACCGGACGGCGCGACCGCATCCGCACCCTGCGCCAGGGCGGCGGGTTGTCCGGCTTCACCCGCCGCTCGGAGAGCGAATACGACCCGTTCGGCGCGGCGCATTCCTCGACCTCGATCTCCGCCGGGCTCGGCATGGCGGTGGCGCGCGACCTGAAGACGGCGCGCCACGCGGCGGCGAGCCCGGCCGAGCGCGAGCGTGACCATCTTGCCGCCGACGACCGCAACGTGATCGCGGTGATCGGCGACGGCTCGATGAGCGCGGGCATGGCCTATGAGGCGATGAACAACGCCGGCGCGCTGCGCTCGCGCCTGATCGTGGTGCTGAACGACAACGACATGTCGATCGCGCCGCCCGTCGGCGCGATGAGCGCCTATCTGTCGCGGCTGATGTCCTCGCGCAGCTTCCTCAATCTGCGGGAGCTGGCGGTGAAGATGGCCCGGCGCTTCCCGCGCAAGATCGAGCGCACCGCCCTGCGCGCCGAGGAATACGCCCGCGGCATGCTGACCGGCGGCACGCTGTTCGAGGAGCTGGGCTTCTATTACGTCGGCCCGATCGACGGCCATAACCTCGACCACCTGCTGCCGGTGCTGCGCAACGTGCGCGAGGCCGAGGACACCGGCCCGATCCTGGTGCATGTGATCACCCAGAAGGGCAAGGGCTACGCGCAGGCGGAGAACTCGGCCGACAAGCTGCACAGCGTCTCCAAGTTCAACGTGGTCACCGGCGAGCAGGTGAAGGCCCCGCCCGGCCCGCCGGCCTACCAGAAGGTCTTCGCCGACGCGCTGATCGAGGAAGCCAGGCGCGACCCCAACATCGTCGCGATCACCGCGGCGATGCCGTCGGGCACCGGGCTCGACCGCTTCGCCAAGGTGTTTCCCGACCGCTGCTTCGATGTCGGCATCGCCGAGCAGCACGCGGTGACCTTCGCCGCCGGGCTGGCGACCGAGGGCATAAAGCCGTTCTGCGCGATCTACTCGACCTTCCTGCAGCGCGGCTACGACCAGCTGGTGCACGACGTGGCGATCCAGGGCCTGCCGGTGCGCTTCGCGATGGACCGGGCCGGGCTGGTGGGCAATGACGGCGCCACGCATGCCGGCAGCTTCGACATCGCCTATCTGAGCTGCCTGCCGGGCATGGTGCTGATGGCGCCGTCCGACGAGGCCGAGCTGGTGCACATGGTGGCCACGGCCGCTGATATCGACGACCGGCCGAGCGCGCTGCGCTATCCGCGCGGCGAGAGCACCGGGATCGCGCTGCCGGCGCGCGGCGAGGTGCTGCAACTGGGCAAGGGCCGCATCCTGCGCGAGGGCGCCAGCGTGGCGATCCTGTCGCTGGGCACGCGGCTGGCGGACGCGCTGCGCGCGGCGGACGAGCTGGCGGCGCGCGGGCTGTCGACCACGGTCGCCGATGCGCGCTTCGCCAAGCCGCTGGACACGGCGCTGATCGAGCAGCTGGCGCGCCATCACGAGGTGCTGATCACCATCGAGGAAGGCTCGGCGGGCGGCTTCGGCGCGGCGGTGATGCAGCATCTGGCCTGGAAGGGGCTGCTGGATGCCCCCGCCTTCGGCAAGGGCCTGAAGATCCGCCCGATGACCCTGCCGGATGTGTTCATCGACCATGACAGCCAGGCCAAACAGCTCATCCAGGCCGGGCTCACCGCCAAGGATATCGTGCGGACTGCTCTTTCGGCGCTTGGCATTGCCGGGGAGGCCGGCAGCCTGACTGCTGCCAGCGCCTAGTTGGCCAAGCGGCGCGCGGACCAGTTGCTGGTCGACCGCGGCTTGGTTGAAAGCCGGACCCGGGCCCAGGCCCTTATCCTTGCAGGAAAAATATTCAGCGGCGAGCGTCGCGTGCAGAAGGCCGGCGATCCCATGGCCGAGGACGCGCCGCTGGAGGTGCGCGGCCAGGACCATCCCTGGGTGTCACGCGGCGGCCTGAAGCTGGAGCACGCGCTGAAGGAGTTTGCCCTGTCGCCGCAGGGGCGCATCTGCCTGGATATCGGCGCCTCCACCGGCGGATTTACCGATGTGCTGCTGGCGCATGGCGCGGCCAAGGTGCATGCGGTGGATGTCGGGCATGGCCAGCTGGCCTGGAAGCTGCGCACCGACCCGCGCGTGGTCGTGCACGAAAAGACCAACGCGCGCCATCTGACAGCGGAAATCGTCCCCGATCCGATCGGCGCCCTGGTCTGCGACGCCAGCTTCATCGGCCTCGCCACGTTGCTGCCCGCGCCGCTGGCGCTTTGCGCGCCCGGCGCCTGGGCGGTGGCATTGATCAAGCCGCAATTCGAGGCGGGAAGGGATTTGGTGGGCAGCAAGGGCGTCGTGCGCGACCCCGCAGTGCATGCGGCCGTCTGCGAGCGGGTTCGCGAATGGTGGGCGAGCCTGCCGGGCTGGGAGGTGATCGGCATCGCGGAAAGCCCGATCACCGGGCCGGAGGGAAACCGGGAATTCCTGCTGGCGGCCCGAAGAATCTGACCTCAATCAGCTGATTATACAATATTCTGGTCGAGTTCCCAGGGCTTTGCCGGCTGGCGCGCCAGTTCAGCCAGCAGGGCCCAGATCCTGGCCGGCTCCATCGCCACTTCCGGATCGTTCAACTGGCGGTCCAGTTCTTCCTGCATCCGCGCGTAGTCCCGCTCCGTCATGGCCTGCGTCCTGTGCTGTGCCGCAATCTCCGGATCAGGCCCGGTAAATCAGGCGGCCATAGGGCAGCGACATGAAGCTATTGTGACGGTTTCCTTGCGGCCTATACGGTCAGGTAGCGATTGCGGATCGCCTCCTCCTCGGCGCGGAAAACCTCGGGGGTGGCGGCATAGACCATGCGGCCTTTGACCATGATGTGCAGTTCGTCGGCCACAGCCTCTGCCAGCTTCATGTTCTGCTCGATCAGCAGGATCGTCACGCCTTCCTGGCACAGCCGGCGGATCACCGCCGCCAGTTCCCGCACCACCAGCGGTGCTAAGCCCTGGCTGGGCTCGTCCAGCAGCACGACCTTGGGGTCGCTGACCAGGGCCCGCGCAATCGCCAGCATTTGCTGCTCCCCGCCCGAAAGCTGCGAGCCGCGGTTGCCGGCGCGTTCGCGCAGTGAGGGGAACAGCTCCAGCAGCCGCTCCAAAGGCCAGGATCTCGCCGGCTTGCGCTCGCCGACGCGGATATTCTCGATCACGCTGAGATCGGGAAAGATCAGCCGCCCCTCGGGCACATAGGCGACGCCGGCGCGCGCCACCAGATGCGGCGGCCAGCCGGCGATGTCCTGCCCGTCCAGCAGCACCCGTCCGGAGGTGGGCGGCACCAGCCCCATGATGCTGCGCACCGTCGTGGTCTTGCCGACGCCGTTGCGACCGAGCACCGCCGAGATGCGGCCCTGCGGCACCACGAGATCGACGCCCTGCAGGACGTGGCTGGCGCCGTAATGGGTGTGAAGACCCTCCAACCGCAGCATTACGCGTATCCGCCGAGATAGGCGGCCTGCACGTCGGCATCGGCCTTGACCACTTCCGGCACGTCGTCGGCGATCACGCTGCCCCGGTGCAGCACGGTGATCTTACGGGCCAGGCGGAAGACCACCTCCATGTCGTGCTCCACCAGCAGCACGGTCAGTTGCCCGTCGGCCAGCAGGCCGGACAGGGTTTCCACCGCGGACAGCGTCTCCTCCACCGACAGGCCCTGCGTCGGCTCGTCCAGCAGCAGCACGCGCGGCCGCTGCGCCAGCGCCATCGCCACTTCCAGCAGCCGCTGATCGCCATGCGACAGCAACCCGGCCGGGCGTCCCGCCACGCCGGTCAGGCCCAGCCGTTCCAGCGCCTCGTCGCCGCGCCTGGCGGCCTCGGCGAACACCGAGGAGCCGCCATAAGGCTGCCAGCGCCGCGCCAGCCGTGCCTGGGCGGACAGGCGCGCATTCTCCCGCGCGGTCATTTCCGGAAACAGCGCGGTGAGCTGGAAGGTCCGCGACAGCCCGGCCTGGCAGATCCGGTAGGAGGACAGCCCTGTCAGCGGCCGCCCGTCGAACCGCACCTCGCCCTCGCTGGCGCGGACGACGCCGGTGATCAGGTGGAACAGACTGGTCTTGCCCGCACCGTTCGGCCCGATCACGGCCCGCACCTCTCCGGCCTCTACCCGCATGCTCACCTGATTGACCGCGACGAGCCCGCCATAGCGCTTGGTCAGCCCGTCCAGCTCCAGCAATGCCATGGCTTCAGACCTGGGCTTGCTTGACGTGGGCGCGTTTGGGCAGGCGGGAGGTCAGGATCCCCCAGATGCCCTCCGGCGCGAACATCACGAAGCCGATGAAAATCAGGCCGAAGAACAGCGCCCAGGACTCCGTATAGGCGCTCAGCACGTGTTCCAGCAGCATGAAGAACGCGGCACCCAGGATCGGCCCCACCAGCGTGCCCTGGCCGCCGACGATCACCATGATCAGCACCTGGCCGGAGAACAGCCAGAACAGCAGATCGGTATTGGCGAAGCCGGCGAACGGCGAATACAGCGCGCCGGCCAGCCCGCCGAGCGCAAAGGACAGCGCCACCACGGCGATCTTGTAGAGGCGCGTATTGTAGCCGAGCGACAGCGTCTTCGCCTCGTTCTCCCGTATGCCGCGCAGCACCGCGCCGAACGGGGAATTCACCAGCGAGCGGCAGAGCGCGAAGGAGCCGAGCAGGCAGGCCAGCACCAGGTAGTAATAGCCGTCCTTGGTCTGCAGCAGCGTGATCCCGAACGGTCCCGCGCGCTTGGGGATTCCCGCCAGCCCATCGGATGCGCCGGTGACGCTGGTCCATTTGAACGCCACCGCGTACAGCAATTGCGCGAAGGCCAGCGTCAGCATGGAGAACGACACCCCGGTCGCCAGCGTGCAGACCCACGCAACCCCGATCGCCACCGCGCCGGCCAGCAGCGACGCCGCCAGCACCGCGAACGGCAGCGGCAGCGAGGTGTGCAGCAGCAGATAGCCGGAGGTGTAGGCGCCCAGGCCATAGGCCGCGGCGTGGCCGAAGCTGATCAGCCGCGTATAGCCCACCATCAGATCCAGGCTCATCGCCAGCAGCCCGAGGATCAGCGCCTCGGTCAGCAGGGTCATCGCGAACAGCGGCAGGCCGAGCGGCGCCGCCGCCAGCACGATTGCCGCGAGCCAGAAAACCCGCCAGCCGCCCACTCAGGCCTCCTTGCCCAGAAGCCCGCCGGGACGGATGACCAGCACCAGCAGCATCAGCAGGTACATCGCGGCGATGGCGAAATCCGGAAGGTAATAGGTGCCGAACACCTGCACGAAAGCCACCAGCACCGCGGCGAGCAGGGAGCCGAGGAAGCTGCCCATGCCGCCGATGATGACGATGACGAAGGCATCGATGATCGCATTCGCGGCCATGCCGAGCGATGCCGTCACCAGGGGCGCGGCCAGCACGCCGCCGAGTGCTGCCAGGCCGCAGCCGATGCCGAAGATGGCCGTGCGCACCAGGTTCACGTCCGTGCCCAGCGCATGCACCATTTCGGCGTTCTGGCTGGTCGCGCGGATCAGCAATCCCAGCCGCGTGCGTTCCAGGAACTGCCAGATGGCGAACGCGACCACCACGCCGGCGCCGGCCAGGAACAGCCGGTAGACCGGGAAGGGTTCATCGAACAGGAAGACGATGCCGGCGAAGGCCTCCGGCACTTCCAGCTGCAGCGGCTGCACGCCCCAGAGCAGCCGGATGATCTCTCCCAGCACCAGGGTCAGGCCGAAGGTAACCATCAGGAAGGCGCTGGCGTCGCGGCGATACAGCCGGCGCAGCAGGCCCATTTCGAATGCCGCGCCGATCAGGCCCGCGATCAGCGGGCCGACCAGCAGCCCGATCCAGAAGCTGCCGGTGAAGCGCGCCGCCGAATAGCCGATGAAGGCGCCCAGCATGTAGAACGAACCATGCGCGAAATTCACGATCCGCATGATGCCGAAGATCAGCGTCAGGCCGACACCGAGGAAGAACAGCAGCGCTGCCTGCGAGAGGGCATTCAGGCACTGGGTGATCAGAAACGGAACGAAATTCATGCGGCGTGTCCGGAACAGGGAAAGGGGCCCGGCGCTGCCTCAGTCGTCATAGACCATCTTGTTACAGGGCGGCGTGACGCGATTGCCCGGATAGGTGGCGATCACCTCCGGTACCGGGTGTTCCATGCCCTCGCGCTTGACCACCTTGACGATGAAGCCCTGCTGCTCGCCCTGGTGGTCGCAGGCGCGCATGAGCACGCGGCCCTTGATGCTGTCCACCTCCAGCCCTTCCAGCGCGGCGCGCAGCTTTGCCGCCTCGATGCTGCCGGCCTTTTCGATGCCGGCCTGCAGCACCACACAGGACTGGTACTGATCGCCCTCGAACATCTGCGGCAGGCGTTTATATTCCGCTTGCCAGGCGGCGACGAAGGCCTTGTTCGCCGGGTTGTCCAGGCTCGCGGGGTAGCGGGATGATCCGATCATCCCGATGGCTGAATCGCCGGTGGCGTTCAGGCCCATTTCATCCACCTGCTCGGTCAGCAACTGCACCTTGTCGCCGAGGCGATACTGCTTGGCCTGCGACAGGAAGGCGTTGTTGTCGTCGCCCGCCAGCACCAGGTACACGCCGTCCGCGCCGGACTGGCGGATCTTGGTGATGTAGGTGGAGAAATCCTTCGTGCCGGTTGGGGAGAACACCGCGCCAAGGAAGTTCTTGCCCGCCCGCTTCGCCTCGGCTTCGAACACTTCCATGGAGTTGTGGCCCCAGGCGTAATCCATGCCGAGGCCGTAAAAATTCTTCAGCGGCGAATCGCGCAGCCACAGCGCGACGGCGCGCGTGCCCATCGGGCCGGAGGTGTTCGGGCGGAAGAAATTCGGCACCAGCAATTCGCCGGTCAGCCGCCCGTCGCCGTTGTCGCCGGAGATGAAGATCGTGTCCCATTCAGCCAGTTTCGGCACCGTCGCCAGCGCTTCGTTGGAGGCGACGATGCAGGTGATCAGGCGAACGCCGTTGCGTTCGACCATTTCCTGCACCTTGCGCACCGTGGTGGCGGGATTGCCGGCGGTGTCCTCGACGAGCAGTTCGACGGGGCGGCCCAGCAGTCCGCCCTTGTCGTTCACCTGCTTGGCCCAGAACTCGCAGCCGCGGCGCATCTGCGCGCCAATGCCGCCGAGGGGGCCGGTCAGTGCGACCGGCATGCCGATCCGGATCGGCTCCGCCGCGCCGGCCGTGCGCGCCATTGCCGGCAACGTCGCGGCGGCGGCGCCGGCGGCGACGGATTTCAGCATCGTGCGGCGTGAGACGGCCGTGTTCCCTGACATTCGATCCTCCCGGGTCTGCCGGCCTTTCAGGCTCGGCGATTTATCGCCGAGGTATACGACCCGGTTCGCCCCCGGCGCAATGGCGGCAGGCGGCGCCTGGAGGTGGTTACACCACCAGGCGGAACAAATCGCCGTCGCGCTCGATCCGGCCCGGCGGTCGGCGTGGCGAAATGCGTGCCCAGCACCAGCGTCGGGGTTCCCGCCAGCCTGCCGAGCAACTCGCGCCGCGTGGCTTCCGCCATCTGCGGATCGTGATCGGCGGTGGAGGACCATTCGGGATGGCCGAACTGGCAGGGATGATGGGCGAAATCGCCGGTGATCAAAGCCTCCTCGCCGCGCGAGGAAATCCGCACCGATACATGGCCCGGCGTGTGTCCGAAGCTTGGCACCAGAGAGATCTCCGCGCCGATCCGGTGATCGATCTCGATAAGGTCCACCAGCCCGGCATCGTGCACCGGGCGGATGGAATCATCGACCACGGCCGCCATGTCCTCGCGGGTATTGTGCTGCGTCCAGTGCTCGGTACTCGATCCTGCCCATCAGGTAGCGCGCGCGGGGAAAGGTCGGCACCCATTTCCCGTCCACCAGCATGGTGTTCCAGCCGACATGATCGACATGCAGATGGGTGCACAGCACCGTGTCGATCGTCTCCCGCGCATAGCCGGCGGCGGCGAGATCCGCGAGGAACGCCGTCTGCATGTTGTTCCAGTGCGGAATGCGCCGATTCTGCTTGTCGTTGCCGAGGCAGGTGTCGACGACGATGCGATGCGTCGGCGTCTGCACCACGAAGGCGTGGATGGACATCTTCAGCCGCCAGTCCTCGTCGACGAAATGCGGTTGCAGCCAGGCCATGTGGTCGAGCGTCTCGCGCACCGCCTGCGGCAGCAGGAAGCGGCTGCCGCCGGTCATTTCCAGTTCCGTGATCTTGGTGACGGTCACCTCGCCGATGCGCCACTTCATGGACTGCCCCTCCTGCAATTTGGCTGTATGCTACGGCGAACGCCCAGGGGAGAGAAACACATGCCTACTGCCGTCGAGGACAAGGACGCCATTCGCGAGGTGCTGGCCGAATACTGCTATGCGCTGGACAATTTCCGCTTTGCCGAACTCGGCGCGCTGTTCACCGAGGACGGCACCTGGGACACCGCCTTCGGCAAGGCGATCGGCCACAAGGCGATCGCGGACCTCGCGGCCAGCTTCACCAAGGACCTCGCCGACCCGCCGCGGCGCGTGCATTACGTGACCAATATCCTCATCCGGCTGAACGGCGATGCCGCCACGGTGCGGTCCAACTGGCTGATGATCCAGAACAGCGGCGAGGGACCGGTGATCAACTCGGGCGGCGAGTACCAGGACCAGATGGTCCGGCGAGCCGGCGCCTGGAAGTTCTACTACCGCAAGATCGACCGGTTCCTGAAATAAGCGGTCAGACCGGACGGTCTCCGCAGACCGTGACGCGGTTGCCGGAGCGCGTGTGGGGCCAGTAATCCCACATGGCGCGATGCTGGACGCAACGATTGTCCCAGAAGGCGATGGCGTTCTCGGTCCAGCGGAAGCGGCACTGGAACAGCGGGCTTTCCGCATGCTGGTAGAGATAGGCCAGGATCGCGTCGCTTTCGTCGCGCGGTATGCCGAGGATGCGCCGGGTGAAGCCGCGGTTGACATACAGCGCCTTCTTGCCGGTGACGGGATGGGTGCGCACCACCGGATGCTCGGCGCTGGGATAGGCCGGCTTGTCGGCGACGCCGAAATTCGCGTACAGGCCCTGATAGACATCGGCGCCGTCATGGAAGGCGGTCAGGCCGTCCAGATAGGATTTCATCCGGTCCGATAGCGCGTCATACGCCGCGTACATGCTGGCGAACAGCGTGTCGCCGCCCTTGGGCGGGCAATGGCGGATGTACAGGATACTGCCCATCGGCGGCTCGGTGTCGCAGGATACATCGCTGTGCCAGCCTTCGCCGTTGGCGCGTGGACTGTCCTTGTCGGCGTAGATCTTCATCAGCGCCGGTTCGCCGTCTTCATGCGGTGCCGCGGGGTGGATGTGCAACTCGCCGAACAGCCGCCCGAAGGCCAGATGCTGCTGCGGCGTGATGTGCTGGTCGCGGAAGAAGATCACCAGGTTCTCTGCCAGCGCCCGGTGGATCTCGTCCTGCGTGCGGTTGGACAGGGGCCGGGACAGATCGACGCCGATGATCTCCGCGCCGATGATCGGCGTCAGCTTGTCGATGGCAATGGTTTCGTACGGTGCGGCCTCGTCGGTAACGTGCCGGTACCGGGGGCCCTGGTTGCCGCGCATTCCGCTCATGGCTGCTCGCTCCCTTGGCTGGATCAGTATCCCATCAGGCTGGCGTAGCGGTCCCGGTGGAAGGCGGCATTGCCGAAGGTCGCCTCCGCCACGCGGGCCCGCTTCAGGAAAAAGCCGATCTCGTGCTCGTCGGTCATGCCGATGCCGCCATGCATCTGCACGCCCTCGTCGCCGCACAGGCGCAGCGTGTCGCTGGCCTTGGCCTTCGCCAGGCTGGCCAGCGCCGCGGCGTCGTTGGCGCGCTCATCGATCGCGGAGGTCGCCGCCAGCACCGAGGAGCGCGTGGTCTCGATCTCGCAGAACATCTGCGCGGCGCGGTGTTTCAGCGCCTGGAAGCTGCCGATGGCGACGCCGAACTGGCGGCGATCCTTGAGGTATTGCAGGGTCCGGTCGAAGGCTTCGGACGCGCTGCCGAGCATCTCCGCCGCCAGGCCGGCGCGGGCACGGTCGAGCACCGCTTCCAGCAGATCCGCGCCGCCATCGACGGGGCCGAGCACGGCATCGGCGCCGACCGCCACGTTCTCGAACCGGATGGAGGCGGCATTGCGGCTGTCGACCATGAGGTTGCGCCGGCGGGTGACGCCGGGCGCGTCCGCGGGCACCAGGAACAGCGTGATGCCGGCGCGGTCGTTGCGTCCGCCCGCGGTGCGCGCGGCCACCACCAGCATGTCGGCCACGTGCCCGTCCAGCACGAACATCTTCTGGCCGTTGATCACGTAGCCGCTGCCAGCGCCGGTCGCCGTGGTGGCGATCCGGGTGGGCGCGTGATGCGGCCCTTCCTCCAGCGCCAGCGCGAACAGCGTCTCGCCCGCAACCAGCCCCGGCAGGTGTTCCGATTTCTGCTCCGCCGAGCCGGCCAGGTCCAGCGCGCTCGCGCCCACCAGCGCGGTGGCGACCAGCGGGGTCGCGGCCAGGGTGCGGCCCGATGCCTCCAGCACCTGCGCCAGGCCGGTCAGGCCGAAGCCGGTGCCGCCGTATTCCTCGGCAACCAGGAAGCCGGTCCAGCCGAGCTCGGCCATCTCCTGCCACAGCCTGCGGGAGAAGCCGTCGGGATCGTTGGCATCGCGCAGCTTGCGCAATTCCGTCACCGGCGATTTCGTCGGGAAGAAATCCATTGCGGTGTCGCGCACCATCTGCGCGTCGGCGGTCAGTACCAGGGCCATGCGGCGATTTCCTTCGAAGCTCAGTCGGGCAGGCCAAGCACGCGCTTGGCGATGATGTTGAGCTGCACTTCCGAGGTGCCGCCCTCGATGGAGTTGGCCTTGGAGCGCAGCCAGTCGCGCGTCGCGCGCAGTTCGCCTTCGTCGAATTCCTCGCCTTCCCAGCCCAGCCCCCCGGTCCCGGCGCTGCCCACCATCAGCTCGTAGCGGCGCTTGTTGAGCTCGGTGCCGTAGTATTTGAACATCGCCGATAACGGGCCCGGCGGCTGCCCGGCCTCGGCTTCCTCCAGCGCGCGGCGGCGGGTGAGCTGGAAGGCCTGGTTGTCCATATTATAGCGCGCGATGGCGTCGCGTGTCGCCGGTTCGGCAATGCGTCCGTCGATCTCGCCCAGATGCTCCTTGGCGATCTCGGCCGGGGTGCGTTCGCGCTTGGGGCGTTCGCCGATGCCGCCGATGTTCTTGCGTTCGTGCTCCAGCAGCCGCTTGGCGATGGTCCAGCCCTTGTTCATCTCGCCGACCAGATTTTCCGCCGGCACCTGCACGTTTTCCAGGAAGGTTTCGCAGAACACCGACGCGCCGGAGATCAGCCGGATCGGCCGCGGCCGCACGCCGGGATTGGCCATGTCGATCAGCAGGAACGAGATGCCGTCATGCTTGCGCACCGTGGGATCGGTGCGGACGAGACAAAAGATCCAGTCGGCGTAATGCGCGTAGCTGGTCCAGATCTTGTGGCCGTTGACCAGATAGTGATCGCCCTGCAGCACCGCGCGCGTCTGCAGCCCGGCGAGGTCGGACCCGGCGCCGGGTTCGCTGTAGCCCTGGCACCAGCGGATCTCGCCGCGCGTGATCTTCGGCAGATGCTCCTGGCGCTGCGCCTCGGTGCCGTATTCCAGCAGCACCGGCCCGAGCATGCTCAGCCCCATGCCGCGCAGCGGCTGGCGGCAGCCGAGCGCGCGCATCTCCTCGTCCAGCACGGCGGCTTCCAGCTCGCTCAGCCCGCCGCCGCCGTATTGCTTCGGCCAGGTCGGCGCGGTCCAGCCCTGCGCGGCCATGCGGTCCAGCCAGATCTTCTGTTCCGGATATTTGTAGACGGCGTTGCGCCCGCCCCAGACGAGCTCGTCATCAGGCATCGGCGTGCGCATCAGCTTCGGGCAGTTGGCCTCCAGCCAGTTCCTGACGCTGACGCGAAATCCATCAAGCTCCGCCATCGTTTCCTCCCTTGCTCATTCGGCCGCCAGCTTCGCGCTCGCGCGGCTTCGCGCCGCTTCCAGTACCATGGTGGCCGCCTTTTCCGCGATCATGATCGTCGGCGCGTTGGTGTTCCCCGCCACGATGCTCGGCATGATCGACGCATCCACCACTCGCAATCCCTCCACGCCGTGGACACGCAATTGCGGGTCCACCACCGCATTGGTGTCGTGGCCCATATGGCAGGTGCCCACAGGGTGCAGGTTGGAATAGCCGCGATGGCGGATATCGGCGATAAGCTCTTCTTCGGTCTGCACCTGCGCGTCCCGGTTCCAGCTCCGTGCCGGCATAGGGCGCGAGCGCAGGCTGGGCGCAGATCTTCCGCACCAGATTCATGCCGGCGATGACCGCCTGGCGGTCGTACTCGGTCCTGAAGAAGTTGAACTTGATCAGCGGCGGCGCCAGCGGGTCGGGGCTTTTCAGCGCCACGTGGCCGATCGCGTCCGGTTTCAGATGCACCGGGCTCATGGTGAAGCCGGAGAACGGGTGCGGCCTGATGCCGGTGCGGGTGCGTTCCGCGGTGCTCCAGCTGGCCATGTTGATCTGCAGATCCGGCCGCTCCAGCCGCGGATCGCTGCGTGCGAAGGCGCCGCAATAGATGCCGTTCCCGGCCATGGTGCCGGAGCGGTTCAGCGCGTATTGCACCGCGCCGACGATCTTCTTCGGCCAGCTATTGGCGAAGTCGTTCACGGTAACGGCCTGGGTGCAGCGATAGATCATCTGGACATAGAAATGATCGCGCAGATTGGCGCCGACGCCGGGCATGTCCTGCACCACGGGAATGCCGAAGCGCTGCAACTGCTCGGCCGGGCCGAGGCCGGACAGCAGCAGCAATTGCGGCGAGCCGTAGACGCCGCCGGAGACGATCACTTCCAGGTTGGCGCGCGCCGATTTCCTGCCGGAAGGCGTCTGGAACTCGACGCCGGCGGCACGGCCGTTTTCGAACAGCAGCTTCGTCGCATGCGCCCGCGTCTCGATCCGCAGGTTCTGCCGGCCCTTGGCCGGGCGCAGATAGGAAACCGCCGTGCTGCCGCGGCGGCGGTCGCGCGTGGTGGTCTGGTACCAGCCGACGCCTTCCTGGGTCGGGCCGTTGAAATCATCGTTGGCGGGCAGGCCGGCCTGTTTGCCGGCCTCGATCATCGCCTGCGCCAGCGGCCAGTGCGTCGGCTGGTCCGATACGCGCAGCGGGCCGCCCACGCCATGCAGCTCGCTCGGCCCGCGCGCCTGGTCCTCGGCCTTGCGGAAATACGGCAGCACGTCGTCCCAGCTCCAGCCTTCGCAGCCGCGCTGGCGCCATTCGTCGTAGTCGGACGGCGTGCCACGCATGTAGATCATGCCGTTGATGGAGCTGGTGCCGCCGAGCACCTTGCCGCGCGGCTGGTACATCGTGCGGTTCTCCAGCTCCTCCTCGGGTTCGCTGTCGAACATCCAGTTGATGGCGGGATTGTTGAACAGCTTGGCGTAGCCGAGCGGGATATGGATCCAGGGGTAGCTGTCCCTGCTGCCGGCTTCCAGCAGCAGCACGCGGTACTTGCCGGATTCCGACAGCCTCGCCGCCATCACACAGCCGGCGGAACCGGCGCCGGTGACGATGAAATCGAAGCTGCCGATATCCTGGGTCATTTTACCATGCCGTTTTGTAGCCGGTGAAACGAGAGGGTATGCGCCGGATGTCCTGGATCAGGTCGGGCGGCACCGGCGCATCCACGGTGGGGTCTCCGCGCAGCGAAATCGCGTCGCAGACGCCGCCGAAGCGCTTTTCGATCGCGCCGGCGATTTCCTTGTGCGTGCCGACGGCGGCGAACAGATGCACGAGATCATCCGGCACGCGCTGGGTCATCTCCGCCCATTTGCCCTGCTTGGACATCTGGTTCAGCTCGCGACCGAGATCGCCGTAGCCATGGGTTTCCAGCACCGCCCAGTAGCCGGGCGTGGAGCCGTAGAAGCCGATCCGCGTGCGCACCCATTCGGCGTTCTTCGCCGTGGTTTCCTCGTCCGGCCCGGTGGCGACGAAGCCGCCGCCGGTGATCTCGAAGTTTTCCAGGGCCCGGCCGGATTTCGCCATGCCTTCCTGCACCAGCGGCACCACCATCTTGTCGACGTAGCCGCGGGTGCAGAAGGAATGCAGCCGCACGCCGTCGCCGAGTTCACCGGCCAGGCGCAGCGAATGCGGCCCGACCGCGGCCAGCGTGATCGGCACCATGCGCAGATGCTGCGACGCGGGCACGAAATACGGCGGCATCAGCGTGAAATTGTAGTGCTGGCCACGATAATCGAGCTTGTCGCCCTTCTCCCAGCTGGTCCAGATCGCGCGCAGCGCCTGTACGTATTCACGCATCCGCGGCACCGGCGGGGTCCAGGGCACGGAGAACCGCTTTTCGTTATGCGGGCGGATCTGCGGGCCGATGCCGAGCACGAAGCGCCCGCGCGAGGCGATCTGCAGGTCCCAGCACACATTGGCGGTAACCATCGGGCTGCGCGGGAAGGAGATCGCGACCGAGGTGCCGAGTTCCATCCGCTCGGTCACCACGCCGGCGATGGCGTGGGCCAGGAACGGGTCGTTCTTGTTCTCCATCGTCATCGCGCCGTCGTAGCCATCGGCCTCGGCCTGCTTGGCCGCATCGGTAACGCGCCGCAGATCCGATTGCGGCAGGGTGGTCAGGACTTTCATGCGCTAGCTCGCCATCGCCGGGGGCAGCGCCTCGCCGGCGAAGAAGCGGCGCGGGTTCTCGTCGAGGATGGAGAAGATCTCCTGTTCGTTCAGCCCGCGCGAGCGCAGCATCGGCACGAAATCGGTGAACAGATAGGTGTAGGGCGGCGGCCACTGGCCGGCCGCCTTGAGTGCGTCGATCTTCGCCTGCTCTTCCGGAGACACCTGGCGGGCGAATTTGCCGAGCCAGCCGCAATGGCGATCCTGGCTCATCATGATCTGCGCGCGATGGCCGGAGCGGACCAGCTTCACCAGATTGTCGGCCCGCGTTTCATCCGGCATGTAGCGGTGCAGGCCGATGCGGTCGAAACCGATATAGCTGCCGCCGTCCACCACGCGCTTGTGGTAGGAAGGATCGGGGTTGCCGCAGCAATGCCCGATCAGGCAGCGATGCGGCTCCACCCCGCCATCGGCGAACAGTTTCTGCTGTTCCGGACCGCCATAGCCGTCCTGGGTGTGGGTGATGATGGGCACGCCGGTCGCCTTCTGCGCGATGCAGGCGGCGGCGAGGAATTTCTCCTCCAGCTCGGTGATGGCGGGCGCGCCGGTGGCAACCTTGATGGCGCCGGCCTTGACACCCGTCTTGCCGATCCCGTGGGTAATTTCGGAGATATACAGCTCGGCGATTTCGTCCACGGTGCGGGCGCGCCAGTACACCGGAAAGCCCATCGCCTCGAAATAGAAGCCGGTGGTGCAGATGACGTTCATTTCCGATTTTTCGGCGATTTCCGCCATCAGCGCGGCGTCGCGGCCAAGCTCGATCGGGCAGGGGTCGACGAAGCTGCGCACGCCGTGCTCCTCGCGCAGCTGGCGCAGGCGCTTCACCGCCTCGGCGACGAAGCCGGCGCGGTCGAACACCGCCAGCGGATCGTATTCGGCGCCGGGGAAGGCGATGAACAGGTGTTCATGCATCAAGGTGCGGCCGAGCTGATCGAGCTCGATGGCGCCGGAAACGGTCTGAACGGTCATGCTGCTTCTTCCTCCCGGGCCCGCGGGCCGGCTTCGTGTTGGCACCAGCTTGCCAGCTATGCCGCGCCCCATCCACCCCCCTATAGTCGCACGCAAACCAGACAGGTGGCACGCCCCGCATGAGCACGCATCTCGCCCAGCTTCCGGTCCACGCCTTGTCCGCGGGCTTGGTGGCCAGGCGCTTCTCCCCGGTCGATATCGTCGAAGCCTGCCTGGAACGCATCGACGCGCTGGAGCCGAAACTGGGCGCCTTCGTGGAGGTGTACCGCGACGATGCGCGGCTGGCGGCGGAGGCCGCCGACAAGGCGATCCGCTCCGGCCATTCGGTCGGTCCGTTGCACGGCATTCCCATTGCGCTGAAGGACCTGGTGGAGATGGAAGGCCGGGTCGCCACCGGCGGCTCCGCGGTCTGGCGCCAGCGGATCGCCCAACGCACGGCCACGCTAGCGCAGAAGCTGATCGCCGCCGGCATGATCGTGATCGGCAAGACCCATACGGTGGAGTTTGCCTATGGCGGCTGGGGCACCAACCAGCATATGGGCACGCCCTGGAACCCCTGGGATGCCGCCACCCATCGCACGCCCGGCGGGTCGTCTTCGGGTTCCGGCGTCGCCGTTGCCGCGCGCATGGTGCCGTGCGCCATCGGCACCGATACCGGCGGTTCGGTCCGCCTGCCCGCCGCCTGGTGCGGCATCACCGGGCTGAAGACCACGATCGGACGCATCAGCACCTATGGCGTGTTGCCGCTGAGCCAGACGCTGGACACGCCCGGCCCGATGGCGCGCAGCGTGGAGGATTGCGCGCTGCTGCTGCAGGTGATGCAGGGCGCGGATCCGCGCGATCCGCGCACGCTGGCGCTGCCGGCCAGCCAGCCTCCACTTGGAAACCAGCCACTGGGAAACCAGCCACTGGGAAATCTGCGCCGCGGCGTGGCGGGGCTGCGCCTGGCCCGCATGGAAGCGTCCGAGCGGGACGGCGTGGATCGGGAAATGCTGGCGGCTTATGACCGTTCGCTGGAGGTGCTTGCCGCACTCGGCGCCGAGATCGTCGATCTGCGCCTGCCGCGCAGCATTCGCGCCTATGGCGGTCTGTCCGGGCGGATCATGTCGGCCGAGGCGTATGCGCTGGTCGGCGATATCGTTGACAACAACGATGCCCTTGTGGACGAGGCCATCCGCCCGCGGATCCGCGCCGGCGCCGCGATCAGCTCGCGCCAGTATCTGGAAGCACTGGCCGAGCGCGAAGTGCTGAAGCAGGAATTCGCCGCCGCGATCGCGGACGTGGACGCGCTGCTGACCCCGGTGACGATGACCCCCGCCATTCCGGTGGCGGAGGTGGACCAGGACACGACCCCGGCCTACCTGACCCGCTGGGTGAATTTCCTCGATCTCTGCGGCCTGGCCGTTCCCAACGGCTATACCGATTCCGGCCTGCCGCTGTCGCTGCAGGTCACCTGCCGGGGCGGCGAGGAGGCGACGGCGCTGCGCATCGGCTGGGCCTGGCAGAACGCGACCGACTGGCAGGACCGCATTCCCCCGATGGCAGAATAAAAAAAGGAAACCGGCATGTCCAAGCCGCTCGACGGAAAAATCGCCCTGGTCACCGGGGCGGGCAAGAATATCGGCCGCGCCATAGCGCTGCGCCTGGCCGGCGACGGCGCCGCCATTGTCGTGAACGGGCGCAGCGACCGGACGGCGCTGGACAGCGTGGTGCGGGAGATCGAGGCCGGCGGCGGGCGCGCGATCGCGGCGATCGCCGATGTGTCGGACCCCGCCGCCGTCGCGAGCATGGTCGATGACGCCGCCGCCCGGCTGGGCGGGATCGACATCCTGGTCAGCAATGCCGGGCTGCGGCGGCAGACGCCGTTCCTGGAGATGGGACTGGCGGAATGGCGGGAGATCCTGTCGGTGGCGCTGGACGGCGCGTTCATCCTGGCCAAGGCGGCGGTGCCGCACATGATCCGGCGCGGCGGCGGCGCCATCGTCGCGCTGTCCGGCATCTCCACCCATGTCGGCACGCCGAACCGCTGCCATGTGTCGGCATCCAAGGCCGGGCTGGAAGGGCTGATGCGGGCGCTGGCGATCGAGCTGGCGCCGCATGGCATCACCGCCAACAGCGTCGCACCCGGTTCGGTCGATACCGTGCGTGGTGCTGCCGCCGGGGTGCGGCCGAGCAATCTCGGCGATCAGTCGATCCCGCTGCAGCGCAAGGCCAGCGTGGACGACATCGCCGCCATGGTCCGCCACCTCGCCGGACCGGAAGGGGCCTACATCACCGGCCAGACCATCCATGTGAATGGCGGCCTGTATCTGACATAGCTACGCTGTCGCGGCCGGAGCGTCAGGAACAGGCCTTGCCGTGGTCGGGGTGCAGGCCCTTCGTCTTTGCCTCCGCCTCGGTCATGTAGCTGCCCTTCTTGGTCGTGCCGTACCATTTGTCGCCCTGGCAGTGATAGGCCTTCGAGCCGGCGGACACCCAGACCATTCCGGGGCCGCCGCCGGGCGCCGCGGTCGCGGCGGGGTGCGGACCGGTTTTCGATGCGGCCGAGGTGGCGGCCGCCGCGGGCGCTGCCGGAGTTGTCGCTGCTGGAGTTGTCGCTGCCGGGGTGGTGGCAGCGGGGGCGGCAGCGGCGCCTGCCGGGGCCGCCGGCGCGGCGGCGGGTTTCGCGGCTGGCGCGGGCGTCGCCTCGCCCCAGGCCTGCACGCCGCCATGGCCCCGGCAGGCGCCGCTGCGGCTGGTGCCGGAGAAGGCGGTGCCGTCCTTGCAGGTGGCCGTCACCGGCGCCTGTGCCTGCGCGGCGACGGCAAGGAGCAGCCCGGCGGTGAGGCAGAGCGTGGTCATGAAGGCGCGCATGCGCGTGGCTCCTGATTGCGGATCGATCATTATGGCTACCCGCCCCTCCGGTCTTGCAAGGGAGTGGTTTGTCAAGAACTTAGGCAAAGTTGGCGGCAGGTTGTCCGCCTGTCTCAAGACGTAACGAACGCCCGACTCCGCCGGGGTCGTATCGCTACCAGGCACGGAAATGCCGCTGAACGGTCGCCTGGCGGATGAATTCCGTGATACTCCGATTGATCTGACGGATCGGAAACGATGCCGCCAATCGCCGGGGGCCGCTTGGATCATGATGCAGCTGCTGAACGCGCTCCTGCTGGTGCTGATCCTGCTCGCCGGCAGCGCGGCCGGCCTGTATATCCGCCCGCTGCTGTCGGAACGCCACCGGTCCGTCGAGACCATCGACCTCGTTCGGCTCGTCACCACGATGCTGGTCACCTTCGCCGCCCTGGTGCTGGGGCTGCTGACCACTTCGGTGAAAAGCGCGCGCGATACGGTCAACGCCGACCTGCACGGCTTCGGGGTGATCATCATCGAGCTCGATCAGATGCTGCGGGAATACGGTCCCGAGACGGATGTCGCCCGGGCGCTGCTGCGCAGCTATACCGCGGCGGCGATCGCCACCACCTGGACCGACGAGCCGCCGCCGCCCGGCGATTATTATCCGACCCATCTGCCGAGGTTCAGCGAGGAGCAGCATATCGAAAGCTCCCGGCTCGGCGACATGCTGAACGAGATCGGGCTGGCGATCCGCCGGTTGCAGCCGCAGGACGGCATGCACCGCCGGCTGGCCGACGACACGCTGGCCAGGTTCGACCATCTGCTGCAACGGCGCTGGAAGCTGATCGAGGAGGCGAGGTCCTCGATCTCGATACCGTTCTATGTGGTGCTGGTGTTCTGGCTGGTGGTGGTGTTCGCCAGTTTCGGCCTGTGCGCGACCCGCAACCCGCTCGTCTGGGTCATGCTTGGACTCGGCGCCGTCTCGATCGCTTCGGCGATTTTCGTCATCACGGTGCTGGATACGCCGCTCGGCGGCCTGTTCCCGGCGCCGAGCGAGCCGCTGCGAGCGGCGCTGGCGCATTTGAGCCGCTAGCGGCCGCCTGCTGTCGCGGTGGTCTTGCCGAGCGCCGTGCCCGGTGATCTTCTGGCCGCATGGGAAGCGATCAGATTGCCGAGCCGCGCCTTGCGGCCACCGTCCTGCTGCTGCGTGACAGCGAAGACGGAATGGAAGTGTTCATGGTGGTGCGCCACCGCGAGATCGAGTTTGCATCGGGGGCACTGGTCTTCCCGGGCGGGCGGATCGACCCCGGGGACCACGACATCGCCGCCAATCCGGTGCTGTTCCCCCCACAGGCCCGCCTGACCGCCGCCGAGGCGGCGCTGCGCGTCGGCGCCTTGCGCGAAACCTTCGAGGAATGCGGCATCCTGTTCGCCTGCGCGCGCGGCGAAGGCGCGCTGGTCTCGGCCACGCGGCTGCGCGAAATCGAGGCGACCTGGCGTGTGGCCATGACCGCGGGGGAGAAGAGCTTCGCCGACATCCTGATCGCCGAGGACCTGGTGCTCGCGCCCGATGCGCTGGTGCCCTTCGCGCACTGGATCACGCCGGTACGCATGGCCAAGCGCTTCGACACGCATTTCTTTCTCGCCGCCGCTCCGCCCGATCAGGCCGCGGTGCATGACGGCGAGGAGGCAGTCGATTTCGATCTGGATCTCGCCCCGGCAGGCGGTCGCGGCGAGCGAGGCCGGCACCTACAAGCTGGTGTTCCCGACCCAGAAGAATCTGGAAAAGCTCGCCCGCCACGCCACGGCAGAGGCGGCCATGGCGGTCGCGCGCAAGGCCAGGATCGTCACCGTGCTGCCGGTGATGGAGAAACTCCCCAATGGCGCGCGCCGGATGCGACTGCCGGCGGAGGCCGATTACGGCGGGGAGTTCTTCGAGGTGACCAATCCGCCGGCGATGCCGGACTAACCGGGGCCAGACCAACCGGGGCGAGACCAAGAATGCGTGTAGGAAACGGGAAACGACATGAGCTGGCAGCCTGAACTCGACGAACTCCATGAGCGGGAGGCGCTGGCCCGGCGCATGGGAGGGGAGGACAAGGTAAAGCGCCAGCACGATGGCGGCAGGCTGACGGTGCGCGAGCGGATCGACGGCGTGCTTGATCCCGGCAGCTTCCACGAGATCGGCGCCCTCGCTGGCAAGGCCAGCTATGACAGCAACAGCCGGTTGACCGACTTGCAGGCGGCCAACTGCGTCATCGGGCGCGGAAAGGTGGATGGCAGGCCCGTGGTGGTGTGCGGCGACGATTTCACCGTGCGCGGCGGATCGGCGGACGCCACCATCAAGGAAAAGACCTGGATGGCCGAGCAGATGGCGCTGGAGTTCCGCCTGCCGATCATCCGCATCATCGAGGGCTCCGGTGGCGGCGGTTCGGTGAAGACGATCGAGACCACCGGGCGGGCGAACCTGCCGGGGCGCGTCGGCGGCGCCTATGGCTATCACCTCGTGGCGCAGAATCTCGGCACCGTGCCGGTGGTGGCCCTCGGTCTCGGCTCGGTCGCCGGCCTCGGCGCCGCGCGGCTGGCGGCGAGCCATTATTCGGTGATGACCAAGGCCACCTCGGCGATGTTCGTTGCCGGCCCGCCGGTGGTGGAGCGCATCGGCCAGAAGCTCAACAAGCAGGAGCTGGGCGGGTGGGAAATCCAGTGCCGCGCCGGCGCGGTGGATCATGCTGTCGATACCGAGGAGGAAGCCTTCGCCTGCGCCCGGCGGTTCCTGTCGTATCTGCCGTCGTCGATCCATGCCACGCCGCCGGTGGAACCGTCCAACGACGATCCGAACCGGCGGGACGAGGCGCTGATCAAGGCGATCCCGAAGGACCGCCGCCGGGTCTACAAGATGCGGCCGATCGTGGAGACGCTGGTGGACCGCGGCAGCTTCTTCGAAATGGGCCGGATGTTCGGCCGGTCGATCATCACCGGCCTGGCGCGGATCGATGGCAGGCCGGTCGCGATCATGGCCGGCGATCCCTACCACTATGCCGGCGCCTGGACCGCGGATGCCTGCGCCAAGGTGATCCGCTTCGTCGATCTGGCGCAGACCTTCCATCTGCCGGTCGTGCACATGGTGGATTGCCCGGGCTTCCTGATCGGGCTGGAGGCGGAGAAGACCGCCACCATCCGCGCCGGCGTGCGGGCGATGGCGGCGATCACCCAGACCACCGTGCCCTGGTGCACCATCCTGATCCGCAACGTGTTCGGCGTGGCCGGCGCCATCCACCAGCCGATGGGCCGGCTGTCGCTGCGCTATGCCTGGCCGTCCGGCTATTGGGGATCGCTGCCGCTGGAAGGCGGGATCGAGGCGGCGTATCGCCAGGATATCGCGGACGCGCCGGACCCGGAGGCCAAGCTGGCGGAGATCGAGGACCGGCTGAACAAGCTGCGCTCGCCGTTCCGCACCGCGGAGACATTCTGGGTGGAGGAGATCATCGATCCTCGCGACACCCGCAAATTGCTGTGCGAATTCGTCCGCCTGGCCGAGCCGCTGCTGACACCGGGGCCGGCCGCGTTCACCATGCGGCCGTGACAGAGGTGGGGAGGCCGTAAGGGAGATTGAAATGTCGGAGAGCTCCGAACTTCGTCGCCTGATCGGGGGATCGGAACGGATCGTCTTCTTCACCGGGGCCGGGATCAGCACCGAATCCGGCATTCCCGATTTCCGCTCGCCGGGCGGCATCTGGACGCGCATGGCGCCGATCGATTTTCGCGACTTCATGGGGTCGGAGGAGGCGCGACGGGAAACCTGGCGGCGGAAATTCGTCACCGACCAGACCATCCGCGCCGCTGAGCCCAATCGCGGCCATCGCGCGGTTGCCCGGCTGATCCGCGAGGGCCGGGCGAGTTCCGTCATCACCCAGAACATCGACGGCCTGCACCAGCTCTCCGGCGTGCCCGATACCCATGTGATCGAGCTGCATGGCAATTCCACCTATGCCACCTGCCTGTCCTGCGCCCGGCGTTACGAGATCGACGACATCAAGGCGGCGTTCGAGCGCAGCGGCGATCCGCCGCATTGCGATGCCTGCGGCGGCTACGTGAAGGCCGCCACCATCTCTTTCGGCCAGTCCATGCCGGTGGAGGCGATGCAGCGGGCGGAGGCGGAAACGCTGGCCGCCGATCTGTTCATCGTCGCCGGTTCTTCGCTGGTGGTCTATCCCGCCGCGGGGTTTCCGGAGATCGCCAAGCAGAACGGCGCGGCGCTGGTGATCGTCAACCGCGATCCCACCGGCCTCGACCGGGTGGCCGATCTGGTGATTCATGAAAGCATCGGCGACACGCTGGGCGAGGCGGTCGGGGTGAACTGACGCGGTTCAATCCGGTTCGCAGGAATGGCCGAGCGCGGTCAGGCCTTCGTCCAGGTAGTCGGCCAGCATCGGTATGCCCATCAGGTAGCCGGCGGAATGCTTGCGGTGGCGTTCGAGCGCGAGCGCCTTCGCCTCCTCCCATTCCTCCGGCCCGAAATCGCCGCGCCCGACCCAGGTGAGGGCGATGAGCTCGACGATTTCTTCGTCATTGAGGTCGTCGATCGCTTCGCGCAGTTCGGCCTCGGTGGGGTCGTCCCGATGGTCCTCCAGGGTCTCGTCCTCGTCAGTGGCGACGCGGTCGCCCTCCGGATCGGGCTCGGGAGGATCCACCTTGACGTCGAATTCACGCGCCTTGGCGATGATGAAGCAGACGGTTTCGGTGCTGATATTCAATTCGACCGGTTCGTTCTGGTAATCCCTGGCCATCGGCCGCTTCTCCTGCCTGGTTTCGCCTTTCCGCTCGCCCATAAGGAGGCCTTCATGCGGGATGTGGCGGGCCTGGGTGGTGCTTGCCGATCCTGACCACGCTGCTGGCTTGCGGCCCTTTTTCGCCTTCGCCCGGATCCAGGGCGAAACGGATCTCGTCTCCCACTTTCAGGTGATCGAAGCCGTTGTCGACCACGCTGTTGCGATGGAAATACACTTCCGTGCCGTCCGGGGTCTCGATAAAGCCGTAATCCTGTTCGGCGATCAGCTTGGAGACGCGGCCGAGATCGGGAATTTCGTGCTGCTTCACGGCGCCGCGCTCGCTGCGGACGTAATCCTCCAGCTGGCGCCTTGCCGCGTCGAATGCGTCGCGCACGGCGACATGGACATCTTCATGGGCGTGATTGGCCCCCGGATCGTGTGAAATCACGATCTCCCGTCCGGGCAACCGCAACAACAGGCGGATGCCGAACACATTGCCCTTGTGGCGCCGCTGGCCCTTTTCGACCACCACGCGGCAGGAGGTTATGCGGGGCTGGAACTGCTCCAACTCCGCCAGCCGGACGCGGATGCGCTCCTCCACTGCCGGCGACGGGTCGAGATTGCGGAAGACGATTTCGGGCGACAATGCCACCGGGGCCTCCTCTCGAAGCGAGAGGAGGCTAATCGGGTGCCGCGGAGGTTTCGTTGACCCAGATCAGTTGGCTCGGATCAGCTGACCCAGATCAGTTGACCCGGATTGGGGAGAAAATCCCTCCGCACCGGCCGGCTTCAGCCGCGGCGGCGCTGGCGGATGAAGCCGAGACCCGCGAGGCCGGCGCCGAGGACGGCCAGCGAGGCCGGCTCGGGTGTGGGAACCGGCGGGTTGCCGGCGATGATGTACACCTGGTCGATCACGACGTCCTTCGAGGGGGAGAAGTTCGTGTTGAAGGTGAAGTCCACCAGGTAGAAGCCGGCCGTGGTGATGGTCGTCGACCCCGCATAGGTTTGCCAGGTCGTCGGCGACAGCGACGAGGCGGTGAAGTTCGCCAGCGACACGCCGGCGATTTCGCCGGTGAAGGTGGCGTCGCCGGCATTGTTGTAGCCGTTCTGCGGCAGATAGGCGCTGAAGCCGATCTGGTAGATGCCCGGGGTCAGGTAGACGGATTGCGACAGGGTCTCGTTGGCGAAGTCGCTCACGAAATAGGCCGCATGGGTGCCGACCGGGTCGGGCGAATTGGTCGGCGCGCTGTTGGCGGGGATCGGCTCGCCGAAGGCTCCACCGGGGTACCCGGCGGACGAATTATAGGGGATGACGACCGCCGGATCGCCGTCGGCGGCGGGCCCGCTGAGGGTCCAGCCGGTGAAGCCGCTCTCGAAGCTGCCGTTGGCGACCAGGTTCGCCGCTGACGCCTGGACTGCCGTGGCGGCGCCGCCGAGCAGGACCGCGGTCGCGAAAATCTTCCAGTTCATGGCTTCGCATCCTTCATGGGGGCTGCCCGGGGTGATCCCCGGACGGTGTCAAAACACATCAAGATGCGACATATAGAGACAGATTCGGGTTTGATTGCAACCCCAATCTGCACGATTTCCATGAAATTTATTAAACAATCTCTAAAATTGGACTTGTCGGAGTGCTTTAGCCCGCCGCTTCGGTCTCAACGCGGCTCTCCCGGGACCTTCCAACGAGTGGATTAGCCCGGTCCGGGATTCTCGTTATCTCTCCGCGGGCCATGTCCACGGGGAGATCGGGGCGGGGCAATCACCCCGGCCCCATCCGTCGGTCACATCAGGTCGGCAACCGCATCGCGGTACTGCCGCAGCGCCTTGAGGTGATCCGCCAGCGTCCGTCCGGCGATGCGGGTGTGGCCGTATCGGGAAAAAGTGTTGTTCAGCGTGATGTACTCGACCCCTTCCTGCTTCCAGAACTTCACCTCCTCCCGCCAGTCCTTCTCGGTGCCCGCGCCGACCGAGGTCCAGACCTCCAGGCCGACGGTCTTCGGATCGCGGCCGGCGTCTTCCGCGTGGCGGCGCATCCGGTCGAAGGCGGCAGTCGCCTCCGCCCCGGGCGGATGCGCCAGCATCATCCAGCCATCGCCGTATTTGGCGATGCGCTGCAAGGTCACGTCCTCGTGGCCGCCGTACCAGAGCGGGATCCTGCCGTTCAGCGCGATCGGGTTGATGCCGGCATCCTCGATCGTGTGCCATTTGCCGTTGAACGTGACATGCGGGTTGGCCCAGAGCGCCTGCATGACCTCGGCCTGCTCCTCCGAGCGCTTGCCGCGATTGTGGAAGTTTTCGTTCAGTCCGGTGAATTCCACCTTGTTCCAGCCGATGCCGATGCCAAGCCGGAAGCGTCCGCCCGACAGCACGTCCAGGCTGGCGGCCTGCTTGGCGACCAGCACGGTCTGGCGCTGCGCGACGATCAGCACTTGGGTGGAGAACACCGCCTGCTTGCAGATGCCCGACAGGAAGCCGAACAGCACGAACGGATCATGGAAGAAGTCGGCCGAGGTGTTGCGGTTGCCCCAGTCCGGACGGCTGGCCACATTCACACCCAGCACGTGGTCGGGCGCGCCGATTTCCTGGTAGCCGAGTTCCTCCGCGGTCTGGGCGAATTCCGCCACCACGCCCGGATCGCCGCCGATATCGGTCAGCGGCAGAATGACACCCAGCCTCATGGCAAGTCTCTCCGTTTCGTTGTGTTCCTGAACAGAGCCTAGCCGGCATCGCGTCAGCTTCCTATCCGGGCGATATGTCTGGGTGATTTGCCGATACATGATTTGCCGCCGGAGCGTGCCTCCCCTAAATCCCACGTTCATTCGCAGGAGGAACGGGCATGGCGTCATTGGCAGGCAAGGTCGTGATCATGACGGGCGGCAGCCGGGGGATCGGGGCGGCGGCGGCGCTGGCCATGGCGCGCGCGGGCGCGGCGCTGATGATCACCGCACGCGACGGCGCGGCCTCGGCTGCGGTCGCGGCGGAGATCACCGCCGCCGGCGGGCGGGCGGTTGCGATGGTTTCCGACGTGGCGGATTTCGCCTCCATGACCGATCTGGTGGCGCAGACCGAGGCGCGGCTGGGCCCGGTGGATGTGCTGGTCAACAACGCCGGCGTGATCGAGCCGATCGCCGGCATCGCCGAGGCCGATCCCGTCGCCTGGGCACGCAACATCCAGATCAATCTGGTCGGCGCCTTCCACGGCGTTCGCGCCGTGCTGCCGGGCATGATCGCGCGGAGCGGCGGCACGATCATCAATATTTCCTCGGGCGCGGCGCACCGGCCGCTGGAAGGATGGAGCGCGTATTGCTCGGGCAAGGCCGGGCTGGCGATGCTGACGCGGGCGATCGCGCTGGAGAACGCGGGACAGAACATCCGCGTGTTCGGCTTCGCGCCGGGCACGGTGGATACCGACATGCAAGTGCAGATCCGCGCCTCCGGCGTGAACGTCATCAGCAAGATCCCGCGCGGCGACCTGGCGCCGGTGGATCATCCGGCCCGGGCGCTGGTCTATCTCTGCACGCCGGCTGCGGACGATCTGGCGGGCAGCGAACTGTCTCTGCGCGACGAGGCGCTGCGGGCCAGGGTCGGGTTGAGCTGACCGCCCTGTGACCGGACGCGCGCCGACAGGAAGGGCAGCGACCGGCCGCGGGGCAACTGGGCGGGCAGCGCCGAACTTTCCGATCTCCCTGCTGGCAGCGGCCGGGTTCGCTTCCGGCGCCGGCATTCGCCTGCTCGATCCGCTGCTGCCGGCGGTGGCGGCCGATGTCGGCATCACCGTCGCCACCGCCACCATCGTCGTCGCGGCGTTCATGCTGCCTTACGGCCTGGGCCAACTGGTCACCGGACCGCTCGGGGACCGCTTCGGCAAGGTGCGGGTCGCCTGCTTCGCGCTGTTCCTGTACGGGCTGGCGCAGATCGCCTGCGCCTTCGCGCTGGGGCTGGGGCTGCTGATCACGTTCCGCGCCATGGCCGGACTGTTCGCCGGCGCCATCATTCCGCTGCTGCTGGCCCATATCGGCGACACCGTTCCCTACGGGCAGCGCCAGGAGACGATCGGCCGCTTCCTGACCGGCATGGTGATGGCGCAGATGCTGACCGGGCCGATCTCCGGGGTCATCGGCGAGTTCACCGGCTGGCGCGGTGCCTTCGTCGTGCTGGGTGTGCTCGCGCTCGCGGTCAGCCTGACGATCGCGTCGCGTTTTGCCGGCACGCTGTGGCAGGCGCCGGCGGATGGCGGCGGGCGCGGGCAGGGGATCTTCGCCTTCGTCCGCATGCTGGCCCATCCCGCGGGCCGCCGGCTGCTGATCGCGGCGTTCTTCGACGGCTTCCTGCTGTTCGGCGGGGCGTTCCCGTATGTGGGCTCGTTCCTGATCCAGCAATTCGGCCTCAGCGCGGCGCATTCGGGCCTGGTGGTTGCCGGATTCGGCGTCGGCGCCTTCCTCTACACGCGACTCGCCCGGCGGCTGATCCGGGCGATGGGCGAAGGGGGAATGCTGCTGGTCGGCGGTTCCGGGCTGGCGCTCGGCGTCGGCCTGCTGGCCGTGGTGGGGGACTGGCACGCGGTGGTGGCGATCCAGCTGCTGCTCGGGCTGCTGTTCTACATGTTCCATGGCGTGTTGCAGGCCCGCGCGACGGAGGTGATGCCGGAAGCCCGCGGCACCGCGGTGGCGGCCTTCGCCCTGGCCTTGTTCCTGGGGCAGACCGCGGGTTCGCTCGGCTTCGGCGCCATGCTGGCCCTGGCCAGCTACCGCACGGCGTTCGCCGCGATCGCCGCCGGCGTGCTGCTGCTAGCGGTCTGGACCTGGGGCGGGGCGCGGCGCGCGCGATAGGGGGGCTGTCGTTCCGCCGCAGCCGCGCCGTCATTTCGCCGCCATCTCCCCTTGGGGCGGTTACCTATGGCCCCTTGAACGGCGCGGGGAATTGGGGATTATGCGGGGATCGTGCCGGGGCGTTCTCCTCGGCGGTACAAGCATGGGTTGGAAATGAGCAGCGAGTCGCACGCAGCGGTCCCCACAGGCTTTCAGAGCTCCGGGATCAAGCAGCCCTATCATCTGGTCGACCCGAGCCCATGGCCGATCATCGGCGCGCTCGGCGCCGGTATGACGGTGCTGGGCATCGTCCTCGCGGCGCATTTCCACAATTTCATTCTGCTCGGGCTCGGCCTGGCCGTGGTGCTGGCGGTAATGTTCTTCTGGTGGCGCGACGTGATCCGGGAGAGCAGCACGCCGGGCATGCACAGCCAACTGGTGCAGCTGGGCATGCGCTACGGCATGATGCTGTTCATCGCCAGCGAGGTGATGTTCTTCGTCGGCTTCTTCTGGGCCTATTTCAACTTCCTGATCCTGCCGGAGACGGTCGGCACCCCAATCGGCGGCGTCGTGAACACGGTCTGGCCGCCGCCGGGCGTGACCACCTTCGATCCGTTCCACCTGCCGCTGCTGAACACGATGATCCTGCTGCTGTCGGGCACAACAGTGACCTGGGCGCATCACAGCCTGCTGCACGGCGACCGCAAGGGCCTGACCACTGGCCTGATCCTGACGGTGCTGCTGGGCCTGACCTTCACCACCTGCCAGGCGATCGAGTATTCCGACGCCCCGTTCAAGTTCTACGGCGGCGGCGTCTATCCGTCGGTGTTCTTCCTGGCGACCGGCTTCCACGGCTTCCACGTGATCGTCGGCACGCTGTTCCTGCTGGTCTGCTGGTTCCGCGCCCGCGCCGGTCAGTTCACCCCGGAGCGGCATTTCGGCTTCGAGGCGGCCGCCTGGTACTGGCACTTCGTCGACGTGGTGTGGCTGTTCCTGTTCGTGTGCATCTACTGGTACGGCGCCGGTCCGCTGGAAGCGAACGTCGGCGGATAGGCCGATGGGTGGCCGGCGCGGCGGGTCTGCGACAGCATGACCGCCGCGCCTGTCCCTCCGCTGCCGAATTCCCCGCCCCCGGTTTCCGGGGGCGGCCCCGTTTCCGGATCTCCGGTTTCTCTGCTACGTGCGGCCCTTCTGTGCCGCTGCCCACGCTGCGGCGAGGGCAGGGTGTTCACCGGCCTGCTGCAGGTGCGCGACCGCTGCGCGGTGTGCGGCCTCGATCTGAGCCAGCATGACGCGGGGGACGGACCGGCGGTCGCGGTCATCCTGCTGCTCGGCGCCATCGTGGTGGCCCTGGCATTCTGGGTGGAGTTTCATTTTTCGCCACCCCTTTGGGTCCATGCGGTGATCTGGCCGATCTTTACCTTTCCGGCGGCGATCCTGATGATGCGGCCGCTGAAGGCCGCGCTGGTGGCGCTGCAATACCGTCATCGCCCTGGCCCGACAGACGAATGACCGCCACGGACGGCCAGTGGCGCAGGATCTGGCGCCGGATGCTGATCCCCGCCATTACCACCATGCTGATGCTGACGCTGGCCTGCGGCCTGGGCGTCTGGCAGTTGCAGCGCCTGGCGTGGAAGACCGCGCTGCTGGCCGATATCGACCGCGCACAGGCCTCGCCCGCGATCCCGTTGCCCGCCGATCCGCCGCTGTTCGCCAAGGTTCGTGTCGAGGGCCGGTTTCTCGCCGGGCGCTATGCGCTGTACGGCGCGGATGTCGCGCAAACCCCGGCCGGCCCGCGGATGGGCGCGCGGCTGGTCATGGCCCTGCAGCGCGACGGCGACGCGCTGCCGCTGGTGGTCGATCGCGGCTGGGTGCCGGTGGAGCGGGCGGGTGGCATTGCCGCGCCTTCCGGCCCGGTGGCGGTCGAGGGCTATGTCCGCCTTCCCGAGCATGCGGGGCTGTTCGCGGCCGGCGACGATCCGGCGCAGCACCGCTTCTACACGCTCGATCCCGCCGCGATCGGCCCGGCGCTCGATCTCTCGCGGGTGGCGCCGTTCGTGCTGGTGGAACTGGGGCCGGCAATTCCCGGCCGCTACCCCGAGCCCGCGCAGATGCTGCCGCGTCCCGCCAACGATCATCTGTCCTATGCCCTGACCTGGTTCGGCCTGGCGCTGGCGCTGGCGGCGATCTTCCTGCTCTATTGCCGCAAGGTGCTTCGCGAATGAATGGAATGCCGAACGCCGCCCGATGCGTCCACGCCGCGTATGACCGGCTCGCCGCCCGCTTCGCGCGGATCGCCACGATCGGGGAGGCGGGCGCCATGCTCGGCTGGGACGCGGCGGCGATGATGCCGCCCGGCGGAGGTGCTGCGCGCGGCGACCAGCTGGCGGTGCTGGCCGGGCTGTCGCATGGCCTGCTGATCGAGCCCGCGGTCGCGGACGACATCGCCGAGGCGTCCGCCCGGCCGGAAGCGGATCCCTGGCGGGCGGCCAATCTGGCGCTGATCCGCCATGCGCATGTCCGCGCCACCGCGCTGCCGGCCGACCTGGTGGAAGCGCAGGCGCGCGCCAATTCCGCCTGCGAGAAAATCTGGCGGGAGGCGCGGCGCCACTCGGATTTCGCCAGCGTGCGGCCGCTGTTGGCGGAAGTGGTCCATCTGGTCCGCCAGGGCGCCCAGGCGCTCTCGCCCGCGCTCGGCCTGTCGCCGTACGACGCGCTGATGGACGGGTTCCAGCGCGGCATCACCGCCGCCGACGTTACGCCGGTATTCGCGGATTACGAGTCGTTTCTGCGCAGCGCGCTGCCCCGGGCGCTGGAGTTGCAGGCCGGCCGCCCGGCGCCGCTGCGCCCGCAAGGGCCGTTCCCGGAAGACGCGCAGGAGGCATTGTGCCGCGCCATGGCCGCCCGCGCGGGCCTTGATTTCACCCATGCGCGGCTGGACCGCTCCACCCATCCGTTCTGCGGCGGCACGCCCACGGATGTGCGCATCACCACCCGCTACGACACCGAGGATTTCTCCCAGAGCCTGCTCGGCGTGCTGCATGAGACCGGGCACGCGATCTACGAGCGCGGCCTGCCCGAAGCGTATCGCCGCCAGCCGGTGGGGGAGGCCGCGGGCATGGCGGCGCATGAGAGCCAGTCGCTGATCGTGGAGATGCAGGCCTGCCGGTCCGACGCGTTCCTGCGCTTTCTCGGCCCCGAGTTGCAGGCGGTGTTCGGCGGCGATCCCGCGCCGTACCGGGCGGAGAACCTGGCTGGGCTGTGGCGGCGGATCGGGCGCGGCCCGATCCGCGTCGATGCCGATGAGATGACCTACCCCGCCCACATCATCCTGCGGTTCCGGCTGGAACAGGCGCTGATCGCCGGCGATCTCGCGGTGGCCGACCTGCCGGGCGCCTGGAACGAGGGGTTGCGTGCGCTGCTCGGCATCCTGCCGCCGGACGATGCGCGCGGCTGCCTACAGGACATCCATTGGTACGACGGCGCCTTTGGCTATTTCCCGAGCTACACGCTGGGTGCGATGGCCGCCGCGCAGTTGATGGCCGCGGCGCGGCGCGGCGTGCCGAGCCTGGACGCCGCCATGGCGAAGGGGGATCTGTCGCCGCTGATGGGCTGGCTGCGGGCCAAGGTGCATGGCGTCGGCAGCCTGCTGGGCTTCAACGACCTGATGCGCGCCGCCACCGGCAAGAAGCTCGACCCCGCGGACTTCACCGCGCATCTGACGGCGCGGTATCTCTCATAAGGAACGGGATCCACGGTAACGGAGGACGCGATGCTCGAGCTCAGGCCGAACTGCGAAAACTGCGATTGCGACCTGCCGCCGGACAGCCTGAAGGCACGGATCTGCAGCTTCGAGTGCACGTTCTGCGCCGATTGCGCCGACGGGGTGCTGGGCGGGTGCTGCCCGAACTGCGGCGGCGAGCTGCTGCGCCGTCCGATCCGCCCCGCCGACCGGCTGGCGCGGTTCCCCGCTTCTACCGCGCGCAAGCTGCGCCCGCCCGGGGTCATTCGTCAGGCCTGATCCCGGCTTGCCTCGGCAGCCGATTCGGGCGATCACCGCGCCGATGAACCACCTTCGGCACAAGACGGCAATGCGTATGACCTTCCCGGCGTATGACCTTCCCCGCGCGGTTCTGCTGGTCCTGCTCGGCGCGTTGGCCGGCTGCGGCCAGCCCGCCCCGCCCGCGCCGCCGGCGCCACCCAAGCCCTCCGGCACCATCGACGGGCTCTATCGCGGCACCAGCACCCGCTTTCGGGCCGAGGCGAAGTCCTGCCCGCACCCGGGCCTGGTGCGCTTCCAGGTGGTCGACCATACGTTCAATTACCGCCTGAACGGCCCCATCACCGTGGTAGCCTCCATCGATCCCGACGGCACTGTCACCGGGGAGGCCGGCGGCTTCACCCTGCGCGGCGACTGGGATGGCCAGAAGATCGAAGGCGACGTGGTCAGCATCATCTGCGCGCTGCATTTCCGCGCCGTGAAGCCGAACTAGCCGAAAGGCCCGGATAGGCTCGGTCGGACCGTCGGGCTAGGGACGATCGAGCTGCCGGTGCTATGCGAACCGGATCGGCATCGTTCGATCGATCGAGTGCCGATTTGCGCAAATTGGCGCATCATTGGATGAAACCGCGCATAATCCGAAAGGACCCGCCTGCCGCCAGGACGGTTCCTCCAGTTCCCGGGGCCACCATGCAACTCCCGTTTCGGATCACTGTCTGCGGCCTGGATGAACTCGCCGGTCATCGGGAGGCCCGCGTCAGTCACGTGCTGTCCATTCTCGACCCCGAATGGCCCGTGCCCGAGGTGTTCGGCAGTTTCGGCGAGCATGAGAAGCTCGAGCTCCGGTTTCACGACGTGATCGAAGCGGGTCCCGGCATGATCGTGCCGGATGCCATCCACATAGAACGGCTGCTGGCATTCGGCCGCCGGTTGGGCCGCGAACCCGCCACCGCGCATGTGCTCGCGCATTGCCACGCCGGCGTTTCCCGCTCCTCCGCGTCGATGGCTCTGCTGATCGCGCAGGCCATGCCGGAGTATTCGGGCGATGGGATCTTTGCCGAGATCCTGCGCATTCGACCGCAGATCTGGCCGAACCTGCGGATCGTCGAGATCGGCGATCGCGCGCTCGGCCGAAACCGCGACCTGATCGCCGCCGCGCACCGCGTCTACCGGTTGCAGATCGACAAGCAGCCCGACCTCGTCGAGCTGTTCCGAACCGGGGGCCGCGGGCGGGAAGTCGAGGGGGGCTTTGACGGAGCCTGAACATTCGGGCCGAGCGCCCTCTCGCCCCAATCCGCATTCCCGCCTAATGTCCGGCCATGCGATACATCTCCACACGTGGCGAGGCCGTTGCCGGCGCCACGCCCAAATCCCGTGACTTCGCCGGTGTGCTGCTTGCGGGCCTCGCCGAGGATGGCGGCCTGTTCGTGCCCGAGGAATGGCCCCATTTCTCGCTGGCCGATTGGCGCGCGCTGCGCGGCCTGCCCTATGCCGAGCTGGCCGCACGGGTGATGCAGCCCTTCGTGGGCGGGGCGATCCCCTTCGCCACGCTGCAGCGCCTGTGCCGGGAGGCCTATGCCGGCTTCCGCCATCCCGCCGTGGTGCCGCTGGTGCAGCTGGAAACCGGCCTGTTCGTGCAGGAGCTGTTCCATGGCCCGACGCTGGCGTTCAAGGACATGGCGATGCAGCTGCTCGGGCGGCTGTTCGACCATGTGCTGAGCGAGCGCGGCGCGCGGGTGACGATCGTCGGCGCCACGTCCGGCGACACCGGCTCGGCCGCGATCGAGGCCTGCGCCAACCGCGAGCGGATCGATATCGTCATCCTGCATCCGCATAACCGCACCAGCGAGGTGCAGCGCCGGCAGATGACCACGGTGGCGGCCGCGAATGTGCGCAACATCGCCATCGAAGGCACCTTCGACGACTGCCAGGACCTGGTGAAGGCGATGTTCGCCGACGCGTCGTTCCGCGCCGAGCAGCAGCTTTCGGCGGTTAACTCCATCAACTGGGCGCGGATCGCCGCGCAGGTGCCGTACTACGTCGCCGCATCGCTGGCGCTGGGCGGGCCGGACCGGGAGGTGGCGTTCGCCGTGCCGACCGGGAATTTCGGCAATGTGCTGGCCGCCTGGGTGGCGCGGCGCATGGGGCTGCCGGTGGCGAAACTGGTGATCGGCTCCAACCGCAACGACATCCTGACGCGCTTCCTGTCGGCCAACGACATGAGCATGCGCCCGGTGGAGCCCAGCCTGTCGCCCAGCATGGACATCCAGGTCAGCTCCAATTTCGAGCGCCTGCTGTTCGAGCTGCTGGGCCGCGACCCGGCCGCCACCCGCTCGGCGATGGAGAAATTCCGCGCCGGCGGCCATATGCCGGTGCCAGAAGCCGCCTGGCATCGGGCGCGGACGCTGCTGCAGGGCTTCGCGCTGGACGATCCCGGCACCGAGGCGGAGATCCGCCGGCTGCATGCGGCGAGCGGATATCTGGCCGATCCGCACAGTGCCATCGGCATCGCCGCGGCGCGCGCCAGCCTGGCGGCCGGCCCCGCGGGCGGGCATGGCACACCGGTCATCGCCATGGCCACGGCGCATCCGGCCAAGTTCCCGGACGCCATCGAGAAGGCCATCGGCTCGCGCCCGGCATTGCCGCCGCGTCTGGCGGACCTATATGACCGTCCCGAGCATTTCACCGTCGCGCCCAACAACCTCGCCGCCGTCCAGGCGCTTGTGCGCGCCTTCTCCAGAAAGAACGCCGCATGAGCGCATCCTTTTCCAACGGTTCCGCCGCGAAGCCCCCTGCCAACGGCGAGGCCATCCAGGTCACCCGCCTCGAGAGCGGCCTGACCATCGTCACCGAGCGGATGGACCGGGTCGAGACCGTCTCCTTTGGCGCCTATGTCGCCACCGGCACCCGCCATGAGACCGAGGCGGAGAACGGCGTGTCGCATTTCCTCGAGCACATGGCCTTCAAGGGCACCGAGCGGCGCAGCGCGGCCGGGATCGCCGAGGAGATCGAGGCGGTCGGCGGGCATATCAACGCCTACACCGCGCGCGAGCAGACCGCCTATTACGTCAAGGTGCTGAAGGAAGACACGGAGCTGGCCGCCGACATCATCGGCGACATCCTGACCCATTCCACCTTCGACCCGGAGGAGCTGGAGCGCGAGCGCGGCGTGATCCTGCAGGAGATCGGCCAGGCCAACGATACCCCCGACGACATCATCTTCGACCATTTCCAGGAAGCCGCCTATCCGTCCCAGCCGATGGGACGCCCGGTGCTGGGCACCGAGACCGGCATCCGCGCCATGCCGCGCGCGACGCTGATGGGCTATATGCGCCGCCACTACGCCGCCTCCAACATCGTGGTGGCTGCCGCCGGCGCGCTGGAGCATGCGGCGATTGTCGATCTCGCCCGCGCCCATTTCGCCGATCTGCCGTCCGATCCTGCACCCGCCGCCGAGGGCGGCATCTATGGCGGCGGGGAGTTCCGCGAGAATCGCGACCTCGACCAGGTGCATATCGTGCTTGGCTTCCCCGCGGTCGGCTATGGCGATCCCGATTATTATCCGACCCTGCTGCTCTCCACCCTGCTGGGCGGCGGCATGTCCTCGCGTCTGTTCCAGGAGATCCGCGAGAAGCGCGGCCTGGTCTACTCGATCTACTCCTTCGCCCAGCCCTACATGGATGGCGGGTTGTTCGGCATCTACGCCGGCACCGGCGAGAGCGAGGCGGAGGAGCTGATCCCCGTCGCGCTCGACGAGCTGCGCAAGGTGCAGCTGGAGGTGAGCGAGGCCGAGCTCGGCCGCGCCCGCGCCCAGGTCAAGGCATCGCTGCTGATGTCGCTGGAGAGCACCGGCAGCCGCTGCGAGCAACTGGCGCGCCAGTTGCAGGTGTTCGGCCGCGTGGTGCCCACCGCCGAGACGGTGGCGCGGATCAATGCCGTGACCACCGAGGACATCCTCCGCGCCGCCTCCAACCTGTTCCGCGCGGCGCCGACGCTGGCCACGATGGGCCCGGCCAAGCGCGTGCCCGGGCTGTCGGTAATCGCCGGGCAGCTGGCGGCATAAGAGGGGGCGGCATGATCGATCCGGCGGAACTTCTCCTCGACCTGCTGGCCCGCGCCCGCGCCGCGGGGGCGGATGCGGCGGACGCCGTGCTGTATTCCGGCGCGTCGCTCTCCGTCGCCCGCCGGCTGGGCAAGACCGAGCAGGTGGAGCGTTCCGAGGGCCGCGACCTCGGGCTGCGCGTATTCGTCGGCAAGCGCTCGGCCATCGTCTCCTCCAGCGCCGTGGACCCGGCCGGATTCGCGACTCTGGCCGAACGGGCGGTGGCGATGGCGAAGGTCGTGCCGGAGGACCCGTACTCCGGCCTGGCCGATACCTGGGCGGCGCCGGAGAAGGTGGCGCTCGACCTCGAGGACAGCACCGAGCCGGATGCCGACGCGCTGATCGCCCGCGCCGCGGCGGCCGAGGACGCCGCGCGCGCCGTGCCGGGCATCACCAACTCCGAGGGCGCCGAGGCCGGTTTCGGCCGCAGCGTCGGCGTGCTGGTGACCTCGGACGGGTTCATCGGCAAATCCGTGCGCACCAGCCACTCCGTCTCCGCCTCGGCGTTGGCCGGGGAGGGCACCGGGATGCAGCGGGACTACGATTATTCCGGCGCCGTGCATCTGTCGGATCTGGACGACGCCATCGCGATCGGGCGCTCCGCCGGAGAGCGGGCGGTGCGCCGGCTCGATCCGGTGCGCGCGAAGACCGGGCGGTATCCGGTGATCTACGATCCGCGCGTCGCCGGTGGCCTGCTCGGCCATCTGGCCGGCGCCATCAACGGCTCCGGCGTGGCGCGCGGCACCAGCTTCCTGAAGGACCGGATGGGCCAGCGGATCTTCGCCGCCGGCATCGACGTGCATGACGACCCCCGCCGGGTGCGCGGCCTGCGGTCGCGCATTTTCGACGGCGAGGGGACGCCGACCCGCGCCCGCAAGGTGATCGATGACGGCGTGCTGACGACCTGGTTCCTCGACAGCCGCTCCGCGCGCCAGCTGGGCCTGGTCTCCACCGGGCATGCCTCCCGCGGGACCTCTGCGCCGCCGTCCCCCTCGCCGAGCAATCTCTATCTCGCGCCGGGCAAGATGTCGCCGGAGGAGTTGATGGCGGACATCAAGGAAGGCATCTACATCACTGAACTGATTGGCATGGGTGTCAATGGCGTGACTGGCGACTACAGCCGCGGCGCTGCCGGCTTCATGATCCGCGACGGCCAGCTTGCCGAGCCGGTGGCTGAGATCACGGTCGCCGGCAACCTGAACGAGATGTTCGCGAGCCTGACCCCGGCTGATGATCTGCGCTTCCGCCGCGGCACCGATGCCCCGAGCGTGCGTGTCGAAGGTTTAACCATCGCCGGCGCCTGATTGCCGCTAAGCATTGGCCCGGATTGGACGGCGTCTGCTGATTCCACTGGCGATTTGGCCTGGATTGATAAGAACGCTTTCCTACGTAATGGGCCCAACCAACAAGGACGTATGAAATGCGCCGCGCTTCCCTGCTTCTGACCGCTTTTGCTGCCCTGGCGCTGGTCCTGGCTCCGGGCCTGGCCGATGCGCGGATGGGCGGCGGCAGCTCCATGGGCAGCCGGGGCGGGCGCACCTACTCCGCGCCCGCGCCGACCCCGACCGCGCCAAGCACCGCCCAGCCGATGCAGCGCAGCCTGACCCCGAATGCGCCTTCAGCGAATCCGGGTCTCGCCGCGTCTGGAATGGGCGCGGCCGCGCCGGCGCGCTCCGGCTTCATGTCCGGATTGATGGGGGGACTGATCGGCGCCGGCATCGCCGGGATGCTGTTCGGCGGCGGCATGTTCGGCGGCATGCACGGCATTGGCGGCTTCCTCGGCTTTCTGCTGCAGATATTCCTGCTGGTGATGGTGGTCCGCTTCCTGTTGCGGATGTTCCGCCCGGCCCAGCCGGCCACCGCCGGCGGCCCGTCGATGTTCGCGCCCGGCGGCGGGCAGGCGGCGGCGATGCGCGCCATGCCGTCCGGCGGCCGCGCGGACGCCCAGCCGGTGAATATCGGCCCGGCCGATTACCAGGCCTTCGAGCAGTTGCTGAAGAACCTGCAGGCCGCCTGGACCGCGCATGACCTGAACGCGATGCGGAGCATGAGCACGCCGGAAATGCTCGGCTATTTCGCCGAGCAGCTGGCCGATCAGACCAGCCGCGGCGTGCGCAACAGCGTCACCGATGTCCGTCTGCTGCAGGGCGATCTGTCGGAAGCCTGGGCCGAGCAGGGCCGCGAATACGCCACCGTGGCGATGAAATTCTCGATGGTGGACGTCACCACGGACGCCGCCGGCCGCGTGGTCGATGGCAGCCCGGACGAGCACGTGACGGCGACCGAGGTCTGGACCTTTGTCCGCAGCCAGGGCGGCGGCAACTGGATCCTCAGCGCCATCCAGCAGGCACGCTGACGGCGACGGGCTCTCTCGTTCCGTTCAGGCTTTGCCGCCCGCCCTGCGGCGCAGGCCGAACAGTCCGGCAAGGCCCGTGGCCAGCAGCGCGATCGTGGACGGTTCGGGGGCCGCGACACTCAGCATCGAATTCGGGAAGCCGAAGCTGTTGCTGTCGCCCGCGGTGACCCCGTACTGCGTGAATGTCCCCAGCGGGTAATAGCGAAACTGGTTGCCCGCAAACGTCTGGTCGGCACCCCCACCGGACTGGAACACGTCCAGCTCCGACGTGCCAGGGAACGTGTTGGACGACGGCAGGAATTCGACGCTGGTGATGGTATTGGCGGGGTTTGCAAACGTCAGCTGCGCAACATCGACCGTGGTGTCCGTCGTGATGAAACCCGGCGAGTTGTAGACAAACAGGACGAAAGTCGGGGTCATGGCCGGGTTGAATACGGTATAGACGATTTCGGCCTTCGCCTGCGGCGCCATTGCCGCGGCAATGGCGAAAGTGGATGCGAGAAGCGTTGCCCGTGCGCGCATGGAAGTCGCTCCGTTCCTGGTTTCGGAAGCCGAATAACGGCGATCCGATGACAGAATTCGTGGCGGCCTGGCGGTGAAGAATTGATAATTTTGGCAAAAGGGCGTGTGAGCGAAACGTTCTGAAAGCTGCACGCCGTATCGAGGCGCACTGCAGGAACCGATCGCAGGATCGGTGCGCCTTCCGGCAGTCACGCTCCGTTGGTCAGGTCCGGTCCAGCGCCGCCAGCACCTCGGCCGGCGCCAGGGCCGCCAGGTCGGGGTGGCGCACCACCCGGACATCGCTGCCGCCCGGCGCGCACAGGGCCGGGTCGGAATCATGCGAGAAGATCACCACGGTCCGGCAATTGACCGCGGCGATCAGGTGCGACGGGCCGGTGTCGTTGCCGACCGCGCCCACCGCCGCGCGCGCCAGATCCGCGACATCCCCCAGGCTGGTCTGCCCGGTCAGGTCCACCGCCGCCGGCACGGCCGCGCGCAACTGCGCGCCGAGGTCGTGTTCGGACTGCGCGCCAACGACGATGGGCGTAATGCCGCGGCGGACCAGTTCCTGCGCGACAATGGCGTAGTTGCCGATCGGCCAGCGCTTCAGCGGGCGCGTCGGCGAACTGCCGGGCACCAGCAGGGCGAAAGGCGAGGCCAGGGCAAAGGGCGACGGCGGGGTGAACCGGCCGATATCGCCGGTGCACCAGGACAGATCCGCCGGCGGCGTGTCTGCGATGCCGGCCTGGCGGAGCTGGTCGGCCTGGCGGATCAGGTCATGCGTGCGGTTGCGCTCCGGCGCCGTGTCGGGATGCGAGCAGCCCTTGGCGATGCCGGACCATTCCGGCCGGTGGGAGCGCGGGAACAACCGGAAATAGCGGCTGCTGCGCCCGGAGGTCTGCAGATCATAGACCCGGGAGAAGCCGCCGCCGATCAGCCGCCGGCGCAGCCGCAGCAGGCCGGGCAGGTCCCACCATTCGGGCCGGTCGTCGATCCAGACATGGTCGAAATACGGCGCGGTGCGCATCCAGGCGGCGAAGGGCTGCAGGGTCAGCAGCGTGATCTCGGCATCGGGATGATGCGCGCGGATGGCGGCGAACGGCCCGAGCGACTGGATGATGTTGCCGAGCGCGCCCAGTCGGATCACCAGGATGCGCGGAGGAAGCGGGGCGGGCGTCATCAGGCGCTGGGCTTGGCCGCGATATAGATCCACTCGTCGCGCAGCAGGCCGTACTGGACCTCCTGTTCCGGCGGCATGCGGAAGGTCTCCACCACGAAGCCGGCCGCGGCGAGCTTTTCCGCGAAATCAAGCCCGTAATAGCGCTTGTGGTCAGGCGCGCTGAAATGTGCGGTGCGCAGATCGGGATCGGTGATCGCCGGGTTCTCGTAGGTGTGCCGGCGGGAGGTGTTGACCGGCACGCTGAACACGCCGGTGCCGCCGGGCTTCAGCAGCCGGAACAGCTCGTGGATCGCCGCCTTGTCGTCGTCGATATGCTCCAGCACGTGATGCGCCATCACCACGTCGTAGCTGGCGTCGGGCAGCGGGATGCGGGTGATGTCCACCTTGTGGGTGACGCCCTTCTGCAGCAGGTCGGCGGTTTCGTACAGCTTGTTGCCGCGCATCCGCTTCATCCAGACCTTTTCCGGGGCGAAATGCAGGATGCGTTTGCCTTCGAGCTTGTTGCCGCCGCCTTCGGTCATCCACAGCCAGGTCAGCCGGTGCCGCTCCCGGCAACCGCAGTTCAGGCAGCGCGCGTCCCAGCGCGACGGCTTGCCGACACTGATGAAGATGCCGTGGTAGCCGCAGACCGGGCAGGTTCGCGGCAGGATCTTGCGCGCGAACTGGCCGCGGTCGCGCAGCCAGGCGCCGATCAGGCGCCGGCGCGCGGTCCAGGACAGGGGGGTGGGTGTTTGCGCGTTCATCGCGGGGCCGCTAGCACCAAGGCGGGCCGCTGGCAACGTGGATCGCGCTCAGGCCTCGTTCAGCCCGCGGCCCGGATAGGGATGCGTCGCGCGCCAATGCTCGGCGATCTCCACCCGGCGGGCGATCCAGACATCGCGGTGGCGGGCGACATAGTCGAGCAGCCGTTCCAGCCCGGCGGCGCGGGCGGGGTGGCCGATGATGCGCATGTGCAGCCCGACCGACATCATCTTCGGCTGGGTGCGGCCTTCGCGATACAGCATGTCGAATCCGTCGCGGCAGAACTGGAAGAAGTCGTCCGCCGTGCCCAGCACGCCGCGGCCGAGCTTCACGTCATTGGTGCTCTGGCTGTACGGCACGACCAGATGCGGCCTGCCCTGCACCGTCTGCCAATAGGGCAGCTCGTCGTCGTAGCTGTCGGAATCGTAGGTAAAGCCGCCTTCCTCGGCCAGCAGCCGCCTTGTGTTCACGGAAGGCCCGTAACGGCAGTACCAGCCGGCCGGGCGCGCGCCCATCGTCTGGCGGATGGACGCCACGGCGCGGGCGATCTGCGCGCGTTCCTCGTCCTCCGACAGCTCGAAATGCTTCACCCAGCGCCAGCCATGGCAGCATACGTCGTGCCCGGCTGCGCGGATGGCGGCGGCGGCCGGGGGGTTGCGTTCCAGCGCCAGCGCGCAGCCGAAGATCGTCAGCGGCAGGTCACGTTCGGCGAACAGGCGCAGGATCCGCCAGAAGCCGACCCGGCTGCCATAGGCGAACATGCCCTCGGCCGCGAGATCGCGGCCCGCCACGCCCGGGCTGGCGGTGATCTCCGTCAGGCCCCATTCGGAATACCCGTCGCCATCGGGGACCGAGGGTTCGGAGCCTTCCTCGAAATTCAGCACGAAATTGAGCGCCAGCCGCGCCCCGCCCGGCCATTTCGGGTCGGGAGGATGGGCGCCGTAGCCGATCAGGTCGCGGGTCAGGTTCACGCACGGCTCCTTGCAACGCTGCGGCAAGCTTAGAGGGAGAATGAAACCGCCGGAAAGGACCTGCGGATGGATATCGGGACGCATCCATGTTACGTGACCGACGCGATCCTGTCGGATCGCCCAACATACATTACCCTTAGGACCCACCATGCGCTGCAAATTGATGCATCTTTCTGGCCTGATGACTGCCGGCGTGCTGCTGCTCGGCGTTCCCGCAATGACCCCCCCGGCCCATGCGCAGGCCACGACCGCGCTCGGCGGGGTCGGCGAAAGCCAGACGGTCACCGTGCGCGCCAAGGTGAGGGCGGTGAACCTGAAGACCCGCGAGGTGACCCTGGTCAAGCCGAACGGCGAGGTGTTCACGGTCCATGCCGGTGACGCGGTGCAGCGTCTGGCGGAGATCAAGCCGGGCCAGACCGTGATGGCGCGGTATTACGCCGCGGTGGCGTTCGTGCTGTCCAAGCCCAATGCCAACGCGCCGGAGAATTCCGCCCAGATCGCCGCCGCGCGGGCCGAAAAGACCGAGCTTCCGGGCGGCGTGGTCGCCGAGCGGACCGTCGTGACCGGCACGGTGGTCGGGATCGACATGAACACGCATCAGCTGCAGCTGGTCAATCCCACGGGCGGGCGGATCGTCACCATCGACGTGAAGGACCCACAGCGGCAGAAGGACATGGCTTCGGTCAATGTCGGCGACAGGCTGACCATCGTGATGACGCAGGCGATGGCGATCGGTATCGAGCCGACGAAGTAGCGCTGATCGAAAGCCGGCAGGTCCGCACCAGCCGGAAACCAGCCCCCAGGCATGCGCGATGCGCTCGCGATGCCTGGGGGTTTTTCGTTCCCCCGGATGGCATCGGCCCGGCCAACCGGCCTCGCCAGATTGACACACCAGATTGACGCGCTGGGCGGGCACGCCGACAACCCGCGCATGAAGCTTTCCGTTCCTCCAACTTCGTGGATCCTGAGCGAGGCGTTCGTCGGCCTGCAGGCCCAGGCGCTGGGCCTGGCCGAGGCCGCCGGGCTCGCGCCGGAATTGCGCCCGCTGGTGCCGCGCGCGCCGTGGAAACTCCTGCCGGAAACGATCTGGCCGGCGCCGTTGGCGGCCTTTCCGCCCGCGACCCTGGCCCCGCCGAGGCCCGATCTCGTGATCGGCTGCGGCGGCATGGCGAGCGTCGTCGGCGCGGCGCTGCGCCGGCGCGGCCAGACTGTGGTGCAGGTGCAGCGCCCCAGCGTCAATCCCGACGGCTTCGATCTCGTGGTGGTCAACCGCCATGATGAACTGACCGGACGCAACGTGATCGTGACGCGCACCGCGCTGCACCGGGCCACCGCGCCGCGGCTGGCGGCGGCAGCGGATGCCTGGCGGGAGCGCTTCGCCCATCTGCCGCGCCCTCTGGTTGCGGTGCTGGTCGGCGGCTCCAACGGCCGCTTCCGGCTGGATGCGGAGGTCGGCGGCCAACTCGCCGCGCAGCTGGCCGAGATGGTTCGCCGCGACAAGGTCGGCATCATGGTCACGCCGTCCCGCCGCACCGATCCCGCCGTCACAGGGCTGCTTACCCGGGCGCTGGCGCCGCTCGGCGGCTGGATCTGGGACGGCAGCGGAGAGAACCCCTATTTCGGCATGCTGGGCCTCGCGGATGTCATTATCCCGACCATGGACAGCGTCTCCATGGTGTCCGAGGCTGCGGCGACGGCAGCACCGGTCCTGTTCGCCGAACTTCCCGGAAAATCCCGCCGGATCAATCTGTTCCTGAACGGTCTGCTGGGCGACGGTCGGATCCGTCGGTTCCAGGGGCGGCTGGAGACCTGGGCGGTGACGCCGATCGACGACACAGGGCTGGCCGCGGCGGAGATGTGCCGCCGGCTTGGCTTGCGCAGCCCGGCGGGGTAGGGGAGCGCATGCTGCAGATCCAGACATTCGACGCGCGCGCCGGCGGTAACGTTCTCTACAAGGCGCTGGCCCATCCGCTCGCCGCCGAGGCATTCGGCCGGCTCTATGCCAGGCTGGCGGAGGCCGGGCCGGTGGCGCTGTACGATCCCGACGGCATCGCCGATGCGCTGGTGGCCATGTATCCCGACATTCCCGGCCTTACCGACGTCTTCGTGCATGACGTGCTGGCCGTCGGCAAGACGCGCGCCGGACGCACCGCGCGGGCATTGACGGAACTGCCGGGCTGCGGTGCCCGCATCGTGCTGATCGCCGCGTTCGACGCCGCGCGGATCGCCGGGCGCATCGCCCACATGCTGCCGCCTGGTGCGTCCGTGCTGACGCTGGACGAGGCCCGGCTGCCGGATGCGCTGCTGACCAACCGCGCCCGCTATCTGGACCGGCTGAACTTCGCCACCAATTTCGTGTTCTTCCGCGACGAGGACGGGCTGTCCACGCGCCTGGTCACGGCCAATTACTGGGCCAATTACGGCGCCGGTTCCGTGCGCGCCTGGCTGCGCCTGTTCGCCGCCGACGGCTCGGTGCTTGCCACCTGGGAGGAGGCCGTCCCCTCCGGTCCCGGCGGGATCGAGATCGACAGCCGGGAGGTGCGCGCGCGCTTCGGCCTGCCGGCCTTCACCGGCCAGATCTGCTTTCACGCCATCGGCGCCACCGGCCATGACGTGGTGAAATACGCGCTCGACACCTTCGCCACGGACAACGGCGCCAGCCTGTCCTGCACGCACGACGCCAATGCCTGGCCGTCGGACCGCTATGCCGGCCTGCCGGCCCCGCGCGAGGATGAGCGGGTGGTGCTGTGGGTGCAGAACAGCCACGCCGTTGCCATCCCGGCCGGCACGCTGCAACTGGACCGCATGGGCGCGGACGCGCCGGTCGCCTATGCGCAGGAGGTCGGCCCGTTCGCCACCGTCGCGCTGGATGTCGCCGAGCTGCTGCCCGGCCTGCGCTGGCCGGCGCAGATCGAGCTGCGCGCCGGGCGTCATGTGGTCCGGCCGCGCTACGAGGTGACGCGCGCGGACCGCACCCGCATCGCGCATGTGAATGTCGAGCGGGCGGATCTGCGGCCGGATCCCGCCATTCCCGGCCTGCCGGCGGAACTCGGCCGCGGCTTCCTGCTGCCGTTCCCGGTGCTGGACCCCGCGCGCTTCCGCACCATCGTGCAGCCGACGCCGATGGCGGAGACCCAGGCGAGCCTGCCGCTGCGCCTGGACGTGTTCGCGGAGGACGGCCGCAAGCTGGCCGAACGCTTTCTGGGCAATCTGCCGCGCGATCACGACCTCGCGCTCGATCTCGATGCCATTCCCGAGGCGGTGCTCGGCCATGCCGAGCTGGTCTATGATTTCCGCGACGGCGGGGCGGCGGATGGCTGGATGCACACGCTGGTTCGCTACGAGGACCGCAACTCCGGCCACGCGGCGGAGACGAGCTTCGGTGCGCATATCTTCAATACCGCGATGACCTACAAGGACGAGCCGCAATCCTATAACGGCCCGCCGCCGGGTCTTTCCACGCGGCTGTTCCTGAAGCTTGGCGATGACCGCCGGCGCAGTTTTTCGCACCTGATCTATCCGTCCTCCGCGCCGTGGCGGGATGTTTTCGGCGACCATGCTGGAGCTCTATGACGCCTCCGGCAGCCTGATCGGAGAGGAGCGGGTGGCCATCGCCTGTTCCGGCTCGGTTACGCTCTGGCCGCATGAAATATTCGGCCAGGCCAGGCTGCGGCAGGCGGGCGCGCGCGGCTATGTGCTGATCCGCGACCCGACTTGCCGGCTGTTCGGCTATCACGGCCTGATGGACGATGCCGGCGGGTTTTCGCTGGATCATATGTTCGGCTTCTGACCCCCCTTGCATGCTGCACCGCAGCGAACGATGCTGCCGGGCATGAAAAAGCAGGCATTCGACATCGTGGTGATCGGCGCGGGCATGGCCGGCGCGACCGCCGCCGCGGCACTTTCCGCCGACCGCAAGGTCGCCCTGATCGAGGCGGAGGACGCGCCCGGCTATCACAGCACCGGCCGTTCCGCGGCGATCTGGATCCTGAATTACGGCCCGCCCGACGTGCGCCGGCTGACCGGCATGTCGCGTGGCTTCTTCGAAAACCCGCCGCCGGGGTTCAGCGAAGTGCCGTTGATCCGCCGCCGCCCAGTGGTGTTCCTGGCGAGCGGGGCGCAGCGCGCCGAAATGGATGCGCTGCTGGCCGAGGGGCTGGAACTCAGCGCAGCCGACCCGGCGGAAATCTACCGGATGATCCCCGCGTTGCGGCCTGGCTACCTCGCCGCCGCCGCGATCGAGCCGGACGCCTTCGACATGGACGTGGCGGCAATCCACCAGGGGTTCCTGCGCCAGCTGCGCGCCAATGGCGGCGTGCTGGCGCTGCGCAGCCGGGCCGGCAATATCGAGCGGATCGCCGGGGAATGGCACGTCGCCACCAGTTCCGGGGCGGTGTTCCACGCGCCCGTGGTGGTGAACGCCGCCGGAGCCTGGGGCGACGAGATCGGCCGCATCGCCGGTGCTGTGCAACTCGGCCTGACGCCGTGCCGGCGCACCGCGGCGATCATCGACCCGAGCCCGTTCGATGCGGAGAACTGGCCGATGATCATCGATGTCGGCCATGGCTGGTATGTCCGCCCGGAGGCGCGCACCCGGCTGCTGGTCTCGCCGGCCGACCAGACGCCAAGCTACCCGCACGACATCCAGCCCGACGAACTCGACATCGCCATCGGCATCGACCGGATGCAGCAGGCGCTGGATATCGAGGTCCGCCGCGTCGAGCATAGCTGGGCCGGGCTGCGCACCTTCACCCCGGACGGCAGCCTGGCATTCGGCTGGGACCACCAGGCCGAGGGGTTCTTCTGGGCGGTGGGGCAGGGCGGTTACGGCATCCAGACCAGTCCGGCCGCCGGGCTGCTGGTGGCGGACATGATCACCGGGCGTGATGTCGGCGAGGCCGAGGATATCCTGGCGGCCATCGATCCCGGCAGGTTCGCCCCGGCGGGACCAGCTCCGGCCGGATAGGGCGCCGCCCGCCGTTCTGCGCCTTATCCCGCCTGCGTCAGACCACCCGGCCGGTGTCGGGGTCCATCAGGTGCATGTGGTTCATGTCCGCGGCCAGCGGCAGCATCTGCCCCGGTGCCGCCCGGGTGGTGGGATCGACGCGGGCGGACATCTCATGGCCGCCGACCAGGAAGTGGATCATCGTCTCCATGCCCATCGGTTCCACCACGTCCACCAGCACGTCCACCCTGACCACGCCGGGCTTGGCGCCGTCCTGCCAATCGGTCAGATGCTCCGGGCGCAGCCCCAGGGTCATCGTCTTGTCCTTGTAGGGCGCGTAGCGGGCCTGCCGGCTGGCGGGGACCGGCAGGGTCGCCAGGCCGTCGACGTGGACCGCCAGGCCGTTGCCCTGATCCTGCAGGCGGCACTGGAAGAAATTCATCGCCGGGCTGCCGATGAAGCCGGCGACGAAGCGGGTGGCGGGGTTGTGGTAGAGCTCCTGCGGCGGGCCGACCTGCTCGATCACGCCGTGGTTCATCACCACCACGCGGTCGGCCAGCGTCATCGCCTCGATCTGGTCATGCGTCACATAGACCGTGGTGGTCTTGACGGTCTGGTGCACCTTCTTGATCTCGGTGCGCATCTGCACGCGCAGCTTGGCGTCCAGGTTGGACAGCGGCTCGTCGAACAGGAACACCTTGGGGTTGCGCACGATGGCGCGGCCCATCGCCACGCGCTGGCGCTGGCCGCCCGACAGCGCCTTCGGCTTGCGGTCCAGCAGCACCTGGATGTCCAGGATGCGCGCCGCCTCGTCCACCCGGCGCTTGATCTCGTCCTTGGGAAACTTTCGCAGCTTCAGCCCGAACGCCATGTTGTCGAACACCGACATGTGCGGATAGAGCGCGTAGTTCTGGAACACCATGGCGATGTCGCGGTCGCGCGGCGGGACGTCGTTCACCACGTCCCCGCCGATCCAGATCTCGCCGCCGGTGATTTCCTCCAGCCCCGCGATCATGCGCAGAGTGGTGGATTTGCCGCAGCCGGACGGGCCGACGAGGACGACGAATTCCTGGTCGGCGATCTCGAGATCGATCCCCTTCACCGCCTGGACGCCGCCATCGTATTCCTTGACGACCTTGCGGACCGAAACCTCAGCCATGGTATCTCCATTCCCTGTGAGTGGTGTTACGGCACGTGCGGCCGGCTCAGCCCTTGGTCGCGCCGGCGGTCAGGCCGGCGATGTAGTAGTCCATCAGGAACGCATAGATGATGATCGGCGGCACCGAGGCCAGCACGCAGGCGGCCATGATCTTGCCCCACTGGAACACGTCGCCGCGGATCAGGTCGCTGATGATGCCGACCGTCAATGTCATCTGCTCGGTGGTGTAGAGATAGGCCAGCGGATACAGGAACGCGCCCCAGCTGACGGTGAAGGCGAAGATCGTCGCCGCGATGATGCCGGGCATCGCCACGGGGATGAAAATCTTCCACAGCATCTGCAGGTAGCCCGCGCCGTCGATCAGCGCCGCCTCGTCCAGCTCCTTCGGGATCGAGCCGAAATAGCCGATCATGATCCAGGTGCAGAACGGCACCGCCAGCGTCGGGAACAGCAGCACCAGGCAGTAGACGTTGTTGATCAGGCCGAGCCAGCCGACGATCTGGAACAGCGGAATGAACAGCAGCGAGGCCGGCACCAGGTAGGTCAGGAACACGCCGGTGGCCAGCGTCTGGCTGCCCCAGAACCCCATCCGCGACAGGCTGAAGGCCGACAGCACGGAGATCACCATGCTGATCGCCACCGTCAGCACCGTCACCATCACCGAGTTGAAGAAGAAGCGCAGGAAGTTCGGATAGGTCAGCAGGTAGGTGAAGTTCTCCAGGGTCGGATGCTGCACGATCCAGGGATTGCCGGTCTGGGCCGACATTTCCGCCGAGGATTTCAGGCTGGTGATGATGGTGTAGAACGGCGGCACCAGGAACATCACCACGAACACGCTGAGCGCCGCGTAGCTGCCCCAGAGCGCCCAGGCGCGCTGGCGGTGCAGGCTGGTGCGCCGGGCGATCCCGCGCGAAATTGCCGTGCTGGCGCCGCTCATGCCGCGATCTCCCTGGTGCGCTTGTTGACGCCGCGCAGGACGAAGAACGCGGCCACCGCCAGGATCGGCAGCATGAACAGGCTGATGGAGGCGCCGAGCGGAATGTCGCCCGACTGGATGCCGACCTGGAAGGCATAGGTCGCGAACACGTGCGTCATGTCCTGCGGCCCGCCCGAGGTCAGGATGCGGACGATGTCGAAATCGGCGAAGGTGACGATCAGGCTGAACAGCACGGTGATGGAGATGATGTTGCGCATCATCGGCAGGGTCACGAAGAACAGCTTCTGGATCGCCCCGGCCCCGTCGATGGACGCGGCTTCGTAGAGTTGCTCGGGCACCGATTTCAGCGCCGCCATGTACATGATCATGAAGAACGGCGTGCCGTACCAGACATTCACCGCGATGGTGCAGAACCGCGCGGTCCAGCCGACGCCGAGCCAGGGCACGCTGTCGAAGCCGAACCGGTTCAGGATCCAGTTGAACGCGGAATAGGACGGATCGAACATCCACCACCAGGTCAGCGTGGACAGCGCCAGCGGGATCACCCACGGCACCAGCAGCAATCCGCGCCAGATGCGCTGGTTCCTGCCGGAGATGTTGTGCATCAGATGCGCCAGCGTGAAGCCGAGGAACGCCTTCAGCACCACCGAGGTGATGGCGAACAGGCAGCTCTGGAAGATGACCAGCTGGAACGTGTTGCGGTTGAGCAGATAGGTGAAATTGCCCAGCCCGACGAAGGCGGTCATCTTCTTGTTCAGCATCGCCAGGTAGATCGCGTAGAACGCGGGATAGACCACCAGCCCGAGGATCAGCAGGATCAGCGGCAGGGCCATCAGGAAGGCGATGCTGGAACGGCGGCGCATGAATTTCTGCATGCCGCTGCTCGCTCGCGGACGCCCGATCGCGGGTCTCAGGATGTCGGCGGGTATGCTCGTGCCGTCGGCCATCGTCATCTCCCAGAACTTGGTATGCGCGGATCCCTTTGGGCGCGGGATTTCTTGTCGCGCGGAGCTTCAGCGGGCTCGTGGACCGTGCCCGGGCACGGTCCACGCCGTGGCGGCTAGCGGGTGAAGCCTTCCAACTCGTCGCTGGCCCAGGCGATCACCTGGGGAATGGTCTGCCCGCTCTGCAGCTTGGCGAGCATGGTCGGCATGGTGGCGCGGTTGTAGATCTGCACGGCGATATCGGGCGGCGCCGGGTTGGCGGCGATATGCGCCTTCATGCCGTGCGATTTGCGGATCGGGTAGTTGTAGACGGTCCCCTTCGGCGGCCCGACCTCTTCCCACACCTTGAAGTCGTTCATGCTTTCGAACGGCGGCAGGTCGTAGCCGTCCACCGCCGTGCAGCGCGCCTCCACCAGCGGGCGCTGCGACAGGTATTCGATCAGGTCCTTCGCCGCGGCCTTGTTCGGGCTGAACTTCCACACGCCCCAGAAGAACGGCACATAGGGCATGAACCGGCCCTTCGGGCCCGGCCGGCGCGGGGAAGGTCCAGCAATCCTCGGCGACCGAGATATTGTCGCGCTTGGCCACCGCCCAGGCGGAGGGAGGATTCCAGATCAGCGCCGATTTGCCGGAGATCAGCGCCCGGTTGTTGGAGGCGTCGTCGTAGCTGACCGCGTCCGCCGGCAGGAACTTGACCAGCTTTTGCGCGTATTCCAGCACCTGGCGCACATTGTCGGACTTGATCGTGATCTCGCCCTTGGCGTTGACCAGCTCCGCGCCATAGGCGGCGAACATGGATCCCGCCGTGTCCACGGAATCGCCGGTCTGGCCGAGGCCGATGCCGAAGGTCTTTCCCACTTTGTTGCAGGCTTCGGCTGCCTTCAGCATCGTCTCGTAGGTCCAGGTATCGGCGAGCGCGGTATGCTCGTCGCGCGCCGGGTACATCGCCTGCACATCCAGGCCGGCGGCTTCCTTCAGGATGCTGATCCGCCCGCACGGACCCTTGTTCTGCGCGCCGGAGCTGGACGGCACGCCGAGCCAGTGGCCCTTGGCCTTGCCGGTATAGGCGCAGATCTCGTTCACCGGCCCGTAGGCGTCTGACAGCCGCTTCATCACGTCGTCCATCGGCTCGAGGCTGTCCTGATGGTTCAGCGCGTCCCATTGCAGGAAGGTCAGCACGTCGTGGCCGGTCTTGGCCTGTTCCTCGGCGGCGGTGGTCAGCAGCAGCTTGTTGCCGTTGGTGGTGATGAAGTCCGACTGCACCTCCACCTTGTTCTTGTCGGCCCAGGCAGCGACCTGCTTCTTCATCACGTCGTTGCCCGCGGGCACCCAGTGGTCCCAGAACCCGATCGACAACTTGCCGGCGGCCCCGGCGGTGCGGATATGGACCAGCGGCAGGGCCGCGGCAGTGGCGCCAATCTTGAGGGCATTTCGGCGCGTGATACGGCTAGTGGTACCCATGGACTTCTACACTCCCTTGTGGAACCGGTATTGTCCGGCTTGTTATGAACCCGAATGCCGCGGGTTCATCCCACGTGCTTCTGCGCTCATCTGTTGGACGCTAACCTATTCATTGTGTCGGCGCCGTGCAATCAATCGATGCCTGAGCCAAACATGTCTAATCGGTCATGATTGTCGCGGCCTCCAGGATCCGGTCGATGAAGGCCTGCGTGCTGCCGAGATAGCCGGCCGGGTCGGTCAGGCGCGCGATCTCGTCCGAGCTTAGGCGGGCGGATACCGTGGGGTCTCGGCCCAGCGCCTCGGCCAGTTTCAGCCCCTCCGCCAGGGCCAGGTCGCAGGCGTGCTTGACCGCGTGATGCGCCTCCAGCCGGCCCAGATGCGGGGCCAGGCCCATCATCACCGCCTCGGCGACGATCGCGCCGCCGGTCATGTCCAGGTTGCGGCGCATGCGGGCGGGATCGACCGACATTCCCTGGGCGATCGTGCGCGCATGCAGCAACGCGCCATGCGCCAGCACGAAGGCCTGCGGAATGGCCAGCGCCTCCGCCTGCCAGGGGCCGGTGGCGCGTTCATGATCCTGCGCCATCGCCCCCTGCATCAGCGGCACCAGCGCCTGCACGCCGCGCGCGCCGGCCAGGATGTATTCGGATGCGATCGGGTTGCGCTTCTGCGGCATGGTGGAGGAGGCGCCGCGCCCGGCGACGTAGGGCTCGGCCATCTCGCCGATCTCGGTCTGCGACAGCAGGATGGTGTCGGTGGCGAACTTGGCCAGGCTGCCGCAGATCAGGCCGAGCAGCCCGACCGCCTCCGCCAGGCCGTCGCGGCACACATGCCAGGGACCGGGCGGCGCGTGCAGCCCGAGCTCCGCCGCCAGGCCTTCCATGACCGCGATGCCCTGGTCCCCGAGCGAGGCCAGCGTTCCCGCCGCACCGGCGAAGCTCACCTGTTCCAGCCGGGGGCGGAGCTGGTCGATGCGGGTGACATGCGCGATCAGCGGCTGTGCCCAGATGGCGCATTTCAGCCCGAAGGTCGTCGGCAGCGCCTGTTGCAGATGGGTCCGCCCGGCCATCACGCTGTGGCGGTGGAAGGCGGCCTGGGTGGTCAGCGCGTCGAGCAGCAGCAGCAGATCGGCGCGGATCAGGGCCAGGCCGTCGCGGCATTGCAGCACCGTGGCGGTGTCCATGATGTCCTGGGTGGTGGCACCCCAATGGGTCCAGGCGCCGGCCTCCCCGGCGGCGCGGGCCAGGCCGGTGACCAGCCCGATCACGGGATAGCCGACATTGCGCGCGCTCGCCGCGAGCTCGGCCGGGTCCAGGTTCTCGAACCGCGCCGCCGCGGTGATGGCCGCCGCCGCCGGGGCCGGGATGATCCCGAGTCGCGCCTGCACGCGCGCCAGCGCCGCCTCCACGTCCAGCATGCGCTGGAAATAGGCGCGCTCGTCGAACACGGCGCGCATCGCGTCGCTGCCGTACAGGGTGCCCAGGATCGGGCCATCGGCGGGATTGATCGGCATCAGACGCCCTGTGACGCGGCAGGGTTGCGGGTGAGGGCGGGTCGGAACGGGGTCGGATCGCTCATGGCAGGGCTCCTGCGGGGATGGCCGCAATCGGTACCGTGCGGCAGGGCAGGGCGCAATGGGGCCTTATGTTCCTGCCGGGGCGCTGCTGACCCGGCCCTGGGGCAGATGCGCGGGACTGCGGTCGGCGCAGGATACCACGAAAACAGAACGGATATGTAATGTAATCGGATGGTAACCGGACTGCACGAACATTATCGTTGCCGCTCTACTATTTCCTTGCCGGTTGATTAACTCCCGGAAAGGAACCCCTCTATGCTGAACCGCTCCACTATCCTCGGCTTGCTCGGCGTCGCCGCGCTCGCCGCGCCAGCCTCGGCCGCCACCGTCGGCGATGTCTTTGTCATCGCGATGGAGAATCACGATCTCACCCAGCCCGCCACCTACACGTCGATCCAGCAATTGCTGGGCAATTCGGCCGCGCCGTACCTGAACAGCCTGATGACGCCGGGCAATCCGAACGCGCGGTATACGTCCTGGGCGTCGAACATGACGAACGTCGCGTCGGGCGTTCACCCGTCCGAGCCGAATTACATCTGGGAGAACACCGGCACCAACGTTAACCAGGCGAACGGCGTCGCTGATACGGGCGATAACGATCCGTCGGCCGCCAGCAAGAATGTCTTCACCAATACCAGCATGACCGGGCTGCTGACCAAGAAGGGCATTACCTGGAACAACTACCAGGAAGACTTCCAGTATTCCTCGTCGCCGCTGGTGAGCGCGTCGGGCACGGGTGGCGTTCACAACGGCCACACCGTCGTCGCCAATCCCTATTACGGCACTACCCAATACAACTACGCCGCGAAGCACAACCCGATGGCGTTCTTCACGGACAGCAATTCGCATCCCACCCTGCAGCTTTCGCAGTTGGCTACCGACCTGGCCAACAACACGGTTGGGCAGTACAACTGGATCACGCCGAACCAGTACAATGACATGCACAGCGCACTGACCGGCGGTTTTACCTATAACGGCGTCCATTACACCGGCGACCAGGCGGCGGTCGCGCAAGGCGACAATTTCCTGTCGATCGTCGTGCCGGAGATCATGGCGTCGCAGGCGTTCCAGGACAACGGCGTGATCGAGATCTGGTTCGATGAGAGCGAAGGCGGGGACACCTCCGCCTACGCGATCCCGGAAATCATCATCTCGAAGCTGGCTGTGGGCAATGGCTATCAGGTCACGACCAACCTGACCCACAGCGCCGACCTGCTGACCATGGAAGAAGTATTCCAGCTTGGCCAGTGCCTTGGGGCGTCGTGCACGTCGCCGGACCTGTCCTCGTTCTTCCAGGCCGGTGTTATTCCGAACTCGGTTCCGGAACCCGCGTCGATCGTGCTGGTCGGTGCCGGCATCCTCGGTCTCGGCCTGGTCCGCGTCGCCGTCGCTGAGAGTTTTCAGACTGGCTCGTTCAACCGCCTGAATTGTTACCGGGGAGCGGCGCCCTGCGCCGCTCCCTTTTTCATGGGCATGTTCCAACGGGTTCGTTTCCGCGGTGATTGACCTCGCTGCCCGCCCGTCCGACCATTCGCCGGTTCACGGGAGGTCCGCATGGAATACACGCCGCAGCCGCATGTCACGCAGCATTGGCAGCTCACCAAGCCGTCCGCCACCGGCAAGCGGGGCATGGTCGTGTCCCAGGTGAAATCCGCCGCCGACGCGGGCGTCGCGGTGCTGGACGCCGGCGGCAACGCGATCGACGCGGCGGTGGCGACCGCGCTGGCGCTGGCCGCGGTCGAGCCTTGGAACAACGGCCTCGGCGGCATCGGCTTCGCGCTGGTGCATCGCGCCGGCCAGGCCAAGGCCGAGGTGGTGGATTTCGGCCCGGTGGCGCCGCGCGGCGTCGATCCGGCGCGCTACCGGCTGACCGGGAGGATGAAGCGGGACCTGTTCCCCTGGCCCGAGGTGGAGGGCGACATCAACGTGCATGGCCCGCTCTCCGTGGTCATTCCCTCGGCGGTCGCCGGCTATGAGCTGATGCACCGGCGCTGGGGCAAGCTGCCGCTGGCGGAGGTGATCGCGCCGGCCATCGCGCTGGCGCGGCGCGGCCTGCCGCAGGATTGGTACACGACGCTGAAGGTCGCGACCTCCGCCGCGGTGCTGAAGCTGTATCCGGAATCCGCGCGGATCTACCTGCCGGGCGGCCTGCCGCCGGTGCCGCCGTACCAGGGCGCGCCGGGGTATTTCCAGCTCGGCAACCTGCCGGCGACCTTCGAGCGCCTGGGCAAGGCCGGGCTGCGCGATTTCTACGAAGGCGAGACCGCCGCTGCCATCGCCGCCGATATGAAAGCGATGGGCGGCTTCCTCACCGCCGAGGACCTGCGCAGCTGCCAGGCGCGGGTGCTGCCGGCGATGGAGGTCGCCTGGCGCGGCCGCACGCTGCAGCTCTCCGGCGGGCTGACCGCGGCGCCGACCCTGGCGCGGGTGCTGGATGGCATGGCGAAGGCGCCCTATGGCGCGACGCCGTCGGCGGAATGGTATGTCGCGCTCGCCCGGGCGATGAAGGCCGCCTATGCGGAGCGGCTGGCGGGGCTGGGCGATGCCGAGCCGAAGGCGGCGGAAAGCTGCACCACCCATCTGACCGTCTGCGACGCGGAGGGCACGATGGTGTCGATGACCACCACCCTGCTGTCCTCGATGGGCAGCCGCGTGGTGCTGCCGCAATCGGGCGTGCTGATGAACAACGGCATGATGTGGTTCGACCCGCAGCCGGACACGCCGAACGCGATCGCGCCGGGCAAGCGGCCGCTGACCAACATGCTGCCGGTGATTTTGAAAGACGGCGACCGGCCGTGGATCGCCGCCGGCGCCTCGGGCGGGCGGCGGATCATGGCGGCGGTGTTCCAGTTGATGACGTTCGTCAGCGATTTCGGCATGTCGCCCGAGGCGGCCGCGCATCACCCCCGCATCGACGTCTCCGGCCCGGAGGGCGTGACCGCCGACCGGCGCCTGCCCCCGGCGGTGCTGGAGGCGTTGGCCGGCGAAGGTCCGCTGGAGATCGTCGAGCACAGCGCCGTGCCGATCAATTTCGCCAATCCGAACCTGATCGCCCAGGCGGCTGACGGCACAAGAGTTGGGATCAGCGATGCCGCGTCTCCGTGGTCGGCGGCGGTGGCCCAGGGTTAGGCTATCAGGCTAGGCGATCAGGGCTAGGCGATCAGGGGCGGGCGGTCAGCCATAGGCCTGACTGATCACCTCATCGATCGCGGCGATGATCCGACCGGCTTCGTCATCGCCTGCGAGCGACGCGACTACGGGCCCGAGCGCCGAGAGCGGGGCGGCAAACATGGCCAGCGGATGGAGGCACAGCGACTCGGAGAGGATGGTGAACTTCGGCGTCAGCCGCGGTTCGCTGTTCCGCGGGCCGGTCGATCGCACTAGCGGGACGACCACCCGGATGCCCGCCGCGTCCAGCCGGCGGGACTGGATGTTGACCACATAGGGGATGATCGCCCGGTTCCGGCCGGGGTTCTCGTGGACGTCGAACTGCGCCATCAGAGCGGCGAAAAGCCGGATCCGGGCAGGCCGTGCCTGTCATACAGCTCATTCGCCCAGGCGATTGCCGCGTCGATGCCGCGCTGTGCCTCGGCCTGCCTTGCGTGCTCCTCCGCGACATAGGCCGCCAGCAGCCGTTCCACGGTTTCCGATAGATTGGGGGTCAGCAGGCGCGCCTCGCGCACCAGATCGGCGCTCAGGGTCAGGTTCACCGGCTTCTTGCCGCCGCGCGTGACATGGTTCACGTCAGGCCTCCTTATTATGCGCATCCTATGCGCATGGATGCGCTGCCCGCAACACACTTCCCAGCGCCGGATGCCTCGCCCATTCTGCCCGGACCCCGATCCGGAGCCCTGCGCATGACCACCGATCCCGCTCTGATGTCCGCCGAGGAGTTGCTGTCCCTCTACGCTACTCGCGCGCTGAGCCCGCTCGAGGCCCTGGCGGCGGTGACCGAGCGGGTGATGCGGCTCAATCCCCGGCTGAACGCCTTCGCGGTCATGAACCAGCAGGCCGTGGTCGCCGCCGGCAAGTCGGAGGCACGGTGGGGCGCGGGGCGCCCGCTCGGCATGCTCGACGGCGTGCCCTGCACGGTGAAGGACCTGCTGGATATGGTGGGCTTCCCGACCCGGCGGGGCTCGCGCCTCACCGATCCGGCGCCGGCCAAGGAAGACGCGCCCGCCGTGATCGGGCTGAAATCGGCCGGCGCGGTGATCATCGGCAAGACCACGACGACGGAATTCGGCTGGAAGTCGCCGGGCGACAACCCGCTGCACGGCATTACCCGCAATCCCTGGAATACCGACTACACCACCGGCGGCTCCTCCTCCGGCGCCGGGGCGGCGGGGGCGGCCGGGTTCGGGCCCTGCATATCGGCACCGATGCCGGCGGCTCCGTGCGCATTCCCGCCGCCTGGTGCGGGCTGGTCGGGCTGAAGCCGACCTATGGCCGCATTCCGCAATGGCCGGCCGGCGCCTTTGCCGCGGTGGCCTGCGCCGGGCCGATGACGCGTACCGTGCGTGACAACGCGCTGATGCTCTCGGCCATGGCGCGCTACGATCTGCGCGATCCGTTCTGCCTTCCGGATGACGGAAGGGACTGGCGCGACGGGATCGAGGACGGGGTTGCCGGGCTGCGCGTGGGGGTGCTGTCCGATCCCGGCTTCGACGCGCCGGTGGACGCTGCCGGGATCGCCGGCGTGGAACGCGCCGCGGCGCTGCTTGCCGAGGCCGGCGCCCATGTCGAGCAGGCGAATGCCGGCCTGCCCGATACCAGCGGCGTGTTCGGTCGGGTCTGGGGCGTCGCGCTGGCCCGGCTGGTGGCGTCGTTTCCGGAAGACAAGCGCCATCTGCTCGATCCCGGGCTGCTGGAGGTGGCGGCGGCCGAGGGCGGCATGTCGGCGGTGGAATTCCTGGGCGCCGACGCGCTGCGCGCTACCGCCGGCCATGCGATGGCCAGGCTGCACCAGCGCTACGATCTGGTGCTGTGCCCCACGGTGCCGAACGGCCCGATGCCGGCCGACGCCCCGACGGTGAACCCCGTCGAATGCCTGTGGCGGCACTGGGCGCCCTGGACCTTCACCTTCAACCTGACCCGTCAGCCCGCGATCAGCGTGCCGATGGGGCTGGGGGAGGACGGTCTGCCGCTATCGGTGCAGATCGCCGCCGCGCAGTATCGCGACGACCTCGTGCTCCGCGCCGCCCGCGCCATCGAGATCGCGCAGCCGTTTCCGATGCTGGATTGAAGCGCGTGCTGGATTGAAGCGCGCGGGCAGTCTCGATCTGCATGGGGCCCGATCCGCGTCGCCGTTTTAGCGCCAATGACGGCCATAGCCGCCGCCCCAATAGCCGAAGCCGACGACCGGGGGCGCGACCACGGCATAGGCGGGTTGGGGAGCGTAGTATCCGTTATAGCCCGCCGGATAGGCGACGCAGCCGCCGAGCAGCCCTGCCAGCACCAGCGAAGCGGCGATGCCGAGTTTGCGGCAGATACTGTCTGAAGCCATGGCTCTGTCCTCGATGGTTCCCCCGGCTTGCCGAAGCGGCAATCCGGGATGGCGGAACCCTGATCGGGCGGCATGGCCGCAGCATGACCGAATTGCGGCAGGATGGTTGCAATCGCTCCGTTCCACGCCGTCAATTCGCCATCATGCCGGCGCAGAGGCTTCGTCTCCTGCAAGCGATCGGAAATTGAAACTCATGCGCCCCAGTCGGAATTTTTCTGGCTTCACCAGCGCGCTGGTCGCGGCTTCCCTGATCCTGGCGCCGGTCCTGCCGGCCGCGGCGCAGGATGCGGCGAACGAGCCGCCCCCGCCGCAATCCGCGCCCGACATGGCGCCGCCTGGCGCCTATCCCACAATCCCCGGGCCGGCGCCTTCCGCCGCCGCCGAGGCGTCCCCGGCCGCGACCGCCGAGGCCGATCCGCCGGCGCGCGTCGGCCGGGTGGCGCGCGTGTCGGGCACCGTGTCCTTCCATCCCGCCAATGCCGAGCAATGGGAGCCGGCGCAGATGAATTGGCCGGTTTCCTCCGGCACCGCCTTCTGGACCCAGCCGGGAGGCTCTGCGGAACTGGAACTGCCCAGCGGGCGGATCCTGATGGCCGGTGGCAGCGAGTTCGACGTCGACCGGCTCGACGCGCGCCAGCTGGCCGCCACGGTACGGCAGGGCGACGTCTATCTGCGTCCATCCAACCTGGCGCCGGACGAGAGCTACCGGCTGCAGACACCGCGCGCGCTGGTCTCCATCCATACGCCCGGCCGCTACGAAATCGCGGTCGGCGACACCCAGCAGCCGACGCGGGTGACCGTCTACCAGGGCGCGGCGATGATCGGAGAGGGCAGCGCCGCGCTGCAGGCCGTGGCCGGGCAGGCGATCGTCATTACCGGCGGCGACAATTCCGCCATGCGCGTGGAACCCGCCGGTCCGGACCGCTACCAGGCCAGGCTGGCGCCGCCGGTGCGCCGCCCGCAGGCGGTGGCGCCGCCTCCGGTGGTGGCCGAAATGCCGGGGGGAGCGGACCTCGCGCAGTACGGCTCCTGGGAGCCGAACCCGGAATACGGCGCGGTCTGGTATCCGCAGGTGGCACCCGGCTGGGTGCCGTCCCGTTCCGGGCAATGGGCCTATGTCGAGCCCTGGGGCTGGACCTGGATCGACGCCGCGCCCTGGGGCTTCGCGCCGTTCCATTACGGGCGCTGGTTCCAGTCCGGCGGCCGCTGGTGCTGGACCCCGGGCGGCTATGTCGCGGTCGGCGGTCCGGTCTACCCGGCGCCCTTCTACGCACCGCCGGTCTATGCGCCGGCACTGGTGACGTTCTTCGGCGTCGGGGTCGGTGCCGGGATCGCGGCCGGGTTCGCCGGAGGCTACGGCCATGTCGGCTGGGTCCCGCTCGGACCGCGAGAGGTCTACCATCCCTGGTACCGGGCCAGTCCGACCTATATTCGCAACATCAACGATCAGCACGTGACCAATGTGACGACGACCGTGAACAACACCACCGTCAACAACATGCGCGGATTCCGGAATCTCGGCGCGGCCACGCAGGTGCCGGCCAATGTCATGACCGGCTCGCGTCAGGTCGGCCCCGCCGCGCGGCCGCTGCCGCCCACGCAGTTTGCCCAGGCGCGTCCGCTGGTCGGCCAGCCGCCGGTGCCGCCCAGCGTGGCGACGGCGGGGGTCACGCCCGGGATCGCCCGGCAGCTGAACATCGCGCCCACGACGAACGGGCCGGGCGCACCCTTCCGCCGGCCGGCCCCGGGTCCGGTGATCCAGGGCCCGGTGATCCAGGGTCCGGCGATCCAGGGTCCAGCGATCCAGGGTCCGGCGATCCGGGCGCCGGGCCGGCAGTCGCCGTCGATTGGCGGGGCGCCATCGCAGCCTTTCGGCGGTGCCGCGCCGAGGCCAGGGCAGGGAGCCCTGCCCGGATCCGTGACGGGACCCGCGACGGGACCCGCGACGGGACCTGCAGCCGGAGCGCCCGGCGTCCTGTCGCGGCCCGCCCCCGGCTTCACGCCGGCAACGGCATCACCGACACCCCGTCCGGGCATTCCGTCGGGCACTCCGAGCGCCGTTGGGCCGACGGCGATGCCGCATGGCGCCACGCTGCCCGTGCCGCAGCCGGGCAATGCCGGGCCGAATCTGGGCGGCCCGTCCGGCATGGCCCATCCTTCTTCAATCCTGCCTGGTCCAACCCAGCCTGGTCCAACCCAGCCTGGTCCAACCCAGCCTGGCCGGCCCATGCCGACCGGCGCGCCATCCGTGGCCGGCCCGCCGCAGGTGATGCGCCCGCCAGCGCCCACCCTGCCGCAGGTCCAGCCCCACTTCCAGGCACCGCCGCAGCCGCAAGCGCAGTCGCATTTTCAGCCGCCGGCCCAGCCGCAGCCCCACGTCCAGGCACCGTCACAGCCGCAGGCCCAACCGCAGCCGCACTTCCAGCCGCAGGCGCCGCCGCAACCGCATTTCCAACCGTCACCGCAAGCGCAACCGCACTTCCAGGCGCCGGCCCAGCCGCCGCCGCACTTCCAACCGCCGCCACAGGCGCAAGCCCAGCCGCATTTCCAGGCACCGCCGCCTCAGGCCCACGCACCGGCGCCGCAGCCGCAGGCCCGGCCGAACAAGCGCCCGGGTGAGCCCTAGAAGTGGAACCCGGCTTCAGGCCCTGGCGTAGCCGGACCGTGCGGATCCTGATCCGCACGATGCTCGACGTCCTGCTGCTGCCGTTGGCGGTCGCGGTGGTTCTGTTCGAGGACGTGTTCTGGCGCGCGGCGCAACGATTGCTGCGCGGGCTGGACCGGGTGCCGCTGCTGCGCAGCTTTCACGCCTGGCTCGGCGGGCTGCCGGCGCTGGCGGTGCTGCCGTTGTTCCTCGTGCCTGAGGCGATCAGCCATGTGGCCACGTTCCTCGGCGCTTTCCTGCTCGCCAAGGGCAACCTGGCGGGCGCCGTCACGCTGCTGGTGCTGGTGAAGGGCCTGGCGGCGCTGGCCGTGGTGTGGATCTATCGGGCCGCCTCCGCCACGCTGCTCGGGGTCGGATGGTTCGCCCGTATGCACGCCGCGGTCCAGTTCGTGCGCGACTGGAGCCTGTCCAAGGTGGCGCCGCTGCGCGAAGCCCTGCGCGCGCGCTTCAACGGCCAGGCGCGCATGGCCGCGCGGGTCGCGCGGCGCTTCCGCGCGCTGAGGCTGTGGGTAGCCGCGCTGTTCAACGCCCTGAGGACGATCTTCTGACGGCGCCGGCAACGCGCCCCGGACGCGGGCAGGCGGTTCGGTCGGGGCCTGGCGATGCCGCCGCCGCGCGGGGCATCCTGCTCGGCCTGCTCGCCTGCGTCGCGCTGACCGCCCTGTCGGTCGGCTTCGTCGACCGGCCGGTCGCGAGTTTCGTGCACGCGCTCCTGCCGATGCAGCCCGGCATCGCCCGGGAGATGCTGGAGGCGATGACGCGCATCCCCGAACTGCTCGGCGCGCTGGCGATCCTGCTGATCGTCGGGCTGGGCCTGTTGCGCCTGGCGCGCGGGGAATTGCCGGCGCTGGCGGAGACCGCCTTCCTCGCCGCGCTCGCCATGATCATCGCGGACGCGATCAAATCCGCGCTGAAGCTCGCCTGCGGGCGTACCTGGCCGGAGACCTGGATCGACAATAATCCCTCCTTCATCCGCGACGGGGTGTACGGCTTCTTTCCGTTCCATGGCGGCGCCGGCTGGGGGTCATTGCCGTCCGGGCACACCACCGCCGTCTCCGCCTGCATGGCGGTGCTGTGGCTGCGGCTGCCAGGCGGGAGGCCGGCCTATGCCCTGGCGATCGCCGCCACCGCGACCGGCCTGCTCGCGCTGGATTACCACTTCGTCGCCGACATTCTGGCCGGCTTCTATCTCGGCTCCGCGGTCGGGGTGGCCACGGTGCGAATCGGCGCGAACCGAATACGGGTGTATCTGCGTTAAAATTCCCGTATAGGTAGCAGGCCACCACACCGGATTGCTGCCATGCAGCTTTCTGCCGTGACCCATCGCCGGCACGCCGAGGATTGGCAGGCTTCGCTGCGGAGCGCCTGCACCCTCTGGCTCGTCACCGCCACCGGCTGCGCCGTGCTCGCGCCGGCCGCGTTCTGGCCGTTGCTGGCCGGCACCGCCGTGCTGGGCGTGGCGTTCCTGGCGTTTCGCCACACCATCGGGTTCTGCGCCGCCTGGCTGCTGATCGCGGGATCGACGCTGGAGATGACCATTGGCGACTGGTACGGCGGCGATGCGTTCCAGGTCATCATCGCCCTGGTGAAGTCTGCCGAGCTCGGCCTCGGGCTGGTCTGCGTGCTGCGCTACGGGCCGCGGGCGGACCCGTTCAATCCCGCCTTCGCCTATCTGTTCATGTTCGCCGGCGGCTTCGTCCACGGCCTGCACCCCGACCTGACACCGGCCGACAGCCTGCGCTCGCTGATCGGCTCCGCCGCGCCGTTCGTGTTCTGCTTTGCCCGTCTGCCGCTCGGCTGGGCGAACGCGATGATCCGCATGACCATCTGGATCCCGCCGCTGACCGTGGCCGGCGGCGGGGTGCTGGCCGCGGTCGGATTCCGCCCGTTGTTCATGGATTCCGGTGGCTGGCGGCTGGCGGCGATGGGCCATCCTGCCTTTCTCGGCGGCTTCTGCCTGTCGGCGATCTATGCCTGCCTGTTCGAGCTGCTGCGCCGCGGCCGGATGCGCGAGCTGATCCTGCTCGGCGCGAATTTCCTGCTGCTGCTGGCGACCGGCGCCCGGGCGCCCGCCATGTATGCGGCCTGCGTGATCCTGGCGGTGCTGCTGCTCACCCGCTCCCCGACGTTTCCCGCCCGCCTGCGCCTGTTGCTGCTGCTGGGCCTCGCGGCACTGGTGCCCCTGGCGCTGCTCGCCGCCGGCGCATTGCCGGAGGTACGGATCTTCAACCTGCTGACATCGGAGGCCGGCAATCTGAGCGGACGCGACATCCTCTGGCCGCTGTTCGAACGTGTCGCCGACGCGTCGCCCTGGCTGGGCTGGGGGCTCGGTGCCGGCAACGTGATCATTCCCCCTGGCAGCGACGTGGCGGAGCTGATCGGTTCGCGGGCCGCGCATAACGAATATTTGCGCATGCGCGTGGAGGGCGGCGAGATCGGCCGCATGCTGCTGATCGGGCTGTTCCTGCTATGGGGGCTGCGCGGCAGCGCGGCCCTGAAACGGGACGAGAAGCTGTTGATGCGGCTGATCTTTGTCGCCTTCGCCTGCCATGCGTATACCGACAATCTGCTGATCTCCACCTCCGCCTGCGTGTTCTTCACGCTGATCACCGCGGTGTTCGCCCGCGGCCGGCTGGAAGCGCGGATGCGGCTGGCCGGGCGGTCGCATCCGGAACCGCCGGCGGGCGCAGCACCTTCCGCGGCAGCCAGAGGAAGGTTTCAGGTGGAACATGCCAGGCAGCTCCGATCCCGGCTGGCGGCACCGGGAGGGCTGGGTGTATGAGCGCGCGACGCCAACCGTTGCGAGTATCGCCCGATGAAATTCCTGCTGGCCGCCCTGGTGGTCTGCCTCGCCGTCCGCCCCGCCGCGGCCGCGCCGGATGGCATCGCCTATGTCATCAATTCCGCCGGTGCCTCCATCAGCGTCGTGGACATGGCGAAGCAGACCGAGCTTCGCCGCATCCCGGTGCTGCGCGAGCCGCATCACGTCGCGCTCAGCCCCGATGGCAAATCCTTGCTGGTCGGCGACACCGTCGCCAACGAGATGCTGTTCCTCGATCCCCGCACCGGCGAGATCAAGCAGCGCCTGACCATGGCCGACCCGTACCAGCTCGGCTTCAGCCCGAACGGCAAATGGTTCGTCGTCAACGGCCTGGCCCGCAACCAGATCGACGTCTACGACGCCACCACGATGAAGCTGGTGAAGCGCTTTCCCATCGCCTCGCTGCCCAGCCATCTGGCCTTCTCGCCGGACAGTTCGATGGTGTTCGTCAGCCTGCAGGGCACCAACCGCCTGGTCGCGATCGACCTGAATGCCATGGCGGTGCGCTGGAACCAGCCTGTCGGCAACACGCCCGCCGGCGTGATGTGGCACAACGGCCAGATCATGGTCGCCAACATGGGCAGCGACAACGTGGCGCTGGTGGACCCCGTGGACGGGCGCGTGACCGGGCGCATCGTCACCGGCAAGGGGGCGCATACCCTGTTCCTCTCGCCCGACGGCAAGATCGTCTACGTCAACAACCGCGTCGCCGGCACCACCGTGGCGCTGGACGGGACCACGCTGAAGCCGCTGCGCACCTATTCGATCCCCGGCGGCCCCGACGACATGGATTTCGCGCCGGACGGGCGGATCTGGATCACCCGGCGCTTCGCGCAAAAGCTCGCCGTGCTCGATCCCGTCAGCGGCCAGTACCAGACGATCGATGTCGGCCGCTCCCCGCACGGCATCTGGCTCAATCCGAAGGCCCCATGAAGGCCCCCGTGAAGGCCGCATGAAGGCCGCGTGACGGTCACAAGTTATTCAAGCCGCGCCAATGGCTTGGCAGCCTTGCCTGACGTATTCCTTTTATCGGCGGGCAGGGACTTTTATACAGACTAGGTGGACTGAGCGGAGCGTGTCGGATGTTTGACGTTTTCGATCTCGCAGCCGGATGGGTGCAGGAGCACCTGCTGATCCCGCTGCTGTACGCGCTCGGTCTGATGCAGTGGGAAGACCTGGCCTTCGGCTGGGCGCTGTTCGCGGTCTATGGCGCGGTGCAGGTGGTGCTGACCTTCGCCATCTGCCTGCCGCTGGAGCGCTGGCGCCCGGTGGAGCGTTGGCCGGACAGCGGGGCGGTGTGGGTGGACGTGATCTACACCGTCATCTCCCGTGTCGGCCTGCTGCCGATCATCACCTTTGTGATGTTCTACCAGATCCAGGTTGCCATGAACGGCTTCCTGACCGATCACGGCTGGGTGCCTCCGACGCTGGAGCGGCTGCTGCCGTTCCTGCTCGGCCATCAGGTGCTGACCCTGCTGTGCTACGTCATCATCCTGGATTTCGCCGAATACTGGCGCCATCGCCTGTCGCACATGTTCGGCTGGTGGTACGCGCTGCACGCGCTGCACCATGCCCAGCGGCAGATGACCTTCTGGTCCGACGACCGCAACCATCTGCTGGACGAGGTGGCTTCCTTCGTCTGGTTCACCGTCGTGGCGCTGCTGATCGGCATCCCGCCGATGCAGTTCCCGCTGATCGTGCTGGTGGTGCGCTTTCTGCAGAGCCTGTCGCACGCCAATGTGCGGCTGTCCTTCGGCTGGCTGGGCGATCGGCTGCTGATCTCGCCGCGTTTCCATCGTGCCCATCACGGCGTCCTCGCCGCCGGCCAGCGCAGCTGCAATTACGGCGACGTCCTGCCCTGGTGGGACATGATCTTCGGCACCGCGGATTTCTCCCGCGACTATGTCCCCACCGGTGACCCGAAGGCGCCGGAGGCGTTGGCCACCGGCGGCTACCTGACGCAGCAGCTCGTGGGCATCAAGGGCCTCGCCGCGGCGCTAAACCATCCACGCCGGCACCGGCAGGTCCTTTGAGCGCAGGAATTCCGGGTTGAACAGCTTGGACTGGTAGCGCGAGCCACCGTCGCACAGCACCGTGACGATGGTGTGCCCCGGCCCCATCGCCTTCGCCACCCGGATGGCGGCGGCGACGTTGATGCCGGCGGAGGTGCCGACCGACAGGCCCTCGTGGATCAGCAGGTCGAAGATCTGTTCCAGGGCCTCGGCATCGGGAATGCGCTCGGCGTCGTCGATCGGCGCGCCGGCGAGGTTGTCGGGGACGCGGGACTGGCCGATCCCCTCGGTGATGGAACTGCCCTGCACCGTCAGGTCGTTGCTCTTCACCCAGCCGTACAGCGCGCTGCCCTCGGGATCGGCCAGCACGATGCGCACGGCGGGCTTCTTCTCCTTCAGCGCCAAGGCGACGCCGGCCAGCGTGCCGCCGGTGCCGCAGGAGCAGGTGAAGGCATCCACCTCGCCGCCGGTCTGCTCCCAGATCTCCCGGCCGGTGGTCGTGCGATGGCCCTCGCGGTTGGCGAGGTTGTCGAACTGGTTGGCCCAGATCACGCTTTCCCCGGCCGCCGCCATCTCCTCCGCCATGCGGCGGGAGACATGCACGTAGTTGCCGGGATCGCGATACGGCTTCGCCGGCACCAGGCGCAGATCGGCGCCGATCATGCGCAGGAAATCGATCTTCTCCTTGCTCTGCGTCTCCGGCATCACGATGACGCTGCGATAGCCGCGGGCATTGCCGACCAGCGTCAGGCCGATGCCGGTATTCCCCGCGGTGCCCTCCACCACCGTGCCGCCGGGCTTCAGCGCGCCGCGGTCCTCCGCGTCGGTGATGATCGCCAGCCCGGCCCGGTCCTTCACCGAGCCGCCGGGGTTCATGAACTCCGCCTTGCCCAGGATGGTGCATCCCGTCGCCGCGGAGGCGCGGCGCAGCCGGATCAGCGGCGTGTTGCCGATCGATTCCGCCAGATCTGCTGCCCAGCGATGGGCGTGGTAGGACACGGTCATCAAAAGCTCCGTCAAGCCGGTTGCGGTCGCCGATTGCGGTTGATCCCGCCCGCCCGGCATGCGAAGGCGGGCCGGCACGAAACCGGAGTTGCTAGAATGGTCGAGAATGTTTCCCCCGGAAAGGCCTGGGAAGCGCTGCAATCCGATCCGCAGGCGCAGCTGGTCGATGTCCGCACCGACGTGGAATGGGCCTATGTCGGCCTGCCCGACCTCGCCGCCATCGGCAAGCAGGCGGTGCTGATCCCCTGGCAGGTATTTCCGTCCATGCAGGAAAACCCCGGCTTCGTCGACGGGCTGAAGCAGGCCGGCTTCACGCCGGAGCATCGGATCTACTTCATCTGCCGCAGCGGCGTGCGCAGCCTGGCCGCCGCCGAGGCGATGCGCGCGGCCGGCTTCCCCGCCGTCTACAACGTCGCCCACGGCTTCGAGGGGCCGGTGGACCAGGATGGCCATCGCGGCTCGGCCGCAGGCTGGAAGGCCGAGGGGCTGCCCTGGCGGCAACGCTGATCCTAATGGGTTGATTCCCGGGGGGCTGGTTCCCGCGGCCGCGGGGGCAGAAAATTCCGATACGATAATAGTGCCGATTCGGCGATAGCCGAACGGACTGGCACGGGATACCTTTCCGCGGGATCCCGACTCCGGACAGGCAATACGCCCGTCCGGAGGCAGCCGCGCGAGAGGAACCGGACATGAGCTTCGCCATCACCCTGGCGGCCCTGTGCTTCCTGATGTTCGTCGCCTATCGCGGCTTCAGCGTCATCCTGTTCGCACCGGTCGCGGCCCTGCTGGCCGTGCTGCTGACCGACCCCGCCGCCGTGCTGCCGGTCTATAGCGGCCTGTTCATGGACAAGATGGTCGTGTTCGTGAAGCTGTATTTCCCGGTGTTCATGCTCGGCGCGATCTTCGGCAAGGTCATCGAGCTTTCCGGCTTCTCCCAGTCCATCGTCTCCGCCGTCATCCGCCTGGTCGGGCGGGAGCGCGCGGTGCTGTCCATCGTGCTGGTCTGCAACATCCTCACCTATGGCGGCGTGTCGCTGTTCGTCGTGGTGTTCGCCGTCTATCCCTTCGCCGCCGAGGTGTTCCGCCAGGGCGACCTGCCGAAGCGGCTGATCCCCGGCACCATCGCGCTCGGCGCCTTCAGCTACACCATGGACAGCCTGCCGGGCACGCCGCAGATCCAGAACATCATCCCGGCCTCGTTCTTCGGCACCAACGCCTATGCCGCGCCCTGGCTCGGGCTGATCGGCGCCGTGTTCATCTTCGTCTCCGGCATGGCGTATCTGAGCTGGCGGATGCGCCAGGCCGCCGCCGCCGGCGAAGGCTACGGCACCGGCCATACCAACGAGCCGGAGCCGGTGGAGCCGGCGAAGCTCGCCAACCCCCTGGTGGCGATCCTGCCGCTGGTGCTCGTCGGCGTGCTGAACAAGGTGTTCACGGTGCTGATGCCGCATCTTTACGGCACCACCAACGAGACCACGCTGGCGGGCCTCGACCATCCGATCGTGACCGCGGTGCCGGCGATCGCGGCGATCTGGGCGCTGCAACTGGCCCTGCTCGTCGGCATCCTCTCGGTGGTCGTGCTTGCCTGGCGCCTGGTCAGCCAGCGCTTCGCCGACGGCACCCGCGCGGCCATCGCCGGCTCGCTGCTGGCATCGATGAACACCGCCTCGGAATACGGCTTCGGCGCGGTGATCGCCGCGCTGCCCGGGTTCCTGGTGATCAAGGACGCGCTGGCCGCCATTCCCAACCCGCTGGTGAACGAGGCGATCAGCGTCACCACGCTCGCCGGCATCACCGGCTCGGCCTCGGGCGGCATGAGCATCGCGCTGGCCGCGCTGTCGGGCCAGTTCATCGCCACGGCCAAGGAATATGGCATCCCGCTGGAGGTGATGCACCGCGTTGCCGCGATGGCCAGCGGCGGCATGGACACGCTGCCGCATAACGGCGCGGTGATCACGCTGCTGGCGGTCACCGGCCTGACCCATCGGCAATCCTACAAGGACATCTTCGCCATCACCTGCCTGAAGACGATCGCCGTTTTCGTGGTTATCGCGGTCTACTACCTCACCGGCATCGTCTGACGGCCAACAAGAGGGGGGTCCGTCCATGGACCGCAAGGAGCACCCGTTCCTGGCCTCGCTGCGCACCGGGCATGGCGGCAAGGAGGTCTCCGCCATCGATGCCGTGCGCCTGATCCGCGACGGCGACACGGTGGCGACCGGCGGCTTCGTCGGCATCGGCTTCGCCGAGGGCATCGCGGTGGCGCTGGAGGAACTCTTCCTGGCGCGTGACGCGGCGAGTGAAACCGCAGGCGCAGGCGCAAGCCGGAGCCGCCCCGGCAACCTCACGCTGGTCTATGCCGCCGGCCAGGGCGACGGCAGGCATCGCGGCCTGAACCATCTCGGGCATCGCGGCCTGGTGCGCCGCGTCATCGGCGGCCATTGGGGCCTGGTGCCGAAGCTGCAGGAACTCGCCATCGCCAATGAGATCGAGGCCTACAACCTGCCGCAGGGCGTGATCACCCATCTGTTCCGCGACATCGCCGCGCACCGGCCCGGCCACCTCACCACGGTCGGGCTCGGCACCTTCGTCGATCCGCGCTTCGGCGGCGGCAAGATGAACGCCCGCACCACCGAGGACATCGTCGAGCTCGTGCAGATCGGCGGCAGCGAGGCGCTGTTCTACAAGGCCTTCCCGATCGATGTCGGCATCATCCGCGGCACCACCGCCGACCCGCAGGGCAACATCACCATGGAGCGCGAGGCGCTGACCCTGGAGGTGCTCGCCATCGCCATGGCCGCGCGCAACTCGGGCGGCATCGTCATCGCCCAGGTGGAACGCATCGCCGAATCGCATTCGCTCAATCCGCGCCAGGTGAAGGTGCCGGGCATCCTGGTCGATTGCGTCGTCGTTGCCGAAAAGCCCGAGCATCACTGGCAGACTTTCTCCACCCCGTACAATCCGGCCTTCGCCGGCGAGATCCGCGCGCCGGCGGGATCGATGGCGCCGATGGAGATGAACGAGCGCAAGATCATCGCGCGGCGCGCCGCTCTGGAACTGGTGCCCAACGCCGTGGTCAATCTCGGCATCGGCGTGCCGGAAGGCGTGGCCGCGGTCGCGCATGAGGAAAAGATCATCGACCTGATCACGCTGACCGCCGAGCCCGGCGTGATCGGCGGCGTCCCGCAGGGCGGGTTGAATTTCGGCGCCGCGATCAACACCGACGCGGTGCTCGACCAGCCCTACCAGTTCGATTTCTACGACGGCGGCGGGCTGGACATCGCCTTCCTCGGCATGGCCGAGACGGATCGCCAGGGCAACGTCAATGTCTCGAAATTCGGCCCCAAGCTCGCCGGCGCCGGCGGCTTCATCAACATCAGCCAGAACGCCAAGAAGCTGGTGTTCACCGGCACCTTCGATACCGGCGGCCTGCGCATCGCGGTCGAGGACGGCCGGATGGCGATCCTGCAGGATGGCCGCAGCCGCAAATTCGTCACCGATGTCGAGCACCGCACCTTCAGCGGCGAATACGCCGTCCGGCGCGGGCAGAGCGTGCTCTACGTCACCGAACGCTGCGTGTTCGTGCTGACGGCCGATGGGCTCGAACTGACCGAGGTGGCGCCCGGCATCGATATCGAACGCAACATCCTCGCCCATATGGGCTTCCGCCCGATCCTCCGCGATCCCCGCGCGATGGACACGCGCATCTTCCGCCCGCAGCCGATGGGCCTGCGCGAGGCGCTGCTCGACGTGAAGCTGGAACGCCGGCTCAGCTACGACCCGGAGACCGAGACCTTCTTCGTCAACTTCGAGGGCTACAGCGTGCGCAGCCTGGAGCAGATCGAGCGGATCCGCGCGCTGTGCGCGGAGCGTCTGGCCCCGGTGGGCCACAAGGTGCGCGCCATCGTCAACTACGACAATTTCAGCATCCTGCCGGAACTGCTGGACGCCTATTCCGAAGCCGTCCGCTGGCTGTCGGAGAACCACTACACCAGCGCCACCCGCTACACGACCAGCGGCTTCCTGCGCGTGAAGCTCGGCGACGCGCTGGGCCGGCGCAAGCTCGCGCCGCGCATCTACGAGACTGCGGTGCAGGCGCGCGCGCATATGGATCTCGACAGCGGGCCAGGCTGACGACCCCACACCCGGCCCGAGACCTTTGCCCCCGAGACCCTTACCAATGCGCAATATGGACCACGCCGCATTGCATCTGTTAGCCTTCCACAGTTCCAATGGAGAGCGGATGCCATGGCCAAATGTCGCCGCCTGCCGATCTTGCTTGCCATTGTCGTGGGCTGTTCGCCGGCCTGGGCCGCGATCGATTGCCCGGCACCTCCCGCCAATGTGGCGCACGATGTCGTCGTCGATACCGAAGCCGGCGCCCAGGGCCTGAAATCGTTGGTCAGCGGCACGTTGAAGAACCACACAGAGACCACGGTGAAGAACCTGTTCGAGAAATATCCGCACGCGGATCGGATCACCATGGGCACGCTGATGATGAGCGTCTATTGCCGCCAGCTCGACGGCAGCGCCAGCCTGTCCGACGGCGAGAAGCTCGATCGCCTGGACACGGTAAACCAGTCGATCATCAAGCTGATGACGGCACCCTGATGCGCGCGTGCCGCGCTGTCTGCGCCGGCTTGCCGATGCTGCTCGGCCTGCTGCTGGGCGCCGGCGCCCGGGCCTATGACTGTCCGAAGCCGACGCAGCAGCTGACGCAGGATGTCAGCTCCGATATCCGCACCGAGGTCAGCGGGTTGAAGGGCCTGAGCGTGGCGACCTTCGAAACCAAGGCAACGACCGTTACCAACGACGTCTTCGCCAAATACAAGGATGCCGGCAATGTCGCGCTGTCGCATTCGCTGATCAGCATCGCCTGCCAGATCATCCTGCCGAGCACGACGCTCACCGACGCGGAAAAGCTCGACCGGCTGTACCGGCTGGAGGAGCTGGTCACCCACACCAGCGGCCAGTCGGTAGCGATGGGGCGGAATGCCGCCACGTCCTGCCCGACCGACCCGGCAGCGGTGCTGCGGCCGGTCAACGCCCTGTTCGATGCCTGGCGCAAGCTGGATGTAGAAGAATATCTGGCGCAATGGGCGCCCGACGCCATCGCCCGATCGCAATACTACGTCATGCGCTCGGCCGACCTGACCAGCCGGCGGCGAGCGGATTTTTCGGGATTCGCATCGGTGACGGTCAGCCGGCTGGAGCCAAAAATCCTGTTCGCCGACGGCACCAAGGCGCGCATCAGCAACGTCTACACCATGCATTTCGTCCGCCGCGACGGTCGCGTGATCGACGAGACGAATGTCGGCGAGAGCTACGTCCTGGAATGCACCGCCGGCGGAACTGGCTGATCCGCGAGAACAACGACTATCTGTTCAGGGGTTAGATCAATCTCGCTGGAGGTTGCTTCAACCGAGCGATGGAATTGCTCGCTGAAACAAAGGCCTAGTGTTCGTACAGCACCCGCAGGACCACGAACCAGGGATAGCGGTCGTCCACCACCATGCCGCCAGGAGTTACCAGCTTGCCGTCGTCGGTCACCGGCACGTGCTTCATCGACACCGCCGCGGACACGTTGCCGCCGATCACGCTGAGCTCGCCGGGTCGAATGGCAACCACGATGTCGCAATGGCCGGGAAAGCGCGCCGGCAGATCGTCGAAGCCGATGCCGGCGGCTTGGTCGCGCCCGGTGCAGATCAGGTCGCCGAGCTGCGGGGCATATTGCTCCGGCCGTTCCGCGACGATGGCCCATTCGCTGTCCTGCCCGGCTGCCTCGCGCCAGGCGGCATCGATATAGGTGGCGTGGGCGGGGGCGTACGGAAACCGGTCCCCGGCGCCGGCGACGCGCATGACATAGGAGATGAACGCCGCGGACCAGGCATAGTCGTCGGCCTGCTCGGCCGGGTACTCCTCGCCGCGGTCGTCGGTCTTGCCGGTCCAGAGGCTGGCGCGGGTGCCCGGGTCCTGGCCGATGCGCCAGTAATCCCCGACCCGCTGCCAGAGGCCATCCTGGCGCGATGGCATTTCGTCCTCGGTCAGCGGCGGGTGCGATCCCGGCGGATCGTCGTGCACCGGGGAGCCGAAGCGCTGCCATTCCTGCAGGGCCGTGGTAACAGCGGTCTGGCGGGAGAAGCCGGTGGCCGGGGCGCCGGGCGCCGGCGGCTGCGGCGTGGCGCAGGCCGCCAGCACGGCCAGCAGCAGCAGTGGAAGCAGTCGGCGGATCGTCACGGCCCGCCGGCTCCGGTCAGATCCGTTCGGGGAACAGGCGGTGCAGGCCCGCGGCACTGGCCGCGCAGACGCCGCGCTCGGTGATCAGGCCGCTGACCAGCCGCGCGGGCGTGACGTCGAAGGCCGGGTTGGCGGCGGCGCTGCCGGCGGCGGCGACGCGCACCGTCACGATCTCCCCGGCGGCGGTCCGGCCGGTGATGTCCGTCACTTCCGCGGCGGCGCGCTCCTCGATCGGAATTTCCGCCACCCCGTCCGCCACGCCCCAGTCGATGGTGGAGGACGGCAGCGCGACATAGAACGGCACCGAGTTGTCGTGCGCCGCCAGCGCCTTCAGATAGGTGCCGATCTTGTTGGCGGCATCGCCGGTGCGGGTCACCCGGTCGGCGCCGACGATGACCAGATCCACCTCGCCATGCTGCATCAGATGCCCGCCGGCATTGTCGGCGATCACCGTATGCGCCACGCCATGGCTGCCGAGCTCCCAGGCGGTCAGCGCCGCACCCTGGTTGCGCGGGCGGGTTTCGTCCACCCAGACATGCAGGTCGATCCCGGCATCATGCGCGGCATAGATCGGCGCCAGCGCGGTGCCCCAGTCCACGGTCGCCAGCCAGCCGGCGTTGCAATGGGTCAGCACGTTCACGCGCCGCTCCGGTTTCGCCGCGGCGGCCTGCCGGATCAGCGCCTGGCCGTGCTGGCCGATCGCGGCGCATTGCGCCACGTCTTCCTCGCAAATCGCTTCCGCCTCGGCATAGGCCACGCGCACGCGCTCCGCGGCCGGGGTGTTGCGCAGCCGGGTCAGCATCCGCTCCAGCGCCCAGCGCAGATTGACCGCGGTCGGCCGCGTCGCGTTCAGCATCGCCGCGTCGCGCTCCATCGCCTCCGTGGAGGCATCGGCGCGCAGCGCCAGGCACAGCCCATAGGCGGCGACCGCGCCGATCAGCGGCGCGCCGCGCACCTGCATCGAGCGGATGGCGTGCGCCGTCTCGTCCACATTGGTCAGGCGAAGGATGTCGAGCGACCAGGGCAGCTTGGTCTGGTCGAAGATATGGACCGACCAGCGGTCCTCTGTGTCCACCCACACGCTGCGATAGGGGGTGCCGTTCACTTTCATGCCGTCTGTCCTTGGCGTTCGCGTCCGCCATCGCCGGGCGGAAATCTAGATCCGCTGATGCAGCACGCAGACCAGGGTGAACAGGCGCCGCGCGGTTTCGAAATCGATGGCGATCTTGCCCTCGAGCCGCTGCTTCATCAACGCCGCGCCCTCGTTGTGCAGGCCGCGCCTGCCCATGTCGATGGCCTGGATGCGTGCCTCCCGGCCTTCCTCGACCGCCTTGATATGGCTGTCGACCAGCATCTGGTAGTCCTTGATCAGGCCGCGGAACGGGCTGAGCGACAGCAGATGCAGCACCAGGGCGCTGTCGTCCTCGGCGCGGATATCGAAGGCCAGCCGCCCTTCCTGGACCGACAGATGCAGCACGAACGGCCCCGGCAGCCCCTTGCGGGGCAGGTCGGGGGCGGATTTCACCGGGGAGGGCACGAAATAATTCTGCACCGTCAGGTCCGCCACCGCCTGGGCGCGATCGGCCTCCAGGATTGGCGACAGCCGGGTCAGCGCCTCGCCGGTCAGCACCACCCGGGCCAGGCGCGAATGATCGGCGGCGGCCCGCTCGTCCTCCGCCGTCCGCGCCGCGCCTTCGGGGGGCGTGTCCAGGGCGGTCATGCCTTGTCCGGCGCCAGCCTGGCCCCGGCGCCCGCAAAATCGGCCGCAGCGCAGGCCGTGACGGGGGCGGGGAGGGGCAAGGGCTGCCAGCGGGTCAGAGCCATGACGATGGTCCTACGGAAGGTGCCGAACCTGAAACGGAACGCATTGTGCAGCACAGCATAAGCGAATTGACCGCCATTCGCCATCGGCGATTGCATGATCCTGCCCTGCTCGCAGGTCGGGATTTGCCGCATCGGCGCGGGCGCGGGGGGCGTCGGTCCGCCCCCCCGGGCTTTTCTATCCCCGCGGCTTCATTCGGCCGCCTTGCGCGACCAGGTCGGCGGCTCGACGGCGCCGACCTGGTCGGTGATGCGCCGGTACGCCTCGGGCCGGCGGTGCTTCTCGAAGGCGAAGATCGTGCGCCGGCCCAACTCGCACTGGTCCAGATTGCAATCCGCGGTGATCAGCTCGTCGTCCCAGGTGGTTGCCTGCGCGACGATCTCGCCTTGCGGATTGACGATGATGGAGTGGCCGAACAGCTCGCAGCCATCCTCCGTGCCGGCCTTGGCGGTCGCTACCGCGAAGGTGGCGTTCTGGTAGGCGCCGGCCTGGATCGACAGATGCGAGTGGAACACCCGCAGGTGATGCGCCTCGAACCCGCCAGCCTCCTGGTTGATGCTGGGCGTGTTGTAGCCGAGCATCACCAGCTCCACCCCCTGCAGCCCAAGCACTCGCCACGCTTCCGGCCAGCGGCGGTCGTTGCAGATCATCATGCCCATGTTGATCCCCGCAAGGCCGCCCATCGGCGCGCGGATCACCGGGAAGCCGAGATTGCCGACCTCGAAATAGCGCTTTTCCAGATGCTGCACGTTGCGGCGCGGATCGTATTCGGCATGGCCGGGCAGATGCACCTTGCGATATTTGAGCAGGATGTCGCCCTCGGGCCCCACCAGGATGGAGGTGTTGAAGCGGCGCTTGCGGACCACGCCCGTTTCGTCCGCTTCCTCGGCGATCTCGCCGTAGCCGAGATGGAAGCCGATGCGGTAGCGCCGGGCCGCGGCGAACAGCGGGGCGGTTTCGTTCGAGGGCATCGTGGTTTCGAACCAGCGATCGGCCTCGGCGATATCCTCGTGGTAGTGGCGCGGAAAGAACGTGGTCAGCGCCAGCTCGGGGAACACCACCAGCTCGACGCCGCGCTTATGCGCGCGCTCCATCAGCCGTACCATGCGCTCGACGGCGACGGATCGCGGCTCGGCCTGCTGGATCGGGCCGAGCTGGGCGGCGGCGACGGTGAGGATGCGGGACATGGTAGTTCTCCTGTGGTGGAAATCCGCGCAGCGAGGGCCGGCGCGGGTCAGCCGAACCCGCGCCGGATCGAACGGCGCAGGAAGTCGATGGCAACCAGCGTGGTGACCGCGGCGGCCGCCCCGAAGCCGAGGGCGAAGCTGCCGCTGACCTGCACCAGGGCGGCGATCGCGGTGGGGATGAACACCATCCCCAGGCAGGTAAGGCAGACGATCCCGCCGGTCGCCTCCGCGGTGCGGCCGGGCGGCGCCAGCCGCGCGACCTCGGCGAACACCACGCCGTTCCAGCCCAGCACCAGGCAGCCGAACACCGCGCTGACCGCATGGATGGTGCCGAGCGGCCAGGCGGGCGTGAACTGCGCCACCAGTAAGGCGCACAGCGCCACGCCGCCGGCGATCCCGGCCATCACCAGCACCGGGCGGCCGGTCCGGTCGGCGACCGTGCCCCACAGGATGCGCCCGACGATGCCGGCGATCTGCGCGGTGGCCAACGCGAAGCCGGCGACCGTCAGCGGCAGGCCGATGCCCTCGTGCAGATAGGTCACGTAGATCGCCAGCAACCCCATCTGCACGCCCGACATGATGCCCGAGGCGATGCCCATCGCCCGCAGATCCGCGCTGCGCCAGACCAGCAGGAACGGGTTCAGCGCGGTGTGCCAGCCGATGCGCCGGCTGCGATCGAGCTCGATGTCGACCTCCGCCCGCCAGGGCTGCAGCGCGGCGGCGGTGAGCAGACACAGCGCCATCATCACCCCGATCGCGCCGCGCCAGCCGAACGCCAGCGCCAGCGCCGGCAGCACGGCGCCGGCCAGGCCGCCGCCGATCGGCACGCCGGCCTGCTTGATGGAGAACACCAGATTGACCCAACGCGGCGGCGTGGCCTTCAGCAGCACATGCGAACTCGCCGCCGTCGGCGGCGCGTTGCCGAGCCCGCAGATCAGGCCGCAGACCGCCAGCCCGATCAGCGTGGAACTGAGCGAAAAGGCGAACCCCACCGCCAGCAGCACCAGGCAGGCCTGGCACACGCGCATCGCCCCGAACCTCGGCACCAACCCGCCGCCGAGCAGTGCCGAGAACACGCAGACGGAATAGACGATGGAGGTGTAGATGCCGATACTGGTCGCGGGAATGCCGATGTCGCGCGCGATCTCCGGCGCCAGCACCGGCATCGTGTACATGCCCATGGTGATGAAGCTCTGCACCACCATCATCGCGGAGAGCTGGACGACGAAATCGCGCCGTCGCGCGCTCTCGGGATAGACCTCCGTGACCTCTGCCTGGCTCTGCCCGTCATCCGGTCCCATGCGGTCAGGATCCCTGGCCGGGGGACGGGAAGGCGGACATCGCGGGCATGACGTAGATCATTCTTCTGCTTTGTTGGTTGGTTTATCGGCAAGAACCGGGCCCCGATGCTTGCCGTTGCATCGGTGCGACCTTAGGAAGGGCCCGTTCGAAGGCTAGACCGTGGGTGAAAGCGGGCCAACCCTGTTTCTCCCGCGTCTGTCCGGTTCAGCGGCTGGTTCCAGGATTCCCTGTCAGCGTCCATCGGAGAAAACAATGAAACTGCACGATGTGAAGGTCTCCCCTTCCAAAGCCAACCTGAAGCGAGAGGACCAGCTTGCCTGGAAGATCGCCGGTGTCGCCGCCGACAAGGTGGCCGTCCAGAAGGACGTCGCGGAGATGATCGTCAATCGGATCATCGACAACGCCTCGGTCGCGATCGCTTCGGTCAACCGCCGCTCGGTCACCTCCGCGCGCGACATGGCGCTCGGCCATCCGCGCAAGGGCGGCGCGACGGTGTTCGGCGTCGCGCCGGGCAAGCGCGTCAGCCCGGAATGGGCGGCATGGGCGAACGGCACCGCGGTGCGCGAGCTCGACATGCATGACACCTTCCTCGCCGCCGACTACTCCCATCCCGGCGACAACATTCCGCCGATCCTGGCGGTGGCGCAGACCATGGAAAAATCCGGCCGTGATCTGATCCGCGGCATCGCCACCGGCTACGAGATCCAGATCGACCTGGTGCGCGCCATCTGCCTGCACGCGCACAAGATCGACCACATCGCGCATCTCTGCCCGGCGCAGGCCGCGGGCATCGGCACGCTGCTCGGCCTGAAGCAGGACGTGATCTACCAGGCGGTGCAGCAGGCGGTGCATGTCTCCTTCACCACGCGCCAGTCGCGCAAGGGCGAGATCAGCAGCTGGAAGGCCTATGCCCCCGCGCATGCCGGCAAGCTGGCGATCGAGGCGGTGGACCGCGTGATGCGCGGCGAAGGCGCGCCGAGCCCGATCTATGAAGGCGAGGACAGCGTCATCGCCTGGATGCTCGACGGCCCGGACGCGCATTACCAGGTGCCGCTGCCGGAGGCGGGCGAACACAAGCGCGCCATCCTCGACAGCTACACCAAGGAACACAGCGCCGAGTACCAGTCCCAGGCGCTGATCGATCTCGCGTTCCGCATGCGCGAGCAGATCGAGGACATGGAGAAGATCGAGAAGATCATCATCCACACCAGCCATCACACGCATTACGTGATCGGCACCGGCGCCAACGATCCGCAGAAGATGGATCCCAAGGCCTCGCGCGAGACGCTCGACCATTCGATCATGTACATCTTCGCCGTCGCGTTGCAGGACGGCACCTGGCACCACGTGGACAGCTATACGCCCAAGCGCGCCGGGCGTGCCGACACCGTGCGGCTCTGGCACAAGATCGAGACGCAGGAAGACCCGGAATGGACACGCCGCTACCGCGCGACCGATCCCAATGAGCTCGCCTTCGGCGCCCGCATCGAGATCATCATGAAGGACGGCAGCAAGCTGATCGACGAGATGGCGGTGGCCAACGCGCATCCGAACGGCGCCAAGCCGTTCACGCGTCCGGACTACATCCGGAAGTTCGAGATCCTGACGGACGGGATCATCTCCACCCGCGAATCCAACCGCTTCCTCGCCGCGGTGCAGGACCTGGCCAGGCTGCCCGCCGGCGAGCTGCATCAGTTGAACGTGGCACTCCCCGCCGGCACGCTGGTCGTCGGCAAGCCCGGGATCTTCTGATCCGCCGACGCCTTCCAATCGAGCTTCCTTGCCCAACCCTTCCCCCGCGCCGGCGTTCGGCGCGGGGCGAAACAGGAGAAGAAAGATGAGTGAAACAGCGGCTCCAACAGCTCCCGGTCCGAACCGGGCCAAGAAAGCCGTCGCGCTGTCCGGCGTGGTTGCCGGCAACACCGCGCTCTGTACCGTCGGGCGCACCGGCAACGACCTGAACTATCGCGGCTACGACATCCTCGACATCGCCGATGTCTGCGAGTTCGAGGAACTGGCCTTCCTGCTGGTGCACGGCAAGCTGCCCAACATCGCCGAGCTGAAGGCCTACAAGGCCAAGCTGAAATCGATGCGCGGCCTGCCGAACGCCGTGAAGCACGCCCTTGAAACCTTGCCGGCGGCGGCGCATCCGATGGACGTGATGCGCACCGGCGTGTCCGCGCTCGGCTGCGTGCTGCCGGAGAAGGATGATCACAACCAGCCGGGCGCACGCGACATCGCCGACCGGCTGATGGCCTCGCTCGGCTCCATGCTGCTCTACTGGTTCCACTTCGCCCATAACGGCCGGCGCATCGAGGTGGAGACCGACGACGACAGCATCGCCGGTCATTTCCTGCATCTGCTGCATGGCGAAGCGCCGCGCGCGTCCTGGCTGCGGGCGATGAACACCTCGCTCAACCTCTATGCGGAGCACGAGTTCAACGCTTCGACCTTCGCCTGCCGCGTGATCGCCGGCACGGGGTCGGACATGTATTCCTGCATCACCGGCGGCATCGGCGCGCTGCGCGGACCCAAGCATGGCGGCGCCAACGAAGTCGCCTTCGAGATCCAGCAGCGTTACGAAGATCCGGACGAGGCGGAGGCGGACATCCGCAGGCGCGTCGGCAACAAGGAAGTGATCATCGGCTTCGGCCACGCCGTCTACACGATCGCCGATCCGCGCAACAAGATCATCAAGGAAGTGGCGCGCCGCCTCGCGGCCGAGAACGGCTCGATGAAGCTGTTCGACATCGCCGACCGGATTGAAGCGGTGATGATGGAGACAAAGAAGATGTTCGCGAACCTCGATTGGTTCAGCGCCATCAGCTACAACGGCATGGGCGTGCCGATGGCGATGTTCACGCCGCTGTTCGTCATCTCCCGTACCTCGGGCTGGAGCGCGCACATCATCGAGCAGCGCATCGACAACAAGCTGGTGCGCCCGAACGCAAACTATGTCGGTCCCGACGATCAGAAATTCATCCCGCTCGCCGAGCGTCCATGATCGGCTGATCGGAAATCACCTCTCGCCTGCAGCCGCCGCGGCCTCCATGCCGCGGCGGTTTCTTTTATGCGCCATCACCCATGCGCTATCACCGGCACGCGGCCTTGCGACAATCGCGCCATCCGTCATCGCCGATCCCGCGCTGCGCGCTGCGCAGGCTTTCCGGAGCGCTGAACGCAAAAAAATGGCTCGATTACGGGCCGCACTGTTGCTTTTTATTGACAGGCCCGTGTCAGACGCGGAATAGCGGAATCGGTATGATCGAATCCGATTCGCGTCACGCCTCCGTGGCGTGCGGATCCGGCCATACAACAAGAGAAGGACGGTCCATGGACCGCAGCCTCGTTCAGGCGAAACTCAGCCGATCGTGCATCGCGACGCGATGCGGTATCGGCAAAGGAACGATGAAGAATGCGACGCGCGGGTTCCTGTGCGGTGCTGGCGAGTATCGTTTGCCTGCGCGGGTGCGGCCCTGCTGCTCGAGGCTCCGGCGCGCGGGAACCGGCAAACCCCGTTCCGGATTGGATCGCATGTCATCCCCGCGGGGATGGCGCATACCGGGCGCATCGCGTTCGCCGACATATTGCGGATCCGTCCGCAGCTGCGCCGACCGGCTGACCGCTCTTCTCTCCACGTTTTCTACGAACGCTACAACAAGCAACGCTGTCAAAAGGAGTTCCTACAGGTGAGCACACAGGACACGGATACCGTGCGGGCGCAGGCCATGGCGATGCGCGCCGCCGCCACGAAGACCGCAGCGAAGCCGGCTGCCAAGAAGCCTGCCGCGCCGAAGAAGGCTGCCGCTCCCGCCAAGGCAGCCGCGCCGAAGAAGGTGGCGGCGCCGAAGAAGGCCGCTGCGCCGAAGAAGGCGGCGGCTGCGAAGGCGGCGCCCGTGAAGGCGGCCGCGCCGAAGAAAGCCGCGGCACCGAAGAAGGCCGCTGCGCCGGCCAAGGCCGCGGCACCGAAGAAGGCAGCGGCACCGAAAAAGGCCGCCGCTCCCGTGAAGGCAGCCGCGCCGAAGAAAGCCGCGGCACCGAAGAAGGCCGCTGCGCCGGCCAAGGCTGCCGCACCGAAGAAGGCGGTGGCGTCGAAGAAGGCCGCCGCTCCCGCCAAGGCTGCGCCGACGAAGGTTGCCGCGGCAAAGAAGCCCGGCCGCAAGAGCGCGGCCAGCGCCGCAGCCTGATCGTTCGCCACGGCTCCTGCCGGGGGCCGGACCGAACGGAAAAGGGCGCCGCGAGGCGCCCTTTTTCATGCCTGGACCGGATCGGCTGTCTTGATCCGCTTGCCTTCGTCCGACGCGCGCCAGAGATACCAGGCGGCGATGCTGCGCCATGGCGCCCAGGCCTGGCCGATCTCCGCCAGCGCGCGCGGCTTGGGCTGCTCGTCCAGGCCGTACAGCCGACGATAGCCATCGCGGACACCGAAATCATCCACCGGCAGCACGTCCGGGCGCCCGAGGGTGAAGATCAGCAGCATCTCCACCGTCCAGCGCCCGACGCCACGGATCGTCGTCAGCCGCTCGATCAGTTCCTCGTCGCTCAGCCGCAGCGCGGTGCGCCGATGCGGCACCGTGCCGTCCAGCGTCTTGGCACAGATGTCGCGTATCGCGGCGATCTTGGAGAGCGAGAAGCCGCAGGCGCGGATGGTCGCCTCGTCGGTTGTCAGCACCTGTTCGGGATGCGGGAACGGCGTATCCGGATACAAGGCGACGAAGCGGCCGAGGATCGCGCGCGCCGCATTGCCGTGCAGCTGCTGATGCGAGATCGCACGCACCAACGCCTCGTACAGGCTCTGCTTCTCCGCGCGTAGCGTGAACGGCCCCGCCCGCCGGATCAGCGCGGCGAAGGCGGGATCGCAGGACAGATGGCGGCGGGCTTCGATGGACATGCGGAATTTATGCGGAACGTGCGGCCGGACCGCAACCTGGGCACCGCAGCGGAGGAGGCGAAGGGCAGGGGCGCCGGCTTCCCCCGCGCCTGCGCCGCATGCCTGCCAGTCGATCAGCCGGCTGTGATTTCCCGCCGGTCGCAACTTGGGCTAGGATTGCCGGAGCAAGCGGCGGTTTCGGATGCGCGCGAATAATCCTCCGGTCGAACGGATCGACCCCCAGAACGAAGCAGAGAAAGCAGCGGATCGTCAGACCGCCAGCCTGGCGGGAATGGCGGTCGCCCTGGCGCTGGTGGTCGCGGGCCTGTTCCTGGTGCATCAACTGCACATGAAGTCCGCGATCGAGGATTGCCTGATGTCCGGCCGGCTGAACTGCGAGATCCTGCCGGTTTCCGCGCGTTAGCGACATCGACGTTGCGCGGACAGGTCCGTCGGCCGCTCCCCCTCCGGGCGCACACATGCATTGACGTGCGATGACGCAACCGCCAGCGTGGCGGCAACAAGAAAATCTGTGCGGCAAGCACGCATGCGAACGCCAGCGACGAGGGAGGAACTATGCGCATAGCCGAGATGGATTGGCGGATGGTGGAGGACTGGGTCCGCCATGACGACAGGGGCGTGCTGCCGATCGGCAGCACCGAACAGCATGCCGGGTTATCGCTGGCAACCGACGCGATCCTCGCGGAACGCGTGGCGGTGGATGCCGCCGAGCCGCTGGGCATTCCGGTATTCCCGGCCGTTCCCTATGGCCTGACGCCGTATTTCTCGGCCTTCCCCGGCACCGTCACGCTGCGCGTCGCGACCTTCGCCGCCGTGATCCGCGACATCCTCGACAGCATGAAGCGCTCGGGGTTTCGCCGCATCCTCATCGTCAACGGCCATGGCGGCAACCAGCCGGCCGCCGCCCTGGCGCAGGAATGGATGATGGACAACCCCGACACGCGCGTGCGCTTCCACGACTGGTGGCGCGCGCCGCTGACCCACGCCACCATTCGCGCGATCGATCCGGTCGCCACCCATGCCAGCTGGATGGAGAACTATCCCTGGACCCGGCTGGTGCATCGCAACGGACCAGAAGAGTCCAAGCCAATGGCCGATATCGACCTGATGCGCACCCTGCCGCCGTTCGAGGCGAGGGAAGTGCTCGGCGACGGCAATTTCGGCGGGCTCTACCACCGCGACGATTCCGACATGGCCGAAATCTGGGATGTCGCGGTGGCGGAAACCCGCAAGCTGCTCGAGAACTGGTAGCGGCTGCTCAGCGCTTGCCGATCAGCCGGCGGGCGATGACCATCTTGTGCACCTCGGTCGGACCCTCGTAGACGCGCATCAGCCGCACGCGGTTGGCCATCATCTGCAGCGGCAGTTCCTTGGTCATGCCCATGCCGCCGAAGGTCTGCATGGCGTGATCGATGATCTCCCACGCCATCTCGGTGGCGTAGACCTTGATCATCGCCACCTCGTTGCGCGGCTCCTCGCCGCGGTCGATCTTCCAGGCGGCGTCGTAGGTCATCAGCCGGCAGGCATGGATCTTGGTGGCGGCGTCGGTGATCCACCACTGCACCGCCTGGCGTTCCGACAGCGGCAGGCCGAACGTCACCCGCTGCGGCGCGTATTCGATCATCATGTCCAATGCACGTTGCGCCATGCCGACGCACCAGGCGGCGATCTGCACCCGCCGCGTCGACAGCCGCTGCTGCATCGGCGCGAAGCCGTAGCCTTCGCGGCCCAGCAGGGCGGAGGCGGGCAACCGCAGATCTTCGAAGGTCAGCTCATAGGTATAGGCGCCGCCAAGCATCGGTATGCGCCGCAGCACGTTGAAGCCGGGCGTGTTCTTGTCCACCAGGAACGCCGAGATGCCGCCGCGCGCGCCCTTCGCCTTGTCCGTCACCGCCATCAGGATGGTGAAATCGGCATAGCCGACGCGGCTGACCCAGATCTTGCGGCCATTGATCACCCAGTCATCGCCGTCGCGCACGGCGCGCGTGGTCATGCCGGCCGGATCGCCGCCGGCGCCAGGCTCGGAAATAGCGATCGCCGAGGTCAGTTCGCCGCGGGCATAGGGTTCGAGGTACTGCGCCTTCTGCGCCTCGTTGCAGGTGTTCATCAGCATGCGCAGATTCGGGCTGTCCGGCGGCAGGGTATAGGGCGTGATGGTCTTGCCCTTCTCCTCCTCGATGCCGACCATCGCCATGACAGGCAGATCGGACCCGCCGAATTCCGCCGGCGCGTCCAGGCCCCACAATCCCAGTTCCTTGGATTTGGCGTCGATCGGCGCGCGTTCTTCCGGCGTCAGCGTATAGCCGCCGCCGGCCGCCTCGCGCGCCAGCACCGCATTCTCCAATGGCAGCAATTCGTCGCGGACGAAGCGGGCCATCAGGTCCTTGATCATCCGGTGTTCTTCGCTGAGCTCGAAATCCATGGTTGTCCGCCTTCCTACCCGTCGACTTTCAGGCTTATCAGAAGTGCCGTCATTGGCAAGCGCGTGGCGGGCGGGGCGCTGGCCCGCTTCGGTTGACACCTCGCCCGCCGCCAGTACCATTCACCCCCATTCCATCCATCAAGGACCGCGATCGCGCGGCAACAATCCCACCGGCGAGGAAACACAGCCAATGAGCGCAGCGGTTCACCATCACAGCGGCGAGAAGATCCACGGCGACGTCGGCACCTGGAAGCAGGGCCGCATCCAGATCGTCGAGATCCGCCGCCCGCCGAACAACTTCTTCGACACCGACCTCATCAACTCCATCGCCGACGCCTATGACGAGGCGGACGCCGACAGCGAGATCCGCGCCGTCGTGCTGTGCGCCGCGGGCAAGCATTTCTGCTCCGGCGCCGATTTCTCCCGCCGCGGCGACATCACCGAGACCACCGAGGGCCGCGGCGGCCAGCACCTGTACAAGCACGCCAGCCGGATGATGAGCAACAAGAAGCCCGTTGTCGCCGCCATCCAGGGCGCGGCCATCGGCGGCGGCCTCGGCGTGGCGCTGACCGCCGATTTCCGCGTGACCTGCGAGGAAGCCCGCTTCTCCGCCAACTTCACCCGCATGTCCTTCCACCCCGGCTTCGGCCTGACCTGCACGCTGCCGCGCCTGGTCGGCGCCCAGCAGGCCGCCCTGTTGTTCTACACCGGCCGCCGCGTGCCCGGTGACGAGGCGGTACGCCTGGGCATGGCCGAGCAGCTCGTGCCGCTCGCCGACGTGCGCAACGCCGCCATCGCCATGGCCGACGACATCGCCATGTCCGGCCCGCTGGCGCTGGTCTCCACCCGCGCGACCGTGCGCCGGGGCCTGGTGGATGCGTTCGAAACCGCCACCGAGCGCGAACTGACCGAGCAGGACTGGCTGCGCAAGACCGCCGACTTCAAGGAAGGCACCAAGGCGATGGGCGAGCGCCGCCCGCCCGTATTCACCGGCAAGTAAGGCTGCGTCATGCGTCAGATGGCGTTGGTCGGCTTCCTGCAGGCGCAGAACTGCTCGAACCTGGTAAGCTCCTGGCGGCATCCCGCCGCCAGGCCGGATTTCATGTCCGCCAAATATTACCAGGAGATCGCGCAGATCCTGGAAGCCGGCAAATTCCATCTGGCCTTCTTCGACGACCGCCTGGCAATGCCCGACCGCTACGGCAACGACCACGCGCACACCGTGGAGAACGGCATCCGCTGCGTGAAGATGGACCCCGTCGCCTGCCTGATGGCGATGGCCATGGGCACCAAAAAGATCGGCCTCGGCGCCACCTACTCCACCACCTATTACGAACCCTTCCACGTCGCCCGCGTGTTCGCCACCGTGGACAACCTGATCGGCGGGCGCGTCGCCTGGAACGTCGTCACCTCCCTGAACGACGGCGAGGCCTGGAACATGGGCCGCGAGCAGATGATCGCCCATGACCTGCGCTACGACCGCGCCGACGAGTTCATGGAAGTCGTCCTCGGCCACTGGGACAGCTGGGACGACGACGCCATCGTGCTGGACAAGCAGCGCATGGTGTTCGCCGAGCCCGACCGCGTCCGCCGGCTGGACCACAAGGGCAAGTTCTTCAACTCCCGCGGCCCCTTCACCGTGCCGCGCACGCCGCAGGGCCGCCCCGTCATCATCCAGGCCGGCCAGTCCGGCCGCGGCAAGAAATTCTCCGCCCAATGGGGCGAACTGGTATTCGTTTCCTACGCCAACATCCACACCGCCCGGCGCGACTACGCCGAACTGAAGGCCATGGTGGCGGCCGAGGGCAGGGACCCCGACAGCGTGCGCATCTCCACCACCTGCTACACCGTGGTGGGCGAAACCCGCGCCGAGGCGCAGGAGAAATACGAGCTGATCGAAAGCCTGCACCGCGACGTGGACAGCCTCTCGCTGCTGTCCGAGGCGCTGAACTTCGATTTCGCCAGCAAGGGCATGGACGAACCCTTCACCACCGAGGAACTGGCCAACATCTCCGGCCTGCAGGCGATCCGCGACCGGGTGGTGAGCCTGTCCGGCAACCCCAACCCGACGGTCGCCGAGTTCCTGCACCACAGCCAGCGCGGCCGCATGCAGAACCCGATGGTCGGCACCGCGTCGGACGTCGCCGACCAGATGGAGGAATGGTTCACCACCGGCGCCTGCGACGGCTTCGTCATCGTCGGCACCAACATCCCCGAAGGCTACCGGGACTTCGTCAAGCTGGTGGTGCCCGAGCTGCAGCGCCGCAAGCTGTTCCGCGAGGACTACACCGGCACCACGCTGCGCGACAATCTGGGCCTGCCCCGGGCCGCGATCGGGGATTGGCGGCGATAGCGCCACGTCCTGTATAGGGAGGCCTCACACTCCCCGGGGGCGAATGCGATGGACAGGCAGGTTTTGCGGGCACGGGCCGATCAGGTGTTGCGGGATGCCACCATCCCGGAACTGCCGAACCACTATTCCGGCAAGGTCCGCGACAATTACGACCTGCCGGACGGCCGCCGCATCCTGATCGCCACCGACCGGCTTTCCGCCTTCGACCGCATCCTCGCCACCATCCCCTTCAAGGGCCAGGTCCTCACCCAGACCGCCCGCTTCTGGTTCGAGCAGACAGGCGACATCTGCCCCAACCACGTCCTCGAATACCCCGACCCCAACGTCGTCGTCGGCCGCCGGCTGGACATCCTGCCGGTGGAGGTGGTGGTGCGCGATTACCTCGCCGGCACCACCGGCACCTCCATCCTGACGATGTACAAGGCCGGCCAGCGGGAGATGTACGGCATCCGCCTGCCCGACGGAATGCGCGACAACCAGCGCCTGCCCCACCCGATCCTGACCCCCACCACCAAGGCCTTCGACGGCGGCCATGACGAGCCGCTGTCGCCCGACGCCATCGTCGCCCAGGGCCTGCTGACCGCCGCGCAGTGGCAAACCCTGTCGGACCATGCCCTGGCCCTGTTCGCCCGCGGCCAGGAAATCGCCGCCCGGCGCGGCCTGATCCTGGTGGACACCAAATACGAATTCGGCACCGACCCGCAGGGCAACATCGTGCTGGCCGACGAAATCCACACCCCCGACAGCAGCCGCTACTGGTTCGCCGCCAGCTACGCCGACCGCTTCGCCCGAGGCGAGCGCCCGGAAAGTTTCGACAAGGACTTCGTCCGCAGCTGGGTCGCCGCGCGCTGCGACCCCTACCAGGACGCGATCCCCGAAATCCCCGCAGACATCGTGCTGGAAACGGCCGAGGTCTATATCCGCGCATTCGAAACCATCACCGGGCAGACCTTCCAACCCCCGCCGGCGGGCGAGGTGCCGTTGCAGCGCATACGCCGGAACCTGGCCCGGTATTTCTGACGGGCGGGGCGGAGCGGGATCCGCCCCCACCGTCAGGTTCTTCGCTGCCACTGGATCGGGTCCCGGCTGGTGTGGAAACACGCCAGAACCTGCACCTGCTCCGGCAGCGCCCGGAAGAACACTCCTTAGGGAAAGCGCCGAAGCGCCCCGCGACGGACGCCGTTGTGCAGCACTGGAAATTGCCGCGGGTTCCCGCCCATCCGAACTGTCAGCGCCTCAAGGTCCGCGATGAAGCGCCGGCCCAGACCGCTCTGCCGTGCTTCGTACCACTCGACGGCATCGAGGATGTCCGCCCTCGCCGCAGCCGTGAAGACGACCGGCAGGGTCACTTCAAGCGGTCAGCGAACTCGGCTCGCAGCACATCCCACGGCACGCTGTCGGCGAGGTCGGCGTCGGCCGTGGCCAGCCGCCGGTCAAGCTCGGCTCCTTGCGCGGGCGTCAGCGGGACATCGTTCATATCCAGGCTCTCCCAAAGCCGCGCGATCAGGTCCAGGCGCTCCTGCGGCGTCAATCGAGAGATATCGATGTCGATCATCGCAGAAGGCTTGCATCGGCCAGGGACCGAGTCAATTCCAAAGCAGGCCTCACCCGGCCCCCGCGCCGGCAAACCGCCGCGCGTGGCGGTCCACCTGGATGCGATAATTCTCCCGGTACCGGTCGCTCACCTCCTGATGCAGCGCCAGCGCCGCCGCGTCGCGTTCCCCGCCGCCCGGCTCGAACAGATCGAAATTGCCGTACCGGTCCTCGCCCCGCACCAGCATCGCCTTGCAGCGCACCGGGCTCTCCAGCCGCACATGAGCAGGCATGTAGTTCAGCCCGATCCCGACCCGCCGATGCCCGGCGTTGTTCGGCGCCGAGCGGTGGATCGCCAGCTCGTGATGCAGCGAGAACGACCCCGCCGGCAGCGCCATCGCCGTCGGGTCGGCCTCGTCGAACGGCTCCTGGATCGTCTGCCCGGCGCGGTTGATGCTGTTCGGCAACCCGAGCGGCGCATGGTGGTACAGCCGCGGCTGGCCGTGAAACGACAGCTGCTCCATGCACCCCGCCTCGCGCGAGGCATCGGTCAGCGCCACCCAGGCGCAGACCGATTCCTGCGGTTCCAGCCCGAAATAGCCGCCATCCTGGTGCCAGGCGGCATAGGTGGCGGAATGCGGCTCCTTGATGAAGAACGTGCTGGTCCAGACCAGGATGTCCGGGCCGATCACATCCTCGATCGCGTCCAGGATGCGCGGATGGCGCACCAGCTCATTGAACCACGGCGAATGCGCATGCCCGTGGGAGCGCCATTTCGGATCCGCATCCGCCACCGCGCAGCCGAGCTCCGCCTCCAGCCGCGCCAGGCCGGCCAGGCACGCGGCGATTTCCGCCGGTGTCAGCGCCGGCAACGGAAACAGAAACCCGTCATGGCGGAATTGCTCCACCTGTTCCTGAGAGAGTGATTTCATCGCCGTTCCTCCCTTGTCCCGTTCTTCCCTTGTCATTGGGCAGCCGGGTTCTCCCGGTCTTGCCATCCACGCCCATGAACCCGAGCGGGCACGCGTCGGACCGCCAAGCCAAGCGTCATCCGCCGCCGCAAGTCAATCTCGCCCCATTCCCACACCGGCCCGTAGGGCGGGTGCAACCCGCCATCTGCAACCCCTCGCGCGCCCGGCCGGCTTCAGCCCACGACGCAACCATCCCCCCGGCGCGTCACGCCACCGCCCGAACCGGCGGAGGCCGAACCGGCGGAGGCCGTCGTCTCGCCTCCGTCTCAAATCGCGTTTCACGAGCATCAATCCCATGGCATGAGACCGACCCAATGCCAGACCGTGCAACGGCGGCCCCATCCTGCCCGACCGCGTCCTGCCCGACCGCGTCCCGCGCATCCACGATTGCCGCCCCGCCGGCAAACTCGTGCACATCCGGCCCAGGCCCGGCCATCCCAATGTCCGGCCCGGACACCGCCGCCAGACCCGCCGAGACCTCCATCCCGCCCGCCACGGCCGGGAGGGGCGCCGCCCGGCCACGGCCCCCGGCCGAGGCAGCCTCCAGCGCCTCCCGCATCATCCCCACGGCGCTATGCTCGGCCCAGGCGGCCCGATCCGCCGCCGTCCCGTCCGCCTCGACCTTCTGCCGCGCCGCCTGCAACCGCAGCAGCACGCGCAGCGCGGATTTCGCCTCCCGCATCATGCTCGCCGCCTGCGCCCGGCATTTGTGACGCCAGATCCGGCTCCCGCCGCTTCACCTGCGCCAGCCGCAGGCAATCCATCGCCCAGGCATCCGCCGCCACGAACTGAGCCGCCAAGCGCCCCTCGGCCGCATTCACCGGCTTCAACGCCGCCACCCCGGCCATCGCCGCCCGGTCCCGGCGTATCTCCTCCGCCGGGTCCTCCGAAAGCGGCGGCGGCAACGCCCCGCGCAGGATCAGAATGATCTCCTGAAAAGCCTCCCGGGGCAGCAACAGGCCCCAAGTCGGCTTGCGGATCGGTCGGGGTATCGGGTGCATGGTTCATTCCGTTAGATTACAGTTATTAAATATAACAGGCAACCGCAAAATGGCCCCCAGCGCCCACCCCGTCACGTTCGCACGCTGTCATGTTCGGCGAAGGCCGAACATCCATGTCTTGCCCTGTGCAGGGCGGAAAAGCGCAGCGCCTTCCGCCATCGAAGGTTGGTGTGGCAGCACCACCAAAAGAGGCGGAAGGCGCTGCGCTTTCCCGCCCTAAGTTTCCTTCGTGCGGTCAACGACCTCCGCTCGGACCGCCCTTAATCGCGAAACTCCATCACCCCATCTCAATCGCATTTGGAACCGCCGCATAGCACCCTCTCCCCCGCGCTTCGGGGGAGAGGGAGGGGTGAGGGCGCGGGGGTGTGACAGGCACATACCGCGCCCCAACCGGCCGATGGGGCCAGAGGCCAAGAAGCGGTCGGCGCCTCTCGAGACACGGTCCGCAATAATGGCTTGCTCACTTTAACATCCTCATTTAACGACTAAGTCGCCACTTCAGTTGCGATTTTGATTCGCGTAGGCCAGCTTGCTGCTGGTTCTTTCTTCAAGGCTTCTTCCATAGGGATTTCACAGAAGTGCGTGTCCTTTTTCAAAGTAGTAAAGAGCCTAAAATCGATGTGTGTCAAAAGGCGATCAAGGTTGGAACAAAATATTGGTGGATCGGAACGATCTGTGAGTAGTAATCTGCCGCGATGCAGATTTCAATATCGGGAATGGATGCTATGGAAACCTTAGCGTCTACTCAGACCGAACGGCCGATGACTAGCCTGGCCGATTTCATTGAACGACTACAAAATTTCAAGGGCGCCGCGAATTCATTGGACGTGTACCGCGGCCATAGCGATCGATCATATAAGTTAACACCAAGCCTGTTCAGAGGTGCCAACCGGAAGGATGAAAAAAATATCTTCCGAGAGTTGCTGTCACGTCATCCTAATGAATTCGCAGCAGATAGGACCGTCTTTGATCAGCTTGTAAGGATGCAGCATTTTTCTCTACCTACTCGGCTGCTTGATGTTACATACAATCCTCTCGTGGCGCTGTATTTTGCTTGCGAGGCGAACAAAGGGAATGATGGTGAGTTTATAAGACTTTCAGTGCAAAATCGGAGCGTGCGCTATTTTGATAGCGACACAGTAAGCTGTGTTGCAAATTTGTCTAACTTAACACCCAGTGAGCGAAACGAACTTCGAGATACAAAGACCCCGGGTGAACTGGAAAAAACCCACGCGGGTAAACGGCTGCTTCAGTTTATTCGGTCCGAGAAGCCATATTTTCTACCAGAAATTCGTCCTGCTGATTTGAAATCAATTCATCTTGTTAAGCCAAAGCACAATAATATCAGAATCGTTGCTCAGCAAGGAGCTTTCTTCATATTCGGCCTACCCGCTGAAATATTAAGTTTTAACACTTTTGGAATTAAAATAGTTAAAAATAGAATACCTGCATCGGCAAAAAAAGACATAAGGAGGGATCTAGATAAAATTAATATAAATGCAAGCTCTATGTTTCCCGAGCTAGAATCGTCAGCGAAGTACATAATGTCCAAGCTTACCCCGGTCCTTGAAGGTGAGTCTGAATGAATGAATGAGCTATGAGAAGTAACAATATATATAGATACCAATATAATAGATGTTGAGCTGGGACGATTTAATCGGAACCACCGGCGGATTTCACTCCGATTATTCGCCCTAGGCCTACGCCACCAACCTCAAAACCGGCAGCGTCAACCCCTCCTTCGTCACCTCATAATCAATTTTTACCGGTGCACCAACCCGCCACGCGTACCGCGTTCCCCACCCCCAAAAAAACGCCTATAACCTGCCGCCATTGACCCACCAGCCGAACGGCCAGAAGGTGCCATCAGGATGGACGCAGCGGACCTCAAAATATTCGAAGCCGTCGCCCGCCTCGGCAGCATGGGGCGCGCCGCCGAGGAACTGCACACGGTCCAATCCAACGTCACCGTCCGCATCCGCCAGCTGGAGGAAGACCTCGGCACCCCCCTGTTTCGCCGCCACGCCCGCGGCGTCGAGCCCACCGATGCCGGCAGCCGCCTGCTCCCCTACGCCGGCCAGGTCGCCCGCCTGCTGGCCGAGGCCCGCCGCGTCGCACGGGATGAAGACACCCCCCAGGGCCCCCTGGTCATCGGCTCGCTGGAAACTACCACGGCCCTGCATCTGACCCGCCTGCTGTCGGATTTCGCCGCCGCCCACCCCAAGATCGACCTCACGCTGCAAACCGGCACGACCTGCGAGCTGCTGGAAAAAGTGCTGGACCACCGCCTGGAAGGCGCCTTCGTCTGCGGCCCGGCCATCCATCCGGACCTGCAATCCGAGCCTGTGTTCACCGAGGAACTGGTCCTGCTCACCCCGGCACCGATCGCCTCGCTGCAAGCCCTGGCCGCGCAGGGCGAGATTCGCATCGTCGTGCTGCGCCGCGGCTGCTCCTACCGCCAGCGGCTGGAGGAATTGCTCGCCCGGCACGGCGTCCCCGCGCCGCGCGTGATGGAGCTTGGCATCCTCGAGGCGGTATTCGGCTGCGTCGCCGCCGGCCTCGGCATCACCCTGCTCCCGCGCGCGCTGATCGGCCCGGTCTGGCAGCAGGGCCGCGTCGCGCTTCACCCCGTTCCGCCGGCCGATGGCATCGTCCAGACCCTGTTCGTCCGCCGTCGGGACGCCTACGTCTCCGGCGCGCTCGCCGCCTTTCTCGCCGCCTTGCCCAGCCTGCCCGCCGAGGCCCGCTCCATCGCCGCGGAATAGCCGGCCCATCTGCCGGACAGATGGCTGCGATCAAAAGCTTTCGCTTCTTCCGATGGCGGCCCTGAGCTAAAACCCGTCCCGCCGCCGCACGCCGGACGGCAACAACGGGAGGCCCAGGATGCACGACCCGGCTTCTATCACCGCGAGACAGCTTCGCGCCGCCAGCCTGCCCCTGGCACTCGGCGGCATGCTGGCGCTGGCCTCCGCAATGGGCATCGGGCGCTTCGTCTACACCCCCATTCTGCCGGCCATGGCGGACGGGGCCGGGCTGACGAAATCTGCGGCCGGGCTGATAGCCGCGGCCAATTTCGCCGGCTACCTGCTGGGCGCCCTGCTGCTGGCGCTTCCCCGCCTGCCGGGTGGCCGACGGGCCTGGTTCCTCGCCGCGATCGCGGCCGGCGCCGCGACAACCGCCGGCATGGGGCTCGCCGATACCATGGCGGCATTCCTGCTGCTGCGCTTCCTCGGCGGCGTGGCAAGCGCCTTCGCGCTCGTGCTCGGCTCCGCGCTGGTGCTGGACCGGCTTGCCGGCTCCGGAAGAACCTCGCTCGCACCGCTGCATTTCGCCGGCGTGGGTGTCGGCATCGTCATCTCCGCCATCGCGGTGGACGCGCTTCAGGCGGCCGGCATGGGATGGCGTTCCCTGTGGCTGGTGACAGGTGCGATTGCCGCCCTGGCCCTTCCCCTTTGCGCCTGGCTGGTCCCCGGCGATCCGCCGCGCCCCGCCTCGGCACCCCGGGCTGAGCCCGCCGCGCCAGTGCCCGGCCTCGCCAGGCTGAGCCTGTGTCACGCCCTGTTCGGCTTCGGTTACGTCATCACCGCGACCTTCATTGTCGCGGTGGTCCGGGCCGCGCCGGAGGCGCGCGTGCTGGAACCGATGGTCTGGATCGCGGTCGGCCTGTCGGCGATCCCTTCCACCGCGATCTGGGGCTGGGCTGGCCGTCGCTGGGGCGCCTTGCAAGCCTATGGACTGGCCTGCCTGATCGAGGCCGCCGGTGTCGCGGCGGGCGGCCTGTGGTCCGACGCGGCCGGCGCATTGCTCGCCGCGGTCCTGCTCGGCGGCACCTTCATGGGCATCACCGCGCTGGGCTTCATCGCGGCACGCGCTCTGGCCCCGGCGCAGCAGCGGCGCTCCTCCGCGCTGATGACGGCGGGGTTCGGCGCCGGGCAGATCCTGGGCCCCATCATCGCAGGCTGGCTGCTCGATCGCACCCATAGTTTCATGTTGCCCTCCCTGATCGGCGCGGCGGCGCTTCTGCTGGCGACGGTGCTCGCGATCCAGACCGCCCGATCCTTGGCGCAGTTGTCCCTGTCGCAGGCGAAACCGGCGCCCGCAGCCGCGCCCGCCGGCAGTTAGGCAATCCGGGAAGCCGCGAGCGCCCCGCTGCGCTAGAGCAGTTTCCAATGGCTCAAGCCGTTCCCGGATGCACACTCAGCGCAGCACAAGCCCCGGCAGGCGCCCGTCTGTCCGCCACTGATCCAATATCTCGAAGAACCGCAGCGATCCCGCGCCGTAGGTTTCCGAAAAAAATCCGTTCCTGTTGCCGGCCGCGCCTTCGCTGTTGTAGTAGCCCGGCGTGCATTCCACGAAGAAATGCGCGCCGCTGGTGGACAGCCTTCGCACGTCCTGAACATAGGCATCGACGGCCTCGGCCGACGGCTCCAGCGTGTCGTAACCCCGCGCGCGCGCCTCGGTGACCATGTGCACGACGTGGCGCGTCTGGTTCTCCAGCGACAGCGGCAGATTGACCGTCACCGCCGCCTGGGTTCGTCCGACGAAGAAGCAGTTGGGAAAGCCGTCGGCCGTGAGGCCATGCAGGGTGCGCACGCCGTTGGCCCAGTATTCCGAAAGCGTGATGCCGTCGCGCCCGACAACGTCGTAGCCGGCGCGGCGGGTGAAGGAGGTGCCGACCTCGAAGCCGGTGGCAAAGATCAGGCAGTCGATCTCGTACTCCTGGCCGTTGGCAACCACCCCGTGCTCGGTCAGCCGCTCGACGCCGTGGCCGTTGGTGTCGACCAGCTTGACGTTGGGACGGTTGTAGGTGGGCAGGTATTCGTCGTGAAAGCAGGGGCGCTTGCAGAACTGCCGGTACCACGGTTTCAGCGCCGCCGCGGTGGCCGGATCCCGGACGATCTCGTCCACGCGGGCGCGAACCTGGTTCATCTTCCGGTAGTCCGACAGCACCAGCAGCTGCTCGGCCTCCTCGGCCGTCAGCCGGCGGCCGAGTTTTCGCGCGGCCTCCGCCGCGGCGGTTCCGGTCAGGTTGCGGAAGATATCGGTCCAGCCGTCATGCACCAGATCCTGGTCCTGGTCGCCGCCGCTGACGAGGATGTTGAAATTCTCCATCCGCCGCTTCTGCCAGCCAGGCTCGAGAGAGGCCGCCCACTCGGGATCGGTCTCGCGGTTGTTGCGGACATCGACCGAGGAGGGCGTGCGCTGGAATACATAAAGCTGCTGCGCGGAGGCACCGAGATGCGGAATGCACTGAATGGCGGTCGCACCCGTGCCGATGATGCCGACGCGCTTGTCCTTCAGCCCGGTCAGGTTGCCGTAGCTGTCGCCGCCGGTGTAGCGGTAATCCCATCGGCTGGTGTGAAACGTATAGCCCTTGAACTCGTTGATGCCGGGAATGCCCGGCAGTTTGGGACGGCTCAACGGGCCGTTCGCCATCGCCACGTACTGCGCGCGGAACCGGTCGCCGCGGTTGGTGCGGATGATCCAGCGCCGGTCGCCTTCGTTCCAGCGCAGGTCGGTGATGGTGGTCTGCATCAGCGCGTTGTCGTACAGGCGATAATGCCGCGCGATGCGCCGGCTGTGCTCGAGGATTTCAGGCGCGAACGAGTATTTGTGCTTCGGGATGTAGCCGAGCTCTTCGAGCAGCGGCAGGTAGCAATAGGACTCCACGTCGCACATCGCGCCCGGATAGCGGTTCCAGTACCAGGTGCCGCCGAAATCGCCGCCGCTCTCCACGACCCGCAGGCGTTCAAATCCTGCTTCGCGCAGCCTGGCACCCAGCAGCAGGCCGCCGAATCCCCCGCCGATGATCGCGAACTCTACCTCGTCGAACACCGGATCGCGCGTGAACCCCGGCTCCACATACGGATCCTCGACATAGCGGGAGAACTCGGCCTTGACCTCGAGATACTGCCCAACGCCGTCCGGGCGCAGGCGCTTGTCGCGTTCGGCCAGGTATTTCGCCAGCAGCGCATCGGGATCGAAATCGATCTCGCCGGCGACGGTGGCAACTGCGGGAAAGATATCCATCGCGTATGGTTCCTTGAGGCGATAATCGGAAGCCTATCCGATCAATCTCAACACCGGCAGCGTCAGCCCCTCCTTCGCCACCTCATAATCAATTCTTACCGGTGCCCCGATCTTCAACGCCGAAGCCTCCGCCCCGCGCAATTGCGCGTTCATCCGCACACCCTCCTCCAGATCGGCGGTGACCAGGATATACGGCAGGTCGCCTTTCCAGCCCGGATGGAACGGATGATACGTCACCGTCCAGCTATGCACCGTGCCGCGCCCCGATGCCTCCACCCACTCCACCTTCATCGAGTAGCAGCCATCGCAGACCGGCCGCGGATAGTGCCGGATCTTCCCGCAATCGGCGCATTTCTGCAGCAAGTACTTATGCGCGTTCAGCCCGTCCCAATGCGGCTGCGTATGCGCGGAAGGGGAGGGGACCAGCTTGTCGTAAGTTTCCATCGATACATCCATCTCAGGCCGCCCGCATGATCGCCAGCGAGCCGTCGCCCATGTCGCCATAGCCGGTCACCAGCCCGAGCTTCGCCCCCGCCACCTGGGTCTTGCCGCCTTCGCCGCGCAACTGCCGGGTGATCTCCACCACGTGGTTCAGCCCGGCCATATGCGCCTGCGACAGCAACCCGCCATGCGTGTTCACCGGCAAACGCCCGCCAAGGCCGAGCGCGCCGTTCTCCACGAACGCCCCGCCCTCGCCCTTCTTGCAGAAGCCGAGGTCTTCCAGCTGGCACATCACGATATAGGTGAAGCAGTCATAGATCTCCGCCACCTGGATATCCGCCGGGCTCACCCCCGCCATAGCGAACGCCTTCGGCGCCGCCTTGGCCAGGCCCAGCCGGGTCAGATCCGGCCGCTGGGTGATCGCGCTCGGGCTGTCCGGATGCCCCTCCGCCACGCCCATGATGTACACCGGCGGCTTGTTCATGTCCCGCGCCCGTTCGGCCGAGGAAATGATCACCGCCGCCCCGCCGTCGCTCTCCAGGCTGCAATCGAGCAGCCGCAGCGGGTCGGAGATCATGCGGGAATTCTGGTGGTCGTCGATGGTGATCGGCTTGGTCATGGTGGCGTTGCCGTGCAGGATCGCGTGCTGGCGCGTGCTCACCGCGATCGAGCCGAGCTGGCGGCTGGTGGTGCCGTACAGCTCCATGTGCCGCCGCGCCATCGGCGCATAGAGCTGCGCCGGAGCGATGGCGCCGAGCGGCATTTCGAACTCGCCGATCACCTTGAACTGCGGCATCTGCTGCACGCGCGAGCCGATGCGCGCCCCGGACCAGCCATCCCGCCCCAGCGGGATCAGCACATGGTTGCAGATGCCGGCGGCAACGACGGCCACCGCGCATTGCACCGCCGCCACCGCCGAAGCGCCGCCCATTGGCGTGGTGGCGGAAAACCGCAGATCGGAAATGCCGAAATTGGTAATGAAATCCTCGGCCACCACCGCGCCGCCATAGGGGATGATGCCGTCGATGTCCTTCGGCGAAATCCCCGCATCGCGGCACGCCATCAACGAGGCCTCCATCTGCATCGCCAGCGGCGTCTTGCCGGAACCACGCACATATTCGGTCTCGCCGATGCCGGTGACCGCGGCTTTCTCTCGTAAGGACATGGTCTACTCCGCTGCCTTCTGCATGGGTGCGGCCTGCCCGCCGCGGATCAGCCGCCCCGGCAATTCGCCGGTGGCCTCGCCATTCACGTGCACGGGAACGCCCGAAACGATCGTGGCGGTATAGCCCTGCGTGCGCTGAACCATCCGCCGCCCGCCCGCGGGCAGATCGTACAGCACCTCCGGCGCGCAAATGCGCAGATGGTCGTAGTCGATGACGTTCACATCCGCCTTGTAGCCAGGCGCGATCACGCCCCGGTCGTGCAGGCCGAGCGCGCGGGCGGAATCGCTGGTCAGCCGGCGGATCGCCCATTCAACCGGCTTCTTCGGCCCGCGCGTGCGGTCGCGCGTCCAGTGCGTCAGCATATAGGTGATGGCGGACGCATCCGTCAGCACGCCGACATGCGCGCCGCCATCGCCAAGCCCGACGATGGTGTTGGGATGGCCGATCATGTCGCCCACCGTGTCCAGATTGCCGTAGCTGTAGTTGGACAGCGGCCGATACAGGATGGTCTTGCCGCCGTTCTCCAGCAGCCAGTCATACACCACCTCCTGCGGATCCCGCCCCTGCCGCGCCGCCTCGGCGGCGACCGAGCGGTCTTCCGGCGGCTCGTAATCGGCGGGATCGCCGAGCTTGAAGATGCGGTTCCAGGTCGTCACGCGCTTGCGCAGCACCGGCTCGTCGCAGGTCTCGGACAGGATCTGCGCCCGGAACTCCGGCCGGCGCAGCACCTCCAGCTTCTGCGCGAACGGCAGATGCGCGATCTTCTCCCAGCTCGGCCGGCCCAGGAACGGGTTCTGCGAAATCTCGAAGCCCAGCATCACCCCGGTCGGCCGCGTCAGCACCTGGCCGAGCATCGGCAGCCCCTCGGCATTGGCATCGGCGATCCGTCCGACGATGCGGCGCCATTCTTCCGGCTTGGCGTCGCGCTGCAGGATGGTGATCGCCATCGGCCGGCCCGAACGGCCCACCAGGCGCCGCAGCATGTCGAATTCCGGATCGGCATCATCGAAGTCGGAAATCACCTGCAGCCAGCCGGCATCAATGCCGCGCAACGCATCGGCGATGGCGCCGAGCTCCAACTCTTCCGAACGCAAGGTCGGAATGGACTCACCGGCCAAAGTCTTGTGGTTGATGGTGCGCGAGGTGGAAAAACCTAGCGCCCCGGCCTGGATGCCCTCCACCGCGATCCGCGCCATCGCCGCCTGGTCCGCCGGCGTGGACGGCTCCAGATCGGCGCCGCGCCTGCCCATCACGAACACCCGCACCGCGGCATGCGGCACCTGCGTCGCCACGTCCAGATCGTATCGCCGCGCGTCCAGCGTGTTCAGGTATTCGGGAAAACTCTGCCAGTTCCACGGCAGCCCCTCGGTCAGCACTACCTCGGGGATATCCTCCACCCCCTCCATCAGCTTCACCAGCATGTCCCGCTGGTCCGGCCGGCACGGCGCGAAACCGACGCCGCAATTGCCGATCATCGTGGTGGTGACGCCGTTCCACGAGGTCGGCGTGATGCTGCCGGACCACGTCACCTGCGCGTCGTAATGCGAGTGCGGATCGATGAAGCCGGGCGTGACCAGCTGCCCCCTGGCATCGATCTCCCGGTCGCCCCTGGCTGCGACCTTGCCGACCTGCGTGATCCTGCCGCCGGAAATGGCGACATCGGCCTCGAACGGCGCGCCGCCGCGTCCGTCCACCACGGTGCCGCCGCGTATGATCAGTGTAGGATCGTTCGACATGGTCGCGTTCCCCTTTACATTTCCAGTTGGCCGGCCACGCCATTGGCGTCGGCCAGCTTCTTCAGCGCCGCCCAGGTGGAATCCTCCACCGGAATGCCGTCGCGCTTGCGCTCGATCTCCTTGCGATGCTCGATCTCGCCGGGATAGTACACCTCGGAAAATCCTTCCGCCGGCGGGGTGGATTTCAGGTACTGTGCGAACTCCGTCACTTCCTGCTTGAACACGTTCAGGTCGCGGAACGCGGCGACGTTGAACACCGCCATGAAGCAGCCATCGTTATGCCGCCCGGTCGGCTCCACGCCGTAGCCCAACCCGGTCAGCAACCCGGCGAAGATCTCCACCATCGAAGCCAGGCCATAGCCCTTGTAGCCCTCGCTGCCGCCCAGCGGCAGCAGCGCGCCATCCGGCTTGAACTTCTTCGGATCCGTGGTGGCGCGCCCCTGGCCATCGACGATCCAGCCCTCGGGGATCGATTGGCCGCGCGCGATCGCCAGGCTGATCTTGCCGGCGGCCACGGCCGAGGTCGCCATGTCCAGGAACAGCGGCCCATCCAGGTTGGACGGCACCGCGAAGGAGATCGGGTTGGTGCCCAGCCGCGCCTTGGCCCCGCCAAAGGGCGCGACATGCTTCGGGCTGCGGCCGCTATCGGCCGTGATCATCGCGAACAGGCCTTCCTTCTGCGCCATCAGCGGATAGGACGCCAGCCGCCCGATATGCCCCTGACGGAACACCGTGCAGGCGGCGACGTTCTGCTTCTTCGCCTTCTCGATCGTCAGCTTCATCGCCCGCTCGGTGGCGACATAGCCAAACCCCCAGTGCCCGTCGACGACGGTCGTGGTCGGGCTTTCCTGGGTGATGACCCAGGGCGCGCCGGGCAGGATATGGCCGACCTTCACCCGGTCGATATAGGTGGGGATCTGGATGATGCCGTGGCTGTCATGCCCGGCCAGGTTCGCCTCGATGCAATGGCGCGAAACGATCTCCGCCTCGTCCGCCGGCGTGCCGGTGGCTTCCAGCAGCACGCTGGAAATCTTCTTCAGTCGGTCCGCCTGGACTGTCGGCATGCTCTGTTCCTCCTGGCCCGGTATTTTTGCTACCGGCCAGCACAAGTCCGATCCGGAAGGAAGTCAAGGCCGGGGCGCGCGGGTCCGTCCGGCCCCCGGCGAACGAGAGAAAGCATTTAACGCGGATGAAGGCGGATGCACGCCGAACACGCGGATGGTTCGGCGGTCTTTAGTTCAACCAATTGGATGTCCTCGACCAAAAACTCCGAGAAATACCCACCGACCACCGGGCGCATTGAGCACGACAAACGCGCACGCGATCACACGCCCCGACAGATCATTAAGCCCATCCCTATCCGCGTGCTCCGCGTGCATCTTCTTACATCCGCGTTCAAATTCTTCCTTAACTAACGCCGCCGGCGGATGGGTACGGCAGCGTGAACGGGCGAACGAGATCAGGAATTCAACGCGGATGAAGGCAGGTGCACGCCGAACACGCAGATGGTTCGGGGTGGTTCACAGGCCGTGGACCACGCGTTTGATCTCCAGGCTCGGCCGGAAGCGATGCGGAAGGGATCGCCGAGCCTGTCAAAGCCCAGAGAATGGAGGTCTCTCGAGCAGGGTGCTACCGTGACCTCACTCACATGGGAGAACGCGGATGAATCGTCGCAATTTCATGGGTATTCTGGCTGCCGCCGGCGCGGCAAGTCCGATCTTTCACCGCACCGCCCGTGCACAGCCTGCGCCAAAAACGCGCAACGTCGTCCTTGTCCATGGGCTGTTTGCGGACGGGTCATGCTGGTCCGAGGTCATCGCGCGGTTGCAAGCAGCGGGGATCAACGCCACGTCTGTGCAAAATCCGTTAACGACACTGGAAGCGAGCGTGGCGGCGGCGCGCCGTGCGCTGGCCCTGCAGGATGGTCCGACGGTGCTGGTAGGACATTCCTTTTCCGGCATGATCGTTACCGAGGCCGGCGTCGATCCGAAGGTTGCCTCGCTCGTCTATGTCGCGGCGCGCGCGCCCGATGCGGGCGAGGATTACACCGCGCTGGCCAAGCGCTTCCCGACCCCGCCGGCCACCGCGGGCATCGTCTGGTCCGGTGATTACGGGCAGCTCAGCGAGGCGGCCTTCCTGCGCGATTTCGCCGGCGACCTGCCGGCGGCGCAGGCGCGCGTGCTCTACGCGGTTCAGGCTCCGTTCGAGCGCCGGCTGCTGTCCGGCAAAACGACGCACGCGGCCTGGCGGTCGAAGCCAAGCTGGTATGCCGTATCCACCGAAGATCGGACGATCAATCCGGATCTTGAACGGTTCATGGCGAAGCGGATGGGCGCGAAGACGATCGAGGTGAAGGCAAGCCACCTGTCACTGATCTCCCAGCCCGATACGATCACGAAGCTGATCCTGGATGCGGCCGGACAAACCTAGGCCACGGCGTCAGTCCCGGCGAACGAGAGAAGGAATTTAACGCGGATGAAGGCGGATGCACGCCGACCACGCAGGTGGTTCGGCGGTCTTCAGTTCAACCAATCATCCGCCCCGACAGATCACCAAGCCCACCCCTATCCGCGTGCTCCGCGTGCATCTTCTTACATCCGCGTTGAAATTCTTCCCTAACGAACGCCGCCGGCCCCGACCAGCGAGAGAAAGCATTTAACGCGGATGAAGGCGGATGCACGCCAAACACGCAGATGGTTCGGCGTGGTTCACAGGCCGTGGACCACGCGTTTGATCTCCAGGCGCGGCTTGCCGAAATTGAGCAGCAGGCAGAGCACCAGGCCGGTGGCCTTGAGATAATTGACGCATTGCATCCGATGCAAATCGTCCAGTGCCTTGACGGTCTTCAGTTCAACCAGAAGCGCGTCCTCGACCAACAAATCCGCGAAATACTCGCCGACCACCACGCCATTGTAGCGCACCCTGATGCCGCTTTGCTGCGCAACCGCAAACCCGGCGCCGCGCAGCTCATACGCCAGCGCATTCTCATAAACCTTCTCCAGAAACCCGGCTCCAAGCGTATTGAGCACGGCAAGCGCGCACCCAATCACCCGCCCCGACAGATCATTAAGCCCATCCCTATCCGCGTGCTCCGCGTGCATCTTCCTACATCAGCGTTCAAATTCTTCCTTAACCAACGCCACCAGCGTATGGTTACGGAACCATTAACGGTCCCCCAGAAAATTCAGCAGCGCCGCGTTGAACAGCTCCGGGTTCTGCAGAAACGCGAAATGGCTGGTATTCGGCAAAATCAACAGCCCCGCGCCCGGTATCGTTGCCGCAATGTATTCGGTATGCGCCCGCTTGATCGCCTCGTCGTGATCCCCATCCGCCACCACCACCGGCACCCGAATCGATCGCAACTGCGCGGCGGTCCAGTTCGGCTCAGTCGCCCACATCTTGCTGATCTCGGCGACGAACGCATCATAGCCCTTCGGCGTCGCGGACAGCCTGGCGTATTCCTCGCCGGCGCGCCGGATGAAGCGCGCGAAGGTAGGGTTCTTCTCCACACCCGGCTGCACGCCGGATGTCAGCGTATTGGCGGCGAAGGCGAACACCTTGCCGACCCGGTCCGGATGGCGAATGGCCAGGTCCAGGCCGATGATGGCCCCGTCGCTCCAGCCCACCACGTCCGCCCTGGCAATGCCCAGCTTGTCGAGCAGCGCCACGACATCGTCCGCCATCAAATTGTAGCCGTACGGCTTGGCGTTGCGCGTGCTCCGTCCATGCCCGCGGCTGTCCACGACAATAACCGTGTGGCGCGGCGCCAGCGCCTCGATCTGACGTCCCCAGTAATCCGAGTTGGACAGCCCGCCATGCAGCAGAACCACCGGCGAACCCGTGCCGATCGTCGCGTAATAAAGGCTGATGCCGTTAACCTCCGCATGACCGGCTTGCAGCCCGGCAATCGGGGCCGGCGTCGGTGGCAGGGTCTGCCACAGCGGGTCCGCACCGGCCCGCAGCGGAAGCAGCAGCAGCAAAGCGAGCAGGATGCGCCGCATGGCCTGGCTCCTTCGATGATGGCCGGCGTGTCTGGCGGGGGCCGGCGCGCAGGGCATAGTATTCCCGGGCATAGTATTCCTTGGCGGCGTCCCGGACTAGGCTGCGCCGACAGGGCAGGGAGAACCCCCATGAGAATGAACGTCGCGGTCGGCCTGGGCATCACCGAGTTCCCGTTTTCCGGCGCGCCGGCCTTCTGGCGCTGGGTGGATCTGTGCGAGGCCGGGGGAGTGGACAGCCTCTGGCAGACCGACCGGCTGGTCTCGAAGGAGCCGATCCTGGAATGCATGACCATGCTCGCGGCGCTGGCCGGGCGCACGCGGCGGCTGAAATTCGGCGTCAACGTGGTGTCGCTGGCGATGCGCGACCCGGTGCTGCTGGCCAAGCAATGCGCGACCATCGACGTGCTGTCGGAAGGCCGGCTGCTGCCCGGCTTCGGCATCGGCAGCCCGCGCGGGCCGGAATGGACCGCGCTGCACCTGGACACCACCACGCGCGGGCGCAAGACCGATGAGGGGCTGGAGATCATCCACCGCCTGTGGACCGAGGACAGCGTGGATTTCGACGGCAGGCACTACAAGCTCACCGGCGCGTCGATCTCCCCCAAACCGGTGCAGGCGGAACTGCCGATCTGGATCGGCGGCGCCTCCGATGCCGCCATTCGCCGCACCGCCAGATACGGCACCGGCTGGCAGGGCGGCCCGGAAACGCCGTCGCAAATCGCCCCCGTGATCGCCGGCATCCGCGCCGCCGCCAGGGCAGCCGGCCGCGCCATCGACGAAGACCATTACGGCGCCGCGTTCCCGTTCCATTTCGGCCGCGCCGACGATCCCGGCATTCCCCGCACCATGGAAGCCTACCGCAAGCGCACCGGCCAGGAAGCGGCGGACTACTTCGCCATCGGCAACGCCGACACCATCATCGAACGCATCGAGGCCTATGTCGCCGCCGGCGCGCAGAAATTCATCCTGCGGCCGATGGCGCGCGACGACGAGGCGATGATGGCGCAGACCCGCCGCGTGATCGAGGAAGTCCTGCCCGCCATCGCCGCGCGCTACCCGAAACAGCCGAAAGCGGCCTGAAAATCAGCCCGCCCAAAAACCAACGGAGCAACTCCATGCAACTCGGCATTCACCTGCCGCATGTCGGCCGCAAGGCGGGCCCCGCCTCGATCCGCGACGCGGCGGTGCAGGCGGAAGAGCTCGGCTTCACCGATGTCTGGGTCAGCGAGCACATCATCATCCCCAAGGGCGCGCCCTATCCACCGTCGCCGATCTTCTACGACCCGGTGCTGACGCTGACCTGGGCCGCTGCCTTCACCAAGCGCGTCCGGCTGGGCACCACCGTGCTGGTGCTGCCGATGCGCCATCCGCTGCCGCTGGCCAAGGAACTCGCCACCCTGCAGCTGCTGTCGGAGGGCCGGCTGATCCTCGGCGCCGGCGTCGGCTGGATGGAGGCGGAGTTCGCCGCCCTCGGCGTGCCGTTCAAGGAACGGGGACGGCGCATGGACGAGGGCATCGCCATGATGCGCGCGGTCTGGACCCAGGATCCCGTGACCTTCCCGACCAAATACATCGACGCCGAGATCACCGATATGCGCATGCGCCCACACCCGCCGACCATTCCCATCTGGATCGGCGGCGGCTCCGACGCCGCCATCGCCCGCGCCCTGCGCAACGATGGCTGGCACGGCTCGCGCACCACGCCGGAACAGGCCGTCGGCATGGTCAAGCGGCTGCGGCAGGCGCGGCCGGAGCCTGAATTCACCATCTCGCTGCGCAGCAGCTGGGACGGCAAGGATGACGGTGAACTGCGCGCCCGGCTGCAAGCCTATGAAGCGGCCGGCGTGCAGCACGTGCTGGCGGAGCCGGTGGACCGGGAAATCGCCGACTGGCTGCGCACCGTGGAACGGGTGGCAAAGGCCGGGCAGGGAGTCTAGGCTTCGCACCTGCACAAACAGGAGTGACAGGATGACGCAGATCCCCCGTAGCGAGCGCGAGCAGGCGTTGATGGAGACCGCTCGGCGGGTCCTGCCCGCCGGCAGCTTCGGCAATACGTCGGGGGATGCCGTCATCCATCGGGGCCAGGGCGGACGCATCTGGGACGTCAGCGGCAACGAATATGTCGACTACCTGCTTGGCTCCGGCCCGATGTTCGTCGGCCACAACCACCCGGACGTGCTGGCGGCGGTGCAGGAACAGCTGCTGCTCGGCACCACCTTCTTCGCCAACAACGAGCCGGGCATCCGCCTGGCCGCCGAAATCGTCGATGCCGTGCCGAGCGCCGAGCAGGTGCGCTTCGTCAGCAGCGGGACCGAGGCGGACATGTACGCCATGCGCCTGGCCCGCGCCTTCCGCGGCCGCGAGAAGATCCTGAAGTTCGAGGGCGGCTATCATGGCATGAGCGATTACAGCCTGATGAGCCTGGCCCCGAAGCAGCCCGGCAATTTCCCCCAGGCGGCGCCGGATTCCGCCGGCATCGCGCGCGCCATCCGCGACGAGGTGCTGGTGGCGCCGTTCAACGACGCCGAAATGGCCGAGAGCCTGATCCGCGAGCACAAGGACGAACTCGCCGGCGTCATCGTCGAGCCGTTCCAGCGCCTGATCCCGCCCCGCCCGGGCTTCCTCGAGGCGCTGCGCCGCGTCACCGCCGAACTCGGCATTCCGCTGATCTTCGATGAGGTGGTCACCGGTTTCCGCTTCGCCTATGGCGGCGCGCAGGCCTATTACGGCGTCACGCCGGATATCTCCACGCTCGGCAAGATCATCGGCGGCGGCTTCCCGCTGGCCGCCATCGCCGGGCGCGCCGACATCATGGCGCATTTCGACCGCGGACTGGTCGGCGATGACGGTTTCCTGGTGCAGATCGGCACGCTGTCCGGCAACCCCGTCGCCGCCACGGCCGGGCTGGCGACGCTGAACGTACTGAAGCAGCCTGGCGTCTATGACCGCGTGTTCGCCACCGGCCGCAAACTGATGGACGATTTCTCCCGCATGCTGCGCGATGCCGGCCTGCCGGCCCAGGTCATCGGCGTGCCGCCCTTGTTCGACGTGGTCTTCGCCACCGGCGATATCGCCGACTACCGTGGCACCTTGCGCGCGGACAAGGACATGCAGACCCGTTTCAATCAGAACCTTCGGGCATCCGGCATCTTCAAGGGCGAGAGCAAATACTACCTCTCCCTCGCCCATGACGACGCGGATATCCGCCAGACGCTGGACGCCTTCGCCGCCGCGGTGGAAGCGGAAGCCCGCCTGCGGTCCTAGGCCGAATGGCCGGTCCCGCCACCGCATGCGGGACCGGCGCGGCAGGCCTCAGCCGGCGCCGCCGTTCACGTCGATCGTCGCGCAGGTGATGAAGCTGGCGGCGTCGGAGACCAGGAAATCCACCACCGAGGCGATTTCCTCCGGCTCGCCGGAGCGGCGCAGCGCGCTCTCCTGCGCCCGAACCTTGGCGTATGCCGGCACCCGCGCGCCCATCGCGGTGTTGATCAGGCCCGGCGCGATGGCATTGACGCGGATATTGTGCTTGCCCAGCGCCCGGCCCAGCGATTTCGTCATGTTGATCACCGCCGCCTTGGACGCGCCGTAATCCACCGCCTGGCTGCCGCGCTGTCCGGCGGAGGAGGCGGTGGACACGATCGATCCGCCCTTGCCCTCGGCGATCAGCCGCTTCGCCACCCATTGCGTGGCGAAGAACGGCGCCTTCACATTCACGTCCATCGTGGCGTCGTACTGCTCGGGCGGCACGTCCAGGTAATCGGTCTCGGGATGGAACACCCCGGCATTGTTGTACAGCACGCGGATCAGGCCGTGCTCCTTCTCGATGCGTTCCAGCACCGCCTGCAGCTGCGCGAGATCCCGGAGGTCGCACTGGTAATACGGCCAGTTGCCGACCCCGTCAGCGCCGATATCGATGCCGATCACGAGATAGCCGGACTGCGCGAGCCTGGCGCAGCTCGCCGCGCCGATGCGCCCGTTGGCCCCGGTGATGACCGCCACTTGTTTCATTGTTCCGTTCTCCCGCTTTCGGTTTTAAACGCCGCCATTCACGTCGATCGTCGCGCAGGTAATGAAACTCGCGGCGTCGGAGACCAGGAAATCCACCACCGAGGCGATCTCCTCCGGCGCGCCGACGCGATGCAGCGCCGCCGCCTGCAATTGCCGCTCCAGCGCCGCCGCCGGCACGCGCGCGCCCATCGCCGTGTCGATCACGCCGGGCGCGATGGCATTGACGCGGATATTGTGCTTCCCCAGCGCGCGTCCCAGCGACTTCGTCATGTTGATCACCGCCGCCTTGGACGCGCCGTAGTCGATCACCGCGCTGCCCGCCTGTCCCGCGAGCGAGGCGGTGGACACGATCGATCCGCCCTTGCCCTCGGCGATCAGCCGCTTCGCCACCCATTGCGAGGCGAAGAACGGCGCCTTCACGTTCACGTCCATGGTGACGTCGTACAGCTCCGGCGTGATCTCGAAATAATCCTTCCCCGAGTTGTACACGCCGGCGTTGTTGAACAGCACGCGGATCAACCCGTGCTCCGCCTCGATGCGCGCCAGCGTCTCTTCCATTCCGGCCAGGTCGGTCAGGTCGCAGGCATAATACGGCCAGTTGCCGGCACCCTCCGCGCCCACATCGATGCCGACCGCGAGATAACCGGACTGCATCAGCCGTGCGCAGGTGGCCTGGCCGATGCGGCCATTCGCTCCGGTGATGACGGCGACTTGCTTCATTGGATATTTCCCATCTGGATTTCCCTCATGTGAAAACCTTGGCCGTTTTGCGCGGCCCGGGCAATCCGTGCGGCTAGGCGGTGAAACTCGCCTGCAGCTCGGCCACGCGCGCCAGCGCAGCCTCCGGCAGTCGGCCCTTGTTGATGGCGGCAACCGCCTGCTCCAGCTCCGCCTGCGTCGACAGCCCGATCAGCACCGTGCCCATCGCATCATTGGAAATGGCGAAACGCATGGCGGCCTCGATCACGCTGGCGGCGAAACCCGCCTCCACCAAAGGCTGCAGGCGGCGCGCATTGGCCGCATCCCGGGCGTAGCTGGCGGCGGAGCCGATCGGCGCGACCGACTGCATGCCCAGCGGATGCCGCGTCTCCGTCCCGCTCAGCGCCCCGCCGGCAATGACGCGGATGCCGATCACGCCAATGCCGGCGGCAACGGCGGCCGGCATCAGCTGCCGGAAATCCTGCGCGGGGGCACCTGGCGGCAATGGAGACATCGCGCTGGGGTTCAGCAGATTGTACGGCACCTGCGCCGTATCCATCACCCGCGCGGCGACGATCCGGTGCAGCGCGGCGGCATCGCCGACCGCGGTCATGCCGATGAACCGCGTCTTGCCCTGCTGGCGCAGCTTTTCCAGCGCCGGCACCACCTCCTCCAGCACGGTCTCCACGCTCAGATCCGGTGCGTTGCCGGCTTCGGTGATCGCGTTGTGCAGATGGTAGATGTCGACGCTGTCCATGCCCAACCGCCGCAGGCTGGCATCCATCGCCTCGGCGATCGCCGCCCCGATGCGGCCGCGCTCGGCCGGCGCCACGCGGACCTTCGTGCCGACGATCGTCTTGTCCCTCGGCGCCTTCAGGGCCTTCAGCACCCGGCCGGTGTTGGTCTCCGACTTGCCGTCGCCATATTGCGCGGCGGTGTCGAAATAGTTGATGCCCTGGTCGATCGCCCAGGCCACCGCGCGTTCCTGGTCCGCCGGCGCGCCGTTCACCATCAACCCGCCCACCGCGCCGCAGCCGAAGCCGAGCACAGACACCTTCAACCCGGTTCGCCCGAGTATTCTCTGTTCCATTGTCCGTCTCCCCTGAACAGCGGCCGGCTGGTCGTCGGCCTCCGGCCAGCATAACCTGTCCTCAACAACCGACCAGGGGAACCCGTCCATGCCTAATTCGGAAATCGCCGCACTCCGCGCCATCATCACCTCTCGCCCGCGGCCCAAGGACATCGCCGGCATGCGCCAGAGCATCGACGCGCGTGGCCTGGCCAATGCCATCGCCGCGGATGTGACCGTGGAGGCCGAGACCGCCGGCGGGGTCAAGGCGGAATGGACCCGCACCCCGAACGCCGCGCCGAACCGGGCGATCCTGTATGTGCATGGCGGCGGCTACGTGATCGGATCGCTCGACAGCCATCGCCACGCCGTCAGCGAAATCGGCCGCGCCGCCGGCGCGCGCATGCTGGCGCTGGATTACCGCCTGGCGCCGGAGCACCCGTTCCCCGCGCCGGTCGAGGACAGCGTCGCCGGCTATCGCCATCTGCTGGCGTCCGGCTTCAAGCCGGGCAACATCGCCATCGCCGGGGACAGCGCCGGCGGCGGACTGGTGGTCGCAGCACTGGTGGCCATCCGCGACGCCGGCCTGCCGCAGCCGGCCTGCGGCTGGGCGATCTCGCCCTGGGTGGACATGGAAGCGATCGGCGCCAGCATGACCGAGAAGGCCGGGGAAGACCCGACCGTGCAGAAGGAAGGCATCGCCTTCATGGCCAGCTCCTACCTGAACGGCGCCGACCCGCGCGATCCGCTGGCAGCGCCCCTCTATGCCGACCTCACCGGCATCGCGCCCCTGCTGATCCAGGTCGGCGCGGCGGAGACGTTGCTCGACGATTCCATCCGCCTCGCCGGCGTCGCCGGCGCCGCGCATGTGCCCGTCACGCTCGAGGTATGGCCGGAGATGATCCATGTCTGGCACGTCTATCACCCCCAGCTCGCCGCCGGCCGCCGCGCGATCGACCGCGGCGGCGCCTTCGTCAAGGCCGTCATGGACGGCAAGCCGCCGGTCGACGCGCGGGCCGGCTGAGGGCAGGGGCATGACCGAAATCCTGCTCGCCGGACTGACGTTCCCCGAAGGCCCGCGCTGGCACGACGGGCGGCTGTGGTTCTCCGATTTCTATTCCCACCGGGTGATCGCCGTCGATCCCGCCGGCAACGTCGAAACCATCGTGCGCGTGCCGCAGCAGCCCTCCGGCCTCGGCTGGCTGCCCGACGGCTCGCTGCTGATCGTCTCCATGCTGGATCGCAAGCTGCTGCGCCTCTCCGGCGCCACATTGGACGAGTACGCGGACCTGTCGGCGCTGGCCACCGGCCCGTGCAACGACATGGTGGTGGACGGCCAGGGCCGCGCCTATGTCGGCAATTTCGGCTTCGACCGCTTCAAGGGCGAGGCCGAACGCACCACCTGCCTGATCCGCGTCGATCCCGGCCGCGGCGTTTCCGTCGCCACCGAGGAACTGCTGTTCCCGAACGGCACGGTCATCACGCCGGACGGCAAGAAATTGATTGTCGCCGAAACCATCGGCCAGGCCCTGACGATCTTCGACATCGCCGAGGACGGCGCGCTGGAAAACCGCGGCGTGTTCGCCGCCATGCCGGAGATGTTCCCGGACGGCATCTGCCTGGACGCGGAAGGTGCTGTCTGGTTCAGCAATCCCCGCAAGGGCTACGTCGCCCGCGTGTTCGAAGGCGGCCGGATCGATCGCAGGATCGAGCTGGACCCAGGCCGCGGTGCCTTCGCCTGCATGCTCGGCGGAGCCGACGGCCGCACCCTGTTCATCTGCACCAACTCCGGCAGCGGCCCGGACATGGCCACGAAAACCGACGGCCGCATCGAAACCATCCGCGTCGATGTCCCCGGGGCCGGGTGGCCGTAGGCAAGGTTGGGGCTCCGCCCCAAACCCTGGCAGGGGGCTCTGCCCCCTGCACCCCCGCCAAGGGACAGTCGTCCCTTGGATCCCTCGGACTGGTTTGTGGAGAAGAGGGCCATGACGTAGCCGATCAACGGCTACAACGGTTGGCCCTCTTCTCCACAAACCAAGCTGACAGGGGTCAAGGGGATGACCATCCCCTTGCGGGGTGGAGGGGCACCGCCCCATAAGCGCGAACTTACCGGGTTATTCTCAGGTCTGCGCATTGTAGGGTTCTCTGCCTTGGCGCCTCGGCCAGTGTGTGGCGCATGGCGTTGGTGGCCTGCCTGGTTCGCTTTCTTGGGGTTGGCAATATGGCCCTGACGAGGGTGCGATGGGCGATCTGCCAGGCGCGCCAGATGGACATTCGCCGGCAGCGGACAGCGGCCGGCTTAGGGGGGGAAACCGACAATCTCGCTGGCGATTTCGTCGGTCAATACAGCGACGATCAGTTGGGCCAGCAGCCAGGTCCGCGCCAGCGCGGGGTCCATCGCCGGCAGCCTGTCCAGGCCGCCCAGCGTCTTGAGCCGCTTGAAACCAAGCTCGATCTGCCAGCGGTTGCGATACATCTCGATGATGCGCTCCGCCGGCTGGGTCTGGACCGATAGCGAGGTCGCCAGGATCAGATAGCCGGCGGCCGTGGTGGTGCGTGCGTCGAGCTTGTGGCCGCTCTTGCCCGCCTTGCGGGCCATCCGCTTGCGCTGCCGCTCGGCGTGTTCGGCCGGCATGGCCTGGATCACCAGCCGCAGCGGGGCGTCCACGCCTTTGAGGTAGACCGGATGCTCGGCCACGCCGGAGGATTGCGGTAGAAGCTGCAACAGGTCGATGCGCTGCCCCGTCGCGTCGAGCAGTCGCAAGGCGTTCCAGCCAATCCGGGTGATGAAGTCGGCCTTGGCCGCCAGCACCGCCGAGAAGTCGCGCACCCGCGCATAGCCGCGGTCCTGGATCACGGTTTGACCGGCTTGGATCTGCGTCCGGTCCACCCGTTCGGCGAGCTTGCCTTGGGTGAGAACCAGGTCGGCAAAGCAGCCCCGCCCGGGATCAAAGCGGGCATGCAGCCGCCAGTCGCTACCGGTGCTGCCCGGCGCGCAAACCACCGAGCCATCCACCAGCGCCAGGTTCAGCGCCGCTTCGCCGCAGGCCAGGCCTCGCCGCTGCTCCAGCAGACGCTGCAACAGATGCTCCAGCCAGTCGCCCATCTTGCGCAAACGCCCGAGCACACCCTTGTCGCTCAGCGCCACGATCGCCCCATCGCCGGCCATCGCCGCCGTCGTGCGCAACGACAAATGGCCGGGTCCATACATCAACGCCAAGCGAAGAAGGTCCTCCGCACGGCGCACCTTTCGCACCCGCTGCAAGGCACCGAATGAGCGCGCGGTCGTCTCCAGGTCGGCAACTTCGCTCAGACGCGAGACAATCGACGACCATTGGCCGTCTTCAAGGGAGGCTTCCATTCACCTTACGAATCACCCTCAATCGAGCCGACGCAAGCCTTAGATTCGCGCCTATGGGGCACCGCCCCTCCTGGGGTCTGGGGCGAAGCCCCAGCCTCGCCTACGCCTCGTGCCGGTGACAGGACACGAGGTGGCCGGGGGCGACTTCCTGCAGCCGTGGCACGTCCGTTTTGCAGCGGTCCATGACGTACGGGCAGCGGGTATGAAACGGGCAGCCCGGCGGCGGGCGCATCGGGCTTGGCACGTCGCCCTGCAGGATGCGCTTGGTGCGTTTCAGCCGCGGGTTCGGGCACCGGCACGGCGGAGAGCAGGGCTTCCGTGTAGGGGTGCAGCGGGTGGGTGAACAGGCTGCGCTTGTCGGTGTATTCGACGATCCGGCCGAGATACATCACCGCCACCTTGTGGCTGATATGCTCCACCACCGCCAGGTCGTGCGCGATGAACAGATAGGATAGTTTCTTGTCGCGCTGCAGGTCCATCATCAGGTTGATGACCTGCGCCTGGATCGACACATCGAGCGCGGAGACCGGCTCGTCGCAGACGATCAGCTTGGGATTGAGCGCCAGCGCGCGGGCGATGCAGATGCGCTGGCGCTGGCCGCCGGAGAACTGGTGCGGGAAATTGCCCATCTGCGCCGGCCGCAGCCCCACCTGCCGAAACAGCTCGGCCACGCGCGCGCTCGGTCTCGCGGCCATGCGTCAGCCCGTGCACTTCCAGCACCTCGCCGACGATCGCCCCCGCGCGCATGCGCGGATTGAGCGAGGAGAACGGGTCCTGGAAGATGATCTGCATCTCGCGCCGCACCGGGCGCATCTGCGCGCGGCTCAGTCCGGTGATGTCGCGGCCATCGAGCGTGATCGAACCGCCGGTCGGCTCGATCAGGCGCAGCACGGTGCGCGCGACCGTGGACTTGCCGCAGCCGCTTTCGCCGACCAGGCCGAGCGTCTCGCCCTCGTTGATGCGTGAAACTGACGCCATCGACGGCGAACACGGTGCCGACCTGCCGGCGCAGCAATCCCTTGCGGACGGGATAATGTTTTTTCAGGTCGGTGACTTCGATGATCGGCGCGTTCATCTGGCGGCTTCCGCGATGCGGTCGGCGTGCCAGCAGGCGGCCCAATGGCCAGGCTGGCGCTGTTCGTAGGGCGGGTAGGCGGCGCGGCACTGCTCGTCGGCATGGGCGCAGCGCGGCGCGAACACGCAGCCCGGCGGCAGGTTGGTCAGCGGCGGCACCGAGCCCGGGATTTCCTGCAGCCGCTCGGCGGCGGCTTGCATGTCTCCGCTCATCACCGCCAGCCGCGGCACCGAGGCCATCAGCCCATGGGTGTACGGATGCAGCGGCTGGCTGAACAGGGTGTCGACATCGGCCTCCTCCACCTTGCGTCCCGCATACATCACGATCACCCGCTGCGCGGTCTCCGCCACCACGCCCAGATCATGCGTGATCAGCAGCATCGCGGTGCCGAGTTCCTGCTGCAGCCCGACCATCAGATCCAGGATCTGCGCCTGGATGGTCACGTCCAGCGCCGTGGTCGGCTCGTCGGCGATCAGCAGTTTCGGATTGCAGGCCAGCGCCATCGCGATCATCGCCCGCTGGCGCATGCCGCCGGAAAGCTGGTGCGGATATTCGCGCACGCGCTGCGCCGGCTCGGGAATGCGCACCAGGCGCAGCATCTCCACCGCCTTGTCCATCGCCGCCGATCCGGACAGATGCTGATGCAGCCTCACGGCTTCGGCGATCTGCTTGCCGATGGTCATGACCGGATTGAGCGAGGTCATCGGCTCCTGGAAGATCATCGAAATGTCGTTGCCGCGGACATCGCGCATCTGCGCCTCGCTCAGCGCCGTCAGGTCGCGGCCTTCCAGAAGCACGCGGCCGGCGACGATGCGCCCGGGCGGGGTCGGGCACCAGGCGCATGACGGACAGCGCGGTCATGCTCTTGCCGCAGCCGGATTCGCCCACCACCGCGACCGTCTCGCCGCGCCCGACCGAGAACGACACGTCGTCGACCGCGGTCACCACGCCCTGGCGGGTGAAGAACAGCGTGGTCAGGCCGCTGACGTCCAGCACGGGCAGGTTGGAAGCGTCCATCAGCCGCGCTGCCGGGGATCGAGCATGTCGCGCAGCGCGTCGCCGAGCAGATTGGTGCCGAACACCATCAGGCTGATGACGATGCCCGGGAAGATCACCAGCCAGGGCGCGGTGCGGATATATTCGGCCGCCGATTCCGACAGCATCCGCCCCCAGGACGGATACGGCTCGGGCACGCCGAGGCCGAGGAAGGACAGCGACGCCTCGGTCAGGATGGTGGAGCCGAGCTGCGCCGTCGCCAGCACGATCAGCGGCGCGATGCGTGTTGGGCAGGACATGGCGGATGGCGATGCGCCACTCGCTCATGCCCACGGCTTTCGCCGCCTCCACCATCGCCATTTCGCGCAACGCCAGCGTGTTGGAACGGATCACCCGGGCCGAATACGGCACCAGCGGGATGGAGATGGCGATGATCGTGGTCTGCAGAGACGGGCCGAGCGAGGCGGACATCACCAAAGCCAGCACCAGCAGCGGCAGCGCCTGCATGATGTCCGTCACGCGCTGCGTCAGCAGATCCACCCAGCCGCCGAGATAGCCGGCGGTCAGCCCGATGGCGACGCCGAGCACGCTGCCGATGACCGTGGAGGTGATGCCGACCATCAGCGAGATCCGCGCGCCATAGACCAGCCGGCTGTAGACGTCGCGGCCCATGAAATCGGCGCCGAGCCAGTGCTCGCTTCCGGGCCTTGCCAGCGACACCGCGGCATTGGTGGACAGCGGATCGTAGCGGGTGATGAAGCCGGCGAAGATGGCGGCGAACACGAAGGTCGCCAGGATCACCGCGCCGATCGCGCCGAGCGGATATTGCCGCGCCAGGAAGCGCAGCTGGCCGAGGAAGCCGTGCGCGTTGGCGCCGGCCCGATTCAGCTCCGCGGTATAGGTTTGGCCTGCCACGCGCTGCCCCCTAATCCGAATACTTGATGCGGGGATCGAGCACCGCGTACAGCATGTCCACCAGGAAATTCACGCTGACCACGACCACGGCAATGAACATCACCAGGTTCTGCACGATCGGATAGTCGCGCCAGCGGATCGCCTCCACCAGGAAGCGGGCGACGCCGGGGATGTTGAACACCGTCTCGGTCACGATCAGCCCGCCGATCAGGAACGCGGCCTCGATGCCGATGACGGTGACCACCGGCAGCATGGCGTTGCGCAGCGCGTGATTGAAATTCACCGCCGCCGGAGACGCGCCCTTGGCGCGCGCGGTGCGGATATAGTCCTGGCGCAGCACTTCCAGCATCGAGGACCGGGTCAGCCGCATGATCAGCGCCGAGCTGCGAAACCCCACCGCCGCCGCCGGCACCGCGAGCAGCAGCAATTCGTCCAGCAGCGTCTTCGGCGGATCGGTATAGATCGGCAAGGTGCCAAAACTGGCGACGAAGGCCATCAGGATCAGCAGCCCCAGCCAGAAGGACGGCATCGACAAGCCACTGAGGCTGACCACGCGCAGGATGTAGTCCAGCCAGGTATTCTGCCGCACGGCGCTGATCACGCCGAGCGGCACGCCGATCAGCACCGCGAAGCTGATCGCCATGGCGGCCAGCTTCGCGGTGATCGGCAGCCGCGGCAGGATTTCCGACAGCGTCGGTTTTTCCGAGACATAGGAATAGCCGAGGTCGCCCTGCAGCAGCCCGCCGATCCAGGACAGGTATTGCTGGGGAATGGATTTATCCAGCCCGAGGTCCTGCATGATCTTCAGCTTCTCGGCCGGGTTCACCATGCCCGCGCTGTCGAACAGGATGTCGACGATGTTGCCGGGCACCAGCCGCAGCAGCACGAAGATGATCACGGAGATGCCGAACAGGGTCAGCAGCATCAATCCCAGGCGTCTGACCAGATAGGCACCCAAATCGTCTCTCCCCCTGCGCGGTGCGCGATTACTTGTCCAGCCAGACATCCTCGAAGCGGTAGCCGTTGTAGGAACTGTTCACCATCAGGGTGAAATCCTTCACATAGGGCTGCCAGCAGGTGGCGGAACGGCCGTGATAGATGATGGGCCGAGCGATATCCTCCTGCAGCTGGCGGTCGATATCCCAGACCATCTGCCGGCGCTTGTCGAAGTTGGTTTCCACCGACTGTTTGTCGAACTGCGCCTGAAGGTCACGGTTGCAGTACTGCGTGTAGTTGCGCTGCGAACCGCAGCCGTAGTTTTCGTACAGCGCCACGTCCGGGTCGTCGACGGCGGTGCCGGTCAGGTTCATGCCGACGCTGTAATCCTTGCGCGCCACCTTGGCATCCCAGTTGGCGCTTTCCACCGTGTCCAGCTCGCCGTCGATATAGATATGCTTCAAATGGTCGATCAGGATCACGCCGGCATCGCGGTACTGGGCGATGTTGCGGGTGGAAACCTTCACCTTCAGCCGGTTGTTCGGGCCATAGCCGTTCTTTTCCATCAACGCCCGCGCTTCGGCGCGGCTTTTCTCCACGTCCGGATCATAGCCGGGCAGGGTGCGCAGCATGTCCGCCGGCATGCCCCACACGCCTTCGGGCGGCGGCAGCATCGCGCCGCCGGGATCGGACTTGCCTTCCGACAGGATGTCGATGAACTGCTTGTGGTCGATCGTCAGCGCCATGGCCCGGCGGATATCGGCATTGTTGAACGGCGCCACCTCGCGGTTGACGATCAGGTTGGTGGAAACGCCGATCGGCACGGTCTTGCAGATCGCCTGCGGCGCCTGGGTCTGGATGTCCTTTAGCAGCGGAACGGTCACCTCGGTCGGGAAGGTCATGTCGAACTTGCCGGCGATGAAGGCCAGGATCGCGGTGGAGCGGTTGGGGATGATCGTGTACTCGATCCCGTCCAGATAGGGCCGTCCCTTGCGCCAGTACTCGGTGTTGCGCGTCACCTTGATCCCTTCGCCGCCCTTGAACTCGACGAACTTGAACGGCCCGGTGCCGATCGGGTGCAGCCGCATGTCGCGGGTGGAGACATGGCAGGGATAGATCGCCGGATACCCCGCCGCCAGCATCGCCAGCAGCGAGGGCTGCGGCCGGCTGAGCTTGAACACCACCTCGTCATCGCGCGGTGGCGGTGACGTCGGTGACATTCTGGTACCACGGCTCGCGCGGATTCTTGCGCAGGGCGTTGGCGGATTTGCCGCGCAGCATGTCCCAGGTGCAGACCACGTCCTTGGCGCTGAACGGCTTGCCGTCATGCCATTTCACGCCCTCGCGCAGCTTCAAGGTCAGCGCGGTGTTGTCGGCATTCCACGCCCAGCTCGTGGCCAGCTCGGGCACGATGGATTGCTGCGAGTTCTGCGCCACGCTCTGGTTGTACAGCACCAGATTGTTGAAGATGCCCATGAACGGCACGATGGTGGAGATGGTGGCTTCTTCCAGCACCGACGCGCTGGCGGGGGTGTCGCGATGATAGATGCGCAGAATGCCGCCCTGCTTCGGCTCCTGCGCCTGCGCCATCGCGGACAGGCCATGGACAGGCAATCAACATGGCGCACGCGACGGCAAAAGCCTTCCATGCAGGCTGCATTCTGGTCCGCTCCCTGGTCTTCGCCCCGGCCTTGATCGCTGGTGGCTTTGGCCGGCGATCTTGCCGGTTTCTTGCGTCCCGTCTAGCACGCGCCCGGGCGGCGGTCCAAAACCTTCCGATCGTTAATCTTTCGCCGTCTTGTCGGTCTCGTCCCGCGCCTCCACCCGGTTGCGCAGCGTGCCGATGCCGTCGATCACCACCTCCACCACCATGCCCGGCCGCATCGGCAGCGCGCCCACCGAGGTGCCGCAGGCAATCAGGTCGCCCGGCTGCAGCGTCATCTCGCGCGAGATCAGGCTGACGATGCGCGCCGGCGGCAGGATCATGTCGCTGGCGGGGTAGTTCTGCCGCTCGCGCCCGTTCAACAAAGTGCGCACCCGCAGCTGCGACCAGTCGAGCCCAGTGACGATCGCCGGGCCGCAGGGGCCGAAGCTGTCGCAGCTCTTGGCCCGCGCCCATTGCGGAAAGGACGGATCGGCGTTGAGGATATCGAGCGCGGTCACGTCGTTGACGCAGGTATAGCCGAAGATCGCCTCCGCCGCCTCCGCCTCGGAGACGTTCGTGCAGACGCGGCCGATGACGATGCCGAGCTCGCCCTCGTACAGCGTCTTGCCGGCATAGCCCGCAGGCGGAACGATCGCGCCCTCCGGGTCCTGGATGCTGCCGGGCGATTTCAGGAAATACAGCGGCCCGGCCGGGATCGCGGCGCCGAGTTTGGTCGGCGAGCTCGTGGTAATTGTTCCACAGACCCACAAAATTCCGCGGCCGCACCGGCGCCAGCAGCCGAATTTGGTCCAGCGCCAGCATTGCGCCGTGGGGGGCAGGGGAGGCGAACAGATCCCCTTCATGCGGCTGGATGCCGCCCTGCGAATCCAGCGTGCCGAAGCCGGCGCGGCCCCGATGTTCGTATCTCACCCATGTCGTCATGCGGATATACCCCTTCCCGTCCGGCACATCCCGTCTGGCGCAAATCTCCCTGCCACCGGGGGTGCCTGGAGACAATCGGCTTTTCCGGTTCATACTGGCGCCACGCAGGACTGCGGGAGGAAAAACCAACGATGCCAGCCGATACGCAACCGACGCCGAACCGGCCGCTGGCCGGGATCACGGTGCTGGATCTCGGGCAGATCTATCAGGGCCCCTATTGCACCTGGCTGCTGGCCAAGGCAGGCGCGGATGTCATCAAGATCGAGCCGCTGACCGGTGAGCCGCTGCGCCGCCGGGCGCTGTCGGGCGGCAAGAACGCCACGCTGCCGGTGGCGATGCTGAACGCCAACAAGCGCGGGATCACGCTGAACCTGAAGGAGGCGCGCGGGCGGGAACTGCTCTGCCGGATGGCGGAGCGCGCCGACGTGCTGCTGGAGAATTTCGCCCCCGGCGTGATGGACAGGCTCGGCGTCGGCTGGGACGTGCTGCACGCGGTCAATCCGGCGCTGGTCTACGCCACCGGCACCGGCTACGGCATCAGCGGGCCGGACCGGAACAATCTGGCCATGGACCTGACCATCCAGGCGGTCTCCGGCATCATGAGCGTGACCGGAGAGCCCGGCGGCGCGCCGATGAAGGCCGGCCCCACGCTGGTCGATTTCATGGGCGGCATCCATCTCTACGGCGGCATCATGACCGCGCTGTTCGAGCGCAGCCGCACCGGCCAGGGCCGCCTGGTGGAAGTGGCGATGCAGGAGGCGGTGTACTGCTCCATGGCCTCCTCCATGCAGCACTACCTCAGCACCGGCGAAATTCCCCCGCGCACCGGCAACCACCAGGCGGCGATGTCCAGTGCGCCCTACAACGTCTACGAAACCAGGGATGGCCACGTCGCGATCAACGTGGTGACGGAGGCGCATTGGCAGAATCTCTGCACCGCCATGGGACGGGAGGATCTGAAGACCGATCCCCGCTTCGTCGCCATGAAGGACCGCGCCGCCAACATGGACCTGACCGACGAGATCGTCACCGCCTGGACGCGCACGCTGGGCAAGATGGAGGTCTTTGCGATCACAGCGAAATACCGCATCCCCTGCGCCCCCGTGCGCAACGTGGCGGAGGTGATGAACGATCCGCACATGCATGGCCGCGGCATGCTGGAATGGGTCGACCACCCCGAGCTCGGCCGCATTGTGCTGCCCACCACGCCGCTGCGCCTGCACGGCACCGACAAGGTGGAGACCCTGCCGAGCCCGGTGATCGGCCAGCATAACGAGGAAATCTACGGCGGCTGGCTCGGCCTGTCGGGCGCGGAAATCAACGAACTGAAAGCGGGCGGGATCATCTGATCCCGCCATACAGGATAGGAATCGGACAGATGCGACAAATGACCCTGGTGGCGTTCCTGCAGGCGCAGAACTGCACGAATTTCGTGGGTTCCTGGCGTCACCCGGAAGCGATGCCGGATTTCACTTCCGCCGAATACTACCGCCGCCTCGGCCGCATCCTGGAGGCCGGAAAATTCCATGTCGGCTTCTTCGATGACCGCCTGGCCATGCCCGACCGCTTCGGCGGCAACCATGAGCACACCGTCGCCAACGGCATACGCTGCGTGAAGATGGACCCCATTACCATCCTGACCGTGATGGGCATGGCGACCGAGCGCCTCGGCCTCGGCTCCACCGCCTCCACCACCTATTTCGAGCCGTTCGACGTCGCGCGGAAGTTCCAGACGCTCGACCTCATGACCAACGGGCGCGCGGCCTGGAACATCGTCACCTCCATGAACGACAGCGAGGCGATGAACATGGGCCGCGGCGTGCATCTGGAGCACGACCTGCGCTACGACCGCGCCGACGAGTTCCTGGAAGTGGTGACAGGCCACTGGAACAGCTGGGAAGACGGCGCCATCGTGCTGGACAAGGAAACCGGCCTGTTCGCCGATCCGAAGAAGGTGCACCGGCTCGATCACAAGGGAAAGTTCTTCGACTCGCGCGGGCCCTTCACCGTGCCGCGCTCGCCGCAGGGCCATCCGGTGCTGATCCAGGCCGGCCAGTCCGGCCGCGGCCGGGCCTTCGCCGCACGCTGGGCGGAGCTGGTGTTCGTCGCCTATCACGGCATCGAGAACGGCAAGCGCGACTACAAGATCTTCAAGGACGCGATAGCCGTCGCCGGGCGCGATCCGGAGGACGTGAAGGTGACCTCCGCCGTCTATCCGGTGGTGGCCGAAACCCGGGCCGAGGCGGAAGACCGCGTGGCGCTGATCGACAAGCTGCCGAAGGACATCGACAAACTCTCCTTGCTGTCGGAAGTGCTGAATTTCGACTTCTCCACCAAGGGCATGGACGAGCCGTTCACCGACGAGGAGATCGCCAGCATCTCCGGCGTGCAGACCATGCGCGACCGGGTGATGGCGGTCAGCGGCAAGGCCAACCCGACCACGCGCGACTTCATCGACATCAGCGGCCGCGGTACGCTGCATGACCACACCCGCATGATCGGCAGCCCGAAGGACGTGGCGGACGGGCTGGAGCAGTGGTTCACCGAACGCGCCTGCGACGGGTTCGTCGTCGCGGCGTCACATGTGCCGGGCGCCTACGAGGATTTCGTCAAGCTGGTGGTGCCGGAACTGCAGCGGCGGGGATTGTTCCACAAGGACTATGCCGGCGTGACGCTGCGGGAGAATCTGGGCCTGGCGAAGCCGCGCGCGGCGGTTTTCCCGAGTACTGTCCCGGCTTGAATATCTGCTGATTGCGGCAATCGGACATTCCACTCCGGGCGGCGTGGCGCAGGTCTATTCAGAAGCCAGGATTATAGGTCCATGCGCATTTGAGTGCCTAATCGCAGGCTGCCCGGTTTGCTAGATTGCCGGAGTGGCGTCCTTTTGGTCCGGCCACGTCTTTCCCCTCCCGGCACGGAAGGATGATCCATGCAGTCGTTTGAAGGACAGGTTGCGCTCGTTACCGGAGCTGGCGGGGGCATTGGCCTCGCCACGGCCAGCGCCTTTGCCGAAGCAGGCGCGTCCGTGATCGTTGCGGACAGCAACGCAAAGCTCCTCGAAGAGGCGGCCGATGGGCTGCGCTCGTCGGGTCATAAGGTCCTCGCCGTCACCTGCGACGTGACGGACCGGGGCCAGGTCAGGGCGACGATCGAGCAGGCGGTCCAAACCTTCGGTCGGCTCGATGCGGCCTTCAATAACGCCGGCATAAACTGCGATGGCGCACCGATGCTCGAAACGGAGGATGAGGAGTTCGACAGCATCCTCGACGTCAACCTGCGCGGCGTGTGGAACTGCATGAAGGCGGAGCTCCGCCAGATGATGGCGCAGGGAAGCGGCGCGATCGTCAACTGTTCGTCGATCGGCGGAATGCGGGGCTCTAAAGGGCGGGCCGCCTATTCGGCCAGCAAATTCGGGGTTATTGGTCTCACCCGCGCCACCGCCCTCGATTATGCCGGCAAGGGTATCCGCATCAATGCGGTGTGCCCGGGGATCATCGGCAACACGCCCATGGCGGCGAGGGTCACCAAGAACCATGACCCCGACATCATCAAGGCCTTTGTGGCTGCCGAACCGATCGGACGCCTTGGCGAGCCTGAGGAGATCGCCGCCGCCGTGTTGTGGCTGTGCAGCCCGGCCGCGAGTTTCGTGGTCGGTCATGCCATGGCCATCGATGGCGGCATCCTGGCCTAGGGATCCCTCGGCGCCACCAGCAGGCCGCACTTGAGGGAAGCCCGCTGATGAAGCCCGATGCACAAATCAAAAAATCCGCAGCGAAATTAGGACGCTGAAAATCGGCCACGGCCGAAACCGAGGGCGGATATTCGCTTGGAATGCGTCGTATTATTCCGCAGCGGTCCGGCGCGCTACCGAGCGACGCCCAGCCAGATAGCGCACTCCGTCAGCCCCGGTGTGTTCTTCGTGCATTGTTCCGGCCGGGACGCTGCAAGAGTCGCCGGGGCCGTAAGCGACGCGGTCCTCGCCAAAGACAAGCGTGACCGAACCCTCCAGCACAAACAACCGAGCATCAAACCCATGAGCATGGGCTTCACGATGCGTGTTTGGTTCGATTCCACCCTCGCGAAGCTCATAACCTTCTCGTTGAAGATCAGCCTCAAACTCGGCTCTGTTCATTTCTACCCCCTTTTTCATGTGCAGTTTCGGAATGATAAGTTCAGCGAGAGAATTAAGTCAATCGTTTGATTAAATCTGCGTGTTATTTTTTTATACGCTTCGCGGAGATGCGCATCCGGGCCGGTGCCGTCGCTCTTTGGGGCGCATGCCAAACCCTTGGCAGAACCTCGCGCGCGAATATCAAGCATTACGCACCGCTCGGGGCGTGCCGCGATACCGCAGCTTCTCGACGAGCAGGGCAAAGGCTGGCGCAGGTTGCCGGCGGCTGGGGTAGTAGAGATGGTAGCCCGAAAAAGGCGGGCACCAGTCGGCGAGCACCCGGACCAGGCGCCCATCATCGAGGTATGGCCGCACTTGTTCTTCCGTCAGGTAAGCCAGGCCAAAACCGGCCAGGGCCGCCTCGATCATCAGGGCCGTCGTGCCAAAGACGAGCTGCCCTTCCACCCGCACCTTCAGCTCGCGCGCGGCCTTCTCGAATTCCCATGCGTAAAGACCGCCATGCGTTGGGAGGCGAAGATTGATGCAATTATGGCCGGCCAGGTCCTGCGGTGTCCGGGGACGTTGTTTCCTTTCAAAATAGGCGGGCGACCCAACGACAGCCATCCGCATGTCTGGCGCGATGCGCACGGCGATCATGCCCCTGGCGACCGTTTCGCCCGGCCGCACGCCCGCGTCATACCTCTCCGTGACGATATCCGTCAGGCCGTAGTCGATGGCGATCTCGACCTTGATATCGGGATAGTCGGGCAGAAATTTTGCCAGGGCAGGCCAGAGGACGGAAGCGGCCGCATTCTCGGTTGCCGTCAGGCGGATCGTGCCGGCCGGCTTTTCCCGCAATTCGCCAAGGGCGGCCAGCTCCGCGTTGATCTCTTCGATGCGCGGGCCAATGGTCCGCAGCAGCCGTTCGCCTGCATCGGTCGGCACGACGCTGCGCGTGGTTCGGGTCAGGAGCCGTATGCCAAGCCGCGCTTCGAGTTCGCGGATGGTCTGGCTCAGGGCCGACTGCGACACTCCCATTCTTGCCGCGGCGCGGGTGAAACTTCGTTCGCGCGCGACGGCCAGGAAGGCGCTCAGATCGGCGATGTTGTCGCGCGCCATTCAGTGCTCCCACTTATCAGTCTATGCAGATAATAGCCTCTAATGGAATTTATCCGCAGTGCTAAATTCAGCCTCGCAAGCGGGAAGACGCCTCGCAATCCCGGACAAAAGGAGCATGACGATGGAGATCAAGCGCAGCGGCTCACAGCCTTCGGGCAAAGGGCCCTCCGATTATTTCACGGGAACCGTCCGGATCGATCCGCTGAACAGCCCGCCCGATCCGGCGCGTGTTTCGATGGCTCTGGTGACGTTCGAGCCGGGTGCGCGCACGGCCTGGCATACGCATCCACTCGGCCAGACCCTGATCGTCACCGCCGGCTGCGGCCACGTGCAGCGTGAAGGCGGTCCGATCGAGGAAATTCGACCGGGCGATGTCGTCTGGTTTCCGCCCGGCGAGAAGCACTGGCACGGGGCCACGACGACCACGGCCATGAGCCACATCGCGGTTCAGGAGAAGCTCAACGGCTCACCCGTCGATTGGATGGAGCAGGTCACGGACGAGCAGTATCGGGGCTGAGGCAAGCCATGGCGCCGGACATCATCGACAGGCCCGACAATCTCTACAAAAAGCCCGGCTATAACCCGGTACGACAGAAGTAATGTCCGTAACATCTTCGACGCCTGTTCCGGCGCCCTCTGTCGTGACCGCTCTCATGCCGATCATGGTCGCGGTCCTGGTCGGCTTCCTGATGATCGGGACCGCCATGCCGGTCCTGCCTCTGCATGTCCGCGACGGCCTGGGCTTCGGGCCGATCATGGTCGGCGTCGTGGCGGGCTGCCAGTTTGCCGCCGCACTTGTCGCACGGCTGTGGTCGGGCCGTGCAGCCGATACCAAGGGCGCGAAGTGGGTCGTGCTTGCAGGTTTTCTGGCTACCTCGGCGGCTGGATGGCTCTACATCGTCTCGTGGCACTTCGTGAGCATGCCCGGGGTTTCGGTCGCGATTTTGCTGGCGGGCAGAGCCGTTCTCGGCGGGGCTGAGAGCTTCATCATTACGGGAGCCACGACCTGGGGACTGGTCCGCGTCGGCGCGCATAATGCGGGCAAGGTGATCGCCTAGATGGGAACCGCGATGTTCGCGGGCTTCGCCGCCGGCGCCCCCCTGGGCACCGCCCTGTACGGCATGGGGGGCTTCGGCGCGGTCGCATTGACCACGGCTGTTGCACCCTTGGCCACCTTGCTGCTGATCGTGCCGCTTCGCAGTGTCGCGCCCGCCCGCAAAGCTGGCCCGGGCATCCTGTCCGTGGTGAGCCGGATCTGGTTGCCCGGCCTGGGGGCCGCCCTGAGCAGCGTCGGCTTTGGCGCCATCCTCGCTTTCAGCTCGCTGCTCTTCGTCGAGCATAGTTGGACGCCCGTCTGGCTCGCCTTCACGGCTTATGCCGTTGCCCTTGTTTTCGCCCGCCTGTTCTTCGGCCATTTCCCCGACCTGATCGGCGGCGCGCGGGTTGCGCTGGTCTCCGTCCTGGTTGAGACGGCAGGGCTGGCGCTGATGGGGCTCGCATCTTCGCCCCTCGTGGCGGCAATCGGCGCTGCCCTGACCGGCTTTGGATACGCCCTGGTGTTTCCCGGCCTGGGCGCCGAAGCCGTCCGCCTTGCGCCCGCTGAAAGCCGTGGCGTTGCCATGGGCGCTTACACGGCCTGCCTCGATCTCGCATTGGGTATATCAGGCCCTGTTCTGGGCCTGGTCGCGAACGGCGCAGGCTTTGGGGCCGTGTTTCTCGTCAGCGCAATTGTCGTTCTCTCTGCGGGCGCCATCGCGTCGATGCTGCAACGCCCGACCGAACGCGGCCTGTTGAGGGGAAGTGCATAAATCAAGAATTTCGCACACGGAGACTTGCCAGATACGGTCTGCAGATCTTCCAAAAGCCGGCCCTTCGGCGGAAGTGACGCGGGCTACTCAGCGGCCACTATCCGCCCAGCAGGCACAGAGCGCAGTTCACCGTGCGCGTGGGTAACGATTTGCCATCCGCCCCATAGGCCAAGCCCTCCCATGATCGCGGCGACAATGGCATCCGGCCAGCCAGTGCCGGTGCCGAAAACGCCCATAGCTGCCAGCAGCACCGCCGCGTTGCCAATGGCGTCATTGCGCGAGCAAATCCAGACGGAGCGCATATTCGCGTCGCCGGTGCGAAAGCGGTAGAGCATGAGCGCAACGCCGCCATTGGCGATCAAGGCCGCGATCCCCACCACGCCCATGACTTCAGCCCGTGGCACCGTGCCATAATAGGCGTGCCATGCTGTGCTGGCCAACACCCATAGCGCGAAGGCAAGCATGGTGCCGCCCTTGGCCACAGCAGCACGCGCCCGCCATGTAAGCGCCATCCCGGCAACGCCAAGGCTGATGGCGTAATTCGCGGCATCACCGAAGAAATCGAGCGCGTCAGCTTGCAGCGCCGCCGATCCCGCCGCGGCACCGGCCACGGCCTCGGCAACGAAAAGACCGGCATTGACGATCAGCGCGATCCATAGCGCACGCCGCCATTTCGGGCTGTTCAGCGCGTCAGGATGGGTGGTGGAGGAACAGGCGGAACCGTGACAGCAGGCCATGCAAAGCACCTTGGGGATTGCGATGACGTATGATATAAACCCTGTAGTCGCTACAGGGTCAAGGAGGCGTTGTGAATATCGGGGAACTGGCGCGGGCAGCGGATACGAATGCCGAAATCCATCCGCTACTATGAGCGCATTGGCCTCTTGCCCGTGCCGCCCCGAACGGCGGGAAACTACCGCGACTATTCAGCCGCACATGCCAGCCGCCTCACCTTTACCCGCCGCGCCCGCGACCTCGGCTTTTCCATCGAGCAGATAAGGGCATTGCTCGATCTGGCGGACCGGAAGGAACAGTCCTGCGAAGCCGTGGACGCTATCGCTCGCGAGCATCTGGCCGACGTGAAGCGAAAGCTGGCCGATTTGTCGGCGCTGCGCCGCGAACTGAATTCATTGATCGGGCAGTGTCGCCATGGCACGGTTGCCGAGTGCCGCATTCTTGAAGCCCTCGCCCCCGATACACAACGCGCCCGGACATGATTCTGTGATGTTCGCGAACGGCGCAGGCTTTGGGGCAGTGTTTCTCGTCAGCGCAATCGTCGTTCTCTCTGTGGGCGCTATCGCGTCGAAGCTGCAACGCCCGACCGGACGCGGCCTGTTGAGAGGAAGTGCATAAATCAGGAAACCTGCGCCATCAAAAACCTCAGGTTTGATCTATAGAAATACGAAATCGCCCCAACGGGCTGCCCATCTCCGCGTAGCCTCAGGCAGTAAAACCACGGCGCGTTTGCGTTCGAACGCGCCGTGGTTCGGTTCAGCCAGCCTTCTTCACCGGCGGCGGTGACCAGGTCCCATCGAGGATCGAGGGAGGCTTTTCCTTGGGCCAATACATCCGCATCATCAGGATGAATTGGCCGGCCGGCGCGGGCAGCCAATTGGCCTGCGGCGCATTTGCCGGTTTGTCGTGCGAAAAGTAGAGATCAAGCGAGCCATCGGCGTTTGGAACCAGCTTGTCACGCATGCTCACCGTGAGCTTGTTCAGGGCATTCGGATAGAAGTAGTACCCACTGTCATACATGGTAATCGACCAGAAGCCGTCGACAGGGGGGGTACGGCCCTTATCGAAGTGGACGACGTAGGTATTTGTTCCCGTGAGCGTTGCACCGGTGCTGTCGGTCTTCGGTACTTGGATAGATCGCGTCCTTGGTAAGGTTTGCACCCCAGCCAAAGTCCGCCACGGCAGCGCGCCAAAGATACCTGTTGCCATATGCTCCGGTGCCGCTGGTGAGCAGCCAGCCGTTGACGACCTTGTTGCCGGCTTTCATCTGCTCCTCTATCTGCAACGAAGCGACCTTTGCAACGTCAGCCAGGGCCGTCTGATCAGCAGGAGGCAACTTGCTGAGATCGAATGGCTTGCCGGGCACGAGGCCGATCTTCGCCATCTCCGCGACGATGGGCGCGTCCCGTGGCAGGACCGGCGGGTTAATAGCCATCGAGGCCGCCATGGCATTGAAATAGGTCTGCGTGTCCATGGCGCCGATGAGGTCGCGAACCTTTTCCTTAACGCTGGGCGCCTTGGGGTCAATGGTTCCGGTTGGCGGCGTGTAAGGCTTGCCGAACGAACTCAGCGGAACAAGCTTGAACTCCTTCTGTGCGGCGTTCACCTCGGCGTAGTCTGCTGGCGTCCCGTCGGCGTAGACACGGCCGATGGTAAATACCGTGTTGGTCGGAGATTTGACCACCTGAGTGATCCCCGGCGGCAGGGTTCCGTGCCAGTTCGGTCCGGTGATGGCGATGGTTTGCGCGCCCGTGCCCAGGGTTCGCTTGCCCGGTGCAGCAATCACATCCGTCCATTGGGAATAGATTGGAAACAGAAAGTAGCGGCCCTTCATGTCGGGGTAGGACAGCAGCATCGGTTCCTTCGACACGTCCATGAAAGCGGCCGTATACAGCGTGTCCGCGTTTGGTGCGGTGACTCCCTTGTAGTCCGCCGGAGGATATCTTGGGATATTCACCAACTGATTGAGCGGTGCTTGAAAGGTTTCCGGATTGGGCGCGGTCGTGTTGATGAAGGCCTTCTCGGTAACATCGCTCGTCATGAGCGAGTATCCGTAGATATAGGCATCCACGCCGATCCGCTTCGCCTCTTGCGGGGTAAGGCCAGCGGCGAGGCTCGGCGCGGCGGTCCATCCCACCAACACTGACGCGGCGATGCCGATCAACATACCCGACCGGACACCGAACAACTGCTTCGACCTGCTCATCTCGTCTCCTGTGCGTGAGCCGCTGAGATCATTAGGCTGCTCCTTGTCGATCCCCCACGCCGACGATCCGGGCAGGCATCGGGAACCCGGAAATCCGCTATGCAATATCGGCAGCAGACATGTCCTCGAGGAGGGGAGTTTGAGGAGCGGCGGTCAGTGCACCGCACATCGTTGCGTAAATCAAGACTTACGCACGTCGGGGATTTGCGCTTCGTGATTCTTAAGTTCTTCCAAGGTTGCCGGAAAAACCCCCTCCTTTTGCCATCGAAGCCAGATCCGCGCGAATTTCGAGGCAAAGTGCCCGACGACATAAAAGACAGCGGACATGACGAGCGCCCAAAAAGGATGAGGGGCTTTTGGGTAAGCAGGCGAGTTCGGAATCAGAAATTCTATGACTTGCCAAATGCCCATGATAACAGCGCCAATCCGGAGCATCCCACCGGTTATGCATGCTTGCCGCCCGAGCCAACGCCAATAGCGATCCTTGCGTCCGAACGGCTTGCCAAGCGATGGCCGGGCATCATTATTGTCCAATAACATCGGTATAATTTACCGTTCCTCTGCGTCGGACGTCTACACACAGGGCCATCAGCGTGGGCCCGCTCAGCGTGCGAAATTCAAGATTTTCGCACATCGAAAAATGTCAGTCCTCAGCTACGGGGTTCCCGTCTCGTTCACGGCGAAGCGCGCCCTAGTGAATGGCCCAAGGGAACAGTCACTCCGCCAACGGCTATCACCGTTCCGAATACGAAGAAAACGCCAAGCAGACCCATGTTTCGACGGTATAACTTCGGGTTGCGATTGCGAGGGATCCATTGCCTTCGGCTCATCCGCGTCGCGTCACGAAGATGGCAACGAAGCATTTCCGACCCCGTGATGCCAGCAACAAGCAGACCGCCCAAAATCGCGCCGCCGTTGACCATGTCCGAACCCACCCCCTATCGAGCCTCTAGCTTGGTGCGCGGCTTACCACAGTCATGCGATTGCGAGGGAGGAAAGGGCACCGCGTAGTACCGGTGCAGAAGTCAAGACTTATGCACGGCGTTCGGAGCGAGCCATTTTCAACGGCTTGGCGTGTGCACAAGCTTGGTGCGAATGTCGCCATAGCGCCGAGACGTGATGGCCGCATCAAGGCATCCCCGGTTCTTCCATGAATTCGCCCATGCAGAGAAAAACATTCTCCGAGGGGCGATGGACTTGCTTTTTCAGAGAAAATTTCCTCTTTATCTTCGCCAACTGGCCGGCTCCCGATAGAAGGGGGCCGGCCTTCTTGATGGAGAATGACGTGACCGGATCGCTCCCCCGCCGTTCCCTGCTGGCCGCCGCGCTCGCCGTGCCGGCCATCCTCTCCGCGCGCGCCGCCCGCGCCGCCGCGCCGAAGGAGATCAACATCGACTGGGCGACCTACAACCCGGTCAGCCTGGTGCTGAAGCAGCAAGGCCTGCTGGAAGCGGAATTCGCCAGGGACGGCACCACCATCCGCTGGGTGCAGTCGGCGGGATCGAACAAGGCGCTCGAATTCCTCAACGCCGGCTCGCTGGATTTCGGCTCCACCGCCGGCGCCGCGGCGCTGATCGGCAAGGTCAACGGCAACCCGATCAAATCCGTCTATGTCTTCTCCCGCCCGGAATGGACGGCGCTGGTGACCCAGGGCGGCAGCCGGATCAAGACCGTCACGGATCTCAAGGGCCAGCGCGTCGCCGTCACCCGCGGCACCGATCCGCATATCTTCCTGGTCCGCGCCCTGGCCGAAGCGGGCATGAGCGAGAAGGACGTCAAGCTTGTGCTGCTGCAGCACGCCGACGGGCGCACCGCGTTGGTGCGCGGGGACGTGGCGGCCTGGGCCGGGCTCGACCCGATCATGGCCTCGGCGGAGATCGACGACGGCGCCCGGCTGTTCTACCGCAAGCCGGAGGCCAACACCTGGGGCGTGCTGAACGTGCGCGAGGCTTTCGCCGCGGAAAGCCCGGAAACCGTCGCCCGCGTACTGGCCGCCTATGAGAAGGCGCGGATCTGGGCGGTGACCCATCCGGCGGAGCTGAAATCCATGCTGGTCAGCGCGATGAAGCTGTCCGATCCGGTGGTGACGCGGCAACTGGAACGGACCGATATCTCGTCCGGCCAGATCGGTCCGAAGCAGGCGCAGACGATCATCGAGGCCGGCAAGGCGCTGCAGGCCGCCGGCGTGCTCGACGCCGGTGTGGACGTGGTGGCGGTGACCAACGCGCTGATCGACCCGTCCTTCACGGCCAAACTGCCTTCATGAACGCTGCGGGCAATGCCGCTTCCGCCTCGGTAGCTCCCGCGGGCGCCGTGCCCGCCATGCCCAGGGAGGCGGCGGTTGCACGCATCTGGAAGCCGGAATGGCTGATCGCGCTGATCCTGCCGGTTCTGCTTGGCCTCGCCTGGGAACTGGCGGTGCGCTTCGGCTATGCCTCGGGGCGGCTGATGCCGCCGCCGTCGCGTCTGGCGGTGACCGCGCTGGCGCTGATCCGCAGCGGGGAACTGCAGACCCATGTCGCCGCCACCATGGCCCGCGTCGGGCTCGGCTTCCTGTTCGGCGCCATCGCCGGCACCGCGGTCGGCACGCTGACCGGTGCCAGCCCCACCATGCGCCGGCTGCTCGATCCCTCGCTCCAGGCGATCCGCGCCATCCCCTCGATCGCCTGGGTGCCGCTGTTCATCCTCTGGCTCGGCATCTTCGAGACCTCGAAGCTGGCGCTGGTATCGCTCGGCGTGTTCTTCCCGGTCTATCTCGGCGTGTTCAGCGCCATTCAGGACGTGGACCGCAAATTGCTGGAAGTGGGCCGCGTGTTCGGGCTGTCCGCGATGGGACAGATCCGGCGCATCGTCCTGCCGGCGATCCTGCCGACCTGGGTGGCCGCGCTGCGCTCCGGCCTCGGCCTCGGCTTCATGTTCGTGCTGGCGGCCGAACTGCTCGGCGCGTCGGAGGGGCTGGGCTACCTGCTGCTGGACGGCCAGCAGATGGGGCGGGCGGATACCATCCTGGTGGCGATGATCACCTTCGCCATCCTGGGCAAGCTGTCCGACAGCATCCTGGTGGCGCTGGCCCGCCCGGTGCTGCGCTGGCAGGACACCGCGAGGGCGAAGCTGTGAGCCATCTGACGATCGAGCGGGTCAGCAAGACCTACGCCAACGGCACGCGGGCGCTGGCGGACATTTCGCTGCGCGCGGAGCAGGGCGAGATCCTGGCCCTGGTCGGCGGCTCCGGCTGCGGCAAGACCACGCTGCTGCGCCTGATCGCCGGGCTGGATCAGGCCAGCGCCGGCAGCATCGCGCTGGACGGCCGGGTCATGGCCGGCACGCATCCCACGATATCGGCGGTGTTCCAGGAGCCGCGGCTGCTGCCCTGGTTGAGCGTGGCCAAGAATATCGGTTTCGGCGGGCAGCGGCTCAGCGCGGCCGAGCGCGACGCCCGCACCCACGCGCTGCTGGAACGCATCGGCCTGGCCGGCTACGGCGATCATCTGCCGAAGGACCTCTCCGGCGGCCAGCAGCAGCGCGTGTCCATCGCCCGCGCCCTGATCGGCCATCCAAGGCTGCTGCTGCTGGACGAGCCGTTCTCCGCCCTGGATCCGTTCACCCGCGCCAGCCTGCACGAATTGCTGCTGGGTCTATGGCAGGAATTGCAGCCGAGCATCGTCATGGTCACGCATGACGTGGAGGAGGCGGTGGTGCTGGCCGACCGCGTCATCGTCATGCGCCCGCGTCCGGGCCGGCTGTCGGAGACGATCGCGGTGCGGCTGCCGCGGCCGCGCGACAAGCTCTCGCCGCTGTTCGACAGCGTGAAACGGCGTGTTATGCAGGCCATCGACCGTTCGCTGTCGGAAGAGAGCCGGCCGGCCCCGCGCCAAGCGACCGATGGCACCTCGCTCTGGTGGTAGACGCCGCCCGTTTTGGATCGAAAGGATTTGTCCATGGATGCCAATGAACTGCGCGCGCTGCAGGCGCCGCTGAAAAGCCGCTACAAGGAAGCCCCGGACGCCGCCACGATCACGCTGCGCGCGACCGGCGAGCTCGACAGCGCCTCGATCGCCTGCAAGGTCGAGACCGGACGCGCCATCGCCACCGCCGGGCTGCATCCGCTGACCGGCGGCTCGGGCATGGAGCTCTGTTCCGGCGACATGCTGCTGGAAGCGCTGGTGGCCTGCGCCGGCGTCACGCTGAAGGCGGTGGCGACGGCGCTGGAAATCTCACTGCGCTCAGGCCGGGTGACCGCCGAGGGCGATCTCGATTTCCGCGGCACGCTGGGCGTGGACAAGGGCGCGCCGGTGGGATTTCGCGCCATCCGCCTGAGCTTCGACATCGATGCGGACGCGACCGACGAGCAGGTCGCCACATTGCTGAAACTGACCGAACGCTATTGCGTCGTGTTCCAGACCATCAACCAGAAACCGGCGTTGAACGTCGTCGTCAACCGCGCCGCCTGAGAAGGAAAACCACCATGTCTGAAGCTTCCAACTACGGTTTCGCCACGCTGTCGGTGCATGCCGGCGCCAGTCCCGACCCTGCCACCGGCGCGCGGGCCACGCCGATCTACCAGACCACGTCCTTCGTGTTCGACGACGTGGACCATGCCGCCTCGCTGTTCGGCCTGCAGGCGTTCGGCAACATCTATAGCCGCATCGGCAACCCCACCAACGCGGTGCTGGAAGAGCGCGTGGCGGCGCTGGAAGGGGGCACGGCGGCGCTGGCGGTCGCGTCCGGCCACGCCGCGGAGTTCCTGACATTTGCCACGCTGATGCAGCCGGGCGACGAGTTCGTGGCCTCGCGCAAGCTGTATGGCGGGTCGGTCAACCAGTTCAACCACGCCTATAAAAGCTTCAACTGGACAGTGAAATGGGCCGAGGACGAGAGCCCGGAGGCGTTCAAGCGCGCCATCACGTCCAAAACCAAGGCGATCTTCATCGAATCGATCGCCAACCCCGGTGGCGTGATCATGGACATCGCCGGCATCGCCGCGGTTGCGCATGAGGCGGGCGTGCCGCTGATCGTGGACAACACGATGGCGACGCCGTACCTGATCCGCCCGTTCGAGCACGGCGCCGACATCATCGTGCATTCGGCGACGAAGTTCCTGGGCGGGCACGGCAACTCTATCGGCGGCGTGATCGTCGATGGCGGCAAGTTCGACTGGATGAAGTCCGGCCGCTACCCGATGCTGTCCCAGCCGCGGCCGGAGTATTCCGGGATGGTTCTGGGTGAAACCTTCGGCAATTTCGGCTTCGCCATCGCCTGCCGGGTGCTGGGCCTGCGCGATTTCGGTCCGGCGCTGTCGCCGTTCAACGCGTTCATGATCCTGACCGGCATCGAGACGCTGCCGCTGCGCATGCAGCGCCATTGCGACACGGCGTTGATCGTGGCGCAGCATCTGGCCAAACATCCCGCGGTCGCCTACGTGAACTATGCCGGCCTGCCCACGGACAAATACCATGCGTTGGCCAAGCGCTATGCGCCGAAGGGCGCCGGCGCGGTGTTCACCATCGGCCTGAAGGGCGGCTATGACGCGGGGGTGCGGCTGGTATCCAACCTGTCGCTGTTCTCGCATCTGGCCAATATCGGCGACACCAGGTCGCTGGTGATCCACCCGGCCTCGACCACGCATCGCCAGCTCACCGACGAGCAGCGCGCCGCCGCCGGTGCCGGCTCGGAGATCGTAAGACTGTCGATCGGCCTGGAAGACCCCGCCGACCTGATCGCCGACCTGGACGCCGCACTAGGCGCCGCTTAAGTCCAGGGGATGCAAGGGACGACTGTCCCTTGCTGGGGGTCCAGGGGGCAAAGCCCCCTGGCCTTGCCTTGCTCTCTCAGATCATCCGCTTCTGCACGCCCTTGAGCGCCATCTTCGGCTTCTTGGACGACAGGATGCGCGAATTGATCCCCTGCCAGCCGATTTCCCCGGACAGCCGGCCGAACTCGATCTTCGGGCAGCGGTTCATGATCACCCGTATGCCCGCCGCCTCTGCCCTGGCGGCAGCTTCGTCGTTACGCACGCCGAGCTGCATCCAGATCACCTTGGGCGGCGTTGGCATCGCCAAAGCCTCGTCGGTGACCCCGGCGGCGGCTTCGGAGTTGCGGAAGATCTCCACCATGTCCACGGGCTCCGGCAGGTCTGCCAGCGAGCGGTAGACCGGCAGGCCCACGATGGTTTGCCCGGCGAGGCCGGGATTGACCGGCAGCACCCGAAACCCGCGCTCGGACAGATATTTGGTCACGATGTAGCTCGGCCGCGCCGGATTGTTGGAAGCGCCGACCAGCGCGATCGAGCGCACATGGGTCAGGATGTCGCGGATCAGCTCGTCGGAATAATGGTCGTGCCGGGAGGGCAGGGGAGCGGAGGGCTGGGAAGTGATGTCCATGCGCCCATTCTATCAGACCGCCATGCCGGCGCACCAGCCGCTGGACCAGGCCCATTGGAAGTTGTAGCCGCCGAGCCAGCCGGTCACGTCCACGGCCTCGCCGATCACGTACAGGCCGGGCACGTCGTTCGCCGCCATGCTGCGCGAGGACAGTCCGGCGGTATCGATGCCGCCGATCGTCACCTCGGCCTTGGCGTAGCCCTCGGTGCCGGAAGGGATGAGCGTCCAGGCTTTCAGCTGGGTGGCCAGGCGGTTCAATTCCTTGTCGGGGATATTGCCGATGGGCCGGGCCGGGTAGCCGGTTGCCAGTGTGCCGGCGAGGCGCTGGGGCAGGTATTCGGCCAGGATGGTTTTCAGCTCGGCGTTCGGCCGCGCGCGCTTGCGTTCTTGCAGCACGGGGCCGGCGTCCTGTCCCGGGAGCAGGTCGATCCGGATCGGCTGCTCCGGCTGCCATACGGACGAAATCTGCAGGATCGCCGGCCCGGACAGGCCGCGATGGGTGAACAGCATGCTTTCGCGAAAACTCTTGCGGTCGCAGCTGGCGATCACCTCGGTCGCCACGCCAGAGAGCGGCTGCATCAGCGCCAGTTCCTCGCCGCCGAACGTCAAGGGCACCAGAGCCGGGCGGGGCGGCACCAGTTTCAGGCCGAATTGCTCGGCCGCCTGATACGCAAATCCCGTCGCGCCCATCTTCGGGATGGACGGCCCGCCGGTGGCCAGCACCAGAGCATCGGCGGTGAAGTCGCCGTGGCTGGTGGCGATGCGGAAGCGATCCGGCCGGCTGATTTCCGTGATCCGGTGCGACACGCGCACATCCACCGCCGCGGCGGCGCATTCGTCCAGCAGCATCGCCACGACGGCGCGGGCGGAGCCGTCGCAGAACAGCTGCCCCAGGGTCTTTTCGTGCCAGGCGATGCGGTGCTTGTCGACCAGCGCGATGAAGTCGTGCTGGGTGTAGCGGGCCAGCGCCGATTTGCAGAAATGCGGATTGTTGGAAAAGAACCGGTCCGGCTTCGCCTCCAGATTGGTGAAGTTGCAGCGCCCGCCGCCGCTGATCAGGATCTTCTTGCCAGCCTGGTCGGCGTGATCCAGCAGCAGCACCCGCCGGCCCCGGCCGCCCGCCGTGGCCGCGCAGAGCAGCCCGGCGGCGCCGGCGCCGAGAATGACGACGTCGAAATGCTCAGCCCGAAAGCGTTGTTCTGAAATGGTGCTATCCCAACCGGCGGATGCGGCCGGCGGTAAGGCCGCCATCGATCACCAGCTCCGATCCGGTCATATGGCCGGAAGCGTCGGAGGCCAGGAACAGCACGCCATTGGCGATTTCCTGCGGATCGGCCGGCTTGCCGAGCGGCACGGAGTTGCGCGCGATCTCGTCCGGGTCCAGCGGCGCGTTGCCGCCGCCGGACGGGCCGGGCATCTTGGTCCAGATCGGCGTGACGATGATGCCGGGATGGACGGAGTTCACGCGGATATTGTCGCCGGCCAGGGCGCATTCCAGCGCGATGGATTTGGCGAACAGCCGCACCGCGCCCTTGGACGCGCTGTAGCCGGCCAGGCCCGCCGAACCGCGCAGGCCCGCGACCGAGGACATCATGATGACCGACCCGCCGCCGGAGCGGCGCATGGCGGGAATGCCGTATTTCACTGTCAGGAACACGCCATCGACATTCACCGCGTTCTGCCGGCGGAAATCCGCCAGGCTCATGTCGATCGCGGTGCCCATGATGGCGATACCGGCATTGGCGACCAGGATGTGCAGCCCGCCGAAGGTCTTTTCCGCGGCGGCGATGGCGTCCGCCCAGCCGGCCTCGTCGGTCACGTCCTGGTGCAGATAGATCGCGCTGCCGCCGGCCGCATTGATCTCCGCGACCAGCGCGTTGCCACGGATATCGTCAAGGTCGGTAACCACCACCTTGGCCCCTTCGCGCGCCAGCGTGCGCGCGCAGGCCGCGCCGATGCCGGATGCGCCGCCGGTCACGAACGCGACCTTGCCCTGGACTTGTCCCACTTGGAGTCTCCTGCTGATTTTGCCCGTTGATTTTGGGGTGCCTATGCCCCGTCCGGATAATCGGTGATCTGCACCTGGTCGGTCGCGGTGTCCAGCACGGCGAAACTCAGCTGGCGCCCGTTGCGGCTGTCGCGCGCATCCCCCGCCGAGCCGGGATTGATCACCAGGACTTTGCCCACCCGTTCGGCCATCTGGTAATGCGTGTGGCCGTACAGCACGTAGTCCGCGTCCACCTCGCCGAAGCGCTTCAGGTGGGAACTGGTCGGATGCACGTAGGATCCGCGCGGCTCCCACGGTGTGGAATGCACCATCAGCACCTTCTTGTTGCCGAAGGTCAGGTCCCGCCGATGCGGCTGCTCGGCCATCCAGCCCAGCAGGGATTTGTCGATCCACTCGGCCTCGCGCGCCCGCACGCCGGAGGGCGACAGGAACCCTTCCTCGTGGTTGCCCAGGATCACGTGCGCGCCGACCTCTTTCAGGTAGCGGATCACCTCGTTGGAGAAGCGGTATTCATAGATGGAGTCGCCGAGGCAGAGCAGCTCGTCGACCTCCCCCATCATCTCCACCGCGCGCTTCAGCCCGGCGATGTTGCAATGCACGTCCGAAACGATGCCGAGCTTCAAATCCGGTATTCCCGTATGACAGGGGGCTGGCTATGCCGGCTCAATGCGCCGGCACGATGGAGGACGGATCGGCGCCGACGCGGCCTTCGCCGTCCGCCGAGGCGTGGCTCAGCTGGAAATCGTACCGCACGCCCGGCAGGCCGGCAACCGGGCAGGCCGGATCCTTGGGATCGATGGAAACCACCAGGGATTTCGACACGCCGAACACGGTGTCGCTGTCGATGTGCTCGTCGTCGCCGAAATACAGCGCGGTGACGAGTTCCCGGTAACCGGGCGCGCCGATCAGGAAGTGGATATGCGCCGGGCGCATGCCGTGCCGGGCCTGGGTCTCCACGAACTGGCCCACCGGCCCGTCCATCGGAATGGAATAGCCCAGTGGGCGGACGGTGCGGAAATGATACCGGCCCTGCGCATCGGCGCGGAAATTGCCGCGCGCGTCCATCGTGCCGGGGTCGTTGGCCTGCAGGTCGTACAGCCCATGCTCGTCGGTCTGCCAGACCTGCACCGTGGCATCGGCGATGCCACGGCCGTCCTTGTCCACCACGCGGCCATACAACACGATCTCCTGCGCGTCCGGCTCATGCACGATCTGCGCGCCGGCGGGCAGTTCCGGCGCGCCGTCGCGGTAGAACGGGCCGAGCAGGCTGGTCTGGGTGGCGGCTTCCCGCTTGGTCTTGTCGTGCAGGGCACTCACTATGGCGGACAGGCCCAGCACGTCCGACAGCAGGATGAATTCCTGCCGGATCGGGGTGGAGGCGTGGCCGACGGCGGTGAGGAACTTGATCCCTTCCAGCCATTCGGCCGGGGTCAGGTTCACCTCGCGGGCGAAGGCGTGCAGGTGGCGCACCGCGGCTTCCATGATCTGGCGCAGCCGCGGATTGGTGGTGCCGGCCATCTGCTCCAGCACCGCGTCGGTCACGGTGAATTCGTCCAGATCCTGCATGACTTGCTCCTTGGTCCAGAAGCCCCCGGGGATAATGCCTAGGGGATAAGGCCTGGGGCCCTTATAGGCGATCCCGCCGCCGCCCGCACACCCTGGGCCACCATCCCAGCCCGGCGGCCCCAACCCCGCGCTGGCGCGGCGGCGCGACCTCGCCTAGGCTCGCCGCAACAATAACGTCCTGGGGAGGAACTTCCATGATGCTGCAACGCCGCATTCTCGGCTGCCTGGCGACGGGGCTGCTTGCCGCCGTCTCCCTGCTCGCCGCGCCGGCCATGGCGCAGCCCAAGCCCATCACCATCGGCTTCGGCATGGCGCTGACCGGCGGCCTGGCGCCGAACGGCAAGGCGGCGCTGCTGGCGATGCAGCTATGGGAGGAGGCGGTGAACGCCAAGGGCGGCCTGCTCGGCCGTCCCGTGAAGCTGGTCTATTACGACGACCAGTCCAACCCCTCCGTGGTGCCGGGCATCTATACGAAGCTGCTGGACGTGGACAAGGTGGACCTGGTCACCAGCGGCTACGCCACCAACATGGTCGCCCCCGCCATGCCCGTGGTGATGCAGCACAACCGCACCTTCTTCGGCCTGCTCGGCCTCGCCGTGAACAGCGAGTTCAGCTACCCCCGCTACTTCTCCTTCGGCCCCACCGGCGGGCCGAAGCCGAAGGAAAGCTTCTCGCGCGGCTTCTTCGAAGTGGCGATGGCGCAGAACCCGAAGCCGCAGACCATCGCCATCGTCGGCGCCGACGCCGAGTTCCCGCGCAACGCGCTGGACGGCGCAAGGGCGATCATCAAGGAGAAGGGGCTGAAGATCGTCTACGACAAGACCTATCCGCCGAGCACGGCCGACTACACCCCGATCGTGCGCGCGATCCAGTCGACCAATCCGGACCTGGTGTTCGTCGCCTCCTACCCGCCCGACACGGTGGGCATGATCCGCGCCGCGAGCGAGGTGGGGCTGAAGACCAAGCTGTTCGGCGGCGGCATGGTCGGCCTGCAATCCACCGCCATCAAGGCGCAGCTCGGCCCGCTGCTGAACGGCATCGTCGACTATGATTTCTGGCTGCCCACCCCGGCCTTCGCCACGCCGGAGGCGATGGACATGCTGAAGCGGTATCAGGCGAAATCGGCCGAGGCCGGGGTGGACCTGCTCGGCTATTACCTACCGCCCTTCGCCTATTCGATGATGCAGGTGCTGCAGCAATCGGTGGAGGCGACCCAGAGCCTGGATGACGAAAAACTGGCGGACTACATGCGCAAGACGACCTTCCACACCGTCGCCGGCCCGATCCAGTTCAACGACCAGGGCGAATGGGTGGAGGCGCGGGTGCTGGAAGTGCAGTTCCAGAACGTCGCCGGCAACGGCGTGGACCAGTTCCGCGACCTGAGCGCCGAAAAGATCCTCTGGCCGCCGGCCTTGAAGACCGGGGAGGTGATCTATCCCTATAGCGAGGGGAAGAAATAGGCGAAGCCGGCCGCGGCGGACGGGCTCGGGGGAATGCCCGTCTGTCCCTGATCCTGCTGCTGCTGCTCGCGCCGCTCCGGGCTGGCCCGGCGTTTGCGGCCGTTGATCCGCCGGTTTTGGACGTGGCGGCGGTGCCGAACCTGGATGCGGCAGGGCGCGCCGGCTACGCCGGCTTCCTGCTGATGAACCTGCCGCGCGCCTTCGCCCTGGCCGCGGACGGCAAGTTCGGATGGCACGGCGGTTCGGGCACGATCGAGGCGGTCAGGGCCCAGGCGCTGCAATCCTGCGCCGACAAGGGCGGCGTCGGTTGCGCGGTATACGCCGAGGATCTGCGCGTGGTCTGGGCCGGCCGCGCGCCGGGCGAGCTGGCCGCGGTTCCCGGGCCGCTGATCCAGACCGGCGAATACGCATTCGTGCCCGATCCGCGCTTCATCTGGCATGGTCCGCGCGCCGCGCGCGGCGTCTATGTCTGGGGCCATGGCAAGGCGTACGGCGCGCAGGACCTGCGCGGATTGCAGCCGCCGCCCTATGTGCGGGCGTTCAACAATGCGGGCTTCGACGTCGTGCGCTTCGACCGGGAGCCCTCGGGCGATTACGCGAACGCCGCCGAGACATGGCTGCGCCAGGGCCTGGTGACGCTGCGCCGCCAGGGCTGGCGCCAGGTGATCGTCGGCGGCCAGTCGCGCGGCGCCTGGAACAGTTTGCAGATGCTGGACACGCCGGGGCTGGCGGATGCGGTGATCGCCATCTCCCCGGCGAATTTCGGCGGTCCGTCCGGCTCGGACAACGGCGGGGAGCTGTACGGCATCACCCACGCGGCGGCCGCGCCGGCGGCGCGGGTGGCGGTGGCGCAGTTCAAGGGAGATATCTACGTCACCGACCTCGATCGCCGCGCCGGCCAGTTGCGCGACGCGCTGCCTCCGCGCGTGGCGGCGTTCTTGCTGATCGACCAGCCGCCGGGGATAACCGGCCATGGCGGCGGCAACAGTGCGGCTTTCGCACTGCGCTATGCGGATTGTCTGCTGCATTTCGTGATCGATCCGACGCCGCCGTCGTCGTGCGGGTCTTCGGGAAAGAATTAGACCGCCGCCGCGTCAGACCCGCGTGCCGAACAGGGCACCGATCCCGGCGGTAACCGCCATGGCTATCGCCCCCCAGAAGGTCACCCGGATCGCGGCCTTCAGCATGTCGGCGCCGCCGATCCTCGCGCCCACGACGCCCAGCAACGCCAGGAACAGCAGAGACGCAATCGCCACCGCCTCGATCACGAACCGGTCCGGCGTCGCCAGCGCCATCAGCAGCGGCAGGACCGCGCCGACGGCGAACGCGCCCGCCGAGGCCAGCGCCGCCTGGACCGGCCGCGCCGCGGTCATGGCCGTGATCCCCAGCTCGTCGCGCGCATGGGCGCCCAGCGCGTCATGCGCCATCAACTGCTCGGCGACCTGCAATGACAGCGCCGGCTCCAGGCCGCGCTTGGCATAGATGGCCGCCAGCTCGCTCAGTTCGGCGCCTCGATTGTCGCTCAGTTCCTGACGTTCGCGCGCGATATCCGCCCGCTCGGAATCGGATTGCGAGCTGACCGAGACATATTCTCCCGCCGCCATGGACATCGCGCCGGCCACCAGCCCGGATATGCCGGCGATCAGCACGCTGTCATGCGTGCCCTGCGCGCTGGCAACGCCGATGATCAGGCTGGAGGTGGACAGCAGGCCGTCATTGGCGCCCAGAACCGCCGCCCGAAGCCAGCCGAGATGCTCGACCGCATGGCGCTCCGGATGTCGTGAAAGACGGGCCATCGCTTTTCCTCACTCATGACAGCGGCATCGATGCCGGACCAGACCGTATCGCCCCGGACGGAGAACGGAAACCCAGTGGCACGGTTTCATGCGGGCGGGGTTGAACGTTTTCGTGACGTGGGCACGATGGCGGAAATTGGCTTGGCGAGAGGCGTCATGAACACAGAGACATAGGCGTTGCGGGCGAAATCGCCGGAGCGCCGATGCCGTTCTGGATGCGCGACCATGATATGCGTGGAATTGACGTTGCCGTAGATGTCGGCTCGATCAGCGCGTTCATGGCGATGCAGCGGAGGCGCCGGATCAGCTCCGGATGGTTGCTGATCTCCTGCGGGCGCAGCAGGATCTGATAGCGGTAGGCGCGATGTCGGCGTTCAGCGATGGCGGCCGCGTCGGGGCTGAGGGAAAAGGCGGTGGCGGACGCCATGCGGAGCTTGCGAGCGGCGAGCAGCTCCAGCATCGCGTCCTGGATCACCTCGGTATAGGCGGTCATGTTCTCGAACGGGCTAGTCGGAGCAGGCCGGTGAGCACGCGTTGGCGATATTGCGCACGCCGGACTGGAGCGGCAGCAGCGCGGCGGGGAGACGGAATTGCGCGACCTCGTGAGCGGAGGAATTCCAGCAGATGCGCGGCAATGGCATGCGCCACGCGTCGGGCGGCGCGAACGGCAGATTGCGGTCGGGCGCGAGGGTCTCGACAATGGCGACGATCTTGTCGGGGTCGCAGCGGAAAAAAGGGCTCGCCGATGCGGTCGTCGGGCGCACCAGCGGAATGGGCACGCGGTTGGGCGGCAGGGCGGTGCCGTAATAGATGTCGTGCATCCCTCCAGCGCGGGATTCTGCCAGGTATAGACCTCGAGGATGACCTGACCGCGCCGTTCGAGCCAGGTCTTGTTGTTGCCGACCGAGGAGGAGGGGATCAGCGCGCCATCCGGCCGAGATGCCCGGAGACCTCGATCACCGACGGTGTCGAGCGGGCCCAGGAAGCCCTGCCAGGCCATCGGCGCGACCTGGCTCAGATGCATGTCGAAATATTCCATCTGGCCGCGATTGATCTTCTCGCGCACGACCGGATCCGAATTATACGGCAGCCGGAATGCGATGCGGCAACGGGACGCAGGCCAGGCTTGCGCCTACAGCCCCAGACTACAGCCCCGGACTACAGCCCCAGATAAAACTTCCGGATCTGCTCGTTGTCGTTCAGCGCCTCGGCGGAAGCCCCCTCGAACACGATCTCGCCATGCACGATCAGATACCCGGCATCGGCGATGCGGATCGCCTGGGTGAAGTTCTGCTCGGCCATCAGCACGGTCAGGTCGAAGCTTTCCTTCAGCTCCTTGATCTTCTCGATGGTCCGGCTGACCAGCAGCGGCGCCAGGCCGACCGAGGGTTCGTCGATCAGCAGGATGCGCGGGTCCGACATCAGCGCGCGCGCCAGCGCCAGCATCTGCTGCTCCCCGCCGCTCATGGACCCCGCGAGCTGGGAGCGGCGTTCGGACAGCCGGGGAAAAGCCTCGTAGCAGAACGCCAGGTTGCGCCCGATCGCGGCGCGGGCGGAGCGGCGATAGGCGCCGAGCAGCAGGTTCTCGGTCACCGACAGTTTCGGAAACAACCGCCGCCCTTCCGGCACGAAGGCGATGCCGAGATCGACGATCGCCTCCGTCGACAGACCCACCAGTTCATGCCGGGCGCCGTCGATCTCCGCGATGATGCTGCCGGCGGTGGGGGTGACGATGCCCATGATGCATTTCATCAGCGTGGACTTGCCGTTCCCGTTGGTGCCGAGCAGCGCCACGGTCTGCCCGGCGGCGACGTTCAGCGACACCGCGTTCAGCACGCGGATCGCGCCGTAGCCGGCATCCACGCCGGCGATGGTGAGGCTACTCGCCAAGATAGGCTCTGACGACTTCGGGATTGCGCACCATCTCGGCCGGCAGGCCGTCGGCGATCTTCCGCCCGGCCACCAGCACCACCAGGCGTTGGGAGAACTGCATGACCGCGCGCATGATGTGCTCGATCATGATGATGGTCACGCCCTGCTCGTTCAGCCGGATCAGCAGCGCCAGGATGTCGTCCACCTCCGCATGCGACAGCCCGGCCATCGCCTCGTCGGCGATCAGCAGCCTGGGCTCGGAGGCCATGGCGCGGGCGAGTTCCAGCTTGCGCATCTCGATCTGCGTCAGGTCGCGCGGCATTTTTGCGCGTTTCTCCGCCAGCCCCACCATCGCCAGCAATTCGGCGCAACGGATGTCGATCTCGGCCGGCGGAACATGGGAGGAGGGCCGGGCGTTGACCGTGTATTCGACGGGAATGCGCAAATTCTCCGCCACCGACAGGCTGTTGAACGGGCGCGGCAGCTGGAAGCTGCGGGCGAAGCCGAGCCGGGTGCGCTGATGCGCCGGCAGGCCATCCAGCTGGCGACCATCGAACCGCACGCTGCCGGTCTCGTTGCGCAGCGTGCCGGACAGGCAGTTGACCAGCGTGCTCTTGCCCGAGCCGTTCGGCCCGATCAGGCCGACGCGCTCACCGGCGCGGACATCGAGGTCGATCGCCTCCAGCGCCACGAAGCCGCCGAAGCGCTTGCCGAGACCCTGCACGGACAGCAGCGCGGCCTCGCTCATCGCCGCATCCCCCGTCCGGTGCCGCGGATCAGCCCCAATATCCCGTTCGGCGCAATCACGACGAAGGCCACCAGCACCACGCCGACGATCAGCAGGTTCAGCGCCGAGGATATGGTTACCGTGGCGACCTGTTGCAGCGTGCCCAGCAGCACCGCCCCGATCACCGGGCCGAGCCAGCTCGCGGTGCCGCCGATCAGCGGCATGGCGATGGCGTTCACCGCATAGGCCAGGCTGAAGCCGGAAGCGGGATCGAGATAGGTGACGTAATAGGGCAGGGGGGCGCCGGCCATGCCCATGAAGGCGCCGGAAAGCGTTGTCGCCAGAAGTTTCAGGCGCAAGGTGGGCACGCCGGATGCCTCGGCGGCTTCCTCGTCGTCGCGAATGGCGGCAAACCCATAGCCGAGACGGGAACGCTCGATGCACCGTGCGGTGAACACCGCGATCACCGCCAGCACCAGCATAACCAGGAACAGATATTCGATATATTCCATGCCCAGCAGCGCGGTGGCGCGCGGGCGCACGATATAGGCGCCGCGCGACCCGCCGACGAAATCCCAGTTGATGATCAGCGTCTGCGCCACCACCGACAGCGCCAGCGTGGCGATGGAAAAGAACGAGCCGCGCAGCCGCAGGGTCAGGTAGCCCATGCCAAGTCCGACGATGCCGGAGACCACGCCGCCCGCCAGGATCAGCACCGGGATGGGCATCGGCATCAGCTTGTGGATCACCACGGAACTGTAGGCGCCCATCGCCAGGAACGCCGCGGTGCCGAAATTCACGTAGCCGGTATAGCCGCCCAGGATGTTCCAGGCGGTCGCCAGCACGATGTATTGCAGCACCACATAGCCGGCGAAGAAGACGTAGGAATTGCCGACCCATCGCGCCGCGCCGAAGGCCGCCGCGGCGGCCAGGATGACAGCCAGCAGGAAGGGTAGCGCGCGCATCAGCGCCCGAAGATGCCGGCCGGCCGCACCGCCAGCGTCAGCAGCAGGAAGCCGAAGCCGACCGCGGGCGTCCAGGACGGGCCGTAGAAGGTCGAAGTCAGGCTTTCGACGATCCCCAGCGTCAGCGCCGCCACCACGGTGCCGTAAAAACTGCCCAGGCCGCCCATGACGCAGATCGCGAAGATGCGGCCGATATAGTCGCGCGCGATCGAGGGCTCGACCGGCTGGATGATGATCAGGATGGCACCCGCGACCGATGCGGTGGCCAGCGATATCCCGAAGGCGATGCGCTTGATCCGGATCGGATCGGCCCCCATCAGCCGCAGCGCCAGCTGGTCCTGCGCCACCGCCAGGATCGCCCGGCCCAGGAAACTGCGCGACAGGAAGACCTGCAGCAATCCGATCAATCCAAGCGAGACCACGAACGGCACCAGCAGCCGCAGCGGCAGGTCCATCGGCCCGATATGGATGCTGGGGCCGATATAGGCGGCTTCCACCAGCCGGTAGTCGACGCCGAAGATCAGCACCAGCGCGACCTCGGTGATGAACAGCAGGCCGAAGAAGAACGCCAGGCCGCGCAGCGCCTCGTCGCCGCGCCGTTCGAAGGCGAGGTGGTAGATCTGATAGATCGCCGTCCCCAGCAGATAGAACGCCGGCATCGCCACCAGGCTGGCCAGGATGGGATCGACCCCGAGCAGCGAATTGGCGGTATAGGCGATGTAGGAGCCGAGGATGATGAAGGCGGGATGGGCGATGTTGACGATGTCCAGCATGCCGAAGGAGATCGACACCCCGATCGTCACCGCGGCGTAGAAGCCGCCCAGCAGCAGGCCGGAAAGCAGGGCGTTGCCGAACAGATCGAAGGAGAAATCCATCGTCGCGTCAGCTTCCCCCGCGACCGGTCGGCGGATTGCCTTGTCGCGCGCGCGCTCGTCGCCTGGACGCGATCGCCATGCTTGCCTCCCCCTGTCGCCGCCCGGCTTGGAATGCCGAGTCGGCGCCACCAATGTGGCCAATCACGCGGCGGTTGACTAGGCATTCATGGAGTACCTTCGGTCTCGGCACTCACCCGGACCAGAACCTTGCCGAAATTCTTGCCGTCCAGCATCGACATCAGCGCATCGGGGGCATTCTCCAGCCCTTCCGTGACGTCTTCCCGGTAGCGCAGCCTGCCTTCCCGCAGCCATGCCAGGGCATCGGCGAAGAATGCGCCGCGCATGGCGGCGTAGTCGCTGGAGATGAAGCCGCGGATCGACAGGCGCCGGGTCAGCACCGCGCGCATCAGGGCGGGTATCTGATTCGGCCCCGGGGGCAGATCGGTCGCGGTGTACTGCGAGATCAGGCCGCAAACGGGCATGCGGGCGAAATCATTGAGCAGCGGCAGCACCGCCTCGAACACCGTGCCGCCGACATTTTCGAAATAGACGTCGATGCCGCCCGGGCAGGCGGCGGCCAGATCCGCGGCGAAGCCGGGGCTGCGGTGATCGATGCAGGCATCGAAGCCGAGCTCGTCACGCACGAAAGCGCATTTCGCCGCGCCGCCGGCGACGCCGATGGCGCGCGCGCCCTTGATCCGCGCGATCTGTCCGACGATCGACCCGACGCCGCCGGACGCGGCGGCGACCACGACCGTCTCGCCCGGCTGCGGCTTGCCGATGTCCAGCAGCCCGGCATAGGCGGTCAGCCCGTTGCCGCCGAGGACGTTGAGGCTGAGCGAGCTCGGCCCCCAGGCGGGATCGATCTTCTGCACGGCCGGGCCGGGCAGCACCGCATAGTCCTGCCAGCCGCCCTGCCCCAGCACGAGGTCGCCTTCCTGCAATCCGGGGTGCCTCGAGGCGATAATCCGGCCGACCGTGCCGCCCACCATCAACTCGCCGAGGCCGACCGGCGGCGCGTAGGATTTTTCGTCCCGCATGCGCCAGAACATGTAGGGCGCGAGCGAGAGCCAGATGGTCCGCGTCAATACCTCGCCAGGGCCGGGCTCGGGCACATCGCCGGTGACCAGTCGGAAGTTCTGCGGCAGCGGTCGCCCCGAGGGGCGTGACGCCAGGACGATGCGGCGGTTGACGGGTGCGTTCACGTTTGTTGTCCCTGCGTCATCGGTTGCGCACCGGAGGCATTTCTTTCGGGCGTCCGGCGTCCGCCTGTATCCCATGGCTTTTTATGGACGGCCAGTGCATTGCGATCGGGCGGGACGACTCCCATGTCGTAACGATACCGGTCACCCATCGGTGCCGGCTCGAACCAGGCAAGCATCGGGAGAAACGGGGGGAAGCAGATGTCCAGCAATTCCGCAACCGTGACAGAAAGCGACGCCGCCATGCAAGCTGGCGCGAGGGCCGACAAGGCGCGCGTCCCGGCAAGCCAGAATCCCCCCGCGGCGGGGCTAAGCCTGCAAGACTACCTCGGGATATACGACGCGTTCCGGAAATACCTCACGCATGAGGACGACCTGGTGCATCAGAGAACCACCTGGTCCATCACGATACAATCCTTCTCGATTGCTGCTGTCGGCTGGGTATTCACCGCCATGATGAGCGAGATAAACGGGAACAACAGCTACAGGGCTTACGAATGCAACCGCCTTATTCAGTTCTTCTGTGTCCTGGGCGTGGGCGTCAGCCTGATTTCCGCGGGGGGAATCTTCGCCGCGCAGAGGGCGATCCATCGCCTGGAAACGGATTGGAACAAGCAATCGGCCAACAGTCCGTACCAGGGCTATCTTCCCAAGCTGTCGGGCGGAGGCAGCCGGCTGGCACTCTGGATGGGCCATGCCTTGCCGCTGTTCCTGCCGATCTTTCTGATGTGTCTGTGGATCATCCTGTGGGTCTACATGTACAATATCCAGTTGTATCCCGGCTTCCCGGAATGAAGCACGTGCCCGGACCGGGTACCTCCACCAAAAGCGGCCTTCTGTCCGCCGTCACGCAACGGTGCCGCTGATGCCCTGCCACAGCAACCGGGTTTCCCGGCCGGGATCGGCCACGACGGACCAGGTCGCATCCAGGATCATCGTCTCCCGCGTCTGCGCGTCATAGGCCGGCCAGTGCGGAACCGCCGGATTGTCCGGCGAGCCCGTGCGCGCGAAAGCCGCCCAGGTGGCGGACATGCGCGCGGCCAACTCCTGCGCCGCCGGGCCGCGGTCGGTGGAGCCGACGAATTCCAGCGTGTCGAAGGTGAACGGCACGTCCATCGCATGCGGCGCCTTCAGCTTGCCGCCATGCACCGGCGTCTCCCAGCGGAAGGCATACATGTAGACCGGTGCTCCGTTCTGCACCGCCTTGCGCTGCGCCAGCGTCAACGAGCGGATGCGGAAATTGCTGTCGGTCAGGATGGCGATCAACAGTTCCGCCGGATTGGTTTCCGGATGCAGGGATTTGTACAGCGCGATCACCCGGTCCGCATCGGCGCCCGCCACCACTGCCACCCGGCTGCGCAGTTCTTCCTCGCTCAGCGTGCGGTTCCAGATCCTGTCGTCCGGCGCCAGGAAGATCGCCATCTCGTCCTTCATGTCGCCGATCATCAGCGGGATGTGCCGGGAGACATCCGGCGCGACGGGATCGAAGGGCTGGTTCGGCAGGCTGCGCCCGTCGACCACCGGGCCGAAATTATAGCGGTCGAACAGCTTGTGCCCGGTCGGGCCGATCGCCTGCGACGCCGGCGCGATGGCGGCGAGCATCCGCGCGACCGGCACCGTCTGCAGCTCGGCAAGCTGCCCGGCATGGAGCCCGAGCGTGCGCAGCACCGCTTCGGCCAGGCGGCTGGCGCGGTCCTTGTCGATCAGCCGCACCGCGGCGCCGCTCTGGATGATGGCGCGGTGAAACAACCCCGCGGCTTCCGGCATCGCCAGCAGGGTGCTGACCTTGCCGCCGCCGCCGGACTCGCCGAAGATCGTAACATTGGCGGGATCGCCGCCGAACCGGCCGATATTGTCGCGCACCCATCGAAGCGCCGCGACCATGTCCAGCGTGCCCGCATTGCCGGAATCGGCAAACTCGGCGCCGCCGATCTCCGCCAGGTACAGATGGCCGAAGATGTTCAGGCGCTGGTTGACGGTCACCACCACGACATCGCCGCGCCGGCACAGCGCATTGCCCTGGGTGCGCCGGCTATTGGCCGAACCGTAAGAGAACGCGCCGCCATGGAACCAGACCATCACCGGGCGTTTCGCGCCATCCGCGCCGGGGGTCCACAGGTTCAGCGTCAGGCAGTCCTCGCCCTCCGGTGTGGTGTCCGGGGCGCCGGAGAAATCTGCCAGCTCGGGGCGGCGCTTCACCCCGTCCAGCGCCTGCGGCGCATGGCCCTGATAGCTTGTGGCGTCGCGCACGCCGGCCCAGGCAAGCGGCGGAAGTGGCGGCAGGAAGCGGTTGCGCCCGGCGGTGGAGGCGCCATAGGGGATGCCGCGAAACACCAGGATGCCGGCCTCGTCGGCGCCCCGGAGCTTACCGGAAACCGTCTCGATGACCGGATCGGTGGCGGCCTCGGCCGCGGTCACGGGCAAGGAGGCAGCGGCGGCGGCGGCCAGCAGGGTGCGGCGGTCGATCCCGCCATTGGCGTCATCGTTCATCGTTCGTCTCCCCATTCGTTGCGCCGATCATGCCGCCGGCCGGCCGCGGTGTCGAATACCCCAGGTGGCACGCCAGGAGGCGGCTGGCTTTTGCCCGGCGGCGGTCTATCCTTTGCCGGATCGAGGCCGGGTGAACCGGCCCGACGCAAGCGGGGAAGGAGGGAACGCCATGGACCAGGCACGCCGGATCAGCGCGACCGACGAATTTCTGTCGCGCTGGACCGAACCGGTGCTGGAACCGGATCTGCCGATCATCGATCCGCATCATCATCTGTGGATCCGCGACGGCGAGCCCTATCTGATGCCGGAACTGCTGGCCGATCTCTATAGCGGCCACCGCATCACCGCGACCGTCTTCGCCGAATGCCATTCGATGTATCGCGCCCACGGCCCCGTCGAAATGCGCCCTGTCGGCGAGACGGAGTTCGTCGCCGGCGTGGCCGCCATGAGCGAGAGCGGCGGCTTCGGCCCGTCGCGCGCCTGCGCCGCGATCTTCGGCGGCGTGGACATGACGCTGGGCGCGGCGGTGGAGCCGGTGCTGGAGGCGCATATCCGCGCCGGCGGCGGCCGGTTCCGCGGCGTGCGCTATTCCACCAGCTGGGATGCCAGCGACAGGATCCGCTCCATCGTGCCCGAACCGCACCGCCTCGCGGACAGCCGGGTGCGCGCGGCCATGGGCGTGCTGCACCGCCTGGGCCTCTCTTTCGACGCCTGGCTCTATCACCCCCAGCTCGCCGACATCGCCGATCTCGCCGCGGCGTTCCCGGACATGACGATCATCCTGAACCATGTCGGCAGCCCGATCCTCGGCGGCCCCTATGCCGGGCAACGCGACGAGGTGTTCCGCGACTGGAAGGCCGGGATCTCGGCAGTGGCGCGGCATCCGAACGTCGTGGTCAAGCTGGGCGCGCTGCCGATCCGCCTGCCGGGCGGGACATACGACCGGGAGATGCCGCCCTCCTCGGAGGAGGTCGCTTCCGCCTGGCGCCCATACCTGGAAACCTGCATCGAGGCGTTCGGCCCCAAACGCGGCATGTTCGAGAGCAACTTCCCGGTGCAGCGCCGCTGGTGCAGCTACCAGGTCGTCTGGAACGCCTTCAAGCGCCTCGCCGCCGGCGCGTCGGAAGCGGAGAAGGCGGACCTGTTCAGCAACACCGCCGCGCGCGTCTACCGCATTGCGGAGCAACCCGCATGAGGCCCGTCCTTCGTATCCTGCTTGTCTGCATGGCCATGCTCGCCATCCCGCGCCTGGCGGCAGCGGAGACTAACGAGGTCCGCATCGCCCAGCCCTACGGGGTGATCTACCTGCCGAGCTACGTGGTGGTGGACCGCCAGCTGATCCAGAAACACGCCAGGGCGATGGGGCTCGGCGACATCAAGGTGACATTGACGCGTCTGTCCAGCGGCCCCGCCGGCAGCGACATGATCCTGTCGGGCAACGCCGATTTCGCCATGGGCGGCTACGGGCCGATGCTGACCCTGTGGGACAAGACCCGCGGGCCGCAGAAGGTGAAGGGCGTGATGGCGCTGAGCTCCTCGCCGATTTTTCTCATTTCCACCGATCCGCGCATCAAGACGCTCCGCGATTTCGGCGAGAATGACCGCATCGCGGTCAGCGCGGTGAAAGTGACCTTGCAGGCGATCGTGCTGCAGATGGCGGCGGCGAAGGAGTTCGGCTGGGAGAACCGCTTCAGGTTCGATCCGCTGACGGTTTCGATGTCCAACCCCGACGGCATGGCGGCGATCCTGTCCGGCGCCGGGGAAGTACGCACGCAGGCGGCGATCCTGCCATTCGCCGTGGAGGAGATGGAATCCGGCAAGGCGCACATGGTGATGACGTCCGACGATGTCTGGGGCGGCAAGGCCAGTACCGCGGTGCTGTTCGGCACCGAGAAATTCCATACCGAAAACCCGAAGCTTTATGCGGCGCTGGCGGCGGCGTTCGAGGAGGCGATCGACCTGATCAACGCCGATCCCGCCGCGGCGGCCGAGATCTACGTGAAGAACGAACCGACGAAAAAGGGCACCGCCTGGATCGAAAAGATCCTGCGCGACAAATCGCTGATCGAATTCAAGTCGGTGCCGGAGCGCACCATGCTGTTCGCCGATTTCGTCGCCAGGCTCGGCACGCTGCGCACGCCGCCCAAGACCTGGTCGGAGGTGTTCTTCGACAACGTCGCCGGCAAGCCCGGTTCCTGATCGTGAGCGAAGCGGCGGTCGTGCTGGAGGTTGCCGGCGTCACCCTGCAGTACAAGACCCGCGACCTGCTGGTGACCGCGACGCACCGGGTGAGCTTCGAGGTGATGGCCGGCGAGCGCACGATCCTGCTCGGCCCCTCCGGCTGCGGCAAATCCACGCTGCTGAAGGCCATCGCCGGCTTCATCAGGCCGGTGGAGGGCCAGGTCCTGCTGCACGGAAAGCCGGTCTCGCGGCCCGGGCCGGACCGGATGATGGTGTTCCAGGAATTCGACCAGCTGCTGCCCTGGAAGACGGTGCGGGAGAACATCGCCTTTCCGCTGCTGATCAACGGCATGCCCCGGAGGGAGGCGGAGGACCGGGCGCTCGCCTATGTGGAAAAGGTCAACCTGACGCCGTTTCGCGACGCCTACACCCATACGCTGTCCGGCGGCATGAAGCAGCGCGTGGCGATCGCCCGGGCGCTGGCGATGGAGCCGGGCATCCTGCTGATGGACGAGCCCTTCGCCGCCTTGGACGCGCTGACGCGCCAGAAGATGCAGGAAGAGCTGCTGGAACTCTGGGCGTCGATCCGTTGCGCCATGGTGTTCGTGACCCACTCGATCGACGAGGCGATCCTGATCGGCTCGCGCATCGTGGTGTTGTCGCCGCATCCCGGCCGTGTCCGCGCGGAGCTGAATTGCGGCAGGTTCGGCTTCGACAACCAGGGCTCGGCGGATTTTGCCCAGCTTCGCCGCCGCATCCAGACCATGCTGTTCGGCGCCGCCTTCGCCGATGCCGGAGACGATCCCGGAGACATTCATGGATAGGCGATCCCCGCCGCTCGAATATCACGACCGTCCGGAGCGCGATGTCGCCTTGGCGGCGGCGGAGCAGGTCGGCGATGCCGAACAGCCCTTGCCGCTGGCGGCACGGCTGGCCAACACGATGTTCCTGCGCCGCTCCGCCGTGCTGCTGCTGCTGGCGGTGCTGTGGGAGGGTTACGCCGAATACGCCGACAACGAGCTGATGTTCCCCTCCCTGGTCGATACGCTGCAGGCGCTGTGGCAGGTGACCGTGACCGGGGAAATCCTGGCGCGCGTATGGACCTCGGTGCAGGTGCTGCTGATCGGCTATTCGGTGGGCCTGGCGGTGGCCGCGCTGCTGACCTTCCTGGCGGTCTCCACCCGTTTCGGCGCCGATGTGCTGTCCACGCTGACCAGCATGTTCAACCCGCTGCCGGCGCTGGCCACCCTGCCGCTGGCCCTGCTGTGGTTCGGCCTCGGCCTGCCGAGCCTGGTGTTCGTGATCACCCAGTCGGTGGTCTGGACCGTTTCGTTGAATACGCTGACGGGCTTTCAGTCGGTGTCCGACACGCTGCGCATGGCCGGGCAGAATTTCGGCCTGCGCGGGGTCGGCTACGTCACAAGATTGCTGGTCCCGGCGGCATTCCCGCTGATCCTGACCGGGCTGAAGCTCGGCTGGGCCTTCGCCTGGCGCACGCTGATCGGCGCCGAGCTGATCTTCGGCGTCACCTCGCGCAGCGGCGGCCTCGGCTGGTTCATCTTCGAGAACCGCACCCAGCTCGAAACGCCGAAAGTGTTCGCCGGGCTGCTGGTGGTGATCCTGATCGGCCTGGCGGTGGAAACGCTGATCTTCCGCACGATCGAGACCCGCACGGTGCGGAAATGGGGAATGCAGCGATGAGCCCTCCGCCGGCGTCCGGGGCATAAAGCATCCGGGGCATCACGATAGGCGGAGACAGCGGCTTCGCGCGAAACGAACCGTTGCGACTTCCTCGAAAAAGGCCGATCCTGCAACGGCCTTTCGGGCGCGGGGACAACACCAAGGTCGTTCAGCGAGAGGACAGGACCATGGCATACGCAAACGCAACCCGGTTGATGCTGATGGCAGGTATCCTGGCGGTGGCCCAGGCCGTGCCCGCGCGGGCGGCGCTGTTGCAATACGATTTTACCGGTCACATCACCGCGGAGGATACCAGCGGCCCGCTGAGAACCCTGCTGAACCCGAACTTCAATACGAATCTGGATGTGGTCAACGGGTTCCTGCAATTCGATTCCAGCACGCTGCCGACGTCGCCGGGCGTCTTCAACCTGCCGGGCGCCATCTTCCATGCGGTATTCGCCGGCGGAACGGTGGACTCAGTGGGCGTAGCGGCGACGGTTAGCGTCAACCAGGACGCGCTGGTCTTCTCGACCAACGTGCCCGTGGCCCAGTTCCTGCCGACGGTGATTTCAAGCGCGACCATGAGCCTGGGCTTCGAGACGTTCACGGACGGGTTTTTCAGCCTGACCAGCCTGCCGACGACCGTCCCGCCCGGCGACATGACGCTCGGCTTCGCCTATACCGCCGGCGGCATCGACTACGGCGCCAGCACCGACACCAACCTCGTCGTCACCATAGCCGCCATACCCGAGCCGGCCTCGATCGCCCTGCTGGGATTGGGCCTGGCCGGGTTGGCTCTCGCGCGGGGCCGCTCCGCGGACCGCGCGAGGCGGCCCGGATAACGCCCCGGCCGCGTTCACCAGCGCCGGTTCACGCACAAGGCCAGCAGAACGAACGCAGCAGGGGGGCGCCACCATGGCGACCTGGAGGCCGGATCCGACATTCTATCCGTCGCCGCGAATGGCCATGAAGGCGCCCGCGGAAACCCTCGCCTATGTGGCGAGCTTCGATCCCACGCGTCGTGTTCCGGACGCGCTCAGCGTGATCGACGTCGATCCGGGGTCGCCGACCTACTCGCAAAGGGTGGGGACGGTGACGATGCCGAACCGCGGCGACGAGCTGCACCATTTCGGCTGGAACGCCTGCAGCTCCTGCCTTTGTCCGAACGCCCCGCATCCGCATTCCGAGCGCCGCTATCTCATTGTGCCCGGCCTGCGCTCGTCGCGCATCCACATCCTCGACACCAGGGACAACCCGCGCGAGCCGAAGATCGTCCGGGTGCTGGAGCCGGCGGAGGTTGCGGAGCGGTCCGGCTATACGCGCCCGCACACGATCCATTGCGGGCCGGAAGGCATCTACGTCGCCGCCCTGAGCAATGCAGCAGGGCGAGGCGCCGGGCGGCGTGTTCCTGATGGACCACGAGACGTTCGACATCCGCGGCCGCTGGGAAATCGACCGGGGGCCGCAGCGCCTCGCCTACGACGCCTGGTGGCACCTTGGCCACGACACCATGGTCACGAGCGAATGGGGCCTGCCGGCGAGCTTCGAGAACGGCCTGGTTCCGGAAATCCTGCTCGGGGGCCAATACGGCCACAAGCTGCATTTCTGGGACCTGCATTCGCGCAAGCACAAGCAGGAGATCGACTTCGGCACCGAGAACCAGCTCGTGTTCGAACTCCGCCCCGCGCATGACCCGACCAAGGCCTATGGCTTCGTCAACTCGGTGATCAGCCTGAAGGATCTTTCCGCGTCCATCTGGACCTGGTACCGCGAGGGCGATGCCTGGGCGGTCAGGAAGATCATCGAGATCCCCGCCGAACCTGCCGACCCCGCACTTCTGCCGCCCATGCTCAAGGGCTTCGCCGCGGTGCCCCCGCTGGTCACCGATATCGATCTCTCCATGGACGATCGCTTCCTCTACGTCGCCTGCTGGGCCACCGGCGACCTCCGGCAATACGACGTGTCCGATCCGTTCGCGCCGAAGCTGGCCGGCACCGTCCGGATCGGCGGCATCGTCTCCCGCGGCACCCATCCGAAAGCCGCCAACGGCGCATTGAACGGCGGCCCGCAGATGGTGGAGATCAGCCGAGACGGGCGGCGCGTCTATTTCACCAACTCGCTCTACGGCGCGATCGACGAGCAGTTCTACCCCGAAGGGATCGACGGCTGGATGGTGAAGGTCGACGCCGACCCCGGCGGCGGTATCGCCTTCGACCCGAATTTCTTCGTCGAGTGGCCGAAGACCCACCGTCCGCACCAGGTGCGCCTGGAGGGCGGCGACTGCTCTTCCGATTCCTACTGCTATCCGTGAGACCCGAATATCCGTGAGATCCGAACTGGCGCTGGAAGCCGCATGGCCCTGGCTCACCATTGCCGGGCTCGGCCTGTTTCATGGCCTCAACCCGGCGATGGGCTGGTTGTTCGCCGTGGCGCTCGGCCTGCATCGCCATAGCCGCCGGGCCGTGCTGCTGGCGCTGCCGCCGATGGCGGCGGGCCACGCGCTGTCCATTTTGCTCGTGGCGGCCTCGGCGGTGGCCATGGGGATGGTGGTCAACACCGCTGTCGTCCGCCTGATCTCGGGCGGCATTCTCCTGCTCTGGGCGGGGTATCACTGGCGCTACGGCCATCGCCACCGCGTGCGCGTCGGCATGACCGTTGGGGCCGCGGGTCTTGTGCTCTGGTCCTTCCTGATGGCGACCGCGCACGGTGCCGGGCTGATGCTGGTGCCCGCCCTGCTGCCGCTATGCGCGCGCATGTCCACCGTCAGCCATGGACCGCTGATGGTCTCGCTCGCAGCCGTGGCCCTGCACACGCTCACGACGCTGCTGGCGACAGGTCTGGTCGCGATGGTCGTGCATGAATGGCTCGGCCTCGCATTCCTGCGGCGAAGCTGGATCAACTTCGACCTGCTGTGGACCGGCGCGCTGATAACAACCGGTCTGGTGCTGATCATGACGGCCTGAGGCGGGCCGGCGGCCCTGCGCCGATGACCCGGAAACGATTCCGCCTCGATCCTACAGCGCCCGCGTCTCCCCGCCATCCACGTCTACCAGCGCCCCCTGAATGAACGACGCCTGATCGGAGGCGAGAAACGCGGCAACCGCCCCGATCTCCCCCGGCCGGCCGAACCGTTCGGTGCGGCACGCGGCCAGCAGCCGGTCGGCCGATTCCTGGCGGGTGATCCCCTGGTTGGCGGCCATGCGGTCGAAATTGCGCACCAGCCGGTCGGTGGCGATATGGCCGGGATTGATGGCGTTTACGCGCACCCCGTCGGCCACGCCCTGATCCGCCATGGCCTTGGTGAAATACAGCAGCGCGGCGTTCACCGATCCGCCGATGGTGAACTCGGCCGAAGCGGTGCGGGCGCCGATGCCGGCGATGTTGATGATCGCACCCCGGCTGGTGCGCAGATGCGGCCACGCGGCGCGGGTCATGCGCACATAGCCGTGGAATTTCAGCGCGTAGCCGTCCTGCCAGTCCTCCTCGGTCAGCTGCATGAAATCGCCGCGTTTGGTGGCGCCGGCGTTGTTCACCAGGATATCCAGCCGCCCGAACCGCGCGACACACCGCGCGACCGCGTCTTTTGGCACCCCAGGGTCGCGAAAATCGCCGGCATAGACCAAGGTGCCGACCTGGGTCTGCGCGGCGATGGCGGCGGCGACCTCGTTCAGCCTGGCCTCATCGCGCGCGGCCAGGCAGACATCGGCGCCTTCGCGGGCCAGCTCGGTGGCGATTGCCTCGCCCAATCCGCGGCTTGCGCCGGTGATCAGCGCGACTTTTCCGGACAATCCCAGGTCCATTCCGTTTCCCCCTGTGCGGTCCCGCGGCGGCGGACAGCCCCGGCATGATGGCGGCGATGGCAGCGGCGCGCAAACCGCCGCAGGGATTAATCAACTATACGCAATAGTGGAACGGTATTGACATACGGATCGTGTTGTTTAAATGAACCGCTATCGTAGAGCGGACCTGATTTGGGCTCCGCGCCGCCAGCCTCTTTCGACCACGCCGAATTCGGCGCCATCAGCGCGTAAAGGTGACGCATGTCCCAGTCGATCAGCTCCCAGGCGATCAGTTCCCAGACGATCGGTTCCCGGTCGATCAGCCTGTCCGAATCGCTTCCGTCGCTGCACTCGCCGGCGATGCGGTGGCGGCTGCCGAAACTCGGCCGGGCGCGGCGCTTCGTCTCGCCGCTGCTGCTGATCCTGGCCTGGCAGGTGGGCTCGATGCTGGGCTTCATCCCGGCGCGCACCGTCTCGGCGCCGAGCGACGTGGTGGTGAGCTTCTATCATTTGATCCTGTCCGGCGAATTGCAGCAGAACCTGCTGGTTTCGCTGGCCCGCGTCGGGGTCGGGCTGTCGATCGCCATCCTGGCCGGCACCGTGCTGGCGCTGGTCGCCGGATTGTCGCGGCTCGGTGAGGACAGCGTGGACGCGCCGCTGCAGATGCTGCGCACCATGCCGCATCTGGCCCTGGTGCCGCTGTTCATCCTCTGGTTCGGCATCGGCGAAACGCCGAAGATCGCCCTGGTGGCGCTCGGCGGCCTGTTCCCGATCTACCTGAACCTGTTCGCGGGCATCCGCGGCGTGGACCGCAAGCTGATCGAGGCGGCGCAGACGCTCGGCCTGTCGCGGCTGGAACTGATCCGCCACGTCATCCTGCCGGGCGCGCTGCCGTCCTTCCTGGTCGGGCTGCGCTATGCCGTGGGCCTGGGCTGGCTGAGCCTGGTGGTTGGCGAGCAGATCAACGCGGAATCCGGCATCGGCTATATGATGATGAACGCCCGCGAGTTCCTGCGCACCGACATCATCATGGTCGGGCTGCTGGTCTACGCGTTGCTGGGCCTGTTGGCGGATCTCGGCGTCCGCTGGATCGAGCGGACCGCCCTGGTCTGGCGGCCGACCATGCTGGGAGACAAGTCATGAGCGAAGCGGTGGTGCAGATTGCCGGGCTGACCCGGCGCTTCGGCGCGAACACCGTGCTGGATCGCCTGGATCTACGCATCGGCGCCGGAGAATTCGTCGCCCTGCTGGGCCGCAGCGGCTCCGGCAAATCCACGCTGCTGCGCACGCTGGCGGGGCTGGACGCGGTGGAGGAAGGCTCCATGCAGGCGCCTTCGCGCCGCGCGGTGGTGTTTCAGGACCCGCGGCTGCTGCCGTGGAAGCGGGTCTGGCGCAACGTCGCCCTCGGGCTCGACGATCCCGACCCGAAGGCGCGCGCCCTGGCGGCCCTGGCCGAGGTGGATCTGGCGCATCGCGTCGATGCCTGGCCGGTCACGCTGTCCGGCGGCGAGGCGCAACGGGCGGGCCTGGCGCGGGCGCTGGTGCGCGCGCCGGAACTGCTGCTGCTGGACGAGCCGTTCGCGGCACTCGATGCCCTGACCCGGCTGCGCATGCAGGACCTGGTCTCCCAGCTCTGGGCGACGCATCGCCCGGCGGTGCTGCTGGTGACGCATGACGTGGACGAGGCGGTGCTGCTGGCGGACCGCGTGCTGGTGCTGGAGCACGGCCGCATCGCCGTGGACGAGGTCGTCAACCTGCCGCGCCCGCGACGCCCGGATGCGCCGGGCTTCGTCGAACTGCGCGGCCGGCTGCTGAACGCGCTGGGCGTGCACCCCACCCATCTTCTGGCCGCCTAGGCCACATCACAGGACAGAAACCCATGAGCCACGTGGACAACGCACCGGAAAACACGGCTCCGGTCGAATTCATCGGCATGATCCATCATCGCCACCAGTCGGAAATCCATCCGCCGGCCAAGGTGGTGCTGGACCACGGCTATATCCGCGACTTCGCCCAGGCGGCGGAGGAAGGCGGCTTCGACCGGGTGCTGATCGGCTATCATTCCGACGCGCCGGACGGCTTCATGGTCGCGGCCGCGGCGGCGGCGCATACCACGCGGCTCGGCTTCCTGGTGGCGCACCGTCCCGGCTTCGTCTCGCCCACGGTGGCGGCGCGTAAATTCGCCTCGCTGGACCAGATCACCGCCGGGCGCGCGGCCATGCACGTGATCTCCGGCGGCGACGATGCGGACCAGCGCCGCGACGGCGACTACCTGAACAAGGAAGACCGCTACGCGCGCACCGACGAATATGTCGGCATCCTCAAGCGCGTCTGGACCGAGCCCGGGCCGGTCAGCCATGCAGGCCGCTTCTACAAGTTCGAGGACGCCTCCACCGCGGTGCGCTGCGTGCAGTCGCCGCGCATACCCATCTATTTCGGCGGCGCGTCCGATGCCGCGGTAGCGGTGGCCGGCAAGCACGCGGACGTGTTTGCGCTATGGGGCGAAACCCACGCCCAGGTGCGCGAGATCGTCGCCCGCGTGCGCGCGGAGGCAGCGAAGCATGGCCGCCAGGTCCGCTTCAGCCTGTCCTTCCGCCCGATCCTGGCGGAGACCGAGGAAGCCGCCTGGCAGCGGGCGGAAGAGATCAAGCAGGCCATCCTGCGCCTGCGCGGCCAGGTCGCGGCCAACACCGCGCTCGGTCCGAAGCTGGTCGATCCGCCGAACGAGGGCTCGCGCCGTCTGCTGGCCGCCGCAGCGCAGGGGGAGCGGCTGGACAAGCGGCTCTGGACCGGGGCGGCGCTGGCCACCGGCGCGCGGGGCAACATCACCGCCCTGGTCGGCACGCCCGAGCAGGTGGCGGAGGCGTTCCTGGACTACTACGACCTCGGCGTGACCACCTTCCTGATCCGCGGCTTCGATCCGCTGGACGACGTCATCGACTACGGCCGCAACCTGCTGCCGGCGACCAGGCGGCTGATCGCCGAGCGCGCCGCCGCCCGGTCGCAGTCGCGCCCGCATCTGGCAGCGGCGGAGTGATGCCGACACGCCGTAACCTGCTGGCCGGCGGGGCCGCCCTCGCGGCCGCGTCGCTGCTCGCTGCGCCGCGCGCCCGGGCGGCCGACACCGTGCTGCGCATGGGCGACCAGCGCGGCAATGTCCGCGCCGTGATGGAAGCGGCGGGCGTGCTGGAAAACCTGCCCTACCAGCTCGTCTGGAGCGAGTTTCCCGCTGCCGCCCCGCTGATCGAGGCGGTGAACGCCGGCGCCATCGATGGCGGCAATGTCGGCGATGCGCCGTTCACCTTCGGCTTCGCCGCCGGCGTGCCGATGAAGGTGATCGCCGGCGGCCGATCCTCCCAGCAGGGCACCGCGATCCTGGTCCGCGGCGACAGCCCGATCCGCACGCTGGCCGATCTGCAGGGCAAGAAGATCGCCACCGGACGCGGCTCGATCGGGCATTTCCTGATCCTCGCTGCCCTGCGCAAGGCCGGGCTGGCGAATGATTTCGCCAAAATCGTCTTCCTGCTGCCGGCCGATGCCAAGGCAGCGCTGGCGGCCGGATCGATTGACGCCTGGTCCACCTGGGAGCCGTACACCTCGCAGATCGAGGTGCTCGAGGGCGGCCGGCAGGTGCTGAACGGGGAGGGGCTGACGCCGGGCCTGGGCTATCAGCTCGCGTCCACCGCGGCGATCACCGAAAAGCGCGCGGCGCTGGAGGATTTCGTCACCCGCCTCGTCATCGCCAGGCGCTGGGCCGACGCCAATCCGGACCGCTATGCCGAATTCTGGGCCAAGCTGATGGGCTTTCCGGTGGCGGTGCCGAAGAACTGGTTCCACCGCACCACCGTGACCTTCGCGCCGGCGGATGCGGCGATGTTTCGCGACGAGCAGAGGGTGATCGACCTCTATGCCGATAGCGGCCTGCTGGCGAAGCGCTTCGATGCGGCCACGGCCTTCGATCCGAGCTTCAACGCCGCGGTCGAGAAGGGCAACGCCCGACCATGGGCGCGGGGTAGGGCGCCGTAGGCGCGGGGGTAGCGCAGGGTAACGAAAACGGGCGGCATCGAAAGATGCCGCCCGATCTTCTGTTGCCGTTGCCGAAACGCGAAGCGTTAGAGCTGCTTCAGTCAGATCGGAATCGGTCTGACTGATAAAACTGCTCGATAAAACAAAGTCTAGAGCGATTTCACGTCCGCTATTTTGCGGACATTCTGAGTGAAAACGCTCTAGGTCCGCCGGCGTACCAGGCCAAGGCCCAGCAGGCCGACGCCGAGGAGCGCGATCGTGGCGGGCTCGGGGACCTCGGCGATGAAGTTGAAGTCGCCGTTGCCGACGACGCCCAGGAACAGCCCGGTGATCGAGTTGACGCCCGCATGCAGCAGGAATGTGCCCGAGCTGTAATCGGCATTCGACAGCGCGCAGGCGATGTCCTCGCCGCAGGCGGAAGTGGCGAAGGGAACCGGGTTGGACGTGATGCCGGTGTTCTCGCCGGGCTGCCCACCCAGGAGGCCGGTCGTCGGCGTCATCGGCACGCCGTTGTCGAACAGCTGGAACTGGTCACCCGAGGTTTCCACGTCCGTGACGGTGAGAAATCCGTCATGGGTCAGCGTGATCACCCAGGGGGCGCCCGGCGCCGCGATGGCGTCGGCGAAACCGCCGGGCAGGACCGGGCCATGGACGCTGGTCGTGAATCCGGGGCCGAACAATGCGGTATCGAGGGTGGTAAAGCCACCCGTGTACCACTGGTTCAGCACGATATTGTCCGCATGCGCGGGGGCCGCGGCAAAACCGAGCACCGCTGCGACTGCGCCGGCGAGGAGGATACTTTTCGCACTCATGCTTCGTTTCCTTCTGGATCTGGACGCAAAGTCAGGATGAATTAACTAACAGTTAATGCCATATCGGAACGTGAAACAGAATGCAATAGTTTGGAAATAGATTACATCACGAAATCGTGAGCACAGGGTAACGAGACCGGGATTCCTGCAAGGAAAGACAGGGATTCATCGTGATTGCCAAACACGAACGATACCAGGTAGTGCCTCGGAACGATCCGTGATGGCCGTATTCCCAAACCCACAACGAACGGGAGTCCCGGTCATGACGGACACGCCGAAACGGACGCTATCCGCCCCCTCACGCCGGCGGGGGATTACCGACAGCCAGTCACCGCCGCGGCGCGCCCTGGCGGAGCGAATTGCGCGAGCTGCTCACGGATGACGAACAGGCAGCCCTGTCACGCGGACCCGGCCCCATGGCGGAAGCAATCCACCGCGTGATCGTTCACCATCCCCGTCGCCTGCATGAACGCGTAGCAGATCGTGCTGCCGACGAAGCTCATGCCGCGCTTCTTCAGGTCGCGCGACATCCGCTCGGAGATCTCCGTCTGCGCCGGCACCTCGGCGCGCGAACGCCATGTGTTGCGGATCGGCGCACCGCCGACGAAGGACCAGAGATGCGCATCCAGGCTGCCCATTTCCTCCATGATCCGCAGCGCCGCCCGGGCGTTCCTGCGCACGGAATAGATCTTCAGCCGGTTGCGGATCAGGCCGGAGCCGGTGAGCAGATCCTCCAGTTCGCCGTCCTGCATCGCCGCCACGCGCTCGATGTCGAAGCCATGATAGGCGTCCCGGTACAGCGCCCGGCGGGCCAGCACATTGCGCCAGCTCAGGCCGGCCTGGGCGCCTTCCAGCGTCAGCATTTCGAACAGCGTGGCATCGCCGTGATGCGGCACGCCCCATTCGGCATCGTGATAGGCGCGCTCGGCCTCGCTGCCCTCGGCCCAGACGCAGCGGATGCGACCGTCCACAGGACTTTGGGCAGACAAATTGGTCATGGCGCGAAATCCAGGATCAGCGGCGAATGGTCGGACAATCCGGCCTCCCGTTCGCGGTGGGAATAGCGGATCTCGCCGGCGCGGCGCGCCGCGCGGCGGCTGAAGAAGGCGTGGTCGATGCGAAACCCGTTGCCGCGATGGCTGTACCAGGAATACTCCCGCCCGTCCGGGAAGCGCTTCCGCCAGAGATCGGCAAACCCGATCGCCTCGATCTTGTCGAGGTAATGCGCGGTGACATCGATGGCGCCAGGCTCATCGACGAACGGGCGGCAGGTGTTGAAGTCGCCCACCACCAGCGCCGCGGCGCTGGCGCGGTCGGGCAGGGTGGCGATCAGCCGGTCCCAGTACGGCTCCTTGGCGCGCAGGTTCGGCATGTAGACGCCGGTCAGCCGGAAGCCGGGAAACACGGCATCGACGATCTTGTACGGCTCGGGCAACGCGGCATCCACCACGCCGCGATCGCGAAACCGCAGCCGGGACGCGATCAGCACGCCGTTGCGGCCCGGCGGCGGTTCGGCCCGGGTCGCATGCGCGTAGCCGATGCCCGCCAGCGCGGCGCGCAGCCGCGCGCCCGCATCGCCGCCGCGATGCTCGGAGATCACCAGCACATCCGGATCCTGCGCCTGGATCGCCGCGGCGATGCCCGCCAGGCGCGAGCCGCCGCCCTGGCGAATGTTCCACGCCAGCAGCCGCATCGTGCTTCAATCAGCGGCGCCGCGCTTCAGCTTGCGCTCCACCACGCCGGCGAACAGCGCGGAGCCGAACGGCGTCGCCTCGTCGTTGAAATTGTAATGCTGGTTGTGCAACGCCGCGCTCTCGCCGTTGCCGAGATTGATGTAGGCGCCGGGCACCTGCTCCATCATGAAGGCGAAATCCTCCGAACCCATGCCCGCCGGCTTGTTGCGGTCGAGATTGTTCTCCCCGACCAGCTCCGCCGCGACATCGCCGAAGATCCGCGTCTCCTCGGCGTCGTTCACCAGCGGCGCGAAGATCTTGCGGAAATCGACAGTCGCGACCGCGCCAAAACCGGCGGCGACGCCCTCGGCGACGCGCGCCATGTTGGCTTCGATCAGCTCCATCGTCTCGGTGCGGAAGGTGCGCGCGGTGCCGGAGATCGTGGCGTATTGCGGAATGACGTTGTAGGCGTCCCCGCCCATCACCTTGGTAACGCTCAGCACCGCGGTATCGGACGGGCGGACATTGCGCGCGACGATGGATTGCAGCGCGGTGGCGATGTGGCAGGCGGCCAGCACGGGGTCGATGCTTTCCTCGGGGCGCGCGCCATGCGCGCCCTTGCCGCGCACGGAGATGTCGAAGAAAGCGCCGCCGGCCATCTGCGGCCCCGGCGCGATGGCGAACTTGCCGAGAGGCATGTTGGGGCGGTTGTGGATGGCGTAGATGGCATTGCACGGGAAGCGCTCGAACAGCCCGTCGGCCAGCATCGCCAGCGCGCCGCCGGCACCTTCCTCGCCGGGTTGGAAGATGAAGTTCACGGTGCCGTTGAAATTGCGGGTCTCCGCCAGGTAGCGCGCCGCGCCCAGCAGCATCGTGGTGTGCCCGTCATGGCCGCAGGCATGCATCTTGCCGGGGTTGCGGCTGGCATAGGCGATGTCGTTCGCCTCGGCCATCGCCAGCGCGTCCATGTCCGCCCGCAGGCCGACCGCCTGGTCCCCGTTGCCGGCCCTGAGCACGCCGACCACGCCGGTGCCGCCGACGCCGCGATGCACCTCGATCCCCCATTCCTCCAGCTTGCGCGCGACCAGATCGGCGGTGCGGTGCTCCTCCATGCCCAGTTCGGGATGGGCGTGGATGTCTTGGCGGATCTCGGTCAGCTCGCCGTGAAAGGCGCGGATACGGTCGAGGGGAGAGGTCATGGACGGCTCCGGAATGCGAGGGGGAGGGGGGCTACATCAGCCCGGCGGCGATGTTGACGGTCAACGCCAGGATGATGGTGTTGAACAGGAAGCCGAGCAGCCCGTGCAACGTGGCCAGGCGGCGCAGCTTGTGCGAGGTGATCTGCACGTCCGAGACCTGGAACGTCATGCCCAGCACCAGCGCGAAATAGAGGAAGTCGAAATAGTCCGGCATGTCGTCGCCGGGAAACTGCAGCCCGCCATCCACCTCCGCGCTGCCCAGATCCTTCGAGTAGTATTCATGCGCGTAGCGCAGCGCGAAACTGGTATGGGTCGCCAGCCAGGACAGGAACAGCGTGGTGGCGACAAGCCCGATATGCAGCACCTTGTCGGCCTCCGGCAGATCCTTGCTGCCGGTGAATTCGCCGAAGATGGCGACGAAGCTGAACAGCACCGCGGCGACCGTCAGGGAGAAGATGGTCCATTCGCCTTCCTGCTGGCGTTCCGCATGCGCGGCCATGTCCTCGGGTTCTTCCGTCAGCGCCAGCTGCAGGCTCAGCGCGACGTAGACGAAGGTGCCGACATTCCACACCAGCAGCGTATGCGTGGTGGAAGAGATGCCGGCCGGCAGCAGGAAATGCGCCGCAATGGCGCAGGCCAGGCTGATCAGCAGCCGCGGCCGGGCGGCGATGGCCATGTGCACCCGGCGGAACGGGTGCGGCCGCTTCTTCGCGATGGCCGGTGGGGACGGCGGCTGGCTCAATCGAGCCTCGCCAGCAATCCGGCCAGCAGCCGTCCGCGGCGGGGCAGGCTGTCGACCTGGATATGTTCGTTCAGCGTGTGCATGTCCGCGCCCTGCACGCCCAGGCCGTCCAGCGTCGGGATGCCCATCGCGCCGGTGAAATTGCCGTCCGATCCGCCGCCCGAGCTCTGATGCGGAATGGCGAAGCCCATCGATCGCGCGATGTCGCTGGCCCGTTCCCACAGCGCCATGCCGCGCCCATCGGCCTCCCATACCGGGCGGGTGACGCCGCGCGTGACCTTGAACGACACGTCGTTGGCAGAGGCGCCGAGCGCCAGCATGGCGGCGACGCCGCGGTCCAGATCCTCCTGGCGCTTGGCCATCGACAGCGCCTCCCCGGTGCAGGTGGTGGTGACGCAATTGACCCATTGGCCGCCATGGATGACGCCGACCGAGAAGGTGCAGTCCTCGGTGGTCATGTCCTCGATCTCGATCAGCTTGCGCGCCATCTCGCGGATCGCCGAGCGCCCTTCGGCCAGGCGCGCGCCGGCATGGCTCGGGCGTCCGGTGGCTTCCAGGTTGAAGCGGGCGATGGCGTAGCGCCCGGTGACCACGCCGCCATCTGGGCGGGCCGGCTCGGGCACCAGCACGTATTTATGCCGCGCCGCCTCCGCCTCGATCAGGTCGCGGGTCGACGGGCTGCCGATCTCCTCGTCGGAGGTCAGCAGATAGGTGATCGGCAGTTTCGTGGCGATGTGGGCGCGGGCGAGCTGGCGGATGGCCTCGAGGGCGATGTAGTTGCCGCCCTTCATGTCGCAGATGCCGGGGCCCCAGTGCGATGTTGCCCTCGCGGCGGAACGGCAGTTTTTCCAGCGTGCCGATCGGGTGCACGGTGTCCATGTGGCCCATGACCAGGATACCCGGCTGGTTCGGCCCTTGTCCGCATTGCGTGCGGGAAGGTCGCGCGCACGCAGTCGCCGAGGCCCATGCGCCCGGCGATGCGCTCGATCCGCGCGCCGGCGAGGATCAGGTCGCGGGAAGCGAGGTCCATGACACGGTTGACCGCGGCGGCATCGAAGGTCGGGCTTTCGCATTCCACCCAGGGCCGCAGGCCCGCCAGCATCGCGTCGGCATCGAAGGGCAGGGCGGTCGGATCCATGGTGGCAATTCCTTCTTACAGCCCCAGACTTACGGCCACAGACTTACAGCCCCAGATAGGCTGCCTTCAGCCGTGGGTCGTCGGCCAGCGCCGCCGCCTCGCCGGAGAGTGCCACAGCGCCGTGCTCGATCACATAGGCCCGTCCGGCGATGGCGAGCGATTGCACCACGTTCTGCTCGACCAGCAGGATCGACAGGCCCTGGCCGTGCAGGCGCTGGATCAGCGCGAACAATTCCTCGGTCAGCAGCGGCGACAGGCCGAGCGAGGGCTCGTCCAGCACCAGCAGCCGCGGCAGCCCCATCATGCCGCGCCCGATCGCCAGCATCTGCTGCTCGCCGCCGCTCATGGAGCCGGCATGCTGGCCCTGGCGCTCGGCCAGGCGGGGGAAGGTGTCCAGCACGCGGGCCAGGCTCTGCGCCCGTTCCGCCCGGCCGCGGGCATAGGCGCCGAGCAGCAGGTTCTCCCGCACCGACAGGTTGGGAAAGATCTTCCGGCCCTCGGGCACATGGATCAGCCCGGCGCGGACGATGTCGGCATGGTTCATCGCCGTGATGTCGGCGCCGGCGAAGCGGATGCTGCCGGCGCGGGCGCGGATCAGGCCGGACAGCGCGCGGTTCAGCGTGGTCTTGCCGACGCCGTTGGCGCCGAGCACGGCAACGATCTCGCCCTCGGCCACGCTGATGTCCACGCCGTGCAGCACCTGGAACGGGCCATAGCCGGCGGAAAGGCCGCGCACCTCGAGCAAGGGCGTTTGGGATGTCATTGGTGGGCGCCTCGCGCTTCGCTGCCGGCGCTGCCAGCACCCGCCAGCCGCGCCGCCGCGCCATGGCCGAGATAGGCCTCGATCACCCGCGGGTCGGCGGCGATCTGCTGCGCCGTGCCGGTGGCGATCAGCGCGCCCTCGGCCAGCACATAGACATGCTCGGCCAGCGCGGCGACCGCCTGCATGATGTGCTCGATCAGCAGGATGGTGACGCCGCCGGCGCGGACATCGCGGATCAGGGCGACGATCTCGTTCACCTCCGAAGGGTTCAGCCCGGCCATCACCTCGTCGAGCAGCAGCAGCCGCGGCCCGGTGGCCAGCGCGCGGGCGACCTCCAGCCGCTTGCGCCCGGAAACGGTCAGCGCCCCAGCGGTGCGGTCCAGCATCGGGCCGAGGCCGAGTCGGCTGCCGATCTCGCGCGCCTTAGCCGTGGCGATCTCGGGATCGGCGGTGCGCAGGAAGGCGCCGACGCGGATGTTCTCCATCACCGACAGCCCGGCGAAGGGCTGGGTGATCTGGAACGTCCGCACCATCCCGGCGGTGGCGACCCGGTCCGGGCGCCAGCCGGTGATGTCCTGGCCCTCGAAGCGCACGCTGCCGGCATCCGGCCGGATGAAGCCGGCGATCATGGCGAAGCTGGTGGTCTTGCCGGCGCCGTTCGGACCGATCAGCGCGGTGATCGAGCCGGCCGGCACATCGAGGTCGACGGATTTGACCGCCGCCAGGCCGCCGAAGCTCTTGGCCAGTCCCCTTACCTCAAGCATGAGGCGCCGCCTTCAGCCTGGGCCGCAATCCGGCGATGCCGCCGGGCAGGAAGGCGATGATCGCCAGCAGCACCACGCCGTACAGCATCGGCGCGATGCCCGGCGTGTCGATCAGCGCGCGCGACGTATCCTCGATGATGTGCAGCACGATGGCGCCGAGCACCGGGCCCCAGACCGTGCCGGCGCCGCCGATCATCACCACCAGCAGCATCTCCACGCTGCGCTCCACGCCGAAGGCGATGGAGGGATCCACATACAGAAAGGTCTGGGCATAGAGCACGCCGCCGGTGGCGGTGATCGCGCCGGACAGCGCCAAAGCCTGCGTCTTGGTGCGCACCAGATCGATGCCCAGCGCGGCGGCCGCGTCCTCGTTCTCGCGCAGCGCCACCAGCCTGGCGCCGAAGCGCGACCGGCGCAGCCAGAACGCCACCGCCATGGCGATGGACAGCAGCACCAGCGCCACCAGATAGCTCGCGCGCCGGTCGGTGAACTGGAAATTGGCCAGGCCCGGCTGCAGCGGGATCAGGATGCCGAGCCCGCCATGGGTGATGCCGGCGGAATTGGCGAGGATGCGGAACACCTCGGAAAACGCCAGCGTGACCAGGGCGAAATAGCTGCCGCGCAGCCCGGCGCGGAAGGCGGCGAGGCCGATGCCGGCGCCGACCGCGGCGCCGAGCAGGGCGGAGACCGGCAGCCCGAGCCAGGGATTGATGCCCCAGCGCGTCTGCAGGATCGCGGCGGTATAGGCGCCCACCCCGAAGAACACCGCATGGCCGAAGCTGGTCAGCCCGCCGAAGCCGCCGGAGATGTTCCAGCCCTGGCCGATCAGCGCCGAGAACACCGTCAGCATCGCCAGGTTGACCAGGAACTGCGACGGCAGCGCCAGCGGGGCCAGAGCTACCAGCAGGATCAGGAACGGCAGGGCGCGCTTCATCGTGCCGCTCCGAACAGCCCGGTGGGGCGCAGCAGCAGCACGCCGATGAACACGATGGATATGCCGATCGGGCCGAGCGACTCGCCCAGGAACAGCCCGCCCAGGCTTTCGGTGACGCCGATGATCAGCCCGCCCACCACCGCGCCCGGAAAGCTGCCCATGCCGCCGAGCACGACGATGGTGAAGGATACCAGCACGAACACGTTGCCCACCTGCGGCGAGACATAGAAGGTCGGCAGCAGCAGGCAGGCGGCCGCCCCCAGGCAGGCGACGCCGATGCCGTAGGACAGCGCGAAGACCCGCTCCGGCCGGATGCCCACCAGCCGCGCGCCGTCAGGCTCGCGCGCCACCGCGCGGATCGCCCTTCCGGTATCGGTGCGCGCCATGAAGGCCCAGAGCAGCACCGCCAGCACCAGCGCCACGCCAAACGAGATCACCCGCGGCACCGACAGCAGCAGCGGCCCCGCCTCGATCATCGCGAAGGAATACGGCGTCTCGATGCTCCGCGTATCGCCGGTGAAGACCACCAGCGCCAGGTTGTCCAGCACGATGGCGATGCCGAGCGTGGCCAGCAGGATGGCGCGGTCCTCGCCGCGGGAGATGCGCCCGATCACGCCGCCATACAGCGCCCAGCCCAGCACGAACATCACCGCGGCCAGGATCGGCACCGCCAGGTACGGGTCCAGGCCGGAATAGGCGACCAGCAGCCAGGCGCCGTACATCGCCAGCATCAGCAGGCTGCCATGGGCGAAGTTGACGATGTGCAGCACGCCGTAGATCAGCGTCAGGCCCAGCGCGATCAGCGCGTAGACGCCGCCGGTCAACACGCCGTTGACCAGCGCCGGCAGGATGATGTCCAGCGGCGGCAAAGCCGGTCAGGCTTTCGGCCGCGGGTACACCGGCTTGGCGTCGGCGAATTGCTCGGGCCAGACCACCTTCATGTCGCCGCCCATGATCTGCAGCGCGACGCAATGCGCGCCCTGGTTCTGGCCGTTGATCATCTTCGTCGGGCCATAGGGCATGAAATGATCGCTGAAGGTGCTGGCCGCCAGCGCCTCGATGGTCTTGTCCTTGTCCGTGCCGCCGGCCCGTTCCCAGCCATCGGCCAGGAACTTCACCGCGAAATAGCCGAGCAGCATCTCCCAGGTGAAGGTGTTGCCGCTGTCCTCCACGCGCTTGCGATAGGCCAGCGCCGCGGGATTGCGCGGATTGTACCACTGGTTGAAGTCCATCATGTTCTCGGCGACGCTCGGCGCTTCCTTGGCGAATTTCAGGTTGAAGCCGCCGCCGAGCATCGAATACATCGCCACCAGATCGACCCGCTGCTGCACCAGCGTGCGCGCCAGCAGCACGTATTCGTTCTGGTAGTTCGACATCATCACGATATCCGGCTTCTCCGCCTTGATGCGCAGCGCGATGTTGGAGAAATCGCGCGTCGGCGTGGCGTGCGGAATGGTCGCCAGCACGGTCAGGCCGATCGTCGGCAGCTTCTCGCTCAAAAGCCTGGCCGCGCCGGTGCCGAAATCGCTGTCCTCGTGCACGATGATCACGGTCTTGGCGGGCGAGCCGGCGGCCTTGTTGATCGCGTCCAGCGTGGCCAGCCCGTCATTGGTGGCCGAGGAGGCGTTCGGGAACAGGCGGAACACGTTCTTCAGCCCGCGCGTGGTCAGGCTGTCGGTGATGCCGCTGTCGATGGAGAAGGGCAGGTTGTATTTCGCCGCCGTCTGCGTGGCGGCGAGGCCGAGCGTGCTGGAGAAGCAGCCGGTGAAGCCCGCCACGCCGGCCTCCGCCATCTGGTCCACCAGGCTGGAGGCGATTTCGGCGCGGCCCTGGGCATCGCCGAGCACCGGCTCGATCTTCGCCCCGCTCATGGATTTGATGCCGCCGGCGGCGTTGATGTCCTCGATCGCGAACTGCCCGCCCTTGCGGCACTGCGAACCGGAGAACGCCAGCGCCCCGGTGACCGGGTGGATCATGCCGAGCTTTATGCTCGCCGGCTGGGCACGCAGGATGCCGGGCATGGCGAGCGTGGCGAGCCCTGCCGCACTCCCGGCGATCGCGCCACGGCGGGTCAGGCGGAAGGGACGGTCGATCATGCGAGTCTCCCGATGCGGTAGGATGGTGTGTATTGTTAAGCCACTAGGCGGTGCCCGAATTTTCTACAAGGGCGATTTTCTGCACGTGTTTTATCCAAATCGCAGCGCACGGGCTCGCTTGCCGGCGGGGCACCGGCGTGTCACGGTCCCGTCTTCATTCGGACCCAACATCGGATCTCGGGGAACGGCGTGAGATGAGCCAGAATGCGCAGGCGGCCGGCAGGATGCGGTTCGGCGCGGCGATGGACCGGCTGCAGGTCCTGGCGCCCGGCCTGGCCATATGCGTGGCGATCGCGGTGGCCGCCTATGTCGCGGCCGCCTATTCGCCGCTGATCGGCGCGCCGATCTTCGCCATCGCCATCGGGGTGGCGGCTGCCAACCTCTCGGGCGGCACCAGGCTGGCCGGCCAGCTCAAGGTGAAGGAGATCAGCGGCTCGGCGCTGCGCCTCGGCATCATCCTGCTCGGCGCGACGCTGAACCTCAAGGACGTGGCGCAGACCGGCCTGTCCTCGCTGTCGCTGCTGGCGGTGACCATCGGGCTCGGCTTCGCGGTGGCGCTGATCCTCGGGCTGGCGATGGGCGTGCAATGGCGCATGCGCCTGCTGATCGGCATGGGCACGGTGATCTGCGGCGGCTCGGCGATCGCGGCCCTGGCGCCGGTGATCCGCGCCAAGCCGGAGGAGATCGCCTATTCGATCTCGGTCATCTTCCTGTTCAACATGCTGGCGGTGATCATCTTCCCCGGCATCGGGCACATGATGCATCTGAGCGATGACGGCTTCGGCCTGTGGGCCGGCACCGCGGTGAACGACACCTCCGCCGTGGTGGCGGCCGGCTTCGCCTTCAGCAAGGCGGCCGGCGCCTATGCCACGATCGTCAAGCTGACGCGCACGACGCTGATCATCCCGCTGCTGCTGATCGTCGGCCTGGCGATGCCGCTGCTGGACCGCTCGGAGCCGGGCGCGGGCACCACCGGTCCCCGGGTGGGTTTGGGTGCACGCATCAAGAAGGCGGTGCCCTGGTTCATCCTGTGGTTCGTGCTGGCCTCCCTGATCAACACGCTCGGGCTGCTCGGCGACATGGCGCCGCATATCCAGGTCGTGGCGCGGTTCGTCATGGTGGTGGCGCTGGCGGCGGTCGGGCTGCAGGGGCATTGGCGCGCCTTCGCCGGCGCCGGCTTCAAGCCGCTGCTGCTCGGCCTCGCCTGCTGGGTGGTGGTGGCGGTATCTAGCCTGGCGGTGCAGGGCTGGACCGGCCAGCTTTGAGATAGGGCCTTTCCGGCCGCCGCCGCGGCCTGATTTGTCGGATGGTTCCATGCTCCGGACCGGAATCCTCCTCGCTTTGCTCTCCGCCGCCCTGTTCGGCGCCAGCACCCCGCTGGCCAAGCTGCTGCTGGGCGCGGTCGATCCCTGGATGATGGCCGGGCTGCTGTATCTCGGCGCCGGCATCGGCCTCGCCGCGATCCATCTCTCCCGCCAGGTCCTGCGGCTGCCGGCCATCGAGGCGTCATTGCGCCGTTCCGACCTGCCCTGGCTGGCGCTGGTGATCCTGGCCGGCGGCATATTCGGCCCGCTGCTGCTGATGTTCGGACTGAGCCGCACGCAGGCCTCCGGCGCCTCGCTGCTGCTGAACCTCGAAGGCCTGGCCAGCATGGGCATCGCCTGGGTGGTGTTCCGGGAAAACGTGGACCGCCGCCTGCTGCTCGGCGCCGGCGCGATCCTGGCCGGCGCGGTGCTGCTGTCCTGGCAGGGCCAGGCATCCTTCCGCTGGGGCGCGGTGCTGATCGCCGCCGCCTGCCTGTGCTGGGGGATCGACAACAACCTGACGCGCCGGCTGTCCTCGGCCGATCCGGTGCAGATCGCCATGCTCAAGGGTCTGGTCGCCGGCGCGGTCAATTTTTCGCTCGCCCAGGTCCATGGCGCGGCGCTGCCGGGCGCGGGGACCATCCTGGCCGCCGGCGCGGTCGGCTTCCTCGGCTACGGCGTTAGCCTGGCGCTGTTCGTGCTCGGCCTGCGCCATCTCGGCACCGCCCGCACCGGGGCTTATTTCTCCCTCGCGCCCTTCGTCGGCGCCGTGCTTGCGGTGCTCTTGCTGGGGGAGCCGCTATCGGCGCGTTTGCTCCTCGCCGGCGGCCTGATGGGGCTGGGATTATGGCTGCATCTGTCGGAGCGGCATGACCACGAGCATGTCCACGAGGCGCTGGAACACGAGCACCGCCACACCCACGAGGCGCATCACCAGCACGCGCACGCGCCCGGACGCGCCGCCCGGGGAGCCGCACACGCACTGGCACCGACATGCTCCCCTGGTGCATCGCCACCCGCATTATCCCGATCTGCACCATCGACACGGTCACGCCAACTGAAGGCTTACGCGGCCTGCCGGCGTGATCTCCGACCGGCAAGAACGAGTCCGAGGACGCCCAGGCCAAGCAACGGGGCGCTCGCCGGCTCGGGGACCGGCGTGCCGATGGCCGTTGTTTCGCAGCCGCCCGTGTCGATGGACACGATATTCGTGTCCAGGGTCACCGCGCCGTTGCGTGCCAGGGCCCGCCCGCACTCGATGGTCGCGCCGGTGACCAGGGTGATGCTGCTGAGCGCCAGAATATTTCCGGCGAATGCCGTGCCGGAGCCCAGGGTGGCGGAGCTGCCGACCTGCCAGAAGACGCTGTCGCCTGCGCCGCCATTGGCAAAAACGACCGACGAATGGCTGGCGGTTGTCAGGGTGCTGCCGATCTGGAACAGAAACACCGCGTTCGGATCGCCCAGCGCGTCGAGCGTGAGTGTCCCGGTCAACTGTGCCGATGAGGCAAAGCTGTACACGCCCGGCGTGAGGGTCAGACCGCCGAGATCCACGCCGGTCAGGTCGATCCCACCCAACTCGCCCGCGGCGAAGTTATAGGCCGTGGTCAGGTCGCTCTGGGCCTGCAGTGCCACGGCATCCGTCGCATGAACCGTGCCGCCGCTCACGAGCCCTGGCGGAAAGCCGGTAACCGCGCTGCCCGGCGAGAGCCCGAGATCCCCATGGATGGTTGTGGGGCCGGAATTGGTCACGGTCGATCCGGCGAGAATGGCAAAGGAATCCGCTGTTCCGAGGTCGACGTTGATCGCACCGGCATGCGCGCTCACGGCCCATAAAGAAATGATCGATAAATATAGGGCGGGTATTTTCATGCTGATCCCAACGAGTAAATTTTACGAAAAAAAGAAATTGCATAACAAGTTCGTAACAAGCATATGCGCAGATCCATGGAGTAAATAATAGTGTAAATTATTATCGCGTATGGAACGGGCGGATGCAGGATCTGCGCAGCCCGACGCACTCAGGCCTTTCGCGCCCAGGTTGTGGCGCAGCAGGGCCTCGGAGGCGATCAGCCCCGGCGCCCGCCGCATCGCGGCCCAGATGCGGGCCGGACGGCGCTTTCCTCGCCGCCCCGGTCGAGCCCGCCCCGGTCGAGCCCGCACCGGTTTGCGGCGGCGGGATCTTTAGGCGAGCGGGGATTGCGGCATTGTGCGCATGCACGCCTCGCGCCCCTGCCGCGCCCTGGCGGCAGCCTCCCACGCGCGTCCGGACAGAATCCCTGCTTGCAAAACGGCGCCGTCTATCGCATCTGAACACGCATGGAACGCCGGCCACGATCGGTCGGTCATTGGTTCGGGCGCGCGGGGCAGGGGTCCTGCGGCGCCCGTCGTCGTATGGAGGTTCAACGTGGCTACTTCGCTCGAAAAGATCCGCAATATCGGGATCACCGCGCATATCGACGCGGGGAAGACCACGACCACGGAGCGGATCCTTCACTATACCGGTGTGTCGCACAAGATCGGTGAGGTCCATGACGGCAACACCACCACCGACTACATGGACCAGGAGCGTGAGCGCGGCATCACGATCACGTCCGCCGCCGTGACCTGCGAGTGGAAGGACCACCGCATCAACATCATCGACACGCCCGGCCACATCGATTTCAACATCGAGGTGAACCGCAGCCTGCGCGTGCTCGACGGCGCCGTGTTCATCATCGAGGGCGTCGCCGGCGTGCAGCCGCAGTCCGAGACCAACTGGCGCCTGGCCGACCGCTACAACGTGCCGCGCATCATCTTCATTAACAAGCTGGACCGCACCGGTGCCGACTTCTTCCGCGCCTTCGCCTCGCTGAAGGAAAAGCTGGACATCATCGCGCTGCCCCTGCAGCTGCCGATCGGCATCGAGGACAAGTTCGTCGGCGTGGTCGACCTGGTCGAGATGAAGGCCATCGTCTGGGAAGGCGGCGATCTCGGCGCCAAGTTCCATGACGAGCCGATCCCCGCCGACCTCGAGGAGCAGGCCAAGGAATACCGCCAGCTGCTGCTCGACACCGCCGTCGGCGTCGACGACAAGGCGATGGAGGAATATTTCGAGAAGGGCGACGTCTCCGTCGAGACCCTGAAGCGCTGCATCAAGCTCGGCACCATCTCCGGCGCCTTCCGCCCGGTGCTGTGCGGAACTGCCTTCAAGAACAAGGGCGTGCAGCCGCTGCTTGATGCGGTGCTGGATTACCTGCCGTCGCCGATCGACGTTCCCGGCATCTCCATCGCGGCCGAGGAAGGCGAAGAGGACGGCGAGCATTCCGACCGCCGCCGCATCAAGGCCGACCCGAACGCCCCGTTCGCCGGCCTGGCCTTCAAGATCATCAACGACAAATACGGCGCGCTCACCTTCGTGCGCGTCTATGCCGGCACGCTGAAATCCGGCGACACCGTGATGAACACCACCAAGGAGCATCGCGAGCGGATCGGCCGCATGTTCCAGATGCACGCCGACAAGCGCGCGGAGATCAAGGAGGTGTCCGCCGGTGACATCGCCGCCTTCGTCGGCCTGAAGGACACCGGCACCGGCGACACCCTGGCCTCGTCCGAGGACCCGGTGGTGCTGGAGCGCATGGCCTTCCCGGTCCCGGTCATCGACATCTCGGTCGAGCCGAAGACCAAGGAAGCCGTCGAGAAGATGACCCTCGGCCTGCAGAAGCTGGCCGGCGAGGACCCCAGCCTGCGCCTGCGTACCGACCAGGAAAGCGGCCAGACCATCCTGTCCGGCATGGGCGAGCTGCATCTGGAGATCATCATCGACCGCCTGCGCCGCGAATACGGCGTGGACTGCAACATCGGCGCGCCGCAGGTGGCCTATCGCGAGACCATCACCAAGTCGCACACCGAAATCTACACCCACAAGAAGCAGTCGGGCGGTTCGGGCCAGTACGCCGAGGTCAAGGTCGTGTTCGAGCCGGCCGAGCGCAACGCCGGCGTGACGTTCGAAAACAAGGTCGTCGGCGGCACCGTGCCGAAGGAGTACATCCCGGCGGTCGAAAAGGGCATCCGCGTGCAGGCCGATACCGGCGTGCTGGCCGGCTTCCCCACCGTGGACTTCAAGTACACCCTGGTGGACGGCAAGTACCACGACGTCGACTCCTCGGCGCTGGCCTTTGAAATCGCGGCAAAAGCCTGCTTCCGCGAAGGCATGAAGAAGGCCGGCCCGATCATCCTGGAACCGATCATGGACGTGGAAATCACCACCCCGCAGGACCATGTCGGCGACTGCGTCGGCGACCTCAACCGCCGCCGCGGCATGATCCAGAGCCAGGACAGCTCGGGCTCCACCATCCTGGTCCGCGCGCATGTGCCGCTGAAGGAAATGTTCGGCTACATCAGCGACCTGCGCTCCATGACCAAGGGCCGCGCCTCGTTCACGATGCAGTTCCATCACTACGATCCGGTGCCGCGCAACATCGCCGACGAGATCATGGCGAAGAGCGCCTAACCGGAAGAAGAAAGGCGAGGGGCGCTGCCCCTCGACCCTCCTTTACCGAACCAATGAACCGTTGAAGAGCGGGATCGGGCCGTGAGGTCCCGGTCCCGCTTTTTTTGGCTCGTCGAGTCCAGTCGCTCTACAAACCTGCCTCCGGGAAACCCGGCGCGGTTCGCTTTGCGGATGACGCAGTCAGCGGCTCGGGGAAATACCTTGTTGCCTCGCGACCGATACTCAGGCTTCGCTGAGGCACGGCGTAAAGGCCCCCCTGAAACGGGCCGCAGGATGGCGTTCGTTGAGCCTGTCTTGGCCGAACAGCTTGGCCCGGAGCGTACCTCGAGCATACTCATGCTTGGCCAACCCGCGCTTCTGGAGCACCGGCAACAGATGATCGGTGAATTCCTGGTAGGAACCAGGAATGGTCCAGTTGATCAGGTTCACACCGTCGATACCCGCCTGCTGCCAAACCACCAGCTGATCGGCAATCTGGTCGGGCGCACCGACCAGACGCGGGTGGCGGCGGGAGGTCAGCCGGCGCCAGGTCGGCGACGGTCGGCTCCCTGTCCGGCACGCTCCTGCGCATCCACTCGATGTGGCTACGACCACCGTTGGTCTTCACATCGGCCAGAAGCGTCTCTGGCGGCAGCGGGCGGCCGTCATCCTGTGACACGCCCAGATTCGCATGGGCCATGAAGCCGTCAACGCTGATATAGCGATCGAGCTCCGCTTCCTTCCGTCGTGCCTCCTCCTCGGTGCTGCCGATGACAAAGGCAAAGCCCTGGAAGAACTTGATGTCGTTCCTGTTCCGCCCGGCCGCCTCGGCAAGCCGGCGGGTGTCAGCGATCAATTCGGCAGCGGCGGCGGGATTGGGCGGCGTGATGAATTGAGCCTCAGCATTGCGTGCCGCGAAGGCGCGGCCGGCGCTCGAGGAGCCGGCCTGGAACAACAACGGCGTGCGCTGCGGCGATGGCGAGGGAAGATGCGGGCCTTCGACCCGGTAACGCTTGCCGACGTGATGGATCTTGTGGATCTTCGTGGGGTCAGAGAACACGCCTCGTTCGCGATCCTTCAGGAGCGCCCCCTCGTCCCACGACCCTTCCCAGAGTTTGAAAACGACGTCGAGATATTCTTGCGCCCATTCGTAACGTTCGTCATGTGCGGTCAGCCGGTCCAGGCCGAAATTGCGGGCCGCGTTTTCCTGGGTGCTGGTGACGATGTTCCAGGCGATGCGGCCCTTGCTGATATGATCGAGCGTCGAGGCACGCCGGGCGAACTCGAAAGGATGGGCCTGGAGCACGGAACTGGTGAAGGCCAGTCCGAGATGCTCGGTGTTCACGGCCAACGCCGACATCAGGACGGAGGGATCGTTGCTCGGGATCTGCAGCCCCTCGCGGACATTGACCTCGTAATTACCGTCGACCGGGCCATACAGACCGACCACGTCGGCGAAGAAGGCCGCATCGAACAGCCCCGCCTCCAGGGTTCTGGCCAGGTCGATCCATACCTGCACATCGTCGAAATTCGCCTGCCGCGCCTCCGGGTGGCGCCAGAGGCCGTGCTGGATATGGGAACCGGTGTTCATCACGAAGGCATTGAACAGCAACGCAGTCATTGAGCGGCGCCTTTCTCGGTTTGCGCGATCCCGACGCTCCAGGCGAGGTCGGGCAGTTTTCCATTGACAATGTAGTCACCGACGATCCGCGCCCGATAGACGAGCGGATTGTGGGACAGGATGACCCGTGCGTTACGCCAGTGACGATCCAGGGCGGTGTCGTGGCGAGCGGCCGACGCGCCCAGGGCGTCAAACAGCCGCGAGGCCGCGCGCAGCACGATCTCGGCGATCGCCAGTTGAGCCTTGTTCACGTCCAGCTCGACCGCATGGGCGGCGGCACGCGCCGCCTCCCGGTCCGCGCCGCCTGCTGCGCGCTGCGCCGTGGCGAACGCGCCCGCCGTCGCCAGTACCAGCGCCTCGGCCGCGAAAGCGGCGCTGCCCAGTTCCCCGACAACCTGCTTGAGCTGTGGATCGTCCTTGGCCACTTCGGTGTTGCCGTGGCTGTAGACACGCGTCCGGATCCGCAGCTGCTCCGCGGTGTCCGTAACGATCGCCTGCGCGATGCCGGCCAACGTGGCGAGCAGAACCGTCTGATAGACAGCGCCGAGATAAGGCAGACGTTGTCCGCGGACCCGGATGGCATGATCCTCCACTGGCACATCGGTGAAAACGCCGGTGCCCGTTCCGGTCAGTCGCTGGCCGAAACCGTCCCAATCGTCGCTGATCACAACCCCGGCGTGGTGCCTCGGGACCAACGCCGATACCTGCTGATCATCCGTCCAACTTGCTGATACGTCGATCCAGTCTGCGAAGATGCTGCCGGTCGTATAGAATTTCGTGCCGCTCAGCCGCCATTGCCCATCGACCTGCTCCAGGCGGGTCGATTTCCGATCGATCCGGGCCTCACCAGGCTCGGTTGAAGCATTCCCGACGATGTCGCCGCGGCCCAACCGCTCCAGCCAGAGCGTCCGTGTGGCTTCGTCGGCTTCGCTCAGCTTCTCCTCGACGATCGCGAAATGCCCGCGAAACAGATGCGCGACATTGGGATCGGCAGCGGCAAGCTCGATCAGCAGGCGCAGATAGCCGGCATGGTCCAGACCATAGCCACCATGCTCCACCGGAACGCGCAATGCGCCGAAGCGGTGCTGCTTGAGCCAGCCGACTTCCTCGAAAGGCAGCCGGCGCCGGTGCTCGCGTTCAATGGTGCCCTCGGCGATGCGGGCGAAGATCGGCCGGAACAAGGCGGCCACGGCTTCGAAATCATTGGCCTGGGCGCCGCCGGCTGGCGGCGGATCGGCGTGGTGGATCCAGTTCATGAAAGGCCTTTGGCTTGCGGATTGCGTCGTATTTGCGGAATCGCCCCGATGAGATCGATCGTATAGGGCTCGCGCGGATGGTCGAATATGTCGGCGACCGTGCCCTGCTCGACGACCCGGCCGTCTTTCATGACGATAACCCGGTCGCTGATGTGGCTGATCACGCTCAGGTCGTGCGAGATGAACAGGTAGGATACCCCGGTACGTTCCTGCAATTCGGCGAGCAGGTCGAGCACCTGCGCCTGGATCGAGACATCCAGCGCAGACACCGGTTCGTCGCAGACGATGATCTTTGGCGAGGGCGCCAGCGCCCGGGCGATTGCGACCCGCTGCCGTTGCCCGCCCGACATTTCGATAGGGCGCCGCTCCAGAAACGCGGCTTCGAGTCCGACGGATTCGAGCAATTCGATGGCCCGGCTTGTGCGCGCCGCGCCGCGCTCGACGCCCGCGATCTCCAGCGCCTCCGCCAGCGTCCGCCCGACCGTGTAGCGCGGATCGAAAGAGCTCAGCGTGTCCTGGTAGACGACCTGGATGGCGCGGCGGAACGATAGTCTCTCGCGCGCAGTCAGACCGGCCCAGTTTCGCCCGGCGATTTCCACGACGCCGCCATCGGGCTCGACAAGGCCGAGCAGGATGCGCGAGACGGTGGTCTTCCCCGAGCCGGATTCGCCGACGATGCCAAGCGTCTCGCCCGCCTTCAACGCGAACGAGACCGTGTCGACCGCCGTTCTGGCGGTGCCGTCCGGCGCCAGAAAAGCCTTGCTCACCCCTTCCACCCGGGCGACGATATTCGAAGCGGTCTTGGCAACGGAAGGCGGGCTGGTGCCGGCTCGTCCGGACGATAACCGCACGCCCTTGGGCTTGCCGACCGGCACGGCGGCCAGCAGCAGCCGGGTGTAGTCGTCCTGTGGATCGAACAGCACCTGCTCGGTCGGGCCTGCCTCGACGATCCGGCCCTTGTTCATCACGGCAATGCGGTCGGCGAGCCGACTGACGACGGCAAGGTCGTGGCTGATGACCAGAAGGCTCTTGCCATCCCGCCTGAAACTTTCGAACAGGTCGAGGATCTGCGCCTGCACCGTCACGTCGAGTGCCGTGGTCGGCTCATCGGCGATCAGCAGGTCCGGATCGTTGGCGATCGCCGTCGCGATCAGTGCCCGCTGACGCAGGCCGCCGGAAAGTTCGTGCGGAAGCTGCCGCGCCCGGTTGCCGGCATCGGGGATACCGACGCGATGGAAAAGCTCGATGACCCGCTCCTCCAGCGTCTTGCGTCCCATGCGCGGAGCGTGGACGGCGATGGCCTCGGCGACCTCTCGTCCAACCGCGCGGATCGGATCCAGCGACACCAGCGCATCCTGCAGCACGAAGCCGATGCGCGCGCCACGCAGCTCCCGCCACTGGCGTTCGCGCAAGGCGAGAAGGTCCTGGCTGGCAAAGGACAGGCTGGCGGCAGTGACGGACGCGTTGCGGCCGGCGAGCCCGATCAACGTCCGAGCCGTGACACTCTTGCCCGATCCGGACTCGCCGACAATGGCCAGGCATTCGCCGCGGCCGATCCCGAACGAGACGTCGCGGACGGCCGGAACAAGCTCGCGTCCTCTCCGGAACGACACGCTCAGCCCTGCCGCGCTCAGCAGAGCGTTGCCTGGAGCCAGGGCGGGGGAAGCCCAGCTGGGCGTGGAAGCCGGTGACACCGGCATCCGGATGTCGATGGTCATCTTGCCTCCGCACGAAGCTGCAATTGCCGGCCCAGCACCGAGGTGCTGACGACCAGAAGAATGATCGCCGCTCCCGGGAACGTGCCGTACCACCAGGCCTGCCGGAGAAAGTTCCGCGCGGCCGCGAGCATCGAGCCCCATTCCGGCGTCGGCGGCGAGACGCCCAGGCCGATGAAGCTGAGAGCCGCGCCGGCCAACGTCGCGCTGCCGACCCCGATCGCCGCCAGCACCAGAACCGGCTTCGCCGCATTCGGCAGGATATGCCGGAACAATAATTTCGAACGGCTCAATCCCAGGGCATGCGCAGCCTCGACATAGCTCGCGTTGCGCACGCTCAGGGCCTGGGAACGGATCAATCGCGAATAGCTCGGAATGGTAGCGATGCCGATGGCGATCAATGCGCTATCAAACCCCGGCCCGACGAACGCGATGACGACGAGCGCCAGCAGCAATTCCGGAAAAGCGAGGCCGACATCGACGATCCGCATGAGCAATGCGTCGACAAACCGGTTGCCCAGCGCCGCGCTCAAGCCGATGACGGTGCCTCCGAGCAGGGCGATCATCACAGCGCCGAAACCGAGCTTCAGCGAGCTCTGCGCGCCATAGACGATTCGACTGAAAACGTCGCGTCCGTTTTCATCGGTGCCAAGCAGATGCTGCGCCGAAGGTGCCGCCAGAATGTTTTGCGTGTCGACCGTAAAGGGATCGTAGGGAGCGATGGCCGATGGCCAGATCGCGGCCGCCACCATGAACATCAGGACGGCAGCGGCAATGCCGAGCGTGGCGTTATCGACGATCCAGCCGCGGATAGCAGCGGGCGCAACCGTTGGCATCTTCATTTGCCGGACACCCTCAGTCGTGGATCGACGATGGGATAGACCAGGTCGACGATCAGATTGATGAGCACGAAAACCAGCGCGGCCAGCAGGACGACGCCCACGACGACCGGAAGGTCCTGGCCGAGAACCGCATCCAGCAACAGCTTGCCCACACCCTGGCGATTGAACAGCGTTTCCGTGATCACGGTGCCACCGAGCAGGCTGCCGACCAGGAAACCGGTCAGCGTGAGATAGGGAACCAGCGCGTGCCGCAGCACATGCCCGGTTCGCACTCCCCAGTCGCTGAGGCCACGCGCCCGCGCGCTCAGCACGAAAGGCTGCTCCAGCCCTTCCTCGATGGTGTGGCGAAGAACCTGCGTCAGCACACCGGCCAGGGGCAGGCCAAGCGTGAATGCCGGGAGCACCAGGGATAACGGATGTCTGCGGCTGATCGACGGCAGCCAGCCCAGTTTGTAGGAAAACAACGAGAGCAGCAGCAAGCCCAGCCAGAAGGTGGGCATCGAGGCGAAGGCGAGTTCAAGGAACGACGATATCGCGCGTATCCAATTGCCGCGGCCACCGGTCGCGAGCGCCAGGGTCAGCGACAGGAGGATCGCCACCGCGGCCGCGGAACTGGCGAGTGCCAGTGTCGGTGTCACCTGTTCGGTGATCGCGGCCAATACCGGCACGTGCAACCGATACGACATGCCAAGGTCGCCGCCGGCCAGCTTTCGGACATACTGAAAATACTGGACGAGCAGGGGCTGATCCAAACCGTACTCGGCCCGGACCTGCGCGAGCACCTCTGGCGTCGGGTTGGCCTCGGCGCCGCCCGCTATGGCGAGCGCCGCATCGCCCGGGACCAATCGAACCGCGAGGAAGGTCACCGTTATGGCGCCGATCATCACGCCAACCCCCTGCAGCAGCCGCAGCAACAGCGTGTATCCGGACTTCATCACGCGCCTATTCGTCCAGCCAGACATCGAACCAGTATGGCTGCAGGTAGGCGTAATCGAACTTCACGCCTTTCACCCTGTTCGGGAACGCAGCGGTACGGGGATCGCCATAGAGCGGGATGCTGGGCACGAACTCGACCAGGCGATCCTGCGCCTGGCGATAAAGTTCCTTGCGCTCCTGCGGATCGCCGGAGATCCGGGCCTTCTCGACCAGCTCGTCGAACACAGGATCGCTATAGTTCGCGACGTTCTGGCCGATCACCCCGTTTTTCGTGATGTTCTTGGAGGAGAAGCGCAGCCACAGCATATCCGCGGTATTGCTGGACCATAGTCCCGCGCTGATGTCGTAATTGCCCGAGAGCCAGTTCTGCGCAAGCTGCTGCCAGGCAAGGAGCTCGATCTTGATATCGAAGCCGACTGCCCGGGCCTGAGCCTGTGCCTGTTCGGCCAGGCGGCGGCGAGACGCGTTGGTTCCGTCCAGCGGCAGATAGGCGGTGAGCCGTTTGCCGTCTTTTGTCCTGACGCCGTCGGCAGCCCGTCCGGTCCATCCAGCCTGGTCGAGCAATTCGTTGGCGCGTTTGGGATCAAAGGCCAGACCCGCATTGTTCTCGGGCGCAAAATCCGGCGTCGACGTCGTGAGGAAACTCGCCAGTTCCCACTGATTGAACGAGGACGCGGCGACGATCGTCTTGCGGTCTATCGCGTGGAGCAGCGCCTGCCGGAGCAGCGGATCGCTGAACGGTTCGCGCGAATTGTTCAGATGCCAGGCATAGGAGGTGCCCGGTCGGATGGCGCGGATGAAGCCGAAATCCCGGTTCGCCTTGATCTCCCCGACATTCTCAGGCGGCACGAAGTCGACCGCATCGATCTCCCCGGACAGAAGCGAGTTGTAGCGGACCTGATCCTCGCCGATAAAAAGCAGGTCCAGCTTCTCGACATAGGCGGAGCCGCTATGAGAGCCGGGGGGTCCCCAATTATAGTCGGGGTTCCGTACGAATTCGATGCTGCTTCCCTTGTTCCGCTTCGCGATCTTGAACGGGCCGGACCCGATCGGCGCATCGCAGGTTGTCTGCGGCGCTTGCGTGATCTGCGAGGGCGACAGAAGCGCGAAATAGGCTTGCGCCAAAATGTTGATGAAGGGGCTGTAGGCCTGCTTCAGGTGCACTTCGAGCGTATAGTCGTCAATGACGATGGATTTTTCATAGGGCTTGAAATATGCCGCCGATAACTGGGATTTGGTTGCTGGATTAACGATATAGTCGAAATTGGTCTTGACCGCCTGTGCGTCGAACCGGGCGCCGTCGGTGAACTTGACACCCTTGCGCAAGGTGAAGGTGTAGACTTTGCCGTCATCGGAAATTTTCCAGCTTTCTGCGAGCCAGGGCACGAACCGCCCGTCTTCAGTTTGCCAGACCAGGGAATCGGAATAGGGCCGACTGGCAATGACACCGGCTGTCGCGTCGATCAGGGGATTCAGGCAAGCAGGCTCCTGACCATTGGTCGCGACCGTGAAATTACCCCCGGCCTTCGGCGAAGCGGCGGCGTTAGCGCCAACCGAGATCAGCGCAGCGCAGATCGCGACAATGTAAGCACGTATGTGCGGCGCAAGATGGCTCGGTTTTGGCAGTGGGCCCATATCATTCATACCTTCTGGTTAGCCGTCTTAGCGACCGGCTCGTCGGTCGGGAGAGCTGCCCTGGTCATGGCGCGATTCCACATATATACGTACGTTATAGTATATTTTATAATGGACTACGAACCATGGTGTATTGTCAATAGCACTCGACACGCGGTGGAACCGCGGGTGTTCGACCGCCGGTTCAAGCCATGATCGACTTCATCGGCAATCAGCCTGCGGCAGACCGGCCCCGACCGCAGCATCCTTCACCTGCCATGCCTGCCGCGGCCGCTGCCCAGAACCGTCGTCGCTCATCTCGTGCGGCGCGTCGCGGCGGGCGATTTCCGGACATGACGCGGACACAAAAAAGCCGCTTGCGGAGTTGTTCTCCGAGGCGGCTTGTATATCGGCGATTTGGTCAGAAGATATGGTTGCGGAGATCGGATTTGCACCTATGACCTTGAGGTTATGAGCCCGATGGACATCGGTGGATCAGTCTTCGTGAGCATGAGGTCGAACGTCACCAATATGAGTTCGGTACAGAAGGCTCGAGGCCCCTCGACCCCGCCAAGGGCGGAGCCCTTGGAACCCTCGACGAAGAACGAAGGGCGGCGCAGTGGAAATCGCGCCGCCCTTTTTGTGTCATCGCCCGGTTGGCCCTCCCCGGGTGGCCTCAATGATAAAAAGTCGGCACCACGCTGATGCTGTTGAACGGTGACCCGTTGATCAGCTTGGTGCTGATCACGGTGTAGACCAGCACCTTCTTCTCCTCGTCCACCGCGCGCCGCACCTGGAACGTCTTGAAGAACACCGAGGCCGACGCAAACGCGATCACCTCGGATTTCGCCAGCCCGGCCGGAATGCTGACCGGCCCGATGGCGGCGCAGGCGATGGAAAACCGGCTCGGATCCTCGGCCAGCCCGAGCCCGCCCTTCACGCCGCCGGTCTCCGCCCGCGACAGGTAGCAGGAGACATTTGGCACCTTCGGGTCGTCGTAGCGGTCGACCACGATCTTGTCGTTCGGCCCCAGCCAGCGAAACGTCGTGCTCATCGCATCGATACGGGTCTGCGCATGGGCGGAGGGGGCAGCCGCAGGCAGCGCGCAGGCGGCCAGGGCCAGAACTGCCGTGGGGAGAAGGCGCATCGGAAAATCTCCTTGCTGTGCCAGGGGTGGATCGGAACCTCCCCAGCGGTACACGGCCAGCGGTACACCGACTGCCGTCCGTCCGCCACCGCGGCATTCCCCACCGGATCAGCAGACCAGGCCCGGTCCCGCCTCGGCATCGCCGAGCTTCACGTTCTCCACCACCAGGCAGCCACCGAACGGCACGCCCGGCGCCAGCGTCAGGTCCAGCGGACGCAGCCGCTTGCCATGCCCGCCCCAACGCGAGGAAGTGAGGACGGCTCCGCCATCCCCCGCGCCCGGCCCGGACGCCGACTGGCAGGCGCTCAGGCATAGCATCGCCGCCAGCAGCAAGCCGATGCCGTGTGCCCGCCCGCGCCCCGATCGAAGTTCCGTCATCGCACCTCTCCCTCGTCTTCAGGCGGCCACGCTGACGCGATATCCTTTGCGTTCGGTTAGTTTGTCGAAAATAATGAGTCAAGTACAAATAAAGACACCATCCCAGGTTCGGCACCCGGAAGGCTTGCTGCCATACCCCTTGCGGCAAGCCAGGGTCGCTGGAAGGATGCGTTGTCACCCGCCTTCCCCCGCAACATCGTCCCCTCTCGTCGATCAGGTGAGCCCGTCTTGTCGTCCCCGTGCCGTCCGCATCCGATCGCCTGCCGCCGGAGCGGTGGCACATGAACGAACCGACCACGCTGATCTATGGCCTCGAAGACCGGCCACCGCTGCTGCTCTCCCTGGCCGCGGCGCTGCAGATCATCGCCGTCGTCGCGCTGCTGGCGCTGAACACGCTGGTCGTCGGGCGCGCCGCCGGCCTTGCCCCCGATGCGCTGGGCGACCTGGTGCGCGCCAGCTTCCTGGCCCTGGCGATCGGCACCGTGCTGCAGGCGCAACGCTGGGGCGGGCGCCAGTGGCTGGGGTCCGGGTTTCTCTGCCCGTCCTCGATGTCCTCCATGTTCCTGCCGCCGGCCATGCTGGCGGCGCGCGCGGGCGGCATGGCCCTGGTCTGCGGCATGGTCGTGCTGTCCGGCCTGGCGCAGATGGCGCTCTCGCGCGTGCTGCATCGCATGCGGGCCATCCTGCCCGCCGAGCTCGGCGGCGTGGTCGTGGCCCTGCTCGGGCTCAGCGTCGGCTTCGTCGGCCTGTGCCTTTGCATCACCCCGACCGTGCAAGGGGCGGCGGATGCCGGGCGGCTGGACATCGCCGGCCTGACCCTGGGCGTCATGGTCGCGCTGAAGATCTGGGGGAGGGGCACCGCCGCGTTGCTGTGCGCCGTCATCGGCGTCGCGATCGGCTACGCCGCCGCGCTGGCCACGGGCGCCCTGCCGCCGGATCTGCCCGCCCAGCTCGGCGCGGCCGCGTGGTTCGTGCTCCCCGGCCTCGCCCGCACCGGCTGGCAGTTCGACAGCGGCCTGCTGCTGCCCTTCTTCATCGCCACGATCGCCAATCTGGTCACCACCATGGCCTGCGTGGTCACCGCGCAGAAGGTCAACGACCCCGAATGGCTGCGCCCGAACCAGCGCTCCATCGAGGGCGGCGTGCTCGCCGATGGCCTGGCCACCGTGATCAGCGGACTGCTCGGCTCGCTGCCGGTCGTCACCTCCGGCAGCGGCGTCAGTCTTTCCGCCGCCACCGGCATCACCAGCCGCCGTGTCGCCTACCCGATGGGCGCGATCCTGCTGCTGCTCGCCTGCTCGCCGAAATTCGCCCTGGTGTTCGAAACCACGCCCGAGCCGGTGGTCGGCGCCGTGCTGCTGTTCTCCGCCACCTTCATCCTGGTCAACGGCATCCAGATCATCGCCGCCCGGCTGATGGACGCACGCCGCAGCCTGACCGTCGGCTTCGCCTGCTGCATCGGTCTCGCCACCGCCGTCCATCCCGAGTTGTTCCGGCAACTGCCGGAACTCTGGCGCCCGCTTGCCTCCTCGCCGCTGCTGCTGGGCACGCTGATCGCGCTGGGCCTAAGCGCGCTGTTTCGCATCGGCATCCACCGCACCGAGACGCTGCAACTCGCCCCCGACGCGGCGCTGGAGCAGATCGAGACCTTCCTGCTCACCCTCGGTGCCGGCTGGGGCGCGCGCCGGGACGTGATGCAGCGCGCCGTCTTCGCCATGAGCCAGGCTGTGGAAACCGTGCGCGATATCGCCGCCCCCGATACGCCCGTCCAGCTCAAGGTCCGGTTCGACGAGCTGGAACTGACCGTGGAACTGGCCTATCGCGGCCCGGCCCCGATCCTATCCGACATCCGCCCGACCGAAGACGAGATCCTGGACGATGACGGCCACATCAAACTCGCGGGCTTCATGCTCGGCCGCGCCGCCGACCGCCTGAGGATGAGTGCGCGCGATGGCGAAACCGTGCTGCGCTTCGAATACGATCACTGACGGCAGCAGATCGCATATTATACCTGTTCGAAACGGTAATAACTATTGAACGACTATCACATATCGTGTTTTATGCGCCGCGCCGGCGTGTGAAACCACGATCCGGCAGGCAGAAAATACCCGCCGGGATCGCTCATGACCGTTGCTTCGCATCCGAGACTGCATCAAGCGCCACTCTGGCAGACAAGGGCCAGCCGGTTCGGTGCGCGCGCCTGGCCGCCGCTGCGTTCGGCGTTCGAGAAATCGATCGCCATAATCCTGTTCCTCCTGGCGTGGGAGGTCGCGCCGCGCCTCGGCCTGATCAACCCGAGCTTCCTGCCGCCGTTCAGTGAAATTATCGTCGCTGGCGTGAACTACGCCCTGGCCGGAAAGCTCTGGCCGCACATCGCAGCCAGCATGGGCCGTGCGCTCGGGGGATTCGCCCTCGGTGTCGTCACCGCGGTGCCGCTGGGCATCCTGCTGGGCTGGTTTTCCGGGCTGAACCGCTATCTCGGCCCGCTGCTGCAATTGCTGCGGCAGACTAATTCGGTATCGCTGCTGCCGATCTTCATCCTGTTCTTCGGCGTCGGCTACACCACCCGGGTGGCGATCATCTACTGGGTCGTGGTCTGGCCGATCCTGCTCAGCACCATGAGCGGCATTCAATACGTCGACCCCGCCCTGATCCGCTATGGAAGGTCGCTGTCGATGCCCAGCTGGCAGATCCTCACCAAGATCGTCGTCCCGTCATCGGTGCCCTCCATCATCACCGGCATGCGGCTCGCCGCCACCTATTCGTTTCTGATGCTGGTGATCTCCGAGATGGTGGGCGCCTCCGACGGCCTCGGCTACCTGATCGCCAATGCGCAATACCTGATGAGCATCCATCTGCTCTACGTCGCCGTGATCCTCATCGCGCTGCTCGGCATCGCCGCCAACCAGGCGCTGGTCCTGTTGGAGCGCCGGGTCACCGCCTGGCGATCCGATCCCGCGGCGAACCCCGCTTGAACCCAAGCCGACCCCAAGGAGCGCGACCGATCATGTCCGGGCTGTCCCTATCCGCGTTGCCGAAAATCAGCGTCCAGGACCTGCGCAAGACATTCGCGGGCAAGGACGGCGGTGCCCCGTTCACCGCCCTCGACGGGATCGACCTCGATATCGCCGACGGCGAATTCCTCGTCGTCGTCGGTCCCAGCGGCTGCGGCAAATCGACGCTGCTCGACCTGCTGGCCGGCCTGTCGCGGCCGAGCGGCGGCGTCATCCTGCTGGACGGCCAGCCGATCCGCGGGGCCGCGCTGGATCGCGGCGTGGTGTTCCAGCAATACGCGCTGTTTCCCTGGCGAACGGCGCTCGACAACGTGGCCTTCGCGCTCGAGGTCAAGGGGGTCGCGAAGGCGGAGTGCCGCGACATCGCCCGGCGCTACCTGGCGCTGGTCGGCCTGGCCGGGTTCGAGGGCCGGCACCCGCACGAGCTCTCGGGCGGCATGAAGCAGCGTGTGGCGATCGCGCGCAGCCTGGCGCATGATCCCGCCGTGCTGCTGATGGACGAGCCGTTCGCCGCCCTGGACGCGCAGACCCGCGAAGCGATGCAGGGAGAACTGCTCAGCATCTGGGGGCAGGCGCGCAAGACCATCGTGTTCATCACCCACGGCATCGACGAGGCGGTATTCCTCGGCCAGCGGATCGCGGTGATGACATCGCGCCCGGGCCGCATCAAGCGGATCATCGACAACCCGCTGGCGCACCACGCCACCGGCGAGGACGTGCGCGGCTCCGCCGAATTCGGCCGGATCCGGCACGAGATCTGGGAACTCCTGCGCGACGAGATGCGGCTTGCCGCGGCACAGGAGCGCGAGCGGCTGCCACGCCGCGTATCCGCCTGACACCCAACATTGGACTGAGGGATTCTTCGATGCCCGCAAATTCCACCCCGCTGCGTCGGCGCACGGCGCTCGGTCTGCTCGGCGGCCTGGCCGGCTCCCGCCTGGCCACACCGTTCATCGCCCGGGCCGCGGGCGCGCTGATCCCGTTTCGCGTGTTCGACACGGCAAGGCGCTTCAACAGCTTCGAATCGATCATTGCCGCGGACAAGAAGGGTTTCTTCCGCAACGAAGGCCTGCAGCTCGAACTGGTGCCGCTCGCGCCGGATCAGTACACGGTGGCGTTCGACAGCGGCATCACGGATTTCTCGCCGACGGCGGACTACATCTATTTCGTCAATATCCGCGACAAGGGGCTGAAGGCGCGCCAGATCGTGTCATCCTCGCCGCATATCGATCCCGCGCGCGCCAATGACGGCCTGTTCGTCCAGGCGGACAGCCCGATCCGCCAGCCGGCCGATCTTCGCGGCAAGACGATCGCGATGACCAGCCTTACCTTCTCCTCCGCCTGGTACACGCTGGATTATCTAGGCCGCAACGGGTTGGGACGTGAGGACGTGAAATACATCGCCATACCGCCGCTGCAGCAGGAGCAGGTGCTGGCCGGCGGATATGCCGACGCCGTCTATGCCTTCTCCCCGATCGACGCGTTGCTGCGCAAGAAGGACGGATACCGCCAGCTGTTCTCCTCCGCGGACGTTGCCGGGCGGCGCATCCAGCGCGGCGCGACGATGGTGAAGGACGATTACATCCGCAAGAATCCGGACATCGTCCGCCGCTACGTCGCAGCCCTCGCCAGGACGATCGAGTGGGCGAACCGGAACCAGGACGAGGTCGTTCGCATCGGCATCGACACCGAAAGGCTGGATCCGCAGCTTGCGCCCTGGGTCTACACCAAGGACGGCAAGGGCGATTACAGCGTGCTGACCTGGCCCGAGCACGGGCTGCAGAAGGCCGAGGACATCCGGTTCTGGCTGGAACTGGCCGAGCGCCAGGACCTGGTGCCCAAGGGCAAGCTCGCGCTCACGGAGCTGTACACGGACGAGTTCAATCCCTATGCCGGTTGATGGAACGGAGCCGGCCGGCCTCAAACACTCATCACGCGGTTCCGCTGCGGCCCGTACGGAAGCAGCGCAGAGAGGGGAATTGCCATGACATCCGATGCAACCTTGGCCCAGATCCCGCCATTCGGCACAGGCCAGCCCAGCGCCTGGGGCGAAACCCCATCCCCCGACTATGATCGCCTGGCCGCGCCGTTCCGTCCGATCTTCCGCCGCATCGCCGCGGAAGCGGCGGAGCGGGACCGGGAAAGGCGGCTGCCGCATGACCAGCTGCAATGGCTGCGCGATGCCGGCTTCGGCGCCCTGCGCGTTCCCACCGATCGCGGCGGCCTCGGCGCGACGCTGCCGGAGCTGTTCGGCCTGCTGTCCGAACTGGCGGAGGCGGATTCCAATCTGACCCAGGCGCTCAGGGCGCATTTCGGTTTCGTGGAAGACCTGTTGAATTCGCGCGACGAGCCATGGCGGGAGAAGTGGTTCCGGCGTGTGGTTGCCGGGAAAACAATCGGCAGCGGCTGGAGCGAAACCGGCAGCGATCCGGTCGGCAAGCCGTCGACGACCCTGCGCCGGGACGGGGAGGGCTGGAGGATCAGCGGCCAGAAATTCTACACGACAGGCTCCTATTTTGCCGACTGGATCGGCGCGGGCGCCCTCGATCCCGACGGTGCGGTGATCACCGCCCTGGTCTCCACCAGCGCCCCCGGCGTGGATGTGATCGACGACTGGGATGGCTTCGGCCAGAAGACGACCGCGAGCGGGACGGCGAAATTCGCCGACAGCCCGGTCGATGGCGACGAGGTCCGCCCCGCAGGCGAACGGTTCGCCTATCGCATCGCCTTCTTCCAGCTGGTGCATCTTGCCACCCTGGCCGGCATCGGCCGGGCAGCCGCGAGCGATGTGGCGAAGGCCGTGGCGGAGCGGCCGCGAACCTATCTGCATGCCGCCGCCCCCTCCGCCCGGCAGGATCCGCAGGTGCTCCAGGTGGTCGGTCGCGTGCGCAGCCTGGCCTACGCCGCCGGCGCCATCGTCGCCACGGCCGCCCGGGCCGCGCAACTCGCTTACGAGGCCGGGCGCGGCGAGGATCCCGCTTCGGCTCGGCACGCCCTGGTCCGGGCGGAGATCGAAACCGTTCAGGCGCAGATCGTCGTGCCCCGCCTCGTGCTGGATGCGGCGACAATCCTGTTCGACGCGCTGGGTGCCTCCGCGACGCGCGGCGCGCATGGCTTCGACCGCCACTGGCGCAACGCCCGTACCCTCTCCTCGCATAATCCGCTGATCTACAAGGAGCGCATCGTCGGCGACTACGCAGTCAACGGCACCGAGCCGGCAGAATTCTGGTACGCGGAGAAAAAGGCGGCGGCGGAATAGACGCGGGACCCGCCGCTGGAGCGCAGCAGGCGCCTGGATCGCTTCCACGCGGCGTGAAAGCGATCCAGGGCCATATCGGTCAGCCGCGTGCTCCAGCCCTTTATTTTAGTGCGCAACCATATCCATTCAGATGATTCCATCCGAATGGATGTTGCACTAGCTCAGCACGCAGCCTTCATAGCCCTTCGCCGCCACCTCGTCGCATTGCGCGCGATAGGCGGGGGCGCTGCCGCTGTAGCGGTTGACGATCCGGACCTGCTTGCCTTCCACATTGCTGTTGACGCCGGTCATCCAGGAATTGACCTCGTTGGACAGCAGGCCCACGCCCAGCGACTTGACGTGATCGGTCCATTTCGTCACCCCGGCCTGCGTCGCCTCCACGCGCGTGATGCCGCGCTCCCGCGCATAGCGCATCAGGCCCGTCACCCAATCGACGTTGTACTCGATGCTGCGCGGAATATTGCCCAGCGCCATATGCGGCCCGATCACCATCGCCATGTTGGGGAAGCCGTCCACCATGACGCCGAGATAGGTTTGCGGCCCGTATTTCCACTTGTCCTTCAGCCGCTGCCCGTCCACGCCGCGGATGTCGATCCGGTCGAAACTGCCGGTGATGGCGTCGAAGCCGGTGGCGTAGATGATGATGTCGAACTCGTATTCGGCATCGCTGGTCTGGATGCCCTTCGGCGTGATCCGCTGGATCGGCGTTTCCGAGATGTCCACCAGCTTCACGTTGTCCTGGTTGTAGACCTCGTAATATTTGGTCTCCAGCGGCACGCGCCTGGTGCCGAAGCCGTGGTTCTTCGGGATCAGCTTCTCCGCAACCTTGGGGTCCTTCACCCGCTGGCGGATCTTCCCGGCGACGAAATCGGAAAGCGCCGCGTTCGCCTTCCGGTCGGTCAGGATGTCGCGGAAATTCCCCTGCCAGATGCCGAAGCCGGGCTCGGCGTAGCGCTTCTCCCAGAACGCCTCGCGCTCCGCATCGGAAACCTCGAACGTGCCGCGCGGGTCCGGCGTATGCAGGAAGCAGGCGAAGGTCTCCTGGCAACGCTGGAACATCTCCGGATAGCCGGCCCTGAGCTTCTCCATCTCCTCCGGGCCAATCTTGCTGTTGAGCAGCGGCGCGCACCAGTTCGGCGTGCGCTGGAACACGGTCAGCTGTCCGGCGGTCTTGGCCACTTCCTGGATCGTCTGCACCCCGGTGGCGCCGGTGCCGATCACCGCCACCCGCTTGCCCTCGAAGCTGACCGGCTCATGCGGCCAGCGGGCGGTGTGGAAGGACTGGCCCTTGAAGCTGTCCACGCCCTCGATCGTCGGCATCGTCGGCGCCGAAAGCGGGCCGATTGCGGTGATCAGGAAACGCGAGCGGTAGCGGCTGCCATCCTCCAGCGTGATGTCCCAGTCCCGTGTCGCTTCCCGGTAATGCGCCGAGGCGACGCGGCTGCGGAACTGGATGTCGCGGCGCAGGTCGAACTTGTCGGCGACGTGGTTCAGGTAGCGCAAGGTCTCCGGCTGGCCGGAGAAATGCTCGCCCCAGTTCCATTCGTCCAGCAGCTCCTGGGAGAAGGAATAGGCGTAGGAATAGCTTTCCGAATCGAAGCGCGCGCCCGGGTAGCGGTTCCAGTACCAGGTCCCGCCGACGCCGGTGCCGGCTTCCAGCACCCGCACCTTCATGCCGAGCTCGCGCAGCCGGTAGAGCTGGTACATGCCCGACATGCCCGCGCCGACGATGATGGCGTCGAATTGTCCGGACGGCTCCGTGCCGGCCTGGACCTTGGTGTCTTCTAAGGCAGCCATTGGTTTTTCTTCCCTCCCATGTCAGGTGCGCGGATTGGTCCGCGCGCGCAATGCGTATCCGTGCCACAGTAGAAATCCTCATATACGGAGACTTTTGACAGGTCAAGAGATTTCGGTTGGAAAATCCCACATTCAGCGAATTTTTTGAATTTCCTCTGATGGGAGAATTCCTGTAGACTCCCTCCACGATCCCTGGTGCAGGCATGCCATCCCCGCCTGTGCCGCCAGCTCGTGACAGCAAAACTCCGGTCTTCACCGACGAGGCCAAGGCAATGGATACGAACAATCTTCCCGATCCGGCCGCGGACGCCGTCGCCCCTCGCGCAGGCAGCAGCGCCGCGCGGGTTCTGGGGATCCTCGATCTGTTCACCCCGGAAACGCCGGTCTGGACGGTGGAAATGCTGGTGGAACGGCTTCAGCTCGCCCGTGCCACCGTCTACCGCTATGTCGGCGCGCTCTGCGACGCCGGTTTCCTGGTGCCGGTTTCCGGCGCCGGCTACGTGCTGGGTCCGCGCTTCATCGAATTCGACCGCAGCATCCGGCTCGCCGATCCGCTGTTGCAGATCGTGCCGCCGGTGATGGCCGAATTGCGCGACGCCGTGAATGGCGGCCAGCTGCTCTGCGCCTTCTACGGGCTGCGGGTGCTGAGCGTGCTGCAGGACAAGACCGACCCCGATATCACCATGAGCATGGAGCGGGGGCGGCCGTTCTCGCTGTTCCGGGGCTCTCCGTCACGGGTCATCCTGGCCAATCTGCCGCCCTACCAGCTGCGCAACCTGGCCCTGAACCACCAGAAGGAGATCGCGGCGGCCGGCCTGGGCGAGACCTGGCCGCAATTCCGCGACAACATGCGCGAGGTCCGGCGCACCGGCTATGTCGTGGCCAGCGATATCGACAAGGCGCTGGTCGGCATCTCGGCGCCGATCTTCCACGCTCCCGGCGTGGTCACCGCCAGCCTGTGCCTGGTGCGGACGAAAGAGAACGCGCCGCCGGAGGACATTACCTTCCTGGGCGATCTCGCCGTCACCGCTGCCCGCAGGATCTCGCGCGAGCTGCAGGCGTTCCAGCCCCTGGGCGCGGACATGGCCACGTCGGCGCTGCCGGTCTCGCGCGTCCGCTGAACAGGGCAGGGGCGGCCGCAAGGCCGATCCCGGGATCACGTCGGCCTGGCCCGATCCCGGGACGCCGCGGTTCGCGAAAGCTAGGTAGATTCGGACGGCAGCTTTGGCTGATCGACCACGCGCAGATATGGTTTTAACGTCTTCCATCCCTGCGGAAAGCGTTGCCGGGCATCCTCGTCTGACAGGCTCGGAACGATAATGACCGGCTTGCCGTTGGTCCAGTTCACGGGCGTAGCCACCTTGTGCGCGTCAGTGAGCTGAAGGCTGTCGATCACCCGCAGGATCTCGTCGAAATTGCGGCCTGTGCTGGGCGGATAGGTCAGGATCAGGCGCACTTTCTTGGCGGGATCGATGATGAACACGCTGCGGACGGTGATGCTCGGATCCGCCTCGGGGTGAACCATCCCATAGAGGTCCGATACCTTCCGATCGGGGTCGGCAAGGACCGGAAAATTCACCGATTGTCCCTGGGTCTCTTCGATATCGCTTTCCCAGTCTGCGTGCCGATCGGCGGAATCGACGGATAGCCCGATTGGCTTTACCCCGCGCTTGTCCCATTCGGGTTTCAGCCGCGCCACTTCCGCCAGCTCGGTCGTGCAGACCGGCGTGAAATCCTTTGGATGGCTGAACAGCACGTCCCAGCTATCGCCCAGCCACCCATGAAAGCTGATGTCGCCCTGCGTACTACTCTGCACGAAGTCCGGAGCGATCTGTCCGAGTTGAATTGCCACTGTCTTTACCTCCCAGTTGAACAGGCACCCGATTTTAGCAATCGGGGGATGGGTGTCATCACAAATCCGTATCGGTCACGCTGCCGCTTCCGTTCGCGCCGCGGTCGCCACCGACGAACGATAGAGCGCCTCGTCGAAGTCCGGCAGGACCGAAGCCGTCATACGCTGCTCGTGGCGGTCAAGATCCGCGAGGAAGAAGTCGCGGCTGATCCGGGCGACCACCGACGGGATGTCGCGCCGCATGCTGGGTATGTCGCCGATCGGCAGTCCGAAGCTTACGAAGCCCGCGGGGTTGAAGACATGGATGTCTTTCAGGAACGGCGCCCTTCCCGGAACCTTCTCGAGATACTCGTGTCCGGCTCCAAGATACGGGTGCGCCCCCAGCTCATCGTCCTCCTCGCCCGGTGACGGGACGAAACGGTCGCGCCAGAGCAGAATGTCGTCGGCGAAATCCTTCAGTTCGTTGCGTGCCGCGGGATCGACGAAGTATCCGGTCCCGGCGATCACGAAGTCGAACCCGAACGTCGCCCCGCCGGCCCGCGCCACGACACGCCCCGCCTCGATGCGGGCAGACTGCCAGGGGGCGGCGAGATGGAGATGGAAGTTGGGGAAGCGCGTGACGCGCTCGATGGAATCGGCTGGTGGCGTGGAGCCGGCTCGCCGGTATCGCAGTGCCTGCCGCCACCGGATGGCATCGGGCAGATGCGGATAATTGTCGTAGGCGCCCGGATAACCGTGCGCGCGGATGACCGGCAGCGAGGCAATCGACGGCCGGCGTACGAAAAGATGCACGGCAGCGGCGCCGCCCTCCAGCGCCACCGCGGCGGCATCGAAAGCGGAGGCCGCGCCGCCGATCACCGCCACATCCCGGCCGCGCAGGGCCGCGAAGTCGATCGTGTCGGCCGTGTGCGCATAACGGTCGCACGGCAATGCATCGGTCAGGACAGGCGGAATGTAGGGCCCGCCGTTGCCCGCGACGCCGTTCGCGAGGATCACCTTGCGTGCGGTCTCCACCGCGCGACGTCCCGCGATGTCGAGGTGCAGGCGGAAATGCCCGTCCGCGGGTTCGATGCGCAGCAGCCGGGTGCGGTATCGAATATCAATGCCGAGAAAGCCGCGATACCAGCTCAGATACTCCGCCCAATCGGTGCGCGGGATCCGATCGATGGCCGCATATTGCTCGGCCCCGTGCCGCGCCCCGTACCAGCTCTGGAAACCAAGCGCGGATATCCCGAGTTCGGGCCCCACGAGGTTCTTGGGGGTCCGCAGCTTGTTCATGCGCGCCGCATTTCGCCAGACGCCCGCGGCATCCTCGTGCTCGGCCGCATCGATCACCGACACCCCGCCGATGCCCGCGCGCCGCAGCGCGAAGGAAAACGCCGACCCGGTCTGGCCACCGCCGACAATCACCAGATTATGCTCGATGCCGTCCGTCTCGGGCACCCAGTTCTGCGCATCGGGGCCGATCAGCCTGAGCGCCTCCCGCGCCTTCGCGTCGATGTCGTTCTGCTGGGCCATGCGGATCCCTTCCGAAGCCGGAAGAAGCAGGCTAGCCGAAGTTCTTGGCATTATCAACGGCAGTATACGTGGGTTTATATATAACCACCACAAGCAATGGTAATACAGCGGGTCATCTTGCGGATCGGAACGGGTTGATCCCGCTCGCAGATGCGACACCTCATCGCCGCGCTCCCCGGCCGCTCAGGCGGCCAGCGCGTTCAGCCGCTCCACGCGCGGCCGCACCTCCTGCGCGAAACGCCGCATCTCGGCCTCGAAGGGTTGGAACTGCAGCATGAAGGTCTCGATCCCGAGCGCATGGAACTGCTGGATGCGCGTCGCCACGGTCTCGTAGCTGCCCACCAGGCCCGCGGCGGTTCCGCCATTGGAGCCGACATGCGGGTGGCGCGCGAAGTTGTGGAACATCACGGCCTTGTCATCCGTATCCGCGGCGGTCTGCGCACGCAGCGGCGCATCCCGGCGCGCCAGATCGAACGCTTCCGCCAGCGCCGCCTCGGCTTCGGCATCGGTATCGCGCGCAATGACAAAAGCCGACAGGCCGTAGTGCAGCTTCGCACCCGTGCGGGGACGCGCCGCGATATCCGCGATCAGGCGGCGCACATTCTCCTGCGGTTGGCCGTTGATGAACCATATGTCGGCCGTCTCCGCCGCGAGATCCCGCGCCTGGACCGATTCGCCGCCGGCGTAGATGACCGGACGCGGACGGTAGCGTCCGGTCGGGCGCAACTGATAGCCGTCGATCCGGAAATGCTCGCCGTTGAAATGAACCCGCTCGCTGCTGGTCAGTGCGCGGAACAGCGTGATCCATTCGCGGCCGTACTCGTAGCGGGAATCGTGCTCGGTGAAGGGAATGCCGGCACGCTCGAATTCCGGCTTGTACCAGGCATTCACCAGATTTATGGCGAAGCGCCCATGGCTGATCTCCTCGATCTGCGTCGCCATCTTGGACAGCACGGCGGGATGGAACAGCCGCGGCTTGATCGCGGCAATGATCTCGATCCGGTCGGTGATCGCCGCCAGCCCTGCGCAGGCGCTCCAGGTCTCCAGCTGGTCCAGGTTGTCGTCCCGGGTATGGAACAGATGCTGGGCGACCAGCGTCGATTCGTAGCCCAGCACCTCTGCCTCCAGCACCAGGCGCCGGTTGCGCTCCCATGTCGCATCTGGCGGATCGTCCGGGTGGAACAGCGATCCGGTTGCGCCGGAAACGAGCGCCCAGATGCCGAAGCGTGGCGGGGCCTGCGTCATGACCTCAATCTCCTACTCGTCTGTCTCGTGTCGAGACCGGGTTACGCGATGCGTTCGGCCGACCAGCGCAGCAGGCGCGCCTCCACCGCCGAGGCACCGCGGTTGATCAGATACCCGACGACGCCGAGCAGGATCATGCCGAGCAGAACGAGGTCCATTTCGAACCGTTCTCGCCCGGCGATGATCAGGCCGCCGATGCCCGGGCCCACGGTCATGAAATACTCGGCGCCCACGGCGGCGACCCAGGCGTATATCAGCGCCAGTTGTACCCCGGTCAGGATCGACGGCAAGGCGGCCGGCACGAACAGACGGGTGGCGAATTGCAGGCGGGTAAAGCGCAATGCCCGCCCCACCTCGATCAGATCGGGGGAGGCGCTGCGCACGCCCTCGAACGTGTTCAGCACCACAGGCGTGAATGCCGCCAGCAGGATAAACACCACCTTGGCGGCGTCGCCGAAGCCGAACCACAGCGAGATCAGCGGAATCCACGCCAGGATGGCGATCTGCCGCAGACCGTTGAAGCTGGGCAGGAGGATGTATTCAGCCCAGCGCGAAATGCCCAACACCGTCCCCACCAGCATGCCCAGTGCCGTGCCGATCAGGAACCCTGCCAGATCGCGCGCCAGGCTGACGGACAGGTTGAACAACAAATCCCCATGCAGGAACTCTCGCGCCGCGGTGGCGGCGACCGCCTCCAACGGTGGCAGGATCCGGGGGTTCACCGTCCCGCTGCGGCTGGCGGCTTCCCAGGCCAGCGTCAGCAGCAGCGGCAGCAGCGCCCCGCGCAATCCGCGCCGCCAGCGTTCCGGCGCTGTCACGCCGCCACCCGCCAGCGCTGCATGCGCCGTTCCAGCGCCTCCAGCCCCTTGTCCAGCACGAAGCCGATCAACCCGATCACCCCCATCGCCAGGATCACCGTGTCCAGCCAGAACATCTGCCGGCCATAGACCAGCAGGTAGCCGAGCCCCTCGGAGGAGGCGAGCAGCTCCACCGCGACCAGCGCCAGCCATGCATGGGTCAGGCCGTAGCGGATGCCGGTAAAGATCGGCGGGATCGCGCCGGGCAGCACCAGCAGGCGCAGGCGCTGCCAGCGCGTGAACCGCAGCGCGTCGGCCACTTCCGTGTAGCCGCGCGGTATGCCGCGGATGCCGCTGAACGTGTTCAACGTCATCGGCACGAACGCGGCCTTGGCGATCACGACGATCTTCAGCGTCTCGCCGATTCCGAAGATCATCATCAGGAACGGAATCCACCCCAGGGACGGTATCTGTGCCAGGGCGGTGAACAGCGGCCTGGCGTAGTCCTCCACCCCGCGCGACAGGCCCATGGCGGCGCCCAACGCCAGCCCGAGCACGGCGCCGATCGCAAACCCCTCGATGACGCGCAACAGGCTGATCGACACATGAGCCAGCAGGTCGCCGGACCGCCAGAGATCGGTCCCGCTGGTCCAGACCTCGGCCGGTGTCGGCAGGATCTGCGGCGGCAACCATGCCCGCGCGCTCGCGTATTGCCACAGCGCCAGCAATGCCAGCGGCAACAGCAGCCCCAGCAGGAACCGGGTCACGCCCGCGGGCGGCGCGCTGGTTTCCTGTCGCGCAACGGCGATCGCGGCGCCGGCCATCAGCCTGCCGCGATCGGCTTGCCTGCCGCGTCCAGCCGGGGCCAGGCGTGCTGCAGGCCGAGCTTGTCCAGCGCCGCCTCCAGGAAGCGCGGCTCGAACCAGCCGTTCACGTCGACCTCGCGGCGCACCAGGCCATAGCTGCGCGCCTGCTCCGCCTGCACGCGATACTGCTCGATCAGGAAGGCGTCCATGATCGGGGAATTGCGCTGCTTCATGGTCTGGCCGGCAAAGTCGTCGCGGTACGTCTCCGGCGTCCGGCCGGAACGCGCCCAGATGTCGAACAGCACCGCGCGGTTGTTCTCCTGCGAGGAGAAGTCGGCGGCGCGCACCAGCGCGGTGACGATGCGCTGGGTGACCTCCGGCTGCGCGGCCACGAACGCCTCCGCTGCGATGATGGTGCCCTGGCGCTCGAAGGCGGGGTTGTCGCCCTTGGTCGTGTAGGCAATCTTCACCAGGCCCTGCTGGGCCAGATTCAGCAGGCCGTAATTGCCGAAAGCGGCGTCGATGTCGCGGGAAACCAGGGCTGCGTTGGACGTCGCCTCGTCCATGTTGATGACCTGCAAATCGCGCTCGGTCAGCCCGTTCGCGGCCAGCACCTTGACGGCGGACAAATGGTTGTTGGTGCCGCGGAAGATCGCGACCTTGCGCCCGCGCAGGTCCTTCACCCCCTGGACCGGACTGTCCACGGGCACGCCGAGATAGGTGGGCCCATGGGCGCCATTGGCGATCAGGTGCCTGGTTTTCAGACCGCTGGCCCGGCCTATCACCTGCGGCAGGTCGCCCTGCGAGGCGATATCGAGCTGCCCGGTCGCAAAGGCCTCGTTTACCGCCGGGCCGGCGCCCTTGAAGAAGAACCATTTCACCTGCACGCTTGGCAGGTCGGCGAGCTCGCGTTCCAGATAGCCTTCGGCATGCGCGGTCGCGGCCGCGCTGCCGCCGGAGAACTGGCGGTTATCCACGCCGACATTGGCGAAGCCGAAGCGCACGACCAGCGGCGCCTGCGCCAGCACGGCCGGAGCGGCGAGGGGGGTTGCCAGGGCGGCAGCAGCCAGCGAGCCGAGGCGGCGGCGGGTGATCGTCACGGTCTGTCTCCTATTCCGCGGCCCGGGCAGCAGGCTGGGAGGTCGGGACGGGGAAGCGAAGCCCGAGATTCTCCCGCAGCGTGCGGCCCTCGTATTCCGTGCGGAACAGGCCGCGGCGCTGCAACTCCGGCACCACCAGCTCGACGAAATCGTCGAGCCCACCCGGCAGCGTCGGCGGCATGATATTGAAGCCGTCCGCGCCATAGGCCTCGAACCGCTCCTGCAGCGCATCCGCGATCTGGGCCGGCGTGCCGACCAGCTGCCAGTGGCCGCGCGCTCCGGCGATGCAGAGATAGAGCTGGCGTATCGTCAGGTTCTCCCGCCTCGCCAGGTCCAGCAGCAGCGCCTGGCGGCTTTTGCCGCCGTTGGTCTCCGGCAGATCGTCCGGCACCGGACCGTCCAGCGGATAGGCGGAAAGATCCGTGCCGCCGGACAGGCCGGAGAGCATGGACAGGCCGACCGCCGGATGGATCCGGTCCTGCAGCGCGGCGAACTTGTCCTCGGCTTCCGTCAGCGTATGGCCCACCACGGGAAACGCGCCGGGCATGATCTTCAGATCCTCCGGCTGGCGGCCGAACCGGGCGAGCCGCCCCTTCACGTCGGCGTAGAAGGCCACCGCGTCGGCGAGCGTGATCTGCGCGGCGAAGATGACCTCCGCAGTGCGCGCCGCCAGGTCCCGGCCGGCTTCGGAGGCGCCGGCCTGCACCACAACCGGGTGGCCCTGCAGAGAGCGGCCCACGTTCAACGGGCCTCGCACCCGGAAATGCGCGCCCGCATGGTTCAGCACATGCAGCTTGTCCGGGTCGAAGAAGATCCCGCTGGCCTTGTCCCGCGGGAAGGCATTGTCCTCCCAGCTGCGCCAGAGGCCGCGCACCACGTCGATGAATTCCTCTGCCCGCCCATAGCGGTCGGCGTGCAGCGGGTGCTTGTCGCGGCTGAAGTTCAGCGCCTCGGCATCGGTCGAGGACGTCACCGCGTTCCAGGCGGCGCGGCCGCCGCTGATCACGTCCAGCGAAGCGAAGGCGCGCGCCAGATTGTACGGCTCATTGTAGGTGGTGGAGGCCGTCGCGACCAGGCCGATCCGGGAGGTGACGGCGGCCAACCCCGACAGCAGGGTGAGCGGCTCGAACGAGATCGCGCGCGATGTCCGTGCCAGCGAGGCGGGATCGTCGTTGCGCACGGCGTTGCCGTCGGCCAGGAAAACGGCGTCGAACTTCGCGCGCTCCGCCGTCTGCGCCAGGCGGCGGAAATGCGCGAAGCTGGTGCCGGCGCGGTCGTCCGCACCCTCGGCGCGCCAGGCGGCGACATGGTGCCCGTCGGTCATCAGGAAGGCGCCGAGACGCATCTTTCCAGGACGTGTCGTCATCTTTCGGTATTCCCTATCAGGCGGTTTGGGCCAGGGCCGGCAGAAATCTTTCTGGGACCGGCGCCGCAACCTGCGGCGCCCCGGCAGCAGCGGTTCCCTCCAGCTGGCGCAGCAGCGCGGCGCGCAGCCGCAGCAGATGCGGGTCATCCCGGTCGCGCGGATGCGGCAGGCCGACCGGAAGGATGGCATCGATGCGGCCGGGGCGCGGCGCCATCACCACCACGCGGTCGCCCAGATAGACCGCCTCGTCCACGTCGTGCGTCACCAGCACCATGGTGATCCGTTCATGCGCCCAGATACGCAACAGCTCGCCCTGCAGCCGGGCGCGGTTCAGCGCGTCCAGCGCGCCGAACGGCTCGTCCAGCAGCAGCACGCCGGGGCGGCTGACCAGGCCGCGGGCGATCGCCGCCCGTTGCGCCATGCCGCCGGAAAGCTGGTGCGGGTAGGCATCGGCGAAGCCGCCCAGCCCCACCAGGGCGATATGCTCGCCGACCAGCCGCCGCCTGGTCTCCCGGTCCAGTCCGGCGTTCAGCAGGCCCAGCGCCACGTTCTGCGACACCGTGAGCCATGGGAACAGCCGGGGCTCCTGAAACACGATGCCGCGCTCCAGGCTGGGGCCGGTGACCGGAACGCCGTCATGCGCGAACTCCCCGGTGTGCTGCGTGTCCAGCCCCGCCAATAGCCGCAGCAGCGTGGATTTGCCGCAGCCGCTGGCGCCGACGATGGTAACGAACTCGCCGGGGCGGACGGACAGGTCCACGCCTTCCAGCGCCGCAAAGGGCACGCCCTTCACGCGGAACTGCTTGCCCACTCCGCGCAGGTCGAGTTGCCCGAGGGCCGCTTGTGTCATCGCCGCTATTCCGCGGCCTGCTCCAGCGCACGACGCGCCGGGTGAACGGGTATTTGCAGGCCCAGATTCTCGCGCAGCGTGTTGCCCTCGTACTGCGTGCGGAACAGGCCGCGGCGCTGCAGTTCGGGCACCACCAGATCGACGAAGTCTTCGAGGCCGCCGGGCATGATCGGCGGCATGATGTTGAAACCGTCGGCGCCCCGTGCCTCGAACCGTTCCTGTATCGCATCGGCAATCTGCCCGGGCGTGCCGACGAGCTGCCAGTGGCCGCGCGCACCGGCCACGCGAAGATAGAGCTGGCGGATCGTCAGATTCTCCCGCCGGGCAAGCTCCAGCAGCAGGGTCTGACGGCTCTTGCTGGCATTGGTCTCGGCGGGCTGGTCAGGCACCGGGCCGTCGAGGGGGTAGTCGGCGAGATCCGGAAAGCCGAGCATCCCCGCCAGCAGCTCGACGCCGACAACCGGATGGATCAACGCCTGCAGCTCGCCGAACTTGTCCTGTGCCTCGCCCAATGTGCGGCCGACCACCGGAAAGGCGCCCGGCATGATCTTCAACGCATCCGGATGGCGGCCGAACTTTGCCATCCGGCCCTTGACGTCGGCGTAGAAGGCGACCGCGTCCTCCAGGGTGACCTGGGCGGCGAAGATGACCTCGGCGGTGCGGGCGGCGAGCTCACAGCCGGCTGGCGATGCACCGGCCTGCACGACCACGGGCTGGCCCTGCGGCGAGCGCGCGACGTTCAGCAGGCCGCGCACCTGGAAATGCTCGCCCCTGTGATGCAGCACATGCATCCGCCCGGCATCCAGGAACACGCCCTGCTCGCGGTCGCGCGGGAAGGAATCGTCCTCCCAGCTGTCCCAAAGCCCACGCACGACGTCCACGAATTCCTCGGCGCGGTCGTAGCGGTCGGCGTGGCGCACATGCTCGTCGCAGCTGAAGTTCAGTGCCTCCGCCTCGTTGGAGGAGGTGACGAGGTTCCAACCCGCCCGGCCGCCGCTGATCTGGTCCAGCGAGGCGAACTTGCGGGCGATGTGATAGGGCTCGTTGTAGGTGGTGGACGCCGTGGCGACGAAGCCGATCCGCTCGGTCACCGCAGCCAGTCCCGAGAGCAGCGTCAAAGGCTCGAACTGCGCCACGTAGCGCGTGGCGACCCGGCTGAGCGAGGCCAGGTCGTCGCCGCGCACGCCCAGGCTGTCGGCCATGAACACCGTGTCGAACAGGCCGCGCTCCGCCGTCTGCGCCAGATGCACGTAATGGGCAAAATTGCTGCCGGCATCCGCCTGCGCCAACGGATGGCGCCACGCGGCCACGTGATGGCCGGTGGGATAGAGGAAGGCCCCGAGTTTGATCCTGTCCTTGCGGATGGTCATGGGGCCTCGCTGTCGTCGTTGCCGGGTGGATGATTTGTCGCGCCCAAAACCGGGTCGCCACATCTGCATCGTGGATAACGATGAATATACGAATATACATTGTCAATATACAGATTCCGCGTTTTGATGTGTATGAATGAAAAAGGATGACGCATGGTTTCCAGCATCTTCCCCATGACGAAGCGGCGCGCGCGGGCAGGGGGTTCCAGGCACCGCCGTCGATATTCTGGCCGGCGGCTTCGGCACGCTGACGAGCGCCAAGCCGGTCCGGACCGTCGGCAGTTTCTGGCCCTATGCCACCACGCTGTTCGACTACGTCCGTCGCGCCATGCCTTATAACGCGCCGCAGACGCTGACGGACGCGCAGGTCTATGCGGTCGCCGCCTTCGTGCTGAACCTGAACGGTATCGTCGCGGATGACGCGGTGCTGGACCTGACCAGCCCGCCGCGAATAATCATGCCCAACCGGAACGGCTTCCGGCCCGACCCCCGGCCCGACGTGCCGGCCGCACCCCGTTGATATCCGTCGGCCCGACCGCGAGCAGCCATAGCCAGGAGGAGACGCAGGCGACAAACCTGGCGCAGTTCCCCGGTTTCAATTTATGGTTTCCACCGAACCCATCGCCCCGGCATGCGTGGCGATGATGCCGCCGTTGCGCCCTCGACTTGCAGCAGCAATCCGGCCGGCAGCGGCCCGCATCCGCTGATCGGCGCTTCAGTCCCCACGCTGGACGCAGATCGCCGGCCCACCTGCCTCGTGGGCCTTGCAGATCCACTCGCCGGCCCCGTTCATGCCGGCAACTGCGCAACGTTCAGATCCGCAGGCCGGCTTGCTTCATCAGCGGCAAGATCCGTTCACCGAAGAACGCCAGGTCCGGCTCAAAATCATAGAAAGCGACCTGCAATCCATCGACACCGGCCTGGTGAAGGCGTGTGAACTGCTCCACCACCTGCTCCGGCGAACCAATGACCTGCACGTTGCCGCCGATCGCGCCGCCCACACTGCGTGCGCGGCCGTCGGCACGGTAGCGCCAGGCATGCGCATCGCTGTCGGTTCCGGCGAAACCCTGCATCGTGGCGGTATCCGCATGCGCGATGATGGCGTGCGCGTATTCCTGTGCCTCACGCTCGGTCTCCCGGCAGACGACAAGCGGGTTGAGCAAGGTACGGACATTGCGTCCCCTGTCGCGGGCGGATTGCTTCACCCCGGCGGTATGGGCCGGCAGCGACGCGACCGCGCTTTCGATGTCGGACCCAGCGGGGCTGGTGATGAACACGATGTCGGAATGACGGCCGGCGAAGCCGATCCCCGCGTCGGAGCCGGTTGCGTTGACCAGGATCGGACGTCCGTACAGCGGCTTGGGCGTGACGAAGGCGTCCGTCATCTTCCAGGAAGATTGCCCCGCATAGGAGAAGTTCTCGGTCTCGGACCAGAGTCGCTTGACGACATCGATGAACTCGTCGGCGAGTTCGTAGCGATGGTCGTGTTCGATGCGTGTCCATCCGAACATCTCGTGCTCGTGCGCCCGATGCCCGGTCACCACGTTGATGCCCCAGCGTCCGCGCGTGATATGGTCGAGCGTGGCGCCGAATTTGGCGAGATGAACCGGATGCCAGGGTCCATAGAGAACGTGCAGCGTCGAGATCAGCAGGATCCGGTTTGTGATGCCCGCCAGCGCGGCCATGGTTATGAAGGAATCCAGCGCCTGGTCGTTCCGCACCGGACCGAAGCCGCCCTTTTGCAGCCATTGCGACAGGGCGAAGACCAGGTCGAAGCCAAGCGCCTCCGCCTTCAGCGTCAACGCGGCGTTGTAGTCGTAATGCCATGTGGTCGAGCGGGGTAGCGTGGAAGCGCTCCAGCCGCCGGCCTGGATGGGCAGGAACAGCCCCAGCAGCATGGGCTGCGCCAGCGCACGCGAAAGCGGGCTGTCCGGAAAATCCGCCGGGCCGATATCCGCCCGTGGGATGTTATGGATGACATTCATGGCGTTGTCTTTCAGCCGGAGGGAGTGTCGAGCCAGGCATCCCGCAGCGACGGATCACTGGCCGTGACGGCGTCGCGGAGATTGGCGGCGACCAGGGTGAAGAAGTTCAGCTCGATCAACGGCAGGATGGGCAGGTCCGTCTGTACGATCTGCTGGAAGCGCTTGAACAGCGCCACGCGCTGCTGCGGGTCCGCCGCCCGTGCGGCATCGGCGAATATGGTGTCCACCTCGGCGTTGCGATACCCCGAAGCATTGGTCCAGGGAACGTTCTTGCCGATGATCGCCGAGGTGTAGATCTTGCCATAACCGATCTGCGGATCGGAATAGAGCGCGGTCCAGCTGCTCGAGATGTCGAAATCCCGATCGCCATAGACGCGCTTGGTAAACACCGCAGTGTCCTGGGTGCGCAGCGTGACGTCGATGCCGATCCGCCGCAGCGCCTGCTTCACATACTCGCCGGTGCGGCGGAAATCGTCCCCATAGGGAATCGGATCATGCGTGAGCGTGAAACGGACACCGTTCGCCCGTCTCGGGAACCCTGCCTCGTCCAGCAATGCCTCGGCCCGTTTCGGATCGAACGGATACTGCGGCACGGTCGGGTCGAAGAAGGCGCCTCCGGTGGAGGGTACCGGGCTGATCGCCGGTTTGCCGAAGCCGTACCAGACGACGTCGGCGACCGTCCTGCGGTCGACAGCATGCGCGATGGCATGACGAACGCGCACGTCGCGCAGGTAGGGGTTGTCCAGATTGAACTCCAGATAGAGCCAGCCGCCGATCCATTCGTAGCCGCGCCGTTCCACCCGCAGAGTGGAGAGTTTGGACAACCGCTCGACATCCTGCAGCGCCACCGGACTATAGGGGGCGAACTGCGCCTCTCCTATTTCGAATGCGATGGATCTGGCGGAGGCGTCGGGAATGAAGCGGTAGATGATACGGTCGAGATAGGGCTTGCCGTTGTCCCAGTAGTTCGGGTTCCGCTCCAGCACGATGTGGTCGCCTCGGCTCCATCCCTTGAACACGAACGGCCCCGTGCCGACCGGTCGGCTGTTATGCGGGTTGCTCAGCACATCGGTCCCGGCGAACAGATGCCGTGGCAGGATCGGCGCGCCGGCGGCGTTGAGCGAACCGAGGATCGCCCGGGACGGCGAAGACAGGCGGAAGATGGCCGTGTGCGGGTCGGGCGTATCCACCGCTTCAACCGTGGCGAACAGCAGCCGGTTGCGTGGATGGATCGTCTTCCAGATATTGTCCATCGTCCATTGAATGTCGGCCGACGTGAATGGCGTGCCGTCGTGTCATAGGACATCCGGCCGAAGCCGGAACGTGATGGACCGGCCGTCCGGCGCCACTTCCCAGCTCTGCGCAAGCGCCGGCTGCGGCTTCAGGTCAAAGCCGTAGCGGACCAGGCCGTCGAAGATATTGGCCGTCAATACGCTGGTCGGCATCGCCGTGTTGATGCCGGCGTTCAGGGTCACAGGCTCGGGCGTGGTGATCGCTGTGAGCGTTCCACCCCGCCGCGGCCCGGCGGAAGACGCCGCGCCGGCCGTGCCTGTGCCGCGCGCCAACGCAAGCGCCGCCGCACTCGACAGCGCGGCCCGGCGCGTCAGCCGAAGGCGTTCAGGAGGGCTGGTCGAGATAGACATCGGCAAAGTTCCCGTTGATACCGTCGGCGGTGACAGTGTGGTTGTGGACGCGCTTGTGATAGATCGTCAGCAACGTCTGGGAGACCAGATCGATCTCCGGCAGATCCGCGACGATCCGGTGCTGCAACTCCCGGTAGAGCGCGACACGCTGCCCGAGATCAGGCTCCACGGCGGCGCTTTCGAGCAGTTGATCCACGGCAGGGTTGTCGTAATGCGCGGTATTCGAGAACGGCAGGCCCTTCTGGAAGTTCTTCGACCAGAAATATCGCTGAACGCCGGTCGGGTCGTAGCCGTTTGACAGCCAGGCGTTGACCGTATCGAAGTCGCGATCGGTGTAGACACGCTTGATGTAGGTCGCGAAATCCTGCGAGCGGATGGTCAGGCGAATGCCGATCTTGGCGAAGGCCTGTTTGAGGTAGTCCGCCACGCGCTTGAACGCCGGACCATAGGGCAGGAAGTCGTGAGTGAGCTCGAAGCGAACCCCGCTCGCATCGCGTGCGAATCCTGCCTCGTCCAGCAGCCGGTTGGCACGAACGAGGTCCAGGGGGTACTCGGGGAGATCGGCTGCGAAGTAGCGCTTAAGGCGCGGACTGATCGGACCGGGGGCGGCGATGCCATACCCGTACCAGGCGGTCTGCAGGATCGCGTTGCGGTCGATCGCATGGGCGATCGCCTGACGCACCTTCAACTCGCGGATATAGGGCCGGTCCAGGTTGAAGATGAACATCGTCAACGGCGCGTTATACTCATAGCCGCGGGTCTCGATGCCGATATGCGGCAGAGCCCTCAGCCGCTCCACTTCGCTCAGGGGAACCGGGTTGTTGAAGCCAAGGTCTACCTCGCCGGTTTCGAACGCGGCCGTCGCCGCGGCCGGATCGGGGATCAGTTTCACCACCAGCCGGTCGACATAGGGTTTCGGCCGATCCCAGTAGTTCGGATTGCGTTCGTAGAGGATATGGCTGCCGCGTACCCATTGCTTGAACACGAATGGACCGGTACCGACCGGGGTGGCGTTCAGGGGGTTGGTGAGGTAAGGCTTGCCCTCGTATAGATGCTTGGGAATGATCGGCGTCTCGTTCGCCGCGAGTGCCGTGATCAACGCGAGATTGGGCTTCGAGAGAACGAGGATGAGCGTATAGGGATCGGGCGTCCTCGTTTCGACCAGATTGAGGAAGGTGGCGCGGCCGTTCGGATGGTTCTCGCGCGCGAGCCGGATCGAGAACGCGGCATCCGCCGAGGTAAACGGGGCGCCGTCATGCCAGGTCACGTCATGGCGCAGCGTAAAGACATAGGTCAGCCGATCGGCGCTGATGCCCCATGCGGTGGCCAATTGCGGCAGGGGATTGAGGTCGAAATCATAGGCGAGCAGCCCCTCCGTCACCTTGGGGCTGAGTGCCTTGGTGGGACCCGCGGTATTGCCGACGGAGAGCAGCGTCGGCGGTTCGGGGTCGAGCAGCATCGTCAGGGTACCGCCTCGGCGCGCGACAGCGGGAGCGTTCGGTGCCGCTGTCGCCAGAACCGTCGTGGCAGCGCCAAACCCGGCGAGACCGGCAAGCTGCCAGAGGCGCCGTCGCGTCAGGTCGTTACGCATCAGCCCAACCCTCCGACCGGGCGATGCGTCATCGCATCATGGCAGGTCCGGGGAGACGTAGTCTGGGGGGACACAGCCCGGTGGGACACAGCCCGGTGGGACACAGCCCGGGGGGACACAGCCCTTGGGGACACAGCCTGGGGAGATTGGGGCGGTGAGGGCAGCAGCCCGGTGCGGTAAAGATTGCCCGCCAGGCGGCGCACATCCGCAAGCGTCGGCCAGGTTGTGCCGTCCAGCGGCTCTACCCGGACGTGAACAGCGACAAATCGGTAGCCTTTATCCAGGCTAATCGCGGCGCCCAGAAACACGCCAGAACTTTCGATCAGGTGTGATTGATGCATGGTCAGTCCTTTCCCGCCGCGCGAGAGCACATCGAACGCCCTCGCACAAGCACCAGATGCAGTGAATGGGAGCCGGGAGCGTTAGCGACCGCCCCCCGGCAAAAAGCGCCAGATGCCGGGACGGACATCGAACCAGGTATGGTTGCAAAGGACGCTCTTTCATTCGCATCGGCAGGGCTTGGGGAAGGTGACTGGCCCCGCGCTAAACCGGGCGATCGCCCTTGATGGTCACGCGGAAGCCGGACCGGACCTGGGGGAAGTAGTCCCAGACAGCCAGATGCTGGACGGCCCGGTTATCCCAGATGGCGACGGAGTTCGCGCGCCAACGGAACCGTACCTGGAAGTCCGGCTTCGTCGCGTGGTCGAACAGGAAATTCAGCAGCGCCCGGCTCTCATCCTCGGGAACGCCCTCGATGCGCTGCGTGAAGCCGCGGTTGACGAACAGCGCCTTGCGTCCGGTGACCGGATGCGTGCGGATGACCGGGTGCGAGGCGCTCGGGTATACGCGTCCGGTTTCAGGAACGCCGATCTTGGCATTGGTGGCGCGGTAGCTCGGCCCGCCCGTCGTGGAATGCGGTCAACCCGTCAAGGTAGGTCTTCAGGCGCGGGCTGAGCGCGTCATAGGCGGCATATTGGCTGGCAAAGAGCGTGTCGCCGCCCACCGGGGGAACGGTGTGAAGATAGAGCAGGCTGCCGAGCGGCGGTTCGGGATCGCACGACACGTCGGAATGCCAGCGCTCGCCGGCGATGCGTTTTGAGTTCGCGTCGGCGTGGATCGGCAGGATCTCCGGATGCCCCTCGGGGCCAGGCGTGTTCGGATGAATATGCAGTTCGCCGAAATGCCGCCCGACCGCCTTGGCGCTGTCGTAATCGAGAATTTGATCCCGGAAGAACAGCACCTGATGCGTGGCGAGCGCGTTATGCAATTCATCCACCTGCCGATTGCTCAGCGGCCGAGCCAACTCGATGCCGCCGATCTCGGCACCGATGCGAGGCGTGACAGGCGTGACGCTGATGGTTTCATAGGCCATGGGAATCTCCGGTATGTGTATCGCGACGCGTCAGGAAATGATGGGTCGGGCGGCTCGGGGGTGGTTCAGCATCGCGCGGTTTGCGCTGTCTCATTGTTCCGGGGGGAAGAACACGAGGGCGCGCACCTCGATGCTCTCGCGGTGGGGCGCATCCGGCGGCGCGAGCGGGTTGACGAAAGAGGTATGGAAGGAAAGCCGCGCGCGACCGTCCTCGGCGCTGTCATGCACCCGGATCAGGATCACCTCGTCGGACTGCATTTCCGAGAAATAGACCCAGCGGTGGCTCGGGTTGTATTCAACCGAGGATGTTTCACCGCGAACCTGCGGGTAGACGAGATCGCTGGCAACCAGGTCGGCATCGGTAAAGCTCCGCGCGTCGCACAGCGCGAGCGGCAAATCCAGCACCGGGCCACGGATCGGCCGCCACACATTGACGATGCCGAAGCGGTGCTTCAGCAGTTCCTCGGCATCCGGCCCCAGATGATCGCGCACGCGACGCTGCGCAGACTGCGCAGTTTGGTCGTTATGCACGCGGCGCGCTGGCTCGCGGCGTTGCGGACCCTCCGGGGCCCCGGCGTTACGGACCGTGTGGTCGAAGATGAAGACGCGTGCGAGACCCAGCGTATCCCGCAGCAATTTCTCCACCTCGGGATAATAGACGTGTTGCACCGCTTCGGGGGAGTAGAAGTCCGGTACCGATGTGGGAGCCTTCAGCAGCGCGAAGCCGTTCCCATCCAGCGTGAACTCTCCCTCGCGGCCACGCGCATCCTCGATCCGTACTGCCTGCGGATCGTCGGTTCCATTCCAAACAGGCACGCCCGGAGGCGGCTCGCCGACATAGCGCGTGGGCTTCTCCGGGCCGCGCTTCAGGTAATTCAGGGTCGTAACAAGCGTATGGGGAGACGTCGCGGTGTCCAACGGCATGATCGGAACTCCTTCTCGGATAGGTTCGGCCGCTCCTGGGTCGGAGATGCTTGCTTCGAAAAGCGGGCGCGAGCGACGGGCAACTATTATACGCGAGTTATTGGGAGTCAAATACATTATACGCGGGGAAAGGTTATATAACCTTGGTATCCACTCGTCGCAGCGCGCTATCCAGCGCGACCGACCTGCCTGCGCCGCACGCACAGTCCTTCTTGCGCTGGCCTGTCGCGCTGCGGAATTCGTTCAGCTCTTCAGATAGACCCCGGACATCGTTCCGCTGATGCCTGCGGCGCCCGTGGTGAAATTGGCGACACGGCGGTTGTACGCAGTGGACTGCTGAACGGAGACGAGATTGATACCGGGCAACTCGCGCGCCGTTATCTGCTGGAAGGTGTTGAGCAGGGCCCGGCGCCGGTCCGGATCGGCCTCCACGGCCGCTTCCTCCAGCAGCCTGTCCACCTCGGGATTGGCATAATGTGCGGCGTTGGTGAAAGGCACGCCCTTGCGATAGCCCTTGGACGAGAAGAAGCGCTGCAATCCGACATTCGGATCGAACGTATTGGTCATGACATGGTTGGTGAAATCGAAGTCCTTGTCCGTGTAGACCCGCTTGAGCCATGCGGCGAAATCCTGCGAGCGGATCGTGACGCCGATGCCGATTTTTGCCAGCGCCGGCTTCAGGTAATCAGCGACGCGCCTGTAGCCGTCGCCGTACGGAAAATAATCATGCGTCAACCGGAAGCGTATGCCGTCCGCGCCGCGCGGCAGCCCGGCCTGATCGAGAAGCCGCTCGGCCTTCGCTGGATCATACGGGTAATTCTCGACGCTGGCGTCGTAAAAGCGCGCGAGCAGGGGGCTGATCGGACTGGGCGCGATCACGCCATATCCGTACCATGCCGTCGCCAGGATCACCTTGCGGTCGATCGCGTGCGCGATTGCCTGCCGTACTGCCAGCCGGCCGAGATAAGCGTTGTCGAGATTGAATTCGATCCGCGTGGTCCCGGGCGTGTATTCGAAGCCACGGGTCTCAAAGCCCAGATGCGGCAGGGCCTTCAGGCGCTCGACCTCGCTCAGCGGGATCTCGTTGACCAGATCCACGTCACCGGTCTCAAGTGCCGCTACCCGCGCGCTCGCATCCGGCATGAAGCGCACGACCAGCCGGTCTATATAGGGCTTCGGTTGGTCCCAGTACGCGGGATTGCGCGTGTAGATGATATGGCTGCCCTTGACCCACTCCTTGAACAGATAGGGGCCGGTGCCGATCGGCGCGCTGTTGTTCGGGTTCGCCTCCGGCTTGCCTTCCGCGTAGACGTGCCGCGGCACGATCGGCGACTCGCCTGCCGCGAGCGCAAAGAGCAGATAGGGCGCCGGCTTCGACAGCACGATCACCGCGGTGTTCGGATCCGGCGTGCGCACCTCCTCCACATTGCCGAAGGTCGTGCGTCCGCGGGGATGTGCCTCCTTCAGCAGGCGTATGGAAAACGCAACGTCCTCGGAGGTGAAATCCCGCCCGTCATGCCATTTCACGCCCGGCCGCAGGTTGAACGTATATTGCAGCGCGTCCTGGCTGACCGACCAGGAGATCGCGAGCTCGGGCCTGGGCGTAAGGTCGAAATCATAGCTGAGCAGACCTTCCGTAACCTTGGGGCTGGTGGCGACGATCGGCCCGCCGGTGGTGTTGAAGCAGACCAGGCTGGTCGGCTCCGGCTCGATCAGCAGCGTCAGCGTGCCGCCATGGCGCGGCGTCCCGTCGTCCGCCGCGTGCAGCAGCCCTGGCGGTAGCGCGGCAAGCGCACCCGCGCCAAGCGCGAGGCGATGGAGGTTGCGGCGCGATAGCAGAACTCGTCTCAGATGATCCAATTCAGCGCTCCGGCGGCGTGTCAGGTGGCGTGATGGCAAGCGACGTTATGCTGGGGGATGACCTCGCGCAGCACCGGCTCCTCGGTGCGGCAACGCTCCGTCGCAATCGGGCAGCGCGGATGGAAATAGCAGCCGGTCGGCGGGTGCACGGCATTGGGCAGGTCCCCGGCCACCGGTGCCACGCGCCCGCGGCCTTGGCCCGGCACTGCGTCGATCAGCGCGCGCGTGTAGGGGTGCAGCGGCCGCGACCAGAACAGCCGGTGCGGCGCGCGCTCGACGATGCGGCCGAGATACATGACCGCCACCGCGTCGGCGATGTAGCGCACGACGCCAAGGTCATGCGAGATGAACAAATAGGATAGCTGGTACGCTTCCCGGAGGTCGACCAGCAGGTTCAGTATCTGCGCCTGAATGGACACGTCGAGTGCTGAGACCGGTTCATCGCAGACGATGATCTCGGGGCGCAGGACCAGCGCCCGGGCTATGCCGATGCGTTGTTTCTGTCCGCCCGAGAATTCGTGCGGGTAGCGTCCCAGTGCCGCCTGTGCCAATCCGACTCTCTCGGCCGTCGCCTCGATGATCCGGCGCCGTTCGGTCCGCCCGCGCACGCCGTGCACGATCAGCGGGGTCTCCAGGATACGATAGGTCGTGTGCCGCGGATTGAGCGATGCCGACGGGTCCTGGAACACCATCTGCATCCGCTGGCGGAACGGCTTCAGCGCGCGGCCGGACAGATGGGTGATATCGCTTCCGCCATAGGCGATGCGTCCGCCCGTGCTCGGCACCAGGCGCAACAGCGTCTTGCCGAGCGTCGACTTGCCGCAGCCGGATTCGCCGACCAGCGCCAGGGTCTCGCCAGGCGCCACGTCGAACGACACACGATCCACTGCACGCAGCTTGCCTTCCGCGGTCGCGTAGGATGCCTCGAGGCCGCTAACCGAGAGCAAGCGCGCGCTCCGTGCCGGCGGGTGCGTGCACGGGGCAGGCGAGCACATGGTCAGTGCCTGGAATGCGCCTTGCTTCCGGCCGGGTTGTCCAGCAATCGGTGCGGGCGGTGCCGCAGCGCGGTGCGAACAGGCAGCCTTCCACCCCGGTGGCGGAGACGATGTTGCCGGCGATCTCCGGCAGTCGCCCCTGGCGGAAATGCAGATCCGAGCCGAGTTTCGGCGAGCAGCCGATCAGGCCGCGCGTGTAGGGATGCAGCGGATGGGCGAACAATCTGTCCGTCGGCGCATTTTCGCAGGTGCGGCCGGCATAGAGCACGATGACCCGGTCCGCCCAGTCGGCCACCACGCCAAGATCATGTGTAATCAGCAGCAGGCTCATCGACAGCTCCCGCCGCAGCCCGTCCAGCAGTTCGAGGATCTGCGCCTGGATGGTGACGTCGAGCGCGGTGGTCGGCTCGTCGGCGATCAACAGCCTCGGACGGCAGGCGATGGCGATCGCGATCATCACGCGCTGACGCATGCCGCCCGAAAGCCGGTGCGGGAAATCGTCGATCCGCCGATGCGCGTCGGGAATGCGCACGAGGTCCAGCAGTTCGATCGCGCGTACCCGCGCCGCGTGGCGCGACAGGCTCTCATGCTCGCGCAAGGCTTCGGTGATCTGTTGGCCGATCGTCAGGACCGGATTGAGCGAGGACATCGGCTCCTGGAAGATCATCGAAATGCTTCCGCCGCGAAGCCGCCGGAGCTCCCGCTCCGAGAGTGAGAGGACGTCGTTGCCCTCGAACCGCACGCGCCCGCTGATGCGCGCATGGCCCGGCAACAGCCGCAGCAGGGAGAGCGCGGTCGCCGATTTGCCGCAGCCGGACTCGCCCACCATCGCCAGCGTCTCCCCGCGCCGGACGGAGAAGCTCAGGTCGCGCACCGCCTCGGTGGCGCCGAAGCGGATCGCCAGATGCTCCACTTCGAGCAGCGGGTCCGCGAAATCGTGGCCGAACTGGTCGAGCGGCATCATCGCCTCCGTGCGTGAGGATTGAGAGCGTCGTTGAGCCCATCGCCGAGCAGGTTCAGCGACAGGACCGCGAGGACCAGTGCGGTGCCGGGCAGGGCGACCAGGTACCACGCGGTGCGGAGCTGATCGCGGCCGCTGCCGATCATGCTGCCCCAGCTCATCAGGTTCGGATCGCCCAGGCCAAGAAATTCGGATCGCCCAGGCCAAGAAAGGAGAGCGCGGACTCATTGAGGATCGCGGTCGCGACCATGACCGACGTCGTGACGATCACCGGAGCCAGCGCGTTGGGCAATATCTCGCGAAACACGATGCGCAGGCTGGAATAGCCGAGGCTCTGGGCCGCCAGCACGAAATCGCGCTGCCGGAGCGAGCGGAACTCCGCGCGGACGAGGCGTGCGATGGTGGGCCAGGAAACGATCCCGATTGCCAAGGTGATCGTGGCGACCGAGGGCTGCACGATCGACACCAGCACGATGATCAGCAGGAAGGGCGGGAAGGTCTGGAAGATCTCCGTCAGGCGCACGAGTGCATCATCCACCCGGCCGCCGAAATAGCCGGCGGTCGCACCGATCAACGTGCCCAGTGTCAGGCCGATCCCGGTGGACGCGACACCCACCAGCACCGAGACCCTGGCGCCGTGCACGATGCCGGCGAGCACGTCCCGGCCCAGCGAATCCGAGCCCAGGAGATGGCTGCTGTCGGTCAGCGGCCAGAGGAATGGCCGGGTCACCGTGTCGAGCGGATCGCCCGGAAAAAGCACGAGCGCCAGCAAGGCGGCCGCGACGATCAGCAGCAGGATGGCCAGCCCGACGGCGCCGGTCGGATTGCCGAGCAGGAGCCCGAAGGCGCTGCGGTTCGCGGCCATCAGCGCAGCTCGATCCGCGGATCGAGCCATGCCTGGAGCAGGTCGACGAGCATGTTCACAACGATCACCATGAGCGAGGACAACAGCAGGATGCCAAGCAGAACGGAGAAATCCCGTTTCAAGACCGCTTCGAATGCCAGTCGGCCGAGGCCGGGCCAGCTGAACACCGTTTCCACCACCACCGCGCCGCCGAGAATCGCGCCGACATGCATCCCGGCAACCGTCGTGATCGGCAGCAGCGCGTTCCACAGCATATGGCGCAACGTAATGACGCGTGTGCCGAGGCCCTTCGCCACTGCCGTGCGCACGTAATCCTGTTCCCGCACTTCCAGCATCGCGGCGCGGATCAGGCGCGCGTAGATCGCGATGAAGAACAGCGCCAGCGAGCCGGCCGGCAAGATCAGATGGCGTATCCTGTCGACGATCGCTGCGTAGCCGGCCAGCCCGGCGCCGATCGTCTCGAACCCGCCGCTCGGCAGCCAGCCAAGCCAGACGGAGAACAGCACGATCAGCATGAGCCCGATCCAGAAGCCAGGGATCGAGTAGAACAGCAATGCGATCACGGACAGCACGCGATCCGGCAGTCTTCCGGCGAAACGCGCCATGACCACGCCCGCGGTAATGCCGACCAGCAGCGCGGTCAGCAATGCGGTTCCCATCAGCAATAGCGACCCTGGCAGACGCTCCCCGATCAGCTTGGCGACAGGCATGTTGTAGAGCGGCGAGAAACCCAGGCTCAGATGCAGCAGGTTATCCACATAGGCGAGGAACTGTGCGAGCAGCGGCTGATCCAGCCCAAAATGTGCGCGCAGCGCCACCATCGTCTCCTCGGTCGCCGAGCCGGACTCGGCCGCCAGCGCGTCCGCGGCATCTCCGGGTGCGAGCTTGAGCAGAAAGAAGTCGATCACCACGACGGCCACAATGGTCGGGACCGCCTGCCACACGGTGCGCCGAAGCGTGGCGAGCACCCGGTTGGTCGATCGTACCCGAGGGCGGGTGAGGGCCAGACGCGACCACGCACCGGAACGCAGGTCGGGAGAGATCATCCTGTTGCCCTTCGGCGGTGATACATAACCACCAAGACGCACGTTATATTAAACCATACAACCACATATAATGGTATATAAGAGAAGTTGATGTGCCATCCCGGCATTCGGGCATACTCGCCAGAGCGATTTTCCAGACGCCTTGCGTTGTCCGGCGCCTCGTTCCCCCGCTTCAACCGAGCGAATAATCATCCGCAATACCTACGGGTAAAACATTGAACAACAAGCATACTGCGTGATATAGGATGTCCGCATCCTACTCCAATGATCGAAGGAAGCCTCGATGTCCCTGACCCGGCCCGCCGAGGCGGCCGATATCCTCTGGTTCCTGCCGACGCACGGGGATGGCCGGTATCTCGGCTCCGATATCGGGGCGCGGCATGTGTCGCTGAACTATCTCAGCCAGATCGCCCGCGCGGCGGATGAGCTCGGGTATTTCGGCGTGCTGCTGCCCACCGGAAAGTCCTGCGAAGATTCCTGGGTCGTCGCATCCGCCATGGTGCCGCTGACGCAGCGGCTGCGCTTCCTGGTGGCTGTCCGGCCCGGCCTGTCGGAGCCATCGATGACGGCACGCATGGCGGCGACGCTGGACCGGCTGTCCAATGGCAGGCTGCTGATCAACGTCGTCGCCGGCGGGGACCTGGTCGAGCTGCGCGGCGACGGCGTGTGGCTGGACCACGCCGGGCGCTACGAGGCGACGGACGAGTACCTGACCGTCTGGCGGCGGATGATGGCCGGCGAGACGGTCGATTTCATCGGCAAGCATGTGCGGGTTCAGGGTGGCAAGCTGCTCTATCCGCCGGTACAGCAGCCCAGCCCGCCGCTATGGTTCGGCGGTTCCTCGCCGGCCGGGCAGAAGGCCGCGGCGGAACACATCGATGTCTATCTGACCTGGGGCGAACGGCCGGCGGATGTCGCGGCGAAGCTGGACGCGATGCGCCAGGCCGCGGCGGCGGCCGGCCGCACGGTCCGCTTCGGCATCCGCCTGCACGTGATCGTGCGCGAGCGGTCGGAGGACGCCTGGAAGGCGGCGGAAGACCTGATCCGCCATGTCGACGACACAGCGATCCAGGCGGCGCAGACGGCCTTCGCGCGCTTCAACTCCGTCGGCCAGCAGCGCATGTCGCAACTCCATGGCGGCCGGCGGGACAGGCTGGAGGTCAGCCCGAATCTCTGGGCCGGCGTCGGACTGGTGCGCGGCGGCGCGGGCACCGCGCTGGTCGGCAATCCGCAGGAAGTGGCCGACCGGATGAAGGAGTATATGGCGCTGGGCATCGAGGCGTTCATCCTGTCCGGCTACCCGCATCTGGAGGAATGCTACCGGTTCGCCGAGCTGGTGTTCCCGCTGCTGCGGCTGAAGGCGACCACCGGGAACGACCTCGGGCCGGCGCGCAACGCCGGGCCGTTCGGCGAAGTGATCGCCAATGTCGTGGCGCCGTCGCGGCTCAAAGCCGCGGGCTGACCAGCCGCCGGCCATCCGCCGGCGCAACGCCTCCGGGGGCGCGCAGGCCCGGGGACGCGTCGTCGGACAGGATCCGTCCCTTGTCGATCGTCAGGATCCGGTCCGCCAGGCTGTGCGCGTCGTCCCTGTCATGTGAAACGAATACGGTAGTCAGCCGCAGATCGTCGTGCAGCCGCCGCAGCGACTGGCGAAGCTCCTGGCGCACCTCGGGATCCAGCGCGCCGAACGGCTCGTCCAGCAGCAGGATGCGCGGTTCTATGGCCAGCGCGCGGGCCAGCGCCACGCGCTGACGCTGCCCGCCGGAAAGTTGCGAGGGCAGGCGGGCACCCAGCCCCTCGAGCCGGATCATCGCCAGCAGCGCCTGTACCTTGGACCGGATCCCGGCCTCGGCGGGCCGCTCCCGCCTGGGCCGGACGCGCAGGCCGAAAGCGATGTTCTCGAACACCGTCATGTGCTCGAACAAGGCGTAGTGCTGGAACACGAAGCCGATCCTGCGGGCGCCCGGACTCAATGTCGTGGCGTCGCGGCCGTCGATCGCGATGCGGCCGGCATCGCCGCGTTCCAGCCCGGCCAGCAGCCGCAGCAGGGTGGTCTTCCCCGAACCGGACCGGCCGAGCAGGGCGGTGAAGCTGCCAGGTGCGAGATCGAGATCGAGGCGATCGATCACCAGGCTTGCCCCAAATGATTTGGAGACGGCGCGAAGACGTATCATGCGTTCACCCAGACGGCCCGCTGGCCGCGTTCAACAACGCGGCGCGCGCGCCATTCCACCAAAAGACGCAAACCGATCGTGGCGATGGCGAGCAGTGCCAGCAGCGCGGCCATCGCGAAGGCCGCAGGCAGGTTGTATTGGTTATACAGGATCTCGACGTGCAGCGGTATCGTGTTGGTCAGTCCGCGCACGTGGCCGGAAACCACCGATACGGCGCCGAATTCGCCCATCGCCCGCGCGTTGCAAAGCAGCACGCCGGACAGCAGCGCCCAGCGGATGCGCGGCAGCATGACGCGGCGAAACACCTGCCAGCCCGAAGCCCCCAGGGTCAGCGCGGCTTCCTCTCGCGATGCGCCCTTGGCCTGCATCAGCGGCATCAATTGCCGCGCCACGAACGGCAGCGTCACGAACACGGTGGCGAGCACGATACCGGGCAGGGCGAAGACGATCCGGATGTCGTGCGCGGCCAGAAACGGCCCCGCCCAGCCCTGCCGGCCGAACAGCAGCACGAAGACCATCCCCGAAATCACCGGCGAAACCGCGAATGGCAGCTCGATCAGTCCGATCAGCAGCCAGCGTCCCGGAAAGCGGAAATGCACCAGGCACCAGGCGGCCGCCAACCCGAACACGGTGTTCACCGGCACCACGATGGCCGCCACGATCAAAGTGAGGCGGATCGCCGATTGCGCGTCCGCATCGCTCAACGCTTCCAGAAGGAACGACCTCCCCTTGGCGAACGCCTCGGCGAACACGATGGCAAGCGGCAGGATCAGCATCACCAGCAGGATCGCGGCCATGGCGGCGAGCAGCGCCACGCGCACCCAGCCCGGCTCGCCGATGTCGCATGGCGCCGCTTCGGTTTCAACCATGGGCCAGGCTCGCGGCGGTCCGGCGCTGCAAGGCGCCCAGCGTCAGCAGCAGCGCCAGCGACAGCACCAGCATGGACGTGCCCAGCACCGCGGCGCCGGGATAGTCGAACTGCTCGAGCTTGGAGACGATCAGCAGCGGCACGATCTCGGAGACCATCGGCCGGTTGCCGGCGATGAAGATGACCGAGCCGTACTCGCCGACGCCGCGCGCGAAGGCCAGCCCCATGCCGGTAAGCGCCGCCGGAAGCAGCGGCGGCAGGATCACGCGGCGGAAGATGGCCCAGGGCGAGGCGCCGAGGGTCAGCGCCGCCTCCTCGGCATCGCGGGAAAGCGCGGCCAGGACCGGTTGCACGCTGCGCACGACGAATGGCAGGCCGACGAAGGCGAGGGCGACGAAGATGCCGGCCGGGGTGAACGCCACGCGCACGCCAAGTCGCTCCAGGCCGGCGCCGAGCCAGCCGTCCTCGACATAGAGCGCGGTCAGCGCCACGCCGGCGACTGCGGTGGGCAGCGCGAAGGGCAGGTCGACCAGCGCATCGACGGCCCGGCGGGCGGGAAAGCGGTAGCGCGTCAGGCTCCAGGCCAGCAGCAGCCCCAGCGGCAGGTTCACCAGCGCCGCCAGGGCCGAGGCGCCGAAACTGACGCGGAACGCCGCCAGGTTGCGCGGGTTGCCCAGCACCGCCAGCAGATCGGTCCCGCCCAGCGTGGCCGCCTTCGCGACCAACCCGGTCAGCGGCACCACCACGATCACCGCGAGGAAGGCCACGGTGATCGCGAAGGTGAGGGCGAAGCCCGGCATCACCGTGCCGCGTCGCATCATCTTGCCGGCTGATAGATCTGGTCGAAGATGCCGCCATCCTGGAAATGCTCGGCCTGCGCGCGGCGCCAGCCGCCGAACACGGCATCGACGGTAAAGGTCTTCACCTCCGGAAATTCCGCGGCGTGGCGTGCGGCCACGGCAGCGTCGAGCGGACGGTAGCCGTTCTTCGCGGCGATTTCCTGACCCTCCGGCGTGTAGAGAAAGCGCAGATAGGCATCCGCCAGGGCGCGCGTCCCGCGGCGATCGACCACCTTGTCCACGACGGCCACCACCGGCTCGGCCTTGATGGTGATGGAGGGCACCACGATCTCGAGCCGGTCACGGCCCAGTTCCTTCACCGCAAGCCGGGCGTCGTCTTCCCAGGCGATCAGCACATCGCCCTGGTTGCGCTGGGCGAAGGTGATCGTGGATCCGCGCGCGCCGCTGTCGAGCACCGGCACGTTCTGGTACAGCTTGGCGACGAAATCGCGCGCTTTTGCCGCGTCGCCGCCAGGCGCCTGCAGCGCGTAGCCCCAGGCCGCCAGATAGTTCCAGCGCGCGCCGCCGGATGTCTTGGGGTTCGGCGTGATCACCGATATGCCGGGCGTGACCAGATCTGCCCAGTCGTGGATGGCTTTCGGATTGCCCTTGCGCACCACGAACAGGATCGTCGAGGTATAGGGCACCGAGCGGTTCGGCAGCTTTTCGCGCCAATCCTGCGCGATCAGACCGGACCGGTCGGCGATGGCGTCGATGTCCGATTGCAGCGCCAGCGTGACGACATCGGCCTCCAGCCCGTCGATCACCGCGCGCGCCTGCGCCCCCGAACCGCCATGCGACGCGCGCAAGGTCACCGCCTGGCCCGTGTTCTTCAGCCAGGCGGCGGCGAACGCCTTGTTCACGTCGGCGTAGAGCTCACGCGTCGGATCGTAGGAGACGTTGAGCAGCGAGGTTTCCGCATGGGCGGCGCGCGGCGCGGCATGGGAGAGATTGAAGATCAGGGCGGCGGCGAGCAGGATCCTGCGCATTGGATGGCTCCGGTTGTTGCGGCGTGAAACGCCAGCGGTCGGGGGCATGGCCGGCGGCGATGCACGTGCGTCTGGCATGCTGCGTTGAAAGCCCCGATGTTCAGCCGTGGAAGGTAGAACTTACATAACCACGTATGTCAATTATAAATTGATATAAAGAACGACACATATCGGTATTATGGACTGGCGCGGCAGCGGGACGGTGATTTCGCCGGCGATCGGCGGCGGGGATCGAGACGTCAAAACCGCTCCTTGCACCTGCCTGGGGCACCTGTCCGGGCGATCCGCGGACGACATGGGAGATATGACCCATCAGCCGGGGTCCCGGCGTCATCGGCTCTGGCCGGGCCCGCGCCCGGGCGCATCCTTGTCGTCCCGCTGCAGCGAACATGCCGTTCAAGCTTTTGAAATGGCGTCCATTATCCGGGAATTTGCGGCTCCGGCACTTCGGACGCCTACCCGGCTGCCAGGGCGCGGACAGGGCGGAGGCTTGCCGGCCTTCGCAATTCGCGCGTTTGCACATCAAAGATAAGGTGGAACCACCATTTACCCGCCATGGAACGTGGTCGTATAGATCTTACGCATACCGGCGGGTCGTCCCGACGATCTCCCAGCCCTGTAACGGATCGTATTGCGCGCATGAACGTCTCCTCCCCCCCGGCCGACGCGTCGCCCGAAGCCGTCGCCGAGGAAATCAACCGGAGCTTCGACGCGCTCGATCCGGTGGCCCGTCTCCGCCGGCTGCGCCAGGCTGTGCCGGGTGGGATCGTCTTCACCACCAGCTTCGGCCTGGAAGACCAGGCCCTGACGCATCTGCTCGTCCAATCCGGTATCGATGCCCGCTTCGTCACCCTCGATACCGGCCGCCTGTTCCCCGAAACCTATGATGTCTGGGCCGCTACCGAAGCCCGTTACGCCATCCGCATAGAGGCCTTTTGTCCGGACGCCGCCGCGGTCGGGGCCTTCGTGGAGGCAGAGGGCATCAACGGCTTCTACCGGTCCATCGAGGCGCGCAAATCCTGCTGCCACGCGCGCAAGATCCTGCCTCTGGCGCGCGCGCTGCACGGCGCCGCCGCCTGGATCACCGGCCTGCGCGCGGACCAGTCCGAGCACCGCCAGGGCATGGCCTTCGTGACGCACGACGCATCGCGCAACCTGATCAAGGCCAATCCGCTGTTCGACTGGTCGCGCGACCGCGTGGCGGCATTCGTCGCGGGGGAGGGCATTCCCGCCAATCCCCTGCACGCGCGCGGCTTCCTCTCGATCGGCTGCGCCCCCTGCACGCGGGCGCTCCATCCAGGCGAGCCGGAACGCGCCGGGCGGTGGTGGTGGGAAGCCGAAACCGGCAAGGAATGCGGGCTGCACGTCACGCCGGACGGCCGGCTGGTATCCGCCCGGGCACAGGAGACGCAACCGCGGTGATCGGCCTCACGCATCTGCAACGCCTGGAAGCCGAAAGCATCCACATCTTCCGCGAGGTCGTCGCCACCTGCGACAATCCGGTGCTGCTCTATTCCATCGGCAAGGACTCCGCCGTCCTGCTGCACCTCGCCATCAAGGCCTTCCACCCGGCGCCGCTGCCTTTCCCGCTGCTGCACGTGGATACCACCTGGAAATTCCGCGAAATGATCGCGTTCCGCGACCGGCGTGCCGCCGAACTGGGCGTGCGCCTGATCGTGCATGTCAACCAGGCCGGGCTGAAGGCCGGGATCAACCCGTTCCTGTCCGGCTCGCGCCTGCATACCGACGTCATGAAGACCCAGGGCCTGAAGCAGGCGCTCGATGGGCATAAATTCGACGCGGCCTTCGGCGGCGCCCGGCGCGACGAGGAAAAATCCCGCGCCAAGGAACGCGTCTTCTCGCTTCGCTCCGCCCAGCATCACTGGGATCCGAAGAGCCAGCGGCCCGAGCCTTGGCACCTCTACAACACCAGCAAGCGGCCCGGCGAGAGTTTCCGGGTGTTTCCGCTGTCGAACTGGACCGAGGCGGATGTCTGGGACTACATCGCCCAGGAGAACATCCCCGTGGTGCCGCTGTATTTCGCCGCACCCCGGCCCGTGGTCGAACGCGACGGCGCGCTGATCATGCGCGACGACGCCCGCATGGTCCTGCGTCCCGGAGAGGTGGTGCAGACCCGCATGGTCCGCTTCCGCACCCTCGGCTGCTACCCGCTGACGGCAGCGGTGGAAAGCCAGGCTGCCACGCTGCCCGAAATCATCGCGGAGATGCGCTCTTCCCGAAGTTCCGAACGGCAGGGCCGCATCATCGACCATGACGGCGCCGGCTCGATGGAACAGAAGAAGCAGGAGGGCTATTTCTGATGAGTGCCGCACTCGCCCGCGCCGTCACGAGGGAGGCCGAGCCCGATCCCGCGCCAGGCCTTCCCGCCGCGCGCACGCTGCTGCGCTTCCTGACCTGCGGCTCGGTCGATGACGGCAAATCTACCCTGATCGGCCGGCTGCTCTACGATTCCAACGCGGTGCTCGACGACCAGCTGGCCGCGCTCGACCGGGATTCGCGCAAATTCGGCACCCAGGGCGAGGAGCTCGACCTGGCGCTGCTGGTCGACGGCCTGTCGGCGGAGCGCGAACAGGGCATCACCATCGATGTCGCCTACCGCTACTTCTCCACCTCAAGGCGCTCCTTCATCGTCGCCGATACGCCAGGGCATGAGCAGTACACCCGCAACATGGCCACCGGCGCCTCCACCGCGGAACTGGCGATCATCCTGGTGGACGCCACCAAGGGATTGCTGGCGCAGACAAGGCGGCATTCCTACATCGCCTCCATGCTGGGCGTACGGCACGTCGTGCTGGCGGTCAACAAGATGGACCTGGTCGGCTCCGATCCGGCCATCTTCGCGGATATCGTCGCATCCTACCGCCAAGCCGCCAGAGGGCTCGATTTCCTCTCGGTCGTCTGTATTCCGATTTGCGCCCGGCATGGCGACAACGTCGCCACGCGCTCCCCGCGCATGCCCTGGTACGACGGTCCGGTCCTGCTCGACTATCTGGAGACGGTATCGGTCGTATCCATCGATACCGATGTCGTACCGTTCCGCTTCCCGGTGCAATGGGTCAATCGTCCGAACCGGAATTTTCGCGGCTATGCCGGCATGGTCACCAGCGGCACGATCGCCGCCGGCGACGCCGTCGCGGTGCTGCCCGGCGGCCAGCGCAGCCGGATCGCGCGGATCGTCACCGCCGATGGCGACCTGGAACGGGCGATCGCCGGCCAGTCGGTCACCCTGACGTTCACCGACGAAATCGACGTCTCCCGCGGGGACGTGATCGTGCGCGCGGATGATGCTCTGCGAGCGGAGCGCCAGGTCACGGCCCGCCTGCTCTGGATGGCGGAGGAGCCGCTGACCGCTTCGGGCCAGTACCCGGGTCAGGCTGGGAACCGCGAGCGCGAATGCGAGTCTCGGCAGGCTGCATCATGCCATCGACATCCACAGCTACGCCGCCAGGCCGGCGGATACCCTGCGGGTGAACGAAATCGGCGTCGCCCGGATAGATTTCGACCGCCCGCTGGTCGTCGCCGACTATGCCCGCGACCGGGAACTCGGCGGCTTCATCCTGATCGACCGGATCAGCGACCAGACCGTCGCGATCGGCCTGGTGGACACCATCGCCCCGCCGCCGGACACGGCGTCCGGCGTTCTCGTTCGCCTCAACCACGAATTCCTGCACCGGCTGGGCGCAAGCGGATCTCAGCGGCGCCGGAACCTCTACAGGGCCCTGGCGCGCGAGGCCGGCGAACAACTGGTGCCGTGGGTCTTGATCCTTCTGCTCGCCGGCAGCGTCACGCTCGCCTGCACGATCTCCGTGGCCTCGATCGTCTGCCGCCCCGTGATCCGTTGCCTGTTGGACGCCGTCTGGCGCCATGCACCGCGCGCCAATCCGGAGCCGGAGACCGGCGCCAGGTAGGTTGTTCCCTTAGGCTGCCTCGAACCCGGATTGTCCAGCCGGGCCGGTCGGCAACTGAAGGCCTTGACTTGCCGACCGCCCCGGCAAGTGGCTTGGGATCGAAGCAAGCCGGAGATGGGCAGACCTTGGCCTTGCCTGATCCCCGCAGCCACTCCGGCCGGGCGGACGCCAGCACAATCAACGATCAGACAGGCAGCTACCCCTTCGCCAGCACCGCCTTCACCTTTTCCGGCGGCACCGCGATCGGCTCGATTCCCGCCCGTTCCTGTTGCAACAACATGCCCACACGCGAGTCCCGCCCGCCCCAGCCGCGGCCCAGCGCTTCCGTCAGTTCCTCGCGCGCCAGATTGGTCAGCCGCATCGGCACGCCAGCCTCCCGCGCCAGCTGGCAGGCCAGCGACACGTCCTTGTGCAGCAGCCGGAGGGCGAAATCCGGCGGATCGTAGCTGCCGGTCATGAAGTGATCGCCCATCCGGTCGAACACCCGGCTGCGCCCGGTCGCGCCCTGGCGGATCGCCTCGAACAGCGGCAGCGGCTCCACCCCGGCCTTCACTCCCATGGTGAACACCTCCGCCAGCACCACGTTGATCGCGGCACTGGCCGCGTTATGCACCAGCTTGGCGATCGACCCGGCGCCGATCGGGCCGATATGGCGTGCCTGGTCGCCCATCGCGTCCAGCACCGCCTGGTATTTCTGAAACACCGCCGCATCGCCGCCGACCCAGATCGCCAGCTTGCCGCTATTGGCCCCGCGCGGCCCGCCGCTGACCGGCGCGTCGAGAAAATCCACGCCCTTCTCGGCGAAAACGCCGTGCAGCGCCCGCACCACGTCCACCGCATTGGTGGAAAGGTCGAACCAGACAGCACCCGGGCGGAACCCCTCGATCAGCCCGTCCGCGCCGGTGCCCACGCGCTGCACATCCGCTGGCGTCGGCAGGGAGGTGAACACCAACTCGCATTGCTCGGCCACCGCACGCGGGCTGTCCGCCCAGACCGCGCCGTCGCCCATATGGCGCGAGGCCGCCTGCCGGTGCAGGTCGTGCACCACCAGCTGATGCCCCGCCTTCTGCAGGTTGGACGCCATGCCCGCACCCATCATCCCGAGACCGATGAACCCGATCTTCATGTCCGTTTCTCCCTTGTTTGGTGCTGCAGTCTGCGCCGCATTCGCGCCGTGCCTCAACCCACCGTCCGCCGGGGCAACAAGGCTGCTCAGCCTCTGACAAACCCGTCGCATTCGTTGCTCTTTTGGACTAGCATATCGGGTGCGACGGGTTGAACGTCGCTAACATGGGAGAGAACGTCATGCGGATCGTTCTTGCCGTGTCATGCGTGCTCGCGGGCTCGATCGGGATGGCCCGGGCACAGCAGGCACCCTCAACGCCGGTTTCCGACCAGGACTACATGAAACGGGTGATGCAGGCGGCACCGCCCCAGGTCGTCACCGACGCAACCATCATTCGCATGCAGGATGGTGGCATGCAGACCTTGAAAAAGGGCAGCAATGAGTGGACCTGCATGGAGGCGAATGGCGTGCCGATGTGCCTGGACCCGAATGCGATGGAATGGGCGCATGCCTGGCAGACCCATGGACCGGCAACGGAGAAGACCGGTTTCATCTACATGCTCGCCGGTGACACGGGGGCGAGCAACACCGATCCTTATGCCACCGCGCAGACGGCCGACAACCACTGGATCCAGACGGGATCCCACGTGATGATCGTCGGTGCCGCGGCGAAGGAGATGGCGGGGTATCCCAGGACGGCCGACCCAGACCCCACCAAGCCGTATGTGATGTGGCCCGGCAGCCCGTATGAGCACCTGATGATTCCGGTGAAATAAGGCGCCGGCGGAGGAGGTCCGTCCGCGGGAACGGGGCTCCTCCCGCCCTCGGCCGGCAGTCGAACGGCCGCGCGGACCCCCGTGTGCTGGACATTGCGGCTTGTTGGGTCTTTGCTTTCCCCAGGAAGCCGCAAACCGGGGCGCACAGACCCCTCCCATACCGGGACAAGAACGGAGGACCGCGATGATCACCAAGTTCGACAGCCTCTATGCCGGCCATGTCGATCTCGACAATGTCGGTTATGCCGGCACGCCGATCAACGAACGCCGCTACCCCAACGAACATTTGGCCACCGCGCTCACCAAGGCGCAGGCGATGGCCCAGCTGATGGATCGCCTCGGCTACACCACGTTCTGGATGGCCGAGCATCATTTCCAGCCCGAAGGCACCGAGTGCATCCCCAACGTGCTGATGATGGCGCTGCACCTGACGCATGTGACCGAGCGGCTGAAGATCGGCTGCGGCTTCAACATCGCGCCGATGTGGCATCCGCTGCGCCTGGCCGAGGATTACGCCATGGCCGACATCCTCAGCGGCGGGCGCGTCACCTTCGGCGTCGGCCGCGGCTACCACACCCGCGAGGTGGAGACCTTCGGCTCGCCGCTGCTCGATCAGGACGCCAACCGCGAATTGTTCGAGGAACAGCTCGACATCATCTTCAAGGCCTTCAACAACGAGCGCTTCTCGCACCAGGGCAGGCACTACACGCTGCCGCCGGAAGTACCGTATCGCGGCTACCAGTTGAAGGAGCTGACCCTGGTCCCCCGGCCGCTCCGCCTGCCGGTGGAATGCTGGCAGCCGATCCAGGGCGGCTCGCGCCGGGCGCTGGAATTCATGGCCAAGCATGGCATCCAGGGCATGGTCGGCGGCGGCTCGGCCGAGGGCGGGGCGATGCACAAGGTGGTGCTGGACTGGCAGGCCGCCCATGCCAGCCAGGGCAAGCATATCGAGCTTGGGGAGCGGCTGTGCTTCGGCTTCCATTTCTACATCGCCGACAGCCGCGAGCAGGGCATCCAGGAAGCGGCGAAATACTACGAAGAGAACATGAAGATGTTCGGCGAGCTGCGCCTGGTCCGCGCGCTGACCGATGCGCAGATCGAGGCGATGCGCCACCCACAAAAAGCCGGCGGCATCAAGCTGCCGGGCATCGAGGACGCCATCAACGCCGGCGGCTTCCTGTGCGGCTCGCCGCAACAGATCATCGAGCATTTGAAGGCGCTGGAACAGCAATACCCCGCGCTGGACCGCATCTCCGTCAGCCTCTCGGTCGGCGTTCCGCAGGCGGTGGCGCTGGAGCAGCTGGAGCGCTTCGCCAAGGAGGTGATGCCGGCATTCCAGGGCGCCCGGACCCCGGCGCCCGCGATGGCCCAGTGAGCTCCGGTTACCAGTGAGCTCCGATTAAGTGAAACCCGAATCCGCCAAGAAAATCCGCCTGGTCGGCCACACCGACCAGGCGGGCCGGGGCGACGGCGTGCAGGTCATGGTCGATCGTGGCTACGCCTATGTCGGCACGCGCGTCAGCCGCGGCGTCAACGTCACGGATGTGCGCGACCCCCGCAACCCGAAGCCGGTGAACTTCCTGCCGATCCACAAGAATTCCTGGTGCATGCACCTGCAGACAGCGGAAAACCTGCTGCTGGTCATCGAGGAACTGGACCTGAAGGCGCTGCTCTCGCAGAAGGACTACTACGGCCAGTCCAACCAGGTGGACAGCCGCCGCTACGGCGTGCGCGGGCAGGATTTCTCCGCCGGCATGCGCGTCTACGACATCGCCGATCCCGCCAATCCCCGCGCCATCGGCTTCATGGAGGTGCAGGGCCTCGGCCTGCACCGGATCTGGTGGGTCGGCGGCCGCTATGCCTATGCCTCCGCGCTGCTGGACGGCTTCCTCGACCACATCCTGATCATCATCGACATGCAGGACCCGACGAAGCCCGTCGAATGCGGCCGCTGGTGGATCCCCGGCATGTGGGCCGCCGGCGGCGAAACCCCCAGCTGGTCCAACCGCGTTGCGCTGCATCACGCGGTGGTTGCCGATGATATCGCCTATGCCAGCTGGCGCGACGGCGGCCTGACCCTGATCGACGTCAAGGACAAGTCCCATCCGAAACTGATCGCCCATCGCTGTTGGAGCCCGCCCTTCGGCGGCGGCACCCACAGCGCCCTGCCGCTGCCCGATCGCGGCCTGCTGGTGGTGGCCGACGAGGCCACGCTGAACATCGACCAGGAGCAGATGAAGCGCACCTGGGTGTTCGACATCCGCGTGCCGGAAAACCCCATCTCCATCTCCACCTTCCCGATCCCGGCCGATCAGGACTATGTCGCCATGGGCGGCCAGTTCGGCCCGCATAATTTGCACGAAAACCGGCCGGGCTCGTTCCAGAGCTCCACAACGGTGTTCGCGACCTGGCAGAGCGCGGGCGTGCGGGTGTTCGACATCACCGACCCGTTCCGCCCGCAGGAGACGGCGTATTTCGTTCCCCCCGCGCCGACGCGCTGGATGGAGCCGATGCGCGGCCGCGCCAGGATCCGCCACAGCGCCGACCTCTTCGTCAGCCGGGAAGGGCTGATCTACCTGACCGACTACGATGCCGGGCTCTACATCCTGCAATGGGACGGGGCATAAGCCCCGCGCTCACCCCGCCGCCAGCTTCGCCAGCAGCCGCACATGCGATCGGATGCCGTGGTGGAAGCAGACCTGCTCGAACTTCTCGTTCGGGCTGTGGATCTGGTCGTCGTCCAGCCCGAAGCCGACCAACAGGCTGTCGATGCCGAGGATGCCGCGCAGCGACTGCACCACCGGGATCGATCCGCCGCAGCCCATCAGCAGCGCCGGGCGGCCGTATTCCTCGGCCAGGGCCGCCTGCGCCAGCTGCACCCAGCGGCTGTCATCGGCCACCTCGACCGCCGGCGAGCCGGAGAATTTTTGGAACGTGACGGTGGCGCCCGGCGGCAGCCGGTCGTTCACGAAACGCTGGAAGCCGGCATAGACCGCAGCCGGGTCCTGCTGGCCGACCAGCCGGAACGACACCTTCGCCGATGCCTCCGACGCGATCACGGTCTTCGCGCCCGGCCCGGTATAGCCGCCCCAGATGCCATTGATATCGGCGGTCGGGCGCGCCCATAGCCGCTCCAGCGCGCTGTGGCCCCGCTCCCCGGAAGGGGCGGACAGGCCGACCTTGGCCAGGAACGCCGCCTCGTCGAAGCCCAGCGCGTCCCACTGCGCGGCCAGCGCGTTGGAGACCGGGGTCACGCCGTCATAGAAGCCGGGGATCTGGATGCGCCCCTCGCTGTCTTTGAGCTCGCCGAGGATGCGGGTCAGGGCGTTGATGGGATTGAGCGCGGAGCCGCCAAACATGCCGGAATGCAGGTCCTTGTCCGGCCCGCGCAGCGTGATCTGGGTGTACACCATACCGCGCAGCCGCGTGGTCACGGCGGGCGTGTCCGCGTTCCACATATTGGTGTCGCTGATCAGCGCGATGTCGCCGCCGAGCTCCGCCGTATGCGCCCGCAGAAACGGTTCGAGATGAACCGAGCCGACCTCCTCCTCGCCCTCGATCACCACGGTCAGGCGCACCGGGATCTCGCCGGTGGCTTCCTTCCAGGCGCGCAGCGCCTCCAGGAACATCATGAACTGGCCCTTGTCGTCCACCGCGCCGCGCGCGACGATGCGCGGGCCATGCGGACCGTCCACCAGCTGCGGCTCGAATGGCGGGCTGCGCCACAGTTCCAGCGGTTCGGGCGGCTGCACGTCGTAATGGCCGTAGAACAGCACATGCGGGCCGCCAGCTTTCGCCGGGCCGGGATGATGCCCCAGCACTACCGGATGCCCGGGGGTCTGGCGTAGGCTGGCCTCGAACCCGAGCCCGGTCAGCCGGTCGCGCACCCATTCCGCGCCGCGCAGCACATCGGCCTTATACGCGGGCTGGGCGCTGATGGTGGGGATGCGCAGCAGATCGAACAACGCCTCGCGGGAGGCATCGAGTCGGGCATCCGCATGGGCCAGTACGGCATCGATATTGATGGCTGCAGGGCGGGTGGAATCGGGCATGCGCGGTCTCCGGAACGGAAGGGACGACACAGCTTGCCACGCCCGCGCCCCGTCAGCCAGAACCGGCCGGATACGAAAAGGGCGGCACAAGCAGATGCCGCCCTCCGGTATCGTCCCGGTATTCTCCCGATGGTCTCGGTGGCTGGATCAGGCCCGGCGGCGCCGCACCAGGCCAAGGCCGAGCAGGCCGGTCCCGAACAGGGCCATCGTCGCGGGCTCGGGCATGGGCGTGGGGTCGGCCACAAGGAAGGCGTAGTTCGTGAACTCGGGGCCAATGGACCAATCGGCCGCGTAGGCGGAGGTGTCGCCGGGGCTCACGTAGAAGCCGGTCGCGGAGACCACGTAATCCTGCGCCACCAGCGTGCCGCAGGGGAAATCCCCGCAGCCACCACCCCAGGTGGTGACCCAGGTCGAGAAGTTGATGTCGGCCGCATTGGCATCGACGGTGGAGATGACGTAATCCGACGGGGAGCCGCCGAACAGGTAGGCGGCAGCTTCCTGGCCGCTGAAGGCCGGCGGCATGTTCGACCAGTCCGGGCCTTCATCGACCTGCCAGGAACCGACATAGGTATATGCCTGCGCCGGAGCGCTGAACGCCATGCCGGCGACAACCGTGCCGGCGAGCAGGAGAGCGGATAAGGTCTTCATCCTAAATTCCTTGTAGAAGAATCAGCCCTGGAAAATACCTGAGACGAAATGCACAGTTACTTGATGTCTGGAAGCTGTCAACTGATAGTTGCAAGAAATCACCGCCTCAAGCGAAAAAAATTTTTATGAAATCGCGCTGAGCGGGTAACGGGTTGCCGGACGCTCGGTAACCGCGAAGCAAAGGCGTCGGCCATGGTGAACCGATACTGGCTGGTGGGCATTGACGAGCACATCGCCTGGACAAGGAAGCACAGGATAACATGATAGTCGACCGCCGGTTGAGCCGGCATGGCGCAATTTCTTCTGTGTCGATGCGTAACCGTTGGCCCGGTTTCGTCGGTATCGGGCTCGCCGCGCTGGTGGTCCTGGTCGCCATTGTCGCCGCGCTGCTGCCGGGGCTGCTGCCGGCGGATGCCGCGCTCGACCAGGAAACCCGGAAATTCGCCGCGGCGGTGATCTTCGTCGCCAGCTACCTGGCGCTGGCGATCGGCAAGATCCCCGGCCTCAGCGTGGATCGGGCAGGGGTGGCGCTGGTCGGCGCCTGCCTGATGGTCGGTTCGGGCGTGCTGCCGCTGGAGGATGCCTACCGGGCGGTGGACCTGGACACATTGACCCTGCTGCTCGGCATGATGATCGTGGTCGCCAGCCTGCGCCTGTCCGGCTTCTTCGCGCTGGCCACGTCCTGGATCCTGCGCCGCGCGGGAAGCCCGCTGATCCTGCTATGCGCGGTGACCGCGACCTCCGGCGTGTTCTCCGCCTTCCTGGTCAATGACGCGATCTGCCTGGTGCTGGCCCCGCTGGTGCTGGAGATCACGCTGCGGATGGGACGCAGCCCGGTGCCCTATCTGCTCGCGGTGGCGATGGCGTCCAACGTGGGGTCGGTCGCGACCATCACCGGCAATCCGCAGAACATCATGATCGGCAGTTTTTCCCGGATTCCCTACGCCGAATTCGCCGCCGTGCTGGGCCCCGTGGCGCTGGCCGGGCTGGCGATCACGGCGGCGCTGGTGGCGCTGCTGCATCGCGCGGAGTTCTTGGGAGCCGGCCGGCTGTCGGCCGCGGCGCCGCGATTCCGCGTCAACCGGGCGCTGATGCTGCGCGCCCTGCTGGCGACGGCGGCGATGGTGGCACTGTTCTTCGCCGGCCAGCCGCCGGCCAAGGCCGCCATCCTGATGGGCGGGCTGCTGCTGCTGACGCGGCGGGTCAAGAGCCGGCGCGTCTATGCCGATATCGACTGGTCGCTGCTGCTGATGTTCGCCGGGCTGTTTATCATCGTCGCCGGCGCCCAGCGCGCGCTGCTGACCCCGGACATTGTCGCCGGAGTCGGCCGGCTGCATCTCAACCGGGTGCCGGTGCTGGCCGGCGTGACGGCTTTGTTGTCGAACCTGGTCAGCAACGTGCCGGCGGTGTTGATGATGCGTCCCTTCGTCGACCCGCTGGCGGACCACGACCTGGCCTGGCTGGTGGTCGCCATGGCCTCCACGCTGGCCGGCAATTTCACCCTCCTCGGCTCTGTCGCCAACCTGATCGTGGTGCAGAAGGCCGCCGCGCGCGGGGTGGAGATCGGGTTCTGGCAATATTTCCGCATCGGCGCGCCGCTGACGCTGATCACGCTCGTGCTCGGCACGGCTTGGCTGTCGAGATGAGAAAGTCCGGGGAGCCCAGGCGGGCGCACGCGCACTCACTCGATGCGGTCAACTTCCTGCTGTCCGATGTGCGCGGTGCGCTGGGGCCGTACCTGAATGTGTTTCTGGTAACCCAACAGCACTGGAGCCAGTCGGAGGTCGGCCTGGTCACCACGGTCGGTGGGCTGCTCGGGCTTTCCGTGCAGACCCCGATCGGCGCCGTGATCGATGCCACCCGGGCCAAGCGTGGCATGATCGTCGCGGCGCTGGCCGTGCTGGCGATCGGGGCTGTGGTCATCTTCGCCTTTCCGACCTTCTGGCCGGTGGCGATCGCCAATGCGCTGATGGCGGTCGTCGGCGACGTGTTCGGCCCAGTTGTCGCGGCGCTGACGTTGGGACTGTATGTGCGTCGGCACCTCGCCCGGCGCATGGGGCGGAATTCCGCCTTCGACCACGCCGGCAATGTCGCCATTGCGGCGGTGGCGGGCCTGGTCGGCTACTTGTTTTCCCAGCGCGCGGTGTTTCTGCTGGTGCCGGTGTTCGCGGCGCTGGCCGCGACGGCGGTGCTGTCCATCCCCGCCGATGCCATCGATTACGACCGTGCCCGCGACATGCAGGCCGGTGCGGACGGGAAGGACGAGCGGGCGGAGGCGGCCTCGTACCGTAGCCTGCTGCAATCCCGCCCTTTGCTGGTGTTCGGCGTCTCGGTGCTGCTGTTCCATCTGGCCAATGCGGCGCTGCTGCCGCTGGTCGGCCAGAAGCTGGCGGCGTCGCACCCGAAGGAGGCGACGGCGATGATGTCCGCCTGCATCATCGCCGCCCAACTGGTGATGCTGCCGATCGCGCTGCTGGTGGGGCGTACCGCCGATAGCTGGGGGCGCAAGCCGTTGTTTCTGGCCGGATTCGCGGTGCTGCCGATCCGCGCGGTGCTCTACACGCTGTCCGACAACAGCTTTTGGCTGATCGGCGTACAGGTGCTGGACGGCGTCGGCGCGGGAATCTTCGGTGCGCTGACGCCGCTGGTGATCGCCGACATCATGCGCGGCACCGGGCGCTATAATCTGGCGCAGGGCGCGATCGCCACCATGCAGGGCATCGGTGCCTCCCTGAGCGGCCTCGCCGCCGGCGTGATCGTTGACCATTTCGGCTACGGGCCAACCTTCCTGACCCTGGGCGGCGCTGCCACGGTCGCCCTCGCTGTCTTCGCGGTCGGGATGCCCGAGACCGCGAACGGCGAGGAAGCGTCGGAGGCGGACGCCGGGGACGTTACTCCCCGGCCCGCGGCGCCGGCTACCGGTTGAACCCGCTCATCTCTTCTTCCGCCCAGGCCAGCACCTGCGGGAGCGACTGCCCCTCGCGCATGCGGGCGAGCATCTGGTTATGGATCGCGCGGTTGTAGATCTGCACCGCGATCTCCGGCGACGCCTCGGACCCGGCGATGCTCGGCTGCTGGTTGTGCCAGGGCCGGATCGGGTAGTTGTAGACGGTGCCCAGCGGCGGCTCCACCTCCGCCCAGACCTTGAAGCCGAGCAGGCCCGCAAATGGCGGGATGTCATAGCCCTCGGTTGCGACGCAGCGCGGCTCCACCTGTTCCGGCTGCATCAGGTATTCGATCATGTCCATCGCCGCCGACTGGTTCGGGCTGAAATTATATACCCCCCAGAAGAAGTTCAGCTCCGGCAGGAAGCGTCCCTTTGGGCCGGCCGGGGCCGGGAAGGTCCAGCAATCCTCGGCCACCGCGCGGGCGTCGCGCTTGGCCACCGCCCAGGCCGAAGGCGGGTTGAAGATCAGCGCCGACTTGCCGGAGATTAGCGCCCGATTGTTCGATGCGTCGTCATAGCTCACCGCATCGTCGGGATAGAACTTGGTCAACCGCTGGCCGAACTCGAGCACTTGCCGCATGGCGTCGGTCTTGAGCTGCATGTTGCCCTCGCCGTCGATCAACACGGCTCCGTAGGCCTTGAATAGCGCGCCATGCGTATCGGTGGCGTCGGTGTTGAGGCCGCTGCCAAGGCCCAGGCCGAAGGTCATGCCCTCCTTCTTCGCCAGTTCCGCGTATTTCAGGAAGGCTTCCCAGGTCCAGGCATCCTGCAGTGCGTTCTTCTCTTCCTTCGCCGGGTACATCGCCTGGATATCGAGGCCGTGCTGCTTGAACCAGCTGATCCGCGCGCAGCACGGCTTGGTCTGTCCGCCGCTGCTGGTGGGGACGGCGACCCAATGGTTCTTCACCTTGGCCAGATAGGTGCAGGTTTCCGTCACCGCGCCGTTCCTGGCGACCAGCCGGGCCATGAGGTCGTCCACCGGCTGCAGGCTGTCGGCGTAGTTATGCGCGTCCCAGGTGAAGAAGGTCATCATGTCATGGCCGGTTCTGGCCTGGGTCTCGGCGGCCGGCGTCAGCAGCAGCTTGTTGCCGCCGGAACTGGTGATGAAGTCCGCCGTGACGTCCACCTTGTTCTTGTCGGCCCAGGCATTGACCTGCTTGCGCATCACATCATTGCCGGCGGGCACCCAATGGTCCCAGAAGCCGACAGACAGTTTTCCGGCGGCGCCGGCGGTGCGGATATGCACCAGCGGCAGCACGCCGGCAGCGGCGGCGAGTTTCATGGCTTTGCGGCGCGTGACGCGCGGCATTCTTGTCGACATGCGTACACTCCCTGGTTCGGCCGGGGTGCTCCCCGGTCGTTGTTCTGGTTCAGGACACCGCGGGCGTACCCGCGATCAGGCCACCTGTGGCAGCGCGTCCCGAGGGCGGATCGCAAGGACCGCCACATGAGTGCGTTTCAATTATTGCCTATTTTATGGAGCAGGCGGGATAAATTTTTGCCCGCCTTGTCACTTCGGGAGCGATCCTATAGGTCAGTACTCCTGAGCCCAACGCATGGCGGGGGTGCGGAATCCGGGGAGCGGTCCAGCGTGAGCGTCGTCCAATGACTGGACTGATCCATTGATCCTGCTGCAGGTGGTCGTCAGCGGATTGCTGATGGGCGCGGTCTACGCGCTGTTCTCCTCCGGCCTCACGCTGATCTGGGGCATGATGAACGTGGTGAACTTCGCGCATGGCGATTTCGTCATGCTGGCGATGTACGCGGCGTTCTACGCCTTCACCCTCTGGCATCTCGGCCCGGTGTTCTTCGTGCCGGGGGCGGCGGCCCTGCTGTTCCTGCTCGGCGTCGTCGTCTATCTCGGCCTGGTCCGCCATGTCGCGCGCGGGCCGATGCTGGCGCAGATCCTCGGCACCTTCGGCCTGGCGCTGCTGCTGCGCTACTCCGCGTTCTGGGCCTTCACCGCCAATTTCGTCTCCCTGCCGGAAAACCTGGTCGGCGGCACCTTCGATCTCGGCGGCATCCGCATCGAGGCCTCGAAGCTGCTCGGCGGCGTGGTGGCGCTGGCGATCACGCTCGGCATGCATCTGGTGCTGACGCGCACCATGCTCGGCTCGCGCGTGCTGGCGGTGGCCGAGGACCGCAACGCGGCGATGCTGATGGGCATCCGCCCGGACCGGATGCAGGCGCTGGCCTGGGGCGTGGGTGCTGCGACCACCGGCATCGCCGGCGCGCTGATCGCGCTGTTCTTCTACATCTCCCCGACGGTCGGTGAATTCCTCAGCCTGATCGCCTTCGTCGTGGTCTGCCTCGGCGGCTTCGGCTCGGTGCCCGGCGCCCTTATCGCCGGGCTGGCGATCGGTGTGATCCAGGCCCTGTCCGCCTATCTGATCGGCGCGGTGTATCAGGACGTGCTGGTCTACTCGCTGTTCCTGGCTGTGCTCTGGGTGCGCCCCCAAGGGCTGCTGGGCAAGCTATGAGCCTCAACCGGATCGCCGCAATCCTGGGCCTGCTGGTCATCGCGCTCTGGCCGCTGCTGGTGCACGACGTGTTCTACCAGCGGGTCGGCGCGCTGGTGCTGCTGGCGGCCATCTCAGCCTCCGCCTGGAACCTGATCGGCGGCTATGGCGGGCAGGTCTCGGTCGGCCATGTCGTGTATTTCGGCGCCGGCGCCTATGCCTCGCTGATCGTGTTCACCCGCTGGGGCTGGCCGCCGCTGGCCGGCGCGCCGATCGGCGTGGCGGTCAGCCTGGCGCTCGCCGCCCTGGTCGGCACGCCGACCTTCCGGCTGCGCGGCCACTACTTCTCGATGGCGACGATCGCGGCGGCCGAGCTGGTGCGCATCCTGGCCTCGAACTGGGAGGTGACCGGCGCCGCGGTCGGGCTGATGGGCCCGCCGGTGCCGCGCAGCTTCTGGGATTTCTCCTTCACCAGCCCGGTGCCGTACCATTACCTGTTCCTGGCCGTGCTGCTGGTGCTGCTGTGGCTGACCTGGCTGATGCAGCGCTCGAAGATGGGCTACTACCTTGCCGCCATCCGCGGCGGGGACCGGGCGGCGCGATCCCTCGGCGTGCCGGTGCTGCGCTACAAGCTCTACGCCCTGCTGCTGTCGGCGACCTTCACCTCGCTGGCCGGCACGCTGTACGCGGTCATGGTCGGCTTCGTCGATCCGGAATCCGGCCTAGGCATCCTGCTGTCGGTGAAGATGGTGATCATCGCCGCCCTCGGCGGCGCCGGCACCTTGTTCGGCCCGCTGGTCGGCGCGGTGATCCTGGTGCCGCTGGAGGAAGCGACCAACGCCCTGTTCGGCGGCGGCGGCACCGGCGTCACCTTCATCGTCTACGGCGCGATCATCCTGTTCGTTGCCCGTTTCCAGCCCGGCGGCATGGCCGTCGTCTGGCGCTCCCTGACGACGCGTTCCCTGAAGGCTGGGGGGAAACGCCGTGCTGCTTGAGGCAACCGACATCGTCATGGCGTTCGGCGCCTTCCGCGCGGTGAACGGCGCCAGCCTGACCGTGACGGAGGGCGACATCGTCGGCCTGATCGGCCCCAACGGCGCCGGCAAGAGCACCTTCTTCAACTGCCTCGCCGGCGACCTGACGCCGAGCTCCGGCAGCATCCGCTTCAACGGCCGCGACGTGACCCGCGCGACGCCGGAGGAACACGCGCGCCTCGGCATGGCGCGCAGCTTCCAGGTGCCGGTGACGTTCGAGGACATGACCGTGGCGCAGAACGTCATGGTCGGCGCCTTCCTCCGCCACGGCCATCGCCACGCCGCGCGCCGCGCCGCCGACGAGATCCTGGCCTTCACCGGGTTGGATCGCCCTGGCGGATACCCGCGCCGGCTCGCTCGGCACGCCCGGGCGCAAGCGCCTGGAGATCGCCCGCGCGCTGGCCACCGAGCCGCGATTGCTGCTGCTGGACGAGGCGCTGGCCGGCCTCACGCCCGGCGAGGTGCGCACCGCCATCGAACTGGTGCGCAGGATCCAGCAGCGCGGCATCACCATCGTCATCGTCGAGCACATCATGGAGGTCATCCTCTCGCTGACCGAGCACGCCGTGGTGTTCCACCAGGGCAAGGTCATCGCCGAGGGCCCGCCGCGCCAGGTCGTGGAAGATCCCGCCGTCATTGCCGCCTATCTCGGCGGCTCCATGAAGCGGCTGCGCCAGGCGCATCCATGACGCACCCATGACGCACACACGTCCCGCCCCCCCGCCAAACATCCCCCTCTCCCCCCTTCGGGGAGAGGGAAGGGTGAGGGGCCCATGACCCCGATGCTGTCGGTAAAAAACCTGTCCGTCCGCTACGGCGATCTCGTCGGCGTGGCCGATGTCTCCCTGGAAGTGCCAAAGGGTTCCGTCGTCGCCCTGCTCGGCTCCAACGGCGCCGGCAAGACCACCACGCTGAACGCCATCGCCGGCCTGGTCCCGCCAGCCGGCGGCACGATCACGCTGAACGGCCAGGCCATCGGCGGCCAGCCGGCCTATGCCATCGTGCGCCGGGGCCTCGCGCTATCGCCGGAAGGCTGGCGGCTGTTCGTGCAGCAGAGCGTGGAGCAGAATCTCCGCCTCGGCGCCACGGTGCTGGCCGAGCGCGCGCGTGAGCCGGAACTGCTGGACAAGGTCTTCACCCTGTTCCCCCGCCTCGCCGAGCGCCGGCGCCAGCGCGCTGGCACGCTGTCGGGCGGGGAGCGGCAGATGCTCGCCACCGGCCGCGCGCTGATGAGCGACCCGAGCCTGCTGATGCTGGACGAACCGAGCCTCGGCCTGGCGCCGGCCGTGGTGGAGACCATGTACGAAACCCTGGTCCGCCTGCGCCAGGCCGGTCTGACGCTGCTGCTGGCCGAACAATCCGTCGAACTGGCGCTGGAAGTGTCGGACTACGCCTATGTGCTGCAGACCGGCCGCACGGTGCTGGAGGGCGAGGCCGCCAAGCTGGCCGAGGATCCGCACGTGCAGCGCATCTACCTGGGTCTGGAGACCGGCTAGCCCGCCTTATCGGATATTATCCCCAATGACCCAGACACCCGCCCATGAGTGGATGCTTCCAAAGCTGATCGAATTGCTGGCCGAGGCCGAGAATGCCGGCATTGCACGCGATGTCGCCGTCGCGGTTCTCACCGACCTCATCACCGACCCGGACTTCAACAAGGTGTCGCTGATACCAGACGCCGGCTAGGTATTGCTGCTCTGGCTAGGCCATCATCGCTGCGCCGGCCGGTAGCGATCGTGCCCTACGCCCGCCGCGCCCCGCTGTACAGCGAAAAGATCAGTCCGCACGTAACCACCAGCAATCCGCCGAGCTGCAGCCACGTCGGTAGTTCTCCCACCACGGGAATGCCGATCAGCACCGCCGCGGCGGGCACCAGGGCCGGGAACAGCGTGGCCCGGCCGGCGCCGAGGATCTGGATGGCACGGCCGAAGACCACTAGGGAAATGATCCCGGTCAGCAGCCCCTGCACCAGGATCTGCGCCACCAGCATGGTCCATGGCAGCGCCAGCAGGTTATGCAGCCCGTGCAGCACCAGATACGGCGGCACGAACAAGATCGCGGCGATCACGGTCACCGATCCGGTGGCGTGCATCGGGCCGACATTCCAGTATTTCGACAGCACCGAATAGAGCGCGAACAACGCCCCGGCGATGATGAACAGCAGATCCCCGATGGGCGTCTGCCGGTCGCCCTGCAGGATCGCGGGCCCGGCGATCATCGCCAGGCCGCCGATGATCACCGCTGCGCCGACCAGCCGGCGCGCGCGCAGCCTCTCGCCCAGCAGCAGGGCGGAGAGGAACATCGATGTCAGCACCATCATGGAGGGCTGCAGCACCGCGCCGTGCGGCAGCGGGGCATAGTGGAACCCGGCCATGCTGGCGATCATGAACAGCGGCCCGGCCGCCAGCGCGAGGCCGAGCGCGTGCCGCCAGGGGGTGCGCCCCGGGCCGCGCCCATAGCGCCGGCGCGCCAGCAGCCAGGGCAGCATCGCCACCCCCGCCGCGCCGCCGCGCAAGGCCGCGACGTCGAACCCGTCCATCCCCATGGTGGCGCCGGCGCGCGACATCACCAGCTGGCTGCCCCAGATGATCGCCGCGGCGGCGCCGAACAGCAGACCGAGCCATTCCGGCGCCCGGTGTCCTGCCGGTTGATTTGGGGCCGGTTTCATCCTGTCTCTCCTGACCCCGGTCTTCGGGCTGGTGGCGGCGCGACAGGGCTTAGCCGACATTTTCCGTCCGGTCAGCCCCGCCGCGGATCTCGGGCTCGCGGTTCGGCGCCGCCATGCAGAGAGACCGGCGCGAACGCCTCAGCCAGCCTGCGCGGGAGGCGATCCTGGCGTTGCCGGGCTCGCCGGGGCAGGCGCGGGCGGGCAATGCGCGGCCTGGAGTTTTTGCAGATACTCCCTGCGATGCTGCGCATCCCGTGCGTCTTCGTTCAGGTGATCCAGCTCGCGTGAATGGGACGCGTCCCCAATCTGGTCGGCGAGCCCGAATCCCATGCCGATGATGGGGATCATGCTCGCCGCCTGATAGGCATACTAGCCTGGGCGCAGCTCGCTGGCGCGTCGCTCGCTGATCCGCGCCACCTCGTCCTGTTTGGCGATTTCGGCCGTGACCTGCTCGCAGCTCAATCCCGCATCGCCCGGCTGCGACGGATCGACCGCGCATCCCGCGAGCAGGATTTCCGACAGGCAGGCGAGCGATCCATAGAGCACCGACCTCGTTATTGTCTCGTGTGCCATGATCCGTCCTCCCTTCGGGAACCGAACCCGCGCAGAGTGGCACCAAACCCGTCACGAGGCTGTTCGCTGGCTCACAGCGCGGCCTGGATATTTTCGGCCCTCCGGCGCTCCGATCGGGCGCCATTTTGCGCCCAGCCTTTTGCGCCCAGCCTTTCGCCTAAGAACTGAAGATCCTTTCTTATCCGCAGGCCGCGAGAGGCGATTCCCGCCTCCCTGGCGCCCGCATTTCCGCCCGCAAAACGGCCCGCTCGCATGAATTGATTGCAACGATCCGGCCGCAAATGCAGGTTGGCCTTCTCATGGCTATTAAACCGCTGTAATTAAACGTCTGCTGTGCTCTCATAGCGCGGCGGGCCGTTGCTTCGCCCCCATTCGCTTCAAAAGGACCAGAGGAAGATCGCCATGACGACGAAACTCGCTACGAAACTCGGCCTGTCCCTGTTCGCGCTCGGCCTGGCCGCGGCGCCCGCGATGGCTCAGGCACCCGCAACGCCGGCCGCCCCGGCCACCGCACCCGCCAAGCACAACCCGTCGGCACATGCCGCCATTCATGCGAAGAAGGGCACGCCCGCGCATGACAGCATGGCCGACCAGCTGAACGCCCAAAGCCTGGCGGCTTCGCAGTCCGGCCAGGCGTTCACGCCGCCCGGCGCCGCTCCGGGAGCGCAGCCGGTTCCGGCCTCGCAAAGGAAGATGCCGTAACTTCCGGCGACTGATGTGGGCGGGGTGGCAAACCCCGCCCGCAATTCAATGTCGATCGCGGGTCCGGGGGCTGCCCTGGGTACCGTGGATACGCGCCCGTGAAGCGCACATCCATTGCGATGTGCGGCCTCAGGCGTCGAGTTCCTCGCGCAGCATCTCCAGCATCAGCCACTGCTCTTCCGCCGCCGTCAGGGCCTGTTCCGCTTCCGCCAACTCCAGCGTGGCCTTCTGGAATTTCTGCGGGTCCCTGGCGTAGAGCCCGGCATCGGCCAGCACGCGTTGCACCCGCGCGATATCGGCCTGCAAGCCGGCGATCCGTCCCGGCAGCGCCTCCAGCGCGTGCTTGTCCTTGAAACTCAGCCGCTTCGGCTTCTTCGCTGCCTCGGCCCTGGCCGGCGCGGCCGATTTGGCCCGTTCGGGCGCGGCAACGGCGCCGGCGCGCACGCCATAGCCGCGCTGCGCCACCATGTCCGAATAGCCGCCGGCATATTCCACCCAGCGCCCGTCACCCTCCGAGGCGATGGTGGAGGTCGCCACCCGGTCGAGGAAATCGCGGTCATGGCTGACCACCAGCACCGTGCCGGGATACTCCGCCAGCATCTCCTGCAGCAGGTCGAGGGTTTCCAGGTCCAGATCGTTGGTCGGTTCGTCCAGGACCAGCAGATTGGCGGGCTGCGCCAGCGCGCGGGCCAGCATCAACCGGCCGCGCTCCCCGCCCGACAGCACCCCGACCGGCGTGTTGGCCTGCTCCGGGCCGAACAGGAAATCCTTCATGTAGCTGACCACGTGGCGCGACTGGCCGCCGATGATCACCCGCTCGCCATGCCCGCCGGTCATCGCATCGGCCAGCGTCATGGCCGGGTCCAGGCTGGCGCGGCGCTGGTCCAGCGTGACGATGGTCAGGTTGGTGCCGATCTTCACCTCGCCCTCTTCGGGCGCCAGCGTGCCGGTCAGCAGGCTGAGCAGCGTGGTCTTGCCGGCGCCGTTCGGCCCGACGATGCCCACGCGGTCCCCGCGCAGGATGCGGTCGGTGAAGTCGCGCACGATCGGCCGGCCCCCGAAGGATTTGCTGACGTGGTCGGCGACCACGACCAGCTTGCCGGAAATCTCGGTCTCCCCGGCCTCCATCCGCAGCCCCGTGGCGCCGCCGCGCTGCTCCTTCAGCCGCTTGCGCAGGCTGTGCAGATCGCCCAGGCGCTTGACGTTGCGCTTGCGCCGCGCGGTGACGCCGTAGCGCAGCCAGTCCTCCTCCATCGCCAGCTTGCGGCCGAGCTTGTGGCGGTCGCGCTCCTCCTGCTCCAGCACCTCGTCGCGCCAGGCCTCGAAATGGGCAAACCCACGATCGAGCATGCGGGTCGTGCCGCGATCCAGCCAGACGATGCCCTGCGACAGGCTCTCCAGCAGCCGCCGGTCATGGCTGATCAGCACCATGCCCGAGCGCAGCGACGCCAGCTCCTTCTCCAGCCATTCGATCGCCGGCAGGTCCAGATGGTTGGTCGGCTCGTCCAGCAGCAGGATATCCGGGGACGGCGCCAGCGTGCGCGCCAGCGCGGCGCGGCGCGCCTCGCCGCCGGACAGCCGCCTCGGGTCCTCCTCGCCGGTCAGGCCGAGCTCGCCGAGCAGATAATGCGCCCGGTATTCGTCATCGCCCGGGCCAAGCCCGGCGGCGACATAGGCGGCGGTGCTGGCATAGCCGGACAAATCCGGCTCCTGCGGCAGATAGCGGATGGTGGCGCCGGGCTGGGCGAAACGGCTGCCGCTGTCGGGCTGCGCCAGCCCGGCGGCAATTTTCAGCAAGGTGGACTTGCCGGAGCCGTTGCGCCCCACCAGGCAGATGCGATCCCCCGCCGAGACGGCAAGCTCCGCCCCCGCGAGCAGCGGCGAGGTGCCGAAAGTGAGAGCGATGTCTTTGAGCAGCAGCAGAGGAGGGGCCATGCGCGCTACATGCGGGCGCAAGCCCGTGGTGGCAAGCCGGTCGCTGGCGCAAAGTGCCGCCACCAACCGCTTTGAAGGAGCCTCGCCATGCCGCCGGCAGCAGCATTCCCCGCCATCGAACTGACCGACACGCCCGATCCGATGGCTCGCGAAGCGGCGCTGCGCTCGCTTCTGGCCTATAACGAGGCACTTCTCGGCCCGGCCGATGCCAGGCCGCTCGCGCTCCTGCTGCGTTCGCCCGACGGGCAGGCGGTGACCGGCGGGCTGTGGGGACGGACCGCGTTCCAGTGGCTGTTCGTGGAGCTGCTGTTCGTGCCGGAAAATCTGCGCGGCCGGCATGTCGGGGCTGCTCTGCTGCAGGCGGCGGAGGCGGAGGCCCGGGAGCGCGGCTGCATCGGCGCCTGGCTGGACACCTTCAACCCCTCGGCGCGCGAGTTCTATCGCCAACAAGGCTACGAGACATTCGGCGAAATCGGCGAATACCCGCCCGGCCACGGACGCTATTTCCTGCACAAGCGGTTCCGCGCATAGATCCGCCGCAGACGCATGGCCGTGGGCGGAGCGTGGTTTTGGGAGGTTCGTGATGGTTCTTTCGCCGCTCCGCCGCCGGATCGTATTGGCAATCCTGACGCTCTGCCTGGCGGTGCCCGCCGCCCGCGCGGCGGATCCGGTTCGCCTTGGCCTGCTGCAGACCTTGTCGCCGGCGCCGTTCTACATCGCCCAGGAACGCGGCTATTTCCGCGATGCCGGGCTGGATGTGACCTTCCGCTTCTTCCAGGCGGCGCAGCCGATCGCCGCGGCGGCGGTTTCCGGCGACATCGATGTCGGCGTCACCGCGCTGACCGGCGGCTTCTTCGCCCTGGCCGGCAAGGGCGCGCTGAAGGTGATCGGCGGCGCCCTGCACGAGGAAAAGGGCTACGAGGGCTCGGCCATCCTGGTCTCCACCAAGGCGTTCGACGCCGGCCTGACCTCCCCGGCCAAACTCGCAGGCCATAGCTTCGCCATCACCCAGTACGGCTCGTCCTTCCACTACATGGCCGGCCGGATCGCGGAAGCCTCCGGCTTCGACGTCAAGTCGCTGACCTTCCGTCCGGTGCAGCAGGTCGCCAACATGGTCGCGGCCGTGCGCAGCGGCCAGGTGGACGCCACCATCGCCATCGCCTCGATGGCACGGCCCGTGGCCGCCGCCGGGGAAGGCAAAATCATCGGCTGGGCCGGCGACATCGTGCCGTACCAGATCACCGCCCTGTTCACCACCGGACGCATGATCGCCGAGCATCCCGACATTCTGCGCCGCTTCGCCCAGGCCTATGCGCGCGGCGTGGCGGATTACCGCGACGCCTTCCTGCGCCTGGACGCCCAGGGCAGGCCGATCCGCGACGCCACGACCGAAGCCGCGATCCCCGCCATCGCCAAATACGTCTTTACCGGCGATCCCGACGCGGCGGCGAAGATCAGCGACGGCGTCGGCTATTACGACCCCGGCGGCGCGCTGGACGTGGCCGACGTCATTGCCCAGTACCGCTGGTTCCAGGCGCAGGATCTGGTGAAGGGCGACGCCGACCCGAAGACCCTGATCGACACCAGCTTCCTGCCGACAAGATGAACCCCGGCCTTGCCTTGACGCTCTCGGGCATAAGCCACCGCTACCGCGACCTGACGGTGCTGGACGGCATCGACCTGTCGATCCCGCCGGGCGAGGTGACGGTGCTGCTGGGTCCCTCCGGCTGCGGCAAATCGACGCTGCTCGGCATCATCGGCGGCCTGATCGCGCCCGCCGCCGGCGCGGTGCTGGCTTCGGGTGAGGTGGCGGCGGATTGCCTGAACCCGCTCACCTATGTGTTCCAGGATTTTTCCCTGCTGCCCTGGCGGGACGTGGCCGGGAACGTATCGCTGGTGCTGGAGGATCATCCATTGCCGCGCGCCGAGCGCCAGGCGCGCATCGCCGAGATGCTGGCGCTGACCGGATTGTCGGAGTTCGCCTCCGCCTGGCCGCGCCAGCTTTCCGGCGGCATGCGCCAGCGCGTGGGCATCGCCCGGGCGCTCGCGGTGCGCCCGGCCTGCCTGCTGCTGGACGAACCTTTTTCCGCCCTCGACGCGCAGACCCGCGACCTGCTGCTGGACGAGTTCGCCGCCCTGATCGCCCGCGCCGCCACCACCACGGTCTATGTCACGCATAACCTGGCCGAGGCGGTGCGGCTCGGCCAGCAGATCGTCGTGCTGTCGCGCCGTCCCGGACGGGTGCGGGAAATCCTGCGCATCGACCGCCCGATCCTGGGACGGCGGGCGGATGAGGCGGATCTGCTGGCGATCGAGGCGCGGCTGTGGAACCTGATCCGCGACGATGCGGCCACCGCGGAGCGGGAGATGCGTGATGCAGGGTAGGGTGGCATTTCGCGGCGGCGGCTTCGCGCCACGGGCATTGCCGCTGGCGGGTGCGGCAACACTGATCGGCCTGGTCGCACTCTGGCAGGCGGCGAGCTGGGCCGGCTGGATGCCGAAACTGTTCCTGCCGGCCCCGAAGGAGATCGCGGTGGCGCTGTACCGGCTGGCGCTGAGCGGCGAGCTGTGGCGCCATCTCGGCGCCTCGCTCGGCCGCCTCGCGATCGGCTGGAGCCTGGGCACCCTGGCCGGCCTGGTGCTCGGCTTCGCGGTCGGGCTGTTCACCCTGGCGCGCTCGCCCGGGATCGCCGTGGTCTCGGCGCTGTTCCCGATTCCCAAGATCGCGCTGGTGCCGCTGTTCATCATCTGGTTCGGCATCGGCGAGGGCTCGAAGATCGCCACGCTGGCCTTCGGCGTGTTCTTCCCGACGGTGATCAGCACCGCCGGCGCGGTCGACAACGTGCCGCGCGGGCTGATCCGGATGGGGCAGGGGTTCTCCCTGTCCTGGTGGTCGATCATCCGCAAGATCGTGCTGCCCGGCGCCCTGCCGGGCATCCTCAGCGCCTTTCGCGTCACCAGCTCGATCGCCATCATCCTGCTGGTGGCCGCGGAGATGATCGGCGCCGACCGCGGCATCGGCGCATTCGTGCTGTCGGCCGGCAACCTGTACGATGTCGACAACCTGCTGGCCGGCATCGTGGTGCTGTCGGTGCTGGGGCTGGTCGTGGCCTGGGTGATCGGGCGGATCGAGAAGGCATTTTTGTCCTGGAGGTGACGATGGATTTCGATGCACAAGGTTTCGCGGCCGCCTTGCTGGATGCCACGCCGGACGCGGTGGTCTATTCCGACGCGCGGGGGATGATCCGGTTCTGGAACAAGGGCGCCGAGCGCATCTTCGGCTTTTCCGCGGCGGAGGCGCTCGGCCAGTCGCTCGACATCATGGTTCCCGAAAGCCTGCGCGCGCGGCACTGGGAAGGCTATGAGCAGACCATGCGCACCGGACAGACCCGCTACGGCGCTGGGGAGCTGCTCGCCGTGCCGGCGACGCGCAAGGACGGGGCGCGCATCTCCGTCGAATTCACCATCGTGCCGTTCCACGACGCCGCCGGCGCGATGACCGGCATCGCCGCCACCATGCGCGACGTGACCGCGCGCTTCGAGGAAACCCGCGCGCTGCGCCGCCGCCTCGCTTCCCTGGAGGAGCGCAAGCCCGCCTGATCATGCTGGCGAGAACGGTTTTGATTGATTTCGGCCGGAGAAATACCTTCTAATGCGGCCTTCCCTGGGGGAAGGAAACCGCTGCGATGTTCGACGTTGAGAGATTGATCGCCGATTGCGTGGCCGCCGTGGCCGCCGACCCCAGCCACAAGGCCGTGCGCGAGATCCTGGCCCGCAGCCTGTCCGACCCCGCCGCCGTGCTGCGCGGTCTGGGCGAGCCCGAGCGCGCCGGGATCACACCGCTCTATCGTTCCGGCGAACTCACGGTCCTGAACATCGTCTGGGGTCCGGGCATGTCGATCATGCCGCATGATCACCGGACCTGGGCGGTGATCGGCGTCTATACCGGCCGCGAGGACAACATCTTCTGGCGCCGCATCCACGGCAATGACGGCCGCGAACTGGAAGCCGCCGGCGCGCAATCCTTGTGCAGGGGCGACGTCACCGCCATGGGCACGGAGATCGTGCATTCCGTGCTGAACCCGATCGGCAAGCTGACCGGGGCCATCCACATCTACCGCGGCGATTTCATCGCCATCGAGCGCAGCGAATGGGACGCCGAAACCCTACGCGAAGCCCCCTACGACAAGGCCAAGGTGGCGCAGCTTTTCGAGGCGTCCAACCGCATGCTGCTCCCGGCCTGAACCGGCCTACCACGCCTCCTTGCCGGCGGCCGGCCGCGCCAGCGCCGTTTCCTTCCGCGCCGCCTGCTCCGCTTCGTGCTTGTCGAACATGGCCCGGGCGGCGGAAGCGCGCTTGTCCGCCAGCAAAGCGCGGTTGTCGCCGCACCAATCATAGGATTCCGTGCGCATGCGATTGTCGCCGCTGAAATGCGGCATGACATAGCGGGCATACAGCTCGTAGGATCGTTTCGTCTGCTCCCAGTCCGCCCAGTTATGCGCCTGCTGCAGGAACACGCCGAAATCGCCCTGCTTCGCCTGCAACCGCTCGATCAGCGCGATCGCATCGTCCGGCGTGCCGACGACGCCGAACTTGTTCTCGACGAACCATTCCAGCTTGTCCTTGCCATCCGGCACGATGAAGCGTGGCTGGTTGTTGTTGAGGTAGTCGAGGTATTTCTCGAAGCCGAATTTGCAGTTCTCCCACGCCTTCTCGCGCGTCTCGGCGATGTGCATCGGGCCGACCAGCCGCAGCCGGTTGGGGTCCATGCTGCGGCCCCGCTCGGCGGCGAGTTCGTTGGCGATCTGCCAGTTGGCGCCGAGCGCGTCATAGCCGAACGGATTGGTGGCGGCGACGCAGATCATGCCGAGGTCGTATTTGCCCGCGAGCCGCCCGCCCGAGGGCGTCACGGCGCTGGCCACGGCCACCTCCGGATAGGGCTTGGTAAATGGCGGGATGTGCAGGCGCGCGTTCACCAGCGTGTACCAGTCGGTCCTTTCGGTAACGAACTCGCCGCGGAACAGCCGCAGGATCACGTCCAGCGCCTCCGCCATGCGGTCGCGCTGGGTATCCGGGTCGATGCCCAGCATCAACGCATCCGACGCCAGCAGCCCCGGCCCGGCGCCGAACATGATGCGGCCCTTGGTCATGTGGTCGAGCTGGACGATGCGATTGGCGACCATCAGCGGCTGGTGATACGGCAGGGAGATCACGCCGGTGCCGAAGCGGATGTTTTTCGTGCGCTCCGCGGCCACCGCGATGAACAGCTCCGGCGAGGAGATGATCTCGAACCCGGCCGAATGGTGCTCGCCGATCCAGGCTTCATGGAAGCCCAGCCGGTCGAGCCACTCCATCAGCTCCAAATCCCGATCGATACAGGCGGTCGGGTTCTCGTCCATCGGGTGAAAGGGCGGGACGAACACGCCGTGACGCAGCTGGACCTGGCTCATGGATCTTCCTCCGGCAGTCTGTCTGGGTAATTCGGGCTAGCATGCGGTCCGGCGATGAATTCGCCAAGCGCCGCCCGCCAGCGCGCCAGCTTCTCCTCCGGCCGCATTGCCGCGTGGGCCGGGCTGGTGGAGGGCAGCTGCCTCGTCTGCACGGACGGCGGCAGGACGACCGCCACCTTGGCCCGGAACAGCGAAGCGGCCTGGCCGCCGTTGAAACAGATCAGCCGAAGCGAGCGATGGGCGGCGAAGAACCCGGCGAAATCATTCGCCTCCACGCTGAGCGGCAGGATGCTGGCATCCAGGCTGCCCGGGCGAACCGCGGCGGCGCACACATCCCATAGCGCGATGCGGTGCCTGGTCAGCCGGTCCAGCCGGGCCTCGTAGGGCAGGTCCGGCGAGGCGCCGACCAGCTCACCCATGATCCACCAGAACCGGTTGGCCTTGTGCGCGTAGTAGCGCCGCTGCCGCAGCGATTGCTCGCCGGGAAGCGAGCCCAGGATCAGCACGCGGGCATCCGCGCGCGCGACCAGCGGGAAACCGACGCGCTTCAAGTGCTGAAGCGCGGCGGCGCCTTCTGCACTATCGGGGCGGCCGCATCCAGTTCGCGGGCGGCACCGATCGCGCTCCAAAGACCCGCGAAACTGGCACCGAAGACCAGGATACGCTGCATCGTCTGCCCCGTTCAAAAAAGGTCGGGCTCTGCCCGAACCCGCCAGGGGCCAAGCCCCTGGACCTTACAATTGGGGTTTCCAAAGGGCGACTGCCCTTTGGCGGGTTCGGGCAGAGCCCGACCTTGCTTAGGCGTTCAAGCCGCGTAACGCCTCGCAAACGGCCCGGGTAACCTCTTTCGTGGTGGCCTTGCCGCCCAGGTCCGGCGTCAACAACCCGGAGGCGCAGACCTGCTCCACCGCGCGCATCAGCATCTCCGCGGCCGGCTTCTCGCCCAGATGCTCCAGCATCATCGCCGCGGTCCAGAAACTGGCGACCGGATTGGCGATGCCCTTGCCGGTGATGTCGAAGGCCGAGCCATGGATCGGCTCGAACATCGACGGGCTCCTGCGTTGCGGGTCCACGTTGCCGGTCGGCGCGATGCCCAGCGACCCCGCCAGCGCGGCGGCCAGGTCGGACAGGATGTCGGCGTGCAGGTTGGTCGCCACCACGGTGTCGATGCTGCGCGGCTTCATCACCATGCGCATCGTCATGGCGTCGACCAGTTCCTTGTCCCAGGTCACATCCTTGTAGTCGTGCGACACCAGGGCGGCGATTTCGTCCCAGAACACCATGCCGTGGCGCTGGGCATTGGATTTCGTCACCACGGTCAGATGCTTGCGCGGCCGCGCGCGGGCACAGTCGAAGGCATAGCGCAGGATCCGCTCCACCCCGACGCGGGTGAAGATGGCGGTCTCGGTCGCCACCTCCTCCGGCAGGCCGCGATGCGCCCGCCCGCCATGGCCGGCATATTCGCCCTCGGAATTCTCCCGGATGATCAGCCAGTCCAGATCGCCCACGCCGACATTGCGCAGCGGGCTGGTGATGCCCGGCAGGATGCGCGTCGGGCGGACATTGGCGTACTGGTCGAACCCCTGGCAGATCTGCAGCCGCAGGCCCCAGAGCGAGACATGGTCGGGGATATCCGGATCGCCCACGGCGCCGAAATAGATCGCATCCGCCGTGCGCAGCCAGGCCAGCCCGTCCGGCGGCATGAACACGCCATGCTTGCGGTAATAGTCCGAACCCCAGTCATAGCGGTCGATCTTCAGCTCGAAGCCGAGGTCGCGGCCGGCCAGGGTGTCCAGTACCTCCAGCCCGGCCTCGATCACCTCCGGTCCGATGCCGTCGGCGGGAACCGAGGCGATCCGGTGCGTGCGCATAAGCTCAGCTGCCTTTCAGGTCGTAGACCTCCGGGAAGAACAGATCCTGCCAGCTATCGGCCTTCCGCTTCACCTTGCCGACGCGGTACATGAAGTCGGCGTATTTCATCGTGCCCGTGGGCGTGGCGAAATACCGGTAGCGCGGGTCGTTGATGAACTCCAGGATCTCCTGCGTGGTCAGCTTGGATTTCGAATCCGCCACGTAATATTCCACCGCCTGCGGCAGATCCAGATCGACCAGGGTGGAGGCTTCCTTCAGCGCATTCACCAGCGCGCGATAGACCGTCGGATTGGCGTCGTGAAAGCTCTTGCTGGTCCAGGCCACCACGGTGGTGGCATCGCCGAGCAGCGAGGTGGAATCCAGCACGGTGTGGATCGACTTGTCGCGCAGCTGCAGATTCTGGAACGGCGGCACGGTGAAGGCGCAGTCGAAGTTGGAGCTGCCGCTGAGCAGGCCGGCCGTCGCATCCGGCGGGGACAGCGACATCGTCAGTTCATCGAGCTTGGCGTAGTTCTTGTCGCCCCATTCCTGCGCGGCGGCCATTTCCAGGACCACCGCCTGGATCGCCACCTTCACCGCGGGCAGCGCGATCTTGTTGGCCGAGGTCAGGTCCTTGATCGTCTTCACCTCCGGTGCGCGGCAGTTCAGCAGGATCGGCGAGCGGCCGAGCCCGACCATGCCGCGCACCTCCTGCTTGGTGCCATAGGTCTTGGCCCACAGCGTCACCAGCCCGGGCACGCCGCCGGAAACCACGTCCACGCTGTCGCTCAGCAGCGCGTCGTTCATGTTGTCCGGGCCGCTGAAGGTGCGCCAGCTGACCTTGAGGTCCGGGATCCCCAGTAGCGCGGCGTGCTTCTCCAGCAGCTTGCGGTGCGCCATCACGTTGAACTGCAGATAGCCCATGCTGAACTGCTGGGCGAAGCGCACTTCGTTCACTTCCGCCCGCGCCCCGCCTGTACCTGGTAGCCCCGCACTCAGGAACAGCGCGCAAATACCCGCCAGAATTCGTTTCATTCGTCTCTTTCCTTAATGCGCCTGCATGCCCCAGCGGCGCAGCGTTCGTGTTTCGATCTGCCGGAACACCAGGCTGTCGATGATCAGGCCGATGAAGATGACCGTCAGCAGCCCGGCGAAGACATTGGCTATTTCCAGCTCGTTCTTGTTCTCGAAGATATACCAGCCAAGCCCACCCTTGCCGGAACTGGCGCCGAACACCAGCTCGGCCGCCACCAGCGTGCGCCAGGCGAAGGCCCAGCCGATCTTCAGCCCGGACAGGATGGACGGAAACGCCGCCGGCACCAGGATGCGCAGCACGTAGCTGACGGGGTTCAGGCCGTAATTGCGCCCGACCATGCGCATGGTCTGCGACACCGACTGGAAGCCCGAATGCGTGTTCATCGCCACCACCCAGGTCACGGAATGCAGCAGCACGAACACCAGGCTGCCCTCGCCCAGGCCGAACCACAGCAGCGCCAGCGGCAGCAGCGCGATCGCCGGCAGCGGGTTCAGCATCGCCGTCAGCGTCTCCAGCAGCGAATTGCCCATCCGCGACGTCGCCGCCAGCCCGGTCAGCACCGCGGCGCAGAGTATGCCCAGCGCATAGCCGGTCAGCAGTACCCGCAGCGAGATCGCCACCCTTTGCGGAATGACGCCGCTGGTCATGCCATCGACAAAAGCCTGCAGCGTGTCGCTCAACGTCGGCACCAGCAGAGGGTTGTTCAGCCAGGTGCCGTAGATCTGCCAGGCGATGCCCAGCACCGCCACCACCAGCAGCCGGCGCAGGGCGGAAATCGCATACAGCCGCTGCAGCAGCGGCACCGGGCGGGCGGCGATGTCCAGCCGCTCGTTCGGGTCGATATCGGTGATCAGGTTGGCGCGCATGCTATTCCGCCTTCTCGTCCATGGGGCGTCCGAAGAGCAAAGAATAGATTTGGACCTCCGTCTCCTTCATGCGCACGGGATCGCCGCGCACGCCGTCGAGCTCGTTCAGCTCCGCGCGCACGCGCCCGGGATGGGCCGATAGCAGCAGGATGCGGCTGCCGATCTTCAGCGCCTCGGCGATGGAATGGGTGACGAATAGCAGCGTGAACTTCGTCTCCTCCCACAAGGCCATCAGCTCGTCCTGCATCTGGCCGCGCGTCAGGCTGTCCAGTGCGGCGAACGGCTCGTCCATCAGCAGGATGTCCGGCTCCATCGCCATGCCGCGCGCGATCGCCACGCGCTGCTTCATGCCGCCGGACAGGGTGTGGGGGAAGCTGTCGCGGGCGCGGGAGAGATTGACCTTGTCGATATAGACGTCGGCCCGGTCGGCGGCCTCGGCGCGGGAGTATTTCCCCGACGCTGTCATCGGGAACATGATGTTCTGCTTCACCGTCTTCCACGGCAGCAGCTGGTCGAATTCCTGGAACACCATCATCCGGTCCGGCCCCGGGCGGGTGATCTGGTGGCCCTTCAGCGTGATCCGCCCCTCGGTCGGCGTCATATAGCCGCCCACCGCCTTCAGCAGGCTGGATTTCCCGCAGCCGGAAGGGCCGAGCAGGATGAAACGGTCGCCGGCATCGATCTCGAAGCGCACGCGCCAGGTCGCGGTCACGATCTGCTCGGTGGTGGTGTAGCAGAGCGTCACGTCCTCGACGCCCAGCAACGGTGCCGGTCCGTGCGGCGCGATAGGCGCGGAAAGTGGTCTGACCGGCGCGTCCATGCGTCTCCTTGGCGTTTCCTGGGGCGTTTCCTGGCAATTTTTCCAGTTGAGGTCTGGATTAACTTCTCCCGCTGTGGCTTGGCAAGCGGAGCCTGCGGCAAGGCGGCGCCCGGAACCTATCGCGTCGCCGGGGCAAGGCATCCAGGCGAGGTGAAATAGCGCCGCTCCACGCCCTTGAGATGCGCCAGCATGTGTTCGTCGATCGGGAAGCTGCACGGTTCCGTCAGTTGCACCCCGTTGTCGAAGCGCACCCGCAGGGTGAATTCCCCCTGGCAGAGCATCGGCTGCGGGCAGTTCCGGGTCACCTGCTCATCGAAATTCTTCCAGCTCACCGCTTCCCAGCTCTGGCGCGGGATCAGCAGCACCTCCCGGCTCCAGGTGCCGCCGCCCGGAAGATCGAACGGCGCGGTCTGCGCCGCGCTGTCGAACACCAGCCGGTCCGCCTTGCCGGCGCCGTCCTGGCCGATGGACGAGGTCGTGGTGCGATACCAGACATAGGGCGACGAGAACAAAATCCGGCCTTGCCTGGAAAACACCAGATCGCCCTCGATCGCCCGCACCCCGATCCCATTCGGCGGCGGCGCCCGATTGGCCAGCGCCGGCTGCACGATCAGCAGCGGAAAATCGCCCGGCTGGCCGTTTTCGTCGCGCAGCAGGATGCCGGCGTTCCCGGCCGCACCGAGCAGGAACTGGTCCGAGCGCAGGATGGTGATCGCGTCCCCCGCCAGCTGCGCCAGGAACGGCCGCGGCCCGGTCAGCGTATTGCGCAACGCGATCAGCGCGGTGACCAGCGAGGTGAGGGAGACGACGAACGCGGTCCAGTCGCGCGCCCGCTGAAACCAGGACGTTTTCTGCGGCGCGGGAGCCGGGGAGGGACGGAGCTTGCGTTCGAGGAACGGGTTCGGCCGGGGCGGCACCGTCACAAATGCTAGGGAGAGGATTTGGCGGATGGCGGATTGGGCGGCGGCCCTCCGCCGGAAGGCGACGACGGGGGCGGATAGGCTGAGGGAGGATTGGGCGGTGGCGCCGGGGCAGGCACGACAGGAGGATAGACGGATGGCGGGTTCGGCGGCGCCATCGGAGGTGGAAACGCCGACGGCGGATTGGCCGGCGGCGCCTGCGCCAGGACGAACGATGGGTTGGCCGCCCATGCCAGCCCAACGGCCGGGATCGCGGCGACCCCGCGAAGCAAAAGACCGATGGCAATACCTGTGCGCCTGCGCATTACGGCCGGGACTCCCTTACATGGCTTCAACCGAGCGTAGCCCCGCCGGACGCAAGCTGTAAATTCACCGGAACGTTCTGCCATCGTCTGCGTGGGCATCGCCCGCGCGCCGCCGTCTGCGCTGCCGGCGTGCCCGCCGCTGGACGGGTGACACGCCCGGCCCGCGGGGCTAGAGTTTCGGCCACGGGCGCCGGCGGAAACCAGCGCGGAAACGAGGAGCGTAGGCCGTGACCATCGACATTCGTCCATTGCACCCTGTCTTCGTCGGCGAGGTATCCGGGGCCGATCTCACCCAGAAGCTGACGAAATCCGACGTCGCCGCCATCGAGGCCGGCATGGACCGCTACGCGGTGCTGGTCTTCCACGGCCAGAACATCACCGACGAGCAGCAGGTCGCATTCTCGCGCAATTTCGGCGAGATCGAGCTGGCCGTGGGCAGCAACGTCACGAAGCTCGAGGACCGGCGCCTGCCCGTGGAGATCGCCGATGTCTCCAACCTCGATAAGGACAACCAGGTCTTCACCCGCGACGATCGGCGGCGGATGTTCAACCTCGGCAACCAGCTCTGGCATTCCGACAGCTCGTTCCGTGCCGTGCCGGCGAAATACTCGCTGCTGTCCGGGCGGCGGGTGCAGAGCTCGGTCGGCAACACCGAATTCGCCGACATGCGGGCGGCCTATGACGACCTCGACGCCGCCACCAAGGCGGAAATCGAGGATCTGCTCACCGAGCATTCGCTGATCTACTCGCGCGGCATCCTCGGCTTCGCCGAATTCACCGACGCGGAGAAAGAGACATTCCGGCCGGTGCGCCAGCGCCTGGTGCGCACCCATCCGGTGACCGGCCGCAAATCGCTCTATCTGTCGTCGCACGCCGGAACCATCGTCGGCTGGCCGATGCCGGAGGCGCGCGCCTTCCTGCGCGACCTGACCGAGCACGCCACGCAGGACAAATACCGCTACGCCCATAGCTGGACGCAGTACAACCTGGTGATCTGGGACAACCGCCAGACCATGCACCGGGTGCGCCGGTTCGACGAAAAACAGCCCCGCGACATGCGCCGCACCACCATCGCCGGCGACGCCCCGACCGTGGAGCAGGAGGTCCGGGCCGCCTAGCGCCGTCCGGAGCGGGAAGGCCGCCGCTCGGGGTGCACCCCGATCCCGGGCGCCGATCCCCGGCATGGGTCTGGCGTTCGTCGTGGCTCCGTCCCAGTATGCTCGCCGTCAACCTGGTCCACCAATGAGGCCAGAAGTAAGGGAGCATAAACGACCATGAAACATGGCATCAGCCGCCGGGGTTTGCTCGGCACGTCACTCGCCGCCGGCACCGGCCTCGCCTTGCCGCGCCGGGCCGCGGCGCAGCAGACCATCCGCATCGGCGTCCTCACCGACATGGCCGGCGCCTATGCCGCCAATACCGGCCCCGGCTCGGTGCTGGCGACGCAGATGGGGATCGAGGATTTCGCCAAGACGCATCCGAATATCCAGGTGGAGCTGATCTCCGCCGACATGCAGCTCAAGCCCGACGTGGCGCTGGCCATCGCCGGCGACTGGTTCGACAACCGGGGCGTCGACCTGATCATGGACCTGCCGCTGTCCTCCGCCGCCTTCGCGGTGGGCGAGATGGCGAAGGCGAAGGACAAGCTGGCGATCTTCACCGGCGCCGCCTCGGCCGACCTCACCGGGCCGCGCTGCGGGCCGAACCATCTGCACTGGGCCTACGACACCTGGTCGATGCCGCATGGCGTGGTGGACGCGCTGGTGAAGGAAGGTGGCGACACCTGGTTCTTCATCACCGCCGACTATGCCTTCGGCCGCTCGCTGGAACGTGACTCCGCCTCGTTCGTCACCGCCGCCGGCGGCAAGGTGCTGGGCGACGCGGCGCATCCGTTCCCGGGCACCACGGATTTCTCCGCCTATATCGTGCAGGCGAAGGCCAGCGGCGCCAAGGTGATCGGGCTGGCCAATGGCGGCAGCGACACGCAGAACTGCATCAAGCAGGCCGCCGAGTTCGGCCTGATGCGCGGTGGCCAGAAGGTCGCCGGCATGCTGCTGCTGATCAACGACGTGCATGGCATGGGCCTGCAATCGGCCCAGGGCGTGCTGCTGAGCGAGCCCTATTACTGGAACCTGAACGACGGCACCCGGGATTTCGGCAAGCGGTTCGCGGCGCGGGCCAGCACCGGCGCGATGCCCAACTCGCCGCAGGCCGGGCAGTATTCCGCCGTCCTGCATTACCTGAAGGCGGTCGCGGCAATGGGCGTGGACAAGGCGAAGGCCAGCGGCCGCGCCGCGATCGCCCAGATGCGCGCGCTGCCGATCGAGGATCCGATCTTCGGCAAAAGCGAGATCCGCGCCGACGGCAGGGTGATCCACGCCTTGTATCTGTTCGAGGTGAAGGCCCCGGAACAATCCACCGGCCCGTGGGATTACTACACCCTCCGGCGCACGATCCCGATGGACCAGGCGTTCCGTCCGATCGCCGAGGGTCATTGTCCAATGGTCCGTGCCTGAGCCTTCCGCACTGGGCTAGATGCACTGGCCTAGATCCACTGGGCTAGATATGGATCGGATGCCCCAGCGCCTTGAGCGCGGCCTCGGCGAAGGCCTCGCTCTGGGTCGGATGGGCATGGATCGTCGCGGCAACATCCTCGAGCCGTGCGCCCATCTCGATCGCCAGGCTGAAGGCGGCCGACAATTCGGCAATCCCGGCGCCCACCCCCTGGATGCCGAGCAGCAGATGATTGTCTTCCCTCGCCACGACGCGGATGAAGCCCGCCTCCTGCTCCAGCGTCATGGCGCGTCCATTGGCCTGGAAGGGGAACAGCCCGGTCACGAACCCGATGCCGGCCGCCGCGGCCGCATCGGGCGACAGCCCGGCCGTGACGATCTCGGGGTCGGTGAAGCAGACCGCGGGGATGCATCTTTTGTCCCAGGCGCGTTTGGCGCCGGCGGCGATCTCCGCCACCATCTCTCCCTGCGCCATGGCCCGGTGCGCCAGCATCGGCTCGCCCGTCACGTCGCCGATCGCGTAGACGCCCCGCATCGACGTGCGGCACTGGTCATCGATCCGGATGAACGGGCCGTCCATATCCAGGTCGATCGCCTCCAGACCCCAGCCCGCGGTCACCGGCTTGCGACCGACGGTCACCAGGATCCGGTCGGCCGGCAGCGTCCGGATTTCCCCGTCCACCGCCTCGACCGATAGCGCGTCGCCCTTCGCTGCCAACCCCTTCGCGCCCAATCCCTTCGCTCTGGCACCGGTCAGCACCTCGATCCCGAGTTCCCGCAGCCGCCCGGCTACCGGTCGCGTCAGCTCGGCATCGTATTGCGGCAGGATGCGGGCCTCGGCCTCGACCACGCTCACCGCCGCGCCCATCTTGGCAAAGGCCGTCCCCAGTTCGAGCCCGATATAGCCCGCGCCCACCACCACCAGCCGGCCCGGAATTTCGGTCAGCGCCAGGGCCCCGGTTGACGAGATCACCCTGCCGCCGAAGGGCAGGGACGGCAGCTCGATCGCATCGGAGCCGGTGGCGATCACCACCTGCTCGGCCCGGATCACCTGCAGCCCGGTCTCCGTCTCGACCTCGACCGTCTTGCCGTCGCGAAACCGCGCCCAACCCTTGACGGATTTCACCCCGGCCCGTTTCAGCAGCGCCGCAACCCCGTTGTTCAGCCGCCCGACGATCCCTTCCTTCCACAGCATCGTCTTCGCCAGGTCGAGCTCCGCCCTGCCGGTGGAAATGCCGAGCGGGCTGGCGCCGTCGCCGATCCGGGTGATCGCCGCGAATTGCTCGGCGGCGTGGATCAGCGCCTTGGAAGGGATGCAGCCGACATTGAGGCAGGTTCCCCCCAGCTTCCTCGCCTCCACCAGCACGGTGTCGACGCCGAGCTGGCCGGCCCGGATCGCGCAGACATAGCCGCCCGGTCCAGCGCCGACCACCAGAAGCTTGCAGATGATATCTTTCATGGCCTCAGCCTTCCATGAAGATCAGGGCCGGCGTTTCCAGCAGCGCCTTGATGCGCTGCACGAACCGCGCGGCGTCGAAACCATCCACCACGCGATGATCGAAACTCGACGACAAATTCATCATCTTGCGCGGCACGAAAGCCGAGCCGTCCCAGACCGGACGCAGCATCATCTTGTTGACGCCGATGATCGCCACCTCGGGATGGTTGATGATCGGCGTGCTCATCACGCCCCCCATGGCGCCGAGCGAGGTGATCGTGATCGTCGATCCCGTCAGCTCGTCCCGCCCGACGGTGCCGTTCTTCGCCGCCTCGGCCAGCCGGTTCACCTCCGCGCCGCAACCCCAGAGATCCAGCGCCTCCGCATGGCGGACCACCGGCACCATCAGCCCCGCCTCGGTCTGCGCCGCGATGCCGATATGCACGCCTTCGTGCTGGTGCACGATGCCTGCCTCGTCGTCGTACAGCGCGTTCAGGTTGGGCTGCTCGGCGATGGCGCGCACCATGGCGCGCATCAGGAACGGCAACAGGGTCAGCCGCGGCTGATCGTGTCGTTTCGAATGATTGAGGTTGGCCCGCAGCTCCTCGAGCCCGGTGACATCCACCTCCTCGACATAGGTGATGTGGGGGATGCGCGTATTGGCGACCGCCATCCGCTCGGCGATCCGGCGGCGCAGGCCGACCACCTTGACGTCCTTCACCCCGGTCCGCGGCTGCAATCCGGGCGCCCGCGCAATCCCCGGCCCATGCGCCAGATAGGACTCCAGGTCCTCATGCAGGATGCGTCCGGCCGGGCCGCTGCCTGGCACCTGCCGCAGATCCACCCCGGCCTCCAGCGCCCGCAGACGCACGGCCGGCGCGGCCAGGGGCTTTTCGCCCTCGGGGCGGGGTGCGCCGCGGGATAATTGCTGAGTCGCAACGGACCGGCCAGGACGCTCCGCCGCTGTCGGTGCCGATGCGGCCGTGGAGGGTGCGCGCTCCACCGTAACCGGCGCCGCCGCTTTGGACACCTGCACGATCCCGGCCCCGGCAGCGTCGTCCGCCCCGCTCACCTCCAGCCGCACCAGGTCGGAGCCGACGGCCACCACATCGCCCACTTCGGCGCCGAGCCATACGATCCTGCCCTCGACCGGCGAGGGAATTTCCACCGTCGCCTTGTCGGTCATGACCGCGGCCAGGACCGCGTCCTCGCGCACGAGATCACCGACCTTCACGTGCCACTCGACAAGCTCGGCCTCGGCGACGCCCTCGCCGACATCGGGCAGCCGGATCACGCGCTCGGCCATCTCACCGCTCCATCGCTTCGAGCAGCGCGCGCCCGACACGGGCCGGGCCGGGGAAATAGTCCCATTCCTGCGCATGCGGATACGGCGTATCCCAGCCGGTGACCCGCCGGACCGGTGTTTCCAGATGGTAGAAGCAGCTCTCCTGCACCAGCGCGGAAAGCTCCGCACCGAAGCCGGATGTGCGTGTCGCCTCATGGATGATCACGCAACGCCCGGTCTTGCGCACCGATGCCTCGATCGTCTCCATGTCCACCGGCAGCAGCGTGCGCAGGTCGATGATCTCGGCGTCGATGCCGGTCTCGGCCGCGGCCGCCATGCCGACATAGACCATCGTCCCATAGGCCAGCACGGTCAGCGCCGCGCCCGGGCGGCGGATCACGGCCTTGCCCAGCGGAACCACGTAATGCCCGTCCGCGACCTCGCCGAGCTCGTGCTTCGACCAGGGGACGATGGGCCGGTCATGATGGCCGTCGAACGGCCCGTTATAGAGCCGCTTGGGCTCCAGGAAGATCACCGGATCCGGATCCTCGATCGCGGCGATCAGCAGCCCCTTGGCGTCGGCGGGGGTGGAGGGGACCACGGTCTTCAGGCCCGCCACATGGGTGAACAGCGCCTCCGGGCTCTGGCTATGGGTCTGGCCGCCGGAAATCCCGCCCCCGGTCGGCATCCGCACCACGATCGGGCAGGTGAACTGGCCGGCGGAGCGATAGCGAAGGCGCGCGGCCTCTGAAACGAGCTGGTCGTAGGCCGGATACATGTAGTCAGCGAACTGGATTTCGACGCAGGGGCGCAGGCCATAGGCCGCCATGCCCACCGCCGCGCCGACTATGCCGGATTCATTGATCGGCGCATCGAAGCAGCGGCTCTTGCCGTATTTCGCCTGCAGGCCCTGGGTGCAGCGAAACACGCCGCCGAAGAACCCCACATCCTCGCCGAACACGACGACGTTCTCATCGCGCCCCATCATCACGTCCATGGCGTCGCGAATGGCCTCGATCATGGTTTTGCGCGGCATGGCTCACACTCCGGCCTGCTGGCGTTGCCGGCGCAGATGCGGCGGCATCTGCGCATAGACATCCTCGAACATGTCGCGCACCGAGGGCTGGCCCCCCGAATGCAGGGTGCCGTGGCTTTCCGCCTCCTTCTGCGCGGCGATCACGGTATCGAGGATTTCCGCTTCCGCCTGCCGGTGGCGCTCTTCCGACCAGACGCCGCGCGCGATCAGGTGATTCTTCAGCCGGATCACAGGATCGCCGAGCGGCCAGGCATCGGACTCGGCCTTCGGCCGGTAGGCGGCCGGATCGTCGGAGGTGGAATGCGCGCCCACGCGATAGGTGACATACTCAACAAGCGTCGGGCCGAGATTGCGCCGCGCCCGCTCGACCGCCCAGGCCGCCACCGCATGCACGGCGAGGTAGTCGTTGCCATCGACCCGCAGCGCGGGAATGCCGAAGCCGATACCGCGGGCCGCGAAGGTGCCAGAGCCGCCGCGGGCGATGCCCTGGAACGTCGAGATCGCCCATTGGTTGTTGACAATATTGAGCACCACCGGCGCTTTGTAGGTGGAGGCGAACACCAGGGCCGCGTGAAAATCGGACTCGGCGGTGGCGCCATCGCCGATCCACCCGGCGGCGATCTTGGTGTCGTGCTTGATCGCGGACGCCATGGCCCAGCCGACCGCCTGGATGTACTGGGTCGCCAGGTTGCCGGAAAGCGAAAAGAACCCGTCCTGCCTGGAAGAATACAGCACGGGCATCTGCCGGCCCTTCAGCGGATCGCGCTCGTTGGAATAGATCTGGCACATCATGTCTTCCAGGGGATGGCCGGCGGCGATCAGCAATCCTGCCTGGCGATAGGTGGGAAAATTCATGTCGCCCGGCAGCAGCGCCTTGCGAAACGCGCAGCTGACCGCCTCCTCGCCCATGTGCTGCATGTAGAATGAGGTCTTGCCCTGCCGCTGCGCCATCACCATCCGCGCGTCGAAGGCGCGCAGGATCATCATGTGGCGCAGCCCCTCGCGCAGTTCCTCGTCGCTCAGCAGCCCCGCCCAGGGCCCCACCGCCTCGCCGTCGCGGTCGAGCACACGGATGATGGAAAAGGCGAGATCTCGAATCAATTCCGGATCGGCATCCACCGGTGGCCGCGCGACCGATCCGGCGCTTGGAATCCGAACGCTGGAAAAATCAGGCACACCGCCAGGCCGGACCGCCGGTTCCGGCACATGCAGACTCAGGGGGGCATCATCGGTCATGTCGTGCCGTCTCCCGTTTGCGTCCTGTCACGCAGGACATTCCATCCCGCAGGGCGAGGTGGTCAGGTCTGGATCCGGCCATCGCGGACCCACTGGCGCAGCATGTCCTTCTGCACCTTGCCGGTCGGCCCGTGCGGAAACTCGGGCGTGAAGGCGATGCAGTCGGGCAGCCACCATTTGGGCATCAACGCGGTCAGATGCTCCCGCAACGCCTCGGCGGTAACGCTCGTTCCCGCGCGCGGCACGACGATCAGCAGCGGGCGTTCCTGCCAGCGCGGATGCGGCATCGCCAGAACGGCGGCTTCCTGCACCGCCGCGTGCCGGCAGGCCGCTTCCTCCAGCGCCTGGGAGGAAATCCATTCGCCGCCGGACTTGATCACGTCCTTGGCGCGATCGACGATATACAGCGTGTTGTCGGGCTCGATCACCGCGACATCGCCGGTGTTCATCCAGCCATCCCCGGTCTCTGCCCGCGCATCCGGACGGCGGAAATAGCCGCCGGCGATCCAGTGCCCGCGTGCCTGCAGGTGGCCCGGGGTCTTGCCGTCGCGCGGCAGGGCGACGCCGGCATCGTCGACGAGCCGGATCTCGTTGCCATAGGCCGGCTTGCCCTGCGTGCGCATGGCGGCGATCGCGGCATCGCCCTGCGCATGCCGGCTGGTGAAGGAGAAAGTGGCGCCGTGCGTGGTTTCGGTCATGCCCCAGGCGTGATGCGTGCGCACGTTATGCTCGCGCAGATAGCTCTCGATCATCGCGGCGGGCGGCGCGATGCCGCCGGTGAACAGGCGGTTCAGCTCGCCGAAGCCCTGGCCGGTGCCGCGGCAATGTTCCAGCATGTCCATCCAGATCGTCGGCACCGCCGGGCCCACGGTGATGCCTTCCCGCAGCACCAGGCCGTGCAGGAATTCGGTGTCCATGCGCCGGCCCGGCATGACCAGCCTGGCGCCATACATCGGCGCCAGGAACGGGATCCCCCAGCCGTTGCAATGGAAGAAGCCGGGCAGGGCGAGGATCGCGTCATCCGCCGACAATGCCCAGGCATTGCCGCCGCCGGTGGACAGCGCCGACAGCACCGTGCCGCGATGGCTGTACAGCGCGCCCTTCGGCACGCCGGTGGTGCCGGAGGTGAAGCAGAGCGCGCAGGCCGTGCGCTCATCCAGCGCCGGCCAGGCAAAGCCTGCATCGCCGGCGTCGATCAGGTCTTCATAGCATTCGATGTTCGGCAGGCTCGTCGCCGGCATCCGGTCGCGCGCGGCCATGACGACGAAGCGCTCGACATGCTCCAGTCGCGCCAGCACCTGTTCCGCCAGCGCGACCGTGTCGGGGTCGATGAACAAGGTGCGGTAGCCGGTGAAATTGATCGTGTAGACGATCTGCGCCGGCGCCAGGCGCGGGTTCGCGGTGTGCAGCACGGCCCCGATGCCGCTGGCGGCGTAGAACAATTCCAGATGCCGGTGCGTGTTCCAGGCCAGCGAGCCGACGAAGCCCTCCGGCCCCAGGCCCTCGCCGGCGAGCACGGATGCCAGCCGTCGCGCCCGGGCCGCCACCTGCCGATAATCGGTGCGGGTTTCCTCCCCCTGGTTGTGGGAGACCACGGGAACCCCGGCAAAATTCGCCGCCGCGTGCTCCAGCACGGTGGAAAGGATCAGCGGGTAGTCCTGATTCAGGCCTTGCATGGAGGTTGCCGCCGCGGCTCGTTTTTCTTCTGCCCCAGGCTGTGCCAGCGTGTCGGGAAAATCAACCGCTGAAGGAGACACCAGGTGGCAGGCATGTTGGACGGCAAGGTGATCGTGGTCACCGGCGCGGGCGGCGGCATCGGGCGGGAGATCGCCATCATGATGGCCGATGCCGGGGCCAGCGTGATCATCAACGATATCGGCGCCTCGCTCTCCGGCGAGGGCCAGTCCGGCACGCCGGCCGAGCAGACCAGGACGATCATCACCCAGCGCGGCGGAAGGGCGGAGATCAGCACGGATTCGGTGGCCGGCTGGGAGTCGGCGCGCCGCATCATCCAGTCCGCGCTCGATCATTTCGGCCGCATCGATGGCGTGGTGAACAATGCCGGGGTGCTGCGCGACGGGATCTTCCACCGCATGTCCGCGGATGACTGGAACACGGTGGTGAATGTCCATCTCGGCGGCTGCTTCTATACCTCGCGCGCCGCCGCCGAGCATTTCCGCAAGCAGGAAAGCGGCGCCCTCGTGCACATCACCTCCACCTCCGGCCTGATCGGCAATGTCGGCCAGGCGAACTATGCCGCGGCGAAGCTGGGGATCACCGCGCTGTCGAAATCCATCGCCCTGGACATGCAGCGCTACAACGTCCGCTCCAACTGCCTGTCGCCCTGGGCCTGGAGCCGGATGACCAATTCCATCCCGTCGGCCACGCCGGAACAGAAGCTCATGGTCGAGAAGCTGCGCGCGATGGGGCCGGAGAAGAACGCGCCGCTGGCCGTCGCGCTGATGTCGGATGCGGCGAAGGACGTCAGCGGCCAGGTCTTCGGCACCCGGATGAACGAGCTTTATTTGTTCTCCTCCGCCCGCCCGATCCGTTCGGTGCACCACCACGGCGGCTGGACGCCGGAACAGATCGCCGAGATCGCGCTGCCGGCGCTCCGCGGCGCCTTCATGCCGCTGGACACGTCGGAAGACGCCTTCGGGTGGGATCCGGTGTGATCCGGATATCCTTGGGGAGGTGATTCAATCAAACGATTGACCTAATCCGGTCATCACGATACGGTGCTCCCAAGCCGGGAAAAATGCCTGCCAGGAATCGGCAGGCAGGCCGGCGCGGGAGGACTGCAATGGACGAAGATCCACGTCCCACAAGCATCGCCGAACTGCCGGCGCAGCGGGCCGCCGCCCCCGGAACGGAGGCGGAAGCCCGCGGCCGGTTCTTCAACACCGGCAACGCCTTCAATGTGCAGTTGCCGCCGGTGCCCGACCATATCTTTACCGAAGAGCCTGTCCTGGCCCTGGATCCGGCTGCGCCGACCGGGCTGATCGCGTGCGACATTTCTGCCGTGCTCGGCTGTTCGTTTCCGGCGACGACGCCGCTGGTGCTGATCCGCTATGCGCGGATCCGCGCCGGCGAAAGCCTGCGAACCGAGTTCAACGCCAGCGGCGTGCTGGTCTACGTGATCTCCGGCGCGGGCAGCACCGATTGCGGCGAGGAACGTGTGGAATGGAGTGCCGGGGACGTCCTGGTGCTGCCCGGCGGCGTCGCGCAAACGCACCAGGCGGCCGGGGCGGATGCGGTGCTCTGGATTGCCACCAACGAGCCGCAGCTGGCCTTCGAAAACCTGCGCGCGCCCGCGCCCGGGCAGGCGCCGACGGAGCTGGTGCATTACCGCGCCGAGGAGATCGCCCGGCAGATCGCGCTGCTGTACGACGTCGGCCGCAACGAGCAGATTGCCGGGTCCGCGCTGATCTTCTCCTCGCAGGGCCAGGAAAACACCCGCAACATCCTGCCGACGCTGACCCTGGCGATGAACTCGCTTCCGGGTGGGGCGGTGCAGCGGCCGCATCGGCACAACGCCGTGGCGGTGAGCCTGATCATCCGGGGCGAGCGCTGCTACTCGGTCATGGACGGGCGGCGGAAGGATTGGGCGCCCTGGGCGACCACCATCACGCCGCCGGTGTCGGTGCATTCGCATCATAACGCCGGCAACGAGCAGGCGCTGTTCCTGATCGTCCAGGATGGCGGGATTTTCTACCACACGCGGGCCATGGGCTTCGAGTTCGCCGAGCAGCCAGCCTGACGACCGGTCAATCATACGGCGGGTCAATCATACAGAACGGGAGGAACGACCATGAGTGCCAACACGACGTCCTCACGACTAACGGTTCGCAAGCTGCATCCGGCGCTGGGCGCGGAAGTGCGCGGCATCGACATGCGGAAGGAGTTGAGCCCGGAGCTGTTCCGGGAGCTGCACGACATCTGGATGGAGCATCTGGTGCTGGTGTTCCCGGAGCAGCGCATCACCGATCAGGAACATGTGCGGTTCACGCGCTATTTCGGGGAGCCGGAGATCTTCCATCAGAAGATCATCCGCTCCGAGCGCGTGCCGGAGATCTTCCGGGTGTCCAATGTCGATGACGACGGCATGCTGATGCCGCCGGATCACCCGACGGTGCAGCAGGTATCGCTGGCGCAGCTCTGGCACACCGACAGCAGCTATCGCCAGGTGCCCTGCACGGGGGCGCTGCTGCACGGCGTGGAGGTCAGCCGCACCGGCGGGGAGACGCAGTTCACCAACCTCTATCTGGTCTATGATCAGCTGCCGGAGGCGCTGAAGCGGCAGATCGAAGGGCGCCAGGCGCGGCATGATTTCGGCAACATGCATAATCTGCGCGACCTGAAGCCGCTGACCGAGGAAGAGAAGGCGGCGATGCCCGCGGTATGGCAGCCGATGGTGCGCAAGCATCCGGTCACCGGGCGCAAATCGCTCTATATCAGCCCGATCTACAATGACGAAGTGGAAGGAATGGGCCAGGCCGAGGGCCAGCGCCTGATCGCCGAGCTGACCGCTTTCGCCGAGCAGCCGCAATTCGTCTATCGCCATCGCTGGGAAACCGATGACGTGCTGATGTGGGACAACCGCTGCACCATGCACCAGGTGACGCCGTTCGATCCGCGCGAACGCCGCGTGATGCACCGCACCACCATCGTCGGCACGGAACCCGTGCTGGCCGCCTGACTTGGCTGAAACGGCGGCCGCCACGAGCCGCAGCAGGGGAAACGAAGAATGAGCTGGATCACCCGCCGCGGCGCGCTGGGCGCGCTGGCTGCTGCCTCGCTTGCCAGGCCGGCTTTGGTTCGGGCGCAGGGCTCGTCCGTGCCGGTGCGGATCGGGTTGCTGAGCGACGTCGCCGGGCCCTACCGCCATATCGGCGGCCCCGGCAGCAAGGTCGCGGCGGAGCTGGCGGTGGCCGATTTCGGCGGCTCGGGTACTCGGCCGGCCGATCGAGGTGCTGCAGGCCGATGACCAGAACAAGGCGGATGTCGCCGGCGCGCTGGCGCGGGAATGGATCGACGATCGCGGCGTCAATGTCCTGGCCGATGGCGCGGCCTCTTCCGCGGGCCTCGCCATCCAGCAGATCGCACGGGAGAAGAAGCGCATCTTCCTGATGAGCACGCCGACCTCGACCGCTTTCATCGGTAAGCAATGCTCGCCATACGGTTTCCAGTTCGCCTGCGACACCTACGCTCTGGCCAAGGGCACCGGCACCGAACTGGTGAAGGCCGGCGGCGATAGCTGGTTCTTCATCACCGCCGATTACGAATTCGGCTATTCCTTGCAGCGCGACACGGAGGAATTCGTCAAGCAGGCCGGCGGCAAGGTGCTGGGCAGCGCGCGCGCGCCGCTCGGCACCGCCGATTTCTCCAGCCTGCTGGTGCAGGCCCGCGCATCCGGCGCCAAGGTGATCGGGCTCGCCAATGCCGGCGCGGATTTGCAGAACTGCATCAAGCAGGCCGCCGAGTTCGGCATCGTCAAGGGCGGCCAGCGCCTGGCCACGCTGCTGATGATCATTCAGGACGTGCTGTCGCTCGGGCAGGATGTCTGCCAGGGACTGGCGCTGACCAACTCGTTCTACTGGGACCTGTCGCCGGAATCCCGCGCCTGGACCGAGCGCTATGTCGCACGCATGCAGATGCTGCCGAACGAATACAACGCCGGCGCCTATGCCGGCACATTCCACTGGCTGAAGGCGGTGAAGGCAGCCAATACGCTGGATGCCGATGCGGTCGCCGCGAAGATGCGGGAAATGTCGCTGGACGATTTCTACAACAAGGGCGTGAAGCTGCAGCCCAACGGCTGCGTGCCGCACGCGATGCATGTCTGGCAGGTGAAGCCCGCGTCGGAAGCCAGGCAAAAGGGCGACGTCTTCACCCGCATCAGCACGATCCCGTCCCCCGACGCCTACCCGCCGCCCGGGCTATTCGGCTGCCCGCTGGTGCCGGCGTAGGCCGGAGCCCTTTGGAAACCCCAATTATAAGGCGGGGCCCCGCCGCATTATGCCGCCGTCCAGGTGAATGGGGGGCCGCGTCTCGGCATCGTCTCGACGCGCGCTTCAGGTGGATTTGGCGCATGTTCTGAGACGGGTCTGAATACCGGAACCGCCCCGCCGACCGGGGCCGGCGCGGCCGGAACCTCCGGGGCGGGGGGCAGCGCCTCCTCCATCATCCCCACCGCACTGTGCTCCACCCAGGCCGCCCGCTCCGCCGCCGCCGCATCGGCCTCGATCTTCTCCCGCGCCGCCTGCAACCGCTGCAGCAGCCGCAGCGAGGATTTCCCTTCCCGCATCAGGCTCATCGCCTGCGCCCGGCATTTATGGGCCAGATCCGGCTCCCGCCGCTTCACCTGCGCCAGCCGCAAACAATCCATCGCCCACGCATCCGCCGCCACGAACTGCGCCGCCAACCGCCCCTCCGCCGCAGTCACCGGCAACAACGCCGCCACCGCCGCCATGGCCGCCCGATCCCGCCGCATTTCATCCGCCGGATCATCCGAAACCGGCGGCGGCAAAGCCCCCCGCAGGACGAATAGAATCTCCTGAAACGCCTCCCGAGGCAGCAAACGCGCCCAATCGGGTTGCACATCAGCCGGGACATCGTGCAAAGGGTTCATCCCGTTAGAATGCAGTCAACCTAACTAACTAGGCAACAAAAACGTAGGGCGGGTGCCAACCCGCCAACGCAAGCCAAATCCCCCGCAAACCTCGCCCGCAAGCCCCGTCTCGACAAGGGCGGAAAGATTTGCCTTCGCGTCGCGCAAGTAGACTGTTTTCGCGGAAACGCTCCATGCCTCGATGTAGCAAGCATAGGATGGGTGAGCGGCGCTACCCTTCGCCTCAGGCGCCCGGCGACGCGCTCATTCAACATGTCTGCACGGGTCTCCGCCTGGCGGGATTGGTTGCGAAAACGAAAAATCACGTTGGCATTGTAAAGCCTCGGTGAAACGAACGGGCAGCGCGGATATTTCTTGCCGTTTCGTATTGGCAGGGCTTAGCCCTGTGCAAGGGAAGCGGTCGGCCAGCTTGGCATGACAAAGGGGAAGGGATGGTTCGGAATTACGGATCATGGGCACCGTCGGTCGTTACCGAGGCAATGGGGCCGGAGAGGCATTGGTCATCCGGAGAATGAGGGAGCGCCCGTATTAGCCCGGCACCGGGGTCGAAGCCGGGAATCACGCACCAGGGCTCCGCTCCGGGATACGCTCAGGAGGCCCGGAATTTGATCGTGGCATGCATGCCGTCGCAGAACGGCTTGTTCTTGGATTGACCACAGCGACACAAGGTGACGCGGTTCCGCATCTCGTATTCGAACCCATCCGCCGAAACAACCTGGATCCCGCCGCGCAGCCAGAGCGGCCCGCTGCATTGTTGTTCAGGATCTTCGACGAGGCCGATTGAAACCGGCAATTCGTGCTCGATCGGCCGCCCCGTCGCCTTGTCCCACGCCACCAGACGGCCGGCCGGGCAATTGTTCACCTGTCGAATGAACATCGCCTGGACACCGGCGTCGTCGGTCCGCGCGACCTGGCTCCATACCTGGCCATTGGGATCGCAAAAGCGCCCGAACGCGCAAAGATGCTCCGCGTCGGTGAGCTGAAGGACAGGCCCGTCCACGACACTGGCCTGATCGAGATAAGGTTCACGGCTGGCCTGCTCGGTGCCATCAAACGAGATCCTTTCATGCGATCCGTCACAGAACGGCTTCCTGGCCGACGCCCCGCACCGGCACAGCGCGTATGTCTTTTGCGCGCGGAATGTCTGCCCCTCTTCCCAGGTCTCGGAGCCACCCGCGGCGTCGGTCCGGATGGTCTGCTTGGCGAGCGGCACGTCACCCGTGACGATGTAGGGTCCATTGTCAGATATCACGACGCGAGCATTCGTCTTTTTCTGTGTCATCGGTGGCTGGCTCCTGTCATTCGACGGGTGCGACACGCGACCAGGTCGGTTGCGTGCGTCGCCTTGGTGGACGGTTTCCCGCGTGCCGGTTTCCGCGGCGGGCGGTCGCCTTGAATAACGCCGAATCACCGCCTCGATAAAGTCGCTTAGTGGCGCACGGCCTTTCGATTGACATACTCAAAATCCGGCGCTTAAGGTGATCGACGAACTTTTCCGGTCTATCGATTGAAGGAGGTTCGCATGCCGCTCTCAACCTTGGGGCCATCGCGTCGTTCCTTCCTGCTGGGGACTGCGGCTCTGGTGCCGGGGGTGGCGCTGGCGGAATACGTGATCGGCGGCGTTCAACCGGCCGCCCTGGCGGCGGAAACCCGGACGGCGAGCGCCTATACCCCAACCTTCTTCACGCCTGACGAGTGGGCATTCGTCATCGCCTTCGTCGACCGGCTCATTCCCGCCGACGCGGAGGGACCGGGTGCCGTCGAGCTCGATGTCCCGGCCTTCATCGACCGACAGATGGGGCAACCCTACGGCTACGGCAAGCTCTGGTACATGCGCGGGCCATTCAGGGTCGCCCCCGAGACACTCGGCTACCAGCTTGAGTTCACCCCGCGCGACATCTACCGCAAGGGCATCGCGCCCGCCGACCAGGCGATCCGGGAAGCCTTCGGCAAGCGCTTCGTCGACCTCGATCCCGCCGGCCGCGATCAGGCCATCGCGCGGCTGCAGGAAGGCACGCTGACGCTGTCGCCGGTGCCCGCCAAAACGCTGTTCGATGCGTTCCTCAAGAACACCCAGGAAGGCTATTTCAGCGATCCCATACATGGCGGCAATCGCGGCATGGCGGCGTGGAGGATGATCGGCTTCCCGGGCGCGCGCGCCGACTTCACCGACTGGGTGGACCGCTACGGGGCGAAATATCCGTTCGGCCCGGTCTCAATCAAAGACCTCGGAGCCTGACCATGGCGGAACGGAAGATGCAGCCCGTCGATGCCGTCATCATCGGCTTCGGCTGGACCGGCGCGATCATGGCCAAGGAACTCACCGAGGCCGGCCTCCACGTGGTGGCGCTCGAGCGGGGGCCGAACCGCGACACCTATCCGGAAGGCGCCTATCCGAAGTCGATCGACGAACTGACGCAGAACAGCCGGCACGCTTTGTTCCAGGACATGTCCAAGAGCACGGTGACGATCCGCCACAAGCCGGACGACCAGGCGGCGCCGTACCGCCAGCTCGCGGCATTTCTTCCAGGTACCGGCGTCGGGGGCGCCGGGCTGCACTGGTCGGGATGCCATTGGCGGATAACCCCCGAGGAACTGCGCATGCGCAGCCATTACGAGGAGCGCTACGGCAAGAATTTCATCCCCGAGGACATGACGCTCCAGGACTGGGGCGTCACCTATGAGGAGCTGGAGCCGCATTTCACCTTTGCCGAGCAGGTCTTCGGAACTGCCGGCCAGGCCTACAAGGTCGACGGCAAGATCGTCGGACCGGGCAACCCGTTCGATGCCGACAGGTCGGCCGCGTTTCCGCTGCCGCCGATGCGCAACACCTATTCGGCCGAGCTGTTCCGCCAGGGAGCGGCGGAGGTCGGCTATCACCCCTTCAGCATTCCCTCGGCCAATGCGTCGGCGCCCTATACCAATCCCTATGGCTGCCAGATGGCCCCCTGCACGTTCTGCGGCTTCTGCTCGGGCTATGCCTGCTACAATTATTCGAAGGCGTCGCCGAACGTGAACATTCTGCCGGCGCTCCGGCTGGTCCCGCATTTCGAGCTGCGGGCCGAGTGCAACGTCATCGAGATCCAGACCGACAGCACGGGCAAGAAAGCGACCGGCGTGCTCTATGTGGATGCGCAGGGCAACCGGGTCACGCAACCGGCGGACCTCGTGATCCTCGGCACCTTCGCCTACAACAACGCCCACATGATGCTCATCTCGAAGATCGGCACGCCGTATGACCCGAAGACGGGTCAGGGCACGATCGGCAAGAACTTCTGCTACCAGAACGAAAGCAGCATCTCGGCCTTCTTCGGTACCGACAAATATACGAACCCGTTCATCGGCTCCGGCGGCAACGGTGTCGCCTGTGACGATTTCAACGCCGACCATTTCGATCACGGCCCGCTCGGCTTCGTCGGCGGGTCGCCGATGTGGGTCAACCAATCGGGCTCCAAGCCGATCGGGGGCCTCAGTCTTCCTCCCGGCACGCCGGCCTGGGGATCGGCCTGGAAGAAGGCCGTCAAGGACACGTACACCCACGTTCTCTCGATGAACGCCCACGGAACGAACATGCCGTTCCGCGATTGCTACCTCGATCTCGATCCTGAATACACCGATTATCTCGGCCGACCCCTCCTGCGCCTGACGTTCGACTGGCACGACAACGACATCAAGATGATCCGCTACGTCGTCGACAAGATGCAGAAGATCGCTGAGGCGATGAACCCCAAGATCATCAAGGCGTCCCCCAAGAATTTCGGCGAGCATTTCGACACGCGGCACTACCAGACGACCCATATGGGTGGCGGGGTCATCATGGGCGACAACCCGACGACGAGTGCGGTGAACCGCTATCTGCAGAGCTGGGATGTTTCCAACCTGTTCGTCGTCGGCTCGTCCGCCTTCGCACAGGGGATCGGATACAACCCGACCGGAACGGTCGCGGCCCTCACCTACTGGTCGGCCAAGGCGATCCGCGAACAATATCTCAAGAATCCGGGACCGCTGGTGCGCGCATGACGAGCCCCGCCGTTCCGATCCGCAAACTGGTTGCGGCGCTGTGGCTGGGATTGAGCGGTGCCGTTGCGCTGCCGGCGGTGGCACAGCGCCAGGATGGCGCAGACCCGGCGCTCGTGGCCCGGGGCGAATATATCGCCCGCGCCGGCGACTGCACCGCCTGCCACACCGCCCCGGGCGGCAAGCCTTTCGCCGGCGGCCTGCCGATGGAATCGCCGATCGGGACGATCTACTCGACCAACATCACGCCGGACCCGAAGACCGGGATCGGTGCGTGGAGCTATGACGACTTCGCGACGCTCATGCGCACCGGCGTCACGAAGGACCACGGCACCGTCTATCCGGCCATGCCCTACCCCTCCTACGCACGCATCAACGATGCCGACATGAAGGCGCTGTATGCCTATTTCATGCATGGGGTGCAGCCCGTCGAGGCCGAGAACCGGGCCGCGGACATTCCCTGGCCGCTGTCCATGCGTTGGCCGCTCACGTTCTGGCGCTGGGCGTTCGCCCCAAATGTCGAGGCGGCGCAGCAGGCAACGCCAGCCGCCGACGGGACGGACGCAGCCGGCAAGATCGCCCGCGGCGCCTATCTCGTCGAAGGGGCGGGCCACTGCGGCGCGTGCCACACCCCGCGCGGGTTGGGGATGCAGGAACGCGCCCTGACCAAAGCCGATGGCAGCGTCTATCTCTCCGGCGCGGGGCCGATCGACGGATGGTTCGCACCGAGCCTGCGCGACGAGCCCGGCGCCGGGCTTGGGCGCTGGAGTGAGGACGACATCGTGGCCTATCTCAAGACTGGGCGGAACAGCCATACCGCGACCTTCGGCGCCATGAACGACGTCGTGGTCGACTCCCTTCAGTATCTCTCGGATCCCGATCTCCACAGCATCGCCGCCTATCTGAAATCGCTGCCGGCGAGAGATGGAAACACCCAGCCCTACACGTACGACGATACGATCGCAAAGGCGCTGTTCAACGGCGATACCGGCGCCCGCGGGGCACAGATCTACGTCGACCGCTGCGCCGCCTGCCACCGGACCGACGGCAAGGGCTACGACCGCGTCTTTCCCGCCTTGGCCGGCAATCCGACGCTGCAGACGGCGGACGCCACCTCCGCGATCCACATCGTGCTCTCCGGCAACCGCCTGCCGGCAACGATGACCGCACCGTCCGCTTTCGTGATGGCGCCCTATGCCGAGATTCTGACGGACCAGAGCATCGCGGATGTCGTGAGCTTCATTCAAACGAGCTGGGGAAATCGCGGCACGCCGGCCACCCCCGACCAGGTGGCGGCTATGCGCAAGACCGCGATACCGGTGCAGGCAAACGCGCCGACGACGACTCGCCGGAAACCACGGCCGCCAGCCCCTGACGCGGACGTCAATGGCGGCATGTCTGCACGGCAACCGTTCCTCGTACGCGAAACGCCGCGCGATCTCTCGGACCGTTTCTACAATTGCTTGTGGCTCGGAGACCGCGTCCAACTTGAACCCGCGCAGCTTGCGAATATGTTGTCGGTTGAGAGGCGCGCGCCTGTTGCGCGGCTCACCCAGGACAGCGGCGGGAGAATGTTCATGCACGGCGTGACCGGTTTGGCGTCTGGGCTTGCACCGACAACAGCCGAAATGCCGCAGTTTTCCAAAATGGTCGAGCGGGAACGGCTGTCATGAAACTTGGATCACTTGTCACAAAGTTCAACGATGCCGTTGCTGTCAATATGACAATCGCATTTGGCAGCATCTGGTGTGTGTACGCTTTCACCGTCTTTTCACTGATTCCATTTCTGGCGCCTGGAGACCAGAACACGCTTTTGTACATAAGCAACTGCATTCAGTTGGTTGCCCTGCCCGCCTTGATGGTAGGAGGCGGAATTCTGGCGCGTGGCTCTGATGAACGCGCCGCGAATGACCATGCTGCGTTGGTCGAGATATTGAATGACGTGCGCGAAGAGCTGGAAACATTGAAATCCATGGCCCGTGCCGCCGACAAGTGATCTGTACGAACTGCGGCCGCGGTATCGCCATCGCACTGCCAGGCAGGCGCCGCTTCCTGATCTCCGCGGCGAAAAGCGACAGCGGATGGCGGACATCACCACGAGGCGGATGACCTCAGGCGAACCTTTGAAATATTTGAATGGGTTGCGCATCCGTCCACGCCACCGCCTGCCGAAGATGGCGGAGAACTTGCTGGGACAATGCCATTCATCGGGTTCAGGAACGAAAATGGAACCTAACGCCGGGATACGCGTTCCCTCCTGTGTCCAATGCGGCGTCATTGGGGCTGCGCCGCCGCGTCTGGCGATTCCGAATAGCCATAGGTCACCTTGGAGATCCTCACATGAAGCCGAACCCGTCGGATGCCAGCGCAGAGGAGAAATTCCATGGCGGGACTCTCCGCACCGGCGACGACGGAGGGGGCCGCCCGGCGCATATCGATCTGGGCCCGTTCCTGCGTCAGGAGGGCAGACGCCCCCCTCGCAACAATTCGTTCGAACAGGGCCACTTGCGTTCACAAAGCCAGGGAACTTCGCGTCCTTTCGGCGCACGGCCGGGTTTTCCGATGGCGGGGATGACCCGCTTGCAGTCTGGCATGGCTCGCCATGTCCGGAGCGGCCATTTGCGGGGGATGCCGGAGATCACGCTTTGGGTTTCCTGGCTGCTGCAAAGGATCCGCCGACCAGAATGAGCGGTTTCCGGCTGGGTTCGCCGGCCCGTCGGCATATCGGGACAACGGCCAAACATAGGCGGCTTCGCGCGACATCTCGGGCTCCTGCCCGGCGTGCCTGGCCCTTTGTGCGCGTGCTCCGATGATCCGGCCTCGCCAGCGCCGAGCGAAGGGGGGCATCTATTCTCCCTGGAACAGCGACGAGCTTGTGCGCGCCGATCTCTTCGGCATCGAGCGTCTGGAACAGCATGCCGAAAGCCTGGCCCTCGCGCAGCCGGTCGCGGGGCCCGATGCGGCCGCGCATCCCGTGCTCGGCCGCGTGTGGGACAATTACCGCCTGTTGCTGGATGTCCATCGCACGCTGATGCGTGCCTCCAGTGATGGCCAGCTACAGACGCCTGCGGCGCAATGGCTGGTCGACAATTATCACATCGTTGAAGCGCAGATCAGGGAGATCCGCAGCGACCTGCCGCCGAAATTCTATCACCAGTTGCCCAAGCTGGCCACCGGGCCGTTCGCGGGCTATCCGCGGGTCCTCGGCATCGCCTGGGCTTTCGTCGCGCATACCGACAGCCGCTTCGATATCGAGATGCTGCACCGCTTCGTGCGCGCCTATCAGCGTGTCCAGCCGCTGACCATCGGGGAGCTTTGGGCAGTCGCGATCACGTTGCGGATCGTGCTGGTGGAAAACCTGCGCCGGGCCGCCACGCGGATCATCGACAACCGTACCCAGCGCGTCCACGCCGATCTTGTGGCCACCGCCATCCTGCGCGTGGATGGATCGTTGGAAGCAGCGCTTCCCAAAGTGCTTGAGAGCATCCCCCCCGGGCCGCTGCACCCTACCTTTGCCGTGCGGCTGGTGCAGCGCCTGCGCGATCAAGATCCGCAGACCACCCCGGTGCTGCTTTGGCTGGAAGAACGGCTCGAGGCACAGGGCACCACGGCCGACGCCATCGTGCAGGAGGTGCACCAAAGCCAGGCGGCCATGAGCGTCACGGTCCGCAACGTCGTCACCAGCATGCGGATGATCTCGACGATCGATTGGGCCGACATGTTCGAGAGCGTAAGCCTGGTGGACGAGTTGCTGCGCAATGGCAGTGCGTTCGCGCAAATGGATTTCGCGAGCCGCAATAGCTATCGCACGGCGATCGAGGAACTGGCACGCGGATCGCAGCTGTCGGAACTCGATGTCACGCAGGCGGTGTTGGAGACGATCTGGCAGCGCCAGCACCAGCATGACGCCGGTCTGGAGCAAACATCGTCCACCACACGGCAGGGCGATCCCGGGTACTACCTGATCGGCCCGGGCCGCCTTGCGTTCGAGGCCAGCATCGGCTTTCGGCCCAGGCTGGCGGGGTTGGCTGCGCCGCGCCAGCGTCCGGCTCGGGCTGCCCGGCTATATCGGCGCCATCGCCACACTGACGGTCGTCCTATGCGCGCTGGCCGTGCATGGCCTGGCCGGGCGCGGGCTCGGTACCGGGGGCCTGGCGCTGTTTGCCGTGCTCGCGGCGCTGCCGGCGGCGGATGTCGCGGTCGCGGTGGTGAACCGGCTGATCACAAGCTGGCTGTCGCCGGCCGCTCTGCCCGGACTTGCGCTGCTGCACGGCGTGCCGGCGGAGCTGCGAACCCTGGTGGCGGTGCCAACCCTGCTGACCAACCCGGCGGCGATTGCCGAACAGATCGAGCGGCTGGAGATACATCACCTGGCAAGCCCCGCCGGGGACGTATTCTTCGCGCTGGTAACGGATTGGACCGACAGCCCGACCGAAACCGCGGCGGATGATGACGCATTGCTGCACGACGCGATGGCGGGCATCGCGCGGCTCAATCGGCAATACCCGAATGCGGCCGGAGACCGGTTCCTTCTGCTGCACCGGCGGCGGGTATGGAACGAGGCCGAAGGCGTGTGGATGGGCTGGGAGCGCAAGCGCGGCAAGCTGCACGAGATGAACCGGTTGCTGCGGGGCGCCACCGATACCGGTTTTTTGCCGGTGGCGGGCAAGACGTCCGCCGTCCCGGATAATGTGCGCTATGTCATCACGCTCGATTCCGACACGCGCCTCCCGCGGGATGCGGTCCGTCGCCTGATCGGCAAGATGGCGCATCCGCTGAACCGCCCGCTGCTGGATCCTGCCCTCGGCCGCGTGGTGGAGGGGCATGCCATCCTGCAGCCGCGGGTTACGCCATCCTTGCCGGTCGGTGCCGAGGCGTCGGTGTTCCAGCACGCATTCTCCACAGCGGCGGGCATTGACCCGTATGCAGCCGCTGTGTCGGATGTCTATCAGGATCTGTTCGATGAAGGGTCCTACGCCGGCAAAGGCATCTATGATGTCGATATGTTCGAGCAGGCATTGGCCGGCCGGGTGCCCGACAACACCCTGCTGAGCCACGATCTGTTCGAGGGGATTTTTGCCCGCGCGGGCCTGGTTTCCGATGTCGAGGTGATGGAGGAGTTCCCGGCGCGCTACGACGTCGCACGGTCGCGCCAGCACCGGTGGACGCGAGGGGACTGGCAGTTGCTGCCCTGGATTTGCGGGCACGCAAGGGCGAGCCTGCCATCCGTCGGCCGGTGGAAGATGGTCGACAACCTGCGCCGCAGCCTGATGGCGCCGGCGACGGTGCTGGGCCTGCTATGCGGCTGGCTGCTCGGCTTTGGTCAGGCGTTGTTCTGGACCAGCTTCCTGCTGCTGACGATCGTGCTGCCACCGCTGCTGTCGGTGCTGACCAGGGTTCTGCCGGGTCCTGGCCGACCGAGCTTTCGCAGCCATTGGAGGAAGGTCTGGATGGATCTTCGCCTGGCCGGCACGCAGGTGGGCCTGGTGGTTACCCTGCTGGCGGAGCAGGCGGCGCAGATGACCGACGCCATCGTGCGGACACTGACCCGGGTGTACATGACCCGCCGGCGGCTGCTGGAATGGACCACCGCGGAGCAGGCGAAGGCCGGCGGCCAGCACGATATCGCCGGTCATTACCGGCGAATGCCGGGGACGATCCTGGTCTCCGTGCTGACGCTCGCTGGGCTTGCCGTCGCGGCGCCGGGCGTGTGGTTGATCGCAACGCCGTTCGCCTGCCTTTGGCTTGCCGCTCCCGCCATCGCCTGGTGGGCCAGCCGCAGCCCGGCCAGCGGCGACAGCGTTCCGGCCGCGGCCGAGGATCTGAAGGCGCTGCGGCGGATCGCGCGGCGGACCTGGCGGTATTTCGAGACCTTCGTCACCCCGGCCGAGCACATGCTGCCGCCGGATAATTTCCAGGAGGATCCCCGGCCCGTCGTGGCGCATCGGACGTCGCCGACGAATATCGGCCTGTATCTGCTCTCGGTCGCGGCAGCGCGCGATTTCGGCTGGCTTGGCCTGAACGATGCGGTCGAGCGGCTGGAGGCGACACTGGATACGCTGGACAGGCTGGAACGGCTGCACGGCCATTTCTACAATTGGTACGATACCGGCAACCTGCGACCGCTCGATCCGAAATACGTCTCCTCCGTGGATAGCGGGAACCTTGCCGGCCATCTGATCGCGCTGGCCAATGCCTGCGAAGCCTGGGTCAGCGCGCCGCTGGCGGCAGAGGAGAAACTGCACGGCATCGGGGACGCTCTGGATATCGCCTCCCAGGTGCTGCGCCGGGTTCAGGCAAAGGCAGACGCCAATCATAAGGCCTGCGAGCAGGTCGAGGCCGCGCTCGACAGCCTGTCTGGCCGGTTGGAATACGCGCACACCGCCCGCGCCGGCGACAGGGCGCCGTATCATGCGGTGCTGACAGAGGCGGCACGCCTCGTCGATGCGGCGGAGGCGCTGCATGCTGCGCAGCCGGACGTGGACACAGCGGAGCTGCTCGCCTGGGCCGAGGCGGCGTCCCGGACGGCGGAGGGACATGCGCGCGACAGGGCGTCGCAGATGCATGCACGGGTGGGCGACAAATCGGCCTTGCCCGTTCCCGGGCCGGCCCAAATGCCCGCTGACGACGAAAGCCGCACGACCGGAACGCCGAGCCTGGAACGCCGCCTGAAAGCGGTGGCAGCGCGCGTCCGCGCCATGGCGGCGGCCATGCGCTTCGATTTCCTGTTGGATCCCGACCGCAAGCTGTTGTCGATCGGCTTTCGCGCCAGCGACAGCAGCCTGGACCCGAGCTGCTACGATCTGCTGGCATCGGAGGCGCGGCTGGCGAGCTTCCTGGCGATTGCCGAGGGCGACGCGCCCGTTTCCCACTGGTTCCGTCTCGGGCGGTCGGTAACGCCGGTCGCGCACGCGGCGGCACTGATCTCCTGGTCCGGCTCGATGTTCGAGTATTTGATGCCGTCCCTGGTCATGCGGGCCCCCACGGGCAGCCTGCTGGCGACCACGAACCGGCTGATCGTGCAGAGGCAGATCAGCTACGCCACGGCACGCAATCTGCCCTGGGGGATGTCGGAATCGGCATTCAATGCGCGCGACCTGGAACTGACCTACCAGTATTCGAATTTTGGCGTTCCCGATCTGGCGCTGAAGCGCGGGCTGGGCGAAAGCGCCGTGATCGCCCCGTATGCGACGGCGTTGGCGGCCATGGTGGACCCGACGTCCGCGGCGCGGAATTTCATCCGCCTCGCCGCGGCCGGTGGGCTGGGCGTTCATGGTTTCTATGAGGCATTGGATTATACGCCGGCACGGGTGCCCGAGGGACAGGACGTCGCCATTGTTCGTGCGTATATGGCGCACCATCAGGGAATGACGATCGTTGCCATCGCCAATACCGTCCTGGATGGCATCATGCGCACCCGCTTTCACGCCGAGCCCAGGGTCCAGGCGACGGAATTGCTGCTGCAGGAGCGGACGCCGCGCGAGGTGATGCTGCCGGAAGCCAGGGTGGAAGAAACGACGCGGATCATCCACGCCGGCGACGAGGACCTGCCGGTATCGCGTCGGCTGTCCTCCCCACACGGTGCGATGCCGGCCACCCACCTGCTCTCCAACGGCCGCTACAGCGTCATGATCACGGGCGCTGGTTCCGGCTACAGTCGCTGGCGCGGCCATGCGATCACGCGCTGGCGGGAAGATCCTACCTGCGACGGCTGGGGTTCCTACGTGTATCTCCGCGATGTCGGCAGCGATGCCGTCTGGTCGGCGGGATTTCAGCCGGCCGGCGTCGAGGCCGATGGTTACGAGATCAACTTCACCGAGGAGCGCGCGGAAATCGCGCGCCGGGACGGCACGCTGTCGACCACGATGGAGATCATCGTGTCCGCGGAGGACGATGCCGAGGTGCGCCGGATCACCCTGCTCAATACCGGCGGCAAGGTAAGGGAGATCGAGCTGACGTCCTACATGGAGCTCGTGCTGGCCGCGCCGGCGGATGACAGCGCACATCCCGCCTTTTCCAAGCTGTTCGTGCAGACCGAATTCATTCCCGAGACCGGTGTGCTCCTGGCAACGCGCCGGCGCCGCTCGCCGGCCGAGGCGGAGATCTGGGCGGCGCATCTCGTTGTCATCGAAGCCGAGACGATCGGCGACCTGCATGTGGAAACCGACCGTGCTGCGTTCCTGGGCCGGGGACGCGGGCTGCGCACGCCCGCCGCGATGTCCGGCGGTCGTCCACTGACGGGGAGTGTCGGAACCGTACTGGATCCCATCTTCAGCTTGCGCCGGCGAGTGCGGATCGCGCCGGGCGCTTCCGCCCGTCTGGCTTTCTGGACGATGGCGGCGGACAGCCGGGTGAATGTCCTGAACCTGGCCGACCGGCATAACGACCGGGCGGCATTCGACCGGGCATTCACGCTGGCCTGGACCCAGGCGCAGGTGCAGTTGCGCCATATCGCGATCACACAGGCCGATGCCTGCCGCTTTCAGCGTCTCGCCGGTCACATGATCTATGTGAACGCCCTGTTGCGACCGGACCCGGAACGGCTACGGCGCGGTGGCGCCGGGCCGGCGCTGCTTTGGGCGCACGGGATTTCTGGCGATCTGCCGATCCTGCTGGTCCGGATCGCCGATACCGAGGATCTCGACCTCGTCCGCCAATTGCTCCAGGCGCATGAATATTGGCGAATGAAACAGATGGCGGTCGATCTGGTCATCCTCAACGAGAAGGCGCCTTCGTACAACCAGGATCTACAGGTCGCGCTCGACGCCGCGATACGGATGGGCCAGACGCGGATCGCGCTTGCCGGCAACTCCGTGCAGGGGAGCGTGTACGAACTGCGCGCCGATCTGATCCCGCCGGAGACACAGACCCTGCTGTCCAGCGTCGCGCGCGTGGTGCTGATCAGCCGGCGCGGCAGCCTGGCCGACCAGTTGGACCATCTGGATGACCAGAAGATCATGGCCCCTGTTCCGGTGCGGCCGTTGCCGGCGCCGGACGCCATCGGTGGACGCTGGCCGGTTCCGGAACTCGAGTTCTTCAACGGGCTGGGTGGATTTGCCGCCGATGGTCGCGAATACGTCACGATCCTGCAGGGCGGCAACACAACCCCCGCACCCTGGACAAATGTCATCGCCAACCCGTCGTTCGGCTTCCAGGTCACCGCCGAGGGCGGTGGGTACAGCTGGTGGCTGAACAGCCGGGAGAACCAGCTGACGCCCTGGTCCAACGATCCTGTCAGCGATCGTCCCGCCGACATCCTCTATCTGCGCGACGAGGAGAGCGGGGCGGTCTGGGGCCCGACGGCACTGCCGATCCGGCTTCAGGCCGGGCGCTACCAGATCCATCACGGCATGGGCTACAGCCGCTTCCGCAGCGCTGCGTATGGGATCGAGGCCGATCTGCTGCAGTTCGTGCCGCTCGAGGATCCGGTGAAGATCTCCCGCCTCACGCTGCGCAATACCTCCGGGCGGACCAGGCGGCTGTCGGTCACCGGTTATGTGGAGTGGGCGCTGGGGCCCTCGCGACCGGCCTCCGCCCCGATGATCACGACCGAGCGCGACCCGTCCAGCGGGGCTATCCTGGCGCGCAATCCCTGGAATACGGCCTTTGGCCCCTATGTCGCATTTGCCGCGATGCCTGGCCGCGATATCTATGTCACCGGGGATCGGCGCGAATTCATCGGCAGGAACGGCAGCCTTGCATGGCCGGCGGCATTGGCGCGCCAGCAGCCGCTGTCCAATCGGGTTGGCGCCGGGCTCGACCCGTGCGCGGCCCTGCAGACCGGGTTCGAACTGCATCCCGGTGAGGCCGTGGAAATCCGGTTCCTGCTGGGTGCGACGGATACGGCGGATGACGCACGGCGGCTCGTCGCGCGATATGGCGCCGCCGACATCGATGGCCTGCTGCGTGCCGTGGCCGGGCACTGGGAAGCGGTCGTCGGGGTTACCCAGGTGAAGACCCCCGATCGCGCGATGGACATCATGCTGAATGCCTGGCTGCTGTACCAGACCCTGGCGTGCCGGGTCTGGGCGCGTGCGGGGTTCTACCAGGCCAGCGGCGCCTTCGGCTTTCGCGATCAGTTGCAGGATGGCATGGCGCTGGCGCCGGTCCGCCCGGACCTGACCCGGGCGCATCTGCTGCGCGCCGCCGCTCGGCAATTCCCCGAAGGCGACGTGCAACATTGGTGGCTGCCACCGGCGGGGCAGGGCGTGCGGACGCGGATTTCCGATGACCGGGTCTGGCTTGCGCATGCCACGTCCCGCTACTTGTCGGTCACCGCGGATCACGCCGTGCTGGACGAAGCCGTGCCGTTTCTGGAAGGCCAGACCCTGGGCGAGCACGAGCACGAGGCGTATTTCCTGCCCACGGTGTCCAAAGCGACCGCTTCGCTGTTCGAGCATTGCGCGCTCGGCCTCGACCACAGCCTGGCGACCGGGCAGCACGGCCTGCCACTGATCGGCACCGGCGATTGGAACGACGGCATGAGCCGCGTCGGCGAGGCGGGGAAGGGGGAGAGCGTCTGGCTGGGATGGTTCCTGTACGCAACCTTGATGGAATTCGCCCCGATCGCGCAAGCGAGGGGAGAAGCCGGCCGGGCCGAGACCTGGAGAAGGCATGCCGCCGCTTTGCAAACCTCGCTCGAGCGGGAAGCCTGGGACGGGGAATGGTACCGGCGCGGGTATTTCGATGACGGCACCCCGCTGGGTTCGGTCGCCAGCAGCGAATGCCGGATCGACTCGATCGCCCAGTCCTGGGCGGTTATTTCGGGCGCCGCGGATCGCGATCGCGCTGGTCAGGCGATGGGGGCCGTCGACGAACACCTGATCCGCCGGCAGGATGCCCTGGCGTTGCTGTTCACGCCGCCCTTCGACCATACGCCGCTGGATCCCGGCTATATCAAGGGCTATCCGCCGGGGATCCGGGAGAACGGAGGGCAGTACACCCATGCCGGAATCTGGTCCGTGATCGCGCTCGCAATGCGCGGCGATGGCGACCGGGCGGGAGAGCTGTTCGCGATGCTGAACCCGATCAATCATGCGCTGACATCGCGCCGATGCCTACCGCTACAAGGTCGAGCCCTATGTCATTGCCGCCGATGTCTACTCCGCGTCCGGAAATGTGGGGCGGGGTGGCTGGACCTGGTACACGGGCTCGGCGGGCTGGATGTACCGTGCCGGGCTGGAATGGATCCTGGGGCTGCAACGCCAGGGCGGCGAGTTGCAGATCGATCCTTGCGTGCCAGGAAACTGGAAACGGTTCGAGCTGCAGGTGCGGCATGGCACCGCTCGTTACGCCATCTCCGTGGAAAATCCCGATGGCGTTTGCGGCGGCGTTACGGAGGCGCGACTGGACGACGTGAACATCGTCGGGCGGCCGGTTCGTGTTCGTCTGGCGGATGATGGGCAGACCCATCGGATACATCTGGTGCTAGGCTAGACCAGTATCGCCCTGACCGGAATTGGGTGGAGGGCTTCCGAAACGGGCTCGATGTGTGATTTGAAGGCCTCCGTTTGGTAATGGAGGCACGCATGGCATGGCGGCGGGGGCAGGCTTATGGGCAGGATCTTCGTGATCGAGTGCTGGCGTGCCCGGATTTGACGTTGGTCCAAGTAGCGACCCGGTTCGGCGTCAGCCCGTCCTACGTGTCAAAGGTTCGGGCTCGGCTTCGCGATCTTGGTGACGCGTCGCCAGGTGCACAGCACAATCACGTGCCGCTCCGTCGTGCTCCGTTCACCATCGCCCTGCGCGCGCAGATCGACGCCCAGCCTGACGCCAAGCTACGCGAGTTGCGGTCGTGGCTTGAGAAGACGCATGGCGTGTGCGTCAGCCATCCGGTGTTGTGGAAAGTCGTGGCGCGATTGGGCCTGACGCTTAAAAAAAGTACCTCCGGGCCGAGGAGCAGGATCGCGAGGACATAGTCGAAGCCCGGAAAGCCTGGGCCGAGCTGCAGCCCACGCTGGACCCAAGCCGCCTCGTGTTCCTCGACGAAACCTGGGCCACGACGAATATGTCACCAACCCGCGGCCGAGCCCCCAAGGGCGAGCGCTTGGTCTGCGTGGTGCCGCACGGGCACTGGCACACCACGACATTTCTGTGCGGCTTGCGCAACTCGGGCCTGGTCGCACCCCTCGTGCTCGATGGCGCCATAAACGGCGCGGCGTTCCTCGCCTATGTCGAACAGTTCCTGGCGCCAACACTGTCGCCGGGCGACGTGGTCGTGCTCGACAACCTCAGTTCGCACAAGGTCAGCGGCGTGCGCGAGGCGATCGAGGCCTGTGGCGCGACACTGCTCTATCTGCCGCCCTACAGCCCGGACCTGAACCCAATCGAGCTGGCTTTCTCGAAGCTCAAACGCCTGCTCCGAGACGCCGCCGAGCGCACCGTCGAGGCATTGTGGCAGACCATCGGCCGGCTGCTCGACCAGTTCTCCCCAACCGAGTGCGCCAACTACATCCGCCACTGCGGCTTTGCACAGTCAGGACGATAAGGGTCTAAGGGAGCATGCGTCGACGATGACGATCCGGCCGAGCGCCGCTACTAACGTCGCGACCCACGGCCCGATTGTGCCGTGTGGGGGCAAGGAGCGAGGATTCCCGGAACCATCGGCACCCGACTCAAGTTGAGCCAGAATGCTTGACACCTCTTCCAGTCACGCCGTGCCGGTGGCCAAGCTTCTCCGTTGGGCTTGCTTGCTGGGCGGGGCGGTCGTTGCCATCGGGGTGGTCGCGATATGGGACTGGGACTGGTTCCGCCCGCTTGTCGCGCATGAGGTTTCGGTCGCACTCGGGCGCTCCGTCACATTGCAGCATTTCGATTTGCGGCTCGGAAGGCAGGCCGTGCTGGTTGCAGACGGAGTGCGGATTGCCAATCCCGAGGGTTTCGCACAGGAGCAGCCCCTGGCCACGGCAGGAAAGCTGACGATCACCATCGAAATGATGGAGTTGCTGCGCCATCGCACCGTGGTGATTCCGGATATTCTCATCGAGCAGCCGCAGATCACGGCCACCCAAGCCGAGGACGGGAGCGCGAATTATCTGTTTCCCACCCTCTCGTCCGTGGGGAACGGCCCGGGGGCCAGGCTCGGCAGGTTGCGCATCCGCGGCGGCCAGGCGCATGTGGTGCTGGCCCGGCTGCGCGCCGACTTCAACGTCGCCGTCGAAACGCCCGGCACCGACTACACGCCGAAAGTGGTGGCACAGGCGAGGGGGACCTATGCCGGCCAACCGATCAACGCGAATTTCGTCGGCGGCGGCTTACTGTCGCTGGCCGACGCCGCGACGCCGTATGCAGTGGATCTGAAGCTGCAAAATGGGGCGACGCGCGCCACCCTGGTCGGCACCGTGCGCAATCCGCTCAACCTTGCCGGAGCGGACGTGAAGCTTCATCTGGCCGGCACCGACATGGAATTGCTGTTGCCCCTGATCGGCATCGCCTTCCCAAAGACCCCCTCGTACCAGATCAAGGGCGATCTGGACTATGCCGATGGCAAGATCCATTTTCGCAATTTCGCCGGCCAGCTCGGGTCGAGCGACGTGGAGGGGAATATCGAGGTCGATCCCCGGCAGAAACGACCGGTGGTGACCGCCGTGGTCACGTCCCGCCAGGTCGATCTCGCCGATCTCGGCGGCTTCATTGGCTCGGAGCCCGGGCGGATGAACACGCCGAACCAGACGCCGGAACAGCGCCAGGCGGTCGCGCGCGCCGAAGCCAGTCCGCGCTTGCTGCCGACTACCACGATCAGTCTGCCGAAGCTGCTGGCCGCAGACGTGCATCTTCAATATCGCGGAACGAAGATCCAGGGCCGCAATATGCCCTTCGACAGCATCGCCGCCGACATGGACATCGTCGATGGCCGCATCCTCCTGCACCCTGTCAGCCTCGGCGTCGGCCAGGGCCGGATCGCCGGCACGATTGAGTTGACGCCGCTGGCCGGCGAGCAATTCCGCACCAAGGCCGATATCGCGGTACAGCGGGTTGATCTCGGGCGCATGCTGAAGGCGACCAACCTGGTCAGTGGCTCCGGCGTGTTCGGCGGGCGCGCGGTTCTGGACACCACCGGCAATTCGATGGCCACAATGCTGGGCAACGGCAACGGGTCGCTGCAGCTCACCATGGCCGGCGGCGGCGACCTGAGCGCATTGCTGGTGGACCTGTCGGGACTGCAATTCGGCAATGCGCTGTTTTCTGCCCTCGGTATCCCGGATCGCGACAAGATCGAGTGCTTCGTTGCGGATTTTGCCCTCGAGCGAGGCTTGCTGCGAACGCAGGCGTTGCTGCTGGACACCACCAGCGACATCATCAGTGGCAGCGGCGCGATCAACCTGCGTACGGAGACGTTGGACTACGCGATCAGGACCGAACCCAAGCACTTCACCATCGGCGCGCTGCCCGCGCCGATTTCCATCACCGGCTCGTTCAAGGGCGCCGGGGTGATGCCCGATATCGGGAAGCTGGCGGTCCGTGGCGGCGCGGCGGTCGGACTAGGGATTGTCTTCCCACCGGCGGCGATCCTGCCGACCATCCAGTTCGGCGTCGGGGATGACCATCGGTGCGAAGCGCTGGCGCATCGCAGCAGATAGCGGCAAGGGGCCATGACGGCGCCCGGCTTTTTTCAAATCGGGAACTCTTGGCTGCCGCTCCCGTTGCCAAAAAAGCCGGTCCTCGCACTGTTGACGCGACCGGCATTGGGACGGAACTGTATGCAGATCCGCTCCGCCGGGAACTGCCGGCGCTACGCAGGATCGCGGCGGAGGCAGAATCCATCGAGCAGTTTCCCACCGATGGCGTGACCATTTTGCGCCGCTTGGGGCGTCTGCGCATGGCATCGCCATACCCGCCCGGGGGCGGGACGAAGACAAATGAAACATTGTTCGAAATCCTCCGCCTGCTCGGCACCGTATCGCTGGTGCTTGGGCGGACCTACGAAGGCCACGTGAATGCACCGCGGCTGGTTGCCTGCTACGCAACCACGGACATCGCGGCGCAGATGGCGGATGCAGATGGAGTCCAGGGTTCAGAGTTTTGGTATTCGTATACCGCCTGCAGGAGCACTAACGGCGATCCCTAATGCGGCCGACTCCCCGCGATCTGGATGCGGCGAGCCACGCGTCGGTGGGGGCCGGCATCATTGACGGCGATGTGTTTGACACAGCGGTTGTCCCAGAACGCGATGGAGCCCGGTTCATAGCGGAACCGGCAGGTGAATTCCGGTCGATGCCCGTGATTCAGCAGGTAGTCCAGGAGAGGCTTGCTTTCGTCCTCCGTCATCCCCTCGAAACTGACGCAGTGCGAGTGGTTGACGAACAGCGCCTGCCGTCCCGTCTCAGGGTGGGTGATCACCACCGGATGGGTGTTGATGGTTTCCCGCCAGTCCGCATCCTCCCGCACGGCGGTGCTGCGGTGCTTGCTGACCCCCGCCTGGGGGCCGGCGACCATTCTGTCGGTGTGTACCGCGCGCAGGCCGTCCAACATCCGCTTCATCCCATCCGAGAGCGTCTCATAGGCCAGGTACTGGTTGGCGAACATTGTGTCTCCGCCGTACGGCGGCACTTCAATCGCATAGAAGATGGCACCCATCGGCGGCTCCGCGCACATCGTCGTATCGTGATGCCAGGCCTCGCCGACGATCCGCGCATCGCCGGGATTGCGCACCACGTTCACCACCTCTGGGTCCGACTGGGTGCCGCGGAAATTCGGATGCACGAAGATCTCGCCGAAGCGCCGCGCGAACGCTTTGTGCCGGTCGACGTCAAGGTCCTGGTCTCGAAAGAAGATCACCCCGTGATCGAGCAAAGCTCCGCGAATGGCGGCGATTGTGCCGTCGTCCAAATCCTGGGAGACATCGGCGCCCCAAACCTCCGCGCCGAGCGCCCCCGCGATAGGACGCACCTCGATCTGGCTGTTGCGCATCGACTTTTCCTCCGATGTTGTTTTGTCAAGGCTAGGGGCGGTACGACGGCCCCTGTCAAGGGACCCTGTCAAGCGCCGAAACAATCAAGGAACATTGCGGACAGCCCACACCCAGCGTCACGTGAAGACGCTGGTCGGCCATGTCCCGCTCTGGGGGTACTGCGGTTCGGTCGAAGCTGCATGCTAACGTTGCCGATCCAGCTATCGCGTTTCATCGGGATCAACCCCGTCGGGCAACGCCGGGCTACAGTCACGCTGGACGGGCTCAAATGGCTCTTTCGAAGATGCCGGCGCGAGCGAACGGGTGATGCGATTATGGGCCCAGACTGGCCGGCCCAGACTGGCCGGCCAGACTGGCCGGCCCAGACTGGTCGGCCCAGACCGGGGAGGCATATGGTGAGGAGGCTTGGCACGACATTGGCGATCGCGATCAGGCTGCTGACGGCCGGCGTCGTTGCTGCGCGCCTATCTACGGTCGATGCGTCCGCCGCGGAGGTTTGCCGCTTCGCGGGAACCACGGATTACCATGGGCACGTCGCCGTTACGACCGATGTGACGGCTATGGACGGTGTTACGAGGGTAGATGTTGCCGTCAGGTTCGCGGCGACCACGAGTTTCTGGCTTCCCATCCAGTATCTCGTCGAAGAGATAAGCACCTGGCGCGCCGGAACATTGGAGAGTGTCGCGGTAAACAACCGCTACCTGGTTGCAGGCCATATCGTCCGCCAGCTTTGGGATGTCTTTCAGCGCGGCACGGACGGCCTGCAGGCGCGCCGGGTGCAGGGCAAGACCCTTGGCGATTTTCGTCTCAAGCACCCGGGCTTCGTTCAGTATTGGGACCCCGCAACATTCGGCCGGCGCTGGCTGCAAGACTATCCGTCTGCGCCACCGGAGCGCCGGGCGGATCTCGACCTCAGGGGCTCGCCACTTCCGTCGGGGCTGCGATCCCCCTTTGCCATGGCCTTCTATTGGGTCAGGTGGCTACCGCACGGCGGTGATGACGTTCCGGTATTCCTGCCTGGCTTCAAGGCCGATCGGCTCGTGGATCTGACGGTCACGGCTGCCGCTTCGGCCGGCGGAATGCTGTGGCAAGCGCCGTTGCATTACTCTGCACTCAGCGACAGGCCCGTTTCTACCGCCATGGCCTGGACATCTCCCGACAGGCACCTGCTCAGGCTTGCGTTCGAGTTGCACGGATCGCGAGGATCGGCGCGGGGGCAGATCGATCAGGAAGGCTGCGACGGGGACCCCGTGATGCCAGCCGAACGACGGCGCTGAAGTTGGGCGGATCGACCTCTGAGCCGGGCCGCGCTGGAGGGTGTCCGGGTCGACACGCGCTACGTTGCGACCGGCGGCGGCATGGGGCCCGGCACAGGGCAGGCTATCGATCGGCTTCTAACAGGCATCGCATCCCTGCAGGGCGCCGTGCCGGTCAGTGCCACCGGCGCGGATTTGGCCGGTGATCGGTAGGCTACCCGTCACGCGGAGTTGGCCGACGCAGCCGGCGTCGCCTTCGAGCGGCCGCGTCCAACTGTCGGGACAGACCGGAATGAAACGATCAAACAGACGAGGGCATCATGACTCAAGATCGCGCCTGGATCCTGCTGCCGTCTGGACGGCGCCTGGATCTCCTCGCTCCGGATCCATCTTCCTGGACCGACGGCGACTTAGCGACCGGTCTGTCACGCACCTATCGCTGGGCCGGCTACTCGGCCTGGGACCTGCCGCTATCCGTCGCTCAGCACAGCCTGACCGTGTTGGCGCTTTGCGAGGCGGCGTCGGGACCGACGCTTTCGCCCGCTGAAGCCCTGCGCGAGTTGCTGCACGACGCAGTTGAGGCGTTGCTCGGCGGGTGGGACCCGATTACCCCCTTGAAACCATATCTCGGCGACGGTTTCGCGCATCTGATCACACGCATTCAGGCAGCGATTGACAAGCGGTATGCGCTGCCCGCCTGGACGCCCGAAAGCTACGCGCGCCACAAGCAGGCCGACCGCCTGGCCGCGGCCAGTGAGGCTTTCCACGTCGCGGGCTGGGGATTGGATGCCATGAAGGAGCACCTGGGCATCACCCTGGCACCAGAAGCGGTTGACCCTTTGGCCGGCGCCGGAAGGGATGCGTCCTTGGCAGCCATGGCCACCGAAAATCGCCGAGCAGCGGTTCCTGGTCGAATTGCAGTCTCTTTCCACAGCGGCCGTCGCTCGGCGGAATTGGGCCTAGGCAGCTCCACTCTGAGACGAAGCTCAACCGCGGCTGACGCACGGCTGACCCTGTCACGCGACCAGCATCAGGTGACCAGCGCGCAGCCGCCTTCGCTCAGCGGACGAAATGCCTCGGCGCCGGGCACCGTGCCGATATGCTGGTAGTAGTCCCACTCGCCCGTGGATTGCGCGGGGGACTTCACGCGGAACAGATGCATGTCGTGGATCACTCTCCCGTCGATCCGGACGATGCCCTGGCCGAACAGCGGATCGTCCGTCGGGATGGCCTTCATCTGCGCAACCGTGGCCGCTCCATCCACCGCGGCCTTCTCCGCGCCGACAGCACGAACCGCCTTGAGGTAGTGATTGACGCTGGCATAGGCGCCAGCATGGTTCATGGTCGGCACCGCGCCCTTGTTGCGGGCACGGAAGCGCCTGGCGAAGTCGCGCGTGCCGTCGTTGAAATCCCAGTAGAAGGGAACCGCCAACAGCATCCCTTGTGCCGCCTCGAGCCCGACGGCGCGGATGGTCGGGATCAGGATGGCGAGTCCGGCAAATGCCTGCCCGTTTCGCCCGATACCGAATTCGGCGGCCTGCTTCATGCAGTTGACGACGTCCTGCCCGGACATCGCCAGGCCGATCACCTTTGCGCCGCTCGCCTGCGCCTGCAGCAGGTAGCTGGAGAAATCCGATGTCTCGGGGAAGGGATAGGTGACGCTGCCGAGCACCTTGGCCCCGGCGGCTTCCACGAAGTGCCGCGAATCACGCTCCAGCGCCGTGCCGAACGCATAATTGGGCGTGATGAAGAACCAGCTATCCCCACCGGTGCGGATCACCGCCTTCGTCACCGCGGATGGGATGCAGTAGCTGTCATGCGTCCAATGGATGTGGTTCGGCCCGCAGGCGCGTCCCGTCAGTTCGGACGTGCCGGCGCTGCTGAACAGGCCGACCCGGTTCTTCTCCCGCGCGAGCCCGGCCACGCCAAGGGCGACGGCCGATTGCGGCACGTCGACGATGGCCGCCACGCCCTCGCGGTCGAACCAGCGTCGGGCGATACCGACGCCGATATCCGGCTTGTTCTCCATGTCCCCGACGACGATCTCCACGGCAATGTCGGGGAAGTCCCGCATCGCATCCTCTGCCGCCATGCGCGCGCCGAGGACCGAACCCGGCCCGGAGGAATCGGCATAGGGACCGTTCATGTCCGACAACACGCCGATGCGGATGACCGGCTTGTCGGCAGCCCGTGCCCGGGCGGATGACATGACGGCCCCCGCGACCGCGCCACCCAGAAGGCCACGACGGCCGAGAAGGGTCCTAGGAGTGTCCATGCTCTGTCCCCTCGATTGAAGTGGCCGCGTACACTTGGCGCAGCCTGGTCTTCAGCAGCTTGCCGGTGGCGGTATGCGGCAGATCGTCCACGATGATGGTCCGTTCCGGCAGCCACCAGCGCGGCACCTTTTTGGCCAGGAAGGCGTGCATGTCTTCCGATGTCGGCGCCTGGCCGGGCCGGCAGCGCAGCAGCAGCAACGGCCGCTCCTGCCAACGCGGATGGGGAATGCCGATCACGGCCGCTTCCAGCACGTCGGGATGCCCGACCGCGGCGTTTTCGAGGTCGATGGACGAGATCCATTCGCCGCCCGACTTGATGACGTCCTTCACCCGGTCGGTGATGCGAACGAAGCCATCGGCATCGATGCTGGCGACATCGCCGGTGGCGAACCAGCCGTCCGGATCCGTGATCGCCTCGTCGCTGCGGAAGTAGGTGCTGATTACCCAGGGACCGCGAACCTGGATTTCGCCGACCGACACCCCATCGCGCGGCAAGGACTGGCCGGCCTGATCGACGATCCGCACCTCGATGCCGAACACCGGCCGCCCCTGCAACGCCTGGACCGCGTGGCGTTCGGCACATGGCAGCGCCTCGTGCTTGGGCAAAAGGGCCCCGACCGTCGCGATCGGGCTGGTCTCGGTCATGCCCCATGCCTGGATGACGACGGCGCCAAACAGCTCCTCGAACGCGGTGATGATGGCGATCGGGGCGGCGGAACCACCGACCATCACGCGACGCAGCCGGATATCCCGCAGATCGAGTTCCGGCGCCGTGCGTTCGCACGTAGTCGAGAAAGCCGAGCCACACGGTCGGCACGCCGACGGAGAAGGTGCACTGCTCCTGCTTCATCAGCTCGTAGAGGCTTGCCCCGTCCAGCCGCGGCCCTGGCAGCACGAGCTTCGCGCCGCACATGGCGGCGGCGAAGGGCAGACCCCACGCATTGACGTGAAACAGCGGCACGACCAGCAGCGCGCTGTCCCGCGCCGACAGGGCCAGCCCGTCGGCTGAGATACCGACGAACGCGTGGAGCAGCAGCGACCGGTGGCTGTACAGCACACCCTTCGGGTTGCCCGTGGTGCCGGACGTGTAGCAAAGCGTGCAGGCCGTATTCTCGTCCAGCCGGGGCCAATCGTAAGTATCCGCCTGTACGCTCAGCAGATCCTCGTAGCACAGCAGGTTTGGCAGGGTGGAGGCGGGCATCTCCGCGCGACCCGCGAGCGCCACATAGCCGCGGACGTCGGGAAGGTTCGCGGCGATCTGCTCCAGCAATGCGGTGAAGGTGACGTCGAAGAACACATACCGGTCCCCCGCGTGGTTGATCATGTATTCGATCTGCTCGGGGAACAGGCGTGGATTGACCGTGTGCAGAACGCCGCCGCGGCCTGTGGCGCCGAAATACAGTTCCAGATGCCGGTGGTCGTTCCATGCCAGCGTGGCCACCGGTTCGTCCGGCGCCACGCCGAGCTGGTCGAGCGCGTGCGCCAATTGCCGGGCCCGGCCGGCAAGCCCGCTATACGTCGTGCGGTGAATTTCACCGGCATTGGTGCGGGAAACGATCTCCTGCCCGCCATGGTTCAGCGCCGCATGCTCCAGAACCGATGACAGCAGAAGAGGCGATTGCTGCATCAAGCCGAGCATGGACATGCCCCCGATGCAGGATGTTCAGCCATGGGGTTGCTCATTCGCGTCGCTCACTGTTCCTGTCCCTGCGACATAAACTGACCGACCGGACGGTCGGTGTAAAGCCTGCCGCCTGGGTCGGGCCCTGGCCCGGTGCTGCCGGGCCTGGGCCGTTCGATCGTGCAGCCGCCCGAGGCGGTGGAAGCACACGGCACGGATCAGCGCAGTGTGGCTCTCGCCCTTGTTGAGTTCGGCCGTTGCCTGCCGACGAAGTTGAGGCTGTTCAGGAGGGCGCTGGCATTACCGGTTGGGCTCGCCGTCCGTCGAGGCCAGGCCGCGGATGCGCCGGACCGTCAGATAGTCCAGGAAGACCTGAATCTTTGCCGGAACGAAATCGGCCTGCCGAAAGACCGCGTAGATCCCCTGCCCATGCTCGAACGACGCATTCGTCACCGCTACGTCCGATAGTAACCGCCGCAGCCGTCCGGTATGGATGTCGGGCTGCACGGTGTAATCGTCCAGCAGGGCCACGCCATGGCCCTGGATGGCGAGGATACGCAGCACCTCTCCGCTGTTTGTCGTGGTGGGGGAGGAGACCGCGATCTCCTCCAGCCTCCCGTTGCGGGAGAATCGCCAGACAGGCTCCTCCGGTCCGATCCAATAGGCCAGGCAACGGTGCCGCTTCAGGTCGGCCGGCGTCTCGACCGGGGGCGCCTGGTCGAGATAGGCCGGGCTCGCCACCAGGATGCGTTCACTCGGCAGGATCAGCCGCTGCTTCAATCCGAGGTCCTGGGGGCGACCAATGCGGATCTCGATATCGATGTCGGAATCCTGCTGGCTGAGATTGGCCGGGCGCTCCGCCAGATGCAGCTCGATCTTGATGTCGGGATAGGTGGTTTGAAACCCGGGGATCAGCCTGGCCAGGATCCGGTTGCCGAACATCAGCCGGGAGTGGACGCGCAGTGTGCCGCTGGGCCGGCGCTGGAACGCGCCCGCTTCCGCCTCTGCCTGGCGAATCCCCTCCAGGATCGGCTCGATGCGCCTCAGATAGGCCTGCCCCGCCTCAGTTAGCGACAAGCTGCGGCTGGTCCGATTGAGCAATTGCACGCCGAGCGCGGCCTCCAGATCTCCGACCAGGCGGGAAACCGATGCTGGCGACAGGCCGGATCGCCGACCAGCCTCGGAGAAACTTCCATGCCGCACGGAAGCGGCGAATAGCTCCATGGCATTCAGCCGGTTCACGGCCGCCCTCCCATCTTCTCGTTTTCCAAGAAGGTTATGTTTGCATATGCCCGATTGTTTTGGGAAATCTCCATGGGCAGTCTTCAGAAGACAGATACGGGGCCTGACACCGTGTCACTTCAAATGGAGAGCGTGCATGGTCGAATTCGGTGTATTCATCTTGATGCAGCAACGTGGCTACCACCAGAGCTCCAATCTGGTGCTGCGCAACGCGGTCGAGCAGACGGTCGTTGCCGAACAGGCCGGGTTCAACACGGCATGGTTCGCCGAACACCATTTCTCCAATTACTCGCTGTGCCCGTCCCCGTTGATGATGGTCGCGCATTGCGCCGGCCTGACCAAACATATCCGGCTGGGCAGCGCGGTCTGCGTGCTGCCGCTGTATCATCCGGCGCGCCTGCTGGCGGAAGCCGGGTTCGCTGATACCGTGTCGAACGGACGGCTGGAGTTTGGCGTCGGCGCCGGATACCAGGATTTCGAGTTCGAGCGCTTCGGCGTGAAGCTGGCCAACTCGTCGGCGATCTTCAGCGAATTCCTGGATGTGCTGAAGCTCGGCATGGAAAAGCAGGTCTTCACCTATGACGGCAAGCATATCCAGTTCCCTCCGACCGCCATCAGCATGCGTGCCACCCAGCAACCAAACCCGCCGCTCTGGCTCGCGACCCTCAATCCGGCGACGCAGGCGCGGGCGATGCGCGAGGGACACGACCTGTTCGTGACGGTGCTCCTGAACGGCAAGGACAAGCTGCAGGCGCTGCGCGATAACCTTGTCAACGTGGCAGACGGTATCAAACACGACTTGTCGAAGACACGGGTGGCGCTGCTGCGCTGTGCCTTCGCCAGCGACAGCAAGGCTGAGATCGACAGCTACCTCGACTGTGCCCGCTACCAGCGCCGTGTGTCCGAAAGCCTGCGCGACCGCCGCGCCCAAAGCGGCGATGGCTACATGATCAAGGAAGACGCCCGCCCGTCGGATCCGACGCTGGATGACCTGCGCGCCGCTCTGCCGGTCGGCAGCGTGAACGAGGTGATCGAGCGTATGGTCGAGGAAATTCGTATCCTGCGTCCCACCCATGTCGCGCTGCAGACCCAGCTTGGCGATTTCGACCAGGCGACCATGCTGCGGCAACTGGATCTCTGGGGCTCGCGGATCATCCCGGCGATCCGCCGCGAGCTTGGGGATGACGTCATCTCGCATCAGCCGCGGGTGATGGCTGCCTGAGAAAAGGTCTCGACGATCCGGGCACCCCTCACGGTCCATTCGACCGAAGCACTGAACGGACCGATTGCGTCGTCGTCCTGCCCTGCAGGATGGCGCCGCCGTCGGTCCGCACGGTATGAATGAACTGTTGCGCCGCACGGCGCATGAAATCGTCAATAATTCAATAATGATGATGAGTGAAACGAAGATGAACCAAGCAAGAAACCATCGCACCGAAACCGGCAGCCTCGGCCGGCGCGCGCTGCTGGGCGGCGCGGCCGGGCTGCCGCTGTTGGCCCGGGCAGGGTGCGCGCGGGCTCAGGCCAGTGGCCAGCCGATCAGGATCGGCGTTCTGTGCGACATGTCGGGACCTTATTCCGACGACACAGGCCCGGGCCTGGTGGCCGCTGTCCGCATGGGTGTCCAGGCCGCGGGCGAGCGCATCCTTGGCCAGCCTGTCACCGTCGTTGCGGCAGACGATCAGAACAAGCCGGATGTCGGCGTGGCGATCGCTCGTCGCTGGCTGGATGAGGAAGGCGTCAGCGCGATCGTCGCGGCATCGGCCTCCTCCATCACCCTCGCCGTGAATGCCCTGACGCAGGCACGCAAGAAGATCATGTTGGTCTGCGGCAGCCTGAGCACCGATATCACCGGCAAGAACTGCGCACCCACGACCTTCCAGTTCGGGCTCGACACCTATGCCGGGCCGAAATCCGTCGTCGCCCCGGCGATCCGGAACGGCCTGACGACCTGGTTTATCCTCAACGTCGACTACGCGTTCGGGCACAGCCTGAAGGAGGAGACGACGCGCCTGATTGCGGGCGCCGGCGGCAAGCTGCTGGGCAGCTCGTCGTTCCCGCTGGGCAGCCCCGATTTCTCCAGTGTGCTGCTGCAGGCTCAGGCCTCCGGCGCGAAGGCGCTTGCGCTGGCCTGCGGCGGCGCGGACTGGTCCAATCTGGTGAAGCAGGCCCATGAATTCGGGCTGGGTGCCAAGGGACAGAGCCTCGTGGCTCTCGCGGCTGGCATCAACGAGATTCAGGCAGTCGGCGCCGATGTCTGCCAGGGCATGCTGGCGTCGATGCCCTTCTACTGGGATTTGGATGCGGGATCGCGGGCGTTCGACGCCAAATTCCGGCCGATGCATGAGGGCATCTATCCCAACTGGCAACAATCCGACGGCTACAGCAGCGTGTTGCACTACCTGAAGGCGGTGCAGGCGGCCGGCACGGCGGATGGGGCGGCCGTAGCGGAGGTCATGCACAAGACTCCGGTGGATGACTTGCTCCTGAAGAGCGCTCAGATCCGGACCGACGGTCAGGTGATGCGGCCGCTCTATTTGCTGCGGGTGAAGCCCGAGAGCACCCGCGGAAAGGGCGATATCTTCGATCTGGTTTCGACGATCTCGCCCGAGGACGGTTGGCGTCCGACGGCCGAAAGTGCTTGCCCGCTGCTGCGCAAGGCCTGAGCGGTGAGCGTGTCGGTCGATCTTATCCCCGGGAACCCGGACCGCTTGGGCGAGTCCCCGCTGTGGGATCCGGCGACCGGCACGCTGTTCCGGGTCGAACTCGGTGGCGCCCTGCATCCACGCGCTGGAAACCGCGACCGGGGTCGCACGACGCTGGGACATGCCCTCGGTCGTCGGCAGCATCGGGCTGGGCGCACTCGGTCACCTCATCGCGGCGCTGCGGGACGGGTTCCACGATCTCGACCTGTCGAGCGGCACGCTGCGCCCGCTCTGCACCATCGAGCCGCCAGCCGGCAACCGGTTCAACGATGGCAAGATGGATCGCGCCGGACGCTTCCTGTGCGGCACCATGCAAACCCGAGCCGGCGCCGCGCCGGGTATCCTCTACCGGCTGGGTTTGCGAGTGCGATCGCCCGAGGCCGAGCCAGCCTCAGGCGTAAATGGCCCTGTCGAACAACCAGCGCTCCTATGCGAACCGCTGGAAACCGGGATCGGGATTTCCAACGGGCTTTGCTTCAGTCCCGCCGGCGACTGGCTGTATTTTACCGACAGCCCGGTCGGGATCATCTGGGCCTACCCGTATGACACGCAAACCGGCGCGGTCGGCCCGAGGCGGGATTTCGTGAACGTCACGGCTATCGCGGGCTCCCCGGCTGACGGCGCCACGGTGGATGCGGATGGTTGCCTCTGGGCCGCGCTCGTTCGCACCGGTCAGGTCGCCCGCTTCACCCCGGACGGGCGCCTGGACCAGGTGATAGACGTGCCCGTGCCGCACCCCACCTGTCCAGCCTTCGGCGGCAGCCGCCTCGATGTGCTCTATGTCACCTCGATCTCGGATTCCGGGCGCATGCGCAGCGACCACCCGGACGCCGGACGCCTGGTCGCCATCACCGGGACCGGCGCGACCGGACTGGCGGAGGCTCGGTTCGCGGGCTGGCCTCCGGAAGGCCGACGCCCTGAGGCCTGACCAAGCCGCCGAAAATCATGCCGTGATACATGTCGGCGATCTGCACCGCGTCCAGCCGCCGTCCGGGTTGGTACCAGCGGTGCATCCAGTTCAGCGCCGACAGGATCAGCCGGCCGGCGGTCGGAATGTCCATGTCGCGCAATTCGCCGCTGGCGACCCCTTCGGTCAGGAGCGAACGCAGCAGCGCCTCGTACTGGTCGCGCCACACCATCCGCTCGCCCTGCCGGCGCAGGTCCGGGTCGGCCCAGAACGCTGCGGTGGAGGCAATCCAGATCATGCGATGGCGCTCGAAGAACTCGGCAGAGGCACGCATGAACTGCCGCACCTTTTCGGCCACGGGCGCATCCGCCGGAATGCGGGCCACGACAAAGCTGGTCAGTTCCCGGGTATAGCCCAGCGCGATGCGGGAGTACAGCGCCTCCTTGTCGGCGAAATGATGATAGAGCAGCGCCTTGGAGATTCCGCACCGTTCCGCCAGGTCGCGCATCGACGTCCGCTCGTAGCCGCGTTCGGCGAACAGAGTGGCGGCTTCGATCAGGATTTGGCGGACCCGGTCGGACATGTCGTCCGCGGTCGGAAGATCAGTCCCGGAGGATTTGGGCGCGGCCAGGAGACTCTCCCGCTGGTTCAGATGCTGTGGGACCTGTGATCAGGGCGCGGTCACGCCAATTCGTCAACGAGCGACATCAGCGCGGGCACGCCGAGGGCGCAGGCATGGACGCCCAGGTGCGCGGTCATCTGCAGCACTTGCAGAATGTCCGGCCAATCGATGCCATGGGCCAGGGCGCGGCGGATCTGTAGCCGGATTCCGGACGGATTCAGGCCGGTGAAGCATGCATCCAGCGCGAGGCAGATCAGGATGCGGCTGCGCTCATCCAGCCCGTCAGCCGCCGGGGCACAGGTCAGCAACTCGAAGACATGCCCGAAATAGGCCGGATCCAGGCGCAGCAGCACATCGCAATGGCGCGGCCAGTCGCCGAACCGATCGACATACGTCTGCTTCTGACGCTGTTGGTCGGCGGTCAATGCCGAACCCAGCGCCGGGACGGCCTGGCCGGCGGCCTCCAGCTCCTCCGCCAGGATTTCCACACCGATCTGGGTGCCGCTCAGCCCCTGGGCGGTGGCCATCGCGAGGACCTCCATCACCTGCGCCGGCGAGGCACCGTGCCTGAGCGCGTAGCGCATGTGCAAGACCAGGCCGGACTCGAACAGATGCGTGCTGGATGCGTCCAGCGCGACATACAGGAGCTCGCACATCATCGGCGAGAGCGGACCATTGGATGCCGGGTACCCGCCGTAGCGGGCATACACGTCCAGGAACGCCGGATTGAACCGCAGGATGCCCTCGGTCCAGTTCGTCCAGTAGCCGCGGGCCTTGATGTAGGCCTGCTTCAAGGCCTCCTGCTCGGCGGTCAGGCTCATGCGGTTTGCTCCAGATCGGGGCCGGCATAGATGCTCAAGCCGCCATCGACGACGATCGGTACTGCCGGAAATATAGCCGGCGTCCGGGGACAGCAGGAATGCGGCCGTGGCCGCGACGTCTGCCGGGTCCACCATGCGCCCTTGCGGCATACGCGCGGTCCAGGCCGGGTCGTCGCCGACCAGCGGTCCAGCGGCGACTGTATTGGCGCGCAAACCGCTGCCGCCCCATTCGCAGGCCATGGTGCGCGTCAGCATGCCGATCGCCGCTGCCGCCGCGCTGCCGCCTACCGGGCCCGCGCCGCCGATCTGGCCCGATACGGCGGTCAGGTTGACGACCGCGCCGTAGCCCTGCAGCAGCATCAGCCGCCCGGCCGCCTGGACCGTGAGGAACTGTCCCTGGATGTGCTTTTCGAGCTGGTCGGGCAGGCCGATCCCGCCGTCCGCCAACGTATCCGTTCCGGCGGCATTCACCAGGCCGTCGATCCGCCCATGGACGGCCACGAAACCTTCCATGGCGGCAAGGACCGCCGCACCGTCCGCCGCGGCCTGGATGGAGCCTGCCGGCCCCTCGCCGTTCCGGGCGGTGCTGTCCAGCAGCAGCAGGGTCGCCCCCGCCTCGGACAGAACGCGCGCGCAAGCCTGCCCCAGCCGGCTGCCGGCACCGGCAATGACATAGGCCGGCCGCCCGGCTGGTGGCGCGCTCGGCGCTGTGCCCCGCACCACAGCCGCATCGTCGCTGCCGCCATAGGCTGTGCTGGCGCCATCGACGATCAGCAGCGTTCCGGCCGAACCACGGGCAGCAGGGCTGGCCAGATACGTGATGGCCGCGGCGATCTCGGCCGGCGTGCCCATGCGGCCCATCGGGATGCGCCGCGCGACCAGGGCGGGATCTACCCGGCCGCGCCGGATCAGTTCATCCACCAGGTCGGTGCGCGTATATCCCGGTGCCACCGCGTTCACCCGAATGCCGTGCCTCGCCCACGCGCAGGCATGTCCGCGCGTGACCGCCACGACCCCGGCCTTGGACGCGCTGTAGCCGTTCCGCAGCGGGATCGCCCGCAGCGCCGCGCCGGATGCGAGGTTGACGATGATCCCCCGTTCGCCGCCCGCATCCGGCGACTGTTCGCGCATGACCGCCGCAGCGGCGACGGAGGCCCGCTCCATCCCCAGCATATTGATGGCGAGCAGCCGGCGAAACGCTTCCAGCGGCTGGTCTATGACCGGCGTCCCGCCCGAATCGATGACCCCGGCGTTGTTCACCAGCACGTCCAGCCGGTCAAACCGGGCAACGCAGTCCTGGACCATCCGCGCGGGATCTCCGGGGGCGCCCATGTCGACGGTGATCGCCCCGGCACCGCTCCCAAGTTGGGAGGCGCGAGCTTCGGCGGCGGCTGCGTCGATGTCGGCGATCACCACGCGATCGCCGAGGGCGGCGAAGCGTTGTGCCGCTGCCCAACCAATGCCGGCCGCCCCACCGGTAACCAGGACAACTCGCTGGGTCATATGAAGCTGGTGGACATGCCGCCGTCCACGGACATGACCTGGCCGGAGATGAACGCGCTCTCATCCGACAACAGGAAACTGATCGCCTGTGCCATGTCCTGGACCTCACCGAGCCGCCGGAGAGGGGTCGCGGCGATGCGGGCCGCGTCTCTCTCGGCGTTGCGGTTCTTGATCGTGCCCTCGGTTGGGACGGCGGATGGGGCGATGGCGTTCACCCGGATCCCACGCGGACCCAGGTCCACCGCCGCGCCCCTGGTGATGCCCATGACACCCGCCTTGATGCCGCTATAGACGATCGCGTTCGGCGTCGATCGGAGTCCGGCCGCCGATGCGACATTCACGATCGCTCCGCCGGTGGTCATGACCTCGGCAGCCGCCTGAATGCCCCAGATCACCAATTCGAAGCCGATCGCCAGCATGCGCGTGACGGTTTCCGGCGCGATGTCCGGCAAAGCCTGGTAGCGTACCCAGGCGGCGTTGTTCACCAGCCCATCCAGCCGGCCGGCCCGCTCCGCCAGGGTCTGCACCGCCTCCCGCATGGCATCGCGGCTGGCGACGTTCTTGACGATGCCGACCGCGCGGCCGCCATTGGCTTCCACCTCGGCCACGGCCTCGTCCACGAACGCCTCGCGCAGATCATTCACCCCCACGATCGCCCCCAGCGAGGCCAGACGAAGCGCCGTCGCTCGGCCGATGCCATGGCCGGCGCCAGTGATCAGGACGGCGCGGCCTTCGAAAGGGCGGTATTCGCTCGATTGTTGCATCGTCATTTCTTCTCTCGGCGTCAGATGTTGATGTCCATGAGGGCGCTCGCCATGGCCCTGCGAACCGCGGGGGCGTCACCTTGCATTTCCCAACTACGGATGCGCCGCAGATACCGGTGCATCGGCACATCCCAGGTGAATCCCATGCCGCCATGCAGTTGCAATGCGTTTTCCACCGCACCCGGTCCGTATTGCACCGCGGCGGCAAACGCAGCGCGGCGCGCCAGCACGGCCTCGGCACCATCGCCGTCCAGCATCAGGCTGCGGGTGATGGCCGCGCGGATCCCCTCGATTCCCAGCTTCTCCCGAGCCAGGGCATGACGCAGCGCCTGGAACGCCACCAACGGGCGGCCGAATTGCTGGCGGGTGGAGACGTGCTCGATCGCCGCCTCCAGGCAGGCTTCGGCGGAGCCCAGGATCGCGGCCGCGTGCAGCACCAGCGCGTCGAACCGCAGCCGGCGATCCGCATCCGGTGTCAGGGTCGCCAGCACGGGCACATGGGCCAGCGTGAGTTCATGCTCAGGCGCCTCCACGTCGATCCCGGCCGGGTCGGAGACGCTGACGCCGGCATCGTCCAGCCGGACCAGCACCGCGCTATCCCCGGTCCGGACCAGGGCGACGTCGCAGCACGTGGCGGCCGGCGCGCGGCCGACGATGCCATCGACGTGGTCGCCCTTCCGTTTGGCGGTCCCGGACCAGGCAATGGTGGCCAGCGACACCCCGCCCATGATGGCGGCGCCGGCGTCCGAGCCGCCGAAAGCGGCGCTCAGCAGCATGGTCTCCACCAGGGGAAAGCCGAACAACCGCTTCGCCGCCGCCGTGGCCACCGGCACGGCGAATTGCAAAGACAGCCCCAGGCCGTCATGCGCCTCCGCCGCCAGGATGCCGAAAACTCCGTCCTCCGCCAGACGTTCTGCCTGCTGTCGCGACGTCAGTCCCGCACACGCCAGCACGGCTCGACCGGCTGCTTCGCCGAATTCGGCGGGATTGAGTTCGATTGCTGTCGCATCGACCATGGTCATCGCCCCCGTGGCAGTTCAAGCACCCGGTCGGCGATGATCCCAAGCTGGATCTCCGTCGTACCGGCATAGATCGTCTCCGCCCGTCCGCGAAGGTACAGGTCGTTGAAGCGGCGTTGCGCGGCCTTGACCTCGGGCGAGCCGCCCGGTGCCGCCTGTCCCAGCATGTCCATCGCCAGGATCGTGAAACGCTGGTGCGCCTCGCTCCAATGCAGCTTCATCAGGCTGCCATGGGCGCCGATCGGCTTGCCCTGCATAAGCGTCTCGACAACCGGTTCGACGTAACCCTTCAGCATCTCGATATCGGTGACGGTATCCGCCAGCCGGCCGCGATACTCGCCATCCCGCAACAGCTCCTGCAGGGCCGGGTCGCCGCGACAGACGCGGACCAGATGGTGCAGCTCGTTCTCGAAGCGCCAGGCGCGATACATGCGGTTGGTGGCGCGTTCGATCCCCAGCACGCGGATGGCGGCCGACCAGCCTTCATCCGGGGCCCCCAGCGCGTCTTCAGGGGCGATCGCCACATCATCCATGAACATTTCGGCGAACCCGGCGCGATCGTCGATCTGACGGATCGGGCGAACGGTGACACCCGGCGCATCCATCCTCATCGCGAACAATGCCAGCCCGCGATGCCGGTCCTCGACAGGTCCGGTGCGGGCCAGCAACAGGCAGCGTTGCGCGTTCATGCTGCCGCTGGTCCAGATCTTCTGCCCGGTGACCCGCCAGCCGTCACCGTCCCGCACCGCGCGCGTGCGCAGCCCGGCGAGGTCGGACCCGGCATTGGGCTCGGAAAAGCCCTGGCACCAGATTTCCTTCATCTGCAACAGCGACGGCAAATAGCGGAGCTTCTGCTCCTCCGTGCCGATCGCCAGGATGATTGGCCCGGCAAGTTCCTTGCCCAACGAGTTGACGCTTTCGGGCAGCGCCAGGCGGCCGATTTCCTGGTTGGCGATCAGGTGCTCCCGCAAGGTCAGGCCATGGCCGCCGTATTCCTTCGGCCAGGTGATCCCGGCCAGGCCGCCCCGGTGCATCGCGGCCTCCCAGGCCTTGGCGTCTTCCAGGGCCGGGGACTTGTAGCCGGGCGCGTCCGCATGGAAACCGGCGGGGACATTGTCCGACAGCCAGCCGCGGACATGTTCACGGTAAGCCTCGCCGGTCAGCCCGGCGGTGATGACGTCACTGTCCATGGAAGCCCTCCTCAACGGCGGGGATGATCAGCGCATCCAAGGCGACGACGCCTTGGTGCTCGGCCCTCACCAGCAGTGGGTTGATGTCGACGGCGAAGACCGCTTCGGCATGCTGCGCGGCGAACACCGACAGCGCGGCGATGGCCGCCGCCGCCGCCGGCAGATCGGCGCGAGGCGCACCCCGGGCGCCGTCGAGGACCGGAAACGCCTTTAGGGACCGCAGCATCTCCAGCGCTTCCTGCGGCGTTACCGGGGCGGGACGGACCGCGACGTCGCGCAGGATTTCGGCGAAGATGCCGCCGAGGCCGGCCATCACCACCGGCCCGAACACCGGGTCGCGCGTGGCGCCAAGGATCAGTTCGGTTCCGCCCGAAACCATCGGCGCCACCAGCAACCCATCGATACGGGCGGTTGGCGCCGCATCCCGCACCCGCGCCAGCATCGTCCGCGCGGCATCGGACACGGCGGCGGGGGACGTAAGGCCCAATACCACGCCGCCTACCTCCGTCTTGTGCGGCAGGTCGGGCGATACGATTTTCAGCACCACCGGAAATCCGAGTTCCGAGGCCGCACCGGCCGCCGCTTCGGGATCGGTGACGAGACGCTCCGGCAGCACCGGAACCCCCGCCGCTGCCAGTGCCTGCTTGGCCCCGAACTCGGTCCGCAACGCCTCCGGCGTCAAGGGAATGGCGGATGGCAGGGCAGGGGGCGGCGCCGGTTGGCGGGCAAGCCCTTCCGCCAGGGTCACCAGCCCGGCCAGCATCGTGCAGCAGGCGTTCAGTCCGTCGGTCACCGGGTATCCCAGTCCCGACAATTCGGCCACGGCATCCGCCGGTCCATGCACGCACGGCACGACCACGCGGTCCGGAAAACGCTGCCGGACCGCCGTGAGCGCTGCCGTGAAAACGCTGCGCAGCCGCGGCAGGTACAGCGCCGAGGACACCAGCAGCAACAGCGCGTCGCTGCCGCCGTCTTCCAACAAGGCGGTCAGGATCTGCTCCAGGATTTCCGGCCGGCTCGACATCTGCGCCGTTGCGTCGACCGGGTTGCGGGCCGAGGCGAACGGCACGATGCCGGTGATCCGCCGCTGCGTCGCTTCGGATGGCGGCGGCAGCAGCAGGCCGGCGGCACTCGCCGCGTCCGCCAGCAGCACGCCAAATCCGCCCGACGCCGTCAACAATGTCACCCGGCGGCCCTTCGGCAGGCGGTCAACGCCCAGCGCGACCGTGGCCTGGGCCAGGTCGACCAGTTGTTCGACACTGCGGACGCGGCAGGCGCCGGCGCGATGAAACAGCGCGTCGAACACCGCCTCCGACCCGGCCAGCGCACCTGTATGGGACGCCGCCGCGGCCTGACCCGCCGCCGATTCACCGATCTTCAGCACGATCACCGGCTTGCGCGCCCGCCGAGCCTCCTCCAGCGCCACTTGCAGGCGTTTTGGATCGCGGCAGGTCTCCATGCAGCAAAGGATGACCGCCGTCGCTGGATCGCGTGCCAGGAAGGCGATGCCGTCCGCCACATCCACGTCGCTCTCGTTGCCGGTCGTCATGAACCGGCTGACCCCCAGTCCGCGCTCCCCCGCCAGCAGCATGGTGTAGCTGCCGAGGTTGCCGCTCTGTGACACGATGCCCAGCGGACCGGCCTTCGGCATGCTGTTTTCCAGCACGATGGAGAAGGTCGCGATCGAACGGTCGGCGATGCTGACGGCCCCCAGGCAGTTGGGTCCGAGCACGCGCATGCCGGTCCGCCGGGCGGTGGCGCCGATGCGGTCCTGCAAGGCCTGCCCGGCGGCACCCATTTCCGAAAATCCCGAGGAGAAGATCACCGCCCCGCGCACGCCCCGCGCGGCGCAAGCCTCTACCGCGTCGGGCGCCGCCTCGGCCGCCACCGCGATGATCGCCAGATCGGGAGCTTCCGGCAGATCGGCGATGGCGGCATAGGCGCGGAAACCTTGCACCTCCGTCGCGCGCGGGTTCACAGGATAGACCGCGCCGGGAAAGGCATAGTCGCGCAGGAACTGAACCGGCCGGCCACCGATCTTGGTGGCATCTTGCGACGCGCCGACGATAGCGATGCTGCGAGGGCGCAGGAGCGCCTCCAGCCCATGGCCGAGGCGCAAGTCAGCGGCCCCGAAAGACCGGCTTGCGCTTTTCCAGAAAGGCAGTGCGGGCTTCTTTGGCATCCTCGGTGGCGGCCAGCGCCATCGTGTAGTTCTGCTCGAACCTGTAAGCGTCGCGCTGCGGCATCAGGTCCACCATGTTGGCGGAAAGCTTGGCATATTTGATGCCGAGCGGTGCCTTGGAGGCGATTTCCTCGGCGAGCGCCATGGCGGTCGGCAATAGCTCCGCCTGCGTCGTCACGGCCTCGATAATGCCCCGCCGGTACAGCTCGGCAGCCGACAGGCGCAGACCGGTATACATCATGCGGCGCATGGTGGAGCGTCCGAACAGCGTGCGCAGCATGGCGGCGCCGCCGGCCAGGCCGACATTGATCTCCGGCATGCCGAACATCGCCTCTTCCGCCGCCAGGAAGATGTCACACGCCGCCATGACCCCCAGGCCCGCCCCCAGCGCAACGCCGTTCACTGCGGCAATGACCGGCTTGGCGCACTCATGGATGGAATTGCCGGTTTCCCGCGTGACGCGGTTGTGGTCGTGGAAAGCGCCGGCCTGCGAAAGGTCCGGCCGCGCCCGCAGATCGGCGCCGGCGCAGAAGGCCTTCCCCGCCCCGGTAATGACTGCGACGCGCACATCGCTGCGTTCGGAAATCTCGTCGAACGTGGCAATCAGCTGGTCGCGCATCGGGCGGTTGAACGCATTCACCGGGGGGCTGTCGAGCGTGACGAGGGCAATGTGCTGATCCACTTCAAGGCGCACAACTTTCATGACCGCATTCCTTTAAACGCTGTTTGTTCTGTTGTTTGTCACCGGGCCGACTGACCGTCCGGTCAGTCATGCGGGGCGTGTATCAGCTGCGGCGCGATGAGGCAACCCGAATTCGAATACTGCATTTTACAGGGCCGGTGACCGCGAAGCCCCGGCCTGCCGTGCGGGTGCAGTGGACGGTGTGCCTGGGATTGCGGTGGCCGATGTGGTCGTGGATGAGGCGGAGGTCGTGACGAGACCGTCCAAAACCAGGGGGATCAGCTGCCTTGTGGCCGCCCTGGGGTTAGGCCGACAAGGGGATTAGCGGCTGGATCTGGGCATCTGCGCGGGCTCGGCAAAGAGTTCTTGCCCAGCAAGGCATCCTACCAGCCACGCAGATCATACCGGGTTCCCAACGGCTGTTTCAGACACGCCTTACATTCCACATGAAAGCACCCGTGCCTTCGACGATACCAGTCAGGTCCTTCCGATATGCCGACCGGATCTGGAATTGTCCCACATTGATGAAAGGCACCATCTCGAAGGCCCGCATTTGTACGGCATCCGCGGCGGCGGCGCGCTCCTCCCCGCCATTCGCAAGCACCCAGGCCTGGATCAGCTCTTCAATCTTCTCATCGCCGAACCACCCGGCCCATCCGGTTGCGCCCAAACCACGCATCGGAAAGCTCTCGACCGGCGTGCTGATGATGCTGGACGGCGCCCAGGTGTGGAAGACGGACCACCCACCCTTGTCAACCGGCTCCCGGCTGAGGCGGCGTGATGCCACGGTCGCCCAATCGGTCGATACCAGCTCCGAATTCATGCCCATCTTCACCAGCAGATCATGGGTGATCTCACCGAACGGTCCGATGGTGGGGACATCCGCAGGGCTGATGACCACGACCTTTTCCCCGCTGTAGCCGGAGGCCTTCAGTGCGGCCCGTGCCTTCGCCAGATCGCCTGGCATGAACGGCCCGCCGAGTTCCCGACCATAGATCGTGCCGCACGGAAGGGCGGCCTTGCAGGCGCGATAGGCTGTGTTGTCATTACCTGTGACGGCGGCCATGTAGTCATGCTGGTTCACACCCAGCAGCACCGCTCGTCGGACGGCGGGATTGTTGAACGGCGGCTGCAAATGATTGAAGCGCAGAATGCCGTTGAACAAACTGGGATTGGCGTTGCCAATCCGTATGTCGGCGTTCCGCCGCAGCAATGGCACCAGATCGGGCTGGACCTGCTCGTACCAGTCCACCTCGCCCGACTGCAACGCCGCCGCCGCGGTTGCGCTGTCGGGGATGGCCTGCCACTCCACCCGCGCGAAATGCGCGACTTTGCCGCCGGACGTCAGATCTGCCGGTTCCTGGCGCGGCACATAGTCGGGGTTCCGCGCATACACCGCCAGGATTCCCGGCACGTATTCCTTGTCAACGAACTTGTAGGGCCCAGAGCCAATTGTTTCCGTGATCTGCTTGTAGGGGTCGGTCTTGGCGACATGCTCCGGCATGATGAACGGAATCGAGGCGCTGCCGCGGGCAATAGCCTCCAGGAAGATTGGGGCCGGCCGCGTGAGCGTGATCTTCAAGCTGCGGTCGTCGGCAACGCCCCAGCTGTCGACGAACTTTGCCGCGGTCTGACCGACCGCCTCACGCGATGACCAGCGGATCAGGCTCTGGATGCAATCCTGAGCACGCACCGGTTCGCCGTTGTGAAACTTCAGGCCCTCGCGCAGCCGGATCAGGTAGCTCCGGCCGTCGTCGGAGACAGTGTAGCCTTCGGCCATTTGCGGCTTGATGCCGCCCTTGTTGTCGATGCCGAATAGCGTATCGTAAACGGCCCAGCCATGGCTGGTCGTCACCAGAGACGTGCTGAAAACCGTATCGAGGACCGTAAGCGGGGTTACGGGGACCAGGCGCAAGGCGCGGGTGCGTGCGGGCTGGGCGATTGCAAATTTGGTGGACAGGCCTGCGGTCACGCCTGTTGCGCCTTGGAGAAATGTCCGGCGTTTCATGGGCCGTATCCTTCCTGGATCTTTTTGGTCTTGGCGAAAGAATGGACCGATCCGGCGCGGCAGTCGAGTTTGGTGTTTGGTCGCCCATCGGATCGACTTCGACCAGGACACGCCTGCCACACGGCATTTGGGGAGCGATCCGACCGATGACCCCGGCGAAACCGTCGGACAGGACGCTCTCATGAGCGACGCATCCAGCCTCCATGCCCGATCTCGGTCATGCGGACGGGCGTTGGCACGCGCCAGCGGCCGGATGTCGCCGGGTCACATTGTCTACGATCGGCTGCAGGCGGTGTTGATCCCGGCCGAGTGCGACGGCTTCGTGGAGGGCTTGTGCGCCACTCCCGGGGGCGCGGTCAGCGGAAGGTGAACTCCTTGTAGCCACCGTTCGCGACTTCGTCGGTCTTCTTCCGGTAATGGACGCCGTTGCCGTTATAGCCCAGCACGCGGCGCACGCTGCGGCCCTCCACGTTGCGGTTGACACCGGTTTGCCAGGAATCGACCTTGGAGGAGAGCAGGGGCTCCGATGCCTTGATGACCGTCTCCGTCCACTCCGCCACGTGCTCGGGCCGGGTTTCGACCCGCGTGTATTTGTGGTCCCGCATGAACCGCAGCACGCCCGTTTGCCATTCCACGGTGTGTTCGATCGCTCGTGGGATATTTCCCCGCGCCGTATGCGGGCCCAGCACCATCATCATATTGGGGAAGTCTTCGGCGAGCATGCCCAGATAGGTGCGCGGGCCATCCGCCCAGACATCCTTCAGCCGCACGCCATTCGGGCCGCGGATGTCGATGCGGTCGAATGCGCCGGTCACGCCGTCGAAGCCGGTGGCGTAGACCAGTATGTCGAACTCGTGTTCCTTCTCGCTGGTTTTGATGCCGTTCGGCGTGATGCGCTCGATCGGCGTCTCGTTCACATCCACCAGCAGCACGTTGTCGCGGTTATAGGCTTCGAAATAGCCGCTCTCCAGCGGTACGCGGCGGCTGCCGAAACCGTGGTCTTTCGGTATAAGCTTGTCGGCGACCTTGGGGTCCTTCACCCGCTGGCGGATCTTCTTTGCGATAAATTCGCTGATCGCGGCGTTGGCGGTCTCGTCAGTCAGGATGTCGCGGAAATTGCCCATCCAGATGCCGAAGCCCGGCTCCGCGTACAGCTTTTCCCAGAATGCCTCGCGCTCCTCCGGCGGCACGTCCATCGTCTTGCGCCGGTCGGCCTCATGGATAAACCAGCTCGGCGTCCCGGCGCAGCGGGCGTAGATCTCGTCGTAGCGGGCCTTGATCGCCTCCATCTCCGCCGTGCTGATCGTGGAATTGTGCAAAGGTGCGGCCCAGTTCGGCCGGCGCTGGAACACGGTCAGTTGCTTCGCCTGCTTGGCGATCTCCGGAATTGCCTGGATCGCGGTGGCCCCGGTGCCGATGATGCCGACGCGCTTGCCAGTGAAATCCACCGGCGTGTGCGGCCAGCGCGCCGGGTGATAGGCCGGGCCGTGGAAACTCTCCATGCCGGGAATGTTCGGCAAGGTATGCGCGGAGAGGATGCCGATTGCGGTGAACAGGAAGCGTGCGCTGGCCTGCTCCCCGCTTTCCAGGGTCACAATCCATTGGTTGGCGGCATCATCCCAGTGCGCAGCTTTGACCGTGCTGCGGAATTGCATGTCCCGGCGCAGATCGAACTTGTCCGCCACCAGGTTCAGGTATTCCAGCGTATCCGGCTGCGGAGAGAAATGCTCCTTCCAGTCCCATTCCTTCAGCAACTCCTCGGAAAACGAATAGCCGTAGGTCCAGCTTTCCGAATCGAAGCGGGCACCAGGGTAGCGGTTCCAATACCAGGTGCCACCCACGTTGGTGCCAGCCTCGAACACGCGCGCCGTCATGCCCAGCTCACGCAGGCGATAGAGCATGAACATGCCGGAAATGCCGGCGCCGATAATGATCGCGTCGAAGTTCGTGGCCTTGGCCGCCTGGGGCCGCTCCGCGACCGCGTGTGTGACATTCATGTCGTCTTCCCCGCTCCAATTTCACCGGCCCGGGGCAAACGCACGGGTCGGCTAACCTACTGACGGGTATTTCACGCGCTTTTTGCCGCGATCGCAATCCGTCTCGGCGGCTTTGTGTTTGTCCCTACCGAAAATCTCATCCTGACTGACGCAGAGCCGTCGAGCGGCCAGGCTCCTGCGCATGCCGGATGTCCTGGGGCTCCTGGCCGACGGCAGCCCGAATGGCGGCGGCGTCATCCGAAAAGCGGAGAATGAGCGGCTACCAGGCCCACGATTGGCGCGCCAACCGGGCCACGACCCCGAGCGACAGGGATCGCGTCGGTTGTCGTCAGGGGCGGGGAGGGCCGGCGATCAGTCCCCGGCTGCTGGCTGCGGTGGTGGAAACGGCGTGGGATCGGCGAAGCGACGCACCACGTTGGTGATCAGCGTGGCCGCCACATTGCCATAGCCGTCGATCGGCAGGGCGCCGATGAAGTTCATTGACCCGACCGAGAAGACCGCGCCGCCGTTCGGCGTTTCGAAGAAGGTCAGGTCCGAGCGGATGATGTCCTCGCGCTTGCCCGGCCAGGTATGGTCGCGACGCTCCTCGTTGACGGGCTGATAGCTCGGCTCTTCGAGCACGGCGCGGCCAACGATGATCGCATGCGGCGGCGTGCCGAGCCGGGTGTCGGCACGATCCAGCTCGTGCCCGGCGGCGCCGCCGCCCATCAGCCCGCGCTCGCCCAGCAGGCCGCCGGGCCGGGAGCGTTCCTCCATCCCGTTCCGCATGAAAGCAACGCGCGGATCCAGGATGCCGTCCAGGAATGTGTAAGGGAAACCCATATACTCGCCCTGGGTGCTGAACCCCACGCCAACCAGGGCCTGCGGGGGACGGCCCAGCCTGCGCCACAGGCCGCCATAGGAGCCGTCATGCGCGTGGTAGCTTTCGCCCGGCAGGGTTTCCCACAGGCGGATGCCACCTTCGGCGCGGCGCAGCTCGAAACTCCACGGCCCGTCCCCGTGCGGCACCACCTTCCAGTAGAACCCGTTGCCGCCGAGATACATGAAGCGGCCGCCCTGGCCGATATAGGCGGTGAGCGCGTCCATCGTTTCCGCGGAATGGTATTCCGGGTGTTGCCCGGTCAGCACCACCGTATATTTGGACAGCAACGCCGCGCCTTCCGCATGGACGTCGTGGTCCGTGATGATTTCGAACGGAATGTCTTTGCGGGTCAGCAGATCGGTGATGTAGCTGTCGGCCGAGACCCAGTACAGGCCGGAACCGCCTTCGCTTGGGTCGACCAGATGGATCTGGTTCACCCGCTTGTCGATCAGCGGCCGCCGCATCGTGGACATCACCACGCCGCTGCCGTCCGAGTGCAAATTGTACGGACTGACCCCGTATTCCGGGTGCCCGTCCGGCGCCTGGGCCAGGGCGCCCCAGGCCAGCGAGCGGTCGGTGATCAGGGCCTGCCGTCCGGCCTTCTGGAACTGGCTGTACACCGTATAGCTGAAGGTGGGCGCGAGGAAGGCGACCTTCGCCTGCGATCCCGGCACCTTCGCGCGGATGTAGAAGACGATGTTGTCGCGCGCGCCGTCCTTCTCCAGATGCAGAGCATAGACGCCGCTGGTCCAGTCCTCGGGCACGACGAAGCTCAAGGACGGGCGCCACCCGGCGTCGCCGATATCGTCGTCGTGGAAATGGATCGCGCCGTACTGCGCCGGATCCTCGGTCCAGCGGTGTACGTCGCCGCGCCAGTTCGATCCGGTCATCGCCCGCGTCGGCAGATTGACCAGCCTGCCGTGCAGCCCGGCCGGCCCGGCATCCTCCACCACATCCGTCTGCATGGCGCGGGAAAAATCCCAGGCGGCAATCGGTGCGGCCCCCACGACGGCGACGCCGCTGCGCTGGGCGGCGAGCAGGTCGGCCAGGGCAGGGGCCCCGGACAGGATGCGCGGACGCTCGATCTTGCCGTTGTAGCGCGCGACCGGGGCGGCGCTTCGGTCCGCGGCGATGGCGGCCGCGCCCGAGCCCGCCAGCCCTCCGGTGATGCCCCCCGCCGGCCCGCCGGCAACGGTGGTGTCGCACGCGGCCGCCTCGTCGAGGTCCAGGCGCGGGGCGTGCGGGGCCTGGCCCAGCAGCAATCGGCCGCTTGCGGGGTCGAGCACGCAGGCGATGTCGTGCCAGGCGCGCTCCGTCAGCCGCGTGCCGGTGCGGAGTTCCCGTGTGCCCATTGCGGTGGCGAGGCGGCAGAACGCGCCGTCCGGTCCGATCCCAAGGGTCAGCGATCCCGCCGTCCCGGCCCAGGAGAGCACCGCCTGTTCCCCCGCGCCGATCCGCGTCGGCCAGATCGTGGCGGCGAAGGCGATCCCGCCCGGCGGCAGGTCGATCCCGGGGATATCGGCCCAGGAGCCAAGATGGATGTCCTGCTGCTCGCCCACGTGCTCCCCTTCCAGCGCCGAGGTCACCGGTACCTCGCGGTAGCCGGGACCGGCCGGGTTGGGATCGCCGCAGATCACGCGCGCCACGCGGGCGCGGTAACGCCCGCCACCCCGCACACCGATCATGAAGTTGAGTGTTTCGCCGGGGCGGGCGCTCCAGCGGTCGACATAGCCGGTGATGGGAAGCATGCGGGTCCTTGCTTCAGGCGCGGCGAACGTTCCAGAACAGCGGCAGACCCTTCAGGACGCCGGTAAACTCCTTTCTGTACGCGGTCGGCTGATAGAACAAGCCGAGCGGCACATAGGGCGCGTCGATGAAAGCCTGGCGCTGGGCCTCGATTCCGATCGCCTTCCGCGCCGCCGCATCGGGAGCGTCGAACCAGGCGTTGCGCAGTTTTTCCAGTTCCGGGCTGGTGGACCAGCCGAACGTCGCCTTGTCGCCGCTGCCGCGCAGAAAATTATGTGCCGAGGGATCGAGCTGCGTCACCCCGGCCGAGTAGGTGCAGAACGCGTTGTAGCCGCCCTTTTCCGGCGTTTCGCGATTGCCCATGCGGCGCAGCATGCTGCCCCAGTCCATCACCTGGTAGTCCAGGTTCATGTCCAGCTTGCGGAACATGTCGGCCGCGACCTCGCTCATCGCGTTGATCGCCGGGAAGTCGGAAGGCGCCATCAGCAGCACTTTCTCGCCTTTGTATCCCGCGGCCTTCAGCGCCTTCTTCGAGTCCTCGATGCTGGTCGTGCCGGCCAGCGCCGCCATGCCCTCGTCATTGGCCATGACGCCGCCGGGTGCGAAGAAACCTATGCCGGACTTCCACAGGCTCTGATCCTCGCCGGCCACCGCGCCCATGAAGTCGCGTTGCCGTACCGCCCCCAGCACGGCGCGCCGGATCGCCGGATTGTCGAACGGCGGCTGCGTGTGGTTGAAGCGCAGCACGCCGATATTGCCGTACGGGTCCAGCACCTCCACCGTCAGGCGCGGGTTGCGCTTCAGCGTCGGCAACAGGTCGGCGATCGGCTGGTCCCACCAATCCACCTCGCCCTGCTGCAGTGCGGCCGCGGCGGTCGAGGCGTCGGGGATCACCCGCCATTCAACCCGGTCCATATAGGCGATCTTCGGACCGGCCAGCAGGCTCGGCGTGCCCTCCGGCCGCGGCACATAGCCGGCGAATTTCTCGTAGACGAGCAGGGCGCCCGGCACGTGCTGGTCGGCGCGAAAACGGAATGGGCCGCTGCCCACGATTTCCTTCACCGGCATCGCGCTGTCGGTGATGGCCAGCCGTTCCGGCATGATGAAGGCGACGATCGCGCCCACCTTGCCCAGCGCCTGCGGCAGCAGCGGAAAGGGACGCTTCAGCTGCCAGCGGATCGTCCGGTCGTCGGGGGCGGACAGCTCGTCCACGGCCAGCATCAGCGAATTGCCGAACGCGTCCCGGCTCGCCCATCGCTTCAGGCTCGCCACCACGTCGCGGCCGCGCACCGGCTCACCGTCGTGGAATTTCAGCCCGTCGCGCAGGGTCATGGTCACCAGCTTGCCGTCATTCTCCACGGTATGCCCCGCCACCATCTGGGGCTGGATTTTGCCCTCCAGATCGATGCCGTACAGCGTGTCGAAAAGCAGGAAGCCATGGTTGCGGTTCACCAGGCCGGTGGTGATGATCGGGTCCAGGATCGCCGCATCCGCCTGCGGCACGAAGCGCAGCGTGCTGGCCGCAACGGCCTGGGTCCGCCCGATCCGCGGCGCAGCGAGCAACCCGGTGGCCGCGCCCAACCCCGCGCTCAACCCGGCGCCCAGCGTGGAACGAAGCATATCACGACGAAGCATGGGCATCTCCTGGATGAGGGCAGAGAAAGGCGGTCGGCTATTCCGCAGCGGCGCGATGGCCCAGCCCGGCCTCGACGCCGCGCAACGTGCGGGCGAACAGGTCGAGCGCCTCGTCCACGCCCGCTTCGTCAATGATCAATGGCGGGCAGAACCCGATCGTGTCGCCCATGGCGCGGATGATCAGGCCGTTGGCGATCGCCTGGGCGTCAAAGGCGGCGCCGACCGTCATCGCGGGATCGAAGGCGGTCCTTGTCGCGGGCTCGGCCACCAACTCGACCGCGACCATCAGGCCTTCACCGCGCACCTGGCCGACGATGCCAGACTCCGCGGCAATCGCCTGCAGCCCCGCTTTCAGCCGCGCGCCCATGCGGCGGACATGCGGGACGACGTCCATTTCCTCGTAGATGCGCAATGTCTCCAGCGCGATCGCCACGCCGACGGGATGGCCGGAATTGGTGAAGCCATGGCCGAACAACTCGCCACCCTCGTTCATGCGGGTCAGCGCGTCGCGCACCGGCCGGCCCAGCAGCACGGCCGAGATCGGGAAGTAGGAACTGGATATGCCCTTGGCCATCGCCATCATATCGGGCGTCATGCCCACGGTCTGGCTGCCCCACCAGTTGCCGGTGCGCCCGAAGCCGCATACCACCTCGTCCGCCAGCACCAGGATGTCGTGCCGGCGCAGTACCGCCTCGATCTTGGCGAAATAACCGGCGGGCGGCACGATGACGCCGCCCCCGGCATTGATCGGCTCGGCGATGAAGGCGGCGATACTGTCCGCGCCCTCGTCCTCGATCATCCGCTCCAGTTCCGCGGCCAGCCGGGTCGTGAACCCGTCCTCGGTCTCGCCGGGCAGCATGCCGTGATAGGCATCGGGGCACAGCGTGTGCAGGAAGCCCGGCAAGGGCAGGCCGAACTCCCGATGCATGCGCGGCAGGCCGCACATGGAGGCGGCGACGATGGTGGAGCCATGGAAGCCGCGATCGCGGGAAATGATCTTGCGCTTGCCGGGCTTGCCGCGCGCCGCGTGATATACCCAGGCGAGCTTGACCATGGTCTCGGTCGCTTCGGAGCCGGAGGTGGCGAAATAGGCCTGCGCGTCCGGGATCGGCGACAGGGCAACCAGGCGCTCGGCCAGGTCGATCGTGGCATCCGGGGTCTTGTGGTTGAAGGTGTGGTAGAAGCCGAACTTGTCATAGGCTTTCGCAGCGGCCGCCTTCAGCCGTGCGTCGGAAAAGCCGAGCGACGTACACCACAGCCCTGCCATCGCCTCCAGATAACGCTTGCCGTTGGCGTCGAAGACGTAGATGCCCTCGCCGCGTGTCATGATCAGTGGCCCGCGTTTTGCATGCAGGGTGGGATTGGTCTGTGAGTGCAGGTGGAACAGAACGTCCCGCGCTTCCATCGAATTCGGCTTCGGTTGCGACACGCGATGGGCACTCCTGTTCACAGGGCAAACGGCTTCACAGGCCAAACGGCTTCACAGGGCAAACGGCCACTACCTGGCCGAACGGCAGAATTGGTCTTACCAGATTGGCTTGACCAGTATCAGGGCGTCATTCCAGGCTTGTCAAACCGAAATCGGCGCTGTTTGTAGTTGCCATGCTCCCCGCTTCCTCTGTCTCGCCGACGCGCAGCTTCGAGATCGTGGCACGGCAGATCACCGCGCTGGTCCAGGCCGAGTATGCCGTGGGGCAGCGCCTGCCGGCCGAACGCGACCTGGCGAAACGGTTCGGCGTGTCGCGACCGACGATCCGTGAGGCGATCCTGTCGCTGCAGATGGCCGGTCTGCTCAAGGTCCGCCACAACAGCGGCGCCTATGTCGTCAGCCATCGCGCAGCGGTGGAGATGCAGACCCTGAAGGGGTTCGGGCCGTTCGAAAACGTTCAGGCCCGCCAGCTGGTGGAGCCGCAAATCGCGGCCCTCGCGGCCCAAGCCGCATCGGATATGCAGCTTGCGCAAATGGCCGAAACCTTGGCCACGATGCGGCGCGAACACGCGCTGGGCCGCGACGCCGATTCCGCCGACCACCGTTTCCACATCCTGCTCGCCGAAGCGACCGGCAATGGCGTGCTGGTCTCCCTGTCCGATTCCCTGTGGCGGGGCCAGATCGAATCACAGATCTGGCAGGACATTCGCAGCTACATGCCGATGGAAAGCTACCGCCCGACCTGGCTGCGCGACCACGAGGCGATCTTCCGTGCGGTGGAGGAGCGCAACGCCCGGCGGGCGGCGGCTGCGATGACGAAGCATCTTGGCAATATCCGCGATGCGTTGATGTCGAGCACGAACGGCCAGACGATCGCCCGCATCAAGGGCAACGTGCCGGCTGATGCCAAGGGGCGGAAACCCTGATCCCTTCGGCGCGGCCTGGCAGGTCTGCGATGGCCCGCGGAAAAACTGACCGGTTCGCCGCCCGTGTCGATCAGTGCCGTCATCCCCGGCGTCACGCGCTTGCCGTGTTGAGACATATAGCCCGTGACCTGCCCCCCTGATCGGGGAGTTGATCGCCTTGCTCAAGGCGTCTGGGATCGGGTCAGAAAATGCCCCCGGACGGGGCGAACCTGGATGAGGCCGTTCTTGAGTTGTCCGTCAGCTCGGTAAAGGAGGCTCCAGGGGCAGAGCCCCTCCTGGGGTTTGGGGCGAAGCCCCAACCTTGCCTTCTTCAAGCGGCCGGTTCGAACCAGAAATCCAGCACGTCGCCGGTGCGGTGTTCGGCGAATTTGGTGATCACCCGCGTGCCGATGGCCAGTTTCTTCGCGGCCTGGTCGGCATCCGACAGGTCCACGCCGCGGAAGAAGCCGCCGATGGCGGTGTCGGCGCCGTCCAGCATCACATAGCCGAAGGCGTAGGGCGGCGGGGGCAGGCCCTGGAACGAGGCATAGACCATGGTGAAGGCCTCGATCTGGCCGCCCGGGCCGACCTCGACCCAGTCCGTCGTCGGTTCCAGCGTCTGGTCGGAAAAGGCGCGCGGTGGCACCAGCACGCGGCCTGATTTGGCGTCGCGCTTGCCGTATAGTTTCGCATGGTCGCGCAGCTGGACGAAGAACCAGCTCGCGGTCTCCCCCAGCGCGTGGTTGTAGGTGATGTTCCAGCTTTCCTGGCGTGTCAGCAGTTCCATTGTGATGATCCCTTCTATGCTTCCACGACCATCGTTCCGAAGAACTGATGGTCGCCGCCATTGCCGCTGGCGATGCCGACCCGCGCGCCCGGCACCTGATGCGCCCCGGCCCGGCCCCAGACCTGCAGCGCCACTTCCGCCACCCGGATCATGGCGGTCACCGCGATCGCGTTGGTGCAAAGCGTGCCGCCGGAGGTGTTCACCGGGATGCCGGCGCCGAGCTTGAACTGGCCTTCGCGCAGCATCGCCGGCGACTGGCCGAGGCCGGCCAGGCCCGCCGCCTCGATGGAGTGGAATTCGGTGTTGCTGAACGGGGCATAAAGCTCCGCGACATGCACCTGCTTCGCGGGATCGGTGATCCCCGCCATCTTGTATGCACGCTGGAACGACTGCTTCAGCGCAAACGCATCCGCGTGGTCGGCAGTCTGGCCGCGGCCCATGCGGTCGCCGAGATAGTAGGTCTCGGAACAATGGCCGAGGCCGGTGATCCACACTGCGTCCAGCTTGTGCTCCCGGATGAAACGTTCGGAGGCCAGCACCATGGCGCCGCCGCCGCTGGATTGCGGGCAGCAATCCATCAGCTTGACCGGCCAGGAGATCATGCGCGAGGCCATGACCTCCTCGATCGTGGTTTCCCGGCGCAGATGCGCGTTGGGGTTCAATGAGGCGTGCCAGCGGTTCTTGACCGTGACCCGGGCCATGTCTTCCTGCGTCATGCCGTATTTGTGCATGTAGCGCACACCCGACATGGCCAGCATGTTGATGGTGCCGAGCGGCAGCTGGCGTTCGTAGGTGGGGTCCCAGATCTTGTTCAGCACGGTCTGGCTGTCGCCGCATTCGCCCACCTTGTCGGCGCCGGCGGTCAGCACCGTGTCGCAGACGCCGGAGGCGATGTGGTAATAGGCCGCCGCGACGCTGGAAATGCCGGTGGCGCCGCCGGTGTTGATGCGCAGGAAGCGCTTGTTGCGGGCCCCCACGGCATCCACGCCCAGCCGCTCGGCATTGCCGATGCCGACCATGGCGTCCGGCGACAGCGAGTAGACCACGGCGTCGATCTGGTCGAATTCCAGGCCGCAATCGGCCATGGCGGGCACGACGGCTTCGCGCACCAGGTCCGGGTAGCTGGCATCGTCGCGCTTGGCGCGGAAGGCGGATTGGCCGATGCCGATGATGCCGACCCTTGGCGCGTTCATGCTGCGGCTCCTGTCTGGTCGCGATCCAGGACGATCACGGTGTTGTACTGCATGGCAAAGCCGCTGGCGGCGTGAGCCAGGCCGCGGCGGGCGCCCGCGCGCTGGTGCGGGCCGGCGCGGCCGCGTAGCTGGTTGGCGATTTCGCCGATGCGGATCAGGCCGGTGCAGTAGATCGGGTTGCAGGTCAGGCTGCCGCCCGAAAGATTCACCGGCAACGATCCGGCGGGGCCGAATGTTCCGGCCTCGGCGTGGCGCTGCCATTGCCCGCGCGCGCAGAGGCCGAGGCCCTCATAGGCCAGCAGCTCCTGGTACGGGGTGTAGTCCGCCACCTCCGCCAGATCGAAGGCGGCGACGGGATCGCTGATGCCGGCCTCGCGAAAGGCCTGTTCGGCGGCGGCCCGGAGCGAGGGGAGGGTGGCGAGATCGCGGTCGCCGAGGAAGCCGCCTTCGGTGGCCCAGCCCATGCCGCGCACCCAGACCGGGTCCGGCACGGCGCGGCGGGCCACCTCGTCGGCCCCGGCCAGCACCAGGGCGACGGCGCCGGTGGCGGGTCGGCCTACCATGCCCTCGCGCAGCGGCCAGCGGGTGACGGTGCCCAGATCGTCCGTCCGGGGCTCAGCCGGATAGGCGCGCGCCCCGTTGCGCCGGTTCTTCTCCGCCACCGCCAGCGCCGCCTGGCGCGCGCCGGGGATCTGGTGCTCCAGCGCGCCGGCTTGCAGCCCTGCGGCGGCCAGCTCGTCCAGCGGCAGCCGGCGATGGAAATACGGGTCGGCGGCAAGGCGCTCCACTTCCCGCAACGGCGAGGCCTCGGTCGGGCTCCAGGCGACGACCAGTTGCGTCCGGAACTGGCCGGTGGCAACCCGCAGCGCGCCCAGCACGAAGGCGTGCTCGGCGCTCGACGGCGTGCTGAGAATGTCGCGGTCGACGCCACCGACCGAGCCGGAGGCGGCCATGACGGAGATCGCCCTGCCGTCCATCTGGTCATTCGCGCCGACGACGATGCCGTCGATGTCCTCGATGGTCAGGCCGGCATCCCGCAGCGCGCTCTGGGAGACACGGTAGATCAGTTCCTCGAGCGATTCATTGCCGTTGGGAACGCTGGGCAGCACGGCACAGCCGATGATGGCTGGCTGGACATTATAGGCCATCTATTGCCTCTCCGTGAGGGGTTCGCGCGCCCTGGGCGGCGCGCCGTCGATCCAGGCCGGGAACAGCGATTGCAGCCCGCCGCCGGTGCTCGTCACCAGCCGGCGCGCGGCGTGATGCGGCGAGGCGATGGCCTCGGCCAGGTCGAGGACCGGCGTCACGCAGCAATCCCCGGTAAAGCGTGCCCGGCAATCCGACAGGCTGAGCTTGCCGAGGCAGCCGGCCACATCGGCGATCAGCGCGCGCTGGGGCAAAGGCTCGGACTGGCGGGCGATCCATTCCGGATGGCCGGCGGCCTGCGCGAAGGCCTGCCAGAATTTCGGCTCGACCGCGCCCACCATCACGTGGCCGTCGCCTGTCTTGTAGACCTGGTAATAGGCGGCGCCGCCGTTCAGATAGGTGCTGTCGGGTTGTGCCACCTGGCCGGTGGCGCCGAAGGCGGCGATCTCGAATAGTTGCAGCGGCATCGGAACATCGGCGAGGCCGAGATCGATATGGCAGCCCTGGCCGTCCTTGGAGCGGGCCTGCAAGGCGCCGAGGATGGCGATCACGGAAAACAATGAGCCGCAGATGTCGGCCACGGGCGGGTCGAAGAAGCGCGGCGGGACGCCGTTGCGGTACAGCACCCCGGCGGCGGCCAGGTAGTTGCCGTCGTGACCGGCCGCCTGGGCCAGCGGGCTATCCGCCCCGTGGCCGCTGATCGAGCAGGTGATCAGCCGCGGGTTGCGCGCCCGCAGGGTCTCGGCGCCGAGGCCGAGGCGCGCCATGACGCCGGGGCGGAAGCCCTCGATGAAGATGTCCGCCCGGTCGGTCAGGGCAAGCAGGGCGGCGCGGCCTTCTTCCTGCTTGAAGTCCAGCCGGGTGACGGCTTTTCCGGCATTCAGGGCTTCGTAGAACAGCGGCCGGCCGTCCTTGTCCCGTGGTCCGAGGGCGCGCATGTCGTCGCCCCAGGGCGGCTCCACCTTCGTCACCTCCGCGCCCATGTCGGCCAGCAGCAGGCTGGCCATCGGCCCGGGGATGTAGAACGAGACGTCGACGACCCGGATGCCGTGCAGGAAACGGTTGAGGCGGCTCATAGCACCGCCATGGGCACGATCGGACTGGCGGTGCCACCGACGATGGGCAGCGGGGCGGCGGCGAAGGCGAACTCGGCCACGCCCGTTTCGCTCAGGGCGCGCAGGCTGAGGCCTTCCAGCAGCGGAACACCGTAGTTGCGGATCAGGCATTGATGCACCGGAAAGACCTGGCCGGCCGGAAAGGGCAGCACCTCGATCGCGTAATTGTCGGCGCCGACCAGCGCGACACCGGATCGGGCCAGCCACAAGGCGGCTTCCAGGCCGATGCCCGGTTCGGTGTCGAAGCGGATGGCCTCGCCTGCCTGCTGGCGTTCCAGCCAGCCGGTGCGGATCAGCACGGCGTCGCCTTCGGCCGGGGTCACGCCGGCCTGGCTGGCCGCTGCCTGCAGCTCGGCCAGCGGGATGGTCTCGCCGTCCGGCACTATGCCGCCGCGCAGGCGCACGATGTCCAGCAGCAGGCCGCGGGTGAAGATCGGCGGCATCTTGTCTATGCCGCAGCGGGCCGCGCCGGAGGTGCTGCGGATGCCGTTGCCGGGGAAACCGTTATACAGTCTGTCGTCGTGCCAGACATGGCAGAGCGCGTCTATGTGCGTGCCGACATGCAGCGGCAGCAGGATGGTGTCCTCGGCGAATTGGAAGCCGCCCGGCTGGCGCGCGCCGGCGGCATAGTCGCCGCCGTCACGGTCCATGAAATGCATCACCCCCGGGCGATGCGGGGGCACCGCGGTGCGCGGAGAGAGTGGCTGCGCCAGGCTCAGTACCTGCCCGGTGCGCACCAGCCCGGCGGCGGCGCGGGTCTGGGCCGGGCCGATGCGGTTCAGGGCGCCCTTTTCATCCTGCTCGCCCCACAGGTTCCAGGCTTCCTCGGTCATGGCTTGCTGCCCGCGGCGGCCAGGGTTTTCAGCTCGCGGCGCAGCAGCTTGCCGGTGGCGGTGACCGGCAGTTCGGTGCGAAACTCGATGATATCCGGAACCTTGTAGCGCGAGGCGGTGGAGCGGCAATGCGCCGCGATCTCGTCCCGGCTGGCCTGGTGGTCGGGACGCAGCACGATGAAAGCGGCGAGCAGCTCGCCCTGGCGCGCGTCGGGCACGCCGACGACGCCGGCCTGGCCGACCGCGGGGTGCTGCATCAGCATGTCCTCCACCTCCGCCGGGGAGATGTTGATGCCGCCTTTCTTGATCATTTCCGTGGTGCGCCCGACGAAGACCAGTTCCCCGGTCTCGGTCAGATGGCCCATGTCTCCGGTACGGAAGAAACCATCCGGCGCGAAGGCCTCCGCCATGAGCTGCGCGCTTGATTTGCCGTAGCCGCGGGTGACATAGCCGCGCACCTCGATCAGCCCGTCCTCGCCCGGTGGCAGGACGGCGCCGGTATCGGGGTGCAGGATCCGGATCTCGACGCCGGGCAGAGGCGGGCCCTGGCATTGGGCGCGGCGTTCCAGCGGCCAGTCATGCGGGGTGACGCAGCAATTGCCGTAGCTTTCGGTCTGGCCATAGACGTTGCAGATCTCCGCCGCCCCCAGCACCCGCGCCGCGGTCAGGATGTCCTGCGGGGCGCCGATGGTCACGCCGGTGCGCAGGCTGCGCGTGCGTTCCGGGCGGAAGGCCGGATGCGTGCTGATGGCAGCGGTGATGGCGGGCAGCGTATAGAGCGCGGTGCAGCGGTGGCGCTCGATCAGCTCGATGGCCTCGCCGGGCTCGAAGCGCGATTGCAGCACCAGGCCGGCGCCGTGGGTCAGCGTCGCGGACATCGCGTTGGCGCTGCCATAGGACCAGAACAGCGGCGGGGCGAGCAGCACGCGGTCGGTGGAACGATAGCCCTGGCGTTCGCCGATATTGAAGCCGTTTTCGATGATGCCGTAATGCGCCAGCGGCACCGCCTTGGGCCGGCTGCTGGAGCCGGAGGTGTAGATAACGATGGCATCATCGGCCGCGCTCGGCCCCTCGCCGGGGGGCAGCGGGAAGGGGAACGCCGGCTCGGCGCCGAATTCCGCGTAGGATGCGGCCGGGCCGCCCTGCAGGACGATCGGCAGATCGGGCGCGATGGCCCGCAGGTCTTCGGCAAAATCCTGATCGCCGAAACGGTCCAGCGCGAACAGGATCTTCACCCCGGCATCGCCCAGCAGCCATTCCAGCTCGCTGCGCCGGGACCAGGTGCTGAAGGCAACGATCGTCGCCCCGATCAGCGTGGCACCGAAGAACACCTCCAGCCATTCCAACCGGTTGTTCATCAGCAGCCCGACCCGGTCGTGCCGGCGGATGCCGCGCCGGTGCAGGCCGGCGGCAATGCGGCCCGCGCGTTGCGCCAGCCCGGCATAGGAGATTTCGCGATCGCCGCAGATCACCGCCAGGCTGCTGCCATGGCAGGCGGCCTGCTCGCACAGAAGCTCGGCCAAGGTGCGGCTGAACGGAGCTTTCATCCGCGTCCGGCCATGATCCTGGCCTGGGTTGGTCGCCGTTCCGGCATGATCGTTCCTCCCGTTGGCGCGAATCTATGGCCCCCGAATGGCTCGGTCAAGCGTTTGATTAAAACATATGCCCGATTTTTCTTCCCCGGCTTCGCTGCCCGGGTGTATGTGCGTCTGGTTTCGCTCGTGGTTGCAAGGGAATGGCGGATGGCTCGCGTTATCAAGGCGGTTGGTGCGAAGGCCGGCAAGGACGCCCTGCCACGCGGCGCACGGGAGCGGATCCTGGACACCGCCGAGCAGCTGTTCGCGCGGGAAGGCGTGATGGCCGTGACCTTGCGCTCGATCGCATCGGCGGCGGACGTGAACGTTGCCGCCGTGAACTATTATTTCGGCTCCAAGGAGAAGCTGTTCGAGGAGATGTTCCTGCGCCGCGTGGCGCCGCTGAACGAGGAACGGCTGACCCGGCTGCAGGATTGCATGGCGCGGGCCGGCGGCCGGGCGTCGCTGGAGGCGATCGTGCAGGCCTATGTGCTGCCCGCGACGGAGCTGGCGGATGTTTCGTCCGCAAGTGCACGGGCGATCATCGTGCAGTATTCGCTCGGGCGCATCCTGGCGATGCCGGAGGCGAACCACATGCTGGTTCGCTATTACGACCGGCTGCGCAAGGAGTTCGTGGCGGCGCTGCAGCAGGCGCTGCCGGACCTGGCGCCGCAGGAAGTGGTGTGGCGCTATTACTGGATGGGCGGCTGCCTGATGTGCTCCCTGGCGGTGCCGCCGGGAATGGTGGAGGACCCTGCCGGGGGAACGGAGGCCGCGCCATCCGGCAGGGGGGCATTGATGACCGACAGCCTGATCGGGTTCCTGGTCACCGGCTTCCGGTTCGGGGTGCGCAAGACGGGGCCCAGGGCTGTCGCCTAGATCCTGGCCGCTCCATGCGTATCCGGCAGCAGCAGGTGATGCAGCTCCGGCACCAGCGCCAGAAAAGCCGGTGCCTCCGCATTCCGCGAACGGGGCAGATCCACCGGCGCCCCTTGCCCGATCCCTGCGCAGTCCGGCGCCGCTGTCAGGTCTTGCTTCTACCGCGCGGCGAACTGGGTCTTGCCGAACATGACTTCCTTTTCCTCGGCGGTCATCGCGCCCTTGCGCTGGTTTTCCGCCAGCACCTCCACCCCGCGCTGCACGGCCGGGCGGGCGGCGATGGCGTCATGCCAGCGCTTGACGTTCGGATAGGCGGAAAGATCCACGTTGCGCCGATCGGGATTGCGGATCCAGGGGAAGGTAGCGATGTCGGCGATGCTGTATTCGTCGCCGGCGAGATAGGCGGCCTCCGACAGGCGCTTGTCCAGCACCCGGTGCAGCCGCGCCACTTCGTTGGTGTAGCGCTCGATCGCGTAGGGGATCTTGTCGTTGGCGTAATTCGCGAAGTGGTTGTACTGGCCGAACATCGGCCCGACGCCGCCCATCTGGAACATCAGCCATTGCAGGCAGGTGTAGCGCGCGATCGGGTCGGTGGGGATCAGCCGGCCGCCGGTCTTTTCCGACAGATAGATCAGGATCGCGCCGGATTCGAACAATTCCACCCGCTTCCCGCCGGGCCCGTCGGGATCGACGATGGCGGGAATGCGGTGGTTCGGCGTGATCGCCAGGAACTCCGGCTTGAACTGGTCGCCCTTGCCGATATTGATCGGGATCACGTTGTAGGGCAGACGAAGTTCCTCTAGCGCGATATGCACCTTGTGGCCGTTCGGTGTCGGCCAGGTCCAGACATCGATCATCCTCGTCCTCCCCTAATGGGTTGAAGGTCAGGCGTTTCCGGCCAGGAAATCCATCGCCGTCTGCACGCCGCCGGGCCGGTGCGGCACGCCGGCGATCCGCAGCCCCATCTCCACCCCGCCGAGCGTGCCGAGCAGCTGCAACTCGCCGAGATCGCCCATATGGCCGATGCGGAACACCTTGTCGGTGATCTGGCCCAGGCCATTGCCCAGCGCCATGTTGAACTTGTCCAGGATGATGTTGCGCAGCCCGTCGGCGCTATGGCCATCCGGCGTGCGGATCGCGGTCACGCCGGGCGAGTAGCAGTGCGGGTCCAGGCATTGCAGCTCCAGATCCCAGGCGCGCACGGCGCGGCGCGTGGCCTCGGCGAAGCGTTCATGGCGGGCGTAGACGTTGGCCAGCCCTTCCTCCTGCAGCATCTTCAGCGCCTCGTTCAGGGCGAAGATCAGGTTCTCGGCCGGGGTATAGGGAAAGAAGCCGGTGGCGTTGGCGGCGATCAGCGGCTCCCAGTCCCAGTAGCTGCGCGGCAGTTTCGCGCTCTTCGCCGCCTCCAGCGCCTTCGGACCGATGGCGTTGAACGACAGGCCGGGCGGGATCATCAGCCCCTTCTGCGAGCCGGAGATGGTGACGTCCACGCCCCAGGCATCGTGCTGGTAGTCCGAGCAGGCGAGCGAGGAAATGGCGTCGACCATCAGCAGCGCCGGGTGGCCGGCACGGTCCATCGCCTGGCGCACCGGCAGGGCATGGGTCATGCAGCTGGTCGAGGTTTCGTTATGGACGATGCAGACGGCCTTGATCTTGTGGGACTTATCGGCCACCAACCGTTCCTCGATGGCGGCAGCGTCGGCGCCACGGCGCCAGTCGGTTTCCAGCATCACCGGCTCCAGGCCAAGCCTGCGTGCCATCTGGTCCCACAGATGCGCGAACCAGCCGGTATGGCTCATCAGCACCTGGTCGCCGGGCGACAGCGTGTTCAGCAGGGCCGCTTCCCACGCGCCGGTGCCGGATGCCGGATAGATCGCGACGATGCCCTCGGTGCCGAAGATCTTGCGCAGATTGGCCACGACCTCGCGGCCGACGGCGCCCCATTCCGGACCGCGATGGTTGATCGGGGCGCGGTGCATGGCGCGCAGCACGCGATCGGGGACGTTGGTCGGGCCGGGTGTCTGCAGAAAATGCCGGCCGGCTTGGTACTTGCTCATCTTCGTTGCTCCTCAGGCGGCCGGAGACAAAGCACGCTCGGGCGGGCTTGCCAATCCGCCCCCGGCCAATGCGCCATTGCAATGCAGGTAGGGCTCGGCACAGCATGCGCCGCTCATTGCGGAGACCAGGACGATGAACGCACCGCTTCCCGCCGCGACCCCGCCCGGCGATTCCGCCCTGGCGGCGCGGCTGGCGCGCGAGATCCAGGGCGAGGTGCTGTTCGACCGCGCCAGCCGCGGGCGCTATGCCACCGACGCGTCGATCTACCAGGTCGATCCGCTCGGAGTGATCGTGCCGAAGACGATCGACGACGTGGAGGCCGCTTTCGGCGTCGCCCGCGAGTACGGCATTCCCGTGCTGCCGCGCGGCGGCGGCACCAGCCAGTGCGGCCAGACCGTCAACCGCGCGCTGGTGATCGACTGCTCCAAGCATCTGCGCCGCGTGCTGGACGTGGATGCCGCCAGCAGCACGCGCGCTGGTGGAGCCCGGTCTGGTGCTCGGCCACCTGAACGCGGCGCTGAAGCCGCACGGGCTGTTCTTCCCGGTCGATCCCTCCACCCACGCGCGCTGCACGATCGGCGGGATGGCGGCGAATAATTCCTGCGGCTCCAAATCCATCCGCTACGGCCTGATGGCCGACAATGTCAGCGCCATCGACGCGATCCTGGCCGACGGATCGCGCCATCGGTTCGGCGCGGTGTCGGACAATCTCGGCGCCGAGATCCCGGCCGGCATCGCCGAGCTGATCCAGCGCCTGCGCGCGCTCGGCGCCAGGGAGGCCGAGGAGATCGCGGCGCGCTTCCCCAAGCAGCTCCGCCGCGTCGGCGGCTACAACATCGACGCGCTGACGCCGGCGGCGCGGGCGGCGGGGCGGGACAACCTCGCCCGCCTCCTGGTGGGCTCGGAGGGCACGCTGGCCTTCTCCGCGGCGGTCGAGCTGATCCTGCACCCGATCAAACCCCGGAAAATGCTCGGCATCTGCCAGTTCCCGACCTTCCGCGAGGCGATGGAGGCATCGCGCCACATCGTCGCGCTGGACCCGGAGGCGGTGGAACTGGTGGACCGCACCATGATCGATCTCGGCCGCTCCATCCCGATCTACCGCGCGACGATCGACAAGATGCTGATCGGCGAGCCGGACAGCCTGCTGATCGTCGAGTTCCACGGCGATGCCGACGCGCCGCTGCTGGCCAGGCTGGACCGAGCTCGAAACGCTGATGGGCGATCTCGGTCACGGCCGCGCGGTCGTGCGCGCGATGGATGCCGGCTTCCAGGCGGCGATCGCCTCGGTGCGCGAGGCCGGGCTGAACATCATGATGTCGATGAAGGGCGACGGGAAGCCGGTCTCGTTCATCGAGGACTGCGCCGTCGATCTCGACGACCTCGCCGACTACACCGAGCGGCTGAACGCGGTGTTCGAGCGGCACGGCACGAAGGGCACCTGGTACGCCCATGCCTCGGTCGGCTGCCTGCATGTCCGCCCGGTGCTGAACATGAAGGACCCGGCCGACGTGCGCACGCATGCGCGCGGTCGCCGAGGAATGTTTTTCCCTCGTGCGCGAATACAAGGGCTCGCACAGCGGCGAGCACGGCGACGGCATCGTGCGCAGCGAGTTCCACGCGCAGATGTTCGGCCCCCGCATCGTGCGCGCGTTCGAGGCGGTGAAGGACGCGTTCGATCCCCGGCGGCATGCTGAATCCCGGCCGCATCGTGCGCCCGCCGCGGATGGACGACCGCACCCTGTTCCGCTACCCGCCCGGCTATGCGCCGGCGCCGGGCTTCACGCCAAAACTCGACTGGTCGGACCATCCCGGCCCGCTCGGCGGCATGCTGGGCGCGGTGGAGATGTGCAACAACAACGGCACCTGCCGCAGCTTCGATGCCGGGGTGATGTGCCCGAGCTACCGGGTGACGCGCGACGAGATCCATCTGACGCGCGGGCGGGCCAACACGCTGCGCCTGGCGCTGACCGGGCAGCTCGGCGCCGACGCGATGGCCGTCCGGGCGCGCTGGCCGAGGCGATGGCGCTGTGCGTGTCCTGCAAGGCCTGCCGGCGCGAATGCCCGACCGGCGTGGACATGGCGAAGATGAAGATCGAGGTGCTGGCCGCCCGCGCCGAGCGCCACGGCGTGAAGCCGCGCGAGCGGCTGGTGGCCGAACTGCCGCGCTATGCCGCCTGGGCCGCCCGGCTGGCGCCGCTGCTCAATCTGCGCAACCGGCTGGCGCCGCTGCGCCGGCTGTCGGAAACCTGGCTCGGCTTCTCCGCCGAACGCAGCCTGCCGCAATGGCGCCGGGACGTGTTCCGCGACCAGGAAGCCGCCGCGCCGGCCGCGGCGAAGGGCGACGTGCTGCTGCTGGCCGACACGTTCAACCGCTATTTCGAGCCGGAGAACCTGCGCGCCGCCCTGCGCGTGCTGGCCGCCGCCGGCTACCGCGCCGTGATCCCCGCCGCCGGCTCCCGGCCGCTTTGCTGCGGACGCACCTATCTCGCCGCCGGCCTGGTCGATCGGGCGCGCGGCGGAAGCGCGACGCACGCTGCAGGCGCTGTCCGGCGGGCTGCCGGTGATCGGGCTGGAGCCTTCCTGCCTGTTGACCCTGCGCGACGAGTTCCGCTCCCTGCTGCCCGGCCCGGCCGCGGACGAGCTGGCCGGCCGGGCGATGCTGCTGTCGGAGTTTCTGGCGCAGCGAGAAGCCGGAGCTGGCCTTGCGGGCACTGCCCGGCGATCGCGCATGTGCACGGGCATTGCCACCAGAAGAGCTTCGGCGCCTTCCCCGACGCGCTGGCGACGCTCGGCCTGGTGCCGGGATTGACAGGTCAGGCCGATCGCCTCGTCCTGCTGCGGCATGGCCGGCGCGTTCGGCTATCAGGCGGAAACCCAGGAGGTCTCGCGGGCGATGGCCGAGCGCGACCTGATCCCCGCGGTGCGCGCGGCCGGGGCGGACGACCTCATCGTTGCGGATGGAACCTCGTGCCGGCACCAGATCCGGGATCTGTCGGGGCGGGAAGCGGTGCATTCGGTGCTGGTGCTGGACCGGGCGCTGGCGGCCGGGCCGCCATAGACCCTTTCTGGTGGCGGCGGGGTGCGGCGCGGAGGATAATGCACGCCGCTTCCGCGGCTGGGGTTCCCATGACACGACGCGGCCTCGTTTTCTGTCTGCTGGCGACCGCCCTTGCGGTCCCGCGCCTCGCCGCGGCGGCGCCGCCGCCCGCCTGGGCCTATCCGGTCAACCCGCCGGATTTCCAGGAGCAGAAGGATGACGGCAGTCTGCGCCGGGTTCCCGACAGCAGCCTGACGATCACGCTGACGCAGGCGCAGAACCTGTTCTACGCGCCGGACTGGCATCCGGAGGACCATCCGCCGATGCCGGAGGTGGTGGCGCGGGGCGGGGAGCCCGATGTGCTGGCCTGCGGCTCCTGCCATCGCGCCGACGGGCCGGGCGGCCCGGAGAACGCCAACCTGACCGGCCTGTCGGCTGACTACATCATCCAGCAGATTGCGGCGTTCCGCGACGGCACGCGCAATACCTCGGAACCGAGGCGCATATTCTATGCCAAGATGATACGCATATCGCGCGCCCTCAGCGCAGACGAGACGCTGGCCGCGGCACGGTATTTCGCCAGTGTGCCGTATCGGTCGATGGTGGACGTGGTCGAGACGGCGACGGTGCCGAAGACCCGGGTCGTGGACTGGCACCTGGCGCTGGCCCCGGCCGGGGGGAGCGAGCCGATCGGCAAGCGCATCATCGAAGTGCCGGCGGACCTCGAACGCTTCGACAGCCGGGATTCGCGGGTGCGCTTCACCGCCTATATGCCGCCGGGCAGCATCGAGCGGGGGCGCCGCCTGGCAACGACCGGCGGCGGGCGCACGGTGGCCTGCGGCACGTGCCACGGCGCGAGGCTGAAGGGTGCTGGCGCGGTCCCGCCGATCGCTGGCCGGTCGCCGAGCTTCATCGTGCGCGAATTGTTCGACATCCAGGCCGGCAACCGCACCGGCGCGGCCAGCGCGCTGATGAAACCGGCGGTGCAGAAGCTGACACTGGACGACATGATCGCGCTGGCGGCCTATGCGTCGTCACTGAAACAATGATGCACCATCCGGGTTCAGGTGGGGCCCGGTTCAGGTGCGGGGTTCGGTCTGCCGTTGCCGGTCGGCGAAGAAGCTGTCCACCGCGTCGCGGATCGCCCGCGCGATCACGGCGCGGTGCCGGGGCTGGCGCAGCAGCGCCTCGTCCTTCCGGTTGGAAATGAAACCGGTTTCCACCAGCACGCTCGGGATGCCCACCGCGCCCAGTACCTGGAAGCGGCCCTGCCGGGCCGGATCCGGCACCATCGAAAGATCGTCGTTCAGGCTTTCGATCATCGCCAGCTGCAGCCGGGCCGATCCGGCCGCGGGCCGGGCCGGCTCGGCCAGGGCACGGCCGATCGCGCGTGAATTCCCCCCGCGCGCCGGCAGCCGGGCGACATCCGGCCCGGCGGACTGGGCGGGCCGGACATAGACGCTGGCGCCCCGCGCGCGGCGGTCGGTGGAGGCATCGGCATGGATCGACACCATCAGCGCCGCCTGATTGGTGAGCGCGACCTTCACCCGCGCGGGCAGCGGCACGAAAACATCGCTGTCGCGGGTGAACACCACACGGTAGCGCCCGCCGGCGCGGAGCTGCCGGCCAAGCTCCTGCGCGGTGGCGAGGGTCACCGTTTTCTCCATCGTGCCCGCCGGGCCGACGGCGCCCGAATCCGCCCCGCCATGCCCGGCATCGATGACCACCAGCGGCGGCAGCGTCTTGTGCGGAATATCCGCCCGCGCCGTCCGGTGCGCCGCCTGGCGAAGGCCGGGCATGGCCGCAGGGCTATGGGCCTCGGCGCGGGAGATCAGATGCGGGATGTTGCGCGAGGCGGATTTGACCGCCGGGGAACGATGGGCGCGGGTGGCCTTCACCTGCGATGTCTTCACGCCGGCCGTTGTCTTCGCGCCAACCGGGCGCTTCGATGCCTTGGCATGGGCGGCCGGGGCGGCGGCGATCAGCGCCGGCAGCAGCGCTGCCAGCAGGATGGTGCGTAGAAAAACACGAGCCCGGCTCACGATCTGTGACCGCCCTCCCGGATTGGTGCGCATTGGTTTGCGTACTCCAGCCGTTCGACCTGCCACCCCGTGACGGCCATCCAAAGTTGCTGCCAAACGCGTTGGCACCGGCCCCGACTACCGGACGTTGTGGCCGCTCGCAATGCATCAAATCATCGTGTGCGTCCCATCGCGCGGGCCGGGCGGCCGCCCGCTTTCCCGGCCGCTAAAGCTGCGCGCTCTGCAGAAACTCGATCACCTCGCCGTCCGGGCCGGTCACGAAGGCGATGCGGACCTCGACCAGCGGATCCTGACCCAGCGTGGCCGTGCGCGGCGCCACGCGCGGCGCCCCGCCGGCGGCCAGGGCGCGGGCGTAGGCGGCCTCGGTATCGGTGACGCGCAGGCAGAAATGCAGCAGGGCGCCCTCCGTCCGTTCCTCCCCGTCGCGGCGGCGGCGGCCTTCGGACTGCACGTTGGAGCCCTGGCCGAACACCTCGACATAGCGGCCGTCGCCGGCGTCGAGAAAGGCCGCGCGGTCGATCCGCCCAGGCACCGCGAATTCATGATGCACCCTGAAGCCGAGGCCCTCGATGTAGAAGCGGATGGTGCGGTCGAAATCGGTGGCGCGGATGGCCACGTGGTGAAAGCCCGATGCGGGAGCGGGGGCGGCGGGGGGGGCGGGGCTGGATGGCTGCATGCTCGGCGTCCGATCGGCTGTTGTCGCGCGCAACCATCAGACGGGCGGCCGGGTAGGGGGTCAATAGCGGCCCGCTCACCACACCATCCGCGCCTGGGTCGGGTGCTTGCGGCGCAGGCGATGGCGGGTGAGCGTGGTCCATTCGGTCACCGTCATGAAGCGCGGCGCCAGGAACTGGTAGCTGCGGCCGAGCAGCGCCCAGAACCCTTCGTCCTTCATGCCGGTGATGCCGTCCCAATCCGCCAGCAGCGGCTCCCAGGCGCGCTGGCTGCGATATAGCCAGTCGCGGTTGGAGCGGATGAAGCTGCGCTGGCTGTCGGCATTGCGCAGCGCCGCCAACACTTCCCCGGTCTGCGCGTCCAGTTCCGCGAACCTTGTGGCGATCTGCCGGCGTGCCGTGCCGGCCAGGCGGCGCACCTGGGTCAGGGTCTCCATGCGCGACGAGGCGCTGCGCAGCCCGGGATTGCCGGGCCCGAGCTTCACCGTCATTTCCCGCACCCGCCGCAGCAGCCGGTCGCGCAGCGCTTCGATATAGGCCAGCTCATGGGCCAGATCTTCCACCCGGGCGACAACCTGCCGGGCGCTCGCCAGCCCGAGCGCAACCGCTGCCTGGTCGAACGCTTCCTGCACCTGCCGGCGCAGCGCAGGGGTGTCTTCCAGCATGTCGGTGTCTGGCAACTGGGTGTCTGGCAACAGCTTCTCCCTGCCGGACCCGGCATCCAGCCAGCGCACCAGCTGCAGCCGCAGGCGCGTGGCGGCGAGCTGCAGGTGCACGGCATCGGGCTCCCAGCTCGCTTCCCCGGTGCGCACTTCCAGCGGCAGCGCGTCGCCGAGCCGCAGGCCGGCGACATAATCGAGCGATTCCGCGATCAGCCCGAGCATGCGCCCGTCGGGGCTGTCGTCCTCGATGCCGCATTCATGCTGCAGCGCGCGCAGCGGGATCGCCGCGTCGCGTTCGCCGAGCCGTACCGCCATGACCGGCGTGGTGCCCGTCTCCGCGCGGCGGAACAGAGGTTCGCCGAACTGGGTGAACAGCCTGTGCTGCAGCGCGCAGATGGCCGGCGTCGGGGTGTCGGACAGCGCGGGATCGGCGGACCGGAAAGGGCCTGGGTGCATGCTGGGATCCGGCTTCGGTCCAACGGGATGGGAGATTGTCAATGCGGCGATCAGAGCATCGCCGGGTGAAGGGAATGCTAACCGGCGTGACGCCGCGCGAGACCAGGGTGCGGGCGCGCGCCATGTCGCAGCCGGCGCGACACGGCTCTGCGACACAGTTATGAGATACAGCTATGGGACGGGGGATGGATCATTCGACGCGGATTAGCAAAGTCCTAGGGATTGGCATGGAATTCTGTGCGTCATCGCAATTTCCGGGACATTTCCATGCCTGCCGCCGACCCCCTGCCTGCCCCTGCCAATGCCGGTGCGGCTGCTGAACACCGGCGGCTGGAGCGCGATCTCGGCGTCGGGCTGGCGCTGGACGATTTCGGCACCGGTTACGCCAGCCTGGCGATGCTGCGCCGCCTGCCGCTGACGGTGCTGAAGCTGGACCGCTCCCTGGTGCACGCTCTGCCGCGGGAGCCGGAGGACGCGGCCATCGCCCGCGCCCTGGTGCAGGCCGGGCATGCCATGGGCCTCTGCGTGGTGGCGGCGGGGATCGAGACGCCGGCGCAGCGCGACTTCCTGCTGGGCATCGGTTGCAACGCCGGCCAGGGTCCCCTGTTCGCCCGGCCGCTGCCCCCGGCGCAGCTCAGCCAGATGCCGGCCTTCCGCGACCCGGCATCCGGGCCGGCCGCGGCCGCGTAAGCAACTGTGTCGTGCGCATAACGGATTTCTAAGCCATCGCTCACTTGTCCTCTGATCCATTCCGGGCCATGTCGGCGCGATGAACGCAGATTCCAGTGACGCGCGCCCTGTCAGAACACCGGACCAGACCAGCCGCATCGAGGCCGAGATCCTGCGCCTGACCGAGGCGCAGGGGCCGGAAAAATCCATCAGCCCGAGCGAGGTGGCCCGCGCGCTGGACCCGGAGTGGCAGAAGCTGTCCTCCGCCGTGCGCCGCGCCGCCATCCGCCTGGCCGAGGCCGGACGGATCGACATCCTGCGCAAGGGCAAGCGGGTGGCGCCGGCCGGGGTCAAGGGCGTGATCCGGCTGCGCATCGCCGGCCCAAATGCCGGCCCAAATGGAGAACCGACCGGGGACGGCCCGGCGGCATGAATCCGCTGGCCTGGTTCGTAGGCCTGCTGCTGCCGGCCTGCGCCCTTGCCGGCGCGGCCGGCGTGCCGGTGCCGTCCGGCATGGATTTCGCTCATATCGAACGCCCGGCCACGCCGAACACCGCACTCGCCGCGCCCGCCGGCTTCCAGCCGGCGCCGGACATCGTCACCCAGCGCTATCGCGTGCCCGCGCCGGTGCTCTATGCCGCTCTGCGCGATGTCGCCGCGGAGCAGGAGCGGGTGTTCCCGCTCGCCGCCGATCCCGGACAGGGGCAGATGTTCTGGGTGGCGCGCAGCGCGGTGTTCAATTTCCCGGACGTGATCAGCGCCGAGGTCTCGGCAAGCCCCCCCGAAACAAGCCCCCCAAAAACAAGCCCTGCCGAAACCAGCACGCTGGTGCTGTATTCGCGCAGCGTCTACGGCGAGTCGGATTTCGGCGTGAACCGCCGCCGCCTGCTCGCCTGGCTCGCCGCGCTGGACGCGAAACTCGCCGCCGCGCCGCGGCCCCCGACCCAACCATAGGCACCAGATCAGGATGATCCCGACATGCGTGGAGTAGGCTCGTTCCTCAAGGATGCCTGGCGTCTCGCCGTGCCCTATTTCAATTCCGAGGAGAAATGGCGCGCGCGCGGCCTGCTGCTGGTGATCATCGCGCTGAACCTGTCGCTGGTCGGCATGAGCGTGGTGCTGAGCTACTGGAACCGGCAATTCTACAACGCGCTGCAGAACAAGGACTGGGACGCGTTCATCCAGCTGCTGTTCACCTGGCACCGCGGCGAGAGCGGCTTCATGCCGGGGTTCTGCGGCGTGGCGGTGGTCTACATCCTGATTGCCATCCACCGCACCTATCTGAACCAGTTGCTGCAGATCCGCTGGCGCACCTGGATGACCGGGCGCTTCCTGGATGAATGGCTGGCCGACCGCACCTATTACCGGATGTCGCTGGCCTCGGCGCATGCCGGCGAGCACGGCGCGACCAGCACCGACAACCCCGACCAGCGCATCTCCGACGATCTGCAGGATTTCGTCCAGAACACGCTCTCGCTCGGGCTGGGGCTGCTGTCCAACATGGTCTCGCTGTTCAGCTTCGTCGGCATCCTCTGGGGGCTGTCCGGCGCCGTGTCGGTGTTCGGGGTCAGCATTCCCGGCTACATGGTCTGGGTGGCGCTGGCCTATGCCGTGGTCGGCACCTGGCTGACGCATCTGGTCGGGCGGCCGCTGGTCGGGCTGAACTTCCGCCAGCAGCGGGTGGAGGCGGATTTCCGCTACGCCCTGGTGCGCCTGCGCGAGAATATGGAGGGCGTCGCGCTCTATGGCGGCGAGGGGCAGGAGAAGGGCAACCTGCTGCATCGCTTCAGCCACGTGATCGGCAATTGGCGCGCCATCATGGTGCGCACCAAATACCTGAACTCGCTGATCGCCGGTTATGGCCAGGTGGCTTCGGTCTTCCCGGTCGTGGTGGCGGCGCCGCGCTATTTCGCCGGCCAGATCCAGCTCGGCGAGCTGATGCAGACCGCCGGCGCCTTCAGCCGGGTGCAGGATGCGATGTCCTGGTTCGTCGACGCCTACAGCTCGCTGGCCGCCTGGCGGGCCACCACCGAGCGTCTGACAACCTTCCACCAGGCCATCCGCCTGGCGCAGGCCGCGGGCGGGGAGGGGCTGTCGGTGACCGGCGCCGCGGACGGCGCGGTTGCGCTGCACGATGTCACGCTGGCGCTGCCGGACGGCACCCCGCTGCTGCAGGACGCCGACCTGACGCTGCGCCCGGGCCATTCGGTGGTGATTTCCGGGCGCTCCGGCTCGGGCAAGTCCACACTGTTCCGCGCCATCGCCGGCATCTGGCCGTTCGGCCGCGGCCAGATCTCCCGCCCCGCCGGGCGCTGCCTGTTCCTGCCGCAGCGGCCGTATATCCCGCTCGGCGATCTGCGCCACGCCGTCAGCTATCCTGCCCCGGTGCAATCCCATGCGCGCGAGGAGGTGGTGGCGGCGCTGGAGGCGGTCGGCCTGCGGCATCTGGTGGCGCATATGGACGAGGACGTGCCCTGGGCGCAGCGCCTCTCGGGCGGCGAGCAGCAGCGCCTGGCGGTGGCCCGGGCGCTGCTCGCGAAACCGGACTGGCTGTTCCTGGACGAGGCGACGGCTAGCCTCGACCCCGAGAGCGAGGCCGAGATCTATCGCCTGCTGAAGCAGAAGCTGCCCGGCACGACGATCGTCTCCATCGCGCACCGCACCTCGGTGGCGGCGTTCCACGACGAACGGCTGGTATTCGCCCGCCCCGGCGGCGGCGCCGGGCGGCTGGTGGCGGAAGGCGCCGTGGGGGTGGCCGACTAGGAGCCGGTCCCGGCGGGCGGCCTATCGCGCCGGCTTATAGGCCTTGGCGATGCTGTCCGCCTTTTTCAGCGCCTCCACGCCCGCGTCGCCGGTGATCAGCGCGGTGGTCCGGCTGGCCTTCATGACGCCGCTGGCGCCTACCGCCAGCGCGACGGCCGCCATGCTCTCATTGTCCGGCATGTCGGCAATGAGCACGAGATCGTATTCGCCGAAGCACAGCCACCCGCCGATGAACTTGCCGCCGGCAGCCTCGCACAGGTGCTTGCCCACGACCTCGATCCGGTTGCGCGGCTTCTTCAGCTGGGCGGCGAGGGATTCAGGGGCGTAGGCGGCCTGGTACATATAAAGCGGCATGGTCCATCTCCCTTTTTCCTTGTTGTTGTCGGGGTATCGGACTTGTCCGGAGCGGGCTCGAATTCCCCGGATGGACGGCGGGATTTTCGCGCAATATGAAACGGTAATCGCTGATCCCCGGTGTTCGCAATCATAATCTGGCAGCCGCAAAACGCCCCCAAACCAGTTGACAGGCCAGCACCGAGGCGCGCCAAGTTGTCGAGCGTTGCGGCCGACCGCAGGATACGAGGCGGGCGTCCCGGCGCAGCCGAAGCTTTCCGAGAGGGCGCATCCATGTTCGCTCCGCCGGTCGCCGAGACAAAGGCAAAGTCGGCCGAGGCCCAGCGCATGGCGGTTGCGCCACAGCAACCTGCCGGGCCGACGCGCCGGCTGCAGGGAGGCGCCGGCAACCAGGCCCATCCCCGGGTTTCCCGGCAGCGCCCGGCAGCCCCCGTTCAGCGCCGCGAGGAGATGGCGGGCCAGGGCGCGCCAGGCGTTGCCCCCGGCGTCTCGTGGAATTTCGCCAGCGTGCCGATTTCCCCGCCCGGGCGGACGAACCGCGTCCGGAACCTGCTTGCTGGCCCGATACAGGCGAAGTCGGTGATCGGCGGCGCCGATGACCCGCTGGAGCACGAGGCGGACCGAACCGCGGACCGGATCACGCACATGTCCGCCCCGGCCGCGCCGCCAGTGATCAGCCGCAAATGCCTCGCCTGCGACGAGGAGGAAAACCTGCAGAAAAAGCCGGCAGGTGTTCACGGCGCGGCGATGGAGGCACCCGCCATCGTGCATGAGGCCCTCCGCTCATCGGGCCAGCCGCTCGATGCAGGCACGCGCGCCTATTTCGAGCCGCGTTTCGGCTGTGATTTCTCCACGGTGCGGATCCATCTCGGAGCCGCCGCCGAGCAATCCGCGCAGGCATTGAACGCCAATGCCTACACGTCCGGGCACAGGATCGTGTTCGGCGCCGGTCAGTTCGCGCCGGCGACCCAGGCGGGCCGGCGCCTGATCGCGCATGAGCTGACCCATGTGGTGCAACAGAAAGGCGGCGGCCTGGGCGCCATCATCCAGCGCGATACCCCGCACCCGCCCCCCGTCGAACCCGACTTTGACGAGGAGGTGTTGAAGGAGCTGCAGCGGCTTCCCGCGGCGGAAGAAAAGGGGATCTCGGAACAGGAACGCAGGCGCCGGGTCCAGGTCCTCGCCGATCGCAGGGAACGGCTTGCCGTGCTGTTCGCCAAGCTTCCCCCCGCGAAAGCCGACAGGATCTACGAGCGGCTGCGCGTGCGCCGCACCGGTGACGTTCTCTCGGAGCGCTTCCACGACATCCTTGCCACCGCCACCCGCAAGGACCTGCTGCAGGTCATCGGGCTCCAGCATGCGCTGGCATCGGAGACCGTTCCCGATCCGGGGGATTTCTGCCGCCCCTTCAGCAAGCGGGAGATCGACCAGGGCCTGGACTTCGAGTACGCGAACGCGATGGACCGTTTCGTCAATGGCGATCTGCGCGAGTTCTTCGGCGACGAGGCGGCCGGTCTCTACGATAAATACCTGACCAGCACTAAACCGAATGTCAGCCCGGTGATCTTCGACAAGCCAGGGAGCGAGCTGGTGCAGTCGTTCATCAACCACGAGGCCACCGCAAAGCGCCAGGAGGAACTGGCCGCCATCTTCGAAAAGAACCTGCCCAATAATTGCGGCCAACTTCCGCCCAATGTATGGGTCGAGATCCCCGCCGCGGGTCTGATCCCGCGTGAGGAGCTCAAGGTGGGGTTCTCCTTCAGCGGCGTCACCACCATCCCCGGCATCGTCGCCGGCGGCATCAGTTCGGGCGCGGGATCGGTCGATTCCCGCACGGTCTCGGTCAAGCAGGTGCTTTTGCAGCGCAAGGAAGTGGCGGGACAGACCACGGGGCTGCAAATGCAGGCGCATTTCCACTTCGTGGTGGAGGACGCGGTCGATTTCTGCCCCGGCAACATGGGCTCGTTCTTCGCGACCTACATCACCATTCCGCTGAGCCGCCTGGAGGCGAGCGGCATGGCGTTCTCGGTCCCGTTCGTGGTGCGCTATGACGGACCGGTCCTCGATATTCCGCTCGGCACGGCCGCCATGAACGCCTGCAAGTGATCCGGTACGCGGCTGCGCCGGTCGCGCCTACCCTCCCGCGCCGCCCGAAGGACCAGCATACTCCCGCAAAATCCCCAGCACCCCCGCCCCATAACGCTGCAGTTTTGACGCGCCCACGCCCTTGATCTCGCCGAGCTCGTCCAGGCTGGCCGGGCAGACCGCGGCGATCTCGCGCAGCACCGTGTCGTGGAAGATGACATACGGCGGCACCGCCTGCGCCTTGGCCTGGGTGGAACGCCAGGCGCGCAGCGCGTCGAACAGGGTTTCCGATTCCACGGTCGCCTCCGCCGCCGGCGCGGCGGCCCCGCCGGCGCGCCGGCGGGCGGAGGGGAGGGCGGGCGCGTCCGGGCGCAGCATCACCTGGGTCTCGCCGCGCAGGATCGGGCGGGCCTTTTCCGTCACCAGCGCCAGGGTCGCGTACTCGCCGCTTTCGGTGCGCAGCGCGCCATGGGCGATCAGCTGGCGGATCACGCCGCGCCAGAAGCCTTCGGAATGCTCGGCGCCGATGCCGAAGGTCGGCAGCTTGTCGTGGCCGTGCCGGGTGATCATGTCGGTCGCCTTGCCGCGCAGCACCGAGACGATGTGCAGCGCGCCGAAATTCTGCCCGGTGCGGTAGACCGCCGACAGCAGTTTTTGCGCCGCCACGGTGCCGTCGTACAGCGAAACCGGGTTGGCGCAATTGTCGCAATGGCCGCAATCGCCGGGCAAATCCTCGCCGAAGCAGGCCAGCAGCGAACGGGTGCGGCAGGCCACGGTCTCGGTCAGCGTGACCATCGCCTCCAGCCGCTCGCGCATGACCCGCTTCTGCGCCTCCGGCGCGACCGACTGGGCCAGCCAGTGGCGCGCACGGGCGATGTCCTGGCCGCCATACAGCAGCAGCGTATGCGCGGGGTCGCCGTCGCGCCCGGCGCGGCCGATCTGCTGGTAATAGGCTTCCGGGCTGTCGGGCATGTCCAGATGCACGACGAAGCGCACATCCGGCCGGTCGATGCCCATGCCGAAGGCGATGGTGGCGACCACCACCACCGGCTCCCCGGAGCGGAACCGCATCAGCGAGGCGCGCTTCTCGGCCGGATCCAGCCCGGCATGGAAGGCGATCGCCTGGATGTTTTTTTCCCGCAGTTTCTGCGCCGTGCGCTCGGTCTTGGCCCGGCTGCCGCAATAGACGATGCCGCATTCGCCGCGGTGGCGCGTCAGGAAGGCCAGCAGCTCGGCGGTCTCGCCCACCTTCGCCTGGGCGGCGATGTCGAGGTTGGGGCGATGGAAGCTGGCGACGAACACCTCCGCCCCATCCATGCCCAGCGATTGGATGATGTCGGCGCGGGTGCGGTGGTCGGCGGTGGCGGTCAGCGCGATGCGCGGCACGCCGGGGAACAGCCGCGGCAGGCAGGCGAGCTCGCGGTATTCCGGGCGGAACTCGTGGCCCCATTGGGAGACGCAATGCGCCTCGTCGATGGCGATCAGCGCGATCCGGATGCGCGACAGCCGTTCCAGCGTGCCCTCGGTCAGCAGCCGTTCGGGCGAGACATAGAGCAGATCGAGCCGGCCCTCGTTCAGGTCGCGCGCGACGGCGCGGGCCTCGGCGGGGTCGAGCTCGGAATGCAGCGCGCCGGCGGCGACGCCGACCTGGCGCAATGCCGCCACCTGGTCGTCCATCAGCGCGATCAGCGGGGAGATCACCACCGCCGTGCCGGGCCGGCACAGGGCAGGGACCTGATAGCAGATGCTCTTGCCGCCGCCGGTCGGCATCAGCACCAGGGCGTCGCCGCCGGCGATCACATGCCGGACGGCGTCTTCCTGCAGCCCGCGGAAGGCGGGAAAGCCGAAGATCTGGCGGAGTACGTCGTCCGGCGCGGCGGATTGCGCCTGGCTGACCTGATCGAGCAAAGGCCGCGCCCGCCGCCGGGCCTATTTCGAGTCAACGCTGATCTCGACGCGGCGGCTCTCCAGCGGCGAATCGACATAGGTGGTGGCGCCCTTCGGCATCAGCTTGATACGCGAGGTCGGCACGCCCTTGGACACCAGCTGGTCCACCACCACCTGCGCGCGCAAATCCGACAGCAATGCATTGGCGCGCTTGCTGCCGATGGTGCTGGCGTAGCCGGTAACCTTCAGGGCGGTATGGGGGTGATCGGCGGCCCATTTGGCCGCATCGTCGATCGACTTGCCGGCGTTGTCGTCGATATCGGCCGACCAGGAGCCGAAATACACCACCAGCTTGTGACGCTGCGCCTCGGAGGCGGCCAGCGCGGAGGTCGAGAGCGCCCCGGCCGAGACAGCTGCCGCGGAAAGGCCAAGGCCAAGAGCCAAAATCATAACCAGACGACGGCGCATGCGAATCCCCCGAAAAAATCGAAATCTTGCGTCACGCAATGCCGCTCCGGGCGCGCCGCGTCAATCGGAACCGGAGGCCGATCCGGAACGATCGCGCCGACGCGGGAAAAGCCCCCAGATCACTCGACAAATCAGTCGACAGATCACTCGGCGGCGGCGATGCCTTCGCGGCGCGGATCGGCGCCGCCGATCGGACCGTCCCGGGTGACGGCGATGCCCTGAAAGCCCGAGTCGATCGGCGCCACCACCACCTGATGGCCGAGCGCGCGCAACCCGTCGGCCAGCCCCGCGGCCGTGGTGCCGGCCTCCAGTTCCACCGGCCCGCCCAGCGTCTGCATGCGCGGCGCCGCGGCGGCCTGCTGCGGCGTCTCGTGCCAGTCCAGCATGCGCAGCAGCGCCAGCGCCACATAGCCGATGATCCGCCCGCCGCCCTGCGACCCGACCGCCGCCTCCAGCCTTCCGTCCGTGTCGAACACGAAGCTCGGCGCCATCGAGCTGCGCGGCCGCTTGCCCGGCTCCACCCGGTTCGCCACCTCGTGTCCGTCGATCACCGGGCGGAAGGAGAAATCGGTCAGCTCGTTGTTCAGCATGAAGCCGCGCACCATCAGCCGCGAGCCGAACGGGCTTTCCACCGTCGTGGTCATGGATACCGCGTTGCCGGCATCGTCCAGGATGGCCATGTGGCTGGTGCCGTGCTCCTGCTGCTTCATCTGGGAGGCGTCGGGCACCGGAGTCGCCGGCCCGATCGCACCGACCCAGGACGGCTCCCCCGCCGCCGGCGCGGCGATGGCGCGGGCGGGGTCCAGCAGCCGGGCGCGCTCCGCGAGATAGCCGGCATCGAGCAGCCCGGGCACGGGCACGCGCACATAATCGGTGTCGGCCAGGTACCGGTCGCGGTCGGCATAGGCCAGGCGCATGGCGTCCAGGATCAGATGCGCGGCCTGCAGGCCGTCCGGGTCCATCGCCGGCAGGTCCACATGCGACAGCATGCCGAGTATCTCCTGCACCGCCACGCCGCCGGAGGATGGCGGCCCCATGCCGCAGACGCGGTGCACGCGATAGATGCCGCAGACCGGCGGACGCTCCTTCGCCTGGTAGGCCGCCAGGTCGTCGGTGGTCATCAGCCCCGGATTGGGATCGGTGCGCACCGCCGCGGCGATGTCCGCGGCGATCGGGCCGCGGTACAGCGCGTCCGCCCCGCCGGCGGCGATGGCGCGCAGCGTGTCGGCCAGAGCGGGGTTGCGCAGCATGGTTCCCGCCGGCAGCGGGGTGCCGTCATCGGCGGTGAAATAGCGCCGCGCCGCGTCCTGCCGCCCCAGTCCGCCGATATTGGCCGCGATCACCTCGGCCAGCCGGGGGGAGACCGGGAAGCCTTCGCTCGCCAGCCGTATGGCGGGGGCGAACAGATCCGCCCAGGGCAGCTTGCCGTGCTGCTTCCAGGCCGCCTCCAGCATGCGCAGCGTGCCGGGCACGCCGACCGAGCGCCCGCCCAGCACCGCGTCCATGAATGCCAGCGGCTTGCCGTCGCGGTCCAGGAACAGATCGGGCCGCGCCGCCGCGGGTGCCGTCTCCCGCCCGTCCCAGCTCGTGGTCTTGCCGCCGGCGGCGTCGAAATACAGCAGGAAGGCGCCGCCGCCGATGCCCGAGGATTGCGGCTCCACCAGGCACAGCACCATCTGCGTCGCCACCGCCGCGTCCACCGCCGATCCGCCGGCGCGCAGCATCTTCAGCCCTGCCGCCACGGCCAGCGGGTGCGCCGCCGCCACCATGCCCCGCCGCGCCGGCTCGGCCCCCGCCGTTCCCGTCAACAGAACCAGGCACAGCAGGATCATTCGGCGCATGCAATTCTCCCGGACATGAAGGGGCAATGTTGCCAGCCCCGCGCTCAATCGGGAAATGTGCCGCCGATGCCCACCCGCAAGCCCGATCGCGAACAGAGAGGCAGGCGCGCCCACGCCCTCGGCATGGACGCCGAGACGGCCGCCTGTGCCGCCCTGGCGCGGGATGGCTGGACCGTGCTCGGCCGCCGCCTGCGCACTGCGGCCGGGGAGGTGGATGCGGTGGTCGCCAAGGACGGGCTGCTGGCGATCATCGAAGTGAAGGCCCGTCCCACCCTGTCCGGCGCGGCCTGGTCGCTCTCCGCCCGCCAGCGCGCCCGCCTGCTCGCCGCGGCGGAGATCCTGCTGGCCGATCACCCGGAATGGATCCGCGCCGGCCACGGCGCCGCTGGGATCCGCTTCGACGTGCTGCTGGTGGACGCCTGCGGCGCGGTACGCCGGATCGCCGACGCGTTCCGCCAGGAGGCGTAGGGCGCCGGCGTCGCGGCCTTCCCGCCGAATGGCGCGTCACCCCTCGTCGGGCACGCTGACATAAAGCACCAGCTTCAGCCGCTTGTCGTCGACCGGCTGGAAGGTGGCATAGGCCGCGGTGATCTCGCCATGCACGGGGTGGTATAGCCGCTCCACGCCGGCATGCTGGGCGTGCACGTCATGCGCCCGCCACCAGACGCGAAACTCCGGGCTGCGCGCATCCAGCAGCGCCACCAGCGCCTCGAACGCGGGATCGCCGGCCCAGGCGCCGTAATCGGCACGGAACTGCCCGACCATCCGGCGCGCCTCCGGCTCCCAGCGCGCCGCGAACATGGCGCGGATGTCCGGATCGGTCAGCATGTACAGCAGCACGTTGCGCTCCGCCTCGGGAAAGCGGGAGAAATCGCCGAACAAATCCACCACTGCCTGGTTCCAGGCCAGCAGGTCCCAGCGTTGGCCCATGACATAAGCCGGGGCAGGGTAGGCGGCGACGATGCGCGCCAGCGTCGGGGGCACGGTTTCGCGGGCAAAGGCCGGCCGCCGGCCGGTGCGGGCCAGCCGGTGCAGATGCGCCGTCTCCGCCTCGTCCAGCCGCAGGGCGCGCGCGATCGCCGCGATGGTGGCGACCGAGGGCCGCACGTCGCGCCCCTGTTCCAGCCGCGTGTACCAGTCGATCCCGATGCCCGCGCTCTCCGCCACTTCCTCGCGCCGCAGCCCGGTCGTGCGACGTCTGCGCCCGGCCGGCAGGCCGAGCGATTGCGGATCGATCCGCGCGCGCCGGGAGCGCAGGAAATCACTCAGTTCGCCGCGTTGCGCATCGCTCATGGGCGCTGCCTCCGGCTCAGGGGGGGTCCGACAGTCCCAGGATAAAACCAGGACTGAATACGCCCATCGGATCCCCATAGCGTGCGCCCGTCAACAGGAGCCACGCCATGCCAAACGCCGCCGCGTCCTTCACCCCCGATCCGCGCCGCTGGCCCGATTCTCCTCGCTTGCCCGATTCTTCTCGCTGGCCCAACTCTTCTCGCTGGTTGGTGCTCGCCGTCATGGTGGCCGGGCAATTCATGTTTGTCGTCGATGCGTTCATCGTGAACGTCGCCATCCCGTCCATCCGCACCGGCCTTGCCGCCTCGCCGGCGGCGATCGGGGCGGTGATTGCGATCTACCAGATCGCCTACGCTACGCTGGTGATCACCGGCGGCCGCCTCGGCGACATCCTTGGTCGGCGGCGCCTGTATGTCGCGGGTATTGCCGGCTTCACCGTCACATCGGTCTGGTGCGGCCTGGCCGGATCGGGCGGCGAATTGATCCTCGCGCGCCTGGCGCAGGGCGCGACGGCGGCGCTGATGGTGCCGCAGGTGTTGGCCACGATCCACGCGCTGTTCCCCGACGCCGCCCGCGGCCGCGCCTTCGCCGTCTACGGCACGGCGTTGGGCCTCGGTGGCGCGGCCGGCTTCGTGCTCGGCGGCTGGCTGGTCACCGTGGATCTGTTCGGTCTCGGCTGGCGGACCGTGTTCTTCGTCAACGCCCCTGCCGGCCTGCTGATCGGCGCGGCCGCGCTGCGCCTGATGCCCGCCTCGATCCGCCGGCCGGAGATGCGGCTCGACATCCAGGGCGCCTTGGTGCTGTTCCTCGGCATGAACTGCCTGATCGGCCCGGTGCTGTTCGGCCATGATCTCGGCTGGTCGCCCTGGCTGTTCGCGGTAATGGCCGCGGGCCTCCTGATCCTGCGCCTGTTCCTGCGCCTGGAACGCCGGATCGAGGCACGCGGCGGCATGCCGCTGATCGACCTCGCCTTGCTGCAGGACCGGGCATTCCTGCGCGGTCTGGCGGCGACCTGCAGCTTCTATCTCGGCAATGTCTCGTTCTACCTGGTCATGACGCTGTACATGCAGACCGGCCTCGGCTTCGCGCCGGCCGATGCCGGCATGGCGATGCTGCCACTCGCCATCGCCTTCGTGATCGCCTCCCGCCGTGCCCCGGCGCGGACCGCGCGCCTCGGCCTGCGCGTGCAGATCGAGGGCTGCCTGCTGATGCTGGCTGGCCTCACCTGCGTGGCCGTGCTCGCTTTGGTGTTCGACCGCCCCGCAATCGGCATCCTGGCGCTCGATCTCGCCATATTCGGCTTCGGCCAGGGACTGGTCATGGCCCCGCTATCGAGCGCGGTGCTCGCCACGGGCCGCCCCGCCCATGCCGGCTCCGCCGCCGGAATACTGGTGACCGCGCAGCAGGTCGCCGGCGCGGCCGGCGTCGCGCTCGCCACTGCCGCCTATTTCGCCGTGCTCGAAGCGGCATCGCCGCTCCTGGCGCTGCTGACCGCGCTCGCCGGGCTGGCCGTGGCGATCGGGGCGACTGCGGTATTCCTGAACCGGCTGCGCCGCCTGAACGCTGAAGCGCCGCAGGCCGGCCCGGCCGCAATGGGCGCCCGCGCCGGCT
>CAVUOB010000002.1:0-376343 GCA_963743035.1 uncultured Alphaproteobacteria bacterium
GCGTTGGACGATGATGAGAGCCTGCGCAGCTGGTCGGAAATTCGCGCGCGCGAACCCGAGCGGATCGATGCCTATCTGCGGCCAGCCACAATCCCGCGTGGACCTCGGAAGGTTCGAGGAAGCGCATACTCTCTTGACCGAGGCGATTGGCCGCTTCCCCCCGTGCCGCTGATCGAATTTGCTGGGGCCGCGCATCGTGCACGCAGACAGCGAGGCCTGGGCGCGCTGGGAGCGGCTAGAAGCCTGAAATTCGTGCACCCGGAGGGATACACGAATGCCAGCAGTACGCTCCCGGTCTCTGCGGTGCGGCTGGAAGATGCGGACGAGCCCCTCCTTCCCCAGGCGACTTCCAAGTTTCCCTATAGCCGAGACCGTGTCCACGACCACGGGCCGCGGATCTCGCTCTGCATGGCGGGAGGTGGCAGGAGGCACACTCGGCAGAGTTTCAGTGCGGCCATTGCCCGATTTCCGGACAACTCCCACGCTGTATGTCGGGGCGGACCCTCTCCGGAAACTGCAGCGGCATACCGAAACTAATCTTTGTCTGACCGAAGCAGTCCAGCGTTTTCCGGACGACATTACCCTATTGAGGGACGGGACAGCGGTTGCCTGCGAACAATTCGATTGGGAGACGGCATCTCAAAGAGAGCGGATCTGATTGCGTCGAATTACCGGGATAGGCCCGAGGGCCATGCCCGGAGCATACATATCCTGACCGATATGAAGGACTACGTAGAGGCCGAAGTACTATTGATCATCGCCATGGCAAAGTTTCCCAATAACGCGGAAAAATCTATAAGTCCCATGCGGCTATCGCCGCTCACCGTGGCTTGGCTGACTGGGGAGCCAAGCGATATCGCAGCTTTCGCGAGCGGTTCCCCAAGCATAGCTACCTTCCCGTCTGGGCAATTACAGACTGGCAGGCACAGCCGGCAATTGGACGCGGAGATAGCCAAATCTGGCGGATGCAACGTACGTTCCGATTTCGTGGAGAGGGCATCTCAGTCACAATTGACCACAGAGGGTCGCCGTATTCGGGTGTGGAGCAATCCCCACCGCAGGCAATCGAATTTATTGATATTGCACGCGAGTTGGGCTGGGATCTGGAAGTGACCTCTACATGGACCCAAGACTAAAGACCCTCAGCGGCGCCAAAACCCGATGGGGCGCGGTCTGCCGCGAACCGGACAATTATTTCCGCGAATTTGTGGATGCCGTCTGTCGGGCGGGCAAGCAGATTGTACCGGTCGGTGGAGAGATAGTCGTTGGCGGTGAAATCACCGTGATGTCCATAAAAATCCGCAATGACGGACAAAAGTACGATCTGATATTCATCGGATGCATTGCAAAAAAAAACTGATGTGTCTTTGTCATCCCTTCCGCATTTGGCCTCTTGAGTGAAAGGGGAGCTCTCATCGTAAATTGCGTCAAATCCCCGCGGCATGTAGTTCTCTCAGTGGACGCGAGCAAAGTTGCCTTGGGGAAATTCAGTAAATATCATTTTCTGGTCCATCCGAGGTCGGAGAGCTCGCAGTAATTTGGAGAGAACTGCAATTTTCCTATCTCTATAGATCACGACTATTATCGACCTGGCGTCAACACGCGGCTCCCGCGTTGCCTCAATGCAGCGCCCCCGCGCACTGGGTTCGCCTTGCTGCGATCACCAGGAACGAAGCAGAGATGATTGCTGGGATGATCCGCTCTGGCGGCCCCATTCATAATCCCGCGCGGTATTTGCCGATAATCTGAGTACGGATGAGACCGTAGCCACGATACGGGCCACATGCGACGAACTGGGGATTCCCTGTGAGATTTGGAAACCACCAAGGTTGAGAGCTTCGCAATGAGATGCTGTCCCTCGTGCCGCCCACGGCCGGAGGGGTTCTGGTGCTGGATGCCGATGAAGGATGTCCAGCTCTCGACAATTTTGGACCTATTCGCCGCACTTATCAACAGCGAGAACCAGGGTGGGCGCTTCCACGAATTCATCTCAAGCAGTCAGACGAGAACATCACCGTTCGAGAGGGCCGCTATCCGGACTATCAGGCCGCGGCTTTTTCGGGCAAGGCGAGGCTTGTTGGACGTCCTCAACCCTGTCCATGACTCTGTTGTAGGATATCAGGCCCACGGCCTCGCACCTTGCTACAGCAGCCTGGAGGCGCACGGTGGACCGCATATTTTCCACTTAGAGGCTGTCTCTGAACGCTAGCGGAATGGGGGTTGGGTGGTCACGGGCTACGGTGCGATTCCAACGGGTTGTCGAGACCGAGTTGGATGAACAGACCCATGTGGACCGCAACCACCCTGGAGCCACATATGCGCGACGGGCTTCGCTTCGCCAGTGACGTGACCGATGCTGAATGGGCTGTGCCGGGAATTCGCTCCTGCCGCCGATTTCACCGGTGGGACTGCGGCCGGTGTGGCCATTGCGAGAACTGGTCAACGCGATTTTCTATGTCCTGCGGGGCGGCATTCCGTGGCGGATGCTGCCGCCCTGCTTTCCACCTCGGCAGACCGTCTATGGGGTGGTTCGCGGCCTGGCGAGACGCAGGCGTTTGGCAGTCGATCAACCATCGCCTGGTCATGCTCGACCGTGAGCGTGTCGGGCGTGACGCCAGCCCCAAGCGCCGCCGTCGTCGACAGTCAGAGCGTGAAACACCGACTAGGCCTGGTGGCCCTTGTGGTTACGATGCGGCAAAAGGATCAAAGGCCGCAAGCGGCACGCGATGGTCGATACGGACGGCCGTGCATTGACGTCAGCAGGTCCACCCAGCATCGGTGCAGGATCGCGAAAACTAAGCTCGCGCCGCAGCTTTCCGTTCATCGAACTTGCCTTCGCTCTCACCGCCCACGGCGGCCGAGCGCGTGAGGGACGCGACCTGCATTGCCATCCAAATCGTCCGGAAAATCCCAGGGCAAGTAGGGTTCGAGGGCACTTTTTCATCCCCGTCGCTGGGTTGTGGAGCGCTGTTTCGCTTGGTTGGGCCGAAATCGGCGTCTGGCCAAGGACTTCGAGGCCACAATCGCCTCGGCAACCGCCTTCCTCTACGCAGCATCCGCAATGCTACTGATCAGACGGCTGGGTCGTTCCACATGAGTTCAGAGTTGTAACCCCTCAAGCCAAAATTGTCCGGACCGAGTCCGGAGTTCAAAGATGCCGAGTGCCGCTACCGAGAGTTGGAAACACAGATCGCGTCCGCTGGGCTATACCGAGCGCAATCGAAAATATGGTTCGAAGAATGCGTGATCGGCGGGATCAAGCGATAATAGGCGGATTAATTATTGTCCGTTTGCTGGAAAAGGTAGGACTTCCGGTCAAGCCCCTGATGATGGTCCGGGGTGAATTTAGCTGAGCCTATCAAACAATAGTTCACGAGATGCAGAAATTTCATTGCAATCCGCGACGGCCTTATAAAGACCCTTTGGCTCGGTAAATATCCATACCTCCAACCTCGGACGGCACCTGTTCGCGCCTGATCTGCAAGGATGGGCATCACAACATCCTTACCTCACAGAGGCAATTATCCACAGTCAGAACGCAAAGATCATCGTTGAGTTTTGGTGTGGAAAAAAGGGTCTGTTATTTCATTCTCGGCCGAAGAGGCTCGCTAAGCAGGTTTAGACTGCGTCGTCATAGCCGTTTTTGAACACCTTGGCTTGGGGCGCGGGATCACTGGATTTAAGACGAATGGTTCGAGCAATCTCGTCGTTCAGCCACGGATACCCCTCGCTGAACAGAAAGTTTATGAACAATATTATCCAGAAGAAGCTAGAAGTACTATTGTACTTCCATTGCCACTGGATTTGCTCAATGCTGTAAACGTTCTTAAGCATTTCGGCTTACGTCCTGATGTCCTATATTCCCAGGGTGGACACGATTATTATGTTGTGATGGCTCTATTGTGTGTACGGCTGCCCCTAATCAATAAATGCGGCGCAGGTGATGACTACAATGTCAGCAACCCTCACCAATGGCCCGGCGTAAAAAGGGCATTTGATGAATACTTTTCCGGCGATGTCGCAGCGTCTTTTGAAAATCGCCTAACCAAAATGCTCCGCCGAGGAAGTCATACTACGGGTATCGCGCAGTTCTGATATGATCTTGCTTCATCGGCAGGCTATGAGCAGACACTTCGTTTTAGTGGGCGTTTTTCTGCTGACCTCCACATTCCAGGTTTTGGCCCTGGAAGTTGGCTTATCCTAGGGGCAACGACGCGGGACCCATGGCCACAACATTCCCGGCAACAGAGGGCGATAGATTAGCATCGTAACGTGGGTGAGCCAACTTCCAGGGCCAAAACCTGGAATGTGGAGGTCAGCAGAAAAACGCCCACTAAAACGAAGTGTCTGCTCATAGCCTGCCGATGAAGCAAGATCATATCAGAACTGCGCGATACCCTAGTATGACTTCCTCAGCAGACATTTTGGTTCGGCGATTTCAAAAGACGCTGCGACATCGCCGGAAAAGTATTCATCAAATGCCCTTTTTACGCCGGGCCATTGGTGAGGGTTGCTGACATTGTAGTCATCACCAATCAATGCGCCGCCGTTATTGATTAGGGGCCACCATACACGCAAATCCGCCATCACCGCGTCATAATCATGTCCACCGTCCAAATGCACGACATCCGGACGTAAGCCGAAATGCTTAAGAACGTTTACAGCATTGAGCGAATCCAGTGGCAATGGAAGTACGTAGTCTTCTAGCTTCTTCTGGATAATATTGTTCATAAACTTTCTGTTCAGCGAGGGGTATCCATGGCTGAACGACAATTGCTCGAACCATTCGTCTTGAATCCAGTGATCCCACGCCCCAAGCCAAGTATCGACGGCTATGACGACGCAGTCTAAACCTGCTTTGCGAGCCTCTTCGGCCAATGAAATAACAGACCCTCCTTTCCACACACCAATTTCAACGATGATCTTTGGTCTGACTGTGATAACTGCCTCTGTGAGGTAAGGATGTTGTGATGCCCATCCTTGCAGATCAGGCGCGAACAGGTGCCGCGGAAATTGGTGGAATGGATCGTTGCCTCGCCAAAGGGTCTTTATAAGGCCGTCGCGGATTGCCGTCATTCTACATCTCGTGAACTATTGTTTGATAGGCTCAGCTAAATTCACCCGGGATGATGATCAGGGGCTTGACCGGAAGTCCTACCTTTCCAGCAAACGGACAATAATTAATCCGCCTATTATCGCTTGATCCCGCCGATCACGCATTCTTCGAACCATATTTTCGATTGGCCTCGGTATAGCCCAGCGGACGCGATATCTGTTCCAACTCTCGGTAGCGGCGCTCGGTATTCTTGAACTCCGACTCTGTCCGGACAATTTCCTTTAAGAGTTTGACTCTGAACTCATGTGGAACGACCCAGCCGTCTGATCAGTAGCATTGCGGATGCTGCGTAGAGGAAGGCGGTTGCCGAGGCGATTGTGGCCTCGAAGTCCTTGGCCAGACGCCGATTTCGGCCCAACCAAGCGAAACAGCGCTCCACAACCCAGCGACGGGGATGGACCTCGAACCCTACTTGCCCTGGGATTTTCCGGACGATTTGGATGGCAATGCAGGTCGCGTCCCTCACGCGCTCGGCCGCATAGGCGGTGTCAGCGAAGGCAAGTTCGATGAACGGAAAGCTGCGGCGCGAGGCCTTGAGCAACGGCACGGCGCCATCGCGATCCTGCACCGATGCTGGGTGGACCTGTAACGTCAATGCACGGCCATCCGTATCGACCATCGCGTGCCGCTTGCGGCCTTTGATCTTTTTGCCCGCATCGTAACCACAAGGGCCACCAGCCTCGGTCGTCTTCACGCTCTGACTGTCGACGACGGCAGCACTGGGGCTGGCGTCACGCCCGACACGCTCACGGTCGAGCATGACCAGGCGATGGTTGATCGACTGCCAAACGCCTGCGTCTCGCCAGGCCGCGAACCACCCATAGACGGTCTGCCGAGGTGGAAACAGGGCGGCAGCATCCGCCACGGAATGCCGCCCCGCAGGACATAGAAAATCGCGTTGACCAGTTCTCGCAATGGCCACACCGGCCGCCGTCCCACCGGTGAAATCGGCGGCAGGAGCGACTCCAGCACGGCCCATTCAGCATCGGTCACGTCACTGGCGAAGCGAAGCCCGTCGCGCATATGCTGCGCACGGGTGGTTGCGGTCCACATGGGTCTGTTCATCCAACTCGGTCTCGACAACCCGTTGGAATCACATCCTACCGTGACCACCCAACCCCCATTCCGCTAGCGTTCAGAGACAGCCTCTAAGTGGAAAATATGCGGTCCACCGTGCGCCTCCGGGCTGCTGTAGCAAGGTGCGAGGCCGTGGGCCTGATATCCTACAACGGCTTCATGGACAGGGTTGACATAGAACAAGCCTCGCCTTGCCCGAAAAAGCCGCGCCTGATAGTCCGGATAGCGGCCCTCTCGAACGGTGATGTTCTCGTCTGACTGCTTGAGATGAATTCGTGGAAGCGCCCACAAATCGTTCTCGCTGTTGATGAGTGCGGCGAATAGGTCCAAGTCTCGAGGGCTCAATCTCTCATCGGCATCCAGCACCAGGACCCATTCGGCCGTGGGCGGCACGAGGGACAGCATCTCATTGCGAAGCTCGTCGAAGCGATCCTTGCTGGTTACCCGAATCTCACAGGGAATCCCCAGTTCGTCGCATGTGGCCCGTATCGTGGCTACGGTCTCATCCGTGCTCTGATTATCGGCAAATACCGCGCGGGATATGAATGGGGCCGCCGAGCGGATCATCCCGGCGATCATCTCTGCTTCGTTCCTGGTGATCGCAGCAAGGCAAACTTCGTGCGCGGGGGCGCTGCATTGAGGCAACGCGGGAGCCGCGTGTTCACGCCAGGTCGATAAATAGTCTGCATCTATAGAGATAGGAAAATTGCCGTCTCTCCAAATTACTGCGAGCTCTCCGGCCTCGGAAAGGCCCAGAAAATGATCGGTACTGAATTTCCCCAAGGCAGACCTCGCGTTCACTGAGGGGACGCCATCCGCATTGACGCAATTTACGATGAGAGCTCCCCCTTCACTCAAGAGGCCAAATGCGGAAGGGATGAGCAAAGACACGTCGGTGACGATTTGCGATGCATCGATGAATATCAGATCGTACTTTTGTCCGTCATTCCGGATTTTTATGGACATCACGGTGATTTCACCGCCAACGACTATCTCTCCACCGACCGGTACGATCGCAGCCTGCTTGCCCGCCCGACAGACGGCATCCACAAATTCGCGGAAATAATTGTCCGGTTCGCGGCAGACCGCGCCATAGGGAAAGGATTTGGCGCCGCTGAGGGTCTTTAGTCTTGGGTCAATGCAGGTCACTTCCAGATCCCAGCCCAACTCGCGTGCAATATCAATAAATTCGATTGCCTGCCGTGCGGACCCACACCCGAATTGCGCGACCCTCTGTGGTCGATTGTGACTAAATACCCTCTCCACGAAATCGGAACGTACGTTGCATCCGCCAGATTTGGCTATCTCCGCGTCCGAGTCCGGCTGTGCCTGCCAGTCTGTAATTGCCGAGACGGGAAGGTAGCTATGCTCGGGGAACCGCTCGCGAAAGCTGCGATATCGCTTGGCTGCTTCGTCAGCCAAGCCACGGTGAGCGGCGATAGCCGCATGGGACTTATAGATTTCCGCGTTATCGGGAAACTTTGCCATGGCGATGATCGATCGTACTTCGGCCTCTACGTAGTCCTTCATCTGGGTCAGGATATGTATGCTCAGGGTATGGCCCTCGGGCCTATCCCGGTACTTCGACGCGATCAGATCCGCTCTCTTGAATGCCGTCTCCCAATCGAATTGTTCGCAGGCAACCGCTGTCCAGTCCCTCAATAGGGTAATGTCGTCCGGAAAACGCTGGACTGCTTCGGTCAGACAGAGATCTGCCTCGGGATGCCGCTGCAGTTTCCGGAGACAGGATGCCGCCCCGACATACAGCGTGGGAGTATCCGGGAATCGGGCAATGGCGCGCTGAAACCTGCCGAGTGCCTCCTGCCACCTCCCGCCATGCAGAGCGATCCAGGCGTGGTCGTGGACACAGTCTCGGCTATCGGGAAATCTTTCAATGGCCTGGGAGAGGAGTGCGTCCGCATCTTCCAGCCGCCCCGCAGAGACCAGAGTACTGCTGGCATTCGTGTATCCTACCGGGTGCACGAATTTCAGCCTTACGCGCTCCCAGCGCGCCAGGGCCTCGTCCCAGTTGCGTGCACGATGCGCCACCCAGGCAAATTCGATCAGCGGCTCGGCGGCTTGAGGGAAGCGGCCAATCGCCTCGGTCAAGAGAGTATCGGCTTCCTCGAACCTTCCGAGGTCGCGCAGGATGTTGGCTGGCCGCAGATAGGCATCGATCCGCTCGGGTTCGCGCGCGCGAATTTCCGACCAGCTGCGCAGGCTCTCATCATCGTCCAACGCGGTGTAGATCTCGGCTTGGGACACGGGTCCTAGCCCTCCTTGCTGGTGATGAAGGTCTCGACGGGCGTGAAGCCGGCGAGGTCGAAGGAGTGCAGGCTGCTGCCGTCGGGGCGGGTTTCGAGCGGTTGAAAACCGAGTTTGGCGTAATGCTCGCGGACCATGCCGTTCTTCTTGGTCGGCCGGTACTCGCCGAGCAGGCGCCGGGCGCCGAGGGCGGTGGCCTGGGCGGCGAGCAGGTTCATGGTTGCCTGCTCGACCTGCCGGCCCAGGACGCGGCAGCTCATCAGCCAGGTGTCGATCAGCAGGTCGTCGGTGCCGGCCAGCATGCGGCCGATGAGGATGGCGATGATGCCGTTGTCGCCGAACGCGTCCAGCAGGCGGAGCTGCAGGCCGAAGGCGCGGTTGTCGGCCATCACCGCCAGCACCTCGTCCTCGGTGGTGCGGCGGGTGGTCAGGTTGAACTGGTTGGTCTTGTTGATCAGCTGCACGATGCGCTGCAGGCCGGTGCGGTCGAACGGGCGGTGGAGCAGCTCCATCCCGAGGCCGCGCAGGTAGCTCGCCATGTCGGTGCCCCCGGCTGTCGTCAGCGACGCGCGCAGCACCTCGCGGCGGATGTTGCCCTGGTACTGGACCGAGCGCTCGCGGTCCTCCCTGGTCACCGCCAGGCCCTCGAAATACCCGGCATCGGCCAGGCACGGCACCACCCAGGCCGGGTCCTCGGGGATTTCCGGCACCGCGACCATCGGCAGCTCGCGGCGGATCAGGGCGCGCTCGGCCGGGTTGTCGTCGACGAAGACCATGGCGTCCAGCCCGATGCTCAGGCTGTGGGCGATGGCGCGCAGATTGGTGGCCTTGTCCTGCCAGTTGGCCATGAAGCTGGCGATGTCCATGCGCCTGAGCAGCATGTCCGGATGGCGCTCGAACGGTTCCACGCGCGTTGGCCTCGTCGTTCTTCGAGCAGACGGCGAGGATGACGCCGCGGCTTGCCTGCTCGCGGGCATAGTCCTGCATGGCGGCGAAGGCCTCGCCGAGCGGGCTGCCCTGGCCGAGCACGATGCCGTCCATGCCGTCATCGCCGATCACCCCGCCCCAGAGCGTGTTGTCGAGGTCGAGCACCAGGCATTTTTTCGCCAGGCCCTGCCGGGCGGCGACGAGGCGGCCGACCAGCTCGCCATACATGGGCGCGGCCGGCAGGGTGATCTCCTGCTTGGAGCGGTGCCACAGCCCGGCATCGTGCCAGGCCGTCAGGCCGTCGCGCGCGGCGCGGTCGTCGAGGGCCAGCAGATCGACGCCGGCGGCATCGGCCATCGGGCGCAGTTCGGCGTTCAGCCGGGCGATGAAGCGGGCGCGCGAGCCGGGCAGGCGATGCTCGTTGCCGCCGAGCAAGGGCGGGTGCACCGGCAGGGCGGTCTGCTGGATCACCGGGCACTGGAACGCCGTGCGCGCGAGATGCCAGCAATGGGCGAGCCGGTCGCGGATCTGCGCGAAGGCGGCCTCCGCGTCCTCGGCGTCCAGGCCGGCATGCACGCCGGCGGCCAGATGCGCGGCGTCCAGCGCCAGCAGGACCAGGTTCGGGCGGAAGGCGTGCAGGGCGGAGGCGGGGTCCTCCAGTTCCTGGCGGTACTGGCCGTAATCGTTCTCGTAGGTGTCGATCCAGATGCCCCGGCGCAGGCCGGCGACGCGAATGGCGGGGAGCAGGTGGGACAGGGTGGAGGAGCCGAGCACGGCCAGGCGGACCGGCCGGGTGGCCAGATCGGGCGGCCCGGACTGCCCGGATTCGTGGGAGAACAGGGACTGCACCGCCGCGTCGAGCGCATTGGTGGCGGTGAAGTCGAGGCGCGTATTGGCCAGCGCCACCGCCTCGTCCCAGGCCGCTTCCGAGGCGTCGGTCCGCTCACGCAGGGCCCGCAGCCGCTCGCGCCGCGTCGCATCGGTGGGGAGCCAGTGCAGCTGGGTCACGGTGTCGCTGGGGCCTTGTCCTGTGGTCGTCGGCGATCGGTCTGGCTGGCGTGACCCCGTGCAGCCGGGAGCGGCCGGCACCGTCATGCACCATCGAACCGCCTGCGATCAATGACCCCCGCTGGGGCCCCTAGCTGGCCGGCGCCGCGGCATGGTTTCCATGACGCGCGGATTACATTTCGACTCCGAACATGTTACGAAATCTTTGTGTATGTATCCGATTTAATGGCGGGGCGGGCCATGAAAATGGGGCGCGCCGTCCGGCGGAGGCGGCGTTGGCGGGCGGGGCGGCATGGCCGGCGAGGGGCTGGCGTTCCTTCCCGGCGGCGACTCGGTATTCTCAGAAAGCCGGGATTTTTATAGAGCCGGGTGGGCAATCCGTTTCGTATACGTTCATTTTCCCGTGCGGATGGCAAGGGCGGCGAAAGGGGGCCGGTTTTTCGCTGCAAAAACCTCCTTTTTCCCAATCGGCAGAGTTCGGTCGATTGGGCGGGGCGAGCGCGGCGGACTTGACTGGTTGCGCACCGAAATATCATCAGCCCTGGGCGTCGGTGGCTATTGGCGTGCCCCGGTATTCTCTGGTAAACGTGCCGTGAGCGAGTGCCTTTGCATGCGATTTCGATCGCGGCGGAGGCTTCGCTTGCGGGTTGATGAAACCCGGTGATACCTATCCGAATTAGATTTGCGTATGTTACCGAGAATTAAACTTCCTCAGAATTCGACGTGGCTTAGGGTGTTCCGACAGGTTTGACCGGGATCGGAATTCCAGATGTCACGGAATAAGTGGAGAGCAGCATAATGGCGGTTTCTGTTACAGTCCCAGGCGCGGGCGGTAGTTCATTATCCCTTTCCACGACCGGGCAGGCCAACCAATCCGTCACCCAGACCGTGAGCAATCTGCTCGCGGCGGCGCAGACCGGCGGAACCCTGTTTGTCCAGGACTTCACCGGCGGCACGCCGCCGGCCCCCACGGCCGGGTACGTGAACCTGCTGACGGATACGCTGGCGAGCGCGTCGTACGTCCTGCCCACCGGCTATCAGGCCCTGGCGATCGGTGACGGCGTCAGCGCGACGGTAACCGGCACCGCCGGTGCCGCGATCACGGCCGGCACCACCACGCAGCTGACCTATACCGGCGTGGCCGGCAACCAGACCGTCTCGGGCGCGGGTTCCTCCGATATCGTCCTTCCGGTCGGCGCGACCGCGCTGATCGCGATCGGCGGCATCGGAACCGTTGCCAGCGCGGGCAACCATTCGACGATCCTCGGCGGCAGCGGCACGCTGAACGTGATCGAGACGGGATCGCACGACTGGATCGCGTCCGGCTACGACACCGCCGGCGGCCATCCGGGGGCGCTGAATGTCACCAGCTCCGGGTCCAGCAACATCATCCTGAGCGGGCCGGGCAATCTGAACGTCGTCGAAAGCGGCTCGAACGATACCATCATCGGCAATGTCGGTTCGTCCGGCGCCGGGGCGGCCACGATCAATGCGGCCGGGTCCAGCAACCTGACGGTGTTCGACGGAACGTCCAGCCTGAATTTCGTCGGCGGGGCGGGCAGTGCCACGATCGTCGGCGCGTCCGGCGCCAATGAAAGCATCGTCGGCGGCAGCGGCGGCCTGGTCATCGGCAGCGCGGGCGGCCAGGCCACGGTCCAGGGCGGCACGGGCGGCGCCACCCTGTTCGGCTCGGCCGGCGGCAAGTCGGTACTACACGGGCTCGCTCGGCAGCGCCACGTTCGTCGCCGGGGCCGGCAACGAGACCCTGAGCGCGGCAGGCTCCAGCACCAACAACATCTTCTGGGGCGGGACCGGCGCGGCTTCGATGGTCGGCGGCGCCGGCAATGACACGCTGGTGGCCGGCAGCGGCTCCAGCACGCTTGTCGGCGGGTCCGGGGCGGATAACTTCGTGTTCTTCCACTCCGTGCTGGCCGGGCACAGCGTTGCCGATATCATCACGGATTTCTCCACGACCCAGGACGGCGTGATCCTGTCCGGCTATTCGGCGACGGAGGCTTCCCACGCCATCGCGACCGCCAGCAGCATCGGCGGGTCCACCACGCTGACGCTTTCCGACAACACCCAGATCACTTTCCTGGGCATCAGCAGCGCCAGCAACCTGACCGGCCGGATCATCTCCGGCTAGCGCACGCCCGATACGGGGCCAGGTCCGAGAGTTTGCCTGGCCCGTTCGTGACATCGCCAGGCAGCCATGGGCGGGATCATTCCCCGCCTGTGGCTGTTTTCACGTGTGGCCCTGGGCCGCTTTCACGCGGAGTGAAAGTGATCTGATCAAGTCTTGCGAGCAATTTCACGGCCTGGAGAGGGCGCTTCGCGATTCCGGTCAGGCTAAGTTGTTCGTTAAACCAACGGCTAGGGCAGCCGGCCCCGGAATTTTCGCAGCAAGGAGCGCATGCCCGTCGCCGGGGGTGGCGGGTTGGCAAAGATGTCCGGCGCGGCGTCCATCTCCACATCCGCCTCCACGTCCGCCTCCACGGGCGCCGATGGCGGCGCGGGTTCGCCCGGCAGGCCGGCGAGGGCGAGGTCGATCTGCTCGCGTGTTTCCAGGAATTGCTGTCGCAACAGGTCCAGGCGCTCGGTTTGCAACGCGGCGGCATTCTCGTAGCTTGCCGTGCCGCGGCGCAGGAACACGAAGAACTCGAACGAATACGGGCCCTGCACCTTGTCCACCTGCCAGTCGATGGCGCCGAGCTGGCCGAGTTCGAGTATCGCCAGGGCGAAGCAGGCGGGGGTGAACCGCCAGGCGTGGTAGTCCGCATAGGGCGCGGCCGGATCGTCGCGGAACCGGGACAGGGATGCGGCGGCGGCGGAGAAGCTGTCGATGAATTGCGGCGTGCCCGATTGCTGCGACCGGTCCCATCCGAGCGCGCCGTCCAGGGTCACGGCATAGGCGACGTGATCCCAGGCCGCGCGCAGCGAATGGCGCGTGCGCCGGGCGGCATGGGCTTCCAGCAACTCCCCGGTCGTGGTGGCGGGGCGGAAATAGTCGAAGCAGAACCGCCGGTCCGGCACGGCGAGCGCGATCGTGCCGTTGGGCGCGAGCAGCCGCTCGGCGGAGTTCAGGAAGCCGACGAAATCGGTCGTGTGCTCGATCATGTGGCTGGCGATCAGCCGGTCGAAGCGTCCGTGCCATTGCGGGGGAATGGCATCGTGCAGCGCGCCCTCCCGCCAGATCCAGTCGACCGGCTCGATGACGGCAAGATCGACGTCCGCCTGCGCATATTTGGCCTGCAGCTCCTCGCGCGTGGCGTGGTCCACGATCTGCGTGGTCCAGCCATCGGCCTTCGGCGCGACCGGGTTGTAGCTGGGCCCGATCTCCAGGATCCGGCTGGACCGGTCGGAGGAGCCCAGAAGCCGCGCCTTTCTATCCATCAGCCGGATGATCCTTCTCTCGTCCGGGGCATGCGGACATGCCGTCACGCAGGCCCCGGTGTTCTAATGGAGTGTTCTAACGCAGGACGCGCCGCGTCAGCGGCCGCATGCCGATCTTCAGGCAGAGCAGCGGCCGCGCCAGGGACGGGAACCGCAGCAACGGCAGGATCGGCGCCAGGAAGACGCGGACCCGCAGCCGGTGCAAGCCGGTGACGAAACGAAGATCCTGCCACGCGGTCTGGATCTGCTCGGCGGTGCCTTCGCGCAGGGCGAGCGTGTATTCCCGGATGATCCAGGGCAGGAAGCGCGGCGCCAGGCAATCGCGGGCGTAGTAGCGCCCGCGCCGCGGGTCGTCCGGAAACAGCGCGAGCAGCTTGCGCAGGTAGATCATCCGGCTGCGCGCCATGCGCGGCGAATAGGAGGAGCTTTCGGTGTACTGCCGCCAGCGGGCCAGGGATTCGTGGACGAACACGTTGTCGTAGCCGGCGCGGAACAGCCGCAGAAAGAAGTCGTCATCCTCATAGCCCGACAGAAGCTCATCGAAGCCGCCGACCGCGAGGAACGCCTTGCGGGAGAACAGGCAGGCGGTCGGGACGACGAACATGTCGGCCCTCAGGCATTCGACGAGATCGCGCTTCGGATGCGGCCCCGGGGTGCGGTGGATCAGCCCGTAGGACACCATGTTGTTGTCCCGGTCGATCTCGTCGAGGTTGCTGTAGACCCAGCCCAGCTCCGACTGGCGCGGTTCCAGGAACGGCTGGACCAGTTCTTCCAGGTGATGCGGGTACCAGACGTCATCCTGGTCCAGCAGGGCGATCAGCTCGCTGGTAGATTGCGTGATGCCGTGGTTGCGGGCCGCGGACTGGCCGGCATTCGGTTGGCGGATCAGCGTGATCGGGTGATCGGCCGCCAGGCGCTCGACGATGGCGGGGCCGTCATCCTTCGAGCCGTCATCGACGACGATGATCTCGGCCGGAGCGAGCGTCTGATCGAGCACGCTGCGCAATGCCTGTTCGATGAACGGGCCGCCGTTGTACAGCGGAATGACGACGCCGATCCGGGGCATCCCCGGGCCGCCGGTGCCCCAATGCTTCCCCTTTGGGCGCTTCCCCTCTGGGTGCTTCCCCGCTGACGGAAGCCGGCCGGCGCCTGCCGGCGCGGACCAGTCGGTGCCCAGCATCGCGAAGCGCTCGCGCAGCCTTGCCGCTTCCGTGCCGCGCAGATTGCAGAGGGCGACGATATCGTCCGGCACATTGGCCCCGACGGCCAGCACGCCGAGACCGGAGGCGTGCGGGAACTCGAAACCGGGGTAGCGCCCGGCCAATTCGCGCCAGAACTGCCAGACGCCGAAGCCGGGGAGGTTCGTGCCGGTGTCATGAACCAGGACCACCGCGCGGTCGGACAGCTTGGGCAGCCAGTGCTCGAAATCATGCCGGACCGAGGCGTAGGAGGGCTCGCCGTCGATATGCAGGAGATCGATGCTGCCATCCGCGAACCGGCTGCGCGCCGCGTCGGAGCTGGCCCGCGTCAGTGTGGAGAAGGCGCTGTAACGGGATGCGTGAAAGGACTGGAAATCCTCGCCGGAGTCGTCGCCGCGCGAGCCGGGCCGGGGATCGCCATGCCGTGTGTCGATCGCATGGGCGCGTGTCGGCAGGCCCTGCGTCTGAATGGCGTCGCAGAAGCCGGCATAGGAAACGCCGTCATGGGTTCCGAGCTCGACCAGCACCGACGGGCGAAGCGCGCCGACGATCCAGCGGGCGAAGGGCAGATGCCCGTACCAGGGGCTGTCCACGCCGATGCGGGTCGGGGCGGCGAAGACCGAATCGAGACGGGGATCGTTCAGAATCGCCAGAGTGTTATCTGTTCGACTGTTATTCGACGCCAAGCCAATCATGCACTGTCCTGAGGTGTTGGTCCGATGCGCACCAGACGATGCCCAATGGGCGCCGTCCCCGGTATTCCATCGACAGGTGGCGGGATCGCTTCCCCTCGACGACGCATCGTGCGCATCATAGAGTGTTCAACTAACGCTGACGATGCACACAATCTTGCGCGGTCGATTGCAGCGAAATATGGCCCGAAAAGTGGCCGAACACAGGGAGACTAGGACATGACGATGACGCGTCGATTCGCGATCGGACGTCGTTCGGGTACTCAGGGCCGCGGTGAGCGTCGGGGCCGTTACAGGCGCTTCCCAATTGGGCGCGCCCTTCATCCTTTCCGCGCGCGGCGAAGTGCCGATCAAGGTCGGCATGATCAATCCGCTGACCGGCACGCTTTCCGCCCTGGCCCGCACCGAGGTCGAGGGCGCGCAGTACGGCTTCGATGAAATCAACAAGAAGGGTGGCATTCTCGGCCGGCAGGTTCAGCTTCTGGTGGAGGATTCGAACAACGACGTCGGCACCGGCGTGCAGAAGGCCAGAAAGCTGTTCGATCGCGACAACATAGATGTGCTGTTCGGGGATGTAAACTCGGCGATTTCTCTGGCACTCGCGCAGGTGTCGGCCCAGCAGGGCAAGCTGCATATCGTTACCGGCGGGCATTCCGACGCCATTACCGGCAAGGATTGCCATTGGAACGTGTTCCGGGTCTGCAATTCCACGGTGATGGACGCTTCCGCCATCGCCCAGGTGTTGATGGATAAGCTCGGCAAGAAATGGTTCTTCATGACGCCGGACTACGCCTATGGCCATTCCGTGCAGGAGGCGTTCGAGAAGAAGCTCAAGGCCGGCGGCGGCAAGTCCGACGGCGTGCTGGCCCCGCTCGGCACCAGTGATTTCTCCGCCTATCTGATCAAGGCGCAGGCGGCGCAGCCGGATGTGTTGATCTGCCTGATGGGCGGGCAGGACCAGGTGAACTGCCTGAAGCAGTTCGTGCAGTTCGGCCTCAACCAGCGGATGAAGCTCGGCGGCGCGCTGTTCGAGCTGGAGTCGATCCAGGCGAGCCCGCCGGAGGCGCGGTTCGGCTGGTGGGACATGGAGTGGTACTGGAACCAGCCGAATGTCCCGGGGGTGAAGGCCTTCGTCGACGGCATCCGCGCCAAGACCGGCAATATCGCCACGGCGCGGCACTGGTTCGCCTATGTCGCCTGCCACTCGATGCTGCTGGCGGCGACGAAGGCCAAGAGCCTGGATGGTCTCGCCTTGTCGCGGGCGATGGAGGGGCTGGAATTGCCGCCGGAGGTCGCGATGTCGACGGAGAAGGCCTATTACCGGGCCGGCGATCATCAGCTGATGAGCGGAGTGCTGGTGGGCGAGGCGCAGAACCCGCCCCCCGGAGGGAACAAGGACGATTTGTTCAAGATCGTCACCACCGTGCCGGGTGAACAGGCGGCGGGCCCTGCTGCCGATTCCGGCTGCGCCATCAAGTTCCCGGCCTGACGCTGCGCCGATGAACGCCCCGGAGGACGCCTCCGGGGTGCCTGCGTGCATGGACGCTTAACCATCCGACAAGAGGGAGAGGTCATCGCCGATGACCCAGCTATTGCTGTTCAACCTCACCAACGGACTGATCATCGGCGCCTTCTATGTGCTGATGGCGCTGGGACTGTCGCTGATCCTCAATCTTTCCGGGGTCATCAACTTCGCCCATGGCACGTTCCTGGCCCTTGGCGGCTACGTCGCCTACACGGTGGAGCCCTATATCGGCTTCTGGGCGGCGCTGCTGGTCGCACCCGTGGTCATCGCCCTGTTCGGCCTGGTGCTGGAGCGGTTCATGATCCGCCGGCTGTATGGGCGCGACCCGTTGTACAGCCTGCTGCTGACCTTCGGGCTCGCCTATATCTTCCAGGACTTCATGCGCAGCGTCTGGGGCGCGAACGGCCTGCCGTTCACCGTGCCGGCCTTCCTGTCGACGCCGCTCAGCTATGATTTCTTCTTCCTGACCGGCTATCGCGTCTTCATGATGGTGGTGGTCTGCGTCGCCGTCGGCGGGCTGTTCCTGTTCCTGCGCTACACCCGCATGGGCGTGCGCATCCGCGCCGGCACGCTCGATCTGGACACGGTCTCGGTGCTGGGCGTCAATGTCCGCGGCCTGCGGGCGTTCAATTTCGCGCTCGGCATCTTCCTGGCCGGGCTGTCCGGCGTGCTGGCCGGCGGCCAGCTCAGCCTGCAGCCGAACATGGGCGACGGGCTGATGATGCCGAGCTTCGTCGCCATCATCGTCGGCGGCGTCGGCAGCCTGCCGGGAACGCTGCTCGGCGGCTTGCTGATCGGGGTTGCGACCGGGCTGGTGACGGTGTTCTGGCCCTCGGCGTCGGAGGCGGTGATCTACGTCATCATGGCGGTGGTGCTGCTGCTGCGCCCGCGCGGGTTGATGGGCGAAGAAGGCATGCTGACATGAGCGGCCATGTCCAGGCCCGCGAGACCGCGGCAGGCCGTGATGCCAACACGCAACTGCTTCGCCTCGCCGGCATCTGGCTGGTGCTGCTGAGCGCGCCGCTGTGGATCGACCATGTGGGCGGCTATACCGCGCTCGGCACAAGGGTGCTGGTGCTGGGGCTGGCGGCGATGTCCTTCAACCTGCTGCTGGGCTTCACCGGGGTGATGAGCTTCGGCCATGCGGCGTTCTTCGGCCTCGGTGCCTATGGCGCCGGATTTGCGCTGAAGCTGCTGACCAACTCCACCCCGCTCGCGGTGCTGTGCGGCACGGTGCTGGGCGGCGTGATCGGCGCCGCGCTGGGCGCGCTGGTGGTGCGCCGGCGCGGCGTCTATTTCGCCATGGTGACGATCGCCTTCGGCCAGGTGTTCTATTTCATCGCCATCCGCTGGAATTCGGTGACCGGCGGCGATGACGGGTTGCGCGGCTTCTCCCGCCAGCCATTGCATATCGGTTCCTGGATCGTCGACATCCAGCGCGATGCCACCTTGTACTGACTATTTCGTGCTGGCCTGCTTCGCGCTGGCCACGGTGCTGATGGGCATCATCCTGCGCTCGCCGTTCGGCCATACGCTGATCGCCATTCGCGAGAACGAGCGCCGCGCGCGCTTCCTCGGCATTCCGATCGAGCGGCATATCTGGCTGGCCTTCGTGCTGTCCTGCGTGTTCGTCGCCATGGCCGGCGCGCTGTATGCCTGCCTGAACGACTTCGCCGACCCCACCAATTTCAACTACAACATGTCCGGAACCATCGTGATCATGGCCGTGCTGGGCGGCTTCCGCTCGTTCTGGGGGCCGCTGCTGGGGGCGGCGATCTATGTCGTCATGCAGGATTATCTGTCCTCGATGACGCAGAACTGGATGTGGGCGGTCGGCCTGATGTTCGTGCTGGTCGTGCTGTTCTTCCCGCGCGGGCTGCTCGGCGTGTTCGACCGGCTCGGCAAGCCGGAGGAGGGCGGGCGATGAGCGGGCCGGTGGGGAACGGGCCGGTGGGGAACGGGCAGGTGGGGAACATGCTGGAGATCCGCGACGTCTCCAAGCATTTCGGCAACCTGGTCGCGGTCAACGGCGTGTCGATCTCGGTGGCCGCCGGCGAGCTGCGCGCGGTGATCGGCCCGAACGGGGCGGGCAAGACCACGTTCTTCAACATGATCAGCGGCTTCTTTCCGCCGACCTCCGGCGAGATCGTGTTCGACGGCGAGGTGATCACCAAATTGTCGGTGACCGAGCGGGTCCATCGCGGCATGGCGCGGACGTTTCAGATCACCGAGATCTTCCCCGAGCTCACGGTGCGCGAGAACATACGCATCGGCGTGGAGGTGGCCGCCGGGATGCGGATGCATCTATGGGTCAGCCGCGCCGAGACGGCGCGGGTGAATGTCGAGATCGACCGCATCCTGGAGCTGACGCGGCTCGGGCCGAAGGCCGAGCGCAAGGTGGGCGAGCTCTCACACGGCGATCAGCGCGCCGCCGAGATCGCCATGGCGCTGGCCCTGAAGCCGCGCCTGCTGCTGCTGGACGAACCGACCGCCGGGATGGGCGAGCAGGAGACCTATCAGGTCGCCGGGCTGATCCGCCGGCTGCACCGGGATTCCGGCTATACCGTGGTGCTGATCGAGCACGACATGCGCGTGGTGTTCAATCTCGCCGACCGGATCACCGTGCTGGATCAGGGCGCCATGCTGGCCGACGGCACGCCGGCGGAAATCGCTGCCAACGCGGCGGTGCAGGCCGCCTATCTCGGAGACGCGGAATGAGCGGCGCTGGCGGTTTCGCACTCGAGGCGACGGGGCTGAACACCTTCTACGGCAAGAGCCACATCCTGCACGACGTGGCGCTGCGCTGCGCGGAGGGCAGGATCACCACGCTGCTCGGCCGCAACGGCGCGGGCAAGACCACCACGCTGCGCAGCCTGGTCGGGCTGACGCCGCCGCGCAGCGGCACGGTAAGGATCTTCGGCCAGGACACGACGCGGATGCCCACGTTCCGGGTCGCCGCACTCGGCGTCGGCTACGTGCCGGAAGGGCGCAAGATCTTTCCGAACCTGACCGTGGACGACAATCTGCGCGTGCCGATCGAACGGCCCGGTCCCTATACCATTCCGCGCGTGTACGAGCTGTTCCCGCGCCTGGCCGAGCGCAAATCCAATCTCGGCCGCCAGCTCTCGGGCGGCGAGCAGGAGATGCTGGCGATCGCCCGCGCCCTGCTGATCAATCCGCAGCTGCTGATCCTCGACGAGCCATCCCAAGGTCTCGCGCCGCTGATCGTGCGCGAAGTATTCCGCATCATCTCGACTATGCGCGCCGAAGGGATCTCGGTGCTGCTGGTGGAGCAGAACGTGCGCATGAGCCTGGAAATCGCCGACGACGCCTATGTCCTGGAAAACGGGCAGATGGTGTATTCCGGCACGGCGGCGGAACTGTCGCTGGACGAGGAACGCATCCAGGCGCTGGCCGGCGCCAGCGCCGAGGAATGGAAGCTGGAAGCCTGAGGACGCAGCCCCCGCCGTCCCGACAACCTGCCGGCAGACCTCAGCCCGGCGCCGCGTCGAAAACATAGGGTTCCAGGGATTCCTGGGCGGCGATGCGCAAAGCGTGCCATTTTTGCGGGCCGCCGTAATAGGCCAGGCTGCCGGGTTCGGCGGACCCGTCTCCGTTGTAATAGGACAGGCAGTCGCGCAGGGGGCGGGTGGTCATGTCGGCTTCGCGGCAGTGCTGCGCATAGGCGTTCTCCGGATCCTTGCGGATGTCGACGATGGCGGCGCCGCGTGCGCGCAATGTCTGCAGCATCCAGACGACGTAGTCGGTATGGCCCTCGATCCCGCGGGTGAAATTGAACTGTCCGCCGCCGCCTTGCGGGCCCGACAATATGAACAGATTGGGAAATCCGTGGCTGTGCAGGCCGAGGAAGGTCCGCACGCCTTCCGATGCCCATTTCTGTCGCAGGGTTTGCCCGCCGCGACCGGTGATCATGTTGAAGGTCGATGTCGCCATCCATTGAAAGCCGGTGGCGTAGATCAGCACGTCGAGAGGATATTCCACGCCATCGTGAACCACGCCCCGGGCGTTGATCCGGCTGACGCCGAGCGGGGCCGTGTCGACGAGCGTCACGTGGGGCTGGTTGAACGTCGGCAGGTATTCGTCATGGAAGGTCGGGCGCTTGCAGCCATAGGGATAATAGGGTTTCAGCGCCTCGGCGGTTTTCGGATCCTCGACGATGGCGTCGATCCGGGCGCGGATCTGTTCCATGATCCGGAAATTGGCGTTGAGCTGCTTCTGGATCAGCTCTTCCGGTGACAGCTCCCGTTCATACTGCCTGCGCGGCTTGAAATCGGTGATCTTGCCCGAGAGAAAATCGTCGTTGCCCTTGAGCGCGGTCCGCCCGGATGAAATCATCGCGAGCCTTTCCCGCCTGGCCCGCGCCCAGCCGGGCTCTTGCGACCAGGCTTCGATCTCCTCCGGTGTCGTCGCGCGCTGGTCGCGCACGTCGATGGTGGAAGGGGTCCGCTGAAAGACGTGGAGCTGCTTTACGATCTTGGCGATTTCCGGCACGACCTGCACGGCGGTCGCGCCCGTGCCGATGATGCCGACGCGCTTGCCTTCGAGGTCCACGGTGTAGTCCCACCTGGAGGTATGGAAGGCCTTGCCTTCGAAGCTCTCCATGCCTTCGATCCGGGCCAGCTTCGGCGTCGTCAGGATGCCGTTGGCCAGCACGACGTAGCGCGCGCGCATGCTGTCGCCGCGGTCGGTGCGGACCGTCCAGCGGCCGGTGGCCTCGTCCCACATCGTCTGTTCCACCGTCGTGTGGAACAGGCAGCGGTCATAGAAGCCCGTCCTTTCCGCCAGGGTCTGGCAGTATTCGAGGATCTCGAAACCGGAGGCGAATTTCATCGTCGGGAAATATCCCATCTCCTCCAGCAGCGGCAGATAGCTGTAGGACTCGACGTCGCAGGCGATGCCGGGATAGCGGTTCCAGTACCAGGTGCCGCCGACATCGCCGCCCTTCTCGCAGAAGCGGACATCGTGAAACCCGGCCGCGCGCAGCTTGTACCACAGCAGCAGGCCGGCGAAGCCGGCGCCGATGACGAGGATTTCGCACTCGTCGTTCAGGGGCTCCCGTTCGACCGGGGGCGCCGAATAGACATCCTCGAGGTATTTGGCGAACTCGCCTTCCATGGCGATGTAGTCGGCCGCGCCGCGCCTCGCTTCCTTGAAGGCGCGATATCTGGCCTGTTCCTCGGCATTGAACGCGGCACCGGGCGGCGGCGGGGGGAGCGTCTTCAGCGCCTGGTCCTGAATGGGCGAATAGCCCTTGCCGGCGATCTTCTCGGTTGCCTTCGCGGCCCGGGTGTTGAAGATCTTGAAGCCCGTGGCTTCGTCGGTTCGGATCGGCAGCGTCATCTTGAATGCCTTATGTCGCAGGAAAACACGTCACCTTCATTCCCCGGGCAGGGGGCCTGCGCCGCTACATCTCCGCCTTCTGCGCCACGAAGATCGATCCGTACCCCAGCCTGGACCAGTCGGGCGGCACCGGGCAGGGGGTCGGGTCCAGATGCGCCACGCAAGCGGGAGACCCGCGTACGATCTTCCCGGTATGCGACGTCGGCGTCGGCGCCGGCATCCATGCGAAGGCGTCCGCCGAACTGTAGACGAACAGCGCCACCGGACGCATCCGTGCGGTCGTATTGGCGCGGGAAGCGTGCAGCGTGCGGCAGTTGATGGCGATGACCGTTCCCGCCGGGCCTACCAGGTCCACGGCAGCTGATTGGTCCACCGTCGCCATGTCGGTGTCGCGCACGGTGCCGGTCCAGGCGCCCTGGTCGTCACGATGCACGAAGATCGGCCCGTTCTGGGTGCAGGGAAGGCAGGTCAGCGGCCCCTGCTCCGCCAGCACGTCGGTCAGATACACCCCCAGCGTGACGGGGCTGTAGTTGGTATGCGGCCAGGCCGGGATGTCCTGGTGCCATTGCACGATCTCTCCCGTGCCGGGCCATTTGTAGTTCAGCTTGCTGGAGTGGAATTTGACGTCCGGCCCCACCAGATCGGCGGCGATATCGGCCAGGATCGACGCCGAGGCGAAGCGCCAGAAATCCGGGTGCCGGTCCACCAGCGCGCGCAGGCGGCGCACATGCGGGTGATCCGCGGAATGGCCGGGCCCGAGATCGAACGCCTCGTTCGACACGGCATGCCCCCGGCTTTCGTCGATGAACGCATCCGACAGCGCGTTCAGGCGCCGCAGCCAGGCGTCGGGGATCAGGCCCTCTACCGCCAGAAACCCGGTCTCGAAATAGGCCTCGCGCTGTGCCGGGGTCAGGACCCATAGGCGCGAATCTAAGGCTTGCGTCGGCTCGATTGAGGGTGATTCGTAAGGTGAATGGAAGCCTCCCTTGAAGACGGCCAATGGTCGTCGATTGTCTCGCGTCTGAGCGAAGTTGCCGACCTGGAGACGACCGCGCGCTCATTCGGTGCCTTGCAGCGGGTGCGAAAGGTGCGCCGTGCGGAGGACCTTCTTCGCTTGGCGTTGATGTATGGACCCGGCCATTTGTCGTTGCGCACGACGGCGGCGATGGCCGGCGATGGGGCGATCGTGGCGCTGAGCGACAAGGGTGTGCTCGGGCGTTTGCGCAAGATGGGCGACTGGCTGGAGCATCTGTTGCAGCGTCTGCTGGAGCAGCGGCGAGGCCTGGCCTGCGGCGAAGCGGCGCTGAACCTGGCGCTGGTGGATGGCTCGGTGGTTTGCGCGCCGGGCAGCACCGGTAGCGACTGGCGGCTGCATGCCCGCTTTGATCCCGGGCGGGGCTGCTTTGCCGACCTGGTTCTCACCCAAGGCAAGCTCGCCGAACGGGTGGACCGGACGCAGATCCAAGCCGGTCAAACCGTGATCCAGGACCGCGGCTATGCGCGGGTGCGCGACTTCTCGGCGGTGCTGGCGGCCAAGGCCGACTTCATCACCCGGATTGGCTGGAACGCCTTGCGACTGCTCGACGCGACGGGGCAGCGCATCGACCTGTTGCAGCTTCTACCGCAATCCTCCGGCGTGGCCGAGCATCCGGTCTACCTCAAAGGCGTGGACGCCCCGCTGCGGCTGGTGATCCAGGCCATGCCGGCCGAACACGCCGAGCGGCAGCGCAAGCGGATGGCCCGCAAGGCGGGCAAGAGCGGCCACAAGCTCGACGCACGCACCACCACGGCCGCCGGCTATCTGATCCTGGCGACCTCGCTATCGGTCCAGACCCAGCCGGCGGAGCGCATCATCGAGATGTATCGCAACCGCTGGCAGATCGAGCTTGGTTTCAAGCGGCTCAAGACGCTGGGCGGCCTGGACAGGCTGCCGGCGATGGACCCCGCGCTGGCGCGGACCTGGCTGCTGGCCCAACTGATCGTCGCTGTATTGACCGACGAAATCGCCAGCGAGATTGTCGGTTTCCCCCCCTAAGCCGGCCGCTGTCCGCTGCCGGCGAATGTCCATCTGGCGCGCCTGGCAGATCGCCCATCGCACCCTCGTCAGGGCCATATTGCCAACCCCAAGAAAGCGAACCAGGCAGGCCACCAACGCCATGCGCCACACACTGGCCGAGGCGCCAAGGCAGAGAACCCTACAATGCGCAGACCTGAGAATAACCCGGTAAGTTCGCGCTTATGGGGTCAGGACCCCTGGCGTGTGCTCCCGGATGGCGTCCGGTGTCATGGTGTTTCTTCCCGTCTTGTCTGGCCGTCTTGCCTGGCCGTCTTGCCTTGACGCGACTGTACGGGGAGGCAGGCCGGGGCACAACACGGCCACGCCAGGGCCGTCAGATCATGCTACGATCGGCCGATGAGGCTGCGCCGGGACACCCTTGCCGAACCCGCGATTGCAGGGAAGACTTGCCACCAAGAGAGAAGGGGCCCGTCCACACTGACGGCAACCCCATCCGTCGCGTTTCCCCCACGACCCAACAGGAGAGCAGGAATGTCTGAAGCCAAACTCGCTCCGAACCTACCCGACTGGATGCAGCAGCATGCCAAACGCTATCTCTCGAGCGGCGGCACGGATGGGCATATGTACACCGTCACTCCGCCCGGCTACTCGGAGATGACGGTTCCGTCGCTGCTGCTGACCACGACGGGCCGGAAGTCCGGCGAGAAATACATGTTCCCGCTGTTCTACGGGAAGACCGGCAACAGCTACATCGTGGTGGCATCGAAAGGCGGCGCGCCCGAGCATCCCGGCTGGTACAAGAATATCCTCGCCAACCCGGAGGTCGAGGTGCAGGCCGGAACCACCCGGACGAAAGCGCGGGCGAGGACCGCGACGGGCGAGGAGCGCGCGCGGCTGTGGCAGGAATCGCTCAAATTCTGGCCGCCCTACGCGGATTACGCCAAGAAGACGGACCGCGAGATCCCGGTGGTCGTCCTCGATCCGGTCAGCTAGCAGCCAGATCCCCGGAGGTCGCTTCAACCGGGCGACCGCCGGGGCGGTTGGTTTCACACCGGCTTGTAGCTGCGGTCGATTTCGACGTCGATCAGAACTGGGCCTTCGGCGGCCAGGCCCTTGGCGAGGTGGTCGCGCACCTCGTCCAGGGTGTAGGCCTTGTAGGCGGTCATTCCCATGCCCTTGGCGACGCTGAGGAAATCCACGCGCGGTTCGGTGATATCCATCGCCACGTAGGTGTCGGTTTGCGCCGCCAGGCCCTTCATGGCGTTGGTCCGCTGCTTGAGGATCCGGTACGAGGAATTGTTGAGGATGACGTAGACGATGTGCAGCTTCTCGTGCGCCGCGGTCCACAGGCCCTGGATCGTGTACATCGCCGAGCCGTCGCCGATCAGCGCCACCACCGGGCGGTCCGGCAGCGCCAGGGCCGCGCCCACGGCGGCGGGCAGGCCCCAGCCGATGCCGCCGCCCTTCAGGCCGAAGAAGGCCTGCGGGTCGGCGGTGCGCAGCAGCCGGCGCAGGCCGGCGCCGGAGGAGATCGTTTCATCGATGATGACCGCGTTGTCGGGCAGCGCGTCGCCGATGGTGCGCATCAGCGCCAAGGGCTGGATCGGGTTCTTGTCGGCGGCGGCGTCCGCCATGGTCCGCAGATGCGCCAGGCTGGCGGTGCTTTCCTTGCGCGCGTGCTCCCCCCTTGTGGCCGCGCGCTCGGCCTGGGCCTTGGTCATCTTCGCCTTCAGCCCGGCGGTGAGTTCCGGCAGCGTGGCGACGGGGTCGCCGAAGATGCCGACGGTCACGGGGTAGTTCTTGCCGATCTCCCACGGGTTGGTGTCCAGGTGGACCACCTGCATGCCTTCCGGCAGCGGCTCGACATCGCTCGGCACCGACAGGGTGAACACGTCGGCGCCGATGGAGACCAGCAGGTCGTGGCTTTGCATCGCCGCGTGCACGGAGGCGCCGAGCCGGGTCAGCGCGCCGCGGTACAGCGGATGGGTGGAGGGGAAGTTGGAGCGGCTGGCCACCGTCTCGTCGAACACCGGCGCGCCCAGCGCCTCGGCGAGGGCGATGATTTCGGTGAACGAGCCGCTTTGCGCGATCGCGTCGCCGACCACCAGCACCGGGCTTTCCGCTTTGGCCATCAGCGCGGCCGCCGCGGCGATGTGGGACGCGTCGCCGCGGATGGCGGTGCCGACGCGCGACGGCGCGCCGAGATCGACCTCGCCCTCCGCGTTCAGGATGTCGCCGGGCAGGGACAGGAAGACCGGGCCCATCGGATGCGCCAGCGCGGTCTTGGCGGCGCGGTGGATCATCTGCGGCAGGTCGGCGAGGTTGCGCACCTCGGCGGACCATTTCACCAGCGGGCGGGCGATTTCCGGCAGTTCCGCCCAGAGCAGCGGCTCCTTCAGGGCGAAATCCTGCGGGTGCTGGCCGGCGGTGACGATGATCGGCGAATTGGCCTTCATGGCGTCGTACAGCATGCCCATGGCGTTGCCGAGGCCGGGTGCTACATGCAGGTTGCAGAAGGCCAGCCGGTTGCCGGCCTGGGCGTAGCCGTCGGCCATCGCCATGACGGCGACCTCGGCCAGGCCCAGCACGTAATGGATGTCGTGCTCGCCGGCCATCTGGTCCATCAGCGGCAGTTCGGTGGTGCCGGGATTGCCGAACATATGCGTGATGCCTTCCTGCTTCAGCAGTGCCAGCAACGCGGCCCTCCCGGTCATGTATGGCATTCTTTTCCCCCTTTATGGCCGCGATGTTTTCGACCTAGCGTACTCGTGCGTGTCCGAGAAGCGCGTGACCTATTCGAGCCGGGCCGAGACCAGCGTCAGCTGCCAGAGGTCGGGGTGGCATAATTTTTCCGCGAGCGTTTGGCTGATCGCGTCGAACAGGCGATGGCCCTTGTCCGGCGTGGCCGCTTCCGGGTGGCCGATCACGCCGGAGGCGGAGCGGGCGCCGATGCTGCGCCACAGATACACGCCGCCGCCGACGAGGTCGGCGACATCCGCGCCGCGATTGGCCCTGGCCAGGGGGATGCGGTCGTTTGCAACCAGTTCCGGCCGCACCGCCATCATCATCGATGTCTCGGCCTCGCAGGCATGCGACAGCCCGGCCTGGGTTTCCAGGATGGCGCCGATCGCCTCGGCCGCGGCATACCAGTAGGTGAACTGCACGATCGGGATGCCGAGCTTGGGCGTCAGCTCGTCGGTGATGCAGCGCAGCCCGTTCTCGTTGCCGCCATGCCCGTTCAGCAGCACGATGCGGCGGAAGCCGTGGCGGTGGACGGCGCGCACCACGCCCTCCACCAGGGCGGTGAAGGCCGGCAGGTCGAGCGACACGGTGCCGCCGAAGCTCATGTGGTGTTCGGAGATGCCGGTCCACAGCACCGGCAGCACCAGCACGGGCTGGCCGCGCTCGGCGATCGCGCGCGCGGTGCGCAAGGCCACCGTTTCGCCCAGCACCGAGTCTACCTCCACCGGCAGATGCGGGCCGTGCTGTTCCAGCGACCCGATCGGCACGATCACCATCGCGTCCTGCCTGGCCCGCTCGCGAAGCTGGTCGGCACGCAGCCTGCGCCATTCGATCTCGACGGGTTCGGCCATGATTTTTCCCTGCGCCTGGAGTGCTGTTCCCAGCATTGCAGCCGGGGGGCGGTTTGGGGAGGGGGCTTTGTGGGTGGGGGCAATGCCGCTACCAATGGGCCGCTACCAATGGGCCGCTACCAATGGGCCGAAGAAATGGGGGAGGGCCGAGATGAACCTGTTCAGCCTGCTGCAGAAGCGCCTGTCCCAGGGAAGGCCGGTCCGGGTCGGCCTGATCGGGGCGGGGAAATTCGGCTCGATGTTCCTGGCGCAGGTTCCCACCACGCCGGGGCTGGAGGTGGCGGCCATCGCCGACCTGTCGCCCGAGCGGGCGCGGGAGGCCTGCCGCCGCGTGGGCTGGAGCGAGGAACGCATCGCCGCCACGCACTTCACCGACGACGCGCCGGGCATGATCGCCGCGGCCGAGGTGGAAGTGGTGGTGGAGGCCACCGGCCATGCCGCGGCCGGCATCGCGCATGCCCGGCGCGCGATCGCCGAGGGCAAGCATATCGTCATGGTGAACGTGGAGGCGGACGTGCTGGCCGGCCCGAAGCTGGCGCGCGAGGCCACCGCGGCCGGCGTGGTCTACAGCCTGGCCTATGGCGACCAGCCGGCGCTGATCTGCGAGATGGTGGACTGGGCGCGCGCCTGCGGTTTTTCGGTCATTGCCGCGGGGAAGGGCACGAAATATTTGCCGGAATACCATGCTTCCACCCCCGATACCGTATGGGGTTATTACGGCCTCAGTCCGGAGGACGCGCGCGCCGGCGGCATGAATCCGCAGATGTTCAATTCCTTCCTGGACGGCACGAAATCCGGCATCGAGATGGCGGCGGTGGCGAACGCCACGGGCCTGACGCCGCCGCCCGCCGGCCTGGCCTTCCCGCCCTGCGGCACCGACCGGCTGGCGCAGATGCTGCGCCCCGGCAACCATGCCGGCGCGCTGGCGCATGGCGGCACGGTGGAGGTGGTCTCCTCGGTGCATCGCGACGGCAGCGCGGTGGCGAACGATCTGCGCTGGGGCGTGTTCGTGGTGTTCGAGAGCGACAATCCCTACACCATGCGCTGCTTCAGGGAATACGGCGTGGTGACCGATCCCTCGGGGCGGGTTTCGGCGCTGTACCGGCCGTTCCATCTGATCGGGCTGGAGCTGAATGTTTCCGTGTTGTCCGCGGCGCTGCGCGGCGAGGCCACGGGTGCCGCGAGCGGTTTCCGGGGCGATGTGGTCAGCACCGCCAAGCGCGACCTGAAGGCGGGAGAGATCCTGGACGGCGAGGGCGGGGCCTGCGTCTGGGGCCGGCTGATGCCGGCCGCCGACAGCCTGCGGATCGGCGGGTTGCCGATCGGCCTGGCCAGCAGGGTGCCTCTGGTCCGCGACGTGAAGGCGGGCGAGGCGGTGACCTGGGCGGATGTGCGGGCGGACACGGAAGATGCGGCGTATCGTTACCGGCGGGAGATGGAGGCGGAGTTTTCCGGCGGGTAGGGCGGGGCGGGTAGGGCGGCGGCGGGGCGCCATGGCGGCCGGGAGCTGACGCCCCTGGGCCTTCGAGTGGACGCAGATGGCGGGTTGCACCCGCCCTACGGTTTTGGTTGCCTAGTTAGTATGATTGACTGTATTCTAACGGCATGAACCCTTTGCAGGATGCCCCGGCTGATCCGCAACCCGATTGGGCGCGTTTGCTGCCCCGGGAGGCTTTTCAGGAGATCCTATTCGTCCTGCGCGGGGCTTTGCCGCCGCCGGTTTCGGATGATCCGGCGGATGAGGTGCGGCGGGACCGGGCGGCGATGGCGGCGGTGGCGGCGTTGTTGCCGGTGACTGCGGCGGAGGGGCGGCTGGCGGCGCAGTTCGTGGCGGCGGATGCCTGGGCGCTGGATTGCCTGCGGCTGGCGAAGGAGAAGCGGCGGGATATCGAGGTCGCGTACCGATGCCGGGCGCAGGCGATGAGTATGATGCGGGAGGCGAAATCCTCGTTGCGGCTGTTGCTGCGGTTGCAGGCTGCGCGGCAGAAGATCGAGGCGGATGCGGCGGCGGCGGAACGGGCGGCCTGGGCCGAGCACAGCGCGGCGGGGATGATGGCGGAGGCGTTATCCCCCCCGGGGCCGCCCGGGCCGGCCGTGCCGGTCGAGGATCGGGCGGCGCGGGGCGTCGGAACGGCGGGCCACTCCCGCCGGGCCGTTCCGTCCGGACCGGACCCGGAGCGGAGACCCGTCCCGACTTATGGGATAAATCCCCGGGAAATGCGAAACGAGACGGAACCGAGACATCTTCCGCCGAGTCTGCGGGCGGCATTATGACGCGCCTTTCGCGGGACGCGGCCGCTCCGGCCGGGCCATCTTCCCGGTCCGGCGCGGCGAGTTGACGCCCGCGCCCCCCTGATCCAGCCTTCGGCTCATAAATTCCCCATCACGCGGCCGACAGAGCCGGACACGGAGAAAACCATGGCGGGCGATTACACGGTCGGCGATCTCGTCGCCGAATTCCTGGCGGCGTGCGGTGTCGAGACGGTGTTCGGCATCGCCTCGGTCCATAATATCCCGATGCTGGACGGCATCGGCCGGCGCAACGCCATCCGCTACATGATGACGCGCGGCGAGATGGGCGGGGTGCATATGGCGGACGGCTATGCCCGCGCCTCCGGCGGCCTCGGCGTGTTCTTCTCCTCCACCGGCCCGGGGGCGGCCAATGCGGTGGGCGGCATGGTGGAGGCGCAGTTCGCGGGATCGCCGGTGCTGCATATTACCGGCCAGACCGCGACCCGGTTCGTCGACAAGGATCTGGGCACCGTGCACGACGTGCCGGACCAGCAGGGCATGCTGGCGGCGGTGTCCAAGACCACCTATCGGGTGCGCCAGGCCAATCAGGCTTTGGGGGTGCTGACGCGCGCCGCGGTCGATGCGCTGACCCCGCCGCGCGGTCCGGTGAGCGTGGAGGTGCCGATCGACATCCAGCGCGCCAAGATCGATCGCCCGGCGATGCTGGATAATTTTTCCCTGCCGCTGCCGCCGCCGCTGATCCCCTCGGAGGCGGCGCTGGACGAGCTGGCCAATCGCGTGCTGGCGGCGAAACGGCCGATGCTCTGGCTCGGCACCGGCGCTGCCCAGGCCGGCGGGCCGGCGGCGCGGCTGCTGGATATGGGCTTCGGCATGGTCAGCAGCTGGAAGGGTCGCGGCGTGGTGTCGGAAGACAACCCGATGAACCTGGGCGGGCTGCACGGCAACGGCATGCCGGTCATCACCGATTTCTACCAGAGTGTGGATCTGATGCTGGTGGTGGGCGCGCGGGTGCGCGGGCAGGAGACCGGGGATTTCTCGCTGAAGCTGCCGGAGAACCTGGTGCAGGTGGATATCGATCCGCTGGCGAACGGGCGGACCTATGCCAACAAATATTTCGTCAGCGGCGACGCGAAGCTGGTGCTGGAAGGCCTGGTCAAGCGCATCCACGGCAGGACGAAGTTCGATCCGGCCTTCCCCGGCGAGTTCCAGAAACTGAAGCAGGCCGCCCAGGCGGAGTTCCTGGCCACGCTCGGCCCCTATGGCAGTTTCCCGGCGCAGTTGCGCGCGGTGCTGCCGCGCGATGCGATCTGGGTGCGCGACGTCACGCAGAACAACACGACCTGGGGCAACCGGCTGTTCCCGATCCATGACACCACCAGCAACATCTATCCGGTCGGCGCCGGCATCGGCCAGGGCATGCCGCTCGGCATCGGCGCGGCGGCGGCGGCGAAGGGGCGGAAGACCATCGCCATGGTCGGCGACGGCGGCTTCTTCCTGAACGTGGGCGAGCTGTGGACCGCGGTGCAGGAGAAGCTGGATATCGTCATCCTCGTGATGAACGATCAGGGCTACGGCGTGATCAAGCGCATCCAGGACAGCCTGCAGGGCGGGCGGCGGTTCTTCGCCGACCTGCAGGGGCCGGACCTGGGCGAGCTGGCGGGCATCGCCAGGATCCCGTTCTTCAAATGCTCCGAAGGCGACAAGTTCGGCGCGACCGTGGCCGCGGCGCTGGCGGTCAACGGTCCCTGCCTGATGGAGGTGGACATGACGGCGGTCGGCGAGTTCCCGCCCTATTATCCGTTCAACGTCCGCCCGCAAGGCTAGAGGGAGCGTGCTGCACGGTCTGCTGGGGTTTTCCGTACTCCTCGCCATCGCGTTCCTGCTCAGCGAGGACCGGCGGCAGATCCCCTGGCGGACCGTCGCTTCCGGCGTGGCGCTGCAATGGGTGCTGGCGCTGCTGCTGGCGGGGTTCGCGCCGGCGCGGTCGTTCATCCTACTGCTCAACGACGCGGCGACCGCGTTGCAGACGGCGACGGATACCGGCACCGGGTTCGTGTTCGGCTATCTCGGCGGCGGGCAGCTGCCCTTCGCGGAGACCCGCCCCGGCGCCAGCTTCATCCTGGCGTTCAAGGCGCTGCCGCTGGTGCTGGTGATCAGCGCGCTGGCCTCGGTGCTGTTTTACTGGGGCGTGCTGCAGCGGATCACCGCGGCCTTCGCCTGGCTGCTGCGCCGGGTGATGGGCATCGGCGGCGCGCTGGCGCTGGGTGCTGCGGTGCATGTCTTCGTCGGCATGATCGAGGCGCCCTTGCTGGTCCGGCCCTATCTGGCGCGGATGCAGCGGGGCGAGCTGTTCGCCTTGATGACCTGCGGCATGGCCGGCGTCGCCGGCACGGTGATGGTGATCTATGCCGCGTTTCTCGCCCCCGTCATTCCCAATGCGCTCGGCAATATCCTGACCGCTTCGGTCATCAGCACCCCGGCGGGCCTGGCGATCGCCGCGCTGATGGTGCCGTTCGGTCCGGCCGGCGAGGCGGAGGCGCGCATCGCGCTGCAGCACCCGGCCTCCGGCACGCTGGACGCGGTGGTGCGTGGCACCATGGACGGCATTCCCGTGCTGGTGGGGATCGTGGCGATGCTGCTGGTCACGGTGGCGCTGGTGAGCCTGATCAATATGGGCCTCGGGCTGCTGCCGGCTGTCGGAGATGGGGCGATCACGCTGCAGCGCATCTTCGCCCTGCCGTTCCGCCCGGTGATGTGGCTGATCGGCATTCCCTGGGAGCAGAGCGCCGCCGCCGCCGCGCTGATGGGCAGCAAGACCGTGCTGAACGAGTTCGTCGCCTATCTCGGCCTGGCCGGGCTGCCGGCGGATGCGCTGACGCCGCGCTCGCGCCTGATCGTCACCTATGCGCTGTGCGGCTTCGCCAATTTCGGCAGCCTGGGGATCATGATCGGCGGCCTTGGGGTGATGGTGCCGGAACGCCGGGCGGAGATCGTCGGCCTCGGCCTGCGCTCGATCCTGTCGGGCACGCTGGCCACCTGCACGAGCGGGGCGGTGATCGGCGTGATCGGCGGCTGACCCCCCGGCCATCGGGGGATTTTGTTATCGTTTGATATGAGTTGATATGGATCAAGGCTCCCGCGGCGCCAGGGGCGCCTTGTGCCGGCGGTACAGGAGGGAGCCGAGGCTCTTCCGGCCGCTGACATGCCGAGGAGATCCTGATGAAGAAATCCCTGTTCGCCGCCTGCCTGGCCGGCGCCCTGTCCGTCTGCGGCGCCGCGATGGCCGAGGATGCCCCCGCCCAGCCGGCGCCCGCCGATGCCGCGCCCGCTGATGACGCGCCCGTGGGCAAGGCCGCCGGCACCTTCATGGTGCGTGCCCGCGCCATCGGCGTCATTCCGCTGAATTCCTCGAGCTCGATCTCCGGGATCGGCGGCAGCGTTTCCGCCACGGCGCAGGCGGCCCCGGAACTCGATTTTTCCTATTTCATCACCGACAACATCGCCCTGGAACTGATCGCCGCCACCACCCGCCATAACGTGTCCGCCAACAACACCGCGCTCGGTCATGTCGATGTCGGCAGCGTCTGGGTGCTGCCACCGACCTTGACCCTGCAATACCATTTCATGCCGAAGGAGCGCTTCAGCCCCTATCTCGGCGCCGGCATCAACGCCACGTTCTTCTACGGCGCCTCCCCGGCCGGGCCGACCGTGACCTCGGTCGGCTTCTCCAACAATGTCGGCGCCGCCATCCAGGCCGGCTTCGATTATAATTTCTCCGGCCACTGGTTCGCCAACTTCGATGTCAAGCAGATCTTCCTGAACACCACCGCGAGCATCAACGGCGGCGCCATCAAGGCCAGTACCGCGCTCAATCCCTTCGTGGTGGGCGCCGGCATCGGCTACCGCTTCTGAGTTGCTGCCGATCTGGTATGCAGGGCCACTTCGCAACCGGGCGGCGTGGATGTCATACTCCCCTGCTTGGATCTGAAATACCAAGTTGGGGGAGTGGCTTATGCATTGGACCGACCGGCGGCAGAAATTCCGTGCCGTGCTAGCAGGGGATGTCTGCGTGCATCCGGGATCGGTGCATGACCCGATTTCCGCGCGCATCGCCGAGGATCTCGGCTTCGAGCTCGGCATGCTCGCGGGCTCCATCGGCTCCTTCACCGTGCTCGGTGTGCCCGACCTGATCGTCATGACCCTGACCGAGTTCGCCGCCCAGGCCTACCGGATCAACCGTGCCGGCAAGCTGCCGCTGATGGTGGATGCCGACCACGGCTACGGCAACGCGCTGAACGTGATGCGCACGGTGCAGGAGCTGGAGACCGCAGGGGTGGGTGGGCTGTCGATCGAGGATACCAACCTGCCGCGCCCGTTCAACGAGCCGAAGCCCGTGCTGCTGAGCGTCGCCGAGGGCATCGGCAAGATGCGCGCCGCGGTGGCCGCGCGGCAGGACCCGCTGCTCAGCATCTTCGCGCGCACCAGCGCGCCGGGCATCACCGGCACCGCGGATGCGATCGAGCGGGTGAAGGCCTATTCGCAGACCGGCGTCGACGCGATCTTCCTGGTCGGCGTCAAGGACCGCCAGCAGCTCGATGCCATTTCGGAACATACGCATCTGCCGATCATGATGGGCGGGCTGCAGGGCGACCTCGCCGACAAGGGCTATCTGGCCTCGCGCAAGGTGCGGATCGCGCTGCAGGGGCATCAGCCGTTCTCGGCCGCGGTGCAGGCGATCTACAACACGCTGAAGGCGCTGCGCGAGGGCGTGGCGCCGAAGGACCTGCCGGGCATCGCCTCCGCCGCGCTGATGAAGCAGGTGACGCGCGAAGCCGCCTACGACGCCTGGACCAGCGAATTCCTGGACGGCTGAGTGGAGCAAGGCTGGGGCGCTGCCCCAGGCCCCGGCAGGGGCTTTGCCCCATAGGCGCGAATCTAAGGCTTGCGTCGGCTCGATTGAGGGTGATTCGTAAGGTGAATGGAAGCCTCCCTTGAAGACGGCCAATGGTCGTCGATTGTCTCGCGTCTGAGCGAAGTTGCCGACCTGGAGACGACCGCGCGCTCATTCGGTGCCTTGCAGCGGGTGCGAAAGGTGCGCCGTGCGGAGGACCTTCTTCGCTTGGCGTTGATGTATGGACCCGGCCATTTGTCGTTGCGCACGACGGCGGCGATGGCCGGCGATGGGGCGATCGTGGCGCTGAGCGACAAGGGTGTGCTCGGGCGTTTGCGCAAGATGGGCGACTGGCTGGAGCATCTGTTGCAGCGTCTGCTGGAGCAGCGGCGAGGCCTGGCCTGCGGCGAAGCGGCGCTGAACCTGGCGCTGGTGGATGGCTCGGTGGTTTGCGCGCCGGGCAGCACCGGTAGCGACTGGCGGCTGCATGCCCGCTTTGATCCCGGGCGGGGCTGCTTTGCCGACCTGGTTCTCACCCAAGGCAAGCTCGCCGAACGGGTGGACCGGACGCAGATCCAAGCCGGTCAAACCGTGATCCAGGACCGCGGCTATGCGCGGGTGCGCGACTTCTCGGCGGTGCTGGCGGCCAAGGCCGACTTCATCACCCGGATTGGCTGGAACGCCTTGCGACTGCTCGACGCGACGGGGCAGCGCATCGACCTGTTGCAGCTTCTACCGCAATCCTCCGGCGTGGCCGAGCATCCGGTCTACCTCAAAGGCGTGGACGCCCCGCTGCGGCTGGTGATCCAGGCCATGCCGGCCGAACACGCCGAGCGGCAGCGCAAGCGGATGGCCCGCAAGGCGGGCAAGAGCGGCCACAAGCTCGACGCACGCACCACCACGGCCGCCGGCTATCTGATCCTGGCGACCTCGCTATCGGTCCAGACCCAGCTGGCGGAGCGCATCATCGAGATGTATCGCAACCGCTGGCAGATCGAGCTTGGTTTCAAGCGGCTCAAGACGCTGGGCGGCCTGGACAGGCTGCCGGCGATGGACCCCGCGCTGGCGCGGACCTGGCTGCTGGCCCAACTGATCGTCGCTGTATTGACCGACGAAATCGCCAGCGAGATTGTCGGTTTCCCCCCCTAAGCCGGCCGCTGTCCGCTGCCGGCGAATGTCCATCTGGCGCGCCTGGCAGATCGCCCATCGCACCCTCGTCAGGGCCATATTGCCAACCCCAAGAAAGCGAACCAGGCAGGCCACCAACGCCATGCGCCACACACTGGCCGAGGCGCCAAGGCAGAGAACCCTACAATGCGCAGACCTGAGAATAACCCGGTAAGTTCGCGCTTATGGGGCTTTGCCCCTGCACCCCACCAAGGGACAGTCGTCCCTTGGATCCCTCTGACTGGTTTGTTGGGAAGAGGGCCATGACGTAGCCCATCAACCGCTACGACGGTCAGGCCCTCTTCCCAACAAACCAAACGGAAAGGGGTCAAGGGGATGACCATCCCCTTGCGGGGTGGAGGGGCAGCGCCCCTCCTGGGGTTTGGGGCAAAGCCCCAACCTTGCCTTACGGCCGGGCCGGCATGGCAATGCGGCGGCCGGCTTCCTTGGGGATGGGCAGGGCGGCCGTGCTGGCCAGTGCCGCCTGGATCGCTGCCTGGCGGTCGGGCGGGAGGGGGGTGGTGCGGCGGACCGAGAGGTCCACGTGCAGCGCCATCAGTTCCTGCACCGCGGCGCGGTAGCCTTCCTCCGCGTGGAACATCTCGTGGAAGTAATGCAGCCGCTTGGCGTCGGCGCCGAGCAGGTGCGTGTGCACGCGCAGGCGGTCGCCGAGTTTCACTTCCTGCTCGTAGATCGTGTGGGTTTCCACGGTGAAGCAGGAATTGCCGGTGGCCAGGCGATAGGGCAGCCCGATGCCCAGCCGGTCGTAGAGCAGGTCGGTCGCCTGGTCGAACACGACCACGTAGTAGGCCAGGTTCATGTGGCCGTTGTAGTCGATCCATTCCGGCAGGACGGTGGCTTCGTGGATGACGGGGAAGGGGATGTCGTTCATGCCGGCAGCTTGTTGGCGAAGGCCGGAACGGTCAAGCTGCCGGTATTGGTTCCATCCTGATAATGCCGGGGCAGTCTTTTCCATGATCGATATCGGGCCGGATCGGGGGGTGGATGGACGTCGCTGACGGTCTGCCGCCGGGGGAACGGCGGCGGGCGATGGCCACCCTGTCGATCGCCATCTGTATTTCCGTGCTGGCCACCGCGATCGCCAATATCGCCCTGCCGGCGATCGCGCGCGACCTGGCGGTGAGCCCGGCGATGTCGGTCTGGGTGGTCAACGCCTATCAGCTGGCGGTGACGGTCTCGCTGCTGCCGTTGTCCTCGCTCGGCGATATCCATGGCTACCGCCGCGTGTACCTGTTCGGCCTGGTGGTGTTCTGCATCGGCTCCCTGGCCTGCGGGCTGGCCGGGACGCTGCCGCTGCTGGTGGCCGGGCGGGTGCTGCAGGGCCTTGGCGCGGCGGGCATCATGAGCGTGAACACGGCCCTGGTGCGCTACATCTATCCGCGCTCGCAGCTCGGCCGCGGCGTCGGGATGACGGCGCTGATCGTGGCGACGTCGTCGGCGGCCGGGCCGTCCCTGGCGGCGGCGATCCTGGCGGTGGCGCCCTGGCAGTGGCTGTTCATCTTCAACGTGCCGTTCGGGCTGCTGGCGCTGCTGCTGGCGCTGCGCGTGCTGCCGGCGACGCCGAGATCGGGACATGGCTTCGACCTGGCGAGCGCCCTGCTGAACGGGGCGAGTTTCGGGCTGATGTTCATCGGCATCGACGGGTTCGGCCATGGCCGCGGGACCGGCCTGTCGCTCGCCCTGCTGGTGGCGGGCATGGCGATCGCGGTGGTGTTCGTGCGCCGGCAGTTGTCGCTTCCCGCCCCCATGTTGCCGGTGGACCTGTTCCGGCTGCCGATCTTCGCCCTGTCCGTGGTCACCTCGGTCTGTTCCTATGCCTGCCAGACGCTCGCCTATCTGGCGCTGCCGTTCTACTTCCAATATGTCGGCGGCCAGTCGCAGACCGAGACCGGGCTGCTGATGACGCCGTGGCCGGCGGTGGTGATCCTCATCGCGCCGATCGCCGGGCGGCTGTCGGATCGCTATCCCGCCGGGCTTCTGGGCGGCTGCGGCCTGGCGGTGCTGACGGTCGGCATGCTGCTGCTGACCAGCGTGCCCGCCGACGCGCATCCGGCCGATGTGGTCTGGCGGATGCTGATCTGCGGCGTCGGGTTCGGCTTCTTCCAGTCGCCCAACAACCGGGCCCTGATCGCCAGCGCGCCGCGGGAGCGCAGCGGCGCGGGCAGCGGCATGCTGTCCACGGCGCGGCTGACCGGGCAGACCATCGGCGGGCTGATCGTCGCCCTGATGCTGGCGCTGACCGGCGGCGGGGTTGAGGGCGTGGCCCGGGGCGCCACGCTCTCGCTGATGATCGGCGCGGGGTTTTCCGGCGTGGCAATGGTGGTGAGCTTCCTGCGGCTGCGCGGAACCCAGGCTGTTTGACAGGATCTTGTCGATGCGCCCTGGTTGATTTGCCAGCCGTGCTATAGATCCGGCACGAAAGAGCAACGCCCTACGGCGCTATCGGAGACCGACATTGGCCCCGCCCAAGAAGCCGGCATTCAATTTCCCGCTCTGGCCATTGCTGATCGGCCTGATGCTGATGTCCCTGGTGTCGATGTTCTCCAATACCGGGGGCGTCGAGCCGATCCCCTATAGCGATTTCCAGAAATACCTCGCCGAGGGAAAGGTCACCAAGGTCACCATTGCCGGGGAGACCATTCGCGGCGAACTGAACGAGAAGCTGCCGAGCGGCCAGACCGCGTTCTCCACCGTGAAGGTCGAGGGCGACCTGGCGGGCGAATTGTCGAAGCACGGGGTGGAGTACCTCCGCCACGCCGACCGACACCGCCCTTGGCCGGATCCTGTCCTGGGTGCTGCCGCCGCTGCTGTTCGTCGGCGTGTGGGTTTTCGCGTCGCGCATGATGGGCGGCGGCATGGGTGGCGGCCTTGGCGGGGGGCTGCTGTCGATCGGGCGCTCGCGCGCCAAGCTGATCGCGGAGACGGACGTGACCGTCACCTTCGACGACGTCGCCGGCGTGGACGAAGCGAAGGAGGAACTGCTCGAGATCGTCGATTTCCTGAAGAAGCCGGAGGAATACGGCCGTCTCGGCGCGCATATCCCGCGCGGCATCCTGCTGGTCGGCCCGCCCGGCACCGGCAAGACCCTGCTGGCGCGCGCGGTGGCGGGGCAGGCCGGGGTGCCGTTCTTCGCCACCAACGGCGCCGAGTTCGTCGAGATGTTCGTCGGCGTCGGCGCCTCGCGCGTGCGCGACCTGTTCGAGCAGGCGCGGCGATCCGCGCCCTGCATCATCTTCATCGACGAGCTCGATGCGCTCGGCCGCGCCCGCGGCGCCAATGCGATTGCCGGCCACGACGAGAAGGAGCAGACGCTGAACCAGCTGCTGGCGGAGATGGACGGGTTCGACCGGTCCGTCGCCATCGTCATCCTGGCCGCGACCAACCGCCCGGAGATCCTGGACCCGGCCCTGCTGCGCGCCGGGCGGTTCGACCGCCAGGTGCTGGTCGATCGCCCCGACAAGAAGGGCCGGGTCGATATCCTGCGCATCCATCTGAAGAAGCTGACCCTGGGCGCGGATGTCTCGCTCGACCAGATCGCCGGCCTCACCCCGGGTTTCACCGGCGCGGATCTGGCCAACCTCGCCAACGAGGCGGCGGTGCTGGCCACCCGCCGCGGCGCCGCGGCGATCGAGATGGCGGACTTCACCGGCGCGGTGGAGCGGATCGTCGCCGGGCTGGAGAAGCGCTCCCGCGTGCTGATCCCGGCGGAGCGCAAGATCGTCGCCTATCACGAAATGGGCCATGCGCTGATCGCGCTGGCGCTGCCGGGTTCCGATCCCGTGCAGAAGGTCTCGATCATTCCGCGCGGCATCGCCGCGCTGGGCTACACGATGCAGCGCCCGACCGATGACCGGTTCCTGATGGGGCGGCGAGAGCTCGAGAACAAGATGACGGTGCTGCTGGGCGGGCGCGCGGCGGAGATCTTGCTGGGCGAGGACGTCTCCACCGGCGCGGCCGACGATCTGGCCAAGGCCACCGATATCGCCCGTGCGATGGTGCTGCGCTTCGGCATGGATGAGAAACTGGGCCCGGTGGCGTGGGACACCGAGCAGGGCCAGTTCCTCGGCGAGCCAGGCGCGTTCTGGCGCCCGCGGCGGTTCAGCGAGGAAACGTCCCGCGAAATCGACCAGGCGGTGCGAACCCGTATGGAGTCAGCCTTGTCCCGTGCGATCGCCATCCTGCGCGAGAACCGTGCCGAGCTCGATGCCGGCGCCAAATCCCTGCTGGAGCACGAGACGCTGGCCGGCGATGACATTCCTCGCCCTAGGCGAGTGCAGGCAGGCGAGGCGGCTTGATCCAGCGCAATGCGGCCGGCGTCCGTCCGGGGCAAATATCTCCATAACACGCAGTCGACAGGAGCCTTCCATGCTTGAGACCTCCGCCCTTACCGCCGCCGATCTGATGACGCGCGACGTCATCACCGTGCACCCCGAGGAATCCTTGCGGGAGGCTGCGCTGAAGCTGGTGCGCGCGCGCATCGGCGGCATGCCCGTGGTGGATGCGGAGGGCCGGGTGGTGGGGATCCTGAGCGAGGGCGATCTGGTTCGCTGGACCGAGGACCTGGATGATCGGCAGTCCTGGTGGCTGAACATGCTGGCGGACGGCTTCGACCTGGCTCCGGATTTTCTGGAGCAGATCCGCTCGGAGCACGCGCGCGTGCGCACGGTGATGAACAAGGACGTGGTGTCCGTGCCCGAGACCGCGCCGGCGCGGGAGATCGCCAAGCTGATGTCCGAGCGCAAGTTCAAGCGGGTTCCGGTGCTGCGCGACGGCAAGCTGGTGGGCATCGTTGCCCGCCTCGATCTGGTCCGTGCGCTGGCGGAATCCGTCAAGCCGTAGCGCGGCCTGATGCCCGCTCCGGGATCGCGCTAGGTCCCAGTCCAGACCGGGTGGCGCTTAGCCAAGAACGCGTCGATCCCCTCGGCGGCGTCGCGAGCCATCATGTTGCGCGTCATGGTTTCCGAGGCCAGGCGATAGGCGGAGGCCAGGTCCGTCTCGGCCTGGCGGTAGAAGGCTTCCTTGCCGATGGCGAGCGTCAACGGGCTTTTCGCCGCGATCTGCCCGGCCAGCGCGGCGACGGCCGTGTCGAGCTCGGCTTCCGGGACGACGCGGTTGACCAGGCCCAGCTCTCGCGCGCGGGCGGCGTCGATCAAATCGCCGGTCAGCAGCATTTCCATTGCCGCCTTGCGGCTGACGGCCCGCGACAGCGCGACCATCGGGGTGGAGCAGAACAGGCCGATATTGACCCCCGGCGTGGCAAATCGCGCCGTGTCCGCGGCGACGGCGAGGTCGCAGCTGGCGACCAGCTGGCAGCCCGCGGCGGTGGCGACACCGTGCACGCGGGCGATGACGGGCTTGGGCAGGTTGACGAACTGCTGCATCAGCCGCGAGCATTGGTCGAACAGCGCCGCATAGGCCGCGCGATCCGGATTGGCGCGGATTTCGCGCAGATCGTGGCCGGCGCAGAAGGCCGGGCCGGCGCCGCCGATCACCACCACATGGACGCTGCGGTCCTGCGCGATGTCCGCCAGCGCATCCGCCAGCGCCGCCATCAGCGCGATGGACAGCGCATTGCGCGCCTGGGGGCGGTTCAGCGTCAGATAGGCGACCTGGTCCGCGTCGCGGCGGAGCAGGACAGGATCGGATTCCTGGAGTGCTGCACTCATCGGGGGAGCCCCTGGGTTGCTCGTTACCGTTGAAAGATCCTACTGCCTGCATGGCAGCGCGGCAAATCGAGGGGATCGGCGAGATTCCGGCCGGACCCGGTTTGCTCTATGAGTCCGGAAATGCTGCCGTTTTATGACAAAATTCCCCGCCTGGCTGCCTCCCTGCGCGACCTGCCGGCGGGATGGATGGCGCACGACCTGCCGGCCGGGTTGGTGCTGGCGGCAATCGCCCTGCCCGAACAACTGGCGACCGCGCGCCTGGCGGGTTTGCCGGCGGAAACCGGCCTGCTTGCTTTCGCCGGCGGGGTGGTGGGCTATCTGGTCTTCGGCACCAACCGGTTCCTGTCGGTGGGCGCCAACTCGACGATCGCCCCGATCATCGCCGGCGGGCTTGCGGCCGCCGTTGTCGGCAGCGGTCTGCCTTATGGCGAAATGGCGGTGATGCTGTCGATGATCGTCGGCCTGGTTCTGCTCGCCGCCGGGGCCCTGCAGGCGGGCTGGGTGTCGGATCTGCTGTCGGTGCCCGTCACCTGCGGGTTCCTGGCGGGGATCTCCGTCCACATTACCGTGCATCAATTGCCGTCGCTGCTGGGCCTCCCGCCCGCGGCGGGGAGCATCCTGATGCAGCTGCAGGCGGTCCAGGCGCAGTTGCCGCAGGCGAATACGACCGTGCTGATGATCGGCGCGGGCGTATTCGCGATCACCTTGCTGGCCGAGCGCATCCGCCCCCGCTTTCCGGGCGCGCTGCTCGGCGTGGCGGCATCGGCGGTCGCGGTGGCGGCGCTGGGCCTGCAGGCCCGCGGGGTCGCCGTACTCGGGGCGGTGCACGCCAGCGTGCCCTGGCCGGTGATCCTCGGGCTGCAGGACATGCGGGACCTCGCGCGGCTGGTCCCGTTGGCGTTCATCATCGCCATGGTCTGCATGATGCAGACTGCGGCTGTGGTCCGGTCCTTCCCGTCTCGGGAGAGCGGCATGGACGAGCATGTCAGTCCCAGCTTCATGGGCGTTGGCATGGGCTGTGTTCTCTCCGGCCTGCTGGGCGCGTTTCCGGTCAACGCCAGCCCGCCGCGCACCGCCATCGTTGCCGAGGCCGGCGGGAAATCCGGTTTCACGGGACTGTGCGCGGTGGCGGCGATCACGCTGCTGGTCGTGTTCGGGGGATCGCTGCTGTCCTACGTGCCGCAGGCGGCGCTGGCCGGCGTACTGCTGATGGTGGCGGTGCGGATTTTCCGGCTGCGGGAGATCCGGAGCATCCTGCGCCAGTCCCGCGGCGAGTTCGCGCTGGTTGCCGCCGCAGCGCTGCTGGTCGTGCTGTTGCCGATCGAAAACGGCATGCTGCTGGCGATCGTGCTGTCCTTGCTGCACAGCCTGTACATCATGGCCCGTCCGTTGACCGCGGAACTCGCCCGCGCTCCCGGCACAACCATCTGGTGGCCGCCGGAGCCGGGCCAGCATGGCGAGTACGAGCCCGGCGTGCTGGTCTTCGCGCCCGCCGCGCCGATCAACTTCACCAATGCCCGGTTCGTCTTCCGCCGGCTGAGCGCGCTGGCGGCGACGAAACGCGGGCTGCGCCTGGTCGTGGTCGATGCCAGCGGGGTCACGAATATCGACTACACCGGCGCGCAGCTCGCCATCCAGGCGGTGGCCGGGTTCCACGGGCGCGGTGTCGCGGTGGCCCTGGCCCGGCTTTCGGCCGAGCGCGCAGAAGCCCAGGCGGAACGGACGGGCCTGCTGGCGGCGGTCGGCAAGGACCGCGTCTACCTGTCGGTGGAAGACGCGGTCCGTGCCTTCGTCAGTGCGAAGGCGCCGGCCCCCCTGCGCGGATGATCAGCGCGTCCACGGCGGTGATCCGATCGCCGGCGCAGATCAGCGGATTGACGTCGAGCTCCGCGATCGCCTCCCGCTGGTCGTCGGCGAATTCCGACACGCGGCAGACGATTTCCGCCAGCCGGTTCAGGTCGGTCGCCTGCATGCCGCGAAATCCCTCCAGCAGCGTCACGCCTTTCAGGGATTGCAGCATCTCCAGCGCCTCGGCGTGGCTGACCGGGGCGGGCAGTAGCGCCGTGTCCTTCATCAGCTCCACCAGAATGCCGCCGAGGCCGACCACCACCAGCGGGCCGAACAGCGGATCGACGCGCGCGCCGACCACCATCTCCACCCCCTGCGGCACCATCGGCTGCACCAGCACGCCGTTGATGCGCGGCGGCGGGCTCACCTTGTGCGCATTTTCCATCACCGCCGCATAGGCCTCGCGCACCTCCGCCGCGGTCTTCAGGTTCAGCCGGATCACCCCGGCCTCGGTCTTGTGCGGCAGGTCCGGGCTTTCCACCTTCAGCACCACCGGCAGGCCCAGGGCTTCCGCCGCTGCCGCGGCCTCGTCCGCGCTTTGCACGAGCTTTTCGCCGACCACGGGAACGCCGTACAGGGCCAGCACTTCCTTCGCTTCCCGCTCGGTCAGCGTGGCGTTCGCGGCTGCGGCGATCAGCTTGGCCGCTGCCGCCTTCGCGCTGGCCGGCGCGATACGCCGCGCGGGCGCGACCGGTGTCTGGCGCTTTTCCTCGCGCCACATCCAGGCATCGATCGTGGCGAAAAGGTTGTTCATGGAACGGAACAGCGACACGTGGCGCGTGCTCTCGATCTCCTTCATGCCCGGGCCGCCCATCCACTCGCTGATCCAGCCCATGCAGATCGGCTTGCCGTTATTGGCGGCCAGTTCGTCGAACACCGGAATGCGCCCGAGCGAGGGCACGTAGGCATATGGATGCGGCACGATCAGCGCCGCGTAATCCGGCGATCCCAGCAGCGCATTGGCGCAGGCGGCCAGGGATGTCGGGTTGGACAGCACCTGCGCGGTGACGTCGCAGGGATTGCGCACCGCGCCGAACTCGGGGACATGCTGCTCCAGCACCGCGCGCACGTCGTCGCTGGGCTGCGGCAGGTCGACATTGTGTTGCTCCGCCCGGTCGGCGGCCATGATCGCCGCGCCGCCGGATGTGGCCACCACCGCCACGCCCTTCGCCTGCGGCGCCGGCGACTTCGCCAGGAAGGCCGCGGTTTCCAGCAGATGCTCGTAATCATCGACAACGATCGCGCCGGCGCGCTTGAACGCCGCCTTGTAGGCGGCATGCGATCCGGCCAGGGAGCCGGTGTGCGACATCGCCGCGGTCGCGCCCTGTTCGCCCGATGCCATCTTGAAGATGATCAGCGGCTTGTTGGCGGCCCAGGCGGTGTCGCAGGCGCGCAGCAGCCGTTGCGGTTCCGCCATGCCCTCGAACACCAGGGCGATCGCGGCGCAATCGGGTTCCTCGGCCAGGAAGCTCACGTAATCGGCCATGTCCACGTCGCAGGAATTGCCCGACGTGAGCACGTGGCTGACCGCGATCCCGCGCGAGGATGCCTGCGCCAGCGCCATGCCGAGCGCGCCGGACTGGCTGATGATGCCGATCGATCGCGGCCCCGGCTCCATCTTCGGCGCCAGGTTCATGAAGGTGATGCGCGCGTCCGACGTGGTGTTGACCACGCCGATGCAGTTCGGCCCGACGATGCGCAGCCCGCTGTCGCGCGCGATGGCCTGCAGCCGTTCCTGCTGCGCGATGCGGTCGTCCTTGCCGGTTTCCGAATAGCCCGACGCGAAGATGATCGCGCCGCCGACGCCGGCGGCTGCGCATTCACGGACGATGTCCTCCACCGCCTCCCGCGCCGCGCAGATCACGGCGCAGTCCACCTTTTCCGGCAGGGCCGTGACCGAGGGATAGCATTTCTTCTCGCCGATGGTTTCATAACGCGCATTCACCGGATAATAGCGGCCGGTGTAGTTCTGCAGATTGTGCAGCACGCGTTCGCCGAAGGCTCCCGAGCGCTGGGAGGCGCCGATGACCGCGATGGAGGCGGGATTGAGCAGGCGCGACAGTTCGGCGCGGCCGTAGTTGGCTCTCAACGAATTTTTCATAACGATTCCGAATGACGTTCCCTGGTGGCGCTCTCGTGGGGACCTTGATTGACGTGTCCCTGTTCGCAAGCATACTCACGAGTAAGAATTCGCGGCAAGCAGCCGCACCACCGGGAGAAACGCCTGATGTCCTCATTGTTCGATCTGACCGGCAAGGTCGCCGTCATCACCGGCTCTTCCAAGGGGATCGGCCGCGCAATCGCCGAGCGCCTGGCAGAGCATGGCGCCAAGGTCGTCATCTCCAGCCGCAAGCGGGACGCCTGCGAAGCGGTTGCCGAGGGCATCAAGGCCAAAGGCGGCACCGCCGCCGTCATTCCCTGCCATATCAGCCGCAAGGAGGAACTGCAGGCCCTGGTCGACGGCACCAACGCGCTTTGGGGCAGGATCGACATCCTGGTCTGCAATGCCGCGCTGAACCCGTATTACGGCCCCGCCGCCGGCTGCCCGGACGAGGCGTACGAGCGCACCATGGGGGCGAATGTGCGCAGCAATTTCTGGCTGACCAACATGGTCGCGCCGCAGATGGCCGAGCGCGGGCAGGGTGGCTCGATCATCATCGTCTCCTCCATCGGCGGCCTGCGCGGGTCGGCCAGGCTCGGCGTCTACGCCATCTCCAAGGCGGCGGACATGCAGTTGGCCCGCAACCTCTGCGTGGAATGGGGGCCGCACAACATCCGCGCCAACTGCATCGCCCCGGGCCTGGTGCGCACCGACTTCGCCCGCGCGCTGTGGGAAAACCCCGAGCTCTACAGGAAGCGGACCAAGGACACCCCGCTGCAGCGCATCGGCGAACCCGACGAAATCGCCGGCTGCGCGGTGTTCCTGGCCTCCGACGCCGGCAGCTTCACCACCGGCCAGACGATTGTGATTGATGGCGGCACCACGGCGGGGGCGGTGGTTTCGGACGACTAGGGAAGCAGGCAAGGGCAGGGATTCTGCCCCCATGCCTGGAGTGTGGGGACCCCGCCAAAGGGCGCAGCCTTTTGGCAACCGTCTACATTCAGGTTCACGACTGCGCGATCTTCATGGTCGGGGCAGTATCAGGCCATCTTTTGCCATATTTGATTGTCATCTCCTGGCTGACAGCGCGCGCCTGACCAGCGCTGTTCGCGGAAAAGACAATGGGATTGGCCGATGAATATTAGGTTTGCTTGGAAAATAGTCTTGGCTGCGGCAACATTGGCCACGATTGCCAATCCTGTGCTTGCGGATGGCCGCCACTGGCACGGCGATGGCGGGGATTGGCGCTATGGCGGCTCGGCGGCGTGGTGGTGGCGCCACCGGTTTATTACCCGCCGCCGGTCGTCTACGCGGCTCCGCCCGTCGTCTATGCGCCTCCGCCCGTCGTTTATGCGCCGCCGCCGGTGGTCTATGCCGCTCCCCCTGTCGCGGTGCTGCCCGCCGCACCCTCCAGTCTTTCAATCGGCGTCAGCATTCCGCTGCACTGATCGACGGCCTCTCCGGATGAATGGAATGACCATGCGCACAAGCGTCAGAACCCTGATCGTTGTCGCGGCCGCTGCCAGTGTCCTGGCGGGTTGCACCAACCCGCGTGACCCCGGCCAGCGGGCGCTGGGGGGTGCCGCGATCGGCGCCGGCGCCGGGGCGGCGCTGGGAGGGATCGCCGGCGGCGGCGGTGGCGCGCTGACCGGCGCGGTGATCGGCGGCGCTGTCGGAGCGGTAGGCGGAGTCCTGACCACGCCGCATGAGCCTGCCCAGACTGCCTACCGCGGGTCGCCGCCGCGATCCGGCCCCTACCAGGTACCTGAGGAGGGCTGATGCGTTTCGCCCATCGCCATCGCCTGTACTGTCTGTCAGCCGCAGTAGCCGTGCTGGCAATGGCGGCGCCCGGTGCCATGGCACAGCCGACGGAGATCTACCGCGGCGGCCTGTGGTCGGCCTATAGCGGCAGCGGTGACGATCAGCGCCCCCTGTGCGGTATCGCCACCACGGGCGGGGAAGGCCGGCGGGTGGCGGTGCAGCAATATGGCGGCGAGACCGGCCTGGAGCTTCAGCTCAGCAAGGACAGCTGGGCAATCCCGGATAACACGACCGTGGAATTGCAGTTCCAGTTCGATGGCCGCGAGCCCACGACGGAGCAGGCCGTCGGCGCGGGGCACACCCTTATCGTGCGCTTGCCGATGGAACGATCCGTCCTGTTCATGCGCGCATTGCGCCATGCGCGGGTGATGCGCGTGCTGTTTCCGACCGGCAACGAGCAGCCCTGGACAGGCGGATTATCCGGCAGCGCCAATGCCATCACGGCGTTCAACAACTGCCGGGCGAGCCTGGCGCCGCAGGAGCCGACCCAGCCATTTCGGCCCGCGGCACCCCCGGCGCCGTCAAATTCGGCTCCCACGCAACCATTTATCGCGCCAACACCAACACCAACACCAACACCAGCGCCAGCACCACCGCAGAGAAGCTGAGCGGCTACTCGGCCGCCGCCAGCTTCCGCACCGGCGTCTGGATGACAGGGGACAATTCGGCCGCGCCAAAAGACGCCGCCTGGCGTTCCTGGGACACCGGGCCATAGGCGGTGCTGCGCTGGCGCGGCACGCGGCCGATCGACGTGATCACCCGTTCCATTTCCTCGGGCGGAAATTCCTGGCCGTGCTGGGTGCCGGCGGCGCGGGAGATGCTTTCGTTCATCAACGTCCCGCCGAGATCGTTGGCGCCGGCGTTCAGGCACAGGGCTGCGCCTTCCGGGCCCATCTTCACCCAGGATGTCTGGATGTTCGTGATCAACGGGTGCAGCGCCAGCCGCGCGACCGCGTGCATCAGGACGGCCTCGCGCACGGTCGGGCCGCTGCGGGCGAGGCCGCGCAGATACATCGGCGCTTCCATGTGCACGAAGGGCAGCGGCACGAATTCGGTGAAGCCGCCGGTTTCCTGCTGCAGGTCGCGGATGCGCAGCAGATGCCGGGCCCAGTGGATGGGCTGCTCGGTATGGCCGTACATGATCGTGGATGTCGTGCGCAGCCCCTGGCCGTGCGCGGCGCGGATCACGTCCAGCCATTGCTGGGTGTTGATCTTGTCGGGGGCGATGATCTTGCGGATCTCGTCGTCGAGGATTTCCGCCGCCGTGCCGGGCAGGGTGCCGAGGCCGGCTTCCTTCAGGTCGGCGAGGAATTCGTCGATCGGCTTGCCCAATGTGGCCGCGCCCTGAAACACTTCCAGCGGCGAGAATGCGTGCACGTGCATATCGGGCAGCGCCGCCTTGATGGCGCGGGCGATGCCGATATAGGTCTGTCCGGTGTAGTCCGGATGGATGCCGCCCTGCAGGCACACTTCCGTTGCCCCGCGCGCCCAGGCTTCCTCGGCCCGGCGGACGATTTCCGCCAGATCCAGGTCGTAGGGCGTGCCGCGCAGCGCCTCATGCGTCTTGCCCTTGGAGAAGGCGCAGAAGGTGCAGCGGTAGTAGCAGACATTGGTGTAGTTGATGTTGCGATTGACCACGTAGCGGATCACCTCGCCGCTGACGCTCTTGCGCAGCGCGTCCGCGGTCTGCGTCACCCGGTCGTAGTCGATGTCGCGCGCGGCGAACAGGCGCACGATCTCGCTTTCCGTCAGCCGCTGGCCGTCGACCGCGCGGTCCAGGATGCGCTCGATCGCAGGATCGACCTTGTCCAGGCGCGGCCGGGGCTGTTGCGGGATCGTGGTCAGCCCGGGCGCCCAGGCATCGTCGCGCGCCAGCCCGTCGGCGTCCGACGCCTTCCGCACCCGGGTCGCGATCGCCGGCGCCAGCCAGCGCGACGGTGCCAGCGCATAGGACGGATAGACCGGCAGGCGCTGGACCAGGATCTTGCCCATCGCGGCGGTGCGCGCGGCGAGTTCCTCGATCTCCGGCCAGGGCGCTTCCGGGTTCACGTGATCGGGCGTGACCGGCGAGACGCCGCCCCAGTCGTTGATCCCCGCGGCGATCAGCTTTTCGTATTCCGCCGGCGTCAGGTTCGGCGGCGCCTGCAGGTTCATCGCCGGGCCCAGGATCAGCCGTGCCGCGGCCACGGTCCACAGCATGTCCTCCAGGTCCGGCTCGTCCGCGCCGGCGCGCTTGGTGTCGGGCTTGGCGCGGAAGTTCTGCACGATCACTTCCTGGATGTGGCCGTGCTCGCGGTGCAGGTCGCGGATCGCGAACAGCGCGTCCAGCCGCTCCGCGCGCGTCTCCCCGATGCCGATCAGGATGCCGGTGGTGAACGGCACCGCCAACTCCCCGGCCAGGCGCAGCATTTCCAGCCGCACTGCCGGCAGCTTGTCCGGCGAGCCGTAATGCACGCCGCCGGGCGCGCAGAGACGTTCGCTGGTGGATTCGAGCATGATCCCCTGGCTGGCCGACACCTCGCGGAGGGATGCGAGCTCCTCGCGCGTCATGATGCCGGGGTTCACGTGCGGCAGCAGCGTGGTTTCCTTCAGCACCAGCGCGCACATCTCCCGCAGATAGGAGATGGTGGTGGCATGGCCGAGCGTCGCCAGCGCTTCCTCGGCCGCGCGGTAGCGCTGCTCCGGCTTGTCGCCGAGGGTGAACAGCGCCTCCGTGCAGCCGGCTGCCTGGCCGGCGCGCGCGATCGCCAGCACTTCGTCGGCGGAGAGATAGGCCGAATGGCCGGCGCGGGGCCGTTCGGCGAAGGTGCAGTAATGGCAGACATCCCGGCACAGCTTGGTCAGCGGGATGAACACCTTGCGCGAATAGGACAGGTTGCGGCCATGCGCGGCGTCGCGCGCCCGGCCGGCCTCCGCTATCAGCTCGGCAAGCGGCGCCGTCTCGATCCGATGTCTCAGGGGCGCGTCGGTCATGGTGATGTCGGTCCAGCTTGGGGCATGCGCCCGATCGGGTCTTTGGCGTGGTAGCAGGAGCGTGTTAGCAGGTCTGGGTGAACGCTGCATCCGATCCGGGGTGTTGGTCAAACATCCCCTTGGCCCATCCCCTTGGCGCACCCTTGGCGCAGGGCCGGCATTGCCGCCAGCCGGCTTATGCCGGATGATCGCCGCCAACCGCGCGCCTTGCCGCGCCACATCGCAGGTCCCAGGGAGAGACACGGATGAAATTCGGGTTCAGCGCGCCCATCAGCGGCCCCATGTCGGCCCCCGACAGCATGATTCGCGTTGCCGTCGAGGGCGAGGCGATGGGCTATGACTACCTGACCGTCAGCGACCACATCGTCATCCCCAACGACATCAACGCCAAATACCCGTACTCGGCCACCGGCGAGTTTCCCGCCGGCGCCCGCCAGTCGCGCCACGAGCAGCTGACCGCGATCGCTTTCATCGCCGCCAAGACCTCGCGCATCCGCCTGCTGACTTCCGTCATGGTGGTGCCGCACCGTCCGGCGGTGCTGACGGCCAAGATCATCTCCACCATCGACGTGCTGTCCGGCGGCCGGGTGGAGCTCGGCGTCGGCGCCGGCTGGATGCGCGAGGAGTTCGAGGCGGTGGGCGCGCCGGATTTCGATGCCCGCGGCCGGGTGACCGACGAATATCTGGCGGCGATGAAGTCGCTGTGGACCGACGAGAACCCGTCCTTCGACGGTGAGTTCGTCAAATTCTCCAACATCGCGTTCGAGCCGAAGCCGGCGCAGAAGGGCGGCCCGAATATCTGGGTCGGCGGCGAGAGCGGCCCGGCGTTGCGCCGCACCGCGAAGCTCGCCGATGGCTGGTTCCCGATCGGGGTCAATCCGGCGCATCCGATGGAGACGGTTCCGCGACTGGCCGCCGGCATCGCCCGGCTGCGCAAGATGACCGCCGATGCCGGGCGCGACCCGGCGGCGATGCAGATCGGCTATCGTGTGCAGATGTATGGCGCGGGAATTCCCGACAAGGGCGGCGACGGCGAGCGGCGGCTGTTCTCCGGCAGCGCCGCGGACATGGTCGGCGACATCCGCGCATTGCGCGACCTCGGCGTGGGCTGGCTGGATTTCGGCTATCCCGGCACGACCGCCGACGAGGTGCTGGCCAGCATGAAGCGCTTCCATAACGACGTCATCGCCAAAGTCTGACCGGAGATCCCAATCATGAAACTCGGCATGTTCCTGCGCATGTACGGCGCTCATCCGAAGCTCGACATGGACACCGTGCTGGAGGCCGAGCGCCTCGGCTATGACAGCGTCTGGACCGGAGAGGCCTACAGCACCGACGCGGTCACCCCGATCGCCTGGGTGCTGGCGCGGACCACGAAGATCAAGGCCGGTACGTCGATCATGCAGATCCCCGCGCGCACGCCGGCCTGTGCGGCGATGACGGCGATGACCTTGCAGGCGCTGTCGGGCAACCGCTTTCTGTGCGGCGTCGGCGTGTCCGGCCCGCAGGTGGTGGAAGGCTGGCACGGCGTGCCGTTCGGCAAGCCGATGCCGCGCACCAAGGAATACATCGCCATCATCCGCCAGATCCTGGCGCGCGAGGCGCCGCTGACCTTCGATGGCGACCAGTACCAGATCCCCTACAAGGGCCCGGACGCCACCGGCCTCGGCCGGCCGCTGAAGAGCATCATGCACCCCGATCCGAACATGAAGTTCTTCACCGCCGCCATCACCCCGGCCGGCCTGCGCACTGCCGGTGAGTGCGCCGACGGCACGCTGCCGATCTGGATGTCGCCCGAGCAGCCGAAGCTGCTGACCGACAAGATCATCGAGGGGCGGGTGAAGGCGGGCAAGCCGGCCAATCTGGATGGTTTCGACTGCGCCCCTTATGTGCGCATCCGCGTCGGCAAGGACGTCGCCGCCTGCCGCGACGAATTGCGCCCGGATTTCGCGCTGTATGTCGGCGGCATGGGCGCGAGGTCGAAGAATTTCTACAACGATCTGGTCCGGCGCATGGGCTACGAGGACGCCGCGATCAAGATCCAGAACCTGTATCTGGACGGCAAGAAGAAAGAGGCCGAGGCGGCGGTGCCCGATGCGCTGATCGACGAGGTCTCCCTGGTCGGGCCGCCGGAGCGGATCAAGGACCGCTTGCAGGTCTGGCAGCAGGCGGTGAAGGACGGGCAGATCGGCAGCCTTCTGCTGAACGGCGCTACACAGGAAGCCCTGCGCGTGGTGGCGGAGGCGGTGCTGTAGCGTCCCACGCGCCCGCAAGCTCGCGGCGCAGTTGCGCCAGCTTGCGGGCGCGGTGGGCGGCATCGTTGCGCCGCAGATAGGCCAGGGTCGCCGCGGACAGCCTGCGCCGCGGCGCCCGCGCCGCCAGCCGCATCGCGGCGGGGAGGGCGCGCAGCGCCTGGGCGAACTGCCCCTGGCGCAGGCTGCGCAGGGCATAGACCGCAAACCGCGCCGCGAGCTCGATCGGGCCGGCGCCGGTCTTGTGGCCGATATACAGGCGGTTGCGGATGAAATAGAACCATCGCGTGCCGTTCCAGCTCACGCGCGCTTCCCGGGCGACGCGATGGCGCACGACGATATCGCCCTGATAACGGATGCGCCAGCCGGCCTCGATCGCGCGCAGGCAAAAATCATATTCTTCCCAGCAGAAGAACAGCGCCGGATCGTAACCGCCGGCGGCATCCCATGCCGCGCGGCGGATCGCATGGCCGGCACCGACGAAGGTGACGGCATCGAAGGCGCCGCCGGCGCGGGCCAGCAGCGCGGACGGATAGCCCCAGGAGGACAGGTCTTCCTCGCCGGTGTCGTGCGTGACGATGTGGAACCCGATCGCGCCCAGATCCGCCGACGCGGCGAAGGCGGCGACGGCGCGGTCCGCCGTCCCGGCATCGGCGAACACCGCATCGTTGTCGAGGCCGATGAGGATCCGGCCATGGCCGAAGGCGCTGGCCAGGTTGCGCCCCGCCGCCACGCCGAGGTTGCGGTCCGATGCGATCAGTGTCGCGTCCGCGCGCCCGGCGATCGCCTGCGCGAAGCGCGCGAGCGTGTCCGGCGCCGATCCCTGATCCAGCACGACCAGATGGCGGCGGCATCCTTCCTGGGCGAGCGCGGAGGCGATCGCCTGCAGCGTTTCCTCCGGCCTGTTCAGCGCCAGGATGACGATATCCGCATCATAGCCATCCGCCGGCGCCGCCTTCGCGCCGGCCACGTGGCGGAAACCATCCTTGGGCCGCTGGGCTGGCTCAGCAGGCATTCTTCATCCGCAGCACGGCAAAGGCGGTGCGCGCCAGGACCAGCAGGTCCAGCCAGACCGACCAGTTCTCGATATATTCGAGGTCGCTGTCGACGCGGCGGACCAGCTTGTCCTCGGTCTCGGTCGGGCCGCGCAGGCCGCGCACCTGCGCCAGCCCGGTGACGCCGGGCCGCACGCGGTGCCGGGCGCCGTAATGCGAGACCACCTGTTCGAACGCCCGGCCCCCCGCCCTTGTGCCCGGCGCGTGCGGCCGGGGTCCGACGATCGACATGTCGCCGCAGAGCACGTTGAACATTTGCGGCAGTTCATCGAGCGAGCTGCGCCGCAGCCAGGCCCCGATCCGCGTCACGCGGGGGTCGCTCGGGGTCGTCTGCAGCCGGGCGTCGGGATCGGCGAGGTGGTGGTGCATGGTGCGGAATTTCAGCATCTGAAAATCCCGGTTGTTGAAGCCGGTCCGCCGCTGGCGGAACAGGATGGGCCCGGGACTGTCCAGTCGGATGGCGATTGCGATGGCCGCCATGATCGGCAGCGACGGGAGCAGCAGGAGCAGGGCGATGGCAATGTCCTCGCATCGCTTCACGAAGCCGGCGATGCCGGCGAGCGGCGGATCCATCACATGGATCAGGCCGGTGGCCGGTAATTCGCGGTCGAACGCTCCGCGATCGGAGGCGAACTCGACCTGGGGGTCGCGGGCCAGCAGGATCTGGATCGGGCATTCGGCCAGCTGGCTGATCAGTTCCAGCACTGGCGCCTGGGCCGACCAGGGCAGGGCGATGATGACCCGATCAACGTCCCCGCAGCGGATCAGTGCCAGCAATTCCGCCAGGCCCCCCAGAAAGGGAGCCAGGCCGGGGCCGTCCTGTGCCGGCATGGGCCGGCCGTCGACATAGCCGAGCAGCCGGACCGGCTGTCCCTGTCCGGCCAGCAGCGACCGCATCAGCCGCGCCCCGGCCGGGCCGCCGCCGACCACCACGGTGCGCGGCGCATAGAGGCCGTTCCGTCCCTGCGCCAGAAGCCAGAAGGCGACCGCCCGGCCGCCGGCCAGGCCGGCCATGCCGAGGCCGGCGGCCGGCAGGGCCCAGCCCGGGTCCACCAGGCGAGCGCCATCGAAGGCCCAGGCGGCAAGGGCCATGGCGCCGGTCGCGGTCGCGGCGGACATCAGCGGCAGCCGGACCAGTTCGGCGCGGCGCTGCAGCAGGCGGGGCGAATACCCGCCGGACACCCCGATTAGGCACAGCGCCAGCACCGTCGTCAGCAGGACCACCGGCGTGCTTTCGGGCGGCGCCGCGGACAGGCGTGCGGTCGCCAGCGGCAGGCCAAACCCGATCGCCGAGTCCATTGCCAGCAATCCGGGCAGGATCGCTGCCGGGCCCATCCGCGCCGGTCGGCCGCTGACGCGCGCGGCAGACCCGCCCCCTGGGGCAGCGGCGTGGGAAACCATGACGCCGGATGGCGGGGCGTTGGGACGCCCGTCTTTTCCTGATTGATACATGACCGCACCGCATCCCTCGCCGCTGGTCCGTTCGCACGCCGGAATGTCGCGACGGCGCCTGTCGCCGAATGGGTAAAGGGAGGTTAAGGGGGTCTGAAAAGCCGGCGCCGTGCGGGCGGCGGTGGTGCAAGGCGCGGATCCGCGCAAAGGGCAGAACACCCAGGCAGAAGGCCCGAAAACGGCAGATAGTTCATCTGGCAACGTCCCTTAACACAACGTTAGGCTGCATTAACGGCGTTACCAAATGGTTAACGATGCGGATCGGATTCGCTGGCGCAGAGGAGCCCGACCGGTCGCAGCCGGGGCGGACGGCTCAGCTCGTCGGCCAGGCCCGCCGGATCGGGTCGCGGCCGTCCCAGCCGGCGGCTGCCTGGCGCACCTGATCGAAGATGCGCATGCGCTCGGCGGTTGCTTCCGCCATCTCGATCACCGTGCCGGGATGGCCTTCGTTGCGGAAATAGACGAAGGGTCCGCGCGGGCTCTCGCCCTCCTGGCCCACGGTGTAGCCATTGGCCAGCGCGCGCCGGTAGTTCTCCGCGTAGTTCGCCGGCCAGCTCGACCAGTGCTGCATCCCCTCATGTCCGGCGGCCAGGAAGTCCCGATACATGCTCGGTGTTTCGCAGCGCTGCTGGATCAGCTCGATCTGCACGTCGCCGGAGTTCGCCAGTGCGATGGAGACGTGAATGTCGTCGTGGCGCTGTCCCATATAGGTGAAGGCGGTCACCGCCAGCCGGTCGGTGTAGAACCACGGCCCGATGCCGCACACCTCCACCCAATGCGTCATCGCGGCCTCGATGTCGCGCACGACCACGCCCACCTGGCGCATGTTTCCGAACAGCCGGCTCATGGATTCCCCCCCGCGCTGCGGTCTTGCAGCCTGTCGAGTATAGGTGCGCGCCCATCCCCGGCAATGGTGGCAGGGGCGGCAATGGCGGCACTGGCCAGTTTGCCGGAGGCCGGCTACTCTCCGGTAGGAACACGACCGTGCCCCGTCCGCGCGGCCCCACCCAGATCGGGAGACACCGGCGATGACCAAACCATACCTGCGCAGCGGCATCTTTCTCGCGCCCTTCCATGCTCTTGGGGAAAACCCGACGCTGGCGCTGCAGCGCGACATGGAACTGCTCGAGCATATCGACCGGCTGGCCTATTCCGAGGCCTGGATCGGCGAGCATCATTCGGGCGGCTTCGAGATCATCGGCTCGCCGGAGGTGTTCATCGCCGCGGCGGCGGAGCGCACCCGCCATATCCGCCTCGGCACCGGCGTGGTGTCCTTGCCCTATCACAACCCCTTCATCGTGGCCGACCGCATGGTCCAGCTCGATCACATGACGCGCGGGCGCACCATGTTCGGCGTCGGTCCGGGCGCGCTGGTGCATGACGCGCTGAAGATCGGCGTCAAGGCGTCCGAGCAGCGGCGCATGATGAACGAGTCGCTCGACGTCATCATGAAGCTGTTCGCCGGCGACACGGTGACGGAGCAGACCGACTGGTACAACCTGGTCTCCGCGCGGCTGCAGATTCCCTGCTACACCCAGCCGCGCATGGAAATGGCGGTCGCCGCCTCCCGTTCGCCGGCCGGCGCGCTGGCCGCGGGGCGGCACGGCCTGGGCATGATCTCCATCGGCGGCACGTCGGACGCGGCGATGGAGCACCACGCCAACAACTGGAACCTCTACGCCGAAACCGCGCGGGCCAATGGCCACGCGCCGCACCGCAAGGACTGGCGCCTGGTCACGCTGATCCATGTTGCGGAAACCCGGGAAAAGGCGCGGGAGAATGTCCGCCACGGGCTGGACGAATTCCGCAACTATTTTTCCGACGTCGCCACCTTCCCGATCATCCCCGGCGATGTCGCGGATCCCTATAACTGGCTGATCGAGACCGGCACCGCCTGCATCGGCACGCCCGATGACGCCATCGCCTTCATCGAACGCCTGCAGAAGGGCTCCGGCGGCTTCGGCGTGATCATGGAACTGGCGCAGAACTGGGCCGACTGGGAGCAGACCAAGCGGCACTACGAATTGATGGCGCGCTTCGTCCATCCGCATTTCCAGCACTCACGCGAGCTTCGTGTCGACAGCTACGCCTTCGCCCGCGACCATCACGACGAGTTCGTCGGCCAGTCCTCCGCCGCCGTGCAGGCGGAGATCGACCGCGTCGCGGCCCTGAAGCGGAGCGCTGCGGAATAGGAGGGGCTACTCTTTGCTCCCCTCACCCCTCACCCCTCCCTCTCCCCGGAGGCGGGGAGAGGGGGAAGCTTCGATTGGGAGAGGGAGAGGGGGAGGCTTCGATTGCCGGTCAGTCGCGGTCGATGCGGGAGGTGTGCCTGGTGTCGTCCATGAAGGTGTAGACCGGCAGCGAGCCGAAGATCAGCATGGTCAGGTACCGGTAGAACCAGGTCTCGTGGCCGGCATCCTTGAACCACAGCGCGATATGCGGCGCCATGCTGCCGCAGACGGAGGTGGCGCCGGCGTAGGGCAGGCCCCAAATCTTCTGCCGGTATGGCTGTGCTCGGAGTTGTCTGGTTCATTGTCTGAATCCCTCTCCCCGGTTGCACGGAAAATGCGATAGCCTCGGCGCCCGGGCCGTGCCCGGCCCTCCACCATTGACATCCCGGCGCGGGGCACGCGACCCTCCCGCGGTACAAATCATCCCAGACCAACTGGGTCCCGGATCAAGCGGGTCCCGGACCGCATGGTCGGGCAGCATCAGGCGAGGTAGGCCATGGACGATATCGTCAAGCAGTTCAAATGGGTCGGAACCCGTCCCATCCGTCCGGACGGGGTGCCGAAGGTGACGGGACGGGCCCTCTATGGCGGCGATTATCAGCCGGCGGGCACGCTCTATGGCCGCATCCTCCGCTCCCCGCATGCCCATGCGCGCATCCGTTCGATCGACACCTCCAAGGCCCGCGCCCTGCCCGGCGTGAAGGCGGTGATCACCGCGGCGGATTTCCCCGACCAGACATTCGACTATATCGGCCCGGAACGGGTGGCGGTGAATTTCTGGCACGTCACGCGCAACATCATGGCGCGCGAGAAGGTGCTGTACGAAGGCCATGCCGTCGCCGCCGTGGCCGCCATCAGCGCCAGCGTCGCGGCCGAAGCCCTGTCGCTGATCGCGGTCGATTACGAGGTGCTGCCGCACGTCATCGACGTCGACGAGGCGATGAAGCCGGACGCGCCGCTGCTGTTCGAGGACATGATAACCCGCGGCGTGGAGCCGGTGCCGACCAGGCCGTCCAATATCTCCAAGCGGCTGGAATTTGCCACTGGCGACCTCGAGGCCGGTTTTGCCTCGGCCGATGTCATCGTCGAGCGGGAGTTCAAGACCGCCGCGGTGCATCAGGGCTATATCGAGCCGCATGCCTGCGTGGCGCGCGTCGATGCCGACGGGCAGGGAGAGATCTGGTGTTCCAGCCAGGGGCATTTCCAGATGCGTGCGCTGACCGCGCAGATCCTGAAGAAGCCCGTGGGCGACCTGCTGGTGCATCCGGCCGAGATCGGCGGCGGCTTCGGCGGCAAGACCGTGACCTATCTGGAGCCGGTGGCCGCGCTGCTGTCGAAAAAATCCGGCGCCCCGGTGCGGCTGACGATGACGCGGGAGGAAACCTTCAAGGCGTCCGGCCCGACTTCCGGCTCTTCCATGTGGGTGAAGATCGGTGTCACCAAGGACGGCAAGATCGTCGCCGCCGACGGCATCTTCAAGTTCCAGGCCGGCGCCTTCCCGGGTTCGCCGGTGATGAATGGCTGCCTGTGCGCCTATGCGCCGTATGACATCGCCAATGCCCGTGCCGTGGGTTACGACGTGGTTTCCAACCGCCCGAAGGCGGCCGCCTACCGTGCGCCGGGCTCGCCGATCTCGGCCTTCGCGGTGGAATCGGTGCTGGACATCCTGGCCAAGAAGATCGGCATGGACCCGGCGGAGCTGCGCCTGAAGAATGCCGCCGGCATCGGCACGCCGACCATCTTCGGGCCCAAGCACGCCCATGCCGGTTACGCCGAGACGTTGAAGGCGATCCTGAACCATCCCGGCTACAAGGCTCCGCTGGGCCCGAACCAGGGGCGCGGCATGGCGTCCGGCTACTGGTTCAACGGCGGCGGCGAGTCCAGCTCCACGATGCAGGTGAACGCCGACGGCACCGTGCTGGTGCAGACCGGCAGCCCGGATATCGGCGGCTCGCGCGCGTCCATGGCGATTATGGCGGCGGAGACGCTCGGCGTCGATTACAACCAGGTGCGCGCCACCGTGGTGGACACCGCGTCGGTCGGCTACACGCATGTGACCGGCGGTTCGCGCGTGACATTCGCCACCGGCATCGCGGTGGTGAACGCCACCAGGACCGTGATCAAGGATCTGTGCCGGCGAGCGGCGATGATCTGGGACGTCGATCCCGAGGGCGTGGTCTGGGAAGACGGCTACGCCAAGCCGGCCGGCACCAATGTCGGCAATTTCGAGCCGCTGTCGCTGAAGGATATCGCCGCCAAGGCGGGGGCGACCGGCGGGCCGATCACCTCCGCCGCCTCCGTCAACGCCGGCGGCCAGGCGCCCGGTTTCGCCACCCAGTTCTGCGATGTCGAGGTCGATCCCGAGACCGGCAAGGTCACCATCCTGCGCTTCGTCGCCGCCCAGGATGTCGGCCGCGCCATCCACCCGAGTTATGTGGAGGGCCAGATCCAGGGCGGCGTGGTGCAGGGCATCGGCTGGGCGCTGAACGAGGAGTATATCTACAACGCCAAGGGCCTGCTCGATAACGCCGGCTTCCTCGACTATCGCGTGCCGGTGGCGTCCGACCTGCCGATGATCGAGCCGTTGCTGGTGGAAGTGCCCAACCCCAACCATCCCTACGGGGCGAAGGGCGTGGGCGAGGTGAATATCTGCCCGCCGATGGCCGCCATCGCCAACGCGATCGAAAACGCGATCGGCCGGCGCATGACCGAACTGCCGATGTCGCCGCCCAAGGTGCTGGCCGCCCTGGAGATGGCGCAGGCGGCGGAGTAGCGGCATGTCCGAGGCGCCGGCGCGGGTCGTCTTCACCAGCGGCTTCAGCCGGCGCTACACCGGGGGCGTGACGGAATTCGCCATCGCGGCGAAGAATCTGCGTGGCGTGATCAGGGAGATGGACCGCCTCTACCCCGGCCTCGGCGTGCACCTGGAAGAGGAAACCACCATCGCCATCGATGGCGAGCTGTATGAGATCGACTACCTGCAGCCGGTGAAGCCGGGCTCGGAAGTTTTCTTCATTCCAAAGATCGAAGGCGGCTAGATCGCTTTCACGCAGAGTGAAAGCGATCTGGCTGCGCAAAGGGGAGGCCGCATGGAATTCGGCATCGCGCTGGCCACGGATGCGACTTCGTGGCAGGTCACGCAACGCGCCGAGGAACTCGGCTTCAGTCACGCCTGGTTCTACGACACGCAGATGCTGACGGCAGACCCGTTCGTGGCGATGGCGGCGGCGGCGATGAAGACATCGCGCATCCGCCTCGGCACCGGTGTGCTGGTGCCGTCCAACCGCATCGCGCCCGCCGCTGCCTGTGCCTTCGCCAGCCTGAACAAGCTGGCACCCGGCCGCATCGATTTCGGCGTCGGCACCGGCTTCTCCGCCCGCCGCGCGATGGGGCAGGGGGCCATCAAGCTGTCGGAGATGGCGGAGTATATCCGTGTCGTCATGGGCCTGCTGGACGAGGAAACGCTGGAGGCGACGCTCGACGGCAAGTCGCGAAAAATCCGCTTCCTCAACCCCGATCTGGGGCTGATCAACACGCGCGATCCGGTCGGGCTGCATCTGTCGGCGTTCGGTCCGAAGGGCATGGAACTGACCGCGCGGCTCGGCGCCGGCTGGATCAATTTCGTCGGCAACGATGCGGTCGGGATCGCCTGGCTGCAGGCCATGCAGCAGGCCTGGGAAAAATCCGGCAATGCCCGCGCGGATCTCTCGGCCGTCGCCTTCGCGCTGGGCTGCGTGCTGGAACCGGGCGAGCCCGCCGACAGCCCGCGCGCGATGGCGCAGGCCGGCCCGCGCGCCGCGGTGATGCTGCACCGCGCCGCCGATGAGGCGTTGGCCGGCCTGCCCAACAGCTCACCGATGCCGGCCGCGGTGGCGGACCTCGTGCAGGGCTATGTGGAGTCGGCCCGGCATTTCGAGCCGGCCGACGCGACCTACCTGCACAACCACCGGGGCCATTTGATGTTCGTGAAGCCGGATGAGCGGCAATTCATCAATGCCGACCTCATTCGCATGAATACCTTCACCGGCACGGAAGACGAAATCAAACCCCGGATCGAGGCCTTGCGCGATGCCGGCTACACCCAGTTCACGATCCAGCTGGTGCCAGGCCAGGAGCAGGCGATCGAGGACTGGGCGCGGATCAAGCGGGAATTCGACTGAAGGACCCGATCATAGGGAAGGAACATCGCCATGAGATTTGGACTGCTCTACGAACTCCAGCTGCCCCGGCCCTGGCTCGCCACGTCGGAGCACCGGATGTTCCAGGATGCGCTGGCCGAGGTCGAGGTCGCGGATCGTCTGGGCTACGACTACATCTGGGCCAACGAGCATCACTTCCTGGAGGAATACTCGCACAACTCCGCGCCCGAGGTGTTCCTGGCCGCCTGTGCCGCCCGCACGCGCGCCATTCATGTCGGCCATGCCGTGGTGCTGTCGCCGCCCGGCTATAATGCCCCGGCGCGGGTGGCCGAACGCATCGCCACGCTGGATCTTATCTCCAGCGGCCGGGTGGAATGGGGCACCGGCCAATCGGCGTCGCGCACCGAGCTGGAAGGGTTCGGGGTCGAGCTTGCGCAGAAGAAGGCGATGTGGGCCGAGGCCACCGAGCAGACCGCGAACATGCTGGCGATGGACCCCTATCCCGGCTTCGAGGGCCAGTTCTTCTCGATGCCCTGCCGCAACGTGGTGCCGAAGCCGTTGCAGAAGCCGCATCCGCCGATCTGGGTCGCCTGTTCCTCGCGCGAGACCATCCACGCTGCGGCCCGCGCCGGCATCGGCGCGCTGGCCTTCGCCTTCATCGACCCTGCCGAGGCGGCGCATTGGGCGAGCGAGTACTACGCCATCATCAAGTCCGAGGAATGCGTGCCTATCGGCCATTCGGTGAACGCCAATATCGCCATGGTGACCGGTTTCTCCTGTCATCACGACGAGGAGGAGGCGAAGGCGCGCGGGCTGGAGGCATTCCAGTTCTTCGGCTACGCGCTCGGCCATTATTACGCCTACGGCCAGCACCGCCCGGGCGTGACCAATGTGTGGGAGCGCTTCGAGAAGGCGCGGGCCGAGCTGCCCAAGGTCGCCGAGGGCAACGGCATCGGCACGCCGGCGCAGCTGCTCGAGCGCATGCGGCGCTACGAGGAGGCCGGGATGGACCAGGTGATTTTCATCCAGCAGGCCGGGCGCAACAGGCACGAGCACATCATCGACAGCCTGGAACTGTTCGCCCGGGAAGTGATGCCGCAGCTGAAGCAGGACCAGGCCGCGCGGGATGCCCGCAAGGCAGCCGAGCTGGCGTCCTATATCGCGGCGGCCCTGGCGCGCAAGCAGTGGATGGCGCCGATGGATCCCGACGCCGTGCCGGTGATACCCGCCTATGGCCGATCGGTGGTGGCCAGCGACGGCATCATCCAGAAGGACAAGTTCAAGCGCGGGCCCGCGGCCGGGTTCGAGGTGCCGACGGAGGATTTGGCGGAGAAGGCCGACGCGGCCGGGAACGACTGATCCGCCAGGCCGGGGGGATGCAGTCCCCCCGGCCTGGCCGCTTCAGCGCGCCCCGGTCGGTACGTCCCGGAACGGCATGCCCTTGTCCGCCCGCATGTCGGCGGGCAATCCAAGCACCCTTTCGGCAATGATATTGCGCAGAATCTCGTCGGTGCCGCCGGCGATGCGCATGGCCGGGGCATACAGCAGCGCCTCCTCGAACAATCCCTGCAGCGGCATCTGAGGACCCATCTCGGCGCCGGACGCGCCCAGCAGATCCAGGCCGTAGGCGGCGATATCCTGCAGCTTGCTGGCGCTGACCAGCTTGCCGATCGAGGATTCCGGGCCCGGCGTCTGGCCCCGCGACAGCGAGGTCATGGCACGGAATTTCGTGAACCGTAGGCCCTGGCTGCGCACATAGAACTCCGCCAGCCTCTCCTTCACCGCCGGATTGTCGATGGCGGGGCCGTCCTCGAGTTCCACGGCGCGCGCGACCTCCAGCAACTCCTCGAAATCCGGCCCGGGGTTTTCGCCGGCGGCATAGCGCTCGTTCATCAGCGTGGTGATGGCCACACGCCAGCCGGCGCCGACCGGGCCGAGGCGCTGGCTGTCGGGGATGCGGACGTCGTTGAAATACACCTCGTTGAAATGCGAGCTGCCGGACATCTGCTTGATCGGGCGGATCTCCACGCCGGGCGTGCGCATGTCCAGAAAGAAGAAGGTCAGGCCTTCATGTTTGGGCACGTCTGGATTGGTCCGGGTGACGATGATACCCCAGTCGCAGTAATGCGCGCCGGAGGTCCAGATCTTCTGGCCGTTGATCACCCAGTCATCGCCGTCCTTGACCGCCCGTGTGCGCAGCGCACCAAGGTCCGATCCGCCGGCCGGTTCGGAGAATAGCTGGCACCAGAGCTCGTCCGCCTTCAGCGCCGCGGGCGCGTAGCGGTCGCGCTGCTCCGGCGTGCCCCAGGTGCAGATCGTCGGCAGGCACATGCCGAGGCCGATGGTGAAGATGCCGGCCAGGGTCTTGTACTGGGCCTCCTCCTGGTTGAAGATCACCTGCTGGATCTGCGTGCCGCCCTGGCCGCCCCATTCCTTCGGCCAGGAGATGCCGGCGAAGCCGGCGTCGTATTTGGCGCGCTGGTAGGCGCGGGCGGAGGCGATGGCGTCCGGCGTGTCCTGGCCGCGCCGGTAGCCGGCGACCTCGCCAGGCTTGCGGCGCGGCACCGTCCGGTCCAGGAATTCGCGCGTGCGGGCGCGGAACTCGGCTTCTTCCAGGCTGTCGTTGAAGTCCATGTCGGTGCTCCCCGTGATCGGTTATGCCGCCGCCGAGGCGGGGGCGTTGCGGGTTTTCAGCTCGTCGACCAGCCGCAGCTTCCACTCGCGAGCGGAGCCGAGCGCCAGGCCCAGCAGCCTGGCGCGGCGGTAGTACATGTGGCAGTCGAACTGCCAGGTGAAGCCCATGCCGCCATGGGTCTGGATGTTCTCCTTCGTGGCCTGCCAGCCGGCGTCGGTGGCGGCGACGCGGGACAGCGCCGCGGCGACCGGCAGTTCATTGGCATCCGTATGCAGCGCCCAGGCGCCGTAATAGGCGTTCGAACGCGCCAGCTGCACCGCGACATAGACATCCGCCAGCTTGTGCTTGATCGCCTGGAAAGATCCGATCGGCCGCCCGAAGGCGTAGCGGTCCTTGGCATAGGCGACGGCCATGTCCAGCGCGGCCTGCGCGCCGCCCACCTGCTCGAACGCCATCATCACCGCGGCGCGGTCCAGCAGATGGCGCACGGCGTCCGCACCCTCCGATCCCGCCAGCGTATCGGCGGGCGCGGCCGTGAAGGCGATCCGGGCATGCGAGCGGGTGGGATCGAAGGTATCCACCTTGCTGCGGACAACCCCGGGGCCCTGGAGGTCCACGACATGCAGGCACGGCGCCTGGCCGGAAGCGCGCACCGCGACCACGGCGATATCGGCCACGTCGCCATCCGCCACCGGGGATTTGGTGCCGGTCAGCCTGCCGTCGGCGATCATGGCCTCCAGCCGCCTGGGATCGCTGGCGCCGGGACGTTCGGCGAAGGCGAAGCTGCCGATCGCCTCGCCGCTCGCCAGTTTCGGCAGATATCTTTCCTTCTGGGCGTTCGAGCCGAACAGCGCGATCGCCTCCGACGCCAGATAGACCGACGAGGAGAACGGCACCGGCGCGATGGCGTAGCCGAGTTCCTCGGCCAGCACGCAGACCGCAAGATGCCCGAGTCCGCCGCCGCCATATTCTTCCGGCACCGCCGCGCCGACCCAGCCGAGATCGGCCATTTCCTGCCACAGGCCGCGATGGAACGGCTCCGTGCCATCGAGGATGCCGCGCGGCACGCTGGTCGGGCAGCGATCAGCCAGGAATTTCTTGGCCTGCTCGCGCAGTTCCTTCATCTCGTCGGGGAAGTCGAAGTTCATCGGGACGTCCTCATGTTTTCCGTTCTGATCGGCCGGCTATCTGCCCTGGAAGGCGGGCCGCCGCTTTTCCATGAAGGCACGGCGGCCTTCGACGAAATCCTGGCTGTCGAAGCATTCCTTGACCAGCTGGTTGCAGTAGTCGATGTCCGCGGCCGGGGACGCCTTCACCAGCTCCGCCACCGTGCGCTTCAGCGCGTTGATGGTCATCGGCGCATTGTCGGCGATCGTTGCGCAATAGCCGCGCACATAGTCTTCCAGCTCGGCCTTGGGCACGACGCGGTTCACCAGGCCCATCACTTGCGCCTCGGCGGCGGTGAAGTGGCGCGCGGTGAAGAAGATTTCCTTGGTGAAGGACGGCCCGACCAGGTCCATCAGCTTCTTCACGCCCACCGGTCCGTAGCCGAGACCGAGGCGCACCGCCGGCACGCCGAACTTGCCGTCATCGGCGGTGATGCGCATGTCGCAGCCGACCGCGATGCCGACGCCGCCGCCGATGCAGAAGCCGTGGATCATGGCGATGGTCGGCTTGCTGCATTCCGCGATGCGCTTGCCCGCGCCTTCGGTCAGGCCTTCGTAGGTGACATTGGCCTCCGCCGAGGAGCGGGTCTTCTCGAATTCCGAGATATCCGCGCCGGAGACGAAGGCCGTCTCGCCCATGCCCCGCAGCACGACGACGCGCACCTGCGGATCTTGCTCGAACGCATCGATGATCCCGGGCACCGCCGCCCACATGTCGGTGGAGCACGCGTTGCGCCGGGCCGGGTTGTTGAAGATCAGCCAGCCGATCGGTCCCTCGATCTTGGCGATCATGCGGTCGGTGTTCAGGCTCAGCGTGCGATCGGTCATCTGTCGGGTTCCTGTGGGTTGGGTATATGGGCGATGCGCCGCGGGTCGATCTCCGCCCAGACGCGCGTGCCGATGTCGTGAATATCCAGCGGCGGCGCCGCGGCGCGCAAGCGGATATCCGAATTGTCCGGCTGGATCACGTAATCCCAGTATTCCCCGAGATAGGCGCGCTCGACGATCCGGCCCGCGAGGAACCAGGCGCCGGAGGTGTCGGTGGGGGCGTTGCGGTGCAGGGCCACGTTCTGCGGGCGCACGGAGAAGGTTACGTGTCCGGCCAGGCCCGCGGCTTCCGGAAACAGCCCGGCCGTGGCGGTAAATCCGGGAAAGGCAATCGTGCCGCCGTCCACCCGGCCCTCCAGAAAATTCGTCCGCCCGATGAAGCCGGCGACGAAGCGCGATTTTGGCCGGTTGTACAGCGAGACCGGATCGTCCACCTGCTCGATCCTGCCCTGGTTCATCACCACGATGCGGTCGGACGTCACCATCGCCTCGGACTGGTCGTGCGTGACATAGACCGTGGTGATCCTGAACTCGTCATGCAGGCGGCGGATCTCGCTGCGCATCTCCTCGCGCAGATTGGCATCCAGATTGGACAGTGGCTCGTCCAGCAGCAGCACGTCCGGCTCGATGACGATAGACCGCGCCAGCGCCACGCGCTGCTGCTGGCCGCCGGACAGCTCCGCCGGATAGCGGTCGCGCAGATGCGCCAGCTGGACCACGGCCAGGATTTTTTCCACCCGGCGCTTCAGCTCCGAGCCCGGCATCTTCCGGAGCTTCAGACCGAAGGCGACGTTCTCGCCCACGGTCATGTTCGGCCAGATCGCGTAGCTCTGGAAGATCATCGACATGCCGCGCTTTTCCGGCGGCTGCGAATGGCCGGGGGAGGACAGCACCACGCCGTTCACCGCGATCGTGCCCGCGCTGGGGCGCATGAAGCCGGCGATCATGCGCAGAGTGGTGGTCTTGCCGCAGCCGCTGGGGCCGAGCAGGGACACGAATTCGCCCTGGCCGATGGACAGGTTCACGTCCTGCACCGCCGCGAAATTGCCGAAGGATTTGCCGAGGCCGGCCAGAACCAGCTTGCTCAATTGCGTTCCCGCCTCAACATGAAATCTCCCCCCAGCAGCCGATAGCCGATCCCGACGATCACCACGGTCGCCACCAGCAGCATGAAGCCGAGGGCGGCGAGCTGCTCGAAATTCCCCTCCTCGGACAGGTCCAGCAGCATCACCGACATCGTGCGCGTCTTTGGCCCATACAGGAACATGGCGGTCGACAGTTCCCGCGTCGCCGGAATGAACACCAGCAGCCAGGCGCCGATCAGGCTGTTCTTCATCAGCGGCACCAGGACCTTGCGCGCCGCCAGGAACCTTCCGCCGCCGAGGATGCGCACGGCATCCTCCATCTCCGGGTTGATCGAGCGTATCGCCGCGGTGGCGTTGGCGAAGCCGATCGGCAGGAAGCGCGTGGTGAAGGCCAGGATCAGGATCAAGGACGTGCCGTACAGCGCGAAAGGCGGCGGCGCATAGGCCGCATAGAAGGCGATCGCCAGCACGATGCCGGGAACCACGAACGGCGCCATGCACAGGAAGCTGAGCACCCCCGCGAAGGGCAGCAGCCGGCGCGCGACGATATAGGCGATCGACAGCGACAGCCCGAGCACGAGGAACGCCGCGCTGCCGGCATACAGAAAACTGTTCAGCACGGAGCGGCCGGCGGTCTCATGGTCGAACAGCAGATAGGTGAAATTATGCAGGGTGAGGTTGTCCAGGCTCCAGCCGCGGCCCCAGGCCTTTGCCAGGGCCGCCTGCGACAGCGCCGCGTAGGGCATCAGCACCGCGAACGACAGCACCATCCCGCAGTAGCCGAACAGCGGCCAGCGCCAGAACCCGAGCGCGATCGGCCGGCGCTCACCGCCCTTGCCGGTGAGTGCCACGAAGCCGCGCCGGCGGGTGAGCTGGCGCTGCACCAGGAACAGCACGACGGTGATCAGCAGCAGCGGCACCGCATAGGCGGCCGCCACTTCCGAGCGGATCGGCGCGCTGAAGAATTGCAGCAGCTGCGTCGTCACCACGTTGAACCGGGCGGGAATGGCGATCAGCGCCGGGGAGCCGAACAGCGCGATGGTTTCCAGGAAGGTGACGATCACGCCGCCGAGGATCGCCGGCATCACCATCGGCAGCGTCACCCGCAGCATGGTTCGCAACGTGCCGGCGCCCAGGATGTTGGCCGCGTCCTCCATCTCCGAGGACACCACATCCAGCGCGGAGGAGGTGAAGATGAACAGATACGGAAAGGAATAGATCGCGATGATGAAGGCCAGGCCGGCGAAGGAGTAGATGTTGAACAATCCCTCCGCGGCGCCGGTCAGGGCGACATAGGCCCTGTTCAGCCATCCCGCGTTCGGTCCGGCGAGCAGGATCCAGCCGATCGCGCCGAGATAGGGCGGCGTGATGAAGGCGCCCAGCACGCACAGGCGGATCGCGCCCTTGCCCGGCATGTCCGTGCGCGACACCGCCCAGGCCATCGGCAGCGCGAACAGCAGGCACAGCCCGGTCACGCAGACGCCAAGCGACAGCGAATTCCACAGCGCCTGCACATAGCGCGGCCGGCCATAGGCGGTGACGTAGTTCTGCAGCGTGAACGCGCCGGTGTCGGCTGCCTCCAGGCTGGTCATCACCAGGCGCAGCAGCGGATTGACCACCAGGAAAGCGAGAATGGCCGCCAGCGCGACCCACAGCAGGATCAGCGGATCGAACCGCCCGCCAGCGCGCGGCAGCGCCGTGGTTATCGGCGCGGCCAGCCCGGGCTGCGCCCGTTCAACTGCCCCCCGTTCAACTGCCAAATGTGTCGCGCCATTGCTCGATGACCTCCGGCACGCCCTTGGCGATCTGCTCCGTGGTCTGGGTGATCACCTTCACCTCCGCGATCGGCTTGGCGCCGGGCTTGAGCGTGGCGCCGGCGCGCACGGGGTCGATGCGGTTATCCGCCAGGAACTGCGCGAATTCCTGGCTCAGCAGATATTCCATGAACAGCCGCGCGGCGTTCGGATGCGGGGCGTTCGCCATGACCGCCGCCGGGCCGATGCAGAGGATCGAGCCGTCGGCCGGATAGACGGGCGCGATCGGGTTGCCCTTGTCGGCCGACAGCAGGACGCCGGACAGCGGCACGCAGCCGATCTTGCGCTCGCCGGCATTCATCATGGTGATCGGATCGAGCCCGGAGCGGCCGATCTGCGGGCGGTTCTTCGCCAGCTTCTCGAAATACTCCCAGCCATACAGCGTGCGCATTGCCAGCACCCACTGCCCGGTATAGCCGCTGAAGGCGGGGTGCCCGGTGGCGGCCTGGTTCTTCCATTGCGGGGCATAGAGATCCGGCCAGTTGGTCGGCGCGTCCGCCGCCGGCACCTTCTGGGTGTTGTAGCCGAGCACATGCAGCGTGGAGGTCGTGGGGTAGTAGTAGCCGTCCAGCCCCAGCCCCTGGAACGCGGGCGCGAGCCCGGCGGCGTTCTGCGGCACGTAATTCGCCAGCGCCTTCTTCGCCATCAGCGAGGGGTAGTGGGAAATGTCGGTGGAGCTGAACACGTCGCAATTCGCCACCGCGTTCTTCAGATCGTTCAGCAGCCGCTCATAGGCCACCTGGCCGGTGGTGCGCATGACCGTCACGGTCACGCCGGGATAGAGCGCGGTGAAGGCCTTGCCGACCCGTTCCGCGGTTTCCCCATCGATCTGGGCGATATACCAGGTCAGGCCGCCTTCCTTGCGCGCGGCTTCGGCCAGCGCGGCCAGATCGGCGCGCACCGGGCGCGAGAAGGCGGAGACGGCGGAAATGGCACCGAGCGCGACCGCCTGGCGCCGGGTAATGAGCTTGAACATTCCGTTTCCCTGCATGCGGTTTCTTGCCGTCAAGTCTTGCCATCAAGTCTGGCCGACATCGCCCGGATTGACCAGACCTGACATGGCCGGACGGTTCCCGGGGGGAGGGGATTTCCGTTGCGGACAGGTTGCCGGATCATGGTCCGCGAATTGCGAACTCTTAACGGAAAACCGGCGGTCGGCGGCCGAATCATCGTTGCGATGCGCGCAGGAACTCTCGTTAAATCCGCTGCCCCGCGGTTGCGGCGGGGCCAGGAAAAACAGCAGAACGATCAGGGAGATCAGGGTGGCAGCAGGAATTCCGATCATCGCGGCGGCATGTTTGGCGATGCTGGCGGGCGCGGCGGCCCGTGCGGAAAGCCCGGTCAGCCGGGGCGCCTATCTGGTGCAGATAGGCAACTGCGGAGACTGTCATACCCCCGGCCATTTCCTCGGCAAGCCGGACATGGCGCACAAGCTGTCCGGCTCCGATGTCGGTTTCCTGATCCCGGGCCTGGGCTATTTCTGGGGCTCCAACCTGACGCCCGATTCCGAAACCGGTATCGGGCGCTGGACGCAGGCGCAGATCGCCACGGCGATCCGCACCGGCGTGCGGCCGGATGGGCGGGTTCTGACGCCGGCGATGCCCTGGCGTTCCTTTGCGGCGATGACCGACTCGGATGCGATGGCGATCGCCGCCTATCTCAAGACGCTGCCGCCGACCCGGCGGGCCGTGCCCGGTCCGCTCGGCGCCGACGCCAGGCCGACGGCGCCGTACATGATGGTGAAGATGCCCGATTAGCCGCGCAGCGGCCGGGTTTCAGCTTCCGAACCTGCCCCGCCATGGCTCGATCCCTTCCGGAATGCCCGTCACGTCGCCAGCACAGGGGCAGGCGGCACGTAATCGACGGTGATGCCGCCATAATCGGCGAAATGCGGCGCGAGCGGGCGTCGGGTGTGCGTCGTCAGCCAGAGCCGCACCATGCAGCGGCGACGATCCTCTTGCGGATGGTCCTCGAACTCGGTGCGCGCATGCAGCGTGGTGAAGGAGTTGATCAGCTGGATCTCGCCACGCTCCAGCATCATGTCCAGCCGGAACCGCGGATCGGAGGCATAGGCATCGAACCTGTCGATGGCGTCCTTCTCCTGCTGGGTATAGGGCGCGCCGTAGCGCATCGCCGTGTCCAGGTTGTTGCGGGAGTAACGGCAGGACAGTGCGCCATCGACGATGGACAACACCGGCATGCGGTAGAAGAAGCTCTTGCCAGCAGCCTCGTTGCGGACGCAATGCGGGCCGGTGAACAGCGGTTCCAGCAGGTTCGGGTGCTCGGCCAGCATGGCATTGTAGACGGCGATGGAACTGCAGACGCTGGACAGGCCGCCGGAGCGGGCGCGGCGCAGGCATAGCAGGCCGACCATCTCGGCGCGGTCGGTGTGCAGCTTCAGGTTGGCGTTTGTCTCGTAGCTGCGTACCTGCCTGGCGTGCATCTGCTTGCCGTAGTCGCGTACGTCGGTCAGCGTCTCGCCATGCACGTTCTGGCTGACCGGCCGGCCCATCAGCGCGCCCATCACCCAATAGGCCGCCTTCATCGTCGCATCCGGCAAGGCCGGGTCCAGGCCGCGCAGCAGCGCGAAGCCGCGCCCCGCCATCACCTCCTGCTCGATACCGGCCATGAACGCGGCCGCCTTCGGCACGCGCGCGGGATCGACCGCATGGCGGCTGATCGCGGCGTTGTCCGTGGTGTCGATGCGTGCTGCCTCCGCCAGCAGCTCGTCCAGCACGGGGGCGGGCAGGGTGGCCTGCCATTCCTCCGGCCGCGTGTCGGCGGCGCGCCAGGCGGACGGATGATCGATCTGCGCGAGAGCTGGGTGGCTCATTTCCGTCTCCTCAAACGATGATCTTGTCTTGCCGGAGCCTGCTGATCTGCTCCTTCGTGTAGCCGAACTGCGCCATCACGGCGTCGGTATGCTCCCCGGCGGTGGCCGGCTGCAGCCGCATCTTCGGCGCTTCGCCATCGATGGTGAAAGGCATCGACGGCAGCTTCACGACCTTGCCGTTCAGCATGCGCGTTTCCAGCATCCGGCCATGCGCGTTCAGTTGCGGGTCGTCGAACAGCTCGCTCGGACGGCGTACCGGCGAAAACGGTATGCTGACGCGGTCCATGGCTTCGCAAAGCGCGTCCATGTCGTGCCGGCGCACGATATCGGCCACGATCTCGCGCAGCGCCGGGCGGTTCTGCACCCGGTCGCCATTGCCGATGAAGCGCGGATCGGAGAGAAGCTCGGTGCAGCCGAACTCGTTGCAGAACGCAAGGAAGTGGTTGTCCGAGGTGATGCCAATGAACAGCGCCTGATCGTCCCGGGTCTGGAAGGTCTCGTAGATCCCCCAGGCGCCGCTGCGCGCCGGCATCGGTGGCGATGGCTGGCCGGTGGCGGCCTCTCCGGCCATGTGCTGCGCGACAAGGAATGCCGAGGATTCGTACAGCGCGCTGGTGACCTGGCGGCCGATGCCATCCTGGTCGCGCTGGCGCAGGGCGGCGAGAATGCCGATGACCCCCATGACCCCGCCCATGATGTCCACCACCGAGGAACCCGCGCGCAGCGGGCGGCCCGGCGGGCCGGTCATGTAGGCCAGGCCGGTCATGTACTGGACGATTTCATCCAGCGCCGGCCGGTGCTCATAGGGGCCTGGCAGGAACCCTTTCAGCGCGCAGTAGATCAGCCGCGGATTGATCCGGTGAACCTCGTTCCAGCCGAGGCCCATGCGGTCCAGCGTGCCCGGCCCGAAATTCTCCAGCAGCACATCGGCCTTGCGCAGCATGTCATGGGCGATGGCCAGGCCTTCAGGGGATTTCAGGTTCAGGCACAGACTGCGCTTGTTGCGATTGAAATAGGAGAAGAAGCCGGCCGCGAAGCCCCGCAGCTTGCGGGTGCGGTCGCCGTCCGGCGCAAGCTCCACCCGGATGACATCGGCGCCGAGATCGCCCAGCACCAACCCGCAGGACGGGCCCATGACCGTGTGGGTGAACTCGAGCACCACGAGCCCGGATAACGGCAACACGGCCATGGTCAGTTCAGCATCCAGGGCGCGTTGTGCTCCGCGGCGATGGCGCGGACCTTTTCGAACAGCCCGGCGCCGATCGGAATGCCCTCGGCCATGCGTTTGGCGGCGTTCTTGCGCTCGGGGTCGCCGGCCACCATCACCGGTTTGGCCGGATCCATCGGCCGGGTCGCGCGCAGCTCGTCGCAGAAACTCGCGACATCGGCACGGAAATCTTCGGGGTCGCGGAACAGCCCGGGATCGATCGCCATGAAGAAATGGCCGATATCCTGGCCGAAGGGTTGTTTCATGTGCATCGGCGAGGTGATCAGGGTCGCGCCGGACAGGCACGCGCCCAGGATGTTCACCATCGCCGCCAGCCCGTAGCCCTTGTGGTTGCTCCCCTCCGGCGTGCCGCCGAGCGGGGTCAGCGAGCCGCCCTTGTCCGTGGCTTCCAGCGGATCGGTGCTGGGCAGGCCTTCCCTGGTGACCAGCCAGCCGAGCGGCGTCGGCAGCCCCTCGTTGAACTTGTTGCGGATCTTGCCCGCCGCCACCGTGGTCGTGGCCATGTCGAGAAGGAACGGCTCGCCGTCCTTGCCGGGGGCGGCGAATGCCAGCGGGTCGGTGCCCAGGCGCGCTTCCGCGCCGCCGGCAGGCGCGACCTGCTTGCCCGATGCGCTGGTGGCGACCATTCCGATCAACCCGGCATCGGCGGCCATCTTGGCGTAGAAGCCGCAGGCACCGAAATGCGCGGAGTTGCGCACGGCGGAAATCGCCATGCCCGAGGCGCGGGCCTTGGCGATCGCGGTGTCCATGGCGAAGCGGGAGGTCAGGTGCCCGAGCCCGGCATTGCCGTCGATCAGGGCGGAGACCGGGGTCTCCCGGATGATCGCCGGCTGCGCCGTGATGTTCAGCCGGCCCTGCTTCCAGCGCTGGTGATAGACCGTGAGCATCGAGAAGCCGTGGCTGTCGATGCCGTGCAGATCGGCCCAGGCCATCACCTCCGCGGTGCTTTCCGCGTCGGCCTTGGCCATGCCCCAGCTCATCAATATGGCTTCGATCTGGGCGCGATGGGTGGCGTAGGAAGCCGGCATGAATCGTTCTCTCCCGATGGGGCGTTGGATGGGTGGTTTCAGGGTGCGGCGAAGCTGATCGCGTCGCTGCTGGCATCCAGGATGGCCCATCCCGAACCGGTCGGGGCCAGCTTCACGCGGATGGTGCGGATGTTCTCCACCCCCGTGTACGGCGCCGCGCCGGCGGGCTGCGTGCCGCTGTCATAGCGCACGACCAGCATGTAGCCGGTCACCATGGCCGTGCCGTCGGCGGCGATATCGGCGAACAGGTTGGTCAGCAGATGATGGATCATCAGCGTGGGGGAACGCTTGGCCATGGCGGCCAGGATCTCCGCCTCGCTGGCGAGCTTCGCGCCCTGGCGGTGCCAGACGCCGCCGGGCGCCATCAGCGCAGCGATGCCCTTGTAGTCGCGGTCGTCCAGCCGACGGTACATGCGGATAACCGTTTGGACGGCTTCGGCGGCAGACAGATCGGCGGCCATGATGGTTTCCTTGCTTTTATTATTTGATTCAGGCGGCGGCCTGGATGGCGCGCACCGGGCGCAGGAACTCCGGCTCGAAGACCCTGGTCGCCATCACCTGGCAGCGCCGCATCAGGCGGATCTCGTCGGGCCGGTAATCGGCGATCGCCTGGTGGATGGTGCCGAGATTGTCCCAGACCAGCAGGTCGTTTTCCGTCCAGCGATGGGTCCAGCGGAATTTCGGTTGCAGCTGATGGGCAAACAGGAAACGCAGCATCTCGTCGCTCTCGGCTTCGTCCAGCTCGTTGATCCGGATAGCGTAGCCGGGATTGCAGTACAGCGTCTTCCGGCCGGTGATCGGGTGGGTCAGGAACACCGGGTGCACCGCGGGCGGACGGCGGCGGCGCTGTTCCTCGGTCAATGCCGGACGCTCGCTGCCCTTCTCGCGGCGCATCATTTCCCAGAACTTGTTGAAGTCATGCGTCGCGGTCGCGTCCGCCAGTTTCACCTTGATTTCGTTCGGCAGTTCCTCGTAGGCGCGGTGCATGTTGGAGAATTCGGTGCCGCCCAGCGGCTGGCCGTCCCGGCGCGGGATCTGGATGCCGAACAACACATTCACGAAACCCATCACGTCGCGGTAAGACATGTCCGTGTGCCAGGACTGCCCGGCATCGGGCGCGCCGATATAGGCGCCGTTCTCCTTGATGTTGGACAGGATGCCCACTTCCGGCACCTCGGCCTTCGTCGCGCGCTCGCTGATCGAGCCCTGGATGTCACCGAAACGTTCGGAAAACGCGCGCAACTGATCGGACGACAAATCCTGGTCCGGGAAGCGCAGCACGCCGTAGCGCCCGAGTTCCACCAGCAGCGCGGCGAAGACCGCTTCCTCGATCGGCCTGGACACGTCCAGTCCCTCGATCGTGGCGCCGAGCACGGCGTCATTCGGCTTGACCGTGAACATCTTGGTTCCCCCCTGCTTCCCCAGGCGGCTTGCAGTCTAGCCGGTCTGCGGGGCTCCGCCAGTGGGCGGTCCTGGACACGGTCCTGGGGGAAGGGCTACGGGGCGAGGCGCTTGTTCAGCGCGGTGATCGCGCGCCGCCGCCGATCTGCCGGACCAGGTCCAGCACCCGGCGGGCCTTGGCCACGATCGGGTAGTCCACGAACGCGCCGTCCACCTGGATTGACGCCGAGCCTTCGGCCTCGGCGCGGTCGAACGCGGCCATGATCCGCTCGGCGCGGGCAATCTCGGCCTCCGACGGCGTGAAGCGGCGGTTCACCGTTTCGATCTGCGCGGGATGGATGCACATCTTGCCCTGGAAGCCGATCCGCGCGGCGCGGCTGGCGGAGGCGTCCAGGCCTTCCGCGTTGCCGAGTTCCACCCATACCGTATCCAGCGGCGCCTCCAGCCCGGCGGCGCGCGACTGCACGACCATCTGCGCGCGGTAGGGATCGAGCTCGGCCTCGTCTGTCGTCCAGGCCATGCCGACATCCAGGGTGAAATCGCCGGCGCCGAAGGCCATCCGGCGCATGCGCGTGCGGGAACGAGCGATGCGCTGCAAATTCGCCATGCCCTCGCCGGTCTCGATGATCGGGATCAGGTCGATCTTTCCCACCGGCAGCCCGGCCTTGCGTTCAAGCTCGCCGATCAGCCAGTCGGCGGCCTTCATCTGCCAGCCGGCGCTCACCTTGGGCAGGATGATCCCGTCCAGGCCCGGTCCGACGACCGCGGCGAAATCGCCATAGGCGAAGGGCGTGTCCATGGCGTTCACCCGCACATAGCCGCCGCAGCTTCTCGGGCGTTGCAGCGCGGCCGCGACGGCTTCGCGCGTGGCTTCCTTCTCGGCGATCGCCACCGCGTCCTCGAGGTCGAGGATCGCGGCATCGGCGCCGCTGGAAAACACCTTCTCCACCCGGCGCGGATGGTTACCGGGAGTGAACAGAAAGCTTCTATAGACGGTCATCTCGTCGTTGTCTCCGGCTATCCTGTTCCCCGTCCCGCGCGCGGGACGTTCAGGCCGCTATTCCAGGCCCCATTGGCGCTGCTGGTAGACCGGCGTCTGCTGGCGGTCCAGCCGCTGCTGCGGGCTCATGGCCAGCCACAGCTTCAGCCGCTGCAGCACCTGGCGCGTGGGCGCTGCGAGATCGAGCGCCAGCGCCTCCTCCATGTCGAAGAACCGCAGCTCCTCCAGTTCCCCGGAGCCGGCGAGGGTGCCGGTAACCAGATCGGCGTCGATCACCAGGAAGCGCGCGTTGAAACGGAAGCTGTTGTCCGGCGGCGTGACCATGCGGCAGAGAAAATGCAGCCCGTTCAGCAAGGCCGGCGAGCCGATCGAGAGGTTTGTCTCCTCCTCCAGCTCGCGGGCCGCGGCCACGCCCAGGCCATGCGCCAGGGCGGGATCGGCGGCCTTTTCCAGATGCCGGCGGGTGTCCGGCCGCAGTTTGGCGGCGACCTCGGTATAGAGATCGTCGGGGTCCACGGCGCCGCCGGGGAATACCAGACGGTTGGGCATGAATTTATGCCGGTTGCCGCGCATGCCCATCAGCATTTGCGGACCCGATTGCGGCTGGCGCAGCACGATCAGGCTGGCGGCGTGGCGCGGCTTGACGGCGGCCGCTTCCTCCTCGGGCGTTGCCGGCACTTCGTCTTCGTCGCCGGCGGCTTTGACGTCCTGGGTGGCTTTGTTCAAATCAGGCAAGATCGAAACCCCGTGTCTTGAGATAGGCGGCAAAGCCGAAGCGTTCGGGCACCGATAGCTGGCGGGCGCAATTCTCGCTCCAGCCAGCGTTTTCCTTGGGCCCGTAGATGTCGTGGTTCTTCAGCCCGTTCGGATGCAGCGGCTCGCGAGCCCGTCGGCGGTCGTCGTACGCTGCGAGTTCTGCCGGCAGGTTCGTGTCGTCATATCGCTCCCGGTGCACCACGATGCTTTGCGGCAGACGCATGGAGGTGTGGCGCCGCGCTTCCGGCCACCCCAGGGTCAGCCCGGCCACGGGATAGACGCCCTCGGGTAGGCCGAGCAAGGGCGTCACCCGCTCGATATGGCTGCGTACATAGCTGATCGGACAGGTGCCGAGGCCCGCGGCGTCGGCGGCGGCCATGAACTGGCCCATGGCGAGGGCGCAATCCACCGCGGTGTTCAGGAAGGTGTCCAGGTTGTTGTTGGCATGCGGCATGGCATGCATCTCGCACATGCGCTGCCCGCGTCGCATGTCGCCGCACCAGACCAGGAACACCGGGGCCTGGCAGATCCAGTCCATCGTGCCGATCCAGTCGGCGATGCGCTTGATCCGCGCGGGGTCGCGCATCACGATCACGGAGTATTGCTGCAGATCGGATTTCGCCGGCGCCGACTGGGCGGCGGCCAGCAGGGTTTCCAGCAGCGGTTCGGGCACCGGGTCCGGCTTGTAGCGCCGGGTCACGCGGCGATCGAGCAGTGCTGCCAGCGCTGGGGGCAGCTCTCCGGTGTTGGCTTCTGTTCCGTAGCGCGCCGCCATCAGCTGCGCGCCGTCCACTCCGGTATCAGGCATGGCGTTCTCCCCCATCCGCCTCCAGCTTGCCGCAAGAACCGATGCCCGCAAACCATCCGCGCCGGGCAAGTATCGCATGGTCCCCGCCGGCCGGCCACGGCGGTTGCGGCAGAGGCACTTGTGCCGGATAGTCCGGCCGGCCTTGAAGCCCGCGGATGGGCGGTTGGCGACAGGGATGGGGGGGCGCGATGCGGAGTATCAGGATCGGATCCGGCGCGGGCTATTCCGGCGACCGGATCGAGCCGGCGGTGGAGCTGGTGGAGCGGGGCGACATCCAGTACCTGGCGTTCGAATGCCTGGCCGAGCGGACCATCGCGCTGGCGCAGCAGGCGCGCCTCGCCGATCCCGATGGCGGTTACGACCCGCTGCTGCGCGCGCGGTTCGAGGCGGTGCTGGCGGGCTGCGCGGCGCGCGGGATCAAGATCCTCTCCAACATGGGGGCGGCCAATCCCGTGGGTGCGGCGGCCGAGGTGGCCAGGATCGCCCGCGCACTCGGCATCAGCGGCCTGAAGATCGCGGCCATCACCGGCGATGACGTGCTGGCAGCGGTAAGGGAGGGGAATTTCCCGCTGCTCGAGCGCCCCGGCACCATCGCCGACCTGGACGGAAGCGAGATCTCCGCCAACGCCTATCTCGGCGTGGAGCCGATCGTGGCGGCGTTGCGTGACGGTGCCGACATCGTGATCACCGGGCGCGTCGCCGATCCCGCGCTGTTCCTGGCGCCGCTGGTGCATGAATTCGGCTGGTCGCTGGACGACTACGCCACGCTCGGCCGCGGCACCGTGGTGGGGCATCTGCTGGAATGCGCCGGGCAGATCACCGGCGGGTATTTCGCCGATCCCGGCTACAAGGATGTGGCCGACCTGGCCCGGCTCGGCTTTCCGCTGGCCGAGGTGCGCGAGGACGCCAGCGCGGTGATCACCAAGGCGCCGGGCTCGGGCGGCGAGGTCAGCCTTGCCAGCTGCAAGGAGCAGTTGCTGTACGAGCTGCAGGACCCCACGCGGTATCTGCAGCCCGACGTGGTGGCGGATTTTTCCTCCGTGCGGCTGGAGCCGGCCGGGCGTGACCGGGTGGCGATATCCGGCGGGTCCGGCACGAAACGGCCCGATACGCTGAAGGTCTCGGTCGGCTACCTCGATAGTTTCATCGGCGAGGGGCAGATCTCCTATGCCGGCTCCGGCGCGCTGGCGCGTGCCAGGCTGGCGCTGGATATCGTGCGCGAGCGGTTGATCCTGACCGGGGTGAAGACCACGGAGATCCGCTTCGACATCATCGGCGAGGACGCGCTGTACCGCGGCCCGGCGGCGAACCTGCCGGAACCGATGGATGTGCGCATCCGCGTGGCCGGCCGTACCGACACGATGGCGGAGGCGGTGCGCATCGGCAACGAGGTGGAGACGCTGTTCACCAACGGGCCGGCCGGCGGCGGCGGGGCGTGGAAGAACGCGCGCCAGGTGCTGGCGGTGGTTTCCACCCTGATCCCGCGCGATCTCGTGCATACCGAAATCAGCTACGAGGTGTCGTGATGAAATCACGCGGGAGGAAATCGTGATGAAATCGCGCTGGAGGAAATCGTGATTAAATCACGCGGAAAGAAATCGCGATGAAGCTGCGGGAACTCGCCCATGCCCGGACCGGGGACAAGGGCAATTCGTCCAACATCTCTGTCATTGCCTATGATCCCGGCGACTTCGCCTTCCTGGCGGAGCATGTCACGGCCGAGCGGGTGCGGGCGTTTTTCGCTGGCACGGTGAAAGGTGCGGTGGAACGCTACGAACTGCCCGGGCTGGGGGCGTTGAACTTCGTCCTGCACGATACGCTGGGCGGCGGCGTGACGCGGTCCCTGGCCCTGGACATCCATGGCAAAAGCCTGAGCTCCAGCCTGCTGGAAATGGAAGTGCCCGATACCCAGCTCGCGGCCCGGAAGGGCCGCTCATGAAGCTGCCGCGCACGCCCTCGCTGCGGCTGGACGGCAAGCGGGCGCTGGTGACCGGCGCCGGCCGCGGCCTGGGGCTGGCGGCCGCGGCGGCGTTGGGTCAGGCCGGGGCGCATGTGACGCTGATCTCCCGCAGCCCGGACGAGATCGAGGCGGCCGCCGCGGCCATCCGCGACGATGGCGGCTCGGCCGACACGCTGGTGCTGGACGTGATGGACCGTCCCGGGTGCGCGGCGGCGATCGCCGTGGCCGAGCCGTATGACGTGCTGGTGAACAATGCCGGCACCAACCGTCCGGCGAGTTTTCTGGACGTGACGGAAGAGGATTACGACGCGATCGTCGACCTCAATCTGCGGGCCGCGTTCTTCGTCGCCCAGGCAGTGGCGCGGCGGATGGTGGAGGGTGGCCGGCACGGCTCGATCATCCATATCTCTTCGCAGATGGGGCATGTCGGCGGCGCCCGGCGGACCGTGTATTGCGCGTCCAAGCATGCGTTGGAGGGGCTGGCCAAGGCGATGGCGATCGACCTGGCGCCGCACCAGATCCGCGTGAACACGATCGGGCCGACCTTCTTCGAGACGCCGCTGACGAAACCGTTCTTCGAAAACGTGCCGTTCAAGGAAGACACGCTGCGCCGCATCAAGCTTGGTCGCCTGGGCCAGGTGGAAGATCTGATGGGCTCGGTGGTTTTCCTGGCTTCCGACGCTGCTGCGCTGATCACCGGCACGTCGGTTCTGGTGGATGGCGGCTGGACCGCTGAATAGAGGGCTTTGAAACATGATCCGTCATCTGAAGACCGGCCGCAGCGTCGAGCAGACCACGGAGGCGGACCGGCTGGTACGCCAGACCGTCGAGGGCATCCTGGCCGATGTCGCCGCGCGCGGGGATGCGGCGGTGCGGGAAATTTCGGAGAAATTCGACAAATGGTCGCCGAAATCCTTCCGGCTGTCGGCCTCGGAGATCCAGGCGTTGATGGACACGCTGCCGGCGCAGGTGATCGAGGATATCCAATTCGCCCAGGCGCAGGTGCGCCGTTTCGCGCAGGCGCAGCGGGACGCGCTGCAGGACATCGAAATCGAGACGCTGCCGGGCATCACGCTGGGCCACAAGAACATCCCGGTGTCGTCGGTGGGCTGCTACGTGCCGGGCGGGCGCTACCCGATGGTGGCGTCGGCGCATATGAGCGTGGTGACCGCCAAGGTCGCCGGCGTGAAGCGGGTGATCGCCTGCACCCCGCCGCTGAACGGCGTCGCCCCCGCGGCGACCGTGGCGGCGATGGCGCTGGGCGGGGCCGATGAGATCTATCTGCTCGGCGGGGTCCAGGCCGTGGCGGCGATGGCATTGGGCACCGAGACCATCGCGCCCGTGGACATGCTGGTCGGGCCGGGCAACGCCTATGTCGCGGAGGCCAAGCGGCAATTATATGGCCGCGTCGGCATCGATCTGTTCGCCGGCCCCACGGAGACGCTCATCATCGCCGACGACACGGCGGATGTGGAAATGTGCGCGACCGACCTTCTCGGCCAGGCGGAGCACGGGCCGACCTCCCCGGCGGTGCTGCTGACGACATCGGCGCGGCTGGCGGAAGGGATCGAGGCGGAGATCCAGCGCCAGTTGAAGGTGCTGCCGACCGCGGACGTGGCGTCCGTCTCCTGGCGCGATTGCGGCGAGGTCATTCTGTGCGACACCGATGACGAATTGCTGTCGGAGGCGGACCGCATCGCGTCGGAGCATGTGCAGGTGCTGACGCGCAACCCGCGCTGGTTCCTGGAGCGGATGACCAATTACGGCGCGCTGTTCCTGGGCAAGCAGACCAATGTTGCCTATGGCGACAAGGTGATCGGCACCAACCACACGCTGCCGACCAAGAAGGCGGCGCGCTATACCGGCGGTCTGTGGGTCGGCAAGTTCCTGAAGACGGTGACCTATCAGGAGGTCACGGACGAAGCCTCGGCGATGATCGGGGAATATTGCTCGCGCCTCTGCGCGATCGAGAATTTCGCCGGGCACAAGGAGCAGGCGGATCTTCGCGTGCGGCGATATGGCGGCAGGAACGCGGCCTGAGGCACGCGGGGATCGCCGCATTCGGGAGGATTTGATGTTCCGCATGGGTGGTGGAGACGCGAAGGCCAGGGCGCCGGCCTATCTGCTGGCGACGGCCCTGGCGGGCGGTTCCTACACCAGCCCGGCGGCGCTGCTGGACCAGGCCAATCTGTGCAGCGGCCGGTCGCAATATCCCGCGAACTGGGTCTGGGACCCCGCGAAGACAGCCAATCAGCCGCGCGCCGCGACTCCGGAAGATGGCCTGCAGCCCCGGATCGAGCAGGTGCGCAACGGCAAGGTGATTGCCGTGTGGCAATCTCTCGGATCCGGCACCTGTAAAGGCGGAACCGGGATGGGCACCCATCGGGATCCGAAGCCCGCCGCCGAGCAGGGATGCGGACCGTTCGGCCGATCGCATAATTTCCAGACCTGGGAAAATGGCGACACGTTCCTGGTCTATCCCGCTGTCTACGACGCCGATCACGATGCCAACCAGCCCTGGATCGGGCCGAACTTCCAGTCGGCGGAGCAATACAGTTCAGGCAAGCCGAACGTCCCCACCGACATCACGATCAAGGGCGTGACGGTCAATGGCATTCGCCCGGTCTTCGTCGTCGGCCCGTCGGGTGTCGCCTCGAGTGCCACCCTCGGCAAGGGTATTTTCTATCTCGACAAGAGCCGCAACCTGACGATCGAGAACATCGATATCGCGGGGGACCATCCGCGCGGCGGGTATGCCGCCATCTACGTGAACGGCGTCTCCGGCACGACGATTTTTCGACAGATGCGCATTCACGGCTTCGCCTCCGCCAACATGGGTGGCATTTTCGGCACGATCAAACAGAACACCGGAACGATCGTCATCGATCAGGTCGAGTTGTATGAGAATGGCGGTGTGCAGAGCGGCGCCATGCACAACGTCTACATCAACGACAGCCTCGATCCGAAATTCACCATCCATATGATCCATTCGTGGTCGTACGATGCCAGTTATGGCCATACCTTCAAGTCGCGGTCGCCCATCAACATTCTGGAAGGCAATTATTTTGGCGGGAGCGTTCCCAGGGACGGATTTCCGCAAGCCGAATCCTATCTGGTCGATATTCCCTTCGGCGGGCAATTGACCATGAAAAACAACATCCTGGTGAAGAACCAGTCGGGCCCGAATTCCAATGCCATGTCGCTGACCTATTTGATGGAAGGCATTCATGACGATCGGACCCAATCCGTGGATGTGGAGAACAATACCTTCGTCGCCTTGTCGAGGACCAACGATGGCACTCATCCGCTGTATCCGACGACTTTCGGCTATCCGGCCCAGTTGCCCAATGCCAATGGGTTGCTGATTCCCGCGGGCAAATCCTATGAACAGCCGTTTGCGGCGCACCAGATCGGTCCGCAGGATTTCATCTTCCGCCGGAACCTGTTTGTCGGCTACTGCCCCTCGACATTCCCCACCGCCAATTATCGTGGGGACGAGGCGGCGACGGCCGGCTTCAGCGATCTCAATCACGATTTCTCGCTGAAGGAGAAGGTGCAATCCAGGGACCGGTCGATCATCGGCACACCGGCCTACAGCCATGCCGCGCAACCGGGACGGCGGCGCGCGGCGCCCACCATCGGCGCGGTGGACTGACCCGGTCCTGTCTTTCGGGGGGCAATGGTGAGCCCGCTCTGGCCTCCGGGCCCCGCCGGCCCATATCATGGGGGCAAATCGAGAGAGGAGAGGGCGCCTATGACCGAGAAAGCGACTTTGGGCGGCGGCTGCTTCTGGTGCCTGGAAGCGGTCTACAAGGATCTGCGCGGCGTCAGCGCGGTGATGTCCGGCTATGCCGGCGGGCATACGGAAAACCCTGGCTATAAGCAGGTCTGCTCCGGCGCAACCGGCCACGCCGAAGTGGTGCAGATCGATTTCGACCCCGCGGAGATCTCCTACGAAGACCTGCTGCGGGTGTTCTTTTCCATCCACGACCCCACCACCAAGGACCGCCAGGGCCATGACATCGGCACCCAGTACCGGTCCATCATCCTGACCCATTCGGATGCCCAGCGCGCGGCCGCCGAGGCGGTGATGCGCGAGGTCGCCGAGCAGAAGATATGGCCGGCCCCGCTGGTGACCCAGGTGGAGCCCCTGACGGTGTTCTACCCGGCCGAGCCCGAGCATCACGACTATTTCGCCCGCAACCCCTTCACCGGCTATTGCCAGGCCGTCGTCGGACCCAAGGTCGCCAAATTCCGCAAGACCTTCGCCGACCGCCTGAAGAAGGCAGCCGCCGAATAGCCCTCCCTTGCAACCGGGCGCGGGCCCGGTGCAATTTGACGCCTCGTTCTGGGGGATGGCATCGATGGATCTGAATTTCACGCCGGCGGAGCTTGCCTTCCGGGAAGAGGCGCGCCGCTTCTTCCGCTCGGAGATCCCCGAGGCGATCCGCAACAAGGTGCGCGACGGGATCGAACTGACCAAGGAAGACATCGTCATCCAGCACCGCATCCTGAATGCGCGCGGCTGGGCGGTGCCGAACTGGCCGGTGGAATGGGGCGGGCAGAGCTGGTCGCCGGTGGAGCTCTATCTGTACCAGGACGAGATGCAGCAGGCCTGCGTGCCGGGTCCGCTGGCATTCAATGCCTCCATGGTCGGGCCGGTGATCGCCCAGTTCGGCTCCGACGCGACGAAGCAGCGCTTCCTGGCGAAAACCGCCAATCTGGACATCTGGTGGTGCCAGGGCTTCTCCGAACCCGGGTCCGGCTCCGACCTCGCGAGCCTGCGCACCAAGGCGGAGCGCAAGGGCGACAAGTATGTCGTCAACGGCCAGAAGACCTGGACCACGCTGGCGCAGCATGCCGACTGGATCTTCTGCCTGGTGCGCACCGATCCGGCGGCGAAGAAGCAGGAGGGCATTTCCTTCCTGCTGATCGACATGAACACCAAGGGCATCCAGGTGCGCCCGATCCAGACGATCGACGGCGGGCATGAGGTGAACGAGGTGTTCTTCGACGATGTCGAGGTGCCCGCGGAGAACCTGGTCGGCGAGGAGAACAAGGGCTGGGACTACGCCAAGTTCCTGCTGGGCAACGAGCGGACCGGCATCGCCCGGGTCGGCCAATCCAAGGCGCAGGTGGCGCGGATCAAGGAGATCGCCAGGCTGGAATTCGCCGGCGGCGCGCCGCTCAGCGAGGATCTGCGCTTCCAGGAGCGGATCGCCGAGATCGAGGTGGAGTTGAAGGCGCTGGAGATGACGCAGCTGCGCGTCGTCGCCGATGAAAGGCGCCAGGTGAAGGGCAAGCCGAACCCGGCCTCCTCCATCCTGAAGATCAAGGGCTCCAACATCCAGCAGGCGCTGACCGAGCTGGTGATGGATGTGGTCGGGCCATACGTGCTGCCGTATCAGTGGCACGAGGACGGATCCAACGAGCCGGTGATCGGGTCCACGGATGCGATGACCGCCGCGCCCGAATACTTCAACAACCGCAAGGTTTCGATCTACGGCGGGTCCAACGAGATCCAGCGCAACATCGTCGCCAAGGCGATTTTAGGACTGTAGGAAAATGGATTTCGATCTGAGCGAGGACCAGCGGCTGCTGAAAGACAGCGTCGACCGGCTGGTGGCGGATAAATACGGCTTCGAGACCCGCAAGACCTACATGGCCGAGCCCGATGGCTGGAGCCGGGCGATCTGGGCGCAATTGGCCGAACTCGGCCTGCTCGGCCTGCCGTTCGAGGAAGAACATGGCGGCTACGGTGGCGGTCCCGTCGAGACGATGCTGGTGATGGAGGCGTTCGGGCGCGGGCTCGTGCTGGAGCCGTTTTTTGCTACGGTCATCCTGGGCGGCGGTCTGGTCCGGTCCATGGGGAGTGCGGCGCAGAAGGCGAAAATCCTGCCGGCGATCGCCAATGGCAAGCGGCTGCTGGCCTTCGCCCATGTCGAGCGCCATTCGCGCTATGATCTTGCCGATGTAACCACCACGGCGACGCGCGATGGCGCCGGCTGGCGCATCAACGGCGCCAAGAGCGTGGTGCTGCACGGCGGATGTGCCGACCAGATCCTGGTGAGCGCGCGCGTCTCCGGCCGCCAGCGCGACCGGGATGGCATCGGGCTGTTCCTGGTGGACGCGAAATCCGCCGGCGTGACCCGGCGTGGCTACCCGACCCAGGACGGGCTGCGCGGTGCGGAGATCACCTTCGCCAATGCCGCCGCGGAAGCTGTTGGCGAGCCGGAGGCAGCGCTGCCGGGGATCGAGCATGCGGTGGACCGGGCGATTGCGGCGTTGTGCGCGGAGGCGGTGGGCATCCTGTCGTCCATGCAGGAGCTGACGCTGGAGTACCTGAAAACGCGAAAGCAGTTCGGCCGCGCGATCGGCGAGTTCCAGGTGCTGCAGCACCGTTCGGTGGACATGCTGATGGGCGTGGAGCAGTCGCGCAGCATGGCGCTGTTCGCCACGGTGATGGCGGATGAAACCAACCCGGTCGAGCGCAAGCGGGCCATCGCCGCGGCCAAGGTGCAGATCGGCCGGGCCGGCCGGCATGTCGGGCAGGAAGCCATCCAGCTGCATGGCGGCATCGGCATGACGATGGAATACAAGGTCGGGCACTACTTCAAGCGCATTACCATGATCGACAAGCTGTACGGCGATGCGGATTTGCATCTGACCACGCTGGCGAAGCTGGGCGGGCTGTTCGGCCGGGCAGCGTAGCTTCCCGGGTCCGGGCGACGGCCCGTGCCTCGCTGCGCGGCGTTCAGCTCCGCCGTCCCGCCAGGCCGGTCGCGGCGTGTGCCAGGGCATTCACGGCGAAGCCGATGAACAGCACGCCCGACAGGCGCGTGATCAGCACCTCATGGCGCCGGTACATCCGCCGGACCGTCTCAGCGCCGACCATGGCAACCAGAATCGCATAGGCCAGAAGCCCGCCGATGAGGCTCGCCAGCACAAGGATCGGCAGAACCTGCCAGCTCAGGCTCGCCGCCCTGGCCGATAGCAGCGCGGTGAAGGTGGCGACGGCGACCGGATAGGCCTTCGGATTGGTCAGTCCGAACACGATCCCGTGCGCCAGCGGCCGGCGCACCCTGGCGCTGGCGAACCCGGCCTCCGTCGCCCGGGCCCGCACGGCGCGAAGCCCCAGCCAGAACAGATAGATCCCGCTGGCTAGGCCCAGCAGATCAAAGATCGCGGGGCCGATCGCATGCGCGCCGATGATGGCGACCAGCGCGACCGTCGCCCACAGCACATCGCCCACCAGATGCCCGCCCAGGAACGCGGCCCCGGCCCGGCGCCCTTGGCCTGCACCGATCCCGAGCACCGCGAGCACGCCGGGACCGGGGGTGATGCCGTAGATGAAGCCGGCAACCCCGGCCGCGAAGACGATCGAGCTGTCCATCACCATGTCCCGCCTGTCATCCTTCGGCCGGTGTCTCGGCTCCCCTGCGACGCCACCACAGATTGACCGCCGAGACCACCGCCAGCCCGCAGGCGCCCATGATCTCCAGCGCGGCGGTCGGGCCGAAGCGGTCGGCCAGCGCGCCGATCAGCAGCAGCCCCAGCGGGGCGGTGCCGATGCAGACCGTCAGCAGGCCCATCAGCCGGGACTGGATATGGCCGGGCGTGTGCAGCACGATCAGTGCGGTCTGCATGTTGGCGAAGGCGGCCGAGCCGAAGCCGCCGGCCAGCATGATCGCACAGGCCAGCGCGAACCAGGGCGCGAGCGGCAGCAGCATGATGCCGGCCAGGAAGACCAGCGTGCCGCCGACCATCAGCACGCGGCCGCTGACCGGCGGGTTGCCGCGGGCCAGGAACAACCCGCCGGTCAGGGCGCCGAACGGCTCGCCGGCGGCCAGCACGCCGACCCAGACCGGGGCGACGTGGAACACGTTGCGCCCGAGCGGGGCCAGCAGCGCGGTATAGGAAAACCCGAACATGTTCATGGCGATGGTGATGCCGAGCACCCCGAGAATGATCGGCTGGCCGCGTGCGTAGGAAAATCCCTCGGAGAGATCGGCGGGTACGCGCGACAGCGACAGCTTTCGGGTCGCTTGCGTGTAGCGAAGCCCCAGCGCGAGCAGGGCGGAGACCAGGTAGAAGCAGGCGGAGATGGCGAACGCGCCGGCGAGGCCCAGCGACTGGTAGGCAAGGCCGCCGACGATCGGCCCGATCATGCGCGCGACCGAGTTGGTAACGGTGTCGAGCGCCAGCGACCGGGCGACCAGGCCGCCGCCGCTGGCCGCAGGTCCGGCACTCGGCGATTGCGCGATCTCGCCGACCATGCGCCTTCGCGTGGCCATGTCGGTGGCCCATACCGTGCCGGAAACCAGCGCCGCGGTTGCCACGTGCCAGGGCTGGGCGAGCCCGAAAAGCCCGAGCAGCGCGACCGAGACGGAACAGGTCGCGGTGATGAACATCCCGGTCACCAGGATGTGCTTGCGGTTCACCGCGTCCGAGATCACGCCGGCCAGGGCGCCGAAGCAGAACATCGGCAAGGTGCGCGCGGCCGAGACGATGGCGACCATCAGGCCGGAGCCCGTCACCTCCAGCGTGAACAGCGCGCTGGCCAGCACTTCCAGCCAGCGCATGGCATTGGAACAGCCGCCGACCGCCCAGAGCCGGAGGAAGCCGGGCATGGTGAACAGGTCGCGCAGGCGCGGCGCCGTGTTGGCGATGGTCATGACCGTCTCAGCCGGCCGTGATCATCCGGCCCTGCTCACGTGAACCGAGGGGATGGCGGCGTCGCAGGCGTCTCGGACATCGGTTGCATCCTCCTGGCTTCGCGTGTCTGATTGGTCCGAGATCGACTGGAAGGGCGATGGACCGGGGTCCTGCCCGTCACTAGCATGCGATGAAAGCAGCGATCGGGGTAGAGGGAGACAGGACATGAATGACGCGATGCCGCAATTCGACCGCAGCGTGGAGGACCTGGGCAATATCGTCGAGCTCGGTCATGTGAACGTCACCGTGCCGGACCAGCGCTTGGCGACGATCTTCTATATCTCCGGGCTCGGGTTGACGCGCGATCCGTATCTGATGACCGGGGTGGACAATATGTGGGCCAATGTCGGGCGCGCGCAGTTTCACCTGCCGAGCCGCGACACCTCGATGCCCGGCCAGGTCGTGCGGGGCACGACGGGGCTAGTGCTGCCGGACCTGCAGGCACTGCTGGGGCGGCTGGAGCGGGTGAAGCCGATGCTGAAGGGGACGAAGTTCAGCTACCGCGAGACCAATGATGCGGTGGAAGTGACCTGCCCCTGGGGCAACCGTATCCGCTGCCACGCACCGGATCCCGCGCGCTTCGGCCCGTTCGCCCTGGGGATGCCGTATGTGGAGTTCGATGTGCCGGTGGGCGTGCTGCCTGGCATCGTGAAATTCTACCAGCAGATCCTCGGCGGCATCGCCAGCCTGGAGAAGGACGCGGCCGGGGAATATGCCTGCGCGATCGTCGGCGACGGCAACAGGCTGATCTTCCGCGAGACCGACAAGAAGCAGCCCAAATATGACGGGCATCATGTGCAGATCTCGCTGGTGGATTTCTCCGGCCCGCACAAGAAGCTGCTGGAGCGCGGGCTGATCAGCGAGGAGAGCGACCAGCACCAGTATCGTTTCCTCGATATCGTCGATCCCGACACCAACAAGCCGCTGTTCCGGATCGAGCACGAGGTACGGTCCATGCGGCATCCGATGTATGCCCGCCCGCTGGTGAACCGGAACCCGGAGATCACCAACCGGGTCTATGCGCCGGAGCACCAGGCAGCGCGCTACGCGCTATCGCCGGTCTGAAACAGCAGATCTGAAACAGCAGATCTGAAGCTGCGGATCTTAAGCCGCGGGCTGGGCGGGCCCTCTGCCCGCCGGCCCGGGATGCTGCTTCGTCGCCGTGGTTTGCCATAGCCATCGGCTGTGGCAGGTTCGGGGCTGGAAAAGCCGGGCGGTCCGGCATGGGCATGGGGAACGGGCGAAGAAATGCAGATCGGTGTGATCGGCCTTGGCCGGATGGGCGGCAATATCGTGCGGCGGCTGACCCGTGCCGGGCATTCCTGCGTGGTGTTCGACGCCAACCCGGCGGCCGGCGCGGCTCTGGCGAAGGAGGGCGCGCAGGCGGCCGCCTCCGTGCCCGCGCTGGTGGAGGCGTTGGGCGCATCGCCGCGCACGGTGTGGGTGATGCTGCCGGCGGGAAAGATCACCGAAGATACCATCGCCGAGCTCGGCACGCTGATGCGGCCGGGGGACGTGATCATCGATGGCGGCAACACCAACTTCAAGGACGACGTGCGCCGGGCGCGCGAGCTCGCCCCGAAGGGGATCAAGTATCTGGATGTCGGCACCTCCGGCGGCGTCTGGGGGCTGGCGCGAGGCTATTGCCTGATGATCGGCGGGGATGCCGATGTGGTTACCCGGCTGGACCCGATCTTCGCCGCGCTAGCGCCGGGGATCGGCGATATCGAACGCACGCCCGGACGCGAAAAACTCGATCCCCGCGCCGAGCAGGGCTACCTGCATGCCGGGCCGGTGGGAGCCGGGCATTTCGTCAAGATGATCCATAACGGCATCGAATACGGCATGATGCAGGCCTTCGCCGAAGGTTTTGACATCATGAAGAACCGGGATTTGGAGAAACTGCCGGAGGACGAGCGGTTCGATCTCAACCTGGCGGATGTGGCGGAGGTCTGGCGGCGCGGCAGCGTGGTGACGTCCTGGCTGCTCGACCTCACCGCCAGCGCGCTGGCCGGGGATGCGACGCTCGAGCATTTCTCCGGCCATGTCGATGACAGCGGCGAGGGGCGCTGGACCATCGAGGCGGCGATCGAGGAGGCGGTGCCGGCGGACGTGCTGGCGGCCTCGCTGTTCGTGCGCTTCCGTTCGCGACAGGACCACACCTTCGCCGAGAAGATCCTTTCCGCGATGCGGCTTGGGTTCGGTGGGCATGTCGAGGCGCCCCAGAAATAGGTTCGGCGCGTGAGCGTCGTGCTGCTGATGGGCGTCGCCGGGTCCGGCAAGACCACGGTCGGCCGCCTGCTGGCACAGCGCCTTGGCTGGGAATGGCAGGAAGGCGACACGCTGCATCCGCCGGCGAACATCGCCAAGATGAGCGCCGGCATCCCGCTGACGGACGCGGATCGCTGGCCGTGGCTCGCCGCGATCGCGGCGGTGATCGATGGCTGGCGGGCGCAGGACCGACCAGGCGTGGTGGCGTGCTCGGCGCTGCGGCGGGCCTATCGCGACATTCTGATCGGCGCGCGCAAGGACGTGGCGCTGGTCTATCTGCACGGCGAGCGGGAGCTGATCGAGCGGCGGATGGCGGCCAGGCGGGCGCATTTCATGCCGGTCGCGCTGCTCGACAGCCAGTTCGCCACGCTGGAGCCGCCGGCGCCGGATGAGCACGCCCTGGTGCTCGGGATCGAGGCATCGCCAGAGGCGCTGGCGGAGCGCATAGCGGGCTACATCAGGGAACGGGAGGCAATCCGGTGAGCGGGAACTTCGCTGTATATCCGAGCCTGCGCGGCCGGGCGGTGCTGGTGACGGGCGGGGCCTCGGGGATCGGCGCGGCGCATGTGGCGCAATTCGCCGCCCAGGGCGCGCGGGTCGGTTTCCTGGACATCGCCGATGCGGCGGCCGCGACGCTGACCGACCGACTGGCCTCGGACGGGCATCCCAGGCCGCTGTACCGGAACTGTGATCTGCGCGATATCGCCGCCCTGCAGCAGGCGATCGCGGCGCTGTCGGCGGAGCTCGGTCCGTTCTCGGTGCTGGTGAACAATGCGGCGAACGATCAGCGCCATGCCTGGCAGGACGTGACCCCGGAGTACTGGGACGAGCGGATGGCCGTCAATCTGCGTCACCAGTTCTTCGCCATCCAGGCCGTGGCGCCGATGATGCAGTCGCTGGGCGGCGGGTCGATCATCAATTTCGGCTCGATCAGCTGGCGGACCGGGCAGGGCGGCATGCCCGCCTATACCAGCGCCAAGGCGGCCATCGAGGGGCTGACCAGGGGCATGGCGCGCGACCTCGGGCCGGACGGAATCCGGGTGAATTGCGTCATTCCCGGCTGGGTGATGACCGAGCGGCAGATCACGCTCTGGCTGACGCCGGAGGCGGAGGCGGATCTGATGCAGCGGCAGGCGCTGAAGCAGAAGCTGATGCCTGATGATCTCGCGCGCATGGTGCTGTGGCTGGCGGCCGATGACAGCCGCATGTGCACCGGCCAGGCCTGGGTGGTGGATGGCGGGCGAAGCTGAGGGTTTTCAAGACGCGGGTTTTGTCGCCCCTCTCAAGCGGACTGGTCAGAGACTTCAACGATTCCAAAAAAAAAGCAGAGGAAACGACATGTGGGAACCGAGCACTCGCTATCCCGATCCGGCCGTGCAGGTGCTGCACGAGGATTTCAACAAGTACCGGCTGGCGCTTGCCTCGGTCGAGCGGCTCTATACCGGCTGCCGCTGGTCGGAAGGTCCGGTCTGGTTCGGTGACGGGCGGTATCTGCTGTGGAGCGACATTCCCAATAACCGCATCCTGAAATGGGAGGAGGAGACCGGCGCCGTCAGCGTTTTCCGCAAGCCGTCGGATTTCGCCAACGGCAATACGCGGGACCGGCAGGGGCGGCTGGTGACCTGCGAGCATGGCGCGCGGCGGGTGACGCGCACGGAATATGACGGCTCCATCACCGTCATCATGGACAGCTTCGAGGGCAAGCGGCTGAACTCGCCCAACGACGTGGTGGTGGCGTCTGACGGGTCGATCTGGTTCACCGATCCGCCCTTCGGCATCCTGGGCTGGTACGAGGGCTACAAGGCCGAACAGGAAATGAACCCGGCGATCTGGCGCGTGGATGGCAAGACCGGCCGCGCGACGATGGTGGTCGACGACGTGCTGGGGCCGAACGGCCTGGCGTTTTCGCCGGATGAAACCAGGCTTTATGTGGTGGAGTCCCGGGCCAGTCCGCGCAAGATCCGCGTGTTCGACGTGGTAGATGGGAGCAGGCTGGTGAACAACCGCGTGTTCATCGATGCCGGGCCGGGCAGCCCGGACGGATTCCGGGTGGATATCGACGGCAATCTGTGGTGCGGCTGGGGCATGGGCGAGGCGGAACTGGATGGGGTGCGCATCTTCAATCCGCAGGCCGAGCCGATCGGCCATATCCGGCTGCCGGAGCGCTGCGCCAATCTGTGCTTCGGCGGCCGGCAGCGTAATCGGCTGTTCATGGCCGCCAGCCATGGGCTTTATTCGCTATATGTGAATACGCAGGGGGTGGCGGGGGGCTAACCCAGCACCAGCCTGACGGGAACTGCGAGGCGACGGAGCCGGGCCGATGAAATGCGATCGATGAAGCACGCGCGATGAAGCGTGAGGTTTCGCTGTATCTGGATCTGCTGCGCTTCCTGGCCGCCCTTGTGGTCTTTGCGCAGCATTTGTCCTGGCAGCATTTCTCTGCCGGGCTGCTGTGGCAGATCGGGCCATACGGCGCGCAGGCGGTGATCGTCTTTTTCGTGCTGTCCGGCTATCTGATCGGCTACGTCACCGACCGGCCCGGCGCCACCGCGCGCGGCTACGCGCTGGATCGGGCCGCACGGATCTACTCCGTGGCGCTGCCCGCCATGCTGCTGACCTTCGTGCTGGATGCGGTGGGGCAACACCTGCGCCCGGAACTGTTCGCCGATGGCTGGTTCAACGGCGACGAGCCGATCGTCTCGCAATTCCTGCGCAACGCGTTGTTTCTCAACCAGATCTGGTTCACCAATACCTATCCCGGTTCCAACGTCCCGTACTGGTCGATGGGGTACGAGGTCTGGTACTACATCGCCTTCGGGGTTTTCATGTTCCTGCCGAGAGGCTGGGGCATGCTCGCCGCGCTGGCCGCGCTCGGGATCGTCGGGCCGCGCGTGGCGGCGATGTTCCCGGTGTGGCTGCTCGGATTCGGCGTCTATCACCTCCATGCGCGCGGATTGCCGCGCCGGCGTGCGCTGGGCGTGGCGCTGTTCGCCGGGGCGCCGATACTCTGGGCCGCATTCGAGGCCTGGACGCAGATCCGTGGCCTGCGGGCGGTGGTGCCGCTGCCGGACCGGGGCTGGGAGCTTTGGCAGGATGAGCTGGTTGGGCTGGCCGTGGCGACGCATCTGCTGGGAGCGAATGCGGTGGCGCCGATGCTCGGCAGGCTGCTGCAGCCCTGGGCGGGGCCGATCCGCTGGCTGGCCGGGCGATCCTTCACGCTTTATCTGATGCAGGTGCCGCTGCTGCAGTTCTTTCTGGTCGTGATCCCCTATCCCGCCTGGTCCTGGCGCGAGCGGGGGCTGATCGCTGTTTGCACGCTGCTGGCGGTGGCGCTGCTGGCTGAGGTGACCGAGCGGCGCAAGGCGGTCTGGCGGCGGATGCTGGCGCGCTGCCTCTCCCGCCTGTTGCCCTCCGCCAAACCCGTCGAAGCGACCGCGCCGGACTGATCCGGCGAATTCCGGGTGCCTTACCGCAGGATGCCGCGTGCCCGCATGCGGCGATGGGCGTACCAGGCGGCAACCGCCGCCAGCAGGACCGCGCCCATGGCCCAGGCCGCCGTGGTCCAGTCGCCGGCGCCGAGGCGTTCGATCGACAGGCCGGCGAATTGCGCCGGCAGCACATGCGCAGGTGCCCAGACGAAGGCCGAGCAGACATTGGCCACCAGGAAGCGGGACCGGCTCATGCCCGCCATGCCGGCCACCAGTGGCACGGTGGAACGCAGGACGGGTACGAAGCGGCACAGCGCCACGCTCATCGTGCCATAGCGGCGGAAGAAGGCCTCGGCGCCGCCGATCAGTGCCGGGCGGGTCCGGAACGGCCACATCTGGCGCAGATACGGGCTGTAGCGGTGGCCGAACCAGTAGGAGACGAAGTCGCCGATGATGGCGCCGATGATCGAGACGATGAGGATGGGGGCCATCGGCAGCCCGGCAATGGCCGCCGCGCCGGCGATCGCCATCAGGATCGGGGTTCCCGGGATCAGCACGCCGAGAACCGCCACCGCCTCGATGATGGCGGCGGCAAAAGCCATCCCGACTGCCAGTTCAGGGTGGTCTGCCACGAGTGCGGCGGCGTTGGTGATCCAGGACCACATGGGTTGAGACTAGCGCAAGCGTCGTCAATTCGCGAGGGAACAATAATTTATATTCGTTAACGTTATAAATCCAGGATGCGAAAGCGGATCTCGCCCTGCAGGGTCTGCCCGGGCTCCAGCATGTGCATGCCGTGATCGGCGATCTCCGGCCGATTGAGGGCATCGTTCATGTGGCTGACCGGTTCGACGCAGAAGAAGTCCGCCCCTGGCGGGGTGAATACCACGAGGTGGCGGAACAGGGCGGTCGCCTCGATCGACAGCAGGGGGCCGGGCCGGGACCAGGCGATATCGGCCCGGCCGCGCCAGTCGGCAAAGCAATTGTCCAGCGCCGCGCTGCCCATCGGGCGCCCGGTATGGTGGTCCCAGGCCTCCGGCACGGCGATCCGCGCCGCCGGCAGCATGTCGGCGCCGTTGGTCCAGACCGCGTCCGCGGCGAAGTGCAGCACCGGGCGGTGTGCGGCGGGAAAGCATGGATGCAGACCAAGCCCGGCGGGGGCAGGGCGGCTGTCCAGGTTCTCGATCTCCATCGCGACCTCCAGCGTGTCCTCCGAGAGCCGGAACGCCTGGGTGGCGCGGAAGGCGAACGGCCAGGCTGCGGCTCCGTCACCTTCGGCGCGGTGGATGAGGGAGAGGCGTGCGGCGGAAGGGTGGGCCGCCTCCACCTGCCACGGGTTCTGCCAACCGATGCCGTGGATGGTATGCGGATTGTCGCCGAAATTCGGCGCCAGCCTGTGGGTGACGCCGCCCAGGCTGAATTGCCCGCCGCCGATGCGGTTGGAATAGGGCACCAGCGGAAAGCAGGCCATGCCGCGGCCATTGCCCGCCATCATCGCACCCGCCCGCGCCCGGCGCAGGATCGGCTGTGCGCCCACGCTCCAGCCCAGGACGGAGCCGCCGATCTCCGGCGCCAGCACCAGGGACGCGTCGCCTGCCCGCAAGCTCAGCATGTTCCGTTCTCCCGGGCTGACTTTTCGATCGCCCTATAGCGTCGTAAACCCGGGCAGAGAAATGGGTGGGGCGGAGAGTGCCAGTGGAATCGGTTGATTGCGTGGTGGTCGGCGCCGGTGTCGTGGGCCTGGCGGTGGCGCGTGCGCTGGCGCTGGCGGGGCGCGAGGTGATCGTGCTGGAAGCCGCGGAGGGCATCGGCACCGAAACCTCCTCGCGCAACAGCGAGGTGATCCATGCCGGCATCTATTATCCCGCCGGCAGCCTGATGGCGCGGTTCTGCGTGGCCGGGCGCCAGCAGCTTTATCCCTATCTCGCCGAGAAGGGCGTGCCGTACCGGAACTGCGGCAAGCTGATCGTTGCCACCAATGAAGCCGAGGACGGCAAGCTGGAAGAAATCCGCCGCCGCGCGGCGGTGAACGGCGTCGACGACATGCGCATCCTCACGGCCGCGGAGGCGATTGCGCTGGAGCCCAATCTGCGCTGCACTTCGGCACTGCTGTCGCCCTCCACCGGGATCATCGACAGCCACGGCTATATGGTGGCGCTGCAGGGCGATGCGGAGAACGCGGGTGCGGTGGCGGTGTTCCACAGCCCGGTGCTGGGCGGGCGGGCGGTTGCCGGCGGCGTCGAGATCGACGTCGGCGGGGCGGAGCCGATGAGCCTGCGCTGCAACCTGCTGGTCAATTCCGCCGGCCTGCACGCACCGGCGCTGGCCGAAGCCATCGTCGGGATGCCCAGGGAGCGGATACCCCGATCCTATTACGCCAAGGGCAATTATTTTACCCTTTCCGGCCGCTCGCCGTTCACGCGGCTGATCTACCCCGTGCCGGTCCCCGGCGGGCTCGGCGTGCACCTCACCATCGATCTCGGCGGGCAGGCGCGGTTCGGGCCGGATGTCGAGTGGATCGAGGCCATCGACTACCGCGTCGACCCCCGCCGTGCCGACAGCTTCTACGACGCGGTGCGGACCTATTGGCCGGATTTGAAGGACGGCGCGCTGCAGCCCGGCTATTCCGGCATCCGCCCGAAGATCGTGCCGAAGGGCGCTCCGGGCCAGGATTTCGTGATCCAGGGGCCGCAGACCCATGGGGTGCCGGGCCTGATCCATTTGTTCGGCATCGAGAGCCCTGGCCTGACCGCCTCGCTGGCCATCGCCGGGCACGTGCTGGAGGTCTCGGCAACTGGCTGATTTTGTAAGCCGGGGCATGACACAGGCGGGACTGCCCGGGCGGATCGACACCGTCATCATCGGCGGCGGACAGGCGGGGCTGACGATGAGCCACCGGCTGGGTCAGCTCGGCCGTCCCCATATCGTGCTGGAACGCCATGCGGTTGCCGAGCGTTGGCGCGCCGAACGCTGGGATTCGCTGTGCTTCCAGTTCCCCAACTGGTCCGTGCGGCTGCCGGATTTCCCGTTTCCGCATACCGATCCGGATGGCTTCGCGCCGCGCGACGCGATCGTGGGGTTCATCGAGGCCTATGCGGATTTCATCCGCGCCCCCGTGCACAGCCCGATCACGGTGACGGCACTGCGGCGGCTGGCGGGCTCGGCGCATTTCGCGGTCGAGACCTCGGCCGGGACCATCGAGGCGGCGAATGTGGTACTGGCGACCGGTCCGTATCAGCGGCCCGCGGTGCCCCCGGTGTTCCGCGACGATGGCGGCGCGGTGGTCCAGCTGCATTCCAGCCGCTACCGCAATCCCGGCCAGTTGCCGGATGGCGGCGTGCTGGTGGTCGGCGCCGGCGCGTCCGGCGCGCAGATCGCCGAAGAGCTGCTGCTGGCGGGACGGCGCGTGCATCTGTCGGTCGGCGGCCATCGGCGGCTGCCGCGGCGCTATCGCGGGCGGGACGTCATCGCATGGCTGAGCGCGCTGGGCATGGACGAGACGGAGGTGGACCAGCGCCCGCCCGATCCATCCCCGCTGGTGATCAGTGGCGCAGAGGGTGGGCACACGATCGATTTCCGCCGCTTCGCCGCCGGAGGCATGGTGCTGCTGGGCCGTGCGCTGTCCGCCGAGGCCGGGATCCTATCGTTCGCGCCCGACCTCGCCGCCAGCCTGGCGCATGGGGACAAAGCCTATGCCGGCTTTCTCGCCGCGGTGGATGCGCATGTGCGCCGCGCCGGGCTGGATCTGCCGGAGGACCCCGCGGCGCGCGAGACGCTGCCCGATCCCCGGGAGGTCGTCGATCCCATCCTGTCGCTCGATCTGGCCGCGGCCGGGATCGGCTCGATCATCTGGGCGACCGGCTACGGCTACGATCTCGGCTGGGTGGATCTGCCGGTGCTGGACGCGGCCGGCCGGCCCCGGCATCGTCGCGGGGTTGCGGAGGTGGAGGGGATCTACTTCCTCGGCCTGCAATGGCTGCACAAGGCGAAATCGGCATTTCTCTCCGGCGTCGGAGAGGATGCGGCTTATCTGGCCGAACAGATCGCGGCGCGAGGCTGAGCGCCGCCGCCGACCTGGAATTTTTGGGAGGATTGAGGCAAATGCGTCTGGACGGACAGGCTGCCATCGTCACCGGCGGGGCATCGGGGCTGGGGGCGGCGACCGCGGCGGCGCTGGCAAAACAGGGCGCCAAGGTTGCGGTGGTTGATCTGAACCAGGCGGCGGCCGAGGCGGTGGCGGCCCGGATCGGCGGCATCGGCATCGGCTGCGACGTGGCGAGCTCGGATTCGGCCGAGGCCGCCTTCGCCGCCGCCCGCGCCGCGCATGGCGGGGTGCGGGTGCTGGTGAACTGCGCCGGCATCGGCACCGCCGGGCGCATTGTCGGGCGCGACGGGCCGATCAAGCTCGATGCCTATGAACGGGTGATCCGGGTCAATCTGATCGGCACGTTCAATATGCTGCGCCTGGCTGCTGCCGAGATGGCCGGGCTGGAGCCGTACGAGGATGGCGAGCGCGGGGTGATCGTCAACACCGCCTCGATCGCGGGCTATGAGGGACAGGTGGGGCAGGCGGCCTATGCGTCCTCGAAGGCCGGGGTGATCGGCCTGACCATCCAGGCGGCGCGCGAACTGGCCCGGTCCGGCGTGCGGGTGATGACGATCGCCCCCGGGCTGATCCAGACCCCGATGTTCGACGGCCTGCCGGAGGACGTGCGCGCGAGCCTGGCATCCACCGTGCCGTTCCCGCCGCGGCTCGGCATGCCCGATGATTACGCGGCGCTGGTGCTGCACATCGTCGGCAACCGCTACCTGAACGGCGAGACCATCCGTCTGGACGGCGCGCTAAGGATGGCGCCGCGGTAGCGCCGCCCGCCCTTCTATCTTCCGGATGCCCGCGTGCCCTTGATCCGCTCCCGCACACCCTGGAACACCACATACAGGATCGGGATGACGAAAATCCCCAGGAAGCTGGCGGCGATCATGCCACCGAACACCGGCGTGCCGACGTTGCGCCGGGCCAGCATGCTCGGTCCGACCGCGATGACCAGCGGCAGCAGGCCCAGGATGAACGCGAAGCTGGTCATCATCACCGGGCGGAACCGCAGCCGGGCGCCGTTGGTCGCCGCTTCCAGCAGGGGCACGCCCTTCTCGCGTTCCTCCTTGGCGAACTCGACGATCAGGATGCCATTCTTTGCCGCCAGGCCGATCAGCACCACGAGGCCGATCTGGCCGTACAGGTCCAGCGTCAGCCCGCCGAGCACCACCGCCAGGAAGGACCCGGCGATGCCGACCGATACCGACAGCAGCACCGGCACCGGAATGGTCCAGCTCTCATACAGGCCGACCAGGAACAGATAGGCGAACAGGATGGCGAACCCGAGCACGATCGGGGTCTGCCCTTCCGCCCGCTTCTCCTGGAACGCCGTGTCGGTCCAGTCGCCGCGGAAGCCCGGCGGCAGGGTGTGCGCCGCCACCGCGTCCATCGCCGCCAGCGCCTGGCCGGACGACACGCCCGGCGCCGGACTGCCCTGGATCGTCACGGCGCGGCGGTTGTTGTAGCGGATCAGCGCCTGTGGCCCCTGCACCACGCGTACCTCAATGATGCTGCGCAGCGGGATGAGTTCGCCGGCTTCGTTGCGCACGTTGAGCCGGTAGATGTCATCGACCGTGGACCGGTCGGCGGCCTCGGCCTGAATCTGAACCTGCCAGGTACGGCCGAACAAATTGAAGTCATTGACATAATAGCCACCGAGCGAGGCCTGCAGCGCCTGGAAAACGGCGCTGAGTTTCAGGCCGAGCACCGAGGCCTTCTCCCGGTCGATATCCAGGTAGATCGACGGCGCGGTGGCCGAGAACGTGGAGAACACCCGGTTCAGCTTCGGGTCCTGGTTGGCCGCCACCATCAGCCCGCGCATCACCTGCGCCAATGCCTTTGGGTCGCCGCCGCGCATGTCCTGCAGCACATAGGTGAAGCCGCCGCCGGTGCCGAGGCCGATGATTGGCGGCGGCGCCAGCGGCACCGCTATGCCGCCCTGCACGGCGCGAAACTTCGTCGCCAGCCGCCGGATGATTTCCTGTGCGGTCTGCCCAGGTTCGGCGCGTTCCTCGAAAGGTTTCAGCGAGACGATCAGGAAGGCCGCGTTCGGCTGGCTGAAATTGTCGATGAAGTTGAGGCCCGCGATCGAGGATACATCGGCGATCGAGGGTTCGGTTCCGAGGATCTTTTCAACCTGTTGCACGACATCCAGGGTTCGCCCAACGGAGGCGCCGTCGGGCAGTTGCACGATGGTGAAGAACGCGCCCTGGTCATCCTCCGGCAGGAAGCCGGTTGGTGTCACCTTGCCGAGGCCGTAGATCGCGAAGGCGGCCACGCCCACCATCGGCAGGCTGATGATGGCGATACGCACCAGCCGCGCCACCACGGCGCCGTAGGCGTCACGGACCTTGTCGATGAAGCGCATCACGTAGCCGATCGGGCCGCGGCGCGGGCCGTGATGCGGTTTCAGCAGGATGGCGCAGAGCGCCGGTGACAGGGTCAGCGCATTGATGGCCGACAGGAACATCGACACGCCGACCGTCACGGCGAATTGTCGGAACAACTCGCCGGAGATGCCGGATATAAAGCCGATCGGGACAAAAACCGACAGCAGCACCAGTGTGATGGCGATGATGGGAGCGGTCAGCTGGGCCATCGCGGCCTTGGTCGCTTCGGCCGGGGTTTCCTCGGGATGGGCATGCATCCGCTCCTCAACGCCCTCGACCACCACGATGGCATCGTCCACGACGATGCCGATCGCCAGCACGATGGCGAGCAGGGAGACGGAGTTGGCGGAATAGCCGATGGCGCTCAGCACAACAAACGTGCCAACCAGGCTGACCGGTACGGCGATGGTCGGGATCAGCGTGGCGCGGAAGCTGCCGAGGAACAGATAGACCACCAGCACGACCAGCACGAACGCCTCGATCAGCGTCTTCTGGACTTCGTGGATCGTGGCGGTGACGAAGGTGGTCGGGTCATAGGTGACCGTCCAGGCCAGATCCTCGGGGAAGTCCTTCTCGGCGTCCTTGAGGAATTTCTTGACCGCGTCGAGTGAGGTCAGCGCGTTCGCCCCGGGCGACTGATAGATGCCGATCAGCGCCGCGCCGGCGCCGTTCAGCCGGGTGGCGCGGTCCATGTTCGCAGCGCCCAGCTCGATCCTGGCGATGTCCTTCAGCTTCAGCACCGAGCCGTCTGGATTGGTGCGGATGATGATGTCGCCGAATTCCTCCACCGAAACCAGCCGCCCCTTGGTCTCGATGTTCAGTTGGATCTGCTGATCGTTGTCCACCGGCCGTGCGCCGATGCGCCCGACCGGCGCCTGGGTGTTCTGCGACTGGATGGCGCCGATGACGTCCGATACCGCCAGGCCGAGCCCGGTCATACGGTCGGTCCGCAGCCAGACACGCATTGCATAGTCCTGCGGGCCGAACAGTTTCGCATCGCCGACCCCGGGCGTGCTGCGGATGGTGTCAATCAGGTTGATCGTCGCGTAGTTGCTGATGAACAGCTCGTCGCGGGTATGCTTGGGCGAATACAGGCTGACGACGCCCAGCAGCGCGGACGACACCTTCTTCACCGTCACGCCCTGGGTGCGCACGTCCTGCGGCAGCTTGGACAGCGCCACCTGCACCCGGTTGTTGGTGTTGACGGTGTTGATGTCGGGATTGGTGCCGAGCTCGAAGGACAACGTCAGCGAATAGCTGCCGTCATTGCCCGAGACGCTCTTCATGTAGATCATCTTGTCGACGCCGACGATCTGCGCCTCGATCGGCTGCGCGACCGTCGCCTCCACCACCGCCGCGGAGGCGCCGGGATATGTGGTCGTGACCGAGACCTGCGGCGGCACGATGTCCGGGTATTGCGCGACCGGGATGCCGAACAGCGAGACCAGCCCGGCGATGGTGGTGACGATGGCAATGACCATCGCCAGCCGCGGCCGGTCGACGAAAACCGAGGACAGCATGCGATCAGCCCGCCTTGGCGGGGGCGGCGGTGACGGGCAGGGCGGGGGCGGGCATCGGCGAGGCGATGACCGGGGCACCCGGACGCAAGGTCTGCAGCCCGGTCACCACGACCTGCTCGCCGGGCGACAGGCCCTGCTCGACGATCGTACCGGTGCCCATCTCGCCGCCGGTCTTTATCCGTTTGACCATGGCCTTGCCGTCCTGGACCACGAATACGTAAACGCCTTCCTGGTCGGCCAGCAGCGCCGCCTGCGGCACGACGACCTTCTCCTCCGGCGTTTCGCCCTGCACGGCCACGCGCATGAACTGGCCGTCGGTCAGCACCCCGTTCGGGTTCGGCACCCGGGCACGAACCAGCACGGTGTCGGTGCCCTTGTTCACGGTCACGTCCACGAAGTCGATCTTGCCGTCATGGTCGTAGGTTTTGCCATCCGCAAAGCGCAGCTTGACGACCAGGCTGTCCCGATTGACCTGTTGGTTCTGGCTACCGTTTTCCTCGCGGACGCGCAGGAATTCCCGCTGACTGACCGGGAACGTCACATACATCGGGTCCTCGCTGACGATCAGCACCAGCGGGCCGCTATTCGGCCCGACGACGTTGCCCTTGGTCACCGTGGCCCGGCCGATCCGTCCGGATATCGGCGCGACGATCGTCGTGTAGCCCAGATTGATGGTGGCGTTCTTCAGCTCGGCATCGGCCATCGCCACGGCGCCCTGGGCGTTCTTTTCCGCTGCCAGCCGTTCGTCACGAACTGCGACCGAGGTGGCCGAGGTCTTGACCAGTTCCTCCGCCCGGGCCCGCTGCACGGCAGCGTTGGTCAGCGCCCCCTGGGCCTGCAGCAGCGCGCCCTGGGCCTGCTGCAGCGCCGCCTCGAACGGTGCGGGGTCGATCTGGAACAGCTTGTCCCCTTCCTTGACCGTGTCGCCTTCCTTGAAGAACATCGCCTGCAGGAAGCCGGTGACGCGAGCGCGGATCTCCACCCGGTCGATCGCCTCCACCCGCCCGACGAACTCGACCGCCTGGGTCACCGGCTGCTTGCTGGCAACCACGGTGCCGACCTGGATGGGCTGTCCGGCCGGCTGCTGCGCGAGGGCAGGTGGGCCGGAGAACCACAGCGGCATGGCCACGAACAAGACTGCCACGCGAAGGGCGGCGGAAGATGACAGTCGGCGCATGCGGTTCCCCTTGAGCTCGGCCGGCAGGCTGGTCATGTGGCGGGTTCAGTATAGCGCAGATCCGCCGATCCTGTCGCGTGGCCGTACCGAAGCGGCATCGTATCGAGGAGGGCGGTCCGGCCGGCGGCCCTGGTTGACGGTCCTGGCGCGATCCCGGCTGAATGCCGGCAACGGGCGCCCGGGGACTGACCTGAACGGGGCCGACCGGAACGGGGGAACGCATGTCCGCGACCAGCAACAACATCGCCAACGAATCCGTCGCCGTCGCGATGGTGGCGGCATTCCGGCGCCACGGCGTGGAGGTGATGTTCGGCCAGTCCATCCCGAGCTCGGTGCATCTGGTCGCGCCGCAATTCTCCATCCGCCAGATCGGCTACCGCACCGAGAATGCCGGCGGCGTCATGGCGGACGCCTATGCCCGCATCTCCCACCGGGTCGGCGTCGTCACTGCGCAGAACGGTCCGGCCGCGACCCTGCTGGTCGCCCCGCTGGCGGAGGCGTTGAAGGCCTCCATCCCCGTCGTCGCGCTGGTGCAGGAGGTTTCCCGCCCGGCGATGGATCGCAACGCGTTCCAGGAACTCGATCATTTCGGGCTGTTTTCCGCCTGCGCGAAATGGGTCCGCCGGCTGGACCTGCCCTCCCGGGTGGACGACTACGTCGACATGGCCTTCACCGCGGCGACCACGGGACGCCCGGGGCCGGTGGTGCTGCTCTGCCCCTACGACCTGTTCGCCGAGGCCGCCGGCGCGGCGCAGGATCGTGCCGGAGGCCGCAGCGCCTCCATCGACCATTATCCGCTGGACCGCGTCGGTCCCGACCCCGCCCGCGTCGAGCAGGCGGCCGAGCTGCTGGCCAACGCCGAGCGGCCGATCGTGATCGCCGGCGGCGGCGTGCACCTGTCGGACGCATCCGCGGCGCTGGCCGCCCTGCAGGAGGCCGCGTCCCTGCCGGTCGCCACCACGGTGATGGGCAAGGGCGCGGTCAGCGAACTGCATCCGCTGTCGCTCGGCGTCGTCGGCTATTTCATGGGCAGCGGCAGCCGCACCAAATTCACCCGCGAACTGGTGACCGGGGCGGATGTCGTGCTGCTGGTCGGCAACCGCACCAACCAGAACGGCACCGATAGCTGGTCGCTGTATCCGCGCGGCGCCAAATTCATCCATATCGACCTCGACGGCAACGAAATCGGCCGCAACTATGAGGCGCTGCGGCTGGTCGGCGACGCCAGGCTGTCGCTGGAGGCGCTGACCGCCGCGCGTGGCGCGGCGCGACCTGTCGCGGCGGACCGCCAGCCGCGCCAAGGTGGAAGCCGCCATCGCCGAGGGCCTGGCGCGTCATCGGGTGGAAGCCGGACCTTGGCTGACCTCGGCCGCCCGGCCGATCCGTCCGGAACGGCTGATGGCCGATCTGCAGGCGCAGCTCACCCCCGACACGATCATGGTCGCCGATGCCAGCTATTCGTCGATCTGGATCGCCAATTACCTGACCGCTTTGCACGCCGGCATGCGCTTCCTGACCCCGCGCGGCCTGGCCGGCCTCGGCTGGGGCCTGCCGATGGCGCTGGGCGCCAAGGTCGCGCGCCCGAACGCCCCGGTGATCTGCCTGTCCGGCGATGGCGGCTTCGGCCATTGCTGGTCGGAGCTGGAGACCTCCCGCCGCATGGGCCTGCCGGTGGTGCTGATCGTGCTGAACAACCAGGTGCTCGGCTACCAGAAGGACGCCGAGACCGCGTTCTTCGGCGACTACACCGACGCTTGCGATTTCCAGCCGGTCGATCACGCCGCGATCGCGCGGGCCTGCGGCCTGCACGGCGTGCGGATCGAGGACCCGGCCGATTTCGCCCCCGCGCTGAAAGCCGCCTTGCGGGCCGACCGCACCACCGTGATCGACGTGCTGTCCGATCCCGATGCGCATCCGCCGATCACTGTTTTCGAGGGGAGGCTCTGATGCTCGCCATCCGTAAGACCGCACCGGAGCCCGGCCTGACCCTCCAGAACGTCAACGCCCCGGGCCCGCTGGCGGCCGGGGAGGTCCTGGTCGATGTCGGCGCCGCCGGCATCTGCGGCAGCGACGTGCATATCTACGAATGGACCGCCGGCTATGACTGGATGCGCCAGGCGATGCCGGTCACGCTCGGCCATGAATTCGCCGGCACGATTGCCGCCATTGCGCCGGACGTGACGGATGTCGCGGTCGGCCAGCGCGTCACGGTCGCGCCCGCGATCGCCTGCGGCGTCTGCCGCGCCTGCCGGGCGTCCACGCCGGAACTCTGCACCGCGCGCAGCGCGCTCGGCCTGACGCGCGATGGCGGCTTCGCGCCGCAGGTCACGGCGCCGGCGCTGAACTGCCTGCCGATTCCCGACCATTTGGACATGGAGATCGCCGCGCTGACCGAACCCCTCGCCGTCGCCGCCCGCGCGCTGGAAACCGGCGATGTCCGGCTCGGCGAGACCGTGGTCGTGCTCGGCCCCGGCACCATCGGCCAGGGCATCGCACTGCTCGCCCGCGCCTCTGGCGCGCGGGTAATCCTGGTCGGCAGGAACGATGCCACGCGCTTCGGGACGCTGCGCGCGCTCGGGTTTGCCGACCTCATCGACGTCGCCGAACAGGATTTGAAGGCCACGGTGATCGAGATCGCCGGGCGAAAGGCCGACAAGGTGTTCGAGGCGACGGGCGCGCCGTCCTCGATCCGCGACGGCCTGTCGATCCTGCGCGATGGCGGCATACTCGTCACCGCCGGCATCCATGCCCGGCCGGCCGAGTTCGACATCACCGATTTCGTCCGTCAGAAGCAGCAGATCCGCGCTTCGCATTCCTCCGTCCGGCGCCATTGGGACGTGGTGCAGACGATCATGGCGGCGAACCCCGAGCAGTTCCGTCCGATGATCACCCATCGCGTCGGCCTGGCGCAGACCATTGACGGCTTCGAGCTGGCGCACCGGCGCGTCGCCTCCAAGGTCATGGTGCTGCCGGGGAGGGGATGACGCCGTGCTGCCGAGATCGAACTACCTCCAGCTCAATGGCTACGAGGTGCATTATGTCGAATGGGGCTCGCCTGCCGCCCCGCCGCTGATCCTATGGCACGGGCTGTCGCGCACCGGGCGGGATTTCGACGATATCGCGCGGGACCTGGCCGACACCTATCGCGTCATCTGCCCGGACACGATCGGCCGCGGTCTGTCGCAATGGAGCGCCAGGCCGGACCGCGAATACTGCTTCGCCGAATACGCCAGGCTGGCCCGGGCGCTGGCGGATGCGCTGTCGCTGGCCCGGTTCCGGTGGGTCGGCACTTCCATGGGCGGCGCGCTCGGCATCGCCGCCGGTGCCGGCACGCTGCGGGGCCGGATCAGCCATTTCGTCTCGAACGACATGGGCCCGACTATGCCGCCCGGCCCGTTCGAGCGGATCAAGGCCTATGTCGGCAATCCCCCCGATTTTGCCACCATGGGCGAGCTCGAAAACTACTACCGGACGATCTACGTCCCGTTCGGCGCCCATAGCGACGCGCAATGGCAGCGCATGGCGGAAACCGGCATGCGCCGCCTGCCGAACGGGCGCATCACCTTGCATTACGACCCGGCGCTGGTGCGCCAGATGTTCAATTTCCCCCGTGATTTCGAGCAATGGGACGCCTACGACGCGCTGGACATGCAGATGCTGGTGCTGCGCGGGGTCGAATCCGACCTGCTGCTGCCCGATGTCGCGCAGGCGATGTCGATGCGGGGCCCGCGGGCGCGGATCGTGGAGATCCCCGGTTGCGGCCATGCGCCGGGGCTGAACGTGCCCGAGCAGATCCGGATCGTCCGGGAGTTCCTGGCCGCCTGAAGGCTACCATCGCCTGGCAGTGACCTTGTTCTCACCCCTTGTCGAGGAAGGCGCGGATGGCCGCGATGGTGGCGGCCGGCTGCTCTTCCATCAGCCAGTGACCGGAGTTGGCGATGACGGCGGAGGTCACGTCGGTGGCGACGAAGCGCAGATCGTCGGCCATGGCCGGGCCGAAGGATTTCTCGGCCCCGATCGCCAGCACGGGCATCGTCAGCTTGCCTCTGGCCGCGAAACCCTGGTTGTCGATCGCGTCCTGGGCGAATGCCGCGAACTGGTTGAACGCGGAATGCATGGCGCCGGGCCGCGCGTAGAGTTCGGCATAATGCTGCCGCGTCGCCTCGTCGATCGATGCCGGGCTGGCGGACAGCTCGTTCCAGAAGCGGTCGAGGTAGATGCGCTCGCGGCCTGCGACCAGGCGTTCGACGTCCGGTCCGCGAAAATTGAAATGCCACAGGGCGGGACTGCGGGTGATCTCGTCCCACGGGCCGATCCCCGGCAGCGGCGCGTCCATCGCCACCCAGCGGGTGACGCGATCCGGGTATTGCGCGGCGAAGGCATAGCCCACCATGTTGCCGATATCATGGGTCACGAGATCGGCCTGCCGGATCCCGAGCCGGTCGAGCACGCGCGCGACGTCGACGCCCTGTGTTTTCTTGTCGTAGCCGCCCTCGGGATGGGACGAGAGCCCCATCCCCCGCAAATCCGGTGCGACGATCCTGCGGTCAGGCACCAGCATCGCCGCCAAGGGAGCCCACATGTCTCCGGTATCGCCGAAGCCGTGCAGCAGGACCACCGCCGGCCCCTGGCCGCCGACCCGGACATGGATCGTCGCGTCATCGGTCTCAATCTCTTCGGTACGAAAGCCGGGGGGGAATTGCTGGATCGCTGCCATACGGTGCCCTCGGTAACGGAGACGCCGATCACTATGGCGGCTTTGCGCCGTCGGCGCTATTCGCCGGGGCGGCTCTACTCCGCCGGTGTTTCGCCGGGCTGGCTCCGGATCGCCGACAGTATGCGTTCCTCGGTATCCGTCTGCGGCGGTTTCGACTGCATGCCGCGCAGCAGCGCGATGGTCTGGCGCATCTGCCGGTAATAGGCGGTGCAGGCGGCGCAGATCGACAAATGCAGCCGCACGGCCAGCCGGCGATGATACGGCAGGGTGTGGTCCAGATACTCGCTTGCCAACTCGGGCATGTCACGGCAACGGAGCAATTCGGCTTCTACCTTTCGCGGCTATGCCGCTTATCGGATAACTCGCCGCCTGTCACGGCGTTACGTTGATTGCCAATATGCGATAGTCTCGGCCCGGCTGCACGCCAGGCTGCACAATCGTCTGCACACCCTCGCCAAAGGCTGTTCCAGGACATGCGCGCCACCGAGTTCGATGACCCGGAATTTCTGGAGCGTCTGCGCAAGGGCGATCAGGGTGCCTATCGCATCCTGATCCGCCGCTTCCACGGCTCGCTGGTCGGCGTCGCGTCCTCCATCATCGGCAGCCGGGCGCAGGCGGAGGAGGTGGTGCAGGACACCTGGCTGGCGGTGTTCTCCGGCATCGGCCGGTTCGAGGGGCGCTCCAGCCTGACCACCTGGCTGTTCAGCATCGTGCTCAACCGCGCCCGTACCCGCATCTCCCGCGAGGGCCGCACGGTCGGGCTGCCGGCGATCCTGGACGGCGGACCGCCCGGGGAGCGCGCCGTGGACGCGGCAGCCTTCAAGCCGGACGGGCACTGGATTGAGGCGCCACGGCTGTGGGACGAGATCAGCCCGGAGCGCATCGTCGCCGGCCGCCAGCTCTGGGAGCATGTGCAGGAAGCCATCGAGAAGCTGCCATCCGGCCAGCGCGCGGTGATCATCCTGCGCGACATGGAGGGGCGGGAATCCGACGAGATCTGCGAACTGCTCTCCATCAGCCCGGAGAACCAGCGCGTGCTGCTGCACCGTGCCCGGGCCCGTATCCGCAAGACCGTGGACGCGCTGACGGGCAATCCGGCCCAAGCCGCCATTCCCGCCGCGGCGCGCGGCACGAGCGCGAAACCTTCCGGCCTCGCGCGGCTCGGCCTGGCGCTGGGCCGGTTCGGCGCACCGGTCAGCGCGGCCTGGCGATGGACCGGCCAGCCCGCAGCCAGCCTGCCGGCGTGATCAGGCTGCCCATCTTCGGATTCCTCGATTACAGCCAGCTTGCCGGGGCGGGCGGCAAGTCAAGGCGCGCGCAGCGCCCGCGCGCTTGCGCGGCTTGACCTTGAGTTGCCGACCGGCTCGGCCAGAAAATCCGGAATCGAGGCAGCCGACAGGGACAACGTCCCTGGTAATGACATTTATGCCTTTTCCCGGGCGATCATCGTCATCATCTCCACCAGCAGCCGGTCGCGCTCGGCCGACAATTCGCCGATGCCGCGCCCGGCCGCCTCCCGGTTCACCCCCTCGATCAGCTGCCGGCACAGATCGTCGGTGATCGCCGGGGTTCGCATCGTCTGCCACCAGCCCTCGAACACGCTGCGGAACTGCGCCAGCATATGCGCATAGCCGCCGTCACCGCCGCCGAGATGCAGGGTCATGTGCGGGCCCATGATCGCCCAGCGCAAGCCGGGGCCGGCGGTGATGGCGGTGTCCACGTCCTCCACGCTGGCGAGGCCCGGAGGCCACGGCGTCCATCGCCTCGCGGACCAGCGCCGCCTGCAGCCGGTTGGCCAGGTGGCCCGGCGCCTCCTTGCGGATGTGGATCGCCTTCTTGCCGATGCCGTTATAGAAATCCAGGCACCAGGCGATGGTTTCCGGCGTGGTCTGCCTGCCGCCCACCACTTCGACCAGCGGGATCAGGTGCGGCGGGTTGAACGGGTGGCCGATGACGAACCGGCCGGGCGTGCGCAGCCCCGCCTGCAGTTCGCTCATGATCAGGCCGGAGGAGGAGCTGGCCAGGATCGCGTCCGGCTCCATGACCGCTTCCAGCGAGGCGTACAGCGCCCGCTTCACATCCGTGCGTTCCGGCGCGTTCTCCTGGACGAACTGGGCGCCGCGCACCGCTTCCTCCGGCGTGGCGTGGAAGCTCCAGGCGTCCGGGGAGGCGTTCTTGCCGAGGCCGAGCTGCTGCAGGACCGGCCAGGCATCGGCCACGAAGCGGCGCAGATAGGCCTCGGCTGCCGGGTTGGGGTCGGAAACCGCCACCCGCATGCCATGTGCGAGGAAATAGGACGCCCAGCTGGCACCGATGGTGCCGGCACCGATCACGGCGACTTGTTGGACTTGATCGGGCTGCGTCATCGCGTTCCTCCTGGCGGGTTGCTGGCCGGGGATTCTCGCGGCCTTGACGGCGGGGGGCAAGGTCCGCACTTTCCGCCCGCTCGCACTGCCTGCTGGGAGGTCCCGTGTCCGAACCAAAGATCGCCGATCTGCGCGAAGCCGGCGAAGGGGTAGAACTCGACTGGCCGGCGATCCGCGCGTATCTGGCGGGGCACGGGCTGACGCTGGATGAAGCCCCGCCACCGCGCCAGTTCGCCGGCGGGCTGGCCAACCTGAACTACCTGATCCACCTGTCCGGCCAGCCAGCCGTGCTGCGCCGGCCGCCATTCGGCGACTTGCCACCGGGCGCCCACGACATGGCGCGCGAGCACCGCATCCTGTCGCGCCTGTCGGCCGCCTTGCCCTTCGTGCCGAACAGCCTGCATCTCTGCGACGACAAATCGGTGATCGGCGCGCAGTTCCAGATCCTGGAATACCGCCCCGGCCTGGTGGTGCGCGAAACCATGCCGCCATCGCTCGCCGGCCGTCCGGAAGCCGGCGCCAGGTTGGCGCAGGTGGCGCTGGAGACCCTGGGCGCCATCCACGCAGTGGATGCGGAGGCGGTCGGCCTGGCCGATCTCGGCCGGCCGCAGGGCTTCCTTGGCCGCGCCGTCTCCGGCTGGTGCAAGCGCGGCGCCATCGTGCTGGAGGAAGGCACGCAGGCGCTGCACCGCGACCTTGGCGCCTGGCTGGAAGCCAACCAGGTACCGGACGGCGCGCCCGCCCTGTTGCACAATGATTTCAAGCTCAACAACATGATCCTGGACCCGGACACCCTGGCCGTGCGCGCCGTGCTGGACTGGGACCAGGGCACCCGCGGCGATCCGCTGTTCGATTTCGCCACACTGCTCAGCTACTGGACCCGCCCGGGCGATCCGCAGCCGCTGTTCGACATGGAGCAGGGGCCGTTCCACGCGCCGGGCTTTCCTTCCCGCGAGCAGGCGGTGGCGGAATACGCGCGGATCACCGGTCGTGACGTTTCCAACTTCCTGTTCTACCGCGTGTTGGCGATGTACAAGCTGAGCGTGATCTTCCTGCAGCTCGGCCACCGCTACCGCACCGGCGTCACCACCGAGCCGCGCTACGCGCATCTGTCGGCGATCGGCACCGGCATCGCCGAATTCACCCATGAGATCGCCCGCGGGCGCGCCTTCTGAAGGAACAGCAGCATGGATTTCTCGCTCTCCCCCCAACACGCCGAATTGCAGGAGCGTACCCGGACCTTCATTCGCGAAAAGATCGTGCCGCTGGAAGGCGACAAGCGCCAGACCCGGCACGGCCCGACCGATGAGTTCCGCCGCGAACTGAACAGGCTGGCCGCCGCCGCGGGCCTGATTGCGCCGCATGTCGGCGTGGAATATGGCGGGCTCGGCCTGTCGCATGTCGGCAAGGCGATCGTGTTCGAGGAAGCCGGCTACTCCCTGCTCGGCGGCCTGGCGCTGAACATCTCCGCCCCCGACGAGGGCAACATGCATTTGCTGGAACAGGTGGCGACCGAGGAACAGAAGGAGCGCTATCTGCGCCCGCTGGCATCGGGCGAGGTGCGTTCCTGTTTCTGCATGACCGAACCGCCGCCGGGTGCCGGGTCGGATCCGGCAGCGATGAAATCGACCTGCGTGAAGGACGGCGATCACTATGTGATCAACGGCGACAAATGGTTCATCACCGGCGCCGAGGGCGCGGCCTTCGCCATCATCATGGTGAAGGGCGAGGACGGCGCCGCGACGATGTTCCTGTCGCCGATGGACGCGCCGGGGATCGAGATCGTCCGCACCATGGACAGCCTGGACCAGGGCTTTCCCGGCGGGCATTGCGTGGTGAAGTTCAACAATCTGCGCGTCCCGGAAACCGCCATTCTCGGCGAATTGGGCAAAGGCTTCCGCTATGCCCAGGTGCGCCTGGCGCCGGCGCGGTTGACGCATTGCATGCGCTGGCTCGGCGCCGCGCGGCGCGCGCACGAGATCGCCACCGAATACGCTCGTCACCGCGAAGCCTTCGGCCAGAAGCTCGGCCATCACGAGGGCGTCGGCTTCATGCTGGCCGACAACGAAATGGACATCCGCGTCGCCCGGCTGATGATCTGGCAGACCGCCTGGGTGCTGGACCAGGGCGAGCGGGGCGGCACCGAATCCTCGATGGCCAAGGTGGTCTGTTCCGAAGCGATCTGGCGCGTCGCCGACCGCTCCGTGCAGATCATGGGCGGGCAGGGCGTGACCGGGGAAACGCTGGTGGAGCGCATCTTCCGCGAGGTCCGCGGCTTCCGGATCTACGACGGCCCATCGGAAGTGCATCGCTGGAGCCTGGCGCAGAAGATCATGCGCCAGGGGGCGAACTGGTAGCGGCGTTATTTTTCGCCGAACCTTGCTATCACTGCTAGCATTGCATATAATGCTGGCATGAGCACGTTGATGGTCCGCAATGTCGATCCAACATTGAAGGAGAAGCTGCGCGTGCGTGCAGCCCAGCACGGCCGATCGATGGAAGCCGAACTGCGTCACATCCTCAGCGACGTGTTGGCGGACGAGAGGGGCGAGGAAATCAACCTTGCCGAGGCGATCCGCAGGCGCTTCGCCCCGCTCGGGGGTGTTGAGCTGGAGCCGCATCCGCCGGTACCCGTTGGCCCGCCGTCATCCTTCGAGCCTTGATCGTCCTCGACACAAATGTTCTTTCAGAACTGATGCGCGCTGCGCCACACCCGGCTGTGCTGGACTGGGTGGCGGCGCAACCCCGTGCAACGCTCTACACCACGAGCATCAACCAGGCTGAGATTCTGTATGGCATTGCAGCGCTTCCTGAAGGGCGCAAGCGCGATGCCCTGGCGGCGGCGGCGGGGGCGATGTTCGCCGAGGACATGGCCGGCCGCGTACTGCCCTTCAGCAGCGCGGCGGCGGTCCATTACGGCGAAATCGTCATCGCGCGCCGGCGGGCAGGCAATCCGATCGAGGGGTTCGATGCGCTGATTGCCGCCACGGCGTTAGCCGCAGGCGCCGGAGTTGCTACCCGGGACATCGGTGGCTTTCGGGACTGCGGCCTGCATGTCGTCCTGGATCCCTGGACCGCATGATCTGGTCAAACATTGCCCGCCATGCTTGTTCAGCTGATCGCCAACCCCAGGCCACCCGGCCGTCAGACCAGGATCCCCACATGAGCCTATCGCGCCGCAACGTCGTCCTTGGAGGGGCCGCCATCGCGTCCGCCGCCACCGCTATCGCACCCGTCCGCCGCGCCCGCGCGCAGGGCCAGCCCATGATCCGCATCGGCGTGCTGACGGATCTTTCGGGCCAGTACCGCGACAATTCCGGCCCGACCTCGGTGCTCGCGGCGAAGCAGGCGGTGGAGGATTTCAACCCCTCCGCGCACGGCTTCAATGTCGAAATCCTGTCCGCCGATCATCAGCAGAAGCCCGATATCGGCGCCTCGGTGGCGCGGCAATGGTTCGACCGGGACGGCGTCAACGCGGTTGTCGACGTCAACAACACCGCCATCGCTCTGGCGGTAAACAATGTTGCGGTGGACAAGAACAAGGCGGTGCTGATCAGCGGCGCCGCCTCGGCCGATCTGACCAGCAAATACTGCACGCCAAACTCCATCCACTTCGCGCCCGACACCTATATGGACGCCCATTCCACCGGCGGCGCGGTGCTGCAGGGCGGCGGCAAGGACTGGTTCCTGATCATCGCCGACTACACCTTCGGCCATGCGTTGGAGCGGGACGTGACCGCCCTGGTCACCGCCGGCGGCGGCAAGGTGGTCGGCAGCGCCGCCTATCCGTTTCCCGGCACGACGGATTACTCCTCGTTCCTGCTCGCGGCCCAGGCCAGCGGCGCCAAGGTCATCGGCCTGTGCAACACCGGCGGCGACATGGAGAACTGCGTCAAGCAGGCGCGCGAGTTCAGCCTCGGCCAGCAGGGGATCAAGGTCGCGGCCCTGGTCGGCTTCATCACCGAGGTGAAGTCCATGGGGCTGGAGACCGCCGAGGGCCTGCTGCTGTCGGAGACGTTCTACTGGGACCTGAACGATCGCACCCGTGCCTTCACCAAGCGCTTCCTGCCGAAATCGCCGAACAACTATCCGACCTCGCTGCATGCCGGCGCCTATGCCGCCACGCTGCATTACCTCAAGGCGGTGGCGGCGATGGATCCGGCCAAGGGCATCCCGGGCGGCCGGGAGGCGATCGCGGTGATGAAGCAGATGCCGACCGACGATGACTGCTTCGGCAAGAACACCATCCGCGCCGATGGCCGGTTCCTGTGTCCGGCCTATCTGTTCCGCGCCAAGTCGCCGGCGCAGAGCAGGATGCCGTGGGACATCTTCGAGCTGGTCGCGACGACGCCCGCCGACAAGGCCTTCCGGCCGATGTCCGAGGGCACCTGCAGCCTCGTCCACGCCTGATGCCGGCTTGCGGCGTGTCCGGCTTTCCAGCCGGCACGCCGCATCTGAACCGAAACCCCTCCAGTTGACGGGGCCATGACACATCGAGATGTGCAAGGCCTTTAGCCGCTGCTACAAGTTGATGCCGGTTCCCATGGTTCCCGTGGAGCCGTGCCGGCACGCCATCGATCCTGACACCCACGCCTTCCTCTTCCGTCCGTCGAGAAACATGCACCGATGTCTCGTCCAGTCTGGCTGAAGCCGCCCTCCCCGGGCGGCCTTCGCACCGAGGCGGGACCACGGCCCACCGGTCCCGCCACGCGTCGCGACGAGGCGAGCGGCGGTTTGGTCGACGCATGGGATCTGGCCGCCGTTGCGCTGGTTCTCGCCGTGGCGGTCGTCCTGGCAATCGGCGCGGTCGGAACCTTCGCGCCGCTTGCGGACATCAAGGCCACGCCCGTTTCGCTCGATCCCGTCCTGCTGCCCGGGTACGCGGTCAGGACCGTGTTGCGCATGCTCGCAGCCATGGCCGCGAGCCTGGTCTTCACGCTGATCTACGGAACATTGGCCGCGAAAAGCCGGCGGGCGGGAGTCGTTCTCGTACCCTTGCTCGATATCCTCCAATCCGTGCCGGTTCTGGGCTATCTGTCGTTTACCGTGACGTTCTTCCTGTTGCTGTTTCCGAATCGGGTATTCGGGGCCGAGTTGGCGTCGATCTTCGCCATCTTCACCAGCCAGGCCTGGAACATGGCCTTCAGCTTCTACCAGGCCTTGCGCACTGTGCCGCGTGACCTCGATGAGGCAAGCCAGGCGTTTCGATTCTCGTCCTGGCAACGCTTCTGGCGTCTTGAATTCCCCTTCGCCGTGCCTGGGCTGGTGTGGAACATGATGATGAGCATGTCCGGCGGCTGGTTCTTTGTCGTTGCCTCCGAAGCGATCACGGTCGGCGACCAGCAGATCATGCTGCCGGGAATCGGCTCGTATGTGGCCCTGGCGATCCAGCAGGAAAACCTGGCTGCGATCGGCGCGGCCATTCTCGCGATGACCGTGGTGATACTGATCTACGACCAGCTGCTATTCCGGCCATTGGTCGTATGGGCCGATAATTTTCGCGCCGAGCAGACCGCGGCGCAGACCACGCCCCATTCCTGGTTTCTGCAACTGCTTCGGCGCTCGCGCACGATACACCTCGGGGCGCGCCCCGTGGCATTCGGCATGCGCCGCCTGTTCCGGGCCCGGCTGCTCAACTTCATGCCGGCCACGGGCTTGTCAGCCCGCCGGTCACGCAACAGCCGTTTACTGGATCTGGCATGGTATGTCGGAGTGGGGGCGGCGACGGCCTGGATCGTCAGCATCGTCGTCCGGTATGTGGCGACCGGGGTGGGCTGGCACGATGTTTGGATCGCCGTACGGCTGGGCTCTTTCACGCTCCTGCGGGTGGCGAGCCTGATCACGCTGGCCTCGCTGATCTGGGTGCCGGTTGGCGTCATGATCGGGCTGCGTCCGAAGCTCGCGGAGCGTATTCAGCCGCTGGCGCAGTTTCTGGCGGCCTTCCCCGCCAACCTGCTGTTTCCGTTCTTTGTCATTCCCATCGTCCGGTTTGGCCTCAACGCCGATATCTGGCTCAGCCCGCTGATGATTCTGGGAACGCAGTGGTACATCCTGTTCAACGTCATCGCCGGCGCCACCGCCTACCCGACCGATTTTCTGGAGACAGCGAAGAACTTTCACTTTCGCGGCTGGCAATGGTGGCGCATCGCCATTCTACCGGGGATCTTTCCCTATTTTATCACCGGGGCGATCACCGCCTCCGGCGGCGCCTGGAACGCGAGCATCGTGTCGGAGGTGGCATCCTGGGGATCGGATCACCTGACGGCCCATGGCCTTGGCGCCTACATCGCCCAGATGACGGTCGCGGGCGATTATCCGCGTATCGTGCTCGGCATCGCCGTGATGTCGGCTTTCGTGGTCTTCTTCAACCGTCTGCTGTGGCGGCCGCTCTATGCCTACAGTGAGCGCAATTTCCGGCTGGACTGAAAGGAGACGCGATGCTTGAGGCTGCGAATGCGGGCGGCATTGTGGGCGAGGTCGAACTCGAGCTCCGGCATGTCCGGCAGGCCTATCCGAAGCCCTCCGGCGAGCCCCTGGTGGTCCTGGACGACATCGATTTGAGCCTGCACACCGACGAGATCGTCGGGCTGCTCGGGCGCTCCGGCTGCGGCAAATCCACCCTGCTTCGCATCGTAGCGGGTCTGGTGCCCCCGGTCAGTGGCGAGGTCCGTTACCGCGGAGGTGTCGTGCGGGGCCCGGCGGAAGGCATTGCCATGGTTTTCCAGACCTTCGCCCTGTTTCCCTGGCTGACGGTGCTGGAGAATGTTCAGGCTGGCCTGGATGCGATCGGCGTGGCGGAAAGCGAGGCCCGGAGGCGGGCATTGGCGGTCATCGATATGATCGGTCTCGACGGGTTCGAGAATGCCTATCCGAGGGAGCTCTCCGGCGGCATGCGCCAGCGCGTCGGCTTCGCGCGGGCCATGGTCGTCAATCCCACGATCCTGTTGATGGATGAGCCGTTTTCGGCACTCGACGTGCTCACCGGCGAGACATTGAGAAGCGAGTTCATGGAGTTGTGGACGGCTCGGCACCTGCCGATCAAGTCGGTCCTGCTGGTGACCCATAATATCGAGGAGGCGGTATTCATGTGCGATCGCATCCTCATCCTGTCTTCCAATCCGGGCCGCATCGCCGCGGAGATCGTGGTGCCGCTTGCCCGCCCGCGCAACCGGATCGCCACCGCGTTTCGCGACGTGGTGGACGACATCTACAGCCGTATGACGGCCGGCCCCGCCCCGGCCATCGGCAACAAACAGCCGGAGCCGCTTGCGAGCATCAGCACAAGGCTGCCGATCCTGTCGGGACCGCGGATCATCGGCATGGCGGAAGTGTTGTCGGGCCCCCCCTTCGGCGGCCATGCGGACCTGCCCGCACTGGCGGCGCGGCTGCATCTTGGGACGAACGATCTCCTTCGCCTGGCGGAGATGACGCAGATGATGGGCTTTGCCGAACTGCACGACGGCAATCTGCACCTGACGGCGGCGGGGCAGGCGCTGGCCATGGCCGACATCGCGGGCCGGAAGCACATGTTTGCCGATCACTTGCTGCGCTCGGTCCCGCTGGCGGCGCATATCCGTCGGGTCCTCGATGAGCGGCCCGGCCACACGGCACCCCGCAGCCGCTTCCTCGGCGAGCTGGAAGACCATTTGAGCACCGAGGATGCTCAGCACACGCTGAGTGCCGTTATCGGCTGGGGACGGTATGCGGAATGCTTTGCCTACGATCATCCGCGCCGGATGTTCAGCCTGGAAAATCCGCACTGATACAGGCGGCGATGGATCATGGCTGGGCGGACACTGAAGGTCCGAGCGACCTCGCCGATGGATCTGCCCCATCGCCGATGCGGCGCGCAAATTGCGTGCGCCCCCCCCGAACGGCTAATCTCCCCGCAGCCAAACCCCCCAAGGGAGAAAACCAATGACCGAAGCCTGTATCGTCGGCTGGGCGCATAGCCAATTCGGCAAGCTCGAGGATCCCGATGTCGAAAGCCTGATCGGCAAGGTCGCCGGGGCGGCGATCGCCGATGCCGGGATTTCCCCGTCCGAGGTCGACGCGGTGTTCGTCAGCCTGTTCAACAACGGCTTCTCCAATCAGGATTTCCCGTCCTCCCTGGTCATGCAGCTGCTGCCGGAGCTGCGTTTCAAACCCTCCACGCGCTATGAGAACGCCTGCGCCTCCGGCTCGGCGGCGGTGCATGGCGCGCGCGACTGGCTGGCCGCCGGGCGCGGCCGCTTTGCGCTGGTGATCGGCGCCGAGAAGATGACCGCGACCCCCGGCGCCAAGGTCGGCGATATCCTGCTGAGCGCTGCGTATCGGAAAGAAGAGGGCGACATTCCCGCTGGATTCGCCGGCGTGTTCGGCCGCATCGCGGAAAGATATTTCCAGCGCTACGGCGACCAGTCCGACGCGCTGGCGGCGATCGCGGCGAAGAACCACAAGAACGGCGTGGACAATCCCTATGCGCAGATGCGCAAGGACCTCGGCTTCGAGTTCTGCCGCAACGTCTCCGAGCGCAACCCCTATGTCGCGGCACCGCTGAAGCGCACCGATTGCTCGCTGGTGTCAGACGGCGCCGCGGCAATGATCCTGACCGACGAGGACACCGCGCGCACGATGAACAAGGCGATCCGCTTCCGCGCCGCCGTGCATGTGAACGACTTCCTGCCGATCAGCAAACGCGACATCACCGCGTTCGAGGGGGCGGCGAAGGCCTGGCAGATGGCGCTGGATCAGGCCGGGCTGAAGTTGGAAGACCTGTCCTTCGTCGAAAGCCATGACTGCTTCACGATCGCGGAATTGCTGGAATACGAGGCGATGGGCCTGACCGCCCCCGGCCAGGGCGCGCGCGCGGTGCTGGAAGGCTGGACCGCGAAGGACGGCAGGCTGCCGGTGAACCCCTCCGGCGGGCTGAAATCCAAGGGCCACCCGATCGGCGCCACCGGCGTTTCGATGCACGCCATCACCGCCATGCAGCTCGCCGGCGAGGCCGGGGACATGCAGCTGCCCAAGGCCGACCGTGCCGGCGTGTTCAACATGGGCGGGGCGGCGGTGGCCAATTACGTCTCCATCCTGGAGCCGCTGCGCTGAAAGACCCGGCATTGGAAGACCCGTCATTGGAAGGCCCGTCATTGGAAGACCCGTCATTGGAAGACCGGGCGATGATCCCGACCAGCAACCTCGCGCATCTGCTGGCGCAGACCGCGAGGCGCTTCCCCGACCGCCCGGCGCTGATCTGGCGGGACACCACCTGGACTTGGGCGGAGCTTGCCGCCCGCGTCCAGGCGGCCGCCGGGGCGCTGCGGGCGCGCGGCATTGCCAAGGGCGACCGCGTGCTGGTGCACGCGCGCAACGCCAACGCCGTGATCGAGACGATGTGGGCGTGCTGGACGATCGGCGCGGTCTGGGTGCCGACCAATTTCCGCCTGACCCCGCCGGAGGTCGCCTATCTCGCGCAATCCTCCGGCGCCTCCGCCCATATTTTCGATAGCGCCTTCCCCGAGCACGAGCGTGCGGCGCGGGAGGCGAACCCGGCCGCGCATCTACACATTGGCATCGGCGGCGGCGATCTGGACTGGGAGGCGCTGGCGGCCGATCGCGCCGCGGCAGTGAAGCACGGCGTGGATGTCGATCGCGACGATCCCGCCTGGTTCTTCTACACCTCCGGCACCACGGGCCGGCCGAAGGCGGGCGTGCTGACGCACGGCCAGTTGGAATTCGTGGTGACAAATCACCTCTGTGACCTCATGCCCGGCACGACCGAGCAGGACGCCTCCCTGGTGGTCGCGCCGCTGTCGCACGGCGCCGGCATCCATGCGCTGAGCCAGGTGGCGCGCGGCGCGGTGACGGTGCTGCTGAGCGGCGAGCGGTTGGACTGCGAGGAAGCCTGGGCGCTGGTGGAACGCCATCGCATCACCAACATGTTCACCGTGCCGACCATCCTGACCATGCTGACCCGGCACGCTTCGGTGGACGAGTACGATCATTCCAGCCTGCGCTACGTCATCTATGCCGGCGCACCGATGTACCGGGCCGATCAGATCCACGCCCTGCGGAAACTCGGCAGGGTGCTGGTGCAGTATTTCGGCCTCGGCGAGGTCACCGGCAACATCACCGTCCTGCCGCCGGCGCTGCACAGCGTCGATGACGACATGCCGGTCGGCAGCTGCGGCTTTCCGCGCACGGGGATGGAGATCGCCATCCTCGACAATGACGCCAACCGGTTGGATGCGAATGAAACCGGCGAGATCTGCGTCCGCGGACCGGCGGTGTTCGCTGGCTATTACGCCAACGCGGAGGCGACCCGGAAGGCCATGGCGCATGGCTGGTTCCATACCGGCGATCTCGGCCATCTCGATGCGCGGGGCTTCCTGTACATCACCGGCCGCCAGTCCGACATGTACATCTCCGGCGGATCGAACGTGTATCCGCGCGAGATCGAGGAGGCCCTGCTGACCCACCCCGCGGTGGCGGAGGCCTGCGTGCTCGGCCTTCCGCATCCGAAATGGGGGGAGTCCGGCGTGGCCGTGCTGGTGCTGACGCAGGAAGTCGGGGATGGCGAACTGCTGCGCCATCTGGACGGAAGGATCGCCAAGTACAAATGGCCCACCCGCTTCGTGCGCTGGGCGGAGCTGCCCAAATCCGGCTACGGCAAGGTGGTCAAGCGGGACGTGAAACGGATGCTGGAAGCAGCGGGCGTCGCGGTCGATTGACCGACCCGTTTCACTGCCGCATCGTCGGCTGCCAGGAGGGCCCATCATGAGCGCACCGATCGACACCGGCGTGATCGAGAGCTATCACGCCCATGTCTATTACGACCCCGCCACCACCAAGCACATCGCGGCCACGCTGCGGCAATGGGTGGAGGAGCGGTTTTCCGTGCGGATGGGCCGCTGGCACGATGTGCCGGTCGGGCCGCACCCACAGGCGATGTACCAGATCGCCTTCGATGCCCCGCTGTTCCCAACCCTGGTGCCGTTCATCATGCTCAACCGCATGGGGCTGACCGTGCTGGTGCATCCGGAAACCGGCCGCCCGCGCGACGACCATCTGCTGCACCCGGTCTGGATGGGCGCCGTGCTGGCGTTGAAGGGCGATACCCTGCCGGAGGTGAGCAAACCGGGCTGAGGCGCTTCTTGGCGCCAGTTGACAGAGAGGCTGCCCGGTTCATCATCTCCGTAACGGGGGAAAGCCATGGCCGCACTGGATGATTGCCACAACATCTTCGACCTGCGCGCCGCCGCGCAGAAGAAGCTGCCCAAGGGCGTGTTCGAGTTCGTCGATCGTGGCACGGAGGACGAGGTCGCGCTGCGCAACAACCGCGCGGCGTTCGAGCGGCTGAAGCTGAAGCACCGTGCGCTGATCGACGTGTCCGGCCGGACGATGGAAACCATGCTGTTCGGCAAGCCCGCCGGCATGCCGATGGCGATCGCGCCGACCGGCGCCGCCGGCCTGTGCTGGTACGAGGGCGAGCTGGAGCTGGCCAAGGCCGCCGCCGCCGCGCGGATCCCGTTCACCTTGGCCACGGGGTCCATGACCTCGATGGAAAAGATCGCCAAGGAAGCCGCCGGCCGGCTGTGGTTCCAGCTCTATGTCTGGAAGGAGCGAAAACTCTCCTACGAGTTGATCGAGCGGGCGAAGAATTGCGGCTTCGAGGCGCTGATCATCACCGTCGACACGATCGTGCCGCCGAACCGCGAATACAATGCCAAGAACGGTTTCAACATGCCGTTCCACCCCAATTTCACCGCGGTGACGGATATGATGGCGCACCCGGCCTGGCTGGCGAAGGTGATGTTCAAATACCTCGCCACCACGGGCATGCCGCGCTACGAGAACTATCCCGGCAAGCTGAAGCGCTCCATCCGCTCCGACCCCGCCACCGGCGCGATCATGCGCCAGGACAGCCTGTCCTGGGACGATATCCGCATCTTCCGCGACATGTGGCCGGGCATCCTGATGGTGAAGGGGATCAACCGGCCCGATGACGCGGTGAAGGCCACCGAATACGGTGTGGACGGCATCATCGTGTCCAACCACGGCGGGCGGAACATGGACAGCGCGGTCGCCTCGATCGACGCCCTGCCGGAAATCGCCGAGGCCGTCGGCACCAGGGGCACGGTGATCCTGGATAGCGGCGTGCGCCGCGGCTCGGACATCGCCAAGGCGCTGGCGCTCGGCGCCAAGGCGGTGCTGACCGGCCGCGCCACGCTGTACGGCACCGCCGTCGCCGGCCAGGCTGGGGCCGCGAAGGCGGTCAACGTGATCCGCAAGGAGCTGGACAACACGATGGCCTATTGCGGCTGCAACACGGTGGACGAGATCACCACCGACATCCTATTCGGCGGCCGAGAACGCAACACCGCGGCGGAGTTCGTCGGGGGCTAGGCAAGGCTGGGGCTCCGGCCCCGGTATTTTCTGACCGAGCGGACAAACGAAGAAAGCACGCATCCGTGCTGGCTATCTTCGAAGGTGCGGCTCGCGGCCATTGATACCATAGGAAACCGATACGCGGCGACCGGGCAAATACCGCCCCCCGGCGGGAGACGACATCAATCTTCCGCTATCGTACTGTCTTTGGCGTGGGCTTCGGTGGTAACGTACAGGTAACGCTGGCCTGGACGGGGCCATGCGGGGTGTCAAGCTGCGCCCTCTTTTGGCGCCGGTACGCCTTCTTCGCCTGAGACACCCTGTCCTGGGGGTGCGGGGCCGCCGACGAGAGACGGCCCATGTCACGGATAGGGGTCGAGCAACGCGTGTCTTCGCCTGCAATCAGCGAATGAAAAGGAGGAAAAGAATGCGATTTCATTTGAAATTGCCGCAGGTCGCCAGCGCGCTTGCGGTCGGCCTGTCGCTGGCGGCGCTTCCGCTGTCGGGAGCAACTGCCCAGACCGGCGCCCAGGCCAGTAAGCCGAACATCCTCGTCATTATGGGGGACGATGTCGGCTGGTTCAATATCGGCGCCTATCACCAGGGCATCATGTCCGGCAAGACGCCGAACCTCGACAAGCTCGCCGCCGAGGGCATGCGCTTCACCGATTATTACGCCGAGGCAAGCTGCACCGCGGGACGAGCCAACTTCATCACCGGCGAGCTGCCGCTACGCACCGGCCTGACTACCGTGGGCCAGGCCGGCGCCGATGTCGGCATGCCCGATGCGGCGGTGACGCTTGCCACGGTGCTGAAGGCGCAAGGCTATGAGACCGGGCAGTTCGGCAAGAACCATCTGGGCGATCTGAACAAGTTCTTGCCCACGGTCCACGGCTTCGACGAGTTCTTCGGCTACCTGTATCACCTCGACGCGATGTCCGATCCCTACTGGTTCGACTATCCGCAGGACTGGATCGACAAGACCGGCCCACGCAACCTGGTCCATACCTATGCGACCGATGTGGACGACCCCACGGTGCAGCCGCGCTGGGGCAAAATCGGCAAGCAGCGGATCGTCGATGAGGGCCCGCTGCCGCCGTTCCCGAACATGACCGGGATGCAGAACTGGCAGCAAGGCCGCCCCGCCAAATACGACATGGAGACCTTCGATGACGTGCTGGTGAAGGCCAGCTCGGACTTCATGGACAAGGCCAAGAAGGACGGCAAGCCGTTCTTCATCTGGCACAACACCACGCGCATGCACGTGTTCACCTATCTGCCGCCAAAATATCAGGCGATGATGAACGCGACGAACAACTACAACGTCGAAGAGGCCGGCATGGCGCAGATGGACGACAGCATTGGGGCGCTGTTGCAGCATCTGCAGGACATCGGCGCGGCGGACAACACCATCGTGATCTTCACCACCGACAACGGCGCCGAGGTGTTCACCTGGCCGGATGGCGGGATGACGCCGTTCAAGGCCACCAAGGGCACCAGCTTCGAAGGCGGCTTCCGGGTGCCGGCCATCATCCGCTGGCCCGGCAAGGTGAAGCCGGGAACGATCGAGAACGGCATCTTCTCCGGCCTCGACTGGCTGCCGACGTTGGCCGACGCAGCCGGCGCGCCTGACATTACCGACCAGCTGCTGAAAGGCGTGACGCTGGAGGGTCATACCTACAAGAATCATCTGGACGGCTACGACCAGATGAATTTGCTGACGGGCAAGGGACCGTCGGCCAGGCACGAGTTGTTCTACTTCGCCGGACCGCGGCTTGGCGCGCTCCGGATCGATGACTTCAAGTTCCAGTTCCTGCAGCAGCCCAATGGTTGGCCCGGCGAGAAGGTCACGACGGACATGCCGGGCATCACGAACCTCCGCCAGGATCCGTTCGAGCGGACGTCCTCGATCCGCCAGGAAAGTCTGAACAATCTCGGCGGCGGCTTCATGAACGACTTCTATGCCCGCGAGTTCTGGCGTTTCGTGCTGGTGCAGCAGGAGGTGGGCAAGCTGGCGGCGACGGCGATCGACTATCCGCCGATGCAGGCGCCGGCCTCGTTCAACCTCGAGGCGGTCAAGGCGCGGATCGACGAACTGATGAAGGAGCACGAGGGGCAGTAGCCAAGCCTATCGGCGCAACGGGTGCGCCATGGAACGCACCCGTTGACGGTTGGCTTTCACAACGGTTCACGGGGACAGGCGACAACCATGTCATCTTCCTCCTTTGGTCTGAATCGCCGTCTGCTCCTTGGTGCACTCGCGGCGCTCGACCGTCCCTGGTCGGCACCGCCGCCGCGCAGACCCAGAGCACCTCACCGCTCGCGTCCTGGAATGACGGTTCGGCGAAGCAGGCCATCCTGGATTTCGTCCGTGCGACGACCGATCGGGCGAGCCCGGATTTCGTGCTGCCGGAGGACCGCATCGCCACGTTCGATCAGGACGGCACGCTCTGGGTGGAGCATCCGCTGTACACCCAGGCGGCTTTCGCACTCGACCGGGTGGCGGTGCTGGAGCCGCAGCATCCGGAATGGAAGACCCGCGAGCCGTTCAGGTCGGTGCTGGCACGGAACCTGGCGGCGATCGAAAAATTCAGCGAGCAGGACTGGCTGGAAATCGTGTCCGTCACCCATGCCGGCATGAGCAACGAGGCTTTTCTCGAAATCGTCGGCAAATGGCTGGAAACCGCGCGGCATCCACGCTTCCAGCGGCCTTATACCGAACTCGTCTATCAGCCGATGCGCGAGGTCCTGGAATATTTCAGGGCCAACGGCTTCCGGACCTATATCGTGACCGGCGGCGGGCAGGAATTCGTGCGCGCCTATGCGGCGCCGGTCTACGGCGTTCCGCCCGAGCAGGTGGTGGGATCGAGCATAGCCACGAAATACGAAATCAGGGATGGCAAACCGGTGCTGCTGCGTCTGGCGAAACCTTTCTTCGTGGACGATGGCGACGGCAAGGCGATCGGGATCAATCTGTTCATCGGCAAACGCCCGTACGCCGCGTTCGGCAATTCCGACGGTGACCGGGAGATGCTGGAATGGACCGGTGCAGGCGCCGGCGCGCGGCTGAAGATGCTGGTGCATCATGATGATGCGCAGCGGGAATACGCGTATGGTCCCGCAGGTCACCTGCCCGATACGAAGGTCGGCACTTTTTCCAATGCGCTGTTGACGGAAGCAATGAGAAGCGGCTGGGCCGTCATCAGTATGAAGAGCGACTGGAAACGGGTGTTCGCGTTCGAAACACCCTGAATTCCGGTCGTGAACTCCAATGCGGGAGATCCGCCATGGCGAAGACATCGAAGATGCCACATGTACCGCTTCCGAATGCCAGTGTGCGGGCGCCACCCGTATCGATGACGCCGGCCGAGCGGCAGGAAGCAGGGAAGCGGCTCCGCGACAAGGTGCCGCGTGACGCGTATGGCGGCTGGCGCCCCCATGCCGGGCGCACCGATCCCCTCGGCATCCTTCGCGCCGCCGACGCGACCCGCCAAAAGGCGCTGGTGCCGCTCCGCTATGGCCGCATGCTGCAGTCGCCATTCACTTTCTATCGCGGCTCGGCCGGGGTGATGGCGTCCGATCTGGCGGCGACACCGGCGACCGGGATTCATGTGCAGGCCTGTGGCGATGCCCATCTGATGAATTTCGGCGGCTTCGCGACGCCGGAGCGCCGGCGGATCTTCGATATCAACGATCTGGACTAGACGCTGCCCGCACCGTGGGAATGGGACGTCGAGCGGCTGGTCGCCTCGTTCGTGCTGGCGGCCCGCGCCAACGGTCTGGCGGACGACGACGGGCGGGGTGCCGCCATCGCCTGTGCCCACAGCTACCGCAAGCATATGAGGGACTTCGCCGGCATGGACGTGATGGACATCTGGTATGCGCGGATCGACGACAGCGACTTCCTGTCGATGATGACGGTCGAGCAGCGCGCCATCGCGGCCAGGCGCATCGCCAAGGCGACATCGGCCAGCAGTTCGGAACTGGTGTATCCGAAGCTGGTGGACGATGCCGACGGCCAGCCCCGCATCCGCGAGGCTCCGCCGACGATCTTTCACGCCGACGAGGCCCGCAATCCCGGCTACATGGACACGTTGATGGACACGCTGGCCAAATACCGGGAAACCCTGGCCGAGGACCGGCGCGTTCTGTTCGACCGCTTCCGCCTGGTGGATGCCGCGGTGAAGGTGGTCGGTATCGGCAGTGTCGGCACGCTGTGCATGGTCGGGCTGTTCCTGTCGATCGCCGACAAGCCGTTCTTCCTGCAGGTCAAGGAGGCCAATGCCTCGGTGCTCGAGGCGTATGCCGGCAAGAGCGCCTATGACCACCACGGCCAGCGGGTGGTGATGGGACAGCGGCTGATGCAGCCGGCATCGGATATGTTCCTGGGCTGGGTGACGGGACCGAACGGGCGCCATTTCTACCTGCGCCAGCTGCGCGACGTGAAAGTGTCGATCCTGGTTGAAACCTACGATGCCGAGATGCTGACGATCTACGCGCGTGCCTGCGGCTGGGCACTGGCGCGGGCGCACGCCAAGGCGGGCGATCCCTGGACGATCAGCGGCTATCTCGGCAAGTCGGCCGCATTCGACGAAGCGATGGGAAACTTCGCTCTGGCCTACGCCGACCAGGCCGAGCGCGACCACGCGGCGCTGAAGGCCGCGGTGCGGGCCGGCGTCATCGACGTGCAGATGGAACGTTGAAAGCGGCTGGCGGAGCAGGATGTCCGGAATGGCGGGATCGAGGATCGGCGCGTTCCTGCTCAAGGAGCTCCGGGAAGTTCTGCCGCCGACGCTGTTCTTCATGGTCGGCTTCAACCTGATCGAAGGGACGACGCAGCTCTTCCTTGACGACTACCTGGTCCGCTTCGCCAATTTCATGGTCGCGACCGGGGCGGCGCTGGTGGTCGGGAAGGCTGTGCTGGTGGCAGACCTGTTGCCGTTCCTTCGCCGTTACGACAGGGCGCCGCTGATCCGACCGGTTCTGTTCAAGACGCTCGTCTACACCCTGGTTGTCTTTTTCGTGCGCTTCCTGGAACGGCCCGCCGAGTATCTTCTGGGCGGCGGAAGCCTCAGCCTGCTTGGGGAGTATGTGGCGACACATTTCACCTGGCACAGGATGGCCGCCACTGAGATATGGATTTTCGTTCTGTTCCTGATCTACACCTCGTTCAGGGAACTGAATGCGCGGCTCGGCGACGGTGAGCTCTTCAGGATATTTTTCACCCGGCATTCCCAACATTGAAAGACATGCGCCGACAATGGGTTCATTCTCTCGTCACGCAGGGAACGCGAAGCAAATGATCCGGGGTGATGCGATGGCGCGCCTTTTGACACGGAGCCTGTTGGTTTTTGGGATCATCGGGGGGATCATCGGGCTGGCTGCCTGCACGCCGCAGATCATCTTCATGAAGGACCCGCAGACCGGGAAGGTGGTGCAATGCGGGCCGGACGCGGAGCGCACCGCGGCGCGCGAGTGCGCCGACAACTACCGGGCGCGCGGCTGGGTCGAGACGCCGCATGCGTCCAGGCTGGATCCGGGCGGGCATGCGCCGGGCGGCGTGGCGGCGGATCGCGATACAAATTCACGCGTATGAGGCTAATCCGCCTTCTGGCGGCGGTGATGGCGCTGGTCGCGCTGGGATCCGCCCTGGCCGCGCGGGCGGAGGAAGCGGCGCGTTTCGTTGGCGCCCAGGCCTGCGCCGGCTGCCATGCGGCAGAGGCGAAGCTGTGGCAGGGATCGCACCACGCGCAGGCCATGCAGGCGGCCACGCCGGCGACGATGCTGGGAGACTTCGCCGATGCCAGGTTCGAGCATTTCGGGATGACCACGAAATTCTACCGCGCCGGCGACAAATTCATGGTGCGCACGGAGGGCCCGGACGGCGCAGCGCAGGATTATGAGATCGCCTATACGTTCGGCGTCTACCCGTTGCAGCAATATCTGATCGGCTTTCCCGGCGGGCGCTATCAGGCTTTGGGTATCGCCTGGGACAGCCGGCCGAAGGACCAGGGCGGCCAGCGCTGGTTTCATCTCTATCCCGACCAGAAGCTGCCGGCGGGCGACCGGCTGCACTGGACCGGGCGCGACCAGACCTGGAACTACCAATGCGCCGACTGCCACTCGACAGGACTGCGCAAGAATTTCGATCTGGGCACCAACAGCTACGACACCAGCTGGGCCAGCATGGACGTGTCCTGCGAGGCATGCCACGGACCGGGCTCGCGCCATGTCGGCTGGGCCAGGGATACTGCCGGCGCCGCACGAACCGGCTTGTCGGACAGGGACCGGATGGGGCTGGTGGCCTGGCTGAAGGCAACCGACCAGGGACGGTGGGAGATGAACCCCGCGACCGGGATCGCCAAGCGTACGGAGCCATTGGTTTCGGCGGAGCTCGACACCTGCGCCACCTGTCATGCACGGCGCAAGGTGATCACCCAGAACCCCGTATCCGCCGCGCCGTTCCTCGATGGGTACCTTCCCGCCTATCTGGAGCCCGGCCTGTATCAAGCCGACGGGCAGATCGACGGGGAGGTGTTCGAATACGGTTCGTTCCTGCAGAGCCGCATGCATCACGCCGGCGTCACCTGCTCCAACTGTCATGAACCGCACGGCCTGAAGCTCCGGGCCGAGGGCAATGCGGTCTGTGCGCAATGCCACATGCCGGCGAAATTCGATGTCGCCGAGCACACCCACCATCCGCCAGGCAGCGCCGGCGCGCAGTGCGCGAGTTGCCACATGCCGACCAAAACCTACATGGGCGTGGACAACCGGCACGATCACAGCCTGCGCGTGCCACGGCCGGACCTTTCCGTGGCGATCGGCACGCCGAACGCCTGCGCGCAGTGCCATGCCGACAAAACGGCGGAATGGGCGGCCAAAGTGGTGGCGGGATGGCTCCCTGGGGGGCGCCAGACCTTGCCGCATTATGACATGGCGTTGCAGGCGGGGGCGGTGCAGGCGGGGGCGTTGCACGCGGGGCGGACAGGCGCGGCCGACGCGGAGCGGCAGTTGGACGGGTTGATCCTGGACCGGGGCCAGCCAGCGATCGCGCGGGGCAGCGCCTTGCTGTTGCTGGCGCGCTATCTGACACCTGCGTCCCAGGAAGCGGTGATGGCGGCGATCGCCGATCCCGATCCGCTGGTGCGCGCGGCGGCACCGCGCGCTCTGCCGGACGCGCTGTCGCGGACGATGGTGCAGGCGGTCGCGCCGCTACTCGCCGATCCCATGCGGGCCGTGCGCATCGAAACGGCGCGGGTGCTGGCCGCGGCGGACCCGCGGATGCTGACGCCGGAGCAGCAGAGCGCCTTTGCCACCGCTTATCTGGAGTTGACCGCCGCCGAGATGGTCGATGCCGAGCGGCCGGAATCGCATCTCAACCTCGGGCTGCTGGACATCCGGCGGGGGCAGCCGGATGCGGCGGAGGCGCAGTATCGCACCGCCTTGCGGCTCGATCCCGCGTTCGTGCCGGCGATGGTCAATCTTGCCGATCTCGACCGGATGCGCGGCATGGACCCGCAAGGCGCCGAATGGCTGCGCCAGGCGATCACGATCGAGCCGCAGAACCCCGCCATTCCCTATGCCCTCGGCCTGCTGCTGGTGCGCCAGCACAACTACGCGGACGCGCTGGGGCAGTTGCGCGGGGCAAGCGAGCTGGCGCCGGATAATGCCCGCTATGCCTATGTCTATGCGATCGCGTTGAACGCGACCGGCGCGCCCGGGCAGGCGATGACCGTGCTGGAGGCGGCACATGCGCGCACGCCAGGGGATCGGGACGTGCTGGTCGGCCTGGTTACGATCGCGCGGGACAAGGGGGATGCCGGCACGGCGCTGCACCACGCGCGGGAACTCGCCGCGCTGTATCCGGCCGATGCGCAGATCCGGGCGATCGTGACGGAGCTCGAGACCCGCCAGGGACAGTGAGGCGATCTTCCGCATTGCAATGGTATGGTCCTGCCCTTGCGGGGTTTGGGGCGGTGTCGCAACATTCCCTTACGTCGACCAACCTCCGCCAGCGGCGGATATGATTTCCAATCATGGGAGAAGCCTGATGGCGCGTCTGAGATACCTCGACAAATCCGATCTGGCCGAGAAGGACCAGGACCTGCTTGCCCGCAACATCAACCTGTTTCGCGCGCTGGTGCATTCGCCGAACGCGGCGCGGGCGTTTGCCGGGCTTGGCGGCTTCATCCGCCACAAGAGCCGGGCCGATCCGCGGCTGCGCGAGCTCGCCATCCTGCAGGTCGGCTGGCTGGCGAAGTCGCCGTATGAATGGTCCCATCACGTCAAGATCGGCTATGATTTCGGCGTCACCGACGACGACATCCGGGCGCTGATCGACGACACCGCAGGCAAGCAGACCGGCCTCGATGAAACCACCCGGCTGGTATTGAAGATGGCGCGCGAGATGACGCTGGACGGCGGCGCATCGGAAGCCACCTTCGCGGCATTGGGCAGCAAGATGTCGGACGAGCTGTTGCTCGACCTGACCCTGACGATCGGCTTCTACAACGCCGTGGTGCGCGTCCTGGCCACGCTGCAGATCGATGTGGAGCCGGAATACATGCCGTATCTGGAGAAATACCCGCTGCCGAAATAGCTACCGGGAGATCGCAACCTGTCCCTGCATCAATCGCCTGGAGGTGCGGTAGACCACGGCGCTGTCGGCGACCGGTCCGGCGTTGGTATTGCGCACCTCGGCGCCCGCGGCGAATACGCCGGAGGGATTGGCGATGCGGATCTCGTCCTCCCGCGCGGGGGCGGCGCAGAGCGCGTTCGGGATGCTGCCGGCGATGCGGCAGGCGACCGACAGGCACATGGAGCCGGTCAGCGGCACCGCCCGGTGCGCCCGCTCCATGGAGATCATGCGCACGGCGATCTCATGCGTCTCCGGTCCCATCACCTCGCCGGTCAGCGTGCGGAACGCGCCGGGCGCCGAGACCAGGGCGATCTTCGGATTGGCGAGGCCCATGGTTTCCGGGCGCGGCGCCAGCCCCATGCGCACGCCGGCGGCGCGCCGGATCTGGTCCAGCAACGCCATCAGGCCGGGTCTGGCCTCCAGCTCGTCCGGGGATTCCGCGCCGGTCAGGCCGAGGTCGCGCGCATCGACGAAGGCGGCGCAATTGGTTGCATCCACCAGGGAAGCGGAAAAATTGCCGGCGCCGGGGATATCGAGCACATCGACCGGGTTGCCGGTCGGCAGCAGCGAAGCGGTGAAGGCGCCGCCCGGGGAGAGGAAATCCAGCCGGATGCGCGCCCCGGTGCCGGCGACGCCGGGGATGGCGAAGTCGCCGCCGACCACGGCGCGCCCGCCCTCGACGGGAAACCGCGCATGGATGATCTTGGCGGTGTTCACCTGGTGGATGCGCACCAGGGCCTCGCCGTCGGCGGCGTGCACGAGGCCCTCATCGACCGCGAAGGGACCGACGGCGGAGGACAGATTGCCGCAATTGGCGCCCCAGTCCACCACCGGCCTGTCCACCGAGACCTGGGCGAAGGTGTAGTCCACATCGGCATCGTCGCGCGTCGGCGGGCCGATGATCACCGCCTTCGACAGCGACGAAATCCCCCCGCCCATGCCGTCGAGCTGCCGGCCGTACGGATCGGGGCTGCCGAGCACGCTGAGCAGGATCGGGTCGATCGCCGCCCGGTCCCGCGGCAGGTCCCTGGCATGGAAGAACACGCCCTTGCTCGATCCACCACGAATGAAGGCAGCAGGGATGAAGGTCTGGCTCATGTCTTCCTGCCTCGGTGGGTTGGCGGTCAGCTCCAGCCCTTGAACGGCATTTGCGGGGCCATCGCCGCCATGCTGTCGGGCCAGACCGGGACGTAGTGCTTCTTGATCAGCTGCACCAGCAGCGTGGAGGCCAGCTTGTTCTGCCCGGTCTCGTCGTAGCTGATGCCGTTGTAGCCGATCATCAGCTGCTCCGGCTTCAGGTCGGTGGCGATCAGCGCGGCCTGGATCTTCGCCGGCTCGGTCGAGCCGGCGCGGTTGATTGCGTCCGCCAGCGCCAGGAAGCCCTGCATGGCGCGCGCCGAGGTATCGTCCAGCGCGTGGCCGGCGTGCTTCGTGTAGAGCTCGTTGACGATGTAGGAGTTCGAGCCGGGCTTGCCGACATCGAAGGAGCTGCGGTTGATCACGCCTTCCGCCAGGTCGCCGACCGCATCGATGAAGTTGGTGTCGGAGAAGCCGCTGTCGTCGCCGATCAGAATCGGCGGCTTGTAGTCGAGGTTGCGCATCGTCTTCATGAACAGGATGCTGTCCGAGGTGTAGCTGACGAAGATCACCACGTCCGGGTTCTCGTTCTTCAGCTGCAGCACCTGGGCGCTGACATCGGTGCTGTTGGCGTTGTAGGGGATGCGCAGATCGACCTTCAGCCCCTTGTCGGTCGCCGCCTTGATGATGGCGTCGCCGGTGGAGGTGCCGTATTCGGTGTTCTCGTTCACCACGGCGATCTTGTTCACCTTCATGCCGGCGGCTTTGCGCTGGAGCATGAAATCGGCGTAGGCGGCGCCGAAATGGGTGCCGATCGGGGTCGGGCGGAACAGCCACTTGAAGCCGCGCGCGGTCAGGCTGGGGGCGGAGGCCTCGCTGGCCATGAACGGAATGCCGTAGCGCTCGGCTACCGCGCTGGCGGTCAGGCCGCAGCTCGACTGGTAGGCGCCGACCATCGCCACCACTTTTTCCTGCGTGATCAGCCGCAGCGTCTGGCTCTGCGCCGTCGCCGGGTTGCCCTGGTGGTCGGTGAAGATCACCTCGATCTTCCACCCGCCCAGATTGGGCAGGCCGATTGTGGGCGCCAGCGGCAGTTTCGGCATTTCCGGATGCGCGGTGTTGATGATGTCCACCGCCACCTCGATCGCCTGCTTGGCCGCCGTGCCGGCGGAGGCCGCGCCGCCGCTGAGCGGGTAGGTGGCGCCGATGCGTACGGAATCCTCGGCCCGCGCGCCGGACGGCAGCAGGGTCAGGGCCGGCAAGGCCAGAGCAAGCCGCGACAGGCCGCGGCGGGTGGTCTTGATCATGGTCGTGTCTCCCGAATGCCGATGCGCGATGCGGCGCGGCGAAGGGGCAGTCCATCGTGAATGACCGGCGGCGTCAATCTTCCACCGCGGCCGAAGCTTTCGCCTTTCCTTGGTAAGGTCCAAGCTGGCTCAGGACGCGAAGCACGGAGGGCGGTTGCATGCATGTCGGTATCCCCAAGGAGATCAAGACCCATGAATACCGCGTCGGACTGACCCCCGCCGGTGTGCGGGAACTGACGCGCCACGGCCATGTCGTCACCGTGCAGGCCAGTGCCGGCATCGGCGCCGGCCTGTCGGACGCGGCCTACCGTGAGGCCGGCGCCCTGGTGGTGGATAGTGCCGAGGCGGTGTTCGCGACGGCGGACATGATCGTGAAGGTGAAGGAGCCCCAGCCGCAGGAGATCGCGCGGCTGCGCGAGGAGCAGATCCTGTTCACCTACCTGCACCTCGCCGCCGACAAGGCCCAGGCCGAGGCGCTGATGGCGTCCGGCGCCACCTGCATCGCCTATGAAACCGTCACCGACGCCCGCGGTGGCCTGCCGCTGCTGGCACCGATGAGCGAGGTGGCCGGCCGGATGTCGGTGCAGGTGGGCGCGCATTGCCTGGAGAAGGAGCAGGGCGGTTCCGGCGTGCTGCTTGGCGGCGTGCCCGGCGTCGCGCCCGGCCGGGTGGTGGTGCTGGGCGGCGGGGTGTCCGGCACCAACGCCGCGCGCATGGCAGTGGGGCTGGAGGCCAGCGTGGTGATCATCGACCGGTCATTGCCACGGCTGAAGGAGCTCGACCTGCAGTTCGGCCCGCGCGCCACTACGCTGTTCGCCACCACCGAGGCGATCGAGCGGGAGGTGCGGCGCGCCGACCTGGTGATCGGCGCCGTGCTGGTGCCCGGCGCCGCGGCGCCCAAGCTGGTGACGCGGCAGATGATCCGCGGGATGCGCCCGGGCTCGGTGCTGGTGGATATCGCCATCGACCAGGGCGGCTGTTTCGAAACCAGCCGCCCGACCACCCATTCGGCACCCACTTATATGGAGGACGGCGTGGTGCATTACTGCGTCACCAATATGCCCGGCGCGGTGGCGCGCACCTCCACCTTCGCGCTGACCAACGCGACGCTGCCCTTCGTGCAGGCACTGGCGCACAAGGGCTGGCGGCAGGCGCTGCACGACGACCCGCATCTGGCCGACGGGCTGAACGTGCTGGCGGGCAAGATCACGCATGAGGCCGTGGCGCAGGCGCTCGGGTTCGAATACGAGCCGGCCCATAGCGGGGAGTTCGATTTTTCCGCGTTTGTGTGATCAGGGGGGGCGTGTGATCAGCGCGTTTGTGAAATGGGCCCGTAGGTCCTGAACCGCTCCCGCGCCGCCTGCATTTCCGCCTCGGTCAGGATGCGCGGCGCGCCGGCGGAGCGCGCCAGCAGATATTGCCGGGCCAGGGTCTCCAGCAGCACCGCCGCCTGCAGCGCGCCGAGCGGATCGCGCCCGTGCACGATCATGCCGTGATTGGCCAGCAGGCAGGCGCTGCGGCCCTGGATCGCAGCGACCGCGAGTTCCGCCAGCTCCGGCGTGCCGAAGGTGACATAGGGCGCGCACCGCACGTCGTCGCCGCCGAACGAGACCACCATGTAGTGGAAAGCGGGCAGGGGCTCGTTCAGGCAGGCCAGCGCGGTGCAGGCATCGGAATGCGTGTGCACGATGGCGCCGGCTCGCCGGTCCGCCCGGTAGATCGCCGCGTGCATGTGCCACTCGCTGGAAGGGGTGATCGTCCCTTCCACGGCGCCATCCAGGCGCATGCCCACCAGCCCGTCGGCGGCGACGGTTTCCGCCGAGCAGCCGGACGGGGTGATGACCATGCCGGTCTTCGTCCGCACGCTGACATTGCCGGCGCTGCCGGCGTTGATGCCGAGCCGCGCCAGTTCCCGGTAGACGAAGGCGACCTGTTTGCGGGGATCGGTCAGCGGGGGATTTCCGGCGTGGTGGACAGCAGCGGGAACGCGCTGTGCACATGCGGCGCCGTCACCGGGGGGGCGCCGGCATGGACATGGCTGCGGTTCAGCGCCGACAGGCTGGTGACGCCGAGCAGCGCCAGCGCGATGGCCACCTCGGTCTCCAGCAGTTCCAGCAGCTGCACCACGCCGGAAGCGCCCTCGGCCGCGAGGCCGTAGCAATACATCCGGCCGATGGCGATCGCGTCGGCGCCGAGCGCGATGGCCTTCACCACGTCGGTGCCGCGGCAGAAGCCGCCATCCACCACCACCGCGGCCTTGCCGCCGACGGCTTCCACCACCTCCGGCAGCACGTCCATCGAGCCGCGGCCATGATCGAGCTGGCGGCCGCCATGGTTGGAGACGTAGATCGTGTCCACCCCGTGCCGCACGGCGATGGCGGCGTCTTCCGCGGTGGCGATGCCCTTCAGCATCAGCGGAATACTCCATTTGTCCTTGAAGCGCTTGACATTGTCCCAGTTGAAGCTGGCCTGGTACTCCACCCCGGTGGCGGCGGCGCGCCAGGGCTTGACGAAGCGCCTGGCGATGTCGCGTTCCCGGCGGCTGTAGGATGCGGTGTCCACGGTGATCGCGAACTGCTCGTAGCCGGCATCGATCGCGCGGCGGACATAGTCGTTCACCCAGGCATCGTCGCCGCGGACATAGAGCTGGAAGATCCTGCGTCCCGACGTGGCGGCGGCCGCTTCCTCGAGCCCCGGCTTGGTCACCGAGCTGACGATGATCGGCACGCCGAAGGCGCTGGCGCCGCGCCCGGCCTCGGCGGCCCCGGCGGGATGGAAGGATTCGAGCGAGCCCACCGGCGCCAGCATCACCGGCAGGCGGGAGGTCTTGCCGAAGAAGCTGCCCGTGGTGTCGACATGGGAGACATCGCACAGCACGCGCGGACGCAGCGCGATGCTGTCCAGCGCCAGGCGGTTGCGGCGCATCGTGGTCTCCGTCTCGGTCGCGCCGATCAGGTAGTCCCAGATGTTATCCGGCAGTTTCTTGCGCGCGGCGGCGACGAATTCATGCAGCGTCTGGTAGTCGCCGGTGGGCTCGCTCAGATGCGGGGCGTGGCTTTGCGGGACGTCGTTCATGGGGGGTCTCCATCCGAATTTCCGCCATCAGGCCCCGCGTGGGCCTGATCCGCAAGGGGGATAGTCCGGGAGCGAGCCGTCATGCCGTCACCACCGCGCGGTCCGGGCGGACGCGCCGGGCGGGGCGGGTTTCGGGCATCAGCATCCAGACCAGCAGGCAGGCCGCGCCGCCGGCAGCGGTCAACAGCAGAAAGGCCATGCGCATCCCGGCCGCGTCGGCGATCGCGCCCGCAAGCGTCGTGCTGACCGATGCGCCCACGCCGCCTGCGAGGCCGAATGCGCCGATGGTGAGGTTGAGGCAGCCGATCCGCCGGCTGACATCCGCGGCGATCACCGGCAGCATCAGGCCGAACACCGCGCCGCTGATCCCGTCCAGCACCTGCGCGGGGATCAGCAGCATCGGATAGGGCAGGAACGCGAGGATCAGGCCACGCAGCGGCAGCGCCAGGAAGCCGAGCAGAAGGATCGGGCGCCTTCCCCGGAGATTCGCCATGCGCCCGATCCAGGGCGACAGCGCCGCGGCCAGCAGCTGCGGCACGACGATGCAGGCGGAGATGATCCAGGAAGACGCCGCCTGATGCGCGACATAGGTGTTCAGCGCCAGCGGTAGCATGGCGGCGTTGGCGAGCTGAAACAGCAGCGCGCACAGCGCGAAGGCGACGAAGCCGCGCTCGAACACGATATGCCAGTTGCGTTCGTCGCGCTGCCGCCGGATTGCCGGCGGCAGACGGGCCGCATGGTCGTCCTCTCCCGCCAGCGCGGTCATGTCCTTCTGCGGGATCGCCACCAGCGCCAGCAGCGCCGGCACGACCATGGCAGCGGTCAGCAGCAGCACGCCGCGTTGGGAGAGATAGGTCCCCCAAAGCCCCAGCAGCGCCGCGGCGGCTGCATTGCCGATCGAGGCGTAGCGGGCGTTGATGCCGATCTGCTCGCCGAAGGCATCGTGCCCGACCAGTGCCAGCGTCAGGGCGGCCACCGCTGGCACCAGCGCGCAGCTGGCCAGGCCATGCAGGACCTCTGCGCCCAGCGCCGGCAGCCAACTTGGCCAGAGCGCCAGCATCAGGGCGCTCACACCGAGAACCGCCAGGGCCACGCCGGCGGCGAGGCGCTTGCGGCTGGTGGCGTCGATCAGCAATCCCGCCGGCAGCTGGCCGAGCAGGGCGGCGATCGTGCCGACGCTGAGCGCGATACCGATATCGGCCTGGTTCCAGCCCCGCTGGGTCAGCCACACGGACACGAACGGCCCGAACCCGGTCTGCACCGCGGCAAGCAGCAGGTTCAGCAGACTGAGGGCGACGCGACTTTGCTTAACGGGCATGGCTGACTCTTGGACGCAGCCATACCTGTACACGCTGCGGCCCGCGTGCCAAGAACCAGCCGCCAATGCAGGCCGGTGCCGCTGCCTGCGCCGGGGGGCGCGGGCGGCGGCGGGATCAGGCCGCCTTGCGCTTGCCGATCAGCTCGCCATAGAGGCTCACATAGTCCTCCGCCATCCGCCGGGAGGTCCAGCGCTTGTCGAACTGCGCCCGCACCCGGGCATGGTCCAGCTCGCCGAGCCGGCCGATGGCGGCGATGGCGTTGTCGATGCGGGTGTTCAGATCGGCGCCGTCGATGATGAAGCCGGTGACGCCGTCGTCGATCACCTCGGGCACCGAGCCGCAGTTGAACGCGATCACCGGCGTGCCGCAGGCCATCGCCTCGATCATCACCAGGCCGAACGGCTCCGGCCAGTCGATCGGGAACACCAGCGCCTTGGCGCCGGACAGGAAGGCCGGCTTCTGGCTGTCGTCGATCTCGCCGACGAACTCGACATGGCCCTGCGACAGCAGCGGCTTGATTTCGGTTTCGTAGTATTCCCGGTCGGCGTTATCCACCTTGGCGGCGATCTTCAGCTTGCCGCCGACGGCGCCGACGATCTTGATGGCGCGGTCCAGGCCCTTCTCCGGCGAGACGCGGCCGAGGAAGGCGTAGTAGTCCCGCTTGACCGGCTGCGGCGTCAGGAGGTTGCGCGGCATGCCGTGCAGGATGGTGCGCACCCAGTTCAGGTTCGGGATCGGCCGGCGCTGGCTGTTGGAGATGGAGACCATCGGCGCGTCGGGGAAGGTGCTGTAGACGTCGACGAACTCCTTCACGTCCAGCCTGCCGTGCACGGTGGTCAGGTACGGTACGCTCTGCCGGCCGAACAGCGACAGCGGGAAATAGTCGATGTGGAAATGCAGCACATCGAACTCGTCCTTCCGGCGATAGACCATCTCGACCATCTGGTAGTAGGTCGCCACCCAGTCGCGCACCGTGGGGTCCAGGCGGAGCGCTTCCTTGCGCATCGGCGCCAGCTTGGCCGAGGTGACCGAATCGCCGCTGGCAAAAAGCGTGACGTCATGGCCCATGGCCACCAGCTCCTCGGTCAGCGAGTACACGACCCGCTCCGTTCCACCATAGAGCTTCGGCGGAACTGCTTCGAACAGAGGAGAAATCTGCGCAATACGCATGGCTATAGGCCACCTTTCGACTGAGGTAGGGACAGTAATCGACGCCAAATGTTTGGGGGTTTGACTTGGCATCAGGGTCGGATTTTCCAGGTTGGGAACATAAATCGCGATTGTGGCAAAAAATCGGCGCATTTTTCGAGCGCGATCAACCGGGTGGCGACGGCGGGCGGGGCGGGCAATCCGAACCGCCCGACAATAGCGGAATTTTCGGCGCGCCCCAAAGATGCCACAGAGCCGGCGTAAGGGGCGGCTGCACTCCACTCCGACGTTGAAGAAGGAGCCGGCCTAGATGGACATGAACATGGGCGATACCGGGCTGGCTGTCGCGCCCCCGAGGGATTTTGCGCCGAAGGATTCCTCGTCGGCGGATTTTTCGCGACAGGATTACTCACGGCAGGATTTCTCGCGTCTGGGCCGTCGGCCGCTGGCGTTCCTGTTCAGCTTCGTTCGCCGCCACGCGCTCGGCCATGCCGTCATCCTGGTCTCGGTGATGCTGGCGGTGATCTGCTCGGTTTCCACCCAGTACGGCCTGAAACACCTGATCGACGTCGTCTCCAAGGGCCCGAACGCGGGCGGGGACGTTTGGGGTGCCTTCGCCGTCCTGTGCGTGCTGATCGCCGCTGACAACCTGCTGTGGCGGGTCGGCGGCTTCACCGCGGCGAAGGTGTTCGTCGCCGTGACCGGCGATGTCCGCCGCGACCTGTTCGCCTATCTCTCTGGTCATTCGCCCAGCTATTTCGCCGACCGCCTGCCGGGCGGCCTGGCCAGCCGGGTCAGCGCCACCGCCACCGCCGTCTTCACGCTGGAGAATACCGGCGTGTGGAACGTGTTGCCGCCCTGCTTCGGCGTGATCTGCGCGGTCATCCTGATCGGCTCGGTCAATCCGCTGATGGCGGCCGCACTGGTGGCCATCGCGGCCGCGTTGGGCGCGGTGATCTATTGGCTGGCCCGCGCCGGCACCGGCCTGCACCGCGATTTTGCGTCCAAGGCCGCCGGGGTCGATGGCGAACTGGTCGATATCATCAGCAATATTTCCGTGGTGCGCGCCTTTGGCGCCAGCCTGCGCGAACAGCGGCGCATCAGCCGGACCATCGGGGCCGAGATGGGCGCGCGCCGTCGCAGCCTGGTCTATCTGGAGAAGCTGCGCCTGCTGCATGCGGTGATGACCGCGCTGCTGACCGCCGGCGTGGTCGCCTGGGGGATCCTGCTCTGGCAGCAGGGCCGCGCCACGGTCGGCGACATCGTGCTGCTGACCTCGCTCGCCTTCAGCATCCTGCATGGCACGCGCGATCTGGCGGTGTCCCTGGTGGACCTGACACAGCACGTCGCCCGGCTGGAGGAAGCCATCGGCGTGCTGCTGATCCCGCACGAATTGCCCGACGACGCCGATGCGCGCCCGCTGGTCCGTGGCCCCGGAGAGGTGCGGTTCGACCAGGTGGGCTTCGCCTATCCTGGCCGGGCCTCGGTGCTGAACCGCTTCGACGTGACCATCGCACCGGGCCAGCGCGTCGGCCTGGTCGGCACCTCCGGCGCCGGCAAATCCACCGTGCTGTCCCTGCTGCAGCGCTTCTACGACGTGCATGAAGGCGCGGTGCGGATCGACGGGCAGGATATCCGCCGCGTCACCCAGACCAGCCTGCGCCAGGACATGGCGATCGTGCCGCAGGACATCTCCCTGTTTCATCGCACGGTAATGGAGAACATCCGCTACGCCCGCCCCGACGCGACCGAGGCGGAGGTGATGGCGGCCGCCGAGATGGCCCATTGCCGCAGCTTCATCGAAGCGCTGCCGGAGGGCTTCGCCACCATGGTCGGCGACCGCGGCGTGAAGCTCTCGGGCGGCCAGCGCCAGCGCCTGGCGATCGCCCGCGCGCTGCTGAAGGACGCCCCGATCCTGCTGCTCGACGAGGCCACCAGCGCGCTCGACAGCGAGTCGGAGCGGGCGATCCAGTCCGCCCTGGACCGGCTGATGATGGGGCGCACCGTGATCGCCATCGCCCATCGCCTGTCCACGCTGGCCAGCTTCGACCGCATTATCGTCATGGACCATGGCCGGATCGTCGATGACGGCTCGCCGGCGGAACTGGCATCCCGCTCCGGCCCCTATCGCGACCTGCTGCGCCAGCAGCAGCAAGGGGTTGCGGAAGCGGCGTGAACCTGTTCCACCATGCGACGAGCAACTAGGGAAAGAGATCGTGTCGCGGCTGGTCGTGGTATCCAATCGGGTCGCCCCCATCACCGAGGGGCAGCCGACCGCTGGCGGCTTGGCCGCAGGGGTGCTCGACGCGCTGAAGCAACAGGGCGGGATCTGGTTCGGCTGGAGCGGCGAGACCGTCGGCACCCCCTCCGGCCACGCCAAGGCGCGACAGAAGGTCGGGCCGATCTCGCTCTACACGATCGACCTCTCGCGCAAGGATTATGACGAGTTCTACCGCGGCTTCGCCAACGATACGCTGTGGCCGGTGCTGCACTACCAGATGGGCCTGAGCCGGTTCGACTGGGACGAATTCTCCGGCTACCAGCGCGTCAACGACCAGTTCGCCCGCGCACTGGCGCCGATCCTGCAGCCGGACGATCTGGTCTGGGCGCATGACTACCACCTGCTGTGCCTGGCGGATTCGCTGCGCCAGGCCGGCTGCCGCAACCGTATCGGCCTGTTCCTGCACACGCCGTTCCCCGCGCCGCCGGTGTTCATGACGGTCCCCGCGCATGCCGAGCTGATCAAGGCGATGTGCGAATACGACCTGATCGGCTTCCAGACCGAGACCGACCGCGCCGGCTTCGCCGATTACGTGCTGCGCCATTGCGAGGGCGAACTGCTGGAGACCAATTCCGAGGGCCAGGTGCTGCGCGCCTATGACCGGATCATCCGCACCGGCGTCTACCCGATCGGCGTGCACGTGGACGAGGTCCGCAGCCAGGCCAAGGCACAGGCCAACAAGCGCCACGCCGACCGGTTGCGCACCAGCCTGCGCCACCGCCAGCTGATCATGAGCGTCGACCGGCTGGACTATTCCAAGGGCCTGCGCCAGCGCTTCCAGGCCTTCGAGCGGTTCCTGGAGGATTGCCCGGCGGCGCGCGGCGGCGTCACCTTCCTGCAGATCGCGCCGCCCTCGCGCGGCGACATCCAGACCTACAAGGACATCCGCCGCGAACTGGAAGCCGAGGCCGGGCGCATCAACGGGCGCTTCGCCGAAATCGACTGGATGCCGCTGCGCTACCTGAACAAGAGCTTCCCGCGCTCGGCGCTGATGCCGCTCTATGACATCGCCGATGTCGGCCTGGTCACGCCCTTGCGCGACGGCATGAACCTGGTCGCCAAGGAATATGTCGCCGCGCAGGACCCGCAAGACCCCGGCGTGCTGATCCTGTCGCAATTCGCCGGCGCCGCCTGCGAACTCGATGCGGCGCTGCTGATCAATCCCTACGATTCCGTCGGCGTGGCGATGGCGATGGATCGCGGCCTGTCGATGCGGGTGGAAGAACGGCGCGAGCGCCATGCGGCGATGATCGCGGTAATGCGCCGCAACAGCCTGGATCGCTGGCGGGACCGCTTCACCGGCGACCTGGCGATGGCGGATATCCGGCCCGCCGCTCTTGCCCCGTTTCGGATCGCCCTGACATGATCCCGCCGCCGCGAATCGCGGGGAAGAAGGGGGATCGGACATGGCGGACAATCCGCGCTGGAAGCAACGCCCGGCGGGCTCGACCTGGGGTGATTGGGGACCGGACGACGAGCTCGGCCGGCTCAATCTGGTAACCGCCGAGAAGGTGCTGCAAGGCATCGCCGAGGTGAAGACCGGCAAGAATTTCTGCCTGTCGCTGCCGCTGGATTATCCCGGCGGCAACATCATCAATCCCCGCCGCAATCCGCCGGTGCTGTCGCCGACGCGGCGCAGCGGCAACCGTTCCAATATGAACTTTCCGCTGCGTTGCGACGATCCCACCGCGCTGGACGTGGTCAGCGACGACCAGGTGCTGCTGACGCTGCAGTATTCCACGCAATGGGACACGCTGGCGCATGTCGGGCAATATTTCGACCTCGAAGGCAACGGCAAGCCGGTCGATTGCTACTACAACGGCTTCCGCGCCGGCACCGATATCGTCGGCCCGGTGATCTACCGCGACGGCCAGGAAATCCCCTGCGACCAGCCGCAGGGCGCGCGCCATCTTGGCGTGGAGAACATCGCGGAGACCTGCGTGCAGGGCCGCGGCGTGATGATCGACCTGGAAGCGCATTTCGGCCGCTCCGGCCAGGTCGTCGGCTACGAGGACCTGATGCGGGTCCTGGACAGGGACAAGGTCGTCATCGAACCCGGCGATTTCGTCTGCCTGCGCACCGGCTTCGCGCAATTGCTGCTGGAAATGAAGAAGCAGCCGGACCCGGCGGTGCTGTTCTCCACCACCTCCGCACTCGACGGCCGCGACGAACGCCTGCAGCAATGGGTCACCGATACCCAACTGGTGGCGCTGTTCGCCGACAACTATGCCGTGGAAGCGGCACCGGCCCGCCCCTGCGCCGAACCCTTCTGCGCCACCCTGCCGCTGCACGCGCACTGCCTGTTCAAGCTCGGCGTCTACCTCGGCGAAATGTGGTACATGACCGAACTCGCCGACTGGCTGCGCGAACACTCCCGCAACCGCTTCCTGCTCACCGCCCCCCCCTCCGCCTGCCCGGCGCCGTCGGCTCCCCCGCAACGCCGGTGGCTACGGTTTGATGCCCAGGGTTCGTGCCGACTGACGGGTCAAAGCAAGGCCAGGGGCGCTGCTGGCCCCTGGACCCCTCAGACGGGTTTGTTGAAGAGGGGGCCTCACGACGTTGCGATAACAACCGCTACGACGTGCCCCCTCTTCGACAAACCCCACCCAGGGATGCAAGGGACCACTGTCCCTTGCTGGGGGTCCAGGGGGCAATGCCCCCTGGCCTTGTTTGACCGTTCAGCCCGCGCGAACCCGAGGCATGAACCTCAGCCGCGACGTTGCAGGTGGAAGCCGGGGGCGTGGTCGGGTTGGGTGGTGATGACGGCGACTGGCAGGATGGGGCGGTTGTCGGTTCGCTCGATGTGGAATGCCTGGATCATGCGTGCCAGCACGAGGGTGGCTTCCGCCATGGCGAACTGGGCGCCGACGCAGATGCGCGGGCCGGCGCCGAAGGGCAGGTAGGCGAAGCGCGGCGGCTGGGGGGCGTCGGGCAGGAAGCGGCGGGGATCGAAGCTGTCGGGGGCTGGCCAGAGACGGCGATGGCGATGCAGCACCCAGGGCGAGATCATCAGCACCGAGCCGGCCGGGACGGTCAGCTCGCCGCATTGGTCGGGGCCAATGGCCTCGCGCACGATGACGAAGGCCGGCGGGTACAGCCGCAGCGCTTCGCTGACGACGGCGCGAGTGAGCACCAGGCGTTTCAGGTTGTCCGCGGCGCCGTCCGGGGACAGGTCGAGGCAGCGGGTTTCGTCGGCCACGCGAAGCTGCTCTGCCGGCACGGCGGCCAGCAGGGTCAGCGACCAGAACAGTGCGGTGGCGGTGGTTTCGTGCCCGGCCAGGATCATCGTCGCCATCTGGTCGCGCAGTTCCGCGTGCGAGAATCCGGCGCCGGTTTCCGGGTCGCGCGCGGCGAGCAGCGCGTCGAACAGGTCGCGGGGCGGCCCGTCATGCGTATTTTGCATCCGTGCCGCGACGATCCGGCCCATCAATCCCATCCAGCGCCGCCGGAACAGGGCGCGGCCAATATCGCGCGGGGCGGGGATCCAGGCCGGCAGCAGCATGTCCAGCAGATACGGGTGGGCGTGGCGCATCGCGAAGCGCCACAGCAGCGCCCGCATCTCGCCCCCGTAGGCGTCCATCTGCATCGAGAACATCGAGCGCCCGGCGATTTCCAGCGCCAGGAACTGCATCGCCGCCAGCAGATCGACCGGTCCGGACTGTGCGGTGAGGCGCGTGACGGTGTGCTCCGTGGCGGCGGCGATGTGGCGGCACAGCATGGGGATCATGCGCGGCGCCAGGGCCGGCGCGATGGTGCGGCGCTGGTGGCGCCATTCCTCGCCCTCGCGGAGCAGCAGCCCGTCGCCGGTGATCGGGCGCAGGATGCGCAGCGATGCGCGTGTGCGCCGGTAGTTGGCGGGGTTGCTCACCAGGACGTGATGGATGGCGTCCGGCACGTTGAGCAGGAACTGGCTGCGCCCGGGCATCTTTTGCACCGCCACGCCCTGCTCATAGGCGGCGCGGGGCCACATCCCGAGCGCGTTGCTGCGCGCGGCGCGCAGGAAGTCCGCGAACGACAATGCCTCGCCGGGTATGTCCGGTAACTCGGGTGTGAACAGGGCCGTTTCGCTCATATCTGGCTTATCTCCGCTCGCCTCTCCGCTCGCCCGAGGGGGGCGGCTAGCGCATCCACTACCGATCAGTATACTCGCGCCCCACCGTCGGGTGGAAATGAGCTCGCAAAAGGAGCGACTGCATGAGTCTCAAGGGAAAAGCATATATCGCGGGGGCGTTCGAACACCCCACGCGGAAGGCACCGGACAAGTCCGTTGCCCTGTTGCATGCGGAGTGCGCCGCCGGCGCGCTGGCCGATGCGGGCCTGACCAAGGACGACGTGGACGGGTATTTCTGCGCCGGCGACGCTCCGGGCATGGGCCCGCTGTCCATGGTCGACTACATGAACCTCAAGGTTCGCCACGTCGACGCCACCGATGTCGGCGGGTCTTCGTACCTGCTGCTGGTGTCGCACGCCGCCGAGGCGATCGCCGCCGGGCGTTGCAACGTGGCGCTGATCACGCTGGCGGGCCGCCCGCGCAGCGAGGGCCAGGCCACCGGCACCGCGGCGCGCGCCGGCAATCCCGCGCAGCCCGACATGATGTTCGAGTACCCGTACTCGCCCACGGTCGTGAACATGTATGCCATGTGCGCGCAGCGCCACATGTATGAGTTCGGCACCACTTCCGAGCAGCTCGCCTGGATCAAGGTCGCTGCCTCCACCCACGCCCAGTACAACCCGAACGCGATGCTGCGCGACGTGGTGACGGTCGAGGACGTGGTGAACTCGCCGATGGTCTCCACCCCGCTGCACCGGCTCGATTGCTGCGTCATCTCCGATGGCGGCGGTGCACTGCTGGTGGTGAAGCCGGAAATCGCCAAGAGCCTGAAGCGGCCGCTGGTGAAGGTGATCGGCCATGGCGAGGCCCCGAAGGGCCAGTTGGGCGGCCAGGTCGACCTGACCTATTCCGGCGCGCGCTATTCGGGCGCCGCGGCGTTCGAGATGGCCGGCGTGAAGCATTCCGACATCAAATACGCCTCCATCTACGACAGCTTCACCATCACCGTGCTGATGCAGCTGGAAGACCTCGGGTTCTGCGAGAAGGGCCAGGGTGGCCGGTTCGTGCAGGACGGCAACCTGATCTCCGGCGTTGGCAAGCTGCCGTTCAACACCGATGGAGGCGGGCTCTGCAACAACCATCCGGCCAATCGCGGCGGCATCACCAAGGTCATCGAGGCGGTGCGCCAGCTGCGCGGCGAAGCGCATGCGAAGGTGCAGGTGCCGAACTGCAACATCGCGCTGGCGCATGGCACGGGCGGCTCGCTCGGCACCCGGCACGGCAGCGCCACGCTCATCATGGAACGGGAGTGATCCAAATGGCTGAACAGCGGAAAATCTCGTTCATCGGCGCGCCCGACAGCAACCCCGAAGTGAAGCCGGTACTGGGACGGCTGCAACGAGGGCAAGCTGATGATCATGAAATGCAAGGACACCGGGAAGCACTATTTCTACCCGCGCACGCTCTCCCCGTTCACGCTGAGCGCCAACACGGAGTGGGTGCAGGCTTCCGGCAAGGGCAAGATCTACTCCTTCAGCGTGATGGAGCGCGCCAACCCGCCCTTCACCATGGCCTATGTGACGCTCGAGGAAGGCACCACGATGATGACCAACATCGTCGATTGCGACTTCTCCAAGCTGAAGATCGGCCAGGACGTGAAGGTGGTGTTCCTGGACAGCGACACCGGCCAGAAGGTGCCGATGTTCACGCCGGTCTAGGCTGCGCGTACTGGCCCAGGATGCATAGGGCTGCGATGAAGGATGGCGCCGGTGGTAACACCGGCGCCATTTTCGTGTCTCCCGTCCAGCAATAACAGGGGAAGTCATGCCGCTCGAATGGGATGTCGTGGTGATCGGCGCGGGCGTTGCCGGATTGTCGGCGGCGGCCGGGCTGCGCCGGTCGGGGCTGAAGGTGCTCGTGCTGGAGGCTTCGGGGCGGATCGGCGGGCGCGCCCGCACTGTGGACGAGCCGGCGCTCGGCGGGGCGTGGTTCGATCACGGGGCGAGCTGGCTGCACGTGGCGGAAAGCAACCCGCTGGTGCCGATCGCCGAGGCGGCCGGCGAGGTGCTGATCGATTCCGATGTCCTGCGCAACGAGCGCACCTTCATCGGCACCAGACTGGCGACCGAGGAAGAGCTCGCTGACTACGCGCAGGCCTGGCCGCGCTTCATCGCCGCCGGCGACGCGTTGCTGGAGGCAGGGGCGGCGGCGGGCTGGCCGGACGACAGCCTGGCCGACGTGGTGGAGACGCTGCCGGACGACCCCTGGGCACGGTCGGTGGCGATGTGGGAAGGCCCGGTGATCTGCGTCGCGGAGGCCGACCGCTATAGCCTGCGGGACTGGAAGCGCAACCTGCTGCACGGCGGCAACCGCATGGTGGAGGGCGGGATCGGCGCCTTCGTCGGACGCTGCCTGGGCAAGGACCTGGACATGCGCCTGAACACCAGGGTGCGGGGCGTGCGCTGGTCCGGCAAGGGCGTCAGCGTGCGGACCGGCCAGGGCAGCATCGCGGCGCGGGCCTGCGTGGTGACCGTCTCCACCGGGGTTCTCGCCAGCGGCGCCATCGCCTTCGATCCGCCCTTGCCGGCTTCGGTCAAGGACTGCATCGCCGGGCTGCCGATGGGCCTGGCGATCAAGGTGGCGCTGCCGGCGGCCGGTCCGGACCGGCTCGACCTGCCCGATTCCTGCTCGGTCGACCGCCGCGTGGAGCGGGAAGGGGAGCCCGCGATCGTGCTGCAATGCTGGCCGCTGGGACGGGACTATATCTCCGCCTGGATCGGCGGCGATACCGCCTGGGCGCTGCAGGCCAAGGGGGATGCCGCCTGCGTCGATTTCGTTCGCAACCATCTGTCCGAATTGTTCGGCGCCCGCGCGACCGATCTGTTTCCCGGCGACCGGGCGGTGGTCACGCAATGGGGGCGGGAGGCGGAATTCCTCGGCGCCTACGCCTATGCGCTGCCCGGGCACGCGGACGCGCGCGGGCAACTGGGCCGTCCCCTGGCCGATGGCCGGCTGATCCTCTGCGGCGAGGCCTGCAACGAGGACGGGCTGGCCGGAACCGTCGGCGGCGCCTGGCACGATGGCCAGCGGGCGGCGGCGGTTGTCGCGGACGCATTGCTGCAGGGCGCCCGGTAGGTCAGGGCGCGCCGCGCCCTGACCGAAGCGCTGTTGTTCAGCCGCGGCCGATGAACGGCATCTTGTGCGCGGCCACCATCAGGAACTGGATGTTGGCATCCGGCAGCAGGTTCGCCATCAGCAGCACGGAGCGGGCCACCGCGTCCGGGTCCATCCGCGGTTCCACCATGATTTCCCCGTTGGCCTGCGGCACGCCGTTGGCCATGCGCGCGGTCATCGGGGTTTCCGCGTTGCCGATGTCGATCTGGCCGCACTGGATGTCGTATTTCCGGCCATCGAGCGAGATCGTCTTGGTCAGCCCGGTCACAGCGTGCTTGGTGGAGGTGTAGCCGACCGAGCCCGGCCGTGGGGCATGCGCGGAGATGGAGCCGTTGTTGATGATCCGCCCGCCCTGCGGCGTCTGGTCGCGCATCATGCGATAGGCGGCGTTGGCGCAGAGGAACATGCCGTTCAGGTTCACGTCGACGACCTTCTTCCACATCTCGAAGGTGAAATCGCCGAAATTGGTGGCGGGCACATTGCCGCCGGCATTGTTGAACAGCACGTCGCAGCGGCCGAAATCCTTCTTCACCGCGGCGAACAGCGCGGTGACCGCTTCCTCGCTGGTGACATCGGTCGGCACCACCAGCGCCGTGCCGGCCTTCGCCATGCCGGCGGTCTCCTCCAGCGCTTCCTTGCGCCGTCCGGCCAGGGCCACGGCATATCCGTCATTCAGCAGCGCCAGCGAGGCCGCGCGCCCCACGCCGCTGCCGGCACCCGTCACGACTGCAACCCGTTGGGCCATGGCTCGATCCTCCCTGGAATGATTCCGTACCATTCTGGACCGCATATCCAATCGGGCCAAGATGGGGCGTTGCGCCGTCATGTCTACCGGGGGCGTTGCCCCGAGGCCAAAGCTCGGGCAGCCTCGTGCTACCAAAGGGGGAAACGACGTGGCACGGTTTGCGGCCATCGGGCTCGATCACCGGCATATCTACGATCTCACCCAGGGGCTGCTGGAGGCCGGGCAGGTCTGCGCCGGCTATTGGCCGGAGACCACCGATCCGCGCGTGCTGGCCGGCTTCCGCAAGCGCTTTCCGGATATTCCCGCCGCCGGCAAGGATGCGCTGTTGAACGACCCCACGATCGATTTCGTCGTCATCGCCGCGGCGCCGCGCGATCGTGCCGGCCTTGCCATCGCGGCCATGCGCCGCGGCAAGGACGTGCTGACGGACAAGCCGGGCGTAACCACCTTCCAGCAATTGCAGGAAGTCGAACGCGCGGTGGCGGAGACCGGGCGCATCTTCTCGGTCGCGCTCGGCCATCTGCTGAGCGCGTCGATGCAGGCCGCGCTGGCCATGGTGCGCGCCGGCGCCATTGGGCGGCTGGTGCAGGTGACCGCGCTGAGCCCGCACCGGCTGAACCGCGCGCTGCGGCCTGCCTGGTTCTTCGAGCGCGATGCCTATGGCGGCATCCTCGCGGATATCGGCACCCACCAGATCGACCAGTTCCTCGCCTTCGCCGGCGCCGAGGACGCGACCATCGTGCACAGCACCATCGGCGCCTTCGGCACCGAGCCGCCGGGCTTCGAGGATTTCGGCGAGATCGTCCTGCGCACCGACCCGATGCTCGGCAACGGCGTGCGCGGCTACGCCCGGGTGGATTGGTTCACCGCGGACGGCCTGGCATCCTGGGGCGACGGGCGGCTGTTCCTGCTCGGCACCGAAGGGACCATCGAGCTGCGCAAGAACCTCGACATCGCCGGCCGGCCCGGCACGGATCATCTGTTCATCGTCGATGCCAACGAAACCCGCCACGTCGACTGCGCCGATCATCCCGTCACCTATTACGCCGATTTCGCCGCCGACGTGGCGAACCGCACGCAAACCACGATGCCGCAGCAGCGGGTATTCACCGTCTGCCGGCTGGCGCTGGAAGCCCAGAGGCGCGCCGAACGCTTCACGGCGGGGCGCCGGCCATGAGCCGTATCGGCGTTGCCGTCATCGGCCTCGGGAATGCCTTCGTGCCTTATTCCCGATGCCTGCACGAACTTCGCGATCGTATCGACCTGCGCTGGGCCGTCGCCCGCAGCGAGGCAAGGTTGGCCCCGGTGGCGGCCGAACATGGCTGCCGAGTTACCATCGATGCCAACGAGGCGCTGCGCGATCCCACGGTGCAGGCGGTGTTCGTGCTGGCGCCACCCAATTTGCATCTGGATCTCTGCGAGGCCGCCTTCGCCGCCGGCAAGCACGTGCTGTGCGAAAAGCCGCTGGAGGTCTCCATCGATCGCGCGGAACGCCTGGTCGCCGCGGGCCGCAAGGCCGGGCGCCGTCTGGCGGTGATGCTGCAGCTCCGCTTCCGCCCGGCCAGCCTGCGCCTGCAGCAGCTCCTGCAGGCTGGCGAACTGGGAAAGATCCAGGCGGCGTCCATGTCCGTGCCCTGGTGGCGGCCGCAGGCCTATTTCGACGAGCCCGGCCGCGGCACGCTCTGGCGCGACGGCGGCGGTGTGCTGATCACCCAGGCGATCCACACCATCGACCTGTTCCGCAGCCTGGTCGGGATCTCCGCGGTCACCGCGGCGCAGGTCGCGACCACGGAGCTGCATCGCATGGAAGCGGAGGACTACGCCGCCGCCCTGGTGCGGCTCGGCAACGGCGCACCCGGCACCATCATCGCCACCGTCGCCGCCTATCCCGGCACGCCGGAAACGATCCAGATCATCGGCACTCTGGGCACCGCGCGGATGGAGGCCGGCAACCTCCGCGTCTCCTGGCTGGATGGGCGCGAGGAATTGCTGGAGGATACCGGCGGTTCCGGTGGCGGCGCCAATGTGATGGCGTTCTCGCACGAACCGCACAAGGCGTTGATGACGGATTTCCTCGATGCCATCGACACCGGCCGCGACCCGGCCGTCACCGGGGAGGACACGCTGGCGACCCAGCGCGTCATCGCGGCAATCATAAGCAAAGGAGCAGGCTAATGCAGGAACTGATGCCCAAGGCGCAGAAACTGGGCGCGATACTGAAGGGCCGCGGCCATACCGTCGCCGTCTCGGAGTCATCCGCGGGGGGACTGATCTCCGCCTCGCTGCTGTCGGTGCCCGGCGCCAGCGCGTATTTCCTCGGCGGCGGCGTGGTCTACACCCGCATCGCGCGTAGCGCGCTGCTCGGCATCACCGATGCGGAAATGGAAGGCATCCGGTCCTCGTCCGAGCCCTATGCGCGGCTGCTCGCGCGAACCGTGCGCCATCGCTTCGGCGCCACCTGGGGCATCGCCGAAACCGGGGCCACAGGCCCGACCGGCAACCGCTACGGCGACAAGGCTGGACATTCCTGCCTGGCAGTGTCCGGCCCGGTGGAGAAAGTGATTACCATCGAAACCGGAAGCCCGGATCGCGTGGCGAATATGCGGGTGTTCTCCGCCGCGCTGCTCGACCTGCTGGCGGAGGCGCTGGGTTAGGCCGGGGCTCTGCCCCATAAGCGCGAACTTACCGGGTTATTCTCAGGTCTGCGCATTGTAGGGTTCTCTGCCTTGGCGCCTCGGCCAGTGTGTGGCGCATGGCGTTGGTGGCCTGCCTGGTTCGCTTTCTTGGGGTTGGCAATATGGCCCTGACGAGGGTGCGATGGGCGATCTGCCAGGCGCGCCAGATGGACATTCGCCGGCAGCGGACAGCGGCCGGCTTAGGGGGGAAAGCCGACAATCTCGCTGGCGATTTCGTCGGTCAATACAGCGACGATCAGTTGGGCCAGCAGCCAGGTCCGCGCCAGCGCGGGGTCCATCGCCGGCAGCCTGTCCAGGCCGCCCAGCGTCTTGAGCCGCTTGAAACCAAGCTCGATCTGCCAGCGGTTGCGATACATCTCGATGATGCGCTCCGCCGGCTGGGTCTGGACCGATAGCGAGGTCGCCAGGATCAGATAGCCGGCGGCCGTGGTGGTGCGTGCGTCGAGCTTGTGGCCGCTCTTGCCCGCCTTGCGGGCCATCCGCTTGCGCTGCCGCTCGGCGTGTTCGGCCGGCATGGCCTGGATCACCAGCCGCAGCGGGGCGTCCACGCCTTTGAGGTAGACCGGATGCTCGGCCACGCCGGAGGATTGCGGTAGAAGCTGCAACAGGTCGATGCGCTGCCCCGTCGCGTCGAGCAGTCGCAAGGCGTTCCAGCCAATCCGGGTGATGAAGTCGGCCTTGGCCGCCAGCACCGCCGAGAAGTCGCGCACCCGCGCATAGCCGCGGTCCTGGATCACGGTTTGACCGGCTTGGATCTGCGTCCGGTCCACCCGTTCGGCGAGCTTGCCTTGGGTGAGAACCAGGTCGGCAAAGCAGCCCCGCCCGGGATCAAAGCGGGCATGCAGCCGCCAGTCGCTACCGGTGCTGCCCGGCGCGCAAACCACCGAGCCATCCACCAGCGCCAGGTTCAGCGCCGCTTCGCCGCAGGCCAGGCCTCGCCGCTGCTCCAGCAGACGCTGCAACAGATGCTCCAGCCAGTCGCCCATCTTGCGCAAACGCCCGAGCACACCCTTGTCGCTCAGCGCCACGATCGCCCCATCGCCGGCCATCGCCGCCGTCGTGCGCAACGACAAATGGCCGGGTCCATACATCAACGCCAAGCGAAGAAGGTCCTCCGCACGGCGCACCTTTCGCACCCGCTGCAAGGCACCGAATGAGCGCGCGGTCGTCTCCAGGTCGGCAACTTCGCTCAGACGCGAGACAATCGACGACCATTGGCCGTCTTCAAGGGAGGCTTCCATTCACCTTACGAATCACCCTCAATCGAGCCGACGCAAGCCTTAGATTCGCGCCTATGGGGCTCTGCCCCTCCACCCCGCAAGGGGATGGTCATCCCCTTAACCCCTGTCAGTTTGGTTTGTTGGGGATAGGGCCACGACGTAGCCGGTCAACGGCTACGACGGGTGGGCCCTATCCCCAACAAACCAGTCCGAGGGATCCAAGGGACGACTGTCCCTTGGTGGGGTGCAGGGGCAAAGCCCCTGCCGGGGTCTGGGGCAGAGCCCCAGTCTGGCCTCAGGCCGCCGCCAGGGCGGCGACGCCGGGGAGGGTTTTGCCTTCGAGCCATTCCAGGAAGGCGCCGCCGGCGGTGGAGACGTAGCTCATCTGGTCGATGACGCCGGCGTGGCGCAGCGCGGAGACGGTATCGCCGCCGCCGGCGACGCTGCGCAGTTTCCCGGCCGTGGTTGCGGCTGCAACTTCCTTGGCCAGCGCGGTGGTCGCGGCGTCGAAGGGCGGGGTTTCGAAGGCGCCGAGCGGGCCGTTCCACACCAGGGTTTTCACCGACGCCAGTTTGCCGACCAGGGCGGCGACCGTGGCGGGGCCGACATCGAGCATCATGGTGTCGGCGGGGATGGCGGTGACAGGAACGGTTTCGGTCGCGGGGTTCGGCTTGAACTCGCGCGCGACCACGGCGTCCGTCGGCAGCAGGATCGTGCAGCCGGCGTCCTTCGCCTTGTGAAGGATTTCCCGCGCGGTGTCGTGCATGTCGGCTTCCTGCAGGGATTTGCCGACCGAGATGCCTTGTGCGGCGAGGAAGGTGTTGGCCATGGCGCCGCCGATGACCAGCAGGTCCACGCGGCCGACGAGGTTGCCCAGCAGCTCCAGCTTGGTGGAGACCTTGGAGCCGCCGACGATGGCCATGACCGGGCGGGCCGGGTTGTGCAGGGCGGCGTCCAGCGCCTCCAGTTCGGCCTGCATCAGGCGGCCGGCATAGGACGGCAGCAGATGCGCCACGCCTTCGGTGCTGGCATGGGCGCGATGCGCGGCGGAGAAGGCGTCATTGACGAAGATGTCGCCGGATTTCGCCAGCTCGGCGGCGAATGCCGGGTCGTTCTTTTCCTCGCCGGGATGGAAGCGGGTGTTTTCCAGCACCAGCACGCTGCCATCGGTCATGGCCGCGACGGCGCGGGCGGCCGGTTCGCCGATGCAGTCATCGGCGAAGGCGACCGGCGTGCCCAGCACGTGCGACAGCGCCTCGGCCATCGGGCGGAGCGACATTTCCGGCACGCACCTTGCCCTTGGGCCGGTCGAAATGGCTGCAGACGATGACGCGTGCGCCCTTTGCGGCCAGTTCGCGGATCGTCGGCGACAGGCGCTCGATCCGGGTCAGGTCGGTGATCTTCCCGTCGCGGACGGGAACGTTGAGGTCGACGCGGAGCAGCACGCGCCGTCCCGCGACATTGACATTGTCCAGTGTGCGGAACGGCATCGTGCGGACCCCTTGCGGCTACAGGCTGCCGAACAGCGCCGCGGTGTCGGACATGCGGTTGGAGAAACCCCATTCGTTGTCGTACCAGCCCATCACCCGGACCAGCGCGCCGTCGACCACCGCGGTCTGCGTCGCATCGAAGCTGCAGGAGGCCGGGTTGTGGTTGAAGTCGATGCTGACCAGCGGCGCGGTGCTGTAGTCCAGGATGCCCTTCAGCGCCCCGGTGGAGGCGGCCTTCATCGCGGCGTTGATCTCATCCTTGCTCGGCGTCCGGGCCAGGTTCACGTCCAGCGACACCAGCGAGACGTTCGGCGTCGGGATGCGGATGGCGGTGCCGTCCAGCTTGCCGGCGAGTTCCGGCAGCACCAGGCCGACGGCCTTGGCGGCGCCGGTGGAGGTCGGGATGGCGGAGACCGCGGCGGCGCGGGCGCGGTGCAGGTCCTTGTGCAGCGTGTCCACGGTGTTCTGGTCGCCGGTATAGGCGTGGATGGTGACCATGTAGCCGCGCAGGATGCCGAAATTCTCGTGCAGCACCTTGGCCATCGGCGCCAGGCAGTTGGTGGTGCAGGAGGCGTTGGAGATGACCGTCATGTCCTTGGTCAGCGTCTTCTCGTTGACGCCGTAGACGATGGTGGCATCCACGCCGTCTGCGGGGGCGGAGATCAGCACCTTGCGCGCGCCGGCGGCGATCAGGTGGGAAGCGGATTCCTTCTTGGTGAAGATACCCGTGCATTCCAGCGCCACGTCCACGCCCTTGTAGGGCACCTTGGACGGATCGCGCTCGGCGGAGACGGTGATCGGGCCGTAGACGCGGCCGTTATGGCGGATGGTGATCTGCTGTCCGGAGACTTCCACCGTGCCGGGGAAGCGGCCATGCACGCTGTCGTAGCTGAAAAGATGCGCGTTCGCCTCGACGCTGCCGAGGTCGTTGATCGCGACCGGCACCACGTCCGTGCGCCCGCTTTCCACGATGGCGCGCAGCACAAGGCGACCGATGCGCCCAAATCCGTTGATCGCGACTTTCACGGCCATGTTGGTTTTCCTTTTCTTGGAGATATCGAGCCTGGAGACATTGATCCCTGGCGGGGTTCAGCCGAGCCGCTTGCGTACCGCGGCGGCAACGGCATCCGGCGTAATGCCGAACTCCCGGTACAGCTGCTCGAACGGCGCGGAGGCACCGAAGCCCTGCATGCCGATGAAGATGCCGTCCGGGCCGAGCCAGCGTTCCCAGCCGAAGCCCGCAGCGGCCTCGACGCCGACCCGCGGGGCGGTGCCCAGCACCTCGGCGCGGTAGCCCTCGTCCTGCTGGGCGAACAGTTCCCAGCAGGGCAGCGAGACGACGGCGACCGAAATCCCCTCGGCGGCGAGCGCGGCGCGGGCGTCCATGGCGATGGCGACTTCCGATCCGGTGGCGATCAGCGTCGCCCGGCGCGGGCCCTCGGCCTCCGCCAGCACGTAGCCGCCGCGCGCGGTGCGGTTTTCGGCGGCGTCGAAGCGCATTGCCGGCAGCGCCTGGCGGGTCAGCACCAGCAAAGACGGGCCATCGGCGCGGCGGACCGCGAGTTCCCAGCATTCCGCGGTTTCCATCGCGTCGGCGGGGCGGAACACGTGCACGTTCGGCATCGCGCGCAGGCTGGCGAGGTGCTCCACCGGCTGATGCGTCGGGCCGTCCTCGCCGAGGCCGATGCTGTCATGCGTGAGCACGTGGATCACGCGCTGGCGCATCAGCGCCGCCAGGCGGATGGCCGGGCGCATGTAGTCGGTGAACACGAAGAAGGTGCCGGTGTACGGGATCAGGCCGCCATGCAGCGCAATGCCGTTGGACGCCGCCGCCATGCCGTGCTCGCGGATGCCCCAATGGATGTAGCGCCCGGCGTAGTTGCCCGGCGTGACGCTGCCCATGCCCTTGACGAAGGTCAGGTTGGAGCCGGTGAGGTCGGCCGAGCCGCCGACCAGTTCCGGCGTCGCCGGCACCAGGGCTTCCAGCACCTTCTGGCTGGACTGGCGGGTGGCGAGCTTCGGCCTGGCCTCGGCGATCTCGTTCCTCAGCGCGGTCACGGCCTCGAAGAAGCTGTCCGGCAGCTTGCCGGACATGACGCGCTCGAACTCGGCGCGCATCGGATGGCGGGCGAGGCGCTTCAGCCAGGCGCGGCGGGTGCCGGCGCCGCGCGCGCCGACCGCGCGCCAGCGCTCGAGCAGATCTTCCGGCACGGTGAAGGGCGGTTCGTGCCAGCCGAGCGCGGCCTTGGCGCCCTGCGCCTCGGCGGCGCCGAGCGGGGAGCCATGCACGCCGGCGGTGCCGGCCCGGGTCGGCGCGCCGAGGCCGATGATGGTCCGGCAGGCGATCAGGGTGGGCTTCTTGGAACGCAGCGAGGCCGACAGGGCGGCGGCGACGGCGGCGGCATCATGCCCGTCCACGCTCTTGGTGGCCCAGCCCGCCGCGGCGAAGCGCTTCAGCTGGTCCTCGGAGGTGGAGAGGTCGGTGCCGCCGTCGATCGAGATCGAGTTGTGGTCCCAGAGGACGGTCAGCTTGTCCAGCTTCAGGTGGCCGGCAATGCCGATCGCCTCGTGCGAGATGCCTTCCATCAGGCAGCCGTCGCCGACGAAGCACCAGGTGCGGTGGTCGACCAGGGACTTGCCGAAGCGCGCCGCCAGCATGCGTTCCGCCAGCGCCATGCCGACCGCATTGCCGAGGCCCTGGCCGAGCGGGCCGGTGGTGGTCTCGATGCCCGGGTGCTCGCCGTATTCGGGATGGCCGGCGGTGATCGAGTGCAGCTGGCGGAAATGCTTGATGTCCTCGATGCCCATGCCGTCGTACCCGGTGAGGTACAGCAGCGCATACAGCAGCATGGAGCCATGGCCGTTGGACAGCACGAAGCGGTCGCGATCCGGCCAGTGCGGATCGGCGGCGTCGAACTTCATCACCCGGCCGTAGAGCGCGGTGGCGATGTCCGCCATGCCCATGGGCATGCCGGGATGGCCGGATTTCGCGGCCTCCACCGCATCGATGGCCAGGGCGCGGATGGCGTCGGCCATGCGCCTTTCGTTGGTCATCGGCCGGGCGAGAATCGCTGCCTGGGCAGCGAGGGCGGGGTTGTCGGTCGGCGTATCTGTGGGGCCTGCCATGGGGCACTCCTTGTCGCGGGGCGTGTTACGGGATGGGCCTGGGTTGGGCAAGTCCCGGCGGCCATCGGCGGCGCATTCTTTTGCCGCTGTACGGCCGGGCTATGACCAGGCCGGGCAGGCCAGCTAGGCTGCCGGCTGCGGCAGGGAGGAAAATCATGAAAGTCGGCATGTTCATCAATACCCAATTCCCGGAGGGCGACGCGGTTGCGGCGCGGGTGCCGGAATTGGTGGAGCAGGTGCGGGTGGCGCGGGAATCGGGCTTCGCCTCGCTGCTGTTTCCGCATCACTACCTGACCGCGCCGCTGCAGATGCTGCAGATCGCGCCGATGATGGCCTATCTGCTGCGCGAGGCCGAGGGTATGACCATCGGCGGCAATATCCTGCTGCTGCCGCTGCTGAACCCCGTGCACGTGGCCGAGGAGGCCGCGACCATGGACGTGCTGAGCGGGGGGAATTTCGTCCTCGGCGTCGGGCTGGGTTATCGCACCGGCGAATTCGACGCCTTCGGGGTTTCCCTGAAGGAGCGGGCGCAGCGGCTGAGCGAGAGCATCCAGCTGATGCGCCGGCTGTGGAGCGGCGAAAAAATCAGCTTCCAGGGCCGGTTCTACTCGGTGAACAACGAGGGCATCAGCCTGAAGCCGGCGCGCCCCGGCGGCCCGCCGGTATGGATCGCTGGGCTGGTGGAGGCGGCGGTGCGCCGCGCGGCGCGGATCGGCGATGCCTGGCTGATCGCCAACGCCACCACGCTGGGGGCGACGGAGCCGCTGATGCGCATCTACCGGGAGGCGCTGGCGGCGGAAGGCAAGACCGTGACGGAATTTCCGATCGCGCGCGAATGCTATGTCGGCGCCAACCACGCCACCGCGATGGCGGAATGCCGCTCGGCGCTGGAATACAAATACAGCTCCTACGCCGCCTGGGGCATGGAGAGCCCGACCGCGACGATGAGCTTCGAGGAGCTGGCGCGCGACCGCTTCATCATCGGCGACAAGGTTTACGTAAAGGAAGAGATCGCCCGCTGGCGGGAGACGCTGGGGGTGACCCATTTCTCCATGCGTGTGCAATGGCCGGGGCTGGAGCAGGAGAAGGTGCTGGGCTCGATCCGGCGTCTGGGGGAGATTTTTGGCTGAGGGCTGGGGGGACCAAGGTGCGGAGCCAGCTGCGACAATCACGGGCGCAGCCTGAAGCGTGTCTGCAAGCGCGAACCTGATCACATGGGCCTGCCCGGCTTCCGCTTGCACCCGCTGAAGGGCAGCCTTGCGGGGTTTTGGGCCGTGTCCGTGTCAGGCAATTGGCGGATTATCTGGCGCTTCGAGGGAACGGACGCGACTGATGTAGACCTGATCGACTACCACTAGCTAGGAGGAACGCAAATGGCGATGAAAGACCCTCCGCATCCCGGCCTGACCGTGAAACATGATTGTCTCGAGCCTTTGGGGCTGACGGTGACGGAAGCGGCCAGGTTGCTCGGCGTCAGCCGCAGGCATCTTTCCGACCTGGTGAATTGCCATGCCGGGATTTCCCCGGAAATGGCGATCCGGCTTGCCAAGGCATTCGGCGGTTCGCCAGAAGTATGGGCGGGTATCCAGCTAGATTACGATATGGCGCAGGCCATGAAGCATGCCGACCAAATCAATGTGCAACGGGTGCCGCAGCCGGCCTAGCATTCCGCCCGAGAGGAATGCTGGCCGGAACCGACGGGCGAGACTGTGGCTTAGCTTCTGGAGTAGGCCCCGGTGAGAATGCGCAGATGGTCGCGAAAATGCGGCCGCAGGCGGTCGGTCCAGGGGGAGGAGGCGGCGGCTTTCCAGGCGGGGCTGTTCGCGACGTCGGCGTTTTCCAGGTGGTACAGCGCGACGTAGCGCTGCGCGTCGGCGCCGCCGCGGTAGCGGCGGGCGCAGAGCACACCGGGGACCGCCGAAAGGGCCGGGATGTGTTCGTTGTTGTACCAGTCGTTGAAATCCGCCTCGTGCTCGGCGACGACATTCATGGCGTTCAACAGCAGCCCGCCGGCGCCCTTGGGGGCGGGCTGGTCACCGGGCAGGATCTGCTCGCCCTCGAAGCGCATCAGGCGGGTGCACATGGCGGTGACGCGCTTGGACCAGACCGAGAGGTTGTCATAGGCGATGGCGCGGTAGGCGTCGCTGCGCAGCACATCCGGCGTGTCGAGGTCGTAGGTGGCGATGGCGTATTTCGGGTTGGCCGCGCCGATCCAGCGTTCGCAGGCGCCGAAGCCCGGCACCCGCTGGCGCTCGGGGATATGCTCCAGGTCGTACCAGTCGTTGAACTCGTCCGCATGCGCGTTGGAGAAGTCGAAGGCGGCGATCAGAATGCCCCGGGACATGGCGTTTCCCCCTATTGCACCGTCGATTTGGATGTCGGGATGACTCGGGTCACCACGTTGTTCGGGCGGTCGAGGAATTCCGGCACCCGGGGAGCCATCTGGGTCTTCCAGTAATCGCTTTCGTACACTGCCTTGTACAGGGCCTCCCGCTGCGCCTCGCTCTCGAAGCGGCGGAGCCAGACATAGACGGAGGCGTCGGTTTCGCCGCGGAAGCTGCCGCAGATGACCATGCCCTTGGAGACCTGGAAGGGGATGATCTCTTCCTCCATGATCCGTACCCACTCGTCCATCTTGCCGGGCAGGACCTTGTATTGGCGGAGTTCGTAGAAGGCCATCTGGATCGTCTCCCTTGGTCGGTTATATGGCGCGATGATGCTGGCCGGGCGTCAACTCGGCAAGAGCCGCGCGGAGGAAGCCGAGCAGCAGTTCGCTGACCTTTTCCGGCTGTTCCTGCTGCACCCAATGGCCGGCGCCCTCGATCAGGTGGCAGTCGAGCATGTTGGTGCAGGCAGTCGTCTGCATGCGCTCTATGGCGCCGGGGGTCTGGTAGATGCCCCAGTCGCTGCGCCCGGCGATGAACACCGAGGGTACGTCGATCGTCCGGCCGGAGAAGATCTGCAGTTCGGCGTTGAAGGCGCCGCCGGTGCGGCAGCGGTACCATTGCAGGCCGCCCTGGAAGCCGTTGCGCTGATACTCGGCGCTGTAGACCGCGAGCTCGCTGTCGGGCAGCCAGGAATTGGCGGCGATCCGGGCCGGGGAGGGCATCTCCGCAGCGACCGTCTGCGCCATGTCCTGGTCCAGGTCCATGACATAGTAGGTCGGCAGCTTCGCCAACTCGCCGGCGCTCCAGGATTGCAGCGGGAAGGGCTGGTTGCCAGGCCAGTCGGCGCTCTTGTGGTGGTAGTAGGCGCGCAGGAAATCGTGCACGCCCTGCTTGGCGCCGTGCATGTCCGCGTTGGCAACGCGGGTGGAGTAGTACCATTGGTAGTGCTTGCGCGGCCGGTCCAGCCGGGCCAGCGCGGCGTGGACATCGGGCGCCGCTGCCGGGCCGGTTGTCCCGTTGGCGGTGTCGAACGGCAACGCGGGCGGGCCGGCGAAGGGCGCGCTCATCAGCGCCATGGCGCGGAACACGTCCGGGCGGACCAGCGCGCACCAGGCCGCGACCGAGGCGCCGAAATCATGCCCGACCACCGCCGCGACTGAGCGGTAGCCGAGGGCGGAGACCAGCCCGATCGTGTCGCGCACCAGGTTCAGCAACCGGAAGGAACCGAGGTCGCCGTCATAATCCGGGTCCCAGCCGGTGGTGCGGCCATAGCCGCGCTGGTCCGGGGCGATGACGTGGTAGCCCGCATCGGCAAGCGGCAGAAGAATCTTGCGCCAGGAATAGGCCAGCTCCGGAAACCCGTGCAGCAGCAGCACGCAGGGCCGGCCCGGGGTTTCGAAGCCGGCTTCCAGCAGGTGCATGCGCAGGCCGTTGATGCCGTCGACGAAGCGCGAGCGGATACCGGCGGGCAGAGTGGGGGTGTCGAGCGGCGGCAGCGGGCCCATCACAGCACCCGGTTGGCGCGCGCCAGCACCGCCTCGAACAGTACCTGGCAGCCGGCTTCGGCTTCCTCCGGCTCGATGCTTTCCGCCTCGTTATGCGACAGCCCGTCCTTGCACGGGGTGAAGATCATCGCGGTCGGCACGTGGCGGGCGACATAGACGGCGTCATGGCCGGCGCCGGAGACGATCTCCCGGGCGGAGAAGCCGAGGCGCGCGGCGGCCTGGCGCACCAGGTCCACGCAGCCGGGATCGAACGGCTGGGCGGGGATCTTGAACAATTCGGTCAATTCGAGCTTCACGCCGCAATCGCGCGCCAGGAAACCCGCCTCGCGCGGGAACTGGGCGTGCAGGCGGTCCAGTTCGGCATCATCGGGGTGGCGGAACTCGACCGAGAAGCGCACCTCGCCGGGAATGACATTGCGGCTGTTGGGAGAGACCAACAGCTGCCCTACCGTGCCGCGTCCGTCCTCGCCGCGCGCGCGCATCATGCGGTCCACGAGGTCGATGATCCGGGCGGCGCAGACCAGCGCGTCCTTGCGCGCCGAAGGCGGCGTGGTGCCGGCATGGCTGTCCTGCCCGGTGACCACCGCGTCGTACCAGACCTGCGCCTGGGCGCCGGTGACGATGCCGATCTGCTTGGCCTCGCGTTCCAGGATCGGGCCCTGCTCGATATGCAGCTCGAAATACGCATCCGCCGGGAACGGCCTGGCCGGCTCCGGGCCGCGGTAGCCGATGCTGTCCAGCGCGGTTGCCACGCTGACGCCCTCGGTATCGGTCAGGGCATAGGCCTTGTCGCGGGCGTAGATGCCGGCCCAGACGCCGGAGCCCATCAGCGAATGGCCGAACCGGCTGCCTTCCTCGTCGGTCCAGTTGATCAGCTCCACCGGAGCCTCGGTGACGATGCCGAGGTCGTTCAGGCTGCGCATCACCTCCAGCCCGGCGATGACGCCGAGCGCGCCGTCGAATTTTCCCCCGCTCGGCTGACTGTCCAGATGGCTGCCCAGCAGCACCGGCAGCCGGGCCGGATCGCGGCCGGGGCGGCGGGCGAACATGTTGCCGATCTCGTCCACCCGCACGGTCAGCCCGGCGGCCTCGCATTCGGTGCGGAATTTTTCCCGGCCGCGGCGATCGACATCGGTCAGCGTCAGGCGCCGCACGCCGCCCTTGGCGGTGGCGCCGATTTCGGCGAACCCCATCAGGCTGTCCCATAGCCGCTTGCCGTCGATGCGCTGATTGGTCTGTGACGTGCTCGCCTGGGACATCTATGCAGCTCCTGAATTGCCGGGCGCATCTTGCCCGCGTCGGGACTTCCTGCAAGCTTTCTCGCAGCATCGGAGTGCCCCACATGGCCCACGCGCTAGAACCCCAGGCTCCCAAACACCAGGCTCCGGCCATCCTGCGCAACACCGAGCTCGACCGTGACGCGGTGCAGCAGGCCCGGGTCGATCTGGCCGCCTGTTTCCGCGCGGCGGCGCGGATGGGGCTGCACGAGGGGATCTGCAACCACCTCTCCGCCATGGTGCCCGGACGGGACGATCTGTTCCTGGTCAATCCCTATGGCTACGGCTTTGCCGAGATCACAGCGTCCCGGCTGCTGATCTGCGATTTCGACGGCCGCGTGGTGGCCGGGGAGGGCGTGCCGGAGGCGACCGCCTTCTACATTCATGCCCGCGTGCACAAGCGGGTGCCCCGCGCCCGCGCCGCGTTCCACACCCATATGCCGAACGCCACCGCCCTGGCCATGGTGGAAGGGCCGCCGCTGGTCTGGGCCGGCCAGACGGCGCTGAAATTCTACGGCCGCACGCTGGTGGACGAGCAGTACAACGGCCTGGCGCTCGACCATGCCGAGGGCGACCGCATCGCCGCCAATCTCGTTCAGGCGGGTGGCGATGCCGACATCGTGTTCATGAAGAACCACGGCGTCTTGGTCGTTGGGGCCGGCATCGCCGAGGCCTGGGACGACCTCTATTACCTGGAGCGCGCCTGCGAGGTGCAGCGCCTGGCCGAGTCGACCGGGCGCAGGCTGGTGCCGGTGCCGCCGGAACTGGCGGCGTTGACCTACCGGCAGATGCGTGAGGGCGACCGCGAATCCGCGCGCCTGCATCTGGAAAGCGTCAAGCGCATCCTGGACCGCGAGGCGCCTGATTATCGGCATTGACGGCTGGCGTCTTGCACACTGACCGGCTAACCCTGCGTCTCCCCACGTCCGGATAAGAACCGCCATGCGCCGGCTCCCTTTCTTCGTCCTGCTGCTTCCGGTGCTCGCCGGCTGCACGCTGATGGACCAGACGACCTTCGCCCCTTCGCCGGAGCCGAAGCCACCGCCGGTGATCGTGCCGCCGCCAGTGGAGACACGGACGCCGCTGATCGTCATCGCCGCCAGCGCGACGCCGAAGGACTACACGAAATCCCTGCGCGAGGCCGTGCGTGCCGCCGAGAAGGCAAGGCACGACATCGACTACGACGTGGTCGGCGTCGCGCCTGCCACGGCCCCATCCGTCACGGCCCCGCCAGCCAGCCCGCCGTCCGCCAACAACGCTACCGCCATGCCTGCCCAGCCGCCGGTGGCGAGCGCCGCCGCGCTGGACGAGGCGGCCTCGCACGCCGCCGAGGTGATGCGCGCCATCATGGCCCAGGGCGTGCCGGCCGCGCGCATCCATCTGGCCGTGCGCTCGGACCCCGCCATCAAGGCCGGCGAGATCCGCGTCTACGTACGCTGAAGCTACCAGGCGCTGCCGAAGGATTCCGGGCCGCCATTCTCGATCTTCAGCGGCTTGCCCGGCGTCAGGCGGCCGTTGTTCACGGCGAACACCGAGATGGTCTGGTCGCCCATGTTCTGCGCCATCAGCGTGTGGCTGTCGCGCGACCAGGCGAGGCCTTCGGCCCAGGGGCCGATCGGTGCCTCGCCGATCCTTTGCAGATGCTTGCCCTGCACCGCGAACAGCGTCACCCGGCCATGCGCCTGGTGGAACGGCGATTGCGGCTTGGTGCTGCTCTCCTGCGAACCCACGGCCAGGAATTTGCCGTCCGGGGAGAATTTCAACGGCTCGGGGCCGCTCGGCACGGTCGTGAACTCGACGGTGCGGAACGGCGCGCGGCTGAGGTCGATCAGCGCGACGGTATCGGCATCGCCATCGCCGCGGCCCATGTTGGACACTGCGGCCACCGTGCCGGCGGTGTTGATGTCCATGGTGTAGGGTGCGAGGCCGGCGGTGATCGGCCGCGGGTCGATGGTCACGTTGGTGCCGTCGATATGCAACACATTGATCTGGTTGTCGCCGCTGCGGGTCAGCAGGGCGGTCTTGCCGTCCTTGAGGAACGCGACCGCGCTCGGCAGGGAGGCCTTGTTGCCGGTGTCGAGCTTGCCGGCGGCGGTCAGGCGCTTGTCCTTGACGGTGAAGATCGAGACGGTTCCCTCCGCCCGGTTGGCGATCAGCGCCAGCGTGCCGTCGGGCGAGACCCGCACCTGCGTGGCGCCGAGCCCGGCGGTTCTGCCGATCTCCGTAACGATAGGCCGAAGCGGACGCGGACGGGAAGCGAAAGCTATTTCTTGCGCGCGCCGGCCACCGCACGCTGCAACTCGGCGAGATCGACGGCGCCGGGGATCAGCGTGTCGCCGATCACCATCGCCGGCGTGCCCTGGATGCCGAGCGCCGAAGCCAGATGCAGGTTCTTCTGGATGCGGGCCTCGATCTCCGGCGCGTCCATGTCCTGGCTCAGCTTTGCCCAATCGAGCCCCAGGCGTTCCGCTGCGCTACGGATCACGTCCTTGGTGATGGGGACATCGGTATGCATCAGCGCCTCACGCAGCTTCTCGTAGCCGCCCTGGCGCTGGGCCGCGAGCAGCGCCCTGGCGCCGAGTACGCTCGGCGGGCCGAGCACCGGCAGATCCTTGTAGACCAGCCGCACCTGCGGGTCGCGCTTGAGCAGATCGGCCATCGGCGTTTCCAGGCGCTTGCAGTACGGGCAGCGGATATCGAAGAACTCGACGATGGTGACATTGCCGTCGGGATTGCCGGCGACGGGGTCCGCAGGGTCGATCAGCGCGGAGCGGTTGGCGATCAGGGCGGCGCGGGAAGACTCCTCCTCCTGCTTCTTCTCCGCGGTCTGCAGCGCCTCGACCGCGTCGCGCAGGATGGACGGGTCCTGCACCAGCGCGTCGCGGACGATGCGCACGATCTCGGCGCGCTGGGCCGGGGTGAAGCTGTCCGCGGCGCGGCCCGCGTTGGGCAGCAGCAGCGTGGCGAAAAGGCCGCAGAGCGCCAGCAGGCGTGCGAACCGGCGGGAAGGCGCGGGATTGGACTGCATCGGCGGGCTCACTCTTCGCGCTCGGGTGGATGGGTGCGGAGGACGGATCGATCGGTTCCTACCATCCAACCGGCCTTGCGCGATACCAGAGCCTGAACGAACGAGCCTGAACGAAGGCGGGGGCCGGCAGACGGTTGCCGGTGCTCGTGAAGCCGTCTATGGCACGATGCCCATTGTCGGGACGGCGAATCTTGCGGGTTCGCCGACGATGCCATGAAGGGAACGGCTTGGATGAACAACAGCGCGCGTAGCACGGGCAAGGCCAGGCGTCAGGGACGCGGAACCGCGCGCCGCGGCGCGTATCTGCTGGCCCTCGGCCTGGCCACCGCGTCCTGCAGCACGCTGACTTCGGTCAAGGACACCATGCTCGGGACCGGATCGTCGCAGCCTGGTGCGCCCGGCTATATCGAGGGGTTCCTCGGCGGGGTCGTGGCGGATGAGCCGCGTGCGGCGCTCGCCGGCCGGCAGGTGTTGTCCTCGGGCGGCAATGCGGCCGATGCCGCGACCGCCGTGGCGTTTGCACTGTCGGTCACCTTGCCGTCGCGCGCCGGACTGGGCGGCGGCGGTGCGTGCATGGCCTATTTCGCCGACCCGAAAAGCCCCAATGGCGGCATGCCGGAGGCGATCCTGTTCGTGCCCGGCGGCGCCGATGGCGGCGGGGCGCCGGCCGACCGCCCGGCCGCGCTGCCGATGCTGGCGCGCGGAATGTTCCTGCTGCAGGCCCGCTACGGCAGCCGGCCGATCGAGGCGCAGATCGCCCCGGCCGAGCAGATGGCGCAGTTCGGCGTGCCGGCCTCCCGCGCCCTGGTGCGCGATCTCGCCGATGTCGCCGGACCGCTGTTCGCCGACCCGCCGGCGCGCGCGGTGTTCAGCCGTGACGGCGTGCCACTGACCGAAGGCGCCCAGCTGGTGCAACCGGCGCTGGGGGCGACCCTGTCGGGCCTGCGGGTCTCGGGCGTGGGCGATTTCTATGTCGGCGCCCTGGCAAAACGCATCGCCGAGGGCTCGCCCCGGGCCGGCGGTCCGATCAGCCTGGCCGATCTGAAAACGGCGCTGCCTGCCACGGCCGCGCCGATCAGCCTGGACGCCGGCAACGATACCGTGGCCTTCCTGCCGCCGCCCGCGGATGGCGGGCTCGCCGCGGCCGCCGCGTTCCAGACGCTTTGGCAGAACCGCCGCGCCGGCATTCCCCTGGACGAAGCGGGCGCGCGGGCGATCGCCGTGGCGGCGCGCTGGCGCGCCGGCGGCGGCGATCCCGAGGCGGTGCTGAAAGAGGTGCTGCCGGCGGGCTCGCTGCCGGCGCTGCCGGCGTCTACCAGTTTCGTCACGCTGGACCGCAACGGCAATTCGGTGGCCTGCGACCTGAGCCTGAACAACCTGTTCGGCACTGGGCGGATGATGCCCGGTATGGGCTTCCTGATCGGCGCCTCGCCGCGATCGGTCCCGCCGCCGCTGCTGTCGGCGGCGGTGGCCTGGAACAAGAACGTGCACAAATTCCGCGCCGCGGTGGCCGGTTCCGGCCAGCAGGGCGCTGCCCTGGCGGTGGCGGCCGGCATGGCGGACGCGCTGCGCCGTGAGCAGGGACCGATCGCGCCGGCACCCGAGCCGGGCCGGGCCAATGTCATCACCTGCGGCGGCTATCTGCCGGGCGATGAGCAATCCTGCCGCTGGCAGACCGACCCGCGCGGGGCCGGTCTGGCGATCGGCAGCAATTGAGCGCCAAGCGGCAGCGGAGCGCGAGCGTGATCTTATGAAGCGGCAGCGAAGCGCGAGCGTGGATCTTATGAAGCGGCAGCGAAGCGCATGAGTTCCTTGAAGATCGGCAAGGGTGCGTTCGCGCCGCCCTTCATGGTCATGGACGTGATCTCCGCGGCGAATGCCCGGCAGGCGGCGCTGCCGCCGGGCGCGCCGCACGTGATCCGCATGGAAGTCGGCCAGCCCAGCACCGGCGCCCCGGCGGGCGCATTGGCGGCGGCCGGACGGGCGCTGCAGAGCGGCGATCCCATGGGCTACACCGAGGCCTTCGGCCGGCGCAGCCTGCGCGGGCGCCTGGCCCTGCATTACCGCGACTGGTACGGCCTGGACCTGGCGTCTGAGCGCGTGGCGGTGACGCTCGGCGCGTCCGGCGCATTCCCACTGGCATTCCTGGCCGCGTTCGATCCCGGCGACCGGGTGGCCATGGCCAGCCCGTTCTATCCGCCCTACGTGAACATCCTGACCGCGCTCGGCATGCAGCCGGTGATCATCGAGGCGGGGCCCGAGACCCGTTTCCAGCCGAGCGTCGAAGCGCTGGAGCGGCTGGATCCACGGCCGGACGGGTTGATCGTCGCCAGCCCCTGCAATCCGGCCGGCACCATGCTGCACCCGGACGAACTGGCGGCCATCGCGCATTGGTGCCACGCCAACGGCGTGCGGCTGATCAGCGACGAGATCTACCACGGCCTGAACTATGACAGCCCGCTGGCCACCGCCGCTGCGCTGTCGCCGAGCGCCATCGTCGTCAACAGCTTCTCCAAGTATTTCAGTATGACCGGCTGGCGCATCGGCTGGCTGGTGCTGCCCGACGACCTGATCCGTCCGGTGGAATGCCTGGCGCAGAACTTCTTCATCAGCGCCCCGCATATCTCGCAGATCGCCGCCGAGGCCGCGTTCGACTGCCACGACGAATTGCAGGCCAACATTGCCCGCTATCGCCGCTCGCGCGACTATTTGCTGGGCGCCTTGCCGGCGGCGGGGTTTTCCCGCCTAAGCCCGGCCGAGGGCGCGTTCTACCTGTACGCGGATATTTCCGAGCGATCCAACGACAGCGCGGCGTTCTGCGCCCGGATGCTGGCGGAGACCGGCGTCGCCGCGACCTCGGGCGTCGATTTCGACCGCACGCGCGGCAACCGTTTCATCCGCTTCAGCTATTGCGGGCCGGAGGCGGACATGCGCCAGGCTGCGGAGCGGCTCAAGGTTTGGCGCTAAGCGATAGACGCCGGGGGCTCAGGGCATCCGCACCATGTCGGCCCGTCGTGGCGGCGGGTCGAGCTTGCGCCATAGCACCGCCGGAATCACCCGGTTGAGCTGAAGATAGGCGGCTAGCCTGGCGATCGGGCCGGGCTGCTGGACGAAGCGCGCCACGACCGTACTGCCCGGCGGATCATCGCGAACCGGCCAGTCGGCCGGCAGCCGGCGGCGGGGGACGTGGTTGACGAAATACAGGCCGCCCGGGACCGGCAATCCGGCGGACACGCGGCGGTCCGCGCCGGCGTTCTCCAGCAGCCATTCGGCCCCGCGCAGCGTCGCCGGATCGGTGCGGATCGGCTCGTCGTGCTGGCGAGCGAAATCCGCCAATGCCCGTTCGCCGAACATCAGCTGATGGTCCGACGCAGAAACCAGCGCCAGGCTCGCGGCGAGGAGGGGCAGCAGCACGAGGGCGGCGCGGATGGCATGGCCGCGGTTCAGCCAGTCCGCCAGCAGCATGGCGGAAGGCACCGCCAGGGCGCACAGGGTCACGACCTGGTAGCGCGGGATCAGCCACAGGGACAGGAACACGAAACTCAATGTCAGGAACCAGCCGGCGGCCAGCAAAAGGAACAGGCGCGCGGCCCGGCCTGCCTCGCCCGGCGGCGGCGTCCACGCGAGATACACGCTGGCGGGGACGCCGAACCAGGGCAGCAGGCCGAGCGCCGGGCTGGCGAACAGCATCACCAGGGCCTGCACCGCCCGAGGCAGAGCGAAGATGCCGAGCGGGTCGTCCATCCCAGCCGGTGCCTTCAATCCCGGGGTATACGGGCTATCGCCAGCGAGGCCTTGAAGGGTGACGTGGATGCGCCAGAGCGGATCGCCGCTCATGATGCCGAGGTAGAGGGCATCCAGGCCGACGATGGCGGCGAAGCCAGCGCCCATCCAGACATAGCCGCCGCGCTCGCCATAGCCGGCGAGAAACAGGATGGCATAGGGCACCAGCAAAGCGGCCGCGGTCTCGCGGGTCAGGAAACCGCAGCCCGCCAATACGCCGGCCAGAATGAAGCGGCTGCTGCGGCGCGAGGCGGTCGCGAAGGTGAAGACCCAGAACGAGGCGAGGACGAAGAAGGCTTCTGGCACGTCCGTGTAGACCATGGTGGCGCCCGACGCGAAGGCCGGTACGCTGGCGATGAGCAGCGGCGCTAGCACACCGGCCAGCGTGCCCGCCACGCGCTGCATGCAGAGGCCGGTCAGCAGCAGCATGCCGGCGCCATACAGCAGCATCGGCACGGCAAGCGCCATTTCGGAGCGGCCGAAGATCGCGAACGACGCCGCCAGCGGCAGCACGATGAAATGGCGCAGCGCCCAATGCGATTGTCCCAGGAACGGCACTTCATGCAACCAGCTATCGGCGGCGCGCGCATAGGCCAAATCGTCGGTTTCGAGGAAACCATCCCATGAGAGGGCGATCATGACGAGAACGAACAGCACGCACAGGGTGACCAGGAACGCCTGGCGCGCGGCGGATGGCTGGCCGGCTGCGGGCATGGGCCGGGAGATCGTGTCAGGCGCGACTTCGGACAGGTTCATGCGATCTCCGGATGGTGGAGCAGAATTCCAGAGGGCAGCCTGTCACGACATTTGTAACCAATTTATTTCGGTACACATAATAGAAACGAAAAGACGGAGTTCTGTGACCTTTCGCGCCCCGACAAGATGGGCCTCCCTCAGGCGCAATCATCTCCGTATCGACAGATACGTGATTTCGCTCCGAAAAATTCGATCAGTGGGAACGGGAGATTGGATACCGTCCCCGTCGGCCAGGCTGCATCAGGCGGAGCCGCCAGCCGCGCGGTGCAGCACGAGATAGAGGTTCGAACTGAACGGACCCAGGTGCAGTCCCGTCATACCGATGCGGTGCGGCACACCCGGGGGGATGAGCGAGGCGAGCCGTGAACGGGTCATCAGGATCAGGTTCTTCTCCTCCGCCCAGGAACCCTTGCCGGCGACCCGGCAGGCCAGGCGGAAAGTCGGATCGGTAAAGTGCAACAGCGGAATCGCGGTATGATGTTCGACCGGGAAAAACCGATGCGGCACCGTCAGGAACACATGCTGCGCCACGCGCAGCAATTCGCGGATGAAGTTGCGCTGGGCTTCCCGGCTGCCGGCATGCTCCAGTACGGCATTGGAGCATGAGATATCGAACGCATCGTCCGCGAAGGGCAGGGGCCGCCCGGCTTCCACCTGCACGTAACGAATGGCCGGGAAGGCCAGGCGAAAATCCTGCCCTTCGCCCAGCCCGGCGGCCGTCAGGCGATCCGGGTGGGGATACAGCCGCTCCAGCATGTTCGCGCCATCGCCCACGACGTCGGAGACTCCGACATCGAGCAGCCGCGCCTCGGGCGGCGGCGCCATCAGCTGCAGAAAATCCGCATAGATGCGGTCCCGTGCGGCGATCACCAGACGTTCCCCGACAGAGTCGGGCCCGGCCACCTCATAATATTTCTGGTCGACAACGGGGCTGTCCGACATCGATATCACCATGTCTTTCGTTGCGCGTTGGCGGCTTGTGAAAGAAGCTGACAATGGTCTTGCCGGTTCCCGAGGTCATCCGGCGGAGGGCACTCTGGACCTTGGAAGTGGGTATCCTCTATACGCGGAGTAGCAAGGGGATATGACATCTGCGGGAATACTCCGGTGCAGACTGTCGCCGTGGGCCGGTTGCGCATCGTTGCATATTCCTGCCGAACTTAGCAATTGCCCAGAATTTGCCGTAAACTTGTTTCTAGGTAATCGCGGAGTGTGCTGTTGTTGCCCGTGACGACCGTGCCCGAAGCCGTCCAGGAAAGCCGATCACATGGATGACACTGCTGCCCCGCCGCTCGATCGGCCTGGCCGACACCGGACCGGGCCCCAAGTCGCCGTACTCATTCCCTGCTACAATGAGGCCGTCGCTATTCCCAAGGTCGTGGCGGATTTCCGCCGTGCCCTGCCGGAGGCAACGATCTATGTCTACGACAACAATTCGCGGGACGGCACCGAGGCGGCGGCGCGGGCCAGCGGTGCCGTGGTCCGCCGCGAGACGCTGCAGGGCAAGGGCCATGTGATCCGCCGCGCCTTCGCCGACGTGGAGGCAGACATCTACGTGCTCGTGGACGGCGATGATACCTATGACGCCACCGCCGCCCCCGCGATGGTGCGCCTGCTGACGGAGGACCGGCTGGACATGGTGGTCGGCGCGCGCGTGACCGATATCGCCGCCGCCTACCGGCCCGGCCATCGCTTCGGCAACCGGCTGCTCACCGGCCTGGTACGCGCCGTGTTCGGCGACCGGATTTCCGACATGCTGTCCGGCTATCGCGTGTTCAGCCGGCGCTTCGTCAAGAGCTTTCCGGCCCTGGCCGGCGGTTTCGAGACGGAGACCGAGTTCACCGTCCATGCGCTGGACCTGCACATGCCGGTCGGTGAGGTGAACACCGCGTACAAGGACCGTCCCGCCGGCAGCGAATCGAAGCTGCGCACCTATTCCGACGGCCTGCGGATCCTGCGAACCATCGTGGTGCTGGTGAAGGAGGAACGGCCTTTGGCGTTCTTCTGCTCCGGTGCCACCGTGCTGGCGCTATTGGCGCTCGCGTTGGGAGTTCCCGTCATATGGGAGTACTGGCATACGGGGTTGGTGCCGCGCCTGCCGACGGCCGTGCTGGCAACCGGACTAATGTTGTTATGTTTCCTGTCGGTCGCCTGCGGGCTGATCCTCGAATCCGTCACGCGCGGGCGCAAGGAGATCAAGCGCCTGGCCTACCTGTCGATCCGTGCCGACACGCGGGACGGCAGGGGCTAGTCGTTGCCCTCGACGGGCCGGAAAACGACGTTGCGCGACAGCATGAAATTCGACGTCATGCCCGCCAGCATACCGGCGAGGATGGCATAGACCGGCTGGCGGGCGCAGAGCGGCACGAAGGTCACCAGCAGCGCATAGGCGCCCCGGTTGAGTAGGAAGCCGCCGAGATTGGCGAGCAGGAAAAGTGCCCATTGGCGATGGATCTGCCCGCCGCCGCGGCCCTTGAAGGTCCAGTGCCGGTTGAGGAACCAGGTCACGCTCGCCGCTACGAGATAGGAGACCAGGGCCGCGCCATAGAGGCCAAGGCTGTAACGCAGCGCATAGACAATGGCGGTATCGACGCACAATCCGACCAGGCCGACCATGCCGAACCGCGTGAACTCCTCCAGGATGCGCAGCCGCGCGGGGGTTGCGTGCGCACGCGCCCAGGCCGGCAGCAGGCCGATCGCCCAGCCGATGAGGGTCGCGATGGTCACAAGGTCACGTCGTTTTCGGCCCGAGGGGATGGCCCTCCCGCGTCAGGCATGGTGGGCGAACTTGGGTCGTTCGAACACCGCATTGCGGACCGGCTGCGCCATCGCGGGCTTCTCGGCGTGCGCTTCCAGTTCGTCGCGCACCGTGCGTTGCAGGATCGACACCAGGGTGAAGACGATGAACGGCAGGTCGAAGAACACCACGCTCAGCGCGGCGCCTGCGACGACCAGGGCAATCATCGTCAATCGCAAATAGCCGGCCAGGTCATAGGCCCAGCCCAGTTCGGCGTTGCCCGAGGTCAGCTTCCGCACCCGTCGGATCGACAGGAATGTCGTCATAAGGATGGCCATATAAAGGAAAAATCCGCTGAATCCGGTATCCCCGAGCGCCTGGAAATAGATGCTGTGCGCAGCGCGGGGCCTGTCGGGCAAGCCGGTCGGGATGAAATCGAGCTTAGAGAATTTGGGCAGATACGCCGTCCAGACCTTCGGGTCCTCCATCGACGAGAAGCCTCCCCCGACGAAGGGCCGGTCCATGGCGACGAGCGCGTTCAACTTCCAGGCCCGGAACCGGCCCAGGACCGAATTGTCCTCACCCGCCGTTTCGATCGAGTCGACCCGGTTATAGACCCTGCTCGGCACGAAAGCCGCGATGGACGCGCCGACCACCGCGACGACGAGCAGCGTGCTTACCCGGCGCTTGCTCTGCACGATCATGGCCAACGTCACCGCCATGATGCCCAGGAACGCGCCCCGCGAACCGGTTCCAATGATGGCCAGGGTGTTGGCGAGCACGCCGCCGACGACCGCCAGCCGGACGAGCGGTTCGACCGAATACCGGAACAGGTACATCAGCACCGGCAGGTTCATCAGGACGAACAGGCCGAAGCTGTTGTTGTCCCCGAAATTGGCCGGCGGGACCATCAGGTGGCCGCCGCCGGAGATCAGGTATTTCAATCCCTCCAACGCGCCCTGCACGCCCATCGTCAGGCCGACCACGAGCATGACGGAATGGATCTGGAGCCGGCCGCGCAGCACCGGGTTCATCAGCAGGCAAAGCAGTCCGATCTTCCAGATGCGGTCCGCGACGAAGTAGGTCTGATCGATTTCGGTCAGCGAAAAGGCGAAACTGAGGGCGCATTGCACGAGGAAGGCGAGCAGCAGGGCGTAATAGGCGTCCATGTAGGGCTTCTTTCGGGCCCTCTCGGCGGCAATGGCCAATATCGCGACGACGATGGCGATCTTGGCGTACGGCACAGCCGCCAGGGCGCCGAACACGAATACGTTCGGTGAGATCAACGACGCCCAGATATAGAACATCATGCCGGCATGCGCGGCCGCCAGCGCCGCTGGCAGCATCGACGCGTACAACAGCAGGAACAATGCGCCGCGCATCGCCGGTCTCTGCTAACGGCCGTGGGGTCTGGGCACCGGCCCGGGCGTCGGGGCGGCGCCGCGCATGGCCGCGCGCGGCCTGATCTGCGTTGCTGCGGCGCGGGCCTTGGACCTTGCCATCGACGATGGCAGCACCTCATGATAGCGGAAGAAGCCCGTGGTCGGTGTGCCGGGCTTGCGGCGGAATTCCCGCACGCTCCAGTAGATGGCCACGGCTGTCACAATTATGGACAGAAAGTAGGGGACGACTTCCATTTCCGTAGCCTCCTTATCGCCGATGTCGTCAAGGCCAGCCTCGCACGGCCACCGTTCGTCCAATCGAGGACACGGTGGCGACCCGTGCTGATCGGCGCATCTTATGTGGGAAAATCCTCGCCGGGTCACCCCTGATCGTGGCCGCCGCCGATAATGCAAGGCGTGGCGCTTGGCAACTGGCTTGGCCGAAGGCGGGGACAAGCCTTCATTTATCATCGGCTTGCCCTGGTTTTCGTTGGGTCCGCGCGTTATGAGCCATACAGCCCTGGCGCGAAGCCCAAGCCGGGGATGTAGCAAAAGGTAAGGTCCATGCAGCTCTCCACTATCTGCGGACGGATATTCATCCGCCTGAAGCTGACCCGGCTGATTTTCGGATGCGTATCGCTACTGCCGGTAGTGGCCTGCGCTGCCACTACATATACGGTTGGGCCGGATGCGCAATACAAGATGCTGTCCGATGTAGCCTCCAAGCTGCAGAGCGGCGACAAGGTCACCATCGCTCCCGGAGAATATTTCGACTGTGCCATCATCCGGGCCAGCGACGTCACCATCGAGGGGCTGGGGCCGAACGGGTCCTCGGTGCTTACCGACAAGGCATGTGCGGGCAAGGGGATCCTGGTCATTTCCGGCGCCCGCGTCACCATCCGCAACCTGACGCTCACCCGGGCGCGGGTTCCCGACATGAACGGCGCAGGGATCCGCGACGAATCTCCTGAGCTTACGGTCGAGGGCGTCAGGTTCATCAACAACCAGAACGGCATCCTGACCGGGACGCCCTCGAAAACGGGGATCCTGATCGTGCGCGACAGCGAGTTCAGCAAGAACGGCGGCTGTTTTCCGTCCTGCACGCACGGCATCTACGCCGGCAACCTGGAGCTTCTTCGCGTCGAGCGGTCCAAATTCACCGAGCAGCGCCAGGCCCATCACATCAAGTCGCGGGCGATGCGCACCGAGGTGATCGACAACACCATCGCCGACGGCACCGAGGGTACCGCCAGCTACGAGATCGACATCCCCAATGGCGGCAACGTGCTGGTCCGCGGCAACAATATCCAGAAGGGACCGAAAGCGGAGAACCATACCGGGGCCATCGTGATCGGGGCCGAGGGCGTCACCCAGCCGACGCGCGAGATCCTGGTCGAGAACAACGTGTTTAAGAATACCGGCGATTACGACACCTATTTCGTCGTCAACCTGACTGCGGAGGAAGCCGTCCTGCGGGGCAACAAGCTCTCCGGCCGCGTGAAGCCGCTGAAGGGGGATGGCTCGGTCCAGTAACCCCCCTCCGGGCGGCCGAGCCGCAACTCTGCTCAGTCGTCTCCGGCGCGTGCGATGGCCGGGGCTGACGCCGGGGCAGGGGCCTCGGAGCTCGGTGTCTGCCGGCCGATCGCGTTCGGCCGGCGCATCAGCGTCAGCAACAGCAGCGGCGGGACGACGAAGAACGTCATGATCCGGTAGTCGTCGTTATAAGCGATGATCTGCGCCTGGCGGTTGATCACCTGGTCCAGCATCCGCGCGCCGGCGCCGGTGGCCGGGTCCAGATAATGCGCGATGTGCTGATCCTGCAGCATTCGGTTGAACGGGGTGACATAGGCGGCGATGTCCGCATGCGAGACCTGGGTGTTGCGCGTCAGCATGAAGGACAGCACGGAAATGCCGATCGCCGCGCCCAGGTTGCGCGACAGCGCCTGCAGCGCGGTCGCGTCGCCGCGCAGGTTCACCGGCAGGGTGGCGAACGCCATCACGGTCATTGGGTTGAAGATCAGCCCCAGCGAGCAGCCCTGCAGCAGCAGCGTCACCAGCATCTGGTGCTGCGACACGTCCGGCGTCCACTGGCTCATGCTGTGGAACGTCCAGCCCAGGACCAGCAGGCCGGTGGCCATGATCTTGCGCTGGTCGAAACGCTGGCTCAACCGGCTTGCCACCTGCATCGCCACCATGGTGCCCAGGCCGCGCGGCGCCATCGTCAGGCCGGCCGTCGCCACCGGATAGCCGGCCAGGTTCTGCAAATAGGGCGCCAGCAGCGCCGAACTCGCCTGCAGCACCGCGCCGGTGCAGAACATCATCAGCATGGCGGCGGTGAAATTGGCGTCACGAAAAATCGCCGGCGGCAGGAACGGCCGTTCCGCCGTGAACATGTGCACCACGAACAGATAAAGTCCGAGCCCGGCCAGCACCGCCTCGGCGATGATCTCGCGCGAGGTGAACCAGTCCTGGTCCTGGCCGCGGTCCAGCATCAGCTGCAGGCTGCCGACGCCCAGCGCGAGCACGCCGAAGCCGGTCCAGTCGAAGGTCAGTTCCGGGCGGATCGGCGCCTTCGGCATGAAGATCAGCAGCCCGGTGATCGCCACGATGCCGACCGGCACGTTCACGTAGAACACCCAGCGCCAGTTATAGGCATCCGTCAGGTAGCCGCCGAGCGTCGGCCCCAGGATCGGGCCCAGCATAACGCCCATGCCGAAGATCGCCATCGCCTGGGCCCGCTGCTCGAACGGGTAGATGTCCAGCATCGTCGCCTGCGACAGCGGTACCAGCGCGGCGCCGCAGACGCCCTGCATCAGCCGGAACATCACCATCTGCGGCAAGGATTGCGCCGCGCCGCACAGCATGGAGGAAATTGTGAACCCGGCCAGGCAGACGATGAACAGGTTCTTCCGCCCGTAGCGCTGCGCCATCCAGCCGACGGGCGCGGTCATGATCGCCGCGGCGATCACGTAGGAGGTCAGCACCCAGGTGATCTCGTCGGAGGTCGTGCCCAGGCTGCCCTGCATATACGGCAGCGCCACATTGGCGATGGTGGAATCCAGCACCTGCATCAGCGTCGCCATCATCGCGAAGGCGGTGATCAGGCCGCGATGGGCCACCTTCGGCTCGCTGCCGGCCGGCGTCGCTGCTGCCATTGCGCGCTCGTTTCCCCCTGCTTGCGCACAATCTTGCGGCCTCTGCCAAGTTTGCACCAGAGCCATGCCGGGCGGTCCTGCGACAGCGCCGCCGGCGCGCGGTATGGTCCGATCCGCTCCCCCTCCCGCATCGCCAAGGTTTGCATGGCCATTTCCTCCCATACGCAGCAGCGCGTGCTGTTCGCGCTGATGTGCGTCATCTGGGGCACGAACTGGCTGGCATTGAAGGCGGGGGCGATGGCGGTGCCGCCGGCGTTCTTCTCCGGCACGCGCTGGACCGCTGCCGGATTGATCCTGATGGCCTATGGCTGGTGGCGCGGCCAGACGCCCTGGATCGGTCGCCGGATGCTGCGCCGGATGCTGCCGGTGGCTTTCCTGATGGTCGCCCTCAACGCGGTGGCCCTGCTGTACGGATTGCGCGTCGTCAGCAGCGGCCTGGCGGCGGTGATCAGCTCGGCGCTGACGCCGGTGTCCCTGCTTGGCTTCGCCGTCATGCTCGGGCAGGAACGCTTCAGCCGCAAACAGGCCGGGGCCACCGCGCTCGGTGTCTTCGGCATCCTGCTGCTGTTCGGCCCCAAGGCTTTGGCCGGACAGCTGGACGCACTGGAGTTGCTGGGCACCGTCGGCGTGTTGACGAGCTGCCTAGCCTACTCGGCCGGCTCGGTGCTGGCGCGGCCGATGATGGGGTCGGTGGCGCCGGCGCAAATGGCCGCGTGGACCAATCTTCTTGGCGGCCTGATGCTGCTGGCCTTTTCGCTGGCCTTCGAGCCCGGCGCCTGGGCAGCAGCCGCCGGTCACTGGGGCTGGGCGGCCTGGGCTGGCTGGTTCTTCCTGCTGTTCTGCGGCTCGCTCGGCGGCACGATCATCTATTTCTGGCTGGTGCGCGACTGGGGCGCCAGCCGCACCGGCACCTATTCCTTCATCTGCCCGGTGATCGCCGTGGTCCTGGGCATGCTCGTCTATGGCGAAAAGGTCAGCCTGACAGACGCCATGGGCATCGCGCTGATGCTGCTGGCGGCGGTGCTGGCGTTGCGCCGCGAAAGCCCGCGCCGCTGACGGTTGCGTGCTCCCGTCGGACAGGCCAGCATCCGCCGGTGCTGGAGAAACTGTCGGGGGAGGATGAACAGATGCAGTTGCAGGACATCGCGCAGGTGATTCGCAGCAAGAATGCCGGGCCGCGCTGCCTGACCCTGGATGTGATGTTCGCCACCGATGCGGACTACCAGCGCGTGGCGCAATCCCCGGCTCTGTCGCGCGATGCGATCTCGGCGCTGTACGGTGTGCCGGAAGCGGATATCGAGGTCATCGCCTATCCGCTCGGCCGCGCCATCAAGATCGTGCTGCCGCGCCTGATCACCGCCGGCGATCCCGGGGACCGGGACGTGTACGGTGCGCAGCAGCACGCGCCGCTGCTGGGCATTGAAATATGAGCGCTTCCGGTCGCGTCCTCGCTGAGTTTCGCCACCCCGTTGAGGGCGCGCCCCGGGAGATGCGTCTGCTCGGCGCGTCCGGGCAGCTCGGCTACGGCATCCCGACAGCGGCGTTCGAGGCCGGTCTCGCCCGCCGTCCGCATCTGATCGGCTGCGACATGGGGTCGATCGACATCGGACCCACCTATCTCGGCAGCGGGCATATGGCGACCGCGCCGGCGTCCACCAGGCGCGACCTGCGCAAGGTGCTGCTCGGCGCGCGGCGGCTCGATATTCCCCTGGTCATCGGCTCGGCCGGCTCGGCCGGGGCGCGGCCGCATCTGGACCAGACCCTGGCGATGCTGCGCGACATCGCCCGCGAGGAAGGCCTGGCATTCCGCATGGGCGTCCTGGCCGCGGATGTCCCGCGCGACAGGCTGAAACAGGCGGTGCGCGAAGGGCAGGTCTCGCCGATCAACGGCATGGCCGAGCTGACGGACGCCGAGGTGGACGCGGCCGCCAACATCGTCGGCCAGATGGGGCTCGGCGATTTCCAGCGCGCGCTGGCCGCCGATATCGACGTGCTGGTCGCCGGCCGCGCCTGCGATACGGCGATCTTCGCCGCCCTGCCGGCGATGCTCGGCTTTCCCACCGGCCTTTGCGTGCACATGGCGAAGATCATCGAATGCGCCTCGCTGTGCTGCGTCCCGGGCGGACGGGACTCGATCCTCGCCACGCTGGACGAGGCCGGTTTCGAGCTGGAGAGCATGGCGCCGCAGCGCCACGCCACGCCGGTATCGGTTGCCGCCCACAGCCTGTACGAGCAGGACGACCCGTTCACCGTCTATGAGCCGGAAGGCCGGCTCGACCTGTCCGCGGCGCAGTACGCCGCGATCGACGACCGCCGCACCCGCGTGAGCGGCGCGCTTTGGCATGATGCCGAACAACTGACGGTGAAGATCGAGGGCGCGCGGCGCATCGGCGAGCGTGCGGTGCTGCTGGCCGGTGCCGCCGATCCTCGCTTTATCGCCGGTCACCGGCAGATCCTGGCCGATCTGTCCGCGCTGGTGGACGAGCTGGTCTGCGAGGACACGCCAAAGGATTTTTCCCTGGTTTTCCGGGTCTATGGAATTGACGGTGTGCGCCAGTTCGTTCCCACCGGCGAAGCGCCGCCGGGCGAGGTGTTCCTGATGGGCGAATGCATCGCCCCCACGCGCGAACGCGCCGCCGAGGTGGTGCGCACCGCCAAGCAGTACCTGATGCATTTCGGCTATGCCGGCCGGCTGTCCACCGGCGGCAACCTGGCGTTCCCCTTCACTCCGCCCGAAATCTCCGCCGGGGAGGCCTATCGTTTCAACGCCTACCATCTGATGCGGGTGCAGGAGCTGGAATCGCTGTTCCCGCTGACGATCGAGGCCATCGGCTAGATCGTGGGATTGCGCCCGGCGCGGCCAAACCATAGGCTCTGCGGCAAGTAACAAAACCGAGCCAGGAGGATCCCCGCAGCCGAATTCGATCGCAATGTGCCGCGGAAACTGAAAATCATCCCGCCGGCGGAGTTCGAAACCACCGATATCTGATCCGGCCGACCAAAGCCCCGGCCAACGGGGCGCCCATAACGGGACCTACAGGGGAGAGAGACCGATGAAGCCAGTTGCCAAATGGTTAGCCGCCGCGGCCCTGCTGCTTGCCGCCCTGCCGTCGGCGCGCGCCGACGAGGTGCTGAAGGTCGGCGTGTTCGTGCCGATGTCCGGCGCCGCGGCGGGCTGGGGCCTGGGCGCCAAATGGGTCGGCGAGCAGGCGGCCCAGGAAATCAACGACCACGGCGGCATCAAGGCTGGCGGCAAGACCTACAAGGTCGAGTCGATCGCCTACGAAAACGGCTACAATTCCGCCGAAGGCAGCAAGGCGGCGCAGGCCATGCTGAACCGGGACGGCATCCGCTTCATCATCCAGGGCATTGGCACCGCGCCGGTGAAGGCGCTGCAAAGCCTGTCCGAACGCCAGGGCGCGCTGCTGATGCAGATCGCCTGGGGCAAGAGCGTGAAGGGCCCGCAGGCGCCGCTGACCTTCACCAACTCCAACACGCCGTTCGAATTGTTCGGTCCGCTGTTCGACCTGCTGAAGCGGCTCCACCCGGAAGCCAAGACCGTCGCCCTGCTGAACCCGAACGACGCCACCGGCCAGGAGGTCGAGGCGGAGGCGGTGAAGCAATACAAGGCGCGCGGCTACGATATCGTCGCCAGCACCTGGTACGAACGCGGCACCACCGAATTCCAGCCGATCGCCACCAAGCTCGCGCAGACCCACGCCGATATCCTGGACCTCTCCGGTGCCCCGCCGGCCGATAGCGGCCTGATCTACAAGGAACTGGCGGTGCAGGGCTGGAAAGGCATCAAGGTGCAATCCTCCGGCACCGGCGCGGACGCGATGGTGAAGGTCGGCGGCGCCGCGGTGGAAGACGTCTATATGGGCAATGCCGCCGATTTCGGCGGCCCAACCGCGACGCCGATCCAGCGCAAGCTGAACGAAGGCGCGCTGAAGGCATTGAACGAGCCGCTGAACATACTCCAGCTCGGCGCCTGGGACGGCCTGATGGCGGTGAAGGCCGGCATCGAAAAAGCCGACAGCATCGACCCGAAGAAGGTCGCCAAGGCACTGCCGGAAATCATCTTCGAATCCAGCTACGGCCCCACCGCCTTCGGCGGCAAGGAAACCTACGGCTCCCCGCAGCAGATGCTGGTGCCCATCATCGTCACCCAGATCAAGAACGGCCAAACCGTCGAAATCGCCCGCATCCTGCCCGCAGAGCTCGAACAGCGCCTTGCGAAGAAGCCGTGATGTTGGGGAGGAAGGGTAGCAAGCAAGGCCAGGGGCTCTGCCCCCATGCTTCCAGTCTGGGGACCCCGCCAAAGGGCGAGCCCTTTGGAAACCCCAGACTGTTTTCTCCAGGAAGGGGGCGGCGAGGTACGTGCAACGGCACGGACAGAGCAAGCCCCCTTCTTGGAGAAAACAACCGGGTGTCCAGAGGCTCCGCCTCTGGTGGGGGTCCAGGGGGCAAGGCCCCCTGGCCTCGCTTGCTTCCTTCCGCCCCAATACCCGGATCCTGCGCATGGGGCTGATCGCGCAGCTGCTGGTGAATACGTTGCAGATTGGCGCGGTTTACGTGCTGTTTGCGCTGGGGCTGACGCTGGTTTTTGGCGTGATGAAGGTGATCAACTTCGCGCACGGCCAGTTCTTCACGTTGGCGGCGCTGATGATCGCGGTGACGATGCCGGAGTTCACGGCCAGGTTCGGTTTTCCCGCCTGGGTGGATTATTTCGTTTGCTTCGCTCTGGCATTGACCGTGGTGGCGGCTCTTGGGGTGGTGCTCTATTTCGTCGGGTTCGAGCGTTATCTGCGCGACCTGATCGGCTCCTTCATTCTGTCGGTGGGCCTGCTGCTGCTGCTGGAGGGCGTTTACCTCTGGATCTTCACCGGCGCGCCGCGGGTGGTGCCGAAGCTGCTGACGGGTCAGGTTTCGATCTTCGGCGGCGCGTTGGAGACCCAGCGCCTGGTGATCTGCGGCATCGCGCTGGGCGCGACGTTCGGGCTATATCAGCTGGTCAACCGCACGAAGCTTGGCCGCGCATTGCGCGCCGTGGCGGAGGATCGGGAGGCGGCGATGCTGCAGGGCATCCGCTACCGGCGCATTTCCTTCTACGGCTTCATGATCGGCTCGGGGTTGGCGGCGATCTCCGGCGGGCTGATCGCGCCGTTGACGGCGATCAGCCCGTCGCTCGGCAATGACTACCTGGCCAAGGCGTTCATCATCATCATCATCGGCGGCCTCGGCAGCATTCCCGGTGCGATCGTGGGTGGCTTCGTGATCGCGGCGATTGAGAGTTTTGCCGGATATTTCCTGGACCTTTCCTACGCCACCATCGCGATGTTCGTGCTGGTGATGGTGTTCCTGCTGGTGCGGCCACAAGGGATCCTGGGCCATGCAGAGCGCTAAAGCGGGCCAGATCGTGACCGCGCTGGCCGCCGCCTGCGTTCTGGCGTTCGCGGTTCTGGGAGATGACGAGTACACCCAGCATCTGCTGATGTGGACCGCGCTCAATGCGGTGCTGGCGGTCGGGCTGCGGTTCATGCTCCTGGTGGGGGAGACCAATATCGGCACTGGCGCGTTCTATGGCATGGGCGCCTATGTGGGCGCGATCTGCACCACGAAATGGGGGCTGCCGTTTCCGGTGGCGTTGCTGGCCGGCGGTGCGCTGGCGGTGCTGGTCAGCACCGGCTTCGGCCTGGTGACGTTGCGCACCAAGGGGCCGTATTTCATGCTGATCAGCTTCGCCTTTACCGAGGTGGTGCGGCTGATCTACACGCGGGTGGAATGGCTGGGCGGCAATTCCGGTATCATCGGCATCTTTCCGCCGCAGGTGCTGGACCCCTGGATGCCCCTCCTGACCGTCGTGCTGTGCGGCGGGCTGATCCTGATGATGTATCTGTGCGAGCGGTCCAATCTCGGCCGCGTGTTCCGTGCCATCCAGAACAACGACGCGGTGGTGGAGACGGTCGGCATCGACGTGGTGCAGATCAAGCTGGTCTGTCTGGTGATCGCCTCGTTCTCGGTCGGCATCGCCGGATCCCTGCATGCGCATATCTACAACGTCATCAGCCCCGGTGATTTCAGCTACCTCGTGCCGGTGTTCGCGCTGGCCTACATCAAGATCGGCGGCGACGCGAACGTGACGGGCTCCATCCTTGGCGCCGCGCTGCTGACAGTCCTGGCGCAGTGGCTGCAGGGCATGGGCTCGCTGGAGCACATCCTGTTCGGCGGCGCGATCGTCGCGTCCATGCTGGTGCTGCCGGACGGGTTGCTGGGCGGCGGAAAACGGCTGCTGCGGCTCTTTGCGCGGGGGCGGACATGAGCGCGCCCCTGCTGACGGCGGAAGCGGTCTCGCGCCGGTTCGGCGGCATTCTCGCTGTCAGCGACTTCAGCTTCGAGGTGCGTCCCGGCGAGGTGATGGGGCTGATCGGACCCAATGGCGCGGGCAAGAGCACCACTTTCAACGTCATCAGCGGCTTCTACAAGCCGACGACGGGGAAGCTGACCTTCCTCGGCGAAGACATCACCGGCCTGTCGGCGGCGGCGATCAGCCGGCGCGGCCTGGTGCGCACCTTCCAGCACGGCAGCCTGCTGCGCGACATGAGCGTGAGCGACAACATCCTGATCGGCGCGTTGCGCGCGGTCCGCGACAATGCGGGACGCGAGCGCCGGGTGCGGGAGACGGCCGAGCTGCTCGGCCTAGGCGGCCTGCTCACGGTCACCGCGGGCAGCCTGCCGCACGGGCTGCAGCGCATGCTGTCGATCGCGATCGCCTTTGCGGCACGCCCGAAGCTGCTCTGCCTGGATGAGCCGCTGACCGGGCTGAACTCCACCGAGGCGGCGGCGGCGCTGGAGGTGATGGCCCGCATCCGCGACGAGTTCGCGACGACGATCCTGCTGGTCGACCACAACATGCGCGCGGTGATGCGCATCTGCGACCGCATCGTCGTGCTGAACTACGGCCAGAAGCTCGCCGAAGGCACGCCGGCGGAAATTCGCAACAATCCCGACGTTATCCGCGCCTATCTGGGAGAGGGCGAATGACCGGGGAGCTGGTGCTGGAACTCTCGGGCCTCGGCGTGAGCTATGGCACGGTGCGCGCGGTCAGCGGGATCGACATCAAGGTGTATCACGGACGGATCGCCACGCTGATCGGATCGAACGGTGCCGGCAAGACCACGATCCTGAAGGGCGTCACCGGCCTGAAGGGGTTGGATGCCGGCCGGGTCCGGTTTCGCGGCGAGGATTTGACCAACCGGCAGGTGGACCAAATCGTTGCAGCCGGTATCTCCATGGTTCCGGAGGGAAGGCGGCTGTTTCCGACCATGAGTGTGCGCGAGAATCTGGAAATCGGCGCCTATCTGCGCACCGACGCTGCCGCGGTGCGGACGGATTTCGACCGCGTGCTGGATTATTTTCCGGCGCTGCGCGAACGCCTGGACGCCCGCGCGATGAATTTGTCGGGCGGGCAGCAGCAGATGGTGGCGATCGGCCGCGCGCTGATGTCCGGCCCGAAGCTGCTGCTGCTGGACGAGCCGACGATCGGCCTGGCGCCGGCGATCGTGCAGACCATCGGGGAGATCATTCGCACGATCAGCCGCAGCGGCGTCGACGTGCTGCTGGTGGAGCAGAATGCGCATATGGCGCTGCGCCTGTCGGAAGACGCCTATGTGCTGGAAAACGGTGCGATCGCCATGCGCGGTTCGGCGCGCGATCTGGAAAAGAGCGAAGCGGTGCGCGCCGCGTATCTGGGAATGTAGGGGAAGGACGACCATGGAACTCGGCCTGAGGGGCAAGCGGGCGCTGATCACCGGCGCCAGCAAGGGTATCGGCTACGCGGTGGCGGAAGTGTTCGCGGAGGAAGGCTGCGACGTGGACCTGGCTGCGCGCGATCCCGCGGTGCTGGAAGCGGCGGCGCAGAAGCTGCGTTCGGCGCATCAGGTGAATGTCCGCACCTTCCCGGCCGATCTTTCCAGGCCCGAGGACCGCGAACGGCTGGTGGAAGCCTGCGGCGATAACGACATCCTGATCAATAATGCCGGGTCCAACCCGGCCGGTGCGCTGGAGGACATCGACGACGCCACCTGGCGCGCTTCCTGGGATCTGAAGGTGTTCGGCTACATCAACATGACCCGCGCCTTCTACACGCGGATGAAGGCTCGGCGGGACGGCGTGATCGTCAACGTGATCGGCACCGGCGGCGAGCGGATGGACGCCAACTACATCCTGGGCGCCAGCGGCAATATTTCCCTCATGGGCTTCACCCGCGCGCTGGGTGGGCGGTCGCCCGATCACAACGTGCGCGTGGTCGCGGTCAATCCCGGCCTGACCGAGACGGACCGCGCGGTGACGATGCTGCAGACCTGGAGCCGCACCCAGTTCGGCACGCCGGACCGCTGGCGCGAGGCGCTGGCCAGCCGCAACCTGCCGTTCGGCCGCATGGGCACGTCGCGCGAGGTGGCGGACATGGTGGTGTTCCTGGCCTCCGGCCGCTCCGCCTATACCAGCGGCACGGTGGTCACCGTCGATGGCGGCAATGTCCACCGCTAAACCAATGCATCCCGATGTTCCGGATGGGCGATCGCGGTCAGGGCGCGGGCGCGTTCCGATAGGGACAGGCCACGCAGGTCGGCCGCGCCGTATTCGGTAACGATCACGTCCACGTCGCTGCGCGGCGTGGTCACCGGCCCGTTCAGCGTCTTGCAGATCCGGCTGGTCCTGCCGCCGCGCGCCGTGCTGGGCAGGGCGATGATCGCGTGACCGCCCGGGGAGCGGTGGCCGGCGCGCACCAGGTCCGGCTGCCCGCCGACGGCGCCGAGCACATCCGCGCCGGCGGCCTCGGCATTGACCTGACCGGTCAGGTCCACCTCCAGCGCGGTGTTGATGCTGACCAGCTTCGGGATGCGCAGCAGATCGCCGGCATGGGTGTGCCAGGACGGGCGCAGCAGCAGCGACGGGTTGCGATCGGCGAAGCGGTACAGCCGGTCGGTGCCGAGCAGAACGCCGGCGACGGAGATGCCGGTATCGATCGGCTTGGTTGCATTGGTGATGATCCCGCGCTCGATCAGCCCGACCAGGCTGTCGCCGACCATGCCGGTATGCAGGCCGAGATCGCGCCGGTCGGCGATACCCTGCATCACCGCTTCCGGGATCGCGCCGACGCCCATCTGCAGCACCGACTCGTCCTCGATATAGCGCGCGACATTGGCCGCGATCGCCTGCTCCACCGCGCCGATGCGGGTGGGGGCAAGCTGGATCGGCGGGCGCGATGTCTCGACGATGGCGGTGATGCGGTCGAGATCGGGCTCGCCTTCGTTGCAGGTCCAGGGGATCTGGTCGTTCACCTCGGCGATCACCACGCGGGCGGTGGCGATCAGGGTCTGCACGTAGTCGTTGATCAGGCCGAAGCTGTGTCTGCCGTTCGGCCCGGGTGGGCTGAGCTGCACGAAGGCGACATCGCAGCCGATCTGGCCGTCCTGGATGTAGCGGTAGATCTGGCCGAAATGCACCGGGACTATGTCCAGCACTCCGGCCTTGGCGAGAATGCGGGAGGTGCCCATCGGACCAAATCCGCGAAAGCGGATCGCGTCCGCATGCTCCGGGCGCAGCGTGTCGGAGAAGCAGGAAGCGAGGAATACTGACACCGGCCCGACGGCGTGGCGTTGCGCGACCAGCGCTTCCGTCAATGTCAGCGGTTCGCCGGTCGCCTGGCCCCAGACGATGCAGTCCCCGGGGCGGATGAATTGGCGCAGATCGAGATCGGTGGTGCTGATCTTTCTCACGTGGTCAGTACCGATCTTGCCGGCGTATTGCCGTGACAGCAGCGCGTCGAGCGCGGCCGGCGCCTCGGCCAGCGGAAAGGTCTTGGAAACGCGCGGGCGCAGTCTTCCGGCCGCGTGCCAGCGCAGCATCTCCGCGATGAAGCTGCCGCCGGCCTGCGGGTCGCGTTCGTTCTGCGCGCCGAACACCACGCCGGTGACGGAAATGTTCTTCACCAGGACCAGGTTCGCCGGCACGGACTGGATGCGTCCGGCGGCGAACCCGATCACCAGCATGCGCGCCCCCCAGGCCACGGCGCGGATCGCCTGGTCGAACGCGTCGCCGCCGACGGGGTCGTAGACGACATCCGCGCCTTCGCCATGAGTCAGTTCGCGCACCCGGTCGCGGATGCTCTCGCGCGTGTAGTCGATGGCATGGTCGGCGCCGTATTGCAGCGTCAGCGCGCATTTCTCCGCCCCGCCCGCGGCGGCGATGACGCGGGCGCCAAGCTGCTTGCCGATCTCCACCGCCGTCAGGCCCACGCCGCCGGCCGCACCCAGTACCAGCAGCGTCTCGCCCTGCTTCAGCTTTCCGCGCCAGGTCAGCGCGTAATAGGAGGTGCCGTAGACCGCGGGGAAGCCGCCGGCCTCGGTATCGCCGAGGCTGTCGGGGATCGGCAGCAGGCAATCGGCGGGGGCCACCAGTTCCTCGGCATAGCCGCCGCCGAAGCGCAGGAAGCCCAGCACGCGCTGGCCGATGCGGAAGGGCCTGATGACGCCGGGGCCGATTTCCAGCACTTCGCCGGCAACCTCCAGGCCCGGGGTGAAGGGCAGCAGCGGTTTCACCTGATATTTCCCAGCGATCTGCAGCGTATCGGCGAAGTTGATGCCGGCGGCGCGCACGCGCACGCGCACCTGGCCCGGCCCGAGCGGCGGGCTCGGCAGCTCGGCCAGGGTCAGGACCCCGGGCGGGCCCCATTCGCGGCAGATCATGGCTTTCATGGTGTCGGCTCCGTCGGGTTCATGCGTCGGGCAGCACGGATGTGGCGCCGGTCGCTTCCAGGGTGGCGATTTCGCAATCGCTCAGCCCCAGCATCTCGCGCAGGATCTCCGCCGTGTGTTCACCGAGCGCGGGCGCGGGGCGGCTGACACGCAGCGCGTTGGCGCGGAACTGGAACGGGAAGCCCTTGGCCCAGCCACCGCCGGGTTCGCGCGCGAAGGCCATGCGGCTTTGCCCGGCCAGCACCGCGTCGTGCATCGCATTCCCGTCCGCCACCGGGGTGGCGCGGATGCCGAGCATGGCCAGGGAGGACAGGATGTCCCGCGCCTTGCGAACGCCGGCCCAGGCCTCCAGCGGCTCCGGCAGCCGCGCCTCGGTGCCGGCATCGGCGCGCAGCGCGATCCAGACGCCGTCGGCGCTGCGCACGCATTCCTGCACGCCGCCGGTGTCGTCGCCGTTGCCGTGCCGGGTTTCGTCGCCGGCCAGGATGCGTTCGCCGATCAGGAAGCTGGCCAGCTCGCGCTGGGGAATATCGAGCTGAACGCCCTGGCCGGTGCGGCGGACCTCCAGCACCGCGGCCACCACCACGCCGGCGGCGAAGATGGAAACGATCTGGTCCGGATAGTTCAGTGCAATGCCGGAGATCGCCGGCATGCCGTCGGCCGCGCCGCTGATCGAGGCCAGCCCGGATGTCGCGTCCAGCGTGGAGCCGTAGGACGGCGCGGCCCGATCCGGCCCGGCTTCGCCCTGGCTGGTGATGGAGGCCAGGATGATGCGCGGATTGGCCGCCAGCAGGTCGGCGAAGGACAGGTTCAGCCGTTCGAGCACGCCGCGGCGGAAATTCTCCAGCACAACATCGGCCTGCCCGACCAGGCGCAGGAACAGCGCCCGTCCCTCGGGCGATTTCAGGTCAATCCCCAGGCCGCGCTTGTTGCGGTTGGTGAAGCGGAAGAAGCGGGAGCGGTTCCACCAATCGGTTCCCGGTGCCCGCCCGTCCCAGCTGCGGAACAGGTCGATCGCGGCGCCCGATTCCACCTTCATCACATCGGCGCCGAGATCGGCCAGCAGCGCGGATGTCGATGCACCGGCGGTGATCATGCCGAGATCGAGTACGCGGACACCGCCGAGCGGCCGGGCCGCCTTGGCGTTAACCGGCTCAACCATGAGAAGTCGCCAGGGCAGGGACCAGGGCAGGGGCTGGCGCGGGCGCGAAGCGGGCGCCGTTCCAGACCACGGGCAGGGTGGGAAAGCGCAGCTCGCCAAGCATGGGATGGGCGATGTCGGTGAAGAACCTCTGGGCGATGTATTGCGGATCCTCCGCCAGGTCCGACAGCCGCCAGACAGCCGACAACGGCACGCCCGCGGCCTTCGCCGCGGCGTAGATCTCCGCGCGGGTGCGGGCGGCGAACCAGGGCGCGATGCGGGCGTTGATGGCGGCGGCTGCCGCCTGGCGCTGTGGACGGGTGGCGAATTCCGGCGCCGCCAGGCCTGCATCGGCGAACAGCCGCACCAGGATGGGCCAGTCCTTTTCGGTATAGACGAAGGCGGCGTGGCCATCCGCGCAGGCCAGTACCTGGAATTCCCCGACCGCGCCGGGCCGGGTCGGCGCGCGGCCGGTGTACAGCCGGTCGGCGAAGGTCTTCCAGTTGGTCCACAGCGCGACATCGAGGATGGAGACATCCACCGTCTCCGCCATTCCTGCATTCGCCAGCGCGGCGACCATGCCGGTGAAGGCGGCGAGGCCGGCGGTATAGGCGCATTGATGCCCGCCCAGCTTCATCGGCGGCCCGTCGGGTTCGCCGACGATGTCCATCAGCCCGCTCATCGCCAGGATGTCGATCTGCTCCATGGGTGGGGACGGAAAGCCCTGCTCCGCCAGGGGGCTGACCAGCACCTGCACGCGCGGCCCGGCCCCGATCAGCGACGCATCATCGGTGATCACCGCATCCGCGGCCGCGGCCAGCCGCGTGCGCAGGATCGCGCTGTCGGTGGCGGCCGAGCGCTTGGAGGTATTCAGGAACTGGAACAGCGCGCTGCGTTCCGATCGCGGCCCTTCGTTCGACAGGAATGGCGGCAGGAAGCGCAGCGGGTCCCCGGAGGGTGGCTCGATCTTGATCACGACGGCACCGAGATCGGCGGCGAGCTTGCCGGCCATGGCGGTCGCCAACCGCGTCATTACCGGCGCGTCGGGCGCATTCACCTCGACGATCCGGAATGCTTCGAGCGGGCGCTGTTGCGCGCTCATGTCTTGGTGTTCCCTCCATGTTCGAACTTTTGGGATCGATCTTCCGCCCACGGTCCCAGCCGGTTGCCGGTCGCGTCAAGTGGCGGCGCATTTTTCGCCGCGACCCAGGACCTTGCGCTGCGCCCGCCGGACGCGCAGGTACTCCCTGAAACGAGCCCTGTTTCGCCCCGGCCCGGCTTGTCCGCCTCTCTCGCCCAAAGGTAGCGCCATGCCCCCCGAACTCCTGACCATCGGCTACGAAGGCACCACCAGCGCCGAAGTGCTGGCGCTGCTGCGCCGCTCCCGCGTGAACCTGCTGATCGACGTCCGCGCCGTCGCCTCCTCCCGCAAGCCTGGCTTCTCCAAGACCCTGCTGGCGGCAGGGCTGCAGGCCGAAGGCATCGGCTACCTCCACCTCCAGGGCCTGGGTACGCCAAAGGAAGGCCGCCAGGCCGTGCGCGCCGGCAACCCCGGGAAAATGGAGGCGATCTACGCCGAACACCTGAAATCCGACCGCGCCCAGGCCGAACTCGCCCACGCCATCCAACTCGCCCAAACCGAACGCTGCTGCCTGCTGTGCTTCGAACACGACCACAAAGCCTGCCACCGCCGCCTGGTCGCCGAAGCCATCACCGCCGTCACCGGCCAACCCGTCACCCACCTGGCCGTGCCTGTCTGACGCCGGCGGCTGGGGGGCTGTCGAAGGAAGGCCAGGGGCTCTGCCCCTGGACCCCGCCAAAGGGCGAAGCCCTTTGGAAACCCCTGACATGTTTTAAGAAATGGGCGGGCGACGGCAGTGCATCGGCACTACCTCGCCCGCCCATTTCTTAAAACATAACCAGGTGTCCAGAGGCTCCGCCTCTGGCGGGGGTCGAGGGGGCGGAGCCCCTCGTCTTGCTTGAACAGCCCCCCAGCCGCCGGCCTCAGTCGGCGTGGCCCTGGGTGAGGCGGAAAGGGGCGGCGGGGTAGACGCCGAGGATGCGGACTTCGGTGGAGAAGAACTGGAGTTCTTCCAGGGCGCGGCGCAGCGCGGGTTGCTCGGGGTGGCCGTCGACGTCGCAGAGGAACTGGGTGGCGGAGAACTGGCCTGCCAGCATGTAGCTTTCCAGCTTGGTCATGTTCACGCCGTTGGTCGCGAAGCCGCCGAGCGCCTTGTAAAGGGCGGCGGGCACGTTGCGCACGCGGAACACGAAGGTGGTCATCACATGCGGCGTCTTCGGGTCCGGCGTGACCGCGTGTTTGGCCATGACATAGAAGCGCGTGGTGTTGTGCGCGGCGTCTTCGACATTGGCGCGCAGGATCTCCAGGCCGTGGATCTCCGCCGCCAGGGAGGAGGCGATGGCGGCTTCCTCCGGGCGGTTCCATTTGGCGATCAGTTCCGCCGAGCCGGCGGTATCGGATTCCACGACCGGGGTCAGGTGCAGTTCCCGCAGCAGGTTGCGCACCTGGCCGAGGGCCACGGTGTGCGAATGCGCCCGCTTCAGCCCGGCGATCGTGGCGCCCTTGATGCCGAGCAGGCAGTGCTCCACCCGCTGGAAATGCTCGCCGATGACGAACAGGCCGGAGCCTGGCAGGAGGTGATGGATGTCCGGCACCCGGCCGGCGAGGCTGTTCTCGCAGGGCAGCATGGCCAGGTCCGCGCGGCCGTCGCGGACCGCTTCCATCGCGGTCTCGAAGGATTCGCAGGGCAGCGTGGTCATGCCGGGGAAGGCGGCGCGGCAGGCCAGGTCCGAGTAGGCACCGGGGTAGCCCTGGAACGCGATCACGCCGCTCATGCTTGGGGTCCTTTGAAGGCCGGCGGGCCGCTCGCGCGCCGGGGATCGAGCAGCGCGCGGGCGCGTTCGAGGTCCGCTGGCGTGTCGACGCCGAACGGGCCGTGCTCGATTCGCGCGCAGACGATGCGCATGCCGTCCTCGAGCGCGCGGAGCTGTTCGAGCTTCTCGCGCCGTTCCAGCGGGCTTTCGGGCAGGGACACGAACCGGGCCAGGGCGGCGCGGCGATAGGCGTAGATGCCGATATGGTGCCAGCGCGGGCCGTCCCCCAGGGGATCGGCGCGCGGGAGAAATACAGCGCCGGCGACACGGCGCGGCCGCGTTCGAACACGCAGGCGGCCTTCACGAAGGAGGGGGTGTTCGCCTCCTCCTCATCGTGGATCGGCGCGACCAGGGTGGCGATATCGGTGCGCGGGTCCGACAGCGGGGTGATCACGGCGCGCAACTGCTCGGCTGTCAGGGTGGGGAAGTCGCCCTGCAGGTTCACCACCACGTCGTACTGGCCCTGCGGGTCCAGCGTTGCCAGGGCGGCATGCACGCGGTCGGAGCCCGACGGTAGAGACGGGTCGGTCATGACCGCGATGGCGCCGGCGGCGCGTACGGCCTCGGCGATCTCCGGCTCGGCGCAGGCGACCGCGACCGGGCCGATATCGGCTTCCAGGCCACGGCGCAGCACATGCACGATCATCGGCAGGCCATGGATGTCCGCGAGGGGCTTGCCCGGCAGCCGGGTGGAGGCCATGCGGGAGGGGATGACGACGATGGGAGTCAATGGGGGCTCAACTGGGTTCGGGTACGGGATGGCTTGAAGCTGGGTTACGGTTTGCCTAAGGTGCGGCGCACATTAGGTAGGCCCCGGTTTGCGCGCAAATCCGCGCGATCCGGACGTCTTCCGGACCAAGGACGGCGCCCGATTCGTTTTCATCCTGGGGGTTTCGTCCAGCTCGTTGCCCTCAGCTAGTTACCCGGAGAAGATCCGTCCGATGGACAGCATGCAAATCAACAAGGCGATCGCCGCGTTCCTGATCGCCGGGATCGCTTTTTTCATCACGGGCCTGATCGGGGACCAGATCGTTCGGGTGCGTCATCTGCCGCATACTGTCCTGAAGATCGAAGAAGCGGCGGCGCCGGCGCCGACCGGGGGCGCTCCGGAAGAGCTGAAGCCGATCGGACCGCTGCTCGCCGCCGCCGATCCGGCCGCGGGCGAAGGGCTGGCGAAGAAGCTGTGCAGCGCCTGCCACACCTTCAACGAAGGCGGCAAGGCCGGCGTCGGGCCGAACCTGTATGGCGTTGTCGGCGCCAAGCACGGCCACATGGAGGGCTTCAACTACTCCGACGGCATGAAGGCCAAGACCGGTGACTGGAACTACGAGGAGCTGAACGCCTGGCTGAAGAAGCCCGCCGCCTATGTTCCGGGCACCCGCATGGCGTTCGCCGGCATCAACAGCGACAAGCAGCGCGCCGACGTGATCGACTATCTGCGCAGCCTGTCGAAGTCGCCGCTGCCGCTGCCGCAGTAGTCACCGTCCGATGAGGGCGGAGATCGGCCAGACGGAGATGGACCGGCTGGTCGCCGCCGCGGAGGCCGCGGCGGATGTCGCGGGTGCCGCGATCCGGCCGTTCTTCCGCGCCGGACTCGACTCGGAACTGAAGGGCGACCGCAGCCCCGTCACCATCGCCGACCGCACTGCCGAGCAGGTGATGCGCGCCGTCCTGGCCGAGCGGTTCCCCGCGCACGGCATCCTGGGCGAGGAATTCGGCCTGGACCGGCCCGATGCTCGGCTGCGCTGGGTGCTCGATCCCATCGACGGCACCCGCGCCTTCATCACCGGACGGCCGGTGTTCGGCACCCTGGTCGGGCTGCTGGACGGCGACACGCCGATCGTCGGCATCATCGATCAGCCGGTGACCGGGGAGCGCTGGGTCGGCGCCGCCGGCCGGCCGACGCGGTTCAGCGGACCCTATGGCGGACGCGCCGGCACGCGGCGCTGCGCCGCGGTGGGCGAGGCGGAACTGTCCTGTACCTCGCCGGAAATGTTCGGCACGGATCTGCCGCGCTGGGAGACGCTTGCGGAGGCGGCGAAGCGGCGCTCCTTCGGCGGGGATTGCTACGCTTACGGGCTGCTGGCGCTGGGCCAGATCGACATCATCGCCGAGGCCGACCTGAAGATCTGGGACTGGGCGGCGCTGACCCCGGTGATCGAGGGCGCCGGCGGGCGGATCACCGACTGGTCCGGCCGGCGGCTGGCGGCGGATGGCGACGGGCGGGCGCTGGCGGTGGGCGATCCCGCACTGCTGGAACAGGCCATCGCCTTGCTCGCGGGGTAGCGGAGCCGGCCCGGGAATTGGTATCTGGCGGGAGTGGGTATCGGGGCGTCGATCCCCACATGCCAGCATGCGGGCGACCCGGACGCGCCCATACCTGCGGCCCATACCTGCGGAAGGAGCCTGTTTGGCCATGACACCGACCCGCCGTGCCGTCCTGCAGCTGCTGGCAGCGCTGCCGCTGGCGCCGGCCGCGCGCGCCGCGGCACCTGGCGCTGCCGGGTCCGGGATCGTGCGCACGCACGCGTTCTCCGTGCTTGGCACCCCCGCGCTGGCGCCGGATTTTCCCTATTTCCCCTATGTGAACCCCGATGCGCCGAAGGGCGGGGAGATGGTGCTGTCCTCGGTCGGCACTTTCGACAGCTTCAACCCGTTCATCATCCGCGGCAGCGCCGCCGATATCACGCGCGTCTACGATACGCTGCTGCGCGCCTCCGCGGACGAGGACAGCGCCGCCTATGGCCATCTGGCCGCGGTGATCGAGCTGCCGGAGGACCGCAAATGGGTCGCCTTCGAGCTGCGTCCGGAAGCGCGGTTCCACGACGGCACGCCGGTCACCGCCGAGGATGTTGCCTGGACCTTCAACACCCTGCGCGAGAAGGCGAGGCCGTTCTATCGGCAGTACTATGCTGACGTGGCGGATGTGGCCGTGGAAGGCAGGCTGCGCGTGGTCTTTCACTTCAAGACCGACCGCAACCGCGAATTGCCGCTGATCCTGGGCGAAATGCCGGTGCTGCCGAAGCAATGGTGGGCCAGCCGGGACTTCTCCAAGCCACTGACCGAACCGCCGCTCGGCTCCGGCCCGTACCGGGTGGGGAAATTCGAGTTCGGCCGCTCAGTTTCCTATGAGCGGGTGGCGGATTGGTGGGCGCGCGACCGGCCGACCGGCAAGGGGCTGAGCAATATCGACACCATGCGCGTCGAGTATTTCCGCGACGCCACCGTGGCGCTGGAGGCGTTCAAGGCCGGGCAGATCGATTTCCGCCAGGAGAACATCGCCAAGCAATGGGCCACCGCGTACGATTTTCCCGCGGTGGGGAAGGGCCTGGTGAGGAAGGAGGAGATCCGCCACCATTTGCCGACGGGAATGCAGGGCTTCGCCTTCAACACCCGCCGCCCGGTGTTCAAGGATGTCCGCGTCCGCCAGGCATTGGCCTGGGCCTATGATTTCGAATGGGCCAACAAGAACCTGTTCTACAACGCCTATACCCGCACGAAATCCTATTATAGCAACAGCGACCTGGCATCCTCCGCCCTGCCGGCGGGCGGTGAGCTGGCATTGCTGGAGGGTTATCGCGACAAGCTGGCGCCGGCGGTGTTCACCCAGCCATTCACGCTGCCGGTCACCGATGGCTCCGGCAACAACCGCGAGGAGCTGCGCTTCGCACTCGGACTGCTGAAAGAGGCCGGCTACGAGGTGCGCGAGCGCAAGCTGATCGGTCCGGACGGCAAGCAGATGACCTTCGAGCTGCTGCTGGACCAGCCGGCATTCGAGCGGGTGGCGCTGCCTTATGTGGAGACGTTGAAGAAGCTCGGCATCGAGACGCGCGTGCGCACGGTGGACGGGGCGCAGTATCAGCGGCTGATGGACACGTTTGATTTCGACATGTCGGTCGTGGTGTTCGGCGAGAGCACCAACCCCGGCAACGAACAGCTCGGTTACTGGAGCTGCGCCTCCGGCCGGCAGGAGGGCGGCGACAACGTCATGGGCATCTGCGACCCCGTGGTGGATGCGCTGGTCGGCAAGCTGATCGCCGTGGACAGCCAGGAGGCGCAGCTGGCCGCCGCTCACGCGCTGGACCGCGTGCTGCTGCACGGCTGGTACCTGGTGCCGCATTGGCACACGCAATCCTTCCGGCTCGCGTTCTGGGACCGCTTCGCCCGCCCGCCGGCGGAGGTGCGCAGCGGCTTCGTGCTGGATGATTGGTGGGTGGACGCGGCGCGCTCCGCTGTCGTGGAGGCCGCTCGGCGCGGCGGCAACTGACATGGGCGCCTATCTGCTGCGCCGCCTGTTGCTGGTGATCCCGACGCTGATCGGCATCGTCGCGATCAATTTCGCGGTGGTGCAGTTCGCCCCCGGCGGGCCAGTGGAGCAGATGATCGCCGAACTGCGCGGCAAGGGCAGCGCGACGGGGCGGCTGACCAATGCCGGAGCCGGCGAGGCGTCGGCGCCCAGCTCCGATTCCAGCTATCGCGGCGCGCGCGGCCTTGATCCGGCGGTGGTGGCCGACATCAAGAAGATGTTCGGCTTCGACAAGCCGCCGCTGACGCGCTTCCTCGACATGCTCAGGGATTACGCCAGGTTCGATTTCGGCCGCAGCTTCTTCCGCGACCAGACGGTGCTGCACCTGATCGCGCAGAAGATGCCGGTATCGGTCTCGATCGGGTTGTGGTCGACGCTGCTGGTGTATTTCATCTCCATTCCGCTTGGCATCTCCAAGGCGGTGCGCGACGGCAGCCGGTTCGACCTGGTCTCCTCCGCGGTGGTGCTGGTCGGCTACGCCATTCCCGGTTTCCTGTTCGCGATCCTGCTGGTGATCCTGTTCGCAGGCGGCTCCTTCGTGCAGTGGTTTCCGTTGCGCGGCCTGACCAGCTCGGGCTCGGGGGATTGGAGCTGGCCGGCGCGGATCGCGGATTACGCCTGGCACATGGTGCTGCCGACGATCGCGCTGGTCGCCGGCGGTTTCGCCAGCCTGACGATGCTGACCAAGAACTGCTTCCTGGAAGAGATCCGCAAGCAATACGTCACCACCGCGCGTGCCAAGGGCGCGAGCGAGACCCGGGTGCTGTACGGCCACATCTTCCGCAATGCCATGCTGCTGGTGGTGGCCGGTTTTCCCGCGGCATTCATCGGCATCGTGTTCTCCTCCTCCCTGCTGGTGGAGATCGTGTTCTCCCTGGACGGGTTGGGGCTGTTGGGTTTCGAATCCGCGATCCAGCGCGACTATCCCGTGATGTTCGGGACGCTGTTCATCTTTACACTGCTCGGGCTGGTGATGCAGATCGTCGGCGACGTGATGTACACGCTGGTCGATCCGCGGATCGACTTCGAGAGCCGCCGGTGAGGAAGGTTGGGGCTTTGCCCCAAACCCCAGCAGGGGCTCTGCCCCTGCACCCCGCCAAGGGACAGTCGTCCCTTGGATCCCTTGGAATGGTTTGTTGGGAAGGGGGCGTAAATGGCGTAGCCGTTGCGCGGCTTCGTCATGCCCCCTTCCCAACAAACCAAACGAATGGGGGTCAAGGGGCCACGGGCTCCTTGCGGGGGTGCAGGGGGCAGAGCCCCCTGCCGGGGTCTGGGGCGGAGCCCCGGCCTTGACTCTGTCCCCCATCACCCGCCGCCGGCTGGCGATCTTCCGGCAGAACCGGCGCGGCTTCGTCTCGCTTTGGATTTTCGCCACGCTGTTTTTCGTGTCGCTGTTCGCCGAGTTCATCGCCAACGACCGGCCGCTGTTGATCCGCTACGACGGGCACTGGTTCGTTCCGGTTCTGCAGGACTACAGCGAGGATGCGTTCGGCCCGGATTTCCTGCCGACCGATGCCGACTACACCGACCCCGAGCTGGCGCGCACCATCAATGCCAAGGGCTGGATGGTCTGGCCGCTGGTGCCTTATTCCTACAACACTGTGGTGAAGAACCTGGACGTGCCGGCGCCGGCGCCGCCTTCCTGGCGCAATCCGCTGGGCACCGACGACCAGGCGCGCGACGTGCTGGCGCGGGTGATCTACGGCTTCCGCCTGTCGGTGCTGTTCGGCTTCACGCTGACGATCGTATCGTCCGTCGTCGGCGTCGCGGCTGGGGCGGTGCAGGGCTATTACGGCGGCACGCTCGATCTGCTGTTCCAGCGTTTTATCGAGATCTGGTCGGGCATGCCCGAACTCTATCTGCTGATCATCCTCGGCAGCGTGCTGACGCCGAGTTTCTGGGTGCTGCTGATCTTCCTGCTGCTGTTCCGCTGGATGGGGTTGACCGGCGTGGTGCGGGCGGAATTCCTGCGCGGCCGCAACCTGGACTACGTGCGGGCGGCCAAGGCACTGGGGGTCTCGGACCTGGCGGTGATGTGGCGCCACGTGCTGCCCAACGCGATGGTTGCGACGCTCACCTTCCTGCCGTTCATCCTGTCCGGCTCGGTGACGGTGCTGAGCACGCTGGACTTCCTCGGGTTCGGTCTGCCGCCGGGCTCGCCGTCGCTCGGTGAACTGGTGGCGCAGGGCAAGAACAACCTGCAGGCGCCTTGGCTCGGCGTGACCGCGTTCTTCGCACTGGGGTCGGTGCTGACCCTGCTGATCTTCGTCGGCGAGGCCGTGCGCGACGCGTTCGATGCCAGGCGGATGCCGGTATGAGGAAGATTGGGGCTTTGCCCCAAACCCCAGGAGGGGCTCTGCCCCTCCACCCCGCGAGGGGATGGTCATCCCCTCGACCCCTTTCAGTTTGGTTTGTTGGGAAGGGGGCATGCCGTAGCCGATCGACGGTAATGTCGGTTACGTCCCCTTCCCAACAAACCAGCCAGAGAGATCCAAGGGACGACTGTCCCTTGGCGGGTGCAGGGCAGAGACCTGCTGGGGCCTGGGGCGAAGCCCCAGTCTTGCTCACACCTGGCACAGGACCGCGGGCATGAGCCTGGTCGAGGTCGAAAACCTCTCCGTCGCCTTCGGTGCGAAGCGGGTGGTGCAAGGCGTGTCCTTCATCCTCGATCGGGGCGAGACGCTGGCGCTGGTGGGGGAGAGCGGTTCGGGCAAGTCGCTGACCGCTCTGTCGCTGCTGCAATTGCTGCCGCCGGGGGGCAGCAACCCGACCGGACGGATCATGCTCGATGGCCAGTGCATGATCGGCGCGCCGGAGCGGGCACTGCGCCAGGCGCGTGGCGGCACGGCCGGGATGATCTTCCAGGAGCCGATGACCAGCCTGAACCCGCTGCACCGCATCGGCCGGCAGGTGTCCGAGGCGATCGCGCTGCATCGCCCGATGCCTGATGGGGCGCTGCGCGCGGCCGCGGTCGCCGCGCTGGCGCGCGCCGGCTTTGCCGATGCCGAAACCCGGCTGGACGCGTTTCCGCACCAGCTCTCGGGCGGTCAGCGCCAGCGGGTGATGATCGCGATGGCGCTCGCCAATGATCCTGCCCTGCTGATCGCGGACGAACCGACCACGGCGCTCGACGTCACCATCCAGGGCCAGATCCTGGCCGAGCTGGCGGCGCTGAAGCGGGCGCAGGGCCTGGCGCTGCTGCTGATCAGCCATGATCTGCGCATCGTGCGCCGCTACGCCGACAAGCTGTGCGTGATGAAGGACGGCGTGGTGGTGGAGGCCGGGCGCGTGGCCGACGTGTTCGCCGCGCCGGCCCATCCGTATACGCGCATGCTGCTGGATGCCGTGCCGAAAGGCGCGCCGGCGCCGCTGGCGCCGGATGCTGCGGAGGTGCTGCGCGCCGAGGACATCAAGGTGCATTTCCCCATCCGCCGCGGCCTGCTGCGTCGGCAGGTGGGTGCGGTCCGCGCGGTGGACGGCGTATCACTGAGCCTGCATGAGGGCGAGACCGTCGGCCTGGTCGGCGAGTCAGGCTCCGGCAAGACCACCATCGGCCTGGCCTGCCTGCGGCTGGCGCCGGTCATGGGCAGGATCGTCGTCGCCGGAAAGGACCTCTCTCGGCTGAATGCGCGCGATCTGCGCCGGCTGCGCGCCAAGATGCAGATGGTGTTCCAGGACCCATATGGCAGCCTGTCGCCACGCACGACCGTGGGCGACATCGTCGCCGAGGGCCTTACGGTGCATGCGCCCGATTTGAGCCGAGCCGAACGCGCCGGCCGCGTGGCGGCGCAGCTGGACGAGGTGGGCCTGCCCGCCGACAGCGCCCTGCGCTATCCGCACGAATTCAGCGGCGGCCAGCGCCAGCGTATATCCATCGCCCGCGCGCTGATCCTGGCGCCGCGTTTCGTGGTGCTGGACGAGCCGACCTCGGCGCTCGACATGTCCGTGCAGGCGCAGATCGTGGAGTTGCTGCGCGACCTGCAGCAGCGCCACGGGTTCGGCTATCTGTTCATCAGTCACGATCTGAAGGTGGTGCGCGCATTGGCGCATCGGGTGGTGGTGCTGCGCCAGGGCAAAATCGTGGAGGCTGGCACCGCCGAGCAGATCTTCCTGCATCCGGTGCAGGAATACACCCGCACCCTGATGCAGGCGGCGTTCGAGCTGGACGCCTGACCGGCTATTTGTCGACGATCACCAGGATCTTCTCGGAAGCGACGGAGGGGACCAGCGGGAAATGCGATTTGTCGCCGACGACCAGTTGCAGCATGTGCTGGCCGGGCGGCAGGGAAATCATCGCCTCGGTCTGTCCCTTGCCGAAATGGCGATGAGCGTCGTCCATCGGGATCGCCTCGCCCTTGGCGGGGGCGGCGGTATCGATCAGCAGATGATGGTGGCCGGTGTTCTCGAAATCCACGCCGGCGGGTGCGATACCCATGCCGGAGAGGCCGAACTGCACCAGGAACGGGCTGGTGACGTGGCTGCCCTGGTGCAGATTGATGAAATAAACCTTGGCACCCGCCGGCGCTGGCGTGTCCTGCGCCAGCGCCGCCGTTCCGGTCAGGACCATCAGGGCGAGAGCAAGACCGAATTTCCGAATTGCCACTGAATGCACTCCCCATGACGATGCGGCGGCGATCCTACTCCCTGCTGATGGGAGGCGTCATCCTCCGTCGCGGATCTCGGCCAGGCCGCGCAGCGCGGTGCCGTTGGGGGCGAAGTTGGCCGGGTCCAGCCACCCGCGCATGGCATCACGGCAGGCGGGCCATTCGTCTTCCAGGATGGAAAAATACGCGGTGTCGCGCAGGTGGCCCTTGATCACCCGGTCGGCGCGCAGCGTGCCCTCATAGGTGAAGCCCAGACGCTCCGCGGCGCGGCGGGAGGGGGCATTGAGCGCATGGCATTTCCAGACCAGGCGGCGATAGCCGAGATCGTCGGCGGCGAGGCGGAGCAGCAGGAACATCGCCTCGGTCGCGGCCCGCGTGCGCTGCAGGGCGGGCGAGAACCAGACATTGCCGAGCTCGATCGAGGCGTGGCGCGGCTGCATGTCCATCAGCGTGATCCAGCCGGAGGCAAGCCCGGTGGCGACCGGGCGGATGGCCCAGGCCATCGGGTCGTGGTTGGCGGCAAAATCGGCGATGAAGCTGGCCAGCGACGCGGCGGTGGAGAACGGGCCATAGCTGAGATAGGTCCAGCTGGCATCGGCCGCGGGGTCGCCCGACTTCGCCGCCAGCCACAGCTCGGCGGCGTGCCGGCGGTGCAGCGGTTCCAGCACGACGTACTGGCCGCGGATCGGCACCCGGGCGGGCAGGGTGCGCGGGGTGGCATCGACCTCGGGCCCGATTGCCGGGGGCGTCATCTTGTCTGACATCTTCTTTGGCATCTTGTCCTGCATCGAACGGGCATTCTCGTGACTCCGCTGGTCGTTTGTTGCACGATCCTGTGCCATCCAGGATGTGCCACTGGCGGGGCTGGCGGGCAAACCGCGCGGCGATCATGATCCAGGGGGAAGGCCCATGTCGCGCATCGCGTTTCCGGTCGCTGCCTTGTTCGCGCTCTGCCTGGCGGGCCCGGCCTCTGCCGCGCTGATCCAGTTCCATGCCAGCCTCGACACCGTATCGGAAGTGCCGCCGAAAACCGGTCCGGGCAATGGTGAGGCGCTGGTGACGCTGGATACGGCGAAGAAGCTGCTGAACTACACGGTAACCTTCGACGGACTGAGCGGCCCGGCGACGGCGGCGCATTTCCATGGTCCGGCGGACAAGGGCGCCAACGCCGGCGTGGTGGTGCCGTTCACGGCCCCGATCATCAGCCCCTATCACGGCACCGCCACGCTGACCGACGCCCAGATCAAGGACCTCGAGGCCGGCAAATGGTATGTGAACGTGCATACCGGGGCCAACCCCGGCGGTGAGATCCGCGGCCAGGTGACGCGAGTCCGGTAGCCGGCGCTACCGAGGATCGGACCGCGCCTATTCGGCGGCGGCCGGCCTTGCGTGCAGGCGCTTCAGCGCCCGGTCGATCCACTGGGCGGTGACCTTTTCCTGCAGGCTGTTCTGCCGCAGGCGCTCGTTCAGGGCCGGGAAGTCGACGCGGTCCAGCGCCTGGTCCTGGTTGAAGCAGCTGAACACCACGCTGCGTGCGCCGGTCACGGGGTCCGTGTGCGGCTGCAGGCACTGGGCGCAGACTTCCTTCATCATGCACTGCATCGGCGAGTTGATGGAGCCGATGGCGGTATGGCCGGGCTTCAGATAGGGCGCCAGCACGCCGTGCCGGGCGACGCCGACCGCGGCCATCATGCGGTCCGAGCCGATGGCGATCAGGTGCTCCGCGTCCGACAGCCGGATGGATGGCTCCCCGAGCGCGCCGGAGGCGTAGGCGGCCATGGCCTGGACGATGTTGCCGACGAAGCTGCGGTCCTGCGGTCGGGCCGGGTTGGCGGTGAAGCCGGGGGCCTGGTCGCAGCACCAGATGATGGTGTCGGCGGCACGCTCGATGTCCTCCACCTTGTAGCGGTCCTGCAGCGCCTTGTAGCCGGCGAAATAGATGACCTTGGAGCCGGCCGCGCGCATGGCAGCGCCGATGCTGAACAGCACCGCGTTGCCGAGCCCGCCGCCGATCAGCGCCACCGTGGTGTTGGCGGGGATTTCGGTGGGCGTGCCGGTCGGGCCCATCAGCACCACGGGCTCGCCCGGCTTCAGCGTGGCGCAGAGATCGGAGCTGCCGCCCATTTCCAGTGCGATGATGGAGATCAGCCCGCGCGCCGGATCGGTCCAGGCCCCGGTCATCGCCAGGCCTTCCATGGCGAGCAGGGTGTCGATGCCGGGCTCGGCGAGTCTGGGCGCCAGCATCTCGAAATTCTGCAGGCGGTAGAACTGGCCGGGGCGGAAGGCGCGGGCGGCGGCGGGGGCGTGCAGCACGACCTCCACGATCGTCGGCGTCAGGCGGCGGACCGCGTGCACGGTGGGCGAAAGCTCGGCCGTGCAGCGCTCGATCAGCTCGGCGCCGGCGACCGGCGTGGCGGGACGGGCGGCGAGGGCGCGCGAGACGATGGGATAGCCGCGCTTGGCGCCGCCCATGGCCTTGACGACGTTGCCGAAGAAGCTCGGGTGCAAGTCGCCGAAGAAGCTGATGAAGCGCCCATCGCCTGGCGTGCCATTGGGCGCGCGGTGCATCAGCACCTGGGCCAGGCCGGGCTTGGAGATCGCGCGCTCGGGCGTGACGGGGTTGCCTTCCTCGTCGACGGCCTGGAAGTATTTGCCGTCGAGCTGGATGCGGTGGTCCTCGCGGGCCAGCACCGTATTGGGCTGGGTGCCGGCGGCGACCAGGATGGCGCGGGCGGGGAGGGTGACTTCCGTGCCGTCCGCGCGGGTCAGTTGCAGGGCGGCGGCGTGGCCATGCGCGTCGGTGACCACCGCCTTCGGCGTCAGGCCTTCGGCGAAGCGCACGCCTTCCTCCAGCGCCTTGGCCACTTCCTCATGGTTCAGCGTGTAGGACGGCGCGTCGATCAGGCGGCGGCGATAGGCGATGGTGGCGCCGCCCCAGGCCTCGAGCAGCTGGGCCAGGCGGGGCGCGCGGCCTTCCGCGGCGGCTGCCTGGCGTTCGGCGGCGATGGCGGCGGCATGGCGAAGGAATTCGTCGGCGATCTCGGCTTCCTCGGCGTTCCAGGAAGCGCGCACCGCCGCCTCGCCACGGTCGGCGATCAGCAGGCGGGTGCGCGCGGCGAATTTCTCCACCTGCCGCACGTAATAGGCGAGGCTTTCGGTGGCGGTGTCGATCGCGGTCAGCCCGCCGCCGATCACGATAACGGGCAGGCGGAGCTGCAGGTTGGCGATGGACGACATCTTGGCAGCACCCGTGAGCTGCAGCGCCATCAGGAAGTCGGAGGCCTGACGCACGCCGCGGGCGAGGCCGTTCGGAATGTCCAGGATCGTCGGCTTGCCGGCGCCCATGCACAGCGCGATGTGGTCGAAGCCCATCTCCCAGGCGTCGTCGATGGACAGCGTGGCGCCGCCGCCGAAGCGCACGCCGCCGAAATGGGCGAACTGGGCGCGGCGGACCAGCAGCAGGCGGACCAGCTTCAGGTAGTTCTTGTTCCAGCGCACGGTGATGCCGTATTCGGCGACGCCGCCGAACCCGGCCATGACGCGGTCGTCCAGGTTCTCGTACAGCGTCTCTGCATCGCGGATCGGCGTGGCGGGGTCGAAGCCGAGCGGTTCGATCTTCAGCCCGTCGATGGCGACGATGCTGTGGCCGTCGTTCATCAAATGATGCGCCAGCGTGAACCCGGCCGGGCCGAGGCCGACGATCAGCACTTTCCGGCCGCTATCGGGCCGCGGCAGCGGCCGGCGGATGTCGAGCGGGTTCCAGCGCGTGAGCAGCGAGTAGATCTCCACGCCCCAGGGCAGCGCCAGCACGTCCTTGAGGATGGAGGTCTCGGCCTGCGGGATGTCGACCGGTTCCTGCTTCTGGTAGATGCAGGCCTTCATGCAGTCGTTGCAGATGCGGTGACCGGTGGCGGCCATCATCGGATTGTCGACGGCGATGGTGGCGAAGGCGCCGAGCACCGCGCCCTCGGCCCGCAGCGTGTGCATCTCACTGATCTTCTCGTCCAGCGGGCAGCCGGCGAGGGTGACGCCGAAGGGCGATTTCTGAAACGCGCCGGTCTTGCGGTCCTTCAGTCCCTTGGAGCAGCTATCCTTGCCCTGGGTGTGGCACCAGATGCAGTAGTTCACCTGGTCCAGCGCCTGCTGGTCGTTCATGCCGGGGTCGGTCAGCGCAAAGCCGTCGCGCGGGCGCCAATCGTGCTCGGGCAGGCGCAGCATGGTCACGCCGTCACGCTCGATGGTCTCCACCGGCACCAGATGGGCGGGATCGGGACGCAGCGGCACCCGGAACAGCGTGCCGCCCGCATGCGCGGCGCGGCCTGGCGCGGTGAGCGTGGCCCAGGCGGCGTAGCGCAGCGCGTGATCGAGGTTGGCTGCATCCCCGGCGTCTTCCCAGGCCTTCACCTGTTCGGCGAAACGCTGCTCGGTGAAGGGCCGGATGCCGGCCTGGATCAGCGCCTCCTGCAGCGCCGGGCCGTCGAAGCCGGAAGGATCGGCGTATTTCTTCACCGCCTGGCGCTGCACGAACAGGCGCTTGCAGGCGTGGATGGGATCGAGCGCATGGGTGCGCGCCGCCAGGGCGCCGGCCTCGGCTTCGATGCCGAACAGCCTGGCGACGAAAGGATCCAGATGCCGGCCGAGGGTCACGACCAGTTCCCCTTCGGCCTTGGCGTCCAGGTTTTCCGGGGCGGCGCGGGCGGCGAGCAGGGCGGCGTGCAGCGGGGCGTCGGCTTCCGCCAGGCCGGCGAGGAACAGCCGGTCCAGGCGAACCAGCCCGTCCCGGGCGGCCAGATCGGCAAAACTCAGGCCGAAGGCCAGCTTGGCGTTGTCAGCTTCGAGGGTGACGTCCGGAGTAGCAGTCGGCACAGATCATCTTCCGCGGTGAGTGAAATATATCGTCGCGCGGAGTGATCGGGCGAGGGAGGCGTTGCGTCAAGTTCCGGTTTGGTTGGTCAGACCCGACCAATGTGCTCGTCCATCGGTTCGGAGGCATGCGGATCACGATCGGCGAAGTCGCGAGTCCGGTCCTGGAATGCCGGGCCGGGGCGCGGCGCCGCCATGCGCGGATCCGTCCCGCCATCAGCATCAGAACGCTCCGGCCGGGAGCGGGTGGGCAGCAGGCCCTGGGCCAGGGCGATCCGGCGAAAATTGTTGTGGATCATGGGTTTCCCTCGTTTACCGTCGATGACGAGTGAAGCAGGTAAAAGTGACGGGAAAATGGCGATCGCTTATCCGCCTGTGGCCGCGGCGGTCCCGGACCGGGTGTTTCGCTCCCGGTCCGGGCGACAAGGGGGATCAGTTGGTCTTGGTCACGGGCACGGAGGTTTGCGGCTTCGCGGCGTCCTTGCCGGTCAGCGTGGTGGTGTCCTTCGCCTTCTCGTCCTTGGACGGGGTGGCGATGGACGGCAGGGTGGTGCTGGTCACGGCGCCGGGCGCCGGCTTGGCGGCGGCCGGGGTCTCGCTGCCGGCGGCGGCCTTGTGCACGGACTGCTTCGTCTGGCCCGGCTTGGCGGTGTTGGCCGCGACCTTCATCGCACCGGCATGTTTCGGCGCGGCGGCGGCCGGATTGGCGGTTGCAGAAGCACCCGTGAGGGACGCGGCGTCCTGGGCCATCGCCGGCAGCGCCAGGCTGCCCATCAGGAGGGTGGCGAGCGTGAGGCGAGAGAACTTGGTCATGGGCTTCGTCCTATGGACCGGCTGGATTGCCGGACACGAGGAGAAGACCGCCCCGCTGCGGCGGCGGATTGGCGCAATTGCGGCGGCGGCGCGGCGGCGCATGAAGCTTCGTTCATATGCATTCGAGCGATGCAGACTCTACTCCGGACGGCCGCCGGGCCGGCTGCTGCGTTGCAATAGCCGCATCGGCCTGCAAGCGTAAGATTTCGCTTGCCAAACACGGCGTTTGATCTTCATCAAGGGGCGATACAAGACAATTGGGGCGTAGATCCCAATCCAGGGAGGAACAAGGAAATGACGACAGCCAGCCTGCCACGCGCCGGCATGTCCGTGCCTTCACGCACGCGGGCGATGAGCCGGGAAGAGCGCAAGGTGATCATCGCCTCCTCGCTCGGCACCGTCTTCGAATGGTACGACTTCTACCTCTACGGCTCGCTCGCGGTGATCATCGGGGCGAAGTTCTTCAGCCAGTTCCCGGAAGCGACGCGCAACATCTTCGCCCTGCTGGCTTTCGCCGCGGGCTTCCTGGTGCGTCCGTTCGGCGCGCTGGTGTTCGGCCGGCTGGGCGACCTGGTCGGGCGGAAATACACCTTCCTGGTCACCATCCTGATCATGGGCACGTCCACCTTCATCGTCGGCATCATGCCCACCTCCGATCAGATCGGGCTGGCGGCGCCGGTGATCCTGATCGCCCTGCGCATGCTGCAGGGCCTGGCGCTGGGCGGGGAATACGGCGGGGCCGCGACCTATGTGGCCGAGCACGCGCCGCAGGGGCGGCGCGGCTTCTACACCAGCTGGATCCAGACCACGGCGACGCTCGGCCTGTTCCTGTCGCTGATCGTGATCCTGCTCACCCAGGCGATGACCGGGGACGACTTCAAGGTCTGGGGCTGGCGCATTCCGTTCATCGTCTCGATCGCGCTGCTGGCGGTGTCGGTGTGGATCCGGCTGCAGCTGAACGAAAGCCCGGCCTTCGTGAAGATGAAGGCCGAGGGCACCGGCTCCAAGGCGCCGCTGACTGAGGCGTTCGGGCAATGGAGGAACGCCAAGGTCGCCATCCTGGCGCTGCTCGGCCTGGTCGCGGGCCAGGCGGTGGTCTGGTACACCGGGCAGTTCTATGCGCTGTTCTTCCTGGGCGCGGTGCTGAAGGTGGATGCCTTCACCGCCAACCTGCTGATCGCCTGGGCGCTGGCGATCGGCACCGGCGGGTTCGTGCTGTTCGGCTGGCTGTCGGACAAGATCGGCCGCAAACCGATCATCCTGGCCGGCTGCCTGATCGCGGCGCTGATCTATTTTCCGCTGTTCAGGATGCTGACCGAATACGCCAATCCGGCCCTGGCCAAGGCACAGGAGACGGTAAATGTGGTGGTGACGGCGGACCCGGCGGATTGCTCGTTCCAGTTCAACCCGACGGGGATCGCCAAGTTCACCAATAGCTGCGACCAGGCGAAGGCGGCGCTGGCGGCGCGGTCGGTGCAGTATCACGTGGAGCCAGCGCCGCCGGGCACCATCGCCTCGATCAAGATCGGCGACACCGTCGTGCCGTCCTTCGACCTTGCGAAGGCCGGGGCGCAGGCACAGAGCCTGACCGCGGGCTTCACCAAGGGGCTGACCGACGCGCTGACCGCGGTCGGCTATCCGGCCGCGTCCAACCCGACGGTGGTGAAGATGTCCGGCGTGTTCGACATCTTCCGCCCGCAGCCCGGCATGATCGTGCTGCTGCTGACGGTGCTGATGATCCTGGTGACGATGGTCTACGGGCCGATGGCGGCGGCGCTGGTGGAGCTGTTCCCGACGCGCATCCGCTACACCTCCATGTCGCTGCCGTACCATATCGGCAATGGCTGGTTCGGCGGCTTGCTGCCGGCCACCGCCTTCGCGATGATCGCGCAGACCGGCGATATCTTCTATGGTCTGTGGTATCCGGTGGTGATCGCCGCGGGCACCTTCGTGATCGGGCTGTTCTTCGTTCCCGAGACCAAGGACCGCGACATCTTCGCCGCCGACGAGGCTGCCTGATCGTATCGCTCCATACCGCAGCGAAGCGCCGGGGCATGCCCCGGCGTTTTTGCTTTGGGCGCTAGTATTTTAGGGCGGTGGGAACCTGCCGCCCGGACTGAGGGAGAGAAACAAATGGACGTCGTCTCGGCTGAAACGGACTATGCGGCCGCCCACGCCGCCTCGCTGGCCACGCCGGAGACTTACTGGGCGCGCGCGGCCGAGGGGATCGACTGGGATAGGCGCTGGGATCGCGTGTTCGACCCCGAGAGCGGCCTATACGGGCGCTGGTTCGCCGGCGGCAGGCTGAACACCAGTTTCAATTGCCTCGATCGGCATGTGGCGGCCGGACGCGGCGAGCAGGCGGCGCTGATCTTCGACAGCGCGATGACCGGGCGGGTGGAACGCTTCTCCTATCGCGAACTGACCGAGCGCACCGCCAGGGTGGCCGGGGCGCTGGCGGCGCTGGGCGTGGCCAGGGGCGACCGGGTGGTGATCTACATGCCGATGGTGCCGGAGGCGGCGATCGCCATGCTCGCCTGCGCGCGGCTGGGCGCGATCCATTCGGTGGTGTTCGGCGGCTTCGCCGCGGCGGAGCTGGCGGCGCGCATCGCCGATGCCCGGCCGAAGGCGATCGTCTCCGCTTCCTGCGGGCTCGAGCCCGGGCGCGTCGTGCAGTACAAGCCGCTGCTGGACCTGGCGATCGAGATGTCGCCGCACAAGCCCGATGCCTGCCTGATCCTGCAGCGGCCGCAGGCAGAGGCGGCGATGACCGCGGGACGCGACCATGATTTCGCCCGGGCCGAGGCAGAGGCGGCGCCGCATCCGCCGGTGTCGGTGGAGGCGACGGACCCGTTATACATCCTCTACACCTCCGGCACGACCGGCCGGCCCAAGGGCATCGTGCGCGACAATGGCGGGCATGCGGTGGCGCTGCACGAATTCCATGGCGATGATCTACGGCGTGAAGCCGGGAGACGTGTACTGGGCGGCCTCCGATGTCGGCTGGGTGGTCGGGCACAGCTACATCGTCTACGCGCCGCTGCTGGCTGGCTGCACCTCGCGTGATGTACGAGGGCAAGCCGGTTGGCACGCCGGATGCCGGGGCCTATTGGCGGGTCTGCGCGCAGCACGGCGTGAAGCTGCTGTTCACTGCGCCGACCGCGATGCGCGCGATCAAGCAGCAGGACCCCGAGGGCAGGCTGCTGGCCGGCTATGATTTGTCGAAGCTGGAGGCGCTGTACCTGGCCGGCGAGCGTTGCGACCCGCCGACCGCGATATGGGCGGCGGAGTTGCTCGGGCTGCCGGTGGTGGACCATTGGTGGCAGACCGAGACCGGCTGGGCGATCACCGCCGGGTTCCGCGCCTTCGGACTGTTTCCGGTGAAACCGGGATCCGGCGGACGCCCGAGCCCGGGCTACGATCTGCAGGTGCTGGACGATGACGGCCATCTGCTGGAGCGCGGCAGGACCGGCAATCTGAGCGTGCGCCTGCCGCTGCCGCCCGGCTGCGCGCCGACCCTGTGGGAAAACGATGACGGCTATCGCCAGGCCTATATCAGCGATTTCCCCGGCTGGTACCGCAGCGGCGATGCCGGCGTGATCGACGCGGACGGCGATGTCTGGGTGATGGGGCGGACCGACGACATCATCAACGTGGCCGGGCACCGGCTGTCCACGGGATCGATGGAGGAAGTGCTGGCGTCCCACCACGACGTGGCCGAATGCGCGGTGATCGGCGCCAGGGACGAGCTGAAGGGCCAGACACCGGTCGGCCTCGTGGTCCTGAAATCCGGCGTGAACCGCGATCCCTCGGTGATCTGCGCCGAGCTGGTGGCGCTGGTGCGCGAGCGGATCGGCCCGGTGGCGGCGTTCCGCGACGCCAGGGTGGTGGCGCGGCTGCCGAAGACCCGTTCCGGCAAGATCCTGCGCGCGACCATCCGCCGCATCGCGGACGGGGAGGCATACACGGTGCCGCCGACGATCGAGGATCCGGCGGTGCTGGAGGAGATCGGGCGGGTGCTGGAATAGGCTCCCGCGCGCCTACCAGGTCGCGAACATGATCGCCACCGCCACGGCCATCACCGCCGTGGACAGCCAGCCCATCAGCCAGAGCGGGCGCGGCAGCGTGAACCGGCCCATGACCTTGGGCTGCATGGCCATGATCATGATCACCGCCATCAGCGGCACGGACACGATGCCGTTCAGCACCGCCGACCAGAACAGCGCCTTGATCGGATCGATGTGGACGAAATTGATCCCGATGCCGATCAGCGTGGCGACGGCGATCGTGCCGTAGAAGCCCCTGGCGTCCAGCGGCTGGCGGCCGAGCCCGGTGGTCCAGCCCAGCGCCTCGCCGAGCGCATAGGCCGCGGAACCGGCCAGCACCGGCACGGCCAGCATGCCGATGCCGATGATCCCCGCGGCGAACAGCGCGAAGGTGAACACCCCGGCGATCGGGCGCAGCGCCTCGGCGGCCTGGGCCGAGGTCTGGATATCGGTGATCCCGTGCGTGTGCAGGGTTGCCGCCGTGGTGATGATGATGAACAGGCTGATCAGATTGGAGAATCCCATGCCGAGATAGGTATCGATCCGCAACCGGCTGATCTGCGCCGGCGCCTCCCCGGGCGCCTCGATCAGCGCATGCGCGGCCGGGTCGACACGCTCGTCCTCGGCTTCCTGGGAGGATTGCCAGAAGAAGCAATACGGCGTGATCGTGGTGCCGAGAACGGCAACGATGGTCACCACGTAATCCGTTTGCAGGTTGAAGCTCGGCACCAGCGTGGCAAAGGCCACCTGGCCCCAGGGCACATCGACGATCAGCGCGGTCAGCACATACGCCAGCAGCACCGCCGACGTCCATTTCAGCACGGCGACATAGCGTTCGTAGCGGGAAAACACCTCCAGCCAGACGCAAATGACGGCGAAAACCACGACGTACAGATGGGCGGGACCGCCGATGATCAGACGCAGGGCTTCCCCCATCGCGCCGAGATCGGCCCCCAGATTGATCACATTGGCAACCAGCAGCAAGGCGACGATGGCGCGCAGCAGCCACGGCGGGTAATGCAGGCGGATATTGCCGGCAATGCCGCTGCCGGTGACGCGGCCGATGCGGGCGCTGACCTCCTGGATCGCGGCGATCAGCGGAAAGCTGAACAGCATGACCCAGCACATGGCATAGCCGAACTGGGCGCCGGCCTGGGAATAGGTGGCGATGCCGCTGGGGTCGTCGTCCGAAGCGCCGGTGATCAGGCCGGGCCCGAGCAGCTTGAACAGGTTGCGCTGGCGGCCGGGCAGCTTCCTGACAAGGGCGATCCGCCCGGCCAGTGGAAGATGGCGTCGCGCGGCCCGTGCGGCGCTGGTATCGTGTGGCATAAAATAGATCCGATCAGGATGCGCGTGCGTGTTCGATGGCCCGCCATACATGCTCGGGCGTTGCCGGCATGTCGATATGGCGTACCCCCAGCGGCGCCAGCGCGTCGAGGATCGCGCAGATCACCGCCTGGGGCGCCGCGATTGCGCCGGCCTGGCCCGCGCCCTTCACGCCGAGCGGATTGGCGTTGGTCGGCACGCCGTTCAACCGGATGGCGAGGTCGGGCAGGTCGTCGGCCCGCGGCAGGGCATAGTCCATGAACGAGCCGCTGAGCAGCTGGCCGCTGGCGGGGTCGTATACCGTGTGCTCCAGCATCGCCTGGCCGATGCCCTGCGCCACGCCGCCCTGCACCTGGCCGATGGTCAGCATCGGGTTGATGATCGTGCCGAAATCGTCGACGCCGGTGTAGCGCAGCAGCGCCACATGCCCGGTTTCCGGGTCCACCTCCACCTCGGCGATGTGGCAGCCATTGGGGAAGGTGATGAGGTCGAGCAGGTTCCAGGCATAGGTGTCCAGGCTGGCCGTCTCGTCCGGCGGCGCGGAGCCTTCCCGGGCGGCGCGGGCGAGGTCGAGCAGCCCGATGCCGCGATCGCCGGCGCGCGAAGCGGCCATCGGCGAATTGCACCGCGTCCACCGGCGCCTGCAGCAGCCGCGCGGCGATGACGCGGCCCTTGGCGATGACGCCGTCGATGGCCTTGACCAGCGCCGCGCCGCCCATGTGCAGCGAGCGCGCACCGCCATGGCCGTTGCCGTCCGCGGATCATGCGCGGTATCCGCCTGCTTGTAGATGAAACGATCGATCGGCAGGCCGAGGCGGTCGGCGGCGATCTGCGGAAAGCTGGTCTCATGCCCTTGTCCGTTGGATTGCGTGCCGAGCAGCAGCGACACCCGGTCGTCGGGTTCGAAACGGATTTCCGCGCCCTCGTTCGGCGCGCCGCGGGCGGTCTCCAGGAAGCAGGTCACGCCGATGCCGCGCAGCCTGCCCCGGCGGCGCGATTGCTCCCGCCGGTCCGGGAAGCCGGCATGATCGGCGGCGGCCAGCGCGACATCGATGTTGGCGGCGAATGTCCCGCCATCGATGGTCGTGCCCATGGCCGTAGGGTGCGGGAACGCGGCAATCAGGTTGCGCCGCCTGAGCTCGATCGCGTCGATGCCGACGATCGGTGCGGCGGCGTCGATCAGTCGCTCGATCAGGTAGTTCGCCTCCGGCTTGCCGGCGCCGCGATAGGCGTCGACCGGCACCGTGTTGGTGAAGACGCCATGCACGTCCATGAACACGGCCGGAATGGCGTAGCCGCCGCCCATGGCATTGCCCGGCGCATTGGTGGAACTGCCGGGCCCGCCGGTCGACATCGCCGCGCCGAGATTGGCGATGGTGGCGACGTCCAGCGCGAGGAATTTGCCGTCCCGGTCGAGCGCGAGGCGGCCGCGGGTGACATTGTCGCGGCCATGCGCGGTGGAGACGAAATCCTCGCCATGGCCGGACGCCCATTTCACCGGCCGGCCGAACCGGCGCGCGGCCCAGAGGATCAGGACATATTCCGGATACAGCCCGTTCTTGACGCCGAAGCCGCCGCCGACATCGGGGCAGGAGAGCTGGATCCGGTCGCGCGGCACGCGGAACACCGTGTCGGCCAGCGGGTCGCGGATGCCGTGCACGCCCTGTCCGCTCAGCAGCAGGTGGAAGGTTTCGCTGTCGCGGTCGTATTCGCCGATGGCGGCGCGATGCTCGATCGGCGCGACGATGATGCGGTTGTTGACCAGTTCCAGCCCGACCACATGCGCCGCCGTCGCGAGTGCGGCCGCCACGGCGGCGCGGTCGCCCTTCTCGAAGCGATAGGACAGGTTGTTCGCGATGCCGTCCCAGATCTGCGCCGCACCTGGGTCCTGGGCGGTCCTGGCGTCGACGACGCAGGGCAGCGGATCATAGGCGATGTCCACCAGCTCCGCGCCATCGCGCGCGGCGGCGCGGGTTTCCGCCACCACGAAGGCCACCGGCTCGCCGACATGGCGCGCCCGGTCGGCGGCGAGCGCGCCGCGTTCCGGGATCCGCATCGGCCCGATCGTCGCCACCTTCGCGGTGCAGGGCAGCGGCCCGATCCCGTCCGCGCGCAGATCGGCCGCGCCGAACACGCCCAGCACGCCCGGGATGGCCAGTGCCGCGCGGCTGTCGATGCCCAGGATCCTGGCATGGGCGTGGGGCGAGCGGACGATCTGGAGATGGAGCTGGCCGGGGCGGTTGATATCGTCGGTGAAGCGGCCATTCCCGGTCAGGAAGCGCTGGTCTTCCAGGCGCCGTATGGATTGGCCGCTCAAATCGTTCATCGCCGACTTCCCGCTGCTGCTGCAGTGTTCAGGATAGCATCCTCCGAATTTTCTGGCGCCGACGGCTAAACGGGACCGCCCGCCCTTGACCGGCCGCACCGGTACAAATCCAATCGGCCTCCCGCCATGAGGAGACGATCCATGAGCATGACCGTGCATCACGTGCATCTGAAGACCCGCGACCCGCGGCAGACCGCGCAATTCTACATCGATAATTTCGGCGCCACCCTGAAGGCCGAGAATCCCGGGCGCGGGTTCGAGCTCGATCTGCACGGGCTGCAGCTCAACGTCACCGACATCGTCGTTACCCAGAAGCACGAACAGCATTACGGGATCGAACACATGGCGGTGCATACAGACGACTACACGGCCACGCTGGCCAATTTGCGCAAGAACGGCGTGCGTATCCTCGAAGAGCTGCCACCCAACCAGAACGGCCGGCGCGTCTGCTTCGTGGAAGCCCCGGACGGCGCGCAGATGGAAGTGATCGAAAAACTGTAAGGGGATTTCCAGCATGGCCTTGAAGGACCGGATCCCGTTCGGCATGTCGCTGCCGCACCGCTCGCCCGACGCGATCGACATGGGCGTGGTGCGCCAGGTTGCCCAGCGCGCGGAGGCGCTGGGATTTCGCGATCTCTGGGTGACCGAGAACACCCTCGATCACGTCACCAGCTTCGATCCCGTGGTGGTGCTGACCTATGCGGCCGCGGTCACGAGCCGGATCCGCCTCGGTGCGTCGGTGGTGGTGCTGGCCATCCACAGCCCGCTGACGGTGGCGCATCAATGGGCGAGCCTGGATCAGGTCAGCGGCGGGCGGGCGATCCTCGCGGTCGGCCTCGGCCGGGAGGACCACTACCGGCAGTTTGCGGTGCCCCTTGCGGGCCGGGTGCGTCGGTTCCGCGAGGAGGTCGAGCTGATCCGGGCGCTGTGGACCGAAAAGAAGGTCACCTATCGCGGCAGCTTCTACCAGGTCGAGGACGGGGTCATGGCGTTGAAGCCGCTGCAGCACCCGCATCCGCCGATCTGGATGGGCGTCGGGCATCCCGATGCGCTGCGCCGCGCGGCGTCGCTCGCGGATGGCTGGATGGGCTCGGGCGGGTCGAGCGTTGCCGAGTTCGGCCGGTCGGTGCCGATACTGAAGGAGGCGCTGGAGAAGGCAGGGCGCGATCCCGGCAAATTCCCGATCTCCAAGCGTGTCTTCATGGCGGTGGACGAGCGCCCGGAGGTGGCGCGCGCCGAGCTCGATCGCTGGTTCACCGAGGTGTACCACAACCCGGCCGGTACCGACGCGTCCGGCGTCCACGGCACGCCGGAGCAGGTGCGCGAGCGGCTGGAGGAACTGATCGCAATGGGCGCCAACCACCTGCTGCTGAACCCTGATCTCCCGTCATGCGGAACAGCTGGAGGCTGTGGCGCAAATCGTCGGCCTCGCCTAGAATCCGGTCATGCGACGACGCAGTTTCCTGACCGGTGCGGCCGGATTGTCCGCCGCGTTCGCCGGACCGCTCGTGGCGCCGTCGGTGGCGCGGGGGGATGCTGCGACGGTGCTGCGCTTCATCCCGCAGGCCGATGTCACGATCCTCGATCCGCTGGCCACCACGGCCTATCCCACGCGCAACCACGGGCATATGTGCTGGGACACGCTGTATGGCGTGGACGAGCGCTTCGTCCCGCGGCCGCAGCTCGCCGAAGGGCATTCGGTGGAGGATGACGGCAAGCGCTGGGTGTTCACCCTGCGCGACGGCCCGACCTTCCATGACGGCGAGAAGATACGGGCCGCCGACGCCGTCGCCTCCATCCGGCGCTGGCTGCCGCGCGACACGCATGGCCAGACCTTGGCCCAGCGGCTCGACGATATCCGCGCACTGGATGATCGCCGCTTCGAGATCCGGCTGCGCCGGCCCTTTGCGCTGATGCTGGATGCGCTGGGCAAGGTTTCCTCCTACCCGTGCTTCATCTACCCCGAGCGCTTCGCCGCCATCGATCCGACGAAGCCGTTCACGGAGGTGGTCGGCTCCGGCCCCTATCGCTTCGTCGCGGCGGAGCGGCTGTCCGGCGCCCAGCTGGTCTACCGCAAATTCGACGCCTATGTGCCGACGCCCGTAGGCACGCCGGGCATGATCGCCGGTCCGAAGCTGGCGCATTTCGAGCGGGTGGAATGGAAGATCGTGCCCGATGCCTCGACCGCCGCCGCCGCCATGCAGTCCGGGGAGCTGGATTGGTGGGAGGTGGTGGCGCCCGATCTGCGCCAGGTGCTGGCACGCGCGCGCAATGTGGTGCTGGACCGCATCGACAGCAGCGGCACCTGTGCCAGCCTGCGCTTCAACCAGTTGCAGCCGCCATTCGACGACCCGGCGGTGCGCCGCGCGCCGCTGAAGGCGATCGTCCAGTCCGATTTCATGGCGGCCGTGGCCGGGACGGAACGCAGCGCATGGCGCGATGACCTCGGCTGCTTCCCGGTCGGCAGCCCGCTGGCATCCGATGCCGGGATGGATGCGCTGACCTCGCCGCGCGACCTTGCCGCCGCCAGGGCAGCTTTGCAGGCCACCGGCAGGGCCGGGGACAAGGTGGTCGCCCTGCACGCCACCGACGTTTCCAACCAGAACGCGCTGATGGCGGTGGGGGTGGACCTGTTGCAGCAGCTCGGCTTCTCCGTGCAGGACGCGACGTCCGATTGGGGCAGTTTGCTGCAGCGCCGGCAGAATCGCGGCCCCGCCGCCCAGGGCGGCTGGAACGCGCTGATCGTGCTGCTGAGCGGGATGGAGCTGAACACGCCGGCCGGGCACCTGCTGCTGCGCGGCAATGGCGCCGATGCCTGGTTCGGCTGGCCGACCGCGCCGAAGCTGGAGGCGCTGCGCGACGCCTGGTTCGACGCCGCCGGCCCGGAGGAGCAGAAGCGCATCGGCCGGGAGATCCAGCTCCAGTTCTTCCAGGACGTGCCATATATCCCGCTCGGCCAGTATTTTACCGACACCGCCTATCAGCGGGGCCTGACCGGGCTGCGCCAGGGCATCGCCCTGCCGCTGAACGTCCGCCGCGCCTGAGGTCGCAGGGAACCCGCACCGGGGGTCCGGCGTATTGGCTGCATGCCATGGATGCAGAGTGACCCACCCATTCCGCCGGGCCAGCCGCCGATGCCGCCGGATCCGGATCTGCCCGCCCCGATCGAAGAGCCGCCGCCGCCCATTCCGATCCCGAAGGATGTACCCCCGGAACCCATGCGGCTACGCGGAGCAGGCGGCGGGAAACGGCCTATTCGGGACGGCCGTTGCGGTGGGAGAAGGCGGTCTCGGCGCTGGTCATGAATTCCAGCAATGCCGGCCGGCCCTCCTCGGTCTGGCGGCGGGCGCGCAGGATGGCGTCGGCGATGCCGCCGGGGTCGGAGACACGTTCGCTCCAGCCGCCGAGATCCCTGGCCAGATTGGCGTAGTTGCCGCCGAGGTCGCGGGATTTGTGCAATTCGTGCGACAGCTTCATGTGCGGGATCTCGATCGCCATGGTGCTGTTGTTCAGCACGATGGTCAGGATCGGGATGCCGGCGCGCACCGCGGTTTCGAAATCGAGCCCGACCATGCCGAAGGCCGCATCGCCCATGAAATTGACGCAGAACTTGTCGGGTGCGGCGACCTTGGCGCCGATGGTCAGGCCAAGACCGGTGCCGAGCTGGTGCGATTTGCCCCAGCCGAGATAGCCGCGCGGACGGGTGGCCCGGTAGAACGGCAGCAGCTGGTCGCGCGGGCTGCCGGAATCATGCGTCACGATGGCGCCGGCCGGATCGACCACGCGCATGAACTCGTTCATCACCCGATACGGCGTCATGGGCGTTTCGGCCGAGTTCAGCCTGGCCTCCCAGCGATGCAGCCAGGCTGAACGCTCGGCGGCGATTTCCGCGGCCGGGTTGCGGTTGCGCCGCTTGCCGCCCAGCCGGTCTTTCACCGCGGCCACCAGGGAGGAAAGCGTCAGTCGCGCATCGCCGAGCAGCGCGATCTCGGTATCGAAGGATTTATGCAGGTCGCGCGCGTCGTTGGTGGCGTGGATGACCGGCACGCCCTTGGGCAGCGGCGGCGTGGTCAGCGGGTGGCGGTTCAGGCCGGTGCCGATGCCGACGACCAGGTCCGCCCGGGTATACAGGAACATCCGCCCGGGGCCGCTGAACGTGTTGCCACCGGACCCGAGCGCGAGGGGATGGTCCTCGGGGAAGGCGCTCTTGCCGTCGACCGTGGTCATCACCGGCGCCTGCAGCAGCTCTGCCAGTTCCACCAGTTCGGCGGAGGCTTCGGCATACAGCACGCCCTGTCCGGCCAGGATTACCGGACAGGCGGCGGCCAGCATGCGCTTCGCCGCATCCTCCACATCGCGCGGATCGGGGGTGGAGAGAGTGGGGCGGACCGGCGTGTAGCTCAGCGCGTCGGTGCCGATATCGAGGTCCACCAGGTCCCGGGGAATTTCGACCATCGTCGGGCCGGGGCGACCGTTCTTCAGCGCGCTGAAGGCGCGCCGCATGACGGCCGGGGTGGATTCCGGCAGCCGGATCTCCTCCATATGCTTGGTGACGGAGGCGTAGGTCACGTTGGAGCGAAAGGTCGGAAAGACCTGCGACTGGTCCCGCGCCTGGGCAAGCGGCAGGAACAGCACCGGAACGGAGTCCGAATATGTGGTGGCGATGCCGGGGAAGGCGTTCTCCGAACCGGGGCCGTACTGCATGGCGAAGACGCCGGGGGGCTTGCCGTTGGTGACCCGGGCATAGCCGTCCGCCATGTCCACGCCGACCCGCTCCTGCCGGCAGATCACCGGGCGGATGCCGGCGGCGACCGCGTTTTCGATAATGGAGGTGGTCGGGAAGCAGAACAGGGTGGAAACCCCCTCCCGCTTCAGGATTTCCACGATGGCATCGGCGGCACGCATGGAATTTTCCCCCGGTGTTTTTTGATACGAGGGAGCGTAGGCGGAGGGTCGGGAAGGGACAAGGCGAGGGGCGGGCGGCAACATCATCGCAGTCTCGTCCGGCGCGGAACCCGGCCGGCGGATGGGGTTCCGAGCCGTGGCTGTATCGGCCGGCATAAAGCCTGTACACTGAACCGACGTCCGCCGGCGGCAGGCCGTGGATGCTGCCGTTGGCAGGGGATGGGGCCATCGGGGAGGACATCGTTGTATCTGGGTGCGAAGCCAACAGGCCGCCGCTTGGATTGGCGCGGCATCGTGACAGGATGCCGCGAAACCGATCGGCTCCATCCAGGTTCTGGGGCGCGCTGATGCAGCGTATTCCGCTCCGGAATGTTCTGTGGGTGCTCGCGATCGTGTTGACCTTGGGCGGTACCGCCCTGGCCGATGGCCCATGGTCGGGCTACTGGGCGACCACGTGGCGCGATGGCGGTGCGCGCCTGTTGCTCGACCAGCAGGGCGATCGCGTGACCGGCACCTACCCGTTATACGGCGGGCGCGTCGAGGCGACGGCCAGGGGCTCGCGCCTCGAGGGTAGGTGGTTCGAGGGCAGCAACACCGGCAACTTCGTCTTCGTCCTGGACCGCGATGGCAATAGTTTCAGCGGCCGCTATGACACCGGCGAATGGTGGACCGGCGCGCGCTCCGTCGCTCCGGACGACCTGGCCAAATTCGACCTCTTCAGCCCGCGCGAGGCGTTTCGCCGCTTCATCGTCAACTGCAATCTCGGCCGGAGCGTCTGGCCGGATCCCTGGGGCATCGCGATGCTGGCGGTCGATTTCGGCAGCGCCGCAGCGACGATGCCGCGCGCCGAGCAGATCCAGCGCGTGCAGGATCTGTTCGCTGTGATCGACCTGACCACCTTCCGCGTCTGGTCGGTGCCCGCCGAAGCCGCCGGCGACACGGTTCAGGTCCGGCTGGAACAATCCGGCACGGCGGCATCGCTCACGCTCACCATGCAGCGCGACGGGAAGGGCAACTGGCGCATCCGCATGCCGGACGAGGACGAGCTCGCCGCCGCGCGGCACGATCTGCTGGCCGCGCGCGGCGGGCAGCCTCCCGCCGCCGACGCCTTCAAGCGCCTGCAGAACCCGCGCGATACGATGCGCAGCTTCCTCGAGGGCATGACCGACTGGAACGGGGCCGGCCGCGCGCTCGCGCTTTCGGCGCTCGACCTGTCCGCTGTTCCCGAGGTGCTGCGCGATGGACAGGGCGCGATGACCGCGCTGTATCTGAGCCGCGTGCTGAACCAGATCGGGCTGATCGGCCTGCAGTCGATCCCCAATGACGGCACGGATCGCACTCCGTACGTCCATTTCAGCCACCCCGCCGGCCGCATCGTCATCGCCCCCAGCGGATCGGAGGCGAACGCGGCCTGGAAGTTCACGCCCGAGACCGTGGCGGATGTCGATAACCTGTACCGTGCCATCGAAGGCCTGCCGCCGCCGCTGGCCACGCCGCCGGGACTGATCCCGGCCGCGCCATTCTTCACGCTGCGCGACTGGGTCGGCACCCATGCGCCCGGTCTGCTGGGCCGTGTCGGCGCTGTCGAATACTGGCAGATGATCACCGCGGTCTTGGTGCTCGCGGCCGCCGCCCTGATCGGCATGTCCGGTGCCTGGCTGATCCGGCGGGGGATCGCCTGGCTGGCCGATGGCGGCGTGCGCCAGCCGCGCCTGTTCACCTGGGCGGTCGCGATCGTCATCGGCCTGATTTTCGCCAACCGTTTCCCGGCTATCGTGGGCGCGCCGGAGGAAATCCGCCGCTTCACCTACCCCGCTTTCGGTGTGGTTCTGACCCTCGCCGCCTCCATCGTCCTGTGGCACCTGCTGGAAGTCGCCGGCGTTGTCCTGCAAAGGATCTCCGACCGCACGGCCACCGCCACCGACGACATCCTGTTCACGCTGCTGCTGGCTGCTGCGCGCCTCGGCGTGGTCGTTGCCGGTTTTCTGGGCGTGGCCCATTTCCTGTCATTCCCGACCAGCGGCATCCTGGCCGGCCTCGGCATCGGCGGCCTCGCCTTCGCCTTCGCGTCGCGCGAAACCCTGTCGAACGTGTTCGGCGCCGGCATTCTCGTCACCGACCGGCCGTTCCGGCGCGGCGACTGGATCACCAGCGGCGATATCGACGGATCGGTGGAGCATGTGGGCATCCGCTCCACCCGCGTGCGCACCGCGCAGGACAGCATCATGGTGGTGCCCAATGGCAGGCTCGCCGATTCAACCATCAACAATCTCGGCACGCGCCGCCATCGCCTGGTGAAGACGCAATTGCTGGTCACCGCGGGCGGAACGCCGGAGAAGCTGGAGGCTTTCGCCGCCGCGGTGCGTGGACGGGTCACCGGCGACGGCGCGTTTGTCGCCAGCCGCACGGATGTCGGCGTCTCCGCCATCACCGTGACCGGGATCCAGGTCGAGCTGACGACCTATCTGAACGTGTCCACTATCAGCGCCGAACGCGCCGCCAGGCACGCCTTGCTGGTGGACGTGGTGCGGCTGGCCGAGACCTGCGGCCTGACGCTGGGGATGGGGATGCAGAACCTGGAGCAGACCGCGGAGACGATCGACGCCCTGACCGCAGCGGGATAGCCGGTTAGCGGGATAGAAAAATTGGTCGGAAGCGGGGGGCTACGCCTCCTCCGCCGCCAGCAGCCCCTGCGGGCTGGCGGGGCGAGGTTCCGCCCGCGCCGCGGCGGCGTCCCACATCAGGCGCGGATCGAAGCTTTCCGCCGCCAGCATCGTCAGGATCACCACCGCGCAGAACGCCAGCGCGCCGATGCCGGGATCGATGGTGACCAGGCCGCCGAACTGCACCAGCGCGCCGAGCAGCGACTCCATGAAGATATCGACCATCGACCAGCGGCCGACCCAGGCCACGATGTGATAGATGGTCGTGCGCTGCCGCAGCCGGGCGCCGCCATCCGCCGAGCTCGCCGCCAGGGCGCCGAGCAGCAGCATGACCAGCCCGGCCAGCTTGAGTACGGGGACCAGGACGCTGGCGGTCAGCACCAGGATGGCCAGCGGATATAGCCGCGAGGCGATCAGTTCTTCCACGCCGCCGATGATCGTGCTGGGCTCTCCAGAGCCGAGCTGGACTACCGTCAGCACCGGATAGTAGTTGGCGGGGATGTAGAGAATGGCGCCGGCGACCAGGAAGGCCCAGGTGCGGGCGGTGCTGGACGGCTTGCGCGCATGCAGCGCCGAGCCGCAGCGCGGGCAATGCGGATGGTCGCCCGCGGGCATGCTGACCAGCCCGCAGGCCTCGCAGCCGATGGCGCCGGGTCGCACGGTCAGCGCCGCCGGCGCTTGCGGCAGTTTCTCGTGCGTCAGGCCGCGCCGGCTGATCTCGTCCCAGACCGCGTCGGGATCCAGCACATTGTCGGCCCAGACGGTGACGACGGTGAGCACGCCCAGCGCATAGACGGCGGGTCCGACCTCGATATGCACGAGGTCGCCGAGCTTGGTGTAGGCGACGAACACGCCGAGCAGCAGCACATCCAGCATCGCCCAAATGCTCATCTTGCGCGCGAACAGGAAAGCGCCGCGGATATTCGGAAACCGCCGCGACGACCGCAGGCCCAGCAGCACATAGGCGGTGGCCCCGAACTTGCCGAGCGGTGCGAACGCGGTGGTGAAGCCGACCACCAGTCCCACCGGCCACAGGCCGCGGCGGAAGAGCTCGGTCGGGCCCGCCAGCAGATCGCTCTCGTGCACGATGCCGGAGGCGGACACCTTCATCAGCATCGCCGTCCACAGCACCCCGAACAGCATGAGGGCGCCGAGATTCAGCGCCAGGGCGCGCGGCAGCGGATTACGCCGGGTTCGCCGCAGGCCGGTGCCGCATCGCTGGCAATCCGCCCGCATGTCGGTGGCAAGCGCGGGGACGACCTGGAACAGCCCGCAGCCCGGGCATTCGCGCAGCTGCGGTTCGGTGACCGGCAGATGCGGGTCGTCCATGCCGCCGGCCTAGGGACGCAGCATCAGCGCCAGCCCGTCGGCCAGTTCGCCGATGGCGGCGCTGATCGCGGCAACCTCGTCCTGCGTGGTCGCTGTTGGCACCGGCCGTGTGATGCGAAAGGTCTTTGCCTCCGAGCCGTGGCGGCGGGGGAATTCGGCGACCGCCTGCGCGAGCAGCACCAGCTCGCCGCTGCGGTCGAGATCCATGCGCTGGATGTTGACCGAGATCGAGGCATCCGGATTGAGCGAGATCGCGCCACGCTCGCCATAGACGTTGCTGCCTGGCAGGCGCTGCGCGAGTTCGACTGCCAGGACCCGCCCGATCATGGCGCCCGGCGGCTCGCCCCACCAGTCATTGGCCATCACGTCGAGGCGATAGCCGTCGGAGGAACGCACGATCTGCGTGCGTTCGAGGTAGCCGGCCAGGCTGACATCGCGCAGTTCGACGATTTTCGGGCCGCCCGAAACCGTCGGTCCGGGTTGCGCGGCGATGGTGTAGAGCGCGGGGTTCGGCGACGCGCAGCCGGCGAGGCTGCCCAGCAGGACCAGCGCCGCCGGAAATTGGCGGAGTTTGCGTAAGGGTTTCATTCGGTGCCCTGGTTGGTGCGGCCGCGGATCAGCGCCTCCGGGTGACGCTGCAGCAGGTCGCTCAGCGCGCGCATGGAACGGAGGGCATCGGTGAGTTGCGGCAGCAGGCGGTCCAGATCGCGGTGGAATTTCGAATCCTGCCCGTATCCGTCGTTCATCGACCCGACCATGCGATTGGCCTTGGTCAGCGTGTCCTGCAATTGCGCGGTCATCTCCGGCAGGCGGCGCAGGGCAGGGGTCACGCCGGCATCCAGCTTGCGCGTCATGTCGTGCACCTCCGCCATCGTCCCCTCCAGCGATGTCAGCGCGCGCTTCAGCTCCGGCCCGTTGATCATCGAGTCCAGGCCCTCGGTGACCCCGGCCAGGCCGTTGCCGATCTTGTCGAAATCGATCCGGTTGATCTTGCTCAGCAGCTCGCTGGCCGAGCGCTGCAGCGTGTCGAAACCGCCGGCGTTGGTCGTCGGCATGATGAAGACACCGCCCTCCTCGCGGAGTTCCTCAGCCGGCGCGTCGGGAAAGAAATCGAGCGCGACGACCTTCTGTCCGGTGATCAGGTTGGCGGCCTGCAGCGTGGCGCGCAGCCCCTGCTTGACCAGCCGCGCGGCGACGGTGCCCGGCGGTAGACCCACTGCCGCGATGGCGCCGCCGATCCGGCTCGGTTCGATCAGGTATCGCACGGGCGCCACGATGCGCTGGCCCACCGGATCGTATATCAGGCCCACATCGGTGACCTCGCCGACCTTCAATCCGTGCAGCGTGACATCCGCACCGACGGCCAGCCCGCCCACTGAACCGGGGAAATCCGACTTGAAATGCAACTGGTGGCCGAACCCCGCAGATATGGCCGCGTCCTGGTTCGCATAGAGCTGGAAGCTGCGCTCGGCCGGGCCGGCAGGCACCGGCGTGCTGCCCGGCGGCGAGTTCGAACGCGATGCCGCCCAGCAGCAGCGCCTTGACGGATTCCACCTGCACCTGGACCCCGCTCGCGCCGAGACTGACCGACAGCCCGGAGGCGTTCCAGAAATGCGAGTTGTCGTGCACGTATTTGTCGAATGGCGCGCGTACGAAAGCGTGGATGGTGACGCTGTCGGCGAGATCGCCGAGTTCCCATCCAAGCACCGTGCCCACGCTGAGGTCGCGGAAGAAGATCGGTGCCCCCAGGCTGATCGACCCGATCCGCTTGGCGGTCAGGGTGAAAGTGCGGCCCGGCACATCCGATTGCAGGATCGGCGGGTCTTCGAGCCCGACAAAGTCGCGCTGCGCCTGTCCGCGCTCCACTGGCGGCAGCATGCCGATGTAGGAGCCGGATAGCAGTGTATCCAGGCCGCTGACGCGGCCGGCGAACAGCCCGGGCCGGACGACCCAGAAGATGGTCTTTTCGCTGAACAGCGATTCTGCCTCGCGTCTGGTTTCCACGGTGACCAGCACCCTGGAATGGTCGGGCGTGACCGCGATGCCGGTCACGGTGCCCATATCCACGTCCTTGAACTTGAGATGGGATTGCCCGACCTGCAGGCCCTCGGCGGTTTCGAACGAGATGGTGATCGTCGGGCCGCGCTTGGATATGGTGTCCCAGGCCAGCCATGCGGCAATCAGGGCCGAGAAGATCGGCACCAGCCAGACGAGCGGCAGCTTGCGGCGGCGGCGCACGCCGGCAGTGGCCACGTTACCGGATCTCGGCGTGGCGTTCATGGTTCGCTAGGCCGCGGAAGCGAATGGCGCATGGAGACGATTAACCAGAATTTAAAACCGCAGTATCACCGAAGTCCCGTGGCTCACAAGCTTGGGACGTAGGTTTTCGGAGTTTTGCATCGCGGCTGACGGACCCGGACCGCCGTGCCGCTGGCGGCTCTGGCCCGCAGCGCCCGGGATCGGCTAACGTCTTTGCTTGGCTGCGGGGTGCTGGGGGAGTGGCGGAATGACCGATTTTCGGGAAGAAACCGACAGCCTGGGCCCGGTGAAGGTGCCCGCCGACAAGCTCTGGGGCGCGCAGACTCAGCGCTCCCTGGAATATTTCAGCATCGGCCGCGACCTGATGCCGCGGGAGATGATCCCCGCCTATGCCATCCTCAAGAAGGCCGCCGCCAACGCCAACCATGCCGGCGGCAGGCTGGATGCGGCCGTACACCTGCTGATCGTGGAGGTTTGCGACGAGATCCTGGCCGGCCGCCATCACGGCATGTTCCCGCTGCATGTATGGATGACCGGCAGCGGCACGCAGTTCAACATGAACGTCAACGAGGTGATATCGAACCGCTGCTGCCAGCTGGCGGGAACGCCGCTCGGCAGCAAGACGCCGGTGCATCCGAACGACCATGTCAACATGTCGCAATCCTCCAACGACACGTTCCCGTCGGCGATGTACATCGCCGCCGCCTTGAACCTGACCGCGCGGCTGCTGCCCGCGGTGGCGGCCTTGCGGGACTCGATCGCGGTGAAGGCCGGGGAATGGATGGACATCGTCAAGATCGGCCGCACGCATCTGCAGGACGCCACGCCGATCACGCTGGGGCAGGAATGGTCGGGCTATGCCGCGATGCTCGGCGATAATGTTGAGCGGATGCAGGATGCGCTGAAGGGCGTCTATTGCCTGTCGCTTGGCGGCACTGCGGTGGGCACCGGGATCAACGCGGCGCCGGGCTTTGCCGAGGCGGCGACGGCCGAGATCGCCCGGCTCACCGGGTTGCCCTTCGTCAGCGCACCGAACAAATTCGCGGTGCAGGGCGCGCATGACGCGCTGGTACAACTGTCCGGCACGCTGCGCACGCTGGCTGTGTCGCTGTACAAGATCGCCAACGACATCAGGCTGCTGTCCTGCGGCCCGCGGGCCGGCATCGCGGAGCTGGAACTGCCCGAGAACGAGCCGGGATCCTCGATCATGCCCGGCAAGGTGAACCCCACCCAGGCCGAGGCGCTGACGATGATCGCCGTGCAGGTGATGGCCAACGACGTCGCCGTGGGCTTCGGCGGCGCCGGCGGCCATCTGGAGATGAATGCCTACAAGCCGCTGATCATCTTCAACCTGTTGCACTCGATCACGATCCTGAGCGACGGCTGCACCAATTTCCGCCAGTTCCTGATCGAGGGCACGAAGCCCAATCTGAAAAAGATCAAGGAGCATGTGGACCGCTCGCTGATGCTGGTCACCGCCCTGGCGCCGGTGATCGGCTACGACAAGGCGGCGAAGATCGCCCATCATGCGGCGGAGCACGACACGACCCTGCGGGCGGCGGCGCTGGAACTCGGCTTCGTCAGCGCGGCGGAGTTCGACCGCGTGGTCGATCCCGCGAAGATGGTCCGGCCCTACGTCGCCGACGCGTGATGGCCCGCTGGCGCGCCGGGCCGGACTGCCGGAGCGCCTCCGGTCAGGCTATTGCCGGCATTCCGACAGCGGCCAGACATGGCTGGAGACATTCCGGATGGCGGCCTCGGCCGGCAGATGGAAGCCGTGAAAGATCACGAACACGGCCAGCACGACCGGCACCAGCGGCGCGAAGCGCAACCCGGGCGGCGGTGGGCCGGCGAGGCCGACGAAGGCCGTCGCCCCGGCCATGCCGACTGCCGCGCCGATGAGCACATCCAATATCGTATGGACACCCAGGGTCAGCCTTGTGGCGCCGATCAGACAGGCGACGGCCACGGCGCAGACCAACGGCAACCAGGTCTGCCCGGCCATCCCCTGGGAGGTGAACATGGGGGAGGCGAACATCCGGGGGGCCATCACCCGGGCGGCCATGGCAAGCAGCCCGCCATAGACCGCGGCCGCGGCGGCGGTATGCCCGCTCGGACTGATCGGCCCGTTTTCGGTGACGTAATGGCCGCAGGCCGCGAAGACCATCTTCAGCACCATCATCAGCCCCAAGGTCCCGGCAACGACGGCCAGCCACGCGATCGCCGCCCGCCGCCAGCCGCCGGTCGCGAGCACGATGGCGGTCAGCGCCGCCAGCGGCAGGATCACTGCCTGATCGGCGAAGTCGGTCACGAACTTGATCAGCACCATTCACGTGATCCAATGCGACAGGGTCGGCGCACGCTTCCGCAGGGAATGGTCGCCGATGCCGCGTACGGGGGCCTGGGTCGGCACGGCCAAAAGAACAGGCGTGCGGAACAGATAGCGATACGATTTTTGGGCGATACTACGTCTGGCGGCGGCTGAAAACGTTAAACATGACCGCTGTTACCGGCGAACGGCCCCATGCGCGTCCGGGTACGCCCGGGCTGCCCGGAAACCTACCCGTCCGGCTGCTCGGCCCGCTGCATCGCGGCGGTCAGGCGGCCGGCGATCTCGGGCGTGCAGCCGATGATCGGGTTGCCCGTCACCAGCCCGTTGCCGGCCAGGAAATCATTGGTCCAGCCGCCGGCCTCGCGCACCAGCAGGATCCCGGCCAGCACGTCCCAGGCGTTGATATGCAGTTCCATATATCCGTCGTTCAGCCCTGCCGCGGTGTCGGCGATCCCCAGCGCCCCCGAGCCGAGGCGGCGGAACTCGATCCCGTCCAGGATCAGGTTCCCGGCCAGGGCCCCGTACTGGCCGATGGGGCGGCGCGGCGACCAGCCGGTCTCCACCACTGGCGAGGCGCCATGGCGGAGATGGCTGACCCGGATCTGGCGGTCGTTCAGGAATGCCCCATGCCCCCGGCGCGCCGTGAACAGCCGCCTTTCATCCGGGGCGTGGATGACCCCGCTCTCGATCCGGCCGCGCACCACCAGGGCGATGGAGACGCACCAGCGCGGCGTGCCGTGGATGTAGTTCACCGTCCCGTCGATGGGATCGACGACCCAGACCAGCTCCGCCGGGCTGCCGCCGTCCTCCTCGCCGATCACGGGATCGGCGAAGCGCTCGTCGATGCGCCGGCGGATCAGCGCCTCCACCGCGTGGTCGGCGGCGGTCGCGTAATCCATGGGCGCCTTGGTTTGCAGCGCGCCGAGGTCCCGCCGCAGGCGCGACGCGAGCTCGCCCGCCTCCACCGCCAGTTCCATCGCGAACGCATGGCGCTGGTCGATATCCGTCATGGCGCCATCATCCATAGCGGCGGACCGACAGGTCGCGCGTATCGATCTCCGGCTGGCGGCCCGCGAGCTGATCCGCCAGCACCCGGGCGGAACCGCAGGCCATCGTCCAGCCGAGCGTGCCATGCCCGGTGTTGAGATGCAGGTTGGCATAGGGCGTCGGCCCGATCAGCGGCGTGCCGTCCGGCGTCATCGGACGCAGTCCGGTCCAGAAGCTCGCCCGAGAGACGTCGCCGCCATGCGGAAACAAATCCGTCAGGGAATGCTCCAGCGTCGCGCGCCGCGCTGCGTGCAGGCGGAGATCGTAGCCCGCCACCTCCGCCGTGCCGCCGACGCGGATGCGATCGCCGAGCCGGGTGATCGCGATCTTGTAGGTCTCGTCCATGACAGTGGATTCCGGGGCGCCGGCCGGATCGGTGATCGGCACGGTGATCGAATAGCCCTTGATCGGATAGACCGGCAGCTTCAGGCCGATGGGCTTCAGCAGCAGCGGGGAATAGCTGCCGAGCGCCACGACATAGGCATCGGCCATCAGCGCGCCCTTGTCGGTGACGACGGAGGCGATCCGCCCGCCTTCCGCGACCAGCCGCTCGATGGCGGCGCCGTAGCGGAACTCGACGCCGAGCCCCCCGGCCAGCGCCGCCAGCCGTTCGGTGAACAGCTTGCAGTCGCCGGTCTCGTCGCCCGGCAGCCGCAGACCGCCCGCGAATTTCTGCCGCATACCGGCCAGCGCCGGCTCCGCCCGGATGCAGCCGTCGCGGTCGAGCAGTTCGAAGGCTACCCCGTATTCCCTGAGCACCGCGATGTCGCCGGCGGTACCGTCGAGCTGGTACTGGGAGCGGAACAGCTGCAGCGTGCCCTGGGCGCGTTCGTCATAGGCGATGCCGGTGTCGGCGCGCAGTTCGCGCAGCACGTCGCGGCTGTACTCGGCCAGCCGGACCATGCGGCTCTTGTTCAGCGCATAGCGCGCCTGTGTGCAGTTGCGCAGCATCTGCGCCATCCAGACCCACATCGCGGGGTCGAGCTTCGGGCGGACCACCAGCGGTCCGTATTTCATCGTCAGCCACTTGACCGCTTTCATCGGCACCCCGGGGCCGGCCCATGGCGAGGCATAGCCGGGCGAGACTTCGCCGGCATTGCCGAAGCTGGTCTCCAGCGCCGGCCCCGGCTGGCGGTCGACGACGGTGACGGCGTGGCCCGCCTTGGCCAGGAAATAAGCGGTCGTGACGCCGACGACGCCGCTGCCGAGAACGATGACCTTCATGAAGCAGAATTCTCCCAGGAAACATTCGGCAGGCACCTTCATAGCCAATCCTGCCGCGGAGGCGGCAAGCGGAATGCCGCCGGGAGGTCGCCGAAAAAGGGAAGTCCGGTCCGTTTAGCCGCCCTTGACGCCGCCGGTGGTTAGCCCGGCAACGATTTCCTTCTGCATCAACAGGGTTAGCAGCAGGACGGGTGCGGTCACGACCAGCGCCGCCGCGGCCAGCGGGCCCCAGCTCACCTGTTCGAAGGTCAGCACGTTATAGACCGCGACCGGCAGCGTGCGCGTGCTGCGTCCCGCCAGCACAACGCCGAAGATGAAATTGTTCCAACTGAAGATGAACGAGAGGATCATCGCCACCGTGATCCCCGGCCGCGCCAGCGGCATGGCGACATGGCGGAAGGCCTGCCAGATCGTCGCGCCGTCGACCAGTGCGGCCTCCTCCAGTTCGCCCGGCAGGCCCTCGAAGAAGCCGATCATCACCCAGACCACGACCGGCACCGTGATCGTGAGATGGGTGATCACCAGCGGCACCAGCGTGCCGGTCAGTTCCATCCACTGGAACATCAGGAACATCGGCACCAGGAACGACAGGCCGGGCGTGATGCGCGCGATCAGGATCAGCACTGCCGCCTTCTGCATCTTCGCCTTGGCGATGCCGTAGCCCGCGGGCACCCCGATCAGCAGCGCCAGCCCGGTGGCGCCGAACGACACGATGACCGAGTTGATCGTATAGGTCAGAAAGTCGTTCTTCTCGAAGACATCGACGAAATTGGCCAGGGTCGGCGGGTTCGGCACGAACACCGGCGGGTACGCCATGTTGTCGACCTCGTTCTTGAACGCCAGCGAGGCCATCCACAGGAACACCAGCAACGCCGGCGAGATCAGCACCAGGGCGGACAGGTAAAGCCCGAGCCTGCCGATCCAGCGGCGCACCCTGTGCCGGGTTATCGGACGCCGGGTCATTGGCCCATTTCTCATTGAAATGCCTGCTTCTGGCGGACGTTGAGCAGCAACAGGCTGATCAGCAGGATCAGTGCGAAGAACACGACCACCATGGCCGAGCCGTAGCCCAGGTCGTAATAGGCGAAGGCGGTCTGGTAGAGCAGGATGTTGATCGTCTCGCTTGCGGTGCCGGGACCGCCGAGCGTGATCACGTAGATGCTGTCGAAGGTCTTCAGTGCGTCGATCAGCCGCAGCACAGCCGCCACTACTATGAACGGCCAGGACAGCGGCAGCGTGATGTGGCGGAACATCTGCCAGGAGTTGGCGCCGTCCAGGATCGCCGCCTCGTACGGGTCGGTCGGCAGGCTCGCCAGGCCGCCGAGCACGATCAGCATGACCAGCGGCGTCCATTGCCAGGTCTCGACCATCACCAGGGTCGGGATCACCGTGGACGCATCGTACACCCAGGTGCTGGGCGGCAGGCCGACGCTGGTCAGCAGGTAGTTCAGCACCCCCAGCTGCGGGTGAAACATCATCGTCCAGACCAGCGCCACCGCCACGGGGGTCGCCATCATCGGCAGGATGAAGATGGTGCGCGCCACGCCGCGGAAGAAGAAATTGCTCTGAAAGCAGACCGCGGCCGCGATGCCCAGCAGCATCGGGGCGGCGACCGACAGCGCGGTGAAATACAGCGTGCGCAGCACCGCCAGGCGGAAGCGCTCGTCCTCCACCAGGTGCACGTAGTTGGCGATGCCGGTGAATGTCGTGCTGCCGGTCACCTTCCACTCGTGCACCGACATGAACAGGGTGAAGACCCAGGGAAACACGATCACCGCGGAGACGATCACCCCGGCTGGCACGACGAACGGCCAGTACTGGCGGGCATAGTTGCGCCGGCCGCGGGCGATGCGGGCCGCCTGGTCCGCGGCCGTTGGGGGGGCTGCGATCGGATTGGCGCTCATGCGCGGTTGTGTTCCCTGGACGTAGGCGTTGCTGCTGCGTTGTTTTGCGGCGTTCGTTGACAGGCACGGCTTATATAAAAGTTATGAAGAGGACTTCGCGATGGTTATGACGCGGATTCCGCGATGGTGGAACCCAGCAGCGCGGCCCGGTCGGCGCGGCGCAGCACCCAGCCCGCCCAGGCCACCTGCGGCAGGACCAGCGCCAGGGGAATGAACGGCTTGACCGCAACCGGGGCGCGGATGAAGGCGAGGCAGGCGAGGCCGCCCAGCAGCGCGAAACCCCAATGGATCGCGGTGACCCAGGCCGCCGGCATGCCCGAGCGCTGGGCCAGCTGGTACAGATGGCCGCGATGCGGCGCGGTGAGCCTTTCCCCCGCCAGCCCGCGCCGCAGCAGGGTGAATGCGACATCGAACAGCACGCCCGACAGCAGCATCGGCATGATCAGGAACGACAGCTCCACCGCGTCGAAGCGGCTGGCGGCCACCGCCAGCATGGCCAGCACGAAGCCGCAGAACTGGCTGCCGACATCGCCCATGAAGATCCGAGCGCCCGGATAGTTGAACGGCAGGAACCCGACCAGCCCGGCCGCCAGCAGCAGCGCCGCAAAATAGACGAACCAGCCGCCCTGCTCGGCGGCGATGATGCACAGGAAGCCGGAGGCGATCAGCGCCACGCCAGAGGCCAGGCCATTCAGCCCGTCGATGAAGTTCATTGCGTTGGTGGTGAACAGGATCCATACCAGCGTAGCCGGAATGCCGAGCCATCCGATATCCACAGGCCCCAGATAGGGTATGCGGTAGACTTGCACATAGAGCCCGGTGCCGACCGCCGCCAGCGCCGCCAGCACCTGGGCGCCGAGCTTGATGGTGAACGGCCAATCGTACAGATCGTCCAGGAACGCCACCACGGCGATGGCGGCGGAAGCCGCGATCACGCCGCGGAAATACGGATCGGCCAGGCGCGAAAAGGCGGCCATTTCGTACAGGACCGCCACGCCCACCAGGAACGCCACCACGATGCCCACGCCGCCGCCCTTGGGGGTGGGGTTGGCATGGGATTTGCGCGGGTCTGGCGTGTCCATCACACCGACGGAGATCATCAGCCGCACGGTTGCCGCCGAGAGCAGTGCGAGGCTGCCGGCAAAGGCCAGGTGGCGCAGGAGGGCCGCAAACGTCATATCCGATCCTTGTTCGCTTCACCTAGGGGAGCGAAGCCGGGGGTAGCGAAGCCGGCGCGGAACGGGAAGCCCCGCCGACATTATGACAGCAATGGGTATGCTGCGTCCCGCCTACTGGGCTATGAGGGCAACCGCAATGCCCGCTTCCCGCCCCCTTGCCCCCCGCCCGTTGGTCAGAATCGCCGTCAACGTCGCGCTCGATGGCATACTGGCTGCCCTGGCCGTGCCGCTGGCACGCTGGATCGCCGATCCCGCCGATGCCTGGCTGCATCCGCTGTGGCTGATGGCCGCCGGCGCCGGCGCGGTGCTGCTGGCCGGGCTGCCGTTCCGTCTGTCGCTGCAGTACTGGCGCTTTGCCGGCCTGGGCGACCTGATCGGCGTGGTCGGTTCCAGCATCGTCGCCGCGCTGCTGTTCGCACTGCTGATGGCCGCTGCCGGCATCGTGCCGACCAATCCAGCCTTGCCGCTGGTGCATGCCTTCACGCTGGTCGTGCTGCTCGGCGCGCCGCGCGTGGCCTATCGCCGGCTGCAATTCGGCACCGGCCGCGCCAGCCCGGAGGACGGTGACAGCGACGCCGATCTGGTGCTCGTGGTCGGTTCCGGAGAGGACGCCGACCTGTTCTTGCGCGCCGTGTCGCAGGAACGCCGGCCCAGCGTGCGCGTGGCGGGACTGCTAGCGCTGGGCTCCCGCCAGACCGGGCGGCGCATCCAGGGCCATCCGATCCTCGGCTCCTCGGACGATCTCGGCGCGGTGCTGGAACGGTTGAAGGCCGAGGACCGGCTGCCCGGCATGCTAGTCATCGCCTCCCCGGATCTCTCCGGGGCCGCGCTGGCCAGACTGATCGACGAGGCCAACGGCTATGGCCTGATGGTGCGCCGCGCACCGCGTCCGACGGCGCTGCACCCCGCCACACCCGCCCCGGGCCGTGCCGATGCGCCGGCGCGGCTGCAGCTCAAGCCGGTGGCGATCGAGGATTTGCTGAACCGGCCGCAGGTGCCGCTGGACCGTGACGGCATGGCGCGGCTGATCCAGGGGCGACGCGTGATCGTGACCGGCGCGGGGGGTACCATAGGCTCCGAACTGGCGCGCCAGGTTGCGGCACTCGGCCCGGACATGCTGGTGCTGCTGGACAACGGCGAATACGCATTGTGGCAGATCGACCTGGAACTGGCGGAAACCCATCCGCATCTGCAGCGCAAGACCCTGATCGCCGATATCCGCGACGAGGCCCGCATCCGCGCGGTGTTCGAGGATCTGCGCCCCGAACTCGTGTTCCATGCCGCGGCGCTGAAGCATGTGCCGATCGTGGAGGCGAACCCGCTGGAAGGGCTGCTGACCAACGCCGCCGGCACCCGCCACGTGGCCGAGGCTGCGCGCGCCGTCGGCGCGCTGGCCATGGTGCTGATCTCCACCGACAAGGCGGTGAACCCGACCAGCGTCATGGGCGCCTCCAAGCGGCTGGCGGAGATGTATTGCCAGGCGCTGGACGTCGCGGCGCAGAAGATCCTGGGCGGCACCGAGGCGGCGCGGGGCGGCGAAAGCGCCATGCGCTGCGTCACCGTGCGCTTCGGCAATGTGCTGGGCAGCACCGGCTCTGTGGTGCCGCTGTTCCAGCGCCAGCTGGAGCGCGGCGGCCCGCTGACCGTCACCCATCCGGACATGCAGCGCTATTTCATGACGGTGCGCGAGGCGGTCGGCCTCGTCCTGCAGGCAAGCGTGCTGGGTGCTGCCAGCGGCGCGCTGCCGGCGACGCAGGAAGGGGGCATCTTCGTGCTGGATATGGGCAAGCCGGTGAAGATCGTCGACCTCGCCCGGCAGATGATCCGCCTGGCAGGGCTGCGGCCGGAGCAGGACGTGGATATCCGCTTCACCGGGTTGCGGCCCGGCGAGAAGCTGTACGAGGAGCTGTTCCACGGCAAGGAACCGCCGGTGCCCACCGGCTATCCCGGCCTGCTGATGGCGACCCCGCGCACCGGGGACCCCGCGATCGTCGGTCGCGCGATCGAGGAGATCGCCATCGCCTGCCGCGGTGGCCAGGTGCGGCTGGCGCTGACCCTGCTGGGTCGGCAGATACCCGAATTCGAGCACAATGCAGACGGCTCCGCCGCGGCGCGAGCCTGATCAGGACACAGTATGACAATCGCGATCCCGTTTCTCGACCTCAAGGCCCAGCAGGCGCGCATCCACGACGAACTGCGCCGCCGGCTGGACGGCGTGCTGGCCCATTGCCAGTTCGTGCTGGGGCCGGAAGTGGCGGAGCTGGAAGCTGCCCTGGCGGCCTATTGCGGCGCCGCGCATTGCGTGTCGATCTCGTCGGGCACGGACGCGCTGCAGATCGCGCTGATGGCCGAAGGGGTCGGCCGCGGGGATGCGGTGTTCCTGCCGGCCTTCACCTACACCGCGACGGCCGAGGTGCCGCTCGTGCTGGGCGCGACGCCGGTGTTCTGCGATGTCGATCCGCTGACCTTCCAGATCGATCCGGCGCATCTGGAACAGCGCATCGCCGAGGTGCGCGCAGCCGGCAAGCTGCGCCCGCGTGCGCTGATCGGCGTCGACCTGTTCGGCCAGCCGGCGAACTGGCCGGCCTTGAGCGCCATCGCCGCGCGGGAGGGGGTCTTCACGCTGGACGATTGCGCGCAGAGCTTCGGCGCCACGCTGCGGGGCCGCCAGCTCGGCACCGCGGCGGATGCGACGGCGGTTAGTTTCTTTCCCTCCAAGCCGCTTGGTGCATATGGCGATGGCGGCGCGCTGTTCACCGAAAGCGCGGAGCGGGCGGCGCTGTACCGCAGCCTGCGCACCCATGGCGAGGGCACGACCCGTTATGAAGTGCTGCGCACCGGCATGAACGGGCGGCTGGATTCGATCCAGGCGGCGGTGCTGCTGGCCAAGCTGACGGTGTTCCCCGCCGAACTGGCGATCCGCGAACGTATCGCGCGGATCTATGATTCCCGACTGGGCAATGCGGTCGGCATTCCCGTGCGCGTGCCGGACAGCACCAGCGCCTGGGCGATCTATGCCGTCCTGCTGCGCGACGCGGCGCAGCGCGAGAGCGTGCAAGCATCGCTGAAGGCAGTGGGCGTGCCGACGGCAATCTATTACCCGCGGCCGCTGCATCTGCAGCCGGCCTATCGCGACAGCCATGACGGCGCCGCGCTACCGGTGTCGGAGGATCTGGCCACGCGCATCCTGGCACTGCCGATCCATCCCGACCTGAACGACGAAGCCGTAGGGCATATCTGCGATTCCGTGCTGGCGGCGGTGGCGTAGCCAGGCTGGGGCTCTGCCCCCTGCACCCCCGCCAAGGGACAGTCGTCCCTTGGATCCCTCGGACTGGTTTGTCTTGAAGGGGCCATGACGTAGCCGATCGACGGCTACGTCGGTTCGGCCCCTTCAAGACAAACCAAACGAATAGGGGTCAAGGGGATGACCATCCCCTTGCGGGGTGAAGGGGCGGAGCCCCTTCTGGGGTTTGGGGCAAAGCCCCAATCTCGCTAAGCTTCCCCCGCAACAGGGGGAAACGTCATGGAAATTGGCGGCGCGATGTTCTTTACCGACTATGCGATGCCGGCCGGCGCGTTCGCGCAGGCGCTGGAGGCGCGTGGCTTCGGCTCGGTCTGGGCGCCGGAGCATTCGCATATTCCGACTTCGCGGCGATCGCCGTTCCCGCCGGGGGGCGAACTGCCGAAGGAGTATTATGAGTGCATGGATCCTTTCGTCTCCCTGACGATGGCCGCGGGCGCGACGAAAACGTTGAAGCTCGGCACCGGCATCTGCCTGGTCACCCAGCGCGATCCGATCCAGACCGCGAAGCTGGTGGCTTCCATTGACCAGGTCTCGCAGGGCCGTTTCCTGTTTGGTGTCGGCAATGGCTGGAACGCCGAGGAGATGGCCGATCACGGCACCGATTTCGCCTCCCGCCATCGGCTGGCGCGGGAACGGATCGAGGCGATGAAACTGATCTGGACCCGCACCAAGGCGGAATATCACGGCGAGTTCGTGGATTTTCCGGAGATGATGGCCTGGCCGAAGCCGTTGCAGAAACCGCATCCGCCGATCATCGTCGGCGGGGCGTTTCCCTATGGCGCGCGCCGGGCGATACGGTACGGCGATGGCTGGATACCGCATGCTAGCCGCAAGGAATATGGCGACGTGCTGGAGTTCCTGCCGCGCTTTCGCCAGATGGCAACCGAGGGCGGGCGCGATGCGGCCTCGCTTCCGGTGTCTGTCTGGGGCGCGCCAGAGGAGCGCGACCGGCTGAACCGGTTGCGCGACGCCGGCGTTGCTCGGGTGATCATCACCTTCAAATCCGCACCGGAAGCGGATCTGCTGGCCAGGATGGATCGCTGGGCGGAACTGATCCGAGGCCTCAACGGCTAGCGCGGACGTTGCGTGAAATCGCCCTGCTTCTCTTCTTCCGCGCAATCCTGTTAGTCCAGACGGGCTAATATTGCTCTCAACAAGGACAGAAATATGCAATTCGGCGCAAGCATGTTCTTCACCGACTATTCCATGGCCCCGGCCGCGCTGGCGACGGCCCTGGAAGCGCGAGGGTTCGAATCGATCTGGGCGCCCGAGCATTCGCACATCCCCCTCAGCCGGAAATCGCCCTGGGGCGGGGGAGGGGATCTGCCGAAGAAATACTATGATGTGATGGACCCGTTCGTGACCCTGACCGCAGCGGCGGTGGTGACGAAAACCCTGAAGCTGGGCACGGGCGTTTGCCTCGTGCAGCAGCGCGATGCCATCCAGACCGCCAAGCTGGTTGCATCCTTGGACCAGATCTCCAACGGCCGCTTCCTGTTCGGCATCGGGATCGGCTGGAACCAGGACGAGATGGAGAACCACGGCGTGGCGTTCGAAAGCCGCGCCAGGCTGGCGCGCGAGAAGATCGAGGCGATGAAGGAGATCTGGACCCGATCCAAGGCGGAGTATCATGGAGAATTCGTCAAATTCGATCCCATGATGGCGTGGCCCAAGCCGGTACAGAAGCCGCACCCGCCGATCATCGTCGGCGGCGCCTTTCCGCATGGCGCGCGACGCGCATTGCGCTATGGAGATGGCTGGATCCCGCTATCCGGGCGTGCTGCCTATGGCGACATTGCCGATCACCTGTCGCGCTTCAGGCAGATGGCGTCGGAGGCGGGGCGCGACCTGGCGACGGTGCCGCTGTCGATGTTCGCCGTGCCGGAGGATGTGGATACCATCAAGCGCTACCGCGACCTCGGTGTTTCCCGTGTCGTCGTCAGCCTGGAGTCCGAGGATGCCGGGAAGACCCTGCCGATCCTGGATCGCTGGGCGAAAATAATCGGGCAGGTGAACGCCTGATCGCCGGTCAGGCTGCGCTTGCAGACACAAATAAGCGGGCACGGCCCAACACCCCGTGCCCGCTTATTTGTAAATCCGTTTCTTAGCCGTGAGCGGCGGTTTTGCCGCGCGGCGCCGGTTCGGCCGCCGGCTTTGCCTTGGCGGCAGCGGCGGAAGCTTCCGACATGATGGAGCGCAGGTCGCGCAGGAATGCGGCGCCCTTCATGGTGCGCTGTACCAGCACGCTGCGGCGGTCGAGCGGGTCGACCTTGCGGCGGGCGAGGTCAAGCTCGCCAAGGCGGTCGAGCGCGCGCGTGATCGCCGGCTTGGAGACGTTCAGCTCTGCGGCCAGACCCCGAACCGTATGCGGGCCTTCCTGCAGGTAGCAGGTGAGGAACACGCCGAGCTGGCGTGCCGACAGATCGGGACCGTCGCGTCGCACGAGTGCAACGACCGTGTCCCTGAGTATGCCGACCAACTGGTCGGTTGACGCACTTGCAGCCATTTTTTCAACCCTTCCTTGTTGCGGATGACGCCATGCATCCTGTTTGAGTTTTGCGGAATTTCGTCTGAAGACCTTCTCGCGGTCCAAGCGATCGATTTGGCTATCGGAGGCGAATCGAACCCAGCCAATTAACTTTATATGGGCCCCTTCATGCTGCTTTGCAATTACTCCAGGCGATTGAATATTACTTCATCTTCAAAATCGCTTGATGTCCGGTCTTCATCCAGTGGTTGAACCGGCGAACCGGGTGCGAAGTGCGGCGAATACCGCCCGCATGGCCTGCGCCTCACCGCCTTCGGGGCGTCCCGGGCCGGTCTGGTCGTTCCACGCGTAAGTATCAAGATGCGCCCATTTCACTCCCGGAGCGACAAACCGTTGCATGAACAATGCAGCTATGATCGCACCGGCCATCGGTTTGCTGGAAACGTTATTGATATCCGCCACCGGCGAATCCAGCCACCGATCGTAACCTTTCCACAGCGGCAGGCGCCATAGCGGATCGTGCCGTTCCAGGCCCGCTTCCAGCAGCGAGCCGGCCCAGGATTCATCGTTGCAGAACAGCGCCGGCATGTCCGGGCCGAGCGCCACCCGGGCGGCCCCCGTCAGCGTCGCTGCATCCAACAGCAAGTCCGGGGCTTCATCGGATGCCTCCGCAAGCAGATCGCAGAGCACCAGCCGGCCTTCGGCGTCGGTGTTGCCGATCTCCACGGTCAGTCCGCGGCGGGTGCGCACGACGTCGAGCGGGCGCATCGCGGTGCCGGAGACCGAGTTCTCGACGCAGCCGATACGAACCGTCAGGCGTACCGGCAGGTCCGCCTGCATGATCAGCCTGGCGATGCCGAGAACGATCGCAGCACCCCCCATGTCCTTCTTCATCCGGAGCATGCCCGCGGACGGCTTCAGATCGTAACCACCGGTATCAAAGCAGACGCCCTTGCCACAAAGGGAGATCAGCGGCGCGGCGGCATGCGCCTGGCTGCCGGACCACTCGAAGCAAACCACAACGGGTTCCCGCGCCGAGCCGCGCCCGACCGTGGCCACCATGGGATAGGATTCCGCGAGTTCCGCGCCAACAACGATTCTGGGTTGCGCGCCGTGGCGCCGGGCGAGGCCGGCGGCGATGTCGGCCAGCTCCGCCGGCCCGAGCAGGTTGGCCGGCGTGTTGATGAGGTCGCGCACCATCCAGGCGCTCGCGGCTTCCTGCAGGCTCCACTCGCTGCCTTCTGGCTGCACCAGGCGGGCGGCAGCGCGGGCGGCGGGCTTCGCTGCGGTGTAGCGGTAGGCGCCGAGCGCATAGCCGAGTGTCGCATTCGCGGGGTCGAAATCGTCCCCGACCAGGCGCCACGGCCGGCTGTCTGCGGCGGTGGCGGCGGGCAGGCGGAACGGCAGGTCGCCGAAGACGAACGGCGAGCGATCGACACCCAGGCCGAATACCGCCCCTGCCGAGTCCCGTATCGTCCTGCAGGAAGGCCAGTTCGCCGGCGGCGGCGGTGAAGCCGAGACCGCGCAGATACCGGGCTTGTGCTTCGGGAAATTGATCCAGCTTTGTGGCAAGGCCTTCGGGGCGCACCGTGTGTACCGGCAGCGCTCCGGGGGCAGGCGAGACAAAGCAATCGATCATCTGATCGAGCATCAAGCTCAGTTCCTATTGGTTTATCGCTCGCCGTGCCCAAGGCAGCAGCAATCGGGTCGGACCATACACACACCGAACTGTTGCACAAGGGCGTGTGCAGCGAGTCCGGTCCGATCAGGTATCGACCCGAAAGGCGGGCGGCGGGAAGTCGTGGAAAATACTTAGGTTGGGAGTAACCAATCGGAACGATATAATTTTATTTAATCCATCCGGAAAAGTTGCCGATTCGTTATCGGATCTGGACGATCATTAATCCGCTGGACGTGTTGTCATGCTGGCCGACAGAAGCCGCGTGATCTGGCGGGCGAATTCGCCGGGGTCACGCGGGCCTTCGCCTTCCTGCACGCGCGCGAGGTCGAGCAGGACGCCGGCGATGTCGGCGATGTCGTCATGGCTGCCCGCTTCCCCCCGTCCCGCTTCCTCCGGTGTGGCATGGGCAGCCGCGAGGGCAACGATCAGCGGGTGCTTCGGGTTGATTTCCAGATCGGGCGCGGGCTGGTAGCCGGGGCGCCCGGCGCGGCGCAGCAAGCGCTGCATCTGCAGATCCGGCCCCGCGCCGGCCGCGAGCACGACGGCGCTGTCCACCAGCCGCGCGCTCGCGCGCACCTCGTGCACCGCATCGCCCAGCGCCGTCTTCAGCGCGGCGCAAAGCGCGGAGACATCGCCCGTCTCGCCCTCGGCGGCGAGGTCGCTGGAGGACTGGGTGACGCTCGCCAGTTTCTTGCCGGCGAAACCGTCCAGCCGCTCCGGCCAGAACGCATCGATCGGGTCGGCCAGCAGCAGCACCTCGATCCCGCGGGCACGGAACCCCTCGATCTGCGGGGAGTTGCGCAGCGCCGCCTCGTTCTCCCCGGTCAGGTAGTAGATCTTCTCCTGCTCCGGTCCCATCCGCCCCACATAAGCCTCCAGGCTCGTCCAGCCCTCCTGGGTGGAGGAACGGAAGCGCAGCAGCGGCGTGATCTCGTCGCGATGCTCGGCATCCTCCCAGACGCCTTCCTTCAGGATCGGACCGAAATCCTCCCAGAACTTCTCATAGCTCTGATCTTCCCCGGCGGCTTCCTGCGGCTTCGCCTCCGGCTCTCCGGCACCGGGCTGCGCAGCTGCCTCCTGCCTGGCGCGTGTCTTCAGCTCGGTGATGACGCGGTTGGTGACGGCGCGGCGGATGCGGGCCAGCACCGGCGTCGTCTGCAGCATCTCGCGCGAGACGTTCAGCGGCAGGTCCTCGGTGTCCACCACGCCCTGCACGAAGCGCAGCCAGGGCGGCAGCAGGGCGGCGCGATCGGTGATGAACATCCGCTTCACATGCAGCCGGACATGCGATTCCCGGTCGCCCTCCACGGGGTCGAACGGTTTCATTCCTGGAATGAACAGCATGGCGAAGAACTCGATCGTGCCCTCGGCCTTCCAGTGCAGCGTCGCCCAGGGCGTATCGAAGATGTTGCCGAGATGGCGGTAGAAGCCGGTGACCGCCTCCTCCGTCACCTCGGAGCGGGATTTGCGCCACAGGGCGGTGCCCTCGTTGGCCGGCTTTTCCTCGCCGCCATCGGCGCCCCCCTCCTTGTCCCAAATCGTGATCGGCAGCGTGATGTGGTCGGCCCATTTGCGCACGATGGTCTGGAGCCGGATCGGCTCCAGGTACTCATCGGCATCCGCCTTCATGTGCAGCACGATGTCGGTGCCCCGCTGCTCGCGCGTCGCCGGGGCGATGGTGAACTCCCCGGCACCTTCGGAGGCCCAGGTGAAGGCGTGATCGGCGCCGGCCTTGCGCGACGTGACCTCCACCCGGTCGGCGACCATGAAGGCGGAGTAGAAGCCGACGCCGAACTGGCCGATCAGGCTCGGCCGCTCGTCCGCGGACGCCGAGGCCAGCGCCTTGGCAGCCGCCGCGGTGCCGGAGCGGGCGATGGTGCCGAGGTTGTCGATCAGCTCCTGTCGCGTCATGCCGATGCCGTCATCGGAAATTGTCAGGCTGCGGGCGGATTTGTCCGGCACCAGCCGGATCTTCGCCCCCTCCGGCAGGGCCAGCGCCGGGTCGGTCAGCGCCTCGAAACGGCGGCGGTCGGTGGCGTCGGCGGCGTTGGCCACCAGTTCGCGCAGGAAGATTTCCCGCTCCGAATACAGCGAATGCACCACGAGATCGAGCAGCCGCCCGACCTCGGCGCCGAATCCGTGCTTTTCCAAACCTGCTGCCGCTTCGTCCGCCATCATTCACTCCATCCAGTCTGTTCAGGTCCGCAACCGGCGCAGCTGTGCGCGGGATGCCGCCCGATTTCAACGCCTTATCCGGAATACGACAACCGTCACATTCAAACCCTTGCAATCCGGGCCGGCAACCTCAACCATCTGTGCATGTCTGATTTCGCGCCCCGCGTGAAGGCTGTCCTGGGTCCGACGAACACCGGCAAGACCCATCTGGCCATGGAACGCCTGCTGGCCCATTCATCGGGGATCATCGGTTTTCCACTGCGCCTGCTGGCGCGGGAGAACTACGACAAGATGGTCGCCCGCAAGGGCGCGCGCCATGTCGCGCTGATCACCGGGGAGGAGAAGATCCTGCCGCCGGAAGCGCGCTGGTTCTCCTGCACCGTCGAAGCCATGCCGCTTGATAAGAGGATTAGCGGCGCCTCGCGCGATAGAGCTGCCGGCCCTGCCGGCGTGGAATTCGTTGCCGTGGACGAGATCCAGCTCTGCGCCGATGCCGATCGCGGCCATGTCTTTACGGAGCGGCTGCTGCACGCGCGCGGCATGGTGGAGACGATGTTCCTGGGCGCGGAGACCATCCGCCCGCTGCTGAAGCGCCTGGTCCCGCAGGCCGAGATCGACACCCGCCCGCGGCTGTCGCAACTGGCCCATGCCGGGCCGGCGAAACTGACCAAGCTGCCGCCGCGCTCCGCCGTGGTCGCGTTCAGCGCCGGCGAGGTCTACGCCATCGCCGAGCTGATCCGCCGCCGCCGGGGCGGCTGCGCGGTGGTGATGGGCCGCCTGTCGCCGCGCACCCGCAACGCCCAGGTGGCGCTGTATCAGGACAAGGAGGTCGATTTCCTGGTGGCGACGGATGCCATCGGCATGGGGCTGAACATGGACGTGGACCATGTCGCCTTCGCGCGGCTGTCCAAGTTCGACGGCCACCGCCCGCGCCGCCTGACGGCGCCGGAGATCGCCCAGATAGCCGGGCGCGCGGGCCGCGGCATGCGCGACGGCACCTTCGGCACCACCGGGGATTGCCTGCCGCTGACCGAGGACCTGGTCGATGCGGTGGAGAACCATAAATTCGAGGCGCTGAGCCAGCTGGTCTGGCGCAACGACGCGCTGGATTTTTCCGATCTCGACGCCCTGCTGGACAGCCTGAACGCGCCCCCGCCGGGTGCGGGGCTGATCCGCGGCAACGAGGCGAGCGACGTCGAGACCCTCGCGGCCCTGGCGCGCGAGCCAGATCTTCGAAAACTGGCGTCTGGCCGCTCGCGCGTGCGGCTGCTCTGGGAAGCCTGCCAGATCCCGGATTTCCGTAAGCTGGCGGACGAGACACACACAAGGCTGTGCGGGCGGGTGTTCGAGCACATCGTGCGGGACGGCCAGATCCCGACCGACTGGCTGGCCGGGCAGATCGCCGCCATCTCCCGCGCCGACGGGGATATCGACACGCTGATGCAGCGCCTGTCCGGCGTCCGGGTCTGGTCCTACATCGCCGCGCGCACCGACTGGGTGAAGGACGCGACGCATTGGCAGGAGCGGGCGAGGGAGGTCGAGGACCAGCTGTCGGACGCGCTGCATGAACGCCTGACCGCGCGCTTCGTCGACCGCCGTGCCGCGCATCTGATGCGCCGCCTGGAGGCGGCGGAGGGGCGGGAGCTGCTGTCCGCGGTGACGCCGCGCGGCGAGGTGGTGGTGGAAGGCCACGCCGTCGGCCAGGTCGCCGGTTTCGGCTTCGTCCCCGACCCGCTGGCCGAGGGCGAGGAAAAGAAGCTGGTGCTGCGCGCCGCCCGCCGCGCCCTTCGCGCCGAAATGCCGCGCAGGGTGGCGGCGGTGGAGGCGGCGGCGGATGCCGCCTTCGCGCTCACCGACGATCATCGGCTGCTATGGGACGGTGTGGCGATCGCCCGCCTGCGGCCCGGCGCCAGCCGCCTGGCGCCCCGGGTGGAGGTGCTGGACAGCGAGTTCCTGGACGGCGCCCAGCGCGAGCGGCTGCGCATCCGGCTGCAGGGCTTCCTGGATGCGGCGATCCGGCGCGATTTCGCCGCCCTGTTCACCGCCATCGAGCGCGCCGGCAGCGATGCCGCCTTGCGCGGGCCGGTGCACCGGCTGAGCGAGGCGCTGGGGATCCTGCCGGGAGAGGACGAGATCGGGCCGGAATTGCGCGTCCGGCTGAAGGCGATCGGCGTGCGCGCCGGCCGCTTCGCGCTGTTCCTGCCGGCGATGCTGAAGCCTGGTGCCGCGGCGATGCGGGCGCGGCTGCTGGCGCTGGCGCAGGGCTTGCCCGCGCCGGCGCTGCCGCCGCCGGGGCTGGTGTCGCTGGCGGTGGCGCCGGATTGGCCGGCGGGCATGGCGGCGGCGCTGGGCTGGCTGCAGATCGGGCCCGGGCTGCTGCGCGTGGACATCGCCGAGAAGGTGGCGGCCGAGCTGGCCTGGGCGGCGCGCAACGGCGTCACCGCCATGCCGGCCGGCCTCGCTTCCCGCTTTTCGGTGCGCGCCGACCTGCTGCCGGTGGTGCTGCGCCGGCTGGGGTTTCGCGTGGTGCCGGCCGGCGGCGTGTCGGCCGGGGAATATGGCCCGCCCGCGCCGGCGATGATCCTGCCGCCGCGGCGCAAGCGCGCGCCGACGCCCGCCCTGCCGCCGCGGGTGGTGCGGGCCGGCCCCTTCGCCGCGCTGGCGGCGCTCAAGCGCTAGGAGGCAGCGATCGCCGAGCAGGAGGATCGGGATTGGCAGCGGCTGGACAAATGGCTCTGGTACGCCCGGTTCATGAAGGCGCGCAGCGACTGCGCCCGCTATGTCGGCGGCGGGCTTGTACGGCTGAACCGCCAGCCGACCGACAAGCCGCATGCCCGGCTGCGGGTGGGCGACGTGCTGACCCTGCCGGTGCCGGAGGGGCGGCGAGGAGAGGTGCGGGTCATCCGGGTGCTGGCGCTGGCGTTGCGCCGGGGGCCCGCCGTGGAAGCGCGCACGCTTTACGCAGAGTTGGTCGATGACATTTCGGCCGGCTCGTCCGGTGGCGCATCTTGCGCTGCAGCAGAATCGTCGGCATATCCCCGCGACTGACCTCGGACCCGCTCAGGCGCCCGCTCAGGCGATCGGCGCGGGGCTCGGCCCATTGGTCTCTACTCTTCTCCTCCCGGGGGTTCGCCATGACCTACGTGGTCACTGAAAACTGCATTCGCTGCAAATACATGGATTGCGTGGAGGTGTGTCCGGTGGACTGCTTCTATGTCGGCGAGAACATGCTGGTCATCCATCCTGACGAATGCATCGATTGCGGCGTCTGCGAGCCCGAATGCCCCGCCGAGGCGATCCTGCCGGACAGCGACGACCGCGCCGGCGCCTGGCTGGAGCAGAACCGGACCTATGCCGGCCTGTGGCCGAACATCACCCGCAAGGGTGAGGCGCCGGTGGACGCGGATGAGTGGAAGGACAAGCCGGACAAGGCCAAGCTGTTCTCCGCCGAGCCTGGTAAGCCCTAGGCCGGGCAAGCCCTAAGCCCGCCACGTCCTTAGAGCGACCAGGTCCAGGCCCGACCAATCTTGGGTCTGGCTGGCGTTGAATCCGGCATAAGCATCGAATCGATCGGCGCGTCCGCCCCGGGCGCGGCGCCCGGCGGAGCTATCGGCTGTCGTCAGGCGGTAGCCCTCTATTAATTTTCATCTTTTTCCTGTTATACTTCCTCTCTGCGCGTGGCGGCATCCCATATGCATGGGTGACGCCTCGTCACATCCCTGGGGAGCTGATCATTTGGGCTGGGCCGCCAGGCCGGGGCGATGACCGCCCGGCCGCACGGCATTTGTCCGGGCGTCAGCACGTTTGAAGGATAAGAGGTGTCCCAGATGAAGGCATCCGAAGGATCCGGACGAACCGACCGCATCGCGACGCCGCGGGCCGCCATGACCGGCGCGCTGGGCGGGACCGGGCGGCAACAGGACGTCGCACCACGACAGGAAGCCGGCAGGAAGCAAGAAGCCGCGCGAAAACAAGAGCCGAGGGGGAAACGAGAAGCGGCGCAGGCGACGGCATCCGTGCCGGCAGCGGCAAAAGCTGCGGCGCCCAAGCCGGCCAAACCGAAGGCGGCCCCTGCCAAGGCCGCCGCCCCTGAATCTGCCCCGTCCAAACCCGCCAAGGCGGCGCTGGCAACGGCGGCAAAACCGAAGCTGGAGAAAATTGTGCCTGAGAGGCAATTGCCCGAAGCGCTGGCCGTCGAACCGCCAGCCCCCCCAACCATGGCGACCCCGACCACCACAGAGATCCCAACCACAGCGACCCCTGCGGCCGCCAAAGGGGAGGCGGCGGTAGTGGCCAGGCCGGCGGGATTCGCCGCGCCGGCCCAGGAAGCCGCGCCGGTGCCCCAAGCGGAGCCCGAACGCCGCCCGGCCATGCCGGCGGAAGCGGAGCGACGGGCCAACGTCAATGATCGCAATCCGCCGCGCATCCCCTCCAAGGCGGAGAATTTCGTCGCCGGGGACCACGTGGTCTACCCGACCCATGGCGTCGGCAAGGTGGAGCGGATCGCGGTGGAGGAGATCGCCGGGCACAGCCTGGAGCTGATCCATATCACCTTCGAGGAGAACCGCATGACGCTGCGGGTTCCCGTGGCGAAGGCGCGCAGCGCCGGCCTGCGCAAGCTGGCTTCGCGCAAGATGTTCGACGAGGCGCTGGCGGTGCTGAAGGGCCGGGCGCGGATCAAGCGCACCATGTGGTCGCGTCGGGCGCAGGAATACGAGGCGAAGATCAACTCCGGCGACCCACTGGCGATCGCCGAGGTGGTGCGCGACCTGCACCGCAACGCCGGGCAGCCCGACCAGAGCTTTTCCGAGCGGCAGATCTACGAAGCGGCCATGGACCGGCTGGCGGCCGAGCTAGGTGCGCTGGACAAGACCGACAAGGCAACCGCCGCCACCAAGCTAGCGAATTTCCTGAAGACGGTCGCTTAGAGCCATATTGCTCGCAAAAACAAAGACCTGGAGCATGATCGCCGCGTCTATCAGCGGCTATCATGCTCCAGGGCAGCCTCAAGGAACTGGCCTGCCCAAAGAAAAAGGGCTCCGGGATTGCTCCCGGAGCCCTTCTTCTATTCCGGTTGCCCGGATCAGTTGTTGTTGCGGTTGCCGAGCAGCTGCAGCAGCAGCATGAACAGGTTGATGAAGTTCAGGTACAGGCTCAGCGCGTCGAACACGCTGCGCTTGGCGGCGCCGTCGGTGCCTTCCGCATAGGCATACTGGACGTAATCCGCGCGGATGCGCTGCGTGTCATAGGCGGTCAGGCCGGTGAAGATCACCACGCCCAGGATGCTGACGGCGAACTGCAGGGCGGAGCTGCCGACGAACATGTTGACCAGGCTGGCGATGATGATGCCGAACAGGCCCATCATCATGAAGCTGCCCATCTTGGTCAGGTCCGTCTTGGTCACGTAGCCATAGGCCGAGGTGGCGGCGAAGGTGGCGGCGGTGATGAAGAACACCCGCACGATCGACTCGCTCGTGTAGATCAGGAAAATGTTCACCATGCTGGCGCCCATGGCGGCGCAGAAGGCCCAGAACACGCCCTGAACGGCGGTCTTGGACATCTTGTTCACGCCGAAGCTAAGCGCCAGGATGAAGGCGAGCGGCGCGAAGATCGCGGCCATCGCCAGGATGGTCGGCTGCATCACCGTGCGGCCGCTGGCGGTCATCGCCGGCTGGTAGAAGGCGTTGATCAGCGGGGTGTTGGCAATGCCGTAGGCGACCACACCCGTCAGCAGCAGCCCGGAACACATCCAGTTGTAGACCCGCAGCATGTACGCCCGCAGGCCAGCATCGATAACGGCTGCGCCGGTCGCGGCGGATGCGTTGGGAAATGTCCGATAGTCGGGACTGAAGGCCATGGTGTTCGGTTCCTCTCTAGGGCGTTGGTGCCGAAGTCCGTTACATTGGGGAACTGCCCGGCGGGTTCAAGCGAAATCGGCTCAACTGGGGGGTTATGGATGGTTATTTATCCAGTTGAAACCAGCTACACGCAAACCTGTGCCCGGCAAGGGCACGCCGACGGGGCGAATACTACTCGTTCCGCAGCCACGGCGCGGGTTTGGCCCGCAGCGCGGCTTCCGTTCCGATGTATCCTACCACCAGCATGGCGAGCACGCATAGAAAAAGCGTGAGACCGAGGGTGGCCGGCAGGAACACCCAGGCGGTGTTCATGACGAAGTGCACCACGCCATAGCTGGCGGCGGCGCCGACCAGCGCGGCCAGCAGACCGGCGGCGAGGCCGATGATGCCGAACTCCACCAGCCAGGCGGCCCGGATCTGCGCGCGCGAGGCGCCCAGCGTCTTCAGGATCACCGCCTCGCGCATCCGCCGGCGCTGTCCCGCCGCCACCGCGCCGACCAGCACCAGCGCGCCGGACAGCAGCGTGAGCGAGCCGGTGGCGGTCAGCGCGGTGGCGATCCGGTCCATCAGCGCCGCCACCGCTGCCAGCACGTCCTCCACCCGGATGCCGGTGACATTGGGCAGCGCGTCGGTCACGCTGCGCAGCAAGGCCGCCTGCTCGGCCTCGGGCACTCGCACGGTGGCGATGAAGGTATGCGGCGCGCCTTCCAGGAAGCCCGGGCTCGCCACCATGGCGAAGTTGATCGACAGCGTCCGCCAGGCGATGTCGCGCAGGCTGGCGATGGTCAGGTCGATGTCGCGCCCCAGCACGTTGACGCGGATCACGTCGCCGATCCCGACGCCCCAGCCTTTGGCCAGACCGGAATCGAAGGAGATCAGCGGCTTGCCGGTATAATTCGCGGGCCACCAGGTGCCCGCGGTCAGATGCGTTCCCTCCGGCATGGCGGCGGCATAGGTCAGGCCGCGATCGCCGCGCAGCGCCCATTGGCTGTCCGGCGAGACCTGCATCCGCTCCACCGGCACGCCGTTCACCGCCACCACCCGGGCGCGGAGATTGGGCACGTTCTGCGACGGGGCGATGCCGGGCCGGGCCGCCAACAGCGCCTCGAACCGAGGGAGCTGGTTCTGCTGGATGTCGACGAAGAAGAAGCTCGGCGCATTGGCGGGGATCTGGTCCAGGATCTCCCGGCGGATATTGCCCTGGATCAGCGCCACCGCGGCCAGGGTGGACAGGCCGAGACCGACCGAGACCAGCATCAGCCGCGTCGGCGCGCCCGGCCGGTAGAGATTGGCGAGGCCGAGCCGCAGCCAGGGCAGGCGGGCATGCGCCCCCGCCCGGGCGGCGCGCATGACCGCCCAGCCGCCGAGGCGGAACAGCCCGAGCGTGGCCAGCGCGCCGGCGCAGAAATACCCCGACAATATCGGATCGGCCGAGCTCAGCACGGTCAGCACCGCCAGCGCGGCGGCGATCGCGGCGGTGGCGGCGAGGATTTCACGCGGGGCCCGGACCTCGGACGGCGTCAGCGGATCGCGGAACAGGCTGGCGCCGGGAATGCGCATGGCCCGCCCCAACGGCGGCAGCGAGAAGGCGACCGCCGTCAGCAGGCCGAACAGGGCGGCGAGGGCCAGCGGCGCCGGATACAGGCCCGTCACCGGAGGAACCGGCAGCACATCCTGCAGCAAGGGCCCGGCCAGCAGCGGCAGCAGCGCGCCCGCGACGACGCCCAGTGCGATGCCGAGTGCGGAAAATGCCATAATCTGCGCCAGATAGACCGCGAAGACCGTGCGCGCGGAAGCGCCGAGGCAGCGCAGCGTGGCGATGCTGCCGGCGCGCGCCTCCAGCCAGGCGCCTACCCCATTGGCGACGCCGATGCCGCCCACCAGCAAGGCGGTCAGCCCGACCAGGGTCATGAACTGTCCGGTCTGGTCGATGAAGCGGCCCACCCCCGGCGCCGCATTGCCGGGGCCGCGGATGCGCCAGCCCTGGTCGGGGAAGGCCGCGCGCAGGGCTGCCGCGAACCTGTCCGGATCCGTGCCGGCGGGTTCGAGGACGCGCAGCGCGTGCTGCACCATCGCGCCGGGCGCGATCAGGCCGGTGGCGGGCAGCGCATCGGTGCCGATCAGCACGCGCGGGCCGATGATCGAGGGGGTCGCGATGCGGTCCGGCTCCACGGCCAACTCACCGCGCACGGTGAAGCTGGCATTGCCCAGGCGCACGGTATCGCCGGGCCTCAGGCCGAGGCGGTCGAGCACCACGCGCTCGGCCAGCAGGCCGCGGCCGGCGAGCGCGTCGCCGATCCTGGCCGGCGGCACCAGCGTGGCCTCGCCCACCATCGGCCAGGCATGGTCGACGGCCTTCAGCTCCACCAGCAGGCGGTCGCTGGCCGGGCCCACGCTGTCCGCCGCACCGGGCCGGATCAGCATAGAGCGCATGCGCACCACGTCCGACAGCGTGGCGCCGCGTGCGCGCAGCCAGTCGCGCAGGCTGTCCGGCAATGGCTGGGAGCCGCCGTCGATTTCCAGGTCGCCGCCCAGGATGCGCCGGCCGTCCTGGGCGAGGCCGCGGTCGGTCGCCTCCCGCAGCGTGCCGACGCCGGCGATCACCGCGACGCCGAGCGCGAGGCAGGCGAGCACGGTGCCCAGGCCTTGCATCGGGCCCCGGCCGCCGCGCAACCCGCCGCGCAGCTCGCGCCAGGCCAGCCGCAGGATCAGCCTCATGCGGCCGGCTCCTCGGCCTGCACCCGTCCGTCGGCGATGTGCACGCGGTGCGAGCACCGCGCGGCCAGGCGCGGGTCATGCGTGATCAGCAGCAGCGTGGCGCCGGATCGGGCCCGGAGGTCGAACAGCAGGTCCATCACCGCCTCTCCGGTCGCCTGGTCGAGGTTGCCGGTCGGTTCGTCGGCCAGCAGCAGGCGCGGGCGGGGCGCGAAGGCGCGCGCCAGGGCGACGCGCTGCTGCTCGCCGCCCGAGAGCTGGCCCGGCAAATGCGTCAGGCGATGGCCGAGACCGACGGCGCGCGAGCGCCGCCGCGGCGCGTTCCGTGGCGTCGCGGCGGCCGGCCAGCTCCATCGGCACGGCGACATTCTCCAGCGCGTTCATGGTGGGGATCAGGTGGAAGGCCTGGAACACGATGCCGACCATGTCCCGGCGCATCCGGGCCAGCGCGTCCTCGTCGAGCCCGGTGATCTCCCGCCCGCCCAGCCGCACGCTGCCGGAGCTGGCGCTTTCCAGGCCGGCCAGCACCATCAGCAGGCTGGTCTTGCCGGAGCCGGAGGGGCCGACGATGCCGACCGCCTCCCCCGCCGCGACCTCCAGATCGATGCCGCGCAGGATGTTGACCGGCCCCGCGGGGGAAGGCAGGGTCAGGGTCAGGTCCCGCACCTGAATGAATGGCTGCTCCGCAGCGGCGGGGCCGGAATGCTGCTCCGCAGCGGGCATGAGAGATGGCGCTGCAGCCGGATGAATGTCGTCCATGGATAGAGCATATGGCCTCGGCGCCGGCTTGCGGAAAGCCATCCTCGCAATCGGGTGCCTGATGGTGCTGACGACGGCCGCCGCCGCCGAACCGGTCCGGCTGCTGGTGCTCGGCGATTCGCTGACCGCCGGCTACGGGCTGGCGCAGCCGGATGGGTTCCAGGCACGGCTCGCTGCCGCCCTGGCGGCCGACGGGGTGCAGGTGCGGCTGGTGGACGGGGCGGTGTCCGGCGATACCTCGGCCGGCGGGCTGGCGCGGCTGGACTGGGTGCTGGCGGACGGCGCCGATGCCGCGATCGTGGAGCTCGGCGCCAATGACGGCCTGCGTGGCAGCGACCCGGCGGCGATGGAAGCCAATCTGAACGCAATCCTGGACAGGCTGGCGGCAAGGCGCATCCGCGTGCTGCTCACCGGCATGCACGCGCCGCCCAATCTCGGCCAGGACTACACCGCTGGCTATGACGCCGCGTTCCGCCGCCTTGGTGAACGCAAGGACCTGATCTACGACCCGTTCTTCCTGGAAGGCGTGGCGGGAGACCCCAGCCTGAACCAGGCGGACGGGATCCATCCGAACCCCGAGGGCGTGCGGCGCATCGTCGCGCGGCTGCTGCCGCTGGTCGAGCGGCTGGTCCGGGAAGCACAGGTCGCGAAGGAAGCAGGCAAATGAGGCTATTCGTCGCCCTCGATCTGCCATGGCCGTTGCGCCAGGTCCTGTCGCTGATGGCTGGCAGCGGCATTCCCGGCGCGCGCTGGGTGTCGCCCGATAACTACCATCTGACGCTGCGCTTCATCGGCGAGACCCAGGCGCACCGGGCCGAGGATATCGACCACGCGCTATCAGGCATCCGCGCGCGCGGCTTCTCGCTGACGCTGGCCGGGCTCGGCACCTTCACCAAGGGCGGGAGGGTCAACTCGCTCTGGGTGGGGGTAGAGCGCAATCCGCAGCTCGATCACCTGCAGAACAAGATCGAGACGGCGCTGCAGCGCGTCGGCGTGGAGCCGGAGCGGCGGCGCTTCACCCCGCACGTGACGCTGGCGCGGCTGGACAACGCGGTGGAGGCCAAGCTGGCGGGCTTCGTGCAGGCGCATAATCTGTTCCGCGCCGAGCCGATGGCGGTGGAGCATTTCACCCTGTTCTCCTCCCGGCTGGGCAAGGAGCAGTCGGTCTATACGGCGGAAGTGGAATACGCCCTGGCTTGAACCGCCAATCGCCCTCTGCCACGGCTCACGGACGGGGGGAGGGGACCGGGATGTCCGGCTCGTCCTCCGCCAGCCAGGCCTGCAGCAGCGTGTAGGTTACCGCCAGCAACGCCGGACCGACGAAGACCCCGATCAGCCCGAAGGCCATCAACCCGCCGATCACCCCTACCAGGATCAGCAGCATCGGCAGATTGGCGCCGCGGCGGATCAACAGCGGGCGCAGCACGTTATCGAGCGAGATGACGAGGATGCTGCAGACCAGCAGGAAGATCGTCCAGACGCCGGTGCTGCTGTAATAGAGCCAGCCCACCGCCGGCAGCAGCACCAGCGCCGGGCCGAGCTGCACGATGCACATCATGAACATCACAGCGGTGAGGATGCCCGCGAACGGCACGCCGGCCACCGCCAGCGCGATCCCGCCCAGCACCGACTGCACCAGCGCGGTAACCACCACGCCCAGCGCCACGCCCCTGATCGCCTGGCCGGCGAGCAGCACCACGAGCTCGCCCCGCTCTCCGGCCAGACGATGGCCGAAGCGGCGCGCCATGGCGGCCGCCCGGTCGCCGTTGGAATACAGGATGGACGCCACCACGATGGTCAGCAGCAGCTGCACGAAGAACGTGCCCAGGCTGCCGGCGGCGGAGACGAAATACTTGGTGACGCCGCCGATATACGGTCCGGCCTCCACCAGCAGCTCGTTGGCGCCGGCGCTGGCGATGTGATCCCACGCCTCCGCGATCGGCTCCCCGACCACCGGCAGCTGCGCCACCCAGCCGGGCGTCGGCGGGATGCGGAGCGCGGTCACAGTGCTGGCCATCTGCTCGATCCGGCCGGAATTCTTCACGATGGTGCTGACCGCGGAGCCGAACGGCGCGACGACGATCGCCAGCAGCAGCAAGGTCATCACCGCCACCGCCGGGCCGCGCCGGCCGCCCAGCACCGCCTGCACCCGCAGCAGGATCGGCCAGGTGGAGATGACCAGCGTCACCGCCCAGATCGTCGAGGGCAGGAACGGCCCGAGGATCCACAGCGTGCTGGCGATCAGCCCGCCCAGGCACAGCACGGCCAGCGTGGTGCGGGCCAGATCGCGGCGGGGCATCGTCATGGCTTGTGTCTCCGTGTCATGGCCTGACTATAGTCCGACGGACACCAACCGCGCCTATTTCCCGGTTGTCATGCGCCGCTCATACCATTGCGCCAGCACTGTGGCGGGAAACAGCAGCGCGAAATAGATCAGCGCCACCACCGTGTAGACCTCCAGCGGCCGATAGGTATCCGCGGTGATCAGGCTGCCCTGGTACAGCAGATCCGGCACGGCGATGGTCGAGACCAGCGACGTGTTCTTCAACTGCGTGATCGACTGGTTCATGAACGGCGGCACCATGCGCCGCACCGCCTGCGGCAGCACGACGCGCCGCATCACCTGCCAGCGCGACAGCCCCAGCGCCTTCGCCGCGTCCCACTGCCCGGCCTCGATGGACACGATGCCGGCGCGGAAGATTTCTGCATAGAACGCCGCCGTGTACAGCGACAGCACCGCCGTCGCCGCCACCACGGCCGGGATCTGCACGTTTAGGATGACCGGCAGCGCGTAATAGAACCAGATGATCTGCACCAGCAGCGGCGTGCAGCGGAAGATCTCGATCAGCCCGATCAGCGGCGCCTTGACCACCCAGTACCTGGACAATCGCCCCAGCCCGATCAAAAGCCCCAGCAGCAACCCGATCAGGATCGTGCCGACCGTGTAGGCCAGCGTAACCCCAACACCCTTCCAGAACAGCGGCGCATACCGCAGCAGAAACCCAAACCCCCAGTCGTAGCCCACGCTCTTATGCTGCCGGGTTTGGGGGGAGTGAGTAGGCAAGGAAGGCCAGGGGGCTTTGCCCCCTGGACCCCCACCAGAGGCGGAGCCTCTGGACACCCGGTTGTTTTCTTGAAGAAGGGGGCATCCGGGACCGTGCTGCAGCACGAACCAGGTAGGCCCCCTTCTTCAAGAAAACAGTATGGGGTTTCCAAAGGGTTCCACCCTTTGGCGGGGTCCAGGGGCAGCGCCCCTGGCCTTCCTTACCTGCCCGCTCCCCCAAACCCGCCGGCATCAGAACGTGAGTTCGGGGGGGATGGCTTCGGGTTTGATGCCGGTTTTTTCGATGCCGGCGATCAGCCATTCGCGGATCTGGCCGGTGCCGCGGTTCATGTCGATCCAGGCATTGATGACCTCGACGAAGCGCGTATCGGGTTCGCGGCGGACGCCGAGATTGCTGGGCAGGGCCACCTGGGGCGTGGTCAGCAGGCGGTAGGTGCCGAGATTCGGGTTCCGGCCGAGCGCGGAGAGGCCGACCATGGCGGCCTGGATCATCACGTCGCCGCGGCCGCCCTGCATCGCCAGGTAGGCCTCGTCGGGGGTCTTGAACCCGGTGATCTCGGCCTTCGGCGCGAAGCGGCGGGCGGAGACTTCGTGCAGGCTGCCGATATCGACGATCACCCTCACGTCCGGCTTATTGATATCGGCCCAGGTGGTGGGGTTGAAGCCTTTGCGGGCGATGCAGCCATAGGGGTGGATCATCACCGGCTGGGTGAAGCGGATGGACAGCGCCCGCGCCGGGGTGGGGTTCAGCGCGAAGGCCAGATCGATCTTGTTGGCCTGCAGGTCGAGCACCGAATTGCCATAGGTGGATTCGATATATTCGAGCTTGGTGTCGAACACCTTGGCGATGTCCTTGGCCATTTCCAGCGAGGCGCCGCTCCATTCGCCGGTGGCCAGGTCCTTCTGGAAATACGGCAGCTGGCCGGGCAGCACGGCGATGCGCAGGATCTTGGTGCGCTGCACCCGCTCGAACGTGCTTTCGTTCCCGGCCGGGTTGCCGGAGGACTGGGCATTGGCCGGGCCGATCAGCGCGGCCGGCAGCAGCGCGGCGCCCCCGGCCAGCAGACGCCGTGTTACGCGTTGGGTCATGCCTGTCTCCTGGTCTTTTGCAAATGCGGCCTTGGGGCCGTGGGGCTAGCTTCCCACTTTCAACGTTGCTGTCATGCCGCGCAAGCAGGCCAGGATGGAATGCGGGGTAATTCGCCCGGTTCGCGGATTCTCCAGGCTGGGGACGTTCTCGATCGTCATGGTCAGCCGCACCGACTCGGCCTCCAGCCGGATCGTGTGGGTGTTGCGCGTCACGCCGGGGTCGGCCCAGATCTGCACCCGCGTGCGCGTCGGCCCGATGCCGGCCAGCGCCAGGGCGGCGGCGACGTTCACGTTGGCCGGGAAACCGGCCGCGGCGTCGAGGGCATTGCCCTCGAACACCAGCATCGGCCGGTCGATGCCGGTGACGTCGATCCCGTGGCGCAGCAAATAGGGCGCGCCGGCCAGGCCCAAGGGCGGTTTGCGGGTTTCGATGGTCACGCTTTCCACCGGCCCTTCGGCCGCGGCGCGCACGGCGTCCAGCCCGAGCAGGGCGCCGGTGGGGATCACGATCCGCGCCCCGGTCTGTTGCGCACGGGCCGCCAGATGCATGCGCGGCAGTAAGGCGCCGGCGGAACTGGGCACGAAGATCCGTCCCGCCTCGATGGCCGGCACGGCGATCTGCTCGAACACTGAGGCCGGCGCCGCCTCCACCACGATGTCGGCGGCGGCCAGATCCGGAAGGTCGACGATGTCCGGGCGGGAGCGGAATTCGGCGATGCTGGCGGCGGCCTTCTGCCGGTCTCGGGCGGCAACCGCCATCAGGCGCAGTCCGGGAATCCCGGCGTCCAGGGAACGGGCGAGCGGCAGGCCGATGGCGCCGAGGCCGGCGATGCCGACGGTGTACGTGGGACGCTGCCTTGTCATTCCGGCCTCTGGCTGGGCGGATCGGGCCGGAGTGCCGCGCCGGCTACCATTGCCGGCACGGTATGGCCGCTCGAGGCGGGAAGGAACTCGATCCAAGAAAACTGGCCAAAAAAGAACTGGGGCGAACGACGGGGCTCGAACCCGCGACATCCAAGACCACAACCTGGCGCTCTACCAGCTGAGCTACGTCCGCCATCGGATGAAAGATCATCCTTCTTCCAGGGGGCGGCGTGTAGGACGTTCAGCCCCCATTCGTCAACCGGAAGCCGCGAGGGAGGGGGAGACGGGCATCGCATTCGACAGAAAATGCCGGCGCAGGCGGGCGATCGCCTCGTCCAGCACAGCGTCGCCCTTGCAGAAGGCGAAACGCGCATAGTGGGTGGGCGCGTCGGTCTCGTAGAAGGCGGAGACCGGGATGGCGGTCACGCCGGCCTGCTCGGTGATGTGGCGGCAGAACGCCACGTCGTCGCCGGCGAAGCCCAGCGGCGAGAAATCGGTGGTGATGAAGTAGCTGCCATGGGTGTCCAGCACGCCAAGGCCGAGCGAGGCCAGGCCCCTTGCCAGCCGGTCCCGCTTGGCCTGCAGCCCGGCGGACAGGGAGGCGAAATAGGCGTCGTCCTTGGCCAGCCCGACCGCGACGCCGCGCTGCAGGTTGGGCGCGCTGGTGAAGGTCAGGTTCTGGTGCGCCTTGGCGACGACGGTGGCGAGCGCCCTGGAGGCGCTGACATAGCCGATCTTCCAGCCGGTGAACGAGAATGTCTTGCCGGCGCTGCCGATGCGCATGCAGCGCTCGCGCATGCCGGGCAGGGCCATCAGCGGAATGTGCTTCCAGCCGTCGAAGGTCAGGTGCTCGTAGACCTCGTCGCAGATCGCATAGGTGTCGTGGCGCTGCACCAGATCGGCAATGAAACCGAGTTCCTCCGCGGTGAACACCTTGCCGCAGGGGTTCATCGGTGAGTTCAGCAGGATGGCCTTGGTCTTCGGCCCGAAGGCGGCGGCGAGCTCGGCGCGCGGCAGCTCCCAGTGCGGCGGCTCCAGCCGCACCAGGCGCGGGATGGCGCCCAGCATGCGCACCACCGGCAGGTAGGTGTCGTATAGCGGCTCGATCAGCACGACCTCGTCGCCGGGGTCGAGCACGGCCATCAGGCAGGCGGTGATCGCCTCGGTGGCGCCGGAGGTGACCACGACCTCGCCGTCCGGGTCGATCTGCAGGCCGTAGAACCGCGCATTGGCAGCGGCGACGGCCTGGCGCAGCTCCGGTACGCCGGTCATCGGCGGATACTGGTTGCGGCCATCGCGCAGCGCGTCGATGGCGGCCTGGACGACGTCGTCCGGGCCGTCGGTGTCGGGAAAGCCCTGGCCGAGATTGATCGACTTGTGCTCCGTGGCCAGAGCGGACATCACCGTGAAGATGGTGGTGCCGGTGGCGGCGAGCAGGGAATTGACAGTCTTCACCTCGGGTCGGTCTCCTGGGCCAGTCACTGGGGACAGTCGTGGGGGGCAGTCGCGGGGGCGGTCGCAAGAGCGATCGCGCGCGAGGACCGCGCGGGAGGCACTATGGGTCCGCCGGCCACAAGGTTCAATCGGCCTGTCTCGCTTCGTCTCCTGCAGCGAAACCGTCCGGCACGGCCAGACTGCCTCCTAAACAAGCTGTCACGATTGCTCAATATTCGGGCAGAACCGCTGCCATTCGCCCAACGGACGGGCGGCCGCATTCGCATCAGAACCGGGCGGGCGTCGGTTTTGGGGATTTTCCACGTGGCACGCCGCATGCAACCCTTTGCGGCCGCCACCAATTCGCTCTAAGCGTTCGGGCAGCCTTGACACTGAGGGAGGCCCGGCTCGCCGGGGAATGGTTCGCACATGAAGAAGATCGAAGCGGTCATCAAACCGTTTAAATTGGATGAGGTGAAGGACGCCCTGCACGAAGTGGGGCTGCAAGGGATCACGGTGGTGGAAGCCAAGGGCTTCGGCCGGCAGAAAGGCCATACCGAGCTGTATCGGGGCGCCGAGTACGTGGTCGATTTCCTGCCCAAGGTGAAGATCGAGGTGGTCTGCGAGGAGGCGTTGTCGAGCGCGCCGTCGAGGCGATCATCAACGCCGCCCGGACGGGACGCATCGGCGATGGCAAGATCTTCATCTCCTCGGTGGAGGAGGTGATCCGCATCCGCACCGGCGAACGGGGCGAGGACGCGGTCTGACCATGGCGCCGGCCGAGGCCGGGCAGGACCCATCGGTCCGGCCAGCCTGCGGCGGTGACAGCCTTCGACCACACCGGGTAACTGCCGCTTCCGGCCCGCGGCGAGACGACTAGCCGGGCCGGGCGAATCAGGAGCCACGTGGGGTGGCTCCGTATTTCCTGCCATGACCGGACCGCAGACGCGGCCGGCATGGCGCATGACGAGAGGACGGGGACGAAGTTATGGCGAAGAAGCCCACAGGCTCCACCAGCAGCGTGGAGAAAGTGCTGGAGATGATCAAAGAGCACGGCGTGGAGTATGTGGACCTCCGGTTCACCGACCCGCGCGGCAAATGGCAGCACACGGCGCAGCACATCTCCACCATCGACGAGGATGCGTTCCGCGACGGGATCATGTTCGACGGCTCCTCGATCGCCGGCTGGAAGGCGATCAACGAGAGCGACATGATCCTGCAGATGGACGCGGAAACCGCGGTGATGGACCCGTTCGCGGCCAAGCCGAGCCTGATCATCTTCTGCGACATCGTCGAGCCTTCGACCGGCCAGGGCTATTCGCGCGATCCGCGCAGCACCGCCAAGAAGGCCGAGGCCTATGTGAAGTCCACCGGCGTCGGCGACAGCATCCTGTTCGGCGCCGAGGCCGAGTTCTTCATCTTCGACAGCGTGAAGTTCGGCACCGGCGGCAACTTCGCCACCTACCAGGTCGACAGCATCGAGGGCCCCGGCTCTTCGATGAAGGACTATCCGGAAGGCAACATGGGCCATCGCCCCGCGGTCAAGGGCGGCTACTTCCCGGTTCCGCCGGTGGACGGCGACAGCGACCTGCGCGCCGAGATGCTTTCGACCATGGGCGAGATGGGCCTGCCGATCGAGAAGCACCATCACGAGGTGGCGCAGTCCCAGCACGAACTCGGCACGAAGTTCGGCACGCTGACGACGATGGCCGACCAGATGCAGATCTACAAATACTGCGTCCACAACGTCGCCCACAGCTACGGCAAGACCGCGACGTTCATGCCGAAGCCGATCTATGGCGACAACGGCTCGGGCATGCACACCCACCAGTCGATCTGGAAGGCCGGCAAGCCGCTGTTCGCCGGCAACGCCTATGCCGACCTGTCGGAACTGTGCCTCTATTACATCGGCGGCATCATCAAGCACGCCAAGGCGCTGAACGCCTTCACCAACCCGTCGACCAACAGCTACAAGCGGCTGATCCCCGGGTTCGAGGCGCCGGTGCTGCTGGCCTATTCCGCGCGCAACCGCTCCGCCTCCTGCCGCATTCCGTACACCACCAACCCGAAGGCCAAGCGCGTCGAGGTTCGCTTCCCCGACCCGACCGCGAACCCCTATCTGGCCTTCGCGGCGATGGCGATGGCCGGCATGGATGGCATCAAGAACAAGATCCATCCGGGCGATCCCGATGGACAAGGATCTGTACGACCTGCCTCCGGAAGAGCTGAAGGGCATCCCCACGGTGTGCGGCAGCCTGCGTGAGGCGTTGGGTGCGCTCGCCGCCGATCATGAATTCCTGCTGGCCGGCGACGTGTTCAGCAAGGACCAGATCGAGAGCTACATGGAACTGAAATGGAGCGAGGTGTATCGTTTCGAACACACCCCGCATCCGGTCGAGTTCGAGATGTACTACTCCGTCTGATCCTTCGTCTGCCATTGGGCCGGCCTTCGGGCCGGCATTGGACAAGCTGCAAGCCCCCCGTCTTCCGCAAGGAAGGCGGGGGGCTTCGCGTTTGAGGCCTATTCGGCCTGCCGGAACGGCGCGGCGGAATAGTTGCACGTGGCGCGGGCAGAACCCTCACAGGGTTTCCCCAGGCAAACGCCCCATAAATCCGAAGCAGTTGCCTAGCGCTTAGGCATTCCCGCGGCCACACCGTGGCGCTGTCGCCACGTTCCTGCGGTGGAGTGGGCAGTTATGAACCGGAATCCATGTTCTGGCGAGACTGGCACGGTTCTTGAAACAGCAATGACACGACCGGTCGTCCGGTTCCTCCACGGTGGAGGGCCGGGCACGGCCGGGGAGGCCATCGAGGCAATGAAAGACAGACCTATGAGCAACGGGCCGAGGGACCACAGGCCGATGGAACACGTAAAGATGCATAGCGGGGCACGCACATGAAACTGATCATGGCCATCATCAAGCCATTCAAGCTGGACGAGGTGCGAGATGCCCTCACCCCGCTGGGTGTTCAGGGTCTGACTGTTTCCGAAGTAAAGGGATTCGGACGGCAGAAGGGCCAGACGGAGATCTACCGCGGCGCGGAATATCACGTGAACTTTCTGCCCAAGCTGAAGATCGAGGTCGCCGTTTCCTCCGATCTCGCGGATCAGGTGGTGGAGGCGATCACCCAGACCGCCCGCACCGGCAAGATCGGCGACGGCAAGATCTTCGTCATGGATCTCGAACGTGCGGTTCGTATCCGCACCGGCGAAACCGATACCGAAGCGCTGTGACCCATAAAAGAGAGAGCTGGAACATGAAACCATCCCGCCTGATTGTGGGCGCCGCGGCGCTGCTGCCGATACTGCTCGTCGGCGTCGCCGTGTTTGCCCCCGCCTTCGCCGAGGACGCCAAGCCCGCGGCGGATGCCGCCGCCGCCGCCGCGCCCGCTGCCGCCGCGGCCGCCGCCAAGATCGATAGCGGCGATACCGCCTGGATGCTCACCAGCACCGCGCTGGTGCTGATGATGACCATCCCCGGCCTCGGCGCTGTTCTATGCCGGCATGGTGCGCAAGAAGAACGTGCTCGCCACCTTGATGCAGTCCTTCGCGATCTGCTGCCTGGTTACCATCGTGTGGATGGTCGCCGGCTACAGCCTGGCCTTCACCAACGGCAACGCCTATGTCGGCGATCTCTCGCGGCTGATGCTGCACGGCATCGCCGACGGCATCAGCAAGGGCACCGACGTGCCCTTCGTGCTCGGTGCCGGCAGTGACAATGCCCAGCCGCAGACGATCCCCGAGACCGTCTACATGATGTTCCAGATGACCTTCGCGATCATCACCCCGGCGCTGATCGCCGGCGCCTTTGCCGATCGCATGAAGTTCTCGGCAATGTGCGTGTTCATGGTGCTGTGGTCGCTGATCGTCTACTCGCCGGTCGCGCACTGGGTGTGGAGCGCCACCGGCTGGGTCGGCGGCTTGGGCGTGCTGGACTTCGCCGGCGGCACCGTGGTGCATATCAACGCGGGCATCGCCGGGCTGGTCTGCGCGCTGGTGCTGGGCAAGCGGCTTGGCTACGGCACCGACAACATGGCGCCGTACAATGTCAGCTATGCCGTGATCGGCGCGTCTCTGCTGTGGGTGGGCTGGTTCGGGTTCAACGCCGGTTCTGCCGTCAGCTCTGGCGGGCGTGCCGGCATGGCGATGACCGTGACCCAGATCGCCACAGCCGCCGCGGCGCTGGGCTGGATGTTCGCGGAATGGATCACCAAGGGCAAACCCTCGGTGCTCGGCATCGTCTCCGGCGCCGTCGCGGGCCTGGTCGCGATCACCCCGGCCTCGGGCTTCGTGCTGCCTGGCGGCGCCTTGGTCATCGGCGTCGCCGCCGGCGTGATCTGCTTCTGGGCGGCCACCAGCCTGAAGCACATGCTGGGCTACGATGACAGCCTGGACTGCTTCGGCGTGCACGGCGTTGGCGGCATCATCGGCGCGCTGCTGACCGGCGTGTTCGCCTACGGGCCGCTGTCGGCAACCGATGCCAACCCGGATGGCAGCCCGGGCGGCATGCACCAGCTCTATCTGCAGGCGATCGGCGTGTGTTCGACGCTGATCTACAGCGGCGTCATGACCTTCATCATTCTGAAGATCGTCGATGCCGTGATCGGCCTGCGCGTTGATACCGAGGAAGAGCGCGAAGGCCTCGACCTCGTGCTGCACGGCGAACAGATCTTCTGATCTGAACCGCGGTTCGGGGGCGCTCCGCAAGGATGCCCCCGAACCTGCGGACCCCACGGCGGCGGCCGACCCGTCTGCCCTTATCGGATGAATACACGCCAGCCAGGCAACCAACATGGAAACTTTATGTGGACCCGGCCGACAAGGCCCTCCCGCAACGGAGACGACAGATGCGACGGCACGCCTTTAGCGACATACAGACTTCCTGCTTCTCCCCCGGAACGCTGCTGCGTTCGACCACAGCCCTGGCCACCGTTGTCGCCTTGACAGCCTCCATGGCTGCGCGCGCCGATGACACCACGCCGGCGCCCGCCACTGCTCCGGCGCCTACGCCGGCTGCTGCCGCCGAGGCCCCTCCGCCCGGTTACTATATCAACGGCATCCACCTGGGCGCGCAGTTCGACGGCGGGTTCTACGGCAATGCCAGCAGCCCGCAGAACGGCGTGAACATCGGCCAGTCCTTTACCGACCGGTCGAACAGCGTCCTGCTCAACCAGGTGCTGCTCACGGTGGAAAAGCAGCTCGACAAGAAGGCCACCGACTATGATTTCGGCTTCAAGCTGCAGGGCATGTACGGCACCGATGCCCGCTACACGCATTTCCTGAACGAGCTCAGTAACGTCACCAACCAGCGGACCCAGTTCGACGTCGTCGAGGCATCGCTTTCCGCGCATACGCCGTGGCTGACCGAAGGTGGCATCGACTTCAAGGTGGGCCAGTTCCCGACCCTGCTGGGCTTCGAGACGATCGATCCGTCCACCAACCCGTTCTACTCACACAGTTACATATTTAACTATAGCCTGCCGTTCAAGCACACCGGCGCCTACTCGATCACGCATGTCATTCCGGAACTGGATATCTACCTGCAAATCGATACCGGCAACCAGACGAGCTTCGGCAACGGCGACAACAACGGTGCGATCGCCGGCATGGCGGGTGTTGGCAGCACCTTGCTGGACGGCAATCTGACCCTGCTGGCGCTGTCGCATTTCGGCCCGGAGCAGGCGACCCGGCTCGTCGGGCCGCTCGCGAATACCTATTACCGATACTACAACGACGCCTACGTGACGTATAAATTCAACGACAAGCTTACCTTCACGACCGAGTTCAGCTGGGTTCATGATGCCCTCGGCGCCAACATCAATGGCCAGAAGGGCGCGGACGCCTATGGCGCCGCGCAGTACGTGACTTATGCCCTCACCGATACCATCGCGCTGAATGCGCGGGCCGAGGTCTTCCGCGACCAGAACAACTTCTTCGTCGGGGCCTTCGCCAACAGCCTCGGTCCGGTCCAGGCGTTGGGGGGCAACCCGCCGGCCACGCTCGTCCCGGCCGCGGTCAATGGCACCACCTACGGCGCCATCACGCTGGGCTTCACCTACAAGCCCGAAGTGCCGGCCGCCATCACCACGCTGCTGATCCGTCCGGAGATCCGCTACGACAATGCGATGAGCGGCGGCAAGCCGTTCAACAACCAGAAGGACGGCGACGCGTTCTTCTTTGGTGCGGATGTCGTTCTCGGCTTCTGATCCCTCCCGGAAGCCGATGGGGAAGCGGGGCGTTTGTGGCACGGGCGCCCCGTTTTCTTGGCCGGAACCATATCCCCCGCTGAACCCGGGCGGCAGGCCGGTTCAGTAGTTCGGCCACAGTCCGGGGGTGGCGATTTCCAGCGAATGCCCGTCGGGGTCGCGGAAATACAGGCTGGTGGAACCGCGCGGCCAGTGCAGCCGGGATTCCACCGTTATCGCCTCGCGCGCCAGATGCGCCTCCCAGTCGTCCAATGCCTCCCTGGCGATGGCGAAGCACAGATGCAGATGGCCGCTGCCATGATGCGGCGGGATCATGCCATCTGCGGCCGGCGCAGGATGGTCGGTCGCGCCGATGCGAAACAGCAGCAGCACCTGCGCGCCCGGGACCCCCATCGCGCACATGCGATGGTCGTGGAAGAAGGTCTGGAAGCCGAAGACGCGCGCATAGAATTCCTGCGACCGGTCGATATCGGCGACGTAGAGCGCTGTCTCCAGCACGCCGGCGATGGCTGGCGGGGTGTCGGTCATCCTATTCGGCGGCGACCTCCTTGATCTCGAAGAACCGGCGCTTGGCTGTGGTCTGGTTTTCGTAGATCGAGCCCTGGCGGGGCGAGGGCGGCAGCGGCAGGCGCACCGGCACATCCATCATGCGCGGCGTCGCGGTCGGGCTGCCGGAGATCAGCCTGGAATTGAACTCGTCCCAGTCCTTCACGCCCAGAATGGGCCAGGCGTCGGCGGCGGCGTATTCATACAGCAGCAGCTGGCGGGGCCGGCTCGAGGTGTTCTGCGCCGAGCCATGCACGGCGCGCACGTGATGGAAGCTCATTGAACCGGCCGGGCCGCTCAGGGTCACGGCCCTGGGCAGATCGACCTCGCCGCGCGCCGGGTCCATGGCGCCGCAGAAGAAGCCTTCGTCGTTGTGGTGGTCGAAGACCGGCCCCTTGTGCGAGCCGGGAATGACCATCAGCGGGCCGTTCTCCGGCAGCATGTCGTCCAGCATCACGCCCACGGCCAGCACATCGTCGTTGGTGTGCGGATAGAAGGCCCAGTCCTGGTGCCATTCCACCGGGGAGCCGTATTGCGGCGCCTTCAGGTTGATCTTGGAGCCATGCAGCCGCGCGCCCGACGGGCCGAGCAGCTGCTCCAGCACGCGGACCAGCTTGGGATCGCGGCAGATGTCCCAGAACAGCGCGTGGTTCTTGTGCGGCGACTTGATGCGCCGGACCCGGGGGGCCTGCGGCGTATGCGAGGGTTCCAGATCGTAGACATCGGTATGTTCCGTGGTCCCGGCGCTGTCGGCAACGAACTCCGCGATCACCTGGCGCGCCCGCGCCAGGGTCGGCGGGTCGAGCATGTCGGGCACCACGATGTAGCCGGTCTCGTGGTATTCTTCGATCTGCTGCTGCGTGAGCATGGTCGTCTCCCTTGCCGCTCACATGGCGGCGGTCAGTCCTCCGTCGACCATCAGGATATGGCCGGTGACGAAGGATGCGGCGTCGGAAGCCAGGAACACGGTGGGGCCGGCGAGTTCGTCCGGCCTGCCCCAACGCGCCATCGGCGCGCGCCCGGCGATATATTGATGGAATTTCTCATCCGCGTGCAACGCCTCGGTCGCGTCCGTCGGGAAGAACCCGGGCGCCAGCGCATTGACGGTGATGGCGTGCGGCGCCAGTTCCACCGCCAGTGCCCGTGTCATGCCGTACAGCCCGGCCTTGGCGGTGATGTAGCCGGGGATCGTGGGCCGGGCGACCTGGCCCATGACGGAGGAGACGATGATGATCCGTCCCCGCCTGCGCGGCACCATCATCCGGGCCGCTTCGCGCGACAGGCGGAAGCAGGAGGTCAGATTGGCGTCGATCACGCGCTGCCAGTCGGCGTCGGTGGTTTCCAGCAATGGCTTGCGCGGGATGATGCCGGCATTGTTGACCAGGATGTCCAGCGCCCCGTGCCGTTCGGCGATGGCGGCAAAGCCGGCGAGCACCGCTGCTTCGTCGGTGACGTCGAAACGCACGCTGTCGATGGCGCCGGCGGCCGCCTGCTGCGCTTCCAGCGCCGTCCGGTCCCGCCCGTGCAGGATCACGCGGGCGCCGGCCTCCGCCAGGCCGCGGGCGATCGCCGCACCCAGGCCACGGGAACTTCCCGTGACCAAAGCGAGGCGACCGTGCAGAGAGAACTTGTCGGCCATCAGCTGTTCGGCCCGCGCTCCATCGACACCGGCTGCCAGCGCCGCAGATCCGATTTCATCAGCACCGACGGGTTCACGCAGCTCATCGGCCATTTGCCGGCGACCGACAGCGCCAGCTCCTGCCCGACGCGGCGCTTGCGGGCGGGATCGAACCGGGCGGAGGCCGATGCGGTGTGCGCCGACAGCGTGACATTGCCCATCTTCAGCAGCGGATTGTTGTCGCCGGGCGGCTCCTGCTCCAGCACGTCGAGAGCGGCATGGGCGATCCATCCTTCGTCCAGCGCCTTGATCAGCGCCGCCTCGTCCACCGTCGGGCCGCGGCCGCAATTGATGAACACGGCATTCGGTTTCATCTGCCGGAAATGCTTTTCCTTCAGCATCCCCTGCGCTTCCGGCGTGGCGGGGGCGTGCATCGAAATGAAATCGGATTGCTGCAGCACTTCGGAAAGACTGGCCGGCTGCACGTCGTATTGCGGCATGACCAGTTCCTCGATGAACGGGTCATAGGCGATCATGCGCAGGCCGAACGCCTTGGCGCGCAGGGCGACCAGGCGGGCGACGTGGCCGAAGGCGATGAAGCCGAGCGTCTGACCCATCAGGCGCGGGATTTTCAGCAGCGCCGGGCGGCCTTCGCGCCAGCGGCCTTCCCGCACCATCCGGTCCTGCTCGATCACGCGGCGATGGCCGGCCAGCAGCAGCGCCATGGCGTGGTCGGCGACCTCCTCGATGAAGGTGTCCGGGCAGTTGGTGACGGGAATGCCACGCGCGGTGGCGGCGGCGACATCGACGCTGTCCACGCCGACGCTGCCGAGCGCGATGATGCGGCATTTCTGCAGATTGTCGATGATCGCTTTGGTGATCGGAATGCCCTTGGCGTAGATCGCATCCGCGTCTCTCGAAGCGGCCATGAATCCGGCCTCGTCGGTCGGGCCTTCGATGATTTCGGCGTCCAGGCTTTCCAGCGCCTCCATCTCATGGTCGTAACCGCCGCCAGCGACGGTGAAGCTCGCGCCTGCCGGGGTGACGATCTTGAATTTTGCCATGGTTGCGTTTCTCTCCTTGTTTCTGTCGTGGACGCATCTGGGACGGCCGTCGGGCCATCTTATCCTCTCCACCGCCTTGGGGGAGAGGGCAGGGTGAGGGGGGTTGCTTTTGGCGGGTTACTTTGGCGGGCGCGCGCGGATGCCCTTCTCATTGACCTCGATGCCCCATCCCGGGCCGGTCGGCAGCACGAATTCCCCGTTCTCGATCACCGGCGGCACCATGACGAACTCGTCGCGCCAGGCGATGCTGTCGATGTCGATTTCCATCACCCGGAAATTCGGCACGATGGCGCAGAAATGCGCGGAAATGGCGCTGCACAGATGGCCGTAGAAATTATGCGGCGCGACGTTCACCTCATAGGTCTCCGCCATCGTGGCGATCTTTATCGATTCCGCCAGGCCGTTCCAGATGACATCGATGATGGGGACGTCGCAGGCATAGGCTTCCAGATAGGGGCGGAATTCCCGACGGCCGTGCAGCGTCTCGCAGGAGGCGATGGGACAGGGGGCATTGCTGCGGATCCACGCCAGCGAGGCCGGATCATGCGTGTCGATCTCCAGCCAGGTCAGGTCGAACGGCGCCACAATGTCGGCGACGCGCTTGAAGCCCTCGGTCTTGAAATTGAAGTTGATGTCGAGATGGATGTTCATCTCCGGCCCGACAGCATCGCGGATGGCGCCGAGCTGCTCGGCCGCGTCACGCAGCGTCCTGTTGTCCCAGTTCAGCGCCGGCCAGCCGGGCGTGCGACCGAAGCCGGGGGTGTAGGAGGACAGCGTGTCGCCGGCCTTCGGCATGATGTTGGTCTTCAGCCCGCGAAAACCGAGCTTCTTCACCTCTTCGGCATGGCGCGCGAGATCGGCGTAGTTGTGGATCGGCGGCACCCCCATCATCGCTGCGCTGCGCACGCGGTAGGTGCCGAAATGCGACCAGTAGACCGGGATGGTCTCGCGCACCGGGCCGCCGAACAGCGCATAGACGGGCACGCCCAACGCCTTGCCGGCGATGTCCAGCATCGCGTTCTCGATCGCCGCGATGGCCTGCTGGTTCAGCCCGCCGCGCGACTGGCGGGTCAGCACGTGCAGGGTGGAGACCACCTGCTCGAACCGCTGCGGGTCCTTGCCGATCAGCAGCGGCGTCAGCGCGCGGATCACGTCCGACAACCCGGCGCTGCCGAAACTTTCGTTGAATTCCGACCAGCCGATGATGCCTTCATCGGTGGTCATCTTCAGGAACGAGAAAATGCGCCAGCCGGCATCGGCCTGCATGGTCTCAATGGCGGTGATCTTCATGGACTTCCCCCTGGGTCGCTATTCCTTCACGGCCCCGGTCAGGCTGGAGACGTAATATTCAACGAAGAACGAGTAGAACAGCGCCACCGGGATGGAGCCGAGCAGGGAGCCCGCCATCAGCGAGCCCCATTGGTACACGTCCCCGGTGACCAACTCGGTCAGGATCGCCACCGGCACGGTCTTGTTCTCGCTCGATTGGATGAAGGCGAGGGCATAGATGAACTCGTTCCAGGACAGCGTGAAGGCGAAGATGCCGGCCGAGATCAGCCCGGGGACCGCCAGCGGCAGGGTGATGCGCCAGAGGATCTGCAGGCGGGACGCGCCGTCGATCAGCGCACATTCCTCCAGCTCATAGGGGATCGACTTGAAATAGCCGATCAGCAGCCAGGTGCAGAACGGGATCAGGAAGGTCGGGTAGGTCAGGATCAGCGCCACCGGATGGTCGTACAGGCCGAGCTGGTACACCACGCTGGCGAGCGGAATGAACAGGATCGACGGTGGCACCATGTAGGCGAAATAGATCATCAGCCCGACATTGCGGTCGCCGCGGAAGCGCAGCCGGGCGATGGCGTAGGCCGCCAGCACGGAGGAGAAGATCGACAGGACGGTGGAGGCGATCGCTACCGACATGGTGACGAACAGCCAGCGCGGATATTCGGTCTCGAACAGCAGCACGCGGATGTTGTGCAGCGTCGGGGAGTGCACCCAGAACGGGCTGAACCTGGCGTAGTCGTACATCTCGGAATCGGGTTTGATGGCGGTGATCGTCATCCAGTAGAACGGGAACAGCAGCACCAGCACGAAGATCGCCAGCGGCACATAGACCGTGACGGTCCGGCGCAGCCGCGAATCCCAGGACAGCTGTTCCGGTGCGTCCATCGTGGAGGTGGCGATTTCCGCTTCCAGCGCAGACAGGGTCTTCAGCGCCCCCGTTGTCTGGGGGTGAGCGGTCTGGACCTCAGTCATTCGCTTCGCCCTGCTGCCATTTGCGCCGCCCGAGGCCGAAATACGTCGCCAGGGTTGCGGCGACCAGGAACGGGATCATCGCCACCGCGATCGCCGCGCCCTCGCCGAGCTGCGAGCCGGGGATCGCGCGCTGGAACGCCAGCGTCGCCATCAGATGGGTGGAGTTGAACGGGCCGCCGCGGGTGATGGCGTAGACCAGCTGGAAGTCGGTGAAGGTGAACAGCACCGAAAGCGTCAGCACCACCGAAAGGATCGGCATCAGCAGCGGCACCGTGATGCGGCGGAAGCGCTGCCAGCCGGAAGCGCCGTCCAGCAACGCCGCCTCGTAGAGCGACGGCGGGATGGTCTGCAGCCCGGCCAGCAGGGTGATGGCGATGAACGGAATGCCGCGCCAGACATTGGCCACCACCAGCGACCAGCGCGCCGCCCAGGGCGTGCCGAGGAAGTTGATGTAGTGGTCCAGCCATCCCAGCCGGTCCACCAGCACATAGGAAACGATCGAGAACTGCGGCGAATAGATCCACCACCAGGCGATCGCCGACAGCACGGTGGGCACGATGAAGGGCAGCAGCACGATGGCGCGGATGAAGGCCTTGAACGGCACGTGGTGGTTCAGCAGCAGCGCCAGCCACAGCCCGAGGGCAAATTTAACCACCGTGGTGACGCCGGTGTAGAAGAACGTGTTGAAGACGGACAGCCAGAAGACCGGATCGTCCCACAGCGAGATGAAATTATCGAGGCCGATGAACTCCCCGGGGTTGCCGATGGTCGCATCGGTGAAGGCCAGCCAGATGCCGAGGCCGAGCGGATAGGTCAGGAACACGATCAGCAGCGCCGCCGTCGGCAGCATGCAGATCGCCACCAGGAACGGCTTGTAGTCGAACAGCCGCACCAGCCAGCTATCCGGCCGGCGGCTGAACGCCAGGGCCTGCGCCCGGGGCGCCGGCGGCTTGCCGGTTTCGGCGGTCGACGTCCATGCGGTCTCTCCAGGAAACCTGCTGCCGCTGCCGGGCCGGCATCGCTGCCGGCCCGGCGATTCCGGCGTCAGGCCTTGCTTGTAGTAGCGGGCAGCGGCGCGGGCGGCTTCCTTGGCCGCCGCTTCGGGCGTGGAATTGCCGGTGACGACGGCGGCGAACATGTCCACCACGGTGTAGTTGGCGGTGACCGCGCTGGAGGCGGCGGTGACCGGACCCTTGTAGCCGTCGTAGTAGATCGTATCCATCGCGGTCCGGAACGGCGCGAAGTTGGGATCGCTGTCCCAGAACTTCATCTTGGCGTAGGCCTTCAGCGACTGCGACCAGTAGCCGATGCAGTTGGACAGCCAGGGGCCGTACTGCTCCGCCTCCATCATGAAGCGGATATAGTCCTTCGCCGCGTTCGGGTATTTGGTGTGCTGGAACACCATCGCGTTCATGGGCGTCGCGGATTGCGGCGCCACCTTGGCCGCTCCGAAGGGTTGGGTCTGGTGCAGGGTATCCGCCGCGATCGCCCGCTGCGCCGCATCGGCCGAGTTCTTCAGCACGTAGTAGATCGAGATGCCGTTGAAGGTCAGGCCGATCTTGCCGGCGATATAGGCCTGGTTGTTGCCGGCGTCGTTCCATTGCAGCGTGCCGTCGATCAACGTCTTCTGCAGCTCGGTGGCATATTTCAGCGCCGCGATCGTCTCCTTGGAATCGAGCGCGATCTTGCCCTTCTCGTCCACCAGATAGGCGTTGTGCGTCCATAGCAGCCAGGAAGCGTAGCCATTGGCATCGCCCAGCGCATGGCCGAGGGAGAAGCCGGCGGGGTGGCCGTTCTGCTTCAGCTTCTGGCACAGCGTCAGGAAGCCGTTCAGGTCATCGGGGATCTTGTCGTAGCCGGCTTCCTTGACCCAGGACTTGCGATAGACCGTCGGGCCGTTGCCGCCGCCAACCGGGATCGAGATCCACTGCTTGGTGCCCCATTTCTGGCCGTAGATCTCGGCCAGGCGGAACCAGCCGCCGTATTTGCTGCCGAGATAGTCGGCGAGGCTGGTCAGGTCGACCAGCTTCGAGGCATAGACCTGCGGGTCGGAGCTGAACCCGATGACGATATCCGGCCCGGCGCCGGTATTGGCGGTCACCGCGGTTTGCGGGCGGATGTCTTCCCAGCTGACGAAATCGACGCGCACGGGAATGCCGGTCGCATCGGTGTATTTCTTGGTGTTCGCCCGCCAGAAGGTTTCGTCCGGGTCCACGAACTTCGCCGGGCGGAGCACGCGCAGCTCGGCGCCCTTCTCGAGCTTGAGGTCCATCGGGGCGACTTTTGCCGTCGGCACGTCGTCGTCCGCCCTGGCGCCGGTTGCCGGCAGGATGGCGGCGCCAAGCGCGGCGGCACCGAGCGTCAGCGATTCCCGTCTGGTGAACTCAGTCATGGCGTGCTCCCTTGATGGTTTTCGTCTCGTCCCCCTCCGGTCGTTGCCGGCGGGGCTTGGTGTCGATCAGCCTCCAGTGTCTCGCAGCGTCAGTGTCAGGTAGTTCCGGTGTCAGGCATTATAGCGCCGGCCGGTGCCGGCATCGAACAGATGCACCAGCGCCGTGTCCGGCGCCACGTGGATGGTTTCGCCGGGCCTGGCCGTCACCCGTTCGCGGAAGGCGCAGAGTATCTGTGTCTCGCCGAGATGCGCGATCACCTGGGTTTCCGATCCGGTCGGCTCCACGACATGCACGGTGACCGGGAGCCCGTCCGGACGCAACTGGAAATGCTCCGGGCGGATGCCGTAGACCGCCGCCGCCCCGTCGGTGCCGTTGCCGGCGCCGTGGCCGGTGGCGGGCAATGGCAGCGCCATGCCGTCGTGGGTCACGAAGGCCCCGGCGCGCACCTGGCCGTGCAGGAAGTTCATCGCCGGCGAGCCGATGAAGCCGGCGACGAACAGGTTGGCGGGACGGTCGTACAGCTCCAGCGGCGCACCGATCTGCTCCACGTTGCCGCCGTTCATCACCACGATCTTGTCGGCCATGGTCATGGCTTCGATCTGGTCATGGGTCACGTAGACGATTGTGGTGTTCAGACGCTGGTGCAGTTCCTTGATCTCGGCGCGCATCTGCACGCGCAATTTGGCGTCCAGGTTGGACAGCGGCTCGTCGAACAGGAACACCTGCGGGTCGCGCACGATGGCGCGGCCCATCGCCACCCGCTGGCGCTGGCCGCCGGAAAGCTGGCGGGGATAGCGGTGCAGCAGGTCCGACAGCCCCAGGATCTGCGCGGCGCGGTTGACGTTCTGGTCGATCACCTCCCGCGGCGCCTTGGCCATCAGCAGCGAGAACGCCATGTTGTCGCGCACGGTCATGTGCGGATAGAGCGCGTAGTTCTGGAACACCATGGCGATGTCGCGCTCTTTCGGCGCCACGTTGTTCACCACCCGCCCGCCGATGGCGATGTCGCCCGAGGAGATGTTCTCCAGCCCCGCGATCATGCGCAGCAGGGTGGATTTGCCGCAGCCGGAGGGGCCTACGAGGATGACGAACTCGCCATCCCCGATCCCGACGGAGACGCCATGGAGCACTTCGGTGGAACCGAATGCCTTGCGGACGTTGGAGATCGTGACATCGGCCATTCTTGTTTTTGTACCTCCCCTGCCTGCGTAAGCCGCCGCCGCGGTTCAGCTCATAGCTTGGAAACCCGCGTCTCCTTGCTGGTGATGAATTCCAGCAGCGCCGGCACGCCGGCCTCGGTCTGGGCGATGCCGCGCTTGATCGCGGCGACGATTTCGCCCGGATCCGTCACCCGCTCCCCATAGCCGCCGAAGGCACGCGCCATCGCCGCATAGTCGCCGGAGATGTCGGTGGAGCGGTATTTCTCGGTCGAAACCGGCATCACCTTCAGTTCGATCGCCATCGAGAAATTGTTCAGCAGGATCGACAGGAACGGGATTTTTTCCCGCACCGCGGTCTCGAAATCCATGCCGGTGAAGCCGATCGCGGCATCGCCCCACAGATTGATGCAGAGCTTGTCCGGCTTCGCCAGCTTGGCGCCCATGGCGAGGCCGAGGCCGTAGCCGAGCTGCGTGGTCTTGCCCCAGCCGATATAGGAAAGCGGCGTGGTGGAGGTCCAGAACGGCGAGATCTGATCGCGCGGGCTGCCGGCGTCGTGGGTGATGATGGTGTTGTCCAGATCCACCGTGTGCATCAGGTCCCAGATCACGCGGTAGGGATTGAGCGGCGTGTCCTTGGACGTCAGCAGCGGCATCCACTGGTCCATCCAGGGCTTCTTGACCTTCTGGATCTCGGCCGCCACAGGCGAGGGATCGCGCGGGCTGGAGATCAGGCTGCCGAGTTCGGCCAGCAGCGCATCCAGGGTCAGCGCCGCATCGCCCACCAGGCCGAGCGCGCAACGCACGTCCTTGTTCAGATGCGCGCTGTCCAGCGTGGCGTGGATGATCGTCTTGCCCTTGGGCATCGAGACGCCGAAATTGGTTTCGGTGAACGAGCAGCCGATGCCGAAGATGACGTCGGACTGGTCGAGGAAATGGCGCACCGGCGCCGGAATGGCGTTGCCGCCGGAGCCGAGCGACAGCGGATGGGTTTCCGGAAACGAGCTCTTGCCGCCCAGGCTGGTGGTGATCGGCGCGCCCAGCAGTTCCACCAGGCGCTTCAGCTGCGGCCATGCCTCGGCATAATGCACGCCCTGGCCGGCATAGATCACCGGGCGCTTGGCATTGGCCAGCAGCCTTGCCGCTTCCTTCACCTGCTGCGGATCAGGGCCGGAGCGGGCCCTGACCACCGGGGTGTAGTCCAGCGGCTCCGGGATTTCCTCGTTCCAGACGTCGGTGGGGATTTCCACCAGGCAGGGGCCGCCGCGGCCGTTGCGCAGCTGGGTGAAGGCGCGGCGGAAGACGTTGACCACTTCGGCCGGCACGTTCAGCGGCTCGGCCAGCTTGGTGATCCCGCGCATGGCGCGGACGGAATTGAAGTTGGGGTCGATATTGGCGATGCGGCGGGGATAGCCCTGCGGCAGCACCAGCACCGGAACCGACTCGCCATAGCATTGCGCGACGCCGCCATAGGCGTTCTCCGCCCCCGGGCCGTGCTGCATGCAGAACGCGCCGAGCTTCTTGCCGGAGGTGACGCGGGAAATGGCGTCCGCCATGTGCAGGCCGATCCGCTCCTGGCGGACGATGACCGGACGGATATCGGCCTTGGCGGCGAATTCCAGCAGGTGGTTGACAGGGTAGCCGCAGAGGATCTCGATCCCCTCGCGCTTCATGATTTCCGCAATCGCGTCGCCGAGCTTCATTGGATCCATCCCCTCTTGTTCGTCTCTTGGAGTTGCGGGAAGCCTAGGGCGGCGTTTCCGGGCTGGCAACCATCGGGCTTGCGATCATTGGGCTTGCGACTGGGGGACTGGTAATCAACTGCCCCGCACCGGCGCTTCCCGGCCGCGCCAGCAGCGCCACGGCCGCTTCCAACGCATCCGCCACCGGCAGGCCCGCCATCGTGCCGTCCCGCGACAGCACCGCCGCCGCGCGCGGGCCGGAGGGGCCGTACTCGCCCGCCGGGGTGGGACCGAACAGGCCGAGCGTCGGCGCCCCGGCGGCCGCGGCCAGGTGCATCAGCCCGGAATCATTGCCGACATACAGTGCCGCGCGGGCGAAGCACGCCGCCACCTCCGGCAGGCTGAGCTTGCCGCAGAGATCGATCGCGCCCGGCAGGGCGGCGATCAGCGGCGCGGCCATCGCCGCCTCCTCGCTTCCCGGGCCGGCGAAGATGGCGGGAATGGCGCCAGCCAGGGGGCCGGTGGCCAGCGCCTGGAACAGCGCGGCGAAACGCTCGGGCGCCCAGGTCTTCGGTGCCCAGTTGGCGGTGGGGCCCAGCGCGATCACCGGCCTTCCCTCCGGCAGCAAGCGGCCGGCCAGGGCACGGTCCTCCGGCGCGGTCCAGACCACCGGCAGCGGCGGCGGATCGAGTTTCAGCACCCCCGCAAGCTCCACGATCTTGTGCCCCGGCCTGCGCCGCCAGACGGCGCGGCGCGCGGTCGGTACCATCCAGGACAGCGCGGAGCCGCGGATATCCACGACCAGGTCCCACCAATGCGGTGCCACCCGGGCCCACAGCGCCAGCCAGTGCCGGCCATAGGGCCGCTTGTCCAGGATGATGGTCCGCTCGCGGTTCGGCATGCGGGCGAACACCCCCTCCGCCACCCGGCCGCAGGCCACCGTGATCCGCGCCCGCGGATAGGCGCGGATCAGGTGATCGAGCAGCCCGGTCGAGAGAATGGCGTCGCCGACACGGTTGGAGGTAACGAAAAGAATGCGCATTGCCGCAGCGGGATAGCACGTCCGGGCCGGTTGGCCAGCAAGGTTGGGGCTCCGCCCCAAACCCCGGCAGGGGGCGCTGCCCCCTGCACCCCCGCCAAGGGACAGTCGTCCCTTGGATCCCTCGGACTGGTTTGTTGGGAAGAGGGCCATGACGTAGCCTATCAGCGGCAACGTCGGTTGGGCCCTCTTCCCAACAAACCAAACGGAATGGGGTCAAGGGGATGACCATCCCCTTGCAGGGTGGAGGGGCAGCGCCCCTCCTGGGGTCTGGGGCAAAGCCCCAGTCTTGCCTTGCGAACGGTCACGGGGCAGCTTGCCGCCATCAGTCAGGGGAGCATGGAAATGGCCGACGATCATTCGAGCACGGCAGGCAGCGGCGAGACATTGGTGCCGATCGGGGAGGATTTCCCGGAACTGCGCGACAGTGTGCGCCGCATCTGTGCCAAATATCCCGGCGCCTATTGGCGCGCGCTGGAGGACGAGAAGGCCTATCCCACCGCCTTCGTGCGCGAGCTGACCGAGGCCGGCTTCCTCGGCGCGCTGATCCCGGAGGAATACGGCGGCAGCGGGCTGAGCCTGCGGGCGGCCGCGGTGATTCTGGAGGAGATCAATGCCTGCGGCTGCAATGCCAGCCAGGGCCACGCGCAGATGTACATCATGGGCACGCTGCTGCGGCATGGCAGCGAGGCGCAGAAGCGCAAATATCTGCCGGAGATCGCCGCCGGACGGATCACGCTGCAGGCCTTCGGCGTGACCGAGCCCACCACCGGCTCCGACACCACGCAGCTCAAGACCCGTGCGGTGCGTGACGGGGATGGGTATCTGGTCAGCGGGCAGAAGGTCTGGACCTCGCGGGCGATGCATTCGGACATGATGCTGCTGCTGGCGAGGACGCAGTCGGCGGACCAGGTGAAGAAGCGCTCGGACGGGCTGTCGGTGTTCCTGATCGACCTGAAGGCCAATTTGGGCAAGGGTCTGGATATTCGTCCCATCGACGCGATGATCAACCACAACACGACGGAAGTGTTCTTCGACAACATGCGCATTCCCGCCGACAGCCTGATCGGCGAGGAGGGCAAGGGCTTCCGCTACATCCTGGACGGCATGAACGCCGAGCGGGTGCTGGTGGCGAGCGAGGCGATCGGCGACGGCAAGTTCTTCATCCGTAAATCCGTCGACTACGCCAACAGCCGCGTGGTGTTCGGCCGTCCAATCGGCCAGAACCAGGCTGTGCAATTTCCGATCGCCCGCGCCTGGGCGGAGCTGGAAGCCGCCGACATGATCTGCCGCCGCGCGGCGGCGTTGTTCGATGACGGCAAGGAATGCGGCGCGGACGCCAATATCGCCAAGCTGCTGGCCTCCGAGGCCGCGTGGAAGGCGGCGGAAGCGGCGATGCAGACGCATGGCGGCTTCGCCTATGCGCGGGAATACGACATCGAGCGCAAGTGGCGCGACACGCGGCTGACGCAGATCGCGCCGATTTCCACGAACATGATCCTGGCTTATGTCGGCCAGCATGTGCTGGGCATGCCCCGGTCTTATTAGAAGGTTCCTACTGATGCGGATCGGCACGATCGTCGGGCTGAACCGGTTTCCGGTGAAATCGATGCGGGCGGAGGCGCTTGCCCGCGCCGAAGTCGGCTGGAACGGGCTGCTGGGAGACCGGCAATATGCATTCGTGAAGGCGGCTAACCGCACGCGGTTTCCCTGGCTGACCGGGCGGGACGTGTTTCCGATGGTGCTGTACACCGCGCGCTTCACCGAGCCAGACAATCTGCGCAATTCTCCGGTGCGGGTAACCGCGCCGGACGGTTGGGAAGGCCCGCTGGACGATCCCGAATTGACCGACCTTCTGTCGCGGGCGGCCGGGGAGGAGGTGCGGCTGATCCAACTTGGCCGCGGCGCCTTCGACGCGATGCCGGTTTCCGTGGTGACCGAGGGCACCGACGCGGCCATCGGCGCTGCGCATGGCCGCGCGGTCGGGCTGGGCCGGTTCCGGATCAACCTGGTCGTACGCACCGAAGATCCCGCCATGCGGGAAACCGACTGGTTCGGCCGCAGGTTGATGATCGGCGAGGGGCCAGGCGCCGTGCGGCTGCGGACCGACGCGCCGGTGCTGCGCTGCGCGATGGTGACGCTCGATCCCGACACCGCACAACAGGACGTGTCCGTGCTGCGCACGGTGGCGCAGCGTTTCGAGAATTGCGTGGGGGCCTATTGCACGCCGGAGACCATCGGGACGATCGAAATGGGCGCCGCGGTGTGGCTGGAAGCCTAGCCTGGCGCTGCCGCGAATTCCGGCCAGGGAGGGGATTGCGCGGTTGTTGACGCCCATGATCGTCTCGGGGATCAGCTACGTGGTCTGAGCCGGGCGTCCGCCTTTTGTTTTCCTTGGTCGGGCCCAGGCCCTATTATGGGCCGCAAGCGCTGCAGGGGGGGGAATTGGCACGCATCAACGTCGTCCACACTACGGAGTACACCTACCACAATCCGGTGGGCCTTACGCGTCATCGCATGATGCTGCGTCCCGATGACAGCCACGATTTGCGTCTGCATCGCGCCGTGCTGACGATCGACCCCCAGCCCAGCCTGATCCGTTGGGCGCACGACGTCTTCAACAACTCGATCTGCTACGTCGAATGGCCCGAGGAACTGCGGACGAAGCATCTGCACATCGTCTCCACGCTCGACCTGACGCATCATCCGGACGGCCCGAGCCCGCCGGTGTATAGCCTGGACCCGGCGGCCGAGGTTTTTCCCTTTTCGTATGCGGCGCAGGAAGTTCCGGATCTCGGACGGCTTACCGAGCGCCAGTTGCCCGACCCCGACCGAACCGTGGATACCTGGGCGCGGAGGTTCGTCGCCGGCAAGGGCAACGCCCATACGCTGGACATCCTGGAGGCGATGACCCACGCCATCAAAGCCGAGTTCCGCTACGGCGCCCGTTATGAGGAAGGCACGCAGCTTCCGGTTGAAACGATCGAGCTGGGCACCGGCACCTGCCGCGATTTTGCCGTGCTGATGATGGAAGCTTTGCGCAGCCTCGGCCTGGCCGCGCGTTTCGTGACGGGGTACCTGTATGACGATACATCCGGAACCACTCGTGGCGGCGGCAGCACGCATGCCTGGTGCAGTGTCTATCTGCCTGGAGCCGGCTGGGTGGAATACGACCCGACCAACGGGCTGCTGGCCGGGAGTAATTTGATCCGGGTGGGCGTTACCCGGGGTGCCGAGCAGGCGCTGCCGATATCGGGCGGTTATTTCGGCGATGCCAACGACTTCAAGGGGCTGTATGTGGACGTCGCGGTCAGCGCCGTGCCCGTTAAATCCAAGGCTTCCGTCTGACACAGGGATTTCAAGGGCCCCGCCTTTGACGAAGGCCGGGGCTGGCCCCGGCCCTCTTTCTTCCGGTCAAACACACAGCGCCATCATCTCCCGCACATCCGGCGCGTGGTCCAACTCGGCCACCGCGCCGAGCAGGCGGCTGACGCGGTTGGCGCCAAGGATCGGGTCGGCCAGTGCGGCGAATTTTTCCTCCAGCCGCTTGCCCTGCCCGGTGACATCGGCGGCGGGGATGCCGGCGTCGTGGCGCGCGGTGATGACGCTTCCGTCGGTAAGGTGGATGTCCATCTCCGCCAACGTGTGCGGCCAGCCGGTCTGGAAGTCGATTTCCATGCGATCGCGCAGGCCGGCCAGGGCCGGGTCGGCGGCATTTTCATCCGAAAATGTATCGAGCCGCCCGGTATCGAGCCCGGCCAGCGCCATGGCCGTGGTCAGGCGCAGGCTGAACTTGGCTTCGAGGCCAGTGGCGGGTTTGGCGATGTTGCAGACCCGGTCGGTCGCCTGGTCGATCCGCAACACGATCTTCTGCACGGTCTCCGGTGTCGCGCCCTGGTCGCGCAGCTTGCGCGCGGCCTCGATCGGGCCGTGCGTCAGGTAGCAGGCGGCGTGGTACTTGAACAGGTTGTTGCGCAAGTGCGAACCGCCGGGCGGGGTCTGCATCGCCATCTCCGGGTGGAAGTCCGGGCTGTGGGTCTTGGCAAAACCCTGGGCGCATTCCAGCACATCGCCGCGCGAGGAAAAGCCGCGCGCGGCCAGGCGCGCCGCCAGCAGGCCGTGATAGGCGGCCTTGCCGGCGTGGAACGGCTTGCACATGGTGCCGAACATGGATTTCAGCCCGGCCGCCTGGGTGCCGGCGATGCCGAGCGCGGTGCAGGTCTGCTCCACGTCCAGCCCCATCAGATGTGCGCACGCTGCTGCCGCGCCGAAGGTGCCGATGGTGCCGGTGGCGTGGAAGCCGAGGCCGTCGTAATGGCCGGGCTTGAGCGTGCTGCCAAAGCGGCATTCCAGCTCGTAGCCGGCGACGAAGGCGGCAATGACGTCCTTGCCGGACGATCCCCGCTCCTCTGCCAGCGCCAGCAGCGCGGGCAGGATGGCGACGCTGGGGTGGCCGGGCATCGCCAGGTTCACGTCGTCGAAATCGAGCGCGTGCGAGGCCGATCCGTTGACCAAAGCGGCCGACAGCGCCGGCAGCTTCTTCGCGTGGCCGATGACGGTGGCGGTTTCGCGGCCGCCCTGGTCCTCGAGTTCGGCGAACACCATGCCGGTCAGCGGTTCGGCGGCGCCGGGCAGGGTGCAGGCGATGTAGTCGAGGATGCATTGCCGGGCGAGGGCGCGGGCCTCCTCGCTCAGGGTCTCGTAGCGCACGGCCAGCGCCTGCTCGACCAGAGCGCGGGTCAGACCGTCGCCGTTTTCCGAGATTTGGGTGGGCGATATCTGGTTCATGGCGTTGTCACTCCTCAACGGCCTTTGAAATTGGCCTTGCGCTTTTCATTGTAGGCCAGCACGCCCTCGCGCCGGTCCTCGGTCGGGACCATGCGGTTATAGGCCTCGATTTCGAACATCATGGCACTGTGCAGGTCCATGTTCAGCCCGAAATTCACCGATTGCTTGATCTGGCGGGTGGAGATCGGCGCGTTGCCGGCAATGGTGGCGGCGGTTTCCAGCGCCTCGGCCAGCAGGTTTTCCCCGGTGCAGATGCGGTTGATCATGCCCCATTCCATCGCCTGGGCGGCGGTGAACGGCTTGCCGGTCAGCAGGATTTCCTTGGCCCGGCGGGCACCCACGGCGCGCGGCAGGTTCTGCGTGCCGCCGGCGCCGGGCATGATGCCGAGCGTCACTTCGGTCAGCGCGAAGCGGGCGTGCTCGGCGGCGTAGATGAAATCGCAGCACAGCGACATTTCCATCCCGCCAGCGAAGGCGGCGCCGTTCACCGCCGCGATCACCGGCACCGGGCAGCCAACCAGGGCGCGGATGGCGCGCTCGAACAGCAGATGCTGATCCTGCCATTGCCGGTCGGTCATGCCGTTGCGCTCTTTCAGGTCCCCGCCGGCGCAGAAGATGCGCTCGCCGGTGCCGGTCAGCACGATGCAGCGATATTTCGCGGGATCGGCGTTCACGCTGTCGAATACATCCAGCAGATCATGGCCCATCTGGGTGTTCATCGCGTTGCCGGATTTCGGCCGGTTCAGCGTCACCAGCAACGTGTATTCCTGCGGCTCGGATGTCAGCAGGGTCTCGTAGCTATCTTTCACAGCGTCTCTTCCGCGTTTCTGATCGGGCGCGGACGCTAACAAGCGCCCCGCAGGGGGTCAAACGACCGGCGGGCCGGATTGGTGGGAAACCGGCCCTATCGCAGCGCCGCCAGCACGCGGGCGACGAAGCCGCCCAAGGAAGCTGGATCGATCCAGCGCAACACAGCCACCAGGTCGTGCTCGGGGTCGATCCAGGTGATGTTGCCGCCGGCGCCGGAGGCGAAGAAGCTGCTCTCCGGCGCGGCCGGGGTACGGGCGCGCAGCGTGTTGAGCCACCACAGGAACCCGTAGCTGGCGTTCAGCGCGCAGGGTGTCAGGGATTGCGCGAACCAGCTTTCGGGCAGCAGCTGCCGGCCATCCCATTGCCCCCGGTGCAGCGCCAGCAGGCCCAGGCGCGCCTGGTCCTCGGCATGGATGAACACCCCGCCGCCCCAGTGGCTACCGCCGGGAACCGACTGCATGCGCTGGCCGTCCACTTCGACGAAGGCGTTGTCGTAGCCATGCCATCGCCAGTCGCCGGAACCGCCGATCGGCGCCATGATCCGCTCGGCGAAGATTTCGGGCAGCGGCCGGCGGAACACGCGCAGCAGCGCCAGGCTGAGTCGGTTCACCCGCACGTCGTTGTATTCCCAATAGCTGCCCGGCGCCTGCAATGGCCGCACATCGCCCTTCGGTCCGCGCCCCTCCATCGCCAGGCTGCGGCCGCGGTCGATGATGTCGGACTTGCCGAACAGCGTGCCCTCCCATTCCGAGGTCTGCTGCAGCAGCTGGCGCCAGGTGATGGCGCCGTTATGGGCGCCTTCGAAACCGCCGTCGCGGACCAATTGGCCGACCGGCGCGTCCAGATCCGGTATCAGCCCATCATTGTGGGCGATACCGGCGAGCATGGACAAATAAGATTTCGCCGCGCTGAAGGTCGGGTCCACCTGGCGCGTGTCGCCCCAGCTCGCGACGATGCGGCCATGGCGGACCAGCATTCCGTTCGGGGCGCCGCGCGGACGGATCGGGCCGATCAGCGCATTGTCCGGTGCCGGCTCGAAATACCCTGACTCCAGATGCGCGCGCAGGTCGCGGGGGAACGGCGTCTCCTGCGCCTCGGCGAACGCCACCGCCGCCTGCAGCAGGCCCGGGTCGAACCCCGCCTGCTCCGGGGCCGCGCGCGGCCAGTCCTCGGCTGCGCGTGGGGGCAGGGTGGCGGTTGGTGGCATGGCGCGTCTCCGTCATCGTTTCCGGACATGCGATCAGGGCATGGCAATGGGGGGACTATGGCGCGCGCGTCACACCGCGCATACTGGCCTGGGTGGAGGTGGCCCGCAGAGGCCGCGGGATAAACGACATGGAGGCTCGGGTGGCGTTAACCGGACGGGATGGGCGGCGGGAGGCGCTGCTGAAGAGCCCGCTGTTCCAGGCGATGACCTCGGACGAACTGGATGAGACCCTGAAATTCGCTGTCGAGCGCCGTTGCCCGCGCGGCTCCCTGATCTTCCAGAAAGGCGACGAGGGGTCGTCGCTGATGGCGGTGCTGCAAGGCCGGGTGAAGATCAGCTCGGTCTCGGCCGAGGGCAAGGAGGTGACGCTGAACGTCATCAACCAGGGCGAGATTTTCGGCGAGATCGCGCTGCTCGACGGCAAGCAGCGCAGCGCGGACGCCTCGGCCCTCGAGGACACGCTGCTGCTGGTGGTGGAGCGGCGGCATTTCCTGCCCTTTCTGCGCCGGAACGACGACCTCTATCTGCGTCTGCTCGCGGTGCTCTGCGATCGCCTGCGCCGGACCAGCATGGCGCTGGAGGAACTGGCGCTGTTCGACCTGCCGGCGCGCCTGGCGCGCGTGCTGCTGAAAATGGCCGAGGATTACGGCCGTCCGGCGGTCGGCGGGGTGCGCATCGACATGAAGCTGTCGCAGCGCGACCTCAGCACGCTGGTGGCGTCGACCCGGGAGAGCGTGAACAAGCAGATGCAGTCCTGGCGCAAGGGCGGCGTGGTGGACATGGATTCCGGCTATATCGTGCTGCGCCGCTCGGCCGAGTTGCGCATGCTGGTGGAATAGCCGGCCCCAACACTTCCCCGGCCGTTGCATTGACACCGCTTTTCATTGACAGGGGCGCATGCCTGCCGGTCATGTGCGGCCCATGAGGATTGCCCCCTTGCTCCGATTCCTGGCCGGGATGCTGCCCGGGGTGCTGCTGGCAACCACTCTGTGGGGCGCGGCCGCCCGTGCCGCGATCCCGATGCAGAGCCGGTTCTTCACCAGCAGCGACGGCGTGCACCTGCATTATTTGGAGGCGGGGGCCCGCAATGAGCAGACCATCGTCTTCGTGCCCGGTTGGACCATGCCGGCCTGGATCTGGGATCAGCAGATCAGCGCCTTCGCCCAGTCCTATCACGTCGTGGCCTTCGACCCGCGCGGCCAGGGCGAGTCCGAGATCGCCCGCGCCGGCTATGTTCCGGGCCGCCGGGGCCAGGACATCGGCGAACTGATCGCCCTGCTCGGGCCCCGGCCGGTGCTGGTCGTGGCCTGGTCGCTGGGGGTGCTGGACACTCTGGCCTATGTGAAGACCTCCGGTGACGCGCATATCGCCGGGCTGGTGCTGGTGGATAATTCCGTCGGCGAGGAGCCGGCCCCCAAGCCGCCTCCGCCGCACGCCCCGGGCGCCGTGAAGCGGGCGCACGCGGCGTTCATGCGCGAGTTCGTGCGCAGCATGTTCCGCACGCAGCAATCCGATGCCTGGCTGGACCGGCTGACGCAGGCCTGCCTGCGCACGCCCGAGCCCGCGGCCAGGGCGCTGCTTGCCTATCCCGTGCCGCGCAGCTACTGGCGCGAGGCAGTCTATTCCACCGGCAAGCCGGTCTTGTATGTCATCCGTCCGCGCTGGATGGGCCAGGCGGAGAACCTCGTGAACAAACATAAATCGGCCGAGATGGTCCTTTTCGCCGATGCCGGCCATGCGCTGTTCGTGGACGAGCCCGCCCGCTTCGACGCCAAGCTGGCCGATTTCATCCATCGCAAGATCTGGCCGTGAGCGCGCCCGCGAGGGCGGCCAGCTCCGCGCTGCTGCCGCTGTTCCTGGTCTCCGCCGGCGCGGTCGGCTACGAGATCGCGCTGACCCGCTACTTCGCCGTGGCGAAATGGTCCGAGTATGGCTACTGGGTCATCTCCATCGTCATGGTCGGCTTCGCCCTCAGCGGCGTGGTGCTGGCGCTGTTCCGCGACGCCTTCGCGCGCAACGGCGCCCGGCTGCTGGCGGGCCTGCCGGCCGCGCTGGTGCTGGCGGCGGCGGCGGGGTTCCACTTCACCACCACCAACCCGTTCAATCCGCTGCAATTGCAGAACCAGGCCACCTGGCTGCCGCAGGTCGGCAATATCGCGCTGTACTATGCCTGCCTGCTGCCGTTCTTCTTCCTGGCGGGCATCTATGTCTCGTTGAGCTTCGTGCTGAATGCGCGCGAGATCGGCCGGGTCTATGGCTACGACCTGACCGGCGCCGGCGCCGGAGCGGCCGTGGTGCTGGCGCTGATGTTCGTGCTGCACCCGTTCATGCTGGTGCCGGCGCTGCTGCTGCCGCTGGCGGCGAGCGCGTTCTTCCGCAAGGGGCGCGCCGCCGCTTTTGCCGCAATTCTGGCGTTGCTGGCCGGCGAGGCGTTGCTGCTGCTGGACGGGCAGGCGGAGTTCAACGATTTCAAGGCTATCTACGCCCCGCTGCATACGCCGGATGCGAAGATCCTGGCGGAAATCCGCTCGCCGCGCGGCGATTATCTGCTGCTGGATGACTTCACGGAGCGCGTCGACACCGACGTCTCCAACAACGCCGCGATGCTCGGCCTCGCCGGGCCGCCGCAGACCTTCGGCCTGTACCGCGACGGCAACCGCATCGCCGCGATCGCCAAACCGGGCGAGTTGGACACGCGCTATGCCGCCGCTGCCCTCGGTGCCGCGCCCTATGCGCTGCTGCCGGGCGCCCGCGTGCTGCTGGCCGGCGCGTCCGGCGGCTTCCGGGTGGCGGAGGCGCTGAGCCTGGGCGCGGGCCGGGTGGATGTGGTGGAGCCCGAACCGGTGCTGCACGATGCCCTGCTGCACGGCATCGGCCCGTCCGCTCCCATGCAAGCCGATCCCCGCGTGCATGTCCTGGCCGGCGGACCGATCGGCGCGGCGCGGGAGGCGGGGGCCGGGGAGTATGATCTGATCGACCTCTCGGCCGACCTGCTGGACGCGGCGGAGGCGAACGGCACCGGCTTCACGGTGGAGGCGATCGCCGACTATCTGCGCGCCGTCGGGCCGGCCGGCATCGTCTCCATCCCCGTCTCGATCCGCGATTTCCCGGTCTATGCCGTGCGCATGCTGGCGACCGCGCGCGCGGGCATGCTGGCGGCGGGCATCGACGATCCGTCCCGCCATGCCGTGGTCTACCGCTCCGCCTGGGGCGTGCGCATCCTGCTGTCCAAATCCGCCTGGACCGAGGCCCGTATCGCGGCGCTGAAGAAATTCAGCGACGAGCGGTCCTTCGATGTTTCCTACTATCCCGGCATCGATGTCGAGGCGGCGAAGGCCGGGCTGTACAACGACCTGCCCTCGGTCTCCTTCACCTCCGGGGAGGTGGAAACCGGCGGTGCCGACGATGCCATCGCCGATGAGGCGGAGGCGGTGCTGGCGGGCAAGCCGACGCCGTCGGCCGAGGCATTCAACCTGGCGCCGATCACGCTGGACCGGCCGTTCTTCTATGCCGTACTGCGCCTGTCCCAGCTCGATACGATCCTGCAGCGGCTGGAAATCCTGCCGCAGGCGGAGATCGGCGCGCTGGTGAACCTGGCGGTGCTGGCCCAGGCGATCGTGATCGCCGTCCTGGTGCTGCTGGTTCCCCTGCTGGCCCCCGGCCGCATCCGGGCGGAGGAACGCACCGGCCTGCTGCGCCCGGTCCTGTATTTCTCCGCGCTGGGCCTGGGGTTCCTGTTCCTCGAAATATTCCTGATCGAGAAGGTCTCGTTCTATCTCAACGACCGCACCAGCGCCTTCGCGCTGGTGCTGACGGGCATGCTGGTGTTCTCCGGCTTCGGCAGCATGATGGCGGACAGGTTCGCCGCCGACCCGCGCCGTGGGGTGCGGCTCGCCGTCGGGGTCATGCTGGTATGGGCGGCGGCCTTCCTGCTGGGCCTGGAGCCTGCTATGCTTGCGACCCTCGGCTGGCCCTGGGCGGCGCGCACGGCGCTGGTGCTGCTGGCGGTGGCGCCGGTTTCGGCCGCACTCGGGCTGCCGTTTCCGCTGGGGCTGACCCGGGCCGGCACGGGCGGGTTCCTGCCCTGGGCCTGGGCGCTGAACGGGGCGTTTTCCGTGGTGGCGACGCCGCTGGCCAATCTTCTGGCGCGGGAGGCCGGTTTCTCCAGGGTTCTCCTGACTGCCGCTATCCTGTATGGGATTGCATTCATTTCTTTTCCCTCGATGCGAAAGGCCCGCTAGTGGCTTCCACACTGCCCATGATCACCCGGCGGGGCTTTGTCGCCACCGCAGCCGCGGCCGCCACGCTGCGCCCGGCGCTGGCCGCCCCCACCCCCTGGACCCGGGCCGCCTATGAGGAGGCGATGCGCGCCTCCGGCCGCCCGGTCAGCCTCACGGACGCGCAGTTCGCCGCCATCCAGGCGCGCAAGCCGGCGGCGATGAAGCGGATCCGGGAATATCTGACGCAGCATTTCGGCAGCGCCGATCCGCTGGTGATGGCGGCGTTCGAGGCCGTGCCGCGCGAATACTACCACTATCTGTATTCCGAGCACCGCGCGACGCCGGGCGAGGCGTACGAGGACACGCCGAAGCCCTGGGCGCTGGGCTATGGCTCGGCGCTGTCGGATTATCTCGGCCAGGCCTACATGACGCAGATCGCCAAGCCCGGCCCGCAGGACGTGACGCTCGAGGTCGGCACCGGCAGCGGTTTCCAGAGCTCGCTGCTGTCGCGCATCGTCAGGCAGGCCTACTCGATCGAGATCATCGAGCCGCTGGGCCAGGCGGTGGGCAAGATCTTCGCCCCGCTCGGCTATACCAACGTCCATTCCCGGGTCGGCGACGGGTATTACGGCTGGCCCGAGGTCAAGGACGGCTTCGACATCATTATCGTGACCTGCGCGGCGCAGTATGCGCCGCCGGACCTGTTCAAGCAGCTGAAGCCGGGCGGGCGGATGATCATTCCCATCGGCCAGCCGTTCAAGCGCGGCCAGGTGCTGTATGTCTACACCAAGGACGCCGAGGGCAAGGTCCATTCCAGGCGGGACATGGGCGTGTTCTTCATCCCGATGACCGGCGCGATGATGAAGACGCCGGCGCCGAAGGGTACGCCCGGGGCGGAGGCGCCGCATGACGTGCCCGCGGTCGACGCGCCGCGCGGCGCGCCGGAACCGGCCAGCGAGAAAACCACCTCCAACTAGAGCAATATCGCTTGAGGTTGAAGCAACCGAGCGATGAAATTGCTCGCTAAAACAAAGACCTAAAGCCTGGTCGGCGATTCCGTCATCGCCGATCCGGCGCTAGGCGACGAGGCCGGCGGCCCGCTGCGTCAGCAACGCTTCGGCCTGCGCCACCATGCCGGTGACGATCTCTCCGGCCGGGACGATGGCGTGGATCATGCCCGTGGCCTCGCCCACCCAGACCCCGACATTGTCGGGATCGCCGGCGGCCACGCCGGCCATATAGGCGGGGCTTACGGCATCGACCTGGGCGCGGAGCTCGTCCTCCCGCCCGTGCCAGCGTTGGGTGAAGGCGTTCTTCAGCACACGGCCGGTGAACTCCGCCGGCCAGGAATAGCGGCGGGCGATATCGGTCGCGCGCTGGCGGATCGTGCCGTCGCCGGTCGCGGCGACCGCCGCGCGGTGGTGGTTCGCGTGCACCGCGGCCTCCGCGCTGGCCCAGAAGCGCGAGCCGACCAGCACGCCGTCGGCGCCCAGCATCAGCGCTGCGGCCAGCCCGCGGCCGTCGGCGACGCCGCCGGCCGCCATCAGCAGCGTCTGCGGGCTGCGCGCGGCCAGCAGGTCCGCGACCTCCGGCACCAGGGTGAAGGTCGCGCGGTTGCCGCCATGCCCGCCGGCTTCGGTGCCCTGGGCGATGACGATGTCGGCCCCGGCATCGAGCGCTGCCCGGGTATGGTCCATGGTCTGCACCTGGCAGATCAGCTTGCTGCCGGCCGCCTTGATGGCGGCGGCGAACGGCGCGGGATCGGCGAAGGATGTCATCACCGCCGCCGGCGCGTGCGCCAGGGCCCGGGCCAGGACCTCCGGCCGGTCGGCGATCGACCAGCCGATGAAGCCGCAGCCGATGCGCGCGTTCCCGGCCGAGGCGAACTCCCGCTCGACCCATTCCGGATCGCCATAGCCGCCGCCGATCAGGCCGAGCCCGCCCGCCGCCGAAACGGCGGCCGCCAGTTTGCCGCCGGCGGCAAAGGCCATCGGCGCGCTGAGGATCGGATGGGCGATGCCCAGGAACTCGGTGAGCCTCGTGCGCAGCATTATTCGAACACCGCCACGGCACGGATCGGGCTGGCGGTCCCGCCGCGGATCTTCAGCGGAAAGCCGATGAACCGGAAGCGCCCGCGCCCGACCAGCTTGTCGAGGTTCGCCAGGCATTCGATGTGGGTGATCCCGCGCTCCGCGCAGGCCATGTGGGCGAGGAAATTCGGCTCGCCCTCCGGGGCCGGGCTGATCGCCTCCACCCCGAACATCCTGATCCCGCGATCCGCCAGCCAGTGCACGGATTCCAGCGCCAGATCCCGGAAAATCATGCAGATAGCCGGGCTTGCCCAGCAGCCGGTCATTGGTGCCCATGTGCAGCAGCACCGTGTCCCCCGGCCGGATCTCCTGGCCTGATTTCGCCAGCGCCGCCTCCATCTCCGCGACGGTCGCCGCGTGCTTCAGCGGGATATGCGACAGATCGAGGCAGATCGCCGAGGTGTAAAAATCCTCGAGCGGCACCTCGTCGATGCTGGCCGCCCCCGGCCGCGGGTCGAAATGCACGGGCGCGTCGACATGCGTGCCGGCATGGTCGCTCATGGACAGATACATCGCCTTGGACGTGAACACCGTGTTGCCGGCGATCTTCTTCTCCGAATGGTCGCCCCACACCGTCATCACCACCGGCGGGTGCGACGGATGGGTCTGCGTCCGGTGAAAGATCTCCCGCGAGAGGTCGATCAGTTCCATATATTTTCCCTCGTTTCTTCAAGCACTTCCGCCTCGATCGCGTCGAGCAGCCGGGACGGGAAATGGCGCGGCACGCCCTCGGCGATGAACACCAGCCGCGTCGTCCGATCCGCCGACGGCCAGCGTTCCAGCCATACCGGCGGTGAGAACACATGTCCGACCCCGTGGATCAGGGCCGGAGAGTCCGGCATTTCCGCGACATCGACAAGCCCCTTCACCCGCAGCAGGCGGGCGCCGCAATGCTCGGTCAGCGCCGCCAGCAGCAGGGGCAGCGCCAATGCCGGCACCGGGCGGTCGCGAAGCAGCGTGAACGTCTCGATCCCCGCGGTATGGCGTGCCCTGGCGAACGGCGAGGCTGCCGGATTGGGCCCTGGATCGGCCGCGCGATCGGGCGCGCGATCGGGCAGGGCGTTGAACCGAGCCATGCGCTCGGCCTGGCTGCCGGCCTGGAACAGCAGGGCCGGATCGATCTGGCCGGCAACCGCCCGCAGCAAGGGCGCCGACGGGTTCAGCGCCGCCAACCGCGCCGGTAAATCGCCGGGATCGTCAGCCAGATCCGTCTTGGTCAGCAGCAGCCGGTCCGCCAGCGCCGCCTGGCGCCGCGCCTCCGGATGGCGGTCCAGCGCCGCCGCGCCATGTACCGCGTCCACCAGGGTCAGCACGGTATCGATCGAGAACCCGCCGGCGACATCCGCATCCGTCATCAGCGCGTGCAGGATCGGCGCCGGATCGGCCAGGCCAGAGGTCTCGATCAGCACCCGATCGAAGCCGGGCATGGCGCCGGAGGCGCGCTGCCCCGCCAGGTCCAGCAAGGTGCTCGCCAGGTCGCCGCGCACCGGGCAGCACAGGCAGCCGCTGGAGAGCTGAACGAAGCTCTCGGTGCTGGCCACCATCAGTTCGTGATCCAGCCCGATTTCGCCGAACTCATTCACGATCACCGCGGTGCGGGCGAAACTGGCATCCTGCAGCACCCGCCCGATCAGCGTCGTCTTCCCGCTGCCCAGGAAGCCCGTGACGATCGAGACCGGGGTCATGCAGGTTCCTTCCATGGCGTTGGTCGGCGTCCAGTATACGCCGACACAGGGCAGGCCCACGTCATGCCACGGAACGCCACCGATCGGCCAATGCGGTGGCCGCACGATCACGATTTCACCTGCCTGATCGGGCCATGCGTTCTTTCGCTGCGTTTTCCGGCCGGACGATCTAACATGGTGGCCCAGGATCGGAGACAGGAAGCCCCCTTACCCGAAGGTGACGCGATGCGAGCGCCCCTGACGATCACGCTGAAGCCGCAGCCGGCCCAGGCCCGCAGGCGCCGTCCGGTCACGGATTTGCGGGGATACGCCGGCACCGATACGTTCAGCGCGAGCCGGGCCGGCGGGACAGGGGCCAGGGGCGCGGGCTGGAGTTTTGGTGCCATCCCGGTGCTGCCGGGCGGCCTGCAGCGCAAGCTCGCCATCGGCCAGGCCAATGATCCGCTGGAACACGAAGCCGACCGCGTCGCCGAGCGGGTGATGCGCATGCCGGCCGCTCCCGTTTCGGCCACGCCCGTCTCCGCCACGTCCGGACCGGTGCAGCTCGCCCGAAAATGTGCCGCCTGCGAAGCGGAGGAGCACGAGATACAGCGAGCCGCGACGCCGGGTGCATCCCAGGCTTCCGCGTCCTCTGCCGGCCAGGCGCCGGGCATTGTGCATGACGTACTGCGCGCGCCCGGCCAGAGGCTGGATGCGGGGACACGCTCGTTCTTCGAACCTCGTTTCGGCCAGGATTTCAGCCGCGTGCGCATCCACGCGGAAGACCGGGCGGCTGCATCGGCGGCGGCGGTACAGGCGCGCGCCTTCACGGTCGGGGAACATGTCGTATTTGGTCGCGGCGAATACGCCCCTGCCAGCCCCGGCGGGCGGATGCTGCTGGCGCACGAGCTGGCACATGTGGTCCAGCAGGGCGCCGGAGCTTCGCCGCAGCGTCTGCAGCGCCGGCTGGTCGTAGACCCCAACGCGGTGGCGCCGTTGCCACCGGGAATCGCCGGTCCCCCGGACACGCTGACCCACACGGTGGAGAACTTCCTGGGCACGATCTGTCCGGACGGGGGGGCGACGGTGAATGGCAAGACCGGTGTGGCATCGCTGGCGACCGCGGGGTTCTGCGGCCCTGCCGGCGCGCCCCATCCCAAGGGCATGCTGAAGGCGGACACCACGGCGAACCCGGTCGGCTGCCACTGCCTGTGCGACGTGATCGCCAGCGGGCAGACGACGACCGTCTCCTTCCGTGCAGGTCCTCCAAGCACCGATCCCGGCACCGGTGCGGGGGTACCACCCGGCACCATGCCTGGAACCGGTGGTCACCCGAGCTCCCCGACGGTCAATATCGACCCGCGCTTCCAGGGCCAGTACAAGATCAACAACAAATGGGTGGATATCCCGTTCGAACTGATCTTCGCGCATGAGCTGTGCGGACACGCCGCATCGCTGATGGCGGGCACGCAGGTCCCGCCAGGACCGGGCCCGGCCGGGGGGACCCCGCCGCACGAGGTGCGCGCCGTCGCGGTCGAGCAGGCGATCGCCGCCGAACAGGGGCAGCCGATCAGACCCGCCGATTATTCCGGCGCCGCCCGCCAGCGTCCGTAGCCGGCGCATGCACCTCGCCGGTGTTCCCCGATGAAACCGCCGGCCGACAGGGTCGGGCCGGATCTGGATGCCCTGGCCCGACTGCTGCAACACCCGTTTCGCCGTCGGGAGGACGAGGCGCGTCTGCTGGCGGACCCGATCGCCCGGCGGTGGCTCGGCGGCGGGGAGGCCGCGACGAACGCCTTGCTGGCCTTCCTGCGCACCCGCCCGCCGCCACCGCTGGCCGGGGTCGCGGTGCTGCTGCTGGCGCAATCGGCGTCGGACGCGGTGTACCAGGAATTGCTGCAGATCCTCGGCACGGCGGATGCGGCGCTGGCAGGCGCGTTCGAGCCCGGGCTGTGGCGCGTGCCTAAAGCGGAAGAAGGGGTCGTGCGCGACATCGTCCATCTCGCCGCGGCGACCGGCAATCCCGCGCCGTTATTGCTGCTCCAGCGGCCCTCGGCGGCGGCGGCGAAGCCGGAGCTGGAGGCCCTGGTCCGCTCGCGCGCCATGCCGGGCGCGGAGTATGCGATGACGGCGCTCGCCTACGCATCCGGACCCGCGGACATCCCGTTCCTGGAACAGGTCGCGCAATGGCTGGACCAGCCGCCGCTGAGCGCCGCCGCCGGGGTGGCGTTGCTGCGCCTCGGCTCGTCCGCGGGCTGGCCGGGCATCGAGGCGGGGCTGACCGCCGCCTACACGGACCAGCGGGTCGCCACCCTGCTCGCGCTGCGCCCGCTACTGCCGGAACCGTTGCGGCGAAGCCCCGGCTTCGATCCATACCTGCCGCCGGACCGGCAGGCGGAGGCACTGGCGAAGCTGCGGGACGCGTGCTTGCAATGAAGCTGCCGGCAGCACGGCGGTAGCACGCTGCGCGGCCTACTCCGCCGCGTCTCGTTCTGCCGGCGCCGGCGTGTCGCGGGGCTGGCGTGCGCGCCCGTGCTGCAGGCGGATCGCGGTGCCGCGCAGCCGGGAGGTTTCGGCGGCGAAGGCCATGAAATGGCTGGCGACGGATTGTTCGAGCGAGGTCATCGGCGCGGTTCGGTCGGTGCCGCGCAGCCGGTCCTGCACGCGGCCGATGAAATCGGCCATCAGCCCCTCGTCGCCGCCGCCGTGCAGGCTGTCGCCGTGCACGGTAAGCTGGCTGGTGCGCATGTCATCGATGCGGAAATCCGTGACGGTGATCTCGTTGCCGGTGAAATTGCCGATGATTTCGCCATGGCTGCCCATCAGGTGGATGGTGCGGGTATTCTCGCGCGTGAACCCGCTGACGTTCATGCTGGCATCGACGCCATTGGCAAAGCGCAGGCTGACCACCTGATGATCGGCGACGTCGTTGTCACAGCGATAGACGCAGCGCCCGTAGGGCCCGTCATGCAGCGCCAGCGTCAGGCCCTCGGCCGAAGTATCGAGAGAAACCACGTTGTGCGGCCAACGGTCTCCCGGCGGCAGCTTTTCCAGATAGATCCGCTGCGCCGAATAGGGGCAGATGCGTTCGACCTTGCAGCCCTGGTCGCAACGATCGGTGGACCCTTCCGGCGCATTCTGCGGCGTGAAATGGCCGAGATTGCCGTAGGAGTTCAGTTCCACGCAGGGCGAGCCGATCAGCCATTGCAGGATGTCGAAATCATGGCACGCCTTGGCGAGGATCATCGGCGAGGATTCCTCGGCCCGGCGCCAGTTGCCGCGAACATAGCTGTGGGCGAAATGCCAGTAGCCGACCTGCTCGGTATGGCGCACGGTCTGCAGCTGGCCGATCACGCCGCGCTCCAGCAATTCCTTGATGCGGGCGAAGAACTGGGTGTAGCGCAGCACATGAGCGACGGTGATGTCGGCGCCGCGGCGCCGCGCCGCGGCGAGCAGGCGGCGAACCTCCGGCTCGGTCGGGCAGATCGGCTTTTCCAGCAGGATGCTGACGCCGTGGCGGATGGCGGCGAGGGCGGGTTGCAGGTGTAGCGCATCGGGCGTCGCGATGATGATGGCGTCGAGCCCGGTCTCGCGCTTCAGCAGATCCTCCCATGAGGGATACAGATGCTCGGGCGTGATGCCATGCTGCTCGCCGGCGGCCTGCAGACGGTCGCTGCGCGGATCGGCGATGGCGACCAGCTGGGCCAGGTCCGGGCGGCGCAGCAGATAGGCGCCATAGGCGCCGACGCCGCGATTGCCGGCACCGAGAATGGCGACGCGGACGCGTACCGGAGCGGGGACGGGGTGCGCTATGGGGGCCGCCATGGGGGGCAATGGATCAGACATGCGAAAGGGTCTCCGGGCAGGGACTTGGTTCGGCGCGCAGGGCGGCCAGAAAATTCTGGCAGTACTGCCGCGCGGAAGAGGCGCGGATGCAGGCGAGCAGGGATTTGTGCCGGGCCTGGCGTTCCTCGAGCGGCATGGTCAGGCCCTGATGCATGCTCGCGGCGATCTCCTCGGCGTCGAACGGATTGACGATCAGGGCGTCGGTCAGTTCCTCGGCCGCGCCGGCGAAGCGGGAGAGGATGAGTACGCCGGGATCGGCCTGATCCTGTGCCGCGATGAATTCCTTGGCGACCAGGTTCATGCCATCGCGCAGCGGCGTCACCACGCCGAGCCGGGCGAGCCGGTAGAAGCCCGCCAGTGTGGAACGGCGGACCGCGCGGGTGATGTAGCGGATCGGCGTCCAGTCCGCCTCAGAATAGCGGCCGTTGACGTCGCCGACCGCCCGGTCGAGCTCGCGGCGCAGACCGCGATAATCCGCCAGCTCCTCGCGCGAGGGGGCGGCGACCTGCAGGAAGGTGACCTGTTTGCGGTGCTCGGGGTAGCGGGTGAACAGATGATCGATCGCCAGGATGCGGTTCGGCAGGCCCTTGGCGTAGTCCAGCCGGTCCACGCTGATGCCGAGCGGACGGCCGTCCAGGCTCTGCACCAGGCTGTTGGCGGCGGCGCTGGCGACGTTGCGGGTGGCCATGGCGGTGAAGCTCGCGACATCGATGCCGATCGGCGTGACGATGGCCTGCACCCGGCGGCCGCGATAGGTGAAGCCGCCCTCGCTGTCCGGCTGTGCGCCGAGCAGCGTGGTGACGCATTGCAGGAACGCGTCACGGTAATCCTTCGTATGGAAGCCGATGACGTCGCAGGCGCACAGCGCGTCCAACAGCTCCGCCGCGCGGGGCAGGGCGGAGAAGATCGACGGCGGCACGAACGGCGTGTGCAGGAAGAAGCCGATGCGTTGTTCCACCCCGAGCGCGCGCAGCTCATGCCCGACCGCCAGCAGCTGGTAGTCGTGCACCCAGATCAGGTCGTCGGGACGCAGCAACGGCGCCAGTGCGGTGGCGAAGGCGCGGTTGACGGTGCGATAGCCGGCGTAGTCCTCCTCGCGGAAGCCCATCAGTCCCAACCGGTAGAGCAGCAGCGGATACAGCGCTCCGTTGGCGAAGCCGGTGTAGTAGCGGCGATAATCGGCCTCGCCGAGGTCGATGGTGGCATAGGTCACGCCGCGCGCCTGCACAACCGACGACTCGGTCGAGGTGAAGGTCTGGCGACGGCTGCTCCAGCCGAACCAGAGCGACCCTTCGGTCACGGCATCGGCCAGCCCGACGGCCAGGCCGCCAGCTGCGGGGTTACGGTCGCCGGGCACCGGTACCCTGTTGGAGACAACGACGAGGCGGGACATTGGTTCCTCCTTCATCGTGCATCAGGGAAGCTGTGCGTAGTATCGCGACACACGCCAGGCGGCGCGGAGCAGCTTCGGCACGATAGGGTTCAGTTGATGCCCGGGACATCCAGGCAATTCACGATCAATAGATAGAAGTATTCACAATGAGGCAAATCCCGATAAGTTTATGACTGATTCAATTTGCATCGAATCGACAGTTCACATTCGCGATACTGGACATGAAGGTAAGCATGTCGAAATTTAACCTTGTGTGCAGCCAGGCCGTTTACCATTTGAGGGACGGTCGCTGACGGTCGATACCGTCCGGGCGGCGTTCTGCTTGCCTTCGGCAACAAGGAAATTCCCGCATGCACCTGCACTACACCGCCTTGGCAACGGATTATGACGGCACGATCGCCGATGACGGTGCCGTTGCGGCGCCCACCATCGCGGCGCTGGAACGGCTGCGGTCCGCCGGTTGCAAGCTGATCCTGGTGACCGGGCGGGAACTGGAGGATCTGTCGCGCTGCACGCCGCGCCTGGACCTGTTCGACCGGGTCGTGGCCGAGAACGGCGCGGTGCTCTATCGCCCGGCCACGCGGGAGGTGCGGATGCTGGCCGAGCCGCCGCCTGCGGCTTTCGTCGCGCGGTTGCGGGAAATGGGGGTCGATCCCTTATCGATCGGCCGGTCCGTCGTGGCGACGGAGGTGCCGAACGATATAGCGGTGCAGGCGGCGATCCATGAGCTGGGCCTTGCCCATCGGATCGTGCTGAACAAGGGCTCGGTGATGGCCCTGCCGGCCGGCATCAGCAAGGAAAGCGGCCTGCGCGCGGCGCTGGCGGAACTACGGATTTCGCCAATCGAGACCGTGGCTATCGGCGATGCCGAAAACGATCTGTCGTTCCTCAATCTGTGCGGCATCACCGTGGCGGTGGCGAATGCCCTGCCGGTGCTGAAGCAGCAAGCCGATTTCGTCACCAGGGCCAGAAGCGGCGCCGGGGTGGCGGAGCTGACCGAGCGGTGGCTGGCCGGTGACCTCGCGCCGTTCGCCCGGCCACACGCTGGCGCTGCGAAGCCGGCGACGAGCCTCATGCGCCTGGAAACGCTGGAAAGTGCCGCGGCCGTCCGGCGCTGCCTGGCGCAGCGTGAGGCTTTCGCCGCCCTGGGCGCGCGGCTGCGGGCGCTCGATCCGCCTTTCGTGGTGGTGTGCGCGCGCGGCAGTTCCGCCCATGCCGGGACCTTTTTGCGGGTGCTGCTGGCGCATCGGCTCGGCCTGACTGCGGCGGCGGCGATGCCGTCGGTGGCCTCGGTGTATCACCGGCCGCAACGGCTGCGGGGCGCGCTGTTCGTGACCATCTCGCAATCCGGCCGCAGTCCGGACCTGATCGCCTCCGCCGAACAGGCGCGCGCGGCGGGTGCGCTGACGCTGGCGCTGGTGAACGATCCGGCCTCGCCGCTGGCATCCGCCTGCGAGCTGGTGCTGGACATCGCCGCCGGGCCGGAACGCAGCATCGCCGCAACAAAAACGGTGCTGGCGAGCCTGGCGGCGGCGCTGGCGTTGGTGGATGCCTGGCGGCCCGCCCCTTCGGTCGCCACGGCGCTGGCGGCGCTGCCGGAACGGCTGGCCGCGGCGGCTGCGCTGGACTGGTCGCCGCTGGTCGAAACCCTTGCCGATGCCGACCGGATCTTCGCCGTCGGCCGCGGACCGGCGCTTGGCATCGTCGACGAGGCCGCGCTGAAACTATCCGAGGTCTGCGGCATCGCTGGCCTGGCGTTCAGCGCCGCCGAGCTTGCGCATGGCCCGATGGCGCTGGCAGGGCCCGGCTTTCCGGTGCTGGCATTGCTGCAGAACGACGCCAGCCTGCCCCTTAGCGAAAAATTCCTGGCGACGCTGGCGGCGCGCGGTGCCCCGGTGCTGGCGGCCGGCGGCGCGGTCGCGGGAGCCCGGGCGTTGCCGGTGCTGGCGCCGATGCAGCCCGAGGTGGATCTGTTGCCGATGCTGGTATCGTTCTACCTCGCCGCCGAGGCGGCGGCGCAAGCGCGCGGGCTGAACCCCGACCATCCGCCTTCGCTACACAAGGTCACGCAGACGATCTGAACGCAGAACAGCGGAATGGCGGCGATCTCATCTTGCTCGCCCCATCGCACGAAGAATTGACACCGGACCATCCGCTAGAGCCTCCCTGCACAACCATCGGACGAATCAGGTCTGGCATCGGACGAATGAGGTCTGGGCGGCGGACGGACCCGCTCCCGCGGCCCGGTCGGTGGTTTTCGAGGCTGGACCGGCTGCACAGCGCGGCAGTAGCCTCGCAGGCTGGGTGGCAGGGGACGCTCGGTTCCTGCCCGGTGCTCCCGAAATCGCCGAGATTTCGAACGAACCGCAACGTTGCGCAAATTCGTTGGCGCGTATTCTTGGACTGGGCCCGGGACGAGGGCCATGCATTCGATTTCGGGCAGGCAGGTCCCCGGACCTTCAGGGCAGGGGAAACTAAAGGCAGAGGTTGCGACGAACCGGAGGGCGGGGCCGGTTTCCTGTTGAACAGGCCGGCGGCCGTTCATCAACTTCGGAGGACCGACGATGAAGCTGACATCGCAGGCCGTGAACGAGATCATGGACCGTTGCCTGCTCCGGGACGATGAGCCGCTCGAACTGGCGCTGCAGGTGCGGGGCATTGCCAACAGCTTCAGCTTCCACCGTCGGCGCCTGGCGGAGAATGCTGGGGTGATCGCCATCCTGCTCGCCCAGCTTCCGTACCAGTTCCAGGCGGAGTGCGGCGGGTGGTCGCTGGCGAGTGCCTGCTACGATCGTCAGCTTAGTCAGTGGACGGGGCGCGAGCAGCAGGTCGAGGAACTGTTCTGCCTCGGCATCGGCGCCGGAAAGGCCGGTTGGCTGGCGTCGCGCGACATGTGGCCGGCGCTTCCCGGCGGAATTCCTTACGTTACCATCTATTAGCCGGCCATTAGCCGGCGCCGATCGGCTTGCGGCCGATGATGCAGGCCGATGATGAAGCCTGGGAGAGTATACCCATGCAGCTCGCCTCGAAGATCACCCCGCAGACCACGTCCGCCATCGCAAGTGTCATGGCGGAGCTGGACAAGCTCGAGCACGATGAAGCAGCCGTGGCCGGGCAGATGACGCTCGGCGCCTTCGTCGCGGCGCTCGAGGCCGCGCCGCGAAACCGCCCGGTATGTTTCGATTTCGGGCAGACGATCCATCAGACCGTCTCGGCCATGGTCACGCATGGCTACCCGGTGGTGCACCGATTTGCCAGCCCGTCCGCGAACGCGGCGCGGGTGACGGTCGTGATACCGCTCCCGGACAACAGCGACCTCGACGATGACGAGGTTCTCGCCTGGGAAGCCTCCCTGGATTGTACCATCGAATGTCAGGCGTCGAAGACCGGGATCGCGGGATGGACCGGCGCCTGGCAAGCGATCCGCCCCAGCGAGAGCCTCTACGGGCGTGCCGGGAATGCCTATCACCGGTCCCATGGCTTCATTCTGCCGGGCCGCGCAGAAGGGGCCGATAGCTGGAGCCTGCGTATCACCGGCCTGCCCAATGCGTCGGCTATGGAAGGCCTCGACATCATCACCGGTCACAAACCGACCCGTTTCAATCGCTATCGCCACTATGGCGAGCACCTTGCGCTCGGTTTCGATCGGATCGGCCTCGAGACCGTCGCGGAATTGCTGGAGGCGGCGCGGGCCGCGCGGCATCGCTGGCCGGGAGGCGGCGAGCATCCGTGGGAGGAGGTCCTGTTATGGGCCGCCAACGAGAGCGCGCCGGGCCAGGGGCGCATTCTCGGCGTGGAAGTCAACGATGCGGAGGTGGTGATCCGCACGACGGCCGAACGGCAGGCGATCCGCGAGCCGACCATGCCGGCAACGTCGCTCGAGGCGCGCAACCGCCTGGTGAACGATCTCGTCGCGCGGATCGTCGGCGCGCGGCCCGATGCCCCTGACAGGCAATTTGGCGGCTACAGGCAAGCCGGCGGCAACATGGAAGACGCGCTGGCGCTGTTGGAAAACGTGGTGGTCGGGGTGCTGGCCGTGGCCGTGACTGCGGCCAATGAACCGACGCTGTCGGATGTCTTTCTCAGCCATATCCAGGATCGGACGGCCGAAATGCTGAAGGCCTTCGACGCCGAGGAATACACCAGGCAGCTTAGGAAGGGTCCGCCTGCAGAGGATTGCCGGTAGCCCGACGCCTCACGTTTTCTCGCCCTATCGTCCCAGCGCGGCGTCGAGTTGTGCGGCGAGTTGGCTGTTGCGGAAGGGCTTGTGCACGAGATGTTCCAGCGTGCGTTCGCCGGCGGCTTCCCCGGCAACCTCGTAGGGATTGGCGTAGCCGGACATGAACACCACCGGCAGAGAAGGGCGCATCCGCAGCGCCTCCCGGGCCAGCACCAGCCCGTTCATGACGGGCATCGCGACATCGGTGAGCAGTACGTCGATCGCAGGGTCGGCGCGCAGCAGCTCCAGCGCCTCGGCGCCGCCCTCGGCGACGTGGACGCCGTAGCCGAGGCCGATGAGCAGTTCGGCGACGGTGCTGCGGACTGCGGCGTCGTCGTCCACCACGAGGATGGTGGCATGGCCCGCATTGGCCTGGGCGCCGGGTGTGCCGATGCGCGCGGCAGTTGCCGCGTCGTCGGCGGCGCGCGGCAGGTACACGCGAACCGTGGTGCCGGCATTCGGCACGCTCTCGATCCGTACGCCGCCGCCCAGCTGCTGCGCGGTGCCAAGGACCTGTGACAGCCCGAGCCCGGAGCCGGCGCCGGGCGGCTTGGTGGTGAAGAAGGGTTCGAACACCTTGGCCAGGATTTCCGGCTGCATGCCCTGGCCGGTGTCGTGCACGGCGATGACGACATACTCGCCGGGGCCGGGCTCGCCCGTTGCCGGGTCCCCGGTCCCGGGCCGGGCCCGGGGATCCCGCGCGCCGATCGTGGCGTTCGCCGTCTCTATCGTTACCGTGCCGCCGGCCGGCATCGCGTCGCGCGCGTTGATCGCGAGGTTGAGGATCACGAGCTCGATCTGGGTGGGGTCGACCATCGCCTTCCATGGCGAAGGGTCGAGCCGCTTCTCCAGGGCGACGTGGCTGCCGAGCGCGCTGCGCAGCAGCCCGTCCATGCCGGCGATCACGGCGTTGAGGTCGGCCGGCCGCGGCACCAGCTTCTGGCGGCGGGCGAAGGCGAGCAACTGGCCGGTCAGCGTCGCGCCGCGTTCGGCCGCGGTGCGGATCGCCGCCAGCCGCGCCTTATTGCGCTCGTCCTCCGGCCGGCCGCGCTCCAGCAGTTCGACATTGCCGAGAACGATGGTCAGCAGGTTGTTGAAATCATGCGCGACGCCGCCGGTCAGCTGGCCCACCGCCTCGATTCGCTGCGCCTGGTTCAGGGCCGCCTCGGCGCGCTCGCGCTCGGCGATCTGCTGGCGCAGGTCGATATTGGCGCGCTCAGCCTCCTCTTTTGCCCGGGCGTATTCGACCACCAGGCGTTCGTTCTCGCGCGAGCGGCGGGCCAGCAGCAGCAGGAGGCCGCCAGTGCTGAGCGCGGCGACGCCAGCGCCGAGGGCGAAGATCAGGGTCTGCCGACGCCAGGTGGCGAACATCTCGTCGACATCGACGGAGATGTTGACCGCCAGCGGGAAGGCGCGCAGCGCCCGGATGGCGACCAGGCGCTGCGAGCCGTCGACCGGGGACGTCATCAGGATCGAGCCGGACAGCGATTTGGACAGCACCTCGGTGAACGGTGGCAAAGCGGCGAAGCTGGTGCCGATGGCGGCATCGGCGGGGGGGTAGCGCGTGAGCACGGTGCCGTCGCGATGGTGCAGCACGATCGCGCCTTTGTCGTCGAGTTCCACCGCGCGGAAGAAATCCTGGAAATAGGAGAGGTTGAGCAGCGCGATGGCGATGCCGTCGAAGCTGCCGTCCGGCGCGTTGATGCGCCGGGTCAGCAGCGCGGTCCAGGCCTGGTCCGGCAGGCGCAACGGCTCGCTGATCCGCAGTCCGGCATCCGGGTGCGCGGCATGGAAGGCGACCGCCTGGCGGGCGGCCTCGCCAAGATCCGCGGTCGCCTCGGGCCGGGAGGACAGGATCACCTTGCCGCTGGAATCGGTCAGCGCCACGGCGATGAGCTGGCGGACCCCCTCGGCGCGCCGGTTCAGCGTGGCCGCGATTGCATCGGTATGGAGGGGCGGCGTGCGGCGCGCGGCCTGCAGCGTCTCGATGGCGTTTTTCAGGATAAAGTCGACGGTTTCCACCGCGCGCCCGGTCTGTTCGGCGAAGACCATGTCCAACCGGGTGAGCTGGCGGTCGGTATCGGCCAGCAGGGCGTCACGCAGATTGAGCAGGTGCTGCGCGGTCACCGCCGCGATCGACATCAGCACCAGCGCCGCCAGCGCGATCAGGCCGCGGCTGACGGTAAAGCTGCTGGCGGCTGAGGTGATACGGCCGCGCATCTGCGAGAGAAGGCTCATCGGCGCGCGATCACTCCTGCCGTTCGTGCTGGGCGGGATGGTAGCGTGCGACGTCTCGATGCCGCAAATATCACCTATGCACCAATCTCCGGGGAATGATGCTCAAGGAGAGCATATGGGGTGTACACGAATCATGTATCGGCCATAAATGGTTAATATTCATACTAAAATGTCGGTCACAACGATATTCTCTTGGGCAAAAATAGCCTGGACGGCAGGCCCCGGGTGGCGGATGCTCCCGTCCGGTTTACCGGGCCGTGCGTCCGTGCAGGGGGAGAAGCAGCCATGACGATGACACGCCGCAGCGTATTGGCGGGAACGGCGATCGCGCTGGCGCGGCCGGGCATCGTCCGGGCCCAGGGTGCCGTGCCGATCCGCATCGGCGAGATCAACAGCTACACCGCCATCCCCGCCTTCACCTTGCCGTACCGCAATGGCTGGCAGCTCGCCGCGGAGCAGGTCAACGCCGCCGGCGGCGTGCTCGGGCGGCCCATAGAGGTGATCTCGCGCGACGACGCGGGCAAGCCGCAGGAGGCGATCCGCCTGGCCGGGGAATTGCTGGGCGAGCAGAAGGTGGATCTGCTGGCCGGCGGATACCTGTCCAATGTCGGCCTCGCGATTTCCGATTACTGCCTGGCGCAGAAACGGCTGTTCGTGGCGAGCGAGCCGCTGACCGACGCCATGGTCTGGGCGGCCGGCCATCGCTACGTGTTCCGGCTGCGGCCATCGACCTATATGCAGGCGGCGATGCTGGTGGAGGAGGCGGCGAAGCTGCCGGCCAAGACCTGGGTCACGGTGGCGCCGAATTACGAATACGGCCAGTCCGCGGTGAAATGGTTCAAGCAGTTGCTGACCGCCAGGCGCCCGGACGTGACGTTCATCGGCGAACAATGGCCGGCATTAGGAAAAATCGACGCCGGTGCGACGGTGCAGGCGCTGGCGCAGGCCAAATCGCAGGCGATCCTGAACATCACCTTCGGCCCGGACCTGACGCAGTTCGTGCGCGCCGGCAACACGTCCGGGTTGTTCGAGGGCCGCTCGGTGGTGTCCATGCTGACCGGTGAGCCGGAATATTTGGAGCCGCTGGACGATGAGACGCCGGTCGGCTGGATCGTCACCGGCTATCCGCGCGACACGCTGGACACCAAGGCCAACACCGATTTCGTGACCGCCTACCACGCCCGCTTCAACGCCTTGCCGATGATGGGCTCGGTGGTTGGCTACGCGATGATCCGGGCGATCGCCGCCGGCATCGCCAAGAGCGGCGGCGTGGACACCGAGGCCATGGCCGAGGGGTTCAAGGGCGCGGCGTTCGAGACGCCGTTCGGGCAGGCCTATTTCCGCGCCATCGACCACCAGTCGACGCTCGGCACTTTCGTCGGCCGGACCGGGGCGAAGGCCGGCTCCCACGGGACGCATGGCGAGATGGTGGACTGGCACTATGCCGATGGCGCGAACTATTTGCCCGACGATGCCACGGTGCGGAAGCTGCGGCCGGCCGCCGACTGATCGGTGGATTTCCTGAACGGTGGATTTCGTTCTCGTTCAACTGCTGACGGGGCTGGCTTCCGCCGCCTCGCTGTTCCTGGTCGCGTCCGGGTTGACGATCATCTTCGGCGTCACCCGCGTGGTGAATTTCGCCCATGGCAGCCTGTGCATGCTCGGCGCCTATATCGGCTGGAGCGTGCTGCGCCTGCTGCCGCCGGGTCCCGGCTGGTTCGCCGCCGGCGTGCTGGCCGCGGCAATGGCCACTGGGGCATTCGGGCTGGTGCTGGAGATGGGGTTGCTGCGGCGGGTCTATCGCGCGCCGGAACTGCTGCAATTGCTGCTGACCTTCGCCGTGTTGCTGATCGTGCAGGACCTCACCCAGCTGATCTGGGGGGCGGCGGATCTGACCTTGCCGCGCCCGGCCTGGCTGCGGGCGTTCGTGCGCATCGGCGAGGCGCGGATCGCGCGGTATGATCTGTACCTGATCGTCATCGGGCCGCTGGTGCTCGGGCTGCTCTGGCTGCTGATGCAGCGGACCCGGTTCGGCATGCTGGTGCGCGCGGCGACCGAGAATCGGCAGATGGTCGCGGCGCTGGGGGTGAACGAGAAGGTCCTGTTCTCCGCCGTGTTCGCGCTGGGGGCGGCGCTGGCGGGGCTGGGCGGCGCGCTGTCGCTGCCGGGGGGATCGGCCAATCTGCAGATCGACCTGTCGGTGGTGGTGGAAGCCTTCGTCGTCGTGGTGGTCGGTGGCATGGGCAGCCTGCCGGGGGCGTTCCTGGCCGCATTGCTGATCGGCGTGCTGCAGGCCTTCGGGATCGTGCTGCTGCCGAAGATTACGCTGGTGCTGGTGTTCGCGGTGATGGCGCTGGTGCTGGCGGTGCGGCCGCAGGGGCTGCTGGGCCGGCGGGAGGCGGGCGCGGCGCCGGCGGAGGTTTTTTCCGTCGTGCGTCCAGCCACGACGGCCGGGAAGCTGCTGGGCCTGGTGGCCCTGGCCCTGGCGGTGGCGGCGCCGCTGGTGCTGGGTCCGTTCTGGATCAGCGTGCTGACGGAGGCGGCGATCTCGGTGCTGTTCGCCGCCAGCCTGCATTTTGCCATGGGGCCGGGGGGAATGCCGAGTTTCGGCCATGCCGCCTGGTTCGGCATCGGGGCCTACGCGGCGGGGCTGGCGGTGCGTTTCCTGGATCTCCCGATGGCCGGCGCGATGGCCCTGGCGCCTTTGGCCGCCGGCGTTGTCGCGGTGCTGTTCGCGGGCTGCGTGGTGCGGCTGTCCGGCGTGTATCTGGCGATGCTGACGCTGGCCTTCGCGCAGATCGTCTGGGCCGGCGCCTCGGAGCTGGTGGATGTCACCGGCGGGGATAACGGCATCCTCGGCCTGCGCCCGACGCCATGGGCGCGCGATCCGGCCGTATTCTACTGGCTAGCCCTGGCGCTGTGTCTGGCCGCGACCCTGCTGCTGCGCCGGGTGCTGTTCGCGCCGTTCGGCTACGCGCTGCGCGCCGCCCGGGACCGGCCGCAGCGGGCCGAGGCGATCGGCCTGGACGCCGTGCGTCTGCGGCTGCTGGCCTTGACGATTTCCGGCGCCGCGGCGGGGTTATCCGGCGGCGTGTTCGCCTTCGCCAAGGGCAGCGTGTTCCCAACCTATATTGCGGTCGGAAAATCCGTGGACGCGCTGCTGATGGTGCTGCTGGGCGGTGTGCAGACCATGGCCGGGCCGATCGTCGGCGCGGTCGCCTATACCGGTCTGTTCGATGCGCTGCTGTTGGCGACCGATTTCTGGCGGCTGGCGCTGGGCGGGCTGATCATTGCACAGGTGCTGCTGTTTCCGGCGGGCATCGCGGGCGTGGCCGGAAGACTGAGATGAGCCTGCTGGAAGTCGATGGCCTGAAGAGAAGCTTTGACGGCGTGGCTGCCGTAGCCGGCGTGTCCTTCCGCCTGGCGGCGGGCGAGATGCTGGCCCTGATCGGCCCGAACGGGGCCGGCAAGTCCACCTGCTTCAATCTGCTGAACGGCCAGCTGCGCCCGGATGCGGGCCGGGTCCGCCTGGATGGCGCTGATGTCACCGGCTTGGCGCCGCGCCGGATCTGGCGGCTGGGCGTGGGGCGGAGCTTTCAGGTCGCGTCCGTGTTCCCTTCCATGACCGTGGCGGAGAATGTGCAGGTCGCGCTGATTGCGCAGGCCGGGCAGGTGTTCCGCTTCGGCCGCCCGGCCGGGGAGTATTTCCGCGCGGAGGCGGACGCGCTGCTGTCGCAGGTGGGGATGGCGGAGCAGGGCGCGCGGGCAGCGGGGGTGCTGGCCTATGGCGACGTCAAGCGGCTGGAGTTGGCGATGGCCCTGGCCAATGATCCCCGGCTGCTGCTGATGGACGAGCCGACGGCCGGGATGGCCCCGGCCGAGCGCGGCGCGCTGATGGCGCTGGTTCGCGGCTTGGCGCGCGAGCGCGGTGCGGCGGTGCTGTTCACCGAGCACGACATGGACGTGGTGTTCTCCTGCGCCGACCGGATCCTGGTGCTGGATCGCGGCCGGCTCATTGCCGAGGGCGATGCGGCGGCGGTGCGCGCCGATCCCCGGGTCAGAGCGGTATATCTTGGCGAGTCTTGACCGGGATTGGCCACTAGCCAGGCCGCCGCCCGTCGGGCTAGCCTGTTTGCAATCCCGAAAATAAACCGGATCCGAGGAAGGTCGTGCCATGCCTGCAAGCCGTCGTGCCGTGCTGTCCGCTGCAATCGCGAGTGCCGCCGCAATTCCGCTGCGCCCTGTCCGTGGCCAATCGCCCGACGTGGTGCGGATCGGCGTGCTGACCGATCTTTCCGGCAATTATCGCGACGTGACCGGGCCGACCAGCGTCGCTTGCGCGAAGCTCGCGGTCGATGAGTTCACCGCCGCCAATCCCGGCATCAAGGTCGAGCTGGTAAGCGGCGACCATTTGAACAAGCCGGACGTCGCCGCCGGCATAGCGCGGCAATGGTTCGACCGCGACGGCATCGACCTGATCACTGATGTCGGCAACAGCGCGGCGGCGATCGCGGTCACGACGGTGGCGCAGGAGAAGGACAAGATCCATCTCAACACCGCGGCCGGCTCCTCCGATCTCACGGGCAAATACTGCAGTCCTAATCAGATCCATTGGACCTACGACACCTGGGATCTGTCGCACACCATGGTGAAGTCGCTGGTCGCGCGCGGCGGTGACAAATGGTACTTCGTCACCGCCGACTATACATTCGGCCATTCGATCGAGAACGACGCCGGCAGATTGCTGGCGTCGGTCGGCGGCAAGGTGGTCGGTTCCAGCGCCTACCCGTTTCCCGGCACCACCGAATTCTCGTCCTACCTGTTGGCCGCCAAGGCGAGCGGGGCGAACGTGCTCGCCTTCGCCAATGCCGGCGACGATCTGATCAATTGCGTGAAGCAGGCGCAGGAATTCGGCCTGACCGATGGCCTGATGCTCGCGGCCATGGTCGGCTCGGTGACTGCTGTCACCGGCGCCGGGCTGCAGACCATGAAGGATGTCTATCTGGCCGAGAATTTCTACTGGGACCTGAACGACCGCACCCGCGCCTTCATGGCGCGCGTGAAGCCGCGCCTGGCTGCGGGCGTCTATCCGAACGAGGTGCATGCCGGGGCCTATGCCGCGGTGGCGCATTATCTGAAGACGGTCAAGGCGCTCGGTAGCGCGAAAGCGAAGGCGTCGGGCCGCGACACGGTCGCCGCGATGAAGGCGATGCCGACCGACGACGACTGCTTCGGCGCCGGCTCGATCCGCGCCGACGGCCGCGCGATCCATCCGAGCTACCTGTTCAAGGTGAAGTCGCCGGCCGAAAGCCGCTATCCCGGGGACTTTCTGGCCACATTGGCGACGGTGCCGGCGGAGGAGGCGTTCCGCCCGATGAGCGAGGGCGGCTGCGCCATGGTGCATAGCTAGCGACGGAAATTGTCGCTGTCGGCTACCTCGATACCGGATTGTCCGGCCGGGCCGGCAGGTGGCTTGGGATCGAGCAAGCCGGAGATGCGCAGGCCTTGGGGTTCGTCTGATTGCCGCGCCCGCTTCGTCCGTCCGGCCGGGGTCCACAGCCGGACGGGCGGACGCAAGCACAATCATCGATCAGTCGGGGGCGACCTCAGTATAGGCCGGGGATCAGCCGTGACGTGCGGCTGCGGTAGGCGTCGTATTCGGCGCCGAACTCCGTGCGCAGCAGCCGCTCCTCCGCGCCGATGCGCGCGAGCAGCGGCGGGATGACCAGCGCCGTGAGCAACACGCCGACCCCGGAGCGGAATGCCAGGGCCCAGCCCAGCGAGTTGACCAGCAGCCCGAGATAGCTGGGATGGCGGATCACGCCATAGACGCCGGTCGTGACCAGCCTATGCCCGGGCTGGATGGCCACCAGGCCGCTGAAGCGGCGGCCGAGCACGAAGACCGGCCAGATCCGCAGCACGCCGCCGGCGATGAACAGGACGACGCCAAGCCAGCGGATCATGTCCCCGTCGAGGGTCCAGAAGCCAATTCGGTCCGTGTAGGCCGGCAGATAGCCCGCCAGCAGCCCGATCACCCCGAGGGCCGCGATCACCCAGCGGTTGGCGCGATCCTCGCGCTCGCCGGAGCTCAGATTGCCTTCGGTGAACAGCCCGGCGCCAACCATCAGCAGGGTCGCGATCGCGACGACGGTCAGGGCCGGGTGGGAGAAGAACGCGGCGAACCCGCCCCAGCCGAGCACGGCGAGGCCGAGATAGGCAACAGTGGCTGCCAACGTGAACAACGCCAGTTTGGGTCTGGACGGCATGGCTGTGTCGCCTGTCTGGTCGGTGGCTGTGTGCCAGCCGGGGAATGTTAGCAGGAAGCGCGGGCTTATGCGCGCTTCTGGGCGTCCTCCTGGGCGCCATCCTGCGCGCCGAACCGCTCCATCACCGCCCGCCGCCGTACCTTCAGCGTTGGCGTCAGCAGCCCGTTGGTCTGGGTGAACGGTTCCACCAGCCGGTGGCGGCGCACGCGTTCCGTCACTGACAGCCGCGCGTTCACCCGCGCCACGGCACGCGCGACGGCAGCCTCGTCGCTGCCCTCCGCCGCCACCAGGAAGCGCGGAAAGCGCCGGCTTGCCGTCGCCCAGCACCACCGCCTGGGCGATCTCGGGCTCGGCGACCAGCATGCCCTCCACCCGGGCGGGGGAGACGTTCTCGCCGCCGGACAGCACGATCATGTCCTTCTTGCGGTCGGTGATGCGCAGATAGCCGTCGGCCTCCAGCACACCGATATCGCCGGTGTGCAGCCAGCCGTCCTCGATCGCCGCCGCCGTGGCCTCGGGCTGGCCCCAATAGCCGGCCATCACCAGATCGCCGCGCACCAGGATCTCGCCGTCATCGGCGATGCGCAGCTCCACGCCGCGCAGCGGCGGGCCGACCGTGTCGATGCGGATGGCGTGCGGCGGATTGGCGGCGATCACCGGGCCGGCCTCGGTCTGGCCGTAGCCCTGCAGCACGGGAATGCCCAGCGCCAGGAAGAAGCGGCCGACCTCCGGCTCCAGCCTGGCGCCGCCGGACATCACGCCTTTCAGCCTGCCGCCGAAGCGATCGCGCACCTGCCGGCGCACCAGCCGGTCCAGCAGCGGGTCCATCGCCCGGCCCAGCAGCGACCGGCGGCCGCCATCCAGCCGCCTCAGGCCGCTTTGCAGCGCGTAATCGAACAGCTTCCGGCGCCAGGCGGGCGCGCGCGCGATCTGTGCCAGCACCCGGCCGCGGATCACCTCCAGCACGCGCGGGACCACGGTCATGATCGTCGGGCGGATCGCCGCCATGTCCGCGGCCAGATGCTCGACGCCGCGGCAATAGACGATTTCCGCGCCGATGCTGGGCAGGAAATACTGCCCGACCGTGTGCTCGTAGCTGTGGGAGAGCGGCAGGAAGGACAGATAGATATCGTCGCCGATCGGCAGCGTGCGCAGCAGCTCGAAGGCGCCGGCGCAGTTGGACAGGATGGCGCGGTGCGGCAGCATCACGCCCTTCGGCGCGCCGCCGGTGCCGGAGGTGTAGATCAGGCAGGCCAGCGCGCCGCCGGGGATCAGGTCCGCCTCCGCGGCCAGCGTCATCGAGCGGAGGCGTTTCCGCCGATGATCTGCCGCCCATTCCGGGCTGTCCATCACCAGCAACAGGTCCAGGCCATCGGCGATGGCCGCGGCCTCGGCCAGCGCCGCGCGCTGGGCAGGGTTGCCGACGATGGCCGCGCGGGCGCCGCAATCGCGCAGCACATGGGCGTGGTCGGCGATGGTGTTGGTGGTGTAGGTCGGCACCGGCACGGCGCGGATGGCCATCAGCGCGGCCTCGGCGATCAGGTAGTCGGGCCGGTTGTCGGCCACGATCACCACCCGGTCCCCCGCCGAGACCCCCATTTCGCGCAGCCGGAAGGCGGCCGAGGCGGTGCGGCGGCCGAACTCCCCCCAGGTCACGGAATGCCAGCCGCCGTCGCGGAAATGGCGCAGCATCCGCCGGTTCGGCCAGGCCCGGGCCAGCGCCAGCATCATCGCCGCCAGATTGGGAAAACGCGGGTATTCCTGCAACTTCAAGCCTCGTTTCTTCCGCTATGGGCCGCCATTCGGATTTGGCAAGCCTTTGACCTCTGCGCTGCGTAGCCTACATGGAAGCCAAGAGCAGCAGCATAGGATTTGCCCGCGATGCGCCAATACTCGGCGAATGCCTCCACCGGTTCCGCCGGCGGTGCTTCCCTGCCGGATACCAGCCTTCCGGCCTGGGACCTGACGGATCTGTACCCGAGCCCGGACAGCCCGGCGCTGGAGGCGGATTTCGCCGCCGCGGAGGCCGCGTCGAAGAAATTCGAGACCACCTATGCCGGCAAGCTGGAACAGATCTCCGGCCGCGCCCTGGCGGCGGCGATCGCCGAGTACGAGCGCGATCGAGGAGACCCTGGGCCGGATCATGTCCTACGCCCAGCTGCTGTTCGCCGGCGATTCCACCGACCCCGTGCGATCGGCCAGTTCTACCAGACCGTGAACGAGCGGGTGACCGGCATCAGCAGCCACCTGATCTTCTTCACGCTGGAGCTGAACCGGCTGGACGACGCGGCGCTCGAGCAGAAGCTGGCCGATCCCGATCTCGCCCGCTGGCGGCCCTGGCTGCGGGATCTGCGCGTGTTCCGCCCGCACCAGCTCTCCGACGACCTGGAAAAGCTGCTGCACGAAAAGGAGGTCACCGGCCGCTCCGCCTGGAGCCGGCTGTTCGACGAGACGATCGCCGGCATGCGCGTGCCGATCGGCACCGAGGAACTGACCGTCAGCGCCGCGCTGAACAAGCTGTCCGATCGCCGACCGCGCCGTGCGCGAGGCCGCCGGCAAGGCGATCGGCCGCGCGTTCGGCGACCGGATCCGCCTGTTCTCGCTGATCACCAACACGCTGGCGAAGGACAAGGAGATCATCGACACCTGGCGCCACTATCCGACGGCCCGGCAGCTACCGCAACCGCTCCAACATGGTCGAGGACGAGGTGGTGGACGCGCTGGTCTCGGCGGTGCGCGGCCAATTACCCGCGGCTGTCGCATCGCTACTACACGATGAAGGCGAAATGGCTGGGCCTGGAGAAGCTGCAGCACTGGGACCGCAACGCGCCGCTGCCCGATGACGACGACCGGGTGATCCCCTGGGCCGAGGCGCGGCAGCGCGTGCTGTCGGCCTATGGCGCGTTCAGCCCGGAACTGGCCGCGGTCGGGCAGCAATTCTTCGACCAGCCCTGGATCGACGCCGCGCCCACGCCCGGCAAGTCCGGCGGCGCCTTCGCGCATCCCACCGTGCCGTCGCGCGCATCCCTATCTGCTGCTGAACTATCACGGCCGCACGCGCGACGTGATGACGCTGGCGCACGAGCTCGGCCACGGCGTGCACCAGGTGCTGGCCGGCGCGCAGGGCTACCTGATGGCCGGCACGCCGCTGACGCTGGCGGAAACCGCCAGCGTGTTCGGCGAGATGCTGACCTTCCGCGCCCTGCTGGACGCCGAGACCGATCCGCGCCGCCGGCAGATCATGCTGGCCTCCAAGGTCGAGGACATGCTGAACACCGTGGTGCGCCAGATCGCGTTCTATCAGCTTCGAGACGCGGCTGCACGACGAGCGGCGCGACAGGCGAAATCCTGCCCGAGCGGATCGGCGAGATCTGGCTGGAGGTGCAGACCGAGAGCCTGGGCCCGGCGTTCGAGTTCACGCCGGAATACAGCGTGTTCTGGTCCTATATCCCGCATTTCATCCACACGCCGTTCTACGTCTATGCCTATGCCTTCGGCGACTGCCTGGTGAACGCGCTGTATTCGGTGTTCCAGGGCGGGCATCCCGGGTTCCAGGCAGAAATACCTGGACATGCTGCGCGCCGGCGGCACCAAGCGGCACCAGGAATTGCTGGCGCCGTTCGGGCTGGACGCCGTCCGACCCGGCCTTCTGGACGCGCGGGCTGGACGTGATCTCCGGTTTCATCGACGAACTCGAAGCCACGACATAATGGCTGACAACGGTAACCTGTTCGGCGAGATCCGCCGCTTGGCCCGCACGTCCGGCGCCGTCGGCGGTATCGCCGCGCGGGTGGCCGGGGAGCGGATGTTCGGCATCAAGACCGACCGCGCCAGCCATGCGGAAGACCTGAAGACCATCCTCGGCGGGCTGAAGGGGCCGCTGATGAAGGTGGCGCAGTTCCTGTCCACGGTGCCGGATGCGCTGCCGGCCGAATACGCCGCGGAACTGTCGCAGCTGCAGGCGAACGCGCCGGCGATGGGCTGGAACTTCGTGCGCCGGCGCATGGCCAGCGAGCTCGGTCCGAACTGGCAATCCCGGTTCACGAGCTTCAGCCACGAGGCCGCCGCCGCCGCCAGCCTGGGGCAGGTGCACCGCGCCACGCTGCCGGATGGCACCGAGGTTGCCTGCAAGCTGCAATATCCGGACATGCCGAGCACGGTGGACGCCGATCTGCGGCAGCTGAAACTGGCGATGGCGGTCTACCACCGCATGGACAACGCCATCCAGCATGAGGAGATCTACAAGGAGCTCACCGAACGCCTGCGCGAGGAGCTGGACTACGACGCGCGAGGCGGCGCAGATGCGGCTGTATTCGCTGATGCTGGCACAACGAGCCGAACGTGCATGTGCCGACGCCGGTGCCCGAATATTGCACCGACCGGCTGCTGACGATGACCTGGCTCGATGGCCGGCCGCTGATGCAGCGGCTGCAGGAAGACCCGCCGCAGGAAGAGCGCAACCGGATCGCCGAGGCGTTGTTCCGCGCCTGGTACGTGCCGTTCTACCGCTATGGCGTGATCCATGGCGACCCGCATCTGGGCAACTACCAGGTGCGTCCCGACGGCTCGGTCAACCTGCTCGATTTCGGCGCCATCCGCGTCTTCCCGCCACGATTCGTGCGCGGCGTGATCGACCTGTTCGAGGCGGTGCGCGACAACGACGATGGCCAAGTCCCGGCACGCCTACGACATCTGGGGTTTCTCCAATCTGGGCGAGGAGCAGATGGAGGTGCTGAACCTGTGGGCGAAGTTCCTCTATGAACCGCTGACTCGAGGATAGGGTGCGCCGCATCCAGGAAGACCGACGACCCGCAATTCGGCCGCGCGGTGGCGGAAAAGGTGCATGCCGGCCTGAAGCGCACCGGCGGGGTGAAGCCGCCGCGGGAGTTCGTGCTGATGGACCGCTCCGCCATCGGCCTCGGCGGCGTGTTCCTGCGCCTGCGCGCGGAGCTCAACTGGTCGCGGCTGTTCCATGAACTGATCGAGGATTTCGACGCCGACACCCTCGCCGCCCGCCAGGCCGCCGCGCTGGCCGAGGCCGGGGTTCCGGAAGCAGGCTAGCCCTGGTCGAACGCTGGTCCCGAACCGTCCGGGTAGGTGACGCGGGTCAATGTCAGGCCCGCGGCTGGCGCAGTCGGGCCGGCAGCGCTGCGGCGGCGGGCGGCGAGGGCGGCGGCGACGTTGTCGCGCGTCCAGAGCCCTTCGCCGACCAGCTTCAGAGTGCCGACGATGTTGCGGACCTGGTGGTGCAGGAAGCTGCGCGCCTGGACGGTGATTTCGATGCTGTCGCCGATCCGGCTGACCTCCAGCCGGTCGAGGGTGCGGACCGGGCTGTTGGCCTGGCAGGCGGTGGCGCGAAAGCTGGTGAAATCATGCCGGCCGAGCAGCACCTGACCGGCCTCGTGCATGGCGGCGGCGTCCAGCCGGCGATGGACGTGCCAGACCTTGCCGAGCGCGAGGGTGGGGCGGGCGGCGCGGTTCAGGATCCGGTAGCGATAGGCGCGTTCGATGGCGGAGAAGCGGGGGCTCCAGCCTTCCGGGGCGGGCGCGGCGGCGAGCACGGCCACCTTGTGCGGCTGCATGTGGAAGTTCAGGGCGTCGCGGATCGTGGCCGCGGTGTAGGTCGGCGGCAGCGCCAGCAGCACGACCTGGCCTTCGGCGTGCACGCCGGCGTCGGTGCGTCCGGCGGCGGTGCTGGGCACGGCCTCGCCGTGGTTCAGTTTCGCGGCGGCATCTTCCAGCACGCCCTGGACCGAGAGGCCGTTCCGCTGGCGCTGCCAGCCGACGAAGGGGGTGCCGTCATATTCGATCAGCAGCGCCCAGTCCGCCAGGCCGGCCGGCGCGGTCATCCGAGCCGGATGCCGAGTGGGACTGCGTGTCCGCGCAGCATCGCATCGGTGTCCATCGCCTGGCGGCCGGGCAGCTGGACGCGGGTGGGACGGATCGCGCCGTCGCCGCAGGCGATTGTCAGGCGGGCGTCCAGCACCGTGCCGGGGGTTCCCGCCGCGTCCGCCAGGGTGGCGGAGAGGATCTTCAGCGTCGCGCCGTCCAGCGTGGTGAACGTGCCAGGCCAGGGATCGAAGGCGCGGATCTGCCGGTCGATTTCGCTGGCCGGGCGCGTCCAGTCGATCCGGCCGTCCTCGCGCGTGAGCTTGGGGGCGTAGGTGACGCCGTCCTCGCGCTGTGGAACCGGCGGCGGGTTCTCCGCCAGGGTGCGCAGGATCAGGCGGGCGCCGATTTCGGCAAGCCGGTCGTGCAGCGTGGCGGCGGTGTCGGCGGGGCCGATCGGCAACGCCTCGCGCAGCAGCATCGGGCCGGTGTCCAGGCCGGCCTCCATCTGCATGATGGTGATGCCGGTCTCCGTGTCGCCGGCCAGCACGCTGGCCTGGATCGGGCCGGCGCCGCGCCAGCGCGGCAGCAGGCTGGCATGGATGTTCAGGCAGCCGCGCTTCGGCGCATCCAGCATCGGCTGCGGCAGGATCAGCCCATAGGCGGCGACCACCGCGGCGTCGAGGTCGAGCGCGGCGAACGCCTGATGCGCTGCCGCGTCGGTGCGCAGGCGCGTCGGCGTGCGGACTTCCAGGCCCAGGGCCTCGGCCGCCTTGTGCACCGGGCAGGGCCGCAGCGCCTGGCCGCGGCCGGCCGGGCGCGGCTGCTGGCAGTAGACGGCGGCGATCTCGTGGCCGGCCCGGTGCAGGGCGCGCAGCGCCGGCACCGCGAAATCCGGGCTGCCCATGAAGGCGAGGCGCATGGCTCCGGCCTACATCGCTTCTTCGCGCTTGATGCGTTGTTCCTTGGCCAGCCGGCGCATGATCATGTTGCGCTTAAGCGCGGAGACATGGTCGACGAACAGCACGCCGTTCAGATGGTCGATCTCGTGCTGCAGGCAGGCCGAGAGCAGCCCCTCGGCCTCGATCTCCTGGCGGATGCCGGCCTGGTCCAGATACCGCACCATGACCCGCGCCGGGCGGGTGACGTCGGCATACTGGTTCGGCAGCGACAGGCAGCCTTCCTCGCGCGTCGCCAGCTCCGTGCTGGCGGCGACGATCTCGGGGTTGATCAGCACGATCGGCGCTGATTTGTCGTTCGCCATCAGGTCGACGATGGCGAGGCGCAGGCTCTGGCCGACCTGCGGCGCCGCCAAGCCGATGCCGGGGGCGGCGTACATGGCGGCGAACATGCGCGGGATCAGGTCGCGGATCAGGCCGTCATGCTCGGCGGCCACGGGCCTGGCGCGTGCCTTCAGGACCGGGTCCGGGGCGATCAGGATGGGAATGGTTTCGACTGGGTTGGTCATGATGCACGCATGTAGCGACCCGGGCCGCCCCGATCAACGTCATCGGTCAACCCAATGGATTATCGCGACGGATCATCGCCTTCCTGGGGAAGGCTGTGCGCCCACCCCCTTGCAAGCTGAGAGGTCGCTGCCAAAATAGGGTCAGTCGGGATGCCATAACGGGTCCCGTCTTTCGCTTCGCTCTTACGAGGAGGCCAGATGTCTTCTGCCCGCATGTTCACGTCACCGTTGTTTCTCGGCTTCGACCATCTCGAGCAGATGCTCGAGCGTGCGTCGAAAACCGCGTCCGACGGCTATCCGCCCTACAACATCGAGCAGACCGCGCCGACCGCGCTGCGCATCACCCTCGCCGTCGCCGGGTTCACGATGGACGATCTGCAGATCACCCAGGAAGACAACCAGCTGGTGATCCGCGGCCGCCAGGCAGACGACAGCCAGGGGCGCGTTTTCCTGCATCGCGGCATCGCCGCGCGGCAGTTCCAACGTGCCTTCGTGCTTGCCGAAGGGATCGAGGTGAAGGGGGCCTGGCTCGATAACGGGTTGCTGCATATCGACCTGTACCGTCCGCAGCCGGAAACCCGCGTGAAGACCATTGAGATCACCAAGGCCGGCGGCAATGGCCGTGCCCGCGTGGTCGACGGAGACCCCGAACGGGGTTGAGGCGAAAGCCTGCGAATTGCGCCGGCGCCGCCGATGGGCCGACGCGCATCAGGAGTTCAGAACATGACCAATACAGACAACGACACAGACACCCAGGATATCGGCAACACCGTGACCGTTGATGTTCGCCATATGACCCCCAGCCAGTTCGCCCAGCTCGGGATGCCGATGATCGCCTATGTGAAGCCGGTGGTCGTGAACGGCGGCAGCGCCTTCGCCATTCATGGCGCCGACGGCACGCCGATGGGCATGGCGCCCGGCCTGGACGTGGCGATCGCCGCCGTGCTGCAACACGAGATGCTGGCCGTCCGCGTCCACTGACCGCCATCCGCCGGGGGTGAGGGTGAGCCCTTGCCTCCGGCTCTCCGCCTGATCCGCCCCGCTTGATCCGCCCGTCTGTCCGTTTGTTACGCCGGCCAGGTATCCGTGGTCCTGGCCGCTTCGGCGAGCCAGGTGCGGACCGCGGTGGGGTCCTTGAAGGCGTCGCCGACACGCAGGCCGGCGCCGCCCATGGCGCGCGCCACCGCCATCCCGTCCTCGTCGGTCACGTCGTCGCCGATGAAGATCGGCAGGCGGCCGGCGAAGGGTGGGCGGGCCATCAGGGCGGTCACCGCCGTGCCCTTGTCTGCGCCGCGCGGCTTGATCTCCCAGGCCTTGCGCGCCTGCATCAGGGCGAAGGACTCGGACGTATCGACCAGCGCCGCCAGTTCGGCGCGCAGCCGGGGACCAAGGGTTGGCACGGCGCGGTAATGCAGCACGAAGCCGCGCTCCTTGCGTTCCAGCAGCACGCCGGGATGGGAAGCGGCGATGCGTTCCGCCGCTGCCAACCAGGCGGGCGGGGCGCTCGGCAGCGGCACCCGTTCCAGGGCTGCGCCGGGGGCGTAGCGGGTGGCCCCGCCATGTTCGCCGGCGACGGCGGTGGGGATGGCGTGCAGCAGCGCGTCCACCTGCGCCACCGGCCGGCCGCTGATCACCGCCAGCGCCCCGCCCAGCCGCGCCGTCAGGCCGCGCAGGGCATCGAGCAGGGCAGGGGGCACCACCACGCTGTCCGGGGTGGGGGCGATGTCGAGCAGGGTGCCGTCCAGATCCAGCAGCAGCGCCGCCCGATCCGGCGGGGGCAGGGAGGCGGCCTGGAGAGGGGACATCACCGCAGGCGCCGTCACCGGCAGCCTGTGACCCGGATGTCGAACACCGGATGCTGCAGCATCGACAGCGCGGGCTCGCCAGCGAACATCCAGCCGCGGAAATTCGTGCTCTCGTTGCTGCTATCGGTGATCGAGAGGAAGGCCGCCGCATCCTGCGGGTAGTTCGGCGGCCGCACCAGGCAGGCCTGCACGCTGATGTGCAGCGTGCCGTACTGCACCTGCTCGCCGATTTTCGCGCTCAGCGTGGCGTGGCGGGCGTTCACCTTGTCAAGCGCCTGGAGCTCGGCAACGCCCTTCGGCACCCAGCCGGGCGGGGGCGTGGGGGGCGTTTCGGGCAATGCCGGCTGCGCGGGATCGGTTGGCGATTGGGGGTTCTGCGCCTGGGGCGCTCCCGGGGACGCTCCCTGGGGCGGGACCTGAAGCGGTTGGGCTTGAGGCGCCGGAACCTGAAGCGCCGGAACCTGAAGCGCCGGAACCTGAAGCGCCGGAACCTGAAGCGGTTGAGCCTGGGCCGAGGCCTGGGCCCGGACCGTGGCCGGCGCCAGCCCGGCCGCGGCCAGGAACAGCACGAACGGGAGTGAACGCATCAACGTCCGGCGGGCCGCTTCGGGCTCTCCAGCCCGGCCACCGTATCGGCCAGGATGCGGCGCATCGCCTGCTCGTCCACGCCCATCAGCACAGCATCCTCGAACGCGTCCTGCAGGGTCTGCACCAACTCGGCGTGGTTTTCCTCCAGCACCCGCAGCTTCTCCCGGCACGAGACCGGGGCGCCATCCTCCTGCGGCCAGATTTTCGGGATTGCTGTCATGTTGCGGCGGTCATTTCGGGGCTGCGGACGGTTCCGGCTTCACGGCGTTCACCATGCTGGTCACGCTGAAGATGAACTTGCCCAGCAATTGTTCAAGACTGACCGAGGACTGGGTGATGGTGATCGTCCCGCCCGGCTTCAGCATAGTGGTGTCCCCGCCCGGCGTCAGCGACAGGAACTTGCCGCCGAGCAGCCCGTCGCTGGTCACTTCCGCGCTGCTGTCCTTGGGCAGCTGGATGGTGTCCTGCACCGTCAGCGTCACCACCGCCAGATAGCTCTTCGGGTCGATTTCCGCATCGCTGACGCTGCCCACCTTGACGCCGGCCATGCGCACATCGGAGCCCACGGTCAGCCCGTCGATGTGGTCGAACCTGGCGATCAGCCTATAGCCGGAGGTGGTGGTGCGGCCGGAATGGGCGACGGCATAGCCGAGGAAGCCGGCCGCGAGCAGCAGGATGGCAGCCCCGGTCAGTAGTTCCGCGGCACTGTGGCGGGCCATCGGCGGGTCCTAGCTACCGGGCGTCCAGGATTCGTAGTCGCCGGTCGCCCGTGCCCGCTGCCCGCCCTCGTAGTCGTGGCCCGGCGGGCGGTAGCTCTCCGCCGTGCCTGTCGCGTTGGCGAGGTGCGGCTTCTGCCACGGCTTGTGGCTGTTGGCCGGCAACGGCTCGTCGGTGGTGTAGTGCAACCAGGAATGCCATTCCGGCGGCACCGCGGTGGCTTCCACCGGGCCGGCGAAATCCACCCAGCGGCGGGAGCGGCCCTCCGCTGGCGGGCGGCGTTGCGTGTAATAGACATTGCCCGCGGCGTCGGAGCCGACGCGCCGGCCATGGAGCAGCGTGAAGATGCGGGTGCCGATGTTCATGGCGCAGATATACGCAGCCCTCGCGCCGCGGTCCACCACCTCTATGCTTTGTCTTTCATCCACAGGATTTTGTGCGCGGATGCGTTATCGACCGCAAAATAGGCTTTTCGGGCCGGGGCTCCCGTCCTAGCATCCCGGTCATGAAAATCCCCAAGACATGGCAGGGCGTGCGCATGCGGCGGCTCGCCCTGGGCGCCGATCCCGACCAGCCCGCCCGCGCGCTGACCCTGCCCGCCGGCTGGGACGATGCGGCCGCGGCGGCGCTGGCGGAACTGGCGCCCGGCACGGGTCCGGCCAGCCTCGCGGCGGCCGCCGAAGCCTGGATTCGCCCGATTGTCGAACGCGCCAAGCGCGCCGGCATCGAACTCCCGCTCCATGAGCGGCTGCACGCGTTGCTGCTGCACCGGCAGGGTGCGCCCACCGATCCGATCTGGCACGGCCAAAGCGGCCCAGAGAGCGAAACAAAGAGCGAACCAGGGAGCGGAGTTGTACCCGGCTTCGTGTTCAACCTGCCGGGCTTCCTGGATCCGAATGGCGAGTTCGACGCCGGCGCCTTCGCCCAGGCGGTCGAGACCGGCACGGTCGCGCTGACCCTGGCCGTGCCGTCGGCGCGGCGCCTCGGCCTCGGCGTTGCCGATCTGGCCGGGCTGCTGGCCGCGCTGGGCCTGACCTATGGCGAGCCCGCCGGGCTGGATATCGCCCGCTTCATCGCCGCCATCCTGCGGTTTCGCGCGGAAGCCGCCTCCGCCGCCATGGCGGAGCTGTTCGGCGTTCTCGCCACCGCGAAGGACGCTCCGCCGCCGGCGGCATCTGGTGTCGTTCCCGGCCTGGCCGAAGCCGCGCAGGCCGCGTTCCTGGCCGCGCATCCGCCCGGGCAGCCCGCCCCGGGCCTGCGCCACGAAGCCCTGACCGCCATCGCGCCCCCGGGCGCCGCGGAGGCGCTGCTTGGCGCGGAGACCGGCGGCATCGCGCCGGCCTTCTCCCCGCTGGCGCAGTCCGGCGAGCTCAGCCGCGCCAGCCTGGCCTTCCTCGCCGCCCGCGGCATGTCGGCGCAGGCGGCGCTGGCGGCGATGCTGCGCGGAGAGCATCCGTTGCCCGCCATGGATGCAACCGGCGCGGAGCACCGCGCCGTGCAGGATGCCGTGGCGCCTTATTTCGACGCGATGCCGGCGGCGCCCGAGATCCGACCGGTTACCCGGCCGACGCCGCAACGCCGTTCGCTGCCCGCGCGCCGCGCCGGCTACACCCAGAAGGCGACGGTCGGCGGCCACAAATTGTTCCTGCGCACCGGGGAATACGAGAACGGCGAGCTTGGCGAGATATTCGTCGCGCTGCACAAGGAAGGTGCCCCCTTCCGCGGCCTGATGGACAATTTCGCCGTCGCCGTCAGCCTGGGCCTGCAGAACGGCGTGCCGCTCGCGGCCTTCGTGGAGGCCTTCACCTTCACCCGCTTCGGCCCGGCCGGTGCGGTGGAGGGAGATCCCGCGGTGGCCAATGCCACCTCGTTGCTGGACTATGTGTTCCGCCATTTGGCATCGAACTATCTCGGCCGGCACGATATCCCCGAGGCCGAGCCGGAGGATGCCGACACGCTCGGCGACGGCGCGCGGGATCGTGCGCCGCTGCTGCCGTTCGACCTGCCGGACACGGCGCCGCGCATCCGCCGCCGCGGATTGCGCCTGGTCGCGAAATAGCCGAGGAGAACCGGGTCTTCACCCTCTCCCCCGCCTACGGGGGAGAGGAGGTGTTTCCCTGGTGGGCGCTGAGATCGCGTCGCCAAAGTTGTTCCATGCCAGTCACAGGAGCTTTTTGATGGCCGGAAAGATCGAGACCAAGCTGGCGGAGCTCGGCATCACCCTGCCAAGCCCGATGGCGCCGATCGCCAATTACGTGCCGTTCGTCCAGACCGGCAATCTGGTGGTGATCTCCGGCCAGATCCCGGCGCGGGACGGCAAGGTCGCCTACGTCGGCAAGATCAGCCAGGGCATGTCGATCAATGACGGCCAGGACGCCGCGCGGCTGTGCTTCATCAACGTCCTGGTGCATCTGAAGGCGGCCTGCGGCGGCAATCTGGACCGGGTGCGCCGTGTCGTCCGGCTCGGCGGCTTCATCGCCGCGCCGCCGGATTTCACCGCCCATGCCCAGGTGATGAACGGCGCGTCCGACCTGGCGGTGGCGGTGTTCGGCGAGGCCGGCAAGCACGCCCGCAGCACCATCGGCGTGCCGTCTTTGCCGGCGGACGCGCTGGTCGAGGTCGAGGGGCTGTTCGAGGTCGACTGACCCAGTCCGACGCCCTAGTCTGGCGGGCCTGCTCCCAGCATAGGCAAGCATGCCCGACGGTTCGGAAAAGCTGACCCTGACCCTGCATCCCCGCATCGCCGAGATCGATGCGGCGGACTGGGATGCCTGCGCCGGCGACGGCAACCCGTTCGTCAGCCACGCCTTCCTCGGCGCGATGGAGGATAGCGGCTCGGCCGGCCCGCGCACCGGCTGGCTGCCGCAGCACGCGGCGCTGCGCGATGAAGCCGGCGCGGTCGTCGCGGTCGCGCCGATGTACGCGAAATCGCACAGCTACGGCGAATACGTGTTCGACCACGGCTGGGCCAACGCGTTCGAGCGCGCCGGCGGGGACTACTACCCGAAGCTCCAGGTCGCCGCCCCGTTCAGCCCGGTGCCGGGGCCGCGCCTGCTGCGCCGTCCGGACGCCGGCATCTCCATCGAAGGCCTGGGCAGCGCGCTGGTGCAGGCCTGCCGGCAGCTCCGGCTGTCCTCGATCCATGTCACGTTCTGCACCGAGGCGGAGTGGGACGCGCTCGGCCAGGCGGGCTGGCTGCAGCGGCTGGGCATGCAGTTCCATTGGGAGAACGCCGGCTATTCGACGTTCGACGATTTCCTTGCGGCCCTGTCCTCGCGCAAGCGCAAGGTGCTGCGGCGCGAGCGGCGGGACGCCAATGCCTGCGGCCTCGATTTCCACGCGCTGACCGGCGCGGACATCCGGGAACGCCATTGGGATGCGTTCTACCGCTTCTACCAGGGCACCGTGGACCGGAAATGGGGCTCGGCCTACCTGACGCGGGAGTTCTTCTCCCTGCTGTCCGAGCGGCTCGGCGACAAGGTGGTGCTGATGCTGGCCGAGAACGGCGGCAAGCCGGTGGCCGGGGCGTTGAACCTGGTCGGGGCGGATACGCTGTACGGCCGCAACTGGGGCTGTCGGGGCGACTGGCCGTTCCTGCATTTCGAGCTCTGCTACTACCGCGCCATCGATTGGGCGATCGCGCATGGGCTGAAGCGGGTGGAGGCCGGCGCGCAGGGGCAGCACAAGATCCAGCGCGGCTATCTGCCGCAGCCCACCTATTCCGCGCATTGGATCGCCAATGCCGGCTTCGCCCGGGCGGTGAGCAATTTCCTGGCGGAGGAACGGCCGGAGATCCGCGCCCAGATGGCCGCGCTGGCGGAGCAATCGCCGTTCCGCCGTGCCGGGGATACGGACTGACCGGGCGGACCATGTTCGTAGATCCACGGGTTTGGGCCTGCGCCCAGTTGGCGCTGGCCATGATGCTGGTCGGCGCCAACGTGGCGGTGGCGCGGGTGCTGGCCGGCGCGCTGCCGATCCCGGTGATCCTGTTCCTGCGTTGCGCACTGGCAAGCTTGGTGCTGCTGCCCTTTATCTTTTGCGTTCCGGCTCGGGAAGGCGACACATCCCCCTCGCCCGCCCTCTCCCCCGGAGGCGGGGGAGGGAAGGAAGAGGTGATGGGCCGGCCCTGGCATTCCCCCCGCTGCCGCTGGCCGGGAACCTGGCTTTGCAGGCGGCGCTGGGCACGCTGCTCTACAACATCGCCCTGCTGGCCGGGCTGCGCCGTACCGGCGCGCTGGAGGGCGGGCTGGTGCTGGCCGGCCTGCCGGCGGTGGTGGCGGTCGGTGCCTGGGCGCTGCTGCGCGAGCGGCTGGCGCCGCGGCGCTGGGCGGCGGTAGGGCTCGCCGCGCTGGCGATGGCGGCGCTGACGCTGGGGCGCAACGGCGGTACGGGCGGCAGCCTGGCCGGCGACGCGCTGGTCTTCCTGGCGGTCTGCGGCGAGGCGGCCTACGCGCTGCTGAGCAAGCGGATCGCCGGACAGTATGGGCGTGGTCCAGGCGACGTTCTGGATGCAGGTGTTCTCCGCCGCACTTCTGGCGCCGCTGGCGCTGCCGCTGCTGGACGGCCCAATGCTCGCGGGCATGGGCCGGACGATCGCCGGCCTGCTGGTGTTCCACAGCCTGACCGCCAGCGTGCTGAGCCTGCTGCTCTGGTACAACGGCTTGACGCGCGTATCGGCCAGCCTGGCCGGCATCTTCACCGTGTTCCTGCCCGCCACTGCCGCGGTGCTGGCGATCCTGGTGCTGAACGAGCAGCCGACCCTGGCCCATGCGGCGGCCCTGGCGCTGATGCTGCTGTCGATCCTGCTGGCGGGCCGGTCCTAATCCTTGACGCCGGATCCGCTCGATCAACGCCATGGCCGCCGCCGGCGCGCGGTGCTTGGCACCGGCGATCACGTAGGCGAAGACGCGGCGTTTCGCCGGCCTCGCCAGCGCCTTCAGCCGGCCGGCCCATTCGTCCAGCTCCGCTTCGCTGTAGCCGGCCGGTTCCTGGTCGACAGTGCGTTGCAACCTGAGATAGACGTGATCGGCGGTGACCTCGTCATTCAGCGTTACGCCGGGCTTGTCCAGGATCACCCGGGCGATGCCTCGCTCGCGCAGCAGGGCGGTTGCTTCCGGGCGTGCAGAAGCTCGCATGCGCGGCCTCCAGCGCGTGGCGCAGGGGCATTGCGTCCAGCGAGGGCGGCAGCAGGTCCAGGAACCGGGCCAGCTCGTCCGCGTCGAAGCGGCGGCCGGCCGGCAGCTGCCACAGGATCGCGCCGAGCTTGTCGCCGAGCTCGGTCAGGCCCGACTGCAGGAAGCGCTCCACCGCCGGCTTTGCCTCCGCGGCGTCCTTGCGCTGTGCCGCGGCGCGGGCGGCCTTGACCGAGAACACGAAATCCTTCGGCGTCCCGTCATGCCAGGAGCGGAATACCTCCGGGGTCTGGGTGCGGTAGAAGGTGCCGTTGACCTCGGTCGAGGTCAGGTGCGACGCGGCGTAGGCGAGTTCCTCCGCCCGCGGCAGGCCCTTGGGATAGAACAGCCCGCGCCAGGGGGCGAAGTCCCAGCCGCCGATGCCGATCCTGATCTTCATGCGCGCCTCTCCTCCGTTGCGGGTCGGTTGCAAGGCAAGACCGGGGCCCCGCCCCAGACCCCGGCACGGTCCGGCGCGCGCCTTCGCGCGACGCGCTGCCCTGCACCCGTGAGGGGACCGTCGTCCCCTCAACCCGTCGGACTGGTTTGTTGGGAAGGGGGCCGCGACGTAGCCCATCAACGGCTAAGACGGTTCGGCGCCCTTCCCAACAAACCAAACGGACAGGGGTCAAGGGGATGACCATCCCCTTGCGGGGTGGAGGGGCGGAGCCCTCCTGGGGTCTGGGGCAAAGCCCCAATCTTGTCTTGCAACCGGCCCATCACGCGGCGGTGACCGTGCCGGCGGCGGTGAGGGCTTCGATTTCCGCGTCGCTGTAGCCGGCATCGTGCAGCACCTCGCGCGTGTGCTGGCCGAGATCGGCAGAGAACTCCCGCACCTTGGTCAGCCCCGCCGACAGCCGGTAGGGGGCGTTGACCACGCGGAAGCTGCCGCCGGCGTCGAACACCTCCGCCAGGGCGTCGCGGTGTGCGAGCTGCGGGTCGGCCAGCGCCTCCGCCACGCTGCGATAGGCCGAGCACGGCACGCCGTGGCGGTTCAGCGTCGCTTCGCATTCGGCGGTGTTCAGCGTGCGGGACCAGAGTTCCAGTTCCTCGATCAGCTCGCCCCAGTTGGCGCGACGGGTCGGGTACTGGGCAAAGCGGGGGTCGGTGATCCAGTCCTCCCGCCCGGCGGCCTTGGCCAGGTTCTGGAACGTCCGCTCGCTGGCGATCGCCGGCATGATGTAGCCGTTGGCCGTCGCCACCGGGCTGAACAGCGGCCTGCCCGCCGGCGGCTGCGGGAACTGCGCCAGCTGCACCTCGGTGGTCGTCAAGTTCAGCATCGCCTCCAGCATGGAGACGTCGATCATCTGTCCCATTCCGGTGGCGTGGCGCTGCACCAGGGCGGTGGCGATGCCGCCATAGGCGAAGGCGCCGCTGAGGATGTCGGCGGTGTAGATGCCGCAATTGTCCGGCCGCTCGCGGCCTTCCTGGTAGACCAGGTGCGCCAAATCGTAGCCGGAGGCGGCGTGGATCGCCGGCGCATAGGCCGCCAGCTCCGAGGACGGGCCGGTCTGGCCGTAGCCGGAGATGGCGCAGTAGATCAGTTTTGGGTTGATTGCGGCCAGGGCGTCATAGCCGAGGCCGAAGCGGGCCATGACGCCGGGGCGGAAATTCTCCACCAGCACGTCCGTCTCCGCCACCAGCCGGCGGACGATCTCCACCGCCTCCGGCTGCTTCAGGTTCAGCACCAGACTGCGCTTGCCCGCGTTCAGCTGGCCGAAGGCGGTGCTGGCGCCGTCGCGCAGCGGCGGGCGGTGGCGGGTGAGCTCGCCTTCGGGGGACTCGATCTTGATCACGTCGGCCCCGGCGTCGGCCAGCAGCCGGGCGCAGTACGGGCCGGCGATGGTGGTGGTGAAGTCGAGTACGCGCAGATGGGCGAAGGGGCGGGTCATCTCGGGTTTCCGGTTCGGCTCTGGCGGCCATGAACATTGCAGTCATGCTGCGGCGGACGCGGACGGGAGGCAAGCCGGTCCCTATTTCTCAGGCCTCTTGCGGGGGCGAGGCCGCCCTGCACGGCGGCCCTTAGCCAAATCCGGCTTTCCCTGTAGGTTGCCGCCTTCTTTTCGGCTTTCTGGTATGGATACGCAGACATGACCGCGACCGAGACCCTGGATGAAGTTGCCCCGGAAGCGGGGCGCGACTTCATCCGCGACATCATCGAGGCGGACCTCGCGCAGGGGCGCGTGCCCGGCGTCGTCACCCGCTTTCCGCCGGAGCCGAACGGCTACCTGCATATCGGCCACGCCAAATCCATCTGCCTGAATTTCGGCGTGGCGAAGGAATTCGGCGGGCGCTGCCATCTGCGCTTCGACGACACCAACCCGATTAAAGAGGAGCAGGAGTTCATCGACGCCATCCAGCGCGACGTGCACTGGCTGGGCTTCGACTGGGGCGAGCATCTGCACCACGCCTCGGATTATTTCGAGCAGCTCTACGAATGGGCCGAGCACCTGATCGTCCATGGCCATGCCTATGTCGACGACACCCCGTCCGACCAGATGCGGGCCGGACGCGGGACGCTGACCGAGCCCGGCCAGAACAGCCCGAACCGCTACCGCCCGGCGGAGGAGAACCTGGCGCTGTTCCGCGACATGCGCGCCGGCAAGTTCCCGAACGGCGCCTGCGTGCTGCGGGCAAAGATCGACATGGCCGCGGGCAACATGAACCTGCGCGATCCCGTGCTCTATCGCATCCTGCACGCCGAGCATCCGCGCACCGGCAATGCCTGGTGCATCTACCCCACCTATGATTTCGCGCACGGCCAGTCCGACGCGATCGAGGGGATCACCCATTCGCTCTGCACGCTGGAATTCGCGGATCACCGGCCGCTGTACGAATGGCTGCTGGATCATCTGCCGGTCGAGCGGCTGAACATTCCGACCCGCCCGCGGCAGTACCAGTTCGCCCGGCTGAACATCGCCTACACGGTGCTGTCCAAGCGCGTGCTGACCGGGCTGGTGCGCGACGGCCATGTGTCCGGCTGGGATGATCCGCGCATGCCCACCTTGGCCGGCCTGCGCCGGCGCGGCGTGCCGGCGGCGGCGCTGCGCGACTTCATCCGCCGCGTCGGCGTGGCGCGGGCCAACTCCGTGGTTGATGTGGCGATGTTCGACCACACGATCCGCGAGGACCTGAACCGCACGGCGCCGCGCCGCATGGCGGTGCTGCGGCCGCTGAAGCTGGTGATCGAGAATTTCCCCGAGGGCCAGACCGAGGTTCTGGAGGCGATCAACCATCCCGACGACCCCGCCGCCGGCACCCGGCCGATCACGTTCGGCCGCGAGATCTATGTCGAGCGCGACGATTTCATGGAAAGCCCGCCGAAGAAGTTCTACCGGCTCTCCCCCGGGAAGGAGGTGCGGCTGCGCTACGGCTACTTCGTCACCTGCCGCGAGGCGATCAAGAACGCGGCCGGCGAGGTAGTGGAGCTGCGCTGCACCTACGACCCCGCCACGCGCGGCGGCAACGCCCCGGACGGGCGCAAGGTGCAGGCCACGTTGCACTGGGTGGCGGCGGCGGATGCGTTGGGGGCGGAGATCCGGCTCTACAACCAGCTCTTCACCCGCCCCGACCCGGGGGCGGAGGGCGACGTCATGGCCGACCTGAACCCGGCTTCACTGGAAGTGCTGACCGGCTGCCTGGTGGAACCCGCCCTGGCCGCGGCGCCGGCGGGCGAGGCCGTGCAGTTCGAACGGACCGGCTATTTCTGCGCCGATCCCGACAGCGCCCCCGGCAAGCTGGTGTTCAACCGCACCGTCGGGCTGCGCGACACCTGGGCCAAGGTGCAGGCCGGAAAGCCATAGGAGAGACACCCTCTCGCCACCCCCCCTGTAATCCCCCTCTCCCCCGCTTTGGGGGAGAGGGAGGGGTGAGGGGGGCGGCCGGCTCCCCTCACCCTACCCTCTCCCCCAAGGGGGAGAGGAGGGTGTCTCCGTGGAGACGACTGCCCGGTTGAACCCGGCCGACGTGGCGTGCATGCTGCTGCCTGCGCACAGGAGGCAACGATGCATCTGTTCAAGCAGCAGGCCGTCAGCAGTCCCGAGGAAGCCGCCCGCAAGATCCCGGTCATCGATTACGGCCCCTATTTTGCCAATAGGAACGGGGGCGAGCCGGGCGCGCTGGAAAAGCTCGCCGCCGAAATCCGATACGCCTGCGAGAATGTCGGCTTCTTCTACGCGCTGAACCATGGCGTTGCGCAGGAAACCATCGACCGGGCCTTTGCCGCCTCTCGCCGGTTCCATGCGCAACCGTTGGAAGCGAAGCTGAAGCTGCGGCTGAACGACAACAATATCGGCTATTTGCCGATGAACGCCTCGGTGCAGGCCGCCTCCACCGTGCACAAGGCGACCAGACCGAACCAGAACGAAAGCTTCTTCATCAGCCATGATCGCGGGCCGGATCATCCGGACGTGCTCGCCGGTATTCCGCTGCGCGGGCGCAACCAATGGCCCGACGACGACAGCCTGGAGATCCGCGACGACATGAATGCCTACACCCGCGCGCTGGGGGCGATGTGCGATCGCATGCTGCCCGGCTTTGCGATGGCGCTCGGCCTGCCGCCTGACGGCTTCGATCGCCATTTCGCCAACGAGGCGCATGTCACCACGCGCTTCCTGCACTACCCGCCGCAGGAAACCACCGAAGACCCCGAGGGGGACAACGTGTTCGGCCAGGCGCCGCATACCGACAACAGCTTCATGACCGCGCTGGCCCGTACCGACGTGCCCGGCCTCGCGGTGCGGCTGACGTCAGGGGAATGGTTCGCGCCGCCGGTCATCCCCGGCACGTTCCTGATCAATCTCGGCAACATGATGCGCCGCTGGTCGAACGACCGCTTCCTGTCCACGCCGCATGGCGTGATCAACGACAGCGGCACCGACCGCTACTCGATCGCCTATTTCCACAGCCCGAACCCGGACACCATCATCGAGTGCCTGCCGACCTGCACGGACGCGGACAATCCGCCCCGCTACCCACCGGCGGTCTACCGGGACCTGATCCTGGCATTCTTCCGCGCCAACTATTTTCACCAGAAAGGCCACAACTCGGCCGTGGCCAGGCTGGCGGAAGCGCCCGGCTAGGGGCGGGTAGGGCCCTGGTCAGAATTTCCCCAGGATCGACGCGAACTGCCTGTTCGACTGCGCGATGCCGCTGGTGTCGGCGGAGGCGTAGGCATGGCCGGCTCCGGCACCGTTGTCGCGCGCGACCGACCACATCGACAGGCGCGAAACATTGACGTTCGAAGCGGCCCAGCTTTCCACCTGCTGCGCGTCGGCCAGCGAAAAGATCTCGCTGGCGACGTCGTTGACGCCGATCATTGGCGTGATGCCGAGTTTCGAGCTGAGGCCGAGCGAGGCGATCTGCTGTAGCGTCGCCTGCGCGGCGCTGATCGCGTCGCTGCCCATCGCGCCGCCGTTGTCGACCGAGCTTCCGTAATCCATCGTCATGATGTTGACCATGTCCGGGGCAAGCCCGTCCTTCTTGGCGGTGGCGAGGACATTCATGCCGTTGGCGTCAAGCCCGGTGGGCAGCACAGGCAGCGTGAACGAGATGGCAAGGCCGGGATTGGCCGCCTTCAGCGCCACCAGGGCCTGGTCGCGCAGAGCCATGGCGTGTGTGTCCGCAACCTCGGCGCCCTCGATGTCGAAGTCGAGCGAGGTAAGGCCATAGCGGTCGATCGCCGACTGATATTCCGCCTGCAGAGCGGTGGCGCTGGTCGCGGCGGCAGCTGGATCGATGCCGGCGGCGCCGCCGAATGACAGGATCACGTCGCCGCCGATCGCGCGCAGCGATTGCACCTGCTGCTGGATCGTCTGGCCGTTGGCGAGCATGTCGTCGGCCAGCGTGCCGACGCCGCTCCAGCCGATCGTGCCGTTGCCGGAACTCTGCACGAAGGCGAGGGTGAACACCTTTATGCCGGAAGCCTGGGCGATGGCGACGAGGTCGTCATCCTGCGACAGCCCCATGTCGATATACGGGGCGAAGACGTTGCCCGAGAGCGGCAGGGAGTGGCCGTTGCCCCCGGTACTGGCGGGCAGCGCGCCGGTCGTCACGCTGACGGCCGTGCTGAGTGGCGAAGCCCCGCCGGCATCCTCGGCGGCCACGGTGAAGCGGTAGCTGGTGGAAGCGGCAAGGCCATGGACGGTGTAGCTGGTTGTGGTCGTGGTCGCGAGCAGCGTGCCGTTCTCGTAGATCGCGTAGTCGGTCACGGATGCGCTGCCGCCGGGCACGGTGGAGGCCTGCCAGGCGAGCGTGGTGCCGCCGGCGGTGGTGCTGCTGGCCGCGAGCCCGGCCGGCGTGGTCGGCACCGGCGGCGGCGGCGCGGCCGTGCCGATCAGCGTCCACGGCTTGCCGGTGCCGACGGCGCCATTGTCGGTCTGCGGGTCGTTGCCCTGCGTCCACCAGTTGGCTTGGTAGATCAGCCCCTTTTCGGAGGCTGTCATGCCGGCGGTGTAGATCGCGGTCGCACTCCAGGCTGCGGCGGTGAGGCCGCTAGTGGAGCCGCCGGGGGTGGTGGTGACGCGGATCGCCCCGGTTTGCGGCGAAGCCCCGGCGTCGTCCTCGGCGGCGATCGTGAAGCTGTAGGTGGTGGACGCGGCCAGTCCGGCCACCGCGTAGCTGGTAGCGGTGGTGGTTCCGATCGACTGGCCGTTTTCATAGATGACGTAATCGATGACGCCGCCGCCACCGGGCACCGTGGAAGCCTGCCAGGCGAGCGTGGTGCCGCTGCTGGTCGTGTTGCTGGCGAGGAATTGGGTCGGCGTCGTCGGCAGGCCCAGCGCGGCGGTGGTGACGTTGATCGTCGCGCTGAGCGGCGAATCCCCGGCGGCGTCTTCGGCCGCCACGGCGAAGCTGTAGGCGGTGGACGGGGTCAGCCCGGCGACCGCATAGCTGGTGGCGGTGGTGGTCGCGATCTGCTTGCCGTTCTCATAGATCACGTAATCGGTAACCGTGCCGCCGCCGGGAACCGTCGAGGCCTGCCAGGTGAGCACGGTGGCGACGCTGGAGGTGCCGCTGGCCGCGAGGGAGGCCGGCGTGGTCGGCACTTGCGTCGCCGGGCCTGCCGCGCCGACCGCGGCCCACGGTTGGCCGGTGCCGGCGCCGCCGTTGTTGCTCCGCGGGTCGTTGCCCTGGGTCCACCAATTGGCCTGGTAGATAACCCCGTTCTCCGAGGCCTGCATGCCCGCCGTATAGATCGCCGCGGCGCTCCATGCCGCGACGGCGGGGCTGGTCGATGTGCCGGCCGCCGTGGTCACGGCGAGGGCGCTGCTCGGCGCGGATAGGCCGTATTGATCGGCCGCCTCGACGGTGAAGCTGTATGGCGTCGTCGCGGACAGGCCGGTGATGGCGATGCTGGTGGATGCGGTGGTGGCGACGGGGACGCCGTTTTGCAGAACCGTATAAAAGCCGAGCCTGGCGCCGGCGGGCGGGGTGACCGCTGTCCAGGACAGCGTGAGCACGCCGCTGCCGACCGCGGTGGCGACCAGGCCCGTGGGCGCGGCGGGTGCCGTTCCGCTGCCGGTGCTGCTGGAAATCGCCTGCCAAAGCGTCGGCGAGGTGGAGGGGATCCACGTCGATATCGAGGTTTCCGCCTGCAATGCCTCGTAGGTGATGCCGTTGTAAACGACGATGTCGCCGACCTTGTAGGACGTGCCGGACTTCCAGGCTGTGGTGGTCATGGACGTAGGTTTTTCCTCTTTGCGTGTCAGGCGATAGGCAAAGCCTTGGGGGCGCCGGAATCCGCGTTGCAACGGACTGGCAATGAAACCGCCCCGGCGCAGGCGCCGAAGGGCGGGTGGCTCGTTGTTGGATCGCGTCATTGTGTGGGCTGTTTCGCTGGCGCCGCAAATCAACGGCGCGTAAACGGACGGCTATTTTCAACTCTGCCGAGAGAGGAAAGCCGGGCCCGCGTTGCGGCTCGCGGGCGTTTATCCGTTCGCCAGTGCGCCGTTCCCTACGCCGCCTCGGCCAGCACCAGCCGTCGGCGCGGCACGGATTTCAGTGGCAGGGCGGCGTAGACGTCCTTCACCGCCTCGGTGATCGTCACGCCGGCGAAGCCGGGCAGCATGCGCCGCCCGGTGCGTTCCAGCAGCGGGGCGCTGCGCAGCAGCAGCCGCAAATTGCCGGGCGGTAGATAGAGCGCGGTGTCGCGCCGTTCCACCCGGAACATGGAAGCGGCAAGCAGCTTGCCGATCTGTCCGGCCGAATAGGGCTGGCCATGGCCGAAGGGGGTGGATTCCAGATGCGCCCACATGCCGCGGCGGTTGGGCGCGATGATCAGCAGCCGCCCGTCATCCTTCAGCACGCGCCAAACCTCCCGCAGCATGCCTCGCGCGTTCTCGGCGGCTTCCAGGCCGTGCACCAGGATCACGCGGTCGAAGCAGAGATCGGGGAACGGCAGCGCGTCCTCCTCGGCGGTACAGGACAGGTTGGGCGCGCCTGCCGGCCAGCGCGCGACGCCGATCTGTGCCGGGGTCAGGGCGACGCAGCGATTGGCCTGCTCGCGCCACAACCGCAGATAGGGGGAGGCGTAGCCGATGCCAAGCACGGTCTGGGCCGTGAGGTCCGGCCACAGCAGGCCCAGGCGCTCGCGCAGCAGCCGCGCGACCACGCCGCCGCGGGCGGTGGCGTAGAATTCCGTCGCTTCATGTGTGTCCGCGGACATGCCAGACTGTATAGCACACCCGTCGGTTTTCGGCGGTCCCTACAGAGGCAGGTTCCGATCATGACCCTCAGCGTCACCGCCATTCCGCTGTTCAAGGACAACTACGCCTGGCTGCTGCGCGACAACGCCACCGGCGCCACGGCCGTGGTGGACCCCGCCGATGCCGGCCCGGTCGAGGCCGCGATCATGGCGGCTGGCGGGCGGTTGGACCTGATCCTGCTGACGCATCACCACGCCGACCATGTCGGCGGCACCGACGAGATCCGGGCGCGCTTCGGCTGCCCGGTGGTCGGCGCGGCGGCGGATGCCTACCGGCTGCCGAAGCTGGACCGGGCGGTGAAGGAAGGCGCCACGGTGGCGGTCGGCGACGCGGTTGGCCGGGTCATCGAGACGCCGGGCCACACGGTCGGGCATATCGCGTTCTATTTTCCGGACGGCCCCGCCTTGTTCTGTGGTGACACGCTGTTCAGTCTGGGCTGCGGGCGGCTGATCGAGGGCAAGGCGGCGGACATGTTCGCCAGCCTGAAGAAATTCGCCGCCCTGCCGGCCGAGACCCAGGTCTATTGCGGGCACGAATACACCGAATCCAACGCCCGCTTCGCGATCACCGTAGAACCGGACAACGCGGCGCTGCAGCGGCGGATGGAAGAGGTGAAGGCGTTGCGGGAAGCCGGCAGGTCCACGGTGCCTTCCTCGCTCGGCGAGGAAATGGCGGCCAATCCGTTCATGCTCGCGAAGGATGCCGCGACGCTGGGCAGGATCCGCGCGGCGAAGGATAGCTTCTAGCTTATCCCAGGGCTCCCAACACGATCCCTTCGGTCAGGATCTGCGGTAGCAGTTTCGGCGGGCCGCCATTGGCGGGGAAGAAGACATAGAGCGGCACGCCGTCGCGGCCGTGATCGCGCAGGAAGCCGGTGATGGCCGGGTCCTGCCGCGTCCAGTCACCCTTCAGATAGGTCACGCCCTTGCTGGCGAAGGCCTGGCGCACATCCGCCGAGCCGAGCGCCACCCGCTCGTTCATCAGGCAGGTGACGCACCAGGCGGCGGTCATGTTGACGAAGACCGGCTTGCCCTCGGACCGCAACGCGGCCAGGCGCTCGGCCGAGAAGGCTTCTGCGCCGGCCTCGGCTAGGCCGGTGGATTCGGGGACAGGCGGGGCGACGGCGATGCCGCCCAGCACGGCGGCGGCGGCGAGCACCGCGGCGATGGCGGCGGAGCGGGCGAAGCGGCGTGGCCGAACCGCCTCCATCGTCTGCGACAGGCCGAGACCCCAGGCGGCGAAACCGACCAGCAGGATGCCGGAGGCCGTGGCCAGCACGCCCTGCGGGCCGGCCTCCTGGGCGATCACCCAGACCAGCCAGACGCTGGCGGCATACATCGGGAACGCCAGGATCTGGCGGAATATCTCCATCCAGCGCCCCGGCCGCGGGGCGGCGCGGGCCAGCGCCGGGAAAGCTGCAAGCAGCAGATAGGGGGCGGCGAGGCCGGCGCCCATTGCCAGGAAGACCAGGATCGTCACCGATGGTGGCGCCGCCAGCGCGCCGGCGATGGCCGCGCCCATGAACGGCGCCGTGCAGGGCGTCGCCACCAGCACGGCGAGCAGCCCGGTGAAGAAGCTGCCCGCGTGGCCGCCGCGCATCGCCAGGCCTTGCCCGGTGCCGGCCAGGCTGGAGCCGATCTGGAACACGCCGGACAGGTTCAGCCCGACCGCGAACAGCAGCCAGGCCATGCCGGCGACGAAGGCGGGCGACTGGAACTGGAATCCCCACCCCGCGGCCGCGCCGCCCGCGCGCGCCGCCAGCAGCACCAGGCCGAGCGTCACGAAGGCCAGCAGCACGCCGGCGGTATAGGACAGGCTGTGCGCCCGCACCTCCCCGCGCGCCGCACCGCCGGCCAGCGACACCGCCTTCATCGCCAGCACCGGGAACACGCAGGGCATCAGGTTCAGGATCAGCCCGCCGAGGAAGGCGAGCACCAGCATGCGTCCCAATGCCATCGGCGGCTCTGCTGCCTGGCTGGCGACCGGGCCGCCGGGCTCCGCGTGCAACGCCACATCGCTGCGCTGGCCGGAGCGGTCGCGGATCTCCAGCACGCCATCCACTGCCGCGTCCGGTTTGAACTGCCGCCCCGGAGTCAGCGCCAGGGTCAGCTCGCCGGTTCCCACCGCCAGCTTTTGCGGGGCGCCATGGTCGATGCCGCCGGGCGCGGCCGGCATGAACCAGGCTTCGGCGATGGATGCGGGAGAAATCTCGGCGCCCTCCACCCGCAGCGTCGCGTCCGGCGCGATCCTGGCCCGCCAGCCGGCGTCGCGCGGGGTGCGGGCATCGGCGGCGGCGAACAGCGGTGCCTGGGCGGAGGGGGCAGGGGTGCCGGCCGGCAGGTCGATCCGGAACCTGCCCTCTTCGGGGATGCAGATCTCCTTGCACACCAGCCAGCTCGCCTCGGCCTGCAGCACCATCGGGCCGCCGGCGGCGGCGGGAACGACGCGCACCGGCAGCAGCAGCTCGCCGGTATAAGCGTAGGTGGCGATCGGGCCTTCCATCAGCCGGTCCGGCGCGGGCCAGGCGATCGGGCCGGCGCTGGCGCCGTCGGGCAGCGTCAGGTTGAGCTCGGCGGGAATGCCGGCATCGCCGGGGTTCTGCCAATAGGTGTGCCAGCCCGGCGCCAGCCGCAGGCGCAGGGCGGCGCGAAACGGCACCCCCGGCGCAACATGGTCGGTGTCGGTGACCAGCGTGGCGATGGCGCGCGCGCTGCTGACCGGCAGGCTCTCGGCCGCTCGCGCCCCCAGCGGCAGCGCCAACAGGCATAGCAGGCACAGCGCCATCGCCACCTTGGGAAAGGAGTGATACTGCCCGCGAATCATGCCCGATCTGCCCAACCTGCCCGTCACCGATGCGCTTCCCGCTCTCCGCGCCGCGCTGGATGCGGGCCGCAACACTGTATTGGTGGCACCGCCCGGCGCCGGCAAGACAACTCTTGTGCCGCTGGCGCTGCTGGATGCCGGCTGGCGCGGGGATGGGCGCATCCTGATGCTGGAGCCGCGCCGGCTCGCGACCCGCGCGGCGGCGGCGCGGATGTCCGCGCTGATCGGGGAAGATCTCGGCGCCGGCGTCGGTTTCCGCACCCGGCTGGACAGCGCGGTGTCGGACGCCACGCGCATCGAGGTGGTCACCGAGGGGCTGCTGGTGCGCCGGCTGCAATCCGATCCCGGCCTCGCCGGCGTGGCAGCGGTGATCCTGGACGAGGTGCATGAGCGTTCGCTCGAATCGGATCTGGCGCTCGCCTTCTGCCTGGAGCTGCAGCGCGAGTTCCGCCCCGAATTGCGCCTGCTGGCGATGTCGGCGACCGCCGACCAGGCGCGGCTGGCGGCGCTGATGGGAGCGGAGGTGGTCGAAAGCCTGGGGCGGATGTTCCCGGTGGAGATCCGCCACGCCAAGCGTGATATCGCCACCGCGCGCGACCTGCCGGACGCGATGGCCCGCGCGGTGCGCGAGGCGCTGGCCGAGCACGAGGGCGACATCCTCGCCTTCCTGCCGGGGATGGGCGAGATCCGGCGGACACAGGCGGCGCTCGATCGCTGCGGCGCGCTGGTGCTGCCGCTGCATGGCGAGCTGCCGCCGGCCGAGCAGGATCGCGCGCTGCGTGTGGCCGAGGGCCGGCGGGTGGTGCTGGCGACCTCGATCGCGGAGACCTCCCTGACCGTTCCCGGCGTGCGCATCGTCATCGATGGCGGCTGGCGGCGTTCCCCCCGGCTCGATACCTCGACCGGGCTCACCCGGCTGACCACGCTGCGCATCTCCCGCGCCGCCGCCGATCAGCGCGCAGGCCGGGCAGGACGCGAGGCGCCGGGCGTGGCGATCCGGCTGTGGTCGGCGGCGCTGCATCGCGGCATGCCCGCTTTCGACCGGCCGGAAATCCTGGAGGCGGAGCTGTCCTCCCTGGTGCTGGACTGCGCCGCCTGGGGCGCGCTTCCCGGCGATCTGATGTTCCAGGACCCGCCGCCCGCCGGCGCCCTGGCGGCGGCGGGGGCGTTGCTGGGCGAGCTCGGCGCGCTGGACGCGGAGGGCCGGATCACCGAGGCCGGAAGGCGCATGGCGGTGCTCGGTTCCCACCCGAGGCTGGCGGCGATGATGCTGGCGGCGGAGGGGCCGGGCGAGGCGGCGATGGCAGCCGATCTGGCGGCGCTGCTGGAGGAGCGCGATCCGATTCGCGGTCTGGACGCGCCCGCCGACGTCTCGCTGCGGCTCGCCGCGCTGGAATATGGCGACGCCGATGCCGATCGCGGCGCCCTGTCGCGCATCCGCCGCACCGCCGGGCAATATCGCCGCCGGATGCGCCTGGCGAACGCGACCCCGGCGGAAGGCGACCCCGGAAAGCTGCTGGCCGCGGCCTTCCCCGACCGGATCGCCCAGCTGCGTGGCGAGCCCGGCTCCTTCCGCCTGTCCGGCGGCGGCGGGGCGCGGCTGGGGCGGGCGGACAAGCTGGCCACCGCGCCGCTGCTGGCGGTGGCTTCGCTGGAGATGAAGGCCTCGGCCCGCATCCGCCTGGCGGCCAGGCTGGATCCCGACGACCTGCCCCCGGCGCTGCAGGCGCGGGTGAGCGAGGCGGTCGAGACCGGCTTCGACCCGGTTTCCGGCGCGGTGCTGGCACGCCGCCGCCGGCGGCTTGGCGCGCTGGTGCTGTCCGACCGGACCGAGCGCGTCGACCCTACGGCCACGGCGGCGGCGCTGGCCGGCGCGGTGGTGGCCGACGGGTTGCGCAAGCTGCCCTGGACCGATGCGGCGCGGCAGTTCCAGGCCCGTGCGGCGCTGCTGCGCGGCATCGAGCCGGATGCCGATTGGCCCGATCTGTCCGATGCCGCGCTGGCGGCCGACACCGGCTGGCTGGAGCCGTACCTGAACGGCCTGTCGCGCCTGTCCGAGCTGGATCGGCTGGACCTTTCGGCAATTCTGCGCGGCAGGCTGAGCTACGCCCAGGCGGCGCGGCTCGACCAGGAATTGCCGACCCACCTGCCGCTGCCGGGCGGGCGGGCGGCGGTGGATTACACCGGGCCGGTGCCCACCGCGGCGGCGCGGGCGCAGGCCTTCTACGGCTTGGCGGAGACGCCGAGGCTGGCTGGCGGGCGGATCGCCCTGCTGCTGTCGCTGCTGTCCCCGGCGATGCGCCCGATCGCCATCACCGCCGACCTGGCGGGGTTCTGGGCGGGCGGCTGGGCGGATGCGCGGCGCGACATGCGTGGGCGCTATCCCCGGCACGACTGGCCGGAAAATCCGGGGCGGCCCTGAGGCGATGGCCTTGACGGGCCAGGGACTTGATATGCTTGCCGCCGCCGCCGCCAGATGCCAATTGATACCAACGGCACGCCTGCTGCCATCGGAGATTCCCACCCCCATGACGATCCGATTCCGCCCGCTATGGAACCGAACCTGGGATGCGATCCTGGTGCTCGTCCTGCTCGCCGCCATGGCCGGCTGTGGGCCTGAACCGGCGCAGGCGCGAGTCGGGCTCGACAGCTTCGCGCCGCTGGTGAAGAAGGTGCTGCCGGCCGTGGTCAACATCGCGGTGACCGAGACGGTCGCGCGCGACAACGGCGTGCAGCTACCGCCCGAACTGCGCGGCACGCCGTTCGAGCGGGAGTTCCGCAACCGCTTCGGCAATCGCCGCGAACAGGTCAGCGGCGCCGGCTCCGGCTTCGTGATCGATCCCTCCGGCATCATCGTCACCAACAACCACGTGGTCGGCCATGCCGATCAGATCCTGGTGCTGTTCAGCGACGGCACCCAGCTGCCGGCCCGCGTCGTGGGTTTCGACGAATTGACCGACATCGCGGTCATCCGGGTCAATGCCCCGGGCAGGCTGGCGGCGGTGAACTGGGGCGACAGCCGCCAGATGGAGGTCGGCGACTGGATCCTGGCCGCAGGCAACCCGTTCGGCCTCGGCGGGTCGGTGACGGCGGGCATCATCTCCGCCCGCGGGCGGGAGATCGGCGCCGGGCCGTTCGACGACTTCCTGCAGCTCGACGCGCCGATCAACCCCGGCAATTCCGGCGGCCCGACCTTCAACATGGACGGTGAGGTGGTGGGCGTGAACACCGCCATCGTCACGCCGACCGGGGCTTCGGTGGGCATTGGCTTCGCCATCCCGAGCGAGATCGCCAGCCGCATCGTCGCCGAGCTGCGCGAAAAGGGGCGGATCGATCGTGGCTGGCTCGGCGTGTCCGTGCAGGATGTCGCCGCTGCCTCCGGCCGCCCCGCGGGTGTCGCGATCGCCGCGGTGGAGCGCACGGGCCCCGCCGCCCGCGCCGGGCTGCGGACCGGCGATCTCGTCTATGCCGTGAACGGCGACCGGGTCGACAGCTCGCGCGGGCTGATCCGCGCGGTCGCGGCGATCACGCCCGGGCAAAAGGTTCGTCTGTCCGTCGTGCGCCAGGGGCGCGAGATGGAAATTCCGGTTACAGTCGGACGCCGGCCGACAGAACAGGCTGGCTAGCAGCCGATTGGGAGAAAGACACGCAATGCGCATCTTGGTGGTCGAGGACGATAAGGACGTCGCCGGCTTTGTGGTTCGCGGCCTGCGCGAGGCCGGACATACGGTCGAGCACGCGGCAAACGGCCGTGACGGCCTGTTCCTGGCGGCCAGCGAAGGCTTCGACGCGGTGGTGCTGGACCGGATGCTGCCCGGCGGCATCGACGGGTTGCGGCTGCTGGAAACCCTGCGTGCGCAGAAGAACACCGTGCCGGTGCTGATCCTGTCGGCGCTGGCCGACGTGGACGAGCGGGTCAACGGCCTGAAGGCCGGCGGGGACGACTATCTGACCAAGCCGTTCGCCTTTGCCGAACTGCTCGCGCGCGTCGAGGCGCTGGCCCGGCGCGGCAAGGGCGATCAGCCGGTGACCAAGCTGGTGGTGGAGGACCTGGAACTCGACCTGCTGTCGCGCCAGGTGCGCCGCGCCGGGCAGAAGATCGACATGCAGCCGCGCGAGTTCCGCCTGCTGGAGTATCTGATGCGCCATGCCGGTCAGGTGGTGACCCGCACGATGCTGCTGGAGAGCGTCTGGGACTATCATTTCGACCCACAGACCAATGTGATCGACGTGCATGTCTCCCGGCTGCGCCAGAAGATCGACAAGCCGTTCCCCACGGCGCTGATCCACACGGTCCGCAATGCCGGCTACATGCTCCGGGCCGATCCCGGTTGAACCTGGGGGGTCACGCTGGCGACCCCGCGCGGGCCGAGCCTGGCCGGCCCGATGCCTCTCGGCCCGATGCCTCCCGCCCCGAGCCGTCCCGGCCCGAATCGTTCCGGCTTGACCCGATGCGGATGGTGGCCGACCTGCCGATGCGCACCTCGCGGGTGCTGCGTTCGGCCGGCTTTCGCTTCGCCGCGCTGTATGGCGCGCTGATCGGGGTCAGCGCCGCGGCGCTGGCGATCTTCCTGTGGTGGGAGACGGCTGGCGCGCTCGACCGGCAGACCGAGACGACGATCGGCCTCGATGTCGCGGACCTGAACGCGAAATGGCTGATCGGCGGCCTGCAGTTGCTGGAGGACACGATCGACGATCGCGTCACGCAGAACGCCGACAACGACTCGGTCTATCTGCTGGTCGATCCCGAGCTGAACCGGCTGGCCGGGAACCTGCTGCGCTGGCCGACCGAGATCGACCGGCGCCCGGGCTGGTACGAATTGCAGGTCGAGCGGGCAGGGGTCCCGGTGGTGACGCGGGTCGTCGCGCTGGCCTTGCCCGGCGGCTACCGGATCCTGGTCGGGCGCGATATCGGCGTGCGGGTCAAGCTGCGCGGGCTGCTGACCCATGCGCTCGTCTGGGGCGTGGGGGTGGTGCTGCTGCTGGCGAGTCTCGGCGCGCTGCTGGTGCGCAAGCTGTTCCGCCGCATGATCGCAAATGTTTCCTTGACCGCGGCCGCGGTCAGCCGCGGCGATCTGAGCCGTCGGGTGCAATTGTCGGGCCGCGGCGACGAGTTCGACCAGCTGTCGGAGTCGATCAACGACATGCTCGACCGGATCGCGCGGCTGATGGAAGGCGTCCGGCAGGTCTCCAACGCCATCGCCCATGATCTGCGCACCCCGATCGCCCGGGCCCGGGCCCGGCTGGAGGAGGCGAGCGAGCACGCCGCCGGTCCGGCGGAACTGCGGACGGCGATCGAACAGGCGACTGCCGACCTCGACGGCATCGTCAGCGTGTTCCAGGCGCTGCTGCGCATCGCCGAGATCGAGGCCGGATCGCGCCGGGCCGCTTTCGCGGCCATCGACCTGACCCCGCTGCTGGCGGACATGGCCGAGCTGTACGAGGCCTCGGCGGAGGAGAAGGGGCTGCGGTTGAGCGCGGAGACGCCCGCGAGCCTGCCCGCACATGGCGATGCCACCCTGATCCAGCAGGCGGTCGCCAATCTGCTGGACAACGCGCTGAAATTCTCCCCGCCCGGCGGCAGCGTGACATTGTCGGGCACCCGGGTGGCGGACGGGATCGAGATCGCAGTGACCGACCATGGCCCGGGCATACCGGAGGCGGACCGCAGCCGTGCCACCGAGCGCTTCTATCGTGGCGAGAGGGCGCGCAGCACGCCTGGCTCCGGTCTGGGCCTGTCGCTGGTGCAGGCCGTCGCGCAGTTGCATGGCGGCGCGCTGACACTGTCCGACGCCAGGCCCGGACTGCGCGCGGTGCTGACCTTGTCGAGCAACCCGCCGGCTGCCTGAGGGCTTCCCGGTCTAGGCCTTGGTGGCCGGCGACGGCAAGGCAACCGGCGTATCCTTGGGCGCGGACAAGGCGGCGGATGGCTGCGCTGCTGTTGCGGCGAGCGCCGGGTCCGGCGGGCGCAGCACGCTCTGATAGGGGTAGGGGGTGTTGATCCCCTCCTGTTCGAATTGCGCCTTCATCCGTCGGTTGAATTCCCGCAGCACCGCCCAGCGGCCGAACGGGCCGCAGCGGATCCGGCACTTGATCACCGCGGCGCCGTCGCCGAAGCGCTGCAGGCCCATCACCTCCAGCTCGTCACGGATTTCGCTCTGCCAGCGCGGATCGGCCCGCATCTGCGTCACGATTGCGCGCAGGATCTTCACGACGCGGTCGTAATCCTCCTGATAGAGCACCTGAACCTCGGCCACCGCATGGGAGAAGTCGCGGGTCATGTTGGTGACGGTGGTCACCGCGCTGAACGGGATCACGTGCACCGAGCCATCCTCCGCGCGCAGCCGGATGGTGCGGATCGACAGATGCTCCACCACGCCCGTCAGCCCGCCGAGCAGCACCACGTCGCCTACCTGCATGGTGTTTTCCAGCAGCAGGAACAGGCCGGTGATCACGTCCTGCACCAGCTTCTGCGAGCCGAAACCGATGGCGATGCCGAGCACGCCGGCGCCGGCCAGCAGCGGGGCGATGTTCACGCCGATCTCGCTGAGCACGACCAGCGCCACCACCGATAGGATGGCGACCAGCAGCGCCGTGCGCAGCATCGGCAGCAGGGTGCGCAGCCGGGCCGAGCGGGCGGTCTGGGCGTCGCGCTGCAGCTTGGACAGATGCTTTTCGACCCCGGCATTGGCCAGTTCCCAGACCCCGATCGCAAAGATCAGGGCGACGGCGATGGTGGTCAGCGCCGAGATCATGCGCTGCGCCAGCAGGTTGCTCGCCAGCCAGTCGATGGCGCCGAGGCCCCAGAGCTGCAGCAGCGCGACCAGTGCGGCCAGCGAGACGACGATATGCACGAGCAGGCTGAGCACCGGGTGATAGGCCTGCAGACGCGCCGTCAGGCCGGGATAGCGCGCATTCGCGGCGGGCTCGGATTCGAGATGCCGCTCCAGCATGCCGAGCAGCAGGGTGCGCACGATGCGCGCGGCGACGGTCACCAGGATGGTGACCACGAAGAAGTTCAGCAGGCGGCGGAAGCCGTCGGGAACGTCGACCGCCCATACCAGCCAGAGCCCGGACAGGTACAGCACGGCGAGGATGTGCCAGACCGAGGCGAGCCGCTTGCGCCAGCGTACCATCGGGCCATCGTGGCCTGGCCGGGCGCGGATCAGCGCCGCCACCTCGGCCCGGTTGCGCAGCACGATGATGATCGCCAGCACCAGCAGCACGAGGCCGTCGGTCTTGAGCAGCGCCTCATGCGTGACCGGGGACATGCCCAGCAGAAGCCCCGCCTCCGCCGAGGCATAGCCGAAGACGCCGATGAGGATGAGCCACCGCACCCAGCGCACGCCGCTCAGTGCGGTTTCGGTGGAGATCGGGAACAGCCGCCAGCGCGGCGTGTCCGGCGAGAGCAGAGCCCGGGTGCAACAAAGCAGGATGCGGGAGACGGCGTAGGCGTCGATCATCGCCATCAGCACCAGCTGCGTCAGATAGACCTCGCCGATGGACGTGCCGACGACCAGGTGCGCGGTCACCACGAAGCACACCACCGGCACCAGTGAGATCACGAGGCGCACCAGGATACCCGGCAACAGCTGCAGGCGCGCGAGCAGCCGCGAGCGCGGGCGCTCCGGCGGTTCGATCGCGCCAAGCTCGGCGCGGGTCTGCCCGTCGTCCTGAATCTCGTCTTCCTGGAACGCGTCGAGCTCGGATTCGTCGTTCGACGGCTCCTGCGTCTTGCCGGCGGGTTGCCTGGCCTCCGCGCCCGCCGCACCGGGTTTAGGCAGCGTCGCCGCCCCGCGGCCCCCCAGCCCACCCCCCGCCGCGCGCCGCCGCGGGTGCCAGCCCGCGCTCAGCGCGGCCATCGGCCGGCGCAGCAGCCAGGAGGCGGTCGTCTCGGCCGCCAGGCCGGCTGCAAAGGTTACCGCAAGCCGCCAGGCGGTATCCCATAGCAGCTTCTGGCCGAGCGGATCGCTGGCCATCATCAGGATCCAGCCGCCCATCGGCGGGAGCGTCCGCAGATCGGCGAGCACGCCGCGCAGCCGCTCGGAAATGCGGCTGAGCACGCTCGAGCCGGTGACCAGAAGCTGCGCGCCCAGGCTGTCGGGCACCAGCGGTATGTCGAGCGGCGTCGCCGCCGGCGCCGCCGCTGGAACCGCCGCCGGCGCAGGGCTGGCCGGCGGCAGGGATTTGGCGATCGCGTCGAGCGTGGAGGTGAAATCGGCCCGCTTCTTCGGGTCGTTCAGCAGGTCGAGCACACGCTGGGCGTCGGCCGGCGTGACGCCAGGCGCGGCCGCAGGGGCAGGGGCCGCAGCCGGCGCTGCCGGGCCAGCCGTGGCCGGTGCAGGCATCGCCGTGCCGGGCGCAGCCGCCGGCGCAGCGGGAGGCGTCGATGCCGGGGCATGGGCCGCCGGCGGCTGCGCCCATCCGTCCGGTGCCGCACCGGCGAGTGCTGCCGTCAGCAGCAGAAGGAAGGTCAGCAGGCGTTTCATCAATCCGGCTCCAGCCGCGTGGGTCTGCTTTCTAGCTAGTGCCGGCATATGGCAGAAGGGAGGCGGTTTACATTGCCGTGAAACGCCCTATCTCGGAGCGATGAAGCCGATTGCCCCATGAAGACCGTTCTCCTCGTCCTGATGGTACTGGCGATGCTCGGCACGCTCGGCGTGCTGGCGGCGGGCATGATCGGCCTGGTGCGCGGCGGCGGCAACCCGGCCCGCTCCAATGCGCTGATGCGCTGGCGCGTCATCTTGCAGGCGGCGGCGCTGGTGCTGTTCATCGTGCTGATGAGCCTGCTGCGCTCCTGACTCTGGCCATGTCCGATGAGGCGCTCCGGCGGAGCGGCCGATTTGCGGGCTGATTTGCGGGGCTGACTTGCGTACGGGGCCACGCTCCCGCGGGTGCTGTGGTTTGACAGCACATTGTGCCCCTGCCTAAGGTCCGGCCCGTTATATCGCAGATGCGAAGGCCGGATCGCGGGGCTTATCCCCTGGCCGGCCTTGCGGCGCATCTGATCGCGGCAACGGTTTCCAGGAAGCGGCAGACCCCATGAAAATTCTCGTCCCCGTCAAGCGGGTGGTTGACTACAACGTAAAGGTTCGCGTGAAGGCGGACGGCACCGGCGTTGAAACCGCCGGCGTGAAGATGTCGATGAACCCGTTCGACGAGATCGCGATCGAGGAAGCCGTCCGCCTGAAGGAAAAGGGCGTGGCGACCGAGATCGTCGCCATCTCCGTCGGCGTGGCGGCATGCTCGGAGACGATTCGCACCGCGCTGGCCATGGGCGCCGACCGCGGCATCCTGGTGGAGACCGACGTGGCGGTGGAGCCGCTCGCGGTGGCCAAGCTGCTGAAGGCGATCGCCGAGAAGGAACAGCCGAAGCTCATCATCCTCGGCAAGCAGGCGATCGACGACGACATGAGCGCCACCGGCCAGATGCTGGCCGCCCTGCTCGGCTGGCCGCAGGGCACCTTCGCCAGCAAGGTGACCGTGGAAGGCGACGGCGTGACCGTGACGCGCGAAGTCGATGGCGGTCTGGAGACCGTGGCGCTGACCCTGCCGGCGGTGGTCACCACCGATCTGCGGCTGAACGAGCCGCGCTACGCCTCGCTGCCGAACATCATGAAGGCGCGCAAGAAGCCGATCGATACTGTCAAGCCGGCCGACCTCGGCGTCGATCCGACCCCGCGCCTGACCGTGCTGAAGGTGACCGAGCCGGCCAAGCGCCAGGCCGGCCAGAAGGTCGCCTCGGTGGCCGAACTCGTCCAAAAGCTCCGCACCGAAGCGAAGGTGATCTGATCATGACGTCCCTCGTTCTCCTCGATTACGACGCCACCGGCATCAAGCAGCCCTCGCGCAGCGCCGTCGCCGCAGCCTCCAAGCTGGGCGACGTGCATGTCCTGGTCGCCGGCAAGGATGTCGGCGCCGCCGCCGCTGCCGCCGCCAAGCTGCCGGGCGTTTCCAAGGTGCTGGTCGCCGATGGCGACGACTACGCCAACCCGCTGGCGGAAAAGCTGGCCGCGTTGATCCTGGCGCTGGCGCCGGGCTACACGCACCTGCTGGCCCCCGCCACCGCGTCGGGCAAGAACGTGATGCCGCGCGTGGCCGCCTTGCTCGACAGCCAGCCGATCAGCGACATCGCCGAGGTGATCGACGCCGACACCTTCGTGCGTCCGATCTATGCCGGCAACGCGATGGCCACGGTGAAGTCGTCGGACAAGATCAAGGTGATCACCGTCCGCGCCGCGAGCTTCGATCCCTGCCCGGCCGAAGGCGGCTCCGCCGTCATCGAGCCGGCGCCGACGGTCGAGCTGCCCGGCAGCTCGCGCTTCGTCTCCTCCGAGCTGTCCAAGAGCGAGCGGCCGGAACTGACCGCCGCGCGCGTGGTGATCTCCGGCGGCCGCGGCATGCAGAACGGCGAGAACTTCAAGCTGCTGGACCCGATCGCCGACAAGCTCGGCGCCGCCGTCGGCGCCTCGCGCGCCGCGGTCGATGCCGGTTTCGTGCCGAACGACTATCAGGTCGGCCAGACCGGCAAGATCGTCGCGCCCGAGCTGTACGTCGCCATCGGCATCTCCGGCGCCATCCAGCATCTGGCCGGCATGAAGGACAGCAAGGTCATCGTCGCCATCAACAAGGACGAGGAGGCGCCGATCTTCCAGGTCGCCGATTACGGCCTCGTCGCCGATCTGTTCACCGCCCTTCCCGAGCTCGCCGCGGAACTGGAGAAAGCCTGAATGAACATAGACGTCACGCCAAGCGCTGCCGCGGGGCAGCTGGATCCCGCCGTTCCCGAGATCGGCAGCGTTGGCGTGATCGGCGCGGGGCAGATGGGCAACGGTATCGCCCATGTCTGCGCCCTCGCCGGACTGACGGTGGTGCTGGCCGACGTGAAGGCCGAGGCGCTGGAAAAGGCGATGGCGGTGATGGGCCGCAACATGGACCGCCAGGTCAGCCGCGGCACGATCGACGCGGAAGACAAGGCGGCGGCGCTGGCCCGCATCACCACCACCACCGACTATGCCGATTTCGGCGATTGCGACCTGGTCATCGAAGCCGCGACCGAGAAGGAAGAGGTCAAGCGACGCGATCTTCAAGGCGCTGCTGCCGCATCTGAAGCCGGACTGCCTGCTGGCGTCCAACACCTCCTCGATCTCCATCACCCGCCTGGCCGCGAAGACCGACCGCCCGGCGAAATTCATCGGCATGCACTTCATGAACCCGGTTCCGGTCATGAAGCTGGTGGAGATCATCCGCGGCATCGCCACGGATGAGCCGACCTTCCAGGCGGTACAGGCGCTGGCCGGCAGGCTGGGCAAGATCACCGCCGTCGCCGAGGATTTCCCCGCCTTCATCGTCAACCGCATCCTGGTGCCGATGATCAACGAGGCGGTCTACGCGCTGTATGAAGGCGTCGGCTCGGTGGTCGCCATCGACACCTCCATGAAGCTCGGCGCCAACCACCCGATGGGGCCGCTGGAACTGGCGGACTTCATCGGCCTGGATACCTGCCTGTCGATCATGCAGGTGCTCTACGAAGGCCTGTCGGACAGCAAATACCGCCCGTGCCCGCTGCTGGTGAAATACGTCGAGGCCGGCTGGCTCGGCCGCAAGACCGGCCGCGGCTTCTACGACTACACCCAGACCCCGCCGCGCCCGACGCGGTAGCGCTGGGGCTCCGCCCCAGATCCCGGCAGGGGGCTCTGCCCCCTAGCGGGGCTTTGCCCCTGCGCCCCCGCCAAGGGACAGTCGTCCCTTGGAACCCTCCGACTGGTTTGTTGGGAAGGGGGCATAACCGACGCAGCCGTTGACGGGCTACGGCGTGCCCCCTTCCCAATAAACCAAACTGAAAGGGGTCAAGGGGATGACCATCCCCTTGCGGGGTGAAGGGGCAGCGCCCCTTCTGGGTTTGGGGCAAAGCCCCAATTCACCCCGCCAGCAGCAGGCCGATCAGCACGTCCAGGCCCACCATCAGGATGGCCGGCAAGGTGCCGATCTGCAGCGCCAGCCTGGCCGCGTACCACTCCAGCCACAGCGCCCAGAACAGCGCGATCAGGCTGATCGTCTGGTCCATCCAGTCTGGCACGCCGAGCAGTCCAGGCACGCTGGCGGCCAGGAACAGCGCGTACTGGGCGACGTTGCACCAGTTCCACGCGACGATGTAGCGCGGCCAGAGCGGCGCCCGGCCGAGCATGGCGGCGACCCGGTGCGACAGCACGGCGTAGCCGATCCAGCCGATGACGAACAGCAGGATCGCGGCGAGCAGGGTGCGGATGGGCTGGGCGGGTGCTCCTGTGATGCTCCAGGCCAGCAGGCGCAGCACGACAAAGGCCGGCAGGCAGATCGCCACGGCCAGGAAGCTGAGCGTCGGCGCCTGTGGGTCCGCCGGCATCAGGTCCATGCCCATCGCGCCGACCGCGGGCGAGCGCGAAGGCCCCGGCCAGGCCGGCCCGCACATGGCTACCGGACGTCGCCGGGATGCTCATCGGTTGGCCATCAACAGCCGCGGCACGATCACGAGAAGGACGGTGCCGAGATTGACCACGATCACCAGCAGCACGGCGCGGGCAGCGGAGAGGTCCAGGCCGCGCCGGGCCAGGAAGTAGTGCAGCCACAGCCCGTAGCCGCCGAGCAGCACCATGGCGAGCACCGCCGCCGCATTGGCCGGCAGGCCCAGGCGGATGGCGATGCCGATGGTAGCCAGCACCACCATCGCGACCACGGGAATGATCCACTGGCACCAGTTGAAGGCGGTGATGAAGCGCAGCCACGGCCCCTCCCGCCCCCACAGGCGGGCGAGGCTGTGCGACAGCACCGCGGGCGCCAGCACGGCGCAGATGGTGGCGAGCAGGTCGCCGAGCGCGGCGCTGCCGGCGCCGCCGGCCAGCATCAGGACCGTGCCGACCAGCGGAAACGCCAGCAGCGGCGCCAGGCTGCCGAGGAAGCCCTGGGGGGTGGCGGAGAAATGGCCGAAGCCGTCGGCGCGGCCGCGCGCCAGCCGCACGATGCCGCCAAGGATCCGCAGCGCCCCGCTTGAGGGCGTATTCCCGCCGCCTGGCGGGCGGCCGCTCATGCCAGGATGTCGGCCAGCACCGCCTCGTAGATGTCCGCCAGCGCGCGCAGCTCGTCCACCGGCACCCGTTCGTCGACCTGGTGCATGGTGGCGCCGATCAGGCCGAACTCGGCCACCGGGCAGAACCTGGCGATGAAGCGCGCATCCGACGTGCCGCCGCCGGTATCGAGCTTCGGCTCCACGCCGGAGGCGCGGGCGATGGCGTTCTTCAGCTTGGTCACCATCGGACCGGGTTCGGTCAGGAACGACTCGCCGCTGACCGACACATCGAGCTCGAAGCGCTCCGCGTGCTGTGCGATCGTGGCGCGCAGCCAGGCGGTAAGAGAGGCGCTGGAATGGCGGTCGTTGAAACGGATGTTCAGCGCCGCGCGGGCGGCGGCGGGGATCACGTTGGTGGCGGGATTGCCGACATCGATGCTGGTGAGCTGCAGCGAGCTCGGCTCGAAGAACTCGCTGCCGGCGTCGAGCGGCGCGGCGGTCAGCGCCGCGACCGCGCGCACCAGCCGGTGCACCGGATTGTCGGCGCGATGCGGATAGGCGACGTGGCCCTGGGTTCCGTGCACGCTGATCCTGGCGTTCAGGCTGCCGCGCCGGCCGATCTTGATGGTGTCGCCGAGCTTCACCGGGCAGGTCGGCTCCCCGACCAGGCAGAAATCGGGGATCTGGCCGTTGGCCGCCATCCAGTCCAGCACCTTTACCGTGCCGTCGGTTGCCGGGCCTTCCTCGTCGCCGGTGATCAGCAGGCTGATCGAGCCCTTCTCCGGGGATGTCCTGAGCTGGCGCGCCGCGGCTGCCACGAAGGCGGCGATGGCGCCCTTCATGTCGCAGGCGCCGCGCCCGTAGAGTACGTCTTTCCGGACTTCACCGGAAAACGGCGGCGCGCTCCAGTTGGCATCGCCCACCGGCACCACGTCGGTGTGTCCGGCGAAGCAGAAATGCGGTGCGCCGGTGCCGATGCGCGCGAAGAGGTTCTCGATCTCGCCGAAGCGCAGCCGCGTGACGGTGAAGCCGAGTTTTTCCAGCGCCTCGGTCAGCACGTCCATCGCCCCGGCATCGGCCGGGGTGACGGAGGCGCAGCGGATCAGGTCCTGGGCGAGGCCCAGCGGGTCCAGAAGGTCGCTCAATCGCGCAGCAGCTCGTTGATGGAGGTCTTGGCCCGCGTGCCGGCGTCCACCGTCTTGACGATGACGGCGCAGTAAGTGGAGGGGCCGGGCGAGCCGTCCGGCAGGTTGCGGCCTGGCAGCGAGCCGGGGATCACCACCGAATAGGCCGGCACCCGGCCGATGTGGATCTCGCCGGTGTTGCGGTCGATCACCTTGGTGGAGGCGCCGAGGAACACGCCCATCGACAGCACCGAGCCGCGCTCGACGATCACGCCCTCGGCCACTTCCGAGCGGGCGCCGATGAAGCAATCGTCCTCGATCACCACCGGATTGGCCTGCAGCGGCTCCAGCACGCCGCCGATGCCGACGCCGCCGCTGATGTGGCAGTTGTCGCCGATCTGCGCGCAGCTGCCGACCGTGGACCAGGTGTCGATCATGGTGTTGCGGCCGACATAGCCGCCGACATTCACGAAGCAGGGCATCAGCACCGCGCCCGGCGCGATATAGGCGGAGCGGCGCACCACGGCGCCCGGCACGGCACGGAAGCCCGCTTCCCTGAAGCGGTTGGCGCCCCAGCCGGCGAACTTCATCGGCACCTTGTCGAACACCGGCGCGCCGCCGTCGCCCTCCATCGGCACGCTGTCGTTCAGCCGGAAGGACAGCAGCACCGCCTTCTTCAGCCACTGGTTGACCTGCCAGCCCGCGGATGTCGGCTCGGCGACGCGCGAGGTGCCGGCTTCCAGGCTGTCGAGCGCGGCGTCCACCGCCTCGCGCGGGGCTCCCTTTGTGGCCGACGAGATCGCGTCGCGCGTCTCCCAGAGTTCCTCGATGGTCCGTTCCAGCGCCTGCTTGCTCATGGCTCTCTCCTCGTTGCCGCTCCGCGGAGGGCCTTTCGCCGCTCCATGGAGGGTCTGCTTGTCGTCCCACGGAGGGTATGCTGCCGCGCGCGGGCCGGCTCGGCCGTCGCGGCGGCCGGACCATGCGCATCGGTCCCGGCCATGTCAACGCGTCGCGTGCGGGCGACATTCTCGCCCGTCCGAACGCCGGTGGCTGCCGGGCGATGAGCGCAGGGCCGGGTAAGGGCGGGGTTCGCGCCGTGCGGAATTATGCCGAAAAGGTCCCGCACGATAACCCCGCGTTTACGTCCCCGCGGCTTTTATGCGCCAAGGCGAATGAGACCCAAGGTGCATGACCGATTTTTCCGCAGCGATCCATGGCCTGAACTTCGCGGCGGAACGCTCCGGCGATCCGCTGCGCGGCGCGCTGCTCGACAGCCGCCAGCGCTGGCACGACCTGGTCGGCCTGGCGGCCGATTTCGCGTTCGAGACCGATGAGCGGGGGTGCTTCGTCTTCGTCACGCCGGAGCCGGCGCTGGGCTGGCCGGCGGCCACGTTGCTCGGCCAGCCGGCGGAGCTGCTGCTGGCGGAGGACAGCGGCCAAGCGGGGCGGGGCCAGCCTGGGCGGGACCCGGCCGGTTTCAGCCCGTTCCGCCCCACCGTGGCGTTGCGCCGCCGGCGCGCCTGGCTGCGGCGGGCGGATGGCACGCTTGCCTGCCTGTCCTTCGCCGCGGCGCCGCTGCTGGATCTGGAGGGCAGGATCGTCGGTGCGCGTGGCGTGGGCGTTGACGTCACCGAGCAGGACGGCCAGGACGCGCAGCTCGCGGCCGCCCTGCGCCGGGCCGAGGTGGTCGACCATATACTCTGGTGCATGCGCCAGGAGGTCCTGGCCCCGCGCATGATGCGGGCGGTGCTGGACGGGCTGGCGAACGCGCTGGGCGCGGAGGGCGCGTCGGTCGTGGACATCCTGGGCGGCGGGAGTGGCGGCGGCGCCGGTCCGGTCCTGCTGCACCGCGCCGGCAGCGGCGCGGATGCGGTGACCGAGACGGCCGCGCTGATGCTGCGCGCGGAAGACCCCGCAGCCGCCCAGACCAGCGCGCCGGATGGCAGGCAGGTGCTGGCCTGCGTCTGCCAGACCCGCTTCGGCGAACATGCCGGCCTCGTGCTCTGGCGGCTTCCCGGGGCGCGCCCCTGGGATGGCGAGGACCATGTGCTGGCGGCCTCTGCGGCCGCGATCGTGCGCGTGGTGCTGGAGCATGAGGCGATCCAGCGGGAGATGGCACGTCTGGCGCGGACCGATCCGCTCACCGGCCTGCTGAACCGCCGCGCCTTCCTGGAGGAACTCGCCCGCCACGTCGACCGGCTGGATCGGGAGGAATTGCCAGGCACGCTGCTGTTCACCGATCTCGACAACTTCAAGCCGCTCAACGACCGGCTGGGGCATGAGGCCGGCGACAAGGCGCTCTGCGCGGTGGCCGGCCTGCTGCGCGACGCGTTCCGCCCGACCGATCTGGTCGCCCGTCTTGGCGGCGACGAGTTCGCCGTCTGGTTGAACGGCGCCGACCACATGACCGCCGCCGAGCGTGCCGAGCGGCTGCGCATCGAAGGGCCGCGCAGGCTGGCGGAGGTCACCGGCCACCACGGACCGGCGCTGACCATGTCGATCGGCATCGCCACACGCCGCGCCCGCGGCGGCGAGGAGATCGGCTCGCTGATGCGGCGGGCGGATACCGCGATGTACGAGGTGAAGCACTCTGGCCGCGCGCATTGGCGCGTCTCGCAGGACAACGACGGATAATCGTCCGGACCGCGCCGGCGCATCGGGAAGACGGTTCCTTCGGCATGGAGTTCCGGCGGGAGGGCGCGGAGAGGATCGGGAAATGCGGAACGCCGCCATGCAGCTGAACGAGGAAACCGAGGAGGCGCTGCGCGTGCGGCTCGGCGCGGGCCTGGGCACGGCGGCGGAGGTGTTGCGCGCCCTGGCGCGGGAGGGCTCGGTGACGGTGCGCGCCGCGGTCGCCATGAACAAAGCCGCGCCGGCGGAGGCCGACCGGATACTGGCGCAGGACCGTGACGAGCGGGTCCGCGCCCTGCTGGCGCGCAAGCTGGCTGGGCTGGTGGCGGATATCGCCGGGCCGGAACAGGACCGGCTGAACCGGCAGGCGCAGGCGACCCTGGCCGCCCTGGCCGACGACGCGGCGGTGCGGGTGCGCGCCGCCATCGCCGACGCGGTCAAGCAGATGCCGGAGGCGCCCCGCGCGCTGATCCTGCGCCTGGCCCGGGATGCCGCCGTGGTGGTCAGCGATCCCGTGATCCGGCTGTCGCCGATCCTGACGCCCGAGGATCTGCTGGCCTTGCTGGCGGACTCGCCTTCGGCGGCGACTGCGGCTTCGGTCGCCCAGCGCCCCGATCTGGACGAGGCCACCGCCGATGCCGTCACCCGGACCGCCGACAGCGCCGCGATCCGCGCTCTGCTGTCCAATCCCTCGGCCGCCATCCGGGAGGCCACTCTGGACGCGCTGATCGCCAGCGCGCCATCCCACCAGGAATGGCATTCGCCGCTGGTCGATCGCCCTGCGCTGTCGGCGCGTGCCGCCCGCTCGCTGTCGGAGATCGTTGCCGCCGAACTGCTGGAAAGGCTGGCCAGCCGCTCGGATCTGGATCCGTCGCTGGCCGCGGATTTCCGCGCCCAGCTGGGCCGGATGCTGGCCGTGAACGCGCCCGCGCCCAGGGAATGTGCCGTCGCACCCGCCGCCCTGACGGCGCAACAGGCGCTGGCAGAGGCCCATGCCCTGCGTGTGGACGGGCGCCTGACCGAGGATGCGGTCATCGAGGCGGTGAAGCGTGGGGAGGCGCTGCTGGTGGCGGCAATGCTGGCCGTTGCCGCCGATGTGCCGCTGTCGGTGATCGACCGCACGGCCGCGCTGCGCAGCGCCAAGGGCATGGTCAGCCTGATCTGGCAGGCGGGGTTCAGCATGCGGATCGCCGCGCCGCTGCAGGCGATGCTCGCGCATCTCGCGCCCTCGGCCATCCTGCCGGCTGGTCCTGACGGCGCGTTCCCGCTGGCAACCGAGGAGATGCGCTGGCAGCTCGATTTTCTCAAGCGGATGGAGCGATAGCGCCCCCGGTCGGCTCCCGATCAGTCCCCCGATCAACCCCCCCGATCAACCTAGGTTCAGCGGGGCGGCGCCAGCAGCAGCCGGTTGACCCGCTCCAACTGGGTGAACGTGGTCCGCCAGGCGCGCTCGAAGGCCTCCGGCGTTACCTTGCCGCCTTCGGCCATCGCCGCGGCGATGGCGGCCACGCTGCGCCGGCCGTCCACCAGGCGCAGGATCGCCCCGGCCAAAGGCGGCAGCGCCAACGGCACGCGCAAGCCGTCGAACACCATCACGATCGTGCCGTCCGGCTGGATATGCTTGGCCAGTTCCTCGGTCGGCATCTCCCGCGCGATCGGCACCGCGTCCGGTGCGAACGGATCGGCCCGGACCGGCGCTTCGCCGGCGCGGACGCAATAGACGATATGCGCGCTCATGTTGCCCGAAAGCGCCTCCGCCAGCGCCGCACGGTCCAGCGGATCCAGCGCCTCCGCCCGGGCACGCAGGCGCGGATCGGGCAGCAGCGGGATCGGGTCGTAGCGCATCGGCTCCACCCAGCAGGCCACCTCGAGGCCGGCATCGGCCAGCATCCGGTGCAGGGCGGGCACCGTGAACGCGACGTCGCGGGGGTTCAGTAGCAGATCGTACAACCCGGCATCGCCGCCGTTGATGTGGTCGTCGACGAAGCGGTTCTGGCGCAGCCAGGCGGTTTCCGGCAAATGGCGCATGACCCGTTTGGCGACATCCAGCCGCGCCGCCGGCGGCTGGTCGGACGGGGCCAGCAGGCGCAGCGCGTCCTGCACCATGTAGATCCCGGTGCGGCCATGCGGCGCATAGACCATCAGTCCCAGCCCGCCGCCCGGCGCCAGCACGGAAACCAGCGCGCGCAGCCCCTCCGCCGGGTCCGGCAGGTGATGCAGCACGCCGCAGCAATCCACGTAGTCGAACAATCCCAGTCCGGCGTCCGGCAGGTCGAGCAGGGAGCGCTGCTCCCAGACGATATTGGTCAGCTGGCGCGCCGTCGCGCGGTCCTGGGCAATCTTCAGCGACGCGGTGGAGCGGTCCAGCCAGGTGACGCTGCCGGGCCGGTCCGTGCGCGCCATCTGCTGGGCCAGCATCATCGTGGCGTCCCCGGTGCCGCCGCCGGCGATCAGGGCGCGCAAGGGCCGCGAGGCCGGCCGCGAGGCGCCGAAGATCCAATGGTCGATCTCCCGCAGATGGCCGGGGCTGCCGACGATCAGGCGCCTGGCCTCATCGCGCGGGTCGCGCCGCGGGTAGGGAAATTCCTCGTATTGCGCGGCAAGCTGCCGGTCGGTCGTGTCGGTCATGCGGCGCAAGGTAGTCCGGCTGGCCGCGCGGTGCCAAACCGGCGGCCGAAATACCATTTGAATCCGCGGATGCGCCAAATCCGCGAATGGGCCAAATCCGCGAATGGGAAGGAGCCCCGATGTTCCCGCGCTTGTCGTGCCGCGCCGTGCAACGTATTTGTCTGCCTATGCGCGCATACTTCCCCAAGGCTCCGTTGCAGAACATTCCCACCCTGTTTTCCCTCGTCCTGCTATCGCTGGCCGCCGCATCGCCGGCATCGGCCCAGGCACAGCCGAAGCACGCCGCGCCGGCCAGGCCCGCGCCCGCCGCCTCGGCGACGCCCAAGCAGCTCGGCAAGTTCGAGGACTGGATCGCCGCCATCCACCAGGAAGGCGGCCAGCGGGTCTGCTACGCCTTCACCCGGGCGCAGAACTCCACGCCCGCGATCCCCGGGCGCGGGGACGTGGTGCTGACGGTGACCCAGCGCACCACCGGGCGCGACGCCGTGGCGCTGACAGCGGGCTTCGCCTATGCCCCGGGTGTCGAGGTCATGGTGCAGATCGATCAGACCGGTCATCCGTTCTACACCGCCCAGCGCTCGGCCTTCGCCCGCCAGGGCGTCGCCGCGGTCAGCGCGATGAAGGCCGGCCGCACCGTCATCGCCCGCTCGCCCGGCCCGAACAAGTCCCAGGTCGTGGATACATTCAGCCTGAAGGGTTTCGCGCAGGCCTATGGTGCGATCGTCAAAGAATGCCCGCCGCCGCGCTGATGGCAACGAATGCCCCAGATGTGATCGAAACCCGGGTCGTCCAGGCGGCGGACCTGACCGAAGCCGAGCGCGTCCGCATCCTGGCCAAGACCGCGCGCTTCAACCCGCCGCCGGCACGGCTGGCCGATGGCAGGCGCGAACTCATCGGTCTGTCCCGCGCCGAGCTCGGCGAGGAACTCGCCGCGATCGGGGAAAAGCCGTTCCGCGCCAAGCAGGTCTGGCACTGGATGTATCACCAGGGCGTGACCGATTTTGCCGCGATGAGCTCGATCGCCCGGCCGCTGCAGGAAAAGCTGGCGCAGAACTTCGTCATCGGCCGGCCCGAGGCGGCGGTGGTGCAGACCAGCACCGATGAGACGCGCAAATTCCTGTTCCGCTTCCGCGACGGCCAGGAGGCCGAGACCGTCTACATTCCCGACCGCCAGGAAGACCGCGGCGCGATCTGCATCTCCTCGCAGGTCGGCTGCACGCTGTCCTGCCGGTTCTGCCACACCGGCACCCAGACGCTGGTGCGCAACCTCGGCGCGGCCGAGATCGTCGGCCAGTTCATGGCGGCCCGCGACAGCTACGGCGAATGGCCGAGCCCGAGGGGCGAGACGCCGCGGCTGCTGTCCACCATCGTGCTGATGGGCATGGGCGAGCCGCTGTACAACTACGAGAACGTCGCCAAGGCGATGACCATCGTGATGGACAACGAGGGCATCGCCCTGTCGCGCCGGCGGATCACGCTGTCCACCTCCGGTGTGGTGCCGATGATGGACCGCGCGGGCGCGGAACTCGGCGTCAACCTGGCGGTGTCGCTGCACGCCGTGCGCGACGAGCTGCGCGACGAGTTGGTGCCGCTGAACCGCAAATACCCGATCGCTGAGCTGATCGCCGCCTGCCGGCGCTACCCGGCGGCATCCAATGCGCGGCGGATCACCTTCGAATACGTCATGCTCAAGGGCGTCAACGACAGCCCGGCCGAGGCGCGCGAACTGGTCCGCCTGATCGCGGGCATCCCGGCCAAGGTCAACCTGATCCCGTTCAATCCCTGGCCCGGCAGCGCCTACGAGACCAGCTCCGGCACCGCCATCGACCGCTTTGCCAATATCGTCATGGATGCCGGCTTTTCCTCGCCGGTGCGCGCGCCGCGCGGGCGCGACATTCTGGCCGCGTGCGGCCAATTGCGCACAGAAAGCCAGGCCAGGGGCTCTGCCCCTGGACCCCGCTAAGGGCAAGCCCTTAGAACCCCATACTTGGTTTGTGGGTGCAAGGGGGCGAAGGTCCGGGCAGGCCCCCTGGCCTGCCTTCCGTTCTACCAATCGACACAGGGACCAGCGAAATGCGCGTGAAGGATGTGAAGAAGGTCGTGCTCGCCTATTCCGGCGGGCTGGATACCAGCGTGATCCTGCGCTGGCTGCAGACTACCTATAATTGTGAAGTCGTGACCTTCACCGCCGATCTCGGCCAGGGCGAGGAACTGGAGCCGGCCCGCAAGAAGGCCGAGATGTTCGGCATCAAGGAAATCTTCGTCGATGATCTGCGCGAGACCTTTGTCCGCGATTTCGTCTTTCCGATGTTCCGCGCCAACACGGTGTACGAAGGCCAGTACCTGCTCGGCACCTCCATCGCGCGGCCACTGATCGCCCAGCGCCAGATCGAAATCGCGGAGATGGTCGGCGCCGACGCCGTGGCGCATGGCGCGACCGGCAAGGGCAACGACCAGGTGCGTTTCGAACTCGCCTATTACGCCCTGAAGCCCGATATCAAGGTGATCTCCCCATGGCGCGAATGGGACCTGACCAGCCGCACCAAGCTGCTGGAATTTGCCGAGGCCAACCAGATCCCGATCGCCAAGGACAAGCGCGGCGAGGCGCCGTTCTCGGTCGACGCCAACCTGCTGCATTCGTCGTCCGAGGGAAAAATCCTGGAAGATCCCGCGCTCGAGGCGGACGAGATCGTCTATCAGCGCACCATCAGCCCGGAATCGGCGCCCGACAAGGCGACTGAGATCGCCATCGACTTCGAGGGCGGCGATCCCGTCGCGATCAACGGCGAAAAGCTCTCGCCGGCGATGCTGCTGACCAAGCTGAACGAATACGGCCGCGCCAACGGCATCGGCCGGCTGGACCTGGTGGAGAACCGCTTCGTCGGCATGAAGTCGCGCGGCGTCTACGAGACGCCGGGCGGCACCATCCTGCTGGCGGCGCATCGCGGCATCGAGAGCATCACACTGGACCGCGAAGCGGCGCATCTGAAGGACAGCCTGATGCCGCGCTACGCCGAGCTGATCTACAACGGCTTCTGGTTCAGCCCGGAACGGCGGATGCTGCAGGCGGCCATCGATGCCAGCCAGCATTCGGTCACCGGCCGGGTGCGAGTGAAGCTCTACAAGGGCAACACCACGATCGTCGGGCGGGAATCGCCGAATAGCCTGTACTCGATGAAGGTGGTGACGTTCGAGGAAGACCAGGGCGCCTACGACCAGTTCGACGCCCAGGGCTTCATCAAGCTGAACGCGCTCCGGCTGCGTCTCGGCGCGATGGCGGGACGGCGCGGCGGCGCGCTGTAACGCCACTGCTGCTGCCTGAGTCTCCTGCTCGTTGCAACAGCCCGGACAGGCCGATGGGTCTGAGCCGATAGATGCAATCTCCTCCCGCTTGTTGGGGGAGGGGGCATCGGCTTCGGGCACGAACGACCCAGGGGAGGGGCTTATGCATCGACGTTCCTTCATTGCCGCCTCGATCTTCGCCGGTCTCCCCCGCCTTGCCGGGGCGACGGCGACCGAGACGCCGACCGTGCTGGAACTGTTCACCTCCCAGGGTTGCTCCTCCTGTCCCCCGGCGGAGCGGCTGCTGGGACAGCTCGCGTTGCGCCCGGGGCTGATCGCGCTCGCCTGGCACGTGGATTACTGGGACCGGCTGGGCTGGCGGGACCCGTTTTCCTCGCCTGAGGCGACACGTCGCCAGCAAGCCTACGCACGCAGCCTCGGCGCCGAGGTCTACACGCCGGCCCTGGTGGTGGGCGGGGCGCGGATGGAAGTCGGCTCCGACACCGGCGCGGTCAACGCCGCGATCGCCACCACTCCGCCCGCCCGCATCGGCGTCGGCCTGCGCCGGACCGCAGAGGGCCTGGCCGGCGACGTCGCCTCGGCCGCGCAGCCGGTCAGCGCCCTGCTGGTGTTTTACCTGCCTGAAGAGACGACAGCGATCGGCGCCGGGGAAAATGGCGGCCGGAAGCTGACCGATCACCGCATCGTGCGGGAAGTCCATGATCTCGGCACCTGGGACGGCGCTCCGAGACATTTCGACCTGCCGCCCCCGCCGCCCGGCCATGGCGCCGTGCTGCTGGTGCAATCGGTGGCTCTCCGCATTCTCGGCGCGGCGGAACTGCCGGCCTGAGGCCGCCTCGCCGAAGGAAGCACTTTACCTGGGAGGCGGCCCGACCTATCACCCCTTCCGCCGATGGGGCGTAGCCAAGCGGTAAGGCAGCGGATTTTGATTCCGCCATTCGGAGGTTCGATCCCTCCCGCCCCAGCCACGCATCCGTGCTTCGGCCGAGATATCTCGCCTGCCGGCAATTTATGGGCCCGCATCGGGGGATAGCGGGAGGCATTGGGTCTCTGGCTGGCCGAGAGGCGTGGTCGACAACCTGCTCGCATTCCAGGCCGCTCGTTCTGCCCTGCTTGAGAGCTAGAGCAGTTTCAGTCAGACCGGAATCTGTCCGACTGATAAAACTGCTCGATAAAACAAAGGCTAGAGCGATTTCACGTCCGCCACTTTGCGGACACTCTGAGTGAAATCGCTCTAGCAGGCTGTCGGGTTCACGTGTTCGCTGAGCGTCAACGGCATGTCTTGTGTCCTTCAGGCGGCCGTGAGGCGGTGTAGCCGCCTGCAATTGTAAGCCAGGGCGGTCAAGGTCCACTCGGTGGCGACGTTTTGGATGCCGCGCAGGCGGAAGCGGACGAAGCCCATGGCACTTTTGATGATGCCGAACACCGGTTCCACGGTCTGCTTGCGCTTGCGGTAGAGGGTCTTGGCAGCGTCGGTCTGCAACTTGGCCTTCATGGCGAGACGCCATGGCTCGGTGATCCGCCGCGGTGCCTTTGCCTTCGGTGGCGGGCGGAAGTCGTAGGGCCGGTGCGGCTGGGTGCGTCCGATTGCCACCAGCGGCTCGATCCCGCGCACTTGCAAGGCTGCTACCGCTGGATCGCTGGCAAACCCGGCATCGGCCAACACCACTTTGGGCAGTCCGATGGTCTGCTCCATGGCCAGGATGGTGGCGGCAAAGCTCGGCGCGTCGGAGGGGCTGGCGGTCAGGTTGGTGGCCAGGATCAGTTGCGCGCCGTCGGCGCAGACCACCGCCTGTGCATTGTAGGCCTGGCGATACTCATGCGCATCCGAGCGGCGCATCAGCGCGCTGTCCGGGTCGGTCAGGTTGCTCTGGCGCTCGGGCGGCGGGTCATCATCCGGCGGTACCGGCGGACGGCCACGCCGCCCCAGCTTCGCGTCATAGGCGGCCTTCTTGGCCTCGTAGGCCGGCCGGACCGCTGCGGCCTGCTCGCGCGCCTCGGCCTCCAGCCGGGCGCAGGCCGCATCGAGCTTCGCCTTCAGCGTCTCGCGCCGGGCGATCTCGGCCGGCAGCGCCTGGGGATCAATATCCTGTGTATCCGCTGCCTCGGCCTGGGCCGTCAGGGCGGCGATGTCGGCCGCCAGCTTGGCCCGCAGAGCCTGCGCGCGGTCATAGCGCACCGAGCGGATCTTCGAGGCATTCGCGTCCAGCTTGGTGCCGTCGATCGATACCACGCCGACCCGCAGCAGGCCGGTCTCGCGCGCCAGCAGCAGCACCTGCAGGAACGCCGCCTCGAACGCCGCCTTGTTGGTGCGCCGGAAGGCCGCGATCGTGTCATGGTCCGGATGGGTGTTGGCGGCCACGAAGCGCACGCCGATGTCGCGATGCGTCGCCCGCTCGATCCGCCGCGACGAGAACGTCCCGTTGGCATAGCAGTAGATCAGCAGCGCCAGCATCAGCCGCGGATGATATTGCGGCTTGCCCCCAGCCTGCTCGTTCACCTTGAAGGCCGACAGCGCAACCCGCTCCACCGCCGCAACCACGAAGTGCGCCAGGTCATCCGCTGGCAGCCAGTCCTTCAGGTCAGGCGGCAGAAGGAAAGCTTGTCTGCGGTCATACGGAACAAAGGTCGCCATAACCGCAGTTTGACGCCTTTTGCGCCGTTCGGGAATCCGACAGCCTGCTAGAGCATGATCGCCGCTGATAGACGCGGCGATCATGCTCTAGATGTCGTTGCTACGGAGGTTGTCCCTCCGGGGTTGGGCTGAGAGGCTGTGGTTGCGAGGCCGCCAATCCACAACCCGGAGCCCCGGATGGACGTCCATGAGAATGCGCGCACGACGCGCCATAGTCGAATGCTGATGGTGCAACGCCTGGCGAGCGGCTGGACGCCGGCCGCGGTTGCCCGGGCTCAAGGCGTGACGGCCCGGACCGTGCGCAAATGGCGCGACCGCTTTGCCGCCGAGGGCGAGGCCGGATTGGCCGATCGCTCGTCGCGGCCGCATCGCAGCCCGACGCGGCTGGATGGGCGGGCGGAAGAGGAAATCGAGGCGCTGCGACGCCAGCGCCTGACCGGACCGGCCATTGCCCGCCAGCTCGGCCGGCCGCTGTCCACCGTCGGCGTCGTGCTGCGACGGCGCGGCCTGGGCCGGCTCCGCTCCCTTGATCCCCGGCCGCCCGTGATGCGCTATGAACGGGAGAACCCAGGCGAACTGATCCACATCGACATCAAAAAGCTCGGGCGTATCGAAGGCATCGGTCATCGCATCACCGGCGATCGCACCGGCCAAAGCAATCGACGATCTGTGGGGGTGGCCTCGGCTGGGAATACCTTCACGTCGCCATCGATGACCGCTCGCGTCTGGCCTACACCCAGTTGCTACCCAGCGAGCGCAAGGAAGACGCCACAGCCTTCCTCCATAGCAGTCTTGCTTGGTTCAAACGGCATGGCGTCACGGTGGAGCGCGTCATGACCGATAACGGCGCCGCCTACAAAAGCTTCGCTTTCCGCGATGCCCTCCTCGCCCACGGCGTGCAGCACAAACGAACCCGTCCCTACACACCACGCACCAACGGCAAAGCCGAGCGGTTCATCCAAAGCAGCATCCGCGAATGGGCCTATGCGCAGCCTTTCCAATCATCGGCAGAGCGCGCCAAAGCGATGCATCCTTGGCTGCAAGACTACAACACAACCCGACCTCACGCAGCCCTCGGCGGGAAACCACCCGTCAGCCGACTGAAGCGGGACAACGTCCTTGGTAGCGACATCTAGATCTTTGTTTTGGCGAGCAATTTTATCGCTCGGTTGAGGCAACCTCAAGCGATATTGCTCTAGGTCGTGTGGACACTTACCTGAGCCAGAGGACGATGGCTGCGAGTGTGACTACAGCAAGGTAATCCTTGCGGTTTTCTCGAAGCGTGTGGCGACCCTGCGGAACTGCTTGAGCTTAGAGAAACAGCACTCAATCAGGTGACGCTGGGCGTAGAGTTGCTTGTCGAGCGGGTATTTTCGCGCACGGGAGGGGTTGTTGGGGATGACGGCCACGGCGCCCTTTTCGGCGATCGCCTGGCGCAGCGGATCGGCGTCGTAGGCGGCATCGGCCATAACGACCTCGGCGGGCAGGCCGTCAATCAGGCCATAGGCCTGCGGGCAGTCGCCGCGCTGACCGGCGGTTAGGATGAAACGCACCGGACAGCCGAGGCCCCGCACGGCCAGGTGGATCTTGGTGCTCAGGCCGCCACGGGAGCGTCCGATGGCCGGATCTTCAGACCCCCCTTTTTGGCCCCGGCGGCGTGCTGATGGGCGCGAATGATGGTGCTGTCGACGATCAGATATTCGAAGTCGGGATCGTCCGACATCGCCTCGAAAATGCGTCGCCACACCCCCTTGTGGCTCCAGCGGCTGAACCGGCGGAACACGCTGTTCCATTCGCCGAACATCTCCGGAAGATCGCGCCAGGGCGAGCCGGTGCGCATGATCCAGAGCACGCCCTCGACAAACATCCGGTTGTTACGCCCGGTCGACCCCTTCTGGTCCGGCCGACCGATGATCAGTGGCGCCATGCGTTCCCACCCCGCGTCGGTCAGCATCAAACGATCCAATACGCCCAAGGCCGCCTCCCCAAAGGTAGCCTTGAATCACACCAAAGGCAGTTCGGGAATCCCTAGAGTCCACACGACCTAGCGCCTATTTTCTTAACGAGCCTCCTTATCCGACAGACGGCTCCGTTGGATGGGATGATACTCCCGAGCCTGGTTGCAGCGGATGGAACTGGCCACGCAACCATGCTGCTGCTGCTACAGATAGGCTGACGCACCGCAAACGGTTGCCAGCGTCAGCGTCTCGATCCTGATTGGCTCCAATGTCAAAGGAGGTGAAGATGTACGCAGCTATTCGTCAAGGCAAAGCCAGAGCCGGCAAGGCAGAGGAGCTGACCCGTACGATCAAGGAGGGGGCGATCCCGATCATCAGCGACGTCCCGGGCTTCCGAGCCTATTACGTGATCTACGCGCCGGACGACACCGTGACGGCGATCAGCATCTTCGACGATTACGCGGGCGCCGAGGAGTCCAACAGACGCGGCCTCGCGTGGATCGAAAAGAGCCTGGCGCCGCTACTCGAGGGACCGGCCACGGCGATCGCCGGGCCGGTGATCGTGCATACCCTGGCATAGAGGGCCGCAGGGGAAGCGCCGGCCTGCGGATCGCACACGATCAGCCGGCCGGCATGCGGGCCGCGCCGCTACTTGGCCCCTGGCACCAATGGGCAACGGCTTTCGGCAAGAGGCCGGAAGGCCTGGTCCGGAGGAACCGTCGCGACCAGCTTGACGAGGTCCCACGGCCCCTTGGCTTCCGCCGGCGTCTTCACCTGCACGAGGTAAAGGTCATGCGCCATTCGCTGGTCGGGCCGGATCGTGCCGTTCGATGCATATGCGTCCGCGATCGGCGTTGCCCGCATGCGCGCCATCAGCGCCGGACCATCGTCGGTGTCGGCGTCCTTCACCGCCTGGAGGTAATGGCGCACCGCGGAATATACACCGGCCTGGATCTGGGACGGCATGGCATGTCGCCGCGCGAAGAAGGCATCGGACCATTTCCGCGCCGCCGGCAACTCATCCTCGAAGAAGCTGGTCAGAATCAGGTTGCCCTGGGCGACCGGCAATCCCGCGGCATAGATATCGACATTCTGAAACGACATGGGGACGATCACCATCCCCCGCTCCGCCAGCCCGAACTCCGCGGCCTGCTTCATCGCCGTCGCGTTGCCGCCCGCCGCGTTCAGGGCCAGGACCTTCGCGCCGGATGCCTGGGCTTCCAGCAGGAAGGCGCTGAAATCGCTGGTGTTGAGCGCGGCCTTGGCGCTGCCGGCGACCTTGCCGCCGAGTTGCGCCAGGCGGGCGCGGGCGTCGGCTTCCACGGCGTGGCCGAAGGCATAGTCGGCGGTGATGAAGAACCACGGCTCTTTCGTCCGCTGCCAGACACCGGAGACGACGGCGGTGGCAGTGGAATAGGAATCCTGCGTCCATTGCACGCTGGTCGGCGCGCAGGCGCGATCGGACAGGTCGGCCGCGCCGGCGCCGGAGACCAGGAAGACCCGGTTATTCGCCCGCACGAGATCCTGCACGGCGAGAGCCGCGGCCGACGTGCCGCCATCGGCGATCGCCTGCACGCCATCGCGGTCAAACCACTGACGCGCGATCGAGGAGGCGACATCCGGCTTGTTCTGATGGTCCGCCTGCAGGATCTGGATCGGCTTGCCATGGATCGTGCCGCCGAATTCCTCGGCGGCCATTCTCGCCGCCTCGACCGAGCCGGGACCCATGGCGGATGCGAAGGGGCCGCTCATGTCGGTCAGCACGCCGATGCGGATGGCGTCGCCCTTGATCTCGGCCTGCGCCGGAGCCGCCGCCAGGCCAAAAGCCAGGGCGGCGGGCAGCCAGGCCGCCAGGAATTGCCTTGAAGTGTTCATGAACCTGTTTCCTCTGATTTGATCCGGAGCCGATGGCCGGGAAGCGTCACCCGCCCGCGTCACTCGCTGGCGATGGCCGCATCCAGCCAGGGGCAGTACGGAAGCTGCATCGGGGCGCGCAGCCCCTTCGCCGCGGCGGCCAGGCGCATCTCCCGCAGGCGGGCGCGTGGCTCGGGCTCCATGTAGAGCCGCTCATGGCCCCAGAAGCTCGGCCCGGCATGGGTCTCGTGCGGCTGCCAGGTCGCCGGGTCGATCACATAACCGCCCCAGCCATATTCGACGAAGAAGCCGGAAGGCGAGTGCGTGTAGAACGAGGTTACGTGATCGTTGGTATGCCGGCCGAGCGTGTAGCCCACACGCCCTTCCTCAAGCTGGGCAAGGTCGTAGCCCTGGCCGACATCGTCGAGGCTGAGGGTCTCCACCATGAAATGATGCAGGCCGGTCTTGCCGGACCCGACCATGGCGAAGCTGTGGTGCCGGCCATTGATATGGAAGAAATACAGCTTGTAGGGCTTCAGCCCGTAATCGGAAACGCGAAAGCCGAGCAGGTCGCGATAGAACGGCAATAGCGGTTCGACGTCCTCGACATTGAGCACGGCATGTCCCATGCCGAGCGCGCCGGTGAGGAAGCCCGCGATCGGCCGGCCGGGCCGGAAGGGATCGGTCGCCACCGCCGGCCCGTGGAATACCTCCAGGCGATTGCCCGCCGGGTCCTGAAAGGCGATCAGATCGGCGACATGGCGCTGATCGGCCAGCGCGCGGGGAGCGCGGCCGACCCGCACCCCGTGCATCTCCAGCCGGGCCGCGAGCGCATCCAGCGCCGCCGCGTCCGCCACGTCCCAGCCGAGGAAGCCGAGCCCCTCGCCCGGCTCGCCGGTGACGATCAGGCGCTGCTGGCGGTCATCCATGCGATAGGCCCGCACGGCGCCGGCGCGATCCACCGGCTGCATCCCGAGCAGGCCGGTCGCATAGGCATTCCAATCGTCCAGCCGGGCGGAGTGGATGCCGATATAGCCAAGCCCGATCAGTCCGGGGGGCGTTGCCATCTCATGCAGCCTCGGCGATCACAGGATTGCGCAGCACACCGATGCCGGTGATCTCCACTTCCGCCACATCGCCCGGGCGCATGAACAGCGGCGGGTTGCGTTTGGCGCCGACCCCGCCCGGCGTGCCGGAAACGATCACGTCGCCCGGCAGCAGCGGCAGGATGGTGGAGATATAGGCGATCTGTTCCGGCACCGAGGTGATCATCCGGTCGGTGGTGGCATGCTGCACCACCTGGCCGTTCAGCCGGGTTTCCAGCGTGAGCCGGGACGGATCGGGGATCTCGTCCGCGGTGACCAGCCAGGGGCCGAAGCCGCCGGTGCCGGCGAAGCTCTTGCCAGCGAGGTACTGGCTGGTGTGCCGCTGCCAGTCGCGCACGCTGCCTTCATTGTAGCAGGAATAGCCCGCCACATGCTCCAGCGCGCGAGCGACAGGAATATGCCGCCCGCCCTTGCCGATGACGACCGCGAGCTCACCCTCGTAATCGAACTCGTCCGACGCGAGCGGTTTCACCAGTGGCCGGAGATGGCCCACCTGGCTGCCGGCGAAGCGGGCGAACAGCGCGGGCTTTTCCGTGACGGTGCGCCCGGTCTCGGCCACGTGGTCGCGGTAGTTCAGGCCGACGCAGATGATCTTGTCGGGATCGGGGATCACCGGGGCCAGTTCCAGGCCCTCCAGCGGCAGGTCGGGCGTAGCATCGCGCGCCACGCACTCCGCCTCGGCCATGGCGCCGGCGGCCAGCAGGGTGCGCAGGCTGGGCCAGCGGTCGCCGAAGCGCCGGCCGAGGTCGACAACCCCGCCATTCTTCAACACGCCGTAGCCGGGACGCCCGGCAGAGATGAACGATACGAGCTTCATGGGTTTTCCTGTGCTTCTCTGTTTTGAGGCGTGTTCAGATTCAGGGTGTGTTCACATCGCGGCCGCCAGGGCCTGCATTTCCTGGGGCGTGCGCGCAGCGCCCAGCACGTAGCGATCCGGGCGCAGCAGAACGGCGCCGGCGCCGGTCGCCTGCAGCCAGGCATTCGGTTCGGCATCGTCATCGGCCAGGACCGCCACGTCGCGCCGCGCCAGGCGGTCGAGCGTTTCTGCCGGCAGCGTCGCGGCAAAATCCGGCCGCAGCAGGGCGGCGAAGCGGTAGCCCACGCGGTCGTCCAGCCGGACGCCATCGGCCAGGACCGGCTGCGGCGCGATCTGGCCCGCAAGCTCACCCCAGCCGGCTTCGAGGCCAGGGCCGAGCCGCGGCTTTATCGAGCTCATCCGCACCGGCTCACCGCCCTCCAGTACGGAGCCGGGAAGAGCTGCCTGCATCGCCTTGGTGTTGATCAGGCCGCCCAGTCGCACCGCGAGTTCGATGTATTCGCGCACATGCGGCGCGCGTTCGGACTGGTAGGTGTCGAGCAAGGCATCATCGCTTTCGCCGCGCAGCACGCGGGCCAGTTTCCAGGCCAGATTGCCGGCATCGCGCATGCCCGCGCACATGCCCTGCCCCAGGAAGGGCGGCGTCAGATGCGCCGCATCCCCCGCCAGCAGCAGGCGCCCGTCGCGCCAGCGCGAGGCGATCATGGAATGGAAGGTATAGAGCGCGGTCCGCTCCAGATCGACATCCTCCGGCTCGACCCAGGGCTTCAGCAGCCGCAGCACATTGGCCGGCTCTGCAACCCTGTCCCCGTCCTCGTCCGCCAGCACGGTGATTTCCCAGCGCCGCCGGTCGCCGGTGCCGCGCACATAGGTCGCCGGGCGCAGGCTGCTGCAATGCTGCACGCTGTAATCGCCGAGGTCGGGCCGCGGCCGGCGCAGGATGGCATCGACCACCAGCCAGCGCTCGTGAAAGCCGAGATCGTCCATCGGGGCGCCCATCAGGGAGCGCACCAGCGAACGCGCGCCGTCGCAACCCACCACATAGCGCGTCCGGTATTGGGCCGGGTGCCCGGAGGCATGGTCCCGGCAACGGACAAGGACGCCATCGGCTTCCCGCTCCAGCGCGACGACCTCGGTGCGCAGGTGAAGCGAGACCGTCGGCCAGCGCGCGAGCCCGCTGCGCAACACCTCTTCCAGCTCCGGCTGGTGGAACCGGTAGCTGGCGTACCAGGCCTGCGGTCCGACTTGCTGCGGGCGGGACCAGTCGAGCAGCAGCCGGCCCTGATCGTCCACGAATTTCATGCCCGGCGAGACGTGAACAAGCGGCTGCATCGCTTCCGCGAGGCCCACCGTTTGCAGCAGCCGCATCACCTCGTCATCGAAATGCACCGCGCGGGGAAGCGGGTAGATGTCCGCCTCGCGTTCCAGCACCACGGTGGCGATGCCCTGCAACCCGAGAAGATTGGCCAGCAGCGCGCCCACCGGCCCGCAGCCGATGATGACGATATCCGTCTCGTACGACGGTTCCTGCGGGATTGTCTCGCTCGCCATGATGTCTCCTCCTGGGCGGATTGATCCTGCCGTTGGCACGGAACTTCCCCTCCAGCGGGGTTCGTGGCAAAGCTCCATTTCAATCTGTCCACTGCGCGGACATCCGGGGATAATCGGGGGCCATCGAGGGCATGCGACCCAAGCCGATCCGTTCCTTCTCTCGCGGCCTCGTGGTGCTGGAGGCGCTGAACCGTCATGGCAGCGCCACGGCGCTGACCATCGCGCGCGAGACCGGCGTGCCCAGGGCCACCGTCTATCGCCTGCTGCAAACGATGCTGGACGAGGGCTATATCGGCCGGGGCACCGACGACGACCGGTTCCATTTGCGGCTGAAAGTGCGCGCGCTGGCGGAGGGCTTCGAGGATGAGCAATGGGTGTCGGCCATCGCCGGACCGGCGCTTGCCGAATTGACCGAGCGGATCTCCTGGCCATGCGATGTCTCGACGCTCGAAGACCTCAAGATGGTCATTCGCGACACCACGCATCGCAGCGCACCCTTATCGATCGACCGCAACATGGTGGGGCGGAAAATACCGATCCTCGGCAGTGCCGCCGGGATGGCTTACATAGCCTTCGCGCCGGCACAGGAACGGGAGGCCTTGCTCGATCTCCTGGCGCAGTCCGACGACCCGCAGGATGCCATGGCGCGGGATACGGCCCTGGTGTCGCGCATGATCGCTGCCACGCGGCGCCGCGGCTACGGCCTGCGTCAGGGCGGGCAGATTTGGCCGCATACCGGGGCCTGCGCCCTGCCGATCCGGACCGGCAACCGCGTCCTCGGCTGCATCAACGTCATCTGGATGGCCCGCGTCATCGGCTACAAGGAAGGCGTCCGGCGTTGGCTGGAGCCGCTACGCGAGACGAGGCGGCTGATCGAGCAGCGCCTGACCGGCGACCCTGGCCAGTGACAGATGCGAACCTGGAAGCCGGACAGAGGGTTGAGCCCGTCTGCTCCTGCCGCACTGTCAAATGGCCGCAGCGGACGACGAGGATGAGGTTCTCGACGTTCTGCTTGCCCCAACCGCTCCGGTATCCGAAGATCGGTTTCGTAATGAGATCCAGCGCGCGAAGAATGACCGGGACCAGATCCACGCTGGGTAGATCCACCCTGGGTGAACAACGAATGAGCCGCCTGGTAGTACGCGGTGATCGACATGGCCTGGCGCGCCCGATCGGGTTCGCACTGGGTAGAATTGCGGCTACGGCCGTTCTGGTCGTGACGCTTCGCGCCAATCCCGCGGCATCCCAGGGCCCCGCCGGGTCTCCGCTCGTCTCACAACCGGACCGTGTCTTCGCCGCGGCGGACCCCGTCAAGATCGAGTATTGGAAGCAGCATTGGCAACGGAATATCCTGAACGAGGCGCGCGCCCGCTACTGCGATACGCAGATGGGCGAGGAAATCGGTTGGCTCATGTCGCCGGTGCTGAACGGTTTCTACTACGGCTACCTGCTCACCAGGGATCTTCAATGGATTGATCGGCTGGTCGACTGGACAGATTCCTGGGTCAGGCGCGGAGTGGTCGAGCCGGATGGCTTCGTCGGATGGCCGAAAATCGGCGCGGCCGGGACCGATGTCGACAGCCTGAACAGCTATTATGCCGACAGCCTCCTGGGCGAAGCCATGGTATTGCGCCCTGTCGTGCTCATGGCGGCCTTGATACGCAAGGATACCGCCCTGAAAGCCCGATACGGCGGCAAGGCCGACGAGTACATCAAGCTGGCGCGGTCGATCTTCGAGAAATGGGACAGCCGCGGCGCCTGGCGTCCGGCCGGTGACGGGATCATGACAATCGTGCTTCCATTCGGGATCGACCGGAAGACGGGGACATGGACCGACGGATACAAGGAACGGGCCGCACCCGAGCGGGGCTTTTCGCACCCCGACAACAAGGCCAACATGGTTGCGTCATGGTTGCTTGCCATGTTCGATGCGACCGGAGACAACGCCTACAAGGACAGGGCCGAGAAGTGGTTCAGGCTCATGAAGTCGCGTATGAGCGTCGGGTTCTGGGGAACGTATCGAATTTGGAACTACTGGGAGCCTGCGGGTGCCTGGGACTATCGCCCAAGCGGCGCTGCGAAGCACTGGATCGGCGTTCACCCCAATGCCGGCTACTACGCGATCGACGTCGAGGCAATCGTCGGGGCCTATGAGCACGGCGTGGTTTTCACCGGGGACGATATCAAGCGCCTCATCAAGACCGCCGCCGCCGAGTTCCGCCTGTGGCCCGCGCTGGCGCCCTATGACGAGGCGATCCGGCGGCAATTTGAGGACTCGCTGAAGCCGGACGGGTGGGAAGGGCTGGAACTCGTGCCGTGGTACTTGTCGCTTCAGGCCCGCAAGATTGATTAGCACCGGGGGTCTTGAGGGTGACCGTCATCGCACGGGTTTGCCCCCTGAAAAGAGCAAGCCGACCGCGGATGCGGCACGCGGACTGCCTCGCCCGCACGGACCGCTACCGCTGGGTGGCGGCGCTGTTTCGTGCCGGGCGAGACTGTGCGGCGTTGTGACAGGCTGATCGCGCCTCAGGCAGGCACCAGCGAGCAGCCGCGGCCCAATGGCGGCCAGGCTTCGGACGCTGGCGTCGTGGCCGTCAGCCTGTAGCAGGCCCAGGGGTCCTTGGTCTCCGCCGGGGACTTCACCTGGAACAGATAGGCGGGGAACAGGGTCCGCCCGTCGAGCCGGACCGAACCGGGGCCGAAGGCATCGTCGTCGCAAGGCATCTGTTTCATCCGCGCGACCACGGCGGCACCGTCCGTGGCCTGCGCCGCGCCCAGCGACGCGACCGCCTTGAGGTAATGGCTCGCCCCACTGTAGCAGCCGGCCTGCAACATATTCGGCGGCGCCTTGTGGGGCATCTTCGGCCGCACCCGGCTGGTGAAGCCGCGCGTGCGATCGTTCAGGTCCCAATAGAATGTCTCGGTCAGATAGATGCCCTGTGCCTGCTCCGTGCCGAGTTCCTCGATATTGTTGATCGTCACGATCGGCGCGACCAGCCGCATCGTCTTCGCCAGACCGAATTCATGCGTCTGCTTCACGCAATTCACCAGATCGGCGCCATTGGCGATCATGGCCAGCACGTTCGCCCCGCTCGCCTGCGCCTTCAGCAGATAGGACGAAAAATCGGTCGTCCCGGGAAAGGGGAACGGCGCGGAACCCAGTACCTTGCCGCCGGCCTCCTGCAGGAACTGGGTCGTGTCATGCTCCAGTTGATGGCCGAAGACGTAGTCGGCCGTGATGAAGAACCACTTGTCGCCGCCCACGCGGACAACCTGTGTGCCGACCGATTTGGACAGCATGTAGGTGTCGTAGGTCCATTGGATCATGTTCGGCGAGCATTGCTTGCCGGTCAGGTCGGTACTGCCGGAGCCCGAGGTGATGAACACCTTGTTCTTCTCGCGCGCCAGGGTGGAAATCCCGAAGGAGATGGAGGAGATCGGCACGTCGATGATCATATCGACGCCGGCCTGGTCGTACCATTGGCGCGCGATCGCGGTGCCGATATCGGGCTTGTTCTGGTGGTCCGCGGTCAGCACCTTCACCGTGAAACCCAACTGTCCGAGATCGGCGATGGCCTGGCTGACGCAGGCGGCCGACCCCATGCCGCCATCGGCGCTGAGCGGCCCGGTCATGTCGTTCAGAACGCCGATCGTGACGACGTTGCTCTGCGCGCGGGAACGGCGCGGCCTCAGCAGCGCGGCGCCTGCCGCGGCGCCGGTGCCGAGTAGCGCGCGTCGCGAAACGCCCGTCGTCGCCGTAGATTTCCCCTTCGACGGGATTGTATCTTCCATGGACGGTTTCCTTTGTTTGAGAGTTGGGCGGTGTGGGCATGAGGCCCAATGGCCCTTGAATGTCAGCGATTTATACGGTCATCGCCTTCTCATGACGACAGCCATTCGCCGTACTCGGGTAAAATTTCTGTCCGCAAAGCCTGTTCTTCCCGTCACGCCGTTCGGTACGAGGCCTGGCAGAGCGCAACTTTCCGCTTGCCGAACTCGCTAGGAAGTAAGCGGGTACAAGCTGCGCGGCGCGTGCCGGAAGGTGAAGCTGGCGATATCAAGCGCCGCGGGTCCGGGGGCATCGGTGTCGATGATCTGCGTCACCAGCGGCACATAGCCGGCGCGGAAATGGTTCTTCGCCTTGGCACAGAGGATCGCGGTATTCGCGAGATCGATGCCGTGCAGCGCAAGCAGGCCCGGGTCGTTCGGCGAACGGCAGAGCGAGGTGACGATCACGCGGATCGGCAGATCGGTGAAAGCGAGCAGCGCGGTCGGGCCGTAATCCACGCGCAGGCCATGCAGCATGGGGCCGATAGCGGCGAAGGCACCGTCGGTAAGCCTTTCAACCCGTGCCGAAAACGGCACCGGCGGACCGTAGGCACTGGTCAGCCGGCCGCCCATCGTACCCGACAGCACCACCCCGACACCCGCCGCTACCGCGCGCTGCACCAGGCCCGGATCGTGGATGAAGGCAAAGACGACCGGCACCGTCGGCCGTGCCTCCACCAGCGCACGCAGCAGCGCGGGCGTGTCGCCGATGCCGCCAGAATCCGGATTGTCACCCGGATCGGTCACGGCGACCGGGAAGCGCTGCTCCGACAGCGCGCGGCGCAATGCCTCCGCTGGCGTCGGCAGGTGGATATAGAACCGGTCGCGCCGCGCCCGCATCTCATCGCGCACGCTCTCGGCCACACTGCGCGCCAGTGCCGGGTCGCGATCGGCGAAGGCCATGACGCTGGCGCCGGCCGCCGGCGTGTCGCCGTAGGAGAACCCGCCGAAGACGGCGACATCGATCACGCCGCCGGTCTCGCGTGAGCGGGCGATCGCTTCCAGTTCGGCCATCGGTCCCTCCGCTGTGCGCATGTTGATGCTGGGCAGGATGGCGTCGAGCTTGGCCACGTGCCCGACCGGAGACAGCTCCCCGCTCACGCAGCGCGCAAGAACTTCCAGCACGCGCTGGGCGGTCGGGTGCTGGTCGACATGCGAATGGGTGCGGTAACCGGTGGCGAAGTCGACCAGGCCGGCGATCCGCGGGTCGATATTCGCATGCAGGTCGAACGAGATGCCGAGCTTCACGTCCGGCCCGATGCATACGCGCACGCGCTCGAGGAAATGCAGGTCGGCCAGCGGATCGAGGTCGGTTACCAGCGCGCCGTGCAGCGCGAGATAGACCGCGTCCCACGTGCCGCCGGCAAGCCCGGCGAGGATTTCGTCGCAAATGGCCGTATCGACCTGGTGCGGCACCGGTCCTGCCGGGCCTGCCGAGGAAAAGCCGCAGAAATTGCGCGTCGCATTCGGGGTGGGCATCCACATAGTCGAGCGCACCGCCGATTTCGCTGGCGGTGCCGGCATACATCTCCCGAGCCTCGTCACCGATCGCCCAGCCACCGGCACGAAACCAGTCGAGATCGGTCGGCACCGGGGAAAAGGAATTGCCTTCGTGCCACAGCATGGCAATAGCGAGCCGCAGGAAACTATCTCCCGTTCAGCCGGCGAAGCGGCGCATGACGTTTTCCAGCTTGCGCGAGACCGGGCCTTCGAATC
>CAVUOB010000003.1:0-467312 GCA_963743035.1 uncultured Alphaproteobacteria bacterium
GCCAGATCCTGGCGAAACGCCGGATCATGAAGCGCGCCGCGGTGGCCGCCGATCCATCGCTACGACGGGTTGTCACCACCATGATGAAACCGCTAATCAGGAGGAACAGATCCACGCCCATCGCACCACCCGGGGAAAACAGGGCCCCCGACCATCCGGTGCCGTAGGGCGCGAAGTAGCGACTTGCGTGCCAGCAGACGACCACCAGCGCGGCGATGCCGCGCATCGCCTGAATAGCGTCGATCTTGGATGAAGCTCGCTCACTCATGGACCGATATTTCCCGGATAGCCGACCATTTTACGTGCGACCGGCGCCGACAGTCATCAGAAGCTCGCGCCCCGTGTCGACGATTTCGTCGATCAGGACCCCGCGCCGGTGTCCGGCCTCGCGTCGGCTCACGGGCGCAGCAACCGAGAGATGCGCGACGCCATGAGCGGCCACGCGCGCCACGTCGTCCATCGCTGGCGAGGATCTGCAAATCCTGTCGGCGCGACGTGTCACGCAGCAAAGCGCTCAGTCCCTCGGCGATCTCGGCAGGGTCGTCGCTAGCCAATGGCAACGACGCCCTCGGCTTCATCGAAAATGGGCACGCGGTCACGGCCACCGAGACGCCGCTGGCGAGCGCCATCCGCAGCGCCGGCTCGACGCTTCCTCGGTATGCGCATAGGGCAGCGTAACGTCGTCGAAATCCCCGAGAAGGTCAAGGACCTGCTCGTCGGGAAGGAAATCCGTGATCCACTCGATCATGTCCTCGACGCCAAGTTCTGGCGGCGAGAGCGCGACAGCGGGCGATCTCGTGCGCCGGGTCCCCCTCGGGAAGGCTGCATTGACCAACCGAAGCCGCAGCTCCGGCCATGTCCGCCGCATGATCGCCGCCGCCTGGATCAGCGGATAGATGCCCTTGTGCCGAAAGAAGAAGCCGAAACTGGCGATGCGCGGCGCCGAGCCGGGCGGAAGATCGCGGATCGGCGGTTCCAGACGCGTCCCTCGGGCCCCTTGAGGAAATAGCCTCACGTTGCGCGCCAAACCGATCTTGCTCAGGCTCGCCAGATCGCGGAACGCGTGCACCAACACGAACGTGGCGCGTTGCAGCGCATGCACCGCGGCGCTCCGCTCCGCCAGTGGGGTGCCGATCAGATGTTGGACGTTATGCAACGTGACAACGACTGGGCGACCGGTCACGCGCGGGTCGGTGAGCAATTCGGTGAGCCTCGGCCAGGAAATCAGGCCTGGGACGACCTGCTCGACGACGAGCGCGTCAGGCGCGTCGTCCGCCACCGCCCTCCGCCAGTTGCCCGATGTCGCGATCCTCGAGTCCCCAGCTTGGCAGGACACGAAGTCCATCGCCCTTGAGTTCCGTCGAGCGATTGTCCGCAAAAGATGGTCAGGTTCCGCACCGTCCCTTTCGGCAAAGCTTCGACAAGATGCCGCGAATATTCGGCAATGCCACAGGGCACGTTCCAGGTGGAGATCCAGGCGAGCCGCGCCGGTCCCTCGACGGCGACGGTAAGTCGTCCCGCCGCCGGGCGGCCCGGCCGCTCGCCGGGGGGCGGCGCCACGTCGCCGTACCACTGCAGGCGCCAGCCAAGATCGTCACCCGCGACCGAGGGACGAAATCCACCCACCGCGTGAAAGGCGGCGGCGCGCACGAACAGGTCGGAGGCATCGAAATCCGCCGTGTCCGCGTCGTCCGCGGCCGGGTATTCCGCGGCGGCAAGATCGGGGCGGTCGAACAGCGGGGCCACGCCCGCCAGCCAGCGGGTGTGGGTTCACAATCCTCGTCGGCGAACGCGAGCACGGTTCCACAGGCCAGGTCGGCGCCATGGTTGCGTGCGTCGTTGTCGCCAAAACTGCGGATCATGAACGTAGCAGACCTCGAATTCCCGCTCCTCCCCGGCGTGCGCCCATCTGTGTGTCACCGCGATCGGCGATGACTACTTCGAAGTCAGAGAAGGTCTGTGCCTCGAGCCGCCGCAGTAACCGCGACAGTGCGTCATGGGAGCCCCGTGACAGGATTACTATCGAGAAAAAGCGGCGTCTGCCTAATGTTCGGGCTCGTCGAGAGAGGATGCGGCCCACCGTGGGCGAGATGCGCTCCCACGAGTATGATCGCTCCGCCTCTCGCCGCGCCGCGCAGCCCAGCGCGGTACGCCGGGGCGGGTCGCCGGTCAGGCGCGCGACCGCGGCCGGGAATTCCAGGGCATCGGCGACAACGAAGGCCTCCCGTGTCGTGCCGATGCCACGCGCGCCTGTCGGCGTTGTGACGATCGGCAGGCCCGCTGCCATGAAGTCCAGCATTTTGATGTTCGTGCCGGTATCCGCCGAACATCGGGTTGATCGCGAGATCGGCGGCGGCGAGCCAAGCCCTTTTGTCCGCCTCGGACAGCGGGCCGGTGAGGTGCACGTTCGCAACCGACGACCCGTGCCGCAGGGCGTCGCTGACGCCGCCGCCCACCGCGAACACCACGTCGGGCAACGTGGGCGCCAGTTGGTCCACGATGAAGCGGCCGGCTTCGAGGTTCGGCCCATAATGGCTGGCGAGGAAGAAGGCGACGGGCGCCGTGCCGACACCGAGCGCCGCCCGCGCGGCCGCCTTGACCTCACGTGACGCCGGAGTGATCTCGTTGTGAAGGTGCGTCGCGGCGAGCCGGATCTTCCCGGGAGGCACGTCGTAGATACGCGTGAAGGCATCGGCGTCGTCGCGGGAACACGCCAGGACAAGATCCGCGGCGTGGCAGAGCGCGTGCTCGATTTCCACGACGCCGCGGGCGATGTCGGTACCCGGCCGCCCCCGTCATCGAGCAGTCGGTCTCAAGCAACCCCTCCATGTTGTGCGCGTCGTACACCAGCGGCTGCCGCGTCGTGTCCAACACGTCGCGCACCAGCGGGTATATCCAGGGATGCGAGATCCGACGACGTCCGCCGCTTGGCGGCCGCGCGCGCCGCACTGATGAAGTTCGGCGAAAGCCGTGCGAGTTCGTGAAAGGTGGTATCGGTGACGGCCTTGCCACCGACCGCCTGGGACCGTGCGGCCGCGGCCTAAAATCCGCCGCGCTGAGCGGCACCAGCATCTCCTCCAGACTCTCCGACAAATTTTGATGGCGGAACCCGGGCCCTGGCCAATCGAACGTGCCTAGATACTCGGCGTGGATGTTGGGTCCCAGGTTACTGTACAGGCCAAGCAGCCGAAGCCGTCCGCCCCCGACGGGCGGTCGATCGGCTGCATGTCCAGCACGGTGACGCGCAATGTCACGGGGCGCCGCCGGCAAGGCCAAGTGCGCCAGCAGTGTCCGGCGACCGTGGCCAGGTGATATGGCGAATCGACTGCCGCCCGCCGCGCCCATCGCAGCCGCGCGCGCTGGGTCCCCGGCCAGTTCCTCGAATTCTCGTCGCGATCGCCCGCGGATTGGGCAAGCAGACGAAGCCACGACGCCGTCCTGGACGAGCCGCGCCGGCTCGCCAGAAGTCCACGCAGGTAATGACCGGCTTGCCGCTGAGAAAGGCCTCGAAGGTCACCAGGGCAAGATCCTCCCGCTCTGGCGGGAACAGGACGACGAGGGAGTTGGCATAGAGATCGAGCAAGGCCGCATCATTCACGCGGCCGGGAAAACGGATGCGAGGGTCGCCCGCGGCCATCGCGCTGAACCGCTCGGCGTCTTCCCCGGTGCCGGGAATGATCAACTCGATATCGCCCTGAACGTGACGCATCGCCGCGATCGCCAGGTCAACGCGTTTCCAACGGTGCAATCGTCCGGGGAGCAGCACGTGACGGAACGCGCCGCGGCGGAAGCCGCTCAAATTTGTTGGCGGATGCAGAACGGACGCGGTCAGGCCGTTGTAGGCGCCGAGACGCACCGCCACCTCCTCGCCGATCGCATGGACGGCTTTCAGCCGCGACGGAGATAGCGCGGCGCTATCGAGTTCCTGGATCCGCCGCCGCTGTGAATGCAACGCCAGGGGCGGATCGGGAAACTCCCGATCGAACATGTCGTAGAATACGCGCATGGTATGGACGAGGTAGCAAACATGGTTGGGGTGCCGCACGGCGTAGGTCGGCGCCTTGGTCGAGATCACGCCGTCGAAACCCGACAGATCCATGTCATAAAATCGCAGATAGGATGCCAGGATGCTCTCGAAGTTGGTCTCGTCGCAGGTGTCTTCGACGATCACGGCGTCCAGTCCGGCTGAGCCGAGCGCGTCGCGCAACCCGGCAAAGAACCGCTCCGCTCCCCCGACAGCGCCCGACGCCGATCGTGGGGCGACAACCGCGACCCGCGGCCTCATCGGTCCTTCCAGGCGATGACACCATAGTCCTGCGCACCGAACAGCTTTTGCCGCAGCAGTTCGAGCATCGGGTCGCCGTATTCGGTCTGCACTGGCGCGTCGATCGGATGCAGCGGAAGCACCTCGACGCGGGAGAACCCGCGGGACTCGGCCACGAACGCCACCAACTCCGAGGGTAGCGGATTGCGGTGGGTCGGGTCGTAGAAAAGCGCTCCGCCGCGACCTGCAAATTAGCTGGGTTCGGTGTTTCGAACACCATCAGGCCATGGGGGCGCAACACGCGCAGGCACTCATCGAACATGTTCACGACCGTGCTAAACGGAATATGCTCGATGATGTGGAACCCGGTGATCGCGGTGACGCTGTCATCGGGCATCGCCCGGATCGCCTCCAGCGCGTCGCCGAGCGTCACGTCGATCCCGCGCCCCTGGCATTCCGTGACCATGATGCGATTGAGATCGTAGCCTTTGGCGGTGATGCCGTTGTCCTGGAGAAGTTCCAGCCATTCGCCGCGTCCGCAGCCGACATCCACGACGAGCGCGCCGCCGGTCGCCTCGACGGCGGTCTCGACGCGCGACAGATACACGCGCTGCCGGTTCTTGATGTCGGCGCGCGTGCCCCGCCAGCGGTCCTCGAAGGTGACATAGAAGGCGTCGAGAGCATGCTCTTGCTCATCGGCGACACGCGCGAGTTGTGACCGGTCGAACGCCTCGGGCAGGCGCCGCCGGGCTTCTGCCAGCAGGACGTCGAGGCGAAGTTTCTGATTGACCGCCTCGCGCCACTGGTCGGCGAGCTTCATGCGCATGCGCGCGATCTCGCCGTTGATCTGGGTCGTCTGACGCTCGACGTGGCTGAGCGGCGCAAGCTCGGCGAGACGTTGCTCCATCGTCGCCAGCACCGATTCGGTCGCCCCCACCCGGCCGACAAGTTGCCCGATCTGATCGAAAGCAGCCGTCGAACGGTGCTCGAGTTGCTCGATCCGCCCGCGATTGCCAGCCATCGTCTCCGCGTGACGATCTTCGAGCCGCTCGATCTCGGTCGCGAGCAGCTTCGTGACGCGAGCTTCGAGTTGCTCGATCCCCCCGCGATTGCCCGCCATCGTCTCCGCGTGACGATCTTCGAGCCGCTCGATCTCGGTCGCGAGCAGCTTCGTGACGCGAGCTTCGAGTTGCTCCAGATGACTGGCCTTGGCCACGGCGGCGACCGCCTTCCTCAGCGCGGCTGCCTCTTCGTCGAGTGCCTGCATGCGCGCCTGGGCCTCGCGTTCGGCGTCGGCCAGTCGCAAATCGATGGCGTTGGCGACTTCGAACAGCCTGGCTTCGGTCTTCTCGGCGCGCTCCTTCACCTCTGGCAACAGGCGTATCGCCGGTACCCCATGCCGCAGCGCGACGACGGAGCGGATGCCGCGCTTGCGCTTCAATCGCTGGAAGAGCGACGCCGAAGCCGGCACCGGCGCGGCCACCGGCGCCGCCAATGCCGCCACCCGCGGCGCTGGTGCTGGCGGCACCTTCGCGTTCATTTCGCGGGGCCGCAATTCAGCACGGATACGTCGCATGAGTTCGTCAAGGTCAGCGACATCTGGTCCATTGGTCACGGCGGGCGATGGCTCCAGTCAGCGGAAAACCGCATCGCCCCGAGTCCGGGGCGCGCTTGCTTGCGGCAGTAGCTACACTCTGTTGGCGGTGGTGGGAAGCCACGCACGGGCGCGACCATGTCCCGCGAAGGCGGGCGCGGGCGGACCCCGCCGGTCGCGTAGCGGCCGCCCCGCGCCGTCACCCGGTGTATCTGGGCCGGATCGCACCCTGGACTTCCAACAAGGCCGGACGATTGACCCTGCATCCCGACGGGGATTACGCTGCGACGCTATCCCGTTTACTTTTAAGGACTATTTGTCTTCCATGAGAGACGGCATCGCGCTTTTCCCGCACGGTCCCTGCTTCGTAGCGGGCAACCCAGAATTCGCCGGCTTTTACGGATTAGAATTGCCGGATGGTTTCCGCTGGGCCAAGCGCGAGGCGGTATGCCAATACCGAATTGGCGACGAGCCCGCATTCACGTCTCCAAGTCTTTCGGTCCGGGCGATGGGGCCCAAGGGGGCTCGACACAATCACCTACTTGTGTTCATCGACGACCGGCCAGTCGGCGCGGAGTTGATCGAGGGATATGGCACCTATTTTTTTCCCGTCCCCCAGGACCTTCTAGCGAAAGCCTCGGCAGGCGACACGCTCACGATACGCCTATTGACCGTCGGTGAACCCGCGACCCAAACCGGCGATCCCCGTGAACTGGCCCTGGCGGTCTATGAAATCCGCGTGATCGATTTGGCCGCCGACGGCTTTCCGGAGCGGTGGGAGTTCCTGCAGCAAGCCAAGATTTTTCAACCGGAAGGTGGAGAACTTTCCCAGATCCTGAACAATACCAAATTCTCGGCCGAAGACCGCATACTCGATATCGGATGTGGCGGCGGCTGGACAACCGCGATGCTGGCTGGCTTGGGTCCGGCCACTGTTTGGGGGATCGATCTTTATGATTATGCCGGGTCCGGCCGGCGGAATTTCAAGACAGCGCTCGTCTCCCGTTTCGCCCGCCACGCCGACGCGCTGCGCCGCGTCCCCCGCCTCGCCAGTCTCGCGGAGCGCGATGCGCTGGAAAGCGCCATCGAGCGTTGCTCGTTCGTATCTATGAACGCCGAGGAGTTGCTGTGGCGGGACAATTCATTCGACTTCGTGTTTTCCCTGAACGCCTTCGAGCACATCGCCCGGCCTGACCGCGCCCTTGCCGAGATCCGACGTATCCTGCGCCCGGGCGGCCGCGCGCTGATCCAGTTTTCGCCGCTCTATTATGCCGATTGCGGCTCGCATCTGCCGATGACGGTGGGGCTGCGTCGCCCGTGGGCGCATTTATTAATGACGCCGGAGGAGATCAGGCAAGCCGTGATCGCGCAAGGCGGAGTGCCGAATGAGGTCGAGGCCATTCTCGATAGTCTCAACGGATGGAGCTCGCGCCAATTTCGCCAGCTGTTCGAGACCAGCGGACTGCGAATTATCACCCAGGCGGCGCAGACAGGGTTCACGATCGAGGGCGCCGACACATCGCCGGAGTTCACGACGCTCCTCGCGCGCCTCCCGCGTGAGGATCTGACGACGATCGGCATGCTTTGGTATCTGGAACGGCCGCCGTCCTGATTGTCCGTCGTCAGGATACTTTCTACCGCGATCCTCTGACGTGGCCGAGCATCCGGTCTACGAGCATCCGGTCTACCTCAAAGGCGTGGACGCCCCGCTGCGGCTGGGTGATCCAGGCCATGCCGGCCGAACACGCCGAGCGGCAGCGCAGGCGGATGGCCCGCAAGGCGGGCAAGAGCGGCCATAAGCTCGACGCACGCACCACCACGGCCGCCGGTTATCTGATCCTGGCGACTTCGCTATCGGCCAGGCCCAGCCGGCGGAGCGCATCATCGGGATGTATCGCAACCGCTGGCAGATCGAGCTTGGCTTCAAGCGGCTCAAGACGCTGGCGGGCCTGGACAGGCTGCCGGCGATGGACCCCGCGCTGGCGCGGACCTGGCTGCTGGCCCAGCTGATCGTCGCTGTATTGACCGACGAAATCGCCAGCGAGATTGTCGGCTCTCCCCCTAAGCCGGCCGCCGTCCGCTGCCGGCGAATGTCCATCTGGCGCGCCTGGCAGATCGCCCATCGCACCCTCGTCAGGGCAATATTGCCAACCCCAAGAAAGCGAACCAGGCAGGCCACCAACGCCATGCGCCACACGCTGGCCGAGGCGCCAAGGCAGAGGACCCTACAATGCGCAGACCTCAGAATAACCCGGTAAGTCGCGCTTATGGGGCAGCGCCCCTGGCCTTACTTCGGTATGTCAGCCCACAAGGCGCTACGCCTGCTTCAGCTCGATCAGGCTCCGGCGGATTGCGCGGCTGCGCTTGACCTTGTCCTCGATATAGGCCCCATCGCCCCAGCGCACGGCGCGCGACATGGCCTGGGCGTCTTCCATGAAGCGGGCCAGCATTTCCAGCAGCGCGTCGCGGTTGTTGAGGAAGATGTCACGCCACATCACCGGATCGGAGGCGGCGATGCGGGTGAAGTCGCGAAAGCCGGAGGCGGCGAATTTCAGCACCTCTTCCCGGCTCTCGCCTTCCAGGTCGTCGGCGGTGCCGCAGATGGTGAAGGCGATCAGATGCGGCAGGTGGCTGACGATGGCCAGCACCCGGTCGTGATGGCCGGGCTCCATGGTCTCGACCATCGAGCCGCAGCGGCGCCAGAGTTCCTCGATCTTCGCGACCGCTTCGGGATCGGTGCCCGGCGGCGGCGTCAGCAGGGTCCAGCGGTTTTCGAACAGCGTGGTGAAACCGGAATCGGGGCCGGAATATTCGGTGCCGGCGATCGGGTGGGCGGGGACGAAATGCACGCCGTCCGGCACCAGGGGACCGACGTCGCGGATCACCGAGACTGCTTGGTGGAGCCGACGTCGGTCAGGATCGCGCCCGGCGCGAGATGCGGGGCGATGGCGGCGGCAAGTTCGGCAAAAGCGCCGACGGGGGCGCAGAGCATGACGCAGTCGGCACCCTGCACCGCCTGGGCGGGGTCCAGCTCGACCCGGTCGGCGATGCCGAGTTCGGTGACCCGGTCGAGCGTCTTTTGCGTCCGCGCGGTGACCACGATCTCGGCCGCGAGGTCGCCGCGCTGGCGGGCGATGCGGGCGACGGAGCTGCCGATCAGGCCGATGCCGACCAAAGCGAGGCGCTTGAAGAGAGGCTCAGGCATCGGATGCTTCGGCGTTGTGGGTCTTCCAGGACTGCGTGGCCATGAACGCATCCATGGCGTCGGCGACCAGGCCGACCTCCTCGGCGGTGCCGATGGTGATGCGCAGGCAATGCGGCAGGCCGTAGCCGCGCACCGCGCGCACGATGATGCCGCGGGAACGGAAGAAGGCGTTGGCGGCGTCGGCGCGCTCGGGCGTGGCGAAATCGGCGAGCACGAAATTGCCGTCGCTCGGCCAGATTTTCAGCCCGGCCTGGCGCAGCCGCGCCGTCAGGATGGCGCGGTACTCGGCGTTGTGCGCGCGCGGATTTCTCCATCCAGCCGGGCTCGCCCAGCGCGGCGATGCCGGCGGCCTGCGCGGCGACGGAAACGTTGAACGGGCCGCGCACGCGGTTCAGCACGTCGATCACCGCCGGCGGCGCATAGGCCCAGCCGATGCGCATGCCGCCGAGGCCGAAGATCTTGCTGAAGGTGCGCGTCATCACCGTGTTGTCGCCGGCATCGACCAGCTTCACGCCGGCGTCGTAGTCGGCACGGTCGACATACTCGGCATAGGCGGCATCCAGCACCAGCAGCACGTGCGGCGGCAGCGCGTCGCGCAGGCGCACGACCTCGTCATGCGGCAGCGTGCTGCCGGTCGGGTTGTTCGGGTTGGCCAGGAACACGATGCGGGTCGCCGGCGAGACCGCGGCGAGCATGGCATCGACGTCGGCGGTCAGGTTGCGCTCGGGCGTCTTCAGCACCTTGGCGCCGGAATAGGTGCCGGCGATCTGGTAGATCGAGAAGCCGTGCTCGGACATGATGATCTCGGTGCCCGGGCCGCCATAGGCGAGGCAGAGCTGGTACAGCAGATCGTCCGAGCCGGCGCCGCAGACGATGCGCTCGGGGTCCAGGTGGAATTTGGCGCCGATGGCGCGGCGCAGTTCGATGGCCGAGCCGTCGGGGTAGCGATGCAGCTCTCTGGCCATCGCGACATAGGCCGCCTGGGCGGCGGGCGGCACGCCGAACGCACCCTCGTTGGAGGACAGCTTGATGGTGCGGTTGGCGCCGGCAAGCTTGGACTCGCCGCCGACATAGGGCGAGATTTCCAGGATTTCCGGACGTGGGCGGGGTGCGCTCATTTCACCGCTCCATCGACCGGGACCGCGTAGGCGCCAAGCACCACCGGGCGGTGCAGCAGCACCGATTGCAGCGCGTCCAGCCGCGGGTCGGCCTCGGTCACGTGGCCGGCGACGTCGGCCAGCGCATGGGCCACCGGGGCGCCGGGATCGCGGCGCAGGATCACGGTGCCGGGCTCGAAGCCGGCGGTGCTCAGCGCCGTGGTCAGGCGGGTGCGGCTGACATCCAGCGCGAGCTCCATGCCGAGAAAGGAGCGGTCATTGTCCGTGGCATCCGGCGCGACGGCGCCGACCACCAGTGCCTGCACGGCGGTCGCGCCTTCCGGGCGCGGCGCCCAGAACGGCAGGCGGGCCAGCACATGGATGCGCGGCTCGTCCTTCTGCAGCAGCGCGGTCCACCAGGCGTCCCGCGGCGCCTCGGATTCCTGCGGCAAAGGCAGCACGGCAACGCTGGAGGCGCCGGCGACGACCTCGGCCAGGGCCTGGGCCGGGCTGCGATGGACGTGCAGCGGCGTCAGCGCGCCGAAATGCTCGCGCGCGGCCTGGGTGAAGCCGCCGGCGGGGTCGGTGTCGCAGACGGCGATGACATAGGGGCCCTGCATGGCGGTGGTGGCAGCCAGCAACTCTCGCCAAAGACGCACCAGGGACTGCCGGGGCAGGTTGCCCTGGTGGCGGGAGAGCAGGCGGCGGAGGATGGCGGCCTCCCTTCCGGCGCGCAGCGCGACGCGGCCCTTCCCGGTGGTGGCGACCTCCGCCACCACCTCGGCGCGCTGCATCAGCAGGTCGTGCACGGCATCGTCGATCCGGTCGAGCTCGGCGCGCAGCGCGGCGAGCCGGTTCGCAGCGCCGTCCGGCGTGCTTTCCGGAGAGGCGGCGGGAGGGGCGGCGTTCGCGGCGGCGGTGCTGGACATGCAGATTTCGACCCTGGCAAAGATCCCGGGGATGGCGGGATGCAACCCCCGGGAACCGGGCCGGAACAGATAGCCGAAGCCGGCCGTGCTGCAAACCGTCGCTCGGCTGCAAATCCGCGCCCGGGCACCCACTTATGCAGCCAGCTCATGCGCCCTGCCCGCCCGGCCCCGCCCGTCCAGCGGCCGGCGGGTTGCGAGCAGGGGCGGCATCGGCCTATGCACAGGATTCCATGAACACACTGGACCCGATCGACGATATTGCCCACAGCCACGTCGTTTTCCCGCAGGGGATGACGCTGGAATGCGGCACGCGGCTGCGCCAGCTGACCACGGCCTACCGCACCTACGGCACGCTGAACGCCGAGCGGAGCAACGCCATTCTGGTCTGCCATGCGCTGACGGGGGACCAGTACGTGGCGGAGCGGCACCCGATCACCGGCAAGGACGGCTGGTGGGATGCGGTGGTCGGGCCGGGGCGCCCGGTGGATACCAACCGGTTCTTCGTCATCTGCGCCAATGTGCTGGGCGGCTGCATGGGCAGCACGGGGCCGCGCAGCCCGCGCGATGACCTCGCGGATGGCACCGCACCGGTATGGGGGACGGATTTCCCGCCGGTGACGATCGGCGACATGGTCTGCGCACAGCGGATGCTGGTCGAGCATCTCGGCATCTCCCGGCTGTTCGCGGTGATCGGCGGCTCCATGGGCGGCATGCAGGTGCTGGAATGGGCGGCGCGGTTCCCCCAGATGGTGTTCGCCGCCGTACCGGTAGCGGCCGCGGCCTATCACTCCGCCCAGAACATCGCCTTCCATGAGGTAGGGCGCCAGGCGATCTTTGCCGACCCCGACTGGAATGGCGGGCGCTATTGGGAACAGGGCAAGATTCCCGCCCGCGGCCTGGCGGTGGCGCGGATGTGTGCGCACATCACCTATCTATCGGAACAGGCGCTGACGCGGAAATTCGGCCGGCGGCTGCAGAACGCGCCGAAAGATCCCGGCGAGGCGATTTCCCTGTTCGGCGACATGTTCGAGGTGGAGAGCTACCTGCGCCATCAGGGCAGCACCTTCGTACGCCGGTTCGACGCCAACTCCTACCTGACCATCACCCGCGCGATGGATTATTTCGACCTGGCGACCGAGCATGGCGGCGATCTGGCGACGGCGTTCCGCGGCACCAAGACGCGGTTCTGCATCGTGTCCTTCACCTCGGACTGGCTGTTCCCGACGGCGGAGAGCCGGGCCGTGGCCCGCGCACTGAACCGGGCGGCGGCGAATGTGAGTTTCGTCGAAATCCCCACCGACAAGGGCCACGACGCCTTCCTGCTGGACGAGCCGGATTTCCACCGGGCGCTGGCCGGCTTCCTGCAAGGCTGCGCGGTACATGCCGGGCTGGCGGAATGGGGACCCGGACGATGAACGAGCTGTCGCCCCTTCCCCCCATCCGGCATGTCGCGAAGAACATGCGGGTGGATCTGCGGCTGATGGCCGAGATGATCGCGCCGGGCACGCGGGTGCTGGATATCGGCTGCGGCGACGGCATGCTGATCGAGCATCTGTTCCGCACCAAGCAATGCGACGCGCGCGGCATCGAGATCGACATGGCGGAGGTGACGCGGGCGGTGGCGCACGGGCTGCCGGTGATGCATGGCGATGCGGACAGCGATCTGCAGCATTATCCGGACGCGGCGTTCGACTACGTCGTGCTGTCGCGCACGTTGCAGGCGGTGGAGCAGCCGCGCGAGGTGCTGCGCCAGATGCTGCGCATCGGCACGCGCGCGGTCGTGAGCTTTCCGAATTTCGGCCATTGGCGCCTGCGCCTGCAATTGCTGACGAGCGGGCGGATGCCGATGACGGCGACCTGGAACCGGCACTGGTACGAGACGCCGAACATCCATCCCTGCACGATCCAGGATTTTTTCGATCTGTGCGCGCGGGAGGGGTATGCGGTGGAAAGCTGGCTGGCGGCAGACGATGCCGGAAGGCGCGGGCCGTGGAAGCGGTTCCGGCGGCTGGCCAATCTGTTCGGCGAACAGGGTTTGTTCCTGCTGCGCCGGGCGTAAGGGGTACGGGCGTAAGCGGGGCCGCCCGCTACCGGCTCAGGGTGTAGCTGACCGGCACCGTGACGTTGATCCGGTCGCCTGCCATGCTGGCGGAAAACGCCGGGGCGTGGGCGCCCCGCAGCATCGCCATGGCCGCTTCGTCGAGGATCGCGGAGCCGCTGCTCCGCACGATGGCGATGTCGCCTATTTCGCCATCGCGCGCGACGGTGAAGCGGATGACGACGCTGCCCTGGACCGATCCTCGCCGTGCCGCCTCGGGATAGGATTTTCGCCCATGCAGCCAGGCTGCCAGCGCGGCACGCCAGTCCGGGCTGCTCGGGGCCGATGGCGGCGGGGACGCCAGGGCTGGCCGTTGGCGGCGCGACCCCGGCACCTTGTGGGTTTGAGGCTTCCCGGCGGTCCGAATCCGGTTTTATGGGGTCGGCCCTTCGGTTGGCGTTTCGACGGGCGGTCGGGGCGGCGGGATGGCGGCGGCTTCGCTTCGGACGATATCGGTTCCGGCTTCGCCTCAACGGCCGGCGCTGGCGGCTGCGGCGGCGTTTCTTCAGGCGCCGCGGCGGCCGCTTCCGGCAAAGGCGGCGTTGGGTCCGGCTCCGGTAGGGCCATCGGTGGCGCGGCGTCGGATCGGGACGCTTCCTCCGGCGCCAGGGCAAGGGGCTCAGGGCCTGCCCCCGGCGGCGCGGCCTCCGGCTGGAATACGATCTCGACGGCCTGGTCCGGCTGCTGCCTGAGCATTTCCGGCGGCGGGAGGGAACCGGAGACACCGACAAGCAACAGCAGGCAGCCGGCATGGAGCGTCATCGAGCCGACCCAGGCCGCCAGCGCGCCGCCGCGGCCTCGGCCTGCCGCGAACCGCCAGGGGGCCGACGGCGGACAAGGAAGCCCGGGCGGCCCGAGCCAGGATCGGATCGGTGCGGCTGCTCTTCACGGCGGATCGGCCGGGGACGCTGCTCGCCCCCGGCCGCGCTCCCTATTTCGGCGCGCCGGTGGGAACCAGCAGCACCGAGGGCGCGGGATAGGGCACGTCCCGGCTGGTCTTGCCTTCCGGCGGGATATCCACCCAGCGCGTATCCCCGGTTTCGCATGTCTGCACGGTCGGAAAGTGGAGCGGGCCCGGTGCCGCCGGCAGTCGAACCATCAGGGTGAAGCTGTCGAACTCGTCGCTGGAGAGGCGGCCGCCCTGCCAGGCGACCTCCCTGATCCGCTGGGAGACGTCGTGGCCCTCGATCTTCACCGGCTGGGGCAGCGCCTCCTTGACGATTTCGATCGTCCAGCCGGGTTTGGGCATCGGCTTGGCGGTAACGATATCAGCGGGCAGCACGACGCGCAGCGCGGTGGTGGGCGATCCCTCGCAGCCATGCGGAACGTTGAACACGGCCTTGTAGTAGCTGCCGGCGACCGCCTGCGGATTGTCCAGCGCCACATGGGCGCCGGCGGCCGCCGGCAGCAGGATGGTTGCGGACAGGGCCAACAGGCCTGCGGCAAATCGGGTCATGATCGGGGATCCTTTCAGAAACGAAGCGGATACCGGCGAACGCGCTGGCGCCGTCGCCGGGGTAGAAGATCATCGTGCTGACCTTGTTTGCGTTGGTGATCGTGCTGAGGTCGCTGACGTAGTGCGTGTTGGTCAGGTTGCGGGCGTCCAGGAACACGGAGATGCCGTTCGCGAAGTCGATACCGGTCTGCAAGCCGAGCAGCGCATAGCCCGGCGTCTTCAGCGTATTGGCGAAATCCGCGTAGGGGCCCTGCGGGATCCAGTCCACGATCGGGGTGAAGTAGAAGCCGCTCGGGTGGGTGTAGGATACCGTGCTGCGCAGCACGTTCACCGGCGTGCCGGCGATGCGGTTGTTGCCGTATTGCGGATCGTTCTGGAAACGATAGTCGCTGTAGTTCCAGATCTGCGCGACCGACAGCACGTCCTCGACATCCGGCCCCAGGATCCCTTTCGCCACCTGCATCCGTCCACCCAGCTCGATCCCCTGGTGGATCGTCGAGTTCGCATTGAACGTGGCGGCGGGAACCGACGCGTTCGTCGTGTATTGCAGCAATTCGCCGTCGAGCCAGGCGCGGTAGGCGGTGATGTCCCAGTTGAAGCGGCCGTAGCTGCCTCGGGTGCCGATCTCCAGCGTCCAGGCCCGCTGCGCAGCCAGCGGCACGAAGCCGGTCTGCCCGTTATTCTGCACCTGGTTGAGGTCGGAGAAATCCGGCACGTCCTGGCTGCCGGTAATGTCGATGAAGGCCTGGATGGTCTTGGTCGGCTCCCACAGGAAGCCGGCCTTCGGATTGAAGCCGGTGTAGTTCTTGTTGGCGGACAGATAGGTCGGGCCGGCGGAGTAGCCGCCCTCGTTGATGTAGTCGCGCTGGTTGAGGAAACCCTTGGCGCCGAACATGAACGCCCATTCGGGCAGGAAGTAGAAGCGGTTCTCGGCGAACACCTCGTAGTTATAGGCGTTCTGGCGGGAATTCAGCGTCTGCGCGCCACGCGATCCGCCGATATTGACGTATTGCAGGGCGGTGTTGTTGCCGGTGACGAGCCGCGCGCCGGCGAGCACGTCGTTGCGATAGCCGCCGATGTCGAGCGACGCGGTGTAGCGCGGGGCGAGGCCGAAGGTGAAACCATTCTGGTCGATCACCTGGAAGATCGGATGGAACAGCCGCTTGGCCATGATCCAGGTGGCCAATTCCACCTGGCCGACCTCCAGCCTGGCGGTGGTCTTGTTGGCGACGCGCTCGGCCCATACGTCGCGCGCCTGATTGCCGGAAACCGCAGACGGATTGGCCATGCGGGGGTTGTGCAGCGCATCGTACAGGCTCAAGGCGCCGGGCAGCTTCTGGGCGATGATGTAGGAGCCGGCGTAGAAGCGGGTTTCGAGGTCCGGATTGATCAGATAGCCGACATTGACGTTGATCTGGCTGTATTCCCCGCGCATGTGGTTGCGGTAGCCGTTGGAATAGGTGCCGGTGGCGTTGGCCATGAAGTCGGCATCGCCGAGCATGCGCGAAATCTGGCCGTTCAGCCGGGCGGTGCCGAAACTGCCGCCGAGGACGCTGACGCTGTTGGGGGCGACGGCGGTGTAGGCCGTGGGCGAGACGAAATTAACCGCCCCGCCAAGCGTGGAGGCGCCGTAGAACAGCCCGTTGCCGCCGCGATAGATCTCCACGGCCCGTGCCGCCAGCGGATCGACCTGATAGAAGTCGCCGCTGCCGTCGGCGAGATTGACGGGGATGCCGTCCAGCAGGATCTCCACCCCGCGCAGATGGTAGCCGCGCGCAATGCCGGAGCCGCGGATGGACAGGCGCAGTTCCTGGCCATAGCGGTTCTGCACATAGACGCCCGGCGTGTCCGCCAAGGTGTCGCGCAGGTTGAAGGCGTGGCGGTTCTTGTAGGCCTCGCTGTCGATGAAGCCGACGGAGCCAACGGTCTCCATCAGCGCCTTCTGCTGGTCCTCCACACTGGGAACCGTGAGCGAGCCGGCGGGACGCGCGGTGACGTCGACCGGCGGCAACACCGTGTCGTCCGACAGGGCGACCGGGGCTGGAGTTGCGGACAGGGGGGATTGCGCCTGCGCCGATGGCGCAAGGATCAGGGCGGCCAGCGCCAATGCGCTGCGACCGCCAATAGGACGGGAAGTCATGAAAATCTCCTGGTGCCGGCCATCCGGCCAGCGAGTGAAGGCGGCGAACCTGCGGGGTCGCACCGCTAGATGCGGCGCGAGTCAGGCCGTGACGACTTGGCAGTCAGGAGAGGGTGGGCGGTGCCCGGGCATTGGCCGGCAGGGCCGGCGGGCCGCGTGGCGCGGCCAGATCGACATGCGGATGCCGCACGGGAAGCCCGATGCGCGGCAAGGGCAGGTCGATGGTAGCGGCGGGCAGTGCGTAATGGGCCGCGGCGGCGACCTGGCAGAGCGGACAGACGACATGATGATGCTTGCGAGAACCGCCCGAACCGTCATCCGGAACATGACCCACCGAGCAGATTGCCGCGTCGGCCAACGGATCGAACTGCGCCGCCATGGACACGGCCGCCCAGCCAGGTGCGAGCACCTGGAGCAGGACGGCAAACAGGCCAATGGAGAAATATCGCAGCCGGATTGGCTGACGCATCTTGGAGTATGCCTTCAGAACAAGCCCTGATCCTGTACAGGGCCTCAAATCCGGCCGCAACCACCGACTTTATTGGCACACTCGCCGATCACCCAAGTATACATAACAGTAATGTTGTCTCCACTTCTGGGTAATGCATCGCGCATGGAGAGCCGGGCGGCGGCGCGCGGCCCGATGCCAGCTGCCGGCACCACGCCGGAGACGGCCCGGAACGCCTGCATAATGGTTGACTTGCCCAAGGCGGGCACGCAGGCTCCGCTGGTGTGGCGGAAGAACACCGGAGGATCCATGGCACTGCGCAAATTCATCATCGAGCGCGACATCCCGGCCGTCGGCTCGTTCGAGCGCGAGCAGCTGCGTGGCGCGGCGGCGAAATCGAACGAGGTGCTGCGCCAGCTCGGACCCGATATCCAGTGGCTGGAGAGCTACGTCGCCGACAACAAGACCTTCTGCGTCTATCTCGCCAAGGACGAGGCGATCATCCGCAAGCATGCGGAGATCAGCGGTTTCCCGGCGACCAAGGTGACGGAAGTGCGCAAGATGATCGACCCGACCACGGAACAGCCCGGCTGAGGCCAGCGTAGGCTTCGGATCGCGGCTCAGCCGGCGTCGAGCTGGAGGATGACGGGGGCCCTCCCGGTCTCGTCCAGATGCCGCCGGCCGACCAGGTAGAAGCGGCCCTGGTCGTCGCGGGTCTGGGTTCCGTACAGCAGCACGGGATTGCCCAGCCCGTGGGGAAACGCCACCGCGTTCGATTTCCGGGTGTGCAGGTCGAAGACGATCCAGTCCCACCCTGCGCCGGCCGGATTGCCGATGCCGGCGATGCTGGCCACGCCATCCCAGACGAACAGGCTTGGCGTATAGGCGATGCCCCGGGGGTGGAACCATCCCAGCGCCTCGATCGTCGCGGGGGCCTGATCGTTCGGGGCGATGCGGTAGAGATGGCCGACGCCGGTGGCGAAGACGAGCGATTGGTCGGCCAGGAAGGCGAAGCCGATGACGCCGTGGGCATCGGCGGGGCTTTGTCCGTCGGCGTAATGCGCCATCGGCGTGGCGGCGATCTCGTTCAGGTCGGGATCGAATTCGACCAGGCGCGCCGACAGGCCGCCCTCCGCCTGGACGACCCGCGGCACATAGGCATGGCCGCGGGCGTCGACCAGCAGATTGCGGCACATATGACCGCCGACCGAGCCGACCACGCGGCGGCGGACATCGCCGGTCCGGGTATCGTAGCGATAGAGCACATGGTCCCAGTAGCCGAGCGCGTAGATCCAGCGTCCGGCGCCGCCGGTGGCGGTGAGGCCCTCCGGCACCGCCAGGACATGCTCCCAGGCGGGTGCTGCGGGACCGTCTCCCGGCCGCAGGCGCCAGAGATGCGAGCCCCATTTCGGCGCGGCGCTGCCGTCCTCGGCCTCGCCTTCCTCGTCGGTGGAGCTGAAATACAGATAGCCGTCATCGGCCTGGATGAATTTCGAATGGATCTTGATCTGGCCTTCGCCCGGCCGCAGCGGACGCAGGGTTCGGAGCGCCGACAGCACCTCGCCGCGGTCAGTGATGCGGCCGGAGGTCGGATCGAACTCCATCAGATGCGCGGAAAAATGGTCGTGGACCGCGGACACGCCGAACCAGAGATGGCCGCGGTCATCGCGTCCGCTGGAGCCCCAGATCGCGTGGATGTCGGGGAAAGGCGGAATGGCGATCGCGGCGATGCGCGGCGGTGTCAGCGGGTTCGCGGGCGCCGGTGTGAAGACGCTGCCGGTGCGCTGGACAAAGCCACGCACGCCCTGGGCGAACGCGCGTGCTGGCGCCCAGGCCAGGCCCGCCAGCAGCAACGCCCTGCGACGCAGCCCCGGCGATGGGATCATCACGACCGCCTCCCGGTTTTCTTACGGATGGGGGTCAAGGGGCCACGGGCTCCTTGCGGGCTATAGCTGCGAAGCAGATTCGGGGGCAGCGCCCCAGCCTTCCTTTCCGCCCTCAACGCCCCGTCGTCGCGGTATGTCCGGGAACCAGCTCGCTCAACAACTCGTCCTGCGTCGCGGTCATGATGCCGGGTTTGCCGACCACGATGCCCGCGGCGATGTTGGAAAGCCGGACCGCGACCGGCAGGTCCAGCCCGGCGGCGAGGCCCGCGGCGAGGGTGGCGGTGACCGTGTCGCCGACGCCGGACAGGTCCACCACCACCGCTGCCTCCGCGGGGAAATGATGGACGTCCTCGGCGCGCACCAGGGTCATCCCGTCGGAGCCGCGGGTGACCACCACCGCACGGAAGCCGTGGCGCTCCCGCAGGCTGGCCGCGGCGGCGACGATCTCGGCCTCGGTCCGGGTCGACATGCCGGTGGCGGCGGCGAGTTCGCGGCGGTTGGGGGTGACCAGGTCGGCGCCGGCGAAAGGCGAGTAGTCCGGCTCCCGTGAGTCGACGATGACGATGCGGCCGGATTTGCGGGCCAGCGCCATCAGCTGGGCCGGGACCTCCCCGGCGAGCAGGCCCTTGGAGTAGTCCGACAGCACGGTGACGCTGGTGGCGGCCATGGCGTCGCCGGCGATGCGCAGCATGCGGTCCACCAGCTTGGGATGGACCGGATGGGTCTCCTCGCGGTCGGCGCGCAGCAATTGCTGGCCGTCGGCGATGTAGCGGGTCTTGACCGTGGTGGTGCGGGAGCCCTGCACCAGCAGCCAGGGCTCCACGCCGGGCTGGCCGCCGATCAGGCTGGTGAGATCCGAACCGGCCTGGTCGTCGCCGACGATGGAGACGAAGGCGACGGCCGCGCCCAGCGAGGTCAGGTTGCGGACCACGTTTCCGGCACCGCCGGGGGTAGCAACCTCCCGCTGTTCCACCAGCACCTGGACCGGCGCCTCCGGGCTGACGCGGCTCACCTTGCCATAGATGTAGCGGTCCAGCATCGCGTCGCCGATGACCGTTACCGAGCCCCGCGACAGCCTGCGTATGGCGGCAATCAGGTCCGGCGCATCCCGGTCGGGCACAATGCGGTTCATGGCTAACGCCCTACCGCTATGGCGCAGCGGTTGCAAGGCAGAGTTGCGTGTCCCGTCGGAAAGCCTGGGGCGGGAGGCGTCAGGCGGTCAGAAACCCCAGGCGGTCGGCTTCCAGCACGGCGCAGGTCAGCGTGCCGCCATAGACGGCGCCGGTGTCGATGCCGATGCGGTTGGGGCGCACCACAGGGGCGGGGCCCGGCGTATGGCCGTGCACGACGACCACGCCGAGATCGCCCTTGAACGAGAGGAACGGCTCGCGGATCCACATCAGGTCGCGCGGCACCTGCTTGTCGAGCGGAACGCCAGGGCGGATGCCGGCATGGACGAACAGATAGCCGCCCTCCCGATGGCTGAACGACAGGGTACGGATGAAGTCGAGGTCGGGCGCGGGGAGGCGGTCGGCCCAGGCAGCGCGTGGCAATTGCTGGCCGATGCACCAACTCGCCAGGGTCTCGCGGCCGCCGTTCTGCAGCCAGGTGAGGGCGGGCCCGTCTTCCTCGGACTGGAAGGCGGCGAGCATCATGTCCTCGTGATTGCCCATCAGGTTGACCATGCGGGTGCCGGGAACCGGGTTGGGGCCGCGCAGGCGGGCGATCACCTGGGCGGAGTCCGGTCCGCGGTCGATGTAGTCGCCGATATGCAGCAGGAGCGCGTCCGGTATCGGGCGTGTTCGCAGATCTTCGGCGATGGCGCCATGCAGCTCGGTGAGGCGATCCAGGCATCCATGCACGTCACCGATGGCGTAGACACGGGTTTCCGGCGGCAGGCTTGCCGGCGCTGCGGAGAATTCGATCATTGCCCTCTATCTAGGCCTGGCGGGTGCCAGCGCCAAGCCTTGCCCCCGGAGAGCCGCCGTGCGGCATGCGCGCCTCTTGGCGAGGGAGGGCAACCGGGCCTATGCCGACGGCATGGAAGCGATCCAGGTTCAGGAGCTCACGAAGCGCTACGGCACGACGCTGGCGGTGGACGGCATCTCGTTCGCCGCCGACGCGGGCGCGACGCTCGGGCTGCTCGGCGGCAACGGGGCAGGCAAGACCACGACCATCGCCATGCTGCTCGGCATCCTGATCCCGAGCGCGGGGTCGATCCGCGTGCTCGGCCACGACATGGCGACGGACCGCTTCGCGGCGCTGGCGCGGATGAATTTTTCCTCGCCCTATGTCGCCCTGCCCGCCCGCCTGTCGGTGGCGGAGAATTTGCGCGTGTACGGCCATCTGTACGACGTCCCGCGGCTCGAGCGGCGGATCGCGGAGCTGGCCGAGGAACTCGACCTCGGCGCCTTCCTGGATCGGCCGGCCGGGCAGTTGTCGGCCGGGCAGAAGACCCGCGTGGCGCTGGCCAAGGCGCTGATCAACCGCCCGGACGTGCTGCTGCTGGACGAGCCGACCGCCAGCCTCGATCCCGACACCGGCGACCTCGTGCGCGGCTGGCTGGAGCGCTACCGGGCGGAGAGCGGCTGCACGATCCTGCTCGCCTCGCACAACATGGCGGAGGTGGAGCGGCTGTGCAGCCACGTGCTGATGCTCAAGCGCGGCCGCATCGTGGACAGCGGCAGCCCGCAGGATCTGCTGGACCGCTACGGGCGGGACGATCTGGAGGCGGTGTTCCTCGACATTGCCCGCGACCGCGGCCGGGCCTTGCAGGAAACCGAGCTGTTGCCGGAGGGCGGGGAATGAAGGCGTCGCTGCGCCGCATCTGGGGCATGATGTACCGGCATCTGGCGCTGTATCGCCGGTCCTGGCCGCGGCTGCTGGAGCTGGCCTACTGGCCGGTGCTGCAGATGTGCATCTGGGGCTTCACGGCATCTTATTTGGCGGCGCGGATGGGCAGCACGATGGCGCTGGCCGGCGGCGCGCTGCTCGGCGGGGTGCTGCTGTGGGAGGTGGCGCTGCGCAGCCAGATGGGCGTCGCCATCTCGTTCCTGGAGGAATTATGGTCGCGCAATCTCGGCCATGTCTTCGTCAGCCCGCTGCGGCCGTGGGAGCTGGTGGCGGCGCTGATCGGCATGTCGGTGATCCGCATGCTGGCCGGCGTGCTGCCGGCGATCCTGCTGGCCTGGGTGCTGTATGCCTTCAACCTGTTCGCGCTCGGCCCGGTGGTGGTGCTGTTCTTCGCCAATCTGATGGTCATGGGATGGTGGGTATCGCTCGCCGTCGTCTCGCTGATCCTGCGCCACGGCGCGGGGGCGGAGGCACTGGCCTGGTCGGTGCTGTTCGGCCTGACCCCGTTCTCGGCGGTGTTCTATCCGGTCGCGGTGCTGCCCTGGTTCGTGCAGCCGATCGCGCTGGCGCTGCCGTCCGCGCATGTGTTCGAGGGCATGCGCGCCGCGGTGCTGGACGGCGTCGTCAGCTGGGACCATCTGGCCTGGGCGATCGGGCTGAACATCGTCTGGACCATCGCTGGCGCCGCGCTGTTCGCGGCCCAGTTCCGAGCCGCCCGGGTGCGCGGCGCCCTGCTGACGATCGGCGAGTGACTGCATGGACATGACCGGCTTCTGGCTGATCCGCCACGCCCTGGTGGAGGAGAACGCCCGCGCGATGCTGTACGGCGTGATGGACGTGCCGCTCTGCGAAACCACCCTGATCGACCAGGCGCCGATGTACCAGGCGCTGGCTAGGCGCCTGCCGCGCCCGGCGGTCTGGAAGATCTCCCCGCTGTCGCGCACCCGCCGCACCGCGGAGGCGATCTTCGCCGCCGGCTACCCGAAGGTGAAGCTGGAGGTGGAGCCGGACGTGATCGAGCAGTCGCTCGGTGACTGGCAGGGACTGCCGCACGCCGAATTGCCGGAAAAGCTGGAGCTCGGCGCCCATGCCTTCTGGCCCCTGCGCGCCAATGAACACCCGCCCGGCGGGGAAAGCCTGGTCGAGGTGACCGCCCGCTTCGGCAGTGTGCTCGACCGCCTGGCCGTACAGCACGCGGGCGAGGACGTGGTCATCGTCAGCCATGGCGGCGCCATCCGCGCCGCGTTGGCGCACGCCATCGGCTCGGACCCCGAGATGGTGCTGCATTTCTCGATCCAGAACCTGGCGCTGACCCGGCTGGAGCGTCACCCGGAAGGCTGGCGGGTGGTCTGCGTGAACGAGCTGCCGGGGTACTGAAGCAGCTTCCCCAGCCCCCGGCGTCTTTGCCTACTTCCCCGAAGCCGTGAACCGGAACCCGTTGCCCCAGCGGAAAACCTTGCCGGTGGACGGCGAAGGGAAATGCCCGGTGCAGATCAGCGTGCTGGTGTCGCAATAGCATTCCAGGAATTTGCGCCGCGTCGCCGATCCCTGCTTCTGGTCGTAATCGGCGCGCATGCCGAGTTCCGGGTAGCGCGCCTGCAGCGGCGAGTGGATCAGGTCGCCGGTGACCACCGCGTCCTTGCCGGACTTGCCCAGCAGCACGGCGAAATGGTCCGGCGTATGGCCGGGCGTGGAGGTCAGGCGCACATGGTCGTTGAACTGGAAATCGGATGAAACCAGATCCGCCTGCCTGGCCTCGACGATCGGCAGCACGCTGTCGGCGATCGGGCCGACCTCCTCCTTGGCGTTCTCCGCCGCCCAGTAGTCGAATTCCTTCTGCGCGAAGATGTAGCGCGCGTTGGGGAAGGTCGGGACCCATTTGCCGTTGATCAGCCTGGTGTTCCAGCCGACATGGTCCACGTGCAGATGGGTGCACATGACGTAGTCGATATCCTCGACCTTCAGCCCGTGCCCGGCCAGCCCGTCCATATAGGCGGTGCCCTTCATCCTGTCCCAGAACGGCCGGGTCGGGCGCGGCTTGTCGTTGCCGACGCAGCTATCGATCAGGATCGTGTGGTGCGGCGTACGCACGATGTAGGACTGGATGCACAGCACGATCTGGCCGGTGGCGGCGTCGAGCGCGCCGCTGTCCACCATCCAGGACCGGTTCTCCGCGATCAGCTCCGGCGTAGAGCCCGGAAAGAAGGTCAGCGGATCGAAGAACGGCTTTTCGTCCTCGATCAGCCGATGGATCGTCAGATCGCCGATGGTGAAGGTGCTGTTCATGAACTGGCCGCTCCCGTTGGTTTTCCCTGTGCAGAGGTTAGGCGGCCCCGTGAAGACTGGCAACGAAGGGGCCGGCCTCAGCGTTCATGCCGGCCCCGGGTTTGTTGCCCTTTCCGGTCACAGCTTCCAGTCGCCGCGCGTGGGCCGTGGCAGGCCCAAATTCTCGCGCAAGGTCGCGCCCTTGTAGTCCTGGTGGTACAGCCCGCGCCGCTGCAGCTCCGGCACCACGAACTTCACGAAATCCTCGTAGCTGCCGGGAATGTTGTCGGCGGCCAGCACGAAGCCGTCGCAGCAAGGTGCGGTGAACCATTCCTCCATCAGATCCGCCACGTCCTTGCCGCTGCCGACGAAGGGGTTGCGCGGCCGCGCCCGGCTGCTGAACTTGATGAAGTCGCGCACCGTCGGGTTCTTTATGCCGCTCAATTCCAGCACCCGGTCGCGCATCGACTGCGTGCCGGAGATGCCTGCCAGTTCCTCGTCGGTGAACGGTTCATCGAGGCCCTTGCTGGCGAAATCGAAATTCATCGCCTCCGACAGCAGGGACAGCGCATCCACTTCCTCATACAGCCGGTCGTTCAGCGCCATCTTGTCCTCCGCCTCCGCCCGGGTTTCCGCGGCGACGGTGTAGAGCGACGGGCAGATCGCCACGCTGGCCGGATCGCGCCCGGCGGCGGCGATCTCCGCCTTCGCCTCGGCATAGGATTTCACCCCCGCCGCCAGCGAGTGATAGGTGGAAACGAACACCACCTCCCCCCACCGCGCCGAGAATTTCTTGCCGCGTCCGCTCTGCCCGGCCTGGATGATCACCGGATGGCCCTGCGGCGAGCGCGGCACCGTGAACGGGCCGCGGGACCTGAAATGCGGCCCGCGGTGATCGAGGCGATGCACCTTCTCCGGATGCGCGTACAGGCCGGTTGCCTTGTCGCAGACGATGGCGTCGTCTTCCCAGCTGTCCCAGTGGCCGAGCACGACCTCCATGAACTCGTCGGCGCGGTCGTAGCGGCCGTCATGGTTGTCGTGCACCTCCGCGCCCATGTTCAGCGCCTCGCCGTCGTTCATCGAGGTGACCACGTTCCAGGCCGCCCGTCCGTTGGTCATCAGGTCCACGGTCTGGAACAGCCGCGCCACATGGAACGGTTCGTAATAGGTGGTGGAGCAGGTGGCCCCCAGCCCCAGCCGCTCGGTCGCCATGCCCATGGTCATCAGCACCGCCACCGGATCCATCTTCACGCAGCGTATGCCGTACTGCACGGTATGCGCGTGGTCGCCGCCGAAGCGGTCCGGCATCGCCAGGCGGTCGTCGAAGAAGCCGAGGTGGAATTTTCCGGCTTCCAGCACCCGGCCGATATGGCGGTAGTAGTCCGGCGAGTAGCTGTCCGTGCGCGATGCCGGATGGCGCCAGGAACTGACCAGATTGGTGCAGTTCTGGGCCTGCAGGAAGCCAACCATCACGATCTGCCGCATCGTCCCATTCCCTCTGCCGGTTCTGTTTGTTCGTCTTGACGGGTCCCCTCTCGGGACCGCTTACCCGGCAGTATCGGGCAAATTCGCCTGAGGCGAAACGTGGAGGAGGAAGCTGCCATGCAGTGAAATCCTTGACTTTGCTGCATTGCGCAATTAGACACCCTCCGCGCCCCTTGATGTGGTTCTGTGCGCTGCCAGTCCGCGGATCGCTTTGCCGCAGACCAACACGCTTCCCAGGTAGCCCATTTCACTCAGCAATATGCGCCGGTTCGCGGTCCTGATGACCGCGTTCGACACGCGTCCAGACGCCTTCGGTAAAGGGGGCGGGGCCGCGCGCCTTGTCATATCGAAAGACCTATTAATGACCACCATGAGTTTCGAAACCCTCGGCCTCGCCCAGCCCTTGCTGGCCGCTTTGGCCTCCGAGGGCTACACCTCCCCCACCCCGATCCAGGTCCAGGCCATCCCGCACGTGATGGCCGGACACGACCTGCAGGGCATCGCCCAGACCGGCACCGGCAAGACCGCCGCCTTCGCGCTGCCGATCCTGCATCGCCTGATGGCGCAGAACAAAGGCCCGGCACCGCGCTCCTGCCGTGTGCTGGTGCTGGCGCCGACGCGTGAGCTCGCCAGCCAGATCGCCGACAGCTTCCGCGCCTATGGCAAGAACACCAAGCTGCGCGTCACCGTGATGTTCGGCGGCGTGCCGAAGCCGCGCCAGGCCCGCGCCATCGCTTCCGGCGTGGACGTGCTGGTCGCCACTCCCGGCCGCCTGCTCGATCACCTGAACGACCGCGCCGTGCGGCTGGACCAGACCGAGATCCTGGTGCTGGACGAGGCCGATCACATGCTCGACCTCGGCTTCATCGTGCCGATCCGCAAGATCGCGGCGATGCTGCCGACCAAGCGCCAGACGCTGTTCTTCTCCGCCACCATGCCGAAGGACATCGCCACGCTGGCCAACCAGCTGCTGCACAACCCCGTGCATGTCGCCGTCGCCCCCGTCGCCAGCACGGTCGACCGGGTGGAACAGGGCGTCATCTTCGTGGATGGCGCCGGCAAGCGGGGCCTGCTGACCGACATCCTGCGCAACGACCGCGCCAATGCCGGCGACATGGGCCGCACCCTGGTCTTCACCCGCACCAAGCATGGCGCGGACAAGGTGGTGAAGCATCTGGAGCAGGTCGGCGTGCAGGCCGACGCGATCCACGGCAACAAGAGCCAGCCGCAGCGCGAGCGAGCGCTCGCCGCGTTCCGCTCCGGCCAGGTGAAGGTGCTGGTGGCGACCGACATCGCCGCGCGCGGCATCGACGTCGATGGCGTGACCCATGTCATCAACTTCGACCTGCCGAACGTGCCGGAAAGCTATGTCCACCGCATCGGCCGCACCGCGCGCGCCGGCACCACTGGCATCGCCATCAGCTTCTGCGACGCGCAGGAACGGGCTTTCCTGCGGGATATCGAGAAGCTGATCCGCACCCGCGTGCCGGTCATGCAGGCTCCGGCCCGCGCCGCCTGACGAAGCTTGAGGGGGCTTCGGCCCCCTCGTTGCGCCGGCAGTTCTTGGCGCCCCCGGTTCCTGGCGCCAACAGAGCCGGCGCAAGCAGCGGGAGTTCCTGGCAGGCTCCTCCTGCTATCCTGCCGCCATGCACGCCATTGATCTTCCGTCCCTCGCAAGCGATCTCGCGGCGCTGGGATATGCCAGGCTTCCCCTGCTCGATACCGCTTCCTGCTGCGAACTGGCGGCACTCTATGATCGCGCGGACGGGTTCCGCTCCCGCGTGGTCATGCAGCGCCACGGCTATGGCAGCGGGGAATACAAATACCTGGCCTATCCGCTGCCCGACATCGTCGCCCGCCTGCGCGGCACGCTGTATCCGCCGCTCGCCGCCATCGCCAATGACTGGGCGCTGCAGCTGGGCGAGGCGCGGCGGTTCCCTGACCGGCTCGATGACTACCTCGCGCACTGCCATGCGGCCGGGCAGATCCGGCCGACGCCGTTGCTGCTGCGCTACGGCGCAGGCGACTACAACTGCCTGCACCAGGACCTGTATGGCGAGCTGGTGTTCCCGCTGCAGCTCACCATCCTGCTCAGTGACCCCCGCACCGATTTCACCGGCGGCGAGTTCCTGCTGGTCGAACAGCGTCCGCGCATGCAGTCCCGCGGCGAGGCGATCGCGCTGGCGCAGGGCGAGGCGGTGATCTTCCCGGTCCGCCACCGCCCGGTGCGTGGCACGCGCGGTGTCTATCGGGCTACCATGCGCCATGGCGTCAGCCGCGTGCGCTCCGGCGTACGCCAGACGCTGGGGATCATCTTCCACGACGCAGCCTGAAGGAGCCCGCCGCCATGCCGGATCACGCGCAAGACGTCGAACGCCATTACGGCAGGGGAGGACTGATCGACCGCATCCTCGCCGCACTGCAGGCAGCGGGCAAAGATATCGACCATCTCGCGCCCGACGACCTCTCCGCCGTCGATGAATTCCATTCCCGCCGGCGCCTGGCGACCGAGGAGCTGGCGGCGATGCTGGCGCCGAGCGCGGGCGAGCGGCTGCTCGATGTCGGCTCCGGCCTCGGCGGGCCGTCGCGCTATCTGGCCGGCGTCCATGGCTGCCAGGTCAGCGGCGTCGACCTGACCACCGAATTCGTCGAAGCCGCCACCGAACTCGCCCGCCGCACCGGGCTGGCCGGCAACGTGGATTTCCGCCAGGGCTCGGCGCTGGCGCTGCCCTTCGCCGATGCCAGCTTCGATCTGGCCTGGTCGCAGAACGTGGTGATGAACATCCAGGACCGACCGCGCATGTATGCGGAGCTGCACCGGGTGCTGAAGCCCTCCGGCCGGCTGGCGATCCAGGACATCACCCTTGGCCCCGCCGGCGACCCGCATTACCCGGTGCCGTGGGCGAACGAGCCCTCGATCAGCTTCCTGCGGACGCAGGCGGAAACCCGCGCTTTGCTTCAGGCGGCCGGCTTCACCGTGCTGGCCTGGGAGGACAAGACCGCGGCGGCGATCGCGGAAGCGGAGGCCGAGCGTGCCCGCATGGCGGCAAACCCCGCCCCGCGCCCGGCGCTCGGCCTGCATCTGGTGATCGCCGACATGGGCGCGAAGATGGCCAATTCGCTGCGCAACCAGAAGGAAGGCCGCACCGGGATCCTGAACGCGGTGCTGCAGCGGGATTGAACCCGGTTACGCAGCTCCGCTCCTCACGGAGCCTTATGGATCGGGTCGACCCAGGCCACCGCTTCCGGCTTCTCCACCGGCACGATGTCGGGAAGGTTCACCACCACGGCCTCGTTGTCGCTGCGTACCAGGACGCATTCCAGCGTCTCGTCGCTGCTGGCGTTGATCTCCTGGTGCGGCACGTAGGGCGGCACGAAGATGAAATCGCCGGCTTCCGCCTCGGCAACGAATTCCAGCTTCTCGCCCCAGCGCATCCGCGCCTTGCCGCGCAGGACATAGATCACGCTTTCCAGCGCGCCGTGATGGTGCACGCCGGTCTTGGCGTTGGCGTGGATGTTCACGGTGCCGGCCCAGATCTTCTGCGCACCGACGCGCGCCAGGTTGATCGCGGCGGCGCGGTTCATGCCCGGCGTCTGCGCCGTGTTGGTGTCCAGCTGGTTCGCCTTGATCACCCGCACGCCGTTATGGCGCCAATCGACCGTGCCGGGGGCCGGCGGCTCGTCGTGGTGGTGGTCGTGATCGTGGTGATGGTCGTCGGGACCGTGGGAGTGGCTCATGACTGTCTCTCTGCGGAATATTGTGGACCGGAGATTACTCCCGCCGCGCCCGCCCGGCCAGCTTTACCGAGCCGGGGTGCCATGCAGAGGGCTGGCATGCCAGAGAGGAACCGGACGGCAGGAGCGGCGGGGTGGCGGACGGGTTTCGGGTGCGGGAAGTGGCGGCGGATCTGGTGCTGCGGGTCACGCGCGCCATGCCCGGGCTGGCGCCCGCGCTGGACGCCGCGGTGGAACGCCTCTGGCGCGACGCCTGCGCCCGCGCCGAGGCGGGTGGCGCCGGCCGGCTGTTCAACGGTTCCGTGTTCAGCGCCGACAGCTTCGCCCCGCACGAGATTACCGGCCACATGACCGAGTTCCGCCGGGTGGTGGCACAGATGCGCGATCCCCGGATGTTCGCTGCCCTGGGCCTGCATCCGTTCGCGGTCTGCGGCGTGCTGCGCTGCGCCGGCGGCATCGTGATCGGCCGGCGCCACGCGGATGCGGTGTACCAGCCCGGCCTGTGGCAGCTGCCGCCGGCCGGCAGCGTGGATGCTTCCGCCCTGCGCCCGGATGGATCAATCGACATCGGTGCCGCCCTGCTGGGGGAACTGACGGAGGAGCTCGGCCTGCCCGCGCGCGAAATGGACGCACCGCGCCCGCTCTGCGTGGTCGAGCATCCGGACAGCCATGTCTGCGATCTCGGCCTGGCACTGCGCACCCGGCTCGATGCCGCCGGCGTGCTGGAGGCGCATGCAGCGGCCGGAAATGCGGAATACGATCCGCTGCTGGTGGTGGCGGAGGCGGAGCTGCCGGGTTTCGTCGCCAGCATCGGAACGGATCTGGTGCCGCCGGCCCGCGAGTTCATGAAACGCTTGGGTTTGCTGCCGGCTTGACCCTATCGTGGCGGCCCACCCCGGAAGGACCCGCCCCCATGCGCGCCGCATTTGCCTTGTTGCTGATGCTCCCCATCCTCGCATCACAAGCGCGGGCGCAGGACACGCTGACCGTGGCGACCGGCGGCGCCTTCACGTCGATCGACCCGCATTACCACAACCTCGGGCCGAACAATACGATTGCCAATTATCTGTTCGAGCCCCTGGTGAAGTTCAATTCCAGGTTCCACCCGGTCCCCGGACTGGCCGCCTCCTGGCGGGCGATCGACGCCACGACCTGGGAATTCAAGCTGCAGCCGAACGCGAAATTCCAGGACGGCACGGACTTTACCGCCGATGACGTGGTGTTCACCTTCAACCGCATTCCGCAGGTGCTCAACAGCCCCTCCAGCTTTGCCTTCGCCACCAAGCCGGTGGTGAAGTTCGAGATTCTGGACCCGCACACGCTGCGCATGACCACCGCCGCGCCCGCGCCGCTATATCCGCTGATCGTCACCGCGCCGATGATCGTTTCGCGCAAACACGGCGAGGGCGCGACCACCGCCGACTACAATTCCGGCCGCGCCGCCATCGGCACCGGCCCGTACCGGCTGGTCTCCGCTGCACTCGGCGACCGCGTCGTTTTCAAGCGCAACGACGGCTGGTGGGGCGGCAAGGCCGCGTACGAGAACGTGGTCTACCGGATGATCCCGAACGACGCCTCCCGCAGCGCCGCGCTGCAGGCCGGCGACGTGGACGTGATCGACCAGGTGCCGACGCGCGACGTGGCCAGGCTGCGCGCCGATCCGAAGCTGGAAATCCTCTCCGCCCCCGGGCAGCGGCTGATCTACCTGTACGTGGATTATCGCGAACAATCGCCCGGCGTCACCGACCTCGACGGCAAGCCGATCGCGAACCCGATGCGCGATTTGCGGGTGCGCCGCGCGCTGTCCCTGGCGATCAACCGCGACGGCATCCGCGACCGGATCATGGACGGCTTCTCCGCCCCCACCGGACAGCTCATGCCCGAAGGCGCCGGCGGCTACGACCCGTCCCTCAAACCCGATTCCTACGATCCGGAGGGCGCGAGGAAACTGCTGGCGGAGGCCGGCTATCCGCACGGCTTCGCGCTCACCCTGCAGGGCCCGAACGACCGGTATGTGAACGACCGCGCCATCGTCGAGGCGATCGCGCAGATGTGGACCCGCGCCGGCCTGAAGGTCACCGTCGATACCAAGCCGGCCAGCATGTTCTTCTCCGCCGCCTCGCGCGACGAGCTCGGCATCGACCTCACGGGCTGGGCCAGCGATACCGGAGAGGCGTCCAGCAGCCTGATCACCATCGTCGCCTCGCAGGACCCCGCCAAGGGACGCGGCGCGGTCCTGCGCCCGTCGCACTACGCCGACCCCAGGGCCGACGAGGTCGTCGAGCGCGCCATCGCCACCCTGGACGAGGTCGCGCGCGAGGCGCTGTACCGGGAAGCCACCGAGATCGGCGTCAGGGACGAGGCCTTCATTCCGATCCACCACCAGGTGAATGTCTGGGCGCTGCGCAAGGGCGTGCCCTTCCATCCGCGCATGGTCGAAGGCATCCGGCCGCAGAATTTCCTGCCGGAGCGGTAGCCCCCCGACGACAGACTACCAGGCCGCGTCGAGCAGCTTGCGGACCGTGGGCGGGCCTTCGATCTTTTTCGGATTGGTGCGCACCCAGCGGTCATGCATGGAGCGTTCGGCCACCGCATCCATCAGCTCCGCCTTCATTCCTGCGGCGCGCAACGTGCCGGGCAGGCCGAGATCGGCGATGAGCTTCGCCAGCTGCTCCGCCGCCGGCACGTCCACCGGGCCGAGCGCGTCGGCCACCAGCGTCTGGCGGGCGGCGTTCACCGAGTGGTTGAAGCGCATCACATGCGGCAGCATCACGCAGGAGGTGTAGCCATGCGGCATGCCGGCGGTGCCGCCGAGCACATGCCCGATCCCGTGGCTGGCGCCGAGCGGCACGGCGGCGGAGACGCCGGTCATCGATAGCCAGGCGCCGATCTGGCAATCCAGCCTTGCCGCCAGGTTCTTCGGGTTCTCCTTCACCCCGCGCAAGCCGGACGACAGCAGCCGCAGCGCGTGCATGGCGGCGGCATCGGGGAAGGGCTGCGGCGCGATGGAGCATAGCGCCTCCGTGGCGTGATCCACGGCGCGGATGCCGGTGGACAGGAACAGCCATTCCGGCGTGTGCACGGTCAGCGCGGGATCCAGGATCACGGCGCGCGGGATCGCATCCGGATGGGAGAAACTTTCCTTCGCATGGCGTGCGCCGCGCGTGTCGGTGCAGCCGGCGAGCGCGGAGAATTCCCCGGCGGACAGCGTGGTCGGGATGGTCACGGTGCGGATCGGCGGGGCCAGCGTGACCGGGCGGGTGGTGGTGCCGTCCGGATGGGTGATGGCGCGCAGCGCATCGAGCCCGTCGGGCTCGCGGATATCATTGCCCAGGCAGATGCCGACCATCTTCGCGGCATCGGTGACCGACCCGCCGCCGATGGTCAGCAGCAGGTCCGCGCCTACCTCCCGCGCGCCATTGGCGGCGGCAACCACGTCATTGCGCGGCGTGTGCGCGCCGATCTTCGGGGCCAGGCCGGCGAAGCGGTTGCCGAGCACCTTGCGGACCTGGTCCACCGCATCGGTCTCCCGCGCCAGCGTGCCGGAGGCCAGCACATAGACCGTCTGCGCGCCGACGAGGTCGATTTCCTGGGCCAGCGCCTCGGCGAAAGGAATGCCATAAATCACCCGCTCCATATGCGGGTAGCGGAATGTGCCTTTTTGCAAAGTGGTCCTCCCTGAAAATCCTTCTCAGGGCATTTTGTAGGTCAATTTCGCGGTTTCAGGAAATCGTCGATCGCCCCGGTTTCCCGGCCCTCTCCGCCAAAATCCCTGGCGATCCGCTGATAGAACTCCGCCGCGCCAGCGAAGATTTTACCGGCCGCCGCATCTTCCCCGGTGAAGCCGGCGATTTCCTCCATTTCCGCCACCCAGCGATAGGCCTTGGAATACATCTTCGGCGTCTGCCGGCTGAGCCAGCCATACAGCGCCGGCTGGGAAGCGGCGAGTTCGCGGCGCAGGTCATCCGCCGCGCCGCCGCGCGTCGCCGCCAGCATCATCGCCGCGCCAAGGGCGGTAAAGCCCTTGGTGATGCCGGCATAGGACATCTTCAATGCCGAGGCCGCGCCCACCGGCGCATCCAGCACGCGGATTTCCAGGCCGTACTCGTTCAGCCCGGCGATTTCGCCGGCATGCGGGCCGGAGACATAGATGGAGGTGCCGTTGCTGCCCGGCGCCGGCGGGGCGCCGATGATGCCGCCATCGACGAAGCGCGCGCCGGTGGGCTCGATCACCGCGGCGATGCGCGCGACGGTGGCCGGGTTCACCGCATTGCAATCGACATAGACGGGTTTCCTGTTGGCCTGCGTCAGATGCGGCGCCAGGCGCTGCGCCAGCGCCAACGCCTCCCCCGGCGGCACGATGGACAGGATGATGTCCGCCTTGGCGATCTCGGCATCCGAGACGCCCTTCATGCCGGCGGCCTCGGCCCGCGCGATGCTGTCGGCGCTGCGTCCGGCCAAGCGCGGTGACGACGCTGACGCGATGTTGCGTCAGCCGTCCGGCGACGCCGCTGCCCATCATGCCCGGCGCGATGACGGCGATGGTTGGGGACATGGAATGCTCCTGGGCAGGGTGCGGAAGCGCGAGTGTGATCCCGATCGCCCGATGCGCTCAAGCCCCGCGCCCAAACCCGGCTGGCAGCGCCAACTGGCAGCGATCCTGTGGCCGGATAAGGTTCTGCTCTTGCGATAATCGCGACAGCAGGGCATCAGCCAGACGAAGCCGCACTTCCTGGCGGCGCCTGTCCGGGGAAACGACCACCGATGCGTTACGTCCGAGCCGCTGTTCCCGCCCCGCTCCTGCTGGCGGCGGCCACTCCTGCCTTTGCCCAGCCCATGGCCGGATTGCCGGTCCCCGCCCTGCCGATCAACAGCGGCGACACCGTGTTCATGTTGCTTTGCACCGTGCTGGTGCTGCTGATGACCATTCCGGGCCTGGCGCTGTTCTATGGCGGCATGGTGCGCAAGAAGAACATCCTGGCGATCATGGCCCAGTCCTTCACGTTGTGCGCGCTGATGACCGTGGTCTGGATCGTCGCCGGCTATTCGCTGGCCTTCGGCAACGGCAACGCGGTCATCGGCGATTTCTCCCGCCTGTTCCTGTCGGGCATGGGCTGGACCGGCGGGTTCACGCTGGGCGAAGGCACGCCGGCCGCCGTGCCGATGACGGTGCCCGAGCCGGTGTTCATGTTCTACCAGATGACCTTCGCGATCATCACGCCCGCCGTGGTGACCGGCGCGCTGGCGGACCGGATGCGGTTCTCCGCCCTGATGATGCTGATGGTGCCCTGGTCGCTGCTGGTCTATGCGCCGATCGCGCACTGGGCCTGGGCGCCGCTGGGCTGGCTGAACCTGCTGGGCATGGCGGATTTCTCCGGCGGCACCGTGGTCGAGGTCAATTCGGGCATCGCCGGGCTGGTCTGCGCGCTGATGCTCGGCCGCCGGCTGGGCCTCGGCCGGGACAACATGGCGCCGCACAACCTGGCCTATGCCGTTACCGGCGCGTCGCTGCTCTGGGTCGGCTGGCTGGGCTTCAACGCCGGCGCCGCCGGCAATGCCGGCGGCCGGGCGGCGATGGCGATGGTCGCCACCCAGGCGGCCGCGGCGGCGGCGACGCTGGCCTGGCTGGCGCTGGAATGGCTGCGCGCCGGCAAGCCGACCGTGCTCGGCGCGATCTCCGGCGCCGTGGCCGGCCTGGTCGCGATCACGCCGGCGTCTGGTTTCGTGTTGCCGGGATCGGCCCTGCTGATCGGCCTGCTGGGCGGCGCAGCCTGCTATTTCGTGGTCACCGAGGTGAAGCCCTGGCTGGGCTATGACGACAGCCTGGACGCGTTCGGCGTGCACGGCGTCGGCGGCGCGCTGGGCATGCTGCTGACCGGGGTGCTGGCCTACGGCGCGCTGACCGCCACGGCGGGCATGCCGGCGGGCACGCATATCGGCGGCGCCGGCCTGCTCGGCGTCCAGGCGCTGGGCGTGGCGGCCGCCGCGGCCTGGAGTGCCGCGGGAACCTGGGTGCTACTGAAACTGGTCGATGCGACGATCGGCCTGCGGGTCACCGAGGAAGACGAGCGCCTCGGGCTGGACGAGGTGCTGCACGGGGAAAGCCTGGGTTAGGACCGGCGGGCCAGGACCCGCGGGCCAGAACCGGCGAGGTCAGCACCTTCGGGGTCAGGGCAGGTCGAACCGCACCGCGACCGCCGCGCTGGCGATCACCGCGATATCCGTGCCCGCGTCATCCGGCACGTCCAGCCCGCCCTTCACCACCTTCACCGTCACCTGCCCGTGCGGCAGGGACGCCTTCACCGCCGCGGCGTCCACCTTGTCCGGCTCCTGCACGCCGATCGTCACCTCCACCTGCATCGCCCTGGCATCGAGGCCGAGCGAGCGGATCAGGCTCAAGGACGAATGATGCAGCGCGTCCTGCACCGCGCGCAGCGCCGCCTTGGTGTAGTCGCCGCCATGCAGGTCGTTGCCGGCGCCCATTTCCAGAATGACCCGTTTCAATGCCATGGCGCGGCCCCCTTCAGGCGATGTCGAGGCGGACGATCGCCGCGGCATGGGCCAGCACCGTGGAGCCGGTGCCGGCATCGTTGAAAATCTCCAGTCCGCCCTCGACGCAGGTCACCGTGCCGGTGCCGTGCGGCAGCACCGCCAGCACCTGCGCCTTGTCCACCAGCTCCGGCTTGGGCACGCCGATGCGCACGTCCACCACCATCGCGTCGGTGTCCATGTTCAGCGCGGCGGCGACGTTCAGGGAATTGTGCCAAAGCGCGTCCCGCAAGGCGCGCACGGCCGCCTTGGTGTAGTCGGCGCCGCGGATATCCGTGCCCATGCCGATTTCGAGCACCATGCGCTTCATCGCCATGGCCGTTTCTCCCCTGAGGCTGCCGCCGGTAGTCCTGAGAGTATTGCCGCCGGGCTGGCCGGCGGCAATGTGGTGCCTGTTTGGCCCCTCACCCCTCCCTCACCCCTCTCCCGGGGGAGAGGGGGAAGCAAGAAATGGGGGGGGGTTGGCCGGCGCGGGTCAGGCCTTGATGAACGAGCAGTGACCGTCGGCCAGGGGACGGAACGCTTCGTCGGCGGGGATGGTGGTGATCACCTTCGCCAGGTCCCAGGGCTGCTTGCTCTCTTTGGGCTGCTTCACTTCCATCAGATAGGTCGGGTGCAACGCGCGACCATCGGCACGGATGGTGCCCGGGCCGAAGCAATCATCGTCGGTCGGCATCGCCTTCATCTTCTCGACCACGGCGCGGCCGTCCGCCTTGGCGGCGGCAATGCCCATCTCGGCGACGGCCTTCAGGTAATGCAGCGTGACCGCGTAGTCGCCGGCCTGGGTCATGTTCGGCCAGATGCCGTTCGGCGTCTTGCCCTTCATGCGGTCGTTGAAGGCGCGGGTGCGGTCGTTGAGATCCCAGTAATAGCTGGTGCCGAAGCGCAGGCCCTTGCAGGATCTCCAGCCCCATGGAGTGGATGACGGTGGTCTGCAGCTGCATCGCCGCCAGCTTCATCGTGTCCAGGACGCCGAATTCCTGCGCCTGCTTGATGCAGTTGGCGGTGTCGTCGCCGGCATTCGCCAGGCACAGCACCTTCGCCCCGGAAGCCTGGGCGCGCACGATCATGGAGGAGAAATCGGTCGTTTCCGGGAACGGATACGCGACCTTGCCGAGCACCTTGCCGCCCAGCGGCGTCAGCACCGTGATCGCGTCGCGCAGCAGGTTCTGGCCGAAGGTATAATCCGCGACGATGAAGAAATAGGTATCGCCGCCGGCCCGGGTCATGCCGCCGACGACGGTCTCGGCCTGCATATAGCTGTCATAGGTCCATTGGACGGTGTTCGGGCTGCACTGCGATCCGGTCAGGTCGGACGTGCCGGAGCCGGAGTTCAGGTGCACCTTGTTCTTCTCGCGGCAGATGGTGCTGACCGCGAGGCCGACCGAGGAGGTCGGCACGTCGACCACGGCATCGACGCCGTCGCGGTCGAACCACTGGCGCACGATGCCGGCGCCGATATCCGGCTTGTTCTGATGGTCGGCCATCAGGACCTCGACATTCATGTTCTTGGCGGCGACGCCGAAATCCACCAGCGCCTGGCGCGCGCAGGCGACGCCGGTCGGGCCGGTGTCGTCGCGATAGGTGCCCGACAGATCGTTCAACACGCCGATGCGCAATGTCGGTGTCTGCGAACGCGCCACTGCGGGGAGCAGAACACTGGCCGCGCCGGTGGCGAGCAGGGTACGGCGTTGGATGGTCATGATCAGGCTTCCTCTGTTACTATCTGCCGGTCAGCCGGCATCGGCGCGCCTCTAGCATGGGCGGCCGCCCACGGGTGAAGTTTTGCCCGGGCGCCGGTACGGCGGCAGGCGCCGGAAAGACGCTGGCGCGCGGGTTCCCCCGTCCGTATGGTCGCGCCGCTTTGAGCGGAGAGGACCCACCATGCAGACCGCGGCCATTTTCCCTGTCGAAATCAGGGACATGGAGATCAAGATCCTGGACCAGCGGCTCCATCAATGGGGACTGCCGCGCTTCCAGAGCGACATGGCGGCCGCGATCGATCTGCATGCCTGCCTTGACGACGCGGTCGAGATCGCGCCCGGGGACGCGCCGCATCTGATCTCGGCCGGGATCGCCGTGCACATGGCCGATCCCGGCATCGCCGCGCTGGTGCTGCCGCGTTCCGGCCTCGGTCACAAGAAGGGGCTGGTGCTGGGCAACCTCGTGGGGCTGATCGACCCCGACTATACCGGGCCGATCCTGGTCAGCGCCTGGAACCGCGCCGCCCCGGGAACGCCGCCGGTGCGCATCGAGCCCGGCGAGCGCTTCGCGCAGATGGTGTTCGTCCCGGTGCTGCGGCCGGCGTTCCGGATCGTCGAGGATTTTTCCACCGAAACCGCGCGCGGCGCGGGTGGCTTCGGCAGCACGGGCACCCAGGTGTAGGCGGGGAGTGCAGGCGGGGGGTGTAGGCGGCCAATTGTCACCAAAGTGACACGATCCGCGGGGGTGACTTTGCGGGCGTGACTGGTCTAACAGGTCCGTCATTTTTCCGCGGTAGGTCTCGGCATGTCCCGTATCGCTCCCTCAGCCTTGCTGCTCGGCAGGCGCCTGCCGAATGTCTGGGACATCGTCGCCATCGTTTGCGTGGTCGCCGGGCTGGTGGGTATCGCCCATGTGGCGCGCGGCACGCTGATGCCGCTCAATGCGCCGAATGCGGTGGCGATCAGCCTGGACCCCGCGAACCTGCCGAACTACGCGGCGCGCACAACGCTGCGCATGTTCGCGGCCCTGGCGGCGTCCCTGGTCTTCACCTTCACCTTCGCCACCGCCGCGGCGAAAAGCCGGCGCGCCGGGCTGGTGATGGTGCCGATCCTCGACATCCTGCAATCGGTGCCGATCCTGGGCTTCCTGACCTTCACGGTCGTGTTCTTCATGAACCTGTTCCCCGGCCAGGTGCTGGGGCTGGAGCTGGCGGCCATCTTCGCCATCTTCACCAGCCAGGCCTGGAACATGGCGTTCTCCATGTACCAATCGCTGAAGACCGTCCCCGCCGACCTGAACGAGGCGACCTACAGCTTCCACCTCAGCGGCTGGCAGCGCTTCTGGCGGCTGGAAGTGCCCTTCGCCACGCCGGGGCTGGTGTGGAACACCATGATGTCGATGTCGGGCGGCTGGTTCTTCGTGGTGGCGTCGGAGGCGATCTCGGTCGGCGACAATACCTGGAAGCTGCCGGGCATCGGTTCCTATGTCGCGGCGGCGCTGGAGGCGCGCGACATCGCCGCGGTGGGCTGGGCGATCCTGGCGATGCTCGTGGTGATCCTGCTGTACGACCAGCTGCTGTTCCGCCCGCTGGTGGCGTGGTCGGCGAAGTTCCGGTTCGAGACCACCGCCGGCGCCACCGGGGAAGACCCCTGGGTGCTGAAGCTGATCCGCCGCACCCGGCTGCTCGGCGCGATCGGCGACAGCGTGGGCTTCGTGCTGGGCAGCATCGGCGGCATGCGGATGCGATTGCTGCCGGCCCGCCCGGCACGGGCCGGCAAGGCGCCGTCGCGCGCCGGCGACGCGGCCTGGCTGGCCGTGTTGACGGTGATCGTCGCCCTGGCGCTGTGGAAGATCGTCACCTTCTGCGCCAGCGAGCTCGCCTGGGCCGACGTGCCGGACGTGCTGGGGCTCGGCCTGATCACGATGCTGCGGGTGATCGTGATGATGGTTCTGGCCACCCTGGTCTGGGTGCCGATCGGCGTCTGGCTGGGTTTGCGGCCGAACTGGGCGCGCCGGGCACAGCCGGTGGCGCAGTTCCTGGCGGCGTTCCCGGCCAACCTGCTGTTCCCGCCGGTGGTGGTGGCGATCGTCTATTTCCACGCCAACGTGGATATCTGGCTGACGCCGCTGATGGTCATGGGCACGCAGTGGTACATCCTGTTCAATGTCATCGCCGGGGCCGCGGTGTTCCCCGGCGACCTGCAGGAGGCGGCGAAGAATTTCCGCATCGGCGGCTGGCTGTGGTGGCGCCGGGTCTTGATCCCGGGGATCCTGCCGTACTACGTGACGGGCGCGATCACCGCTTCCGGCGGGTCGTGGAACGCGGCCATCGTCGCCGAAGTGGCGTCCTGGGGAGACACCAAGCTCGCAGCGCACGGCCTGGGCGCCTATATCGCAGCGGCAACAGACCAGGGCGACATGGCGCGGGTGGTGCTGGGCGTGGTGGTGATGTCCGCTTTCGTGCTGCTGTTCAACCGGGTCATCTGGCGGCCGCTCTACGAGTATTCCAGCCGCCGCCTGGCGATGTAGTGCTGCTTGAGATCATAGGGGTATCGCCATGGATGCACGCGTCGAAACAATCGCTGTGGCCCCGTCGGCCTTGGTCGAGGTGCGGGGCTGCCGTCAGGCCTATCACAAGGACACCAACGCCGACCTCGTGGTGCTGGACGACGTCAATGTCACCATCCGCACCGGCGAGATGGTGGCCCTGCTCGGCCGCTCCGGCTCCGGCAAGTCCACGCTGCTGCGCATCGTCGCCGGGCTGCTGACGCCCACGGCCGGCATGGTGCTGTGGCGCGGCCAGAAGCTGACCGGCCCGGCCGACGGCGTGGCGATGGTGTTCCAGAGCTTTGCCCTGTTCCCCTGGCTGACGGTGCAGGAGAACGTGGAGCTCGGCCTGGAGGCGCTCGGCGTGCCGCGCGCCGAACGCGAGCGCCGGGCAGAGGAGGCGATCGACCTGATCGGCCTCGGCGGCTACGAGAGCGCCTATCCGAAGGAACTCTCCGGCGGCATGCGCCAGCGCGTCGGCCTGGCCCGCGCGCTGGTGGTGCACCCGGATCTGCTGCTGATGGATGAGCCGTTCAGCGCGCTGGACGTGCTGACCGCGGAGACGCTGCGCACCGACCTGATCGACCTCTGGTCGGAGGGCAAGCTGCCGCTGAAATCGGTGCTGATGGTCACCCACAACATCGAGGAAGCGGTGCTGATGTGCGACCGGATCCTGGTGTTCTCGTCCAATCCGGGCCGTGTCGCCAGCGAGCTGAAGGTGCCGTTCCCGCACCCGCGCAACCGCCTGGATCCGGATTTCCGCCAGATGGTGGACGACATCTACGCCCTGATGACCCGCCGCCCTGCGCCCCAGCCCGCGCCGTCCAAGGTGAACGCGCTGGCGACGCCGATCCTGCCGGTTTCCACCAACCTGATGGCCGGCCTGCTCGAGACGCTGGCCGCCCCGCCCTATAACGGCCGCGCCGACCTGCCTGCGGTCGCCGCCGCCCTGCAGCTGGAGCTCGACGATCTGTTCCCGCTCGGCGAGGCGCTGCAGACCCTCGGCTTCGCGGTGCTGGAGGAAGGCGACATCCGGCTGACCGAAAACGGCCACGCCTTCGTCGCCGCCGACACTGACGAGCGCAAGGCGCTGTTCGCCGCCGCCCTGCGTGCCCATGTGCCGCTGGTGGCGATGATCCGCCAGGTGCTCGACGACCGCCCGAACCACCGGGCGTCGGCCGTGCGCTTCCGCGACGAGCTGGAGGACCACATGTCCGCCGACTATGCCGACGAAACATTGCGCACCGCCATCGCCTGGGGCCGCTACGCCGAGTTGTTCAGCTACGACGAGGAAGCCGAACAATTCAGCCTGGAGGAGCTCACCTAGGGGACCTCAATCCGGGCTTCCGAAGCGCAACGGTGCCGCCTATGCTCCCGGAATCGAGTTCGGGAGACAAAACCAATGCTGACCCGTCGCGCCCTGCTGGCGAGCACGACCGCCGTCGCGCTCACCCCCCTCCCCGCCGCGTTCGCCGCCACGCCGAAAGACGTCGTGGTCATGGCCAAGCAGATCGACGACATCATCAGCCTCGATCCGCAGGAAAGCTTTGAATTTTCCGGCAACGAGGTCGGCGGCAACGTCTACCAGCGCCTGGTCCGGCCGCAGGTCGCCAATCCGGAAAAACTCGCCGGCGACCTGGCGGAGAAATGGGACATTTCGCCGGACGGGCTGACCTTCACCTTCACCCTCAAGACCGGGCCGAAATTCGCCTCGGGCGCGCCGGTCACGGCCGAGGACGTGGTGTTCTCCCTGCATCGCGCGGTGATCCTGAACAAGACGCCGGGCTTCATCATCACCCAGTTCGGCTTCGCCAAGGACAATGTCGAGAAGCTGATCCGCGACGAGGGTGGCAAGGTCGTCCTGACGCTGCCGGAAAGCCAGGCGCCGAGCTTCGTGCTGTACTGCCTGTCGGCCAATATCGGCGGCGTAGTGGAAAAGAAGGTCGCGCTGGCCAACGCCAAAGACAACGACATGGGCAATGCCTGGCTGAAGACCAACAGCGCCGGGTCCGGCCCGTATCAGGTGAAATCCTGGAAGGCGAGCGAGGCGGTTTCGTTGGAAGTCAATCCGAACTCGACCATCAAGCCGCACGCCAAGCGGCTGATCATCCGCCACATCCCCGACCCCTCGGCGCAGCTGTTGTCACTGCAGAAGGGTGACATCGACATCGCCCGCAACCTGGAGACCGAGCAGCTCAGGGCGATCGCCGGCAACAAGGATTTCACCCCCGTCGCGTCCGCCAAGGCGTCCTCGATGTATCTGGCGATGAACCAGAACCATCCCGCGCTGTCCAAGCCCGAGGTGCGCCAGGCGGTGAAATACGCCATCGACTATGCTGCCATCCAGAAGAACATCGTGCCGAACACCTGGCTGGTTTCCCAGGCCTTCCTGCCCAAGGGCCTGCCCGCCGCGCTGACCGACCAGCCGTTCGAGCCGTCGATCGGCAAGGCCAAGACCCTGCTGATCCAGGCCGGCCTGCCCAACGGGTTCGAGATCACGCTGGATTACATCTCCACCGCGCCCTACGCCGATATCGCCCAGGCGGTGCAGGCCAACCTCGCGGCCATCGGCATCAAGGCGACGCTGCTGGCCGGGGAGCAGAAGCAGGTCATCACCAAGACCCGCGGGCGGCAGCACCAGATGGCGCTGCTGGTCTGGGGATCGGACTATTTCGACCCCAACTCCAACGCCCAGGCGTTCTGCTACAACCCCGATAACGGCGACAATCCGAAACTGAAGACGCTGGCCTGGCGCAGCTCCTGGCAGGACAAGGAACTCACCCAGATGACGAGCGACAACGTCAGGGAACTGGATACCGAAAAACGCATCGGCGTCTATGAGAAGATGCAGCAGATCCACCAGGACCGCAGCCCGTTTGCCTTCATCCTGCAACAACAGGAAGTCGCCACCATGGGCAAAGGCGTCTCCGGCTTCAAAGTCGGCCCCATGTCCGACCTGACCGACTACGCCCCCATCACCAAGACCTGACACCTTCGTGCGAGGGAGTGCGGCGTTTGAGGAAGTAAGAAAGGCCAGGGGGCTTTGCCCCCTGGACCCCCACCAGAGGCGGAGCCTCTGGACACCCGGTTGTTTTCTTGAAGAAGGGGGCTTCCGAGACCGTGCCGTGGCACTGACTGTGAACGCCCCCTTCTTCAAGAAAACAGTCTGGGGTTTCCAAAGGGTTCCACCCTTTGGCGGGGTCCAGGGGCAGTGCCCCTGGCCTTCCTTGCCTTCCCAAACCCCACAGCCCCTCGCATGAAAGGGTCTGTTCGGGCGTTGGCGGGGGCGGTGGTTACGGTGCCGATCACCTTGCTTGGGTTGGTGCTGGTGACGTTCCTGATTGGCCGGGTGATGCCGATCGATCCGGTGCTGGCGATCCTGGGCGATCGGGCGCCGGAGGAGGTGATTGCCAGGACGAGGATCGAGATGGGGCTGGACCGGCCGTTGCCGGTTCAGTTCCTGCGCTATCTCTGGCAGTTGCTGCACGGCGATCTCGGCAATTCGGTGATGACGTCGCATCCGGTGACCGAGGACATCGCGCATTTCTTCCCGGCCACGATGGAGCTGGCGACGGCCGCGATGCTGGTGGCGATGGTGATCGGCATTCCCCTGGGGGTGTTCGCCGCGGTCCGGCAGGGATCGCGGCTCGACAATCTGGTACGGGTGTTCTGCCTGACCGGGCAGTCGGTGCCGGTATTCGTGCTGGCGATGCTGTCGCTGCTGGTGTTCTACGCGCGGCTGGGCTGGGCGCCGGGGACCGGGCGGGCGGATGTGGTGTTTCAGGACATGGTTCCGGAGGTAACCGGCCTGCTGACGGTCGACAGCCTGATCGCGGGCGACTGGGACAGTTTCCGGGACGCTTTGGCGCATCTGGCGCAACCCGCCGGCGTGCTGGCGTGGTTCAGCGTCGCCTATATCGCGCGCATGACGCGGGCGTTCATGCTGGATGCGTTGTCGGGCGAGTATATCGTGACCGCGCGGGCGAAGGGGCTGTCGGCGGCGCGGATCATCTGGCGGCATGCGTTCGGCAACATCGCGGTGCGGCTGGTGACGGTGCTGGCGCTGACCTATGCCGGGCTGCTGGAGGGGGCGGTGATCACCGAAACGGTGTTCAGTTGGCCGGGGCTCGGGCAGTACCTGACCGTGTCGCTGCTGAATGCGGACATGAACGCGGTGCTGGGTGCGACGCTGGTGGTGGGGTTGATCTACGTGGTGCTGAACCTGCTGGCGGACATGATCTACCGGCTGCTGGACCCGAGGGTCCGGCAATGAGGGCCATCACCCGAGACTGGCTGCTGACGGAGACCCCGGCGTCGCGCAGCCAGGCCGCCTGGGGCCGGCGGTACCGGCTTTGGCTGCAGTTTCGCCGCCACGGCTTGGCCATGGCGGGACTGTGCGTGATCGTGTTCGTGGTGCTGATGTCCGCCCTGGCGCCGCTGCTGGCGACGCATGATCCCGGCGCGCAGGACCTCGCGGCCCGGCTGGCGCCGCCATCGGCGGCGCATTGGCTGGGGACCGACGAGCTGGGCCGGGATCTGTATTCCCGTCTGGTGTATGGCGGGCGGATCACCTTGGGCATGGTGCTGGCGGTGGTGGTGCTGGTCGCGCCGTTCGGCCTCGCGGTCGGCTGTGTTGCCGGATATGCCGGCGGGATCGGCGACAAGGTGCTGATGCGGGTGACCGACATCTTCCTGGCCTTTCCCCGCCTGGTGCTGGCGCTGGCCTTCGTGGCGGCGATGAAGCCCGGCGTGGAAAGCGCGGTGTTCGCGATCGCGCTGACGGCGTGGCCGCCCTATGCCAGGCTGGCGCGGGCGGAGACGCTGACGTTTCGCAATGCCGATTTCGTCGCCGCCGTGCGGCTGACCGGCGCGAGCGGCGCGCGCATCGTGCTGCGCCATATCGCGCCTTTGTGCCTGTCCAGCCTGATCGTGCGTGTGACGCTGGACATGAGCAGCATCGTGCTGACGGCGGCGGGGCTCGGCTTTCTCGGCATGGGCGCGCAGCCGCCGTCACCGGAATGGGGGGCGATGATCGCCTCGGCGCGGCGTTTCCTGCTGGACGAGTGGTGGGTGCCGACGATCCCCGGCATCGCCATCTTCGTGGTTTCGCTGGCCTTCAACCTGCTGGGCGACGGCCTGCGCGACGTGCTCGATCCGAAACAGAGCTGAAGACATGCTGGTCGAGATCCGCAACCTGTCGATCCGCTTTCCGACGCCGCAGGGCGAGAGCGAAGCCGTGCGCGGCGTGTCGCTGTCGCTCGGGCAGGAGAAGCTCGGTATTGTCGGCGAGTCCGGCTCGGGTAAATCCCTGACTGCGCGCTCCATCCTGAAGCTGCTGCCGGGCAATGCCCGGATATCCGCGGACCGGCTGGCGTTCGACGGCATGGATGTGCTGGCGGCCAGCGAGGCCGATATGCGCGCCATCCGCGGCCGGCGCGCGGGGCTGATCCTGCAGGACCCGAAATACGCCCTGAACCCGGTCATGACCGCCGGCAGCCAGATCGCCGAGGCCTGGCGCGCGCACCGGCCCGCGGGGGCCAGGGCCAGCCGGCGGGAAGCGGCGGAGGCGGCGGTGGATCTGCTGGCGCAGGTGCAGATCCGCGATCCCCGGCGCGTCGCGGCAGCCTATCCGCATGAGCTGTCCGGCGGGATGGGCCAGCGGGTGATGATCGCGATGATGCTGGCACCGTCACCCGATCTGCTGATCGCGGACGAGCCGACCAGCGCGCTCGATGCCACCGTGCAGGCGGAGATCCTGCGGCTGATCGAAGATCTGGTCTCCCGCCGCGGCATGGGGCTGATCCTGATCAGCCATGACCTGCCGCTGGTTTCCCATGTCTGCGACCGGGTGGCGGTGATGTACGCCGGGCGGGTGATGGAGGAACTGCCGGCGCGCGACCTGCGCCATGCGAAACACGGCTACACGCGCGGCCTGCTGGAATGCCTGCCGAGCCTTGTTCATCCGCAGGAACGGCTGAAGGTGCTGGCTCGCGATCCTGCCTGGACCGGAACATGATCGAGGTCGACGGACTACGCGTGCGCTTCGGCGCGAACGAGGTGGTGAAGGGCGTTACGTTCTCCGTGCCGCGCGGCGCCAGCTTCGGGCTGGTAGGGGAGAGCGGGTCGGGGAAATCCACGATCCTGCGGGCATTCTCCGGCCTGAACCCGGACTGGACCGGCAGGATGGCGCTGGACGGCGTGGACCTGGCACGGCGCCGCCCGAAGGAGTTCTTTCGCCGGGTGCAGATGGTGTTTCAGGACCCGTACGGATCGCTGCATCCGCGCCAGACCGTGGACCGCGCGCTGTCGGAACCGCTGCTGGTGCACGGCATCGGCGATGCGCAGCCGCGCGTGCTGCGCGCGCTGGCAGAAGTGGCGTTGCCGCAGACGGTGCGCTTCCGCTACCCGCACCAGCTCTCCGGCGGGCAGCGCCAGCGCGTGGCGATCGCGCGTGCGCTGATGGCCGAACCGGAGGTGCTATTGCTGGATGAGCCGACCAGTGCGCTGGATGTCTCCGTGCAGGCCGAGGTGCTGAACCTGTTGGCCGATCTGCAGCGCGCGCGCGGGCTGACCTATGTCATGGTCACCCACAACCTGGCCGTCGTCACGCATCTCTGCGCCCGGGTCGGCGTGATGCAGGGGGGCGAACTGGTCGAGGAACTGTCGGCCGAGGATCTGCGTGCGGGGCGCACCAAACATCCGCACACCGCCGATCTGCGCGCGCTGACGCTGGCGCTGGAGGAGCCGGACATTTGAGCGGTGGGGCGGGAGTGCCTGCCTCCCGCGGCCTTTGGACAGGGCTACCTCGCGGCGGCTACTTCGCGGCGGAGCGCGCCACGGAGCGGATGTCGGGACGCGGGCGGCCGGACGCCAGGCCGATTTCGCGGTCCTGCGCCTCGATGATGCTCTTCGCGGGTTCGTCGCCGTCCAGCGTCGTCAGCGCCAGGCTCGGCACCTTGCGGTTGGACGTGCGGCTGCCGTCGACATACAGCACGTCGAACATCACGAAGCTGGTCTCGATCTTGCGTTTGGGCGCCATCAGGCAATTCCGATCAAATGATATTACGCCGGATGCTTGGCCGCGGCCGGCGTTTCATCTGAAACCGGTTCATCGGGCGAGGTTTCGCCGGCCTCGGGGCCGGCGTCGGTTTCGGTGCGATCGAGGTCGGGCAGGCCGGCCTTGCGGCGCGCCACCTGTTCCTCGCGCTCACGCGCTTTTGCTTCCGCCTTCGCCTGCTTGGCGCGGTTCCGCTCGGCACGCTGCTGGTTGTAGTTCGGCTTGAACGCCACGCACGCCCTCCAGAGACTGTTGTCGGATGCGCTCCGGGACAATATCGGCCCGAGTTGAATCGCCTAGCGATCTCAGGCCGATGAAATTGCTCGCCAGAGCACAGGCTCGACCGTTTTCGCTTTGCGTGAAAGCGTTCTAGCGCAGCAGGGTCGGCAGGCCGGGGCCGAGCTGACTTTCGCGCACGACGCGCTCATGTCCGTCGCGGACATGCTTCACGCGGTAGTTGCGGCTGCCCTGTTCTTCCGGCAGGACGCGCGTGACGGTGTAGGTACCGCGCGGCACATTGCCGTCCAGGCTGCCCGGGAGAAATTCGACTTTCTGCCCGACATTGAATTTTTGAACCGACATGATCGCTCCTCAGGAATACCCGGACCGAAGGAAATCCTTCAGCCCGGGCCCGGCGCGATCAGGCAGACTGCAGATTGACTGCGGAGGTCTTGCCCTGCTGGCCACGCTCGATGTCGTAGCTGACTTTCTGCCCCTCGGTCAGGGACATGCCGGAGCGCTCGACGGCGGAGATGTGCACGAACACATCCTTGGAGCCGTCATCGGGCTGGATGAAACCATAACCCTTCTGCGCATTGAACCACTTCACGGTGCCTACGGACATCGTGTCTCTCCTATGAATGCCGGCAGCCCGCGACGTGCGGGCCGTATCACTTTTTGCTAAGACGGGTGAACCGGATGCACAGGCCCTGAAGCTAGGACATCGTTAGCGAGCCGCGGTTGGCCCATAAAAAGCGCCGTGATGGGTATATGGGCGCTTATGGGGAAAAACACCAGCCCAAAAACGTATGGCTGCCGGTCACGGCGTCGTTAGAATATCGGTACGTGAGGGGCGAGGGCGATCTAGACGTTGAAACGGAACAACAATACGTCGCCGTCCTTCACCACGTATTCCTTGCCTTCCACCCGCATCTTGCCGGCCTCCTTGGCGCCGGCTTCGCCCTTCAGCGCCACGTAGTCCTCGAAGGCGATGGTCTCGCAGGCGATGAAGCCGCGCTCGAAATCATTGTGGATCACCGCCGCCGCCTGCGGCGCCTTGGTGCCGCGCACGATGGTCCAGGCCCGCGTCTCCTTGGGCCCGACGGTGAAATAGGTGATCAGGCCGAGCAGGTCGTAGCCGGCGCGGATCACCCGGTCGAGGCCGCTGTCATGCAGGCCCAGCCCCTCCAGGAACTCCGTGCGCTCCGCTTCCGGGAGCTGGCTCACCTCCGCCTCGATCGCGGCCGACACCACCACCGCCCGCGCGCCCTCGGCGGCCGCGCGCTCCATCACCCGGGCGGAGAACGCATTCCCCTCGGCAGCAGCACTTTCCTCGACATTGCAGACATACAGCACCGGCTTGGAGGTCAGCAGCTGCAGCCGCCGGACCGCCTCTTCCTGGCCCTTCGGGATCGCGGTCCGCGCCGGACGGCCGGCCTGCAGGGCGGCGACGATCGGTTCCATCAGCTCGACCGCGGCCATGCTCTCCTTGTCGCCGCCGCGGGCCTTCTTCTGCGCCGCCAGCAGCCGCTTCTCGAGGCTCTCCAGGTCCGACAGCATCAGCTCGGTCTCGACCGTCTCGGCGTCGCGGATCGGGTCGACGCTGCCCTCCACATGGGTCACGTCGCCGTCCTCGAAGCAGCGCAGCACATGGATGATCGCGTCCACCTCGCGGATATTGGCCAGGAACTGGTTCCCCAGCCCCTCGCCCCTGGAGGCGCCGCGCACCAGGCCGGCGATGTCGACGAATTCCAGGCTGGTCGGCACGATGCGCTGGGACTTGCCGATCGTGGCCAGGGCCTCCAGCCGCGGATCGGGCACGGCCACGCGGCCGGTATTCGGCTCGATCGTACAGAACGGATAATTCGCCGCCTGCGCCGCGGCGGTCGCGGTCAGCGCGTTGAAAAGCGTCGATTTGCCGACATTCGGCAGGCCGACGATGCCGCAATTGAACCCCATGCTATTTCGCTTCCTGTGTCAGCAAGGCGACCTTGCTCATGAATTCCTCGGGCTTGCCCTGCGCCAGCAGCGGTGCCGCGTCCGCCACGCCGTCCAGCAGGGCGATCAGCCAGTCGCGGTCGGCCTTGGCGAAATCACCCAGCACATGACCGGTCACCCGCTCCTTGTCGCCGGGATGGCCGATGCCGAGCCGCACCCGCCAGTAATCCGGCGTGCCCAGCATCCGGTCCATGCTGCGCAGACCGTTATGCCCCGCCGCGCCGCCGCCGCGCTTCACGCGCAGCTTGCCGGGCGCGAGATCGAGCTCGTCATGGAACGCAGTGATGTCCTGCGACGGGATCTTGAAGAACGACGCGGCGGCCTGAACCGCCTCGCCGGAGACGTTCATGTACGTCATCGGCTTCAGCGCCAGCACCTTGTGGCCGCCGACATTGCCCTCGGCCACAAGGCCCTTGAAACGCTGCCGCCACGGGCTGAACCCGTGGCGCTGCGCAATCACGTCGAGGGCCATGAAGCCGATATTGTGCCGTTGACGCGCCATACCCGGCTCCGGATTACCGAGGCCGACCCACAGCAGCATGGCGAAAGACCCGTACTTCCCGGAAGACTACTTCTTCTTGGCAGCCGGCTTCGCGGGCGCCTTGGCGCCGGCCGCAGGTGCCGCAGCCGCTTCCGCGGGCGCCGCTTCGGCGATCTTCGCCGGCGGCGCCACGGTGGCGATGACGAAATCGCGCTCGGTGATCGCCGGACGCGTGCCCTCGGTGCCCGTCAGGTTGCTCCAGCGCACGGTGTCGTTGAAGTCGAGCCCGGTCAGGTCCGCGTTGAACCGCTCCGGAATGTTGTCCGGGTCGGCGCTGACTTCCACCGTGTGGCGCACCACGTTCAGCACCGCGCCGCGCTTCAGGCCGGGGCTGGCCAGCTCGTTGTCGAAATGCACCGGCACCGACACGCGGATCAGCTCGCCGCTCGCCAGGCGCTGGAAATCGACATGCTCCGGCTGGTCGGTGACGGGGTGGTACTGCACGTCGCGGATCAGCGCGCGGGTCAGTTCCCCACCCACGTTGATCTCATACAGCCGCGACTGCCAGCCGCCGCGATGCAGTTCCTTCAGCACCGCCTTCGGCTCCAGCGAAATCAGCGTCGGCGCCTGCTTGGCACCGTAGATGACGGCAGGCACCCTGCCTGCCCTCCGAGTGGCCCGCGCCGCCCCCTTACCGGCTCGCGGGCGTGCCTCGGCCTCGATAGCTACACGATTGGCCATGGTTCGCTCCTGCAAATGACAAAACGCCGGCCTCCAGGGGTGCCAGCGCAGCGGGCGATCTAGCTTATTGGCGGCGGTTGGGCAAGGGAGCAAGGCCAGGGGCGCTGCCCCTGGACCCCGCCAAAGGGTGGAACCCTTTGGAAACCCCCAATTTTTCTTGGAAGCCTCGGACTTTTTCCTATACTGGCATGTCGCCACGGATGGTGATGCGATGCATCAGGCGGGTGCCGGCGGGATAGTCGTTGATGGCGAAATGCTGGGTGCAGCGGTTGTCCCAGAACGCCAGCGCGCCCTCGGACCAGCGGAAGCGGCAGGTGAATTCCGGCCGGGTCGAGTGGCGGGTCAGGAAGTCGATCAGCGGCTGGCTTTCCTCCTCGGTCATGCCGTCGAAATGGTTCACGTGGCTGCCGATATACAGCGCCTTGCGGCCGGTGCCGGGATGGGTGCGGACCAGCGGGTGGGTGGAGTTGGTCTGCAGATCGCCGGGATCGATGACCCTCACGGTGGTCAGCCGGTCGGCATAGAACTCCTTGCGCGACTTGCCGCCATATTTCTTGGTGCCCTCGCCCATGGCAACGATTTTCAACGGGTCGATCATCCGACGCATGCCGTCCGACAGGGCTTCATAGGCCAGGTATTGGTTGGTCCACATCGTATCGCCGCCGTATTCGGGAACCCTCAGCGCATACAGCATCGTGCCCATGGCCGGCTTCGGCGCGAACATCTGGTCGGTGTGCCAGGTGCCGCCGAAATTGCGCTTGTCGGCCTCGGCCTTCTTGATCTCCAGGATTTCCGGATAATCGGGAATGCCGGCGACGAACGGGTGCAGGTGGATGTCCCCCCAGCGCCGCGCGAAGGCGAGCTGCTGGCCCGGGGTGATGTGCTGGTCGCGCAGGAAGATCACCAGGTTTTCGTGCAGCGCATGGCGCAGCTCGCCCAGCACCTCCTCCGGGAGGTCCTGCGACAGGTCGACGCCGGTGATTTCCGCGCCCAGCGCGCCGGCGATCTTGTGGGTTTCGATATGGCGATAGCGTGCGTTCGGCAATCCGTCCATGGCCCGGCCTCCCTTGGCAGGTGCGACCGCAAGCCTTGAAGCGGCCGCTTATGCCGGCAGGATGGCGCAGAACAAGGCGGCTGCAAAGCGCCGCCCCCGCTTCGCGGGATCAATCATCCCATGACCTGGGCGGCGTCGGGCGTGATCTCATAGATCACCCGCACGTCGCCGGGCTGGCTGTAGGGGTATTTGTCCTTGCCGAGGTATTTCTTCGCCAGACTGTCGATATGCGCGTCCGCGCCAGCCTCGGTCATGCCGCTGACATGGCCGCGGATCTGGATGTAGCGATAGGGGTTGTCGGGATCGAGGATCGCCAGCGCGACCTTCGCGCCCTCGCGCATGGTGCGCGATTTCACCCGGCCCTTCGCCGTGTTCACCCGGACGACGCCGTTGGTGTAGTCGAACCATACCGGCGTCACCTGCGGCGAGCCGTCCGCCATCGTCGTCGCCAGGTTGGCGAAGGCCTTCTTGCTGGTTAGCAGATCGAGGAAATTCTCGGGAATTGTCGCCATGCCGCCTACTCCCTGCATCGGGCGCGAAGGTTAGGCGCGGGCCGGCGCGGAGTCACGTGACGTGCTCCATGTTGACCGCTGGCTTCGGCCCCCGTTTCGAATTTCAGAGACATGACACCCCATTTCGTCGTCGCAAGATCCAGGGATCGCCAAAATTCCGGAATAGTCTCCGCTATCGGCTGCGCGCCAGGAAAACATCGCATACCACGAACGCCGGGGTAAGAATATTTCCGAACGAACTCGCTCGGTATATTTATTTGTACGAAATGTTATCCCTATTTGTTGAACACGTTATTCCATCGTTGACTGCAATATATTCTTTGCACTTCCGGTCGATTGTCTTAGTGTCCGTAATATATATGGCTTATTGCGTATCTGACGAATTCTAATCTTAGTTGGGCTATTATCATGCAACACCAGGATTCAAGCCTGCTCTCTATTGCGCCGGCGCAAACCTCATCGTGCATCCGCAGAAAATTCCAAACGCTTCTGCTCGCAGGCACGGTGATACCGGCCGTCGCGTTTAGTCCGTCGAATGCGGCCGCGGCGACGGATATCCTGTATGGCAACACCTACGCTGCCAGCCAGCTCGGTATTTCGGTCAATCCCAGTTTCCAGGGGGGCACGCTACAAGCGGACCTCTTTGCGACGCATCCCGAGGCTTTTACTCTGGATGCCAGCGCCGCCAACAATATCGATCAGAACTCCCGCAATGCGATATTTTCCGGGGTATTTTCCGACGCACCCGGGGCCACGGGCCAGATTCAAATAAGCAATTCCGGGTCCGGCGGCCTGGTCGCCTTCACCGCCGTCAATACCTACACGGGAACCACGACGATCAATCCCGGAGCGGCGCTCTATCTCACGGGTTCGGGTAGCATCGCGGCCTCTTCGGGCGTGGTCGACAACGGCAGGTTCGATATCTCCGGCACCACCGCCGGTGCGATGATCCAAAGCCTGGCGGGCTCGGGTACGGCCAGCCTGGGCACCCGGACGCTGACCCTGTCGAACGCGTCGGACATCTTTTCCGGCAGCATCACCGGTCCGGGCGGGCTGACGGTGTCTGGCGGCGCCGAGACCCTTTCCGGCGCCAATACCTATACCGGCACCACAATCATCAATACCGGAGCGACGCTGAAGCTCGCGGATACCGGCAGCATTGTGTCCTCCTTCCGCAATGTGAACAACGGCACGCTCGATATCTCCGGGACCACCGCCGGCGCCTCGATCCGAAGCCTGACGGGCACGGGAACGATCGTGCTGGGAGACCAGACGCTGACCCTGTTGAACGCGTTCGGCATTTTCGACGCCGGCATCCAGGCGGGAGGCATCTCCGGAACCGGCGGGGTGACGATCGGCTACGGCACGGAGACCTTTCTCTCGGCTGCCAACAACTACACCGGCGCGACGACGATCAACAGCGGCGCGGTGCTGAACCTCGCCGGAGCGGGCAGCGTCGCCTCCTCCTCGCGGGTGATCGATGACGGTGTCGTTCACATCAATCTGGCCCCAGGTGGCGCCACGATCCAGAGCCTGGCGGGCTCGGGGCTGTTCACGCTCGGTTCCCGGACGCTGACGATCTCGAACGCGTCCGATGTCTTCTCCGGCGTCATCCGGGGGATTTACGGGGGGCTGAAGATCACCGGCGGCACCCAGACGCTGACGGGCGCCAGCACCTATTCGGGCGCGACGACGGTCGCCAGCGGCGCCGCGCTGAAGCTCGACGGCTCGCTGGGTTCGGCGACCACGATCGCCTTCGGCGGCCTGCTGGAGGGGACCGGCACGATCAACGCCAGGCTGGTCAATAACGGGACGGTCCAGCCAGGCGACGCGACGGGCACGCTGTATGTCAACGGTAATTATGTGCAGGGCTCCACCGGCACCCTGGAAATCCTGCTCGCCGGCACCGGGGCGGGCGAGTACGGCCACCTGACGGCCAGCGGCACGATGTCGCTCAGCGGCACGCTCGATGTGGCGCTGCTCGACAGCTTCACGCTGGTCGATGGCGACCGCTTCGACATCCTGGATTTCGCCAGCCGAAGCGGCGATTTCTCGACGGTCGCATTCGACGGCACCGGCTGCACGAGCCTGGACACCGGCGGCTGGAAATGCGGCGCGCATCTGACGCTTTTCGAGGACTACACGCCCACCCAGCTGACCCTGAGAGCCGAGGTGCCCGAGCCCGGCACGCTCGCGATCCTGGCAGCCGGGCTGACCGGCCTCGGGGTGGCGCGGCGCCGCCGCGCCTGAGGCCGCTATCGCGCGACCGGATCCCAGTCGGGGTGCCAGTCCGGGTGCCGTTCCGGCTAGACCCCTCGCCCTCCCTCGTTCAGCGCCGCCCCAAGCGTCTACCCGAACCTGCGCCCCTTATCTTTGCTTGACGTGGGGCGGGCTTCGCGCCAAGCGGGGCTTGGAGATCGATCTTCGGATCGACACCAAGCGGTACAAGGACCTGGATGATGAGCGAGACCCGGCCCCACCTGACGACGCCGGCCAACCCCGTCGTGTCGCGGCTGGCCTTGCCGATGCAGGACGAGGACGTGGCGGCGCTGCGCCGCGCGGTCGTCGCCAAGCTCACCTATTCCGTCGGCAAGGACCCGATGGTGGCGACCGAGCGGGACTGGTTCGTCGCCACGGCACTGACCGTGCGCGACCGGATCGTCGATCGCTGGATGCAGTCCACCCGCGCCACCTACGCCGATAACCGCAAGCGGGTGTATTACCTGTCGCTGGAATTCCTGATCGGCCGGCTGCTGATCGACAGCCTGAACAACCTCGACCTGCTGGAGCCCATGCGCGCGGCGCTGGACGAACTCGGCGTCAGCCTGGACGCGCTGCGCGAGATCGAGCCGGACGCGGCACTGGGCAATGGCGGCCTCGGGCGCCTGGCCGCCTGCTTCATGGAAAGCCTGGCCACGCTGTCGGTGGCCACCTACGGCTACGGCATCCGCTACCAGCACGGCCTGTTCCGCCAGGTCATCAAGGATGGCTGGCAGCGCGAATACCCGGAGACCTGGCTGTCCTTCGGCAATCCCTGGGAGTTCGAGCGCCCGGAGGTCAGTCACATGATCGGCTTCGGCGGCACGGTGGAAGCCATCGCGGGCGACGGCACGGATGAGACCCCGGATGAGACGGGGATCCGCCATGTCTGGCACCCCGCGGAGACGGTGGAGGCGGTCGCCTACGACACGCCCGTGGTCGGCTGGCGCGGCAAGCATGTGAACACGCTGCGGCTGTGGTCGGCCCGCGCGCCGGACCCGCTGCGGCTGGATGCATTCAACCAGGGCGACCATATCGGCGCGGTGGCGGCCCGGGCGCGCGCCAACGCCATCTCCCAGGTGCTGTACCCCAGCGAGGATACGCCGGCCGGGCAGGAACTGCGCCTGCGGCAGGAGTATTTCTTCTCCTCCGCCTCGCTGCACGACCTCGTGTATCGCCATGTGCACCAGTTCGGCGATGTCCGCACCCTTGCCGAACATGCCTCCGTCCAGTTGAACGACACCCATCCGGCGATCGCGGTGGCCGAGCTGATGCGCCTGCTGGTGGACGTGCACGCGCTGCCCTGGGCGGAAGCGTGGGAGATCACCCAGGCGGTGTTCTCCTACACCAACCACACGCTGCTGCCGGAAGCGCTGGAGACCTGGCCGGTGCATCTGATGGAGCGCATGCTGCCGCGGCATATGCAGATCATCTACCTGATCAACGCGCGCCATCTGGACCAGCTGCAGGCCGGCGGCAAGCACGATCCCGGCCTGATGTCCGCGCTGTCGCTGATCGACGAGCATAACGGGCGGCGGGTGCGCATGGGCACGCTGGCCTTCCTCGGCTCGCACAAGGTCAACGGCGTGTCGGCGCTGCACACCGGGCTGATGCGCCAGACCGTGTTCCGCGACCTGAACAACCTGTATCCGGACCGCATCGTCAACAAGACCAACGGCATCACCTTCCGCCGCTGGCTGTTCGAGGCCAATCCCGGCCTGACCGAATTGCTGACCGAGGTGTGCGGCGAACGCGTCATGGACGATCCGGACGCGCTGCAGAAGCTGGCCGACTGCGCCGGCGACCCCGCGCTGCATGACCGGCTGATCGCCATCCGCCGGGCCAACAAGATGGCGCTGTCCAACCGGATTTTGGAAACCCTGAACATCCGCCTGGATCCGGACGCGCTGTTCGACGTGCATATCAAGCGCATCCACGAATACAAGCGCCAGCTGCTGAACATCCTGGAAACCGTGGCGCTGTACGAATCCATGCGCGCCCACCCGACCCGGGAATGGACGCCGCGGGTCAAGATCTTCGCCGGCAAGGCGGCGGCCAGCTATCACCGCGCCAAGCTGATCATCAAGCTGATCCACGACGTCGCCGCCAGGGTGAACAACGACCCCACCATCCGCGGCATGCTGAAGATCGCGTTCGTGCCGAACTACAATGTCAGCCGTGCCGAACTGATCATCCCGGCCTCCGACCTGTCCGAGCAGATCTCCACCGCGGGGATGGAGGCGTCGGGCACCGGCAACATGAAGCTGGCGCTGAACGGCGCGCTGACCATCGGCACGCTGGACGGCGCCAATATCGAAATCGGCGATCGCGTCGGCTGGGACAACATCTTCATCTTCGGCCTGACCGCCGAACAGGTGGAGGCGCGCCGGCGCGACGGCATCGATGCGCAGGAAACCATCGCCGCCTCGCCGGATCTGTACCGCGCCATCGACGCGATCGGCTCCGGCCTGTTCTCCCCGGGCGATCCCGACCGCTACCGCGACCTGGTGGATGTGCTGACCCATCACGACCATTTCATGGTCTGCGCGGATTTCGATGCCTATGCCGCCAAGCAGCGCGTGGTGGCGGCGCAGTGGCGCGATCGCGCCGCCTGGTGGCGGGCCAGCGCGCTGAACACCGCCAATGTCGGCTGGTTCTCGTCGGACCGCACCATCCGCGAGTATTGCGACGACATCTGGAACGTGCAGCTGCCGCCGCGCGCATGAGAGATTTCGGAAAATGACGCAATGGCGGGCAAGCGATCCGGATATCGCCGCGATCGTCGGGGCCCGCCATGCCGACCCCTTCGCCATTCTCGGCCCGCACCCCACCCCGGCGGGCATGGTCATCCGCGCCTTCGTCCCGGGCGCGGCCGCGGTCCGCGCGATCGATGCCGCCGGCGCGCCGATCGCGGATCTGCAGCCGCGCCACCCCGACGGTTTCTTCGAGGCGCTGCTCCCCGGACGCGAGGCCCCCCTCGCCTACCGCCTGTCGGCCGGCAACGCCGATGCCGCCTGGGAACTGGACGACCCCTACCGCTTCTCCCCGATCCTCGGCCCGATGGACGAATACCTGCTGGTCGAAGGCACCCATCGCCGCCTGTATGACCGGATCGGCGCGCATCCCCTGCGCCATGAGGGCGTCGACGGCGTGCATTTCGCGGTCTGGGCGCCGAACGCGCGACGCGTTTCGGTCGTCGGCGACTTCAACGCCTGGGACGGGCGGCGCCACCAGATGCGCAAGCGCATCGACAGCGGGCTGTGGGAAATCTTCGCGCCCGGCATCGGCGAGGGCGCGGTCTACAAGTATGAGATCGTCGGCGCCTCCGACGCCGTGCAGCCGTTGAAGGCCGATCCGGTCGGGTTTGCCGCCGAACTGCGCCCCTCCACCGCCTCGGTCGTGGCGCGCACGGACGGTTTCACCTGGTCCGATGCTGAATATCTCCAACACGTGCCGCCGGACCCACGCCGCGCGCCGATCGCCGCCTACGAGGTGCATCTCGGCTCCTGGCGCCGCGCACCGGATGGCGGCTTCCTCTCCTACGACGAAATTGCGGAACAGCTGATCCCCTATGTCGCCGGTCTCGGCTTCACCCATATCGAGCTGATGCCGGTCAACGAGCATCCGCTGGACGATAGCTGGGGCTACCAGCCGATCGGCCTGTTCGCGCCCACCGCCCGCTTCGGCGATCCCGCCGGCTTCGCCCGTCTCATAGACCGCGCCCATGCAGCCGGGATCGGCGTGATCCTGGACTGGGTGCCCGCGCATTTCCCCACCGACGTGCACGGCCTGGCGCATTTCGATGGCGGCCCGCTCTACGAGCACGCCGATCCCCATCGCGGCTTCCATCCGGACTGGAACACCGCGATCTATGATTTCGGCCGGGCGGAGGTGGCCAATTTTCTCGCCGCCAACGCGCTCTACTGGCTGGACCGCTTCCATATCGACGCGCTGCGCGTCGATGCGGTCGCCTCCATGCTGTACCTGGATTATTCGCGCAAACCCGGCGAATGGACCCCGAACGCCGAGGGCGGCAACCAGAACAACGACGCGGTCGGCTTCCTGCGGTATTTCAACCGCCTCGCCTATTCCGCCCGGCCCGGGATAACCACCATCGCCGAGGAATCCACCGCCTGGCCTGGCGTCTGCACCCCGCCGCAGGATGGCGGCCTGGGCTTCGGGTTCAAATGGAATATGGGCTGGATGAACGACACGCTGGCCTATCTGTCGCTCGATCCCGTGCATCGGCGCTGGCACCATGACAAGCTGACCTTCGGCCTGCTCTACGCCTTCTCGGAGAATTTCTTCCTGCCACTGTCGCATGACGAGGTCGTGCACGGCAAAGGCTCTATCCTCGGCCGGATCCAGGGCGATGTCTGGCAGCGCTGCGCCACGCTGCGCGCCTATTACGCGTTCATGTGGGGCCATCCCGGCAAGAAGCTGCTGTTCATGGGCCAGGAATTCGCCCAGGCGCGGGAATGGAATTTTTCCGCCGGGCTGGACTGGCATCTGCTGGACCAGGACGCGCATCGCGGCGTGCAATCCTGCGTGCGCGACCTGAACGCGCTCTATCGCTCGCTGCCGGCGCTGCACGCTAGCGACTGCGAGGCGGAGGGCTTCCGCTGGATCGTCGCCGACGACGCCGCGCAATCGGTCTATGCCTGGTTGCGCTTCGCCGGCCCGGACGAGCCGCCGGTCGCGGTGGTCTGCAACTTCACGCCGGTGCCGCGGCACGATTACCGCATCGGCCTGCCGATGGCCGGAACCTGGCGGGAAGTGCTGAACACCGATGCCCAGGCCTATGGCGGTTCCGGCCTCGGCAATCTCGGCAGCGTGATCGCGTCGGAACAACCTTCGCACGGCTTCCCCGCTTCCGCCGCGGTGCTGGTCCCGCCCTTGGCCACGCTGTATTTCCGTTTCGACGGCTGACAGCGCCCATTTGCCAGGTGCAGAATGCGCCACGCCCGGGCCTGCCGGGAGAAGGAGGAGACGATGCCCCCAGCCCAATCCGCCGCCGCCCCCCTGGCCCGCCACGCCATGGCCTATGTGCTGGCGGGCGGACGCGGCTCCCGGCTGATGGAGCTCACCTCCATACGCGCCAAGCCCGCGGTCTATTTCGGCGGCAAGCTGCGCATCATCGACTTCGCGCTGTCCAACGCGCTGAATTCCGGCATCCGCCGCATCACCGTGGCGACGCAGTACAAGGCGCACAGCCTGATCCGCCATCTGCAGCGCGGCTGGAACTTCTTCCGCCCCGAACGCAATGAAAGCTTCGATATCCTGCCGGCCAGCCAGCGCGTGGCGGAGGACAAATGGTATCTGGGCACCGCCGATGCGGTGTACCAGAACATCGATATCATCGAGAGCTACGCCCCGCGCTACATCGTGCTGCTGGCCGGCGACCACATCTACAAGATGGACTACGAGGCGATGCTGCAGCAGCATGTCGAAAGCGGCGCGGACGTCACAATCGGCTGTATCGAGGTGCCGCGCGCCGACGCCAAGGGCTTCGGCGTCATGCACGTGGACGCCACCGACCGCATCCTGAGCTTCCAGGAAAAGCCCGAGGACCCCGCCCCGATGCCGGGCAATCCGGAGCTGTGCCTGGCCAGCATGGGCATCTATGTCTTCGAAACGAACCTGCTGTTCGAACAGCTCCGCCGCGACGCCGCCGACGAAACCTCCAGCCATGATTTCGGCAAGGACGTCATCCCGTTCCTGGTGCGGACCGGCAAGGCGGTGGCGCATCCCTTCGCCCGCTCCTGCGTTCGCTCGGGCGCGGAGGCGCAGCCATACTGGCGCGATGTCGGCACACTCGATGCCTACTACGCCGCCAATATCGATCTGACCGATGTGGTGCCGGACCTCGATCTCTACGACCAGGACTGGCCGATCTGGACCTATGGCGAGATGAACGCGCCGGCGAAATTCGTCCATGACGAGGACGGGCGGCGCGGCAACGCGATCTCCTCGCTGGTTTCCGGCGGCTGCATCGTCTCCGGCGCCAGCCTGCGCCGCTCGCTGCTGTTCACCGGAGTGCATCTGCATTCCTACGCGCATGTGGAAGGCGCGGTGATCCTGCCCTATGTGCGGATCCACCGGTATGCGCGGCTGCGCAACGTCATCATCGAACGCGGCGTGGAAATCCCCGAGGGGCTGGTGGTCGGCGAGGACCCGGAGATCGACGCGCAACGCTTCCGCCGCACCGACAAGGGGGTCTGCCTGATCACCCAGACGATGATCGACCGCCTCGCCACATGAGCCGTATCGACGTTCTGGCCGTTGCCTCGGAAATCTTTCCCCTGATCAAGACCGGCGGCCTCGCCGATGTCGCCGGCGCGCTGCCGGGGGCACTGGCGGAGCTGGATGTGCGGGTGCGCACCCTGGTTCCCGGCTATCCCGCCGTGTTGGCCGCGTTGCGGGAACCGGCGCGGCTGCACGCCTGGCCGGATCTGTTCGGCGGCGCGGCGCGGCTGCTCGCGGCCAGCGTGCAGGGCCTCGACCTGCTGGTGCTGGACGCGCCGCATCTGTTCGCCCGGCCCGGCAATCCCTATGTCGGCGCGGATGGCCGGGACTGGCCGGACAATGCGCTCCGCTTCGCTGCCCTGTCGCGCGCGGGCGCGGAGATCGGCTGCGGGGCCGTGGCCGGATATCAGCCGGACATCGTGCACGCGCATGACTGGCAGGCCGGGCTGACGCACGCCTTTCTGCATTACTCACCCACCCGGCCGCGCAGCGTCATGACCGTGCACAACCTCGCCTTCCAGGGACAGTTTCCGGCGCAATCATTTCCTGCCCTCGGCCTGCCGGCCGCCGCCTTCGCGGTCGAGGGGATCGAGTATCATGGCGGCATCAGCTACCTGAAGGCCGGGCTGCATTATGCCGACCGCATCACCACGGTCTCCCCCACCTACGCGGCCGAGATCCGCACGCCGGACGCCGGCATGGGCCTGGACGGGCTGCTGCGCACCCGCGCCGGCGATCTGCACGGCATCCTGAACGGCATCGACACCGAGGCCTGGAACCCCGCCACGGACCCGCTGATCGCGGCAAATTTCGACAGCCGGCACATCGCCCAGCGCCGGGCCAACAAGGCCGATCTGCAGGCCCGCTTCGGATTGTCGCCGGATCCCGCCGCGCCGCTGTTCGCCGTGGTCAGCCGGCTCACCTGGCAGAAAGGCCTGGATCTGCTGCTGGAAGCGGAGCCCACGCTGCTGGCCGCCAATGGCCAGCTGGCGCTGCTCGGCACCGGCGAGGCCGCGATCGAGGCCGGATTCCGCGCCGCCGCCGCCCGCCATCCCGGCCGCATCGGCTGCGTCATCGGCTATGACGAGGCCCTGGCGCATCGCCTGCAGGCAGGTGCGGATGCGTTGCTGGTGCCGTCCCGTTTCGAGCCTTGCGGCCTGACCCAGCTTTGCGCCCTGCGCTACGCGACCGTGCCCGTGGTCGCCCGCGTCGGCGGCCTGGCCGATACGGTGATCGACGCCAGCCCGATGGCGCTGAATGCCGGCGTCGCCACCGGCGTGCAGTTCGCCCCGGTAACGGCGGAGATGCTGCGCGCCGCCATCCAGCGGGTGGCGGCCCTGTACCACGAACCTGCCACGTGGCGCCGGCTGCAACGCAACGCCATGGCCACGGACGTGTCCTGGCACCATCCCGCGAGGCAATATGCCGCGCTGTTCCGCGACCTGCTGTCGGCGCGCCCCTGATGCGGGACGGCGTCTCGGCGGGCTCGCCCGAGCCATTGGGCGTCACGGCCACGGCAAGCGGCGTGAACGTCGCGGTGTTTTCCGCCCATGCGAGGGCGATCGAATTCTGCCTGTTCGATGCCGCCGGGGCGGAGATCCGCCGCGTCCGCCTGCCCGAACGCAGCGGCGACGTGTTCCACGCCCATATCGACGGCGTGGCCCCGGGCGCGCGCTACGGCCTGCGCGCGCACGGGCCGTACGATCCCGCCAGCGGCCATCGCTTCAACCCGTGCAAGCTGCTGCTCGATCCCTACGCCATCGCGATCGACAGAAGGTTTCGGTTGCATCCATCCATGTTCGCCACGCGCGACGGGCGCCTGGATGATACCGACAGCGCCCCGGCCATGCCGAAGGCCATCATCTTCCCCGCGCAGGCGCATGCTCCTCGCAAGGCCCTGGTGCCCTGGCCGCAAGCGATCCTTTACGAGCTGCATGTGCGCGGTTTCACCCTGCGCCATCCCGACATCCCCGCGGAATTGCGCGGCCGTTTCGCTGGCCTCGGCCATCCCGCGGCGATCGGACATCTGACCCGCCTTGGCGTCACCTCGGTCGAGATCCTGCCGGCAGCCGCCTGGATCGAGGAACGCCACCTGGCCGCCATCGGGCTGACCAATTACTGGGGCTACAATCCCGTCGCGCTGATGGCGCCCGATCCCGGCCTGGCCCCCGGCGGCTGGCCGGAAATCCGTGCTGCCGTGAGCGCCCTCGCCGCAGCAGGGATCGAGACCATCGTCGATGTCGTGCTGAACCATACCGGCGAAGGCGACGAACTCGGCCCGACCCTGTCGCTGCGCGGCCTGGACAATGCCAGCTATTACCGCCTGCCGCCCGGGGACCCGGCCCGCTACATCGATGACAGCGGCACCGGCAACACCCTGGCCCTGCATCATCCGCAGGTGATGCGCCTGGCGATGGATGCGCTGCGTTGCTGGGCCAGCCTCGGCGGCGTGCACGGCTTTCGCTTCGACCTCGCGACCGCGCTCGGGCGCCGGCCGGATGGCTTCGACCCCGCCGCGCCGCTGCTTGCCGCGATCGCGCAGGACCCGGTGCTGCGCGATCTCAAGCTCATCGCCGAACCCTGGGACATCGGGCCCGGCGGCTACCGGCTTGGCGCCTTCCCGCCGGCCTGGGGCGAGTGGAACGACCGCTTCCGCGATACGGCCCGCCGCTTCTGGCGCGGCGATGCCGGCATGCTGCCCGAACTCGCCACCCGGATCGCCGGATCGGAAGATCTGTTCGCCGCCAAACGGCGCCCCTCGCGCGGCGTGAACTTCATCGCCGCCCATGATGGCTTCACGCTCGCGGACCTGGTGTCGTACGAAAACAAACACAACGGCGCCAATGGCGAGAACGGCCGCGACGGCACCGATGCCAATCTGTCCTGGAACAACGGCATCGAGGGCGCCAGCGACGATCCCGCGATCCGCGCCGCTCGCCAGCGCGACCAGCTTGCGCTGCTGGCCACGCTGCTGCTGGCGCGCGGCACGCCGATGCTGTCGATGGGCGCCGAGCTGGGAAAATCCCAGTCCGGCAACAACAACGCCTATGCCCAGGACAACGAACTGACCTGGCTGGACTGGGCGGCGGCCGATCCGGACCTGCTGGCCTGGACCCGGCATCTGATCGCGATCCGCAACTCCCATCCGTCCCTGCATGACGACCGGTTCCTGACCGGTACGGCGGGGGATGCCAGCCTGTTGCCGGATGTGGCATGGCTGCGCCCGGACGGCCAGCCGCTGGGGGCCGCCGACTGGCAGGGGAACGACAGCGAGGCCCTTTGCGTCGTCCTGCACTGCGCAGAGCCGGCGCAGGATCGGGTAGCCCTGCTGTTGAACCGCGGCCGCGATGGCGTGGACATGGTGCTGCCCCCCCCGACCGACGGCATGGCGTGGCATCTTCTGGCCGATACCGGCACCGATCAACACCCGGCCATCCTGCTGGAAACCCCGACCGTCTACGCTCCCCCCCGGTCCGTATCCGTCCTTGCGGAGCAGCCCGACCCCACGCCAGGCCGTCGCCGGCATACGGACAATACGGTGCTGCACCGCCTGGCCGACGCCGCCGGCATCGCCGCCGATTGGTGGGAGGTGGACGGCACAAGACATGTCGTTGTCGATGAGACGAAGCGCGCCTTGCTCGCGGCGATGGGGCTGACGGCAAACTCCGGCGGCGAGGCCCGCGATGCGCTCATCGCGTTGGCCGATGCGCACGATCGCCGACCGGTACCCGCCGCCATCACGGTCCTTGATGGCGGGGCGATCGAACTGGACATGAAGCTGCAGCCTGGGCTGCTGCCCAGGCCGGTCTGGCTGAACCTCGCTTTGGAAGACGGCGGCACGCGTCGCCTGCGCATCGGCGCCGAGGACGGAGAACTGTCCGACGCGGTGGCCGCCGATCTCCGGCCTTACCGAAGCTGGAAGATCCGGCTGCCACCCTTGCCCATCGGCCGCCATCGCCTGTGGCGTGACGAGTTCCCCGAGGCGCATTGCCATCTCACGGTGGCGCCGCCGACATGCCATCTGCCGCCGGCGCTCGCCGCGGGCGGGAGGCGGTTCGGCCTTGCCGCGCAGCTCTACTCCCTGCGCCGCCAGGGCGACCAGGGCATCGGCGATTTCACCACGCTGGCAATTCTGGCCGAGGCCGCCGCCGCGGAGGGGGCGTCCATCCTGGCCATCAACCCGCTGCACGCCCTGTTTCCGGAACAGCGCCATCGCGCCAGCCCCTATCATCCGTCCGACCGGCGCTTTCTGGACCCGATCTATCTCGACCTTGCCGACCTCGACGATGGCGTGAACGCCCCCCCCGGCCAGGCCGGCTGGGCAGACCTGACGGCGCTGCCGGACGTCGACTACCCGGCCGTCTGGGCCCTGAAACGCGGCATCCTGGAACAGCGTTTCACCGCGTTCGACGCCGCCTGCCGGAGCCATCCCAATGAGCGCCTCGCGCGGGATTTCGACGCTTTCGTGGCAGCCCGCGGTGCCGCCCTGCACCGTTTCGCCACGTTCGAGGCGATAGCAGAATCCCTTCCGGCCCAGCCCTGGCAGCATTGGCCGGAACCGCTGCGCCATGCCGATGGCCCGGAAGTTGCCGAATTCGCCCGGGCGCATGCGGCCCGAATCCGGTTTCATCTGTATCTGCAATTCCTCGCTGAACGGCAGCTTGCCGGCGCCGCCTTGCGCGGCCGTTCCGCCGGGCTGGCGCTTGGTGTACTGCGCGATCTCGCCGTCGGCGCCGCGCCCGACGGCGCCGAAGCCTGGGCCGGCACGGATCTGCTGGCCCGCGGCGTCTCGATCGGCGCGCCGCCGGACCCGTTCGCCGCCGACGGGCAGGTCTGGGGCCTGCCGCCGCCCAATCCGCCGGCGCTGGCCGGCGACGGGTTCACCGGCTTCGCCGACCTGCTGGCCGCCAATATGCGCCATGCCGGCGGCCTGCGGATCGATCACGTCATGGGCCTGTCGCGGCTGTTCTGGGTGCCCGAAGGCGCCAAGGGCGCAGACGGCGCCTATGTCGCCTACCCGTTCCGCGATCTGCTGGGTCAGTTGACGCTGGAAAGCCAGCGCGCCCGGTGCCTCGTCGTCGGCGAGGATCTGGGCACCGTGCCGGAGGGGTTTCGCGAGAAACTGGCGGCGGCGGACATCCTCGGCTACCGCGTGCTGCTGCTGGAACGCGACGGCATCGGCTTCCGTCCGCCTTCTGTCTATCCCGCCCGCGCGATGGCCAGCGTCTCCACCCACGATCTGCCGACCTTCGCCGGCTGGCGGGAAGGTGCCGATATCGCCGAACAGGCAAGGCTCGGCCTGCTGGCCGATCCGGCCGCCGCCACCGTCCATCGCGCCGCCGAATGCGCAGCCCTTGCCGCCGCACTGCGCGAGGAAGGCATCGCCGCGCCGGAAACCGATCCGGCCGCCGCCGCGCACGCCTATGTCGCCCGCTCCCCCGCCGCCCTGGTGCTCGCCCAGGCGGACGACCTCGACGGCGCGACGATCGCGGTCAACCTGCCGGGCACCGACACCGAACGGCCGAACTGGCGCCGAAAACTGGCAACACCCGTGCCCGGGCTGCTGCATACCGCGCCGGCCCAGGCCATCCTGCGGGCCCTGCGCGAAGCGCGGCCGGCGGCTACCCCAGCCGATACGCCCGGCGCGCCGTCCCGCTGAACAGCGCCAGCTTCTCGTCCGCCGAGGCGCCGGCGGCGATGCGCTTGAACGCGTTCCACAGCACCGCCCAGCTCGCGCCCATCTTCTCCACCGGGAAATTGCTCTCGAACAGGCAGCGATGGGCGCCGAACAATTCGATGCAGGTCTCGATATACGGCCGCCAATGCGCCGCGATCTCCGCCGATGTCGGCGGCTTCGCCAGCGCCCTGTAGTCATAGGCCGCGAGCCGCATCATCATCCCGCCCAGCTTCATCGTCACGTTCGGGCATTTCGCCAGTTCTGCAACCCCGGCCTTCCAGGTCGCGAACACCTCATCGCGCTTGCCGAGATAGCGCCCATAGCCCAGCGGGCCGCCACAATGGCCCATGATGATGTTGCTGGCCGGCATCGCGCGCGCGAGGTCCACGACATCGGCCAGTTGCGGATGAAACAGCCAGGCATCCAGCGACAGGCCGAGCGCCGTCATCTTCGCCAGCCCACGGCGGAAATCCGGGCGCATGTATAACCCGAGCCCGGTCATGTGCCGGCTGTTGCCGATGGTGGGATCGGCGTCCCACCCCGCTGCATGGCGCACGCCGCGGAACCGCCCGCCGCCGGCGCGGATATGCGCCTCCAGCACCGCCTCGGCCCGCTCATGCGTCAGGTCCACCGCGCCGACGATGCCCGCGGCCACGCGCGTCGGGCCGTAGCCGCCGCTCTCGCTCATCGCCGCGATGCCGGCGACGAATTCCGTTTCGCCTACCGATTTCATCTCCTCCGGCCCGTCGGCGCGGTACATGGAATGGCACTCCAGGAACACGGTCGCCACCGTGTTGTGGCCGGAGTTGATGTCCGCCATGAACTCATGCAGCAGGTACCGCTGATCGCCGCGGTCCCAGAGATGGTGATGCGTGTCGATGATCGGCAGTTCCGGCTCCAGGATCGGCTCGGGCTCCGCCCTGGCCAGCCACGCCGCATCGGGCGGATAGATGTGGCCGTAGCGGGTCGGCTCACGGTTGTCGCTCATGTCGGTTTCCCCCTCGTTCGTTGGCGCGATTACCGCATGAAGGCCCGATGGGCTCAACCCACGGCCCATGCGATCATCGTCCCCGAACAATGGAGGGGGCGAGGATGTCCACACAGGAACTTATCCGGATCGAACACGAGGACCGCGGCGAGCCCGGCCTCGTCGTGCGCGTCACCGTCGACAATCCCGCACAGCACAATGCACTCGGCAATGACGGCAAACGCCAGCTGGCCGAAGCGATCGAGGGGCTGGCCGCCGAGCCGCGGCTGCGCGTCGTCGTGCTCACCGGCGCCGGCGGCAAATCCTTCATCGGCGGCGCCAACCTCACGGAAATGGCCGGCTTCGAAAAGCACGACGCCATGCTAGGCCCCAGCCTGACGCACCGCATGTGCGAGGCCATCCGCCGCACGCCAGTCCCGGTTATCGCGCGCATCCAGGGCTATTGCCTCGGCGCCGGACTGGAGGTGGCGGCCGCCTGCGACATGCGCGCGGCGTCTGACGACAGCCGCTTCGGCATGCCGGAAGTGCTGTTCGGCCTGCCCTCGGGCATGGAAGCCTGCCTGCTGCCGCAACTCATCGGCTGGGGCAAAACCCGTGAGCTGGTGTTCACCGGCCGCCACATCCCCGCCGCGGAAGCCGCCGCCTGCGGGCTGGTGGAGCGCCTGGTGCCCGCCGCCGAACTGGATGCGGGGGTCGAGGACTGGGTCGCATCCATCCTCTCCGCCGGCCCCCTCGCCATCCGCGCGCAAAAGGAGCTGATCCGGGACTGGGAACGCATGTCGATCGCGGATGCCGTGCAGCAGGGCATCCGCGCCGTGGCTGCCGGACACGCGACGGGTGAAACCAAAAAGCTTATGGGCGCCTTCGTCGAACGCCGCCGCCGGGCGCGGGCGGCATTGAGCAAGCAGATCCACGGCTGACGGAAGATCGGAAGGCCTGATCCGCCCGGCCCGCTTCGTCATTGCGGTCCTGCATGTATCAGCTTCGGGCCGGGCGGCCATTATATGTCGGTATATGTCGAACAAGTCGCATTCAGAAATGTCACCAATACTACTTGTTGGACGGATGGACGTGCCGGAAGCCGGTCCTTCACAAAGCCGGCGCGCATTGACGCGCCTGTGAGGCTTGCGCCGGCCGTGCTCGGGCGCGGCCGGCCAGTTGAAGGATATGTCTGAATGAAACAAACGCTTATCTCCGGCGCGGCCGGCGCCGTGCTGCTGCTGGCAGCACAGCCGGCTGCCCAGGCCGCGAGTTCGGCATGGACCCAGACCGGCGCCGATGTCTTCTACGTGCCGGACGCCATCTACCGCACCCAAGGCATGACGACCGACGGCACCAGCTGGTATTTCTCGTGGCAGTACGGGCTGGAGAAGACCGGCCTGTCGTACAATGTGGTGACGAAGAACTCGTCCTACGCGCCGTTCTCCCCGGGCATCCCGTCATCGCTCATCGCCCTGGGCTACGACCATATCGGCGACATCGACTATGCCGGCGGGACCATCTACGCGAGCCTGGATTCCTCCACGTCGCACTACAACACTCCGGCAATCGCGCTCTATAACGCGAGCGACCTGAGCTACACTGGCACCTACTACACCTTCAACCCGCCGCACGGCACGCACGACATCGCCAGCTGGTTCGCGGTCGACGCGACCAAGGGCCTCGGCTACGGCATGGCCTACAACAACGCGACCGAGCTGGCGGTCTACAACCTGTCGGACTGGTCATTCGTCGAGTACCTGCCGCTGAGCCAGACGCTCGACCAGGTGCAGGGCGGCAAGGTGTTCGGCGACTGGATCTACATGGCGTCGGACAACTCCACGAAGTCGGTCTATCGCACCAGCCTGCTCGACGGCACGGTGGAAACACTGTTCTCGCTGAAGCAGGGCTACGAGCAGGAAGTGGAAGGCCTGTCGGTGACGCCGGGCGTCAATGGGCCGGTGGTGAATGTGCTGGTGATCAACGACCCGAATAATTCCGGTCAGAACCTCGCCGACCCCGCGCTGAACGTGACGCTCTATCACTACGCCGTGCCCGAGCCGAGCAGCTATGCGCTGATGTTCGCTGGTCTCGCCGGACTGGGCGCGATCCGGCTCGGGGGCAGGCGCCGCCGCGGCTGAAAACCAGGGCGGCGGGCCGATCCCGCCGCCCGATTGCGCCCGACCTGGCGTGCCCGACTTGTCGACCTGACTCGTCCGACCTGGCGCCCGACCTGACGCGCCCGCGCCGCCCTGACACGGACGCCGGGTGGTCATCCTGACCGGGATCGCGACGCAATCCCGGGACGATAAGGTTGCAGGTAAAACATGACCAGAGGCGGATGCCCCACCGCCCCGCTCGCTCGCATGTGATCCAGCCGCGGGCCATCTTCGGCTATGGTTCCGAGGTACGCTGCCGGAGCCAGTTAGGTCCGCCCCAATAGGTCTGCCATGGTCAGATCCCTTATCCCCTCCCTGCTCGACATCGGGTTGCCGGCTACGCGCGCCGGGAGCGACCCGTTCATGCTGCTGCACCGGGAGATGAACCGTCTGTTCGACGACGTGCTGCGTGAGCGCGCCCCCGCCGGGGAGGGCGGCGCCGCGACGGTCGCCCCGCGCATGAACATCAGCGAGACCGGCCAGGAGATCCGCATCGACGCCGAACTGCCCGGCGTTGCCGAGCCGGATGTGCAGGTGGATCTGGTCGGCGATCTCCTGACCATCCGCGGCGAGAAGCGGTCCGAGCGGGAGGATGCGCAACAGCATCTGACCGAGCGCTCCTTCGGGACCTTCGCGCGCACCGTGCGCCTGCCCTTCGCGCCCAGGCCCGAAGAGGTGCGGGCGACATTCGAACACGGCGTGCTCCGCATCACGCTGCCCAAATCCGCGTCCGCGGCCAGCACGCACCGCATTCCGATAGGCTCGGCTGCCGGCGCGGCGGCCCAGCCGGCCGAGGCCCAGGGCTGCCTCGGCACGGAGGCCGCGCTCGCCGGGCACCCGACACCGAATACGACCCAGACGGAAACCGGCGAACCGGAAGCTGCCGCCCGACCGCCCTAGCCCACGCCGCCCCGCATCTGGCAAGAGCAGGAGCCGAGAGATGGACGAGGCTACCGCACCCAACGGCGAGGCCGGCAGCGATCTGTTCCAGCCCGTGGCGCTCGGCCCGCTGACGCTCACCAACCGGATCGTCATGGCGCCGCTCACGCGCAGCCGCGCCGCCAAGGGCGGCATTCCGCGACAACTGAACGCGGAGTATTACGCCCAGCGCGCCACGGCCGGGCTGATCCTGAGCGAGGCCACCAACATCTCGCAGCAGGGCAAGGGCTACGCCTTCACGCCCGGCATCTACAACGAGGAGCAGGTGGCGGGCTGGCGCCTGGTGACGGACGCCGTGCACGCCAAGGGCGGCCACATCTTCTGCCAGCTCTGGCATGTCGGGCGCATCAGCCACCCTGATCTGCAGCAATGGGGCCGGCTGCCGGTCGCCCCCTCCGCGATCCGGCCGGAAGGACAGGCGTTCACCGAGACGGGGTTCAAGCCGCATGTGACGCCGCGGGCGCTCGACACCGACGAGATCCCGGGGATCGTGCGCGACTACGCCCATGCGGCCGCGTATGCCAGGCGCGCCGGCTTCGACGGGGTGGAGATCCACGCAGCCAATTGCTACCTGCTCGACCAGTTCCTCCGCGACAGCACCAACCGCCGGACCGATCGCTACGGCGGCAATCTGGAGAACCGGACCCGGTTCCCGCTCGAGGTCGCGGCGGCCGTGACCGAGGCCTGGGGCGGTGGCGAGCGCGTCGGCATCCGCCTCTCGCCGCTGGCGCCACAGCCCGGCGATACTCCGCTCGACAGCGACCCCATGGAGACCTACGGCTATCTGGTCGAACGCCTCAATGACTACGGCCTCGTCTATCTGCACTGCATCGAGGGCGAGACGCAGGGGTCGCGCGACGAGCCGCCCGGCTTCAGCTTCCAGCGGCTGCGCGGCCTGTTCCGGGGGCTGTACATGGCCAATAACGGCTACGATCGGGCGCTGGCGCTGCGGGCGCGGCGCGAGAACCTGGCCGACCTGATCTGTTTCGGCCGTCCCTTCATCGCCAACCCCGACCTGGTGGAGCGGCTGCGAACCGGAGCGCCGCTGGCCGAGGCGCCGCGCGAGACGTGGTATGGCGGCGGCGCCCATGGCTATACGGACTACCCCACCCTGGCCGAGGGCCGGCCGCGCGCCGCGGACTAGTTCCGCACGCGACCCACCCAAGCGCCCCTGCCCGGACCGCATGCTTTCTGCGCATTTGCCCAATTTTCGGTCTGGATCCGCTTCGCCGGTGTGGATCGGGGCAGAGGATCGCTCGTGTCCGGGGAGACGGGATTATCCGCCGGATAGGGTCTCACCGCGAAAAGGCCCTGCCGGCGGTCCTGGCATGCGGCTTGCTGAATCGCAGGGGCAGCACGGGCGCGGAGCTTTTACATGGACATCGGCGTATTCATTCCGATCAACAATAACGGCTGGCTCATCTCGGCCGGCTCGCCGCAATACATGCCGAGCTTCGAGCTCAACAAGCGGGTGGTGTTGAAGGCGGAGGCCTATGGCCTGGATTTCGCCCTGTCGATGATCAAGCTGCACGGCTTCGGCGGCAAGACCGAATTCTGGGATCATGGGCTGGAAAGCTTCACGCTGATGGCCGGGCTCGCCTCCGTCACCAGCCGGATCAGGCTGTACGCGTCAACGGCGGTTCTGACCATTCCCCCCGCGATCGTCGCGCGCATGGCTTCCACCATCGCCGACATCTCGGGCGGACGCTTCGGGGTCAACATCGTGTCCGGCTGGCACAAGATCGAATACAGCCAGATGGGCCTGTGGCCCGGCGACGATCATTTTGCCAGGCGCTACGACTACAGCACCGAATACGTGACCGTGATGAAGGATCTCTGGGAGACCGGGCACAGCGACTTCAAGGGCGATTATTTCCGCATGGATGCGTGCAAGCTCAGCCCACGCCCGGCCAGCCCGGTCAGGCTCGTGGCCGCGGGCCAGAGCGACCGCGGCATGGAATTCGCCGCGCGGTACTGCGACTTCAACTTCGCGCTCGGCGAGGGCGTGAACGAGCCGACAAAAGCCGCCGGTGTGCCCGCGCGCATGCTGGCACATGCGGAAGAAGCGGGCCGGGATGTCGGCAGCTACATGCTCTACATGATCATTGCCGATGAAACCGAAGCGGCGGCGATGGCGAAATGGGATTTGTACAACCGGGAAGCCGATACGCAAGCGCTCGCCCATCTGCTCGGCAAGGCGGCGGAGGATACCGCGCCCTCCGAAACCTCGATGGCCGCCGCCATCCAGCGTTCGGCCTCGCCGATCAACTTCAACATGGGCACGCTCGTCGGCAGCTATGCCCAGGTCGCCGCGATGCTGGACGAGGTGGCCGGGATGCCCGGGGTGAAGGGCATCATGTTGACCTTCGACGATTTTCTGGCCGGCATGGATGCCTTTGGCGCCCGCATCCAGCCGCTCATGCGCTGCCGGGAGCATGTGAGGGGGATGGCGGCCTGACCAGGTCGATGAAGTCGTGATGGAGTATGCGCCGGTCCTGCTGTGGCTGCCATTATCAGGGATGGTTGTCCCTGTCGGCTGCCTCGATGCCGGATTGTCCGGCCGGGCGGAGTGGTTTGGGATCGAAGCAAGTCGAAGATGGGCAGACCTTGGGCTTGTCTGATCCCAGCAATCGCTTCGTCCGCCCGTCCGGGGTCAACCCGCGCGCAGCGCCCGGCCGCTTGGCCGGCTCGGGGTTGACGCCGGACGGGCGGACGCGAGCACAATCATCGATCAGACAGGGACATCCTCCCTGGTCATGATCGTTAACCCTTTGTTTTAGCGAGCAACTTTATCCATCTAAATGGTTCCATCTGAATGGGTGTTGCTCTAATAGATCAACGGCGCCTCCACGGCGCCCCGGCCGATGGCCACCGGTGTCCGCCCGGTCATGCTCAGCGCCACCGCTTCGGCGATGCGGATTCCGTCCACGCCGGCCGACAGGATGCCGCCGGCATAGCCCGCACCTTCGCCGGCCGGGAACAGGCCGCTGGTGTTCAGGCTTTGCAGGCTGGCATCGCGGCGGATGCGGATCGGGGAGGAGGTTCGCGTCTCCACCCCCGTCAGCACCGCGTCGGCCATGGCGAAGCCCGGGATCTGGCGGTCGAAGGCGGGCAGCGCCTCCCGGATGGCGGCGATCGCATAGTCGGGCAGGCAGGTGGACAGGTCGGTGGGGCACACGCCGGGGCGATAGGATGGCAGTACGGAACCCAGCGCCGTGGACGCCCGCCCGGCCAGGAAATCGCCCACCAACTGGGCCGGCGCGGCATAGGTGCCGCCGCCGGCGATGAACGCCTGCTCCTCCCAATGGCGTTGGAAGGCGATGCCGGCCAGCGCGTCGCCGGGGTAGTCCGCCGGCGTGACGCCGACGACGATGCCGGCATTGGCGTTGCGCTCGTTGCGGGAATACTGGCTCATGCCGTTGGTCACCACGCGGCCGGGCTCGGACGTCGCCGCCACCACCGTGCCGCCCGGGCACATGCAGAAGCTGTAGACGCTGCGTCCGTTCTTGCAATGATGCACCAGCTTGTAGTCGGCCGCCCCCAGGATCTTGTCGCCGGCGCGGGCGCCGTAGCGGCAGCGGTCGATCAGCGATTGCGGATGCTCGATGCGGAAGCCGATGGAGAACGGCTTCGGCTCGATATGCACGCCGCGCGCCTGCAACATGGCGAAGGTGTCGCGCGCGCTATGGCCGATCGCCAGCACCACATGGCTGGCGGCGATCCGCTCGCCGCTTTCCAGCCGCACGCCCCGAACCTGACGCTCGCCGTCCGCATCCGCGTCGATCTCGATGTCCACCACCTTGCTCTGGAAGCGGTACTCGCCGCCCAGCGCCTCGATGTTGGCGCGCATCGCCTCCACCATGCTCACCAGGCGGAACGTGCCGATATGCGGCTTGCCGACATACAGGATTTCCGGCGGCGCGCCGGCCTTGACGAATTCGGTCAGCACCTTGCGGCCGCGATGGGCGGGATCCTTGATCTGGCTGTACAGCTTGCCGTCGGAAAACGTGCCGGCCCCGCCCTCGCCGAACTGCACGTTGGATTCCGGGTTGAGCACGCCGCGCCGCCACAGCCCCCAGGTGTCGCGCGTCCGCTCCCGCACCACCTTGCCGCGATCCAGGATGATCGGGCGAAAACCCATCTGCGCCAGGATCAGCGCGGCGAACAACCCGCACGGCCCGGTGCCGATCACCACCGGACGGCTGGCCAGGCCCTCCGGCGCCCGGGCCACCGGGTGATAGCCTGTATCCGGCGCCGGCAGCACATGGCGGTCCCCGGCCGCAAGCGCCAGGGTCGCGGCCTCGGTCCGCAGTTCCGCGTCGATCGTGTAGATCAGGTGGATCGCCGATTTCCGCCGCGCATCCACGCCGCGGCGAAACACGGTGTAGCCGAGCAGGTCTTCCGCCCCTATATCGAGCCGGCGCAGGATCGCCGCGCGCAGATCCGCTTCCGTGTGATCGAGCGGCAGTTTCAGTTCGGTCAGGCGCAGCATGGCGGTTTCCAAAGGCGAGACACCAGGGGGAATAAGAAAGGGGCCGCCAAGCTTAGCGGCCGCCGGCAGTTCTGGTAGCATGCTCGCCGGCGGGCAACAGCCGGCTATCCGCTTGAATCCACGGGAACATGACTGTTTTCACCGCCCGGCCTGATCAACGCCTGGATATCGGCCAAGCCGGCACGCGGCGGATGCGGCTCCGCTCCCGGGTCCGCATCGAGCGCAGCCTGCTCGGTTCGGGGCTGCTGCACCTGCTGGTGCTGCTGGCCATGCTGCTGTTCATGCTGCCGCCGCCGCGCCAGGAGCCGAGCGCGTCGAACCCGGTGACCGTCATCTTCGAGCCGAGCCTGCCCAGTTCCCGCAAGGACCTGCCGCAGGGCCAGCCCGCCACCTCCGCGCCGGTGGAAGGGCCGCAAGTGCCGCCCCCGCCGGGCAACGAGGCCAGCCGGCCGCCTTCCCCGGCCCCCACGCAGCCGCCGGCGCGTCCGGCCGAGGCGACGCCGGAGCCACCCTTGCCGGTTCCGCCGGTCCCGGCCCCCGCGCCGCAACCTCCCGCTCCGGCGGCGCCGCCGACCACCGCCACACCGGCGCCGTCGCCACCACCACCACCGCCGTCGGCCGAGACGGCCGAACCGCTGCCGCGCCAGCCGCCGCCCCCGCCGGCCGCGGCGCCGCAGCCGCGCCCGCCGGTCCCACGCGCCGCCGCACCGCCCCGGCCGCAGATGGAGCCCCGGCGCGCCGCGCCACCGGCCGAGGCCCGCCGCGCCGCCCCGCCGGCTGAGCCTTCGCTATCCGCGCCGATGAATTTCTCCTTCGGCGGCGCCACGGCGGATACGCGCAGTCGCCCGACCGCGCGGCGCAACAGCATCGATCCGACCCTCGGCCCCGATGTCGCCATGCGCAATGCGGCGCCGCCCACCGACGTGAACCGTCCAGATGCCTCCATCAAGGTCACCGGCGCACAGGTCGGCACCGACTGGATCACGCTGCTGCACACCTGGTGGAGCCAGCACGGCTACTACCCCGAACAGGCCGCCCGCGCGGGCGAGGACGGCACGGTGCGGATCCACGTGGTGGTGGACCGCTATGGCCATGTGCTCGGGGTGGAACTGATCGGCAAATCGGGCTCGCAATGGCTCGATCTCGCGGCGCAGGCGGTGTTTCGCGGCGCCAATCTGCCGCCCTTCCCGCCGACGACGCCGGAGCCCCGCGCCGATCTGGATCTGACGATCCACTACCTGCTCTACCGGCGCTGAGCCGCCGACGCTAAGCAGCCAACCGGCGGGGGCGGACTACGACCGCCCGGTCGCGGCGTAGCGGCGGCGGACCGGCTCGGTAGCGGCGGGCCCGGGGGCGGACCGGAAGGCCGGTTCGGTCAGCGGCCTGCCGCTGATGCGGTCGATCACCATCGGGTCGGCCTGGGCGCCGGTTTCGCTGTCCACGACCACCACGCTCGCGCCTTCGGGGGCGAAGTGCTTGTTGCCCCAGGCGAGCAGCGTCCACAGCACCGGACGGAAATCGCGGCCGCGTTCGGTCAGCACGTATTCGTGGCGCGGCGGGCGTTCGCAGTACAGCCGCCGCTCCAGCAGCCCGGATTCGACCAGGCCGTTCAGCCGGCGCGTCAGCATGTTGGGTGCGATGTTCAGGCTCTTCTGGAACTGGTCGAAGCGCGTCAGCCCGTGAAAGGCGTCGCGCAGGATCAGGATGCTCCACCACTCGCCAACCCGTTCCAGGCTGCGCGCGATCGGGCACGGCATGGCTTCGAAACTCTTGTGCTGCATGGGCTCAGGCCCGCATTTCTGTCGTCATGCGCGCTATATAGCGATGTCTCTATCATTATGCAAGTATAACGGTCATATTCCTCACCGAACAATTGCGCGGACGTGGCGTTGCAGGCTGTGTTCTGCCGGCGGCCCGGCTATAGTTCCGCCCGATCGGGGGAAACGAATGGACCAGGCAGAACGAGCCTGCGGCAATGCGGTCGACCGGTTCGTCGACCGTCCGGTGCGCGACGGACGCGGCGATGGGACCGCCTTCATCGATCCCTGGCGCAGCCTGACCTATGCCGGACTGCAGCACGCGACCCGGCAATTCGCCGCCGCCCTGGCGCGGGCCGGCATCGGGCGCGAGCGCCGGATCGCCCTGCTGCTGCTGGACACCGTGGATTTCCCGATCGCCTTCTGGGGCGCGCTGCGCGCCGGCGTCGTGCCGGTGCCGATCAACACGCTGCTGACGCAGGAGATGGTCGGCTACATCCTGGCCGACACGCGGGCGGAGGCGCTGGTGATCTCCGCCCCCCTGGCCGCGCCGCTGCTGGCGGTGCTGCGCAGCGTGCCGGATCTGCGCCATATCGTCGTGGTCCAGCCGGACGGAAGCCCGGCCGCGGCGATCGACGATCCCCGCCAGATCCCCTGGACGGAGTTCCTCGCCGACGGCGAGCCGGATACGCCCACCGCACCCGTCTCGGCCGATGAGGCGGCGTTCTGGCTGTATTCCTCCGGTTCCACCGGTGCGCCGAAGGGCGTGCGCCATGTCCATGCCAGCCTGGGCGTCACCGCCGACACCTATGGCGCGCAGGTGTTGCGGATCCGCCCGGACGATGTCGTGTTCTCCGCCGCGAAGCTGTTCTTCGCCTATGGGCTCGGCAATTCCATGACCTTCCCGATGTCGGTCGGCGCCACCGCCGTGCTGCTGGCGGACCGGCCGACGCCGGATGCCGTGCTGGCGGTGATGGCCCGCCACCAGCCCAGCGTGTTCGCCGGCGTGCCGACGCTGTATGCCGGGCTGCTCGCCCATCCGGCCATCGGCGTCGGCGCCGGCTCCGCCCGGCTGCGCCGGTGCATCTCCGCCGGCGAGGCGCTGCCGGCGGAGATCGGCCGGCGCTGGCGCGAGACCGTGGGCGTCGACATCCTGGACGGCATCGGATCGACCGAGATGCTGCATATTTTCGTCAGCAACCGTCCCGGCGACATCCGCTACGGCACCAGCGGCAAGCCGGTGCCGGGCTATGAGGCGCGCATTGTCGACGAGCAAGGCAACCCCGCGCCGGATGGCGAAAGCGGGGAGCTGGTGGTGCGCGGGGGCAGCGCCGCCGACGGCTACTGGAACCAGCGCGACAAGTCGCGAAAAACCTTCCGCGGCGAATGGACGCATACCGGCGACACCTATATCCGCGACGCCGACGGCTATTACCGTTATTGCGGGCGCAGCGACGACATGCTGAAGGTCGGCGGCATCTGGGTCTCGCCGTTCGAGGTGGAGGACGCGCTGATGTCCCACCCCGCGGTGCTGGAAGCCGCGGTCGTCGGCCAGCAGGACCGGGACGGGCTGACCAAGCCCAAGGCGTTCATCGTGCTGCAGGACGCAGCGAGGGACCAGGACCGCGACACCGTGCAGGAATTGCTGAAGACGCATGTGAAGGAGCGCATCGGCGTGTGGAAATACCCGCGATGGATCGAGTTCGCCGAGGCTTTGCCGAAGACCGCCACCGGCAAGATCCAGCGTTTCAAGCTGCGGTCCCTGCCATGAGGCGGGGCGAGATCCGGCTGGACGGACGCCGGCTGGAAACCGCCTGGTGGGGACCGGAGCCGGCAGAGGCGCCGACGCTGGTGCTGCTGCACGAGGGCCTGGGCTGCATCGAGCTATGGCGCGACGTGCCGGCATTGCTGGCGGAGGCCACCGGCTGCGGCGTGTTCGCCTATTCCCGCTTCGGCTACGGCCAGTCCGATCCCGTGCAGCTGCCGCGGCCGATGGACTACATGCAACGGGAAGCGCTGGACGTGCTGCCGCGCGTGCTGGACGCGGCCGGCATCCGCCGCGCCCTGCCGATCGGCCATTCCGATGGCGGGTCGATCGCCGCCGTTCATGCCGGCTTCACGCGCGATCCCCGCCTGTGCGGCCTGGTGCTGATCGCGGCGCATTTCTTCGTGGAGGAGCTGAACATCGCCAGCATCCGGGAGATCCGCGAACGCTACGAGCACGGCGATCTGCGCCAGCGCCTCGCGCAGTATCATCGCGACGTCGATGTTGCCTTCTACGGCTGGAACGGCGCCTGGCTGGATCCGCGCTTTTCCGGATTTGACATCACCGGCTTCCTGCCCGGGGTCCAGGTGCCGATCCTGGGTCTGCAAGGTGCCGTCGATCCCTACGGCACCGAAGAACAGCTGCGTGCGCTCGATCGGCACGCCGGCAGTCCGGTCGAGATCCGATTGATCGCGAACGCGCAGCATTCGCCGCATCTGGAAGCGAAGGCCGAGACCCTGAACGTGATTACGGGGTTCGTGCGCCGTGTGCTGTCCACTCCAAATTCGGCGGCCGCACAATGAACGATCACACGCGGATAACCACGCGCATCGACTTCGAGACCGACCCCGGCCGCTACCGCCATTGGCGCCTGTCCTGCGACGGCCCCGTCGCCACGCTGACCATGGACGTCGATCCCGCCGGCGGTCTGTTCGAAGGCTACGAGCTGAAGCTGAATTCCTACGACCTCGGCGTCGACATCGAGCTGGCTGACGCGGTGCAGCGGCTGCGCTTCGAGCATCCGGAAGTTCGCTGCGTGGTGCTGCGCTCCGGCAAGGAGGGGGTGTTCTGCGCCGGGGCGAATATCCGCATGCTCGGCCAGTCGCTCGCACGGGCTGAAGGTGAATTTCTGCAAGTTCACCAACGAGACCCGGCTCGGCATCGAGGATGCCGGTGCGCATTCCGGGCAGTTCTATCTGGCCGCGGTCAGCGGCACCGCCGCCGGCGGCGGCTATGAGCTGGCGGTCACCGCCGATCATGTCCTGCTGATCGACGATCGCCGCTCCACCGTCTCCCTGCCGGAAATGCCGCTGCTCGCGGTGCTGCCGGGCACCGGCGGGCTGACGCGGCTGACCGACAAGCGCCGGGTTCGCCGCGACCTCGCGGATGTGTTCTGCGCCACCGAGGAAGGCGTGCGCGGCCAGCGCGCCGTGCAATGGCGGCTGGTGGACGAGGTGGTCCTGCCGTCCGCCTGGGAGGCCAGGATCGCCGAACGCGCCATGCAGCTGGCCGAGCGTTCCGACCGCCCGGCCGACGCGGCCGGGATCACGTTGCCCGGCCTGCAGCGTGAGTTCGCGACCGACGGCGTGCGCTATTCCCATGTCCGCGTGGCGTTCGACCGGCGCCGCCCGCCGCGCCACGATCACCCTGGTCGGGCCGACTGCGGGCCTGCCGGAAGATGCCGCCGCCATTCACGCGGCCGGCGCGCAATTCTGGCCGCTGCTGCTGGCGCGCGAACTGGACGACGCGCTGCTGCATCTGCGCTTCAACGAGCCGGAACTCGGCACTGCATCGTGTTCCGCTCCGAAGGCGATCCGCGCTGCCGTGCTGGCCGCCGACGCGCTGCTGGAGGCGCATCGGGCCGACTGGCTGGTGCGCGAAATCCGCCACTACCTGAAGCGCGTGCTGAAGCGCGTGGACATGACCTCGCGCAGCCTGATCGCGCTGATCGAGCCGGGCGGCTGCTTCGCCGGCACGCTGGCGGAACTGGCCTTTGCCGCCGACCGCGCGCTGATGTTTGCCGGCACGCGCGCCGGCGACAATGCCCAGCCGGCCAGCCTGCATCTCTCGGCGTTGAATTTCGGCGCCTATCCGATGGGCAACGGCCTTGACCCGGCTGGAAACCCGATTTCTCGGCGAGCCCGACAGCGTCGGGCAGGCGCGCGCGCAGATCGGCAACAACCTCGATGCCGAGGCGGCGGAAGCGCTCGGCCTGATCACGATCGCCTATGACGACACCGACTGGGACGACGAGGTGCGGCTGATGCTGGAGGAACGCGCCTCGTTCTCGCCGGACGCGCTGACCGGAATGGAGGCCAATCTCCGCTTCGCCGGGCCCGAGACGATGGAGACGCGCATCTTCGGCCGCCTGACCGCCTGGCAGAACTGGATCTTCCAGCGCCCCAACGCGGTCGGCCCGGAAGGCGCGCTGCGCCGCTACGGCAGCGGCGTGCGGCCCGAGTTCAACCCCGAACGGATCTGAAGGAGCCTGGCCATGTCCGACCTAGGCTACAGTCGACTATGACGGCCTGATCCCGAACAATGTCGGCCTGAACGAGGACATGCGCGTGCGCAAGGCGCTGGAGACCTGGCACCCCGGCTATATCGACTGGTGGAAGGCGATGGGCCCGGTCGGCTTCCAGGAAAGCCTGGTCTATCTGCGCACCGCCATCGGCGTCGGCGCCGAAGGCTGGGCCAAGTTCGATTACGTGCGTATGCCGGACTATCGCTGGGGCGTGCTGCTGGCGCCGCAGGTGGAAGGGCGCACGATCCCGTTCGGCGCGCATAAGGGCGAGCCCGCCTGGCAGGACGTGCCCGGCGAATACCGCGCCATGCTGCGCCGCCTGCTGGTGATCCAGGGCGACACCGAACCCGCCTCGGTCGAACAGCAGCGCCATCTCGGGGCCACCGCGCCTTCGCTCTACGACATGCGCAACCTGTTCCAGGTGAACGTGGAGGAAGGCCGCCATCTCTGGGCGATGGTCTACCTGCTGCAGAAATATTTCGGCCGCGACGGGCGCGAGGAAGCCGAGGAACTGCTCCGCCGCCGCTCCGGCGATCAGGACAGCCCGCGCATGCTCGGCGCCTTCAACGAGGCGACGCCGGACTGGCTGTCGTTCTTCATGTTCACCTTCTTCACCGACCGCGACGGCAAGATGCAGCTTGCGGCCCTCGCCCAGTCCGGCTTCGATCCGCTGTCGCGCACCTGCCGCTTCATGCTGACCGAGGAGGCGCACCACATGTTCGTCGGCGAGACCGGCGTGCAGCGCGTGGTGCAGCGCACCTGCGAGGCGATGCGCGAAGCCGGCATCGAGGACCCGCACGATATCGGGCGGATCCGCGCGCTGGGCGTGATCGATCTGCCGACCCTGCAGAAGAAGGCCAACCTGCATTTCGCCCTGACCCTGGACCTGTTCGGCAACGAGATCAGCACCAACGCCGCCAATGCCTTCAGCGCCGGGCTGAAGGGTCGCTACCACGAGGACAAGCTGACGGATGATCACGTGCTGAAGGACGCCACCTACCCGGTGCTGCGGCTGCAGGACGGCGCGATCGTGCGCCAGGACGCCCCGGCGCTGTCGGCGCTGAACATGCGGCTGCGCGACGACTACGTGGCGGATGCCGCCGCCGGCGTGGCGCGCTGGAACCGGGTGATCGAACGGGAAGGCGTTGCGTTCCGCCTGACCCTGCCGCATGTCGCCTTCAACCGCCGCATCGGCGAGTTCTCCGCCATCCACGCCGACACCGACGGCCTGATCCTGACGCCGCAGCAATGGCAGGCCCGCCAGCGCCGACAGGCTGCCCACGGACGACGACAACCGTTTCATCGAAAGCCTGATGCAGCCGGTGCACCAGCCCGGCCAGTACGCGGGCTGGATCGCCCCGCCGCGCGTGGGCATCGACAGCAAGCCCGGCGACTTCGAATACGTGAAGATCGCGGATTCCTGACCGTGTCCTCCGCGCGAGCGGCGCTGCCGCCGCCGGAGGCGCGGTATTTCGAGGATTATCCGCAAGGCGCGGTATTCGAGTTCGGCGCCATCGGCGTCAGCGCCGATGACATCATCGACTTCGCCCGCCGCTTCGACCCGCAGGAGATGCACACCGACCCCGAAGCCGCCGGGCAGGGCGAATTCGGCGGCCTGATCGCCAGCGGCTGGCACACGGCCGCGCTGATGATGCGGATGTTCGCGGAACATTATTTGCCGAAAGGCGGCCTCGCCTCGCCGGGGATCGACGAGCTGCGCTGGGTCCGTCCGGTCCGCCCCGGCGACCGGCTGCGCATCCGCGTGACGGTGCTGGAAGCCAGGCGCTCCCGCTCCAGGCCCGACCGCGGGCTGATCCGCAGCTTTGTCGAAGTGCTCAATCAGGACGATGCGCCGGTGATGACCCTGAAGCCGCTGAACCTGCATCGCTGCCGCGCACCGGCCTAATCCGGGTTTACCTGGCACGAGGCGGACCGGAACGACCCCAGGAGCCGACAAGAATATTCCTGGGAAACCTTCTACCTGTGCGTGAAAACGACAGAGTGGAAATGCGGGCTTTGTGATCCACCCGAATCCGTTCCGCAGGCTTTTCGTCAAAAATTGGGCGTTTGCGTAAGACGTTACGTTATTTGAAACTATCCGTCGGACACTCCTTTGTGACCGGGTATGGTTCAGATTGATTCAATTTCCGTACAACGGCAGGTTTCTAGATGGATAATCGGTAATGCACGGGCAATAAAACCGAAACCAAAGGGAGGAACCGATGATCGTTCGTGCGGTAACAACGAGTTGTGTTGCGCTGGTGGGCGCGGTCGCGCTGGCCGTAACAGCCGGCCCAGCCGTCGCGGATCCAATGCTGTCACTCCTGACATATATTCCGGTCCCGGCGGACATGGCGAATATGCAGCCGCTCGGGGCTTTCTCCGCATTCGACATCAGCTTCGCCGACCCGGTGACCGGAGACGTCTTTATCGCCGACCGGTCCAATGCAAGTGTCGATATCTTTTCGGGATCCAGTCTGACATTTCTCGGCCGGGCGACCGGGTTTACCGGACAGCAGGCGACAACATCGGTGTCGGGTCCGGATGGCGTCCTGACGGTCACCTCAGGAGGGACGACCACCCTTTACGCCGGAAACGGCGACAGCACGCTCAGGGTCTTCAACGCCACCAATCCGGCGGCGCCCATCCCGCTGCAAGCCATCTCGACCGGCGGCATGACCCGGGTTGACGAAATGGCATACTCGCCAACGGCGCACCTCGTGTTGGCCGCGAACAACGCCGAAACCCCGGCATACGGAAATCTGTTTTCGACCACTGGCCCCGCCAATGCGCCGGCCACCCTCCTCAACCCCCCTGGCCACATCACCGTCCCCGCAATTCAGGGGGGGATCGATGCCGGCGGCATGGAGCAATCGGTGTGGGATCCGAACACCGGAACGTTCTTCGTTTCTATTCCGGCGTTGGCCGGGACCAATAACCCGGGTGGAGTTTCCGAGATCAGCACCACTGGCGCCGTCCTGCGAACGATCGATTTCGGAACCATGGGCATCTCGTCGTGCTCGCCCGCCGGACTCGCCGTTGGCGGGAGCGGCAACCTGATGGTTGGCTGCGGCAACGTGGGGGCGGCGGCGATCCTGCTCAATCCCACGGTCCGGCTCGATCGTCAGGACGTTCGCCGGGCTCGGTGGTACGGACGAGCTGTGGTACGATCCGACGACAAACAGGTTCTACGTCACTGGTAATGATGGCACCAACGACACTCGGTTCTTCGACGTGATCACCGACGATCTCCTGGGGGGCACGATTACCCAGACGGTCGATCTGCCGACGACCACGAGTGCGCATTCGATCACGGTAGATCCGTTCAACGGCGATGTTTTCGTGGCGCTCGCTGGCACCAGCGCGGTGGACCCCTGCCCGGCGAGCTTCGCGAATCCGGGCTGCATCGCGGTGTTTGCGCCGGTGCCGGAACCCGCAACATTGCCCATACTGGTGACGGCCATGGCCGGGCTGGCGGCCTTCGGACTGCGCCGCAGGCGCAATCCCACCGGCTGAAGCCCCCGGCTTGGCTATTGGGCGCGAGGTTGTAAGGCGTGGGGATATCCGGCGCACTGGCGGCCGCCTCGCGCCTTTCGGCCTTAATCCGTATCCGGAACGGTTACACCTGCCGCTCGTCGTCGAACAAGATCCGTTGTGCCGCGCCATCCAGATCCTCGGTACTGGCCGGATCGCATCGACCACAGGAACAGCCCCAGCCCGCCGGCACCCATCACCAGGCTGGCCAGGATCAGATAGAGGATCACCGTCATGGCGCCGCCCCCCGCAGCCGCAGGCTGTTCAGCATGACGATCAGCGAGGAACTCGACATCGCCGCCGCCGCCAGCCAGGGCGTCACGAAGCCGGCCATCGCCAGCGGCACCATGAAGGCGTTGTAGCCGATCGACAACGCCAGGTTCTGGCGCATCGCCGCACGGGCGCGCCGCGCCATCCGGACCGCCTCGGCCACCGGCGCCAGCCGGTCGCCCTGGAACACCAAGTCCGCCACCGTCTGGCTGACATCGGCAGCACTCGCCGGCGCGGCGGATACGTTCGCCGCGGCGAGCGAGGGGCTGTCGTTCAGCCCGTCGCCCACCATCAGCACGCGCCGTCCCGCCGCGCGCAGGGCTTCGATCGCCGCCACCTTGGCGACCGGCGAGCATTCCGCCTGCCAGTCGGTGATGCCGGCGCGCGCGGCCACCGGCGCCACTGCCGCGGCGCGGTCGCCCGACAGCAGCCGGACATCCAGGCCGAGCGCGCGCAGCGCCCCCACGCACGCGGCCGCGTCGGCGCGCAGCTTTTCGGCGAAGCGGAAGCGAACCAGGGCCAGCCCCGGCCGCGCCAGCCAAACCTCCGGCCCCGTGGCCGGCGCGCCGGCGCCGCCGCAGAAGGCTTCGCTGCCCAGCCGGATCTCGCCCGCCGCCGTGGCCAGGCTGAGCCCCAGCCCTGAATGCTCCCGCACGCCGGCGGCCGCCGGCACCGGGCCGGCGGCCGCCAGCAGCGCCCGGGCCAAGGGATGGCGGCTGGAGGCGGCAAGCGATGCGGCCACGCGCAGCGCGTCGCGGTCCGTCTCCGGCGTCTCGATCAGGCCGAGACCCGGCTCGGTCAATGTGCCGGTCTTGTCGAACACGACGACATCGAGCTCGGACAGCCGTTCCAGCGCGGTGCCGGATTTCAGCAGCACGCCGCCGCGCAGCAGGCGCGATGTTACGATCACCTGCACCGCCGGCACCGCCAGGGCGAGCGCGCAGGGGCAGGTGATGATCAGCACCGCGCTCGCGGTCAGCAGCGCCGTGCCGACCGGGGCGTGGCCGAGGAACACCCAGCCGAGGAAGGTCAGCAGCGCGCAGAGATGCACCGCCGGCGCGTAGCGCCGCGCCACCCGGTCGGCCAGCACCACGTAGCGGCCGCGCCGCGCCTCCGCCGCCTCGATCAGCCGCACGCATTCGGCCAGCAGCGTGGACTGCCCGGCGGCGGTCACTCGCACCACCAGCGCCTCGCCCAGGTTCAGGCTGCCGGCGAATACCGCCGTGCCCGGCCCGACCGGCATCGGCAGGCTTTCGCCGGTGACCAGGCTGGCATCGAGCGGTGCGGCGCCGCGTTCCACCACCCCGTCCGCGCCGACGCGTTCGCCGGGCCCGACCAGGATGCGCTCGCCCGGCGCCACCGCTTCCTGCGCCCTCCGGGCCGTGCTGCCGTCCGCCTGCAGCACCGCGACGTCGCGCACGCGCAAGGTCAGCAGCTGCTCGGCCACCGCGCGCGCCCGCCCGCGCGCCAGATGATCGAGGTAGCGCCCGATCAGCAGGAAGAACAGCAGCGTGACCGCGCTGTCGAAATAGGTGTGCTCGCCGCCGGCGAAGCTCTGCTGCAGGCTCATGGCGGTGACCAGGATCACGCCCAGGCTGATCGGCACGTCCATGTTGGTGCGCCGCTGGCGCAAAGCCGCGAAGGCCGAGGCGAAGAACGGCATGCCGGCATAGGCGATCGCCGGCAGGGCGATCAGCGCCGAGACGAAATGCATCAGCTCGCGCGTGGCCGGCCCCATGCCCTGCACCAGGCCGGCCCAGACGCCGATCGACAGCAGCATCACGTTGCCCGCGGCGAACCCCGCCACCGCCAGCGCGCGCAGCAGCTCCCGCCCGGTGCGGTCCCGCCCGGCCTCCAGGCAGGCGGCGTCGAACGGGATCAGCCGGTAGCCCAGGGCCTCGACCAGCCCGATCAGCCGCGCCGCCTCCGCCGCCGCGCCGCGCCAGACCAGGCGCAGGCGGCGCGAGGTCATGTTCACCCGCGCCTGCGCCACCGCGCCGTCGCGCCCCAGCACGCTTTCGATCAGCCAGACGCAGGCGCCGCATTGCAGGCCGTCGACGGCCAGCATGAGCTCGCAGGTGCCGTCCCCGCGCGCGGTCACGTGGCGTTCCAGGTCCAGCCGCTCGGCGGTCTCCGGCCGGGGTGCGCGCGCGGCCGGATCGAGCCGGCGCTGCTCGTAGTAGCGGCCAAGGCCGAGGCCGCGGATGGTCTCATAGGCGGCGGCGCAGCCGGGGCAGCAGAAGCGCCGGCCTTCGCCGGCCGGCAGGCCGCAATGCGCGCAGAGTGCACCCACGGAAATCCCGGCGTTCCCCGCGGGCTCCGCCGGGGTCAGCGCATTCACCGCACGACCAGCCGCCGCACGGCGCGCACCAGATCATCGCCATGTTTCGCCGAGAGCGTGACGTCCCACTGTCCGCGGGGCAGCGCCATGTCCGACAGATAGCGCCCGCCGCCCGCGGCGTGCATGGCGAGCGGCGTGGTCTGCGGCGGGCCAAGCGGGCGGGCGGCGGTCGCCTCGATCACCGCATCCTCCAGCGCCCGGCCGTTCCGGTCGGTCAGGGTCACGGCCGGGCGCTGCGCCGCGTCCAGCGCCACCAGCACGGTCCAGCCCAGCGCTTCCTGCCTGGCTTCGTCCTGCAGCACGTGGTTGTAGGCGTTGGACAGGGCGAAGCCGTTGCCTTCCGCGGCGCCGGGGAAGCTGCGCATCGCCGTGACCACGAGGCCGGCATTCGCCACGATCACGATGCCCATCGCGCCGGCCACGGCCCAGGGAAACCACCGCCAGCCGGAGCGCCCGCCCGACGGGGCAGAGCCGAACCTATGCATTCCGAAATTGCCGCCATCCATCTGTCATGGCCCCCTGAAGCTGGAATGATAGCGCGTGCCGCCCTGCGAGCGCGGGTCGGTCAGGATGAAGTCGACTTCCCTGGATCCGCCGATATCCGCGCCCGGCGGCATGGTGAGCAGCACGCGGTAGACGCCCACCGCATCCGCCCCCACCGGCAGCGCCAGCCGGTCCGTGGACGCCGGCCCGGCATCGGCCACCGCCAGCTTCACGCCCGGCAGGCCTGCCACGGCCAGTTCGAAATCGACCGGCCTCGCGGTCTTGTTGACGATCCGCACGGTGTAGCCGTTGCGGACGGAACCGTCGGCCAGCGGCACGAACAGCGGCGCCCGGTCCCGTTCCACCGACAGCTCCACGGTGGAGCGGGTGACGAACGCGATCGTCATGACCGTCAACGCCACGGCCATCGCCCCGGCATAGATGATGCTGCGCGGCCGCAGCAGTCGCAGCTTTTCGCTGCGCCCCTGCGCCTTCGCCGCCTGGCGGGCCAGGCTATCCCAGGTGATCAGGCTGCGCGGCCGGCCGACGCGCTCCATCACGTGGTTGCAGGCATCGACGCACAGGCCGCAATTGATGCATTCGAGCTGGATGCCGTCGCGGATGTCGATCCCGGTCGGGCAGGCCGTCACGCAGGCGCCGCAATCGACGCAGTCACCGGCCTGGCTGTCGGCATCGCGCTTGCCGCGCAGCCGGGGCTCGCCGCGCCAGCCCTGATAGGTGACGGTGAGGGTCTGCTCGTCCAGCATCGCCGCCTGGAAGCGCGGCCAGGGGCACATATAGGTGCAGACCTGCTCGCGCGCCCAGCCGGCCAGCGCGTAGGTGGTCACGGTGAACAGGCCGGTGAAGAAATACACCGGCAGCGAGGCGCGGCCGGTCCAGAACTGCGCCGTCACCGTCGGCGCGTCGGCGTAGTACATGATCCAGGCGCCGCCGGTCCAGAAGGCGATCAGCAGCCAAGCCGAGTGCTTCGCCGCCTTGCGCCAGACGGTATCGAACGTGACCGGTTCGGCATCGCGGCGCATGCGCTCGTTGCGATCGCCCTCGATGAAGCGCTCGACCTGCATGAACAGGTCGGTCCACACCGTCTGCGGGCAGGTGTAGCCGCACCAGAGCCGGCCGAACAGGCTGGTGACCAGGAACAACCCGACCGCGGCCAGGATCAGCAGCCCGGTCAGGAAGTAGATGTCCTGCGGCCACAGCTCGATGTTGAACAGATAGAACCGCTCATTGGCGATATCGAGCAGCAGCGCCTGGTTCGGCCGTCCGGGGCCGCGGTCCCAGCGCAGCCAGGGCAGCGCGTAGTAGACGGCGAGGCAGGCCGCCAGCACGATCCATTTGACCCGCCGCACCGGACCGTGCACGGCCTTGGGATAGACCCGGACGCGGTTGGCATACAGATGGTCGCCTTCCGCCTCGCGCTGAAGTTGCAACTGTCTGTCGGCTTTGCTGATCCGGCTCATCATCCGCTCCCGAACCGACCTCGCCCCCCTACTCGCCGCCGCCGAAGGAATGCACGTACAGCGCCAGGCTCTTGATGGTGGCGTCGTTCAGCCGCGTGTGCCATGCCGGCATCACGCCCATGCGGGGGTTGGTGATCTGCGCCACCACGGCCGCCCGGGTGCCGGCGTTCAGGTGCACCTTGCTCGCCAGCCGCGGCGCGCCCACATCGCGCTTGCCCTCGCCGTTGTCGCCATGGCAGGCGGCGCAGTTCTCGGCGAACAGCTTCTGGCCCGGCGCGGTGTCAACGTTCGGCTCGGGCGCGCCGTACAGCGTCATCACGTAATCGGCGATCTGGCTGATCTGCTCGGGCTTCAGCAGGCCGTCGACGCCGAATTTCGGCATCTGGCTGTCGCGCGCATCGGGATCGCCGCTGCGGATGCCGTGGGTGAGGGTCTGCTGGATGTCCTCGAGCTTGCCGCCCCAGATCCAGGCGCCGGCGGCCAGCGCCGGGTAGCCGGGCCGCCCGCCGCCGCCGGCGCCGTGGCAGGGCTGACAGTTTTCGGCGAAGGCGATCCGGCCCGCGGTCATCGCGGTGGCCAGCAGCTTGGGATCGGCGCGGATCTCGGCAAAGCTCCTGGCCTGCACGGCAGCGAGCGATTCCGCCCGCAGCGCGGCGACCTCGGCCACCGACCGGTCGACGGATTTGCGCTGCGAATAGCCGAGCAGCCCGTGGAAATAGCCGACGCCATAGGGAATGGACGGATACAGCAGGAACTGGCCGAAAGCGAACACCACGCAGGCGATAAAGGTGTACAGCCACCATTTCGGCAGCGGCGTGTTCAGCTCGCGCACCCCGTCCCAGACATGGCCGGTGGTCTCGCGGCCGGTGACGGAGTCCTTTTCGATTTTGGTCGGCACGGTTGCGGCTCCTTACCGGTCGTCTTGCAGGGGGATCATGCCATGGCGCTCGACGCGTTCCTTGCGCCCGGGCCAGTAGACGGTGGCCAGTATCACCAGAAACGAGCCCGACCATCAGCAGGATCGAATGCTTCTGGCCCCAAAGCAGGATGTTGTTCAGTTCCATCATGGCCCCGATCCTACTGCTGCAGCTTCTCGGTGCCGGTGTCGGCGAAGTTCACCATCGTGCCGAGCACCTGCAGATAGGCCACCAGGGCGTCGAGCTCGGTGATCTGGCGTCCGTCGCCCGCGACCAGATTGGCCTTGGGATAGCGCTTCATCAGCGCCGCCGGATCCGCGTTGGGATCCGCCTGCGCCAGAAGATCGGCCGGCGCGTTGGCGATCTGCTCGTCGGTATAGGGCACGCCCACCCTGCGGTTGGTGCGCAGCCGGTCCTCGATGTCGTCCACCTCGAGCGGGGTTTCCGCCAGGAAGGCGTATTTCGGCATCAGGCTCTCCGGCACCAGCGCCTGCGGGTTCTGCAGATGCGCGTAGTGCCATTCGTTGGAGTATTTGCCGCCGACGCGCGCCAGGTCCGGCCCGATGCGCTTGGAGCCCCACTGGAACGGATGGTCGTACATGCTCTCCGCTGCCAGCGAGTAATGGCCGTAGCGCTCCACCTCGTCGCGGAGCGCCCGGATCTGCTGGCTGTGGCAGAGATAGCAGCCCTCCCGCACATAGATGTCGCGTCCGCGCAGCTCCAGCGGCGTGTAGGGACGCACCCCCTGCACCTTCTCCACCGTGGTTTCGATGGTAAACAACGGAATGATCTCGACGATGCCGCCGATCGCTACCGTCAACAGGGTGCCGAGCAGCAGGAAGATCGCGTTCTTCTCGAAGAACTCGTGACGAATGAACATGATCTAGGCTCCCGCCCGCAGGGCAAAGGCGGGCTCCGTTGTTGGCGAATTCACCGTGCGGATCAGGTTGTAGACCATGATCAGCGCACCGGTCAGGAACAGCAGGCCACCGACCATGCGGATGACGTAATAGGGATGCACGGCGACCACGGATTCCACGAAGGAGTATTGCAGGAAGCCGAACTGGTCATAGGCGCGCCACATCAGCCCCTGCATGATGCCCGCCACCCACATCGAGGTGATGTAGAATACGATCCCGAGCGTCGCGATCCAGTAATGCCAGGCCGCCAGCCGGGTGGAATACAGCCCCGCCCGCTTCCACAGCACCGGCACCAGATAGTAGATCGCGCCGAAGGAGATGAACGCCACCCAGCCCAACGTGCCGGAATGCACATGGCCGATGACCCAGTCGGTGTAATGCGCGAGCGCGTTCACATCGCGCACCGACATCACCGGCCCCTCGAAGGTGGACATGCCGTAGAAGCCGACGGCGGTGACGGAGAAGCGCAGGCCGGGATCGGTGCGCAGCTTGTCCCAGGCGCCCGACAGCGTCATCAGCCCGTTGATCATGCCGCCCCAGGAAGGCATCCACAGCATGATCGAGAACGCCATGCCGAGCGTCTGCGCCCAGTCCGGCAGCGCGGTCCAGTGCAGATGGTGCGGTCCGGCCCAGATATAGAGGAAGATCAGCGACCAGAAATGCACGATCGACAGCCGGTAGGAGTAGATCGGCCGGTTCGCCGCTTTCGGAATGAAATAGTACATCATCCCCAGGAAGCCGGCCGTCAGGAAGAAGCCGACCGCGTTATGGCCATACCACCACTGGATCAGCGCGTCCTGGGCGCCGGAGAATGCAGAGTAGCTCTTGGCGCCGAAGACGCTTACCGGCAGCGTCAGGTTGTTGCCGATATGCAGCATCGCCACGGTCACGATGAAGGCGAGATAGAACCAGTTCGCCACATAGATATGCGGCTCCTCGCGCTTCAGCAGCGTGCCGAGGAAGACGATCAGGTAGCAGACCCACACGATCGTCAGCCAGATGTCGATATACCATTCCGGCTCCGCGTATTCGCGGCTCTTGCTGAAGCCCATGACGTAGCTCAGCGCCGCCATGACGATGAAGAACTGGTAGCCCCAGAAAACGAAATTCGCCAGCGCGTCGCCGCCGAACAGCCGGGCGCGGCAGGTGCGCTGGACCACGTAGAAGGAAGTCCCGATCAGCGCGCTGCCGCCGAAGGCGAAGATGCCTGCCGACGTGTGCACCGGGCGCAGCCGGCCGAAATTCAGGAAGGAAAGCCCGAGGTTGAAGGATGGCCAGCACAGTTCGGCGGCCAGGTACACGCCGACGAGGAAGGCGACGATCGCCCAGAACATCGCGGCGATGACCGCCTTCTTGACCACCGCCTCGTTATAGACCACGGCACGGGCCTGGGCCGGCGCCAGGCCGTGCATGGCATCGACGGTGATGTCAGACATGGTCACGCACCTCGGCGGCGCGAACCCGCGCGAGCACCGCGTGCTCGGCGTCCCGCCGGTCGTAATAGGCCCGGATCAGTCCGAGATTGAACAGGCAGGCAAAGCCGAACAGCGACAATCCGAACACGTAGATCCCGCTATCGACCGAGCCGCCAGCCAGGATCAGGCCGATCAGTCCGAACACTGCCATCAATATTCCGACGATGACGTCGCTTGTCCCTGTGTCCATCTCAAACCTCGCTGATGGTTGCCTCGCCGCCGGCGCGCGCCGCCGTCCCGAGTCGATTTATGCTGCCACCACCGGTGCTCATGTCTGCGTCTTCCGGGCATTGATCCAAATCAACGCCGCACCGCAGCATTCGGCGCAGCCATGCGCAGACGGGCCCGGATCGGGCGGGCCAAGGATGAGGAGCGCATGAACGCCGGCCTGGAGATGCTGACCGCGCTGTGCCGGTCCGTGGCGCCGGACCCGATGGGTGCCGGCCTGCCGCTTGGCCTGCTGCTTGCCGGGCTGGCCGGCAGCGCGGTGCATTGCGTGCCGATGTGCGGCCCTTTCGTGCTGGGCCAGGTCAGCGACCGGCTGGCCTGCGTGCCCGCCTGCGCGCTGCGCGAACGCCATCGGATCGGCGCGGGATTGCTGTGGCCGTATCATCTCGGCCGCATCGTCACCTATGCCGGGCTGGGGGCGCTGGCCGGCGGCACCGGCGCGGCGCTAGGCCTGCTGGCGTGGTTCGGCTGGGTCTCGGCCGGGCTGCTGCTGTTCGCCGCATTGCTGTTCGCGAGCCAGGCGTTCTCGCGCATCGTCAGGCCAGGCGGCTCGCCGGCGCTGTTGCGGCGGCTGACGGCGCGCCTGGCCGGTGGCGGGCGCACGCGGCCGGCGGGCGGCCTGACGCTCGGCCTCGCGCTCGGCTTTCTGCCCTGCGGATTCCTCTATTCCGCCCTGGCCGCCTCAGCCGCCACCGCGGACCCGCTGGGCGGGGCGGTCGCGATGCTGGCCTTCGGCCTTGGCACGGTGCCCGCTTTGGTCCTGGTCGGCATCGCCGGCGAGGCCGCCAGCCGGGTCTGGCAGCGCCGCATGGCCGTGGCCGCTCCCGCGGTCATGCTGCTGAACGCGGCGGTGCTGGCCGCGCTGGCGTGGCAGAGATTCAGCCAGCTGGTTTGACTTGCGTCAGTCGCGCTTGCGCATGTTCTCAGCGACCACGCCGGCGATCAGCGCCGCCAGCAACGCTGTCCCCTTGTTCTTGGCGAACAACGACCAGAGCGTCGCCAACAGCGCGTCGGCCGCGGGAAGCCCAGTGGGCGCGGCGACGGTGGGCGCGGCGCCGGCGGAGGCAGGTGCCGGGGCCGGCTGGCGTTTGGCTTTCATCGCCAGCCAGGCGCCGAGCAGGAGCAGCAGCGACAGCAGGACGAACGCGCCGGCCACCACCAGCGACGCCTGGGCGGGGCCGAACGAGGGGGCGACGGACGCCCACAGCGCCGCAGCCGCCAGGCCGATGGCCGCGAGCAGCGCCAGGCTCGCCAGCACCAGGAACACGCCGGCGATCGCCGCACGCCCGGCCGCGGCGGCAATGCGTCTGCCGTCCTGGGCGGGTGCGAGCAGCGACAGAGCCAGCCGGATCAGGACGGCGACCGGCACCGTCGATCAGCGCGACAAGAGGCGGCTGGCGATGAAGCCGACCGAGAAGGCCAGCAGCAGCGTCGTCAGCGGACGTTCCTCGATCTCGCGCACGATCACGTCGGCGCCCTTGCCGGCCCGCTCCGATGCCTGCCCGTACAGGTCGGCGGCCTTGCCGCCAAGCTGTCCGGCCGCTTCCTGCGCCGCCGCCTTCGCGTTGCTCAGCGGGCCGTCGCGCAGATCGGCGATCAGCGCCGCGAAGTCCCGCCGCAAGGCGGCGAGGTCCTTGGCGATGGTGTCCATGTCCTTGGGGGATGCGGACTTTGTCGTGCCTGGCATGGTCGCCTCCTTCATCGTCTGAACATTGCAGTCTAGCACGGCGGTCGTCCCGCCAACGGTTTATTCGCGGCCTGAAGCCGCGCTCCTCGTCGCACTGGCGCTCACCGCACCGGTGCCGAGTAGATCAGCCCGCCCTTGCTCCAGAGCTCGTTCTTGCCGCGGGGCATGTTGAGCCCGCTGGCCGGGCCGAAATTGCGCTCGAACATCTCGCCGTAATTGCCGACCGCCTTGATCGCGCGATAGGCCCAGCGGTTGTCCAGCGCCAACAACTTGCCGAAATCGCCCTGCACGCCCAGCAGCCGGCGCGTCGGCGGCGCCTCGCTGTTCAGCTTTTCGTCGACATTGGCCTGGGTGATGCCCTGCTCCTCCGCCTCGATCAGCGCGTTCAGCGTCCATTTCACGATCGCGTACCACTGGTCGTCCCCCTGGCGGACCGCCGGGCCGAGCGGTTCCTTGCTGATGATTTCGGGCAGGACCATCTGGTTTTCCGGATCGTGCATGATCGTCGCGATGGAGGCGAGCTGGCTGGCATCGGTCGAATAGGCGTCGCAGCGGCCCTTGTTGTAGGCGTCGCGCCCCTCCTGCACCTGTTCGAACACCACCGGCTGATATTTCACATCATGCGCCCTTGCCCAGTCGGCCAGGTTGAGTTCACTGGTGCTGCCGGCGGAGACGCAGATGGTCGCACCCGCGAGATCGGTCGCATGCTTCACTCCGGCTGATTTGCGCACCAGGAAACCCTGTCCGTCATAGAAATTGACACCGGCGAACAAGGTTCCATTGGCGGCTTCGCGGGTCAGCGTCTGCGTCAGAGTCTGGGCCACCACATCCACCTGGCCGGATTGCAGCGCCGGCAGCCGCTGGCCGCCGTTCAGGGCGACGAGCTTGGCGCGCGGCTGGCCGTTCGGGCCCGCCTCGTCGGGGAACACCGCCGCCGCGACAGCGCGGCAGGTGTCCACGTCCAGCCCACGGAACACGCCCTTGCCGTCGATGACGCCGAAGCCGGGCGTGGTCGAGGACACCGCGCATTCCACGAAGCCCTTGGCGCGGATCTGCGACAGGGTCGGGCCGGCCGAGTTCTGGGCGAAGGCAGGGGACGCCAGCAGCAGGCAGCAGGCGATCAGGGTGCGCATCGGCAAGGATCTCCGTCAGAAAACCGCATCGCGGCGGGGTTGCACGCTCGCCGCCCGCGTCAACCTACTCCATCCTGACGGGAAATAACCGCGTGGAGGAAAAATCCAGGCGGGTCGTTCCCTCGGCTGCCTCGATTCCGGATTGTCCGCCGGGCGGGCGGACACAAGCACAATCACCCGTCAGGCAGGCGCACCTCCCATGGGGAGGACGGCTACGCGGCCGGGATCAGCTTGATCCGCTTGCCATCCACGCCGAGCGCGATCCGGCCGGTCTTCAGCGCCAGGGCGTCGCTGCCGAACACTTCGCGTCGCCAGCCATGCAGGGCCTGCAGGTCTGGCTCGTCCTCCACCGCCAGGCGGTCGATGTCCTCGGAACTGGCGATCAGCTTCGGCGCGACATGGTGCTGCTCGCATTTCGCCGCCAGCAGCACCTTGAGCAGGGAAACCAGGGCCGGCGACGGCCGGGGGCCGTCCTTGCTGCGGGGCACGTCGGGCAGCGCGTCGTCGCCGAGCTTCTTCGCCTCGGCCACCGCGGCGATCAGCGACTGGCCGCTCTTGCCCTCGGCGAAACCGCGGGTGATGCCGCGGGCGCGGGCCAGCGCGTCGGGCGTTTCCGGCGCGGTGGCGGCCAGCTCCAGCAGCGCCTCGTCCTTCAGCAGCCGCTGGCGGGGAATGTTGACGCGCTGGGCCTCCCGCTCCCGCCAGGCGGCGATGGCGCGCAGCACGCCCAGGAACCGGCGGTTATTGGTGCGCGGGCGCAGCCGCTCCCACATCGTCTCGGGATCGGCGCGGTAGGTGTCGGGATCGGCCAGCAGGGCCATCTCCTCGGCCACCCATTCCAGCCGGCCTTCCTTTTCCAGCCGCGCCGCCAGCTTGCGGTAGACGCCGCGCAGAAAGGTCACGTCGGCGGCCGCATAGTTGATCTGCGCCGGCGATAGCGGCCGCGCCGACCAGTCGGAGAAGCGGTGCGCCTTGTCGATGGAGCCGCCGGTCAGCGCCGAGACCAGCGCGTCGTAGCCGACCTGGTCGCCGAAGCCGGCCACCATCGCGGCCACCTGGGTGTCGAACAGCGGGCGCGGCACGTCGCCGAATTTCAGCACGAAGATCTCGATGTCCTGGCGGCAGGCGTGGAACACCTTCAGGACCTTCTGGTCCGCCAGCAGCCGGCCGAGCGGGGCCAGATCCAGGCCCTCCGCCTCGGTGTCCACCACCGCCACCTCGTTGTCGCCGGCAAGCTGCACGACGCAGAGCTCGGGCCAGTAGGTGCGCTCGCGCATGAACTCGGTGTCGACGGTGACGAATTCCTCCGCGGCCAGGCGGGTGCAAAGGGCGTCCAGCTCGGCCGTGGTGGTGACGAGTTGCGGCGGCGGGAATTCGGGGCGCTGGGAACGGGGCATGGGTACGCTTTACACGCGCTGACTGTTATGCGGAAGCGCACGGGTAAGGCCTGTCGCGGAAGTGGCTGGATTTCGGGCGGGACGCTTGCAAAATCCGGTTCTGCGTGTCACATGTGACGCATGCTGCCCCCGTCCTCCCGAACCCGGACCGCGCGTTATCGCAGCAGGCTACGTACGCTTGGTCTGCGCCAGGTGCAGATCTGGGTGCCCGACACGACCCGCCCGGGCTTTGCCGCGGAAGCGCGCCGCCAATGCGAGGAGAGCAACCGGATCGAACGGGAGGAGCGCATGATGGATTGGGTCGAGGACGTCAGTTCGTTTGACGATGATGCGCCGCGGTGACGTGGTGGCCGTCGCCGACCGCGGCGGCGATTTTACCGGCAAACCACGTCCCGCGGTCATCGTTCAGTCCGATCTGTTCGACGCGCTGGACAATGTGACGGTGTGCCCGCTGAGCAGCGTCGCGACCGACCTGCCGCTGCTTCGCCTGCAGATTGAGCCATCGGACGAGCTGCGGCTGGATCGCGTTTCCTGGATCATCGTGGACAAGATCACCGCCGTCCGGCGGAGCCGTGTCGGCGCGGTGATCGGCCGGCTCGCCGCCGCCGATATCCAGCGCCTGAACGGCGCGCTGGCGGTATTTCTGGGTCTCGGATAGCCCTCGCCCCCCGGCAGCCTTGACTTGGCGGGACGAGCGGGGCTTGTGTCCCCCGCTTCAATTCGGGACCGATGAATATGCACGCCTACCGCACCCATACCTGCGGCGCGCTGACCGCCGCCGATGCCAGCAAGCCGGCCCGCCTGTCGGGCTGGGTGCATTCCAAGCGCGACCATGGCGGGCTGCTGTTCATCGACCTGCGGGACCATTACGGCCTGACGCAATGCGTCTTCCCCGCCGGCAGCCCGGCCTTCGCGCAGGCCGAGGCGCTGCGGCCGGAGAGCGTCATCACCGTCACCGGCGAGGTGGTGCTGCGCGAGGCCGCCACGGTGAACCCGCGCCTGCCGACCGGGCAGATCGAGCTGCGCGTCACCACGCTGGACGTGCAGTCCAACGCCGAGGTGCTGCCGATTCAGGTGGCCGGCGACGAAAAATACCCCGACGACCTCCGGCTGAAATACCGCTTCATCGACCTGCGCCGCGACAAGGTGCACCGCAACATCATGCTGCGCGCGAAGGTCATCACCTCCATCCGCCGGCGCATGATCGAGCCAGGGTTTCACCGAATTCCAGACGCCGATCCTGACCGCGTCCTCGCCCGAGGGCGCGCGGGACTTCCTGGTGCCCGCCCGCAACCATCCGGGCAAGTTCTACGCCCTGCCGCAGGCGCCGCAGCAGTTCAAGCAGCTCGCCATGGTCGCCGGCTTCGACCGGTATTTCCAGATCGCGCCCTGCTTTCGCGACGAGGCGGCGCGTGCCGACCGCTCGCCGGGCGAATTCTACCAGCTCGATTTCGAGATGAGCTTCGTTACCCAGGAAGACGTGTTCAACACGATCGAGCCGGTGATCGCCGGCGTGTTCGAGGAGTTCGCGGAAGGCCGTGGCGTGACCAAGCCGCCCTTCGTGCGCATTCCCTACGAGCAGGCGATGCTGGAATTCGGTTCCGACAAGCCGGACCTGCGCAACCCGCTGCGCATCACCGATGTCACCGGGCAATTCGCCGGGTCGGGTTTCGGCCTGTTCGCCCGCATCGCCGCCTCCGGCGGCGTGGTCCGGGCCATCCCGGCTCCGGGCGCGGGCGGCAACCCGCGCAGCTTCTTCGACAAGCTGAACGAATGGGCCCGCACCGAGGGCGCCGGCGGGCTGGGCTACATCACGTTCGACGCGGAAGGCCCGAAAGGCCCGATCGCGCGCAACCTGGAAGCCGACCGCGCCGAGGCGATCCGCGTTGCCTGCGGCCTGCAGCCGGGCGACGCCGTGTTCTTCGCCGCCGGCAAGAAGGACGAGGCGCCGAAATTCTCCGGCCTGGTGCGCACAAGGCTCGGCGCAGGAGCTCGGCCTGATCGCGCAGGGCGAATTCCGCTTCTGCTGGGTCACCGACTTCCCGATGTACGAATACGACGAGGAAGCGAAGAAGATCGACTTCAGCCACAACCCGTTCAGCATGCCGCAGGGCGGGATGGAGGCGCTGAAGACGCAGGACCCGCTGACCATCAAGGCCTACCAGTACGACATCGTCTGCAACGGCATCGAGCTGTCCTCCGGCGCCATCCGCAACCATCGCCCGGACATCATGATCCGCGCCTTCGAGATCGCCGGCTACCCGGCCGAGGAAGTCGAGGCGCGGTTCGGCGGCATGCTGAACGCCTTCCGCTACGGCGCGCCGCCGCATGGCGGCTCGGCGCCCGGCATCGACCGCATCGTCATGCTGCTGGCCGACGAGCCGAATATCCGCGAGGTGATCCTGTTCCCGCTGAACCAGCAGGGCGAGGATCTGATGATGGGCGCCCCTGCCCCGGTGCCGCCGGCGCGGCTGAAGGAACTGTCCCTGGCGCTGGCCCTGCCGCCGAAGCCGAAGGTCGGGTGAGGCCCCGCCGCTCCCCGGAGGCGGGGGAGCGGACCGCGGCGGGCTCGACCCGCGCATGCGTCTGACGCTGGGCTGACACGGCGAAACAAATTGTTCCGCCGCCGCGATCGGGGCAAGATTTCCGCGCCGATTGCAGGAAGCGCCGAAATGACCCCCGCCACCCGCCAGATCGCCTTCATCAATGCCGCGCACCTGATCACGCATTACTGCCTGCTGATCCTGCCCACCGCCGTGCTCACCATGGCGGTGCAGGGCGGTGCGTTCGGGCCGGATTACGGGCCGATCCTGAAGCTCGCGACCGTTGGCTTCGTGCTCTACGGGCTGCTGTCGCTGCCGCAGGGCTGGCTGGCGCAGAAATTCGGCCGCAAGACGCTGATGACGGTCTTCTTCCTCGGGTCCGGCGCGTCCATGGTGGCGGCCGGCCTGTCGGACACGCCGCTGGCGCTGATGCTGGCATTGGGCGCGATCGGGGTGTTCGCCTCGATCTATCATCCGATCGGCACCGCGATGCTGGTCGACGTCGCCGGCGAGAAGGTGGGCAAGACCGTCGGACTGAACGGCGTGTTCGGCAATATCGGCGTCGCCACCGCGCCGGTGATCACCGCCTTTCTGGCGGTGTTCGGCGGCTGGCGGCTGGCCTTCATCGTGCCGGGCGTGGTGTGCATCAGCCTCGGCCTCGTCTGGAGCCGCATGGCGCTGCACACCGCGGAAATCCGCCGCGGCGCCCGGCCCTTCCCGACAATTCCGCGGCCGGTGGTGCGGCGGGCCGTGATCGTGCTGCTGATGATCGCCGCCGTGTCGGGGCTGGTGTTCAATGCCTTCACGCTGCTGCTGCCAAAGTTGATGGCGGAGCGGCTTGCGGGAGACGAATCGCTGGTAAAGCTGGCGGGGCTGGCCGCCTTTCTGGCCACCATCTGCGGTGCGGGCACGCAGCTGACGGTCGGCCGGCTGATCGACCGCACCACTCTCAGGCGGGTCTTCCTGCCGCTGGCGCTGGTGCTGGCTCCGGCGCTGTTCGCGCTGTCCTATGTGCAGGGCTGGGTGGTGCTGCCGGTCGCCGGCCTGGTCGCCGCGGCGCTGTTCGGCCAGGTGACGGTGAACGAGACCATGACCGCCCGCTATATCTCCCCTGCGCTGCGGGCGCGGATGTACTCAGTGCGGTTCTTTGTCGGCTTCCTCGGCGCCGCCGCCGCGGCACCTTTGATCGCGGTGCTGTACGACCGGACCGGCAACCTGACGACGGTTTTGCTGGTGCTGGCCGGCTTCGCGGTGATCACCATGGCCTGCGCGCTGCTGTTCCCCGACCGGCCGGAGGAGCTGTCGCCGGAGCTGTGGGAACAGGCCCATGCCAAATCCGACATGGCAGGGGCAACCCCCGGCGTGGCCGCCGCCGAATAGAGGCTTTGCAATATAGAGGCTTTGCAATTCGGGGCGCGCCGGGCCACATGGCGTGCATGAATCGTCGCACCCTGCTTGCCGTCCTCGCCCTGCTGCCGGCCGGTGTCTTGCCCCTGAAAGCCCGGGCCGCGCTAGGCCTGACAGATCGCGACCGGACGGATATCGCGCGCATCGAGGCCTATATGACCGGGTTGCACACGCTGAAGGCGCGCTTCCTGCAGGTCGCGCCCAATGGCGGCATCTCCGAGGGCGTGGTCTGGCTGGAACGCCCGGGCAAGATGCGGTTCCAGTACGATCCGCCGAACCCGTTCCTGCTGGTCGCCAATTACGGTCTGGTGGTGTTCGACGACCGCAAGCTGATGCAGACCTCCAATATCCCGCTGTCGCAGACGCCGCTCGGCATCATCCTCGCCGACAAGGTGAAGCTGTCCGGGGATGTCGAGATCATCGGCCTGCAGCGCCAGCCCGGCGAGATCCAGGTAACGCTGCAGCGCACGAACAGCCCGTCGGACGGCAACATCACGCTGATCTTCTCCGACCAGCCGCTGGCGCTGCAGCAATGGAGAGTGGTCGACCAGCAGCGGCAGGAAACCAGCGTGAAGCTGTTCAATGTGGAGCTCGGCGGCAAGTTCGACCCGGTGCTGTTCAAGGTCACTACGCCGGTTCCAGTCGCCCCCGGCGCCGGCGGGGGCTGATCCGGGCCTTTCATCCGGGCCTTTCGCGCCGGAGGAACGACACAGTGCGCCAGGAGAATGTCGGGTATGGCGGGAAATGACTTCATTTTGACGCAAACCAGGGCAATACTGCTTGCCTAAGGCAATGCGCGCGGAATCATGAAGTCCCTCGAATCGTGAAGCCCCCCAAACGGTGAAACCTCCCAAACCGTGAAACCTCTTGTCGGCATCAGCTGCTGCACGAAACAATTCGGCATCTTCGGCATGCCGAACCACGCCGCGTCCGACACCTATGTTCGCGCCACCGACCAGATCGTCGGCGCCGTGCCGGTGCTGATCCCCGCCAACGGCGACAAGGCGGATGTCGAGACGCTGATGTCGCGCCTCGACGGGCTGATCCTGACCGGCAGCCGCTCCAACGTGCAGCCCAGCCTGTATGGCGGCCCGCCGCATGCCGAGGGGACGCCCGAGGACCCGGCGCGGGACGCGGTGACCATGGCGCTGATCCGCGCCGCCGTCGCCCGCGGCGTGCCGATCCTGGCCATCTGCCGCGGACTGCAGGAATTCAACGTGGCGCTCGGCGGCTCGCTGCACCAGCGGCTGCAGGACCTGCCGGACCGGATGGACCACTCCACCCCGATGCAGCCCTCCGCGCGCGTGCGCCAGGGCAAGGCGCATTCCGTGCGGCTGACCCAGGGCGGCTGGCTGCACCGCCTGGCCGGGACGACGGAAATCCCGGTCAACTCGCTGCACAACCAGGGCATCGACCGGCTGGCGCCCGGCCTGGCGATCGAGGCGGTGGCGCCGGACGGCACCATCGAGGCGGTGCGCGCCATCAACGTGCCCGGCTACGCCTGCGGCGTGCAGTGGCATCCGGAATATGATTTCGAGTCCGATCGCCTGTCCTGGCGCATCTTCGTGGGCTTCGGCGACGCCATCCGGGCCCGCCAGATCGCCGCCTCGGCGGCGGCGGACTGAAACCAGGCCGGCAGACACAGCCGCTTCACGCCAGCAGGCATTCGACCAGCCGGCCGCCGGGCCTCAGGCCCTGCGGCGACTGCGTCCGGCAGCGGGTCTCCGCGACCGGGCAGCGCGGATGGAAGCGGCAGCCGGGCGGGATATTGGCGGGGTCGGGGTAGCTCTCGCCGAGGCCGACATCGGGGATGCCCTTCCCCGGCTCCGGCGTCAGCACCGAGGCCAGCAATGCGCGGGTGTAGGGATGAAGCGGGCGGCGGAACAGCGCGTCCGTCTCCGCCTGTTCGACGATGCGGCCGAGATACATCACCGCCACCTCCGAGGCGATGTGCTCCACCACCGCCAGGTTATGGCTGATGAACAGGTAGGTCAGGCCCAGTTCCCGGCGCAGTTCGGCCAGCAGGTTCAGGATCTGCGCCTGCACGGATACGTCGAGCGCGCTGGTCGGCTCGTCGCAGACGACGATGCGCGGGCGCAGCACCAAAGCGCGGGCGATCGCCACCCGCTGGCGCTGGCCGCCGGAGAGTTCCGCCGGCCGGCGGGCGGCCATCTCGGCGGACAGCCCGACGCGGGCCAGCATTTCCGTCACCCGTTCCCGCATCCGCGCCCGCGGGATGTCGCCCTGGGCGGCGAGCGGCAGGGTGACGATCTCCTCCACCGTGCGGCGGGGATTGAGCGAGGAGAACGGGTCCTGGAACACCGGCTGGATCAGCCGCGCCCGCTCGCGCCGGTCCATGTCGTCCAGGCGCCGGCCGTCTACCCGTACCTCGCCCTGGCTCGCCGGCAGCAATCCCAGGATGATCCGCGCCAGCGTGGACTTGCCGCAGCCGGATTCGCCGACGACGCCGAGCACCCCGCCGGCGGGCAGGGAGAAGGTCACGCCATCCACCGCGCGGACCGGCCGCGCCGGGGCGAACAGGCCGCCATGGGTGCGGAACTCGCGGCGGACATCCGTCACCTCGATGGCCGCCGGCAACGGGCTCATGACCAGTCCGCCGGCAGGACGCAGCGATAGGCGTGGCCGGGCGCCGCGTCGCGCAGCGCCACGGGCTGCGCGCATACCGGCCGCGCCCGCGCGCAGCGGTCGCGAAAGCCGCAGCCGGCGAAGCCCGGGGAGATCCGCGGCACGGTGCCGGGAATGCTGCCGAGCGGCGTGTCGCGGGCGAGCTTTCCGGGGATCGGAATGCTGTCGAGCAGGCCGCGCGTGTAGGGATGGGTGGGGGCAGCGAACAGCGCCTCGGCCGTCGCACTTTCCACCACCTCGCCGGCGTACATCACCGACACCCGGTTGGCCATGCGCGCGACGATGCCGAGATCGTGGGTGATCAGCAGCAGCGACAGCCCCAACTCGCGCTGCAAGGTCTGCAACAACCGGAGAATCTGGGCCTGCACGGTCACGTCCAGCGCCGTGGTCGGCTCGTCGGCGATCAGCAATTCGGGGTCGCACATCAGCGCCATCGCGATCATCACCCGCTGGCGCAGCCCGCCGGAGAGCTGGTGCGGAAACTGCCCGAGCCGCAGGCCGGGCGCGGTGATGCCCACGCGCCCCAGCAGTTCCGCGGCGCGGTCCAGCGCCGCCCGCCGGCCGGTGCCGCGATGGCGCTCGAACACTTCCGCCATCTGCGAGCCGATGCTGTAGGCGGGGTTCAGGCTGGTCATCGGCTCCTGGAAGATCATCGCCATCTTGGCGCCGCGCAGCCGGGAGATGCCGCGCTCGTTCAGCCGGGTCAGGTCGGTATCCTGGAAGCGCAGCACATCGGCGCTGCGCACCGCCCCGCGCGCCAGCAGGCCCATGACCGCCAGGGCGGAGACGGATTTGCCGCAACCGGATTCGCCGACCAGGCAATGGGTCTCGCCGCGCCGCACCTTGAGCGACACGCCGCGCACCGAGGCGACGCGGCCGGCGAAGGTGACGCGCAGATTGTCGACTTCGAGAACCGGCGTCATACGCGCTCCGCGCATACTTCCATTAAACGCGCTCCGCGTCTGCTTGCATCAAACGCGCTCCGCGCAGGGTTTGCATCACACGCGGTCCGCGCGAAGTAGATCACGCAGCCCGTCGCCCAGCAGATTGATGCCCATCACCAGCACGAACAGCGTGATCCCCGGCACCATGATCACCCAGGGGCTGAAGAACATGTAGTCCTTGCCCTCGGCGATCATCAGGCCCCAGGACGGCAGCGGCGACGGCACGCCGAGGCCGAGGAAGGACAGGGTCGCCTCCAGCAGGATCGCCAGCGCCATCTCCAGGGTCGCGACCACCAGCAGATGCGACAGGATGTTCGGCAGCACCTCGCGCAGCAGGATATGCGCCAGCGACGCGCCGGATGCCCGCGCCGCGGCGATGTAGTCGAGGTTGCGCACCTGCATCGTCGTCGTGCGCGCCACCACCGCGAAGCGGTCCCACAGCAGCAGCCCCAGGGTCAGGATCACCAGCGTCAGCGAGGAGCCGAGCAGGGCCACGACGGTCAGCGCCACCAGGATCAGCGGGATCGACAACCGGCAGGTGATGGCGAACATCACCGCATCGTCCACCCGCCCGCCGAAGAAGCCGCCGAGCACGCCGAGGGTGATGCCGATCGTGCCGGACGTAACCACCGTCAGGATGCCGATCAGCATCGAGATCCGCGCGCCGTAGATCAGCCGGGACAGATAGTCCCGCCCGAGCTGATCGGTGCCGAGCGGGTGCAGCGGACTGCCGCCGTCCATCCATTGCGGCGGCACCACCCGGTGCATCAGGTCCTGCGCGAACGGATCATGCGGCGCCAGCAGCGGCGCGAAGATCGCCACCAGCAGCACGAAGCCGACGATCAGCCCGCCAAGCCCCGTTGCGAAATGACGAAGTTTCAAGACCGATGAAACCTCACGACGCGCGCAGCCGGGGATCGAGCACCGCGTTCATCAGATCGGCCAGCAGGGTCAGACCGATATAGATGATCGCCAGCAGCATCACGACCGCCTGCACCACCGGAAAATCGTTCTTGCTGATCGACTCCCAGGCCAGGTAGCCGATGCCCGGCAGCGCGAACACCGTCTCGATCACGATCGAGCCGCCGAGCATGAAGCCAAGCTGCACCGCCGCGATCGACACCACCGGCATCGCCGCGTTGCGCAGGGCATGTTTCAGCACGATCTTGCTCCTGCTCAGCCCCTTCGCCCGCGCGGTGCGGATGTAGTCGGCCGAGAGCGCGTCCACCATGCCCGCCCGCGTCAGGCGCATCAGCGCGGGGATGGCGGAGAACGCCAGCACGATGGCCGGCAGGATATAGCCCCGCCAGCTCTCGAGGCCGGATATCGGCAGCCATTGCAGGTTCAGCCCGAACCAGATGATCAGGGTCAGCGCCAGCCAGAAGCTCGGCATCGCCTGGCCGAGCAGTGCCACCAGCATGATCAGCCGGTCGATCCCCGAGCCCTCCCGCATCGCCGCCACGATGCCGAGCGGGATCGCCACCGCCAGCGCGATCGCCAGGCCCGACAGCCCGAGCGTCAGCGTCACCGGCAACCGCACCCGGATCAGCCCGGAGACGGGCGCATGGTACAGGTAGGATCGCCCGAGATCGCCGGACGCGGCGGCGGCCGCCCAGTCGACGAATTGCCGCGTCAACGGACGGTCCAGGCCGTAATTCCTGCGGATGATCGCCACGTCCTCGGCCGTCGCGTTCGGCCCGGCGATCGAGGCGGCAAGGTCGCCGGACAGGCGCGTCAGGGCGAAACTGACCACGAGGACGGTCAGGCACACAAGCAGCGCAAGCACAGCCCGGCGGAACACGAATACCAGCATTGCATACGATATTGATCGCCGCGGCCGGGGGCCGCAAGCATCCTTTCCACAACAGGCGCCGCCGCCCAGGATGGCGGCGACAGAGGGGGAAGCATCCGATGAAGATCGTGGCGGTAGAGACCTGGCACACGCGCATTCCGTTCGACATGGGCGCCAAGCCGGTCAGTTTCGGCGGCGTCGGCTGGCAGTTCATGAACACGCTATGGGTGCGCGTGGTCACCGACCAGGGCGTGGAGGGCTGGGGCGAGGGCTTCGGCCACGCTTGCTGCCCGGCCACCCGCGCGGTGATCGACACCCAGCTCGCCCCGGCTTTGCTCGGCCAGGATGCGCGCGACATCGCCGGCATCCGCCAGCGCCTGACCCAGATGCACCATCTGTTCGGCCGCAACGGGCCGCATATCTACGGATTGTCGGCGATCGACATCGCGCTCTGGGACATCGCCGGCAAGCAGGCCGGGCTGCCGATCTGGCGCCTGCTCGGCGGACCGCCCGCCGGAGAGCTGCACGCTTACGCCAGCCTGCTGCGCTATGGCGCGCCCGATCTGGTGGCGGCGGCCTGTGAACGGGCGGTCGCGCGCGGCTATCGCGACGTCAAGCTGCACGAGATCGACACGCCCGGCGTGCAGGCCGCGCGCCGCGCGATCGGCCCGGATGCCCGGCTGATGGTGGACGTGAACTGCCCCTGGACCGTGGCCCAGGCAATCGACATGGCGCGCGAATTCCATTCCAGCAACCTGGAATGGCTGGAGGAGCCGGTCTGGCCGCCGGAGGACATGGATGGCCTGGCCCGCGTGCGCCGCGAGGGCGGCATCCGCATCGCCGCCGGCGAGAATTCCGGCGGGCTGTGGGAGTTTCGAAAAATGTTCGAGGCCGGGGCGCTGGACAACGCCCAGCCCAGCGTCACGAAGATCGGCGGCATCTCGGCGATGGTGGAGATCGCCGCCCTGGCCAAGGCCTTCGCCGTGCGCCTGGTGCCGCACAACGCCTATTTCGGCCCCGGCAGCCTTGCCTCGCTGCACGTCAACGCCGCCCTGGCGCCTTCGGTGCCGTATGAGCGGCTGTTCGTGGATCTGGAGGCGCATCCATATCACGAGCTGGTGCTGGCCCCCGGCGGCAGCGTGACGGTGCCGGACGGACCGGGGCTCGGCCGCGATCCGGACATGGAGGTGCTGCGGCGCTATGCGCTGAACGATCCAACGGTCACGCGCAGTTAGGGGCGTTCGGGCTGCCTCGATTCCGGATTGTCCGGCCGTGCCGGCCGGCAAGGTGCTCGGGATCGAGGAAGCCGGAGGTCGGCAGCCCTTGGGCTTGTCTGATCACAGCCCTCGCTTCGTCCGGTCGGCCGGGGTCAACCCGCGCGCAGCGCCCGGCCGCTTGGCCGGCTCGGGGTTGACGCCGGCCGGGCGGACGCAAGCACAATCAACGATCAGACAGGCGCAACCTCCCTGGAAGCGACCCTCCAGGGGGGACGCATGGGGGACATGCCATGATCAACCGCTACAGCGACCATGCGGCCAATCAGCGGACCTTTCTGGCCTGGGTGCGAACCGCCATCGCGGTGATGGCCTTCGGCTTCCTGGTGGAGAAGTTCGACCTGTTCCTGGAAGTCGCCGCCGTCTCGCTCGGCGGCCACCCTCCATCGGCGGCCGGCCAGCTCGCCGGGAACATCGCCGGCCTGCTGCTGATCCTGCTGGGCGGGACGATGATGGTGATGGCCACGCTGCGCTTTCGCCAGATCACGCGGGATATCGACGCCCCCGACATCCGGCCGGGTGCGGGCACCGGCATGGACATCACGCTGGTGCTGCTGCTGCTGGCGCTCGGCGGCACGCTGTTCGCCTATCTCCTCTATACGGTTGTCCGCCAGCTCGGATGAGGTTGCTCGACGATCTCAGCGGCCATCACGGAAAAGCCGCGATCGGGGGCCAGGGTGTGGGCCGGTTTGAAACGGCGCGTTGCGCGCGACCCGATTTGAGGAGGTTGGCCTGCGAACGAGGGAATTTTTGCGGCCGCACGCCGTCGTCTGCCTGGCGTTGACGGCGGCCTTCGTCCTGCCGGGCGCGGCCTCCGCGATGCTGCCCGGCGAGATCCAGGCGCGCCTCTTGGCGGTGCATAACACGGCGCGCGCCGAGGTTGGCGTGCCGGCGATGCACTGGGACGATCGGCTGGCAATGGATGCGGAGCAATGGGCGCGGCATCTGGCGCAGATCAATGCCTTGGTGCACTCGGGCTCGCAGGGGGAGCCGAATAACGAGGAGGGCGAAAACCTCTGGATGGGCAGCCGCGGGTATTTCTCGGTGGAGCAGATGGCGGGGACGTGGGCGGCCGAGAAAACGCCGTTCCGGCGTGCGCGGCATTGGGAGGACGATTTCCGGAATGTCGGGCATTACACCCAGATGGTGTGGCGATCCTCGACGCGGGTGGGATGCGCGATCGCGAGCTGCGCCCAGTATGATTTCCTGGTCTGCCGGTATTCGCCGCAGGGTAATTTCTTCGGATACAAGCCGTATTAGCCGGCCCTCCCGAAAGGGAGGTCTGCCCGGCCGTATTACGATGGTGCGGTTCAAGCCCTGGCCATGTCCGCATGCCACGCAGGGCAGCTTTTGCCGATCGGGTAATGAACCTAATGCGGCTCGTTCACGAAACGCTCCAGCCAGTGGATCGTGTAATCCCCTGCCTGGAATTCGGGGGAGGCCAGGATGCGCTCGTGCAGCGACACCGTGGTGCTGATGCCGAGGATGGCGAATTCCGCCAGCGCCCGGCGCATGCGCGCGATCGCCTCCGCCCGGCTGGGCGCGTGCACGATCAGCTTGGCGACCATGCTGTCATAGAACGGCGGCACCACGCAGCCGGCATACAGCGCCGAATCCACCCGCACGCCGAGCCCGCCCGGCGCATGGAAGGCGCTCACCCGGCCCGGCGTCGGCATGAACGTCTCCGGGTCCTCGGCATTGATCCGGCACTCGATCGCGTGGCCGGCGAAGGTGATGTCCTGCTGCGTGTAGCCCAGCGGATGCCCGGCGGCGACGCGGATCTGCTCGCGCACCAGATCGACGCCGCAGACCATCTCGGTGATCGGATGCTCCACCTGCAGGCGCGTGTTCATTTCGATGAACGCGAACTGCTCGTCCTGGTACAGGAACTCCAGCGTGCCGGCGTTGCGGTAGCCGAGCTTGGCCAGGCCCGCGGTGGCGACGGCGCCGAGCGCATCACGTTGCGCGCCGGTGAGCACCGGGGAGCCGGCTTCCTCCAGCAGCTTCTGGTGCCGACGCTGCAGGGAGCAGTCGCGCTCGCCGAAATGCACCACGTTGCCATGCGCGTCGGCCATGATCTGCAGCTCGATATGGCGCGGGCGGTCCAGGTATTTCTCGATATACACGGCGTCGTTGCCGAAACCGGCGCGGGCCTCGGCGCGGGCCACGCGCCAGGCCTCGTCGATCTGCTCCGCGGTCTCCGCCACCTTCATGCCGCGCCCGCCGCCGCCGGCGGCGGCCTTGATCAGCACCGGATAGCCGATGCGCGCGGCGATCGCCCGCGCCTCCTCCAGATCCGCCACCACGCCGTCCGAGCCCGGCACCAGCGGCACGCCGAGCGAGGCCATGGCGACCTTGGCGGCGATCTTGTCGCCCATCATCCGGATATGCGCCGGCGAGGGGCCGATAAAGGTCATGCCATGGGCCTCGACCTTCTCGGCGAAGCCGGCATTCTCCGACAGGAAACCGTAGCCGGGATGGATCGCATCCGCGCCGGTGATGGCGGCGGCCGACAGGATGGCGGGAATGTTGAGGTAGGACTCCTTCGCCGCCGGCGGGCCGATGCAGACGCTCTCGTCGGCGAGGCGCACATGCATCGCCTCCGCGTCCGCCGTGGAATGCACGGCGACCGAGGGAATGCCGAGCTCGCGGCAGGCGCGCTGGATACGCAGCGCGATCTCTCCGCGATTGGCGATCAGGATCTTCTGGAACAACGGCGTCACTCCTGGATCAGGCGTCCAGCAGGATCAGCACTTCGCCATATTCGACCGGCGACCCGGAATGCACCAGGATGCGCGACACGGTGCCGGCCTTCGGCGCCTTGATCTGGTTGTAGGTCTTCATCGCCTCGATCAGCAGCAGGGTCTGGCCCTCCGTCACCGCCTGGCCGGGCACCACGAAAGGTGCGGCGCCGGGTTCGGCGGACAGATAGGCCACGCCGACCATCGGGCTCTTCACCGCGCCCGGATGGACGGACAGATCGGCCGGGGCCGCTTCCGCCGGCGGCGCTGCCGCGGCCGGGCCGGGGCCGGCGGGCGCATAGGCGGCATGGGACACCACCGGCGCGGGCGCGCGCGCCACGCGGATGCGGCTGTCCTTTTCGGTGATCTCGATCTCGGTCAGGCCGGTATCGGTCAGGATATCGGCCAGTGCGCGGATGGCGTCCGCGTCGAACTTGATGCTGCTCACGCGTCGCTCTCCGTTATCATGTCGGCCATCGCCATCAGCGCCAGCGCGTAGCCCTGGATGCCCAGCCCAGCGATCATGCCCACCGCGACCTTCGATATATAGGAGTGATGGCGAAAATCCTCGCGCCGGTGGATGTTGGTGATGTGCACCTCGATCACCGGCAGCTCGGAGGCCAGCAGCGCGTCCATCAGCGCGACCGAGGTATGCGTGTAGCCGCCGGCATTGATGATGATGCCCACGGCGCGGCCGCGCTGTTCCTGCACCCAGGTGATCAGCTCGCCCTCGCCGTTGGTCTGGCGGAAATCGATCGCCACGCCGAGATTCTCCGCGGTCTCCGCGCAGAGCTGCTCGACGTCGTCGAGCGTCGCCGAACCGTAGAGATGCGGCTGGCGCAGGCCGAGCATGTTGATGTTCGGGCCGTTCAGCACCGCGATCAGCGGCGGGGAGGATGCGTGTGACATGATCGCGCCCCCTAGCATGACGCCGCGCGCCGGTCCAACACTGCTAACCTCGGGGCCATGGCTTCCTTGCGGGCCGAAGCGGGATTACCATCTGCGGGACATGCCCGATACCATCACCCTGTCCGTCAACGGCGAAGCGCGCAGCGTGCCTGCCTCGCTCAGCGTGGCCCAGCTGCTGGGGCTGCTGGAGCTCGACATCCGCAAGGTCGCGGTCGAGCGGAACGAGGAAATCGTGCCCCGCTCCGCCTATGGCGAAATCACCCTCTCCGGCGGGGACCAGCTTGAAATCGTGCATTTTATTGGCGGAGGCTGACCGTGGACACCATCATCGAAGCCGGCGGAATCGAGACCGGGGTGACCCGGACCGATGATTCCTGGACCGTCGCCGGGCGGCAGTTCCGCTCCCGCCTGATCGTCGGCACCGGCAAATACAAGGACCTGGAGGAAACCGCCGCCGCCATCGAGGCGTCGGGGGCGGAAATCGTCACCGTGGCGGTACGCCGGGTGAACCTGTCCGATCCCAAGGCGCCGATGCTGCAGGATTACGTCGATCCCAAGCGCTACACCTATCTGCCGAACACCGCCGGCTGCCACACCGCCAACGACGCCGTCCGCACGCTGCGCCTGGCGCGCGAGGCCGGCGGCTGGAACCTGGTGAAGCTGGAAGTGCTCGGGCCGCCGCCGACGCTGTACCCGGACATGCAGGCCACGCTGGAAGCCACCGCGGCCCTGATCAAGGACGGGTTCGAGGTGATGGTCTACTGCGCCGATGACCCGATCGCCGCCAAGAAGCTGGAAGATCTGGGCGCCGTCGCCATCATGCCGCTCGGCGCGCCCATCGGCTCGGGCCTCGGCATCCAGAACCCGGCGATGATCTCCATGATGATCGAACAGACCAAGGTGCCGCTGCTGGTGGATGCCGGCGTCGGCACCGCGTCGGACGCCGCCATCGCCATGGAACTCGGCTGCGACGCCGTGCTGATGAACTCCGCCATCGCCCATGCGAAGAACCCCGTCCTGATGGCCGGGGCCATGAAGGCCGCCGTCGAAGCCGGCCGGCTATCCTTCCTCGCCGGGCGGATGCCCCGCCGCATGGGCGCCGACCCGTCCAGCCCGCTCACCGGCCTGATCCGCTGATCGGCCGCGCCCCGGCAAAACAATAGTAGAGGACGCCGAGGGGGTCTTGCCCCCTCGCCTTCCTACCGCGCCGCCGCCTGATAGGCGGCGAGGCAGGCCATGTCGACAACCTGGCTGACCGAGCTGTCCATCGGCACGATCTGCGCGGGCTGGTTCATGCCGATCAGCAGCGGGCCGATGGTGCTGCCGCCGCCGAGGCGCGGCGCCAGGCGGGACGTGATATGGGCGGAGTGCAGGCCCGGCATCACCAGGATATTGGCCGGCCCGGTCAGCCGGCAGAACGGGTAGAGCGCGCGCAGCGCCGGTTCCAGGGCGACGTCCGGGCTCATTTCCCCGTCATATTCGAAATCGACGTGGCGGCTGTCCAGGATCGCGACCGCCTCGCGCATGACCTCCGCGGCGTGGTGCATCGGGTTGCCGAAGGTGGAGTGCGACAGCAGGGCGACGCGCGGCTCGTGGCCGAGGCGGCGCGCCGTCTCCGCCGCGCCGATGGCGATGTCGGCGAGCTGTTCGGCGTTGGGTCGGAAATGCATCAGCGTGTCGGCGATGAAGATGGCGGAGCCGCGCATACCCAGCATCAGCGTGAGGCCGAAGGCGACGCGGCCGGGGGCGGGCTCGATGACATGGCCGATGTCTTCCAGGCAGACGGCGGCCGAGCGGGTCAGGCCGGTCACCATGGCGTCCGCGTCCCCGGTGGCCACCATGCAGGCGGCGAAGATGTTGCGGTCCTGGTTGACCAGGCGCTGGCAGTCGCGCGCCAGATAGCCCTTGCGCTGCAGCTTGGCGTACAGGAAGTCGACATACTTGCTGTTGGTGACGGACAGCCGGGCGTTATGGATTTCGATGCCTTCGACCAGGCCGAGCCCGAGCGCGTCCAGCGTGCGCTGCACGCGGTCCTCGCGACCGATCAGCACCGGGGTGCCGTAGCCGGCGTTGCGGAAGGCGACGGCGGCGCGCACGACCTTTTCCTCCTCGCCCTCGGCGAAGACCACGCGCTTGGGATGCGCGCGCACCCGCTCCATGATGGCGTCGAGCGCGTTGGCGGTGGGATCCAGTCGGCCCGAGAGGTCGCGCGTATAGCGGCGCAGATCGGCGATCGGCCGGCGGGCAACGCCGCTGTCCATGGCCGCCTTGGCAACCGCCGGCGGCAGCCAGGAGATCAGGCGCGGATCGAAGGCATTGGGGATGATGTAGTCCGGCCCGAAGGTCAGCCGCGCGCCGGCGGAGGCGTTGTGCACCTCGTCCGGCACGTCCTCGCGCGCCAGCTTGGCCAGCGCCTCGGCGGCGGCGATCTTCATCGGCTCGTTGATCGTGCTGGCGCGGACATCCAGCGCGCCGCGGAAGATATAGGGGAAGCCGAGCACGTTGTTGACCTGGTTTGGATAGTCCGAGCGGCCGGTGGCGATGATGGCGTCGGCGCTGACGGCGCGGGCTTCCTCCGGCGTGATCTCCGGGTCGGGGTTGGCCATGGCGAAGATGATCGGCTTTGCCGCCATCTGGCCGACCATTTCCTGGGTCAGCGCGCCCTTGACCGACAGGCCGAAGAACACGTCGGTGCCTTCCAGCGCCTCGGTCAGCGTGCGCGCCTTGGTGACCGCGGCATGGGCGGATTTCCACTGGTTCATGCCCTCGGTGCGGCCCTGGTAGACCACGCCCTTGGTGTCGCAGAGGACGATGTGCTCGGGGCGCATGCCCATCGCCTTCAGCAGCTCGACGCAGGCGATGGCGGCCGAGCCGGCGCCGTTGACCACAAGCTTGGTGTCGCGCAGCTCGCGCCCGGTCAGGTGGCAGGCATTGATCAGGCCGGCGGCGGCGACGATGGCGGTGCCGTGCTGGTCGTCATGGAACACCGGTATGTCCATCAGCTCGCGCAGACGCTGCTCGATGATGAAGCACTCCGGGGCCTTGATGTCCTCGAGGTTGATGCCGCCGAAGCCGGGGCCGAGAAAGCGCACCGCATTGACGAATTCGTCCACGTCCTCGGTGCCGATCTCCAGATCGATGCCGTCGACATCGGCGAAGCGCTTGAACAGCGCGATCTTGCCCTCCATCACCGGCTTGGAGGCGACGGCGCCGAGATTGCCGAGGCCGAGCACGGCGGTGCCGTTGGAGATCACGGCGACCATGTTGCCCTTGGTGGTGTAGTCATAGGCCAGGGCCGGATCGCGGAAGATGTGCAGGCAGGGCTCGGCGACGCCGGGGGAATAGGCGAGCGAGAGGTCGCGCGCGGTGGTGAGCGGCTTGGTCAGATAGGTCGCGAGCTTGCCGGGCGGGTAGGCGGCATGCATGGCGAGCGCTTCCTCGCCGGACACGCGTGCGGTCCGTTGATCGATATTGCCGTCCGCCATGGGCTTCCTCCCTGGAATTCCCGAGTTCACGTAATCGCCTATCATGCGTCCGAGGCTTCGCCGTGGGAAGGCTTATGGATTTGGCCGTGATTCTGACGTCGCATATGCTATCAATTGAGCCATGGTATCGCTCGTGATCGACACCAATATCGTCGTGTCGGCGTGCCTGACAGAAGGCGGCGCGGCGCGGGCCGTTGTTCGGCATTGTCTCGCCGGACGGTACCGGCCCTTGATCGGAGTTGCGTTGTTCATGGAGTACCGAGGACGTCATGAACCGCCCGTCCTTGTTCGAGCGATCTTCGCTGTCCGCTGCCGAACGGTCCGAGGTGTTGCACGGCTTTCTCGCGGTTTGCCGGTGGACCGAAGTTTTCTATGCTTGGCGATCCAACCTTCCTGACGAGGCAGACAATCATCTCATCGAACTCGCCGTCGCCGGCGGCGCGGCGGCGATCGTGACCCGCAACCTCAGAGACCTGACCAGGGGCGAATTACGCTTCCCCGCGATCCGGTTGCTCGACCCCGCGCAATGTCTGGAGACCTTCCCATGACCGTTCTGACCATTCGCCTGCCCGAGGATAAGCACGACCGTCTCAAGGCCCTGGCCCAGGCGCGAAAGATCAGCGTCAACAAGCTGATCGACGAGCTGGCAACGGTCGCTTTGGCAAATCACGACGCGTTCCTGCGGTTCCAGAGCCTCGCGGGTCAGGGAAATCCGCAGCGGGCGATGGAATTGCTCGATCGGCTTGACCGGTGACACCGGCATGATGGCGAGGCCGCGCGACCTGCATCTGCCGGCATGACGCAGGCCACATCCTCGCGGCATCCTTCGGTCCCGGCCGGGGCGTCGCCGGCCATGGCGCAATGGTTCGCCATGAAGGCGGAAAATCCGGATGCGCTGCTGTTCTTCCGGATGGGCGATTTCTACGAAATGTTCTTCGAGGACGCGCAGGCCGCCGCCAGCGCGCTGGACATCGCGCTGACCGCGCGCGGGGAGCATGACGGCGCGCCGATCCCGATGTGCGGCGTGCCCGTGCACGCGGCGGAGAGCTATCTCGGCCGGCTGATCCGGCGCGGCTTTCGCGTCGCGGTGGCCGAGCAGATGGAGAACCCCAAGCTGCGCACCGGCAAGGCGCCGATCAAGCGCGCCGTGGTGCGGCTGATCACGCCTGGCACGATCACCGAGGAAGCGCTGCTCGATGCCGGCCGGCGCAACCTGCTGCTGGCGCTGGCCGGCGACGGCAACGCTTTGGGCGCGGCCTGGCTGGAGATCTCCACCGGCCTGTTCGAGACCTGCGTGCTGTCCGCGGCGGAACTCTCCGCCCTGCTCGGCCGGCTGGATCCGGCGGAGATCCTGGCGCCGGCGGAGCTGCCGCTCGGGGACTGGGCGGCGAAACGCTCGCCCGAGGCGGTTTCCTCCCCGCCGCCGATCGCCCGCCGGCGCGTGGCCGAGGCGTTCGGGGTGGCCAGCCTGGATGCGTTCGGCACCTTCTCGGACCAGGAGGCGGTCGCGGCGGGGCTGGCGCTCGACTATGTGCGCCGGACCCAGGCCGGCAACCTGCCGCGGCTGTCGCGCCCGGCGCCGCAGGGGCAGAGCGGCGTGCTGGAGATGGATGCGGCGACGCGCGCCAGCCTGGAGATCCTGCGCGCGCGCGACGGCGGCACCACGCACAGCCTGCTCGCCGCCGTGCAGCGGACGCTGACGCCGTCCGGCGCGCGGCTGCTCGGGGCCTGGCTGGCCGCGCCTTTGGCCGACCCCGTGGCGATCGCGGCGCGCCAGGATGCCTGGGCCTGGCTGCTGGCGAACGGCGAGCCGACCGGCGCCGATCCGACGGGGCGGCTACGCGCCTGCCTGCGCGCGGCGCCGGACATGGCGCGGGCGCTGGGCCGGCTGTCGCTGGGGCGCGGCGGGCCGCGCGACCTCGCGGCTTTGCGCGACGGGCTGGCGGCCGCGCGCACCGCACAGGAATTGCTGCAAGATGGACTGCCCGCGGTGCTGGCCGATGCGCGGGAAGCGCTCGCGGTCGACCCGGCGCTCGGCCAGCTGTTGTCCGAGGCGCTGGCCGACCCGGCGCCGCACCGGCTGGACGATGGCGGGGCGATCCAGCCCGGGTTCGACGCCGAACTGGATGCGGAGCGCGCGTTGCGCGACGACAGCCGCCGGGTGCTGACCGGATTGCAGCTGGACTACGCCCAGCGCTACGGCGTCGCCGCGATCAAGATCCGCCACCACGCCCAGCTCGGCTACGTGATCGAGGCGCCGGCGGTGGCGGTGGAGAGGCTGCGCGAGTTTCCCGAACTGACCCTGCGCCAGGGCATGGCCAACGGCGCCCGCTTCAGCACGCCGGAACTCTCGGAGCTCGACCGGCGCATCGCCGAGGCCGGGGAGCGGGCACAGGCGCGCGAACGGGCGGTGTTCGCGCATCTGGTGCGCGCCGCGCTCGATCACGCCGAGGCGCTGGCCGCCTGCGCCGACGCGCTGGCGCTGCTGGACGCGGCGCAATCCGCGGCCAGGCTGGCGGAGAGCGGGCTGTGGTGCCGGCCTGTCGGTGACCGGCGGCGCCGAATTCGCGATCACAGCCGGCCGCCATCCGGTGGTGGAGGCGGCGCTGGCGGGCACCGCCGCCTTCGTGCCGAACAATTGCGACCTGTCGCCGGAGCGGCGGGTGCTGCTGCTGACCGGGCCGAACATGGCCGGCAAATCGACCTTCCTGCGCCAGAACGCGCTGCGCGGTGATCCTGGCCCAGGCCGGCCTGCCGGTACCGGCCGAGGCGGCGGAGATCGGCGATCGTCGACCGGCTGTTCTCCCGCGTCGGCGCCGCCGACGACCTGGCGCGCGGGCGCAGCACCTTCATGGTGGAGATGGTGGAGACCGCCGCGATCCTGCACCAGGCCGGGCCGCGCGTCGCTGGTGGTGGTGGACGAGATCGGCCGCGGCACCTCCACGCTGGACGGGCTGGCGATCGCCTGGGCGGTGCTGGAGGCGCTGCACTCCCAGGTTCGTTGCCGCACCATTTTCGCCACACATTTCCACGAGCTTGCGCAGCTGGCCGACCGGCTGGCGCGCATCGCGCCGCATACGATGCGGGTGAAGGAGTGGAAGGGCAGCGTGGTGTTCCTGCACGAAGTGGCCGCCGGCGCGGCCGGGCGTTCCTGGGGCGTGCACGTCGCCGAGCTGGCCGGGGTGCCGGCGCCGGTGGTGAAGCGCGCGGCGCAACTGCTCGCCGGCCTGGAGAAAGGCGGCGGGCGCGGGGCGAAGGTGGAGACGCTGCCGCTGTTCGCCGCCGCGCCGCACGCGCTGGCACCCGCACCGGAAGCGGCGGAACCGGATCGTCTGCGTGACGAACTGGCAGCGATCGACCCGGACCGGTTGTCCCCGCGTGAGGCTTTGGAAACACTCTATCGCCTGAAATCGCTTCTGCCTGTTTCCGGCGCGGAAATGCTGGACTAGCATTGCCCCCATGTTGACACCCACCCCCCTGCCGAGTGCCCCCGATGCCGCTGCCGGCGTGCTGTCGGAGGCCCTGGCGGCGCTGGCGCGGGAACACGCCGGCAAGATGCCGCGTGACGCCGTGCTCGCCGCTTTCCGCCGCCACCTCGCCCGCATCCAGTCGCATGTGCGCGAAGCCTTCGAACAGGACCAGCTCACCGGCCTGCAGGCCGGGCGCCTGCTGGCGGCGCTGACCGACGGGGTGATCGGGGTGCTGTACGACTACGTGACCTCGCCCGCCGTGCTCGGGCGGCCGGAGCGGCTCAGCCTGGCCGCCACCGGGGGCTATGGCCGCGGCCTGCTGGCGCCGTTCAGCGATGTCGACCTGCTGTTCCTGACGCCGCGCCGGCCGAACAAGCACACGCTGCAGGTAGTTGAGTTCATCCTGTATTTCCTCTGGGATCTCGGGCTGAAGGTCGGGCACGCCACGCGCTCGATCGACGAATGCCTGAGCGAGGGGGAGAAGGACGCGACCATCCGCACCTCCCTGCTGGACGCGCGCCGGCTGACCGGCGACGAGGCGCTGTTCCTCGATTTCCACAAGCGCTTCCGCGCCGCCTGCGTGAAGGCCGGCGCGCGCGACTACATCGCCGCCAAGCAGGCCGAGCGCGACGTGCGCCACCGTCGCTACGGCGACAGCCCGTTCGTGGTGGAGCCGAACATCAAGGAAGGCCGCGGCGGCCTGCGCGACCTGCAGACCCTGTACTGGCTGGCGCGCTACGTGTTCGACGCGCAGACCATGGCGGAGATCGCCGGGCTGGATGCGCCGGGCGGATCCATCATCACCGATACCGAGGCCAAGCACGCCCGCCGGTCCTGGGAGTTCCTGTGGACCGTGCGCTTCCATCTGCACTACGTCGCCGGCCGGGCCGAGGACCGGCTGACCTTCGACCTGCAACCGGTGGTCGGCGCCCGCATGGGCTACACGCGGCATGGCCGGCAGGACGGGGTCGAGCGTTTCATGCGCCACTACTTCCTGACCGTGCGCGAGGTGGCGCGGCTGACGCGGGTGCTGGAGCCGGCCATCGTGCGCGCAGCCCTCGGCCCGCCGGCGATGACACGGCGCACCGACAAGGCGCTGGAGGAAGCCGGCTTCGTGCTGGCCGACGGCAAGCTGCTGCCGATGCCCGGTCGGGACTTCACCGCCGAGCCGAGCCAGATGCTGCGCATCCTGATCGTCGCGCGCGACCGTGGCCTGGAGCTGCATCCGCTGGCGATCCGCGCGCTGATCCGCAACGAGCGCCGGGCGATCGGGCTGCGCGGGGATCCGACCGCGGCCGCGCTGTTCATGGATCTGCTGTGCGGGCGCCACAGCGAACACGCCGATGGCGCGCGCTGGCTGTCGATCCTGAACGAGACCGGCTTCCTCGGCCGCTATCTGCCGGACTGGGGCCGGATCGTCGGGCAGATGCAGTTCGACACCTACCATGTCTTCACCGTGGACGAGCACACGATCGAGGCGGTGAAGGTGCTGAACGCGATGGAGCGCGGCGAGATAATCGAGATCGCGCCGGTCGCCTCCGGGCTGATCCAGGAATTGCAGTCTCGCCGGGCGCTGTATGTGGCGATGATCCTGCACGACATCGCCAAGGGCCGCGGCGGCGACCATTCGGAGCTCGGCGCGGATATCGCCCTGTATGTCGGCCCCGCGCTCGGCCTGTCAGCCGAGGAGACCGAGACGGTTTCCTGGCTGGTGCTGCACCATCTGCTGCTGAGCCAGACCGCGTTCAAGCGCGACATCGACGACCCCAAGACCATTCTCGACCTGGCCGAGGTGATCCAGTCGCCGGAACGGCTGCGCCTGCTGCTGGTGCTGACGGTGGCGGACATGCGCGCGGTGTCCTCCAAGGTGTGGAACGACTGGAAGGCGACGCTGCTGCGCGAGCTCTATGCCCGGGTGGCCGAGGTTCTGGCGGGCGGGCTGTCCACCACCGAGCGCGACGTGCGGGTGCAGCGCGCCAAGCAGGCGGCGGCGGCGATGCTGGCCGGCTGGTCGGATGCCGATCTGGAGATGTTCACCGGCCTCGGCTATCCCGGCTATTGGCTGTCCTTCGATCCGGAAACCCATGCGCGCCATGCCCGCCTGATCCGTGACGCGGAAAAGCGCAAGACGCCGCTGACCGTCGACACCCAGCCGCTGCCGGCCCGCGCGGTGACCGAGGTGACGGTCTACGCCGCCGACCATGCCGGGCTGTTCAGCCGCATCGCCGGCGCGCTGGCGGTGGCCGGCGCCTCCATCGTCGATGCCCGCATCCACACCATGACCAACGGCATGGCGCTGGACACGTTCTGGATCCAGGACGCCGCCGGCGGCACCTTCGATGCGCCGCACCGCCTGGCGCGGCTGTCGGCGCTGATCGAGCAGGCGCTGTCCGGGCGCATCCGCCTGGCCAGCGAAATCCGCAAGATATCCAAGAGCCTGCTGGGCCAGCGGGTGCGCGCGATCCATGTCGCCGCCGCGCGTGGTGATCGACAACCGGGCCTCCAACACCCACACGGTGCTGGAGGTGAACGGCCGGGACCGCCCGGGCCTGCTGCACGACGTGACCGCGGCGATCAGCGAGCAGGGGCTGCAGATCGCCTCCGCCCATGTCACCACCTACGGCGTGCGGGCGGTGGACGTTTTCTACGTCAAGGACGTGTTCGGCCTGAAGGTCGAGAACGAACGCAAGCTGGCGCAGCTGCGCGACGCGCTGCTGGTGGCGCTGGAGAACCCCGAAGCTGCCGCCCCGATCGCCCAGCCCGAACCGTCCCGCAAGCGACGGCGGGCCGCCGCCGAGTAAGGTTTTTGGGCTGAATGGCGCCCCATTGCGAGGGCGCCTGTGTCTGTCTGATCTATGCCCCTGTCTGATCCATGATTGTGCTTGCGTCCGCCCGGCCGGCATCAAGCCCAATTGGCCCGTGCGTAATTCCAGCCATCCGAACAAACGGGAGTGCCTGTGAATAGCCACCAAACGGCAAACGATAGAAAAGGGGCTTCGATCAGGGCGATTTGACGTAATGACGGTTCTGCGCCGGAGGAGGCACTCCGTGCGTCTGGCTAGCCTCCAACATGTAGCGGCAAAGGTGACCTGATCCGCGATCTCTGCCGGCTTTGCCGTTAATTTACGGTGACGTGGGTGCCAAGGACTCCAAGAAACCACAGCACAAGCAGAACGATCAGCACGGTAACAAGCGCCCCGCCGAGTCCAGAACCGCCATATCGATTATACCCGTAATACCCGCCGCCACCGCCGAGCAGGAGTATTATCAGGATAACGATCAGAATGGTGCCCATCGTGCCGCTCCGCTCCTGAACTGAATCGCTAGACGTTCGGCATTTAACGAACGCCTCCTTACGGTTGCTTTTTTTTGCGCTTCTGGATGACCCGCGCATTGACCTGGATCAAACCCCAAAGGAGCCAATGGGGAACCGAGGAAACGCCTGTCATTCAGGAACTCCGCCACGCAGTTGCCGAATAGGTCGGTTACGACAGTGAACCGTCAGCATCTTTGCTGGGCTGCGCCGAACCTGACGGATCTGTGGCATGGATCACGGAGACCGTCGTTCCCCGGGCTCCGGTTGCGACCTTGACGACAGCGGCAAGCTGTTGGGCGAGCGCGTTGATCAAGGATGTGCCCAGGCCCCCGGATGGCGTGTTTGGCAGCGCCATCGGCATACCCACCCCGCTGTCGGCGATCACAAGCTGCCAGTCAGGCCCGTTGGCCTCATAGGAGACCTCGATTGTGCGCCTGTCCGGGTATCCGTCCGGAAATGCGTGTTTCAGCGCGTTGATAACGAGCTCGGTGACAATAAGGCCGATACTGACCGCGTCCCCCGACGACGCGGTTCCCGGCTGAGCGACCACCTTCAATGTGACTTCTCGCTCGTCGCGTATCATCGACGTGGCAAGGGCCTGGCATAGCTGGGTCAGATACGGGCCGACCTGGATCGGCTCTCCGACCACGGACACGCGCAGGTGCTGCTGGACGGCGGCGATCGACAGGACGCGCTCGTGGGCGTCTCGAAGATGCCGCCGCGTCTCCTCCGATCCGACGGTCCGGGCCTTGAGCATCAGGATGCTCGCGATCAGCTGAAGACTGTTGGCGACCCGGTGCTGAATTTCCTCCAGCAGCACTTCCTTCTGCCGCATCAGTTCGCTCAACGCGCGATCGGCGGCGCGGCGGCTGGTGACGTCCTCGAACGCCAGAAGGATTGTCGTCTGCGACTGATCTCCATTGAACATCTGCCGCGCGTTCAGCAGCATCGTCCGCAGCCCGATCTTCTGGAAGTCGTGGGTAACCTCGTAATCTTCCATCGTCCCGTGCAGCGGCACGATCTGTTCCAATAACCGACGCAGATCCGGGATGTCCCACTGGCCGTCACCCAGCGCGTAGACGAGCCGTCCTTCGGTTTCCGCCTGATCGACCAGGAATGTTCGATAGAAGGAACGGCTGCCGACAAGCACACACAGACTCCCATCGAGCACCAGCAACGGCTCCCGGATGGTATCCACGATGGCTTGTGCCAGTGCGTCTCCGTCCAGGACCTGCCCGGAAAGCCCTGTTTGGCCAGCCATTCTTCGATTTCCTAGGAGAGGACCTGGCGATCATGACAGCTTCAAGGACAAAGCGCCAATACAACGGAACCAGATTACTCACCGGAGAGCCGAAATTCGTCGGCAGAGGCCCGTGTGGTCGCTCAGGCCGGAACCGGAACTCAGCCGGCGGACCTCCAGCGCGAATGGCGCGAATCACCCACCGCCCGTTCGCATTGATGAAAACAGCGCCTTATCGGGTGCGGGAAACCGGGGTGAAAGGTCGCCGCTCTTCCAGCCCGGCCATGGCGCCCTGGAATCATCCGCTGGCTGCTGGCAGCCAGCCCGCGCAACTACACACCCCCCGTCACATCGATCGTCAGCCCGGTAACGAAGTCCGCCTCGTGCGAGGCCAGGAAGCAGATCACCCCGGCCTGATCCTTCGCCTGCGCCACCCGGCGCAGCGGGGTGCGGGCGATCTCGGCGGCCTGCGCCTCGGGGTCGCGCTGTTCCCAATGCGGGCGGATGCGCTCGGTCAGCGTCAGGCTCGGCGCGATGGCGTTCACGTTCACGCCGTGCGGGCCGAGCTCCAGGGATAGTTTCTTGGTGAAGGCAATGATCCCGCCCTTGGCCGCGGCATAGGCGCTGCTGCTGGACACGCTCAGCCCGCGCCCGGCGATCGATGCCAGGTTGATGATCTTGCCGTTGCCCTGGCGCGCCATCACCGGCGCCACGGCATGGCAGAACAGAAATGTGCCGTCGAGATTGAAGGCGATGATCTTCTGCCATTCCGCCAGCGTCAGTTCCTCGGTCGTCGCGGCCGGGCGGGGGATGATCGTGCTGCCGCCGACGGCATTGACCAATATGTCGATCCGGCCGAACTCGGCGACCGCCCCGGCCACCAGCGCGTCCACCTGTCCCGGGTCCAGCGCATCCGCGACCCGCCCATGCGCCCGCCCGCCATCCAGGCGCAGCGTGTCCACCAGCGCGTCCAGCCTTCCCTGGTGGTTGTCGACGGCAACGATGATCGCGCCCTCGCGCGCCATGATCTCCGCCGTCGCCTTGCCGATGCCGCTGGCCGCAGCGGTGATGACCGCCACCTTGTCCGTGAAGCGCATGAAGTTTCCCCCTGTTTTTCTGACCGGGAGGCTAGTCCCCGGTCATCGCAGCGGCAACCGGCCGGACATCCGTTGCGCGCGGGTGAAGGCGATCAGATAAAGCGCCGGACCGCATCGAGGAAGAAATCCAGCCGGTCGTGGTGCACCCAGTGGCCGGCGCCCTCCACCGCCAGCACGCGGGCATCGCGGAACGGCGCGATGCGCCCGTCGGTCTCGGGGTTCGTCGCCCAGCTCTCGGTGCCGTAGACCAGCAGCGTCGGGCAGGCGATGTGCGACCACAGCGTGGCGATCGCCTCGCGCGTCATGTCGTAGGGCGGCCAGACGCGGACATAGTTGTCGAACTTCCAGCTATAGGTGCCGTCCTCGTTCTGGTTGACGCCGTGCTGGGTCAGATGACGCGCCTGCTCCGGCGAGAGGTGTTTGTTCTCGTCCTGCATGCGCCGGAACGCGTCCTCGATCGTCGGGATAGCGGCGCGGCAGGCGGGCGGACAGCGTGCGCTGCTCGTCGATCCAGTCGCGCATGCGCCCGTCGATCGTGCGGGTCGCGTCCTGCGCCTGCATGCGCCGCGACGGACCGAGCCCCTCGATCGCAACCAGCCGCCGCACCGTGTCCGGATAGATGCCGGCGTAGCGCAGCGAGATGTTGCCGCCGAGGGAATGGGCGATGATGGTCACCGGCGCCAGGCGCTGCTGGTGGATCAGCTGCGCCAGGTCGTAGACGTAGTTGGCCATCGGGTACTGCCCGTCGGACGGCCAGTCGCTGTCGCCGTGGCCGCGCAGGTCGGGAGCGATGATGTGCCAGTCCCGGCGCAGCTCGGCGGCCACCCAGTCCCAGTTGCGGCAATGGTCCCGCCCGCCATGCAGCAGGATTAGCGGCGGCGCGTCGGGGTTGCCCCAGTCGACGTAATGCAGCCGCAGCCGCTGGGAGACGTAGAAGCGCGATGTCGGTCCCGGGGCGGTGGGGAGGAGGGAGGGCATGGGTTTCCCGTGCGTTGCTTCGCTTCCGCTGTAGCCGATCGAAGGCCGGTCGGGGAAGCGGTGACCGGAAATCGCTGGCCAGACCGCCTTGCGGCCTGCAAAAACCTGTGGGGCCGACAGCAAGGGCGAGGCAACCGTGTCGATCAGCCGTTTCCTGACCTATCTCGGGTTCGCGTTCTGGGTATCGGTCTGCGCCGCCGCGCCGGAATTCATCTGGCAGGGGTTGCTGGCGCTGATCGATCATTTCTCGCGGCAGAACGTCTACGCCATCATCCTGATCGGCGTGATCCTGACGGTGTTCGTCGAACCGATCCTGGAGCGCGCGCGCGACGGCAGATGGACCTCCGAGCACCGCAACACCCGCAGCCTGCTGCTGACCGCGCCGATCGCCTTCGTCTTCGGCCTGGTCGCGGTCGGATTGCACGAATGCATGACCGCCTATCTCGGCTCCGGCCATGACGGGCAGTCGGATGGCGTGGCCAAGGGGGTCAGTCTGATCCTGGAATGGGCCTGGGTGCCGATGGCGGTGACCCTGTCCTGGTTCTGCGCGCGGCTGCCGGGCTGGCCGAGGCTGGCGGGCGGCGTCGCCGCCGGCGCCTGGGTGATCGCCATCGGCTGGTACTATGGCTGGCCGCTGCGCGACATCGTCATGACGGCGGTTCCCTGCATCGTGCTGATCGCGCTGGGGCAATGGTACGTGGCGCGGAACTGGCACGAGGACACGTTCCGCAACCTGGCGATCGGCGTGGCCGGCGTCAGCCTCGCATGGCTGGCGCTGACGCTGCTGCTGCATGCGGTGCTGGGACCGGCGGGACTGGCCGGGTATCCGCTATACGGGGCCGGCGATCTCGGCGACGATTTCCGCTTCTATCTCGGCTGGTCCATCGGGCTGGCGCTGGCCCCCAACCCGGTGCCGCTGGACCGGCACGGCTGAGCGCAAGCGGGGCGGCCAGGCGCCGTTGCCCGGCCCGGCTCAGTCGCCGCCGGGCGCGCGGGTGGCGCCGGGCCGGGCGGGATCTTCCGTCATGCTTTGCCCGATCATCATCGCCGTGTCGTCCGGCGCGGACAGGTACTCGTCCAGGGCCTGGCGCACCGGGCTGCTGGACAGGATCGCCGATACCCCGGCCAGCACCAGCGTGGCCCCGAGCAGCAGCGTGTCCATTCCAGCCCGCATCCCAAGCCTCCTTGTCGGCGGGCGCAGACTGGCGAAAACCGGCATACCGCGGTGTGATGCGGTTCACTGCCGGCACAAGAAAAAGGCCGCCCTGTCGCCAGAGCGGCCCTGTTCATGCTTCAGCGTTCATGCGGTGATTGTCGCGGCTCAGGCCGCCGCCTCGGCGTCCACGGAGCGCTTCTCGGCGCGCTTGCGGGCGTTGGGGTCCAGATGGCGCTTGCGCAGGCGGATGGCGGTGGGCGTGACCTCCACCAGCTCGTCGTCCTCGATATAGGCGATCGCCTGCTCCAGGCTCATGCGCCGCGGCGGGATCAGCAGCATCGCGTCGTCCTTGCCGGCGGCGCGGACGTTGGTCAGCTTCTTTTCCTTGATCGGGTTCACGTCCAGGTCGCTCTCGCGCGAATGCTCGCCCAGGATCAGGCCCTCATAGACCTTGTCGCCGGGGTTCACGAACAGCGTGCCGCGTTCCTGGATGTAGAACAGGGCGTAATGGATCGCCTCGCCGGCCTCGGTGGAGATCAGCGAGCCGTTGCGCCGACCCTCGATCGGGCCCTTCCACGGACCATAGCCGGCGAACAGCCGGTTCATGATGCCGGAGCCGCGCGTGTCGGTCAGGAATTCGCCGTGATAGCCGATCAGCCCGCGCGAGGGGATCAGGAAGGTCAGGCGGACCTTGCCGCCGCCGGACGGGCGCATGTCCTGCATCTCGCCCTTGCGGCGGCTCATCTTCTCCACCACCACGCCGGAATAGGGCTCGTCGACATCGACCAGCACCTCTTCCATCGGCTCCTCGCGTTCGCCGGTCTCCGGGTTCTTGCGGGTCAGCACGCGCGGGCGGCCGATGCACAGCTCGAAGCCTTCGCGGCGCATCTGCTCGATCAGCACGCCGAGCTGCAATTCGCCGCGGCCGGCGACCTCGAAGGCGTCGGATTCGTTGCTCTCGGTCACCTTGATGGCGACGTTGCCCTCGGTCTCGCGCAGCAGGCGATCGCGGATCTGCCGCGACGTCACCTTCTTGCCCTCGCGCCCGCCCAGCGGGCCGTCATTGACGCGGAAGGTCATCGCCAGGGTCGGCGGATCGACCGGCGTCGCCTTCAGCGGCGTGGCCTGTTCCGGGGAGCAGACGGTATCGGGGATGGTGCCGTCGGTCAGGCCGGCCACCGCGATGATGTCGCCCGCCTGCGCCTCTTCCACCGGCACGCGGTCCAGGCCCCGGAACGACATCAGCTTGGTCAGCCGTCCCGTCTCCACGATGCTGCCGTCGCTGCGCATGACCTTCAGCGGCATGTTGACGCGCGCCGTGCCCTGCTCGATGCGCCCGGTCAGCACGCGGCCGAGGAAGTTGTCGTAGTCCAGGATCGAGGCGACCATGGCGAACGGCGCGTCGGCATTCACCGTCGGCGTCGGAACATGGCGCAGCACCAGGTCGAACATCGCCGACAGGTCCTTGCGCGGCCCGTCCATCGTCTCGTCCGCCCAGCCCTGGCGTCCGGAGGCGTACAGCATCGGGAAGTCGAGCTGCTCGTCATTCGCGCCAAGGGCCGCGAACAGGTCGAACACCTCGTTGTGCACCTCGTCGGCGCGGGCGTCCTGGCGGTCGACCTTGTTGACGACGACGATCGGGCGGATGCCCTGGGCCAGCGCCTTGCCGACCACGAACTTGGTCTGCGGCAGCACGCCCTCGGCGGCGTCCACCAGCACGATGGCGCCGTCCACCATGTTCAGGATGCGCTCCACCTCACCGCCGAAATCGGCGTGGCCGGGGGTGTCGATGATGTTGACGCGGGTGTCTTTCCACACGACCGAGGTGCATTTGGCGAGGATGGTGATGCCGCGCTCGCGCTCGAGGTCGTTGCGGTCCATGGCGCGCTCGGCCACCACCTGGTGATCGCGGAAGGTGCCGGACTGGCGCAGCAACTGGTCGACGAGGGTGGTCTTCCCATGATCGACATGGGCGATGATCGCGATATTGCGGATATCCATAGGATGGGGTCCTTGGGGTCGGGCTGGCCGGATCGCTCTGGCGGAATAAGGCAGGGGCGCGCGAACAGATGGCCGCGCCGCGCCCATGTTGCGGCGCACCCATAAACCCCCGGACGCGCGGAAGCGAGCCAAAACCGCACCGCCACGGCAGTTTCATATCTGCCGCGCCGCAGGCGCAGGCAAGGGGTTCATATCTGCCGCGCCGCTGGCGCAGGCGCGGGGCGGTTGGCCGGGCGGGATGCCGGGCATAGGCTGGCGCGGAAACAGCCGGGTCCGCCCGGAACAGCCAGCAGGAGGAAGCGCAGGATGGTCATCGTCCAGGTCAATTATCGCCGTCCCGAGATGCCCAAGGCAGAGTGGGAGGCGCGCTACACCGACGACCGGGCCAGGCAGTTCCTGGCGGTGGACGGGCTGCAATGGAAGATCTGGCTGGATGGCGACGAGGAGCGGCGCGCCGGCGGGATCTATCTGTTCGCGGACCGCGCGGCGGCCGAGGCCTATGCGAACGGGCCGATCGTCGCCCGGATGAGGGCCAATCCGGATATCACCGAGCTCGAAATACGCGTGTTCGACGTGCGCGAGCGCATGAGCGCCATCACCAACGCGCCCGTGCCCAACCTGCGCCTGGCGGCGGAATAACCCGGATGAGCACGCAACATCGCGTCGCCATCATCACCGGCGCCGCAGGCGGCATCGGCCAGGCGCTGGCGCGGGAATTCGTTCGTGCCGGCTGGAAGCTCGGCATTTCCGACGTCAACCGGGCCGCCTTGGACGCCCTTGCCGCAACGCTGGACGGCAACGCGCTGGCGGTGGCGACCGATATTTCGAACCCCGCCTCCTGCGTGGCCCTTGTGGACCAGGTGCGCGACCATTTCGGCGACCTGCACGCGGTGGTGAACAACGCGGCCATCGGCATGGGCGCGGTGCGGGAAGACCATTTCAGCCGCCAGGTGCAGATCGAGGACGTGACCACGGAAATGTGGCAGCGTTTCCTGGCGGTGAACCTGTCCGGGCCGTTCTTCATGGCCAAGGCCGCCATCCCCGGGTTCCGGGTGCAGAAATTCGGCCGGATCATCAACGTCACCACCAGCTTCCTGACCATGCTGCGCGGCGGCTGGTCGCCCTATGGGCCGTCCAAGGCCGGGCTGGAAGCCTGGAGCGCCAGCCTGGCGGACGAGCTTGCCGGCACCGGCATCACCGTGAACGTGGTGGTGCCCGGGGGTCCGACGGACACGGCGATGGTGCCGTCCGACAGCGGCTATGACCGCCAGAACCTGATCCGCCCCGAGAAGCTGGCGCCGCCGATGCTGTTTCTGTGCAGCGCGGACGGCGGCGCGGTGACCGGGCGCCGCTTCATCGCCGCCAACTGGGACGCGCAGGTCGAGCCCGCGCGGGCGGCGGAACAATCGGCAATGCCGATCGGCTGGCCGGACCTGGCGCGGACCACGGCGGTGTTCCCGGGCGGGCCGCCGACCTAGCGGTTCCTGCCGGGGCCCTTTCGGCTGCCTCGATTCCGAACCGCCCGGCCGGGCCGGCAGGTGGCTCGGGATCGAAGCAAGCCGGAGATGCGCAGACCTTGGCCTTGTCTGATCTCAGCGCCCGCTTCGTCCGTCCGGCCGGAGTCAACCCGCGCGGAGGGCCCGGCCGATTGGCCGGCGTGGTGTTGACGCCGGACGGGCGGACGCAAGCACAATCAACGATCAGACAGGCGCAACGACAGCCGCCCGGCCGGACGGATCAGGTATCCGCCAGCGCCGCCAGCATGGCGTCGCGGGCGGCGAAATCGCCCTCGGCATGCACCGGCTGGATGCAGACATGGTTGGCGCCGGCCTCGAAATGGGCGCGCAACTGGCGCTTCACCGCCGCCACGTCGCCCCAGTTCACCATGGCATCGATGAACCGGTCCGAGCCGCCATTCTCCAGCTCCGCCTCGGTGAAGCCGAGGCGCAGCCAGTTGTTGCGGTAGTTCGGCAGGACCATGTAGCGCGACAATTCCTTGCGGCCGAGCGCGCGGGCGGTCTCAGGGTTGGTCTCGATGACGATCTTCTGCTCCACCGCCAGCCATTTGCCGTCCGGCATCATGGCGCGCGCCTGGCGGGTGTGCTCGGGGGTGACGTTGTACGGCACCACGCCCATGCATTTCTCGAACGACAATTTGAGCATCAGTGGGCCCAGTGCCGCGACCACGACCGGCCAGCTCTCGGAGCCGGCCTCGCCCTTCAGGATGCCGTCGAGGTATTTGCGCATCGCCGGGACCGGTTTTTCATAGACATGGCCGCGCAGCCCCTCGACCATCGGCATGTGGCTGACGCCAAGGCCGAGGATGAAGCGGTCGCCATACAGATCGCGCAGCGTGATGAAGCCGCGCCGCGCGGTGAACGCGTCGCGGGCGTAGATGCTGGCGATGGAACTGCCGATCTTCAGCTTCGTGGTGTTGCCGAGCATGAATCCGGCCACCGACAGCGATTCGAAGCCCCGCGATTCCGGGTACCACAGCGTGTCGTAGCCCAGGGATTCGACCGTGCGGACGAATGCCGCCAGCCCCGTCCCATCCATCTTGTCGGCGCTGTACCAAACGCCAAGGCGTCCGAGCTGCATGTCGGCTTCTCCGTCGATTAGCGGGAAGGTCTCGGCCGGGCGCGCCGGTATCAGGTCAGGAACAGGCCCATCAGGATCAGCAGAACCGCCATGAAGATCACCGCGCCGGTGGTGGCGCCGGTGAAGCCGCTCCAGAATTTCTGGCGTTCGGCGATCAGGGCTTCGGTCGTTGTCGGGCCGGTGAAACGGGTGCTTTGCGTGGCCATGGTCTGCCTCGATCCCAGAAAATTTATTGGTAGCTTTCTATTGCAGCCCCGGGTCCATGGGCAAGGGGCAGGGCAGCGGGTTCAGCAACGCCGCGTCCGGCCCCGGCTCGGCGCCGGGCCTGCCCGCCGCCAGCTGCGCCAGCGCCAGCGGGTAGATGCGGTGCTCCTGCACCAGCACGCGGGCGGAGAGGCTCGCCTCGGTGTCCGTCGCCAGCACGGGAACGGCGGCCTGCGCGAGGATCGGGCCCTCGTCCATGGCCTCGGTCACCAGATGCACCGTGCAGCCATGCAGCTTCACCCCGGCGGCGAGCGCGCGCGCATGGGTGTCGAGGCCCGGGAACGCCGGCAGCAGGCTCGGGTGGATGTTCAGCATCCGCCCCGCCCAGCGCCCGACCAGCAGCGGCGTCAGCAGCCGCATGTAGCCGGCGAGGCAGACGATCTCGATCCCGGCCCCGGTCAGCGCGGCGTCGATGGCGGCCTCGTGGGCGGGACGGTCGCGCGGGAAGCCGCGGTGATCGACCACCGCCGTCCGGATCCCCGCGGCCTCAGCGGTGGCGAGGCCGGCGGCGTCCGGCCGGTTGGCCAGCACCAGCGCGATCGCGGCCGGATAGGCCGGATCCGCCGCCGCGGTCAGCAGCGCCGCCATGTTGGAGCCGCGGCCGCTGATCAGGACAGCGACGCGGCGCTTCGCGACCGGTGACGTCAAGCCGGCCAGCCCGCTTCGGGATCGATGCGGATTGCGGCGGGGCCGGTGCCGGCCTCCAGCACGCCGATGCGATACACCTGCTCCCCCGCCTGTTCCAGCAGCGCGATGGCGGCGTCGGCATCGGTGACCACCAGCGCCATGCCGATGCCGCAGTTGAACACGCGCAGCATCTCCTCGGCGGCGATCCCGCCGGTGCGGGCCAGCCAGGCGAATACCGGCGGCACCGGCCAGGACGGATCGAGCACCGCGATCAGGCCGTCGGGCAGCACGCGGGGCAGGTTGCCGGGCAGGCCGCCGCCGGTGATGTGCGCGGCGGCCTTCAGCAGCCCGGCGCGGTGCAGCGCCAGCAGCGGCTTCACGTAGATCCGCGTCGGCGCCATCAGCGCGGCGCCCAGGGTGGTGCTCAGTGTGGTGCCGGGGGTGGTGCCGGGGGCGAACGGCGCCGGCGCGTCCCAGGCCAGGCCGGATTTCTCCACCACGCGGCGGACCAGCGAGAAGCCGTTGGAATGCACGCCGGAGGCGGCGAGCCCCAGCACCGCGTCGCCCGGCGCCATCGCCAGCGGCAGCAGCCGGCCGCGTTCGGCCGCGCCCACGGCGAAGCCGGCCAGGTCGTAGTCGCCGGCGGCATACATGCCCGGCATCTCCGCCGTCTCGCCGCCGACCAGGGCGCAGCCGGCCTGGGTGCAGCCCGCGGCGATGCCGGCGATGACCGCGCTGGCCTGCGTCACCGACAGCTTGCCGGTGGCGAAATAGTCGAGGAAGAACAGCGGCTCGGCGCCCTGCACCACCAGGTCGTTAACGCACATCGCCACCAGGTCGATGCCCACGGTCTCGTGGATGCCGGTCTCGATGGCGATCTTCAGCTTGGTGCCGACGCCGTCGGTGGTGGAGACCAGCACCGGGTCGGTGAAGCCGGCCGCCTTCAGGTCGAACAGCGCGCCGAAACCGCCGAGGCCGCCCAGCACCCCGGCGCGGCTGGTGGCGCGCGCCAGCGGCTTGATCGCCTCCACCAGCGCGTCGCCGGCGGCGATGTCCACGCCGGCGTCGCGGTAGGTGGTCGCGCCGGGTGCGCGCGGGGGGACGGTCATGGCATGCCTCGATGCGGCTTGAGCCCTGCGCGGCCAGACTGTGCTATGCTGGGATGCAGGGTCGATGAACGGGCGCGGAAACAACCATACCCCCCCATCCGGCGCAATATGGCCCGGACCCTGATGGACAGGTTTTCGACGGTTTCCCTGGAACAGGACGCGATGTTCGCTTTGCACCGCATCGGATCGGACCGGAACGCGCCGCGGAGCAGGCAGGATGCCTGACGGCCTGCGCTTCAGCCGGCTGTCGCCGTCCGGGCTGCTGACGCTGCCGAACGCGATCAGCTTCGCCCGGCTCTGCGCCGTGCCACTGGCGGTCTGGCTGGTGCTGCAGGAATGGATGGTCGAGGCCTTCTGCCTGTTCGTGCTGGCGGGGCTGTCGGACGCGGTGGATGGCTGGCTGGCGCGCCGGCAGGGCGGCGGCAACAAGCTCGGCGCCATGCTGGACCCGATCGCTGACAAGGTGCTGATGGTGTCGATGTTCGTGACCCTGGCCGCGGTGCGCGTGCTACCGGACTGGCTGGCCATCCTGGTGGTGTTCCGCGACCTGCTGATCGTCGGCGGCGTGATGATGCTGTTCCTGCTGGGCCAGCCCATCGTCATCCATCCGCTGCCCATCTCAAAGCTGGCGACCGCGCTGCAGATCGCGCTGATCGCCTTCGCGCTGCTGCTCAGCTTCGCCCATGCCGTGCCGCAGGTGCCGGCGGCGCTGATCCTGGACTTCCTGATCTGGGCGGTGACGGCCTGCACGCTGATCTCGGGGGCGCTGTACGTCTGGAACGCCGTGCGCGACCGATGAACGAGCTCCGCAACCTGGAGACAAGGGGCGAAGCGGCGGCGCCGCGCCAGCCGGGAACCGCGACCCGGGCGCAGCGGATCGGATTGCTGATCGCCCTCGCGGTCGTCGCCTGGCTGACGCTGGACCTGTTCGCCTCGGTGCTGCTGCCCTTCGTCGCCGCCGGCGGCATCGCCTATGTGCTGCATCCGCCGACCACCTGGCTCACCCGGCTCGGGCTGCCGCGCGGGCTGGCGACCGGGCTGATCATGCTCGGCTTCCTGGCCGCGGTGCTGCTGTTCGTGCTGCTGCTGTATCCGCTGATCCTGGCGCAGATCGGCATCCTGATCGGCCGCGTGCCGCAATATGTCTCCCTGGTGCAGGACTGGGCGCAGGAGATGATCGCGCTGCTGCAGCAGCGCTTCGGCAACGACGTGGTGGACGACCGGCTGCGCGACCTCGTCGGCGGACAGGCCGGCGCCGTGGTGTCGTTCCTGATCCGCACCGCCGCCAGCGTGATCGGCAGCGGCTTCGCGCTGTTCAACGTGCTGACCCTGATGATCGTGACGCCGGTGGTGGCGATCTACCTGCTGCGCGACTGGCCGGACATCGTGCGGATGATCGATGGCTGGCTGCCGCACCGCTATGCCGGGCTGATCCGCGCCCAGGCGCGGGAGGTGGACCGCATCCTGTCCGCCTGGGTGCGCGGCCAGGCGCTGTGCTGCCTGTTCCTGGCGGTCTACTACGCCATGGCGCTGTCGGCCGTCGGCCTGGACCTCGGCCTGATCGTCGGGCTGACGGCCGGGCTGCTGTCCTTCATCCCCTATGTCGGCTCCTTCGTCGGCGGCGCCAGCGCCATCGGCCTGGCGCTGGCGCAGTTCCCAGACCTGCACGGCGTGCTGCTGGTGGTCGGCGTGCTCGGGCTCGGGCAGTTCCTGGAGGGCTATGTCCTCTATCCCCGCTTCCTCGGCGACCGGGTGGAGCTGTCGGCGGTCTGGGTGATCTTCGCCCTGTTCGCCGGCGGCGCCGCATTCGGCTTCGTCGGCGTCATGCTGGCGGTGCCGGTGGCGGCGACGATCGGGGTACTGTGCCGTTTCTGGCTGCGGCGCTATCTGAACAGCCCACTCTATCTCGACCCGCCGCAAACCGCCGACCCTGCTGTACAAGAGGCCGCCGTACAAGATATGGCCCCCCGCTTGCCCCCGAAGGCCTGATGACCCCGATCCCCCAGTATCCGCTGCCGTTTCCCCACGAACAGGCATTCCTCGAGCCGGATTTCCTGCGCTTTCCCTCCAACGAGGCGGCCGGCTCCTGGCTGCAGCGGACCGCGGACTGGCCGGGCGGTCAGCTCGCGCTGTTCGGCGAGCCCGGCTGCGGCAAGACCCATCTGCTGCATATCTGGGCGCGCCATCACAACGGCGTGCACCTCTCCGGCAAGGGACTGGCCAGGCTTCCCGACCTGCCCGAAGCGGGCGGGATCGCGCTCGACGACGCCGACCAGACGGACGACGAGATCGCCCTGCTGCATCTGCTCAACGCCGCCGCCGAGGCCGGGCTGAAGCTGCTGATCGCCGGCCGCGAGCCGCCGGCGCGCTGGCCGGTGCGCCTGCCCGACCTCGCCAGCCGGCTGCGCGCCCTGACCGCGGTGCGCATCGACCCGCCCGAGGACGCGCTGCTGGCGGCGCTGCTGGCGCGGCTGCTGTCGGACCGCCAGCTCGCGGTGCCGGGCCCGGTGCAGCGCCATCTGCTGAACCGCCTGCCGCGCCGCCACGCGGCGCTGGCGGACGCGGCCCGCCGGCTCGACGTCGCCGGACTGGCACTCGGCCGGCGCGTCACCCAGCGCCTGGCCGACCAGGTGATCGCGGACATCGCCGCCGGGGTGGAGGCGGAAGCCGGCCGGAACCGGCGGGTCTAGCCGAAAGGGCCTTCCAAAATGACGCATGTGGCAAAATGAAATTTCTGGGTCGGCCGCCCGGCATACGCTGGCAGCATGCGTACCGGGGACCGTCTCTGGTATAGACCCGGGAGGATGATCATCAGCTGCGTGGAGCGGACATGACCGAGCACCAAACCGCGGTGGAACACAGTCCGGAAGCCCAGGCTTCGGCCATGCCGGCGGGCGCGCCGGCCGAGAAGCCGGACCGCGAGTCTGCCCCTCCGAAGCCGGGTTCGGAGCCGGCCTATATCCACAACCCCGACCGCTTCATCAACCGCGAGCTCTCCTGGCTCGATTTCAACCGCCGGGTGGTCGAGGAAGCCGAAAACCCGCGCCATCCGCTGCTGGAGCGGCTGCGCTTCGTCTCCATCAGCGCGTCCAATCTCGACGAGTTCTACTCCGTGCGCGTCGCCGGCCTGGTCGGCCAGGCCAAGGCAGGCGTCACCACGCGCGCCTCCGACGGGCTGACCCCGGCGCAGCAGCTGATCGACATCCGCGCCCGGGCGGAAGCCCTGATGGCCGACGAGCAGCGCGTCTGGACCGAGCTGCGCGACCTGCTCGACGGCGCCGGCATCGTGGTCTGCGAACCGGCGGAGCTGTCGGCCGACGACGTCGCCTGGCTCGACGACTGGTTCATGGAGCGGATCTTCCCCGTCCTGACGCCGCTCGCGGTCGATCCCGCCCATCCCTTCCCGTTCATCCCCAACATGGGCCTGGTGATGGCGCTGCGCCTGATCCGCGAGGACGACGGCCAGGGCACCCGCGCGCTGATCCCGCTGCCCGGCCAGGTGCCGCGCTTCACCCGCCTGCCCCCCACCGGGGCCCAGACGGGTGCACACACGGGCGCACACACGGGCGCCTCCGCGGGTGGGGCGGCCGACGAGCCGGTGCGCTTCCTGATGCTGGAAGACCTGGTCGGGATGTTCCTGGACCGGATGTTCCCCGGCTTCCGCGTGCTCGGTCAGGGCATGTTCCGGCTGATCCGCGACACCGACGTGGAATTCGAGGAAGAGGCCGAGGACCTCGTGCGCTCCTACGAGACCTCGCTGAAGCGCCGCCGCCGCGGCGTCGCCATACTGCTGTCGGTGGACGCCGACATGCCGCAGGAGCTGCGCGACCTCGTCGCCGCCGAGACCGGCGCCAGCGCCGAGGAGATCCACATCCAGCGCGGCATGCTGGGCCTGGTCGACCTGAAGCAGCTGATCATCGACGACCGGCCCGACCTGCTGTTCCCGCCGTACACGCCCCGCTTCCCCGAGCGCATCCGCGATTTCGGCGGCGACTGCTTCGCCGCCATCCGCGCCAAGGACATCATCGTCCATCATCCGTTCGAGAGCTTCGACGTCGTGGTGCAGTTCCTGCGCCAGGCCGCCGGTGACCCGAACGTCATCGCGGTCAAGCAGACGCTGTACCGCACCTCGCGCGACAGCCCGATCGTCAAGGCGCTGATCGAGGCGGCGGAGGCCGGCAAATCCGTGACCGCCCTGGTGGAGCTGCGCGCCCGCTTCGACGAGGAGGCGAATATCCGCCTGGCCCGCACCCTGGAAGCGGCCGGCGTGCAGGTGGTCTACGGCTTCACCGAGCTGAAGACCCACGCCAAGATCTCGCTGGTGGTGCGCCGGGAAGGCAGCGCCGTGCGCTCCTACGCGCATTTCGGCACCGGCAACTACCATCCGATCACCGCGCGCATCTACACCGACCTGTCCTTCTTCACCTGCGACCCGCACCTGACGCGCGACGCCGCGCGGCTGTTCAACTTCATGACCGGCTATGCCAGGCCCGAGCTGATGGACGCGCTGGGCTTCAGCCCGCTGACCACGCGCCCGATCCTGCTCGACCTCATCCAGCGCGAGATCAACCACGCGCGCGCCGGCAAGCCGGCGTCGATCTGGCTGAAGATGAACAGCCTGGTGGACGAAACCCTGATCGACGCGCTGTACGGCGCCTCCTGCGCCGGGGTGAAGATCTCCATCGTGGTGCGCGGCATCTGCTGCATGCGGCCCGGCGTGCCGGGCATGTCGGAGAACATCCGCATCAAGTCCATCGTCGGCCGGTTCCTGGAACACTCCCGGATCTATGTCTTCGGCAACGGCCACAAGCTGCCCAACCGGCACGCCAAGGTGTTCATCAGCTCGGCCGACCTGATGGCGCGCAACATGGACTGGCGGGTCGAGACACTGGTGCCGATCCGCAATCCCACGGTGCACGCCCAGGTGCTGGACCAGATCATGGTGGTGAACCTGAAGGACACGATGCAGTCCTGGGAACTGGGGCCGGACGCCGTCTGGCGCCGCGTCGCCCCCGGGCCCAGGCCGGTGTCGGCGCATGACTACTTCATGACCAATCCCTCGCTGTCCGGGCGCGGCTCGGCGCTGCACGGGCCCCTGGTCGCCGCTCCGGTGGGATTCGCGGGGGGGCTGGCGCGCCGGCACCAGGATCGCGTGACCCAGGATTGACGCTCCCGGACGGGATCGTTCGCAACCGCTTGACCGCAACAGGATTGGCCGCATGCCCTACACGCCCCCCGTCGACGCGCCGCGCTGCGCGGTGGTGGACCTCGGATCCAACTCGGTCCGCCTCGTCGTCTACGAGGGCCACAGCCGCAACCCCGTCGCCATCTTCAACGAAAAGGCGGTGCTGCGCCTGGGCCGCGGCCTGCTCGCCAGCGGCCGGCTGAACGAGGAAGGCATGGCGCAGACGCTGACGGTCATGCACCGCTACCACGCCGTCGCGCGCGCCATGGGCGCCGACCCGTTCGAGGTGCTGGCCACCGCCGCCGTGCGCGACGCCGCGAACGGCCCCGAATTCGTCGCCACCCTGGCCGCCCGCCTGCCCGGCGTGACCATCCGCGTGCTGTCGGGGATCGAGGAGGCGGAATACGCCGCCATGGGCGTGCTCTGCGGCATTCCCACCGCCGACGGCATCCTGGCCGATATCGGCGGCGGCTCGCTGGAAGTGGTGCGGCTGGACGCCGGCAGGCGCGCCCAGTCCCAGACGCTGGGCCTTGGCGTCATCCGCCTGTCCGAACGCTCCGGCGACGACCCGGTGCGCGCCCGCGCGATCGCCGAGGCGGACATCGCCAGCGTGCCCTGGCTGTCGGAAGGGATCGGCCGCGACCTCTATCTGGTCGGCGGCGCCTGGCGCGCGCTGGCGCGCATCCACATGGCGCAGACCGGCTATCCGCTGAACATGGTGCACCACTACACGATCGGGCGGGAGGAGGCGCGCGACCTCGCCGGCGTGATCGCCGCCGCCGGGCGGCGGGCGCTGGAACGCCTGCCGGACGTGTCGCGCCGGCGCGTCGAGGACCTGCCCTACGCCGCGGTGGCGCTGCGCCGGCTGCTGCGTGCCACCGGCGCGCGCCGGGTGGTGTTCAGCGCCAACGGCCTGCGCGAGGGCTGGTTCATGCAGCGCATGCCCGCTTCCGTGCTCGCGGAGGACCCGCTGCTGGCGGCCGGCAAGGACTACGCCCGGCGGATGGGCCGCGACCCCAACCTGCCCCCGGCGCTGCTCGCCTGGACCGAGCCGCTGTTCGCCCAGGAAGGCGCCGCCGCCCGCCGGCTGCGGGAAGCCGCCTGCTGGCTGTCCGATATCGGCAGCCACGACCATCCGGAATTCCGCGCCGAACAGAGCTTCCTGCGCGTGCTGCGCCAGCCCGGCATCGGCCTCGACCATCATGCCCGCGCCTTCCTCGCACTCGCCACGGCCATGCGCTACGAGGCGAATTCCGACGCCGATTTCCTCCGCCCGGCCCGGCTGCTGCTCGACATGGCCAGCGCCCAGCGGGCCGAAACCCTCGGCAGCGCGCTGCGGCTGGCCTACACGCTCTCGGCCGGCACCCCCGACCTGCTGTCCGGCACGGCGCTGATCCTGCGGGGCAGCCAGCTCGTGCTGCGCCTGGAAGAGGACACCGGCGTGTTCGCCGGCGAAAGCGTGATCCGCCGCCTGGACCGCCTGGCCCAGCAGCTCAGCCTCGAAGCCGCGACCGAGACGGCGCGCCAGCGGGCGGCCTGAGCGGAAGGAAGGAAGCAAGGCTGGGGCTCCGCCCCAGACCCCGCAAGGAGCCCGTGGCCCCTTGACCCCCATCTGTTTGGTTTGTGGAGCAGAGGGCCGAACCGACGTAGCCGTTGCCGGGCTATGTCATGGCCCTCTGCTCCACAAACCAGTCAAAGGGATCAAAGGGACGACTGTCCCTTTGCGGGGTTTGGGACAGAGCCCCAATCTTCCTTCCTACCCCTTCGGCAGCCACACCACGAAACGCGCGCCGATTACCTTGCCGTCGCGGTCGCGGCGGTTCTCGGCGGTGATGCGGCCTTTCAGCGCCTCCACGATCTGCCGGCTGATCGACAGGCCGAGGCCGGAATGCTGGCCGAAATGCTCGCCCTTGGGCCGTTCGGAGTAGAAGCGGTCGAAGATGTGCTCCAGCCGGGCGTCGGGGATGCCGGGACCGTCGTCTTCCACGCTGATCTCGATCACCGCCCCGTTCTCCTGCGCGCGCAGGCCGATCCGTCCGTTCGGCGGCGAGAAGCTCTGCGCGTTGCCGATCAGGTTCCGCAGCACCTGCACCAGCCGGTCCTCCACCGCCTGCACGTACAGCCCCTCGGCCGGCGCCTGCAGCTCGATCCTGGCGTCGCCCTCGTCGCGCGTCGCCTCGTTGATCTCCGCCAGCAGCGTCAGGATCTTCGCCACATCCACCTTTTCCGTGGCGGTCCGCGACAGTTCCGCGTCCACGCGGGAGGCGTCGGAGATGTCGCTGATCAGCCGGTCCAGCCGGGTGACGTCCTCGCCGATGATCGACAGCAGGCGCTTCTGCTGGGCCGGTTCCTCGATGCGGCGCAACGTCTCGATGGCGCTGCGCATGGAGGATAGCGGGTTCTTCAGCTCGTGCGCGACATCGGCGGCGAACTGCTCGATCGCGTCCATCCGCGCCCACAGCGCGCCGGCGGATTCCGACAGCGCCACGGCCAGCGCGCCGACCTCGTCATGGCGGTCGAGCAGCTGGTCTGGCACACTGCCTTCCCGCCCCTTGCCCTCGCGCATATGCGCGGCCGCGCGGGCCAGGCGCAGGATCGGCCGGGCGATGGTCAGCGACAGGTACCAGGACAGCACCAGCGTCAGCACCAAAGCCAGGGAGAACAGCGCCAGGATCGAGATGCGGATGCTCAGCAGGCTGTTGTCCACGTCCCGCGCCTCGCGCGTCAGCAGGATGATGCCGACATTGTGCCGGTTGTGCTCCACCGGCACGGACACGGTCACCAGCAGGCGGTTGTCCTTGGTGCGGCGGATATAGGCGGGCATCTCCCGGTTCTGGTCGGAGCCGGACAGGCGCAGCTCCTCCTTCACGTCCGGCGTCCAGTCCACCCCGGCCCCGCCCTCGCTGAGGTCCACGACCAGGCGCGGCTCCGCCTTGTGCGGCAGCAGCGCCAGGGCCTTGTCGTACAGATAGCCCACGATCCCCAGCACCTCGCCGCGGTCCACCGCCGGCGGCAGCGGCTCGGTGGTGATCGCGCCGCCCGGCCCCTCGCGCACCCGGCTGTCGGCGATCACCTGGCCGTCGGGGGCGTAGAGCTTGGCCTGCGCGTCCGGCGTCGGCTCGGTCAGGCGGCGCAGCAGGCGGCGCGCGAGCTCGGGGACCAGGACGGGATTGTCCGGGCTGTCCTCCTTCACCGCGCTTTCGCCGATCGCCCCGGCATAGATCCGCGCCTGCTCGCGCAACGCCGTCACGGTCGCCTGCAGCAGGCCGTTCTGGTACTGATCCAGGTACAGCAGGGTCGCGACCAGCAGCGCCAGCGGCAGCGCGTTGACCAGCAGGATGCGCCGCAGCAGGGGCGAGACCAGACGCTGGCGGAACCGCTTGTCCTCCACCGCGTCCGGCGCCAGCGCGCCGAGATTTGTGCCGTCAGGCATGTAAGCAGTCCATTGGAAGGATCACGGCGGCTGGAAGGATCACGGCGGCCGCTGCCAAACCGCCCCAAATCACCCTCTCCCCCCTTCGGGGGAGAGGGGGGGAGGGGTGAGGGGGAAACGGCCAGACGTGAGGGGGAAACAGCCAGGCATGAGCGGCCGCCCGCACCCCCTCACCCTCCCCTCTCCCCCGAAGCGGGGGAGAGGAGAAGACGGCGTGGCCGCGCAGGATCACCTTGCCGGGAATGTCACTGTTCCTTGTAGCGATACCCGATGCCGTACAGCGTCTCGATATGGTCGAACTCGTCGTCGGCCTGGCGGAACTTCTTGCGCACGCGCTTGACGTGGCTGTCGATGGTGCGGTCGTCGACATAGATGTTCTCGCCATAGGCGGCGTCGATCAGCTGGTCGCGCGACTTCACCATGCCGGGCCGCGTCGCCAGCGCCTTCACCAGCAGGAACTCGGTCACCGTCAGCTGGATGTCGCGGCCCTTCCAGGTGCATTGGTGCTTGGTCTCGTCCAGCGTCAGCTCGCCGCGCACGATCACGCCGCCGGGCGCGGCGCCGGAGCCTTCCGCCTTGCTCGCCTCGTTGCGGCGCAGCAGGGCGCGGATGCGCTCCAGCAGCAGGCGCTGGCTGAACGGCTTGGTGATGTAGTCGTCGGCGCCCAGGCGCAGGCCCATGAGCTGGTCCACCTCCTCGTCCTTGGAGGTCAGGAAGATCACCGGCATCGCCGAACGCGCGCGCAGCCGCTGCAGCAGCTCCATCCCGTCCATCCGCGGCATCTTGATGTCCAGCACCGCCAGATCCGCCGGCCGCGCCGCCAGGCCGTGCAGCGCGCTCTCGCCGTCGGTGTAGGTGCGCACCAGGAAGCCCTCCTGCTCCAGGGTCATCGTAACGCTGGTGAGGATGTTGCGGTCGTCGTCGACGAGCGCGATGGTCTGTTTCATCATTCGGTCCTTGTTGGAACGGGCGCCCTCGGAAGGGGTCGGGTAGCGCGGCGTGGCAGTTGCGGGCGGCCGCCACAGGGATGCCACGATGCCGGTCAATTATGGCGTATTCGGGACGAGGGGTGAACGGAATATGGCAGACCTGACAGATGGGGAGAAATCCGCCGAAAGGCAGTCCCCCGATCAGGCCGCGTTCGCGCTGCAGGCCAGGCGCCTGCTGCGCGCGGCCCGGTCGGGCACGCTGGCGACGGTGACGTGCGCCACGATGCCGGCCAGCCCTTCGCCTCCCTGGTCACGCCCGCCATCGCCGCGGACGGCGCGATCCTGCTGCTGCTGTCCGACCTCGCGGAGCATACCCGCCATCTGCGCGCCGAGCCGCGCTGCTCGCTGCTGGTGGCGGGCGCGCCGGAGAGCGCCAACCCGCAGACCGCCCCGCGCATCACGGTGACCGGGCTGGCGTCGGTGTCCGACGCCGAGGCGGATCGCGCCCGGTTCCTGGCGGTGCATCCCTATGCCGCGCTGTATGCCGGGTTCGGCGATTTCCATCTCTGGCGCATCGCCCCGCGTGGCGGCCTGCTGGTCGGCGGCTTCGCCCGCGCCAGCCGCCTGCGCGCCGCCGAGCTGGTCCCGGACCCGGACGCCGCCGCCGCGATCGCCGCGGCCGAGGCGGGCATTTTGTCGCACTGCAATAACGATCATGCCGATGCCATGGCGGCGATCGGCGCGGCGGCGAGCGGGCGCGCCGGCGCATGGCGCATGGCGACGGCGGATTCCGAAGGCTTTGACCTCGCACTTGAGGAGACGACGCAGCGGATCGACTTCTCCGCCCCCGTCGCTGATAGCGGCGGCCTGCGCAATGAACTGGTCCGGCTGACGCAGGCTGCACGCAGAATTGCCGGTAATTGAGGAGCAACCGGCTAGACCGCCCCGCGGTCAACCCGTAAAACCCAAGAGAAACGTCCGTACAGCGCCAACAAAGCGCATGCAACGCAGGAGCTCGCCTTGCCCACAACCGCCACGACCCCCTCTCCTGCACGGAGTGCTTTGCATGGCACCGGCGTAACCGCCGTGAGGCCGGTCTACGCCAACCTGACCGCCCCCGGCCTGGTCGCTGAATCGCTCCGCCGCCATGAAGGGCGGCTGTCCGCGGACGGCGCGGTGATGGTCAATACCGGCGTGCATACCGGCCGCTCGGTGCAGGACAAGTTCGTCGTCGACGAGCCCGCCACCACCGCCGATGTCTGGTGGGGCAAGATCAACAGGAAGCTGGCGCCGGAGAAATTCGCCGTCCTGAAGACCCGGGTGCAGGCCTATCTGCAGGGCCAGGAGCTGTTCATCCAGGACCTCTATGCCGGCGCCGACCCGGCGCATCGCGTGCGGGTGCGGCTGGTGACCACCACCGCCTGGCACGCTTTGTTCGCGCGCAACATGTTCATCCGCCCGCCGCAGGAAGCGCTGGACGATTTCGAGCCCGACTACGTCATCCTGCACGCGCCGTATTTCCAGGCCGATCCGGACATCGACGGCGTGCGCACCTCCACCGCCATCGCGCTGTCGTTCGACCAGAAGCTGATCGTCATCGCCGGCACCGAATATGCCGGGGAGATCAAGAAATCCATCTTCACGGTGATGAACTGGAAGCTGCCGGCGGAGGCCGTGCTGCCGATGCATTGCAGCGCCAATATCGGCGCCTCCGGCGACGTGGCGCTGTTCTTCGGCCTGTCCGGCACCGGCAAGACCACGCTGTCCTCCGACCCCGCCCGCCCGCTGATCGGCGACGACGAGCATGGCTGGGGGGAGAACGGCGTCTTCAATTTCGAGGGCGGCTGCTACGCCAAGGTGATCAACCTGTCGAAGGAGGCCGAGCCCGAGATCTGGGCCGCCAGCCATCGCTTCGGCGCGGTGCTGGAAAACGTCATCGCCGACGAGCACGGCCGGCTGGACCTGACCGACAAGTCGCTGACCGAGAACACGCGGTCCTGCTACCCGATCGAGTACATCCCGAACGCCGAGCTGTCGGGCCGCGGCGGGCAGCCGCGCAACGTGGTGATGCTGACCGCGGACGCCTTCGGCGTGCTGCCGCCGATCAGCAAGCTCACGCCGGCGCAGGCGATGTACCATTTCCTGTCCGGCTACACCGCGCGCGTCGCCGGCACCGAGAAGGGCCTGGGCGCCGAGCCGCAGGCCACCTTCTCCACCTGCTTCGGCGCCCCGTTCCTGCCGCGCCGGCCGGAGGTGTACGGCCAGATGCTGTCGGAGCTGATCGCCAGGCACGGCGCCGATTGCTGGCTGGTGAACACCGGCTGGTCCGGCGGGCAGTACGGCGTCGGCAGCCGCATGGCGATCCGCCACACCCGCGCTTTGCTGCGCGCCGCGCTGGACGGCAGCCTGGCCCGGGTGGAATTCAGGCGCGACCCGTATTTCGGCCTGATGATCCCGACGCATGTGCCGGGCATCCCCGACGAGGTGCTGGACCCCCGCCAGTCCTGGGCGGACAAGGCGGCGTATGACCGCACGGCGAAGGACCTGGTCTCCCGCTTCGAGGAGAATTTCGCCGCGTTCGAGCCCGGCGTCGGCGCCGACGTGAAGGCCGTCGCCATCCGCGTCGCGGCCTGATCCCAAACTCGGGACGTCAAGGTCCGGGGCCTGGCGCAGGCCCCGGACTTGTTTTGTACGGACTTGCTTTGTACGGCCAACGCCGCAGACTGCCGGCATCGGGCAACGATCCAGGAGCGATGCATGGCCAGGCTGGACGGCAAGGTGGCGTTGGTGACGGGCGCGCAGCAGGGCATCGGCCGGGCGATCGCGATCGCCTTCGCGCAGGCCGGCGCCGATGTGGCGGTGAACTACCTCGATGACGCCGCCCAGGCGGGCAGCGTGGCCGAGGCTGTACGGACGGCGGGGCGCCGGACGGCGCTGATCCAGGGCGACGTGGCCGATATCGGCGCCGGCGCGGCGATGGTGGCAGAAACCGTGCGCCAGCTCGGCGCGATCGACATACTCGTGAACAATGCCGGCGTGTTTCCCCGGGTGCCGTTCCTGGAGATGTCGGGCGACGACTGGGATTTCGTCCACGGCGTCAACCTCAAGGGCAGCTGCTTCTGCGCCCAGGCGGCGGCCAAGGCGATGATCGCGCAGGGCCGCGGCGGCTGCATCCTCAGCCTGGCGTCGCAGGCGATCACCGGGAACTCCCCGGACGGAGTGCATTACGCCGCCAGCAAGGGCGGCATCGTCTCGCTGACCCGCGCCATGGCGCTGGAGCTGGCGGCGCACGGCATCCGCGTCAACGCCATCGCGCCCGGGCTGACCGACACCGCCCAGCCGCGCTACGGTCACACCGAGGAAGAGCTTCGCCTGCGCGCGCTGCGCATTCCGCTGGGACGCATGGGAAAGCCGGAGGACATCGCCCATGTCGCGCTGTTCCTGGCCTCGGAAGACGCGGCGTTCATGACCGGACAGACCGTGCACGCCAACGGCGGCACCTACATGCCGTCCTGAGCGCCAGCTTCGATCCAACGCCAGGCTTCAATCCAGAACGGGGAGCGTCATGTCGAGCCAGAAGGTCAGCTTCTACAGCGAGGGCGTCAAACTGGCGGGGGATCTGTTCCTGCCGCCCGACCTGCCACCCAACCCTTCGCACGACGGGGAAAAGCGCGCCGGCATCGTGCTGTGCCACGGCTATACCGGCGTGCGGGACCTGTACCTGCCCGATACCGCCCGGGCGCTGGCCGCGGCGGGCTATGTCGTGCTGACCTTCGACTACAAGGGCTGGGGCGACAGCGAGGGTTCGCGCAGCCGCCTCGCCCCCTATGGCCGGGTGCTCGACAGCCAGGCGGCGCTGACCTTCCTCGGCGCGCAGCCGATGGTGGATGCCGGCCATCTCGGCCTGTACGGCACCAGCTATGGCGGCGCGACCGTGGTCTGGACCGCCGCGGTGGACAACCGGGCGAAATGCGTGGTGTCCGTGGTCGGCGTCGGCCACGGCCGGCGCTGGATGCGCAGCGTGCGCCACCCCGACGAGTTCGCCGATCTGCTGGAACGCGCAGCCTCGGACCGCGTGCGCCGGGTGATGACGGGAGAATCCGAATTCGTCGAGCGTGGCGAGATCCTGCTGCCCGACCGCCAGTCCGCCGCCCTGGCCGCCGCGGCGCGGGCCGGCAATCCGGGCGCGGTCAGCCAGATCCCGCTCGAATACATCGACGACACGCTGGGCTTTCATCCCGAATGGGTGGTGGACAGGATCGCCCCGCGCCCGGTGCTGTTCATCACCACCGACGACGACCGGCTGGTGCCGCAGGAGGAGAGCGAGGCGCTGTACGCCCGCGCCGGCGAGCCGAAGAAGCTGGTCGTGCTGCCCGGCTGGGGCCATTACGAGGTCTATACCGGCGAGGCGTTCCGCCAAGTCATCGAGCCGACCCTGGCCTGGTACCGGCAGCACCTGCCGGCGAGACCGGGTTAGAGCAACGAAGCCTCTCGCAGGCAGCAAGCCCCGGGCTCCGCCCGGACCCGCCAAAGGGCAGTCGCCCTTTGGAAACCCGTTTGTTTTCCGCTAGGTGGGCACGACCTGCACCCCTAGCAGCCGCAGCACCAGCACCGTGACCAGGACCGCCACCACCACGACGCTCAGCGCCCAGCGCAGCCACAGATAGCCGCCCGGCAGCAATTCGCTGCGCGCGAGCCGCGTCTCCGTCACCACCGCGGCGCAAAAACCGGCGATCAGCACCGCCAGCGCCAGCTCCGGCGCGATCAGCACCGTTGACAGCAGCGCCGCCCAGCCGATCAGCGACGGCAGCACGCCAAGGCCGAAGCGCAGCCGGTCGTGGCGGGCAGCATCCCCCAGCGTCGGATCGGGCTCGGGTGCCGCCAGCGCCAGGCCCCAATGCACCCCGCCGAGAAAGGACAGCACCACCGCGCCATAGAAGATTAGCGCCAGCAGCCAGGTATTCGCCAGCGGCCCGGCGACCGAGACCGCGAACAGCCCACAGGCGAGGAACGGGATCAGCCCGGCGACGCCGAGCAGGATCGCCAGGGCGGGAAGCCGCAGCTTCATGCCGTCCGCCCTACCGCGTCCCGCGCACCAGCCGCCCGGGCAGCGCGCCGGTGGCCTGGCCGTTCAGGTAGACCGGCAGGCCGGAGACGATGGTGGCGTCATAGCCCTCGGTCTCCTGCACCAGCCGCCGCCCGCCGGCGGGCAGGTCGTAGCGCACCTCCGGCGCGCGCACGCGCAGCCTGGCGTGGTCGATCACATTGATGTCCGCCTTCAGCCCGGGGGCGAGCAGCCCACGGTCCGACAGGCCGATGGCCATCGCGTTGTCGCGGGTGATGCGCTTGATCACCCACTCGATCGGCAGCTTCTCGCCCCGCGTGCGGTCGCGCGTCCAGTGCGTGACCATGTAGGTGTGGGAGCTGGCGTCGCAGATGATGGACACATGCGCCCCGCCGTCGCCCAGGCCCATGATGGTGTTGGGATGCTGCATCATCTCCTGCACCGCGCCCAGCGTGCCGTCGGCGTAGTTGATCAGCGGGCGGTACAGCACCGCACGGCCGCCATCGGCGAGCAGCCAGTCGTAGCACAGCTCCTTCGGATCGACGCCCATCCTGGCGGCCTGCGCGCCGCAGCTCAGCTCCGGCGCCGGCTCGTAGTTCACGGGATCGTTGAGCTGGAAGATCTTGTCCCAGGTGCGGGTGCGGTGGCCGATGACCGGATCCGGGCATTCCTCTGCCAGCAGTTTGGCGCGGAATTCCGGCTGGCGCAGGATCGCCATCTTCTCCTCGAACGGCAGATGCGCGATCGCCCGGAAGGACGGGCAGAGCATGAACGGGTTCTGCGAGATCTCGAAGCCGAGCATCACCCCGATCGGGCGCGCCATGACCTGGCCGATCAGCTTGTTGCCGGCGGCGTTGGCGGCCTCGATATGGCCGAGGATCTTGCGCCACAGCTCGGGCCGGGATTCGCGCTGCAGCAGCGACACGGTCATCGGCCGGCCGGCCGCGGCGGCGATGCGCCGCAGGATGGCGAACTCGTCGTCGGGTTCCTCGAAATCGGAGATCACCTGCATCCAGCCCCGGCCGACCTCGTTCAGCGACCGGCCGATGGTGGCGAGTTCCAGCTCGGCGGCATGCAGCGTCGGGATATGCTTCCCGGCCAGCGTCTTGTGGGCGATGGTGCGCGAGGTGGAAAACCCGAGCGCGCCGGCGCGGATGCCCTCGGCGGCCAGGCGCGCCATCTCGTTGCGGTCCGCCTCGGTGGCCGGCTCGCGGTCGGCGCCGCGCTGGCCCATGACATAGACGCGGACGGCGGAGTGCGGCACCTGGGTGGCAACGTCCATATCGGTACTGCCTGGCGTCCAGCGCATCCATGAAATCGGGAAAGGTTTCCCAGTTCCACGGCAGCCCGGCCGTGAGCACGACCTCGGGGATGTCCTCCACCCCCTCCATCAGCTCCACCAACATCTCGCGCTGCTCCGGCCGGCAGGGCGCGAAGCCGACGCCGCAATTGCCGATCAGGGCCGTGGTGACGCCATTCCACGAGGAGGGGGTGATGTGGTTCCCCCAGGTGACCTGCGCGTCGTAATGCGTGTGCACGTCGATGAAGCCGGGGGTGACGAGCTTGCCGCGCGCGTCGATCTCGGTCTCGCCCTTGCGGGTGACCTGGCCGATCTCCTGGATCCTGCCGTCGGCGACGGCGAGGTCGGCCTCGTACGGGGCCCCGCCGGAGCCGTCGACGATGGTGCCGCCCCGAATGACGAGCGTGGGCGTGCTGGGGCTGCCGGCCATGAGATATCCTCCTTGAAATTTTCGCTTGGGCGTATTTTCACAAGCGATGGTACGTCCCGGGCACCGTCAGGTAAAGTTCCGCCCCCGCACCGCGAATCCCGGTCCCGGCATGGCAGAGCAACGATGACATTCGCGCCCCCAGCCCCTATCTAGACGCCATCATGACCCAGGGATCCCGGCCTCTCCTCCGCTCTTTCCGATGCGGCCTACTGGTGGTTGCGCTTATGGCGCTGGCTGGCTGCGCACCGAGCTACTCGCCCGACACCTATTCGTCCGCCGCCGTGCAGCAGGCGAACAAGGTGGAGCGCGGGGTGATCGCCGGCGTGCGCAAGGTGGATGTCAGCGCTCCCGGCACGGTCGGCGCGGTCGCCGGCGGCGCCGCCGGCGGGGCGCTGGGCGCGCAGGTGCCCGGCAGCACGCTGGGCGCCACGTTCGGCGCGATCGGCGGCACGGTGCTGGGCGGCCTGGTCGGCACCACGGTGGAGCACACCACGGCCGATACCACCGCCTACGAATACATCGTGCGCAAGCCGAACGGCGACATGGTCTCCGTCACCCAGAAGGACAAGGAGCCGCTGGCGATCGGCCAGACGGTGCTGGTGATCGCCGGCAGCCAGGCGCGCATCGTGCCGGACTACACCACGCCCGAACCGGCACCGACCCCGGCGCCGATCGTCACCGCGCCGCTGCCCCCGCCCGCGTCCGCCACCGCCGGGGGAGCGCCCGCCGCCGAGAAGGCGCCCGACGCAGCCGCGCCATCGGCCCCATCCGCGCCCGCTTCCGCCAGTTCCACCCCGCCGATCCAGCTACCCTCCGTCCCCTCGACCGCGAAGGACGCCGCGCCGACCTCCCTCGTCCCGTCGCTCGTGCCCGCCGTCGCCGCGGAGGCAGCCAAACTCTAGGGTCTGCCGAGCGACTTTATCCATTCGGATGTTCCCATCCGAATGGATGTCGCTCTGGACGCGGCAGACGCCCTCGCCCACCATGACGAGAACCTCGGGGGAGGACGCGCATGCAAACCATCGGGAACGCGACGTTTGCCAGGCTGTCGGCGCATACCGGCGCCGAGGTCACCGGCATCGACCTGACCCGACCCGTCGATGCCGAACTGCAGGCGGCACTGAACCGTGCCTTCATCGAGCATTCGGTGCTGGTGGTGCGCGGCCAGAAGCTCACGCCCGGGCAGATGCTGGCGGCGGTGCGGCTGTTCGGGGAGGTGTTCGTGCAGCACAACACCCGCTTCGCGCTGCCGGACTGCCCGCTGATCCACTACATCTCCAACCAGGACAGATTCCCCGACGGAAGGCGCTACATCCCCGGCGAGGGCTACCACACCGACCATTCCAACGACCGCGCCCCGCCCAAGGCCACGGTGCTGCACGCCGTGCAACTGCCCGACACCGGCGGCGACACCCAGTATGTGAACATGCACGCCGCCTACGAGGGCCTGCCCGCCGCGATGCGCGCGGGGATCGACGGGCTGCGGGCCGTGCATGTCTACCAGAGCCGGCACAGCGCGCGGAAACTGATGACGCTGGCGGAAAACGCCCAGGGCCGCGTACCCGATGCGGTGCTGCATCCGCTGGTGCGCACCCACCCGGAAACCGGCCGGCGCGCGATCTACATCAACCCGATCCGCATCGACGCCATCGAGGGGATGGAGGAGCCGGAGGCGCTGGAGTTGTTGGCGCAACTGCTCGCCCACGCGACGCAACCGCAATACGAGTACCGGCACGAATGGCGGCCGGGCGACCTGGTGATGTGGGACAATCGCTGCCTGCTGCACAAGGCGAACGGCGATTACGACATGGCGCAGGTCCGGTATCTGTACCGGGTCATGCTGCAGGGCGATGTGCCGCGATAGGCAAGGCCGGAACCCGCACCCCCTCGCTTGAAGGGGGCGCGTAAAGGGACGGCCGTCCCTGCTGCCCTTCAGCCGCCCGGCACGTCCCGGGTCAGCAATGCCGGCAGGTTCACATCGGTACGGCCGGCAAGGATCTTTTCCTCATCCTCCATGGGCTCGTCGTCCCGGGCGCGCTCCTTGCGCGCCTCCTCGCGGATCACGTGCAGCCAATGGTCGAGCGCCCTGCCCTCGGGGCGTCCCTCGCGCTCCCAACGACGATAGGCAGCCTCACGGAGGGCTTGCTCGTTGTCTCGGTCCTGTTCAGGCATTCATCTCCCCTTGCCGCAGAAAACCCGGGCGCGAACGGCCAACCGATCCGACGCCGCCAGGATGCGCGTTCTTCTCCAGCGCGTGCGGGACGCATGCGATCGCCGGCGACCGGCCACGCCGGCAATCAGCCTTCCAGAATGAACGTCAATTCCATCGTCACGCGGTACTCGGCGATTTTGCCGTTACTCACGCTGGCCTTGAGTTCGACAATGTGCAGGCCCGTGATGTTGCGAAGGGTCTTGCTGGCGCGATCCAGCCCCTCTCTCACCGCGGCATCGAAACTTTCCGTAGAGGCTGCCGTGACTTTTGACACACTTGCTACAGCCATCCGAACCTCCCCTCAAAATGAACACGCAGGAACGTCACAACCGCTGATCCTGCAATGATAGCCGACCGGGCGGCGCAAGTGCTACGTCCTTCATCCCGGAATGATTGATATTGGCGTGAGCATGGGGCGCCGGCCGGCCGCCCCCGGTTCCGGCATGGGAACCATCCTTCATCCTGTGCGGCGCCACCGGTCAGCCACCCGTGGCTCGCGCATGCCCAACGGTCGCCTCATACTCGGCCGAGATGTCCTTGCCCGTGTAGTCCGGCATCATCGCCGCCGAAACCAGGCTCACCACCGCGCAGGCGGCGATGTAGATCGCGATGGCATAGCCCGTGCCGTACGCGGCGAACAACGCGGTCGCGATCAGCGGCGCCGGACCGCCGGCGATCACCGAGGCGAGCTGGTAGCCGAGCGACGCGCCGCTGTAGCGCAGACGCGGGGTGAACGCCTCGGCGATCAGCGCGGCCTGCGGGCCGTACTGCATGTCGTGCGGGATCAGCGACAACACGATGGCGATGAACACCGCGGACGGGATCGCGCTGTCGAGCATGCCGAAATACAGGAAGCCGAACAGCCCGGTGACCGCCGCGCCGATCAGGTACATCTTCCGCCGGCCGATCCGGTCCGAGATGTGGCCCGCCAGCGGAATGGTGACGAACGACAGGCAGGAGGCAACCAGCACCGCGGACAGGATCAGGTTGCGCGGCATCTTCAGCGTGCCGACGCCGTAGGCGAACACGAAGGCGGTGAAGATATAGAACGGCGCCTGCTCGGACATGCGCAGCAGGGCGGACAGGACGATCTCGCGCGGCTGCTTCCGGAACACCTCGGCGATGGGGGCGCGTTCGATCTTCTGCGTCTCGACAAGTTGCCGGAAGACCGGCGTCTCCAGGATGCCGAGCCGGATCCACAGGCCGATGCCGATCAGCACGATGCTGAGCAGGAACGGCACCCGCCAGCCCCAGGTCGCGAAATCGGCGCCCGTCCAGGCGCTGACGCCGAGGATCACCAGGTTCGACAGGAACAGGCCGCAGGGCACGCCGAATTGCGGCCAGGAGGCGACCAGCCCGCGGCTGCCATGGCCGCGCGCCCATTCCATCGCGATCAGCACGGACCCGCCCCACTCGCCGCCGACGCCGATGCCCTGCAGCATGCGCAGCACGGTCAGGATGATCGCGCCCCAGATGCCGATCGAGGCGTAGCTCGGCACGAAGGCAACCAGGAACGTGGCGATGCCCATCAGCATCAGCGTGGCGATCAGCGTCGCCTTGCGCCCGATCCGGTCGCCGTAATGGCCGAAGATGGCGGCGCCGATCGGCCGGCCGACGAAGCCGATGAAATAGGTGCCGAAGGCGGCCAGCGTGCCGGTCAGCGGATCTTCATTGGGGAAGAAGAGCTTCGGAAAGACCAGCCCGGCGGCGGTGCCGTAGATGAAGAAGTCGTACCACTCGATCGTGGTGCCTATGGTGGCGGCGATCACCGCCTTGCGCAGTTCCGCGCTGTGCTGGGCATCCGACAGCCCGCCATAGCCCGTGGCGGCGTCCATGGCCACATCCTCCCTGCAGCAGCCATCCTTTCCTGCGTGGCTGATCTTGCAACAGTCAATATACTATTTTTTGGGCCACACGGCAACGTGAACCGCTTGCCAAACAAAGGGGCTCCTGACTTCCCGGGCTTCCGGCTCCTGGCGGGGTTTGGGGCCGAGCCCCAGCCTTGCTACGCCTTCGCGCGCTTCGGCTTCGCCGCCTTGTAGAACGGCTTGGCCCCCGGCTTCGCATACGGCCGCGCACCCGGCTTCTGGAACGCCCGCGGTGTCGCATGCTCCGGCCGCGCCGTCGGATACCGCCCGGTCGGGCGCGGGTTTTGGCTGGCCGGGCTGGTCGGCTCGAACAGGATCTCGGTCTCGCCGGAGGCACGCACGGCGGCGGTGAAATCCTCCGCACTCTCCTGCGCCAGCTCGAACTTGGTCTCGGTGTCAAAAATCCGGATCGCGCCGATGTCCTGCTTGGTCACGTTCCCGAGGCGGCAGATCAGCGGCAGGATCCATTTCGGGTCGGCATTGCCCTGCCGGCCGACATTCAGGCTGAACCAGGTCGTGTTCTCCGGCCGCGCATGCTTCTCGCGCACCGGCGCCAATTCACGCCCAAGCTCGCGGTCGGCGTTCTTGTAGCCGCGGCCATCGGGGCGCTGCGCCTCGCGCCGCTCCGCCATCGGCGTCACGTCGGACAGATCCTGCGCCACCGGCAGGCGGGAGCGATACAGCCGGATCAGCGCCGCGGCGATCTCCTCGGGCGTGCTGCCGGCGATCAGGGTCCGCCCAAGCGCCAGGTCTTCCTCGGTCGCGGTCTCGGTCAGGATCGGATCGGCCAGCAGCCGCTCCTGGTCCAGCGTCCGGATCTCGGCCGCGGTCGGCGGGCCGGACCAGGCGGCGTTGATGTTGGCCGACGCCAGCAGCCCCTCGGCGCGGCGGCGCCTGGAATGCGGCACCAGCAGCACGCAAACGCCCTTGCGCCCGGCGCGGCCGGTGCGCCCGCTGCGATGCGTCAGGCTCTCCTTGTTGGTGGGCAGATCGGCATGAATGACCAGGCCAAGGTCCGGCAGATCCAGCCCGCGGGCGGCAACGTCGGTCGCCACGCAGATCCGCGCCCGCCCGTCGCGCAGGGATTGCAGCGCCTGGGTGCGGTCCTCCTGGCTCAGCTCGCCGGACAGGGCCACGGCGGCAAAGCCGCGCTTCTGCAGATTGGCGTGCAGATGGCGCACATTGTCGCGCGTGGCGCAGAACACCAGCGTGGCGCGGGCATCGAAGAAGCGCAGCACGTTCACCACGGCGCGCTCGACATCCGAGGGCGGGATGCGGATGGCGCGATACTCGATGTCGCCATGCGCCTGATTGCGCACCAGCGTGTCGATCCGCAGCGCATCGCGCTGGTAGCGCTTCGCCAGCGCGGCGATGTCGCGCGCGATGGTGGCCGAGAACAGCAGCGTGCGGCGCTCCTTCGGCGTCGCGTCCAGCATGAATTCCAGGTCTTCGCGAAAGCCGAGATCGAGCATCTCGTCCGCCTCGTCCAGCACCATCACCTTCAGCGCGGAAATGTCGAGCTGGCCGCGCTCCAGATGGTCGCGCAACCGCCCGGGCGTGCCGACCACGATGTGGCAGCCATTGGCCAGCGACCGGCGCTCCCGGCTGGCGTCCATGCCGCCGACGCAGGAAACGATCCGCGCGCCGGTCTCGGCATACAGCCAGGTCAGCTCGCCATGCACCTGCATCGCCAGCTCCCGCGTGGGGGCGACGATCAGCGCCAAGGGCGCGCCGGAACGCGGCGGGAATGTTTCCTCGTCACCCAGCAGGTCCGGACCGAACGCCAGGCTGTAGGCCACGGTCTTGCCGGAGCCGGTCTGCGCGGAAACCAGCAGGTCGCGCCCAAGCGTCTCCGGCTGCAACACGGCGGACTGCACCGGCGTAGGCTCGAGATAGTCGCGCGCGACAAGAGCGCGCGCGAGCGCGGGATTGATCGAAGGGAAGTTCATTGTTTGCTAGATGATCCAGAATGGCCGGCAACAAGCCGAAACGGCGTACCGGGCGTTAGACCGGCTCAGTAAGCCGGATCGCCGCCAATCTGCTAAGGAAATTTCGAAACGCTGCCCGGCGCGTGCGCCGGTGGGGCCTGTCAAAGCAAGGCCAAGGGGCTCCGCCCCTTGGAACCCCGCCAGGGGATGGTCATCCCCTGGACCCCTCGGACGGGTTCGTCGAAGAGGGGGCATAACCGTCGTAGCGGCAGCGAGGTCCGGAACCTGCCCCCTCTTCGACGCACCCCATTCAAAGGGATGCAAGGGACGACTGTCCCTTGCTGGGGGTCCAGGGGGCAAAGCCCCCTGGCCTTACTTCGGCTGCCGGCACTAGCCGACGGGTGCGTATTTGCCCGCGATCTGTGGGGTGGGGGTGTCGAAGCCCTTGTTCTGGCGGTCCAGGCGGGTTTCGCGGGACCATTGACGTTTCAGGTCGTCGCGGATCTGGATCGCCAGCCTGCCCAGGCCCTCGACTTCCAGTTCCACCTTGTCGCCGTCCATGAAGCTGGACAGGCCGCGATGGTTGGTGCCGGTGGCCAGGATGTCGCCGGGTTCCAGCGTGTGGATGGAGCTCACCCATTCGATGCAGCGCGGGATCTTGTGCGCCATGTCGGAGGTGTTGAAGTCCTGCTTGATCTCCCCGTTCACCCACAGCCGCACGCGCAGGTTGTGCGGATCGGGGACTTCGTCGGCGGTGACGATGAACGGCCCGATCGGGGTGAAAGTGTCGCGCGACTTCATCTGGAAGAAGATGGCGCCGGGCGGCGGCAGGCCGCGGGCGGAGCCGTCGATGAAGTTGATGTAGCCGAAGACATGGCCCATCGCGTCGGCCTGGGAGACGTGGCTGGCGCGCTTGCCGATCACCACCGCGATCTCCGCCTCGCCCTCGAAGATGGTGGCGGGCACGTCGGGCAGCACCATGGTGTCGCCCGGGCCGATCACCGTGCTCGGCGCCTTGTTGAAGGCGTTCAGCGGCGCGGGATGGGTGCGGGTGCCGTCCTCCATGTAGTTCACCGCCATGCAGTCGATATTGCCGGGCTTCGGCAGCGGCGGGCGGAATTTCACGGTGTTGAGCGGCACGCCGGCGGAGGCGGCGACGGCGGCCTCCAGCTTCGGGCGGTAGGTTTCGAACCGCTCGATGAGGCCGGAGATCAGGTTGTGCGGCCCGGTATGCGGGATGTCGGCGACCACGGCCGACACGTCCACGATTTTGTCGCCCTTGAGGATACCGAGCTTGAAATCATCAAAGAAACAGATCTTCATCGTGTCGTTCCCTTATTCGATCGGAATGAACAGGGAATGGCGGAACTTGCCGTCCACGGCCTGGGAGATATGGCCCTTGCCGTGGACATCCTCCACCAGGAACACCTCGCCCGGCCCGATCACACGGGTTTCGCCGTCGCTGACGGTGATCTTCACTGCGCCGTCGAGGTTGACGATGTATTGCCGGCGCGGCGCGGGGTGCCAGGAATAGTCATAGCTGCCGGGGGTGGCGCGGAAGATCACGCCGGTGGCCGGGAATTTCTTCGACATCTTGCCGCCCGGGCCTTCCTCGGCCCATTCGATCTCGATATCGCGAAAATGGGTCTCTCCGGCGTCATCGACGTAGAGATTATGTATTCTCATTGGCTGGTTTCCTCCGGTTGGCTCGGAGCAGAGCCTAGCCCGGATGGAGCGAAGCGCAATCCGGAGCGCCGGATTCTCGCATCCGTCTCAGTGGCCACGTCATGAGAGATTGTCGCGTTTTCCGCGACGATCCTGAATTTCGCCGCCCCGGCGCGCGGAGCCATGTCGCCCTCCGCCGGTGCCGCCTGGCGCGCCTCGTCGGCCGGGGCGGGTGCGGGCGACAGCGCCTCCGCCATCATCCCAGCCGCACCATGCTCGGCCCAGGCGGCCCGGTCGGCCGAGGCCTCGTCCGCCTCGACCTTCTGCCGCGCCGCCTGCAGCCGCAGCAGCAGCCGCAATGAGGACTTCCCCTCCCGCATCAGGCTCATCGCCTGCGCCCGGCATTTATGCGCGATGTCCGGCTCCCGCCGCTTCACCTGCGCCAGCCGCAGGCAATCCATCGCCCAGGCATCCGCCGCGACGAACTGCGCCGCCAGCCGTCCCTCGGCGGCATTGACGGGTTGCAAGGCCGCCACCCCCGCCAGCGCCGCCCGGTCCCGCCGGGCCTCATCGGCCGGATCGTCCGTCAACGGCGGCGGCAAGGCGCCGCGCAGAACCAGAATGATCTCGTGGAACGCGTCCCGCGGCAGCGATCGCATGCAATCGGAACGCCGGTCAGCCGATATATCGGAAAAATTGTCCATGTCGTTAGAATAACGTTAATTCGGCTAACTGGCAATCATAAACAGCAAAGCGGCAAGCCTCCCTGCTCCCCCAAACAACGGAAGGTTTCCAAAGGCGAGCCTTTGGCGGGGGTCGAGGGGGCAGAGCCCCCTCGCCTTGCTACCCGATCGGCGCCCGCTTCCTGTGCCACCCCGCCGCCCGCTCATACGCCGCCGCCACCCGCAGCACCGTCGCCTCGTCGAAATACCGCCCGACGAACTGCACCGACAGCGGCAGGCCCGATTTGGACAGGCCGGCCATCATCGCCAGCGCCGGATGGCCGGTGTTGTTGAAGGGGGTGCGGGCCTGGCGCGGATAGGTGCGGCCGGTCTCCACCGCATCCTCGATCTCGCTGGCCGGGTCCATCGAGCTGGCGCACAGCAGCACGTCCACGTCGCGGAACGCATCCTCCACCGCGGCGATCATCTGCGCCCGGCGGCGCTGGGCGCCGACATACTCGGCGCCGGAGACGAACGCGCCCGACATCAGCCGGCGGCGGGACAGCTGGCCGTAATCGCCGGGCCGCTCGCGCAGCCAATGGGCGTGAACGGAAAACGACTCCGCGCCCAGGATCACGCGGTTGACGGCGGCGAACTCGTTCAGCGTCGGCAGCGTCACGGTGCTGACCAGCGCGCCCTCGGCCTCCAGGATCCGCTCGACGTCTTCCAGCGCCGCGGTGACCTCGGGGCTGGCGGGGATGTCGCGCTCATGGAAATGCCGCACGAAGCCGATGCGCATCCCCTTCACGCCGCGCTCCAGCATCCGTCCGTAGTATTTCTGCTGGGTGGGCGCGCTGCCGGGATCGGCGGGATCGTACCCGGCGATCACGTCCAGCAGCAGCGCGTTGTCGGCCACGCTGCGGGTCATCGGCCCGACATGGTCCAGCGTGAAGGACAGCGGGAACACGCCGCGGCGCGACACCAGGCCGTAGGTCGGCTTCAGCCCGACGATGCCGTTGGCGCTGGCCGGGTTGCGCACGGACCCGCCGGTGTCGGTGCCGAGTGCCAGCGGAAAGAATCCCGCCGCCAGCCCGGCGCCGGAGCCGGAGGACGATCCGCCCGGATGATGCGCGGTGTTCCACGGATTGCGCGCCGGCGGAAACGGCAGGTCGAAGCTCGGCCCGCCGATGGCGAATTCATGCGTGGACAGTTTGCCCAGCACGATGGCGCCGGCCTGGCGCAGCTTGCCGACCGCGATCGCGTCCGCGGCGGCGATGTTGTCGACCAGGATCTTCGAATGGCAGGTGGTAGGCAGGCCGGCGACGTCGATGATGTCCTTGATGCCGACGGGCACGCCGTGCAGCGGGCCGCGGATGCGCCCGGCGACGATCTCCGCCTCGGCGTTGCGCGCCATTGTCATCGCGGCCTCGGCATCGAGGCGGATGAACGCGTTCACCCGCGGATCCAGCCGGTCGATCCGCTCCAGCAGCGCGGTCATCAGCTCCACCGGGGACAGCGTCCGGGCGGCGAAGGCGCGCGCGGCCTCCGACGCGGTCAGCCAGTGCAAATCCTTCACCGGCCCTTCCTTCGCGACCGCGTCCATCACAACCCGGCCCCCGCGCGCATCGGCGGCCAGGGCTCGGCCGCGGTGTCGGTGGGGTAGCGGATGATGCCGGCATTGCCCAACCCCTGTGCCGCGGCGGCGGCAACGTCCTCGGGAAATTCGGCCAGCGCCTTGTCCAGCCCGGCGGCGCGGGCGAGCATGGCGACGAGCTGCGCGTCGATGGCGGGCTTCACGGTCGGTGGCTGCACGGGGACCCCCTCTGGCTGCTTCCGCCAGCCTAGATGCTGCGGCGCGGCATTGGGAAGCCATGATCCGTAAAAAAACCGCCACGATGGCGGACGGTTTCGGGGCCGGCACATTGCCGGCCCCGCAGGCTTCACTCCGTCACGTCGTGCTACCGGCTGGCGGCGTCGATCTCGGCGATCGCGGCGCTGTCCAGCTGGATCGACGGCGCCGCCACCATTTCGGCGAGCTGCCCGGGGTTGGTGGCGCTGACGATCGGCGCGGTGACGCTCGGGCGCGCGATCAGCCAGGCGAGCGCGATCTGCCCGGGCCTGGCGTTGTAGCGCGCCGCCACCGCATCCAGCGCCGCGAGCACGCGGAACCCGGCCTCGTTCAGGTATTTCGCCACCCGCGGCGCGCGGACGCGGTCCGCGCCATCCGATTGGGAACGATACTTTCCGGTCAGGAAGCCGCTCGCCAGAGAATAGTATCCGATGACACCGATCCCCTCCTTCAGGCAAAGCTCCTCGAGCGGGCCTTCGAATTCCGTCCGTTCCACCAGGCTGTACTGCGGCTGCAGGCTGTCATAGCGCGGCAGGCCGAGCCGCTTGCTGGTGGCGAGCAATTCCGCCAGCCGCTCGGCGGTGAAGTTGGAGGCGCCGATGGCGCGCACCTTGCCCTGCCTGATCAGGTCCTGATAGGCCGACAGCGTCTCCTCGATCGGGGTGTCCGGATCGTCGCGGTGGGACTGATAGAGGTCGATATAGTCGGTCTGCAGCCGGCGCAGGCTGTCTTCCACCGCCTGGAACATATAGGCGCGCGACAGCCCCTTCTTGCCCGGCCCCATCTCGATGCCGAGCTTGGTGGCGATGATCACCCGGTCGCGGTTGCCGCGCGCCTTCAGCCATTTGCCGATGATCGTCTCGGACTCGCCGCCCTGGTTGCCGGGATGCCAGCGGGAATAGACGTCGGCGCTGTCGATGAAGTTGAAGCCGGCGGCGACGAAGCCATCCAGCAGGCGGAACGACATCGCCTCGTCCGCGGTCCAGCCGAACACGTTACCGCCGAATGTCAGCGGCGAGACCTTGAACGGCGCATTGCCGAGTTGGCGCATTTCCATCGCTCGATCCTCTTTCTGTTCGCCGGCTCCGCCGGGCTGCATCAGCGGATCAGAGCAGAAAAGCGGCAACGCGCAAGCCTGCGGCGCCGGGCGCAAGCCTTTTGCCCCGGCTTGCCAGCCGGCCGCTTCCCAACGATTCTGCGCACCAGCCGCCATCCCAGGGAAACCAGCGCATGGGCACACCGACCTTCGCCACGCCGCCGGGCTTCCTCGGCGTGCGCAACCGCGACAGCGCCGCCCCGTTCGTCGTCGCCGGTATCCCGCTCGACATCGGCACCACCAACCGCGCCGGCACCCGCGACGGCCCGGCCGCCATCCGCGCCGCCAGCCGCATGCTGACCGACGGCGCGCATCCGACCACCTGGGTGGAACCCGCAGCACTGCCGCTGGCCGATATCGGCGACTTCGCCATCGCGCTCGGCGACATCCCCGCCAGCCTGGCCCTGATCGAGCAGCAGGCCGCCCCGCTCGCCCATCTGCTGGCGCTGGGCGGGGAGCACGGCATCACGCTGGCCCTGCTGCGCGCCCTGTCGCACCGCCTCGGCGGCCCGGTCGCGCTGGTGCATTTCGACGCCCATGTGGATACGTGGGACACCAATTTCGGCCAGGTCTACGGCCACGGCTCGGTGTTCTACCACGCCATTCGCGAAGGCCTGGTCGATCCGCGGCGGATGATCCAGATCGGCATCCGCTCCCCGGTGCAGCGGGAGGTCTGGGACTGGACGCTGGCGCAGGGCGTGCGCGTGCTCAGCGCCCAGGACGTGCACGCCGCCTCCCCGGCCGCGGTCGCGGCGCTGATCCGCGACACCGTGGGCGCCGGGCCGGCCTATCTCAGCTTCGACATCGACGCGCTGGACCCCGCCTTCGCGCCGGGCACGGGAACGCCGGAGATCGGCGGCCTGGCGAGCTGGCAGGCGCAGGCGATCCTGCGCCGCCTCGGCGGGGTGGATTTCGTCGGCATGGACGTGGTGGAGGTGGCGCCGGCCTACGACACGGCGGAGATCACCGCCCTGGCCGCGGCGACGGTGGTCTGGGAGTATCTGGCCCTGATCGGCTCGCGCTGATCGGGCCGCCCTGATCGGCCCGGGCTGATCGGCTCTCCCTGGGCACGCCAAATAGCGGTGCATGCGGTGGGGGCCTGACACGGCCCCGGAAAACGCATTGCACCGCGGCGCGCGAATCCCCTATACCGCGCCTCCCGCCGAACCAAGCAGGTTCCGGCGCTGTCTGACGCAACTCGCACGTGCCGCGAGCCTCCCTGAAATTCCCTGGGCGAAATTCCCATCAGAATTCGGGGGGCACAGCAACGACGTAACGCGTCCTTTTCGTCCGTTCCGGCTCTGCCGGGCCGGGGTCGTTAGGGAGGTGCCTATGTTTGCTGATCGTTGCCCTGCGCTGCGTCCCGCCCGCCGCAACCTGGCCCAGCTCAACCAGGTGGGCCGAAGTCCTCGCAGCCACGTCTGAGCCCGCCGCCGGCGCCTGAGCGCCATCGCCGGGACTTGCTGTTTCACCCGTGGTTTCCCGGGGCGCCGTCGCGCGCCCGGTCTTGCTTGCGAGGATGTTTCCGATGGAAATGCTGCGCGTCCGTTCCGCCGTCTCTCCGCTCCGCCGCCCCGCCGATGCCCGCCCGGCCGATATCCGCGCTCCTGCCGCGGCCGCGCTGCCGCGCGTCGATGACCTCATCGCCAGCCTGCGGCCGGAAGATCCCGTGCATTGCCTGCGCCCGGACGTGCTGGCGCAAACCGCGCGCGACTTCGCCGCCGCCTTCCCCGGCACGGTGCTGTACGCGGTGAAGTGCAACGCCGATCCGGCGGTGCTGCGCGCCCTCCGGGACGGCGGCATCCGGCATTTCGACTGCGCCTCGCCGAAGGAAGTGGCGCTGGTGCGCAGCATGTTCCCGGACGCGGCGATCCATTTCATGCACCCGGTCAAGGCGCGCGGCGCGATCCGCGAGGCCTGGGCGCGGCACGGCGTGCGCGACTTCGTGCTCGACAGCGCCGGCGAGCTCGCCAAGCTGCTGGCCGAGACCGCGGCCACCGGCGTCGCCGGCGAGCTCGGCCTGATCGTGCGCCTCGCCCTGCCGAAAAGCGGCGCGGTGATCGACCTGTCCGGCAAATTCGGCGCCTCGCTGCAGGAGGCCGTCGCCCTGCTGCGCGCGGCGCGCCCGCACGCGGCCCGGCTCGGCGTCAGCTTCCATGTCGGCTCGCAATGCCTCGATCCGCTTGCCTGGCGCCAGGCGCTCGACATCACCGGACAGGTGATCCGCGCCGCCGGCGTCGCGATCGACATCGTCGATGTCGGCGGCGGGTTTCCGGTCGCCTATCCCGGCGTGCAGCCGCCCCCGCTCGGCGCCTTCCTGGCGGAGATCGAGGCCGGGTTCGAGCGCCTCGGCCTCGACGGCGCCGAGCTTTGGGCGGAGCCGGGCCGCGCGCTGGTCGCCGGCGGCGGGTCGGTCGTCGTGCAGGTGCAGCAGCGCCGCGGCGATGCGCTGTACGTGAACGACGGCGTCTACGGCAGCCTCGCCGATGCCGGCGCGCTGGGCTTCTGCTACCCGGTGCGCCGGATCCGGCCGGACGCGCAAGCCGGGACGGAAGACCGGCTGGTCCCCTTCAGCTTCTACGGCCCGACCTGCGACAGCGCCGATGCGATGCGCGGCCCGTTCCCGCTGCCGGCCGACATCGCCGAGGGCGACTGGATCGAAATCGGCCAACTCGGCGCCTATGGCGCCTCGCTGCGCACCGGCTTCAACGGCTTCGACCAGGCGCGGGTCGTGGAGGTCGGCGACGCGCCGCTGCCAGTGCCGGTGTCATTGCCGCGCTCGGTGCAGCCAAATCTTCTTGCCGGCGCGGCAGACGCCGCGCTGGCCGCGTGATAGCGGCCAACAGGCTGCAGACGCCCCCGTCACCAGAATGCGAGGAATTTCAACGATGAACCACGTCACGTTCGCGGGCCGGCTGGTCATGCTCGGCTTCGGCAGCATCGGCCAGGGCGTGCTGCCGCTGATCCTCCGGCATATCGACATGCCCAGGGACCGCATCCGCATCCTCACCGGCGACGACCGCGGCGCCGCCGTGGCCGCCGAATACGGCATCGAAATGCAGATCCTGCCGCTGACGCGCGACAATTACCGCGAGGTGCTGACGCCCCGGCTGGGCGCCGGCGACTTCCTGCTCAACCTGTCGGTGGACGTGTCCTCGGTCGCGCTGGCGGAACTCTGCCAGTCGCTCGGCGCGCTCTATCTCGACACCTGCGTGGAGCCCTGGGCCGGCGGCTACACCGATCCGTCGCTGACCCCCTCGCAGCGTTCCAACTACGCGCTGCGGGAAAGCGCGCTGGCGGCCGGGCGCGCCTCGCCGGGCGGGCCGACCGCGGTGATGACGCATGGCGCCAATCCCGGCCTCGTCTCCCATTTCGTGAAGGAGGCTTTGCTGAACGTCGCCCGCGACACCGGCCGGCCGACAGACGCCCCGGCCACGCGCGAAGGCTGGGCGGAGCTCGCGCAGTCGCTCGGGATCAAGGCGATCCACATCGCCGAGCGCGACACCCAGGTGGCCGGCTTCTGCAAGAGCCGGGGCGAGTTCGTGAACACCTGGTCGATCGACGGCTTCGTCGGCGAGGGCTGCCAGCCGGCCGAGCTCGGCTGGGGCACGCATGAGCGGTCCTTCCCGCCCGATGCGCGCCGGCATGATTTCGGCTGCGACGCGGCGATCTACCTGCTGCGCCCCGGCGCCTCCGTGCGCGTGCGCACCTGGACCCCGCTGGAAGGCCCGTTCCACGGCTTCCTGATCACCCATAACGAGGCCATCTCGATCGCCGACTACTACACGGTGCTGCAGGACGGCGCGCCGGCGTACCGCCCGACCGTGCACTACGCCTATCACCCCTGCGACGACGCGGTGCTGTCGCTGCACGAATTCGCCGGCAAGAGCTGGCACCTCCAGGCCGGGCAGCGGCTGATGATGGAGGAGATCGTCAGCGGCGTGGACGAACTCGGCGTCCTGCTGATGGGCCACGAGAAGGGCGCCTACTGGTACGGCTCGCATCTGTCGATCGGCCAGGCGCGCTCGCTCGCGCCGCACAACAACGCCACCAGCCTGCAGGTCACCGCCGCGGTGCTCGGCGGCATGGTCTGGGCGATGGAGAACCCGCGCGCCGGCATCATCGAGGCCGATCATCTCGACCATGCAAGGGTGCTGGAGGTGGCGCGGCCCTATCTCGGCGATATCGTCGGCGCCTATAGCGACTGGACGCCGCTGCAGCATCGCGGCGAGCTGTTCGCCGAGGACCTGGACACCGAATGCCCCTGGCAGTTCCGCAACGTCCGGGTGGCCTGATCCCCATCGCCTGAAGCCCGCCGCCCGATCCCCGCTCCCCGGGGGCCGCCCTCACCCCCTCCGCGGGGTGGGGGGCGGCAGGACGGCCAGCAGCGCGGGCAGGAACAGCAGCGTGGTGCACACCGTGCAGCCCAGGCTCAGCAGCAGCAGCGCGCCCATGCTCGCGGTCCCCGGATGGTGCGACAGCGCGAGCGAGCCGAAGGCGGTGCCGGTGGTCAGCGCCGAGAACATGATCGCCCGCGCGGTGGCGGAGCGCAGCGGGTGGGTCGAGCCGGAGCGCCAGTTCATCACGAAGTAGATGTTGAACGACACGCCGACCCCGAGCAGCAGCGGCAGCGCGATGATGTTGGCGAAATTCAGCGGCAACGGCAGCAGCACCGCGAAGGCGACGGTCAGCAGCGAGGACAGCAGCAGCGGCGTCAGCACCAGCACGACATCCAGCGCCCGGCGCAGCACGGCGATCAGGATCACCGTGATCGCCGCGAACGCGCTCATCGCCGCCATGCGGAAGGCGGAGACGATGCTGTCGGCGCTGCGCACGATGGTCACCGCCGATCCGGCGGAATCCGGCGCCACTTCCTGCACCTGGGCCACGAAGCCGCGCAGCGCGGCGGTGCCGCGCAGGCTGGGTATCGGGCCGATCTGCAGGCGCAGCCGGCCATCCGGCGCCACCCAGTCGCGCCGGATATCCGGCGGCACATCGGCATCCGTGACCCCGGTGGCGCCGAGCGCCGTGCGCAGGCGATCGAGCTGCAGCGGCAGGAAGCGGACCATGGCGGCATTGGCGCCGAGCAGCACGGTATCCGGGGCCGTCTGCAGCTTCGCGAGATCGCCGGCGATGGCGGCCAGCGGATGGTCCGCCGGCAGCATCGGCAGCACGCCGGCCAGCTTTTCCCGCAGCTCCCGGATCGCCTCGCGCAGCGCCGCGGCGCTCACCGGCGGGGCTGCCGCCGGCGGGGCCAGGGTGGTACGCAGCAGGTCCGCGGCATCGGCGATCAGCGGCAGCTTGCGGTCCTGCTCCGCGGGCACGAAGCTCTCCAGCCACAGCACGCTGTCGACCTCCGGCAGCTTTTCCAGCCGCGCCGCCAGCGCCGCCGCCGCGGCCCGGTCGGGCGCCAGCAGTTCCATGCTGTAGGGATTGGCCCGCGGATCGTCCATCAGGTCGCTCAGCGTCCGCATCGCCTCGGTATTGGCGTTCTTGGTGTGCAGCGGGTCGCCGTCGAAGCCGAGATGCGGCACCAGCACCGCGCCCAGCAGCGCCAGCGCGGCGAACAGCCCAAGCGCCGGCCAGCGCAGCAGCGTCACGAAGGTATCCAGCCGCTGCAGCGGGCGCAGCCCGGCCTCCTTGGCGCCGCCGGCGGGGCGGAACAGCATCAGCAGGGCCGGCAGGAAGGTCAGCGTGCAGACGAAGGCGATCAGCATCCCGATCCCGGCGATCAGCCCGAGCTGCGCCACGCCGATGAAATCCGCCGGCGTGAACGCCAGGAAGCCGGCCGCGGTCGCCAGCGCCGCCACCAGGATCGACAGCCCGGCCCGCGCCCCGGTCCACACCAGCGCCACCGCCAGAACCGGCGTGTGCAGCTGCCGTTCCCGCAGGCGCACGCAGAACTGGATGGCGAAATCCACGGCGATGCCGATGAACAGGATGGCGAAGGCGACCGAGACCAGATTGAGCGTGCCGACCGCCAGCGCCGCGAAGCCGCCCGTCAGCAGCAGGCCGAGCGAAAGCGTCAGCAGGATCGGCACCATCATCCGCCAGCTGCGCACCGCCAGGAACAGCCACAGCGTCACCAGCAGCGCGCTGCCGACCAGGCCGGCCACCGCCCCCTGGGCGACGGTCGAGAACTCCTCGTCGTTCAGCGCCACCGGGCCGGTCAGCCGCACCCGCACGCTGCCGTCGCGCACGAATTCAAGCCGCCCGGCCGCCGCCCGTATCGCATCGCCGGCGGCAGCACCCGGCTCCAGCGCGCTGTAATCGAGCTTCGGCTTGAACAGCACGAAATGGAACCGCCCCGCCATGTCGGCCAGCGGCCCGGCCAGCAGGCGCTCCCAGGACAGCGGCTCGGGCCGGCCGGCGGCCGCCTGTTCGAGGCTCCGGTGGAACCCGCGGAGCGCCGGCAGGAACGGCTCCAGGTTCGCCTGCTTCGCCTTCACCCCCTCGGCGATCAGCCCCAACGCGGCGAACAGCCCGCGCAGGCTCGGATCCGCGATCAGCTGGCCCAGGAAGGGCTGCGCGTCGATCGTGCTGTCCAGCAGCGCCTGCAGCTTGTACGGATCGAGCAGCAGGAAGGCGTTGCGCTCCAGATAGGGCGAGGCGTCGGGCCGCGACACGGAGTGGAAATGGGTGTGGTCCGTGGCCAGCGCCGCGGCCAGGTCGCGCGCCGTCTGCTCGGCCTTCTCCGGGATCGCGGCGTCGATCACCGCGACCAGCAGGTCCTCGTTCTGCGGAAAGGCCCGCTGCAGCTCGGCGCCGTGCTGCTTCCACGGCAGGCTGGCGGAAAACAGCGTGCCAGTATCGGTGGTGACGCCAAGCCGGGTGCGAACCGCCCACAGGCTGCCCAGCGCCAGCAGCAGGCCGAGCGCCACCACCAGCCAGGGACGGCGGACGCAGCCAGCCACCAGGCGGGCGAGGCTCACGCGCCGCTACGCCCGCTCGAGCCGGCGCTGCAGGCGCAGCAGCCGGATGCCGGTGATCGTCATCATGATCGTGGTGCCGAACACGGCGCCGATCAGCACCGGGGACAGCCAGCCCAGCCAGGCCAGCGGCCCCAGCAGATACAGCGCGTCATCGGGATCGAAGCCCCATTTGCCTTCATAGGCGCGGGCCTTGCTCGGGTTGCGCTGCTCCAGCCGTTCGGAGAACATGTTGCACAACAGCAACGCCGCGCCGGTGAACAGGCCGAGCGGGATCGCCCATTCCCCCAGCCAGGAGAAGCGCAGCCCGACGCCGGCGGCGACGAAGAACAGCACGTTCACCGCGTTGTCGACATAATAGTCGTACAGGTGCCCGCCCGGGCTCATCAGATTGCCGAGCCGCGCCAACTCGCCGTCGGCCCGGTCGAGGAAGGCGGAAACCAGCCACAGCGCGCCGCCCCACCACACCCCGGGCTCGCTGCCGAGCGCCAGACCGGCGCAGGCCGCGAGGCCGGTGATCAGACGCAGCGTGGTGAGGTGGTTCGGCCGCACCCAGGTGCCGATCAGCGGGCGCACCAGGGGCCGCGCCAGCAGATGCGTCCAGGAAGTGCCTCTCATGACGTCGCTCCGGAAATTGGGGTGACCGGCGCGGCCGGGGCATTCGCTTCCATATAGTGCCAGGCCAGCAGGCCGGGTAGGCCGAGCCCGACCTCGCGCAGCCGTTTCATCAGGGACAGGGCGATCGCCACCTCCGGCGACAGGCCGAACAGCTGGCAGACCACGATGTAGCCGCCCTCCTGCACGCCCAGCGCCCCCGGCACGGCAAAGCCCACCGCCTTCAGCGCCTGGCCCAGGCTCTCGATCACCAGCCCGGCGCTGAAGGCGGTGGGATGGCCGAGGAAATGCAGCGCCAGGCAGACCTCGACCCCGCCCAGCACCCAGGAGACCATGTGCCACAGCCCCGCCGCCATCGCCCGGCGCGGCGCGCGGTAGCAGGATTTCAGCGCCGCGTGCAGGCCCTCGACCTGTCGCATGCCGGTCCAGCCCATCGAACGGCCGAGGCGCATCAGCCCCCTCTCGATCGCCGACGCCAGGCCCAGCCACTGCGCGCCCAGGAAGGCCCCCGCCACCAGCGAGGCCACCACCAGCCCGCCGGCGACATAGCCCGCGATGCCGCCATCGCCCACGCTGTACAGCAGCAGGCCCAGCCCCATCAGCGTGAACGCGATCTGGGTCAGCATCTCCATCGTCAGGTCGGCGACCGTGCCGGCGATCGCCGACGCCAGCGGCACCCCGGCGCGCTGCAGCAGCCGGGCGACGACGAACTCGCCGCCGATCTGCGCGCCGGGCAGCAGGTTGTTCACCGCCTCGCGGATCCAGCGCAGCACCATGTAGCCGCGCAGGCTGGGACGGCGGAGCATGGGGCCGGCGATGGCGCGCCAGCCGGCGGCGGAGAACAGGATCTGCACCGGATGGAAGGCAATCACCGCCAGGATGCCGAACCAGCCGGCATGGCCGAGCAGATCGAGGATGCGCCCGACGCCGTAGCTTTCCAGCAGCCATGCCGACAGCGCGATGCCGACCAGGCCGCCGATGATGGCGCCATATTTCACGACCCTTGCCCCTTTATGGCGGCGGGGTTTCTGCGATACCCAATACCCATGTCAGCCAAACCGTCTCCCATCCTGCTCACGCCCATCCTGCTCACGCCGGGTCCGTTGACCACCTCCGCCGCGACCCGCGCCGCGCTCGGCCGCGACTGGGGCTCGCGCGACGGCGATTTCATCGCCATCAGCGAAGGCGTCCGCGCCCGGCTCGCCGCCCTGCCGGGCCTCGCCGAAACGCATGCGGCGGTGCCGGTGCAGGGCAGCGGCACCTTCGCCGTGGAAGCCGCGGTGCAGACGCTGGTGCCGCGCGACGGGCGCCTGCTGGTGCTGGTCAACGGCGCGTATGGCCGGCGCATCGCCGAGATGGCGCGCCGGCTCGGCCGCGCCTGCGCCACGCTGGAAATGCCGGAAAACCAGGCCATCCCGCCCGAGGCGGTGGCGCGCGCGCTGGCCGCCGATCCCGCCATCACCGATGTCGCCCTGGTGCATTGCGAAACCACCAGCGGATTGCTGAACCCGCTGGAGGCCATCGCCGCCTGCGTGCGGCAAGCCGGACGCCGCCTGCTGGTCGATGCCATGAGCTCGTTCGGCGCCGTGCCGATCGACGGCGCGCGCGTGCACTGCACCGCGTTGATCGGCTCCTCCAACAAGGGGCTGGAGGGGGTGCCGGGCCTCGGCTTCGTCATCGCCGAGACCGCCCATCTGCGCGGCTGCGAAGGCAACGCCGTCAGCCTCAGCCTGGACCTGTACGCGCAATGGCGCGGCTTCGAGGCCACCGGGCAATGGCGCTTCACCCCGCCGGTGCAGGTCGTCGCCGCCCTGTCCGCGGCTTTGGACCAGTTGGACGCGGAAGGCGGCATTTCAGCCCGCCACGCCCGTTACCGCCGCAACTGCGACCTGCTGCTCGACGGCATGCGGGCGCACGGATTCACGCCCTATATCGAACCGGCGCTGCAGGCGCCGGTGATCGTCACCTTCCGCATCCCGCCGGGCGGCTGGTTCGACTTCCAGCCCTTCTACGATTTCCTGCATGCGCGCGGCGTCGTCATCTATCCCGGCAAGCTGACCGAGGCGCCGAGCTTCCGCATCGGCTGCATCGGCGCCATCGGCCCGGACGATATCGCCCGCGCCCTGGCGGCGGTCGACGCCTTCATGGCCGCCCACGGCCCGGCTCACTCCCGGGCGCAGCCCCGGCCGACGGATCGATGCCCAACGGATCGATAATGGGCGCATCGCAAGGGCCTCAGCCCGCCGCCTGGCCGGAACGCGCCAGGAAGTCGCGAAAGCGCCGCGCCACTTCATGCGGCGGGATCGTCGGCCGGCCCAGCTTCTCCAGCGAACCCGGGCGGATGCGGGCATGCACCAGCCCCGGGCCGGTCGCGGCCAGGGCCTGGGCGAAGGCCTCGGCGAACCCCGCCGCGCTATCGCAGACGAAGGCCTGGGCGTAGCCGCAGGCCAGCGCCACGCCGGCGAAATCCACCACCGGCGACACCGTCGCCTGGCCGCCGGTCGAATCATGCACGCCGTTGTCCAGCAGCACGTGCAGCAACCCGGCCGGCCGGTAGGCGCCGATGGTCGCCATGGCGCCGAGCTTCATCAGCGCCGCCCCGTCCCCGTCCAGCACGATGGTGCGCCGTCCCGTGGTCATCGCCACGCCGAGGCCCATCGGGCTGGCGCATCCCATCGAACCGACCTGGTACAGATGCTGCTCGCGGTCCGACAGGGTGAACAGCTCGCGCCCCGCCTTGCCGGTGGTGGCGATGATCGGCGCATCGGCGGGCGCCAAGGCCAGCACCTGCTCCAGCAGCGCCAGCCGGCTCGGCAGCTCGCCTCCGCTGTCGCCCCCTTGGCAAAGATCGGTTTTCCGGCCGGTCGCCTCCCGGGTGCGGGGAACCTCGTCCAGCCCTTCGTCGCGCAGGCTGCCCTTCTCCAGCACCAGCGCGAACGGCAGGCCGGTGCGCGCCATCGTCTCCCGCGCCTCCGCCAGCACCGGGCCGAGCGCGTCCTCCCGGTCCGGGAACCGGCGATGCGGCAGTTCCATCACGTCCAGCAGGCGCTGGGTGATGCGGCCCATCAGCTCGTGCTGCGGCTCGTCCTTCAGCCCGGGCTGGCCGCGCCAGGTGACGATCAGCAGCGTCGGGATGCGGAACGGCGTGTTCAGCGATGTCAGCGGATTGACCGCGTTGCCGAGGCCGGAATTCTGGCACATCACCGCGGTCTCGCGCCCGGCCAGCCAGGCGCCGGCGGCGATCGCCACCGCCTCCCCCTCGCTGGCGGCCGCAACGTAGCGCAAGCGACCGGTCGCTGGCGGCCCGGTTGATCAGCGGGGTCAGGAAGCTGCAGGGAACGCCGGTGTAGAAACCGACGCCGGCGCGCTCCGCCGCCGCCAGGAACGACGATGCCTCGATCATCAGGAGAAGTTCCGCGCCTCGGCCAGGTCGGTGGGCGTATCCACGTCCAGCCAGTGCCCGGTAATGTAGTGCACGCCGACCGGGTGGCGCCGGGCCAGGCGGTCCAGCAGGGCCATCAGATCGGCCTGGGCCAGCACGCCCTCCTGCCGCATCGCCTCCAGCTCCTCGCGCACCAGCTCCGCGCCGCGCGCGCTCAGATGCATCAGCCCGATCCATTCGCCGCAGGCATCCCCCATTCCTGCGCCGACGCCGGTCAGGAGCGCCGGGGTGTCCTCGTAGTCGAGCCCGGTGTCGCGGCGGTCGGCGACGATCAGGTCGCGCGGATTGGCCGCGATGCGCCGGGTGGAATCGACCACGATGGTGATGTCGCCGCGCGATTCCAGCAGCGCGTCCAGGATGTAGCGACGGAACAGCACATCGCCGTAGACCACGACCGTCTCGCCCTCCAGCCGGGACAGGGCGCAGGCCAGGGAGGCGGCCTCGCCGGTCTCGGCATAGGCCTCGTTCGCCACCAGCAGGATGCCCTCGGCGGCGATCGCCTCCCTGCGGTAGCCGCCGACCACGGCGACATCCGTCACGCCGCTCTCGTCCAGCGTGGCCAGCAGCCGGTGCAGCAGCGGCTTGCCGCGCACGTCGACCATGCATTTCGGCTGCTCCGTCGTGGCAGCCCCCAGCCCGTCCCCGCGCGAGGCGGCCAGCACGATGGCGCGCACCCCGCCGGTGGACGGCAGATAGCGGCGCGTGGCCTCCTCCAGCTCGTCGCTGCCGGTCAGGTTGAAAATGTCGCGCACGCTGGCGACCCGGCCCTCCACCTCCATCAGCGACTTACTGGCGGCGATGCGCTGCGCGGTGTCGCGCATCGCCGATATGGAGGCGCGCACCAGGTGATTGGCCCAGATCACCATCGAAATGCCGGCCTCGCGGAACGCCTCGGTCGGGGTCGCGTAGTACATGGTCGGCACGATCACCACCGGGCAGCGCCGGTCCCAGCGCTGCATGAAGCCGGTGATCTCGGCGGCATCCTTCTTCTTGGAATGCACCAGGATCGCGTCCGCCCCGGCGGCGTGGTACGCCTCGGCCCGGCGCAGCGCCTCGTCCATGGTATGGCCGGAGATCAGCGCCTCCGTGCGCGCCACGATGGAGAAATCATCGTCGGTCTGCGCGTCCTTGCCGGCGCGGATACGGCCGCAGAACTCCGCCATGTCGGCCAGCGGCTGGCGCTCGCCGAGGAAGGAGTTGGTCTTGGGGAACAGCTTGTCCTCCAGGCACACGCCGGCGATGCCGCGTTCCCCGAGCTTGCGCACCAGCCGGCGCACATTGTTGAAATTGCCGTAGCCGGTATCGCCGTCCACCAGGATGGGCACCGCGGTGGCATCGGCCATGAACTCCAGCACATCCAGCACCTGGGTCCAGGACGCCTCGTTGTTGTCGCGCAGGCCGAGCATCGCGGAGATCGACAGGCCGGACGCCCAGACGCCGGCGAAGCCGGCCTCCTCCACGATCTTCGCCGAGAGGCCGCTATGCGCCTCCATGATGAAGGCGAGATCGGGAGACAGCAGCAGCGAACGCAGCAGCGCCGGCCGGGTGACCGGAGCATGGGGGGCACGCGTCGCCACTCTGTCTAAATCGTTCGGCAATTTGTGTCTCCTGGGACTCGTGCATTGACCAAAGGACCTATGTAGTACCTGTAGCGATCTTGTCACCTTAAACAATCAGCGAGTAGGAATGGCTGCATGGCGACAACCCTTCCCGGCGTGCCCGACACGTATGAGACCGGCACGCACGCGCTGATCCTGGCTGCCGGCATCGGGCGGCGGCTTGGCGAGCAGGCACCGGACCGTCCTGGCCAACCCAAGGCGCTGCTGGATTTCGGCGGCAAGAGCCTGATGGCGCGCCACATCGCCGCCCTGCGCCGGCAGGGCATCACCGCGATCACCGTGGTGATCGGCTTCGCCGCCGAAGAAATGCGCGCCGCCCTCGGCGCGCTGGATGCGGAGCCGCCGGTCTCCTGCGTCGTCAATCCCGATTTCCTGGAAGGCAGCGTCGTCTCGCTCTGGGCCGGGCGGGAGGTGCTGCGCAGCGGCAGCAACGTGATCCTGATGGACGCGGACGTGCTGTACGACGGACGGCTGATGGCCCGGCTGCTGCAAAGCTCCCGGCCCGACTGCCTGCTGGTGGACCGCGACATCGAACCTGGCGACGAGCCGGTGAAACTCTGCGTGCAGGACGGGCGCATCGTCGATTTCCACAAGCGGCCGAGCATGCCGCATGAATGGCACGGCGAGTCCGTGGGCTTCTTCCGCTTCACGCCCGCGACCGCGGCGGAGCTGGCGGACCGGGCGGAGGACTACGTCCGCTCCGGCCGGCGCAACATGGAATACGAGGAGCCGATCCGCGACATGATCCTGGCCAGCCAGGGGCACCGCTTCGGGTTCGAGGACATCAGCGGCCTGCCCTGGACCGAGATCGATTTTCCCGAGGACATCGCCAAGGCGCGCGCCCTGCTGACGGAGCTGGTCGGTTGAGCGCCGCCCTGCGCCCCCCGCTCCCCGCCAGCCGCCGCGACGCCACGCAGGCCGAGCTCGCCCGGATGGCCGAGGACGGCTACCTGCTGGTGCCCGGCTTCTTCGACGCCGCCGAGACCGCCGCGCTGCTGCGCTGGACCGCGGAGCTGGAAACCGCGCCGGAGACGCCGGGACGGCACTGGGTCTATCACGAGGACAGCCTGACCGAGCCCGGCCGCCGGGTGATCCAGCGCATCGAGAATTTCTGCCCGTTCCATCCGGGTTTCGACATCCTGATCCGCAACAGCGCGCTATCGCGCTGGACCGCGGCGCTGATGGGCGGCCCGGTCGTGCTGTTCAAGGAGAAGATCAACTTCAAGATGCCGGGCGGCCCCGGCTTCAAGGCGCACCAGGACCAGCAGGCCGGCTGGAACCGCTACGCCCCGCTATTCGTCACCGCGCTGGTCACCCTCGATCCGGCGACGTTGGAAAACGGCTGCCTGGAGATGGTGCCGGGCCGGCACCGCGAGGGGCTGATCGGCGAGGAATGGAAGCCGCTGGACGAGACCGGGCTGGCGCTGCATCCGGTGCCCACCTCGCCCGGGGACGTGATCTTCTTCGACAGCTACGCCCCGCACGCCTCCAAGCCGAATTTCACCGACGCGCCGCGCCGGCTCCTGTACCTGACCTACAACCTGGCCAGCCAGGGCGACCATCGCGCCCAGTACTATGCCGACAAGCACGCCTCCTTCCCGCCGGATATCGAGCGGGAGACCGGCAAGAGCTACGTCTTCCGGGTCTGACCGGGCTCAACCCGCCGGGGCGTCCGGAACCGAGGCAGCCGGCAGGCACAACGGTCCCCGGCAATAACCGCTAACCGGCCACGCTGGCGGCGAGCCGGCGCAGATCCACCTGCGGGCGGGCGCCGTACTGGCTGATGGCCGCGGCCGCCGCGGCGCTGCCCAGCCGGCCGCAATGCTCCAGCGCCCTGCCGGCGGTCAGCGCCGCCAGGAAACCGGCGGCATAGGCATCGCCCGCGCCGGTGGTGTCCACCACCTCCGCCGCGGCGGCGTCGATCTCGATCGTGTGCTCGGGCGTCACGATCACGCTGCCCGCCTCGCTGCAGGTCAGCGCCGCCAGCGCGACGTCCTGGCGCGCGGCCTCCGCCGCCAGGGAGAACTCGTTCGCCTCGTACAGGCTGCAGATCTCGGCCTCGTTGGCGAACAGGATGTCGACATGGCCGGCAACCAGTTCCCGGAACGCCGCGCGGTGCCGGTCGACGCAGAACGCGTCCGACAGCGTCAGCGCAACCTTGCGCCCGGCCGCATGCGCGGCGGCGGCGGCGCGGTAGAACGCGGCCTGCGCCGCGGGGGGATCGAACAGATAGCCTTCCAGATAGGTCACCGCCGCGTCCGCCACCAGCGCCTCGTCCACATCGGCCTCGCCCAGCGTCACGCAGGCGCCCAGGAACGTGTTCATCGTGCGCTGCGCATCCGGGGTCACCAGGATCAGGCAGCGCGCCGTCGGCGCGCCGCCGACCAGCGGACGGGACGGGAAATGCACCCCGCCGGCGGTGATGTCGTGGCGGAACACGCCGCCGAGCTGGTCATCGGCGACCTTGCCGAAATAGGCCACCTTCGCCCCCAGCCCCGCCGCGACGGCGGCGGTGTTGGCCGCCGATCCGCCGCTGGATTCCACCCCCGGCGGCATCACCGCATACAGCGCCTCGGCCGCCGCGGCGTCGATCAGCGCCATGCCGCCCTTGCGCATGTCGTGCTTCGACAGGAACGCATCGTCGGTGCGGGCAACGACATCGACGATCGCGTTGCCGATGCACAGAATGTCGAAACGCGGCTTGGTCATGGCAAATGCTCCGGATTGCTTGCGCCCGCCCTATCATCGCCGCACCAGGGCAGCAACCTTGGCCCGATTGAGGGAGACCCCGCCGATGGCCGCTTCGCCCGCCGCGCCCGACAACCCCGTGCTTCGCCCGCTCGCCCTGGCGATCGGCCAGATGGACGACCGCGCCTTCGTGCTCGTGCTGCTGCAAAGTCTGGCGCTGTCGGCGTTGTGCTTCCTGGCGATCCTGGCCGGCATGCTCTGGACCGTGCACCAGACCACCCTGCTGCCGGGCTGGCTGGCCTGGATCGTCGGAATCACCGGCACGGTCGGCGCCTCGCTGCTCGCCTTCTGGCTGTTCCTGCCGGTGGCGGCGGCGATCGGCACCATGTTCATCGAAACCATCGCCCGCGCGGTGGAGCGGCGCCACTATCCCGGCCTGCCGCCCGGCCAGGCCGCCTCGCTGACGGCGCAGATCTGGGACGGCATCGCCGTCGGGCTCCGGATCCTCGTGCTCAACCTGCTGGCGCTGGTGCTGGCCTTCCTGCTGCCCGGGATCGGGCTGATCCTGGCCTGGGCCATCGGCGCCTACGCCATCGGGCGCGGATTGTTCGTCGCCGTGGCGATGCGCCGCATGCCCCGGCTGCAGGCGGAAGTGCTGTATCGGCGCAACCGCGGCATCATCCTGGTCCAGGGCGGGCTGATCGCGCTCGCCTCCTACGTGCCCCTGGCCAACCTGCTGGTCCCGCTGATCGGCACCGCCGCGATGGTCCATGTGCTGGACCGTCTTCTGACCGTCACCCGTTCTTGACCGCCCGCGCGCCCCGCCGAGGCGTGACGGGACAATCCCAACCGTGTTACCCCTCGCGCCTCCATGAACCAGGACAGAGAGCCAGTGTTTAAACGCCGCAAACCCGACGATCCCAAGCCGGCCGAACTCGGCGCGGCGGGTGAGGCCGGATCAACCGGATCCGCTCCCGTAACTGGGACAGCCCCGGCCGATTCCGGGCTCGGTGTGCCCCCCTTCCGTCCCGCCACCCCGAAGGAGGAGCCAACCATGGCCCGCCCGTCGTTCTCCGCCACCCCCGCCCCGCAGATCCCCCCCGGCCCTGGAGCCCGTCCCGTGATGCAGCCGGCCCGTACCGTGCGTGAACCCTCCGAAAAGCGCACCCTGGTGGTCGGCCGCGGCATCAGCCTGCAAGGCACGGTGCAGGACGCCGAGCGCCTGGTGGTCGAAGGCACCGTGGAAACCAGCATGATCCACGCCGCCGACCTGACCGTCACCCTCGGCGGCGTCTTCAAGGGCGAGGCCGAGGTCGAGGACGCCGACATCGCCGGCACCATCGACGGAACGCTGACGGTCAAAGGCTCCCTGGTGGTCCGCGCCACCGGCCGCCTGCTCGGCACCGCCCGCTGCCGCCGCCTGCAGGTGGAAGACGGCGGCCAGATCACCGGCCGCGTGGAAATGATCACCGAACCTGCTACGAGCACGACCACGACCACGGCGAGTTCGGTGGCATAAGGGAAGGAAGGCCAGGGGCGCTGCCCCTGGACCCCGCCAAAGGGTGAAACCCTTTGGAAACCCCAGACGTGTTTAAGAAAATGGGCGGGCGAAGGTGGTGCAAACAGCACCTCCTCGCCCGCCCATTTTCTTAAACACAACAGGGTGTCCAGAGGCTCCGCCTCTGGCGGGGGTCGAGGGGGCAGAGCCCCTCGCCTTGCTTCCTCAGGTGTTCATCGCCTCGAAGAAGTCGTTGTTGGTCTTGCTGTATTTCAGCTTGTCCAGCAGGAACTCCATCGCGTCCACGGTGCCCATCGGGTTCAGGATGCGGCGCAGCACCCACATCTTCGACAGCATGGCGCGGTCCACCAGCAATTCTTCCTTGCGGGTGCCGGACTTGGTGATGTCGATCGCCGGGAAGCTGCGCTTGTCGGACAGCTTGCGGTCCAGGATGATCTCGGAGTTGCCGGTGCCCTTGAACTCTTCGAAGATCACCTCGTCCATGCGCGACCCGGTATCGATCAGCGCGGTGGCGATGATGGTCAGGCTGCCGCCTTCCTCGATGTTGCGGGCGGCGCCGAAGAAGCGTTTCGGGCGCTGCAGGGCGTTGGCGTCCACGCCGCCGGTCAGCACCTTGCCGGAAGACGGCACCACGGTGTTGTAGGCGCGCGCCAGGCGGGTGATGCTGTCCAGCAGGATCACCACGTCGCGCTTGTGCTCCACCAGCCGCTTGGCCTTCTCCAGCACCATTTCGGTCACCTGCACATGGCGGGTGGCCGGCTCGTCGAAGGTGGAGGCGACGACCTCGCCCTTCACGCTGCGCGACATGTCCGTGACCTCCTCCGGCCGCTCATCGATGAGCAGCACGATCAGGAAGACCTCCGGGTGGTTGGCGGCGATGGCGGTGGCGATGTTCTGCAGCATCACCGTCTTGCCGGTGCGCGGCGGCGCCACGATCAGCGCGCGCTGGCCCATGCCGATGGGCGCGATCAGGTCGATCACGCGCGGCGTGTTGTCCTTGGCCGGCCCTTTGGCGACGGACTGGAAGTTCTCCATCTCCATCTTCAGGCGGCGGTCGGGATACAGCGGCGTCAGGTTGTCGAAGTTGATGCGGTGCTTGACCGCGTCCGGCGGCTCGAAATTGATCGTGTTCAGCTTCAGCAGCGCGAAATACCGCTCGCCGTCCTTGGGCGCGCGGATCTGGCCTTCCACCGAATCGCCGGTGCGCAGCGCATAGCGGCGCACCTGGGTCGGGCTGACATAGATGTCGTCGGGCCCGGGCAGATAATTGGCTTCCGGGCTGCGCAGGAAGCCGAACCCGTCGGGCAGGATTTCCAGCGTGCCTTCGCCATGGATGGCCTGGTCGTTCTCGGCCAGGTTCTTCAGGATCGCGAACATCATGTCCTGCTTGCGCAGGCTGGAAGCGTTCTCGATCTGCAGGGATTCGGCAAAGCTCAGCAGGTCTGCTGGGGATTTTGCCTTGAGTTCGGCGAGATGCATCTGAGCGCCTTGGAGAGATAAGGAGATGGCCGGGAGGGAGGGGGAGCGGACGGGATTTTTGCTCGGCGTCGGCGTTCTGTCCCTCGGACACGTGCCAGCCGTTGCGGTTGGGGAGCGGCGCTGGTCGTGGGGAACGAAGCGCGACGAGGAGAGGGGAGCGTGTCGGGCGGCAACCGAACACGAAAGAATGGACAATTAATTAGCGACGCCCTCCCCATTCGTCAACCCGGGGGCGCAACCGCCCGAAACGAAGCGCCCGAAACGCAGCATTCGCATCAGAACGGCCGGGCGATCACCATGAACACGATGACGATCATCAGCACGGTCGGGACCTCGTTCAGGATCCGGTAATAGCGCTGCGAACGGGTGTTGCGGTCCTCCAGGAACGCCCGCCGCCGGGCGGAAAGGGCGCCGTGCACGCCGGACATCAGGATCACGCAGAGCAGCTTCAGGTGCCACCACCCCGCACTCCAGTCGATGATGCCGGGCGTGGCCACCAGCAGCAGGCCGAAGCACCAGGTGGCGATTATCGCCGGATTGGCGATCTGCTTCAGCAGCCGCCGCTCCATCACCTTGAAGCGCTCGCTTTCGATCGAGCCGCGCGGGGCGTCGCAATGATAGACGAACAGCCGCGGCAGATAGAGCATCGCGGCCATCCAGGCGATCATGGAGATGACGTGCAGGGACTTGATCCAGGGATACAGCGGCAACAGCCAGGTCACAGCACGGCTCCAAACAGCCCGGGAAGATGATGCAGGGAGGCGACGGGGGCGGCGCCCAGCCCGGCCAGTTCGCCCAGTTTGCGCAGCCCGGCGCCGCCATGCGGCACGAAGGCCAGGCAGGTCATTCCCGCCGCCCGCGCGGCGCGAATGCCGGTGACGGAGTCTTCGACCACCACGCAGGCCTCGGGCGCGATCCCGGACGCTGCGGCGGCGGCCAGGAACAGGTCGGGGGAGGGCTTGCCCCTGCCGCCGCGGGCGATCACCTCGTTGGCGCTGTGCACCCGCCCCGCCACCAGCGCCGACAGGCCGGTGCGGGCGAATTTGGCACGCAGCTCCTCCGGGCCGGAATTGGACGCGATGCGCCAGTCGAGCCCCAGCGCCGAGGTCGCGCGCAGCGCCGCCTCCGCGCCGTCCACCAGCACCGCCTCCCGGCTCAGCGCCTGCACCAGGCGGTCCGCCAGATGCGCCACCCAGTCGGCGGGGACGGGACGGCCGAGCTCGGCCTCGATGACCGGGCGCATGTCCGACAGGCTCATGCCCAGGAACCGGGCGTGGGATTCCTCGGCGGTCATCTTCCAGCCGAGGATCGAGATCTCCTCGGCGCAGACCCGGTTGGCGACCGGCTCGCTGTCGACCAGCACGCCGTCGCAATCATAGATCACCAGCCGCAAGGGCGCCGACCGCGCGCGCAGGGCCGCCAGCGCTGCCTCGCTCATGCGGCGGCCCGCGCATACGGGCAGTCGCCGAATTCCCCCGGGCAAAGCCGCCCGCCGGCATGGCTGCACAGCCCTGGCCCGCGCGCGCAGGCCCGGCGGGCGATATCGGCGAGGGCGGCGATGAAGCGCGGATCGCTGTTCGGCACCGGGGCGCGGAAATAGCCGGGCAGGCCGGATTTCTCCGCCAGCTCGCGGTACTCGATGTCCAGTTCCACCAGCGTCTCGGTATGGTCGGAGACGAAGGCGATCGGCACCACCAGCACCGCCACCCGGTCCTTCGCCGCCCGCGCGATCTCCTCCTCGGTGGAGGGGCCGATCCATTTCTGCGGCGTGGCGCGGGACTGATAGCAGATCGCCCAATCGATATCCGTGTCGATATCCGCGTCGATGTCCATTTGGCCCCAGGCCTGCATCACGGCGGCGACGCTGCGCTCGATCTGATACTGGTAGGGATCGCCGGACCTGACGATGATTTCCGGCAGCCCGTGGGCGGAGAACAGCACGCGCAGCGGCACCGCCGGATCCAGTTCCGCACGATCCAGTTCCGCACGGGCCCTGGCATGGCTGTCGGCGACCAGCGCCGCGACCGCCGCGGCATAGCCGGCATCGTCGAACCAGCAGCACAAGGTGGTCACCGGCGCCACCAGCCCGATTTTCGCCGCCGCAGCCTGCCAGTCGCGGATCGAACTGCCGGACGTGGTGGTGGAGTAGTGCGGATAGAGCGGCAGCAGCAGGATCCGGTCCGGCTTCCAGTCCCGCACCTCGCGGGCCACTTGCTCGCTGAACGGATGCCAGTAGCGCATCGCCACGAAGCATCTGGCGTCGAATTCCGGCAAGGCCTGTTCCAGCGCCCGCGCCTGCGCCGTTGGTGAGATCGAGCAGCGGCGACCTGCCGCCGATCAGCGCATAGTTCGCGGTCGCCGGCTTGACCCGCGCGCGGGCGATGATGCGGGCCAGCAGCGGGCGCACGAAGAACGGCACCCGCAGGATCGCGGGATCGCGGAACAGGTTCAGCAGGAACGGCCGGATCGCTTCCGGCCGGTCCGGGCCGCCCAGGTTGAACAGCACGATCGCCAGCCGCTCAGCCGACCGCTCCGCCGGCCGCCCATGCGGCTCAGCCGGCACGAACCAGCTCCACCAGCCGGGCCACGTGCTCCGGCGGCGTCTGCGGCACGATGCCGTGGCCGAGATTGAAGATCGCCGGCCGGCCGCGGACAGCGGCCAGGATCGAACCGGCCTCGGCGGCCAGGGCATCGCCGCCGGCCAGCAGCGCCATCGGGTCCAGGTTGCCCTGCACCGCGACATGCCCGGGCACCGCGCGGGATGCCTGAGCCGGGTCGGTCGCGGTATCCATCGCCACCGCGTTCACGCCGGTCGCCCGCGCGTATTCCGCCAGCATGGCGCCGGCCAGGCGGGGAAAGCCGATGACGGGGATCGTCGGGAAGCGCTGGCGCAGCGCGGCGGCGATCCGCGCCGTCGGCGCGGTCACATGGGCGCGGAACAGGGAAGGCGACAGCACCCCGGCCCAGCTGTCGAACAGCATCACCGTCTCGGCCCCGGCCTCGATCTGCGCCGCCAGGTACTCGATCGTCGCCTCGGTCAGCAGATCCATCAGCCGCGCGAACAAGGCGGGCTCGGCATAGGCCATGCGCCGTGTGGCGGCAAAATCCTTCGATCCGCCGCCTTCCACCATGTAGCAGGCGACCGTGAACGGGCTGCCGGCGAAGCCGATCAGGGCCGTGCGGTCGAAGCCTTCCGCCGCCAGCCCGGCGCGGACGCGCCGCACCGTCTCCAGGATCGGCGCGATTTCCCGCGCCATTCGGCCGATATCCAGGGCATCCACCGCCGCGGCATCGCACAGCCTGGGCAGCACCGGACCCTCGCCCTCGGCGAAGCGCAGCCCGTGGCCGAGCGCCCAGGGAACCATCAGGATGTCGCTGAACAGGATCGCCGCGTCGAAGCCGTAGCGGCGGATCGGCTGCAGCGTCACCTCGGCCGCGAGCTCCGGCGCGGTGCACAGCGCGATGAAATCGCCGGCCCGGGCGCGGATTTCGCGGTACTCCGGCAGATAGCGGCCGGCCTGGCGCATCAGCCATACCGGCGGCGGCCAGACCGGCTCGCCGGCGAGCACTCGAAGCAATGGCTTTGCGGTCAGGATGTCCAGGCCCCTTCGTGGCGCCGGCCGGTCACGGCCGGCTCGACCGCATTTCCGCCGGTTGCGGCAATGCGGTCCTTGTAGCGGCCATCGGCCCCGTCATGAAAGACCCGGGCGCGAAAGACCCGGCTCTCTCCGCTGATGTCAGTTGGACTGGCGACCGGAGTTATAGCCCCGCTGATAGGCCGCGGCCTCGTTCTTCTTCACCTGGTCGACCACCAGGCCGCCGACCAGCCCGGCGCCGGCACCGGCCAGCGCGCCGAGCCCGGCATTCCCCGCCATGGCGCCGATGGCCGCGCCGCCCGCCGCGCCGATGGCAGTCCCGGTCATGGCCCTCTGCTGCGTGGGTGAAAGGTCGGCGCAGCCTGCCACAGGGAGCAACAGCGCCAGCGCGATTGCGATCTTCCGCATTCGTGATCTCCGTAAGGGATGGCCGGCCGTGCCGGCCAAAAGGACGCCGTTCAGCGCTTCTTCGCCGTGCTCGCCGACGGGCAGGGATAGGTCTCCATCAAGTATTCGAACAGGCCCTCCGCCGGCGCCAGGCTGGCGGCATTGGGCTTCGCGGCGGTCCATTTGGCGAATCCGGCCAGAACCTCGTTGCGGGTCGGCTCCGGAGTCGCCGGCAGGCAGAACAGCGGTCGCGCGCGCGAACCCGCCCGGTGCAACTGCTCGGTCTGATAGGCGCCGGAGCCGAAGCCCTGGCAGAAATGGATGGCCGCGGAATACAGCGGATCGGACGGGTCGGTTGAACACAGCTTGGCCAGGTCGCCGGCCGTGCGAACATAGAAATCCTGCTCGTTGACCGCCGCACCGGCGATCCCCGGGGTCAGCGCCGCCACGAACGCGGCCGCCGGCAACCATCTCCTGAGCTTCATCATCCCCCCTGAGGTCAATATCGGCCGACACTAGTCCGGCCTCCGGGCTCCGGCAACCGGGGAGCGGGCGGGAAATCGAGGACGCGCGAGCGCCGGAAGCGGGCCACTTCAAAACAGAAAGACTGAAAGACTCTGTGGGGTGGTTATATGGGCCTGTGGGTAACGGGGTACCCAGGACGACCCGGTTTATACAGATTTTATCCACAGCAGATTTCCCGGCCAACCGCCTGGATTTCATCCATTCAGCCGAGTTTTCCATCCACCGGGGAGAACCTCCGGAATTTTCGTCCCCCGTACCGTCGAAGCGATCAACTGTCCCCGGGTACTCGCCCGCCGGCGCGACAAGCCGCGTGCCAGGGGCAGTTATCCACGTTATCCTCGCAAGCATGACAGACCATCAGATGAACCTGCACCTGGTGTCGGACGCGACCGGGGAGACGCTGAACGCCGTGGCGCGGGCCACCACGGTGCAGTTCGAGCATGCCCACATCATTTATCATCGCTGGAGCCTGATCCGGACGCGCTTCCAGCTGCATCGCGTGCTGGAAGGGATCGAGGCGGAGCCCGGACCGGTATTGTCCACGCTGGTCGACAAGGCGCTGCGGACGGACCTGCAGACCACCTGCGAGCGGCTGAACGTGCCGATCGTCAACGTGCTCGATCCCGTCATGGAGGTGCTGCAGGAGCATATCGGCGAGAAGGCGGCGGCGCGGCCGGGCAAGCAGTATGTGCTGAACGCCGACTACTTCCGCCGCATCGACGCGATGCATTTCGTGCTCGCGCATGACGACGGCCAGGCGCAGATGGGCATTTCCGAGGCCGATGTGGTGCTGGTGGGCGTGTCCCGCTCCTCCAAGACGCCGACCTGCTTCTATCTGGCCAATCGCGGCATCAAGGCGGCGAACATCCCGCTGGTGCCGGGCACGCCAGGCGCCGCCGGGCCTCGACGATCCGCCCTGTCCGGTGATCGGGCTGACCGTGGACGCCAAATCGCTGATCGAGATCCGCCGCCACCGGCTGCGGCTGATCGGTGCCGGCGCGCAGACCGGGCCGGTGCGGCAGGATCGCTCCGACTACGTGGACGAGGAGGCGGTGAAGAGCGAGCTGCTCTGGGCCCGCCGGCTCTGCACCAGCCGCGGCTGGCCGGTCATCGACGTCACCCGCCGCTCGATCGAGGAAACCGCCGCCACCGTGCTGCAGCTGATCGATGGCTGGCACGAACGCCGGCGCAAGACGCCGGAACCGGCCGCGCCATGATCCAGGCGGAAGCGCCGCCACTGATCCTGGCGAGCGAATCGGCATCCCGGCGCGCCTTGCTGCAATCGGCCGGGATCGCCTTCACCACGCGTCCCGCGCATGTCGACGAGACCAGCGTCAAGCAGGCGGCGAAGGCGGAGGGCGCGAGCGCGGCTGACGTGGCGACGCTGCTGTCCGAGCTGAAGGCCGGCCGCGTCTCCGCCCACGCGCCGGACGCGATCGTGATCGGCGCCGACCAGCTGCTGGTCTGCGGCGATGCCTGGTTCGACAAGCCGGCCAGCCCGGCGGAAGCCCGCCGGCAGCTCGCGCATCTGCGCGGCCGGACGCATGTGCTGGTGACCGCGACGGTCTGCCTGCGCAATTCGGGCCGGCTCTGGCACCATGTCGCCGAGCCGCGCATGACCATGCGGGCGTTCTCCGACGCCTTCCTGGACGACTACATCGCGGCCGAAGGCGAAGCGCTGACGCGGACCGTCGGCGCCTACCGGCTGGAGGGACGGGGGGTCCACCTGTTCGACCGGATCGAGGGCGAGCACGCGGCGATCCTCGGCCTGCCGCTGCTTCCGCTGTTCGGGTTTCTGCGCCAGCATGGCGTGCTCGGCACCTGATACCGGGCGAAGACACTGGGCGCAGCGTATTAGGCACAGCAAGCCGCCGAAACCGGGAGAAACACAAGAATGTACCCAGGACCGCCGCCCCAGCAGATCGTGCCCGAGGTCTGGACCGAACTGCCGCAGGAACTGCGCATACCCCATACCCCGGAGCGGCATAATTTCCTCGAAGGCCCGTCCTTCGACCGGCAGGGCAATCTCTACGTCGTCGATATCTTCGCCAGCCGGGTCTACCGGATCAGCCCTGCCGGCAAGTGGGAGATGGTGGTCGAGTATGACGGCTTCCCGAACGGGCTGAAGATCCACAAGGACGGCAGGATCTTCCTGGCCTGCCGCAAATACGGCCTGGCGCTGCTCGATCCGCAGCGCGGGCGGGTGGAGACGATCCTCGACGGGCCGCGCCGCGGGCAGACATTCCGCAGCCTGAACGACCTGGTGTTCCACAGCAGCGGCGACGTCTATTTCACCGAACAGGGCCGCACCGGCCTGCAGGATCCCACCGGCCGGGTCTGGTGCCTGCGGACCACCGGCCAGCTGGAAATGGTGGTCGACACCGTGCCGAGCCCGAACGGGCTGGTGTTCAACCCCGCGGAGACCGAGCTGTTCGTTGCGGTCACGCGCGGCAATTGCATCTGGTGGGTGGACATGGCCGACCCCGAGCGCCGGGCCGCGCTGTTCGTGCAGATGCATGCCCAGGGGCCGGACGGCATGGCCATGGACCAGGCCGGCAATCTGGTGATCGCCCATGCCTATCACGGCGCCGCCTGGATCTACGGCCGCGATGGCGCGCCGCTCTATTACATAAAGTCCCCTCGCGGAAAGATGCTGACCAACATGGCCTATGGCGGGCCGGAGAACCGGACGCTGTACATGACCGAAAGCGCGAGCTGCTCGATCCTCACCACGGTCCTGCCGGTGGCCGGGCAGACCATGTATTCGCATATGTGATGGGTTCGTATAGGTAAGAAGGCGATCGGGCCCCGTCGGCCCGCGAGAACGCGGAGATCCTGCCTTGCGGAGATGTCGGGCCGGCGCGGCCTGCCCATGAACCGGCAGCAGCGCCGGGCGGAGAGAAAGCGCGGCGGCGCCGGGCCGGCACCGTCGCCGGCAGCTGCCGATCTGTTCGCGCAGTCGCTTCGCCATCATCAGTATGGGCAGCTGAACGAGGCGGTCGCCGGCTATCGCCGGCTGCTGTACCTGCGCCCGAACGACGCGGAGACGCATAACCATCTCGGCCTCGCGCTCGCCGATCTCGGCCACGCCGGGGAAGCCGCCGCCTGCCATCGCCGGGCCATCGAGCTGCGGCCGGATTATGCCGAGGCGCATAACGATCTCGGCGCCGTGCTCGGCGAACAGGGCCGCCCGGAAGAAGCGGCTGCCTGCTTCCGCCGCGTCATCGCGCTGCGGCCGGACGATGCCGGCGCGCAGTACAACCTGGGCAAGGCGCTGAAGGAACAGGGCCAGCTGGACCCGGCGATCGCGTGCTATCGCGCGGCCATCGCGCTCCGGCCGGACTATCCGGATGCGCATGAGAATCTGGCGCTGGCGCTGCTGGCGCGGGGGGACATGCCGGCCGGCTGGGAAGAGTACGAATGGCGCTGGAAGACCGCGCGAGGCTGCCGGCTCCGCCGCAATCTCGCGCAGCCGCAATGGCGGGGGGAGGCAGCGGAAGGGCGGACCCTGCTGATCCATGCCGAGCAGGGTTTCGGCGACACGCTGCAATTCTGCCGCTACGCCGCGATGGCCGCCGCACGCGGGCTGCGGGTGATCCTGGAGGTGCAGCGGCCGCTGCTGCGCCTGCTCGGCAATCTGGCGGGGGTCGACCGGGTGATCGCGCGCGGCGAGGCGCTGCCGGAATTCGATCTGCACTGCCCGATGCTCAGCCTGCCCCTGGCGTTCGGCACCACGCTGGCCAGCATTCCCGCCCCCGGCGCCTATCTCCACGCCGACGCGGCGCAGACCGCCGCCTGGCGGGCGCGCCTGATCGCAACCGGCGTCCAGGGTCCGCGGATCGGCCTGGCCTGGGCCGGCAACGCCGCGCTGCCGACCGACCGCCGCCGTTCGCTGGCCCCGGCCCGGCTGGCGCCGCTGGTCGCGCTGCCCGGGCTGCACTTCGTCAGCCTGCAAAAGGACGGACCAGCCGCGCCTGGGGCGTTCCGGCTGACCGACTTCACGCAGGAGCTGGGCGACTTCGCCGACACCGCGGCGCTGGTCGCCAATCTCGACCTGGTGATCTCGGTCGATACCGCCACCGCGCATCTGGCGGCGGCGCTGGGCAGGCCGGTCTGGCTGCTGGACCGCTTCGATCCCGACTGGCGCTGGCTCAGGGGCAGGCGCGACAGCCCATGGTACCCGACGCTGCGCCTGTATCGCCAGCCGCGCCCGGGCGACTGGGATCCAGTTGTCGCCGAAGTGCTCCGAGACCTGGCCGCAGTCGCCTGACACAAGTCCAAGGGATCCAAGGGACGACGGTCCCTTGGCGGGGGTGCAGGGGGCAGCGCCCCCTGCGGTGCCTGGGGCGGACTCAGCTCGCCACCAGCCTGCACCCGCCTTCGTTGATCGGGCGAAAGGCGGTTTCCGCCGGGATGGTCCGCAGCAGCCTGTAATAGTCCCAGGGATAGCGGCTTTCGGCCGGGGATTTGACCTGGAACAGGTACATAGGGTGGATCTTGCGGCCATCGGCGCGAATGGTGCCCTTGCCGTAGGGCTGGTCCTCGGTCGGCGTCGCCTTCATGGCTGCGACCACCGCCCGCCCGCTTTCGCGCATCTTCGCCACGCCCATGGTGCGGACGATCTTCAGGTAATGGGTCACGGCGGAGTAGTCGCCGGCCTGGATCATGTTGGGCATGACGCCGCCCATCCGCCCGCCGTAGCGTTTGGACCAGGCGCGGGTAGCGTCGTTCATGTCCCAGTAGAACGCCTCGCTGAGCACCAGGCCCTGGGCGGTGGCGATGCCGGTGGCGTGCACGTCCGGGATGGTCAGCAGCAGGGAGGCGAGGCGGGTGCCAGTCTTGGAAATGCCGAATTCCTGCGCCTGCTTGATGCAGTTCACTGTGTTGTCGCCGGAATTCGCCAGGCCGATCACCTTGGCGCCGCTGGCCTTGGCCTGGATCAGGAAGGAGGAGAAATCGGTGGTCTCGGGGAACGGCGTGTAGACGGTGCCGAGCACCTTGCCGCCGGCGTGCACGACGAAGTTCGCGGTGTCGCCGGCCAGGGCCCGGCCGAAGGCATAGTCGGCGGCGATGAAGAACCAGCTGTCGCCGCCATCCTCCACCAAGGCGCGGCCGGTGGTGTGGCCGAGCGCCCAGGTGTCGTAGACCCAGTGGATGTGGTTGGGCGAGCAGGCCTTGCCGGTCAGGTCCGAGCTGGCCGGGGAGGTGAACAGCGCCACCTTGTCCTTCTCGCGCACCATGTCGGCGACCGCGAGGGCGGCGGCGGAGTTCTGCACGTTGACGATCACGTCCACGCCGTCGCGGTCGAACCAGTTGCGGCCCATGGACAGCGCGATATCGGCCTTGGCCTGGAAGTCGGCGACGATCAGCTCGACCTTGATGTCCGGATTTTCCGCCATGAAATCCTCGATCGCCAGCGTCGCGCCGGTGACCGAGCCGCGGCCGGTGCCGGCCGCGTTGGTGGCGGTGAGGTCGGTCAGCATGCCGATCCGGATGGGTTGGTCCGCGGCGCGGGCACGGCGGGGCCGCGCCGCCACGCCGGCGGCCAGACCTGCCCCGAGGGCGGCACGGCGCCCGATCTCGTACGTCATGGCTGTTTCCCCTCCCGGAACATCCGTTTGCCGGAAGGCTGCGGCAGAACCGGATGCGTGTCTATCGGCCCCGCGTCTATCAGTATGTTGTGCTCAGTACGTTGCGATGGCGGTCAGGCCAGCGTGCCGCCGGCCTTCTTCCAGGCGTCGAGCCCGCCCTGGATATGCCGGGCGCTCGGGATGCCGGCATCCTGCGCCGATTGCACCGCCATGGCCGAGCGCTCGCCGAAGGCGCAGAAGAACAGCAGCGTCTTGTTGCCGGTCTTGGCGAGCTCGTGCAGCACGCCGCCGGGGCCGATATGCTCGTCCAGATCGGGATAGGGCAGGTGCAGCGCGCCGGGAATGCAGCCATGGCGTTCCCGTTCGCGCTTTTCGCGCAGGTCGATCAGCGTGATATCGGGCTGGCCGAGCAGCGCCCTGGCCTGTTCCACGCCGCACGCCCAGCCGCGCCGGGCGATCTGTTCCTGCGCCAGGCCCTGATGCTTGTTCGCGGGCACCGCGACATCCATCATCTTCGGATTGGACAGGTTCAGGCTGTTCATGATCGCGACAAATTCATCGACCGATTTCACCTGCAGCCGCGGGTTGTGGGCGCGTTCCTCGGCGATCGTGCTGACCGTGTCGCCCTTGTAGTCATGCGCGGGGTAGACGAGGGTCTCGTCGGGCAGCTTCAGCAGACGATTGAAGATGGAATTGTACTGCGCGCGCGGGCAGCCGTTCTGGAAATCGGTGCGCCCGGTGCCGCGGATCAGCAGGGTATCGCCGGTGAACACCCGGTCGGCCATGCAGAAGCTGTAGGAATCGTCGGTGTGGCCGGGGGTGTAGATCACGTCCAGGCTGATGCCCTCGATCTGCAGGCTGTCGCCGTCGGCCAGGCGCATGGACACGACGTCCACCTGGCTTTGTTCCCCCATGACGGTGATGCAATGGGTGCGGTCGCGCAGCGCGCCGAGGCCGGTGACATGGTCGGCATGCAGATGCGTGTCGACGGCCTTGACCAGCTTCAGGTCGAGCTCGCGGACCAGCTGCAGGTAGCGGTCCACCTTCTCCAGCACGGGATCGATGATCATCGCCTCTCCGCCGCGGCGGCTGGCGATCAGGTAGGAGTAGGTGCCGGAGACAGGCTCGAAGAGCTGGCGGAAGATCAAGTTAATCTCCGTTGACCGGGATAATTGGTAAAAAACCGTATCCCGCCGCGCTTGCCGGGGCAAGATCTTCCGTTCGTCCTGCCCCTTCGCCTGCTCCGTCGCTTGCCCTTGGGGGGACATGATTGTTTCATGCCTTCTCGCCCGCGGCGGACATCCCGGGGTGCGATCGGCGGCGAAGCTCCGTTCCGTTACAAAGGATGGAGCCCGCGAACCGTCGCGTGCCGGTACCCCTGCAAGCCGGCGCATGCCGCCGGCGCATGGCATGGGGCGATCCTTCGGCCTCGCCGATCCGGTCACGGTTACACAGGAAACCGCCTCGCCGCCGCCGTTCGCCGGCATTTCGCCGGCCATCGCTTCAGGCGCCGTTACAATATGCCCGCCGGCGCGCAAGCCGGCGCGGCCCCTGGCAGGACGCCAACGCCGCCCGCTCCGGCTCGATGCAATACCGGTTGCGTTTTCAACCTGTGATAGATCGCAATAATTTGCGTTTACGATGCAGCATGCTTGCGGTATCTCTGCGCTACCGAGAGGCCTTGGAAGTTTCGCGGTGTTTCGGCGGTAATTTTCTCACAGGGAGTACGTGCTGATGTTTATCCCATCATTCTCACCTCTGGCCTCACGAACCTCCATGGCGGCGCTTGCCGTCGCCGGTCTCGCCCTGGGCATGCCGAACAAGGCGCATGCCCTGTTGCAGCTTTCGGCGGATGTCAGCGGAACGCTGTTCAATTGCGCCGCGAATCAGGCGTGCAATACGTCCGGGTCCCTTAGCGAGATCGCGCTCGGCAGCACCACGGTCCCGATCGTCCTCAACGGCGTTTCCATATTGGGCTCGGTAACCACCGCGGGCCCGAACATCCTGAGCAGTTCCTCGCTCAGCGTCGTCAACAACTCCGGCGCGGCGCGGACGATCACCGTCGCCTTCAGCGATACCGGCTTCTCCGGTCCGTTCCCGCTGAATAGTTTCAGCAATTCCGGCAGCGGCACGTTCCTGGCCAATCTCGGCGGCACCATGACCATGGGCTGGTATGATGATCCGACGAACACCCAGGGCGCGAATACCCCCACCGACACGCCAGGAACCCTGCTCGACACCTTCACGACGACGGCGACAACGGCAAATTCGTTCTCCTTCGCGCACAACAACTCCGGCTCGGTCGCGGATAGCGGACCGTATTCGATGACGGAGACGTTCACCTTCACGTTGGCGCCTGGCGCCAGCCTGCTCAGCCGCGGCGAGACCCTCACCAAGTCGCCGGAGCCCGCCACCCTGGGCGTGCTGGGCATCGGCCTGCTCGGCCTTGGCATCGCCTGCCTGCGGCGCAAGACGAAAGCCTGACGCCCGGAACCGCCGAAAATCCGGAGCAGTCATGCGGAGGCGGCCAACCGGCCGCCTCCGTTTTTTTGTGTTTGAGCGGGGGTTGAAACCGCTGCGTGCCAAGCTTCGCCGCCTTCGCTAGATTGGCGGCGAGCAGGAGCACGCCACATGCATGTCGTCACCAGTCCCGCCTTCAAGCAGAGCGCCACCGCCGCCATGGCCAATGCGGGGCTGCAGAAGGCCCTGGCCAATTCCGGCCCGTCCTTCATCGCCCGGCGCGCCGCCGCCGTGGCGGGGCTGCCCGAGTTCGAGCAGCTGCGCGAGACCGGGCGCGACATCAAGAACCACACCCTGGCCAATCTGGATTTCTACCTGGAAGCCTATGAGGCGAAGCTGACCGCCGCCGGCGGGCAGCTGCACTGGTGCGCCACCGCGGACGAGGCCTGCGCCGCGGTGCTGGCGATCTGCCAGAAGGCCGGCGCGCGGACGGTTACAAAAGGCAAGAGCATGATCTCCGAGGAGATCGGCGTGAACGAGCATCTGGAGCGCCACGGCATCACCCCGGTGGAAACCGATCTCGGCGAATACATCATCCAGCTGCGCCACGAACTGCCGAGCCACATCATCGCCCCGGCCTTCCACCTGAACCGGGAGGATTGGGAGGAACAGTTTCGCAAATCCCATACCGACCTGCCGGCCGACCGCGTGTTCAACGAACGCCGCGACATCCTGACCGAGGCGCGGGCGAAGCTGCGGGAGAAATTCCTGGCCGCCGATGTCGGCATCACCGGCGCGAATTTCCTCATCGCGGAAACCGGCAGCTCGGTCATCGTTACCAACGAGGGCAACGGCGACCTGACCCAGACGCTGCCGCGCATCCACATCGTGCTGGCCAGCATCGAGAAGATGGTGCCGACGCTGGAAGACGCGACCAGCCTGCTGCGGCTGCTGGCGCGCTCCGCCACCGGGCAGGATTTCTCCGTCTACACCACCTTCTCCACCGGCGCGCGGCGCGAGGGCGACCTCGACGGGCCGGAGGAGTACCACGTCGTGCTGGTGGACAATGGCCGCTCGGCGATGCTGGGGACGGATTTCCAGGAGATGCTGCGCTGCATCCGCTGCGCCGCCTGCATGAACCACTGCCCGGTCTATGGCGCGGTCGGCGGGCATGCCTATGGCTGGGTGTATCCGGGGCCGATGGGCAGCGTGCTGACGCCGGCGCTGGTCGGCGTGGACAAGGCCGGGCTGCTGCCCAACGCCTCCACCTTCTGCGGCAAATGCGAAAGCGTCTGCCCGGTGAAGATCCCGCTGCCCAAGCTGATGCGCCATTGGCGGGAGCGGGAGTTCGAACGCCATCTGACCCCGGCCACGGTGCGCACGAACCTGGCGCTGTGGGCCTGGGCGGCGAAACGGCCCGCTCTGTACCGGTTCGGCACGCGGGCGGCCGCCCTGGCGCTGGGCTGGCTCGGGCGCAAGCGCGGGCGCTTCGCCAGGCTGCCTTTCGCCGGCGGCTGGACCGGCGGGCGGGACCTGCCGGCGCCGGAGGGCGATACCTTCTTCGCCCGCTACGCCAAAGCGCAACGGCAGGGGGACATCTGATGAGCAGCCGCGAAGCCATGCTGACCGCGATCCGCCGCGGGCTGAAGCGCGGCCCGCTGCCGGCAGGACCAGCAGGCGATGCTGCGCGGCCGGCTGGCCGCCCATCCGCGCCAGCTGATCCCCGCCCGGTCCCGCCTGCCGCGCCCCGGGCAGGTCGCGCTGTTCGTCGCCAATGTGGAGAAGGAGTTCGGCACCGTCGCGCGCGTGCCCGACCTCGCCGCGATCCCCGGCGCGGTCGCGGACTACCTGGCGGCGCAGAACCTGCCGACGGATTTCGTCATGGCGCCGCATCCGGATCTGCGCGCCATCCCCTGGTCCGACCGGCCGATGCTGAACTGGCGCATCGGCCGCGCGCAGGCGAGCGACACGGTCAGCCTGCAGCACGGCTTCGCCGCGGTGGCGGAGACCGGCACGCTGATGCTGCCCTCCGCGCCCGACCGGCCGACGACGCTGAACCTGCTGGCCGACACCGCGATCGTGGTGCTGCGCGCCAGCCGGGTCGTCGGCGCCTACGAGGAAGCCTGGGACCTGCTGCGGACGGAGAACCGGGATCCGCTCAGCGGCGGCTTCATGCCGCGCAACGTCATGTGGGTGACCGGGCCGTCGCGCTCGGCGGATATCGAGCAGACGCTGGAGCTCGGCGCGCACGGGCCGCGCCGGCTGCATGTCGTGCTGGTCGAGGACGACCCGGCGGCGCGCACCGAACCGTGATCGACCACCCAGGCATAAAAGTAAACGCACCTGTTGCGTTTACTTTAGTCGATGCCATATCCTCCGCTATCGCTCGCGCGCCGTGCGCGGGCTGCTGGTGGAGGCAGTCATGGCCAAGCGTCTCGATCGCCGGTTTCGCAGTGCGACCCTGTATCTGCGGGCGGCGTGCCTGATGGCGGCGGTGGCGATCCTGTCCGGCTGCGTCGTGGTCCCGGCCTATGGGCCGCATTACTATCGCCCGGCGCCGTACTATTACCGCTGAGCGCCCCCTTCCCGAGCGCACGCTCCGCCGGCCCGTCGCCAAACGCCCGATCGCCGAACGGAAAGGCGGACGGCCCTCGCGGGAGGCGGCGGCCGCGCTCGCGGGCGTGATCCTGCGGGCCGCCACGGCGCTGTTCCTGCGCGACGGCTACGCGGCGACGTCCATGGAGGCGGTCGCCGCCACCGCGGGCGTTTCCAAGCGCACGCTCTATGCCCGGTTTCCCGACAAGGCGGCGCTGCTGCAGGAAGCGGTCGGCCAGCTGATCGCCGACTGGCTGCCCGGCCTCGACGCCGCGCTCGACCACGACCGGCTGGAGGATGCGTTGGCTGTCCTCGGGCAGCGCATGCTGGCAGCCGCGCTGACGCCGGAGGCGCTGGCGCTGTATCGCCTGCTGGTGGCCGAAGCCGGCCGCATCCCCGACCTGCCCCGCCTGCTGGCCGGGGCCGGGGCCGGGGCCGGCGTTGCCCGCATCGCCGCCCTGCTCGCCGGGGCCGGCGTGGCGGACCCGGTCTTCGCCGCCGAGCAGTTCCAGCGCCTGGTGATCACCGGCCCGCAGCACCGCGCGCTCGGCTTCGGCCCGCCGATGGACGCCCCGGCGCTGGAAGCCTGGTGCCGGCGCTGCGTGGCGCTGCTGCTGCGGGGTGCCCAAAATTCCTGAACAAGGCTCCTGAATACGCTTCCGGTCCGGTCGACGGCTCCTCTGCCCGGGGCTACGCTTTCCGGCCTGAACCCATTCCGGAGCCCGCCATGAAACGTTTCTGCCTCCTCGCCCTGCTGCTGTTCGCGGCGGCCCTGTCTCCGGCGGGCGCCGCCCGGGCCGGCACGCTGGACATCGTGAAGTCGCGCGGCAGCCTGAATTGCGGCGTGAATATCGGCCTGGCCGGCTTCTCCATGCCCGACAGCAAGGGCGTCTGGCGCGGCCTGGACGCGGATTTCTGCCGCGCCATCGCCGCCGCCGTGCTCGGCGACGCGGAAAAGGTGAAGTTCGTGCCGCTGACGTCGCAGAACCGCTTCACCGCGCTGCAATCGGGCGAGGTGGACGTGCTGATCCGCAACACCACCCAGACCTTCGTGCGCGACATCTCGCTCGGCATGCGCATCGCCGGCGTGACCTTCTATGACGGCCAGGGCTTCGCCACCAAGAAATCGTCCGGCGCGAAGAAGGTCGCCGACCTAAACGGCGCGACGGTGTGCATCCTGCAGGGCTCCACCCATGAGCTGAACATCAACGATTACTTCCGCGAGCACAGCCTGACCTTCCAGCCCGTGGTGGTGGAAACGCCGGACCAGATGATGGCCGCCTTCCAGTCCGGCCGCTGCGACGCGGTGACGCAGGACAGCTCCAACCTCGCCTCGCTCGGCGCCTTCGCCACCGCCAACCCGGAGGAATGGCTGATCCTACCGGAACGGATCAGCAAGGAGCCGCTCGGCCCGATGGTCCGCCGCGGCGACGAGGAATGGCTGGCGCTGGTGCGCTGGGTGGTGATGGCGACGATCGAGGCCGAGGAACTCGGCGTCACCCAGGCCAATGCCGACAAGATGCTGGCCGAAAGCCAGTCCCCCGCGGTGCAGCGCCTGCTCGGCAAGAGCGGGGATTTCGGCAAGGCGCTCAGCCTCGACAATTCCTGGGCGCTGGCGGTGGTCCGCCAGGTCGGCAATTACGGCGAGATCTACGAACGCAATGTCGGCCAGCAGAGCGCGATGAAGCTGGCGCGCGGCACCAACGATCTGTGGACCCGCGGCGGGCTGATGTACGCCATCCCGTTTCGTTGAAAAACAAACTATAGCCGAGGGAGGACGCGGATGACCGATATCCGCCTGGAGGACCGCATCGCCATCGAGGACACGCTGCACCGCTATATCCGCGGCGTGGACCGGCGCAACTGGGACCTGGTGCGTTCGGCCTACCACGCCGACGCGTATGACGATCACGGTGGCTACAAGGGCGATATCGACGGGTTCATCGCCCACCTGATCCGCCGGCATGCGGCGATCGAGCAGTCGATGCACGTCGTCGGCAACAAGGTGTTCGAGTTCATCGGGCCCGACGCGGCGCTGGTGGAAACCTATTTCGTCACCTACCAGCGCCTCTCGCCGGCGGCGGGCGAGGCGCGGCTGGCCTATCTGCGCGGCCAGCCGATCGGCCCGGACCAGGCGGTGGAGACCGAGGTGGTCGGACGCTACGTGGACCACTTCACCCGCCGCGACGGCGCCTGGCGCATCGCCCACCGCACCGTGGTGGCGGAGGTGCTGCGCGGCACCCCGGCGCCCGCGGGCGGCGGCCTGGCGGCGCACTGGGCGCTGGCGACCCGCGACGGCAACGACCCGATCGAGCGCAAGCGCGCCGAGCTCGGCCTGCCCCGCCAGTGCCCGCCCCTCCAGTGAGCGTGCTGGCCGACGCCGGGCGGGTGGCGCCGGAGGAGTCCATGCCGCTCTGGCCGCTGCTGGCCACCCTGGCGGTGCAGACGCTGGCGACCATGGCGGTGTTCTCCCTGCCCGCGGCGGCACCGGAGGTGGCGCGCGACCTCGGCGTCGATGGCGGGCTGGTCGGGCTGTTCGTGTCGATGATCTACGGCGTCTCGGTCGCCTCGGCGATGTTCTCGCCGGGGTTCATCCATCGCTACGGGGCGGTGCGGGTCAGCCAGGTGATCCTGGTCTCCGCCGCCGCGATGCTGGCGATCACCGCCGGCGGCACGCTGGCCTGCATCGGGCTGGGCGCGCTGGCGATCGGCGTCGGCTACGGCGCCACCGCGCCGGCGGCGACGCATCTGCTGGTGCCGCAGACGCCGAAGCGGATCTTCAACATGGTGATGTCGATCCGCCAGATCGGCGTGCCGCTCGGCGGCATCCTGGGCGCGCTGGTCGTGCCGCCGCTGGTGCTGGCGTTCGGCTGGCGCTGGGCGATGGCGGTGCAGGTGGTGCCCGCGCTGGTGCTGGCCGCGCTGCTGCAGATCCCGCGCCGGCGCTGGGACGCGGATGGCGATCCCGGCTACCGGATCCTCGGGCGCGGCCTGCTCAACCCGCTGCGCCTGCTGGCCGAGGACGCGGCGATCCGCCGACTGTCGGTGGCGAGCTTCGTCTATTCCGGCATCCAGCTCTGCTTCATCGCCTTCATGACCGTGCATCTGACCGGCGCGGCCGGGTTCGATCTGCTCGGCGCCGGGCGGGCGCTGGCGGTCTATCAGATCGCCGGCGCGGTCAGCCGTCCGGTCTGGGGCTGGGTGGCGGACAAGTTCCTCTCGCCCAGCCGCATGCTCGGGCTGCAGGGCCTGATCATGGCCGGCGCCTCGGTCGCCTCCGGCGCCTTCGGCCCGGCCTGGCCGGTATGGCTGGTGCTGACGGTCTGCGGCATCGCCGGCGCGACGGCCAGCGGCTATACCGGCCTCGCCTTCGCCGAATACGCGCGCCTCGGCGGCACGCGGCGGACGGAGGCGACGGGGCTCGGCGCGGCGGTGATGTTCACCGGCGTGATGCTGATCCCCTCGACGATGGGATTCACGTTGACCGCGACCGGGAACTATATGCTGTGCTTCGCCGCGCTGGCGGTGCTGGCGGCCATATCCGGCGTCGTGGTCGGCGTGCCGCTCCGGAAGGGCGGATAATGGAGCACCATGCGAGTATCGCGACGCAGCCGTCTGAGCGAAGCCGACATCGCGGAGTGGGCGAACTACGTGCGCCACGTGCACCTGCTGCCCGGACGCGCCCGGCCGGAACTGTCCGTTCCCGAACCGCCCGTTCCTGAACCATCGGCGGCGGTCGCGCCGCCGGCGCGCGGCTCGCCGGCAGCCCCGCCTCCCCTCCCCGCCCCGCGGCCCCGCCTCGGCGGCCTGGTGATCGGCATGCAGCCGCCCGGCGTGGACAACGCCACCTGGCAGCGCTTCCGCACCGGCAAGCTGACCGCCTCCCGCACGCTGGACCTGCACGGCCGCACCGCCCAGCGCGCCTATCACGCCCTGGTCTCCCTGCTGCGCGGCGCACACGCCGACGGTCTGCGCTGCGTGGAAGTGATCACCGGCCGCGGCAGCGGTGAGGGCGGCGGCGTGCTCCGCCGCGAACTGCCGCTCTGGCTCAACCTGCCGGACCTCCGCCCCCTGGTGCTCGCGGCAGCCCACCCCCACGCCGCCAACCCCGGCTCCGTCCGCATCCTCCTGCGCCGGGCCCGCGAACGGTGATGCGGGTGGCGCCTTGGGCGGGCAGGCAAGGCAAGGCCAGGGGCTCTGCCCCCTGGACCCCGCAGCAAGGGACGGTCGTCCCTTGCATCCCTTAGACGGGGTTTGTTGAAGAGGGGGCGTGAAGCGACGTTGCCGTTGATCGGTTCGCATGCCCCCTCTTCGACAAACCCGCACGAGGGATGCAGGGGATGACTATCCCTTGCGGGGTTCCAAGGGGCGGAGCCCCTTGGCCTTGCCTTGCCAGCCCGCCCCAGGCAGCCCCCGCATGACCCCGTTCGGGGCCAGGCTGCGGGCGTTGCGGGCGGAGCGGGGGGTGACGCTGAAGCAGTTGGCCGCGGAGTTGCAGGTTTCCCCGGCCTATCTGTCGGCGTTGGAGCACGGCAAGCGCGGCGCGCCGAGTGCCGGGCTGGTGCACCAGGTGAACGAGTTCTTCGGCCTGATCTGGGACGCGGCGGAGGATCTGGCCGGCCTCGCCCGCCTGTCGCATCCGCGCGTCACCGTGAACACCGCCGGGCTGACGCCGGAGCAGACCGCGCTGGCGAACCGCATCGCCCAGACCATCCACCGGCTGGAGCCGGAGACAGTGGCGGCAATGCATGCGCTGCTGGACACGACAACCCGCCAGCCCAAGCCGCGGCTGCGCCGTGCGGCGGGGACGGAGCGGTAGGTTGGGGCTTTGCCCCAAACCCCGGCAGGGCTCTGCCCCTCCACCCCGCAAGGGAACTCGTTCCCTTGACCCATTTCAATTGGTTTGTCGGGAAAGGGGGCATGACGAAGCCGATCAACGGCTACGATGGTTTTGCCCCCTTTCCCGACAAACCAGTCCGAGGGCTTGAGCTGCGAAGCAGATCAAGGGGGACGACTGTCCCCTTCCGGGTGCAGGGCAGAGCCCTGCCGGGGTCTGGGGCAGAGCCCCAGCCTCGCTACGCCGGCCGCTTGCGGATCAGGTAGCGTTGGCGGCCGTCGAGGACGAGTTCCTTGCGTTGGTTGTGGATCGTCGTTGCAAAGCCGATCACGCCGGTGCTGCGGTTGGGGGCGAGTTCGTCGATGGTCAGCGCGGGATAGATCGTATCGTTGGCAAACACCGGTTTCAGGAACCGGCTCGATTGTTCGATGAAGCCGACCAGGCTTTCTTCCACCATATACGGGAACAATCCGGCGCCCGGCGCGGTCTGGATCAGCGCCTGGAAGCCGTGCGCGAGCAGATGCGGCATGCCGCGGGCGCGGCAGTATTCCACGTCGTAATGCACCGGGTGGTTGTCGCCCGACGCACCCTGGAAGGCCAGGAACACCGCCTCTGTCATCGTGCGGCTGGGCAGCACGAAGCGTTCGCCGAGGGTGAAATCCTCGAACCAGCGCTGCTCGGGGACCATCCGGTGCGCGGCGGGGTCGAACCCGCTCATACCGCGCCGTCCCGGTGCAGGGCGGTGATCTGGTCCGGTTGGTAACCAAGTTCCGCCAGGATGGCGTCGGTGGCTTCGCCGAGGCTCTGCACGTCGCCCATCGCCGCCTCCACATCGGTGAAGGTGAACGGCGGCAGCAGCGCGCGCACCGTGCCGGCGGGCGTGCCGATCTCGCGCCAGCGGTCGCGCGCGGTGAACTGCACGTGTTCCCAGACGTCCTTGGCGGTGTTCAGCCGGCCATTGGCGATGCCGGCCGTGTCCAGCAGCGCGACGACCTCCAGCGAGGTCTTGTCGGCGAAGAACGCCTCGATGATCTCGGTGATCTCCGTCCGGTGCGCGGCGCGCTGGGTGTTGGAGTTGAAGCGCGGGTCGGTGGCGATCTCCGGCCGGCCCAGCACCTTGTTGCAGAACACCGCCCATTCCCGCTCGTTCTGCAGGCCGAAGATCACCTGGCCGTCCTTGGTGTCGTGCGCGCCATAGGGCGCCAGCGCCGGGTGGCTGGACGGCGAGCGCGGCACCGCCGAATTGTCGTAGCCGTGGCGGTAGATCGGATAGGTCATCCACTCCGCCAGCGCGTCCAGCATGGCGATCTTCACGTTGCCGCCCTTGCCGGTGCGCCCGCGGCGGACCAGGGCGGCGAGGATGCCGGAATGGGCGTACATGCCGGTGGCGATGTCGGCGGCGGAAATGCCGACGCGTGACGGCGTCTCCGGCGTGCCGGTCACGCTCATCAGCCCGCTCTCGGCCTGGATCAGCAGGTCGTAGGCCTTCTTCTGCGCGAACGGGCCGCTGTCGCCATAGCCGGAGATGTCGCAGACGATCAGCCGCGGATGGGTGGGCGCCAGCGCCTCGTAGGACAGGCCGAGCCGGGCTGCGGCGCCGGGGGCGATGTTCTGGATCAGCACGTCGGCATCGGCCAGCAGCCGGTCGAGGATTTCCCGGGCCGCCGGGTTCTTCACGTCCAGCGTCAGGCTGCGCTTGCCGCGGCTCAGCCAGACGAAGAAGCTGGCCTGGCCCATGACGTATTTGTCGTAGCTGCGGGCGAAATCGCCCTCGCCGGGGCGTTCGATCTTGATCACCTCGGCCCCGAGATCGGCCAGGTGGCGGGAGCAGAGCGGCGCGGCCAGCGCGTGTTCGAGCGCGATGACCTTGATGCCTTCGAGCGGAAGTTCGGCTTTAGGCGGCATTTCCTGGGTGTCTCCGGTTTGCTTTGCGCCAAGAAAGCGCCCCGGGCGGACGAAGTCAAAACCCCGGGCATGCCGAGCGCCCCTCTAGCGGAAGGCGATGGTTTCGGGGCATGTCAGGATCGGAATTCGATGCCGGCGGCGGCGGACGCGCCGGGCTGCCGATGAAGCGGGAGGAGAGACGGGGATGCCCATCCTGACAGGCAAGGCGAAGGTCGCCGGAATTTTCGGCTGGCCGGTGGGGCATTCGCGCTCGCCGCGGCTGCACGGCTTCTGGCTGGAGAAGCATGGCATCGACGGCGCCTATGTGCCGTTTTCCGTCGCGCCGGAGAATTTCGCCGTCGCCGTGCGCGGCCTGCGCGCGGCCGGGTTCGCCGGCGGCAACGTGACCATCCCGCACAAGGTGGCGGCGTTCGAGATCTGCGACGTGGTCGATGCGACCGCTGAGCGCGCCGGCGCGGTCAACCTGCTGGTGTTCGGGGAGACCGGCATCAGCGGCTTCAACACCGACGGCGCCGGCTTCGTGGCCAATCTGCGCGCCCATGGCGTCGATCCCCTGGCCGGGCCGGCGCTGCTGCTGGGTGCCGGCGGCAGCACGCGCGCGATCGCCGCGGCGCTGCAGGACCTCGGCGTCAGCGTGAGCGTGACCAACCGCACGCCCGAACGCGCGGAGGTGCTGGCCGGGCTGCTGCCGGGGCTGCGGACCATCCCCTGGGCGGATCGCAGCGCGGCGCTGGCGGATCATGCGCTGGCGGTGAACTGCACCTCGCTCGGCATGAACGGCCAGGGCGATCTCGGCCTCGACCTGGCCCGTGCGCCGGCCGGCATGGCGGTGGCGGATATCGTCTATGTGCCGCTGGAAACCCCGCTGCTGGCCCAGGCGCGCGCCGCCGGGCTGCGGCCGGTGGAGGGGCTGGGCATGCTGCTGCACCAGGCGGTGCCGTCCTTCGCGGCCTGGTTCGGCGTGACGCCGGTGGTGGATGACGAGCTGCGCCGCTTCGTCGCCTCGGACCTGATGTCCTGATGCGCGTGATCGGGCTGACCGGCGGGATCGGGATGGGCAAGTCGACCGCGGCGCAGGCGTTCCGCCGCGCCCGCATCCCGGTCTACGACGCCGATGCCGACGTGCACCGCATGTACCTCAAGGGCGGCCGGGCCGTGCGCGCCATCGCTCGGGAGTTTCCGGGCACGGTGGTGGACGGCGCGGTGGACCGGGCGAAGCTGCGCCCGGTGCTGCAGCAGCCGGAAAACCTGCGCCGGCTGGAGGCGATCGTGCACCCGCTGGTGCATGACGAGGTGCTCCGCTTCATCGCCCGGGCGCGCCGGCATGGCGCCCGCGCGGTGGTCATCGACAACCCGCTACTGATCGAGATGGGCATGGCCGACGAGGTGGATCTGGTGGTCGTGGTCTCCGCGCCGCTTTCGGTGCAGGTGCACCGCGTGCTCCGGCGCGGCCGGATGACCGAGCCGCAGGTGCGCGCGGTGATCGCGCGGCAGATGCCGGACGCGCAGAAGCGCCGGCGCGCCGATATCGTGATCCGCACCGGCCTGTCGCGCTATCATACCCTGCGCCAGCTGCGCCCGCTGATCCGGAGCCTGTATCCATGACCCGTTCCGTGCTGTTCGACACCGAGACCACCGGCCTCGATCCGCTGACCGGGGACCGGGTGATCGAGTTCGCCGGGCTGGAACTGGTGAACGACCTGCCCACCGGCGCGTTCTTCCACCGCGTGATCGACCCGCAGCGCGACATCCCCGCCGATGCCAGCCGCATTCACGGCATGACCAACGCCGATGTCGCCGGCAAGCCGCTGTTTGCCGATATCGCTCAGGAGCTGCTGGAGTTCCTCGGCGACGCTCCGCTGATCGCGCACAACGCGGCGTTCGATTTCGGCTTCCTGGACGCCGAGTTCCTGCGCGCGGGGCTGCCGAAGCTGGACCGCTCCCGCATGGTGGACACGCTGGTCCTGGCCAAGGAGCGGTTTCCCGGCATGCCGAACAGCCTGGATGCGCTGTGCCGGCGCTTCGAGATCGACCTGTCGGCGCGCACCACGCATAACGCCCTGCTGGACTGCAAGCTGCTGGCCGAGGTGTATGTGGAGCTCACCGGCGGGCGGCAGCGCGGCCTGCTGCTGGCCGAGGACGGCCAGGAGGGGTTTTCCGCCGTCGCCTACAGCCGCACCGGCCCGCGCACGCCGATCCCGGTGGTGGTCAGCGAGGCCGAGCGCGCGGCGCATGCGGCCTTCGTCACCCGGCTGAAGGAGCCGATCTGGCTCGCCTGAAGGCAGGCAGGCAAGGCTGGGCTCTGCCCAGACCCGCCAAAGGGCCGTCGCCCTTTGGAAACCCCATACGGAGATGACGTCCAGGGCTCGGCCCTGGCGGGTCTGGGCGGAGCCCAGCCTTGCTTGCTGCCTTCAGGAACGCGCCAACTCCTGCTCCACCAGCGTCGACCAGAAAGACGCCCCGATCGGCAGGATGTCATCGTTGAAATCATATTCGGGGTGATGCACGGGCGTGCTGCCCTTGTCCCCGTCGGCCTGGCCAAATCGGACAAAACAGCCGGGAACGCGCAGCGCCATGAAGGCAAAATCCTCGCCCCCCATGCCGGGCGGGCGCTTGCGGATCACCTTGTCGGCGCCGACCAGCTTCGTCGCGGCCAGCGCCGCGCGCTCGGTCGGGCCGGCGGCGTTCACCACCGGCGGATAGCCGCGCTGGTAGTCCACAACCGCCTGCGCACCATGCGCGGCGGCGGTGGCCACCGCCATGTCGGTCAGCATCCGCTCCACCTCGTCCTGCACTGCGGGGCGCAGCGTGCGCACCGTGCCGTTCAGCACCGCCTCCTGCGGAATGACGTTGCCGGTGGAGCCGGCGTGGAACTGGGTGATCGACAGCACCGCGCTGTGCAGCGGATCGACACGCCGCGCCACCACGGATTGCAGCGCCAGCACGATGTGCGAACCGATCACGATCGGGTCGATGGTGCGGTGCGGCCGGGCCGCATGGCCGCCCTTGCCGGTGATGCGCACCCAGAACCGGTCCGACGCGGCGCTGACCGAGCCGGCGACGGCGGTGATCGTGCCGACCGGCAGGAAGGTGTCGTTATGCGCGCCATAGACGGCGTCGCAGGGGAAGCGGTCGAACAGGCCTTCCTCGACCATCACCCGCCCGCCGCCCAAGCCTTCCTCGGCCGGCTGGAAGATGAAATGCACGGTGCCGTCGAAATTCCGCGTCTCCGCCAGGTAGCGCGCCGCGCCCAGCAGCATGGTGGTGTGGCCGTCATGGCCGCAGGCATGCATGGCGCCGGGATGGCGGCTGGCATGGGCGAAGCCGTTGGCCTCCTGCATCTCCAGCGCGTCCATGTCGGCGCGGATGCCGATCGAACGGCCGGAGGTCCCCGCCCGCAGCGTGCCGACCAGGCCGGTGCCGGCAATGCCGCGGGTAACCTCGATCCCCCAGGATTGCAGCTTCTCCGCCACGACGTCGCTGGTGCGGAATTCCTTGAACCCCGGCTCCGGATGGGCGTGCAGGTCCTGCCGCCAGGCGGTCATGTCGGCGGCGAACTCGGCGATGCGGTTGATGACGGGCATCAGGCCCCCGATGGTTTCAGGACGGGTTTCTTGTCGATGTTCGGCAGGAACCACGTAAGCAGGCCCAGCAGCGGCAGGAAGGAGCAGATGCGGTAGACCGTGTCGATGCTGGTCATGTCGGCGATCTCCCCCAGTGCCGCGGCACCCAGGCCGCCGAGTCCGAAGGAAAAGCCGAAGAACAGCCCGGCGATCATGCCCACTTTTCCCGGCACCAGATCCTGCGCGTAAACCAGGATGGCGGAGAAGGCGGAGGCCATGATCAGCCCGATGGCGATCGTCAGCGCCAGGGTCCAGCCCAGATTGGCATAGGGCAGCGCCAGGGTGAACGGAAACACGCCGAGGATGGAGACCCAGATCACCGGAATGCGGCCGATCCGGTCGCCGATCCAGCCCCCGGCCAGCGTGCCGATGGCCAGGGCGGCGAGGAAGACGAACAGGAAGATCTGTGCCGTCTGCACGTCCAGGCCGAACTTATGGATCAGGTAGAAGGTGTAGTACGAGCTCAGGCTGGCGGTGTAGACGTTCTTGGAGAACAGCAGCGCCACCAGGATGCTGATCGCGAACAGCACTTTTCCGCGCGTCAGCGTCACGTGGCCGTGCACGGCGCCCTTGGCGCGCGGCTTCGGCTTCGCCAGATGCCGGTTGCGGCTGTACCAGTTGCCGACCGTGACCAGCACCAGGATCGCGACCAGCGCCGCGGCGGAGAGCCAGACGATGCTGCCCTGTCCGCGCGGCACGATGACGAAGGCCGCCAGCAGCGGCCCGATCGCCGAGCCGGTGTTGCCGCCGACCTGGAACAGCGATTGCGCCACGCCATGCCGTCCGCCCGAGGCCATGCGCGCCACGCGCGAGGATTCCGGATGGAACACCGACGACCCGACCCCGATCAGCGCCGCCGCGCCGAGGATGACGGGATAGCTGTGCGCCACCGACATCAGCACCAGCCCGACCAGCGTGAAACCCATGCCCACTGGCAGCGAGTACGGCTTGGGATGCTTGTCGGTGTACAGCCCGACCAGCGGCTGCAGCATCGAGGCGGTGAACTGGAACGCCAGCGTGATCAGGCCGATCTGCGCGAAGTCCAGATGGTAGTTGGTCTTCAGGATCGGATAGATCGCCGGCACCATCGACTGCATCATGTCGTTCAGCATGTGGCAGAAGCTGAGCGAGAGGATGATCGCGAAGGTGGTGGTGTCGGCGCCGGCGCTGGTGGTGGACGCTGCCGGCAGGGGGGCGGAGCCGGCCGGCACGCCGCCGGCAGTGATGGTGTTGTCGCTCACGGTGTCGTACTTTCCGGATGCTGTTCGTGCAAAAGCGGTTCGACGCAATAATCCGCCCGCCAGTATGACGGCTGCGTTGCAGAATGCCAGTGCACTGGGCCAGTGCATCGGACCAGTGCACTGGCGGGATGGCCGATGCGCGCCGCGATTTTCCGCCATCCGTCCGGCAATCCATCCGGCTACCCATCCGGGTTGACACCGTCCGAACGCTCTCGTCTGATTTCCGCAATCAACAGCGATGGGACGAAACGATGCCAGCACGGACCGGCGCGGAATTCCTCGCGGGGCTGCGCGACGGACGGGAGCTCTGGGTGGGCGCCGACCGCGTGCGCGATCCGGCCGACCATCCGGCGCTCAGCGGCGCGGCGGCGGCGATCGCGGGCGTGTTCGACCTGCAGCACGCAGCCGCCGATGTCTGCCTGATGCCGGATCCGGAGACCGGGGAGCCCATCGGCGTCAGCCACATGATCCCGCGCTCGCGCGAGGACCTGATCCGCCGCCACGCGGCGCTGGAGAAGGTGGCGGAATTCTCCGTCGGGCTGATGGGGCGGACGCCGGACTACATGAACGTGACCTTCGCCGGCTTCGCCGGCCGCTGCGACGAATGGGCGGCGAACGGCAACGAGGCGGGCGCGGCCAATCTGGTCGCCTACCAGAAGCTGATGGCGCGGCAGGATCTGAGCCTGACGCACACGCTGATCCATGCCACCAGCGACAAGGGCAAGGGCAACACCCCGACCGGGCTCGACGAGACGCAGCTGCACAAGGTGGAGGACACCGCGCACGGCATCCTCGTGCGCGGGGCGCGGGTGCTCGCCACGCTGGCGCCGTTCTCCGACGAGATTGCGGTGTATCCGAGCCAGCCGATGCCGAACGCCGCCGGCGCGCACGCGCTGTCGTTCAGCATCCGGATGGACACGCCCGGGCTGAAATTCCTCTGTCGCGACAGCGTGTCGCTGCCGCGGAACAATTTCAACCATCCGCTGTCCGGCCGGTTCGACGAGCAGGACGCGTTCGTGATCTTCGACAACGTCGAAGTGCCGCGCGACCGCGTGTTCATCGACGGCAATCTGCCGGTGTACAATAGCGTGATGTCGCGCAGCTGGCGGGCGAACGCGATGCAGCAGACCATGGTGCGCGCGCAGACCAAACTGGAATTCGCCTGGGGCATCGCCTGCCGGATGGCCGAAACGATCAATGCCAGCGACCCCGTGACCGCGGGGATGCTGGGGGAGATCTGGACCTTTGCGGAACTGACCCGTGCTGCGGTGTTCGCCGGCGAGCAGGGGGCGCTCGAATACGGCAACGGCGCCTGGTTCCTGGACGAACGGCCGATGGCGGCGCTGCGCGCGTCGCTGCCGTTCTGGTTTCCCCGGGTGAACGAGATCATCCGCCTGATCGGCTCGCACAACGTGCTGGCGACCCCGGCGGCGGAGCAGTTCGCCGATCCCTATCTGCGGCCGCTGATCGACACCTATATAAGCGGCGCCGGCAATATCGGCGCCGAGACCCGGGCGCGGGTGTTCCGCCTGGGCTGGGACTTCGCCGGCAGCGCGCTGGCCAGCCGCAACGAGCAGTACGAACGCTTCTACCTGACCTCCGGCGCCCGCAACCAGCAGGGCGCCCAACTCCGCGCCGACCGCAGCCGGGCGGACCGGCTGGTGGACCGGTTCTTGGACGAGGGGATCTGATCGTTACGACCGGACGGGCGGCCGGTGCAGCCCGGCCGCCCTTCGTGGATGAGCGCGCTGGTCCCGGTTACGGGATCAGCACCGTGCTGCCCGTCGTCTTGCGGCTTTCCAGCGCGATATGCGCCTTGGCGGCCTCTGCGAGTGGAAAAGTCTGGTTCACCTGGATCTTGACGATGCCCTTGGAAACCACGTCCATCAGGTCGGCCGCGGTGGCTTTCAGGTCCGACGGCTTGGAGGTGTAGGTGGCCAGGCTCGGCCGGGTCAGGTACAGGCTGCCCTTGGCGCCGAGCATGGCGATGTCCACCGGCGGAACCGGGCCGGAAGCGTTGCCGTAGCTCGCCATCAGCCCGAGCGGCGCCAGGCAGTCGATGCTGGCCTCGAATGTGTCCTTGCCGACGCTGTCATAGACCACGGGCACCATGGCGCCGCCGGTGATGCGCTTGACCTCGGCCGGCAGGTTCTCATGCCCGATGACCACGTGCGCGGCGCCGTTGGCCGTCGCCAGCTCGGCCTTCGCCTCGGTCGACACCACGCCGATCACGGTGGCGCCCAGATGCCTGGCCCATTGGCACATGATCAGCCCGACGCCGCCGGCCGCGGCATGCACCAGGATCGTCTCGCCGGGCTCCACGCGATGGGTGCGGCGCAGCAAATATTGCGCCGTCATCCCCTGCAGCATCATCGCCGCCCCGGTGGTGAAGCTGATCGCGTCCGGCAGGGCCACCAGCCGGTCGGCGGCGATGATGCGCTGGGTGGCGTAGCCGCCGATCGGGCCGGCATAGGCCACGCGGTCGCCGGGCTTCACGTTGGTGACGCCAGGGCCCACCTCCAGCACGGTGCCGGCGCCCTCCATGCCGATGGTCAGCGGCATGTGCGGGGCCTTGTACAGGCCGGAGCGGAAATAGACGTCGATGTAGTTCAGGCCAACCGCTTCATGCTTGATCAGCGCCTCGCCGGTGCCGGGCTCGGGGGTCGGGACGTCCTCCCACTGCATCACTTCCGGGCCGCCGTTCTGATGGATGCGGATGGCTTTGGTCATCTTCGGTCTCCGTTCGGCGCCCGATGGGCAGGATCAGGCCGGCGCCGTGAGGGTGAGAGGGGTTGAAAGGGATTCGAGCCGCAACAGGGCCCGCTTGGTATCGAGCCCGTCGCCGCCTGAATAGCCGCCAATGCCGTTGCTGGCGAGGACCCGGTGGCAGGGGATCAGGATCGGGATCGGGTTGGAGCCGTTGGCGGTGCCGACCGAGCGTGGCGAGCCGCCGGCGATCGTGGCGATCTCGCCATAGGTGCGCGTCGCGCCATAGGGGATCTGCTGCAGCGCCGCCCAGACCCGGCGGCGATAGGGCGATCCGGCGGGGGCCAGAGGCAGGTCGAACTCCCGCCGCTCGCCGTCGAAATAGGCATGCAGCTGCTCGCGCGCGCGCAGCAGCAGTTCCGTCTCGGTCTGGTCGCGCCCCCAGCCCCAGTCCAGCGCCACGATCGCGCCATCCTCCTCGGAGATCGTGAGGTCACCGACCGGGGTATGAAGCGAAAGCTGGGGCAATCGATGCCATTCCTGCGGCTCGAGGGAGCGGAATGGCAGCGCTACTCACGCGGTTGTGTCAAGGGGCGTGCAATACGCTGTTTCAGAGAGTGGGGGTTTCAGAGAGCGGGGGTCAGCAATTCGCGCAGCGCCGCCGGATCGTCGACCGGCAGGCCGCAGACGCCGCCGCGGCAGACATAGGCGCTTGCGCCCGCCACGCCGGCGGTCTTGCCATGCGCGGGGTGGGACAGCGGCAGCGCGCCGGCATCCGGCGCGCGCAGCAGCACGACGCGGGGATCCGGCGATGTCAACGCGACGCGGCAGAGGCTCGCGGCCAGCTCATGCGAAGGATCGCCGGCGACCACGACCGCCGCCGCGTCCTCCAGCAGATCGGCCGCGGCGAGCAGCGTCGGCAGGGTCGCCAGCTTTCCCGGCTCGCCGGTGAAGGCGCCGAGCAGGCCGGCCGCGGCGGAGCGGTACGCCTCGTCACCGGTGAGGTGGAACAGCCGCGCCAGCACCTCCGCCATCTGGCCGTTGCCCGCCGGCGTGGCGCCGTCGGCGGCGCTGCGCGGCCGGCTCAGCGGCACGTCCGCCGCATCCTCGGCGGTCTGGTAGAAGGCGCCGTGCCCGTCGGAAAAATGCGCCTCCGCCGCGCGCAGGATGCGGATCGCCTGCTCCAGCCGGGCCTCGTCCCCGTCGCCTCGAACAGCGCCAGCGCAGCGCGGGCGATGGCGGCCTGGTCCTCGATCATGCAGGGCTCGGCGACGCGGCCGAGCCGCCAGGCGTGGCGGATCCGCCCGTCCGGCGCCGCCATCTGGTCGAGCACGAAATCCAGCGCCGTCTCCGCCAGCCCGACCCAGTCCGGACGGCCGAACACCACGCCGGCGCGCGCCAGCGCGGCGATGGCCAGGCCGTTCCAGTCCGCCAGCACCTTGTCGTCCCGCCCGGGCCGGACGCGTTTCTCACGCGCCGCGAACAGGGCGGCGCGCGCGGCGGCCAGGCGCGCCTCCTGGTCGGCATCGCCGCGCGGGGCGATGCGACGGAGGATGTTGGTTTCCTCCCAGTTGCCCGGCTCGGTCACGTCATAGGCGGCCATGAAGCCGGGCGCGGCCAGGCCGAGCACACGGACCACCTCCGCCTCCGACCAGACATAGAACTTTCCCTCCACCCCCTCGCTGTCGGCGTCCTCGGCGGCGGCGAAGGCGGCGCGGCCGTTGGCGCTGGCGGCCGTCATGTCGCGCGTCAGCCAGCCGACCGTCTCCGCGGCGCGTTCGGCATAGAGCGGGTCCGGCCGGTCGGCATGCGCCAGCGCCAGCAGCTCCAGCAGCTGGGCGTTGTCGTACAGCATCTTTTCGAAATGCGGCACCAGCCACACCTCGTCGGTGGAGTAGCGGGCATAGCCGCCGCCGAGATGGTCGTAGATGCCGCCCTCGCTCATCCGCTGCAGCATCAGATGCGTGGCGTCCCGTCCGGCCCGGCGACTTGTGCGGAAATCGTCCTGCCAGAGGAAGCGGTAGATCGGCGTGTTGGGGAATTTGGGCGCGCCGCGCAACCCGCCATGGATCGGGTCCGTCAGGCTCAGGAAGGCGCCGGCGACCCGGTCCAGATCGGTCGGCACCGGCATCGGCCCCGGACTGGCGGCGGACAGGGCGGACAGCGCCTGGCGCAGCGCCTTCGTATTGTGGGCGACGCGCTCGCCGTCACTGGAATAGGTGTCGGCCACGCCCCGCAGCACCTGGCGGAAGGACGGCCGGCCCCAGCGCGGCTCCGGCGGGAAATAGGTGCCGCCCCAGAACGGCGACCCGTCGGGGGCCAGGAACATGGTCAGCGGCCAGCCGCCCTGCTCGCCCAGCACGTGCAGGGCCGACATGTAAAGATGGTCGATGTCCGGCCGCTCCTCCCGGTCCACCTTGATGTTCACATAAAGCTCGTTCATCAGCGTCGCGGTGGCCGGGTCCTCGAAGGATTCATGCGCCATCACGTGACACCAATGGCAGGCGGCATAACCGACCGAGAGCAGGATCGGCTTGTTTGCCGCCCGCGCCTCGGCCAGTGCTGCCTGGCCCCAGGGGCGCCAGTGCACCGGATTATCCGCGTGCTGCAGCAGATAGGGCGAGGTCTCGTGGCGGAGCAGGTTCTCGGGCGTTGACATTCTGTGTCCCTGGGATCGAAGGCCATGCCTGGACGCTGGCGACCGCCAAGATAGGTAGCCAGACTGGATAGCCAAGCTGGATAGATAGAGATGAATGGAACAGGGAACAGGCCCATGGGCGAACGACAGGACGGCGATCCGCCGATGTATTACGAGGCGCATGTCTTCGTCTGCACCAACCGCCGCCAGGACGGCCATCCGCGCGGCTGCTGCGCCGCGGGCGGGGCGGAGAAGCTGCGCGACTACATGAAGGCCCGCGCCAAGGAAATGGGCCTCACCCGCGTGCGCGTGAACAATGCCGGCTGCCTGGACCGCTGCGAGGAAGGGCCCTGCGTGGTGATCTACCCCGAAGGCGTCTGGTACAGGATCGACTCGCGCGAGGACGTGGACGCCGTGCTGGAGACGCATCTGCGCGACGGCCAGCGGGTGCAGGCGCTGTTCCTGCCGCCGGAAACCCGCTGACGGATATCGCCCCGTGGCGTCCGCCGACCAGGACACGATCTTCGCCGTAGCCTCCGGCGCCGGCCGCGCGGCGATCGCGGTAATGCGCCTGAGCGGCCCCGCCAGCGCGCGCCTGCTGTCCGGCCTCTGCGGCAGGCTGCCCGCGCCGCGCCGCGCCGTGCTGCGCCGGCTGCACGCCGCGGACGGCGCCCTGCTGGACCAGGCGATGGTGCTGTGGATGCCCGGGCCGGCCAGCTATACCGGCGAGGACTCCGTCGAATTGTTCCTCCACGGCGGCCGCGCGGTGATCGCCGGCGTCGCCGACGCGCTGACCGCGCTCGGCGCCCGCCCGGCCGAACCCGGCGAATTCACCCGCCGCGCCTTCCTGAACGGCCGGATGGACCTGCTGGAGGCCGAGGCGGTCGGCGACCTGATCGAGGCGGAAACCGAGGCCCAGCGCAAACAGGCGCTGCGCCAGCTCGAAGGCGCGCTGGGCGCCGTGTACGCCGACTGGGCCGGCCGGTTGCGCTGGCTGCTGGCCCAGCAGGAAGCCCTGATCGACTTCCCCGACGAGGACCTGCCGCCGGAGGTCGAGGATCGCGTCCTCGCCGACATCGCCGCGCTGCGCGGCGAAATCCGCGCCCATCTGAACGACGGACGCCGCGGCGAGAAACTGCGCGAGGGCCTGGTGTTCGCCGTCACCGGCCCGCCCAATGTCGGCAAATCCTCGCTGGTCAACCTGCTGTCGGGACGCGACGTGGCGATCGTCGCCCCCTCCCCCGGCACCACGCGCGACGCGCTGGAAGTCCGCGTGGTCCTGGCCGGCGTGCCCGTGACCCTGGTCGACACCGCCGGCCTGCGCGACACCGCGGACGAGATCGAAGCCGAAGGCGTGCGCCGCGCCCGCGCCCGCGCCGAAGCCGCGGACCACGTGCTGGTGATCGGCGACGTGCGAACCGGCGTGGACGGCGAACCGGGCGAACAGACACTGAGGATCTGCAACAAGACCGACCTGGACGGCCCCGTCCCCGAAGGCACGCTCGGCGTCAGCGCCCGCACCGGCGCCGGCATCGACACCCTGCGCACCCGCCTCGCTGACATCGCCCGCCGCCTGACCGAAAGCGCCGGCCCGCCGCCCCTGACCCGGATGCGCCACCGCGCCGCGCTGATGACCGCCAGCGAACGCCTGGACGCGGCCGCCGTGGCGGAGCTGCCGGAACTCCGCGCCGAAGATCTGCGCCTCGCACTCAACGCCATCGGCCGCATCACCGGAACCGTCGGCGTCGAAGACCTGCTCGGCGACATCTTCGGACAATTCTGCATCGGCAAATAACCCCACGGCCGCGGCCCGGGGTCGGGTGCGGATTTTGGGTGGCGAAGGCAAGCAAGACGAGGGGGCTTTGCCCCCTTCGAGCCCCCACCAGAGGCGGAGCCTCTGGACACCCCGGTTATTTTTTAAGGAATGGGCGGGCGAGGCAATGCGGGTTGCGCCACCGTAGCCCGCCCATTCCTTAAAAAATGTCTGGGGTTTCCAAAGGGTTCCACCCTTTGGCGGGGATCCAAGGGGCAGAGCCCCTTGGCCTTCTTTCTCTTCACCACCCCCAAAATCCGCACCCCGCCTCAGGCCGCCACCGTGATGGCTTGTGCCGCGCGGAATGTCAGGGTGAAGACGGCGCCGCTGTCGGGGCTGTTGCGGACGGTGATATCGCCGCCCATGGTTCGCATGGCGCCGTGGCAGATGGACAGGCCGAGGCCGGTGCCGGCGTCCGGGCCTTTGGTGGTGAAGAACGGTTCGAAGATGCGCGGCAGGATTGCCTCCGGGATGCCGCCGCCGGTATCGGCCACCTGCAGCCGGACGGCATCGCCGTCGGCGGTGGCGAACAGCGTGATGCGGCGCTGGCCCACGGGTTTCGGGTTCAGCGCGTCGCGCGCGTTCAGCAGCAGGTTGACCAGGACCTGTTCGATGCGGGTCGGCTGTCCCAGGATCGGCGGCAGTCCCGGGGACAGGTGCAGGCGCAGCTCGATCTGCCATTGCTGCATCATGCTCCCGACCAGTGACAGCGCGCCCTGGATCGCGGCAGCGAGCGAGACCGGTTCCTCGCGTTCGGAATCCTGTCGGGTGAAGGCCTGCAGGTGCTCGATGATCTTGCCGGCGCGCACGCCCTGGGTGCGCACGCGTTCCAGGCTTTGCGCCAGTACGGTGCGATTGGGCGTCGGTTTCTGCAGCTCGGCGGCGGCGTTTTCCGCCGCCATGGTCATCAGGAACAGCGGCTGGTTCAGTTCATGCGCGATGCCGGTCGCCATTTCGCCCAGGGTGGAGAGCCGGGCGTTGATTTCCGTGCGTATGCGATTCTGCCGTTCCTCGGAGATGTCCATCATCGTGCCGATATATTCGAAGCTGCCGTCCGGGTTGAATTTGGTCGGGTGGGCATGCAGGCGCATCCATCGCGTCTGCCCGTCGCCGCGCCGGCAGGCGACCTCCATCGGCGGGAACGGACGACCCGTGCGCATTTCCAGCAGCCCGTCGAGGATGCGGCGGCGGTCCGTGGCCGAGACCCGTTCGGTGAGCCGCAGCGGATCCTTGACGCCTGGCGGCGGCGGCCCGAACACTTTTTCCATGCCGGCCGAGTGAAACAGCGGTTCCAGCCGGTCGTCCGGGTGGCAAAGCACGCGCACCACGGCGATCGGCAGGTCGGTGAGCACCCGGTTCAGCGTCTCGTAGGCGGCGCTGACGGCGGCGGTTTCGCTGGCGATGCGTTCGCGGGTGATCTGTTCGCGCAGGCGCACTTCGTCGGAGATATCGGCGCTGGTGCCGGCGATCTCCACCGTGCCGTCCGGATGACGCCTGATCACGCGGGACTGGGTCCGCACCCAGGCCGCGCCGATGTCGTTGCGTTGGATGCGGAACTCGACGGTTGCCTGGTCGGCTTCGTGCAGGCGGGCCAGGTGCGCGCGCAGCAGATGGCGGTCTTCCGGCAGGGCGCGGTCCAGGAAGCCGCCGGCATGCGCGATGTCGCCGGGACCGGGCCCGAAGACCGTGGCTGCGTTGGAGCTGGTGAACAGCCGGGTCATTTCGCCATCCGGTTTGATGGAAAAATGGAAAATCACCACCGGCAGGTCGGAAATGAGGTCGTTCACCTGCTCGTAGGCGCGGATCAGGCTGAGTGTCTCCATTTCGATCCGTGCGCGCATGACTTCCTCTCGCAGGCGGATCTCCTCGTGGATGTTCTCCAGACTGCCGACGGCGGTGCCGCCGCCCTGGGGATCGCGGCGCAGGTAGCGCGTCGTGTTGCGCACCCAGGTGAAGCCGCCATCGGGACGCAGCAGGCGGAATTCCTGGGTGGCGACGCCGTTTTCTCGCGCGCGCCGGCGGAATTCGGCGACGATCCCGCGGTCTTCGGGCACCGCGTTGGAGACCCAGAAGCCGGGTTCGGCCCGTTCCACCAGGTTGGGCCCGAGCGCCGTGTTGGCGTTCCTGCTCATATAGGTCAGCATATAGCTGTCGTCGGGCAGCACCTCGCAGCGGTAGATGGCCACCGGCAGGTTGTCGATGCTCTGTTCCATCTCCGCGCGCGCCGCCTCGGTGGCCTCCTGGCGGGCCCTCGCCACGGCCAGGGCCGCGCGCGTGCGCGCATGGGCGATGCTGCGCCAGACCAGCGCGGCGACGACCGCCGCGAACAGCACGATCCCGGCGGCGGCGATGCGGATCAGCAGGATTTCCCGGTTGGCCGGCACCAGCAGCGGATCCGCGTCGCGGCCGACATACACGGCGAGCGGCAGGTCATTGAGCCGGGCCCAGGCAACGAGATGCGGCAAGGTGCCGCCTGATCCCGGTTGGACCACGTTGCCGCGCGGATCGCCGCGCATGCGCGCCAGCAGATCCCGCGTATCCTGTTCCGCATGGCCGGGCTGGTCGCCGGTCTGCGCGCCGGCGAGCGTGGCGCCGTCGTCCAGCCGTACCAGCCGGAGGCAGGCAAGGGTATGGGCGTCGCGCTGGCCGACCCGGTTCATCCGTTCGGCCAGCGCATCGACGCTCAGCCCGACCAGGACGACGCCGGCGAGCCCGCCCGCGCCGTCGGCGATGCCGCGGGCCAGCGGGATCATGCCGGAAGACCCGGCCATCTCTGTGGCCGGTTCCAGGGACGGCCTGCCGATGGCGATGGCCGGCTTGCCTTTCGCCGGCGCCGCCGCCAGCAGGGCTTTGAAGAAATCCCGCCCGGCGATGCTGACCGGCGGGGCGGAGCCGGCGGGGACCAGCAGCCTGCCATCGGCGGCGGCGACCCGGATCTGGCCCAGGCCGGCATCCTGCTGATTGAGCTGCTCAAGCAGCCTGGCGCCGAACGCCGCCTCGCCCGGATCCGCCTGCCCGGCCGCGAGCGTGCCGGCATGCTGTGCCAGGGCGAGTGCCGCGAGGCCGGCATGGAACGGAAGCTGCAGATCGCCGGCAACGGCGTCGGCGAGCTGTTGCGCCTGTTTCAGCGCAGCCTTCTGATGCGCGGCGAACCGCCAATCGGCCAGCCGCTCGGCGGCGAAGAACACGGCGATGGCGAAGGCCAGCAGCGCCAGCGTCAGCCGGAGATCCGGCCTGCGCCACAACGCAACGCGGCGCGCGGGATCTTCGGTCGGGGAAATAGCGGGCGGCGTGGTCATTTCTGCTTGTATCCGGAAATGGCGATTGACCGATCGGTGCAATATTAACGGCAATTCAACCGGGATGTCGCGGGCTTCCGATGCTGTTCGCGTTCAATCCCGCCCTCGGCCGCCGCCGGCATTCCAGACCCTGCGGGGAAGGACGTGGAAGGCCGGGCGGCGATCGTTCTATAAACCGGTCAGGAAATCCTGGATGCGGGACATCGCCATTGTCTGGCCGGAAATTCAAGCTATATCAATAGGTTAAAATTCGGGCGGGCGAATGGGGATCGGAGGGTCGATGAACGTGCGGTTCGATGTGGTGGTGGTGGGCGGTGGTCACGCCGGCTGCGAGGCGGCGGCGGCGGCGGCGCGGCTGGGTGCGCGCACCCTGCTGCTGACCCATCGGCTGGAGACGATCGGCGAGATGTCCTGCAATCCCGCCATCGGCGGCATCGGCAAGGGGCATCTGGTGCGCGAGATCGACGCGCTCGACGGCGTCATGGGCCGGGCCGCCGATCTGGCCGGGATTCACTTCAAGCTGCTCAACCGCAGCAAGGGCCCGGCGGTGCGCGGCCCGCGGGCGCAGGCGGATCGCGCGCTCTATCGCCGTGCCATGCAGGCGCTGCTGGCCGAGACGCCGGGGCTGGAGCTGCGCGCGGGCACGGCCGAGGATCTGGAAATCGGCGCCGATGGCAGGCTGGTGGCGGTGATCTGCGGCGACGGCACACGGGTGGCGTGCGGCGCCGCGGTGCTGACCGCCGGGACCTTCCTGCGCGGCGTGATCCATGTCGGCGACACCCAGACGCCGGCCGGGCGGGTGGGGGAGGCGCCGTCGGTCGGGCTGGCGCGCACCCTGGCGCGCCTGGCGCTGCCGCTCGGCCGCCTGAAGACCGGCACGCCGCCACGGCTGGACCGGAGCACGATCGACTGGGCGGGATTGCCGGCCGATCACGGCGACGCGGTGCCCGAGCCGTTCAGCACGATGACCCCTGCGATTGTCAATCCGCAGGTCGAATGCCGGATCACCGCGACCACGCCGGCGACGCATGCGATCATCCGCGCCAACCTGCACCGCTCCGCGGTCTATGGCGGCGGCATTACCGGCGTCGGCCCGCGCTACTGCCCCTCGATCGAGGACAAGGTCTTGCGATTTGCCGAGCGCGAACGGCACCAGATCTTCCTGGAACCGGAGGGCCTGGACGATCCCCTGGTGTATCCGAACGGCATTTCCACCAGCCTGCCGGCCGAGGTGCAGCTGGAGGTGCTGGCGAGCATTCCCGGCCTGGAACACGCCCGGATGGTCCGGCCGGGCTATGCGGTGGAATATGATTTCGTCGATCCGCGGGCGCTGACGCCGTCGCTGGAGGTGCGCGCCCTGCCCGGCCTGTTCCTGGCCGGCCAGGTGAACGGCACCACCGGCTATGAGGAAGCGGCGGCGCAGGGCCTGATGGCCGGGCTCAACGCCGCGCGCCTGGCCGGCGGATCGGCGCCGGTGACGCTGGACCGCTCGGAGGCCTATATCGGCGTCCTCACCGACGACCTGACCACGCAGGGCGTCAGCGAGCCCTACCGCATGTTCACCTCGCGCGCGGAGTTCCGGCTGACTCTGCGGGCGGACAACGCCGATCTGCGGCTGACCGCGCGCGGCGTGGAATGGGGCCTCGTCGGCTCCGCCCGGTCGGCCTCGTTCGAGCAGCATCGCCTGGCCGTGGAGGGCGGGTTGGAACGGGCCCGCACCGAAGGCGCCAATCCCGCCGCGCTGGAACGCGCGGGCATTTCCATCCGCGCCGACGGCAAGTGGCGTTCCGTGCTGGACCTGCTCGGCCATGCGGTGGTGGAGCCGGAGGCCCTGGCCGACGCCTTCCCCTGGCTGCGCGAGCTGTCGCCGCGGGCTTTGGCCCAGGTGCAGACGGAGGCGCGCTATGCCGGCTATTTGCACCGGCAGAACGCGGATATCCGCAGCTTCCGGCGGGAGGAGGCGGTGTCGCTGGAGGATGTGGATTTCGCCGGCATCGGCGGCCTGTCGACGGAATTGCGGTCCAAGCTCGATCTGCACCGCCCGGCCTCGCTGGGCGCGGCGTCGCGCATCCAGGGCATGACGCCGGCCGCGCTCGGGGCGATCGCGGCACATCTGCGCAAGCGGACGGGGAGCCGGGCCGCGTGAGGTGTTTCACGTGAAACACTCTCCTTTGCCGCCGGCCCGGTGTTTCACGTGAAACACCTCTTCCTTTCGTCGATCGGGGGTTTCACGTGAAACACCCCCCTTCCGCCGTGACCAATTCCATCCTCGCCTCGATCCCTTTGTCCGAAGACCGGCTGGCGGCGCTCGGGCGCTTTGCGGAGCTGCTGCTGCGCTGGAACCGCACCGTCAACCTGATCGCGCGGCGCGACGAGGCCAATCTCTGGGACCGCCATATCGCCGATTCGCTGCAGCTCGCGGCCTTGCTGCCCGGCCCTGCCCCGGCCCGGGCGATCGATCTCGGTTCCGGCGGCGGCTTTCCCGGCCTCGTCCTCGCCATCGCCACCGGCATCGCCTTCGATCTGGTCGAGTCCGACCAGCGCAAGGCGGCGTTTTTGCGCGAAGCCGCCCGTATCGCCGGGGCCCCCGCCACGGTCCACGCCACCCGCATCGAGGCGGCCCGCATCCCGCCGGCGCCGCTGATCACCGCCCGCGCGCTGGCGCCCTTGCCGGATCTGCTGGCCCTCGCCGCGCCATTATTGGCGGAAAACGGTGTCTGCCTGTTTCTGAAGGGCGCCAACGCCGATACGGAATTGACGGCCGCCGCCGCCCGGTGGCACATGCGCACCGAGCGCTTCCCCAGCCGCACCGCCCCAGGCGCCAGCATCCTCCGGATCAGTGAGATAGAATTTGTCCAACCCACCGCCTGATTCCGGCAACGCCCGCTCGCCGCGCCCGCCGCGCGTGATCGCCATCGCCAACCAGAAGGGCGGCGTCGGCAAGACCACGACGGCGATCAATCTGGCCACCGCCCTGTCCGCCACCGGCGAATCCGTGCTGCTGATCGACCTCGACCCGCAGGGCAACGCCTCCACCGGCCTCGGCATCGCCCGCACCGACCGCGCAACCGGCAGTTACCGGCTGCTCGCGGACGGGGTTCAGCTGGCCGAGGCCACAAGGGCGAGCTTCGTGCCCAATCTGGCGCTGATCCCCGCCGAACCGGACCTCGCCGGCGCGGAGATCGAGATGGTGGATCTGCCCCGCCGCGAATTCCGCCTGCATGACGCGCTCGAGCCGGTCCGCCGACAGCCCGGCCCCTACAGCTTTATCCTGATCGACTGCCCGCCCAGCCTCGGTCTGCTGACCTTGAACGCCCTGGTGGCGTCGGACGCGGTCATGGTGCCGCTGCAATGCGAATTCTTCGCCCTGGAAGGCATCACCCAGCTCATCCGCACCATCGACATGGTCAAGCGGGCGCTCAATCCCGCATTGTCGCTGCAGGGCATCGTGCTGACCATGTTCGATCGCAGGAACAACCTGTCCGAGCTGGTCGCCGCCGATGCCCGCGGCTTCTTCGGCGCCCAGGTCTACGAGACGGTCATCCCCCGCAATATCCGCATTTCCGAGGCGCCGAGCCACGGCAAGCCGGTGCTGTTCTATGATTTCCGCTCCGCCGGCGCCCAGGCCTATGTGCATCTGGCCGGCGAATTCCTGCGCCGCGAACGCGCGCTGTCCGCTCCCGCACCCGCTCCCGCCAATCCCTCCCCCGACTACCCATCATCGGAATCCGCTGCATGAGTGCCCCCCCATGAAGGAAGCCAGCCCCCGTCTCGGCCGCGGCCTGGCCGCCCTGCTCGGCGAGACCGCGCCGCCCACGCCACAATCCCCGGGCGTGCGCAGCCTGCCGGTGGAAATGCTGGAACCGAGCCCCTACCAGCCGCGCGGCGCGATGAATGCCGAGGCGCTGGACGAGCTGACCGCGTCGATCCGTGCCCGCGGCATCCTGCAGCCCTTGCTGGTCCGCCCGCACCCGACGCAGCCCGAGCGCTACCAGATCATCGCCGGCGAGCGCCGCTGGCGCGCCAGCCAGGCCGCCGGGCTGCACGAAGTGCCGGCGCTGATCCGCGAACTGACCGATGTCGACGCCATGGCCGCCGGCCTGGTGGAGAACCTGCAGCGCCAGGACCTGAATCCGATCGAGGAAGCCGAGGGTTTCCGCCGGCTGCTGGACGAATTCGGCGTCAGCCAGGACCAGGTCGGCCAGGCCGTCGGCAAGTCCCGCGTGCATGTCAGCAACACGCTTGCGCCTGTTGACCCTGCCGGAAATCATCCGGGCCGAACTGCGCAAGGGCACGCTGACGGCCGGCCATGCCCGCGCCCTGCTGATGCATCCCGCGCCGGAGACGGTGCTGGCGACCGTGCTGACGCGCGGGCTGAACGTCCGCCAGACCGAGGCGCTGGCCAAGGCTCCCGCCGCCTTCCACGGCGCGGCCTCCCGCCCGGCCAGACAGAAGGATCCGGAAACCGCCACGCTGGAGCGCGAACTGTCCGAACGGCTCGGCCTGAAGGTGGAAATTGCCTATGACGGCAAGGGCGGCAGCGTGCGTATTCACTACCGGGACCTCGAGCAGCTCGAACTCCGTGCTGGCCTATCTGACCGGGTCGAACTCAGCCGTGTCCTGAGAGAATATTGGCTGAAATCAGCGGGTTATCCGGATATCATTTCGATATGGAGATATCCGGACCCGGCCGGATCAGGATCGGGAGCGCAGCCGCTTGGCGTTGGCGCGCGCCTTGGCGTGAAACGGCGCCAGCACGGCCTGCTCGCTGCCGCCGGTCATCAGCGCCAGCGCCGCGCGGTGCATGGCGTCGGATTTCTCCATCACCATGCGTTGGTACTCGTCCACCGAGCAGGTGCCGCTGAAGATCATCATGGTTCGGTGGAGGATCGTCTCCCAGGAAGCAAGGGCGAGTTCGCCATACAATATGGGTAGAGCTACGGAGCGGCCTGCGGCGGACTTCTTCATAGTGTCATGCAATGCACCCGCGCGGGGCGCCGCACAAGCGATATCGCGCACGTCTGCCACCCACGCCGTCATTCGGCATGGCGGCGTGGCGCGCGCACCACGCTTTCGCCAACGCCCGCCGGATTAGCCGACGCAGCGCCGGATAAATCCCAGGATCAGCTCCAGCGCCGGCCGGCGATAGACATCCGTGGCGATGAACAGCTCGTGCCAGGCGCCGGGGATCCGTTCCAGCCGGCAGGCGCCGGGCCTCGCCTGGTTCAGCCGGTCGCAGAACGCCTGCTGTGCCTCCGGCACCACCACGCTGTCCGCCCCGGCCTGCAGCAGCAGCACCGGCACCTCGATCGCGCCCGCGCGCGCCTGCGCCGCCTCGCCGGCGTCGAGCGCGGCCTTGACCCAGTGCACGCTCGCCCCGCCGAGCCGGGCCGCCGGGTTTTCGGCGAATTCGCGCCGGAACAGCTTCCAGCGGATTTCCGACTGCGTCAGCTGGTTGTCGGCGAACGGCGCGTTCGCGTCATAGCCGCGCTGGCCCGGCGCGTACTCCTCGCCCCGCCCGGCCAGGCTCAGCGTGTCGAGCAGGATTTCCGCGAGCCAGGCCGGCACCGGCGCGGTCGAGGGCTGGTGCATCGGCGAGGACAGCACCGCGCAGGCAAAATCGCGCGGCCAGGTCTCCAGATAGGCCGAGCCGATGCATCCGCCCATGGAATGGCACAGCAGCGCGTAATGACGATGCCCGGTCGGCAGAACGAACTGCGTGTAGAACTGCTTGAGATCGGCGGCATAATCGGCGAAGTCGCGCACATAGCCGATATCGTGCCTGGTATCGCCTGAAAGCATCCGCCCGGACAGGCCCTGGCCGCGATGGTCCAGTATGTAGACCGAATACCCGGCCTGGTAGAGGTCGTAGACCAGCTCTTTGTATTTTATGTAACTTTCGGTCCGGCCGCTGGAGATCACGATGGCCGTCGTCGGCGATGGCTGCGGGAACGCCATGCCGGCGAGCGGCAGGCCGTCCAGCGCGCTGGCGAAACGCAATTGCCTGCCATTGTCGTTCCAGAACGGAACGATCACCCGGTCATAGGCATCCGCCAGCTCCGTTTCGTTCATGCTCAGCTGCCGTCCATGCCGTGCGCCTCCGGCCAGAAATAATCCTTCCAAGATGTGGGCTTGACTTTCAGTGTTCCGACCGAGGCCATGAACTCCGCCCAGACCATGGTTCGCTCCGGAACCATCGTCCAGCGCACGCGCGGCTCGGTCGCCGCCGCGGTGACGAAGTCGAGCGATAGTTTCGAACCGCCATCCTCGATCCAGGTACTGCGAGGCCAGCCGCGGATCGGCGTTCACCCGCTCGGTCGCCTCCTCCAGCGCCGCGTACAGGGCGCGGAACAATACCGGCGAGCGGTCGCGAAAGCGCGCGGTGGTATAGGCCGTGGTGTAGGTGTTCGGCCCGCCCGCGACATCGAAGGAATCCAGCACCGGGTGGATGGATGGGTTCTGCAATTGCTGCTGCAGGAACGGCGGCAGGCCGAACACGCAGTTCACCCCGCCCTGCTTCGTCAGCATGGCGATGGTTGCATCCGGCGGCGACATCGATACGGTCAGTGGATCGTAGCGCGCGTACTCCTTCATCCCGTAGGCCCGGGCCGCCGCCATCTGCAGGGTCATCGCCGGCGAGGACACCTTGATCGAGGGCACCGCGATCTTGCCGCAGCGGCCGAGATCGTCGATGCCGCGGATCTCCGGGTCGTTGGTGTTCAGCTTGAACGGCAGCGACACCAGCGCGCTGATCGCGCGCACCTCCTGCGCGGTTCCCCGCGTGCGTCCCCAGATCGTCAGCACGCCGGACGGGCTGCCGGCGACGATGTCGATGCTGTCGGAGATCAGCGCGTCGTTCATCGTCGAGGGGCCGTTGAACTGCAGCCAGGTCACCTTCACCTCGGGAATGCCCAAGGCGGCGGCGTGCTTCTGGATCAGCTTCTCATGGTCCATGACGTTGAACTGCAGGTAGCCCATGGAATATTGCCGGGCCAGCCGGATCTCCGGCACCTGCGCCTCTGCGCTGCCGAGCCCGAGCGCCAGCCATGCGGCGGTCAAAACGGCCATGAACCTCATCGATAACTCCCAGACATTGCTTCCCTATCCGCGAGCCTAGGGCAGGACCGGCGCGGATAGAAGCGCCGATCCTGCCCTAGCTCTTTGTTTTGGCGGGCAATTCGGTTGAAGCAGCCGCAAGCGATATGGCCCTAGCGCCGGCCGAACAGCGTCTCGATCTCGGCCCGGGTGAATTTCAGGAAGGTCGGCCGCCCATGGCTGCAGGTGGCGGCGCGCGGCGTCGCTTCCATCTGGCGCAGCAGCCGGTCCATCTCCGGCTGGCTCAGCCGGCGCCCGGCGCGGATCGAGCCGTGGCAGGCGAGCCGGGCGATCACCGCGTCCAGCCGCGCCTCCAGCGCCGTCGCCTCGCCCATTTCGGCGAATTCGTCGGCGAGGTCGCGCAGCAGCGGCGCCGGGCTCCGGCGCGCCGAGCGCCGCCGGCATCGCGCGCACCAGCACAGCGCCCGGACCGAAGCCCTCGATCTCCAGGCCGAGCCGGGCGAGTTCGTCCGCGCGGCGCCAGCAGCCTGGCGGCGTCGGACGGCGACAGGTCCACCACCGCCGGGCAGTCAGCAGTCGGCTGGCTGCGCACCCCGCCGGCCAGCATCTGCTCGCGGATCGCCTCATGCGTCAGGCGCTCATGCGCGGCGTGCTGGTCCACCAGCACCAGCGATCCGTCGGCGGCGACGGCGATGACGTAGGTGTCCAGCACCTGGGCCAGCGGCGCGCCGAGCGGATGGTCCGGATCGGGTTCGGCCGCCGGCAGCACCCGCCCGGCTGGTGCTGCGGCCAGCGGCAGCCGGGCCTCGGCAAAGCCCGGAATCTGGCTTGCAACCTGGCGCGGATGCGGCGGCGCGGGCTCCATGCCCGGCAAGGGCGGCGGCCGCCAGGAAGCCGGCGGGCGGCGGGATTGCAGCAGATGCAGCGCCGGGCGCGGCGCCGGGGCACCGCCTGGCTCCGTCCCGGCCAGCCCCCCTCCGGCGCCGCCCGACAGCGCCGCGCGCAGGCCGCCGATCACCAGGGAACGCACCGCGGCGGCGTCGCGGAAGCGCAATTCGGTCTTGGCCGGATGCACATTGACGTCCAGCTCCTCGGCCGGCAGCTCGAGGAACAGCGCCAGCACCGGATAGCGCCCGGCGGCGATGACGTCGCGATAGGCCACCCGCGCCGCCGTGCGCAGCACCGGGTCGGCCACCGGGCGGCCATTGACCACCATCGCCTGCGCGGCGCCGGTGGCGCGGGTGATGCTCGGCGCGCAGGCCAGCCCGGTCAGCCGCAACGGCCCGCGCTCGGCCTGCACCGCCACGAAGGATGCGGCGGCGTCGGGGCCCAGCAGGGCGGCGACGCGGGCGTTGCGGTCCTGCGCCGGCAGGTCGAACACCACGCGCCCGTCGCTTTCCAGCCGGAACGCCACGGCGGGCGCGGCGAAGGCCAGGCGGCGCACGGCTTCCTCGGCGTGATCCGCCTCGGTGCGCGGGTTCTTGAGGAATTTGCGCCGCGCCGGGGTGGCGAAGAACAGGTCGGCGACCACGACCCGCGTGCCCGGCGCGCCGGCGGCGGGGGCGACATCCGATACCCGCCCGCCCTCGACGCTGATCGGCGCAGGCGCTGTCGGCATCGCGCGGGCGGGAGGTGATCGACAGCCGTGCGGCGGCGCCGATCGAGGGCAGCGCCTCGCCGCGGAAGCCGAGCGTGCTGATGCGCACGAGGTCGTCGTCGGTGAGCTTGGAGGTGGCGTGGCGCTGCACCGCCAGAGCCAGCTCCGCTTCGGTCATGCCGATGCCGTCATCGGTCGACCTCGATGCGGGCGATGCCGCCATCGCGCAGCGCCACCGCGATGCGGCTGGCGCCGGCATCGAGCGCGTTCTCCACCAGCTCCTTCACCGCCGCGGCCGGGCGCTCGATCACCTCGCCGGCGGCGATGCGGTTGACCGTGGCTTCCGACAGCAGGCGGATGCGGGACGGGGCGGCGAGCAAGATCCGGCTCAGCGACGGTTCGCGCCGGAAGCGGGAAGCGTGCCGTTCGGCATCGGTCGGCGGCGGCCGGTCATGCGAGCGTCCTTTCCTGGCACATCCTTTCCTGGCACCCGGTCTTTCCTGGCACCCGGTGGCGGCGGCTAGGTTACGCTAGAACAGATTGAACAGCTTGGTGATGGGCGTATCCTGCAGGAAGCCCTTCTTCGGCTCCTGGATGATCGGCGTGGTGCCCACGGTCGGATCCTTGCCGAGTGCGGCGTTCTCCCGCAGGCGCTGGGTCTCCTTCTGGGCGTCGATCTGCGTGCCCGGCGGCGGCGGGGTCTGCCAGAACATCAGTTTGTCGGTGAAGCTCTGCTGCGGCCGGTCGAGCTGCTGGTCCTGGTCGATCTTGCGGCGGATATCGGCCGGCGCGGCCGGCCCGGCCTCCTGCAGCAGCGCCTCCTGGCCGGGCGTGACGCCCGGTGCCGCGACGTTGTCGATGGCGGTCTGCGGCGCCAGGGTCAGCTCCGCCTGCTCGCGGTCGGATTGCTCCTGCGGCCGCGGCGCGCCCGGGCGCGGCGGGCGGATGGAGAAATCGGGCGGCAGCGACAGCGGCGCGCGGGTGGTGACGCTGAACTCGTCCGGCGCGTCGCGCGTCAGGCCGAAGGTGCGGCTCATGTTGTCGCTGCAGCCGCCGAGCAGCAATCCGCCGGCCAGCAGCACGGGCAGCGAGCGCAACGCGTCAAGCACTTGGCTGCAAGCACTGGGCCGCCAAGCGCTGGGTTGCGAAGCGCGGGAGGGGGGAACGCGGGAGATTTGGCCTCATAACGACGTCCTTAGCCTTGGATCTCGGCATCGGCAAGGCGATCCTTGCCGCCGTCCGGATGGGAGGCCCGTTCTGGGCCATGATTGGGGCCGTCAATCGTGTCTCAGGTCGTCTTGGGGGTGGTCTTGGGGGTGGTCGTATCGGCGGTCGTATCGGCTTCCGGGCGGCTGCCGCGGCCCGTTCCCTGTCCCGTCCTGGGGCGGTTCAGCTGGCTGTCGAGCAGCAGCGCGGCCACCCCGCAGACGATCGCGGCATCGGCCACGTTGAATACATACCACGACAGATCGCCGATATGGGCATGAATGAAATCCACCACCGCGCCGTAGCGCAGGCGGTCGATGACATTGCCGATCGCCCCGCCGGCGATGGCGCCGATGCTGGCCGCCATCAGGGCCGAGGTCGCGCGCCGCAGCCACAGGCCGAGCGCCGTCACCACCGCCAGCGCGATCGCCGTCAGCACCACGGCGCCCCAGGCGCCGAAGCCGTTCAGCAGCCCGAAGGTGACGCCGCGGTTCCACACCATGGTCAGGTTCAGCACCGGCAGCAGCACCACCTGGCGCAGCTCCGGCAGGTCCAGCACGTGCAGGATCCAGTATTTGCTGGCCTGATCGGCCGCCAGCACCAGCAATGCGGCGAGGATGCCGACCCGGTAGCGGGCGGGATAGGTCACGAATCCTTCCCCCGGCCAGACTCACGCCCCCACTCACGCCCCCACTCACGCCCCCACTCACGTCACCGCCCGGCAGACCAGGCCGGACTCCACCGCGTCGGCGCAGCGCAGGCAGAGCGTGGGATGCGCGGCGACGCTGCCGACCTCTTCCAGCACCTTCCAGCAGCGGGCGCATTTCGTGCCCGGCGCTCGACCACCTTAACGCCAGGACCAGCATCTTCGCCGCCTTGGACGGAGCGGTGACGGCAAGGGGATCACCGGCAGCGGCGATTCTGACCGTGGAAACAATGGCGATTTCCGCCCACTCCTGCCGATGAGAGCGGTGACTTCGACCCCAATTGGGAAGACCAGATCAACCGACGCCTCCAGAGAAGATTTGAGTCCGCCCGCAGTGCGAGCGGTTTCGAGGTGGCCGGTGACGCGGCGCCGCATCTCGCGGATTCTCTGCCCAGCTTCGCCGCCAGCGCGTCGTCGCGCCATGTCGTCCGGGATCGTCGGGAACAGCTGCAGATGCACGGAGCTGTCCTCGCCGAACCGCGCGCACCAGGCTTCCTCGGCGGTGAAGCACAGCACCGGCGCCAGCCAGGTGGTCAGGCAGCGATGCAGATGGTCCAGCACGGTCCGCGCCGCCCGCCGGCGCAGGCTGTCCGGCCGGTCGCAATAGATCGCGTCCTTGCGGACGTCGAAATAAAACGCGGAAAGATCGGTCGAGCAGAAATTATGCAGCTCGGGATAGACGCCGGTCCAGTCGTAGCTCTCGGTGGCGGCGCGGATCCGGGCGTCCAGCTCGCTCAGCCGGTGCAGCACCCAGCGCTCCAGCTCCGGCATCTGCTCGACCGGCACGCGCTCGGCCTCGGAAAATCCGTCCAGGCTGCCGAGCAGCCAGCGCAGCGTGTTGCGCAGCCGGCGATACAGCTCCGATTGCTGCTTCAGGATCTCCGGACCGATGCGAAGATCTTCGGACGTATCCGACATCATCACCCAAAGGCGCAGAATATCGGCGCCGTATTTGTCGCTCACCTCCTGCGGCGCGGTGACGTTGCCGAGCGACTTGGACATCTTGCGGCCCGGCCTCGTCCATCACGAAGCCATGCGTCAGCACCGCCTTGAACGGCGCGCGGCCGCGGGTGCCGACGGATTCCAGCAGCGAGGAATGGAACCAGCCGCGATGCTGGTCGGAGCCTTCCAGATAGAGATCCGCCGGCCAGGGCAGGCCGCGATGCCTCCAGCGTGAAGGCGTGGGTCGAGCCGGATTCGAACCAGACATCGACGATGTCCATCACCTGCTCGAAATCCTCGGCGTTGTAGCCGTCGCCGAGGAAGCGCGAGGGCGGGGAGGAGTACCAGCAATCCGCGCCCTCCTCGCGGAAGGCGGCGACGATGCGCGCCACCACCTCCTCGTCGCGCAGCGGCTCGCCGCTGCGCTTTTCGACGAACACCGGGATCGGCACGCCCCAGGCGCGCTGGCGGCGAGATGCACCAGTCCGGCCGGGCCGCGACCATCGAGCCGATGCGGTTGCGGCCCTGGTCGGGCACGAAATGGGTCTCCGCGATCGCCTTCAGCGCCTTGGCGCGGATATGCTCCGGCCCGTCCATGCGGATGAACCATTGCGGCGTGGCGCGGTAGATCAGCGGCGCGCGGCGAGCGCCAGGAATGCGGGTAGGAATGCACCAGCTTGCCGCGCGCCAGCAGCCCGCCGGAAGCGGTCAGCGGGCGCAGACGGGATCGGCGGCCCGGTAGACATGCACGCCGGCCAGATGCGGCACCCAGGGGTTGAAGGTGCCGTCGTCGCCGACGGTCTCGGGGATTTCCAGCCCATGCGCGCGTCCCAGGATGAAATCGTCCTCGCCATGGCCCGGGGGCGATGTGCACGAAGCCGGTGCCGGCCTCGGTGGTGACGAAATCCGCCGCCAGCAGCGGCACCGGATGCGGGAAGCCGTGGTCGTGCAGCGGATGGCGGCAGATCGTGCCGGCCAGCTCGGCGCCCTTGAAGACATGCACGCACGTGATGCGCGGCGATGCCGGTCTCGGCGCAGACCTGGGGCAGCAGGTCGAGCGCGATCAGCATCTTCTCGCCGACGCGCGCCAGCGACCCCTCCGCCACCGCGTCGACATGCGCCAGGGCGTAGTCGAAGCTTTCCCCGTAGGCGATGGCGCGGTTGCCCGGCATGGTCCAGGGCGTGGTGGTCCAGATCACCACCGACGCATCGGCCAGCAGCTCCAATCCGGTCTCGGCGACCGGGAAACGCACCCAGATCGTCGTGCTGGTGTGGTCGTGGTACTCGATCTCGGCTTCCGCCAGCGCGGTCTTCTCCACCGGCGACCACATCACCGGCCGCAGGCCGCGATACAGCGCGCCGTTCAGCAGGAATTTGCAGATCTCGTTGGCGATCGCCGCCTCGGAGGGGAAATCCATCGTCGCGTAGCGCTCGGCCCAGCCGCCCTCGACGCCCAGGCGGCGGAACTCGGTCGCCTGCACGCCCATCCAATGCGCCGCATAGGCGCGGCATTCGGCGCGGAACTGCAGGATCGGCACCTGGTCCTTGTCCTGGTTCTTGCGGCGGTATTCCTCCTCGATCTTCCACTCGATCGGCAGGCCGTGGCAGTCCCATCCCGGGATGTACAGCCCGTCCTGCCCGGCCATCTGCCGGGAGCGGTTGATCACGTCCTTGAGGATCTTGTTCAGCGCGTGGCCGATATGCAGATTGCCGTTCGCATAGGGCGGGCCGTCATGCAGGATGAATGTCTCCCGCCCGGCGGAGGCCGCGCGCAGCCGGGCCCAGAGGTCCATCTTCTCCCAGCGGGCGAGGATGGCGGGCTCCTTCTTCGGCAGGTCGCCGCGCATCGGAAAGCCGGTCTGCGGCAGGAACACGGTGTCGCGGTAGTCGCGAACTTGCGCGGTATCGGGATTGGGCGTGGTATCGGGGTTGGGCGCGTCGTTCATGGGATGGCTCCGCGGCGCAGGCGGCCGCGATGGAGGAAGACAGGCTTCGGCGGAACCCCGGCGGCCATGGATCCGCTGATCAGCGGATCAACGACCGGCCGGGACCGTAATTCGCGCGTGCCTATACACCGTACCCATAACCGAGACTATGCGAAGCCCGGGAGTTTCTGGTCAAGAATTCGCCGCGCATGGGAGGCATCCTCGGCGATCCGCGCCTTCAGCTCCTCCAGCCCGGAGAATTTCTGCTCCGGGCGGAGATAGGCATGCAGCGCCACCGCCAGCTCCTGGCCATAGAGATCGCCGTCGAAATCGAAGATATTGACCTCCAGCCGGCTTTCCGGCCCGGCATTCACGGTCGGCCGGCGGCCGATATTGGCCGCCCCCGGCTTCACGCTGCCGTCCGGCAGGCGGATCGTCACCGCATAGACCCCGCGCGCCGGCTCCAGATGCCGGCCGAGCTGGATATTGGCGGTGGGAAAGCCGATGGTCCGGCCGCGCTCATCGCCATGCGCCACCACGCCACGGATCGCCCAGGGCCGACCGAGCTCGGCGGTGGCACGCTCGGGGTAGCCGTCCTGCAGCGCCCGGCGGATGCGGGTGGAGGATAGCGGCCCCTGGGTGTCCGCCAGCGCCGGCACGATGGTCATGCCCATGCCCAGCGCCTCCGCCCGGTCGGCCAGGAAATGCGTGTCGCCGCCGCGGCGGTGGCCGAAGGCGAAATCGCCGCCCGACGCCAGATGCCGCGCGCCCAGGCCGCGATACAGCACGTCGGCGACGAACTGCTCGGCGGTCATCAGGCTGAATGCGTGGTCGAAGACCAGCTCGTAGAGCAGGCTGACATGGTTGGCCGCCAGCGCCTCCGCCCGCTCGGCCGACAGGGTCAGCCGGAACGGCGGGTCGTCCGGGCGGAACACCTCGCGCGGATGCGGCTCGAAGGTCAGCACCGCCAACGGAGCGTCAGGCCTGGCGGCGTGGGCGGCGTGCAGCAGATGGGCATGGCCCAGATGCACGCCGTCGAAATTGCCCAGCGCGACGGTGGCGCCGCGCGCGTCTTCCGGCAGGTCCTGCCAGCTACGGTAGATATTCACGCCAGTCCCAGCCGAACGAGCATTATGCCTGCTTCCCCACTGCCTGCGCCTGCGGGCGCGTTGTTTCTTGCGGGAAGCGGGGCAATTTATCAACGGGGGTACGGGGTATAGGGCCCGGCATCGCCCTGCTTCCCCCTCACCCTGCCCTCTCCCTCGAGCGGGGGAGAGGAGGAATTAGAGCAATATCGCTTGAGGTTGCTTCAACCGAGCGATGGAATTGCTCGCCAAAACAAAGAGGTAGAGTCTGATCGCCGCGTCTATCAGTGGCGATTAGGTTCTAGCCTCAGCCCTGCCCGTCCAGCCGCTTCTTCAGGAACGCCCGATGATGGCCGGGCGGATAATCCTCGATCTCGCCGAACACGGTATAGCCGAGCTTTTCGTAGAAGCCGCGCGCCTGGAAGCTGAACGTATCGAGCCAGATGCCATGGCAGCCGCGCTCGCGCGCCACCGCCTCGGCCCGTTTCAGCAGGCGGGTGCCGAGGCCGGCGCCGCGCAGCCGCTCGGGCAGATACACCAGGCCGATATGCATCCAGCCATACCAGGACCAGCCGATCACCCCGCCCTCGATCGGCGCGTCGGCGGAGGCGCGCAGCAGCAGGCCGAGCTTGCGGACGCCCTCCGGGCCGACCCGCGCGTGGTTGTAGGCGCGCAGGAAGTCCAGCATGGCCGTCTCGTCGGCGTCGGCAACCTGCTCGGTTTCGATCACGCCGGGAATGACATCGGCGGCCATCGCTCAGCCTCCGGACCGGCGCATCACACGCGGATCTCCTGCACCGCCCGCGCCTTCGCCGCCGCCGCTTCCAGCAGGAAGCCAAGATCGGCGCCGGTGGAGACATAGCGCGCGCCCATCTGCACGAATTGCTCGACCAGCTTCGGCCGGCTCGCCAGCCCGCCGACGCCGACATGCTTGCCCGCCGCCCGGGCCGCGGCGATGCAGCGCCGATAGGCGGCATGCACCTTCTCGTGCTCGTACTGGCCGGGAATGCCGAACTCGCCGCACAGATCATTGGTGCCGATCAGCAGCATGTCCACGCCGTCGACGGCCACGATCTCCTCGACATGCTCCAGCGCATCCACCGTCTCGACCATCACCACCACCATGGTCGCCGCGTTCAGCGCCGCCATCGATTGCGCCGGCGGCATCGAGCGGTAGCCGAGATGCGGCATGTTGCCGCCATAGGAGCGTTCGCCGAGCGGCGGGTATTTGGCATAGGCCACCGCCGCGCGGGCGTCGTCGGCGTCGCGGATATGCGGCGCGATGATGCCGAGCGCGCCGCCGTCCAGCACCCGGGCGATGTATTCCGGCGCGATCGCCGGCACCCGCACGAACGGCGCGATCCCCTCGGCCAGGGCGGCGATGCAGATCTGCGAGGTGCTTTCGAGCGAAAAGCTGTTGTGCTCGAGATCGACATACAGCGTGTCGAACCCGGCCGCCTTGGCGATGGCGGCGATCTCCACCCCGCGCACCAGCCGCGCCGTCATCGACGCGACCACCCCGCCCGCAGCCAGCTTCTCGCGCACCGAATTGCGAACGCTGTCCGATCGGTCATTGTCCATCGGGCTTTCCTCCAGTTTTGCGCCAGCTTGGCATGGGGGGCCGGGTGCGCGCTATCCTCGGCGCAACGACAGAAGTGCAGCAAGAAAAGGCAGAGGAAAGTCATGGCCAGGAAGATCGTGCTGATCGACAGCCCGCTGAACGAAAACGACATCGCCCGCGAACTGGTCCCGGCCGGATTCGAGCTGACCCTGCTGCGCGCCGACGCGCCGGAATTCATGAAGGAGATGCAGGACGCCGAGTATCTGGTCGGCTTCGGCGATCCCAGCGTCAACGATGCGTTCTACAGGAACGCGCCGCAGCTGAAGCTGGTGCAGCTCACCTCCGCCGGCTATGACCGTTGCGACATCGAGGCGGCGCGCCGCGCCGGCATCCCGATCTGCAACAATGGCGGCGCCAACTCCACCGCGGTGGCCGAGCACGCGCTGATGCTGATGCTGGCGGTCTCCCGCCGGCTGGTCTGGCAGCACGAAAACGTCGCCGCCGGGCGCTGGCGCGGCAATGACAGCTCGCAGGCGCGCATGTACGAGCTGCGCGACCGCACGCTGGGGATCATCGGCCTCGGCACCATCGGCAAGAAGGTGGCGCGCCTGGCCCAGGCCTTCGGCATGTCCGTGCAGTACTACGACGTGCTGCGCCTCAGCGAGGAGCAGGAGGACGCGCTGGACGTGCGCTTCCGGCTGATGGCGGAGATCCTGCGCAGCTCCGACCTCGTCTCCCTGCACGTGCCGCTGCTGCCAGCCACCAGGCACATGATCGGGGCGGCGGAGCTGAAGCTGATGAAGCCCTCCGCCTACCTGATCAACACCTGCCGCGGCCCGGTGGTGGACGAGCCGGCGCTGATCGAGGCGCTGGGCAACGCCACCATCGCCGGCGCCGGGCTCGACGTGTTCGACCGGGAACCGCCGGCGGCGGACAATCCGCTGTTCTCCCTGCCCAACGTGGTGCTGACCGCGCATCTGGCCGGCCCGACCTACGACAACCAGTACCACCGGTTCCGCAACGCCTTCGACAACTGCCAACGGGTGTCGCGTGGTGAAAAGCCGCTCTGGATCATTCCCGAACTGCGTGACTAGCCTGCGCACCAGGCTGGCGGCTCTCGCGCTGCTCGCCCTGCAGGCGGGCATCGTCCCGCCGGCCAGGGCGGCGGCCGATCCGGTGTTCTCCGACACCGGGCCGGACGCGCAGGCCTATGGCGCCGCGCAGGGCTATCCCACCGGCCGCCCGGCCGAGATGAATGCGCAGCCCTACATGGTCGGCTCGTATTCGCATTACGACCGCGTGGTGCGCAGCGTCGCGCGCGTGGCCCGGGCGCCGGCGGCCTCGCCATTGCGGCGCGCGGCCAGCGAGATCGAGCTGCAATATGCCTATCAGGGCACCCCCCACACGATCGCCGCGTATCTGGACCGCAATCCCGTGACCGGGCTGCTGATCGCGCGCGGCGACGGCAACGGCGGCGCGGACATCCTCTATGAGCATTATCGTTATGCCCGGACCGACAGCGACCGGTTGCTGTCGCAATCGATGGCCAAGACGCTGATCGGGATGATGACCGGCATCGCCGTCAGCGAGGGCGCGATCCGCTCGATCGACGATACGGCCGAGACCTATGTGCCGGAACTGGCGGGCACGGAATATGGCCGCACGCCCATCCGGGCCCTGCTGCATATGTCCTCCGGCGTCGCCTATCACGAGGTCTATGACGGCCACGACGACAGCGCGAAGCTGGGCCGGGGATTAATGGCCGCCGGGCCCTTCGCCGCCGTGAAGCAGTTCAATGTCCGCGATGCCGCGCCCGGCACCCGGTTCTACTACGCCGGCGCCGAAACCGAGGTGCTGAGCCTGGTGCTCGCCGCCGCGATCCACGGCTCGGTCCCCGAATACCTGCAGTCGCGGATCTGGCAGCCTTTGGGCGCCGAGGCGGACGCGTTCTGGCAGACCGACCCCACCGGCCATCCGCTGGGCTATTGCTGCTTCAATGCCACGCTGCGCGACTGGGCGCGGATCGGCCTGATGCTGGCGCAGGACGGCGCCTGGAATGGCAGGCAGATCGTGCCGAAGCCATGGCTGCAGGACGCCACCACGGTCAGCCCCGACAGCCCCTACCTGGCACCGCGACGCGCGACGCCGTTCCTCGGCTATGGCTACCAGGTCTGGCTGTTTCCGGGCGAGCGCCGGCAATTCGCGCTGCTGGGCATCCATGGCCAATCCATCTTCATCGACCCTGCATCCAGGCTCGTGATGGTGCAGACCGCCGTGCAGGTGCCGCCGACCGGCGGAAGGGGCGAGGCCTTCGCGCTGTGGCGCGCGCTGGTCGGCGCCTATGGCAACTGAGTACCCGTCTCCGCGCCGGCCTCTGCGTCGGTCCCGGCGCTGATCGCCAGCGCGCGGGCATAGACCACCTTGCGCGGCAGCCCGGTCGCCGCCGCCACCAGGGCGGCGGCGTCCTTCACGCTGTGGCTGGCCAGGGCCGATTTCAGCGCCCCGTCCAGGTCTTCCGGGTCCGCCTGCTCCGGCGGGCCGACCAGCACGGTGATCTCGCCGCGCGCCTCCTGCGCCGCGTAATGCGCCGCGAGCTCGGCCAGCGTGCCGCGCCGGACCTCCTCGAATTTCTTGGTCAGCTCGCGCGCCACCGCCGCCTGGCGCGGCCCGAACGCCGCCTCCATGTCGGCCAGCGCCTCGGCCAGGCGGTGCGGCGCCTCGTGCCAGATCAGCGTCGCCGACAGCCCGGCCCGCTCCGCGGCGCGCAGCCCGCCGAAGGCGGCGCGGCGGGCGGCCTGGCGCGGCGGCGGGAAGCCCAGGAACAGGAAGGGAAGCGGCGGCAGGCCGGACAGCACCAAAGCGGTGACGGCGGCATTCGCCCCGGGCGCCACGCCGATGGGCAGCCCCTCGGCGATGGCCGCGCGCACCAGCCGGTAGCCGGGGTCGGAGACCAGGGGCATGCCGGCATCGGACACCAGCGCGAGGCGCTTGCCCTGGCGCAGCAGCGCCAGCAGCGAGGGGATGCGCTGGTCCTCGTTATGCTCGTGCAGCGGCTGCAGCGGGCCGGTGATGCCGAAGGCATTGAGCAGCCGGCCGGTATGTCGTGTATCCTCGCACAGGATCACGTCGGCGGATTCCAGCGCCTGGCGCGCGCGGGGCGTCATGTCGCCAAGGTTGCCGATCGGCGTGGAAACCAGCACAAGTCCAGCTGCCGGGGCGGTCCAGCCCCCAATCTGGGTATCGGTCTGCCGATCGGGGGAACCGCCGCATGCGTCGTTCGCGCTTTTCAGCTCTGGTGAAATTTTCGGCTTTTCGGGATTGGTCATCACGGGCTGGCTCTCTCCTGTTCGCCACCCTAGCACTTGCCGGCTGCGTGGCGACGGGCGGCGTCGCGCCGTCGCGTCCGGGCGTGCCTTTCGGCGCGCCGCAGCCGATCACCGGCCAGCACGGGCTGCCCGCGCAGCCCGGCCGCGACGTCGCGATCCTGCTGCCGCTGAGCGGCCCGCGCGCGGACGTGGGCGCGAGCATGCTGAACGCGGCGAAGCTGGCGCTCGATGCGCCGGACGCGCCGCGGCTGATCAGCAAGGACACCGCCGGCACGCCCGAGGGCGCCGCCGCCGCCGCGCGCGCGGCGATCGCCGGCGGGGCCGGGATGATCCTGGGGCCGCTGACCTCGGCCGAGACCGCCGCCGTCGCGCCGATCGCGCGCGAGGCCGGGATCGCCGTGCTGGCCTTCACCAACGATTCGGCCCAGGCTCAGCCCGGGGTGTGGACGCTCGGCATCACGCCGCTCCAGCAGGTGCGCCGCCTGGTCGATGTCGCCCAGGGCAGCGGCAAGACCCGCTTCTCCGCCTTCCTGCCGGAAAATGATTTCGGCCACGCGATGGGCCAGGCGCTGACCGCGACGACCGAGCAGCGGGGCATGCCGGCGCCGAATGTCGTGCAGTACTCGGGCACCGGCATGGCCGCGATCAATGCCGGCATGCGCAACGTCTCCGGCTATGCCAGCCGGCGCGGGGTGATGGACGCGGAGATCCGCGCCGCCCGCGCCAAGCTGTCGGCCGAGGGCCGCCACGAGGCCGCCGAGATCGCCAAGCGCGCGGTGCCGGCGCCGGATTTCGACTCGCTGCTGCTGGCCGATGCCGGCGAGCCGCTGGCGGAGATCGCCTCGCTGATGGCCTATTACGACCTCGACCGCAGCTCGATCCAGGTCTTCGGCCCGGCCCTGTGGGGCAATCCGGCCAGCCAGTCCGGCCAGTTCCCCGGCGCGCTCTTTGCCGCCCCCGATCCGGCCGGGCGGGCCGAGTTCGTGCAGGCCTACACCGCCAAATTCGGCGCCCCGCCCTCGCCGGTCGCCGACCTGGCGGTGGACGCCGCCGCCATCGCCCGGCTGCTCGCCGCCGGGCCCGGCTATTCGATCGGCGCGCTGACCAAGCCCGAAGGCTATGCCGGCGTGGACGGCCCGCTCGCCCTGCTGGCGGACGGGCAGGTCCGCCGCGGCCTGGCGGTGTTCCGGGTGCAGCGCGGCGGTGCGCAGATGGCCGAGCCGGCGCCCACCACATTCACCTCGCCCGGCTTCTGATCCGACTACACTGGACTCTCCATCGGGCGCTCCATCGGGCGTTCTGGCGAAGGGAAACCGATACGGTGCGACCTCGCAGCCTGTTCCTGACCGTGGCCGTGCTGGCCGGCGTGCCGGTCCTGGCCCTCGCCGTGCTCGCCGCCACCGGCGCCGCGGCGACCGGACCGGCGCTGCTCGCCATGGCGGTGACCGGCCTCGCGGCTGTCTGCATCGCCCTGCTCTGGAGCCGCGACCTGGAGGTGCTGTCCGACACGCTGCGCCAGGCGATCACCGAGGATCTGCCCGCGCCGGCGCCGGCCTGCCCGGTGCTGCCGCCGATGGAGCGGCTGATGCGCGACATCGAACGGCTCTCCCGCCAGATCGCCGAACGCTCGGCGCTGGTCGAGCGGCTGCGGCTTGCCGACGAGTCGATCGTCGAGCGGCTGCCCGATCCGCTGATCGTGCTCGGCGCGGACCGCTCCATCCGGCGCACCAACGCTGCCGCCCGCAGCGCGTTCGGCGCCGACATCCAGGCAGTGCTGCGCAATCCCGGTCTGCGCGCCGCGATCGACCGCGCGCTCGCCCCCTCGCCGGCCGGCAGCGCCGAGACCGCGGCGGTGACCCTGCCGGTGCCGGTCCAGCGCGATGTCCATGCCGTGGTCATTCCCATCGACCCGCCCTTGTCCGATGGCGGCCGCGCCGTGGTGGTGCTGTCGGACCGCACGCGGGAGCGGGCGCTGGAGCGCATGCGGGCCGATTTCGTCGCCAATGCGAGCCACGAGCTGCGCACCCCGCTGGCCAGCATGATCGGCTTCATCGACACGCTGCGCGGCCCGGCGGCCGACGATGCCCCGGCCCAGCGCCGCTTCCTCGGCATCATGGCCGAGCAGGGCGCGCGCATGAACCGGCTGATCGACGACCTGCTCAGCCTGTCGCGGATCGAGCTGGTGGAGCACCAGCCGCCATCGGCGGCGGTGGACCTCGCCTCGCTGCTGCGCAACATCGCCGCCGGCTTCGAGCCGCGCCTCAGGGAGCGCGGCGTGACCGTCGACCTGCAGCTTCACGCCACCCTGCCGCTGGCGCTCGGCGATGCCGATCAGCTCTCCCAGGTGGCGCAGAACCTGCTGGACAACGCGATCAAATACGGCCGCGAGGGCGGCGTCGTCCGCGTCGAGGCCGCGCCGGCCGAGGCGGGGACGTGGTTTCCGTCCCGCCCGGGCGTGCTGCTCTCGGTCGCCGACCAGGGCGCGGGCATCGAGCGCGAGCACCTGCCGCGGCTGACCGAACGCTTCTACCGCGTCGACCAGGGCCGCTCGCGCAATGTCGGCGGCACCGGCCTCGGCCTCGCGATCGTCAAGCACATCGTCAACCGCCATCGCGGCCAGATGCGCATCGACAGCGAGCTCGGCGTCGGCACCACCATCAGCATCTGGCTGCCGGAGGCGGCCGGCCGACCGGCTTCCCCGGGGATGAAGCAGGGACCCCAAATCACCTGATACAGGGAGATCCGCCATGGCGACCGACATCGTTCCGCCCACCCGCCGGCTGGTGATCTGCTGCGACGGCACCTGGAACAGCGCCGGCGCGCCCGACGCCGCCACCAACGTGCTGCGCCTGGCGCGGGCGGTGAAGGCGGTCACTACCGGCACGCCAGAGCGGCCGGGCATTCCGCAGATCGTGCATTACGAGGCCGGCGTCGGCACCGGCAACTGGGTCGACCGGGTGGCCGGCGGCGCCGTCGGGGTCGGGCTGACGCGCAACCTCCGCGACGCCTATGCCTTCATCGTCGACAACTACCAGCCCGGGGCGGAGATCTTGCTGTTCGGCTTCTCCCGCGGGGCCTACACGGCGCGCGCGCTGGGCGGCCTGATCCAGACCATCGGCCTGCTGGAGACGCGCGACATGGGCGGTTTCCCGGATGCCTGGGCCTGGTACCGCCAGCCGCGGCGGGAGCATCACCAGGCCGCGTTCGAGGCCAGGTTCCCCGACCGGGTCCGCGACGTGGCGATCCGCTGCATCGGCGTCTGGGACACGGTGGGCTCGCTCGGCATTCCCGCCAGTGGACCCGGCATGCTGCTGCGCAAGGTCCTGCCCCGCGGCGTGTTCTGCACCGACCAGTACCAGTTCCTGGACACCAAGCTCGGCCCGCGCGTGCAGCACGCCTTCCAGGCGCTGGCGATCAACGAAAAGCGCAGCACCTTCCGCCCGACGCTCTGGCAGCGCCACCCGGACGCGCCCGCCAGCCAGGTGCTGCGCCAGGTCTGGTTCCCCGGCGTGCACAGCGATGTCGGCGGCGGCTATGCCGAGCATGGCACGTCCGATATCGCCTATCTCTGGATGATCGCGCAGATCCGGAAGCTGCTGGAACTCGACGACGAGGAGATCCGCGCCGGCCTGGATACCCGCAAGGCATATGGCACGGACGTCCTGCACGATACCTATACCCGATTCTGGAAGCTGTTCGGCCCCTATCAGCGGCATTTCGACCGGCTGGAGCAGGACGGCCATGCCGTGCACCAGAGCGCGTTGGACCGGATCAAGGCGGACACGACCTATGAACCCAACCGGAGAATCGAGGGGAAGCACGAGGCGGTCGAGCCGTATTCGGACATCGAGGCCGGCTTCCGGTGGACACAGACGCCCTGGCGGACGCGTCCGCCACTGGTCACACCGCGCAGCGGCATCTGCGATCGCATCGTGCAGTTCCTCGGCGGCGACTAGCTGCGTCTGCGGCCGTTTCCCTCCGCCGGCGGGAAGCGGCGCAGCAGCCGCAGCATGATCGCCATCGCCGGCAAGGCAGCGAACATGCACAGCGTATAGAACCATACCCAGCCCAGCGCCCCGGCCAGGAACCCGGAAAACCCGCCGATCGTATGCACGGCGATCGCGGCCAGGGAGGACAGCAGCGCGTAATGCGTCGCCGTGAACGCAATCGAGCACAGGCCGGACAGATAGGTCAGGAACGCCGCGTCGGCCATGCCCTGGGCAAACGCCTCGGTCAGCACGGTCGCGTACAGGACGGAATGCGCCCCGGCGGAATTGGCCAGCACGACATACATCGCCATCGCCACGGTCTGCGCCCAGCCGGTCCACAGCAAGGCCCGCCCGACCCCGATCCGCAGCACCAGCCAGCCGCCCAGCGTCAGCCCCGCCAGCGTCCCGCCCAGCGAAAACGGCCCGATCGCCGCGATCGCCTCCCGCTGGAACCCCAGGGAACGATAGAACGGCGCGGTCATGATGCCGGCCATCGCCTCGCCCAGCTTGAACAGCGCGACGAAGGCCAGGATCGTCCAGGCGCCCGGACGCGACAGGAATTCCAGGAACGGATCGACGATCGCCGCGCGCAGGCGGCCGAGCGCCCCCACCGCCACCGCGCGCGCCGCCGCCACCGGCTCCGGCGCCAGCAGCGTCACCGGCACCCCCAGCGCGATCAGCCCCGCCGCGCACAGCAAGGCCGCCGGCCAGCCGACCACGCCCGCCGCCGCGATCACGGCGGACGTCGTGATCAGCAACGCAATGCGGTACCCCCACACATACACGGCCAAAGCCGTGCCCTGCAGCCGCTCCGGAAACACCTCGATGCGCCAGGCGTCGATCGCGATGTCCTGGCTGGCCGACAGAAACGCCACCAGCGAAGCCGCCGCCACCGCGAGCAGCGGCGCCGAGGCCGGATTGGACAAGGCCAGCAAAACCGCCGCCAGAACCAGCGCCGGCTGAATGGCCAGCAGCCAGCCCCGCCGCCGCCCGAACCGCGCCAGCCCGAACGGCGCCGAAGCCTGGTCCAGAATCGGCGCCCACAGGAACTTCAGGGAATAAGCCAGGCCAATATTCGCCGTCAGCCCGATCGCCGCCAGCGACACGCCGCCCTCCGACAACCAAAGCCGAAAGGTGAACCCGGACAGCGGCAGCGGCAGCCCAGCCACAAACCCATAAGCCCCCATCACCAGCAACCGCCGATCGACCCTCATGCGGGGTTGGGCCCCGGGTTGGGCAAGCAAGGAAGGCCAGGGGCGCTTTGCCCCTGGACCCCGCCAGAGGGCGGAGCCCTTTGGAAACCCCGACTGTTTTCTTGAAGAAGGGGGCTGGCATCTGTTCGTGCTGCAGCACGGTCTCGGAAGCCCCCTTCTTCAAGAAAACAACCGGGGTGTCCAGAGGGCTCCGCCCTCTGGCGGGGGTCCAGGGGGCAGAGCCCCTGGCCTTCCTTGCCTTATCCATCCCAGCCCCACCCCGCATCAGTCGTCGTCGTGGGTGCGGCGGATGAGGATTTCGCGTTTGCCGACGTGGTTGGCCGGGCAGACGATGCCTTCCTTTTCCATCTGCTCGATCAGCTTGGCGGCCCGGTTGTAGCCGATGTTGCAGGTGGCGCTGGATGAAGCTGGTGGAGGCCTTGCCTTCGCGCGCGACCACGGCGACGGCCTGGTCGAACAGGCCCTTTTCGCCGTCCGACGCCGCGGCGATGCCGGACAGCGCCTGGTTGGAGCCGTCGTCCTCCACCGCTTCGGTGACTTCCTCGACATAGGCGGGCTCGCCCTGTTCGCGCAGGAAGGCGACGACGTCCTCCACTTCGCGGTCGGAGACGAACGGGCCGTGCACGCGGGTGATGCGTCCGCCGCCCATCATGTAGAGCATGTCGCCCATGCCCAGCAGCTGTTCGGCGCCCTGTTCGCCGAGGATGGTGCGGCTGTCGAACTTGCTGATCACCTGGAAGCTGATCCGGGTCGGGAAGTTGGCCTTGATGGTGCCGGTGATGACGTCCACCGACGGGCGCTGCGTCGCCATGATCACATGGATGCCGGCGGCGCGGGCCATCTGCGCCAGGCGCTGCACCGCGGCCTCGATCTCCTTGCCGGCGACCATCATCAGGTCGGCCATTTCGTCGACCACGACGACGATGAACGGCAGCGGCTCGAGCGCGAGCGGCTGTTCCTCGAAGGTCGGGCGTCCGGTGTCGGGGTCGAAGCCGGTCTGCACGCGGCGGGTGACGACCTCGCCCTTGGCGCGCGCCTCGGCCACGCGGTCGTTGTAGCCGCCGACATTGCGCACGCCGAGCTGGCTCATGGCGCGGTAGCGCCGCTCCATCTCGCGCACCGTCCATTTCAGCGCGGTGACGGCCTTGGCCGGTTCGGTGACGACCGGCGCCATCAGATGCGGGATGCCCTCGTAGACCGACAGCTCGAGCATCTTCGGGTCGATCAGGATCAGCCGGCACTGATCCGGCGACAGCCGGTAGAGCAGGCTGAGGATCATGGCGTTGACGCCGACCGACTTGCCCGAGCCGGTGGTGCCCGCGATCATCAGATGCGGCATGCGGGCGAGGTCGGCGACCACGGCCTCGCCGCCGATGTCCTTGCCGAGCGCCAGCGACAGCCGGCCCGCGTGCTTCTGCGCGGCCTCGGCGGCCAGCACCTCGCTGAAGATACACGGTCTCCCGCTTCGCGTTCGGCACCTCGATGCCGATGACGTTGCGGCCGGAGACCGTGGCGATGCGCACGGCGGCGACCGACGAGGCGTGCGGGCGATGTCGTCGGCCAGGCCGATCACGCGGGCGCTGCGGATGCCCGGCGCGGGTTCGAGCTCGAACAGCGTGACCACGGGCCCGGCGCGGATAGGCGACGATGCGGCCCTGCACGCCGTAATCGGCGAGCACGGTTTCCAGCCGTCGGGCGACGGCCTCCAGCGCGTCCGCGCTCGGCCCGACGGCGCCGTGGGCCGGGGCGGGCTTGAGCAGGGACAGCGGCGGAAAGCGCCAGCCGCCCTCGGCCAGCGGCAGGGAGATCTGCTCGGGCTTCGCCCTGGACGCCGGCGCCTTGGCGGGTTTGGCCGGGCGCTTGTCCAGCATGGCGGCCAGGCGGTTGCGGGGCTCCGGCGGCGGCGGCGGTTCGTCGGCGATCTCGGGCTCCGGCCGGCGCGTGATCGCCCGAGCGAGTGGCGGGGGCCGGGGCGCGGAGCACCGGCTCGGACCGCCGCGGCTCGGGGGCGTCGCCTCCTCCTCCCTGCGGCCGCGGAACAGGCGCGCGACCGGAGCCAGGACCGCGCCCAGGCCGCCGCTGGCGCGGGCGAAGAAGCCGGCGGCGCTGCGCCCGCCGGAGAAGGAGTGGCGCGCGGCGGTGCCGGCGGTGCGCCCGGCGACCGAGCCGACCACCCGCCATTCGCCGAAACTGAGGCCGAGCGTCAGCAGGCTCAGGCCGAGCGCCAGAACCAGGCCGAGCGGCCAGATGGCGATCGGCGCCCAGGCCCCCAGCAGGGGCCGGCCCGCGTCCAGCGCGGCAGTGGCGAGCAGCCGCCCGACCGCGCCGCCGGGGCCGGCGACGGTCGGCCAGGGAATGGCCGCGAGATGGCCGGGCGCCGGCAAGGCCGCCAGCACGGCGCCGAGCGCCGGCATCGCCGCCAACAACGCGACGATCCGCACCGCCGGCGAGCCGATGCCGCGACGCGAGGCGATCCGCCAGGCCCAGGCCAGCATGGCAATGCCCGGCAACGCGCCGGCCAGGCCGAAGCCCTGCAGCAGCAGGTCCGACACCACCGCGCCAGGCGGCCCGGCCAGGTTGCTGGTGCCCCGCGTGGTCGCGGTGTTCAACGAGGGATCGGCCGGATTATGGCTGGCCAGCGCCACCAGCAGGGCCAGCCCGGTCAGGCCCAGCCCGATGCCCACCAGTTCACCCGTCCGCCGGCGCATGAGCGAGCGCAGCGCGGGCGATGCCAGACGGCGGGAGGGGACGGTACTGGGGCGGACGACAACGGCCATGCAGGATTGTTCCAGGGCGGCGTGGCAAGGAAGAATCGAACCGGTACAGGTTCAAGCTGGCGGGTAGATATACCCGAGAACCCCTTGACGCGCGACCGGAAATCGCCCGGCGCGCCAGCGCCCTAGACCAGTCGGCGCACCCGCGCCTCAGACCGGCCGGCGCCCCCGCAGCGCGGCCGCCAGCGTGCCGTCGTCCAGCACATCCAGCGCCCCGCCGACCGGCACGCCCTGCCCGACCCGGCTGACAGTGACCCCGAACGGCCGCAACCGGTCGGTCAGCCAATGCGCCGTCGTGGCGCCGTCCACGGTGGCGCCGAGCGCCAGGATCACCTCGTTGACGCGCGACTGCGCGGAATTATGCCCCTCGCTGACCCGGGCCAGCAGCGACGCCACGTTCAGATCCTCCGGCCGGGTGCCCGCCAGCGCCGAAAGCGTCCCGCCCAGCACGTGGTACAGGCCACGATGCACATGCGCGCGCTCCAGCGCCCACAAATCGCCCACCCCCTCCACCACGCAAACCAGCGTCCGGTCGCGGCCGGGATCGGCGCAGATGGTGCAGGGATCGCGGCTGTCCAGATTGCCGCAAAGCGAACAAGGCCGCACCGCCCGCGCCGCATCCTGCAAGGCACTGGCCAGCGGCAACATCTTCGTGTCCGGATGCTGCAACATCCTCAACGCCGCGCGGCGCGCACTGCGCGGCCCAAACCCCGGCAACTTGGCCAGCAACCCAATCAACCGCTCCACCTCCGGCCCGCCCATGGGTCAGTCCTGACGGGAGGGATTAGGGATAGTAAGCAAGGCCAAGGGGCTCTGCCCCTTGGATCCCCGCCAAAGGGCTAGCCCTTTGGAAACCCCAGACGTTTTCTTGAAGAAGGGGGCTGGCTCGGTCCGTGCCGAGGCACGGGCAGGTCCGCCCCCTTCTTCAAGAAAACACCCGGGTGTCCAGAGGCTCCGCCTCTGGTGGGGGTCCCAAACTTGAAGCACAGGGGGGCAACGCCCCCTGGCCTTGCTTTGCCAGCCCAAATTCCCACCCGTCAGAACGGCAGCTTCAGGCCGGCGGGGAGGTCGAGGCCGCCGGTTACGTCGCGCATGGCTTCGGCGGTGAGTCCTTCGAGCTTGCGCTTGGCGTCGGCGTGGGCGGCGACGATCAGATCCTCGATGGTTTCCATTTCCGCGGGGTCGGCGAGTTTGGGGTCGATCTTCACCCGCTTCAGCTCGCTCTTGCCGTTCATCGTCACCCGGACCATGCCGGCGCCGGAGACGCCCTCGACTTCCATGCTTTCCAGCTTGGCCTGCATTTCCGCCATCTTGGACTGCATTTGCGAGGCCTGCTTCATCAGGCCGGCCAGGTTCTTCATGCGTCGAACTCCTCAGGTAGGTCGTCATTGAAGTATTCACCCGCCGGTTCCGCTTCCAGGGGGGCGAAGTCGGGCATGTCCGGCGGCGCCTCGGGGACCGGCAGGCCGTAGGCATCCATGTTGTCGTCATGCACGGCTTCGATCCGCGCGCCCGGGAAGGCTTCCAGGATGGCGCGGACCAGCGGGTGGTCGGCGACGGCATTGCGCCGCTGCTTGTCGGCGGCGTCGCCCTGCACGGCGATGGTGGGTTCGCCGGCTTCCTTGGACACGGCGATGGTCCAGCGCGTGCCGGTCGCTTCCGACAGCAATGCGGCGAGGCGCGACGACAGGTCGCGCGGCGCGTCCGGTTCCGGGCGCAGCTCGATCACCGGCGGGGCGAAGCGGACCAGGTGCACGGAGTGCAGCAGCTGGGCGTGCAGCAGCGCCTCGCGCTTTTCGGCCACCAGCGCCACCACGTCGCGGAAATGCCGCAGCTGCGGGCCGGCCTGTATTGGCGCGGGCGCGGCCATCTGCATGCCGCCGCCGGCCACCGCGCGGGCGCCGCCGCCATTGGGGGGCGGTGCGGCGGAGCCGGTGAGGACGCCGGCCGGGTTGGCGGCCAGCCGGCGCACGAGGTCGCCGGGCGGCGGCAGGTCGGAGACGTGGCACAGCCGGATCAGCACCATCTCCGCCGCGGCGCGGCGATCCGGCGCGGCTTCCACCTCGCCGATGCCCTTCAGCAGCATCTGCCAGGCGCGCGCCAGAGCGGGCACCGACAGCTTGTCGGCCAGCGCGGCGCCGCGGGAGCGTTCGGCCTCCGGCAATTCGGCCGAGTAGCGCAAGTGCGGGACGGATTTCAGCCGCGTCAGGACATGGATCAGTTCCAGCACGTCGCCGAGCAGCACGCCCAGATCGGCACCGCGCTCATGCGCGCGGTCGGTGATCGCCAGGGCGTCGGCCGGCTTGCCGGCGAGCACGGCCTCCAGCACGTCGAACACCGCTTCCCGGTCGGCCAGCCCCAGCATGTCGGCCACCGCCTCGGCGGTGATTTCCCCCTCAGCCTGAGCAATCGCCTGGTCCAGCAGCGACAGCCCGTCGCGCACCGAGCCGTCCGCGGAGCGGGCGATCAGGTCGAGCGCGCCGGCTTGGACGGCGATGCCCTCGGCGGCGGAGATCTTGGCGAAATGCTCGGTCAGCTCGCTCACCCGCACCCGCCGCAGGTCGAAGCGCTGGCAGCGCGACAGCACCGTGATCGGCACCTTGCGGGTTTCTGTGGTCGCGAAGATGAACTTCACGTGCGGCGGCGGTTCCTCCAGCGTCTTCAGCAGGGCGTTGAAGGCGTTGCGCGTCAGCATATGGACTTCGTCGAGGATGAAGACCTTGGTGCGCGCCTGCATCGGGCGGAAGCGCACCGCCTCGATGATCTCGCGCACCTCCTCGATGCCGTTGTTGGAGGCGGCGTCCATCTCCACCACGTCCGGATGCCGGTCGGCCAGGATGGCGCGGCAATTGTCGCAGACGCCGCAGGGATCGGCGGTCGGCCCGCCATTGCCGTCCGGGCCGATGCAATTCAGCGCGCGGGCGATGATGCGGGCGGTCGTGGTCTTGCCGACGCCGCGCACCCCGGTCAGCATGAACGCATGCGCGACGCGCCCGGTCGCGAAGGCGTTGCGCAAGGTGCGCACCATCGCCTCCTGTCCGATCAGGTCGTCGAAATTGGCGGGGCGGTATTTGCGCGCCAGCACCCGATACGGCGCGGCCTGGGGGACAGGCGCGGCGGCCGGGAGATCGTCGCCGAACAGCCCGGGACCCGCCGGTGGCGGCGGGATATCGTCCTGGGGCGGATCATCCTGGAACAGGCCGGACATGCGGGGCGGACATTAGCCGCAGCGGCGGCCACCTTCTGATATGGACCGTTGCGGGTGGGAGGCCGACTAAACGACCCGAGCGGAAACTCGTTGCGGCTGCTTCCTTCCGGACCTGACCGGGTTGGCGAGGCGCCCGTCCGCCGCCGACCTCCCACGCCTTCATATCATGTTTCTCGCGCTTGGCCACAACCCGCTGCGCCACCCCCCGCACGATTGAATTGAACCCCGCCTTGCTCCCCCCTCCCCGCGACAGAAGCCCACCCTGCTTCCCCCTCTCCCCCCGGGGAGAGGGAGGGGTGAGGGGGCCAATCGCGGGGGGCCCGACCGTTGCCGCAAACCCGCACCCGTGGCACGGTCCGCCCGAAAAATCGCATAACCGAAAAATCGCAATATCCTCGTACGGGCGGAACCATGACCCTGATCCTTGCCAGCCGAACCAACGTCTATTCCGGCAGCCCCCTCGCCCGCGTCGGCGAGAAGCGGGAGGACGATGCCTGGATCGAAGCGGCGCTGAAGCATCCCGACAGCCTGTTCGTGCCGGTCTGGCGGGCCCGCTCGCTGATCCGCGGCGCCGACAACGGCGGCAAGCCGGAAGCGGTGTTCGTCACCGGCGAAGCCGCCAAGGAACTGCACATGGCCGGCGGCCCCTGGAGCTTCCTCGGCCTGCGCGACGGCCGGGCGGTATTCGCGATCGATGTCAGCCATGTCGACGATCCCCTGCCGCTGCTGCCGGCGGATGTCGCCAAGTTCATCGATCTGCGCAATGTCGGCAGCGCCGTCGGCAATGAGGACGCCTCGATCCTCGCGCATGCCCGCGGCCTCATGCACTGGCGGGTGAAGCACCGCTTCTGCGGCGTTTGCGGCGCGCCCTGCGAGGCCAAGACCGCCGGGCACATGATGCAGTGCACCGCCTGCAACACCCAGCATTTCCCGCGCAGCGACCCGGCGGTGATCATGCTGATCCATCGCGGCGACAAGGCCCTGCTCGGGCATTCCACCCGTTTCCCGAACGCCCGGATGTATTCCACCCTGGCCGGCTTCGTGGAGCCGGGCGAAACCCTGGAGGAAGCCGTCCGCCGCGAGGTGATGGAGGAAGTCGGCGTGACCGTCGGCGACGTGTTCTACCACTCCAGCCAGCCCTGGCCCTTCCCCGCCAACATCATGCTGGGCTTCTACGGCGAGGCGCTGAGCGAGGACATCACCCCCGACCCCTCCGAGCTGCAGGACGCCCGCTGGTTCACCCGCGAGCAGATGCGTAACTGCGACGAGCACGGCTTCCAGCTGCCCAGGCTGGACAGCATCGCCCGCCGCCTGATCGAGGACTGGCTGGCGGCAGGTTAGGCAATCGACGGTTCAGACCCGAACCACCTCCGGCGCGGATCGCCGGCGGGCCAGCAGGAAGGCGGCGGCGGCAGCGAGCTGCACGACCGCCGCCGTCGCGAACAGCAGCGGCGCCGGACCGGAGGATGCCGTGCCGAGATCGCGCAGCAGCCCGAAGATGGCGGGTGCGAACGCATAGCCGGCCTGGCCGATCGCCGTCACCAGCGCCACCACGCGCGACACGTCGGCCGGGCGGAATTCGGTCTGTGCGATTAGCGGCGGCAGCGAGGTGACATTGCCGATGCCCAGCCCGAACATCAGGCAGCCCAGCAGCACCAGCGGCACCGACGCCCCGGCGCCGAACAGCACCACGGAACCGCCCGCCTGCAGGATCAAATTCGCCGCGGCGATCACCCGCCGGTCCGCGCGCGGCGGCATCAGCAGGCCGAGGAGGCTGCGCCCCCCGATGGCGCAGGCGGTGGCTGCACCCATGGTGGCGCCGGCGCCGGCCTCGCCCAGGATCGGCACCAGCAGCGAGAACAGATGCGCCAGCAGGCCGATCTGCGCGAACAGCGCCAGCGTCGAAGCCCCGGCCAGCGTCACGAACCGCCGGTCCCGCCAGGGCCGCGGCAGCGATGCGGCGGCGGCGGCCGGGCGGTGATGCGGCGCGGCCGCTGCCGTCCCGGCGCTCCCGTCCGCCGCCAGCCCCATCGCCGCCGGACTGCGCCCGAGATACCGGCCCGCGAGCAACCACAGCACCAGCACTACCGCTACGGCGACCAGCATGGCGGCGAGCGGCAGGCCGAGCCCGCCGATCAGCGCCACCCATAGGGGCGAGAACAGCACACCCCCCATGCTGGCGCCGTTGAACGCCATGCTCAGCGCCGCCGGCCGGCGGCGGACGAACCAGGGCGCGACCATGGCGTTCAGCGCCGCCCCGCTGGTCATTGCCCAGCCGGCGCCGCTGATCGGCGTGGCGAGGAAAAGCTGCCACGGCTCCCGCGCGAACGCCCATCCGAGCAGGCCCGCCGCGGTCAGCACGGCGCCGGCACGGGTGACGGCGACGAGGCCAAAGCGGCGATGCAGGGCGGCCAGGTTCGCGACCACCGCCGCGCCCAGCAGGAAATGCGCGGTGATCGCGGCCGAGATCAGCGAGACCGGCCAGCCGCGCGAGGCGTGCAGCACCTGCAGGAAGATCGGCGGCCCGTAGAAGCTGATCCCCCAGGCGAACACCGCCACGACGAAGGCGGTGCCGACGACGCGCCAGCCGAAGAAGGCCTCCCGCACGGCCCTCATGGGCGATTTCCCCGGAGCCGCAAAGGAATTGGGATCGGGATGGGGCGCGGCAGGATGATGGACAAAGGATACATCGGGCGATCCATGATGGTGGGAGTTCGCCCGTTCCTTCGCCCGCCCGGCCCGCCGGATGCTACGGACCCGGCCGAAGCATTCCCGCGCCTTGTGCTTTAGGATCGGCCCGTAGCCTGGAAAGGAAATCCCATGTTCAGCATATCCGCGTTCGCCGAGACCGCCGCCCTGGTCGGCGATCCCGCGCGCGCCAACATGCTGGCGGCGCTGATGGACGGCCGCGCCCTGACCGCCACGGAACTGGCGCGCGCCGCCGGCATCGCGCCGCAGACCGCCAGCGGCCATCTCGCGCGCCTGACCGAGGCCGGCCTGCTGGCCATGGAGCAGCAGGGCCGGCACCGCTACCACCGCCTCGCCTCCGCGGATGTCGCGCATATGCTGGAGAGCATCATGTCCGTGGCGGCCGATCGCGGCGGCCCGAACGGCGCCCGCCGGGCCCCGATCGTGGTCGGGCCGCGCGACAAGGCGCTGCGCCGCGCCCGCACCTGCTACGACCACCTCGCCGGGCAACTCGCGGTGGCGATGGCTGACCGGATGGTGGAACGCGGCCAGGTCGATCTGTCGCCCGACGGCGGCGCCCTCACCGATGCCGGCGCCGAGTTTCTGCGCGGCCTCGGCGTCGATCTCGAGGCCGTGGCGGCGCGCGCCGCCCGGCGCGGCGGGCGGGTGTTCTGCTGCCCCTGCCTCGACTGGAGCGAACGCCGCTCCCACATCGCCGGCGCCGTGGGCGCCGCCCTGTGCCAATGCTGCTTCACCCAGGGATGGCTGCGCCGCATCGAGGGCACCCGCGCGGTCGCCGTTACCCCGGCCGGGCAGCTCGCTTTGGGCAAGGCGTTCGATCTGCGTCCGGAACTCCAGACCTCTCCGGCATGACCATGTTGGCGTTTCCCCCACCGGTGGCATACTCGCCCGCAACGCAGCGGCGCGCAGCCGGCGAACGGAGGAAATGCCATGGCCAACACGGAAGAATACGACTTCATCATCGTCGGCGCGGGTTCCGCCGGCTGCGTGCTGGCGAACCGCCTGTCGGCTGATCCGAAGAACCGCGTGCTGCTGCTGGAAGCCGGCGGCAAGGACACCAATCCCTGGATCCATATCCCGGCCGGCTTCTACCGCAACATCTACAACCCCGACATCACCTGGCAGTACCAGACCGAGCCGCAGCCGGAGATGCACAACCGCCGCATCAACTGGCCGCGCGGCAAGGTGCTCGGCGGCTCCAGCGCCATCAACGGCCTGATCTACATCCGCGGCCAGAAGGAGGACTATGACCTCTGGCGCCAGATGGGCAACGCCGGCTGGTCGTTCGACGACGTGCTGCCCTATTTCAGGAAGGCCGAGGACCAGGAGCGCGGCGCCAGCGACCTGCACGGCGCCGGCGGCCCGCTGGCGGTGTCCGATTTGCGCGCCGAGCACGAGCTGCACGACGCCTTCATCGCCGGCGCGCAGGAGGCCGGACACAAGTTCAACGCCGATTTCAACGGCCACGACCAGGAAGGCGTCGGCCCGCTGCAGGTCACCGTGCGCAACCGCCGCCGCTGCTCCGCCGCGGTCGGCTACCTCAATCCCGTCAAGTCACGGCCCAACCTGACCATCGAAACCAATGCGCTCGCGCATAAGGTGCTGCTGGAAGGCAAGCGCGCCGTGGGGCTGGAGTTCAGCCAGAACGGCACATTGCGGACGGCCAAGGCGCGGCGCGAGGTGCTGCTGTCCGGCGGCACGTTGAACTCGCCGCAGGTGCTGCAGCTCTCCGGCATCGGCCCGGGCGACCTGCTGCAATCGCTCGGCATTCCCGTGCTGCACGACCTGCCCGGCGTCGGCGCCAACCTGCAGGACCATATCGGCGCCCGCATCATCTACAAATGCAAGAACGCCAACACGGTCAACGAAATCTACCACAGCCTGCTCAAGCAGGCGCTGACCGGCATGCAGTACATCCTGAACAAGCGCGGCGCGCTGATGATGGGCGCCGCCCCGATCGGCATGTTCGCGAAAACCCGGCCCGAGGTTTCCAGCCCCGACGTGCAGTACCAGTTCCTGGCCGGCAGCGCCGAACGTACCGGCGAGGCCATGCACGACTTCCCCGGCTGCACGCTGGTGGCGATTCCCTGCCGCCCGGAAAGCCGCGGCTGGCTGCGCATCACCTCCACCGATCCCAGCAAGCCCGCGGCCATGAGCCCGAACTACCTCTCCACCCAGAACGACCGCGATACGGTCGTGGCCGGGTTGAAGATCGGCCGCGCGATCTTCCAGACCCAGGCCATGCGCCCCTACGTGACCGAGGAATACCTGCCCGGCAAACAGGCCGTGACCGACGAGGACCTGCTGACCCATGTCCGCGCCACCGCCGGCACCACCTACCACCAGACCAGCTCCTGCATGATGGGGCCGCAAAGCAACCACGTGGTGGACACCACGCTGAAGGTGAAGGGCATCGACGGGCTGCGCGTGGTCGATGCCTCCATCATGCCGACCGTGCTGTCGGGCAACACCAATGCGGGCGTGATCATGATCGCGGAGAAGGCTTCGGATATGATCCTGGCCGCCAGCCGGTAGGAGAAAGAAAGCAAGGCGGGGGCTCCGCCCCTCGACCCCGCCAGGGGATGGTCATCCCCTGGACCCCTCGGACTTTATCGGCCCTGGAATTTGGCCGGGCGCTTTTCGCGGAAGGCGGTCACGCCTTCCGTGTGGTCCGCGGTCAGGCCGGCTTCGCTTTGCAGCTTTGCCTCCAGATCCAGCTGGTCGGCGTAGCCGTTCTCCAGGCTGTCCCAGGTACAGCTTCCGGATCATGCCGAGTGAAACCGGTCCGTCGGCCAGCCGCCTGGCCATCGCCATGGCGGCATTCATCAGCTCGTTGTCGTCCACCACCCGGTTGATCATGCCCCAGGCCAACGCCGTCTCCGCCGGCAGCGGTTCGGCCAGCAGCGACAATTCCATCGCCCTTGCCACGCCGACCAGCCTTGGCAGCAGGTAGGACGCGCCGCAATCCGGCACCAGGCCGATCCGGGCGAAGGCCTGCAGGAATGCCGCCGAGCGGGCGGCGATCTTGATGTCGGCCGACAATGCCAGGCTCATGCCCGCGCCGGCGGCAATGCCGTTGACGGCGGCGACCACCGGAATCGTCAGCGCGCGCAGCCGCAGGAAGGTGGGGTTGTACCAGGCCTGCAAATCGCTCTTCACCTCGCCCCGCGCTTCCGCCTCGCGGTCGCGCGGCGGGCGGTCCGGGTCGTTCAGATTGGCGCCGGAGCAGAAGCCGCGGCCCGCGCCGGTGATCAGCAGGCAGCGCGCCGGGCCGGCCTCGATCCGGTCCAGCGCCTCGCTCATGTCGGCGCGCAGCCTGGCGCCGAAGGCGTTCAGCGTGGCGGGATGGTTCAAGGTCATCACCGCCACACCGTCCACGATGTCCAGCAATACGCGGCCGTTCTTCATCTGCTGCTCCCGCCCCAATGCGCGCCGGTCATGGCCGGCGCGGCCAGGTGTTTCAATCCCGCCGGTTATGGTCCAATGGCAGCAGGAACAAAGCAACTCGGGAGAGAAACCATGACCGAAACCGCAACCCTGCCGCTGCCGGCCGCTCTCAGCCTGCAGGGGCGGCGCGTGCTGGTCACCGGCGCGGCCAACGGGATCGGCCGGGCCACGGCCATCGCGCTGGCGCAGCTCGGCGCGACGGTGATCGTCAACGACCTGGCGCCGCTGGCCGGCGTGCGCGCCGACGTGGAGCGGGCGCAGGCGCAGTGCATCGAGGCGCCGGGCGACCTGACCGAAGACGGCTTCATCGCCTCCCTGTTCGCCGGAGAGCGCATCCACGCCGTGGCGCATTGCGCCGGCATTCTCGCCGGCAAGCCGTGGCAGCAGGACCCGGACTGGATCGCGCGCTTTCATCGGGTGATGGACGTGAACACCCGCGTGCCGCTGACCCTGGCCGCCGCGGCGATCGAGCACATGGCCCCGCTCGGCGGCGGATCCGTGGTGCTGGTCGGCTCGGTTGCCGGACGCACCGGCGGCACGTCCGACTCCACGCCGCCGGACTACGTCGCTTCCAAGGGCGCGGTGCATGCGCTGGTGAAGCTGCTGGCGCGCCAGGGCGTGCGCCGCGGCGTGCTGGTGAACGCCGTCGCGCCCGGCCCGGTGCAGACCGCGATGGTCGGCAACGTCACCCTGCCCGCCGACCGGATGCCGATGGGGCGGATGGGCCGCCCGGAGGAACTGGCCTGGCCGATCGCGTTCCTGTGCTCCCCGGCGGCAAGCTATCTGTCCGGCGCGATCCTGGACGTGAACGGCGGGACATTCATAGGCTAGCAACGGCTAGCAACGACGCCGTGCGGGACTGGCTCGCACGGCTCAGAAGAACCGGAGGAAACCGACAAATGGCCGCCACCGTTACCCCGAACAATCCGTCCACCGTCCGCGCCCCCACCGGCTACACCCACGCGATCGAGATCCGCAATCCCGAGCGCCGCCTGATCGTCTCCGGCCAGGTCGGGCTGGCCGCGGACGGCACCATCCCCGCCAGCGGCGAAGGCCAGATCGCCCAGGCCTTCGCCAACCTGACAGCGGTGCTGGCGGCGAACGGCATGGGGATCGCCAACATCGTCAAGACCACGGTGTTCCTGACCGACCGGGCGCTGCTGGCCCCCTATCGCGCCGCCCGCGCCGCCGCCTTCGCCGGCCACGCCCCCGCCTCCACCCTGCTGTTCGTCGCCGGGCTGGCCGATCCGAAATTCGTCGTGGAGATCGAGGCAGAGGCGATCGCGTGAGCATCGCCGCCACGATCGCCCGCGCCCGGCGCAACACGCTGGGCGACGCGCTCCGCCGCGCCGCAATCCGCCACCATGACCGCGTCGCGCTGATCCATGCCGACCGGACCTGGAGCTTCCCCGCCCTCGACCAGGCGGTGGATCGCGTCGCCTGGCATCTGGCCGATCTCGGCCTGGCGCCGGGCGACCGGGTGGCGGCGTTCGGGCGCAATTCCGACGCCTACCTGATCGCCTTCCTGGCCTGCGCGCGGGCCGGGCTGATCCATGTGCCCGTGAACTACGCGCTGACCGGCAGCGAGCTTGCCTACATAATCGCCCAGTCCGGCGCGCGGCTGGTCCTGGCGGCGCCGTCGCTGGAACCGCACCTGGACGGCATCGACATCGAAATGCGCGGCCGGTTCGATGGCGGCGGTCCGCTGGACATCCTGGCCGTCGCCCGGAACCCGGACGCCCCGGCCGGCGTCGATCCCGACATCACGGAAGAATCGATCGCGCAGATCGTCTACACCTCCGGCACCACCGCGGCGCCGAAGGGCGCGATGATGACGCATCGGGCGATGCTGACCGAATACGCATCCTGCATGCACGAGCTGGATTACGCCGCCGGCGATCGCTGCCTGGCGGCGCTGCCGCTGTACCACACCGCGCAGATGCACGCCTTCACCCTGCCGCAGATGCTGACCGGCGCGCGCACCGTGCTGATCGAGGCGCCAGCTCCGGCGGACGTGCTGCGCCTGATCGAGGCGGAGGGCATCACCTCGTTCTTCGCCCCGCCCACGGTCTGGATCAGCCTGCTGCGGCATCCGGATTTCGACGGCCGCGATCTCTCCACGCTGGAGAAAGTCTATTACGGCGCCTCCATCATGCCGGTTCCCGTGCTGCAGGAACTGCGTGAGCGGCTGCCGCGCGCCAGGCCGTACAACTGCTACGGCCAGACCGAGATCGCCCCGGTCGCCACCGTGCTGCGCCCGGAGGAGCACGAGGAACGCCCGGCCTCCTGCGGCCGTCCGGTGCTGAACGTGGAAACCCGCGTGGTCGATCCCGACATGCGCGACGTGCCGCCCGGCACCCATGGCGAAATCGTCCATCGCTCCGCCCAGCTGCTGTCCGGCTACTGGGACAAGCCGGCGGAAACCGCCGAGGCCTTCGCCGGCGGCTGGTTTCATTCCGGGGACGTCGGATACTTCGACGCCGAGGGCTATCTGTACATCGTCGATCGCATCAAGGACGTCATCAACACCGGCGGCGTGCTGGTCGCCTCCCGCGAGGTGGAGGAGGCGCTGTTCACCCATCCCGCCGTGTCGGAAGTCGCCGTAGTCGGGCTGCACGATCCGAAATGGATCGAGGCGGTCAGCGCCTTCGTCGTGCTCCGTCCCGGCCATGAAGCGAGCGACGCCGAGCTGATCGCCCACGCCCGCACCCAGCTGGCGCCTTACAAACTGCCGAAACAAATCATCTTCATCGACCACCTGCCCCGCAACACCGCCGGCAAACTGCTCAAACGCGAGCTGCGGCGGGCCTGGTCGGCGGCGTGAAGTAAGGCGAGGGGCTCCGCCCCTTCGAACCCCGCCAAAGGGCCGAGCCCTTTGGAAACCCCAGACGTTTTCTTGATGAAGGGGGCATGCTCCGTCCTTGCTGTCGCACGGGCAGGGCCGCCCCCTTCATCAAGAAAACAACCGGGGTGTCCAGAGGCTCCGCCTCTGGTGGGGGTCCAAGGGGCAGAGCCCCCTGGCCTTACTTCATCCCGGTGATCGAGGCCGACACAGCCCGCGGGTCGCGCATCGGCCAGCGCCCGCTGGCGGCGTGGGTGACGAAGCTCTCGACCAGCCGGTTGAATTCGGCCGGGTCTTCCTCGTTGATGCCGTGGCCGCAATTGGGCATGACCGCCAGCGCGGCGCTGGGGATGGTTTGTTTCATCAGGATGCCCGGCGCCAGGCAGGGCCAGTCCTCGTCGCCGGTCAGGATCAGCGTGGGCACCGTCAGCGCCTTCATCTGCTCCGTCAGGTCGTAGAGCGAGGGCCGCTCCTTCTGGCAGCCGAGCTGGGTGTTGGCGGAGCCGAGTGCGGAGTGTTCCGACAGCATCTTCTTGAAGGCGGCGAAGCCGCGCGGGTCCTTGTTCTCGAATTGCACGCGGGTCGGGCCGTAGGCGTATTTCTCCGCGAACGAGACCATGCCGTCGCGCAGGATGGTGGCGGCGACGACATCCACCTCGGCGCGGAAGCGGTCGCGCTGTCCGGGTTCGGCGCCGTAGCCGCAGCCCGCCACCACCAGGGACAATGCCCGCTGCGGATGACGGAAGCCGAAATGCAGCGTTGCGAAGCCGCCCATCGACAGGCCGACGACATGCGCCTTGGCGATGCCGAGATGGTCCAGCACCGCGGCGATGTCGTCGGCGGCGCGGGCCTGCGAATAGGACGACACGGCCTGCGGAACGTCCGATGGCGAATAGCCGCGGGCGTTGTAGACGATGGCGCGGTAGCGCTGGCCGAAATGGCGGATCTGCGGTTCCCAGCTGCGGTAGTCGCCGGCGAACTCGTGCACGAAGATGATCGGCGTGCCGGAGCCGGATTCCTCGTAGTAGAGATTGACCCCGTCATCGGTCCTGGCGTGCGGCATGTCTTGCTCCCTTGCTGTCGTCCGGCGCCATCGTAGCGGATCGGTGCGCGACTTGTAGGGGGTCCCGACCCGGTCTAGTCAGAGGGTAATAAAGCGAGGCCGAATGACCGATCTGCCCGAACTGGTAGCCGCAGCCGGCGCGAACAGCCTGGACTATGCCGACCCGGTCTTTCCCGACCGGCGGCTGGTCCTGCACAGCGCGCGGCCGCGCGACTGGGATGCGGGCATGCCGGTGGTGATCGTGCATCATGGCGTCGGCCGTAACGGCGGCGCCTATCGCAACTACTGGCTGAAGCTGGTGGACGAGGCCCGCGTGCTGGCGGTTGCCGTGGAATTTCCCGAGCAGTCCTTTCCGGAATATCTCTGGTATAATTTCGGCAATCTGCACGACAAGGACGGCACGCCGAACCCGCGCCGACAATGGACCTTCGGCATCGACGAGCGGCTGTTCGCCGCATTGCGGGCGCAGGGCATCACGACGCGGCGGCGCTACGGGCTGTTCGGTCATTCCGCCGGCGGCCAGTTCGTGCATCGCATGCTGACCTTCGGCTATCGCGATCATGTCGCCGTCGCGGTCAGCGCCAATGCCGGCACCTATGCCATGCCGGACCTGGACATCGCCTGGCCCTGGGGCGTGGGGGAGACGGATCTGGACGAGGCGGCCCTGCGCGCGCTGCTGGAATTCCCGATCACCGTCATGGCCGGAACCCACGATACCGAAACCACCGGCAAATTCTTTCCCAAGGGCCCGCGCTCCCTGCGCCAGGGCGCCCATCGTTACGAGCGGGCGCAGAACTATGTGCGCATGGGCCATGCGGCCGCGGCGGCGTTGGGAACAAGCTGCGCATGGCAGGTGATCGATGTTCCCGGCGTTGGCCATGATGGCCGCGGCATGTCCGCCGCCGCGGCGCCGGTGATCGCCGCCGCGCTGCACCGTTCCGACGATTGAGGCAGATAGATGCGCATTGCGTTCACCGGCGTCTCCCATTGGCATACGCCGTTCTTTCTGGATCCGGCCTTCGAAATGAATGAGGTGGAGGTGGCCGGCGTCAGCGATCCCGATGCGGACGCGGCGCATCGGATGCTCGCCGGCCGCCCCGGCGCGGTGTTCACCGATATCGAGGAGATGTGCGACGCGGTGCGGCCGGATTTCGTGTTCGCGCTCGGCCGGCACAGCGACATGGCCGAGACGGCGCGGCTGCTGATCGCGCGGCACATCCCGTTCGCGATGGAAAAGCCCTGCGGGCTGAACCTTGCCGAAGTGCGCGACATCGCCGCGCGGGCGCATGAGGCGAACAGTTTCGCCGCGGTGCCCTTCGTGTTCCGCCAGGGGCGGATGCTGCATACCATTCGCGAATTGTCGAACGGCGCCAAACCTGCCTATCTCACCTTCAAGTTCGTCGCCGGCGGGGTCGATCGGTATCGCGACGCCGGTTGCGCCTGGATGCTGGACCGCGCCACCTCCGGCGGCGGATCGACGTTGAATCTCGGCGTGCATTTCTTCGACCTGTTCCGGGTGCTGTGCGAACCGGACGAGCCCGAGGTCGTCGCCGCCGCGTTCTCCAACAACATGGCCGGGCTGGATACCGAGGACCACGGCGTGGTGGTGCTGCGCGCCGGGCGCGCCACCTGCGTGATCGAGACCGGGTATTTCTTCCCGGCCCCGGTCGATACCTTCGACATGCGGTTTTCGATCCGCACGCCCACGCATCATTTCATCGCGTCCGACAAGGATTGCCTGCAGATCATCGGCAACGACCGACGGCTGGAAACCCGGCGCATGCCCACGACCAACGTGCCGTACTACGCCGATTTCCTGCGCGACACGCTGTTCCGCCTGTTCACCGGCGCGCCGCCGATCGCCGACCTCTCGGACATGCAGGCGGCGATGGAGCTGATCGAGACGGCCTACCGGATGGCGCCGCTGCCGGGCTGAAAAGCGCCGAGACCTGTTTCCTTCGGCCGCGGACCCGGTTATATACTCGGCGGTAGAAAACCCGACCGAAAGAATGTCCGTCCATGATCGACGCCTTCAAATACGCCGTCGCCGACGAGGCGCGCCTGCGCAGCGCCCTCGAACAGGCCGACATCCAGCCCTTGCTGATGGTGCTGGTGCATCTGAGCGAGGCGGACGCGCCGCTGCTCGATGAGGTCGCGCCGCATATCCACGGCGCCTGGAACTTCATGCAGCGCGTGCCCGCCGAGTTGCAGGCACGGGTGCGGGACCGGCTGGTGGCGGTGCTGAAGGAATACGCCGCCGGCAACCGCGCCCCGTCCATCCGGCCCTCGGACGACCTGCTGGCGCGGATGATGAACACCGTGGTCGGCCAGGCCGTGCCGGCCGAATACATTCCGCTGATCCTGGAAGAAACCAACCTGACCGAGGCGGACCCGCGCACGGTCAAATGGCGCAGGCAACCCTCGGAAGCGGTGCTGGCGTCGCATGACGTGGTGATCGTCGGCGCCGGCATGTCCGGGCTGTGCATGGCGATCAAGCTGAAGGAAGCCGGCATTCCCTTCACCGTCCTCGAAAAGAACGACACGGTGGGTGGCACCTGGTATGAAAACGCCTATCCCGGCTGCGGCGTGGACACGCCCAACCATTTCTTTTCGTTCTCCTTCGAGCCCAACCACGACTGGTCGCACCACTTCTCGCCGCGCGCGGAGCTGTGGGCCTATCTCGAACGCTGCGCCGACAAATACGCCATCCGCCCGCATATCCGTTTCAATACCGAGGTTCTGACCGCCGACTACAACGAGGCGAGCCGGCGCTGGGTGCTGCGGATCCGCGACGCCGATGGCGCCGAGCGGACGCTGGACGCCAGATACGTCATCACCGCCGTCGGCCAGCTCAATCGCCCGTCCATTCCCGCCATACCCGGCCTCGATGATTTCGCCGGGCCGGCTTTTCACACCGCGCGCTGGGATGCCTCCCAGCCGGTCGCCGGCAAGCGGGTGGCGATGATCGGCACCGGCGCCAGCGGCATGCAGACCGGCCCGTCGATCGCGCCGGAAGTGGCGCAGCTGACGATCTTCCAGCGCACGCCGCACTGGGCGGTCTACAACGCCAACTACCACCGCGCCGTGGACGAGGGGAAGCAGTGGGTCCTGAAGCACATCCCGTTCTATGCCAACTGGTATCGTTTCACCCTGTTCTGGGCGTCGTCCGACGGGCTGCATGCCTCCCTGCAGGTGGACCCCGACTGGAAGACGCCGGACATCTCGCTGAACGCGACCAACCAGGCCTTCCGCGAACAGCTCATCGACTACATCAAGGGCCAGATCGGCGACCGCCCGGATCTGCTGGAGAAGGTGGTGCCCGCCTATCCGCCCTACGGCAAGCGGATGCTGCGCGACAATCACTGGTACAAGATGCTGACACGGGAAAACGTGACGCTGGTGTCCGACGCGATCGATCATGTCGAGCCGGACGGCATCGTGACCGTATCGGGCGAGAAGCATCCGGCCGACATCATCGTGCTGGCCACCGGCTTCCAGGCCGGGCGGATGTTGTTTCCGATGCAGGTAACCGGACGCGCCGGGGTCAATCTGCGCGACCTCTGGGGCGACGACGATCCGCGCGCCTATCTCGGCATCGCCGCGCCGGGCTTTCCAAACCTGTTCATGCTGTACGGGCCGAACACCAATCTCGGCCATGGCGGCAGCATCATCTTCCACACGGAATGCCAGGTTCGCTACATCATGCAGTCCCTGCGCGAAATGATCGAGGCCGGGCGCGAGGAAATCGAATGCCGGACCGAACCGCACGACGCCTATAACGAACGCGTGGACCAGGCACACCGCAACATGGTCTGGGCACATGGCGGCGTCGGCAACTGGTACAAGAACAGGAACGGCCGGGTAATCGCCAACTCGCCCTGGCGACTGGTGGACTACTGGGCCATGACCGCCGAATTCAAGCCGGAAGATTACGTGATCGGGTGAGGCGTCGTAAGCAAGGTTGGGGCTCCGCCCCAGACCCCGGCAGGGCGCTGCCCTGCACCCGCCAAGGGACAGTCGTCCCTTGGAACCCTCTGACTGGTTTGTTGGGAAGGGGGCGCAACCGACGAAGCCGTTGACGGGCCATGGCATGCCCCCTTCCCAACAAACCAAACTGACAGGGGTCAAGGGGATGACCATCCCCTTGCGGGGTGGAGGGGCAGCGCCCCTCCTGGGGTTTGGGGCAAAGCCCCAATCTTGCATCCGCGGCTCAACCGCCCACGGAGCATTGCTTGCGCATTTCCGCGCAGACCCGCAGCACGGCGGCGACGATGCGGGGGGTGGGGGAGTCTTCGCCCGGTCCGGCTGTGCCGGCGATCATCAGTTGGGAGATCCTGTCGCTGAGCATGATGACGCTGAGCGAAGCGGTGCGGTCACCCTCGGCGATGTCGATCCGGCGTCGGGTGGCGTCCTCGCTGGTGATCTGCACTGCCTGGTTCTTGCGGATCAGGCCGATTGCGGTTGCGTAGACGCGTGCGGCCGGCGCGTCCAGCATCACCGTGGCGACGGTGTAGCCGGGTTTGCCGCCCTGCGGCTGCTGCGTCATCTGCTCGACCCGCCCGAGGACCCTTTTTGCCACGAACACCCATTGCGCGTTGGCCGGCGCGCATGGCAGGGCGGCGAGCAGCCCGCCGGCGATCAGCGCCAGGGCCAGGTTAGGGCAGGCTAGGCCGGGCCGGGAAGTCGTTGGTTTCATGTCGCGTTCCGATCCGTTGTGCGAGGGCGGGGGCTGCGCTTACGATACAACAACAGGCCAGTTGCAGGCGCCAGGGTAGGCGCGGGTGTCGGGGCTTGTTCGGCTTGCGCCTGAGTCCGCATAGTCCTGCCCGAGGAAACGGGAAACGATCCATGCAAGCCACTGCTCCGCAGCCCCTGGCTCCGCCACGGGCCTGGGCGATCCTGATCGCGCTGCTGCTGATCAACCTGCCGACCGGCACGCTGTATGCGTTCAGCGTCTTCATTCCGTATTACGAGACGCTGCACCAGGTCTCCCGCGCCACGTTGTCGACGATGTTCTCGGTCTCCACCATCGGCTTCACGCTGGGCATGCTGATGGGCCCGGTCTGCTATCGCTGGGCGAGCCCCGCGCGGCTGGTGCTGGGCTTCGGGCTGCTGGTCGCCCTCGGCTGGGCGTTGGCCGCGGTGGCGCCCAATCTGATCGTGCTGGCGGTCGCCTATGGCCTGTTGTTCGGCCTCGGCGGCGGGTTCTGCTACAACCTGCTGGCGCAGATGCTGAACCTGAGCGTCTCCGTGCGCCGGCGCGGCATGGCCAATGGCGTGCTGACCGCCTCCTTCGCCCTGGGTGCTGCGATGTTCGCGCCGCTTTGCGGCCTGTCGCTGCAGCGTTACGGGCTGCGGCCGACGCTGTTCGGCATGGCCGGCGTCACGCTGGCCGCGACGCTGCTGGCCGGCGTGCTGATCGCCAATGCCCGCATCGGCCTGGGCTCCGCCGCCAGCCTGCTGGGCGGGGCGTCCTCCAGCCAGCCGGCGCGCACCTTTCCGCTGATGTGGCTCGGTTTCGCGCTGGGCGCCGGCGTCGGGCTGCTCAGCCTGTCCAGTGCCGCGCCGATCGTCGCCAGCTATGGCGGGCAGCTCACCCAGTCGCTGCTCGGCACCGCGACGGTGGCGATGGCGGCGACGGTCGGGCGGCTCTGCGGCGGGACGCTGGCCGATTTCCTGCCGGTGAAGCGGATCATCGTCGGCGCGCATGTGCTGGGGGCCGGGGCGATGGGGGCGCTGCTGCTGTTCCCCTCCGCCGGCATGGCGGTGGCGGCGATGTCGCTGGCCTGTCTCGGCTATGGCCTGCTGTCCGGCAGCTACGCCGCCAGCGTGGCGCGGTATTTCGGCCCCGGCCTGTTCGGGCGCATGTCCGGGCGGCTGTACACCGCCTGGGGCCTGGCCGGCATCGTCGGTCCCTGGGTCGCCGGCAGCGCCTTCGACCGCACCGGCGGCTACACCGCCGCCATCGTCATCGCCGCCTGCGCCATGGCCGCGGGCGCGGTGCTGAGCCTGGCGCTTCCCCCCCGCGCCGGCTCCCGCGCGCGGCCGGTAGCCGGGCGCCGGCGCCGATTGTATAGACCGCCAAAGGCAACAAGGACCCGCGCATGACCGAACAGACCGTGATCGCCCGCAAGGATGGCCGCATCGGCCGGATCCTGATGAACCGGCCGAAGGCGCTGAACGCGCTCGATATCGGGATGATCCGCGGCATCGCCGACGCGCTGGAGCAATGGCGCGAGGACCCGCATGTGCACGCCGTGGTCATCGAGGGCGCCGGCGACCGCGCGTTCTGCGCCGGCGGCGACATCCGCGCCGTGCGCCAGGCCTCGATGGAGGACCGGCGCAAGGATGTGGAGGCGTTCTTCGCCGAGGAATACGCCCTGAACGGCGTGATCGCCGCCTATCCGAAGCCCTATATCGCCCTGGTCGACGGCATCTGCATGGGCGGCGGCATCGGCGTGTCCGTGCACGGCGCCTACCGCGTGGCCAGCGAGCACGCGATGTTCGCCATGCCGGAGACCGCGATCGGCTTCTTTCCCGATATCGGCGCCAGCCATTTCCTGCCGCGCCTGCCCGGCTCGGTCGGGATGTACCTGGCCCTGACCGGGGCGCGCGTGCTCGGGGCCGATGCGGTGCATGCCGGCCTCGCCACCCATTACGTCCAGCGTGCGCAGATCCCGACGCTGTCGGCGGCGCTGGCCGAAGACGGCCCGGCGGCGCTCGGCCGCTTCGCGGAGGCGGTGCCCGCCGGCACGCTGGCCGCGCAGCACGATGCAATCGAGCGCTGCTTCGGCGCCGGCAGCGTGCAGGAGATCTTCCGGAACCTGGAGGCGGAGGGCGGCGACTGGGCCGAGGCCACGCTGAAGACCCTGCGCGCGATGTCGCCGTCCGCGCTGGTCTGGTCGCTGAAGCTGGTCGGCGACGGTGCGGACCGCAATCTGGCCGAGTGCCTGGCCGCGGAGCTGAAGCTGACCCGCACGGTCACCCGTCATCCCGATTTCCTCGAAGGCGTGCGCGCCATGGTGGTCGACAAGGACCGCCAGCCGAAATGGCAGCCGGCGCGGATCGAGGACGTCGACACGGCCGGTATCGCCAAGATGTTCGCCTGACGCAGACCGGACCCGCGCCGAGGAGATAACAAACCGCTCGGCAGATGGCGGCCGGCCATGGAAAGCTGCGGCAAAACGTCCGAGGCAAACATGCCCCCTGCACAAGCCGAGGCGACCGGCGCCCAGATCGGCGGCGCCGGCAGCATCGAGACCCGCCAGTCCTGGGTGGTGGCCTGCGTCGCGCTGGCGATCCTGTCGCTGTCCTACGGCGCGCCGCTGGTGGCGGTGATCGCGCTGAAGCCGATCGCCGCCGATCTCGACACCGCCCGGTCGGCGCCGGCGATCGCCGGCTCGCTCGCCTATCTCGGCTCCGGCCTCGGCGGCATCATGATGGGCTGGCTGGCGGAACGCGTCGGCGTGCGCGCGGTGGTGATGTTCTGCTCCGTCATGGTCTGCATCGGCCTGTTCGTGGCCAGCCAGGGCGGGCTGACGGCGCTGTATCTCGGCTACGGCATCCTGGTCGGCCTGATGGGCACGTCGGGAATGTTCGCGCCGCTGATGACCTATGTGACCCGCTGGTTCGACCGCAAGCGCGGCACCGCGGTGGCGCTGATCTCCTCGGGCCAGTACATCGCCGGCACGCTGTGGCCGGCGCTGCTGCAGCTCGGCGTCGAGCGCTTCGGCTGGCGGCGGACCATGGCCGGGTTCGGCGTGCTGGCGGTCTGCACCATCCTGCCGCTGGCGCTGGTGTTCCTGCGCCGCCCGCCGGAGGAAAACGCCCATGCAGCGGCCGCCGCCGGGCCGGTATCGGGCCGGCCGGTGCTGGGGCTGCATCCCAACCTGGCGCTGGGCGTGCTGGCGCTGGCGACGTTCTTCTGCTGCGTGACCATGTCCATGCCGCTGCAGCATCTGGTGGCGTTCTGCAGCGACCTCGGCTTCGCGGCCTCGCACGGCCCGGCCATGCTGTCGCTGCTGCTGGCCTGCGCCTTCCTCAGCCGGCAGTTCTGGGGCTGGCTGGCGGACCGGATCGGCGGGCTGCGCACCGTGCTCGCCACCTCCGCCTGCCAGGCGGTGGCGATGAGCCTGTTCCTGACCACGCAGAACGAATACGGGCTGTTCACGATCTCCGCCGCCTTCGGCTTCGGCTTCGCCGGCCTGATCCCCGGCTATGTGCTGGCCGTGCGCGAACTGTTCCCGGCGCGCGAGGCAAGCTGGCGGGTGCCGGTCGTGCTGTTCCTGGGCCTGGCGGGCATGGCCACCGGCGGCTGGCTGGCCGGGGCGATGTACGATTATTTCGGCTACTACGCGCCGGCCTTCCTTGCCGGCATCGTCGCCAACCTGGCCAATCTGGCGCTGATCGGCTCGCTGGTCTGGCGCAGCCGCTCGTCGGGGTTCCGGCCGGCCTTCGCCTAGGCTCTCCCCGCCCCCGGCTCAGCGGCCGATCACGATCAGCACCACGCCGCCGACGATCAGCACCAGGCCCAGCACGTCCGTCGCCTTCATCGGCTCCTTCAGATAGAACCGGCTGAACAGCAGGGTGAAGACCATCTCCACCTGGCCGACCGAGCGCACCAGCGCCACCGGCGCCAGCGCGAAGGCGGAGAACCAGCAGGCCGAGCCGAGGGCCGACAAGGTGCCCACCCACATCGAGCTGCGCCAGCTCGTCAGCGCCTTGCGGAATTCCCGCGGCTCGCGCGCCAGCAGGTAGCCGCCGGCCATCACCGTCTGCATGGTGTTGGTCACCACCAGGCCGAACAGGGCGCGCAGTATCAGGCTCGGCCCTTCCAGCGACTGGTTGGCCATTTTGATGAAGATCGTGGTGAAGGCGAAGATGAACCCGGCGCTGAGGCCGCAAAGCGCCGCCGGCTGCACGGTGGCCGCCAGGAACTCGCCCGGCCGCAGCCCGCGCCCGGCGAGCGACAGCGTCATGACCCCGACCAGGCCCAGCGCGATGCCGATCCAGGACAGCAGATGCAGCGCCTCCCCCAGCACCAGCAGGGCGATGATGGAGCTCTGCGCCGCCTCGGTCTTGGCATAGGCGGTGCCGACGGCGAAGCCGCGAAAGCCAAAGGCCATGATCAGCAGGTTGGTGGCGACGATCTGGCACAGGCCGCCCAGCGCGCAATACAGCAGGAAATACGGCGTCGCGGACGGCAACGGCAGGCCGGTGAAAGAGAGGCAGCCGAGCAGCAGCGCCATGCCGGTCGGCACGCCATAGACGAAGCGGACGAACCCGGCGCCGTTGACCGACAGCAGCCCGCGCAGCTTCTGCTGCATGGCGGTGCGCCAGGTCTGCGCCAGCGCGGCGGTGACCGTGATCGGTATCCAGAGTTCCATCGCCCATCCCAGCTCTGGCCGGCGATCCAGGTCGGGAACGACAGGAAGGGCCGACAATGCCGGGAGGGTTAAAGACGCGGCCCGTTCCGTCAACCGCCCCCCGCGCGCCGGCACGACTTGCCCCCGCGCGTTGCGCGACTTGCCCCTGCGCGTTGCGCAAGGCAGGCTCGCCTTCCATACCCGGCAGGAGAGCAACATGCGTCGTCTGACCGCGCCGGCCCTCGCAGGTTTGCTGCTGGCCGTGCCCACCCCCGCCCATCGCGCCCAGGCGCAATCGGCGCCGCCGGTCGTGCAGACCGTGCTGAAACTGGCGGAAACCGCCACCGTGACGGTCCGGCCGGACGAACTGGCGGCCTCGCTGCGCGCGGAGGCGGTCGCCGGCAGCGCCGCCGAGGCGCAGGCCCGGGTCAACGCCGCCATCGCCGATGCGCTCACCCGGGCCAGGGCGGCGAGCGGCGTCACCGTCTCGACCGGCGGCTACGGCGTCTATCGCATCGGCCCCAATCCGGGCGACCGGACCGAGCGCTGGCAGGCGGGCCAGTCGCTGGAACTGAAGGGCGGCGACGGCGCCGTGCTGCTGAAGCTGGTGGGCGAGCTGCAGAAATCCGGCCTGGCGGTGCGCAGCCTCGGCTGGCGCCTGTCGCCGGAGGCGGCCCGCAAGGCCCGCGCCGAAGCCACGCGCGAGGCCCTGGCCGGCCTGCGCGGCCGCGCCGACGAGGCCGCGGCGCAGATCGGCCTGGCGTTCGAGGGGTTCAAGGAAATCCGCCTCGACAACGAACGCCCGGCCCCGTTCGCCCCGCGCATGATGGCCGCCGCCATGCCCGCAGCCGGCACCCCGCCGCCCAGCGCGGAAGCCGAAGATATCAGCGTCAGCGCCACCGCCGAAGCGGACGTGCTGCTGCGTTCGCGGTAGCATCTGCGGAGCAGGATTGGGGCTTCGCCCCAAGCCCCAGCAGGGCGCTGCCCTGCACCCGGAAGGGGACAGTCGTCCCCTTCACCCCTCGGACTGGTTTGTTGGGAAGAGGGCCCAACCGACGTAGCCGTTGAAGGGCTACGTCATGGCCCTCTTCCCAACAAACCAAACAGAAATGGGTCCAGGGAACGAGTTCCCTGGCGGGGTGGAGGGGCGGAGCCCCCCTGGGGTTCGGGGCAAAGCCCCGATCCTGCCCGTCAGATCGCCACGCGGACGCCGAGTTCGACCACCCGGTCGGATGGGATGCGGAAGAACTCCGTGGCGGACACCGCGTTGCGGGCCATGACCAGGAACAGCCAAAGCCGCCAGATCGGCATTTTCGGCACCATCGCGGGCACCAGCACTTCGCGGCCCAGGAAGTAGCTGGCCTGCATCGGGTCGAAGGCGACGCCGCGTTCCTTCAGGTCCTCCAGCGCGCGGGGGATGTTCGGGCTTTCCATGAAGCCGTAGCGCAGCAGCACGCGGTGGATGCCGGGGGCGAGCTCCTCCACCTCGGTGCGCCGCTCGTGTCCGGCCTCCGGCTCGTCCAGGTTCTGCACGGTGACGAACAGCACCCGCTCGTGCAGCACCTTGTTGTGCTTCAGGTTGTGCAGCAGCGCCGCCGGCACGTAGTCGGGGTTGCCGGTAAGGAACACGGCCATGCCCGGCACCCGCACGGTGCGCGACTGCGGCAGCCGCGCCAGGAACGAGGCGAGCGGCAGGCTGTCCTGCCGCCAGCGGTCCAGCAGCAGGGCGCGGCCGCGGTTCCAGGAGGTCATCAGCGCCATCAGCGCCGAGGCCGAAGGCCAGCGGCACCCAGCCGCCTTCCGGGATCTTCAGCGCGTTGGCGGCGAAGAACACGCTGTCGATGACGAAGAAGCCGCCGAACACCACGATGGCGGCCGCCCGCGACCAGTGATACTGGCGGCGGAACACCACCATCGCCAGCACGCAGGTGCACAGGAACGTGCCGGTGACCGCGATGCCGTAGGCCGCGGCCAGGTTGTCGCTGCTGCGGAAGGCGAAGACCAGGATCAACACGCCCAGCAGCAGCGCGGTGTTCACCTGCGGCACGTAGATCTGGCCTTCCTCGGTATTGGAGGTGTGGCGCACGGTCATGCGCGGCAGGAAGCCGAGCTGCATGCACTTGCCGGGTGATCGAATAGGCGCCGGAGATCAGCGCCTGGCTGGCGATCACCGTGGCGACGGTGGCCAGGATCACCATCGGCAGGCGCAGCCAGTCCGGCCCGAGCAGGAAGAACGGGTTCTCGATCGCCTTGGGATCGCTGAGGATCAGCGCGCCCTGGCCGAAATAGTTCAGCACCAGGCTCGGCAGCACGAAGGCCATCCAGGTCAGCCGGATCGGCTGCGCGGCCGAAATGCCCCATATCCGCGTACAGCGCCTCGGCGCCGGTGACGCACAGCACCACGGCGCCGAGCACGACGAACGCGAGCACCTTGTAATGGACGCAGAGCGCGATGGCGTAGGTCGGCGAGACCGACAGCAGCACATAGGGGTGCTGCACGATCTCGAGCAGGCCAAGCGCCCCGATCGCAACGAACCACACGGCCATGATCGGGCCGAACATGCGCCCGACGCTGCCGGTGCCGCGCCATTGCACGGCGAACAGCATCACGATCACCGCCGCCGAGATCGGCAGGACGTATTGCGCCGCCGACGGGGTGACGACCTCCAGGCCCTCGACCGCCGACAGCACCGAAATGGCCGGCGTGATGATGCCGTCGCCGAAGAACAGGCAGGCCCCGGCGATGCCGACCAGGCCGAGGATCCGGCGCAGGCGGGAACCCTCCGAGACGCGCTGGGCCAGCGCCATCAGCGCCAGGATGCCGCCCTCGCCATGGTTGTCGGCGCGCATCACCAGCAGCACGTATTTCACCGTGACGATCAGCACCAGCGACCAGAAGATCAGGGACAGGATGCCCATGATCTCCACCTGGGTGATCGGCAGGTCGTGGAACAATTGCAGGCTGGTCTTGAACGCATAGAGCGGGCTGGTGCCGATATCGCCATAGACGACGCCCAGCACCGCCAGCAGGGCGCTGGCCTTGGGGATCGACGTGGTCGTACCCCGCTCCGCCACGGTAGCGCCGGCCGGAGCAGCGGTCACCGGCCGACCCCGGCCGGAGCGCAGGCTCTCTGAGCGCAGGCTCCCTGGGAGAAACCCTCCCGGGCGCCCATCGGCCCGGAACACGCGCCCCGGGACCAGACCCTGGCCGGAAGCGGAACCTTCAAACCGGGCCGTGGGCGATGCGCCATATTTTGCCTCGATGCGTCGTGCCTTGATCGACGGGGAAGGCCGGCCGCGGCCTTCCATATCGGCGGGGCTGGCTGCCGGGCGAACCCCCGCTATCCCGAAAGAACCCGGGCGGCGGACCCATACGACGGGATCGGAGGCGAGACAAGCGTGCTGCGGACCGTCCGCTCCCCGCCCCGCCGTGACATCCAGATTGTGGCAAAAGATGGCGGACCCCGAACGGCCGTCCGCCTATCGCTCCATGGCGGCGCCGCGCGCCTCCGCCAGGGCGCAGCACACCCTCGCCACCACGCTGTCCCAGTCCCCGGCGGCCTGCTGGCGGAACTGCCGCAGCGTCGGATACCAGGGGTTGTCGTCCCGCCCGAGCAGCCAGCGCCAGTCGGTGTCGGCGCGGTTCAGCAGCCACACCGGCCGGCCGAGCGCCCCGGCCAGATGCGCCACCGCCGTGTCGACGGCGATGACCAGGTCCAGCGCCTCGATCAGGCAGGCGGTCTCGGCGAAATCCTGCAGCTCCCCGGTCCAGTCATGCAGCGCGCGGCCGAACGCCGTGGCCCGCACCGCTTCCGGCGGCACGTCCTTCTGCAGCGAGACGAAGGACACGCCCTCCATCCCCGCCAGCGGCGCCAGGCACTCCAGCGGGATGGAGCGGCGGCGGTCCATCGTCATGTCCCGCGGATTGCCCGCCCAGACGATGCCGACGCGAAGCCCCGGCAGCTCGCCGGCGCGGCGGCGCCAATGCGCGGTGCGGACCGGGTCCGCATGCAGATAGGGAACGGCGGACGGAATGGTCTCCAGCGTGGTGGCGAAGGCGCGCGGCAGGCTCATGATCGGGCATTGCAGGTCGAACGGCGGCAGCACATCGCCGGTCTCGAACACCTGAACGCCGGGAAAACCCGACAGCAGCCGGATCAGCGGACGCGCCACCGTCAGCAGCACCCGCCCGGGCGGCGTGCCCGCGCGCTGCGCGATCATCGGCAGGTAGCGCGCCATCTGGATCGTGTCGCCATGCCCTTGCTCGGCATGGACCAGCAGCGTGCGCCCATCCAGCGCCTCCCCCGTCCAGCGCGGCTGGGGATGGGACCGGGGCGGCACCGCGCCGGCGGCGAAGCGGTGTTCGTAGCCCTCCCACCCCTCCGCCAGCCGCCCGGCCAGCAGCAGCAGGATCCCGAGGTTGTACTGCAGCATGGCATGCACCGGCGTGCCCTCCGGCGCCAGCCGCAGAGCCGCGCGATAGGCGCCCTCGGCCTCCTCCAGCCGTCCGAGGTCCTTCAGCAGGCTGGCGTGGTTGGCGCGCAGGACGGGATCGCGCGGTTCGCGCGCGGCAGCCTGGCGGAACCACGGTTCCGCCTCCTCCAGCCGCGACAAGGCCCGCAGCGCCAGCGCCAGGTTGTTCTGGATGTCATGCAGCGACGGCTTGAGCCGCAGCGCCTCCCGATACGTCTCCACCGCCTCCCCGGAGCGGCCGAGATCGTGGAGCGCATGGCCGGCGGCCTGCATCGCCTCGGGAAACCCCGGCTTTCGCGCCAAGGCATCCCGCGCCGCCTCCAGCGCCGGCTCGGGATGGCCGAGCTCCAGCAGCGTCAGCGCGCAATTCACCAGATACCCCGCCGCCGCGGCCGGCTTCTGCTGCATCGCCCGGTTCAGCCATTCCGTCGCCGATTGCGGCTGGCCAAGCCGCAAAAGCACCATGGCCAGCAGGCCCATCGTATCCGCATGGTTGGGCGCGGCCGCCAGGAGCTGCTGACAAGCACCCGCCGCCTCCCGCAGCCTCCCAGCCCCCAGCAAAGGCAGAACCCGCTGATACGCCTCGTCAACCGCCCGCGACCGCCGGCTCATGCCCGAGGGCCCGGAGGCGACGGTGCCGCGCAAGGAAGGTTGGGGCTTTGCCCCAAACCCCAGGAGGGGCGCTGCCCCTCCACCCCGCAAGGGGATGGTCATCCCCTTGACCCCTGTCAGTTTGGTTTGTTGGGAAGGGGGCATGCCGCAGCCCGTCAACGGCTTCGTCGGTTGCGCCCCCTTCCCAACAAACCAGTCCGAGGGATCCAAGGGACGACTGTCCCTTGGCGGGTGCAGGGCAGAGCCCTGCCGGGGCCTGGGGCGGAGCCCCAGACTTTCTCTGCGCCCCGCCGGCCTCCGGGCCCCGGGGCATCATCAGCGGTGGCCGAAGATGGCGCTGCCGACGCGGATCCAGGTGGCGCCGCAGGTTATGGCGGTTTCGAAATCCGCGGACATGCCCATGGACACGGTTTTCAGGCCGTGCCGGGCGGCGCGGTCGGCCAGCCAGGTGAAGTGCGGACTGGGGTCCTGGTCGGCGGGTGGGACGCACATCAGTCCGATCAATGCGTCGCCGAAGCGGGATTTGCAGTCGTTGATGAAGCTGTCCGCGTCGGCGCGGCCGATGCCGGCTTTTTGTGGCTCGTCGCCGACATTCACCTCGACCAGCAGGCGCGGCATGCGGCCTTCCTTGGCCGCGGCGGCCGCGATCGCGTCCGCGAGGCGCGGGCGGTCCAGGCTTTCGATCACGTCGGCCAGGCGCACCGCGTCGCGTGCCTTGTTGGTCTGCAGGCCGCCGATCAGGTGCAGTTGCAGCTGCGGAAACGCCTGGCGCAGCGGCGGGAATTTTTCCGCCGCTTCCTGCACCCGGTTTTCGCCGAAGATCAGCTGGCCGGCCTGCAGCGCGGCGCGGACGGCTTCGGCCGGCTTGGTCTTGGAGACCGCGACCAGGGTAATGTCCTCCGCCCGGCGGCCGGCGATGTGCGCCGCGGCGGCGATCCGGTCGCGGATGCGGGCCAGGTTGGCGGCGATGTCGGGGGTCGCCGGGTGGGCCGGCTGGGGGGACGCGTTCATGGATCAAAAGCTTGTCGCCTGGGCCCGCGCCGTCAAGTCGGCGACGCGTTTCATGCCGGGCCGTCGCGGCATGCCGGTGCTGTGGCTGTTCACCGATGCCGTGCGGCTGTCGGATCCGCGCCCGGCAGTGGCGCGGCTGCCGAAAGGGCTGTGCGGGGTGGTTCTGCGCCATGACGGGGAGCCCGGCCGGGCCGGGCTGGGCCGGGACCTGGCCCGGATATGCCGGGCGCGCCGGCTGGCCCTGGTGGTGGCCGGCGATGCGCGGCTGGCGGCAGCACTCGGCGCCGGCGTGCATCTGCGCGCGGGGCGGCGGGGTCCCGGCTTCGGGGGGAAGCGGGGCGCGTGGCCGCGTTCCGCCCTGGTGACGAGTTCGGCGCATGATCCGCGCGAATTGCGCCGCGCCGCGCGCGCGGGCGCCGATCTGGCGTTCCTGTCGCCGGCCTTCCCGACGGCGAGCCATCCCGGCGCGCGCGCCCTGGGCGCGGCCCGCTGGACCCGGCTGGCGATGCGGGCGCGGCTGCCGGTGGCGGCGCTCGGCGGCATCGGCGCGGCCAGCGTGCGGGCCTTGCCAAGGCGGCTGTGCCGGGGCGCCGGAGCGATCGGCGCGCTCGCCTGATCCGGAGGCCTGATCAGGGCTGCCAGGTCGCCTGTGTCATCGCCCGGCCACGGCGCTGTTGCTCGGGTGCCACAGTGTTTCGCAAATGCCATGCGGACCCCCGCCAGGCCGTTGCGGGAATTCCGGTGGACTGCTCATAGTATCGCCAGGTCTGGCTGCCCCCCCTTTTGCGGGGATGATCCCTTGCTAGCGTATCCGAGAGGTCATCTGGTGGGACGAATGGGGCGGGGCCTGAGAATGTCTGCCGGGAACCCCCGGCCAAACGAGGAGGGTTTACATGCGTAAGATTCTGCTGGCCAGCGCGGCCATGCTCAGCGCGACCGCCGGCATGGCGATCGCCCAGGAACGCCAACAGTTCGTTGAGCCGGCCTATGCGGGCGTGAAGCCGAATACCCCGGTTTCCGGCGCCGGCGCCAACAACAACAACAACGTGCAAGCCGCGATGATTCCCGGCCCGACCGCGAATCCGCAGCCCGGCACCTTCGTCATCCGCCTCGGCGGCCGCGTGAACGTTGAAGCCGGCGCCGGCTGGTCCAGCCTGGACAGCATCGGCGGCACGGGTCCTGCCAACACCGGCGCTGCCAAGCGCAATCCGTACGGCATGGGCACCTATTTCCGCCTGTATCCGGGCCTCGACGCGATGGCGACGAACGGCCTGCGCTACGGTGCCGCGGCCGAGCTGCGCACCAACTGGGGCGGCAATGTCAGCGGCGGCAGCGCCGAGACCTCGGGCCAGACCATGTATGTCCGCCGCGCCTTCGTCTACGCCGCCGGCGACAACTGGGGCTTGGTCCGCGTCGGTCAGGGCGACGGCACGATCAGCTTGTTCGACGGTGGTGTGACCACCGGCCAGAACTGGTCCAACTCCGGCGTGCTGAACGGCGGTGACGCCCAGGTCCTGACGCCGAGCCGCACCGCGATTCCGTTCTACTGGATGGCCGTTGCCGGCAACGAATACGGGACCAACAAGGTCATCTACGTCTCGCCGAAGGTCTTCGGGGTTGAGGGCTCGGTTCTCCTACATGCCGAGCACGGGCAACATCTACAGCGACGGCGGCACCTCGCCCTACACTCTTACGGCGAACTGCCCGATTGCTCGTCGAACTGCTCGACCCTGTCCTCCTCCTCGGCCGCCAGCGACGCTTCCCGCTACACCGACCTGTACCAGGTCGGCCTGCGTTACCTGAACGATATCGGCCCGGTGAACGTCCGCGTCTTCGGCGTCTATGTCGGCAGCGGCCAGGTCAACTACACCGGCCTTACCCCGCGCGGCACGGTGACCGGTCTGTATGACAACCTCGGCGTGTTGAACGCCGGCGCGGCCGTGACCTATGCCGGCTTCACGCTGGCGGCGAACTGGATCGGCGGCGCGATGAACGGTCAGTTCACCCTGAAGCCGGCCGGCGGCGCGAACCTGAACGCGACCACCGCCAGCTTGCAGTATGTGACCGGCCCGCTGACCCTCGGCATCACCGGTGCGGTCGATACCGCACAGGGTGCCGGCCAGATCGGCGCCGCGTCGCTGGTGGGCCAGACCCAGCTGGACGAGCGGCAGATCTCGGCGGGTGGCCGTTGGGTGGTTGCTCCCGGCCTGGCGATCTCCGCGGACTACATCTACCAGCAGCGCCGCCAGAACGGTTACAACTGGCAGACCGCGACCATCAACGCCCCTGGCGCTGGCTTCAACACCAACAGCCAGATCCAGGCGCAGACGGTCCTGCTCGGCGTCGCCGTCAACTGGTAAGATCCTGACGACTTGGCTACAAGAAAACGGCGGGGAAATTCCCCGCCGTTTTTTTATGCCGTCGCCCCGTTTTCGTCGCGTGGCCGGGTGCCCTGGCGAATGCCGGGCCTTGTGGGCCAGCCTCGATCGGGGTTTCCTGGCACGCGGCTATTGGCGGCGTGTCAAGTACACGCTAGGTAGCCCGCTGAACATGAATGAACTCCGGGTCCTGACATGACAACCAATCGACCGATACTTCTGCCTGCCCTGCTGCTGGGGGTTATGGCATTGGCCGGTTGCTCCGCCATCACGCCGAACCAGGTGCCCGACAACTACTCGGGAACCGCGGGTCCGAATTCGGAAAGCGGCCGGCTGATGGGCAGCGCCACCGGCAGCGATGTCATCCTGGGCACCGCCAAGAACAAGCAGCCCGAGGGCGGTGCCGGCGGCGGCGGGCTCGGCGTGAACGCGTATCTGTGGCGCGGCGCGCTGGATACGCTGTCCTTCATGCCGCTCTCCTCCGCCGATCCGTTCGGCGGCGTGATCATCACCGATTGGTGGCAGCCGCAGGGTGGCGGCGGGGAGCGGTTCAAGGCGACCGCCTATATCCTCGGGCGGGAACTGCGCGCGGATTCGCTCCGCGTCGCGATGTATCGCCAGGTGGAACAGAAGGGCCAATGGGTGGACGCGCCGATCAGCCCGACCACCGTGTCGGAGATCGAGAACCGGGTGCTGTCCAGGGCGCGCACATTGCGGGCGCAGGGCAACCAGAGCGGCTAGAGCCATATCGCTTGAGGTTGCTTCAACCGAGCGATGGAATGGCTCGCTGAAACCTTGCCTGGCGCCCCCGTCCGCTGATGCCGATCCGGCGGAAACCCAGCCAAATCTTGCCGGGACAGGCGATCTGGACGATACAGGCCCGCTTGTCTTCCGCCAGCAAGACATTTGGAAACAACGATGCCTGAGATCCAGAACGAAACCGCGCCCGCCGCGCCGGACGCACCGCGCTATAATTTCCGCGACGCCGAGCCGCGCTGGCAGCGCGAATGGGACGCGCAAGCCTGCTTTCGCGTCGCGGACGTGCCGACCGACGGCAAGCCGAAATACTACGTGCTGGAGATGTTCCCCTACCCCAGCGGCAAGATCCACATGGGGCATGTCCGCAACTACACGCTGGGCGACGTGGTGGCGCGCTACAAGCGCGCGCGCGGCTTCTCGGTCCTGCATCCGATGGGCTGGGACGCGTTCGGCCTGCCGGCGGAGAACGCGGCGCGCGAGCGCGGCATCCATCCGGCCAAATGGACCTACGAGAACATCGCCAACATGCGCACCGAGCTGCAGCGCATGGGGCTGTCGCTGGACTGGCAGCGCGAATTCGCCACCTGCGACCCGTCCTATTACGGCCAGCAGCAGAAGCTCTTCCTCGACTTCCTGGCCGCCGGCCTGGTGGAGCGCAAGGAGAGCTGGGTCAACTGGGACCCGGTCGACGGCACCGTGCTGGCCAACGAGCAGGTGATCGACGGCCGCGGCTGGCGCTCCGGCGCGCTGGTCGAGAAGAAGCTGCTGTCGCAGTGGTTCTTCAGCATCACCAAATACGCCCCCGAACTGCTCGCCGCGCTGGACCGCATGGACCGCTGGCCGGAGCGGGTGCGGACGATGCAGAAGAACTGGATCGGCCACAGCACCGGCGCGCAGCTGCGGTTCTCTCTGGTCGCCCCGGAAAACGGCATCGACAAGATCGAGGTCTACACGACCCGGCCGGACACGCTGTACGGCATGTCCTTCGTGGCGCTGGCGCCGGAGCATCCGCTATCCGCCGCCATCGCCGCGCATAACCCGGGTGCGGCCGAGTTCATCGCCGAATGCCGCCAGCTCGGCACCAGCGAGGCGGTGATCGAGACCGCGGAGAAGAAGGGCTTCGATACCGGCCTGCGCGTCGCGCACCCGTTCCTGAAGGGCAAGACCTTCCCGGTCTGGATCGCCAATTTCGTGCTGATGGAATACGGCACCGGCGCCATCTTCGGCTGCCCCGCGCACGACCAGCGCGACATCGAGTTCGCCCGCAAATACGGCCTGGAAGTCACCCCCGTCGTTCTGCCGCCCGGCGCCGACCCGGCGAGCTTCGCCGTCGGCACCGAGGCCTATGTCGGTCCGGGCACGATCTACCACTCCGGCTTCCTGGACGGGCTGGACGTGGCCGAGGCCAAGGCCCGCGCGATCGCGGAGCTGGAGCGCCTGGGCGTGGGAACCGGCGTCACCAACTGGCGGCTGCGCGACTGGGGCGTCAGCCGGCAGCGCTACTGGGGCTGCCCGATCCCGGTGATCCATTGCCAGTCCTGCGGCGTCGTGCCGGTGCCCGCCGGGCAGCTGCCCGTCGTGCTGCCGGAGGACGTGACCTTCGACAAGCCGGGCAATCCGCTGGACCACCACCCGACCTGGAAGCACGTCCCCTGCCCGAAATGCGGCGCCCCGGCGCGCCGGGAGACCGATACCTGCGACACCTTCGTCGACAGCTCCTGGTATTTCTCCCGCTTCTGCAGTCCCCATTCCGCCGAGCCGGTAAACCGCGCCGCGGCCGATCACTGGATGCCGGTCGACCAGTATATCGGCGGCATCGAGCATGCGATCCTGCATCTGCTCTATGCGCGCTTCTTCACCCGGGCGATGTCGGCCACCGGGCATCTGGCGGTGGACGAGCCGTTCGCCGGCCTGTTCACCCAGGGCATGGTCACCCATGCCAGCTTCCGCGGCGCCGACGGGCGCTGGCTGTATCCGGAGGAAGTGGACATCCGCGCCGACGGCAGCGCCGTGCACCGGGAAACCGGCGAGGCGGTGACGGTCGGCCGGGTCGAGGCGATGTCCAAGTCCAGGCGCAACACCATCGATCCCGGCGAGATCATCGCCCGCTACGGCGCCGACACCGCGCGCTGGTTCATCCTGTCCGATAACCCCCCCGACCGGGACATCGAATGGACGGAAGCCGGCGTTGCCGGCGCCTACCGCTTCACCCAGCGCGTCTTCCGTCTCGCCGAGGCCGCCGCCGGGATCGCGGCGACGGCGCGGCCCGAGACCTTCGGCCCGGCCGCGACCGCGCTGCGCCGCGCGACGCATCGCGCCATCGCGACGCTGACCGAGGCGCTGGAGAGCTTTGCCTTCAACGTCGCCGTCGCCCGGCTGTACGAGCTGGCCAACGCCATCGCCGAGGCCGAGCGCGCGCCCGACAGCGAGGGCCTGGCCTGGGCCCGGCTGGAGGCGCTGTCGATGCTGGCGCGCCTGGTCGGCCCGATGATGCCGCATCTGGCCGAGGAGGTGCATGCCATGCTCCACCCCGGCGAGGACATGGTGGCGAACCTGCCCTGGCCGGAAGCCGACCCGGCGCTGGTCGCCGCCGACAGCGTGACCATCGCGGTGCAGGTCATGGGCAAGCTGCGCGGCGCGGTCGTCGTCGCGCCGGACGCGACGGCGGAGGCGGTGATCTTGGCCGCCGAGAACGAGCCGAACGTGGCGCGGCTGCTGGCCGGAAAGCGCGTGGTCAAGCGCATCCACGTGCCGGGCCGCATCGTGAACTTCGTGATCGCGGCCTGACCGGATGATCGCCCGGCGCGCCCTGCTCGCACGTCTGGGCGGTGTCTCCGCCTTCGCGCTGCTGTCCGGCTGCGGCTTCCATCCCGCCTACATGCCCACCGCATCCGGCAATGCCGGCGTGGCGCAGCGCGACATGGCCGCCGTCTTCGTGGATAATATCGGCGAGCGCAGCGGCCAGGTGCTGCGCCAGGCGCTGCAGGAGCGCTTCGAGCGCAACGGCACCGGGGTGCAGCGGCGCTACACGCTGAGCGTCGCCTACGGCATCGGCGGCGAGGGCATCGCCATCCTGCCGGACAATTCGACGACGCGCATTCGCCTCACCGCCGACGCGACCTGGTACCTGATCGCCCAGGATCCAGGCAAGACCCACCTCGCCAGCGGCCATGCCAAGGCGGTCGACGGCTACAACATTCTCAATCAGCAATATTTCTTCAGCGACCTCAGCAACGAAGACGCGCAGAAGCGGCTGGCCGACACGATCGCCGACCAGATCGCCATCCAGGTCGCGATCTGGTTTCGCGGACACGCGTCCACGGAAGGCTGACCCGCCGTGAAGCTGGACGCACGGCGATTTCCGGCGTTCGTGAAGGACCCCGGCTCCTGCCGCGTGGTGCTGCTGCACGGCGAGGATGCCGGGCTGATCCGGGACCGGGCGGAAATGCTGGTCCGCAGCGTCGCCGGCGGCCTCGACGATCCCTTCCTGGTCGCCGACCTCACGCGCGAGACCGCCGACCGGCTGGTGGAGGAGGCCTCCTCGCTGTCGCTGACCGGCGGGCGCCGGGTGGTGCGGGTGCGCGAGGTCACCGATACCGCGACCGACCGGGTCAAGGCGGTGCTGGCCGGCAAGGCCCCGGCCCTGGTGGTGCTGGAAGCGCCGGGCCTGGCTTCGCGCTCCCGCCTGCGCACGGCGGTGGAAGCGGCTTCCGATGGCGCGGCACTCGCCTGCTATCCGGAAGAGGGGCGCGACCTCGAACAGACCATCCGTGGCGTGCTGGCGGAGTCCGGCGTCACCGCCGATGGAGAGGCGCTGACCTGGCTGGCCGGCCAGCTCGGCGCCGATCGCGCCTCGACCCGGCGGGAGATGGAGAAGCTGGCGCTGTATGCCGGCCCCGGCGGGCGGGTGGACCTGGACGCGGCGATGGCCTGCGTCGGCGATCTCGCCGGATTGTCGCTGGACGACGCGCTGTTCGCCGCCACCGCGGGCGATGTCGCCACCGCCGACCGGGCGCTGGAGCTGGCCATGGCCGAGGGGGCCGCGCCGGTGGGCGTGCTGCGCGCGGCGATGCTGCATCTGCAGCGTCTGCATCGCGTGCGCCTCGCCATGGACGAGACCGGCGCCGCGGCCAGCGACGCGGCCCGCACCGCGCGTCCGCCGGTGTTCTTCAAGCGCAGCGCCGCGTTCACCCGCGCGCTCGGGCTATGGCCTTCCCCGGCCCTGTCCGGCGCCCTGGCCTTCCTGTCGGAGGCCGAACGCGCCTGCAAGCGCACCGGCGCGCCGGACGATGCCATCTGCCGCAACGCCGTGTTGACGCTTGCCCGCCGGGCGGCTGGGGGGCGGCGATAGGCGCTCCAAGCAAGCAAGGCCGGGCTTTGCCCGGACCCACCAAAGGGCAGTCGCCCTTTGGAAACCCATTCAATGGAAGTCCGGGGGCTCAGCCTCTGGCGTTGTCCACGGCCTGGCGGGCGGCGTTGCCGGTGAGGGTGACGTCGAAGCCGACCAGCAGCATCTGATAGCCGGCCGCGCGCTTCGCCCTGGCGGCCTCCGGCGTCAGCGCCACGCCGCCTAGCGGAATCCCGGCCCGGCGGACTTTCCCCTCGGCTTCCGAAATCAGCGCCTGCAATTCCGGATGGTCCATCTGCCCGGGCACGCCGATCGCCATCGACAGGTCGAATGAGGCGATCGCCACCACGTCGATCCCCGGCACGGCGAGGATGCTGTCGAGGTTCCGGACCGCGTCCGGGTCCTCGATGGTGATGACGTTCAGGATCTCGCGGTTGGCGGCACGCAGATACTCGGGAAACGACAGGCCCCAACGCAGCGGCGCATAGGAAGGTGCCACGCCGCGCACGCCCTCCGGCGGATAACGGACCGCGGCCACGCTCGCGCGGGCCAGCTCGGGGGTGGAGATCATCGGGAAATTGATCCCCATCGCCCCGGTGTCCAGGACCGGCTTCACCAGCCAGGGCTCGGTCCAGGGCACGCGGACGATCGGCGTGGCGCCGGTGCCCTGCGTCGCCGCCACCATGGCATGCACGGTGGCGATGTCGATCGGCCCGTGCTCCATGTCGATGATCAGGCAATCGGCGCCGTTGCCGGCGAGGATCTGCACCATCGCGACGCTGGGCATCGTCACCATGATCGTCGTCACGACCCCGCCCGCCGCCAGCTTCGCCTTCATCCGGTTGATAGCGGCGGGTTCGGCCATGAACGGATCGGCTTTGACGGATTCCCAGGCGGGGCCGCTACAGGGCCGGCACGGTCACGCCGATCATGTCGCCCTCGCGCACGATGGCGGCGAGCCTCTCCTCGCTCCAGCCCTCGGTGCCGGCCGGGCGCATCGGCAGTACCATCCAGCGATAATCGGCGGTGGAATCGACCACCCGCAGCTTCACCTCGGCCGGCAGATGGGTGCCCCATTCCGCCAGCAGCCCGCGCGGGTCGCGCACCGCGCGGGCGCGGTAGGCGGCGGATTTGAACCAGAACGGCGGATAGCCCAGCACCGCGCGCGGATAGCAGCTGCACAGGGTGCAGACCACGAGGTTGTGCAGGTCGGTCGTGTTCTCCAGCACACCGAGCGGCGGCATGCCGCGCATGGGGATGCCCAGGGCCTCCGCCGCCTGCGCGCCGTCCGCCAGCATGGCGGCGCGATAGGCCGGATCGGTCCATGCCTTGGCGACCATGCGCGCGCCCTGGCCGGGATTGGCGGCATCGGTGATGGCCCGGCGCGCTGCGATCTCCTGTGTGGTCAGGATGCCCTTGGCCTCCAGCAGGTTGCGCACCGCGACCAGCAGCTGCTCGCCGTCGGTCTCCAGGATGTTGCTCATCGCGATGCGGCTCCTGTCGGCTGTAGCCAGTGTTCGTAGATTTCCACCAGTAATTCGTCCCGTTCCGATCCCTCCGGCCAGATTTCCCGCCGGGGGAACGCCACGTGGTACAGCGGCACGGTCGCAGCCGGGCGCGCGAAGGCGAGGTCCTCGGGGTTCGGATAGGCGCCGAGCTGGCGCACCACCACGCCGCGATGGCCACGCAAATAATGCGGCGTGCGGATATGGCAGGGGCCGCGCGTCTCCGGCCAGTCATACTTCACCAGCACCTCGGATCCGGGCGCGAGCATCAGCCCCGCTCCAGTTCGGCGCGCAGCTCGGCCTCGGTGATCACGCCCTTCTGCAGCAGATTGCCGGTGATCGAGCGGATCCATTTCCGGTAGTAGCTCAGCCGCAGATAATCCGCCTCCGGGATCGCCTCGATGCCGCGGCGCAGCTCGTCCACGCCCATGATCTTCTTGGCGCCGAGGATCTGGCGCAGCGCGTCCACCTCCTTGTCGAAATCGGTCAGCGCATGCGGCTCGATATCGACGGGCTCGCACATGAATTTCTGTGCCCCGCCCAGGTCGTGCATGGCGCGCGGGACGCTGTCCGGGTCGATGCGCGGGAGGTCGTCTGGCATGGTGGGATACCTCAGCTTGCTGGCGCGGCCGAGCCTAGCGCCTTCGGGCGGCCGGACAAAGCCCCGAACAAGGCTTCAGTTGACCGCCTCGTCCGGCAGGATGCCCCAGAACTCGTCGCGCTTGAGCCAGCCCCGGTAATCGCCGACCTGCACCTGGCACCAATCCGCCGCTGCATCACAGCTGCGGATACGCCCGACGACGCCGGGCTGCAGCCGGGCCACCGCCGATGCGTCGGCGCTCCCCTGCCGGCGCAGCACCCGCTCGGCCCCGGTGACCACGAAGCTGCGCCGCCCGGTCAGCGTGGCCTGGTGCACCCAGCCCTTCACCCCGTCCTGGTCGCGCACCAGGCGCCAGACCTCGAACTCCCGCTCGATCTCCACCGGCAGGTCGCGGCGCTTGTAGACCCACTCGATCGGATAGCGCACCCCCGGACCGGTGCGCAGGTTGACCTCGTCGGAACGCAGCGCGGCGAAGCGCGGCAGCGGCATGTTGGTCTGCGTGCCCTTGGCCGGCTCGGCCGGAGCGGCAGGCGCCGCGGTGACGGCAGCCGCGCCTGCGGCAGCCCCTGCCGCAGCTCCCGCCGCCGCGGCTGCCGGCGCTTTTACCGCCGGCTTCGCGGCGGCCTTGCTGCCGGGCTTGGCCGGCTTCTGCACCGGCTGGGCATGCGCCGAGCCTTTCGGCGTCACCAGCGGCGCCGGCTTGCCTATTTGCTGCACCGCCGGGCGGGGCGCCGCGAGGGGCGGCGTCGGCGCGGCGGAAGGTGCGGATTTCTGCTTCGACGGCGCGTGCAGGGTGCCGCTGGCCGCCGGCGGGGTCTGCACCTGGCCCCAGGCCGCCGGCAACGGCCCGAGCAGCAGCAAGGCCGCGCACGCAATCCGCGCGCGCCATCTCGGGAATCCGATCGCCATGGGTCGGGCTGACATCCCCTATGCGTTCCCAGAATCGGTCAAACGGGTCAAGGGTAAGCGTGCGGGATGGGGAACATCGTAATCAGATCGTCGCGATCTGCCCGGCGCCGACCGCGGACAGGAAGGTCACGACACCGGCGACCTCCACGCCGGGCAGCAGCAAGGCGGCGTCGATCGCCTCGGCGCGCAGCCCCGCCTCGCAGGCGATCAGCCGCACGCCCAGCTCCACGCAGGCCTCCCGCAGCTCCGCCAGCCCGGCCACCCCGGCTGCCGCGCACCCGCTCATCGCGCGCCGCATCCTCGAGGCCCGACCAGTCGGCGAGCAGCGCGCGGCAGCCGGCATTGCTGGCGAACACCACGACCTCCCGCCCCAGCGCGGCGGCGCCGGCGGCCAGCACGAAGGCGTAATGCGCACGGTCATGCGATCCCGACAGCAGCAGGACGCCCAGCTTCGGCGGCGGATCAGACGGCACAGGGGTCATACAGCACAGATTGGGCCGGCGGTGCTGCCATGCGCGGACAGGTCGGTGATCACCGCATTCGGTCCGCACAGCCGGCATTTCGGGTCCGCGCGCAGCCGCACGGTGCGAAAGCGGGTGGCGAGCGCGTCCCAGATCAGCAGCCGCCCGGACAGGCTCTCGCCGATGCCCAGGATCTCCTTCAGCACCTCGGTCGCCTGCAGCGTCCCCATCACCCCGGTCACGGCGCCGAGCACCCCCGCCTCGGAACAGGTCGGCACCATCCCCTCGGGCGGCGCTTCGGCATACAGGCAGCGATAGCAGGGGCCGGGCGCTTCCCCTTCCGCATGGGCATGCGGCTTGAACACCGACAACTGCCCCTCGAAGCGCAGCACCGCGGCGGAAACCAGCGTGCGCCGGCCCAGCACGCAGGCATCGGCGACCAGGAAGCGGGTCGCGAAATTATCGGTGCCGTCGCAGACGATGTCGTAGCGCCCGATCAGCTCGGCCGCGTTCGCCGCGTCCAGCCGGAACGGATGGGTCTCCACCCGCGTGCCCGGGTTGATGGCCAGCGCCGCCTCGGCGGCGGAGGCCGCCTTGCCCACGCCGATCCGCGCCGTGGTATGGGCGATCTGACGCTGCAGGTTGGACAGCTCCACGTGGTCGTCATCGACGATGCCGATGGTGCCGACCCCCGCCGCCGCCAGGTACAGCACCAGCGGGCTGCCCAGGCCGCCGGCGCCGACCACCAGCACCTTGGCGGCCTTCAGCCGCGCCTGGCCGGTGCCCCCCACTTCCTGCAGCAGGATGTGGCGGGAAAAGCGGCGGATTTCGTCTTCCGAGAAATCGATGTCCATATCCCTGCTCGTTCCCATGGGGCCATATAGGATGACCCGCCCAGGCTGCGAAGAGCTCTGCGATGAAGGCAACCGAGACATGACCGATCTACCCCAGCCCGATCATGCATTGGTGCTGTTCTCCGGCGGCCAGGACAGCGCCACCTGCCTGGCCTGGGCGCTGGACCGCTACGCGCATGTGGAGACGGTGGGCTTCGCCTACGGCCAGCGCCACGCCATCGAGCTCGATTGCCGCGAGCCGCTGCGCCGGGACATCGCCGCCCTCCCCGGCTGGGGCGCCCGGCTCGGCTGCGACCATCTGGTGGACATGGCCTCCAGCCTGTCGGCCATCGGCGCCACGGCGCTGACCACGGACACCGCGATCGCGATGACCGCGGAAGGTCTGCCCAACACCTTCGTGCCCGGCCGCAACCTGCTGTTCCTGACCTATGCCGCCGCCATCGCCTATCGCCGTGGCCTGCGCCGCATCGTCGCCGGGGTCTGCGAGACCGATTACTCCGGCTATCCCGATTGCCGCGACGACACGGTCAAGGCCATGCAGCTGGCGCTCAACCTCGGCATGCAGCGCCGCTTCGTGCTGGAAACCCCGCTGATGTGGCGCGACAAGGCCGCCACCTGGGAACTGGCCGAGGCGCTCGGTGGCGCGGCGCTGGTGGAACGGATACGCACCGGCAGCCATAGCTGCTATCTCGGGGATCGCTCGATCCTGCATCCCTGGGGCTATGGCTGCGGCACCTGCCCGGCCTGCGAACTGCGCCGGGCCGGGTTCGAGCAGTGGGAGAAGACAAGGGGATGACGATGCCACGACCGCGTTTCGCCTATGCCGCCGGGTTTGCCATGGGGTTCGCCGCACTTCTGGCCGCCGGACCGGCCGCGCTGGCCGCGCCCGACGCCAGTATCGAAATCCGCAGCGCCGGCGACCTTGCCGACCTCTGCGCCGCCCCGCTCACCGACCCGACCGGCCCGGAACGGCAGAATTTCTGCCACGGCTACGCCCAGGGCGCGCTGACGATGGAGCTGAAGCGGGAGGCGTCGCTCGGCAAGAAGCTGATCTGCATCCCCAATCCCGCCCCGACGCGCGAGGCCACCATGGGCGAGTTCGTCAAATGGGTCCGCGCCATCCCGAAGAACCAGAAACTGCCGCCCACGGACGGGCTGTTCACCTTCCTGTCGCAACGCTTCCCCTGCAAATAGCCGCACCCGCCCGCCCCTTGCCCAACCGTCGCCAAACCCCTTGAATGCCGCCCACGCCGGATGCCCGTGATCGCAAAAGGCGCCGCGTCAACGGGGGAACGGACATGGCACAGCAACTCGCCGGCAAGATCGCCTGGGTCACCGGCGCGGGCACCGGCATCGGCGAGGCCGCCGCCATCGCCCTGGCGGCGGAAGGCGCCATCACCATCCTCACCGGCCGGCGCGCCGAAAACCTGGAGCACACCGCCCAGCAGATCCGCGCCGCCGGCGGCGAGGCGCATGTCCAGCCCGCCGACCTGATGAAATCCGCCGACGTCCGCCAGGTCGGCGCCTTCATCGCCGAAAAATTCAACCGCCTGGACATCCTGGTCAACAACGCCGGCATCAACATCACCGACCGGCACTGGAACAAGCTGACCCCCGAGGGCATCGACACCCTGGTCGACGGCAACCTCAAATCCGCCCTCTACTGCGTCACCGTCGCCCTGCCCTTCATGCGCGCGCAGAACGACGGCCTGCTGATCCACACCGCCTCCATGGCCGGCCGCTTCATCGGCGGCCTCTCCGGCCCGATCTACACCGCCACCAAGCACGGCGTCGTGGCCATGAGCCACACCATCAACATGGAGGAATGCATCCACGGCATCCGCTCCTCCGTCATCCTCCCCGGAGAGGTCGCCACCCCCATCCTCGACAAGCGCCCCATCCCCGTCACCCCCGAGGAACGCGCCCGCCTGGTCCAGTCCGAAGACTGCGGCGACCTGATCCGCTATATCGCCTGCCTGCCGCCCCATCTGTGCATCCCCGAGGTCATGATCACCCCGGCCTGGAACCGCACCTATGTCGCCAACCTCCAGCGCAACCAGCGCTGACCCTACCCAGACCTGAAGGAAACGAAGCATGGCCACGAACAAACGCCGCGTCATGGTGCCGAGCAACATGGGCCGCGAAGGCGTCGACATCCTCCGCGCCCGCGACGACATCGAGGTGATCACCTACCCCCACGGCATCACCCAGGCCGAGCTGCTGCCGATGCTCGCCGACATCTCCGGCATCGCCCTCTCCGCCACCCCCTACCGCCGCCCCGAGCTCGACGCCTCCCCCGTCATCCAGGTCGTCGCCCGCATCGGCGTCGGGTTTGACGCGGTGGAGGTCCCCGCCCTGTCCGAACGCAAGATCCCCCTGCTGACCACCGGCATCGCCAACTCCACCTCCGTCGCCGAGCACGCCGTCTTCTTCATCATGGCCATCGCCAAGCGCGTCGCCGAGCTCGACAGGCTGACCAAGGAAGGCCGCTGGAACGACCGCTTCGTCACCGTCCCCTCCCAGCTCGCCGGCAAGACCGCCCTTGTCGTCGGCTTCGGCCGCATCGGCTCCCGCTCCGCCAAGCGCCTCGCCGCGCTGGAAATGGACGTGCTGGTCTACGACCCCCTGATCCCCGCCGCCACCATCGCCGCCGCCGGCTATGAGCCGGTCGCCGACCTCGACGCCGCCCTTCCCCGCGCCGACTACGTCACCATCCACTGCCCCAAATCCCCCGCCACGGTGGATATGTTCAACGCCGCCCGCCTGGCCAAGATGAAAAAAGGCGCCGGCCTCGTGAACACCGCCCGCGGCGGCATCGTCAATGAGGACGCGCTGTACGACGCCCTCACCTCCGGCCACCTGCGCGGCGCCGGCCTCGACGTGTTCGACGTCGAACCCGCCCCCGCCTCGAAAAAGATCCTCAGCCTGGACAGCGTCTTCGCCGCTCCCCACATGGCCGGCGTCACCGTCGAGTCCGTCATCGGCATGGCCCAGGCCACCGCCCGCAACATCCTCTCGGTCCTGGACGGCGCCCCCAACCACGACAACGTCGTGAACAAGGAAATCTACGCATGACGAGAGGCAGCAGGAGGACGCTCTGATGCCGCAACCCCGCCACATCTCCAAGCTCGGCATCCCCGACGCCGCCGCGCTGGACGAGGATCTGCAGACCGTCTGGAAGAAGGCCACCGAAAAGCTCGGCCTGGTGCCCAACGTGCTGCAGGCCTACAGCCTGCGGCCCCAGCGCCTGCGCAACTTCATGGCCATGTACAACGAGCTGATGCTCTCCCCCTCCGGCCTCTCCAAGCTGGAGCGGGAGATGGTCGCCGTCGTCGTCTCCTCCGCCAACCGTTGCTACTACTGCCTGGTCGCCCACGGCGCCGCCGTCCGCCAGCTCTCCGGCGACCCCGAGCTCGGCGAGATGATGGCGCTCAACTACCGCGTCGCCGACCTCGACCCCCGCCAGCGCGCCATGCTGGACTTCGCCTGGAAACTCACCGTCACCCCCCACGACGTCTCCGACGACGACCGCGCCGCGCTCACGAAAGTCGGCCTGTCGAACGAGGACATCTTCGACCTCTCGGAAACGGTTGCGTTCTACAACCTGTCCAACCGCATGGCCCACGCGCTGGATATGATGCCGAACCCGGAATACCACAAAGCCACCCGCGGCTGAGGCCAGAAAGCAAGGTCGGGGCTCTGCCCCGAACCCCGCCAGGGGACAGTCGTCCCCTGGACCCCTCATACGTCCTTCATGCTTCGTAGGGCGGATAAGCGCAGCGCAATCCGCCAACGCAAGCCCCCACCGCCACCGGCCATCCCCGACAACCCACATCAAGCAACCGCCCGACGTCTCGCCTCCGTCTCAAACCTCGTTTCACGAGCCTCCGTCCCATGACGTGAGACCCGCCCAACGCCAACCCGCGAAACCACCAACCCGTCACGCCCAAGTTGGCCGGGCTCTCGTCCCCGCCATCAACGATTGCCGCCCCGCCGCCAAAATCATCGCCACCCGGCCCAACACCCGCCACGACGGTCGAGCCCGCCTCAGCCACCTCACCCTCAGCCATCCCAACCTCCGCCCCGGCTACCGCCACCTCCCCCGCCGAGAGCTCCGTCTCCGTCCCGGCCGAGGCACCGCCCAGCGCCTCCCCCATCATCCCCAACGCGCTATGCTCCGCCCACGCGGCCCGGTTCGCCGCCTCCTCGTCGCGCTGCATCGCCTGCCGAGCCGCCTGCATCCGCAGCAGCACCCGCAGCGCGCTCTTCGCCTCCCGCATCATGCCCATCGCCTGCGCCCGGCATTTCTGCGCGATATCCGGCTCCCGCCGCTTCACCTGCGCCAGCCGCAAACAATCCATCGCCCACGCATCCGCCGCCACGAACTGCGCCGCCACCCGCCCCTCCGCCGCATTCACCGGCTTCAAAGCCGCCACCGCCGCCATGGCCGCCTGATCCCGCCGAGCCCAATGGCCCCCGGCTCATCCAGCCCGGAGGCGGCAACGCCGCCCGCAGCACCAGAATAATCTCACGAAACGCCACCCGAGGCAGCAAACACGCCCAATCGGGTTGCGGACCAGCCGGGAAGTCGGGAAAATTTTCCATCCCGTTAGAATAACAGTTATCCAAACTAACTGGCAACCAAAAACCACCGCACGACGGATGCAATCCGCCCCCGAGGCCAAACCCACCAACGAAACCATGCCCCAAAGAACCAAAAAACCGTAGGGCGGATAAGCGAAGCGCAATCCGCCAACGCAACTCAAATCCGCTCCCGACCTCGCCAGGACCGGCACCACCCCCGCCCCACCTGACCGGACAAAACCCAAGCGCCCCGCAACTATGGAATAACGAAAACGGCCCTTCCGCAGCACGCATGCAACCGTAGGGCGGATAAGCGAAGCGCAATCCGCCAACGCAACTCAAATCCGCTCCCCGGCCTCGCCAAAACCGGCACCACCCCCGCCCCAACTGACCGGCCAAAACCCAAGCGCCCCGCAACAATGGAATAACGAAAACTGCCCTTCCGCAGCACAGCAGCAACCGTAGGGCGGATAAGCGCAGCGCAATCCGCCAACGCAACTCAAACCCGCTCCCCGACCTCCCCAACACCGGCACCATCCCCGCCCCAACCAACCGGATAAAATCCAAGCGCCACACAACGATGGAATGACGAGAACCGCCACTCCGCAGCATGGGACACCAATCCATGCTTCACGGGATTGAAATGGATGTAATCCATATGGGCCGCGTAATCACGATCATCCCGGATCGTATGCTCCCAGAACCGCCGTTGCCATATGCCCCGCTCATCCCGCCGAACCCGGACGGGAGAGCGTTCCTCAATGGCAGGAAGCGATCGGGAAAAGAGCGCCTTGATCTCTTTCCACCGGACAGAAAAATCGCTGTCGCCGAGAGGAAGTGTCCACAGGCAATGCATATGGTCGGGCAAGACGACCCAGGCATCGATATGAAACGGACGCCGCGTTCGGATCCGGCGTACAGCCGAGCGAAGCGAGTCGATTTCAGCGATCAGCAGATCGCTGCGCCGGTCACGAAGATTGACCGTGAAGAAATAGGTGCCTCCAGGAACGCGGTTGCGGCGGTAGTCCGGCATGGGGTTTGGGGAGGGGAGGGGGGTGCGTTGCGTTGGCGGATTGTGCTGCGCTTATCCGCCCTACGTACTGACTTACATGGCCGCTTTGGCAAACCCAACGTCGTAGATGCGGTGTGAAGAGGCAGTGTGCCTGGTCCCGACATCTAGAGTGGCGGGATATAGGTCGACGAAAGTGCCGCACGGCTTTCTGTTAAGCTAGGTTGTGCGACTCGCGACAAAAGTTGGTTCTGTGCCTTCGCAACTTCGCGGACCAAATCATCCATTTCTATCGACAATCGTATCAGCGCGCCGAATTTGCCCTCAGTGTCGAGGATAGCCCGCGATCCATCTGGCACCCGCAAGCTTCTTGCGTAATCTTTGTTTGAGCACAGCGCATCCAAGTGCCGCTGCGTCTCCGCCAGAATTGCTAACTCCAAGGTATAACCGTTGCAAAGTGCAGACTGGTCAGAATGATACATGATGGCGGCGATATCAAAGCTTGGCAGCGCGATCTCTTCGTCAGCATCACTCTTAACATTCTTGCATAGGCGGATTGCTTTTTTCAACCCGCCCAGAGAGAGGACATCCCGCTCATGCACTCGCTTGATATGCAGAAACGGCAGATTGTGGATCGTGGTGGAAGCCTTTTTATCGAGAATTGTGACAGTTCGATCGTGTTCTTGCCGGGAGGTTTGGTAATCAATGCCATCATGCCAATGGGATGGCACGACATCGACAGGACGCGCCAAGGAACCCCCTGAAATCTTTATTGCTTTCCCCCCGCTGCAATCAACGCTCGCCGCCGGAAACTTATCCTTTAGGACCTGCTCCGATTTCTGCCGAAGCGACAACAGCACTCCGGCAGAGGACAGATTCGTTGGGTTTGTGTATAGCCCTAATTGACTAGACCATCCTGCAGTCGAGTAGGTAAAAAAGCTGGTGTCGAGATTCAGAAGATCGACGTCGCTCACCCCACGGATGTGGACGTTGAGCGGCACTGAGCCTTGCAAGCGAAATTCTACGGAATATCCCGCTGCCACCAGTGCCTGATCGAGTTGGCGACCGACCCGCTGTGCCGTCTCTATGCTGATGCGTGTATACTCCGGTCCCACCTCTTGCATGGCCCCCAGGGCGTACCGCGTATAGGGCTGGACCTTTCGCTTCTGCCAATCTTCATCAATGATGCTCTTTGCCAGCACCTCACTTTGTGCGTCCATCGTTAGACGGCTAAGTCGATCCGTTCCCTTGCGTCGAGCTTGAAGTTGATTCAGCCGTGTGTTGATGTCGCGTGCCATTCAAATTTTCCTAAGCGTCATAGTACCCGAATGTGTAACGGCCATGGCCGTTAAAGTATTCGCCGCGACCAGACATACGATCTTTGGAAAAGACAAGCTCCGCGAAACCGCGATGGCTCGTCAACTCCCTCTCGCCGATATTGGGATCATTCTTGTAGTGATAGAGCAGCCGATATCCATCGACCTCATCGCAAAGCAGGGCAGCGGCAACACTGTTAGACCCAGATTGTTTTGTTGCAAGCCGAACACGTATTCTATCCCAACTTTGGATGATAGTGATCTTTGCTTCCCAAATATGGCCAGGAGATTTATCCGGGTTGATAGTCTGGCCGTCGCAATGCCAGTCTCCGCTTAGATCGGGGACTTTGAGTAGTCGCCCCAAATGCGGCCATTTCCATGCGTATCGGTCTAATAGCCAATACAGTGCCGCGAACACCGAGGTGGCACCGACTAGAGAAAGCACGACAGGAGGTAGATTTGCTGGAATGCCGAAGCGTTTGGCAAAATCCACGGCGGTGAGCAGAATAAATACTATCGCAGCAGACACGGATGCCGCGGCGAGATCCAAATACCTCCCTATTTGGGAGCGATTTACCCCTCCAAGCAGCGCATATTCATGTTCTTGCATAATACTCACATAATAATGCTACGAAACGCCGACCTGGGCCTGACACCCGACGGGATGGTCGTCCCGACGTAACCTCCCATAGATTTGTATCTGCCGCATAAACGGTCAAAATTTACAATAATTCGGTACAATCCGCAATCCGGACGATCCTGCCGGGCGAATGCCCGCCGTAGGCCGCTGTCGGCAGGCTTCGCACTTGCCGCTGCTGTGCGCGAAGACGTGGACCGTGTGCGACCCATGTGTCCGAACGAATTCAGCCTTTCAGAAACTCTGCCGGCCCCTTCCCCTCAACGGCTTGCCTCCCCCACCCCTCAGGCAACAAACTCCCCCCCAACACCGGGACGCACCACCACCTAACCGCGCCCCCACCCCCAGGGAGAACCCAAATGGACCTAAAAAACACGGTCGCCCTCATAACCGGCGGCAATGGCGGCCTCGGCCAGCGCATCTGCCACGCGCTGGCGAAGGAAGGTGCCAACATCGCCGTCATGTACGCCCAAAGCCGGGACCAGGCCGAAACCGTCGCCCGTGACCTGGCCTCGCGCGACCAGATCAACGCCGCCGCCTTCGCCTGCGACATCACCGATGGCGCGGCCGTGGAAAAACTGGTCAAAGACGTAACCGCCCGCTTCGGCCGCCTCGACATCCTCGTCAACGACGCCGCCTACAACAAATCCATCCCCTTCGCCGAGCTCGACAATCTCACCCAGCAGGAGTGGGACAAGATCATCGCCGTCAACCTCACCGGCCCGATGCGGCTCACCAAGGCGGTGGCGCCGGTCATGAAGGCGCAAGGCCAGGGCCGCGTCGTCAACATCGCCTCCGTCGCCGGGCTCACCCCCACCGGCTCGTCCATCGCCTATGCCGTGGCCAAGGCCGGCCTGATCCACCTCACCCGCTGCATGGCGGTGGCGATGGCGCCCGAGACGCTGGTCAACTGCATCGCCCCCGGCCTGCTGGAGGGCACGCGCGCCACCTCCAACCTCCGCCCCGAGCAGGTCGAGCGCTCAGCCTCCTCCTCGCTGCTGAAGAGGGCCGCCGACAAGGACGACTGCGCCGACATGGTGGTCACCATGTGCCGCACCGAAACCATGACCGGCCAGACCATCGTCATAGACGCGGGCCGCGTGTTCCACTGAGCTAGTTGCGCGCCATCAGCTTGCCCTCGTCATTCGGCATGCACCGTATCCGCGGAACGCAGCCGAATGCCGGCACGAACGCTTCTTCCAGCGCCGCCATGAACCGCTCCACCACATCCCTGGTGCGCGATGCCTTGTCGCGATAGGTCGCATGGATATTGGCCGGTTTGCCATGAAACTTTTCATGCACCGGCACGAAGCTAAGCTGCACCTTGTCGGACGGCACCTCCATGATCTCCATGCAGTGTTTCACGACAGTTTCGATGAACCCGTCGATCCGCACCTCCGAAGCGGCAAGCCGGCTCGCGGGCATGGAAATGACGATGGTCGGCATGATGCGGCCTCCTCCCGGTCAGTCCCGCTTGAAACGATAATGGAACCGCTCCCCGTCCGCCGTCACCAGCCCCGCCGTCGGCGACGGAAAATGGATCGGCAGCAGCAGCGTGTCGGTATCCGCGACAGACGACAGAAAGCTCCGCCGCGACGCCGCCGCCTGCTTCGGGTCCCAGTCCACCCCGGGGGACCAGTCCAGTTCCCGGCACTGGATGGCATGGTGCATCATGTCCCCGGTCACCACCGCCCGCTGCCCGCGCGAGAAGATGTTGACGCAGCAATGGCACGGCGAGTGCCCCGGCGTCGGCGTCAGCGTGATGGTGTCATCCAGCGCGTAGTCGTCATCCACCAGCAGCGCCTGCCCCGCTTCCACGATCGGCAGGCAATTGTCCCGGAACACCGTCCCCGGCGGGTTGGCGCCCTTGGCATGCTCCGCCTCCCAGGCCGCGTACTCCTTCTTGTGGAACACGTATTTCGCGTTCGGGAAGGTCGGCACCCAGCGCCCGTCGCGCAGCGTGGTGTTCCAGCCGGTGTGGTCGATATGCAGATGCGTGCAGAACACGTAGTCCACCTTGTCGTAGCTGACACCCAGCGCGAACAGCTCCTTCCGCCAGCGCTCCTTGCCGGGAAAGTCGAACGGCGGCGGATGGCCCTTGTCCTCGCCGGTGCAGGTATCCACCAGGATGGTGTGGTGCGGCGTGCGGACCACGAAGGTTTGATACGTGATCACCATCATGCCCAGCGCCGGGTCGAACACCTCGGGCTCCATCACCGGCAGATGCTGCTTGAAAATGGCCTCGTTATAGGCGGGGAAGAAATCCTGCGGCCGCCGCCACGGCCCCTCGCGCTCGATCACCGCATCGATGGTGATGTCGCCGATCCTGATCTGCTTCATCGTTGCTTCCCGATCACGCCGCCGCCGACGGACGCGCCTTCATGCGCTCGAACCACGCGGCGATATTCTTGTTGGCGGGATCCAGCTTCTGACCAACCGAATTGAAGAAATCGAGGAACGCGAACAGCAGGATGTCCGCCATGGTGAAGCGCTCGCCGCAAACAAAGGTCTTGCCGGCCATCTGCGCGTCCAGCCAGGCGAGCTTTTCCTTCGCCACCAGCTTCAGGTCGTCGGCCGCCTGCGGCATGCAGCGGACGCGGTCCTGGAACATCTTGAGCCCTTCGGCGAAGCGGAAGCCATTGGCGCCGGGCTCGATGATGTTGAGGTCGATGCGCCGGGTCCACATGCGGGTTTCGGCCCGTTCCTCGGGCGTCGCGCCGATCAATGACGGGCCCTTGCCGACCTCGTCGACGTATTCGCAGATCGCGGTGATTTCCGCCAGCACCAGGCCGCTGTCGAGCGCCAGCGCCGGCGTCTGCCCGGACGGGTTCTTGGCCAGGTATTCCGCCCGCCGGTTCTCCCCGCCGCGCAGATCCACCGTCGTCTTTTCCGCCGCAAACCCCTTCTCGGCCATGAACATGCGGACCATGCGCGGATTGGGTCCGATGGAATCGTAGAACAGCATGTTTTTCCTCCCGTTTGGCGGCCGAGCCTAGCACGCGCCCGCGGCTCGGCTAGAGTGCCGGCCAAAACCGAGGAGAAGCCCATGCCACGCCGCATCGTCGACCTGTCCGTCGCCCTGCAGAACGACATCCCGAGCGACCCGCCGCGCAACATTCCGGTGATCGAATACACCGACCACGAGCAATCCGCCGCCCTCGTCGCCGGCCTGTTCCCCGGCCTGACCCCGGACCTGCTGCCGGAGGGCAAGGGCTGGGCGGTGGAAAAGGTCACACTCGGCACCCATAGCGGCACCCATCTGGACGCGCCCTGGCATTTCCACCCCACCATGTCCGGCGGCCAACGCGCGATCACCATCGACGAGGTGCCGCTCGACTGGTGCTTCGGCCCCGGCGTGAAACTGGATTTCCGCCACCTCCCGGACGGCCACGTCGTCGGCGCGGCGGAGGTGGAGGCGGAGCTGCAACGCATCGGCCACGCGCTGCAGCCGATGGACATCGTCGTCGTCAACACCGCCGCCGGCAAACGGTTCGGCCAGCAGGACTACCTCGACAGCGGCTGCGGCATGGGGCGGGAGGCGACGCTGTACCTGACCAGCCGCGGCGTGAAGGTCACCGGCACCGATGGCTGGAGCTGGGACGCCCCGTTCAGCCACACCGCCCGGCGCTTCGCCGAGACCCGCGACCCCTCGATCATCTGGGAAGGCCACAAATCCGGCCGCGAAATCGGCTACTGCCATATCGAGAAGCTGCACAACCTGGAACAACTGCCGCCCTTCGGTTTCAAGATCGCCTGCTTCCCGGTGAAGATCCACCAGGCCTCCGCCGGCTGGACCCGTGCGGTGGCGATCTTCGAGGACTGAGACCCGTTCCGCCGGCAGCTTCATCCAACTGCCACGGGAACGTCACAACGGTGCAATGGGCGGGCGTCTATGTCCGGGGCCTCTGTGTCCCGGAAGGAAGCCCGTTCCATGGCTGCACCAAGCCTGATCACGCGCCGTCGCGCCCTGCTCGCCTCCGCCGGCCTGCTCGCCGCGCCCGCCATCCTGTCCGCCCGCGCCGCCACCGAAACCGCCATGCCCGCCAAGGGCAAGCGCGACTGGGCGGCCCAGGTGCCGACCTTGCGCATCGGCCTGCTCGGCGGCGAGAACGACAGCGACCGGCTGGGCCGCTACGGCGACTACCAGAAGCTGCTGGAAGAAACCTTCCAGGTCCCCGTGCGCCTGTTCCCCGCCGCCGACTACGCCGGCGTGATCCAGGCCTTCGGCGCCAAACAGATCGAGATCGCCTCCATGGGCGCGTCGGGCTATGCCGGCGCCTGGATCGACACCAGCGGCAATGTCGAGCCGCTGGTGGTAGCAATCGAAACCGACGGGTCCATCAGCTATCACAGCGTGGTGGTGGTGCGCACCGACAGCGGCGTCACCAGCCTCGATCAGCTCAAGGGCAAGACCCTGGCCTGGGCCGATCCGAACTCCACCTCCGGCTACCTGATCCCGCGCTTCGAGCTGAAGCAGGCCGGCTACGATCCGGAGCCCGGCAAGTTCTTCAGCAAGACCGGCTTCGGCGGCGGGCACGAGCAGGCGGTGGTGGCGGTGCTGCAGAAGCAGTACGACGCCTGCTGCACCTGGGTCTCCGGCATCGGCGATCCCGCCGAGGGCTATACCCGCGGCAACCTGCATGAAATGGTCGCCAAGGGCATGCTCAAGATGGGCGACATCAAGATCCTGTGGATGTCCCGCCCGATCCTCAACGGCCCGCTGACCGCGCGGAAAGACACCCCGCAGGCCTTCCGCGACGATATCGCCGCCTTCCACCTGGCGCTGCCCACCGCCTACCCGACGATCTACAAGCAGATCGAGCGCGGCGGCGGCCAGGGCTACCAGAAGGTGAAGCACGAGGACTTCCAGCTCTTCGTCGACCTGCGCCAGGAAGAGGCCAAGAACCGCCGCCAGCGCAGCTGACAGGAAGGAAGGCCAGGGGGCTTTGCCCCCTGGACCCCCACCAAAGGCGAGCCTTTGGAAACCTTCCGGGGTTTGGGGTGCAAGGGGGGCCGACCGGGACCTTGCCAGGTCCGGGTAGGCCCCCCTCGCACCCCAAACCAGGTAGCGGGTTCTAAGGGCTCCGCCCTTAGCGGGGTCCAGGGGCAGCGCCCCTGGCCTTGTTTCCCGGCCGCCGGAGCAGCACCTTCAGCGGCGACTTCGTGCCGAAAGGAACCTGCTGCCATGATCACACGCCGCGCCGCGGTCATTGGATTGGGCCTTGGACTGGCCGGCACGCGCCCCGCCTATTCGCAGGGCTCCGCTGCCCAGGGGATGCCCGCGCCCGGCCGGCGCGCCTGGGCCGCCCAGGTCCCGGTGATCCGCATCGGCCTGCTGGGCGGGGAGAACAACGCCGACCGTCTCGGGCGCTACGAGGCCTATGGCAAGCTGCTGGAAGCGACCTTCGAGGTGCCGGTGAAGCTGATGCCCGCCGCCGACTATGCCGGCGTGATCCAGGCCTTCGCCGCAAGGCAGCTGGAAATCGCCTATATGAGCCCGGCCGCCTACGCCGCCGCCTGGGTGCAGAGCGATGGCGACGTGATCCCCATCGTCACCAGCCGGGAGCAGGACGGCAGCATCTCCTATGTCGCCGTGCTCTACACCCGCGCCGATTCCGGGATCACCTCGCTGGCGGACATGAAGGGCCGGTCGCTCGCCTGGTCCGACCCGAACTCGGCCTCGGGCTACCTCATTCCCCGCGCCGAATTCCGCGCCATGGGGATCGACCCGGATCCCGGCAAGTATTTCTCCCGCACCGGCTTTGCCGGCGGCCACGAACAGGCGGTGGTGGCGGTGCTGAACAAGCAGTACGACGCCGGCGTCACCTGGACATCGGGCATCGGCGATGCCGCGCAGGGCTACACGCGCGGCATGCTGCGGATGATGACCGACAAGAAGATGCTCGACATGAAGGACATCCGCATCCTCTGGCGCTCGCGCCCGATCCTGAACGGGCCGCTCACCCTGCGCAAAAGCACCCCGGCGGAATTCCAGGCGGACATGCTGGCCTTCCATCTGGCGTTGCCGCAGGCGCATCCGGACATCTACCACCAGGTCGACATGGGCAGCGGCAAGGACTGGGTGCCAGTGAAGCACGAGGACTACCTGGTCTTCGTCGACATGCTGCGCCAGGAAGCGGCCGAGCGGCGGCGGCATTGACCGTGAACAGGACGATCGCCCTGGATCCGCAAGAAATCCCCCTCTCCCCCCGCTTCGGGGGAGAGGGAGGGGGTGAGGGGACAAGGAATCCCCCTCTCCCCCACTTCGGGGGAGAGGGAGGGGTGAGGGGGCCGTGCCCCCGCTCCTGCCTCCAGCGCCCCTCCCCCCCGAAACGGGGAAGAGGAAAACCCATCATGCCGGCGTTCGTGCATTGAGCCAGACCACCGCCCGCCTCGAAGCCGCGTTCCGCCACCGCCGCCGCTCGCGCCGGATCGCGGCCGCGGCCGGCGGCGGCGTGCTGCTGCTCTGCCTCCTGGTCTCGGCGCGGGTGTCGGAGGCGTATCCTTCCTCCCTGGCCGACGGGCTGCCGCGCGTGGGCGATTATTTCGCCAAGCTGGTGCCGCATCTGCGCTGGGCCACGCTGTTCGCCGGCAGCGGCACCGAGGGCTCGCTCGCCTACTGGATGTACCGCATCGACAGCTGGCTGTGGCTGCTGTTCGAGACCAGCCAGATGGCCCTGCTGGCCACCCTGGGCGGGGCGGTGCTGGCCTTCCTGCTGTGCTTTCCGGCCGCCGCCAACCTGGCGCCGAACCGCAAGGTCTATTTCCTGTTCCGCCGCGGGCTGGAGTTGTTCCGCACCGTGCCGGACATCGTCTATGCGCTGATCCTGGTCTGGACCTTCGGCATCGGCCCGCTGGCCGGTATCCTGGCGATCGCGCTGCACACGGTCGGCGCGCTCGGAAAGCTGTTTGCCGAGGTGGTGGAGAATGCCGACATGCGCCCCTGGCAGGGCGTCATCGCCGCCGGCGGCAACTGGTTCCAGGCGGTGCGCTACGCCATCCTGCCGCAGGTGCTGCCGAACTTCCTGAGCTACGTGCTGATCCGCTTCGAGATCAACGTGCGCGGCGCCACGGTGATCGGCTTCGTCGGCGCCGGCGGCATCGGGCAGGAGCTGTACACCGTCATCAGCTTCAACTATTACGAGGAGATCAGCGCCATCATCGTCTTGATCATCCTCGCCGTCAGCGTGATCGATCTGCTGTCCGAGGCGCTGCGCACGCGCGCCATCGGCCGGGTGTTCGCATGAACGTCGCCGGCATCGCGCCCAGGCAGATTACCGAAGGGCAGATCGCCGCCGCCCGCGCCCGCCTGCCCGGCGCCTTCGGCCACACCCGGGCGCAGCGCGCGCTGCGCGCCGTGCTGTGGCTGCTGGCCGCGGCCTGGCTCGCCACGCTGTTCTGGTGGTTCGACATCACGCCCGAGCGCATGACGCGCGGCCTGTCCGGCCTGTTCGTGATCCTGCGCCAGATGTTCCCGCCGAGCCCGGGCGCGCAATGGGACGACATCCTGCAGGGCCTGGGCGAGAGCGTGGCGATGGCCTTCCTCGGCACCGTGGTCGCCGCGGTGATCGCCCTGCCGCTCGGCTTCCTCGGCGCGCGCAATGTCGTCGTGAACACGCTGGCGCATTTCTCCATCCGCCGGGTGTTCGACGGCTTCCGCGGCATGGACCAGCTGATCTGGGCGCTCGCCTTCGTGCGCGCCGTCGGCCTCGGACCGCTGGCCGGCGTCATGGCCATCGCCGCGGCGGAGGTCTGCGTATTGGCGAAGCTGTTCGCCGAGGCGATCGAGAACGCCGATCCCCGCCAGCCGGAAGCGGTCACCGCCGTTGGCGGTTCACGGCTGCTGGCGATCCGCTTCGGCCTGCTGCCGCAGGTGCTGCCGGTGCTGCTGGCGCAGACGCTGTACGCCTTCGAGAGCAACACCCGCAGCGCCTCGATCCTCGGCGTGGTCGGCGCCGGCGGGATCGGCCTGCAGATCGCCGAGCGCATCAAGGTGCGCTACTGGGACGAGGTGTGCTTCATCATCCTGCTGATCCTGGTCACGGTGGCGGTCATCGACCAGCTATCGGCCCGGCTGCGCCGGCGGCTGATCGGGTAACCCAGGCGCGATTTTGTCCGCCGCCTTTGCCCGGTTGCAGACCCTGGTTGAGCAAGGCATTGTCGCTTGACTTGATCCCGCAACTGGTTAACCAGCGTTCATCTAACGGATGCCCGGTGGGTTTGCGCCCGGATAGGTTTGCGCAACGTGTCCGGTTCGGCTTCGCAGACCCGAGTGCTGACCATTTTCTGGCTTCAATTCACAGGAGATCGCCTATGATCCGTCTCGCAGCTGCCGCCCTTCTCGCCTCCCTGCTGGCCGGCACGGCCATGGCCCAGGCCCCCGCCACCCCCTCCACCACTGGCGCCGCGGCTGCTGGCGCCGCTACTGGCGCGGCAAGCGCGACAGGCAAGGCCGCCACGTCGGCTTCCAGCTCCACCAAGAGCGCGACCAAGGCCGCCACCGCCAAGATGACCGGCGAGTTTGCCGACGAGGCCTCCGCCAAGGCGCATTGCCCGGGCGACACCGTGGTCTGGGCCAACACCTCGTCCAAGGCGTACCACCTAGCCGGAACAAAATATTACGGCAAGACCAAGAAGGGCGCGTATATGTGCCAGAAGGATGCCGACGCGGCCGGCTTCCACGCCCCGAAGGCCAAGACCGCCTCGGCCAAGCCGGCGAGCGCCGCCAAGACCAACTGAGGTCCACGCGCGAAAGGGTCAGCATGGGATTGTTCGATCAGATACTCGGCGCCGTCATGAGCGGCGCCGGGGGGCAGGCTCCCCAGGAGGGAGCCCAGCCAGGACAAGTGCCCGGAACGCTCGGTGCGGGAACGCTCGGGGCCGGCGCCCTGCCGCAGCTGCTGATGGCCGCGATCGCGCATGAAGGCGGGATCGGCGGCCTGATGCAGAAATTCCAGTCGGCCGGGATGGGCGAGACCATCGCCTCCTGGGTCGGCACCGGCCCCAACCAGCCGGTCAGCCCCGCCGCCCTGCAACAGGTGCTGGACCCCGCGACGGTGCAGGCGATCGCCGAGAAGACCGGCCTGCCGATCCAGCAGATCATGGCCCAGGCCAGCCAGCATCTGCCGCAGATGGTGGACGGGCTGACGCCGAACGGCCAGGTGCCGGCCAGCTCCGACGCGTTGCTGCAGGCCGGGCTGGCGCTGCTGAAGAGCCGCTTCGGCGTCGCCTGAGCGCCGTTTCACGCTTCGTGAAACGGCCCTGAGCGGGCGCTACGCCTTCAGGAAGCCTACCAGCCGCTCCGCCTCCGCCACGATCGGATCGGCGATCGCCGCCGCCTGCTCGGCGCCCTTGTGCAGGATCGCGTCCAGCGTCCCCGGGTCGGCCAGCAGCCGCGTGGTCTCGCGCCCGATCGGGCCCAGCTTCTCCACCAGCAGATCGGCGAGCGACTTCTTGAAGTCGCCGAAACCCTTGCCGCCATGCTCGCGCAGCACGCCCGCATGGTCGGTGCCGGCCAGCGCCGCGTAGATCCCGACCAGATTGCGCGCCTCCGGCCGGTTCAGCAGGCCCTCGGTCTCCGACGGCAGCGGCTCGGGGTCGGTCTTGGCGCGGCGGATCTTCAGCGCGATCGTGTCGGCATCGTCGTTCAGGTTGATCCGGCTCTGATCGGACGGATCGGATTTGGACATCTTCCTTGTGCCGTCGCGCAGGCTCATCACCCGCGCCGCCGGACCCAGGATCAGCGGCTCGATATTGGGGAAGAACTCCACCCCGTAATCATGGTTGAACTTCTGCGCGATGTCGTTCGCCAGCTCCAGATGCTGCTTCTGGTCGTCGCCGACCGGCACGCGGGTGGCGTGATAGGCGTGGATGTCGGCCGCCATCAGGTTGGGATAGACGTACAGCCCCGCCGAGGCGTTCTCCCGGTCCTTGCCGGCCTTGTCCTTGAACTGGGTCATGCGGTTGAGCCAGCCGAGCCGCGCCACGCAGTTGAAGATCCAGGCGAGCTGCGCATGCGCGCGCACCGCCGATTGCAGGAACAGCGTGTGGCGGTTGTGATCGACCCCGCAGGCCAGCAGCGTCGCCGCCATTTCCCGCGTCGCCGCGGTCAGCGTCTTGGGGTCCTGGAACACGGTGATCGCGTGCAGATCGACGACACACCAGATGCAGTCATGGTTCTCCTGCAGATCGACCCAGTTCCGGATCGCGCCCAGATAATTGCCGAGGGTGGGAATGCCGGAGGGCTGGATGCCCGAGAAGATACGCTGCATGGGACGAACCGATCGTTGAAGAAGACGGGGTAGTCGGGAAGGCGGGTGTAGTTCGGCGGAACCAGCTTCCCGGTCAAGTAGGCGTGTCAGGCGCGGGCGCGGCCTTGCGCCGCGAACGGCGCAGCATCCCCCGCACCTCCCGCAGGTCGAACGCACCGGTCAGCTGCCCGGCGGCGACATAGGCCGCCAGGCCCAGGCCGACCAGCGCCGCCAGGGCGGCGTATTTCAGCCCGCGCGTGCCCGCGGCGGCGGCGAACAGCGGCCCCTGCGCCAGCGCCAGGGTCGCCGCCATGGCGGCGGCGGCCAAGCCCATGCGCGGCAGGCGGCGCCGCAGCCCGGCATCGGGAACCAGCTGCCCCTGCCGGTACAGCACCACGGCCAGCCACACGCAGTTGAAGATCGCCGCGATGGAGGTGGCCAGCGCCGGGCCGACATGGCGCAGCGGGACCATGAAGGCCACGTTCAGCGCCAGGTTCAGCGCCACCGCCGCCATGCCGATCTTCACCGGCTTGGCCGTGTCGCCGCGCGCGAAGAACGCCGGCGCCAGCACCTTCACCGCCACGAACGCCGGCAGCCCCAGCGCATAGGCCGCCAGCGCCTGCGCCGACAGCCGCGCCGCCTCCATGTCGAAGGCGCCGCGCCCGAACAGCACCCAGACGATCGGAAAGGCCGAAATCGCCAGCGCCAGCGCCGCCGGGATGGTCAGGAACAGCGCGAACTCCAGCGCCCGGTTCAGCGTGTCGATCGCCCCCCGCGCATCCCCGCCGCGCACCTGGCGCGACAGCATCGGCAGCAGCGCGGTGCCCACCGCGGTGCCGATCACCCCCAGCGGCAATTGCTGGATGCGGTCGGCATAATACAGCAGCGACACGGTGCCCGCCGGCAGCAGGCTGGCGATGATCACATCCACCGCCAGATTGAGCTGCGTCACCCCCGCGCCGACCAGCCCCGGCGCCATCTTGCGAAACAGGCCCCGCATCTGCGGCGTCAGCCGCGGCCGCGGAATCCGGATGCGCATCCCGGCCCGCCGCACCGCCCAGACCAGCAAAGCCAGTTGCGCCACGCCGGACAGCGACACGCCCCAGGCCAGCGCATACCCGGCATTGGCGACATAGGGCGTCAAACCCAGCATCGCCACGATGGAAAACACATTGAACAACACCGGCGCCGCCGCCGCGGCGGCAAAACGGTCCAGCCCGTTGAGAACCCCGGAAAACAACGCTGTCAGGCAGATCAGGAACAGATACGGAAACGTGATCCGCGTCAGATCGACCGCCAACGCGAATTTCTCCGGTATGGCGGCAAAGCCGGGCGCCAGAACCACCATCACCTGCGGCATGAACACCATGCCGGCAATGGTCAGCCCGCCCAGCCAGAACGCCATGACCGCCGTCGTCTCCTCGGCAAACCGGTTGGCCGCCTCCTTGCCCTCCGCATGCAGCATGCCGGCAAAGGACGGCACGAAAGCGGCATTGAACGCACCCTCGCCAAACAGCCGCCGAAACAGATTGGGCAACTTCAGCGCCACGAAAAACGCATCCGCCACCGGCCCTGCCCCCAACATGGCGGCAATCAACATGTCCCGGGCAAAACCCAGCACACGGCTGGCCATGGTCCAAACCCCAACCGTGACCACGCCCCGCAGCATCGAATTCATGGCCTTGGTCCTGGGTGTGGGGCGGTGGGCAGGCAAGATTGGGGCTTTGCCCCAAACCCCAGCAGGGGCTCTGCCCCTGCACCCCGCCAGGGAACTCGTTCCCTGGACCCATTCCAATTGGTTTGTCGGAAAAGGGGGCATAACCGACGTAGCCGTTGAGCGGCCTTGGCATGCCCCCTTTTCCAACAAACCAGTCCGAGGGGTGAAGGGGACGACTGTCCCCTTCCGGGTGCAGGGCAGCGCCCTGCCGGGGCCTGGGGCGGAGCCCCAGCCTTGCCTTCCCGCAGTCCCAAACCCCAGACCATGGCCATCATTCGTCGCGCCGGGGGCGGGCCAGGAGGCCGGTCATGAGCTCGGCCAGGTTCGCGCGGCCGGATACCAGGCTGGCGACGGCCTGGCAGATGGGCATGTCGACGTTCTTGGCCCGCGCGATCAGCGCGGGGGCGGTGGCGACGCCTTCGGTCACGCTGCTGCGCCCGGCGAGGATGCTCGCCAGGGTTTCGCCACGCCCGAGTGCGTGGCCGAGGGAATAGTTGCGGCTGGAGGCTCCGGTGCAGGTCAGCAGCAGGTCGCCGAGGCCCGACAGGCCCATGGCGGTTTCGGTGCGTCCGCCCAGCGCCAGGATCAGCCGGGACAATTCGGCCACGCCCCGGGTGATCAGCGCCGCGCGGGCGTTCTCGCCAAGTCCGGCGCCGATCACCGCGCCGGCCGCGATGGCGATGACGTTCTTGGCCGCGCCGCCGGCCTGCGCGCCGATCGGGTCGTCATTGCCGTACAGGCGGAATTCCGGCGTGGCGAGCAGCGGCGCCAGAAGCGCGCGCAGCGCCGGATCGGCCGCCGCGATGACGGCGGCGGCCGGCAGCCCGCGCGCGATCTCGCCGGCGAAATTGGGGCCGCTGAGCACTGCGACGGGACGGCCGGGGTGCAGCTCGGCCAGGATTTCCGCCGGAAACCGCTGGCTGGTGGCTTCGACCCCCTTGCCGCAGACCAGCACCGGCGCATCGCCCGGCGGCAGCTGCGCGGCCACCGCGCGCATATGCTGCACCGGCACCACGAGCAGGATCGCGTCGGCGTCCCTGGGCAGTTCGGCGGTGACGGCGATCGCGTCGGGCAGGCGGATGCCGGGCAGGCGGGGGTTTTCCCTTGTGCCCTCGATGGCCGCGGCGCGGGCGGGATCGCGCGCCCACAGCGTGACGGCGCATCCGGCGCGGCTGGCCTGGATCGCCAGCGCGGTGCCCCACGCGCCGGCGCCGATGACCGCGACGCTACTCATCGACGAGCCGCATCACGGCGATGCCCTCCCCGGGTTCGCGGCTGCCGAGCCGGTCCAGCAGCGCCTGCAGGATGGCCGGCGCCGCCTCTTCGAAGCCGAAGGGCGGGTTGACCACGGCCAGTCCGCATCCGTTCAGCCGCGTCGGGTCCAGCGGCTCGCGCAGCCAGAGCTCCGCCGCGACGATGTCGCGAATGCCGCTTTCGGCAAGCGCCGTATGGAAGGCGCGCACCGGCGCGCGATGCTTGACCGGGTACCACGCGGCGAACACCCCGGTGCGAAACCGCGACCAGCCGGTGCGCAGTCCGGCGGCCAGGTGGCTGAATTCCTCCGTATCCTCATAGGGCGGGTCGATCAGCACCAGGCCGCGCTTCTGCGCCGGCGGCAGCAGCGCGCGCAACGCTTCCCACGCATCGCGCCGATGCACCGCCACCTGCGGGTCACGGGCGAACTCGACCTTCAGCGCCGCGTAATCCTCCGGATGAAGCTCGCAGCAGGCCATCCGGTCGTCGTCGCGCAGCAGCGCCCGGATCAGCGCCGGGGAGCCGGGATAGGAGCCGGGATAGAAGCCGGGCGACAAATTCTTCTCCTCTCCCCCATCTTTGGGGGAGAGGGCAGGGTGAGGGGGAGAGGGGCATGCGCTCGGACACAGGCCCTGGGCGCGCACTTCGCCCACATAATCGGCCAGCTCGGCGGGCGGGTCCTCCAGCAGCCGGGCGATGCCGGCGCGCCATTCGCCGGTGCGCTCGGCCGGCCCGGAAGACAGATCGTAGCGGCCGCGCCCGGCATGGGTATCGAGCACGAACACCGGCGCCTGCTTGCGCATCAGCGCGCGCAGCAGCCAGACCAGCAAAGCGTGCTTCATGCAGTCGGCGAAATTGCCGGCATGGAAGGCGTGGCGGTAGTTCACGCGGCCTCGACCGCCATGTCCGGTGCATCCAGCGGCCAGCGCGGCCGCGGCGCGAAGTCCAGCCGGTCGACCGAGCCGAGCCGCAGCCGCTCGATGCCGGCCCAGGCCACCATCACCGCATTGTCCGTGCACAGCCGCGGCGGCGGCGCCACCAGCCGGTAGCCGTTTCGTCTGGCCGCCGCTTCCAACGCCGCGCGAATGGTCCCGTTCGCCGCCACGCCGCCGGCGACGACCAGCAGGCTGGCCTCCGGACCCAGCATCCGCATCGCGTGCGAGGCGCGATCCGCCAGCACCTCGGCCACCGCGCGCTGGAAGCTGGCGCAGATATCGGCGGCAACCGCTCCCGGCAGCGCTCCGGCGGGATGGCGCGCCACCTCCTGCGCCACCGCCGTCTTCAGACCGGAGAAGGAGAAATCGCAGCCGGCTCGGCCCAGCAGCGGGCGCGGAAACGCATAGCGCGACGCATCGCCGGACGCCGCCAGCCGCTCGAGCGCCGGCCCGCCCGGCCAGGGCAGGCCGAGCAGTTTTGCCACCTTGTCGAACGCCTCCCCGGCCGCGTCGTCCAGCGTGCCGCCCAGGCGGCGGTGCCGGCCGACCCCCTCCACCGCCACGCATTGGCAATGCCCGCCGGAGATCAGCAGCAGCAGATAGGGAAACGGCGCGCCTTCCGCGCTCACCAATCCGGGCAGTCTCGCCGTCAGCGCATGCGCCTCCAGATGATTGACCGCGACATAGGGGATCCGCTGCGCCAGCGCGATGCCCTTGGCCACGCCGGAACCGACGATCAGCCCGCCGATCAACCCTGGCCCACCGCTGGCAGCCACGCCGCCGAGCTCGCCGAAGCCGAGCCCGGCCCGTTCCATCACCCCGCGCACCAGGCCGGGCAGATGCGCCAGATGCGCCCGCGCCGCGATCTCCGGCACCACGCCGCCATAGGGCGCATGCTCCCGCTCCTGGCCGAGCACCGCCTCGGCCAGGATCCGGCCGTCCGGAGCCAGCACCGCGGCGGCGGTCTCGTCGCAGGAACTCTCGATCCCCAACACTGGGCCGGGCACGGGTCCGGAAACTGGTCCAGGCACGGGGCGGAGGAATGGACCCGAAACAGGGCCGGTCTGCATGGGTATCATCTTTCCTTTAAGCTGCGGCGGTAATAGGACACCAGGATGACCGTCGCCCAGCCCCCTGCCGTTCCGTCATCCGCACGAACGCCGAAGATCCGGCCGCACGCGCGCTCGCTGCCGCTGCGCGTCGGCACGCGCCGCTCGCCGCTGGCGCTGGTGCAGACCCGCGCCTTCCTGGACACGCTGCGCCATTTCTGCCCGGTGCTGCGCGCCCCCATCTTCGGTAACCAGGATGTGTTCGAGGAGCATGCGATCAACACCACCGGCGACGTGGTGCAGGACCGCACCCTGGCCGATATCGGCGGAAAAGGCCTGTTTGCCAAGGAGATCCACGAAGCCCTGGCCGATGGGCGGGTGGATTTCGCGGTGCACAGCCTGAAGGACCTGGAGACCGAGCTGCCCGCCGGCATCGTGCTGGCCTGCACCCTGAAGCGGGAGGACGCGCGCGACGCGCTGATCTTCGGCCCGTCCTGCGACTGCGCCGCCGACCCGGCCGACCCCTTCGCCGCGCTGCCGGACGGCGCGGTCATCGGCACGGCCTCCGTCCGCCGCCAGGCGCAATTGCTGCATGCCAGGCCCGACCTGAGCTGCGTGACGATCCGCGGCAACGTGCAGACACGGCTGGCCAAGGTCGCCGCCGGCGACTGCGCCGCCTCCCTGCTGGCGCTCGCGGGGCTGAAGCGGCTGGGTCTGGAGGACCGGGCCAGCCGGATCCTCGACCCCGATATCATGGTGCCCGCGGCCGGCCAGGGCATCGTCGGTGTCACCGTGCGCGCCGACGACCTCGAATTGCTGGAGATGCTGTCGGGGATCGAGGACCCCGAAGCCAAGGCCGTCTCCCTGGCGGAACGTGCGCTGCTCGCCGAGCTGGACGGCTCCTGCCGCACGCCGATCGGCGGCCATGCGCGGCTGCTGGCGAGCGGCGAGCTGAACCTGACCGGCATGGTGGCCCGCGCGGACGGCAGCTTCCTGCTCAAGCGCTGCCTGCGCGGCGCGGTGTCGGACGCCGCGCGCATCGGCGCGGAACTCGGCGCCAGCCTGCGCGCCGACAGCCCGCGCGACATCTTCTCCTGAACCCCGCATGGCCGGGGACAGCCGCCGGTCTGTCCTGATCACGCGCCCGGAACCGGGTGCCAGCGAGACGGCGCAGCGCATCCTTGCCATGCGGCTCGAACCGGTGCTGGCGCCGCTGCTGCGGGTGAAGCGGCTGCCTTTGGCCGATCCCGGCCCCATCCAGGCCATCCTGGCCACCAGCGGCAACGCCATCGCCGGGCTGTCCGGGATGCACAGGTCCCGGCCATTGCTGGCGGTGGGTGACGCCACGGCCGAGCGCGCTACCGCGGCCGGGTTCACCTCCGTGGTCAGCGCCGCCGGCGATGCCACGGACCTCGCGGCGCTGGCCCGGCAAAGCCTGGATCCTGCCGCCGGCCCGCTGCTGCTCGCCTGCGGCCGCGGCCACGGGCATCCCTTGGCCGCGGCGCTGCGCCAGCAGGGCTTCCGGGTGCTGCGCCGCACCGTCTATGCCGCCGAACCCGAGCCCACCCTGCCGGAGGCGGCCGCTGCCGCCCTGCGCGCGGACCGGCTGCGCGCGGCGCTGTTCTTCTCCGCCGAGACCGCGCGGCAGTTCGTTTCTCTGGCGTGCCGGACCGGTTTACAGGATTCCACCCGCGGGGTCGTCGCATTAGCTATCAGTGCGCCGGCCGGCGTGGCATTATCGCCGCTCCCATGGGGCGACCTGTTGATCGCTGCCAGACCGAACCAGGACGAATTGCTGGCCCTGCTGCAATGACAGAAACCCCGCCGAAACCCCCCGAACCATCGCCGGCCAGGCCGCGGCCGGACACGGCCGCCGCCCCGGCCCGGGCCGGCGAGGCCGCGCGCGCCACAGCACCCCCGCCTGCCGGCCCGCGCCCCGCGGTCGCGCCGGTTGCCGGCGCCGTCCCCCCACCCGGGCGGCAACAAATCTCCGAAGCCGCCCGCCCGGCCCCGCCGCCGGGCTCGCGCGTGCTGCCGGCGCTGTATTTCCTCGGCTTCGCCATCCTGGCCGGAGCGATCGCCTGGCTGTGGCAGAACCCGCCGCAGCCGCCCGAATCCGCGCCCGGCGCCCTGCTGCAACGGCTGGACGCGGCCGAGGCCCGGCTCGCCCGGCTGGAAACCCGGCCGGAGCCCCGCCCCGCCCCCGCATTCGATCCCGCCCCGCTGCTGGCACGCATCGCGGCGCTGGAAGCCCGTCCCGCCGGCGCCTCCGCCCTGCTGGACCAGCCTTCCCCCGTCGACCTGGCCCCGATCGAGTCCCGGATCGCCGCCTTGGAGGCACGCCCGACCGTCAGTCCCGCCGACACCGCGCTCGGCGAACGCGTCTCCCGGATCGCCCGCGTCCAGGCCGCCGCCGCCGCGCTGGAGGCCGGCCACCGGCTGGGAGCCCTGCCCGACGCGCCCCCGGCGCTGCAGCGTTTCGCCGATGCCGATCCGCCGACCGAGCCCGCCCTGCGCCTTGCCTTCCCCTCGGCGGCGCGGGCCGCGCTGGTGGCGAGCCGGCCGATCGACCCGAACCTGCCCTGGCTGTCGCGCATCTGGGGCCGGCTGCAGGAACTGATCACCATCCGCCAGGGGGAGCGGGTGCTGGTCGGCGACCCCGCCGCCGGCGTGGTGGCGGCGGCGCAGCGGGCGCTGGACGCCGGCGACCTCGCCGGCGCGGTGGCGGCGCTCTCCCGGCTGAACCCGCCCGCCGCGCAGGCGATGGCCGGCTGGATCGATCAGGCCAAGGCCCTGCTGGAGGCCCGTGCGGCGCTGGCCGACATGGCGGCGCGCGCGGCAGCTTCCCCGACGGCAGCGCACGGCTGATGCGGCGCGTATTCCGGATCCTCGTCCTCGCCATCCTGGTCGTCGCCGTCGGGCTGATCCTGGCGGCGGTGCCCGGCCGCGTCACCGCCGATATCGGCTCCATCTCGGTCGATTTCTCCACCTCCTTCGCGGTGGTGGTGCTGCTGGTGCTGGGGGTGCTGACCCATCTGCTGCTCGGCGTCGTGCACCTGCCCGGCCGCATCGCCGGCCGCTTCACCCGCCACAGCCGCCACAAGGGCGAACTGGCCACCACCCGCGCCCTGGTGGCGCTGGCCGCGGCCGATCCGACCAATGCGCGCCGCGAGGCCGGCCGCGCCAGGCGCCTGCTCGGCGACACCCCGCAGACCCTGCTGCTGACCGCCGAGGCCGCCCGCCTCGCCGGGCGCGATGGGGAAGCGACGGAAGCGCTGTCCGCGCTCGCCAAACACGAGCATGCCTCCTTTCTCGGCCTGCGCGGCCAGCTGCGCCAGGCCGTCGCCAGGTCCGACTGGAAGGCCGCCGGAGAGATCGCCGCCAAGGCCGAGGCCGCCTACCCCGGCGCCGCCTGGCTGCGCGAGGAACGCACCCGGCTGGCCATCCGCTCGGAGGACTGGATCGGCGCCATGCGCCTGACCCAGGACGACGCGGCCAAGGCCGCGCTCGCCACCGCGGCGGCGGAAGCGGATAAAGACCCCTCTCGCGCCCTCGCCCTGGCGCGCCAGGCCTGGGAGGCGGACGCCTCCCTCGCCCCCGCCGCGATCGCCTACGCCCGCAAGCTGCGCGAAGCCGGCGAGGGACGCCGCGCCGAACGGGTGCTCGCCGATACCTGGGCCATCCGTCCGCACCCCGATCTCGCCGATTTCGTGCTCAATCTCGGGGTCAACCCGAAGGAAAAGCTGCGGGAAGCCGCCAGGCTGGCCGCCACCAACCCGGACCATCCGGAATCGCATCTGCTGCTGGCCCGCGCCTCGCTCGCCGCCGGGCTGATCCCCGACGCGCGCCGTGAAGCCGAGGCCGCCCGCGCCGCCGGGCTGAACCAGCGGCGGCTGTTCCTGCTCATGGCCCGGATCGAGGAAACCGAGGGCGGCCACCCCGAAGCCGCCGCGGCGGCGCTGCGCCAGGCGGCCGAGGCCGACCCGGACCCGATCTGGCGCTGCACCCAGTGCCACACGCCGTCCACGAGCTGGCACGCCGCCTGCCCGGCCTGCCTGACGCCCGGCGCCCTGGCCTGGGGCAACCTCGCCGCCAGCCCGGCCATTCCCGGCCGCACCCCCGGCATCGGCGGCGCGCTCAGGCGGCTCGTGCGTTCCGGATGAATTCCCGGATCAGGTCCGGGTCCTTCTCGCCGCGGATCCGCTCCACGCCCGAGGACACGTCCACGCCCGTCGCGCCGGTGATCCGGATGGCCTCCGCCACATTGTCCGGCCGCAACCCGCCGGCCAGCAGCCAGGGGCCCGGCGGCACCCAGCCACGCAGGATCGTCCAGTCGAAACTCGCCGCATTGCCGCCCGGCCGCGTCGCATCCGCCGGCGCCTTCGCCTCCAGCAGCCAGGCATCCGCACCCCCGGTATCGCCCGGCAGGTCGGCCACGGAGGCAACCCCCTTCGGCCGCCACACCGGCAGGCCAAAACGCGCCCGCAGCTCCGGAAGATCCTCCACCGCGCCATAAATCTGCAGCACGTCCAGCCGGATCTCCCGCAACGCCGCCTCGATCATCTCCACGCCGGGATCGACAAACAACCCCACCCGCCCCGGCCCGCCCGGAGACCGCGCCGACAACTCGGCGGCCCGCGCCGGCGTGACAAACCTGGGCGACGCCGGAAAGAACACAAACCCAACCCAGTCCGCCCCGGCCCCCACAGCCACGTCGAACGCCCCGGGATCATTGATCCCACAAATCTTGACGCGAACCGTCATGCCCGGGGGCTCCGGGGTTGGTCAGCCGAAGCAAGGCCAGGGGGCTTTGCCCCCTGGACCCCCAGCAAGGGACAGTCGTCCCTTGCATCCCTGGGGTGGGTTTGTCGAAGAGGGGGCATGTCTCGGACCCGGCTGCCGCTACGACGGTTATGCCCCCTCTTCGACAAACCCGTCTGAGGGGTCCAGGGGATGACCATCCCCTGGCGGGGTCCAGGGGCAGAGCCCCTGGCCTTCCTTGCTCGACCCACCCCGGAACCCCCCGGCATCATGCGATTGCGGCGGCGATGGCGGCGGCGGCGGCGGCGGGGTGCGGGGCGGCGGTGATGGGGCGGCCGACGACGATCCAGTCGGCGCCGGCGGCGACGGCTTCCTGTGGGGTCATGGTTCGTGCCTGGTCGCCGCGATCGGCGCCTTCGGGGCGGATGCCAGGGACTACCAGCGCGGGGGTGTCGCCGAGGGCGTCGCGGAGTACGGAGACTTCCCTGGGGCTGCACACCAGCCCGTCCGCGCCGGCGGACATGGCCAGGCGGGCCAGGCGCAGCACCTGTTGCGTGGTGCCGCCGGCGACGCCGGTTTCGGCCAGGGCGGCGGCATCGAGGCTGGTGAGCACGGTCACCGCCAGCAGCAGCGGCCGGGCAGCGCCGGCTTCTTCCGCGGCGCGGCGCGCGGCCTGGATCATGGCGCCGCCGCCGCCCGCGTGCAGGGTCAGGAAGCGCGGCGCCAGGGGCAGGATGGCGCGCACCCCGCCGGCGACGGTATTGGGGATGTCGTGCAGCTTGAGGTCGAGGAAGATCGGGCGGGTCTGGCCACCCTCGGCGATCTGCCGGTAGCCGGCGGCGCCGTTGGCCAGGAAGAATTCCAGCCCCAGCTTGAACAGCCCGACCGAGCCGGCGCAGGCTTGCGCCCATTCGGCCGCGCGGACGGTATCGGTGGTGTCCAGCGCGACGATCAGCCGTTCGGCGCCCCTGGGCTTGAGGAAGGCGGCCATCACGCCAGCGGCGGCCGGCCATCGCCGGACTGCAGCGCGCGGGATTGGGCGCTTGATTTGAGGGCGCGCAGCTGGTCCTCCAGCAGGATCACCTTGTGCTCGGCCTGGCGCAGCCGGCGGCGACGGCCGAGTTCGGCCAGCCACACGGTTAGGGCCCCGAGCAGGAAGGCGATGGCCGCCGCGACCAGCACCGCGACCGAGAGCATGACGTCCACGTTCCAGTCGGTCGGCCACAGCGCCACGCGCACCATTTCGCGGTTCGACAGCGCGAACAGCAGCAGCAGCAGCAGGAACGGGACGGCGAGCAGCAGGCCCATGGCCAGGCCTATCTGGCCGGCTTGCCGCGGTTGACGCGTTCGCGCAGTTCCTTGCCGGCCTTGAAGAACGGCACCGCCTTTTCGTCGACCGGCACGGTCTCCCCGGTGCGCGGGTTGCGGCCGGTGCGGGCGTTGCGGCGTTTCACGGTGAAGGCGCCGAAGCCGCGCAACTCCACCCGCTCCCCGCGCGCCAGCGCGCCGGTGATTTCGTCGAAAACCGTGGCGACGATCAACTCCACATCATGCCCGGTGAGATGCGGATTCGCGGTCGCAAGCTCGGCGATCAGCTCGGATTTGGTCATGCCCTTCGTCCGGGCGCGGAACGCCCGGGCCTCTCCCTGTCACTGCCGCGAAGGCTGCCAGAGTGCGAGCGCGCCGTCAAGCATAACCCCTTGTGAAAAAACGCTTTTCCAAACGCCCTGCAGAAGGCCGCCGACATCCCCGGACAGCGCCCGCTCGGCCAGCCCGCCAGTGGTGACGTCGCTGACCGGCAGTTTTTCCGAAACGCCCTTGGCTTTCGCCAGCCAAAGGCGGGCGGCGGGCTCGCCGCCGATCTCGTCCACCAGGCCGAGCGACAAGGCCTGCCGTCCGGTATAGGCGCGCCCGTCGCCGAGCTCGCGCACCCGGGCCGGGTCCATGTGCCGGCCGGTGGCGACCATCTGGACGAACTGGTCGTACATATCCATCACCAGCCCCTTCAGCACGACGCGGCCCTGCTCGGACAGCGGGTGGGCCAGGTTGGGCTGATCCTTCAGCGGGCCGGAGGTGATGGCCTCGGCCGTCACGCCGATGGTCTTCATCAGGCCGGACGCCTCGGCGGTCTCCAGGATCACCCCGATCGAGCCGGTGATCGTGGCCTCGCGGGCGAAGATGCGCTGGGTGGGCACGGCGATCATGTAGCCGGCGGAAGCGGCGGTCCCGCCCATCACCGCGACGACCGGCTTTTTCGCCGCCACCTTGGCGATCGCGTCATGCAGGCTCTCGCCGCCGGCGACGCTGCCGCCGGGGCTGTCGATCACCACGATCAGCGCCCGCGTGGCGTCATCATCGGCGAGCTTGGTCACCGCCTCCGTCAGCTTGCGGTTTTCGGTAATGATGCCGCTGACCGTCAGGCGTTCGATATGGGAGCCGGCCACGCCGAACCCTTCCGGGCCCCGCACGGCGGCGAACAATGCCAGCGCCACGGCGATCACCGCGGCGCTGCGCCAAAAGAACAGGCGGCGCTTGAGGCGCCGCCTGTCGAGTAGCAGATCGGTCTCCAGGCTCACGCCGGTTTCCTATCGGTTGGTAGACATCACTCGGAGGCTTGCTGGTTGCGGCGACGGATCGCCGCGCCAAGGATGTCGCCGAGCGAGGCGCCGCTGTCGGAAGACCCGAACTCGGCCATGGCGACCTTCTCCTCCTCCATCTCCTTGCCCTTGATGGTCAGCGCCAGCTTGCGCGCCATGCGGTCGACGGCGGTGATCTTGGCATCGACCTTTTCGCCGACGGCGAAGCGGTCGGGGCGCTGGTCGCTCTTGTCGCGGGCCAGCTCGGCGCGGCGGATGAAGCCGGTCAGCACGTCGCCCACCTTCACCTCGATGCCGTTGGCCTGCACCGCGGTCACCACGCAGGTGACGATGTCGCCCTTGTGCACGCCTTCCAGCACGCTGGCGGCGGGATCGGCCGCGAGCTGCTTGATGCCCAGGCTGATGCGCTCCTTCTCGACATCGACGTCGAGCACCTTCGCCTTGACGACCTGGCCCTTCTCATACTTGGCCATCGCCAGCTCGCCCTGCTCGTCCCAGGACAGGTCGGACATGTGCACCATGCCGTCGATATCCGGCGACAGGCCGATGAACAGGCCGAACTCGGTGATGTTGCGGATGTCGCCCTCGACTTCCGAGCCCACCGGGTGCTGCTCGAGGAACTCTTCCCACGGGTTGCGCTGGACCTGCTTGAGGCCGAGCGAAATGCGCCGCTTGGAGCTGTCCACGTCCAGCACCATGACGTCCACTTCCTGCGAAGTGGCGACGATCTTGCCGGGATGGACGTTCTTCTTGGTCCAGGACATCTCGGAGACGTGCACCAGGCCCTCGACACCGGGTTCCAGCTCCACGAAGGCGCCGTAATCGGTGATGTTGGTGACGCGGCCCGAGAACTTGGCACCCGGCGGATACTTCGCCGCCACGCCTTCCCACGGATCGGCCTCCAGCTGCTTCATGCCGAGGCTGATGCGCTGGGTGTCGGAGTTGAAGCGGATGACCTGCACCTTGACGTTCTGGCCGATCGTCAGCGCCTCGGACGGATGGTTGATCCGGCGCCAGGCGATATCGGTCACGTGCAGCAGGCCATCGACGCCGCCGAGGTCCACGAAGGCGCCGTAATCGGTGATGTTCTTCACCACGCCGTCCAGGATCATGCCTTCCTTGAGGCCCTGGATCAGCTCGCTGCGCTGCTCGGCGCGGGTCTCTTCCAGCACCGCGCGGCGGGATACCACGATGTTGCCGCGGGCGCGGTCCATCTTCAGGATCTGGAACGGCTGCGGCGTGCCCATCAGCGGGCCGACGTCGCGCACCGGGCGGATGTCCACCTGGCTGCCCGGCAGGAAGGCCACGGCGCCGCCGAGATCGACGGTGAAGCCGCCCTTGACCCGGCCATAGATCGTGCCGTTGACGCGCTGCTGGCTCTCGAACGCCTTTTCCAGGTTGGTCCAGGCTTCTTCGCGCCGCGCCTTCTCGCGCGACAGCACGATGGAGCCGTCGCGGTCTTCGTAGCGCTCGACATAGAGCTCGATCAGGTCGCCGGGCTTGACCTCGACCTTCTCGCCGGGGGTGCCGAATTCCTTGAGCGCGACGCGCCCTTCGGATTTCAGCCCGACATCGACGATGGCGAATTCATCGGTGAGACGGATCACCTTGCCGGTGACGACGGAGCCTTCGAAGCCGGCGTTGAGGCCGAGGGTCTCGTCGAGGAGCGAGGCGAAATCTTCGCCTGCGAAATGGTCAGCGGTAGCGAGGGATGCCATGAGGTGGGTGTTTTCCGTGACGGGGGTCCGGCCATCGGGCCGGAATTTGCCGTTGGTGTGCGCAATCCCGCCAATCGAGCGATATCCGGCGGAAACACGGCTTGCCTGCGGATGGCGCAGGCCGGGTGAAGAGGAAGACGACGTATATTTGGTCGCGACCCTCCCGGCGCAAGCCGGGGTGGCACGCGGTCTGATACGCTGGTTGCAACGAGAGTCAAGGGAAGCCGCACGAATTCCGCCGTCCGGCATCGCACCTCACGGGAGTTTAATCGACGGATGCCCGGGTGGAGCATTTCTGTCCGATGGATGCCCTGTCTGATCCATGATTGTGCTTGCGTCCGCCCGGCCGGCGTCAACCCCGAGCCGGCCGAGCGGCCGGGCGGCCGGGCGCTGCGCGCGGGTTGACCCCGGCCGGGCGGACGAAGCAAGGGCTGCAATCAGACAAACCCAGGGTCTGCCCATCCCCGGCTGGCGCAGGGATTGCCGACCGGGAGCCACCGTTAGACCCTGCGGATGTTCCAGGGGAACGCGCCGCTCGCCTCGATCAGACCGGTCAGGTTCTTCCGATAGGCGGTGCGGATCTGGAACTGGCCGAGCGGCACGGTCGGCACGGCGGAGAACGCCTCGACCTGGATGGCATCCGCCAGCCGGTTGCGCGACGCATCGTCCGGCGCCGCCAGCCACTGCGCGGTCAGGCTCTCGATCTTGTCATCGGAGAACCAGCCGAACCAGCCGGTGGCGCCCTGGCCGCGCAGGATCGCGCTGATCACCGGCAGGCTGATCGACCCGCTCGGCCACCAGGTGTGGAAGATCGACCAGCCGCCCTTCTCCACCGGCTCCTTGCTGGCGCGGCGCTGCACCACCGAGCCCCAGTCGGTCGCCACCATCTCCACGTTCATGCCGATCTTCTTCAGCGTGTCGTAGGTCACGTCGCCCAGCGGCCCGATGGAGACGAAATCGGTCGGGTTGATGATGACGACCTTCTGCCCGCCGTAGCCGGCGTCCCGCAGCGCCGCCTTCGCCGCCTCGATATTGCCCGGCATGGCGGCCCCGCCGAGCTCGCGCCCATACGGCGTGCCGCAGGGGAACATCGCCTTGCAGGTGCGGAAGGCGGTGGGATCGTTGCCGGTCACGGCCTGCATGTAGTCGGTCTGGTTCACCGCCATCAGCACGGCGCGGCGGATGCGCACATCGTTGAACGGCGGGTTCAAATGGTTGAAGCGCAGCACGCCGTTGAAGCCGGTGGGATTGGCGCTGCCGATGGCGATGTCCGGGTTGCGCCGCAGCAGCGGCACCAGATCGGCCTGCACCTGTTCGTACCAATCCACCTCGCCCGCCTGCAGCGCCGCGGACGCGGTCGCGGAATCGGGAATGATCTTCCATTCCACCCGGTCGAAATAGGCGACCTTGCCGCCCGAGGTCCAATCCGCCGGTTCCTGGCGCGGCACATAATCGGCGAAGCGGGCATAGGCGACGGACGCACCCGGCACGAACTCGTCCTTCAGGAACCGGAACGGGCCGGAGCCGACGACTTCCGTGACCTGCCGGAACGGGTCCGATCTGGCCAGCCGTTCGGGCATGATGAAGGCGATGTTGGCGTCGGGCTTGGCGATCGCCTCGATCAGGATCGGCAGCTTCGATTTCAGCCGGATCCGCACCGTGCGGTCATCGGCGACGCCCCATTCGTCGATGAACTGGCTGATCGTCTGCCCGAGCGTGTCGCGCGCCGCCCAGCGGGCCAGGCTCGGCGCGCAATCCTGCGCCCGCACCGGCTCGCCGTCATGGAATTTCAGTCCCTCGCGCAGTCTGATCAGATAGGTCCGCCCGTCGCCGGAAACGGTGAAACCCTCGGCCATCTGCGGCTTGGGCTCGCCCCTGGCGTTCACCCCGAACAACGTGTCGTAGACGGTCCAGGCATGGTTGGCGGTGACCGCCGCGGTGGTGAAGATTGGGTCGAGCAAAGTGAGATTGGCCTGCGGCACGAAGCGCAGCACGCGTGCCCCGGCTGGCTGGGCGATGGCAAAGCGCGTCGGCAGCCCCGCGGCAGCCACGGCAGCGGCGCTGGCACCGAGGAATGTCCGGCGTTTCATGTCGTTGTCGTCCCCTGAAGATACCCTGCACCGCGACGATGGCCGAAACCGGTAACGGGGCGCAACGGAAACTTAGGTCAGGCGCCGGCGCACGCCCACGTACAAGCCGGCGACGCCGGAAGCGAGCAACAGCAGGCCCGACGGTTCGGGAACCTCCCGCGGGCCGTTGGTCAGCTGCTGCAAAAATACGACGCCATTGCCGTCCGCATAAGGATTGTAGCCTGGTACCACGTCCACGGTTCCGGCCACGAAAAACAGGGGGTTCGCGAAGGAACTGCCGCCCCCGCCGCTGCCGCCATCATTGCCGAAGAAATTCACGCCGCCGCCGCCGCCGCCGCTGTAGCCACCACCCCCGCCGCCGGCCGCACCCTCGTCATCATCGCAATCGCTCCAGGCAGCGCCGCCGCCGCCGCCGAAACCGCCCGCCGCTCCGAAGCAAAAGGCTGACGCAGCGGTACCGCCGGCCCCGCCATCGAGGAAACTCTTGCCGCCGGTTGCCGTGGGGCTATTGCCACCGTCGCCGTTGAACCCGCCCCCGCCAGCGCCGCCGGCGCCCTTGTCGGAGCCGCCGCCGCCACTGCCGTTCGTGCCGCCTGCACCCGCGCCCGTGTGACCGCCGTCTCCATTGCCGTTGCCCGCGCTGCCCTCGATGCCGCGTCCATTCAAGCCGCTCTGACCGTTGCCCGCTCCGCCACCCCCACCGGCGACGATCAGCGGAACGGCCGGCTGTCCCGATCTGACAAGGGCAATGAAACTCCCGCCGCCGCCGCCGCCAGCGTAGAATTCACCGGCCAATATATGGGGGGCCTGGGTGCCGCCCACGCCACCGACCAGAATTTCCAGCACGTCGCCTGCCAGCAACGCGAACGTGGCTCCGGCTTCCGCCCCCTTGCCCCCGAACGCGGTCGGGTTCGGGTTGTCGTCGATCGTCTGGTTTCCGCCATTGGCGCCAATGGCATACAGCGAATAGGTGCCGGAGCTTGCGATCGTGCAGCTATACATCTGGCCCGTGAAGTCGATCTCCCGTGTATCGCCGCCGGACGTACACGCCCGGGCCTCGCCGCCGAGAACGATGACGCCGATACAAATCAAACCCAGCAGGATCGAGCGTTTCGGGCTTTTCATCAGCCGGGTTTCCTTCCTGGCAAGAATGGCAGGGCCGTGTTTGCGTCCCTGAACGGGCGAGAGGGTCGGGCAAGAACAATCGGCAGCGCGGCTCTCTCTCCGGCGGCCCTGGACGAGGGCGATCCGGAAACGAGTCCGTGCAACACATGTGCGAAAGTAACGGACGCGAGACAGAATGTAAATGTGCCGCGCGCTACGCGTGTCGTTCGAGCGGGGGATAGGCGGAGCGGATAGCCGGAGCGGACAGGCGGGGAAGGAAATCAGGCTCCGCCCGTCAGGCGCCGGCGCACTTCTGCCAGCGCGGTCGCGAATGCCGTCTCCGCGTCCATGTAGGTGGTGTCGAGCTGCATCGCGTCCGCGGCGGCACGCAGCGGCGCTGCGGCCCGGGTCGCGTCCGCGGCGTCACGGGCGCGCATATCGGCTTCCACCGTCTCCAGGTCCGCCGGCGTGCCCTTGGCCTGCAATTCCAGCCAGCGGCGGCGGGCGCGTTCGGCCAGGCTCGCGGTCACGAACAGCTTGGCCGGCGCATCCGGAAAGATCACCGTGCCGATGTCGCGCCCGTCCAGCACCGCGCCGCGCTCGGCGCCGAAACTGCGCTGGAAATCGAGCAGCGCGGCGCGCACGCCGGGAACCGAGGCCACCGAAGCCGCCGCGGCATCGGCGGCGGGGCCGCGCAGATCGGTCCGGTCGAGATCGGCCGGCCGCAGCGCCCGCGCGGCCGCTTCCGCCGCGGCCGCGTCGGCGGGGTCCGCGCCCCGGTCCAGCACCAGCCGGCCGACGGCGCGATACAGCAATCCGGTGTCGAGATAGGGCAGGCCCAACTCGGCCGCCAGCCGGCGCGCCAGCGTGCCCTTGCCGGCCGCGGCCGGCCCGTCGATGGCGACAATGCGCGCGATCATGCCGGATCGAGCCGCGCGCCGATGCCGGTCATCAGCCCGACAAACCCCGTGAAACTGGTGTCGATGAAGGCGCTGTCATCGACCGAGACCGGCGCCGCCGTCGCCTGGCCCAGCACCAGCGCGCTCATGGCGATCCGGTGGTCCATATGCGTCGCCACCTGCCCGCCCCCGGCCGGCGGCGCGCCGGTGCCGTGCACGATCAGGTCGTCGCCCTCGATCTCCACCCGCACGCCATTGGCCGCCAGCAGGTCCGCGGTCGCCGACAGCCGGTCGCTCTCCTTCACCCGCAATTCCTTCAGCCCGCGCATCCGCGTCACGCCGGCGGCGCAGGACGCCAGCACCGCAAGGATCGGGTATTCGTCGATCATGCTCGGCGCGCGGCCCGGAGGCACGTCGATCGCCTCGCAGCGCGCCATGCGCCGCGACCAGGTCCCCCACCGGCTCGCCGCCCTCGGTCCGGCGGTTCTCCACCGCGATGTCGGCGCCCATCTCCAGCAGGCATTCCAGCAGCCCGGCGCGCAGCGGGTTCAGCCCGACGCCGTCGATCCGCAGCCGCGAGCCCGCCACCAGCAGCGCCGCCGCCAGCGGGAAGGCCGCCGAGGACACGTCCCCGGGCACCGCCACATCCGCCCCGCGCAGCTCCGGCTGGCCGGTCAGGTGGATGATCCGGCCATTGCCCTCGGCCTCCACCGCCACCGTCGCGCCGAAATGGCGCAGCATGTTCTCCGAATGGTCGCGCGTCGCCTCCGGCTCTTCCACCCTTGTGATCCCGCGCGCGTTCAGCCCGGCCAGCAGGATCGCCGACTTCACCTGCGCCGAGGCCACGGGCAACCGGTACTCCAGCGGCATGGCATCCACCGCGCCCTCGATCGCCAGCGGCAGGCGTCCCCCCTCGCGCGCGGTGAAGCGTGCGCCGGTCGCCGACAGCGGATCGGTTACCCGGCGCATCGGCCGCCCGCGCAGGCTGGCGTCGCCGGTCATGACGGAAAAGATCGGATGGCTGGCCAGGATGCCGCAGAGCAGCCGCGCCGCGGTGCCGGAATTGCCCATGTCCAGCACGTCGGCCGGCTCGGTCAGCCCGCCGATGCCGCGCCCGGCCACCGACCAGCGCCCGCCGCCATGGTTCACCACCTCCGCGCCCAGCGCCCGCATGGCGGCGGCGGTGCGCAGCACGTCCTCGCCCTCCAGCAGCCCGGAAATATGCGTCTCGCCGACCGCCAGCGCCCCGAACATGAGCGCGCGGTGGCTGATGGATTTGTCGCCGGGCACGGCGATCCGGCCGGCAAGCGGTCCCGCCGGGCGGCGGGCGATAGAGGGGGCGGGTCTGGTCAGAGTGCATCGTCATCGATCCGAATGAGGCGAGCCGATTAGCATGGAGGATACCGGTTTGACAGACACGCAGGCGGGCAGGGGTTTGACAGGGGCAGCCGGTGATGGCATGGCCGCGCGCTCCGCGGTTCCACAACCGCAACACGTGCCTGCAACCACCCGCGATTTTGCATAAGGGGCCACTCGATGGCGAAGCCCGAACTCGGCACCAAGCGCGTCTGCGTCGCCTGCGGCGCCCGCTTCTACGATCTCACCAAGGTCCCGGCGCTCTGCCCGAAATGCGGCACCGAGCAGCCGATCGAGCAGCCGCGCGCCCGCCGCGTCGGCGGCAACGTGGCCGAGGACAAGCGCATCAAGAAACCCGCCCCCGCCCCCGGACTGGAGGACGCGGAGATCGAGGTCGAGGGCGTCGAGGAAGTCGAGGACGAGGACGTGCTCGAAGACACCTCCGACCTGGAAGACGACGCCGACGCCATCGGCGCCGATATCGTCGAGGTCGAACCCGACGGCGACGACACCGAACACTAGGCTACCCTGAAGGCCGAAGCCGGGGCGGGTTGACGCAGATCAATGCCGCCCCGCCGGCCGGGCGCGATAGCTCTTCCGCATCGACACAAGGAAGAGGCAGCGATGAACGCGTCCGACATCATGACCCCCCGTGTGATCACGGTGGCGCCGGATACCCTGATCTCCGATGTGATTTCGCTGATGCTCACGAACCGCATCAGCGCCCTGCCGGTCGTGCAGGACGGCCGCCTGGTCGGCATCGTCTCCGAAGGCGACCTGATCCGGCGCGCCGAAACAGAGAGCGAGCCGAAGCGGTCCCGCTGGCTGGAACTCGCCACCTCCGTCACCACGCTCGCCGCCGACTACACCCGCTCGCGCGGCCGCCGCGCCGGCGAGGTGATGACCGAGAACGTGATCGCCGTGACCCCCGACACGCCGATCGGCGAAATCGCCGCGGTGCTGGAAAAGCACCACATCAAGCGCGTGCCGGTGCTGGACGGCGGCAAGCTGGTCGGCATCGTCAGCCGCGCCAATTTGCTGCAGGCGCTGGCGACCCGCATCCAGCCGCCGGAAGCCGACCGCGCCGACGACCGCAAGATCCGCGCCGCCCTGTTCGCCGAGCTCGACAAGCAGAAATGGGCGGCCATGCCGAACGACGCCAACATCGTCATCGAAAACGGCGTCGTGCATCTCTGGGGCCTGATCCAGTCCGAGGAAGAGCGCAAGGCCATGATCGTGGCCGCCGAGAACATCCCCGGCGTCACCAAGGTCGAGGACCACATGAGCTATCAGGTCTATCTCGGATTGTAGGCGCAACGGCCCAGCCGCGGCTTGACACCGGCGCCGGCCCGTTCCCACCCTCTCCACGCTGCCGGGGAGAGAACGATGAAACTGCTGTCGAGAGAGGCGGTCGAGCAATACCGCAACGAGGGCTGGTACGCGCCGGTGCCCGTGCTGTCAGCCGCCGAAGCTGCCGCGCTGCGCGGCAGGCTCGAAAGCTTCGAGGCGGAGGCCGGCGGCCTGCAAGGCCCGCTCAGGCATAAATCCCACCTGCTGTTCACCTGGCTCGACCAACTGATCCGCCATCCCCGCATCCTCGATGCGGTGGAGGACGTGATCGGCCCCAATATCCTGTGCTGGGGCAGCACCTTCTTCATCAAGGAGCCGCGCAACCCCGGCTTCGTCTCCTGGCACCAGGATTCCACCTATTGGGGCCTGGATCCCGCCGACGTCATCACCGCCTGGATCGCCTTCTCCGACAGCAACGCCGCCAACGGCGCCATGCGCGTGATCCCCGGCACCCACCAGATGGACCAGGTCACCCATCGCGACACCTTCAACGCCGACAACCTGCTCAGCCGCGGCCAGGAGATCGAGGTGGAGGTCGACGAACGCCAGGCCCGCATGCTGGAACTCAAGGCCGGCGAAATGTCGCTGCACCACGTCCGGCTGATCCACGGCTCCGACCCCAACCCGTCCGATACCCGCCGCATCGGCTTCGCGATCCGCTACATCCCCACCCATGTCCGCCAGGTCGCCGGCACCCACGACAGCGCCACCCTGGTCCGCGGCACCGATACCGAACAAAACTTTGCGCCCGAACAAGCCCCCAAATCCGACATGTCCCCCGAAGCCCAGGCCTTCCACGCAAAAGTGACCAACCAACACGCCGCCATCCTGATGCGCGCCACCGACCGGGATATGCGGGCCTGACCAGGAAGCAAGGCCAGGGGCTCTGCCCCTGGACCCCGCCAAAGGGCGAAGCCCTTTGGAAACCCCAGACATGTTTTAAGAAATGGGCGGGCGCGGCGGTGCAACCAGCACCTCCTCGCCCGCCCATTTCTTAAGAACATAACCGGGAGTCCAGAGGCTCCGCCTCTGGCGGGGGTCGAGGGGGCGGAGCCCCTCGCCTTCCTTCCTAGTTCAGCCGCAATTCCAGGATGTGGCGCTTATCGGCTTCGAGTTCGCCTTTTTCGACGCGTTTGACGATGTCGGTTAGGGCTGCGTTGGCGGGGGTGGGGATGGAGACTTCCTTGCTTTTGTCGACGATGAAGCCGTTCAGGAACTCGATTTCGGTGCGTCGTCCCTTCACCATATCCTGACCCATGGACGGGCGATGGGCGCCACCGCCGGGTTTGCGGGCTTCTTCCAGGCGGTGTTCGTCGTAGGTCCTGGTGGCGGCCGGGTCGCCTTCGCCGGCGAGGGCGATGATTTCCGGCTCGATGTGATGGATTTCCTCGAGCTGGTAGCCGAGCGCCTGGCCCACGCGGATGGCTTCGCTGCCGAGCCTGGCAGAGAAATGCCGCAGCGTGTCGTCGAGCAGGATTTCCTTGCTGATCAGCCCGGTGGAGGCGGACAACCCGTTGGCCATGGCGTTGGTGACCAGTTTCGACCAGCGCTCGCCCCAGAGGTTTTCGGTGACCTTGGCGCCGTCCGCCAGCGCGACCAGGCGGCAGACCTCCTGCGCGCGTTCGGTGATGCGGCCATGCACTTCGCCGACGCGGAACACCGTATGGGCGGCGCCGCTCTTGCCGGCGGCGCGGCGGACATGGCCGGGTTCGCAGAGATCGACGGTGATCGAGCTGGCGATGGAGCCGAGCGTCCTGCCCCAGCCGACGATGCCGGCGATGGTTTCCTCGTTGATGCAGTTCTGCAGGGACACCACGTAGCCGTTCGGCGCCATGTATTGCTGGATCATCGCCGTAGCCCAGCCGGTGTCGTAGGATTTCATGCACATGAAGACGATATCGAACGGCTTTTCCTTGCTGACATGCTGCAGCTCGGTCAGGTGCAGGGCGCGCACCTGGGTGGTGAATTCGGGCACGTCGCGGATATGGGAAATCTTCAGGCCCTTGGCTTTCATCGTCTCGACATGCTCGGGCCAGGGATCGATGAAGGTCACGTCCTCGCCGGCCTGCGCCATATGCGCCCCGGCATAGCCGCCGACCGCGCCGGCTCCCACGATGGCTATTCTTGCACCCATGATGCTCTCCCCCCAGGTTCCTCGGTTGCGCGAAGCCTAGGCCGCGTCCGGAGGGGCCGCAACCGCAGGCGGGCGGCGCAACTCCGGTTCCACCAGGCGTTCGAACGCCACGTCGCCGGCGGCGGCGATGCGGTCCTCGCCGATCGCCGCGCGCGGGTCCGCGGCGTTGCGCCAGGTCTTATATTCGTCCTCGTACGGCAGGCCCATGCCTTCCGCCAGCAGATGGATCCAGTTCAGCACGCGAAACTTCCGACCGCGCTCCAGCGCGACGGTTTCACGGTGGCAGGAATGGAAGATGGTTACCAGCGTGTCCGCACCGGTCGCCTGCATCGCCTCCAGCGTGGCGCGCTGGGCGTCCGCCAGCGCGCCGGGCACCGCGGCGATCGAGGAGCACATATGGCCGGGCACGCGCAATTCGTGGTCGATCACCTCCACGCCGGGGATCAGGCGCAGCAGATCCGGCACCAGCTCGTTGACGGGCACGCGGCCGTTGAAGCCGGCATGGCCATGCACGAACACCCGCGCCGCCACCGGGTGCGTCATAAGCGGGCGCAACCGGTCGCGCCGCGCGTGCAGCAGCTGCGTGATGTGCTGCGTCTCGAACGCGGCCGGCGTTACCGGCGCCATGAGATCGTCCATGTTCATGTGGCAGGACGGACACCAGGTGACGACCTGATCCCGGCCGCTGGCGTTGAATTTTTCCACCGTGCGGCTGGCCATGCCGCCGGCGATGCGCGCGCTGGCTTCCTGCGGCGAGCCGCAGCAATGCGCGGGACCGCCGGCCGGCGCGGCGTCCACGCCGGAAGCTGCCAGCAATTGCGTGACCAGGCGGATGATCTCGCCGTGGCGGGCCATGTTGCAGCCGTACCAGAACACCACGCGATCCGGCGCAGCCGTGTCATCCAACGGAGTTGTCACAGCCATTTCGCCTGTTCCTCCTCGGTCATGGTCAGCCGGGCGAAGGCCTTCACGCGGGCGGACCAGCCCGGATCCGCTTTCACGGGGATGCGCGCACCGCCGCCGAGCGCGCCGCGCACGCGCATGCCGGCCAGGCGCATCATCAGCGCGGGATCCATCGGCTCCGGGCAGACCGGCGTGCAGGTGGCGCTGCGGGTGCAGGCGCCGATCCAGGCCAGCGCCGCCGGCGTGCCGGGTCCGTCGCGCAGCACATCGAGCACCCCCGCGACCACGTCGCCCGGCGCGGCGTCGCCGACACCGGCGGCGTAGGGAACCATCGGGCAGGCCCGCACGCAGGCGCCGCAGGCGGTGCAGATCTCCGCCAGCCGGGCGCTCTCGGCGCGGATCCGTTCCGCGAGGCCGGTTCCGGATGCAGGGCCAGCGTTCATGGTGATCCGCTCCCGCAATCGCCTCAGATATACACCGCCTTCATCCCGCCGGCGGGATAGCGCGTGCCCGCGGCCGCGCCGGCCGGGATCGCCGCGGACATTCTTGCCACCTCGTCCGGCGTCAGCTTCACATCCAGCGCGCCGATATTCTCGTCCAGCCGGTGCGCGTAGCGGGTGCCGGGAATGGCCACCACGTCCGGGCCCTGCGCCAGCACCCAGGCCAGCGTCAGCTGCGACGGGGTGCAGCCCTTCTCCTTCGCCATCGCCTCGATCTTCGCCACCAAGGCGCGGTTGCGGGCGAAATTCTCCTCCTGGAAGCGCGGATGGGAAGCCCGTCTGCCGTCGATGTCGGAGAAATTCTGGATCGTGCCGGTCAGGAAGCCGCGCCCCAGCGGCGCGTAGGCGACGAAGCCGATGCCGAGCTCGCGCGTGGTCTGGCGGGTTTCCTCCGCTTCGGCGCGGTAGAGCAGGGAGTATTCGGTCTGCACCGCCGCGATCGGGTGCACCGCGTGGGCGCGGCGGATGCGCTCGGGCCGCGCCTCCGACAGGCCGAGGAAGCGCACCTTGCCCTGCTCCACCAGCTTCGCCATGGCGCCGACGGTTTCCTCCACCGGCACGTCGGGATCCACGCGGTGCTGGTAATAGAGGTCGATCACTTCCTCGCCGAGCCGCTTCAGGCTCGCCTCGCAGGCCGCGATGACATAGTCGGGCCGGCCGTTCACGCCGTTCATCTGCCCCGGCCCGCTCTGGGTCTGGCCGAACTTGCTCGCCAGCACCACGCGGTCCCGCCGCCCCTTGATCGCCCGGCCCACGACCCCCTCGTTATGGCCCCAGCCATACATGTCCGAGCTGTCCAGATGATCGACGCCCTGGTCGATGGCGTGCTGGATCAGCTTTTCCGATGTCGCGTCCTCCGCCGCGCCGTAGATGCCGGAGAGCGACATGCAGCCGAGCCCGATCGCCGAGACCGACAGGCCGTTGGTTCCGAGCGTGCGGTGTTCGAGCCTGTTCAGGGTTGCCATGGGGGTCTCCTTCGGACGCGGCCGGGGATGCTTACCCATTACGATGCCGGCTTCACGCCGACCGCGCAATGCATGGGATGCGCCATGAACAATTGCCCGGTGCGCCGCGCCTGCGCGGTCGCCGCCCGCCAGTCACGCGTTTCCTCCGCCGAGAGCAGCGACAGTACATGGTCCTCGCGGTAGCGCCAGATCGGCCCGTCCGGCCGGTCCAGCGTCACCAACGCGGGAAAGCAGACAAGATCGACGAAGCCGGCTTCCCGCATCCGCCGGTACAGGCTGGCATCGGCGACCCCGCGCGCCGCGACCGATTGGGGAGGGATCTCGGCCTTCCGCCGCAGCGCCTCGGGCAGGGTCAGGTTCCACCATTGCGGCAGGTCGATGGAGCGCACGATCACCCCGACCCGCCCGCCGGGACGCACCACGCGCCACAGCTCCGCCAGCGCCCGGTCGGCGTCGCATTCCTCCAGCACCGTGACCGTGAAGGCGCAGTCGAACGCCGCGTCCGCGAAGGGCAGCGCCTCGGCATTCGCCGGCAGGAAACGGATGCGGTCCTGCACGCCGTCCTCCGCTGCCAGCACCGCGGCCTCGCGCAGCAAGAACGGATTGAGGTCGGTGGCGGTGATCGGGTTCGCCGCGCCGTAGCGCCGCGCGAGCAGCCGGTCCAGCGCGCCGGAGCCGCAGCCGACATCGAGGATGGTTTCACCCGCCGCCGGGGCGATGGCGTCGAACAGGTTGCGCAGCATGCCCCGGTAGCTCGGCGCCCGCGCCCGGTCCTCCAGCGCCGCCACGCCGCCGACATGCCGCCCGCCGAGCGTGATCACGGTGAAATGCCGCGCCAGCGCCGGCACCACCGGCGCCCATTGTGACGGTGCCAGGAAGAACGGCAGCAGCAGCAGCGCCGGGCCGGATCCTTCCATCTGCCAGCCAATGCCGGCATGCGTGCCGCTGGCCTGCATCCGCTTCGGTGCATCGGCCGCGGGCATGCGTTCGAAAAACGCCAGCATGGAGCTGACGATTTCCGTGCCGCGATCCGCCGCGACATCGGCCCAGCCCGGCGCATCATAGCCCGCCAGCACGTGGCGCGCGCTGCCGGGCAGCCGCGGCGCCGCCCGCTCGGTGACGCCGAAGCTTGCCCCGGCCCGCCCGCGATCATCAGCACCCGATCGGCCACCGGCACAAAGGGCGAGGGATCCAGCCGCGTCGGCGCACAGAACACCAGCCCGGCGATCCGCCCTGCATGGTCGGCCGTCAGCCCGGCGACATCGGCCGGGATCTGCGTCGCCAGATGCGCGGCCCGCAGGCCGAGATGGTCGAGCAGTGCTACGAGCCGCTCCGTCACTGTCGGTTCGTCCTTGCCGTGCATGCCCGCTCTCCCTCTGTCGCCCCATTCCTGGGCCGCCCGCTTTCCTTTGCCGCGAGCCTGACCGGCCTGGCCGGCTTTGTCACATCCGGGAAACCGGCGTTAAGGTCGGGGCAAAACGAAGGGGAGGGATCATGCAATTCGGCATCTGCGTCATGGCCGATATCGACGAGATCGGCTTCTACAGCCACGCGGAATCGCTCGGCTACGATTCGATCTGGGTGGCGGACAGCCAGATGCTGTTCTCCGACTGCTACGCGGTGCTGGCCCTAGCCGCGCGCCAGACCAGCCGCATCCGCCTCGGCCCCGGCACCGCCATCACCGGCACCCGCATTCCCCCGGTGCACGCCGCGGCGATGGCGACGCTGAACCGCATCGCCCCCGGCCGGGTGTTCATCGGCATCGGCACCGGCAACACCGCCATGCGCAGCATGGGCCAGAAGCCGATGCGCATGGCCGAGTTCTCCGAATATCTGCGCGTGCTCGCCGCCCTGCTGCGCGGCGAGACGGTCGAGTATCGCTTCAACGGCGTCACCAGGCCGATCCGCATCCTGATGCACGATCACAAATACATGAACCTGGAGCCGCGCATCCCGCTCTACGTCTCCGGCTTCGGCCCGCGCGCCATGGCGCTGGCCGGCGAGCACGGCGACGGCCTGGTCTTCGCCATCCCGCCGCGCGGCGTGCCGGTGGCGGACGCGCTCGGCCATGTCCGCCAGGGCGCGGCGCGCACCGGCCGCGGGCTGGACGGGTTCCACAACTGCTCCCTGGTGAACATCGCCCTGCTGGAGCCGGGGGAGGCCGCGGATTCCGATCGCGTCAAGGCGATGATCGGCCCGAACGTCATGGCCAGCGTCTATTATTTCTACGACGAGGTGCAGGAGAAGGGCATCGACCCGCCACCCTTCCTGCGCCGGATCTGGAAGCGCTATTGCGCCCTGGTGGAGCAGACCCCGCCCGAGCACCGGCATTTCCGCACCCATGAATTCCACTACACCCAGCTCCATCCCGGCGAGGCGGAGCTGATCGACGCCGGCCTGATCCGCGACACCTGCCTGGTCGGGACCGCCGCGGAACTGATCGAGCGCGTGCGCCAGCTGGAGCGCGACGGGCTGAAGGAACTGATGTTCGCCACCGGCAATGCCAGCAAATGGCGCGTGGCCGAGGATTTCGCCCGCCAGGTGATGCACCGGTTGTGACGCCGCCGCGTGCCGGGCGAAACCCCGGCCAAAAAAGCAGGCGGCGTGGCCGGTAATGGGCGCCACGCCGCCTCGAGTGGTTGCGCCGCGTACCGCATCGGGTCCGCGGCAGGCGCAACATGGGGGGTTGAAACACGGGAGACGGCACCAGGCCGCCCCCGTGCCGCGACCATGGCGCAGCCGTCTTGCCAAAAGGTTACCGTTCGGGCCCTTTGGCGAAAATTCCGCGCCCGCCCGCCGGCGGCGCCTCATCCGGAGAACGTCTCATGTCCATGACCGTCCCGCCGCCGCGCACCGGTCCCCTGGTCGGCCTCAAGGTGCTGGAGATCGGCCACTACATCGCCGGCCCGTTCTGCACCCGCATCCTCGCCGATCTCGGCGCCGAGGTGATCAAGGTCGAACCCCCGGGCGGCGACCCGTTCCGTGGCTGGGGCCTGCAGACGAACGGCAATTCCGTGTGGTTCAGCGTGCATGGCCGCAACAAGCTGTCGGTGGTGCTGGACCTCAAGAAGGAGCGCGACAAGGCGCTGGCACTCGCCGCGCGGGCCGATGTGCTGGTGGAAAACCTCCGCGCCGGCCAGCTGGAAAAACTCGGCCTCGGGCCGGAGGAGCTGCACCGGATCAACCCCCGCCTGGTGATCGCGCGCATCTCCGGCTACGGGCAGGACGGGCCGTACCGCGACAAGCCGGCCTTCGGCGCCATCGGCGAGGCGATGGGCGGCATCCGCCATCTGACCGCGCATCCCCCCGGCGCCGCCGGACCCGGCAGTGTCGATCTGCCGCCGCCGCGCTGCGGGATCTCCATCAGCGACGACCTGGCCGGCATGTATGCCGCGATCGGCCTGCTGTCCGCGCTGTGGCAGCGCGACGTTGCGGGAACCGGGGCAGGGCGGGTCATCGACATCAATCTGGTCGACAGCGTGTTCAGCCTGATGGAGGGGATGCTGCCGGAATACGCACTGGACGGGCGGGTGCGCCAACCCGTCGGCGCGGCGATCCAGACCGCCTCTCCCACCAACACCTATCCCTGCGCCGACGGCAAATGGCTGTGCATCGCCGGCAACTCGGACCTGATCTTCGCGCGCATGATGGCGGCGATCGGCCGGCCGGAACTGGCCGGGGACCCCCGCTACAAGACCAATAACGGCCGCTGCGACCACCGCGCCGAGCTCGACGCCGCGATCGCCGCCTGGACCCAGACACTGCCGGCGGCCCAGGCGGAAGCGGTGCTGGAAGCGGCGGAGGTGCCCTGCTCGCGCCTGTTCGACATCGCCGACTGCGCCAACGACCCGCATTTCCTGGCGCGCAAATCGATCCTGCCGGTCCACGACCCGCTGATCGGGCGCACCCTGCATCCCGGCCCGGCGATCCGCCTGGACGGCGATGCGCCGGAGGCGGCGATCGGCTGGCCCGGCCCGGCGCTCGGCGCGCATAACGACTACGTGTTCTCCACCCTGTTGCCGCAAAACCTGTTGCCGGAAAACCAGGGCGCCGGGGAGAAAAAGAGCGCCTGATCAGCTTCTTGTTGCTTCTTTCTCACATCCAGGGCGATAAGCTGGCGGCAGTCCCTCCTGCGTAGAGCCCGATGCGCCACCTGGTCATTCCCGCGATGCTCAGCCTGTTGCTGGCCGCCTGCGGGTCCTCCGGCCCGCCGGCGGATGCCGGCAGCTATGTCGGCGGCAGCGTGTCGCTGGAATGCGCCCCGTTCGCCCGCGCGCTGACCGGCGTGGCGCTGCGCGGCGACGCCGCCGATTGGTGGGATGGCGCCGAGGGCCGCTACGCCCGCGGCCAGTCGCCGCAGGTGGGCAGCGTGCTGGTGCTCACCCGCTCGTCGCGCCTGCCCTACGGCCATGTGGCCGTGGTCTCGCACCTGCTGGAACGGCGCAAGATCCTGGTGACCCAGGCCAACTGGGTGCACCACCGGGTGACCCAGGACCAGGCGGTGATCGACGTCTCGCCGTCCAACGACTGGACCGAGGTGCGGGTGTTCTGGCCGCCCGCCGGGCAGATGGGCGGCGGGGTCTACACCGCCTACGGCTTCATCAGCCCCGGCCGCCGGACCACGCATGAGGAAATCGCCCAGGCCACGCCCCGGGCGATACGCCTGGCGAATTCGGGCTACTGAGCCGATCCGTAGCAGGCGCCGCTTGCACCGGGGCGCCACGCGCGCCATGTGCCTCACACCATGTGCCTGCGGATATGGCCGGACGCACATGGACACAGTTATATGGGCGGGGTCGTTGGCAAGCCGGGGCGCAGGCCCTAGATTGCCCCGCTACGGACCGGCGCCTGGCCGGAGCCTGCGGGGCAAGGGATCGCCCCCATCGGAGGAACTATGGGTAGCTTCAGCATTTGGCACTGGCTTGTCGTGCTGCTGGTCGTTCTGCTGCTGTTCGGCAGCGGCAAGGTCAGCAACCTGATGGGCGACTTCGCGAAGGGCATCAAGTCCTTCAAGAAGAACATGGCCGACGACACCGACGCGTCGATGGAGGCCAGCGCCGAAAAGCCGGCCGGCACGATCTCCGGCCCCGGCGTGACGCCCGGCACGACGACCGCGCAGAGCTCGACCACACAGCATAGCTGAACACCGGCCGGCCCGAATGAGGGCCAGTCTGGCTTGAAGTTGGGCCCCGCTTGAAGTTGGACCCTATCTCCGTCACGATCACGACAGTGATCCTGACGGAGTTTCAGCATGGCCTCGCACTATCTGGCGCCGACCCCGGCAACGGTCCGCTTCGGCATGTTCGACGCGGCCTATCCGCCGGTGATGACGGTGGATTCCGGCGACACCGTGGTGCTGGAATGCGTCTCCGGCGGCGCTGAATCCATGCCGCCGTCGGAGATGGGCCTCACCATCCCGCCGGCGCTGCTCGCCATCCAGGCCGCCAACCTGCCGCGCATGGGCGGGCACATTCTCACCGGCCCGGTGGCGATCCGCGGCGCGGAGCCCGGCGACATGCTGGAAGTGCATGTCGACAAGATAGAGTTCGGCGCCGATTGGGGCTTCTGCGGCTTCCGCCCGCTGCTCGGCACGCTGCCGGAGGATTTCCCCGAGCGCTACATCACCCATATCCCGATCGAGCGCGCCCGGCGCATGGCGCGGCTGCCCTGGGGCACGGAGCTGCCGCTGGCGCCGTTCTTCGGCGTGATGGGCGTCGCGCCGCCGGCGCGCTACGGCACCCTGTCGTCCAAGGAGCCGCGCGAGCATGGCGGCAACCTCGACAACAAGGAGGTGGGCGAGGGCTCGACGCTGTTCCTGCCGGTGCACGTGCACGGCGCCAATTTCTCCGCCGGCGACGGCCATGGCGTGCAGGGCGACGGCGAGGTCTGCATCAACGCGCTGGAGATCTGCCTGACCGGCACCTTCACCCTGACCCTGCACAAGGGCGGCGGCTCCCGGAGCCCGCTGCTGCACTTCCCCCGGGCCGAGACCGCGACCCATTTCATCACCATGGGCATGAACGAGGACCTCGACCTCGCGATGAAACAGGCACTGCGCGAAATGATCGCGTTCATTTGTTCGCGCACGAACCTGTCGCGCGAACAGGCCTATACTTTTTGTTCCCTCGCGGTCGATTTTCATGTAACCCAGACCGTCAATGGCGAGAAGGGCATCCATGGCCTCCTGAAGAAGGGGCTGCTTTTCTAGCCCTTGTGGTTTTAAGCAGAGTTTTCCACAAGTTTTTGTGGTCCCGGTGATTTCTGTCGTTGAGTCCGTGGTCTTCTCCCTGTACCATATCTGGTAGGTATTAGCTCAGGGAGACCAAGATATGGATTGGACCGAGGAGACGATCGTCCGTCTGCGGGGGCTCTGGGCAGAGGGACATTCCACCGCCGAAATCGGCCGGCGCCTCGGCGTCACCAAGAACGCCGTCGTCGGCAAGGCGCATCGCCTGGACCTGCCGGCCCGGCCCTCGCCGATCCGCCGCGACGGCACGCCCGGCGTCCAGCCGCGCCGCCCGGCGCCGCGCCGGATCGCCGGCCCCACGCTGCCGCCGCTGAGCAGCAGCGCGCCATCCCCCGCTCCCGGCCCGCTGGCCGTCGCTGCCTCCGTCCCTGGCACGCCGCACGTGGCCGTGCCGGCAAGCGGGATCGCTCCCGTCATGGCGCCGCGCCCGGAGATGGGCCAGCCGCAAGACCTTCGTCCGGAGCCGGTCCGCGCCGAATTCGGCCGGTCCGAGGCCGCTCCGCCCGCCCCTTCCCCCTTCCTGTCCCCGGCGCTGCCCCATTCCGAGCCCGCCGCAGCGCGCCGCCCGGCCCCGCTGCCGGTCGCGCCGGCGCCGGTGCGCGTCTCCTCGGCGCCGCGGCCCTATGCGCGGTCGCTGACCTGCTGCTGGCCGATCGGCGAGCCCGGCACCAGGGGCTTCCGCTTCTGCGATGACGGCGCGGTGCCCGGCAAACCCTATTGCTCCCAGCACGCCGCCGTCGCCTATGTGAAGGTCCGCGACCGCCGCGAGGACGCCGCCTGATCGCCGGGTAGCCGGGCCAGGACCCGGGCGCCTGACATGCCGCCGCCATGCCGTGATTCGTTGCGGACGGCCGTGCAATTCGGTATTCTGCCGCCTCGGCAGGCATGTGGTCCCGCCCGAGAGACAGGACGTGCTTCTGCCGAAAGCGAAGGGCGTCGCGGGCAAACGCTAGGATGGACGGTCCGTGCGCCCCTGTTCAACAGGGCGAGCGCCGCGCCATGCGTGGTGGGAGCCGCAGGCAGAAAGGCGCACGTAGATGCCTATCGGCACCGTGAAGTGGTTCAATCCGACCAAAGGCTACGGGTTCATCGCCCCGGATACGGGCGGCAAGGACATCTTCGTCCATATCAGCGCGGTCCAGAAAGCCGGGATGCGCACATTGAACGAAGGCCAGAAGCTCGGCTTCGAGATCGAGATGCAGCCGAACGGCCGCAGCGCTGCGGTGAGTCTGGCACCCACCGACTGATCTTCGACAGGCTGAACGCCGGCGGACGGAACGCCGGCCGCAACGCCGCCCGGGGCGGCGCCGGCGATGTCGCGCGGGCACGCGCGCGGCTGTGCTATGCTGTCTATCCTGCCACAGCCGATTTCTTGTCGCCCCAGATACTTGCGCATCAGAGACTTGCGCGACGCCGCCTCGTTGTCTAGGCAAGGCGGCTATGGAAACCTGTCCGGCATGAGCAACACCCTCCATCCGTCGCGCGCCCAACGCCCGCCAGTGCCGGGGACCGGGCTGGACGCCGATGCCGTCCGCGCCGCCTATCGCCGCTGGGCGTCGGTCTACGACATGCTGTTCGGCGGCGTGTCCTCGATCGGGCGCCGCCGCGCCGTGGCCGAGGTCAACCGCCTGCCCGGCCAGCGCGTGCTGGAGGTCGGCGTCGGCACCGGCCTGGCGCTGCCGCGCTACAACCCGCAGAAGCGCATCGTCGGCATCGACCTGTCGGTGGAGATGCTGGCCCGCGCCCGCGAACGGGTGCGCACGGAAGGCCTGCGCAACGTGGAGGCGCTGCACGAGCTCGACGCCGAGGCGACCGGGTTTCCCGAAGCCAGCTTCGACATCGCGGTGGCCATGTTCGTCGCCTCCGTCGTGCCGAACCCGCGACTGCTGCTGGCGGAAATGCGCCGCGTGGTGCGCCCGGGCGGGCATATCCTGTTCGTCAACCATTTCGCCGCCGAGCGCGGGCCGCGCTGGTGGCTGGAACGCGCGATGGCGCCCGCCTCGCGCGCGCTGGGCTGGCACCCGGATTTCGCCATGGCAGCGCTGCTCGGTGACGACGCCGCCGCCGCCGCGGCCGCGGCGAGCGCCATGCCGGTGCCGCCGTTCGGCATCTTCACCCTGGTGAAACTCGCTAATTGAGCCTGCCTTGCCGCGGCTCGTTGCGGCGCGCAAAAATCCTCGCCATATAACGGCGGCGGCATGGCGGGCCCTTGATCTGCGGCGCGGGGTCCGGTAGGCCGGGAATATCGAGAATGTGAAGGCCGGGCTTCAGCTGATCGGCCTGGCAAAAAGCGGAATGGGACGGGCGATGCAGGTTTTCTCGCGGTTTTCTGCCGCATTATTGACAATTCTCCTCGCCCCGCTGGCGATGAGCTCGGTGGCCCTGGCGCAGGCCCCGCGGGACTGGTCCATCGGCATGGGCGAAGGGTTCAGCCCGGTCAAGCAAGACATCATCAGCCTGCACAATCTGGTGCTGGCGATCATCACGGTCATCACCATCTTCGTCGCCCTGCTGCTGGTCGTGGTGATGGTCCGCTTCAACGAGAAATCCAATCCGAACCCGAGCCAGGTCGCCCATCACACCGGCATCGAGGTGGCCTGGACGGTGATCCCGGTGCTGATCCTGGTGGTGATCGCCATCCCGTCCTTCCGCCTGATCTACTTCCAGGACCGCACGGCGCATCCGGACATGACGGTGAAGGTGACCGGGCATCAGTGGTACTGGGAATACACCTACCCCGATAATGGCGATCTGAACTTCACCAGCTACGGCCTGTCCGACGAGGACGCCGCCAAGCAGGGCAAGCTGCGCATGCTGTCCGTGGACAACGAACTGGTGGTCCCCGCCGGCAAGAACATCCGCGTGCTGACCAACAGCGGCGACGTGATCCATAGCTGGTTCATCCCCTCGATCGGCGTGCAGCGCTACGCCATCCCCGGCCGCACGATCGAAACCTGGTTCAAGGCCGACAAGCCCGGCACCTATCTTGGCGAGTGCAACCAGATCTGCGGCACCAACCATTCGCGCATGCCGATCGTCGTGCACGCGGTGCCCGAGCAGGAATTCAACGCCTGGCTGGTGACCGCCAAGACCAAGTTCTCCGACGCCTCCCCGCCGGCTCCGGCCGCGACGGCCGCGGTAGCCGACACCCGGCCTGCGGCACCTGCGGGCGCGCCCAATTTGCTGACGGTTGCCCAAATTCAGCGCTAGAATAGACAAAGTCCGGCGCGGCCCCCGGCGGTCCGCGCCTGCAGGAGCAGAAGACCATGGCTTCCACCACGCACGATCATGCAGACGACCACGGGCATGGCCACGACGACCACGGCCATCATCCCGGCTTCGTCGCCCGCTGGCTGTTCAGCACCAACCACAAGGACATCGGCACCCTCTATCTGATCTTCGCGGCGATCGGCGGCCTGGTCGGCGGCGCGCTGTCGATGGTCATGCGCGCGCAGCTGATGTTCCCGGGCAACACGCTGGTGACCAGCGGCCAGGAATGGAACACCATCGTCACCGCGCATGGCCTGCTGATGATCTTCTTCTCGGTCATGCCGGCGGCGATCGGCGGCTTCGGCAACTGGTTCATCCCGCTGATGATCGGCGCGCCGGACATGGCCTTTCCGCGCCTGAACAACATCAGCTTCTGGCTGCTGCCGCCGGCCTTCGTCCTGGTGCTGTACGGCCTGTTCGCCGGCGAATCCGGCTCCGGCTGGACCCTGTACCCGCCGCTGTCCAACGCCACCTACGAGCCCGGCATCGGCATGGACTGCACGCTGTTCGCGCTGCACCTCGCCGGCATCAGCTCGCTGCTCGGCGCCATCAACTTCATCACCACCATCTTCAACATGCGCGCCCCGGGCATGACCCTGCACAAGATGCCGCTGTTCATCTGGGGTGAGCTGGTCACCGCCTTCCTGCTGCTGCTCTCGGTTCCCGTGCTGGCCGGCGCGATCACGATGCTGATCTGCGACCGCAATTTCGGCACCGCCTTCTTCGATGTGGCGGGCGGCGGAGACCCGGTGCTGTTCCAGCACCTGTTCTGGTTCTTCGGCCATCCCGAGGTCTACATCATGATCCTGCCGGGCTTCGGGATCATCAGCCACGTGATCTCGACGTTCAGCCGCAAGCCGGTGTTCGGCTATCTCGGCATGGCCTACGCCATGGTGGCGATCGGCGTCGTCGGCTTCGTGGTCTGGGCGCATCACATGTATGTGTCCGGCATGGACGTCGACACCCGCGCCTACTTCATGGCCGCAACCATGGTCATCGCCGTGCCCACCGGCATCAAGGTGTTCTCCTGGATCGCGACGATGTGGGGCGGCTCGATCCGCTTCGAGGTGCCGATGCTCTGGGCGATCGGCTTCATCTTCCTGTTCACCATCGGCGGCGTCACCGGCGTGGTGCTGGCCAATGCCGGCATCGACCAGGTGGTGCACAACACCTACTACGTGATCGCGCATTTCCACTACGTGCTGTCGCTCGGCGCGGTGTTCTCGATCTTCTGCGGAATTTACTACTGGCTGGGCAAGATGTCGGGCCGGCAGTATCCGGAGTTCTGGGCCCGGCTGCATTTCTGGCTGACCTTCATCGGCGTCAACCTGACCTTCTTCCCGCAGCACTTCCTGGGCCTGGCCGGCATGCCGCGCCGCTACCCGGACTATCCGGAGGCCTTCGCCGGCTGGAACTACGTCTCCTCGATCGGCGCGTTCATCGCCGGCATCGGCTTCCTGGTGTTCTTCTACACCATGTTCCGCACCTTCACCTCCGGCGCGCGGGTGCCCGCCAACCCGTGGGGCGAAGGCGCGACCACCCTGGAATGGAGCGTCAGCTCGCCGCCGCCGTTCCACACCTTCGAGGAACTGCCGCGGATCCAGTAGCGGCCGTACCCCTCCGTAACACCCAGACTGAAAGCGTTGGCTTGAACCATGAATGAGACCACTGCCCCGGCAGGCGCGGCGAACAGGGGGGAGTATTCCCCCCTGTCTGTTTCCTCGCTCTCCGGCTCCGCGATCGCTGTTGCCGATGTCGCCTCGGCCGACGCGCTGGCGTCGGAATCGGAGCTGCGCGACTGGATCGCGCTGCTGAAGCCGCGGGTGCTGACGCTGGTGGTGTTCACCGGACTGATCGGCATGGTGGTGGCACCCGGGCACCTGCATCCGGTGCTGGCCTTCACCGCGATCCTGGCGATCACCGTGGCGGCCGGCGCCGCCGGGGCGATCAACATGTGGTTCGACCGCGACATCGATGAGCTGATGTACCGCACCCGCAACCGTCCGATCCCGGCCGGGCGCATCGCCGCCCCGGCGGCGCTGGCCTACGGCGTGCTGCTCGCATGCGCGTCGGTCACGGTGATGTACCTCGCGACCAACGCCGCCGCGGCCGTGGTGCTGGCCATCTCGATCGGCTTCTACGTCTTCGTCTACACGATGTGGCTGAAGCGCCGCACGCCGCAGAACATCGTCATCGGCGGCGCCGCCGGCGCCTTTCCCCCGGTGATCGGCTGGGCCGCGGTGACCGGTTCGGTCGACCTGGTGCCGCTGCTGCTGTTCGCCATCACCTTCTTCTGGACCCCGCCGCATTTCTGGTCCCTGGCGCTGTACGCCAATGCCGACTACCGCCGCGCCGGCGTGCCGATGCTGCCGGTGGTCGCCGGCGCGCGGGAAACCCGCCGCCAGATCGTGCTCTACACGCTGGTGCTGATCCCGGTCACCCTGGCCCCCTGGATCATCGGCTTCTCCGGCATCGTCTACGCGGCCTCCGCTCTCGCCCTCGGCGGCTATTTCCTCGCCTGCGTCTGGCGCGTGGCGCGCGACCGGCAGGACCCGGACGGCGTCAGCCTGACCAATGACCGGCCCGCCCGCGCCGCGTTCAAGTACTCGATCCTGTATCTGTTCCTGCTGTTCGCCGCCTTCGCGGCCGACAGCCTGATCGGGCCCATCCCGCTCTCCAGCATCTGGGGCTGAGCCGATGGCCAGCCTTCCGGACAAGATCGGACGCTCCGAATCCGCCGAGATCGCCCGGCGCAGAAGGCTGCGCAACTGGGCCATGCTGGTGGTGCTGGCGGCGCTGTCGGCGTTGTTCTACGCCATCACCATCGTCAAGATGATGAAGCCCCACTAGAGCCGGGATCGGCACGACCGATATAGGCATTCATGGCCAAGACACGCGGAAACGGAGCGATCCTGCTGGTGCTGCTCGGCGTCATCGCCGGCATGGGCGGACTGGCCTTCGCCTCCGTACCCCTGTATCGCATGTTCTGCGCCGCCACCGGCTACGGCGGCACGCCGCAGCTCGGCGGCGTGCCGCCAGGTGCGGACGGCAAGACAATCACCGTGCGCTTCAACGCCGATACCAACCCGGGCCTGCCCTGGAAATTCGCCCCGACCGTCCGTGAGGTCACCGTGGCGCTCGGCGAGGACAGGCTGGCGACCTACCACGCCCGCAATCTGTCGCAAACCACCGTGACCGGCGTCGCGCTCTACAACGTCACGCCGGAAAAGGCGGGCAAGTATTTCCACAAGACCGCCTGCTTCTGCTTCAACGAACAGAGCCTGACCGCCGGCCAGGAAATGGACTTCCCCGTCACCTTCTGGGTGGACCCAGCCATCGCGACCGACCCCAATACCGCCGACGTAACCACGATCACCCTGTCCTACACCTTCTTCCGCGCCCTGGACGACGCCGCCAAAAGCGGCGCCCTGGCCCGCGCCGGCCCCCATGTCGGCCCCCTGACCCGCTGATCCCATTCGGCAGCCTTCGGGGCGCGGGAGCGTAGGCAAGCAGGATTGGGGCTTTGCCCCAAACCCCAGGAGGGGCGCTGCCCCTCCACCCCGCAAGGGGATGGTCATCCCCTTGACCCCTGTCAGTTTGGTTTGTTGCGAAGAGGGCCCAACCGACGTAGCGGTTGATGGGCTACGTCATGGCCCTCTTCGCAACAAACCAGTCCGAGGGATCCAAGGGACGACTGTCCCTTGGTGGGGTGCAGGGGCAACGCCCCTGCCGGGGTCTGGGGCGGAGCCCCAGCCGTGCCTCGCCGCCGCCCCCACGCCCGAAGGCCGCCGGATGGGATCAGTCGGCGCCGGGGACGAACACGACGTCGGATTTGGTGGACGCGGTTCGGATGGCCAGCAGCGGGGTGTATTCCGGGCTGCTGTAGAAGGTTTGGAGGGCTCCGATCGAGGGGAATTCCAGCACCGTCAGGCGCTTGAAGAACTGCTGGCCTTCGGTGACGGTCGGCGGGTTGCCGCGGATCAGGTAGCGGCCGCCGTATTGCGCCACCACGGCGGGCACCCGCGCGCGGTAGGTTTCGAACCCGGCGGGGTCGGTGACCTCGATATTGGCGATCAGATAGGCCGGCACTTGGATCCTCCGCGGTCTGCAGCAGGATCGGCGCAGATGGATGCGCCGATCCTGTTCCAGGCTTTCGTTTTAGCAGGCTATTCGGCGGCCTCGGCGATTTCCACCGGCGCGGTCTTCTTTTCGTGCTTGATCCGCGTCATCGCCTGTTCGACGTGGCGGGAGAACACGTATTCCGCCGGCCGCTGCTTATCGAGCGGGATTTCCGGCGCCATCGGGCCTTCGGTGCGGATGCCGCGCACGGCCTGGGCCAGCGCCTTCCAGGGCTTGCGCACGGACTCGGTCACGGCGGTGGCCTCGTAGCCGCAATGCACCATGCAGTCGGCGCATTTCTCGTAGTTGCCGGTGCCGTATTTGTCCCAGTCGGTGGTTTCCATCAGCTCCTTGAAGGTCTTCGTATAGCCTTCGCCGAGCAGGTAGCAGGGGCGCTGCCAGCCGAAATAGGTGCGCGTCGGGTTGCCCCAGGGCGTGCAGTGGAACTGCTGGTTGCCGGCCAGGAAGTCCAGGAACATCGAGGACTGGTTGAACTGCCACTTCTTCTTCGCACCGGTCTTCTGCCGCGCGAAGATCCCGCGGAACAGTTCCTTGGTCTTCTGGCGATTGAGGAAGTGCTGCTGGTCCGGCGCGCGCTCATAGGCGTAGCCGGGCGAGACGCTGATTTCCACGCCCATCGCGGTCATCTCGTCGAAGAAGGTGGCGACCTTCTCGGGCTCGGCGTTGTCGAACAGCGTGGCGTTGATGATGGTGCGGAAGCCGCGGCGCTTGGCCTCGCGGATCGCCGCCACCGCGCGGTCATAGACGCCGCCCTGGCAGACCGAGCGGTCGTGCTCTTCCCGCCCGCCATCCAGATGCACGGACCAGGTGAAGTACTTGCTGCGGCTTGAACAGGTCCATCTTCTTTTCGAGCAGCAGCGCGTTGGTGCAGACGATGACGAATTTCTTCCGCGCCACGCAGGCCTCGACGATCTCGTGGATTTCCTTGTGCAGCAGCGGCTCGCCGCCGGCGATCACCACCACCGGGGCGCCGCATTCATCGACCGCTTCCAGGCATTCGGCGACGGACAGGCGCTGGTTCAGGATCTCGGCGGGATAGTCGATCTTGCCGCAGCCGGCGCAGGCCAGGTTGCAGCGGAACAGCGGCTCCAGCATCAGCACCAGCGGGTAGCGCTTGCGCCCGCTCAGGTGCTGCTTGACGACATAGGCGCCGACGCGCAGCACCTGGTTCAACGGAACGGCCATTCTTATTCCCTACTCTCTTCAGGCATCAGCCAGCTGGGCGGGGAAGCGGAAGCGGACATCCTCCGCCACGCCGGCCAGCGTGGACACTTCGACCTCGCCGAACTGGCGCAGGCCCGCGATCACGCCCTGCACCAGCATCTCGGGCGCCGACGCCCCGGCGGTAACGCCGACCGACATCACTTCGCCGGAGCGACGCCGCTGAACCAGGCGGGGTCCAGCGCGGAGGCGTCGTCGATCAGGTAGGACGGCTTGCCGAGCTCCTCGCCGATCTCGCGCAGGCGGTTGGAGTTGGAGCTGTTGCGGCTGCCGACCACCAGGATCATGTCCACGGCGTTGGCCAGCTCGCGCACCGCGTACTGCCGGTTCTGCGTGGCGTAGCAGATGTCGCGCACATCCGGCCCGACGATATCCGGGAAGCGGGCCTTCAGGGCGGCGATGATCGCCGCGCGTGTCGTCCACCGACAGCGTCGTCTGGGTGATGTAGGCCAGCTTGTGCGGGTCGGCGACTTCCAGCAGCGGCACGTCCTCGACGGTCTGCACCAGGTGCACCTTGCCGGGCACCTGGCCGATCGTGCCTTCCACCTCCGCGTGGCCGGCATGGCCGACCAGCACGATCTCACGCCCCTGGGCGGCGTAGCGCCGGCCCTCGTTATGCACCTTGGCGACCAGCGGGCAGGTGGCGTCGATCACCGGCAGGCCGCGCTCGGCGGCCAGCTCCTCGACACGCTTGGCCACGCCATGGGCGCTGAACACGGTCATCGCGCCGGGCGGCACCTCGTCCAGCTCGTCGACGAACACCGCGCCGCGGGTGCGCAGATCCTCGACCACATGCCGGTTATGCACGATCTCGTGACGGACATAGATCGGCGGACCGTATTTCTTCAGGGCCCGTTCGACGATCTCGATCGCCCGCTCGACACCGGCGCAGAAACCCGCGAGGCTGGGCCAATACGACGCGAATCATCCACTTACTCCAATTACCGGCCCCCAGTCGTGGGCCTCATCAATCCAGGGCGCCATCAAACCTGGGCGCCACCAAACCTGGGCGCCATCCGGGGCCAACGCGCAGGCCATTCGTCCGACACTGCCAAAACCCGACAGATCCAAAGCCCAACTAGCACGGTCGGATATGGCATGGGCGCATCGCTCCGACAATGCTGCCGTGCTTGTCGCGAGGCGCTGGCATCGTGCGACGCCATCATCCGGCCAATCAGACTGGCTGCTGGCATTGTGCCATGAATGCCCGCCATGCGCGTTAGCCGAGAGGATCGGGATTGCGCAGCGCGTCATTGGAATGCATCAGCTGTGGCATTCCTGCCACAGCTTGGGCAGAGCAGCACTTGGCTGATAGAGAGCCTTATCTCCCTTGAGGCAAATCTGATTATGACCGCAACAGGGGCCGATGCCGGAACTGTCGGTCTGCCAGATCGAATGGGCGGATCGAATTAGCCGGACCGGGGTGGCGGTTGGATTTGGAGCTGTTGGCAGTTGGTAGGACAGATGACGCAAAGTGCCGATGTATTCGACCTGGCCGGCGCAATGTCCCGGGTCGCCGGGATCATGGAAGAATGCCTGGATGGGCTGCTGCCCCCGGTGCCGGGGCTGGAGGCGCGCCTGGTGGAAGCCATGCGCTATGCGGCGCTCGGCGGCGGCAAGCGGATGCGCGCCTTCCTGGTGATGGAGACGGCCGCGCTGTTCTCGGTCGCCGAGACCTGCGCCGCCCGCGTGGCGGCGTCGATCGAGATGCTGCACGCCTATTCGCTGGTCCATGACGACCTGCCGGCGATGGACGACGACGACCTGCGCCGCGGCAAGCCCTCCACCCACAAGGCCTTCGACGAGGCGACCGCGATCCTGGCCGGCGATGCGCTGCAGGCCCGCGCGTTCGAGGTGCTGGCCGAGCCGGAAACCCATTCCGACGCCGCGGCCCGCTGCGAGCTGGTGCTGGCGCTCGGCCACGCCGCCGGCGCGCGCGGCATGGCCGGCGGGCAGATGATCGACATGAGGCCGAGGGCCGCGTGCTGGACGGCGGCGGAGGTGACGCGGCTGCAGGCGCTGAAGACCGGGCGGCTGATCCAGTTCAGCGCCGAGGCCGGGGCCATCCTGGGCCGGGCGCTCCCCGGCGCAGCGCCAGGCGCTGGCGGCCTATGGCGCGCGATCTCGGCGCCGCGTTCCAGATCGCCGACGACCTGCTGGACGCCGAAGGCACCGCCGAGGAGACCGGCAAGACCACCGGCAAGGACGCCGCGGCGGGAAAGGCGACGATGGTTGCAGTCCTGGGCATTGAAAGTGCCCGCGCCCATGCGATTGATGTTGAGCTAAACAGGCCGCTGCACATCTCGATGGCTTCGACGAACGCGCGGATGGGTTGCGCGCTCTCGCGGCTTTCATCGTAAGACGGCGCAGCTGAAGGCGGACTGACCGATGCCCCCCCAGACCCCGCTGCTGGATCGCGTCCAGTATCCCCGCCGATCTGCGCAATTTCTCGCCCGAGCAGTTGCGCCAGCTGGCCGACGAGCTGCGGGCGGAGACGATCGACGCGGTCTCGGTCACCGGCGGGCATCTCGGGCTCGGCGCTGGGCGTGGTGGAGCTGACGGTGGCGATCCACGCCATCTTCGACACCCCGACGCGACCGGCTGATCTGGGATGTCGGCCATCAGGCCTATCCGCACAAGATCCTGACCGGACGGCGCGACCGCATCCGCACCCTGCGCCAGGGCGGCGGGCTGTCCGGCTTCACCCGCCGCTCCGAGAGCGAATACGACCCGTTCGGCGCGGCGCATTCCTCGACCTCGATCTCCGCCGGCCTCGGCATGGCGGTGGCGCGCGACCTGAAGACGCGCGCGCCAAGGCGGAGGCGGCGGCCAGCGCGACGACCGCAACGTGATCGCGTGATCGGCGACGGCGCGATGAGCGCGGGCATGGCCTACGAGGCGATGAACAACGCCGGCGCGCTGCGCTCGCGCCTGATCGTGATCCTGAACGACAACGACATGTCGATCGCGCCGCCGGTCGGCGCGATGAGCGCCTATCTGTCGCGGCTGATGTCCTCGCGCAGCTTCCTCAACCTGCGGGAGCTGGCGGTGAAGATGGCCAAGCGCTTCCCGCGCGAGATCGAGCGCACCGCCCTGCGCGCCGAGGAATACGCCCGCGGCATGCTGACCGGCGGCACGCTGTTCGAGGAGCTGGGCTTCTACTACGTCGGCCCGATCGACGGCCATAACCTCGACCACCTGCTGCCGGTGCTGCGCAACGTGCGCGAGGCCGAGGACACCGGCCCGATCCTGGTGCATGTGATCACCCAGAAGGGCAAGGGCTACGCGCAGGCGGAGAACTCGGCCGACAAGCTGCACGGCGTGTCCAAGTTCAACGTGGTCACCGGCGAGCAGGTGAAGGCGCCGCCCGGCCCGCCGGCCTACACGAAGGTCTTCGCCGACGCGCTGATCGCGGAGGCCGAGGCGCGACCCCAACATCGTCGCGATCACCGCGGCGATGCCGTCGGGCACCGGGCTCGACCGCTTCGCCAAGGTGTTTCCCGACCGCTGCTTCGATGTCGGCATCGCCGAGCAGCACGCGGTGACCTTCGCCGCCGGGCATGGCGACCGAGGGCATGAAGCCGTTCTGCGCGATCTACTCGACCTTCCTGCAGCGCGCCTACGACCAGGTGGTGCACGACGTGGCGATCCAGGGCCTGCCGGTGCGCTTCGCGATGGACCGCGCCGGGCTGGTGGGCGCTGACGGCGCCACGCATGCCGGCAGCTTCGACATCGCCTATCTCGGCTGCCTGCCGGGCATGGTGCTGATGGCGCCGTCCGACGAGGCGGAGCTGGTGCACATGGTGGCCACCGCCGCTGATATCGACGACCGGCCGAGCGCGCTGCGCTATCCGCGCGGCGAGGGCACCGGGATCGCGCTGCCGGCGCGCGGCGAGGTGCTGCAACTGGGCAAGGGCCGCATCCTGCGCGAGGGCGCCAGCGTGGCGATCCTGTCGCTGGGCACGCGTCTGGCCGACGCGCTGCGCGCGGCGGACGAGCTGGCGGCGCGCGGGCTGTCGACCACGGTCGCCGATGCGCGCTTCGCCAAGCCGCTGGACACGGCGCTGATCGAGCAGCTGGCGCGCCATCACGAGGTGCTGATCACCATCGAGGAAGGCTCGGTGGGCGGCTTCGGCGCGGCGGTGATGCAGCATCTGGCCTGGAAGGGGCTGCTGGATGCCCGCCTTCGGCAAGGGCCTGAAGATCCGCCCGATGGCCCTGCCGGACCGTGTTCATCGACCATGACAGCCAGGCCAAACAGCTCATCCAGGCCGGGCTCACCGCCAAGGATATCGTGCGTACTGCCGTCGACGCCGTCGGCGGCACCCTTCGGCCGGCAACCACGGTGGCGGCACAATGAAAAAGCTCAGCGGCAACCAGCTTCCCCGGCGCTCCCTGCTCGCGCTTCTTGCCGCCGGCCTGCTGGCCCGATCGCGCAGCGCCCGCGCGGCGGATTTCGCCGAGGTGTCGGCGCCGATCGTCGCGCTCAACACCGGGCTGCTCCAGGTGATGAAGGCCGGCGCCGGCGCGCCCTTCCCCCAGCGATTCAACACCCTCTCCCCGATCGTCGACCGTGCCTTCGACCTGACCGCCATTCTCCGGGTTTCCGTCGGCCAGACCTGGTCCAGCATGGCCGAGGCGGACCGCGCGCAATTGCTGGCGGTGTTCCGCCAGTTCACGATCGCCTCCTATGTGTCGAATTTCAACGAGTTCAACGGCGACCGCTTCGAGGTGCTGCCCGGCCTGCGCGCCGTCGGCAATGACGAGGTGGTGGCAACCCGCAGGGTGCCCAGCAGCGGCGACCCGACCCGGCTCGACTACGTGATGCGGCAGACCGATAACGGCTGGCGGGTCGTCGACGTGCTGCTGGACGGCACGATCAGCCGCGTGGCGGTGCAGCGGTCGGATTTCCGCTCGCCTGCTGGCACAGGGCGGCGCCGGCTCGCTGATCGCCAGCCTGAAGAAGAAGGTAACGGACCTGTCGGGCGGTTCGCTCGGCTAGTACCTCGATGAAATGACCTGGCTTTCCTGTGTTCTCGCCTTCCTGACCCTGCTGGGACTCGGACAGGCTCTCTATGGCTGGTTTCTGGCTGTGCGTTTCGCCGCCGCCCCCTGGCCGCCCCCCAGGCAGCGAACCCCCGTCACCGTCCTGAAGCCGCTCTACGGCGACGAGCCGCTGCTGGAGCAGGCGCTGGCGTCGCATTGCCAGCAGAACGGCTGGCCCTGCCAGATCGTGTTCGGCGTGCAGAACCCGGCCGATCCGGCCCTGGCGGTGGTCGAGCGGGTGCGGGCGCGGTTTCCTGACGCCGACATCGCACGTGGTGGTGAACCCCGCCGACCACGGGCCGAACCGCAAGATCGGCAACCTGATCAACATGCTGCCGGCCGCGAAGCACGACATTCTGGTCATCGCCGATTCCGACCTGCATGTCGCGCCCGGACTATCTGGACGCATCGTCGCCGCGCTGGAGCAGCCCGGGCGGCGGGCTGGCCACCACCCTCTATGCCGGCATGCCGGCCCGCCCCGGGCTCACCGGCGCGCTCGGCGCCACGGCGATCACGCATTACTTCCTGCCCGGCGCGCTGCTGGCGCGCGCCATGGGTCGGCAGGACTGCCTGGGTGCCACGATGGCGCTGCGGCGCGATACGCTGGCGCGCATCGGCGGGCTGGAGGCGCTGGTGACCATCTGGCCGACGACAACGTGCTCGGCCGCCTGGTCGCGCGGCCTCGGCCTCGCGGTCCGCACTCGCCGGCACGGTGCCGGCGACCACGGTGCCGGAAACCCGGCTGGCGGCCCTGTATCGCCACGAACTGCGCTGGGCGCGCACCATCCGCGCGCTGGAGCCCGCCGCCTTCGCCGGATCCTGCCTGCAATATCCGCTGGTCTGGTCGGCGCTGGCGCTGCTGCTCTCCGCCGGCGCGCCCTGGGCCGCGATTTTGTTCCTGGCGGCCTGGATTCTGCGCGCCCTCGCGGCCCGCGGGGTCGATCGGGCGCTGGCGCGCTTTTTGTCGGGGGTTGCTTTTCCGGCTTCCTTCTGGCTTTTGCCGTTGCGCGAGCTTATGTCGGTCGTTGTGATGATCGCGAGCTATGGCGGAGACAGGGTGGACTGGCGTGGCCATTCGCTGCGCGCCGACGGACCGGTTTCCCTGTCAATCCCGCCCCGGCCTGCTCCTTAGAGGTATTGATCCCGCCATGATGAAGACCCTGTTCCTGCAGCCGCCCTCCTTCGACGGCTTCGACGGCGGCGCCGGCTCGCGCTACCAGGCCAAGCGGGAGATCAAGTCCTTCTGGTATCCCGACCTGGCTGGCCCAGCCCGCCGCCCTGGTGCCCGGCAGCAAGCTGATCGACGCGCCGCCGGCGCGCATCGGCCTGGACACGGTGACCGCGGCAGGCGCGCGACTTCGAGCTGTGCGTGATCCACACCTCGACGCCCGTCCTTCGCCTCGGACGTGAAGGTCGCGCGAGGCGCTGAAGGACGCCAACCCGTCGCTGAAGATCGGCTTCGTCGGCGCCAAGGTGGCGGTGCAGCCGGCCGAGAGCCTGCGAAGGGCGCGGCCGATCGACTTCGTCGCCCGCAACGAGTTCGACTTCACCATCAAGGAAATCGCCGAGGGCCGCGACTGGGCCGACGTCGACGGCATCACCTAGCGCAACGAGCGATGGCGAGATCGTCCACAACCAGGACCGCGCGGTGCTGGAGGACATGGACCAGCTGCCGTTCGTCACCGAGGTCTACAAGCGCGACCTGCGGATCGAGGACTACTTCATCGGCTACCTGATGCACCCCTACGTCTCGCTCTACACCGGCCGCGGCTGCAAGATCGCCACTGCACCTTCTGCCTGTGGCCGCAGACCGTCGGCGGGCATCGCTACCGCGTGCGCAGCCCCGAGCACGTGGCCGAGGAAATCCGCCTGACGCAGAAACTACTTCCCGCAGGTGCGGGAATTCTTCTTCGACGACGACACCTTCACCGACAACCTGCCGCGCGCCGAGGCGATCGCGCAAGGAACTCGGCAAGCTCGGCGTCACCTGGTCCTGCAACGCCAAGGCCAACGTGCCGCGCGAGACGCTGAAGGTGCTGCAGCGACAACGGCCTGCGCCTGCTGCTGGTCGGCTACGAAAGCGGCAACCAGCAGATCCTGCACAACATCAAGAAGGGCATGCGGATCGAGGTCGCCAAGCGGTTCACCCAGGACTGCCACGAGCTCGGCATCAAGATCCACGGCACCTTCATCCTGGGCCTGCCCGGCGAAACCCAGGAAACCATCGAGGAAACCATCCGCTTCGCCACCGAGATCAACCCGCACACGCATGCAGGTCTCGCTGGCCGCGCCCTATCCCGGCACCTTCCTGCACAAGCAGGCGGTGGAGAACGGCTGGCTGGACGCCGAGCACGCCGAACTGGTCGACGAGCACGGCATCCAGATCGCGCCGCTGCACTACCCGCATCTGTCGCACACGGAAATCTTCGACAGCGTCGAGACCTTCTACAAGACGTTCTACTTCCGCGCCCCGAAGATCGCCTCCATCGTCGGCGAGATGGTCCGCAGCCCGCAGATGATGAAGCGCCGCCTGCGCGAGGGCGTCGAGTTCTTCCAGTTCCTGCGCGAGCGCAATACGGCGGCATGAAGGAAGCAAGGCCAGGGGGCTCTGCCCCCTGGACCCCCACCAGAGGCGAGCCTCTGGACACCCGGTTATTTTTTAAGGAATGGGCGGGCCACAATGCCGTGGCCCGCACCTCCTCGCCCGCCCATTCCTTAAAAAATGTCAGGGGTTTCCAAAGGGCTCAGCCCTTTGGCGGGGATCCAAGGGGCAGAGCCCCTTGGCCTTCCTTCCTTTCATGAGGCACGTCGTCGTCTCCGCGGATGACTTCGGTCTGTCCGAGGCGGTCAACGAGGGCATCGAGCGGGCACATCGCGAGGGCATTCTTCAGGTCGCCAGCCTGATGGTTGCCGGCGCGGCGGCCGAGGACGCGGTGCGCCGCGCAAGGGCCATGCCGGGGCTCAGGGTCGGGCTGCATCTGGTGGTGATCGAGGGGCCGGCGGTGCTGGCGCCGCAGCGGATTCCGGATCTGGTGGACGCGGGCGGGCGGTTTCCCTCCGACCAGCTCGGGCTGGGCCTGAAGTATTTCTTCCGCCCCGGCGTGCGGCGGCAGCTGGCAGCGGAGATCCGCGCGCAATTCGCCGCCTTCGCCGCCACCGGCCTGGCGCTGGACCACGCCAATGCCCACAAGCACATGCATCTGCATCCGACCGTGGGGCGGCTGCTGGTCGATATCGGGCGGGAATTCGGCCTGCGTGCGGTTCGCGTTCCCGCCGAGCCGCCGGACGTGCTGGCCGCCTGCGGCGAGCCGGTCGGCCTCGGCTCCCGGGCCTTGTATCACTGGACACGGCTGCTGCGCGGGCAGGCGAGGCGGGCAGGGATGGCGACCGACGACCAGGTCTTCGGCATCGCCTGGAGCGGGCGGATGACCGCCGACCGCCTGCTGCGCCTGGCGCCGCATCTGCCGGAGGGATCAAGCGAGATCTATTTCCATCCCGCCAGCCGGCGCGACCCCACGATCGACGCGCTGATGCCGGAGTATCTGCACGAAGCGGAGCTGGCGGCGCTGCTTGATCCGCGCGTGCGCGCGGCGCTGGCGGCTTAGCTCAGACCGCGACGATTTCGCCGTGCCGCGTCTCCGCCGGCAGGCACAAAGCGGCGAGGGCAGGGGCCACCGAGGCGGGCCTGGGCAGGGTGGCGGCATCCTCGCCCGGCATGGCATCGCGGCGCAGCCGGCTTGCCACCACGCCGGGGTCGAACAGGTTCACCTTCATGGCGGTGGTGCGCAGTTCCGCCGCCCAGGTCAGCACCAGATGCTCGAGCCCGGCCTTGCTGGTCGCGTACGGCGCCCAATAGGCCGACGGATTGCGCGCGCGCGCATCGGTGACGAACACCGCACGGCCGGCGTCAGACGCGGCCAGCACCGGGGCACAGCTGCGGATCAGGCGCCAGGCGGCGGACAGGTTCACCGCCATCACCTCGGTCCAGTCGCCATCCAGTATGTGCGAAACCGGCGTCAGCTTGCCGAGCGCGCCGGCGGCATGCACCAGGATGTCCAACCGGTCGAAGCGCGCGTAGATGCTGGGGCCGACCTTGTCCAGGCTCTCCCTGTCCTGCAGGTCCAGCGGCAGCAGGCTCGCCGCGCCGCCCGCGGCCCGGATCGCGTCGTCGGTTTCCTCCAGCCCGCCCTGGGTGCGCGCGGTCAGCACCACATGCGCGCCGAGCCGGCCGAGCTCGATCGCCGCGGCCGCCCCGATCCCCCGGCTGGCGCCGGTTACCAGCGCCACCCGTCCTTCCAGCAAACCCGCCATGTTCAGGTATTTTCCGCCAGCAGGCTGAGCTGCCGGTCCATGTTGGCGGCCTGATCGGGCAACGCGATCGGGTATTCGCCGGTAAAGCAGGCATCGCAGTAATGCGGCGCCGCGGGATCGCGCTCGGTCCGGCCGAGCGCCTGGTACAGCCCGTCGATGGAGATGAAGGCGAGGCTGTCGGCGCCGATCAGCTCCGCCATTTCCTGCACGTCGTGCTGCGCGGCCAGCAGCTTGCTGCGCTCGGGCGTGTCGATGCCGTAGAAGCAGGAATGCGTCGTCGGCGGCGAGGAGATGCGCATATGCACCTCCGCCGCGCCTGCCTGGCGCACCATCTCCACGATCTTGCGGCTGGTGGTGCCGCGCACGATCGAATCGTCGACCAGCACGACGCGCTTGCCCTCCAGCACCGGGCGGTTGGCGGAGTGCTTCAGCTTGACGCCGAGATTGCGGATCTGGTCGGTCGGCTCGATGAAGGTGCGGCCGACATAGTGGTTGCGGATGATGCCGAGCTCGAACGGAATGCCGCTCTGCTGCGCGTAGCCCATCGCCGCCGGCACGCCGCTGTCGGGCACCGGTACGATCACGTCCGCCGCCACCCCGCTCTCGCGCGCCAGCACCCGGCCGATCGCCTTGCGCGCCTCGTAGACCGGCGTGCCCTCCATCACCGAATCCGGCCGGGCGAAATAGATGTACTCGAACACGCAGAACCGCTCGGCCTGCCGCGCGAACGGCTTGATGCTGCGCACGCCGCCGTCGTTGATGATGACGATCTCGCCGGGATCGACGTCGCGGATAAACTCCGCGCCGACGATGTCGAGCGCGCAGGTCTCGCTCGCCAGCACCCAGCCGCCATCCGGATAGCCGGGGATCCGCCCGAGAATGAGCGGACGCACGCCCAGCGGGTCGCGCACGCCGAACAGCGCGTCATTGGACAGCGCCACCAGCGAATAGGCGCCGATCACCTGCTTCAGCGCGTCGATCAGCCGGTCCTCCACGGTGGAGTACAGGCTGATGGCGATCAGATGGACGAACACCTCGCTGTCGGTGGTGGACTGGAACAGGCAGCCACGGCGGACCAGCTGGCGGCGCAGCCCCTGGGCGTTGGTCAGGTTGCCGTTATGCGCCACCGCGAAGCCGCCGAACTCGAAATCGGCGAACAGCGGCTGCACGTTGCGCAGGATGGTGTCGCCGGTGGTAGCGTAGCGGTTATGCCCGACCGCGATCCGCCCGGGCAGCGAGGCGATCACCTTGGCGTTGCTGAAATTATCGCCGACCAGGCCGAGCCCGCGATGGGAATGGAAGCGCTTGCCGTCCAGGCTGACGATGCCGGTGGCTTCCTGGCCGCGATGCTGCAGGGCATGCAGGCCGAGTGCGGTGACCGCGGCCGCGTCCGGGACGTTCCAGACCCCGAACACCCCGCATTCATCGTGGAACTTGTCGTCCGACTCGGAAGCGGCTTCCAAGCTCAGGCTGCGCTCATCCATGACGGATCGTCTCCTATTCCCGAACGACGGGCTTGCCAGTGGCCCGCCCGATCGGGATGGCATGCAATAAATCGGCGGCGGTCGTCTCCCGCCCCTCGGAAGGCGCGTACAGGCGTGGCTGGTATTGCGGCGGCAGCGCCTTCACCACGATCGCGGCCCCCTCATAGGCAGGCCACAGCAACCGCGCTTCCCGCACCGCCGCGGGCCACTTGTCCATGGGGATCAACATCCCGGTGCCCATATAGGCACAGATGACCAGCACCGCACCCCGTGCCAACCCGAATAGCAGACCCAGGCTGCGGTCAAGGCCGGAAAGCACCGAGTTGCGCACCAGCTCGCCGATCCAGCGCGAAAGGATCAGCAGGGCGATCAGCGCCGCCAGAAACACGCCGCCGAACGCCACGGGCGTCACCAACGCCGGCATCTTGACCCACTGGTCCATCCAGATCTCGACCTGCGGGCGCGCCAGCGGCCCGGCCCAGAGCGCGGCCAGCCCGGCCCCGATCCAGGCGCCGATGCCCAGCACCTCGGACACGAAGCCGCGCATGAACGCCAGCAGCGCCGACACCACCAGCACGCCCAGCACGGCCAGGTCCACCCAGGTCATCGAATACCCACAGTCTTCGGATCATCCACGGTTTGGGGAACACCTATGCATCGGAAAGAACGCCGTATAACCGACCTGTAAGGGTACGCGCCATCCGCCTTCGTCCTCATCCGGGTTTATCGTCCCCGAATCCGGCCACCAGATCGGACAAATGGCCGATCTCCGCCAGCATCAGCCCGTCCGGTGCCGCCAGCGGCCGGTTGCCGCGGGCCACCCGGCGCGGCAGCGTGGCGGCGTCGAAGCCCAGTTTTTGCGCCTCCTTCAGCCGCGCCTCCGCCTGCGCCACCTGGCGCACCTCGCCCGACAGCCCGACCTCGCCGAAATAAACCATCCCCGGATGGGTCGGCCGGTCCGATGCCGCCGAGGCCAGCGCCGCCGCCACCGCCAGGTCCGCCGCCGGCTCGCTGACCCTGAGCCCGCCGGCGATGTTCAGGTAGACGTCATGCGCGTTCAGCCGCAGCCCGCAGCGCGTCTCCAGCACCGCCAGCAGCATCGACAGCCGCCCGCCATCCCAGCCGATCACCGAGCGGCGCGGCGATCCCCCCGCATTCGGCGACAGCAGCGCCTGCACCTCCACCAGCACCGGGCGCGAGCCCTCCAGCCCGGCGAACACCGCGCTGCCGGAGATGTTGCCCCGCCGTTCCGCCAGGAACAGCGCCGAGGGATTGGCCACCTCCGCCAGGCCGATATCGGTCATTTCGAACACGCCGATCTCGTCGGTGGCGCCGAAACGGTTCTTCACCCCGCGCAGGATGCGGAACTGGTGCCCGCGGTCGCCTTCGAAATACAGCACCGCGTCCACCATGTGCTCCAGCACCCGCGGCCCGGCGATCGCGCCCTCCTTGGTTACGTGCCCGACCAGCACCAGCGAAAACCCGCGCGACTTGGCCAGGCGGATCAGTTCGAAGCTGCAGGCGCGCACCTGCGACACGGTGCCCGGCGCGCTCTCGATGCTGTCCATCCACATGGTCTGGATGCTGTCGATCACCACCAGCGCGACGTCCGACGCCTCCTCCAGGCTGGCGGTGATGTCGCGCAGGTTGATCGAGGCGGCCAACTCTACATTGGCATCCGCAAGCCCGAGCCGGCGCGCGCGCAGACGCACCTGCTCGATCGCCTCCTCGCCAGAGATATACATGACCCGCCGCCCGGCCCGCGCCAGGGAAGCCGCCACCTGCAGCAGCAGCGTGGACTTGCCGATGCCGGGATCGCCCCCTACCAGCACCGCGGATGCCGCCACCAGGCCGCCGCCCAGCACGCGGTCGAGCTCGGCAATGCCCGTCACCGCCCGCGGCGGCGGCGCCGCGGTGCCGGACAGGCCGGTGAACTCGACCTTCCGCCCGGCCGCCTTCTTGCCGCCGGGCCCAGGGCGAACCTCCACGGCCTCCTCGACAATGGAGTTCCAGGCCTCGCAGCTCTCGCACCTGCCGGCCCACTTTAACGTCGCCGCGCCGCAGGACTGGCAGACGAACCGGACGACGGGCTTGGCCATCTGTCAGCTTGTCCTTGTTGAGGAAGTAAGGCCAGGGGGCTTTGCCCCCTGGACCCCCACCAGAGGCGGAGCCTCTGGACACCCGGTTGTTTTCTTGAAGAAGGGGGCAGACGGAACTCTGCCGCTGCACGGACGGTGCCAGCCCCCTTCTTCAAGAAAACAGTATGGGGTTTCCAAAGGGTTCCACCCTTTGGCGGGGTCCAAGGGCAGAGCCCCTGGCCTTACTTCCTTCACCACGGATTAGCCGTCAGGATCGCCTCGCCGCCGGCCGGGTCGTTTACCGTGCTGACCAGCATCTGCCATGCGCGTTTGGCGCCGGATGCCGTGTATTCCCGGTGCAGCAGCTTGCTTTCCTTCGGGTCGGGCTTGTCGCCGACGATATCCAGTTTCACCTGGCTCTCGCGCAGGATGCGTTCCAGTTCTCGCAGCACGGTCGGCCCGTCCGCGCGTTTGGCGAAGGTCGAGCAGGAGCCATTGTCCTCGGACACCAGCACCAGTTTGCCGTCCTTGGTCGAGGCGTCGTAGACCGCGCCCGGCAACCCATACAGGTATGTGTTCGCGCCGCTGTCAGGCAGTTCGGGCAGCCCGGTCTTTTTCGCCCAGTCGCGCAGCCCGTCGCGGTTGCCGGAGAATTCCACGCAGCTTTTCAGGAACAGGCTGACGGCCTGTCTGGCGTTGTCCTGCGCCTCGTTGCTATCGGCTGCGCGTGCCGGCCCGGCGGGCAACGCGGCGGCGAGCAGCCAGCAGGCCGCCGGCGCGAGCCAGCGTGGTTGTCTCATCGCTCTCAGCACGCGCAAGGGCATCCTCCGCTTTCCGGCCGCCGGGAGGTTACGCAGCGCGCATGTTTCGCGAAAGCCGGCAAGCGCAAAATTGTGCAGACCCGGCACCGGGGCGGCGGCATGCGCGTTCAGCGCCGCAGTTCCATCTGGATCGGGCCTTCGCGGCGGCCGTGGGTGAACTGGTCCACCAGCGGATTGCCGCTGTCCATCAGCCGTTCGGCGGGGCCGTTCCAGACGATCCTGCCCTTGTGGATCATCGCCGCCTGGTCGCCGATGCGCCGCGCGCTCGCCATGTCATGGGTGATCGCCACGGCGGTCGAGCCCAGCCGCTTGACGCAATCGACGATCAGCCCGTCGATCACCGCGCCCATGATCGGGTCGAGGCCGGTGGTGGGTTCGTCGAAGAACAGGATATCGGGCCGCGCGGCGATGGCGCGCGCCAGGGCCACGCGCTTCTGCATGCCGCCGGACAGCTCCGCCGGCGACAATTCGCCCACGCTGGCGGCCAGCCCCACCTGTTCGAGGAACTCCGCCGCCTTCGCCTGCGCGTCGCGCCGGGCGACCTTGCCTTCGGCCAGCAGCCCGAAGGCGACATTCTCCCAGACCGGCAGGCTGTCGAACAGCGCGCCGTTCTGGAACAGCATGCCGATCCGCGCCCGGGCGCGGGCGCGCTCCTCGCGGGGCAGGGTCAGCACGTCCTGGCCGTCGATCTCGATCCGCCCGGCATCCGGCTCGATCAGGCCGAGCACGCATTTCAGCAGCACCGACTTGCCCGAGCCGGAGCCGCCGATCACCACCATGGAGGTGCCGGCGGGAACGGTCAGGTCGATGCCATCCAGCACAACCTTGTCGCCGAAGGATTTGCGCACGCCGGTCAGGCGCAGCTTGGGCACCGCTCCGTTCGTCGGGTTGCCCATCTACCGGGCCCCTCTAGCGCGCAAAGAACATCTCGGTCAGCACATAGTCGAAGGCCAGGATCAGGATGGACGCGGCCACCACCGCCGAGGTCGTCGCCGCGCCCACGCCCTGCGCGCCGCCCTTGCTGTTGTAGCCCTGGTAGCAGCCCATCAGCGCGATCAGGAAGCCGAACACCGCGGCCTTCGCCAGGCCCGAGGCGACGTCCACGGTCTCGACGAAATTCAGCGTCCGCGTCAGGTAGGTGCCCGGGTTGAAGCCGAGCTTGACGGTGGAGATGATGAACCCACCGAGCACGCCCAGTATGTCCGCCACCACCACCAGCAGCGGCAGCGCGATGGTGCCGGCCAGCAGGCGCGGCGCCACCAGGTACTTCATCGGATTGGTGGACAACGTGCTCAGCGCGTCGATCTGGTCGGTCACCCGCATGGTGCCGATCTCCGCCGCCATCGCCGCGCCAACGCGCCCGGCCACCATCAGCCCGGCCAGCACCGGGCCGAGCTCGCGGGTTACCGACAGCACCACCACGTTCGCCACCGCGCCCTCGGCGGAGAAGCGGGAGAAGCCGGTATAGGATTGCAGCGCCAGCACCATGCCGGTGAAGATCGCGGTCAACGCCACCACGGGCAGCGAGAAATAGCCGATCTCCAACAGCGCCGACAGGAACAGCCGGCCGTAGAACGGCGGGCGGAACACGTGGGAGATGCCGGATGCCGCGAACAGCGTCAGCTGTCCGGTGGCGCGGCACGTGTCGATCACCGCCCGGCCGGTGGCGGCCACGGCGTCCAGCAACCGGTTCATCATGACTTGTATGGGCCGATATACTGGCGGGCGAAGCGGCGGCCGAGCGAGGTCAGCACCTCATAGCCGTTGGTGCCCGCCGCCACCGCCACGTCGTCGGGGGAGCGGGCGGGGCCGATCAGTTCCAGCCAGGCGCCGGGGGCCAGCGTCGGGTGGTCCGTCACATCGAACGTCGTAAGGTCCATGGACACACGCCCTACCAGCGGGATGGGGCTGCCGTCAAAGATCGCCAGGCCCCCGCTTCGGCCATCTGTGCCGGACTGGCTGCGGTGCCAGCCATCGGCATAGCCGATGGCGGCGGTGGCGATCCGGCTGGGGCGGGAAGCGGTCCAGGTGGCGTTGTAGCCGACGCTCGTTCCGGGGGCGATGTCGCGCACCGACAGCACGCGAACGCGCAGGCTGACCACCGGGCGCATCGGGTTCGCCGTCCCCGGCGTCGGGTTGATGCCGTACAGCGCCGCCCCCGGCCGCGCCAGGTCCGAGCCCCAGCCCGGCCCGAGGAAAATGCCCGAGGAATTGGCCAGGCTGCGCCGCGCCGGCGGCAGCCCCGCGCAGGCGGCGGCGAAGCGGGCGCGCTGCGCCTCGTTCAGCGGATCGCCCGGCACCTCGGAGGAGACCAGATGCGTCATCACGTAGTCGACCGCGATCCCCTCCAGCCGTCCCGGGTCCTCCCGCAGCGCGGCCAGCCCCGGCGCATCCAGGCCGAGCCGCGACATGCCGGTATCGACATGCAGGATCGCCGGCAGCCTGCGCCCCTCGCGCCGCGCCTGCGCCCCCCAGGCCGCGATCTCCGCCAGCGACCCCAGCACCGGCGTCAGGCCATGCGCAACATACTCCGCCTCGGTGCCCGGGATCAGCCCGTTCAACACCGCCACCAACCCCCCGTCTCCCCCTCTCCCCCCTCTCCCCCGCTTCGGGGGAGAGGGAGGGGTGAGGGGGCGTCAACTCCCCCTCACCCCTGCCCTCTCCCCCCCAAGCGGGGGAGAGGGGACGCGAGGACATCCCGACGCCACCCCCCGGATCGCCAGCGCCTCCTGCAGATGCGCCACGAAGAAATGCCGGCATCCTGCCTCGCGCAGGGCCGGGACCACCGCGGCCGCGCCCAGCCCGTAGGCATCGGCCTTCACCACCCCGGCCACCGGCCCGGACGGATGGCGCGCGCTCAGGCTTCGCCAGTTCGCGGCGATCGCGCCGAGGTCGATTTCCAGTATCCCGCCCGCGCCGGACGGGTCGGGCGGCTCAGTCGCCATGGGGCGAGTGGGTCTGGTCCAGATCGGCGAAGCGGGTGAACTCGCCCTCGAAGAACAGGTCGATCTTGCCGGTCGGGCCGTGGCGCTGCTTGGCCAGGATCAGCTCGGCCTTGTTGTGCGCCAAGTTCATCTTCTTCTGCCATTCGTCCATCGCGCCATGGAACTTGTCGCTGTGGTCGAACGCGACCTCCTTCGGCATCTTCTGCTCCAGGTAGTACTCGTCGCGGTAGACGAACATCACCGAGTCCGCGTCCTGCTCGATGGTGCCGGATTCGCGCAGATCCGACAGCTGCGGCCGCTTGTCCTCCCGGCTTTCCACCTGGCGGGAGAGCTGCGACAGCGCCAGCACCGGCACCGCGAGCTCCTTGGCGATCGCCTTCAGCCCCTGGGTGATCTGGCTGATCTCCAGCACCCGGTTCTCCGGTCGCGTGCCCGCCGAGGGGCGCATCAGCTGCAGGTAGTCGACCACGATGAACGACAGGCCCTTGGTGCGCTGCAGCCGCCGGCAGCGGGTGCGCATCGCCGACAAGGTGATCGAGGGCGTGTCGTCGATCTCCATCGGCAGGGCGCCGATTTCCCGGCTGACCTGGACGAACCGGTCGAAATCCTTCTGCGAGATGTCGCCGCGCCGGATCCGGTCGCCCGACACCCGCGCCTGTTCCGACAGCAGGCGGATGGCGAGCTGTTCGGCGCTCATTTCCAGCGAGAAGATCGCCACCGTGCCCTTCGGCTTGGCGTTGGGGTCGATCGCGCGCGCCGCGTCCAGCAGCGCCTTCGCCGCGCCGTAGGCGATCTTGGTGGCCAGCGCGGTCTTGCCCATGGCCGGGCGGCCGGCCAGGATCATCAGGTCGGACGGATGCAGCCCGCCGGTCTTGATGTCGTAGTCGCGCAGGCCGGTGGACAGGCCGGACACGCCGCCGGGATTGGAAAAGGCGCGTTCGGCGCCGTGGATCGCCTGGGTCAGCGCCTTCTCGAAGGTGACGAAGCCGCCGCCGGTGTCGCCGTCCTTGGCCAGGTCGAACAGCGACTGCTCGGCGAACTCGATCTGCTTGGCGCCGTCCAGTTCCGGATCGGCGCCGAACGCGTTGTTGACCACGGTCTCGCCGATATCGATCAGCTGGCGCCGCAGCCAGGCGTCGTGGATCGCCTTGCCGTATTCGCCGGCGTTGATGATGCCGACCATCGCCGACAGCAGCTGCGCCAGATAGGCCACGCCGCCGACCTCGTCGAGGATGCCGGCATGCTCGAACTCCGCCTTCAGCGTCACCGCGTCGGCGAGCTGCCCGGCCTCGATCCGCCGGGCGATGGCCTGGAAGATGCGGCCATGCACGGGATCGACGAAATGCTCGGGTGCCAGGAACTCCGAGACCCGCTCATAGGCCCGGTTATTGGCGAGCAGCGCGCCGAGCAGCGCCTGTTCCGCCTGGCTGTTGGAGGGGGGGAGGCGCTGGGACAGGCCGAGCAGGGGGGAGTCGATGGAGTTCATTGGCCGCATCCTACGCTCAATGCGCCGGAGTCGGGCCTGTGGATAACGGGGTACACGGGGACAGTGCGGGGAGATATGGCAGGCCAGGGGCGATTAAATAGCGAAGCGCGCCCGCAGCCAGTGGCAGGCTTCCTTCACTGCCATGCGCGTGGTGTCGATCCGGTCGTACCAGAAGAAGAAGCCGTGGTTCATCCCGTCATAGCGGACCAGCCGGGTCGGCACGCCGGCGGCGATCAGCCGGCTGGCGTACTGCTCCCCCTCGTCGCGCAGCGGATCGTATTCCGCGGTCTGCACGAAGGCCGGCGGCAGGCCGGACAGATCCCGCGCGCGCAGCGGCGAGGCATGCGGGCTGGCGCCGTCACGGGGATGGCCGAGATAATGGTTCCAGAACCAGATCATGCCCTCCCGCGTCAGGCCGTAGCCCTCGGCATTCTGCCGGTAGGATGCGTTGTTCGTGTCCGCGTCGGTCACGGGATAGATCAGCAGCTGCGCGCACAGCGCCGGCCCGCCCTCGTCGCGCACCCGCAGCGCGGTGACGGCCGCGAGGTTGCCGCCGGCGCTGTCCCCGGCCAGCGCGATGCGGGCGGGGTCGGCGTTCAGCTCCGCGGCATGCGCGCCGGCCCAGCGCGTGGCCGCCAGGCAGTCATCCGGGGCGGCGGGAAATTTATGCTCGGGCGCCAGGCGGTAATCGACCGAGACCACCACCGCGGACGCGCCGGCGCAGAGATGCCGGCACAGCGTGTCATGCGTGTCCAGCGAGCAGATGACGAAGCCGCTGCCATGGAAGAACACGACCAGCGGGAAGGGCCCTTTGCCCTTCGGCGTGTAGATCCGCAGTTTCAGCTCGCCGCCCGGGCCGGCAATGGCGCGATCCTCGATATCCCCCACCGGCACCCGGCGCCCGCCGAGCGCCAGGCGCTTTTCCGTGCCGGCGCGCACGGCATCGACGGGCAAGGTCTGCATCGGCGGCAGGCCGGCCATTTCATCGAGCATCGCCTGCACCTGCGGATCGACCGACATGCGTACTCCCCCTTTTTTGCGCGCCCATTCGCGGCCGCGGGCGCGGCGGGTGTCAAGATCCGGGGGCTTTTGGCCGGGAGGCACGCGGGTTAACCAAAATTTTTGATGCCGTTACAATACGCGTCCCTCGCCGGAGCAGCGACGAAGGCGAGTTCCGGAAAACGGAGGATTCCTGCCGCCGGACGGCGCAGGCATCCTGAAATAAGATTCATGAAAAAGAGTTGACTTCTTACAAACCGCGTGGAAAAAGATACATTAAGTATTGATTAACGGGCGCCAGGCAGGATCCCTGCACCGAATGCCCATTCAAGGAGCCGGATATGCGTAAGCTCGTCGCCGCCGCTGCCTTCGCCCTGGGTCTGGGCGTCACCTCCATCGCCCCCGCGAACGCGGCAATCGTGCTGGATTTCGCCGGTCTGGACGGCAATGCCGAGGAAACGATCCTCGATTATTACAACGGTGGCTTCGGCGGCAACGGCTCCGGCCCGGGCCCGAACTATGGCGTCACCTTCGCCTCGAACGCCCTTGCCTGCAGCGGCCAGCCGGGCGGTACCTGCAATACCGCCATGATCCCGGGCGGCCCTGGCGCCCAGGTGGCCTTCTTCCTGAGCGGCACGGCCGACACGATGGACGTGCTGGGCGGGTTCACCACCGGCTTCTCGTTCTACTATTCCGCCGCGAACTCGGGCGGCACCGTGAACGTGTGGAGCGGTCTGGACGGCACGGGCACCCTGCTCGCGACGCTGACGCTCCCGGTGACCGGCAACGGCGCGGGCGTTCCCGGCTGCGAGGGCACGAATTTCTGCCCCTACTCGCCGTTCGGCGTCACCTTCAGCGGCACCGCCTATTCGGTGGACTTCGCCGGGGTGGCCAACCAGATCGGATTTGCCGACATCACGATCGGCTCGGCGACCCCCGGCGTTCCCGAGCCGGCCTCGCTGGCGGTGCTCGGCACCGGCCTGCTCGGCCTCGGCCTGATCCGCCGCCGCAAGGCCGGCTGATCCCGCAAGACGGACAGCCGAAGGCGGCGCCCGCGGGCGCCGCCTTTTCCGTTTGTGACCAAGCGTTGTGCGACCTCACCCATTGATCAATAAACGGGTTTCCAAAGGGCGACGGCCCTTTGGTGGGTCCGGGCAAAGCCCGGCCTTGCTTGCTTCGATAATCGTTACCTTCACTGGCCAGTATAACATATGGTCATCCGACCGGCAGACCGCCTCCAAAGACTGGCGCCGGCATTGTGCGAAGGGCAATTTTGCGCCGCACAATGAAAGGCCGCCATTTTGGATACCCCCACTTTATTGCAGGCCGCGTTCCTCGGGCTCATCGAGGGCCTAACCGAGTTCATCCCGGTTTCCTCCACCGGCCATCTGATCCTGCTGGTGGATCTGCTGGGCTTCCGCGGTCCGCCGGGCCAGGTGTTCGAAATCGTCATCCAGCTCGGCGCCATCCTCGCCATCCTCATCGCCTATGCCCCGACGCTGCTGGACGTGCTGGCCCGCGCCCCGAGCGATCCCGGTGCCAGGCGCTTCATCCTCGCCGTGCTGCTGGCCTTCCTGCCGGCGGCGATCATCGGCGCGCTGGCGCATGGCTTCATCAAGTCGGTACTGTTCTCCCCCTGGGTCGTCTCGGTCGCGCTGATCCTCGGCGGGATCGCCATCCTGCTCATCGAGCGGCTGCGCCCGATCCCCGTGCACGACCGGATCGAGGCCTTCTCGCCCCGCCTCTCGCTCGGCATCGGCATCTTCCAGGTGCTGGCGATGATCCCCGGCGTGTCGCGCTCGGGCGCCACCATCATGGGCGCGCTGATGCTGGGGGTGGAGCGCCGGACGGCCACCCAGTTCTCCTTCTTCCTGGCCATCCCGACCATGCTCGGCGCGACCGCCTATGATCTCTACAAGAACCGCCACACGCTGGATTTCAGCGGCGCGACGGTGATCGCCGTGGGCTTCGTGGTGGCCTTCCTCGCCGCCCTGCTGGTGGTGCGCTGGCTGGTCGGCTTCGTCGGCCGGCACGGCTTCGCGCCGTTCGCCTGGTACCGCATCGCGCTCGGCACGGCGATGCTGGGCGTGCTGCTCAGCCGCTAGCCAAGCCACGCTCGGTTGCAGCCGATCCGCCGGCGAAATAGCATCCGGTCATAAACACGTTCAGGAAACCGTCCATGTCCCAGGCCCCCATCTCCCAGGCGCCCATTTCCCAGGCTGTTGTCGCCGAGCTCGCGCCGACCGGCGTCCTGCGCGCGGCGATCAACATGGGCAATTTCCTGCTGGTCACCGGCCGCAGCCCATCCGGCGACCCCGAAGGCGTGGCCCCGGACATGGCCCGCGCGATCGCCGACCGCCTGGGCGTGCCGGTGACATACGTGAAGTTCGAGCGCCCGAGCGGGCTGGCGGATGCGGCCGGAACCGATGTCTGGGATATCGGCCTGATCGGCGCCGAGCCGGCGCGCGCGGAAAAGATCGCCTTCACCGCCGCCTATGTGGAGATCGAGGCGACCTATTTGGTTCCCGCCGGCTCGCCGCTGCAAAGCATCGCCGAGGTGGACCGCGCCGGCGTGCGGATCGCGGTGACGGCGGGCAGTGCCTACGACCTCTGGCTCGACCGCAACATCCGCCACGCCACGCTGGTGCGCTCCAACCCGGCCCGCAGCGCCTGGCAGCAATTCACCGAGGACAAGCTGGAAGCCATGGCCGGCCTGCGGCCGGGCCTGCTGTCGGATGTGCAGAAACTGCCGGGCTCGCGCATCCTGGACGGCCAGTTCACCGCCGTGCAGCAGGCGGTCGGCACGCTGCGCGCCAACACCGAAGGCGCGCAGTTCCTGCGCGGCTTCGTCGAGCAGGCGAAGGCCACCGGCCTGGTGGCAAGCCTGATCGCCAAGCACCATGTGAAAGGCCTGTCCGTCGCCCCTCCGGCCTAAGCCGGCCATACCCGGGAGAACCGACCGTGAAGGCAACCCTGAACCACCACGTGATCGCCGACAGCACCGATATCGTCGAAAGCGGCGGCTATGCCTATTTCCCCAGCTCCGCCGTGCGCCTGGACTGGCTGGAGAAATCGCCGAAAACCGACAACGACCGCGCCTGCCCGCACGGCGTGCAGTTCTACGACGTGGTCATCGACGGCACCCGCCACGAACGCGCCGCCTGGTCCTACGAATCCCCCCGCCCCGCCATGCAGCCGGTCGGCGGCCGCTTTGGCTTCTGGGAAGACGTGGCGGTCGCCTGAGACCGGGGCCGCGGCCCTGAGGGCCGCAGCCGCCTGATCTGTGCCGGTTTGATTTGTAATCATGCCGGCGTCCCCCCGGGCCCGCGCAATAGGCGCGCCGGCAACCATGATGGTTTCGGCCGCAACGCCGCGGCTGGACGCTCCGGCCGGCCGCGCGCGGAGCATTGATCGTGAAATCCATACATTCGGACTAAAATCCATACATACAAACCGATCGGGTACGTCTAGGAGGACCCGCCCATACAGGGTCCGGGCGCAAATTCCGTGCGCCTCATGACATTCCTGCAATCCGGCCTCCCATCACCGCGCTTGTCAGGCTCAAAGATGTATGGCTAAAGCCCATACACATAGAGTCTCTATGTCTTTGTCGAACCCAAACCCGTCTGTGCCTGCGCTGCCAGGCCCAGGGCGGCGGCTGATGGGGCAGTGCATTGAGGGGAACCCTGCGTTGACGCTACAGCTCTCTGCCACCCGCTTCGCGGGGGCAAAGGAAACTACCGGCCACGGAAAGCGGGTCGTGCGGTGATCCGGCAATATCTCGCCCCGGCGGTCCGGGCGCTCTGTCCCCTCGCCCTTCTGTCGCTCGGTGGCTGCAACCTCGAGCTGTTCGACCCGAAAGGCCCGATCGGCGAGCAGGAGAAGTTCCTGATCATCGTCGCGCTGGGCCTGATGCTGCTGGTCGTGATCCCGGTGATCGCGCTCACGCTGTTTTTCGCCTGGCGCTACCGCGCCTCCAATACGAAAGCGAAATACGCCCCGAAATGGTCGCATTCGACCGCGATCGAGGCGGTCGTCTGGTCGATCCCCTGCGTCATCGTGGCGACCCTCGCCGTGCTGATCTGGGAAACGTCCCATTCGCTCGATCCCTACAAGCCGCTTGAATCCGAGGCCACGCCGGTGCGGGTGGAGGTGGTCGCGCTGAACTGGAAATGGCTGTTCATCTATCCCGATTACGGGGTCGCCGCGGTGAACCAGCTGACCCTGCCCGTGGAGCGGCCGGTCGACTTCAAGATCACGTCGGAGTCGATCATGAACTCCTTCTTCATCCCCCAGCTCGGCAGCCAGATCTACGCCATGGCCGGCATGCAGACCCAGCTGCACCTGATTGCCAGCCACCCCGGAACCTATCCGGGACTGTCCGCGTCCTACAGCGGGCCGGGCTTCTCGGACATGCATTTCGATGCGATCGTAACGACCTCCGAGGCGTTCGACGCCTGGGTCCGCCAGACCCGGCAGTTGCCGCTGGCCCTGGACCGCAACGCCTACCGCTCTCTGGCGCAGCCCAGCATCAAGGATCCGGTGACCCTCTACTCGAGCGTCGCGCCGGGTTTGTTTGACGACATCGTCAATCACTACATGTCCGGGCCGCACGCCGACATGACGTCTATGGAGCCTATGACCATGAACCACGTCCACGCGAAGGCCGCGGAGTAGAAGTGATGATCGGGAAACTATCCATCGACGCGATCCCGTATGATGAGCCCATCATCATGGGCACGCTCCTCGTCGTCATGCTCGGCGGCATCGCGGTCCTGGGCGCGATCACCTATGCACGCAAATGGTCGTATCTGTGGACGGAGTGGCTGACCTCGGTCGACCACAAGCGCATCGGCGTCATGTACATCATCATGGCGCTGATCATGCTGCTGCGCGGCTTCGCCGATGCGATCATGATGCGCGTGCAGCAGGCGATCGCGAACAACGACGCCGCCGGCTACCTGCCGCCGCACCATTACGACCAGATCTTCACCGCGCACGGCGTGATCATGATCTTCTTCATGGCCACGCCCTTCATCATCGGCCTGATGAACGTCATCGTGCCGCTGCAGATCGGCGCGCGCGACGTCGCCTACCCGTTCCTCAACTCCCTCAGCTTCTGGATGTCGGCGATGGGCGCGGTGCTCGTCATGATGTCGATGTTCGTCGGCGACTTCGCCGCCACCGGATGGGTGGCCTATCCGCCGCTGTCTGAGCTCGGCTACAGCCCCACGGTCGGCGTCGACTATTATATATGGTCGCTGCAGATATCGGGCCTCGGCACGACGCTGACCGGCATCAACTTCATCGTCACCATCCTGCGCATGCGCGCGCCGGGCATGGGGCTGATGAAGATGCCGGTGTTCACCTGGACCGCGCTGATCACCAACATCCTGATCGTCGCCGTCTTCCCGGTGCTGACCGCCACCCTCGCCTTGCTCACGGCCGATCGCAACCTCGGCATGCATTTCTTCACCAATGAGCTTGGCGGCAACGCGATGATGTACATCAACCTCATCTGGGTGTGGGGCCACCCGGAAGTGTACATCCTGATCCTGCCCTGCTTCGGCGCCTTCTCCGAGATCATCGCGACGTTCTCCGGCAAGCCGCTGTTTGGTTACAAGTCGATGGTATATGCCACCTCCTCCATCGGCATCCTGTCCTTCTTCGTGTGGCTGCACCACTTCTTCACCATGGGGTCGGGCGCCAACGTCAATGCCTTCTTCGGCATCATGACGACGATCATCTCCATCCCCACCGGCGTGAAGCTGTTCAACTGGCTGTTCACCATGTTCCGCGGCCGGATCCGCTTCCACTCGGCGACGCTGTGGACCATCGGCTTCATGGTCACCTTCGCCGTCGGCGGCATGACCGGCGTGCTGCTGGCCGTGCCGGGCGCGGATTTCGTGCTGCACAACAGCCTGTTCCTGGTCGCGCATTTCCATAACGTGATCATCGGCGGCGTGGTCTTCGGCTGCCTCGCCGCCATGACCTTCTGGTTCCCCAAGGTATTCGGTTTCACCTTGAACGAGTTCTGGGGCAAGGTCTCGTTCTGGTGCTGGCTGATCGGCTACCACATGGCCTTCACGCCGCTGTACATCCTCGGCTTCAAGGGCATGACGCGGCGCATGAACCATTACGACAATCCCGGCTGGCATCCCTACCTGGTCGTGGCGCTGTGCGGCGCGCTGGTCATCGCGGCCGGCATCGTCTCGCTCGGCATCCAGCTCGTCGTCAGCATCCGCGACCGCGAGAAGAACCGCGACCTGACCGGCGATCCCTGGGATGCCCGCAGCCTGGAATGGGCCACCGCGTCCCCGCCGCCGTTCTACAACTTCGCCCTCGTGCCCCACATCACCTCCCTGGAGCAGCATTGGGAGGACAAGGAAACGGGTCGCGCCAACCGCCGGCCGTCGCGCTACGAGGACATCCACATGCCCCGAAACACCGCTGCGGGCCTGGTGATTTCCGTCTTCGGCCTGGTGATGTGCTTCGCCCTGGTCTGGCACATCTGGGCGCTGGCGGTCGCGGGCCTGGTCGGAATGATCGGAACGTTCATCGCCCGGACCTATAACCGGAACATCGACTACTGGGTCCCGGCCGCCGAGGTGCGGAAGATCGAAAACGAGCGCTATGCGCTGCTGCAGAAGGCGGCCTGAGTGATGAACAGCTCCATCGCCTCGCTGCACGATACCCGCGGCCGGCCCGGCCATCACCCCGCGCATCATGGCCAAACCCGCGGCCACGCGCCCGACCACGCGCACGATCACGGGCATGACGACGGATCCAAGACCGTAATGGGTTTCTGGATCTATCTGATGAGCGACTGCCTGATCTTCTCGGTGCTGTTCGCGACATTCGGCGTGCTGGCCGCCAACACCGCCGGCGGCCCGGGCGGGCGGGAGCTGTTCGACCTGCCCTATATCGCGGTCGAGACGCTGCTGCTGCTGATCAGCAGCCTCACCTTCGGCATGGCCATGCTCAACATGCATGCCGACAGGATGAGCAGGGTGCTCGCCTGGCTGCTGGTCACCTTCCTGTTCGGCGCCGGCTTCGTCGGCATGGAGCTGTACGAGTTCGCGCATCTGATCGAGGAAGGCGCCGGCCCCGATCGCAGCGCCTTCCTGTCGGCCTATTTCACCCTGGTCGGCACGCACGGCCTGCACGTAACCGCCGGCCTGCTGTGGCTCGGGGTCATGATGAACCAGGCCCTGCGCTTCGGCCTGGACGGCGCGGTACGCCGCCGCCTCGCCTGCCTCAGCCTGTTCTGGCATTTCCTCGATCTGATCTGGATCTGCGTGTTCACCTTTGTCTATCTGCGCGGGGTGCTGTGATGGCGAACGCTCATGCCTCTTCCCGCCATGGTTCGTCCCATGCGGGCCACGACCCATCGCATGGCAGCCCGAAATCCTATCTGATCGGCTTCGCGCTCTCGCTCGGGCTCACCGTGCTGTCGTTCGGCGCGGTGATGAGCGGGCTCGTGTCGCAGCCGATGATCCTGCCCGCCATCGTCGTGCTGGCGGTGGCGCAGCTGGTGGTGCAGCTGGTCTTCTTCCTGCATCTCGGCGCGTCGCCGGATCAGCGCAGCAACACGGTGATCTTCGTGCTCACCTTCCTGCTCATCATGACCATCGTCGCCGGCTCGCTGTGGGTCATGCACAACGCCAACGTCAACATGATGCCGACGAACATGTCGGTCGAACGCGCCCGGGCGAAGGACTGATACCGGTTCCCGCCGGGCGCGACCGGTAAGCCCGACCGGGCGTTGCGGCGGCCCCATGGCTGGCCGGAACGCCCGGTCCGGCCGCCGGGCGCGCCGCATCGACCGCCGGATATTTCCCCCGCGGTCGCGCGCTTAGGCCCCGCGCGACCGCGCGCTTTGGTCCGGCGGCGGCCGCGATTGCGGCGAGACGCCCGGCGATTGACATGCCGGCGGATCCTTCCGAACATCACACAAATGTCTTACAGTGGTTGTCTGCCGATCACGCATACGGATGAACGCAGAATGTCCTCCTGGCGACCAAGGCTCGTAGAGGGCGCCCGCATGAAATATCTGGGCATCGTCGAGGCCCTGGAGGCGGATGTGCGCGCCGGCCGGGTCCGCCCCGGCGACCGTCTGCCGGCCCAGCGCGCCATCGCCGATGCGTTGAAGGTCGATCTCACCACGGTGACCCGGGCGTTCAACGAGGCACGCCGGCGTGGCCTGGTCGACGCCCAGGCCGGACGCGGCAGCTTCATCCGCGAGGAGCTGGAGCCGGATCGCTGGCCCGTCCGCTTCGGCAATGCGCCGTCGCTCGATCTCAGTATGAACATCCCGCCCCAGCCGGCGGCCGCCAATTTCCGCAAGCGCATCCCCGAGGGCCTCGCCGACCTGCTGTCGACCTCCCGGGGCATGCTGCATCTGCACTACCAGGAGAGCACCGGCAGCGAGCCGGACCGGCTGGCCGCGGCCGCCTGGCTCGGCAACCGCATGGAAGCCGTGTCGCCCAATCGCATCCTGGTCGTGGGCGGCGCGCAGAGCGCCCTGTTCGCGATCTGCGAATCCCAGCTTCGCGCCGGCGACACCATCGCCGCCGGCACCGTGACCTATCCCGGCCTCAAGGCCGTGGCGGCGCAGAAGGGCCTCGGCCTGCTGCCGCTCGCCATGGACGAGGGCGGCATCCTGCCGGACGCGTTCGAGGCGGCATGCCGGGCCCGGGCGCCGAACGCGCTCTATGTCATCCCGTCCATCGACAATCCCACCACGGCGACGCTGTCGGAGGACCGGCGGCGCCGGCTGGTCGCGATCGCGCGCCAGCACCATGTGACGATCATCGAGGACGACCCCTACGCCCCGCTGCTGAAGCAGCGCATCCCGGCCCTGGTGGATTTGGCCGGCGACATCACCTGGCACATAGCGACGCTGTCCAAATGCGTCACCCCGGCCCTTCGCATCGCCTATGTCGTCGCACCCGGGAATACCCAGGCGCTCCGCCTTGCCGGCGTGCTGCGGGCGACGACGCTGATGGCGCCGCCGCTGATGGCGGCCCTGGCCTCGCGCTGGATCGCGGACGGCGTGCTCGACGAGATCACCGCCGCGATCAGCGACGAGAACGTGGAACGGCAAAAGCTGGCCGCCGCGATCCTCGGCGACGCCAGCTTCGCCGCCGACCCGCATGGCCATCATTTGTGGCTGCGCATGCCGCCGCACTGGCGCGCGACCGACTTCGCCGAGCACGCCGACCGCTCCGGCCTCGCGATCGTGCCGAGCATCACCTTCTCGGTCGCGCTGCTGCCGGCGGACGCCGTGCGCGTGTCGCTCGGCGTCTCCCCGGACCGCGCCGCGCTGGAGGACGCGCTCACGCTGCTGGCCGGCCTGATCTCCCAGCCGTCTTTGGCGACCCGGGCGGTCGTCTAGATGCCGCGGGTGTTGCGCCTGTCTGATCTCTGATTTTGCTTGCGTCCGTCCGTCCGGCGAATGTCAACCCCAAGTTGGCCCAAGCCGGCCAAGCGGCCGGGCGCTTCGCGCGGGTTGACCCCGGACGGACGGACGAAGCGAGTGCTGCAATCAGACAAGCCCAAGGTCTGCGCATCTCCGGCTTGCTTCGATCCCAAGCCACCTGCCGGGGCGGTCGGCAAGTCAAGGCGCGCGCAGCGCCCGCGCGCTTGCGCGGCATGGCCTTGAGTTGCCGACCGGCACGGCCGGACCATCGGGAATCGAGGCAGCCGAGGAACAACCTCACGGCAATGCACCCAGGCGTACCGCCTCAGGCCACCGCCTCTTCCAGCGCCGCCTCGGCCGCCAGCCAGGCGGCCTCGGCCTCGGCCTCGGCCTTCTTGATGGCGCCAAGGCGCGCGGTGGCGGCGGTCAGCTCCGACTTTCGGCTGGGGATGTAGATGTCAGGATTGGCGAGCGTCGCCTCGATGGTCTTGCGCTCCTTGGCCAGGCGCGCGAGGCGCGCCTCGGCGTCCTTCGCCTGCTTGCGCAGCGGCGCCAGGGCGGCACGGGCCTCGGCGCGCTCGCGCCGGTCGTCGCGCCTGGTGCCGGGCTCGATCTTCGGCGCCGGGCGGGCGCGTTCGGCCAGCACGGCGCGGTAGTCGTCGAGGTCGCCGTCGAAATTCTTCACCGTGCCGTCATTGACCAGCCACAGCCGGTCGGCGACCAGCTCCACCAGATGCGGGTCATGGGTGATCAGCAGCACCGCGCCGGAGAAATCCGCCAGCGCCTTCACCAGCGCGTCGCGGGCGTCGATGTCCAGATGGTTGGTCGGCTCGTCCAGGATCAGCAATTGCGGCGCGTCGCGCGTCGCCAGCGCCAGCAGCAGCCGCGCCTTCTCGCCGCCCGACAGGTTCTTCACCGTGGTCTCCGCCCGGTCGGCATCCAGCCCGAAACGGGCGAGCTGCGCGCGCACCTGCGGCGGCGTGGCGCGCGGCAGGGCGCGGGCCATGTGCAGGATCGGCGTGTCGTCCATCGACAGATCGTCTTCCTGGTGCTGGGCGAAATAGCCCACCCGCAGCCGCGGGCCGCGGCGCATCTCGCCGCGCATCGGCTCCAGCCGGCCGGCCAGCAGCTTGGCGAAGGTGGATTTGCCGTTGCCGTTGGCGCCCAGCAGCGCGATGCGGTCGTCCATGTCCACGTTCAGCGACAGGTTGCGCAGCACCGCGTTGCCGTCATAGCCGACCGTGACGTTGTCCAGCGCCAGGATCGGCGGGGACAGATGCGCGGGCTCGGGGAAGGCGAAGCGGGTGGGGCTGTCCTCGATGACAGACTCCATCTGCGGCATCCGCGCCAGCGCCTTCACGCGTGCCTGCGCCTGGCGGGCCTTGGACGCCTTGGCGCGGAAGCGGTCGATGAAGGACTGGATATGCGCCCGCTCGGCGGCCATTTTCTCCACCGCGCGGTTCTGCTGCAGCGCGCGCTCGGTGCGGATGCGGATGAACTCGTCGAAGCCGCCGGGCGTCATCGACAATTTGCCGTTGTCCAGGTGCACGATGGAATCCACCGCGCGGTCCAGCAGGCCGCGATCGTGGGAGACCACGACAGCCGCGCCGGGGAATTTCGCCAGCCAGCCCTCCAGCCACATCGTGGCTTCCAGGTCCAGATGGTTGGTCGGCTCGTCCAGCAGCAGCAGATCGGGATTGGCGAACAGCGCGGTGGCCAGCGCCACGCGCATGCGCCAGCCGCCCGAGAACGACGACACCGGCCGCGCCTGCGCCGCCTCGTCGAAACCAAGCCCCGCCAGGATGGTGGCGGCGCGCGCCGGGGCGGCATCCGCGCCGATGGTGCGCAGCCGGTCATGCACCTCGGCCAGCCGGTGCGGATCGGCGGTCTCCAGCTCCTCCAGCAGCGCCAGCCGCTCCTCGTCGCCCTGCAGCACGATCTCCAGCAGCGACAGCTCGCCGGACGGCGCCTCCTGCTTCACCTGCGCCATGCGCGCGCGCGCGGCGAGGCGGATCTGGCCGCCATCCGGGGTCAGGTCGCCGGAGATCGCCTTCAGCAGCGTGGACTTGCCCGCGCCGTTGCGCCCGACCAGGCCGATGCGCCGGCCGGGGTCCACGGACAGGTCGGCATCGTCCAGCAGGACACGCCCGCCAAGGCGGATGGACAGGCCGGAAATAAGAAGAAGGCTCATGGCAGGGGGTTTACGGCGAGTCCCGGTCTCGCCGCAATGCAGCAGACCCGCGCGCCGGCAGGCCTGTGACAGGTCGCCGGGGGTTGCCGGGGCCGATCAACCCCTCTAAAGGCCCGCGCAACATTGTTATCTTACCCAAGGACCCGACGCATGGCCATTGAACGCACCTTTTCGATCCTGAAGCCGGACGCCACGCGGCGCAACCTGACCGGCAAGGTCAATGCCTGCCTGGAAGCCGCCGGCCTGCGCATCGTCGCGCAGAAGCGCATTCAGATGACCACGGCCCAGGCCGAGGAATTCTACGGCGTGCACCGCGAGCGCGGCTTCTTCCGCGACCTCGTCACCTTCATGACCTCCGGCCCGGTGGTCGTGCAGGTGCTGGAAGGCGAGAACGCGGTGGCCAAGAACCGCGAGGTCATGGGCGCCACCGACCCGGCCAAGGCCGACGCCGGCACCATCCGCAAGCTGTTCGCCGAGAGCATCGAGGCGAATTCCGTGCACGGTTCCGACAGCCCGGAGAATGCGGCGACCGAAATCGCTTTCTTCTTCTCGGGCATCGAGATCGTCGGCTAGACCCGGCAGCGCAAAGGGCCAGCACCGATGATCCAGAACCTCACATTGCTGTTGGCCCGCGTTCTCCTGAGCGCGATCTTCATTCAGGCCGGCTTCCACAAGTTGATCGGTGCGACTGCCGCCATCGCGTATATCGCTCATCTCGGCCTGCCGGTGCCGCCGGCCGCCTGGGCGGTATCAGTGGCCGTTGAGCTCGGTGGCGGGATATTGATCCTAGCAGGATACCGCACCGCCCTGGTGGCCCCGATCATGGCTGTGTTCTGCGTGGCAACCGCTTTTGCCGCGCATTACCATCCTGCCGATTCCGGCCAGATGATCCACTTCATGAAGAACCTCGCGATGGCCGGCGGCTTCCTGCAACTGGCCGCCACCGGTCCGGGCCGGTTCGCGATCGGCCGGCGGTAAAGCTCGCGATAAAGAAAGCAAGCAAGTCCGGGCTCTGCCCGGACCCGCCAAAGGGCGGTCGCCCTTTGGAAACCCGTTTATGTACGGGTCGGGGGCCTCAGCCGGCCAGTAGCGTGAACAGCCGCGACAGATCCGCCTCTCCGGCCATCCCGCGCACCAGCGCGGCGATTTCCTTCGCCGCTGCCTCGCCCAGGCGCGGGGTGGCGTTGGCCAGGAACTTGGTCTCGATCTCCGCCGGCGTCAGCTTGTCCTGCGGGTCGCCCTTGGGAAAATACCGCGTCTCCGTCAGCCGCCGCCCGTCCTTCAGCGTGATCGTCACCCGCGCCGGGAACTTGTCCGGATAGAGCTTCGTCAGCTCCGGATCGGCCACCGTCTCGGTCCGCGCCAGCAGGTCCTGCACCGCCGCATCCATCACCCGCCCCGGCGCGAACTGCGCCTGGCCGACGGCACGGTCGGTCGCCGCGATCGCCACGCAATAGGGCACGGAAACGCGCGCCCCCATCGGCGTATTGACTATTTTGTTGCTGAAATGGGTTTTTACCGTCGAGTACGTCTCGTTGACGATGCTGGCGATGTACGCCGGGTTGACGTCGTGCTTGGCCACGATGTCGAGCGTCGCCTGGATCGGCGCATGGCTCGCCAGGATGGACGGGAACCATTTGAAGCCGTTCTGCAGGATCTCCCACTCCGTCCCCAGGCCGCGCGTCGGCGCCGCCATGTCGGGCGTTTCGCAATAGGCGCGCGCGTAGCCCTTCTCGTGCTCGATCATCGTCGGCGGGCTGGTCGCGCCCAATGCCGCCAGCCGGGCGGAAAGGATGCCGTTCAGCGCCGCCTTCCCGGGATGCAGGCTTTTGGTGAAATCGCCGTAGGAGAAGAAGGTGTTCAGCCCCGCCGCCTGGGTGCCGGCGAAGCCGATCGCGTAGGTCGCCTGGTCCGCGTCCAGCCCCAGCGCCGCGGCGGCGGATGCGGCGGCGCCGAAGGTGCCGTTGGTCGCGGTGGAGTGCCAGAACCGGTAGTGATTGGGCATCACGGTCATGCCGATCCGCACCGCCACCTCATAGCCGGCAACGAGCGCGGCGATCACCTGCCGCCCGGTCAGCTTGCGTTCCTCCGCCAGGCCCAGCACCACCGGCACGATCACCGAGCCGGTATGCAGCAGCGCGCGCTTGTGGGTGTCGTCGTAATCGGCCGCATTGGCCAGGATCCCGTTGGCCAGCGCCGCCAGCCCGGCATCGGTCCGCGCACCGCGCGAGCCCCAGATCCCCGCGACCGGTGCCGCGTGGAAGCTGCCGGCGAGCTTTTCCGCGATCACGGCCTTGTCCGGGTCCTCGTCCCAGGCGGCGATGCAGCAGCCCAGCGTATCCAGGATCACGTCCGCCGCCTGCGCCACCACCGGCGCCGGCAGGCTCTCGAAGCTCAACCCGGCGACGAAACTGCCCAGCGCACGCGTTTGCCCATCCGGCATCTGCGGAATGTCCAAATCATCCTCCCCAATTCCAACTTGCCGTGAGCCTATCCGGGCGGCGGCCTGCTGTCATGGGCGGGCAGTTCCTCCGGCACGGCCGCCAGCCCGGCGCGCTGCATCCAGCGCCCAAAGCGAGGGGAGGCGGTCAGCACGCAGAACGGGATCGCCACCAGCAGGCCGCCGGCGAAGGGCAGGGCCCAGAACACGGCCCGCCACCCGGCCAGCCCGAAGGCCGCGAAGACGAGGAAGCCGATCAGCGTATGCGGCCACAGCAGCCGCGCGGCCTCGCCCCAGCCGACACCGCGCCCGGCCCGGTTCTGCGCCGCCCAGCCCTCCTTCGCCCCCAGCGCCAGACGCAGCATCGCCAGCGTCTTGCTGACCACGGAGATGGCGTCCAGCAGCAGGGTAAACACCGTCTCCGCCGCGATCCCGGCCAGGAACCGCCAGCGCCCGCCATAGCGCCGGCTCTTCGGACCGGACAGCAGCACCTCCAGATAGGCCAGCAGCTTCGGCGCGTAGAGCATGCCCGGCCAGGCCAGGCTCACCGCCAACACAGGACCGGCCGGGAACGAACCCGCGTCCGTCGCCGCCGCGAAGGCCGCCGCCAGCAGAAAAACCAGATACAGCGGCGCACCGGCAAACAGCAGGATCGCCTGCACCAATTGCCAACGCCCCATCGCCGCCAGCCGATGGCCGCCACTCCCCACCCCACTTCCCCCTCTCCCCCCCTCCGGGGGAGAGGGAGGGGTGAGGGGCCCACGCCCCCACAACTCCCCCCGCAACAACGCAAAATACTGAAAATTCCCGGCAAGCCACCGCTCGTCCCGGCGCATGAACTCCGGCAGCGCCGGCGGATTGGCTTCCTGCGACCCCGCCTCGTCGGCCAGCACCCGCACCGCCCAGCCGGCTGCCGCCAGCCTCGCGGCTTCCACCTGGTCGTGCGACAGGATCGCGCGCCCGTCCGCCAGCTTCTCCAGCCGGCAATGGGCGCGGAACGGGGCGATGCGGATGATGGCGTTATGGCCCCAGTACGGCCCGGCCGCGTCCTGCCACCAGGCCTGCCCGGTGGCCCAGCTGCGCATGCCCGCGCGCATGCCGAACTGGAACAGCCGCGGAAACGCCGAGGCGGCCGGCAGCCCGACCGTCAGATGCTGCACGATCCCGAGCCGCGGCTCCGCCTGCATGGCCCGGACCAGCCGCAGCACCGCCGCCGCCGACATCTCGGAATCCGCATCCAGCGTGAGCATCAGCTCGAACCCGTCGGCGTGCCCCGCTTTCGCGCAATCATCCAGAAAATCCATGATGTTGCCGGCCTTGAAGCCAATATTCTCATCGCGCCGGCGGTAGCGGACGCGGCCCGGATCGCCATCGGCAGCGCGAAACGCCGCCACCGCCCGTTCCTCCGCCTCGGCCACCGGACCCGGCGGCGTGTCGGACAGCACGCACAGCGCGAAAGCCCCGCCATGGCCGGCGCGGTCCAGCCCGTCCAGAAGCCGGCGCATCGCCCGCAACACGCCCGCCATGTCCTCGTTGCGGATGGTCAGCGCGATGGCGGTGCGCGGCGGCGCCGCGGTAAAGGGCAGCCGGTCCTCAACCGGAAACGTGACGCGCACGGGATCGCGGCTGAACACCAGCAGCCAGAAACCCAGCACACCGTTGGCGACGCAGATCCCCGTCCAGGGCGCCGTGCCCAGAAAACTCGCCAACAGCACCAGCTTCGCGCCGGTCCAGCCCCCGGGCGCCAGCGCGCGCAGCAGCAGCAGGGTCAGGATGGCAGCCGAGGCCAGCGCGATCAGCGCGTACAGCCAGCGGCGCAGAGGGATCGGGGCGGCAGCCATGGGTCCGCAACATGGCGGCGCGCGCCGCGGGAAGCTAGGGTCCGCGCCGACATGTCCACTCGTCCTCACAGTGACCTTATCGCCACCGTGCTGCCGCCGCGCGAGGGCTTCGGGCCGGGCCGCACCGGCGCGGTCGGGCTGATCGTGCATCGCCTGGCCGCCGCCGCGCCCGACAGCCCGTTCCGCAGCGCGATCCTCTGCGGCGAGCAGGCCGGCCCGGTGTTCCCCGACGTCGAAACCCGCATCGTCCGCCCGCCCTGGTGGTGCGATCGGCAACATCAACCTGCGCTATGCGGCCGGCGCGCTGCGCGTCCTGCGCCGCATGTCGCCGGCGCTGGTGGAGGTGCACAACCGCCCCGAAATCGCCCTGGCGCTGGCCGCCGGCCTGCCCGGCATTCCCGTCAGCCTGGTCCTGCACAACGACCCGCTGACCATGCGCCAGACCCGCAGCGCGAAGGAACGGACCCGGCTGCTCACGCGCCTCGCCCGCGTGGTCACCGTATCCGACTATTTGCGCGGCCGGCTGCTCGACGGCATCCCGGACCCTCCGACCCCGCCGGACGTGCTGCCCAACTGCATCGACCTCACCACCCTGCCGCCGCCCGCCGCCCGCGAGAACAGCATCCTGTTCGTCGGCCGCGTGGTGCCGGAAAAGGCGCCCGACGCCTTCGTCGCCGCCTGCGCCGCCGCGCTGCCGCGCCTGCCCGGCTGGCGGGCCGAGATCATCGGCGCCGACCGCTTCCGCGCCGACAGCCCCGACACGGGTTTCGTCCGCGGCGTCCGCACCGCCGCGGCGGCGGCCGGCGTCGCCCTGCTCGGCTATCGCGACCATCCGGACGTGCTGGCCGCCATGGCGCGCGCCGCCATGCTGGTGATGCCCAGCCGCTGGCAGGAACCCTTCGGCCTGACCGCGCTGGAAGCGATGGCCAGCGGCGCGGTGCTGCTCTGCTCCGCCCGCGGCGGGCTGGCGGAGGTCGGCGCCGATGCCGCCATCTATATCGATCCCGACGATCCCGCCGGCATGGCCGCCGCGATCGTGGCGCTGGCGAACGACCCCGCCCGCCTAGCCGCCCTGTCGCGCGCCGGCCGCGAACGCGCCGCGAAATTCGACCTCGCCCCCACCCGCCGCCGGCTGGACGCGATCCGCACCACCATCCTGGCAGCCCCCGCCCGGGCGTGTGGTGGCTGATCCGCACGGGCCGGCCTATATAGGCACCCAACACATATCCAGCCGGAGCGAACGTGATGGCAACCACTGAAACCCAAGACGCCGACCTGATCCCGGTCACCGTACTCACCGGCTATCTCGGCGCCGGCAAGACCACGCTGTTGAACCGCATCCTGACCGAGAATCACGGCCGCAAATACGCCGTGGTCATCAACGAGTTCGGCGAACTCGGCGTCGATAACGACCTCGTCGTGGATACCGACGAGGAAGTGTTCGAGATGAACAACGGCTGCATCTGCTGCACCGTGCGCGGCGACCTGATCCGCATCGTCGGCGGGCTGATGAAGCGGCGCGACAAGTTCGACGGCATCATCATCGAGACCACGGGCCTGGCGAACCCCGCCCCGGTGGCGCAGACCTTCTTCGTCGACGACGGCGTGCGCGCCCGCACAAGGCTTGATGCCATCGTCACGGTGGTGGACGCCAAGAACCTGCCGGCCCGGCTGAAGGACAGCTCGGAAGCGGCCGACCAGATCGCCTTCGCCGACGTGATCGTGCTGAACAAAACCGATCTGGTGACGCCGGAAGAACTGGACGCGGTGGAAGCCAAGATCCGGGCCATCAACCGCTTCGCCGTCATCCACCGCACCCAGCGCTCGGCCGTCGCGATCTCCGACGTGCTGGACCAGGGCGCCTTCGACCTCAACCGCGTGCTGGCGCATACCCCGGGCTTCCTGACCGAGGACGAGCACGAGCATAACGACGACATCAACTCGATGAGCTTCGAGCTGGACAAGCCGGTCGACCCCGAGAAATTCAACGCCTGGATCGGCGTGCTGCTCGCCGAGCGCGGCCAGGACCTGCTGCGCACCAAAGGCATCCTGGCCTACAAGGGCGACGACCGCCGCTTCGCCTTCCAGGCCGTGCACATGATCGCCGACGGCGCCTTCATCGGCCCCTGGAAGGACGGCGAACCCCGTGTCAGCCGCATCGTCTTCATCGGCCGCAACCTGAACCGCCCGCAACTCCGCCGCGGCTTCGAATCCTGCGCCGCGGACTGACGCCCATGGTCCGTCGCGCTAACCGGTCGCAAGGCAAGCTTGGGGCTTCGCCCCAAACCCCAGGAGGGGCTCTGCCCCTCCACCCCGCCAGGGAACAGTCGTTCCCTGGACCCATGTCAATTGGTTTGTTGGGAAGAGGGCCATGGCGTAGCCCCTCAACGGCTACGTTGGTTGGGCCCTCTTCCCAACAAACCAGTCCGAGGGGTGAAGGGGACGACTGTCCCCTTCCGGGTGCAGGGCAGCGCCCTGCCGGGGTCTGGGGCGGAGCCCCAGCCTTGCTTGTCACCGATCAGTGCGAAGGGCCATGGGCATGAGCCAGGCTGCAGCTCCCGATTTCCTGCTGGAGAGCCGGGGCGTTCAGCGCGAGCTGGATGCTTTCGTGGTGGGTGCGGTGTTCAACCGCGCCGGCACCACCGTCGCCTTTGCGCTCGGGGATGGTTCGTTGCGGCTCGTCCGCCTCGCCGATCCCACGGACTGGCGGGAGGTTGCGGTGCATGACGGCGCGATCCTGCGGCTGGAGCAGGATGGCGGCCCGGACGGCTTCATCACCGGCGGCGACGACGGCAAGTTCCGCCGCATCGGCAGCGACGGCACGGTCACGGACATCGCCGGTTTCGGCATGAAATGGGTGGAGCAGATTGCGTCCCATGCCGGCGACAAGGGCAAGGGCCTGCTCGCCTGTTCCGTCGGCAAGTTCGTGCATGTGTTCGACGCCGATGGGAAGAAGCTCAAGACGCTGGAGCATCCCTCCACCGTCACCGGCCTGTCCTTCGACGCCAAGGGCAAGCGGGTCATCGCCTCGCACTACAACGGCGTCACGCTCTGGTTCGTCGCCGCCAAGACCGACAGCCCGCGCCGGCTGGAATGGAAGGGCAGCCACACCGGCCTGATCGTGCATCCCGACGGCGACGCGGTGGTGACCGCGATGCAGGAGAACGCGCTGCATGGCTGGCGCCTGTCGGACAACCAGCACATGCGCATGAGCGGCTATCCGTCCAAAACGGAACAGATGTCGTTCTCCCGTGGCGGCAAGTGGCTGGCGACCAGCGGCTCCGATGCCATGGTGCTGTGGCCGTTCTTCGGCGGCGGCCCGATGGGCAAGGCTCCGCTGGAGCTCGCCGGCGGCGACGGCATCAACTGCACCGCCGTGGCCGCGCATCCGAAGGAAGACCACGTCGCCGGCGGCTTCGCCGACGGGCTGGTGGTGCTGGCCGATATCGGCTCCTCGCGCATCATCCCCGTCTGTCCCCCCGGCAAGGGGCCCGTCACCGCCCTGACCTGGAGCCCCGACGGCCGCCTGCTGGCCATCGGCACCGAGCAGGGCCTGGCCGCGATCGTCGATTTCGCCAAGCGGTGAGGCCGGGGCCGGCCTAAACCGCCGCGGCGCCGATGCCGGTCTGGTAGGTGGACGGCCGCAGCTCCTTCACCTGGCCGGCGCGCTTCGCCAGCCAATAGGCCTGCGGCGGCGGCACGGTGGCGAAGGAGTTCTCGACGCCCAGCTTGCGTGCCGCGTCCATCGGCCAGTTCGGATTGTAGAGAATTTCCCGCGCCAGCGCGATCAGGTCGGCCTGGCCCTTCTGCAGGATCTCCTCGGCCTGGTCGGCGTGCACGATCAGCCCGACCGCCATGCTCATCAGGCCGGATTCCGCCCGGATCTTCTCGGCATACGGCACCTGATAGCCATAGGTCACCGGCCCCGCGCTTTCGACCGGCCGGCCGAGCATGCCGCCGGAGCTGCAATCGATCACGTCCACGCCCTTGGCCTTCACCAGCCGGGCCAGGGCCACGCTCTGCTCCGGCCCCCAGCCGGCGTCGTCCTCCACCGACAGGCGCATGAACAGCGGCTTGTGCGCCGGCCAGTTGGCGCGCACCGCCTCCGTCACCTCGATGGCGAAGCGCATGCGGTTCAGCTCGGACCCGCCATATTCGTCGTTGCGCAGATTGGCCCGCGGCGAGAGGAACTGGTGGATCAGGTAGCCATGCGCCGCGTGGATATCCAGCACGTCGATCCCCGCCTCGTTGGCGCGCCGCGCGGCCTGGCCCCACATCTCCACCAGCTTCTGGATGTCGTCATGGCTCAGCGCCCGCGGCACCGGCTCGTTCTCGGAGGCGGCGACGGCGCTGGGTCCGACCAGTTCCCAGCCCTCCCAGTCCCAGATCTCCGGCGAGGCATCCCGCGTCAGCGGCTTGCCGCCCTCCCAGGGCCGCGACAGCCGGGCCTTGCGGCCGGAATGGCCGAGCTGGATGCCCGGAATTGCGCCATGGCCGCGGATGAAATCCGCCAGCCGGCGGAAATGCGGGATGAAATCGTCATGCCACAGCGCCGGTGTCGCCGACCGTGCCGCAGCCGCGCCGGTCCACTTTCGTCGATTCGATGATCACCAGCCCGGCGCCGCCGGCGGCGAAGCGGCCGTAATTCATCAAATGCCAGTCGGTCGGGTATCCCTTCACCGCCGAGTACCTGGTGCATCGGGGCGACCACCACGCGGTTCTTCAGCGTGATGTCGCGGAGCTGGATCGGCGTGAACAGCAACGGAGTGGGCATCGTCTTCCTCTTGGAACTTGTTGCAGCAAGCCTAGGGGCGGCGGGCGCGGCCGTCGATCCCGGTGGCCGCGGCCGGGGACAGGCGGTACAATGCCGGCCGGACACGAAAGCAACGAGGAAACGATGGCTGCAAAGACTTATCTGGTGGTGCGCGCGACCGTGGCGGACCCCGCCGACCGCGCCGCCTTCGACCATTGGTACGCGACCGAGCATCTGCCGGACGCGTTCAAGGCCTTCGGCGTGGCCAAGGCCTGGCGGGCGTGGAACCGCACCAACCCCGCGGAGCATTGCGCCTTCTACGAATTCCCCTCCCTGGCCGCCGCCGAGGCCGGCACCACCGGCCCGGTGATCGCCGAGCTGATCGCCGAGTTCGACCGCCACTGGCAGGGCCGTGTCGTGCGCACCCGCGAACTGCTCGAACTGGCCGGCGAGCAGGCAGCCTAGCCGGGGCCGAAGGTGGCGGAAGCGGGGACAACGACGACCGGCTCGGCGGTTTCGCTGGCGCGCGCGGAAAGCGTGGCCCTGCTGCTCTCCGCCCGTCCCGGGCTCGCGGGAGATCTGGACGGCCTGGCTGCTGAGCTCGGCGACCTACCGCTGGCGCTGCGGCTGGCTGGCGCGTTCCTGGCCCGCCAGCCCGAGGCCGAGCCGGACCGGATGCTGGCGGAGCTGCGCCAGATCGCGGCCGGCGAGCGGGAAGCCTCCTACCCCGCGGTCTCCGCCACGCTCTGGACCGGCGCCGGCGGACTGATTGCCCAGCCGGGCACGGCCTCCTACGACAGCGTGGCTGAGGCCGACCTGCTCACCGCGCTCGGCCTGTTCCTGCACCGGGCCGGGGATTTTCCCGGCGCCCGCACGGCGTTCGAAGCCGCCCTCGCGGCCGATGAACGCCTGCTCGGCCCCGCCCATCCGCAGGTCGCGCGCGACGAGAACCATCTCGGCCTGGTGCGCCGCGACATGTATGAGCTCGACCCGGCACGGGCCAGCCACGAGCGGGCCCTGGCGATTGCCGAGGCCGCCTTCGGTCCGCATCATCCCCTGGTCGCGCGCTACGTGAACAATCTCGGTACCGTGCTGCTGGACCAGGGCGACGCGCTGGGCGCGCTGGAGGCGTTCCGCCGCGCCTTCGCCATCGACGAGGCCGCCTACGGCCCGGACCACACCAATGTCGCCGTCCGCGCCAGCAATCTCGGCAACGTGCTGCGCCTGTTCGCCGAATTCGAGGAGGCGCGCGGCGCCTACGAGGTCGCGCACGACATCTTCCTGCGCAAGCTCGGGCCGGACCACGTCAACACCAAGACGGTCGCCGCCAATATCGCCGCGCTGGGCAGCCTGGGCTGGTTCTGACCGGAAGCGCCTGCGGATGACGGGCTTCCCGCTGTCCGCTTAACCCGACGTTAACCTTTCCGGCCCGACAATCCCGGTCAACGCCGGGGCACCGCCTCGCTTACCGGATCAGGGAAAAACACCCGACATGCCCATCCCCGACATGCCCATTATGGACGATGCCGCCGGCCTCGAGGATCTCGCCACGCTGCTGCGGGACGTGTTCCAGGACGACCGGCTGGCCGTCACCCGCGCCACCATGCGCGACGATGTGGCGCAATGGGACTCGATGAACCACCTGAACATCGTCATGGCCCTGGAGATGCGCCATGGCATCAAGTTCAGCCTCGCCGATATCGAGGCGATCCACGGCGTAGAGGACCTCCTGAGGCTGATCCGCCGCAAGACCGGCTTGGCCTGACGGCCGCACCCCACAGATGATTGCGGCATCGTCATGCCGCGAATGCTATGCTTCCCGCCCGACAGGCCCCGATCACAGGGGCCGATGAAAGGGAAGGGAAGCGCGCCATGAGCACCTATGTCCTGCTGGCAAAATGGACGGACCACGGCGTGCGTGCCGTTGCCGACGCCCCAAAGCGCATAGACGCCGCCAAAAAGCTGCTGGTCGACATGGGCGGGCATTTCGTCTCCCTCCATATGACCCTGGGCGAGTACGATCTCGTCTGTATCTATGAAGCTCCCGATGACGCCATCGCCCTTCGCTTCATCCTGATGCTCGGCCAGCAGGGCTTCGTGCGGACCACTTCCCTGAAGGCGTTTCCGGAGAACGCGTTCCGGGAGATCATCCATTCGCTGGAATAGTTATCCGGGGAATCGACATCCGGGGAATAGTCATCCGGCCCGGATGTCGCTGAACTGCAGCTCCGCCAGCCGCGCATACAGCCCGCCCTCGCGCACCAGGGAGTCGTGCGTGCCGGTCGCCACCACGCGGCCCTTGTCCATGACGATGATCCGGTCCGCCCGCCGGACCGTGGCTAGGCGGTGCGCGATCACCAGCGTGGTCCGGTCGCGCGCCAGCACGGCCAGGGCATGCTGCACCGCGCGCTCGGACTCCGCGTCCAGCGCGCTCGTCGCCTCGTCCAGCAGCAGGATCGGCGGATCGCGCAGGATGGCGCGCGCGATGGCGATGCGCTGGCGCTGTCCGCCCGACAGCCTTATGCCCTTCTCGCCCAGGAACGTGTCGTAGCCTTCCGGCATCGTGTCGATGAAATCCGCCGCCGCCGCCTCGGCCGCCTCGCGCACCTCGGCATCCGTCGCGTCCGGCCGGCCGTAGCGGATGTTCTCCCGCGCGCTGGTGCCGAACACCATCGGATCCTGCGCCACCAGCCCGATCCGGCGCCGCAGCGCCGCCGGATCGACTGTCGCGAGGTCCACGCCGTCCACCCGCACATGGCCCGATTGCGGATCGTAGAAGCGCAGCAGCAGCTGGAACACCGTGGTCTTGCCGGCGCCGGACGGACCCGACCAGCGCGACCATCTCCCCCGGCGCCACCGCCATGCTGAAATCCTCGAGCGCCGAGCTGTCCGGGCGCGCGGGGTAGCGGAACGTCACCCTGTCGAACACCACAGCCCCGCGCGCCGGCTCGGGCAGCGCCGCGGGAACGGGCGGGGCGACGATCGCCGGCACCTCCGCCATCAGCTCGAACACCCGGTCCGCCGCGCCGGCGGCGCGCTGCATCTCTCCCCACAGCTCGCTCATGGTCGCGCCCGAGGTCGCCAGCAGCACCGCATAGAACACGAAGGCCGACAGGTCGCCGCCGGAGATCCGCCCGGCGATCACGTCCCGCCCGCCGATCCACAGGCTGAAGGTGATCGCGCCGAAGCCGAGCAGGATCACCACCAGGATCAGCATCGCCCGGGTGCGGATCCGCTGCACCGCGGTGGCCACGGATTGCTCGATCAGCGCCGCGAAACGCCGCCGGTCCACCGGCTCATGGGTGAAGGCCTGCACCGTCCGCAGGCCGCTGATCGCCTCCTCCGCATAGGCGCCGAGATCGGCCACGCGGTCCTGCGCGCGGCGCGACAGCCGCTTCTCCCGCCGCCCGAACAGGATGATCGGCGCCACCACGACCGGCACCACCATCATCACCAGCCCCGCCAGCTTCGGGCTGGTCACCACTAGCATGACCAGCGCGCCGACCAGCAGCAGCGCGTTGCGCAGCCACAGCGAAATGGCCGAGCCGACCAGCGCCTGCAGCACCGAGATATCCGTCGTCATGCGCGACAGGATGTCGCCGGTGCGCGCCGTCTCGAAAAACGCGGGCGAGAGCGTGATCACCCGGTCGAACAAGGCGCGGCGCAGATCGGCGGCCACCCGCTCGCCCAGCCAGGACACCAGATAAAACCGGCAGAACGTCGCCAGCGCCAGCGTGGCCACCACCGCGAACATGGCCAGCGCCGCCGCGTTCAGCTGGCCCTGGCTCCTGGCGCCGAAACCGTCATCGATCAGATGGCGCAGCCCCTGGCCCAGGCCGAGCACCAGCCCGGCCGCGACCAGCAGCGCCAGCGAGGCGCCCAGCGCCCGCCACAGATACGGCCGCAGGAACGGCAGCAGCAGGCGCAGCGACGCGATCCTGGGCCGCCGCGAGACCGCGCCCGCGCCGGCTTCTGTCACCCCGCGCCCAACCGCTTGGCGCCTACCCGTTTCGCGACGCTGGCGGCGCCGCTGCGGGCCCGCGCCAGCATGTCCTTCATCGTCCTGCGCAGATCGGTGAGGTAGCGGACATGCTCCTCCTCGATCGTGTGGCGGGCGGTATGCTTGTAGCGGCCGGCATACCAGGCGGTGCGTTCGGCGATCGCCTGGCGCATCTCCGCCGCCGCTGGCAGCGCCGCGTTCTCCAGCAGGATCTCCCGCACCCAGCGCGCCTGGTGCTCGAACACCATGTTCAGCGCGGTGTCGGTGTTGAAGAAGCCGAGGAAGAACAGGCCGGGCCAGTCCGGCGGCACCATGCGCATATAGAGGCTCAGCTCGTTGTTCTCGACCGCCAGGACCTCGCGCGGGATGAAATCGAGGTCGATGCGGTAGCCGGTCGCGGCGATCAGCACGTCGAAATCCTCCGCGCTGCCGTCGGCAAAGCGCAGCGTCCGGCCCTCGACCGCCTCGATCCCCTGCTTCACCTCGATCCGGCGATAGGCGATGTCGGTTACCACGGTGGCGTTGGAGGTGACATGCGTCAGCTCCGTCGGCCGCTTGAACCCGAGCTTCGTCATGTCGCCATGCACCAGCCAGACCAGGAAGCGGGTGAGGCGCTGGCGCAGCTTGCGGGGGATCCAGGGGCGCTGGATCTGCGCGGTGATGTCGGTGAAGGCGCGGCCGAACATCAGCTTGGGCAGGATCACCACGCCGGATCGCGCCACCAGCACGCAGCGTTTCGCGGTCACGCAGACATCGCTGGCGATGTCGCAGGCGCTGTTGCCGACGCCGACCACGCAGATCCGCTTGCCCACGAAGGGCTCGGGCTCGCGGTAATCATGCGAATGCAGGTATTCGCCGGCGAAGCGCTGGAATTCCGGCACGTCCAGCGGCTTGGTCAGGTGCCCGGTCGCCGCGATCACCGCGTCGAAACGCTCGACCGACCCGTCCGCGAGTTCCACCTGCCATTTCGGCGGCTCGCGCAGCGGGTCGAAATCCGGCCGCACCTGCGCCACCCGGCTGTTGAACCGGATGCGCGGCGTCACGCCGAAATGCGCGGCGTATTTGACCAGGTACCGATGCATGTCGAAATGATCGGGGAAAGGCTGCGTCTCGTCGTCGAAGTCGAGGTCGCTGAACCGCGTCACGCCGCGCGACGTATTGATATGCAGGGTGCGATAGGCGGAAGAACGGCCGCTGTCATTATTGTAGCACCACATGCCGCCGATCTGGCTGCCGATCTCGAATACTGTCACATCGAAGCCGGATTGCAGCAGATACTTGGCGGTGCAGATGCCGCAGGCGCCGGCGCCGATCACCGCCACGCGCTTGCCGCCGCGCCGGTTGGGCCCGGCGACCGGCCCGCCGAGGCCGCGCTGATAGACGGATTGAACCTCGGTCATGCCAGGTTCACCGAGGTTGCCACCGGGGCTGCCAGCGCCGCCGCCAGGCGGGCGGCGATCCGTTCGGCGACACGCTGCTTGCTCATGCGCGGCCAGTCCTCCACGCCTGCGGAAGTGATCAGATGGATGGCGTTCTCCTCGCCGCCCATGATGCCGGTGGCCGGGGACACGTCGTTGGCCACGATCCAGTCGCAGCCCTTGCGGCGCAGCTTGTCGGCCGCATTGGCCAGCAGATCGTCGGTCTCGGCGGCAAAGCCCACCACCAGGCGCGGGCGCCGCGGCCCGGCGGCCGACAGGGTGGCGAGGATATCGGGATTGGGCACGAGCTCGAGCGTGGGCGCCGCGGCACCCGGCCGCTTCTTGATCTTGCCCCCGGCCGCGCTTGCCACCCGCCAATCCGCCACCGCCGCGGCGCAGACCGCCAGATCGGCCGGCAGCGCCGCCGTTGCGGCGTCCAGCATCTGCTGCGCCGTCTCCACGCGCCGCACGTTCACGCCCAAGGGGTCCGGCACCGAGACCGGGCCGCTGATCAGCGTGACCCGGGCGCCAAGTGCCGCCAGCGCGGCGGCGATCGAATGGCCCTGCCTGCCGCTGCTGCGATTGGCGATGTAGCGCACGGGATCGATCGGCTCATGCGTGGGGCCGCTGGTGACGATCGCATGCTTGCCCATCAGCGGCTTCTGCGGGTTCAGCAGCGCCGAGATCGCCGCCAGGATGTCCGCCGGCTCGGACATCCGGCCCGGACCGAATTCGTGGCAGGCCATGGCGCCGTCATCGGGCCCGACCACATGCACGCCGCGCGAGCGCAGCAATTCCATGTTCGCCTGCGTCGCCGCGTGCTGCCACATGCGCACGTTCATCGCCGGCGCCACCAGCACCGGCTTGTCGGTCGCCAGCAGCACGGTGGCGGCCAGATCGTCCGCCAGCCCGCCGGCCATCCGCGCCAGCAGGTTGGCGGTGGCGGGCACCACCACCAGCAGGTCGGCGCTGCGCGAGAGCTGGATATGCCCCATCTCGCTCTCGTCGGTCAGCGAGAACAGGTCGGTGTAGACCTTGGATTCCGACAGCGCCTGCAGCGACAGCGGCGTCACGAATTGCCGCCCGGCCTCGGTCAGCACGCAGGTCACGCCGCAATCCTGCGCCCGCAACAGGCGGATCAGCTCGTGCACCTTGAACGCGGCGATGCCGCCGGCGACGATCACCAGCACGCGCCTGCCGGTTAAAACACTCATGAGGTCGATACGTTCATAGCCGCCAGCCCTTGTGAATGGCGGCGATCCCGCCCGACAGATTCTGCACGGAGACGCGCGCGAAGCCGGCGCGCCGCATCATCCCGGCCAGGGTATCCTGGTCGGGAAACATCCGGATGCTCTCGGCCAGATAACGGTAGCTGGCCTCGTCCTGCGCCACCATCTGGCCGAGCCGCGGCAGCACCTTGAACGACCACGCCTCGTAGACCGGCGCCAGGGCCGCCACCCGCACCTTGCTGAATTCCAGGCACAGGAACCGCCCGCCCGGGCGCAGCACCCGGCGCGCCTCGCTCAGCACCGCGTCCTTGTCGGTGCAGTTGCGCAGGCCGAAGGCGATGGAGACGCGGTCCACGCAGCCATCGGGCAGCGGCAGCCGCTCCGCATCCGCCACCAGCAGCGCCACATCGGCGGCGAAGCCGCGCTCCAGCGCCCGATCGCGGCCGACCGAGAGCATGCTGAAATTGATGTCCGACAGCAGTACCGGCCCGCCGCCCGCGGCCAGCCAGGCGAAGCTGATATCGCCGGTGCCACCCGCGAGGTCGAGCAGCCGCGCCCCCGGCCGGGGATCGAGCGCGGTGGTGAACACCCGCTTCCAGGCGCGATGGATGCCGAGCGACATCAGGTCGTTCATCAGGTCGTAGCGCCGGGCGACGCTGTCGAACACCGCCCGCACCATCGGCTTCTTTTCCGCCAGCGGCACCTGCCGGAAGCCGAAATCGGTTACCGGCTGGCCAGGTTGGCTCTGCTCGGACGGGGGATTGTCGCTCATGCGCGTCCATGTATAGCGTGGCGCAACAGATGCCGGAACTCCCCCATTCCTGAGCTGCCCGAAGTCGAAACCGTGATGCGAGGCCTGCAGGCGAAGCTGCAGGGCCGGCGGATCCTGCGCGCCGAAATCCGCCGCCCGGACCTGCGCTGGCCGTTCCCGCCCGGCCTCGCCGCGCGCCTGGCCGGCGCCGAGGTGCTGGGCTTCCGCCGCCGCGCCAAATACATCCTGATGCGCCTGTCGGGCGGCGACAGCGTGCTGATCCATCTCGGCATGTCCGGGCGCATGCTGATCGAGCCGGCCGGGCGCAACGATCCCGGCCCGCTGCACGAGCACGTCATGCTGGAGACCGATCCCGGCGATGACGGCGGCTGGCGCATCGGCTTCGTCGATCCGCGCCGTTTCGGTTCGGTCGACCTGCTGCGCACCGATGCCGAGGATGCGCACCGCCTGCTGGCCGGCCTGGGGCCGGAGCCGCTCGACGACGATTTCTCGCCCGCCAGCCTGTCGGCGGCGCTGGCGGGCAAGCGCACCCCGATCAAGGCCGCGCTGCTCGACCAGAAGATCGTCGCCGGCCTCGGCAACATCTATGTCTGCGAGGCGCTGTTCCGCGCCGGCATCAGCCCGCAACGTCTGGCCCACACCATCCCCGGGGCGCGCGCCGGCGCGGCTGGTGCCGGAGATCAAGGCCACCTTGCGCGAGGCGATCGCCGCCGGCGGATCAAGCCTGCGCGACTACGTCCAGCCGGATGGCGGGCTCGGCTATTTCCAGCACGCCTGGAAGGTCTACGGCCGGGAAGGGGAGGCCTGCCCGCGCTGCGTCTCCTGTCCGGGGATCAGGCGTATCGTGCAGTCCGGCCGCAGCACGTTCTACTGCGCCCGCGTCCAGCGGTAAGGCTGGACCCGTCGTTACCGCAGGGCTAGAAGCGCGACAGCAGGAAAACCGGAGATCCAAGATGGCCGACACGGAAAGCACCATCCTCGTCGAAACCCATGGCCGCGTCGGGCTGATCCGCCTCAACCGCCCGGCGGCGCTGAACGCGCTCTGCGACCAGCTGATGGACGAGATGGGCGCCCAGCTGCTGGCCTTCGACGCCGATCCCGCGATCGGCGCCATCGTGCTGACCGGCTCCGAGCGCGCCTTCGCCGCCGGCGCCGACATCAAGGAGATGCGGGACCGCACCTATCCCGCCGCCTATCTGGAGAATTTCATCGGCAAGCGCTGGGAGACCATCCTGCGCGTCCAGAAGCCGGTGATCGCCGCGGTGGCCGGCTTCGCGCTGGGCGGCGGCTGCGAGCTCGCGATGATGTGCGACATGATCGTCGCCGCCGACACGGCGAAATTCGGCCAGCCGGAGATCAACCTCGGCGTCATCCCCGGCGCCGGCGGCACCCAGCGCCTGACCCGCGCGGTGGGCAAGTCCAAGGCGATGGACATGGTCCTGACCGCGCGGATGATGGACGCTGCGGAGGCCGAACGCGCCAACCTGGTCAGCCGCGTCTTCCCCGCCGACCAGCTGATCCCCGAGGCGCTGAAGATCGCCGAACGCATCGCCAACCTGTCCCCGGTGGCCGTGGCGATGGCCAAGGAGGCCGTGAACCGGGCATTCGAGACCACGCTGGTCGAAGGCGTGCGCCATGAGCGGGCGCTGTTCCTGTCGCTGTTCGGCACTCCCGACCAGAAGGAAGGCATGGCCGCCTTCGTCGAAAAGCGGAAGCCCGCCTTCAAGCTGGGTTAGAGAATTTCCTCCGCCGTTCCTGCCGGGGTTGGGCTGCCGGCCGGCCCGATCGCGGCAGGAGATGGGGTGGGAATCGCAGGGCACGTGTGCACGGAACCGTCACATTGCACGCCCCGGTTCCTTGACTCGGCCACGGCCCCTGCATAGAACACGTCCCTCCCGCTGCCCCCTTAGTCTCGTGTAGCGTAACTGTCATATTACGGTGGCATGTCCCATGCCGCCGTGCCCCGCCGATTTGCCTTCCGCCGGAGCCGTGCTTCGGTTTCTTGCCTGAACCGCCGACGCTGCCCCGAGCTGCACTGCCAACATTCTACCGGATCGAAAAAGCACCCATGGCCAACACCGCCTCCGCGCGCAAGCGCATCCGCCAGAACGTCGTCCGCGCCGAACGCAACCAGGCCCGCAAGTCGCGCATGCGCACCTTCGTCAAGAAGGTCGAGCTGGCGATCGCCGGCGGCGACAAGGAAGCGGCGGCCGCGGCCCTGCGGGCGGCGCAGCCGGAAATGCAGCGCGCCGCCGACAAGGGCGTGATCCACGACAACACGGTCGCGCGCAAGATTTCGCGCCTTTCGGCCCGCATCAAGGCGATCGCCGTCGGCTGATGCAGCGACGCTGCCTCGCCGACCGGCGAGGCAGGCGCAAGGAGATGTGAGCGCAACAGGCGGGTAAGTATCGCCTGTTAAGTGCCAAGAAAAATAAAAGTCGCGCCATAATAGCGCGCGACCCCAATAAAGCACGTCATCTCTTTCGACTTACAATCCTCGTTTCGTTTTACTTGCCAGTCGTCGAATTGATCAGAATTTGATTGATCCGAATTACATTCTTGACATAACCTGAATGCATCGGCGGCCATGGTCGCCGGTCAAAAATGTAAGAAACACGGCCTGCCAGTCGATCGGCGGGAGGCGTCGGTATTTGGAGTAGGCAGGTGTCGGTGACCTCGGATGACGATCAAGACGTAGGCGAGTTCCCCTTCGAAGAGCCGGGCGCCGCCGATCGCGTCCTGGCCGGCCAGGTGCTGGCCGAGCCGGTATCGGCAGATCATCCGCAGATCGCCGCGCAATGGGCCCGCATCCGCGGCCGGCTGCAAAGCGAGGTCGGTGACGTCGAGTACCGCACCTGGCTGCGCCAGATGACCCTCGCCGGCATGGACGGCGACGAGATCACCATCCATCTGCCGACACGCTTCCTGCGCGACTGGGTGCGCAGTCATTACGGTGACCGCATCACCGCGTTCTGGCGGGCCGAGAACAGGCACGTGCTCAGCGTCGATATCCGCGTCGGCGGCGCCGTGCCGCCGATCTCCGGCCTGACCGAGAGCCTGGCTCCCGCGCCGGCCTCGGCACCTCCCCCCGCGCCTGCATCAGGCGCTCCGGCGCAGGCCAATGGGTCCGACCGTGCGATCAATGGGGCGATGAACGGGGCGACCAGCGGGGCGATGAACGGGCGCGGCGACCCCAAGGCCGACGAACGCGCCGATCCGCGCTCGGAGATCCGCTCGGAAATGGCCGGCGCGCTCGACCAGCGCTTCACCTTCGACAGCTTCGTCGTCGGCAAACCGAACGAATTCGCCTATGCCTGCGCCCGCCGGGTGGCCGAACACCCGTACAGCGCCGGCTTCAACCCGCTGTTCCTCTATGGCGGCGTCGGCCTCGGCAAGACCCACCTGATGCACGCCATCGCCTGGGAGCTCTCGCACCGCAGCCGCGCCGGCACCGGCCCGACCACGGTCGCCTATATGTCGGCCGAGAAGTTCATGTACCGCTTCATCGCCGCCATCCGCAGCCAGTCCACGATGGAGTTCAAGGAACAGCTGCGCAGCGTCGACGTGCTGATGATCGACGATTTGCAGTTCCTCATCGGCAAGGACAACACCCAGGAAGAGTTCTTCCACACCTTCAACGCCCTGGTGGATGCCGGCAAGCAGATCGTCGTCTCCGCCGACAAATCCCCCTCCGACCTCAACGGCCTGGAAGACCGGCTGCGCACCCGGCTCGGCTGCGGCATGGTCGCCGACCTGCACGCCACCACCTTCGAGCTGCGCATCTCCATCCTGGAAGCCAAGGCCGCCCGCGCCGGCGTGCCGGTGCCGCCCAAGGTGATGGAATTCCTCGCCCACAAGATCACCTCCAATGTCCGCGAGCTCGAAGGCGCGCTGAACCGCCTGATCGCCCACGCCAACCTGTTCGGCCGCCCGGTCACGCTGGAAACCACGCAGGAAGTGCTGCACGACCTGCTGAAGGCGCATGACCGGCGCGTGACCATCGAGGAGATCCAGCGCCGCGTCGCCGAGCACTGGAACATCCGCCTGACCGACATGTCCTCCGCCCGGCGCGCCCGCGCGGTGGCGCGGCCGCGCCAGGTCGCGATGTACCTGGCCAAGCAGCTCACCAGCCGCTCCCTGCCCGAGATCGGCCGGAAATTCGGCAACCGCGACCACACCACGGTCATGCACGCGGTGTCGCGCATCGGCGAGCTGATGGAGCGCGACCCCGCCTTCGCCGAGGACGTCGAGCTGCTGCGGCGCATGCTGGAATCCTGAGGCAGGCGCGCCAAAACCAATCCTGGCCTGATTCGATGGCTTACTTTGCCTGGGACCCAGCACTTGCTACAGTCGGTCTCCGATTCGAGCATGGCTGCAATGCCCGGTCCCGTGAGGATAGAGACGATGAAGTTCAAGGCCGACCGCGCCACCCTGTTGAAGGCGCTGGCCCATGTGCAGAGCGTGGTTGAGAAGCGCAACACCATCCCGATCCTCGCCAATGTCATGATCGCCGTGCGGGACGGAAAGCTCACGCTCACCGCCACCGACATGGAGATCGCCATCGTCGAGGACGTGGCCGCCGACGCCATGCGCAACGGCGCCTGCACCGCGCCGGCCGCGACGCTGTACGAGATCGTGCGCAAGCTGCCGGAAGGCGCCGAGGTCGAGCTCGACCACCCCGGCGGCGACGCCCAGCTGGCGCTGCGGGCCGGGCGCTACGCCACCAGCCTGGTCGTGCTGCCGACCGAGGATTTCCCGTCCATGACCGCCGGCGCGCTGCCGCACCGCTTCAGCCTGCCGGCGCATACGCTGCGCGCGCCTGATCGACCGCACGCGCTTCGCCATCAGCACCGAGGAAACCCGCTACTACCTGAACGGCATCTACCTGCACGCCGCCGACAGCGACGGCACCAAGGTGCTGCGCGCGGTCGCCACCGACGGCCACCGCCTCGCCCGCGTGGAGGAGCCGCTGCCGGAGGGCGCCGCCTCGATGCCCGGCGTCATCATCCCGCGCAAGACCGTCGCCGAGCTGCGCAAGCTGCTGGACGAGGTGACCGGCGATGTCGAGATCGCGCTGTCGGACACGCGCATCCAGTTCCATGCCGGACCGGTGCTGCTGACCAGCAAGCTGATCGACGGCACCTTCCCGGAATACGAGCGCGTCATCCCGCGCGACAACGACAAGGTGCTGCGCGTCGGCAAGAAGGATTTCGCCGAGGCGGTGGGCCGCGTCGCGGCGATCTCCTCCGAGCGCTCGCGCCCGGTGAAGCTGTCGCTGGCGCGCGACCTGCTGGTGCTGTCGGCCGCCAGCCCCGAACAGGGCACCGCCACCGAGGAACTGGACGGCGAGCGCATGTCAAATACGAGGCCGGCCCGCTGGAGATCGGCTTCCAGGCGCGCTACCTGAACGACATCACCGACCAGATCGGCGAACAGGTGGAGTTCCGCTTCGCCGACGGCTCCGCCCCCACGGTGGTGCGCGACGCCGGCGATGCAGTCGCGCCCTGTATGTCCTGATGCCGATGCGCGTCTGACGAAGGCAAGGCCAGGGGCTCTGCCCCTGGACCCCGCTAGGGGATGGTCATCCCCTAGGACCCCTTAGACGGGTTTGTCGAAGAGGGGGCGGAACCGACGGAGCGGTTGCAACAGCACGGTATGCCCCCTCTTCGACAAACCCACCCGAGGGATGCAAGGGACGACTGTCCCTTGCTGGGGGTCCAGGGGGCAAAGCCCCCTGGCCTTCCTCCATGAGCGCGCTTCGCCTCCGGCGTCTGGACCTGACGGATTTCCGCAGCTACGCCAACCTGACCTGGCGGCCGGCGTCGCGCATTGTCGCGATCTTCGGCCCGAACGGCAGCGGCAAGACCAATCTGCTGGAGGCGGTATCGCTGCTGGTGCCGGGCCGCGGCCTGCGCGGTGCGCGCATCGGCGAGCTGGCGCGGCGTGGCGCGGGCAGCCCCGCCTGGGCCGTTGCCGCGCGTTTCGCCACGCCGGCCGGCGAGATGGAGATCGGCACCGGCACCCCGCCGGAGGGTCCGCCGGAGAGGCGCGTGTTCCGCCTGGACGGCGCCGCGCCGCGCAGCCAGGCGGAGATCGCCGCCCGGATTGCCGCGGTCTGGCTCACCCCGCAGATGGACCGGCTGTTCCAGGAAGGCGCCTCCGGCCGCCGCCGCTTCCTGGACCGGCTGGTCTGCGCGCTGGAGCCCGGCGCATGCCCGCGAGATCGCCGCGCAGGACGGCCGCCATGGCCAGCCGCAACCGCCTGCTGGCGGAAGGCTCCGCCGACCCCGCCTGGCTTGCCGGGCTGGAGGACCAATGGCCCGGCACGCGGTTGCCGCCACGGCGTCCCGCGCGGCGCTGGTGGCCCGGCTGAACGCCTCGATGGCGACGCGTGTCGGCGGCTTCCCCGCCGCGCAAATGGCGCTGTCCTGCCCGATCGCGGACCGGCTGGCACCGAGCCCCGGCGCTGGAGGTGGAGGACTGGCTGCGCGACGCCCTGGCGGCCGCCAGCGACGCGCGATGCCGCGGCTGGGTCCTCGTCGCTCGGCGCGCACCGCGCCGACATGGCGCTGCTGGATGCGGCGAGCGGCCTGCCGGCCGGCCAGGCCAGCACCGGCCAGCAGAAGGCGCTGCTGATCGGCACTCATCCTGGCCCATGCCGCGCTGATCGCCGAGGCGCGCGGCTTCGCGCCGCTGCTGCTGCTGGACGAACCGGCGGTGCATCTGGACCCCGCCCGCCGCGCCGCGCTGTTCGAGGCGCTGGTCCGTCTGCCCGCGCAGGCACTGCTCACCGGCACCGACGCCGAGACCTTCCTGCCCCTGGCGGACAGGGCCGAGGGCCTGGAAGCCGGCGGCGGAGAATTGCGTCCAGACCCGCGGTTTACGCCGTCCTGAAGCCTAGTTTCGCTGGGCGTTTAGCGCTGGAGCGTCTATATATCTATAGACAATTCCCCCTCCCCCAGGAGTTCCCATACGGCATGTCCGATAACGCCGCGCCTCAGCCTGTTCCCTCGCCGATTTCACCGGTCTCCATCCCGAACGGGGAGCCGGATCAGGACGCCTATGACGCTTCCTCGATCTCGGTCCTCAAGGGCCTGGATGCGGTGCGCAAGCGGCCGGGCATGTATATCGGCGACACCGATGACGGCTCCGGCCTGCATCACATGGCGTTCGAGATCATCGACAACGCGGTGGACGAGGCCCAGGCCGGCTTCGCCACGCAATGTCGCGCTGACCCTGAACGGCGACGGCTAGCGTCACGGTCCGCGACGACGGCCGCGGCATCCCGACCGATATCCACGAGGAAGAGGGCATTTCCGCCGCCGAGGTGGTGCTGACGCGCCTGCATGCCGGGGGCAAGTTCAACCAGAACTCCTACAAGGTCTCCGGCGGCCTGCACGGCGTCGGCGCGGCGGTGGTGAACGCGCTGTCGGAATGGATGGAAGTGCGCATCTGGCGCAACGGCCTGGAGCATTTCATCCGCTTCCGCCACGGCGACGCGGAAGCGCCGCTCGCCATCGTCGGCCCGTCCGACAAGCCGGGCGGCACCGAAGTGACGTTCAAGGCCAGCCCGGCTGACCTTCACCCAGACCGAGTACGACTACGCCATGCTGGAGCGCCGGCTGCGCGAGCTCGCCTTCCTGAACTCCGGCGTCTGCACCATCTTGCTGCGCGACGAGCGCCACGCGCCGGCGGTGGAAACGGTGATGCGCTACGAAGGCGGCCTGGTCGCGTTCGTGGAATGGCTGGACCGCGCCAAGACCTCGGTCTTCGCGCCGCCGATCAGCCTGCGCACCGCGGATGACGCGCTCGGCATCCGCGTCGAATTCGCGCTGTCCTGGAACGACAGCTTCCACGAGACGATGCTGTGCTTCACCAACAACATCCCGCAGCGCGACGGCGGCACCCATCTGGCCGGCTTCCGCCAGGCGCTGACCCGCGTGGTGACGAAATACGCCGAGGGCATGGGCAAGAAGGACAGCCTGTCGCTGGTCGGCGACGACATGCGCGAAGGCATGACGGCCGTGCTGTCGGTGAAGGTGCCGGATCCGAAATTCTCCTCGCAGACCAAGGACAAGCTGGTCAGCTCCGAAGTGCAGCCGGTGGTGCAGGCCGCCGTCGCCGACGCCGTGTCGCACTGGTTCGAGACGCATCCGAAGGAAGCCAAGTCGCATCATCCAGAAGGTGATGGACGCCGCCGCCGCGCGCGAGGCCGCCCGCAAGGCGCGCGAACTGACCCGGCGCAAGGGCGTGCTGGACGTCTCCACCCTGCCCGGCAAGCTGGCGGACTGCCAGGAGCGCGATCCCGCCAAGTGCCGAGATCTTCATCGTCGAGGGTGACAGCGCCGGCGGCTCGGCCAAGCAGGGGCGCGACCGCAAGTTCCAGGCGATCCTGCCGCTGAAGGGCAAGATCCTGAACGTCGAGCGCGCGCGCTTCGACCGCATGCTGGGCAGCGCCGAAATCGGCACGCTGATCACGGCGCTCGGCACCGGCATCGGCCGCGGCGAGCCGGACCAGGGCGGCTTCGACGGTGGCGAAGCTGCGCTACCACCGCATCGTCATCATGACCGACGCCGACGTGGACGGCTCGCATATCCGCACGCTGCTGCTGACGTTCTTCTTCCGCCAGATGCCGGAGCTGATCGAGCGCGGGCACCTGTATATCGCCCAGCCGCCGCTCTACCGCGCCAAGCGCGGCAATGACGAGCGCTACCTGAAGGACGACCGGGCGCTGGAGGAGTTCCTGCTCGACAAGGCGCTGGCGCGAGGCGCGGCTGTCCTACGCCGACGGCCGCGTGCTGGCGGGCGAGGAACTCGCGGCAGAGATCGAACTGGCTGCGCGAGGCGACTCTGCGCCTGCGCCGCCTGTCCGCCACCGCGCCGATCGCGCTGCTGGAACAGGCCGCCATCGCCGGCGCGCTGACCCCCGACGTCGCCCGCGCCGACAGCCGCTTCGCAGCCGCTGGCGGCGAGGCTGGATGCCATCGCCGCTGCCGTCCGAGCGCGGCTGGAAGGTCCTGGCCGACGAGCGCGGCCTGACGCTGGCCCGCACGGTCCGCGGCGTGGCCGAGAAGCACGTGCTCGACCCCGCGGCCCTGCGCAGCGCCGAGGCGCGCTGGCTCGCCGAACGCGCGGAAGGCCTGGGCGCCCGCTTCACCCATCCGGCGAAGCTGAAATTCGACAACGACGAAAGCCCCGTGCAGGGTCCGGCCACCGCCTACGACCGCATCCTCGCCCATGGCCGCCGCGGCCTGTCGATCCAGCGCTTCAAAGGCCTGGGCGAGATGAACCCCGACCAGCTCTGGAAGACCACGCTGGATCCGGCGGTGCGCACGCTGCTGCAGGTGAAGGTCGGCGACGTCGAGGACGCCGGCCAGGTGTTCTCCACGCTGATGGGCGACGTGGTCGAGCCGCGCCGGGAATTCATCGTCGGCAATGCGCTGAAGGTGGCGAACCTGGACGTGTAGCGGGTCGTGATCAGAGAGTTTGTCCCTGTCTGATCGATGATTGTGCTTGCGTCCGCCCGGTCGGACGAAGCGAGGGCGATGATCGGACAAGCCAAAGGTCTGCCCATCTCCGGCTTGCTTCGATCTCAAGCCACCTGCCGGGGCGGGCGGCAAGTCAAGGCGCGCGCAGCGCCCGCGCGCTTGCGCGGCCCGGCCTTGAGTTGCCGACCGGCACGGCCGGACAATCCAGAATCGAGGCAGCCGATTCGCACAAAGTCCCTGATAATGAGACCGAGCGTCAGCGTCCGTTCGGGGCGATGCGCCAGATGGTACCGTTGCCGTCCTCGGTGACCAGCAGGGCGCCGTCGTGGGCAACCGCAACGCCGACCGGCCGGCCCCAGACATGGTCGTCGTCGGCCACGAAGCCGGTCATGAAATCCTCATAGCCGCCGCTGCCCGGAACGCCGTCGTGCAGATGGATGCGCACGACCTTGTAGCCGGTACGACGTGCGCGGTTCCATGAGCCATGCAGGGCGACGAAGGCATCGCCCTGGTATTGCGGGCCGAGCGTCGCCGATCCGCTACCCTGATAGAAGGTCATCGCGAGCGGCGCGGAGTGCGGTTGGATCAGCACGTCGGGCACGGCGACACGGCCCGCCAGATCGGGGCGCGCATTCGGATGCTGCGGATCCGGATGCGGCCCGATATAATACCAGGGCCAGCCGTAGAACGCGCCGGCGGTCACGCGGGTGACGTAGTCCGGCGGCAGGTCGTCACCCAACCCGTCCCGCTCGTTGGTCGAGCACCACACATCGCCGGTCTGCGGATGGATCGCCAGGTCCACGCAATTGCGCAGGCCGGTGGCGTAGAAGCGCCCAGCCGTCCCGTCGGGTGAAAATTCCAGGACCGCGCCGCGCCGTTCTTCCGATCCCCACGCAGCGCCCGGCGCGGTTTCCGCCTCGTGCCGGCGCAGCGCCGCCGGATCCAGCTTGGGCAGATCCTCGGCGTCGTTCGATCCGGAGCCGATGGAGACGAACATGCGCCGCCCGTCGGCACTGAAGGCGATGTCGCGCGTCCAGTGATGGCCGGAGGTCGGCGAGAGCTTCGCGATCACCGTCTGTGCCGGGCCCCGCGGCGACAGATCGCCGGACTGGTAGGGAAAGCGCAGCACGGCGTTGTTCTCGGCGATATAGAGGAAGTGCGGATCGGGCCCGGGCGGGTAGAACGCCATGCCGAACGGCAGGTCGAGCCCGCTTGCAAACAGGCGGTTGAGCGTGGGGCGGGCCGCGCCATCGGCGGCGCGCAGCACGCGGATCCGGCCGGACTGGCTTTCGGCCACGAAGATATCGCCGTTCGGCGCCACCCGCACGATGCGCGGGGCGTTCAAGCCCTCGGCGAACAGCCCTACGGTAAAGCCCGGCGGCACGCGCGGCATGGCGCCGGCCGGCCGGGCGATCACGCTCGGCGTGTTGCTGCTGGACCGGGTGGCGAAGGGCGGCGGCAGCGCGTCGGGGGCGATGCTGTGCATCACGCCAGGGGCGTCGCCGCGCCAGTCCCCATCCTGCGCATGCCCTGGGTCCTGCGCCTGCACTGGCCCCGCGAGGCCCAATGCGAGAACGCCAGCGCCAACCGCCCGGCGCACGGCGCGGCGGGACGAGGGCATCGCCGGCCCGCCGGGGCGTCGGCACGAACGCCAATCCGCAGCCCGTTCTACGTGATCCTGCGCTTCCATCATCCGCGCTCCCTCATGATGCCGGAGGCGATCGCGTGGTCCTGTGGCGGCAAGGCACTGCACACTTGCTCACGCCGCACGATGCCAACACACTTTAGCCCATAAATGCCGATCGGCCATGCACGGCCGAGTGCTGGGGGAAGCACCATGGACCTGCGCCTGACACCGGAAGAGAACGCATTCCGCGCGGAAGTGCGTGACTTCATCAACGACAACCTGCCACGCGAGATCCGCGAGCGGATGCGGCTCGGCCATGCCGCCAGCAAGCCGGAAATCGTCGCCTGGCAGCGGATCCTGAACAGGAAGGGCTGGGCGGCGATATCCTGGCCGAAGGAGTGGGGCGGGCCGGGCTGGAGCGCGATCCAGCGGATGATCTTTCTGGAAGAGAACCTGATGGCGCCGGCGCCGGAACTCTCGCCGTTCAACATCAACATGATCGGCCCGGTGCTGCTGCAATTCGGCACCGAGGCGCAGAAGCGGCGTTTCCTGCCGCGCGCCGCCAATCTGGACGATTGGTGGTGCCAGGGTTTCTCCGAGCCCGGCGCCGGCTCGGACCTCGCCAGCCTGCGCACCGCGGCCCGGCTGGACGGCGATCACTACGTCGTCAACGGCCAGAAGATCTGGACATCGACCGCGCACAACGCCGATTGGTGCTTCTGCCTGGTGCGCACCGACCCGCAGGCGGCGAAGCGCCAGGAGGGCATTTCCTTCCTGCTGATCGACATGCGCACGCCGGGGATCGAGGTGCGGCCGATCATCTCCATCGACGGCAACCACCATCTGAACGAGGTGTTCTTCACCGACGTGAAGGTGCCGGCGGAAAACCTTGTCGGCGAGCAGAACAAGGGCTGGAATGTCGCCAAGTTCCTGCTCGGCAACGAACGCACCGGCATCGCCCAGCTCGGCAAATCCAGGGAGCGGGTGGATTTCTCCAGGTGGCTGGCGCGCGAGGTGCGGATGAACGGCAGGAAACTGATCGAGGACCGGAATTTCCGCACCCGCGTCGCGCAGCTGGAGGTGGAGCTGAAGGCGCTGGAGATCACCCAGATGCGCGTCGTGTCCGACCAGGAAAAGGCGCCGGACAGCAGCAAGCCCGATCCGCTGTCCTCGGTGCTGAAGATCCGCGGGACGGAATTGCAGCAGGGCAGCACGGAACTGGCGATGGATGCCGGCGGTCCGCCCACCATGGCGGTATGGCAGCGCGAATTATCGGCCGCCGTGAATGAGCCGGCCATCGGGCCGCACTGGGCGCCGGCGCTGGCGACCGAGTATTTGTTCCTGCGCGCCGCGTCGATCTATGGCGGCACCAACGAGATTCAGAAGAACATCCTGAACAAGGCCGTTCTGGGCCTCTGAGCGGGGGGTCATCGCGACGCCCCGTTCACCAGCACGACAGGCTGCTCCGTCCCGACCGCATGCGCCACGGGGGCGGCCGTCAGGGCTTCCGGCCATGTCCAGGCCGCGAACAGGGCGCGCATGGCGGGGATCGGGCAGTCGAACGGCGGCCCACCTTCGCGTCCGGTCTGCATGAACAGGATGAACAGCCGCCCGCCCGGGCGCAGCCAGCGTCGCAGCTGCGCCTCATAGGCCGGCCACAGTTCCGGCGGCAGGGCGCAGAGGCAGGTCTGGTCGTAGACGGCGTCAAACGCAGTCCAGGGATGCGAGGTGGGCGCCCGCCATGTCGTGACATCGGCCTGAACCGCGCGCCCGGCGCCGATGCGGCCCGCCTGCACCGCCACGGCGCTTTCCGAAAGATCGAGTGTCACGACATCGAAGCCCGCCGCGAGCAGCGCGGCCGGTTCCGGGCTGCGGCCTGCGCCGGGCACCAGGATACGGCAGGGCGCCAGTTCCCCCGATGCCCGCCAGGCCAGGAAGGCGGGGTTGAGCTCGCGGCGCTCCCACGGGGTGCGCCCCTCGCGGAACCGGCTCTCCCAGAAATCGTCCGGCAATCCGCTCATGCGGTCCGACGCACGTTCCAGAACACCGGGATCCCCTTCAGCACGCCGGTCAGGTTGTTCTGATACGCCGTTGCATTCAGCTGCTGGCCCAGCGGCACATAAGGCACGTCCTGGAATGCCTGCAATTGCATCGCCCGCGCCAGCTTCTGCTGCGCCGCCAGGTCCGGCGCCTGGAACCAGTCATTGCGCAATGTCTCCAGCTCCGGGCTGGTCGGCCAGCCGGGCGCTGCCGCGCGTCCATTGCCGCGCAGGAAGGCATGTCCGGCCGGGGTGAACTGGTCGGTGCCGCTCCAGAACGTGTGGAACACGCTCCAGCCGCCCTTGTCCACCGGCTCGGTCTTCACCCGGCGCTGCACCACCGTGCCCCAGTCGCTGATCGCGTACTCGACATTGAGGCCGAGCTGCTTCAGCAGATCCGCGCCGACATCGGACAAGGCCTTGGAGGAAGCGATGTCGGACGCGCCGAGCACGACCACCTTCTCGCCGTTATAGCCGGACGCCTTCACCGCCTCGCGCGACTTCGCCAGGTCGCGCTTGCCTGACAGCACCGCCATGCCGGCATCGTTGGCGAGCGGCGTGCCCGGACAGAACACCCCGACGCCGTCGCGCCACCAGTCAGGATCGGTGCCGGCCACCGCCACCATGAAATCCGCCTGCGTCACGGCGCCCAGCACAGCGCGGCGCAGGGCCGGGTTGTCGAACGGCGGCACCAGCTGGTTGAACCGCATCGTGGCGATCAGCCCGGTGGGGTCGTTGTTGCGCACCGTCACGCCCGACATGCCGCGCAACGCCGGCACCAGGTCGGCGTCGGGGATCCACCACCAATCGACCTCGCCGGCCTGCATCGCCGACAGGGCGGTGCTGGCATCGGGGATGATGTGCCATTCGACGCGATCGAGATGCGCCACCTTCGGCCCGGCGGTCCAATCCGCCACGCCGTCGGGCCGCGGCACGTAGCCCGCGAATTTCTCATAGGCCAGCAGCGCGCCAGGCACCCGCTCATCCGCCTTGAAGCGGAACGGGCCGCTGCCGACCATTTCCGTCACCTGCTTGAACGGGTCCGTGAGTGCCAGGCGCTCCGGCATGATGGCGCACATGTTCGGCGCCGACTTGCCGAGCGCGGTCGGCAGCAGCGGAAACGGCTGCTTCAGGCGGAACCGCACGGTCCTGTCGTCGGGCGCCGACAACTCGTCGGTGGCCGCCATCAGCGCCTGGCCGAAGGCATCCCGCGCCCCCCAGCGCCGCACGCTGGCCGCCACGTCGCGCGCCAGCACCGGCGTATTGTCATGAAAGCGCAGGCCGTCGCGCAGGGTCAGGTTCCAGATCCGCCCGCCGCTCTCGGTCACCGCGCCGGCCAGCATCTGCGGCGACATCTCATAGGCGCTGTTCATGCCGAACAGCGTGTCGAACACGAGGTAGCCGTGATCGCGCGTCGGGTAGGTCGTGGTCCAGACCGGATCGAGCACGGGCACGTCGGTCTGCGGCACGAATTTCAGCACATTCGCACCGGCCGCCCGGCCGATCGAGGGCAGCGCAAGCGCGGAGGCGGAGGCGGCGAGAAACGTGCGGCGATGCATGGACGGGATCTCTCCTGCGGATGGATGGCGAAGCGTAGCGCGCCAACGCACGCGCCGCAGCATAAAGCCGCAAGCGGGCCCGCCTCGGCGCTCAGCGCCGGAAGACCGCCTCGGCGCTCAGCGCCGGAGGATCGCCTCGGCGTGCGACCGCCGGTATTCCCATCCCGCCCGCTCCAGTTCGGGATCCCGCGTCTCCGCCTCGGGATAGCCGAGGCAGAGATGGCCGATGAAGCGCCAGTCGCGCGGAACATCCAGAATTTCGGCCATGCGCGGCGGATCGAGGATGGACACCCAGCCCATGCCGATCCCCTCGGCCCGGGCCGCGAGCCAGAGCGTGTGCACGGCGGCGACCACCGAATACTCGGCCATCTCCGGCATGGTCCGCCGCCCCAGCCCATGGCCGGTTTCCGTGCCAGGGTCGGCGAACACGCTGACCTGCGCCGGCGCCTGTTCGATGCCCGCCAGCTTGAGCGCGGCGTAGCGCCGGCCCTGTTCGTCCGGATAGGCGGCGAGCGCGTCCCGATTGCAGTCCCGGAACACCTCCAGCACCTGCCGCCGCCGCGCCGGGTCGTCGACGATGACGAACCGCCAGGGCTGGCTCAACCCGACCGAGGGAGAGAGGCAGGCGATGCCCAGCAGGCGGTCGAGCGCGCCGGGCGGCAAAGCCTCGCCGCGGAACCGCCGGACGTCGCGCCGCCAGGTGAACAGCTCGAGCAGGCGCGATCGGAATTCGTCATCGAAAATCATGGCACAACCCAGGCTCGACACCCGGTCCCGGCGGTGCCGGGGCAGGCAATGCACCCGTTTCCCCGCCGGGCGCAAATATGGGGCGCAAGCACGGGGCGGAGGCACTGGCGGATCGACGCGGCTTTCATCCCGCGGGGCGGCGTGCCATATCACGGCCACCCCCAATGCCCGATGGTCCCGGCAGCCCGTCCCGCCGCCACCGGCGAAGCGACCGCCCCCGCCGCGGGGCCCTGGGCATCTGAAACCTTTCGAGAGCGCTAGCGGAATGGCCTATACCGTCAAGGAGATCTTCTACACCCTCCAGGGGGAGGGGGCGCAGGCCGGCCGCGCGTCCGTGTTCTGCCGCTTTTCCGGCTGCAATCTCTGGTCCGGCCGGGAAGAGGACCGCGCAGCGGCGACCTGCCAGTTCTGCGATACCGATTTCGTCGGCACCGACGGCACCGGCGGCGGCAAGTTCCGCACCGCCGAGGCCCTGGCCGACGCCGTCGCCGCGCAGTGGCCGGCCGACCGGCCGTTCTCGCGCTTCGTCGTCTGCACCGGCGGGGAGCCGCTGCTGCAGCTGGATGACGCGCTGATCGCCGCGCTGCATGCGCGCGGGTTCGAGATCGCGGTGGAAACCAACGGCACGCTGGCCGCGCCGGCGGGGATCGACTGGATCTGCGTCAGCCCCAAGGCCGGCGCGAAGCTGCGCCAGACCACGGGCCAGGAGCTGAAGCTGGTGGTCCCCCAGGAAGGCCTGTCGCCAGAGGCGTTCGAGGATCTGGATTTCGGGCGCTTCTCGCTGCAGCCGATGGACGGGCCGGAGCGCGAGCGCAACACGCAATGGGCCACCGAGTTCTGCCTCGCCCATCCGCGCTGGCATCTGAGCCTGCAGACGCACAAGATGATCGGTATCCGCTAGCCGGTTGGTCGTCGCGCCTGTCTGATCGGTGATTGTGCTTGCGTCCGCCCAACCGGCCTCAACCCCAAGCCGGCCAAGCGGCCGGGCGCTACGCGCGGGTTGACCCCGGCCGGGCCGACGAAGTGAGTGCTGCGATCAGACAAGCCCAAGAACTGCGCATCTGAGGTCTGCCCATCTCTCCGGCCGGACAATCCGGAATCGAGGCAGCCGAAAACCACCAGCCTTCTATCCAGGCGGCGCATCCAGCTCCTGGCTGATGGCCGCGGCGAGCGAGCATGGCCTGCATAAAATTCTGCTTCCTTCGGCTGGCGCAGTCTGGTCCGTGGGGAAGCAAAACAGTGACAGGATTGCGGTTTGGCTGAAAGCGGCACCCCGGCGTCGTTTTTCCCCGCTCCGCGATTGTTCTTCCCGCTTCCGGCCCCTAAGGGGTCCCGGCAACCGATCGAGGCCGGCCCCATGTCCCAGCTGCCATCCCAGCTGCTACCCCTGCTCGCCGACATTCGTGACAGCGTGCTGATGAACACCTTCCTGGGCCTGGCCACCGCCTTCGCCCTTGGCACGCTGATCGGCTTCGAGCGGCAGTGGCGCCAGCGCAGCGCCGGGCTGCGCACCAACGTCCTGGTCGCGGTCGGCGCCGCCGCGTTCGCCGATATCGGCATGCGCCTCACGGGCGCGGAGGGCGCGACCCGGATCATCTCCTATGTGGTGTCCGGCATCGGCTTCCTCGGCGCCGGCGTGATCCTGAAGGACGGCACCAGCATCCGCGGCCTGAACACGGCCGCGACCCTCTGGTGCTCCGCCGCGGTCGGCACCATCGCCGGCGCGGGCATGCGCGGAGAGGCGGTGCTGGTGGCCGCCTTCGTGCTGGCCGGCAACACGCTGCTGCGCCCGCTGGTGAACTACGTCAACCGTCGCCCGATCGACGAGGACACGACGGAAACGATCTACCGCGTGCACGCGATCTGCGACCCCGAGCATGTCTCGGATGTGCGCGACCTGCTGTACGCCGAGCTGGAGCGCGCCCGCTACCCCGTCCAGGAGATCGAGACCCTGTCGGACACGGAGGAACAGGTGGAGCTGGCGGCGGTGCTGGTCCCGACGACCGCCGAGGCCGCGGAGCTCGATGCGGTCGTGCGGGCGTTGCTCGCGTCGCGCGTGGTCGACAGCGCCACATGGACCACGGCCGCCTCCGTCTAGCCCGGCCCCGCCGCTCCCCCGCCGGATCATCCGGAATCGGCGCAGCCGACAGGGACGACCTCCCTGGTAATGATATCTAATGGCCTTTTGCCTCCGTCACATCCGTTGTGAAACGGTACACCGTGGTCGCCTTGAACGTTTGTCCGGGCTTCAGCTCGGTCGTCGGGAACCCCGGCTTGTTCGGGCTGTCCGGGAAATGCTGCGTCTCCAGCGCGAACGCGTCGGATTGGCGGTACGTGGAGCCGGACGACCCGACGACGGAGCCATCCAGGGCATTGGCGCTGTAGACCTGCAAACCCGGCTGCGTCGTGCGCAGCTCCAGAATGCGGCCGCTGGCAGGGTCGTAGGCGCGCGCCGCCAGCGGCATCGGGTCACCCGGCGGCTTGTTCAGCACGAAATTGTGGTCGTAACCATGCGCCGTGACCATTTGCGGATCCGGGCTGTCGAGCCGCGCCCCGATCGGGACCATGTTCCGGAAATCCAACGGCGTGCCCGCAACGGGCGCGAGCTCCCCGGTGGGGATGCTCGTTTCATCCATCGGCGTGTAACTGTCGGCATTGACCTGCAGCAACTGCCGAAAGACGGGACCGGAGCCGTTGCCCGCGAGATTGAAGTAGGAGTGGTTGGTCAGGTTCAGCACCGTGTCCTTGTCGGTGGTTGCCTCGTAATCGATGCGCAGTTCGTTGGCGTTCGTCAGCGTGTAGGTGACACGCACGTTCAGCGTGCCCGGGAAATGCTCGTCGCCGTCCGGGCTGGTATGGCTCAGCGTCGCGCTCACATCGCCGCCGTCGCCTTGCGTCTGCACCTGCCACAGGGCCTTGTCGAAACCATTCGGTCCACCATGAAGGGTGTTTTGGTGGTTGTTCGCGATCAGCCGGTATTCCGTTCCGTCCAGCGTGAAGCGCGCGTTGGCGATGCGGTTCGCGTAGCGGCCGATAAGGGCGCCGAAATGGAACGGCTGTCGCTCGTAATCCGTCAGCGAGCGACAGCCCAGCACCACGTCGCCAGGCTTTCCATCGCGGTCCGGCACGTCGATCTCGGTGATGACCCCGCCATAGGTCATGAATTTCACGACCATGCCGTGATCGTTGGTCATTGTGTAGAGATCGACCTGCCGCCCGTCCTGCGTCACGCCGAAGGATGCCTTCTCGATGTGTCCCGCAAAGGCCGGCGTGGTTGCGGCAAGGAGCGCGCCCATCATGGCAAGCGTCCCCGCGTGTGGGCTCTGCATTCGAACCGCCCTCCGTCGAAGCGCCGGGATTGTTCGTCCTCCGCACCGGGCGTGACAAGCCACGCGCGTCGGCCGACCATCAACACGCTGTGATGCGCAACAGAATTGCCGGCGGGCATCTACGGCATGGGGTCGCACCCCACGGTCCCGCGCGAATTGACCCGCATCTTCCCCGACCGCTGCAGCGTCACATCCACATCGTAGGAGATGACGCTCGGATCCTCCGAGGTGACCTTCGCCTTGCCGTAGGAAGCGGCGCAGACGGGGATGAACGGCTGCGCCTGCGCCAGCGCATGCGGGACCTTCCCCTCGTTCAGCAGCTTGGCCCAGCAGGCGGGCCCCTCCTTGTAGACCGAGCAGGAACCGTTGACCCCGTGCCGGTACCGCAGGCGCACGGCATTGCCCTTCAAGGTCACGGAGGTGAACACGCCGTTGGTCGTGCCGTCGCGGTAGATCACCTGCCCGCCCACGGCATCCAGCACCACGAACGGGATGGCGCCGGTCGGGTCCGTCGCGCTGAAGAACAGGAACGGGCCTTTCCGGCCGGCGAAGCTGTGGCTGGCGGTGTTCAGCTTGGTCTCGCCCGCGGCGGGATCGGCGGTGCAGGGCGGCCGCTGCGAACCCGCGGCCACCGGAACCACGCTGGCCGCGCCGGGCGCGGGCGTATCGATGCCGGTCTCCCGGATCATCAGGTCGGGATAATAGGTGCAGCGGATCTCTCCGGCGGGATCCTGCTCCGGCCTGGCAGCGACATGCCGGAACGGCACGCGCTGGACCGCCACGGGGCGGTCGAACGCGGAGGTTTCGCGCGATGCCTTGTCCGCGGCGTTGGCCGTGCCGGACGGCGCGATGCCGGGCAAACTCAGCAGAACGGGCAAAATCAGCAAAAGGAGCATCGGAAACAGCAGCCGGGGGCCGGTCACGCGTGGCCGTGCGCCGATCGCTGCGGGTCCTGCTGCCAAGGCATCTCCCTCCCCGCGATCTCTTGTATCAGTTTCCGCCGGATCGCCTCGCCAAACGCCGCGAAGTCATTGGCCGCGACCAGGAACGCCCCCGGTCCGCCGATCACCGAAGCGCGATAATACTCCGCCAGCGACTGGCCCGGAATGGGCGGATTGCCGGTGCCGATCGGCAGTCCGTTGATCGTGATGCCTTCCGCCGCCAGCCGGTCCCGCTCCGGCTCGGGCGGCGGGCCGTTGTTGTTGGCGCCGTCGCCGGAGACGTCGATCACCCGGCGCGTGCCCTCGAACGGACACGCGGCCAGCACCTCCCGGCTGTATTCCAGCCCGCCGGAGATGCTGGTCCATGTCATGTTCTGCGGCGGCGTGGTTCCCAGCTGGTCGGACCACGCCCGGGCGTCCTCGGCCCCGGCGATCCGGGTCCAGGGCACCACGATCTGATGATAGAAATAGCCGCCCCATTCGACATAGGCGACGGCGATCGCCCCCAGCGGCCCGCCGGCGACCGCCGCCAGCACCTTCGGATCGGTCATCGCCGCGCGATAGCCCTCGCGCTGCAACCGCGCCTCCGCCAGGTCCATCGACTGCGACACGTCGACCGCCAGCACCAGCAGCAGATCCACCGCCATCGCCGCGCGCGCGGGCGCGATGCCAGACGCAACCCCGGTCGCGAGCACGCCGCCTAGGAGGGCGCGCCGCCGCATCCGGCCCTACTGCCCCACCACCACGCCCTGCAGCGGCATCCCGCTTGCGGTCCGGCATGTGCAAAGCGTTCCGACCGCTCCCTGCATGTCCATCCGGCAGGCCTGGCCGCCGACCCGGCAGATCGTGCTGAAGCCCGGCCGCAAGGGGCCGTCGGTCGCGGGCGGGAACCCCTGGTTGCCGAATGGCGACTGGCTGGGCGGAAATGCAGGCGGCGAATTGCCCCGCGAATTCGGCATGGTTCCCTGGGCCCGGACGGGAGCCGCGATCAGCAGCAGGGCGGCAACGGCGAGGCAGATGCGCATCAGCCTCCGGGAAGCACGCACCGCGTCGGCGGGGCCGCCATCGCCCTTCACGGCCCGCTCCCCGCCGCGATCCGGTCGAGCTTCGTCGCCATGATGAAGTCGTTCTCGTGCAGTCCCTTGATCTTCTTGGTGCGCAGCGAAACCGTCGCATGGCCCCAGCCGAAGCAGATATCCGGGTGATGGCTCTCCGCCTCGGCCAGTTGGGCGGCGCGGGTCACGAAGGCGAATGCGTCCGAGAAATTTCGGAACCGGTAGTTGCGCTCGATGCGGGTGGCGTCATCCATCAGCGCCCATTCGGGAGCCTGGGAGCGGTATGCCTCGGCCTCCGCCAGGGTCAGCGGCGGCACGCCGCCGCGGCATGGCGTGCAGGTCTTCTCCGCAAGCGTCGTGCTCATGTTGCTTCCTCCCCGTTCCTGGCCTTTCAGTTGGGGACGCCGGGGCAGGCCCGAAAGGGGGCCGGGTCAACCCGACACGGAAGCCGAACCGCCGCGACGCGCCCTTGGTTGCGCCCGTGCCTGCGGCAGCGTCCCGCGGCTGACGGCGATCCCGAGCTCCAGGCTTTGCGCAATCCGCCTGGCCCGGACCATCAGATGCTCCACCGCCGCCGGCGTGCAGATCGAGTTGGCGGTTTCCTCGAACAATTCCAGCCAGCGCGCGAAATGCGCCGGCTCCAGTCCGAGCGGCAGATGCGCCGCCATCGGCTGGCCGTGATAGCGCCCGGTCATCAACGCGACCGACGACCAGAAGGCGCAGATCTGGGTGATATGCGCCTCCCAGTCCCGCACATGGGCGAAGATCGGGCCGATCAGCCTGTCCTGCCGCGCGGCGCCGTAGAATGCCCGCACCAGCCGTTCGAGAACCGCCTCGTCGAGGCCGGTCGCCGCGCGGATGCCTTGCGCCAGCTCCGCCCGGCGCTCGGCCGTTTCGGGGATCGGCATCGACGGTGCGGCCATCGGCCTGCCTCAGGCCGCGCGGGCTTCGAGCAGCTCGTCGGCCGGCCCGAAGAACTCATAGCGCAGCCTCTCGGCCGGAACCCCCTTGCCGGTCAGGCCGCCGACGAGCGCGCGCAGGAACGGCCTGGGGCCGCATAGATAATAGGTCGCCTCGGCAACGGGCGTGTGCCGGGTCAGCCACTCGGTGGAGATCATCCCGGCCTCGTCATAGTCGCGCCCCAGCCGGTCCGCCGCACCGGGTGAGGCGTAGAAAACATGGTGGCGGATCCCGGCCGCCTGTTCGGCGAGGCTGCGGACCGTGTCGCGCATGGCGTGCACCCGGCCGTTCTCCGCCCCATGCACATACCAGGTCGGCAGGTCCGGGCGGCGTGCCGCGATCGTCTCCAGCATGCTGACCATGGGCGTCAGCCCCACCCCGCCGCTGAGCAGCACCACCGGCTTCTGCGTCCCGGTATCGAGGAAGAAATCGCCCGCCGGCGCAGCAACCTTGAGCACGGTTCCCGGCCCGGCGTGGTCGTGCAGCCAGTTGGACGCCTGCCCGGCGGGAAGGCCCGGCGATGCCTCGCGCTTGACCGTGATGCGGTAGGCGCGCGGGTTCGGCGCGCAGGAGATCGAATAGTTGCGCCGCAGCCTGCCGATCCCGGGCAGGTCGAGGGCGAAGCCAAGATACTGGCCGGGCTTGTGCTCGGCGACCCGTCCGCCATCGGCGGGGACCAGCACGAAGGAGCGGATGATGTCGCTCTCCTGCGTCACGCTCTCGATCACGAAGTCGCGCCACCCGGTCCATCCGCCAGGCTGCGCGGCATGCTCGCGATAGATCGCGGCCTCCCGCCCGATCAGCAATTCGGCCAGAAACCAGTAGGCCTCGCCCCAGGCCCCGACGATCTCCGGCGTCGCGGCATCGCCGAGGGTTTCGCCGATGGCGCCGAGCAGGGCCGTGGCGACGCTCGGATAATGCTCCGGCAGGATGGTAAGCGCCGCGTGCTTCTGTGCGATCCGTTCGACGGCGCCGCCGAGGGCGCCGAGATTGTCGATATTGCGCGCATAGGCCAGCACCGCCGCGGCCAGCGCCCGGGGCTGTGCTCCGCTCGCCCCCTGATGCGACTGGTTGAACAGTTCGCGGACATCGGCGTCCTGGAACAGGCGCTGGTACATGCGCTGGGTGATGTCGAGGCCATGCGCCTCGAGCGCCGGAACGGTGGCCTTGATCAGGGCGATGGTAGAGGCGGAGAGCGGCGTTGGCATGGCAGGATCCTTGTCGTCCACGGGTCGTCGCGGACAGGGACGGCATCGCGTGTTAAGTGGCATTCGCGATACCACTTAACCCTAGCCGCAATTGTGGTATAGTCAATACCAGTTTATAGGTGCAGCCATGCGATTGCTCAGTTCAACCGATTTCGCCCTGCGGGTGCTGATGCTGCTCGCAACCGTTCCGCCGGACCGCCCGCTCAGCGTGGAGGCGCTGTCGCGTGAGCTCGGCGGGCTGTCGCGGAACCATCTGCACAAGATCGTCCAGGACCTGGCGGCGCTGGGCATCTTGCGCACGGTGCGCGGCGCCGGGGGCGGAGTGAAGCTGGCGGTTGCACCGGAGGAGATACGGGTGGGAACGCTGATCCGGCAGCTGGAGGGCGATCAGCCGGTCGTCGAATGTTTCCGCGCCGATGGCGGCTGCTGCACGCTGACGCAGCGATGCCGCCTGCGCGGCTTCATCCGCGATGCCCGCGAAGCGTTCTATCGAAGCCTGGATGCGCACACGGTCGCGGACTGCCTGAAGCCGAAGCTGGCCGCAGGATCGGCCCTGTCCCTCGAAAGCTAATGCGATGCCCGACATCGCCATCGCGCGCGCCCTGCATGTCCTGTCGATCGTGCTGTGGATCGGCGGCGTCTCCATGGTGACGACGGTGCTGCTTCCCGCGATCCGGCGCGCGCAACCGCCGGAGCACCGCTTCGCGCTTTTCCACTCCATCGAACACCGGTTTGCCGCGCAGGCCCGCTGGACGACCGTGATCGCGGGTGCGAGCGGCTTCTACATGACCTGGCGGCTGGACGCCTGGGACCGGTTCGGGTCCGTCGGCTTCTGGTGGATGCATGCGATGGTCGCGATCTGGGCCCTGTTCACCCTGATGCTGTTCGCCATCGAGCCCTTGTTTCTCGAAGGCTTCCTGGTCCGGCGCGCGGCCGCCGACCCGGAAGCAACGTATCGGCTGGTGGAATGGCTGCATCGCCTGTTGCTCACCCTGAGCCTCCTCACGGTGCTCGGCGCGGTGGCAGGCGCCTACGGGCTGAATTTCTTCTAGGCCGCCATCCGTCGGGTTCAGGGCCGTTTCATTCTCGATGAAACGACCCTGGCTCCGTCAGGCCTTGATCATCGGGCAATTGCCTTCGGACATCGGGCGGAAGGCTTCGTCGGCGGGGACGGTGGCGATCAGGTTGAACACGTCGCCGGGGCCGCGGCTTTCCGCCGGCGTCTTCACCCGGAACAGATAAGACGGATGCAGCTTGCGGCCATCCGCCCGGATCGATCCCTTGCCGAAGCAGTCGTCGTCGGTCGGCATCGCCTTCATCGCGCTGACCATGTCGCGGCCCGACGCCTTGGCGCGGGCGACGCCGATCTCCTTGGCCACCTTCAGGTAATGCGTGATGGAGCTGTAGTTGCCGGCGTTGTCCATGTTCGGGAACACGTTGGCCGGCAGGTTCGGCCGCACCCGCGCGGTGAAGGCGCGCGTGCGGTCATTGAGGTCCCAGTAGAAGGTCTGGTACAGCGTCAGGCCCTGCGCGGCCGGCAGGCCCATGGCCAGCACGTCCGTGATGAAGGCCAGGCCGATCAGCACGGTGCCGTTGCGCGCCAGGCCGAATTCCTTCGCCTGCTTGAAGGAGTTCAGGAAGTCGCTGCCGGCATTGGCGAACACGATCACCTTGGCGCCGCTCGACTGCGCCTGCAGCAGGTAGGAGGCGAAATCCGTGGTGCCGGGGAACGGAAAGGTCGTGGAGCCGATCACCTTCCCGCCGGCGGCGTTGATGAAGCCGGTCGCGTCGCTCTGGAACGTATGGCCGAACGCGTAGTCGGCAGTGATGAAATACCAGGTGTCGCCGCCAGCCTTCACCGTGGGGGCGGCGAGCGTATGCGCGCCGCACCAGGTATCCATCGTCCAGTGGATCAGGTTGGGGCTGCAGGACGCGCCGGTCAGGGCCGAGGAGGCGGCGCCGGTGTTCAGGTGCACCTTGTTCTTCTCGTTCACCACCGTGTTGCAGGCCAGCGCCACCGCCGAGCTGCCGACGCCGACGATCACGTCCACCCCCTCGCGGTCTATCCAGCCGCGCGCGACGCTGGACGCGATGTCCGGCTTCTGCTGGTGGTCGCCGACCAGCAGTTCGACCTTGATGGACGGATTGGCGTCGGTGAACTCCTTCACGGCCTGGCGCGCGCAGACCGTCCCGGTCGGGCCGGTCAGGTCGCGATACGGCCCGGACTGGTCGTCCAGCACGCCGATGCGGATGGTTTCGGCGGCGGCCTGGGCACGGGCGGACCGCGCCCCGGCCCCGGCAACAGCCAGCGCGGTGCCGGCGACGGCGGCGCGTCGGGTCAGATTCATCAGATTGTCCTTGGAACGTTTCGTTTATGTTTGGTCAGCGCCCGCGAGCATGAACGACAAGCGGCAATTTGAAAAGGCAACCTTGCGTCCGGCTGCCCCGTGGTAGCCAAGGCAACGCAACCGGGGTAATGGCGTTGCCAATGCCGGCGTCAGACGAGGCGCGCCGGGACAACGAACGAGGAAACGCATGACGCTCACGAGAGCCGGAATTGTCGCGATCGCCTGCCTGGGTGTCCTGGCCGGCCTGACGCCCGGATACGCCCGCGCCCAGGGCGCACCTCCCGGCAAGGAGATCCTGATCGGCCAGACCATGCCCTATTCCGGTCCGGCCTCCTCCTACAGCACCATCGGCCTGGTCGAGCAGGCCTATTTCACCATGATCAACGAGCAGGGCGGGGTGAACGGCCGCCCCATCCGGCTGCTGAGCGTGGATGACGGCTACAGCCCGCCCAAGACGGTGGAGCAGACCCGCAAGCTGGTGGAAAATGACGGCGTGCTGCTGATCTTCGATGCCATGGGCACGGCGCCGAACAGCGCCATACAGAAATACCTCAATGCCAAGAAGGTGCCGCAGCTGTTCATTTCCAGCGGCTCGGCCAGATTCAACGATCCCAAGCAGTTCCCGTGGACCATGCCGTGGCTGCCGAGCTACGAGGCGGAGGGGCACGATCTCGCGGCCTATGTGCTGCGCACCCGGCCGGATGCGAAGATCGCGATCCTTTACGAGAACGATGACATCGGCAAGGACTACATCCGCGGCGCCGAACGCGCACTCGGCGACAAGGCCGCGTCCATGATCGTCGGCAAGGCCAGCTATGAAGTTACCGATGCGACGATCGACAGCCAGATGGTCACGCTGAAGGCCACCGGCGCCGACACGTTGATCAGCGTCGCGGCGCCGAAATTCACCGCGCAGGTGATCCGCAAGGCCCGCGACCTCGACTGGAAGCCGCTGCATCTGATCAGCGATATCGGCTCCTCCATCGCCTCCGGCCTGCAGCCGGCGGGGCTGGAGAACGCCGTCGGGATCGTCACCGGCGCCTATGTCCGCGACCCCACGGACCCCGAGACGCAGGCGAGCGAGGCCTACAAGACCTGGCTCGCGTTCATGCAGAAATATTTCCCGGCCGGCAATATCACCGACCTCAACAACGTCATCGGCTACTCGATCGCGCAGACCTTCGTGCAGGTGCTGAAGCAGAGCGGGGACGATCTCTCGCGCGAGAACATCATGCGCCAGGCGGCCAACCTGCACGATCTCAAGCTGCCGATGGTGATGCCCGGCCTGGTGATCAACACCAGCCCCACCGACTATCAGCCGCTGAAATCGGTGGTGCTGGTCCGCTTCGACGGCCAGCATTGGAAGCCGCTCGATTGATCCTCCAGAGTTGCAGCCGCCCGGTTTTTGCCGGCGGCTGTCCTGGTGATTGCCACTATGATTTCGCTGTCATCTCGCATATTTACTGCCAGCGTTGCATTACTGGAAATATCGGGCGTCGGACGACCGGCACGATCAACGCATTGGAAATTACAGGAGAACGCTGATGCTGTACGATGGTGGCTTTACATTCGCGAATTTCCTGACGGACGTCTTCGCGATTTTCATGTTCATCCTGTGGTTCTGGCTGCTGATCACAGTGATCGGCGACCTGTTCCGCCGCCATGACGTGTCCGGCTTCGTCAAGGTGCTATGGGTGATCCTGCTGGTCGTGCTGCCCTATATCGGCATATTCGTCTATCTGCTGACCCAGGGCCGGGGAATGGCCGAACGCAACCAGGCGCGCGCCCAGCATGTACGCGAGGAACTGCGCCACATGGCGGGCTTCAGCGTCGCCGACGAGATCGAGAAGCTCGACCGCCTGAAGGCCAGCGGGTCGATCTCGGCAAACGAATACACCCAGCTGCGGGCCCGCCTGTTTCAATAGCCGCCAGCAGCGGCGATCAGCTGGCGCTTTCGTCAAGGAAGCGCCGGCATTTCCGCGTCTCGGGATAACCCCGTCACGAGCCGGCGGTCCCCCGCTTGCCCGGGCTGCCCAGGGCCGGGCAACGCCGCCTGAAGGGACCCAGGACGGCGGAGGCCCCGTTGCATCAACCATCTCGCATCTGACGACCCAACCCCTTGAAAAGCTTTGCGGCTTTCTTCCGCATTCTGCCAAGCCGCAAACAGTCCCGACCCGCGCTCCGGCCGCGCACGCCGCCAGGCACGCCGTCAACCAGGCTCTTGAACCGCGGAACGAAGCGGTATGACGTCCCGATCCAGCGGGGTCCGCCTGGCCAATTGCAACAAAGACCGGGACATGCCTCAACCTGTTTGTTGCAGAACACGGTCGTTTGCGATTAGCTTGTGATTGCGGCAGGCGAACGGGCCGCGCATCGGGGAATCCCGGAAAAGGCAGTCAGATCCGTATCAGCACGCCGATCAAACCAGGACATCCGATGAACGCGACGCCCGACTTGGCTAGGAATCCCGACTTGTCTAGGAGCAAAGAGACGCTGGTTGTGGAGCCCGCCGCGGCGGCACGCCAGCCGTCACAGGGAGGCGTGCGTTGCCGCGAAATCGGGGCGGACGATATCGGCGCTGTTCTTGACCTTCTTTGCGAAGGCTTCACCAGGCTACCGCGGAGTCATTGGGCGGCAGCCCTCGAGCTCATGCGAACCCGTGCGATACCGGCCAGCATGCCACGCTATGGCTACACGATCGAGAGTGACGGAAACCTGGTGGGAATACTCTTGCTGATCGCGGCCGAGCTACGCTGTGACGGAAAGACAACAACGCGCTGCAATGGGTTGGCCTGGTACGTCCGGCACCAATTCCGCGCCTACGCCCCCGTCCTGTTGAACCGCTCTCTGCGCCTGCCTGCAGACATGCACCTGAACGTGTTTCCGGCCTCCCACACTTTTCCCATCATTGAGGCGCTGGGTTTCGTCCGCTTCACCAACGGGATCTCCCTGTCGGTTCCGGCAGTCACGCTGCGATCGGGCCGAATCCGGATCCTTCCTGCCGGCCGCCTGGCCGAGGCAAGGCACCCGATACCGGACGAAGATCGCAATCTGCTCATCGAGCACCACCGGGCAGGATGCATCGCCCTGTGGTGCGAGACGGCAAAAGGCGGACACCCGTTCGTCTTCCGCCGGCGCGTCGTCAAGTCGTGGCTCCCATGCGCGCAGCTGATCTATTGTCGCGATCTGGAAGACCTGACCCATCTGGCGGGACCGGTTGGACGTTACCTGCTGCGCTCAGGAATGCCGGTGGTCCTGGCCGCAGCCAACGGCGCAATGCCAGGTGTCCCTGGGGTCTATATGGATGGCAAGTATCCGATGTACTATCGGGGCACGACACGGCCGCAAGTTGGCGACCTCGCCTACACCGAAGCAGGGCTGTTCGGCTTTTAGAATGCCACTTCGAAAGCGCGCCTCGCATGGGTCAGGAAAGTCGACCCGTCGGTCGGAGCACGCAATGGCGCGTTGGCAGGACCGGTACCGGGTTACAGGGGGGCAGGATCGGTCCGCAGCACCTTCGGCTTTCCCCGTGGTTTACCGAAGCGGGACAACGGAGACCCTGGCGAATGGCATCGCCGCACGCAGGGCGCATTGCCGGGCCGTGTCGGCGGCGCGGGATGCAGGTTCCCGGCCTGTCGATCGATGTCCGATCATGGCGTTGCGTCATGTGCGTTGCGGAGGCGAACAGCCGCCGCTCTCGGCAAGCCAGGTGAACAGGAGCTTGAAGACGTGAACACAATTCATGAAGTCATACCGCCAGGACCTGCCGTAGAATATGACAGGTCTCAAGACCTGCTTGTATGGATGAGAGATCAGTTCTCTCAATTCGGGGATATTTTCAAGGCATCCATCTACGGTGCCAGCGCGTATGTGAGCAGGGACCCCCAACACGCCCAGCACGTACTCCGCAAGAACTGGCAGAATTACAGGAAAGGTCTGGCAATCAAGCGGATTGACCTGCTGCTTGGCAAAGGCCTTATGGTGAGCGAAGGCGATTTTTGGAAAAGGCAGCGGCGGTTGATCCAGCCCGCGTTCCACAAAGACGTCATTGCCGGAATGAGGGATATCATTGTCACGGCCAACGCTGCGCTACTCAACGATTGGGAGCGCGCCGCACGAAACAAGGAAAGTATCAATATAACCCATGACATTAGCGTCATGGTGCTGGACGCCGTGCTTATGTGCATTTTTGGCGAGGATTACGGCCAGATCGCTCCACATTTCCGGATCCTTTCCGATAAATCGGCACGCGATCTTCAGTTCGCACACGCATTCCGGTCGCTGGGGAAGCTTGTCATCCAGGTCGCCGCCCAACGGCGGGAAAAGGACGTCGTCGCGTCGGACCTTCTTGCCATGCTGATGGCGGCGCGCGATCCGCAGAACGGCGAAGCCATGTCGGATCGTCAATTGGTCAATGAGATCATGACCCTCATTGTTGCCGGACACGAAACCACCGCCAGCAGCCTGAATTGGATCTGGTACCTTCTGTCCGAGAATCCCGAAGCCGCGGAAAGATTGTCGCGAGAACTCGCCGACTTCGATAGCGAGGATCCCCGCCTCGATCAGCTGCCGAGGCTCACCCACACGCGCCGCGTCATCGAGGAGGCGTTACGCCTATATCCGCCCGGCTGGCTGATGACGCGCAGGGCGCTCAAGGACGATCGGCTCGGCGAATATTTCGTCCCTGCGGGAACGGAAATCTATGTGCCGCCTTACTTCATCCAGCGGCACCCCGATCTCTGGGAGGCGCCAGATCGCTTCGATCCCGATCGCTTCGATCCCGATCGATCGAAGGATCGGCATCCTCTGGCAATGCTCCCGTTTGCGGCAGGCCCGCGAAACTGCATTGGCGAACCGCTGGCCCGGTTGGAAATGCAGATTCACCTGGTCATGATCGCCAAGAAGCTGCGGCTGCGATACGAACGCAAGACCCCGCCGGAAATGGAGTCGGGCGTCAATTTGCGCGCCAGGCATGACTTCATCATGACGCCGGAGATCAGGGAACTGCCCATCTCCTCATTCGCTTAAGGCGGCAGCAATCCGCCTGATATACGCGATTCTCGGCGTCGTCATGGAAAAGGGTCCTTGCGCACGTTGAAAGCGATCGAAATACGCGGACGATCGCCTCGATGCGGCGGGACGGCATGCGGTACATAGCTCGGAAACAGGATCATCAAGCCAGGTTCCGGCTTAACTCGGACAGTCGAGCTTAAGAGATCTGGGAAGAAGATATTGGTGCGCGTCGGGCATGGATCGGAAAGATGGATGGCTGTGCCTTCGGCGTCGGGGCTCGATTCGCCATGATCGACGTAATAGACACCAGACCAGGTCGCACCTGGGTGCGTGTGCAGGTTGTTGGAATCGCCTCGCCAGTTGATGTTCGCCCAAGCGGTGAGGGCCCAGCCTAAGGGTTCGGGCGGCCGGGAAGAAAATTCAGCGTAGAGGCGGCGTGTCGCCTCCTGGGTCATTTCGCGCATATGACGGATCAGCCGTTCGCCAGCGCTTCCGCAAAATTCCAAGCGCCCGGTTTCGGAATGCCAACCACCAACGTTCGTCAGTTCCTTGCCTGGATGTCGGCGCGCGTGCTCCAGAATGCTTTCGCGCAATTGCACGTTCAGTTCCGGACCATCGGCCCACATATGCTCCAGCAACGGGCTCGCGAAAAAACTTCCGAAACTCGCCCTTTCCAATTCTCGCATTCGCACGACCGCTCCAAGCAACAAATCACCTCCCTGGATTAATCACCCCGGTCGAAGTTCTGCAAAGTCCTATTATAGATCAGTGCCTTTTCCGCTCTCATAATTCTCGAATTCTGGGCAGTCGCCTCGGCTCGCGATCGCCTGGATCGCCGGCGGCTGGTCCAGGGCCAGTTCGTGGCATCCGCCGGCGCGAAGCTGGCCGTCAGCTTGGCCCCAACTCATGCCTGTTCTGCTCGCGGCGAGCCTCCTGCGTCGGCGCGACGTTCCAGGACGGCGCCAGGTTGGGCAGTGGGTTCAGTCCCCCCTCGTTCCTTGCCAAGACTTCCCGTCATCTGCTCCAGGATCTGGTCGATCGTGAAACTCGCGGCCATCTGCCGGGGCGGATAGTCCTTAAAGGTCGCCAGAAATTCCTGCACCATCGCCTGCGCCGGCATGATCATGAAGGCATGGTCCAGGTACCAGTCCCAATAGGTGTTCGATGTGATCGTGGCCCGCTCGAACGGATCGGTGCGAAGATTGTAGATCCACGGTATTCGAGTATTCACGAAGGGTTCGCCCCACAGAGCCAGCGTGCCGGGTGAGCGTTGCTGCGCGAACACAATTTTCCAGTTGTCAAAGCGCAGCGCGAAACGCGCCTCGGCTTAAAAGCGGACCTACATCTGTGATCACCGGGCCCGTGGCGTCTCGGTCAGCGAAGGATGCAGGCTGATGGGTCCCGATCGACCTACTACGACACGACCTCGACGCGCGACGACACGGCGGTCGTCGAGGCGATGGCAGCGATCTGTGATGAGTTCGAGCACTATGGCTGGCGTCGCGTTAGCGCTGCCCTGCGACAGCAGGGCATGGTGATCAATCACAAGAAGATCAAGCGCTTGATGCGTGAACACGATCTTCAGCCGAAGATCCGACGACGCTATGTCGCGACCACGGACAGCGATCATGACGACCCGATCTTCCCCAACAAGGCCAAGGACATGGTCGTCGACGGGCCCAACCAGCTCTGGGTGTCAGACATCACCTACGTCGCGATCCTGAGCGGGTTCGTCTACGTCGCGGTCATCCTCGACGCCTGGTCCCGCCGTGTTGTCGGCTATGCGATCAGCCGATCCATTGATGCCAGGCTGACGGTTGCCGCCGTGAAGGCGGCAGTCGCCCGGCGGATGCCCCCTCCAGGCTGCGTTCATCACTCGGACCGCGGATCGCAATACGCCGCCCAGGTATACCGGGAGGCCCTGACCGCTCATGGCCTGGTCGGCTCGATGGGCAGGCGTGGCAATCCGTATGATAACGCCAAGGCGGAAAGCTTCATGAAGACGCTGAAGGTCGAGGCGGTCTACCCGATGGCCTACGAGACCTTCGCCGATGTCGGCGAGAACCTTCCCCGCTTCATCGACGAAGTCTACAGCAGCCGCAGACTCCACTCTGCACTCGGCTATCTCAGCCCCCAGCAATTCGAGGATCAACACACCCGGCACACGGTCAAATCAGCGGCCTGTGTTTGTCCGCTCCCAGGGGCCCACTCCAATACGGGGTCCTTTTACGGCGCCGATTGACACTCAAACTGCCGTCTCCGCTTCAATGAGTGCGCGAGATGCGGTTATCGGGCATTTTGACTGCAAAACCGTTCCTACGCATCCAGCAGCCGCTGCACGCGCAGCGGGACCGGAGGGTGGCTGAAGTTGACCAGGGCATAGAGCGGATCGGTCGTCAGTGTGCTCGCATTGTCCCGCGACAGCCGGACCAGGGCGGACACCATCGCATCGGCCCCCACCATTCGGCGCGCAAAGTCATCGGCCTGATACTCGTGGCGACGGCTGACCCAGTTGCCCGCGATGCTCAGGGCTGGCCCAACCATCTGGACCACCAGCACGCAGACCACCAGAGCCAGAGCGTCGTCCTCGTGCATAATGCCAAAGCTGGGCAGCAGCCAGGGCTGCTTGCACAGCCAGCCCACCGCGAAGGCGGCCAGGAACAGCGATGCCGCCGTCTGCAACAGGCCGATCAGGATATGGTTCAGCTTAAAGTGGCCCAGCTCATGCGCAAGCACCGCTTCCAGTTCCGCCTCGCTGTTGCTGGCGATCAAGGTGTCGAACAGGACGATGCGTTTGCTGCGGCCAAGGCCGGAGAAGTAGGCGTTGCCGTGGGCCGACCGGCGGGACGCATCCATGACGAACAGGCCGGAGGCTTCGAAGCCGCAACGGCGCAGCAGACCCTCGATTCGCGTGCGCAAAGGGCCTTCCAGGGGCGTGAAGCGATTGAATAAGGGGGCGATCCAGCGGGGATAGGCTTCCGTGAGGGCCAGCATGACCAGGACCAGGCCCAACCATGCCCACACCCACCAGGGACCGGGCTGGCGCATCAGCCATAACAGGCCGTAGAGCAGTGGCACACCCAATCCGAGGGACAACGCGGCACTCTTCAGCCGGTCCAGCGCGAAGGCGCCGGGGCTGGACCGATTGAAGCCGAACCGCTGCTCCACCCCGAAGGTGCGTAGGATCGAGAACGGCATATCCAGGAGCCAGGACACCGCGCCGATGGCGACCAGGAACAAGACGCTGCGGGAGAGGCCACGGGGAACCAGGCCCTCAATCCAGCCGTAGAGTGCGTCGTAGCCGAAACCGGCCCAGCTCAGGGCCACCACGAGGCCGAACAGGGCCGCCGCTGCGCCCAAACGCAGTCGCGCTCGCTCATAATCGGCGGCGCGCTGATGATCCGCCAAGCTGACCGCAAGGGAGAAGTCCGGCGGCACGGCGCTGCGATGGCGCGCAACGTGGGCGGCCTGCCGGGCGCGTAGCGTTACCCCAAACGCGGTCGTAGCGAGGGAGACAAGGACGAATAGAAGAAGCAGGAAGGGCATCGGTCTCATGTGGCTCCGATATTGCGCCGACGGAAAACTTTGCCAACACGTTGGCACCGGCGTGACCTGACGCACAAAACCATCCTCGTTAAAGGCGACCTTCGAGCCCCTTCCCGGCCCCCTTCGATCGTGGAAACGATTGGCGGTCTGCCAAAGGCGGAGACCGTCCAGAATCTGGGGGTGCTCACGCCACAGATTACCCCCTTTGGGCGCCTCCCGCCACGGCGACCCATCAGACGTGACAAACCCCCTGACAAGTTCCAGCCGATCAGGCACTGCCTGCAGCGGCCGGCCAGCCAAGTGATCCTTCCGGGCCGGGCCGGTTGCGCAGCCACCAGGACCAGTCCTGCGGGATCAACGAGAATGGATCGTTATGGGCCAATTCACGTGCGGCCCAGACTGGCCAGTGCGGGTTCGAGAGGGCGGGCCGGCCTAGGAATACCAGGTCAATCAGTTCTTGGCGAATGACCCGATCGGCCACCGCGGGCAGGCCGAGGTTCCAGCTGACGCCGACGGGGATGCCAACCTCGCGCCGGACGCGGTTACCGCGCTCGATCATGAAGGCCACCTCATTGAATGGCACGTCCTTCATGGCATCTGTGTTCATTCCAAGGCTGAGATCGGCGAAGTCGAGACCGTGGTTCTTCAAAACTCCTACCGCCCAAACAGAGTCATCGAACTGCACGCCGTCTTCGTTGAAATCGTCCGAGCCGAGGCGCATTGTCAGCGGCAGACGCTCTGGCCACACCGCGCGAACGGCATCCAGCGCCTCGCGATGGAAGCGGAGCCGGTTCTCGAGGTTTCCGCCGTACTCGTCGGTCCGCTGGTTGGCCAGCGGCGAGAAGAAGCTCGCACCGAGATAGCCGTGCGCGAAATGCATCTCCAACCATTCGAAGCCGGCCTTCAGCGCCCGCTGCGCCGCGCTTGCATAGCTGCGGTGGATCTCCCGGATCTCGTCGATCGTCAGCGCATGGACGGGATAAGTGTAGCGTCCGCCATAGGGGATCGCCGATGGGCCACGAACCTGCCACCCGTCGGGATGATCGGGGGGCAGCTGGATTTTGCCCTGCCATGGCTTCAGCTCGCTACCCTTGCGGCCGGTATGACCCAGCTGGATGGCGGGCACGGCGCCCATGTCCTTGATGATCGCCGTCACCCGCGATAGGCCCTCAATCTGGTTATCGTCATAGATACCTGCACAACTGGTACCGGTGCGGCCATCCGGCGTGATTGCCAGCTGTTCAGGGAACACCAGGCCGAATCCGCCGGCAGCACGTGAGCCCATCAGCATGACGTGGAAGTCGTTCATCTTCCCGTCGACGGACCGATACATGGTCATCGGCGACATCGCGATGCGGTTGCGCAGCGTGACGCCCTTGAGCGTGTAAGGACTGAACAGATCGGGCATGGATGGCTACCTGTTTAGACGTGCAGTCTTGGGAAATAAGCAACGCCCAAGCTATCGCAATCCCTGGCCGTTACGATCCCGGTGTCTGCCCCCGAACGTCAGGTCAGGAGCAGAGCCATTCCGGGGTCGCTTTTTTTCATTGCCGCCTGGTAGGCCGGACGCTGGCTGATGCGGGCAAGGTAGGCGAGAATATGGGGATAGGGGGTGATATCGAGCGGCAGGAAGTAGCGCATGGTGGTCAGCGAGAAGACCATGATGATGTCCGCGGCCGTGAACTCGCTTCCGGCGAAGTAGGTCGCTTCACCCAGCCTGCCCTCGACCAGATCAAGGGCGCGGTCCAGCCGTTCCTTCATGGCAAGAAGCACCGCATTGTCTTCAGCGAGGTTCAATCGGCGCAGAACCATGTTTCGCCCCATGCTGGGCTGGAGTGTGCCGTTGGCGAAGTGGAACCAATAGAGATATTGGGCGAAGTCCGGATGGTCCGAGGCCGGCACGAGGCGGCCGTTGCCATATTTGGCGAGGATATATTCCATAACGGCACCAGACTCGGCGAGGACCAGGTTGCCATCGGTGATGACTGGCGCGGCGCCGATCGGATGCAGTGCCTTGTATTCGGGTGGCGCGAGCATCGTGACAGGGTCGCGCGCGTAGAGCTTCAGCTCATACGGGGTTTTCAGTTCTTTGCAGAGCCAGGGGATCCGTTCAGACTGCGACTTACCCAGATGGTGGACAATCAGCATTTTGTTTCCCTTTATTGAAGTCGGATTTGACCTGGCCGAGTGCACGCATTCGCCAGAAGAATACCGAAACAACGCGTCGAGCGCGTTAGAGAAGGCAAAGTTTGTGTCGGACCTGAAGGGATATTGCGTAGAAAAGGCATTCAGCCCTCCGATTCTGATCCGGCGGTTGTCCGACTTGCCTTTACAGCCTACCGCGCGTTCGGCCAGGGAAAACGGATATTGCCGTCACGCAAGCCCGCCAGCACAATCTCGATCCCACCGGACTTGATCATCCACTCCAGCCGGTGGTCACGATATTCTCGCACCTTCTTACCCGTTTTGAAGGCCTCGACAGTGGCCGGCATGCGCGCCGCGGAAGCCGCGTATTCCGCGAAGGTGGTGGCGACGGAGGGCCTCTGACACAGGCGTTCATACCAGCGTGCAAGGGCGCTGCCGGGCGGCGGCCCCATACCGTTCAGCACGGAGCGATGGAGCATCGGCGCGACCGCCACGTCCGCCCTGCCGAATGCGGTTCCGCCGAACCACGCCGCCTCGCCAAGCCGCCCGACGAGCCAATCCTGCAGCACGGCGGTTTGCCGCTCCGCCGCTGACCGTAGAGTGTCGGCGAGCGCGCCGGTAGCACGGCCGAACCACAGCACTTCGCTGAAGCCCCAGGTTACCGCTTCATATTGGGTGTCGCACACATCTTCCGTCATCCGCGCGGCGGCGCGGGCTTCTGGCGCGAGCGGCAGCAGTGGCGGGTCGGGCCAGCGCTCCTCGATGTATTCCAGGATGATTGTGGAATCGAAGATGCGCGTCGGACCATCGACGAGCACCGGCACTTCCGCCCGCGGGTTGCCGATGCCGAATGGCCCGTCGGTTCGCCCGGTACCCAGGCTCTCGGGCAATTCGACCTCGAAGGCCACTGCTTTTTCCCGCAGCGCGATCTTTATCTTCTGAGCGTAAGGCGACCCCGGAGCCTCGTAGAGCAACATGGACGATGACCCCGCGTATGTTGATGCGTTGATGCCGGATGGCGCCTTAAGTTAACGGACGACCGCCGTCGGCGAAGCCGGCCGGCGCCCAGCCGAATATCGCACGCCGTCTGCTTCCGTATGTATGATGATGTCCTTGTCCACTGGCGCCTTGCCAGCGAAATTGCAGGCGCGGGAGCAATCCAGGCCGCGTCCGTAAGCTGAGCGGCTGTGGCTGCCTTGGCGTAACAGGACGCACCCTCCGGGTTCGCTGCCATTACGCCCAGTTCGGAGTGCGCTTTTCGAGAAATGCCGATAGTCCCTCACGTCCATCGGGCGTATTGAAGACGTTGCACAAGGTCTCGATTTGATTTTCCACATTGCGCCGGTAGTCGAGGTCGTTCGCACGCATGAAGGATTGCCGGCCAAGGGCCATGATGGACGGTGATTTGGCGGCGAACACCTGGGCCATGGCGAACGCGCGCGCGGTCAGTTCGTCCCGCGGCACCACATGGTTGATGATGCCAAGCGACACCGCCTCATGCGCGGAGATTGGCCTGCCGCCGAACAGGAGTTCGAACGCCTTGTGACGGCTGATCTGACGCGGCAAATGCACGTAATGGATCGCCGGGATTACGCCGACATCGATCTCCGGGTAGCCAAGGTCGATGTCGTCTGCAGCAAGGATCATATCGCTGGTAATTGAAAGGGTCATGCCCGCTCCGCGCGCTGGACCGTTGATCGCCGCGATTGTCGGCTTCGTCATGACGTATTGGATGTTCATCGTCTCTATGTAGAACTTATAGACAAAGGCACGCAGATCTTGTGCATCGCCCGCGGCAACCATGCGCAGATCCATGCCACCGCAGAACATGCCCGGCAGTGCGCTGGTCAGGATGACGGCACGCACGCCCGCGTCGGCTTCCGCTCGGCGCAGCGCCGCGTGAATGGCGTCGATCATCGGATGGTCGATGGCGTTGACCGGTGCCCGGTTCATCGAGATGACCGCCACCCGCTCTTTCACCTCGTATTCAATACGATCGTCCGAGGACATCGGCGCGCTCCATGGCCAGGAAAAACAAGTGAACGATATTGCGGAAATCATGACTCATCGCGCCTCCCTGTCATAGGGCCGATTTGCGGCGCGCGACGATTGCCTCACATCATCGACCGGCCTGCCATCGGGCTGCAGGTCATCAACTTGGCTGGGAAACATACGATGATGGACGTAATCGATCTGGGGACAGAGACAGACACGGCGGTTCCCCACGCTCCCGGTCGGATGATCTCATCCTCGGACGCCACAAACCATATCGCGGGTCTGCTTCAATCTCGGTGCAAACGTTAGCCGTGTGCACGCCGACAATCAGGATGGATGCCGCCGGGGTGGCCGGAGGGAGGGCGTAGCCCGACCGAAGGCTGACCCCGGCGTCGGCGGTCCCTCAGTCGGGGGATCGGCCCGCGACTCAGTGACGATGTGCCGGACTGGCGAGGTTCTCAACTTCCCGGAAGAGACCTCCCCGTGCCTGGCACGCACATCACCGATCAGCAGGCTGAGATTGTGCACGAACCTCCGACGAATCCACGCCCGCCAGACCACCGCGGCTCACGGGGCAGCGGTCGGCAGCGTCGCAAACGGCAAGCGAAACTGGCGCCGGATGCTCTCGTACGATACCACCGCGCCCCGCTCCGCAACGCGCAGCTCGACGTCCCACAGACTCTGGCTGAACATGTGATCCGCCAGATGGCGTAGCTGATGATCTCGGACGGAAAGCGATGACGATCGTGAGGGTCGGTGGCGACTGCATCCCGCCAGTCTCGCCCAACCTCGGTTAACGTGACAATGCGGTCCACAGGGCGGGGAACCACGCGGCCACGATCCGATTTCGTGCGTCCAGCACGTTGAACAGGCGTTCGACCCTCAACTCCGCTTGCCGAAATGTTCGAGCAGCGCGACCGCGCCGGGTAGGTCGTGCTGGCGCTCCCGCAGGAGCTTTTCGCCGCCGACGGCGTAGACCGCCACGGCCGACAGAAGATCGCGCAGCCGTTCCGAGGCATTGGCGTCGAACGGTAGCACGCAGCCGCCGGTGCGCTTCGCGAGGTCCCAGAACACCTCGGAATCCCGGCGTGCCGCAGGATCGACGGTGTCGTGCAGCACGATCAGCTTCATCCCCTGCGCGCCCATGCTGTCCGCGAGCCGGTGACCTTGGATCACGCTCTCCTCGAACACGTCGCCGATATAGACGACCACGCGCACCGCCGGCTGCTTCACGCTGGCTGACAGGATCGGCAGCAGCCGGGTCATTCCGGCTTCGCAAGCCACCCCGGCGGCGCGATCGCGGAGCGTGGTGGCATCGCTGGTGAAGGCGCTGAAGGTGTGGACGCGTGAGCCGCCGTGCACGGCAAGCGCCACGTCCAGTTCGCCCGGCAATGCCTTGACGAGCGTGTCCGTCAGTTTCCTCGCGGCCGCCCAGGCCGGCTCGCGCGAGGCGGTGGCATCGACCGCGAACACCAGGCGCGGCCGGGCCGGCGTTCCTGTCTCCATCGGCGGCTCGGCGTGTCCCAGTGACGCCGGCAACGTCTGCGCAGCCTGTGCGACGGCCGTTGCCACGGTAGTCGCCATCGTCCGCAGCCGGGCCAACATGCCTCCCGCCTGAACGGAGGCGGGCGGCGCCGAGGGGGGCGCATCGTCGGGGATCAGCACGAAATTCGGTTTGTCGTTCATGGCCGCCTCCAATGCATGGGCCAATGATCCTAACGGAAAGGAGGCTCGTCGAAGCTACGCAGCTTGCGCGAGTGCAGCGCGCCAAGGTCGCCTCGCAACAGGTCGAGCGCCGCGATGCCGATGCGCAGATGCTCGCCTACCGCGCGCCGGTAGAAGGCGTTCGCCGCCCCCGGCAGCTTTATCTGGCCATGCAGCGGCTTGTCGGAGACGCAGAGCAGCGTGCCGTACGGGACTCGCAGCCGGTACCCCTGCGTGGCAACCGTGCCGCTCTCCATGTCGACGGCAATGGCACGCGACAGGTTGATGCGCCGCCTTTCCTGCGACCAGCGCAGCTCCCAGTTGCGGTCGTCGTAGGACACCACGGTGCCGGTGCGCAGCCGCTGCTTCAGCGCGTCGCCGCGGTCCCCAGTCACTCGCGCCGCCGCCTCCTGTAACGCCACCTGCACCTCCGCCAGCGCGGGCACCGGCACCTCCGGCGGCACCAGGTCGTCGAGGATCCGGTCGCGCCGAAGATAGCCATGCGCCAGTACATAATCCCCGATAACCTGGGACTGCCGCAGCCCGCCGCAATGGCCGATCATCAGCCAGCAATGCGGCCGTAGCACCGCCAGGTGGTCAGTGATGTTCTTGGCGTTCGAGGGGCCGACACCGATGTTGGTGATAGTCACGCCGCCCTGCCCATCGGCGCGGGTGAGGTGGTAGGCCGGCATCTGGAAGTTGTGCCACGGCGCGGAGGCGATCCGCCCCTCGGCCTCGGCCGGGTTATCGCCGCGGACAGCGACAGCACCCCCGGGGGCGATCAGGCGATCATACGGGCCGGCGGGATCCGCCAACTCGTCCAGGCCCCAGCGGACGAACTGGTCGACATAGCGCTGATAGTTGGTCAGCAGGATCCACGGCTGGATACTGCGCCAGTCCGTGCCCGTGTAATGCTGGAGACGGCGCAGCGAGTAGTCGACGCGCACCGCGTCGAACAGCGCCAGCGGCCGGGCGTGCCCTTCCTCGGAAGACCACATTCCGTCCGCCACCTCGTCGCCGACCGTGGACAGCAGCGGCGTGGGGAAATGCCGTGCCAACTCGGCCGGAGAGGCGTCGCCGCGCGTGAGTTCGTCACCGCGATCGAGCACATAGGGATAGGGCATTTCCTGATCGCTGACGCGCACCTGGACGAAGGCGCCATATTCGGCGACCAACGGCCGCAGCTGCTCGAGCAGGTAGGGGCGGAAGAAGCCGGGCTGTGTCACAGTGGTGGCATAGATCCCGGGTGCCTGGAGCTTGGCCCAGGCGCGGCGGGTTGCCGGAATCGGCCCGCCAGGCTCCCACACCACGCGCAGTTCCGGGTAGCGGAAGCGCCGGCGCTCCTCCAGGTCCGGGGGCTCCCCGCCGGCGAAGAAGCGCGCCAGAGCGTCGCGCTGCGCCTGCAACGCCTGGGTATGCATCGCCTCCAGCTGGTCAGCGGCCTGTTCCGGCGAGAGGGTGGTCTGGCGTCCGTCGGACATGGGCTCGGCAACCTCCGGGGGGCGGCGGCCGACGGCCGCTTGCATTGTGCTGCGGGGCATAATTGAACTGTCCAATTCCCCTTACCAATATAGTCTCGGCGACGGCATGCATTACCAAGATCTCGGCACAGACGGCTCCCACTGAACGAGGAGCTCAAACTTCAACCGGCGGACCGGCCCGGTTTTCCAGCGCCGGGACAATCTGGCGAAGGGCGCCCAAAGCGAGATTGCCGGCGAGCGACGTTCGACAACCGTGTTCCCTTTCCCTCTCGCCGTCAGGAATGCACCCAGTCGTGCGGACAATGACCGATCGTCATGGGGACCCATCCGTAATGCCACTGGTGACCGTGTTCGGTGGAACAGGTTTCCTGGGCCGTCGGGTCGTCGGCCGCCTGACGCAAGAGGGGGCGACGGTCCGGGTCGCGGTGCGTCACCCGGAGAGGGTCGAGGCTTGCGCGATCCCAGCGGTTTCCGGTTGCATGGTCCCGATATCGGCAGACGTTCGCGACGAAGCCTCCGTCGCGTCAGCGATCGCCGGCGCTGAGGCGGTCGTCAATGTCGTGTCCGCGTATGTCGAGAAGTCCGGGGTTACCTACACGGCCGTTCACGTGCACGGCGCCGGCAATGTGGCCAGCGAATGCAGACGCCAGGGCGTCAGCCGGCTTGTGCATATTTCCGGCGTTGGCGCCGATCCCGGATCGCGCGCCCCGTACATCCGCGCGCGTGGCCAGGGAGAGCAGGCTGTGTGGCATGGCTTTCCCGCCGCGACGATCATCCGTCCGAGTGTCATGTTCGCGGCCGACGATGCGTTCCTGCAGAGCCTTGTCGCGATCATTCGATCAACACCGGTGATTCCCCTGATCGCGAGCGGACGCACACGTCTGCAACCAATCCATGTGAGCGATGTTGCTGAGGCAATTTACCGATCCACGCTCATCCCGGCCACAAGCGGCAAGGTATTCGAGCTTGGAGGGCCGAAGAGCTATACCTTGCGGGAGCTAATCGGGATGATAGCCGCCAGGATGGGGCGTCACCCCGTTTTCGTTCCGGTTCCGCTTTTGCTGGCTCGTCCGATAGCCCGGCTGCTTGAGTTGCTTCCGAATGCGCCGCTCACGGTGGCTCAGGTCGATCTTCTCGAGCATGATAACATACCTGCGACGGATATGGACGGCAGCGGCGAACTCGGCACCGAAGTCAGGCGGCGGAACATCGAGGAAACGATCGCCGAACTGACGGCAGCCTGAGTGGAACCGATCAAACCTTCCGTCTGGCGCAGAGCGAGCCGGAATACGGTCCCCAGCGGCAGTGCCGCCAGAATTGCCAGCGGCGAATACCACAGTTGGCCGCCCGGCCCGTTCGGGGCTCAGCGCGCCAACCCACGATTGCCTCCGCGCCCGCCGATCGACGCAGACTGCGCCTCCTTCGCCGCACCTGGACCGTGCCGGGTATCCTGAAAGCCGCGTGATCAACCTCGTGATTTATCCAAAGGCGAGGCTATACTTGATGCCGCGAGCCCTGACAGAACCTGCCGCCACGACACTGGAGGGCAATGCGCGCCCACCTATGGCCGCCGCCGGTTGGTGCGGGCGTGACGCCGATGCCCGACAGTCGCGTGTTCGACCTGCCGCCGTCTGCCCCCACACAGGGGCCAACAACCCAGCGCCAACCGAGGAGGGTCCAAGCACATGAGCACAATATTCAATTCCGCCGTCCGCGATGAACGAGCCCTGCGCGCGGCCCTGGCCGATGCCGACATCGGCCCGACACTGATGGTTCTGGTACAGCTGACCGGCGATCTTGAGATTCTCGACAAGGTCGCACCGCACATTCACGGCGCCTGGAGCTTTCTCGAAGCTGTGCCGGAAAACCTCAAGCAGAAGGTGCGGGACCGTCTCGTGGCGGTCCTCAAGGACTACGCCGCAACCGGTCGGGAGCCGCCCCGGCATTTCGCTTCCGACATATTGCAGAAGATGATGAGCGCCAGCGTGGGCCAGATGGTGCCAGAGGAATACATCCCACTCCTGGTGGAAGAAACCCGCCTCGGAGAAGAGGACACGCGATCCGTGCGCTGGCAACGCGATCCTGCCGGGCTTCCCGTCCAGACCATCAAGGTGGTCGTCATCGGCGCAGGGTTCGCCGGCCTTTGTGCCGCAATCCGGCTGAAGGAACTTGGCATTCCTTTCGAGGTCCTGGAGAAGAACGATAGCCTCGGCGGGACCTGGCTGGAGAACGACTATCCTGGCTGTGCTGTCGACACGCCAAACCACTTCTATTCGTACTCCTTCAACTCGAACAACAAGTGGTCACGCCACTTCTCGCAGCGCGATGAGATCCTGGCCTATATTAACGCGACAGCCGACAAGTATAACGTCCGCGAGCACGTCCGGTTCGGCGTGGAGGTGACAGCCGCCGAGTTCGACGAGGCCGATTCATGCTGGCGCATCACCGTTCGCGAACGCGACGGCAGCTTCAGGACACTCGACTGCAACGCAGTCATCACCGCGGTCGGGCAGCTCAACCGTCCTTCCGTGCCACCTATCGCCGGATTGCCCCTGTTCCGTGGGCCAGTCTTCCACACGGCCCGCTGGGACCGTACAGTCGACCTCAAGGGAAAGCGCGTTGCCATGATCGGCACCGGCGCGAGCGCCGTTCAGGCTGGCCCAACGATCGCTCCGGACGTCGAGCGTCTGATCGTGTTCCAGCGCACCCCGCACTGGCTGATGCACAACCCGAATTATCACAAGCCGGTCAGTCCGGGAAACATGTGGGCGCTCGAAAACTTGCCATACTTTGCGAATTGGTTGCGGTTCCAACTGTTCTGGGCCGGATCCGACGGCTTCCACGCCTCGCTGCAAATGGACCCGGACTGGCCGATGCCAGACAGCTCGCTGAACGAGGCCAACCATAAGATGCGCGAGCTGATTATTGACTATGTCCGAAAGGAGCTTGACGACGACAAAGAGCTGCTCGCCAAGGTAATCCCCGGCTACCCGCCCTATGGCAAGCGCATGCTACGGGACAACTACTGGTACAGGATGCTCAAACGGCCCAATGTCGAGCTGGTGACGGGCTCGATATCGCATGTCACAGAAGACTCGATTGTCATGGAGGACGGCACCGTTCATCCGGTCGATGTAATTATCATGGCGACGGGCTTTCAGGCTTCCAGGATGCTATGGCCGATGGACATCAAGGGGCGCGATGGCCGCACAATCCGGGGCATCTGGGGTGACGATGACCCGCGCGCTTACCTCGGCATAACCGTGCCTGGCTTCCCAAATCTGTTCCTGACCTATGGTCCGAACACCAATCTCGCGCATGGGGGCAGCATCATCTTCCACACGGAATGCCAGGTTCGTTACATCACCCAGGCGTTGCGGGAGATGATCGAGAACGGCTATTCGACACTCGAAGTCCGAACCGATGTTCACGACGGCTACAACAAGCTGGTGGACGAGAAGTGTCGGAACATGGTCTGGGCGCATCCCGGCGTGACCAGCTGGTACAAGAACCGGCACAACCGCGTGACGGTGACGTCGCCTTGGCGGCTGTTGGACTATTGGAAGCTGACACAGCATTTTGTCCCGGAGGAGTATCGCGCCGGCAGGCCCGGTCACGCTCCGATAATTCCCGGACAGGAAGCACGCGTCGTGTCCTCGATCGATGGACTAACGGTAGGTTAACGGGAAGCGTGCCCATGTCGGGAGGGACTGCCTTCACGTCTCGACGGCTCCGGGCAAGGAGGTCGAGCACGACGCCATTCTGATCGACCGCACGCCAGAGATAGCGCAGCTCACCTTGGGTCCGAAGGAAGACCTCGTCCAATTACCACTTGTTACCAGGCAGTGGTCGGCGGCGTCGCAAACGGCAAGCGAAACTGGCGCCGAACTTACGGCCCAAGTGCCGGATGCTCTCACGCCCCGCTCCGCAGGGAGCACGACGCGGGTGGTCCGGAGCCGGGCCGCCTCGATCAGATCCGGCCAGCGACATGGTTTTCCCGGCGACCGCGCCAAGTGCGCGCCGCCTCGTCGAACCATCGCCCATCCGGCAGGCAGCGGAGCTGGGCCAGGTGCGGCCGGCCGCAGTGCTGGCAGCGCCCGCCGGGGCGCTAAAACTGGACCGCCCGCGCTGGTGCCGCGGATATGGCAATTGGAGCTTCGGGCGGGCGGATGGGCGCATCTCGGATAGTTGATGAACATTGCACAAAATCGCACTTAGAGTGCTTTTCAAAACCGCTCCTGAAGAGCCCTGAAGCAAACGATGGAGCATGCGAGAGCGGTGAAGGCATAGTGGATGTCGATGCGGCGCTCATATCTGACGGAGAGCCGCCTGAACCTGTTGATCGATGCGAAGGTTCGCTCGATCACCCACCTGTGTCTGCCAAGGCGTTGGCTGCCGTCGACGCCGCGCGGGCGATGCGTGGCTTGATGCCGCGCTGCCGGCATGCGGCCCGGCAGCGGCGGTGGTCATAGGCCTTGTCAGCATGGAGCTTGTCTGGCCGGCGTCGCGGACGGCCTCGTTTGCCAGCCACCGCGGGGACGGTATCGAGCAACAGCTCGAATGGGACGCTGTCGTTGACGTTGGCGCCGGTCAGGATGAAGCCGAGCGGAATGCCGCGCCGGTCGGTGATCAGGTGGCGCTTGGTGCCGGGTCGGCCGCGGTCGGTCGGGTTCGGACCTGTCGTTTCGCCCCCCTTTTTGCCGCGACCGACGCGCTGTCGATGCAGGCCCGGCTCCAGTCGATGCGATCCGCCTCATGCAGGCGATTGAGTAGCTCCCGATGCAACCGGTCCCACAGACCCGCCTGCTGCCAGTCGCGCAGCCGCCGCCAACAGGTCACGCCGGAGCCGCACCCCAACTCCAGCGGCAGCATCTCCCACCCGATCCCCGTGCGCAGCACGAACAAGATCCCGGTCAGAGCCGCACGAGCCGGCACCCGGGGACGGCCGCCTTGCGGCTTCGGCCGATCAGGCGGCAGCAACGGGGATAGCAAGGACCACAGTTCGTCAGGCAGAAGGGGACAGCGCATCCCTCCTCATAAATCATTCCAATTCAACGTACAAGGGTTTTGAAAAGCGCTCTTAGCCTGTTGCGATTGCGGTCTGGCTCAAGCGCGCCTTGCGAAGGATAGGAGGGTCTATGCGCATTGTACTGTTCAACGTTTCGATGCTCGTGGTTTATGTTTTTGTGATGGTCTACGAGGTAATTTTGTCTCCGTAACCGAGGGTTATCAGGCGTAGGTGGATCATCCCTGGCCGTTGTATCCGTGGGCGTCGCCTACCGGGGCGTCCGCACCCGGTCGAGCAGGTGAGCGTCCTTGATCCGCGCCGTATTGACCCGCCGGCTGACCGGCCAGACCTGCAACCTAATCAGCGGCCGGGTGTAGCAGGGCCGCAGGATCTCCCGCCATCTCGTCAAGCCAGATCGGCCAGTCGGCCGGCTCCAAAATCATCGGCATCCGATCGTGCAGCTCGGCCATGGTGGCGTTCGCCGCCGTGGTGATGATCGTGAACGTACGTAGGACGGTTCTGTCAGGGCTCGGACGAGCAAGTATAGCCCGTGCTCTTGGACCGACGAACGACGTCCGATCAGGCGGTCTCCAGAATGCCGAGCACGGTCACCGTGCGGCGATGGAAGCGTAGGTGGCGCTGATCGGCAGGAACGTGCTGGTGGTGGTGGGAGCGGGGTGGAGGAAGTTGCGGAGTTTATCGTAGGCCCGGCAGAACCAGGCGGCGGATCGTGGGCACTTGAACCCACGCATGGATCGGTATCGGCCTTTGATGCCCTGGTGATCTTGCTCGAGCCTGTTGTTCAGGTAGGCGCTGGTCCGGTGTCGCACGCCCTTGCCCAGCTCGGTGCGGATCGCCCGGGGGTAGCTGTCGTGGCCATCCGTCGTGACCCGGTCGGGCATGACACCGGTCACTGTCTTGGCGGAGCAGAAGAACGCCTTCGCCGCCGCCATGTCGCGATGCTCGCTGAACATCACGTCCACCAGCGCGCCGGAGCGGTCGATGGCGCGATACAGATAGCACCAGTGCCCGTGTACTTTCACGTAGGTTTCGTCGACATACCAGCTGCGGCCTACCTTGCCGCGTCGGCGTCGCCGCAGATCCTCGGCCAGGGCGGGGGTGAGCTTCGCTTCCCAGTCGCGGACGGTCTCGTGGCAAAACACGATGCCGCGCACGGCAAACATCTCCGGCAGGTCGCGCAAGGCGAGCTTGTAGCGCAACCGCCAGAGCACCACGAGCGCGATGACGTCGCTGGGGTACTGCGCCCGGTTCAGCACGCCGCCGGTGCGCTCGTTGAACTGCTTGCCACACTGGCGGCAGCGGAACCGGCGGTAGCCTTGGGCGGTGCGCTCGGGCCGCTCAGTCACCGCCTCCGACCCACATTCCAAGCACCGCATCCATTCTGCCCACCGTGAGGGCGGCCCTATAGCCAGCTCAGTTTAAATCGGCCAGGGGCGCTGGCGTGAGGTCTGACAGAACCACCAAATGCGGACATTTCACGAGCTAGCTGCACACATTGTCCGATTGTTGACAATAGGACAGTCTGCCCAATATTTCGCTTTACGACTGTGGTGGACTATCTCGCGGGACGGTCAACCCAGTCAGAGAGATCGGTCTGAACGTGACGCCGCACAGGCTCGAAACCATAGTCGTCGAGTTAACAAATCGACGGTCGCGACCCTCATGCAGATCGCCGATGGAACCGTCGTCAGGATCGCCGTGACGGTCGGCTGGACGTGCGATCGCGTGCCGCCGACGTTTCCGACGCGGCCTTGGGTGCCGGAAGCCGCGCGAAACAGGCCGCAGACTGTTTGCTATGCGCTTGCTAGGGTGATCCGGTGGATTGGTGGCGCGGCGCTAAGTAGTTGAAAAGATTGGCGGACCCGACACAATTCGAACGTGCGACCTTCGCCTTCGGAGCAATTTAATCTGCCCTTCGACGCTTTACGATGGGTTTCGCTCCGATGCGCTATGTTCCTGTAATCACAAAACAAATTGAAATTTCGGCTCGCCTGACGTACCCTCGAACACGCTCCGACTTGCGTCCTGCTGCTTACGTGGTGCTTACGCGAGAATGGGAGTTTGGACGGGAGAATTCCCATGGCTAAGCTCACGAAGCGGCTCGTCGATGCCGCCGAGTGCCTCGAGAAAGACTACGTCATCTGGGATGACGAGCTACCAGGTTTCGGCCTGCGCGTCTTCGCTTCTGGCAAGCGCAGCTACGTCCTTCAATACCGCGCCTTGGGCCGCTCGCGCCGCTACACCATCGGCTTGCATGGCGTCTGGACGGCCGAAAGCGCTCGGCAGGAGGCGAAGGTCCAGTTGGGCCGCGTTGCTCAGGGCGACAACCCCGCCGAGGAGCGCCAGCTCGATCACAAGGCCATCACGGTCAAGGAGCTCTGCACGCTCTACGTCAATGACCTGAACGCAGGCCTCATCTTGGGGAAGGGCGGGCGACCCAAGAAACCGACGACCGTGGGGACGGACACCGGCCGCATAGAGCGGCACATCATCCCGCTCCTCGGGACGCGCCGCGTGAAAGACCTAACAAAGGCCGACATCAACAAGGTCCTGAAGGACATCATGGCCGGCAAGACGCGAGTCGCCGTCAAGACGAAGAAGCTGCGCGGCAAGGCGATCGTCCGCGGCGGCGCCGGAACGGCCACGCGAACCGTCGGGCTCCTCGGCGGCATCCTCACCTATGCGGTCGAAGCTGGCATCATCACCACCAATCCTGCCCACGGCCTGCGGAAGCCGAAGGACAATGTCCGCACCCGCCGGCTCACGGAAGCGGAGTATCGGACGCTGGGCGAGATGCTGCGCACGGCTGAGAATGATGAGAAGTACGCGACGACGGTGGAAATCATTCGTCAGATCGCGCTGACCGGCTGCCGCCGGAGCGAAATGATCGGCCTCATGTGGACCGAAGCAGATACCGATAGGAGCTGCTTGCGGCTGATCGACAGCAAGGAGGGCACCTCGGTCCGTCCTATCGGACTGCCCGTCGTCGAGTTCCTCGAAGCGCGTCAGAAGACAGCCTCCGGCACATATGTCTTCCCTGGCTACGGCGACGACAACGCGTTCGGCAGTTTCCCGAACCACTGGGAGCAGATCTTCAAGGGCTCGCCGCTCTCGGATGTCACGCCGCACGTCTTGCGACACAGCTTCGCGAGCGTTGGCAACGACCTCGGCTTCACGGAAGTGACGATCGCGGCCCTTGTCGGCCATGCGAAGGGGTCGGTGACAAGCAAATACATCCACGCGCTCGACACGGCGCTGATCATGGCGGCGGACACGATCGCCGGCTACATTGAGGGCCTGCTGGACGGGAAAGAGTTCAAGCAGACCGCTTACGCGCTCGACCGCGCTTCCCGCAAGGCAGCGCTCGCGCGGTTCCTCTGCAAAGCCGCCGGCGAGGATGGGATGGACGGTCGAGAAGAGCGACAGTTGGCCGCTTAGCTTCGCCGAGAAGATCGATCGTGCCATGGATGCAGGTCAAATTCGATCTGAAAACCGATCATGTGCATCGATCCGCCGGACCACGGGGTCGATCTCGCGCTGATAGATCTCCGTTCTCAAAAACCGCACCTCATCCTCGCGCTGAGCCTCGGGAACGTCAATGTACCATGCGCGCGGCTGCGGACCGGGATCGCCGTTCCAACGGTATCCTCGCGCTTTGAGGACATCCTTGAGGTCGAAGGGCGAGTTCTCGGCCCAGATGCGCCAGGTAACGGCGCGAGCGCCATCCAGGAGGCGGCTAAGGCCCGTGACGTTAGATCGGGGCAACCGCATCGCCAACAACTCGATCGTAGCAAGACAGTCGTGCATCGCACGGTGGCGGTCATAGAAGAAGCCGGCCGCCTGAGCGAGATAGGCGAGTTTCGTTCCTTCGAACCTCTCCGCTGCCCAATCTATCTGGCTAAGCGAGCATGCCCAAGGCTTAGTCGAGAACACGTCGCTGAATCGTTCAAGGAACCGGCGGTCGAACGCCGCGTTGTGCGCGATGACCAGAGAAGCCGGAGCCGCGAATTTGGCGACCGCGGCGGGGTCGAGAACCTGGCCGGCCACCATCTCATTCGTGATGCCGGTGATCGCGGTGATTTCGGGCGAGATCGGTTCGCTAGGCTGACGCAGCCCCTGGAAGCTTTCGTCCACGCTGAAAACGGCACCATCCAAACCGTAGGTGAATGGCGTCATGGCAATTTCAATGATCTCGTCGCGCCGAGAATCGAGCCCAGTGGTTTCCACATCCACCACCAAGCCGAGTCGCACCGGCGTGCCGGGTGGTGGAATGGTGCGAGGGCGCGGTTTGAGACGCCGAATGATCCGGTAATCCCCCGTGGCCTCCAGCGTCCGCGCCAGGGTCTCCAGATGGTCAGAAGATGTCATCGTCCAGCGCTTCGTTTGCCGCCATCGGCTCTCCTCCAGCCGCCGCAGCGGCGTCGGCCGGGCGGAGCGCGAGGCGAATGTCAGCGGCTCGACCTTCCTCATGGAACCACAAATCGACCACGGCGGTATCGTCGCTGCGCGGCCTCGGCGATGCCTCCCGCACCTTGAATGTCGTCGGGAGATTGACCGAAGTTCCAAACACCAGCGCGTGCTGCCGAGGCAGTGACGGCAACCGCTTCAGGACCGACTCCGAAATGAACGGCGTCATCTGCCGAATTTGAGAAAGATCGTCGGGGTTCTGGATGCGGTGAACCAGGAAGTTGGAACACTGGCTGAGAACCGTCTTGGACAGCTCGCTCGGGCGCTGAGACGCCAAGAGCACGAACATGCCGTACTTGCGCCCTTCCTTGGCGATGCGCTCGAATATCTTCGTGGCATCAATTGAAAATCTGGACGGTGTTGAGGCAATATATCTGTGAGCCTCTTCGAGCAGAAGGTGTATCGGGAAGCGATTCCGAGGCTCGGCGCGACGAAGCAGTCGAAATAACATGCGCGCGATAACTGCACTAACTAGCTCTACGATTTCATCTTCGACAGAATTGAGATCAATAATTATGATCTGATTGCGCTTGGAGAGCGGTCCATCAACAGCCTTCTCCAGGCCAACGATGTTGCTCAGAAACTCCAGATCGCTCGGGGCTGCATCAACATCGGCGCCTTCGTGACGCAGGAAGGCGTATTCCGTTCGCTCCTGGAGAGATTTTAGCCGCGTGACCAAAGCCGAGCAGTAATCTCGGATCTGACGATTGCCGTGAGACTCCTCATAGAGGATCGCGAAATCAAGGCATTCGTGCAACTCATCAAAGGAGAATGGCGTCCGATCATAGGCCGGCAGAGGCGCATCTTCTCGGAGCTTCTTTCGCACTTCGTCCAAGAAAGCCGATTGATTGTTCCCCACAAAATTTCCGTATTGGAAGTTGGGATTGAAGCGATTCAACAGCGCCATATTCAGGCCAGCCGTTGGATACTTTTGGAGAAGTGAGACAACTCGCTGAAACTTCGACACTGGGGAGTCGCCATCCGCGCCCCGAAAGCACTCAATGATACAGGTGGCGACAAAGTGCTCACGCATTGCCAATGCGTCTGGCGTATTCGCGCGGAAAAGACTGGTCAGACCCAACGCAGTCCGAAGGATCGGCAGTTGCGTTCGCTCGCTGGCCTGCAAAAGCAGTTCCCATTCTGCCATTTCGAGGAACCAATGTGGTATGCGGAAGCCGGTGATCGTCCCATCGAGGATTACCCGATGGACGCCAATGCCGCCCTCTTTCGCCAATGGCGCAAGCGCCTCGTGATACTCACCATTCACGTCGAAGACGACGAACGTTGCACCGCGAGCATGATGTTCGTCGGGCTTGCTGAAAAGGGACTGCAAGACCGATGCGACCGTGCAGGACTTACCGCTGCCGGTGTTGCCCAGGACGGCGACATGGCCGCCGAAAAAATCGTTCAGCCGGACCTTGATGTCATAGTCCTCGAACACCACCGATTTGCCGATCGGCAGCACCCGGTAGCGCGTGGCTCCTTCAGGTTCGCAGGCGCCGCCGTTCGGGCCGACTGATGGCTCGACGGCGGCCTCGGTCTCGAAGATGCGGTCGAGTTCGCCGTCCAGCGCATAGAGCGCGTCCGCATAGAGGGATGGGAAAACGGAGACGCCAAAGCGGAACGCGCCGCCACGCATCGGCAACATGCCGACAGGCACCACATCAAGATACTTGGAAGAGCCGGCCCGGTCGAAATCGCCCCGCTCGGACGGCGTGCTCGCATCGCGTTCACGCAGGCCGACGACCTCGACCACGACATATTCCGACTGCGACGGGATCATCAAAAATGATCCCAGCCGCGCCACATAATGCACGCCATCGAAGCCGACGACCGTGAAATTGTCGGTGCCGGCGTGCATCTCGACGACAAAGCGGTCGGCCGCGACCGAGACCACCTTGCCGATCGCGCGCTTGCGATCGTCGTGGCTCATGCCCCGTCACCCTTCTTCTCCTCGTCCCTTTTCGGCGCCAGATCGGACAACACCTTGCGAACCGCGTCATCAATCCTGTCGCTGGGGCGCTGTGGCATGAAGTGCTCAACGATCATGTCGAAGTAGTGCGCCCTGGTTCCCTCAACAGGGCCGTCGCCCCCGATGATCCAAATGCGCGGGTCGCGCAGCCCCCGCAACTTGGCGATCTCCCCGGCCATGTCCGGCGCGGCAAAGATCACCAGGCGGAAAGTCGGGATCGTCAGCGCCTGATAGATGATGTTGTTCAGGTGCTCGTCGCCGAATGCGTAGCCCGCCGTGATGAGAACGCTCTGCTCGCGCACGATTCGGGACTGGAACTCCCGGAACAGGTCCGCATAGGGCGAGCCGAGCGAAGAGTTCTGCTTCGCCGGCGTCGGATAGATCAGCATCTGGTTCGTGGACTTAGGCGGCCAGACTTCCTTGATCGGAAACAGACCATGATCGTCCTCGGTCCAAGTGACCGAACCATGCAATTTGCAGAGATAGACGAAGGCGTCGACGGCCGTCCATTTGCGGCTGGCGACGTCGAGTTGCTCGGCCAGGGCATAGCGGAAGACCGCTGGGTTGAACCGGCGTTCAACCACGCCAGAAAATCCGTTGGCATAAGGAATACCCAGACGATCCATCGCCAATTCGCTGAAATGATCGTAGTTGGTTGTGAACACCCACGGCCGTGGCAACGACCGATCTCGCAGGACGAGCTTCTTGTAAAACCGCTCGTAGAGATCGCGCACGGTGGTGTCGCCCTCCGTGGCGAAAGCCCCTTGGGTGACGCGGGTCCATAGGAAGTCCTGGACCTTCTTGATGATGCCATCGAGAACAGCACGGTAGGGGTGAAGTTCGGGATTCTCGCTTTGGCGCAGCACGAACCGCTGCGCAAATAGCACCTCCATCAAGCGTTCCAGGTTTCGGCTGTAATCCTTCTCCAGGTTGATTCCGAGCGCATCGAGATAATCGAGTTCCGCCTTGGTTAACCGCCATGGCGCTGGCACCCCGTCCACCACGGGGGGATCGGCGTAGAATCCGGCAGCGCGCGCATTGAGGGTTTCCCCGCAAAACTCCTTTGCCAGAGGCGCCATCGTTGAAATGCCGAGTTCTTTGTCGCCCTTCATCAGGGAGGAGCATCCTGCGCCAAGCAGGAACGCTATGTTCTTGGCGCTCATGGCCTCCGAAATCACCTGACGGGCGCTCTCGATCCCCTTGCTCCAGTCGAAATCTGAAGACTCGGCATCGCCGTTCCGTAGGAACTGGAATTTGCGCCCTTCGCTTTCCTCGCCCATCTATTTCCCTTCCCCACGCCGTTGGCCGGTACTTTTTGGCTCGCCTATGGAGCCAGGAGCCTCCCGGATTGGCTTCAAGCGGCTGCCCGCCCGACGATATCCATGAGCTTCTCGTAACTGGTGACGACGTCGTATTTGACCTGATCCTCAGTGACGCGCCGCCCGATCTCGTCGAAGAATTTCCGGGCGCACGCGATCTTGGTGTTCTCGATCTCGCGGAGCTTCATCGAGGACATGGTGCCTTTAGTCTCGGCAACGAAGTAGATGTGCTTGACGCTTCCTTCCTTGAAGGAAATCGCCCAGTCAGGGTTGTAATCGCCAACGGGTGTCGGGATCAGGAAGCCGCGCGGCAGCTTGGCATAGACCACCACTTCGCTCGCGGTATCGAGATGGTCCGCGAACTTGCGCTCGATGTCGGAGTCGGTGACGACGTAGTCGTAGACGTGCCGCTTGAGCTTCGCCGAGGCCTTGGAAAAATCCTGGCCAGTCTGGTTCGCGGTAAAGATGTCAACGTCGTAGCGTTCGGCGAGCCCGTCATAGGCCAGCCGCTCGATCACCATTGTAGCCTTCTGCTCGGTGATGATCCGCGACGCCTCGGCGATGAAGTGCTCGGGGTTCTCCTTGAACTGTCCGAACACGCTGGCCTGGATTCCGGTCAGGATATCGGCGGCGGTCTTGCGCGTGACCTCGGTGTTTTCGGCGATCTTCCCGAGGAGGTCGTACTTCACGAGTGAATGGACCGATCCGCCGCGCTCAGTCGTCGACCCTGTTAAGGCAAAGCCGTCACCCGCCTTGAGCTGCTCATCGGTCAGCCCGTCGCCCTGAATCCCTGTCTGAACCGTGTACTGGAGCGGCGTCACGCGAAGCTGGCTATCGAGGGCGCTCACGCATTTGCGGACCAATTCCTCGGAATCGAATTCGACGCGATAAACGGCCTTCTGGTTGATACGCCGCCAGAGCTCCTGGAACTCCTTCCTCTCGAAATTCTCATTCAGCGGATTGGTTTTCGGCTTGCGCCCATCCTCAACCTTCGGCAGTTGCGAATCGCTGAACACGCTATCGATGATCTGGAAAATCTGATCGGCGTTCGCCTTCAGCTCATCTGGCAAGGCCGCCAAGGCTCCGGCTTCCTTCGCCTGGTGATAGGCACTCGTGATCTGGTCCGCGTCGTCGGAATAGTCGTTCTTCACGAGGTAGCGGTAGATCTGCTTCGCCATGGCCGGCGTTATCTCGACCGGGCCTGCATCCGTCGTGATGGTCTTTCCCGTGAAGTATGCTTCCGTCGCTTTGCGCGGGCGCGACGTCAGCGTGTCGGCGATCTCCTTCTGAAGGCCCGCCACGAAGTTCTTGTAGCTCTCGCTGGCGACGACGGTGAGGACGTTGATGTCATGGACGACCGCCGGGTTATCCATCCGGTCGCCGTTCTGATCCACCGACAGGCGAAGTCCCCGGCCCACCTCCTGGCGGCGCGAAACGGTGTTGTCGCTGTGCTTGAGCATGCACATGACGAAGACGTTGGGATTGTCCCACCCTTCGCGCAACGCTGAGTGCGAGAAGATGAACCGCGTGGGCTCTGCGAAGGAAAGCAGCCGTTCCTTGTCTTTGAGGATCAGGTCGTAGGCGTCGACGTCGTCTGAATCGACCGACCGCGCCCCGACCGAGGGGTCCTTCAGCCGGTTCGTCTTCTTGTCGATTGAGAAATAGCCGTTGTGCGTCTTGGCCGCATCGATGCCCGCCAGGTGCTTGCGGTAGGCGTCGTTATCAATCGCCAACTCAGCCAGATATTCCGCCTTGAGAAGCTTGTACTCCTCCTCGAACACGCGGGCATACTCACCCTTTTCATCCGGCTGTGCGTAATCGCGGTACTTCACGACCTCGTCGATGAAGAACAGCGACAGCACCTTGATGCCCTGGGCAAAGAGCTGCTTCTCCTTGTCGAGATGCGCCTTGATCGTCTCGCGGATCTGGATGCGCCGGATGTCGCGCTCGGACACATCGCCGGTGGCCTCCCCGGCCTGGAGCACCAGGCCGTTGGTAAACTCGACCGTGTCGTTGCGCGCGTCTATCTGTGAGATCGTGAAGCCGTCCCGATACTGGTCCAGCTCGCCGGACTCGGCGAACAGGTCATCACGGAACTCCAGTCGCTTGAGCTGGCGTTTGATCTCGCCGCTCGCGAGCTTCACCTCGATTTCAAGCCGGGCTACCGGCGCCTTCTTCGAGATCTCGATCCCCTCGAGGTAGAGGTAGGCGTTGGTGCCGGCGAGCCCCCGCGTCTGGATGCCCCGGACGGCGATCTTCTTCACCAGCTTCTGGTTATAGGCGTCGAGCGCATCGAGCCGGTGAACGCGGTTGTGCTGAGTCTTGTGGGTGGCCGAGTAGCGCAGAATCATGAGCGGCTTGAACTTCGGCAGCGCCTCCATCGTGGCCGCGCCTTCCATCTTCTGCGGCTCATCGAGGATCAGGATCGGCCGGTTACTGGCGATCACTTCGATGGGCTTGCGCGACTGGAAGTCGTCCAGCTCCTCATAGATACGGCGGTTATCTGCGCCGCGCGCCGCGAACGCCTGGATGTTGATGATCATCACGTTGATGCCGGCGTCCGACGAAAAGCTCTCGAGCTCGTGGAGGCGCTTTGAATTGTAGATGAAGAAGCGCGCCTTCTTGCCATAGCTTTCGGTGAAATGATCGGAGGTGATCTGCAGCGATTTGTGGACGCCCTCCCGGATGGCGATCGACGGCACCATGATGATGAACTTCGACCAGCCGTAGCGCTTGTTCATCTCAAAGATTGTCTTGATGTAGCAATAGGTTTTGCCGGTGCCCGTCTCCATCTCGATGTCGAGGTTGAACCTGCATCCGGCGCTGACGACCAGACTGTCCGAAAGAGGCAGGTTCTGGCGGCGCTGGACGTCCTTGATGTTGGCCAGCACCTGAAGCTCGGTCAGCGCCAGATCAGCGTTCTTGAACCCTTCCTCGAAGGCGCTCGTCTGCGCCTTCCGGCCCGGATCGATCCTGTAGGTGATCCCGTTCGACATCGGCTGCCCGGCGAAGCAGTCCACGACCGCAGTCACGGCCTGTGTCTGATAGGGCTGGACCTTGAATTTCAGCTTCACGGTCGCCCCCTCAGATCGACTTGACGTCGGTGCCGGGCGAGACTTGGCGGAAGACCTGCTCGACGTTGATCTTTGCCGCGTCGGACACAAAGCCATTGTCGCGGAAAACCACGCGCAGCGGCTCGCGGTCGGCAAGCTCCTTCACCAGTTCCTCTGTCACGCCGGTCTCGAAACAGGCGACCAGCGCGTTCCCGTCCACGAAGAACACTTTCTTGCCCTGTATCGTCTCACGCTGGATTGGCAGCGTGAGATCCACGCCCCAGTCGACGAGCACCTGGAACAGCAGGTCCTCGCCGCAACGGTCCGGCTTGATATTGTCGACCGAAGCGAGCAGGTCCTTCTGATCGATTTGGTCCGGGCGATAGTAGACGTCCTGCATGTTGGACGTGTCGACCTTCAGGACCCGGAAGCCGACGTCGCGATTCCAGTCGGGGTGGCAATCACCGTCCAGCATATTTTTTCCGGCGCGACGAATACGCTCTTTGGCTATGTCAGCGATCGTCGCATATCCAAGTTGAGCGGCCTCAGAACCGTCTTTGGTAGGTTCCGCAATTTGCACCATGATAAAGGAGCGATTTGATCCGTCCTCGCTACACTGTTTCAACGCAGCGTGCGCCGTGGACGCCGAACCTGCGAAGAAATCTAAGATGATGTCATCGTCTGAAGTTACCTGATCTACAAGTGATGCGATGAATTGAACGGGCTTCGGAAAGTCAAATATTTTTGCGCCGAAAAGCTCTGTTACTTCTCGAGTGCCATTGTAGTTGAAGCCTGTCGTATCGCTATCTAGCCATGAGGAAAATCCTGTCACTTGGCTTTTGAGACTATCAAGAAATTTCTTCTCCCTCGGGCGGCCGGTAGGACTTTTGGGCCAGAGGATTCTTTTTTCAACTATAAGCTGCGCGATTGTCTCCCAACTCTTAGCCCACCCCCTTGCCGGACTTGGGGGATAAGAGGCGCCTGTCTCTGGATTGACAATATCAAAATGCAGGTTCGGCCTCTGAGATGCGGTGGCCAAACCGGTGAGGTTCTCACTTGTCCATGGACCTCTAGGATCTTTGTCCGGATTTGTATATTTTCCCTTGTCTATACCTCTACCATTAAGTTGTGAGGCAGCAGACTTTCCGAATGCCACTACGTATTCGTGATCAATTGAAAGCCGTGAATAGTTGCGATTGTCGGAAGTTTGCCTTCGCCTCCACACAAAAGACCCCAAGAAGTTATCGCGGCCAAAAATCTCTGTCGCGACTGCAATGAGATTATGAACTTCATTATCATCAATGCTTATTAAAATTATGCCGTCATCCTTTAGAAGATTGCGGGCTATACGGAGGCGAGGTAATATAAACGAGAGCCAATCAGAATGAAACCTTCCATTCGCGCTCACATTGGCGACTAATTTATTGCCATCGCCATCCTCTTGTAATGAATTGAGGAGATATTCGTCCGATCCCTGAGCAAAACTATCCTCATAAACGAAGTCGTTACCTGTATTATACGGGGGGTCGATATAGATAAGCTTAATTAATCCGAGATAACTCAACTGAAGTAATTTGAGGGCGTCGAGATTGTCCCCCTCTATGAATAGGTTCTTCGTATCCTCAAAGTTGTCGACTCTCGCTTTGCACTGGGCGAAGCGTTTTGGCTACAGGGGCATTCGAAACAATCAATGCCTCTCGTTTACCCGGCCAATCCAGCCGATAGCGCTCTTGCGGTCCCTCAACGATATGGTCGCTCAGCTCCTGACGCAGCTGATCGAAGTCTACTGTTAGACGCAGCTGCCCGGTCGCCTCGTCGCGCGCCTCGGTCACGCAGCCGGGGAACAGATCGCGGATCTTCGCGATGTTCTCCTTGCTCAGGTCAGGGCTGTGCATCTTCAGCTTGTCCATCGTCTTCCCTTACTCACTCGTCGTGGCAGTGACGGGAACGCCACCGGAAAGGTGCTCCAATTCCTGCCGTGCCGCGCGCAGCTCTGCATTGATCGCCACGCGCTTGTTGAACTGCTTCTCGTGCGAGAGCCGGGCCTTGATCCGGTCCACTTCCCGCGTCTTGGTCCTGATCGCCTCCATCCGCGCCACGCGCGCCTGGATGTCCTCGACGGCCAGTTCTCCTCCGACAGCGACCTCAGGCATCAGGGCCGTGATGAGAGCGTCGTAGAGGCCGTCCAGATTGAGCGTGACCGGCAGCGGCCTACGCGCCGCGTTGTCAGGCGCCCAATCGGTCGCGAAATAGCCGCTGACAACCCACTTGGTGACATCGGCGTCGCTCGGCCGCTTGAAGGCGGCCACAGCCTTTCGCTTACCGGACCAGGTGAGCTCGAAGAGCAACGGGAACGGGATCGCGCGGTCGATCGCACGCAACACTTCTTCGTCGAGCTTGCCGGTACGCAGGCTAATGCCGAACACCTGGATCTCGCTGACGGCCTTCGTTGCCGCGAGGTTGGTGGTTTCCGGAGCCAGCTTGTACTTCCAGACGATCTGATCGACCTGCGCCACGAACAGGTCCCGGAGTGCCGTGCCAACGCCGGCATGCTCATAGATCCGGCTTTTGGGGACAACGCGGCCGAAGGCGGCGGCTTTGGGATAGTCGAAGAAAGCTGCCGTCATGCGGCCCCCTCCTCGATCACGAGGAACGCGATCAGCTCGAAATCGTCGAGCCCCGCGATGGTGTGGACCAGCGCCGTGGTCCGCCCGCCACTGAACAGACTGTCGATGTCCTTCTCTTCCTTGACCTCTATCATCGAGCGGATCGCAGCGCTCAGAAGCGCGGAGCAGTGCTCCATCTTGCGACCGTCCTGTGTCCGCTCATTGAACAGCTGGCAGACCGCCCGGATTGGCTCCGCCTGGCCCTTGCAGCTGGTGCGGATCAGATCGAGTAAGCGCTTCACCTCGGTGTGGTCGATGATGACCCCACCGTCGTGACCGACATAGACGAGGTAATATGGGTGCAGCCGGTTCTGCTGGTTGATGTTCACGCTGTCGTGGATGTTTTTCAGCGCGAAGATCACACCGGGCTTCAGACCGAGCGCTGGCCGCGCCGGCACAACCGCATGCATGCCGTTCGGCAGATGCTCGAGGTCGCCGTGCTCCTTGATGTGGTTAAGAAGGTCCATGCGGAAATCGTTGAGGCCGAGGTCAGTGATGGAAATACCGGTCCGCACGTCCTCCAGCTCGATCACCTCTTCCTGGAGGCGCTTGAGCTGCTCCTTCCGGTAGGCGATGTCGCTGCTCTTGGACGTCAGAATATTGTCGTCGCCGGTCGCCGTGACGTCGGCGATCATCATACGGTTTTCGACGCGCTCCTTGAGATTGATGTACTCGTCGAGCGAGATTTCAGGCCAATAGTTGACGAGCTGGATCTGCGCGTTGGGTGACCCGATACGGTCAATACGCCCGAACCGCTGGATGATCCGGACCGGGTTCCAGTGGATATCGTAGTTGATCAGATAGTCGCAATCCTGGAGGTTCTGGCCCTCAGAGATGCAGTCCGTCCCGATGAGGATATCGATCTCGCCGGTTTCGTGCGGCAGGACCAGATGCTTCTCCTTCGCGCGCGGTGAGAACAGCGTGAGCAGGGACTGGAAGTCGTAGCTCTTTTTCAGTGTGCTTTTCGGCGCGTCGGAGCCAGTGACCATGCCGCAGTGCAGGCCGTGCGACTGGAGAAAGGCCGTCGCCAGGTTGGTGTAGAGGTACTTCGCCGTGTCTGCGAAGGCGGTGAAGATCAGAACCTTGCGGTTGCCGGGATTGAGCGGGTCGGCGACCTTGCGGGTGATGACGTCCTTCAGATGCTGCAGCTTGGCATCATCCTCGGGAACCACCTTGTCCATCGAGGCGATCAGGTCATCGATCAGCACAAGATCCGCGGCGAGGTCATACCTCCACGACGGAAGGTCCATGTCCGACAAGCTGATCTGAATTTTCTTGCCGACCGTGAACTCATCGAGCCCGCTCAAATCGTCATCGTCGGGATCAAGACCGGGATCACCGAGATGGTCGGCCACGCTCGCGGCGGCGCCCGTGCGCTCGAAGGTGTCGATCGCCTGAAGGGTTTGCGCGATGTTGCCGCTCAGCGCCCGCAGCGTGAGGCGGAAGGCTTCGACTGAGCTCTCCAGCCGTTTGAGCAGGTTGGTGGTCATCAGAGCCTGAAGGCTCCGCTCGCGGTCAGCTTGGCGCAGCTTGCCGCGACCGCCCTCCACCTGAGTGTCGTAGATTTCTTCGTACTTCCGAAGTCGGCTCGGCAGGATGTAGCTGATCGGGGCATAGACGGCGAGCTTGAGCACCGACAGGCTGGCGAAGATGTCGTTGAGGCCGAGCACATCTGATCGATGGGTGATCGGGCATTGGTATGACAACGGCTTTCGGCGCTGTGGGAATTTCCCGATATCCTTCGTGTCGTAGAACGTCTCGATATGCTTGCGCGACCGGGCGATCGTCACGGCATCGAGCATCTCGAAGAAATCGAAGTCGAGGGCCTTCAGGATCGCGGCTGCGGTTCGCTCGTGCGGCGGCAGATCGGACCAGGCATTGAACGCCTTCTGGGCGCGCCGGAAAATCTCCTCGATCCCGGTCTTGGTTTTCAGCTTGCGGCTGAGGTTTTCGGAATCGCCCTCATAGGCCAGCGCGAGCTGATTGCGCAGGTCGTTGAAGCGGTTGTTCACCGGCGTCGCCGACAGCATCAGAACCTTGGTCTTCACGCCAGAGCGGATGACCTTGTTCATCAGCTTCTGGTAGCGCGTCTCCCGATCCTTGAAGACATCGTTGTTCCGAAAATTGTGCGACTCATCGATAACGACCAGATCGTAGTTGCCCCAGTTCACCCGGTTCAGCGGAATACCGAACGCCTCTCCTGACGTGCGGGAGAGATCGGTATGGCTCAGGACGTCGTAGTTGAAGCGGTCCTTGGCGAAAATGTTCGTGGTCAGATTGGTGTTGTAGTTGCGCCAATTGTCCGCGAGCTTCTTCGGGCACAGGACCAGCACCGACCGATTGCGCAGCTCGTAATATTTGATCACCGCCAGCGCGGTGAAGGTTTTGCCAAGGCCGACGCTGTCGGCCAGAATGCAACCGTTGTGCATCTCCAGCTTGTTGATGATACCGGTAGCGGCATCCCTCTGGAAGTTGAACAGCTTGTTCCAGACGAGGCTGTCCTTGTAACCGGTCAGATCGTTCGGCAGTGCATCCTGATCAACCTCTTCGAGGAAATCCTGGAAGAGATTGTAGAGTATGTGGAAGTATATCCGCTCCGGTGAGTTCTCCTGATAGACGGACTCGATATGGTCGCAAATGGCGGCAGTGACGTCGCTGACCTTGTCCTCATCGTTCCAGATCTGGTTGAACAGCTGTAGGTAGACCTGTGTGTGCGCGGCATCATCGATGCGCGTGACGAGGTTCGAGATCGCGTCGCCCTTCTGATAGCCGAGATCGACGGCCGTGAACCCGCTGATCGGCATGTAGGCGACGTCGCCCGCTTCTGCTCCCGCATGGATGAACTGCTGCATTGGCGCCTTGGTCGTATTCGACCGGAAGCGAGCCTTCTTTCGTATCCAGTCGGCGCATTCGCGCGCGACCGCACGCTGTGTCAGCTTGTTGCGAAGCTGAATTTCGAACTCGGTTCCGTACAGGCCGCGCTCACGCGTCGCCTTGGGGATGAAGAATTCTCGCCGTTCCTTGCGCAGGCGGTCCGACACTTCCATCGGCACGAAGGTCGGGGCAGTGAAGATGAACTGGAGGCTCTCGACCTTCGACAACTCCGCCTTCAGGGCCTCGAAAGCGTAGATCGAAAAGCACGACGCCGCGATCTTTAGCCGCGCACCGCGTCTCACCGTCGCCTTAAGATCGTCGCCGAGAAGCAGCGAGGTGTTATCGATGATTTTCATCGGCGCTCCCCTCACGTAGGAGCACGATTTGCTGATCCTGCGGGCGCCGGGCCTCCGGCGGCGTATCGAGCCCCAACCGTCTCAGCGCGTAGTAACGGAGCGCTTTTCGAACCTGAATTTGAGCACGCCCCCCTCGCATGCCGTAGTCGAGGGCGATGATCCGCTTTTGGCTTTCGGAAAGCTCCGGATGCGGCCCTATTTCCAGCGTGATGAGTTCGTTCCAGTCGGCATCTTCCTCCGGCGATGCCCCGCTCGGACGAACCGACCGGGCCTCAATGATGCGTGAGAGCAAGAAGTCCTTGAACGACTTATCGACCTCACAGAAGGCACGGGTATGCCACCGGAACCCATCGAAGCCGATCGCGTGCGGCGCGATCCATCGCCAGCGAGGATCGTCGCTAGAAAGCGATTGATATTTGACCTCGACTGATTGCTTCTGGCGGATCGCCGCAAGCACAGTTCGCAATGTATCGTTGTTGACGCCGCGGGCCGGTATGGGCGGCCCGGCATAAGGAGGAGAGTGGGCGATCCAGGATTCGGATGAGGCCAAAATGCCTTCGGCAACGGACCGAAGCTGGTTGAGGTACTGACCGGCATCTGGTTTCAGAAAGCAGGGCTGAAATTCGTTGCTCGCGACATAGCGCTTTGCGCTCTTGTCATAGACGGCGTTGCGCGGCGCCCGCTCTTGATAGAGCGTCAAATCCTTCGATGCCTGCGGAACGGACACATCGAAAGCCTCGATGATGTCCGAGCGATTCACGCCGCCTTCCCAATAAAGTCGGAACTCGATGAATTCGAGCCGGCGCTCCACACCCCATTTCAGCACCGCTTCGCCTCCCGGCATCACTCCCCACCTCCGCGCGCCAGATGAGCATCAAAACTATATGGACATATCGACGCGATGCGTGTAATTGTTATCCCCATCTGCGGGGCAGGTCAACAATGATCGGCACGCGCGTTGGGGGTGATACGTGCAAGAGGGCGATTCGCGGGCGGCCCTCGACGCTGACCCAGCGACCGAACAAGAAGTAGCTCCCGGAAGGAGAACGGCCATGGCCGTCACGGGCCGATCCACCCTGGTCGTTCACGGTCGTCTCGCCATGAGGGAAGGCCGCCTGGCCGCGGCACGCGACGGTCGTCATGGCCTCCAGGTCATGTCCTTCGAGCAGGCGGCGGTGCGCCTTGCTGGCGGTTTTGTCCGGCCCATCGACGATGAGAGTCTGCGCGCCGCCATCCAGGCAGTCCTGCCTATGACGCCGATGGGCGAGTTGGAGAGCATCAAGGCTCTCCCGGGCATGATCGACGCGGCGGTCGACACGCTGCACAAGGCTTGGCGCGCGGGCATCGACCTCGCGGCGCGAGCAGCCGACCATCCGCGCCTCGCCGCCATCGCGCGCCTAGAAGCGACCGTCCTCGACCAGCTCCCGCCCGGTATGATGCGTCCCGTAGACATTGTCGCCGCCGCGACCAACCGCATCGGCCATGCGCCGGCCGTCCTCGGTCCGATCGAGATCGTTGGCCTCACCGAACTCTCGCCCTGCTGGAGACCGCTTCTCCAGGCCCTCACGACACATATCCCCGTGCGGTGGGCGGCCGGACCGAGGACCGTTCCCGCATGGCTGGAAGGTACGAGCGTCCACGTTTCGCCGGCGCCGGCGGAAGCGCCGGGAATCAGGGCCGTGAGTGCGGCGACGGCCTATCACGAGGCCATCGAGGCGATGCGCTGGGTGCGGTCGCTGCTCGCCTCGGGCGTGGTGCCCTCGGAGATCGCCGTCGCGACCGCGTCTCCCGCCGACTATGACGATCATTTCCTGGCCTTGCGCGTCGATGCCAACATCGACCTGCACTTCGTCCATGGCGTCAGGACCGTCACCACCCGCGAGGGACAGGCGGCCGCGGCGCTGGCCGACATCATCGTTCGCGGTCTGTCGCAGTCGCGCTTGCGTCGCCTCGCGGCGTTGTGCCGGGACTCGGGCCCGTTCGAGGCTCTGCCCGAAGGCTGGTTGCGCGTCCTGCCAACAGATGCGCCTCTTTCCACGCCCAGCGCCTGGAACCGCCTGCTGGCCAGGCTGAAGCCGGAGGACTGGCCCGACGGCGCCGATCACGCTTTGGCGCTGCGCGCGGCGGTCGAGCTGCTCGCGAGAGGACCGGACGCCGCGGGCGAGATCGCCGAGGCCTTCCTGAAGAGCCGGGCGCTTGAGATCTGGCGCAAGGCGCTGCTCGCCGGCCCCGCCGCCTCGATCGACGCGACGTTAGAGACCCTGAAGCAGGACGACGGGCTGGAAGCGTGCGTCTCTGTTGCCTGGATGCCGGCCAGCGCGCTCGCGGCCTCACCCCGCCGCTTCGTGCGGCTCCTAGGGCTCAATTCTTCGCGCTGGCCTCGCGGCATCGCCGAGGACCGGCTGATCCCGGACCATATCATCCCGACCCCGGTGCTCGATCCGCTGCCGGTGAACCTCGCCGACCGCCGGGACTTCGAGACGATCCTCGCCACGACTGCCGATACCGTCGTTCTCTCGCGCTCTCGGCGCGACAGCGACGGGCGTCTCTTGGGACGCAGCCCTCTGCTCGCCGGGCGTGGCGATGAAACCTACCTGCGCCGCAACGCAGTGCCGGTACATGCATTCAGCGAAACCGACCGCCTCATGGCCCGGTCCCAGGAATTCGGGGCCGAACCGCAAGCAGTCAGTGCGCAGGGCTGTTGGCGCGACTGGCGGCGGTCCGAGATAACCGCCCATGACGGGCTCATTCGAGCGGATCATCCGCTCGTGCTCGCCATCCTCGGCCGCACCCAGTCGGCCAGCTCGCTTCGCCGCCTGCTGCGCAATCCGCTCAGCTTCGTGTGGGTCTATGCGTTCGGATGGCGCGAACCGCAGAGCAGCGCCGAACCGCTTGTGCTCGACGCGCTCGGGATCGGCGATCTCGTCCACATGGTTCTAGACCGCGCCTTGCGCGACCTCGAAGCCGGAGACGGGCTCGCCGCTGCCGACGCGGAGACCGTCGAAGCGGCGGTGGCCCGCGCCGCGCAAGCCGTCGCCGGCGACTGGGAAAGCGAGCGTCCGGTTCCGCCGGCCGTCATCTGGAGCCGCACCCTCGACGACGCCCGCGTGATGGCGGGCCGCGCCCTGACCTATGGCGATGATGTCCTGCCTGGCGCTCGCGCCTATGGCGAAGTGCCGTTCGGCGGCTCGGAGCCGAAATCCGACGCGCAGACGCCTTGGGATGCGAGCGCGCCGGTCACGATTCCTGATGCCGGCTTCAACATCGCCGGCTATATCGACCGGCTCGACATCTCGGGTGACGGCAAGCGCGCGCTCGTGCGCGATTACAAGACGGGCAGGCCGCCGCGCGGCGACATCCGGCTGAACGGCGGCCGCGAGCTTCAGCGTTGCCTGTACGCCTTCGCGGTGAAGGCGCTCCTCGGCGACGACGTCGCCATCAGCGCCTCGCTGCTCTACCCGCGCGAGCCCGTTGATCTTCAGCTCGACGATCCCGAGGCGGTGCTGGCGGAGATCACCGGCTACCTTCGTGCAGCGAGGACCGGCCTCTCCGGTGGCGCTGCCCTGCCTGGCCCGGACACCGGCGGCGACTATGACGACCTCGCCTTCGCCCTGCCAGCGAACGCCAACGCCACCTATTGCAAGCGCAAGCTCCCGGCCGCGACGGAACGGCTGGGCGAAGCCGCTCAGGTCTGGGAGGCAGAATAATGAGCAGCGTGCCCAAGGTGCTGAAAGACGACGGGGCGCGACGCGATGCGATCAGCCTCCATGATCGGTCGATCCTGGTCGAGGCCGGCGCGGGTTCGGGCAAGACCGCCGTCATGGCCGGCCGCATCGCCGTCATGCTCGCCGAAGGCGTCTCCCCGCGCTCCATCGCCGCCGTCACCTTCACCGAACTTGCCGCGAGCGAGCTGCTGTCCCGCGTCCGAGAGTTTGTCGCCGACCTCACGGCCGGCAAGATCGCGCCCGAACTGCGCGTCGCGCTGCCCAATGGTCTGTCCCAATTCCAGCGCGACAATCTCGACGCCGCCAGCGCCACGATCGACGAAATCACCTGTTCGACCATCCACGGCTTCTGCCAACGCCTGATCAAGCCCTATCCGGCGGAGGCCGACATCGATCCCGGCGCCGGCGTCATGGATCGCAACCAGGCCGATCTCACCTTCCTCGAAATTGTCGATGGCTGGCTGCGCGAGCGCCTGTCCGGCGGCCAGGGCGGCATCCTGGCCGAGATGGTGCTGCACAGCCCCGGCGAGACCGTGGCGCTCATCCATAAGATCGCCGAGAATCTGCGCCGCCGCCGCAAGCTGTTGCCTCCGCCCGTCTCCCCGCTTGGCAGCCACCTGACGGCGTTCCGGCAGGCCACCGCCGACTTCGCAGGCTTCATGGATGGCGCGGCCGCGGCCGAGCCGGAAACGGCGGCGATCGTCGAGCGGCTGGCCGAGATGGCGACCGCCTTGACGAACGGTCCCGATACCGCAACGCCTGCGGGCCTCGTCTTGCTCCTGACTTCGCGTCCCCACCCGGACCTTTGCACCAAGGCCGGCGCCTTCGCCTCCTACCGCAAGAAGGGCAAATGGGCCGCCGCGGCGAAGCAGGCCGGTCTCTCCAAGGCCGACGGCGATCGGCTGAACGATGCCGCCGAGGTCCACTACATCGCCAGCTGCGACGCCTGGGTCTCGCTTGTGCAGGCCGCCGCAGGTCACGCCCTGGCGGCACTGATCGACGAAGCGCGTCCGATCCTGCAACGCTATCGCGACCACAAACGCGCGAGCGCCCAGCTCGACTTCGACGATCTGATTTTCGCCGCGCGCGATCTGCTGTGCGACCATGACGACCTCCGCCGCGCGCTCGGGCAGCGTTTCGCCCACGTCCTCGTCGACGAGTTCCAGGACACCGATCCCCTGCAAACCGAGATCTTCTGGCGCCTTTGCGGCGAGCCGGTCGATGGCGAAGATGACTGGACTGGGTTCCGTATCCGGCCGGGCGCGCTGTTCCTGGTCGGCGACCCCAAGCAGGCGATCTATCGCTTCCGGGGCGCCGATGTCGGCGCCTATGTGCAAGCGCGCGACGCCTTCCGCGCCCAGGACCCCGGCAGCCTCCTGTCGATCTCCACCAATTTCCGCTCCTGCGCCTCGATCCTCACCTTCGTCAACGAGCGCTTCGAAGTCGTGCTCTCGGCCGACGGGCAGCCGGGCTTCACCGCTCTCGACCCGTTTCATGACGATCGCGACGGCCTGTGCATAGCGGCCCTCGACATCGCCGTGGCCGACGAAAACGGCAAGGCCAGCGCGGAGCAGCAGCGTGACGCCGAGGCCGACGCCATCGCCGATCTGTGCGCCCGGCTGATCGAAAGCCACCCCATCATCGATCGTCGCAGCGGAGCCGAGCGACCCTGCCAGCCGGGCGACATCGCCTTGCTGGCGCCGACCGGCGCGGACCTGTGGCGCTATGAGGAAGCCTTGGAGCGCCGCGGCGTCCCCGTGGCGACACAGGCCGGCAAGGGACTGTTCCGCCGCCAGGAGGTCCAGGACCTGATCGCCCTGACCCGCGTCCTCGCTGATCGCCGCGACACGCTGGCGCTCGGCGCGCTGCTCCGCGGGCCTCTGGTCGGCCTCACCGAGGAAGAACTGCTGGACATCGTGTGGGGGCTCCCCCGCTCGGAGGAGAAGCCCGATCGGATTACGCGTCTGGATCTCAGCATCGACCCAGCCGTCATCGGGCACCCGCTCGCGCGCGAGGTCATCGAGCGGCTCCAATCGCTTTCCCGGCGCGGCAACAGCACGACCCCGCACGAACTGCTGTCGCAGGCCGTGGACGTGATGCGCATCCGTCCGCTCCTCCTCGAGCGCCATCGCGGCCAAGCAGAGCGCGCGCTCGCCAATGTCGATCTCTATCTCAGCCTGTCGACCGGCTACGCCGTGCGCGGCCTGCGCGCCTTCGCCGAGGCGATGACGGCGGCGTGGTCCGATGAGGCGCGGGCCGTCGAGGGCCGGCCCGACGCCCAGGAAGAAGCCGTCGCGCTGTTCACCATGCACGCCGCCAAGGGGTTGGAATGGCCGATCGTCATTCCAGTCAACACCATGACCGGCGTCATGGCTCCTGAGAGCGCGGTCATCGATCGCCAGACGGAGACCTTCTATTGCCCGGTCCTGGGCGTGCCGCCCGAGGGCTACGACGCCGCGCGTGACGCGGAAAAGGACGAGCTGGACCGCGAACGCATCCGGCTCTGGTACGTCGCGGCCACCCGCGCTCGCGAACTCCTCGTTCTGCCCAGGCTCGACGCCACGCCGTCGAAATCCGCCTGGATCGGTCTCGTCGATCTGTCGCTCGCCGCGCTTCCAGGCCTGGACGTCTCCCATTTGCCCGCCGGCTTCAGGGCGACAGCCGCTGGCGCGGCCAACATCCAGACGCGCGCGAGCTTCGCGGCCGAAGCCGAAGCCATCGCCACCGGGCAGACGCGGCTGACCTGGCTTGCACCCAGCCGCGACGAAAACGCCGCCGGGACCGTGCTGCGGGAAGAAGAGGCCGCCCTCTGGACAGGATCGGCCGACGACCAGCCCCCCGAGCTGGACGCGGCTGCCCCGGTGCAGGGCGGCCGCGAACGGGGGCTGATCCTGCACAAGCTTATGGAAGAGGTGCTCACTGGCGAAACCCCAGAGGCGGAATCCGCCCTGACCGAACGCGCGGCCGAACTCATTCGCGCCCTCGGTAAAGTACCTGTCGCAGATCCAGCTGCCGGACTTTCAGCCGGGGAATTGGCAGGCTGCATTGCACGAACCCTCATCTTGCCGGAGATCGCCACTCTCCGGCCGGAGCTGCTCGCCGAATTCCCCATCTACGCCCTACGCAATGACGGGTCCGAGCTAGTCGCAACGGCGGGCATTGCCGATGCCCTGACAGTTGGAAACGACCGTCGACCGGTCGTGGTTGTCGACTGGAAGAGCGACGTTAACCCCAACGCTCAGACGCTCGACCACTATCGGGCTCAGGTCCGCGCTTATCTCGACATGACCGGCGCCGAGCGCGGACTGATCGTTCTGATGACGAGGGGAACGGTGATTGCCGTCTCACCCTCGCCGCAGACAGTGGCGGAGCGACTCGCGCCATGAGGCTGAAAGTTATTGGCAGTCAATGAGTTGATGGGGCATCGGAAATCTTCTTAATCAGCAAGTTCGATCACGCCCTGGGGGGCAAGCTTCGTGTCATCTTTTGGGTTCACCTTTTTGTCGCGCAAGGCGCTGGGTCAGGCTGAGCAGCTAATGTTCGGCGGCGCCGCCGGGGTACGCGACGAGGTCGGTTTCCTCATTGTCCACCAGCGCTACGCCGATCACTTCTTCCCCGGCACATCGGTTTTGCACACACGGCTCCGATATGTGCTTCTCATCCCTTGGCTTTACCAAAGCCTGCGGACGAAACGCCCTGTGCCCAAGGATTTTGGCCAGGCCTTCTCCGATCTCGAACATGAGCTGACCGGCCGCCTGAAATATGTCGAGGGTGTGGGAGGCGAGAAGGATGGCGTGATCGGAGGGGAGGTCTTCCCCCGAGTGATCAGTCAACCACCAGCCTATGTCTATTGGACAGCACTCGCCAAATGGGGACTGATAGGCACCCGCCCGGATGGCCGGCCGTGGAGCCGCCCGGATATGGCGAAGCTCCTGGCAGCGTCCAGCAAGCGCACGCTCCATGACGATGACGGCAAGCCCTTTGAAACGGTGGCTTGGCCCATCTCGGAGTTGATCGATGTTCCAGAGCACTGGGATGGAGGAAGAAAACTCACGCTCGACCTTTCACCCTCAGAGCAGCTCTATCTCGCGACCAAACTGCGCGCCGTTCGCTCGCCGACCGATCCAGGCGAGCCATCGCTCTTGTCGAAATTGGTTGGAAAGCCGCTCGGCGAGGCGGATCATTGCTGGGACAGCGAAATCCTCGCGCTCGCAGGCAAGGAAGCCGCCATGCTGAAGCGGGCCGGCCAGGCGGCGGCGCTTTCGGCCATTGGCAGGGCTATTTATGCAGCCCAGGTCGAGACGCTCAAGGAAACGCGCGACAAGCGGCCGCAGCCAAATCTGCATCGAGCCGAGCTGAAAGGCGCGATCGAGCAATGGGGCAAGCTGGCCGCTCGGCTGGATATGAAACTGTTTTTCGCCGAAATCGGCCACCTCTCGCCCGCGGTTGAGGGCGTGTTGAAAGAGACTTCGGCCTGGGTTCAGGCGAGTGGCAAGGATCCCATGCAACTCCTCGACGTGTACGCACGGGCGGAGGTCAGCAGGAAGGATGATCGCGCGCGTCTCGCCAGCAATCAGTTTGGCGTCGATCGGCGTATGGAATGGCAAGGCGAGCGCCATGGTCGCGCTGAGCCGCTCCATTATCGCTGGGGGAATGTGAAGCGGCTCCTGCGTGATCTGGAAGACGTCGCATGAGCGATCGTCAGGCATGGCACGGCCAGCCCTATCTCGACGAGCTGCGGCCTGGGCGATTGGAGACGGTCACGCTCGCATTGTTTGCGAGCTACTCGGTCGATCTGTCTGCGGTCGCGGCGACATTGCTCGCCTTGATTGGTCGCAACAATGACAAGGGCAGCGGAACGGCGGTCGATTTTGCCGAAGCGATCGACACGCTGCGCGATCGCGTCAGGATCATCATCCAGCGCGGTCGGATCGCGCGGCCGATAGCGCTTCCCCGTATCGCGGGCATCCTCGATCAGTTCATCGTCGAGCAGCCCTACGATGAACGAGAGCGCAGCTGGCACCCGAAGATTGCTTTGGTTGCCTACAACTGTCCCAAAGGAGAAATCCGCTGGAAACTCTGGATTGGCAGCCGGAACCTCACCCGATCGCAGGATCTCGACGCTGGCGTTTTGCTGGACGGTAGCGAAAAGCGCGCGAAAGGACGGGTTCGGCTCCCAGGTGTCGGCGCGCTCGGGGTTACTCTCGCACGCTCCGCATCGCGCGAGGATGCCGATGACATCGCGGCGCAACTGGAGGCGATTTGGTGGGAAGCCCCAGACGGGTTTCGGCTGCGCAGCCTCCTCAATGGGCTGGACGACGGCGTTCCCCTACCAGCGGAGCCACCAGCCGGCGCGGTCGATGGCATAACGATCATCAGTCCGTTCTTGTCGCCCGACTTTCTCAAGAAAGCAGGCAAGTGGGGAACGGCTGGATCCAGAACGCTGATTTCGTCGATGCCGGCCCTTGCCGATATGGCCAGCCGGTCCAGTAAGTCGCTGACAGGCTTCTCGAAAATCCTGGCCTATGCGGCGCCAGACGTGCTCGCTGACGAGTCCACGCTCCCGCTACCCGGCAACGAACCCGTGATCGAAGATGATGTGGAGCCAGCACCCCTTGCTCTCCATGCGAAGATTTTTTGCTTCCACTCGGGCGAGAACACCATCTTGAGGGTCGGGAGCGCCAATGCGACCGAAAGGGCATGGTCCGGGCGCAACTCGGAAATCATGGTCGAACTCGAGGCCGGCGAAGCGTTCACTTCCGGTCTGGCGTTCCTGGTCGGTAAAGCGACGCCTGTCACCATAGACGAGCTCGTCGCCACCGATCCGCGCAGTATGAGCGCGGCCGATGCACTGGAAGAGTCGCGCAAAGCGCTTATGGCCTCCTGGAACCCGGTTCTGCGCCGGGACGGGGAATGCTTCTCGATCGATGCGGGGGCGGTTCCCTCGCTTGCCTATCCCGACCATGTGCTGCACGCTGGACCTGCAAATGGCGACCTGCTGGCTTGGCCGGCCGACGCGGTCCACCTAGGTCTTGGACCGATCCCCTTGTCACTTCAGTCTGCCTTCATTCAGGCCCGGATCAGCGGCCCGGACGGCGCTTTGAGATGGATGCAGCGAGTCACCGTCGATCCGCCTCTCGAAGAGCAGCGTGATCTAGCCGCGCTGGCTAGTCACATGGGGCTTCGCGTATTTCATGATTGGATGCGTGCGATGCTCGGCGGCGACACGCTCCCGGTCGGTGGTGGCGCATGGGATGAAGACGCTGGATCGCCGGGCAACCGCCCCCAGAGCCCGGGTTACGACCGCCTTACGCTGGAGGATATTCTCACGGCTTGGGCACGCGATCGCAAAGCGTTCGGCAGGGTCGATCGCCATTTTACTCCCTATGTGGATGCGCTTCTGGCGCACGGCGAAAATCTGAGCGAAGCGGAGAGAACTGACTTGAACGAACTCGCTCAGATCTGGGCTATCGCCCGGACCCAGCTTGCCTCATGAGCGCCAGATCGAAACCCTTCCAGGCCGCGACGGTCAAGGCTGCAACTGCCGCACTGTCTGGAGGCAATCCGCTGCGCCGGTTTCTTGTCGCGGACGAGGTCGGCCTCGGCAAAACCGTCGTCGCCCGTGATACGCTTGCGGCATTGGCGAGCAAAGCGCGTAAGTTCACGGTCTATTATATTGCGAGCGGGCTCAAAGTCGCGGACCAGAATAAGGTCGAACTGCTGCGGTTCCTCGACAAGGACGAAGCCAAGGACGCGCTCTCCACCATCGACCGCGTCGGTCTCATTCCGTTTGAAGAAAAGCGAAAGGGAAAGCTGCGGCTCTACGCCTTTACGCCCACCACATCATTCTCCAGTTCGCAGCGCCTCTACGGTGGAAAGGCTGTCGAGCGCGCGTTCATCAAGCTCCTGTTGGACGAACTATACCCCGGCCTGACCGAAGTCTTTCCTGAAGGCTATATCGAATATGGCGCAACCTCCGGCTGGCCATGGGCGTGCGAAGAGGCTCAGGGCAAGTTCGACAATGTCTCCGCCCACTTCACGGCGGCCTATGGCCGAGCGTTACGCACGGAATTTGGCAAGCCGGCCCGCGAAAACATTCTGCGCGCGATCGAGACGAGCAGACATGGCCAGAGCTTGGGCCGGATACGAAAGGCGCTCGCTCAAGCCGCCTTGGATTCCGCGCCGCCTGACCTGGTGATTTTCGACGAGTTCCAATGCTATCGCGAACTGCTCAATGCAGGTGCGGACAACCCGTTGGCGCAGCAACTGCTGACGGGAAAGGATGGAACAGCGCCGCCGCCGATCCTTCTTCTGTCCGCCACGCCCTATCGCTTCTATGCGGAGCGCTGGGAAAGCGGCGCCGGGGCCGCGCCTCATGTCGAATTTTTCGAGATTATCGAGTTTCTGGGCGGGACAACCGTGCGCGCGGAGGCCGAAACCCGATTTCGCCGTTTCGGCGATCTCCTGCATTTGATCGGTCGTCTGCCGCCCGACAGCCGGCAGGCCGCCGTCGACGAGGCGCAGACGCTCAAGCATCAACTGGAGGCCCTCCTCACACCGCTCATGTCGCGGACCGAGCGCCCGGTTTCCGACCATGCCGGAGAGCCTGCGCCGCCATCCGTAAGGATCGAGCCCCACGATCTCGACGTCTATCGCCATTTCACCGACCACGTATCGCCCAAGCTCGCGGGCAGCGCGATCACCTATTGGCTTTCAGTGCCGCTCCCTGCGCAGGCGCTGGGGGATCGGTATCAGATTTCTCGCGACATAGACTTTCCCGCCACGCGCAGCGTTCCCCGCCTCGGGGTCACCAATTGCTTCAAGCCGCCCAAAGATGGCTGGGGAAGCGCCAAGCTCCGCGCCCTCAGTAGCCTTGTGCCAACGGAGGCCCTTGCCCTCCCATGGGTGTTGCCGTCGCTGACTTGGTGGGCGCCTTCAGGCCCATGGGCGAAGGTGACGCAATCGCCCAAGATGCTGATCTTCAGCAGGTTCAGGGCAACGCCGCAAAGTCTGGCAGCCCTTGTTAGCCTTGAGGTCGAGCGCAAATGCGTTGGAAAAAGCAATCTTCCCTACGCCGCCGCGTGGAAGAAGCGCCACCTTAACCCGAAGCCCAACCAAGGCCCCACGCTCGCACTGTTTCACCCGAGCCCCTTCCTGATCCGGGCTGTCGATCCCCTCGATGTGAAGGGAAAGGCGACGATGAAGCAGGTCAGGGCCAGCGCGCGGCAGCAGATTATTCGGGCGCTGCCCACGTCGATCGCGCCGGGGGCGCCGAATGCGCGGCACAACCGGCGGCGCAAACCGGCCTGGGCGATCCTCGCGGCCATCGAGCGCGCGCAGAAGGCGCCACTGGCTCGGGAGTTCGCGGCGGTCCAGAAGAGCTGGGGCCGGGTCGCGCCGAACGATGCAACGCTTCAAACCTTGCTCAAACAGCGCCAAGAGGCCGATGCGATTACCTGGCTGAGCCGATGGGAACTCGACGCCTTGGTCGATATGGCTCTCGGCGCCCCCGGGGTCGTGACGGGCCGAGCACTCTACCGCCACCTTCCAGAGCTTTTCGATTTCCAGGAGCAGCATTTCGCGCGGCTTGTGCGCTTCTGCTGGACGCGGCTGCGCACCTATCTGGATCGCCCTGTTTTCTGGTCCGTTTTGCCCGGCGAAGACGCGACGCAGAAATATCAGAATGCGTGCGTTGACGGCTGCTTGGAAGCCGTCCTCGACGAACATTTCTGGCTGCGCAAATCTAAGGTCAACCCCGATGGGCTGATCGAGGACCTGTCGGCAGCACTTGCGGCGAACGTCGGCACCTTCGGGTTCAAGGGCGCGAAGAAAAAGGACAAGATCCGTATCCGCTGTCACGCTGCGGTGCCGTTTGGCGGCACCGAGACGGAGACGCATCGACAGGACCATGATGTCCATGAACCGCCACCAGCGCGCTCTGAGGAAATCCGTAGCGCGTTCAATACACCGTTCTGGCCCCACGTCTTGGCGACGACCTCCGTCGGACAAGAAGGTCTCGACTTTCATAGCTGGTGCGACAGGCTCGGCCACTGGGATCTTTGTTCCAGCCCGGTTGACCTGGAGCAACGAGAAGGCCGCGTTCAACGCTTCGGCGGACTGACTATCCGGCAACCGCTCGCCAGAAAACTAGGCGAACAAGCCTTGGCGCAGGCACGAGGCCAAGCATCGTCACCATGGGACATCATCGCCCGCGACGCCGACAAGGCCTTCGCGGACGATAAAACGGGCCTCAGCCCCTGGTGGACGATGGAAGGTGCGAATCTCAAGCGGCATTTGTTCGCGCTTCCCCAAAGTCGTGACATTGATCGATTTGCGAAGCTCAGAACGCAGAGGCTTCTCTATCGTCTTGCCTTAGGGCAGCCGGACCAGGAGGATCTCGTCGAACTTTTAACCCATCACGACATGGAAACGACGCAGTCGCTACAGGCGTTGACCCTCGACCTGTCCGCCTTCTCACAACAGCAGCGCATCTAGCCGAGCGGCAAACCGTGTGCGAGCGGATGTAGCGGGCGTGCCGGCCGGCATTTCCGGCACGCCCGCCCTGTTCATGCCGGGCATACGCCCGGCTGTGGGGCGCCGCCCGGTGGGCCGGGCTGTCGGCAAAGCTGAAGCCCCGGCAGCCGGGTCTTCCCCCTTCGGGCTTCCATCCCTGGCGCCGGCATGGCCGGAGAGTGAGAGTGCAGACCGGATTTTCCGTGACGGGTTGAGGGCTGGGAGAGAGGCTCCTGGCACCCGTCGCGGAGACCCGCGATGTCCAGAAAGACCGCTTCGGCTCGCCCCGGCCCCGATCGGGCGAGCCTCTATGACGAAATCACCGGCCAGATCATCGCCGAGCTGGAGGCCGGCCGTGTGCCCTGGGTCCAGCCCTGGGGGACGGCGGCGGCGAAGGCGCCACTCGCCATGCCGAAGAATGCCGCCACCGGCCGGCAGTATTCGGGGATCAACGTCCTGATCCTCTGGGGCGCCGTGCTTGAGCACGGCTTCCCTGCTCAGAGCTGGCTGACCTTTCGCCAGGCGCTCTCGCTCGGCGGCAATGTCCGCAAGGGCGAGCACGGCACGACGGTCGTCTATGCCGACCGCTTTGTGCCGGATGACGAGAAGCGACGCGCCCGTGAGATCGGCGAGGAAGCCGCCGCGATTCCGTTCTTGAAGCGCTTCACCGTCTTCAACGCCGCCCAATGCGAAAACCTTCAGGCTGACATTGCGGCCGTCGCACCACTGCCGCGGCCGGGCTTGATCGAGCCCAGGGTCGAGGCGCTGATCCGTGCGACCGGCGTAGACTTCCGCATCGGCGGCAATCGAGCCTTCTACGCGCCGGGCCCGGACTTCGTCATGGTCCCGCCGCCGCAGGCCTATTTCGAGCCGATCAACTGGCACCGCACGGCCCTGCACGAGCTGGGGCACGCCAGTGGCCATCCGTCCCGTCTCGGCCGCGATCTCGGCGGCACATTCGGCAGCAAGAAATATGCGTTCGAGGAACTGGTAGCGGAGATGAACGCCGCCTTCTGCTGCGCCTCGCTCGGCATCGTCCCGACTGTGCGCCATGCGGACTATATCGGCTCGTGGCTCGAGGTGCTGCGCGAGGACAACCGCGCCGTCGTGCGCGCGGCGTCCCAGGCCAGCAAGGCGGCTGACTGGATTCTCGGCTTCCTTGATCCCGACGGCGAGGCGCCCTCCGCGGTCGCCCAGCAAGCGGCCTGATCGGAATAACGGTGACAACCTACGTCAGCACGATGCCTGCCTTCGCCGCGCAATAAACTCGTTCCCGAGCCTGCTCGACGACGCGCCGATTGTAGCGGGCCAGCATTGGCTGGTTGTTCTTCGTCACCGTCACATTGATCGTGGCCTGCGGCCGCTGCCGCCAGGCGGCTAGCGCATGCGCTACAAACGCCGGCGCGGCGCGGCCTTCGACCAAGGTCGCGGCGTCGGCGAAAATATAGTCCACGAAGGCGGTGGCGCACAGATTGAAGGACATCGCCATGTGCGGGCCGTCTGGAATGGGCTGACAATAGCTTCGATCCGAGAGCAGGCAGACGTCTTGGTCGTAAGTCCAGACAAAGGCAGCGGCCTGCGTGTCGCGCGCCTCAAACAGCCCCTTGATCATGCCTTCGAACAGGTTCGGCCGGACATCCCCGGTCTGCATCAACAGAACGAAGATCAGCCGGAGCCACTCGACATAGGTCTCCCGCGATACGTCGAGTTGCCGGCACAGGTGAGCCTGATGCGGCTTTTGTCCGTTGATGATCAGTCGATAGACAGCGAGGAGCTCCGGGTCGGTTGGCTCGTACAGTCCAACGCCGGGAAAGCTGTTCAACACCTTCTGGATGCAGAAGGGATTGCGAACGAAATTCAGCAGCTTCGCGGTGAACAGGTCGATGAGCTCGGTCTTGATGTCTGCGCTGCCCGCCGCCAGCTTCTCTAGCAGGTCTTTGGTATGGATCGCGACGTTCGCTTCGTACTTGTGGAACAGCGCCTCGAGGTTCATGCGCAGCGGGCCACCTCCGGGCACGTCGAAGCTGAAGAGGTCCAGCATAGACAAGGCCGATGCGATTGCACGCCCGCGGGGAGCCTCCAGCTCAATCCGGTAAGCCTCTCGATCCGTGATACGAAACGAATAGATTCGGAACTTGCCGCTGGTGCTGTCCGGGTTGCTCGCGTTTAGCTTCTGCTCAACCTGCGGCACGAAGTGCTGATTGCGTGTCTCGTTGCCGCGCATGCTGTGACGTCTGCCCCCTTGCTCCGGATCGTAGCATAGGCCGCCACCGAGGTGGCAGCCGACGGCC
>CAVUOB010000004.1:0-162500 GCA_963743035.1 uncultured Alphaproteobacteria bacterium
TGGCGCGGAACGCCTGAGGTATAGGAGAAGTGTCCATGGGTTCAGTCGGCCATTCCCCAACCAAGGTAGATGACCGTAAGATCAAGTCAAGACAAGCCTACTACATTTTGCGTGTTGAATTCCCTATCTCGCCGGCCCCAGAGAACTCTGCGCCGGAAAGGTCTCCAAATCTTCTTGGCCGGAACATCTAGACGAACAGCGGTGATTGCTCGAACAAGGGCGCTCTTCAATTTGTTGGGACGCCGAGAACAACTAACTGCAGCAAAGTCGACCTGTCTATGTTTCGGGATAGTATCACGGAGAACTCCAATCCAGTCTCCTGTCACGGAATTATTGTCAGCATATTCTATAATATTTGTTAATTCCACTAACTGTGCCAAGTTGTCGATTTTGATGGAGTTTAGGTAGCCTAAATTGAACGCTTCTGGAAAGCAGGGCGGCAGGCCGGTAGCGCCCGCAGCGAAAAAATTGAGTTGGGTGCGCAGACACTTCTCGCATCGTCCGCAATTCCCGCTTTGATCAGCGCCTGCCCAACAGACCTTCAGCGTTCTACATGCCATCTGACTGGACATTATGTGAGCGACCTTATCAATGCGGGAAAATCCCGCACCGTCGTGTATGATCGACATCCTGTCCCCGGACATTAAGTGATCCGTGGCGGGGTTACTACCCAAGGCAATTTCAGAGCATCGTAAGGCTCACTGCTACCGATAAGGCCATAGTCAAATTCTTCAGAATACATGTGCAGGCAACCGGCCAGTTCGAGCACGTGCAAATGGTCCCATTGTTGTAACTTCAGATCGCGACTGTTGGTTCGAACAACTCGCGTTTCGATCCGGAGTTCATCAAGAAGTGGCTTTACTCCGCGCCACTAAGCGATCAAAGTCGCCGGTATTGTAAAGATCAACGTCGAACCCGTGTACAGTACGAATGCTGCGCGCAGAGGATACCGGGACGGTGCAGAATTCTGCGCATGACGAAGCGCCGTGAACGTTGCATCCACACCCCCAGAAAACGCTGAGATTGCCTTGGCTTCCCCAGACCCGCGTCTGACGTCCAAAATTCTCTCGGGTATGACGTCGATTTTCTTATAACGACCCGGCTTCCAGCAACTCCAGGCGAGGAGGAGTTCCTCAATATTGCGCATAGCGCCTCGCGAAAGCGGGCCATGCACCGCGAGTGGCTTCCCCAGGGATGAAGCGTAAAGAAGGATAGTTAGCACATGACCATCTAGGACAGTCGCATCCGTGAAAGGCACGACCCTATCGAACTCATGGAACAGTTCCAGTGGTCTTGAGGTTCCATCCTCAACAAGCCGAGTGAGGCGACGTGACTTTCCGTCGACGATAGGACTTTTCGGCCTCCAAGTGCAGATTTTGCATTTTACTTCGTTTATTACCGGTGATTAGTGGACCGCGCGTTCCTCGTCGGCCGCCATCCGACGGCCATGAACGGGGTCTCCACCGCACGCTCCGCCAGCAGACGCGGAACGGCCGGCGCACGTAGAAGCGGAGCAGGTCCGGATCGCGGTCAAAGCTAGGGGTACTTGTAGTCCACCCTTGTCCGGTCGATGGCAAATCCTGGCGCGGGGAATTCGCCGACCGGCGGCTAACCGAAGCCGGGCACGTGATGCGGGGCATGTCAGTCACCGATGGCCGCCGATTTGACACCGGTGTCGCGGATCAAAAGGGGGAAATCCGGATACCCACCGCAGCATCGCTGCCGATCACCGACAAATGGCCGTAATCGGCAAACAACAAGCCCTGCCGGGTTTTGTAGGAACATACCTGATCCCGGCAAAACGTCGACAAAGGGTCGATGAAGTTTGCCGGGGCACTGGTCTCCTGAACCGTGGAGTCTCCTGCCGCGAGGGCACTCAGATACCAGGCAGCGGTTCCCGCCTTCTTCGACAGATTGGCATGTCGGTAATCAAGAACCCCGACATCAAAATCGAATACCGGCGATTGTCCGATGACGAATACGGTAATCCCTTTGGATCTGAGCCTGTCGACCGTCTCCCGCAGGAGCCGGAAAGACCGTGCTGCTTAAGTACATGCCATCTGGCGCTCATCACAACCGTATCGACGTGGTATTTTTCGATGACGTCGAAGGCCCGTGCATTGAACTCCGCGCAACCCGGGCGCGCATAGGAATGATACGACAGGATTGGCGGGCACCCCATGAAGGTGTATTGGACAATATTGTGGGTCAGCCTGGCCTGGTCCTGCAGGATCCCCGGTATGTAATGCGCGGCAAAGGAAAATAGCCCCAGAGCAGCGCATTCAGTCGTGCACCGAACGTGCGCACACAGTCATCGCCCTGCCAATCCGACGCGGCCTGATTGTCCTTCAGGAAGCAATGTCCCACCTTCCAGGAGACCCGTAGGTCCCACGATATCCTGCGGCAGGGCGGCCGCGCCCGCAAACCGCGACTGGTAGCCGTTGGTCCACACGCCGACGAAGCCCAAGGCGGCCACGCCGGCAAGAACCGCCAGCGACGCTGCAACCGTTCTACGGTCGGATTTGAAATACGATCCAAAGCGGAACGGCTTTTCGATGAAGCGCCAGGAAAGATATGCCAATCCGATGCTCACGGCGACGATGATCCCGCTTTCCAGATCTTGAAATTTCGCATAAGGAAATAACGGCTGAAAATTATCCGTATCGGCCAATGCACGAGATACAGCGAGTTGGGAGATCAGACCTATCCACACGAACAGGCACCAGGACAGGACCCTCTCGACAATCGTCTTCCCTCCCCCGGATTGGATGATGAGGGCCGCGCCCAGCGTCGGCAGCAATGCGGCAATGCCCGGAAATGCGGTGGTATTCGAGTAACGCAGCGCGGCGACAAAAATTGCCCCGAGCCCGACCGCCCCAAGAATTTCGTTCAGCCATCTGCTTTTCGTAGGCTGCAGCCGAGCGAGCACGAGGATCGAGCCGATCAGCAGTTCCCACGCCCGGGTTGGGAGCAGGTAAAAATTCGCTGTCGGCCCGCGGGTGGTCAAGAAAATGCTGAGCACCAGGGAGCACAGGCTGACCGTGACGAACCCGATCAAGGCGATCCGCCGGGACATTCTATACAGTAAATAGAGCGCAATCGGAATTATAACGTAGAACTGCTCTTCAACAGACAAAGACCATGTGTGCAAAAGCGGCTTGTCGAGTGACGCGATATCGAAGTACGCAAATACCTCCGAAAAATATATGTTCGATACCGATAGCGCCGTGGCGATCACGCTGCTCGAAAAGCCGTCCATCGTTGAGGGCAGGAAAGCACCAGCGCTGCAAGATACGATGCGAGGATAACCGCAACCAGCGCCGGCATGATCCGCCTGAAGCGCTGGGCATAAAAGCGTGGGATGGAAAACCGATTGGCCTTGATTTCATGGACCAGCTTGGCGGTAATGACGTAGCCGGAGATGACAAAAAAAACATCGACGCCGACATAGCCACCCGAGATCCGGTCCATTCCGCTATGGAAGAGAACCACTGAAAGAACTGCGACAGCTCTTAAACCATCAATGTGGCTACGATATTTAATCATTTTCTCGGCCAATTTTCTATCCGCAAATAATCTCGGCATGCGCAGGAACATCCAGCCTGCGACTGCCCCCCGGGTCAGGTGGGGGAATTGTTGGTCGTGCGGCACGACGGCCCTCACGGTGTCGTTCCAGGAGCGCTTTGACGTGGTGGCAACCGCACCAGAGCCTGCTTGGTGAGTTGGCGCAGCCGAGGTGCGAGAGTGATGAAATGTCCGGGTTCGGCGGCGTAGCCTCGCCGCCGCGTCTCCAGCCACAGCACGCCGGTCGCGGCCCCCAGGAACAGTGTTGCGGCCTGATCCTCGAGTATGGACAGGACAATGCCGTAGCCGAACTCGAACATGAGGATCGCCAACGCAGGTATCACGCGATCCTGCCGGCCGGAAATGGGGCGCAGCACCAGCCATGCCACGAAGCCCAGATACAGGAACGTGAAGACGCCAAAATAGGCGTACATCAGCAGAAAGATATTGTCGGCCGGATTAAGGCGGTCGGGCGCATAGAGGAGCTGTCCGCCCCCTATCCCGCCCAGCCCGACGCCGAACACCCCCAGCCCCTTGCGCGTGATCCAGTGGATCGCGTTCGGCCATGTGTCGTTGATGCGCATTGCAAATGACATCAAACTGAAATTCCCGGATCCATGCGGCAAGAACACCCCGCTGGTCAGGAACGGCACCGCGCAGGCAAGCAGCATGAAGATAATGCAGCCCAGCCGCAGCAGCAGCAGCCGGCCTGGCCATGCAATCCAGAGAAGAGCAGCCGTGGGGATGAAAGCGATCAGCGCACCCTTCTGCGTGGTAAGGAACACCGCGACCGCCGATCCAACCAGCAGGGCGCTTCGGATCAGCAGGCTGCGGGAAGCGCTCATCAGCACGATGGCAAGCAGGGGGACGAACCCGGCCACGTGGATCGAACTGCGGGTGAAGCCCGCGACGCGCCGCGCAAAGCTGTCCTGGATCTCCCAGTCCTTCGACACGTCCACGTTCACATCGCCGATCACCGTCTTGATGCCGTTCCACGGGAAGGTCACGACGAACTTGTCGAGCGCCACCCCCAGCAGCGTCACGCACCACAATCCCGCAAGCAGCCACAGCATCCGGCGGCCGGGCTGCACGAGCAGGGACGCCAGCAGAAAGCCGAAAAGAAGATTTGTCAGAACCTTGATGCCGTAGACCGCGCCCACCGGGCTGCCAGTGGTCCCCAGCATCACCAGCGAGTGAAACATCAGCAGCACGAAGAACAACGGGAAGGCGGGATTCACCCGGAACCGCAAGGCCTGCGCGACGAGGATCATTGCCAGCGGCGCGAATACGAACCCGTCGCGCGCCAGGATCAACCAGTCCTTGCCGACCAGATAGAAGACGTAGCGGATCGGCGCCTCCAGCGCGTAGATGCTGATGTATGCGGAGCGCTCAGGTTGGCGAGGATGGTGAGCATGGGGCTCCGGTCAGACGCCGCGCCAGGATGGTGCGGCGCAACGAGAATACGACAATAGCGCATGGAAGGGAATATTCATGTTGTATTGACGGTTAAGATTTCATGATAACAATTAAAAATGATAATCTCCATTTAGGTGCTGGCATACGAATGCGCTTTCTATATTATAATGGCGTAATACGTAACCAGGGCACTATGGCCACAAAACATCCAGACTTCGCAGCCCCCATTCCGCCCACTTTTCCGGGCCGATGGCTGGGACGGACACTGCACAGGCTGCAAGGGCGGAGTGCATTTTTCCGCAATGTGTCTGTCATGCTGGCAGGCTCGGTGATCGGGCAGATGACCAGCGTCGTGCTGTCCCCGCTGCTGACCCGGTTGTTCACGCCGCAGGAATTCGGTGTGCTCAGTGTCTACACGGCGCTGCTGACGATCCTGGTCGTGCTGGCCTCGCTGCGCTACGAGATGACGATCCCCATGGCGGCCAGCGATGACGACGCGATCAACCTCGTGGCGCTGTGCTTCGGCGTGCTGGTGCTGACCACCGCGGCCATCGCCGCGTTCGCGTTGCTCGCACCCGAAGGATGGCTGGACCGTCTCTGGCTGACCGCGCTGGCGCCCTACCGCTATCTGCTGCCGATCGGCTTCGCCGGGCTCGGCGCATATTTCATCGCCCTCTATTTCGCCACGCGCGCCGGCGCCTTCCCGGCCATCGCGCGCACGCGGATCTTCCAGGGCGTGCTCGGACCGCTGCGCAGATCGGCCTCGGCGCGCTGGGCGCGGGGGCGCCCGGCCTGGCCCTTGGCTTCGTCATCGGCCAGTCCGCGGGGGCGGTGGGCTTGCTGCGCACCGTGGTGCTGGCGCGCCCGGCGCAGCTTCGCGCCATCCGGCTGCCGCGGATCCTGGCGCTCGCGCGGCGCTACAGCCGGTTTCCGATGATCGCAAGCTGGGCCGCGCTGATCGATGCCGCGGGCGCCCAGTCGCTCTACATCATGGTCACGGCACAGGTACCTCGGCCAGCATCGCCGGGTTCATCTTCCTGTCGGAGCGGATCGTCGCCCGCCCCCTGCTGATGATCGGCACCTCGCTGCTGCAGGTGTTCGTCGCCGAGGCCGGCCGCACCGCCGTGGCCGATCCGGCCCAGCTCAAGCGGCGGTTCGAGCAGGTGGTCGGGCGGCAATTCCTGATGGCTCTCGGCTGGGTGGCGGCTGCCAATCTTGGCGCGGCGTTGCTGTTTCCGACCGTGTTCGGCGCGGATTGGGGCGGCGCCGTCGTGTATGTCCAGGCGCTGAGCATCGCCTATCTGGCCCAGGCCGTCGTGCAGCCGGTGTTCCACACGCTGCAGATCCTGGAGCGCCAGAGCCTGGCCGCCGCCTGGCAGGGCTGCCGGCTGGTGACGGTCGTGCTGGCCTTCACCCTGGGTGCCCGCGCGGGCCTCTCCGCTCCGGCGGCCATACTGTGCTACGCCCTCGCCCAGGCGGCATGCTGCGTGGTGCTGCTGGCGTTGATTTCCACTTCGATCCGGAGGATCCAGCGATGATCGGCCGCCTGGCCTTGCTGACAATGTCGCTGGCAGCCGCACCGGTATGCGCAGCTCCGCTCTGCGTGGACGTGCAGGGCATTCCGCCTCAATGCCTGTATGTGGATTCGGCGGCGTGCGAAAAGGAAGCGCTGCGCCAGGGCGGTGTCTGCATGGCCAACCCTGCCGAACTCCTGACACAGCCGGCTCCGGGCAGTTCTGCCTGGTGGAGTCCGGTCTGGTGACGACCTGCGTCTATCCGGACCGCACAACCTGCCGGGCCGAGGCCGCCCGCCGCGGCGCCGCCTGCGTGCAGGCGAACCAGGAGCCAGGAGGGCAGCCGAACATCGATCCATTCCGGATCCGACGGCCATACTGATTACCGGCGCAACGGGTTCGCTGGCCGCCCCGACGGATCGGCCAGCGCAGTGGCACAACGCGTCCGAGACCCCGCTCCGGAAACTCGGTGACGGCCAGCTCCCCTTCCCCTGGCGGACATGGGTCCGGTAGCTGCGTCCGCGCAGCAGCACCTCCTCGGCGAATGCGGCCGCGAGCCAGGACCCCTCGTTACGGAAGGCCGGCACTGCCGGATCGGATGGCCGGACCATTCGAGCAGGCCCCCGAACACGTCCGTCCGCGCGCCCGCCTGGTTGTCCACGACGGTCGTCACCCCTTCGGTCTTCAGGCCCAGGATCCAGAGCGGAGCCCCCTCGTTCCGATCCGAGTGCCGCCGCCTTCAGTATGCAGCTGTCGGGCATAGACCGGACGCGGACCGGCGAATTGCAGTTTGCCGCAGCAGATATTCTCGAGGAACAGCCGGCCGCCCTCCGGCTTGCGGTCCACCAGCGTGGTCCCGCCGAGCCACGTCGCGGATCTCTACGTCGCGCGAGCCTGCGATCTCGATCGCGACCTGCAAGCCCAGATCGGTATTGTCGAACGCCAAACGCTCGATCGTCAGCAACTCACCGCCCGTGGCTACCCGGAACATGCCCCCGGTAGGGGCGAAGCCGCGTGCGCGCGGCTGCAACACGCGCAGGGCGGAGTTCATTCCGGCGATCCGTCGCACGGATGCGGGGATATCGATCCGGCCGCTGATCGCATAGGTGCCGCTCGGCAGATAGACCACCGCGGCGCCCGAGGCGAAGGCCCGCCGCAGCGCCGCCGTGTCGTCTGTGGCACCATCGCCGACCGCCCCGAACTTCGCGGCATTGGCCCATCGTGCGACCGGCTCGCGGAACGGCGCCGGCGTTTCCGACGGTTCCATCGCCCAGGCAGGCCGGCCCTGCGGCGACCAGTCCGCGTTCCCGGTCTGGATGCCGCTGATCTTCCGTCCCGCGCTGCGCACGCCACGGAACACCAGCGTCCCGCGTTCTTCACCGGCCCGCCGTTCAACGAGCCGCCATCGACCGCGATCAGGCCGCCGGGCGTCGCATTCACCAGCGCCGGGCCATGCGACTCGATGTCCAGCCCGCGGATCGCCAGCGAATGATGGCTGTTGCGCAGGCCTACGCCGGCCTGCCCGGACGGCGCACATGCTCCAGCGTCAGGCCGTCCTCGGTCTCGGCGATATCGATGCCGGTGCCGAAGCCCTCCACGGTCAGACGCTGCACCAGCGCCGGGCCAGGCCATTTGCGGGTCATCGCCAGGCCGACGACACCGCTGCCCGCCGGCGCGTGCAGCCGGACGTTGCGGATGGCGCCGATATTGTTCGCGAGGTAGTCGATGCCGATCGCGCCCGGGATTGCTTCCCCCGCCTCGATCGTCAGGTCCTCGACGAAGTTCATGTAGGCGTCGTTGCCCTCGCCCAGGCCGATATAGTCCTTCCCGCCGCTGGTCGGCGTTCCGCCGATCTGCTTGGACGAGGTGAAGACGATCGCCTTTGGCCGTTCGGGATTGTCGAAGCCGAGCGCATGGTCGGCGAGTTTCAGGATCGTGTGCTCGCGCGACTGGCCGATCAGCAGCAGGCCGGACGCAAAGGTGCCATTGGCGTAGCGCTTCAGCAGCGTGGCCGACACGCGATACACGCCATCCGGCACATAGACGATCCGGTCCTGCCAGAAGCTGCGCCCGGTATCCTCGCCGCTGGCCTTGATCGCCGCCTGGATCGCCGCCGTGTCGTCCGTCTTGCCGTCGCCCTTGGCCCCGAAACTGCGGACGTCGAGCACGCCGGAATCGGCCGGGAACGGCTCGGACCAGGCCGGAACCGCCGCGAGGCAGGACAGCAGCAGGGCCGCCCGGAGGAGAGAAGCGGCCATGCTAGGCAGCGGCGCGGACGGGGTCTGCCGCCAGCAGGCGGAACTGGGCTTCGTAGGCATCGATCATGCGGTCCACCGTAAAGAGTTGCGCCGCGGCGCGGGAAGCTGCCGGCAAATCCGGCAGCGCATCCGCCGTTGCCAGCCTGGCCAGCGTTTCCGAGAGCTTTGCCGCGTCGCCGGGCGGGAACAGCACGCCGGTGCGGCCATCCTCGACGAACTCCGGGATGCCGCCGATCCGGCTGGCGACGACGCCCAGGCCATAGGCCGCGGCCTCCACGATCACGACTGGGGCGTTCTCGTACCAGAGCGACGGCAGCAACAGATGCCCGGCCCGCGCCAGGGCATCCAGCTTGGCCGCCTCCGCGACGAAGCCGAGATAGCGAATTCGCGGGTCGCGGGCAGCGGCGTCCCGGACCTCCGCCTCCAGCGGCCCGGTCCCGGCGATCGCCACCTCGATGTCCAGATCGGCCGGCAGCCGGGCCACGGCGTCCAGAACCACCCGGACGCCCTTCTCCACTGTCAGCCGCGTGAGCATCAGGAACCGGCGGCGCGCCTCCGGCGCACGTCCCGATCGGACCGCGTCTGTCGCCGCCGGCTGCGGGATGCCGTTATGCAGCACCACCCGGCGCGACACGGCGAGACCCGCCTGCACGTGCTTGTCGAGCAGGAATTGCGACGGGCTGGCGAAGACGTCGACATAGCGCGTGGTGCGCAGATGCCAGCTCCGGTCCATGCGGCAGCCGAGGCTCGGATCGGTGCAGAGCCGCCAGTCGCGCGTCAGCAGAAAGGCGCGCGGACATAGCAGGTGGTAGTCGTGCGCGGTGTGCAGCACGGGGATGCCGTCCCGCCGGGCACGCCCCCAGACGGAGGCCGACAGACCGTCGACCAGATGCGTGTTCACCACGTCGGGCCGGCCGCGCTGCAAAACTGCCTGAAACCGCCGTCCGGCGTCACGGTCCAGGCGTCCCGCGCATGCCACAGCGCCTTGCGCATCCCGGGCTGGCGGGACCTGGAGAAAGACCAGTCCAGGTTGCGCGGAAAGAAGCGGATGATCTCGACGCCGTTGCGCGTCTCCGCCGGATACGGCTCCATCTCCGGCCCGCAGGTGGAGACCACGGTAACCCTGTGCCCCCGCGCCGCCAGGCCTTCGCACGGATAGGCGACGATCAGCTCGGCGCCCCCGGCCATGATGGGCGGATAGATGTTGTTGGCGACCAGGATGTGCACCGGCTCAGACCCAGCGACGCAGCCAGCGCGGCAGGTGCTGCCGGCGCCGGTTCAGCACGCTGCCCAGCACGACGCCGCCGCCGAGGCTGATCTGATCCTGCATCTGGGCCGCCACCGTCCCGCGGGTCTGTTCGGCCTCCACCACCAGCACGCTGCCATCGATGTGCCGGGCCAGCACGCGTGCGAACGGGTCGGTCTGCATGGGCGGCGGCACAACCATCACCAGGTCGAATACCGGCCGCAGGTCGTTGAGCACCGCGGCGAACCGGCGGACCGCCTCCATCGGCGGAGACGCGGTGGCGACTTCGCGGAGCAGCCCCAGATAGAGCTCGGTGCCCCGCATCTTCGTGATGAATTTCTCTGCCTCACTGAGATGGGCGGTGGCCTCGGCGGATGACGCCAGCATCGGCATTTCCGGACCCGGGGGGCTGATTGCCTCGTCCAGCAACAGCACGCGCTTGCCCAGCTGCACCGCCGCAACCTGGCACATGCCCCGCGCGATCTCGGCACAGCCCTCGTGCGCGGCCACGGAGACGAATTGCACGACCATGCCCTGCTCCGGCAGCAACGCCGCTTCCAGCGCTGTGTACAGCCCTACCAGCTCGGAATGATCCGCCGCCGGGGGCATGGACATGTCGATCCGCCGGATGCCCTGCGCCTCCGGTGGGATCATGCCCTTGCCCCAGGAGGCGAGCGCCAGGTCGATCTTGGTCATGTTCTACCGCCTTCCGGGGTCACACATGCTTCGGGAAGGTCGCCAGGACGGGGACGCCCAGGGCGGCCGCGAGCTGGTCAGACGAGGTGAAGCGGTCATCGGTCGCTTCGATCAACAGCACAGCGCCAAACGCCAGGAGCGTGCCGGCGACGATCGAAGCGAGGACGGTGATCAACTTGCGCGGCCGGGCGGTGCGGTAGGGCTCGGTGGGCGCGCTCAACACCGCGGGGTTGGAGATGCGCTGGTTGTTCAGGCTCTCCTTCATCCGCGCGGATTCGAACTGCTGGTACAGCGCGCGGTAGACGTCGTCGGCGACCTGCACCTGGCGGAGTGCGTCCGACAGCGGACCGCGTGCCTGCTGCAACGTCGCCAGGCGCGCATCGATGTCGGCAAGCTGGCGGGCGTAGATGCGCACCGGCGCCGCGCCGCTCTGCGCGTCGGCGACGGCGTGGAAATAATCGGTCTGCAGGGTCTGGAACACCGGGTTGGGCGTGGAGGCCGAACGCTGGCCGGTATCCGCTTGCCGCGAGCCCACATCCCGTTCCGCCTCCGCGATCCCGGCCCGGAGCTGGTCCAGCGCCGGGCTGTTGGGGGAATAGGTCGCCAGCATCTGGCTCTGCTTGCTGCGCAGATCCGCGAGCCTGGCCTGCGCGTCGTCCAGCGAGCGGTATTTCTCCCCGTTCGGCGTCGCCACAAGGTTTTCGGGTACGGCCGCCATCATCTTTTGCATATCCCCGCGGCGGCGTTCGGCTTGCGCCAGGGTCGCCTGGGCCGCGCGCAGGCTGGTATCCACGTCGCCGCGCTGCTTCACCAGATTGAGCACCTCCTGGTCGTAATCGGTGATGACGTAGCGAGCCTTCAGGCTCTCCAGCGCCTGCGTGGCGGCGTTCAGGCGCTGCTCTGCCTGCGTCAGCCCCTCGCGCTGAAACGAGGTCTGAGGGTTGCGGTAGACGTCCGCCTCACGCGCGATGTACAGCTCGATCAGCTTCGCCACCAGCTTGGTCGCCATCGCCTTGTCGGGATGCAGCAGCGACACGGTGATGACGTTGTTGTCCTTGCCCACATCGACGGTCAGGTTGCTCTGGAAGACCCGCAACGCCTCGTCCATCTGCGACCAGCGTGTCGGCGGATCCTCGACGATGTCGGGGTAGACCTGGTCCAGGCCGAAGGCCTCGATCGTTGCCTGCAGCAGTTCGTGGCTCTGCAGCAGCTCGCTGTTGGCGAGCACGATCTCCCGCCGGTCCGCCGGCGTCAGTTCGACGGCAGGCACGCGGTCCACACTGGGGATGGACCGGTCGCCGAAGCGAATCACCAACTCCGCCTCGGACAAGTACTTGGGCGTGGCCAGCAACAGATACGCCCCCGCGCCCAACATGACCGTCAGGAACACCAGGATCAGTGTCCATTTGCGCTTGAACAGAATTGTCAGCAGCATGCCGAAGGAGGATATGTTCATTTTGATGTCGTAATATTTTTCGCATGGATTAAGGTTATAATTTAAACCCCAATTGAGCGGCACGAATTGCTGCACGTACTGGTTCCAATAGGTGTAGGCCTCGTAAACGCCGGTGCGTGGAACGTAGACGACGTCGAACTGCGCTAGGCGCACGTCGGCCCGCGGGTCGCGGCCGGAGATCGCATCCATGTAATTGACCTTCATCGCCTCTGGCACGTCGCCCGGACCGCGGCGAATAATGAAAATGCTGTCGCGATTTGCCGACAGCCGCACCCCGCCTGCCCGCGCGATCGCTTGCACGACCGTCAGGTTGGGTCCGACCGTCACGAACTCGCCGGGGGATGTCACCTCGCCCGCGACATAGACCCGGTTGGGCGCGAAGGTGCGCACGATGACCGACAGGCGCGGGTTGCGCAGGACGCTGGAATAGCGGGCGCGCAGGTCGGCGGACAGGTCCGCCGCGGTTCGGCCATAGGCCGGCACATCCTCCGCCACCGCGGTCGAGATCATCCCGTCCGGCCGAACCGTCACCTGCTCGTTCAGCTCAGGGTTCAGGAGCAGCTTCACATCGAGCACATCGCCCACCTGGATGGCATAGGAGGGAAGTGCTGGAATGATCGCCGTCGTGGGCGGGGCGTTATCGGGGATGGTCGGCAGGTCGACCGTCGTGCATCCCGCCAACAGAACCATCGAGGCAAGAGCAAGGGCCGGTGCCCTCGTGCCCTTGCGGGAACATCTTGTCCTCAAATCGCACCGCGTTTCAGCAGAACGGCAGGTACCGTTCCAAACAAAATGGAAATGCCGGACCGGGATGGCCGGTTACGGACAAAATGACGGCCGGGACGAACCCGCTGCTCGAAGCAGGTATCGCTGCGGCCGCTCAGCGGCGACCAACCGGTCACTCCCGGCACAACCGCCAGATTATGGGCTGCGTCCGCCCCGTAACGCGGCGACTTAGCCGGGATAATAGGTCGTGGCTTCACGAGGCTCATCTCTCCGCGCAGAACGTTCATGGGTTGCGACAACTCTTCCGGACCGGCCTTCATGAAATTGTCCCGCGCGCCGTCCGGGGCGGTGACATGGGTCGCAGGCACCCTCGCGCGCCCCCTCCCCATCGCAGCCTGTTCGACCGCCTCCCCCTCTGTGGCGACGGCGAACTCGGCGCTGTGCTGGGCAAAGACGCCAGGGCGGCTGGCTGCGTGGTTCGTTTGAATAGTGCGGGCGACATACCGAAAGGTTTCAAGCCCACCGGAACGGATCGACTGCCATGTCAAGATCATGCGCCATCGCCGATCTCCACTGTTGCACAATAGGCGCCCCATCACTGCTACGTATATTCCACGAGCAACTTCGATCTCATGCTGCACCGCGGCATAGGCAGCTTTCCACATTGGGGCAAGAACAAAATAATCGTGATCGCAAGGCCTACAATCGTCGATCGGGAAAGTCTCCTTAAATAGCCTGGACGTTTTTCTCATTTAAATTGGGTCCGGATACGTTTTAGAGCAATACTGCCGACGGGTTCCGAAAAATGGACCAAAACTTGGAAAGGATGGCCATATTCTGTCAATGGCGTTTGCGAATGATGAAACGGTAACGATCCGACCTCCACAGAAACTGTCTAGAAAATGGTTTTTCCGGGCATTATTTTCATCTGAATTATGTCTATATTTTTGATAAAGTAATTCTGCCGGTTTGACAATGTATGTCTGCCTCTGTCCGCACGTAGTTTCTGCGCTCTGATTGGATTAATTTGTGTAAGTGTATCAAGCCTGTCAATGCCGAAGTTATTTTCCTTATTTCTGCCGGAGTAGAAAACCCGCTTCGGAGGGCGGTCTGCGTTGATCGGATCAGCGCTCCGGGATCAGATCGCCGTCCTGTGCAGGCGATCGCTGCCGCCGTGCGCCTGGCGCCACTCATGGGTGCGCCCTGTCTTCCAGCTTACCGGCGGACTGAGGCTGCTTCCACTACCAGAAGATGAGAAGGTCTGCAGCCACCTATATAAGAGTACGCGCCAGCCGGCTCATCAGACAGCCATAAGCAGTGACAGGCGCCGGTCCTGCCACCGAGGGCGGCCGCTCCTCGGGAAGCAGGCGCCACAATGCCTGCCTACCCTTCCGGGCGTGGTCATTCCTGACTGGCATCGGTTGCCCCGTCTGCACCCATCCCGTTGGCGATTGCCGCATCGAACGCCGCGCGCCGGCTGCCCCGCCGTTGGCCCGCGCCATGCTTTGCGGAGCGGCGTTTGGACGGGGCGGGTTATTGATGAAGAATAGATCAAAGCGGGTATTTTCTTCTTGTTCATCCCGGTGGGGTTCTTCATACTGCACTGCATCATACAACAATATATCGAAGTACGACTGAACGACGCTGACTTTCGAGCCGACGCTATTGTAACTTCGGAGTTTGGCATGCCGAACGAGCTTTATCTTACAGTTGATCAATTGCAGCCGATGAATGGGGTCCATGCTGCGTCTGTCGATCACGGCATGGACTTCTTCCAACGTGGAGAGCGGTTCCGGACAGTTGCGCTGATCAGCGCCGACGTCGTTGGCTTCATGCTCGTATTTCTTGCCGCGCTGGCGGCGGCCGACAGTGGAACCGTCGCGATGGTCCACACGCCTGCGGCCGGGATTGCGGTGCCGATCTTCGCCGGCGCGCTGATCGGCCTGTACAATTGCGGCCAGTATTCGCGAAAGGCCGCGCTGGGCGGAGAGTACAATCGCCTGTGGCGGTATTCTGCCTATGCCTTCATGCTGCATTTGGCGCTGAACCTGACGCTATTCCAGACGCCGCGCCAGAACGTGCTGCTGTTGACCTGGATCGGCCTGCCCCCGGCCGCGGTGATCATGCGCCGCCTGGCCAGCACGCTGCTCGCCGGCACCGGGCTGTGGTCGGTCAGGACCGTCCTTGCGGGATCGACGCGCGCGACCGCGGCGGCACGCTCCATGCTGCTGGCACGGCCGATGGCCGGCCTGCAGCCGGTCGGCGTGATCGATCACGACGCCATGTCTGACCACGGCGAGGCTCCGGCATGGGGCGCCATCCTGGCCCGGTACAATGCGAAGTTCGTCGTCGTCGCGGCCGAGGGCGAGGCATCGGACCAGGCCATGCTGAAGAGCCTTACCCGGGCAAAGATACCGGCCATACAGATCATCGCCCTGGACCACGCGGCAGCCGTTCGGGGCCAGAGGCGTCAGGATGGGGCCCGCGCCATCGGGCAGATCGCCAAAAAGTCTTTGGATTTCGCCGCGGCCCTGGCGATGTGCGTCATCGCGGCGCCGGCGCTGGTCCTGCTCGCGATCATCGTGCGACTGGATGGAGGGCCGGCACTGTTTGGTCATGAGCGCGTCGGCCATCGCGGACGGACGTTCTACTGCCTGAAATTCCGCACCATGGCTGTAGCTTCCGACAGGGTGCTGGAGGAATTGCTGGCCCGCGACCCTGCCGCCCGAGAGGAATGGGCCGCGAGCCGAAAGTTGCGCAACGACCCCCGCGTGACGCGGGTCGGCAGGTTTCTGCGCGCCACCAGCCTGGACGAGCTGCCGCAGCTGTTCAACGTGCTGCGTGGCGAGATGAGCCTGGTGGGTCCGCGCCCCATCGTTCCGGCGGAACTGCCGCGCTACGGCGCCGACGTGGGCTACTACCTCGCGGCCGTGCCGGGCGTGACCGGCCTGTGGCAGGTGAGCGGACGCAGCGACACCTCCTACGAGGAACGGGTGCAGCTCGACAGCGAGTATGTCCGCAATTGGAGTTTCTGGACCGACATCGCCATCCTGTTCAAGACCGTGCCAGCCGTCATGCTGAAGCGCGGCGCGGTATAGGGGCAGGCCAGACACCCGGCCGGACCGCGCTGCGATCCGGCCTCTGCTGCGCCCGGACGACGCCGGCAGGCCGAGGCGGATATCGTATCGTAACATTCCAATTGTTTTGTCCCGGGTCAGCATCGCACGCTGAACCGGGCGATTTCGTTCAAGCGCGACCTCCGGCCCCACAGATGGTCGTTACAAAAGATGCGTCCGGTCCGGTAGTTCCGGCACTGCCCCTGCCCTGCGCACCACAGTCTCCGCGCCGGCCCGGCGTCCCCCATCGAATGCAGATCCGTCACTGTCGGGCAACATCTCCGGGTGGCAGCAGGGCTGCATACCGTCCAGGTCAGCGCTGCGGCGAACCACTGTCAAGGAACGCTGGAAGCCTGTTGCAATTCAATTAGGCACAACAAAGTAATGGCAAGTATAAATCCTGACCCGCCCACGTCGAATTTGGCCGCCTCTGATCGCCTGGCACCAAAATATGGATTGAGCCGCCCGCCCGGATCGGGAGCGCCACAGGGCCGCGGTCGATGGGCCGATCGCGGACGCGACGGGGCTGGCCGAACCGGACAGCCATCATGACAGGGAAGAGAGGGAGAATTATTGGCGGAGGGGATGAGATGGTCCGTCAAGATGGAAACCTTGCAGACACTGGCTTACATGCTTGGTTTTTCCCTTCAAACCGGGGTGCATGACCAGAGTGCAAGCGCCCTTCACCCGGTCTGAGCAGCCGCCCGCCTCGCCTTCTCCCTACTGGCCGCCATGAGGTCCAGAAGGCCCCGGAAGCGGGCGACGGCGGCAGCCCTATCGGCCTCTGTCAGGCCCTCCCTGGCCATCACCTCCGCCAGCTTGGCCCTCACCTGGGCCTCTGGGGTCGGTGGTGGGTTTGCCTCTCGGGCTGCCGCATGGGCTGCCCTGATGGCCTTGTAGCGGGCCTCTGCGGCCAGCTGGGCGGCTGCCTGGGCGGCTGCCTGCTCGGCGTCTTTCTGGACTGCGTAGGCCTTCTGGGCGGTCTTCCTGCGGGCTGCATTGTGCTGACGCAAGGTGGGCACGGTGTAGGTCCGGCGAAGCCATTGGGCCTTCTGGGCGGTCGTCCAGGCCTTTGCGGGTCTCTTGGGGGCGGTCTTCTTGGTCGCTGTCGATGGCATGGCGGTGGGGGGTTCCTTGAATGAGATGATGAGGTGACCTGCACAGCGACGCTTCGCGGGGGCCGTGCCGGCTGGTGAGGACCCTTGCAGGCTGCGTAGGCTGGGATGGGCGGGAGCCCGCACAACCGAGGTCCTCGAGGCCCCGACGCGCAGCTGAAGACAGGCCTACGGGGGCCTATGGGGTGTCGTTGTTCAGGGCGGCAGCAGCCGCTCCCATCCCCTCCTTGAGGGCCCCGGAGGCCCCTGTGACTGATCTGCGCCAGTCGCGACGCTGAACCCTGGACGGGTCCTTCAGGTCCTCGACGATCCCCTTGAAGGGCCAACGCAGAGCCCGAAGGATCCATCGGGGCCTTTGAGGTGTCGTTGTTCAGGGCGGCAGCAGCCGCTCCCGTCCTGCCTTCAAGGGGATCGTGCAGGCCCCTGTAACTGATCTGCGTCGGACCTCGGTGGCTCCTGTTCGGGCCTTGAAGGTCACCCGCGCAGGACCTTTGAGGGATGAGCCCGCTGCGCATCGCTATTAGGTGGACCCCAACTTTCAGCCTCGCCGGAGCTTCCGCCAGCCCTCGTCGGTATAGCCGGCCAGCCGGGCCTGCTCGCCCACCGGCAGCCAGCCATAAGCAGCCTGAACGATCTCAGCCCGTTCTCGCTTGGTCTTTGCGGCCTTCAAGGTGCTGCAGATGGCCTGCCAGCCCAGGCGGTCGAACAGCCGCACGGGGGCGTCCTCGATCAGGCTCACGTAGGTGTAGGGCTTCCCACGCGCCCGCCCGATGGCATTCACGCCGATCTCGCTGGCCAGACCAAGGGGCGTCATCTGAAAGCATCTGGTGCTGGGGTTCACGGGATCAGGAGCCACCCTGGCCAGCCCCTCGCGGACCATGAGGGCCTCAAGGACCCCTCTGGCGCTCCCAGGCGCGGGGTCATGCTCGGCCAGCATCAGACCCACCTCATAGGCAACCTCGGCCATCCCCAGGGTGGTCCGTATGACCGGCTCTCGGTTCCATTGGGCCTGCTGGACCGGGGTGCCCATCTCCACGCCGATGGCCAGAGCCAGCTTGAGGTTGGCCTGCTGGGTGGTCACCGGCCAGGGCTGTATGCGGGAGGTTGGCCCCAGGAGTGGTGCCCCTTCAGGCAGCCAGGACATCTCAGCGGACAGGATGTCGGCGTAGAGGCCGTTCTCGTCGTCAGCGTGGATGATGGTGTGGCGGCGCTGGGCAGTGCTGGGGCGGCAGCCCCTGTCGGGGCGGGTGTCATACATGCTGATAGTTCCATGTGTGACCGCTCAGGATCGCGTTGAGGTCAGCCTGAGTGACCCCGAAGATGCCTGCCAGATCCTTCCTGGGCATGTCGGGGTGGTCGGCGGCGAGACGGCGGGCAGCCACGATGCGGCTCTCGGTCAAGGGGCGGCAGCCCCTGTCGGAGCGTTTGTCGGATGTCATGGAGATGGTTCCTCATGGAACTGGTGGGGAGGATGCAGGGCGTTGCACGAAGAGCCCCACCGAGGGGGCCTCGGCGGGGTCTGGTGGGCGCTGTGGTGGGTGCTGTGGTGATGGTGGTCGGGGTGGGTGTCAGCGCCGCTATGGCGCGGCTGGGGCCCTCAGGCAGGGCCCTCAGGCAGGGCCCTCAGGCGGCAGCCACGGTCAGCGGGTGAGGCGTGCCCCGGAGGAACAGCAAGGGCCCCTGCGGACCCTCAAGGACCAGGGCAGCCGGGGCATCGGCAGGAGCGGGGGACATCTGGGCCGAGTTGCGCCGATCAGCCGCGACCAAGGCCCGGTAGGCGTCATCCTCCAGCCTCATGGCCTGCCGGGTGGTCTCGGACGTCAGAAGGCCCTGCGCGTCCTCATGGACCATGCGGGAGGTGAGCCCCAACAGCAGCCTGTAGGGCCTGCGAGGCCCGGTAGATATGCCGGGAGGATGCTCGGGGCATTGCCGACGCGAGGTGACGGATCAGGCTCGAGGGGGCGCAGGCAGCAGCGGTGGCAATGGCGGATGGCATGGTCGGGGCGTCCTTCACAGTTGGGGAAGTATCGGGTCAGCGAGATGCCAATACACAACACCGTGACGGGGTACAAGTGACCGCCTATTCATCACTCCTCAACTGGGGAATATCCACCAATTACTTGGAACAGGCCTGCCCATTGGCGCTATATTCGGATCGGACCTTGGCCAGTGCTTCGCTCAAGGGCGACCTGGGGCGACCCCCCTGGACCCTTGGCATCACCTGCACGGCCCTATCAGGCTCCAGCGCGGCCAGGGCGAGGCCCGCACGGATAGCCTGCGAGGTGGACAGGGTGACCCCGTGGGCTGTCCTGGCGCGGGCCTGGAGGCGGCTGACATTGGCGCGGTCGGCGGGGGTGAAGCGGAAGTTGAGGCGGCCTTCCGAGGCGATCTCGCGGGCCTTGGTGGCGCGGGGGGCGCTGGGGGCTGTGGGTGCGGTGAGCACCGCTGCGTTGGTGGGCATGGTGGTGGGGTCCTTGGTGGCTGCACTCAGCAGCGTGGGTGTGGTGAGCGCCGCTGGCGGCACGGTGTTCTACTAGGGGGGCAACCCAGGGACACTTGGGCGTCCTCGAGGCCCCGCCTGGGGTTTATTGTTTTCCCGGCAGGGGGGTGCTGGGGTGTCCGGAGGTGCGTTGTTCCTATGGAAGGCTGGGCCCAGGACAATTTCAGGAAATCCAGGGTTTCTGCGGGGTTGATTGTTTAGTTGATGCCGGGTTCTGGGGCGGCTGGGTGCGGTGTTGTTCTACTGGAAGGCTATTCGGCACTCATTGGGAGAATGTTGGGCATTTTCAAAGGGTTGATTGTTTGATCCCCCAGCCACCCTGCGCTCCCCCATGGGGCCTCACATGGCCACGAAAAGAACCCCCAGGCCCGCAAGGGCGATGAGGGGTCGGTGTGGCTGGTGAGGAGACCCAGCCGGGGGCCCCAAATTCTGGCCCCACAGCGCCGCCCAAGGTCAACAACAACGCGGGAGGCTTTAGCGGTGTTTTTGAAGTGATCTCTGAGAGCCGAAGCGGGCTTCAGGGACCGGCGCACCACCCACTTACCTGGGCCTCACTGCCAGCGCCGAAAGAACAGCCGCTCGGGCAGTGACGCAGTGGCTGGGCAGGCCGACGCATCTCGAGCGATGCTGAGGCAGTCAGTCCATGTTGGATACGAAGTAGCCGGGCGGGAGCGGTGGCTCCCCCCAACGGGCGTCCTCGCCTCCCAGGAGGGAGCCGCCGGACCTCGCCGGGGCCGGGGCCTGGGAGGCCTCCGCAGCCTTCAGTCGCGCCACGACCTCCTCGGTCGACAGGACACCCTTGGGGGCCGGCGAGGCCGCTGGGGCCAGCGGGGCGACAGCCCCTGTCGAGGCAGGTGCGGAGGGGTCCGTCTGCCGGGGAGGCAGGCCCAGTTCCTCCAGCATGTCGTCCAGGGTGAACCCAGGAGGGAACGGGCCGGGTCTGGTCGCCCCAGGGGCCAATCGGAGGCCGTGGACAGTCCGGGGGGCCTCCGCGTCCCCTGAGTGCAGCGAGCTTGGTCTTGCTGACAGGACGGGATGACTTTGCTATTGGTCGAGACGGACAGGTAACGTTAGGGCGAGACCCCCAATGCCCCATGGTCACAAGCTCATTGCGTGGATCGAATATCCGGGTGACGGCCAGTTTGTGGCGTCATTCGTGAGCGAGGCCACCTGGAATATGCGTTCCCCTGCCGTGAGGGTCTGCGCGTCCTACGATCAGGCCCGGTCGTGGGTCGAGGCTGAAGCCGCCGCCTTGGGCGTGCCAGTGGAGTGGGCCCCAACCAAGGACCGGTAGGGCGGGGTCTGTCGCGCCTCCCCTGGCCTCAGCGATCACGCAATTCTCCCACAGCCCCGGCCACGCCAGTGCCCACATAATGGGCATAGAAAAGCATTGCCTATAAAAGAGGCGTCAAGCGGGACGGGCCCAGGTCTGTGGTGTAATAACACGGGCAGGCCTGTAGCGGGCCGTGGAGGCGCTTCTGAGGCCTTGGAGGCCGCGCGGGCACCCACCCCACCCGTTCGGGCCCCAATGACCTGTGCGGGCATCCTGGGGGCTCCTGTGGGGCGGTCCGTGCGGCCCCTGTGCTTCAGCGGTCAACCAGCAGGCGCGCGAGGCCTCCGTCCAGGGACGCAAGGGCAGTCGTGAGCCACGTCCTGGCCACCTCGGGGTCCACAGTCGTCGCATACAGGCCGTAGGACATGGTGGCGATCTCGTGGCCCAGTATCCCAGCCGCGATAGGCTCCGGGCACCCCGCATCACGTAGAAGGCTGGCAACGGTCTTGCGGAGGCTGTGGAACACCAGCGTTGGGCCGTGACCCATGGATGCCTTCAGCCGCCCGAACTTCTGCCCAAGGGGGCCACTGCGCTCCCCATACTGGTTGTCCGCCGTGCTGTGGATCAGGTAGCCCTCGGGGCCCTGGGAAGCCTTCGCCAGCCGCTGGACCAAGCCAAGGGCCACGCCGACCAGGGGGACGGTGCGGTGGCCCGCCTTGGTCTTGCTGGCCAACCTGATGGCCTTGCCGTTGTCTCTGAGGTCCGCAACGGTCGCCGTGCATAGTTCCTCGATCCTGCCGCCTGTCATGGCCCCAAGCACAATCAGGTCCCGAAATGGCATGGCCCCCTTCCCAGCCGCGCCTGCGACGCTCGCCTTCTGGCTACGCCCAGCAGCGCTGACCAGCGCCAGGACCTCTGGAACCGAGAAGGCCTCCCTCTCGGCCTTGATGACCGCCCTCGGCTTGGGCACCACCACGCCATCCCATGGGGTCGCCTCCCTGGGCCTCATGTGTTTCCAGTAGGTTCGTAGGGCAGCCATCCGGCGCTGGAGCGTCTTCGGGCTGTCCCCCAGCTTCAGGCGGGCATCCACCCAGTCTTGGGCAGCCTCGCGGGTCGCCTCTTGCGTGGTCGGGTAGGCCTTGGCCCACATCGTCATGTCCGCCACGTATTGATCCTGCTGGCGGTCCTTGATGTGCGTCGCGGCCTTCCAGGCCTCCAGGACCTCGAGGAAGGGCGTTGAGGCCCCGACGATCCTGGCCAGGGTCTTCTGTGCCGCCTGGGCCTCTGGGGTCCTCTGCGGTTCCTGCAACTCCTCCGGCGCGAAGCCGTTCAGCACCGTGTGGACGGCCTGCTCCAGCACCTCGTCACTCATGTCGAAGGGGTGAGCCTTGGCGTCCCGATAGGCCACGGTGAGGGCCCTGATGCGGGCCTCGAGGTCCCCCTGGGCCATGCCCTTGCGGGCCTCGCTGAGGATGGCCTGGAACTCCCGGCGGATCGGTTCGGCCTTGATGGCTGCCCTGTGGATGTCGTGTTCCCCGGTGGACCGGACGAGGCGGGCCTTTCCGACCAGGGGGACGAGGTCTTTGGGGACCCTGATGGCCACGCACCACGTCCGGTGCTTCAGCAGGAGGTTCGGGGGCGTGCAGCCACGCGGGGGTAGCGTCGTCCTGGGGGCCCTTTGCGGGACCTTCCTCATGCGCTCAGACTGACCCATGACAGCAACATCCCTTTCCGGCTCATGTGGGCGGAAGGGCGTTCTACCGGGGTGCAGGGCCGGGGTGCAATAAGTGTCGTCGTGGGCCGCTAAGTCATTGTTTTCATAGGGGGGTTATAGATTGGCGGAGGGGATGAGATTCGAACTCACGGTAGGGCTTGACACCCTACAACGGTTTAGCAAACCGCCGCCTTCAGCCACTCGGCCACCCCTCCGCCGGGAGAGAACGTTCCCGAAATCCCAGAGGGAAACCGGACACGGCGTTTGCACGGCTTATGTAGGGCCTGGCGGTGACAGCGTCAAACGCTGTCACCGCCGCCCCATGATCTACGCCCTTGACCGCTGCCCGCAGCCCTAGCTCAGCGGCACCTCGAAGCCGCGGATCGTGGCGGGTCGGGCCATCATCTGCTCGTACCAGCGCTTCACGTTGGGGAATTCGGCCAGGTCCACCTGATGGCGCTCATGGCGCCAGGCCCAGCCGAGAATCGCGAAGTCGGCGATCGAGATGTCGCCGGCGACGTACTCCACCAGCGCCAGGCGGCGATCCAGCACGCCGTACAGGCGCTTGGTCTCCTTCATGTAGCGGGCCAGGCCGTACCGGCGGTCCTGCTCGTTCTCCACCTGCAGGAAATGATGCACCTGGCCGGGCATCGGGCCGAAGCCGCCCATCTGCCACATCAGCCATTCCAGCACCGGCACCCGCTGGCGCAAATCCGTGGGCAGGAACTTGCCGGTCTTCTCCCCCAGATACAGCAGGATCGCGCCGGATTCGAAGACCGAGATCGGGCCGCCACCGGGGCCGTCGGGGTCGATGATCGCGGGGATGCGGTTGTTCGGGCTGATCTTCAGGAATTCCGGCTTGAACTGCTCGTCCTTGCCGATGTTCACGGTGTGGACGTTGTAGGGCAGCCCCATCTCCTCCAGCGCCACGCTGATCTTGCGCCCGTTCGGGGTGTTCCAGGTGTACAGGTCGATCGCCATCTTTCTCTCCGTTGCCGCCACCCGCGGAAAACGCGGGCGGAATTCTGCCGGGACAGGCCAGTGTCCCCGAGGGGCCGGAGAACGGCAACCACGGGCCCAGCAATATGCTGAGCCGCTCAGAACCCCCTGGCCGCGCGATAGGTCTCCGGCGCGCGCAGCGCAAACACCGCGCCGATCAGGATCAGCAGCGCCGCCGCCACGACCAGCGCCGCTTCCGGACCCAGGTAGTCGGCGATCAGGCCAAGCACCACCGGCCCCAGCACGTAGCCGGCATCGCCGACCATGCGGAACAGGCTCATCGTCGTCGCGTTCATGCCAGGCGGCGCGCTGTCCGCGGCGTAGGAGGCCGGCGCGGCGCCACCGATCGAGCTCGCCAGACCCCAGACCAGGCTCGCCGCCATGAACCAGGCATAGGACGGCGCGAAGCAGAACAGCAGCATCGACGCCCCGCTGATCACCGTGGCCGGGGCGATGACCGCCTTGCGGCCGAAATAATCGACCAGCATCCCCGACGGATAGGCCGCCGCCAGCCCGATCACACTGCCGAGCGCCAGCGCGAAGCCGATGGCGCTGACCGAGAGGCCGAGCCGCAGGCTGCCCAGCAGCGGGATCACGTTGAACAACCCGCCGGTGCGCGCGACTGCGTTGATCAGCGCGACGATGCACACCAGCACATAGCCGCGCTGCGCGCCCAGGCGGCGGATCTGGGTGACAAAGGACGGCCCGGTGCCAGGCGCGTGCGGGTTGCGGGCACGCGCCAGCTCGCGGGTCTCGGCGACCGCGAACCAGGCCAGGGCGGCGGCTACCGTGCCGGCGCTGGCATAGGCGATGAACGGCGCCGACAGGCCGAAATGCTCGGCCAGCAGCCCGCCCGGAAACGGCCCGATGCCGGCGGCGAAGATGAACACGCCCTGGTAGATCGCCATCGTGCGGCCCCGCCTCTCCGGCGTGGTGATGTCGGCCAGCACGATCTGTCCGGTGGTGACGATCAGCCCCGCCCCTGCCCCGGCCAGGAAGCGCGCGACGATGAACTCCGGATAGCTGGCCGCCATCGCGCACCAGAAATTGCCCAGCGCCGTGATCAGCCCACCGATCGCCAGCGTGGAGCGCCGGCCCAGCCGGTCCGACAGCTGCCCGGTCGGCGCCGCCACGAAGAACCGCGCCAGGCCATAGACGCCGACCGACAGGCCGATCGCCGAGGCGGAGACGCCGAAAGATTTGGCATAGAGCGGCAAGGCCGGCACCACCCCGCCGAAGCCGAGCTGGTTGACCGCGACCAGCAGGCACATCCACAGCAGCACGCGGGTCTCGGTTGGCATCGCTCCTACGACGACGGTCCCCGGGATGTGCCCACCCAGGCGAAGTCTGGCGCCGGCGTCATTCTCGCCATCATTGGCCAAGGCACTCTCCCCGAGCACGATCCGACGGCATGGCGGACACAGGCGTGGATGGTGCATGCTGGCGGCGGAATGTCCAAGACGGGCTGACACAACCAAATCGGCCCACCGAACGAAAGACCGGCAACGGTATGACCGTGATCACGACCACGCGGCCAGCAGCGCTGGCCGGGCTTGCTGCCCTGCTGCCCGCGATCGTCGCGGCGCTTTCGTTCAGTTTCACCGATATTGCGCTGAAAATGGTCTACGCCTCCGGCATGGACGTGCTGACGCTGGTGACGCTGCGGGGCTTGCTGGTGGTGGCGTTCTTCTGGGCCTGGCTGCGCGCCGCGCCGCCGGCGATCCGGCATCCACCGCGCCAGCGCCGGATCGCCATCGGCCTCGGGCTGCTGTTCGCCATGGTCATGCTGGGCCTGGTGGCGGCGGTGTCGCTGCTGCCGGTGTCCATCGCCATCCTGGCCTATTTCATCTACCCGCTGCTCACCGGCATCGGCGCCTCTCTCACCGGGGTCGAGCGCCTGGGCTGGCGCGCGCTGCTGACCGCGCTGCTGGCTTTCGCCGGCCTGGCCCTGATGCTCGGCGTGAACCTCTCCGCCCTCGCGCCGCTCGGCCTGGCCTTCGCGTTCGGCGCGGCGATCTGCCGGGTGGTCTCGCTGCTCGCCACCCGCGCCTATCTGGCCGGAACCGACGCCAGGCTGACGACCTGGTACTCCATGGTGCCGTCCACGATCCTGTTCCTGGCGATGTGGGTAACGATGGGAAGCTGGAACCCGCCGCAGACGCAATTCGGATGGCTCGCCTTCGTCGCCGTCAGCGCCTGCAGCACCCTGTCGACCTTGATGATCTATATCTCGACCAATCGCGTCGGCCCGTTCCGCACCGCGCTGGTGATGAACCTGGAGCCGCTGGTGACGACGCTGCTGAGCATGCTGCTGCTGGGCGAGGAACTGACCCCGCTGCAGGCCGTGGGCGCGGGCGTCATGATCGCCTCGCTCTGCGCCTTCCAGTTCGTGCGCGGCCGGTAGCACCCGGCCGGGGCCACCGCGCCCCTCGTGAAATCCGAGCCCGCGCGCGCCTGCCGAGGGCATCCACCCGAATCGTGGCGGCCACTCGGCTGCGGAACCCGCTGTCCCCTTGCTGGCCTGGCGCGATTGGCGCCCGCTGACGCCGACAACCCCGCCCGGGCATCGAAAAAGCCTGACAATCACTCCCAAAGGCGTTTTCCGGCCGCATAGGGGCAACCTGAACGTGTCCCGCCGCCATCCTCCCGCATCTATGATGTATTAATAATAAGAATATCCTGTTTCCCGGTTGACGACCCCAGGCCGTATATCCTAATACGCGTCTCCATTGACATGTTTCAGCCTTTTTGAATACGAATCTCGTTATTTATCACGAGACCCTTCCAACAGTCTGAAGCTGGCTGACGAAACGGCTCAAGCGCTCCGGCGCCGGCCGGAACGATGACTGCCGGCTCGGGAACGGGCCAGGCCAAGCGGTGCCCCGCTTGGTATCGGAATGATCCATACCGAATAGGAACGAAGTCATGGCCACCAAATTGAAGCTGACTGCCGGTATTCTGCTCGCAGGCACGTCGATCGCGACCGCATCATTGACCAGCACGGCCTCCGCCAGCGTGCTCACCGCGTCCATGCTGACCAACGACCAGGCGATCCTGAGCCAGTTCAATCTGGTCAATTTCGGCAATTACACGGCCAATAACGAGACCGAGGGCCGCATCATCGTCGGCGGCAATTTCGCCGCCAATACCAACCACAATGCCTGCTTCAACGGCTGCGCCGGAAACACCACCACTGCCATCGCCGGCCAGCAATACGGCGCGGTCACGGTGTTCGGCAACGTCACCGGCGGCTTCAACACCGGCTCCGCCAGCGGTCAGGCCGACGTCTATATCCAGGGCACCGCCTCCGGCACGTTCGACCTCGGCCATCGCGGCAATTTCAACGTCGTCGGATCCGCCGCCGGCGCGCAAGTGAACAACCCGCAGAACGTCAACACCGCCCAGCCCGGTTTCGCCGGCACGGCGCAGAACGCCAATGCGGTGCACACCTCCGTGGCGGCCGCTTCCGTGTTTCCCTATGGCAACGCCATCGTCACGGATTTCAAGACGCCGATGATCAACCTCGCCAACGCCCTGGCGACGCTGCCGACCGTGGCGGGCGTGACGGCCCAGGCCCTGCCCAACCCGCCGGGCGGCAATCTTAGCTTCACCGCGAATGCCGACTATGTCTCGGGCGGCAAGAAATACGGTGTCATCACCACCACGATGGCGAACCTGGCCAGCGAGCAGAACTTCTTCGGCATCAATAACAACGGCAACGACGCGACCATCGTGATCGTCACCGGCGACGGCGCCGGCTACAGCCTGCCCAACCTCAATGCCAACAACAATGAGAGCAAGGTGATCTGGGACTTCGTCGATGCCATGACGCTGAGCTTCGCCGGCAGCTGGTACGGCACGATCCTGGCCCCGAACGCGACGATCACCCATCAGGGCGGGGATCTCACCGGCGCGGTCGTCGTGCAGTCGCTGGTCCAGACCAACGAGTTGCATGCCAACTACCTCTTCACCGGCGACCTCAGCGGCCTGACCGGCCTGAGCTATGGCGGCCAGACGATCCCGGAGCCGGGCTCCCTGCTGACGATCGGCCTTGGCCTGCTCGGCCTCATGCTGGTCCGCCGCCGCGCCTGACCGGGGACCTGCCTGCCCTCGCCCGCAAGGCTCGTGCCGAAGCAGCTTCGGTCGAGCCTTGCCTGGGCGAACAATGCCCCTCCCTTCCGACGCTTCACACAACTTTACGTCCGCCCGGAATCCGGGCAACGCGACCGCTCCATATTGCCCGTCGAAGCAGCCGATGTGGCTGCCCAGACAGGAGAGCGTATCCATGGACACCACCCAAACCCCCGCCGGAAGTCCCGCGCCGAAAAAAATCGGGCTTGGCCGCGGGCGCCGGCTGCTGATCGGCGGCGCGACCGCGTTCGCGCTGGTCGCGGGTGCCGCCGGCGTCACCAGCGCCTGGGCCCAGCGCCACGGTCCCGATCGCTGGAGCATGGACCAGGGCATCCCCGTGCATCGGATCGAATACCGGGTCGACGGCATGCTGCGCCGGGTCGGCGCCACCGCCGAACAGCGTGACAAGGTAAGCGCGATCATCGAGGCCGCGGCCAAGGATATCGACCCGATCCGCAAATCCATGTCCGGCACCCGGGAGCAGATCCGCGACCTGCTCGGCGCCCCGCAGATCGACCGCGCCGCGGTGGAGAAGTTGCGCAGCACGCGCATGGCTGCGATGGACCAGATTTCGCAGCGCGTGACCAAGGCGATGGAAGACGCGGCGGACGTGCTGACGCCGGAGCAGCGCCAGAAGCTGGCGCAGATGGAGGCGAACCGGAGCGAACATCACAGGCATTGACCTCGGTTGAAGCAGCGGCGAGGAACCGGACATCATGGCGCAGCGCATACTGATCATCGACGACGACAGCCGGCTGACCGCCATGCTGGCCGAGTACCTCGCCGCTGCCGGCTTCAAGGTGGAGGCCCAGCCGACCGCACGCGACGGCCTGGCCGCGCTGCGCCGGCAGGGTAGCGACCTGCTGATCCTGGACCTGATGCTGCCCGATGCCGACGGGTTCGATGTCTGCCGGCAGATCCGCGCCCTGCCCGACGCGCATGCCGATATTCCCATCCTGATGCTGACCGCGCGCGGCGAGGAAACGGACCGCGTGGTGGGCCTGGAGATCGGCGCCGACGACTACCTCGCCAAGCCGTTCAGCAGCCGGGAACTGCTCGCCCGGCTGCGCGCGCTGCTGCGCCGGCGCGGCAGCATCGCCGGCGGGTTGAGTTCGGCACCGGCGGTGATGCGCTTCGGCCAGATGGAGATCGACCGCGGCTCGCGCGCCGTGCAGGTGGAGGGGCGGGAAGCGCCGATGACCAGCTATCAGTTCGACCTGCTGGTGGCGCTGGCGGAACATGCCGGGCGCGTGCTGAGCCGGGAGCAGTTGATGGATCTGGTGAAGGGCGAGGAGCTGGAAGCCTTCGACCGTTCGATCGACGTGCATATTTCCCGCATCCGCGCCTCCATCGAGGCCGATCCGAAGCATCCCCGCCGCATCCTGACCGTGCGCGGCGCGGGCTATGTGTTCGCGCGCAGCCAGGACGAAGGCGCGTGACGCCACTTGGCCCGCCGCGATGATCCCACGCAGAGTCCTCGCGATGATCCCACGCAGAATCCCGCGATGATCGGCCGGCATCTGTTCTGGCGGATCTACCTGACCCTGCTCGCCAGTCTGGCGCTGGCGGCGGTGTTGATCGCCTTGCTGTGGCAGATGGTGGGCGACACACGGGTGGAAGGCTTTCGCCAGATGCCGGCCCGCCTGCTCGCGGCCGCCATCCCGGTGACGGACGATCCCCCCGGCGCCATCCAGGAAGCCGCAGCGCGGGTTGCGCAGGCGATGTCTGGCGATATCACGGTCATCGGCGCGGACGGCCAGGTGCTTGCGGTGTCCGGCGAGCGGCTGAAACGCGGGGCCCCGCGCGATGAGGACGAATGGGACCGCCCGCCGCCACGCAACGTGCGGGTGTTTCACCTGCCGGATGGCCGCGTGGTGCTGGCCCGCTTCGATTTCCCCCTGCGACGACCCGGTTGGCACGTGGTGCTGGCAGTGCTGCTGGTGGCCATCGGCGTGGGGATGGCGGCGCTGCCCGTGGTGGCAAGGCTGACCCACCGGCTGGAACGGCTGCAGCGTGGCATGGAGGAATGGGGCGCGGGCGATCTGTCGGTGCGCGTTCCCGTGCGTGGGCAGGACGAAATCGCCGCCGTCGCGGCCAGCTTCAACCGCGCCGCCGACCGCATCCAGGCATTGCTGGCCGCGCACCGCTCGCTGCTGGCCAATGCGAGCCATGAGCTGCGGTCCCCGCTGGCGCGGCTGTCCATGGCCGCCGAGCTCTGGGAACAGGCTCCCTCCCCGTCCCGCCGCGTGGAGATCGAGCAGAACCTGGCCGAGCTCGACCAGTTGATCGACGAGATCCTGCTGGCCAGCCGGCTCGATCACCCGGAAACCACCCTGGCCGGGAGCGGCAGGCGGGAGCGCGTGGAGCTGCTGGCACTGGCGGCCGAGGAAGCCGCGCGCACCGGCGCCAGCGTGGACGGCACGCTGGTGGAGGTGGACGGCGACCCGCGCCTGCTGCGGCGCATGCTACGCAACCTGCTGGAGAACGCGGCCAAGCACGGCGCGCCGCCGGTGACGGTGGGCGTGGGGCGCAACGAGGCCGGCCAGCCGAGGCTGATCGTGCGCGACGCCGGCGCACAGATCCCGGCCAGCGAGCGGGAACGGATCTTCGAGCCGTTCTACCGCCCGACCGGCCGGTCCGAGGGGGCGGGCGGTTGGGGGCTTGGCCTGGCGCTGGTGCGCCAGATCGCCGAACTGCATGGCGGGCAGGTGCGCTGCGAGGCCTGGCCGGAGGGCGGCACGGCGTTTGTGGTGGAACTGAAGGACGAAGCCGCGAAGGCCTGACCCGATCGCAGTCCGCTGCCGCTGCCCGGTATTGCCCGATTTTCGCGCCGGAATCCGGCAACGCTCGCCAGCCAAGCGCTGGCCATGCTTGCCTGCCCCGGCCAGAAGTGCTGCAAGCCCCCGATCCTAACCGGAGAGGTGAGTTCCATGGCCGATTCAGACCCTGCCCTCGCCCCGCTGACGGACACGCTGGCCGCCGAGCGGGTGCTGATTCTGGATTTCGGCAGTCAGGTAACCCAGCTGATCGCCCGGCGCCTGCGCGAGAGCGGCGTCTATTGCGAGATCTGGCCGTTCAACGCCGACCCCGAGCGCATCCGCGCCTTCGCCCCGCGCGGCATCATCCTGTCCGGCGGCCCCGCCTCGGTCACCGAAGGCGCCGCGCCGCTCGCGCCGCCGGTGGTGTTCGAGGCCGGCGTGCCCGTGCTCGGCATCTGCTACGGCGAGCAATTGCTCTGCGCCCAGCTCGGCGGCGAGGTGCTCGGCTCCGATCACCGCGAATTCGGCCGCGCCTTCGTGGACGTGACCGACGATTGCGCGCTGTTCCATGGCGTCTGGCCCAAGGGCGCGCGCGAGCAGGTGTGGATGAGCCACGGCGACCGCGTGACCCGCCTGCCGCCCGGCTTCCGCGTGGTGGCGACCAGCGAGGGCGCGCCCTTCGCCGCCATCGCCGACGACACGCGCAAATTCTACGGCGTGCAGTTCCACCCCGAGGTCGTGCACACCCCGCACGGCGCGCAATTGCTGCGCAACTTCACCCATAACGTCGTCGGCCTGTCCGGCGGCTGGACCATGGCCGGCTTCCGCGACGCCGCAGATCGCCCGCATCCGCGCCCAGGTGGGCGGCGGCCGGGTCATCTGCGGCCTGTCCGGCGGCGTGGACAGCTCGGTCGCCGCCGTGCTGATCCATGAGGCGATCGGCGACCAGCTCACCTGCATCTTCGTCGACCACGGGTTGCTGCGCCACGGCGAGGCCGACGACGTGGTCGCCACCTTCCGCGACCGGTTCAACATCCGGCTGGTGCACCGCGATGCCTCCGACCTGTTCCTCGGCGCGCTGGACGGCGTCACCGACCCCGAGCTGAAGCGCAAGACCATCGGCCGGCTGTTCATCGAGGTGTTCGAGGAGGAAGCGACAAAAATCGGCGGCGCCGATTTCCTCGCCCAGGGCACGCTGTATCCGGACGTGATCGAGAGCGTCAGCTTCACCGGCGGCCCCAGCGTCACCATCAAGTCGCACCACAATGTCGGCGGCCTGCCCGAGCGGATGCGCATGCAACTGGTCGAGCCGCTGCGCGAGCTGTTCAAGGACGAGGTCCGCGTGCTCGGCCGCGAGCTGGACATCCCCGAGATCATCGTCGGCCGCCACCCCTTCCCCGGCCCGGGCCTGGCCATCCGCATCCCCGGCGCCATCACCCGCGAAAAGGCCGATCTGCTGCGCAAGGTCGACGCGATCTACCTGGAGGAGATCCGCAACGCCGGGCTGTACGACGCGATCTGGCAGGCCTTCGCGGTGCTGCTGCCGGTGCGCACCGTCGGCGTGATGGGCGACGGCCGCACCTACGACTTCGCCTGCGCGCTGCGCGCCGTGACCAGCACCGACGGCATGACCGCGGATGTCTATCCGTTCGACATGGCTTTCCTGAGCCGGGTCTCCAACCGCATCGTCAACGAGGTGCGCGGGATCAACCGGGTCACCTACGACATCACCAGCAAGCCGCCGGGGACGATCGAGTGGGAGTGATGTTGGCCTAGCCAGGCGGCCCAAAAGCTTATTCCGACGAGCCGGATCGGATATAACTGATGCTGTTCGCCGGCGTGAGCGAACAACAAAGGGAGGAGCGGATGTGCCCACATTGTGCTGATGGCTTAGATCACGGTCTGGCTCGTCGCAGGCGGGTGTTGCAGCTCCTGGCTCTTATGGAGCATCCAAGCGCGCTTCCAGCGGCGGCGGCATTGCGCATCGGCCAAGAACTCCTGGCTTGGATCGCGCAAGACGAGTCCAACTACCGATGCGACCATGTGGTCGCCGTTGAGACCCGGATAGAAGCGGCGGCCTGACAGGAGACGGTCATGACCACAGACGCACCCGCCGCAACGCACGCTCTGCCCGGACCGACCGACGACCTTCTCGGCAAGCTTGAGGGCATCTATCGAGACATTCACGCCAATCCAGAACTGTCCATGCAAGAGCACCGCACGTCCGGCATCGTCGCTGCATGGTTGCGTGAGCAGGGATACGACGTGACGGAGGGTGTTGGCGGCACGGGCGTTGTCGGATTGCTCCGCAGCGGCGATGGTCCGGTCGTGCTGCTGCGCGCCGATATGGACGCGCTGCCGATCAAGGAAAGCACCGGCCTGGCTTACGCGAGCGACAAGACCGGAACCGACCGCTTCGGCCAGGCTACATCGATCGCCCATTCCTGCGGGCACGATATGCACGTCGCCTGGCTGATGGGGGCGACGCGCATTCTGGCGGAGAATCGGAGCCATGTGGCGCGGAACGGTGATGGCCGTATTCCAGCCAGGGGAGGAAACCGGCCAGGGCGCCCGCGCCATGATCGAAGACGGCATGGTCAAGCGCTTCCCCAAGCCCGACGTCACCTTAGCCCAGCATGTGATGCCGCTGTCGGCGGGGCAGATCGGCTGGCGCATCGGGACGATACTATCCGCGGGCGATAGTTGGGAGGTGACGTTGTTCGGCCGTGGCGCACACGGCTCGATGCCGCAAAAGAGTATCGACCCGGTGGTGATGGCGGCGTCGGCAGTGATGCGCCTGCAAACGGTCGTGTCACGGGAAGTCGCGATGACCGACTCCGCGGTTGTCACCGTCGGCACAATGAGCGCTGGTATGAATGAAAACGTCATTCCCGACCGGGCGCTGCTTCGCCTGAATGTTCGCACATTCAAGGATCAAGTGCGCACTCGGGTGCTGGCCGCGATCAAACGCATCCTGGAAGCGGAAGCTGAGGCTTCGGGCGCGCCGAAACCTCCGGAATTCTCCGTGCTCAGCGAGTATCCGCTAACCCGCAACGACGAGGCCGCCACTCGAAAGGCGGTGGCCGCTCTCCAACATCGGTTTGGCGCCGAGCGGGTGGCAGAGATCCCTCCGGCCACGGCGAGCGAGGATTTTGGGCTGTTCGGCGCGGCCTGGGATGTGCCGACCGTTTTCTGGATGATCGGCGGCATTGATCCAGCCACCTACGCAAATGCTGAAAAGGCGGGCAAGCTGGACGAGCTTCCGGCCAATCACGCTCCCGACTTCGCTCCGGTGCTTCACCCCACTTTGCGGACCGGCGTCGAAGCAATGCTGGCCGCAGCAGGCGCCTGGATCTGCCAGCCTATTACGAGCGCGGCTTGATCGTGGCGGCACCGCACGGAACACGCAGCCTCGGCCATGCATAGCGCCTTCTTGCAAGGCATGATGAATGTTCTGGACTGGGTCGGAACATTCGTATTCGCCTTGAGCGGCGGACTGCTGGGCGTCCAGAAGCGGTTCGACTTATTCGGCGTTCTCTTTCTGTCATTTGTCGTGTCGGTCGCTGGCGGCATGATGCGCGACGTTCTGATCGGCGCAGTCCCTCCGGTCGCGATCGCGGGCATCCATTATTTTGTGATCGCGATGCTCGGCGGCCTGATGACCTTCTATTGGTATCCCAAAGTGGCATCGCTCCAGCGCCAAATACTGTTGCTCGATGCGGTTGGTCTTGGTTTGTTTGCGGTCACCGGCACACAAAAGGCGATAGATTATGGCATCAATCCATTGATGGCGGCGATCTTGGGCATGCTGACCGGAATCGGCGGCGGGATGACCCGGGATGTCCTCGCCGGAAACATCCCATTCGTTCTGAGAGCCGATCTTTACGCGGTCGCGGCTCTCGCCGGCGGAGCGATCGTATCGATCGGGCACATCATGAATGTCCCGCCACCCTATCTGATTTTGCTGGGCGCAGTTGTATGCATCTGCCTTCGGATCATGGCCATCTATCATGGTTGGCGCGCGCCTGTCGCCCGCTGGAGTGACGACAAGGGGACATGAGCGAGGCCGCGTCGGCTATGCTGGCGGGTTTGGCCCCGCCGGGTAATCGGGTAGGAAGGGAACATGGCCCACACGGAATCCGCCACGATCTATGGCATCAAGAACTGCGACACGATGAAGAAGGCCCGCGCCTGGCTCGATGGCCACGGCGTGCCCTACGCGTTTCACGATTACAAGGCGGCCGGCATCGATGCTCCGACATTGCAGGGCTGGGCCCGCGCCGTGGGCTGGGAGACGCTGCTGAACCGCGCCGGCACCACGTTCCGCAAGCTGGCGGAAACGGACAAGGCCGGGCTGACCGAGGCGAAAGCCATCGCGCTGATGTGCGCCCAGCCTTCCATGATCAAGCGGCCCGTGCTCGATATCGGCGGCCGGCTGGTCGTGGGCTTCAAGCCTGACATTTACGCGAAGGCGCTCGCCCAGCCGGGGAGCTGACCGCACCCGCCCCCTCGATCAGGAACGCAGCGAATGAAAGCCATCAAGCCCAGGGGCCGCCAGTTCTTCGCCAATCCCGGCCCCACCAACATCCCCGACAGCGTGCTGCGCGCCATCGACCGGCCGACGATCGACTTCATGGATCCCGAGTTCGTAGAGGTCTACGAAGCCTGCTTCGCCGGCGTGAAGCGCATCCTGCGGACCGACCGGCATCTGTTCATGTACTCCGCTTCCGGCCACGGCGCCTGGGAAGCGACGCTGCTGAACTTGTTCTCGCCCGGCGATGCCATCCTGATCCTGGAATCCGGCTATTTTTCCCAGGAATGGGGCGTCATGGCGGGAAAGCTCGGCCTGGAGGTCCGCAGCATTGCCGCCGATTGGCGCCGCGGCGTGGATGTTGCCGAAGTCGCCGCCGCGCTGAAGGCCGATACCGGCCATGAAATCCGCGCGGTCTGCGTCGTGCACAACGAAACCTCCACCGGCCTGACCCTGCCGTTGCCGGAGATCCGCGCCGCCCTCGACGCCGCCTTGCATCCGGCTTTGTTGCTGGCCGATACCATATCCTCGCTCGGCTCGATCGATTTCCGGATGGACGAATGGCGTGTCGACGGCGTGGTCGGCGGCAGCCAGAAGGGGCTGATGCTGCCCACCGGCATGAGCTTTACCGGCGTCAGCGACAAGGCGCTGGCCGCGCATCAGCAGGCGCGCCTGGCCCGGCAATATTTCGACTGGACGCCGATGCTCGCGCGCCAGCATCACAGCTTCATCGGCACGGTGCCGACCAGTATCTTCTACGGCCTGGCGGAATTGATCCGGCTGATCGAGGACGAGGGCCTGGAACAGGTCCTCGCCCGCCACCACCGGCTGGCCGAGGCGGTCCGCCGCGCGGTGCGCGTCTGGAGCGGCAATGACGGGCCGCAATTGTTCTGCACCGACCCGGGCCGGGTTTCAGAACTCCGTCACCGCCGTGTGGATGCCGGACGGACACGACGCGGAGGCCGTGCGGGCCACGGCGCGGAACCGGTTCAACGTCTCGCTCGGCGGCGGGTTGGGCAGGCTCGGCGGGCGGATGTTCCGGATCGGCCATCTGGGCGATCTGAACGAGCCGATGGTGCTGGGCACGCTCGGTGCGGTGGAACTCAGCCTGCGGCTGAACCAGGTCCCGCATGGCAAGGGCGGCGTGGACGCGGCGATGGATTTTCTTGCCGCCGGTTGATCTGCCGGGCGGATGATTATCCGGCGGCGCGTTCGTAACGCGCCGCTTCCGGCCGGCCTACCGAACGGAAACGATTCGTTCTTGCCACGAACCCTGGCCCAGGCCTAACAATCCCCCACCGACCGCCTCGAGACATCGTACGAGACATCGTACGACACATCGTACTGGGGGAGTTGGCCATGATCCTGTTGCTTCTGTTGCCGTTCATCGGGTTGCTCTGGGTGCCGTTCTACAACCAGGCGACGCCAGAGCTGTTCGGGTTTCCCTTCTTCTACTGGTATCAGATCGCCTGGGTGCCGATCAGCTCGCTGCTCACCTACATCGTGTGGCGCCGCATGCGCCGGGACGATGACCCATGATCAGCGCATCCATCGACTGGCCGGCCTTCGCGGTCTTCGTGTTTTTCTTCGCGCTGGTCTCGGTCATGGGTTTCGTCGCGGCCCGCTGGCGCCGGCCGAAGACGCTGGCGCATATCGATGAATGGGGCCTGGGTGGCCGCCAGTTCGGCACCTGGATCACCTGGTTCCTGGTCGGCGGCGATTTCTACACCGCCTACACGGTGATCGCGGTGCCGGCACTGGTCTATGTCACGGGCGCCTTCGGCTTCTTCGCCCTGCCCTACACCATCATCGTCTATCCGATCGTGTTCGCCATCATGCCCCGGCTCTGGGGGGTGGCGGCCCGCAACGGCTACGTCACCGCGGCGGACGTGGTGCATGGCCGCTACAGCTCCCGCACGCTGGAACTGGCGGTGGCGATCACCGGCGTCCTGGCGACCATGCCCTATATCGCCCTGCAGCTGATCGGCATGGAGGTGGTCATCAAGGCCTTGGGCCTGAACGGCGAAGTGCCGCTGGTCATCGCCTTCCTGATCCTGGCCTTCTATACCTACTCTGCCGGGCTGCGCGCGCCGGCGCTGATCGCCTTTGTCAAGGACATCATGATCTACATCGTGGTCCTGGTGGCGGTCGCGATCATTCCGCTCAAGCTCGGCGGCTACGCCGCAGTGTTTGCCGCGGCGGAAGCCGGATTCAAGGCGAAGGGCTCCGGCAGCATCCTCCTCGCGCCCGGGCAGTATATCCCCTATGCCACGCTGGCGCTCGGATCGGCGCTGGCGGCCTTCATGTATCCGCACACGCTCACCGGCATCTTCGCTTCCCGCAGCGCCGATACCATCCGCAAGAACGCCGTGCTGCTGCCCGCCTATACCCTGCTGCTGGGGCTGATCGCGTTGATGGGGTACATGGCCTATGCTGCGGGCATCAAACCGGCGACGCCGAATGATGTGGTGCCGGTGCTGTTCCAGGCGCTGTTTCCCGGCTGGTTCGCCGGCTTCGCCTTCGCCGCCATTGCCATTGGCGCGCTGGTGCCGGCGGCGGTGATGTCCATCGGCGCCGCCAATTTGTTCACCCGCAATTTCTGGAAGGCGTATGTCAATCCGGCGGTGTCCACTTCCGGCGAGGCAGCCGTCGCCAAGACCACGTCGCTGGTGGTCAAGCTGGGGGCGCTGGCGTTCGTCCTGCTGCTGGACAACTCGGTGGCGATCAACCTGCAGCTGCTCGGCGGGCTATGGATCCTGCAGACCTTCCCTTCCGTGGTGTTCGGTCTGTTCACCGGCTGGTTCCGCGGCCGGGCGCTGCTGGCCGGCTGGGCGGTCGGCTTCTTCGGCGGCACCTACATGGCCTGGACGGACGGGTTGAAGCCGCTGCACACGATCGCGCTCGGCGGGACAAACTATACGCTGTATGTCGGACTGCTCGCCTTGGCGATGAACATCGTGGTGGCGGTCGTGCTGAACACGCTGATGGCGGCCGGCAAGCGGCGGGTGGCGACGCCCGCCTGAAGCCGCCGCCCCGGTTCCTACGGTTGCGCGCCGTGCCCGTTCACGCCGCCGGAACGCGCCCTGCTCCGGCGAATGCCGGCATCACCTCGCGCGCGAACAGCTCTACCGATTGCATCGCCTCCGCCGGCAGCAGGTCGCCGAAGGCAAAGCGGCAGAGCAGGTAGTTCAGCCCGCCCTCCTCGATGGCGGTCCGCAGGAAATCCCGCACCGTGCCGGGCGCTCCGGCGACGCCGCGGCCCTGGGCCTGCAACTCATCAAAATTCTCCGGCGGGATCGCCGCCGGGCTGGGCAGCAGCGTGCTGCGCTCGATCCAGAGTTTCAGGAAGCTCTCGCGCCATTTCGGATAGCCGCGCCGGGCGATGTCCAGCGCCTCCGCATCCGTGGCGGCGATCACCACGTGGCGGGTGCCCGCCATTTTCGGCAGGGTTTCGGGTGCGTTCCCCCGCGCCGCCCAGACCGCGCGGTAGCGGTCGGTCACCGCACGCATCGGGCCGGGCGGCAGGTTCGTGACGATGTTCACCTTGTGCGCGGCGCACCAATCCACCGCTTCCGGCCGGGCCACGCCGTACCACAGCGGCGGATGCGGACGCTGTACCGGTTCCAGCTCCAACGGCATGCGGTCGAACTGATAATATTTGCCCTGGAAACTAAGCTCGCGCGTGGCCAGGCCGCGCAGGATCACCTCCAGCGCCTCCTGATACATTGCCGGCGCGGTCTCGGGGTCGAGGCCCCACAGCCCGATCTCGACCGGGGAGATGCCACGCCCGACACCCAGCATGAACCGCCCGCCGCTCATCTGGTCCAGCATGCAGATCTCGTCGATCAGCCGTACCGGATGATACATCGGCAGCAGATAGACCAGCGGGCCGAAACGGAGCTGCTTCGTGCGCTGGGCCACCGCCGAGAGAAACACCGAAGGCGACGGCGCCACGCCGAGCGGCGTCGCATGGTGTTCCGCCACGTGGTAGCCATAGAAGCCGGCGCGGTCACATGCCTCGGCCAGCCGCAACCGGCTTTCGTACAGCTCGGCCAACGTGCCCTGGCCACGGTCCATGTGGTCGAACACGCCGAACTGCATGGGCTGCACAGTCATTCTCCGGCGGCGAGCGAGCGTTCCTTCTCCGCCATGCGCTGCTTAAGCTGTTCCGGCGTCAGGCGCACGATGTCCTCGTTCTGATGCGCGTAGAGGTCGTAGCCGCCGGTATCCAGGTCCTCCAGCACGATCCGGCCGCCCAGCACGTCTTCCTTCCACGCATCCTGCGCCGGCTGGCGGGCATGGAATTCCGGCATCACTTCCCGGGCGAACAGGTCCAGGCTGTCGCAGATCGCCTTGTGCGTGGTCTTGCCGGCCTGGTTCAGCAGGATGACCTGATCGACATGCGCGTCCTCGAACTGCCGGAGCCGCTTGCGGATGGTATCGGGCGATCCGATCAGGCCGTTGCGCAAGGCTGCCTTTGCCTTGTCGGTCTCCCGCCAGGTCTGGTACTCGCGCCACAGATCGCCCTTGCCCGGCGCATCGATCCCTTTCCGGCCGTAATAGGACAGCGCGAAGATGAAGAACGTCCAGCCGGAGGCCAGCTCGATCGCTTCCGCGTCGGTCGGCGCGCACATGAATCCGTTGACGATGGCGATGTTCGGATTGGTCTGGTAGGCCGCCAGCCGGTTCGGCCGGTGCAGGAAGTTGTTGTAGTAACGATGCACCCAGGCCCGCGCCGCGTCCGGGGAAACGAAGCTGAAGCCCAGCGCGCCCATGCCCCATTCGCCGGCGGAGGCGATGGTCTGGATGTTGGAGCAGGCCACCCATAGCGGCGGGTGCGGCTTCTGCATCGGCTTCGGCACGACGCTGCGGGCCGGGAAATCATAGTACCTGGCCGTGGAATTCCCAGGCTTCGTCGGTGAACATCGGGATGATGGCTTTCACCGCCTCCTCCCAGCGGTCGCGCTTGTCGCGCACGCGCACGCCGAACGGATGCAGCTCCGCCGGGCCCGCCGCCTCTCCCATGCCGAGCTCCACGCGCCCGCCCGAGATCAGGTCCAGCGTGGCGATCTTTTCCGCCACCCGGTGCGGCTGGTTGGTGGTAAGCTGCACGACGCCGTGGCCGAGACGAATGTTCTTCGTGCGCTGGCTGGCCGCGCCCAGGAAGACCTCCGGCGAGGAGGAGTGGGAATATTCCTCCAGGAAATGATGCTCCACCACCCAGGCGTAGTCGTAGCCGAGCTTATCGGCGAATTCGAACTGCGCCAGGCTGTCCTGGAAAAGCTGGTACTCGGACTGGTCCGTCCATGGCCGCGGCAGCTGATGCTCGTAGAAAACCCCGAATTTCATGGTTCCGATCCCTTATCCCCGCTGGGTCTACTCGCCAGTAGCCGCAACCCTAGCGCCGAACGGCGCACGTTGCGATACCCCCATCTGGGCGGCGGCCGGCAGGCGGGCTAGCCTTCCCGGACGAGAATCCCGGGGGAAAGAAGACCATGGCCGAAGACCTGCCGACCTATGAATTGTTCGCCATCCGTTACGCCATGCGCGACGCCAAGCGGACCGAGCATTTCATCGGCGGCGATCCGCATGACGCGCCGATGCCGATGGATTATTTCGTCTGGGTCGCCAAGGGCACAGACCGCGCCGTGGTGATCGACGCCGGCTTCACCGCCGAGGTGGCGGCGCAGCGCAAGCGCACCTTCCTGCGCTGCCCGATCGAGGCGCTGAAGCTGGTCGGTGTCGATGCCGCCGACGTCAAAGACGTCATCCTGACCCATCTGCACTACGACCATGTCGGCAATTTCCACCAGTTCCCGCAGGCGCAGTTTCATCTGCAGGAGCCGGAACTGCATTACGCCGTCGGCCGCTACATGAAATACGACAAGCTCGCGCATTCCTTCGAGGTCGAGGACGTGGTCGGCATCGTGCGCCTGAACTACAAGAAGCGGGTGCAGTTCCACGACGGACCCGGCGAGGTCGCGCCCGGCATCACGCTGCACCCCGCACCCGGCCATTCCGCCGGATTGCAGTTCGTCCGTGTGCACACCCAGCGGGGCTGGGTGGTGCTGGCATCGGACGTCACGCATTTCTACGAGAACATGGAAACCAACCGTCCCTTCACCACCGCCTTCCATATCGGCCAGATGCTGGAAGGCTTCGACAAGCTGCGCGCGGCCGCGCCGACGCCGCAGCACATCGTTCCCGGCCATGATCCGGAGGTGATGCAGCGCTATCCGGCCCCGAGCCCCGAACTGGCCGGCATCGTGGTCCGCCTGGACGTGGCGCCCGCCAAATAGGTCATCCCGATTTCGCGCGGCAGGAGTTCGCCCGGCGACGGTCTCCGCCAGCTACAGCGCGCGCTCGTCCGCGCCGATCAGGTGCAGCGGCGCCTGGCCGGTCAGCATGCGGCGGCAATTGGCGACCGCGCGGCCGAGCGCGATCGACAGCGACCGGTCGGACGAGGCGGAGTTGTGCGGCGAGCCGATCACGTTCGGCAGGTCCATGAACGGATGGTCCATCCGGAACTCCCCATGCCGCACCGGCTCCACCCACCAGGCATCGATGCAGGCGGTGAAGCGGGGATGCGCCAGCAGATGCGCATACAAAGCCGCCTCGTCGATCACCTCGCCACGGGCGAGGTTGATCAGGATGGCGTCCTCCTTCATCAGCCCCAGCTCGCGCGCGCCGATCCTGCCCATGGTGGCGCGGGTCAGCGGCGTGCTGACCAGCAGCACGTCCGATGCCGCCAGCAATTCGTCCAGTCGTTCGGTGGTGCCGATCCAGTCGGTCGGCTCCTCGCTCGCGCCGCGGCGGTTCACCGCGTGCACGCGCATCCCGAAGGCGCGCATCAGCCGCGCGGTGGCGATGCCGATCCCGCCGAAGCCGAACACCCCGAAGGTCAGGCCGGTCAGCATGCGGTTCGAGGTGAACTGGTTGAACTGGCCGCGCTTCAGCGCCTCCTGTTCGATCAGCAGCCGCTTGGCGGCGGCCAGCGCCATCGCCACGGCGTGCTCCGCCATCATCTCCGCATAGGCGCCGCCATTGCAGGCCACCGGCAAATCCGCGGGCAGCCGGTCCAGCGGGATGTAATCGACCCCGGCGGTCATGAACTGGATCAACCTGGCATTGCCGAGCAGCGCCGGCTCCTGCGGCTGCAATTCCTTGCCGGTATTGCGCGCCAATACCACACTGGCCGTGCTCAGCGCCGGCGCCCGCGCCTCCGGCCGGAGGTCGCTCAGATAGACGAGCTCTCCGGCGCCGCCGAGTGCCGCCACGACATCCTGGCGATGGCGTTCATCCAGTTCGAAGGTGACGAGCAGGGTTGCGGTCATGCACGCACTCCATTCCAATTACGTAAGCACCGGCGCCCGGAAACAGAAAAAGGCCAGAGAGCAGCGCCCTCTGGCCCGTTTTTCCATGCAGCGCCTCAGCCGCCGGATATCTTCGGGATCAGCACGATCTCGCTATCCGGGCCGAAGGAGGCCCCATAGGCATCCTGGTAAGATCTCACCGTCGATGGCGATGGCCATCCCTTCCTCGACCTGATGGCCGAGGCCGGGGAACATTTCGTCCAGTTCCTTGACCAGGCGCAGGAAATTGCCGGCCTTCACCTCGAATTCGCTCCTGCCGCCGGTGAACTGGCGGCAGGTCGAACCCGAAATGGTGACGGTCGGCACCCTGCCCCGGATCAGCGCGCGTCGAACGCGGCGCGCAGCTTCGGCGGGGAGATCGGCAGGTGCTCCATGCGAATGCCGGTGGCGGCCCGGACCGCGTTGGCGACCGCGGCCAGCGGCGGCACGATCGGCACCTCGCCCACGCCCTTGGCCCCGAAGGGGTGGCGGGGGTTCGGCACTTCGATCATCACCGCCTCGACCATCGGCATGTCGGACGCGACCGGCACGCGATAGTCGAGGAAGCCGGGGTTATCCATCTCGCCCTTGGCGTTGTAGACGTATTCCTCGTTCAGCGCCCAGCCGATGCCCTGCGCGGCGCCGCCCTGGATCTGGCCTTCCACGTAGCTCGGGTGGATGGCACGGCCGACATCCTGGATCGCGGTGTAGCGCAGAACGGTGGTGAAGCCGGTCTCCGGGTCCACTTCCACGTCGCAGATATGCGTAGCGTAGCCAGGCCCGGCGCCCTGCGCGTTGACGGAAACCTCTGAGATGATCGGCCCGCCGGTCTTCGCCGCCTTGATGGCGATGTCGGCCAGCGACAGCGGATCGAACCCGCCGGCATTGGCGCCGGCCGGCACGGCCATGCCGTCCTTCCAGTCCACCGCGTCGGGCGGGATGTCCCAGATCTTCGCCGCGCGAATCTTCAGCTCGTCACGCACCTTCTCGGCCGCCTGCGTCACGGCCATGCCGGTGGCGAAGGTAACGCGCGAGCCGCCGGTAAGGTGGGTGAAGCCGATCGTCGCGGTATCGCCGACCACCGGGCGCACCTTCTCGACCGGAATGCCCAGCACTTCCGCGCACATCATCGCCATCGAGGCCCGCGAGCCGCCGATATCCGGGCTGCCGGTGACGATGGAGACCGAGCCATCCTCGTTCACGTGCACCGAGCCCGAGGACTCACCGCCGATGTTGAACCAGAAGCCCGAAGCCACGCCGCGGCCCTGGTTGGGGCCGAGCGGGGCTGCATAGTGCGGATGCGCCTTTGCGGCTTCCAGGGTCGGGATGTAGCCGATGTTCTGCAGCGTCGGCCCATAGGCGGCCTTGGTGCCGTCCTTCGCCGCGTTCTTCAGCCGCAGCTCGATCGGGTCCATGCCGAGCTTGCGCGCCAGCTCATCCATCGCGCTCTCGGTGCCGAAGGTGGAGATCGGCGCGCCGGGGGCGCGGTAGGCGGCGACCTTCGGACGGTTGGACACCACGTCATAGCCGATGATGCGGACGTTCTTCAGGTCGTACATGGCGAAGCAGGTCATGCAGGCCGGCTGCACCGGGGAGCCCGGGAAGGCGCCCGCCTGGAACTTCATCACCGCCTCGGCGGCGACGATCGTGCCGTCCTTCTTCGCGCCGAGCTTGACCTCGATCACGCCGCCGGAGGTCGGGCCGGTGGCGCGGAACACATCCTCGCGGGTCATCACCATCTTCACCGCGCGGCCGGTCTTCTTGGACAACGCCATCGCGACGGGTTCGAGATAGACCAGCGTCTTGCCGCCGAAGCCGCCGCCGATTTCGGACGGCATGGCGCGGATGTCGGACAGTTCCATGCCCAGCAGCTTGGCGCAGTAGGCACGGACCATGAAATGGCCCTGGCTGGAGCTGTAGATATTGGCCTGGCCGTCGGCGTTGACCGACACCACGCAGGCATGCGGCTCGATATAGGCCTGGTGCACCGGCTGGGTGGAGTAGCTGCCCTCGACGATCACCTCGGCATCCTTGAACCCGGCATCGACATCGCCGAGCGCGAACTGCACCCGCTTGGTGACGTTGGACGGCGTGGTCGGCTTGGGATCGACGCCGGTGGTGAAGATGTCGTCGTGCAGGATCGGCGCGCCGGGAGCCATCGCCGCCTCGACGTCGATCACGAAGGGCAGCACGTCGTATTTCACGTCGATCAGCGCCAACGCCGCATCGGCGATTTCGGACGTCGTGGCGGCAACCGCAGCAAGCGCGTGGCCGTGATACAGCACCTTGCCGCGCGCCATGACGTTGCGGGAAAGGTCGCGGAAATTCATCGGGCCTTCGCCGACGAACGCCTCTTCCGAGGGGATGTCGGGGAAGTCGTCGGCGGTCACGACGGCCTTCACGCCCTTCAGCGCCAGCGCCCTGCTGGCATCGATGGACATGATCCGGGCATGCGCATGCGGGCTGCGCAGCAGCTTGCCCACCAGCATGCCCGGCAGCGCCTGGTCGGCGCCGAACACGGCGCGGCCGGTTACCTTGTCCACGCCGTCCGGCCGGATCGGCCTTGTGCCGACGACTTTCAGGTCAGCCTTGCTCAGATACGTCATGGATCATGCTCCTCGCATTTCGGCGGCGGCGTCCATCACCGCGCGGATGATCTTGTCGTAACCAGTACAGCGGCAGAGATTTCCGGCCAGCCAGAAGCGGGCCTCGGTCTCCGTGGGGTCGGGATTGCGGTCCAGCAGCGCCTTGGTGGCGACGATCAGGCCCGGGGTGCAGAAGCCACATTGCAATGCAGCATGCTCGAGGAACTTGCGCTGCACCGGGTGCAGCTCCTCGCCATTGGCGATGCCCTCGATCGTGGTGATCTCCTTGCCCTCGGCTTCCACGCCGAGCACCAGGCAGGAACAGACCACGCGGCCGTCCATGATGACCGAGCAGGCACCGCAATCGCCGGAGCCGCAGCCTTCCTTGCTGCCGGTCAGGTGCAACTCGTCGCGCAGAATGTCCAGCAGCGCCATTTGCGGCTCGGCCAGGAACTCCGCCGGTTCGCCGTTGATCGTGGTGGTGACGTGGGTCTTGCTCATGGGCTCAGCCTCCTGCGCGCTTATAGGCGATGGCGGCCGTCCTGCGGGCCAGCACACCGGCGATCTTGATACGGAAATCGATGGTCCCGCGCTTGTCGGTGATCGGGTTGCAGACCGCGCGGGCGGCAGCATCCAGTTTTGCCAGGGCGGCGTCGTCGAGCTTGCTGCCGATCAGCGCCGCGGCGCCATCGGGAACCAGCACCTGCGTCGGCGCCACCGCGCCGAGGGCGACGCGGGCGGCGGTGATCGTTCCGTCCGCATCCAGCGCCAGGCGCACGCCGGCGCCGACGACGGCGATGTCCATTTCGGTACGCGGAATGAAGCGCAGATACGCGTCCGAGGAGCGCGGCGCCGGCTTCGGCAAATGGAACTCCAGGATGAACTCCCCCTTGGCGAGCGAGGTGCGGCCCGGACCGGTGACGATCTGCTCGACCGGCACCGCGCGCTGGCCGTTCGGGCCGACCACAATGGCGGTGGCGCCGGCGGCGATCATCGCCGGCACGCTGTCGGCGGCGGGCGAGGCGTTGCAGAGATTGCCGGCGAGCGTGCAACGACCCTGCACCTGGGTCGAGCCGATCAGCCCGGCGGCTTCCACCACGCCGGGATAGGCGGCGTTCAGGGCCTCGTGCTCGGTCAGCGTGGCGCAGCTGGTCGCCGCTCCGATCACGAAGCCGCCGTCGACCTGCCGGATGCCCATGATGCCGGGGATCTTCTTGGTATCGACGATGATGTCCGGCCGGGTCCGGCCGGACCGCAGCTGGACGAGCAGGTCGGTGCCACCCGACATGACTTTCGCCAGGCCCTGGGCACCGGCGAGGATTCCAACAGCCTCGTTCACGGAAGTTGGTGCTGCATAACTCAGACTGGACATGTTCGCTCCTGAATGCGCGCGCGTTGGCGGTGCTCGTTCGGGCAGCAGGCTCGAACCAGCGATACCGAACGGTAGCCCAGGTCGGAGCGGTGGTCGAGAGGGCGCCCGGCCGCTATCCGAAGCGTCGGACGGCGGCGAGGAATGCTTGCACGACGCCAATGAAGCCGGCCGGATTGTCGGCGTGCAGCCAATGTCCGGCATCCTTCAGCGTGACGAACCGCGCACGCGGAAACAGCGCGCGGATCAGCGGACGGTGCTTCGGCCGGATGTAGTCGGAGCGCTCGCCGGCGATGAACAGCGCCGGGCCGGGATAGGTCTGTTCCGTTGCCGTCCAGGTCTCGATCTCCGGCATCCCCGCGACGATCTCAGCCAGGCCGATCCGCCATGCCGGGCGTTCGCCGGGAAGCAGGCTCTGCAGCAGGAAGCCGCGCATCACCGGCTCCGGCACCGCATCGGCCAGCGCGGCATCGGCCCCGGCGCGGGTCAGGCCGGGCGTCAGTTCCAGATCGGCCATCGCCGCGGCGGTCGGGCGCAGATGGGCGCGATAGGGCACGGGGGCGATGTCGGCCACCGCCAGCGCAGTCACCGCATCCGGGCGGTCCAGCGCTACGTGCATCGCCACCTTGCCGCCCATGGAATGACCGAGCACCACCGCCGGCAGCGCATCCAGCGCCGCCAGCGTTTCCAGCACGTCGGCGGCCATGGCGTCGTAGCCCATGCCGGGCGCGTGCGGGCTGTTGCCGTGGTTGCGCAGATCCAGCGCGATGACGCAATGATCCGTCGCGAGCGCCTTTTGCACCGCGCCGAAATTCCGCGCCGAACCGAACAACCCGTGCAGCAGCACGACGCGCGGCCCCTCCCCCACCTGAACCGAATGCAGCATCATGACCGTTTCCTTTCCGGTCGCGCGGCAAAGGCGACGCCGCCCATGATCAGGGCCGAGCCGAGCAGCAGGTCAGGGGTCAGCCGCTCGCCGAGCAGAAGGCTGGACAGGATCAGCCCGACCGCGGGCGTGGCGAGGAAGCCGACCGAGGACACCACCGTGGGCAGGCTGGCGCTGGCTTCCATGATGCACCAGGTGCCGATCGGGCCGGCGATCAGGCCGATATAGGCCAGCGACAGCCAGGCCAGTGGATCCGGACCCAGATGGCCGTCCGGGTCGCGCCAGGCGACCAGCGCCAGCAGCAGCAGCGAGGCCAGGGCGAAGCACCAGGGCAGCAGCTCGATCATCGACATCTGCGGCCGCCAGCCGCGCACCGTGATCAGCGCGATGGCGAAGGACAGGCCCGACAGCAGCAGGAAGGCATGGCCGATCAGCACGTTTCCGTTCGCCCAGTCGATCGACCAGGGTCCCATCAGGATCACCACGCCGGCGAGCCCAAGCCCGGCCGCGATCCAGCGCCCCGGCGGCATCCGCTCATGCAGGATCAGCAGCGACATCGGCACGACGAAGATCGTGGTGGTGTTGGCCAGGATCGCGGTGCGGCCGGCGGAGATCCAGCCGACCGCCAGATGCGCGAAGGCGAAGAAGGCCGCGAGCTGCAGGCCGCCGACCGACAGCAGCGCCGGCAGATCGGCCCGTGCCGGCAGGCGCGGGCGGAAGCGCAGCAGCACGACCAGGCTGACGGTGAGCAGTGACAGCACCGCCCTGCCCGCCGCGAACCAGAGCGGCGAGGTGCCGTGCATCAGCGCGTATTTCGCCGCCGGCCAGGCCGAGCTGAGCAGCACCACGGACAGCCCGAGCTGCAGCAGTCCGGCCCGCGAGATGCCGCCGGCGGGAACCGCGGCTGCGCTCATGCTCGCGCTCAGTCCGCGACCTGCAGCATGATCTTGCCGATATGCGTGCTGCTTTCCATCAGCGAGTGTGCCGCGGCCGCCTCGGCCAGTGGGAACACCTTGTGGATCACCGGGCCGGCGCGGCCGGCCGACAGCACCGGCCAGATTTTCTGGCGCAGCTCGGCAGCGACTTCGCCCTTTTGCGCGGTGGTGCGCGGACGCATGGTGGACCCGGTGACGATCAGCCGCTTCAGCATGATCGGCAGCAGGTCGAAATTCTCCACCCGTGATCCCTGCAGGAAGGCGATCAGCACCAGCCGGCCATCCATCGCCAGCGAGCGGATGTTGCGCGTGGCATAGGGCGCGCCGACCATGTCCAGCACCACATCGACGCCGCGCGCCCCGGTCAGGCGCTTGATCTCCTCGGCGAAATCGGCGGTGCGGTAGTTGATGCCCGCGGCGGCGCCGAGCTTGACGCAGGCGGCGCATTTCTCGTCCGATCCGGCGGTGGTGTAGACGGTCGCGCCGATCTCCTTGGCGAGCTGGATGGCGGTCACGCCGATGCCGCTGGTACCGCCATGGACCAGCGCGCTTTCGCCGGATTTCAGCTTGCCGGACATGAACAGGTTGGCCCAGACGGTGAAATAGGTCTCCGGCAGGGCCGCCGCGCGCAGCGCGTCATAGCCGGTCGGCCAGGGCAGGGTCTGCGCCTCCGGTGCCGCGACATATTCGGCATAGGCGCCGCCATTGGTCAGCGCGCAGACCTTGTCCCCGGGCTTGTAGGTCTTCACTTCGGCGCCGACGGCCGCCACCTCGCCGGCGGCCTCCAGGCCGATGATCTGGCTGGCGCCGGGCGGCACCGGATACTGGCCGAGCCGCTGCAGCACGTCCGGACGGTTGACGCCGGTGGCCTGCACGCGGATCAGCACCTCGTCGGGCTTCGGCTGCGGCACCGGACCGGTGGTGAGCTTCAGGACATCCGGCGCGCCGGCACCGTCGGCGGCGATGTATTTCATGGTCTCCGGCAGGCGCATGGTCCCGACTCCCCTTGCTGATGCGAGTGCGTGCGCTGAAACTCCGCGCCAGGTGAGATGGCGTCAAGCTGCGGCGCCGCACAACACGAGGAAGAGACGAATGGCATCGGTCACGCCGCTGGATCTGAATCCGCCGCCAGGCACGCGCATCCTGGTCACCGGCGGCGCGTACGGCATCGGCCGTGCGGTGGCCGAGGCCTATGCGGCGCGCGGCGCGCGCGTATGCATCCTGGACCGGGTCGCCGTGAAGGACGCGCCGGAGGACTGGATGTGCCTGAAGGGCTCGGCGGCGGATGCCGACGATACCGAAGCGGCCTTCGCGGCGATGGACCAGCGCTGGGGCGGGGTGGACGTGGCGCACGCCAATGCCGGCATGTCCATGAACAAGCCGACCCTGGAACTGACCGAGGATGAGTGGCGGCGGACGCTGGACCTGAACCTGACCGGGGTGTTCTTCACTGCCCAGGCGGCCGGGCGACGCATGGTGCCGCAGGGGGCCGGGCTGATCCTGGTGACCAGCTCGATCTACGGCCTGACCGCCGGGTCCAACCGCGCCGCCTACACCGCCACCAAGGCGGGCGTCGCCAATCTGGTGCGCACCCTGGCCATCGAATGGGGCCGGCACGGGGTGCGGGTGAACGCGATCTCGCCGGGCTATGTCGAGACCGACATGATGCTGGCGCAGGTTCAGCGCGGCCAGTATTCGCGCGACACGGTCGATGCCCGCACGCCGATGCCCCGCCTCGGCGAGCCCGCCGATATCGCCGCGATGGCGGCGTTTCTCGGCTCGCCCGGCGCTTCCTGGGTAAACGGCGCGGTAATCCCCGTCGATGGCGGCTGGACCGCGAATGGCGGGCCGGAATGAGCGACCCGGTTTCAGGCGCCCGCATGATCGACCCGATCACCGCCGAGCTGTTCCGCAACGCCATCACCGCCATCGGTGATGAGATGTCGCTGACGATCTACCGCACCGCCTATTCCGGCGTGCTGAAGAACATCATGGACTACTCCACCGCCGTCTGTGATGCGCAAGGAAGGCTGGTGGCGCAGGGGCTGAGCCTGCCCGGACATCTCTGCTCCATTCCCGTGGCCCTGCAAGCGGCGTTGCGCCATTTCGGCGACGATATCGCCGAGGGCGACATCCTGATCCTGAACGATCCCTATGATGGCGGCATGCATCTGCCGGACATCTTCGTGTTCCGGCCGATTTTTGCCGACGACGCGGTGATCGCCTACGCCGCCACCATTTGCCACCACACCGATGTCGGCGGCCGGGTGCCCGGCTCCAACGCGTCCGACAGCACCGAGATCTATGCCGAGGGCCTGCGCATCCCGCCCCTGAAACTCTACGAGGCCGGCGTTGCCAACAGGACGCTGCATCGCATGATCGAGCGCAATGTCCGCCTGCCCGCCCGGGTGTTCGGTGATCTCCGCTCCCAGCTCGCCGCCTGCGAGATCGCGGCGCGCGGCATGGTCGATCTGCTCGCCCGATACGGTGCGGACGGGGTGCGCGCGCTGATGAACGAGACCATGGACTACAGCGAACGCCTGACCCGCCACTGCCTGTCCGAACTGCCGGACGGGGAGGCCACGTTCACCGACTGGATCGACGACGACCAGATCGACGAGGGCGTGCCGATCAAGCTGGTGTGCACCGTGCGCAAGCGCGGCGATGCCATGGAGTTCGACTGGACCGGCAGCGCCGCGCAGGTGAAGGGGGCGATCAACAATACCTGGAGCTACACCGCGGCATCCTCGTTCACCGCCGCCAAGTCGGTGCTGTCGATCAACATGCCCAACAATGACGGCGTGTTCCGCACCATCTCGGTCATCGCGCCAAAGGGCACGATCCTGCACGGCGAGTTGCCGGCGGCCTGCGCGGCGCGCGGCCTGACCGGGTTTCGCGCCGCCGACTGCGCCTTCGGCGCGCTGGCGCTGCTGTATCCCGACCGCGTGTTCGCGGCATCCGAAGGCGGCAATACCGGCATCACCATCGGCGGCTACGACGCGGAAAGAAAACCATTCATCTACGTGGATTTCCTCTCCGGCGCCTGGGGCGCGCGGCCCTGGGCGGACGGGCTGGACGGCAACACCTCGATGTTCGCCAACATGGCGAGCTTCTCCGTCGAGGTAATCGAGGCGGAGAACCCGTTGGAAGTGCTGGATTACGAGATGGTGCCGGACACCGCCGGCGCGGGGAAGTATCGCGGCGGGGTGTCGCTGCGGCGAACCTGGCGGATGCTGGCGGAGGATGGGATCCTGCAGGTGCGCGCGGATCGGCAGACGCACCGGCCCTATGGCCTGCAGGGCGGCGGCCCGGGTGCGGCCGGGCGCAATGTGCTCGATCCCGGCCAGCCGACCGAGGCCAGGCTGCACGGCAAGCTGACCATGACGCTGCGCGCCGGCCAGGTGTTCCGCCATGAACTGCCTGGCGCCGGCGGCTGGGGCGATGCGCTAACCCGGGAGTTTTCGGCCGTGGCCAAGGATCTGCGCGACGGGCTGGTCACGATCGAGGGCGCCGCGCGCGATTACGGCGTGATCGCGCGCGGCGATCCGCCGGTGATCGACGAGCCCGCCTCCATCGCACTCCGGGCCAGGCTGCCGGCGGTCCGTCCGCCGTTGCCGGATGTCGCGTTCCTCCCTGCCCACACCCGGGCCGAACAGGCCGCCGAATGAGCCTGCGCATCGGAATCGATATCGGCGGCACCTTCACCGATCTGGTCGCCATCGCCGCGGACGGGCGGGTGCTGACGCGCAAGACCGCCTCCACCCCGCAGGACTATGGCGAGGGCATCGTCACCGGCCTGTCCGGGCTGCTGGCCGAAGCGGGCGGGGATGTAGCGGAGGTGCTGCACGGCACCACGATCGGCTCCAACACCATCCTGGAGGGCAAGGGTGCGCGCACCGCGCTAATCACCACCGCCGGCTTCCGCGACGTGCTGGAAATCCGCGACCTGCGCATGCCCAGGCTGTACGACCTGCACTGGACCAAGCCGGTGGCGCTGGTCGAACGGCGGATGCGGCTGACGGTGACCGAGAAGATGCGCCCGGATGGCACAGTCGCGACGCCGCTCGACCCGGCCAGCCTGCAGGGCGCCATCGACTTCCTGCGCGCGGAGCAGGTGCAATCGCTCGCCATCTGCCTGCTGCACTCCTATGCGAACCCCGCGCATGAGCAGGCGGTGCGCGGACGCGGTTGCCGCCGCACTGCCGGGCATCGCCATTTCGCGAAGTTCGGAGATCCTGCCGGAGATCAAGGAATACCCGCGCACGTCCACCACGGTGGTGAACGCCTATGTGCAGCCGGTGGTGCGGTCCTACCTCACGGCGTTGTCGGCCCGCCTGCGGGCCATGGGGATCGCGGTGCCGCTGAAGCTGATGCAATCGAATGGGGGCCTGGCCTCGGCCGGCTTCGCCGCCGACCAGCCGGCCCATATCGTCGAAAGCGGCCCCGCGGCCGGCGTGGTCGGCGGCGCGGCGCTGGCGGCCAGGCTGGGCGAGGACCGGGTGATCACCTTCGACATGGGCGGTACCACCGCCAAGGCCGGGCTGGTGGAGAACGGCGAAGTGCTGCGCAGCGAGGCGCTGGAAGTCGGCGGCGGGGTGATGGCCGGCTCCCGCCTGCTGGTCGGCGCCGGCTACATGCTGAAGCTGCCGGCGATCGACCTCGCCGAGGTCGGCGCCGGCGGCGGCTCGATCTGCCGGCTGGACGCGGCGGGCGCGCCGAAAGTGGGACCGGAGAGCGCCGGCGCCGATCCCGGCCCGGTCTGCTACGGCCGCGGCGGCGTGCACCCGACCATCACCGACTGCAACCTGGTGCTCGGCTATCTCGATCCCGCGGGGCTCGCCGGCGGGGCGTTGCCGCTGGATGCGGCGGCGGCACGCGATGCGGTGTCGCGCAGCCTCGCCGCGCCGATGGGCTGCACGGTCGAGGAAGCCGCCTTCGGCATGCTGCGCCTGGCGGCGGCGGCGATGATGCGGGCCATCCGCGCGGTATCGGTCGAGCGCGGGCGCGATCCGCGCCAGTTCACGCTGCTGGCCTTCGGCGGCAACGGCCCGCTATTCGCCGCCGCGATCGCCGCGGAGCTGGGCATACGGCGCGTGCTGATCCCGCCGATGCCCGGGCTGTTCAGCGCCTTCGGCCTGCTGGTCGGCGATACCGAGCATCACGTCAGCCGCAGCCTGCGCCTGCGCATCGGCGCGCAGGCTACCGACGCCGACATGGCGCGGGTGCAGGCGCTGCTGGACGGGCTGACCGCGTCCGGCGCGGACCGGCTGCGCGAGGACGGCTTCGGGCCGGATCGCTGCGTCTTCAGCCTGTCCGGTTCCGCGCGCTATGTCGGCCAGTCCACGGAAATATCCGTGCCGCTGCCGCCCGCCGGCGCGGCCACCCTGCTGGCGGCGCTGCCGGAGCTGTTCGCGGCCGAGCATGAACGCACCTACGGCTTTCGCGCCCCCGCCGATGAACCGGTGGAGCTGATGGGATTGTCGGTGATCGCCCGCGGATTGCCCGACCGCCCTCGCCTGCCCGGCGCGATCCCGCCGGCCTGCGCTCGGGTGCCGGCATCGCGGCGCGCGTGGTTCGCCGGCCGGGGATGGATCGACACAAAGGTGGTGGATCGCGCCGGCCTGATTGCCGGCCCACAGGCCGGACCGCTGATCATCCAGGAATACGATGCCACCTGCCTGGTTCCCCCGGGAGCCAGGGCGGTGCTCGACGATTTCGGCAATATCCGTCTGGCTCTGGAATGAGCCCGGTCAGGTCCGGCTGTTCGCGGCCATCAGCATGGAGTTCGGCAGCCAGGCGCGGGTGACCACCCATTTGCCGTGCCGCAATTCCATCTGCAGGCGCAACTCGTTCTCCGGGCCCGGCTGGCCGGGCATGCCGATGGCGACGCTGAACTGGCGGGGCGAGTCGAAGAAGGCCCAGTTCAGCGTCATACCGGTGCCGCTGCTGATCGCCGCCGCCTGCGGCGAGCGCGCCGCCGAAGCCAGGGCTTCCGGGGAGATGTTTGCATCCACGACATTCGCCGCGACGCCGCGCACAAAAGAATAGCCAAACGGCCGCAAGGCCGTTTCTTTGGCAGCATCGCCCGCCGGTATGTCCGTCATGGCATCGCAGATGTCTTCCTTCACCCCTTCCCGGACGGAATCCCAGGAGACCAGGGTGGACAGCACCTCTGCGTTGCCGTCGGAAATCGCGCTGGCAAGGCGATATAGCGTCAGGAAAGGGTAAGCGATGTAGACCATCGCCACCATGAGAACGGCTGAAAAGATCTGGCGTTTGAATCGCATCTGCCAACTCCTTCAGCGGATTGCTTACGGCACCCGGATACCGGTGCAACCGCCGTTCAATCTGAAGCAGTGGTAGAATAGCCAGACGACGGTAAAGGTTGCATCAATTTCGTTCAGATCGGGCGCTCACATCCCGGTGTTACCCCCAGGTGATGCGATAGACGATGCGATATCGGCCGCCGGACGGCCGACAAACTGCTGGTACAGCGCCGGATCGGTGGCACCTTCGGTGCTGAACAGCAGCACCTGGCTATCCGGCCCGAGCCCCAGTGTTTCGCGCGCCACAGGGTCCGCCGCCGCCAGCAGGAACGCCGCCAGCCCGGCAACGCCCGACTCCCCGGCGACGATGCCGCGATCGGCCAACAGGCGCATGCAGTCGATCGCCGCCGCGTCCGGAATGGCCATGAAGGCCGCAGCACCCCGTTCCAGTTCCTGCCAGGCCAGCAGGCTCGGCTCGCCGCAGGCGAGCCCGGCCATCACCGTATCCAGATTGCCGGGAACCGCGGTCAGCATGCCCTCCTCGGCGCTGGCCAGCAGGCAGGCGGCGTGCTCGGGTTCGGCGACGATCACCGCCGGGGGCGGCGACAGCCGGGCGCGCATCTGCACGGACACCGCCGCCGCGGCGCCCCCGACGCCGCCCTGGATGAAGACATGCGTCGGCTCCGGCGGCTGCCAGGCATCCAGCGCCTCGTCGGCCATCAGGCGATAGCCCTGCATCACGTCGCGGGGCACCTCGGTATAGCCGGGCCAGGACGTGTCGGAGATCACGAACCAGCCCTGCGCCTCGGCCATGCGGCTGGTCTCGCGCACCGCGTCGTCATAGGTGCCGGGCACGCGGCGGACCTCTGCGCCATAGGCGGCGATGGCGTCCACCCGGCTCTGGCTGACGGTCTCATGCACGAAGATCACCGCCCGGCAGCCGAACATCCGCGCCCCCCAGGCGACGGAGCGGCCGTGATTGCCGTCGGTGGCCGAAGTCACGGTGATCGCCTGGGTCGCCGCCCGCCATTTGCCGGCGAGCAGGTCGGCGGAGCTTGCCGAGGGCGCCACGCCGCGCCGGGCCAGCTCGTCGCGCAGCAGGTTGCCGACCGCATAGGCCCCGCCCAGCGCCTTGAAGCTGCCCAGCCCGAACCGGGCCGCCTCGTCCTTCAGCCGTACGGCGGCCACACCGGCCGCGGCGGCGATCTCCGGCAGGTCGTGCAGCGGCGTCGGCGCATAGCCGGGCCAGGACAGGATTTCCGCCTTGGCGCGGCGAAACCCGGCGGCGGGCAGAACCACGATGCCGGGCGTGCCGGCATTGGGATTGGCGAACAGGCGAAACGGATGGGGCGCGAGCATGGGGCGACCGTGAACCGGCCCGCGCGGCAGCGCAACCTCACCACGTTGCACGGTTGCGCAACCTTCTCTAGTGGTCCAGCGGGCAGTCACAACGGGGGAAACGCCACATGAAAATATCCATCCTCGGCGGCGGCGGCTTCCTCGGCCGCAGGATCGCGGCGCGGCTGGCGGAAGCGGGCACGCTCGGCGGGCGCGCGATCACCGGCCTGACTCTGTTCGACATGGCCGCCCCGCCCGCGCCGGCGGCGCCGTTCCCGGTCACCTGCCTCGGCGGCGACGTGGTCGATCTGCCCGCTGCCGCCATTCCCGCTGGCACCGATGTGGTGTTCCACCTCGCCGCCGTGGTCAGCGCCCAGGCGGAAGCGGATTACGACCTCGGCCGGCGCGTCAATCTGCGCGGCACGGATGCGGTGATCGATGCCTGCCGCGCGCTCGCCGCGCCGCCCCGCGTGGTGTTCACCAGCAGCGTCGCCAGCTTCTCCGGCGGCCAGGGGGCGATGCTCGACGACGATGCGCGCCAGGTCCCGGCCAACAGCTACGGCGCGCAGAAGGCCGCGGCCGAGTTGATCCTGGCCGATGCCTCCCGCCGCGGCTTTATCGACGCCGTCACCATTCGCCTGCCCACCGTGGTGGTGCGTCCGGGCCGGCCGAACCGGGCGGCGAGCGGCTTCTTCTCCGGCATCATCCGCGAACCGCTGCTCGGGCTGGAAACCGAGCTGCCGGTGCCCGACGGTTTCGCGGTCTGGATCTGCAGCCCGCGCCGCGCCACCGACTGGCTGCTGCATGCCGGCGCGATGGACAGCTCCGGGCTCGGCCTCGACCGCAGCCTGACGCCGCCCGGCCTGTCCGTCACGGTGGGCGAGATGCTGGCCGCGCTGGATCAGGTGCGTCCCGGCGCCTCCGCCCTGGTGCGCCGGGTCGAGGACCGGGCAATCGCCGACATCGTCGCCGGCTGGCCGTCCGGCTTCGCGCCGAAGCGGGCCGCGGCGCTCGAATTCGCGGCGCATGAGAGCCTGGTCGAGCTGGTGCGCGCCTTCGTCGCCGACGACCTGGAAGCGACAAGGCTGGAGCGCGGCCTGCCCGCCTAGGCGGACGGCGGCATCAATGCGCGTAAAACATGCGGTACTTTGATGCCATGCGAAGAAATTAGTCCATCCCGGGCGAAAGCACCGTTGATCGAAGTCCGGTCTGGTTCCAAGAATGCTCCCGGGATCAAGCGGGCCACTGTCGGCGGCCGGCCCGGATCCGCCGGGGGCGTCCGCTGGGGGCGTGTCCGGGGCTGACCGTCGGCAAGGTCTGGACGTCGCGCATGTCGCCACCCTCTGGCGCAACCGCAGTTTCGGCTTCGGGTGAAACCGCAACCGAGGGGGTAGCCGCGTCCGCGACACAGCCAACCCCGGCCCCCGCCCCAGCCCCTGCTATGCGTGTCCGCCCCCGCCGGCCGTTCGGCGACATGGTGCTGCACGCGCCGCATACCCTGCGCGCGCTGGTCCGCTCCGACGAGCTGTGGCTGGTGGTGCTCGCGGCGTTCGTGGGGTTCGGATCAGGGCTGATGGTCTCGGTGATGACCTATGTCAGCCAGCTCATGCACCAGTTCCTGTTCGATCTGAATTCCGGCCAGCGCCTGTCAGGGATGGTGGAGATCGACCCGATCCGGGCGGTGCTGGTGCCCACGCTGGGCGGCCTGGCGGTCGGCCTGTTCGGCCTGGCGGTGGTGCGGCTGTGGTCGCGCCAGGCGGTCGACCCGATCGAGGCCAACGCGCTGCATGGCGGACGGATGTCGCTGAACGACAGCCTGATCGTGGTGACGCAGACGGTGCTGTCCAACGGGGTCGGCGCCTCGGTCGGGCTGGAGGCCGGCTATACCCAGATCGGCTCGGCGCTCGCCTCCCGCTTCGGGCGCATGTTCCGGGTCCGGCGCAACGATCTGCGCCTGCTGGTCGGCTGCGGCGCCGCCGGCGCCATCGCCGGCGCGTTCAACGCGCCGCTGACCGGGGCGTTCTATGCGTTCGAGCTGGTGATCGGCACCTACACGCTGGCCACCCTCGCCCCGGTCGCGGTTGCCGCGATCATCGGTTCGGAGGTGGTGCGGGCGCTGCACATGCCCGGCGACTATGGCGGGCTGGAGCTGCAGGTGCCGACCCGGATCGAGGCGGTGGACTACATCGCCATCCTGACGCTCGGCGTGCTCTGCGCCCTGGTCGGCATTGCCATCATGCGCGGCGTGACGCTGACCGAGCAGCTGTTCCGCCGTTCCCGCGTGCCGGTATGGCTGCGCCCGGCGATCGGCGGCCTGGCGGTCGGCTGCATGGCGCTGATCACGCCGCAGATGATGTCCTCGGGCCATGCCGCGCTGGCCGTCGGCATCGATGCGCCATACTCGCTGAGGCATATCGCGCTGCTGTTCCTGCTGAAGGCGCTGGCCTCCGCCATCTCCATCGGCTCCGGCTTCCGCGGCGGGCTGTTCTTTGCCTCGCTGTTGCTGGGAGCGATGCTGGGCAAGCTGTTCACCGGCGTGCTGGCCGTGGTGACCACGGCGCATGCCATCCCGCCGGTGGTAGGCGGGCTGATCGCCATGAGCAGCATGGCGGTGGCCATCGTCGGCGGACCGCTGACGATGGGCTTCCTGGCGCTGGAGACCACCGGCAGCCTGCCGCTGACGGTGGCGGTGCTGGCGGCCTGCATCGTCTCCACGCTGACCGTGCGGCGTGCCTTCGGCTACTCCTTCGCCACCTGGCGCTTCCATCTGCGCGGCGAGGCGATCCGCAGCGCGGTCGATATCGGCTGGATGCGCAGCCTGACGGTGGGGCGGATGATGCGCCGCGAAGTGCGCACCGTGCGCGCCGACACGACGCTGGCCGCGTTCCGGCGGGATTTCCCGCTCGGTTCGGAACAGCGCATGATCGTGGTGGACGAGGCGGACCACTATGCCGGGATCGTGCTGGTGGCCGAGGCGCATGTGGAAAGCGAAGGCGCCCAGCGTGTGGGCGACATCCTGCACTACACCGATACGGTGCTGCTGGCGCAGATGAGCGTGAAGAAGGCGATCGAGCTGTTCGAGATGGCCGAGAGCGACGCGCTCGCGGTTGTCGACGACATGGAGAGCCTGCGCGTGATCGGCCTGCTGACCGAGCACTACGCGCTCCGCCGCTACAGCGACGAGCTGGACCGCCGCCGGCGCGACCTGTCGGGCGAATAGGCGGACGGATAGCGGGCGAAGGCCGTCACTCCCCGGGCATCGGGCTGGGGTCGGCGAGGAAGAAGCGCCGCGACGCGAAGGACAGCCACAGCCGCCGGCCCCGCAGGTAGTTGGCCCCGAGCAGGGCCCCTGCCCGGCTTTCCGGCAGTTGCAGCACTGCCAGCATCGGGTTGTTGATCAGGATGTCGCCGATCTGCAGCGAGCGGAACCGGTGCGCGCGCGTCGTCACCGTATATGCCGACGCGCCGTTGGACCGCCCGGTGGGATCGCTCGCCAGTTGCTGCTCGGTGATGCCGGTGCGCAGCGCCAGGCGCTCGCTGACCGAACTCACCTGTGCCCCGGTGTCGAGGATCGCCATGTCGTTCACGCCGTCCAGCGTGATCGGCACCAGGATTCGGCCGCGCAGCGGACCGGTCGAGCTGACGGTCATGTACGGGCCCTTCCAGGGCGGCAGCACATCGGCGCAGGGCCGGGCGCGGTACAGGGTTGCCTGGCCACGCACCGGATCGATCTCGACATCGAAGGCCGCCAGGATGTCCACCCCCATCAGGCCATCCAGCACCACGCCGTCGATCACGTCCTGGGAGAAGCGGCCGACGGTCAGGTCCAGGTCCCGCACCTTGGCGTTGCCGAACAGCAGGGTGTCGGTCTTCACTTCCCAGTTGGTCGTCGTGCCGCCGACGCCTTCCAGCCGGGTCAGCTTGCGCGGATCGCGCTCGAGGCCGAGGCGCTCGGCCGCGGCCTCGGTCACCATGGAGCGGTCGGCGCCGGTATCCAGCAGCAGCCGCGCCGGTTGGCCATTGATGTGCACCGGGACGAACATCAAATTCGCCCGGATCTCGATCGGGAAGCTGGCCTGGCGGTCCAGCGGACAGGATTGCGCGAAGGACGGCAGCGCCAGCGGGTCTCCGGCGCAGCCCGCCAGGCCCGCCAGCAGAACCGAGAGCAGGCCCAGGGAGGGTTTCAGCCGGCCCCGCCGGACCGGCCGGATGCGCGCGAATTGTCTCAGCTTGCTCAGGCCCTGCTCTTCAGCAGATCGCGGATCTCGCGCAGGTATTCCTCGCTGGGCGGCGGCGCCTTCGCGGCCGGCGGCGGGGAGGTGCGGATCATCCTGTTCAAGGCCCGCACGGTCCAGAAGATGACGAACGCCACGATCAGGAACTGGATGACGGCGTTGATGAAGAGACCGACGTTCAGCGTCGCCGCGCCGGCCGCCTTCGCCGCGTCCAGCGAGGGATAGGACTTGCCGTTCAACGCCACGAAGACGTTGGAGAAGTCGATCCCGCCGATCAGGATGCCGATGATCGGGTTGAAGATGTCGCGCACCAGGCTGTTGACGATACCGGTGAAGGCCGCGCCGATGATGACGCCGACCGCGAGGTCGACGACGCTGCCGCGCATGATGAAGGCTTTGAATTCGTCCAGCCAGCCCGGCATCTTGGGCATCGGAATCGGCGCTTGCATCCAACTCTCCTTTTCTTGATATGCAGTTGGTTATAGCTGCGACACGGCCTCGCGTGCCACTTCGTCCGTCGTTGCCCGCCAGATATGGTTTTTGCCGAGTATCCGGACCAGCGCATCGCCAAGGTAACGGATCCGGTGCGCCTGGCCGATCACATGCGGGTGCAGCGTCAGGTTGAACACCCCGCCGCCCTCGCCGTGCAGGAAATCGAACGCATCCGCCAGATTGTCGGACCATACGGAGGGCGGAACCCGGCGCAGCCACATGCATTCCATGTCGTTCCATTCCGGCTGCGGCGGCAGCGCCAGCAGATGGCGCCGGTTCTCTCCGGTGCCATAGGGGCCGAGCAGGTACGGGCGGTCGTCATTGGCCCAGTCCATGGTGTAGGCGAACCCGGCCTCGGTCAGCAGCGCGGTGGTGCGGTCGGAACCGTTGAAATCCTGCCCAGCCCAGCCCTGCGGATCGGTGCCGGTGGCCGCATGCACCGCGGCCCGGCTGGCGGCGATGAAGGCGCGCTCCTCGGCCTCGTCCATGCGGCTGGTGATGCGCCGCGTGGCGTGGGTGCCATGCGCCAGGAAGCAGGCGCCGCGGCGGGCGCATTCGTCCACCAGTTCCGGATAATGCGTCGCCGCCCCCGCCCCCAGCGCCACGCTGGGGGTGATGGCGAAGCGGTCCAGCATCTCCAGCACACGGAAGATGCCGACGCGCGCGCCGTATTGCCGCTGGCTCCAGGTCAGCCAGTCCGGCTGGAAGCTGCCGAGCGTTGAGACCATGCGCGGATCGCGGTTCGCGCCCTCCGGCGGGTTGAGCTCCCAGTGCTCGAGCATGAGCGTGACGGTGAAGGCGATGCGCGCGCCGTCCGGCCAGGCGAAACGCGGCGCCTCGCGCAGCGTGCGAAACGGGTAATGCGCATGGTCCATGCCGGGCAGGCGGATTTCGCCCTGGGGCGGAACCTTCATCGGTGCGTCAGCCATTGGCGGCCTCCCGCGCGGCGAGATGCGCCAGCGTCGCCGACAGATGGGTCTCGTTGTACCAGGCGGCGATCTTCTCGGCGGTGGTGACCCAGACACCGGTGTGCGACAGGATGTATTCCATCGCCCGCTCGAACGCCCGGATGCGATGCGGCTGGCCGACCCAGAACGGGTGCAGCGCGATGCACATCACCCGGCCCTGTTCGGCACCCTCGGCATAGACGGTGTCGAAATGGTCGCGGATCTGCACCGCGAAATCCTCCGCCTCCTCGCCCCGGCGATGCAGGATCACGTCGTTCAGGTCGATCGAGTACGGTACCGACAGCAGGCTGCCGCTTTTCACTTTCAACGGAAACGGCTGGTCGTCGTGATAGAGGTCGGCGGTGTAGGTGTAGCCGGCCTCGGCGGCGAGGTCGAAGGTGTTGGCGGTGTTCATGATCGCCGGGCTGAACCAGCCGCTCTGCTCGCGCCCGGTCAGCCGGCGATGGATCTCGCGCGATTCCAGCATCTGCGCCAGCTCTTCCTCGGGCGAGAGGTTGAGGTGGTAACGGGTGTTGTAGATGCCGTGCGACATCAATTCCCAGTTCCGCTTCTCCATCGCCTCCAGGATCGCCGGGTAGTGCTGGATCACGGCCATCGACAGGCTGACGGTGCAGGGAATGCCGAGCGCGTCGATGGTGTCGAACAGCCGCCACAGCCCGACGCGGTTGCCGTAATCGCGCTGGGAGTAGCCGAGCACGTCCGGCCAGGGGGAACGCGGCCAGGGTTCGCGGGTGCGCAAGAAGCGCGGGTGGTACTCGTAGTGCTCGATGTTCGGCGCCACCCAGAGCGCGACCCGGGCGCCGTTCGGCCATCGCAGGGGCGGCCGGTGGAGGATGGGCGAATAGCCGAGCAGGTCGGGTTCCACGGCGGCAATCTCCTTGCGGCATTTGGGCGGCATTTGGGCGGCAATCGAGTGTTCAGGGTTATAGCGGATTGCGCCCGGCGCCAACTCTGCCGGACGCGGGATCGGGCCGGACCGACGGCCAGGATTCGCCGGAAACCTCGCGCGGCGCCGCTCGCGAGGTGGTGAAGTTTTTATCGCGGTCCGGTTCGGGTCCAGCCCCGGCACCCTGGTAGACTTGCCGAATGACGGCCGAGTCGGATGCACCGGCCCGGCAGCCCAAGCCCACCAGCCGAATCCGCGTTGATATGGAGAAACCTAGCCGATGCGAAAACTCATGAAAGGGAAAGGCCGCGCCGCCGTTACCCTGCTCGCAGGGGGCCTGCTCGCCGGCTGCGGCACCGATTCAACGGATCGCGTGCAAGGCGGGGCCGCCGCCGGCGCCGCCACCGGCGCGGGGATCGGCCTGATCGGGGGCCCGGTGGGCGTGGTGGTCGGCGGCGTGATCGGCGGCGGCGCCGGCGCTATCACCGGCGCGACCGTGCCCGCGCGCGACATGAACATGGGCACCCCGCCCTGGAGCGACAAAAAGACGGACTGAAGAAGCGCCGGGAGTGTCTGCCGCCTCAGGCGGCGACATAGGCCTTCAGGCTGTCCACCTCCAGCGCCTGCTGCATGATCCGCGCCTTCACCACGTCGCCGATGCTGATGATGCCGATCATCTTGTCGTCCTGAACGATCGGCAGATGCCGGAAGCGGCCCTCGGTCATCATTTCCATGGCCTCGGCGACCGTTGTGCGCGGCGTACCCGTGCGCGGGTATTGCGTCATGAATTGCGCGGCCGGCATCTCCAGCGCCGCCGCCCCATGCATGCCGAGCGCGCCGACCACATCGCGCTCGCTGATGATCCCGAGCAACTGGCCCGCTTGGTTCAACACCGGCACGGCGCCGATCCGGCGCTCCGCCAGCATGCGAACGAGTTCCGCGACACTGGCGCCATCTCGGATCGAAACGACCTCGCTGCCTTTATGCTTGAGGATCGCTGCAACAGTCATGGCTTACCTCCCTGCTCATCCAGCCGGGCGAGGAGCCGCCAACCACCCATTCAAGACCGCGAATACCCTGTCCAGACAGGGGTCATGCCGGACCCGACCGCCCATTCCGCTGCGCCCCGGCACAGCTTCCGGTGAGCGATCAACCTGCGCCTTTGCGGGCCGCGGATGCAACTGACAGGTGTGCGGTGCAACAAGTCGTGATGGCGCCTCGTGTTGGCCGACAGCTAATCCGCCGCCGCCGGCGTGAGCTGGGTCGCGACCAGGGCGGCGAAGCGCCCGCCGCGGGCCAGCAATTGCGCAAAACTGCCGCGCTCGGCGATGTGCCCGGCCTCGAACAGCAGAATCTCGTCGGCGTTGCGCACGGTGGACAGGCGATGGGCGATGATGAAGGTGGTGCGCCCCGCCATCAGCGTCGCCAAGGCCTTGCCGACGCGCGCCTCGGTTGCGGCGTCCAGGGCGCTGGTCGCCTCGTCCAGGATCAGGATCGGCGGGTCCTTCAGCAACGCACGGGCGATCGCCAGGCGCTGGCGCTGGCCGCCGGACAGCGTGCTGCCACGCTCGCCGATCAGCGTGTTGTAGCCCTGCGGCTGGCGGATGATGAATTCATGCGCATCGGCCAGCTGGCAGGCCCGCTCCAGCTCCGCGTCGGTCGCGTCCGGGCGGCCGATCAGCAGGTTCTCGCGGATCGTGCGGTTGAACAGCAGGCTTTCCTGAAACACCACGCCGATGGCGCCGCGCAGGCTTTCCAGCGTGACGTCGCGCAGATCCTGGCCATCGATCAGGATCCGCCCGGAGGACGGGTCCCATAGCCGCTGCAGCAGGGCCATCGTGGTGGACTTGCCGGCGCCGGTCTGCCCGACCAGCGCCACCGTGGTCCCGGGGCGGGCGATGAAGTCGCAATCGGTCAGGATGTTCGGCCCGCCCGGATAGGCGAAGCTGACATGCTCGAACACCACCTCGCCGTTCCTGGCCTGCAGCGCCACCGCGTCCGGCTTCTCCGGCACCGAGCTGCGGGCGTCCAGGATGGCGAAGAACTCCTCCAGCGCCGGCAGGCGGAAGAACAGGGTCGCGGCGAAGGAGATCGCCGATTCCAGCCGGCCGATCAGCAGCGTGGCGATGCCCATGAACGAGACGATCTCGCCCACCGTGGCCTCACCCTGCACGTGCAGCAGCGTGCCGACAGCGACGATGACGATGACCGCGATCGTGCTGGTCGCCCGGGTCAGCACATTGACCAGCGCCCACCAGTTCAGCACCGGCAGCTGGTGGCGGATGAACTCGTTGGCGATGTCGCGGAACAGCCGGGTCTCGGCCGACAGGCGGCTGAAGGACTGCACCACCATCACATTGGTCAGCGCGTCCTGCGCCGTGCCGGACAGGGCGGAATTGATTTTTTCCGCCTCCCGCTGGCCGGCCTCGGTGCGCCGGATCACCAGCGCGGTGACCACGGCGGACACCAGCACCAGCACGATCAGCACCGAGGCGAGCTTCCAGTTGATGAACAGCGTCATCGGCAGCAGCACCAGCACCGACAGGATCGTCGCCAGGTGGTCGCGGAAGAAGGTCAGCCAGACCCCGAACAGCGATTCCGATCCGGCGATCATCGCCTTGATCAGCCGGCCGGACTGGGTGTCGCCATAGAAGGACAGCGGCAGGGACAGGACATGGCCGTAGTACCGGCTCATCGCCTGCAATCGGTTGCGATGCGCCAGACGCTCCGCCTGCAACGCCACCGCGGCGTTGGCGGCGATCCCGCCGATGCCGACCGCGGCCCAGATGCCGAGCAGCAGGGCGGCCTGCTGCCACAATTCCGCGCGCGGCAATTCGGCGGAGTGGGTCAGCAATTCGATCACCCGGCCGAACAGCACGGGGTCGATGAAATGCAGCGTGGCGACCGCCATGTTGGCCAGGCCCAGGAACGACGCGACCTTGAGGTCGGCGCCCAGCAGCAGCAGCACCCGCGCATAGGTCTTCAGAAATCGCATATCGTCATCCGTGCTTGATAGCCCGAGGGACTTATAGCCCAGCAGTCTGCGGCAAGGCTGTGGCGGGAAAGCGGCAGGCAGCGTCGTAAAGAGGTCAGCAGGGCCGGCTGGCCATCTTCAGCGACGGCTCGACGAATTCCTGCTGCGCGGCGACAATGAGGATCTCGCGCGAGCCGGCCTCGGCGGTGCGGCGCAGCAGGCCATGCACCGAGGATCCGGCCGCCTCCAGCGCCTGCGCGACACTGCCGCTCTGCATCCGGTGGAACAGGAACAAGGCCGCGATGGCGTCGCCGGCGCCATTGAGCTGCACCGGCAGGCGGGGGGTGCGCAGCAGATGGAAGGCGCCGCCCTCCGCCGCCAGCAGGTCGATGCAGTCGGCCGGCGTGTCCTCGGTGTCCAGGCTGGTCAGCAGGACCGCGCGCGGGCCGGGCGCGTGCATCATGGCCTGCAATTGCGTGACCGCCTGCTTGGCGCGATCGAGCGTCGAGCAGTCGATGCCCGTCAGACGCTCCAGCTCGAACCGGTTCGGGGTGGCGATGTCGGCCTGCGGCAGGGCACGCTGGCGGAGCATCTCCTCGATCCCCGGGCGGACATAGACGCCGGTATCGTCGTCGCCGATCACGGGATCGCAGCAATAGAGCATGCCGGGATTGGCGGCAGCGGACGCGCATCACGGCATCGAGCACCGCCGCGCCGATGCCGGCATCGCCCATGTAGCCCGACAGTACCGCATCGCAGCGCTCCAGCGCGCCGCGCCGGTCGATCCCATCCACCAGCGCGCGCACGTTCTCCCCGGTGAAGACCTGGCCGGTCCAGTCGCCATAGCCGGTGTGGTTGGAGAACTGCACGGTGTTGATCGCCCAGACCTCCGCGCCCAGGCGCTGCAGCGGAAACACCGCGCTGGCATTGCCGACATGGCCATAGGCGACCCAGGACTGGATGGACAGGATGTTCATGCGGACCCGGCGCCCAATTCTTTCAAAATCAGTTCCTTCGCAACAAGTACCGGTACAGGGCGCACCGCTTTCCCGCAACCGGGTTGGATTGCCATCGCCCTGGCTTGCCTGTATCGGCGGGCGCCACGTCACAACGATGGAAGACCCAAGATGGCCGCCAATCCGCTCCTGTTCCAGCCGATCAGCTTCCGCTCCGTCACCGCCCGCAACCGCATCGCGGTGGCCCCAATGTGCCAATATTCCGCCGAGGACGGCACTGCCAATGATTGGCATGTGCAGCATCTGGGCGCGCGCGCCTTTGGCGGCGCCGGCATCGTATTCGTGGAGGCGACGGCGGTCGCCGATATCGGCCGCATCACGCCGGGCTGCCTCGGCGCCTATCGCCCCGAGCACGCGGCAGCTCTGCGTCGGCTCGCCGGCGTGATCGCGGCTTCCGGCGCGGTGCCGGCGATCCAGATCGCCCATGCCGGCCGCAAGGCGAGCTGCGCCGTGCCCTGGGAAGGCGGCGCCCCGATCGCGCCGGACGCGGGCGGCTGGGTGCCGGTAGCGCCGAGCCCGGTGCCGTTCACGCCCGGCGCGGTGACCCCGATCCAGCTCTCCCAGGCCGACATCGCCGGCGTGGTCGCGAGCTTCGCCGACACCGCGAAGATGGCGCTGGACGCCGGCTTCAAGGTGCTGGAAGTGCATGGCGCGCACGGCTATCTCGCGCATTCCTTCCTGTCGCCGATCAGCAACCAGCGCAATGACCAGTACGGCGGCGACCTGATCGGGCGCACCCGCTTCCTGATGGAGACGCTGGACGCCGTGCGCGCGGTATGGCCGGCGGAACTGCCGCTGTTCGTGCGCCTGTCCTGCGTGGACTACATGCTGGGCGGCCTGACCATCGACGACACCGTCGAGGTCAGCCGCATGCTGAAGGCGCGCGGCGACGTGGACCTGGTCGATTGTTCCTCGGGCGGGGTGTCGCCGGATGCGCGCATCCCCTCGCTGCATCCGGGGTACCAGGTGCCGTTCGCGGATGCGATCCGCCACGGCGCCGGCATTCCCACCGGCGCGGTCGGGCTGATCACCAAGGCCGAGCATGCCGAGGAGATCCTGGGCAACCAGCGCGCCGACCTGGTGTTCCTGGCGCGCGTGCTGCTCGGTGACCCGTCCTGGCCGATCCGCGCGGCGATGACGCTGGGCGCGAAGCCGCCGGTGCCGAACCAGTATCTGCGCGGGACCTTCCACTAGGCAAAAGCCGGCCGCAGCGCCCTCACCCTTCCCAGCCCCTTCGGGCTAGGCCCTTCCCCTCTCCCGCAAGCGGGAGAGGGTGCCGAGCGCAGCGAGGCGGGTGAGGGTCGCGGCTCCGGCAGAGCCAACGCCGTTCAGATTACTTCGGTATCCAGCGCGTAGCCGGCGGCGCGCACGGTGCGGACAACGTCGAGCTCGCCCTCGGCGTTCATCGATTTGCGCAGGCGGCGGATATGCACGTCCACGGTGCGCGGCTCCACGTGGATATCCGGGCCCCAGACGGCATCCAGCAGTTCCTCGCGGGAGAATACCCGCCTGGGATGCTGCATGAAGAACTCCAGCAGGCGGAATTCGGTGGGGCCGACATGGATCGGCCGGCCGTTGCGCTGCACCCGGTGTGCCGACAGGTCCAGGGTGATGTCATGGAACGTCAGCTGGCCCTTGGCCGGCACCGAGTTGGACCGGCGCAGCAAGGCGCGCATCCGCGCCAGCAGCGCGTCCATGCTGAACGGCTTGGTGATGTAGTCGTCGGCGCCGGTGTTCAGCCCGCGCACCGCATCCTGATCCTCGGTCCGTGCGGTGACCATGATCACCGGCAGGTCCCTTGTCACCGTGCGCCGGCGGATCTGCCGGCACACCTCGATCCCCGACATCACCGGCAGCATCCAGTCGAGCAGCACCAGATCGGGCTGATTCTCGGCGATGCGGGTCAGCGCCTCCTGCCCGTCCGCCGCCTCGTCGACGCGGAAGCCCTGTTTTTCCAAATTGTAGCGCAGCATGGTCGCCAGCGCCGCCTCATCCTCGACGACCAGCACCAGGGGTTTAGACAAATTGGCGGTGCCGTCGAGCATCGAGGATCCCTTTGGTTGGCTGAAGGCTTGTTCTGACAGCAAGGTCCGGCTCACTCGTCCTTGGGCCGAACGACGGCATAGGCGGACATGTCGCCCTTCGGACGCGCCTGCGTGATCACTTCGCCCTTGACCGTGTAATAGACGGTCTCGGCGATGTTGGTGGCGTGGTCGCCGATGCGTTCCAGGTTCTTGGCAATGAACAGCAGATGCGTGCAGGACGTGATGCTGCGCGGATCTTCCATCATGTAGGTGATCAGCTCGCGGAAGATCGTGTTGTAGAGATCATCGATCGCCTCATCCGAGTTCCATACCTGCAGCGCCTTGTCGGCGTCATCCTCGCCGATCGCGTCGATGACGATCTTGAGGCTCTCCTGCACCAACACCGCCATATGGCTGATGCCGGACAGGCTGAACGGCAGCCGGACCTGGCTCAACACGATGCTGCGCTTGGCGACATTGGCGGCATAATCGCCGATCCGCTCCAGGCCGCCGGTGATCTTCAGCGCGGAAACGACCCGGCGCAGGTCTCCGGCCATCGGCTGGCGCAACGCCAGCATGCGGATGACGAACTGTTCCACCTCCTGCTCCAGGGCGTCGACCTTGGCGTCCTGCTCGATCACCTGCGCCGCCGTGGAGGAGTCGCGGGCCACGACGGCCTCGGCGGCGGACGCCACCTGGCTTTCGACGATCCCGCCCATTTCCGCGACGAGGCCGTACAGATGCTTGAGTTCCTGGTCAAAGCTCTTGACCATATGTTCCGAAGTGTCGGCCATGACGATGTCTTGCTCCCGTTCAGCCGAACCGGCCGGTGATGTATTCCTGCGTCCGCCGTTCCCGCGGCGCGGTGAACAGCTTCGCGGCGCTGTCCACTTCGACCATCTCGCCGAGATAGAAGAACGCCACCTGGTCGGCGCAGCGCGCCGCCTGCTGCATGTTGTGGGTCACGATGGCGATGGTGAAATCGTGCTTCAGCTCGTCGATCAGCTCCTCGATCTTCAGGGTGCTGATCGGGTCCAGCGCGCTGGTCGGCTCGTCCAGCAGGATCACCTCCGGGCGTACCGCGATGGTGCGCGCGATGCACAGGCGCTGCTGCTGGCCGCCCGACAGGCCCATGGCGGAGGTATGGAGCCGGTCTTTCACCTCGCCCCACAGCGCGCCGCGGGTCAGCGACCATTCCACACGCTCGTCCATCGCGGTCTTGGACAGTTTCTCGTGCAGCTTCACGCCGAAGGCGATGTTCTCGTAGATGGTCATCGGGAACGGCGTCGGCTTCTGGAACACCATGCCGACCCGCGAGCGCAGCGCGTTCAGGTCGAAGCCGGGCTCGATGATGTTATCGCCGTCCATCAACACCTGGCCGGTTGCGCGCTGGCCGGGATAGAGGTCGTACATGCGGTTCAGCACGCGCAGCAGCGTGGACTTGCCGCAGCCGGAGGGGCCGATCATGCCAGTGACCTGGCGCGCCGGAAAATCGAGGTTGATGTCCTTCAGCGCGCGGTGGCTGCCGTAATAGAAATCCAGGCCGCGGATGGCGATGCGGGCCGGGTTCAGCCCGCTCGCCGGGTTCGCCTGCAGGTCGCCGAGGCCGGCCGGCCGGGCGCCCGTGGCGGGAGTATCCGTGCTGCTTGTCGTGGTGCTCATGACATTCTTTCGCGAAGGTTGGCCGGATGCCGGCTGGGCCGCATCGTTCATCTCATTTGCCCCCGCGCAACAGGACGCGCGCCAGGATGTTGATCGCCAGCACGCCGAAGGTGATCAGCAGGGCGCCGACCCAGGCAAGCTGGACCCAGTCGTCGAAGGCGGAACCGGCATACTGGTAGATAGTCACCGGCAGGCTCGACATCGGCTTGGTCAGGCTGAGCGACCAGTTGAGGTTGCCCAGGCTGGTGAACAGCAGCGGCGCGGTCTCGCCGGCCACGCGGGCCAGAGCCAGCAGGATGCCGGTGACGATGCCGTCCTTCGCCGCACGATAGCAGATCAGCACGATCATCTTCCATTTCGGCGCGCCGAGCGCGACCGCGGCCTCGCGCATCGCCGTCGGGATCAGGCTGAGCATGTCTTCGGTGGTGCGGACCACGATCGGGATCACGATTACCGCCAGGGCGATGCAGCCGGCCAGGCCGGAGAAGCCGCCGAACGGGGCGACGACCAACTGATAGATGAACAGGCCGATCAGGATGGACGGCGCGGACAGCAGCACGTCGGAGACGAAGCGCACCGCGTTGCCGAGCATCGAACCGCGGGCGTATTCGGCCAGATAGGTGCCGACCAGCAGCCCGACCGGGGTTCCTATGGCGACGCCGATCACGGTCTGGATCAGACTGCCGACGATGGCGTTGAGCAACCCGCCATTGGAGCCGGGCGGCTTGGTCATCTCGGTGAAGACGGACAGCCCGATGCCGCTGAAGCCGCGGATCAGCAGCGTGGCCAGGATCGAGGCCAGCAGCAACAGGCCGAGGCCGGTCGCCGCGAAGCAGAGCGCCTTGACCACCCGGTCGCTGCGCTTGCGCCGGCGGCCGAGCGCCTCGGCGATCTTCATGTTCTTGGACGGACCGGAAGCGGAGCCGGCCGTGAGGGTTGCGCTCATCGGATCAGCCCTTCAGCCGGGGACGCAACAGGATGCGCGATATCGCCAGCACGATGAACGAGATCACGAACAGAATGAAGCCGAGCGCCAGCAGCGAGGCGAGCTTCAGGCTGCCGGCCTGGCTTTCGGGAAATTCCAGCGCGACGATGGAGGCGATGGTGTTGCCGGGGCCGAACAGGCTGGTGGCGATGCGGTTGGTGTTGCCGATCACGAAGGTGACCGCCATGGTCTCGCCGAGCGCACGGCCGAGGCCGAGCATGATGCCGCCGACCACCGATACCCGCGTGTAGGGGATGACGATGGCGCGCATCACCTCCCAGGTGGTGCAGCCGAGGCCGTAGGCGGACTCCTTGAACACCGGCGGCACGGTCAGGAACACGTCGCGCATCGTCGCGGCGATGAAGGGAATGATCATCACCGCCAGGATCAGCGCCGCGGTGAAGATGCCGGTGCCGAAGGGCGGCCCCTGGAAGAAGTCGCCGATCACCGGCAGGTCGCCGATATTGTCGATGATCAGCGGCTGGATGTACTGCGCCATCAGCGGCACGATCACGAAGAAACCCCACATGCCGTAGATGATGGAGGGAACGGCGGCCAGCAGCTCGATCGCGGTGCCGACCGGCCGGCGCGACCATTGCGGCGCGAGCTCGGTCAGGAAGAAGGCGACCCCGAAGGCGACAGGCACCGCCAGGATCAGCGCCAGCACCGCAGTGACGACGGTGCCGAAGATCGACACGGCGGCGCCGAAATCCTCCTGCACCGGGTCCCAGTCGGTCGAGACCAGGAACTGCAGGCCGAATTTCCGGAAGGCCGGCAGGCCGCCGATGAACAGCTCGACGATGATGGCGCCGAGCAGGATCAGTACCAGCACGCCGGCCGAGCGGGTCAGGCCGGCGAACAGCATATCGCCAAAATTCGAACCGCGCGCCACAGATCGGGGCGGTGCGGACTGAGGCGGAGCGGTGGTGGCGGCGACGGCCTGCTGCAAGAACTTAACCCCTGGTCGGGAAGAACGGAAGAGAGGCGAGCGGCCCGTGCGGTGCCATCAGGCACCGCACGGGCCGCCGACAGTATCAGCCCTTGACCTCGCTGGCCCAGGACGCACGCACCGCGTTCTGCACCGCCTCCGGCAGCGGGATATAGTCCAGGCCGGTGGCGATCGCCGAGCCGTTCTTATAGGCCCAGTCGAAGAACTTGATCACGTTGGCGCTGCGCGCTCCGTCCTTCGGGTCCTTCGGCAGCAGGACGAAGGTTGCGGAGACGATCGGCCAGCTCTTGGCGCCGGGCTGGTCGATGATGTCCACCGCGTAGTTCTTCGCATCGTGCCAGTTGGCGTTCGCCGCGGCAGCCATGAAGGCTTCCGACGACGGCGTGACATAGGCGCCCGCCTTGTTGCGCAACTGGGTGGTGATCAGCTTGTTCTGGCTGGCATAGGCGCTTTCGACATAGCCAATGGCGCCCTTGGTGTTGCGCACGGTGGCGGCGACGCCGTCATTGCCCTTGGCGCCGGCGCCGGCCGGCCATTTCACCGAGGTCGCGGCACCCGTTTTCGACTTCCATTCCGGGCTGACCGCCGAGAGGTACGACGTCCACACGAAGGTCGTGCCGGAGCCGTCGGCGCGATAGACCGGGGCGATGGCGAGGTTCGGCAGGTTCAGGCCGTGATTGGCCTCGACGATGCGCGGGTCGTTCCACTTGGAAACCTTGCCGGCATAGATATCGGCGACCAGCTCACCCGGCAGCTTCAGGGCGTTCATCTCCACGCCGGGGATGTTCACGATCACCACGACCGCGCCCATGACCGTGGGGAACTGCAGCAGATTGCCCGATTCCAGCTTCGCCGGATCCATCGGCGCGTCGGACGCGCCGAAATCGACGGTGCGGTTCAGGATCTGGTTCTGGCCGCCGCCGGAGCCAATGGCCTGGTAGTTCAGCTCGATGCCGGTCGCGGCCTTCGCGGCCTCGCTCCATTTGGAATAGACCGGCGCGGGGAACGTGGCACCGGCGCCGGTGATCTGTTGCGCCCCTGCGGCGAGCGGCGTGGCGAAACCGACAAGCGCGATCGCCAGCGCCTTGAACGAAATGGTCATAAATCCTCCTGAGGTCGACGCTGTCTCCAACGTGTGCGGAACCTAGGCACGGGCTGCGACGTCAAGATTGCATTTTTATGAAGGTTTGATGACAGATCCGGCAGTCCACGATCAACATTACTGGAGGTTTATATTGCACTGCGGCACAGTCGCCGCCGCAGAACTCGATGCGCGACGCCGTTCCATGTCCCAGCCCAGCAGCAGGAGCCCGCCTTGCCGAAAATCGATGGCGCCCGACTACTCGCAGACCTCCGCGACCTGGCCCGGATCGGGGCCTACCGGACCGGCGTGCACCGCCCGACCTATTCGCCGCAGGACATGGAGGCGCGGGAATGGCTGATGCGGCGCATGCGCGAGGCCGGGCTGACGCCGGAGATGGATGGCATCGGCAACGTGATCGGGCGCTCGCCGGTGAACGGTCCGAAGCTGCTGCTGGGCAGCCATATCGAGACCCAGAACCATGCCGGCTGGCTGGACGGCGCCATGGGCGTGATCTACGGGCTGGAGGTGGCGCGCGCCTTCGCAGCCGACCCCGCCTGCGCGGGGCTGGGCATCGAGGTCGCCGCCTGGGCGGACGAGGAAGGCCATTACGGTAATTTCCTCGGCAGCAAGTCGTTCTGCGGCAAGCTGACCGAGGAGGAGATCGACGCCAGCGCGAACAAGTATGATGGTACCCGGCTGCGCGAAGCCCTGGCAGCCACCGGGCTGGCCGGGCGGGCGCGCCTGACGATCGACCCGGCCCGCTACCGGGGCTATCTGGAAGCGCATATCGAGCAGGGCGCCGAACTCGAGGACAGGAACCTGCGCATCGGCGTGGTGACCGCCATCGTCGGCGCGCGCCAGCACCGCATCCTGTTCGAGGGCGTGCAGAACCATGCCGGCACCACGCGCATGGCCATCCGCAAGGATGCCGGCGTCGCGCTGGTGAAGCTGGCCGGCGCCGTGTACGAGGCGTTCGCCAGGGTCGCCACTCCGCGGACGGTATGGACCTGTGGGCGCATCACGCTGGAGCCCGGCGCGCCCAGCATCGTGCCCGGCCGGGCGGAGATGCTGTTTCAGTTCCGTGACACCGACCCGGCGATGCTGGACACGCTGTCACAGATCCTGGACCGGCTCGTGGCCGAAGCGGATGCCGGTCCGTGCCGGGTGACCTGCACGCGCACCAGCACCAGCGAGCCGACGCACATGCATGCCGGATTCCAGGACGCTCTGGAACGCGCCGCGGAAAAACATGCCGCCGGCCTGCATCAGCGCATGCCCAGCGGGGCCGGGCACGACGCGCAGATCCTGGCCAGCCGGCTGCCCGCGGCGATGCTGTTCGTTCCCAGCATCGGCGGGATCAGCCACCATTATGCGGAGAATACCAGCGACGAGGACCTGGTGCTCGGCTGCGCGGTGTTCGCCGACGCCGCCAGGGATATCCTGAACGGCTGACCGGCCGCCGCGGGCAACGCGGGCGGCTCGCGCCGCCCACAGGCAACACGGGCGGTGAGCACCGCCCAGGCGCCGCGAGCCTATTTCAACGCCGGTAGGCTACTTCACCGACGAGAACGAGGTGGGCGCCAGGATGTGGTTGATCACCTTGGCGACGATCTGGCCGTTCTCCTCGGTCTTGGCGCGCGCCGCCAGCCATTCGGGATCGGCGCCGAACGCGGCCCATTTCTTCTCCCGCTCGGCCAGCGATTCCCAGGCCAGCATGTAATAGAGCGCCTGGCTCGACTCACCGATCACCGTCGTCCAGAAGCCGGCCTGCTTGATCTGGTGCTTTTCCCACAGCTTCAGCGTGATGGTGTCGAAGCGCTTCAGCAGATCGGGCAGCTTGCCCGGAACGCAGTGATAGATGCGCATTTCATAGATCATTCTGTTCCCCCCACGCCGATCGCGTGCTGTTGCCAACTGGACGCCGAACGGCGTGCCGGGCCAGTCTGCGGTGCCTGCGCCGGCCCGGCAAGCCTGGGCAGGTAAGCTCGGCCCGGCAGTTCTGGGCCGGCGCGTTCAGAACCGCTCCACCCAGGGCCGCAGCTCCACTTCCCAGGTCCAGGCGCTGCGCTTCTGGTGGATCACGTGCCAATAGGTCGCGGCGATGTCATCGGGATCGAGCAGGCTGTCCGGATTGTCCGCGGGATCGGGCCGGGTGGCGGAGCGGATCGCGCCATCGACGACGAAATGCGCGATGTGGATGCCCTGTGGGGCCAACTCGCGCGCCATGCTTTGCGCCAGCCCGCGCAAAGCGAACTTGCCCATGGCGAAGGCGGCGGAGTGCGGATAGCCCTTCACGCTCGCCGACGCCCCGGTCAGCAGGATCGTGCCGGACCCGTGTGCCAGCATGCGCCGCGCCGCCTGCTGCGCGACCAGGAAGCCGCCATAGGCGGAGACGGCGATGGCGTGGGCAACGCCGGCCGGATCCAGCTCGGCGATCGGGCCGGGCGCGCGGGCGGAGGCGTTGAACACGACGATCTCCGGATCGCCCTGCCCGGCCGAAACCTGCTCGAACAGTTCTGCCACCTCATCGGGCCTGGTGGCGTCGCATGCATGCGCCACGGCGCCGGTTTCCGCGCACAGGGGCACCAGCTTGGCGGTGTCGCGCGCGGCCAACGCCACGGCGATTCCGTTCATCGCGAACAGCCGTGCCAGCGAGGCACTCAGCCCGCTGCCCGCACCAACGATCAGCGCCCCCATCAGCGGCCTCCCGAGATCGGCACCAGCGCCCCGGTCACATAGGACGCTTCATCGGACAGCAGCCACAGGATCACCCGCGCACATTCCTCCGCCGTGCCGGGCCGCCCCAGCGGCACCCCGCCGAGCAGCCGCTGCACCCGGTCGGGCAGCCCGGCCTTGGCGTGCAGATCGGTCTCGATCAGGCCGGGATTGACCGCGTTGACCCGGATGCCGCGTGCCGCCAGCTCGCGCGATGCGCCTATTGTCAGCGTGTCCACCGCGCCCTTGGAGGCGCCGTAATGGATCCACTCGCCGCCGCCGCCGAGGGTGGAGGCGCGCGAGGAGACGTTGACGATCGCCCCGCCCTTGCCGCCGAGATCGGTCGCCATCCGCGCGGTGGCCTCGCGGATCACCAGGAACGCGCCGCGGACATTCACGCCCAGCACCTCATCCAGGATTTCCGTGGTGATCTTGTCGATCGTGCGCGTCGGTCCGGTGATGCCGGCGTTGTTGACCACCGCGTCCACCGGCCCAAGTTCCCGGTCCACGGTCTTGAACAGATCGACGATGGAAGCCTCATCGGCCATTTCCGCCTGAACCGCGATCGCGGTGCCGCCGGCGGCGCGGATATCCGCGAGCACCTGTTCCGCCAGGCCGGCCGCGCGCTGATAGGTCAGCGCCACGCGGTAGCCGCGCGAAGCCGCCAGCCGGGCGGTGGCGGCGCCGATCCCCTGGCTTCCGCCGGTGACGAGAAGGACCTGTGTCATTTTTCGGACCTGTGCTGCTGGCAAGTTACGGGGTCTCTGGTAGCGAGGGCTCTCTGCTGCCTGTAGGCGCAAGCGTTCGGCGCAGGCGTTCATGAAAGCATGCCTGCGCCACGGCCAGAAGCCATGATGCAGACGGGCCACAGTGTTGCCAAAAGGCATGGCTCGCGGCTTGACCGCAGCGGCGGTTCCTCTATTTACCGGCAGGTAATGCAAGATGGGGGAATCCCCTCTCCAAGAATGCACGCCAAGGGAAGGAACGCACCGCGATACCGCGGATTGGAAACAAGGAACTCTCGCCGACAGGCCCCACACGACCGGAAATCGTGCCTTTCCCTCCATTTCCGGCGCGACAGACCGTTACCGGCCTGCGTCGCGGCGGCTGACCGATCGTAAGGACTCCATGCTCTATCATCATTACGAAATGCAGCGCCTGGCACTCGCGCCGATGCGCGTCATGGCCAGCAACATGCTGGGTCTGCTGGATATGCCGGGCAATCCCATGCGCCAGACGCATCTTGGCCGCGTCACCGCCGCCATGCTGGACAGTTTCGAGCACAGCACCCGCCATTTCGGCAAACCCGCATTCGGCCATGGCGACACACTGATCGACGGCGAAGCGGTGCCGATCGTCGAGGAAGCGGTGCTGACGCGCCCCTGGGTGGAGCTGAAGCGCTTCCGGCGCCTGGCCGACCGCCCCAACGATCCGCCGGTGCTGATCGTGGCGCCGATGTCCGGCCATTACGCCACGCTGCTGCGCGGCACCGTGAAGGCGATGCTGCCGGACCACGACGTCTACATCACCGACTGGTCGGACGCACGGGACGTGCCGGCCACGCTGGGCGATTTCGACCTGGACGACTACATCGACTACCGTCATCGACTGCATCCGCATGCTCGGGCGGGACACGCACGTGATCGCGGTCTGCCAGCCGGCCGTGCCCGTGCTGGCCGCGGTGGCGCTGATGAACGCGGCGGGCGACCCGGACGCGCCGCGCAGCATGACGCTGATCGGCGGCCCGATCGATACCCGCGAGGCGCCCACCAAGGTCAACGAGTTCGCCAAGCGACACGACCTGAACTGGTTCAAGCAGAACACCATCCATCCCGTGCCGGTCGGCAATCCCGGCTTCATGCGCCTGGTCTATCCCGGCTTCCTGCAACTGGCCGGCTTCATGGCCATGAACCTGGACCGCCACGTGCTGGCGCATTGGGACATGTTCGACCACCTGGTGCAGGGCGACGGCGAAAGCCTGAGCGCCAAGCGCCGGTTCTACGACGAGTACCGCTCGGTCATGGACCTGTCGGCGACCTATTATCTGCAGACGATCGAGGCAGTGTTTCAGGAGCATCTGCTGCCGCGCGGCCTGCTGGTCTCCCGCGGCCGGCTGGTCGAGCCGGCGGCGATCCGCCGCACCGCGCTGATGACCATCGAGGGCGAGCGCGACGACATCTCCGGCATCGGCCAGACCCGTGCCGCGCATGCGCTGACGCGCGAACTGCCGAAGAAGCTGCGCGAGCACCACGAGCAACCCGGCGTCGGCCATTACGGCCTGTTCAACGGCAGGCGCTTCCGCGAGGAGATCGCGCCTCGGATCAAGGCCTTCATCCGCACGCATACCTGACCCGGAGCGCCCCGGACCGGAACTGCGCCTGTTCGTTTCAGGCAATTCATCCGTCCGGGGCCGCTGAGCAATTCCAGGCGGCCGAATATTGCTCTAAGGTTTCACCCTCGAGATCCATGAGCGGCGCATCAAGCTCCGCCGGCACGGGGCAACCCTGAGGGAGGCGCAATTTGTTCGGATTGATGCAATCGCAACCGCTGATGATTTCCACCGTGCTGAAGCACGCGGCACGCCATCACGGGGCGGCGGAAATCGTCTCGAAGAACGTCGAGGGCGACATCCACCGCTATACCTGGGCGGACGCCGAACGGCGTTCCCGCCGGCTGGTCCGGGCGCTGCAGGCGCTCGGCATCAAGGCGGGCGACCGGGTGGGCACGCTGGCCTGGAACGGCTACCGGCATCTGGAAATCTATTACGGCGCGCCGGGGATGGGAGCGATCTGCCACACCGTCAATCCCCGCCTGCATCCCGACGACATCGCCTACATCATCAACCACGCCGAGGACGCGGTGGTGTTCGCGGACACCAGCTTCAACGCCATCCTCACCGCCATCGCGCCGCAGATCACCGCCAGCGTGCGGGCGATCGTGATGATGACGGAACCGGACCGCATGCCCGAACTCGACCTGCCGGCCGGCATGCGGCTGCTCTGCTACGACGACCTGATCGCCGCGGCAGACGAGGACTATGACTGGCCGGAATTCGACGAGAATACCGCCAGCGCGCTCTGCTACACCTCCGGCACCACCGGGCGGCCCAAGGGCGTGCTCTACAGCCACCGCTCCACCCTGCTGCACGCCTATGGCATCAGCGTCGCGGACGCGCTGGGCCTGCGCGCGGTCGACCGGGTGCTGCCGGTCGTGCCGATGTTTCATGTCAATGCCTGGGGCATTCCCTATGGCGCCGCGCTGACCGGCACCTCCCTGATCATGCCCGGCCGGCACCTGGACGGTCCGAACATGCACAAGATCCTCAATGAGGAGCGCGTGACCATGACCGCCGGCGTGCCGACCGTGTGGATGGGGCTGCTGCAGCATCTGCGCGCCACCCCCGGCGCAGCGGCTGGACACGGTCAAGCGCATCATGACCGGCGGCTCCGCCTGTCCGCCGCTGCTGATCGAGGCGTTCGGGCGCGAATACGGGGTGCCCGTGGAGCATGGCTGGGGGATGACGGAAGTCAGTCCGATCGGCACCTACAACCGCCCGAAGCCGGCGCATGCCGGGCTGGACGAACTGGCCATGGAGCAGCTGACCCTGAAGCAGGGCCGCGTGCTGCCCGGCATCGACATGAAGATCGTCGACGACGCCGACGAGGAGATGCCGTGGGACGGGGTGGCGTTCGGCGACCTGAAGGTGCGCGGCCCCTGGGTGGCCAGCGCCTATTACGGCGACCCGCCGGGCAGCGCGGTCGACGCGAATGGCTGGTTCGCGACCGGCGACGTCGCCACCATCGACGAGAACGGTATGATGGAGATCACCGACCGCTCCAAGGACGTGATCAAGTCCGGCGGCGAGTGGATCAGTTCCATCACGCTGGAGAACATCGCCGTCTCCCACCCCGACATCGCCGAGGCCGCGGTCATTGCCGCGCGCCACGCCAAATGGGACGAGCGGCCGGTGCTGATCGTGGTGCCGGCGAAGGGCGCGACGGTGACGCCGGAGTCCGTGCTGGCGATCTACGAGGGAAAGATCGCCAAATGGTGGCTGCCCGATGCGGTCCTGGTGGTCGATGAGTTGCCCCATACCGCCACCGGAAAATTGCAGAAGAATGCGTTGCGGGCACGGTATCAGAATCTGTTGCTGGAACAATCGGCCTGACGAATCTTCTTTTCCTGGTGTTTCCGAAGGCTGACGTGCTGTAATTTATCCAGACTTGACAGGCTTGCCCTGTTCAACTGTCCCGCGTATTTCTATTCTATCGTGCGTTGCAGATTTGCAGGCCGATAGTCTGTGGGAGTTGTAATTGACAACTGGGTTGACGGAACTGCTGGCGTTCTTGTCCGACAGCGCGGCCGTCCAGGTTGCGGCGGCGGCCAGGCGGGTGGCGGCCATCCGGATCGGCACCCGCAAGCATCTCTGTGCCACGCTATGGTCGCCGGATTTCGCCGTAACCTGCGCCTGGTCGCTGCCGGAGCAGGACCGTTTCTTGCTGCTGCTGGACAGCGGCCATGCCGTCGGCCATCTGGCCTGGCGCGATGAGGATTCCGGGCTGGCGGGCATTCAGCTCGATACCGCCCATCCCCTGCCGGCCATTCCGGCGCCGCGGCCGATCGCACCGGATACCGCGCTGATCTCCGTCGGCATCGACGATGCCGGCGCGCCGGTCGCCGGCCTGGCGGTGCTGCTGGATGCCCCGGCCGGCAAGGGCAACGGCACGGCGAGGATTTTCCCGGGCATCGACCGCGACGCAGGATCCGGCGATCTCGGCGGCCCGCTGATCGCCCCTTCGGGCGCGCTGGTCGGCATCATCGCGCGGCATGACGGCCAGGGCGGCCCCGCGCATGTGGTCCCGCACGCGGTCGTCACGCGGCTGATCGCCAGCGCCCAGGCGCCCTGCGAGGCTCCTGTTCACGCACATGTGCATGAACTGGCAGCGGATGCTCTCTTCCCGGTTCCGCGCGCGGACGCGTTCGGCCACCAGGCGATGAACGGGGACACTGACGTGATGACGCTGCCGGCCACGCGTCCGATGAACGGGGCGTTGTATCGCAAGCCGCCATCCGGCCGGCGCGGCTGGCTTGGCGTCGGGCTGCAGCCCACCTCCGTGCCGCGGGCGTTGCGCCCCCTCGCCGGCCAGAACTCAGGGCGGATGGTGATCGACATCGTGCCTGACGGTCCGGCGGACCGGGCGGGATTGCTGCCCGGCGACGTCGTGCTGACCATCGCCGAGCACAGCATGGTCGGCGCCGGCGCGGTGCGGGACTTCCTTTCCCAGGACCGGGTCGGGGAGACGGCGGAAATCGTGCTGCTGCGGTCGGGCGAGCTGTTCAGCCTGAACATCACCGTCAGCGAACGCCCGCCCGGCTAGCCGGCGCATGGCCGCTGTCGCCCGGCTGGGCAGCGCGGCATCTTTCGCGCACACTCCCAATTCAAGATTGGCCGTTCAAATTTGGCGGTTCAAATTTGGCCGCTTGCGACAATTTGCGGGTATAATCGGTCGCGAGCGGCCCGCCAGGACACGGAAGACGCCGAGCCATGACAACCGAAGACTGGGAAATCCCGCAGAATCTGCAGCCCGACCCGGACGATTACGCGTTCGACCTGGACCGCGCGCTGCGCGCCGTGGTCGGCATCAAATCCTACGTGCCGGCAGACGCCTTCACCGCCAACACGCTCGGAACCGAGCGCGCCGGCAGCGGCGTGGTGATCCGCGACTCGGGCCTGGTCGCCACCATCGGCTACCTGGTGACCGAGGCGGAGACCATCTGGATCACCTGCGACGACGGCCGCGCCTTGCCAGGGCATGCCCTGGCCTATGACCAGGAAAGCGGTTTCGGCCTGGTGCAGGCGCTCGGCCGGCTCGATCTGCCGGCGCTGGAGATCGGCGACACCGACCGCCTGCGCGTCGGCGATCCCGTGGTCTTCGCCGCCGCCGGCGGACGCCACCACGCCATCGAGACCAGGCTGGTCGGCCGGCAGGAATTCGCCGGCTACTGGGAATACGCGCTGGACGACGCCATGTTCACCGCCCCCGCGCACCCGTTCTGGGGCGGCGGCGGCTTGATCGGCTCGGACGGCAAGCTGTACGGCATCGGCTCGCTGATCCTGCAGCAGGGCGACGGCAAGGGCGGGCGGCACGACATGAACATGGTCGTGCCGATCAGCCATCTGACGCCGATCCTGGGCGATCTTCTCACCTATGGCCGGGTCAACCGCCCTGCCCGCCCCTGGCTCGGGATGTACGCGACCGAGCATGGCGAGGACATCGTGGTCGGCGGGCTGGCCGATGGCGGCCCGGCGGAACTGGCCGGCGTGCGCACCGGCGACCGCATCATCGCGATAGGCGAGGAAGAAATCACCGATCTGGTCAGCCTGTGGCATCGGATCTGGGCATCCGGCAGCGCCGGCGCGCCGGTGCGCCTGCGCCTCGGCCGGGACAACGCCACCCTGGCCCTGACCGTCCGGTCAGCGGACCGGGCATCCTTTCTCAAATCACCGAAGCTGCACTGAACATGTCCCCATCCAAGGCTCTACGCGGCGCGATCGTAACGGTCACGCCGTTCCAGCAGAATTGCACCCTCCTGTGGGACGAAGACAGCCTTCGGGCCGCGGTGATCGACCCCGGTGGCGATGTCGAGCGGATCCTGGGCGCGATCGTGCAGAACCGGCTGCAGGTGGAGCGCATCCTGCTGACCCATGGCCACATGGACCACGCCGGCGGCGCCGCCGGGCTGAAGCAGGCGCTGGCGGCGCAGGGGCAGCACGTGACGATCGAGGGCCCCGATCATCCGCGACAAATTCCTGCTGGACGGCCTGGCCGAGCAGGGCCGCAAATACGGCATCGCCGGCGCGCGCGACGTCACCCCCGATCGCTGGCTGGCGGAGGGCGACAGCGTCGCGATCGGCCCGCATGCATTCGAGGTGCTGCACTGCCCCGGCCATACGCCGGGCCATGTGGTGTTCGTGAGCCACGCGCAGCGTCTGGCGCTGGTAGGCGACGTGCTGTTCCAGGGCTCGGTCGGGCGGACCGATTTCCCCTATGGCGACAGCGATGCGCTGATCAACGCCATCGTGGAAAAGCTGCTGCCGCTCGGCGATGACTTCCAGTTCGTCTGCGGCCACGGGCCCGGTTCGACGATCGGCGCCGAACGGGCCCGCAACCCGTTCCTGCGGGATGCTACAGCTCGCAGCGCGTGATCACACGGCTCTCGATCAGGTCGGCATAGGCAGCGCGGGTATTCACCAGCCTCTGGCTTTTGGTGTGGATCTCGAACGCCGCTTCGTCCTGGTAGACTTCCACCAGCATGACACGGCTGCGGTCCGCACCGCCCTCGGCGACCGGCTGCAGCACGTCGAATTGCTGGCAGCCGGGCTCGTCGGCCTTGGTGCCGGTGGCATGGGCGCGGATGATCTGGTTGAATTTGTCCCAGGTGCCGGGCTTGAGCTTGAATTCGACGATCAGGGCGATGCGGGCCATTTTTGTCTCCGTTCTATTGGACGCGGGCGGAGACTATCGGTTCGCGCCATTGCCGCAAGCCGGGGCGCCGGCACCGGGTTGACCGGTCCTGGCCGGCCATCCAAGCTAACCCGGCAAATTTTCGGGATGGAATGGACATGACTGCAGGCCCGCTCGCACGCTTCAAGGTCATCGATCTCACCCGCGTGCGCGCCGGCCCCACCTGCGTGCGCCAGCTCGCCGACTGGGGCGCGGATGTGGTGAAGATCGAGGCGCCGGAAGGCGATGCCGGCCTCGGCGGCGAACGCCATGGCCCGGACTTCCAGAACCTGCACCGCAACAAGCGCAGCCTGACGCTGAACCTGAAGACCAAGGAAGGGCTGGAGATCCTCAAACGCCTGGTGGCGAAAAGCGATGTGATCGTCGAGAACTACCGCCCCGACGTGAAATTCCGCCTCGGCATCGACTACGAGAGCCTGAAGGCGATCAATCCCCGGCTGATCTACGCCTCGATCTCCGGCTTCGGCGAGGACGGGCCGTACCGCGATCGCCCCGGCTTCGACCAGATCGCCCAAGGGTTGGGCGGGCTGATGTCCATCACCGGCCTGCCCGGCCAGGGTCCGGTGCGCGTCGGCATCCCCGTGGCCGACCTGACCGCCGGCATCTTCTGCGCCATGGGCATCCTGGTGGCGCTGCTGGAGCGGGAGCAATCCGGCCAGGGCCAATGGGTGAAGAGCAACCTGCTCGCCGCGCAGATCTCCATGCTGGACTTCCAGGCGGCACGCTGGACCATCGGCCACGAGGTGCCCGAACAGGCCGGCAACAACCACCCGACCAGCATCCCCACCGGCGTGTTCAAGACCAAGGACGGCTACATCAACATCGCCGCCGCCGGCACCGAGATCTACGGCCGCATGTGCAAGGCCATCGGCGCGGAGCATCTGTTTACCGATCCCCGCTACGCCACCGGCCCGGCGCGATCGGACAATCGCGACGCCCTGAACACGGAGATCGAGGCGATCACGGTCGGCAAGACCTCCGCGGAGTGGATCGAGGCGCTGAACGCCGCGGGGGTCCCTTCCGGCCCGATCTACAAGATGAACGAAGTGTTCGCCGACCCGCAGGTGAAGCACCTGAACATCACCCGCAAGGTGCCGCAGAAGGTGCTCGGCGAGGTGGAGGTTGTGGGCCAACCGATCGAGCTCAGCCGCACCCCCTGGTCCATCCGCAGCGCCTCACCGGAAGCCGGGGAGCACACGGACGCGGTGCTGGGCGAGCTCGGCTATTCCGCCGCCGAGATCGCCGCGCTGCATGCGGGCAAGGTGGTCTGAGCGGGTTCGCCCTCTCGTACCGTCTCTGGTATTATTTGAAACGGTCCTGAATCGTCGCTATGACGCGCCGCGTGTCGTCGCTGTTCGGCGCCACGGCGGCCAGGAAATCGTTGATCTTGGCCTTCAGCTTTGCGTCGTCGACGTCGCGCACCAGGCTGAGAAACTCGACCGTGTTGTAGATGCTGGCCAGTTGCTGCTGCGACTGGGGGCTGGCCGGCTTGGCCCAATTGGCGGCGGCGCGCTCTTGCACATCCTGCTGCGCGCGGTCCAGCAACATGTCCACCAGTTGGGGATCGTCGGCCCAGCCCCGCTCGATGGTCGCGAGCGCATCGACGCGCGTGGCCTTGATCGGCGAAAACATGCTGGCGACAAGACGCGAGCGCGTACCGTCCAGCGCGTTCTTCGCGGCCGTGATGTCCCTGGCGGTAACCGAGCCGCCGGTGTCGCTGAACCTTTCGACCGCCTTGACCAGGCGTGCGGCCTCGTCCGGCAGCGCGATGAAGATCGCCTCGATCGCCAATTGCCGCCGCCGCTCGTCCGGTCCGGTGAGGTCGTTGACGAAGTCGCTGATCACTTTGACCTTGTCCACACGATCATGCACCAGGATGCTGGAAGCCTCGGCCGCGGTCTTGAGATCATTCAGCTTGGCGCTGGTCTCCTCGATCTGCAGCTTGGCCCGATCGATATTCGCATTGAGCATATACCCGACCACGAGCAGCAGAACGGGATTGAGGGCGGCAAAAATGACCGGGAGCCTGTCCCAGGCGCTCCCCGTCGCGGATTTTGCCGCCGGGGCCGCCGTGCCGCCCTCCCTGGATACCGTATCAGCCATGTTCCGCTCCCCCGGCATGGCCCAGCCGCCTGCATATGCAGGCGCGGGCGGCTATCGATCCTTCGGTAGAATAACAGAAGCGGCGCCCGGCCTGTAGCGGATCGTCCGATCCCGCCTCAAATCCGTCGCGCCATGCGCGGATCCAGCAAATCGCGCACGCCGTCGCCGAGCACGTTGATCGACAGCACCATGACGCCCAGGAACAGACCCGGAAACGTCACGTTCCAGATCGCCAGTTGAACGAAATTGCGGCCTTCGGCGATGATGTTGCCCCAGCTCGGCACCTCCGGCGGGGTACCGACGCCGAGGAAGCCGAGATAGGCCTCGATCAGCACCGCGGAAGCGCAGATATAGGTGGACTGCACGATGATCGGCGCCATCGCGTTCGGCAGCACGTGGCGGAACAGCACGCGCGGCAGGCGTGAGCCGCTGGCGACCGCGCCCTGGATGAACACCTGTTCGCGGATCGACAGCACCACCGAACGCACCAGGCGCACCACGCGCGGCACCTCCGGGATGGTGATGGCGATGATCACCGTCTGCACGCTGGCGCGCGTCAGCGACAGCATCGCCACCGCCAGCAATATGCCGGGGATCGCCATCAGCCCGTCCATCACCCGCATCACCACCGCATCCACGCGGCGAAGATAGCCGCCGAGCAGCCCGATCGTGGTGCCGACGACCGTCGCCAGCACCGAGACGCAGACGCCGATCAGCAACGAAATCTGCCCGCCATACAGTGTGCGCCTGAGCACGTCGCGGCCATAGGCATCGGTGCCGAACCAATGCGCATCCGATGGCGGGCGCAGCCGGTGCGCCACATCCAGCTCGATCGGGTCGTACGGCGCGATCAGCCCGGCGCTGACCGACAACAGCACCAGCACGGCCAACAGGAAACCGCCGATGACGATCTTCGGATGGCGTCTCAGATGTCGCTTCATCGGAACTGCCGCATCAATAGCGGATCCGCGGGTCCAGCAGGCCGTAGACGAGATCGATGGCCAGGTTGACCAGCACATAGACCATGGACGCGATCAGGATCACCCCCTGGATCACCGGGTAGTCGCGCTGCGTGACCGCCTCGATCGTCAGTCGGCCGATGCCGGGAATGGCGAACACGCTCTCGGTCACCACCACGCCGCCGATCAGCAGTGCGATGCCGAGGCCGATGGTGGTTACGATGGGAACGGACGCATTGCGCAGCGCATGGCGCAGCAGCACCGCCCGCTCATCCAGCCCCTTGGCGCGGGCGGTGCGGATGTAGTCCTCGCCCAGAACCTCCAGCATCGTGCTGCGGGTCATGCGCGACAGCAGCGCCATGTAGACCAGGCCGAGCGCCAGCGCCGGCAATACCAGATGCGACAGGAACGGGCCGAGCCCCTGCTCCACCGGTGAAAACCCCTGCACCGGCAGCAGCTTCCATTTCCGTGCCAGCCCGAACACCAGGCCATAGCCGATCAGGAACACCGGGCAGGAGAACGCGATCACGGCAAAGCCCATGATCGCATGGTCCACCCAGGTGCCGACCTTCCACGCCGCCAGGATCCCGATCGGCACGGCCAGCGATACCGCGAACACCATGGTGAACACCGCCAGCGACAGGGTCGGCTGCATCCGCTGGGCAATCAGCGTCGTGACCTTCACCTTGTTGTAGACGGACACACCGAGATCGCCCTGCAGCAGATCGCCGATCCAGCTGACGAACTGCACCACCAAAGGCCGGTCGAGGCCGAGGGTGGCGCGGATCCGCTCGATGTCCTCCTGCGTGCCGTTCTCCCCGGCGATGATCGCCGCGGGATCGCCGGGACTGAGATGCAGCAGCAGGAACACCACCAGCGCCACGACCAGCATCACCGGGATCGTCGCCAGCACCCGGCGGAGGATGAAGCCGAGCACGAAGGGCTACTGCTTCTCGATATTCCAATACACCGGCTGGCCGGACTCCAGCACGCCCTTGATGTTGGAGCGGAAGGCGATGGGCTGGAAGAACTGGCCGTAGGGAATATACGGCACCGACACATAGCCGCGCGCCTGGATCTTCTCGACCAGCTCGCGCTGATTCGCGCGATCGCTCTCCTTCGTCCAGGCGGTGACCAGCGCATCGAGTTCGGGATCGCACGGCCAGCCGGGATTGGCCTTCTCGCAGCCGGAGGCGAACCAGGTATTGGCGACGGGGCTTGCCGCATCCGGGCCGCCATGGGTGGTGATGAAGATGTGGTAGCCTCCCTTGTCGATCGGGTCCTTGCGCGCCCGGCGGACGGAGATCGTGCTCCAATCGGCCGATTGCATGTCCACCGCGATCCCGGCCTTGCGCAGCGCAGCGCCCAGCACGGTCACCGCCGCGGCATATTGCGGCCGGTCTGTCGGCAGCAGCAGGATGATCTTTTCTCCCTTCCAACCGGCCTCCGTCAGCAACGCCTTGGCTTTGGCATAGTCCGGCTTGCGCAACGGGTCGGCGCCGATTTCGGTTTCGTTGGCGGAGTTGCACAGGAAGAACGCGCCGCAGAACTTCAGGTACAGATCGGGGTTGCCGACCGCGGCCTGCATCACGTCCTCCTGGTTGACGAGATACAGCAGCGCCTGCCGCCCCTTGTAATTGTCGAACGGCGGCGCGAGGAAATTCGGCCGCAGCACGAACTGCACGCCCAGCTTGTCGATGTTCATCACCTTGATGTCGGGGCTTTCCTGCATCAGCTTGATGAAATCGAGCGGCGGCGCCTCGAAGTAATCGATCTCGCCGGCCATCAGCGCGGACAGCGTGGTGTTGTTGTCGGGGATGTACAGCCACTCCACCCGGTCCAGCTTGGCAACCTTGCCGCCCGACAGGTAATCCGGCGGCTCGTTGCGCGGAATGTAGTTCGGGAATTTGACGAACACCGCCTTGTTACCGGGGCGCCATTCATCGCGCTTCATCATGAACGGGCCGGAACCGATCAATTCCGTGATCTGCTCGGTGGCCGGTTTCGACGCGATGCGCTCGGGCATCATGTAGGCAGGCGTCGTCGGCTTGGCGAGCGTATCGATCACCAGGGCATAGGGCTCCTTCAGCTTCAGGCGGAACGTCAGGTCGTCCACCACCTCGAAATCCGCCACCACCCTGGCTAGCATCTGGCCCATGACGTCGCGGACCATCCAGTGCTTCAGGGACGCGATGCAATCGGCGGCGCGCACCGGCTGGCCGTCATGGAAGGTCATGCCTTTGCGCAGCGTGAAGCTGTAGGTCAGCCTGTCGTCGCTGATGCTGTAGGTATCCACCATCTGCGGCTTCGGCTCGAATTTCGAGTTCAGCGCGAACAGCGTGTCGTAGACCAGATAGGCGTAGCGGTTGGTGATGTAGGTCGTGGTCCAGGTCGGGTCCAGGATCTTCAAATCCGCGTGCACCACGGCGCGCAGCGTCTTGTCCGATGCCTGAGCGTTGCCGACGCAGGCGGAAAAGGCCAGCAGGATGCCGGCGATCCGAGCCAGCCATTTTTTCGCCGGTCTCATGTCGTTCTCCCTGTCGCGCGGCCTGTTCCGTTGCGGTCAGGCCATCTTGAATTTCGGCAGCGTCACGTCTTCGGTAACCGCGTCGAACACGACCTCGACCGCGGCGCCCATTCTGGCGTTGTCGGACGGCCCGACAAGGTTGCTGACCATCACCGGGCCTTCGGCCAGCCGCACCAGGCAGACCCGGTAAGGCAGATCCTCCTTGAAACCGTCCCAGTAGGCGCGATGGAAATCCACCCAGGATTCCAGCGTCGCCTTGCCGGATACCACCAGCCATTCCTGGTCCGGCGACAGGCATTTCGGGCAGACCGGCGATGGCGGGTAGCGCTTATCGCCGCAGGATCTGCAGTGCTGGACGGACAATCTGCCCGCGCGGGCATTGTCCCAGAACCCCTGGTTCAGCTCGTCAATCTTCGGCAGCGGCTTGTTGTAGCTCATCGGAAGTCTCCTCAGCCGCGCGTGTAGATGATGGAGCGGGTGCATGGCGTGGCCTGGACGTATTGCACCACCTCGCAATCCGCGATCTGCCGCGCGCCGCATTCGCCGCGCAGCTGGCGCACCGCCTCCACGTTCAAGGCCCAGCCCTGCATGTAGGAGTTGGACAGATGCCCACCATCGGTGTTCACCGGCAATCGCGCGCCGAGCTTCAGCGCGCCGCCCTCGACGAAGCTGCCGGACTCGCCCTGCTTGCAGAACCCCAGCCCTTCCAGGCTGAACAGCACGGTGGGGCTGAAATTGTCGTAGCACATCAGCGCATCGATATCGCCTTGGCCGACCCCGGCCATGCCATAGGCCTGCTCGCCGGCGGATTTCACCGCAGGGTACCAGAAATCCATGTCGAAATTGGAAATGGAGGACTGGGTGAAACTCTCCTGCCCGCCGAAGCCGGAGATCATGACCGGCGGCTTGCTGAAATCCTTCGCCCGCTCCGCGGTGGTGAGGATGATGCACACCGCGCCGTCATTGATCAGGCAGTAATCCAGCAGCCGCAGCGGCGCGGTGATGAAGCGCGCGTTCTCATGGTCGTCGATGGTGATCGGCTTCTGCATCACCGCATCCGGGTTCAGGCAGGCATGGTGGCGGACCGCGACGGATACTTCCGCCAATTGCCGTGTCGTGGTGCCGAACATCTGCATATGCCGCTGGAAAGCCATGGCATGGGCCGCGCCCGGGGAGGTGAAGCCGAACGGATCCCACACGCCGGGATTCTCGTCCCCGCCGTAATTCACCCGGCGCGAGCGGCCGATATTGGCATAGAGCAGCGCCACGTATTTGCAGTGCCCGGCGGCCAAGGCGGTCGCGGCCTCGATGATGCCGATGCCGGACATGCGGCCATGCGGCGGCAATGTCAGCGTCCAGCGCGGGTCCAGCCCCAACACCTCGCCCATGCGGGCGTAATAGGGAATGCGGCAGACGACCAGGCCGTCGATCTCGTTCTTGTCGATGCCGCAATCGTTCACCGCATTGCGGAACGCCTCCGCGGCCAGGCCGTACTCGTCGACATGGGGGAAATTGCCGTAGGCGGTATTGCCCACGCCGATCACGGCGGCGTGGTTCTTCAGATTTTGCATTGGACGAACTCCCAGTCTTCAGGCTGGGCGCATACTGAACCCCGCCTTGCGCGCGCGTCTAGTTCAGCGCCGCGCATTTCCAGCCCTTGCCCCAATTGGCGCAGATCTTCGAGTTGGTCGTATCGACCTCGATCGCGGCCTGGCCGGGTGCGCCGGCCTCGCCGGTGGGCGTGCCGGAAGTGGTCGGCACCATCAGGAAGCCGCTATCCGCGCCGGTGGGAAGCGGCGTGCCGGCGCCGATGATGGTGTTGCCGCTGGGATTGACGGTCAGGGTGTCGGCACTCGACCATTGCAGCGACAGGGATGCGCCCTGCCCGGATCCGCCCGTTACCGCGGCCGGGTTGCCCGGCGGATGGTCGGCATAGCCGATCCCGACGATCCCGACGCGTTCCAGCCCGCCGGCGGCATTCACGTCGGCGACGATGTAGATATCGCCCCGCGCGCCATACAGATACTCGCCGGGCTTGTAGCCGCGCCCGGTCGCCGCGACCGTCGCCGCCTCCACATAATGGCCTTTGGCGTCAATCGTTATGCCCGCGGAGGTTGGCACGATCGAACCGGTGCCGATGTTCACCCTGCCATTGCCCTGGACCGCGAAGCCGGTGCTGCGCCAGGCCTGCTGGCGGATATTCACCCCCCAGAGATCGACACCCCAGCCGAGATCGGAGGGATAGACCGGCGCGCCGCCGGGATTGGTGCCCGGCCCCTGCGGTATCCATCCGATCATGCGAGAGGAACTGCCGAAGGACCATTGATGGTGGTCGTGGCCCCAGAGGATGCCGTAATCCATCGGCGGGATCGTGTTGCGCGCCCCCTCCGGCGTCTGCGTGCCGGCGAAGATCATGGCGCGGAACCGGCTGACCTCGCCGGCGTCAGTGTTCAGCCGGGAGATCTGCAGCCCGTTCAGGATGGCAGCAGAGGCGCCGGCATCGACGCCCATGTTCATCTCCCCGTAGCCGGACACGACGGTCAGGTTCTTCGCCCCGGCATAGGCGCGTCCCACCGTGTTGATGGGGTCGAGCTGCCCGACCGCCCCGCCGCCGGTATCCGTGCCGCCGAAACTATCCCGGGAAGTGCTGAAGATCTCCGCGCCCACGTTGAATACTTCCATCCCCGCGCGCGCCATCGGCGCACTGGGATTGACGGCAATGCGCAGGCCGGTCCTGCCGCCCTTCGCGGCACCGCCATAGGCGGCGTTGATCTTCACGGTGGCGGGATTGATCGGCGCCTGCGATGCATCGACCGTATCGGACTGGGCGCCGGAATAGAAAATATTGTAGTTGACCTCCGCCTTGCCGGTGGAGCCGGACGGATTGACCCCGAAACTGAGGCCGGGGACGGACGCCGATCCCGGCAGCGCGGATGCACGATCGCGGTCCGCGGCCGGGTGGGCTCGTGGATCGACCAGTATCGAGCCTTACGCAACGTCCGCGCCGAGCTGCGGGCTGTTGTCGCAGGAATAGAGTGATGAGGGGCAGCAGGTTTCCGTTGCCGTTGGCGATGCTGCCGACCAGCAGCGGCACCTGCACGAACAGCGGTGCGCGGCCGGGAGGGGCGTTGTTCTGGAACGACCAGACCGGGAAGCCCTTCCCCGCATTGTCCACGCCGAACTGCACGATGTTGTCGCCGGAAGTGCCGTAGAAAATATTGTGCCCAGCGGTGTCGCGGGTGAACACGCCATGGTCATTATTGGCGATCAGCAGATCGGCACCATTCAGGATCGGGTTGGACCCCGTCGTGATCGTGCCGGGCACAACCAGTTCGCGCAGCCCGGTGATCGACCCGCCGGTGATGCGCACGCTGTCGGCGGGCTGGCCGGCCAGCGTGCCGGGCGCCGGCGGTTGCTGACCGGGCAAGGGCAGCAACTTCGCCGGCTGGCTCTGCGCCGATGCCGCCAGAGCTGCCATCAGGCCGAGCAGGAAGGCGCCGATCCGGGTCATGCGATCTCCATCGCCTGCGCCGGCGAAGAAGACGCCGGCCGCAGGGACGATGCTACAGGGCCCGCGTCAGCCGGGAAGCCCGCCGGTCAGATCACCCCGTCCTCGGCCAGCCGCTCGACATCCGACGTGCTCATGCCGAGCAGTTCGGTGAACAGCCAGAGATTATCCTCGCCATAACCCGGCGCACCACGGTCGATCGGGCCGCCGATATAGGCGGGCGTTTTGGTGAACTTCATCGGCAACTCATAGACCGGCCAGCGGCCGATCTTGGTGCCGTTCACCTCGGTCAGCCATTTCAGATGCCTCAGCTGCGGATCGTTGTCGCAGCGGTCCTCGGCGTTCTGGCACACCCCGGCGGCAACCCCGGCCGCCTGCAGCCTGTGCATGCAGGCAACCGCGTCCTGGGTGACGGTCCAGGCCCCGACCAGCGCATCGAGCGCATCCTGGTTGGCCAGCCGGTCGCTCAGGCTGGCAAAGCGGCGGTCCTCCAGCCAGGCCCCCTGCCCCGCCGCCTGCGCCAGCGCCCGCCATTCCGCGTCGGTGAAGCAGGCGATGGCGACCCAGCGATCGTTCCCGGCACAACGATATGCGCCATGCGGGGCTGCCGGCTTGTACGGCGAGCGGTTGCCGTAACGCCGCCACACGCGGCCATTGGCGGACCAGTCGAGGATCGTCGCACCGGTCAGGAACAATCCGGACTCGCACTGGGAGGCGTCGATCCACTGCCCCTCCCCGGTGCGGTCGCGGTGATACAGCGCGCCCAGGATGGCCAGCGCGTAGCCATAGGCGCCCATCCAGTCCAGATAGGAATAGCCCCAGCCAACAGGCATCGCCGGCTCCGGCAGGCCGGACATGTCGCCCTGGCCGCCGAACGCGGCGGCCACCGGACCGACCGTGCGCATGCGGCCATAGGTGCCGAAGCTGCCCATGCCCGATTGCTGGATGTAGATGATGTCCGGGCGGATCTTCTTCATCACGTCATAGCCAAGGCCGAGCCGGGCCAACACGCCGGGCGAGAAGCCCTCGGCCACGACATCGCAGATGCGCACTAGGTCCTTGGCGATCTGCAGGCCCTTGGGATGGCGGATGTTCAGCGAAACACCGCGCTTGCCGGCGTTCTTGTTGTTGAACTGCCCGCCCATGTCCGGGTCCTTCACGCCCACCAGCGGCCCGGTGGCGGCATCGCGCGCGGCGCGGCCGCCCACCGGCGCCATCGCGGCCAGGCGCGTGTCGGGATTGTCCTTCCACTCCACCTTATAGCTCTCCGCCCCCATGGCGGCGAGGAAGCGGGTGCCGCCGGCGGAAGCCAGGAACCAGGCGAAATCGAGGATTTTTATCCCCTGCAACGGGAAGGGCTTGCCATGCAAAGCGGAGAGATTGGGGTTCTGGTCACCACGCGGCTGCGCCGGCACGCCGGGCTGGCGCGGCGCCTGTTTCAATATCGCCTGCGTGTCCTCGCCCAGTTGCGGCGCGCGGCGGCCGACCTGCCAGCTCGTCGCGGTCGCGAGCCATTTGCTGGTGGGATAGCGGAAGCTGCGCCCGTGCTCGGGGTGATGCACATCGGCGAATGATTTTCGCTTCAGCCAGTGTTCATCCAGCGCGTTCTCGTGCGGCTTGCGGATCGGCGCCCAGAGCAGCCCGGCATCCTGCGCCTCCCGCCAGGGCATGTCGGCATAGGTCCAGGAACGGACGAAGCGCTGGATGATGTCCAGCATATGCGCGCGCGTCTCGTCGCTGGCGGTGGAGCCGGGCACATTGCGCGCCTTCAGATCGGCATCCGGCGGCGGCGGCTGCAGGTCGGCCTGCGCGCCGTATTTGGACAGGAACGGCACCAGATTGTTCAGATCGCGCGGGCCGACACCGTGGGAGATGAACCAGCGGCCGTCCTTGGTGTGGCTGATGCTGGGGTTGTGGTTCGGCGTCTCCACCGCATGGCGGTTGGTCAGCCGCCACAGCGGCACCCGCCGCATGACCCAGTGCATGATGTCGAGCTCGGGGTTCTTCGACACCGCCTCGTGCACGGCAACCGAGACGTCCTGCCCCTCGCCGTTGCGATGGCGCGCGATCAGCGCGGCGATGATGCCGGTGGCCAGCTGCTCGCCGGCGATATGGTAGGCGTGCCAGATCTGCGGCGCGATCGGCGGCGTATCGTATTCCCAGCCCGGCGCGGGATCGTAGCCGCAATTCATCATCACCCCGCCGAGCGCGAGATGAATGAGGTCAGAGCCCTTGAAATCCGCCCAGGGCCCGTCATCGCCGAACGGCGTGATGCGGGCGGTGACCAGTTGCGGGAACCGCGCGTTCAGCGCCGCGCGATCGAGGCCGAGCACCTGGTTCAACGCGCCGCAGCTGGAGTCGAGCAGGATATCCGCGCCTTCCAGCAGAAGCAGCAATTCGTCGCGCGCGGTGGCCTGGTTCAGGTCCAGCACCACCGACTGCTTGTTGCGGTTGTAGTTCCAGAAGAACAGCGAACGCTCCAGCCCCGGCTCGTCGTTCAGGAACGGGCCGATGCGGCGCGTGGCATTGCCTTCCGGCGGCTCGATCTTGATCACCTCGGCGCCGAGGCCGGCGAGCAGCAAGCCGGCATATTCCGCGCGCTCGTCGGCGATCTCGATCACCCGCAGCCCGGCCAGCATGCCGGGTCCGGCATCGCCCAGCATCGGGCCGAGGCCGTTATCTACAGTGTTGTTCATTGTCGTTTCCTCTCCGGCGTGGTTGGCGGTCTCAGTCGGCGGGCCGCGTCCGCGCCAGGATCTTGAGCAGGATGTCGTTCACTTCCTCGGGCGCCTCATAGGCGACCCAATGGCCGGCGCCCCTGATCAGATGCAGGTCGGCGTCCGGCCGCAGCTCCCGCATCACCTTCACCCGCTCGGTGGCGCGGGGATTGGCGGGGGCGTCGAATTCGCCCCAGATCCCGTGCACCGGCACATGCACATGTTCCAGCGCCCGCATCAGCGCGCCGCTGCGCGACAGTGTCGGCGTCTTCAGGCGCGAATGCATGGTGTTCCAGTCCTGGATCGCCAGCGCCAGCGCATCGATCTTGCCGGGATCGGCGATCATCAGCCGGTTGAGGTTGGTGCGATGCGCCTCCACCCTTTCCTGGCCTTCCAGATGCCGGACCTTCAGCAAGGTGATCATGCTGCCGGCGGGGCCGACCGCACTCGATCCGATGATGGTGCAGGACCGCACCCGCGCGCCCTTCTGCGCGGCCACGCAGACGGCCATGGTGCTGCCGAAGGAGAATCCGGCAACATCGTAGGTTTCCTCGGTGCCGATGATCGCATCGATGCCGGCGGCGACGATGGCGGCGACGGCGTCCGCGTCATCGCCGTTCGGCGGATCGTCGGACTCGCCCAATCCGGGCAGATCGGCGACCAGCAGGCGATAGGATTTGGACAGCGCCTCGATATTGTGGATCCAGTGCCGCCAGGAACCGGCGCCGCCATGGAACAGCGCCAGCACCGGGCCGGATCCCCAGATATGCCAGACCATCTTGCCGTCGCCGTTCGGCGTTTCCACCCGGGTCGATGTCCGCTCGAAGCGGGCGAGCGTCTCCGCCGGAGATTCGCCTGCCGTCACTTCACCACCATCACGCTCCTCATCGCTCATCGTCCATTCCAGCATTCTACCGACGGGTAGTTTGCGCGGCCCGGCGGCAAGCCTCAAGGGGCAGGACCGCGCGCTGGCGCGCTACAGGTATTCGTCGGCCAGCGCCACCGCGCGGATCTCGGCCACAGTGCCGCTGCGCCGGACCTCGCCGCCGCGCATCACATAGCCGCGCGTGGCCAGTTTCAGCGCCGGGCGCGCCATCTGCTCGGTCATCAGCACCGTGGTGCCGCGCGCCTTCAACTGGGTGATCGCGGCGCTGATCTGCTCGATCCATACCGGCGCCAGGCCGAGGAACGGCTCATCGAGCAGCAGCAGGCGGGGAAAGGCGCACATGGCCCGGGCCAAGGCGACAATCTGCTGCTGGCCGCCGGACAACTGCCCGGCCGGCTGTTGGGCGCGCTCCGCCAGCAGCGGAAACACCGTCACCAGCCAGTCCAGCGCTTCGCGCTGCCGCGCGCGGCCCAGGCCGAACGCGCCGGTCAGCACATTGTCGGTCACCGTCAACGTCGGGAACACCCGCCGACCTTCCGGCGAGTAGCCGATGCCGAGCCGGGCGCGGCGTTCGCAGGGGGTGTTGGCGAGGTCGCGGCCATCGAAGCGGATCCTGCCGGAGGCGGCAGCGACCAGGCCGATGACGGCGTTGATCGTGCTCGACTTGCCGGCGCCATTGGCGCCGACCAGCAGCACCGTCTCGCCTTCGCCCACCGCGATGGAAACCCCGTTCAGCGCGGTGATGCCGCCGTAGCGAACGCCGAGATCCTCGATTTCCAGCAGCATCAGGGCCCATCTTTCAGATCAGGGTCCCCGTCGTCAGGGTCCGCGTCGCCGGCGCCGAGATAGGCCTTGATCACGTCGGGGCGCGCTAGCACCTCGGCAGGCGATCCCTCGGCCAGCACGTTGCCGGCATCGAGCACCAGGATGCGCGGACACAGGCGGCGGATCAGGTCCATGTCGTGCTCGACGATCAGCACGGCGCAGCCGCCATGGGCGCGGACGTGCGCCACGAAACTGTCGATGCGCGACCGCTCCCCGCGCTCCAGCCCCGCCGCCGGCTCATCCAGCAGCAGGACCTGCGGGGCAATGGCATAGGCCATGGCCAGGCCCAGCATCTTCTGCAGGCCGTAGGGCAGCTTGTCGCTCTGCTCCTCCAGCCGGTCGGTAAGCTGGAAGTCCCGCAGCAGGATATCGAGGCCGACAGCGGCGCCGGAGCGGCGGCTGAAGCGCAGCGCGCGCGAAATATTCTCCCGCACCGTGGCCGAGCGGAAGGTGTTGGTCTGCTGGAAGCTGCGCGCCAGGCCGAGCCGGCTGAGCGCATGCGACGGCTGGCCGGTGACGTTGCGCCCGCCCAGGAACACCTGGCCGGAAGACGGCGCGATCCGCCCGGAAATGACGTTGATCAGCGTGGTCTTGCCGGCGCCGTTCGGGCCGATCACGCCCAGGATCTCCCCGGGCGGCAGGCGGAAACTGATGCCCTGGAATACCTGCAATCCGCCGAAGCGCTTGGCCAGGCCCTCGACCCGCAATTCTTCGCCGGCCATCAGCGCACTCCCCGGAAGCGGCGGTACAGCGTGGCGACCGTGCCGGTGATGCCGCCCTTCGCGGCCAGCACCACCACCAGGATCAGCACGCCGTACAGCCCCTGCGCCAACTGTCCCTGGGTGCCGAACAGATTGGTCGCCCAGACCAGCAGCGCGGTGCCGACCACCGGGCCGAGGATCGAGGCCCGGCCGCCGACGATGGTATAGGCGATGAAATCCACCGCCGAGGCGGAGCTGAACGAGCTCGGATGCGCGGTCAGCAGCATGTTCACCAGGGAGAACCCGGCCAGTCCCGCCACGCCGGCGGCGACCACGAAGCCGATCACCTTGTAGCGCCAGATCACCAGGCCAAGGCTTTCGGCCAGTATCTCGTTCTCCTCGATGGCGGCGAAATGCTGGCGGTAATGGCGGGTGACGGCGGCGGTGATGATGCAGGCGACCAGGCCGATGGCGCAGGCCATCTGCAGCACCGCGCGGTTGGTTACCAATTCCGTGCCGAAGAACGTCACCGCGGGAATGCCGGAGATGCCGTTCGAACCGCCGGTCAGGTCCGGCGTCATGAACAGGACCAGTTGCAGGATTTCCGACAGCACGTAGGTGACCAGCACGAAATAGGTGCCGCGCAGGCGCAGCACGAGCATGCCCAGCGGCAAGGCCAGCAGCGCCGGCACCAGGAAACTGATGACCGTCAGCGCGAAGGCGTCGGTGATGCCGAGCGGCGCGAGGATGGCGACCGCGTAGCCGCCGAGCGCCATGAAGGCCGGCGTGGCGAAGCTCAGCAGGTTCATCCGCAGCATGATCCAGACGCTGAGCGCCGCGACCACGCCGACCAGAGCCTGATTGGCGATGGAGTAGATCAGCTGGCTGCGCGTCAGCGACGGGATGGCGAAAGCGGCGACGAACACCAGGCAGGCCGCGATCTCCGCCCCTCCGATCCCCACCCGTATGCGGGAGATCCCTCCGATATCCTCCCGGGTCATTGGCTATGCGCCCCGGATCTCGCGCCCGAGCAGTCCTGTGGGGCGGAACACCAGGATCACCAGCACCAGGATGAACAGCACCAGCGCGCCGACGGACCCGCCGAAATAGACGCTGGTATAGGCCTCCACGATGCCGACGACGAAGGCCGCCAGCGCCGCGCCGCCGAGGCTGCCGAGGCCGCCCAGGATCACCGTCAGGAACGAGGTTGCCAGCACGGGATCGCCGACCGAGGGCGAGAGCGACAGGATCGGCGTGACCAGCGCGCCGGTCAGGCCGGCGAGCCCGGTGGCCAGCGCGAAGGCCAGCGGGAACAGCAGCTTCGGGCGCATGCCCTGGGCCATCGCCACGGTCCGGTCATCGGCAAGCGCGCGCAGCCCGCGGCCGAGATCGGTGCGGAACAGCAGCGCATACAGGCCGGCGATGGCAGAGACGCAGACCGCCAGCACGATCAGATTTTCCAGCGGCACATAGATCGGCCCGGCCCGCCAGGCGCCGCTGACCGGGAACGGAAACTCCGGCGAGACCGGGCCGAAGATCAGCAGCACCGCCGTGGACACGACCAGATAGAGCCCGAGCGTCAGCATCAGCGTGGCCAGATGGTCGTCGATGACACGCTCGATCAGCACCAGCTCGAAAAGGTAACCAAGCGCGCCAGTGGCGAGCACGGCGGCGAGCACGGCAAGCGGATAGGGCAGCCCCAGGTGATAGACGCAGGCATACGCCACGTAGCCGCCGAGCATGTAGAAGCCGCCATGGGAAAAATTCACCACGCCGAGAATGCCGAAGACCAGGGTGAACCCGAGCGCCAGCAGCGCGTATTGCGCTCCCAGGCTCACCCCGATGATCATCGCCTGGGAGAACTGCTCCATCTCCGGCGGGTCCGCTGGCGGCCTACTCCCCGGGCTCCGTGCGCTGCACGCCCAGATTCTTGCCGTCCTTGATGATGCCGATGCCGAACGGGAAGGACAGCTCCTGCGCCACGCCGAACTGCTTCATGCCGCCCCAGACGCCCTTGCCGAGATTGGGGTCGTCCACCGGCAGCTTGCGCAGCGCCGCCGCCACCTTCTGCACGTCATCCGCGGTGCCGGCGGCCGAGATCGCCTTCAGCGTCATGCGCGCCGCCGGCAGATCGGCCCAGAAGCCGGTGTTGTTCGGCGGCTCCTTGCCGACCAGCTTGCGGTACAGGTCGTCGATGGCCCGCACCTTGGGATCCTCGGTCGCCACCGTCTCGAACCAGTAGAAATCCTTCAGCGTGTCGATGCCGCCGGCGACACGCATGATCTCCTCCGTGCCAGGACCGCCGAGCCGGCCGATCGGGCCGGTGAAGCCGGCGAGCCGAAGCTGCTTGACGATGACGCCGGCATCGCCGGGCGGCGAGGAGGCGGTGTCCACCGCATCCGGCTTGCCGGCCAGCACCCGGGTGACGATGGGCGCGAAATTCGTCGTGCCGCGCTGGTAGTATTCCTCGGTCGTGGTCATGCCATTGGCACGGTAGGCTTCGGCATCCACGCTGGCGATATCCGTGCCGCCCTGGTCGTTCGGCGCGATCAGGGCAACCGATTTCATCGGAAAATGCTTCTTCGCGGCCTTGATCACCGCGTCCGCCCAGCCCGCCGGGCCCGGCGCGATGTGGAACATCAGCGGGTATTTCGGCTCCAGCGCGTTCTTGGCGTAGCTGGCGTTCCAGGCGATCTGCTCGTTGCGTGCGGCCACCGGCTTGATGCCCGTCGCTTCCGGCGAGCCGACCGGGCCGATGATGAAATGGATGCCCTGGCTGGCCAGCGCATTCGACCCGGCAGCGGCCCCGTCAGCGGTGTATTTGCTGTCGTAGCTGACCACCGTCACCTTGCATTTCTGGTTCCCCACCTGCAGCCCGCCGGCGGCATTCACCTCGGCCGCGGCCAGCGCCGCCGCCCCTTCCATCGACAGGCCCCATTGCGCGGCGCCGCCGGACATCGGGCCCATGGCGCCGATCTTCAGCTCGCAGTCCTCCGCCACCGCCGGACCGCACGCGGCGCCGGCGGCCAGAGCCGTGGCGGCGAACAATGTGCGAGCGGACCATTGCGATAAGTTCATCTTGGGACGCCTCCTGACGCAGGCTTGTTGTTTATGGCCTGCACGGTAGGGAGACGGCCGAGAGATCGTCAAGGCCGCCCTTCTGATCAACGGCCGGGAATCGTCATTAGCGCAGAAGCAGCGTTGACCGCCGTCGGGAAAGGCGCCAAAGGCGAAAGGGAGAGGCGCGAAGCGCCCGGGCCGACACGACGGCACCACAGGGGACGACGACCAGATGAGCCGATCCACATGATCGACACGACCATCCTGATCGAGAACGTGCTGAACGCGCTTGCCGCCGGCATAACCATCGGTTGCATCTACGGACTGATGTGCGTCGGGCTCGGGCTGATCTTCGGCATCATGAAGGTGGTGAACTTCGCCCAGGGCGAATTGCTGATGCTCGGCATGTATGTCGTGGTCTATCTGTTCTCCGTCTGGGGGCTGCTCGCGTTCATGGGCCCGTATTTCGGTCCCTTCGCCGGCGCGCTGCTGGCCGGCCCGGTGCTGTTCGTGGGCGGATCGCTGCTGCATAAATTCCTGATCTCGCGCGTGTCCGGCCTGCGCACCTCCGGCAGCCTGGACGAGGGGCATTTCGGCCAGCTCATCATCACGCTCGGCGTGTCGCTGATCCTGCAGAATGGGGGGCTGATCGTGTTCGGCTCCACCCCGGTGGGCGTGCGCACGCCGCTCTCCTCCCGCGCCTGGGAGTTCGTGCCGTCCGAGGCGCTGGACGTCTCGGTGTTCTTCAACAAGGCGCGCACGATCTCCGCCGGCGTGGCGGTGGTGGTCGCGATCCTGTTGTATCTGCTGCTGGAATACACCCGCCTCGGCAAGGCGCTGCGCGCCGCGGCCGATAATCCGACAGCGGCGAGCTACATGGGCATCGATGTCGAAAAGGCGCACCGCACGGCGTTCGGCATCGGCGCGGGCATCACCGCCATCGCCGGCGGGCTGATCGCCACCTATCTGTCGTTCACCCCGTTCGTCGGCGTCGATTTCGTCATCATCATGTATTCCGGCGTGGTGCTGGGTGGCATGGGCAGCATCATGGGCGCCTTCTGGGGCGGGCTGACGGTCGGCTTCGTGCAGCAATTCTCCGCCCTGGTGCTGCCGCCACAATTGCAGAACGCGGCGATCTTCGTGGTGTTCCTGATGATCCTGCTGCTCCGACCGCAAGGTTTGTTCGGCCGTTCGGCGGAAAGAGCATGATGAGGATCGGGGCATGAGACCGGGCGTTGGCGCAAAACTGCGGCGGGATGCGATCGTTCTGGCCGTGGTGGTGGTGATCTACCTGCTGCTCGCCTCCCAGGTGCAGAATTCCTACTACCAGCTGATGCTGACTCTGGTGCCGATCTGGGCGGTGCTTGGCCTGTCGTGGAACCTGCTGTCCGGCTATGGCGGCCTGACCAGCTTCGGCCATGCCGCGTTCTTCGGCATCGGCGCCTACACCGTCACGCTGGCATTGGTGAAATTCAACCTGACACCATGGCTCGGCATTCCGCTCGGCATGGTCATGGGCACGGCGGCGGCCTTCGTCATCGGCACGCCGACCTTCCGGCTGCGCGGGCATTACTTCGCGCTGGCGATGCTCGCCTACCCGCTGGCGATCCTCTACGTGCTGCAATATCTCGGCTTCCAGGAGGTCTCGATCCCGATGAAGCGGGAGAACGCGGCCTTCTTCCTGCAATTCTCCGATCCGCGCAGCTACACGATGATCGCCGTGGGGCTGGTGGTGCTGGCGATGTTCGTTTCCATGGCGGTGGAAAACAGCCGCTTCGGGCTGGCGCTGATGGCCATCCGGCAGAACGAGCTGGCGGCCGAGGCCGCGGGCATCGACACCAAGGCCTGGAAGATGCGCGCGCTGATGTTGTCCGGCGCGCTGGCCGCCTCCGCCGGCGGGCTCTATGCCTGCGTGCTGCTGGTGGTGACGCCGGACAGCGTGTTCGGCGTGCTGGTGTCCGCCCAGGCGTTGGTGGTGACGCTGTTCGGCGGCGTGGCGACGGTCTGGGGGCCGCTGATCGGCGCCGCCATCCTGATCCCGCTGGCCGAAACCTTGCAGGCGGAGCTTGGCAACATCATCCCGGGCATCCAGGGCGTGGTCTATGGCGCGGCGATCATCGCCATCATGCTGCTGGCGCCGGAAGGGCTGTTCTGGACCTTCCGCGACAAATTCTTCCGCCGTGCCGCTCCCGCCATCGGCACGCAGCTCGCACCGGTCTCCGGCCAGCGGATCGAGGTCCGCACGGCCGGCGACGGACCTATCCTGGAGGTGAAGGGGCTGTCGCGCGCCTTCGGCGGGCTGCGTGCGGTGGACGATGTCAGCTTCAGCGTGAAGCGCGGCGAGATCCTCGGCATCATCGGGCCGAACGGCGCCGGCAAGACCACGCTATTCAACGTCATGAACGGCGTGCTGCCGGCCGACGAGGGTGAGGCGGTGTTCGAAGGCCACCGCATGACCGGCCGGAAGCTATTCGCGATCTGCCGCATGGGCATCGGCCGCACCTTCCAGGTGGTGCGCAGCTTTCCGCGCCTGCCGGTGCTGGACAACGTCGTCGTCGGCGCCTACGGCGCCGGCCTGGCGGACCATGACGCGATCGCCTCCGCCAGCGAGGCGCTGGCCCAGGTCGGGCTCTCGCATCTGGCCGCGATCGAGGCCGGCCAGCTGACCAACAAGGAACTGCGGCTGATGGAACTGGCCCGCGCCCTGGCCGGCAAACCGCGCATCCTGCTGCTGGACGAGACGCTGGCGGGGCTTGGGCGGGAGGAATGCGACGCGGTGCTGGACGTGCTCGGCCATCTGCGCGCCAACGGCATGACCGTGGTGATCATCGAGCACACGATGCACGCGATGATGCGCATCGCCGACCGCTTCCTGGTGCTGGACCACGGCAAGGTGCTCGCCATGGGCGTGCCGCGCGAGGTGGTGGAGAACCGGGAGGTGATCGAGGCGTATCTCGGCAAGAAATGGCTCAACCGGGTGGCGGTCCATGGCTGAAACCATGCTGGAAATCGAGGGGCTGACCGTCGCCTATGGCGGGCTGGTCGCGCTGAGGGATGTCTCGGTCACGGTCGGCGAGGGCCAGTTCGTCACCGTGGTGGGGCCGAACGGCGCCGGTAAATCGACGCTGTTCAAGACCATCAGCGGCAGCGTTCCGGCCCGCGCCGGGGCGATCCGGTTCTGCGGCGAGTCGCTGCTGACCATGCCGGTGGCCAGGCGGGCGCATCTGGGCATCGCGCATGTGCCGGAAGGGCGGCAGGTGTTCAAATCCCTGACCGTGCGCGAAAACCTGGAGATGGGCGCCTATACCGAGGCCGGGCGCAGGCACTGGGCCACGACGCTGAAGCGCATCCACACGCTGTTCCCCATCCTGGAGGAGCGCGCGGGTCAGCTCGCCGGCACGCTGTCGGGCGGCGAGCAGCAGATGGTGGCGATCGGGCGCGGCCTGGCCTCCGCCCCGCGCCTGCTGATGCTGGACGAGCCGTCGATGGGCCTGGCGCCGGCGATCACCGATGTGATCTTCGAGCGCATCTCCCAGATCCATCGCGAGGACGGGGTGACGATCCTGCTGGTGGAGCAGCGGGTGGCGGAAGCGCTGGAACTATCCGACCACGGCTATGTGCTGGAGACCGGCGAGGTGGTGATGGACGGCCCGTACCAGACCTTGCTGGCCGATGACCGGGTGCGCCGGGCGTATCTCGGCATCGGGGACGAATGAACCAACCGGAATTGAACAGGGAGCAACCGACATGAGCCAGACGACAAAACTCGGCCGACGAACCGCCCTCGCCCTCGGCGCCGCCGCAGGCGCCGGCACGCTGATCCCGCGGCGGGCACGCGCGCAGGCCAAGGAAGTGAAGATCGCGATGCTGGTGCCGCTGTCCGGCCCCTGGGCGCGGTCGGGCCTGGTGGAACAGATGGGCGCGCGGATGGCGATCGACGAGATCAACGCCGCCGGCGGCATCAAGGCGCTCGGGGGCGCTAAGCTGACGCTGGTGGAATATGACGCCGGCGATTCCGCGGAAAAGGCGAAGAACGCCGCCCAGCGCATGGTGGCGCAGGAGCCCGAGCTGGTCGGCGGCTTCGGCGCCTGGCTCAGCTCCTTCACGCTGGCGGTGACGGAAGTGACCGAACGCGCGAGCCTGCCCTGGCTGACCCTGTCCTATTCGGACCTGATCACCGGGCGCGGCTTCAAATATGTTTTCCAGACCTCGCCGACCGCCAACCGTCAGGCCGAGGATCTCATCCCGATCATCATGGCGCTGGCGGAAAAGACCACCGGCAAGCGGCCGACCAAGATGGCGATCATCGGCGACAACACCGCGTCGTCCGAAAGCTTCCTGAAGCCGATCCGCGCGCATGTGCTGGCCGACCAGAAGCTGACCGCGGTGGTGGACCAGATCTTCACGCCGCCACTGTCGGACGCGACCACGCTGGTCCAGCCGGTCCGCAGCGCGCGGCCGGATTTCGTCATCCTGCAATCCACCAATGTTCCCGACGACAAGCTGCTGCTGGACAAGTTCGCTGAATACAACCTGACCGGCGGCAAGCTGCCGCTGATCGGCGGAGGCGGGCATTTCGCTACGCCGGAGCTGTTGAAGACCACCGGCGCGGACATCCTGCAGGGCGTGATGGTCGGCCTGGCGAACTGGCCGGGCAAGGCGCAGGAAGCGCTCAGCAAGCGCTTCGTCGAGCGCACCGGCGAGCCCTGGTTCGGCCATGACGCCATCTTCGCCTATGGCCATGTGATGGTGCTGAAGGAAGCCATCGAGCGGGCCGGCGTCGCCGACCGGGTAAAGGTGGCCGAGGCGATCCGGGCGATGGACATGACCGACGGGCCGGCCAGGCTGTTCCCCGGCGGGCGGCTGAAGTTCGAAGACAACGGCCGCCGCGTCGGTGCCGAACTGGTGGTGGTGCAGTGGCAGAACGGCGTGCCGGTGACGGTGTTCCCGAAGGAGACCGCGGCGGCCGAGGCGATCTGGGGCAAGGGCTGATTTTCCGGCGGGGACGCCCGCGCGTCCCCATGGAATGGACAGGATGCGCGGGATGGCGTGGAATGACGCCAACCGCAACACCAGGAGGAAACCATGGCAAAAACCCCATCCAGCGCATCGCGTGACCGCGTTCGCGAAACCGTGCCGAAGATGATCGAGCTGACCGAGAACGTGCTGTTCGGCGATGTGTGGGAACGCAAGGAACTGTCCAAGCGCGACCGCAGCCTGATCGTCTGCGCCACGCTGATCTCCACCTATCGTCCGGAACAATTGCGCGGCCATCTGGAGCGCGCCTTGATCAATGGCGTAACCAAGTCGGAGATCAGCGAAATGATCACCCATCTGGCCTTCTACGCCGGCTGGCCGGCGGCGATGTCGGCCGCGAACATCGCGCGCGAGATTTTCGAAGCGAATCCGGACGCGAAATAGCCAGCGGAGACGATCATGAAAGTAGGATTCATCGGCGTCGGCACCATGGGTGCCGGCATGGTCAATAATTTGCAGAAGAACGGCTTCGATCTGGTCGTCAGCGACGTGAACCAGCAATCGACGTCGCGCTTCGTCTCCGCTGGCGCCGCCTGGGCGCCGACGCCGAAGGAGGTGGCGCAGCAATCGGACGTGGTGTTCACCTCCCTGCCCGGCCCGCCGGAAGTGGAAGCGGTGGCGATGGGGGAGAACGGGCTGTTCGAAGGGATGAAGCCGGGCACGGCCTATTTCGATCTCTCGACCAGTTCGCCGACGCTGATCCGCAAGATCGCCGCGGAATATGCCAAGAAAGGCATCTTCGCGCTGGACGCGCCGGTCAGCGGCGGACCGGCCGGTGCGGCTTCCGGACAGATGGCGATCTGGGTCGGCGGCGACAAGGCGATGTTCGACAAGCACAAGCATGTGCTGGACGGGTTCTCCGACGCCGCCTTCTATGTCGGGCCCGTCGGTGCCGGGGCGGTGGCGAAACTCGTGCATAACTGCATGGGCTACATCACCACGGCCGGGCTGGCGGAGGTGTTCACCATGGGCGTGAAGGCCGGGGTGGAGCCGCTGGCGATCTGGGAAGCGGTGCGCCAGGGCGCGCTGGGACGCCGGGGCGTGTTCGAGCGGCTGGTGGACCAGTTCCTGGTGAACAAATACGACCCGCCCGCCTTCGCGTTGCGGCTGGCGCACAAGGACATGACGCTGGCCACCAATCTCGGCCGCGAGGTGAAGGTGCCGATGCGCATTGCCAACCTGGCGCTGGAGGAAATGACCGAGGCGCTGAACCGCGGCTGGGGCGCGCGCGATAGCCGAAGCATGATGCTGCTGCAGCAGGAGCGCGCGGGCGTGGAGATCCAGGTGGACCCGGCGCGGATCAAGGCAGTGCTGGACAAGGAGAAGGCGAAGAAGGGCTGATGGCTTCTACCGGGTTTCCTCGCCGCACTCTAGGAAAGCTCGGTGCGGCGCTGGGGCTTCTGGCGGTCGCCGGACCGGCCAAGGCGGCCGGCTGGGACGACATGATGCTGGAAAGCGGCACCATGGTGCCCATGCGTGACGGCGTAAAGCTGGCCACCGACATCTACCGCCCGGCAAAGGACGGCCAGGCGATGGAGGGGCGCTTCCCGGTAATCCTGGAGCGCACGCCCTATGGTCGCGAACTGACCAGCCGATCCGAACGCACCGCCGCCGACCCTAGGCCCAAGACCCGGGCGGAGGTCGCACGCTTCTTCGTCAGCCGCGGCTATGTCGTGGTCTATCAGGATTGCCGCGGCCGCTACGGCTCGGAAGGTGAGTTCGTCAAATATCTCAGTGACGGGCTGGATGGTTACGATTGCTGCGCATGGATCGTCGGCCAGCCCTGGTGCAACGGCAAGATCGGCACGATGGGCCTGTCCTACGCCGCGCATACCCAGGGCGCGCTGGGCTGCACCAATCCGCCCGGCGTAGCGGCGATGTTCCTGGACAGCGGCGGCTTCTCCAACGCCTATCAGGGCGGTATCCGCCAGGGAGGAGCGTTCGAGCTGAAACAGGTGACCTGGGGCTACAATAACGGTCTGGTCAGCCCGGCGGTGCAGGCTGATCCGGTGCGGCTGGCGGCGATGAAGGCGATCGATTTGCGCGGCTGGTTCGCCCGCATGCCCTGGAAGCGCGGCCATTCGCCGCTGACCCCGGTGCCGGAATACGAGGACTATGTCTTCGACCAATGGCAACATGGCAATTTCGACGATTACTGGAAACAGCTCGGCATCTACGCCGCCGGCTATTACGATGCGTTCAGCGACGCGCCGATGGTGCATATGTCGGCCTGGTACGATCCCTATCCACGCACCGCGACCGAAAACTACATCGGCCTGTCAAAGCGCAAGAAAGGTCCGGTGCGACTAATTCTTGGCCCCTGGACACATGGCGACCGTTCCATCACCTATGCCGGGGACGTGGATTTCGGCTCGCAGGCCACGCTGGACGGCAGTCTGGCGCCCGACTACCTGACCCTAAGGCTGCGCTGGTTCGATGCCTGGCTGAAGGGCGAGCAGAACGGCATGGCCGAAGAACCCGCCGTCCGGCTGTTCGTCATGGGCGGCGGCAGCGGTCGCAAGAACGCCGCCGGCCGCCTGGACCACGGCGGGCAATGGCGGGCCGAGAAAGACTGGCCGATCCCGGATACGCGCGACATGCCGTATTACCTGCGCAGCGACGGCACGCTGACGCGAGATTTGCCAGAAGCGGGCGCGGTACCGGTTTCGTTTGATTTCGATCCCAACCATCCCGTGCCCACCATCGGCGGGACCGTGACCTCGGGCGCGCCGGTCATGGTGGGCGGCGCGTTCGACCAGACCGAGGGGCCGCATTTCTTCGGCTCGCACGAACCCTATGTTCCGCTCGCCGCCAGGCCGGACGTGCTGGTGTTCGAAACCCCGGTGCTGGCGGAAGACACCGAGGTGACCGGAGCCATCGCGGCGAAGCTCTGGGTCGCCTCTGACCGACCGGACACCGACATCACGATCAAGCTGATCGATGTCTATCCGCCATCGGCCGATTACCCTCGGGGTTTCGCGATGAACGTCACGGATGGCATCCTGCGTCTGCGCTACCGAAATTCCTGGGAAAGCCCGGAACCGCTGCAACCCGGGGTGCCAGTACTGGTGACGGTCGAGGCTTTCCCGACCGCCAACCTGTTCAAGCGCGGCCACCGCATTCGGCTGGATGTTTCGTCCAGCAACTTCCCGCATTTCGACGTCAATCCGAATACCGGGGCGCCCGAAGGGAAAGGCCTGACGCGGCAGGTCGCGCGCAACACGGTGTATCTGGACCGAGAACGGCCGTCCCATGTGGTGCTGCCGATCATTCCGGCCCGAGCGTAATCGATTACGAAAGCAGCCCGGTTGCCCCCAGCGCGGTGGCTACCGCCAATACGATCAGCGGATGCAGCTTGGTCCGCAGAAACACCAGGGTTGCCACCGCCGTCAGTACCAGCAGCCCCAGGCTGGACGAGGTAGTGTAGGTCAGCAGCGCCGCGCCGGCCATCACCAGCCCGACCGTGACGGGAACAATGCCTGTCTGCACCAGGCGGCGCCAGCGCGCCTCGCGAAAACGGAACCAGACCGCGGAGACGGCGATCGTCAGCAGGCTGGACGGCCAGGATATCGCGAAAGTCGCCACCAGCGCGCCGGACAGGCCCGCCACCCGCCAGCCGATCAGCGTGGCAACCAGCATGTTCGGGCCGGGTGCCGCCTGGGCGATGGCGTAGAGCGAGACGAATTCCCGCGCGGTCATCCAGTGGTGCACATCCACGACCTGGCGCTGCATCTCCGGCAGGATGGAGTTGCCGCCACCGAAGGCCAGCAGCGAGAGCTGTCCGTAGATGGTTGCGAGATAGGTGATGTTCGGATCGATCGGCATCAGGCTCATTTCTCCACCTTCGCCAGCAGCAGGATCGACAGCGGCGCGCAGACGAGCACGACGTACAGCATCGGCAGCCGCAGCACGGCGGCGGCGACGAAGGTCACGGCGACGACGACCAGCGCATAGGGCCGCTGGAGCAAAGGCGAGGCGATCTTCAGCGATACGGCGATCACCATCGCCGATGCCGCCGCCGACAATCCGGCGAAAGCGTGCTGCACCGATGGATGGCCGCCGATGCGCGCATACACCATGCCCATGGCGATGATGATGGCCATCGGCGCGAACATCAATCCGGTGAAGCAGGTCACCGCTCCGGACCAGCCGTACCAGCGATACCCTAGCGCCGCGGAGAGATTGATGATGTTCGGTCCCGGCAGGAACTGGCATAGCGCCAGCATGTCGTTGAACTCGACCGCCGTCAGCCAGCGCCGCTGCTCGACGATCATCCGCCGCGCCCATGGCAGCACGCCGCCGAAGCCGTACACGCCTACCGAGAGGAAGCCCAGGAACAATTCCCGCAACGGCGGAGGGGGTTTTTCCGGCATCCGCCCTGGATACTTGTTTGGTGCCGAACTGACTAGATGGGCGCGGGCTCGAAGACAGTTGCCGCGGCGGCGACATAGCGGTCCACATCCTCGGCCAGCAGCAGGCGATCGGCCACCAACGCCTCGGCCGCCGCGCGCATCGCGGCCGTGTAGGAAGCGGGGCCGGCATGGCGCGCCGCCAGCGATGGTCGCGGGTCGGCGGGATCGCGCGCGGCCTCGGTCAGGGCGAAGGGCAAGGAACTGCCGTCGCGGTCGCACAGTTCGCAGGCCGGGAATGGCGCCTTGAACAGGTTCCAGCCGGTGAAGGTGGCAGCCGGCACGGCGATGTCGGGCAGGCGAATGCCGGCACGCTCGTTGCCGTCGGTATCCACAGCCGGGACCAGCGTGCGATAGGGCGACGGGGCACGAACCGGATGGACCCAGTCGCCGGGCGGATCAACCGGCGTTGCCGAATGGGCGATCGCGAAACCGGGCAGGCGCGGAAAGTTCAGCGCCTCGGCCGGCACCAAGGTGCCATCGGCGATGCGCGGGATCCGGCTCGCGGGCGGTGGCATACCGTCGGTGATCCAATCATCCAGCGCCACGAGCAACGCCCGCAGGGCCGGCGCGGCGCTGTGCGGATTGCGGGCATTCTGGCAATTGCCCGGCGAGGACGGCGTGCCGGCGCGCCCGGCATGCTGGGTGCCGGCGATCAGGAACAGCCGCGTGCTGTCCGGCAGTTCCAGGTCCCGGCTGCCGGCGGGGTCGGTGGACAGCAGCGAGGCGCCTTTCTGCCAGGTACTCGGTGCTGGTGTTGGACTGGATCAGCAGCGGGTCGAAACCATCCTGGCGCAGCAACGCGCCCTCGGCGCCGGTGGCAGGGTCGCGGGTGGACGCAGCGGCGAACGGGAAGAAATTCTCCGGCATCGTGCGGTCCTGGTAGCCGCTGCGCGTGCGATTGGGCTGGGCGAACAGCGCGTTCAGGAATACCCCGCCAATGCCGGCCGTATGGGTCAGCACGCCATCGAACACCTTGCCCCCGGCTTCGCTGCGATTGAACCCCAGCCGGACGAAATCGCGCAGGAACCGGCCGGACTGGGAAATGCCGAAGCCCATCGCCTTGCGGATCGTGCCGCACAACGGATTGTCCGTGCGGTCCGATCGCAGGAAGGCCACCACATCGCGCTGCGCGGCATAGGCGATGCCGCTGACCCAGGGATCTCTGGCGCGATAGGTAATTTCGTAGATCTGCCCCAGCTCCGGCTGCGTGCCGGGCGGCAGCAATTCCACGGTGCGGTCATCGGCGAAGCGCCAGTCGCGGATTTCCGTCGGCGCGTCGTCTGGCTGGAAGCGCTTCGTCAGCCAGGCCGGCGCGGTCCTGACCGCGGCATAACTGAGGCGGAAGCGCTCCAGTACCGGGCCGCGCGTGGCGGAGATGAATTCGTCGCGGATCTCCGCCTCCACGCCTGACAGCGCGGGGATGCGGATGGACAGGCCATGGTTGCGACGCGGCGCGTCGGGGTCCCAGCCGGCCCAGGCCATGGTGTAGCCGCGGCGGAACGGCAGCGCGTCGCCGGCGTCTTCCAGCGTGGCGGGATCGTTGGTGTTGCCATCCGGGCCCGGCGCCACCTGGCAGAACATGTGCAGCATCGGCTTGTTGCCGCGGTTGTTCACGTCGAACAGCAATGTGCCGCTGCCATGCGCCGGGAACAGCAGGTAGACATCGGTTTCGTACTCAACCATCCCTGCCGCATTGCGCGGCGCACGATCCAGGCCGGCGATCGCAGTGTTGGCGGGGTTGGCCGGATCGAGCTCCCCCCGCGCGGTGCCGATGATCTTTTCATAGGCGCCGGCCTGGCCGAAGGCCGCACCATCCGCGAATGCCTCTCGGCGCGTGATGGTCATCCCGGTGATCGCCATGGCGTGTTTCCCCCGTTTTCTAACGGGCAGGTTAGGACTTCGGCAGCACCGCGGAAAGCGAGGTCTTCACCACCGCGAACAGCGGCCCCGGCGCCGTCAGCGCGTCCATCAGCTTCGGCAGTTCGTCCTCCCGCTCGATCTCCAGGACCGGATAGCCATACGCCGCGCCCATCATCGCCAGGTTCGGATTGACCAGATCGGTGCCAGACACCCGGCCGGGATGGTCGCGTTCCTGGTGGATGCGGATGGATCCGTAGCTGCCGTTTTCCGACAGCAGCACCTTGATCGGCGCGTTCCGCCCGACCGCCACCGCCAGTTCCTGCCCGGTCATCAGGAAGCCGCCATCGCCGACGGCGCAGATCACCGGACGGTCCGGCCGGCGCAAGGCGGCCGCGACGGCGGCGGGCATGCCGTAGCCCATGGCGCCGGAAATCGGCGCCATCAGCATCTGCCCCGATCGCCATTTCACCTTGCGGTAGAACGGCGCGCCGAACGTGCCGGCATCCAGCGTGACGATGGCGTTGTCCGGCAGATGCTCGCCGAGCCTGGCGACCACATTGCCGAACACCACGCCGTCCTCGGCCTGGCGCTGCGACCAGGCGGCCTCCGCCATCTGGATGCGGTTCAGCTCGGCTGTCCATGCGGCGCGGGATTGCGGCGCGCCGGCGTTGCGCGCGTTCAGCGCCGCCATGGTCGGCAGCGCATGGGCGTTCAGGGCAATGTCGGCATGGAAGCGCCAGCCGAGCCAGGCGGGGTCCGGGCAGACATGGACCAGGCGCTGCCCCGGTGCCGGCCAAGTGTAGCCCTGCGAGGTGATGTCGCCGAGACGCGAGCCCATGGCGATGACAAGGTCGGCCGAGGCGAAGGCGGCTTTCTGATGGTCCGGGTTCGACAGGCCCATGTCGCCGGCATAGAGCGGATGATCGTTGGGGAACAAATCCTGGCGGCGGAAGCCGACGGCGACCGGCAACTGCCAACGTTCCGCGAACGCCAGCAGCTTTTCGCGTCCGCCAGGGCGATCGCAATCGCCGCCGGCGAGCAGGATCGGGCGCTCGGCGGCGCGCAGCAGCGCGGCGATCTGGTCCGCCGTCTCCGGCGACGGCGCGGCGTCGTCGGCGATGACCGCGCGGGGCACCGGCAGGCTGCATTCCTGGCGCAGCACGTCCTCGGGCAGCGCCAGCACGGCCGGGCCGGGCACGCCGGTCAGCATCGCCGCCCAGGCACGGGCGAGCAGGTCGGGAACGTGATCGGGGTGGGTGGCCTCGCCAACGAACTTCGCCACGCCGTCAAACATGCGGGAATAGTCGATCTCCTGGAAGGATTTCGTCCGCAGGTCCCGCGCCTCCACCTGGCCGACGATCAGCAGCATCGGCACCGCGTCCTGCTGCGCCGTGTGCACGGCGATCGAGGCATTGCAGGCGCCGGGGCCGCGGCTGACCAGGGCCACGCCGGGCCTTCCGGTGAAGCGCGCATCGGCCACCGCCATGAAGCCGGCGCCGCCCTCCGCCCGGGCCGTCACCAGGTCTATGGTGGGATGGCCATGCAGCGCATCCATGATGGCGACATAGCTCTCGCCGGGAACGTTGAAGCAGCGGTCGACGCCGTTCTCGGCGAGGAAGGCCACGAGTATTTCTGCTGATGTGGGCATGGCGGCAGCGTATGGCGCATTCCCAACGCTGCCAACCGCCTGTTAGCCTGCGGAATGCAATTTTCCTTCTTCAACATCATGGCCCTCAATCACGAGGACCAGACCCCGCAACAGGTGATGGACACGACCAAGGAGGCGGTGCGAGTCGCCGACGACCTCGGCTTCGATGCAGCCTGGTTCGCGGAACATCATTTCTCCGCGTTTTCGATCTGCGGCTCGCCTTTGATGATGGCGATGCACTGCGCCGGCTTCACCAAACGCATTAGGCTCGGGCCGGGCGTGCTGGTGGTTCCGCTGCATTCGCCGCTGCGGATGATCGAGGAGATCGCCATGCTGGACGCGGCCAGCACCGGGCGCGCAATCGTCGGCATCGGCACCGGGCACCAGCCGCAGGAATTCCGTTCCATGGGCGTTTCCATGGACGAACGGCGCGAGCGCCTGTTCGAGGGCTGGGATCTGCTGGAGATGGCCTTTTCCGAAAGGCGCGTCGCTTATGACGGCGTCTATTGGAAAGTGCCGGAGACGGCGTTTTCGATCCTGCCGCCGGTGGCGCCGGAACTCTATGTGGCGACGCATGACAGGGTGGTGATGGCGCGCGCCGCCGCGCGCGGACGGCCGATTTTCATTAGTGCCGGCCCCCGGCTTGCGGAGGCGGCGGCGAAATCCCGTGCCGAGGTGATCGAGGCGGCCGCCGGCGTCGGGGTGACCGAAGAGGCGGTGAAGATCGCTGTGCTGCGCTATACGTTCGTCACCGAGAGTCGCGCCGAAGCCCGCCGTGCCGCAGAGGGGATCCTTCCGTTCATGCGGCGGATGCGCTCGCTACGGGAGGAGCACCCGCCGCGCAACGGCATTCACCTCGAACAGGTTCCCTTCCCCGGCGAGCCGGATGTGGACTGGCTATTGGAGAATGCCGCCATCGGCGATGCGGATACCGTGGCGGAACGGCTGTTGCGCGACATCCCCGTGCTGCGGCCGCATCACGTCGCGTACTACATGGGTTTTACGTCTTTGCCGGGCACGTCGGTTGTGCGTTCCGTGCAGTTGTTCGGGGAACGGGTACTGCCGCGCCTGCGCGAGGCGGGCGGCAGCCTGTAGGGCTGGTTGCACCGCCCTACGGTTCTTTCCGCTACCGCAGCAGCATCGGGATGACAGATGCCACCAGCAACGCTGCCATTGTGACGTTGAATGCGCGCAACCGGTGCGGCGCGTTCAGAATGCGCGCGGTGCCACTGCCGAGCATGGCCCAGGGCAGAATGCAGGGGATGGCGACGATGGCGAACACGCCGGCGATCCGTCCCGCCTCGAGCGCCAGCGGTCGGCCGGGGATCACGAATTCGCTGGCGGCGCCGAGCGCGATCATCCAGGCCTTCGGGTTCACCCACTGAAACAGCGCCGCGCCAAAAAACCCCAGCGGCGGCCGTTTGGCGCGGTCGGTGGTCGGCGGGGCCGCGGTGCCGATCTTCCAGGCCAGGTACAGCAGCCAGGCCGCGCCGCCCCATAGCAGGATCGGGTGCAGGAACGGCACGGCCATGACCAATCCGCCCAGGCCGCCGGCGACGATGGCCAGCATCAGCGTGAAACCAACGGCGATGCCGACGATATGCGGCACCGTGTCGGTGATGCCGTGATTGGCGGCGGCGGCGGCCACCATCAGATTGTTCGGCCCCGGCGTGATGGTCATCGCCACCGAAAACCCGACCAGAGGCCAGAAATCGCCGTCGGTCATCCGCGGTTGCGCGAAACCAGCCGCCCTGCCCGCGCCTTCGTCGCGCCCTGGCCGTACACATAGGCGGACTGGCCGTTGACCCAGGTCTCCACGATGCCATCGGAAGGCTGGATCGGGTCCTCGAAGGTGGCGGCGTCGCGTACCGTGACGGGGTCGAACAGCACCAGATCGGCATAGGCGCCGGCGCGGATCACGCCGCGATCGGTCATGCCGAATACCTCGGCCGTGCGCCCGGTCATCTTGCGCACCGCGGTTTCCAGGCTGAACAGGCCAAGGTCGCGGGCGTAATGGCCGAGCACGCGGGGAAACGTGCCCCACAGGCGGGGATGCGGGTAACTGTCATGCGGCAGGCCGTCGCTGCCGACGATGGCGCGCTGATGCGCGAGGATGCGCTGCACGTCGGCCTCGTCCATCTGGTAGAAGATGCCGCCGGCCGGACTGATCTTCTCCGCGGCCTGGCGCAGGGTCAGGCCCCATTCCTTGGCAAGATCGGCCAGGAAACGGCCGGCCACTTCCGGGTGGGGCACCGACCAGGTGATCCGCGCCGGCACGTCCTCGCGCACGCGCTCGGGCATCAGCACGGTGGAACCGGCGTGATAGGGGTAGACGTCGAAATCCACGCGCTGGCGCTGGGCGGCGCGGTCGATGGCCGGCAGGGTTTCGACGGAACGGCCGAAATTCTCCGGCATGGAGCATTTGTGGTGGCTGATCAGCACGGGGGCGCCGACATCGCGGCCGATCTTGAGGGTTTCCTCGATCGACAGCATCACGTCATTGGCTTCATCGCGCATATGGGTGACGTAGATGCCACCGGCTTTGCGCAGCGCCTCGGCCACGGCAATGACCTCCGATGTCGGGGCATGCATGTTGGGCGGGTAGTAGAGGCCGGTGGAAAAGCCGGACGCGCCTTCCGCCAGGCATTCCGCCAGCCGGGCCTGCATATGCGCCGCCTCGCGGTCGGTCGCGGCGCGCTTCGTGTCGCCGGCCATGGCTTCCACGCGCAACGACATGTGGCCGATCAGGGCGTAGGTGTTGACCGGCGACGGGTCCGAGGCGAGGCGCGCGGCGTATTCGGCAAAGCTGCCGAATGTCCAGAAGCTTTCGTCGCCGAGCAGGTCGAGCGGCGGCTGCGGCCGGGTCTGCATCCGCACCGGGCTGAGGCTGATGCCGCAATTGCCGACCACCACCGTGGTGACGCCCTGCGACATCTTGCAGAGCATGCATTCGGGGCCGCAGAGCACCGCGCGGTCGTCATGCGTATGGGCATCGATGAAGCCGGGTGCCAGGGCGTTGCCGGTGGCGATCACCTCCCGCTCCGCGGCCGCGGCGCCGAGGTCGCCGACGGCGGTGATGCGGTCGCCGGTGACGCCGACATCGCCCTGGAAGCGCGGCGCGCCGGAACCGTCGAAGATGGTGGCGTCGCGGATGATCAGATCACAACGCAGGCTCATGCACGCAGCTCCTTGGTGGCGCGTTCGTCGAGAACGCCATTGGTATCGACGGCAACCTTGTACAGCGCGCGGGCGCTCGCGACCGATACCAGGCCGGCGCGCACGTCGCGCGCGACAAGGCCGGGATCGCGCTCCGTCGGCGGGCCCATGCCGCCGCCGCCGGGCAGCTGCAGGATCAGCCGCTCGCCATCCGGGATGACCTGCAGGCCCTTGGTGCGCAGGTTCTTGCCGCCCTTCTCCGCCACCACGCCGGGGGCGCCGGACAGGCCCCCTTCCCGCCCCTTCGGCGCATTGGCGATGCGGTCGAAGCTGGCGTTGACGGCGAATTCCAGGTCGCCCTTGGCGGCGATTTCCATGACCTGGCCGAGGCCGCCGCGCGTGCGACCGGCGCCGCCGCTGTCCTCGCGCAGTTCCTTGCGCCAGATGATGATGGGGGCGACGTTCTCGGTCGCTTCCACCGGCATGGTGCGCACGCCGGAGGGGAACGCGGTCGCGTCCAGGCCGTCCAGTGTCGGCCGCGCGCCGGTGCCGCCGGAGTTGAAGGTGATGATCTCGAAATCCGGGATCACCGGCTTGTTGCCGCGGGCCTGGCCGGACACGCCGGAACCGCCGCGCAAGGGCGGGTTCCACAAGGACGACGCGCCCTCCGCCGCGACCCGGGCGGGGATGGTCTGGTGCAGGCAGCCCATCATCAAGTCCGGCAGCAGATGGCCGATGACGTGGCGCACCGATACCGGATAGGGGCGCGGTGCGTTCAGGATGCAGCCCTCCGGGATCTTCATGCGGAACGGCGCCAGCGAGGCCCAGTTGTTCGGGATCTCCGGCGCGATCACCACCTTCATCCCGAAGCAGGCATAGGCGCGGGTATAGGCCGCGGGCACGTTGATCCCGCGCGGCGACACGCCGGAGGTGCCGGCATAATCCACCTCGATCGCGTCATCGAGGATGGTCATCGCCGCCTTCAGGGTCACCGGCTCGTCATAGCCGTCCGAGCTGATCTCGTTGCGATACACGCCTCGGCCGATCCTGGCGATTTCAGCCACGGTGGCGCGATGGGAGCTGTCGAAGATGAAGGCGGCCAGCGGATCCAGGCTGTCCATGTCGAACTCGTCCATCATCTGCACCAGCCGCCGCGCGGCGGCGTCGTTGCAGGCGCAGAGGGAGTAGATGTCGCCTTCCAGCTCCACCGGCAGGCGGGAGCCGGCGCGCATGAAATCGAAGAAGGTCTCGTTCGGCTGGCCCTGGTCGAAGCATTTCACGACCGGGGATGTACATCCCCTCCTCGAACACCGAGCGGCCCTCCGGCCCCATGCCGAGGCCGCCGACATCGATGACATGCGCGGTGTTGGCGAACAGCCCGACGATCCGCCCGTGGCGGAACGCGGGGGTGACCACGGTCAGGTCGTGCAGATGCCCGGTGCCGAGCCAGGGATCGTTGGTGATGTAATGATCGCCCCTCCTTCATCGTGTCGGGGGGGAATTTCTGCAGGAAATGCCCGACGCTCTCGGCCATGGAGTTGACATGGCCCGGCGTGCCGGTGACGGCCTGCGCCATCATGCGGCCCTGCAGGTCGAAGATGCCGGCCGAGAGGTCGCCGGCTTCGCGCACCGTGGTGGAAAAGGCGGTGCGGATCATGATCTGCGCCTGTTCCTCCACCACCGCGATCAGCCGGTTCCACATGATCTGGCGATGGATCTTGGCCAGGGCGCCCGCTTCGTTCGACATCACGCCGGTTCCTTTGACAGAGGGCTCACGCCGCCGCTCGCACAAGTTCGATATAGCCGAGGCCGTTGATGCTGCCGGTCCAGCCGATGCCGATCAGCGTCGAGGTCTCGTCCTCGGCGATGATCGCCGGGCCGGCGATGCGCGCGCCGGGGCGCAGCGTTGCCCGGTCGTAGATGCCCCAGGGCGATACCTCGCCGGTCACGCTGTCGCGCACCGCCTGGCTGCGGACCGCCACGGCCTCCGGCACGAACAGCGCATCGTCGCCGGGCACCGGCAGATCGTCCGTTTCCTCCGGCACCGTGGAAACGACGACGGCGTAGCTCATGATCTCGACGTCCGAGCCCGGCACCGGGCGGTCGTAGAAGCGGATGTATTCGCGGTCATAGGCGGCGCGGATGCCGGCGACATCGTCGGCGACCAGCGGGCGGGCCGGCAGCGGCACGGGGATTTCGTGGCCCTGGCCGACATAGCGCATATAGGCGATGCGGGTCTGCGCCGTGGGCGCGCCGAAGCTGCCCTGCTCCACCACGCTCATCGCCTCGGTCTCCATCTCGGCCAGCAGCGCGTTCACCGCGCCGACATCGAAGCTGGAAAAACGCTGATACAGGCTGCGAACGACCTCATAGCCCACCGGCGCGCGCAGGAAGCCGATGGCGCTGCCCACGCCGGCGCCGGAGGGGACCAGCACGCGCGAAATGCCGATCTTTTCCGCGACCCGGCAGGCATGCACCGGGCCGCCGCCGCCGAAGGCGATCAGCGTGCGGCCGTCATAGGTCTTTCCCGACTCGATCGCGTGCACGCGGGCCGCGTTGGCCATGTTCTCGTCGACCATCTCCACCACCGCCAGCGCGGCCATCGAGGCGTCGAGCCCGAGCGCGCCGCCCACCTTCGCCGCCAGCGCGTCATGCGCCGCCGCCGGATCGAGCTTCATGCTGCCGCCGGCGAAGCGGGCCGGATCGTAGCGCCCGAGCACCAGGTTGGCGTCCGTCACCGCCGGCTGCGTGCCGCCGCGGCCGTAGCAGGCCGGGCCCGGATCGGCGCCGGCGCTCTCGGGACCGACGCCGATGCGCCCGAGACTGTCCACATGCGCGATGGAGCCGCCGCCGGCGCCGATCTCCACCATCTCGATCACGGGAATGCGCAGCGGCAGGCCCGATCCCTTGCGGAAGCGGCCGACGCGGGCGACCTCGAAGGTGCGGGAGGTCTGCGGCCGGTAGTCGTCGATCAGGCAGATCTTCGCGGTGGTGCCGCCCATGTCGAAGGACAGCACGTTCTCGATGCCGCATTGCCGGGCGATATGGGCGGAGAAGATCGCGCCCCCGGCCGGGCCGCTTTCCACCAGACGGATCGGGAAGCGGCAGGCGGTCTCGATCGTGGTCAGGCCGCCGCCGGACAGCATCAGGAAGATCGGCGCGCCCATGCCCATCGCCGCCAGGTCCGCCTCCAGCCGGCGCAGGTAGCGCGCCATCATCGGCTGCACATAGGCGTTCGCGGCGGTGGTCGAGAAACGCTCCCATTCCCGCATCTCCGGCGACACTTCCGAGGACAGCGAGATCGGGATGTTCGGCAAGCGCATGGCCCAGGATGTCGCGCACGCGGCGTTCATGCACGGGATTGACGAAGCCGTGCAGCAGGCCGACGGCGATGCTCTCCACCTGCTCGCGCTGCAGCACCGGCACCAGGGCGCGCACCGCGTCCTCGTCCAGCGGGCGCAGGACGCGGCCCTCATTGTCCAGCCGTTCGGGCACCGGCAGGCGCAGATGCCGGGGCACCAGCGGCTCCGGCAGCACGATGTTGAGGTCGTACTGGTCGTAGCGGCTCTCGTTGCCCATCGCCAGCACGTCGCGGAAGCCCTCCGTGGTGACCAGGGCGGTGCGCGCGCCCTTGCGCTCGATCACCGCATTGGTGGCCAGCGTGGTGCCGTGCACGAGGATGGCGATATCCGCCGCCGTCAGGCCGGAGGCGGCCAGGATGGCGCGCACGCCGGCCATCACCCCCTGCTCCGGCGCGGCCGGGGTGGTCAGAACCTTGATGGTGGTGCGCTGGCCCGCATTCTCGATCGCAAGGTCGGTGAAGGTGCCGCCGATGTCGACGGCAAGACGAGCTGAAGCCATACGGTATCTGTTCCTGTGCGAAGAGGACCCATACAACAGCCAAGGGGAAAAAGTGACAAGGCCGATCGGGTGACGATAGACTCGGATCGGCGTCATCCCGCCCGAGGTGCTCATGTCCAAACCCGTCGTCATCGTCACCGTCCGGCTGCCCGAGGCGGTAAAGACCTATGCCGAATCCCTTTTCGACGTGCGCTACGATACCACCGATGCGCTGCGGCACGGCCCGAATGACGCGACCGGAGCGGCCGGCATTCTGACCTCCACCATCGAACGCTACGACGCAGCCAGGATCGCCGCCATGCCCGATTGCCTGCGCGTCATCGGCACGTTCAGCGCCGGCTTCGACCATATCGACCTGACCGCCGCCCGTTCGCGCGATATCGCCGTCTGCAACACGCCGGACGTGCTGTCCGTCTCCACAGCCGAAATCGGCATGCTGCTGATCCTGATGGCAGCCCGCCGAGCTGTCGAGGGCGAGCGCCTGGTGCGCGAAGGGCAGTGGAAAGGCTGGCTGCCGGATCTGCTGATCGGCGTGCAGCTGCAGGGCAAGCGGCTCGGCATTTTCGGCATGGGCAGCATCGGCCGCCATCTGGCCAAGATGGCGCGCGGCTTCGGCATGGAAATCCATTACCGCAACCGCCGCCGGCTGGTGCCGGAGCTGGAGGAAGGCGCGGTCTGGCACGACAACGACGACAGCTTCCTGGCGGCCTGCGACGTGCTCAGCCTGAACGCCCCGGGCGGCAGCGACACCCGCCATTGGCTGAATGCCGCCCGCATCGCCCGGCTACCCGCGGGCGTGATCGTGGTGAACACCGCGCGCGGTAGCCTGGTGGAGGATGCGGCCCTGATCGCGGCGCTGAAATCCCGGCATGTGCGCTATGCCGGGCTGGACGTGTTCGACGGCGAGCCGGATTTCAATCGGGGCTATCTGGCGCTGGATAACGTCGTGATGCTGCCGCATATGGGCAGCTCCACGCAGGAAGCGCGCGAGGCGATGGGAAGGCTGGCAGTGGATGGGATTGCCGAGGTGCTGGCGGGCAAGCGTCCGTGGAACCGGGTCGTCTGACTCAGTCGCGCGCGCTCTGCTTCTCGCGACGCTCCCTGCCGCGAACCCGCTCGCGATGGGCGGTGTAGAGGCCGCTGGCGACGATGATCCCCGCGCCGACCAGCGTCCACCGATCGGGCAAGGCGGCGAATACCAGGTAGCCGGCGAGGATCGCCCATAGCAGCTGGACATAGGAGAACGGCGCCAGCACCGAGGCCGGCGCCTGGCGATGAGCCAGCACCACCATCCATTGCCCGGCCGAGGCGAAACAGCCGAGCATCAGCGTCAGCCCCCATTGCGCCGGCGTCGGCCAGGCATGGTCGAACGGCAGCAGGACGCTCAGCACGATCAGCCCGACGCCGGCAGACCAGAGCAATGTGGTGGCCGGGCGTTCGGTGGTCGACATCTTGCGGGTGATCACCAGCGCCATCGCCCAGCAGAACGCGGAAGCGACGCCGAACAGCGCCGCGAGCTGGAAACCGCCGGTGGCCGGGCGCACCACGACCAGCACGCCGATCATGCCGACCACCACCGCGGCCCATCGGCGCACGCCCACCACCTCCCCCAGGATGGGAATGGACAGCACGGTGATCAGCAGCGGCGAGATGAAGCTGATGGACGTGGCCTGGGCCATCGGCATCTGCCGCACGCCGAAGATGAACAACAGGCCGGAGCCCACCAGGAACAGCCCGCGCGCAACCTGCATGGTCCGGCTTTTCGCCGCCAGCAGCCGCGTCTTGTCGCGCGCGCTGGCGCGCCAGGCCAGGCTGGCGGCGAAGCAGACGAAGATGACGTAGCGGATCCAGGCGATCTCGACGATCGGTATCTGGGTACTGAGGAATTTCGCGGTGGTGTCCGAGGAGGCGAACAGCACGGTCGCGCCGACGGACAGGAGGATGCCGCGCAGCGGGTCTTCCAGTGCCGTCCTGTTCTGGCCGCTCAAGGCAAGGCCGGGGGACGGGCCCCCGAACCTTGCCGATATTGGCGACGACGCTGGCAGTCGGCTATTTCAACTTCCCCATCTTGCGCAGCCGGGCCTCCAGCCGCTGCAGGCTCATAGCATGCGGCTGCGGCTGGGAGATATCCATGATCTTGTCGAAATTCTCCTCGAACATCTCCGGCGTGACGGGCTGATCGGGATCGAACTGCACGCCCTCGGACTGGATGTATTTCACCCGCGAGAAACTGCCGGCGGTGGCGGAGATGATCTCGCCCGACATCGTGCATTGCTCGCTGGCCATATAGGCGACCGCGGGGGATACCAGTTCCGGGCGCATAAAGTTCAGCACCCACTCCGGCAACAGCGTTTCCGTCATGCGCGTGCGCGCGGACGGGGAGATGGCGTTCAGCAGGATGTTGTATTTCGCGCCTTCGGTGCGCATCACGTTGATGAAGCCGTTCAGCGCCATCTTCGCCGCGCCGTAATTGGCCTGGCCGAAATTGCCGACGGTGCCGGAGCCGGAGGTGGTGACGACGATGCGGCCGTATTTCTGCTCCCGCATGATCGGCCACGCCGCCTTCGTGGTGTAGACGCTGCCCATCAGATGGACTTTCATCACGAATTCGAAATCGTCCATCGACATGTTGTTGAACGCCTTGTCGCGCAGCACGCCGGCATTGGCCACCAGGATGTCCAGCCGGCCGAACGCCTGCACGGCGGTGTCGATGATGCTCTTTGCCGATTTCTCATCGGCGACGGAGGCATAGCTCGCCACCGCCTGGCCGCCGGCGGCCTTGATCTCGGCGACCACCGCATCGGCGACCGCGTTCTCCCCGCCGACGCCCTCGACGGAGCCGCCGGGATCGTTCACCACCACCTTGGCGCCACGGCTGGCCAGCAGCAGCGCATGTTGCCGGCCGAGCCCGGCGCCGGCGCCGGTGACGATGGCAACGCGATCATCGAAGCGAATGGTCATGGTTCGTTCCTTCCCTTGCCCGCGCGCATGAAATTGCCGCGGTTACCGGAGGATCGTACCCTGACCGGGCGAACGCGCAACCCCGGGCGGATCAGTCCGGGTCGCGGCCGCGGACATTGACGTAGCCCTTGCCGAACAGGGAATCGCGTTTGGTGAAGGCGGACTTCACCCCTTCCTCGCGCATCCGCTTCTTGAACTCCCGCGCCATCGGGGCGTTGTGGCCGCGCGCATCCACCTCGGCGGCGATGCGCTGGAGGGTGCGCGCGCCCATCAGCTCGAGGCCCAGATTGACCAGCCGCTTGTTGGCCGACAGCAGATGCGGATCGACCAGCCCCATGCGGTCGGCCAGGCGCATCACCTCCCCGGCCAGCTGGTCGGCGGGGAAGCATTTCAGCGCGATGCCGATTTCCACCGCGTCCTTGCCGGTGACGCTGTCGCCGGTCAGCAGCAGCCGCTTCGCCCATTGCGGACCGGCGTGGTACAGCCAGAGATGGCTCGGCGGCGTGCCGAGGTCGCGCACCGGCGGAAAGCCGATGCGGGCGTCCTCGGCCACCATGACGATGTCGCACAGCAACATCAGGTCCGTGCCGACGCCGATGCAGGTGCCGTGGATCTGGGCGATGACCGGCTTGTGCATGTCGAATATCTGCATGCGCAGCCGCTGGCCCTGCTCCAGGCGCCAGATGTCGTCGTCGATCTCTTCCCGGCCGCGATATTGCGGGCCCTTGCTGGCGCTGTATTCGGACAGATCGGCGCCGGCGCAGAAATGCGGTCCGGCGCCGCGCAGCACCACGCAATGCACGCCATTGTGTTCATCGGCCTCCAGCAGCGCGGCGTGCAGCTCGCGATGGATCTGCGCGCTGAGCGCGTTGCGCCGCTCCGGCCGGTTCAGCGTGACGATCGCGGTGGTGCCGCTCATCTCATAGGTGATCTGCTCGAATTCCATTGTTTCCTCCTTCGGCTTATCTGGGGAGGCTAACACAACGATCCCGCGCCGCCAGGCGTGCGGACGGCAGCCACGGGAGCCCGAGGACCGCGATGACGGAGATCTATGTGGACGGCGATGCCTGCCCGGTGCGCGAGGAAGTCTATCGCGTGGCCGAGCGGCTCGGGCTGGAGGTGCATGTCGTCTCCAACGGCTCGCGTCCGATCCGCCCGCCGGCCAATCCGAAGATCCATATGGTCACCGTGCCGGCCGGCGCGGATGTGGCCGATGACTGGATCGCCGAGCGCATCACCCGGGCGGATGTCTGCGTGACCTCGGACATTCCGCTGGCCGCGCGCTGCCTGGCCGCCGGCGCGCGGGCGGTTTCGCCGTCGGGGCGGCATTGGACGCAGGACAATATCGGCAACGCGCTGGCCGGCCGCGCGGTATCCCAGCACATGCGCGAGATCGGCATGGCCACCGGCGGCCCGGCGCCGCTGACCAAGGCGGACCGGTCCCGTTTCCTCGGCGCGCTCGACACTGCGTTACAGGCCGCGCTCCGCGCGGGGGGACAGGCCGCGCTCCGCGGGAAGTGACCGGATCAGCCCTGCCGCTTGCGGCGCAGGACGCGCTTGCCCTCGCTCAGCTGCCAGGCGATCAGGCCGGGAATGCCGACCACGAGTTCGCGCAGGCGTTTGATCATCGACAGCGCGATCGCCACGTCGGGCGGGATGCCGAACAGCCCGCAGACCAGGATCAGCCCGCCCTCCTGCACGCCCAGCGCACCGGGCACGGCGAAACCGGCGCTGCGCGCGGCCATGCCCAGGCTCTCGATGACGAAGGCCTCGGCCAGGCTCGGCTGCCTTCCCATCGCCGTCAGCGCCAGCCATACCTCGATCGTGCCGAGCGCCCAGGCGAGTAGATGCAGCGAGCAGGCCTTCAGCAACGCCAGCGGATTTTTTTGCAGGCGCAGCAATTCCCGATGCAACCCCTCCGCCGAGCCGAAGGCCAGGGCCGGGAACATGCCGGCCAGCCGGTCGGCCAGCAATTCGACCAGGCGCATCAGCCCGATATGCTGGGCCAGGATGAAGCCACCGACGCCCAGCGCGCCGGACAACAGCACGCCCCCCACCCAGGGCGCCCAGGACCGGTCGGCATCGATGACCGCCAGCACGATGAAGCCAGCCAGGGTGAACAGGAACTGCGTCAGCACCTCGACCGTCAGGTCCAGCACGGTGCCGGCGGCGGCCAGCACCCCGCCGACGCGGCGCTGGACCAACAGCCTTATGCCCACCAGATTGCCGCCGAGCTGCGCCACGGGAAGCAGCGAGTTCACCGCCTCGCGGATCCAGCGGATGCGCAGGAAGCGTGACAGGCCGGGCTTGCGCACGCCGAGCGAGATGCGCCAGGCGATCGCCGACAGATAGAGCTGCAGGACCAGCAGCGCGGCGGTGATGGGAACCACCCAGCCGGCCGCCAGCACCTCCACGCCGATCGACTGCGCGCCGAACCAGGCAACCATCGCGATGACGACGGCGCCGCCCGCACCGATTGCGGCCACACCCCAGTTCATGGCAGCTCCTGCTGGCAGGCCGGCGGGATCGGACGGGACCGACCTGTACGCTTCTCCCGGCGCGGCCTGGACACAGGCATCACCAAAGGGTCGGACGAGCAGGTCGGACGCAGCCATGGGGCGTGGTTTCGCCGGAGCCCCCGGCAGATGTCAACCTGCGTCGCCGATCTCCCCGACAGCCCCCGGGCGGCGCCGGCTGCATGCAGCCGCGGAGCCGACCTTGACCGTGTGACCTTCCGTCCCGCAGGCTCCTTATGCCCGCGCCAAGCGGGTGGGCGCTGGGCCAAGACAGCGACCCGATCCGGATCGAACGGAAGCAAGAAGGGCCGGCGCATCGTCCTCGCACGGGCGAGCCAGCCGAGGCCCAAGAAGCGGAGGAACACGCCATGAGTGATGCGCTCGAACGTGAAACCATATTGCAGGTGGCGAAACGGCTGCTGCCGTTCATCTTCCTCTGCTATTTCGTCTGCCTGATCGACCGCGTGAATTTGAGCTTCGCGGCGCTGACGATGAACAAGGACCTCGGCCTGTCCGCCTATGCCTACAGCCTGGGCGCCAGCATTTTCTTCATCGGCTATTTCGTGTTCGAGATCCCGTCGAACCTGGCGCTCGACCGCTTCGGCGCGCGGCTGTGGATCACCCGCATCATGGTCACCTGGGGCCTGGTCTCGGCCGGCATGGCCTTCATCCAGGGCGAGACGAGCTTCCTGGTCATGCGCTTCCTGCTCGGTCTCGCCGAGGCGGGGTTTTTTCCCGGCATGATCCTGTACATGACCTTCTGGTTCCCCGCCGCCTATCGCGCGCGGGTGATCGCCGGGTTCATGCTCGCCATCCCCGTGACCGGCGTGATCGGCGGGCCGCTGGCCACCAGCCTGATGGAATTGAACGGCGTCTGGGGCCTGGCGGGATGGCAATGGATGTTCCTGGTCGAGGGCATTCCCTCCGTGCTGATCGGCCTTCTGGTACCGTTCTGCATGACCGACCGGCCGGAGAACGCCAAATGGCTGCGCGATGACCAACGCGCCTGGCTCGCCGGCATGCTGCAGCGCGAGCGCGAGACGGTGGAGGCGCTGCACAGCAAGGTCAGCCTCTGGCGCTCCTTCATCGACCCGCGCGTGCTGGCGCTGTGCCTGGTTTATTTCGGCATCGGCACGGCAACCTACGGCTTCGTCTATTTCCTGCCGCAGGTGGTCAAGGGCTTTGGCCTCTCCAACCTGCAGACCGGCTTCGTCTCCGCCATCCCGGACGTGTTCGGCGTACTCGGCATGATCATCTGGGGGCATTTCTCCGATCGCCAGGCCGACCGCCGCTGGAGCGTGATGGCGGCACTGTTCGTCTGCGGCGCCGGACTGGCGGGCATCGGCGTGTTCGGCAGTTCCGGCTGGTCGTTGATCGCGATGGCGATGGTCTCGGTCGGCATCAACGCGTCGCGCCCGCTGTTCTGGGCGCTGCCCTCCACCTTCCTGACCGGCACCGCGGCCGCCGGGGCGATCGCGCTGATCAACTCGGTGGGCAATCTCGGCGGCATCGTCGGGCCGGTGATGCTCGGCTGGGTGAAGGACACGACCAACAGCTTCGCCGGCGGGTTCTTCTTCCTGGCGTTCTGGGCGTTCATCGCCGGGACCGCCGTGGTGGTGGCGCTGCGCGCGCCCAGGCGCGTCGTGCCGTCGTTCGGCGCGCCGGCTGAATAGGAGAAACGCCATGACCGACACCACGATCCGCGATGTCCGCACATCCCTGTACCGGGTGCCCTGGGCGGTGACGCCCGATCTGCCCACGCATCCGTTCAAGGGGATGCGCGATATCCTGGTGGTGGAGATCGAGACCGCCTCCGGCATCACCGGCATGGGCTACCTGCATCTGCTGAACTCCTCGTTGCTGCGGACCACCGGCCTGTGCATCGAGGAAGCGCTGGCGCCGATGATCCTCGGGCGCGATGCGACGGCGGTGGAGGCGATCTGGCACGATCTCTGGCGCGCGACGCTGACCGCCGGGCGCGGCGGGGTCACGACCATGGCGCAATCCGCCATCGACATCGCGCTGTGGGATATCGTGGGTAAATCGGCGGACATGCCGCTGCATCGGCTATGGGGACATTTCCGCTCGGAGATTCCGATCTACGGCAGCGGCTGCTTCCGCCAGCTCGGCGGCGACGGGATGATCGAAAAGGCACGGCACTTCGTCGCAAACGGCTTCAAGGCGATCAAGATGCAGGTCGCGCATGTGCACGACCTGAAGACCGACCTGTCCAATGTGCGGCGGATGCGTGAGGCGCTGGGCCCGGACATCGACATCATGATCGACGTCAACATGGGCTGGACCGCGGACGTGGCGATCCAGATGGGGCGGAAATTCGAGGAATACGATATCTACTGGCTGGAGGAGCCGGTCATCGCCGACGATTTTGCCGGTTATATGCGGGTGGCCGATGCGCTGGACATGCGTGTGGTCGGCGGGGAAACCCATTTCACGCGATACGATCTGCGCCCGTTCTTCGAGAACCCCCGCCTGCCCATCCTGCAGCCCGACCCGATGCGCGGCGGGCTGACCGAGCTGCGAAAGATCGCGGTGCTGGCGGATACCTGGGGCATGCAGATGGCGCCGCATCTGTTTCCGGAACTGAACGTGCAGGTGATGGCCTCGATCCCCAACGGGATCTGGGCCGAGCATATGGGGCTGCTGGACGATCTATGGGTGGACCCGCCGGCGATCGCGGGCGGGATGATCACGGCGCCGGAGCGGCCGGGGCACGGGTTGGCGTTCAAGCCGGATGCCCTGAGGGACCATCGCATCTGACCGGTAGATGAAGAAATCCCCCTCTCCCCCGCCTGGGGGAGAGGAGAAATGAGCAGGCTCTGCGGCTACAGCCGCCCTGCCCGCACCAGCCTGCCTGGCCGGGCGCCAGTCTCGTTGCCGTTTTCGAAGATCGGCACGCCGGAGACGATCGTGGCCTTGTAGCCATCCACGCGCTGGACCAGGCGGCGGCCGCCGGCCGGCAGGTCGTTGCGCAGTTCCGGGTGATGCAGGCGCAGCGCCTCGTAGTTGATGACGTTCACGTCGGCCTTCTTGCCGGGCTGCAGCCGGCCGCGGTCGGTAAAGCCGAAGAAATCCGCGGTCTCGCTGGTCTGGCGCTTGACGATCCATTCCAGCGGGAAGCGCGGGCCGCGCGTGCGGTCGCGGACCCAATGGGTCAGCATGAAGCTCGGCATCGAGCTGTCGCAGATCTGGCCGCAATGCGCGCCGCCATCGCCGAGGCCGACCAGGGTCGCGGGGTCGGCCAGCATCTGGCGCACCACGTCGTGGTCCCCATGCACGTAGTTGGTGATCGGGAAATACAGCATCCGCGTGCCGTCTTCCCCGGTCAGGTAGTCGTAGCAGAACTCGGCCGGAGTTCTGGTTGGTGCGCATCGCCATCGCCTCGATGCTGCGGTCTGCCGTGGGTTCGTAATCCGGCGGATCGCCCAGCGGATACTGGCGGTCGAAGCGCGTGCAGATGAAGCGCTGCAGCGGCGTCATGATGTCGAACAGGCGGGGGTCGTTGTCCTCGGACAGGATCTGCGCGCGGATGGCGGGATCGCGCAGCCGCGCCAGGCGCTCGGCCTCCGGCAGCTTGCTCAGCGCATGGAAGGTCGGCTTCGGCGTGAACGGGTTGAGCGAGGTGGTCAGGCCGAGGATGAGGCCGACCGGACGGCAGGCGACCTGCGCGGTGATCGAGGCGCCTTCGGCACGGGCCTTGTGCACGCCGCCCATGAGGCGCTTCCAGCGTTCGGGGTCGGAAGACCGGTCGGTCAGCAGGAACCAGAGCGGCCGGCCGGTGGCGCGGTACTGGCTGGTCATCCAGGCGAATTCCTCCGCCTCGTCATCGAAATCGGACAGCATGCCGAACGCGCCGGCGCCGACCTTGCCCAGCGCCGCGCCGACGCCGAGCAGTTCCCGGTTCTCAGCATAGCGCCCGGGAACCTGCTCGCCGGCGGTGGTGCGGTGGTTCTCGGTGCGTGAGGTGGTGAAGCCGAAGGCGCCGGCCTGCAGGCCTTCCAGCGCCAGATCGTGCATGCGCGAGATGTCTTCGTCGGTCGCGATCTGATGTTTCAGTGCCCGCTCGCCCATAACATAGACGCGCAGCGGATGGTGCGGGATCTGCGCCGCAACGTCGATGGTGCGCGGCATCTGCTCCAGCACGTTGAGGAAGTCCGGGAAGCTCTCCCAGTCCCATTTCAGGCCTTCGGCCAGCGCGATGCCGGGAATATCCTCCACGCCCTCCATCAGATCGATCAGCGCCTCGTGATGCTCCTTGCGGACAGGGGCGAAGCCGACGCCGCAATTGCCGAACAGGATGGTGGTGGCGCCGTGCCAGGACGACGGCGCGAGCACCGGGTCCCAGGTCGCCTGGCCGTCGTAATGGGTGTGGATGTCGACCCAGCCGGGGGTGACGAGATGGCCGGCGGCGTCGATGTCGCGCCGGGCCGGGCCGGCCTTGCCGCCGACCGAGACGATCCTGTCACCGTCGATCGCCACGTCGCCGACAAAGGCCGGACGGCCAGTTCCGTCCACGATGGTCCCGCCGCGGATGACAATGTCATGCATCGCGTAAACGCTCCTTCCGATGAGTTTGGTATGTCTGTGCCATCAGCCAGGCACGCGTGCTGTTACCTTCCACCCATCGCCCCCCGAGCACAAGCGGATATTTTCCCCTTGGTAGACATGAATACCCGTTAGTACAGGCGTCCTGGTCAATCCGGCATCGAACGGCAAAGATGGCAAACCGTGCCCGAAAGGCAGCGGTCGGGAGGGAAGAAACCAATGACGACATTCGTATTGATCCATGGCGCCTATCAGGGCGGATGGGTTTGGCAGCAAGTCGCCAACCGGCTGCGCGCGGCTGGCCATCTGGTCTACACGCCGACGCTGGATGGCTGCGGCGAACGCAAGCACGCGGTGCGCGCGGGCATCACCAATGCTACGCATGGCGCGGAGATCGCCGAGCTAATGTTCTACGAGGATCTGCGCGATGTCGTCATGGTCGGCACCAGCTGCGGCGGCATGGTGATGACGGCGGCGGCCGAACTGGCGCGCGAGCGGATCGCGCGGCTGGTGTTTGCCGACGCGCTGGCGCTGATGGACGGCGAAAGCCTGGCCGATATCGTCAAGCGCCCGGCGGCGGTTACCACCGAGCTGACGACGGGCGTGCCCGCCAGCGATGTCACGGGGCGGCTGTTCAAGGACCTGGACCCCGATATGCGCGACTGGGCGGCGGCACGCATCACCATGCATCCGATCGCGGCGATGCGCGATCCGGTGGTGCTGAAGCATTTCTGGCGGCAGGACTGGAAAGCGACGGTGATCTGGTGCCGCCAGAGCGCCAACCCACCGGTTGCGCACCAGAAACGCGCTGCCGAGGCGCTATCGGCGTCCTGGCACGAGATCGACACCGGGCATTATCCGATGCTGAGCACGCCGGATGAGCTGGCGCGGTTGATTCTGGGCTAAAGTCTTGCGCCGGGCCCGGGGCTATACGACGGCGATGCAATCCATCTCGATATCGAATGGTCCGGGCCATTCGGGCACGCAGATGAAGATACGGGCCGGCGGATCGGTGGGGAAATAGCGGCCGTAGATCGCATTGACGGCGGCGAACTTCTCAGCCGACGTGCAGTAGATGTTGCATTTCAGGACATTTTGCAGAGAGGATCCGGCTGCTTCCAGGCATAGTTTCATTTGATCCAGGACAATCTCGGCCTGGCGTTCGATCGACACCCGAAGGATTTCTCCGGTTTCCGGGTCGAACGGCGGAAGACCGGACAGATAGATTTTATCGCCGCTGCGGATAACGGGCGTGACGGGCGCCCGGAGCTTCTCCAGATAGGTGGATATCGGCTCGACCCGGATGGCCTGTCGCTTCATTGGAGTTCGGTCCTGCTGGCTTTGGGATGGTCACATTCGGCGGAAAGATGTGCGGCTGATGACTACCGGGATAAGGGCCGCCGATGCTACGGGACCGACCGTAGCGTTCGGGGACCATGCTTCCTCAGGACGACGGTCAACCTGACGGAGCCGGCTCAGGTTAAAGGCGAAGGATACTTCGATCGCTACCCCAACAAGCCCCGCATCGGCTCCAACTGATCGGGCGCGTCGAACGGGCAGACCAGCAACGCATCGTCGACGCCCATGTCTTCCAGGCGCTTCAGCCGTTCGCGCGCCTCCGCCGGGGTGCAATAGAGCGAGATCTTCGCCCGCGATGCCATCGGATGGGGCGGCGGCTCTGGGCGCAGATCCGTAAAAATGTTGGCCAGCACGACGCGGTTGCCGCCGGCCTTGCGGTACATGTCGATGCCGATCGGGATATCGTCCCATTCGGAATAGATGCCGGAGCCGATCCAGCCCTGGCAGTGCTGCGCGGCCAGGTTGATCCAGCGGGGACTGCGCCAGGCGCCCAGCAGCACCGGCGGGCCGCCTTCGGTGCCCGGCCAGACCGACAGGGCGGGGCCGTACACCCCCTCCCCCTTCCAAGTGCGGCGCATGACCTCCAGATAGGCGGGCAGCGTCTTGAAACGTTTTTCGTAGTCGGCCTCCACAGCATCGAAATCCGCCTGGGTGGAGCCGCTGCCGACGCCGAAGCGGAGCCGGCCGCCGGAGAGCAGGTTCAGGGTCTGCACCCGGTGGGCATGCTCCACCGGATGGCGCAGCGGGACCTGCACGACGCAGGTGCCGAGCTCGATGCGCCTGGTCTCGGCGCAGAGCGCGCCGAGGAACACCAGGGGATCGAGCGTCGGGCGGCCGCGGCCGAAGGCGTCGGTAACCCAGAGGCCTTCGAAGCCCAGCGCCTCCACCCGGCGGCCGAAATCGACGATGGCGTCGATCGTCGCGTTCGGCGCGGTGTCGGGCAGCGGCTGCGGGATGGTGACGATGCCGAGCTTCATGGCGCTTTCTTCCCTGCTCGTTTCTTCCGGGCTCGTTTCATCTGATCGGATGTTCAGTCCGGCTGCAAATCCACGCTGACATCGAGCGTGTGCTTGCCGCCGCCCAGGATCACGCCGCGCACCGGGCTTACGTCGCCGTAGTCGCGGCCCCAGCCCAGCACCACGTGCTCGTCCTGCACGATCAGGTTGTTGGTGGGGTCCACATCGACCCAGCCATGCTCCGGGCCAAGCCAGCAGCCGACCCAGGCATGCGACTGGTCCGCGCCGCGTCGGCGCACCATGCCCGGCGGCGGATGGGTGCGGATGTAGCCGGACACGTAGCGCGCCGGCAGGCCGAGGCTGCGCAGCCCGGAGATCATCAGATGCGAGAAATCCTGGCAGACCCCGGCGCGCTGCGCCAGCACGCGGCCCACCGGCGTGGCGATGGTGGTCACGCCCGGCTGGAACCTGAAATCGCGGCGGATGCGGTCCAGCAGATCGATCACGCCGGCGAGGATCGGCCGCCCTGGCGGAAAGGCCCCCGCGACATAGGCGGCCACGTCCCGGTCGGCGGAGACCATCGGGCTCGGGAAGGTGAACTCCGCCGCCTGCCACCGGCCGGGACCGCCATCGCGGGCGCTGGCCACTGCCTCCCAGGGCGGGGTGCTGTCCGGCGCGGGCGGGACGGGGAACGTGACGTCCACCGTGGCATCCAGCGTCACGGTGAAATGCGGATGCGGCAGATCGAGGAACAGCCAGTTCACCAGGTTGCCGAAATGATCCACGCCGCCGGTCTGCCGGGCAGCGACGGGATCGGCGATGATCGCGCTGGAAAGGATCTGCTGGTACGGCAGCCCGCGCGGCAGCAGGCGCACCATGTGGCAGGCGAGGTCCACCGGCTCGGCATAGGCGAAGGTCGTGGTGTGCTGCACCCGGTATCGCATGGTCTCAGGCCGCGCCGCGGAACGACAGGGCTTCCTCGCCCATGCCCAGCGTCTGCGCCACCGGCAGCAGCGCGAAATAATGCCGGGTCACCCGGTCCGACAGCGCGCCGATGGCGTCGCTGAGCTCCTGCAGCGTCTTCGGCAGCTCGGACGCGGACAGCGCCTGGTCGGGCGCATCGGCCACGCGCAAGACCATCGCCTGGACCTGCTCCAGCATCGCCGCGGCGACGCCAGACAGCAGGCTGTCCGGCCGCCCGGCGATCTGGTCCAGCAGATGCCCGATGGCGGAGAGCTGGAACGCCAGGCCACGCGGATTGCCGTCATCGGCCAGCACGAGATCGAGCACCGGGGCCGGCTGCAACACGGTGAGGTAGCGGGTGCGATAGGTGATCAGCGAGTCGCACAGTTCCAGCACCAGCCGCAATGCCGGCTCCAGTCGCGCCGGCGGCTGTTCGAGTGCGAAGCCCACCTGCGCGGAGATCGCCTGCGCCCTCTCCATGCGCCGGCCGAGTTCCAGGAACAGCCAGCCGCCGCCGCGGACCATGTTCTCCGCCGCCAGCCCGGCGACGGAGGCCGAGAAGCGCAGGATGTCCGTCATCACCAGCGACAGCCCCTCCATGCTGTGGTTGACGCGGCGGGCGTCGGTGCGGATCTGGCGCAGCGAATTGGTGAAGGCGTTGTACATGTCCCCGGTCAGCCGGTCGCGCACCAGTTCGGTCAGGCGCGCGACATTGCCGATCAGCCAGGCGATGGAGCCCGGCGGCCTGGTGTTCTCGTGCAGGCTGGCCAGCAGCGCCTCCGACAGCACCAGGCCGCCGGCGGCGGTGGTCATCGCCTCGGCGGGGATCAGGTCGGCCTGCGCCAGGCTGCGCGACAGCGCCTCCAGCTCCACCATCTCGCTCGGCAGGACCGCGCCGCGCGACAGCCGGGCGATCGTCGCGCGGGCCAGCCGGGCCGAGCCCTCCAGCCGCTCCACGTAGCGGCCGAGCCAGAACAAATTGTCGGCCACCCGGCTCGGCAGGTCGCCGGTGGTGCGGCGGATGGCGACCGGCATCACCGGCATCGATGGCGGGCCGACGATGTCGCTGCGCTCGTCATGCAGCACCCAGACATCCTTCGACAGCCCCTCGCCCGGCAGCGCGCCGCAGAGTTTTTCGTCGGCTTCCATCACGCGCGCCATCCCGCCTTCCATGGCCCGCCAGGCCTGCCCGTCGAATACCAGATAGATCCGCAGCACCACCGGACGCGGCACCAGGCCGTTGGGTCCCGCGCAAGGCGCCACCGAGGGCGGCAGCGCGGTGGTGGCGGCGAAGCGCCAGGGCTCGCGTGCGATCTCCTCCAGCAGCGCGCGGCGCGCATCGGAACTCAGCCGCGCCGGCTCGATCGCCGCGGGGTGGCCGTCGGCGGCGGCGCGGATCAGCCAGCGTTCCGGGCTGCGCCAGACCAGCTCCCGCGCCTGGCCCTCGCCCAGCCACAGCGTCGGCACGCTGGCGATCTTCAGCGGCTCGCCGAGCAGGCGCATGGCCAGGGCCGGCAGCCAGGCCGCCAGCGCCGGGGCATCCACCGCGCCGGCGCCGGGATCGTTGCTGATGCGGACGGTGCCGCAGCGGGCCGCGTCCATCAGGCCGGGCACGCCGCCCGGGCTGGCGGCATCGAGCTCCAGCGGGTCCAGCATACGCGCGTCCATCCGGTTCAGCAGCACGTCCACCGGCTGCAGGCCCTTCAGGGTCTTCAGGTACACCGCGCCGCCGCGCACGGTCAGGTCCCCGCCCTCCACCAGCGCGCAGGACAGCTCGCGCGAGAGCATCATGTGCTCGAACCAGTGCATGCTGCGGGTGCCCGGCGTCAGCAGGGCGATGCCGGGCCCGATCGGCGCGGGGGCGGATCGGGCGGCGGCCTGGAACGGAGCCGAGAGCGCCTGGTGGTGCTGCGGCTGGCCCTGGCTCTGGTACTGGGTCTGGTGCTGGGTCTGCTGGAAGCGCCCGGTATAGGCCCGCTCCTGTCCCATGCGTTGCAGCGCGGTCTGCCAGATATCGAAGAACGGCCGCAGCTGGCGCACCTGCATGCCGCGGAAGGCTTCCGGGATGACCCGCGCCAGCACCCGGCGGTTCTCCTGCGCATAGGCGATGCCGGCCGCGCCGGAAGTGCGGTCGGCCAGGACCCGCCAGGCGCCGTCCGGGCCGCGCACGAGATCGGCGGCGTAGAAATCCAGGAAGCGGTGCCCCGGCTTCAGGGCCCCGGCCATGTGGCAGGGACGCAGGAATCCCTCATTGGCAAACACCACGGCCGGCGGCAGCACGCCGTCCGCCAGCAGCGACTGGCCGGAATAGAGGTCCTGCAGCACCGCTTCCAGCAGTTCCGCGCGCTGCGCCAGGCCGGCTTCCAGCGAGGCGAACTCGTTGGCGGTGATCGGCAGCGGCAGCGGATCGCAGCGCCAGGACTGCTTGCCGCTGCCAGGCAGGATGCCGGTCACGCCCTCATTGTCGAAAGCGGCGTCGAGCCGCCGGGCGTGCTCGGCCAGGCCGCCTTCGCCGAGGCCGGAGAACGTGCTGAGCAGCTGGCGCCAGTGCGGCCGCAGGCCACCCTGGCCGTCCACCATCTCGTCGATGCCCATCGGCAGTCTGGGCGGCAGATTCGGAGCGTTGTTCACGGTGCAGTTTGGCTCAAGACAAGCGGCATGGGTAGCCCGGTAGGTAGCCGGCCAGTGGGCCGGTTACTGGACGGCGTGATTCGTTCCGCGGCGATCGCGGACGTTCCCTCAGGCGAATCGGCGAAGATCCAGGGTTCTCGGGTGCTCCTTGCCGAGGGCCAGACGCGGCTCGGGCATCGGGCCGGGGGTGTGGCCGATCGGGAAGAAGCGGCCGCGCCGGCGCGCCTCGGCGGCGTTGGCGTTGACCGGCAGCGTCTCGTCGCTGAGCCCGCCGGGATGCACCACCTGGTGCGTCATGCCGCCCAGGCTGCGCCCGGTCCAGCGGTCGAAGACGTCGAACACCAGCGGCGCCTGGGCGGCGATCGTAGGATGCAGCGCACTCGGCGGCTGCCAGGCCTTGAAGCGGACGCCGGAGACGTACTCGCCCTGCCGCTCGGTCGGCTGCAGCGGCACGCCGACGCCGTTGCAGGCCAGCACGTAGCGCTCGTCCACCCAGCCGGAGACCTTCACCTGCACCCGCTCGGCCGAGCTGTCGACATAGCGCGCGGTGCCGCCGGCGGCCTGTTCCTCGCCCAGCACGTGCCAGGGCTCGAGCGCGTGGCGCAGTTCCAGGACGCTGTCGCGGATCGTCACCTCGCCGATCTTGGGGAAGCGGAATTCGATATGCGGGGCGAACCAGCCGGGATCGAGCGGGAAGCCGAACTGGGCCAGTTCCTCCAGCACGTCGGCGAAATCCTGCCCGGCGTAATGCGGCAGCATGAACTCGTCGTGCAGGCGCGTGCCCCAGCGCACCAGGCGGCGCTCGTACGGCGTCTGCCAGAAGGCGGCAACCGCCGAGCGCACCAGCAACATCTGCGCCAGCGACATTTCCGCATGCGGCGGCATCTCGAAGGCGCGGAATTCCACCAGGCCGCGCCGCCCGCCGGAGCTGTCGGGCGAGTACATCTTGTCGATGCAGAACTCGGTCCGATGGGTGTTGCCGGTCATGTCCGCCAGGATGTTGCGCAGCATCCGGTCGATCATCCACGGCGGCGTCTGCCGGAACGGGAAGATCTGGGAGAACGCGATTTCCAGCTCGTTCACGCTGTCCTGGCGCGCCTCGTCGATGCGCGGGTGCTGGCTGGTCGGGCCGATGAACAGGCCGCTGAACAGATAGGACAGGCTGGGATGGTTGTGCCAGAAGCCGAGCAGCGATTTCAGCAGGTCCGGACGGCGCAGGAACGGGCTGTCGGCCGGGTCGTTGGCGCCCATCACCACGTGGTTGCCGCCGCCGGTGCCGACATGGCGGCCATCGAGCAGGAATTTCTCCGACGCCAGGCCGATCTGGCGCGCTTCCTCGTAGAGCTGGCGGGTGCGCGCCACGTGCTCGGCCCAGCTGGTGGTGGGATGGATGTTCACCTCGATCACGCCGGGATCGGGGGTGACGGAGAAATGCATCAGCCGCGGATCGGCGGGCGGCAGATAGCCTTCCAGCACCACCTTGCGGCCCATCTCCGCCGCCGTCTGCTCCACCGCCGCGGTCAGCGCCAGCCAATCCTCGGCGGCGTAGAGCGGCGGGAAGAACACATGCAGGATGCCGTCGCGCGCCTCCACCGTCAGCGCGGTGCGCACCATGCCGGATTCGCCGCGCTTGTTGTCCGGCCCGATGATCGGGATGTCCTGCGGCACCGGGCGGAACCGCTCGATGCCCGGCCCGGGATCGGGCGCGCGGGTGACATGGCGGAACGCCTGCGCCGGCGGGAACGGCGCGCGCGGGGCGAAGGGATCGGTCTCGAACTCCGTCTCGATGCTGTCCGGATCGGCCCAGGGAAGCGTCTCCAGCGGCAGGCGGAAGCCGATCGGGCTGTCGCCGGGGACCAGGAACATCACGCCGTCGCGGAAGAACCATTTGCCGGATTGCCAGCGGCGGGAGCCGTCATCGATGACCCGGCGCAGCGGCAGCACGCTGCCGACCGGCGAGGCCAGCCCCTGCTGGAACACCCGCGCCATGCGGGCGCGCTCCAGCGGATCCTTCAGCTTGTTGTCCTCGACCACGACATTCGCCGGCAGCCGGTGCTCCTTCCACAGGTAGTAATGGATGTCCTCATGCGCCGGCATGACCAGCGAGGGATCGACCTGCAGCCGTTCGGCCAGGCCTGCGGCAGAACGCGGCCGCCTCCCCCGGGCCGGCATCGTCCTTGTCGTCATCGGAGGCGAGCAGGCCGGGATTGGCCCAGACCGGTTCCCCGTCGGTGCGCCAATGCGAATAGAGCGCCCAGCGCGGCAGCGGTTCGCCGGGATATTGCTTGCCCATGGCGTATTGCAGCGACGAGCCCGGCGACCAGAGATTGGCCAGCCGGCGGATCAGGCGGCCGGCATAGACCCGCTTGGTCGGGCCGAGCGCATCGGTGTTCCACTCCGGCGCGTCGAGGTCGGTCGCCGAGACGAAGGTCGGTTCGCCGCCCAGCGTCAGGCGCACATCCCCGGTAGTCAGCGCGCGGTCCACCCGGTGCCCGGTGGCCAGGATGTCCTGCCATTGCCGCTCGGTATACGGCTTGGTGACGCGCGGGGTCTCGCGGATGCGGGTGACCGCCATGTCGAATTCGAACCCGACCTCGCATTCCTCCACCAGTCCGGTGATCGGCGAGGCGGAGCCCGGATCTGGGCTGGCGGCAAGCGGGATATGGCCCTCGCCGGCCATCAGGCCGGAGGTGGCGTCGAGCCCGACCCAGCCGGCGCCGGGCAGGTAGACCTCGGCCCAGGCATGCAGGTCGGTGAAATCCTCGACCGGCCCTTCGGGACCGTCCAGCGGCTTCACGTCGGCGACCAGCTGGATCAGGTAGCCGGAGACGAACCGCGCGGCATAGCCGAGATGGCGCAGCAGATGCACCAGCAGCCAGGCGGAATCGCGGCAGGAGCCGCGGGCCTCCGCCAATGTCTTCTCCGGCGACCAGACGCCCGGCTCCATGCGTACGATGTAGGCAACGCGGCTGTTGATCAGGCGGTTGAGGGCGACCAGCTTGTCGACGTTGCGCACTTCGTCGCGCGGCACCTCGTCGATCAGCCGCTGCAGCAGCGGGCCCGGCGTCTCCAGCCGGCGGAACGGCGCCAGCTCCTGGTCCAGCACCGGATCGTAGTCGAACGGCCAGGTTTCCGCCTCCGGCTCCAGGAAGAAGTCGAAGGGATTGATGGTCGCCATGTCGGCGACGAGGTCCACGGTCACGTCGAAATGCGTGACCCGCTCCGGAAACACCACGCGGGCCATGAAATTGCCCTGCGGATCCTGCAGCCAGTTCAGGAAATGCGGCTTGGGCGCGATGTTCAGGGAATAGGACAGGATGGAGGTTCGCGCATGCGGCGCCGGCCGCAACCGGATGGTCTGCGGACCCAGGGTCACCAGGCGATCGTATTTGTAGGAAGTGCGATGGGTGAGCGCGACATGGATCGACATGATTGGCCTTTGGACGTGCGGGAACAGGGTAGCAGGGCCGTCGGCGACCGCAGCCGGAAATCATCAGCGCGGCGGAACCAATTTATGGTGTATGCGAAAACCATGCCGCCAGAGAACCAAGGCGATGGTCAATCCGCTATCAGTCCGGCTCGCGATCGGTGCGGCGCCCGCCGCCTTCGGGCTGACCGAGCGGCCAGATCCTTTGTGCCACGGCGAACAGGAAGGCCGTGGTCAGGCCGAACAGCAGCATGCCGTTCAGCGCCTCCAGCGCTCCCATCAACTGCCAATGATAGACCAGGCTGCTGTCGCTATGCCCGTAGGTGGTGATCGCGTTCAGCGAATAGAGGATGGCCGAGTGGAAATCGGGCAAGGCGCCGAGCAGGACATAGGCGAGCGCCCAGCCCGATGCCTCTATGGCATGCAGCGTCGTGACCACCAGCACGGTCACGCCCAGCACCAGGACGAACAGCGGGTAGGACCGCCCGCGGCGGAACAGGCGGCCTTCGATCCGCGTGGCGACGGAGGTGAACAGCCAGAGCCCGGTGATATGCAGCAGCACCGCCAGCACGATCAGCGGCAAGCCCCAGGCCCAGGAGCTGTTCCATGTCTGTGCAACCGGCGCCAGGGCGGCAGGGGTCAAGATGGTCGGGTCCGCGTTCATCCATCCACTCCGGGGCCGAGATCTGCTCCGCCGCCGGGCACGGCGCCGCCTGACGAGGAAGCTCGCGGGATCCGGGCCATCCGGAACGCGGGCGCCATTTGGATAATACTATAATTTCTGGCCCTTCGGCGCGATAGGGACGCGGCGGCGCGATTGACCGACAATATCGCTTCCGGCAGGATTGCCGGGTAATCCTATTATCAACAAAATGATTTCCGCCGTTCCACTGGTTGATGGAGATTATTGGAACGGCCGCCCCATGCACCAGGCTCATGCGTGGTTGCACAACCAATCTCCGATCAGGGAACCCAGGCCATGCACCTTCAGGACCGCACGCATACCGTATCGACTTCGCAGCGAAACCGTCTGCCGGCCTGGATGGCGGGATGTGTGGCCGCCTCGTTCCTGCTGCTGGCCGGCTGTTCCGGGGGCGTGAAGCTCGGCCCGGACGCCGTCGCGGGGCTGGAGCCGTCCGGCACCGTGGACATGACCCAGGTGCAGGCTGCCTATATCGGCAGCGGCAGCGCCGGATCCGGCACGTTGTGGTATCGTGGCCGCTCCTATCCGTTCAAGGTCGGCGGCCTCGGCGTCGGCGGGATCGGGTTCTCCACGATCGATGCGGAAGGCGAGGTCTACAAGCTGAACGACCTGTCCCAGTTTCCCGGCGCCTATGCGCAGGGACGCTACGGCTTCGCGCTGGGTCAAACGAGCGCCGGCGATTTGTGGCTACAGAACGACGCCGGCGTGATCATGCATCTGAAGGCGAAGCGGACCGGTCTGATGCTGAGCCTGGGCGGCGATGCGGTCGTCGTCGATATGAGCCAGTAACCCCTTCCAAGAGGCGTTTGGTGTCACGCTTCCTGTCCAGGGGGCGTACGCTGCCCGCTTGATGGCGGCGCATCCGGCCTGTCCATAGGACCCGCTGGGTGGACGGCGAGGCATGTGGCGGCGAGGCGGGCTTCACAGAACTTTACGAATGCCGGGAATGCCCGCAACGCAGCCGCGTCAGCTTTCAAGCCGGCGCGGCCCCGTCCTGCCGCCGCAAGCAGGAGTGCACCGACATGAGCTTCTTCGAGATCGATGCCTTCGATAGCCGTCCGCTCCAGGCACGCTACGCCTTCCATTCCCGGCCGGGTGCGGCCCAGCGAACCGCGATCCTCGTTCTTGGCATGAGCCGCAGCGGCACTTCGCTGTGTTCGCGCATCCTCAATATTCTCGGCGCCTATCTGCCGCAGGCGTTGCTGGGCCCCTCGCCCGCCAACCCGCTCGGCCATTGGGAACCGCGGGAGCTGGTGGCGGTCAACGAACAGATCCTGCGGGCGCTGGGGCGGTCCTGGGACGACCCACGCGACATGCCCGGCGGCTGGCTGCAGTCGCGCACCGCGCGCGACGCCGTCGGCCGCATCGCCGACCGGATCGCGCAGGACTACGCCGGCGCCTCGCTGCTGCTGATCAAGGATCCCCGTATCTGCCGGTTGGCACCGCTGTATTTCGCCGCCCTCATCCGTCTGGAGATCCGCCCGGCAGTTGTGCTGTGCACCCGCCATCCCGGCGAGATCGCCAGTTCCCTGCAGGCGCGCGACGGGATCGGCAACGCCGCCGCCGAACTGCTGTGGCTGCGCCATCTGATCGAGGCGGAAGCGGCCAGCCGCGACTATGCGCGCGTCTGGACCTCGTTCGACGGGCTGCTTGGCGACTGGCAGCAGGAAGCCGGGGCGATCGGACGGGTGCTCGGCATCGCCTGGCCGAACCAGCCGCAATGGATCTGGGCCGAGATGGAGACCGCGGTGCAGCCCGCGCTCCGCACCTGGACAACCGACGAGGCGGCCGGCCAGGGCAGCGATGCGCTTCTGGCGCGGCGCAGCTGGAAGGCGGTGCGCTATGCCCTTGCCGGGGACGAAATCGCCGCCCGCGCGTTGTTCGACGAAGCGGCCGCGATGCTGGCCGAGCTCGACCGCCTGGGCCGGACCTATGGCGAGCGCCACGACCAGGCACTGCGCGCGATCCGTTCCTCCACGTCCTGGCGGGTCACCGCGCCGTTGCGCTTCGTGCGGATGCTCACCTCCTGCCGGGCGGCGGCCGGCTGACGGGTACTTCCAGTCTGTCCGGGAACGATTAGACTGACCTTCCGAGACGTCAAACCGGGAGGTACAAGAAAATGCTGACGACAACGGACGCATTCACCACCGAAGACCTCGACTATCTCCATCACGGCGGCAAGGCGATGCAGCTGCGGTTGTTTCGGCCGCAGGGCGACGGGCCGTTTCCCGCGGTGATCGAGCTGCATGGCGGCGCCTGGTGCAACGGCGACCTGAACGAGTGCCAGGTCTATGCCGAAGGTCTCGCCAGGGCCGGACTCGCGGTCGCCGCGATCGATTTCCGCCATGCCGGGGATGGCTATCCGACCTCGCTGGCCGACATCAACTATGCCATCCGTTGGGTGAAGGCGAACGCGGCCCGGCTGGGCACGCAAGCGGACCGGATCGGCATCGCCGGGCAGTCGAGCGGCGGGCACCTGGCCATGCTGGCGGCGATGCGGCCCGCCGATCCGCGCTACGCCGCGATCGCGCTGCCCGCCGGCACCCAGGCGCAGGACGCCGGCGTGCGCGCGGTGGCGATGCTGTGGCCGGTGATCAACCCGCTGTCGCGCTACCGCCATGCGCTGCGCGAACGCGCCTCCGCCAACCCGCTGCCGTGGCAGGTCAATATTCCCGAACGCCACGACCTCTATTGGAAGACCGAGGCGAACATGGCGGAGGGCAACCCGATGCTGGCGCTGGAACGCGGCGAGGCGGTGCGCACACCCCCTGCCCTGTGGCTGCAAGGCCGGCCGGACATCGTGCACGACTACCGCGACCCGGAAGCGCCGATCCCCGGCAACGAGCCCGAGCGCTTCGCCGCGAACTACCGTCGCGCCGGCGGCGAGATCGACCTGGTCTATATCGATCAGGCCGCCCGCCAGAGCCAAGCCTGCTTCGACCCCGTCGCGGCATTCTTCCACAAGCACCTGAAACCGTAACTCTTCCGCACGCAGGCGCCATGTCCTTCGTCTGGCTCAAGCCTGCCTTCCTGTCGCTGGCCATGCTGTTCTCGCCGGCGATGCTGTCGCCTGCCGTGCCGCCGGAACCCGGATCTTCAGGTCCGGGGCCGGCACCGCATGGTCCTTCGTTCACCGGGCAGCTGCTGATCGCCTCGCCCGGGATCGGCGATCCGCGGTTTCACCGCGCGGTCATCCTGGTGGTGCAGCATGATGAGGGCGGTGCGCTCGGCATTGTGATCAACCGGCCGATCGCCGAACGCAGCATCGCTAGCCTGCTGGAGGCGCTGGGCCAGGACAGCGCCGGCGTGACCGGCGATCTGCGCATCTTCTATGGCGGCCCGGTGCGTCCGGAGGTCGGTTTCATCCTGCACAGCGCGGATTATCACCGCAGCGGCACCTTCGACATCGACGGCCGGGTGGCGATGACTTCGCGCGCCGAGATCCTGCGCGATATCGGCCGCGGCCTGGGCCCGGCCAAGAGCCTCGTGGCTTTCGGCTATGCCGGCTGGGGGCCCGGCCAGCTCGAGGACGAGCTGGCGCATGGGGTCTGGTTCACCGCGCCCGAAGACCCCGCGCTGGTGTTCGACGAGGACCGGGAGCGCGTATGGGACCGTGCCATGGCGCGGCGGACCATTCCGCTCTGAAACCGGCCCGTGCGCGGTCCGCCGGTCCCTTCCCGCACATACGCATTGATCCGTATTGAATTCTCGGCACAATCGCTCGGATACTGTCCGGCCATACTGCCTTGCTGCGACATCACGGACGCCGGAACAACGCAATCGGGGGAGCCATGTCGAGGAATCTTGGCGCTATCGATCGGGTCGACGGGATCGCCAGACCGGAGGCGGCGCCGGACGACACCACGCTGGGACGGTTCACCCGCGCGCTGCCGCAGTCGACGGTGCCGTTCGAAATGGTCATGCCCGATGGCGGCGTCCGGCTTCTGGGCAACGGTGCGCCGGAATTCCGCGTCACGCTGCAAGACCGCAAGGGCCTCGCTGCCATCATGAGCCTGGACGAAGGCCGGATCGCCGATGCGTATCTGGCCGGGCAATTCGACCTCGACGGCGACATGCTCCGCCCGTTCGAGCTGCGTCGTTCGATGCGCGACTTCCATCCGGTGGTGTCGGCATGGCGGTTCCTGCAGCCGCTGCTGACCGGCCAGGTCCGCACCAACCGCCGGGCCATCTCCTCCCATTATGACATCGATCCGGATTTCTTCCTGAGCTTCCTGGACCCGAAGACCCCCTGCTACACGCAAGGCGTCTACGCGCGGGACGACGAGACGCTGGACGTGGCCACCTTGCGCAAGTTCGACTACTGCTTCGAGAAGCTGGGGTTGAAGCCGGGCGATCACTTACTGGAGATCGGGCCGGGCTGGGGCGCCTGGTTCGAATACGCCTCCGCGCGCGGCGTGCAGTGCACGGGCATCACCATTTCCCAGGCCTCGGTCGATTACCTCAAGGCCAAGGGCGCGCGCCTGGGCCATGACTGGCAGATCCTGTTCTCCGACCTGCTGGCTTTCGAGACCGACCAGCGGTTCGACGCCATCGTGATCATGGGCGTCATCGAGCATCTGCCGCAATACGACAGGGTGCTGCAGAAATTCATGTCCCTGATCAGGCCGGGTGGCAGGATCTTCCTGGACGGCAGCGCCTGCACGAAGAAATACGAGCTGTCCTCGTTCATGGTGAAATACATCTATCCCGGCAACCACTCCTTCCTGGTGCTGCACGACTTCCTGGAGAAGCTCGCCGAGACGCCTTTGCGCGCCACCGAGATCCTGAACGACACGCACAGCTATTTCCTGACGTTCCGGCAATGGGCGCGCAACTTCGACGCGCATCGCGACGAAGTGATCGCGCGCTTCGGTGAATTCAACTTTCGGAAGATTCCGGCTTTATCTCTGGGGTGCGACGCACGAATTCCTGAGTGGCGGGCTGGATTGCTATCGGATGATCATCCAGGCGCCGGACGCGGAGGCTGCGAGAGGGTAGCGCGGTTTCGTATTCAGCTTGAAGCCGGGGCTGTGTCGTTCTACTCTATCGTTTATCGTAACAGAGACTTTGGGGAGGCATCAATGCCGTTTGATGGCAGTGAGTTCCTTGGTAAGTCGTCCAATCCACCAGGCCAGGGGGTCTGGTATAGCCTGAAGCGCGCTGCCCGCGCGTTGGTGCCGCTGGCGCCCCCCAGACCGGATCTGACGCATGATCTGTTGACCGTGCAGTTGCTGACAACCGCGCGCGCGCTGATCGAGGATGAGCGAAACTGGATCCAGCACGATTACGAAACACGCGACGGGCGCTACTGCGCGGTCGGTGCGCTGCGCTACGCGGCGCGGTTCATGAGTCCGCCCGACCCGCTGATCGCGGCGAGCCGCCTGCTGCTGGCCGTCGCGCGGGAACGCGGTTTCTCGAAGATCGAGAAGATGAACGATCGCTCGACCCACGCGCGCGTGCTGTCGGCCTTCGACGAAGCGATCGCCCGGGCCAGGGGCTTCTGACGCGGCATCGCGGCGGGGCTGGGGCCGGGGCCGGGTAGCGCCGGCCTAGTCGGCGGCGAGCGTGACGCTCGCCGCGGCGAGATTCATGGCGGGATTTGTGGCGAGCGCCCGGGCATAGGCCTCGTCGGTCAGCTGGAATGACGTGAACCGGCGGTCCTTGCGTGGCACGGCGAAAGTCAGATATGGGCGCAGCAGCGGATGGATCTCCGGCGGCTGCACCATGCCCACCGGCATTTCCGCCTCGGCCATCGCGAAGTAGTTGGTTCCGTCGGCGTCCGACTTGAAGAAATCGACATCCCACTGCACCGCGCCGGCGGGCAACCGGTAGCGGTGCTTGCGCAACTGGCGGGCGCAGTCGCGCGCCAGCAGGTCGAAGAGGCGGGCCTCGATCGGGGTTTCGATCTCGACGCTGCTGTCGTCCGCCAGGCGGTGCTTGTGGGTGAACAGGCATGTCAGCCCGTTGATCCGGCGGATGCGCGTGCAGGCGCCGAGATAAGCCTGCTCGATCCGTTGCGGGGCCATCATCCCGGCCAGCCGGGATTCCAGGCTGTCGCCATCGGACAGCACGTATTTCCGCTCGTTTTCGATTGGCATTCGGACCCGGACCCCGGCTCTTTGGTTGTGCACGGGGCTATATCAACAAGTTGCCGATTGGTCGATATCCGACCCCGCTCAAATCCCCGCGTGGGCGAGATCCCTGCCCCCGCCCCGGAGCCGTCCGGCTGCCCATATATTACGAACGTGTATCGTGCCGGCCCGCGAAGATGCGCTAGGATCCGCGCAGGAGGCCGTTCCCCGCGGTCTTCCGGGTCCCCGAAGTCGCAAGGGCGGTGCGGATGCATCCGGTGGCGGTCCTGCAGATGCTGGCGCTGATGGCGTTGGCCAATGGCACGCCCATTGTTGCCAAGAAGCTGTTCGGCCGCCGCTATGCCACGCCACTGGATGGCGGGATGGCGTTCGCGGACGGAAGGCCCGTGTTCGGCCCGTCCAAGACCATCCGCGGCATCGTGGCCTCGGTCCTGGTGACGACCGTGCTGGCGCCGCTGGCCGGCGTGGCGCCCGGGACCGGCGCGCTGGTCGCCGGCGCGGCGATGGTGGGGGATCTGTTCTCCAGCTTCATCAAGCGCCGCCTGGAGCTGCCGCCGAGCAGCCGCGCGCTCGGGCTCGACCAGGTGCCGGAGTCGCTGTTTCCGCTGCTGGCGTGCCGCACGCAACTGGCCCTGACGACCACGGATATCGTGGTCGGCATCGGCCTGTTCTTCGTCGGCGAACTGGTGCTGTCGCGCATTCTCTACCGATTCCGCCTGCGCGATGAGCCGTATTAGCGACCCCGGTCGGGCCAGAATTCAGCCGTAGCAAAGGCGATGCAGCGTGATCTCCGGCGGGCAGTTGAGGCGAACCGGGACGATGGACGATCCCGCGCCCACCGATGTGTACCCGATCATCGTATGGTACTCCCAGGCCCCCGCCCCCATGCGCCGCGGCAGCACCGAATCCAGCGTGATGGGAATGGATCCCGGCAGGCAGATCTGCCCGCCATGCGTATGTCCGCTCAGCAGCAGATTGAAATCGGCATGGGCGGCCTGCCGGTAGATCTCCGGAGTATGCGACAGCAGGATCGAGAACGCGCGATCCGGTATTTCCAGAGCCGCCTTCTCGATATTGTCGACGCGGTAGAAATGCGCGTCATCGATGCCGGCGAGGTAGATGCGCTGATCACCGCGCCGGATTTCATCGCATTCGTTCACCAGCATCCGGATGCCCATGGCTTCCAGGCCCGGCAGCATCCGGATCGTGTCGTGGTTGCCGAACACGCCATAGATCGGGCCGTTCAGACGGGCGCATAGCCGGGCGACGCCGTCCAGCGCGGCCTGGAACGGCCCGAAGGTCTTGCCGCGATAATCGCCCGTGAGGACGCAGATATCATAGCGCAGGCCGCCGAGCAGTTCCGCCAGGCGGGCCATGGCGCCCTCGTTCATGTCGGCGTGAACGTCGCTGATGTGCAGCAGGGTGAAACCGTCGAATGTCGCCGGCAGGTCCCGGCAGACCACGTGGTTGTGCCGGACCCGGATCCGCTCGGCGTTCTGCCGGCCCCGCCGGTACAGCCCGGTCAGCTTCAGCCCGGCCGTGATCAGCCAGTGCAGCGAACCCCAGTTCTCGATATGAAAGAAATTGAGACCCTGCCCGAAGGCCTGGGCTTCGTGCTCCGTCTCGATTCCCAGCCGCTGCTTCGCGTGCAGGCGGCCGAGGCGCCGGCTCAGCTCAAAGTGGATATCCGCGTCCATTGAACATCGTCTCCCGATCCCGGTTCCATGATGCGTCGAGCGGATCCGCCGCGGGGAGATGCGTCGAGCGATCCCGCCGCGGGGATCCCCGAACGTCGCATCGGAAATGGGCAGAACTTCCGATTGCGTTCCGGCGCCATGGCGTTTCGTCGACCCATGGCAGTAACCCACGGACAAGGCATGACCATCGCTCCCTCATGGCGAAAACATTCGGCCGGCAAGAGGTCGAGTGCGATCGGATCGTTCCTTCCCTCAAGCTTAGGTGAACTGGGCCGAAATATGAAGGGTGCGCGGAGCTTGAACGCTTGATCTGGATCAACCCGGCGGCTGCCGATTGACGACCGCCATGCGGCCAACCAGGGTGCGCGGGCCGGCAGAAGCGAAACGGGGGATGCGCGCATGCTCTACACCGAGACCCACAGGCAGCTGATGGAAAGCGTCCGCCGCTTCATCGCGGCCGAGATCGCCCCCTTCGCCGATGCGTGGGAGGCGGCGGAGGCGTTTCCCGCCCATGAGCTGTTTCTGAAGCTCGGCCAGGCCGGCTTCCTCGGCATTACCAAGCCGGTCGAATATGGCGGCCTGGGGCTCGACTATTCCTACGCGGTCGCCGCCAACGAGGCGCTGGGCGAGGTGCCGGCGGGCGGCATCGGCATGGCGATCACGGTGCAGACGGACATGGCGACGCCGGCGCTGGCGCGCTACGGATCGGACGCGCTGCGGCGCGACTATCTCGCCCCCGCCATCGCCGGAGAGATGGTGGCCGCGATCGGCGTTTCCGAGCCGGGCAGTGGCTCCGACGTCGCCTCCGTCAAGACGCGGGCGCGGCGGGACGGCGGCGACTACGTGATCGACGGAACCAAGATGTGGATCACCAACGCCCTGCAGGCGGACTGGATTTGCCTGCTGGCGAACACGTCGGATGGCTCGGCGCATCGCAACAAATCGCTGATCGTGGTGCCCCTGCGCGAAGGCGACCGGCTGCTTCCGGGCATCGAGATGCGCAAGATCAAGAAGCTGGGCATGTGGAGCTCGGACACCGCGCAGATCTTCTTCGACGGCGTGCGGGTGCCGCAGGCCAACCGCATCGGCGAGGAAGGCCAGGGCTTCATCTATCAGATGCAGCAATTCCAGGAGGAACGCCTGTCGGCCGCCGCGCGCCGGCTGGGGGCGTTCAAGCTGATCGATTACACCGTGAACTATCTGCGCACGCGGGAGGCGTTCGGCGGCCCGCTGCTGCGCAACCAGTTCATCCAGTTCAAGCTGGCCGAGCTGAAGACCGAGCTGGAGGCCGTGCGCGGCCTGGTCTATCTGGCGACCGAGGCCTATGTCGCCGGCGAGAACGTGACCGAGCTCGCCTCCATGGCCAAGCTGAAGGGCGCGCGCGTCGGACGCGAGATCGCCGATTGGTGCCTGCAGTTCCAGGGTGGCATGGGCTACACCTGGGAGAACCCTGCCTCCCGCGCGTTGCGCGACTACCGGCTCGGATCCATCGGCGGGGGCGCCGACGAGATCATGCTGGCGATCATCGCCAAGGAGATGGGCCTGACGCGCGCATAGCGCGGCAGGCGCGGGGGCAAATAGGGCAGCAGGCGCCGGGGGAAAATTGACTCGCGCGAAGGCCTGTCCCTAGGCTCGCGCTGCGATGGAGGCAGACATGAAGCTCGACCTGCTGGGCCTGGATCACGTCGTGCTGCGGGTGCGCAGCCTGGAGACGATGGCCCGTTTCTATTGCGACGTGCTCGGCTGCACGCTCGATCGCTGGCGCGACGATCTGGGACTGGTACATCTGCGCGCCGGCAACGCCTTCATCGACCTGGCGGATGCCGAGAAAGCGCGCCAGCGCCGTGGCGCGTCGGAACCTGACCGGCCGGGCGCGCCGAACATGGACCATCTGTGCCTGACCGTCGGCAATTTCGATGCCGAAGCACTCGCCGCGCATCTGGCGGCGCATGGCGTGGCGGTGGGCGATGCGGTGACGCGCTATGGCTCGACGGGGGACCGCACATCGCTCTACCTCACCGACCCCGAGGGCAACGCGGTCGAGCTGCGCGCGCCCTGACCGGGACGGGTGGCTTGCCGGCGGCGGCGGCGGGCAGCACAGTCAGGTTTCCGGATCACGATAAGGAAACATTGTCATGAAGCTCGCCTACTCCCCCGCCAGCCCCTATGTCCGCAAGGCCATGGCCTGCGCCATCGCCCGCGGCATCGACGGGCGGATCGAGAAATGGACGGTTCCCACCACAGATCCGGCGCTGCTGACGCTGAACCCGCTGTCCAAGGTCCCCTCGCTGCAGACCGATGACGGGGTCGCGCTGTTCGACAGTCCGGTGATCTGCGAATATCTCGACAGCATCGGCGACGCGCCGAAGCTGTTTCCGGCGCCGGGCCCGGCGCGATGGAACGCGCTGCGCCAGCAGGCGCTGGGCGACGGCATCATGGACGCCAGCCAGCCGCGCCGGCGCGAGATCGCGCTGCCGCAGGACGAGGGCCGCATCGGCTATATCGAGACGCAGCGCGCCAAGGTCACCCGCGCGGTCGATGTGCTGGAGGCGGAGGCCGACAAGCTCGGCGACCTGACCACGATTGGCGAGATCACCATCGGCTGCGCGCTGGGCTATCTGGATTTCCGCTATGCGAACGAGCCCTGGCGCCCCGGTCATCCGAAGCTGGAAGCCTGGTACGCCCGCGTGGTGAAGCTGGCCCCGCTGGCCGGCACGATGCCCCCGCCTGGCTAGGGGATGCGAGCTCGCCGGGGGCTGCAAGTCCCCGGCGGTTCGGCGATGAAACAGAAACCGCGCGATGCAGGTCCCGCCGCGTCGTGGCGACGGGGGAAACACCGATGACAAAGCCGCTCCGCATGGGCGTGATCTACGACATGCGCAATCCGCCGGAGACCGGCATGGCAACGCCGGATCTGTATGCCGCGGTGCTGGATCAGGTCGCCTGGCTGGATGGCCTCGGCCTCGATCTCGCCTGGTTCACCGAACATCATTTCGTCGATGACGGGTATCTGCCGTCCTGGATCCCGCTCGCCGCCGCGATGGCCGCGCGGACGCGCCGCATCCGGTTTTCCTGCGACGTGTGCCTGCTGCCGTTCAACCACCCGATCCGGCTGGCCGAGGACCTGGCCGTGCTGGACAACATCTCCAACGGCCGGGTGGAGATCGGCGTCGGCCTGGGCTACGCGGTGCACGAATTCCGCGGCTTCGGGCTACCGGTGTCGCACCGGCTTTCCTATACCGATGAAGGCCTGGAGGTGCTGAAGCGCGCCTTCACCGGCGAGCGGTTCAGCTTCAGCGGCAAGCGCTACGATTTCACCGATGTCCGCATCACGCCGGGCTATGTGCAGGCGGGCGGACCGCCGATCTGGGTCGCGGCGCTGGCCGAAGCCGGGGCGATGCGCGCGGCGCGGTTCGACACCCATCTGCTGCCGCAGGGCCCGCGCGCCCGCGCCCTCGATCCCTGGCACGAGAAGCTGAAAGCCGATGGCCGCGATCCCTCGGCGTATCGCGTCGGCATCATCCGCTCCTGCCTGGTGACGGAGGATGCCGAGCGCGACTGGCCGCCGATCCGCGCCGCCGAGCACCGGCGGATGGCGGTCTACAACCAGTTCCGCGCCGATTCCGGCGGCCACGGCGGCGTCGCCGGCATCACCGAGGAGCAACGCATTCCGCAAGGATGGGTGGTGGGAACGGAGGACGAATGCGTGGCGAAACTGGCCGCCTTCATCCGCGAATATGGCCTGACGGATCTGGTGACCTGGGCAGTGCCGCCCGGCCTGCGCCCGGACCAGATGAACCCAGCGCTGGAACGCTACGCCCGCGGCGTCGTGCCCCGGCTACGCGCGATGTTCCCGGGCAGCTGATACCGGGCGGGGTGGAAAAGGCCTCGGTTATGCCTGAAATTCCAGCGGCCCCGACCGCAACAGCCCGCGCATCCACAGCCATTGCATGGCCGGCCATAGCGGCACTTTCGGGTCCGACACGGTTTTCGGGCCACCGGACCGCGCCGCTTGTTGCGGCGCAGGCGGCGTCACGTCCTCGAACAGGTCGGGCGGCCAATCCAGATCCGGAACGCGCATGGTTCCCTCCACTTCAGGGTGGGGGGAACCTGCGCCGCCGCGCGAGCGCCGTCAGTGACCTGGTTCACTGTCGTCGTGCGTGGGCCGATCCCCCTGAGGCCGGGCGGCCATGACGGCTGAGATGGCGCCGGTGGCGGTGATCCTGGCCGCCGGCCTGGCGAGCCGGATGGGCGGCGGCGACAAGGCGCTGCAGCGGCTGGGCGACCGGACGATGCTGGAACATGTGCTGGACCGGCTCGGCGGCCAGACCAGCCGCGTGCTGCTGAACGCCAACGGCGATCCGACGCGCTTTGACAGGTTCGGCCTGACCGTGGTCCCAGACCCGGTGCCGGATCAGCCCGGCCCGCTGGCCGGCGTGCTGGCCGGGATGGAATGGGTGGCGGAACACGCGCCGGACATCCCCGATGTGGTGACCGTGCCCGCGGACAGCCCGTTCATCCCGCGCGACCTCGCCCGCCGGTTGCTGCAGGCGCGGCAGGCGGCAGGCGCCGAGCTGGCCTGCGCGGCCTCCCTGGGACAGGCGCATCCGGTGGTGGGGCTGTGGCCGGTGCGCCTGGCCGGCGCCTTGCGCATCGCGCTGACCGAGGAAGGGATCCGCCGCGTCGATCGCTGGACCGCGCGATTCCGGCTCGTACAGGTGCCGTTTCCGGCCGATAGGCTGGACCCGTTCTTCAACGCCAACCGGCCGGAAGATCTCGCGGCGGCCGAGGCGCTCTGGCGCGCGCATCCCGATATCTGACTCCCGCCTGCCGACGCCGATCGTCGCGCGCCGGGCAGAGACGCGGCATGCTTCCCGCGACCCACGCAGGTTGACGCCGGACAACACGCGCCAATCGAACCACCGGGCGCGGCGGTGCGCGGAGGTTGCGGGAAACACATTACGATAATAAAATATCACCGCCGTCACATTCAATCGCAATCACGGGGCTACAATGATCGCGTAGCTACCTCATCAACGATTGGAGGATCGTTTGGCAAATATGCATGAGGAGCCGGTTTTTGCCTCGATGGATGGCCGATAAGTGTCAGACCGGCTGAATGGCGGCGTTTCGAATTCGCAGCGCAAGCCGGACATCGAGCGTCGGCGGCCGGAGGCTGCGGCCGGGGAAAGGCCTGATCCACCTCCCCCGTTGCCGGCTCCCGAGGCCGCGACAGTGACCCCGGACGAGATACCGGCAGAAAGCCTGGATGACGGCGTCCGGCTGGTCAGGGGGGTGATGTTCGGCGTCCTGCTGAGCGTGCCGCTATGGGCCCTGATCGGCTTGGCGGTGTGGTGGCTCTGGTAGGGATGGCGCATCCGTTTGCCAGCCTGCAAGTCCGGGAGGACAGATCAGTTCCAGGGCGACAGCGCCGACCAGTCCAACTCCGGCAGGCGCGGGCATGAAGCGGGGAGCATGACGAGCACGACATCGCGGGGCACCGGAAGCTGGCGCAGCCCGACGAGGCGGAGAAAGCTGGCCGCTGCCCAGCGGAGGGCAATGGAAACGGCGTTCGCGTGCGCACCCACGAAGCCGAGATAGACAAAGCGCGGCTCCCCGGGCCAGTCCAGAAGCGCGCGCGCCGTGCCGTAGCCATGTCCGTTGCGATCCACGGTCGCCAGCGTCAACGGCTCGGCGCAGTCCGGCGCCAGCGCCGCCAGCGTGCCGGGCAGCGCCGGCGCCACCAGTTGCAGCCCCAGCGCGGCGAACCCGGCGTCGAGGCCGGACGCCTGTTCCATTGCGGGCTCCGTGACGATACGCGCTGCCTGGGCCGCCAATGTGAGTACGACCAGGCCGATGAACACGGCACGCAGCAGGGCCTTCATGAAACCACCCGCGCCACCGCCGCGTTCCGTGTCGCGAGCAGCGGGAACAGCACGGCGAGGCCGAGGGCGGACAGCGTGTAGAGCGTGACGCCGTCGCCGTCATGCAGCCAGACGTAACTCGCTTCCCGCGATGCCATCCAGGACAGGCGGATTTCGGTGAGCACGATGCTGGCCCCCAGCGATGCGGCGATCCAGCGCAGGTCGCCGCGGCGCGGCAAGCGGCCCTGGTAGAGCGCGGTTACCACGAAGGCGAGGCCGACGCCGCCGAGCGGAAACGAGGAGGCGCAGTTGGCGAGGATCTCCAGGCTGAACCCGGAGGTCCGGTTGTCGATCAGGTTGGCGTGGACGCCGGCCTCGATCCCGCCGAGCCCGAGCATTCCTTCCACAGCGCGGGCGTCCAGCGTGGCGATGGCGGCATGCAGCGGCAGCAGGTAGGCCGACGACCAGGCCATGTCGATCGCCAGCGCCAACAGCAAGGCCGCGACCGGACGGCCGGAGCGGGTGCCTGCCGGCCGGGCCAGCCATAGGCCGAGCACGATCAGCGCCAGGATCATCGCCTGGCGGATCGGCACGGCGCAGAGCAGGCAAATCGCGACCGAGGCCACGATCTGCCGGCCTGTGGCACGCCCGGTCGAGGCGGCGCCATGAGCCCAGGCGGCGACCAGCGCCCACGCCGCCGCGCTGAACGCGCCGTTCTCAAGCACGCTTTCCAGAAGTAGGGCGGGTCCCCCTGCCCCGCCCTCACGGGAGCCACGCACGACATTGCCCCAATAGGCAAGCCCGGCGACCAGCAGCGTCCAGCCGTGCAGTTCGGCCAGGGTGATGGGGCCCGGTGCGATCGGAGCGGGAGCGGCGGTATCGCTCTGTGGCGACGCCGTGCTGCAGCGAAAGTTTTTGTTGCGATATGGGATCCGCATGATAATATCATTATTGCAATGATTCCTTCTGTTGGGAATGGGAATTTTCTGATGCGCAAACTCCTGATCGCAGTTGCGTTGGTAAGTGTTCTGCCGGCTCTTGCTTTCGCACAAAGCGTGGCTTCGCGTAGTAGCGCGGTCGCCCATGCTCCCCGTGCCGCCCCGGCGCCTCTACTGGCCGCCGGCATTCCTGCCTTCTTGTCCGTGGGCGGCGGTGCCTTCGTTGCCCGGTTGGTGCGCCGCAAGCGGGACGCAGCCCGGGTGGCCGCAACCGAGCGCGGAGTTGCAAACAAGGGTTAAGCGGCTAACTCAAGGCTCCACGGAGCCCGTTCTTTTGCGGAATGGGTTCGGCGCGTGGCAGCGACTGGCACGGTTCGACGGTTCTGAACCGGCTGGCTCGGCAACCGCGGCATGATCGTGAAGGCCGGACCGGACCGACCATCGTTCGCCGAAGACCGGCAACCCATTATCAAACTTCGATTGCCGATTATCATGGTCACTGGCCAATCGGCTGCGGTCCCTTGGCTTTATTTTTGACTCACATCAATTGCGAGGTCCGGCTCTCGTATTAGTTTTGTTCGAAGAAATTGCGAGGAACGCACTGTGGCCAAGCACGCCAACAAAGGGCACGCCATCCCCGTTGTCCACCCCGCCCCGCCGCTGGCGCCATCGCCAAACACCCACTCGCCGGACGAATTGATGCAGGCCGGCAAGCGCCTGCGCGATGCCGTGCCGCGGAATTCGCATGCCGTCTGGAAGAAGCCCGCCGACCGCGCCGACCCGATCGCGCAATTGCAGGCTTCCGATCCCGAGCGGCTGCCCGAATTGTTGCCGGTGCGCTATGGGCGGATGCTGGTCTCGCCGTTCACCTTCTATCGCGGCGCGGCCGGCGTGATGGCCGCGGACCTCTCTAGGACGCCGGCGACCGGCCTGCGGGTGCAGGCCTGCGGCGACTGCCACCTGCTCAATTTCGGTGGCTTCGCCACGCCCGAGCGCAACATCATCTTCGACATCAATGACTTCGATGAGACGCTGCCGGCGCCCTGGGAGTGGGACGTCAAGCGGCTCGCCGCCTCGTTCGTCCTGGCGGCTCGCGCGAATGGCCTGAGCGACAACGCCGGGCGCGACGCCGCCATAGGGGCCACGCGCAGCTACCGCGAGCGGTTGGCCGAATACGCGAGGATGTCGCCGCTGGAAGTCTGGTATGCGCGGGTCGACTCCGACGATTTTTTGAGTTTGTTCCCCGACCCAGCACGTAGGAAGTTTGCGCAGAAGAGAATCAACAAGGCGGCGGAGAGCCCGGGATCGGAAATGGACTTTCCGAAGCTGGCCGGCATGGTCGGCGGGCAGGTCCACATCCGTGACACCCCGCCGCTGATCTTCCACCCCGAGATGGCACGCGCGCCCGACTTCATGGCCTCGCTTGAGAAGCTTATAGCTGACTACCGCGAGACATTGGCCGACGATCGGCGTGCGTTGCTGGACCGCTACCGGCTGGTGGACGCCGCGATCAAGGTGGTGGGTATCGGCAGCGTCGGGCGGCGGTGCTGGATCGGGCTGTTCATGTCGGCGGCCAACAACCCGCTGTTCCTGCAGTTCAAGGAATCCCGAGCGTCGGTGTTGGAGCCCTATGCCGGGCGCAGCGCCTATCCGAATCATGGCCAGCGCGTGGTGATGGGCCAGCGGCTGATGCAGCCGGCTTCGGACCTGTTCCTCGGCTGGCTCGAGGGCAACGAAGGCCGACAACTCTATGTCCGCCAGCTGCGCGACGCGAAGATCAAGCCGGCGGTGGAGACGTTCAACGCCGAAGACATGTTGGTCTACGGCGAGGGCTGTGGCTGGGCCCTGGCGCGCAGCCACGCCAAGGCCGGTGATGCCTGGACGATCAGCGGCTATCTGGGTGGCGGCGACCAGTTCGATGACGCGATGGGCAGCTTCGCGCTGGCCTATGCCGACCAGGCGGAGGCCGACCACGCGGCGCTGAAGCGGGCGGTGCGGTCCGGCAAGGTGCAGGTGTTTCAGGAGGCGTAAGTGTGGGTCAGGCTCCAACGGGGGCCACGGTGTTATGAGACGTTGATATGGCTTCGCAAGCTCGCCTGGGATGGCCTGGGGCCGGCCTTGCTGTTGTTGACCCTGATCGGTTGCTCCTCGCTGGGGCCGACGGTGATTCCACGCGATCGCGCTGATTATCTGTCCTCTGTAGCGGATTCCTGGAAAGAGCAGACCCTGCTCAACGTCGTCCGTCTGCGATACGGCGACGCCCCGTCTTTCCTCGATGTCTCCTCGGTTGTCAGCTCCTACGCCATCCAGGGGCAGCTCTCCGCGGGCGGTGCCATCAGTTCCAACCTGACCAGCGTCGTGCCCTGGAACAGCGCGACATTCGGGGCCGGCGTTGGCTATCAGGACCGGCCGACCATCTCCTACACCCCGCTCTCGGGCGACAAATTCGCCAAGAGCCTGCTGCGGCCGATCCCGCCCACCGGCATATTCCAGCTGACCCAGGCCGGCTACCCCGCAGATTTCGTTTTACAGGTAACGGTACGATCCCTGAACGGCATCTCGAACCGCGCCACCATTGGCGGCCAGGTTCAGTCCGCCGACCCGGAGTTCTATCCGCTCCTCGATGCCCTGCGGCGGCTGCAGCTTGCTGAGGCGGTCAGCTTGCGGTTGGAAAAACGCGGGGCCGAGGATATTGGCACCCTGGTGCTGGCCAGAGGCCGGACACCACAGGTGAACCAGGACCTGAAATTTGTATCAGACACGCTTCGCCTCCGGCCCGGCAAGGATGGCGAAATCTCGATCGTTTTTGGTGCTGTTCCGCGCAACGACAGAGAGTTGGCCGTGCTCTCCCGCTCGATGATCGAGATTCTGATCGAGCTGGCATCCGGCATCGAGGTTCCCGCCGCGCATGTCGCGGAACGGCGCACCGTGCCATCCGCACGGCTGGCCAGCGCTGACGATCCGAGAGATCGGCCGCTGGTCCGGATTGTGTCGGGCCCGGCCGCACCCGCGGACGCGTTTTCCGCGATCCGCTATCGAAACACTTGGTACTGGATCGATGATGGCGATTTCGCCTCCAAGCGGATCTTCACGATGCTGATGATCTTCTTTTCGCTGGCCGAAACCGGGGTCACGCCGCAAGTGCCGGCCCTGACGATCCCGGTGAACTGAAGGCAGATGCAGCTGTGCCGTTGGATCACCCGAAGCCGACGGTCCCGGAACGAGGCTGGCCTCCCGAAAGCGAATCAACGGCCAGGTTGGAAGGCAACCAGGTTGAATACCCGGATGCGACGGAGAGAACCTGCAGAGATCCACCTCAACAGCTGAGAGACAAGGCGATCGCATATGGACGACAATTCCGCTGTCGTAGACGGCTCCGATGCGCCCCTTACGCGCGACCGCTTGCGAACGCCGCGTGCCGCCGCCATTGCCGGGATATTGTTCTCGGCGCTGTTGATCTGCAGCCTTTGGCTCTTGCGGATGTCGGTGCCGGCCGACCCGCTGGAGGCTGGCGCATGGCTGCAAACCAGCACGCGGCGGGTAGCTTTTGCGCTGAACCTCGTTCCGTTCGCCGGGATTGCCTTCATGTGGTTCATCGGCGTGTTGCGCGATCGCCTCGGGAAGCGGGAGGACCAGTTTTTCGCAACGGTCTTCCTCGGCAGCGGGTTGCTGTTTCTCGGCATGATATTCGTGGCCGCGGCATCCGCCGGCGCACTGATCCTGGCCTATTCGGTACAACCGAAAACCATCTTTGATGCCGGCACATTCGCCTTCGCCCGCGCGTTCACTTACGGCATCATACATATCTATGCCTACAAGATGGCGGTCGTGTTCATGATCACCGCCTCCACGCTCGCCATCCGCACGCGCATCACCGCCCGTTGGATTGCATTCGCCGGATACGCATCCGCAGGGGTTCTGCTGTTCGGCGGCGGTTATGTCGACTGGCCGCTGTTCGTTTTGCCGACCTGGGTGCTGCTGGTGAGCGGCTACATCCTGTTCGACAATCTGCGCGGATCACCTGGCATGGCGTTGACAGGTGATGAACGATCCATCCCGAGGCCCAAGGCATGACTGGGCGATCCTCTGACCGCTGGCGAGGCTGCAGCCGGCCTCACGAAGATCTCACCGCCGCCGGGCCCGGGCTCGCTGAATATGTTGCTTCAATGCAAATCGGCGTTTCGGTCTCGTCCACCGCCGGGAGGAAAAACTCAGGGGCAGGTCAGGGCGCCAGAAACGCCGAAAGCCTCCGCAGGGGTGCGGAGGCTTTGGGTGGGAAAATCAAGATGGTTGCGGGGATAGGATTTGAACCTATGACCTTCAGGTTATGAGCCTGACGAGCTACCGGGCTGCTCCACCCCGCGCGGGTGGTTTGTGTGTTGGTTTGGTTTTTGGGTGGATTAGAAGACCTGGCGGCGACCTACTCTCCCGCGTCTTGAGACGCAGTACCATGGGCGCTGGGGTTTTTCACGGCCGAGTTCGGGATGGGATCGGGTGGGGGGACCCCGCCATGGCCACCAGGTCATCTAATCCAGCGTTTCGCTTTGGCGAAACGCGCCAGCGTATGCCGTCTACCGGGCATACACTCGCCCCCCGTCAGGGAGTGCGATGCAGGTTCTGGTAAGGTGTTTGCGATGTGCTTTGGCTTTGTCTGCCGGAAGTGGATGATTGCTGCGCATGGTGGTTTCGATCGTCTGTCGGGGACAGATAGATCGGATTGAAATCGAGCCTATCGGGCGATTAGGACCAGTTAGCTTCACGCGTTGCCGCGCTTCCACACCTGGCCTATCAACGTGGTGGTCTTCCACGGCCCTCAGGGAGACCTGGTTTTGAGGTAAGTTTCCCGCTTAGATGCTTTCAGCGGTTATCTTGTCCGCACATAGCTACCCGGCCGTGCCGCTGGCGCGACAACCGGTGCACCAGAGGTGCGTCCATCCCGGTCCTCTCGTACTAGGGACAGATCCTCTCAAGTCTCCAACACCCACGGCAGATAGGGACCGAACTGTCTCACGACGTTCTAAACCCAGCTCACGTACCACTTTAATCGGCGAACAGCCGAACCCTTGGGACCTGCTCCAGCCCCAGGATGTGATGAGCCGACATCGAGGTGCCAAACCTCCCCGTCGATGTGGACTCTTGGGGGAGATCAGCCTGTTATCCCTAGAGTACCTTTTATCCGTTGAGCGATGGCCCTTCCACGCGGGACCACCGGATCACTATGGCCGACTTTCGTCTCTGCTCGAGCTGTCACTCTCGCAGTCAGGCGGGCTTATGCCATTGCACTCAGCAGCCGATGTCCGACCGGCCTGAGCCCACCATCGCGCGCCTCCGTTACTATTTGGGAGGCGACCGCCCCAGTCAAACTGCCCACCATGCAGGGTCCCGGTCCGGGATGACCGGACGCGGTTAGACATCAGAAGAGTTCAGGGTGGTATTTCAAGGTTGGCTCCACCCGAGCTAGCGCCCTGGCTTCAAAGCCTCCCACCTATCCTACACAGCACTCTCCTAATGCCACTGCAAAGCTGCAGTAAAGGTTCATAGGGTCTTTCCGTCTGACCGCGGGTACCCCGCATCTTCACGGGGAATTCAATTTCGCTGAGCCGACGCTGGAGACAGTGGGGAAGTCGTTACGCCATTCGTGCAGGTCGGAACTTACCCGACAAGGAATTTCGCTACCTTAGGACCGTTATAGTTACGGCCGCCGTTTACCGGGGCTTCAATTCAGTGCTTGCACACCTCCTCTTAACCTTCCGGCACCGGGCAGGCGTCAGACCCTATACGTCGTCTCTCGACTTCGCAGAGCCCTGTGTTTTTACTAAACAGTCGCTACCCCCTGCTCTGTGCCACCCGCCGATGGTTGCCCACCAACGGGTCCCGCTTATCCCGAAGTTACGCGGGCAATTTGCCTAGTTCCTTCAGCATCGTTCTCTCAAGCGCCTTGGTATACTCTACCAGTCCACCTGTGTCGGTTTAGGGTACGGTCTATATGCTAGAGCTATTTCCTGGAATGCTCAGAAAGCCGGGACAATCCGATAAGCCCCAACAACACTTCGCATCCGTCACTTCTAGCAGGCCCAGGAATATTCACCTGGTTCCCATCGACTACGGCTTTCGCCCTCGCCTTAGGGGCCGGCTCACCCTGCGCGGATTAACCTTGCGCAGGAACCCTTGGACTTTCGGCGACAGAGTTTCTCACTCTGTTTGTCGCTACTCATGTCAGCATTCGCACTTCTGATACCTCCACCACCCCTCACGGGTATGGCTTCGCAGGCTTACAGAACGCTCCGCTACCGCTCACACCTAAGTGTGAACCCACAGCTTCGGTACGTGGCTTGAGCCCCGTTACATTTTCGGCGCAGGATTTCTATTAGACCAGTGAGCTATTACGCTTTCTTTAAAGGATGGCTGCTTCTAAGCCAACCTCCTGGTTGTTTTGGAATTCCCACATCCTTTCCCACTTAGCCACGATTTGGGGACCTTAGCTGGTGGTCTGGGCTGTTTCCCTCTCGACGACGGACCTTAGCACCCGCCGTCTGTCTGCCACGCTATACTCCCGGGTATTCGGAGTTTGGTTAGGTTTGGTAAGGCTTTGGGCCCCCCTAGCCCATCCAGTGCTCTACCCCCCGGGGTAAACACATGACGATCTACCTCAATAGATTTCGCGGAGAACCAGCTATCTCCGAGTTTGATTGGCCTTTCACCCCTAGCCACAGCTCATCCCCGACTTTTTCAACAGGCGTGGGTTCGGCCCTCCAGTGGGTGTTACCCCACCTTCAGCCTGGCCATGGCTAGATCACTCGGTTTCGGGTCTTCTGCCGGCAACTATGCGCCCTATTCAGACTCGCTTTCGCTGCGCCTACACCTAACGGCTTAAGCTTGCTGCCAACAGAAACTCGCTGACCCATTATACAAAAGGTACGCCGTCACTCCATAAGGAGCTCCGACTGCTTGTAGGCATTCGGTTTCAGGTCTATTTCACTCCCCTCATCGGGGTGCTTTTCACCTTTCCCTCACGGTACTTGTTCACTATCGGTCACCAGGGAGTATTTAGGCTTGGAGGGTGGTCCCCCCATGTTCAGACAGGATTTCACGTGTCCCGCCTTACTCAAGGATCTACATGCAACTACGCATACGGGGCTATCACCCGCTATGGCCGGACTTTCCAGACCGTTCTGCTTCCTTCACGTAGACCACTGGCCTGTTCCGCGTTCGCTCGCCACTACTAGCGGAATCTCTGTTGATGTCTTTTCCTCCAGGTACTGAGATGTTTCAGTTCCCCGGGTTTGCCTCTCCACCCTATGTATTCAGA
>CAVUOB010000004.1:167500-572903 GCA_963743035.1 uncultured Alphaproteobacteria bacterium
CTGATCGCCCGCAGCCCGGGCCATGCGGCAGCTTTCGCCAGCCGAGAGACCGTGCGCTGCGCCGTCAACCAGGACTTCGCCGACCCCGACGCCCCGATTCGCCCCGGCGACGAGGTGGCCTTCTTTCCCCCCGTGACCGGCGGCTGAAGGGGCGACCAGCATGGCGAGCATTCGCGTCCAGCAGGCGGATTTCGACATCGGCGCTGAATTCGCCGCCCTCGGAGTAGATCGCCACGGTCATCGCCGCGGGGACATCGGCGGTCTCGGCTGCTTCGTCGGCACCGTGCGCGACACCGCCAAAGGCCGCAAGATTGTCTCAATGACGCTGGAGCACTACCCGGCGATGACCGAACGGGCGATGGCGCGGATCGCCGCGGAGGCTGCGGAACGCTGGCCGCTGCTCGGCTGCACGCTGATCCATCGCGTCGGGACGCTGCTGCCGGGCGAGAACATCGTGCTCGTGCTGGCCGCCTCCGCCCACCGGCAGGCCGCGCTGGACGCCACCGGCTTCCTGATCGACTGGCTGAAAACGCGTGCGCCGTTCTGGAAGAAGGAACGCTTCGCCGACGGCGACGAAACCTGGGTCCAGGCCAACGCCGCCGACGATGCGGCCGCCGCCAAGTGGGCGGGTCGTTGAACCGTCGCGCAGGGAGGCCGCGCGGACCTTTGCCCTAACCCGCCAGCGCCGCCCGCACCGCGGCCAGGGCGGCCTCCGCGTGATGTCCTTCCGGACCGCCGGCCTGCGCCAGGTCCGGCCGTCCGCCGCCCCCCTTGCCGCCGACCGCGGCGCTCGCGGCACGCACCAGTTCCACGGCGTTGAACCGCCCGGTCAGATCCGGGGAAACGCCCACCACGATGCTGGCCTTCCCCTCGGCGGTGGACACCAGGGCCACGACGCCGCTTTCGATCTGCTTGCCGATCGCGTCCGCCAGGCCCTTCAGGTCGCGCGCCGGCACTTCGCCCATGTTGCGCGCCGCCAGCTTTACACCGGCGACATCCTCGACCTCCGACGCCGTGCCGCCGGTCGCCAGCTTCTTCTGCAATTCGTTCACCTGGCGCTCCAGCCGCCGGCGATCCTCGAGCAGGGCAGCCACGCGCTCGGCCACCTCCGCCGGGCTTGCCTTCAGCGCCGCCGCGGTCTCCGCCAGTCGCTTTTCGCCCTCGGCGACCAGCGCCAGCGCAGCTTCGCCGGTCACTGCCTCGATCCGTCGCACGCCGGCGCTCACCGCGCCCTCGGAGACGATCTTGAACAGCCCGATATCCCCGGTCCGGCGCACATGCGTGCCGCCGCACAGCTCGATGGACCAGGCCGGGCGGTTGCCCTCGCCGACGCCCATGGAGACGACACGCACCTCGTCGCCGTACTTCTCCCCGAACAGCGCCATCGCGCCCTCGGCCACCGCCGCATCCGGGGTCATCAGCCGCGTCGTGACTTCAGAGTTTTCCCGAATGCGCGCGTTCACCTCGGCCTCGATCCAGGCGAGTTCATCGGTCGTCACCGGGCGGGGTTGGCTGACGTCGAAGCGCAGCCGGTCCGGCGCATTCAGGCTGCCCTTCTGCATCACGTGCTCGCCGAGTTTTCTCCGCATTGCCTCGTGCAGCAGGTGGGTGGCGGAGTGGTGGGCGCGGATCGCTCCGCGGCGGGCGTGATCGACCGTGGCCACCACCGGAGCTCCGGTTCTCGCCACACCGGCCTCGACGCGGCCGAGATGCACGAACAGATCGCCCAGCTTCTTCTGCGTGTCGGTGACGACGATGCGCAGCCCGTCGGCGCCCGAGATCACCCCGGTATCGCCCACCTGGCCGCCGCTCTCGCCATAGAACGGGGTCTGGTTCAGCACCACCGCGACCTCCGTGCCGGCGCCGGCTTCCTCCACCGCCTTGCCATGGGCGACGATCGCCAGGATCTCGCCCTCGGCGGTCTCGGTCGAATAGCCCAGGAATTCACTGGCGCCGACCTGCTCCTTGATCTCGAACCACACCCGCTCGGTCGCAGCGTCGCCCGAGCCGGCCCAGGCGGCCCTGGCGCGGCGGCGCTGCTCGGACATGGCTTCCTGGAAGCCGACGGCGTCGACCCCCCGCCCCTGCTCGCGCAGCGCGTCCTGGGTCAGGTCCAGCGGGAACCCGTAGGTGTCGTAGAGGCGGAACGCCACATCGCCGGGCAGCGCCTGGCCGTCGCCGAGCTTGCCGGTTTCCTCGGCCAGCAGACCCAGCCCGCGCTCCAGCATGGCCTTGAAGCGGGTCTCCTCCAGCAGCAGCGTCTCGACGATCAGTTTTTCGGCCCGCGTCAGTTCGGGATAGGCAGCGCCCATCTGCCGGCTCAGCGCCGGCATCAGGCGATACATCACCGGCTCGCGCGCGCCCATCATATGGGCGTGGCGCATCGCCCGGCGCATGATCCGCCGCAGCACATAGCCGCGCCCTTCGTTGGACGGCAGCACACCGTCGGCCATCAGGAATGCCGAGGACCGCAGATGATCCGCCACCACCCGGTGGCTGATCCGGTGCGGCCCGTCCGGGTCCTGCCCGGTCACATCCGCGCTCGCCAGCACCAGGGCCCGCAGCGTGTCGGTGTCGTAGTTGTCGTGCTTGCCCTGCAGGATGGCGGCGAACCGCTCCAGCCCCATGCCGGTGTCGATCGACGGCCGCGGCAGCGGCGTGCGCGTGCCGGGCGGGCCTTCCTCGAACTGCATGAACACCAGGTTCCAGATCTCGATGAACCGGTCGCCATCCTCGTCGGGGCTGCCCGGCGGGCCGCCGGGGATGGACGGCCCGTGGTCGTAGAAGATCTCCGAGCATGGCCCGCACGGCCCGGTATCGCCCATCCGCCAGAAATTGTCGGAGGTGGCGATACGGATGATCTTCTCCTCCGGCAGGCCGGCGATCTTCTTCCACAGGGCCGCTGCGTCCTCGTCCTCGCTGTAGACGGTGACCAGCAGCTTGTCCTTCGGCAGCGCGAAATCCCGGGTCAGCAAGGTCCAGGCATGGGTGATCGCCTGTTCCTTGAAGTAGTCGCCGAAACTGAAATTCCCCAGCATTTCGAAGAACGTGTGATGGCGCGCGGTATAGCCGACATTGTCCAGGTCGTTGTGCTTGCCGCCGGCGCGCACGCATTTCTGCGCCGTGGTGGCGCGCGAATAGGGCCGCTTCTCCTGGCCGGTGAACACGTTCTTGAACTGCACCATGCCGGAGTTGGTGAACATCAGCGTCGGGTCATTGCGCGGCACCAGCGGGGAGCTGGGCACCACCTGATGGCCGTTGCCGGCGAAATAGTCGAGGAACGTGGCGCGGATGTCGTTGCTGCTGGCCATGACGTTTTTCTGTGACCTTAATCCAAAGTCCGAGCGGGGCGGGCTAAATCCAGGCGTATGCCAAGGAAGTAGCGCAGGCGCGGGGCCTCTGTCACGCGGGCCCTTGGCAGGCCTGGGGAAATGCCGGTCCTTGGAACTCGATCGGCGAAAATGGAATCGCAGATCGGGCTCCAGGTATTTGTTTTAACAAGCAAGTTGATCGGTTCAAGGAAGCAGGTTGAGCCGATCCTGCTTTAACGCCGGTTCTTGCTCTAACGTCGGTACGGCAATGGCAGCAGCCCCCGCACCGGCAGCTTCACCAGCCCTTCCGGCGCCCGCAGGATCACGGAGGCCTCCGGGCTGTAATCGAACATCATCTCCCGGCAGGCGCCGCAGGGCGCCACAACCGCCAATTCGCGGTCGGTCTCCTCCGGTTTCGGATGGCGCACCGCCACCGCTGTCGCGATCGTGCCGTCGCCCTCCAGCACGGCGCGGCCGAACGCCACCGCCTCGGCGCAGACGGACAGGCGTCCGACCGTCGCGCCGATATGCAGCCCGGTCCAGATCCGTCCGTCCCGGCTGCGGATGGCGGCCGCCACCGTGTGCCAATGCAGACGATAATGCCGCGCCAACACATTGTTGGCCGCGGCAATCAATTCGTGATCGGCATCCGACAGCACATGGCTGTCGGGGAAAAAATCATTCAGCCGCCTCGGCCTCCTCGCCTTCCTCGATGCTGGACAGCATGGTGTTTGCCACTACGCCCGCCTGATCCCGCACTTTCTTCTCGATCGACGCCGCCAGATCCTTGTGGTCGCGCAGGAACTGCTTGGCGTTCTCCCGGCCCTGGCCGATTCGCTGGCTGTCGTGGCTGAACCAGGCGCCGGATTTCTCCACCACGCCCGCCTTCACGCCGAGATCGATCAGCTCGCCAACCTTGCTGATGCCTTCGCCGTACATGATGTCGAACTCCACCTGGCGGAAGGGCGGCGCCAGCTTGTTCTTCACCACCTTCACCCGGGTCTGGTTGCCGACCATCTCCTCGCGGTCCTTGATCTGCCCGATGCGGCGGATCTCCAGGCGGACCGAGGCATAGAATTTCAACGCATTGCCGCCGGTCGTGGTCTCCGGATTGCCGAACATCACGCCGATCTTCATGCGGATCTGGTTCAGGAAGATCAGCATCGTCTTGCTGCGCGACACGCTGCCGGTGATCTTGCGCAGCGCCTGGCTCATCAGCCGGGCGTGCAGACCCATATGGCTGTCGCCCATCTCGCCTTCCAGCTCGGCCCGCGGCACCAGGGCTGCCACGCTGTCCACCACCAGCACGTCGATCGCGCCGGAGCGGACCAGCGTATCGGCGATCTCCAGCGCCTGCTCGCCGGCGTCGGGCTGGCTGATCAGCAGATTGTCCACGTCCACGCCCAGCTTGCGGGCATAGATCGGGTCCAGCGCATGCTCGGCATCGATGAACGCACAGGTTCCGCCCAGCCGCTGCGCCTCCGCGATCGCATGCAGCGCCAGCGTGGTCTTGCCGGAGCTTTCCGGCCCGTAGATCTCCACGATCCGGCCACGCGGCAGACCCCCGATGCCAAGCGCGAGATCAAGCCCAAGGGAGCCGGAGGGGATTACCTCATGCTGCTCATCGCCGGGCCGCGCGCCCATGCGCATGATCGAGCCCTTGCCGAATGCCCGCTCGATTTGAGACAGAGCGGCGTCGAGCGCTTTGTTCTTTTCCATTGTCATTCCCCGTCCTGAGCTCCGTCCACAACCATACAGTTTAACACGACGCCAGAAACTCGCCTAAGAATTGTGCACAGATCAGGATGCGGCACAAGGGAACCGAGTCGCAATCTATCGATTCCGCCACCGCTCGACAATCCTGAGACAGAGTTCCAGCTCCCAAGCGCCCGTTTCCCGAGTCTCGTCCCGAGAATCGGCGTTAAGCACTTGTTTATGGTATGTTCTCAAGGCGGCGGGAATTCAAGAACTAAATGTGAACATCCGCCCGCTGCGCCGGATCCTGTACAACCTGCTCCAGCAGGTCCGCCAATTCCCGCAGCGCATAGGGCTTGGCCAGGAATACCACGCCACTGCCCGCCAACTCGCGCCGCAGCGCCGCCTCCGCGTAGCCCGACACCAGGATGGCCGGCAGCCCCGGACGGACCTGCCGCAGCGCCCGCACCAGCGCCGGCCCGTCCATTCCGGGCATCACCACGTCGGAGATCACCGCCGAGATCTCCGCCCCCTCCGCCAACTCCAGCGCCGCATCGGCCGAGTCCGCTGCCAGCACGCTCCAGCCGCGGCGCGTCAGGGCCCGCTCGGCCAGCCGGCGCACCGGGTCTTCGTCATCCACCAGCAGCACCACGCGCGGACCCTCTGCCGGCGGCGCAGTCCGGGGTACGATCGTCTGAGATACATCCGTCTCGGGCTCGGCATCGAAGCGCGGCAGATAGATTCGGAACCGGCTGCCCTGCCCCGGCGTGCTCTCCACCGCCAGAAACCCGTCGGACTGGCGCACGATCCCATGTACCGTCGACAGCCCCAGCCCGTTGCCGCCCCGCTCCCGCCGCGTGGTGAAGAACGGGTCGAAAATCCGCGGCAGCACGTCGGCAGGAATGCCGATGCCGGTATCCTGCACCTCGATCATCACGTAGCGGCCGGGCGGGATCGTTTCCTCGCCCAGCGTCAGCGGCCGGTACAGATTGATGTGCCCGCTGCGCAATGTCAGCGTGCCGCCATCCGCCATCGCGTCCCGCGCGTTCACCGCCAGGTTGATCAGCACCTGATCCAGCTGCGTCGGATCGACCCGCACCATCCGCCCCGGCGTCTCCAGATCCAGCACCAGCCGGACCTGCCCGCCCAGCAGCCGATCGAGCAGGGAGGACAACGCCGTGATCGCCTCGTTCACCGCCAGCGCGCGCGGCTGCAGCGTCTGCTGGCGCCCGAAGGCCAGCAACTGACGCACCAGTCCCGCGCCGCGCCCGGCGCTGTCCAGGATCTGCTGCGCATCGGGGTCGGCGAGGCCGTCCCGCTCCAGAATTGCCTCCGCCGCACCGGAAATCGCCGTCAGCAGATTGTTGAAATCATGCGCGATCCCGCCGGCGAGCTGTCCCACCGCCTGCAGCTTCTGGCTATGCGCCAACTGCGCCTCCAGCCGCTTCTGCGCGGTGATGTCCGTCAGCCGCAGCATCGCCCCGCTGACCGAGCCGTCCTCCTCGCGCAGCACGGTCACCGCCACATCCACCATGTGGTCCGGATCGGTCTCCGCCGTCTCCAGCCTGGCGGGCAGGCTGCTCGGAACCGACACGCCCGTCAGCGCCAGGCGCAACGCCACCCTGTCGGCCTCGCGAAATATCGCCACCGCCGGCGCGCCCGGGGAAAGATCGACCCGCCTGGCCACCATCCGCCGCAACGTCTCGTTCGCCCGCACGATCCCGCCATCGCAATCGACCACCAACACGCCCGCGCCAGGATCCTGGAATAGCATCTGCACCAGCGGATCCAATTTGCCGCCCAGCCGATCGATCAACCGCTGCCGACGCCTCATCAACCTCAGCATGGGACGTGACCTGGGGCCAAGTAAGGCTGGGGCTCCGCCCCAGGCCCCGGCAGGGGGCTCTGCCCCCTGCACCCCCGCCAAGGGACAGTCGTCCCTTGGATCCCTTCGGATTGGTTTGTTGGGAAGGGGGCGCAACCGACGAAGCCGTATGACGGGCTACGGCATGCCCCCTTCCCAACAAACCAAACGGAATGGGGTCCAAGGGGACGACCATCCCCTTGCGGGGTGGAGGGGCAGCGCCCCTGCCGGGGTTTGGGGCAAAGCCCCAGCCTTCCCTGCCCAAGTTCACCGCCTCACGCCGCGGCTGAGGCGCCAGACATAGGCGATGATTTCTGCAACGGCCTGGAAGTGTTCGGCCGGGATGTCCGCGTCCAGTTCCACCCGATACAATGCTCGCGCCAAGGGCGGGTTCGCCACCAACGGCACACCGTGCGCCTGCGCCGTCTCCCGGATTCTGGCCGCCATCGAATCCACCCCTTTCGCCAGCACCCGCGGCGCCGCATTCTTTGCGCGATCATAGGCCAGCGCCACAGCGTAATGTGTGGGGTTGGTCACCACCACCGTCGCCTGCGGCACCGCCGCCAGCATCCGCCGCCGCGCCCGCTGCGTGCGGATCTGCCGGATCCGCGCCTTGATCTTCGGGTCGCCCTCCGACTCCTTCGCCTCGTCGCGGATGTCCTCCCGGCTCATCCGTATGCCGCGCAGATGGCGAAACCGCACCCAGAACAGATCCGCCCCTGCGATCGCGGCCTGCACCGCCACCACCGCCAACAGCACCCGGACCACTCCCCGCCCGATCAGCTCCACCAGGCCAGGAACATCCGACAGCGGCGAGGTGGCGAGCATCCGCACGTCATCTGACAGCATGAACCAGATCGCAACACCGAGGACGCCGATCTTGGCGATCGACTTCATCGCCTCCACGAGGCTGTCCGGCCCCAGCATCCGGCGCAGACCCGCCATCGGACTGAGCCGGCCGACGTCCGGGCGCAACGCGGTCAGGTTCAGCAGGAACCCGGTCTGCAGCAGCACGCCGCCGGCACCCGCCAGCATCACGCCAAGCACCAGCGGCCCGGCCGCGCCCAGTGCGGCGAGCCCCGCCTGGCGCAGCACCGCTCCACCGCGGTCGGAAACATCCAGCGCACCCGCCTGCCCCAGGAACACCCGCAGACCCGCCACCAGCCGCGCCAACGATGCCGGCGCCGCCATGACCAGCATCAGCAACCCCGCCCCCAGCCCGGCCAGCGACGCCACCTCCCGCGAGACCGGTACCCGGCCTTCCTCCCGCGCGCGCTGCTGACGCCGCGGGGTGGCGGCTTCCGTCCGGTCTTCCTGGTCCGATCCGCCGGCCACCTACCCGAGGCCCGGCAACCCGGCAAAGACCTCGCGCACCGCCACCTGCCACGAGCCGAGCAGCATGGCGGCCAGCGCGGCGAACATGGCCAATCCGCCGAGGATCTGCGCCGGCATCGCGACGAAATATACCTGCAGCCGCGGCACCAACCGCGCCATCAGCCCGATCGACACCTGCCACAACACGGACGCCAGGACGAACGGCGCCGCCAGCCGCAGCGCCAGTGTGAAGCCTTGCGCCGCCGCGTCCAGCGCCGTCTCCGCCAGGTCACCCGCCGGAAGCAGCGCCCCCGGTGCAACCAGCCGGTAGCTGCCACCCAGCGCCGCCAGCGCCGGCGCATGAAGGCCGGAGGCCAGAACCGCCACCGGCGCCGCCAGCGCCAGCATCCGCCCCAGCGCCGTCGCCTGCGCGCCCAGCTCCGCATCCGGCTGCAATACGTTCGACAGCCCGAGCATATAGGAGATCATCTGCCCCGAGATCGGCAGGGCCAGCACCACCATGCGCGCCAGCCAACCGATCCAAAGCCCGGTCGCCACCTCCGCCAGCACCATCCCCGCCATCGGCATCACATTGTCGGGCGCCGCGCCCACCATCGGCGCGATGCCAGGCAGCAGCAGCCCGGTTACGCACACGGCCAGGCCCGCGCGCACCATCATCGGCAGTTCCGCCTCGCCCAGCCCGGGCAGCAGCATCAGCGCCGAGCCGACCCGCCCGAGCACCAGCGCGAAGGCGAATGCCAACCCGGGCAGCGCCTGCAAGAACTCCCGCGCCGCCTGGGTTTCGGGCGGGCTCACGACCCACCGACCATCACCAGCCGGTCGAGCAGCACATGGGTGAAATCGACCAGGGTCGAGAGCATGAACGGGCCCAGCAGAACCATCGTCACCGCCAGCGCCAGCGCCTTCGGCACGAAAGCCAGCGTCGCCTCATTGATCTGCGTGATCGCCTGCAGCAGGGACACCAGCAATCCGATCGCCAGCGCAACCGCCAAGGGTGGTCCGCCAAGCCGCAAAGTCACCCACATCGCCTCCCGCATCAGGACCGCCAGATCGCCGTCGGTCATGAGCCAAGAAAGCAAGGCGGGGGGCACTGCCAATGTGGCCGCCCTGTCTCGACTGCCCCCCTCATGAAGAAAGCAGTAGCGGGTTTCCAAAGGGCTCCGCCCTTTGGCGGGGTCCAGGGGCAGCGCCCCTGGCCTTTCTTCCTCACCCCCGAGACCCTAGGCATCAGATCGGCATACGCAGGATGTCCTGGTAGGCCTGCACCACCCGGTCCCGGATCGCGGTCGCCGATTGCAATGCCAGTTCCGCCTTGGATACGGCCGTAACCACATCGGTCAGATTGCCGTTGCCCGCGATCGCGTCCATCGACTTCGCCTCGGCCGCATGGCCGGTATCCACGACGCCCTGGATCGCGCGCTGCAGCACGGCGCCGAAACCACCGCTCTCCGAACCCTGCGCGCCGCTGTCCACGCGGCCATAGGCCTCCGCCGCCACGGACGGGCGGACCGTGATGGTCGGCATTCCCGTCGGCACGGTTACCGGCAGCGTGCTCATTTCAGCATTTCGATCGTCCGGGTCAGCATGCTCCGCGTGACCTGCATCACCGACAGGTTGGCGCTGTACGAACGCTGCGCCTCCCGCATGTCCATCACCTCGGTGAAGCTGTTGACGTTCGGCAGCTTCACATAGCCCGCATCGTCAGCCGCCGGGTTGGACGGATCGAAGCGCAGCGGCAGATCCGACTTGTCCTGGCCGATCTCCTTCACCCGCACCGTGCTCTCCCCCAGCGCCCGATCGAGCTTGTTCTCGAACGTGATCGTCTTGCGCCGATACGGATCCGCCCCCTTGCTCGACCCGAAGCTGTCCTGGTTCGCCAGGTTCTCCGCGATCACCCGCAGCCGCGTGGTCTGCACGTCCATCCCACGGGCCGATATCGCCAGGGCATTGCTCAAATCCATGCAAACCTCCTCAAGGAAAACCATCGTCCATGCCGCCTATTGTCCGCGGCCAAGCGCGGTGCGGAACATGCCGAGGTATTTCTTGTACAGATTGGTCACCAGTTCCTGCGTCGTCTCGGTATCGGCAACCTTGGTCAGTTGTTCGTCCAGCACCACCGCATTCCCGTCCGGCGCGCGCTCGGCCGGCTTCTCGGCCGCCACCTGATCCGGCGCCGTGCCGCCTGCGCTGCCGAGGTGACCGGCCTGCGTGCGCGCCAGGGAAGTGCCATGGGCCTTCGCCATGATGGCGGCGAAGGGCACCAGATCATGCGCCTGCCAGTGCGGTGTATTCACATTGGCGATGTTCGTCGCCAGCACCTTCTGACGTTGATCCGCCCAGGCCATCCGCTGTTCCGCCAGGTCGAGCAATGCGATCGTCATCGGACCGATCCATCCCTGTCATTTATGCGCCCACTCTGATCCGCCGGCCTGAACAACAGATTAATCGACTGCAGAAAACACCCGCGCATGCCGCGGCCCGCTGACAAGATTTCGGTAACCCGCCGGCGCTACGCTCGGCCCATGCAGAGCCATCCCCTCCATGCCAGCTTCAATGTTCCCCATTCCGGCATCGACGCAATGCGCGGTCTCGGCGACAATCTCCGCCACATGCTGCGCATGACCCGGGGCCTGGTCGCCAGCGGCCGCAGCGTCGACGTCGCCGGCCTCGAACGTCAGATCGGCCTGCTCTGCGCCAAGACCCTGGACCTCGCGCCCGATGAGGGCCGCATGCTGCGCCCGATGCTCGTCGGGCTGCTCGCCGATCTCGATGCCCTCTCCAGCGCCCTGGCTCAGCAATTCGCCAATCCCGAACCCGGATAGCCGCAGCCACGCCCGGGAACCCTACCCCAAACCGGCAAAAGGCCGACCTATGGACAGCTCTCCCGTTTCCCTCCTCACCGCGCTCGCGGCACTGATCTTCGTGGTTTGCGCGATCTGCCTCGCCGGCCGCTTGCTGCGCTTCGCCCGCTCGGCCACCAGCGCGCCCATGGGCAAACGCCTCGCGATCACCGACAGCCTGGCCCTCGGCCCGCGCCGGCGCCTGCTGGTCATTCGTTGCGACGGAAAGGATCTGCTGCTGCTGACCGGCGGCACCCAGGATCTGATGCTCGGCTGGCTTGCCCGGCCGGAAGCCGGACCATGATCCGCGGCCTCGCCACGGCGCTCTGCCTGCTGGCGGCTGTCGTTCCGGATATCGCCCACGCCCAGTCGCTGAACATCGACCTCGGCCACGCCGGAGACGCCGGCGCCACCGGCCGCCTGGTGCAGCTCACGGCGCTCATCACCGTGCTATCCCTGGCGCCGAGCCTGCTGGTGATGATGACGGCATTCACCCGCATCGTCATCGTGCTGTCGTTGCTGCGCAGCGCCATCGGCACGCAGGGCACCCCGCCCAACATGGTGCTGATCGGCCTGGCGCTGTTCCTCACCTTCTTCGTCATGCAGCCGGTGCTGGACCAGGCCTGGACCGCCGGCCTGCTGCCGCTCAGCCAGGGCAAGGTCGGTGAACTCGACGGCCTGGCCCAGGCCGCCGAACCGTTCCGCCGCTTCATGACCACCAATGTCCGCCAGAGCGACCTGCAGCTTTTCCTGGACCTCGCCCATCTTTCCGCGCCCGCCGCGACCGAGCCGCAGCCCTGGCGCGCCGTCGTTCCGGCCTTCATGATCGGCGAGCTTCGCCGGGCGTTCGAAATGGGCTTCCTGCTCTATCTGCCCTTCCTGGTGATCGACATGGTGGTCTCCTCCGTGCTCATGAGCCTGGGCATGATGATGCTGCCGCCAAGCGCGGTGTCCCTGCCGTTCAAGCTGATCTTCTTCGTTCTGGTCGATGGCTGGCGCCTGGTCGCCGGCAGCCTGGTGCAGAGCTTCGCGCCAGCTGGTTGACGGATAGTCAGCAAGTCTGGGGCTTTGCCCCATAGGCGCGAATCTAAGGCTTGCGTCGGCTCGATTGAGGGTGATTCGTAAGGTGAATGGAACGCTCCCTTGAAGACGGCCAATGGTCGTCGATTGTCTCGCGTCTGAGCGAAGTTGCCGATCTGGAGACGACCGCGCGCTCATTCGGTGCCTTGCAGCGGGTGCGAAAGGTGCGCCGTGCGGAGGACCTTCTTCGCTTGGCGTTGATGTATGGACCCGGCCATTTGTCGTTGCGCACGACGGCGGCGATGGCCGGCGATGGGGCGATCGTGGCGCTGAGCGACAAGGGTGTGCTCGGGCGTTTGCGCAAGATGGGCGACTGGCTGGAGCATCTGTTGCAGCGTCTGCTGGAGCAGCGGCGAGGCCTGGCCTGCGGCGAAGCGGCGCTGAACCTGGCGCTGGTGGATGGCTCGGTGGTTTGCGCGCCGGGCAGCACCGGTAGCGACTGGCGGCTGCATGCCCGCTTTGATCCCGGGCGGGGCTGCTTTGCCGACCTGGTTCTCACCCAAGGCAAGCTCGCCGAACGGGTGGACCGGACGCAGATCCAAGCCGGTCAAACCGTGATCCAGGACCGCGGCTATGCGCGGGTGCGCGACTTCTCGGCGGTGCTGGCGGCCAAGGCCGACTTCATCACCCGGATTGGCTGGAACGCCTTGCGACTGCTCGACGCGACGGGGCAGCGCATCGACCTGTTGCAGCTTCTACCGCAATCCTCTGGCGTGGCCGAGCATCCGGTCTACCTCAAAGGCGTGGACGCCCCGCTGCGGCTGGTGATCCAGGCCATGCCGGCCGAACACGCCGAGCGGCAGCGCAAGCGGATGGCCCGCAAGGCGGGCAAGAGCGGCCACAAGCTCGACGCACGCACCACTACGGCCGCCGGCTATCTGATCCTGGCGACCTCGCTATCGGCCCAGGCCCAGCCGGCGGAGCGCATCATCGAGATGTATCGCAACCGCTGGCAGATCGAGCTTGGCTTCAAGCGGCTCAAGACGCTGGGTGGCCTGGACAGGCTGCCGGCGATGGACCCCGCGCTGGCGCGGACCTGGCTGCTGGCCCAACTGATCGTCGCTGTATTGACCGACGAAATCGCCAGCGAGATTGTCGGCTTTCCCCCCTAAGCTGGCCGCTGTCCGCTGCCGGCGAATGTCCATCTGGCGCGCCTGGCAGATCGCCCATCGCACCCTCGTCAGGGCCATATTGCCAACCCCAAGAAAGCGAACCAGGCAGGCCACCAACGCCATGCGCCACACACTGGCCGAGGCGCCAAGGCAGAGAACCCTACAATGCGCAGACCTGAGAATAACCCGGTAAGTTCGCGCTTATGGGGCTCTGCCCCAGACCCTGGGCGTGGAGCCTCTCTTACCGAAGCGGAGCGGCATCGGGCGAATCTGGATGCATTCCACGCCCTTGCCGCCGTGCCGGTGCGCTCGGCACCTGCCTGGCCGGCAGCGGGGCGCCGGCAGCCCAGGCACGGCACTTGACGCAGATCAACGCGTCAGAGCGCGCAGGGGACGCAGATGCTCACTTCTGCCTTGTCCCCACATCGATTCCGGCGACCGGACATTCCATGGCCCCTACTGCATCGATAGGTTCAGTCGTATCCGTTCGCGGTGCCGTCGTGGACGTTCGCTTCGCGGGCGACGGGCTGCCGCCGATCAATGCCGCGCTGATCGTCGAATGGGACAGGCCCGAGCCGCTGGTCCTGGAAGTGCACAGCCATGTCGACGCGGCAACCGTTCGCGGCATTGCGCTGCAAGCGACCGCGGGGCTCGCCCGCGGCACCAGGGTGCGTACGACCGGGGCGCCTGTTTCGGTTCCGGTCGGCGACGCGGTGCTGGGCCGTCTGCTCGATGTGGTCGGGACGCTGCGCGATCGCGGCCCGGCGCTGCCGGACGATACGCCGCGTCGCGGCATCCACAATCCGCCGCCGGCGCTGCAGGACGAGACCTCGACCACCGATGTGTTCGAGACCGGCATCAAGGTGATCGACCTGCTGGCGCCGCTCGCCCGGGGCGGCAAGGCAGCGATGTTCGGCGGCGCCGGCGTCGGCAAGACGGTGCTGGTGATGGAGCTGATCCACGCCATGGTCGAGAAGTACCAGGGCATCTCGGTATTCGCCGGGGTGGGGGAGCGTTCCCGCGAAGGCCATGAGCTGCTGACCGACATGCAGGGTTCGGGCGTGCTGGCGCGCACTGTGCTGGTCTACGGGCAGATGAACGAGCCGCCCGGCGCGCGCTGGCGGGTGCCGCTGACGGCGCTGACGATCGCCGAGTATTTCCGCGACCAGAAGCACCAGAACGTGCTGCTGCTGATGGACAATGTGTTTCGGTTCGTCCAGGCAGGAAGCGAACTCTCCAGCCTGCTGGGACGCCTGCCGTCGCGGGTCGGTTATCAGCCGACATTGGCGAGCGAGGTGGCATCGCTGCAGGAACGCATCGCCTCGGTCGCCGGTGCGGCGGTCACCGCCATCCAGGCCGTCTATGTCCCGGCCGACGACTTCACCGACCCGGCGGTAACGGCGATCTCCAGCCATATGGACAGCATCATCATGCTGTCGCGCGCCCTGGCGGCCGAGGCGTTCTACCCGGCGATCGATCCGCTGGCCTCCTCGTCCGTGCTGCTCGATCCCCTGGTGGTGGGCGAGGCGCATTATCGCCTGGCCGAACGCGCCCGCGAGGCGCTGGCCCGCTTCAAGGACCTACAGGACATCATCGCCCTGCTCGGCGTGGAGGAACTCGGCGCGCACGACCGGCTGATCGTCAGGCGGGCGCGCCGTCTGCAACGCTTCCTTAGCCAGCCTTTCGCGGTGACGGAGGCATTTACCGGCACGCCGGGCCGCAGCGTTGCCCGCGCCGACACGCTTGCGGGCTGCCGTGCCATACTGGATGGCGAGACCGACGACTGGGCGGAGAGCTCGCTCTACATGGTCGGAACCCTGGAGGAGGCGCGGCAAAAAGAGCAGGCTGGCGCCGGGACGGAACACAAGCCATGAGGTTGCGCATCGTCACGCCGCTCTCCGTGGCCGTCGATGAGGACGGGGTGCTAGCGCTGCGCGCCGAAGACGCCACCGGCAGCTTCGGGATATTGCCTGGGCATGCGGATTTCCTCACCAGCCTGGCGATCTCCGTCGTCAGTTGGCGGGGCGCCGAGGGCACGCGGCGCTATTGCGCGGTGCGCCGCGGCGTTCTTACCGTCCTCGCCGGGCGGGAGATCGCCATCGCGACGCGCGAGGCCGTCCCCGGCGACGACCTCGCGACGCTCGACCAGACGGTACTGAGCGGCTTTCGCGCCGATATCGAGGCGGAGCGGACGGAGCATGTCGAAACCACGCGCCTGCAACTGAACGCCATCCGCCAGATCATGCGCCATCTTCTGCCGGGCAGGCGCGGCGATGGGGGGAACTTCGCATGAATGCGCCACGGAACGACCCGGACGAGCAGGACAAGCTGGTGCAGGGGGTCCGGCTGCGCGGCGAACGCCACCAGCGCTGGCTGCGCGAGGGCGAGCCCTCGGTCGCGCGCCGCCTTGCCCAGATCGGCGTGCTCGGCTGGATCATCGTCCTGCCGATGCTGATCGGGGTGTTCGCCGGACGCTGGCTCGACCACAAATTCAACTCCGGACTGTTCTGCACCGCGCCGCTGCTGATGCTCGGGCTGGCGCTGGGATGCTGGTCCGCCTGGAAATGGATGCAGAGCGCATGAGCTTTCCTCCGTTCGATCCCCTGCCGTCCTGGGCGATGATCCTTGGCCTCGTGGCGCATCTGGCCGCCGGGATCGCGGTCGGGATCGTCTATTTCCGCAGCCTGTGGTGGAACGCCCGCCGGTTCGCAGGCGGCGGGCGGGTGACGACGACACTCGCCCTGATGGCCGGACGGTTCGCGCTGCTGGGCGGCCTGCTGGCGCTGGCGAGCCTGGAAGGCGCGCTGCCGCTGCTGCTGATGGCGCTTGGCGTGCTGATCGCCCGTGCCGTCGTCATGCGCGCCGTTCGGGCGGCCGCGCCATGAAATCGCCGCTCGCCAGCGTCGCGGTGTTCCATCTGGGGCCGGTGCCGGTCACCGCGGGCGTGGCGACCACCTGGGCGATCATGGCGGTGCTGGTGCTGGGCGGCATGCTGCTCACCCGCCGGCTGTCGCTGCTGCCGTCGGCGACCCAGGCGGCCTTCGAACTGATCGTCGATGCCGTGGACGGGCAGATCCGCGACACCATGAGGGTCGGGCCCGCGCCCTATCGCGGCTTCATCGGCACGCTGTTCGTCTTCATCTTCGTCGCCAACTGGTCGTCGCTGGTGCCCGGCCTGGAGCCGCCGACGGCGCATCTGGAGACCGACGCCGCCCTCGCGCTGCTGGTCTTCCTCGCGGTGATCTGGTTCGGCATCCGGGCGGGCGGCGTGCGCGGCTACCTCGCCACCTTCGCCTCGCCCAACCCGATCATGATCCCGCTCAACTTCCTCGAAAGCCTGACACGCACCTTCTCGCTGCTGGTCCGCCTGTTCGGCAACGTGATGAGCGGCGTGTTCGTGATCGGCATCGTCCTGTCGCTCGCCGGGCTGCTCGTGCCGATCCCGCTGATGGCGCTCGATCTGCTGACCGGGGCCGTGCAGGCGTACATCTTCGCGATCCTGGCGATGGTCTTCATCGCCGGCGCGGTCGGCGATGGGAAGCCTGCCCCGGAACCGGTCAACACAAGGACCTCTCCATGAACTGGTTAGCGCTTTGCAGCATCTTCTCCGCCGCGATGGCGGTCTCGTTCGGGGCGATCGGCCCGGCGCTGGCGGAGGGGCGCGCGGTGGCGGCCGCCATGGACGCCATCGCACGCCAGCCGGAATCGGCGAACACCATCTCGCGCACGCTGTTCGTCGGCCTGGCGATGATCGAGACCATGGCGATCTACTGCCTGGTGGTGGCGCTGCTGCTGCTGTTCGCCAACCCGCTGCTGAAATAGCGCCATGACCATCGACTGGTGGACGCTTGGCATCCAGACCGTCAACGTCGCCGTCCTGGTCTGGCTGCTGCAGCGGTTCTTCTGGCGCCCGGTCGCGGCCATGATCGAGCAGCGCCGCGCCACGGCGCAGAGCACCCTGGCCGAGGCGGAAGCGAAGCGCAGCCAGGCGGTCGCGGCGGCCGCGGAGATCGAGCAGACCCGCGCCGGCTTCGCCAGGGAACGCGAGGCGATCCTGGCGGCGGCCCACAAGGCCGCCGAACAGGCGCGCGCCGCACGTCTGGACGATGCCGCGAAGGAGGCGGCGGCCCTGCAGGCGGCGGCGCAAGCGGCGATCGCGAAGGAACGGGAAGCGGCCGAGAAGGCCTGGGCCGAGCGGTCGAGCCGGCTTGCGGTCGATATCGCCGAACGCCTGACGGCCCGTCTGGAAGGTCCCGCTGTGCGCGCCGCCTTCCTGGACTGGCTGCTCCAGGAGATCCGGGGCCTGCCGGAGCCGACGCGGCAGGTGGCGGCCAACGGCGCCGCGCTGGAGGCGATCAGCGCCACACCGCTCGATCCGGCCGACCAGGAGCGCTATCGCGGGTTGATCGGCGAAGCGTTCGGCGCCCATCCCCAGATCGCCTTCAAGGCGGACCCGGCGCTCATCGCCGGCCTGGAACTGCACGGCCCGCATCTTGTGATCCGCAACAGCTGGCGTGCCAATCTCGATCAAATCCTGGCGGAACTCACGCATGACGACCGACGCTGATACCCGCGCCGATGGCTGGCTGGAGGCCGCCCGGGCCAAGCTCGGCGGCGCCGCACTCGGGCCGCAGGCCGAACAGATCGGCCGGGTCGAGGAGGTCGGGGACGGCATCGCGATGGTTTCCGGCCTGCCGGATGTGCGGCTGGACGAGCTGCTGCGCTTCGGCAAGGGCCAGTTCGGCTTTGCCCAGATGCTGGAGCACGACCGGGTGGGCTGTGTGCTGCTGGACGACGGGGATGGCGTGGAGGCCGGCGACACCGTGCGCGGCACCGGCGATGTGGTGCGCGTGCCGGTGGGTCCGGCGCTGCTCGGCCGCGTCGTCGATCCGCTGGGGCGACCGCTGGATGGCAAGGGGCCGATCGCCGCGGACAGGCTCGAACCGATCGAGCGGGCGGCGCCGGCGATCATCGACCGGGACCTGGTGACCCAGCCGGTGCAGACCGGCATCGTGGTGGTCGACACGCTGTTCGCGCTCGGCCGCGGCCAGCGCGAGCTGATCATCGGCGACCGCGCCATCGGCAAGACCACGATCGCCATCGACACGATCATCAACCAGACGGCCAGTGACATCGTCTGCGTCTATGTCGCGATCGGCCAGAAGAGTTCGAGCGTCCGGCGCGCCATCGACGCGATTCACGGCAATGGGGCGGCGGAGCGCTGCATCGTGGTGGTGGCGGGGGCCGCGAGCTCGCCGGGACTGCAATGGATCGCGCCGTTCGCCGGCGCCACCATGGCGGAGTATTTCCGCGATCGTGGCCAGCATGCGCTGATCGTGTTCGACGACCTGTCCAAGCACGCCGCAACCCATCGGGAAATCGCGCTGCTGACGCGCCAATCGCCGGGGCGCGAGGCCTATCCCGGCGATGTCTTCTACGTGCATGCAAGGCTGCTGGAACGGGCCTCGAAACTGTCCAGGGAAAAGGGGGGCGGCTCGCTGACGGCGCTGCCGATCGCCGAGACCGATGCCGGCAACCTCAGCGCCTATATCCCGACCAACCTGATTTCGATCACCGATGGCCAGATCGTGCTGGACGCCAGGCTGTTCTACGAAGGTCAGAAGCCGGCCGTGGACGTCGGCACCAGCGTCAGCCGTGTCGGCGGCAAGACCCAGGCCCGCGCGTTGCGTGACGCGGCGCAGACGCTGCGCCTGGACTACGCCCAGTTCCTCGAGCTCGAGATGTTCACCCGCTTCGGCGGCATGCCGGACGCGCGGGTCCGCAATCAGCTGACCCGCGGTGCGCGGATCCGCGCGATCCTCAACCAGCCGCAGCACGCCCCGCTGCGGCTGGCCGAGGAAGTGGCGCTGGTGTTGGCGGTGCAGACCGGCCTGCTGGACGCGCTCGCGCCGACCGCGGTGATCGAGTTTCGGCGCGGGCTGGCAGATGCGCTGAACACCCGTGCCGCGGATGCCGTCCGGCTGATCCAGGATACGGGCACACTCGACGACGCGGGCCGGCAGGCGATGCAGGAGGCGCTGCGGCTTTATGTTCAGTCCGTGGCGCCGGCGGCGGCTGAAAAGGCCGCGCTTTCACCACCGAAAGGCGTGGCATGACCGAACGCCTGGCGGATATCGGCGCGCGCATCCAGGGCATCCGCCAGCTCGGCGCGGTGGTGAACGCAATGCGCGGCATTGCCGCGGCCCGGGTCCAGCAGGCCCGCGGCCAGCTCGTCGCCGTTGAAGGCTATGCGGCCACCGTGGCGGCCGCCATCGGGCGGGCCCTCGCCCTGGTCCCGGCCGACCCACCCGGCGCGGCGCCGAAGGCGACCCGGCCGGCGCTGGTGCTGTTCTGCGCCGAGCAGGGATTTGCCGGCGCGTTCAGCGAGCGGGTGCTCGATGCCGCCGGCGCCGATCTTGCCGCATCCGACCTTTTCCTGATCGGCGCCAGAGGTGGCGCAATCGCCGCCGAGCGCGGCATCGCACCGGTCTGGAGCAGCCCGATGCCGTCGCATTCCCCGGGCATCCCCAGGCTTGCCGACCGGATTGCCGAAGCGCTCTACCTCCGGATCGCTGACGGAGAGATCGACCGGCTTGATGCGGTGTTCACGCAGTGGCAGCCTGGCCACGGCGCCCGCGTGGAACACCGCCGCCTGTTCCCGTTCGACCGATCGGCATTTCCCCGTCCGGTGGACGGCAACGTGCCGCTGCTGAACCTCGCACCCGAGGCGCTTCTGCGCGAGCTTACCGCGGACTACATGCACGCCCAGCTCTGCAATGCCGCGCTGCACGCTTTCGCGGCAGAGAACCAGGCACGCATGGAAGCCATGGCCGCGGCGCGCAACCAGATCGAGCGCCAACTCTCCGTGCTGCAGGCCACCCAGCGCCACGTCCGCCAGGAGGAGATCACGGCGGAGATCATCGAACTCGCCGCAGGCGAGACGGCGAGCCAGCCAGGTCGCGACCGGCCGGATCAGCAAGGCTAAGATTGCGCCTTCCGGAACCGCACCTCGGTATGGGCATGGTCACGCACCGTGACCGCAGTCCTCGGATTGACGGTGCTTAACGAGATCGTCACGGCCGCAACGGGTCGAGCTGGTTCAGTTTCTGCGTACTGGGCAGTGCCGCCGTGGACCAGCCGCCGCCCAAGGCCTCGATCAGCGCCACGCTGGCCACCAGGCGGCTTTGCTGTATCGAGAGCGCGGTCTGCTGGTTGCTCAGCAGCAAGGCCTGCTCGACAATCACACTGGTGTAGGCGACGGTACCGGCGCGGTAGGCGTTCAACGTGACCTCCACCGCCCGGCGCGATGAGCCGACCGCGATCGCCTGCGCCGCGGCCTGCTGCTCCAGGATGCGCAGGTTGGACAAGGCGTCCTCCACCTGCTGGAATGCGGTAAGCACGGTCTGCCGATAGTTCGCGACGGACTGGTCATAGGTCGCGCGCGCCGCCGCCACGGCCGCGCCGCGGGCGCCGGCGGAAAACAGCGTCTGGCTCGCGGAAGCACCGAGCGACCATGTGCGGTTGGCGACGGTGAACAGCTGAGACAACGGATATCCGGCGAAACCACCCAGCGCCGACAGGGAGATGTCCGGATAGAACGCCGCGATCTGAACGCCGATCAGGGCATTTTCCTGTTGCATCTGCCGTTCCGCCGCCGCGATGTCCGGGCGGCGTTCCAGCAGCGCGGATGGCAGGCCGGCCGGCAACACCGGCACCGCACTGGCCAATGGCGCCGGCTCGATAGTGAGCTCGGCCGGCGCATGCCCGGTCAGTATCGCGATCGCATGCTCGAATTGCTGGCGCTGCACGCCGACGCCGATCAGCTGCGCCTCGGTGGTCTGCAACTGCGCTTGCGCGGTCACCACGTCGGCACTCGACTGGGTGCCCGCGCGATACTGGTTCTCGGTGATCTCAAGGGCGCGTCGGTATGCGTCCGCGGTCTCGCGCAGCAATTGCGCCAGCGCGTCCTCGGCACGCAGGTCGAAATAATCGGTCGCCAGGGTCGCCTGCGCCGACAGTTTGGCATTCGCCAGGTCGGCGGCGCCCACCTGCGCACCGGCGACATTGCTTTCTATCTGGCGCCGCACGCGGCCCCATACATCCAGGTCCCAGGATATGCTGCCGGCGATGCTGTATTGGGCGCGCGTGCCGAAGCTGCCGCCGCTGGCGGATGTGACGGTGGTCACGCCCCCGGTTGTCAGCCCCGAGGCGCTGCGCCCGCCGCCGCCGCTCTGCAACACGCCGCCAGTCGTTCCGATTGTGGGGAACAGGTCGGCCTGCGCTTCCGCCACCAGCGCGACGGCATTGCGATATTGCGCTTCGAACGACTTCACCGTCTGGTTGGAAACATCCACCATCCGTTCCAGCCGGTCCAGCTCCGGATCGTGGTAGACCGACCACCATTCGCCTTTGTCCGCGCCGTCCTGCGGCTCGCTGGGCTTCCAGCCGCTCAGCTCCTTGAAGTCGGGGGATGCCGGTGCATCGGGTCTTTGATAGTCCGACCCGACCATGCATCCGGTGACGAACAGGCACAGTGCGATGGCGGCGGCTGGCAGAAGCCTCATTCCGCCGCCCCCGGCGTCGTCGACAGGCCGGGGAATGCCAGTTGCCAGCGGCGCCGTGCCGCCAGGCGGAAGCGGTCGAGATAGAGATACAGCACCGGCGTGGTGTAGAGCGTCAGCACCTGGCTCACCAGCAGCCCGCCGACGATCGCGATGCCCAGCGGCCGGCGCAGCTCGCCGCCATCGCCGAAGCTGAATGCCAGCGGCAGGGCTCCGAGCATGGCGGCGCTGGTGGTCATCATGATCGGCCGGAACCGCAGCCGGCAGGCTTCGAAGATGGCATCGCGCGCGTCCATGTTGCGGGCGCGCTCCGCTTCCAGCGCGAAGTCGATCATCATGATGGCGTTCTTCTTGACGATGCCGATCAGCAGGATCACGCCGATCAGGGCGATGATGCTGAACTCGGTGTTGAACAGCAGCAGCGCCAGCACCGCGCCGACGCCGGCCGAGGGCAATGTCGACAGGATGGTGATCGGGTGGATGTAGCTCTCGTACAGCACGCCCAGCACGATATAGACGGCGATCAGCGCGGCGGCGATCAGGATCGGCTCGCTGTTCAACGATTCCTGGAAGGTCTGCGCAGTGCCCTGGAAGCTGCCATGGATGCTGGCGGGCATGTCGACCTGCCGCATCGCCGCATCGACCGCCGCGGTGGCGTCGCTGAGCGATTTGCCCGGTGCCAGATTGAAGGAAATCGTCGTGGCGACGAACAGCCCCTGGTGATTGACCGCCAGCGGCGTGTTGCCCGGGCCGTATCGGGTGAAGGCGGCGAGCGGCACCATCGTTTCCTGGCTGGTGCTGACGGCGGCGCCGGCGGAGGCGCTGCCCTTGCCGGTATTGGCCAGCGCGTTGGTTGCCGCGTTGCGCGCCGAACTGCCGGCGATGCTGGCCGCGGTCGCGGCGCTGTTCGTTGTATTCGCAGCGGAAGTCGCAACCGTGCCGATCACCGCGTTCGTGGTTTCGGTGCCGCTCGCCGGGCCGCCGGCGGTGCTGACATAGATGTCGCCCAAGGTTTCCGGCGTCTGCCAGTAGCGCGGCTCCACCTCCATCACGACGTGATACTGGTTCTGCGCGCTGTAGATGGTGGAGACCTGCCGCTGGCCGAACGCGTCGTACAGCGTGTTGTCGATCTGGCTGGCGCTGACGCCGAGCCGGCTGGCGGTGGCGCGGTCGATCTGCAGGTCGGTCTCCAGGCCCTTCTGCTGCTGGTCGGAATTGACGTCGCGCAGCACCGGGTTGCGTTCCAGCGCGGCCAGCAGCTTCGGCGCCCATTCATACAGCACGGCCGTGCTGTCGGCCTGCAGCGTGTACTGATAGGCGGCATTGCTCTGCCGGCCGCCGACGCGGATATCCTGGATCGGCACCAGGAACAGCCTGGCGCCCGGCACAGCCGAGAGCTTGCGGCGCAGCCCCGACATCACCTGATCGATCCCGGCGCGCTCCGCCAACGGCTTCAGGGCGACGAAGACCTGGCCGGTATTGGTCTGCCCGCCGCCGCCGCCGCTGCCCTGGCCGGTGAAGCCGACCACGCTTTGCACCGCCGGGTCGTGCTGCACGATATCCATCAGCTGCGCCAGCTTCCGCTGCATCGCCTGGAAGGAAATGCTCTGGTCCGCCTGCAGCCCGCCGATCAGCCGACCGGTATCCTGCTGCGGGAAAAACCCCTTCGGCACGATCACGAAAAGCGCGATATTCAGCCCGACGGTGATCAGCAGCACCAGCATCACCAGCGCGCTATGGCGCAGCGACCAGGCCAGGCTGCGCTCGTAGAGCGACAGCGCGCGGTCGAACACGGTGCGGCGCTTGGGGCCGGTGGGCGGCGCCGCCGGCTTCAGCAGCAGGCGCGCACATCATCGGCGTGGTGGTGAGCGAGATCGCCAGCGACACCAGGATCGCCAGCGACAATGTCACGGCAAACTCCCGGAACAGCCGGCCGACGATGCCGCCCATCAGCAGGATCGGCAGGAACACCGCGATCAGCGAAATACTGATCGACGTGACCGTGAAGCCGACCTCGCGCGCCCCGAGCAGCGCGGCCTGCAGGCGGGGCTTGCCGGCCTCGATATGGCGGGAGATGTTTTCCAGCACCACGATCGCGTCGTCCACCACGAAGCCGGTGGCTACCGTCAGCGCCATCAGCGACAGGTTGTCCAGGCTGTAGCCCAGCAGATACATGATGCCGAAGGTGCCGATGATGGAGACCGGCACGGCGATCGCCGGGATCAGGGTGGCGCGGGCGCTGCGCAGGAACAGGAACACCACCAGCGTCACCAGGGCGACGGCGATCATCAGCGTCGTCTCGGTGTCGCGCAGGCTGGCGCGGATCGTCGTGGTGCGGTCGTTGGCGATCAGCAGGTCCACATCGCGCGGCATCGCCGCCATCAACTGCGGCAGCGCCGCCTTCACGCTGTCGACGGTTTCGATGATGTTGGCGCCGGGCTGGCGGAACAGGATCGCCAGCACCGCGGGCTTGCCGTTGGCGAGGCCGGCATTGCGCAGGTTCTCGACCGAATCCTGCACATCCGCCAGATCCGACAGGCGCACCGCGGCGCCGTCGCGGTAGGCGATCACCAGCGGGCGGTAATCCGCCGCGTGCGAGGCCTGGTCGTTGGTGTAGAGCTGATAATGCAGGCCTTCGGACTCGATCGAGCCTTTCGGGCTGTTGGCATTGGCGGAGGCGAGCGCGGCACGGACATCCTCCAGCCCGATGCCGTATTTGAACAGCGCCTTCGGGTTCAGCTCCACCCGCACCGCGGGCAGCGCCGATCCGCCGATGATCACCTGGCCGATGCCGCTGATCTGCGACAGGCGTTGCGACAGCACGTTGGTGGTGGCGTCGTAGATCTGCCCGCGGGTCAGCGTCTGCGAGGTCAGCGCCAGGATCAGGATCGGCGCATCGGCCGGGTTCACCTTGCGATAGGTCGGGTTGCTGCGCAGGCTGACCGGCAGGTCGGCCCGCGCGGCGTTGATCGCCGCCTGCACGTCGCGCGCGGCCCCGTTGATGTCGCGATCCAGCCCGAATTGCAGCACGACGCGCGTCTGGCCGACCGAGCTGGTCGAGGTCATCTCCGTCACGTCGGCGATCTGGCCGAGATGGCGTTCCAGCGGGCTGGCGACGCTGGTCGCCACGGTGTCGGGGCTGGCGCCGGGCAACTGCGCCTGCACCGAAATGGTCGGAAAATCCACCTGCGGCAGCGGCGAGACCGGCAGCTTGAAGAACGCGAAAATCCCCGCCAGCGTGATGCCGACCGTCAGCAGCGTGGTCGCGACCGGACGCGCGATGAACGGGGTCGAGATGTTCATGTGGGGATGTTCATGTGGGCAGATTGCCCGTGGGCGTCGGACCGGTGGCCTGGCCCTTTCCGGACAGCCGCAACGCCAGCCGGTCGAACATCAGGTAGATCACCGGCGTGGTGAACAGGGTCAGCACCTGGCTGACGATCAGGCCGCCGACGATCGCCACGCCCAGCGGCCGGCGCAGTTCCGATCCGGTGCCGTTGCCCAGCATCAGCGGCAGGGCGCCGAGCAGCGCCGCCATCGTGGTCATCAGGATCGGGCGGAAGCGCAGCAGGCAGGCCTGGTGGATCGCCTCGCGCGGCGATTTGCCCTCCTCGCGCTCCGCGTCCAGCGCGAAGTCGATCATCATGATCGCGTTTTTCTTCACGATGCCGATCAGCAGGATGATGCCGATGATCGAAATGACATCGATGTCGTCGCCAGCGATCAGCAGCGCCACCAGCGCGCCGGCGCCGGCGGACGGCAGGGTCGACAGGATCGTGATCGGGTGGATGAAGCTTTCATACAGCACCCCCAGCACGATGTAGACGGTGACGATCGCCGCCAGCACCAGCAACAGCTCGTTCGACAGCGACGCCTGCAAGGCCGAGGCAGCGCCCTGGAACGCGGTGACGAAACTCTCCGGCAAGCCGATATCCTGCTCCGCCTGGCGGATCGCGGTCACCGCGGCCCCCAGCGAGGAACCGGCGGTGGTATCGAAGGAAATCGTCGTGGCCGGGAACTGGCCGAGATGGCTGATCTGCAGCGGCCCGGGCTTCTGCTCGATCCGCACGATGGAAGACAGCGGCACCTGGCCGGTAGCGGAGGCCGCGGACGGCAGACGGATCGCCGACAGGGCATCCAGCGAGGTCTGCAACGCCGGGTCCGCCTCCATGATGACGCGGTACTGGTTGGACTGCGAATAGATCGTCGAGATGATGCGCTGGCCGAACAGGTCGTACAGCGCGTTGTCCACCGTCGCGGGGGTGATGCCGAAGCGCGCCGCGGTCTCCCGGTCGATCACGAGGTTCACCGTCAGCCCCTGCTGCTGCAGATCGCTGGCGACATTCGTCAGGTCGGGCAGCTGTCCCAGCCGCTCCAGCAGCTTCGGGATCCAGGTATTGAAGGCGGAGAGGTTCGGGTTCTCCAGCACGAACTGGTATTGGGTGCGGCTGATGGCAGCATCGATCGTCAGGTCCTGCACCGGCTGCATGTACAGCGTCACGCCCGGAACGCCGGCGGTTTCCCGCTGCAGGCGGCGCCCGATCTGCGGTCGCGTTCAGGTCGCGCTCGTCCTTCGGCTTCAGGTTGATCAGGAAGCGGCCGCTGTTCAGCGTCGTGTTGCTGCCGTCCACGCCGATGAACGAACTCAGGCTGACGACATCGGGATCTTTCAGGATCGCCGCCGCCAGCTCCTGCTGATGCTGCGCCATGGCGCCGTAGGACGTGGTCTGCGCCGCGACGGAGATGCCCTGGATGATCGCCGGTATCCTGCACGGGAAAGAAGCCTTTGGGCACGATGATATACAGCCAGACGGTGACCGCCATGGTGACGAGGGCAATGAACAGGGTCAGTGGCTGGTGCTCCAGCACCACCGTCAACGCCCGGTCGTAGCGGCCGATGACCCAGTTGAAGCCGCGTTCCGCCGCCAGGTCGAAGCGGCTGCGCTCGGTCTCCGGCCGGTGTCGCACCAGCCTGGCGCACATCATCGGCACCAGGGTCAGCGACACGATGGCGGAGATGACGATGGTCACCGACAGGGTGATGGCGAACTCATGGAACAGCCGTCCCACCACATCGCCCATGAACAGCAGCGGGATCAGCACAGCGATCAGCGACACGGTCAGCGAGATGATGGTGAAGCCGATCTGCTCGGCGCCCTTCAACGCCGCCGCCAGCGGCGCCTCGCCGGCTTCGACGTAGCGCGAGATGTTTTCGATCATGACGATGGCGTCGTCGACCACGAAGCCGGTGGAGATGGTCAGCGCCATCAGCGACAGATTGTCCAGGCTGAAACCCAGCAGGTACATCACCGCCAGCGTGCCGACCAGCGACAGCGGCACCGACAGGCTGGGAATGATCGTCGCCGGGCAGGTTGCGCAGGAACAGGAAGATCACCAGCACGACCAGGGCGACGGCAAGGCCCAGTTCGAACTCCACATCCGCGACCGAGGCGCGGATGGTCGTGGTGCGGTCGGTCAGCACCGCGACGTCGACGGCCGCGGGCAGGGTCGCCTGCAGTTGCGGCAGCAGCGCCTTGATGGTGTCCACCACCTGGATGACATTGGCGCCCGGCTGGCGCTGCACGTTCAGGATCACCGCGGGCGTGGTGTTGGCCCAGGCGCCGAGCTTGGTGTTCTCGGCTCCGCTGACGACGGTGGCCACGTCCTTCAGCCGCACCGGCGCGCCGTTGCGGTAGGCGATCACCAGGTCGAGATAATCGCCTGGCATCTGTGATCTGATCATTGGCGTTGATCGTGGAGGCCTGCGCCGGACCGTCGAAATTGCCCTTCGGCGTGTTGACGTTGGCGTTGCCGAGCGTGGTGCGCAGATCGTCGATGTTCAGCCCGTAGGCCGCCAGCGCGCGCGGATTGATCTGTACCCGCACCGCCGGCCGCTGGCCGCCGCTGATGCTGACCAGGCCGACGCCGGGCTGCTGGGAGATCTTCTGCGCCAGCCGCGTGTCGCCGAGATCCTCGACCTCGGTCAGCGGCAAGGTCTTCGACGTCAGCGCCAGGGTCAGGATCGGCGCGTCGGCCGGATTGACCTTGGCGTAGATCGGCGGCGCCGGCAGGTCGGCCGGCAGCAGGTTGCCCGCTGCGTTGATCGCCGCCTGCACCTCCTGCTCGGCGATGTCCAGGCTGAGATCCAGGCTGAACTGCAGGGTGATCACCGATGCCCCGGCCGAACTGGTCGAGAACATCTGGTTCAGGCTCGGCATCTGGCCGAACTGCACCTCCAGCGGCGCGGTGACCGACGAGGTCATCACCTCCGGGCTGGCGCCGGGATAGAAGGTCTGCACCTGGATGGTCGGGTAATCGACCTCCGGCAACGCGGAAACCGGCAGGAAACGGTAGGCGGCGATGCCGACCAGCAGAATGGCGGCCATCAGCAGCGTGGTGCGCGACCGGGCGCAGGATGAACGGGCGCGACGGGCTCATGCGCCGCGCCGGCGATCAGGCGGGGCGCCGCGGATCATGGCGTCTGCGACGAATGGCGGTGGCCATGCTGGCCGTCCGCGGGCTGGGTTGGATCGGCGAGGGGGCTGGCCGGCCGGTGCCTGACCTGCCTGACCGTGCGCCTGTCCCCGCCCCGGTTCCCGACCGGGCGCCGGGGACGGGACAGTCACCTTGGCGCCGTCGCGCAGCCGGTCGGTGCCGTCGGTCACCACCTTCTCGCCGGGTTGCAGCCCCGACAGCACCGCCATATAGCCGCCATCGGTCGGCCCCAGCTTCACCGGGCGCACCGAGACGGTGTTGTTCGGCATTGATCACGTAGACATAGGTGCCCGGCTCGCCGCGCTGCACCGCGGGCACCGGCACCCGTACGGTGGCCTGCATCGTATCCACCAGCAGCCGAGCGTTGACGAACTGGTTGGGGAACAGCAGCTCGTCCGGATTGGCGAACAGCGCGCGCAGCTTGAGCGTGCCGGTGGTGGTGTCGATCTGGTTGTCCAGTGTGGCGAGCTGCCCGGTCGCCAGCAGCCGGACATTGGCCCGGTCATAGGCGTCGACGCTCAGCGTCGCGCCGGCGTGCAGCCGCTGGAGGATGTCCGGCAGATTATCCTCCGGCACGGAGAAGATCACCGAGATCGGCTGCATCTGGGTGATCACCACCAGGCCGTTGGCATCACTGGTCTGCACGTAGTTGCCGGCATCGACCTGGCGCAGCCCGACCTGTCCGTCGACCAGGGCCGTGATGTGGCAATAGGTCAGGTTCAGCTTCGCGCTGTCCACCTGGGCCTGGTCGGACTGCACCGAGCCCATGTACTGGGCCACCAGAAAGCGCTGGTCGTCCACCTGTTGCTGCGCGATCGAATCCTGCCGGCCCAGCGTCTGGTAGCGCTTCAGGTCGGTCTGCGCCTGCTGCAACAATCCCTGGTCATGGGCGAGCTGTCCCTGCGCCTGCTCCAGGGTCACCTGATAGGGCCGCGGGTCGATCTGCGCCAGGAAATCGCCCTTCTTGACGACCTGGCCTTCCTTGAACCCGACATCGATCAGCTGGCCGTTGATCTGCGTCTTCACCGTCACGGTGGCGAGCGGCGTGACGGTGCCGAGCTCATTCAGCACGATGTGGACATCGCCCTTGTCGATGGTCGCGGCGCCGACCGGCTGGGGTGCGACCTGCGCCACCCGCCCGGGGCCGCTGCTCCCCCCGGGCCGCACGCCGTGCTGGGTCCACCAATACCAGCCAACCCCGAGGCCCGCGGCGATGAGGAGCGCCGGGATGACCAGCCTGCGCAGCCGGGGGCGGCGGGCGACCTGGGCTTCGCGGGACAGCGGCGCTGGCTCGACTTCCGGTTCTGTCCTGTCGACTTGCTCATCCATGGCCTGTGGTCATGCTCCGGAGAACGTGACGGGGTGGACGTTCCCCGGCGGCAGGGTCAGCTTGGGAGTGGTGGCGCGAAGCAGATCTCCTGTTTGGTGACCGCTGTCTGGTGATCGCTATTTGGTGACCGCTATCTGGTGACCGCCCGGGGACCTGCATCGGCAGGGAATATGGCCGGGCCATATTATGAGAATTACCGGCGAACGTGAAGTTGTGTGAAGTGTGGGATGGTGTCCCCGGTGGCGGTGTTGGTGCGGACACTGACCGCGACCTGCTCGCCCCGTTCGGCAAGGACGTCGGAGCCGATTTTGCCGCGTCAAAGTGGCCCTGATGGAATCGAGGTCGAACAGCACCGAAATCGTTACGCTTGCCCGAGGCGCCTATGGAACGGCTATCATGATTGGTGGTTCGTAATTCCATTGAGGACATAGAATCACGAACTTCTAGGTTCTCCGAAAATTAAGAGGCGCCCGATTTATCTAACCATTGACGAATATATGAACCATGAGTCATATTTCACGAACGGGTCGCCACGCGATCGCCGAAACCTTCGATGTTCCGAAGAGGCCAAAGTGCATCAGCCTTCCCTGCCCCCGCTCGACAAGCTGCTGGCGCTTCATCGCACCATGCAACTCATACGCGCGACCGAGACGACCTTGTCCCGCCTGTTCGCGGATGGGGAGATTCCTGGTTTCATCCATCTCAGCGTCGGACAGGAAGCCGTCGCGGCCGGTGTCGTCGGCGCACTCGGCGAGCAGGACACGCTCGCCACCACCCATCGCGGGCATGGCCACGTCCTGGCGCGCGGCGTCGCGCTCGACCGCTTCTTCAAGGAGATCATGGGGCGCGAGGGCGGTATCTGCCGCGGTCGTGGCGGTTCCATGCACGTCGCTGACCTGGCGCTGGGCGTACTGGGTGCCAACGGCATCGTCGGCGGCGGCCTGTCGCTCGCCCTGGGCAGCGCCATGGCGCACCAGACCCGACACACTGGGGGCATCGCTATCGCATTCTTCGGCGACGGCGCCATGGCGGAAGGGGCCCTGCATGAGTGCCTGAACATGGCCTCGCTCTGGAAACTGCCGCTGCTTTTCGTCTGCGAGAACAATGGCTGGTCCGAATTCTCCCCGACGTCGCGCCAGTTCGCCGCCACGCTGGAAAAGCTTGGAGCGGCTTTTGGCATTCCGCACCGGCGGGTCGACGGCAACGACGTCGGCGCTGTCGCTTTCGCGGCCACGGAGGTGGTGGAAGCTGCCCGGACCAGCGGGCCGCAGATCCTGGAATGCATCACCACCCGCTGGCACGGCCATTTCGAAGGCGATCCGCAGCGTTACCGCGACGCCGATGAAATCGCGGCCCTGCCCGAGAACGACCCGCTGCGCCGCTCCGCCGAGGCACTCCGGGCCGCCGGCGTCCAGACGCTGAGCGACCTGGCCGCCGCGGTGGATGCTGAAATCCAGGCCGCGCTGGAGGCCGCCCGAGCGGATGCCCTGCCGGACTTCGCCGCCGCGTTCCGCGATGTCTATACGCCAACCACGCCCACCGCCGGGGCCTGAGGTTCCATGTCCAAGCCGCTGCGCTATGTTCACGCGATCACCCAGGCCCTGACCGATGCGATGGCCGCCGACCCCTCGGTGATGCTGTTCGGCGAGGATGTCGCCGCGCCTGGCGGGCCGTTCAAGGCGACCCGCGGCCTGCTCGAAGCCTATGGTCCGGAGCGCGTCCGCGACACGCCGATCTCCGAAGCTTCGATCGTCGGCGCCGCTGTCGGCGCCGCGCTGAGCGGCATGAAGCCGGTCGTCGAGATCATGTTCATGGACTTCGTCGCCCTCGCCATGGACGCCATCGTCAACCAAGCCGCCAAGGCCCGGTTCATGTTCGGCGGGCAGTGCAGCGTGCCGATGGTTGTGCGCACACCCCATGGCGGCGGCGTCAATGCCGGCCCACAGCATTCGCAATGCCTGGAGGCATGGTTCGCCCACATCCCCGGCCTGCGCGTCGTCTGCCCCGCCACCGTCGCCGACGCCTACACCCTGCTGCGCGCCGCCGTCGAAGCCCCCGATCCGGTGCTGTTCGTCGAGAACAAGGCCCTTTACGCCATCCAGGGCGAACTCGACCCCAACGCCCCGCGTGACATCGGCCGCGCCCGGATCGACCGGCCGGGACGCGACGCCACCATCGTCACCTACGGCGCCACGCTCTATGCCGCCCGCGCCGCCGCCGACAAACTGTCCGCCGAGGGCATCGAGGCAGAAATCCTCGACCTGCGCTGGATCCAGCCCTGGGACGAGGAAGCGGTATTTGCCTCCGTCGCCCGCACCCACCGCGTGGTGATCGCCCACGAAGCGGTGCAGGCCTTTGGCGTCGGCGCCGAGATCGCCGCCCGCATCGCCCACGGCGCCTTCGACGACCTGGACGCCCCGGTTGTGCGCGTCGGCGCTCCCTTCATGCCCGTCCCGTTCGCAAGGTCCCTGGAGAACGCCTACCTGCCGGACGCCGACCGCATCGTTGCCGCGGTCAAGGAAACGCTTGCCTAGAGCATGATCGCTGCTGACGGACGCGGCGATCATGCTCTAGGTCTTTGTTTTAGCGAGTAATTCCATCGCTCGGTTGCAGCAACCTCCAGCGATATTGCTCTAGGAGCCAAAGGCCATGACCGAAGACAATGCCATCCTGACCGCCCGCGACGGGGCGATCGGCCTCATCACCATCAACCGGCCCTCGACCCTTAACGCGCTGGACATCCCGACGCTGCGGAAGCTGGAGGCGGCGCTGACGGAACTGGAAGCGGACGACAAGGTCCGCGTCATCGTCGTGACCGGGGCGGGCGAGCGGGCGTTCGTGGCCGGCGGCGACATTGCCGACCTGGATAGCCGCCAGGGATTGACGCACTATCTGGAGTTCGCCGAGGTCATCCACGCCTGCTTCCGCCGCTTTGAAACCTGCGACAAGCCGACCATCGCCGCCGTCAACGGCTGGGCGCTGGGCGGGGGCACCGAACTCGTTCTGGCCCTCGACATCCGCATTGCCGCGGATACCGCGAAATTCGGCCTGCCGGAGATCAACCTCGGCCTGTTCCCCGGGGCCGGCGGCACGCAGCGTATCCTGCGGCAGATCCCGTCCTGCCGGGCGCGCGAGGTGGTCTTCACCGGGGACCCGTTCACCGCCGCCGAAGCCGTGAGTTGGGGCCTGATCAATCGCGCGGTGCCCAAGGCGGATGTGATGGCCGAAGCGATGGCGACGGCGAAGAAGATCGCCGGCAAATCGCCGCTCATCCTGAAACTGCTGAAGCGCACCCTCCGCCACGGCCAGGAGATGCCGCTTGGGCCCGCCCTGGCCTACGAACAGGCGATGATCGGCCTGGTGCTGGACAGCCGCGACGCGCACGAGGGCTGCCAGGCATTCCTGGAAAAGCGCAAGGCCACCTTCACGGGACGCTAGTTCATGCTCCAAGAGTTGGTGATGCCCAAGCTGGGGCTGACGATGACCGAGGGCGTGCTTGCCGAATGGCGGGTGCGGCCCGGTCAGCCGTTCAAGGCCGGTGACGTGCTGGCCGTGGTCGAGACCGACAAGATCGCCTCGGACATCGAGGCGGTCAGCGACGGCGTGTTGATCGAGACCACCATCCCAGAGGGCGAAACCGTGCCCGTCGGCACACCGATCGCACGGTGGTCGGCGAACGGATCAGACGGGGCATCTCAGCCGACCGAAATGGCCGTCGCGGCTGCTCCGGCCTCGCTGGCACCGACGGCGATAACCCCGCCCGCCCCCGACGACGAGCCGCGACGGATCCTTGCCACACCGCTGGCGCGCCGGCGTGCCCGCGAACTTGGAGTAGCCCTCGCCAACGTGACCGGGACAGGTCCGCGCGGCCGTATCAAGCTCGCCAATGTCGAGGCGGCGGCGCTGGCTCCACGCATTGCCGTGCCCGAACCGCCACGGGCTTGCGCAACACCGCCAACCGGCGAGCGGTCGAAGCCCGGGACCCTGCAGGCGACGATGGCGCGCCGATTGACCGCCGCCAAGCGCGATGTGCCGCATTTCTATCTCGCGGCCGAGGCGGAAGTATCGGAACTGCTGGCCCTGCGGGAACGCCTGAACGCCGACACGGAGGCTGGTGCGCCGCGCGTGTCGATGACGCATCTGGTGCTCGCCGCTGTCGGCCGGGCACTGATCGCGATGCCGGAAATGGACCGGGTCTGGGACGACGGCGACATCGTGACGCTCGGGCGTGGCGATATCGGGCTGGCGGTCAACACCTCGCGCGGGCTGCTCGCGCCGGTGTTGCGCGGGGCGGCGCACCTGACGTTGGACCGGTTGGCGACCGCGGCAACCGGCCTGACCGGTCGCGCCCGCAACGGGCAGCTCGGCGAGGAGGATTACCAGGGCGGAGCGATTAGCGTCTCCAACGCCGGGATGCACAATGTCACGTATATGAGTTCCATCATCCCTCCCGGTCAGTCGAGCATCCTCGGCGTCGGCAGCGTCCGGTCGGTTTTCCGTCCTGACGACAATGGAGCGCCGGTGCTGAAGCGCGAACTTGGCCTGGTTTTGTCGGCGGATCATCGCCTGTTCGATGGCGTCACCGCTCTGGCTTTCCTCAACCGCATTATTGCCGGGCTGGAGCGGCCGCTGCGTCTGCTTCGCGGCGTCTGACAGGAGACACCCATGGATTTTCAGCTCACCGAAGAACAGCGTCTGATGGTCGAGACGGCGACGCGCGTCGGCACCGAATTCGGTCTCGATTACTGGCGCGCCCAGGATGCGAAGAAGGCCTTTCCCGCCGAGGCCTGGGCTGCGTTTTGTGCGGCTGGCCTCTGCGGCGTCTCGCTGCCGGAGGAACATGGCGGATCCGGCCAGGGCATGCTCGATCTGGCGCTGGTGGTCGAGGCGCTGTCGGCGGCCGGCGGCGGTGCGACGCTGGCCCAGCTCTACATGATCAACCCGATCTTCGGCGGCGTGGCCTTGGCGAAGTTTGGCACCGCGGCGCAGAAGGCCGCGATGTTGCCGCCTCTGATCCAGGGCCGGATGAATTTCTGCATGGCGCTGACCGAGCCGAATGCCGGCTCCAACAGCCTGGAAATCCGCACCTTCGCGCATGCCGACGGCAATGGCTGGCGCCTGAAGGGGCAGAAGATCTGGATCACCGCCGTTCCGGACGCCCAGAAGATGCTGGTCGTCGCCCGCACCAGGAAGCTGGAGGAGGTCGGCCGCCGCACCGCCGGGATCAGCCTGTTCCTGATCGACGTCGACCGGAAAGGATTGGCGCATCAGGCCATCGACAAGGTCGGCACCTGGACGCTGGCGTCGAGCAGCATCTTCTTCGACGATGTGCGGGTCGAGCCGGACGAACTGATCGGCACGCTGGACAACGGCTGGCACCAATTGCTGGAGGTGCTGAATACCGAACGTATCGTCACCACCGCCGGCCTGGTCGGCGCCGGCAATCTGGCGATCCGGCTTGGTGTCAACTACGCCAATGACCGCAAGGTCTTCGGGGACAGGCCGGTATCCGCCTATCAGGGCCTGCAGTTTCCGCTGGCGCAGGCGCACGCGGAGCTGGAATGCGCGCGTCTGATGAACCTGAAAGCCGCCTCGCTGTGCGATCTCGGCCAGCCCTACGGCAGCGAGGCCAATGTCGCCAAGCTGATCGCCGCGCAGGCGGCTACCCAGGCGATCGAACGCTCGATGCAGGCGATGGGCGGCATGGGATACTCCAAGGAAATGCATCTGGAGCGGCTGTGGCGCGACGCACGCCTGTTCCGCTTCGCACCGATATCCGAGGAAATGATCCTGAACTTCATCGCGCAGCACGATCTGGGTATGCCGCGCTCCTACTGATCGGCGGGGAAGTCGACGCCATGGTTACTCTCAGCGCCTTCATCCACTTCCACGCCCTGCGCACGCCGGACCGTCTGGCGGTCGTCTACGGCGACCAGCGCATCACCTATGCCGAGTTCCACGACCGTATCATTCGCATGGCCGGCGTCCTGGCCGGACACGGCATCGGGCCGGACGACGTCGTCGCGGTGGTGATGAAAAACAGCGCCGCCTTCCTGGAGATCGCCTTCGCCGCCAGCCATCTCGGCGCGGTGTTCCTGCCCATCAATTTCCGCCTCGCCGCGGCCGAAATTGCCTTTATCGTCGGCAACGCCGAGGCAAAGCTGGTCTTCGCCGATGACGAACTGGCCGCCGCTGTCGCCGGGCTTCCCTCGGTCGTATTGGTGGATGCGGCGGCGCAGTCCGACGGCCGCCGTATGGCCGCGCCCTCCGGACCGGCGCCCGCAATGGCAGTACGCGGGCCGCGGGATCTGTTCCGGCTGATGTACACCTCGGGCACGACCGATCACCCGAAAGGGGTCATGCACAGCTACGAGAATTTCTACTGGAAGAACATGGACCACGTGGTCGGCCTCGGCCTGACCGCGAACGACCGCTTGCTGGTCGTCGGGCCGCTCTATCATGTCGGCGCATTCGACCTTCCGGGCATGTCGGTATTGTGGCTGGGTGGCATGCTTTGCCTGCTGCGCGATTTCGATCCGGACGCCGTGCTTGCGGCCATCGAAGGCGAGCGGCTGACCTGCGCCTGGTTCGCTCCGGTGATGGTCGGCCGCATCCTGGCGCATCCGGACCGGTACCGGTACGACGTCAGCAGCCTGCGATGGAGCATCGGCGGCGGCGAGCGAACGCCCGAACAGCGAATCCGGGACTTCACCACCCTGTTCGTCAACGCCCGCTATATCGATGCCTACGGCCTGACCGAAAGCTGCTCCGGCGACACGTTGATGGAGCCGGGCCGGGAGATCGAAAAAATCGGCTCGGTCGGCCGGGCGCTGACGCATGTGGAAGTACAGATCCGGGACGATGACGGCGCCATTCTGCCGGCCGGCGCGACGGGGGAAATCTGCCTGCGCGGGCCGCGGATCACCCAGGGCTACTGGCGCGATCCGGTCAAGACCGCACGCAGCTTCCACGGCGACTGGTTCCGCACCGGCGATGTGGGCTACCTGGACGAGGAGGGTTTTCTTTATCTCACCGATCGCAAGAAGGACATGATCATCAGCGGCGGCGAGAATATTGCGTCTTCGGAACTGGAGCGTGTCATCTTCCTGCTGCCGCAGGTGAACGAGGCCGCTGTCATTGGCCTACCCGACGACCGCTGGGGCGAGGTTCCCGCCGCGATCGTCGTGCTCAAGGAAGGCGAAAGCCTGGACGCGGAAGCCCTGGAGCGGCATTGCCGGCAACATCTTGCCGGCTTCAAGGTGCCGCGCCACCTGATCATCCGCGAGACCCTGCCGCGTAACCCGTCCGGCAAGGTGTTGAAGCGCGTATTGCGCGACGAACTATCGAGCGGGCAGACGCAAGGCAGATGAAGGAGGCCGAGGCGGCATGAGACGACCCAGGGTCGCAAAAAAGTCGCGGGTGCAGAAGTCGGAAGAGATTCGCGAAGCTCTCTTCCAGGCGGCGGCCGAGGTGGTCGGTGAAGTCGGCTATGGGGAAGCCTCGATCTCCCGCATCACCCAGCGGGCGGACCTGGCGCAGGGCACGTTCTATAACTACTTCGACTCCCGGCAGGACATCTTCGACGAGCTGCTTCCTGTGCTGGGCGCGAAAATGATGCTGCACATCCGTCATCAGGGCATCGACGCGTCAGGTTTCCTCGAACGGGAGGAACATTATTTCCGGGGCTTTTTCAGCTTCCTGAAGCGCCGGCCGTATTTCCTGCGCATCCTGAACGAGGCCGAAGTGTTCGCGCCGTCCGCGCATCGGCAGCACTTTCATAATATCTCCAGCAGCTATATCCGGTTTCTGAAGCGGGCTCGCGCGAACGGCGAAATCGCCGAGATTTCGGACGTGGAAATCGAGGCACTCGCCTACATGCTGATCGCGACGCGCGGCTATCTGGCGCTGCGCTATCTGCAACAGGACGGCTCGGTTGAATTGCCCGAAGAGGCGGTCAGCGTATACATGCGTCTGCTCACCAGCGGCCTGACGGCGAAGCGGGACAATGTCCCCGCAGGCGGTATCCGGGAGGATCTTCCGAGATTCATTCGCGATGGACCGGACGGCTGAACACGGCGCCCTCCGCCAGGCCGCGCGCCAACCACGGCAACGCTTCGCGCGGCAGCGGACAGGCTCGCCTCGATCAGCCATTTCCGGATCTTGCCGTCGCGACATGGATGCGGGCAGCCAGTGATTCGGCGAGGCCCTGCAGACCTCGCGGCGCGAAACGGATGATCGCGACGAGTAGCACGCCGTACACGAACAGGTGCAGTCCCGGCGTCTGGTCGCCGAGACTGTTTCGCAGAATCTCGCCCAGCGGCACCAGCAACAATGGCCCGATCAGTGGCCCCCAGATGGTGCCGCTGCCGCCCACGACCGCGAACAGGATGACCTCGATAACGAGTGTCAGTCCGGCGAAGGTTTGCGGATCCACGAATTGCAGATACTGGGCATAGAAGGTGCCGCCGAGGGCGGTGAAGAAGGCGCTGACGCCCATCGCCGCCATCTTGTAGCGCAAGACGTGGATACCGACGCCAAGCGATGCCCGCTCATTGTCACGGATGCCGCGCAGGTAGAGACCCAGCCGGGAGTCGTAAACGAAGATCGTGAACAGCAGAACCGCCGCGAGATGCGCCAGGATCACGTAGTAATACGTCGCGTCGTTCCGGAATTGATACATGGCTGGCGTGCCACGGATCGGCAGCGTCAATCCGCGGCTTGCCCCCAACACGTCGAGAGACGACACCGACAGGTAACCCAACATGCCGAGCGCGAGGGTAACCAGCGCGAAGGACAGGGGCGGCAACTCGTAGCGCAGGCTGAGCCAGGCGATCGCCGCGCCCATCGCGGCCGCCACCGCCCCGCCGGCGAACATGCCCGCCCAGGGCGAAATGCCGAATCTCAATGCCAACAAGGTCGACGTATAGGCGCCCGCCGCCACGAAAAGACTGTGACCGATGCAGAACTGTCCGGCGATGCCGCCGACGATGTTCCAGGACAGGCAAAGATAGGCGAACAGCAGCGTAAGGATCGTGGTGTTGACCCAGCCGGCCGGCCCCAGCAGCGGCAGCAACACGCCCGCAGCAAGCACCAGGACGGCCGTCAGCAGGCGGCGCCGCAGCGGATCGATACGTGTCATCAGCGTTCTCCCAGCAAGCCGTGGGGCCGGAACAGAAGCACCAGGACGAGGAGCAGATAGGGGATCATGGCGCCGACGGTTCCACCCAGCAGAAGGCTGCCAAGCGCCTCCGCCACACCGATCAGAAGGCCGGCGACAAGCGACCCGATGAAATGGCCAAGGCCGCCGAACACCATCACGATCAGCGCGATCAGCGTGAAGTCCAGCCCGCTCGACGGCGTCACCGAAAACTGCGCCACGGTCAACGCTCCGGTCACGCCGAGCAGGCCGATGCCCAACGCGAACGCCATCATTTGCACCCGCCGGATCGAAATGCCCATCAGAGCGGCGGCATTGCCGTTCTGGGCGATGGCGCGGATCTGCCGCCCGAAATCGGTCGCCATCAGCATGCCGTACAAGAGGACGGACAGAAGCACCGCACACAGCGCCCCGACGACCATCGGCAGGGGCAGAATTAGTCCGGCGAACGCCACGTGGCTATTACTCAGGACCGTTGGGACGCTGCGCTGGTCGCCGCCGAACAGCATCAGCAACAGGTTCTGCTGCACGAATACCAGGCCGAGCGTGAGCTGCGCACCGGCCAGGGCGCCACCTTGCAGGACGGGCCGCACCAGCCAGACGAACGTCAGGGCACCGATGCCCGCGAGTGCCAAAAACATAAGGGGAGCCGAAAGATAGGGATCGGCTCCGGTCAACCGGAACAACAGCATGGATCCGAACATGGCCAGGACCATGAAGTCGCCATGGGCGAAGTTGAGCAGCCCGCAAGTGCTGAAGATGAGCGTCATCGACAGAGCGATCAGCGCGTAGATCGCACCCATCAGCAGTCCTTGGACGGTAGCCTGGGCGATGATGTCCAACGGCATGGCGTTCTCACAAACCAAGATAAGCTTTGCGGACGAGCGGATCCTCGGCGAGGTCCTCCGCGGACCCGGTCAGGACGATCCGTCCGTTTTCGATCACGTAGCCACGTGTCGAGGCGGCAAGCGACAGGCGCACATTCTGCTCCACCACCAGAACCGTGAGTCCGTCCTTGTTGAGCCGCTTCAGGGCGCGGAAGGTTTCCTGCACCATCAGCGGCGAGAGGCCGAGTGACGGCTCGTCGAGAATCAGCAGGTCCGGAAGAGCCATCAGCCCGCGACCAATGGCCAGCATCTGCTGTTCGCCGCCCGACAACGTTCGGGCATGTTGCGAACCCCGTTCGCGCAGGCGGGGGAAGATTTCCATGATGCGAAGCAGCGTGGCATCGCGGTGCGGCCGGGCGCGCCGGTTGGAGGCGCCAAGCAGCAGGTTCTCCAGCACCGTCATGCGTGGGAACACCATGCGGCCCTCGGGCACCAGGCTGATCCCGGCCAGGACGGCAGCCTCGCAGCCCTGCCCCGCCAGCGCCGTTCCCTTGAAGGACACCGTGCCGGCTTTTGGCGCCAACAGCCCCGCGATGCATTTCATAAGCGTTGTCTTGCCGGCGCCGTTGACGCCGACGAGCGCAACCATCTCGCCGCGCACGACGTCCAATGAAACGTCTTCCAGAACCGCGACGTTGCCGTAAGCGGCGGCGATTCCGCGAACCTCAAGCAAGATCCACCTCCCGCCCGAGATAGACATCGATCACATGCGGATCGTTCACCACGGCCTCGGGCAGCCCTTCGGCGATCACCTGCCCGGCGGCGATCACGACGATGCGGTCGCTGACATTCATGATCACGTCCATGATGTGCTCGACGAGCAGGAAAGTGAGACCCTCGTCCCGCAATTCGCGAATCAGTGCGACCACGCGCTGGGTTTCGGCCGGGCGGAGGCCGGCCATCACCTCATCCAGCAGCACCATTTGCGGCCCTGTCGCCAACGCCTTGCCAATCTCCAGGGCCTTCTGGTCGGGCAACGTCAACTGGCTGCAGCGTTGGTTCGCTTTCGCCGCGAGGCCGATCTTGGCGCAGATCTCACGGGCGACAGCGCGCGCGGCGGCCATCGGATGGCGGACCGAAGCCGCGATCGTGAGCACCTCGAGCACTGTCAGGGACGGGAATACCTCGACGATCTGAAACGTGCGCGCCAGTCCCATCCGGCAGACCCGCGCGGGGTTCTTGCCGTCGATCCGCGCGCCCTGGAAATGCACCGATCCGGCATCAGGCCGCAGAAAGCCGGACAGCATCTGGAAAACGGTTGTCTTGCCCGCGCCGTTGGGACCGATCAATCCGACGATCTCCCCTGGCTGGACAGCCAGCGATACGCCGTCCACCGCGCGGAGACCGCCAAACCGTTTCACCAAGGTGTCGGCCACGAGGATCCCGGGCGACGCGTTCCGATCGTTGCCCGGGATCGCCTCGCTACCCGGCGCTCTGGTGGCGACTGCGCCCATACCAGTGCCCCCTACCTGAGAACCGGCTGAGCCGTCGCCACGTCGGGCGGATAGACCAGCACCTTTTCGCCCTCGCGCCACTGGACGAACAGCGGGGTTGTCAGGCGCAAAATTCCGTTGTCGTCGAAGGCCAGATCGCCAACGATGAAAGGCAGCACCAGCCTGGCGGAGCGTGCGGGTACGCGGAGGCCGCGAAATGCCGTGTTCACCGCGACGGGGTCCGTCGACCCGGCCTTCTCCAACGCCTCAACCACCAGATAGGCCGCCTGCACGCCGAACATGAAATTCTGGTCTATGGCCTGCACCTGCTGGTCCTTCGCCTGCGCGATGACCGTCCGCATGCCAGGCAGATTGGCATCCGGGGAGAAGAACGCCAGGCCGAAGCTCGCGGTCAAGGTTTTCCGTGCCACCTCGTCGCCCAGCAATCCCCACAGCTTGTCGTCGGAAAAACCGGACGCCCCGCCGATCCAAACCGGCTTGTCATAGCCCAGGTTGAAGCGGGCACGCTGCAGCAGCACGCCGTCGGGCAGATAGACCACGGAAATCACGGCATCCGGGTTCAGGGCCTTCACCTTGAGGATGATGGGTGTCATGTCCTTCACGGTTGGTTCGACCGGAATGGCATCGAGCACCATGATCCCCTGCGCGCTCAGAGCCTCGGCAGCTGTTTTGGAGACGACCTGTCCGTAGTCGTTATTGGCATAGGTGATCGCAACCGTGTTGATCGCCACGCCTCGCTCGCGCAGCCACCGGATCAGGTCTGCATAGCCTTCACCGAACTTCGCCGCCGGGATCGAAAGCGTCGAGAAATAGGGTGTTGCCGGAAGCAGCGTCGTCAGCAGGCCGACGCCCCCGGTCTGGTAACGGTCGGCGACCGGCATGAAGGTCTCGGCTTCCGGTGTCGAGTAGGGACCGAGGACGAAGGATACCCGATCGTCCGACATCAACTTGCGGGCCTGCAATGAGGTCTTGGCCGGATCGGACCCGGTATCGGCGGTTACCAGCGCAATCCTGGTGCCGCCCAGACTCTTGATGCCTCCGGCGCCGTTGACCTGCCTGATGACAAAATCGATGCCGCGCTGGGCGCCTGCTCCGCTTTCGGCATACCGCCCGGTGAGCGGCATCAACACGCCGATTTTGACATCCTTTGGCTGCGCCGACGCCATACCGGCGCCCATCAGTATCGCGAGCGCGGAAAGTACAATCCGCTTCAGCAAGATCTTCATGGACAATTTCCCTTCGTCTCAATTCTTCTTGGCTCTCACACGCGGCATGCCGTTCCGACGATGGCGTCCTCGCCTTTCTGGTTGCGAACCCACACATCGTAGATATCGCCGCCACTACGGCGTCGCCCGCCGGCCGTTACGATGTCCCCTTCGCGTACCGGCCGCACGAATCGGATCCGCAGGTCGGCGTTGCAGACAAAGTCCTGGCCCAGGCTGGCGCGCAGCGATTGCCAGATGAAGTTCAACGACAGCATGCCGTGCGCGATGATGCCGCCCATCGGCGTTTGGCGCGCGAATTCCGGATCAATGTGGATCGGATTGAAGTCGTCGGTGATTTCGGCATAGAGCAGTATGGCGGCGCGGTCCACGCAGCGTGAAACCGGTTGCAATTCTTCGATCATGCCTGCCCCCTCACGCGGCCCACAGGATGGCCATGCGTCCACGGAAGCAGACCGCGCCATCGGCGCCGGCTGTTTCCGTAACGAAGTCGATCCAGCGGCGGTCGCGTTTCAATTCCTTGCTGGCGCAGGTCATGACCGTAAGCAAGCTTTCGCCTGCGCGTGGAAGGCGAATAACCTGGAATTCCTGGGTGCCATGCACGTTGCCGGGCGGGCGGGGCTGCAGGATCTCGGCGTATGCACGCATCGTGACCGCAGCCATTATGCCGACCGGCATGCGGTCGCCATCCGCATCCTCCGGGAAAAGACGCAGCCACAGCGCCAATTGCCTATCGTCAAGGACTGTTTCCCGTCGCCCCATTTCGGCGCCGACTGGGATCGTGTCGAAGGTCAGCATGGAATGTTCTCCATGGGCCGGACCTGAGCCAACGCACCGCCGTCAGCGAGCGGTTCGAAAAATGCGCTCACGCGGAGACCGATGCGCAGGTTTTCAGCTGGGCAGTCCCGCAGGTTCATCATCATGCGGAACCCCTCGTCGAAATCGACCAGGACGATGACGTAGGGAACGTCTTGCCTGAAGGCCGGCGTCGGCGCCCGGTTCACGATGGTATAACTATGCACCGCGCCGGCACCTGCCGACCGAGACCACTCCAGTGCCCGGCCCCGGCAGCCCATGCAGCAGAAGCGGGGCGGGAACTGAACATGTCCGCAGTCGGAACAATGCTGGTACAGCAGGACGCCATCGGCGCAGCCTTGCCAGAAGGCAGCGGTTTCCGCGGTAATTCTGGGCCGTTTGCTCACGTTACCTATTCCCCAGCAGAAGCGAGCAATGCGCGGACAAGATGCCGCCGTCGCCATGCACGAAGGCGATCTCGGGCTCCTCGACCTGCCGGCCCTCCGCCTGACCGCGCAACTGGCGAACTGCCTCCACCACATGGAACATGCCGCCCGCCGCGCCGGAGTGTGCGTACGAAAGCAGGCCGCCATGGGTGTTGCATGGCAATGCCCCGCCCAGGTCGAGCGCTCCGTCCAACACGGCTGCTCCCGCCTCGCCCTTTTTGAAAAATCCGATGGATTCAAGCTCGGCCAGCAGCGTGATGGTGAAGGAGTCGTAGATTTCGGCGACGCTCACATCGGCCGGAGCCAATCCGGCCATCGCGAAGGCCTGAGCGGATGATTGCTTGCAACCAAAATCCGTCAGCGTCGGCATACCGACCACATGCTCATGGGTGTTCATCTGCCCGTATCCGAGGATGGAAACGGGTTTGGACGGCCGATCGGCCGCGACGTCCGTGGCGCTCACCACCACGGCCGCTCCGCCGTCCGAAATCAGGCAGCAATCGAACAGGCGCAACGGGTCGGCAATGACGCGGCCGGCCATGGCCTGCTCCAGGTTCAATGGGTCCCGGGCTTGTGCCTTGGGATTCCGGCGGGCATGGGTACGGTGCGCAACAGCGACGGCGGCCAGATGTTCGGGTGTCACGCCCCATTCGTGCATGTAGCGGCGTGCGACCAGCGCGTATGCTGCCGGGATGCTGATGCCGTAGGGGCGCTCGAACTGTGGATGCCCGACCTCCGACAGGGCCGCCACGGCACCGTCCCGGCTCAACCCGCTCAACCGGTTGTCGCCGCATACCGCCAGCACGTTCCGGCATACGCCGGCCCGCACCAGCGCCGCTGCCTGCATGATCATGGCGCAGGCGGTTGCTCCCCCTGCCTGGATGGCCGCGCTGTAGGACGGCGTAATCCCGAAATACTCGCAGAACACCGACGACAGCATGAGGTGCGGCTCGCTCAGCGAGTAGGCGCACAGAACACCATCGATCTCGGCCGGCCGCAGCCCCGCGTCATCCAAGGCCGCTGTCGCGGCCTCGGCATGGAGGGACATGCAACTGCTGCCCTCCAGCCGTCCGACGGCCGTATCGGCAGCACCGGTGATCATGGCATTACGAACCGTGGAGCCCGAGGTCATGGCTAAAGCTCCAGGGACCGGGCAATGATGTTGCGCTGGATTTCGCTGGTGCCCTCACCGATCACGTAGACCAGGGCATCCCGATGGAAGCGGCCGACCGGATACTCCCGCATGATGCCGGCCCCACCCAGAATGCGAATGGCGGCTTCGGTCACGCGCAACGCGCACTCGCTCGCGACCAGCTTCACCTTGGATGCAGTTGGCGGATCGATCGTTCCCTGGTCCACCCGCCACGCGCCATAGTAGACAAGCCACTTGGCCGCCTCGATGTCCGCCGCCATGTCGGCAAGCTTGTGCGCGATCGCCTGAAATCGCCCGATCGGTTGGCCGCGCACCTGGCGCTCGCGCGCATAACGGGTCGCTGCCTCGAAGGCGCCACGCGCCATGCCGACACAATTGGCGGCCACGCCGACCCGGTTTTCCGCCAGACTGTCGAGAATGATCGGATAGGTGCCAAGCTGGCCGCCGAGCAGCGCCTCCTCGGGTACGAATACGTTGTCGAGGTGAATGAGCCCGGTTTCCGAGGCGCGGACGGCCTCCTTTTGCAGCTTGTGGATCTCTACGCCCTCGCGGGGCAGGTCGAGGAGAAACAGGCTGATCGCGTCGGGCTTGAGTTCCGGCCGGGTACGCGCGGCCAACGTCAGGAAGTCCGCGCACGGCGCGTTGGTGATGTACAACTTCGACCCGGTGATACGAAATCCGCCGGGTACCGCCTCCGCCCGGGTGCGCATGGAACGGATGTCCGATCCGCCGTCGGGTTCGGACAGCGCAAAGCCGCCGATGATGTCGCCCCGCAGGCCCGGTTCGAAGTAGCGTTTGCGTTGTTCGGGAGTGCCGGCCCTCCAAATCGGCCACAGCGCGAGATGGGAATGCGCCGACCATGACGTGGCGAAGGCCTGGCTGACCCGGCTAAATTCCTCGCGGACAATGCAATCGGCGATCTTATCAAAGCCGCTGCCGCCGTCTTCCACAGGGTAGCGGACACCGATCAGCCCGAGTTCGCCCCACCGGCGGAAAATTTCCTTCGGAAACTGCTCGGCCTCCTCGGCGGCGCGGACGAGCGGAGCCATATCGGTTTCCGCGAAACGGCGCACCAGGTCACGTACTTGCTCATGCTCCGGCGTGAAGTTGAAGTCCATGTCGGATGTCCGTTCCTGTGCAGTTTCTGGCCAGAGCCATATCGCTTGAGGTTGACTTAACCGAGCGATGAAATTGCTCGTTAAAACAAAGACCTAGAGCATGATCGCCGCGTCTATCAGCGACGATCATGCTCTAGGCCGGGGCGCGTAGGCTGGTGCCGGCGAGACGTGCGCGAATGCGCTGGGCCCTCTCATGGATGTCTGCGCCCATGCGGGAGGCGTCGGCGGCCGAGCATTGGGCCGTCAGCGTCACCGCGGAAATCGCGAGGGAGGGCCGGCCCGCCGGATCAAGGACCGCGCTGGAAATGGTCGTGATGCCTCGGACGAAATGGTCCCGGTCGACCGCATACCCGACCCGCTTCGCCTCCTCCACCTCGTCCAGAAACTGTTCGAAGGGAACGAGGCTGTCACTGCGCAACGACGCATACATCGACCGCAATTCGTCCGGCGAGAAATCAGCATGTGCCGCCATGCATCGGCCAAGCGCGCCAACAAGGATCGGCAGCCGTTGGCCAACCCGCATGTGAATCTGCACGACGGATCCAGCCTGCGACAGGTCTACCAGCAGGACCCTCGACCGGCTGACGCGAAGCCACAGCGTCGTTGTGACGCTCCAACGGGTGGTCAACTGTTCGAGCTCGGGATGAACGATCCGCAGGTAACCGACCTGGTCGAGCGCGCCACTGGCGAGTTCCACCAACCCGGGTCCAAGCATGTATGCCTTGCTGCCCGGATCGAAACTGACCACCCCTTCCCCGGCGAGCGTCCGAAGGATGTTGAAGCAGGTGCTGCCATTGAGTTGCAGATCGCGAGCGATGCGAAGATTGGAGACCGGCGCCGGTTGGGCCGCGAGGTAGCGCAGTATGGCTACGGCGTTCACCACGGCACCCACCTGCTTGCCAGCGGCAGACCCTGAATTCTGGTCGTTCATCCTCGCCTCAATTCTCTATAGAGAATGTTATTCTCGTATACGAATTGAGGTAACTCGGCCGAATGCCGCAGTCAAGCGTTGGCTCGTGCTACGAACGAGACAGCAGAAGCCCGGCACCGGCGCGGCGGCGAACCTCGGAGCGTCGGAACGATGTGGCGCTTTTGGCAACAAGGGAGCGGAGCGAACGCATCGGCGCCGTCCTGAGGGCAGCTCGGACTTTGATCGAAAAGGCTATCGTCTCGCCCTCGGAACCGATGGTGATCCGCCCGGGGTGGAGTTGATCGGTCAGCTGACTGCCTTGCTCAAGACCGCAAGGATCGGATCGCCACCTCTCGCGGAGGGGGCAACCCGAATGATGCGGTGCTTTCTCTGTTCGTCAGTCCGGTAGAGCCATCAGAGGCAGAGCCCTCCCGGAGGCTGAGGCGGAGCCCCAGCCTTCCTACCCGTCAGGCCAGCTTGCGGAACTTGTGCAAACAGCGCGGGCTATCGGGGCGCGGGACGTCGGGGAAGGTTGTTGGCCAGTTGGTCCAGGACACCTCGCCGACATAGATATCGCCGCGGCCGTCGACGCAGATGCCGTGCGGCGCGGTGAACTCACCGAGGCCCAGCCCCGGACGATCGGCGCCGATCCAGGCCAGACGCCTGCCGGTATGATCCAGGATCGACACGCGCGCGCCCAGGTTGGGGTACAGCCGGTTCACCGGCATCCCCGGGCCGAGCTCACCCACGTAGCATAGCGGGCATTTGCCCCGTGTCATGAACAATGCGCAGGGACGGTGCAGGCTGTTCCACTGCGTTTCGTATTTGCCGTTGGAATCGAACACCTGGATGCGGTGGTTCTCCCGGTCCGCGACATACACCCAGCCATCGTCATCGCAGACGATGTTGTGCACCAGGTTGAACTCGCCCGGCCCGGTGCCGGATGTGCCCCAGCTCTTCAACAGCCGCCCCTTCGGGTCGTATTTGTGCACGCAGGCGTTGCCGTAGCCGTCCGAGACGAAGATGTCCCCGTTCGGCGCCATCGCCGTATGGGTGCAGCGATGGAACGGCTGTCCGCTCATGAACGGGGCCGGCTTGCCCGGCGTGCCCAGCGTCAGCAGGATCTTGCCGTCCAACGTGCACTGGCGAACCGTGTGGTCGCCGTCATCGGTCAGCCAGATCGTATCGTCCGGCGCCATGAAGATGCCATGCGCGCGCGGGAACACGCCTTCGCCCCAGGATTTCAGGAAATTGCCGTCCTTGTCGAACACGATCATCGGGTGTTCGCCGCGATTGAAGACATAGACGTTGTCATTCTTGTCGGTGCCGACCGCGCCGATTTCCTTGAACGACCACCCCGCGGGCAGCTTGCCCCAGTTCTCGACGCATTCGTACCGATAGTCGCCGCTGCCGACGATCTTTGTCATGCTCGTTTCCCCCTTCGTGCCCGCGGTCGGGTCTCTACCGGGCAGCTTGTCACGGCTGGGGCCTACGGACCAGAGACCCGCCCCCACCTTGCCCTGATGCGCCGCTCAACGCACCATGCGCCGCCATCAATCGAGGATACCTGCCATGAAGCTCATCTCCTTCCGCCGCCCCGACGGCTCCGCCAGCTGGGGCATCCTGAAGGAAGCGGGCGTGGTGGACATGGGCGGCGCCGCACCCAGTTTGCGCGACGCTCTTTGGGCCATCCACTCCCTCGGCGACTATGCTGCCGGCCACCCCAGCTTTCAGCTCGACGACGTGACGCTGCTGCCGCCGATCCCGAATCCGGACAAGATCCTCTGCATCGGGCTGAACTACATGAGCCACATCCTCGAAGGCGGGCGGGAGCCGCCGAAGAGGCCGATCATCTTCACCCGCTTCGCCAACACCCAGGTTGCCCACGGCGCCCCGATCATCCGCCCGAACGCCTCCGAGACGCTGGACTTCGAGGGCGAGCTGGCGGTGATCATCGGCCGCCGCTGCCGCCACGTGCCGAAGGACCAGGCGATGGACGTGGTCGCCGGCTACAGCTGCTACAATGACGGCTCGATCCGCGAATGGCAGCGCCATTCCACCCAGTTCACGCCGGGCAAGAATTTCTTCGCCACCGGCGGCTTCGGCCCCTGGATCGTCACGCCCGAGGAAGCCGGCGACATCACCCAGCAGACCCTGCTCACCCGCCTCAATGGCCAGGAGATGCAGCGCGCCACCATCGACGACCTCTGCTTCGACATCCCCACGCTGATCGAATACTGCTCCACCTTCACCCAGCTCGAACCCGGCGACGTCATCGTCACCGGCACCACTGGGGGCGTCGGCGCCTACCGCACCCCACCGGTCTGGATGAAGCCCGGCGATGTGGTGGAGGTGGAAATCTCCGGCGTCGGCATCCTGCGCAACCCGGTGGCGGCCGAAGCCTGATGCTTCAGACCATCCCCTGGGCGAAAGACCTCGCCGCCATCGCCAATGAGTTTTCCGACCGCGTCGCCGTAACCGACGGCACCGGCACCCTCACCTTCCGCGAGCTCGCAGACCGGGCCGCGCGCGTGGCGCATCTGCTGCACGCGCGCGGCCTGCGCCCCGGCGATCCTGTCGCCACCTCGCTGCGCAACTCCATCCCCGCGGTCTGGGCCACCACCGGCCTGCGCATCGCCGGTGCCGGCGACACGCCGCTCAACGCCTCCATGAGCGATGCCGAGCGCGAATACTCGATCGGCCTTTCCGGTACCAGAATGGTCGTGACCACGCGGGCGCAGGCGGCCGGCTTCGAAAAGCTCGGCTGCGACGTGATCGCCATCGAGGACGTGCCGAATGATCCTAGCGACCTCGTGAGCCTGCCCAACGTCCCCGCCGAGGCGCCCGGCCGGATCAGCTTCACTTCCGGCACCACCGGCAAGCCGAAGGCCATCGTCACCACGCATGGCGCGCGCTGGATCGCCAATCTGCTGCAGCGCGCCAGCTTCGCCCAGATGCCCCAGCCCGGGGATCGCGTGCTGCTGATGACCCCGTTCGTGCACGGCGCCGGCATCCTGACCCAGGCGTTCAACGACCGCGGCGCCACCGCGGTGCTGCTGGACGGCGTGGACCTGGCCAAGGTCCTGCCCATTCTCGACAGCGGCGAAATCACCTACATGTTCGCCCCGCCCACGGTGCTGGCGAAGATCCTCTCGGCCTACGAAGGCAAGCGCGTCGAGGGCATCCGCACCATCTTCTGCGGCACCGCGCCGCTGCTGCCCTCACTGTATCACAAGGCCCGTGCCGTGTTCGGCCCGGTGATCCGCATCACCTACGGCAAGTCCGAGATCACCAACCCGATCGCCACGCTCTCGCCATCGGAAACCGATGCCTATTACATGGGAAAGATCGACGGCGACGGCGTCTGCGTCGGCTTCCCCGGGACCGGCGTGGAGATCGAGATCCGCGACGAGGACAACACGCTCCTCCCGTCCGGCTCCATCGGCGAAGTGCATCTGCGCGGCCGCCACATGTCCTCCGGCCATTTCGACCAGACCGGCTTCATCCCCCTGCCCCCGGACGGCTTCCACGCCACCGGCGATTTCGGCCGCATCGACGCGCGCGGCCGCCTGCATTTGGTCGGCCGTGTCGCCGACGTGATCAAGTCCGGCGGCTACAAGATCCATCCCGACGAGATCGAGCGGGCGCTGTCCGGCACCGCCGGCACCGGCGCCGTCTCCATCGTCACGCTGCCCTCGGAATACTGGGGCGAGGTCATCGTCGCCGTCGCCGAGACCGACGACCCCGCCTGGCCCGACCGCGCCAAAGCCTCGCTGGCGGAATTGGCCCGCCACAAGCACCCCCGCGCCTTCCTGATGTTCCCCGAACTTCTGCGCAACGCCCAGGGCAAGATCATGCGCCGGCTGATCCGCGAGAAGGTGCTGGAGGCCTACACGCTGAAGGACGGCCCCTACCCCACGCTGGAGCCGCGCTGATGGAACATTCATACGAAACCATCCTGGCCGAAACGATCGACCAGCACACCCTGCTGGTGACGATGAACCGCCCGGAAGTGGGCAACGCCAAGAACACCCAGATGGGCATCGACATGCTCGACCTCTGGACCCGGCTGATCGCCCATCCCGGGGACATCCGCTGCGTGGTGCTGACCGGCGCCGGAGACCGCATCTTCTCCGCCGGCGGCGATCTGAAGGCCCGCAAGGGCATGACCGACGAGCAATGGCAGCACCAGCACGAGATTTTTGAGCGCGGCCGCGACGCGCTGCTGGACCTGCCGATGCCCATCATCGCCGCGGTGAACGGCCACGCCTATGGCGGCGGCACGGAGGCGGTGCTGGCCTGCGACTTCGCCTACGCCGTCAACACCGCCCGCTTCGCACTGACCGAGGTAACCGTCGGCATCATGCCCGGCGGCGGCGGCACCCAGCTCGCCCCGCGCGCCATGGGCACCCGCCGCGCCATGGAATTCATCTGCACCGGCACCCCGATCAGCGCCGAGCAGGCGCTGGAATGGGGCGTTCTGAACAAGATTTGTCCGGTCGGCGAACTGATGGAGGGTGTTCTCGCCACCGCCAGAAAGATCGCCGCCAATGCCCCGCTGTCGATCCGCCAGGCGAAGAAATCCATCCGTACGGGAAGCCAGATGGATTTGAAGAACGGGCTGCTGTTCGAGATCGAGGCTTATAATAGGCTGGTGGTTACGGAGGATCGGCGCGAGGGGGTGTTGGCTTATAATGAGAAGCGGAAGCCGGTTTGGAAAGGGAGGTAGGCTACGTTCCCATCAGCACCCCGAAGAAGCAACCCAGCGGCTACCTCCGGCAGCTCTATTTGGGGTCACCAAACGGTTTGTTCAAAATCGTACGTTAAGCTCCAGAGAGCGGGAAAACGTGACCCGTTTCGCGAACCCCAAAGTTGAGTCCCTTCGAACTCAGTGGGTGCCGTCAGCGCACAAGATCACGCATCTTGTGGAACACGGACCTGTTCTCGAATGAATTTGTGCAGGCCCTCCGATGCAGCGAACCGGCTTGGGTGCGGTACGCCAAGCACTCCGACAGAATGGCGACTTCCATTCCCAAGATCGAGTTCTGCGTGAAAATATCTTCCGTCCCGGAAGCTACCTCCAACCACGCATGGCTGTGCCTCTGCTACGCCCGCTTTGCTCATGAGCAGCGCGAACGAGCTTCGCCGGAACTCCGAGACCAAGGCAGATTATCCAGCGCGGCCTGACAATGTTGAGAAATGCCTGATGTCCTGGCCAGCATCGCTTCCACCATTCACTTTCACCTTCGTTTGGCAACGAGTTAGCATCCTTGCTCCTTGCGAATATGGCATTGGCGGAGAAGATGGACTCTGGTGCAACCCCAAGATCATCCGTAGCAATTGCACAGACACGCCTCTGATGGGGCTCCTGCCTATCGTCTTTTAGTCGTTTCGTTGTAATATCTATGCAATCACATTTCTCTTTTTTTGCATGGCGCCAACAATCATTCGCGTAAGCATTGATTTCAGGACTGCGCCGCTCAATGATTGAGCTGTCGCTATCACACGGTTTGCCGCCTGGATTGTACCCCATGTAGTAATAAGGTCCGGCTCGGAGTGTGCTCCAGCCCGAGTAGAGAACTGTGCCCGAACAGTTGGCATAGCCGCGCAAATTATCCCTGAGCAGAGATTCCAAATCGGTTGGACTCATGATTTTTCCAATGAAATGGTCAAAACTCGAAGCGAATTTATAGCCTCACAATTTTTTGATGTCAATAATAGCAAGTGTAGCCGAGATGAAGCGCAGCGTCGATCCGGGACCGTAGAGCCACCAGAGCCCCGCATTGCGCTATGCTTCATGCGGGCTACACCTCGCGATGGCGCCCTCACCAATCCGTCGACGGACAAGAGCCGCTATCGCGCCGCTCTAATGGCGGTTGCCATCGAACCAAACTCCAAAATTCGGTTGATAGGGTTTTGCGCAATGCAGCAACAAATCCCGCTGGCGCCTCCCAACAAAACCCGCCAGCCTTCCCCACTGAAAAAGGACCCTCCCAACAGGGACCGCAAGCCAAGGGGGAAAAGTCCAATGCCCACCCGCCGAAACTTCCTCAGGGCCACCGCCGCCACCGGCATCGCCTTCTGCTCCTGCGGCCTGCTGGATGCCGCGCACGCGGCCCAGCCCGGCCCACCCCGCCTGCCGGTCACCGTCAACGGCAAGCGGGTGAAGACGATCGACGTCCATTCCCACTGCCTGTTCCGCGAAACCATCGCCCTCATCGGCGGCGATACCGCCCCCTTCCTGCCGCCCATTCTCGGCGCCGAGGACGCCTTCCTGGAAGTCGACAAGCGCCTCAAGGCCATGGACGCCCAGGCCGTCGACATGGAGGTGCTGTCGGTCAACCCCTTCTGGTACGGCAGGGACCGCGACCTCGCAGCGCAAATCGTCAAGATCCATAACGAGGAACTGGCCAAACTCTGTGCCGCCCATCCGGACCGCTTCGCCGCCTTCGCCTCGCTCACCTTGCAGGTACCGGACCTCGCGGTGCAGGAGTTGGAGACCGCGGTCCGCAAGCAGGGCCTGAAGGGGGCCGCGATCGGCGACAGCGTCGCCGGGCTGGAATTCTCCGATCCCAAATTCGACCCGGTCTGGGCCAAGGCCGAGGAACTCGGCGTGCCCCTGTTCATCCATCCCCAGGGCATTCCGGAATTGTCCAAGCGCCTGGCCGGCAACGGCGTGCTGTGGAACACCATCGCCAACCCGCTCGGCACCACGATCGCGCTGTCGCATCTGATCTTCCAGGGCACGCTGGACCGCTACCCCGGCCTCAAATTCATCGGCGCGCATGGCGGCGGCTATCTGCCCAGCTACGCGGACCGCTCGGACCACGCCTGCCTCGTCGCGCCGGCCGGCTGCGATCCCAGCATCAAGCTGAAGAAAAAGCCCACCGAATACCTTCGGCAGCTCTATTTCAATTCGCTGGTGTTCACCCCGGAAGCCATCCGCCATTTGGCGGCCCAGGTCGGCGCCAGCCAGATCGTCATGGGCAGCGACTACCCCTATCGCTGGGAACTGCACCCGGTGGACCAGGTCTTCGCCTGCACCTCGCTGAACGACCAGCAGAAGGCCGGCATCCTCGGCGCCAACGCGGCCCGTCTGCTGAAGATCAAGACCTGATAGGCCGTTCCGGCTCGCGCAACCGACCGCGCGTCAGTGCCCGGGCGAGCGGTCCACGATCGGGTGGGCGCGTTCCCAGTCCTGGATGTAGTCGCGCGTGAGCGGCACCGTATCCACCCGCTTGCTGAGCTGGATCTGGAAATTGACGTGCCCGCTATAGCGGAACGTCGCCTCGCTGCCCGCGAGGTAGAATTCCCACATACGGCAGAAGCGCTCGTCATACAGCCGCTGCACTTTCTGCCGCTGGGCCAGGAAGCGCTGCCGCCAGGCACGCAGCGTCTCCGCATAATGCAGCCGCAGCACCTCGATATCCGTGACGTAGAAACCGGCCCGCTCGATGGCCGGCATCAGTTCCGACAAGGCGGGTGAGTAGCCGCCGGGGAAGATGTATTTGCGGATCCACGCATTGGTCGCACCCGGCCCCTCGGCCCGGCCGATCGTGTGCACAAGGGCGACGCCGTCATCGGTCAGCAGATCGGCGATCTTGCGGAAATAGGTGGCGAAATGGTTGACGCCGACATGCTCCAGCATGCCGACGGAAACGACCCGGTCGTATTTGCCGGCCTCCTCCCGGTAATCGCGCAACTCGAAGCGCACCTTCTCGCCGGCCTCTGCCGCCCGCTGCCGGGCAACGGCGAGTTGCTGTTCCGACAGCGTGATCCCCGTCACGTCGGCGCCGCATTCCCGCGCCAGATACAGCGCCATGCCCCCCCACCCGCAGCCGATATCCAGCACCCGGTCGCCGGGACGGGCCAGCAGCTTGGCCGCGATATGACGCTTTTTCTGCTCCTGCGCGCGATCCAGCACATCGTCCGGCGAGAGATAGTAGGCACAAGAATATTGCCGGTCCCACCCCAGGAACAACTCGTACATCTCGCCGGACAAATCATAGTGATGGGCGACATTCCGCCGCGCCACCGGCAGCGGATTGTACTGCTGGAAGCGCCGCGCGAACTTCGCCAGCGCATAGCGCAGCTTCCCGAACGTGCCGGCGGAACCCCAGCCGAGATTGCTGAAGCCAAGGTCCAGAAAATCGTAGATGTCGCCGGTCTCCACCGAAAACCGGCCATCCATATAGGCCTGCCCCAACTCCAGCCCGGGATTGAGCATCATCCGCATCGCGCTCGCCATGTCGGCGATCCGCACCGCCACCGGCTCTCCCTGGCCGTTCCCGAATGCGTGAGCGGCACCGCTGGGGCCGATAACGGTAAGGTTTCCGTGCCGAATGAACCCCGAGAACATGCGCCTCAGCACAAACGCTTCCCAGGCAGGACCTGATTCGGCCCGATGAAGGTGATCGGCGTTCGGCGCATGATAGGCCGACGACGGCTGATCTGAAGATGCTGGCAGAAAGTTTGATAACTTTGCTGGCATTGGATCACTCTTGGCTCTGTCTTTCTCGGCGAGCCTGAACAGAATGTTATGCAGCTTTGCTCCGGCGCACAAGCCAATCGAACACGCATCGAGCATGCGCCCGATGGACCGGCCGCGAACCACGCCTCGGCAGGGGGATACGTTCACAAAACCCGGCGGCCGAAGCGCTCTGCTTGAGGCAGATCAATGCCCCGCCGCAGCGACCGGCTTCCAATCCCTGGCACAGCCGGGATCCAGACAATGACAGCGATCGAGGGTCGGACCGTCTCCGTCAGCCTGCCGCCCTGCGGCGGGGAGGGTCTGCTTGGTTTGCCCGAAGGCCCCGCCCGGGGGATCGTGCTGTTCGCCCATGGCAGCGGCAGCAGCCGGCTCAGTCCCCGCAACACCCTCGTCGCCGAAGGGTTGCAGCGCGGGGGATTTGCCACCCTGCTGTTCGATCTGCTGACCGCGGAGGAGGCGGCGGACCGCGCCAATGTCTTCGATATCCCGCTTCTGGCCGATCGACTGGACCAGGCGGCGACATGGGTCTGCGGGAACGCGATCAGGCCGGGCCTGCCTTTCGGCTTCTTCGGCGCCAGCACCGGTGCGGCGGCCGCCCTCGTCGCGGGCGCCAGGCGCCGCGATGTGCGCGCCATCGTCAGCCGTGGCGGACGGCCGGACATGGCGGGCGAGGCGTTGGCGAAGGTGACCGCCGCGACGTTGCTGATCGTCGGCGGCGACGATCTGGAGGTCCTTGCCCTCAACCGGTCGGCCTATGGCCGGCTGCGCTGCACGCGGCGGCTGGAAGTGGTTGCCGGTGCAACCCATCTCTTCGAGGAGCCTGGAGCATTGGAATCGGTGACGGCCTTGGCGCGCGCCTGGTTTCTGCAGCACCTGGCCGACGGAGGGGCGGAGGCGGGGCATGGTGTTCGCGGATCGGCGTGAGGCCGGACGGCTTCTGGCCGAGCGGCTGCTGGGCCTGAAGGACCAAAGCCCGGTCGTGTTGGCGCTGCCTCGCGGCGGTGTGCCGGTAGCGTTCGAAATCGCCCTCGCACTGGCGGCACCGCTCGATATCGTGCTGGTCCGCAAGATCGGCGCCCCGCACCACGAAGAACTGGCCGTCGGAGCGATCGCCGATGGCGAGGAGCCTGAACTCGTCAGCGATCCGCGGCTCATCAGGCGCCTGGATATCTCCGAGGAATATCTCGACAAGGCCAGGTCCGCGGCGTTGCGGGAAATCGACCGCCGGCGCCGCGTCTATCGCGGCGATCACCCGCCGACAGAAATCGCCGGGCGCACCGCGATCGTCGTCGATGACGGTATCGCAACCGGTGCCACGATGCGCGCCGCGTTGCGGGCCACGCGCCGGCGCGGCCCGGCCCGTCTGGTGCTGGCTGTCCCGGTCGCGCCGCCCGGCACGCTGAAGCGGCTGCGTGCGGAAGTGGACGAGATCGTTTGCCTGGACGCGCCCTGGGATTTCTACGCCGTCGGGCAGTTCTACAGCCAGTTCCCGCAATTGCGGGACGCCGAAGTGACCGAGTTGCTCGATCGGGCCCGCGCCCTCACCGCACCCCCGCCCTAGCACAGCGCGATGATGCAAGCTGCTCCGCCGGCCGATCATCTGCTCAACACGCCGATCGCGCGCCATGTGTGGGAAACGCGCTACCGCGCTGGCGCGGAGAACGAGGCCTCGATCGCTGCAACCTGGCGCCGCGTGGCCCACACGCTGGCCGGCGTGGAGCCGGCCGACCCTGCGCTGTGGGAGCAACGCTTCCTCGACGTGCTGCAGGACTTCCAGTTCCTGCCGGGCGGGCGCATCCAGGCCGGCGCAGGCACCGGCCGCGACGTCACCCTGTTCAACTGCTTCGTCATGGGCACGATCGAGGATTCCGTCCCTGGCATCTTCCGCGCGTTGCAGGAAGGCGCGATGACGATGCAGCGCGGCGGTGGGGTCGGCTTCGATTTTTCCACCCTACGGCCAAGCGGCGCACGCGCACGCACGACCGGCGCCATCGCGTCCGGACCGGTGTCGTTCATGGATGTATGGGATGCGATGTGCGCCACCATCCAGTCCACCGGCTCGCGCCGCGGCGCGATGATGGCGACGCTGCGCTGCGATCACCCGGACATCGTCGCCTTCATCGACGCCAAGCGCCGCGCGGGTCGGCTCGGCCATTTCAACCTTTCCGTGCAGATCACCGACGCCTTCATGCAGGCGATCGAACGCGACGAAAGCTGGCCGCTGGTATTCCCCGCAAGCCGCCTCGCCGGTGACGGCGAGATCCTGTCCCGCGAATGGCCCGGGGAGCCATCGGCCGTGCCATGCCGGGTCGTGCGACGCCTGCCGGCGCGTGATCTGTGGGACCGGCTGCTGCGTGCCAGCTATGACAGCGGCGAGCCGGGGATACTGTTTATCGACCGGATCAACCGGCTGAACAATCTCTGGTACTGCGAGCGGATCACCGCGACGAACCCGTGCGGCGAGGTGCCGCTGCCGCCCTACGGCGCATGCGATCTCGGTTCGATCAACCTGACGCGGCTGATCCGAGATCCTTTCACCCCGCAGGCGCGGCTGGACACCGACCGGCTGGCAAGCATCGCGTCAACAGCCGTGCGGCTGCTGGACAATGTGATCGACGTGTCGCGCTTTCCCCTGCCCGAACATTGCGTTGCAGTTCATAGGGCTCGCAGGATCGGCCTCGGCATCACCGGGCTGGCGGATGCGCTGATCATGCTCGGCCTGCGCTACGGCAGCGACGCCTCGCTGGCTTTCGCCGCCGGGACGATGCGCAGCATCTGCCACGCCGCCTATCGCCAATCCATCGCCCTCGCCCGGGAAAAGGGCAGTTTCCCGGATTTCGACCGCACGCGTTACCTGCAGGCGCCGTTCATTCGCGGCCTGCCGGAGGATATTCGCGAAGGCATCGCACGCCATGGCACCCGCAACAGCCATCTGCTCGCCATCGCCCCCACCGGCACGATCAGCCTGCTGGCCGGCAACGTCTCCAGCGGGATCGAGCCGGTATTCGCCGCCGATTACCAGCGGACGGTACTGGGCGCGAATGGCGAACCCCGGCAGTACAGACTGGCCGATTACGCGGTGCGGCTCTGGCGGGAGCGGAATGGCCGCAGCGATGGAGTGCCGGACGGCCTGCAGACGGCGGCCGAACTGCCGTTCGAGGCGCATCTGGCGATGCAGGCAGCGCTGCAGGCATTTGTCGACAACTCAATCTCCAAGACGATCAACGTGCCCGCCGAAACCGGCTTTGCCGACTTCGCGCCGATCTACCGGCTTGCCTACGAAAAGGGCCTGAAGGGCTGTACCGTTTTCCGGCCGAACGGAACAAGGGGCGCCGTGCTCACCGCCAGGCGCGAGGCGGACCGCATATCCGGTTGCACCGGAGACGGCACAGGATCGTCGCGATACGCCAGCAGGGCGTAGGCGGCGCGGATCCGGCACGCGGCTTTGCGCCTACACCATCTTGAGCCGGGTGAAGATCGCCGCCTTGATCGTGTCGATCACCAGCGCGAAGGCCACCGCGGCCGCCAATGTGCCGGCAACCACTTCTGCCGGCAATGCGGTCATGAGCGTGCCGGATATCGCCAGGGTGCCGATGATCATGACATCGATCACGGACGAGGCCATCAGCCACCAGCTCGGGCGGGAACTCCACAGGCGTTCCCGCTCCCGCACCGAGTACAGGATTGCCTGGCCACTGAACACCAGCGTGATGGCGGCCAGAGTCCGCAGCGCGTCCATCTCAAGGCCGAGGCGGAATTTGCCGATGGCGAGGACGGAGCTGCAGAATAGCAGGTTGCAACTTCCCAGCAGGATGCCTGCCAGCGTGACGTTGTCGATCCGCCAGGTGTTCGGCTTCGGCGAAGGGCGCACGTTGTCGGTCGACGACGACATCGCCAGGAAGTCACCAGTGGTCATCAGCACCACCATCAGCATCGGCGTCAGAATGGCGTGCCCTGTCATGACCAGCCCGACCGTCAGGAACAGCATCTGGTCGATCTTGCGGGTGACCGATCGCAGGCAATAGGTCAAGATGCGCTGGAATGTCACGCGGCCTTCGCGCACCGCGGCGACTATGCCGCCAAGCCCCGGCTCCGTCAGGACAATGCCGGCCGCGGATTTCGCCACGTCGGTGGCGGTCGATACCGCTATGCCGATCTGCGCCTGGCGCAGCGCCGGCGCATCATTCACGCCGTCGCCGCACATGCCGACAATATGGCCGTGCGCCTGGAAGTCCCGGACGATATGATACTTGTCCTCCGGCAAGACCCCGGCGAACACCACGACATCATCGGGGGGCATGGTTACGGCATCCGCCCCGGGCCGACGGACAGCGCCCTGCAGCCCGACGGCGCGCGCCACCACGCCGGCCGTGGTCGGCGCATCGCCGGTCACCATGACCGCGCGCACCCCCAACGCAGACAATTCACCGAGCAGAGAAGCAGACTCCGGCCGGGGCGGGTCGCTCAGCGCGATCAGGCCCACAACCCGCATCGCCACCTCTGGTCCGGCGGCGACCGCCAGCACCCGATAGCCCTGCGCCGCCAGTTCCTCGGCCGCCGCTGCCTCCGCGGCTCCCGCGTGGACGAGGGCGAAAATGACCGTGCAGGCCCCCTTGGCGATACGCCAGCGGCCGCCATCCGGCCCCTTGGCGATCGCCTCGGACATTTTCCGGGTCGGATCGAACGGCACGAACCGGACCAGCGCCGGGGCATGCGTGGCATCGATACCTGTGCTGGCTGCGCGGATGGCGGCGTCCACCGGATCCTGGCCACCTTCCGAACTGGCAAGCGCCGCCAGCGCCAGAACCTGTGCGACATTGAAACCGGCCATCGGACGCACCTCGGTGACCGCCAGCTCATTGCGGGTCAGCGTGCCGGTCTTGTCGACGCACAGCACGTCCATCGCCGCGGCCTCGTCCACCGCGGAAAGCCGCGTCGGCAGCACGCCCTGCCGCGCCAGGGCACGCGCGCCGATCGTCGTGGCCAGCGTGAACGTGGCCGGCAGCGCGACGGGAATAGCCGCCAGCAGGGCCGTCAGCACGAGCTGGATGATCTCCGTCACCGGCATGCCGAGCGTGTCCGCGTACACCGCCTGGACGACAACGATGACCCCGTTGAAGATCGCGAGGTTTCGCACCACGCGCAGCACCGCCTTCTGCTGCGAGCCGACGACATGCGCGGTGCGCACGAGTTCCGCCGTGCGGCCGAATTTCGTGCGCGTGCCCGTCGCCGTGACCACGCCAACCGCTTCGCCCCGCCGCACGAGGGTTCCCGCATAGGTCTCATGGCCCGCACCTGCTTCGATCGGCAGCGACTCGCCGGTCAGCATCGACTGATCGAGCAGCACATCCCCCTCGATCAGCCGCATATCCGCGGCGACCACGCCGCCAAGCGACAGCTTGGCCACATCGCCCGGCACCAGCGCGGCGGACGGCACGATCTGCCAGGCGCCATCGCGCAGGACGGACGCGGTCAACGTGAGCCGCGCCTTCAAGGCCTCCAAAGTCGCCTGAGCACGCCCTTCCTGCAGGAAACCGAGAATGCCATTGAACACCAGCAGGACGCCGATCACCGCCGCCTCGATATATTCGCCGAGCACGAGCTGGAAGATGACGGCCAGTTCCAGCATCCAGGGAACCGGCGCCCAGAACTTGCCGAGGGCCAGGCGCCACGCGCTCGCCGCAGGTTCCGACATGGCGTTCGGTCCGAATTCCGCCAGGCGCCGATTGGCTTCCGCGCTGGTCAGTCCGGGCGGCTGTCCCGGGCGGGTGGCAACATCCCCGGCGCCAGGCATGCCTGCGGGTTGAACCCTGCGTTCCGGATCGAGCCGCGTCATACACCCTTCCCCTGGCACCCTTCCCCTGGCACCCCTTCCCCTGGCACCCCATCTCCTGGCCGCAGCCGAAGCGCGGACCATACGCTGCGCTTTGCATGCGTGTCAGACCGGTTCGCCGGCGGATCCGCGAGCCATGGTTTTGGTAATGCCGGGCGCCTACTCGTAGCGCAACGCCTCGATCGGGTTGAGGCGGGCTGCCTTGCGGGCGGGATAGTAGCCGAAAAAGATGCCCACCGCGGCCGAAAACAGGAAACCACCCGCGATCGCCATTGGCGAAACCGGCGCCGGCCAGCCGAAGACGATCGAGATCACCTCGGATGCCGCGATGCCGGCCAGGATGCCGGCGATGCCGCCGCCCACGCTGATGAACACGGCCTCGGCCAGGAACTGCAGCAGCACATGCAGCCGACGGGCGCCGATCGCCATGCGCAACCCGATCTCTCGCGTGCGTTCGGTAACCGACACCAGCAGGATGTTCATGATGCCGATGCCGCCGACCAGCAGGGAAATGGACGCAACGGCGGCCAGCAGAAGCGCCATGACCCGGCTGCTGCCCTGGGCCGCCTCGGCAATCTGGCTAAGGTTGCGCACAGCGAAGTCCGGAATGTCGCCCGGCTTGATCCGGTGGCGGCGCGTCAGCGTGTCGGTGACCTGCTGGATGGCCGGCTGAACCGCTTCGGACCCTGTCGCCTGGATAAAGATCTGGTTCACGAACCCGGTCAGGCGCGACTGCAGGCCGTAAGGATTCGGCGGCGGGGGATACACCCAGTTGATCGGCGTCTGCTGCTGGCTCGGCGCGGCCACGCCGAGAACCTTGCGCTCGGCGGTGCTGAACGGGACCATGACGACATCGTCCTGGTCCGTGCCGTAGGCGGTCTGCCCCTTGGCGGCCAGCAATCCGATCACGCGCAGGGGGACATTCTTCACCTGCACCAGGGCGCCGATCGGATTTTCCGTGTCGCTGAACAACTGATGAGAGACGGTCTGCCCCAGCAGCACGACGAGGTCCGCCTTGGCATCATCCTCCGGCGTGATGGCACGGCCCGCCGAGATCTCCCAGTTGGTGACCGGCGGATAATTCGGGCTGACGCCCTGGATCGTCGTGGTCCAGTTCTGGTTGCCGTACTGCACCTGACCGGGTTGACGGATCAGATAGCTGACGCTGCCGACCGCCGGGGCTTCGCGGCGGATCGCCTGCGCATCGCCGACGGTGATCGTCGATGCGCTGCCAAAGCCGGCGCGGATGCCGCCGGAACTGACGGCCCCTGGAACCACCACCATCAGGTTGGTACCGAGACTCTCGATCTGCTTGCGCACCGCCTCGTTGGCGCCCTGGCCCACGGCCACCATGACGATCAATGCCGCGACGCCGATGAACACGCCCAGCATCGTCAATGCCGAGCGCATCCGGTTGCGGCTGATCGCCTGCATGGCGGCAGCCGCGACCATCAGCCCGAAAGCCCAGAACGCGCCGGTACTCTGGGTCGCAGCCGGCGCCGCGGCCCGCGTTTCGGGGATGGGCACGCGGTCGGTCTTCGGGATCCCCTGCGGCTGGCGCGGCCGTTCATCGGATATGATCCGCCCGTCGCGCATGGTGACCACGCGGTCGGCATAGGCGGCTATATCCGCCTCATGGGTGACAACGATGATCGTGACACCCTGCTCGCGGTTCAGCTGGACCAGGGTCCGCATGATCTCGTGCGAGGTGCGCGTATCCAGATTGCCGGTCGGTTCATCGGCCAGCAGAAGGCTGGGGGTATTGATCAGTGCCCGGGCAATGGCCACGCGTTGCTGCTGGCCGCCGGAAAGCTGGCCCGGCGTATTGCGCTCACGTTCGGCCAGGCCGAGCAAAGCGAGCGCCGCGCGGGCCTTGTCGAAACGCGCCGCGCCGTGCATGGCCCCGGACCCGGCGTAGAACAGCGGCAAAGCGACATTCTCAATCGCGCTGGTGCGCGCGAGCAGGTTGAAGCTCTGGAACACGAAGCCCAGCCGCTGGCTGCGGATACGCGCCAGATCCGGCTCGCTGAGCCTGGCCACGTCGATCCCTTCGAACAGGTACTGGCCGCTGGTCGGGCTGTCGAGGCAGCCCAGGATCGCCATCAGGGTCGATTTGCCCGAGCCCGACGATCCCATGATGGCGATGAACTCGCCGCGTGCGACCGTCAGACTGACGCCGTCGAGCGCACGGACATCGACATCGCCGGCCCGATAGATCCGCGTGATGTCCTCCACACGGATGACGGGGACCGCCGATGCCTCGGGGTCGGACATCAGAGCCGCGGCAGCGGCACCGCGGCATTTCCGGCCGCACCGCGTTGCTCGGCGATGATCACCTGGTCGCCAGGCTTCACATCGCCCGAGACGATTTCGGTAAAGCTGTCGTCATCGAGGCCGAGAACGACGGGGACGGCCACCGGGCGCCCGTCGCGCAGCAGCCAGAGGCGCGACTGGCCGGGCTCGCCCGCCGGGGAACCGGGGTTGGCAGGGCCACCCGGCACGTAGCGCAGCGCCTGGTCGGGCACGCGGATCACGTCGGGCCGCTGATCGGCAATGATCTGCGTGGAAGCGGTCATGCCAGGCATCAGCGCAAGATCCGTGTTATCGACGCCCACCACCACGTCATAGGTGACCACGTTCTGCACCGTCTGCGGCGATTGCCGTACCTGCACGACGGCCCCCTGGAACAGGCGCTTGGGAAAGGCATCCACGGTGAAGTTCGCCTTGCCGCCTTCCTGGATGTTGCCGATATCGCTTTCGCTGACATTGGTGTCGACCTCCATCTTCGTCAGGTCGGTCGCGATCAGGAACAAAGTCGGCGTCTGGAATGTCGCGGCGACCGTCTGGCCCATGGTGACGTTGCGCGACACCACGGTGCCGTCCACCGGCGAGACGATGTTGGTATAATCTAGGTTGACCTGCGACGCCGCGAGCTCGGCCGCGCGTTGCTCGATGGTTGCTTTATCCAGCTCAACCTGCGCCTTGGCCTGTTCATAGACGCTTCGCGCGTTGTCGGCGACATCCTGGGAGGCGTATTGCCGTGCCGCCAGCTTGGCGTTCCGCTGGCTGTTGATGTCAGCATAGACCAGGTTGGCCTTGTCCTTTTCAAGCTGGGCCTTGGCAACGCCGAGATTGGCCTTGTCCTGATCAACGACAGACTGATAGGGGCGCGGATCGATCTTGGCGCAGATCTGGCCCTGCTTCACCTGCGTGTTGTAGTCGCAATAAAGCTGTTGGATCACGCCGGAGACATAGGTGCCGACGATGATCGTGAGCACCGGGTTGACCGTGCCCGTTGCGCTCACCTTGCGAGTCACGGCGCCGCGCGTGACGGCGGCCGTGCTGTAGCGAACCGGCACCTCGCGGTGCGCCGCCCACCATCCGACGGCGGCCGCAATCGCCAGCACCGGCACGGCGGCGCCGATCAGCCGCCACTGCCTGAGGTGGCGCCGCCCCGCCAGCGTCGGCGGGGGCGCAGGCAGCGGCGTGCTTGGCGTCGATGCCTGCTGCACCGCTACGCCTTCGGATAACCGACAGTCTGCGCAAACGTGATGAACTGGTTCCCACCAAGCCCCAGCGCATGCGCGAGACGTTCCTGATCCAATGAGCCGCGGAACACGCAGGCGAGCCCTTCCGAGGCGCAGTACAGATAGACGTTCTGGCCGATGAAGCCGACATCGGCGCTGGCGACGCGATGCTGCTCTTCGCGCGAAACGCCGCCCAGGTGCTCGGCATTGGAAACATAGACGAGATCGAGCGGCGCGCTGCCGACGAAATCCTGCACGCCGGTCTGCGCACGAACATCCGCGGCAAGATGCGGCAGCAGCCGATGCGAGACCGCATCATAACGCCAGACACCGTTCGCCATCGCCATGAAGATGTCAGTCTCGCGCGCGTGCCGCCAGGACGGCGCGGTGCGGTCGGCGGTGGCCGGTCGGTTGACGCCGTAGGCGCACCACAGCAGCTCCGACAGCACCTGTGGCGGCAGGGGACGCGCGGCGAATTCCCGGGTCGAGCGCCGCAGCTTCAGGGCCTGCGCGAGCGATTTGCCGAAATCGGCGCGCGGCGGCGGCAGGTCGATCGGCGGCGGTTGCTGCGCCTGAGCGAAACCGGGCGCCATAGCCAGGGCGGCGGTGGACAGCATGCCGAGATTGGTGACGCGACGCGTGGGCATCGGATTGGCTCCTGCCCGGCTGACGTCGCGTGCACGCCGCGATGCAGCCGAGATATGGGCTTATGGCGTGATCGCCACTTTCAGCACGCCATCCCGCTGATGGCTGAACAAATCGTAGGCCGCCTCGATATCCGCCAGCTTGAAGCGATGCGTCACCATCGGCTTGAGGTCGACGCGCCCGGACTGGATCACGTTGATCAGCCGCCGCATCCGCTCCTTGCCGCCAGGGCAGAGCGTGGTCACGATCTTGTTGTCGCCCAGCCCGGCGGCGAACGGCCCGAGGGGGATCACCAGGTCCGTCGAATACACCCCCAGGCTGGACAGTGTTCCCCCGGGCCGGAGCACCCGCAACGCACCCCCGAAGGTGGCCTGGGTGCCCAGCGCCTCGATCGCCACGTCCACGCCCCGCCCGTCGGTCAGGCGCATGATTTCTTCCACCGGATCCACCTCGGTGTAGTTCACCGTTAGATCGGCGCCGCAGCGCCGGGCCATTTCCAGCCGGCCGGGGATGCCATCGACGCCGATCACCGTGGTCGCGCCCGCAAGCTTGGCGCCCGCGGTCGCGCACAGGCCGATCGGGCCCTGCGCGAACACCGCCACGGTGTCGCCGATCCGGATGCCGCCGCTCTCCGCGCCGGAAAACCCGGTGGACATGATGTCCGGGCACATCAGCACCTGCTCGTCCGTCAGCTCATCCGGAACCGGGCACAGATTGGCCATCGCGTCCGGCACCAGCACGTATTCCGCCTGGCAGCCGTCGATCGTGTTGCCGAAGCGCCAGCCGCCCATCGCCTTGAAGCCATGCTTGCTGAACCCGCCATCCTGCGATCCGCAGCCGCACAGGCAGGCCGCCGAATGCCCGCTCGGCGTGATCGCGCCGGCGATCACCCGCTGCCCTTCACGATAGCCCTGGACGGCGGAGCCAAGCTTCTCGATCACCCCCACGGGCTCGTGACCGATCGTCAGCCCGCTCGCGACCGGATATTCGCCCCTGAGGATGTGCACGTCGGTGCCGCAGATCGTGGTGGTGGTGATCCGCAGCAACGCATCGAGAGGGCCGACATCCGGGATCGGCTTTTCGTCCAGCACGATGCGGCCGGGCTTCACGAAGATCGCGGCTCTCATCTTGGGCATAGGGCGCTCCTGGGTCTGTGTGCGCCGCAGCCTGCGGCGCAACCGCCCTGTTCGCATTGAGCGAGATCAAGCGCGCACTCGCGCTTATGACTACCTGCCAACCGTCACAGGCTGGCCATCAGGCTCGCATTGCCGCCTGCCGCCGCGGTGTTGGTGCTGACTGCGCGTTCCCGGACCAGCCATTGCAGCGGATAGCCGGATCCGTCGTGGCTTGCGACGATGATGGGAACGATCGGGCCCGGGCGGGCCGCGATCTCCCGGTTCAGGGCCTGCAGGCATTCCGGATCCCCGTCGAACAGCACGGCATCGAACCCAGCCGTGGCAGGATCGGCCCTCTCGATGATCCACTCCGCGAGTGCCGCCGGCAATGGCGCGCCCTCCCCCAGGCTGCCCGGCGGCACGATCGCCCTGTTGCCCGCGGCCAGGGCCGCGCTGACCTGTGCACGCAGCGCAACCGCCCCGGCGGCGACGCACAACACATTCCCGCGAGGCTGCGTCGTGTAGACATTCCGCTCGCCCACCGGACCGGCGAGCTTGATCTCGATCCCCAGCAGCGTCTGCCGGCACAGCGCGGCGCATGCCTCGGCCTCTTGGGTCCGCCCCTGCTCGGCGGAGCCATGTTTCCCAGGTCCTGGACAGCGTCGGGCGCGCGGCCGGCAGGAAGCTCCGTCACTGGCGGATTGCTGGCCAACAGGCGATGCAGATAGAGCGGACCGCCCGCCTTGGGACCCATGCCGGACAGGCCATGCCCACCGAACGGCTGCACGCCCACGACCGCACCGATCAGGTTGCGATTGACGTAGATATTGCCTGCGCCCGACAGAGCCACGAGCCGGTCGATCGTTTCGTCTATCCGGCTATGGATGCCGAAGGTCAGGCCGTAGCCGGTCGCGTTGATCACTGCCATCAGCTGGGGGATCGCATCCCGGCGGAAGCGCAGCACGTGCAGCACCGGGCCGAACACCTCGCGCTGCAGTTCCGCCAGGCTGGTGATCTCGATGATCGTGGGGGCGACGAAAATCCCATGAGCACAGTCCGGCGGGAGTGCCGCCGCATGAACGGGATGCCCGGCGTCGCGCATGGCCCGGACATGGGCGAGGATGCCGTCCCGCGCCACGACGCTGATGACCGGGCCGATATCGGTGGACAGAAGGTCGGGATTGCCGATGGACAGCTCGGCCATCGCACCGCACAGCATCGCCAGCACGCGGTCGGCGATGTCCTCCTGCAGGCACAGCACCCGCAGCGCCGAACAGCGCTGGCCGGCGCTGTCGAAGGCCGATACCAAGACATCGGCCACCACCTGCTCCGCCAGGGCGGAGGAATCCACCACCAGCGCGTTCTGTCCGCCCGTCTCCGCGATCAGCGGCACGGGACTGCCGTCCGGGTTCAGCCGCAGCGCCAATTCCCGCTGGATCAGCCGGGCCACGTCGGTGGAGCCGGTGAACAGCACGCCGTGAATACGGGGATCGGCGACCAGGCGGGCGCCGACCTCTCCCGCACCGGGCAGAAGCTGCAGCACGGCTTCGGGAATGCCGGCCTGGTGCAGCAGTGCTACCGCCTGCGCCGCGATCAGCGGCGTCTCCTCCGCCGGCTTCGCCAGCACCACGTTTCCCGCGGCGAGCGCGGCCGCGACCTGGCCGGTGAAGATCGCCAGCGGAAAATTCCACGGCGAAATGCAGACGACGGGACCGAGCGGCACATGGGTGGCATTGTCGAAGCCGTCCCGGACGGCGGCCGCGTAGTAGCGCAGGAAATCGACAGCCTCGCGTATCTCGGCCACCGCATTGGCCATCGACTTGCCGGCCTCCCGCACGATCAGGCCCAGCAGTTGCGGCATATCGGCCTCCAGCAAATCCGCGGCGCGCCGCAGGCAGACGGCGCGCTCCGCCGGTGCCGTGGCCTGCCACGCCGACGCGGCCGCCGCGGCTCGCGCCAGACACCATTCGATCCCGGCTTCGTCGGCCTCCACCACCTGGCCCACCAGGTCGCGGAGGTCGGCCGGATTGCGGACCGGCCGTGCCATACCCTGGCCGCCAGGCGGCGCCGCGCGCCAGCCCTGCGCAGCCCCCGTCAACAGGGCACCAGACAGCATGGCCAAGGTCTGCTCGTTCGACAGATCGATGCCGGCGGAATTGACCCGCGCATCGCCATACAGCTCGCGCGGCAGGGCGATGCGCTCATGCGGCGCGCCGACCGGCAGGCGCGATGCTACCTGGGCCACGGGATCGGCCACCAGATCCGCCACCGGGACGGATGGATCCTGGATCCGGTTGACGAAGGAGGAATTGGCCCCGTTCTCCAGCAGCCGCCGCACCAGATAGGCCAACAGCGTCTCATGCGTGCCGACGGGGGCGTAGATGCGGCAGGGAATATTCAAGTTTTCGGGGCCGACGACCTCCTCGTATAGCGGCTCCCCCATGCCGTGCAGGCACTGGAATTCGTACCGGCCCGGGTGAAAATCCTCGCCGGCCATGCTGTGGACGGCAGCGAGGGTCTGGGCGTTGTGGGTGGCGAATTGCGGGAACACGGCGTCCGCGGCCCCCAGCAGTTTTCGCGCGCAGGCCAGGTAGGAAACATCCGTGTGCGCCTTGCGGGTGAACACCGGAAACCCCTCCAGCCCATCCACCTGGGCGCGCTTGATCTCGCTGTCCCAATAGGCGCCCTTCACCAGCCGGACCATCAGCCGGTGGCCGCTGCGCCGGGCGAGGTCGATGATCCAGTCCAGCACGAAGAATGCGCGCTTCTGGTACGCCTGCACGACGAAGCCGATCCCGTTCCAGCCGGCAAGCGCGGGGTCCAGGCAAAGTGCCTCCAGCAGATCGAGCGAGAGGTCCAGCCGGTCTGCCTCCTCCGCGTCGATGTTCAGGCCAAGGTCGTATTGTCGCGCCAGTCGCGTCAGGGCCTGCAGCCGGGGGAGCAGCTCGGTCATCACCCGTTGCCGTTGCTGGCGCGAGTAGCGCGGATGCAGCGCGGACAGCTTCACGGAAATGCCCGGCCCGTCATAGATGCCGCGCGCGGCGGAGGCCTGGCCTATGGCGTGGATGGCCTGCTCGTACTCACGAAAGTAGCGGAATGCGTCCCCGGCGGTGACCGCGGCCTCACCGAGCATGTCGTAGGAATGGCGGAAGCCCCGCGCCTCCAGCCGCCGGCTCTGCACCAGCGCCTCCGCGATGGTTTGGCCGGCAACGAACTGCTCGCCCATCATGCGCATGGCCATGTCGATGCCGAGGCGGATCAGCGGCTCTCCGCCCCGGCCGACCAGCCGCGTCAGCGCCTGTGCCAGCCCGGTCTCGTTCGCGGTCGCCGTCAGCCTGCCGGTGATGACCAGCCCCCAGGTGGCCGCATTGACGAACAGCGACGGCGAATGGCCGATATGGGCGCGCCAATCGCCCGCGCCGATCTTGTCGCGGATCAACGCGTCGCGGGTGGCGCGGTCGGGAATGCGCAGCAGCGCCTCGGCCAGACACATCAGCGCGACGCCTTCCTGGCTGGACAGGTCATACTCATGCATCAGCCCTTCCACCGGGCCGTGGACGCCCTTCGCCCGCAGCGCCGTGACCAGCGCGGTCGCCAGCGCCCAGGTCCGGTCCAGCAGATCGGGCGGCATCGCCGCGGCGGCCAGCAGCGGCGGCAGGCACGCTTCCTCCGCGCGGCGATGGGCGGAGCGGATCCGCGCCCGCAGGGGTGTGTCGGGGGATGGCGAGCCGGCAAAGCCGCTGAACGGCAGCGGCGCGGCGGTTGGATCATCGGCGTTCGGCAATGGGTGCAATTTCTGCAATGCCACCGGCTGGAAAAGGCGGCAGCAGCATAGCCGGATCGCGGGCACGAAGCTGCAAATAGCTGCACCCGCAGCCATACGAACTCGGGCGGCGATGGCGATGAATTGACGGACCGGCGCGGAGGGAAAAATATGCACCCGACCCGCGTCCCGGTAGGCGTTGCCGCGCGGCATGCGGCCAGGAGAGACCGCAAATGCTGAAGATCTACGGCAGGGCCAATTCCATCAACGTGCAGAAGGCGCTGTGGGCGGCCGATGAATGCGGCCTCGTCTACCAGCGCATCGACATAGGGGGCGCCTTCGGCGGCAACGACCAGCCCTGGTACCGCGAGCTTAACCCCAACGGCGTGGTGCCAACGATCGACGATGATGGCTATGTGCTGTGGGAGTCGAACTCCATCGTCCGCTATTTTGCCGCCAGCCACGCCGCGGGAACGCTCTGGCCGACAGACCCGAAACGGCGGGGCGAGGCGGATCGCTGGATGGACTGGCAGCTCACCGTGATCCAGCTGGGCATGACCACGCTGTTCTGGGGCTTGATCCGCACGCCGCCGGAGAAGCGCGATCCTGCCGCGATCGAGGCCGCGCGCATGGCGACCGCGGCGCTATGGCAGCGGCTGGACGCGCACCTGGCCACACGGCCCTACGTCGCCGGCGATGCCTTCACCATGGGCGATATTCCCGCAGGCGCCATGGCCTATCGCTGGCTGAACCTGCCCTTCGCGCGCCACGACCTGCCGGCGCTACCGCATCTGCGGGCCTGGTACGACCGCCTGGCCGAACGGCCGGCCTATCGCCAGCACGTGCTGATCCCGATGACCTGACACATTCACTGCCCCCACCTGCCGTAGTTCAGCGCCCGCCGTTAATCAGCGATCGAGTTCTTCCGGCGAGAGAGCCACCGGCACCGCCTTCACCTGCTCGGCGAACGGGCCGACCTGCTTCCAGCAGGCATCCCCCGGCTGACACTGCACCGGCTGCCAACGCAGCTGCGCCTCGCTCTGTCCGCCCCGCACGCCATCCTGGAACGAGCTGAGCTTCACCACGCGCGGCACCGTCACCGGCTTCAGGGCGATCGGTCCGACGACATCGCTGGCCAGTATCACGGAACCGTCGCCGGAGGCGCGCACGGCCAGCTTCGCCTCCGCCGCCTGGCGCATGATCTGCTCGGTCTTCACGGCAAGATCGGCACGTGCCGCGAATTCCAGACGCGCCTCGCGCTTTCCGCTCATGACCTCGCTGACCACGAAGAACGGTTGCTCGCCGGGCTGCAACGGGCCCAGAGTGCCGTCGACCAGCGGCGCGATCTCCGGACAGGCATGCCGGTCCAGGGCATCGCGCAGATCGAGCAGCGCGACCGAGGTGACGCTGACATCGGTGAACCGGATCTGGATCCGCCGCGCCAGATCGGCGCCGACGCTGGAATCGAAGATCTGCCGCAGCCGCAGGCCAAGGCTCATGCCGGCGCTGTCGGTGTTCACCACGTCCACGAGCGAGGCGGCCGTGGCCGCGGGCACCTTCAGCTTCGGAAAGCAGCGGCCCGCGCGGGCGTAGAGATTGACGCCGTCCACATTGACGATATCGCCGACCTTGTAGCCGCGGTCGACCAGTACCGGCAGGTAGCCCTGCTCGGCGAAATAATCGATCAGCACGCTGCGGAAGCGCTGGAACGAGTTCCTCGGCCCGTGCCGTCGTGGCGCCTCCGCCCGCGACGGCCGCGCAGACCAGGAGCGCTTCGACAAGGGACAAAAGCCTGGCGGTCATTCGCTGTCTCCGATCAGAATGAAACCGGCCCAGGCCAATGGGTCGGGATGTCGCGCCCGCGTTTCCAGCATGGCCTGGCGCAGTGCCCCCGCCTTGCCCCCGGCCATAGTATGCGCATGGGCGAGCGCCCGATAGAACGCCGGCATCAGCTCCGCGGTCGCCTGATCGGGAACATACCACAACGAGACCACGACACTGCTCGCACCAGCGGCAAGAAAGGCGCGCGACAGCCCGATCACGCCGTCGCCGCTGATATTGCCGAGGCCGGTGTTGCAGGCGCTGAGCACCACCAGCCCGGCCTGCAGATGCAGTTTCATGATGTCCGACGCCGTCAGCAACCCGTCATCGCCGCCGCCCGGCCCCAGCGCGAGCGCGCCGGGAAGGCCCTGGCCGCGTACATCCTCGGCAATCCCGTGCGTCGCGAGATGGATCACCCCGGCGTCCGGCATCGCCGCCACCGCTTCTGCCTTGGTCGCCGTCGGCCCGGTCAGCGGCCGCGCGCCGAGCAGGGCCGCGACCGCTTCGGCCTCCCGCCCGGCCTCGGGCAGCGGCGGCAATTGCGTTTCCTCGTCGCTGCCGGGATCGAACCGCAGCGGCCCGAGGGTGGGATTGCCCATGACCAGCGCCGACCTCGGCGCCGCGGCACGCTTGCGATCCAGCAGGCCGAGCGTCTGGATCGACGGAGCGACCAGCAGCGTGTGCGCCTCGATGAAGGCGTGTCCGGACGGATCGCGCAACGCCGCGAAGGGCAGCAGGAACAATTGTCCCTGCGGAATCAGCACCACCGGCGCGTCAGGCGATGCCGGCAGCAGATCGGCGATCGGCGCGATCAGCAGGCGGTAGAACAACGCCAGCATTTCGTCACGCCCGGCGATGCCGGGCTTCGGTTCGGGAACGTCGCGCGGCCCGAGCGCGCCGAGCGTCGCCCGCGCGTCCCGCACCAGCCCGCCGAGCGCGGCGTCGATCAGGCCGCCATGCGTATCCAGCCCGATCCGGCGGAACGCGACGTCTCCGCCGGGACGGACCACCCAGACAAAGATGGCGTCGTCGGCCTGCACCACGGAATACTCGACCATCGTGGCCCGGCGCGCCGTGGCGATGGCGCGGATGTCGTCGATGCCGGGCGGCGCGGCCGGCCCACCGGTGCGCGCCGCGAGCAGATCGACCAGCGCACGGGCACGGCCGCGCTCGGAGATTACCAGCGCCGCTTCCGGCCGATGCAGGGCAATCAGCGCGGCCTGCAGATGGGCGTAGGCTTCCAGCTGGGTGTCTAGCAGGGAGATATTATAACGATCGGCCCCCGCCGCCTGTCCGCGCAGCGCCTCCTGCAGCGTGATCGCCTGGCGCAACGTCGCCTCGGCGGCGGCCGGCCGACCGGTGCGCAGTTGGGCCAGGCCAAGATTGCGCAGCGCGATGGCCTCGCCGCGCTGATAGCCGAGCGATTCCGTCAGGTCGCGGCTGCGCTCCAGCAGCGGCACCGCATCCGCGTCGCGGCGCCGCTGGATCAGCATCGAGCCGAGATTGCCAAGCGCCTGGGCTTCGACGAAGCGGTCGTCGCGTTCGCGGGCGATGGCAATGTCCTGGCGAAAGTAGTCCTCGGCACGGTCGTACTGGTCGAGATGGGTGTAGGCGAGGCCGAGATTGCCCAGGGCCTCGCCCTCCATGGCCCGGTCCTTCAACGCGCGCCCCGCCTCCAGCGCCTGCTCATAGGATTTCACCGCGTCCTGTGGTTGCTTCTGGAAATACTGCACATTGCCGAGCGTCATCAGCGCCGCCCCCTCGATGGTCCGGTCGCCGGCACGGCGGGCCAGGCGGATGGCGTTGTCCAGCGCATCGGTCGCGCCGCTGTAGTCGCCAAGGTAGTAGCGGGTGCGGCCAAGACCGTGCAGCGCATCGGCCTCCCGCCCGGTATTGCCGGTCTCCTGCGCGACGGCGGCCGCCTGCCGGAATGCGTCGGCCGCCGCCAGGTATTGCTCGGCACGGACCAGCGCATCCCCACGATATTTCAGCGCCAGACCTTCGTTGGCGGGCTGGCCGGTGGCGTGAAACAGCGCGGCCGCGCGATCGAAGCTGGGCGCAGCCTGCTGTGGCTGCCCGGCATTGGCCAATGCCTGGCCAAGCCGCGCCGCTGCCATGGCACCGGTTCGGGGATCGTTCGCCGCCTCGGCCCGGGCCAATAATTCGCGGTTCGCTGCGATCGCGTGCCGCAGGTCGCCGGCCAGCGGCGCCACCTCCGCCAGTTTCTGCAGCGCATCTGCCTGCACCGCCGCATCGCCGGCGCGGCGGGCGAGATCCACCGCCTCGGCCAGCGCGGCCGTGGCCCGGGCCGGCTGGCCCATCAGCTTGGCGGTGGTGCCGAGCCGATCGAGTGCCACCATCTGCCCGTGCGTGTTGCCGGCGGCGCGGAATGCCGCGATCGCCTGCTCGAACAGCGCGATCGCTTCGCTGCCATGGCCCAGGTCGAACTGCGCCTCGGCGCGGCGCATGAGATCATCCGCCCCGCCCGGGGCCTGGCCGAAGCCGGGCGACGGCGCGCCCAGCAGCAACAGACACATGCAGGCGATGCCGGCGAGGCGCATCCGGCTACCGGACGGGATCGGGCGTGAAGCTTCGTTCGATACGATCGAGTTGCGGGCGGATGGCGTTGGAGTCCGCCTCGGTGACACCTTCAAACGCCATGAAGGTCAGCCTTCCATTGGTCATGGTCACCACGCGCTGGAACGAGGGGATGCCGGAGGGCGGCACGCCGGCATAGACAGCATAGCCGCCATTCTGCCCTCCGAAGGACACCTGACCGGCATCGACCTCGTGGAAATTCTTCCACTGGCGCTCGAACTGCGAACGGGTCTGAACCAGCATCGTGCCCGGCGGCGCCGCGCCGCCGAGGACGCCGAGCTGGAAGAAGCTCCTGCCATGCGACAGGGTGACGCCCTGGTCGGTTTGGCTTGCGGTCCAGCCGTCCGGCACCAGCAAGGTGAAAGACGGCTGTCGCGGGTCGCGATAGATCGTATCCGCGGCCCTTGCCGTGGAGATGGGCAAGATGACCAATGCGAGTGCCATCAGGTAGCGCATGCGGTCCACCTCCCTGGTTCCGACCCCGAGACCGTTGCGGTCCGTGGACGAGACGGAACACGTACGCCAAGGGTCGGATGCCGCGCAAGCCGAACCTGCGGACGGAGCCGGCAATCGGGAATGGATCGGAAGGGTTGTTACGTCACTCGAGGCGCATCCGGATGGCGGGGACCGGTGAACGATCGGATCCCCGCCGATTTTATACGAGAGCGCTTTTACGGATGCTCGTCGCGCTGTTGCCCGCCCAGAGCCGCCGCGGCGCAGGCAATGAAGGCCCCGACCAGCATCGACAAGCCGGTGAAGATCGAGAATTTCGACGCAGCCTTGCGTGCGGCGTCCGCGACCTCGACGGCCTTGGCTTGCGCCGCCTTCGCCTCGGCGATGGTGTCATCCACGCGCTTCTGTGCGTCCGGTTGCGCCATGCCGGTGTGCGCGACCACGAGTTGCACCAGATAGGCCCGGTCATCCGCGGAGACACCACCATTGGCGGCACCTTGGGCGAAGATCCGGCCAACCTCGGCGCGCGTATCGCCGGCGACCGCATTGCTCGTTCCGGACTGGCCTGTTGCCGGTTGGGGGGATCGGAACAGCTTGTCCATTTCGTAGCCGCGCATATCGCCCGCCGCACTCGCCGCCGCGCCCGAGGCAGCTTGCGCAACGCCGGCGCCAAGCGTGCTGGCCGCGCGCACACCGCCCGCGACCAATGCGGAGGAAGCTACCGCCAGCAACAGCAGCCCGACGATGGTGGCCGCCGACCAGGTGAGGAAGCCATGTGCGGTGTCGCGGAAGAACACTTCATGAGTATGGGTGCCCACCCATTTCGTCCGCAATCGTCCGGTCAGATAGCCCCCCACGCCACCCGCGATCCATTGGGCGACGATGAGCCAGATGACGGCGACGACGGTCAATGTCCTGGCCGATGCGCTGGAGACCCACGCCAGCCCGAACCCGGAGCCGATCTCCATCAACACCACGGAGACGGCCAGGGAAACCACCGTGCCGCCAAGAATGGCCGGCCAGGCTATCGCGGAAGCCGACGCCTCCACCGTGGCTCCGGTGGCGGTCACGGGACCCGAAACGGAAATGCTGGGGTTGTTCATGGCGATCAATGCCACAGCAACGCAATAAGGATGATTACCGGGATCGGAACCCCTAACAGCCAGAGCAGAATGCTGCGACCCATATCGGCCTCCATCGAGTTGAGAATGCGACAGCGGCAGAACGACTAGCGACGCATCGAGTTCCATAAAGAAATGGGGAACGCCCGAACCGCCCACACATGCTGCCGCCCGCACATGCTTGCGACAGAAGCGGACAGAGCGGGAACCAACTCGGCCTGACAACCTTGAACCCGATCGCGACTCAAAAGATGGAGGTCAGCATGACTGCACGAAAACCCAGTGCGTCCGTTGCCGGCAAACGACCGGGGGCACGAACCCGCGGCCCGACGGCTCAGCCGGCCGAGAATGGCGGAAACCTGGGTAGAATGGCACACGAAGTCGCACGCGTCATCGCGGGCCGGGAGGTCGCGGAACGGCATCGGGCGGAGACCGAGGACAAGGAGCACGGTCACCGGGATCGTACGACCAAGGCCCGAGGGCCGCACTCCGGATCGTAACTGCTTTCCGCATCGCTGATGTTTCGATCCTGAGGGACCATCAGTGCCATCAGCCGTGTGTAGCCGCTATCCCTCGAAGTGGAACATTCCTGGGTTCCGAAGCGTTTTGGTTGCCGATGTATCTTCGGCCAGACCTCCGCGTCACGCGCCATTCATCGACCCGCCCCCATCCCTCAACCCTGGAGGTTACCGGTGACGATCGGAAGCGAGAATATCATGGTCCCTCCGCCCCTCGCCGCAGGCGGGATCAAACAGCCGGAACGGCCAAAACTGCGGGACATTCTCGGCCCCGGGCTGATCACCGGCGCCTCGGACGACGACCCCAGCGGCATCGCCACCTATTCCCAGGCCGGCGCCCAGTTCGGCTACGGGCTTGGCTGGACGCTGCTGCTGACCTATCCGCTGATGTGCGCCATACAACAGATCAGCGCCCAGATCGGCCGCGTCACCGGGCGCGGGCTGGCCGGCAATTTGCGGCGGCATTATCCTGCCGCGGTCCTTCACGGCCTCGTCGGCTTGTTGGTAATCGCCAACGTCATCAACATCGGTGCCGATCTCGGTGCCATGGCGGCCGCGCTGAAGCTGCTCGTCAGCGGACCATCGATCGTCTATGTCGGCGCATTCGCGCTGGTTTCCGTGCTTCTCGAAATCTTTGTCCGCTACGCGCGCTATGTGGCGGTCCTCAAATGGCTGACCCTGTCACTGTTCGCCTATGTGGGAACGGCTTTCATCGTGCACGTGTCCTGGGGTGAGGTCGCGGTCAATCTCGTCTACCCCAGGATTGTCTGGAGCAGCGATTACGCCACGACAATCGTGGCGGTATTCGGCACGACCATCAGTCCCTACCTGTTCTTCTGGCAGGCCGGCCAGGAAGTCGAGCAGGCAGATGAGGACCCGAACGCCCAGCCGTTGCGGGAGGCGCCGCACCAAGCGCCGTTCGAGCTCGAGCGGATCCGGCTGGACACCTATGCCGGGATGGCCTTCTCGAACCTGGTTGCGCTTTCCATCCTGATCGCCACTGCCGCCACCCTGCATGCGAGCGGCCACACGGACATCCAGACCTCCGCTGAAGCGGCGGAGGCATTGCGGCCGATCGCAGGGCGCTTTGCATTCACCTTATTCTCCCTCGGCATCATCGGCACCGGCATACTGGCCCTGCCCGTCCTTGCGGGCTCTGCCGCCTATGCGCTTGGGGAATCTTTCCGCTGGCCGGTGGGTCTGGCCCGCAGGCCGGGCCGGGCGAAATCCTTCTACGGCGCCATAGCGATTGCCACCGCGGTAGGCGCGGCGATGAATTATGTCTCGCTCGACCCCGTCAAGGCGCTGTTCTGGAGCGCCGTGGTAAACGGTGTGGTTGCCGTGCCGGTGATGGTGATGCTGATGCTACTGGCGAGCCGGCGCTCCGTGATGGACCGGTTTGTTCTGGGCCCGGCCCTGAAAACCTTCGGCTGGCTTGCCACTTTCGCGATGTTCGCTGCGACCTTGACCATGTTCATCGCCATGATCCTCTAGAACATAGGCCGGATCGCTTTCATTCCGTCTGAAAGCGATCCGGCGGCCGCCATATGGCGCAGGCGATCAACAGGGAGGGGCCAGTCCGTTGGAGCAGACTACGGTTGTTGAAGAAGGCTGCGTCACGACTGTGGAACCGGAGGGAACCGTCATGGTCTGTCCGGGCGGGACGACCACGGTTTCCCGCGCGGGGGACGGGGTTTCGCTGTAGCTGAAGCATCCCCCCAGCGCGATGCAGGTAGACAGAACGAGGTATGAGAGTCGCATGTTTCAATCTCCACGGCGAATTACGTGAGAGTAACGCCGGCAGTGTAATGCCGGCGGGGCCGCTTCGGTTCCGGAGCCTACTGGGAATGGCGTGGCAATCTCGGGAGCGGTGCGTCTCCGCCGTCAGACCCCGTAATCGCCGTGCGCCGGGCATCCAGGCGGAATCGCATCCGCAGCTCGGACAGATCCGGAGGGGACAGGTTTTCCGCGTGCAGCTGGCGGGCATAGGCCGCGCAAAGACGGCTGCGGAAATAGTCGGGCTGGACAGGATCGGGCCAGCTTCCTGCGACCGACAAGGTCAGAATATGTTCCTTCAACCCGGCGGAGACGGCCACGCTGCCGTCAACCTCCAGCGCGCGATCCAGATAAGGCGGCATCACCACAGCGGCGTACAAGCCGAGGGAAATGGCCTGGTCCAGCCCGATCGTTCCCTCAATGGAGGCTCTGTCCAGTTCCACCTGATGCGGGCTCAGCCCGGCGATCTGGCGCAGCTCGGTGACAACCTCTCCGAGCAGCTCGCCAACGGCGACCTCATTCATCTCGCCGGCGGCGTAGACCAGGCGATAGGCCACGGCCAAGGCCTGCACATGCTCCTCGATGAAGCGGATGTCGTCACGCCGGTCCATGGGCAAGAGCCGCTTCTTCAGGTTGATCAGGCTGACGATGATCTGAAGGTTGTTCTTGACCCGATGGTTCAATTCCAACAGGAGGATGTCACTATTCCGCATGAACTGTCTGCTGATGAAAATTCCCATTGCTGCAGGGCGTCGGCCTGCAACCAATGCCTGGCGGTGTAAGATCGATGCCCCTACGCCGGCATCGAAGTCGCCTGACTTCCCAACGGGGCGAAGCCAGTTACGTTCCCGCTGGCGATGCCATTCCGGCTCCATGCCGTCCGGGAACTCATTGCCATCGCGAACGCATTTATCCGCAGTAAGAGCTGAATTTGGGACCGCCGCCGAACGGAAGAGACGAGGAGATGCCCTTGTTCTATTGTGCAATCGTCTCCCTGGCCACGGCGGTCGTGGCGGCGTTCCTGGGATTCACGCAGCTGATGTCCTGGTCGCAGGCGTCTGTCGCCCAACACGCATTCCTTGCCGCCATCACGACCTTTGTGCTGGCCTCGCTGTGGGTGGTCTTCGATCCAAGCCTGTCGGACTGAGCTGGTCCCGTCCGGTCGTTCCCTGCTTGATCGCCATAAGACCGCGCCACCCTGCAGGGTGGTCGCGGCTATGGTTCGGTGGAACACATCAACGGTATCAGGGATCCAGTTTTTCGAGTTCCGTTTCCCTGGCGATCTCCGCGTCGGACCCGGCCGGCAAGTCCCCACCGGCAATGGATTGTGCCCTTTCCAGGGCTTCCAGCGCCGCGATGGCATGATCGATCAGCGCCTGCGTCCCGTCCTGGCGGCCTGTCGCCCGGCGGTTCCTGAGATCGCGCAGAACAGATGCATAAGCGCCATTGTCGCGTGGCGATTCCAGCGTTTCCTTCGCGTCCAATACCTCCTGCAAATTGGTCGGCTCGCCACCGGACATGCCTTCGTCCGACGCTACCGACAGCTGCCGGGCATCCTGCTCCAGCGTGTCGAGGGCTTTCTCTTTCTCCTGCTTCGAGAGCGCCGGGTCGGCCACCACCTGGTCGGGCGTGTCGAAATGGGTGTGCGGCTTCTCGAGCTTGGACTGCGTGGTTTCACTGGTCTTCATGCTGTTTCTCCTTGCTCCCGGAACGCCGTCTCCATGTCGGAATCATGTGCCGGCGCTGCCAAGTTATAGTATACCACTTCCTGCACAGTTCCTCTCTGACTGGCTCTTCACAGGCTCGTCAGACGGCAGGCGACGCGGCGGCAGGTCGATCTCGGACGGGACATTTTCCCGTTCCGGCGGAGGATCGTTCTTGGGGATGTCCGGCCTTGGGTTGGGTGGATCGCTGGATTGCATGAGCTTCTCCTCGTCGCCCGACCTGCCCGACAGCGAGCAGGTCATGGACTGTTTAACGAATGCCCGCTTGCACGGTTCCCCCTGGGAGACGGGAAGCCGCCCATTCAACCGGAAACCAGGACCACCGAGCACGGGGCACGGCCCAGCACTTCCGCCGCGACGACGCCGTAGAACCGCGTGTCGCTCGATCGCGGACGAACGCCGAGCAGCACGAGATCATGTCCGCCATGGGCGGCCTCCGCGACGATGGCATCGTCGACATCCACGCCTTCGCGCGAGACCGCGCGGGCCCGAACATTGTATTGCTCCGCCAGGTGCACGGCCTCGCGCAGCTCCATGCCTTCAGCGCCAAACAGGCTGCGTTGGAAGCTACCGCGCCCAGAGCGCGGATGGGGCGGCTCCACGTAGAGCAGCGTGACGGAACCGGAGCCGACTTGCGCCAGGGCAATCGCCAGTTCCAGTGCACGACGTGATTCCGTGGTTCCGGACACGGGAACCAGCATGGCCATTCCGCCCCCCACTGGATCGGTGGCATGCGACCCCCGCGCCTCCACGATGCACACTGGGCCGGCGAAGGATGTTGCGAGCCTGGGCAATCGCCCCTCGGCGCCGCTCTCGGCCGCGGGTTCGTCGTCCAGGCCGACGAACAGCAGATCGTAGCCCTTGGCGGCCTCACGGGCGACCGCGTCTTCCGGCGCCCCGTCACGCCGGCGCGCGGTGATGTCCGGTTCGACCGGTGCCTCATCCTGCTTTGCTGTAGCTGCGTCGTTCGCCGCCCCCCTCGCCACATCCTCCGACGCCGCGGAAGCGAGAGCCGGCTCGGACGAAGTACCGCCCGCCAGTTCCAGCACGGTCAGGGGTATGCGCCGGGCCACGGATAGCAGGCCGGCCAGCCGGGATGCGAGCAGGCCATTGGCGGAACGGTCCGCGGCGACCAGCAACCGCTCCAGATTGGCGACGAAGCCCTTCGCTTCCACTTCCTCGCGCGCCAGGCGCTCCTGCTCCTCCCTGGATATCGGCAGCCTTCCCAGCGCCCAGCGCAGCATCGGCGGCATCGCCGTCGTCGTGACCACCGCCATCGCCACGATCATCGAGTACAGCGTCTGGCTGAGCGCGCCCATCGACAGGCCGATCGTTGCGATCACCACTTCAGTTGATCCGCGAGCGTTCATGCCACAAGCCAGCGCCAGGGATTCCCTTCCCGGCAATTGCGCCAGGATGCCCCCGACATAGGCGCCGGCAAACTTGCCCAGGCTCGCAATCACCACTAGGCCCGCGGCAACCAGAAGCAGGGCCGGATCGCGCAATACTGTCAGATCGGCGCTCAGCCCCGCCGTGCCGAAAAATACCGGCATGAACAAGCCGACCGTCAATCCCCGCAGACGTTCGCGGATATGCTCGGTCAGGATCGGCGACCGGCCGATCAGCACGCCCGAGACAAAGGCGCCAAGCACCGAGTGGACGCCGATGGCCGAGGTCATCAGCGCCATGCAGCCCATCATCACCAGGATGGCGGTAACGACCGCGAACTCGCTGACGAAATGATCGTTCACCCGGCGAATAACGGCGGACACGATACGCTGCCCCAGCGTCAGGCTGGCGCCGAGGAACAGCAACGTGCCGACAATGCTGAACAGGATCGGCAGCGGCTCCACCCCGCCGTGCAAGGCCAGACCGAAGATGATGGCGATGACGATCCAGCCGATGGTGTCGTCGATGATCGCGGAGGCAATGATCAATTGCCCCACCCGGCGCCGCACGAAGCCCATATCCTGCACCACCACGGCGACGATCTTGACGGAGGAAATCGCCAGCGCCGTTCCCAGGAACAGACTCGTGATCAGGCGCAGCTCCGGGCGTGGCAGGAGTCCGGCAGGCAGGAGCTCACCCAGAGCCGCGCCCGCCAGGAACGGCACGGCGATGCCGGCGATGGAGATGCTGAACGCGGCGCGCCGCATCTTGCCGATCAGCGCCAGGTCCATCTCCATGCCGGTCAGCAGCAGCATCAGCAGGATGCCGAGCTGGGAAACCGCATCCAGCATCGTCTTCTGCCCGGCAGCGGAAGGGAACAGCACGTGCTGCAAATCCGGCAGCGCGGCGCCGAGAACGGAAGGGCCGAGCAGAATGCCCGCCAGCAACTGCCCCATGATCGCGGGCTGGCCGATACGCTGCATGCCCTCCCCCAGAAGCCTCCCGACGAGCAGCAGGACGACGATCTGGGCAATGAACAGGGGTTCCGACGGCTGCGCGGTCCCTCCTTCACCGGCCGCCAGGGCGGTCGGCATGCCCACCAGTATCGCGGGCAGGAGACACAGCAGAGGGATCTGCATGCCCCGCTCTGCACGGAGGTTCCACTTCCATCGTCGGATCGGCTGCGGCTTGGCGAGGCAGTTCGAATGGCTCATGGCTGAACTCCCCTGGCGCGGTGCCGTGCAGTAATCCATGGGACCGGGTGGTCAGTTTGTCGGGTGGCGGCTCATCGGACGCATGCTGCAACTGCGCATTCACCTCGGCCCCATAGGCAAAGATAATCGCCGTCACGTAGAAAAAGAGCAGCGTCAGGATGATCCCGCCCAGGCTGCCATAGGTGACGCTGAACTGGGCGAAATTCTCCACATAGACCGAGAAAGCCCCAGCCCCGATCAGCCACAGCACCGTGGTGATCACCGCGCCCACCGCCACGTCCCTGATCCCCAAGTCGCAATCGGGCAGCGTCAGATGCAGCACGATGAGGCCCGCCGTGACGATGGATCCGGCTATGCCATAGCGCCACAACGCCGAGAGCGGGTAATCGAGGAGCTGCCCGGCCAGTAACCATCGAAACACGTCCGCCAGGAACGGTCCGAAGATAACCATGCCCGCGATCGACAGCGCGAATACGGACCCCAGAATGACGATCACCACACTCTGGGCTCGCAGCATCCAGATCCGTCGCGTTTCCGCCGCCCCGTAGCTGCGGTTCAGGATCGTGCGCAGCGCCTCCACGCCGCTGGAGGCACTCCAGAGGGCAAACACGATGCCCGCGGTAAGCAGGTTTGCATGCCGCTGGGTCAGGACCTCGTAAATCACCGGGCGCAGCACATCGACGACTTCGTGGGGGGCGAGATCCAACGCAATCGTCAGCACACGGGACGCGACGTCCTCGTCTCCCAGAAAGCCGGCCAGGGCGGTCAGGAACAGCAGGAAGGGGAATAACGACAGCAGCGCGGTGAAAGCCGCATAGCCCGACATTTCGAACCCCTCGTGGAGGACGAATGCCAGTCCTGCCCGGTAGGCTATTCGCACAATGCGCCGAGATCCCTTCAGCATGCGGTATGTTCCAACCTACGGAAGGGATCCCCGATAGTATGGCGGGAGCGCAGGCCGTCTGCGATCCCGCCAGACCGGTTCAGCGTCCCGACAGCTTCAGCACCTCTGCCGGATTTACCGGATGGCCGTAATAGGCCTGGTTCCACTCGTTGCGGGGCTTGATCACGGACCCTTCCAGCGTAATGCCGGCGAAGGCGCCTTTCGCCTTGGCCCATGCGATCACGTCCACATCGCCATGGGTTGTCGCTGCCGCCTCGGCGTTCGAACCGACCACCAGCACCGTCAAACCGGCCTTGGCACCGAGCTTCACCTCGTCCTCCGTCCACGCCTTCAAGGCGCGGTCGCTCATCACGAACAGGACAACCTCCGCAACCTCAAGGCCGATCTGCAGGCCGAAGGATACCGAGCCGATGGTATAGAACAGGGGTTGGCCCCAATTTCCGCTTGCCTCGCGCGACAGCAGGACGGCGTTGCCGCCCTCGCCGCCGACGAACAATCCGCCCTTCACGAGCTGGGGAACCACCATGACCGCCCTGGCACGCTGGAACAGGTCCTTCGAGTTGCCGAATTGCGGATCGTGCTGCGCTTCCGCCAGAACGGTCCTGGCATGCTGCAGCAGTTCCGTCTGATCGGACGCCGCGCGCGCGGGACCGATCCCCGACATCGTGAGGGTCCAGAGCAGGACCGCCCCGCCGCCCAGCCTCATCAGCTCGCCTCTCGTCGGTTGAAATTCTTTCACGATTTACGTCTCCAGGTCCGTGGGATGCGCCGGGGGATTAACGCACGCAGCGGATTGCGGTTCCGGCCCGGCCAATGGTTCCGACACATTTTGGGGATGCCTGGCGATGGAACCAAAATGACCGTTGGTACTTTGCCCGGAGTGCGCCTCGTGCCACCTCCGTCAAAAAAAGGATCTCGGTCATGAGGCTGTTCGCCTGCCAGAACTGCGCGCAGATGGTCTATTTCGACAACGACCACTGCGAACGCTGCAAGAAGCGGCTCGGCTATATTCCGACCATCGCAGAAATTTCCGTTGTCGAACCGGAGGGCGAGGAATGGCGGGCACTGGCGGAACCTCAGGGGCGCTACCGGTTCTGCGACAATGCCGCCTGGGGGGCCTGCAACTGGCTGGTCGACCCGGATGGCGGCGAGACATTCTGCGCGGCCTGCCGGCATAACCGGGTCGTGCCCGACCTGTCGATCGAGGAGAACCGGCTGCGCTGGCGTAAGATCGAGCAGGCCAAGCACCATCTGTTCTATTCGCTGCTGCGCCTTGGCCTGCCCTTGGCGAACCGGGTCGACGAACCGGAGACCGGTCTGGCGTTCGATTTCCTGACCGAAATTCCCGAGCGCACCGGACCGGTGATGACCGGGCACGACAACGGCATCATCACGATCAACCTGGCAGAGGCAGATGATGGCATCCGCGAGCAGCTTCGCCAGCAGATGGGCGAGCCCTACCGCACGCTGCTGGGACATTTCCGCCATGAAGTGGGCCATTATTTCTGGGACGTGCTGGTGGACAGGGGCCGCAAGCTGGATGAATTCCGGGCCTGTTTCGGCGACGAACGGCCGGAATACGACGTGGCGCTGAAGAATTACTATTCGAACGGCCCGGCCCCGAACTGGCAGGACAATTTCGTCAGTGCCTATGCGAGCTCCCACCCCTGGGAGGATTTTGCCGAAACCTGGGCCCATTATCTGCATATCGTGGACACTCTGGAGATGGCCGGCGCATTCGGCCTCAGCATCCGGCCTGCGGTCGACGCCAGCACGGATGCCCATGCGGACCTCGACGAAGCGGCGGCCGAGGCCGACGATATCCATGCGCTGATCGACGCGTGGCTTCCTGTCACCTTTGCCGTCAACAGCCTCAATCGCTGCATGGGCCAACCGGACCTCTATCCGTTCGTGCTGAGCGAGGCCGTGATCGGCAAGCTGGGCTTCATCCACGAACTCGTCCGCGGCTGCACCATTTCCGCCCCCGTGAGCGAACCGAGCCTCGGGTAGATGCGCCCGGCTATCCTTTCCGGTTGAAAATGAACCAGGGCGGGGCATTCTGCGTTCCGGCAGGTGTTGAGTTGCATCAGGGGCCAGGCTGCGGGAGACGATCGTGACCGGCGACACGAAGCTTTCGAGATATCGCTCCAAGCGCGATTTCACCAAGACGGATGAACCCAGCGGCGACGCCCGCCTGGCCGGTGCCACGCGCCGCCGCTTCGTGATCCAGAAGCACGCCGCCACCCGGCTCCATTACGATCTGCGCCTGGAGCTGGACGGGGTGTTCAAATCCTGGGCCGTCACGCGCGGACCGTCACTCGATCCGCATGAACGCCGGCTGGCGGTGGAGGTGGAGGACCATCCGCTGGACTATGGCGATTTCGAGGGCACCATCCCAAAGGGCCAGTATGGCGGCGGCACGGTGCAGCTGTGGGACCGCGGATATTGGGAACCCGATGGCGACAAGCCGCCGGAGCGGGCGCTTGCCGACGGCGACCTCAAATTCACCCTGGATGGCGAGCGGCTGCATGGCGGCTGGGTTCTGGTGCGCATGAAGCACGATCGGACCGGCGGCAAGCGCACCAACTGGCTGCTGATCAAGCACCGGGACGAGTTTGCGGAGGAGGGCGATGCAGACGCCGTGCTGGCCGAGGACCGCTCGGTAGCGTCCGGGCGCAACATGGCGGCCATTGCCGCCGGCAAGGGCCGCGGTCCGCGTCCATTCATGCTGGCCGGCACGAACTCGGCGGACCCGGACGCCGTGTGGAACAGCATCCTGGGTTCCGCGACCGAGAAGGAGGACAATTCAACCGTGGCCAAGGCGAAGGAAAGCAGGGACACGAAAACTACTGCCGCCTTGCCGGATTTCATCCCCCCGCAGCTCTGCGAGACCGTGGAGCGTCCGCCCTCCGGGGCCGGCTGGGTGCACGAAATCAAGTTCGACGGCTACCGAGTGCAACTCCGCGTCGCCGATGGAAAGGCGACGCTGCAGACCCGCAAGGGTCTGGACTGGACGGCGAAGTTCGGCGCCATCGTGAAAGAGGCGAGCTCCCTGCCGAATGCCATCATGGACGGCGAGATCGTTGCCCTGGACGCCAACGGGGCCCCGGATTTCGCCGCCTTGCAGGCCGCGCTGTCGGAAGAACAGACCGATGACCTGGTCTTCTTCGCCTTCGACCTCCTGTTCGACGGGGAACGCGATCTCCGCCCCCAGGCCCTTTCCGCGCGGAAAGAGCGGTTGCGGGAATTGCTGACTGCGCGGCGGCTGGGCGAGGCCGCGCGCATCCGCTTCGTCGAACATTTCGCGACCGGAGGCGATGCGGTGCTGAAATCCGCCTGCCGCCTGTCGCTGGAGGGCATCGTCTCCAAGAAGATCGATGCCCCCTATCGTTCGGGCCGCTCGAACGCCTGGACCAAGGCGAAATGTCGGGCGGGCCACGAGGTGGTGATCGGCGGCTGGACCACCACCGGTAGTCAGTTCCGTTCCCTGCTCGTGGGCGTCAACCGCGGCGATCATCTGGTCTATATCGGCCGCGTCGGCACCGGTTTCAGCGAAGCCAAACTCCGAACCCTGCTGCCGCGTCTGAAGGCGATTGCCAGCAAGACCTCGCCATTCACCGGGATGGGCGCTCCCCGCGAGGAAGCCAACATCCATTGGACCCGTCCCGAACTCGTGGCCGAGATCGAGTTTGCCGGCTGGACCGGGGCCGGCATGGTCCGGCAGGGCGCCTTCAAAGGTCTGCGCGAGGACAAGCCCGCAATGGAGGTGCAGGCCGAAACCCCGGCACCCGCCACGGAAACCACGGTTCCGAAGCCGGTGGCGACCAAGGGAACCGCCCGCATGACAAGATCCAGCAAGCCCGTCGTGATGGGTGTGGTGATCTCGCACCCCGACAAGGCGCTGTGGCCCGATGCGGGCGATCAGGAGACGGTCACCAAGCTCGATCTGGCGCGGTATTTCGAGGCTGTGGGACCCTGGATGATCGAGCATATCCGGGGGCGGCCATGTTCCATCGTGCGCGCTCCCGACGGTATCGCCGGCGAGACCTTCTTTCAGCGCCATGCCATGCCCGGCACGTCGAGTCTGCTGGAACTCGTCACCGTACCCGGCGATCGCAAGCCCTATCTGCAGATCGACCGGGTGGAAGGACTGGCCGCCATCGCCCAGGTCGCGGGGCTGGAACTGCATCCCTGGAATTGCCAGCCGAACGACCCGGAAGTGCCTGGGCGTTTGGTCTTCGATCTCGATCCCGGGCCCGACATAGAATTTGCGGCAGTGATTGCCGCAGCGCGGGAAATACGCGACCGGCTCGACAAACTCGGCCTGGTCGGCTTCTGCAAGACGACCGGGGGCAAGGGCCTGCATGTCGTGACGCCGCTCGCCCCGGCGGCAAAGCAGGCGCCGAGCTGGACGGACGCGAAGGAATTCGCCCAGGCGGTATGCCGCCAGATGGCGGCCGACAGCCCGGACCTCTTCGTCGTCAATATGGCAAAGAAGCAGCGCACCGGGCGGATCTTTCTGGACTACCTGCGCAATGACCGCATGGCGACCGCGGTCGCGCCGCTGTCGCCGCGCGCCCGACCGGGGGCCACGGTCTCGATGCCGCTCACCTGGCCGCAGGTGCAGACCGGCCTCGATCCGAAATCGTTCACCGTCCGCACGGTCCCTGCCCTGCTGGGCAAGTCCAAAACCTGGGCCGAGTATCACGATGGGGAACGGCTGCTGGAAGACGCGATCCGACGGCTGGGCGCAAGCAGCAAGGGATGACGCGCGGCGGGAAAATTGGAACCGCCGGCGCCCATCTACATTCGAATGCCCATCTACATTCAAATGACAGTTTCCTGCAGGGAGAGGCGCGATGCCACGAGGCGACAAGGACGCATATACGGACAAGCAGAAACGCAAGGCCGCCCATATCGAAGAAGGTTACGAGGCACGCGGCGTCAGCGAGACGGAAGCCGAGCGCCGGGCCTGGGCCACGGTCAACAAGGAAAGCGGCGGTGGCAAGAAGACCGGTTCCGGCCGCGGCAAACCAGAGAGCCACGCCTCTTCCGAAAAGGGCGGACGGCTCGGCGGCAAGGCAGCCGCCAGCCGCCCTGCCAGCGCGCGTTCCGCCTCGGCGAAGAAGGCGGCCGCCACGCGCAAGCGAAACGCCGCCGCGCATGCACAGCAGAATGCTGGCAAGTCGGCCTGATTGTCGGCAAAATGGCGGCTGGCGGAGCGATCGTCAGCCGATCGCTTCCACCAAGCCATGAGCAAAGGAGGCAGCTATGGCGGAGCAGCGCCCGGTTTGGCGGGGACAACTCCGCCTGGCCCTGGTTTCCTGCCCGGTGGCACTGTTCAGCGCCAACCACGATCGCGGCTCGCTCCATTTCAATCTCATCAACCCCGATACCGGCAACCGCATCCGCATGATCACCGAGGATGCGGAGACCGGCGAGGAACTGTCGCGCCAGGAACTGGTGAAGGGCTACGAGTACCAGAAGGACAAGTACCTGATCCTGACGGACGAAGATTTCGAAGGCGCGCGCATCGAGAGCTCCTCGATCATGAAAATCGACAAGTTTGTCGATGCCGGTTCGATCGATCCGATCTATTTCGATTCCAGCTACTATCTGGCGAGCGACGGCAAGGGCGCCGAAGACGTCTATGCGGTGCTGCGGGAAGCCATCGAGAAGACCGGCAAGGTGGCGCTTTCGAGCGTGGTCATCACCCGGCGCGAGCGCGTGATCGCGCTGCGGCCCCTGGATCGGGGCCTGGTCGTGCACACGCTGCATGAGCAGCGCGACCTGAACAATCCCGCGGATATCTTCGACCGCGTGGCAGACGCCAAGGCGGACCCGGAGATGGTGGCGCTGGCGGTTCAGCTGATCGGCCGGCAGACCGGCCGCTTCGACCCGGCCGATTTCGAGGACCGCTACGAAACGCGCCTGCGCAAGCTGATCGACGCGAAGCTGAAGGGCAAGGGTCTCGAGCCCGTGGAGGAAGATGCCGGAGATCGCGGCAACGTCATCGACCTCATGGACGCGCTTCGCCGCAGCCTGGGCAAGCAAGGGGGCGACAAGGGTCGGACTGCCGCCAAGCCCGCTGCGGCCCGGGCGCCATCCAGGAAATCCGGGAAGCCTGCCAAGGCCGCCGGTGGTTCTGCGACGAAGAAGCGATCCTCCGCCAAAGGCGTCCGATGAAGCCGTTTCCGATGGAAGCAATGGCCGATCGCATCCAGGCCATCATCCGGGGACGCTGACGCCGTCCGCGCCCGACCTGCCCCGCTCAACGCCCGGTTGGCGGACTGGCTTACGGCGCGGATGTGCCGCTTGCGCCTGCTTGAGCCCATTCCCCGTCGAGGCTCGGCGGAGCCAGCGCGGATGCAAGGTCGACCAGGGACGGGGCGGTTTCGTCCTCGCCCGCCAGCCATGTCTCCGCGGCGGCCTGGCCGTCCTGGCGCAGCCGCTGAATGAACGGCCGGTCAATGGTCATCGGGCTGGCTTCGTGCAGCCCCGCAACAACGTCCTCGGCGGAGATGCGATACAGTTTCAGCCGTTTCAGCTTGCCGCACAGGCCCGAGCCCGGCATGTCGTCGCCGCTGCACACAACCCTCATGGCCGCCAGCAATTCCAGCTCATGGTGCAGTGCATTGCCGAAGCCGATCTCGGCGACGCGGCGGGAGATATCGCACGAGCTGTGCGGCACCGCCGTCACGCTGCTGCGGTGTCAGCTGCACCAGCAGCACATCGTCGGTGCGCGATTCGCGGACCAGCTTGCGCAGCGGCGGATTGGCACTGAAGCCGCCGTCCCAGTAGGCCTCGCCGTCGATCTCCACGGCGTGATGAATATGCGGCAGGCAGGCCGAGGCCAGGATCGCGTCGAGCGTGATCTCCCGCTCCCGGAACAGCCGCAGCTTGCCGTCGCGCACGCGCGTGGCGGCGATCATCAGATGCAAAGGTGGGTCGCGCCGCAAGCGGTCGAAATCCACCTCCTCGGCCAGCAGCCGGCGCAGCGGATCCAGCCCGAACGGATTGAACTGGTACGGCGACAACATGCGGCCGGACAGATGCACGGCCGATGACATCGCCGCATCGACGATGCCGCCCAGCCGTAGCGGGGCGGCCAGGCTCAGGCGCTCCCAGAACCGCGCCAGCTTCGCCCGCGCCGCGTCCGGGCCGCCTTCGGCCAGGCCATCGGCCAGCAGCACGGCGTTGACCGCCCCTGCGCTGGTGCCGCTGACGGTGTCGAAGGACAGGTCCGGATCGGCCAGCAGACCGTCCAGCACGCCGGCGGTAAAGGCGCCGAACGACCCGCCGCCCTGCAACGCCAATGACAGCCGCCGCGGCCGGTGCCGCGCCGGACGTGCCACTGGCAAGCTGCGGGCCTTGGAAAGGGTCTTGGTCATGGCTTCGATGTGTTCCGTTGGCATCCTGAGGCTATCCCGGCCCGGAATGGGCCCCGCAATACATGGGACCTTCCGACATGCCTTTGCTGCAGTGCAGCATCACTGTCGGCCGTCACGATCGAGGAATCCTGTGAAAATAGGCACTTGGATACCATGTTACGGATAAGTCATTTTCCATGGAGGAAGCCGACACCGGCCGCCGTCCCCTGGTGTCGATTGCGGCCGAGGCCCCGGTTTGGCCTGTCCTTCAAGCTGGACGAGGGGGCGCTATTCGCCTAGCGTTCCCTCTCGGGCGCGGCCTGAGGCGCCCTGTTGCCGGATCTACGGACGACGAAAGCAAGCCGTTGAACCCCTCCGCGATGCAGGCGATCGATTGCGACATCCACCCCGCGGTGCCCAGCACCCGGGCGTTGCTGCCCTATCTGGACCCGTACTGGCGCGAACATATCCTGCGGCGCGGGATCGAGGCGGACAATCTGGAACTCAGCGCCTATCCACCCAACGCGGAGCTGAACGGCAGGCCGGACTGGCGCCCGGCGCGCGGCCTGCCAGGAGGCGATTTCGACCTGCTGCGCAGCCACGTGCTGGAGCCGTTCCAGCCGCGCTTTGCCATCTGCAACGTGCTGCACGGCGCGCAGGTCATGTTCAGCGAGGATCTGTCTGCCGCGCTCTGCCGGGCCATCAACAACTGGATCGCCGCGGAATGGCTCGATCGCGACCCGCGGCTGCGCGCATCGATCGTGGTGCCGCCGCATAGCGCGGAACTGGCCGTGGAGGAGATCGAACGCCTGGCCGGGGACAGGCGCTTCGTCCAGGTGCTGATGCTGGAACTGACGGAGCTGCCTTTGGGCCGGCGGCAGAACTGGCCGATCTACCAGGCGGCCGAACGGCACGGCCTGCCGATCGGCATTCACGCCGGCAGCAGCTTCCGCCATCCGCCGAGCGCGCTCGGCTGGCCGTCTTATTATCTGGAGGACTACGTCTCCCTCGCACCCGGCTTCGCCGCCGTGCTCAACAGCCTGGTCACCGAGGGCGTGTTCGCCAAATTCCCCCGGCTGAAGGTGGTGCTCATCGAATCCGGCGTCAGCTGGCTGCCGGCCTATCTGTGGCGGATCGACAAGACCTGGCGCGGCGTGCGGGCGGAAACGCCCTGGGTCGACCGGCCACCCTCGGAAATCATCCGCGAGCATGTCCGCCTGACGATCCAGCCCTTCGACGAACCGCCGGAACAGAGCCAGTTCCAGACCCTGATCGAGCAGATCGGCTCCGACGAGATGCTGCTGTTCTCGACCGACTATCCGCACTGGCATTTCGACGGCAGCGAAGCGGTGCCGGACGGCCTGCCGCGCGAGCTGATCCGGAAGATCCTGATCGACAACCCCTTGGCAACCTACGAGCGCCTGTCCTGACCGGCCCATCGCCGGGCACAAGAAAACTGGAGGTGACGCGATGAACGTGACCGTATTCGATCGCAACCCGGAACCGGATCGCAAGGTCGAAACCATCGACAAGCGGTTCACCGGCTTCATCGATTGCGACGTCCATCCGTATTTCCGGAAATCCTCGGACGAGTTCGACCCCTTTCTGTCGGAACGCTGGCGGGAACATCGCCGCACGATCGGCGGGCGCACGCGCCAGGGGCTCGCCAAGGCCTCCAATTATCCGCGCATGTCGCCGGGCAACGGCCAGCGGATGGATGCCTGGCCGCCGGATGGCGGCTATCCCGGATCCGACCTCGATTTCATGCGGGCGCAGCTGCTGGATCTGTTCGATGTCGCCTATGGGCTTCTAGCGCCACTGGTCGGCGGCGCGGGCGGGGAGCGGAACGTGGAATTCGGTTCCGCCATGGCCACGGCCGTCAATGAGTGGCAGCTGGCCCGCTGGTGCGATCCGGACCCGCGCCTGAAAGCATCCGTGCAGATCAACCTGGAACACCAGGAAGCGGCCATCGCCGAAATCGAAAAACGCGCGCCCGACCGCCGCTTCGTGCAGGTGAACATCCCCCCGCGCGGGCTGGAGCCGCTCGGGCGCCGGCGCTACTGGCCGATCCTGGAGGCCTGCGCCGCCGCCGGCTTTCCGGTGTCCCTGCATCTCGGCGGCACCAGCGGCCATCCTTCCACCGGTGGCGGCTGGCCCTCGTTCTACCACGAGGAACACCCGTCCTATGTGCAGACCATGCAAACCCTGGTCACCAGCCTGGTGTGCGAAGGCGTGTTCGAACGCATCCCGGACCTGAAAATCGTGCTGGTCGAGGGCGGTTTCGCCTGGCTACCGGCGTTGAGCTGGCGGCTCGACAAGCACTGGAAGCGGCTGCGTGCCGAGGTGCCGCATCTGCGCCGGAAGCCCTCCGAATACATACGGGAGCACATCTGGGTCACCACCCAGCCGATCGAGGAACCTGAGCGCGCGCAGGACATGCTGTCGACGCTGGAGTGGATCGGCGTCGACCGCGTCATGTTCTCCACCGACTACCCGCATTGGGACCAGGACGATCCGCGCTTCGCGTTCAAGGTGGCGCTGCCGGAGGCGTGGAAACGGCGGATCTATCACGACAACGCCCACGCCCTGTACCGTCTGGATTGAGCATGAGCCGACATGTCGTGGCCGCGGTCGACGAGATCGCGCCGGGAACCTGCAAGGTGGTGACGGTGAAGGGCCGGGAGATCGGCGTCTTCAACCTGAACCAGGAATTCTTCGCGCTGATCAATCGTTGCCCGCATCAGGGCGCGCCGCTCTGCCGCGGCATGGTGTTGAGCCGGCTGGAGGCCAAGCTGCCCGGCGAGTACCGGCTCACGCGCCAGGGCGAGATGCTGCGCTGCCCCTGGCATTGCTGGGAGTTCGACATCCGCACCGGCCAGTCCTGGTGCGACCCGGACAGCGTGCAGGCCCGCACCTATGCGGTCGAGGTCGAGCCGGGGGCGACGCTCGCCAAGGGGCCATTCGCGGCCGAGACGGTGCCGGTGTCCGTCGAACACGACTACGTGGTGATCACCGTCTAGCCGCACAAGCAGCCGCCTGTTTGATCGTCGGCAGATCGTTTCCAGAAATTCTATCCAGGGCGCGCGCCGCGTGCCCGCCGCAAACGGAGGCTGAGCCAGATGCCCTATACCGTCCCGCAACTGCTGGCGATGTCGCAGCCCGAGCTCGACGCGCTGTTCACCGCGAGCCCCGCCGGCGACATACCCACGGGCGAGGCGACCGGCACCGCGATCATCGCCGCCGGCACGTCGTTCACCTCCGAGATCGCCCGCGCGATCAATTTGTTCGCCTGGCAGGGCAAGGTGTTCGATCCCGCGACCGGCACGTTGCGCAACAAGATCCTGCCCTTCGGCATCAACGCGGTGATCGCCAAGGTCTACAAGGGCGAGAGCTGGCTCGACGGCAAGGAATGCATCGTGCTGGACTACTCGGAAACCTCCCTGGTCGCGCAATGGATCCGCGACGAGATCCGCCTGATCGGATCCGGCCTGTATCTGGGCAAGGTCTACTGGTCGAAGACGCATATCTTCGACTTCGCGCTGCAGTTCTGAACCCCGGCCGGCAGCAGGACGCTACAGCGTCTTCAGGAACTCGATCAGGGCGCGGCGGTCCTCGGCGCCGAGATCGGTGCCGTAGCTGTGCCCGCCATTGTCGTTGCCGCGCAAGGCGGTGTCGTGGCGAAAGCCGGCGGCCTGCGCCGCGGGCCCGGTGGAGACGAAGCCGACACGCGTCTGATCCAGCACGTCGTAGCCGCGGTAGAACACCGCCGGACGGCTTGCCGGCGGCGACAGCAGGTCGCTGAGCGTCGGCACCGAGCCGTTGTGCAGATAGGGGCCGAGCAGCCAGACGCCGATGAGCGGCTTGGCGACATAGCCTCGCGCGCCCTGCAGCTCGGCCCCGTCGGCCCCGAGCGTCGCGGTCAGGCGGTTCATCCGGTCGGCGTCGGCATCTGTCCAGGTGCGCACATGCTCGGGGTCGGTGCCGATCTCCGCAAGCGGAATGGCGGTGCCGGTGCGCGCCCCGTCCTCGGCATGGCAGGTGGCGCATCGCCCGGCATAGATCTCGCGCCCGCGCGCGGCGAGCGCCGGATCTATCGTGCCCGGGTATTTCGGTGCCGGCAGCGCACGGATGAAGGAATCGAGCCATTCGTTGCGCGGACGGAAGCCACTGTCCGGCAGCGAGCCGGCGCCCAGCGCTGAGGTAGCGGTGACCGCGTACACGGTCTTCGCCTCGCCGCCCGCATGCAGCAGCCGGCCCGGATGGTCGGCCACGTGCCACAGGGCCGGGAAATCCGTGTTGCCGACGCTGTCGTCCCAATGCTGCTGCAGCAGGATGAATTTCGGCAGGTTGAACGCGTCGTCGCGCCCCGGCCCCCAGGCGGTCTTGCTGTCCATCCAGCCGAGCTCATGCTCGGCGAGTTGCAGCGCCAGGCGCATCTTGGGGATCAGGATGAAGCTGTAGATCTGCCAGTCCAGCCAATCCAGCGGGAAATGGATCGCCATCTCCGGCAGCAGCCTGGCCGCGGTGAAGCGCCGGTCATGCGCGGCGGCGAACAGGAAGCGCAGCAGACCCTGGATGTTCACGGTGTGGCCGGGGCCGCCGGTGACGAATACCCGGTCGGCGTCTTCCGACAGGCGATAGGTGGCGGTGTGGCAGAGCGCGCAATTGACGGTGACGCGATCATAGCCGAAGCGCCGGATCGAAAACCCGTCCGGCAGGCGCTGCCCCTGCTCCCAGGCCAGGCCGAAGGCGTCGTAGCCGCCCCAGCCGGGCTTGTCCGGTCCATAACCCTGTTTGGCGTAGGTCTCGATCAGATCGGGAAAGACGCGCGGCAGGATCATGAAGATCGGATAGGGGATGCCGGCGATCAGTTCGGCGCCGAGCGAGCCGTATTTGAAGCGGGCCTCGTCGTCGGCGAAGATTTGCGTCTCCGATTTGAAGAACTTCCACCAGGCAAGCCCCGCCCCGGCCACGCCGAGGACAGCGACGACGAGCAGGGCGATCAGCGCGCGGCGGAACCAGATCCGTGCCTTGGCCATGTGCCTGTTCCCACCGGTTGCTAGAATGTCTTCAGATACTCGACGATGGCGTCCTTGTCCGCCGGCGGCAGATCGGTGCCGTAGGCGGGGCCGTCATGGCCGCGGTTGCTGTTGCCCGCCCATTTGCCGGGGACGCAGATATTCGCGTCGTGGCGGTTTTCCGGGTTCACCTCCCGCGCGCAGACCGCCGGCCCATCGACGCATTGCGTCTCGTAGCGGAACAGGGCCCGGCCGTCCGCCACGGGTTCGCTGGATACGAAACCGAGTTTCGTGCGGTCGATCACGTCGCCGCCGCGATAGAACATCTTCGGGCGCTGCTCGGCGGGGTCGAGCAGGTCGCGGACGCTGGGAACCGAGCCGTTGTGCAGATAGGGGCCGCGCAGCCAGATGCCGTCGAGCGGCATGTTGGCGTAGCCATGCGTCTTGCGGAAATGGGTGAAACGCTCGGCCGGAAAGGCGGCGTAGAGATTGCCCTGCTCGGCGGCGAGCTCGGCGGTGTAGTTGTCCAGCCGGCAGGGATCGGTGCGGATGTGCTCGATCGGTTCGGGCTTGCCGACCAGCGCGCCGGAAAAATCCCGCCCACTGGCGCCGTGACAGGTCGCGCAATGGGCATCGTACAGGGTCTTTCCGCGATCGGCGAGCGCCCGGTCGATCGGAAACGGATAGGCCGGCGGCTGATTGCCGGGGGTAAGCAGCCAGTCGGCGATGAAGGCGAGCGATGCGCGGTCTGCGGTGGCGGGAACCGCGCCGGTGCCGAAGGCGGCGCTGCGATTACGTTCCTCCACCGAGTTGTTGTTGCCGTCCCAGTGCAGCTGCATGCCCTGCCGTGGCCCCTGCAGCCAGAGCGAGGGAAAATCCACCACCCCGACGCTCTGGCGCTGTGGCAGGTCTTCCAGCGGCCAGTTCAGCAGCGCCTTCTCGGGCCCGAAGGTGTCGAAGCGGCCCGGCCCGGTGGCCACCTCATGGTCGAGGAAGCGGAAGCGGAACTTCGCCAGGATGATCGCCTCTTTCATCGCGGGCACGGCGACATATTGCAGCAACGTGCGGTCGAACCAGCTGTAATGCTCGCCGGTCCGCTCCGCCGCCTGGATCACCTGCCAGGGATTGAACCGCTCATCCAGCGCGCAGGCGGTGAGGAATTTCTCGAAGGCAGCCAGGTCCATGCGTTGCGCGGGCATGCCGGTCACGATCTGTGGCTTGCCGCCCGATTCATCGCGCCAGGTGCCGACATGGCAGGTGGCGCAGTTCAGGCCGATGCGCTCGAAGCCGAGACTGCGGCGCTTCGAAGTGCCGACCGGCCTGTTCATGCCGGGTTCGGTGATGAAGCCGAGCGCCTCCCACCCCTCCCCCGGCTGGCCGTCGGCGCGCCGGGGCAGATAGTCGCGGCACAGAATCGGCAGCGCCTTGAAGATCCCGACCGGAATGCCGGCAAGCCGGTCGCCGCCGGTCGATCCGTATTTGAACTGGCGCACCGGATCGTCGTAGAAGGTCTCCGCCGTGTCGCGATACCAGTAATCGACGTAGAGATAGACACCGAACACCGCGCAGGCGGCAACCGCGATCAGCACGATGCGCCAGCGCGCGCGCCACAGCCGCCATGGCAGCGTCAGCACGAAAATCGCCGCCGCGCGGATGGCGCGCCAGATTGCCGCTATCGCGCTCATGCCGCCTCCCGCGCCTGTTCGAGGATGGTCTGCGCCGCCTTTTCCGCTGCGAGATACACGGCGCTGGCGATGAAGAAGCCGGGGATGCGCGGAAACACCGACGCGTCGACAACGCGCAGGCCGCTGGTGCCGTGCACGCGCAACGCGCTGTCGAGCACGCCGCCTGCTTCCCGCGGACCGATGGCGCAGCTGCAGGAGGCATGATGGCCCCAGGCGGTGTCGCGCACGAAATCGGCCAAATCCTCGTCGGATTGCACATGCGCGCCCGGCGATTCCTCGGCGGCGATGACGCCGTCGGCGATCAGCCCGGCGGAGATGGCGCGCACGAAGCGGATGCCCGCGACCACCGCCCGCAGATCCTCCGACGCGCCGTCGCTGCCTTCCTCGAAATAGCGGAAATTGATCGCCGGCGGGTCCCGGGGATCGGCGGAGCGCAGCGTCACCTCGCCGGCACGGTTGCGGGTATAGGCCTTGAGCACCGCCCAGGTCAGATAGTCCCGGTGTTGCATGAGCTGTTTCGAATAGCCGGGGTAGTAGCCGTCGAAATGCGCCAGCAGGGCCATGCAGAACATATCCGGCACGCCGTCCGCGACCGGTGAGGACATCCTGGCGGCGAGCATGGTGCCGTTCGAGATGTACATGCCGGCGCGGCCATTCGCCCAGGCCTGGAAGCACGGATCGCCGCGGGTGAATTCGGCACCGGCGAGCGAACTCCATGGCCGGGCCATGCGGTTGACGACGGCGACCTCGTACCGGTCCTGAAGGTTGCGCCCGACACCAGGCAGATCGACGCGGGCAACGATCCCGTGCCGTGCCAGCGCGGATGCGCAGCCGATGCCGGACAGCATCAGCAGCTGCGGCGAATTGAATGCCCCCCCCGCCAGGATCACCTCGCGCGCGGCGCGGACTTCGCGCGGATCGCCCGGCCCGGTGCCGGGATCGGCGCTGGCGCGATAGAGCCGGCTGCCCTTGAGGTAGGCGACGCCGTGTGCGCGATTGTCATCGTCCAGCAGGACGCGGGTGGCCAGCGCGTCGAGTTCGATGTGCAGCCGGTCGGGGTAGCGTGCGGCGACGTCCATCAGCCTCTCGCGTGCGCCGATACGGGCATGGTTGTCGGTCGACAGCGGTGTGTAGCACGTGCCGCCGGCGCGATCATTGGCGATCCGCCGATCATTCGGGTCGGCATGGCCGACCAGCAGATCGTGCAGTCGGCCGCGCCAGCCGGCGGCGGCGAATTCGATGCGGGCGGCGCTTTCGATCGTGGTGTGCACCAGCTGGTCGTCGGTGAAGGCGACGAGCGGCATGGCGCGCTCGGCCGGCAGCCAGCCATTCCAGCCATGCCCGCTCGGGTTCACGCCGAACCGGGCGAGCCAGCTTTGCGCCGGTCGATGGCGGCAGGCCTCCAGCCGCTGCCAATGCGCCTGCATCGCCCCGGCGTTCCAGGAGGCATCGCCGGTCAATGCCGCGATCGCGTCCCAGTCGGCGTCGGGCGGCCGCAGCAGGATCATCGCGTTATGCGCGGTGCAGCCGCCGAGCGTGCCGGCGCGTGGGTATAACACGCCGGCCGCACGCGCCTTCGGGTCGCGCGCCTGGCGCGCATCGTCGGCATAGTGGCGGACGAAGAAGTTCCAGCTCATGGCCGGGTTCTCCGATGCCATCGGGTGGAAGGCCGGCACGTCGTAATCTTCCGGCATGCGTGCGGAACCGCTCTCGCGCGCATCGGATCCGGCCTCCAGCAGCATGACGCGCATTCCCGCCTCGGCCAGCCGCGCGGCGAGCGTGCCGCCGCCGGCGCCCGAACCGACCACGACATAGTCGTACTCGGCATGTTCGTTGTGGGCACCGGCGGCGTCCGCCGGGTTGCTCATCAGAACGTCTTCAGGAACGCGATCAGCGCGCGCTTGTCGTCGTCGCTGAGACCCGGCTCGCCGGTGTTCGTGGAGGTGCCGAAATAATGCCCACGGTTGACGACGAAGTCCGGGCATTTGTTCAGCGCCATCAGCGGCGCGGCGAGGTCGGCGAAATGCCGCCGCAATTCCTCGTCGGTCACGTTTTCAGGCAGGGTCAGCAGATCGATCTTCAGGCGCAGCAGCAGCTTGGCGATGCGCTCCAGATGCGCGGCGCGATCGATCAGGCTGGTGCTTTCGGCCAGCGGCTGCAGGTTGGCCAGCAGGTTGACCGGAATGCCCGATGGAATCGGCCCAAGAGTGATGCTGCCGTCCGCCTCCACCAGCCGGGAGAGCACCGCGTGCAGCGGGCCGGCCACATCGCGAAACGCCGGAGGCACGAAGCCGGCGGGGATGGTGATGAAGCTGCGCGCGGTGGTGCGGTCGATGACACCGGGGACCTTGTCGCCCAGCAGCTTGTCCTTCTCCCGCTTCTCCGGCCACAGCAATTGTTCGATCGAGGTCTGGAAGACCCGCATGCGGACATCGACCGAAGGATCCTGCTCAAAGGGGCCGAGACTGTTGTTGAGCAGGAAGGGCGCGGTCGACCAGATGCTGATCAGCGACGGCGGCCTGGTATAGCCGCGCCCGCCGGCCGGCATCGGGTACTGGCGGGGCTCTCCGGTGAAGGGGTCGTATACCGTCACGCTGCCAACCGATGGCAGCGACTTGTAGGATTGGGAGGAGAAATTGTCCCAGATATTGCCGGCCAGCGCGTTGGTGGCGAGCGGACTGCAGGCATTGGTCTGCAGCAGCGTCACCGGCACGCGTAGATCGGTGGACAGGTAGTTGTCGTCCGTGAAATCGGGCGCCTGGACGATGGAGCGCATCTGCGCCTTGAAGTCATCCGTCTTGGTCCAGGCCCAGTAGCGGTTCCAGCAGGCCATATAATCGGGCCCGGCGCATTGCGCGACACTCGCCTCCGCCGGCGGCGTGGGCGCCTTGCTGGAATGGCAGCGGGCGCAGTTCTCCGCGAACACGGTCTTGCCGCGATCCACCACCTCGGCGCTCTCGGTCAGGTATTTCGCCCCGCCCGGGGCGTCGTGCAATTTGTCCGGCCGTGCCGCCTTGAGGAAGAACAGCGCCATTGCCGGCGTGCCCGCCTCGGTCGCCTGCCAGTAGGAGGAATTCTTTTCCGCCACCGCGATCTCGATCGGCGTGATCGGCTTGCCGCCGACCACGGCGTTGAAGTGCAGCAGCCATTCCTCGCTGAACAGGCCGATGTTCAGATAAACGCGGTTGAGCGCGCCAAGTGCGCCGACGGAGTCCGAACCGTCCTTCAGCACGCGCGGCGTGAACACGGTGTCCGGCTTGACGAAGAACTTCGTCAGCGGACCGCTGGCGACATAGTCGTTGAACTGCTTGTTGTTGAGCTGCCCGCCGGCCAGCGTTTCCTGCCCGGTGCGCAACGCCTGGCCGAGCCGCGCACCGAGATTATAGATCGCGTTCATGGTGCGCGGATTGTTGATGTTGTCGGTCGAGACCAGGGATGTGTCCATGGTGCCCGGGCGGTAGGTGTGCACCAGCTGGTACATGAAGTTCGTTTCACCGGCATTGTAGGTGAAGATGCGGTCCACCCACATGTACTGGGCGCCGACGGTGGAGCTGAGATCGGACCATTTCGGCGCCTCGGGGTCGGCCGGCGGATGGATCGGGCTGGGGCCGACATGGCAGAAGCCGCAGGTCATGCCGACGCGGTACGGCCGGACCAGGTTCTGGTCGTTGTAGTATTTGGGATCGTTGTAATAGCGCTCGGGGTCCCAGGCCCTCTTCGCCTTCTCGTCGAAGGCGGGGTTGGGAAACAGTCGCAAGCCGACAATGCCGGAGGACTCGCCGTAATAGGACCCGACGGGAACCGTCTTGCCGCGCGCGCCAATGGCGACGCCGGGATATTTTTTCGCATCCGCGAACGGATCGGCCGGGCAATCGCTGCGGCGCTTGTCGAGCCAGAGGCCGAAGCGGTTCGGATCCGGGCCGGTCGGCTTGTCGAAACAGGGCTCGTTGACCACGCCGAGATACTTCCAGCGCGTGTCGTGGCCGGCGGGCTGACCGGGATGGGAGGTCACGACCTTCAGAAGATCGAAGACGCCGAAGGTGGCGGCGGTCATCTTGTCCCAGAACCGGTCGTTGCCGCCGGTCCAGACGATCCACATGTTGCGGCCCTTCACCTCGTCCGGCGTGAGGGCGATGGCGTTGTCCATGTCGTGGAAATAGTCCTCGCCGGCATGGGTGAACGAACTCGCCGGCCGGCCGGCGCGCCGCGCCTCGTCCTGCACCTTGCCTGCAACGGCCGGCGTGTCGGCGAAGCCAGGCACGACCGCCGCGAGCAGCAACAGCAGCGCCGCCCCAAAATGCCGACCCGGCCCAATACCAGCGGACAGCAGATGCCGAAAACCCATCCTACCCCCCAAGCTATAGGCAGACATGCGGCCTGCCACGTGCCGGCGCCGTCGGCGGCCGGATTATACTGCATATCGCACCATGGTTTGCCCCGCTGACGCAACGCTCGCGTGCAGGCCCAGTACGCCCCGCTATGACACGTCCCCTGCCGCACGCCGCGGGGTTCTGGCCCTGATGACCTGTCCGCGCGGTTCTGGCGGACCCGAATTCACCCGCCAGCCTGTCACTGAACGATTGGTTACAGAATCATCTCATGACTTCGCCGGGGCCCTGACGTGGTAGGTCGTAACGATCCGGATGCGTTTGCGTCGCGGCAGTAGGAACCATCCTGATGGCGTGGAGCGGCACCGTTCACGGCGTAGCTGTCCCCGCCGGGCAGGCGCGCTTTCCCATTACCAATCGTGAACAGGTTGCAGCGCGTCGGTGGTAAAGATTGTTGACTGCCCGTCAGAATAGTGTCTAGCGTAAGTTACGGGAATTTTAGGGAATAGGTCGGATGTGCCTTCACCCGCCTGTAGCCAGACCGTTCAAAGTGCTGTCATCGCGAACTTCCTGTCGCGGGTAGATCACGTGGCCTGTCCGAGCGGCCGCGCTGCTTTGTATCATCGGACGCCGGATCGTTGCCGCGAACAACTGCTTCCATGGCTCGACGGCCGCGTCAGGCGCGGGGCCTCCTTGCTGCTCTGGGCTCTTGCGTCGCTGATGCCCGGCGGCTGTACCGGCGGCGTTCTTGATCCGCAGGGCCCGATCGGAGCCGGCGAGCGGCTGATCCTCCTGGATGCCCTTGGTATCATGCTGATGATCGTCGTGCCGGTGATCATCGCCATACTGGCGTTTTCCTGGTGGTACCGTGCCTCCAACACCAAGGCCCGCTATCTTCCGGACTGGGCCTATTCGGGCCGTATCGAGTTCGTCGTCTGGGCGATCCCCACGCTCGTGGTGGTGTTCCTCGGCGGCATCGCCTGGATCAGTTCGCACGAACTCGATCCGGCCAGGCCCCTTTCGGCGAACCCCGACCCGCTGGAGGTTCAGGTCGTTTCTCTCGATTGGAAATGGCTGTTCATCTATCCCGAACAGGGCGTGGCGAGCGTCAACCGGCTCGTCGTCCCGGCAGGCGTTCCGGTCCGTTTTTCCTTGACCTCGGCCAGCGTGATGAACGCCTTCTTCGTGCCGCAGCTCGGCACGATGATCTACACCATGAACGGCATGGCGACGCATCTCTATCTGCAGGCTGACGCGCCGGGCGTGTTCCATGGCCTGTCGTCCCAGGTACAGCGGCGACGGCTTTTCGGGCATGGCATTCGAGATGCATGCCGTACCGTCCGGCGACTTCGATGGCTGGATCGCCGCGGCGCGGAATTCCGGCCCCGTGCTGGATGCCGCGAGCTATGCCCAGCTGACGCAGCAGAGCCAGGATGTACAACCGTTCACCTTCAAATCCGTGCAGCCCCGGCTGTTCGAGGCCATTGTCGCGCAGCTTCTGGCGCCAGGTCCCGGACCCGATATCGGCAAACCAAAATCGGCGGTGTCGCCGCGGATGAGGCACTGAAATGCTTGGAAAGCTAAGCTGGGACGCAATTCCATTCGATCAGCCGATACCGCTGGCATCATCGGCCATCGTCATCGTCGCCGTACTGGCCGTGTTGTTCTGGGTGTGGAGGAACGGTTACGTTCCATATCTCTGGGCCGAGTGGATCACCTCCGTCGACCACAAGCGCATTGGGGTCATGTACTGCGCGATCGCCATGGTGATGCTGCTGCGCGGCTTCATCGATGCCATCATGATGCGCGCGCAGCAGGCCCTGGCGTTTCACTCCGACGGATATCTGCCGCCCGAGCACTACAATCAGATCTTCTCGGCGCATGGCACGATCATGATCTTCTTCGTGGCGATGCCGTTCGTCATCGGGCTGATGAATTTCGTCGTGCCGCTGCAGCTTGGCGTGCGCGACGTCGCATTCCCGACGTTGAACTCGGTCAGCTTGTGGCTCACCGCCACCGGCATGCTGCTGGTGAACATATCGCTCGTCGTTGGGGAGTTCGCACGTACCGGCTGGCTGTCCTATCCACCGTTGTCCGAGCTGAAGTATTCGCCTGGCGTCGGCGTCGACTATTATCTCTGGTCGCTGCAGATCGCCGGCATCGGCACCCTGATGGGCGGCATCAATCTCGCCACCACCATCCTGAAGATGCGGGCGCCAGGCATGAGCTACCTGCGCATGCCCGTGTTCTGCTGGACGGCGCTCGCCTCCAACCTGATGATCATCGCCGCCTTCCCCGTGCTCACCGCGACCTTCGCGATGCTGCTGCTCGACCGGTATTTCGGTTTCCACTTCTTCACGAACGAGGCCGGCGGCAGTGCCATGATGTTCGTGAACCTGATCTGGGTATGGGGGCACCCCGAGGTCTATATCCTGGTCCTGCCGGCCTTCGGTGTCTTCTCGGAGGTGGTCTCCACCTTCTCGGGCAAGCCGCTGTTCGGCTACCGCTCGATGGTGGCCGCGACGATGGCGATCTGCATCCTGTCCTTCCTGGTCTGGCTGCACCATTTTTTCACCATGGGAGCGGGGGCGGATGTCAACGCCGTCTTCGGCATCGCCTCGATGATCATCGCCGTGCCGACCGGGGTGAAGATCTTCAACTGGCTGTTCACGATGTATGGCGGACGCGTCCGGTTCAACACGCCGCTTCTGTGGGCGATCGGTTTCATGGTCACGTTCGCGATCGGCGGCATGACCGGCGTGCTGCTCGCCGTCCCGCCGGCCGATTTCGTGCTCCACAACAGCCTGTTTCTCGTCGCCCATTTCCACAACGTGATCATCGGCGGCGTCGTGTTCGGCGTGTTCGCCGGCTATAATTACTGGTTTCCGAAAGCATTTGGTTTCACGCTGGACGAGCGGCTGGGCAAAGCGGCCTTCTGGTGCTGGTTCATCGGCTTCTACCTCGCCTTCGTGCCGCTCTATGCGGTGGGCCTGCTCGGCATGACGCGGCGAATGCAGCATTATGACGTCGCGGCCTGGCATCCCTGGCTGCTCGTCGCGATGCTGGGCGCTATCGTCATCCTGTGCGGCATCGGGTTCCAGGCCGCCCAGCTCTTCGTCTCGATCCGGACGCGGGAGCAGCGGGTCGATGTCATGGGCGATCCATGGAACGGGCGCTCGCTCGAATGGGCAACGCCTTCCCCGCCGCCGGCCTTCAATTTCGCGGTGCTGCCGAACGTCGAGGGTGAAGAGGCCTATTGGGGGATAAAGCAGCGGGCGATCGAACAGCAGCAGATGTCCGAAGAGCCGGAATATCATGACATCGAGATGCCCCGTAACAGCCCGACCGGCTTCGTCACCGCCTTCTTCGCGACCGTCACCGGGTTTTCCCTGATCTGGCATATCTGGTGGCTGGTGGCGCTCGGCCTGTTCGGCGCCTTCGTGACCTTCGTGGTCTTCGCCTGGCGCGACGTCGCCGAGTACGAGGTGCCGGCCGAGGAGGTCGCGAGGATCGATCGGGCACGCCGCGCGGCCCGCGCCGCCATTCTCCCCACCCTGAGGAAGCCGGTATGAGCAGCGCCCATACGACAATGGGTCACGTGGCATTTGACGATCCCAACAGGGTCGGCCACCACCTGCATGGCTACCGCGGGGAGGCGACGGGCCATGGCGAGGGGGGGCCCGCGTCCAAGCGCGTCATCACCGGCTACGGGTTCTGGATCTACCTCCTCAGCGACATCATCATGTTCTCCGCCTTCTTTGCCGCCTATGCGGTGTTGGTGGATGCGACTGCGGGCGGTCCGACGGCGCGTGAACTGTTCAACCTGACGAATGTGGCCGTGGAGACCGCCTGCCTGCTGGCGTCCAGCTTCGCCGGCGGGCTGGCGGCGATCGCGGCGACGGTGCGCAGTCAGCTATGGACCCAGGTCTCGCTGTTGATCACCGGGCTTCTCGGCGCCACTTTCGTCGCCCTCGAACTGCACGAGTTCGCGTCGCTGGTTACAGCGGGCGCCGGCCCGACGCGGAGCGCGTTCCTGACCGCGTTCTTCTCGCTCGTGGGGCTGCACGGTCTGCATGTGAGCGTGGGCCTGCTCTGGCTCGGTACGATGATGGCGCAGTTCTGGGCCAAGGGGTTCAAGCCGGCCATTATGCGGCGGCTGCTTTGTTTCACCCTGTTCTGGCATGCCCTCGACATCATCTGGGTGGCCCTGTTCACGATCGTCTACCTGATGGGAGCCGGCTGATGGCACATGATCCGGCAACGCCTGGCGACATCCTCGACCTCGCTCCCGGCGATGAGATCCCGGATGGCAGCGGCGTCGCGCAGGGCATACGCGGCTATGTGGTCGGCCTGGCTCTGGCGGCCGTACTGACCGCGGCTTCCTTCTATGTGGCCCAGACGCATCTGATATGGGGACCCGGCATTCCGGTCGCGCTCGTCGTCCTGGCAATCGCCCAGATGGGCGTTCATCTGGTGTTCTTCCTGCATATCTCGACCGGCCCGGACAGCGCGAACAATGTTCTGGCGCTGGCATTCGGGGTGCTGATCGTCGGGCTGGTGCTTGGCGGTTCCCTGTGGATCATGGCCCACCTGAACGCGAACATGATGCCGATGAGCGAGGTCATGCAAATGCAGCGATAGCCCGCCGGTTCGGCGTGGCCGCTGACCGACCCCATCTTCCGACGGGACGAAGCGGGACGCTGACAGGCCGGGCACACGTGCCCGGCCTTGGTCGGGAGTGGCGCGCCCTGGTGGATTCGAACCACCGACCCACAGCTTAGAAGGCTGTTGCTCTATCCAACTGAGCTAAGGGCGCTTGCCGTGGCAACCCGGCCCGGGCAGGTCGGATGCGCGGGCGTTAATGGGTCCAGTTCTGCTGGCGTCCGTAGCGGAAATTATCCGCATAGGCCTTCGGCCGCACCCGCCGGGCATGGGGCAGTTCCACATCGTAGGGGATGCCCTGGCGTTCGGCGTAGGCGACCGCTTCCTCCCGCGTGGCAAACCGGAGGGAGACCTGGGCCTGGGTGTCGGGGCTGCCGATCCAGCCCATCAGGGGGTCGGCCTGGCGGCGTGCGGCGGGTTCGAAGTCCAGTACCCATTCATGGGTCTGGGCCATGCCCGACTGCATCGCGTTTTTCGGCGGCTGGTAAATGCGGGCCCGCATGCTTGTCTCCGTCTCGGTCGTCGTGTCTTCGGCTATCATGGTCGGGGCGAGAGGATTCGAACCTCCGGCCCTTGCGTCCCAAACGCAATGCTCTACCAGGCTGAGCTACACCCCGAACTTGGCCTATCTACGGCATATCCGACGCGGAAGCTATTGGTCGATATGCCCAATCGTCGATATGCCCGATCTCAGGTTGCATTGCCGAAAATGCGCTGCTTCACGGTATCGCCGACCCGGATATTCAGCCGGGCGGTGGTGCCGGCGGCCAGTTCCAGCGTGGCACGGACCGGCAGCCGGCTGTCGATCCTGGCCAGGCTCTTCGGCACCGTGTTCTCGGCAATGGCGCGGATTTTCCCGTCGCCGCCGATGAACACCATGTCCAGCGACGCGATGGTATTCTTCATCCACATCTCCGAGCGCCGTTCGCCGTGCCAGTCGAACAGCATGCCGCCATCGGCGGGCACGCTGGGACGGAACATCAGCCCCACGGTCTGCTCGTCCGGGCTCAGCGCCATCTCGACGTTGAAATCATGCACCTTGCCGTCGCGGCCGATGATCTGCAGCTTCTCCTTCGGCAGTTCGGGCTGCGCGGCGGTCTCGGAGAGCGCCTGGGCGAGTGCCTGGCGGGCCAGGCAGCACGCAGCCAGGAGGGCGAATAATCGACGCCGGTTCACAGGCGATTACCCGCGCACGTTTTGCGGCATCGCCTCGGGAATGATCGTCTGCACGATCGAGGCGTCGAGCGCCTCATAGGCGTGCAGCCCGATGGTCGCGTAGAGCTGGGCGCGGGTCTGCATCCGGTCGACCATGTTCATCGTGCCGCCGTCACGTGCGATCGCGGCGTACAGGTCCTCCTGCGCCTTGGAAGCGACGCGCATGGAGCTGACCGGCCAGATCACCATCGAGTAGCCCATCTCCTGGAACTCCGCGTCGGTGAAGAACGGCGTGCGGCCGAACTCGGTCATGTTGGCCAGCAGCTTCACGCCGGGCATGCGGCGGGCGAACTCGCGGAACATGTCGGACGTATTCAGGGCCTCCGGGAAGATCGCGTCGGCGCCGGCCTCCATGTACAGCTTGGCGCGGGCGACGGCGCCGTCCATGCCTTCGCTGGCCGCCGCATCGGTGCGGGCGATGACGAACAGATGCCGCCTGGCGCGCGCGGCGGCGGCCACCTTGGCGGCCATGTCATGCGCGTCGGCCAGCTTCTTGTCGTTCAGATGGCCGCATTTCTTCGGCAGCAGCTGGTCCTCGATATGCACGGCCGCGGCGCCGGCATCCTCGAAGGTGCGCACCATGTGCATGACGTTCAGCGCCTCGCCATAGCCGGTATCGCCGTCCACCAGCAGCGGCAGCCCGGAGGCGCGGACAATCTGGCGCACGAAGAACGCCACCTCGTCCACGGTGATCATGCCGAGATCGGGGATGCCCATCGACGCCGTCATGGCGGCGCCGGAGAGGTACAACGCCTCGAATCCGGCGGCCTTGGCCTGCAGCCCGGCCATGCCATTATGGGCGCCGGGCATACGCAGGATGCCCGGGCGGGACAGCAGCGCCCGGAAACGCTCTCCGGCCGGTGCGTTGGGCAGGTCGGTGGCGACGAGATAAGTCATGGTGGTGGCTCCGTATCGGGGTCTTGGACAGCCCATAGCCGAGAAAGATGCGGGTTGCAGCCCCCCGCCTCCTCCCTCAATGCCTGTTGGCAACAGCCCATAGCGGAGAGCGAGACGGATTGCAGCCCCCGCCCCTTCTCCAAGGCATATAATTTCTCAAAGCATATAATAGAGGCTCACCAGCGCGAATACCGGCAGCAGCAAGGCACCGGCCAGGGCGAGGTAGACAAAGAAGCCGGGCATCTTCACGCCGCGATGGGCAGCGATCGAGCGGACCATCATGTTCGGCGCATTGCCGATATAGGTCAGCGCACCGAAGAACACCGATCCGGCCGAGATCGCTGTCAGCACCGGGTTGAGCGGGCCGGTCAGTTCCGCCGGGTCGCCGCCAGCCAGGTGGAAGAACACCAGATAGGTCGGCGCGTTGTCGAGGAAGGCCGACAGACCCCCGCACAGCCAGAAGATCGCCAGCGGATGCAAATCTCCGTGCGCTGTCTCGGTCAGGCGAATCAGGAAGGCCATCGGCCCCGCCATGCCCGCGTCCAGCATCGCCATCACCGGCCCGATGGTCACGAACAGGGCCGCGAACAGCATCCCGACCTCCTGCATGGGATGCCAATTGAAGTCGTTCCCCTGGCGCACCGCGCGCGGCGTATAGGCCACCGAGACCAACGTGACCGCCAGGAACACAGCCATCGCCACCAGCCGCTCGATGCCGATCTCCTGGCCGAGCAGCGAGACATTTCCCGGCTGCCAGATGCCCTGGACCAGCACGGTCAGCACGACGATAGCGATCAGCCCGATATTGAACCGCCCCCGCAGGCGGAACTTCTCCGGCGGCGCCGGCGGCGGTTCCCTGGCGGCAAAATACCGGTCGAGGCCATAGAAGATCGCCAGCAGCGGTATGGCGACCAGGAGCATCGGCTTCAGCAGCGATTGCAGCGGCCAGAAGAACGGCACGCCGTTCAGGAAGCCGATATACAGCGGCGGATCGCCGAGCGGCGTGGTGGCGCCGCCGATATTGGCGACCAGCACGATGAAGAAGATCACGATATGCAGCTTGCGGGTCCGATGCGCATTGGCCCGCAGCAGCGGGTGGATCAGCACCATCGCCGCTCCGGTCGTGCCCATCAGCCCCGCAAACACGGTGCCGATCGCCAGCATGGACGTATTACCGGCCGGCGTGCCGGACGGACCGCCGCGCATGAGAATGCCACCGCCGGCGGTGAACAGGGCCAGCAGCAGCAGGAAGAAGGGAAAGAATTCGGTCCAGGCGGCGTGCCAGACGGCAAAACCGGCCGCGCCGATGCTGGAAGTGGCGGCCAGCGGCAGCAGCAGGTCCAGGCTCCAGAACAGGGCGACCAATCCCATCCATTTGTGCCAGAAGCGCGGCGCCAGGATGGGGAACAGCGCGATCGACAGCAGCATGCCCAGGAAAGGCAGCCCCCAGAACGGCCCCGGCACCGGGCCCGCAGGCGGCGCGGCCTCGGCGCCGAACGGGAGCAGCACCAGGCATGCTATCAACAAAGGGTATGGGGCCAATATACGTGCAAAGCGCATGATGGTCCCACCTGAAGGTTCATTCGGTTGCATGGGCGGGACCCTGCAAGTAACGTCCCGCCCGCGCAACCGGGAGTTCGCAGTACATGGATATGTCAGGCGAGCGGCGCATTCCAGCGCCGCGTCAAAAGGTTTGGGAAGCTCTTAACGACCCCGAGGTGCTAAAGGCCTGCATCCCCGGCTGTGAAAGTTTGGAGAAAGTTGGCGAGAATGATCTGAAAGCCACCGCGGGGCTGAAGATCGGCCCGATCACGGCCAAGTTCGCCGGCAAGGTCACGCTGTCGGATATCGATCCGCCGAACGGCTACACCATCACCGGCGAGGGCCAGGGCGGCGTCGCCGGCTTCGCCAAGGGCGGGGCGCAGGTGAAGCTCGCCGATGAGGGCGATGCGACATTGCTGACCTACGACGTGAAGGCGCAGGTCGGCGGCAAGATCGCCCAGCTCGGTGCGCGGCTGATCGATGCCACCGCCAAGCAGATGTCCGACCAGTTCTTCGACCGCTTCACCGCCGCGCTCACGCCGGCTCCGGCGGTGGAGGAGGCGGCCGCAGAGCCCTCCACGATCACGCACAAGGCCGATGCCGAGCTCAAGCCGGTGCCGTCCCTGCCCGTCACCGCGCTGGTCCCGCGCGAGATCTTCGGGCTGCCGCCGATCGCCTGGGCCGGCATCGTGGTCGCCGCGATCATCATCCTGGCGCTGGCACGGGGCTTCTTCTAGGTGACGCTACCCAAAACCGTCGGCGATACGGCTGCCCTGCTGGCGTCGCAGGGCTATATCGCCGACCACGAGCTGGCCACCACCATCCATCTCGCGCTGTCGATGGGTCGCCCGCTGTTCCTGGAGGGCGAGCCCGGCACCGGCAAGACCGAAATCGCCAAGGTGCTCGCCGCCGGGCTTGGCCGCCGCCTGGTGCGGCTGCAATGCTACGACGGCATGGACCTCTCGGCGGCGGCCTATGAGTGGGATCATGCCCGCCAGCTGATGGCGATCCGCCTGGCGGAGGCCACCGGCGTCGCCGATCGCGGCGAGCTGTCGAGCAGCATCTACACCCGCGAATTCCTGCAGGCCCGGCCGCTGCTGTCGGCGATCGATCCGGATCTGCCGCCGGCGGTGCTGCTGATCGACGAGCTCGACCGCGCCGACGAGCCGTTCGAGGCGTTCCTGCTGGAATTGCTGGCGGATTTCCAGATCACCGTGCCGGAATACGGCACCGTGAAGGCGAAGACCCTGCCGGTGGTGGTGCTGACCTCCAACCGTACCCGCGAAGTGCACGACGCTATCCGCCGGCGCTGCCTGTACCATTGGGTGGACTACCCCGACGCCGCGCGGGAGCGGGCGATCCTGTCGGTGAAGGCCCCGAACGTGCCCGGGCTGCTGTCGGGCCAGGTGGTCGCCTTCGTGCAGAAGCTGCGCGGGGCGGATCTGTTCAAGCTGCCGGGCGTGGCCGAGACGATCGACTGGGCGAACGCGCTGACCTATCTCGACCAGACCGAACTGGCACCCGGCGCGGTCGACGAGACGCTGGGGGTATTGCTGAAATATCAGGATGATATAGCCAAGATCCGCGGCGCGGAGGCAGCCCGCCTGGTCGGCGAGGCGGTCGAAGCGACATGACCGGGGCGGGCTCGTCCGGCGGTGATCCGGGCGCCGGGCCTGCGCCCGACGGAAGCCCCGCTAGCGGCCGCCCCCCTAACGGGAGATTGGGCGCCAACATCATGCATTTCGCCCGGCTGCTGCGCCGGGCCGGGCTGCCGGTGGGGCCAGCGGAAACCCTGGCGGCGCAGCAGGCGGTGTCGCTGATCGATCTCGGCAACCGCGCCGAGACGCGCACGGCGCTGCGCACCGCGATGATCCACCGCCATGAGCACGCCGAGGTGTTCGACCAGGCATTCTCGCTGTTCTGGCGCGATCCGGCCGCCGCGGAGCAGGCGGCGGCCATGGCGCTGATGGATGCGCAGAAGGAGAAGAAGCAGGACCGCGCGCCGCCCGCCGGGCGGCGGGTGGCGGAGGCGATGGCGGCCAAGCGTCCGCCGCCGTCCAGGCCCAAGGACGAACCGCCGCATATCGACGCGGTGCTGACCGTCAGCGAGCGCGAACGCCTGCAAACCATGGATTTCGAGGCCATGAGCGCGGCGGAGATCAACGCCGCGAAGCAGGAGATCAAGCGCCTGCGCCTGCCGCTCGACCTCAGGCGCACCCGCCGGCTGCGACCCGATCCGCTCGGCCCCGCGACCGATCTGCGGCGCACGATCCGCAACAGCCTGCGCCAGGGCGGCGAGATCCTGGAGATCGCCCATAACCGCCAGATCACCCGGCCGCCGCCGCTGGTGGTGCTGTGCGACATCTCCGGATCGATGTCCCGTTACGCGCAGATCCTGCTGCATTTCCTGCATGCGGTGGCGAATGAGCGGGCTCGCGTGCACATCTTCCTGTTCGGCACGCGGCTGTCCAACATCACCCGCCAGCTGCGCCATCGCGATCCGGAGGTGGCGTTCCAGATGGTCGCCCATGTGGTGCCGGACTGGTCCGGGGGCACCCGGATCGGCGAAGCGCTGGCGCAGTTCAATCATTTCTGGGCCCGCCGGGTGCTCGGCCAGGGCGCTGTGGTACTGCTGATCACCGACGGGCTGGACCGCGACGGCGCGCATGGGCTGGCGGAAAACATGGACCGGCTGCACCGTTCCTGCACACGGCTGATATGGCTGAACCCGCTGTTGCGCTGGTCCGGTTTCGAGCCAAAATCCCAGGGCATTCGCGCGATGCTGCCGCATGTGGACGAGTTCCGCCCCGTGCATAACCTGGCCAGCCTGCGCAAGCTGGTCGATCTGCTGTCACGTCCCGCACCGTTTCGCGGTGGACTGGAAAGGAGCACGGCATGAGCCTCCCCCCTTGAGCCCGAACAACGAGCGCGAAGACGTGCTGGCGATCGCCGCCGCCTGGAAGGCGGCAGGCGAGCAGGTGGCCGTCGCCACCGTGACCGAGACCTGGGGCAGCTCTCCCCGCCCCGCGGGCAGCCAGCTGGTGGTGACGAAATCCGGCCGCATGGCCGGCTCGGTCAGCGGCGGCTGCATCGAGGGCGCGGTATCGGACGCGGCGATGCAGACGCTCGCCAGCGGCGTGCCGCAATTGCTGGATTTCGGCGTCACCGATGAACGCGCCTGGGAAGTCGGCCTGGCCTGCGGCGGCAAGCTGAAGGTGTTCGTGGAGAAATTGTCGTGACGCCGGAAATCCTCGCCGCGCTGGAACAGGCCAAACGGGACAAGCGCCCGGTGGTGCTGGCGACCGCGCTGCCCGGCGGCGAGCAGATCCTGCTGCCCGACCCGGCGGCGCCCGCCGGCCTGAACGAGGCGGCGGCGGAAAAGCTGGCCGCCGACGAAAGCGGCACGGTGAAGATCGGCAACCAGGACTGGTTCCTGCATGCGCACAACCCGCCCTTGCGGCTGATCGTGGTCGGCGCCGTGCATATCGCCCAGGCGCTGGTGCCCTTCGCCTCCGCCTGCGGCTTTGCGGTGACCGTCGTGGATCCGCGCCGGGCCTTCGCCAGCGACGAGCGCTTCCCGAACGTGACGGTTTCCACCGACTGGCCGGACGAGGCGCTGGACGCGCTGAAGCCGGACGCGCGCACCGCCGTGGTGACACTGACGCATGACCCGAAGCTCGACGATCCCGCGCTCGACCGGGCGCTGAAATCGCCGGCCTTCTATATCGGCTCGCTCGGCTCGCGCCGGACGCATGGGCGGCGGCTGGACCGGCTGCGCGAACTCGGCCACAGCGACGAGGCGATGCGGCGCATTCGCGGCCCGGTGGGCCTGAACATCGAGGCGGTGACCGCGCCGGAGATCGCGCTGTCGGTGATGGCCGAGATCGTCGCCGCCCGCCGCGGCTCCCCGCTCGGCCAGAAACAGCCGGCGATGCAGGCGGCATGAAGTTCGGCCCGGTCCCGCTCGACGAAGCCAAGGGCGCCATCCTCGCGCATAGCCAGCGGCTGGGCGAGAAGATGCTGCGCAAGGGCTCGGTACTGGATGACGTCGCCATCGCGCTGCTGCGCCAGGCCGGCCGGAGCGAGGTGATCGCCGCCCGGCTGGAACCCGGCGACGTGCCGGAGGACCTGGCCGCCGACCGCCTGGCCACCCGACTGGTCTCGCCGCTGCTGGCGCGCTCGCGGGCCGCGACCGGGCGGGTCAATCTGGTCGCCGAGGCGCCGGGATTGCTGCGCGTGGATGCGGCCCGGATCGACCGGCTGAACTCGGTGGACGAGGCGCTGACCATCGGCACCCTGCCCGACTACGCCGTGGTGGCGCCGCGCGATCTGGTGGCCACCATCAAGGTCATTCCTTTCGCCGTGGCCGGCACGATGCTGGCCGTGGCCGAAGCCGTGGCCCGGCAAGGCGATCCGGCGCTGACCCTGCACCCGTTCCGTCACCTGAAGGTCGGGCTGGTCGCCAGCGAACTGCCCGGGCTGAAGGAGAGCACCACCGAAAAGACCATCGCGGTGACGGAAGCTCGGGTGAAGGCGCTTACCGGCAGCCTGCTGCCGCCGATCCGCTGCGAGCATACCGAAGCGGCGATCGCCGATGCCCTGCGGCGATTGATCGACGACGGCGCCGATCTGCTGCTGGTGGTCGGCGCCTCCGCAGTGGTGGACCGCCGCGATGTCGGCCCCGCCGGCATCGTGGCCGCGGGCGGGGAGATCGTGCATTTCGGCATGCCGGTGGACCCCGGCAACCTGATCTGCCTCGGCCGGATCGGCGCGCGCCCGGCGCTGGTGCTGCCCGGCTGCGCCCGCAGCCCGGTGCTGAACGGCATCGATTTCGTCTTGTCGCGGCTGTTCGCCGGGCTGGAGCTCGGGCCGCGCGACATCATGCGCATGGGCGTCGGCGGACTGCTGAAGGAGATGGACACCCGACCGCTCCCGCGGGAGAAGGCGCCGGCGACGCCGCGTTCCGGCGTCGCGCCGCGCAGCGCGCCGACGATCGCCGCCCTGGTGCTGGCCGCGGGCCGCTCCCGGCGAATGGCGCCGCACAACAAGCTGCTGGTGCTCGACAAGACCGGGAAAACCATGATCGCGCGCGTGGTGGACAATGTGTTGTCCAGCCTCGCCCGCCCGGTGCTGGTGGTGACCGGGCACATGGCCGAGCAGGTCGAGATCGCGCTCGGCGGCCGCCCGGTGCGGTATGTGCACGCGCCCGATTATGCCGAGGGATTGTCGGCCAGCCTGAAATCCGGCATCGCCGCCCTGCCGCCCGACAGCGCCGCCGCCATCGTCTGCCTGGGCGACATGCCGCTGGTCACCGGGCGGATGATCGACCGGCTACTGGAAGCCTATGACCCCGAGGAAGGCAGGCTGATCGTACTGCCCACCTTCCACGGCAAGCAGGGCAACCCGATGCTGTGGGACCGGCGCTTCTTCCCCGAGATCCTGCAGATTTCGGGCGATACCGGCGCGCGCTTCCTGATCGGCAAATACGCGGAATTCGTGGCCGAGGTGGAAATGGCCGACGACGCCGTGCTGCGCGATTTCGACACCACCGAAAGCCTGGCCACCCTGCCCCAGCGCCTGCGGCCCGAAGGGGTCAGGTAGGTGTGCGCGCCGGTCTGGTCGCGCCGGTCTGGTCGCACCGGTCCGGCCACGGCGGCTGGCCTGATGCGGCCGGATCCCTATATTGGGCCCGTCCACTTCAGGAGCGCCGCATGAACGCCAATCCCTTCGATCCCCGCCTCTACAGCCCCGATGCGATCGACCCTGAGACCCGGGCGCTGAACGCGGCGATCGTGGCGGCGATGGATGGCATGGCGGATTGGTGGGATGTCGGCGCCGAGACGGTACGCGAGGCCCGCCGGCAGGGCCGGGGGCCGTTTCCGCTGGCGCCGCAATCCCCGCGCGCGGAGATGCGCGAAATCGACGGCCCGGCCGGCAACAAGATCCCGGTCCGCATCGTCCGGGCGGCCAACCCGCGCGGCATCTATTTGCATATACATGGCGGCGGCTGGGTGCTCGGCGCCTGCGACCAGCAGGACCCGATGCTGGAGCGCATCGCCGACAATGCCGGCCTGACCTGTGTCAGCGTCGAATACCGGCTGGCGCCGGAGCATCCCTACCCCGCGGGGGTGGAGGATTGCGAAGCCGTTGCGCTGTGGCTGGCAAAGTCCGGGAAAGCCGAATTCGGCACCGACAACCTGACCATCGGCGGCGAGAGCGCCGGCGGGCATCTGAGCGCGGCGACGCTGCTGCGCATGCGCGACCGGCACGGCTATCGCGGCTTCCGCGGCGCCAATCTGGTGTTCGGCGCCTTCGACCTGTCGATGACGCCCAGCCAGCGCCATTTCGGCGCTACCCGCCTGGTGCTGCGCACGATTGACATCGAACAATTCGCCGATGCCTTCGTGCCGGCGGGGCTCGACCGGCGCAGCCCCGATATTTCCCCGCTCTATGCCGATCTGGCGGGGCTTTGCCCGGCCCTGTTCACGATCGGCACGTCGGACGCGCTGCTCGACGATTCGCTGTTCATGCATGCGCGCTGGATCGCCGCGGGCAATCCGGCGGAACTGGCGGTCTATCCGGGCGGGGCGCATGGATTCACCGCCTTCCCCGGCAAGCTGGCCGACAGCGCGCGGGCGCGGATGGACGAATTTCTGCGCGCCTGCACCGGCTGACAGGCAGGCGAGAGGCGGCCGGGGAAACCGCTTCTTAATCACGGTCGGGCAGGATCGCCCGGGGTCTTCCCCGAAGCGATCCAACAGGGATGCCCGGCCGTGCAAAAAAATGCCTTCCAGTTCCTCGGCCGGCGGATCGAGCTATGGACCCATCCGGAACCGGACCACCTGGCCACGATCATCCGTAGCACCGGGCGCTTCTATGAGCCGGACGTGCTGATGAAGATCCTGGAAATCTATCTGCCCGGCACCGCCATCATCGATGTCGGCGCGAATATCGGCAATCACACGGTGTTTTTCGCCGCCATCCTCGGTGCGCCGGTGCTGGCGGTGGAACCCTATGCGCCCAACCACGAACTGCTGCAGCTCAATATCGCCGCCAACGGGCTGGAGGGCCTGGTGCGCACGCATTGCGCCGCACTCGGCGAGCGCGACGCCAGCGGCTACGCGCTGATGGCGGATGCGGGCAATTTCGGCACGGTCCGCATCCAGCCCGGCGACGGCGAAATTCCCATCCGATCCGGAGCCTGCGCGGACGGCATAATACCGGAACGGCCGACCGGCCTGATCAAGATCGACGTGGAGGGCGGCGAGGCCGCCGGTGCTGGCCGGTGCGCAACAGACCATCCGGCGCTGGCTGCCCGACATCGTCGTGGAGGCGGATGGCACGGACCGGTTCCTGGCCATTGCCGCGCAGCTGCACGAACTCGGCTACGCCCCGCGCGGCCGGTATGCCTGGACGCCCACCTATCTGTTCTCCGCGATCGACCAGGGTGCGCGGATGCGGCGCCTGCTGGGTAGGGCCTGAAATCGCGCGGGTCTGAAATCGCCGCTCAGCCCCGCTTTTCGAACCGGTACGGGCTGGCCCCGGTGATCGTCGGGTCCAGCGACAGCCGGTGCTCCAGCGGCGGGAAGGCGCGGGAACGGCAGTCCTGGCGGTCGCACAGACGGCAGGACAGGCCGATGCCGACCCGGGCACGGTCGAGGTCCAGACCGTCGGCATAGACCACTTCCCCCGCATGCTCCACCGCGCAACCCATCGCCACCACATGCACCGGCGCCGGATCGCCCCAGCGCGCGCCGGGGTGGGTGACGGTGCGGGCAAAGCACAGGAACGCCGCGCCGTCCGGCAGTTCGGCCACCTGCACCTGCACCGTGCCGGGTGTGGAAAATGCCGAATGCACCACCCAGCGCGGACAGGAACCGCCATAGCGGGCGAACGGGAAGCCGGCGGCGGAGAAGCGTTTGGAGACATTGCCCGCGGGGTCCACCACCAGGAAGAAGAACGGCACGCCGCGCCCGCCACCTGAGGCCGCCCCGCCCTTCTCGCCCGATTTCTCCGTGCCCGGCCGCTGCAGCGTGGACAGGCGGTGGCAGGCCTGCTCGAAGGACACGCCGAACCGCGCCGCCACCGCCTCCATGTCATGACGCAGCGAGGACGCGGCCCGCTGGAACGGCTGGTAGGGCATCAGCAGCGCCCCGGCGATGTAGTTCAGCAAGCCGATCCGGATCAGCGATTCCGCCTCCGGCGAGGACGGGGCGGCGCGCTTCAGCTCCGCCTCCACCGCATCCCGCGCCTCCAGCAAGGCGAGCTGGAAGGCCATATGAAAGCCGCGGCTCTCCCGCGGCAGCGATTCCGATAGCGCCAGGCTGCGCGCGGCTGGATCGTAGCGGCGCAACGCGCCTTCCAGCGGCCCGACGGTAACGCTCAGCCCGTGCTCGCGGCGCAGCCGCTCGGCGATGGCATGGTTGGTCTCCGCCGGCAGCACGGGGCCGAGGGATGCGGCGATCGTCTCGGCGGCCGCCTCCAGCTCGGCGAAGTAGTTGGAGCGGTCGGTGAACAGGTCCCGCGCCTCCTCGGTCGGCAGCAGGATGCGCCTGCCCGAGGGCAGCGCGATCCCGCCGGAATCCTCGCGCGCCACCCGCCAGGCCCGGTACAGCGACAGTACCGCGCGCGCCGCGTTCGGCGCGCTGCCGGCAAGTGCTGCGATTTCCGCATCGGGGATGTCGTCGGCGCCGAGCAGCGCGTCGGCGAACACCTCGCGCAGCCCGGCTTCGATCTGCCGCTCCTCGCTGCCCGACAGGGTGGCGAGATCGACCCGCAGCGTCTCCGCGAGCTTGATCAGCAGGCTGGCCGTCACCGCCCGCTGGTCGTGCTCGATCAGGTTCAGGTAGCTGGCGGAAATGCCGAGGCGGGAGGCCAGCGCCTGCTGCGACAGCTCCCGTTCGGTGCGTAGCCGGCGCACGGTCCGGCCGATGAGCGCACGCGCCATTCTTTACAGCCTTTACAGATTTACAAGCCGGGCGGTGAAAACGGCAACATCATTGCCCCTCCGACCGGCAGAAACCACGTGCATCTCGCCAGTGCAATGTGAATTATTGACCTACAGAACGCCCGCACAGGAGAGACCCCAATGCGCCCATCGACCTCCCCCCGCCGCACCGATCGCCCGTCCGCTTCCGACGGACAGCAGACCGCGCGTTTCGCCGAATTGGCTGCTGCGCCCGCGGGCATGGACCCTTTCGTCGCGGTGACGCGGGACACGGATCACGACAACTACGATGACGGCCTGGTGCATAACCACACATGGGCGACCGCTACCGGTGGCAAGTAACAGGCGTCAAGTAGCCGTTCGCAAGTAATCGTCTGGCGTGAACTCCCGACGTAACCTGGCCCGCGATGGAATAACCATCGCGGGCTTTTTTGTTCGATGTGCGCGGGGCAGCGGCAGGGCACGCGTGACGGAAATCAGGGACGAAAATTTTTCACGGCCACGTGATCGAACCGGTTGTCTTTCCCGCTCGAAGTATTTACGAATTGTAATGTGATGTTATCATGTCAGCCGCGTGGTCGATTTGATCCTCACGCGTTTTGACTGAAGACGCCACATTTTCGAAACCCGACGGGAAGAAAAGAAGAATGTCTAGATTTAGATTGACGTCGATTTTAGCGCTTTTGGGGATCTTGATATATTCCCCATCCTATGCGTCGCCGCTCGGATTCAACGGCTATTACGACTATTCCACCTGGACTTCATCCGAGACACTTGGCGGGCCTACCTCCTCCACGATCGACGGCACCCAGCAGACGCTGACCCTGTATGAGCCGGACGCCTGCTTTTCCGACGGTCCCTGCGGCGAACAGGCGTTCAACTTTTCGCATACGGTCGCAACTTCTGGGGTGGTGTCCTTTGACTGGTCCTTCAATTGGGACGTCGATTCCTGTTGCTCCGGGATGAACTTCTACGTCAACGGCACCCTTTACAACCTGGCCAATGGTTATTTCGGGAATGCCTACAACGACGCCAACGGCGATGCCTCGGGCAGCTTCAGCATTGCCGTCAACGCGGGCGACGTCATTACCTTCCAGGCCTTCAGTGCGGACGGTTGCTGCGGCGCCGCCAGCAACATCGTGACCAACTTCGATGCCCCCGTACCCGAACCGGCCAGCCTGGCGCTGCTCGGTTCCGGCCTCGCCGGGCTCGGCCTGATCCGCCGCAGGCAGGCGCAATAACCACGCCCGATAACCACGACCGAAAGCCTCGACTGAAGGGCGGCGCCACCGTGGCGCCGCCCTTCTTTTTTGCGTCCCGCAGCCCGAGACCTGGCGACCGACGGCCGCGCCCCTGGCCCCCATGCGGCCGCCCCGCTACCATCGGCAGGCGAGTTACCGCGGAGAGGCCAGCATGCACGAGATCAGGATCGGCGACGTCACCATCAGCAGCATCATCGAGCGCGATGGCCCGTGGCGGAAACCCGAGGACATGTTCCCTTCCTACGACCCCGAGCGCGGCAAGAAATATCTGGCCGAGCTCGACCCCGTGCTGTTCGACCCCGCCAGCGGCAAGATGGTCATCACCTACCAGACCTTCGTGGTGCGAACGCCCAAGCGCGTGATCCTGGTCGATACCTGCACCGGTGAGGACAAGAGCTACCCTGCACCAATGGATTTCCCCAAGCAGCCCTGGCTGGACGGCCTCGCCGCGCACGGGCTGCGGGTGGAGGATATCGACTACGTGTTCTGCACCCATCTGCATATCGACCATTGCGGCTGGAACACACGCCTGGTGAACGGGCGCTGGGTGCCGACCTTCCCGAACGCCAAATACATCTTCCACCAACGGGAATACGATTACTGGGAAGCCGCCACCGCGCGCGGCGAACAGCCGCCCGGCGAGGTCTGGAACATGAACTGCCGCCCGATCGTGGAAGCCGGCCAGGCGCTGCTGGTCAGTGACGATTTCTCGCTCGACGACACCGTGACCCTGACGCCGACGCCCGGGCATTCGCCCTGCCATTGCTGCGTCAACATCTTCTCCGGCGGCCAGCGCGCTTCCATCACCGGCGACCTGATGCACCACGCACTGCAATGCCGCGAACCCGGCTGGTCGACGATCTTCGACACCGATCCGCAGCAGGCGGCGGCCTCCCGCAGCGGCTTCCTGCGCTCTGTCGCCGATACCTCGACGCTGATCCTGCCGATCCACTTCCCCGCCCCCACCGTGGGCCGGATCGAGGCGGACGGCGACCGGTTCCACTACCGGTTCGTGCGCTCGTAAGGCGGATCCGCCCATGCCCGATATTCAACAGGACGCCGAAGCCTCGCCGCGGCCGACGCGGCTCGCCGATTACCGCCCGCCGGACTTCCTGGTCGACCGCGTCGATCTCACCTTCGACCTCGACGAGACGGCCACAAACGTCACCTCTCGCCTGGCGCTGCGGCGCAACCCGGCCGCCGACCCGGCGGCCGCCTTGCACCTGGACGGGGACAGCCTGGTCCTGGTCAGCGTCCGGCTGAACGGGGCGCCGCTCGGCGCCGCACAGTATCAGCTCGACGCCGCAGGCCTGCGCATCCCCGGCCTGCCGGCTTCCTGCACGCTGGAGATCGAGACCCGCATCGACCCGGCGGCCAACACCGAGCTCAGCGGCCTCTATGTCTCCAAGGGCAGCTACTTCACCCAATGCGAGGCCGAGGGCTTCCGCCGCATCACCTTCTTCCCCGACCGGCCGGACGTGATGGCGCGCTACAGCACCACGATCCATGCCGACAAGGCCCGCGTGCCGGTGCTGCTGTCGAACGGCAACAAGGTGGCGCAGGGTGACCTCGCGGGCGGGCGGCATTTCGCCCGCTGGGAGGACCCGCACCCCAAGCCCTGCTACCTGTTCGCCCTGGTCGCGGGCGACCTGGTCGCGGTGAAGGACCGCTTCGTCACCCGCTCCGGCCGCGACGTTGAACTCGGCATCTGGGTGCGCGCGGGCGACGAAAATGCCTGCGGCCACGCCATGGCGTCGCTCAAGAAGTCGATGACCTGGGACGAGGAGGTGTTCGGCCTGGAATACGATCTGGACGTGTTCAACATCGCCGCCGTGTCCGACTTCAACATGGGCGCGATGGAGAACAAGGGCCTGAACGTCTTCAACACCAAATACGTGCTGGCACAGCCGGCGACCGCGACCGATGCCGACTACCAGGGCATCGAATCCGTCATCGCGCACGAGTATTTCCACAACTGGACCGGCAACCGAGTCACCTGCCGGGACTGGTTCCAGCTGTCGCTGAAGGAAGGGCTGACGGTCTTCCGCGACCAGGAATTCTCCGCCGACCAGGGCTCGCGCGTGGTCAAGCGCATCGGCGATGTGCGCGCACTGCGCGCCGGGCAGTTCCGCGAGGACGCCGGACCGCTCGCCCATCCGGTGCAGCCCGACCAGTATATCGAGATCAATAATTTCTACACCGCGACGATCTACCAGAAGGGCGCGGAAGTCATTCGCATGATGCACACGCTGATCGGCAAGGATGCGTTCCGCCGCGGCATGGATCTGTATTTCGCCCGCCACGACAACCAGGCGGTGACGATCGACGATTTCGCCCAGGCGATGCAGGACGCTTCCGGCGTGGACCTGACCGATTTCAAGCGCTGGTACCATCAGGCCGGCACGCCGGAGATCGCGGTTTCCGACAGCTATGACCCCGCTAGCGCAGCGCTACACGCTGACCGTGCGCCAGCATACGAGGCCCACGCCGGGACAGCCGGACAAGCAGCCGCTGGTCATCCCCCTGGCGATGGGGCTGCTCGGCGCGGATGGGCAGGAAATGCCGACCCGGCTGGAGGGCGAGAATGCGCCGCGCACGGGCACGCGGGTGCTGACCGTCACCGATGCCGAGCAGAGTTTCACCTTCACCGATGTGGCCGCCCCGCCGGTGCCCTCGCTGCTGCGCGGCTTCTCCGCGCCGGTGAAACTCGGCGGCGTGCCGGCTGACCGGCTGCGCTTCCTCGCCGCGCATGACAGCGATCCGTTCGTGCGCTGGGAATCCGGGCAGCAATACGCGACCGGCCTGCTGCTGCAGATGGCCGCCGCCTGGCGGCGCGGGGAAACGCCGGTCGTCGCCGACGGTCTGATCGAGGCGATGGCCGCCACGCTGGCCCAGGGCGACGCGGACCCCGCCTTCGCCGCCGAGGCGCTCAGCCTGCCGGGCGAGGCGTTCCTCGCCGACCAGATGCCGATCGCCGATTTCGATGCCATTCACGCGGTGCGCGACCTCGCCCGCAGCGCGATCGGGCACGCGCTCGCGGACCGGCTGCGGGCCGGGTACGACCGGCTGACCGATCCCGGCGCCTACCGGATCGACGGCGCCTCCATCGGCCGGCGGGCCTTGCGCAATGCCTGCCTGGCCTATCTGGTCGCCGCCGAAGAGCCGGGCGCCGTCGGGCTGGCCAAGGCGCAGTTCGATGCCGGACGCAACATGACCGACGTGCTGGCCGCGCTGTCGGTGCTGAACGGCGTCGATTGTCCGGAGCGGACCGATGCCCTGGCCGCGTTCCACGCCGCCTGGCGCGGCGATGACCTGGTGCTCGACAAATGGTTCGCGATCCAGGCCACCTCTCCGCTGCCGGACACGCTGGCGGCGGTGCGCGCCCTGACCGCGCATGCGGATTTCGACCTGAAGAACCCCAACCGGGTGCGCTCGCTGGTCGGCAGCTTCTCGGCCGGCAACCAGGTCCGCTTTCACGACGCCTCCGGCGCCGGCTACCGCTTCCTCGCCGAGACGGTGAAGCAGCTCGATCCCGTCAACGGACAGATCGCCGCCCGGCTGGTCCAGCCGCTCGGGCAATGGCGGCGCGTGGATCCCGCCCGCCAGGGCCTGATGCGCGACGCGCTCGCCGATGTGCTGGCGTTGCCGGGATTGAGCCGGGGCACCTACGAGATGGTATCGAAAAGCCTCGCATCGGCCTGACGGTTGCAGGCGGGCTACCCGGGGGAGGAACACGATGCAGGTTGAAACGCTGCTGCCGCTCGGCAAGGTGGATCCCGGCCTCCGCGCGCCGGATCTGCCGATGGACATCCACACGGTGTTCGACGATGCGCGGGAACTGGAGCGCCTCGGCTATGACGGCCTGGTGGTCGAGGAATGCAAGGAAGACCCGTATATCGTCGCCGCTCTGGCCGCGCAGGCGACCACGCGGCTGAAGCTCGGCACCGCGGTCGCGATCGCCTTTCCGCGCAGCCCGACGAGCACGGCAATGACCGCCTGGACCCTGCAGCGCCTGTCGCGCGGGCGCTTCACGCTGGGCCTGGGCACGCAGGTGCGCGCGCATATCGAGCGGCGCTACGGCATGGCCTGGTCATCCGCCGGGCCCTGGATCCGCGACTACGTCAATGCGGTGCGCGCGGTGTGGGATTGCTGGCAGAGCGGGAAGAAGCTCGATTTCACCAGCGAGCACTACAAGCTCAGCCTGATGGTGCCGCTGTTCGATCCCGGCCCGATCGAGCACCCGGACATTCCCATCCACCTGGCCGCGGTCAACCCGATCATGAGCCGCATCGCCGGGGAATGCGCCGACGGCATGCGCCCGCACCCGGTCTGCACGCCGGAATACATCGAGAAGGTCATGCTGCCGGCGGCCCGCACGGGGGCCGCTAAGAGCGGGCGCGATCCGGGAAAATTCGCGGTGGCGATCAAGCCGCTGATCGCCACCGCGCGCACCGAGCAGGAACTGGAGAAGCGCATCCGCGACATCCGCGCCCGCGTCGCGTTCTACTGCTCGACCCCCGGCTACCGCGCCGCGTTCGAGTTCCACGGCCTCGGCGACCTGGCCAAACGCATGAGCGTGCTGTCGCGCGAGCAGCGCTGGGAGGAGATGCCCGGCATGATCGATGACGAGGTGCTGAACCTCTACGCCACGATCGGCAGCTTCGCCGACATCGGCCGCAAGCTGCACGATCGCTACGCCCATGTGGTGACCAACGCGGAGTTCAGCATTCCCATCGCCGGGGAGGCCGACAAGGAAACCCTGGCCGGCCTGATCCGGGATCTGCAGACCGGGTTTCAGGCATAGGCCATGCGCCGGCCGCTCCGGCGCAGCAGCGAGAAGGCGATCAGCCCGTTCAGCAGGTTGAAGCCGACGCCGTTGGCAAAGGCGGCGCGGTAGGAACCCGTCAGGTCGAAGATCGCGCCCGACATCCAGCCGCCGAGCGCCATGCCCATCAGCGTCGCCATCAGCACCAGGCCGACCCGGGTGCCGACCTCCCGCGCCGGGAAATATTCCCGCACGATCATCGCATAGCTCGGGATCAGGCCGCCCTGGAACAGCCCGAACAGCGCGGAGATGACATAGAGCGAGGTCAGCCCGTCGAACATCAGATACAGCACCAGCGCCGAGCCCTGCAGCACAGAGCCCAGCATCAGCGTGCGCAGCCCGCCGATCCGGTCGGCGATCAGGCCGGAGGCCAGGCGGCTGACGATGCCGAAGCCGAGCATCAGCGACAGCATCTCCGCGCCACGGGCGACGCCGTAGCCGAGATCGCCGCAATAGGCGACGATATGCACCTGCGGCATGGACATCGCCACGCAGCAGGAGATGCCGGCGACCACCAGCAGCGCCATCAGCGTGTTCGGCGCCAGCCCGAGCCCGCCCTGTCCGTTGCGCTGGATGTGGCCGGCCGCGCCGCCCGCCAGCGCCGGGGTGCGGCGGCGCAGCATCAGCGCCAGCGGCAGCATCGCGGCCATGCAGAAGATTCCGATGCCGACATGCGTCTGCCGCCAGCCCACGCTTTGGAGAAAATGCTGGATGATCGGCGGCCAGATGGTGCCGGCCAGGTAGTTGCCGGATGCGCATATAGACACCGCGATGCCGCGCCGGCGGGTGAACCACATCGACGTGTCGGCCATCAACGGCCCGAACGTGGCGGAACAGCCGAACAGCGCGATCAGCACGCCCTGCGCCAGCGCATATTGCCACAGGCTGGTGGCATAGCCGGCGGCGATATAGCCGATCCCGAGCGTGACCGCGCCGAGGACCACCGGCATCACCACGCCGAACCGGTCGGCGAACCGGCCCATCAGCACGCCCCCGGCGGCGAAGCCGATCATGGTCAGGGTGAACGGCAGCGAAGCGGCGCCCCGGTCGACCCCGAACTGCACCTGCGCCGCCGGCAGCGTGACCACCACCGACCACATGCCCACGCCGCCGAGCGTGCTCAGCAGCACCGCCGCGGCCAGGCGCAGCCAGGCATAGGTGGAGTTCGACTCCGCCGTCCCCCACGGGGCCGGTATTCCTGGACGTAGTCACCACGATGTTCCTCGCGCTCCCGAGCGCGGGCCGTCCGCTGCTCGGTCCAACGCTAGCATGGGCGTTCTGCCTGTCACGTCATCGGGAGCACAGATCTGCCGTGCAACCGGCGAGCCGGAGAACGGTCACAGGCGAGCGTTCGCCTCCGCGCGGGGCCCCCATGGACAGCATCGGGCAGCCGGTCATAGACACACAGCCAACGACAATCCCGCCCTTCACCGGAGGCCGCACCGTGCTCGATCGCATCCTGATCACCAACGACGACGGCATCGACGCGCCGGGACTGGCCGTGATGGAGGCCATCGCCGCCGAACTGGCCCGCGAGGTCTGGGTGGTCGCGCCCGAGCACGACCAGTCCGGCGTTTCCCACGCCGTCAGCCTGCATCACCCGCTGCGCATCTCCAACCAGGGCCCGCGCCGTTTCGGCGTGGACGGCACTCCCGGCGATTGCGCCGTGCTCGGCGTCTGCCACCTGCTGCCCGAGCGCCCGGACCTCATCCTGTCCGGCGTCAACCGCGGCGGCAATCTCGGCATGGAGACGGTCTTCTCCGGCACTGTCGGCGGCGCGATGACCGGCATGCTGCTCGGCATTCCCTCGATCGCGCTCAGCCAGTGCTGGTCCGACCGCGCCAATATTCCCTGGAATACCGCCCGCAGCCTCGGCGCCCCGGCGATCCGCCAGTTGCTGGATATCGGCTGGAGCGCGGATACCTGCCTGAACGTCAATTTTCCCGATTGCGCGCCGGAGGCGGCCGGCCCGCTGACCCTGGCGCGCCAGGGCGTCGGCCTGGTGCAGGGCATGGTCGTGGAAACCCGCACCGATCCGCGCGGCATGGAATACCACTGGATCAATTTCCGCCGCGGCCCGCGCCCGCAGGGGCTGGAGAGCGATTCCGACGCGACGCGGGCCGGGCGCATCGCCGTCACCCCGGTGCGCTTCGACCGCACCGATGAGACGGCGTACGCCCAGCTGGCCGCCAGACTGCCGCGGCTGGGGGCGTAACCCCAGCCGCGGCCGCGAGATCTAGCCGTTCGGCTGGATCTTGGCGACGACGCCCGCCGAGTGCGCCCCGGTCGCATCGGTTGTCAGCCACTGGGACGATCCGCCGGCAACTTGCGGATCGAGCGTGGCACTGCCTGCCGCCGACGTTTGGGTGGCGGAGGCGAGGCCGTTGATCACCGCTGCCAGGCTGCCCGAACCGGCGACGAGATCGGACATCGTGCCAGTCCCCGTTGCCGTCACGGAGGCCGAGATGGTGGGGGTGGCCTGGCTGCTGCCGGAGGCGGTCAGGCTCGCTGAGCCGCTGGGAGCATAGAGCGTGCCACCTGTCCCGGTAACCACGGCGTGATGGGACCCGCCGATGAAATGCGGCCCGGTGGATTGCCCGTGCCAGTTCCCACTCGGGATCTGGGTGGTCGGGTCACTGGCGACCGGGGTGGTCGGGTCGCTGGCGACCGGGGTGCTCGGATCGCTGGCGACCGGGGTGGTCGGGTCACTGGCGACCGGGGTGGTCGGGTCGCTGGCGACCGGGGTGGTCGGGTCGCTGGCGACCGGGGTGGTCGGATCACTGGCGGCCGGGGTGGTCGGATCACTGGCGACCGGGGTGGTCGGGTCGCTGGCGACCGGCGTCTTGGGATTGCTGATGACCGGCGTCGTCGGCTCGGTGGTGACCGGTGTGGTTGGCTCGGTGGTGACCGGCGTGGTCGGCTCGGTGCTGACCGGCGTGGTCGGCTCGGCGCTGACCGGCGTCGTCGGCTCGGTGCTGACCGGCGTCGTCGGGTCGGTGCTGACCGGCGTGGTCGGCTCGGTGCTGACCGGCGTCGTCGGCTCCGTGCTGACCGGCGTCGTCGGCTTGGTGCTGACCGGCGTGGTCGGCTCGGTGCTGACCGGCGTCGTCGGCTCGGTGCTGACGGGCGTCGTCGGCTCGGTGCTGACCGGCGTCGTCGGCTCGGTGCTGACCGGTGTGGTCGGCTCCGTGCTGACCGGGACCGTCGCCCCGATGGTGATCGGCACGCTGGTGACAGGCGTGATCGACACCGTCACCCCGGAGTTGAACGTGTTGTCGGTCTCAACCGCCGGTCCGCTGGCGACATTGGCCGCCGTGATCCCGCTGAAATTGTTGTCGGTGATGGTGGCGGGAATGTCGGTCTGGTTCAGCACCCCCACAGTGCCGCTGGTCCGGTCGTTGATGAAGCTGTTGCCGGTCACGGTCAACGATGAGTCCGCGTAAGGGGTGCCCTCGCCGCCGAAATGCACCATGTTCACCTGTTGCGACAGCGGTCCCTTCTCGATCACGTTGTTCTGGATCAGGTCCACGCCGCCGTTCGGCAGGTCGATGTCGTAGCTCGCCGTGCCGGTCGGCCCGTCGGCGAAGACGTTGTTCTGGAGGGTGTTGGCCAGCGCCCGGCTCTTGAGCTCATGGCCGACCTGCGCATCCTCGAACACGCTGTTGGTCACGGTGAGGCTGTCGACCGGACCGATGTACAGATTGTGCGTATAGCCGCTGCCCGAGCCGTTGTCCGAGAACAGGCTGTGGTCGATGGTGACGGTATTGGTCAGCCCGGCAATCACCGGATTGCCCATGACGCCATCCTGGTTGCCGATGAAAGCATCGTTGATCAGCACCATCTGTCCGCCTTCGTAGCGGATGCCGGCGCCATTGCCGCCATCCGCGTCGGAAACCGCGGCGCCGGAAAAGGTCATGTTCTCAATGGTCACGTCGTTGTCGACGACCAGAATGCCCTTCTCGTTCGGCGGCGGGACGGTCGCCACCATGTTGACCATCCCACCCACGCCTTCGATGGTGATCTTGTGCGTGATCGTGGCGAAGTCATTGGTATAGGTGCCGGCATCCACCTGGATCACGTCACCGTCCTGCGATGCGTTGATCGCATCCGCGACAGTCGAGTATTCCTCGCCAACACCCACCGTCAGGATATTCGTACCGGCTGGAGGTGGAGTATTGACGACAGGTATCAACCCGGCAGTGCTGGTGCTATCTGCGGTCATAGAATTTTCCAATCATAATTCTGAAGTGGTCCGTTATTCAGAGAAACCATGTTGTGCACGGTATGTATTTGTTTATTTCTTTCCACGATTCCCTCCCCCAGCAGGCGGGCGGAGTTAAGTCGAAGTCGTTCAATCTGTCTTGCCGTTTTTACTACTGAAGCGGTCACCTTTTCTCGAGTTAACTAAATGGGATTCGGCTTATTTTTATGATCCGGGCTTCGGCTCCATGGGGGCACGCTCCGCCGTCATGTGGCGCGGGGGGAATTAAGCGATAGACACGCCGGCCGGGATCGCGACGCCGCGGGCGTGACCTCGCCCGGGGCCTTGAAGCCCTGGCCATCGCCGCGCCAAACTGGCCTGCGCCGATACATTTCACCCCGCAGTCGATCGGACCCGCCCGTCATGACCACGTCCACCATGACCGCCCGCACCCTGACCACGTCCACGGGGGCCATCGCCACCGAAATGGTGCGGAGGATCTGCGGTTTCGATCGCCAGCACCTCACGCCCCAAGCGCTCGCCTGCGCGCGCACCGCCATCATCGACACCATCGGCGTGACACTGGCCGGCCATGACGAACCCTGCACCGACATCCTGCGCCGCATTCCCGGGCTGGCCGCCGCGCCCGGCCCGTCGCTCGTCTTCGCCAGCCGGCAGCGCACCAGCGCGCTTGACGCCACCATGATCAATGGCTGCGCCTCACATGCGCTCGACTACGACGATTTTTCCGGCGTGATGGGCGGGCACCAATCCGTGCCGCTGGTATCGCTGCTGTTCGCGCTCGGCGAAGACCGCGCCGCTTCGGGCCTGCAGATCCTGCTCGCCTATGTCGTCGGCGTGGAGACCGAGATCCGCCTCGCCCGCGCGGTCAATTTCCATCATTACGACAAGGGCTGGCACCCGACCGCCACGCTCGGCACCATCGGCGCCGCCGCGTCGGCCGCGCATCTGCTGGACCTCGACCAGGCGCAGGCCGCCACCGCGCTCGCCATCGCCGCCTCCCTCGCCGGCGGCATCAAGGCCAATTTCGGCACCATGGTGAAGCCGCTGCATGTCGGCCAATGCGCCCGCAACGGCCTGTTCGCCGCCCTGCTGGCCGAGAGCGGGTACGACGCCAACCACGCCGCGTTCGAACACCACCAGGGCTTCCTGAACGTCTTCAACGGCCCCGGCAACTATGACGTTTCCAGGTTGCTGCAGGACTGGGGGACGCCGCTGGAGATTGAGCAGCCATCCATCGCGCTCAAGCAATTCCCCTGCTGCGGCAGCACCCATCCCGCCATCAGCGCGATGCTGGACCTGGTCCGTGCCGAGGACATCCGCCCCGACGACATCGCGGGCATCGAGGTGTTGGCGCACGCGCGCCGGTTGCGCCACACCAACAACCCGGACCCGCAGACCACGCTCGAAGCCAAGTTCAGCCACCAATACGTCATCGCCCGCGCCGCGCTGGACCGGGCAGTAAAGCTCAAGGATTTCGAGAACAACGCGCATCTCGACCCCGCGATCCAGCGATTGCTGCAACGCATCGTTGCGCGGCCGCATCCGGACATGGCGGAAGACGGCCCGAAGCAATGGGGGGCTGAGGTGATCGTCACCCTGAACGGCGGCCGGCATGTCTCCCGCCGCATAGACAACCTGGTCGGCCGCGGCGGCGACAATGCGATGAGCGCGGACGAGCTATGGGAGAAGTTCAGCGACTGCGCCGAACGCGCCCTGCCCCCTGGCCAGATCGGGCCGCTGTTCGATCGTCTGGGCGCGCTGGAAGACGAGGCGGATATCCGCGATCTGGTGCAGCTGCTCGAAGGCGAGCCCGATTAACCCAAGCCTGTCAGGCCAGCCTGGGCACGAAGGGACGGCTGGTGAAATGCTCGTCGCCGCCGGCGAAGCGCAGCCCCGCCGCCTTCACCGCGCTGTCGGGAACGATGTCGAGCGGCACATAGTAGCGGTCGTGATCGCGGATGACCGTGTCGTTATCCACCCGGTTGTAGCAGCAGATCAGCGTCCAGCGCCGATGCGCCGAGCGGTTCTGCGCGGAACGGTGCAGCATATTGGCGTGGAAGAACACCGCATCCCCCGGCTCCAGCTCGCACGGCACGAGTTCCAGCCGCGCCAGGATATCGGCCATCCGCGCGGGATCGGCGACGTTCTGGCCTTCGCCGGGCACCGGCACATGGTCGATCCGCCCGAGCCGGTGCGAGCCGCGCACCATCTGCAGGCAGCCGTTTTCCATGCCGGAACGGTCGAGCGCCACCTGGCAGCTCGCCAGATGCGGAAACAGGCAGCCGTTATGGTACCAGTAGCCGTAATCCTGGTGCCATTCCCAGGCCCCGCCGACGAATGGCTCCTTCGCCGTCAGCTTGGACTGGAAATGGTACACCGGACCGCCGAGCAGCTCCGCCATGGTATCGACCATCCGCGCCGAGCGCGCCGCCATGCCATAGACGCTGTCGCCGGCACGGTTCCATAGGGCGATGCGCGTCGCCGCGCCCTGGGCATCCAGCCGGTCGATCAGGTGGCTGGATACTTCCGGATCCTCCTCCATCGCCCGGCGCAGCAGATCCACTTCCTCGGCATCGAACATGCCGCGCACGATGACGAAACCGTCGGCGTCGAAGGCGGCGCGTTCCGCCGCGGACAGGATCGATGCCATGGCAGCCTCCCTCGCTCAGGGTGCGATGATGCGATAGACGCGCGCCGCCGTGCCGCTGTACAGCGCCTTTTTCTCCGCGGCCGACGCGCCGGAGGTGATCCGCTTGAACGCGTTCCACAATTCGGTGTAGCCGCAGCTCTGCTTGTCCGGCGGGAAATTGCTCTCGAACATGCAGCGCTCGGGGCCGAACGCCTCGATGCAATGCTCGACATACGGCCGCCAGGCCTCGGCGAGTTCGGCCGATGTCGGCGGTGCGTCCAGATCGTGGAAGCCGAAGCCGAACGAGGTCATTCCCAGGCCGCCCAGCTTGCAGTTCACGTTCGGGCTTTTCGCCAGCTCGGAAATATCCTTGCGCCAGGATGCCAGGATCTCCGCCCGTCTGCCGGCATAGGGCCCCACGCCCAGCACGCCGCCGACATGGTTCAGGATGATCGTGGTATCGGGGAAGGCCCGCGCCAGGTCGATCGCGTCCGGCAGTTGCGGATGATACTGCCAGGACTCGAAGCTCAGCCCAAGCTTCGCCAACTGGCCGAAGCCCTCGCGGAATTTCGGATCCGCGAGCTGGTGCGGCGGCACGAAGCGGGAGACGAACTTGCCCACCGCCTCGTTGCCGTCCCACGAAACGCCGTGGCGGATGCCGCGGAACCGCCCACCCCCGGCCGCGAGCTCGGCCTCCAGCACCTCGCGCACGCGCGCGCCGATGGTGAGGTCGGCATAGCCGATGATCGCCTCCGCCACCCGGCACGGCCCGTAGCCGCCGGACGCGCTCATCGCCGCGATGCCGTTGACGAATTCCACCTCCCCCACCGGGCGCATTTCCACCGGCCCGGTGGCGCGGTACATCGCCTGGCACTCCAGGAACACGGTAGAAACGATGTTATGGCCACCGCCGATATCGGCCAGGAGTTCCGGCAGGAAATACTTGCCCCGGTGCGGCGTGTGCCAGAGATGATGGTGCGGATCGATGATCGCCAGCTCCGGCTCCAAGGCCGCCTCGCTCGGCCGCCTGGCCAGCCAGGCCGCCAGATCGGCATCGTTGCGATGCGATATGCCGCGATAATCGCTCTTGGTAGTGGCACTCATTGTCGCTTTCCCCCCAGTTCTCTTGACGCATTTTCTCTTGGCGCCTTCTTGGCGTTTTCCTGGCCAAATCCTAGGCCCCGCCGCCAGGGCGGGACAAGGCACGCTGCCTATCGCCGGATCGTGCTCACCGATCCGCCGGAGCCGGACCGTCCGCCATCGACCACGAATTGCGTGCCGGTCACGTTGCCCGACAGGTCCGAGCACAGGAACAGCACCATGTTCGCCACCTCCTCTGGGCGCGTGTAGCGCCCGGTCGGCATGCCCGCGCGCATCGCATCGGCGATCGCCGCCGGATCGTTCGGGTTCCGCTGCGCCTCCAGCGAGCGCATCATCCGCGTCTCCACCGGGCCCGGACAGACCGCGTTCACCCGTACGCCCTGGCCGGCCACGTCCGCCGAGGCCACCTTGGTCAGGCCGAGCACCGCGTGCTTGGACGCGACATAGGCCGGCATGCCCGGCCCGCCGAACAGGCCGGCGACCGAGGCCGTGTTCACCACCGTGCCGCCGCCCTGCTGCAGCATCACCGGCAGCACATGGCGCAGGCCGAGGAACACGCCCTTCAGGTTCACCGCGATCACCGCGTCGAACACGTCCTCGTCATATTCCTGGATCGGCACGACCTTGCCCTCGATGCCGGCATTGTTGAAGAAGCAGTCGATCCGGCCATAGGCATCGAGCGCCTTCTGCACATAGCCCCGCACATCCGCCGAACGGGTCACGTCCGCCTGCACGAATGTCGCCTCTCCGCCGGCGGCGCGAACCTGCGCCGCGGTCTCCTCGCCGATCGCTGGGTCGAAATCGACCGCGACCGCCTTCGCCCCGTGCGCCGCGAAGGCGAGCGCCGCCGCCCGCCCGATGCCGCCGCCGCCGCCGGTGATCAGCGCAACCTTGCCGGTAAAATCCATCTGCCGTTTCCCCTCGATTATCCCGACAGCTTCCCGAACCACACCGATCCGTCAAGCCAGGCGGGCGGGGCGAGGCGGGGCGAGGCGGGGACATGACGAACCCGCTACAACCGCATAACAATGCGCAGGCAAGAACGGGAGACGGGCATGAACATCACGACCATGGCGCGCGGGGCCGATATCCTGGAGGCGGTGCGCGCCATCGGCCCGCTGATCGAAGCCGCGTCGCCGGAGGTCGATGTCCTGAACAACCTGCCGCGGGGGTTGTTCGCGGCGCTGATCGAGCGGGACCTGTTCCGCCTGCTGCAGCCGCGCGATTACGGCGGCGCCGAGCTGGCGCCGACCGAGTTCGTGCAGATCATCGAGGAGGTCGCCCGGCACGATGCCAGCACCGCCTGGTGCCTGGGCCAGAACAATATCTGCGCCACGGTCGCCGCCTATCTGCAACCGGAAGCGGTGCAGGAGATCTTCCGCACGTCGAAGGACATTCTGGCCTGGGGCCCCGGCCCCGGCGAGGGCCGCGCGGTGCCCGGCGGCTATCGCCTGAGCGGCCGGTTCAGTTTCGCCAGCGGCAGCCGCAACGCCACCTGGCTCGGCGCCCACGTGCCGGTCATCGAGCCCGACGGCAGCCGGCGCGCCGCGCCGGACGGCTCGCCGATCACCTACACGTTGCTGTTTCCGAAATCGAAGGCGCAGGTACAGGACACCTGGCAGGTCATCGGCCTGAAGGGCACCGGCAGCGACAGCTATGTCGTCGCCGATCTGTTCGTGCCGGAAGCCTTCGCCCTGCCGCGCAGCACTGCGGTCAAGCCGCGCGTGGCGGGCCGGCTGTACGCATTCACGCCCAGCACGCTGTATTCCTCCAGCTTCGCCTGCCTGGCGCTCGGCATCGCGCGGGCGACGCACGAGGCCTTCATCCGCGACGTGAAGAACACCATTCCCCGCGGCGCCAGGAAGCCGCGCGGGGAGAACAACGTGGTGCAGTCCAAGGTCGGCACGACAGAGGCGCAGCTGCGTTCGGCGCGGATGTTCCTGCTCGGCTCGCTGGAAGAGATCTGGTCCGAGGTGCAGCGGACCGGCGCGCTGACGGCCGAGCAGAACGTGACCATCCGCCTGGCCACGACCTGGGCCATCCAGACCGCGCGGGAGGTAGTGGCCAACCTCTATGTCGCCGCCGGCGCGATGGCGATCTTCGAGACCAATCCGTTCGAAAAGCGGTTCCGCGACGTGCATACCGTCGCCCAGCAGATCCAGGGCCATGCCGCGCAATTCGAAACGGTCGGCCAGATCCTGCTCGGCATGGCGCCGGACCGGCCGATGTTCACGTTCTGATGTTCACGTTCTGACGGGGACGCTTCCGGAGATCCGCGTGAACCTCCATCGATGGATTCCCCATTCCACCCAGGCCGGCAATGACAGTGTGCGGCTGCGCCTGTTCTGCCTGCCGCATGCCGGCGGCAATGCCCTGCTGTACCGGCCCTGGCGGCGCCTGTTCCCGGCCGGGATCGATCTCTGCCCGATCGAATTGCCCGGCCGCGGCGCCCGGCTGCGCGAACCGCCCTTCACCCGCATGGACGCGCTGACGGACGCGCTGGCGGAAGCGCTGGAGCCGCTGCTGTCGGTGCCCTTCGCCTTCTTCGGTCACAGCATGGGCGCCGCCATCGCCTATGAGGCGGCGCGGCGCCTGCGCCGCCCGGCCGGACCCGTGCATCTGTTCATATCTGGACGTGCGGCACCCGACCCCGCCTTCGAACCCCGTGCCCTGCACCGCCTGCCCGATGCCGAATTGCTCGCCGCCCTCGCCCGGCTCGGCGGCACGCCGGCCGAGGTGCTGGAGCGCGAGGACCTGATGGCCGCCCTGCTGCCGGGCATCCGCGCCGACCTGGAATTGATCGAGACCTATGTCCCGGCTGCGGATGGCCGCCTGGATTGCCCGATCACCGCCATGGGCGGCGCGGCGGATCGGATGATCGACCGCCGCAGCCTGGACGCCTGGTCCGGTTTCACGGCGGCAGGGTTCCGCGTGCGCATCTTCCAGGGCGGACATTTCTACCTGGCGGAATCGGCCGCTGACGTGGTGGCCGAATTGCTGCGCGACCTGGCCCCGGCCTGAACCATGCCCAAGCCGCTGCGGGCGGACGAGATCCATGTCTGGACCGCGGCGCTGGACGGCCGGGCGATGCAGCCGACCGACCTCGACGCCGGGGAACGCAGCCGCGCCGAGAGCTTTTCCCGCCCCGACCTACGCGCCGATTTCATCCGGACCCGCACGGTGCTGCGCCGCGTGCTCGCCCTCTATCTGGCGTGCGATCCGGCCGGTCTGGTGTTCACCCAGGGCAGGCACGGCAAGCCGGCGCTGGCGGATCATCCGGGCCTGCGGTTCAACGCCTCCCATAGCGGCGGCTGCCTGGTCGTCGCGGTGCGGCGCGACCAGCCGATCGGCGTTGACGTTGAGCGCCGGCGCGACATGCCCAATGCCTGCGCCATCGCGCGCCGGTTCTTCACCGCCGCGGAGGCCGACCAGATCGAGGCCCTGCCCGAGGCGCGGCGCGCGGACGGCTTCCGCGCGCTGTGGACGCTGAAGGAAGCGATCGTGAAGGCGGAGGGTGAGGCGCTGATCCATCATCTGGACCGGATCGAATGCGCATTGGCAGCGGGTGGCTTGGCGCGCTTCGTGGCGTGGCACGGGATGGAGGCCGGGCTGCAGTCCTGGTCGGTGGTCGCGTTTTGCCCGGCGGCCGGCTATGCCGCCATGCTGGCTACGCCCCCGCCGGCGGAGAAACCGACATTTCTTCGCTGGAACGGTGACGGTCTGTAGTTTCCGCAGCCATTCCCCCCTCACAGGCCGTATCCGGCGGTTGCGCCAGCGGGGGGCTTCGTGTACTTGATAAACAACACATTAATGGAATAAGCACCGCGATGGTGTAACGTTCCGCCCTCCGCGGAACAAACGAAGCCGCCGGGGCGCGCGTTCCGCCGCCCTGCTTGCCGTCCGGTCGGTGCAGGCTTCGCATAGCCAAGGATAATGGGATATGTCTTCCGATAGCCCCCAACCGACCGCAGGTTCCGGCCCCACCACATCCGGCCCCACCACATCCGGTCAGGCCCAATCAGGTCAGGCCCAATCCGGCCCCACTCAGGCGGGTTCGACCAACATCCCGCCGAACGGGCCGGATTACGGCACGCCGCCACCCTTCAATCCACCGCCCTTCGGCATGCCGCCGTTTCCGGGCATGCCCCCCTTCCCCGGCATGCCGCCCTTCGGGGCGATGCCGCATGGGGGTCCGCAGCTCGGCATGCCCATGTATGGAATGCCGCCTTTCCCTTTCCCCGGCTATCCGGGCGGCGGCTATGGGGGCGGCTATCCGGGGATGGACCTGATGATGAGCCAGATGATGGACCGCGCAGCGTTCATGCATCGGGTGATGATCACGATGTCGAACATGGCCGCGGAGATCAGCCGGGCCTGCCAGCTTCTGGCGCAGCATCCCAGCCAGTTCGGCATGCCATACCCGAACTTCCAGGCCCCGAGCGCTCAGAGCGCGGACGCGAGCGCGGGCGCGGGCGGTTCCGTGCCCGGCGACAAGCCGGTGGACATGGAGGCATTGGCGAAAGCGCTGGCCGGCCTGGATCCGGTCCAGGCGCAGAAGACGCTGTACGCGGTGCAGATGATGCAATGGTGCGCCAACATGATGCGCGGCGCCCCCCCGCCGGCGGGCGATCCCGCCAGCAAGCCCTGGTAGCCCGCGAAACCGCAACAGGCGCTGGCATGGAAGCGCATTGGCTGATCCGCCGACTGCAGGAGCAGGGCAAAGCCCCAGCCCTGGTCTGGCAGGATGCGAGCTGGTCCTACGCCAGTCTGGCCGAGGCGGTGGCGGCCGACATCGCCCGCCTGGCGCGCGCGGGCGTCGCCCCCGGCACGGTGCTGGCCATCCGCGGCGACTACTCGCCGGGCGTGGTGTCTCTGCTGCTGGCGGCTGTCGTCAACCGGAACATCATCGTGCCCATCGCCGCCTCCGCCGCCGCGCGGCAGGACCGCACGCTGGAAGTGGCGCAGGCCGGAATTCTCGCCGCGTTCGATGCGGAGGATGGCTGGGAACTCCTGCCCTGCGGCCATCGCCTCGACCATCCGCTGCTGCGCCGGATCGCCGATGCCGGCGAAGCCGGGCTGATCCTGTTCAGCTCCGGCTCCACCGGGGAGAGCAAGGCCGCCGTGCTCAGCCTCGACCGGCTGCTGGACAAGTTCCGTACCAAACGGTACGGGCCTGCGCACGCTGGTGTTCCTGCTGCTGGACCATATCGGCGGCATCAACACGCTGTTCCATGCGCTGTGCAACGGCGGCACCATCGTCACCGCCGCCGACCGCAGCCCCGAAGCCGTCGCCGCCGCGATCGAGGCGCACCGGGTGCAGCTGCTGCCGACCACGCCGACCTTCCTCAACATGCTGCTGATCTCCGAGGCGGCCGAGCGCCACGACCTGTCCTCCTTGGAGATCGTCACCTACGGCACCGAGCCGATGCCCGAGACCACGCTGGCCGCGATCGCCGAGGCGCTGGCGTCAGTGCGGCTGAAGCAGACCTACGGCCTGTCGGAACTCGGCATCCTGCCGACGAAATCGCGCGGCTCCAACTCCGTCTGGCTGAAGCTCGGCGCGGACGGGTTCGAGCACAAGATCGTCGACAACATCCTGTGGATCCGCTCCGCCTCCGCCATGCTCGGCTATCTCAACGCCCCCGACCCGTTCGACAGCGAGGGCTGGTTCAACACCCAGGATCTGGTGGAGACCGACGGCGAGTATGTCCGCATCCTCGGCCGGCGCTCCGAGCTGATCAATGTCGGCGGCGAGAAGGTGCATCCGACCGAGATCGAGAACCTGCTTCTGCAGCTGGAAAATGTGCGCGACGTGACCGTCGGCGGCCGGCCCAATCCGGTCACCGGTGCGGTCGTTGCCGCACGGGTGACGCCGGTGCGCGCCGAGGACCCGGAAGCCTTCAGGCGCCGCATCCGCCGCTTCTGCCGCGAGCGGCTGGAACCCTACAAGGTGCCGGTGGTGATCGAGATCACCGATGCCGACCATCACGGCGCGCGCTTCAAGAAATCCCGCGGCGCCGCGCCATGAGCACGCAGGCCACGCCAAGGACCGTGCTGATCAGCGGCGGCAGCCGCGGCCTGGGTGCCGAGCTGGTCGCGGGATTTCGTGCCCAGGGCTGCAACATCGCCAGCTTCAGCCGCAGCAAGACCGCGTTCATCGAGCAGCTGCTCGGAGCCGAGTGGTTCCACTGGTCCGCCATCGACGGGCGCGACCACGAGGCGGTGCGTGTCTTCGTCAACGACACCGCCAGCCGGTTCGGCCGGATCGACGTGCTGGTCAACAACACCGGCATCGCCACCGACGCGGTGCTGCCGCTGATGCGCGCCGACGATGTGATCGACATGGTCGACACCAACCTGACCTCGGCCCTGCTGCTGGCGCAGTCCTGCTCGCGCGTGATGCTGCGCCAGGCCGCCGGCTGCATCGTCAATGTCTCCTCGGTCAACGCCATTCGCGGGCATGAGGGCGTTTCCGTCTACAGCGCGACCAAGGCGGCGCTGGATGGTTTCACCCGCTCCCTGGCGCGCGAGCTCGGCCCGCGCAACATCCGCGTCAACTCGGTCGCACCCGGCTACTTCGAATCCGACATGGTCAAAGGGCATGGAGCCGGCGCAGAAGGACCGCATCGCCCGCCGCACCCCGCTGCGCCGGCTGGCGCGGATCGCGGAGATCGCGGCGGCCGTGCATTTCCTGGCTTCCGAGCAGGCATCGTTCATCACCGGACAGACCCTCGTGGTCGATGGAGGCATCACATGCTGACCGGCCGCAGCGCGGCGGAGATCGAGATCATCGTGCACGCCCGCATCCGCGCCATCCTGGAAGACCGCGGCGAGGACGTAACCCGGAATTTCCGGTGCAGACAAGCTGAGCGGCACCCTCGGCCTGACGTCGCTCGACCTCGCTTTGCTGGTCGCCGAGCTGGAGGCCGCGCTGGGCGTCGATCCATTCGCGAAGCTCGTCTCCGTCACCGCGCTGCGCAGCGTGGACGATCTGGTCGCCGCCTACCGGCTGGCATTTTCTCCGGAGCCGGCGGCCGAACGCGATGACGGCCTGGCAGAAGCCGCCGCAGCGCGCGCGGGTGCGCCGCGCGCGGGCGATGGGGGGATAATGTCCGCCGCCAGCTCCCGCGGGGTCGCGATTATCGGCGTAGCCTGCCGCTTGCCCGGCGCGGGCAACCCGCGGGCGTTCTGGCGCAATCTTTGCGACGGCGTGGAATCCATCCGGTTCTTCACCGATGCCGAGCTCGCCGCCGCCGGCGTCCCGGCGGCAAGCCTGCAGGACCCGGCCTATGTGAAGGCCAGTCCGACGATCGAGGATATCGAAGGCTTCGACGCCGCCTTCTTCGAATATTCCCCGCGCGAAGCCACGCTGATGGACCCGCAGCACCGGCTGCTGCTGGAAGTGGCGTGGGAAGCGTTCGAGGATGCCGGCCAGGTGCCGGGCGACCGCGAAGAACCCGGTCGCCGTCTTCGCGGGCACCGGGGGCATCGTCAGCACCTATCTGATCGGCCGGATGCCCTATACCAGCGAATTGCCGGACTACACCGGCACGCTCGCGCATATCGGCAACGACAAGGATTTCCCGAGCACGCGGATCTCCTACAAGCTCAATCTCACCGGCCCCAGCATCAACGTGCAGACCGCTTGCTCCACCTCCATCGTCGCCGTGCATCTGGCCTGCCAGTCGATCCTTTCCGGGGAAAGCGGCATGGCGCTGGTCGGTGCCGCCTCGGTCCGGGTGCCGCATATCGCCGGGCATATCGGCGTCAAGGGCGGCATCTGGTCGCTCGACGGGCATTGCCGCGCCTTCGACGCGGATGCCACCGGCACGGTGTTCGGCAGCGGCGTCGGCGCCGTGCTGCTGAAGGATCTGGCCCAGGCGATCGCCGACGGCGACAACATCTATGCGGTGATCCGCGGCACCGCGGTGAACAACGACGGTGCCGACAAGGTCAGCTACACCGCCCCGAGCGCCGCCGCGCAGGCCCGCGCGATGGTGGAGGCGCTGGCCATCGCCGATGTCTCGCCCGACCGGATCGGCTATGTCGAATGCCACGGCACCGGCACCATCGTCGGCGACCCGCTGGAGATCGACGCCCTGACCCGCGCCTTCCGCACCGGCACGGACCGGCGTGGCTTCTGCACGGTGGGGTCGGTGAAGGCCAATATCGGCCATCTCGAACAGACCGCGGGGCTCGCCGCGCTCATCAAGACGGCGCTGGCGCTGAAGTTCCAGAAGATACCGCCGCTGATCAATTTCCGCACGGCCAACCCGAAGATCGACTTCCCCGCCAGTCCCTTCGCGGTGAACACCGCCCTGCAGGACTGGCCCGCATCCGGCACGCCGCGCTTCGCCGCGGTCAATTCCCTCGGCGTCGGCGGCACCAATGCGTTCGTGGTGCTGGAGGAGGCGCCGGCCTCCCCCGCCCGGCGGGCGGATGAGGGCCGCCAGTATCTGTTCACGCTGTCCGCCCGCAGCGACGCCGCGCTGGCCGCCGCGGTCGGCCGTCATCGGGACTGGCTGGCAGCGAACCCCGGCGCCGATATCGCCGATATCTGCGCCACGCTCAGCGCCGGGCGGACGCATTTTCCCCGCCGCCTCGGCGCGGTCGTTGCATCCGTGCCGGAACTGCGCGCCGCGCTGGCGGAGGACGCGCTGCCGCTGGCGTTCAGCGCGCCCAAAGCCGGCAAGCGCCGCATTGCCTTCCTGTTCTCCGGCCAGGGCTCGCAATATGCCGGCATGGCGGCGGAGCTGTACCGCCATCAGCCGGTGTTCCGCGCGACGATCGACCGATGCGCCGCTGCCCTCGCCGGCAAGCTGGACCCACCCTTGCTCGACGTGCTGTTCGACCGCAACGGCAACGGGGCGTTGATCCACGAGACCGCCTATACCCAGCCGGCGCTGTTCGCGGTGCAGGTCGCACTTGTCGCGCTCTGGCACTCCTGGGGGGTCGTGCCGGAATTCGTCCTCGGCCACAGCGTCGGCGAGTTCGCCGCTGCCGTCTGCGCCGGCGTCTATACGCTGGAACAGGCGCTCGGCCTGATCGCCGAGCGCGCCAGGCTGATGCAGGCCCTGCCGGCAACCGGCAGCATGGCCGCGATCTTCGACGATGCGGCAACCATCGCTGAGGCCATCACCCGGCATGGGCCCGGGCCAAGTGGCGATCGCGGCGCGCAACGGGCCGCACAGCACCGTCGTATCCGGCACACGCGACGCGGTTGCGGCAATCGCCGCCGATTTCGAGCAGCGCGGCATCCGCTCACAGGTGCTGACCGTTTCGCACGCCTTCCACTCCCCGCTGATGCGGCCGGCGATGGCCGGGCTGGCGGATTGCGCGGCAGCGCTTCTGCCGAGTGCGCCGCGCATCCCCTGGATCTCCACCCTCACCGCGCAGACGATCACCATGCCGCCGGATGCCGGCTACTGGTGCGATCATGCGCTGCGCCCGGTGGATTATCCTCGGCGCCATCCGCGCACTGGGCGAGGCCGGGGCAACCGATTTCATCGAAATCGGTCCCGGGCGGCACCCTGCTTGCCCTGGGCCGGCAATGCCTCGATGGCGACAATCTGGCCTGGCTTGCCTCCCTCAGCCGGCGCGGCGAGCAGAAGGAAATCCTCGGCAGCCTCGGCGAGCTCTACACTATCGGCCACAGCGATCGACTGGGATGGTTTCAACCGAGCGCATCCTGCGCGGCGGATCTCGCTGCCCACCTATCCGTTCGAACATCGCCGCTTCTGGCTGGACGACACCCGCCAGACCGTACGAACAACCCAACGAGGCAACCGGGCTTGCCGGCACGCGGCTGCGCTCGGCGCTGCCGGACGCGCAGTTCGAGGCCAGCTACAGCCTGGCCCGGCTGCCCTGGCTGAACGATCACCGCATCTACGGCATGCCCGTGCTGCCGACCACGGTCGGCCTCGCCGCCCTGACGGATGCCGCGCGCCGGCATTTCGACACCGATGACGTCGCCGTCGAGAACCTGCAATACCGCGAAGCCCTGGTGCTGCCGGAGGCGGGCGACAGCGCACTGGACCGGGTGGTGCAGATCATCCTCACCCCGCTCGGCACCGACCGCGCCGAGTTCCGCCTGGCCAGCCTGGGCCCGACGGGGTGGCGCACGCATATGGCCGGCATGGTATCTGGCGTAACCGATCTGCCGGCGGAGCGCATCCAGCTCGACCAGATCCGCGCCCGTTGCGCCACGGTCATTCCGCCGGAGCGCTACTACCCCGCCATCCACGCCCTGGGCCTGGAATACGGCCCGTCCTTCCAGGGCATCCGGTCCCTGCAACGCGGCGATGGCGAGACGCTGACCCACGTGGTGCTGCCAGAGGTACCGGGGGCACAGCTCGCATCCGGCAACGGGCTGCACCCGGCCTTGCTGGATGCCTGCCTGCACGTCTATCCCGCGCTGGTGGATGCCTACGGCGATTTCGGCCCGCAATTCCCGCTGCATCGGCCGGTGTTCCTGCCGATTTCAGTGGAATCCTTCCTTGCCGCCTCCACCGGGCACAAATCCGTCTGGGTCCACGCCGTCCGGCGCCAGGCGCCTGCCGGGGAAGATGGCGTCCTGGTCGTCGACCTCGCGATCTACGACGAGGCCGGCGCCTGGGCCGGTGCGATCCAGGGCCTGGCGCTCAAGCGCCTGCCGCCGGAAAAGCTGAACCCGGAACAGGCAGCGGGCAAGCTGGATTGCCTGTATCAGCTGCAATGGGAAGAGCGCCCTGCCCTGCCGGATGCCGCCGATGCGGCGATGAATGGCGGTTGGCTGCTGCTCGCCGATCGGCAGGGCGTCGCGGCGGGCATTGCCGCCGAGCTGCGACGGCACGGCGCGGACTGCACATTGCTGCATCCCGATGATCCCGTCCTGGCGGACGCAGAATGGGGCGACAGCGAGACGCTGGCCGAGGATCTTGCCCGGCTTCTCGCTTCCGGCGAGAAGCCGGTGCAGCGCATCCTGCATCTCTGGGCGCTGGACGCGACGCCGGAGGCCGATCCGGAATCAACCCAGCGCCGCATCGCCGGCAGCGCGCTGGCCCTGGTCCAGGCCGTCGGCGCCGCGCGCGCCCAGGGCAGCGCCGATGCTCGCATCTGGTTCGTCACCGCCAACGCCACCGCTGCCGGCAACCAGCCGCCCGACCCCGCCCAGGCCACGCTCTGGGGCTTCGGACGCAGCGCGGCGCTGGAACATCCGCAAATCTGGGGCGGCCTGATCGATACCGACCGGGCCACGCACCCCGATGCCCTGCTGCGCGAAATCCTGCGCAGCGACGGGGAGGAGCAGATCGCGCTGCGCGGAATCCAACGCCTCGCCGCCCGCTTCGTCCGCGCGCCTGTCCCCGACGCGCCGGCGACTGGTGTGGATCCGGAGGGCTGTTATCTCATCACCGGCGGGCTCGGCGCGCTCGGTGTCGAAATCGCTGAATTCCTGATCATCACGGCGGGGCGCGAAGCATCTCGTGCTGGTCAGCCGCCGCGGTGAGGCCGATCCGCAGGCCGCGCCGATCCGCGAGCGGCTGGCATCGCTCGGCGCCGACATCGCCATTCGCCAGGCCGATATCGCCAGCCCCGCCGATGTCGGGCAACTACTCGCCGGCATCGAACAGGGGCCCTGGCCGCTGAAGGGCGTGTTCCACGCCGCCGGCCTGCTCGATGACGGCATCCTCGCGCAGATGACCTGGGCGAAATTCTGGCGCGTCCTGGCGCCGAAAATCGCCGGCGGCTGGCTGCTGCATGAACACACGAAGCATCTGCAACTGGATCACTTCGTGCTGTTCTCCTCGGTCCTCAGCCTGATCGGTTCCGCCGCGCAGACCAACTACACCGCGGCCAACGCCTATCTGGATGCGCTGGCGGCGCATCGGCGCGGCCTGGGCCTGCCGGCGCTGGCGCTGAACTGGGGCCCCTGGGCGGAATCCGGCCTGGCCACGGCATCCGGGGAGCGCGGGGAAGCGATCTGGCGGTCCCGCGGCACGCATTACATCCCGGTCGAAACCGGCTGGCGGGCGATGGACGCGCTGATCGGCAGCGAACTCGGCCATGCCGCGATCACCCTCACCGACTGGCCGGTGTTCCTGAGGCAATTTACTACCCCGCCGCCGCTGTTCGCGGCACTTTCCCAACAGGCCGGCGCCCGCCCCGCGCCCGCCCAGGATGGAACCGCCATCCGCGCCCGGCTGGAGGCCGCTGCGCCGGAAGATCGCCGCGCCTTGCTCGGCGGCTTCATCCGCCAGCAGGCCAGGACCACCCTGGCGCTGACCGAGGAGATCGACACCACGCGCTCGCTGCGCGAATACGGCCTGGATTCGCTGATGGCCGTCACTTTGGTCAACCGGTTGGAGGCCGCGCTCGGCATCAAGATCGCCGCCACCAAGCTGATCGCCGGCCCCAGCGTGGACCTGCTGGCCGACGAGATCCTGCCCGATCTGCCGCTCGGTGACGCGCCGCCGCAACCCCGCGCCGCCGCAACCCCCACCGCGCCCGCCGGGCGCTGGATCGTCACCGTCGGCCCCCGCGCCGCGCCCCGGATGCGGCTGTTCTGCTTTCCCTTCGCCGGCGGCGGCTCGGCGGTGTTCCAGACCTGGGCGCAAGGCATCGACCCCGGCATCGAGGTGGTGGCGATCGAACCGCCGGGACGCCTCAGCCGCATCCTGGAGCTGCCGGTCACCGCCATGGGCGATTTCGTCGATCAGCTGCTGCCGGAAATGACGGGCCTGCTCGACCGGCCCTTCGCCTTCTTCGGCCATTGCCTGGGCGGGTTGACCATGTACGAAACCGCGCGGCGCCTGATCGCCACCACCGGCCACCGGCCGCTGCACCTGTTCGCCTCCGGCGCCCGGCCGCCGGATGCGCTGGCCGACATGGGCCCGTTCGAGGAACGCCTGATGCGCGACCTGCTGGCGCTGGCGGAATTCCGCGTCAATCTGCCCGCGCATCTGCAGCCCGACGACGTGTTCGCCGACATCGTCCGCCATTTCGACATGCAGGCGACCGACCGCTTCCTGGACGATCCGGAACTGCGCCGGCTGATGCTGCCGGTGGTCCGCGCCGAATTCCAGATGGTCGCCAATTACACCCATGTCCCGGAAACCCCTTGGGAGATCCCGATCACCTGCTTCGCCAACCGCGGCGACACGTATGTCTCCCGCCAGCATGCGCTGGGGTGGGGTCGGTTTACGAATACACGGTTGCAGATACATATTCGCTCGGGCGATCACTTTTCGATCGTCGATGATGTCAAGTTCATTCAGGCCGAGATCAACCGAGAGCTGAAATCATGACCGATGCCACGCACCTGCCGGCCTACAAGAGCCGGGGCTGAGGCCATATGAGCGAACCCAATCCCCACCATCTCGACCCTGGCGATCTCGCCGCCTGGCTGGCGCGGATCGGCCTGTCGAAATACGCGGCGGTATTCGCCGAAAACGGCATCGGGGTGGATATCCTCGGCGACCTCACCGAAGCCGATCTGGCGGGCATGGGCGTCGTGCTCGGCGACCGCAAGCGCCTGCTGCGCGCCATCGTGCTGCTGCAGGACGCACCGCCAGCCCCCACCGCGCCCGCGCCCCCACCGCCCGCGTCCCCTGCCGCCGCCCCTTCCCAGGAATCCTGGCGGCGGCATTTGACCGTGCTGTTCTGCGACCTGGTCGGCTCCACGCCGATGTCGCACCGGCTGGACCCCGAGGATTTCAGCCAGATCATCCGCGATTTCCAGGATGCCTGCTCCGGCGCCATCACCCGCGGCTCCGGCTACATCGCCCGCTATATGGGCGACGGCATCCTGGCCTATTTCGGCTACCCCCAGGCGCATGAGGACGATGCGCAGAGCGCCGTGCAGGTCGGGCTGGAACTGGTCGCCAAGGTCGCCCAGCTGAGCACCCCAGACGGCGAGCAGCTGCATGTGCGCGTCGGCATCGCCACCGGGCTGGTGGTCGTGGTCGGCGAGGCGATCGGCAGCGGCATGTCGCAGGAACAATCGGTCGTCGGCGAGACGCCCAACCTCGCCGCCCGGCTGCAGGCGCTGGCCGAGGCCGACACCGTGCTGATATCGGACAGCACCTACCAGCTGGTCGGCGACATGTTCGCCTACGAGGACCGCGCCCTGCACCAGATCAAGGGCCTGGACATGCCGGTCCGCGTCTGGCGGGTGCTGCGGGAGCGCAAGAACGAAAGCCGGTTCGACGCCACCCGCTCGCGCAACCTCACGCAACTGATCGGCCGCACGCCGGAAGTCACCCGCCTGTCCGAGCTCTGGGCGATGTCGAAGACCGGCAAGGGCCGCGTCGTCCTGGTGTCCGGCGAGGCCGGGATCGGCAAGTCGCGCCTCGGCCGGGCGCTGCTGGATTCGGTGGTGAACGAGCCGCACTACGCCATGCGCTACCAGTGCTCGCCGCACCACGTCCAAAGCCCGCTCTACCCCATCATCGGCCAGCTCGAGCACGCGGCGAATTTCGAGCGCGACGACAGCCCTGACCTGAAGCTGGACAAGCTGCAGCGGATCCTGGGCGAAGGCAGCCTCGACACCCATGGCGACATGGCGCTGTTCGCCGCGCTGCTGTCCATCCCCGCGGAGCACCGCTATCCGCTGCCGGAACTGACCCCGGCGCGGCTGCGCGAACGCACGATCGAGGCGCTGGTCCGCCAGCTCTTCAGCCTCGCCGCGCGCCGGCCGGTGCTGCTGGTGATGGAGGACCTGCACTGGGTGGACCCCACCACGCTGGAACTGGTGAAACGCTGCGTGGAGGGGATCAAGACCGCGCCGGTGCTGGCGCTGCTGACGTTCCGGCCGGAATTCTTTCCGCCCTGGCTCGACGAGCCGCATGTCAGCATGTTCCGGCTCAACCGCCTCGGCCATGAGGAGGTGGTGGCGATGATCGAACGGGTGACCGGCGGACGCACGCTGCCGCCGGATGTCTATGCCCAGATCGTCAGCCGCACCGACGGCGTGCCGCTGTTCGTGGAGGAACTGACCAAGACCGTGCTCGAATCCGGCATCCTGCGCGAAGCCGGCGATCGCTATGAACTGGTCGGCCCGCTGCCCCCGCTGGCCATCCCCGCCACGCTGCAGGAAACGCTGATGGCCCGCCTGGACCGGCTGGCCTCGATCCGCGAAGTGGCGCAGGTCGCCGCCGCGCTCGGGCGCGAATTTTCCTACCGCCTGCTCAGCGGCGTCACCCAGATGCCGCGCACGGAGCTGTCCGCCGCGCTCGCCCAGCTCTCGGGCGCCGACATGATCCATGGCCGCGGCGACCCGCCGGACAGCCACTACATCTTCAAGCACGCGCTGGTACAGGGCGCCGCCTACGAGACCCTGCTGCGCACCAAGCGCCGCCAGCTACATGCGCGTATCGCCGAAGTATTGGTCAAGGAATTTTCCGGCACGGCGGAAACCCAGCCCGAGCTGATCGCGCATCACCTCAGCCAGGGCGGGCTGGCGGAAAGCGCGATCCAGTATCTGCGCCGCGCCGCCCAGCGTTCGATCCAGCGCTCGGCCAATGCGGAGGCGATCAGCCTGCTCAAGCAGGCGCTGGATCTGCTGCACACGCTACCGGACACGCCCGAGCGCCAGCAATCCATGCTGGACGTGGACATCGCGCTCGGCCAGGCGATGATCGCCGGCATCGGCTACGCCGCGCGGGAAACGCGGGAGGTGTTCCTCCGGGCCAAATCCCATATCGACGACACGACCGAACCGGCGAAGAAGCTGGCGATCCTGTACGGGCTGTGGGCCGGCTACTATGTCGGCAGCGACCTGCCCATGCAGCGGGAAATCGGCGAGGCGTTCCTGGCGGAGGCGAACCAGCTGGGCGACATCGCCGCGCAATGCGTCGCCAACCGGCTGCTCGGCACCACGCTGGTGACGCTCGGGGAGTTCGAGGCCGGGCGCATCCGCCTGGAAACGGCCTGCGCGCTGTACAACCCCGCCGAGCACCCGCGCTACCGCTTCCAGTACGGCCAGGACATCAATGCCACCGCGCTCTGCTACCTCACCTGGGCGTTGTGGCATCTCGGCGAATATGACCGCGCGCTGGAGGTCGGCCAGCAGGCCATGGATCGGGCACAGTCCCTCGCCCATCCGCACACCATCGCCTACACGATGTGTCACGCGATGGGCATGATCGACGCCTTCCGCCGCCGGCCGCAGGCGATCGCCGGCTACGCCCAGGACATCGTCCATCTCTGCGAGGAGCACGGCTTTCCGTTCTGGGCCGCCGGCGGCCGCATCCTGGCCGGGTGGGCGAGCACGCAGCTTGGCAGCAACGGACGGGGGCTCGGAGCAGTTCCGGTCCGGCCTTGCCGCCTGGCGCGGCAGCGGCGCAAGCATCTGGGTGCCCTATTACCTGGCGCTGGAGGCAGAAGCGCAGGCCCGGCTCGGCCAGCTGGATGCATCGGTCGCGCACGATCAACGAGGCGTTCGCCGTGGCCGCGGAAACCGGCGAGAGCTGGTCGAGCGCGGAGCTGCTGCGCATCAAGGCGGGCATCGTGCTCGCCTGCGATCCGTCCGACACCGCGCAGGCAGAGGCGCTGCTGGAAGAAGGCCTGGAGATCGCCCGCGAGCAGCATGCCAGGTTCTGGCAGGCCTGCGTCGCCGCGGATCTGGCCCGGCTCTGGCGGGCCGCCGGGCGGGAGCAGGAGGCGCGCGAACTGCTGGCGCGGCATGGCGACCGCCGATCGGGCAGCCGGCCATCGGCGGGCAAAGCACGAATGCTGCGGCCGGCCTGCCGCAGGGTGCCATCCAGGATTGACCGGAGGCTGCACGAACCCATCGACTTCCACCGGAGGACGCCCATGACCGAACAACCTAGCCAGCCTGCCGAAAACAACCCTGGCCAAAACAACCGGGGCCAAAACGGCCAGAAAAAGGGCCGCACGGTTCTGATGCTGGGCGGCGGCGCCCCGAATTTTCCGTTGATGGCGGGCGCGCTGCTCGCCTTCCATCGCGGCGGCATCGGCTTCGACCTGATTTCCATGACCGGCGCCGGCTCGGTGCTCGGACTGATCTACCTGTCGCCGAAAGGCCTGACGCGGGAACAGGCGCTGGAGAACGCGGTCAATTACGGCATCGCCAACTCGCTCTATGCGATGCTGCCGGTCAACTACAAGATGTTCCAGAAATCCGGCTATCGCGCCGACCGGTTTCGCGAATACTGCAACAACAATCCGTATCTGCAGCGGATCATGAACCAGTACGGCATGAACGAGGGCGACAAGCTGCGCAGCGACGCGGTGCAGTTCATGCTGGCGATGATGTGCCCGACCGACCTGAACCTGTACAGCACCGGCCTATGCGCCCATGCGCCGTTCATCGAGCACGTGGTCGATTTCGCCGGGCTCAGGGAACCAATCGATCGACTGCGTGCTGAACGCCTATTGCATCGAGGACAAGAAGATCCAGGAGTGGCGCAAGGACATGATCGACGTGCATCATTTCCGCGCCAGCCTGTCCTTCCCCTTTATCTACCCGCCCTATCGCGTGGACGGAAAGCACTACTTCGAAGGGCGCTGCCTACGAGGCGCTGAACCTGGGCGGGGTCGGGGTGATCGAGGACCCCGACAGCGAGGAGATATTCCCCGACAACGACGACAACCCGGACCACCATCATCCGCATTTCGACAATATCATCGTGTTCAACATCATGACGCGGGACCTGATCAAGCGGCCGCGCAACCTGTGGGACGCCTATGGCCAGTCGATCATCCTGCCGCTGGTCGCCAATGCGCAGAACGAGGAGAAGCTCCTGCGGATCTGGCAGTCCTACGGCCATCTGTTCGGCCCGCTGAAAAACGCCAACCCGGATCATCCGGAAGACAGGAAACTGATCGATGCCGTCCAGGTATTGCTGGATCGCGTGAACGCGCAGCCGATAAGGCCAAGGGCAAGCGCCCGATCACCGTGGAGATGCTGCGCGAGAAACTACCGCCGACGGATCTGCGAAGTGGATTTCGAAATTCCGGCCGACCATCAGGCGCAGACGCTGGAATGGAAGCGGTCCAACCTGGAGTTCCTGTTCCAGCTGGGCGTCCAGACCGGAGAGCAATTCGTCAACGCAAATCAGGAACTGGTTCGGCGACCAGCCGCCTGAAACCCCGGGACGGACCGGCGAGTCACCTGGCCGCGAAGAACGCCGCGATCGCCGGATTGGCCGCCAGCTCCGCCCGCTCCTGCTCACTGGGCAGCTGCGGGCGGTCGCGGTCGTGGTTCACCATGCACAGGAAGCCCAGGGGCTCCCCGTCGGTGGCGCGGAACTGGTGCCAGACCCAGGGGGGAATGGTGATCAGGTCGTGCGGCTTGACCGCGCGCACGGTGTCGCCGAGCAGGCATTGGCCGTGGCCGCGCAGGATCATCACCGCGTGCATATGCTCATGGCGCTCCAGCGTGGAGTAGCCGCCGGCGTCCATCTCGAAATAGCGCAGCTCGCAGCCGAGGGCGGGCTCCTTGAACAGGGTCTGGCGGGAGATCGCCTTGAACGGCGCGGCGCCGTCTTCCTTGTAGGGGGCGTGCACCACGTCGTCCCAGCGAAAGCCGTCGCGGGATGCGCGCAGCAGGTCGGCGGTCTGGTTTGTGTCGATGTCCATGGGACCTATCCGTAAACATGCTCGGCGACGGCGCGGACGAAGGCGGCGGTTTCCTCCGTCAGCCTCTCGCGCGCGAGCAGCAGGTTGCCGCCGATCAGCAACATCGTGTCCGGTCCGTAGAAGTCAAGCTTTTCGGGCACACGGGCCAGAGTCATGCCGCCCGCAGGCACCGGCAGCGCCGCCAGCAGCGGGGCTTCGGGCACCGTCGCGTTGCCGGCCAGGCGGCGGCAGGTCTCCGGCGAATAGCCGAACCGGCCGCCATAGGTGGGAAACACCACCGCATCCGCCCCCATCAGGGGAAACAGCCTGCCGATCAGCAGCTCCGGCGCGATGCGCGCCGCGCCGCCCAGGGTCGGGTGGGCCATGAACGCGATGTCGGGGTTGTCGCGCACCAGCGCCTGGATATTGGACGGCCCGGCGATCATCGGCGCGACGATGACCGTGGCGATCCCGGCCTCGCGCGCCAGCGCCAGCTGCGCGCGCATCTGATCGAGGCTGCCGGACAGGCTGGGCGCATATTGCGTGGCGTGGCCGGTATCCGCATTGGCCCGGCGCACGGCCTGCGCGCAGGCGCGGGCGCGTTCGGCGAAAGGGCTGTAGGCCTGGTCGGCCAGGCCGTGGTCGTCCTTGATGAAATCCACCCCGCCGCGGGCGAAGCGCTCCGCCAGCGTGGCGAGCCGCGCCGGTGGCATGCCTTGCGGCTTCAGCGCGGAGCAGGTCAGCGCCCGCCGGGACGCGCCCACGCGCCGGCGCAGGCCGGCGATGCCGTGGCGCGGTCCGGCGAACAGGCCGGGCGGAAGGACCATGTCGTGCAGCACCACATCCGGGTGCAGCGAGGTGTTGCCGAACAGCATGTTCAGCAATTGCCCGCAATCGCCGCCGCCCTGGCTGCCGAGAATCGTGGCGGTCGCCAGGCCGATCCGCACCTCGAACACGCCGTGCCGGAGTTCGGCGATCGCCTCGACCTGTCCGACGATATCGGTCAGCACCGATGGTTCGTCGATCGCCTCGATCGGCATTTCCACGCTTTGCTCGACGGCGATGGACCTGGCGCGCGCCTCGATGGCGGATGCCTCGGCCTGGACATGATAGATGGCGGTTATGCGTGACGTCATTCTTGCCTGCAGCGGATCCGGTCGGAAGGGCCGGCGATCATCGGGGCGGACAGCGGATCGCGCCAGTGCTTATCGAGAGCGAGATAGCGAGCGAGCGCGGTTACCGGCCGGTTGGCTTCCTTCGCCGGCGGGCCCAGGCCAGGGCGGCAAGACCGACGCCGAGCACGCCGAGGGATGCCGGTTCGGGGATCACGCCGTCCGCGAGAACGATATCGGTCGTATTCACGAAGCCGAGGTCGGCGGGATCGATCAATCGAAGCCCGATCGCCCCACCGTCGGGGCCGGGCGCGACATTTCCGGTGAACTCGGGCCGGGGAGCGTACATCCTGGCCGGATTGGCGAAGTTCACCGCATCGGCATTGGCGGGGGTATAGGCGGTCACCGCGCAGCAACGGGAATCGTCGGGCGGAGGCGCCGGCTCCTCGGCGGGCAGCGACGCGACCTGAGGCAACAGGAATGAGGGCAACAGGAGCGGGGGATTGGGGTAGCGATGGCCGGGCGCGGATGCGGCGAAGCCATCGCTCAGCGCACCGAGGCCGCCGGGCAGCGGGGCGCCGTCGCAGGTCCAGCAATCCGCGTCGCCGAAGGCCCCCGCCCAGGGCGTGGCGGCATTGGCATGAGGGCCAGGCGGTTCATAATTCGTCACGCCCAATTGTTCGGCGCGCGCCGCCCCGACGGTTGCGCACGTCCACCAGACGAGGCCGACCGCAAGCAGGAAAGTCGCGCGAAGCATGGTATCTTTAGCCCTAAGAAGTTGATTCTCTAGGAAAGTCAGTTGATGCGTAAAAGGCATAAGCGGCGAGTCCAATGGGGTCAATGCACAGTTTCGCGCGCACATGTTCAGAGCACAACCGAAAGGTGCAAATATATGCGGAATTTGACCATTACATTTCGTTATGGTGAGTGATGAGCCAGTATAATTCAACCATTGGGCGACTAACCTTGGCCGAGGAGGTCATCCTGTTGATGCTGAATGACGCCACGGGCCATTTTCACGAATTGCCGCCGGGCGGGCTTGGCGTGGCCCTGGGCGGGGCCGTGCTCATGGACCTGGCACTGGCCGGGAGGATCGATTCCGACCTGCGGCGGCTGTTCGCGGTATCCGCGGAACCGACCGGCGATGGCGTGCTGGACGACGTGCTGGCGGAGATCGCCACCGGCGGCGAAGGCGGCAGTCAGGACGTGGCCAGCCGGGATTGGGGCACCGCCCTGTGGGTGGAGGAGCTGGCAAGGCGCGGCGATGATTTCCGCGCCCGCCTGCTGGAGCGGCTGGTGGCGCGCGGCGTGCTGCAAATAGCGGATCGGCGGGTGCTGTGGGTATTCGGCAGCCGCTTCTACCCGCCGGCCACGGGGATCGAGGGCGCGGAGGTCCGCACGCGCCTGCGCTCGGCGCTGTTCGGCGAGGAAATCCCCGAAGCCCGCGACACGCTGCTGATCGGGCTCACCAACGCCACCGGCATCATGGCCTTCGTGCTGACCGCCGATGAGTTGGAGGCCGCCCGCGCGCGGATCGCCCAGGTGACCGCGCTCGAGGAGATCAACCGCTCGGTGACGCGGGCGGTATACGAGGTGCAGATGGCGATGATGGGCGGCTTCCGCATGTAGGCGCAGCAGCCTCCCTGGCGTTCGTGCCAAATCGGCAAAAAGTTCAACCAATACAATACGTTGCAGCACGTTTTGGCGCGCACGGCCGCGTACTCGCCAAGAATTCACTTGAATATCCCATTGTGCACTGCAACATGAACTGGCGAAACGATCCGACCCAGGGGGGAATGTCCGCTTCAGGATTGGGAGTTTTCCATGTGGGCCTATACCGACGAGGAAATCGACTACCTGTCCACCGCCCGGCGGCCACCATCCGGCGGAACATTAACGGACCTGGCGGGCAAACCCTCCCCGGGCTACGCCGCCGCCCTGTTGCCGCGGTTCCGCGCCGGACAGGTGCGAACAAGACTGGCGCCGCTTCTGCCGCAATGGCTGCGCGCCTGGTGGCAGCGCCAGGCCGACATGCTGGAACTGCGCCGGCTGGATGAGCGGAGCCTGACGGATCTCGCCATCAACCGCGGCGATTTTCCGGCCATCATCGCCGGCACCTATGTCCGTGGCGGCGAGCCGGCCCGAACCACCACCGCGACCGGCACGCCACGGGGCGATCTCGCCTCGCGCACCCTGGCAATGCCGGCCGACGCCAACCCGTCCGGTGCGATCTTCGGCGGATGGGTCATGGCGCTGATGGACAGCGCCGGGGCGATGACCGCGACCCGGATCGCGGACGGGCGCGTCGTGACCGTATCGGTCTCGAACATCACCTTCCTGCAGCCGCTACGGGTCGGCAATTCCGTCTGCTGCTACGCCGATCCGGTCCGCTCCGGGAACACCTCGCTGACGCTGAACGTCGAGGTGTGGGTGCTGCGCGAGGGCCGCGGCGAGCGGCTGCGGGTCACCCACGCCGAATTCACCTTCGTTGCCGTCGACGACGCGGGCAAGCCGCGAAAACTGCCGCGTGGGCGCAACCAAGACGCCTTGCCCGCGCCAGCCTGAGTACGATCCGAAACCAACCCGTCAGCCAAGAGGTTCCGACATGCAGCCGAACCTGTTTGCCGATCTGATCGAACTCCATAACCACCTCGCGGTGCTGGAGCACCGGGTGGCCCAGGAAAGAGACCCCCTGCTGCGCGCGGCGCGCGAGGACCAGATGGTCGCGGTCCTCGCCCTGATCGACCTGGTGCGCGCCAAGATGCGGCCGGCGTCGGCCACGCCAGGCACGGCCATGGAATTCAGCCTTTCAGTTCGGGGAAATCCTCCTCGCGGAATTCGCCGGCCGCGCGCTTCCCCTCCGTGAACAGCGCCTGTTCGGTCTGGCGCAGCTCGACCCGGCGGATCTTGCCCGAGATCGTCTTCGGCAGCTCGGCAAACTCGATCCGCCTGACCCGGCGGAACGGCGCGACGTTGGTCTTCAGATGCTGGAAGATCGACAGCGCCGTGGCACGGTCCGCGGGGAAGCCCTGCGCCAGCGTCACATAGGCCTTCGGCACCGCGAGCCGCGTGGGATCGGGCGCCGGCACCACCGCGGCCTCGGCCACCGCCTGGTGCTCGATCAGCACGCTCTCCAGCTCGAACGGGCTGATGCGGTAATCGGATGCCTTGAATACATCGTCGGCGCGGCCGACATAGGTCAGGTAGCCGTCCGCGTCGCGCGAAGCCACGTCCCCGGTGCGATAGGCCGATCCGGACAGCACCGTGGTGGTGCCGTCATCGTTCTGGTATCCCATCATCAACCCGGTCGGACGCGGCTGCAGCGAGATGGACACCTCGCCCTCGCTCGCCTCGTTGCCGTCGGGGTCCAGCAGATGCATGTCGTAGCCTGGCATCGCCAGGCCCATGGAACCGTATTTCACCGGCAGGCCCGGGGGGTTGCCGATCTGCACGGTGGTTTCGGTCTGTCCGTAACCATCCCGCGTGACCAGGCCCCAGGCGGCCTGGACCTGCTCGATCACTTCCGGGTTCAGCGGCTCCCCGGCCGAGCAGACCTCCCGCAGGCTGGTCTTCCAGGAGGCCAGATCCTCCTGCACGAACATCCGCCACACCGTCGGCGGCGCGCAGATCGTCGTCACCTTGTTGGCCACGATGGCGTCCAGCAACGGTTTCGCCTGAAAGCGCCCGAGATTGGCGATGAACACCGTCGCCCCGGCGATCCAGGGCGCGAAGACGCAGCTATAGGCATGCTTCGCCCAGCCCGGCGAGGAGATGTTCAGATGCACGTCGCCCGGCAGCAGGCCGAGCCAATACGCCGTGGTCATGTGGCCGACGGGATAGCTGACATGGCTGTGCAGCACGAGCTTCGGCTTCGCCGTGGTGCCGGAGGTAAAGTACAGCAGCATCGGGTCCGCCGCCCGGGTCACCCCATCCGGCGTGAAAGCCGCCGGCGCGGACAGCAGCGCATCGTAGCCATGCCATCCCGCCACCGCCGCGCCGACGGCGATGCGCGTGACCGACGGATCGAGGGTGGCGAATTTCGGCGTGTCTTCCGACGCCGCGATCACGTGCCGCACGCGCCCGCGGGCGATGCGTTCCGCGAGATCGCCGGCGGTCAGCAGCGTCGCGGTGGGGCTGACCACGGCGCCGAGCTTCATCGCCGCCAGCATCGTCTCCCACAGCGCCGCCACGTTGCCGAGCATCAGCAGCACGCGGTCCCCGCGCTTCACGCCGAGGGCGCGCAAGCCGTTGGCCACGCGGTTGGAGCGCTCGGCCAGTTCGGCGAAGGTCAGGCTGGCCGCGCCCTCGCCCACGATGGTCAGGGCCGGGCGATCGGCGCTCTCGCCGCGGGCCAGTTCCGCGTCGAACCAGTCCAGCGCGAAATTGAAATTCTCCAGCTCCGGCCAGCGAAACCCCGCGCTGGCGGCACCATGGTCGGAACGGTGCGCGATCAGGAAATCGCGCGCCGCCTTGAACGCTTCTGTACCCATTTCCGCCCCCCCGTTGATGGACGCGCTTATTTCTTGAAGTCGTTGCGGTCCTGTTCGCCGAGCCACATATAGACGTAGGAGAAATCCCGCCCGCCTTCGTCTTCGTCGCACATCTTCTGGTAGAACGATGCCGCCAGCGCCCCCAGCGGCGTCGGCACATTGGCCGCCTCGGCGGCCGCCTGGGACAGCTGCATATCCTTCGCCATCAGCGCCGCCATGAATCCCGGCGCAAAATCGCGGTTGGACGGCGCGGTCGGCACCACGCCCGGCGCCGGGCAATAGCTGGTCAGCGCCCAGGACTGGCCGGTGGATGGCGCGCAGATCTCGTGCAGCTTGGCCGCCGGCAGGCCCAGGCGCTCGGCCAGGATCAGCGCCTCCGACAGCCCGACCATGTTGATGCCCAGCATCATGTTGTTGCAGATCTTCGCCACCTGCCCCATCCCCGGCCCGCCGGCCAGCACGATGGTCTTGCCCATGCCCGCCAGCACCGGTTTGGCCCTGGCGAAAGCTTCCTCGCTGCCGCCGACCATGAAGGTCAGCGTGCCGTTGATCGCCCCGCCGGTGCCACCGGACACCGGCGCGTCGAGCATGTCGAACCCCGCCGCCTGCGCCGCCTCGCAGACCGCATGGGAGCTGGCAACGTCGATCGTGGAGCAGTCGATCAGCAGCGGCTTCGCCCCGCCTGCCTTGCTCAGCACGTCGATCAAGCCGCCCTGATGCAGCCAGACGTCGCGCACCTGCGGGCCGGCCGGCAGCATGGTGATGACCACCTCCGCGCCCGCCAGCGCCTCCGCGGCCGAGGCCGCCTTGCGCCCGCCAGCGAGGGCGAAGGCCTCCAGCGCCACGGGACCGAGATCGAAGCCGGTCACTTTATGGCCGGCCTTGATCAGATTGGCGGCCATCGGCCCACCCATGTTGCCGAGGCCGATGAAGGCGATAGAGCTCATGCGTATGTTTCCTGACAGCGCTCAGAGAAGTTCAAAGATTTCGTATTCCGGCCCGGCGGCGGTGCGACTGCCGGTGCCGATGCCGAAGGTCCGGTTCAGCCAGCCATATTTCTCCGAGGCGGTTTCGAACAGGATCGTCGTGCGGAAATAATAGAGCGCGGGATCCACCTTCTCCCCAGCCGCCACCTTGGCCATCACGTCGGCCGGGCCATGCCGCAGGCCGCGATAGGTCAGGCCGATCAGCGCCCCATCATCGGTCTTCAGCACCAGGCGCACATCCAGCGTCATCGCGCCGTCCGGCCGCACGATGATCCAGTCGGCGCCGCCTTCCATCACCGTCCCGTTCAGCCGCTCCCCGCTGAAAGTGCCGCCAGCGACGAGACCCACGCGCCGGTCCCCGCCCGGCGCCGGCCCGATCGCCTGCATCGCGCTCACCTGCAGCTTCAGCGACATGAGTGGCCTGGTCCTGATCTCGACCATTCCTGTTTTCCTCCCGGACATTTGCGAACCGGGCGCGATCAGACCCGATCCCGGCGTTTCGGACAAGGTTGGCGTCCCCACGCCAGCGGTTCTATCGTTCCGGCCGTCCCAAAAAACGGAGCAGACTCATGTCCAGCGTCCATGCCTTGCCCGCCGACCTGTCTCCCCCCTTCCCGCTGCCGCTCAGCGACCTGAAAAGCCTCGGCTTCGCCACCAGGCCGATCGAGCACCTGGATGCGCTGATCCGCGGCCATATCCAGGAAGGCCGCTATCCCGGCGCGCAGATCGCGCTGGCCCGGCATGGCCAGCTGGCGCTGGTGCGCAGCTATGGCGATGCCCGCGTCGAGGGCGGCGCGCGGCCGGCCAGCGACGACAGCCTGTGGCTGCTGTTCTCGCAGACCAAGATGCTGTGCATGGCCGGGGTCTGGGCGCTGGTGGAGGAAGGCAAGCTGTCGTTCAACGACAAGGTGGCCGATCACCTGCCGGAGTTCGCCGCGCGCAGCAAGGCCGACATCACCCTTCACCAGGTCGCCACGCACCAGGCCGGTTTCCCCAGCAGCCACCTGACCCACGCGGCATGGCTGGACCACGACAAGATGCGCGCGGAGGTCTGCGATTTCTCGTTGGAATGGGCGCCGGGAACCCGGATGGCCTATCATGGCCGTAGCGCGCACCCGACTTTGGCCATGGTGATGGAAGCCGTCACCGGTCAGGATTTCCGCGACATCATCCGTAACAGGGTGCTGGCGCCGCTCGGCATCGCCGATGATTTGTTCGTCGGCGTGCCCGCGCATCTGCATGATCGTTGCGCCGACATGTACTACACGCCCGGCAGCGAGATGCCGTACGACAACAGCGCAGCACTGCGCCTGGCCGGCCTGCCGCATGGCGGCGGCTTCGGCACCGCGCGCGGCATGGCGGCGTTCTACCAGATGATGCTCGGCAAGGGACGGCTGGGCGAGGCGCGGATCTTCTCCCCGCGCCTGATCGAATACGTCACCCGCAACCAGACCGGCGAACTGCCGGACGCGACGATGGCCGGCATTCCCATGCATCGCGGCCTCGGCCCGCATATGCGCGGCCTGTCGGACCGGATCCGCGGCCTCGGCAGCAACGCCCACCCCGACACCTTCGGCCATGGTGGCGCCGGGACATCGTATTCCTGGGCCGATCCGGCGAGCGGGGTGTCGTTCACCTACCTCACCAACAAGGTGGTTCCCGATCCCTGGCACAGCGCGCGGCTGGACCGGGTCAGCAATCTGATCCACGCCGCGATCGACTGAGGTCCATATTGCTTCCTCTCCCCTCGCTTGGGGGAGAGGGTAGGGTGAAGGGGAACTGGCAGCGCCCCCTCACCCCCCCTCTCCCCCGAAGCGGGGGAGAGGGGGAAGTGGGGGTGCGTGGGTTCCTCGCCTACGCCTTCGGCAGATGTTCGCTGATATACGGCGGCAGGTTGAAGGCGCCGGCGTGGATTTCCGGGGTCCAGTAGCGCGTGGTGCCCAGAATGCCCGCCGCTTCGGCCCGGCTGTGGATCTCCTCCGCCGGCACGCGGGTGAGCGTGGCGTCTTTTGCCGACCAGCCGAGGGTCATGAAGCCGCCGACATAGGTCGGCACCGCGGCGACATAGGCGGTCACGTGCGGGAAGAACTTGGCGCGGCGAAGCGAGGTGTCGCGCAGTTCGTCCGCCTGCATCGCCGGCACGCCGCACTGGTTCACCACCAGGCCGCGCGGCGACAGGATGCGGGCGCAATTGGCGTAGAACTCGTCGGTGAACAGCACCTCGCCGACGCCGATCGGATCGGTGCTGTCGACGATGATGACATCGAAGCTGCCATCCGCGGCGCGCTTCACGTAGTCGATGCCGTCGCCGACGATGACCTCGGCGCGCGGGTCGTTCCAGGCGTCGCCGGCGATGGCGGGCAGGAACTCCTTGCACAGCCGGATCACCTCGCCGTCGATCTCCACCATCACCGCGCGCTTGACGCCGCGATGGGCGAGCACGCGACGCAGCACGCCGCCGTCGCCGGCGCCGATGATCAGCACCGTCTCCGCCGTGCCGTGGGCCAGCAGCGGCACATGGGTCAGCATCTCCTGATAGACGAATTCGTCGCCCTCGGTGATCTGGATGACCCCGTCCAGCACCATCACCCGGCCATGCGAGAAACTCTCGAAGAGGACGATGTCCTGAAACTCGCTCTGCACCCGCGCCAGCTCGCGCTTCACCAGGAAGCGCTGGCCCCAGTCGGGGTAAAGCGATTCGTTGATCCAGCTATCGGTCGTCATCGTCGGGGTCCTCTTATCTCGCGGCCGGCACGCGAAAAAACACGGCCCGGGCTATTTGCCCGGGCCGTGTAATACGCGATGGCCGGAAGTGCTAGCCGATCAGGCCGCGGCGCTGCTCGCCCAGATTGACGCGACTCGGCTTGAACGCGGCCTTCAGCACGGGCAACGACAGATGCGGATCGCAGGCGCCGCACATGAAGATATCCACGGCCGCGAAGTCGCGCTCCGGCCAGGTGTGGATGGAGATATGGCTCTCCGCCAGCACGACCACGCCCGAAACCCCGCCATTGGGCGAGAAATGGTGGAAATGGCTGTGCAGGATCGTCGCGCCGGCCTCTTCGGCCGCCGCGCGCAGGGCAGAATCGATCAGATCCGGGTCGCCCAGATTGCTGGCCCCCCAGAGATCGATCAGCAAATGAGTTCCGGCGAATTTCACACCGTCTCGTTCAACAAAATAATCCTTCTGCACCTCGATCTGGGTGCCGACGGACGGTGTCTGGTTCTCGCTCGGGGTGTCCGAGACCATCCCCAGTGGGCTGAGTGCGTTCATCGCGTACCCTCCTACCAGTAGACGGCCGTTTGGGCAGCGCGCCGGATGCGCGCTGTCCGCTTGGGCCAAGGGCGCGCAAAATGAGCAAAGGGGGGAAGGATGCAAGCGGAATCAGGCCCTAGTGGGGCGAAAAATCACATGCCGGCAACGCGCTGACCGCGTGACAATGTCATGAACACGACGCCCGACGGGTGCTAATGGGCCGGAACTAACGAGGGGGGCTAACGAGGGGGGCCGGTGTGGGCATCGACCCGGCGAACTGCGCGGTCCCGGCCGGCGGTTCCCCCAGCGCCTTCAACCCGGCCGGCAGCGTGCGCGCCAGCGCCGTTTCCCGCCCGGCCCGCTTCAGGTCGGCGGCGGATTGCACAGGGCCCGCGGTCAGCAGCGTGAACATGTCCGCCAACGGCCCCTTGGCCATGCGCGGCGCGTCCTGCGTGCGCAGGCGCGCCAGCAGGGCCTCGTCGCCGGCCTGCAACGCGGCGCTGGCCAGGCGCAGCAGCAGGCGGCGCTGATCGTCGGTCAACTTGCCTTCGGCGGGCACCATACTCGCCACCTGGTCCGACAGGGCCTGCGCCGCTGCTGGCCAGTCCCCGGCCCGCTCCAGGATCGTTGCCCGCAGCTCGCCCGCCGCAACACCGGTCAACGGCGCCAGGGCAGCCAGGGCCTTGGCCCGCTCGCCAATGCGGGCACAGGCGGTGGCGAACAGCAGCGCGCGCTGTTCGGCCAACCCCGCGGGCAGGTCGGCGGTGTCGGAGGCGGACAAGGCGCCGAGCGCCCCCTGGGGATCGCCCTCGCGCAGCCGCAGCGCGGCCAGGCTGGCGCCGAATCCGGCCCGGCCGGCGCCGGGCGGGACGGCCTGCATCAGCCGCTCCAGCTGCGGTCCGGCGCGGCGCGGCAGGTCCAGCGCCAGCAGCTTGGCCGCCAGCTGTTCCTGCAATCCGCTGCCGGGATCCTGCACTTCGGCCAGTAGGTCGGCGTTCTCGTCCAGCAGGGCGATCAGGTCGACCGGGGCGACGGCGTCGGCGGCCTTGTCGCGCAACAGGCCGGCGAAGATCGACTGCATGGCGGCGCGGATTTCCGCCTTCTGGTCCGGGAAGACGCCGAGCGTTTCGCGCAGCATTGCCAGCGCCGGGCGCCAGGCGCCGCTGCCGGCGCGCAAGACGGCGATGCGCTCGCGCAGTTCCAGCTCATGGCGATCGCCACGCCAGGCATAGAGCTGCGCGTCCAACGCATCCGCCGCGCCGGCGGCGTCGATCCGCTGTCCGGCGAACTTCAGCTCGACCGCACGGCTGGCGGCCATGGCCCGCTGGCGCCGGTCCGGGCCGTTGGCGACAGCGGCATAGGCCGCCAGGGCAGCGTCCATGTTCCCGTCGGCCTGCAGCTTCATGGCGCGCGCCAGGGCCAGATCCGGATCCTGCCCCCGTTGCGCCAGCGCCGGCGCGGCGGCGGCGGCTTCGCCGCCGGCGATCATGGTTTCGATCGCCAGCGGCAGCAGCCGGCCGCGCAGCCCCTGCGGATAGGCCAGGGCCAGCTTCAGCGTGGCGGCGAACACCGCCGCCGCCTGCGGCGATCCCTCCTGCAGCCGGGCGGCGCGCACGGCGCGCCACAGCGCGATCTCGTCGGTGCCGGACAGGCGCGGATCCTCGATCGCGCGGGAATCGTCGATGCGGTCGGCGAGCAGGGCCGCGATCGCGCCCAGCCCCGCCGCGCCGGGCGAGCCGGCCAGGGCCGGATCTTCCTCGGCGGCGACCTGCAGCATCGCCTGCGCCTCCACCCCGAGCCCCAGCGCGATCATGGTCTCCGCCGCATCCTGGCGCTTGCGGCCGCGCGCGCGTGCCGGCGCGGTGGCGGCGCCGGCTATTTCCGCCCGCAGCCTTCGTTGCAGGCCCTCCGGCGACAAGGCGGGAAAATCGAAGCGCCGGGTCAATCCGGCGGCTTCGGCCGCGCTTTCGGCATCCGGGACGGCGGCCAGCGGGGCCGGCAGATCGGCGCCGGCCAGGATGAAGCCGCCCTTCCCCACCCGCAGCGACAGGCTGTCGGCCAGCGGCTGCACCGCCACGCCCTGCCAGGTCGGCAGCAGGACGTAGCGCGGCGTGCGGCGGGCGGCGGCGATGCCCTGGCCGGGTTGGCGCTGCGTGCCCAGCAGCAGTGTCGCGCCGGTATCGGGGTCGGCCAGGCTCACTATCTGGCCCGGCGCTTCGCCTGCGAGCAGCACGCGCCCGGCCGCACCCGCCCCGTCCGAACCCGCCCCATCCGCGGCGATGGCCGGGCGGATCGGATGGACCGGCGGCGCGCGCGGGACCAGCGCGACGGTCCACGCATTCGGCGAGGGCCGCAGCAGCGCCACCTCCATGCCCGCCGGCAGCCGCAGCCGGATCAGGGTCGCCGCCGGCAGCAATTGCACGCTGGCGCCGGCCAGGATCGGGTCCGAGCGCAGCGCCGCCATGTCGATCGGCCGCTTCTGGTCGAACACCACCAGCGCCTGCTCCCCCCGGCGCAAAGCGGCAGCGCCGACATCGGCGCCGAAGGGTACCGAGAACGCCGCGCCCCGGCCGTCTTCGGCGGGGGGCGTCCTGGTGGCGACCAGGGCCACGGGGCCGGATGCCTCGGGCGGATCGGGGGCACGCACGGCGGGCGGCGGGGTGCCCGGCGGAGAGGCGGAGGGCGGCGGCGCTGCTACCGCGTTCTGCGCCTCGGCCGGCGCACGGCTTTCCGGGACGGCATCCGCCGGCGGCTCCGCCACGGCCAGCGCGGGCGGCTCGTCCGGCGGGATCGGCGGCACCGGCAGGACCCGGACCGCCACCGGACGCGGAGCGTCCGGAGCGGCGGGATCGAACACGTCCAGCACCACGCGGGCGCCAATGCGCGAGGGCCGCACCCGCGCCCCCGGGGCGACGACCAGTTCCGCCCCGCCGTCCGAGCCGGCGATCGACCGCACGTTGCGCGGCATCGCCGCCGGCGGGGCGATCGCGGGGTTGCCGGAAAATGTCAGGCGGAGGCGATCGCCGTCCCGCGACAGGGTGTATTCCGTGCCGCCGGCGACGTCGAACACCAGCCGGCCGAAATCGGGATGGTTGCCGGCGCGAACGCCGATCGCGGCGCCCACCACAGCGCCGTGCATCGCCGCCTGGGGCGGCTCGTCGCCGGCGATCGCCGGCCCGGCCAGGCGCCCACGCCGCCACCAGCCAGCAGGCCCGGATGCTTCCCCGCCCGATGCGCATCAGTCGAAGCTGGCGAGCAGCTTGTCGTCGTCGACGATGAGCACGTTCATCGACCTGTCGACGGTCATCGGCGGTTCTTCCGGTCAGCCATGGTCCGGGGCGGCGGCGGGATCGCGCGTCCGAAGCCGCGCCAGGCCGTCCGTCACCTCCCTCGCCCGGTCGGGGTGCATCGCCGACAGGATGGGCGCGGCCTTGCCCTCCTTCATCCGGTCGAGCACCTGCAACAGGACCTTCATGTCCAGCTCGTTCATGATCGTCGCGGCGTCGCGCGGCTTCATGTTTTCGTAGAGCTTCACCAATCCCTGCCAGCCGGAATCCTCCCGCTGCACGCGGGAGGCCTCCAGCGCCTCCAGCTTCTTCTGCAGCGCCTGCAATTCCTCCACCCGGCCGGACAGCTTGCGCTCGGTGGCCGCCAGCACCGCTTCCCGCGTGGCGAGGCCGGCTTCCCGCGCATCGAGCTGCTCGCGGCGCTGGCGCAGCTCCAGCAGCAGGGCGCGCTCGCTGTCGCTGATCGGCGGGTCCTGCGGGGGCGGCTTTGCCTCGGCCAATGCGGGCGCGGCCGATGTGGGCGCGGCTGGTGCGGGCGCGGCATTCCTGGCGGCGGCGTCCGCGGGATCGTGACCGGCCGCCTGGGCGGCCGGCAGCACGGATGCCCGCACCGCCGCCCCGGCGCCGGCGACGGCGCGCACCAGCACGGCGGATTTCACCGCCAGCAGCAGCGCCAGCATGCAGATCGTCAGCGGCAGCAGCCGCACATGAAAGATCCGCATCAGCGCGCCAGCCTCAGCGCCTTCATCAGGTCGCGTTCCGCCTGGCTGCGCAGGCGCGGCGGATCGGCCGGCTCCGTCTCTGCCAGGGCGCTTGGCTTTTGGAGCGGTGCATCGCCGGCCCGCGCGTATTCCGCCCGGAAAGCGGGGACGCAGGCGGCCTCGTTGTCGAACCTGCGGGGCATGTCCGCCGCCAGCGGGCGGCCGGCGCGCACCAGCCCGTCCAGCCGGTCCGCGAGCTGCGTCCCGCGCTCACCCAGGAACACCAGATCCGCCTTCAACGCGCCGGCCGCCTCGATCTGCCGGGCGATCTGCCGCCCTGCCCCATCCGCGGCGTCCCGCAGCCGCTGCACGCCCGCCTCGGCCTGATGGGTGCTGGCATTGAAACCGCGCACCAGTTCCTCCAGCGCCGCGCGGTCCCGCTTCAGCACGCCCAGGGCGCGTTCCAGGCGCACGGCATGGAACAGCGTGGCCGCCAGCAGGCCGATCAGCGCGATATCCAGGAGCCATTGCAGGCCGTCCATCTGCATGCCGCCCATCCGCATCATCCAATCAGCATCATCCGATAAACCGGGCAGCCATTCTGCCGCCGCCACGGTTAGCAATCCGTGAGCGGGGGCGCGCCGCCGGCGCGAAACTCATTGTTCCCGCGGCTCCAGCCGCAGGGTTTCCTGCTCGATCCGCACCGCCACCCGGTTCTTCCGCCGTCCCACCCGGCCGTCGAACAGCGCCACGCCGCCGCAGCGCAGTTGCACCGTGGTTGCCGGCGCGGCGCTCAGCACCATGCGGCTGCCGGGCTGGAACGCCATCACGTCCGACAGCCGCATCTCCTGCTCGTCCAGCACCACGTCGAGCTCGACATCGGTGCTCCACAGCTCTTCGGCCAGATGGGTTTCCCAGATCGAATCGCGGCCGAATTTCTCGCCCATGAATTGCTGCAGCAGCAGCTCGCGCACCGGCTCCAGCGTGGCATAGGGCATCAGCAATTCCAGCCGCCCGCCGCGATCCTCCATGTCGATGCGCAGGCGCGACAGCACCGCCGCGTTGGACAGGCGGGAGATGGTGGCGAAGCGCGGGTTCACCTCCAGCCGCTCGAAGCGGAAGGTCACCGGGCAGAGCGGATCGAAGCTGGCCGACAGATCCGCCAGCACCACATGGATCAGCCGTTCCACCAGCGTACGCTCGATCGTGGTGTAGGGCCGGCCCTCGATGCGCATCGCCGCGGTGCCGCGCCGCCCGCCCAGCAGCACGTCCACGATCGAGTAGATCATGGCGCTGTCCACCACCATCAGGCCGTAATTGTCCCATTCATCGGCCTTGAACACCGCCAGCATGGCCGGCAGCGGGATCGAGTTCAGGTAATCGCCGAACCGCAGGGACAGGATATTGTCGATGCTGACCTCGACGTTGTCGCTGGTGAAGTTGCGCAGGCTGGTGGACATGATGCGCACCAGCCGGTCGAACACGATCTCCAGCATCGGCAGCCGCTCGTAGGACACCAGGCCGGAGCTGATGATCCGCTGCATCCCCGTGCGGCTGTCGCCGCCCGCCGGGGCCGTCATCGAAGCCGAGCAGGCTGTCGATCTCCGCCTGGTTCAGTACCCGGGCGGGCTGCGGCGCATCGGCCTCGCCGCCCGGCGCTTCCTTGCCACCTGGCGCTTCCTCGCCGGCGCCGCTCATTGCACGATCAATTCGCTGAACAGCACGTCCACCACGCAGGCCGGCGCGGCGGCGATGCCGGCGCGGGCGATCAGTTCCTCCCGCAACCGGTGGGTGCCGGCGGAGCCGCGCAGCTCTTCCGGGCGCATATCCCGCAGATAGGTCTGGAACAGATCGACGATGCGCGGCATCGCCGCCCTCACCCGCTCCGCGTCCTCCGGCCTGGCGACCTCCAGTCGGGCAACCAGTTTCACGTAGCTTGGGCGGCGGGAATTGGCGTTCAGATTGGCGATCATGTCCGGCAGCTCGACGAATACCGGCGGCGCCGGCTTCGCTCCCGCCGCGGACAGCTCCTTGTGCTCCAGCCCCAGCAGATGCGGCAGCACGCCGCTGAACCACAGCCCTGCGCCCACCCCGGCCAGGATCAGCGGCAGGGCGAGCAGCATCAGCTTCTTCCCGCCGCCCTTCCCCCCGCCCTTGCTGGCCGGCTTGTGATCGGCGGCGTGGTGGTCCTCGATGGTCTTCGCAGCCGCCGACATGATCCATTCCCCGCAGCGCCCATTCCCCGCAGCGGCCGGACGCGGCGCCTGACCGTCCGGCGGGCAAAATGGCAGCGGCGGATTAAGGAAACCTTGCGCCGGCGAACGGACGGCAGGCCCGAACTGCCCGGCAGGAACCGCCGCCACCCGGCAGACCCTGCCGGGCCCGCGGCCCAGCCGCGCTTGCATCGCGACGGAATCCGCCGCCTGCGGGGCCGCGAACGGCCTGGCACGCGGCTTGCGCTTGGGGTTTGCGCTTGCGGCTTGCGCTTTGGGGGGATCGCCGCCTCGCCTCCCCCGAACACCGTCCCCGCCAGGGCGAACCACATACGGCGAACCACATACGGAGACCCGCCCATGCAGAACATCACCAGCATCGCCGCTTCCCGCCTGATCGCGCAGCAGCGCGCGCTGGACGTTGCCGCCGACAACATCGCCAATGCCAACACGCCCGGATACAAGGCCGTGCGGGTGCAGTTCTCCGACTGGCTGAGCCGCCAGACCGGCGCCGCCACGCCGCGCGGCGGCGCGATCATCGCCTTCACCCAGGACCGCGCCACCTGGCGCGATCTCCAGCCCGGGCCGCTCAGCCATACCGGCAACCCACTCGACCTCGCCATCACCAGCGCCGGCTACTTCACCGTCTCCACGCCGCAGGGCCCGCGGCTGACGCGCGCCGGCCGGTTCGGGCTGCTGCCCGACGGCACCATCGCCGATGCCGCCGGCAACGCACTGCTGAACACCACGGGACAGCCGATCCAGCTATCCGCCCACCGATACAAGGATCACCGTCGCCGGCGACGGCACGCTGAGCAGCGAGAACGGCCAGATCGGCAAGATCGGCGTGGTGCAGCCGGACGATCCCATGCAGCTGCATGCCGTCGGCAATGACCGGCTGACCTCCGACAGCGCCACCACGCCGGTCGACGCCCCGGGCCTGGTGCAGGGCTCGGTCGAGGATTCCAACGTCCAGCCGATGCTGGAGATGGCGCGGATGATGAACGATCTGCGGGAGTTCCAGTACGTCACGCAGCTGGTCGAGGCCGAGGACCAGCGCCAGCAATCCGCCATCGACAAGCTAACCCAGCACGCCGCCTGAATATCAAAGCCAGAAGGACACCCGTACCATGCGTTCGCTCGACATCGCCGGCACCGGCATGCAGGCGCAGCAGACCAATGTGGAAGTCATTTCCAACAACATCGCCAACATGACGACCACCGGCTTCAAGCGCCGTCGGGCCGAGTTCCAGGACCTGATCTACCAGAATTTGCGCCGGGTCGGCGCCAGCAGCTCCGACACCGGCACAATCGTGCCCTCCGGCGCGCAGGTCGGGCTCGGGGTGCGGACCGCGGCGATCTACCGGATCGGCGAGCAGGGCAATCTGCAGCAGACCTCCAACAGCCTGGACGTGGCGATCAGCGGCAACGGCTATTTCCAGGTCACCCTGCCCTCCGGCGAGACCGCCTATACCCGCGACGGCACCTTCGGCCTGGCGCCGGACGGCACCATCGTCACCGCCGACGGCTACACCGTGCAGCCGGGCCTGACGATCCCGAGCAACGCGACCAACGTGACCATCAACAGCACCGGCCAGGTGCAGGTGACGCTGTCCGGACAGACCGCGCCTACCACGGTCGGCAGCCTGCAGCTCACGGTTTTCCCCAACGACGCCGGGTTGGACGCGCAGGGGCAAGAATCTGCTGCTGCAGACCGCGGCTTCCGGCAATCCCGTCACCGGCGCGCCGGGGGCGCCGGGCTTCGGCTCGGTGATGCAGGGCTTCGTCGAGACCTCCAACGTCAATGTGGTGACGGAGATCACCAACCTGATCACCGCCCAGCGCGCCTATGAAATGAACAGCCGGGTGATCACCACGTCCGACCAGATGCTTTCCACCCTGACCAATCTGCGGTGATCCGATGCGCGCGTTTCATCTTCTGCTGTTGCTTCTGCCGGCCATCCTGCCGATCTGGGCCCAGGCCGCGATGCTGCGCCCGATCACCGAGCTGCGCGGACCGGTGATCCGCCTGTCGGACCTGTTCGACGATCTCGGCCCCACCGCCGACCGCCCGCTCGGCACCGCGCCCGCACCGGGCGGGCGGCTGGTGGTGGAAGCCGCCCAGCTCGGCGCCATCGCCCGGCAGTTCGCGGTGGCCTGGAAGCCGGCCTCCAACGCCGACCGCATCGTGCTGGAGCGCCCCGGCCGGCCGTTGCCGCGCGAGGCCGCGCTGGCGGCGCTGCGCCCGGCGCTGATCGCCGCCGGGGCCGGGCAGGATTGCGACATCGCGCTGGACGGCTTCGCCTCGCCGCTGGTGCCGATCGAGAGCGAGGCCGCGCCGCTGGTTTCCCAGCTCGTCTACGATCCGGACGGCGGCAAGTTCACTGCCACGCTGTCGATCGCCGGCGCGGAGATGGATCCGATCCGCATCCGCGTCACCGGACGCGCGGAGACGATGCTGGTGCTGCCGGTTCCCACCGCGCGGCTGGCCGCCGGCACCGTGCTGCAGGCGCAGGATCTGCGCCTGGGACGGGTGCGCGCCAGCCTGGTGCATGGCGATGTCGCGGAGACCATCGCCGATGTCGTCGGCAAGGAGCTGCGCCACCAGGCGCAGCCGGGCCAGCCGCTGAGGCGCACCGAGCTGGTGCCGCCGGCCCTGGTGCTGAAGGGCCGCAGCATCCAGATGACCCTGGAAACCCCGGGGCTGACGCTGATCGGCCAGGGCCAGGCACTGGAGAGCGCCGGGCTCGGCGAGCATGTGAAGGTGCTCAACACCGTCTCGCGCGCGGTGCTGGACGCGGAGGTGACCGGCGTCGGGCAGGTGCGCGTCAGCCCCGACAGCGCCCCCGTCCTGCCGCCCGGCCGCGGCTTCGCCAACGCGGTGGCCGAGCCATGAGGCGGGTTGCGTGCCTGGTCGCACCGGCCCTGTCGGCGTTGTTGCTCGCCGGCTGCGGCAATCTCTCGCGGCTGTCGGAAATCGGCCGGCCGCCGGAGATGACGCCGACCACCGACCCGACCAAGGACCCGACCTGGCGGCCCGTCACCATGCCGATGCCGTCGCGCATCGCCGCGCCGGAGGAGGCGAACAGCCTGTGGCGGCCGGGCTCGCGCGCCTTTTTCAAGGACCAGCGCGCCGCGCAGGTCGGCGATATCGTCACCGTGCTGGTGCAGATGAACGACACGGCCAATCTGCAGAACATCACCGGGGCCAACCGCACCAGCGACCAGGCCATGGGCGTGCCGGGGCTGTTCGGGTTTCAGAACCTGCTGAACACGATCCTGCCGAAGCCGATCGACCCTTCCAAGCTGGTCACGCTCAACAGCGCCAGCGACGCCAACGGCACCGGCAAGATCCAGCGCAACGAGACCGTGACCCTGCGGCTGGCCGGCGTGGTCACCCAGGTGCTGCCGAACGGCAACCTGGTGGTGGCGGCGCGGCAGGAATTCCGCGTCAACAGCGAATTGCGCGAGCTGCAGGTGACCGGCGTGATCCGCCCGCAGGACATCGCCAGCGACAACACCGTGCTGCATGACCGCATGGCCGAGGCCCGCATCGCCTATGGCGGCCGCGGCCAGCTGACCGAGGTGCAGACCCCCCGCTACGGCCAGCAGCTGCTGGACATCCTGCTGCCGTTCTAACACTACTTTGGCATTTTCTGTTTGACCGGACTGAGGCGCCTGCGGCAGTGGGGACATCGTGACGGATAATGTGGTGGCGCGAACAAGCGGACGCTGATGGCGCGGCGCAGTTCAGGGAGCGTTGGTCGTGGCGGTGGTGCGTTGAGTGGTAGATTTTCCCCCCGTCCGGCGACTTTGAGGCGCAGGTGCTGGAGATAGGCAAAGGCGATGCACGTCATGAGCGCATGTCGATGCAGACCGGTCCAGGATCGCCCTTCGAACCCGCCAAGGCCGAGTTCCTGCTTCAGTTGTTGGTGCCCCTGCTCGCACACCCAGCGCGCTTTGATCGCCGCGGCCAGGCGCCGGAGCGTGGTTCGGACTGGAAGATTGCTGAGATAGTATTTGCGTTCCCCGCTACTGCGCCATTCTCCGATGAGCCAGACTTCCTCACCGGGTAAGTGGCCATGACGGGGGCTACGCGGTCCATCGGCCAGCCGCACACGCACTGCCGAAAAGCGAGCGGCGAGTGGGCCCTTGGTGCCCTGTCTCCAGGTGACGCGGCGCCAAGGGCATTCGGCCAGCACATCTGCGGCGTCCCGGGCGGTCTCACTTGGCACGGCATGCAGCCGCGGCTTGCCTCGATCTGCCCGGGGGAAAAGTAAGCCCACGCCGGTCGTGAAAACCTTCAGTGTGCGGGGAACGCCAACCGCCCAAGACAAGCCACGCGCGCTGAGCCCTTGTCGGAATGGAGCCCCGCTGCCGTATCCGGCATCAGCCAGAACGCAGCCGAATCGCACCCCGGCCGCCATCAATCGGTCGATCTCGGTCAGTGCAATCTGCGGTTTGCTTTGCGCGATACACGCGGCCTCCGGCACGCCAGCCCTGGCACACCGTGCAGGATCGTCAGTCCATGTGCTCGGCAGAAACAGCCGCAAGCCGACCGGCACCGGCACTTCACGCAGAGACAACGTCAGCGACACCAGAGATTGGCAGTTCGCCTGCTTGCCCAGCGCGCCGCAGTATTGTGCCGCCACCCCGACCGAGCCCGTGCCTTTTTTCGGCAGAGCGGTGTCGTCGATCACCAGCACCGCATCATCGCCACCAACCAGACGATCAGCCTGTTCAGCCAATACCCGCCACAGCGGTGCATCATCCCAGGCGGGGCTGCTGACGAAATGGTGCAGTTGATCGTGGCCAGCAAGCCCGAGCCGAGCGGCGATCGGCTGCACGCTCTTGGGGCCGTCCGGACCCAACAACCCTCTCACATACAGCGGCGCCCACTTACTCCGCGTACTGCGCCCAACCACGCCAAGGAAAGGCGTCAGCCAGGCATCTAGATCCGAACCAAGGTCGCTCGACCGGGACACAGCGCATACTCCACTGAATCCCAGTTCGATACACAAGAGCTTCGTAATCGTACAAGTGCCAAAGTAGTGCTAAAACGGCGACTTTAAAATGGCGACGGGGGGGATCTTCGCATCACGGCGACCAGCAGAAGGCAGACCAGCGCGCCCGCCGCTGCCGCGGCAAAACCGTCGATATACGACAATACCGCGGCTTGCTGGGCAACCGCCGCGGCCAGCAGCCTTGCGGCCCGGGCCGCCGCTGTGGCGGGGTCGGCGGCATGGGCTCCAAGCGCGGCGCCATAGGCCGTCAGCCGGTCGGTCGTCACGCCCGCGATGGCGTCGACATGCAAGCCGATAAGATTCGAATGCACCTGCTCACGGATCCGTACGAAGCTCTGCATGAATGCCGTTCCCAGCTCGCCGCCGAACAGCCGGGTGATCTGCAGCAGGCTGCCGGCGGTCAGCGCATCGGCCGGATTCATGGAGCGGACCGTCAGCACCAGCAGCGCCGTCAGCGCGAGGGATTGGCCCAGGGCCTGAAGGATCTGCGAGGGCAGGAAATCATCGGTCGCCCATTGGCTGGTCAGCTGCGTCGCCATCAGGCAGGCGACGCCGATCAGGATCGTGCCGGCCGCCAGCACGATCCGCCCCTCGACCCGTCGCAGCAATCCGCCGAGCGGCAGGACGATGACCAGCTGCGGCAAGGCAATCCAGAGCAGCACCTCCCCCACCTGCAATTCGCGGAAATTCTGCACCGTCTGCAGATAGGTAGGGATGATATACGCGGTCGAAAGGATGATGAACCGGAACCCCACCAGGGTCAGCAACAGCCAGGGAAGATTGCCGCGCGCCAGCAGGCGGATATTGAGGAACGGACGCGGGGCCAGTAATTCGCGGCCGACAAAAACCGCCGTCAGCACGGCGCCGGACGCCAGCAGGCCGACGATCAGGCCGCTGCCGCTCCAATCCAACCGGTTGCCCTGGTCGAGCCCGGCAAACAGCAAGGAAAACCCGACCATGGCAAAGAGCAGGCCGGGCCAGTCGAGATCGGCGAGGAGTTCGGTTTTGATCGCCTCGCGGGGAACGCCATACCAGATGGCGGCGAACATGAACGGCATGATCGCGCAGTACTGCCAGTAGATCCACCGCCAGGACAGATGATCGGAGTACCAGCCTTCCAGCGAGGCGGCGACGTTCTGGGAAAGTTCCGAATTCATCGCATAGATCGCCATTCCATACACCACCAGGCGGGCCGGCAGGCTGCGAAGGATGTAGCTGACGGTCAGCGGTATGAAGGTGCCGGAGCCGAGGCCGCCGAGGAACTGCGCCACCACCAACGCCGCCAAGTTCGGCGACAGCGGCGCCAGCAGGCTTGCGGTAAAGAACAGCAGCATGGCGAGCAGCAGAACGCGCCGCACGCCGAACACCGCGCCGAGATAGGGCGAGGCTACGCCGATGCACATCTGGCCGACGCCGAAGCTGGTCGTGATCCAGGCGCCCTCGTCGAAACCCAGATGCAGGCCGCCGCGCAAATCGGCGAGCCCGAATGTGGTGACGCGGCTGCCGAGTGTGCTGGCGATGGCGCCCAGCAGCACGCCGACCATGCCGACATAGGGGCGCAACTGGTCGGCGCGCAGTTGCAGATTCGTATCGGCCAGCCTTTGCAGTGCGATGCCGACCGCGGTGACCGGCGGCAGGGACGCGCTCATCGGTTGCCGTAGGCGGGATTATCGGTTGTCGGGTTGGTGGATGCGGGATTGGCGGGGCCCGCCGTGTCGATCCTTGCCTCGACCGACATGCCCGGCCGGACCAGCGCGCCCAGGGACGCATTCGCATCCAGGGTGATCTTGACCGGAACCCGCTGCACCACCTTGGTGAAATTGCCGGTCGCGTTGTCGGGCGGCAACAGCGCGAAGGTGCTGCCGGTGCCCGGCGACCAGCTATCCACACGGCCGGTCAACTTCAGATCGGGGAATGCGTCCACGGCGATCCGCGCGGGCTGGCCGAGGCGCACATGGGTCATCTGCGTCTCCTTGAAGTTCGCGATCACCCAAAGATTGGGCAACGGCACCACGGCGATCAGCTGCGTGCCGACATTGACGAACTGCCCGGGGCGAACCAGCCTCTGGCCGACCATTCCGTCAGCCGGGGCAACGATCCGGGTATAGCCGAGACTGTTGCGTGCCAGCGTCACCAACGCTTCGGCGGCGCGAAGCTGGGCCGCGAGCTCGTCGCGCTGCCGGTCGAGACTGGCCAGCAGGGCTCTCTGCTGATCGAGCTGCGCGTTGTTCAGGCTCAGCTGCGCTTCCGTGCGTTCCCGGTTGGCTTCGGACTGTTCGACCAGCTGCGGCGTGCCGGCGATCCGGCTCTGCACCAGCTCGCTTTGCCGCCGGGCCTCCAGCGTGTAGCGCACGAGATCCGCGGCGGTCGCGCGGATGGTCGCCTCGGCCTGGCGGATCAGCGCGGTCTGCACGTCCTTCTGGTTGGCGAGATTGGCCAGGGCCGCCTCGGCGGCGGCCCGGCTTGCTTCGGCCTGTGCCAGCTGGGCGGTATAATCTGCGGCATCGATCTCCACCACGAGATCGCCCTTGTGCACGACCTGAAAGTCGCCGACCGGCACGGCGGCAACATAACCCGATACCTTCGACGACAACGGAATCAGGTCGCCTGCGACAAAGGCATCGGTCGTCGACTCATAGCGCGCGGTGCCGATCCAGCGATTCCAGTGTCCGGCGACGTACCAGGCCAGATAGGCCACCACAACGACCAGGCCCACACGCAGCAGGGGAAACCCCCAACTGGAAATGGGCGGCCAACGCCGGCTGGGTGGCGGCTTCGGGGACTCTGAAATGCCATCCGTCGCATCAGGCATCGTTCTTATTCTTCCCGCTTCAATTCGCGACCTTCGCGCGCAGGGGCGCCCCCGTGTCCGATGCAGACGCACGAGCTCCGACAAGCGGCCGCGCGGGGGAGCGAACCTGTCTGCAGATGCTATCCGCAGGCGGCCCGGACTTCCAGAATTCGCTGCATTCCTGCCATGCGGGAAGCCGGCGGGCCGTCTTCGCCTGGATGCCCGCCGGGTGGCTATTCGGATCGTTATTCGGGGCGGTTATTCGGGGACGAACTCCATCGCGACGCCGTTCATGCAGTAGCGCAGCCCGCTCGGCGCGGGGCCGTCCTCGAACACATGGCCGAGATGGCCGCCGCATTGGCTGCAATGCACTTCCATCCGGGTCATGAAGAAGCTGCGGTCCTCGGTGGTGGCGACGGCGCCCTCGATGGGGGTGTGGAAGCTGGGCCAGCCGGTGCCGCTGTTGAACTTGGCGCCGGATGCGAACAGCCTTGTGCCGCAGCCGGCACAGGTGAACACGCCGTGGCGCGTCTCGTGGTCGAGCGGGCTGGTGCCGGCGCGCTCCGTGGCGTGCTTGCGCAGCACCGCATAGGCGGCCGGGCTGAGCCTGGCACGCCATTCGGCGTCGGGGCGGGTGACGGGATATGCCGCCTCCATTGTGTCCTGCGCGGCACCGCCGAACAGTCTTTTCATGGCTCACCTCCCGGGTCGGGTCTACGCGATCGTTATCCTAGCCTTGCGGACGGGGGCAGGACCACTACGATCCGCGGAAACGACTGGGGGATGAACTAGCATGGCCGCGCTTCGTGACATCTTGCTGCCCGCGCTGCCGGATGATGCCGCCACGGCGGCGCTGGCCGGGCGCGTGTGGCGCCCGGACCTGTCCGGCCCCTCCGTCGTCGCGGTGCGGGATGGCGAGTTGTTCGACATCAGCACGCAGTTTCCGACCATGCGCGACCTTTGCGAGGCAGCCGATCCGGCCGCGGCGCTGCGTGCGGCGAACGGCATGCATCTGGGCAGCGTGGCCGATGCGCTTGCCAACACGCCGCCGGCCGGGCGCGATCCGTCGCTGCCCTGGCTGCTGGCTCCGGTCGATCTTCAGGCGGTCAAGGCCGCCGGCGTGACCTTCGCCGTTTCCATGATCGAGCGGGTGATCGAGGAGCGCGCCCGCGGCAACCCCGATGCCGCGGGCGCGATCCGCGCCGAGGTGCGGCGCCTGGTCGGCGACGATCTGGGCCGGCTGAAGCCGGGTTCACCGGAGGCCGCGGCCCTGAAGCAGGTGCTTATCGGCCAGGGCGCCTGGAGCCAGTACCTGGAAGTGGGCATCGGCCCGGATGCCGAGATCTTCACCAAGTGCCAGCCAATGGCCGCGATCGGCACCGGCATGGACGCCGGCATCCATCCCGGTTCCACCTGGAACAACCCGGAGCCGGAGGTGGTGCTGGCCATCGCCTCCGACGGGCGGATCGTCGGCGCGACACTTGGGAACGATGTAAACCTGCGCGATGTGGAGGGCCGCTCCGCACTGCTGCTGGGCAAGGCCAAGGACAACAACGCCTCCGCCGCCATCGGGCCGCTGCTGCGCCTCTTCGATGCCGGTTTCACGCTGGATGACATCCGCCGGACGGTCGTGTCGCTGACGGTGGAGGGCGAGGATGATTTCCGGCTGGAGGGATCGTCCTCCATCGCCCGGATCAGCCGCGACCCCGCGGATCTGGTGGCACAGATGCTGAACGCGCATCACCGTTATCCCGACGGGGCGGCGCTGTTCCTCGGCACGATGTTCGCGCCCACCCAGGACCGCGGCGCGCCCGGCCAGGGGTTTACCCACAAGGTCGGCGATGTCGTGACGGTCGCCGCGCCGAAGCTGGGCCGGCTGGTGAACCGGATGGAGCGCACGGATCGGTGCGAACCCTGGGGATTCGGCGCCGGCGCGCTGATGCGGAACCTGGCCGGGCGCGGGCTGCTGTAGCCGGCCTACTCCAGCACCGCCTCGGTCTTGGCCTTGATCATGGCGAAGTCGATGGACGCGCCGATGCCAGGCGCGGTCGGAGCGTGCAGCAGCCCGTCCTTGTCGATGCGCAGTTCCTGTTCCAGCCCGTAGCGGTGCGCCCCGTCGGGCAGCAGCACCTCGAAATAGGTCGTGTTCTTCAGCGCCAGCGCCAGATGCAGATTGGCATAGTTGTTCGCCGAATTGCCGCTGTGGTGGATTTCGTAGTTCATGCCGAACGCCTCCGCCAGATGCGCGGTCTTCAGCATCGTGGTCAGGCCGCCCTTGTTCGGGATGTCGCCGCGCAGATAGTCGGTGGCGCGTTCGGTGATCCAGACGGCGTAAGTATCGAGGCCACCGGCGGGATATTCGGTGGCCATGATGGGAATATCTAGCTTCTGCTTCAGGCTGATGTAGTTGTGGATGTCCTCGTCGGCCAGCGGATCCTCATACCATTTGTAACCAAGACGCTCCACCACCCTGCCGACGCGCAGCGCATCCGGATAGGTGTAGGACCAGGTGGAATCCAGCATCAGCGTGTAGTCGTCCCCCACCGCGCGGCGCACGTCCTCGCACACCTTGATGTCGATATCGGGATCGCGCGGCGGATGGATCTTGTAGGCGGCCCAGCCGGCTTCCTTGAACTCCACCGCCTGCGGCGCATAGGCCTGGGACGGCAAGACCTCGGAGCTGGCATAAGCGGGGATGGATTGCCGGAATGTCCCCATCAGCGCGTGCACCGGCAGGCCGGCCGCCTTGCCGGCGATGTCCCACAGCGCCACGTCCACGGCGCCGATGGTGCGGTAGGACACGTTGCGCGACACCAGGCGCAGGCTCTGGTGGATCGCCTCGCGCGCCAGCGGGTCCCTGCCCATCAGCATCGGCTTCAGCGTGCGGATCAGTTGCGGCCCGTCCATCGAGCCGGGATTGGCGGCCGAGCCCAGGAAGGCGTTGCCCTCGATCCCCGCATCCGTGCGGATGCGCAGCAGGCCGAGATTGCTGTCCCGTGCCGCGAACGATCCCTGGTGATAGCGGGTCGCGGGAATGCCGTCCCAGGTGAAGATGGTCAGCGAGACATGATCGATCTTCATGCCCGTCCCTCCCGATCCGGCCGGGCATTGCGGCGCCCGGCCTTTTTGTTGTTTCCGAGCGGACGCCGGGCGGTCTACAGGCCCTTGTGCGTTCCGTCGCACATCGGCGATTTGCCGGTGCTCTTGCAGCCGCAGAACCAGACGTCGCCGTCCTTTTCGGCCTTGTATTCCATCGGGCGGAACGCGCCGCCCTTGTGCGAGCCGTCGCAGAACGGCTGCTTCGCGGATTTGCCGCAGGCGCACCACCAATAGGATTTCCCCGCCTCCACCGTCATCTTGAACGGGGATTTCTGGGCAATGACCGGCTGTTCTCCAGACATGTCGTTTCCTTTTTTCCGATGCGGGACTTGATCCTGCCCCTTGAAAGTCATCCTTCGTCAGTCGGCACGAACCCGTACTCGCGCCGCGCCTCCGTCAGCGTAACGTATCCGTCTATCACGTCTTCGGAAAGACGTGCCGGATCGCGCGCGACGGGCGGACCGAAGCCGCCCGATCCCGGCGCATCGAGGATCACGCGCGAGCCCGCCGGCGCGATGAAGCCGCCCTTGCTGGTGAGCGCGCGCGTGGAGCCGTCCGCCTGTTCCAGCACGATCCTGGCGGGCGCGCCCGGCCTTCCGCCTTCCAGTCCGAAAGGCGGGGTTACCGTGCGCTCGCAGCACACTGCCGCATGGGCATCTTTACCCAGCACGCGCCACACCCGCCGCACGCCCAGCCCGCCGCGCCAGGTCCCTGCCCCGCCGCTGTCCGGGATGACGGAATATTCCTCGACGCGCAGCGGAAAGCTCATTTCGATGATTTCCACCGGCGTGTTCATCATGTTGGACACGGTGGCGGCCACGGCGTTGATGCCGTCCTTCACCGGCCGCGCGCCGAAGCCGCCCTTCACCAATTCGTAGCTGACATATCTTTCGCCGCTGCGGTGATCGGTGCCGCCGAAGGTCATCACGCAGGACGTGCCCTGCGATCCCGCCATCACCGTGCGCGGCGTGATCCGGTGCATCGCCGCCATCACCATGTCGGCGACGCGGTGCGACATTTCATGGTTGGCATAGACCACCGGTGCCGGAAGCTGCGCGTGCACCACCGATCCCGGCGGCGCGGTGACGGTGACCGGCCGCCAGCAGCCGGAGTTCGGCGGGATCAGGTTCTGCGGATCGACGATCATCTTCAGCGCGCAGAACACGCCGGATGCGGTCACCGTCAGCGGCGCGTTCATCGGCCCCGCGACCTGCGGGTCCGATCCGGCGAAATCGGCGATGATGGTATCGCCGCGCTTGGTGATCCGCAGTTTCACGGTAAAGGTCTCGTCCGCGGTGGCCCCCTGCGCAATCACGCCGTCGCCGTCGAAGATGTCGGTAAACTCGGCCTCGCCGTCCGGCAGCGCGCTCAGTGCCGCGCGCATCATGGTTTCGGAATAATCCAGCACTTCCTGCATGATCTCCAGCAGCGTGTCGGTGCCGTATTTCCTCGCCAGCGCCTGCAGCCTTGCCTCGGCGCGCCAGTTCGCCGCCACCTGTGCGCGCAAGTCGCCGAGGCGCTCGGTCGGCGTGCGGACATTGGCGAAGATGATCGCCTCGATCGCCGGATCGGGCTTGCCGTCGCGATACAGGCGCACCGGCGGCAGGCGCAGCCCTTCGCCGTAGATCTCCGTCACCGCGCCGTAGCTGCCGGGCGTGGCGCTGCCGATATCCGGCCAATGCGCGCGCACGCAGCCGAAACCCAGCAGCCGCCCGTCGAGGAAGGCCGGCGCCACCACGTTCACGTCCGGCAGATGCGAGCCGCCCTGATAGGGATCGTTGTGAATGAACACGTCTCCCGGCGCGGCATCGGGGAAGGCGCGCACCACGGCGCGCACCGCGTCCGGCATGGAGCCGAGATGGATCGGCAGGTCCGGCCCCTGCGCCACCATGTTGCCGGCGATGTCGAAGATGCCGCAGGAATAATCGCCGGCCACTTTCAGCAGCGGCGAATAGGCGGTCTTCGCCAGCACGATCTTCATTTCCTCGGCCGCCGAGGTCAGGGCGTTCTTCACCACCTCGAACCGCGCGGGGTCGCTGCGCAGGCGGCGCGCCACGGGAGGCTGGGCGATATCGTCGTTCATGAGCCGGTCCTCGTCATGCGGATATAGCCCAGTCTATCGATGGCCGCGGTCCAGCCTGGCGGCAGGACCGTGGTGCTGTCCATCGCCTCGATGATCGCGGGACCGGCAATCGCGGTGCCCGGCACCAGCCCGTCGCGCCAATGCACGTCGCAGGCGACGAAGCCGGTGGCGGCGAACCAGATGTCGCGCCGGCGGACCCGGGCGCGGGCCGGATCGGCACGCTGCGCCAGGGTCAGCCTGGGCAGCCGGCCCAGTGCCGTCAGCCGCAGATTGACCAGCTGCACCGCCTCCGCCCGGTTGGCGTGGCCGTAGGTCTGCTCATGCTTCAGGTGAAACGACGCCGCCAGCGCATCCAGGCTTTCGCGCGTCACCGGCCCGTCGGCCAGCGGCAGCGTCAGTTCATAGGCCTGGCGCCGGTAGCGCACATCCGCCAGGCGCAGCAGCCCGTGCCGTTCGGGGGGAACGCGGGCCGCCTCCAGCATCGCGCGGCCCTCCGCCTCCATCGCCGCGATCACGCCCGCCACCCGCGCCGGATCGATGCTGCCGAGATCGGCATACAGCGTGCGCGAGTAGTCCCGCTTCAGGTCGGTCGCCACCAGCCCGAGCGCGGAAAACGCGCCGGGCGCCGGCGGCACGATCACCTCGGGGATCGCCAACTCCTCCGCCAGCGCCGCCGCGTGCACCGGCCCGGCGCCGCCGAAGGCGATCAGGCTGAATTCGCGCGGATCGTAGCCGCGCTCGATCGACACGATGCGCAGCGCCTCCGCCATGTTGGCGTTGACGATTTCGATGATGCGCCACGCCGCATCCGCCACGCCCAGGCCCAGCGGATCGCCGACGCCCAAGGCGATCGCGCGTTCCGCCCCCGGCAAATCCACCTTCAGCGCGCCGCCCAGGAGCGCGCCGCGATCGAGATAGCCGAGCACCACATTGGCGTCCGTCACCGTCGGCTGGGTGCCGCCGCGGCCGTATGCGGCCGGCCCCGGCGAGGCGCCGGCGCTGCTCGGACCCACCTTCAGGGAACCGCCAGGATCGACCCAGGCGATCGACCCGCCGCCGGCGCTGACCTCCGCGAGGTCGATGACCGGCACGCGGATCGGGTGGCCGGTGCCGTGCATCCAGCGGCTGCCGCTGCCGCCGGTGCCGCCGACCTCGTATTCCGCCGTCACCGCCACCTCGCCGCCGGCGATCACGCTGGCCTTGGCGGTGGTGCCGCCCATGTCGAAGGAGATCAAATTGGGCTGGCCCAGTTGCCGCCCGGCCAGCGCCGCCGCGATCACCCCGGCGGCCGGGCCGGATTCCACCGCCATGGCCGGCATCCGCAGCCCCTCAGCGATGTCGAACACGCCGCCCGAGGAGCCCATCACGTAAAGCTCCGGCAGTCCGAGCGCCGAGGTGGCGGCGCTGAGCCGGCCGAGATAGCTCGCCAGCAGCGGCCCGACATAGGCGCAGACCGCGGTGGTGCTGGCGCGCTCGAATTCGCGGATTTCCGGCAGCACCTCGCAGGACAGGAATACGCCGACCCCCGGCAGCGCCGCGCGCAGGGCGACGCCGAGCGCCTTCTCATGCGCATCGTTCAGGAACGAGAACAGGAAGGATACCGCCACCGTCTCCAGCCCGGCGGCGCGGATGGCCTCGATCAGCGCCGGGATTTCCTCCTCCGCCAGCGGCGTGACCACCTCGCCCTGGGCATCGATCCGCTCGGTGATCTCGAAGCGCCAGCGGCGCGGCACCAGCACTGCCGGGCCGTCCTGGAACAGATCGTAGAGATCCGATCGCGAGGAGCGCCGCAGCTCCAGCACATCGCGAAAGCCGCGCGTGGTGACGAAGCCGGCTTTGGCGCCCTTGCCCTCCAGCAGCGCATTGGTCACCACCGTGGTGGCATGCGACAGCAGCGAGACATCGGCGGCGTCGATCGCGTTTTCCGCCATGCCCTGGCGGATGCCCTGGATCACGCCGCGGCCGAAATCATCTGGCGTGGTCAGCACCTTGGCGACACCGATCCGTCCGCTGGTCTCTTCCACCATGGCGACGTCGGTGAAGGTGCCGCCGATATCGATCCCGATCCGCCACGCCATGCACCTGCACCTTCTGCCCGTTCAACCGGAACGATAGGCAGGAGCCGCGCCGGGTGGAACCCCATTGCGCTGCGGCCAGGGCCGGGCGATGAACCGGGTGTCGCCACGATTGGGTTTTCGCATGCTTTTCATACTCGGCAAGATATTCGAGCTGATCATCCGCCCGAGCACGATCCTGCTGCTGCTGAGCCTGGCCGGAACCGTGCTTTGCGCGCGCGGCCGCCGGCGATGGGGAATGCGCGCTTTGTATGCGGGCGTCGGCGGCTTCACGCTGATCGCGGTGCTGCCGATCGACGCCTGGGTGATGGCGCCGCTGGAGGAGCGCTTTCCGCAGGTGATTGCTCCGCCCGCGCATGTCGACGGCATCATCGTGCTGGGCGGCGCGGTGGACATCAAGCGCACGATGGCGCACGGCATTCCGGCGCTGAACTGGGAAGCGGAGCGGATGACCGCCTTCGCCGGCCTGGCCCGCCGCTATCCGCAGGCGAGGCTGGTGTTCACCGGCGGGTCCGGGGCGCTGCAGGCCGAAGGCCTGACGGAGGCCGATATCGCGCGCCAGCTGTTCACCGATCTCGGCGTCGACCAGGACCGCATGGTCTACGAAAGCGCCTCTCGCACCACCTACGAGAACGCCGAGTACAGCCGCCGTCTCATTCGCCCCAAGCCAGGGGAGTTGTGGATCCTCGTCACCTCGGCCAACCACATGCCGCGCGCCGTCGGCGTGTTCCGGCATGTGGGCTGGGATGTCCTGCCCTGGCCGGTCGCCTTCAAGGCGCCGCCGGAATGGACTCTCGGCAGTTTCAGCCTGTTTCCGGCCCATCTCCAGGTCGTCGATTACGCGTTCCACGAATGGCTGGGCCTGGTCGCGTATTATGTAACCGGGCGAAGCGACACGCTGTTTCCCGGGCCCTGAGCCGACTATCTGGCGATTTCGGCGATCTCGCCCACCGTGATCGGCTTCAGCGGCGGACGCACCCGGAAATAGCCGATGTCGTCCATGCCGGCGCCGAGCGCCCGCGCCAGCACCGCGGACACCGTCGGCCCGCACAGGCGGCCCTGGCACGGCCCCATGCCGGTGCGCAGAAAGCTCTTGGCCTGATTGGGCCCCTGGCAGCCCTGGGCGGCGACCTGGCGCAGCGCCCCGGCAGTTACTTCCTCGCAGCGGCAGACCAGCACGCCATCCGCCGGCGCCAGGATCGCTTCCGGCGGGGCATAGAGCCGGTCGAGGAAATCGCGCACCGCCAGATGCGACCGCCGCGACCGCAGATCGGCGGCGGCCAGCGCGTCGCGCCGCTTCGCATCGATGCGCTCCAGCCGGTGCAGTACCTCGAAAGCCGCCACGCGGCCGGCGTATTCGGCGGCCATGGCGCCGCCGATGCCGGCGCCGTCGCCGGCGATCAGGATGCCCGGCACCGAACTGTTGCCCCAGACATCGAGCTGCGGCACGAAGCAGCTTTGCCGGTCGTTCCAGGTGAAATCGCAGCCGATGGAGCGGGCCATCTGCTGGGAGGGGATGACGCCCTCATGCAGTGCGACGATGCCGGCCTGGACATGCCGGCGATCGCCGGCTGCATGGAAGGACACGCCGGTAGCGTGGTCTTTGCCCTCGATGCGAAGCCCGGTGACGCGCCGATGGATCGGCACGCCGCTCCGCGCCAGGTCGCGCCTGAGCCGCAGCCCCTTCAGCAGATACCGCCAGCCATGGCCGAGCAGCGCCGATGGCAGCAGCCGGCGGGCGGCGAGCTCGTTGGCGCGGGAGGTGGTATCCAGGATCGCGGCCGGACGCGCGCCGACCGCCAGGCACTGGCCGGCCAGCAGATAGAGCAGCGGCCCGGAACCGACCAGGACGAACGGAACATCCGGCACCAGGGCTGCGGATTTCAGCAACACCTGCAACGACCCGACGGTCATCACGCCGGGCAGCGTCCAGCCGGGCACCGGCACCGGGCGCTCCATCGCGCCGGTGGCGACGATCACCGCCCCCGCCTGCAGGCAGGAAGACGCGCCGGCGGTGCTGACCCACAGCTCGCGGTCCGGCGTGACCTGCCAGACCAGGCTCGCGGGACGATAGGCCGCGCCGCTGCGGCGGAACCGCTCGGCCAGCGCCGCGCCATGCACATAATCGCGGCCGAGTGCCGCGCGCAGCGCCGGGCGGTCCGCCGATTGCTCCATGTTCCGATAGATCTGCCCGCCGGGCCCGGCATTCTCGTCCAGCAGCACGACGCTCGCGCCCTGCTCGGCCAGGACGCTCGCCGCGGCCAGGCCGGCCGGACCGGCGCCGATGACCGCGGCGTCCCAGATGTCTCTCAAGGTTTTCTGTCTCTCATTTCATGTCCCGCGCGCCGCGCTGGCGGGTTATCACCATGCCGTCGCGCGCCGGCGTCAGGCAGGCCTGGCGGTTGCCGACGCCGTCGATTTCCACCAGGCAGTCGAAGCACACGCCCATCATGCAATAAGGCGCGCGCGGCGCGCCGGAGACCGGGGTTTCCCGCAAGGCGACCACCCCCGCCGCCAGCAGCGCCGCGGCGACGCTGTCGCCCTGCCGGGCCAGGATCTCCACGCCGTCGAAACGCAAGCGCAGCTCGGAGGCATTCGGTTCAAGACGGCGAAACATCGAAGCGCCTGCTGGAGAAAACCGAGAGATCAGCCGGCACCGTGCCGGCCAGGATCGCCGGCGCCAGCGCCAGGGCATGCGCCCCGGCCAGCGTGACGCCGCTATGGCAGGTGGCGGAGAACGCGCCGGGATAGAGCTCCGACCGGTCGTAGATCGGAAAACCGTCTGGCGTCATCACCCGCAGCCCGGCCCAGACGCGCACCACGGACGCATTCGCCAGCGCCGGGAAGGTCAGCCGCGCGCGCGCCGCGATCGCCTGCATCACCTCCGGCGTGGTGGAGGCGTCGAAGCCCGCATCCTCCTGGCTGTCGCCCAGCATCACCGATCCTTCATTGGTCTGGCGGATCTTGTGGGTGGCGTAGTCCAGCAGCGGCTGCAGCCGCTCGGTGACCAGGATCTGCCCGCGCACGGGATGCACCGGCATGGACAAGCCCACCATCGGCGCGAGATCGCGCGAGCCGAGCCCGGCCGCAACCACCAGCTTGCCGGCCAGAAACTGTTCGCCTCCGCAATGGACCGTGAAACTGTTGGGCCTGGCATCGATGGCGGTGACCTTGCGGTTGGGCAGATAGGCGCCGCCCTGCGCCAGCAGCGCCGCGTGCAGCGCGCGCAGCAGCCGCAGCGAGTTGGCCTGGCCATCCATCGGGCAGAACGCCGCGCCGACCACCGCATCGCCGATGCCCGGCACCATCGCCCGCACCTCCTCCCGCCCGAGGATGCGGGTGCCGATATCGCCGCTTTCGTTGTGCATCCGCTGGACCATCGCGGCGCGGTCCGCCAGTTCGTCCTCATCGAGGCAGAAATGCAGGCCGCCCCGCTGCTGCAGCGCCACGTCGACGCCGGTGGCGGTGGCCAGCGCGCCGGCCAGGCCCGGCCAGAGCTGCGCGGATTGCTGCGTCCAATGCGCGTAGCCCGGCATGCCCGCGCCTTTGCCCTGCACCCAGACCAGGCCGAAATTCGCCCGCGAGGCCCGGTTCGCGACGTCGCCCTCGTCCAGCAGCGCCACCCTGGCGCCGGCGGAGGCGGCGCCCCAGGCGATCGCGCCCCCCACCAGCCCGCCGCCGATGACGATGAGGTCGTAAGCCTCGCTCATGCCTGTCCCGTCGCCCTTTCGCCGTACCGCGCACGCCACTATAGCCTCACCGCAAATGGAGGATACCCGCATGCGCCCCTATGAAGGCCTGAAAGTACTCGATCTCAGCCAGGGCATCGCCGGCCCGCATGCCGGCATGCTGCTGGCGCTGCACGGCGCCGACGTGGTGAAGGTGGAACCGCCGGAGGGCGACTGGTCGCGCGGGCTGGGCCATAGCGGCGACGGCGTGTCGATCATCTGCGCCACCTATAACCGCGGCAAGCGCAGCCTGGTGCTGGACCTGAAGAACCCGGCGGACCATGCCCGCGCGGTAGAACTGGCGCGCAAGGCCGACGTGGTGCTGGAAAGCTTCCGCCCCGGCGTGGTGGGCCGCCTGGGCCTGGCCTATGCGGATGTGCGCAAGATCAACCCGGGCGTGATCTACATGTCGGTATCCGGTTTCGGCCAGACCGGCCCCTATGCCGAACGCCCCTGCACCGACAGCGTCGCGCAGGCCTATGCCGGGCTGGCGGCGATGAATGTCGGCAATGACGGCATTCCGCACCGGCTCGGCGTGTTCGTCTGCGACGTCATCACCGGGCTGTACGGCTTCTCCGCCATTCAGGCGGCGCTGGCGGGACGGGAAAAATCGGGCGGCCAATATATCGACATCGACCTGGCGCACGGCACCGCGGCCCTGCTGTCCCAGCCGATCGCCAACGCGGTCGCGCTCGGCGGCAACCCGCCGCCGTTGAACATGCCGGCCGGCACCTATCGCACCAGCGATGGCTGGCTCGGCCTGACCTTCGTGCGGGAAGCGCATTACGTGACCCTGTGCGACGCGATCGGCCGCCCCGACCTTGCCACCGATCCGCGCTTCAACAGCTTCGCGCTGCGGGCGCAGAACCAGGCGGAGCTGCTGCCGGTCCTGCGCGGGATCTTCGCCGCCGCCCCCACCGCGCACTGGACCGCGCTGCTGCAGGCCAAGGGGCTGCTGGCGGACCGCATCAACACGCCGCTGGAACTGGTTTCCGACCCGCATATGCAGGCGCGCGGCTCCATCGTCGCGCATCCGCAGCCCGGGCTCGGCAGCATCACCCTGCCGCTGACCCCCGGCGTGCGCACGGATGCCGAGATCGGGCCCGCGCCGCTGCTGGGCCAGCACAGCGCGGAGGTGCTGGCGAACCCCTGGTAGGGGTCAGCCCGACGCGCCGGTTTCCATCGGCAGGGACGGATCGACCGCCCATTCCGACAGCGACGCGTCGTACAGCACCACATTCTCGTGCCCGAGCATCACCAGCGCCAGGGCATCCGCGCTGGCCGCGATGCCGCCGCCGCAATAGGTGATCACGCGCCTGTCCAGCGCGCCGACCGCGGCGAAGCGGCGGCGCAGTTCCTCCGGCGGCAGGAAGGCGTTGGTTTCGGGATCCAGCAGATGCGCCGCCGGCAGGTTGACGCTGCCCTTGATATGGCCCGGGCGGCCGTAGGTGTTGCCGCCGGTGCCGGCATGCTGCGCCGGCTGCAGCGCGTTGATGGTGCAGACCGAGCCGTCGCCGATGGCCGCCAGCACCGCCTCCTTGCCCACCATCAGGTCGCGCTTGCCGCGCTGCGGGAATGCCTGCGGGGCGCGCGCGGTGCCGGACCCGGTCTCCACCGCCCTGCCCTCCCGGCTCCATTTCTGCCAGCCGCCGTTCAGCACGGCGGCGTTGTCGTGGCCGAAGATGCGCAGCATCCACCACACCCGGCTCGCCCACCACACATTCCCGGTGCTGTAGGTGACGACCCTGGTATCCGCGCCGACGCCGAACCGCCCCATCGCCTGCGCGAAATATTCGGCCGTGGGCAGCATGAAGCGCAGCTTCGTGCCCGGATCCGACAGATCCGCCTGCAGATCCAGGAATTGCGCGCCGGGGATATGCCCAAGCTCGAAATCCGCCCGGCCGGGAACCGCGTTATAGGTGGTCTTCGGGTTCGGGATCAGATGCACCGTGCAGTCCAGCACGACGGTGTTCGGATCCGTCAGATGCTGTGCCAGCCAGTCGGTCTCCACCAGGAATTCCGGATGAACGAAGCCGTCCGTGGTCGTGCTCATGGCGCTTTCCCCCGCTTGCATGCAGCGCAGAGATTGCCCCGGCCCGACGGCCAAGACCAGACCAGCCAAGCAAGACCAGACCAGCCAAGACCGGCCCGCCGCGGCGCGGCGCCGCGGCGAGGAGCCTCACGGCATTTCGGATACCCGCAGCACGCCGATATCCGCCACCAGGGCCCTGCCCTTGGTCTCCGGCCCGACCAGCAGGGCGCAGATGAAGCTGATCAGGCCGACCGTGGTTCCGACCAGCATCGGGATGGCAAACCCCATTTCGTAGGTGGTGGCGAAATACGCCAGCACCGGCGCCACCAGGCCGCCGAAGATCGCTCCCTGATGGTAGCAGAAGGCGCTTGCGGTCGCGCGCACCTCGGTCGGGAAGCGCTCCGACAGATAGCTCGGGTTCTGCCCGTAGATGCCCCCGCCGAACGCCCCCTGAAGGACGAAGCCGACCACGATCCAGCGCAGGTCGTGGCTCAACAGATAGATCGGGGTGATGAACAGCGCGATGACGGCCGGCACGATCATGGCCGGACGCCTTCCCCATTTATCCGCCACCAGGCCCCACACGCCGCTGCTGAGGAAAACCACGAGATTGGCGATCATGATCGGCGTCGCGACCACCAGCGGCGACAGGTTCAGGTCCTTCTGCAGATGCGTCGCGAACAGCGCCCAGATCGAGTAGTAGACGACGAAACCGCTCGCCATCCACCAGCACGCCGTCAACGTGTTGCCGAGCATGTCACGCTTGAAGATGGCGAACAGCGGCGCGCGCACTTCCGCATGCTGCTCGCGCTGCAGGCGCCGGTTCTCGGTCCAGACCTCCGGCTCCTTGACGTAGTAGCGCACCCACACGACGACCAGCGCCGGGAGGATGCCGATCCACAGCAGGCCGCGCCAGCCGATGGCGTTGTACAGCAGGCCGTAGGCGGCGGAGGACAGCAGGAAGCCGAGGCCCCAGGAACCTTGCAGGATCCCGCTCATGAACCCGCGCGAGCGGATCGGCCAGGATTCCATCGCCAGCGCCGCGCCGGCCGGCCATTCCGCCCCCATGCCGATGCCGAGGATCGCACGGAAGAAGAACAGGAAGACGAAGGTCGGCGAGAAGCCGGCGATGAAGTTGCAGATCGAGTACCAGAGAATGGAGATCATCAGCGGCGCCTTGCGCCCCATCCGGTCCGCCATCCAGCCGGCCGATACCGCGCCGATCAGGCGCAGCCACAAGGTGATGGTGAACACCGCTGTCACCGCGGTCAGCGGCACGCCGAACTCCTGGGCGATCGGCACCATGATCAGCAGGAAAATCGTGAAGTCGAAGGCATCCAGCGTCCAGCCGAGCCAGGCGGCGATGTAGGCGTACCATTGGTCCCGGGTGGGCTCCTTCCACCAGGGAATCGCTGCGGGCACTGCAGTCGTCATGACACGAAGCTCCCGGTTTTTTATATTGTGCACGGAACGTTTTATTGGCACCCCTGCGTCCGTTTCAGGGAACGGCAAATATAAACCGCTGCCCCCCCAAGGTTCAATCAATCGCGGGTAGTCAACCTGTAATCTTTTATCCATGTTTTTGTAATGTTTTGTTATGATCTCCCCCGGCGCTGATCATTGCAGCCATGCCGTCGCGTCCGCGCACAGGCTCCGCGCGCCATGCTAGCTAGGCCGCAAGCAGCCTGGCAGCGCATCCGCGCGGCCCGGTAGAGAAGCAGGAGGAACGACAAGATGACACTGACCCGCAGGGGCGTCCTGACCACAGCCGGCCTGGCGACGGCGCTGCCGTTCGCCCGGGCCCGCGCCCAAAGCCAGACCATCCGGATCGGCGTGCTGAACGATCAGTCCGGCACCTACCGCGACGATGGCGGCCCCACCGCGGTTGTCTGCGCCCGCCAGGCGCTGATCGATTTCGGCGTATCCGCCAAGGGCCTGAACGTGGAGGTGATCGCCGCCGACCACCAGAACAAGCCGGATATCGGCGCCACGATCGCCCGGCAATGGTTCGACCGGGACGGGGTGGACGTGATCCTCGATGTCCCCACCTCCTCCGTCGCGCTCGCCGTGAGCTCGATCTGCCGGGAGAAGAACAAGATCATGCTGAACTCCGGCGGCGGCACGTCGGATCTCACCGGTCCGCAATGCAGCCCGAATACGGTCCATTGGACCTACGACACCTACATGCTGGCCAAATCCACAGCCGGCAACATGGTCAAGAACGGCGGCGAGACCTGGTTCTTCATCGCCGCGGATTATGCCTTCGGCCAGGCGCTGCTGCGGGATGCGACCAAGATCGTCCAGCAATCCGGCGGCAAGGTGGTCGGCAGCGTCGCCTATCCGTTCCCCGACACGACCGATTTCTCCGCCCTGCTGGTGCAGGCCCAGGCTTCCGGCGCCAAGGTGCTCGGTCTCGCGAATGCCGGCGGCGACACGCATAACTGCATCAAGCAGGCGCGCGAATTCGGCATCGGCCAGAGCATGAAGATCGCCGCGCTACTGATGCAGAGCACGGTGGTGCATTCCCTCGGGCTCGAGGAGGCACAGGGCATGCGCTATTCGGAATCCTATTACTGGGACCTGAATGACCGCACCCGCGCGTTCAACGACCGGGTCAAGGGCAAGACGCCGAACGGCATCTGGCCGAACATGACGCAGGTCGGCAATTACGCGGCTACGCTGCATTACCTGAAGGCGGTGGCCGACATGGGCGTGCCGGCCGCCAAGGCGGATGGCCGCGCGGTGGTCGAGCGCATGAAGGCGATGCCGACCGACGACGATTGCTTCGGCCCGGGCCGCATTCGCGAGGACGGGCGGAAGATCCACCCGACCTATCTGTTCGAGGCGAAGAAGCCGTCCGAAAGCAAGCAGCCCTGGGACGTCGCCAGGGTCGTTGCCACCACCCCGGCCGAAGAGGCCTTCCGCCCGCTGAACGAGGGCGGCTGCCCGCTGGTGAAGAGCTGATCCAACGGACTTATGGGGTAACGTATCAGGCAAGGCCAAGGGGGCGCTGCCCCCTTGGAACCCCCGCCAGGGGATGGTCATCCCCTGGACCCCTCGGACTGGTTTGTCGAAGAGGGGGCACAACCGACGGAACGGTTGCAACCGCTACGACATGCCCCCTCTTCGACAAACCCCATCAAGGGATGCAAGGGACGACTGTCCCTTGCTGGGGGTCCAGGGGGCAAAGCCCCCTGGCCTTGCTCGCTATGTCCCCACAAAAGGCCGTTGAGGTCAGTGCCCCGCCGGCATTTCGGCCAGTTCGATCAGGATATTGCCGGTCGATTCCGGATTGATGAAGGCGATGCGGCTGCCGCCATGTCCGGTCTTCGGCGTTTCGTCCAACAGCTTCACGCCCTTGGCGCGCAACTCGTCGAGCGCGGCGTCGATGTCTTCGACCTCGAAGCAGATGTGGAAGATGCTTTCGCCCTTGTCGCGGATCCATTGGCGGATGCCGAATTCCTCGGTCTTGCCTTCGAGGAATTCGAGGTAGGTCTCGCCGACCGGGTACATCGACAGCTTGGCCGAGGGCAGGTCTTCCTCGTATTCCTTCTTCAGGCCGAAGGCGTTCTCGAAGATCGCCATCGTCTTGTGCATTTCTGTGCAGGCGATGGCGATGTGCTCGATGCGTTTGATTTTCACGTAATCTCTCCCTTTGGCTGGCGCCGCGGAGCATGACCGTTGCCGGCAGGCGCAGCAACCATGCTCCGGTTCCCTGTTCTGGCGGTATTGCCCTAGGAAATGGTGACGCCGCTGTCCACGCGGATGATGGAGCCGGTGGTGATCCGGCTTTCGTCGGACGCCAGGTAGATGGCGGCATAGGCAACATCCATCGGCTCGCCGAGGCCGAGCAGATGGCTCTCGCCGATCTTCTTCACCGCGTCGTTGGCCCCCATCAGCGCGATCACCCGCGGCGACAGCGTGACCGACGGCGCGATGGCGTTCACCCGCACCTTCTGCGGCGCGTAGGACACCGCGAGCGAGCGCGTGATGGAGGCGACGCCCCCTTTGGCGGCGGTGTAGGCATCGCGGCCGGGAAAGCCCATCAGCGCGACATTCGAGGCCATGTTGATGACCGAGCCGCCGCCGGCCTTGATGATTTCAGGAATGCCGAACCGGCAGCCGAGAAACGTGCCGAACAGATCGAGCTTGATCGCCCGCCAGAACTCCTCGAGCGGCACGTTGACCGCGGTGTCGTCGATCTGGGTAGAGCCGCCGGCATTGTTGTAGAGCACGTTGATGGTGCCGTATTTCGCCGTCGCCTTCGCCAGACCTTCCTGCCAGCTATCGGGTTCGGTCACGTCCATATGCAGCGCGATGGCGTCGCCGCCGGCGGCGATCGCCTGCTGCGCGGTTTCCTCCGCGCCGGCGAGGTTGATGTCGGTGATGATCACCTTGGCGTTTTCCCGCGCGAACAGCACCGCGGCGGCCCGCCCGATCCCCGATGCGCCACCCGTTATGAAAGCGATTTTGCCGTCCAGCCGTGCCATGTAGTCCCTCCTGATGGAGCAGGACCGGTGCGGCCTGCTGCCGTGAACCGATAACCTGCCCGCTCAAACAAAAAACCTAGAACCTGGTCCGCAATTCCGCATCGCCGACCAGGTTCCAGGGCGGCGGAACTATGCCGCAGCCGGCGTCTTCGGCAAAGCCGGAAGGGCGGGAGGCAGCGATTTTTCCGGCCAACGCCAGGGAAGCCGGCGGCCCCCGCGCGACGGGCGTTCAGTAGGCCAGCGGCGTATCATATACTGGCACCCATCTGCCGCCGCGCACCTGTGCGAGAAACGACTCGTTCGATCCCTGGTGGCGCGCCGGCCCGAAGGACATCTTCGGCGAGCCGAAGATGTCCTGGTATCCCTTGATCCGCTCCATGCCGGCGATGAAGCTGTCGGTGGTCAGATCTCGCCCGGCGTTCTGCAATGCGAGGATGACCAGCTCCGCCCCGGTCTCCCCGACCTGGGCCGCGAAGTTCGGGTCCTTGCCGAAGCGCGCCTTGAATTGGGCGGCCCAGTTCTGCACCGCCGGCGCGGCTTCCTCGGCGTTGACGAACAGGATCGGGGTCATCGCGTACAGCCCCTCGTTGCCGCCGCCGACGACCTCCGCCACGGCGTTGTCATAGATCGCGGCCTGGCCGAGCATGTCCACCTTCCAGCCGATCTTGTTCACGGCGCCGACGATCTGGTTGGTGTCGCGCACGATGGTGCCGAGCAGGATCAGGTCGCAATTGGCGTCATGCAGCTTGGCGACAGAAGCGGAGAAATCGGCGTCGGTCGGCTTGTGCGTGGTCTCCGCGACGGTGCTGATGCCCATCGCCTTCATTTGCTCCCAGGCGCCGCTCATCAGGTCCTTGCCGAAATCGGTGTCCTGATACATCGCGCAGAGCCGCTGCTTGCCTTTCTTCTCGACGAAATACTTCACGCCCGAGCGCATCTGGTCGTAGTAGGACGAAGCCAGGCCGAATTTCAGATGATGGAACGGCTCGTACATCGAGCGTGCGGAGGTCAGCGGGAAGACGTTCGGCACGCCCTTTTCCAACTGGTCGGGCATGGTGGCGTTGTTCATCGGCGTGCCGCCATTGGCCACCATCAGGAACACGTTGTCGCGGTTGATCAGCTTGTTCGCGGCCTGGATCGAGCGCGGGATCTGGTACTGGTTGTCTTCGGTGATATAGCGGATCTTGCGGCCGTTGATGCCGCCTTTCGCATTGATATCGTCGAACGCCATGCGCCAGGCATTGTTGTTGTTGACCCCCCACATCGCGGTGACGCCGGACAGGTCGGTATAGGTGCCGATGACGATTTCCGTGTCGGTGACGCCACGAACCGGCTCCGCCGCGGCGGCAGCCACGGCCCCGCCGAGCGCGAACGCGCCCAGCGCAGCCAGGATGACCTTGCGCATCTCCCGCTTCTCCTCCCGGGCGGGCCGGCCTGCGGCGGTATGCCGCCATTTTCTTCTTTGTGCCGGTCCGCGCGGCGGCAGACTATACGATTCCATAACGGACGAAGCCGTGGGTCACGGAATCGTGACCCACGGCTCGGGCAGTGAATTCCAGGCGCAGACCGGCTTCAGTAGCCGATCGTATCCTTCTCGACCTGCACGAACTTGCCGCCCTTGACCTGCAACAGGAAAGACTCGCTCGCCCCCTGGTGCTTGGCCGGGCCGAAGGTGATCGTCGGCGAGCCGAAGATGTCGTGGTAGTCCTTGATCTTCTCCATGCCCGCAATGAAGCTGTCCACCGTCAGGTCCTTGCCGGCATTCTGCAATCCCTGGATCAGCAACTGCGCGCCGGTGTAGCCGATCTGCGCCGCGGGGTTCGGATCCTTGCCGTACAGGGCATGGTATTTCTTGATGAACTCCTGCACCGCCGGACGCTTGTCGTCGGGATCGACCAGCACGAAGGACGTCACGGCGTAGAAGCCCTCGCTGGCCCCGCCCGGCATCTCCGCGACCGCCGTGTCATAGGCAGCGACCTGGCCGACGATGTCCACGTCCCAGCCCGATTTGCGGATGGCGGAGATCAGCTGGTTGGTGTCGCGCACGATCGTGCCGACGAACACGACATCGCATTTGGCGTCACGCAGCTTGGCGACCGAGGCGGAGAAATCGGTGTCGGTCGGCTTGTGCGTGGTCTCCGCGACGAGCTTCACCTCCATCGCCTTGGTCTGGTCCCAGACGCCGCTCATCAGGTCCTTGCCGAAATCGGTATCCTGATAGGCGGCGCAGAGGTTCTTCTTGCCCCGTTTGTCCACGAAGTATTTCACGCCGGCGCGCATCTGGTCGTAGTACGACGACAGCAGGCCGAATTTCAGGTGGTGGAACGGCTCGTACATCGACCGCGCCGAGGTCAGCGGAAAGATGTTCGGCACGCCTTTTTCGAGCTGCTCCGGCAGCACCGCATTGTTCATCGGCGTGCCGCCATTGGCCACCAGCAGGAACACGTTGTCGCGGTTGATCAACTTGTTGGCGGCCTGGATCGAGCGCGGGATCTGATACTGGTTGTCCTCGAGGACGTATTTGATCTTGCGCCCGTTGATGCCGCCCTTGGCGTTCACTTCGTCGAAGGCCATGCGATAGGCGTTGGAGTTGTTGACCCCCCAGGCCACCGTCACGCCGGACAGATCGGTATAGGTGCCGATGGTGATCTCGCTATCGCTGACGCCGCGCACGGCGGCGGCCGAGGCCCCCATGGTGAAGGCTACCGTCGCCACGGCGGCCAAGAGGAATTGACGCATTCTGGAACTACTCCTTGGTTGATTATGCAGTATGGCTCAGTAGCCGATCGCCGCCGGCAGCACCGATGTCCAGCGCCCGCCCTTCACCTGCACCAGGAACGCCTTGCTGGAGCCATGGTGCTGGCCGGGGCCGAAACTGTATTCGGGGGAGCCGAAGATGTCCTGGTAGTCGTGGATCTTTTCCATCCCGGCGACGAAGCTGTCGACGGTCAGGTCCCTGCCCGCGTTCTGCAGGCCGAGGATCGTCATCTGCGCCGCGGTCCAGCCCACTTCGGCGGCGAAGTTCGGGTCCTTGTTGTAGGCGGCCTTGTATTTCTTCACAAAGTCCTGCACCGCCGGGCGCGGATCGTCGGGGTTGGCGAACAGCGACGGCGTCATGGCGTAGACCCCCTCGGTGATGCCGCCGGGAACCTCGGCCACGGCGCTGTCATAGATCGCGCTCTGGCCCATGATGTCGACATTCCAGCCGATCTTGCGGATCGCGGCGACGATCTGGTTGGTGTCGCGCACGATGGTGCCGACCAGGACCAGGTCGCAATTGGCGTCACGCAGCTTCGCCACCGAGGCGCTGAAATCCGCGTCCGTGGGCTTGTGCGTGGTTTCCGCGACCAGCTTCAGCTCCATTGCCTTGGTCTGGTCCCAGACGCCGTTCATGATGTCGCGGCCGAAATCGGTGTCCTGGTACATCGCGCAGAGCGATTTCTTGCCCTTCTGCTCGACGAAGTATTTCACCCCTGCCCGCATCTGGTCGTAATAGGACGCGAACTGGCCGAATTTCAGCTTGTGGTACGGCTCGTACATGGACCGCGCGGCGGTCAGCGGAAACACATTGGGCACGCCCTTTTCCAGCTGATCGGGCAGCACCGCGTTGTTCATCGGCGTGCCGTCATTGCCGACCATGATGAACACGCCATCGAGGTTGATCAGCTTGTTGGCGGCCTGGATCGAGCGGGGGACCTGGTACTGGTTGTCCTCGGTGATGAAACGGATCTGGCGGCCGTTGATGCCGCCCTTCGCATTGGCCTCCTGGAAGGCCAGGCGCCACGCATTGTTGTTGTTCACGCCCCAGACCGCGGTGACGCCGGAGAGGTCGGTGTAGGAACCGATGACGATCTCGGTGTCGGTGACGCCGCGCACCGGATCGGCGGCGAGCGCGGTGCCGGTCAGCACGGCCAAGGCGGCGGCTGCCGGAAGCAAGTGACGCATCATGCCTTCCTCCCTCGCGCCGTGTTGCGTGCATGCCACCAGGCCCCGGCGTCAGGCGTCGGTGTACATGGTCTCGATCAGTTCCCGGTATTTCTCGTGCACAAAGGACCGTTTCAGTTTCATCGTCGGCGTCAGTTCCGGGTCTTCCGGCTCCAGCTTCTGTTCGATCAGGCGGAAATGCTTAATCTGCTCGACCCTGGCGAATTTCTCGTTCACCCGTGTCAGTTCGCGCCCGATCAGCTTGCCGACTTCGGCCGAGCGCGCCAGGCTGGTGAAGTTGGAGAACGGGACATTGTTGTCCTGCGCCCATTTCTCCACGTTCTCGTGGTCGATCATGATCAGGCAGGACAGGTATTTGCGCTTGTCGCCGATCACCACGGCATCGGCGATGAAGGCGCTGAACTTCAGCTCGTTCTCCAGCTCGGACGGGGTGATGTTCTTGCCGCCGGAGGTGATGATGATGTCCTTCATCCGGTCCGTCACGCGCAGGAATCCGTCCTTGATCTCGCCGACATCGCCGGTGTGCAGCCAGCCGTCGCGGACGGTCTCGGCGGTCTTTTCCGGCGCGTTCCAGTAGCCCTGGAAGACGTGCTCGCCGCGCAGCAGCACCTCCCCCTGCGGCGACAGCCTCATCTCGCCATAGGGGATGCAGACGCCGACGGTGCCCAGCCTGATGTCGTCGACCGGCATGGCGGTGGCGACGCCGCCGCATTCGGTCTGGCCGTAGACTTCCAGCAGTGTCACGCCCAGCGCCAGGTACCAGCGGATCAGTTCCGGGGAGATCGGCGCGGCGCCGACATAGGCCCAGCGGATGCGATCGAGGCCGATTTCCCGGCGCAGGCTGCCGAGCACGAAATAGCTGGCGAGCGCGTAGAGCAGGCGGTTGACAGCGCCCAGTGGCCGGCCGGCAACCCGCGCATCCGCCATGCGGAACCCGGCGCCGATCGCCCAGTGGTAGAATTGGCGTTGCAGCCAGGTGGCTTCCTGCACCGCGATCTGGATGCGGGAATAGAACCGTTCCCAGAAGCGCGGCACCGCCGTCATGATCGTCGGCTGCACCTCGCGCAGATTCTCGGCGATGGTTTCGGGGCCTTCGACATAGTTGCTGATGGTTCCCGCATACAGCGCGTAGTAGAGGCCGACGACGCGCTCCGCCACGTGGCACATCGGCAGGAAGGCCAGCCGTTCGTCGCCCTCGCGCAGATCGGCCAGCCTGGTGCCGTTCACGCAATGGAACAGGATGTTGCGATGGCTAAGCATCGCGCCCTTGGGCTGGCCGGTGGTGCCGGAGGTATAGACCAGGATGGCGGTCTGCTCGCCCTGGATTCGCGCGATACCGGCCTCCCAGTCGCCGGGGTTGGCGCGGTCATGCGCTTCGCCGCGGGCCAGGAAGGCGGAGAAGCTTTCGCACATGGGATCGTCGAGGTCGCGCAGGCCGGTCATGTCGAAGATGACGATGCGTTCCAGCGCGGGACAGCCCGCCCTCGCCTCCAGCGCCTTGTCGAGCTGTTCCTCGTTCTCGACGAAGATGATCCTGGCGCCGCAATTGCCCAGCAGATAGGTCACCTGCGCCGGCGCGTCGGTCGGGTAGATGCCGGCGGAGATGCCGCCGGCGCCGAGAATGCCGAGATCCGCGTATACCCATTCCGGCCCGGTCTCGGCCAGCACCGCGCCGACATCACCGGGGGCGAAGCCGAGCGCCTTCAGGCCCATGCCGACCTTGCGGGCATGGGTGGCGAGCCCGCTCCAGCTCTCTTCCTTCCAGATGCCGCGGTCCTTCTTGCGCAGGATCGTCTTGTCGCCATGCGCGCCGGCACGGGCCAGCAGCATCGACGGGACGCTGACGCCGATCGCGTCGTCCTCATAGGCGACGCATTGCCGCCCGTCCTCGGCGGTCCAGCGCCGTTCCCGCAAGCTCATCGCCACAGTTTCTTCCTCTTCCAGCGCCGTCCCGCCCGTACCCCTTCCTGCTTCTGGCCGAGATAGAATTCCTTGATGTCGTCCTTTTCCATCAATTCGGCGCAGGGGCCTTCCATGACGATGCGTCCGACCTCGATGATGTAGCCGTAATCGGCGGTCTTCAGCGCGATATGGGCGTTCTGCTCCACCAGCAGGATCGCCACGCCGCGCTCGCGGTTGATGCGCCGGACGATATCGAAGATCTGTGAAACCAGCAGCGGCGACAGCCCGAGCGAGGGCTCGTCCAGCAGCAGCAGCTTGGGCCGGCCCATCAGGGCGCGGCTGATCGCGAGCATCTGCTGCTCCCCGCCCGACATCTGTCCGGCGCGCTGGTGCTGACGTTCCTTCAGGCGGGGGAAATAATCGTAGCACATCTCCAGATCCTGGGCGATTTCGGCCTTGTCGCGCCGCGAATAGGATCCCATCACCAGGTTCTCGTGCACGGTCAGGAACGGGAACACCTCCCGCCCCTCCGGCGAATGGCAGATGCCGCGGCGCATCACCTTGTCGGGCGACATGCGCATGATGTCGTGGCCGTCGAAATGGATCTGCCCGCGCTCGGGGTCCATCACGCCGGAGATGGTCTTCAGGATCGTGGTCTTGCCCGCGCCGTTGGCGCCGAGCACGGTGACGATCCGGCCTTGCGGCACCTCCAGCGAAATGCCGCGGATGGCCTGGATCGGGCCGTAGAAGGTTTCGATGTTGGAAACCGACAGCAGCGGCTCGGAGGCCTGAAAATCCGCGTTCATGCCTCCCCCCCGAGATAGGCGCGGATCACTTCCGGATCGGCCTGCACCTCCGCCGCCGTGCCGGTGGCGAGGACGCGGCCGTAGTTCAGCGCCATCACCCGGTCCGCGACCGCGCTGACCAGGCTCATGTCGTGCTCCACCATGATGACGGTGATGCCGAGATCCTTCTTGATGTCGTCGATCCAGAAGCCCATCACCTCGGTCTCCTCGACATTCAGGCCGGAGGACGGCTCATCGAGCAGCAGCAGCTTCGGCTCGGTGCACAGCGCGCGGCCGAGTTCGACGATCTTGCGCACGCCGTAGGGCAGATTGGCGATCAGGGTGTCGCGGTAGCGCTGCAGTTCCAGGAAGTCGATGACATCCTCGACCTTTTCGCGATGCGCGATTTCCGCGCGGCGGACATTGGGCAGGTAGCAGAGCTGGGAGAGGATGCCGACCTTGGCGTGGCAATGCCGCCCGATCAGCAGGTTCTGCAGCACCGAGGCATTGGCGAACAGCTCGATGTTCTGGAAGGTCCGGGCGATGCCAAGCCCGGCGATTTTGTGCGGCGCGACGTCGGTGATGTCCTGGCCCATGAACATCAGCTTGCCTTCGGAGGGCGGATAGATGCGGCTGATCAGGTTGAAGATCGTGGTCTTGCCGGCGCCGTTCGGACCGATGATGCAGAACACCTCACCGGGGCGCACGTCGAAGCTGACATTGTCGACGGCGCGGATGCCGCCGAAGCGGATGGCGATCTGCTGCGCCTCGAACACGTTTCCGGTATATGCGCTCACCGCAGCCGCTCCGTCTTGGTGTAGCTCTTCTGCCGCTTGAACGTGCTGGCCTTGTACAGCGGGAAATGGAGGAAATAGGCCTTCAGCTTGAGCCAACGGCCATAGATGCCGCCGGGCTCGAACAGGATGAACAGCACCAGGATCAGGCCGAACAGCGCCGGCTCCAGCCCCGGCAGCCGGCCGATGCCGAACGGCAGGTCATCGCGCACGATGGCGATCGCCTGCGGCAGCAGGCGCACGAAGATGGCGCCGAAGATCGCGCCATGCAGGGAGCCGATGCCGCCGACGAACACGATGGTGACGAACTGGATGGACAGCAGGATGTCGAACGCATCCGGCGCCAGGAAGCGCACGTAATGCGCGAACATCGCCCCGGCCAGGCCGGTGATGCCCGCCGAGATGGCGAAGGCAATGGATTTGTACATCGCCAGGTTGATGCCCATGGACTGGGCGGAGATCTCGCTGTCGCGGATCGCCACCAGCGCGCGGCCGAGCGGGGAGCGCAGCAGGTTGACCATCACCCACAGCACGAAGATCAGCACCAGCAGGGCGGCGTAGTAGGTGCCGAACACGCCCTCCAGCTTTATCCCGAGGAAGGTCGGGGTCTGCACCGCAAAGCCGTCGAAGCCGCCGGTGACGGAGGTCCATTTGGAGAAGACATTGGCCATGATGCCGCCGAAGGCCAGCGTGGCGATGGCGAGATACAGGCCGCTCATGCGCAATGTCGGCACGCCGATGGCGATGCCGGCCAGTGCCGTCAGGATGCCGGCGGCGGGCAGGGTCAGCGCGAAAGGCACGCCCTGGGCCAGCAGCACCGCGTTGGTGTAGGCGCCGATGCCGAGGAAGGCGGCGTGGCCCAGGCTGACCAGGCCGGTATAGCCGATCAGCAGCATCAGCCCGACGCCGGCGATGGCGAACACGAACACGCCGGCGAGCTCGCCGACATAGAACTCACCGGCGACCAGCGGCAGCACCAGCATCACGACGGCCAGCAGCGCGTACCAGAAGATGTCGCCGCCATGGCGCCATACGCGCAGATCCTGCCTGTAGGCGGTCTTGAAAAGATAGCGCATGGGTTCAGACCCGCTTTCGGATGGTCTGGCCGAACAGGCCTTGCGGTCTGAGCACCAGCACGCCGAGCAGCACCACGTTGGAAGTTACGTCCTGCGTGCCCGGCGGCAGGAAATAGCCGGCGAGCTGCTCCACCACGCCGATGATGACGCCGCCGACGAGCGCTCCGGGGATCGAGCCGAAACCGCCCAGCACTGCCGCGGCGAAGGCCTTGATGCCGAGGAAGCCCATGTTCACGTCGATCATCGACACCGGAGAGAGCAGGATGCCGGCCACCGCCGCAACGCCGGCGCTGATCGCCCAGATCAGCGAGAACACGGTGCGGACGGGAATGCCCATGTAATAGGCCGCGAGCTGGTTCTGCGAGGACGCCTGCATGGCGATGCCCAGCCTTGTCTTGCTGAAGAACAGGTACAGCACGCCGCATAGCAGCACGGTGCCGACGATGATGGACAGATTGTCCTGGCCCAGCACCACGTTGCCGAACTTGCTGACCCGGTTGGTGAAGGGCGTCTCGAAAGCGATGGAGTCATAGCCCCAGCCGATGCCCGCCGCGGCGCGGAAGATGAACCCGAGGCCGAGCGTGAGCATCACCACCGCGAATTGCGGCTGGCCGATGACCCGGCGCAGGATGACGACATCGAGCAGGAAGCCGAAGGCGGCGGTTACCGCGACGGCGCAGAGCGCGCCGAGCCAGTAATTCATGCCCAAGGTGGAAATGAAGCTGAAGGCGGCAAAGCCGCCCAGCATCATGATGTCCCCCTGGGCAAAGTTCACCATCTCGGTGGCTTTGTAGATCAGCACGAAGCCGAGCGCGATCAGCCCATAGATGCAGCCGGCGGCCGATCCATTCACGACGAGTTGTAGAATACGCGCGGCATCTTCCACCCGTTCACGTCTCCCTAGCGCAGTCCTGATGCGGATTGCAGATTTATCGTTGCCGGCAGCTTAGGCAGCACGTGCAACGACCGTCAATCGGGAGTGTGAACGGATGGCGCCGGAGGGATGGCCTCCGGTTCAGCGCGCCGCCATCAGGCGCCGAGGTCGCGGACGCAGGCGGTAACCAGATCCTCGATGGAGGCGAACACCCCTGCCCCGGCGGCGCGCAGGCGAGCATGCTTGGAGGCCAGCGTGCCGGTCTCGCCATAGGTCAGCGCGCCGGCATGGCCCATGGACACGCCCTCCTTGGCTTCCTTGCCGGCGACGATGGCGTAGACCGGCTTGCGGATGGCGGCGCTGGCCAGCGCATCGGCGAATTCCTCCTCCTCGTCGCCGCCGACCTCGCCGACCAGCACGATGCCCCTGGTGCGCTCGTTCTCCAGGAACGGGGTCAGCAGGTCGGCGAAGCGCACGCCCTTCACCGCGTCCCCGCCGACGCCGACCCAGAAACTCTGGCCGATGCCCTCCCGGGCCAGGCGGTAGCCGACCTCGTAGGACAGGGTGCCGCTCTTGGACATCAGCGCCAGCGGCCCCGGATGCAGCGAGACATTGGGAAGGAAGCCGAGCTTCATCTCCCCGGGCACCGCCAGGCCCGGGGTGGAGGCGCCGACCCAGATGGCGCCGGCGGCACGCACCGCGCGGCCGGTATGGATGGCGTCGTGCACCGGAACGCCTTCGGCGATGGTAACGACCAGCCGGATGCCGGCCGCGACCGCTTCGCTCACGGCGCGCAGCACGTCCGCCGGCGGCACCATGGCGATGGAGGCGACCGCGCCGGTGGCGGCGACCGCGGCGGCGCAATCGGTGAAGACGGGAATGCCATCCACCTCCGCGATGTCCGCGCGGGCGGCGACGCCGGCGACGATGTTGGTGCCGAATGCGCGCATGTTGCGCGTATGCGCGCGACCCATGCGCCCGGTGATGCCCTGCACCAGCACGGGGGTGGCGCGGGTGAGCGAGGTGATCATGCGGCGATCCTTCCGGTGGCCCGGGCCACGTGGCCGAGGGCCGCGTCCAGATCTTCCTCCACCGCCATGCCCGGCATGCGCTCGGCCAGGATGGATTTCGCGGTGGCGGCGCCATTGCCCACGAGGCGGGCGACGATGGGTATTTTCAGCTCCGGTGATCCTTCGATGGCGTCGGCCAGCAATCCGGCGAATTCGCCGAGATCGGTGATGCCGGCGAAGATGTTCACCAGGATCACCTTCACCGACGGGCGGGCGGCGATCCAGGACAGCACGCGCATCAGCCGCACCGGGCTGCCACGGAACTGGCCGGTGCGGATGTCGCAGAAATTCAGCGGCTTGCCGCCGCGCGCGGTCATCTCGTCGATCAGCATCATCGACAGCCCGGCGCCGGTGGTGACCAGGCCGATCTCGCCCTGGGGATCGAGTTCCACATAGTCGAAACCTTCCTCTATCTTGCGGCAGGCATCGGCGTAGATGCCGGGACGGGCGGCGATCATGGCGGCGATTTCCGGCTGGCGGTCGACGGCGCTGAGGTCGACGACCACCTTGGCATCGCCGGCCACCACGCCTTCCGGGGAAACGAATAGCGGGTTGATCTCGGCCAGCATCAGTTCGCGTTCGATCAGCATCCGCGCCAGCTTGCGGCCGGTGTCGGCCAGGGCGGCCCGGATCGGTTCGGGTTCGCCGGCGACCAGCTCCGCCACCGCGTCGCCGATGGCCTGGATGTCCGGCGGGCAGAGCCGGCCGGCGATGGTTCCGGCCTGCTCCACCTCCATGCCGCCGGCGGCGAGATAGATCGCGCGCACGCCGTAGCTGGGGGGATCGAGCATCAGGGCCAGATAGCGCTCCTCGCCCCTTGCGGCCTGTTCGACCAGCACGGCCTCCACTTCATGGCCCTTCAGCCGGCTGCCGAGCATGGATCGCGCGGCCTCGGCCACGGCTTGCGCGCTGTCGCAGCGACGGATGCCGCCGGCCCTGCCGCGCCCGCCGATCGGGATCTGCGCCTTGACCATCCACGGGCCGTTGCCCGGCAGATCACCGGCCGCTTCGCCGGCGAGTAGCACACGGCCCGGGGGAACGGGGATGCCGCAGGCGGCAAACAGGGCTTTGCCGTCCGCCTCGATCAGCAGCATCAATACGTGTCCAGGCCGGCGATGCCCTGGTGCGGGTCGAGGTCACCGACGATCTTCTTGCCGATGAGGTCGCGCAGCGTCTCCGTCGCCCCGCCGCCGAGCGAGCCGTAGCGCGCGCCGCGATACAGCCGGGAGACCGCGTATTCGTCGGTGAAGCCGTAGCCGCCATGGAGCTGCACCGCCTCGCTGGTCACCCGCAGCGCCATTTCGTTATTGAACACTTTCGCCGTCGCCGACAGGAACGGATCGGGGAACGGGTTGGCGGTCAGGCAGGCGCGGTACAGCAGGCCGCGCCCGGCCTCGATGTCCTTGAACATGTCGGCGAGCTTCCAGCGCACGCCCTGTTTGTCCGATATGGGCGCGCCAAAGACCGCGCGTTCCCGGACATAGTTGACCGCTTCGTCGAACGCGCCTTCGGCCAGACCGAGCGAAATGGACGGGTTCAGGCAGCGCTGGGTGTTGAAGGCCGACAGCAGCTTGCGGAACCCGTCCTCGCGAAGGACGAGATTCTCGATCGGCAGTTCGCAATCGTCGAACTGGATTTCGTGCAGATTTTCCCCGCCCATGGTGTGGTAGGTGCCGGTGACCGCGAAGCCGGGGGTGCCGGCTTCCAGCAGCACGCAGCCGATGCCCTCGCGGCCCGGGCGGCCGTCGATGCGGGTGAAGACGACGAACATGCCGGCTTCCGGCGCGCGGCTGATCAGCGTCTTGGTGCCCTTCAGGATGACGCGGTCGCCGACGATGCGCGCATTGGTGCGGAAATTCGCCACATCGGTGCCGGCATGCGGCTCGGTCATGCAGATCGCCAGGATGCAGTCGCCGGACACCACGCGGGGCAGGATGCGCTCCTTGATGCTGTCCGGGGCGTAGCGGGCGATCACGCGGGTCTGCACGCCGGCCTCGCCCAGCACCGCCATTGCGGTCGGGTAGCAGACCTTGGCGATCTCCTCGAGGATCAGCGCGGTGTCGAACACCGGCAGGCCGAGGCCGCCGTACTCCTCCGGCACGGTCATGCCGAGCACGCCGAGGGCGGCGAGCTTCTTCATGTTGTCCCAGGGGAAGGTGCCGTCCATGTATCGGCCGGCATTGGGCTTGAACTCGTTCTGCGCGAGATCGCGGACCGCAGCGACCATTTCGCGCTGTTCCGTGCCGATCCTAAAATCCATCCAGGCTTCCCCCCATTCTTGGCGGGGGGAGATTGCCCCGGTACTGGCAGGGCGTCGAGATAGGCCTAGCGGTCCAGCCAGGCGTCCTCGAACCGCCATCCGTTGTAGGTGCTGTTGACCATGATCGTGATGCCCTTCACCTCCGGCCGCCAGCAAGTGCCGGAGCGGATGAAATAGAGCATCGGCCGCACTGCGTCGGCCTGCAGCCGGCGGTCGATCTCCCACACCAGGCGCTTGCGCTTCTCCTGGTCGGTTTCCATGGATTGCTGGTTGACCAGCGCGTCCAGCTCCTTGTTGCAATACCCCATGTAATTGCGCGAGCCGCAGACATAGTTCTCGAAGAATTGCTGGTCCGGCTCGTCCACGCCGTTGCCGACGATGCTGAGCGCGACCTGATAGTCGCGCCGGATCAGCTTCGGCACCCAGGTGGCGGTCTCGATCACTTCCAGCTCGCCGTCGATCCAGATTTCCTTGAGCTGGTCCATCAGCAGCACGGCGGGGTCGCGGTAGACGGCGAGGTTACGGGCGGAGACCTTGATCTTCAGGTGCCTGTCCGGGCCATAGCCGAGGCTGCGCATGATCTGGCGCGCGGCTTCGCGGCTTTTGCCGATGTCGGGATCGAAGCCGGGCAGCGCCTTGAGCATGTCCGGCGGCAGGCCCCAGACGCCGGCCGGCGGCGGCAGCATCGCGCCGCCCATGTCGCCCTGGCCTTCGCCGAGAATGTTGATGAAGGCCTGCCGATCCAGAGTCATCGCCACCGCGCGGCGCAGCCGGATGTCGTCGAAGGGCGGCACCGGGTTCATCAGCACGTTGGGCGCGGTATTGGTCGGCGTGATCTCGCAGATCGCTTCCGGCATCTGCGTCTTGACGTCCTTGACAAGGGGCACCGTGACCTCGAACGGAAAGGTCATGTCGAACTTGCCGGAGACGAAGGCGAGCAGCGCGGTCGAGCGGTTGGGGATGATGGTGTATTCGATGGCATCCAGATAGGGCAGGCCGGGCTTCCAGTAATGCGGGTTGCGGACCAGTTTCATCGACTGGTTGGCCTTGAACTCGACGAACTTGAACGGACCGGTGCCGATCGGGTTCTGGCGCATCTCCCGCGCCGAGACGTGGCAGGGATACATGGGCGTGAAGCCGGAGGCGAGCAGGGCGAGAAACGCCGGCTGCTTCTGCCTGAAATGAAAGATCGCCTGGTCGGGGCCCTCGGTGATGACGTCTTCGAGGTTGGCGTACCAGTTGGCGCGGAAATTGACCTTCAGCGGCTCCTTGGCCTTGCCGGTCAGCAGATCGAAGGTGCATTTGACGTCCGCCGAGGTGAACGGCTTGCCGTCATGCCAGGTCACGCCCTGGCGCAGCTTGAAGGTCAGGCTCTTGCCGTCCGCGCTCCAGGCCCATTCGGTGGCGAGTTCGGGTCTGATGGAGCTCAGCGTGTTCTGCGGTTCGTGCTGATCGTAGATAACCAGGTTGTTGAAGATGCCCATCGCCGGCAGCACGGCGGAGATGGTGCCTTCCTCGTGGATCGACAGAGAGGCGGGGCTGTCGCGATGAGAGATCCGCAGCGTGCCGCCTGGTTTCTGCGCCTGGGCCGGCGGGCTGAGCGAGGCGGCGCCCAGGAACAGGACGCAGGCAGCCGCGAGCGCGTGGATCCGTGGATTCATCGGCCTGGTTCCTCCCTGCGGTTCCGCAGCCTTTGAATGGCGGCGGTATTTTGCGGCAGGCTAGCATGGCCGGCGGCGGCGGCGTCATTTCCTTTGGTTCACGAAAGGACCCGGCGGCGATTCCCGGAATCAGGCCCGGTCGGTCAGGCTCGCCGCCAGGGACAGCCCGCCGGCCGCCACCGCCCCCATGGATTGCATGCGAACGGGTTCGCTCTAGGCTCGCAGCCGGAATGGGTGACGGAAGGACCCGCATGAGCGAGCAGATGGCCGATTTCGCCCGCCGGCACGTGGCCGGGCGGGCGTTGTGGCGGGCGGAGACGTTTCCGCTGGATTTGTGGCGGGCCATGGGCGCGGAAGGGCTGTTTCGCATCGGCCTGCCGGCGGCGCATGGCGGCAGCGAGGGCGGGTATGCGGCGATTTCTGCCGCCGATGCGGCGCTGGTGGAATTCGGTGGTGCGCCGGGTTTCAGCGGCGCCTGGGCGGTGCACCAGATGGTGGCGCGGTTCATGATCGCGGGCTTCGGCTCGGCGGCGCAGCAGGCGATGCTGCTGCCCGGCCTGGCGTCGGGCGAGATCACCATCGGCGTGTCGATCTCCGAACCCGGCGCGGGCGCGCATCCGAAGCATCTGACCAGCACCGCGATGCGTTCCGGCGACGGCTTCGTGTTGAACGGGGTAAAATCCTATGCCAGCAACGGACCGATCGCGGATTATTTCCTGGTTTTCGCCATTACCGAGCAGACCGAGACGAAAAAGCGATTCTCGGCGTTCCTGGTCCCCCGGGGCGCCGCGGGGCTGGAGGAAATCCCGGCCCCTCCCCTCGCCTTTCTGCGGCCATCGCAGCATTGCGGCCTGCGCATGACGGATTGCGCGGTGCAAGCGGAGGCGATGCTCGGCCAGGAAGGCAGCGCGTTCGAGTCGATGGCGATGCCGTTTCGCGACATCGAGGATGCGGTCGGCAGCGCCGGCATGGCGGCGGCGCTGGGCCGGCTGGTGCGGCTGCTGGCGCGGGAAACTGGCCCGGAAATGGCGGAAAAGGCCGCGCCGGAGCTCGGTGGGCTGGCCGCCTCGGTGGCCATCGTGCGGCAGGCGGCGGCGGCGCTGGTGGCGGATCTGGATGCCGGCGCCTGGCGCCCGGGCGCGCCGCCGGCGAGCCTGACGGGCATTCGTCTGCTCGCGGCGGATATACTGGAGCGTATAAAGTCCTACCGATTAGCCTTTGCCCCTGCGCCGGACGATGCTATCGACGCTGTGGTCGGGGATGTCTCGACCCTGCTGGCAATCGCCAGGGGACCAAGAACGATGAAACAGAGCAGGCTCGGCATGGCTCTTATGAAGCAAGAACAAACCGCATGATCGCAAACGTCGACGCTCTGCCCGGAATCCACGCGAAGCTCGGATCGATCGACGCCGTCGAGAACGGCCTTGGCTCGGTCGGCTATATCGCCAACCGGCAGATCTCCACCGCGGTGTATCTTTCGCACCATCTGCAAAAGCCGATCCTGGTGGAAGGCCCGGCCGGCGTCGGCAAGACCGAGCTGGCCAAGTCGGTCGCCACCTATCTCGGCATGCCGCTGATCCGCATGCAGTGCTACGAGGGGCTCGATGAGTCCAAGGCATTGTACGAGTGGAAATACGGCAAGCAGCTGCTGTACACCCAGATCCTCAAGGACAAACTGGGCCAGCTGTTCGGCCTGACCGAGACCATCGAGGCGGCGCTGGAGAAGCTGCACAGCTTCTCCGACGTGTTCTTCTCGCATCACTTCCTGGAGCCCCGCCCGCTGCTGCGCGCCTTGCAGCAGGAAAACGGCGCGGTGCTGCTGATCGACGAGATCGACAAATCCGACCAGGAGTTCGAGGCGTTCCTGCTGGAAATCCTGTCGGATTATCAGGTCACCATCCCCGAAATCGGCGTGGTGGAGGCGGTCACGCCGCCGATCGTGTTCCTGACGTCGAACTCCATGCGCGACCTCGGCGATGCGCTGAAGCGGCGCTGCCTGCATCTGCATATCGGCTTCCCCGACGCCAAGCTGGAGGCCCGCATCATCGATACGCGGGTGCCGGGGATCGACGAGAAGCTGCGCAAGCAGCTGGTCAGCTTCGTGCAGCAGCTGCGCGCGCTGGAACTGAAGAAGCTGCCCTCGGTCAGCGAGACCATCGACTGGGCGCGGGTGCTGGTGCTGCTCCACGCCAACATGCTGCAATCGGACATGGTGCGCGAGACGCTGAACGTGCTGCTGAAATTCGAAAGCGACATCGAGGCGGCGGGCAAGCAGATCGACAGCATGACCCACAAGGCGCGCCAGGAGGCGGGGTTTGCCGACTAGCCAGATGGCGCTGCATGGAGTTGCCCCGGTGCAGACCGGGCCGACGATGAGCGAGCCGCTGCGGCGGTTCCTCACCGCGGCGCGGTCCGCCGGGGTGCGCATCTCCTCGGCCGAGAGCATCGACGCCATGCGCGCGGTGGAGGTGGTGGGGTTCGCCGACCGCACCCTGCTGCGCGACAGCCTGTCCCTGCTGGTGGCGAAATCCGTCGAGGAGAAACAGATCTTCGACGATTGCTTCGAACTTTATTTCCAGCGCAACGACTTTACCAAGCCGAACGAGCCGGGCTGGCGGACGCCGCAGGCCGAGAACGACGACGAGCATGACGATGACGGCGGCAACCAGGGCGGCGGCGCCACCGGCGGGCCTGGCGGCGCGCAGGGCATGGGCGGCGGCCAGGGCCAGGGGAATGCCGCGGCGCAGAAGCTGGCGCAGATGCTGCTGGCGGATGACCGCGCCGGGCTGGCGCAGGCGATGGAACAGGCCGCCGAACAGATCGGCCTGAACAAGATCAGCTTCTTCACCCAGACCAATCTCTATACCCGCCGGATCATGGAGCGGATGGGCATCCGCCCGGTGGAGCGCGAGATCGAGGCGCTGCGGCGCGACAACACCGATACCGCCAATCACCGCGCCGATGCGCTGGAAGCCGGGCGTGAGCGGCTGCGCGACCGCGTCCGCGACTTCGTCGAGCGCAACCTGCTGCTGTTCGCCAAGGGCGAGAACGAAAAGTTCCGCGAGGAACTGTTGAAGTCCTCCAAGCTGACGAACATGGAACGCCGGGACATGGACCGGATGCGCGTGATCGTGCGCGCCATCGCCAAGAAGCTGGCGGAGAAATACGGCCGCAACCGCAAGAAGAAGAACCGCGGCCAGCTGGATACCCGCAAGACCATCCGGCGCAACATGGCCTGGGAGTCGATCCCGTTCATCACCGTCTGGAAACAGAAGAAGATCGACAAGCCGAAGGTGATGGTGCTGTGCGACGTGTCCGGCTCGGTCGCGGCGATGGCGCAGTTCCTGCTGCTGTTCCTGTACACGCTGAACGAGGCGCTATCGAATATCCGCAGCTTCGCCTTTGCCGGCAACCTGATCGAGGTCAGCGAGATCCTGGAAAAGAAGCCGATCGAGGAAGCGATCACCCAGATCATGATGACGGTCGGGTTCGGCTCGTCCAACTACGGCAATGCGCTGCTGGATTTCGAGGAGGGGTATTTCTCCGCCGTCGACAGCAAGACCACGGTGATCATCCTCGGCGACGCGCGCGGCAACTACAACGATCCGCGCACCGATATCGTGCAGCGGCTGTCCGAGCGCGCCAAGCGGCTGATCTGGCTGAACCCGGAATACCGGTCCTCCTGGGGGACCGGGGATTCCGACATGTTCCGCTATGGGCCCTACTGCCACGTGCTGACCGTGTGCAACACGATCCGGCATCTGGAGAACATCGTGACCGATATGTTGAAGGGGTCTCGGTAGCCGGATCGGCCCAGTCGGGTTCGGCCCAGTCGGGTTCGGCCCAGTCCGGATCGGACCGGGCCGATCGGTTCAGGCGGTCAGGCTGAACCCTTCGTAGTTGTTCGCCGCGACATCGGCGCAGATCTCCCGGTAGCGCGCCATTCCGCCGGCATAGGGCATGAACACGCGCGGCTTGCCGGGTACGTTGGCGCCGAGATACCAGGAATGCGTCGCCTGCGGCAGCAGCGTGGCATCAGCGGCGGCGTTGACCTTCTGCACCCATTCGTCCATCGCCTCGGGCCTCGCCTCGATCCGCTCCAGGCCGTGCTCGCGCATATGGGCGATGCAGTCGGCAATCCATTCGGCATGCTGCTCGATCGCCACCGGCATGTTGCAGAGCACGGACGGGCTGCCGGGCCCGGTGACGGTGAACAGGTTCGGAAAGCCGGCGACCTGCAGGCCGAGATAGTTGCGCGGACCTGCCTCCCAGGCCTCCGCCAGCGATTTTCCGTCGCGCCCGCGGATATCCATCCGCAGCATCGGGCCGGTCATGGCGTCGAACCCGGTGGCGAAGACGATGATATCCAGCTTGTATTCGCCGTCCCGCGTGCGGATGCCTTCCGGCGTGATTTCCTCGATGGGCGCGGCCCGCACGTCCACCAGGCTCACGTTGTCGCGGTTGAAGGTCTCGAAGTAGTCGGTGTCGATCGGCGGGCGTTTGGCCGCGTAGGGATGGTCGATGTCGGCCAGCTTCGCCGCCGTCGCGGGATCCTTCACGATCTCGTGGATCTTGCCGCGGATGAACTCCGCCGCCGTGTCGTTCGCCGCCTTGTCCACCAGCAGGTCCTGGAAGGTGGCGCGGAACTGCAGGCCGCCGGTCTGCCAGGCCGCCTCGTACAGCGCCTGGCGTTCCTCGGGCGAGGTCGCCAGCGCCCGGCGCTCGGAGATCGTGAACGGATGGCCGTTGGGGGTGGCGCGTGTCGTCTGCCGGATCTCGGCAAAGTTTTCCTTCACGTAGCGCCTGAACTCCGGGCTCAGCGGCGCGTTGCGGGCGGGCACGCTGTAGTTGGCGGTGCGCTGGAAAACGGTGAGATGGGCGGCCGTTTCGGCGATGACGGGGGCGGCCTGGATGCCGGTGGACCCGGTGCCGACCATGCCGACCCGCTTGCCGGTGAAATCCACGCCGTCATGCGGCCATTGCCCGGTGTGGTACCAGTTTCCCGCGAAACTCTCGAGGCCGGGAATGTTCGGGACATTGGCCGTGGACAGGCAGCCGACGGCGGTGATCAGGAATTTCGCCGTGAAGCGCTCGCCCGCCTCGGTCTGCACTTCCCAGCGGTTCGCGGCCTCGTTGTAGTGCGCCGCGGTGACGCGGGTGTTGAAGCGGATATTGCGCTTCAGGTCGAACCTGTCCGCGACATGATTGAGGTAGCGCATGATCTCCGGCTGCGCCGGATACCGCTCCGACCATTCCCATTCCTGGGTCAGTTCCTCGGAGAAGGAATAGCAATAGGCATGGCTTTCGGAATCACAGCGCGCGCCGGGGTAGCGGTTCCAGTACCAGGTGCCGCCGACGCCTTCGCCGGCCTCCAGCACCTGAACCGAGAGACCGAGCCGGTCGCGCAGGCAGATCAGCTGATAGAGGCCGGAGAAGCCAGCCCCGATGACCAGCGCGTCGAGATCGGTGGCCTGGGTGGAATTTCTGTCGGAGGGCTTGGTCAGGACGCGTGTCATCGCTGTGTGATCTCTTGCTGGTCATCGTTGATTGGGACGGGAGCCAGGGGTGGCCCCTGGCTCCGCCTATATCACGCGACGGACCCGCCATCCACAGCCAGGGCGACGCCGTTGACGAAGGAGGCTTCGTCCGACAGCAGGAACAAAGCCGCGTTGGCGATTTCCTGCGGCTGGGCGACGCGGTGCATCGGATTGAGGCTGCCGCGCTTGGTCACCAGGCTCTCCGGGGTTTCGCCGGCGGGCAGCTGGCTGTCCGGCCGCGCCACGAACACGCGCAGCATCGGCGTGTCGGTGGTGCCCGGGCAGACCGCGTTCACCCTTATGCCCTCGCCGCCATAGCGCTTGGCCAGCGAGCGCACCATGCCGACGACGCCGAACTTGGCCGCGGAGTAGATCGGGCTGTAGGGCGAGCCGACCAGGCCGGAGGTGGAGGCGGTGAACAGCAGCGCGCCGCCGCCGCGGGCGCGCAGTTCGGGGATGGCGTAGGTGGTGGTGACGAACACGGTGCGGACATTGAGGTCCATCGCCAGTTCGAATTCCTTCATCTCCAGCCCCTCGACCATGGACGGGCCGGGATGGCCGACATGGTTCCAGGCGAAATCGAGGCCGCCGAACTCGGCGACCGTGAGCTTGACGATGTCGCGGGCGAAACCGTCGTCGCGCAGATCGCCGGACAGCGCGATCGCGCAGCCGCCGGCATTGGTGATTTCGTGCGCAACCTCCTCGGCCGCCGCCTTGTTCAGGTCGACGACGGCGACGGAGGCGCCTTCGCGGGCGAAAGTGATGGCCCCTGCCCTGCCCATGCCGGAACCGGCCGCGGTGACCAGTCCGATCTTGTTTGCCATGCGCATTCTTGTGGTTTCCTTCAGGTGAGTTTGCGTTGCTCGTCGAGCCAGCCGAGCATGATGCCGTTGAACACGCCGGGATGCTCCACATTGGGGAAATGCAGCGCGCGGGCGATTTCGGAGTACCGGCCGTTCGCCACCAGCGCCGCGATGCGCCTGTTGGCGGCCGGCGGGGTGCCGGCGTCCTCGCTGCCGCAGACCGTCATCACCGGGATGGTTACCCGCGGCAGGTCGGCGATGAAATCGATCTGGCTGATCGCCTCCACGCAGCCGAGATAGCCCTGCGCCGACGTGGCGGCGATGGTGTCGCGGAGCTGCCTGTAGCGGGCCGGGTTCCTGGCCTTGAACGTGTCGGTCAGCCAGCGCGAGACCGAGCTGTCGGCGTGCGGCTCCACCGAGTTCGCCTGGCGCACCGGCTTCTTGCGTTCCTCCCAGATCGCCAGGCTGTCCTTGGGGTATACCGGCATGGTGTCGCACAGCATCGCCGAGATCAGCCGCTGCTGATGCTCGATCGCCAGCGCCTGGCCGATCATGCCGCCGATCGACAGGCCGATGAAATGCACCCGCTCGAAGCCGAGATGATCCAGCGCCGCGACCACGTCGCCGGCCAGCTGGCTCATGGTGTAGGGGCCGGGGACCGGGTCGCTGCCGCCATGGCCGCGCATGTCCAGCCGCAGCACGCGATAGCCTGCATTCAGCAGCACCGGCAGCTGCTCGGTCCACATGCCGCCGTCGGAGGCCAGTGAATGGGTCATGCAGACGACCGGGCCTTCGCGGCCGGCGAGGTCGTAATAAAGCTTGCGATTTTTCAGCGGGATCAGCGACATGGCAGGTTCCTTCTGACGCTTTCGAAATGCGGCTCAGTTCTCGCGCGGCTTGCCGATCTGCACCAGCGCCCCGCCATCGACCGGCAGCGCCACGCCGGTGATGAAATTCGCCTCGTCCGACGCCAGGAACAGCGCCGCGTTGGCGACGTCCCAGCCGGATCCCTGATGGTTGCGCAGCGGCACGCGGGCATTGCGCTCGGCCTCGATCTCCGAACGCGGCTTGCCGGTCACGCGCACGCGGGTATCGGTGCCCATCGGCGTGTCCATCAGCCCGGGCAGGATGACGTTGGCGCGGATGCCGTCGCGGGCATAGGTGATGGCGAGCTGCTTCACATAGGCGATCATCGCCGCCTTGGTGGCCTTGTAGGCGACGAACGGATACATTTCGATCGCGGAAACCGAGGAGATCATCAGGATCACGCCGGATTGCTGCGCCACCATGATCGGCAGCGCGTGCTTGGCGGCCATCACCGCACCGCGGATGTTCACCGCGCTGACCAGGTCGAACGCGTCCTCGGTGATCTCGGTCGGCGTGTCGTCGCCGCCGGCGATGGAGACGCCGACATTGTAATGCAGGATGTCGATCCGCCCCCAGAGCCGCATTGCCTCCGCCATCGCCGCGGCGAGTTCGGAGCTGCGGCGCACATCGGCCTGGAACGGGATGCAGTCCGGGCCGGCCAGGTCGCAGGTCTCCTTGGCCGAGGCCAGGCTGCGGTCCACGGCGAGGATCTTCGCACCTTCCTGCGCGAAGCGCAGCACGGTGGCGCGGCCGTTGCCGATGGTCTCTCCGGGGCTTTGGCCCGCGCCGATGATCACCGCGATCTTGCCGGCAAGCCGCATGTCCGTAACTCCGTTTCCTGTCCCTGGGTGTCACCCTTGAGGGCATCATGAACGATGGCGCGTGCATCGCCAAATTCGCCGATGCGGCAATCTCGACAACCCCGGTCCGCGGCTGCAAGCTGCCGGCACGAAAAATATGGAGGGGGATACGTGCCATGAAGGGTGTGGTTTTCACCGGCGGACGCGAGCTCGAGATCATGAATTTTCCCGACCCCACGCCGGGGCCGGACGAGGTGGTGCTGGAGATGAAGGCGTCGGGCATGTGCGGCTCCGACCTGAAGACCTACCGGCTCGCCAAGGGCGCGGCGAAGGGCAATGGCCTGCCGGATGCGGCTGGTCCGGTGATCGCCGGGCATGAGCCCTGCGGCGTGGTGGCGGCTTTGGGCACCGCGGTGATGCCGGCGCAGGCGAAGATCGGCCAGCGCGTCATGGTGCATCACTATATCGGCTGCACCACCTGCGGCCATTGCCGCACCGGCTGGGCGCAACTCTGCCAGGAGACGGCGATCAAGGTGTACGGATCGAACGCCCATGGCGGCCATGCGCAATATCTGCGCGTGCCGGCGAGCACGCTGGTGCCGCTGCCGGAGGAGTTGACCTTCGAGGCCGGGGCGGCCATCTCCTGCGGCACCGGCACGGCCTATGGCGCGCTGCGGCGGATGAACATTTCCGGCAACGACGTGATCGCGATCTTCGGCCAGGGGCCGGTCGGGCTGTCCGGCACGCAGCTTGCCGCCGCCATGGGCGCGCGCGTGATCGCGCTGGACATCAGCGAGGAGAGGCTGGCGCGGGCGCGCGAATTCGGCGCCTGGGCGACGATCGATCCGCGTTCCAACGATCCGGTGGGCGCGATCAAGGAACTGACGCATGGGCGCGGCGCCGACCTGACGCTGGACACGTCCAGCTCGCCGGAGGCGCGCATCCAGGCGATCCGCAGCTCCAAGGTCTGGGGCACGATGTGCTTCGTCGGCGAGGGCGGCGACGTGAAGATCGATGTCAGCCCGGATATCCTGCGCAAACAGCTGACGATGATCGGGTCCTGGACCTTCTCCCATTCCGGCCAGGCCGAATGCGCCCGCTTCATCGTCGATCGCGGGATCAACGTGGACAAGCTGTTCACCGACCGCTGGAAGCTGGAGGATGCCGAGCAGGCCTATAGGCTGTTCGACCAGCAGACCACCGGCAAGGGCGTCTTTCTGATGTAGCTGGGCCAATGCGGGAGGCGGCGCCGGCAAGATTACGAGAAGTTCGCTGGCGCCCGGGGGGCGGAATTCGTTAACCTTCCCGTGAAAACCATGGAGGGACCGAATGGCCAATCTGCAAGGCGGCTGCCTGTGCGGCAAGGTTCGCTACAGCGTTTCCGCCGACCCGATATTTTCCGGCGTCTGCCACTGCACCTCCTGCCAGAAGGGCACCGGCTCGGCGTTCAGCGTCGTGGTGGCGGTGCCGAGCCCGGGGGTTGCGGTGGAGGGGACGCTGTCGGCCTATGTCGGCAAGGGCGACAGCGGCAAGAGCATCACGCGGCGCTTCTGCCCGAACTGCGGCTCCCCGATCGCCAGCGAGGCGGAGCTGATGCCGGGCGTAACGATGCTGGAGGTGGGCACGCTCGACGATCCCGCTTCGGTGACGCCGACGATGCATATCTACTGCCGCAGCAAATTCGAATGGATGCAGATCCCCGAGGGCGTCGGCATGTTCGAGACGATGCCGACCGGCCCCTGAGGGGGATTGCTTACTCGGCGGCGGTGGGCACGTTGTCCGCCTCGCAGCCGGCAGCACAGCAGCGGCCGGGCTGGCGGTTGCGGGTGATCTTGCGGTCGGGGTCGGCGAGGATGCCGCGGTCCAGCAGCCGCTCCACCAGATCCACTTTGTCGCCGATGGGATAGTTGCGAAAGATCTCGCGCTTCATGGCTTCCGGGCTGCCACCGCCATGCAGCGAGATCATGCTCATCCAGCCGGCGGTGTTGGAGGCAGTGAGGTCCTCCATCATGCGCGCGACCTCGATCCGCTTGTCGTAGGGAATGTCCGCCCGCGCGCCCAGCACCGCGGCCAGGCTGGCGGCGGTGGCGGGGTTGTGGTCCTCCTCCGGGCCCGGGAGCGCCACCACCAGGCCGCCACTGACGTAATGCGCCAGGCGGTGCATGTCGTAGATCTGCGTCGCCAGCAGCAGTTTTCCGACGTTGGCGAACACGGTGTCCGGCATCACCGCACCGGACGGGTCCTCGGCGGCGTAGACCGAGGACGCGACGCCGCAGGCATAGAAGCCCTCGACGATCTTGATCAGTTCCACCATGGCGTCACGCATATGGCCGTGCTGGTCGAAATCGAGGCCATTGGCCTCGGTCATCAGCGCGCCGGCGCCGATCAGCAGGTCGCCGAAGCCGGCCCGCGCGCCGATGCAGCTATGGCGATGATGGGAGGCGTAGGTCTGCGTCAGGAAGCCGCACTGGTCCCATTCGCCGGCCAGGAAGACCTTTTCATGCGGAACGAACACGTTGTCGAACAGCACGACGCCGGTGGACTGGCCGTAGCGGGCGGAGAATTTGGCGGCGGCCTCCCCGGGGCGCCCGGCGGGGCGGGAGACGATGGTGATGCCCTCGGCGTCCACCGGCACGGCGCAGCAGACGGCGAAGGCGGCATCCTGCTCGGTCATGGCGCGGCAGGGCATGACCAGGAAGCCGTGCATATAGGGCGCGCCGGTGACGATGGCCTTGACGCCGGAGATCACGATCCCGTCCGCGCGGTGCTCGACGATATGGACATAGGCATCGGCGTTGGCCTGCTGGTGCGGCTTCAGCGAGCGGTCGCCCTTGCCGTCGGTCATCGCCACGCCCAAGGTCAGGTCCTGGTCCTGCACTTCCTCCAGATAGGCCTGGAAGCGGGCGTGGTACTCGGTGCCGTACATGGCGTCGGTGCGGTAGGTGCCCTGGTGGATGGCGTTCAGCCCGTCCTGCGTCAGGTAGCGCTGGGCGCAGCCGCTCTCCTGGCACAGCAGGCGGATCGCCTCCAGCTTGTTCAGCAGGTCGCGGTCGCTGCGGTTGATGTGCAGCATCCGGTTGACCTCGCGCCCCGTCGATTGCTCGGTGGCGATCATCAGCGGGCGCAGCTCCGGACGAAGCGCGAAGTCGTAGGTGACGCCGACCGCGGCGATGCCGGGAGCCAGGCTCGGTGCATCGGCGACGCTGTCCACCGCCTGGCCGTTCACGAACACGCGGGGCCGGTAGGCCCGGAGCAATTCACGGTAGCCGGCGGCGGAATGCATCAGGCAGCCCTCCATAGCTCGCCCTCGCGCACCGCGCGGCCCTCGGTCTCCAGCTTCAGCAGATGGGCCAGGACGTTGCGTTCGGCGGCGCGGCGCAGGCGCGGATCGACCTGCGAATATAGCGCATTCATCAGCGTGTGGGTGTCGGCCGCGCCCTTGGCGAGCTCGGCGGCCAGCGCCGCCTCGCGCGCCTCGCGGTGGTGCAGCAGGTCGCGCACGAGGTCGCGCGGCGCGGGCAGCTTGGGGCCGTGGCCGGGCAGGAAGATCTCGTCATCGCGGTCGAGCAGCAGCTTCAGGCTGTCGAAATACTTCGCCATGTCGCCGAAGGGCGGGCTGACGATGGAGCTCGACCAGGACATCACGTGATCGGCGGAGAACAGGATCCTAGTCCCGTCCTGGCCGGTCATCGCCAGGCAGATATGGTCGGCGGCGTGGCCGGGGGTGTGGATGGCGGTCATCCCGGCGATCACGTCGCCGTCGTCGAGGCGGATGTCGGGGGTGAAGGCGGGTTCGGCGCTGTCCTTGTAGGCGGCGACCGGCGCGCCGGTGGAGGACTTCAGCGCGGGGACGGCGCCGATATGGTCGTGATGGGTGTGGCTGACCAGGATCAGCTTCAGCCGGTCGCCGACGGCGTTCAGGATGTCCTGCACATGCGCCGCGCTGTCCGGCCCGGGGTCCAGCACGGCCAGGCCGTCCGGCGTGTCGATCAGGTAGGTGTTGGTGCCGTGATAGGTCATCGGCCCGGGATTGGCGGCGATGATGCGGGCGACGCCGGGCAGCACGGGCAGCACGGCACCGCGGGTCGGCTCGGGTTCGGTGAGGAAGGCCATCAGGGTTCGTTTCCGTTGTTGCTTCGCCCGGACGTTAGATCGTTTTCACGCGGAGTGAAAACGACCCAACCGGTGATTTTGCGAGCCATTCTATCGGCCCGGAATCGCTTGGCGATTCAGGCCAGCTCCGCCTCCGCCGACATGCAGACCGCGCCTTCGTGGTCGCGGGTTTCCAGCATCAGCCTGGTGCCGTGTTCTCCGCCCAGGCTTCCGGCGCCAGGGCTTTCGACGGCCGGGCCTTCCCAGCCGATCACCTGCAAGGCGTTCTGATGGAACGCGGGACGGCGGCCGCGGAAGCTGAATTTTTTCAACTTCGCCCCCGGGCGGTGGCGGCGGACCAGATCGGCGAGCCAGGTGGCCTGCAGCGGGCCGTGCACGACCAGGCCGGGATAGCCTTCCTCGCTGGTCACGTAGTCCAGGTCGTAGTGGATGCGGTGGCCGTTCGCGGTCAGCGCGGAATAGCGGAACAGCAGCACCGGGCCGGGCTGCTCGGTATGGCCGAAATGCCCGGAGGGCGGCGGCGGGGCGGGTTCGGCGGCCTTCACGGCGGCGCCCTCGGTGCCGCGGTAGACGATGTCGTGCTCCTCCTCGATCGCCAGGCCCGCGGGGCCGGAGACGCGGTGGCGCACGGTGACGAATACCAGCCGGCCGGAGCCGCCGGTCTTTTCATCGACCTTCAGGATTTCGCTAACCCGGGTCACGGGATCGCCGGCGTGCAGATCGGCCACGAAGCGCACGCGCCCGCCGGCCCACATGCGCCGCGGCAGATCGTGCACGGGGGGCAGGAAGCCGCCGCGCTTCGGATGCCCGTCCGGGCCCAGGCCATGCGCGGGCGCCCATTCCTGGAACAGCATCCAGTGGCCGAGGGGCGGCAGAAGCCCGTTCGGAGCGAAATCCTGCTGCGGAATGTCCAGCGTGGCGGCCAGGCCGCGGATCAGCAGCGGCCAGACCGTATCCGTGTGGGTCTCGGTCTTGCCGACGAAATCTGCGTAGCTCATTCGGGGTCATCCTTCCGGGGTGGCGGGGGACATAGGCGATAAAGTCAAATTTCGCGTCCCGCCAGGGGGTGCTGGGGACCGTACGGAAATCGTGTCATAGAGCGGCCATGGAGCCGGGCGAATACGCGCTGATGGACGAGGCCGAGGCGCGCATGTGGTGGTATCGCGCCCTGCATGCGCGGCTGCTGGGCGCGCTGGATGGAATGGCCGGGCCGGTGCTGGACGCCGGCTGCGGTACCGGCGGCCTGCTGGCGGTACTGGCTGCGCGCCGGCCGGATCTGGAGCTGTTCGGCGTGGAATGGGCGGCCATGGCGGCTGCCCGGGCGGCGGCGAAATCCGGCGCCCGGGTGGTGCGCGGCAGCGTCAATGCCCTGCCCTTCGCCGGTGCCAGCTTTGCCGCCGTGGTCAGCGCGGATGTGCTGTGCCATGCGGCGGTGCGCCCGGATGCGGCGCTCGGCGAGTTGCGCCGCGTGCTGCGCCCGGGCGGGCGGCTGGTGCTGAACATGCCGGCCTTCGCCTGGCTGATGTCGGCGCATGACCGCCAGGTGCATAATGCGCGCCGCGTCAGCGCCGACGCGCTGCGGGCGATGCTGACGGCAGGCGGCTTCACCGACATCCGCACGAGCTACTGGAACGCGCTGCTGCTGCCGCTGATGGTGGCGAGGCGCAAGCTGCCCGGGCGGGAGGCGCGGTCCGACGTCGCCGCGTTTTCGCCATGGCTGGATGCCACATTGTACGCGATGACGGAGATCGAGCGCCGTCTGCCGCTGCGCATGCCCGCGGGGGGCTCCGTGCTCGCTACCGCAATTCGGCTATAAGGCCCCGATGAACCATATGGACGCCCGCCTTCCCCAGGATTTCCCCGCCAGCCGGCCAGCCTCCGGACCCGGCAAGGTGGGGCTGTCGATCGTCGTGCCGGTGTATCGCGGCGCCGCCTCCGTCGGGCGGCTGGTGGCGGCGTTGTCGGCGCTGCAGCCGGCCGGCGGCATCGAGGTCGTGCTGGTCAATGACGGCAGCCCGGACAATTCCGGCGATGTCTGCCGCGAGCTGGTGCTGAGCGCTTCCATTCCGCTGGTGTATATCGAGCACGCCCGCAACTACGGCGAGCACAACGCGGTCATGACCGGCCTGCGCCATGCGCGCGGGGACTACGTGATCACCATGGACGACGATCTGCAGAACCCGCCCGAGGAGGTGGTGAAGCTGTACGACCACGCCCGGCTTGGCGGCTGGGACGTGGTCTACACCCGCTATGCCGAGAAGAAGCATTCGAGCTGGCGCAATTTGGGGAGCCGCTTCGCCAACAAGGTGGCGGACTGGCTGCTCGACAAGCCGAAGGGGCTGTACCTGTCGTCGTTCCGCTGCATGTCGGCAATGGTGGTGGGAGCGGTGACCCAGTATCGCGGGCCCTATCCCTATGTGGACGGGCTGATCATGCAGGTGACCCAGCGCATCGACAGCATCGAGGTGCAGCATTTGCCGCGCGCGGAGGGGCGGTCCAACTACAATCTGCGCCGGCTGGTGCGGCTCTGGCTCAATCTGGCGACCAGCTTCTCGCTGGCGCCGCTGCGGGTGGCCACTTTCGCCGGCGCGGGCATGGCCGCACTCGGCACCATCGGCGCGGTGGCGACCATCGCGGAGGCGCTGATCTCGCGCGCGACGCCGTCCGGCTGGGCGTCGACGATGACGGTGCTGCTGCTGGTCGGCGGCGTGCAGTCGATGATCCTGGGCGTGCTCGGCGAATATGTCGGGCGCACCTTCCTGTCTGCCAACGGCAAGCCGCAGGGGACGGTACGGCTGATCGAACGCAACCCGGCGGCGTCGATGACGCAGGACCGGTCTTGACCGCCTATTGGGCCGTGCTGGTTGGCGCGATCGTCACCAGCATGGTCGGGCAGACGCTGCTCAAGGCCGGGGCCGGGGCCGCGGATTTCATCGCGCAATTGCTGGACTGGCACACGATGCTGGGCCTGGTGCTGTACGGCGGCGCGGCGATGCTCTACATCGTCGCGCTCCGGCGCATTCCGATGTCGGTTGCCCTGCCCTGCACCGCCATCTCCTATGTCGCGGCGGCGCTGATCGGGCATTATGCCTTCGCCGAGCCGCTCGGCACGATGCAGATTGGCGCGATCGGGCTGATCTCGGTGGGCGTGATCCTGCTGGCGTTTGCCTAAAGCTACCGGCCGCGGCCGAAGGCGGCGAATTTCTGGTCGGCGGGCACGAAGGCCTGGAAATGCTCGCCGCCCTGGATGATATCGACATAGCCGGACCGTGGGAAAGCGGCGAAGGCGGTGTTGTAGACCGGCAGCGACGACACGAAGGACGGGTGCTCCCAGACCGCCATGACACGGCGCTGATACTCCGCGCCCAGTTCCGGCGTCTGCGAATGATACATCGCGGTCGCCAGCGGCCAATTGGTAGTACGGCCATAGAGTTCGTTCAGGAACCGGGCCGCGTAATAGGCGTTGATGCGCGGATCGAATGCCTGTTCCAGCGTGGCGAAGGCATTCGGGTGGTGCATCAGGTTGACCTGCATGCAGCCGACATCGATGGACACCACGCCGCGCGCCTGCAGCGCCTGCACAGCCGCGATCGCCTGGGCCTTGGAATCAAAGAAATATCCCTCCCCCTCGGCATTGATGGTCCAGGGCCAGGGAGTGCGCTTGCCGGTCTGCTTGTCCAGCCGCCCGCTCTCCACCACGGCGATCGCCTCCAGCAGCCTGGCGGGCAGCCGGCCGCCGGCCTCGGCGGCGACGATGGCGGGGCGGCAGAGCTGGTTGGCGGGAATATTGGCCTGGGCACCGCCCTGCTTCTGCGGCGGGCCGCCGGCGCGAGCCGATAGCGGCGCGAACGCCGCGGACGCCAGGACAAGCAGACCGAGGAACCTGGGCAGTGCTGAACGCATTGTCTCTAATTCCTTTTCAGTCTTGCTTCTGGCGGCCGAACCTCTCCTGCCATGCCATCTGTCCGCCGGCAACGGGGAGGGACGTGGCCTCGTATACCCCACGGGCTATGGCACGCGCCATTACCAATGTTGCGAAATGACCGAGTTCGGTAACTTCCATAATGGGATCGTCGAGCTTTCGGTCCCCGGTGGCGGCGGCGAAGATCGTGTCGCCGTCGAGCGGGGCGTGCGCGGGCAGAATGGCGCGCGCCAGCCCGTCATGCGCCATGATCGCCAGGCGCTTGGCCTGCGGGCGGGTCAGCGCGGCATCGGTGACCACCAGGCCGATGGTGGTGGCGGTGCCGGACGTGCCGGCAGCCGGGCCGCCTTTCAGCCGCGGCGCGGTGTCGAACGCCGCCGGCCAGCCCAGGCCGCCGAATTCCCGGCCGATCTCATAGGGCGCCGCCCAGAACCAGGCGCCATCGCCGATGGTCGGCGCGCCAATGGCGTTGACCACGGCAAGGGCTGCCACGGTGTGGCCGGAAGCGGTGCGCGCGCTGGCCGAGCCGAGGCCGCCCTTGACCGTGGCGGTGGTCGCGCCGGTGCCGGCGCCCACGCTGCCGAGCGCGAAATTCCCGGCCCGCGCGGCGGTCGCGGCGGCGTAGCCGAGGTCGCGATAGGGCGAGAACCGGCCCCAATCCTTGTTACCGCCGTTCAGCAGGTCGAAAATGATCGCCTGCGGGGCGATCGGAATGCGCATGCCGCGGATCGTGTAGCCGCGGTCCGCCTCGCGCAGCGCCGCCTGCACGCCGCCGGCGGCATCGAGGCCGAAGGCGGACCCGCCGGACAGCACGATGGCGTCCACGCCCTCGATGCTCATTTCCGCTTCAAGCGTGTGGGTGTCCCGCCCGCCCGGCGCGCCGCCATGCACGGCGATGGAGGCGATCGCCGGACGGTCGAACAGAATGGCGGTGACGCCGGAACCGAGCGCGAGATCGGTTGCGTGCCCGACGGTGACACCGGGCACGTCCGTCAACAGGTTCAACGGCTTGCGTCCCTTAGTTGAAGAAGAAATGCAGCAACACGGACATCGCCGCCACGATGATCACCGCCGCCAGGACCTGGCTGAGGCGCGGCAGCGCGGATCGCGGCCGGTTACGCCCGCCGGAGGTTCGCCAGCCGACATCGGAGTTGCCGTTGCCGGTATTGGATGCCGCCGGGTTGGAGACGGTGAGCCCGATATCGCCGCCGAGCCCAAACGGCTTTTGCGCACGCTCCCTCATGACATCACCTTTTTCTGGCTGTCGTGCCGGCAGCATGGGCCATATCGGCGGTAAAACGCAAACCTTCCTGCAAGGTTTCCGGCTCAAGTATTTGCGTTTGTGGGAAGGGCTGCCCCCCCCTCACCCCTCCCTCTCCCCGAAGGCGGGGAGAGGGGGAAGGACGGTGGGGATGGGGGGTGGTTCTAACGGTCCATCCAGATGTCCTCGTAGCGCCAGCCGTTGTAGATGCTGTTCACCATGACCGTGACGTTCTTCACATAGGGCTGCCAGCAGAAGCCGACCATGGAATGGAAGATGATGGGCCGGGCGACGTCCTCGGCCAGTTTGCGCTCGATGTCCCAGACGATGGCTTTGCGCTTCGCCGGGTCCGGCTCCATGGATTGCCGGTCGAATTCCTTCTCCAGCGCCGGGTTGCAGTAGTTGGTGTAGTTGCGCAGCGAGCCGCAGGCGTAGTTTTCGTAGAAATGCTGGTCGGGATCGTCGACCGAGCTGCCGGTCTGGTTCACGCCGATGCTGTAATCCTTGCGGAACACACGGTTGTAGAACAGCGTGGTGTCCACGACGTCCAGCTCGCCGTCGATATAGATCTCCTTCATCTGGTCGACCATCAGCAAAGCGGGATCGCGGAAGGTCGGGATATCGCGGGTAAAGACCTTGACCTGCAAATGCCTGTCCGGCCCGTAGCCGAGCCTGCGCATGATGGCGCGGGCTTCCTCGCGGTTCTTCCCGACGTCCGGGCCATAGCTGAACATCGCCTCGCGCACCGCGTCCGGCATGCCCCAGATGCCGGCGGGCGGCGGCAGCATGGAGCCGCCGATCTGGTCCTGCCCCTCGCTCAGGATGCTGACGAAGGATTTGCGGTCGATGCTGAGCGCCAGCGCGCGGCGCAGGTCCAGATTGTCGAAGGGCGGCGCGTCGCGGTTGATGATCAGGTTGGTGCTGACATTGCTCGGGCGCATGGCGCATTGCGCCGCCGGCGCCTGGGAGCGGATGTCCTTCAGGCCGGAAACGGTGACGTCGGTCGGGTAGGTCATGTCGAACTTGCCGGCGATGAAGGCCAGCAGCCGCGTGCTGCGGCTGGGGACGATGCGGTATTCGATGCCATCCAGATACGGCAGGCCCGGCTTCCAGTAATCGGGATTGCGGGCCAGGCGCATCATTTCGTTGCGGCGGAACTCGACGAACCGGAACGGGCCGGTGCCGATCGGCTGGGTGCGCATGGCGTCGAACGAGACATGGCAGGGATAGACCGGCGACCAGCCGGCCGCCAGCAGCGCGATGAAGGCGGGCTGGGGGCGTTTGAGGTGAAAGGTCACTTCCTGCGGGCCGTTCACGGTGATGGCGCCGAGATTGCTGAACCAGGCCTGGCGCGGACTTTTGCGAATCTTCCCCGGCTCCAGGCCGGAGACGGCATCCCAGGTGCATTTCACGTCCGCGGAGGTGAACGGCTTGCCGTCATGCCATTTCACGCCCTGGCGCAAGGTGAAGGTGAGCGCGGTGTGGTCCTCGTTCCAACGCCAGGCGATGGCGAGTTCCGGCACGATGCTGGACAGGCTGTTCTGCGCCACGTGCTGGTCGTACATGACCAGATTGTTGAACAGCGGCATGAACGGAATGACGACGGAGGCGGTGGCCTCCTCCTGGATCGACGGGCTGGGCGGGCTGTCGATGTGCTCGACCGTCAGCACGCCGCCGTGCCTGGGGACGGCGGGCTGAGCCCGGGCGGTCGCGGGCGCGAGAAGGCTGGGGGCGAGAACACAGGCGGCCAGCAGCCATAGCGCGGCGATACCTGCACGCATGGTCGTCCTCCCTGGCGGTTCTTGGCCGATGGATATCCGGCTGTCCGTTTGGGGGAAGGCTGAGCCGGACCGGGCGGCGAATGCAACCCAATTCAGCTCAGCCGGGCGACATCCCCTGTGATCTCCCTTGCCGTAAAAAGGGCGCGCCGGTCACCGCCAGTGGGCGGGAACCCAGACCTGCTGGCCGTGCCGGATGGCCCAATGCCCGGGAACCCATTCGTGCCAGCCGGGACGCCGGGCCACGTAATGGCCGGGAACCCAGGCATAGCCGCCGCCGGTCCAGCGCCAGTGGCCGCCCTGCCAGACATAGGAGGGCGCCGGCGGGGGCGGCATCGGCTCGTAGCGCGGCGGCGGAACCGGCGGGTAATACTGGGCACTCGCCGGCGTGGCGAGGACCGAGCCCGCCAATCCCACGATGACCGCGATACCGGCGACGATTTGCCTCATCCAAAGCTCCTTCGATCCAATGCCTGCGGACAGAGTGATGGCCGAACATGGCGGCAATGAGGAAGCGACGGATGGCATGGCAGGTGCCGGCGTCCGTCAGGGCTGCGGCAGCTTTTCCAGATCTTCCTTGCCGCCGGGGAATTTGTCCCCCGGAGCCTTGGCCGCCCGCTTCTTTTCCTGGGGTGGGAGCGCCTGATCGGCTTCGAACAGCTGAGCGAGTTCCTCCGCCGCCTGCTGCTGGCTCTGGATCAGCTGGTCCTCGTCGTGGAAGATCGGGTGCGTCGCGATAAGATTGCGTTCGTCGTGCTCCGTGAACAGCGCGATCGCGCGGCTCGCCCTTGCGTCGGACACGCCCAGTTGCCGCAGCGCGAGCTCGGACAGCTTCAGGCTGGAATAGAAGGTATCGCGCACGATGCCCGCGATCGTGCGGTCCATCAGCAGGTGCACGTGGCGGCGATTGCGCGCGCGCGACAGGATCGTCAGGTTGGGGAAGTTCCGCCGCGCCGTGTCCACAACGCGCAGCGCGTGCTCCATGTCGTCGATGGCCACGATCAGCAGCTTCGCCTGCTCCGCGCCGGCGGCGCGCAGCAGGTCCGGGCGCGCGGGATCGCCGAAATAGACCTGGTTGCCGAACCGGCGCACCACCTCGACCTGCTCGGAGTTGCGTTCCAGCGCGGTGAACTCAATACCCTGCATGCGCAGCACGCGGCCGATGATCTGGCCGACACGGCCGAAGCCGCACAGGATCACCGGGGCATCGGCATCGACGATGGTATCGTACGCGACGGCCGGCTTGCGGGCCAGGCGCGGGATCAGGAAGCGCTCGGAAGCGGCGAACAGCAGCGGCGTCGCCACCATCGACAGGGCGATGACCAGCGTGGCGCCCTGCGACTGGCTGCGGGTCATCGCGCCGGTGGCGATGGCGGTGGCGAACAGCACGAAGCTGAACTCGCTGCCCTGCGGCAGCGCCAGCGCGAAGCGCGTCGCGGTGGCGTTGTCCTGGCCGGCGATCCGCCCGAGCACCCAGGCCACCGCGACCTTGCCGGCGAGCAGGCCGATGACGGCCAGGCCGATCGTCGCGGGTTCGGCCAGCAGCAGGCCGAGATCGGCGGACATGCCGACGGAGATGAAGAAGAAGCCCAGCAGCAGGCCCTCGAACGGTTCGATGTCGGCCTGCAACTCGTGGCGGAACTCCGATCCCGACAGCAGCACGCCGGCCATGAAGGCGCCGAGGGAGGCCGACAGCCCGGCCGCTTCCGCCAGCGTGGCGGCGCCTGCGACGGTGAGCAGCGCCAGGATGGTGAACATCTCCGGCGAGCGGGCGCCGCCAATGGCGCGGAAGGCCGGCCCCAGCAGGAACCGCCCGCCGATCAGGATGGCCGCGATGGCGCCAGCACCCCAGGCCACGTCCAGCCAGGGCACCCGGTGGGGGATGGTGCCGCTGTCCAGCAGCGGCACCAGCGCCACCAGCGGAATGAAGGCCAGATCCTGGAACAGCAGCACCGCGAAGCTGTCGCGTCCGGCCCGGCTGGCGAGCAGGTCCCGCTCGCCCAGCATCGGCAGCACGATGGCGGTGGAGGACAGCGCCAGGCCGATGCCCAGGACCCCGGCTGCCTGCGCATCGGTGCCGACGGCATAGGCGAGCCCGCCCAGTACCAGCGCCGTCAGCACCACCTGCGCCGAGCCGAGGCCGAACACGGCCCGGCGCATCACCCATAGCCGCGCGGGGCGCAGTTCCAGGCCGATCAGGAACAGCAGCATGACGACGCCGAGCTCGGACACCTCGGCGATCTCGTCGACACCGGTGATCAGGCGCAGGCCCGCCGGCCCGATGACAATGCCGGCCAGCAGGTAGCCGAGCACGCTGCCGAAGCCGCCGCGCCGGCTCAGCGGCACGGCGATGGCGGCGGCGGCCAGGAGAACGACGAGGGTTTGCAGCATGATTCCGCCGGTAGCACGGCCCCGCGGCGAATTGGAGGAAAATCTGGTTCAGTTTCCGGCCGGCATCGGCCGGAGCTAACCGAACGCCCCCACCTCATGCGTCACCGCCGTCGCGATCTCGCGGATCAGCGCGAAATGGCGCCGGATCGGATCGAAGATCTCCGCATGCTCGCGCGCATAGGCGGCCATCGCCCGTGGGGCGAGGGGCTCGGCGTAGTCGTAATCGGCGGTTTCGTCGGGCGCCACCGGAAAGATCTCGGCCAGCATGGACAGGGCCGGTTCGATGTCCAGGCGCAGGATCGCCGCCTCCATGGTCAGGCGGGTGACGCCGGAGCGGGGGGCGAAATCCGGGATCCGCGTCGCCAGCAGCCAGATGCGGTTGATCAGCACCAGACGCAGCGCATGCAGCAGCACCTCGCGCATGGCCATGCGGGGCGCGCCCGGCCAGGCGACGCGCAGCGCCAAGTGATCGGCCTGGATGCGGCGGAACATCGATTGCGCGTTGGCCCAGAGGTTCAGCCGCTCCAGCGCGCGCGCGACCGCGACCAGCGCCTCCCGCCGGCCGGGCCGCTGGGTCTGCGCGGCGCGGTCCAGCCAGGTGCCGGGATCCAGCGTGCCGATCACCGCGCGCAGCACGTCGATGTCCGAATGCGCCAGGGCATGTTCCGCGAGATCGAGCGCGCGGTGGAAGCGCCGCGACGCCTGGCGCAGTTCGGCGAATTTCTCCGGATGGCGCGACGCGGCGGCGCCGATCCCCTGCAGCGTGTTGGCGCACCAGCCGAGCTGCTGGAGGATGGCGTTGTTGGGGATGGCGCGCAGCTGGCTCGGATGGGTGATGCGGATCGCGCCGCCCATGCCGTCGGTCTGCCGGGCCGAGGGGCGCGAGCCGGTGGGATCGAGCAAAGACGGGCCGAACGCGCCGAGCAGGGCGGCGTAGCCGGCATCCTCCACCAGCCCTTCCATGCCGGCGCGGATGGTGGCGAAGAAATCGGCGGCGAAATCGGGCTCGGCATAGACCGGGTCCTCGATCGGCCCGGCGGCCGGATGATAGGTCTGCCCGGCGATGCGCGCGACGGTGGCCAGGGCCAGTTCGGGCGTGCCGAACAGCAGGTAGCCGTCGCCGCCCTGGAACGCCGCCTCCTCGCGCACCGGCAGCCCGGCCCGGTTCAGCGCCTGGCGGGACGCGGTGGGAGAGAGGTATTTCAGCCGGTCGGCCAGCGAGCCCGGATGCGCGCCGCGGCCGATGCTCTCGCCGTGGGTGTCGAACAGGATCACCTCGATGCCGGTGACGCCGTAATGCTTCAGCGTCTCCGCGATCTTCAGGCGCAGCCGCTCGATCAGGTAGCTGGCGGCGAGCTGGCCGACATAGCGGCCGCTGTCGGAATAGCCGAACTGCAGCGCGAGCTTGCCGGTCCTGCGCAGGTAGTCGCGGTAATGCGGGCTGCGCAGCGCCTCTTCCAGGATCTCGGCGCCGCGCTCCAGCGCCTCCGCGGTTTCGAACAGCGGGCTGATTTCGACATGTTCCTCGATGCCGAACAGCCGTGCCAGCCACAGCGCCGCCAGCAGCGTATAGCCGCTCTCGGTCTCGGCGATCAGGAAGCGGATCGGCACCGAGCCGTCGATATGCTTGACGATCTGCGCGCAGGTCATCATCAGCCGCGCGGCGGAGGCCTGCTCCACCAGCAGCGCGCCGAAATCGACCGGGATCGGCTGCACCTCGTCCAGCGCCGCGTTGATCGCGGCGAACAGGATGCGCCGGCGCGCCGGATCCTCCGGCGGATCGGCGATGCCGAGGCGCTGGCGGACGACGTTGTGGACCTGCGCGGCGTTCAGCCGGACATGGGTATGGGCGAGTGCGAGCCCATGCCCGACCAGGCCGGCGCGGGCGACGGACAGAGCGAGGCGCACGGGATCTTCCGCGGCGTTCAGCGCCGCCGGGAACAGCTCCAGCAGCGGGCCGGGCGTGACCAGCGCTTCGTCGCGCCGATCGACCAGGGCATGCGCGAAGGCGGCGGCCTGCGCCGGATCGGGGCCGGTCGGGCAGGCATCGATCTGCGCCTCCACCGCGCCGATGGCGGCGGCGACGCGGCGGGTGAGCGCGTCGGTCCCGGGCAGCGCCGCGAGCTGGGAGTGCAGCCGGGCCAGCTGCAGCTGCTTCATTTCCAGCCGCAGCCGCAGCGTGTCCCACCAGCCGATATCGGTGCGCCCGTCGGTGTCGTAGCCGACCCAGCTGGACAGGATGATCGGCCGCGGGGCGAGGTCGGTCCAGCGGTCCGGCCAGGAGGCGCGGGCGACCGAGAGCAGCGCGGCGTTGAACCGGTCGAGCGCGTCCCGGCCATGGACGATGGCGCGATTGGCCTCGGTGAATTCCTCACGCAGCGTGGGCCGCGTCGGCCGGTGGGAGGGAAATTCGGGCGCCTTGCGGCCGGAGGCGGCATCCGCCAGAGCGTGGTTGATGGCGGACGGCAGGGAAAACGTGGGATGGGCGGTGAACACGGCGGCGAAGCGGGTGCGCTCGACCGAGCCGCGGAACTGCGCCCAGGGAACCGGGCTGTCCTTCGGGTCCGGGCGGTGCAGGGAGCGGGCGAGATCGGCCAGCGCGGCGTCGTTGGCCTGCATGTCGGTGCCGCCGACATAGGCGCCGATGCGCGCGGCGCGGTCCACGAAGGCGGCGTCACGCAGGCGGCGGACCACGCCCTCGATCTGTGCCTCGGTCAGCGCGCCGGTGTCGAGCTGGCGGGAGATGGCGAGGGAGACGGACAGCACGGGATTGCCGAACGGATCCTCCGCCGCCCGTTCCACCGCCCGCGAAGTCAGGGTGAGCAGATCCTGAACCAGATCGGGGACCAGATCGGGCGCGAGATCGGCGGTGGGTTCGGGAGCGAGTTCTGCAGGTGCATCGGGCATGGCCGAAGCATGCCCGCTTCTTCGCAATTGCAGCAAGCGTTACGTCGGAGGAACCTGCCTGTTCCGCCAGCGGGCGCCGGTTGATCCTTTTACCAGGGAGGTTGTCCCTGTCTGATCCATGATTGTGCTTACGTTCGCCCGTCCGGCGTCAACCCCAAGCCGGCCAAGCGGCCGGGCGCTGCGCGCGGGTTGACCCCGGCCGGGCGGACGAAGCAAGGGCTGTGATCAGACAAGCCAAAGGTCTGCCCATCTCCAGCTTGCTCGATCCCCGGCCAGACCATCCGGCATCGAGGCAGCCGATAGGATCAAAGTCCCTGGTAATGACAGTTAGAACGACCGCAGCGCGGCGCAGACGCGTTCCACCTGCTCGCCGGTCAGTTCCGGGTACATCGGCAGGCTGAACACCTCGCCTGCGGCCGCCTCGCTGGCCCGGCAGCGGGCGGGACCGAGTGCCACGCGGTTCTCGTAGGCGGGCTGGCGGTGCACGGGCACCGGATAATGGATGCCGGTGCCGATCCCGGCCTCGCGCAGCCGGGCCTGGATGGCGGCGCGGTCGGGCGCGCGCAGCACGTACTGGTGGAACACATGGGTGCCGCCGCGCCGCCGTGACGGCGGGGCAATACCAGACGGGGCGATACCAGAGGGGGCAGGACCGGCCAGCGCCGCGTCGTAGGCCGCCGCGATCTCGCCGCGGCGGGCGTTCTGCGCGTCCAGATGCGGCAGCTTGGCGCGCAGGATGGCCGCCTGCACCTCATCGAGGCGCGAGTTCACGCCGATTTCGTCGGAAATGTAATGCGTGCGCCAGCCATATTGCCGCAGCGCCGCGATGCGCGCCGCCAGCACCGTGTCGTTCATCGCCAGCACCCCGCCATCGCCGAGCGCGCCGAGATTCTTGGTCGGGTACAGGCTGAACGTGCCGACATCGCCGATGGTGCCGAGGCGCGCCTGGTGCAGCGTCGCGCCATGCGCCTGGGCGCAATCCTCGATCAGCGCCACTCCATGCCGGCGGCACAGCGGCAGGATCGCGTCGAGATCGGCGGCCTGGCCGTAGAGATGCACGGCGATCACCGCGCGGATCGGCGGCAATCCGGCGGGGGGATGGCTCAGCACCTCCGCCAGCTCGGCCGGGTCCAGCGTGTAATGCACGGGATCGATGTCGAGCAGCAGCGGCGTCGCGCCGGCCATCTCGATGGCGGCGACCGTGGCGACGGCGGTGTGGGAGACGGTGACGACGCTCGCCCCCGCCCCGATACCCAGGCCGCGCAGCGCCAGCGCCAGCGCGTCGGTGCCGTTGGCGCAGCCGACCGCGGCCGCGCTGCCCAGCCATTGCGCGAACTCGGCCTCGAACCCCCTGCCCTCCTGGCCGAGGATGTACCAGCCGGATTCCAGCGCGCGGGCGACCGCGGCGTCGATCTCCGGCTTCAATGCGCGGTAGCCGGCGCCCGGGTTGGCCTGGGGAATGGGGATGGTCATGGGATGGCTTTCACAGATACGCGTCGAGCCGGCTGCGGTACCAATCGAGCGACCGGGAGATGCCCTCCTCCAGCCCGATCTTCGGCGACCAGAGCGTGGCGGCGCGGAAGGCGTTGTCGTTGGCGTGGTAGCTGCCGATGTCGATGGTGGCACGGTCGGCGGGGAACTCCCGCGTGGTGTAGCGGGCCTCGCCATTGGTCAGCCGGACCATGATGTCGGCGATCGCCTTCAACGAGACCGGCGGCGCGCCGCCGATGTTGAAGATGCGGCCATGGCAGGACGGCGTTTCGGCCGCGGCCAGGAACGCCGCGGTGACGTCGTCGACATAGGTCATGTCGCGCAGCTGCTCGCCGCCCCAGACCTCGAACGGCCTGCCTTCCAGCACGCAGCGGATCCAGATGCCGAGGAAGGTCTGCCGCGCGTCGCGGATGCGCAGGCGCGGGCCGTAGCAATTGGTCAGGCGCAGGCTGACCACCGGGCGCCCCTGCACCCGGTGCTCCAGCATCCAGGTACCTGCTCGCCGGCGAGCTTGGAGACGCCGTTGGCGTCGGGCGGGGCCACCGGATGCTGCTCGTCCACCGGCAGGTATTGCGGGCGGCCGTAGAACTGGCGGGTGGAGGCATGCACCACCACGGCGTCGGGCGCGGCTTCCCGCGCCGCCTGGATCAGCCGCACCTGGGCGACCGCGTTGACGGCGATATCGGCCAGCGGATCGCGCTGGCCGCCCATGTGGCTGGTCTGCGCGGCCAGGTTGAAGATCGTGGTCGCGCCCTCGCAGAGCGGACGCAGGTCGATTTCGCGTATGTCGCCGCGCACCAGATCGACCGCCGGCGCGGCCGCATCGCTGTCCAGATTGGCCGCATTGGCGCCGCCGCCGAACAGGAACCCGTCCAGCGCCGTCACCCGCGCGCCGCGCGCGGCCAGCGCGTGGCACAGATTGGCCCCGAGAAAACCGGCCCCGCCGGTCACCAAGACCTTCTTCCCTCTCCAGTCCATGCGGCAATCTCCCGGGCCAGCGACAGGTGAAGCGCCGCTCAACCCCTATTGGCAATCCATCGTGGCGAAATAGCGGCCCAACCCGCCTTAACCGGCGATCTCCATCAGCAGGTCCGCGGTCGGGCCCGGCGCGGTCACCATGGCGTCGTGGCCGGTGGCGATCTCCTTCCAGCCCCAGTCCGTGCGCGCCCGCGCCATCTGGCGGGATGTCTCCAGCGACGGATAGATCGGATCGGTGCAGGCGATATAGGTCGCCGGCAGGCCGTTCCCGACCGGGTTGCGGATGGCGAACGGGCTGGTGAAGCTGCTCATCGGTTGCGGCGTTAGGCGACGCTGCACCCAGTCGTACAACAGATGGTCCTGCGGCACCCCGAACGCCTCCGGCGGCGGCGGCGGCACGCTGAGGCCCTGGCTGAATTCCTGCGCCAGACGGGTGCGCTCGGCGGTAATGTCGGCGGGCTGCACGTCGAACGCGGTCTTGCCGTTCTCGGGGATGCGGGCGTCGAGATAGACAAGATGGCGGATATGCTTCGGCATCCGGTCGGCGGCGGCGGAGATCGCGAACCCGCCGAAGCTGTGACCGACCAGCACCACGTCGGTCAGCTCCTCCGCCTCGATATGGTTGATCAGGTCATCGGCGAAGACCTCCAGCGTGATCTCGCGCGACATCAGATGCCGCCGCTCGCCGACGCCGGTCTGGGTGGGCGTGCTGACCTGGTGGCCGGCGCCGCGCAGGATCTCGACCACCGGCGCCCAGCACCAGGCGCCGTGAAAGGCGCCATGCAGCAACACGAAATGGCGTGAGCAGAATACGTTCATGATGGACTCCAGATTGCCGTCCTAGAGCATGACCGCCGCTGACAGGCGCGGCGACCATGCCATAAGTATTTGTTTTAGCAAGTAATTCTACCGATCGGTTGAAGCAACCTCAAGCGATATTGCTCCAGGCTAGACGATCTCCGGCATGCGGCGAAGCCGGCGCAGCAGGCTCTGGCGCGGCCCGGCGACGAGCCCGATCGTCCACAGCAGGCCGGCGCTGAGCACGATGGCGGGGCCGGCCGGCAGATCCAGATGATACGAGGCCAGCAGCCCGAGCACGGAGGCCGCCACCGCCAGGCCGACCGAGGCGCGCACCTGCCCGGCCAGGCTGGCGGAAAAATGCCGCGCCGCGATCGCCGGCAGCATCATCAGCCCGACCGACATCAGCGTTCCCATCGCCGCGAAGCCGCCGACCACCGACAGCACCACCAGGGCCAGGAAGGCCAGGTGCCACAACCCGCCGCGCCCGCCATTGGCCGCGAGGAAGCCGGGGTCGAGGCTTTCCAGGATCAGCGGCCGCCAGATCAGCGCCAGGCCGGGCAGCGCGATACAGGCCACCCCGGCCATGCAGAGCAGCGCCGTGTCGTCCACCGCCAGCACGCTGCCGAACAGCAGGTGCGACAGGTCCACGCCGCGCTGCGCCGACAGCATCGCCACGCCGAGCGCCAGTGCCAGCAGATAGACGCCGGCGAGCTGGCTGTCCTCCCGCCCGCCGGTGGCCCGCGTCAGCCAGCCGGCCAGCAGCGCCACGCAGAGCCCGGCCAGCACGCCGCCGAGCCCCATGGCCCAGAACGACAGGCCCGCCGCCATGGCGCCGAGCGCGATGCCGGGCAGGATGCCGTGCTGCAGCACGTCGCTCATCAGGCTCATGCGGCGCAGCACCAGGAACACGCCGAGCGGCGGGCCGGCCAGCGACAGCGCGATGCAGCCGGCCAGCGCCCGGCGCATGAAGCCGAGCTCGAACGGAGCGAGGAGGAGATCGTGGAGCATGGGCAGCGGTTCAGGCGGCCGGCCGGCGCAGCGCCACGGGTTCAGGGCTCGCCACTTCGTCCCAGACATCCATGCCGAGCCGCGCGCGGCGGATATTGGCCGGCGTCAGGCAGGCCGCGCTGGGGCCCCAGGCGATGGGAACGCCGGCCAGCAGCAGGGTCTGCGGGAAGGCGCGCTGGATCAGGTGCAGATCGTGCAGCACCGCGATCACGGTCTTGCCCGCCGCGTGCCAGCCCAGCACCAGTTCCAGCAGGTCGGCGGCGGTGCGCTCATCCACCGCATTGAACGGCTCGTCCAGCAGCAGGACCGGCGCGTCCTGCACCATCAGCCGGGCGAACAGGGCGCGCTGGAACTGCCCGGCCGACAGGCTGCCGACCGGGCGCCCGGCCAGGTCCGCCAGCCCGACCGCGGCCAGCGCCGCGCGCACGCCGTGGCGCATCGCCGGGGTCTGGCCGCGGAAAGCGCCGATCCGCGCCCAATGGCCGAGGGCGACCATCTCCAGGCAGGAGATCGGAAAGCTCCGGTCGAGCTGGCTCGCCTGCGGCAGCAGCGCGACCCGGCCCTTGGCCGGATGGACGCCCTCGATCCGCCCGGCATCGGGCGGGTGCAGCCCGGCGAGCGCGCGCAGCAGCGTGGTCTTGCCGGCCCCGTTCGGCCCGGCGATGGCGGTCAGGCTGGCGGGGGCGAAGCAGCCGGTCAGGCCCGACACCGCGACCTGGCCGTCATAGGACAGCGTCAGGTTCTCGACCCGGATGGCGGGGGGCGTCATCGGGACGACCCGATCTGGCGAGCCGCTGCGGGGGAGAGAGTGGGGTGACGGGGAGCCGGCATTGCCTGAGGCTTGCCAAGGGGTCCCTCACCCCTCCCTCTCCCCCGAAGGGGGAGAGAGGGGGTATTCTTTTTGTTGCTTGAAGCTGCTTGTCCGGGGCGCATCATCGCATCGCCCATCCTACGACCAGCCACAGCGCAGCCAGCAGCGCGGCGGCGAGGATCAGCCGGGCGCCCAACGGGGCGGTGGGGGACAAGGGATCGATCATGGTTACTTTATAACATTCCAATTGGCTCCGGCGAAAGAGGCTGAAAGGACGGGACTGAAAGGACGGGTGCGCGCCCGTACGCGACGTCATATGTTCGCCCGATGACCGACCGTTCCCCCGACGCCGACGCCCGGCGCGCGCTGCGTTTCCATCGCTCCATCGCCACCGGGCTGCTGGTCCTGATGGCCGGCCTGACCCTGGCGACCTACGCCATGCCCCCGGGCTTCACCACGGACCTGCTGCAGGCCGCCGCCAAGGCCGGCTTCGTCGGCGGCATCGCCGACTGGTTCGCGGTGACCGCGCTGTTCCGCCATCCGCTGGGCATTCCGATCCCGCATACCGCCATCCTGCCGAACCAGAAGGCACGGCTCGGCCGCGCGCTCGGCCGCTTCGTCGCCACCCATGTGTTCACCCAGCGCGAGGTCGCCGGCGTGCTGGCGAAGCTCGACCTGCCGGCGATCCTGCGTCGCTTCCTCGCCGACCCCGCCTCGGCCCGGCCGGCGGCGGAGGCGCTCGCCTCCAGCCTGCCGCGGCTGCTCTCCACCGTGGAGGACGGCCGCGCCCGGCGCGTGGTCGCGCGCATCGTGCCGCGCATCCTCGGCGGCCCCGGCGCCGGGCGGGTGGTGGCGCGCGCGCTGCACGGCCTGGTCGCCAGCGGCCGGCATCAGGAGGTGTTCGGCTTCATCCTCGGCCAGCTCAAGACCCTGCTCGCCAGCAAGGAGGACACGCTGCGCATCGCCATCGAGGAGCGGGTGCGCGAGCAGGGCGGCCGGCTGGTCGGCTGGGCGGTCGGCGCCATGGTCGCCCGGCGGACCCTGGGCGTGCTGAACGCCGAGCTGGAGAAGCTGGAACCCGACGGCTCCGAGCTGCGCGCCGCGTTCGACGAATGGGTCAAGCGCGAGATCACGCTGATGGAGGAAGACCCCGCCCGCGCCGCCGAAATCGGCGCCGCCATCCGCCGCGTGGTGGCGCATGACACGATCCAGGCCTGGCTGTGGGATGTCTGGGCCCGGCTGCGCCTGGCGCTGGAGGCGGATGCGGCGCGGCCGAACGGGCGCACGGTGGAGTTCCTGGAATTGGCCTTCGCCAATCTCGGCGTCATGCTCGAACAGGATCCGGCCGCCCGCGCCCGGGTGCAGACGGCCGCCGAGGGGATCGTCGGCGGGCTGTTGCCGGCGGCGCAGGCGCAGCTGTCCGATTTCATTGCCGGCGTGGTGGCGAGCTGGGACACCGCCACCATCACCGACCGGCTGGAACTGAGCGTCGGCAAGGACCTGCAATATGTCCGGGTCAACGGCACGCTGGTCGGCTTCCTGGTCGGCGGCTTTCTTTTCGCGCTGCTGCACCTGATATTCGGGCATGTGAGTTTCTGAGGAGACGACGAATGCTGCGCCTCTCCGTTCTCGACCAGTCCACCGTGATCACCGGCCGCTCCCCGGATGCCTCCATTCGCGAAAGCCTGGCGCTGGCGAAGCACGCGGAGGCGCTGGGCTATCATCGCTACTGGGTCGCCGAGCACCACAATTCCGACAGCATCGCCGGCTCGGCACCGGAGGTGCTGATCGCCGCGATCGCCGCGACCACGGAACGCATTCGCGTCGGCAGCGCCGGGGTGATGCTGCCGCATTATTCCGCGCTGAAGGTGGCCGAGCAGTTCCGCGTGCTGGAAGCGATCGCGCCGGGCCGCATCGATCTCGGCCTCGGCCGCGCGCCCGGTTCCGACGGGCGTACCGCCTACGCGCTCAATCCCAACGCCGACAGCGCGGCCGAGCATTTCCCTTCCGCGGTGCGCGACCTGCTGAACTGGCTGGCCGGCGAGAAGCTGGTGGACGGCCACCCGTTCCGCGACATCGTCGCCCAGCCGCAGGGCCCGACCGTGCCGGAGACGTGGATCCTCGGCAGCTCCGATTTCGGCGCCCAGGTGGCGGCGTATTTCGGCCTGCCGCACTGCTTCGCGCATTTCATCAGCGAACGCGGCGCCGCCCAGGCGCTGCAGCTGTACCGGCAGACCTACCGGCCGAGCCAGCGCCACCCCGAACCGCTCGGCGCGATCTGCGTCTGGGCGCTGGCGGCGGAAACCGAGGCCGAGGCCAGGCGGCTGTTCGCTTCCCGCGCGCTGGCCCGGCTGAACCGCGACCGCGGCATCTTCGCCCCCCTCGCCTCCCCCGAGGAAGCCGAGGCCTATCCCTATACCGACGCCGACCGCGCCCATATCGCGCGCATCAGCGAACGGGCGATCTTCGGCACGCCCGATGTTGTGGCGGGCAAGCTGCGCGCGATCGCCGAGGAATGCGGCGTAGAGGAGGTCGCGGTGCTGACCGCCGCGCACGATCCGGCGGCGAGGCGGCGGTCCTATACGCTGCTGGCGCGGGAGTTCGGCATGGTCTCCGCGGAAAGGGCCCTCGCTGCGGCCTGATCTGCTGCGGCCTGATCTGCGGCGGCCCCCTCTTGGGCGAACCCCTCCAGCACGATCTTGCCCCTGGCCTGTCCGCTTTCCAGCAGCGCATGGGCGCGCCGGAGGTTCGCCGCGTTGATCGGCCCGAAATTCGCGCCGAGCGTGGTGCGCAGCGTGCCGGCGTCGATCAGGCGGGCGGCCTCGTTCAGCAGCGCGCCCTGGGCGCCGATATCCGCGGTCGCGAACATCGAGCGGGTGAACATGAACTCCCAATGCACGGACACGCTCTTGTGCTTGAACGGCGAGATTTCGAGGGAAGGCGGATCGTCGATCACCGCCAGGCGGCCCTGGGGCGCGATCAGCTCCACGATCTCGGAGAGATGTGCGTCGGTGTTGGTGGTGGAGAACACGAAGCCGGGGGCGTCGATCCCGAGGGCGGCGATTTCGGCGGCCAGCGGCTCGCGGTGATCGACCACGTGATGCGCGCCGAGATCGCGCACCCAGGCCTGCGTCTCCGGCCGCGACGCCGTGGCGATGACGGTCAGCCGGGTCAGCCGCCGGGCGAGCTGGATCGCGATCGACCCGACGCCGCCTGCCCCGCCGACGATCAGGACGGCCGGCGCCACGCCCGGCACCGGCTTGCGCACGTCCAGCCGGTCGAACAGCGCCTCCCAGGCCGTGATCGTGGTCAGCGGCAGCGCCGCGGCCGCCGCCCAGCCGAGCGAGGCGGGCTTCCTGCCGACGATGCGCTCATCGACGAGGTGGAATTGCGCGTTGGTACCGGGGCGATCGAGCGCGCCGGCGTAGAAGACCTCGTCGCCCGGGCGGAACAGCGTCGCCTGCGGGCCGACGGCGGTGACGATCCCGGCCGCATCCCAACCGAGCACCTTCCACGCCCCCGGCGCGGGCTGGGCGCGGCGGCGCATCTTGGTGTCGACGGGGTTCACGGACACGGCGCGGATCTCGACCAGGATGTCCCGCCCGGTCGGTTCGGGCTTCGGCAGGTCGATGTCGACGAGGGAGGCGGGATCGCCGATCGGGAGCGAGGTTTCATAGCCGACGGCGCGCATCTGCCTACTCCTTCGCAGCGATAATGGGCGCAGCGATCGCGGGCAGCTGCATTGCCGGCGGTGCGTCTATCCGCCGGATCGGCGCATCCGCCAGAGCTGGATGCGATAGGCGACCCAGGCCACCGCCGAGGCGGCGATCACCACCGGGATCAGCGCCAGCGCGAACCACAGCGCCAGCGCCGCGGCGCAGAGCAGGCCGGCCAGCACCGCCACCACGATCGCCGTCCGGCCGATCCGCGCGGCCAGCGGCACGCGCTTGGGCTCGAACGCGCCGCGGAAATACTGGGTCTCCGGAGGATCGACGAACTCGCCCTCCTTGGTCATGTCGATGATCAGCTTTTTGCGGTTTTCCATGCTTCACCTGAGGTGGCCTTACGCGGGCAGCGCTTCAAGCCTATGCCGCGGCACCTGACCGAACGATAATCCCGCCTTCACCAGGAGGACAGACCATGATCCAGGGTGCCAGCACCCCGCTTACCGTCGATCTCACCGGCCTCAGGGTCGCCATCAGCGCCGGCGCCAACGGCATCGGCAAGGTCATGGCCGATTCGTTCGCGGCCTGCGGCGCCGATGTCTTCGTCTCCGACGTCGATGACGCCTCGCTCAAGGCCTGCGGCCATGCCGGCATGCGCGCCGATGCCGGCGTGGCGGCGGAGTGCGAGGGGTTCGTGGACGCGGCGATTCGCCACCTCAAGGGCCTGGACGTGCTGGTCAACAACGCCGGCATCGCCGGGCCGACCAAGCTGGTCGAGCATGTGACGCCGGAGGAGCTGGAAGCGACGCTGCGGATCGATGTGGAGAGCATGTTCCATTGCTCGCGCCGCGCCATCCCGGCGCTGCGCGCCGCCGGCGGCGGGGCGATCATCAATCTGAGCTCGGCCGCCGGGCGCTTCGGCTTTCCGCTGCGCGCGCCTTATTCGGCGGCGAAATGGGGCGTCATCGGGTTCACCAAGTCGCTGTCCATCGAACTCGGCCCGGACAGCGTGCGGGTGAATGCCATCCTGCCGGGCCCGGTTGACGGCCCGCGCATCCGCGCGGTGATCAAGGCCAAGGCGGCGGCGGCCAAGATTTCCGAAAACGAGATGACCGAGCGCACGGTGGCGACGACCAGCCTGAAGGCCTTCGTCACCCAGCAGGACATCGCCAACATGGCGCTGTACCTGGCAAGCCCGTTCGGGCGGACGATCAGCGGCCAGGCGATCAGCGTGGACGCGGATATGCAGTATACGATGTAGGAAGGCAGGAAAGGCCAGGGGCTCTGCCCCTGGACCCCGCCAAGGGCCGGGAGGCCCTTGGATCCGCTGGAGCATGACTGGCGCAGATAGACGCGCCGATCATGCTCCAGCGCTTTGTTTTAACGAGCAACTTTATCCATTCAGATGATTCCATCTGAATGGATGTCGCTCTGATTCAGCCCTGCAGCGCCTTGATCATCGTGCTGCCCAGCGCGGCCGGGCTTTCGGCCACGTGGATGCCGGCGATGCGCATCGCCTCGAACTTGGCCGCCGCGGTGTCGCGTCCGCCGCGAGATCACCGCGCCGGCATGGCCCATCCGCCGTCCCGGGGGCGCGGTGGCGCCGGCGATGAAGCCGACGGTGGGCTTCTTCACCTTGTTCCCGGCCAGGAACTCGGCCGCCAGGATCTCGCTCTGGCCGCCGATCTCGCCGATCATGATGATCTGCTTGGTCTCGGGGTCGGCCAGGAACATTTCCAGCACCTCGATGAAGTCGGTCCCCTTCACCGGGTCGCCGCCGATGCCGACGCAGCTGCTCTGGCCGAGCCCGGCGGCGGTGGTCTGCGCCACCGCCTCATAGGTCAGCGTGCCCGAGCGCGAGACGATGCCCACGCTGCCGCGGCGATGGATATGGCCGGGCATGATGCCGATCTTGCAGGCGTCCGGCGTGATCACGCCCGGGCAGTTCGGCCCGATCAGGCGGGATTTGCTGCCCGACAGCGCGCGCTTGACGCGCACCATGTCGAGCACCGGAATGCCCTCGGTGATGCAGACGATCAGCGGGATCTCCGCGTCGATCGCCTCCAGGATCGCATCGGCGGCGAACGGCGGCGGCACGTAGATCGCGGTCGCGTCGGCGCCGGCCTGCTCCACCGCCTCGGCCACGGTGTCGAACACCGGCAGGTCCAGATGCTTCGTGCCGCCCTTGCCCGGGGTCACGCCGCCGGTCATTTTGGTGCCGTAGGCGATCGCCTGTTCCGAGTGGAACGTGCCCTGCGCGCCGGTGAAACCCTGGCAGATGACCCGCGTGTTCGCGTCGACGAGAATGGCCATTATGCGGCTTCCTTCACGGCCTTGACCACCTTCTCGGCGGCGTCGGCGAGGTTATCGGCGGCGATGATCGGCAGGCCGGACTTGGCCATGATCTCCTTGCCGAGCGCGACATTGGTGCCTTCCAGCCGCACCACGAGCGGCACGCTCAGTTGCACCTCCCGCGCCGCCGCCACCACGCCCTCGGCGATCACGTCGCAGCGCATGATGCCGCCGAAGATGTTGACCAGGATGCCTTCCACGTTCGGATCGGACAGGATGATCTTGAACGCCGCCGTCACCCGCTCCTTGGTGGCGCCGCCGCCCACGTCCAGGAAGTTGGCGGGCGAGGAGCCGTACAGCTTGATGATGTCCATGGTCGCCATGGCCAGGCCGGCGCCGTTCACCATGCAGCCGATCTGCCCGTCCAGCGCGACGTAGTTCAGCGCGTATTTGGCCGCTTCCAGCTCCTTCGGATCTTCCTCGGCCTCGTCGCGCAGCTTCTCGATCTCGGGATGGCGGTACAGCGCGTTGTCGTCGAAGCTGACCTTGGCATCGAGCGCGATCACGTCGCCGGCACCGGTGACGACCAGCGGGTTGATCTCGACGATGGCGCAGTCGAGCTCGATGAACGCCCGGTACATCGCCAGCACGAATTTGCGTGAAGGTGCCGATCTGCTTGCCTTCCAGGCCGAGCCCGAAAGCCAGCTTGCGGGCGTGAAACCCGGAAATGCCGGAAGCGGGATCGACCGCGACCCGCAGGATCTTCTCGGGGTGGTGCGCGGCCACCTCCTCGATCTCCATCCCGCCCTCGGTGGAGGCGATGATAGCGACGCGGGAGCTGTCCCGGTCGACCAGCAGCGAGAGGTAGAGCTCCCGCTCGATGTCGCAGCCGGCCTCGACATAGACGCGATGGACGCGTCTTCCGTGCTCTCCGGTCTGCTTGGTGATCAGCGTGTGGCCGATCATCGCATCGGCCGCCGCCCGCACCTCGGCCGGCGAGCGCGCGAGGCGCACGCCGCCCTTGCCTTTGGGGTCGTCGGCGAAATGCCCAGCGCCACGCCCACCGGCGTGGATCTGGGATTTCACCACATAGACGGGACCAGGCAGTTTAGCGGCCGCCGCTTCGGCTTCTTCCGGCGTCCAGGCCACGAAGCCGTCCAGCACGGCGACGCCGTAGGTCTTCAGCAGCTCTTTGGCCTGGTATTCATGAATGTTCATCGCGACGGCCTTCTGGTGAGAGGGATCAGCCGATCAGTTTCTTCGCGGCGTCCACGAGCTCGCGGACCGCAGCGCAGGATTTGTCGAAGGCGGCCTGCTCGTCCGGGTTCAGCTTGATCTCGACGATGCGCTCGACGCCGTTGCCGCCGATCACCACGGGCACGCCGACATACATGTCCTTCATGGCCGTATTCGCCGGTCAGATAGGCAGCGCAAGGCAGCACGCGCTTCTTGTCGTGCAGATAGGCCTCCGCCATGGCGATCGCCGAGGCGGCCGGGGCGTAGAAGGCGCTGCCGCGTTCCAGCAGCTTGACGATCTCGCCGCCGCCATTGGCGGTGCGGGCGCAGATCGCGTCGATCTTCTCCTGCGTGGTCCAGCCCATCTTGATCAGGTCGGGCACGGGGATGCCGGCGACCGTGGAATAGCGGGTCAGCGGCACCATGGTGTCGCCATGGCCGCCGAGCACGAAGGCGGTCACGTCCTCGACCGACACGTCGAACTCATGCGCCAGGAACAGGCGGAAGCGCGAGCTGTCCAGCACGCCGGCCATGCCGACGACCTTGTTGGCGGGCAGGCCGGACTTCTCCTTCATCACCCACACCATCGCGTCGAGCGGGTTGGTGATGACGATGACGAAGGCGTTCGGGCAATGCGCCTTGATGCCGGCCGCGACCTCGGCGATCACGCCGGCGTTCTTGCCGATCAGGTCGTCGCGCGACATGCCGGGCATGCGCGGGAAGCCAGCGGTGACGATCACCACGTCCGCGCCGGCGATGGCGGCATAATCGGACCCGCCGGTCATCATGCTGTCGAAACCGTCCACCGGGCCGGACTGCATCAGGTCCAGCGCCTTGCCGGCGGCCACGCCGCCGAAGACGTCGAACAGCACGACGTCGCCGAGTTCCTTCAAGCCGATGAGATGGGCGAGCGTGCCGCCAATGTTGCCTGCGCCGACGAGGGCGATCTTGTTGCGGGCCATGAATGATCCTTACCGAGGGTCGGGATGAAAGCCGTCCCCCGAAGGGGACGACGCCCGGCGGGCACCCGGTGGCCCGGAAGGCGGACTTTGCTAGCCCATCGAACGGCCCCCGGCAAGCGATTGCAGTGCAGCATCAGGTTCGGCAGGGATGCGTCCGGGGCTCTGGTCAAGGCGGGTCCGCCCCGTTTTTCTGCTGCAGGGACCGCGTGGCGCGGGCCAGGAACGGCCCGTCGGCACGCACGAAGGCGGCGTCCGGACAGGCGCGCGGCCTGCCCGGCCGGAGCGGACCCATTCAGCTCGTGCGGCGGATATTCCAGAAGACCGAAAATCCGTTGACCATCCCGTCCAGGCCGGCGCTGTAGGCCGCCGGCTGGAACCACTGGCCGATCGGCAGCTGCGGCGCGTCGATCCACCATTGCCGCTGGATATCCGCCCCGATCGCCTGTTGCGCGGCCAGGTCCGGCGCGTCCAGCCAGGCGGCGCGCAGCGCCTCGATGCGCGGGCTGGCGGGCCAGCCGAACCAGGCCTTCTCGCCATTGGCGCGAAACGCGTGGCCGGTCGGGTTGGACAGATCGAGGCCGGACAGCGTGGTGAACAGCGCGCTCCAGCCGCCCTTGTCGACCGGCCCGCGGTTTTCCCGCCGCTGCACCATCGTGCCGAAATCCACCGCCTGATAATCGACGTTCAGGCCGGCGGCGCGCAGCATTTCCCCGCCGACGTCTCCCATCGCCTTGCGGTAATAGCCGTCGGTGGCGACCATCAGCGCAACCTTCTCGCCGCCATAGCCGGCCGCCTTGATCTCGGCGCGGACTTTCGCGAGGTCGCGCGGGCCGTTCAGGATGTCCATGCCGACATCGGTGGCGAGCGCGGTGTCCGGGCAGAACACGCCGACGCCGGTGCGCCCCGCCCCCGCTTCGGTGCCGGCGATGGCGTCGATGAAATCCTGCTGCCGGATCGCCCCGAACAGCGCCCGACGTATGGCCGGATTGTCGAACGGCGGCTGCAGGCAGTTCATCCGCATGAAGCCAATGATGCCGGTGGGGTCCTTCACCTCGACCTTGATCCGGCCTGATTTCTTCAGCGCCGGGATCAGGTCGTTGGTCGGCAGCTCCCACCAGTCCATCTCCCCGGACTGCATGGCGCCGGCGGCGGTGGCGTCGTCGGGGATGGTGATCCACTCCACGCGATCGATGTGCACCCGCTTCGGTCCGGCGGTCCATTCCGGCGTGCCGCCCTCGCGCGGGCGGTAGCCGTCGAACCGTTCATAGACCACGCGCGAGCCGACCACGCGCTCGTCCTTCCTGAATCGGAACGGGCCGCTGCCGACCATTTCCGTCACCTGCTTGAACGGGTCGGTGCTGGCCAGGCGCTCCGGCATGATCGCCAGGAACGGCGTGGAGACCTTGCCCAGGGCGAAGGGCAGCAGCGGAAACGGCTTCTTCAGGCGAAAGCGGATGGTGCGGTCGTCGGAGGCGGACAGTTCGTCGGTCGCCGCCAGCAGGCTGGAGCCGATGGCGTCGCGCGCGCCCCAGCGGCGGATGCTGGCGACGCAATCGCGCGCCAGCACCGGCTCCCCATCATGGAAGCGCAGCCCGTCCCGCAGCGTCAGGTTCCACAGCAGGCCGCCGTTTTCGGTCAGGACGCCTTCGACCATCTGCGGCTGGGGCTGGTACTTGCCGTCGATGCCGAACAGCGTGTCGAACACCATCATGCCGTGGTTGCGCGAGACATAGGCGGTGGACCAGATCGGGTCGATGACCGTCACGTCGGCCTGTGGAATGAATTTGATGACCCGTGCGGTCTCCGCGCGCGTGATGGACGGCAACGCCAATGCCGCGCCGGCAGTCAGGAATGTCCTGCGTCGCATGTTTCCCCCTTATGGTTCTCGCCATTAGGGCAGATGCGGCAGCGTGATCCAATCCTGGCTTTGCATTTCTTCCAGCCTGGAGGCGGTGCGCTCGAAAGCCTTCGCGCCCTCGCCCCGTTCATAAAGCTGATCCGGCTGCGCCGCGGCGGAGGCGACCAGCTTCACCCGGTGGTCGTACAGCGCGTCGATCAGGGTAATGAACCGCCGCGCCTCGTCGTAATTGGCCGGCGACATCAGCGGAATGCCGTCCAGCACCAGCGTATGGTAATGCGTCGCCAGCGCCAGATAGTCGCCGGCGCCGAGCGCCGTGGCGCACAGCGTGTGGAAATCGAAGCGCGCGACGCCTTCGGCGGCCAGCGGCACCTCCAGCCGGCGGCCCATGACCGTCAGGCTTTCCTTGCGCGGTTTCGCGTGGCCGGTGAGCTCGGCGAAGGCGCGGTCCAGCGCCTCGTCCGCCCGGCGGTCCGCCGGCACGTGCCAGGTCGGCATGCCGCGCAGCCGCATGCGGCGGAAATCCCGCCCGTCCTCCATTTCCAGCACGTCCAGCCGCTTGTTGATCAGGGCGATGAACGGCAGGAACGCGTCCCGCCCGGGCTGGCCCTTGAACAGATCGTCCGGGCGGGTGTTGGACGTCGCCACCACCACCACGCCGCGATCGAACAGCGCCTGGAACAGCCGGCCCAGGATCATCGCATCGGCGATGTCATTGACCTGGAACTCGTCGAAGCACAGCAGCGCGGCCTCGGCGGCGATGCTGTCGGCCAGCGGCGGGATCGGGTCGGCGGATTCCGGATGGGCCTTCTTCCAGGCGTGGATGCGCGCATGCACGTCCTGCATGAAGCGGTGGAAATGGATGCGTCGGCGCCGCGTCACGTCCGCGGAGGCGAAGAACAGATCCATCAGCATGGATTTGCCGCGCCCGACCTGGCCGACCAGATAGAGGCCGTTCGGCCGGTCCTCGCCGGCCTCGTCCACCTTCTTGCGGCGCAACAGCCGGGAGAGCAACTTGCCGTTGCCGTTCTTCGGCGGCGGGTCGTAGCCGCGCAGCTTGACCCACAGATCCTGCAGCCGTTGCGCGGCGAGCAGCTGCGACGGGTCGTGGGCGAGCTCCCCCGCCGCCAGCATGGCGCGGTAGGCGGGCAAGGGGCCCCGGGAAAGATCCTGGGTCTTGGCCGGCACGGCAGGGGAAAATTCGGCGCTGGAGATGTCCATAGAGACCAAAGAGATAGCCCGTCCGCCGCCGTCCATCAATCGGCGCGCGACCGGAAGCTGTCCCGCTCTTCTCTCATGGGACCTCTGGTCTGTAGGATGGCGCGCCGGATCTTCCGGCCGGAGAAGACGAATGACGGACCTGCCGCGTGCGATCCTTCCGCACGTGATCGCGATCGTGGAGACGGCCGGCGCCCGGCTGGCGGCGGAATTCTCCCGCCCGGACGGCCCCCGGGGCAAGGACGACAAGGCGGATATCGACGTGGAGCTGGAGCTGTTCCTGCGCGAAGAGCTGATGGCGCTGCTTCCCGGCCGCTTCGTCGGCGAGGAATGCGGCATCATCGAAATGCCGGATGCGCCGTATTGCTGGCTGGTCGATCCGCAGGACGGCACCCGCGCCTTCCTGCAGGGCAAGCGCGGCAGCGCGGTATCCGTGGCCCTGCTGCACGAGGCCATTCCCGTGCTCGGCGTGGTCTACGCGCCCTATTCGCCGGATCTCGGCCCCGACCTGATCGCCTGGGCTGCGGGCATGGACCACCTGCTGCGCAATGGGGAAAAGCTGCGGGTGGACCTTTCCCGGCGCGAACTGGCGGCGGGCGAGTTCGTCTACATGTCCCATCACAGCCCGCGCCGGCCGGTGGTGAATGCCCAGCGCGCCACCCCTGCCCGACTTCATCCCGATGCCCTCCATCGCCTATCGCATGGCGCGCGTGGCGGTGGGCGACGGCGTCGCCACCGCCTCCACCAGCGGCCCCGGCGACCTCGACTACGCCGCCGGCCATGCCTTGCTGCTCGGCGCCGGCGGCGTGCTGATCGACCAGACCGGGGCCGGGGTCACCTATACCCATCTCGGCTTCAGCAAGGTGGAGAAATGCTTCGCCGGCGCGCCCCAGGCGGTCCGGCACCTGGCCGCGCGCAACTGGAACGGCGCGACGCTGGCGAACGGCGAGACCGACCCGCGCCGCGCGGCCAGGGTGGAGCTGACCTGGCCGCGCCTGCCCGAGGGCCGCATGCTGGACCGCGCCGAGGGCTGCCTGCTCGGCCAGATCATCGGCGACAGCCTGGGCGCGCTGGTCGAGTTCAAGACCCCGGACGAGATCGCCGCGCTGTATCCCGGCGGCGTGCGGCGGCTGGAAGACGGCGGCGTGTGGAACACCATAGCCGGCCAACCGACCGACGATTCGGAACTGGCGCTGGCGCTGGCCCGCACCTTGGCGGCCGAGGGCGACTACGACGCGGAGGCGGTGGCCACCGCCTATGGGCGCTGGTACGCCTCGAGGCCCTTCGACATCGGCACCACCACCCGCCAGGCCCTGGCCCCTGCCTCCCGCGCGCCGCGCGACAAGGCGGAGGCGGCCAGGCGCGTGGCCGACCGCAACAGCCAGAGCAACGGCTCGCTGATGCGGGTTTCGCCGATCGGCATCTGGGCGGTGACGCCGGAGGAAGCCGCCGCGACGGCGATGGAGGATTCGGACCTGACGCATCCGAACGCGGTCTGCGCCATCGCCTGCGGCGCCTATGCGGCCGCCATCACCGCGGGCATCGGCGGCGCCGACCGGGAGGGGATGCTGCGTGCCGCGCTGGACATCGCCGAGGCCGCCGCCGGCCAGGATGACGGCGTGATCGCCCGCGCCCTCGCCGCCGCTGCCGCCGGCCGCAAGCCGGCGGATTTCCTGCACCGGCAGGGCTGGGTGGTAATCGCGCTGCAGAACGCCTTCTACCACCTGGCGCATACTGCGGGGATCGAGGACGCGCTGGTGCAGACCATCGCCGAGGGCGGCGATACCGATACCAATGCCGCCATCGCCGGCGCGCTGCTCGGCGCCGCGCTGGGGCGCAATGCCATTCCGCCGGCCTGGGTGCGCGCCGTCATGGCCTGCCGTCCCGACGCAGCACTCGGCGCGCATCGTCCCCGTCCCGAGGAATACTGGCCCGACGACGCGCTGGACCTGGCCGAGGCATTGCTGGCCAGCCAGCAACGCGACTTGCCCGACGAAGGGGCCGACCATTAGGAGTTGCGCATGTCCACGAACACCATCGAGCTCGATTTCACCGCCCTTCGCGACACCCCGGCCGCCAGCGACCCGTTCCCGCATGTGGTAGTGCCGGATTTCGTGCCGCCCGAGAGCCTGCGCGCCGTGGTGGCGGCGCTGCCGCCGATCGGCAATGGCGGGTCCTATCCGCCGGACTCCCTGCGGCTGGGGCCGGCCGCCCGGGCGCTGGTGGAGGCCATGGAAGGCCCCGAACTGCGCCAGGCGATTGCGGAAAAATTCGGCCTGGACCTGTCCGGCGCCCCGACCATGCTGACGATCCGCGGCCGCACGCGCGAGAAGGACGGGCGGATACATACGGATTCCAAAGCAAAACGCGTGACGGTTCTGCTGTACCTGAACCCCGATCCCGGCCGGTTCACCGGCCACCAGGGCTGCCTGCGGCTGCTGCGCAATGCGACGGATATCGACGACTATGCCCGCGAGGTTCCGCCGGTGAACGGCACCCTGCTGGTGTTTTCGAACGGGCCGACCTCCTGGCACGGGCACAGGCAGTTCGTCGGGCCGCGCTATGCGATCCAGTTGAATTATATGACCAATGATGGTTTGGCGCGGTCGGAGATGCGGCGGCATCGGCTGTCGGCGCTGGTCAAGCGGTTTACTCGCGCGGCGTAGGTGCCCCCTCACCCCTCCCTCTCCCCCGAAGTGGGGGAGAGGGGGAAGTCGGGGCGTGATAGGCGATTCTGTTGAACTGCATGACCGAGGACGGTCCGCCCGGTCGGAGATGCGGCGGCATCGGCTGTCGGCGCTGGTCAAGCGGTTTACTCGCGCGGCGTAGATGTCCCCCTCCCCCGCCTCTCCCCCGAAGTGGGGGGAGGGGGGAGGGGGAAGCCGGGGCGTGATAGGCGGTTCTGTTGAACTGCATGACCGAGGACGGTCTGCCCGGTCGGAGATGCGGCGGCATCGGTTGTCGGCGCTGGTTAAGCGGTTTACTCGCGCGGCGTGATCACCCCCTCGGCTTCACCCTCTCCCCCGCTTCGGGGGAGAGGGAAGAACGCTCGGAGCGTCGCTTCAGGCCATCAATGCCCAAGCGCCTGGACGATCTCCTCGGTCATCTTCTTCGCGTCGCCGAACAGCATCATCGTGTTCGGGCGGAAGAACAGCTCGTTGTCCACGCCGGCGTAGCCGGAGGCCATCGAGCGTTTGACGAACAGCACGGTCCGCGCCTTGTCCACTTCCAGGATCGGCATGCCGTAGATCGGCGATTGCGGGTCGGTCTTGGCGGCCGGGTTGGTCACGTCGTTGGCGCCGATGACATAGACCACGTCCGCGGTGCTGAACTCGTTGTTGATCGTCTCGAGCTCGAACACCTCGTCATACGGCACGTTGGCCTCGGCCAGCAGCACGTTCATGTGGCCGGGCATGCGGCCGGCGACCGGGTGGATGGCGTATTTCACCTCGACGCCGTCCTTCTTCAGCGTGTCCGCCATCTCGCGCAGCGCGTGCTGCGCCTGCGCCACCGCCATGCCGTAGCCGGGCACGATGATGACCTTGGTGGCGTTCTTCATGATGAAGGCGGCGTCGTCGGCCGAGCCGGTGCTGCACGGTGCGGTCCCCGGCCGGGCCGCCGGCGGGGCCGGCGCCGGTGTCGGTGCCGAAGCCGCCCAGCAGCACGTTGATGATGCTGCGGTTCATGCCCTTGCACATGATGTAGGACAGGATCGCGCCGGACGCGCCGACCAGCGAGCCGGTGATGATCAGCGCCAGGTTCTGGATGGTGAAGCCGATGCCCGCCGCGGCCCAGCCGGAGTAGCTGTTCAGCATCGACACCACGACCGGCATGTCCGCGCCGCCGATCGGGATGATCAGCAGGAAGCCGAGGGCGAGCGACAGCAGCGCGATCAGCCAGAAGATGACCTGGCTGCCGGTCATGACGAAGAAGAGGATCAGCAGCACCAGCACGATGCCGAGTGCCGAGATTGAGCTTGTGCTGGCCGGTGAAGATGATCGGCGCGCCCTTCATGATCGCCTGCAGCTTGGCGAAGGCGATCAGCGAGCCGGAGAAGGTGATGGCGCCGATGGCGAGGCCGAGCGACATCTCGACCAGGCTCTGGGCGTGGATGTGGTGCGGCGGTGCCGATGCCGAAGGCTTCCGGCGCGTTCAGCGCGGCGGCGGCGACGAACACCGCGGCCAGGCCGACCAGCGAGTGGAACGCCGCGACCAGCTGCGGCAGCGCCGTCATCTGGATGCGCTGCGCCACGAAGGTGCCGATGCCGCCGCCGATGACCATGCCGAGCACGATCAGCCCGTAGCCGGACGGGCGCCATGCCGTGATGCAGCAGGGTCGCGGCGCAGGCGACCGCCATGCCGATCATGCCGAAGCGGTTGCCCTGCTGGGAGGTCGTCGGGTGCGACAGGCCGCGCAGCGCCAGGATGAACAGGACGGCGGCGACGAGATAGGCGAGCGAGGTCAGACTTGCGGACATCGGATCTAACCTTTGCCGCTCGCGCGCCGGCAGCGCCGGCGCTGCCGCGGGGCTTGAACATGGACAGCATGCGGTGCGTGACGAGGAAGCCGCCGAAGATGTTCACGCTGGCCAGCGTCACCGCGAGGAAGCCGAAGCCCATCGCCCAGCAGCTGGTGCCGAGCCCGGTGGCGAGCATGGCGCCGACGACGATGACCGAGCTGATGGCGTTGGTGACGGCCATCAGCGGCGAATGCAGCGCCGAGCGTGACGTTCCACACCACGTAGTAGCCGACGAAGCAGGCCATCAGGAAGATCGCCAGCAGGAAGATGAACGGCTCCACCGCGCCGGCGACGGGCTCGGCGGTGCCGGCGAGCGCGGTCAGATTGAGGGCGAGTTCGCGCGCGTGTTCGGCGAGCCGCGCGGCCTCGTCAGCCAGCTGGTTGGGATTCATCGCTTGTCTCCTGTCTCAGGCAGCCGCGGCGGGCAGGAATTGCGGGTGGATCACCGAGCCGCCGCGCGTCAGCAGCACGCCCTTCACGATCTCGTCGCTGTCCGGAAGCTTCGGCGCCTTGGCGTCCTTGTCCCAGAAAGTCGTGAGGAAGGTGAGCAGGTTGCGCGCATAGAGCGAGCTGGAAGCGACCGCGATGCGGCCGGGCCAGTTGCGGTAGCCGAGCACGATCACGCCGTTGGCGGTGACGATACGCTCGCCCGGGCACGGTCGCGGCGCAATTGCCGCCGGCGTCGGCCGCGAGATCGACGATCACGCTGCCCGCCTTCATGCTGTCGACCATCGGCTGGGTGACGATGATCGGCGCCTTGCGCCCCATCACCAGCGCCGTGGTGACGATGATGTCGTTCTTGGCGATGGTCGTGGCCATCAGCTCGGCCTGTTTCTGCCGGAAGGCGTCGGTCATTTCGCGCGCATAGGCGCCGGTCTGCGCCGCCGTCTCCTCGTCCTCGACGCCGACGATAGGCGGCGCCGAGCGACTTGATCTCCTCCTTCGCGGCCGGGCGGACGTCGGTGGCGGACACGATGGCGCCCAGGCGCCGGGCGGTGGCGATGGCCTGCAGCCCGGCGACGCCGGCGCCGATGACGAATACCCGCGCCGGCGGCACCGTGCCCGCCGCGGTCATCATCATCGGAAAGCCGCGCTCGAACGCGCCGGCAGCCTCGATGACTGCCGCGATAGCCGGCGAGGTTCGCCTGGCTGGACAGCACGTCCATCGACTGGGCGCGGGTGATGCGCGGCAGCAATTCCATGGCCACGGTGTCGATGCCGGCCTCGGCCAGCGAGGTCACCACGCCCGGATCGCCGAAGGCGCCGGCGATGCAGACCAGCAGGGCGCCGCGCGGGATCAGCGCGCGCTGTTCCGGCTCCGGCGTCTGGACCGCGAACACCACGCCGGCGCCGGCCAGGGTGGCGGCGGCATCGGGGGCGATTTCCGCGCCGGCGGCGGCGAAATCGGCGTCGGAGATGGAGGCGTGGGCCCCGGCCCCGGCCTCGACCGCGACCGTCAGACCAAGGCTGATGAGTTTCTTGACCGTCTCCGGCGTGGCGGCCACGCGGGTCTCGAATGCACGGCGTTCCTTCAGCACCGCAAGGCGCATCGGTTCATCCTCTGCTGATGGTTGGGGAACGGCTCGCACCGCTTCCCGGCCGGATTGTCCGGCATCGCCGGTCGGGCACAGGGAACTGCGCTTACTCGACCGTGATACCGGTTTCTGCGTCCGGATATGCCGCCTTTATCGCGGTATGGGAAGGGCTTTCGCATCGCATAACGATCTTCCGGCCCGCCGGTCCCGCCCGGCAGGGGCCCTGGAAGCAGGACGGCTATTTCAGCGGGCATTTGCTGTCGGCCGGGGCGCGGAACGCTTCCGCCGCCGGAACCGTTCCGGTGATCTCGTAATAGTCCCACGGCGCATGGGATTGTTCCGGCGTCTTGATGCGGGCCAGCAGCATGTCGTGGATGAACCGCCCGTTCGCCAGCAGCCTGCCGTTGCGGGCGAAGGCGTCCTCGATCGGCGCGCGGCGCAGCCAGTCGCGCACGATCTCCGCCTTGGTGCTGCCGGTGGCCTTTACCGCGCGCAGGTAGTTCAGCACCGCGGAATAGACGCCGGCCTGGAACATCGTCGGCATCGCCTGGTGCAGGGCGAAGAAGCGCTGCGCGAAGCCGCGCGAGCGCTCGTCGCGGTCCCAGTAGAAGGCGGTGGCGAATTCGAGGCCGTGCAGCACCCCGAGCCCGGCCGAGTGCACCTCGGTGATCGTGGTGTACATCATGCCGAAACGCTGCCCCGGCTCGATCGCGCCGGCCTCGCGCAGCTGGCCGACCGCGGTCGACAGATCCACCCCGCCGGCGGTGAAGGCGATGTACTGGGCGTTGGACGCCTTCGCCTCCTCCAGGTAGTCGGCGTATTCGGTCTCTCCCAGCGGGTGGCGGGAGACGCCCAGCACCTTGCCGCCATTGGCCGCCACGGTCTGCTGGATCATCGCCTCGATCGCCTGGCCGCCGGGATAGTCCTGGGCGATGATGAACCAGCTGCGCATCCCGGCCCGGAGCTGGGCCAGCGTCGCGGTATGGGCGACGGAATAGACGTCCCAGGTCCAGGCGATGCCGTAGCCGTTGCAATCCTCCTCGGTGATCCGGTCGGTGATCGGCGTGCTGAAGAACACCAGCCGGCGCTCCGCTCCGGCCAGCGCGTTCACCGCCATGGCGACGGCGGAGGTGGGCACGTCGAAGATCGCATCGACGCCCTGCCGCTCGAACCAGTCGCGCGCGACGGCGACGCCGAATTCCGGATTGTTCTGATGATCGGAGAACACGAGCTCGGCCTTCCCCGCCATGCCCGCATCCTCGATCGCCAGGCGGGCGGCGACCACCGAACCCTGCCCGGCATAGGCGGCGAACACCGCGCCGATATTGGTGAGCACGCCGATCTTCACATGCGGCTGCGCCATCGCTGCGCGGGGCAGCAGCAGACCAGGCAGCAGCAGACAAAGCAGAACCCAGCCGACGGACCGCAAGGCCATCCCATCTCCCAAAGCCCGGGCGCCTGCCCGGAACGGTCATGCTTACCGAAGACGTTGCCGGCGGAATAGCCGGAACAACCTCCCCGAAACGAACGGGATCCCGGGTGCCCTCAGGTCCGGCCGGCGGACCAGGCGCCGTCGATCGGCAGCGCCGCGCCGTTGATGTCGCGCCCATGCGGCCCGCAGAGGAAGGCGATCAGGCCGGCGACATTGTCCGCGTCCACGAAATGCCCGGAAGGCAGGCGCGTGGTCAGCCGGCCGATGATCTGTTCGCGCGGCGTGCCGTCCCGCGCCATCTCCGCCTGCACCCGCCCTTCCGTGGCCGGTGTCAGCACCGAGCCCGGACAGATCGCGTTGCAGGTGATCTCCGACTTCGCGACTTCCAGCGCCACCGCCCGGGTCAGCCCGATCAGCGCGGTCTTGGTGGTGATGTAATCGACCCGGTCGGTCACCGCGAACATCGAGAAGGTGGAGGCCATGTTGACGATCCGCCCCCAGCCGGCGGCCTTCATGTAGGGCAGGCCGAGCCGGATGGTATGGAACGTCGCCGACAGATTGACCGCGAGGGCGGCGTCCCAGTCCTCGGTCCGGAAGTGATCGATCGGGCTGAAATACCGCACCACCGCGTTGTTCACGACGATGTCGACGCCGCCGAGCGTTTCCGCGGTGGCCTTCACCAGCTGCTCGATCTGGTCGGGATGGCGCAGATCGGCCCCATGATAGGCCGCGCGCACCTTGTGGGTCTGTTCCAGTTCCGCCTGCCGGTCGCGGATGACATCCGGTTCGGCGAAGCCGTTCAACATGATGCTGGCCCCCTGCCCCGCCAGCGCCATCGCCGTGGCGAACCCCATGCCGCCGAGTGAGCCGGTGATGAGCGCGGTCTTGCCTTTGAGCATGCGGGTCCCCCCCGTTTGGTTTTGCCGTCTGGTTTTGCGGGGATTAGAGAGCCCGAACACGGAGTTGACCAGCCTACCCCCTTCGAACGCGGTGCTGCGGCGCGGTTCGCCGTCCCTCCGTTCTGTGCTGAGAGACGAATGCCCGGGGTTCGACAGGCTGGCGAACCCATTCGCCCCTGCAAGGAAGCCGGTCTGCTAGCGCTTGACCAGCGGGCATTTGGACTCGGACAGCGGCTGGAACGCCTGATCGCCCGGCACGGTCGCCACGAGCTTGTAATAATCCCAGGGCGCGCTCAACTCGGACGGCTTTTTGACCTGGAACAAGTACATGTCGTGCACCATCAGCCCGTCCGCGCGGATATGACCGTTGTGGGCGAAGAAATCATCGACCGGTGTCGCCCGCATCTTTTCCATCACCGGCCCCGCATCGGTCGTTCCCGCCGCCTTCACGGCTTGCAGGTAATGCGTGGTGGCCGAGTAGATGCCGGCCTGCGACATGTTCGGCATCTTCTGCATGCGCTGGAAATACCGTTTGGAGAAGGCTCGCCCGGCATCGTTCATGTCCCAGTAGAAGGCCGAGGCCAGCGTCATGCCCTGCGTGGCCTGCAGCCCAAGCGCGTGCACGTCGTTGATATAGACCAACAGGCCGGCCAGGCGCTGGCCGGACTGGTTCAGGCCGAACTCCGCCGCCTGCTTGATCGCATTGGTCAGATCGACACCGGCATTGGCGAAGCCGACGACCTGCGCCTTCGATTGCTGCGCCTGCAGCAGGAAGGAGGAAAAATCCGCGGTGCCCGGAGGCGTTCGCGCGCTGCCGAGGACCTGGCCGCCGCCGGCCTTGACGACGCTTTCGGTGTCCGCCTGCAGCTGCGCGCCGAAGGTGTAGTCGGCGGTGATGAAGAACCAGCTCTTGCCGCCCTGGTCGAGCACCGCCTTGCCCACCGTATGGGCCAGCGCATAGGTGTTGTAGGCGTAATGGACCGTTGTCGCGTTGCAGGAACTCGTTGGTGATACTGAGTGCCCCGGGGCCGTTCAGGATGACGATCCTGTTGCGTTCCTTGGCGACGCTCATCACCGCGAGCGCCGGGCTGGAGGCGGCGACGTCCATCAGCGCGGTGACGTGATCGACGTCAAACCAGCGGCTGGCGATGGCGCTCGCGGTGTCCGGCTTGTTCTGGTGGTCGGCAGCGAGGACTTCGATGGGCCGGCCGAGGACGCTGCCGCCGAAATCCTCCACCGCCATCTTCGCCGCCATGACACTGCCCGGTCCGCCCACGTCGGCGTAGATGCTGGACATGTCGAGGATCAGCCCGAGCTTGACCGGCTCCTGGGCCCCCTGCTGCGGAGATCCCACCTGGGCGGCGGCCGTGCCGATGGTCGCCAGCGCGAGAGCCGTCAGCAGCCCTGTCACGAATGCCTTCATAGGAGACCCCATCTGTCGTTGCGGGCTCAACGACCCGTTTCCGCGTCGCTATACCATTCTGGCCTGGCACGCGGATACCGGAACCGCCGGCGGGGCGCCGCCTACCCGACCAAACCCATGACCTCCGCCGCGAACCGTTCCAGCCGCGCCAGGCTCCCGGCCAGCGTCTCCCCGCGAAAATCGAAGATTAGCTCGTGCACGCCGATCGCGGCGAAGGCGGCGATATCCTCCGCGATCTGGGCGGGGGCGCCGGAGAACGGCTTGCGCCCGCCATCCGGTCCCGGCAGCGCCACGTCGTAGAGCGGCGCCTTGTACGAAATGGTCAGCGTGGCGAAATCCCGCCCCTCGGCCTCGGTCAGCCGTTTCAGCTCCGCCAGTTTCTCCTGCATTTCCGCCGGCGGCAGCGGTACCGCGGCGATGGCGCCGACGGGGTGCCAGCCGTCGCCGAAGCGGGCGGTGCGGCGCAGCGCGGCCCGGCTGTGCCCGCCCACCCAGATCGGCGGCCCCGGACGCTGCAGCGGGAACGGCTCGCAACGTATCTGATCGAAGGAATAGAACTCCCCGGCATGGGAGGCCGGAGACATCGTCCAGAGCTTGCGCAGGATCTGCAGATACTCGTCGCTCACCGCCCCGCGCCGGGCGAAATCGGCAGCACCCAGTGCGGCGAACTCCTCCTCCAGCCAGCCGACGCCGACGCCCACGGTCAGCCGGCCCTCCGACAGCACATCGATCGTCGCCAGCATCTTCGCGGTCAGCACCGGGTTTCGGTACGGCAGGATCGTCACCGAGCTCACCAGCCGCAGCCGCTCGGTGATCCCCGCCACGAAGGCCAGCAGGGAGAACTGCTCCAGCACGTCGCCATGGCTCGGGTGCTCGCCGGAGACGGTGTAGGGGTAGATCGAGCTCGACGTGACAGGGAATACCACGTGGTCTGCGACCATGGCGGAATGGAAGCCCGCCGCCTCCCCGGCCCGGGCCAGGGCCGCGATGGCGGACCGGGTGGCGAGCTCGCCGCGGGTGGGGAGATAGAAGCCGTAGCGCATTCGGGTCCTCCGGCGGCGGAAATGTTCATCCGATCCGAAGTTGACACCGCCCATGGCGGATGGCTCAACCCATGCCCATGCGGCGCCTTGTGCCGGTCATGGATTGCTGCGCTGCACCAATTCCCCTTTCGGGAGCCGGCGCGCCGCAGTAGCTTCCACGGGATTGACGAGATCGATGATGGCCAAGCTGCTGTTCCTCAGCCAAAGAATTCCCTACCCGCCGAACAAGGGCGAGAAGATCCGCGCGCTGAAGATCCTCGAGCATCTCGGGCGGTCGCATGAGATCCATCTCGGCTGCCTGGTCGACGATCCCGCCGACTGGCAGCATGTCGGCACCGTGCGGGCGCTGTGCGCGGACAGTTATTTCGCCCGGCTGGACCGCCGGCGCGCCAGGATCACCTGCCTCGGCGGCCTGCTAACCGGTGCGCCGCTGAGCGTCGAGTTTTTCCGCCATGCCGGGCTGGCGGGCTGGATCGCCCGCGTGCTGGAGCAGGTGCGGCCGGACGCCGTGTTCGTCTATTCGTCCAACATGGCGCCGTACGTCCTGGACCGCCTCCCCGCTCTGGGGCAGCGGCGCATCGTGGACCTGGTGGACGTCGATTCGGAGAAATGGCGCGCCTATGCCGCGGCGGCGAGCGGGCCGATGCACTGGATCTACCGGCGGGAGGCGCGGCTGATGGCGGCGCTGGAGCGGCGCATCGCGCGGGAATGCGATGCCTGCACCCTGGTCTCCGCCGACGAGGCGCGGCTGTTCGCCGGGCTGGTTCCCGATGCGGCGAGGAAGATCCATGCGATCAGCAACGGCGTGGACCAGGCCTATTTCGACCCCGGGCAGAATTATCCCGCACCGTTCGATACCGGCGATCCGAACCGCGCCGATTTCGTGTTCACCGGCACCATGGACTACCCGCCCAATGTCGAGGCGGTGAGCTGGTTCGCGCAGGACATTCTGCCGCTGGTGCGCCGGACGCTGCCGGGCGCGCGGTTCCACATCGTCGGCCACAGCCCGGCCGAGAGCGTGAAGCGGCTGGCGCAGATCGACGGCGTGTTGGTGACCGGGCGCGTGGCCGATGTGCGGCCCTATATCGCGCACGCCACCGCCGCCGTGGCGCCGATGCGCATCGGCCGGGGCATCCAGAACAAGGTGCTGGAGGCGATGGCCATGGCCCGCCCGGTGGTGGCGACCACCGACGCGCTGGAAGGGATCGAGGCGGAACGGGGAAGCGAGGTGCTGCTGGCCGACGATACCGAGGGCTTCGCCGCGCAGTGCTGCCGGCTGGCATCGCCCGGCCTGGCCGCCGCCATCGGCGCCGCGGCGCGCCGGCGCGTGCTGGCGGATTATATCTGGGCGGAGCGGCTGCAGGGCTTCGACGCCCTGCTGGGCACGGCCCCTGCGCCGATCCCGCGGACGGCGCCGGCAGGCTGACGCGAAGAACTTCCAGAAGTTACGAAACCACCCCCAAGACCGACGATACGATTTTCAGGAGCTTTCCCATGCAGACCGCCGATCCGGAATTTGTCGACGCCTTTCTGGCGGAATCCGTCACCGCGCTGTCCGCGTTCCAGGCGGATGCCGGCTTCCATCAGACGATGACGGCGATGGCCGATGCCGTCGTCACCGCGCTGCGCGACGGCAAGAAGCTGCTGATCGCCGGCAATGGCGGCAGCGCCGGCGACGCCCAGCATATCGCCGGCGAGTTCATCGCCCGGCTGATGTACGACCGCGCGCCGCTGGCGGCGATCGCGCTGACGGTGGACAGCTCGGTGATCACCGCCACCGGCAACGATTACGGCTACGACCATATCTTCGAGCGCCAGGTGCTCGGCCTCGGCCAGCCGGGCGACGTGTTCCTCGGCATCTCCACGTCCGGCGGTTCGCGAAACGTGCTGCGCGCCTTCGATGCGGCGGCCGAAAAGGGGCTGGTGTCGATCGGCTTCTGCGGCGCCAGTGGCGGGCCGATGCGGGAGAAATGCAGCCTGCTGCTGGAAGCGCCCTCGAGCAAGACCGCGATCATCCAGCAGATCCATATCGTGGCCGCGCATATCATCTGCGCCCTGGTGGAACGGGCCATGTTCCCGCGCAACACGGCCTGACCCGTGCGGCCGGCGAGCGTGGCGCAATGCGCGGTGCTGCTCGACGGCACCGACACCGGTGAGCCGGCCACGCCGCTGGCGCTGCATACCTGCGGCGACCGGCCGTTCCTCGCCTGGAAGCTGCGCGAGCTGCTGCGGTTCGGCGTCGACGACTTCCTGCTGATGAGCGAAGATCCTTCCGGCGCCGTGGCGGCCGCGCTGCCGGCCATCCGGGCAAGCCTGCCGAAGCCAGCGCGGATCACCTGCCGCAGCGCACCGCCGCGCGCGGGCAGCGGCGGCGCGCTGTATCACGCGCGCGCCCGGCTGGCGGAGCGGTTCCTGCTCTGCCACGGCGCGTCCCTGCTGGACTTCAATTTGTCCCGCCTTCTCGCCGATGCGGCGGGCGACCCCGCCGAGGTGACGGGACGGATGGTGCTGCGACGGTTGGACGAGGCGCCGGGTTGCGGCGTGGTGGAAACGGACGGGGATCGCGTGACCGGCTTGCGCGGGCAGCCCCGGCCCGGCGAGCGCGGCACCATCGCCGCCGGCGTCTGCCTGCTCGATCGCAGGATCCTGGACGACGTCGCGCCCGCCTGCTCGCTGGAGCGCGACATCCTCCCCACGCTGGCGGCGCGCGGCGCGCTGCGTGGCACCGTCGGGGATGGGTATTTCGTCGATATCGGCATTCCCGCCGACCTGGAACGGGCCCGCGCGGAACTGCCGGCCAGGCTGCACCGCCGCGCCCTGTTCCTGGACCGGGACGGCGTGATCAATCACGATCACGGCTATGTCGGCACGCGCGACCGGTTCGAGTGGATGGCGGGGGCGCGCGAGACCATCCGCGCCGCCACCGATGCCGGGTTCCATGTCTTCGTCGTCACCAACCAGTCCGGCATCGCGCGCGGGCATTACGACGAGGCGCAGTTCGCCGCGCTGAACGACTGGATGGTGGATCAGATCCGCGCCGCCGGGGGCACCGTGGACGATGTGCGCTTCTGCCCGTTCCATCCGCAAGCCAGCGTCGAGGCCTATCGCCGCGCCAGCGACTGGCGCAAGCCGGCGCCGGGCATGCTACTGGACCTGATCGCCAGATGGGATCTCGATCCCGCGCGCAGCCTGCTCATCGGCGACCAGCCGACCGACCTCGCCGCCGCAGCGGCGGCAGGCGTGGCGGCCCATTGTTTCGAGGGCGCCGACCTGGCGGCATTCGCCCGGCCGCTGCTGGCCCGGGTAAACTAGGGCGGAAGGCGCTTTTCCGTCCGCATTGCCGCCGCCTTGTCACGCTCCTAACATCCGCGGCATGACCCAGAACATTCCCCCCCAGAACGTTCCCCCCAAGACGGGCCTGCGCCGCAACACCGCCAATTACGGCGACCCCGATTTCGCGCTCTATCTGCGCAAAACCTTCGCCAAATCCATGGGCTATTCCAGCGCCATGCTGGACCGCCCGGTGGTCGGCATCGTCGATACCGGGTCGGACTACAACAACTGCCACCGCACCGTGCCGGAGTTGATCGAGGCGGTGAAGCGCGGCGTGCTGGCGGCCGGGGGGCTGCCGCTGGCCTTTCCGACCGTGTCGCTGTGCGAGCCCTCGCTGTTCCCGACCTCGATGCATTTCCGCAATCTGGCGGCGCTGGATACCGAAGCCATGCTGTCGGGCCAGCCGATGGACAGCGCCGTGCTGATCGGCGGCTGCGACAAGACCGTGCCGGCGCAGCTGATGGCCGCCGCGTCCTCGGACATGGCGTCGGTGCAGCTCGTCACCGGGCCGATGCTGGCCACCCCGTTCCAGGGCGAGCGGCTGGCCGCCTGCACGGATTGCCGGCGCTACTGGGCGCAGTACCGCGCCGGCAAGGTCAGCGGCGAGCGGATCGGCGAAATCGAGGGGCGGCTGGCCACCACCGCCGGCACCTGCGGCGTGATGGGCACGGCCAGCACCATGGCCTGCATCGCCGAGGCGCTGGGCATGATGCCGGCCGGCCACGGCTCGATCCCGGCGGTGCATGCGGACCGGCTGCGCGCCGCCGAGGAAGCCGGCGCGCTGGCGGTGCGACTGATCGCCAACCCGATCCGCCCGTCCCAGCTGATTACCGCCAAATCGGTGGAGAATGCGCTGCGCGTGCTGCTGGCACTCGGGGGCTCCACCAATGCGCTGATCCATCTGACCGCGGTGGCCGGGCGGCTCGGCATTCCCATCGATCTGGCGCGGCTGAACGAGCTTTCCGACACCACGCCGGTGCTGGTCGATCTGAAGCCGACCGGCGAAGGCTATATGGAGGATTTCCACGCCGCCGGCGCCATGCCGGCCTTGCTGTGGGAGCTGCGGGACCTGCTGCACCTGGACGTGATCGACGTCACCGGCGCCACGCTCGGCGACCGGCTGGCGAAGGCGCCGGAATTCGTCGACCGCCGCTATATCCGTGCGCGGGAAAATCCGGTCTCCCCGGTCGGCGGCATCGTCGCGCTGTTCGGCAGCCTGGCGCCGCGCGGCGCCATCCTCAAGCGCAGCGCCGCGACCGAGAGCCTGTTCGAGACCGAGGCCCGGGCCGTGGTGTTCGACGGGCTGGAGGATCTGTCCAACCGCATCGACGACCCGGCGCTGGACGTGACCGAGCACGATATCCTGGTGCTGAAGAACGCCGGCCCGCTGACACCGGCCGGCATGCCGGAAGCCGGCTATCTGCCGATCCCCAGCAAGATCGCGCGCAGCGGCGTGAAGGACATGGTGCGGATGAGCGATTGCCGCATGTCCGGCACCGCCTTCGGCACCATCGTGCTACATATTACCCCGGAGGCCGCCGCCGGCGGGCCGCTGGCGCTGGTCGAAAGCGGCGACCGGATCCGGCTATCGGTCCGGAACCGCAGCCTGGACCTGCTGGTGGCCGAGGACGAACTGGCCAAGCGCAAGACATTCTGGGCGCCACCGGCGATGCCCAAACGCGGCTGGGACCGGATCGTCGCCGAGCAGATCCTGCAGGCCGACGAGGGCTGCGACCTCGCCGTGCTGCGCGCCGGCGGCTGAACCCCAACGCGAACGGAGACAACATCATGCCCATCGTCAACCGGATCGCCGATTTCCACCAGGAAATGACGGAGTGGCGGCACGATCTGCACGCCCATCCCGAGCTTTCGCTGCAGGAGGTGCGCACCAGCGCCGTCGTGCAGGAGAAGCTGAAGAGCTTCGGCGTGGACGAGATCATCACCGGCCTGGCGCGCACCGGCGTGGTCGGCGTGATCCGCGGCCGCGGTCCGGAAAGCCGGCCGGGCGGGCGGGCCATCGGGCTGCGCGCGGACATGGACGCGCTGCCGATCCATGAGGAGACCAACCTGCCCTGGGCGTCCAAGAACCACGGCGTCATGCATGCCTGCGGCCATGACGGCCACACCACCATGCTGCTCGGCGCCGCCAAATACCTGGCCGAGACCCGCAATTTCGACGGCACCGTGTTCGTGATCTTCCAGCCCGCCGAGGAGAACCTGGCCGGCGGGGAGATCATGGTGAAGGAGGGTCTGTTCGAGCGCTGCCCGATGGAGCAGGTGTTCGGCATGCATAACTGGCCGCCGGTGCCGGCCGGCACCTTCCTGTGGCGCAACGGCCCGACCATGGCGGCGGTCGCCAATATCGAGATCACCATCACCGGCAAGGGCAGCCACGGCGCGCATCCCGAACACGGCATCGATCCGATCGTCATCGCCGCACAGATCGTCTCCGCCTTCCAGTCCATCGTCGCGCGCAGCATCGAGGCCGCCGAGAGCGGCGTGGTCACCATCGGCCATATCCAGGGCGGCCACACCTACAACGTGATCCCCGAGACCGTGCACATGAAGGGCACCGCGCGCTATTTCACCCCGGAAATCGGCGACAAGCTGGAACTCGGCGTCCGCCGCCTGGCAACCGGCATCGCCGCCAGCTTCGGCGCCAGCGCAGAGGTGGTGTTCGACCGCGCCTACCCTGCCACCGTGAACGATCCGGACGCGACCGCGCTGGCGCGCAACGCCGCCATCGCCGTGGCCGGCGAGAGCCGGGTGCGGCACATGGACAAGCCGACCATGGGCGGGGAGGATTTCGCCTTCATGCTGAACGCCAAGCAGGGCAGCTACCTCATGCTCGGCGGCGGGCGGGCAATGGACGAGGGGGGCGCCAAGGGCGGCGACTTCATGGTCCACCACCCCCGCTACGATTTCAACGACGAGATCCTGCCGGTCGGCGCCTCCTACTGGGCGACCCTGGCCGAGCAGTTGCTTCCCAGATAGCAGCCGGCGGTCGGAAGGTCAGAATCCCGCCAGCATCAGCAGACCCGCCAGCGCCAGCAGGCCGTTGCCGATCACGGGCGATCGCAGCGCCGCGTGCGCGCGCCCCAGCCGCATGGCGTTGCTGCCGGCCGCCAGCCCCAGCACCAGCATCGCCACGCTGAAGCCGAACACCGAGACCGCCGCCATCGCATAGCCGACGCCGCCGATACCCTCGCCGATCGCTAGGCCGATATTGTTGACCGACAGGGCGAAGGCCAGAACCAGGCTCTCCCCGAAGCGCACCTGCGAGTCCCGCGCGCCCGCCTCCGGCGCCATTTCCGCGCCAGGCGGCCGGCGCCAGAAACTCCAGGCCGCGAGCGCGATCAGCAGGAAGCCGCCGACGATGCCGGCCATCGCCGGCGGCAGCATTTGCCGCACCTGGAGCCCGGCGGACAGCGCCAGCAGCGTGATCGCTGTCGTCACACAGGCGATCAGCAGGTTCAGGTGCAGCGGTATTCCCCGCCGCTGCACGCCATAGGCCAGCCCCACGGTCAGGTTGTCGGTATTGGCCGCCAACCCGAACAGCAGGGCGGAGCCGGCGCTGGCCCATATCATCTCGGACACAGGTGGCACCGCAGACCCGGAATCGTCATTTCCCCCCGCCGTCCTGAGCCGGCGTGGCGGTTCCCCGCAAGCGAAGGGCCGCCCCAAGCCTATTTCAGCCCCTAGCCTATTTCAGCCCCTAGCCTATTTCGGCCCCTAGCCTATTTCGGCAACGTCGCCAGCGCCGCCTTGGCGTCCGCACTGCCGCTGAAATCCGGGCTCATGGTCAGTGCCTTCTCCAGGTTCGCACGGGCGGATTTGGTGTCGTTCGCCGCCTTCTGCGCCATCGCCAGGTGATAGAGCAGCTCGGCATTGTTCGGGTCGAGCCTGGTCGCCGTCTCGAACAGCGGCAGCGCCTCTTTCGACTGGCCCGATTTAAGCATCGCCCAGCCCAGCGTGTCGTTGGTCGCGGCACTCTGCGGCGCCAGTTGCTGCGCCTGCTTGGCGTAGGGCACGGCGCCCTTGGCGTCGCCGTCATCGGTCATCATCGCCGCCAGGTTGTTCAGGATGACCGGGCTGTTGGGCGCGTCGGCGAGGATGGCGCGATAGGTGCTGATCGCCTTCTTGCGATCGCCCGCCCGGCCATAGATGACGGCCAGGCCGAAGCGGTCGTCCACGCTCTTGGGCTGCACGTCCACGAGGTGCTGCGCCACCGGCAGCGCCGCCTTCACGTCGCCGGCCGCCAGCTCGGTCTGGATCAGCGCCCGCAGCAGCCGGGGATCGTCCGGGGTCAGCTTGCGGCCGGTGGCGATGGTGTCGCGCGCGTCGGCATATTTCTTCTGCTGCGCCTGCACCGAGGCCAGCAGCGCGTAGACGCCGGGGTTCGACGGGAATTTCTGCAGCGAGTCGCGATAGATCCGGATCGCGTCATCCGGCCGGCCGGTGGCCTGATAGGCGCGGGCCAGGTTGACGTTGTCGGCCAGCGTGGCGCCGTCGCGGCTGGCGAGATCCTTGAACTGCGCCACCGCATCGTCCTTCCGGCCGGCGCGGAACAGGGCATCCCCCAGCACCTGCTTGAGCTCGACGGAATTGGGCGCCAGCTTGATGGCTTCATTCAGCGTGTCCACCGCTTCCGGGAACTGCGATTTGCCCATCTGCGCCAGCGCCAGCTGGAACCGGGCCTGCACCTGCTTGGGCTCGGCGGCGACGACCCGCTTCAGCGCGGCCTGCGCATTGTCGAAATCGCCGGTCTCGCGCTGCGCGGTGCCCAGCGCCAGGTCGATGCGCCAGTTGTCCGGCGCCAGCGCCTTGGCCGCGAGCAGCAGCGGGATGGCGTCCTTCGGCCGGCCCGATCCGCCATAGGCGAAGCCGAGCGCCATCAGCGATTCCGTGTCCTTCGTGTCCGTCGTCACCGTCGGTTCCAGCAGCTTGATGGCATCCGGGAAGCGGTTGACGCGGTCATACAGCGAGCCGAGATGGGCCTTCAGCTTGGCGTCGTCCGGGCGGGTGCTGTGCAGGATCCCCTCGTAGATCAGGATGGAGGCCGGGATGTCGCCCATGTGCTCGTTGACGTCGGCCAGGTACAGCTTCACCGGGTCCTGGCCGCCCAGGGCGACCGCCTTCTCCAGGTTCGCCTTGGCTTCCGGCAGCTTGCCCTGCTCGCGGTAGATCACGCCGAGCTTGAACAGCGCCGAGCCCTCGTTGGGATTGAGGCTGACCGCTTTCTGCAATTCGGCGATGGCCTCGTCCTGCTTGCCCTGTACCGCCAGCGCGGTGCCGACGATCTCATGCGCCAGGCCCATGATCGGCGGCGAGCTTTCCGGGCCGGGGCCCTTGGCTTCCGCCTGGGAGATGAACGTGCGGGCCAGCCGCAGCGCATCGTCGGCCTTCTTCTGGCCGAGCGCGGTCAGCGCCTCGGCCAATGCCTGCGGGATCACCGGCCGCGGACCGGCGAAGCCGCCCGGCGGGGAGGAGGAGGAAGGCGAGGACACCTGCGGCGCGGGCATGGTCGGCGAGGTGGCGGCCGGCGGGCTCAGGCTCTGCGTGTCGGTGATCGGCGCCGCCTGCGCGGCGGAGGCCATCACCGCCCCGGCGGGGCGGGGGGTGACCAGTGCGGCCGGTGTGGACACATCCCGTGCCGGCGCGGCCGGCGGGGGCGCCTTGGGGGCGAGGGCGGCGGCCCGGGCGGCCCGCTCGGCCGGCGTGCCCTGGGATGGCGTCCTGCCGAGGATGGGCTCGCGGCCGGGGCCCGCCAGGCTGCCGGCGGTGATGCCATCCTGCAGGCCGTCGGACATCCGGACGGCGCTCCCGCCCGTGCCCATGACGGGGCCCATGGCGGGGCCGGCCTGGCCCTGGTCCGCGCCGGCCTGGCCGGCGGCGCCCCAATCGGTCCGCAGCCCGCCGGAGGATTCCTGCAGCGGCGCGGCGACCGCGCCCTGGGTTGGCAGGATCAGCGCCGCCAGCAGGCAGGAGCCGAACAGGTTGCGGTAAATCTGGCGCATGGGATAGCCCCTTGTTGGCAAAACGAAATCGACAATGTGGCGCGGGCCGACCGCGCGAAAACCCCGATGGTGTCCCGGGCGGAACAAAGAACGGCCGCAGGAGGACCTGACATGGTAGCGGCGAGTTATGCTACGAAAACGGTAAGGTCCGCAAACGATCGTCAACCGGAGGAATCAAGATGGACGCCCCTTCCCCCCGCACCGCCGCGGCGGATGCGTATTCCCTGCCGCTTGACCGCATCGATGTCAGCGACCCGAAACTGTACCAGGACGACATCTGGCCTCCCTTCTTCGAGCGTCTCCGGCGCGAAGACCCCGTGCATTATACCAGGGATGGCATGTACGGGTCCTTCTGGTCGGTAACAAAATACAAAGATATCATGCAGGTAGAGGTCAATCATCAGACCTATTCCTCAGACGCGATGCTCGGCGGCATCACCATCACCGATCGCCCGATGCAGTATCGCCGGGCCAGCTTTATCTCCTCCGATCCGCCGGTGCACGACGAGCAGCGCAAGGTGGTCAGCCCGATCGTGGCGCCGCTGAACCTGCAGAAATTCGCCGGCACCATCCGTGAGCGCGCAGCAGGGATCCTGGACGCGTTGCCACGTAATGAAATCTTCAACTGGGTCGACCGCGTATCCATCGAGCTGACCGGCCAGATGCTGGCAACGCTGTTCGACTTCCCGTTCGAGCAGCGCCGGAAGCTGACCTATTGGTCCGATGTCGCCACGATGGACGTCAACGCCGGCGGCGAGATCGATTCCGAGGCGAAGCGGCTGGCGGTGCTGACCGACTGCCTGAACACCTTCACCGCCCTGTTCCACGAACGCCAGAAGGCCCCGCCGGCGCCGGACCTGATCTCCATGCTCGCGCATGGCGAGGCGACGCGCGACATCCATACCCGGCCGCAGGAATTCCTCGGCAACCTGACGCTGCTGATCGTCGGCGGCAACGACACCACCCGCAACTCCATCAGCGGCGGGCTGTGGGCGCTGTCGCAGCATCCGGAGGAATACCGCAAGCTGCGCGAGAACACGGCGCTGATCCCGTCCATGGTCTCGGAAATCATCCGCTGGCAGTCGCCGATCGTGCATATGCGCCGCACCGCGCTGGCGGATGCCGAGCTCGGCGGCAAGCAGATCAGGAAGGGCGACAAGGTGGTGATGTGGTACATCTCGGCCAATCGCGACGAGGACGCGATCGAAAACGCCGGTCAGTTCATCATCGACCGCGCCCGGCCGCGCCAGCACATCTCCTTCGGCTTCGGCATCCATCGCTGCGTCGGCAACCGGCTGGCGGAGCTGCAGCTGACGATCATGTGGGAAGAGATCATGAAGCGCTTCCCGGTGATCGAGGTGATGGGCGAGCCGAAGCGGATTTATTCAAATTTCATTCATGGAATCAGTGAGTTGCCGGTGAGGATTCCAGGCTAGACCCTCACCCCCTACCCCTCTCCCGCCATGCGGGAGAGGGGGGCACGCCCGCCATGCGGGAGAAGGCGCGCGCCCGCCGCTAGACCTCCCGCAGGAAGCCGAGCAGCGTCTCGGCGATCAGTTCCGGGGTCTGCACCATGCTGAAATGGCCGGTGTGCAGCTCGACGAACCGGGCGCCCTTGATGCCGTCCGCCACGGCCTTCGCGGTCGCCGGCGGGCGCAGCAGGTCGCGGGTGCAGCCGATGACCAGCGTCGGGCAGGTGATGCGGGCGAAATCCGGGCGCAGATCGAGCCCCGGCAGCATCCGGTAGATGGCGGCGAAGCTGGCGGGGTCGCTGGTCAGCCAGCGTGCCCGGTGGGTGGCGAAGCGTGCGGCGTCGGTGCGCAGATCCTCCGGATAGGAGCTGGCGAGCGATGCCTCCACCATCCCGGCGAGGCCCTGGCGCTCCATCTGGTCGGCCATCAGGAACATGCCGGCATGGCGCTCGGCCGGGCTGTTGGTCACCGGGCTCATCGGGATCAGCGCGCCGATCCTTTCCGGGCGCGTGGCGGCCAGGCGGATCGCGATCCCGCCGCCTACCGCGCAGCCGGCGATCGCCACCGGCGCGGTGATGCCCAGCGCATCCAGCAGCCCCGCCACGTCCCCGGCGAGGTCGTCGATATCGGCCACGCCGCGCAGCTTGCCGGACATGCCGAAGCCGCGCCAATCCAGCCGCAGCACCTGCATATGCGGGGTCAGCAGCGGCATCGTCGCGTCCCAGGAATTCAGCGACCCGCCCATCTCGTGCAGCAGCACCAGGGTGCGCGGCCCGGTGCCGGACAACTCGTAGCGCAATGCCGTGCCGTTTACTTCAAGCCAGTCCATGCCATCTCCTTGTTCTTGCGGCGCGGCATGGTATCGGCGGGGTTCCAGGCGGACAATGCGCCCATGATCGACAAGCTCGAATTCCTCATCGCCCTCGCCCGCGAACGCCATTTCGGCCGCGCGGCGCAGGCCTGCGGCGTGACCCAGCCGACGCTGTCGGCCGGGCTGAAGCAGCTGGAGGGCGCGCTCGGCGTGCGGCTGGTCAATCGCGGCGCGCGGTTCCACGACCTGACGCCGGAGGGCCAGCGGGTGCTGGATTGGGCCAGGCGCATCTGCGGCGACGCGCGGATGCTGCGCGCGGAGATCCACGGCCTGCGGCAGGGCCTGGCCGGGCATCTGCGCATCGGCGCGATCCCGACCGCGCTGCCGATCGTGGCCGAGCTGACCACGCCGTTCCGCGCCCGCCATCCGGACGTCGTGTTCAGCATCCTGTCGCGCAATTCCTTCGACATCCTGACCCAGCTCGATAATTTCGAGATCGACGCCGGCCTGACCTATCTCGACAACGAGCCGGTCGGGCGGGTGCAGTCGGTGCCGCTGTACCAGGAGCGCTATCGGCTGGTCACCGCCGCCAACGCGCCGCTCGGCGACCGGGAGGCGGTGACCTGGGCGGAGGTCGGCAGCATTCCGCTCTGCCTGCTGACGCCGGACATGCAGAACCGCCGCATCATCGACCGCCGCCTGCACGCGGGCAGCATCGAGCCGCAGCCGACGCTGCAATCGAACTCGGTGATCGTGCTGTTCTCCCATGTGCGCACCGGCAGCTGGGCCAGCGTCATGCCGGCGGTGCTGGCGGACACGCTCGGGCTGACGGATCCGCTGCGCTCCATCCCGATCCTCGACGACGAGCCGCCGCCGATGGTCGGGCTGGTCTATCCCCAGCTTGAGCCGCTGACGCCGGTGGCCGCGGCCCTGGTGACCGAGGCACGGCGCCTCAGCCTCGCCTGGGAAGCGCGGCGGTAGAGGGAGCGATAGGAATGTTCTATCGCAACATGGCGCAGATCGCTTGCAATCGGGCTGCAAACTTCGTCTTTTAAACTACAAACCAAGAACAGGAGTTGGAAACGTGCCGGGTTGCGAAGCTTGGAGCCCCGAGGCCTGCGAGGCGATCATCGCCGAGCACAGGAAGGTCGAAGGTGCGACTCTGCCGATCCTCCACGCCATCCAGGCCGCTTTCGGCCATGTGCCGGAGGCGGCGCTGCCGATCCTCGCCAAGGCCCTGAACCTCACCCGGGCCGAGGTCTATGGCATCGTCACCTTCTATCACGATTTCCGCCGCCAGCCGCCCGGCCGGCACGTGCTGCGGCTGTGCCGCGCGGAGGCCTGCCAGTCCATGGGCGGCGACGCGCTGGCCGATCACATGCGCAAGGAACTGGCGATCGACTGGCACGCCACCACCACCGACGGCACGGTGACACTGGAGCCGGTCTATTGCCTCGGCCTCTGCGCCACCGCGCCGGCGGCGATGCTGGACGGCACGCCGCTGGGCCGGCTGGATGCCGGGCGGCTCTGCGCCATCCTGGACGCGGTGCGGTGACCACCACGCTGTATATCTCGCGCGACGCCGCCGCCCTCGCGGTCGGCGCGGATGCGGTGGCGGCTTCGTTCGCGAATATTCCGGACGTGCGGATCGTCCGCACCGGCTCGCGCGGGTTGTTCTGGCTGGAGCCGATGATCGAGGTGGCGACGCCGAGGGGCCGGGTCGCCTATGGCCCGGTCGCGCCGGAGGACGTGCCGGGGCTGCTCGCCACCGGGCTGCTGGAAGGCTGCGTCCATCCGCTGTGCCGGGGACCGACCGAGGACATTCCGTTCCTGAAGCGCCAGACCCGCCTGACCTTCGCGCGCTGCGGCATCGTCGATCCGCTGTCCTTCGCCGACTACAAGGCGCAGGGCGGCCTGCGCGGCATCAACCGCGCGCTGGCGCTCGGGCCGCAGGCGATCGTCCGGGAAATCATCGAGTCCGGCCTGCGCGGGCGCGGCGGCGCCGGCTTCCCGACGGGGATAAAGTGGAAGACGGTCGCCGAGGCCGGCTCGGGCCAGAAATACATCGTCTGCAACGCCGACGAGGGCGACAGCGGCACCTTCTCCGACCGCATGCTGATGGAGGGTGATCCATTCGGGCTGATCGAGGGCATGGCCATCGCCGGCCTCGCTGTCGGCGCCAGCAAGGGTTTCGTCTATATCCGTTCCGAATACCCGCACGCCGTCGCCACGCTGACCGCGGCGATCGCCATCGCGCAGCGAGAGGGGCTGATCGGCGGCGACGTCCTCGGCTCCGGCCATGGGTTCGAGCTGGAAATCCGCGTCGGCGCCGGCGCCTATATCTGCGGCGAGGAGACCGCGATGCTGGAAAGCATCGAGGGCAGGCGCGGCCAGGTGCGCGCCAAGCCGCCGCTACCGGCGCATAAGGGGTTGTTCGGCTGCCCCACCGTGATCAACAACCTGGTCAGCCTGGCCAGCGTGCCGGCGATCCTGGCCGAGGGCAGCGCCTTCTACCGCGATTTCGGCATGGGCCGGTCGCGCGGCACGATGCCGATCCAGCTTGCCGGCAATATCCGCCATGCCGGGCTGTTCGAGGCCGGGTTCGGCCTGACCTTGGGCGAGCTGGTCAACGATATCGGCGGCGGCACGCGCAGCGGAAGGCCGGTCCGAGCGGTGCAGGTCGGCGGCCCGCTCGGCGCCTATTTCCCCCCTGCCCTGTTCGACACGCCGTTCGACTACGAGGCCTTCGCCGCCCGCGACGGCATGATCGGCCATGGCGGCATCGTCGTGTTCGACGATACCGTGAACCTCGCCCGGCAGGCCCGCTTCGCGATGGAATTCTGCGCCGTGGAATCCTGCGGCAAATGCACCCCCTGCCGCATCGGCTCGACCCGGGGCGTGGAGGTGATCGACCGGATCGTCGCCGGCGAGGCGGTTGGAGCGAACACGGCGCTGTTGCGCGACCTGTGTGACACCATGAAGTTCGGCTCGCTCTGCGCGCTCGGCGGCCTCACCCATAACCCGGTGCTGTCGGCGCTGAACCATTTTCCGGAGGATTTCTCCCCACCGCTGCTTCACGCGGCGGAATAAGGACGCGCACCATGTCTTTCGTGCAGGAAACCGATTACGGAACCCGCCATGTCAACGCCGCCGAGAGCGTGCGCCTGACCATCGACGGCCAGGACATCACCGTTCCCGCCGGCACCTCGGTCATGAACGCCGCGATGCGGGCGGGCATCAAGATCCCCAAGCTCTGCGCCACCGACAGCCTGGACGCTTTCGGCTCCTGCCGGATGTGCCTGGTGCAGATCGACGGCCGCGCCGGCACGCCAGCCTCCTGCACCACCCCGGTCGCCGAGGGGATGCAGGTGCGCACCACCACGGACCAGCTTCGCAAGCTCCGCCGCGGGGTGATGGAGCTGTATATCTCCGACCACCCGCTGGACTGCCTGACCTGTGCGGCCAACGGCAATTGCGAATTGCAGGACACCGCCGGCGAGGTGGGGCTCCGCGAGGTCCGCTACGGCTATGGCGGCGCCAACCATCTGGACGCCGCCAAGGACGTCTCCAACCCGTATTTCCAGTTCGATCCGGCCAAATGCATCGTCTGCTCGCGCTGCGTGCGCGCCTGCGAGGAGGTGCAGGGCACCTTCGCCCTGACCATCGACGGGCGCGGCTTCGCGTCGAAGGTTGCGGCGGGAATGAACGAGGATTTCCTCGCCTCCGAATGCGTCTCCTGCGGCGCCTGCGTGCAGGCCTGCCCGACCGCCACGCTGATCGAGAAATCGGTGGTGGAGCTGGGCCAGCCCGAGCATTCCGTCATGACCACCTGCGCCTATTGCGGCGTCGGCTGCAGCTTCAAGGCCGAGATGCGCGGCGACCAGGTGGTGCGCATGGTCCCCGCCAAGGACGGAAAGGCCAATCACGGCCATTCCTGCATCAAGGGCCGCTTCGCCTGGGGCTACGCCACGCATCGCGACCGCATCACCAGGCCGATGCTGCGGGCATCGATCAGCGAACCCTGGCGGGAGGTGGGCTGGGACGAGGCGCTGGACCATGTCGCCAGGGAATTCCGCCGCATCCAGGACACCCACGGCGTCGGCGCCATCGGCGGCATCACCTCCTCGCGCTGCACCAACGAGGAAACCTATCTGGTGCAGAAGCTGGTCCGCGCCGGTTTCGGCAACAACAATGTCGACACCTGCGCCCGGGTCTGCCACTCGCCGACCGGCTACGGCCTGAACGCGACGTTCGGCACCTCCGCCGGCACGCAGGATTTCGACAGCGTGGAGCATGCCGACGTCATCCTGGTCATCGGCGCCAACCCGACCGACGGCCATCCGGTGTTCGCCTCGCAGATGAAGCGGCGGCTGCGCGAAGGGGCCAAGCTGATCGTCATCGATCCGCGCCGCATCGACCTGGTGCGCACGCCGCATGTCGAGGCCGCGTTCCATTTGCCGCTGCGGCCCGGCACCAATGTCGCGGTGCTGACCGCGATGGCGCATGTCATCGTCACCGAGGGGCTGACCGACGAGGCCTTCATTCGCGAACGCTGCGAACCCGATGCCTTCCGCGACTGGGCCGGGTTTGTCGCCGATCCCGCCCGTTCGCCCGAAGCGGTCGCGGACGCGACCGGCGTCGATCCCACCCAGCTCCGCCAGGCGGCGCGGCTGTACGCCACCGGCGGCAATGCGGCGATCTATTACGGCCTCGGCGTCACCGAGCACAGCCAGGGCACCACGGCGGTGATGGCCATCGCCAACCTGGCCATGGCCACCGGCAATCTCGGGCGCGCCGGCGTCGGCGTGAATCCGCTGCGCGGCCAGAACAATGTGCAGGGCGCCTGCGACATGGGCTCCTTCCCGCATGAATTGCCGGGCTATCGCCACATCTCCCAGCCCGGCACGCGCGCCATCTACGAGGATTTGTGGAAGGTGACGCTCGACCCCGAGCCGGGGCTGCGCATCCCCAACATGATCGACGCGGCGCTGGAAGGGTCCTTCCGCGGCATCTATATCCAGGGCGAGGACATCGTGCAGTCCGATCCGGACAGCCAGCATATCGTCGCCGGCCTGCGGGCGATGGAGTGCGTCGTGGTGCAGGATCTGTTCCTGAACGAAACCGCCAGCTACGCCCATGTCTTCCTGCCCGGCGCGTCCTTCCTGGAAAAGGACGGCACCTTCACCAATGCCGAACGGCGCATCAACCGGGTGCGACGGGTGATGGCGCCGCTGTCGGGCAAGGCCGACTGGGAGGCGACGCAGGCGCTCGCCAACCGGCTGGGCCTGAAGATGGAGTATGCAGATCCCGGCGAGATCATGGACGAGATCGCGGCGACGACGCCGAGCTTCGCCGGCGTGTCCTACGCCAAGCTGGACGCGGCCGGTTCGGTGCAATGGCCGTGCAACGAGGCCGCGCCGGACGGCACGCCGGTGATGCATCTGGAGACGTTCGCCCGTGGCAAGGGGCATTTCGTCATCACCGAATACGTGGCGACCGACGAGAAGACCGGCCCGCGCTTCCCGCTGCTGCTGACCACCGGGCGCATCCTGAGCCAGTACAATGTCGGCGCGCAGACGCGGCGCACCGCCAATGTCGTCTGGCATGAAACCGACCGGCTGGAGATCCACCCGCACGATGCCGAGGAGCGCGGCATCAAGACCGGCGACTGGGTGCGCCTGGCCAGCCGCACCGGCGAGACGGCGTTGCCGGCGCTGATCACCGACCGGGTCGCCCCCGGCGTGGTCTACACCACGTTCCACCACCCGGACACCGAGGCGAACGTCGTCACGTCGGACTATTCCGACTGGGCCACCAACTGCCCGGAATACAAGGTCACCGCCGTGCAGGTGAGCCCGGCCAACGGCCCCGGCGAGTGGCAGGCCCGGCGCCGCGAGGCCAACGAGCAGAGCCGGCGCGTGCAGCGCGCCGGGATGCAGCGCACTGGGATGCAGCGCACTGGGATGCAGCGCACTGGGGCTCAGCCCGTGCCGGCGAAATGATCCCGCCGCCCTCCGCGACCGTGGCGCGCACCGCCTGGCGGCACGGCCTGGCCACGATCGGCGAGCGCGTGCTGGCGGAGGAGGTGCCGGTCGCCTTCACCTATAACCGCATGACCTACGCGGTGATGCTGGCGAGCCCCACGGATCTCGGGGATTTCGCCGTCGGCTTCAGCCTGACCGAGGGCGTGATCGCCGATCCCGCGGAGATCACGGAACTGGAAGTCGTCGGCCTGGAACAGGGCATCGAGCTGCGGATGGCGCTGGCACCCGAACGCGAAGCCGCCTTTGTCGCGCGCCGGCGCCACGTGGCGGGCGCGACCGGCTGCGGCCTGTGCGGCATCGAAAGCCTGGCCGAGGCGCTGCGCATGCCGCCGACCGCCCCTGCCGGCCGCTTGTTCACCGAGCAGCAGGTCGCCGCCGCCATGGCCGCCCTGCCCGGCGCCCAGAGGCTGAACCGCGCCACCCATGCGGTGCACGCGGCGGCGTTCTGGACCGAGGCCGGGGGAGTCGCGGCCTGCGCCGAGGATGTCGGGCGGCATAATGCGCTCGACAAGCTCGCCGGTGCGATGCTGCGGCTTGGCGCCGATCCCGCCGCCGGGATGCTGCTGCTGAGCAGCCGCGTCTCGATCGAGCTGATCCAGAAATGCGCGGTCATCGGCATTCCCGTGCTGGCGGCGGTTTCCTCGCCCACCGCGCTGGCGGTGCGCATGGCGGAGGCGGCCGGCATCACGCTGATCGGCGTGGCGCGCGAGGACGGTTTCGAGGTCTTCACCCATGCCGGCCGGGTACAACCCGCGCCCGAGCGGCATCGCCCGGTGTACCATGTCGGCTGAGCGGCTGGTCTACATGGCCAACCAGATCGGCAAATTCTTCGCCCACCGCCCGGAAGACGCGGCGGCCGCCGACATCGCCGATCATCTGCGCAAATTCTGGGACCCGCGCATGCGCCGGCAGATCGTCGCGCTGCTGGACGAGCCCGATAACGGCCTGAGCCCGGCCGTGAAGAAAGCGGTGGAGACGCTGCGCGGCTGAGGATCCGGCCGGCGCTCAGAGCAATATCGCTTGAGGTTGCTTCAACCGAGCGATGGAATTGCTCGCTAAAACAAAGACTAGGAGCATGATCGCCACGTCTATCAGCGGCGATCATGCTCCTAATGCGGCTTCAGAACCGAGCCGTCGGTGAACCGGCTGAAACGGAACGGCGCGGGATCGACGGCCGGCGCGTCGCCGGCGACGAGATCGGCCATCAGCCTTCCCGCGCCCGGCCCGATACCGAAGCCGTGGCCGGAAAACCCGGTGGCGATGAAGAAGCCGGGCATCGCGTCGACGGCGGAAATCACCGGCACCGCATCCGGTGTGACGTCGATCATGCCGGCCCAGCTCTCCGCGATCTTCATGCCGGCGAAGGCCGGGAAGGCCCGCGACAGGCTGGCCCTCGCCTCCTGCAGCAGGCCGGCGGTCGGCGCCGGGTCGAGCACCCGCATCTGTTCGAACGGGGTCTGCTCGTCCAGCGACCAGCGCCGCTTCATGCGAAATTCGTCGATGAATGTGCGGTTCAGGCGCAGCCGCAGGTCGCGCCAGTCGCTGCGATAGGCCGGCAGGAAATCAGCGAACAGCCGGAAGCTGTCGGGCACGATTTCGGAAATGCTGGCATTGCGCCGGGCGATCGAATAGCCGCCGTCCAGCCGCTTGCGAAACGCGAAATCCGACGCGCCCATCGTCACCTCCGGCGCGCCCGACAGCGGCTCGGTGCGCATCACCGAACTGAGTACCTTCAATTGCGGCAGGTTGACGCCGAGATTGCCGCAGAACAGCCGCGACCAGGCGCCGCCCGCCAGCACCACCGCATCGCAGCGGATGCGCCCGCGTTCGGTGACGGCGGCAGAGACGCGCCCGCCCTCCGTCTCGATCCCGCGCACCGCGCAGCCGGTGAAGATGCCGGCGCCGAGCCGCCGCGCCGCCTCGGCGATCGCCGGTGCTGCCTGCGCGGGCTCGGCCCGGCCGTCGGTCGGCGTGTACATGCCGGCCACGAAGCCCCGCGCCGCGCCCGGCGCCGCCGCTTGCAGTTCCGCGCCGCGCAGGGCGCGCACGTCGATCTGGTAGGTGCGGGCCTCCTTCGCCCATGCCTCCTGCGCCGCCATCTGTTTCTCGGTGTCGAACAGATAGATGATGCCGGCCTGGCGGAACCCGGTTTCGTGCTGCACCAACTGGTTCATGCCGCGCCAGATGCGCAGGCTTTCCATGCTGAGCGGGATCTCCCGCGGATCGCGGCCCAGCGTGCGGCACCAGCCCCAATTGCGGCTGGATTGCTCGCCGCCGATCCGGCCCTTTTCGCACAGCGCCACGGAATGGCCCTTCTGGGCCAGGAACAACGCCGTGGACACGCCGATGATGCCGCCGCCGACCACGACGACCGAGGCATGGCGCGGCAGCTCGGCATCGGAGGCGACGGGATCGACCGGTGGGGACATCGCGGGGGCTCCGGATTCTGCAGGACGGGAGAAGGCTAGCCCTGCATGGCGGCCATACCAAACGCGTCGTAAGTTGCCCCGGATTTCGACCCGTCCCAAGGAGCCAGAATGCAGCCGGACATCGCCGCCGCCCTCGCCACCCGCCGCAGCGTGCGCGGCTTTACCGCCCAGAAGGTGGAACGCAGCACGATCGAGCAGATCCTGACCCTGGCCAGCCGCGCGCCCAGCATGACCAATACCCAGCCATGGCGCGTGCATGTGCTGACCGGCGCGGCGCGCGACCGCCTCTGCGCCGAGATCCTGGCGGCGCATGAGGCGGATCAGCAGCCCTCGATCGAATACGAGTACTATCCGAAGGAGTGGAAGGACCCCTATCTCGCCCGTCGCAGGCAGGTGGGCTGGGCGCTGTACGGCCTGCTCGGCATCGGCAAGGGCGACCGTGCCGGCACCAAGCGCCAGGCCGGGCGCAACTACGATTTCTTCGGCGCCCCCGTCGGCATGATGTTCACCATCGACCGCGATCTCGGCCTCGGCAGCTGGCTCGATCTCGGCATGTTCCTGGAGAACATCATGATCGCCGCGCGCGGCGCCGGACTGGACACTTGCCCGCAGGCCGCCTTCGCCAATTACCATGCGATCATCCGCCGCCAGCTCGCCATTCCCGACAACGAGATCCTGGTCTGCGGCATGGCGCTCGGCCACGAGGACAGGTCGGAAAAGGCCAATGAGCTGGTGGTTCCGCGCGAGCCGGTGGAGGCGTTCACCACCTTCCACGTGGACTGAGGCAGGCCGGCGGACTGAGGCAAGCCGGGACAGATTTGTTGCGCACCCGGCTTCCGGCGCATAGCGTAGCGCCGGAACGCGGGCGACCGACCCGCCGGCCACGGGAGAGGTCACGATGCTCGGGCTGATGCAGCAGCGTCCGTTACTGATTTCGACCCTGATCGACTACGCCGAAAAATTCCACGGCGCGCGGGAGATCGTCTCCCGCGATCCCGCCGGCGCCTTCCACCGCACCAGCTACGCCGAGGTCGCTTCGCGCGCGAAGCGCCTGGCCAATGCGCTGGTGGCGCTCGGCGTGCAGCCTGGCGACCGGGTGGCCACGCTGGCCTGGAACAGCCACCGGCATCTGGAGCTGTATTACGGCGTGATCGGCGCCGGGCGCGTGCTGCACACGGTCAATCCCCGGCTGTTCCCCGAGCAGCTGCAGTACATCCTGCATCATGCGGAGGACGGCGTGGTCTTCTTCGACCCGGTGTTCGCGCCGCTGGTCGAGCAGCTGGCGCCGCATCTGCCGCTGGTGCGCGCCTGGGTGGCGCTGTGCGACCGCGCCGGGCTGCCGGCGGTACAGGTGGATTTCCTGCTGTGCTACGAGGACCTGCTGGCGGCTTCATCGCCGCAATACGACTGGCCGTCCTTCGACGAGAACACCGCCGCCACGCTGTGCTATACCTCCGGCACCACCGGCAATCCGAAGGGCGTGCTGTACAGCCACCGGTCCACGGTGCTGCATGCCTTCGGCGCCTGCAACGTGGACAGCTTCGCCTTTTCCGGCCGCGATTCCATCCTGGTCGTGGTGCCGCTGTTCCATGCCAATGCCTGGTCCATCCCCTTCGCCGCCGCGCTTTGCGGCGCCAAGCTGGTGCTGCCGGGCCCGAAGCTCGATCCGGAAAGCCTGTATCTGCTGCTGGAGCAGGAGGGCTGCACCAAGGCCGGTGGCATTCCGACGATCTGGCTGAACTTCCTGGCCTGGCTGGAGGCCAACCAGTCGCGGCTGGAACTTTCGAAACTGAAACTCCGCTCCGTGTTCGCCGGCGGCACCGCGCCGCCGCGCGCCATCATCGAGAAGTTCCATGATCTGCTCGGCGTCTTTCTGCTGCACGCCTGGGGCATGACCGAGACCAGCCCGCTGGTGACCATCGGTTCGCCGCTCTACAAGCACGACCTCACCGATCGCGAGGCGACCATCGCCATGCAGCTCAAGCAGGGGCGGCAGGTCTATGGCGTGGAGATGAAACTGGTCGGCAAGGACGGCGAGGAGCTGGCGCATGACGGAAAATCCATCGGCGAGCTGAAGGTCCGCGGCAACTGGGTGATCTCCGGCTATTTCAAGAACGAGGGCGGCAAGGTGGTGGACGATGACGGCTGGTTCGGCACCGGCGACGTCGCCACCATCGACCCCGACGGCTATGTGCAGCTCACCGACCGGCTGAAGGACGTGATCAAGTCCGGCGGCGAATGGATCTCCTCCATCGAGATCGAGAACCTAGCCGTCTCCCATCCGGACGTGTTCGAGGCCGCGGTGATCGCCATCGACCATCCGGTCTGGCAGGAACGCCCGCTGCTGCTGGTGCAGCCCAAGCCCGGCCGCACGCCGGACAGGCAGTCGATCCTGGATTTCCTGTCCGGCAAGATCGCCAAATGGTGGATGCCCGACGACGTCATCATCGTCGACAGCCTGCCCCATACCGCCACCGGCAAGCTGCTGAAGACCGAGCTACGGGCGAAATACCACGGCCACCTGGCCGTGCACGGGTGAGCGGGGCGGAGCCCGCTATGGCCGTCCTCGATCAGAATCTGTCGACGTCGACCACAGCCTGGGCAAAGGCCTGCGGGGCTTCCTGGGGCAGATTGTGCCCGATGCCGCCCTTGATGATCCGGTGCGCATATTTGCCCGAGAAACTCTTGCGATAGGCGTCGGCGTCGGCGTGCGGTGCGCCGTTGGCATCGCCCTCGAGGGTGATCGTGGGCACGGCGATGACCGGATGTGCGGCAAGCCGCTTTTCCAGGTCATCGTATTTCGGCTCGCCTTGAGCCAGGCCAAGCCGCCAGCGGTAATTGTGAATGACGATCGCGACGTAGTCCGGGTTGTTGAACGACGCGGCGGTACGATCGAACGTTGCGTCATCGAACTTCCATCTCGGCGACGCGATCTGCCAGATGAGCTTGCCGAAATCGTGCCGGTATTTATCGTAGCCGAGCGCGCCGCGTTCCGTGGCAAAATAGTATTGATACCACCATTGGTACTCGGCGCTCGGCGGCAACGGATTCTTATTGGCCTCCTGGCTGCCGATCAGATAGCCGCTTACGGAGACGAGCGCCTTGCAGCGCTCCGGCCAGATTGCCGCGACGATGTTGGCCGTCCGCGCTCCCCAATCGAAGCCGGCGACGATCGCCTTGCCGATCTTGAGGGCATCCATCAGATCGATGGCATCGACGGCGACTGCCCCCTGCTGGCCATTGCGGATCGTTGCAGCCGAAAGGAAGCGCGTCGTGCCGCAGCCACGTACATACGGGACGATCACCCGGTAGCCCGCCGATGCCAGCAACGGCGCGACATCGACAAAACTGTGAATATCATAGGGCCAGCCGTGCAGAAGAATGACCGCGGGACCATCGGCGGGACCGGCCTCGGCGTATCCGACATTCAGCCCGCCGGCATCGATCTGCTTCAAGGAGGCGAATGACGTGTTCGTCCCCGGCTTGATCGCGGGCAGCTGCTTTGCGTTGCCGGATTGTGCAGCCGCGGAACCGATCATGCCGAGCCGGCCGGCAGCGAGCATCATGGCGGCGGCGCCCAGAAAGCGGCGGCGAGGATGGTTGATCGCTTCGGGAGTTTTGAACGTGTTCATCGGTCAGTCTCCTTGGTTGGATGGTTGGTTGGGAAGTGCACCTCCGGCTGGCGGATATAAGGTCGATGATTTGGCGTGAACTACGGGACCAGGGTTGGCGGCGCGCCGTCAACCTTTCTCCAAACGGCGAGCTTCGCCGTGAGATGCCACCCGGCCTGGTCGAGCAGCTGGCGCCGCATCTGCCGCGAGTGCGCGCCTGGGTGGCGCTGTGCGACCGCGCCGGGCTGCCGGCGGTTCAAGTCGATTTCCTGCTGTGCTACGAAGACCTGCTGGCGGCTTCATCGCCGCAATACGACTGGCCGTCCTTCGACGAGAATACCGCCGCCACGCTGCGCTATACCTCCGGCGCCACCGGTAATCCGAAGGGCGTGCTGTACAGCCACCGGTCCACGGTGCTGCATGACACCGCCACCGGCAAGCTGCTGAAGACCGAGCTCCGGGCGAAATACCACGGCCACCTGGCCGTGCACGGGTGAGCGGGGCGGAGCCCGCGCCTGTGGGCCGCTTGCGTCAGAGCTGTTTTGCGCGATCGCGGCAGGCGCTGGGCAGCAGGCCATAGGCCGACTTGAATCTCCGGCCGAAGTGGGTCATGTCGGAAAACCCCCAGCCATAGGCGATCTCGCTGACCGTGCGATGCGCCTGCACCGGGTCTTCCAGCGCCCGGCGGCAATGGGCAAGTCGTTTCGACTGTATCAGACGCATGATGGACGTCCCCTCCTCGGCAAGCACGCTATTGGCGTAGCGCACGCTGATGCCGGCGGCGGCGGCCACCGTTGCCGCGTCGAGTTGCGGGTCGGAAATCCGCGCGTCGATGGCGGCGCGCACGCTCAGCAGCGCCAGCGACCGCGCGGACGAAACGCGCGGACTGCATCTCTCCATGGCCTTGGCGAGGGAGACGGCGACCAGATCAAGCGCCTGATCCCTGACGATCTCCGCGGCTGTCGGAGCCAGCTTGCCTGCATGGGCCGGCAGCATGGCCAGAAATGCGGATGCCAGGCTGCTTTCCGCATCCATAGGCTTGATCGAACGGACGGTCATGTCTCGTGTCTTGCCCAGACGCGCCTCCAGCGGCCGCCGCGGCACCTTCAGAACGAGCAGCTCGGAGCCGGACAAAAAATTCCCGGCGTACGGCAACAGGGGATCGAGCAGCGTCATGTCGCCCGCTTCCAGGACGAGCCCACGGCTGTTCTGCTCCAATGTCAGCCTCCCCGCGACCTGCCGGCAAATGAAGAGCTCATCGGACATCGCACGCGCGACGTGGTGCGACGTGTGCATGACCTTCATTGGCGAATTCCCGAAGAGAACGAGCCGGACGCCGGCCAGGACTTCCGAATGAATTTCGGCTCGAAAACTCTCTCGACATTCTGGTTGAGAATCGTGATCAACGAGGGTCTTGCAGGCAACGCTGTGCCAATAATCGAATCGATCACGCGCATGGACTTTGTCAGTCAAAAATAGGGTCTTCATAATACATACTTAGTACCCGGAGAGACGATCATGAGTGCCACGCGGGCCGATTGAAGGACAAATAAAATTGATATATGAGAACGTGATATATAATCGGGATATGTCATTTAGTGTTACTTATAGATAGACAAATTAGCGCTATCGGGCTGGCCGCCGCAGGGAGCAGCGCAGCTGCGCCGCGGACAGGATCGACCCATCGTCAAACACTGCCATTGCCGGCCGGTCCGGAAGCGAACCGCGCCGGACGCGCTCCCGCGGGGACCCCCGATGCGCCCACTTCTTATGAGTTCAGGGGAACCTGCGTGACCGACGACGGCTCCCGGGGTCACCAGCTCGACCTTGCCACGACGGGATCGAGACCCGCCCTTCTCGATTCTCCCGTCCTGCTTGCCTTCGGCTATCTTGGGGGGGCTCTGCTCTGCCTGTTCCTTGTGGGCCAGCTGCTGCATGCGGTCTTTCGTTTTCCTTACGTCATTCTCTCCGGCGGCACCGGGGCGATCTACCTGATGGCCGTCATCGTGGTGCTCGGCACGAGCCTGCTGGTCTTCGGCCTTTCGAGGCACCTCGCCCTCGCCAGGAGGACGATTGCTTCGAGAACCGCCGAGCGGGACATTGCCATGGCTGGCATTGCCATTGCGGCGGATGGCATCCTGGTAGCGGACATCGCCAAACCGGGTGCGGCGATCATCTACGCCAACCCCGCGTTCGAGGAGATCACCGGATACTCGGGGGCCGAGGTAAAGGGCAAGAACTGCCGCTATCTGCAGGGCAGCGACCGCCTGCAGCCGGAGATCGCCGAGGTCCGGCATGCGATCGAGCGCGGCGAGCCGGTCAACGTCACGCTGCGCAATTACCGCAAGGATGGCGGGATGTTCTGGAACCAGCTGCGTCTGGCACCGGTCCGGGACGAACTCGGCGTGGCGACGCATTATGTCGGCGTCATTCGCGATGTCACGATGGTAAGGGAGGCCGCATCCAGGCTGCAATACGTCACCGACATCGACCGGCTCACATCCATCGCCAATCGTTACCGCTTCCACGATCGGGTCGAAGAATTGATCAAGGACAGCGGCGCGCCCTGCGTGCTGGTCATCAAGGCCGATATCGCGCGGTTTCACGAGATCAACACCAGCTTCGGCTACCAAACGGGTGATGCACTGCTGATCGATATCGCCGCGCGGTTGAGCAGGCAGTCGGACCTTCTGGTGGGACGGCTCGCCGCAGACGAGTTCGGCATCGCGGTTGAACTCGCCTCTCCCCACGAGGTCGAGGCGATCATTGCACGCGTGCACAATACATTGGCGGGTCGCTTCGTGCTGCCGGGGGCCGTGCTGGAGGTGCGGTTCGCAATCGGCTTCGCGCTCGGCCAGGCCGGCGACGATGCCCTGACCCTGCTACGGCACGCCGCCGTCGCGCTGCATGAATCGAAGCGGACCGGGCTTCTGGCGCCCACGCGCTACGACAGCCAATTCGATATCCGTCTGCGCAACCGGGCCAGGTTGACCAGCGAGCTTCAGCAGGCCTCGATCGAGGGCAATTTCGTATTGCACTACCAGCCCAAGGTGGCGATGGAGACCGGCCACATCATCGGCGCGGAGGCGCTGATCCGCTGGGTGCATCCGGTGTTCGGGCTGCAGCCCCCCGACCTGTTCATCCCGCTGGCGGAGGAGAGCGGGCTCATTCTCGACATGGGCACCTGGGCGCTCCGCAAGGCGCTGTCCTTCGCCTGCCAGATGAACAAGGACCGGGCATCCCCCCTGTCCCTGGCGGTGAACGTGTCGCTGGCGCAGTTCTTCCATCGCGACATTGTGCCGCTGATCGAGGCAATGCTGGAGGAGACCGGCGCCGACCCGCGCTGGATCACGCTGGAACTGACCGAGAGCCTGTTCGCCGAAAGCTCGCCGGAACTGATCTCGGTGTTCCACCGCCTGAGCCAGGTGGGCATCGGGCTGTCCATCGACGATTTCGGCACGGGATATTCCTCCCTGCGCTATCTGGAAAAGTTTCCGGTGTCCGAGATCAAGATCGACAAGTCCTTCGTGACGGACCTGCAGGAGAGCCGGTTCAAGCGCGTCATCGTCGAGGGCATCGTCAAGATCGGACGCGAGCTGAACATCGCCGTGACCGGCGAAGGCGTGGAGACCGCCGCCGAGGCCCGGATGCTGCGGGATCTGGGCTGTCCCTACGGCCAAGGCTATTTCTTCAGCAGGCCACTGCCGGAAGAGGAATTTCTGGATCTGCTGCGAACGGGTGGCGCACTTGTCGGCACGAGCCATGCCCCAGCTCCGGGAAGCCTATTTCGACGGCAACCGTTCGCCGGCCACGCGGCGCTGGTCCTGGGTGCGGACCAGGGAATAGACGATCCCGAGCGCCAGGATCGCGGCCGATAACCCGAACAACTCTGCCGGAGGCGCTTCTGCCAGATCCAGGATGATGAACTTGCGGATCATGGCGAGCATGGCAATCAGGATGACGGACCGCACGCGCACCACGCTTTCCTGACGGGCGAGTACGATCAGCATCGAATGCTTGAACTCGAGCGCGATGAGTACGGTGAAGATCATTCCGAAGACCGCCTGGAAGGCCGCCTGGTTCGCGGGATGGATCTCGTTGTTGACGACCAACTGCAGCACGACCCAGGCCAGGTGCCATGTCGCCGAAGCGACCACGACCATGATCAACATCGTCAGAACGAGGATGATCGCGTGCTCGAACATCTCGTAAAGCGTCAGACCGCCGAAGGTCGCCCGGAGCGCGCGCAGGTGGTCGGTAAGTCCCATCGGCGATGAACTCCTTCCGGGCCCGGCGCTGTCAGGCCGCCATCCGGTCGTTCGCTACTTTAGCGCCGCTGGGTCCGGGAAATTCGTAGCACAATCCTCGGTCTTGGACATAGCTGATCGCCCTCCGCCGCCTTGGCAGTGCGGCGGGCAGCCAACGCCCAGGTGATGGCGACGGGGCTTACGCCCCCACCCGGCCCCGGTTCACGCCAGCAATGGCCGGGCGGCGGCGATTTCGGACGGGGCCAGGCCCCAGGAGGCCAGCACGGCGGGGGCATCGTCGCTGCCCGGGGCGTCCGGCGGCAGCGGGGTGGCGAGCGCGGTGCGGGAGAACCGGGGGGCCGGGCCGGGCTGGGTGATGCCGTCGAGCTCGATGAAGGTGCCGCGCGCGACATTGTGCGGGTGGCGCGGCGCTTCTTCCACCGACAGCACCGGGGCGAAGCAGGTATCGGTGCCTTCCAGCAGCTTCACCCATTCATCGCGGGTCCTGCCCTTGAAGATGGCGGTGAATTTCTCCCGCGCGATGTGCCAGTTGGCGCGGTCCAGCTGCGGCGGCAGGGATTGCGGGTCGATCGCCAGGCGCTGCAGAAGTTCCGCATGGAACTTCCCCTCGATGCAAGCGATGGAGACGTATTTGCCGTCGGCGCATTCATAGACGTCGTAGAAATACGCCCCCGAATCCAGCATGTTGCCGCCGCGCCCGCCGTTCGACAGGCCGGCCGCGTGCATGCCGTAGGCGGCGGTCATCAGCGACGAGGCGCCGTCCACCATGGCGGCGTCGACCACCTGGCCGCGGCCGGAGGTCTTGCATTCGATGATCGCGGCCAGCATGCCCATGGCCAGGTACAGCGCGCCGCCGCCGAAATCACCGACCAGATTGAGCGGCGGGGTGGGCGGGCCGTCCTTGCGGCCGATGCTGTCCAGCACGCCGGTGAGCGCGATGTAGTTCAGGTCATGCCCGGCGGCCTGGGCCATCGGCCCTTCCTGGCCCCAGCCGGTCATGCGGCCGAACACCAGCCGCGGATTGCGCGCCAGGCAGACATCCGGGCCGAGGCCGAGACGCTCCATCACGCCGGGGCGGAAGCCTTCCACCAGCCCATCCGCCTTGGCGATCAGGTCGAGCGCGAAGGCCACCGCTTCCGGCTGCTTCAGATCCAGGCGCAGGACCTTGCGGTTGCGCCGCAGCAGGTCGTAGCGCGGCGGGCGTTTGGTGCCGAGATCGGCGGGTTCGGCGCGGTCGATCCGCAGCACCTCCGCGCCCATGTCGGCCAATAGCATCGCGCACATCGGCCCTGGTCCGATGCCGGCGAATTCGATGATTTTCAAGCCTGATAAGGGTCCCATGGGCGCGAGCCTAATGCGGCTTCCGGGGGGCGCGCAATCCGTCGGGTTTCCTGCTAACCAGAGGCGTTGCTACACGGAGATGGCGGTCCGCCGGTGCCTTCGATCATTCCACGCCCCATGCGGATATTCGCGCTGCTGGCGCTGCTGTGCGGGGCCGCGCCCGATGCGCTGGCGCTGCCCGGGCCGGCCGGGCTTTCGCTGCCGGTCTCGCCCACCTGCGTCACCTCGCCGTTCGGTCCGCGCCGGCGGATCGGGCCGAATGCGTCGGGGTTTCACAAGGGCGTCGATCTCGCCGCGCCCGCCGGCGGCGCCATCCGCGCCGCGGCGGACGGCCAGGTGATCGCGGTGCACAAGCGCGGCCCGGGCGGGCTGGAGATCCTGATCCAGCACGGCGACGCCAAGGCGGGCGGTTACATCACGCTGTATTCCCACCTTGGCAGCCTGGTGCCGGCCATCGCCGAGGGCAAGCGCCAGGTGGCCGCCGGCGAAAAGATCGCCGTCGTCGGGCGCACCGGCGTCACCTACGGCACCCATCTGTATTTCGGCCTGCTGCTGAACGGCCGGGCGATCGATCCCGAGCCGTTCCTGCCGGTCAAGCGCTGCGGGGTATCCGGCTAAACGGCCAGATACCCGCCATCGACATAGAGTTCCGCGCCGGTGATGTAGGACGCCTCGTCGGAGGCCAGGAACAGGATGGCGTTGGCCACCTCGTCGGCCTCGCCGGAGCGGCCGAGCGGCACCGCCTTCAGCATCTTGGCGCGGAATTCCGGATCGGCGGTGGCGCCGGAGGTGCGCATCGGCGGCATCAGGCCAGGGTGGATGGAGTTCACCCGGATCCTGTCCAGCCCGAACTGCACCGCGGCGGATTTCGTCAGCGTGCGCACCGCGCCCTTGGAGGCGTTGTAGCCGACATGGATCCGGTTCTGCCCGACCACGCCGGAGATCGAGGACAGGTTGACGATGGACCCGCCGCCGGCGGCCTTCATCGCCGGCACCGCGAACTTCACGCCCAGGAACGTGCCGCGCCCGTTCACTTCCATCAGCCGGTCCCACATCATCGTGTCCAGCGTGTCTTCCACCGCGCTGCCGCTGATGCCGGCGTTGTTCACGAGGATGTCCAGCCTGCCGAACTTCGCCACCGTGGCATCGACCACGGCTTTCCAGTTCGCCTCGTCGGTCACGTCCAGCTTCATGAACTCGGCCGCGCCGTTGGCGGTGACGATCTGCTGCGCCACGGCGCGGCCCTCGTCCTCCAGCATGTCGGCGACGACCACCTTGGCGCCCTCGCGCGCGAAGCGCCGCGCGGTGGCAGCCCCCATGCCGGACGCCGCGCCGGTGACGATCGCCACCTTTCCTTCAAGCCGCATTGGTATTTCCTCCCTTGTCGAAATCCGGCCTTGTCTAAATCCGGGCCTGGAGGCTGCCATGTCCGCGCACCCTTGGCTACGCCGCCGGGACAATGCAGCATGGCAGCCAGAAGACTTCCGACAAGACACAGAGGACACGCACATGGCCCATCGCGGCATGACATTCGGCATCTTCCTGGCCCCGTTCCACCGCGTCGGCGAGAACCCCACACTGGCGCTGGCGCGCGACGCGGAGCTGATCCAGTGGCTGGATTACCTCGGCTATGACGAGGCCTGGATCGGCGAGCATCATTCCGCCGGCTGGGAGCTGATCGCGCTTCCGGAGCTGGTCATCGCCCAGGTCGCCGAGCGGACCAAGAACATCAAGCTCGGGACCGGCGTCACCAGCCTGCCCTATCACCACCCGCTGCTGGTGGCGCAGCGTTTCGTCCAGCTCGACCACATGACCCGCGGGCGCGTCATGCTCGGCTGCGGGCCCGGCGCGCTGCCGTCGGATGCGTATATGCTGGGCATCGAGCCGGTTACCCAGCGCCGGCGCATGGAGGAATCGCTCGACGCGATCATGCGGCTGCTGGCCTGCGAGGAGCCGGTCAGCATGAAGACCGACTGGTTCGAGATGCGCGAGGCGCGGCTGCACCTGGCGCCCTATTCGGACCCGTGCTTCGACATCGCGGTGGCCAGCACCATCACCCCGTTCGGCATGATGGCGGCCGGCAAGCATGGCCTGGGCGTGCTGTCGATCGGCGCCGGCCTGCCGGGCGGGCCGGAAGCCATGGCCAAGCAATGGGCCATCGCGGAGGAGACCGCCGCCGCCAACGGCAAGACCATGAGCCGGAAGAAATGGCGCATCGTGGTGAACGCCCACGTCGCCGAGGACGACGAGCAGGCGCTGCGCGAGGTGCAGGCCGGCGAGCGGATGGAGACCGTGAGCTATTTCGAGGACACCCTGGGCCGCCCGCCCGGCCGGTCCGACGATCCGCTGCGCGACGGCGTGAAGCAGGGCACCACGCTGGTCGGCTCCCCCGACACCGTCGCCGCCGGGATCGAGCGGCTGCTGGGCTACAGCCAGGGCGGTTTCGGCGGGCTGCTGTTCCGCGCCCATGAATGGGCCAACCGCGAGCAGACGATGCGCAGCTACGAGCTGTTCGCCCGCCACGTGATGCCGCGCTTCCAGCACTCGACCACGACGACCGTCGGCTCGCGCGAATGGGTGAAGGCCAACCGCAAGACGGTGCTCGGCGGCAATGTGGAGGCGGTGCGCCGCGCGTTCACCGATGCGGGGCGCGAGGTGCCGGAGGAGTTCAGGTCCCGCACGGTGGGGGTGGTGGAGTAGGCCGGCGGCGATTGGCGGAAGACGCTACGCTCTTCCGCCCTACGCTACGCTGTCTTACCGCAGGCTCGCGTTCAGCTTGTCCAGCGCCGCCGCGCCCGGCACCAGATCCGCTTCCCGCAATTCGTTCAGCGGCCGCACCGATGTCTTGAGATAGCCGTGCATCTCCTGCGGGTCGGGATCCACGAACAGCAGGCCGGTCGGGATCTCGCCCAGTTCCTTCTTGCGCTGCAGATAGGCCATGGCGGCGCCACGGTCGTTGACGTTGTAGTCCTGCGCCAGCTTGTGCAGCTGCAGCACCGAACCGTCGTGCTGGGTGACCAGCACGGTGCTGCCATGGGCGTAATCGACGGTGATTTCTTCCCGCCCGGTGATGACGTCCAGCTTGTTCACCGCCTCGTTATGATCGCGCACATAGTCGTAGCTCTTGGTGGAGCCCTCATGGTTGTTGAAGGCGACGCAGGGGGAGATGCAGTCGATGAACGCCGCACCCGGATGTTCGAGCGCGCCCTGGATCAGCGGGATCAACTGCGATTTGTCGCCGGAGAAGCTGCGCGCGACATAGGTGGCGCCCATCTGCAGCGCCATGCTGACCATGTCGATCGCCTCGTCATGGTTGACCACGCCGCGCTTGCTCTTGGCGCCGCGGTCGGAAGTGGCGGAGAACTGGCCCTTGGTCAGGCCGTACACGCCGTTGTTCTCGACGATATAGACCATGTTCACGCCGCGGCGGATGGCGTGCAGGAACTGGCCGATGCCGATGGAGGCGCTGTCGCCGTCGCCGGAAACGCCGAGATAGATCAGGTCCCGGTTGGCCAGGTTGGCGCCGGTCAGCACCGAGGGCATGCGCCCGTGCACGGAGTTGAAGCCGTGCGAGGCGCCGAGGAAATAGGTCGGCGTCTTCGACGAGCAGCCGATGCCCGAGAGCTTGGCGATGCGGTGCGGCGGCAGGTCCAGCTCGAAGCAGGCGCGCACGATGGCGGCGCTGATGCTGTCATGCCCGCAGCCGGCGCAGAGCGTGGAGATCGTGCCCTCGTAATCCCGCCGCGTGTAGCCCAGCGCGTTGGTGGGCAGGTCGGGATGATGCAGCTTGGGCTTCGGAAGATAGCTCACTGGACGGTCTCCCTGGTGGGAACGATGTGCTGCGCGTCGGCCTTCTTGGCGATGTCTTCCGCGATGAAGCGGGACGTGATCGGCGTGCCGTCGAAGTGCAGCACACGCGTCAGCTTGGCCGGGTCGATCTCCAGCTCGTTGATCAGCAGCAGGCGAAGCTGGGCATCGCGGTTCTGCTCGACGACGAAGACCTGGTCATGGTTGGCGATGAACGAACGCACGGCGTCGTTGAACGGGAAGCCGCGCACGCGCATCAGGTCCAGGTGGATGCCCTGCTCGGCCAGCTGTTCCCACGCCTCGTTCATCGCCGGGGAGGTGGAGCCGTAATAGATCGCGCCCATGCGGGTGGTGTCGGGGCAGATCTTGACCACCGGATTGGGCACGAGGTCCTTGGCGGTGTCGAACTTGCGCAGCAGCCGTTCCATGTTGTCGGCGTAATCCGCACCTTCCTCGGTATACCGGGCGAAACGGTCCTTGGAGGTGCCGCGGGTGAAGAAGGCGCCCTTGGTCGGGTGCGTGCCGGGCAGCGTGCGGTACGGAATGCCGTCGCCGTCCACGTCCAGATAGCGGCCGAAGGTTTTGCCCGCCGCCAGGTCCTCGGCGGTCATCACCTTGCCGCGGTCCAGCCTGCGCGTGTCGTCCCATTTGAACGGGCGGCACAGCCGTTCGTTCATGCCGATATCGAGGTCGAGCATCACGAACACCGGCGTCTGCAGCCGGTCCGCGAGGTCGAAGGCCTGCGCGCCCATCTCGAAGCATTCGTACGGGTCTTCGGGGAACAGCAGCACGTGCTTGGTGTCGCCGTGCGAGGCGTAGGCGCAGGCCAGCAGATCGCATTGCTGGTTGCGCGTCGGCATGCCGGTGGACGGTCCGGCGCGCTGGACATCGAAGATGACGGCGGGGATTTCGGCGAAATAGGCGAGACCGAAAAATTCCTGCATCAGCGAGATGCCGGGGCCGGAGGTGGCGGTGAACGCGCGCGCGCCGTTCCAGGCGGCGCCGATCACCATGCCGATGGAGGCGAGCTCGTCCTCCGCCTGCACGATGGCGAACTTGTTCTTGCCGGTCTCCTTGTCCACCCGGTAGCGCGAGCAGTAGCGCTGGAACGCCTCGGCCAGCGAGGAGGACGGCGTGATCGGGTACCAGGCGCAGACGGTGGCGCCGCCATAGACTGCGCCGAGGGCGGCGGCGGCGTTGCCCTCGATGGTGATGCGGTCGCCCACCTTGTCCGACCGGCGCACCCGCAGCCCGATCGGGCATTGCAGATTGGCCTTGGCCCAGTCCCGGCCCATGTGCAGCGCGTGCACATTGGCGGCGATCAGCTTGTCGCGGCCCTTGAACTGCTCGGCGAGCAGCTGCTCGGTCACGCCGATCTCCATGTCCAGCAGGGCGGATATGGCGCCGACATAGATCGTGTTCTTGAACAGCTGGCGCTGGCGGCTGTCGGTGTATTCGGCGTTGCACATCTCGGTCAGCGGCACGCCGATGACGTTGATGTCCTCGCGGAAGCGCGACGCCGGCATCGGCTTGGTGCTGTCGTACAGCAGGTAGCCGCCGGGCACGATGGAGGCGACGTCCTCCTGCCAGGTCTGCGGGTTCATCGCCACCATCAGGTCGGCCCCGCCGCGCGCGCCGAGATGGCCGGCCTCGGACACCCGCACCTCGTACCAGGTCGGCAGGCCCTGGATGTTGGAAGGGAAGATGTTGCGGGGCGCGACCGGCACGCCCATGCGCAGGATGGACTTGGCGAACAGCGCATTGGCGCTGGCCGAGCCGGAGCCGTTGACGTTGGCGAACTTGACGACGAAATCGTTGGTCCGCTGCAGGGAGGGAATTTCTAGCGACTGGAGCATGCGTGTTCCGCCTTCATCTTTGCGGTCCCCATGGTTGCGGCCTGGGACATATCGAGCAGGAAACGCTGCATGTCCCACGCGCCGGTGGGGCAACGTTCGGCGCAGAGGCCGCAGTGCAGGCAAAGGTCTTCGTCCTTCGCCATGATCCGGCCGGTCTTCAGCGTGCCGGAGACATAGAGTTCCTGCGTCAGGTTGTTCGCCGGCGTGGTCAGCCGGACGCGCAGCTCCGCCTCCTCGCCGTTTTCGGTGAAGGTGATGCAGTCCACCGGGCAGATATCCACGCAGGCATCGCATTCGATGCAGGCCTGTTCCGTGAACACCGTCTGCACGTCGCAGTTCAGGCAGCGCTGGGCTTCCTTGAAGGCGAGCTGCTCGTCGAAGCCGAGCTCCACCTCCATCTTGATGTTGCGCAGCGCGATCTGCTTGTCCTTCAGCGGCACCTTGAAACGGTCGTCGTTGGAGATGTCGTTGTCGTAGCTCCACTCATGGATGCCCATCTTCTGGCTGACCAGCGTCACCATCGGCGGCGGCCGGTCGGCGACATCCTCGCCTTCGCAGAGCTTGTGGATGGAGATCGCGGCCTGGTGGCCGTGCGCCACCGCCCAGATGATGTTCTTCGGGCCGAACGCGGCGTCGCCGCCGAAGAACACCTTGGGGTTGGTCGATTGCAGGGTGGCCTCGTTCACCACCGGCATGCCCCATTTGTCGAAATCGAGACCGGCATCGCGCTCGATCCAGGGGAAGGAGTTCTCCTGCCCGACGGCGATCAGCACGTCGTCGGCCTCGATGAAGATATCCGGCTCCCCGGTCGGCACCAGCTTGCGCCGGCCCTTGTCGTCGTACTCGGCGTGCACCTTTTCGAACATCATGCCGGTCAGGCGGCCGTCCTCGTGGACGAACTCCTTCGGCACCATGAAGTTCAGGATCGGGATGTCCTCGTGCAGCGCGTCCTCCTTTTCCCAGGGGGAGGCCTTCATCTCGTCGAAGCCGCTGCGCACGACCACCTTCACCAGTTCCCCGCCGAGGCGGCGGGAGGACCGGCAGCAATCCATCGCGGTATTGCCGCCGCCGAGCACGATCACGCGCCGGCCGATGCTGGTGACATGGCCGAACGAGACCGAGGACAGCCAGTCGATGCCGATATGGATGTTGGCGGCGGCTTCCCTGCGGCCGGGCAGATCGAGGTCGCGCCCGCGCGGCGCGCCGCAGCCGACGAACACCGCGTCGTAGTCCTCGGCCAGCAGGCCCTTCAGGCTGTCGATGCGGCTTCCGTAGCGGGTCTCGATCCCGAGATCGACGATGTAGCCGACCTCCTCGTCGATCACCTCTTCCGGCAGGCGGAATTTCGGGATCTGGCTGCGGATGAAGCCGCCGGCGCGCGGCTCGCTGTCGAACAGCACCAGCTCGTAGCCGAGCGGCGCCAGGTCGCGCGCCACGGTCAGCGAGGCCGGGCCGGCGCCGACCAGCGCGATCCGGCGGCCGTTGCGGGTGGTCGGCTTCGGCGGCATGCGGGCGGAGACGTCGCCCTTGTAGTCGGCGGCGACGCGCTTCAGCCGGCAGATCGCCACCGGTTCCTCGTCCACCCGGCCGCGGCGGCAGGCCGGCTCGCACGGGCGGTCGCAAGTGCGGCCGAGCACGCCCGGGAAGACGTTGGATTTCCAGTTGATCATATAGGCGTCGGCATATCTGCCGTCGGAGATCAGGCGGATATACTCGGGGACCGGCGTATGCGCGGGACAGGCCCACTGGCAATCGACCACTTTATGAAAGTAGTCGGGGTTGCGGATATCGGTCGGCTGCAAGACGAACTCCTCTCCTTCACCAGATTATGGCTGCCTTTCGGTGCCGCTGGCCGATTGTTTGGCCCGGGTTTTCCGGGCGGTACCTGTCAGGCATCTGGTGTATTGTCCCGGAAGCTAGGGACAAAATCCCGGTCCTTCAACCATCCCCCCTTGGCATCCCCCACGGCCTCCCCCATGCCATCCCGGAGATACTCCGCGGGAGATGACTCCATAACGGAGCCGAAACCCGCTTTATGCCAAGGCGGTAGACCGGGAAAGCTTGCTTCCCGTGCCCTTTTTACCTGAGCCCGGGAGTTGGGTAAAGGTCGGGCGACTCGCCCCCTGCCATGGCCAGCGCCGGCCCCGCTTGATAGGGTTTCGTCAGCGCCCTCCCGCTTTAGCAGGCCCGCTTCAACACAGGACAGAACATGACCGACGAGTTGCTTTACGAGGTCCAGGACGGCATCGGCCGGATCGTGTTCAACCGTCCGCAGGCGCGCAACGCCCTGACCTTCCCGATGTACGAGCGGCTGGCGGAGATCTGCGCCGAGGCCCACGAAGACTCCTCGATGCGCGCCCTGGTCATCACCGGCATGGGCGAGAAGGCCTTCGCCGCGGGCACCGACATTTCCCAGTTCCGCGCCTTCAGCAAGCCGGAGGACGGGATCGCCTACGAGGCGCGGATCGACCGGGTGCTCAGCGCGCTGGAACGCTGCCGCGTGCCGAGCATCGCCGCCATCGCCGGCGCCTGCACCGGCGGCGGCGCGGCCATCGCCGCCTGCTGCGACCTGCGGATCGGCGCCGCCAATGCCCGCTTCGGCTTCCCGATCGCGCGCACGCTCGGCAACTGCCTGTCGATGGCGAATTATGCCCGGCTGTCGGCCCTGATCGGCCCGGCGCGGGTGAAGGAGATCATCTTCACCGCCCGGCTGGTGGACGCCGGGGAAGCGCGCGCGATCGGCTTGCTGAGCGAGGTGCTGCCGGACGCCGACGCCCTGGCCGCCCGTGCCACCGAACTCGCCCAACTGATCGCCGGGCACGCGCCGCTGACCCTGCAGGTGACCAAGGAGGCTTTGCGCCGGCTGGGCGAGAGCGGCGGGGGCGATGACGAAGACCTGATCGTGACGTGCTACACCAGCCAGGATTTCCGCGAAGGCATGGACGCGTTCCTGACCAAGCGTAGCCCGGCCTGGCGGGGGGTCTAGCTGCGGGCCCGCTCTGCCAGCACCCGGCGGAACAGCGCCAACTGGCCTGACGTGGTTTCGTCCCAGCTGAACGGCTCGGCATAGGCCCGCGTCGCCGCGCGGGTGGGCGGGTCGGCGAACAGGTCGCGCACGCCGGCCACGATTCCCTCCGGCGTGTTCGGATCGTAGATCACGCCGCCGTCGCGGTTCCGCACCACTTCCGGGTTGCCCCAGATGTTGCTGGCGACCACGGGGGTGCCGCAGGCCATCGATTCCAGCAGCACATTGGCCCAGCCCTCCCGCGACGACGCCAGCACCATCGCGTCCGCCGCGTTGTACAGCGCCGGCAACTCGGCATGCGGGCGGGGGCCGAGCAGGCGCACCCGGTCCGCCAGGCCGCCCTGGTCGATCTGCGCCTGCAGCCTGGCCCGTTCCGGCCCCTCCCCGGCGATGATCAGCTCGAATTCCGGCAATGATTTCATCGCCTCGATCGTGCGGTGGTGGCCCTTGCGCTCGATCAGGTGGCCGACCGAGAGCAGCGCCTTGCGGCTCAGGCCGAGGCCGGCGCGAAGCGCGTCGCGGTCCGGCAGGGGGCGGAAGATGTCCGTCTCCACGCCGTTGCGCAGGGTGAGGGCCATGTCGGGCCTGGCGCCGAGTTCCAGCAGCACGTCGCGCAGCGCCGAGCTGACGCCCACCACCGCATCCGCGCCGGCGATGGCGCGTTGCAGCAGGCGGCGCGGCAAAGGGTGCTGCGGGATCAGGTTCACATCCGTGCCGCGCGCGGTGACCACCACCGGCAGGTTCAGCCTGCGGCCGAGCCAGACCGCGGCCACGCCGTCCGGGTAGAAGTAATGCGCGTCGATGGCGTCGAACTCGGCGCGCCCGGCGATCAGGCGGGACACATAGGGCAGCGCCGCGCGATACAGCAGCCAGGGCGCCAGCGTCATGCCGATCTTCGGGATCACGACATAGCGGGGATGGTGGATGGTCAGGCCGTGGCGCTGCTCCAGCCGCGGCACCGCGGCATGCTTCGCCCAGGTGCCGAAGCGCGGGTGGGAAGACGGAAAATACGGCACCGGCGCGACCACGGTGCTGACCGCCTCGCCGCTGGCCACCAGGTGGCGCAGGCGGTTCTGCACGAAGATGCCGTGGTTGGGCTGGAGGCTGTTGGGAAACAGCGTCGAGAATGTCAGCAATCGGATCGGTGCCATAACGCGGCTTATAGTCGGGCGCACCGGCGCTGTCTCGCCGGTTGGCGCACCCGCGGGCGCATGCGCGTGCGATGAGGCTTGGCAAGAGCGGCTACCGGTGAGTAGGCTGTTGCCGAAGCACGGCCGCGACAAGTCGGCCGGCGGGAGAGACCCGGCGGGAGAGACAATGAGTTCAGGCAGCGCCCGCACCCCCACCGGCCGGCGGCATTCGGGCACCCTGACGTGACCACGCCGGCGTTCACTCTCGTCCAATGGAACATCACCGACTGAAAAAATAACAAAGGAGACATCGATGAACGAAGTCGCCATCAACGCTCCCAATCTCTGGCGCCTGGAAACGCCCGGCCATTCGGGCTGGGGCCGCACCGCCCGGGTGGGGGACCCGAAGAAATACTTCATGGTTTCCACCGACAGCCACGCCAACGAACCGCCCGATCTGTGGGAAAAGCGGATCGACCCGAAATACCGCGAGCGCGTGCCGCGCATCATCACCGACGAGCAGGGCGTGCAGTGGCGCTACTGCGAGGGCTACCGCCCCGACCGCGTCCGCGTTTCCAGCTTCGAGGGCGAGGACTGGGTCCGCTCCAAGGCCGGCGCCGAGGTTGCCGCGCGGATCGCCGATAATCGCGGCGACGGCATCGACGTGGAGATCATCTTCCCCAACAAGGGCCTGGCGATGTGGGCGACGCCCGATCCGGTGTTCGCCAACGCCCAGTGCGCGGTCTGGAACGACTGGGCGCATGAGCAGTTCGGCGGTCATCCGGAATCGATGCTCGCTGTTGCGGCCATTGCCACCGGGGACCTGCCTGGCTCGCTCAAGGAGATCGAGCGTGTCGCAAAAATGGGCTTCCGCGCGCTGTCGCTGCCGTGCAAGCCGCATTGGGGCGCGCACGACATCGACCAGGTGAACTACAACCTGCCGCATTTCGACCCGATGTGGGCGCTGATCGAAGAGACCAGGCTGCCGATCACCTTCCACATCTCCACCGGCCGCGATCCGCGCGCCGCGCGCGGCAATGGCGGCGCGGTGATCAACTACGTGACCCACTCCCTGAGCCCGACGATCGAACCGGTGGCCAATCTCTGCGCCTCCGGCGTGCTGGAGAAATTCAAGGGCCTGCGTTTCGCCACCATCGAGGCCGGCATCGGCTGGATCCCCTGGCTGCTGGACGCGATGGACGAGGCCTACCGCAAGCATCACATGTGGGTGCGCCCGAAGCTGCAGGGCCTGCCGAGCGATTATTTCCGCGCGCATGGCTACGCCACGTTCCAGGAAGACCCCTCCGGCCTGACACTGATGGAACAATACGGGCTGACCGACAACTTCATGTGGGCGAACGACTACCCGCACCATGAAGGCACCTGGCCGCATTCGGCGGAAGCGATCGAGCGCACGATGCCGAAGCTGAACGATGTCCAGCGCGCCAAGGTGCTCGGCCTCAACGCCGCTCGGTTCTTCAATCTCGACGTTCCGGAGCATCAGCGGCTGGCATAGGCAGCAAGGCCAGGGGGCTCTGCCCCCTGGACCCCCGCCAAAGGGCGGAGCCCTTTGGAAACCCCATACTGTTTTCTTGGAGAAGGGGGCTTGCAGGACGGTGCCGCGGCACAAACGGAGAAGCCCCCTTCTCCAAGAAAACAACCGGGTGTCCAGAGGCTCCGCCTCTGGCGGGGGGGCGAGGGGGGCGGAGCCCCCTCGCCTTCCTTCCTTGCCCAGCCCCGTTGCATTGGAAACGACAAGATGAGCTACGAAGCGCCTTTCGCCGGCCTGAAGGTCATCGATCTCAGCCAGGGCATTGCCGGGCCCTATTGCGGGGGTCTGCTGGCCCAGAACGGGGCCGACGTCATCAAGGTGGAGCCCACCGGCCAGGGCGACTGGAGCCGCATTCTCGGCCGCGTCTACGGCGACAACACCGCCTATACGATCCCGGCCAATATCGGCAAGCGCAGCGTTGCCATCGATCTGAAATCCGAGGACGGCAAGGCCGTGCTCTGGCGCCTGATCCGCCATGCCGATGTCTTTATCGAGGGGTTTCGTCCCGGCGTCATCGGCCGGCTCGGTTATGGTTACGAGGCGGTGTCTGCGGTTTCGCCACGCATTCTGTATCTGTCGGTCTCCGGCTTCGGCCAGGTCGGCCCGTTCGCCGAGCGCCCGGCGATGGATCCGGTGCTGCAGGCCTTCACCGGCCTGACCATCGAGAACAAGGGCGAGGACGGCATTCCCCATCGTGTGCCGGTCATTCCGATCGACATGATGACCGCGATGTACGGCTTCCAGGCCGTGTCCGCCGCGCTGTATGCCAGGCGCGACGAGAAGCGCGGCAAATTCATCGAGGTCAGCCTGATGCAGGCGGCGGCGCTGCTGCAAAGCGTGCGCATGATGGCGAGCCATCTGGAAGGCGGCGAAATCCTGAGCGCGGCCGCGCCATCCGGCATCTTCCGCGCCGCCGATGGCTGGATCAACATCACCGTGGTGCGCCAGTTCGAGTGGGAAGCCTTCTGCGGCGCGATCGACCGGCCGGACCTGCTGGCGGACCCGCGCTTCCTGGATCGCCAGAGCCGGACCGCCAATGCGGATTTGCTGTTCTCCATCGTTCGTCCGGTCGTGGCAGTACTGACCAACGAGCAGCTCAGCGCGCGGCTGACCGCTTCGCGGATCATGCACGAGCGGCTGAACACCTATGCCGATTTCCTCGCGCATGAGCACACCAGGGCCAGCGGCATCATTTCCTGGCTGAGCCAGCCCGGGGTGCCGCAGAAGGTGCCGCTGACCAATATTCCGGGCGCGCCGCCCTTGGTCGACGGCACGCCGCGCGCGCATGCACCGATACTGGGCGAGCACACGGAACAGGTGCTACGCCAGCACGGCTACAGCGAGCAGCAAATAATCGAACTCAACGCAAAGGGAGCCATCGGCCTGATGCAGACGAACGTGCCGGCAACGGCGGCAGCGCAATGACCGAAATCCTGCTGAAGGACACCCCGCGGCCGGGGGTGTGCCGACTGACGATGAACCGCCCGGAAAAGCGCAACGCGCTGAACAACGAGTTGCGCGGCGCCATCATCGACGCACTGACCGAGGCCGATACCGACCCCGCGATCCATGTCACCATCCTGCGGGGCGCCGGACCCAGCTTCTCCTCGGGCTACGACCTCTCCGCCGACAACAAGATCGACCAGCCCTACTACACGCCGGCCGGACCCGGGCAATGGCCGCGCCATGTCGTGGATGGCTGGTTCAGGATCTGGGACCTGGCCAAGCCCGTCATCGCCCAGGTGCACGGCTACTGCCTCGCCGGCGGCAGCGAGCTCGCGACCGGCTGCGACCTGGTCTACGTCGCCGAGGATGCCAGGATCGGCTATCCGCCGGTCCGGCTGATGAGCCCGCCGGACAACCAGTTTCATCCCTGGCTGATGGGCATGCGCAACGCCATGGAGATGTACCTGACCGGCGATGCGATCACCGGCATCGAGGCCGCCAGCACGGGCTTTGCCAACCGCGCCTATCCCGCCGCGGAGCTGGAAGACGCCGTGCTCGGCATCGCCGAGCGCATGACCCTGATCCCGGTCGAGCTGCTGCAGATCAACAAGCGCAGCGTGCACCGCGCCATGGAGATCATGGGCATGCGCGCCGCGATCCGTTCGGGCACCGAGCTGCAGGCGCTGGCCTTCACCACCGAGGCCAGCCTGGCCTATCGTGCCCAGTTCAGGCGCGACGGAAGCTCCGTCCGCGACCTGCTCAGCCAGCGTGACGCCCCGTTCAAGGACTATCGCGAGCGCGATAGCACCAAAGCCTGATCCCTTACATCGGAGACTACTCTTGACCTATCAGCCTTTCGACCTCACCGGCAAAGTCGCCCTCGTGACCGGTGGCAACAGCGGCATCGGCCTTGGCATCGCGCAGGCTGTCGCCCAGGCCGGCGCGGATGTCGCGATCTGGGGCACCAACGCCGCCAAGAACGCCGCCGCCAAGGCCGAGCTGGAAAAGACCGGCCGGCGCATCCTGACGCTGGAATGCGACGTCGGCGACGAAGCCGCCGTCGAGGCCTGCTTCGCCCAGACCGTCGCCACGCTCGGGCGCGTGGATGGCTGCTTCGCCAATGCCGGCGTCAGCGGCCGCGGACAGAAATCCTTCCTCGACATGAGCACGGAGGAATGGAACCGGGTGATGCGCGTCAATCTCGATGGCGCGTTCTACACCTTTCGCACCGCCGCCCGTCACATGGTGGAACGCGGCGGCGACGGGGTGCTGGTCGGCACCGCCTCCCTCGCCGCCATCGAGGCGGCGCCGCGCAGCGAACATTACGCCGCGACCAAGGGCGGCATGATCTCCATGGTGAAGGCGATGGCGGTCGAGCTCGCCCGCCACCGCATCCGCGCCCACGCGATCCTGCCTGGCTGGATCGAAACCAACATGACCGCCAACGCCACATCCAACGAGAAGTTCGCCGGCAATGTCATGCCGCGCATTCCCATGCGCCGCTGGGGCAAAGGCGACGATTTCGGCGGCATCGGCGTCTACCTGATGAGCGACGCCTCCCGCTACCACACCGGCGACAGCTTCGTCATCGACGGCGGCTACTCGTTGTTCTGACGAGGGGTTGGGGGGCGTTCAGCAAGCAAGGCCAGGGGGCGAGAGGGATTGCCCCCCTCTCAGCATCAAGGTTTGGGCCAGCAGCCAGGAAAGACAGGTCGCGCCGCGGCCCCGCACTTGATCCCCGGGGCTTGATCCCCGGAGCTTGATCTACATCAATGCTTCCCCGCGAACGCTGTGGCGCAGTTTGCGGTGTCGGGATTACCGCCATACGATCATACTCACCGCCACGATCGGCAGCAGCCTTGCAGGCATCAAAGTCCACTCTTCCTTGGACGGCCATCGCCTCGATGCCTCCCATGCTCGGATAGGGAAGCACGTGAAGACGATATCGGTTGAAGACGCGGTCTCCATGATCCCCAACGGCGCCAGTCTGATGATCGGCGGCTTCATGGCCGTGGGCTCGCCTGGTCGCATCATCGACGAGATCGTGCGACAGGGTAAGCGCGATCTCACCGTGATCGCCAACGATACCGGCTTGCCCGGCGCGGGCATCGGCAAGCTGATCGGCGCCAGGCTGGTGCGCAAGGTGATCGCCAGTCATATCGGCCTGAATCCCGAGACCCAACAGCAGATGATGGCGGGCGACCTGATCGTCGACCTGGTGCCGCAGGGGACCCTGATCGAGCGCATCCGCGCCGGCGGCTATGGGCTGGGCGGCATCCTCACGTCCACCGGCCTGGGCACGGTCGTCGAGGACGGCAAGCAGAAAATAGAGGCAAATGGCCAGACCTATCTGGTCGAGCTTGCACTGCGCGCCGATTTTGCTCTCGTCCACGCGTTCCTGGCGGACTACCTGGGCAACCTCACCTATGTGCTAACGGCTCGCAACTTCAACCCTATCATGGCGATGGCCGGCGGTACGGTGATCGCCAGCACCGAACATATCGTGCCGGTTGGACTGATTGCGCCCGATCACGTCATCACGCCCGCTCCACTGGTCGACTACCTGATCGGCAACCCGTGAGATCGCCATGAACCCCCAGACCATCATCGCGCGCCGCATCGCCCAGGAATTGCGCGACGGTATGCTCGTCAACCTCGGCATAGGAATCCCGACGCTCGTTGCCAACTACCTGCCAGGAGGCATGCACGTCTTTTTCCAGTCGGAGAATGGGCTGATCGGCACCGGCGCCATCCCGGAAGAGGGAATGGCAGAGCCGCTTCTGACCGACGCTGCAGGGCGCCCCGTGACGGCACTTCCCGGAGCGAGCACCTTCGACAGTGCAACTTCGTTTGGACTGATCCGTGGCGGCCATGTCGACATGACCGTGCTCGGCGGCCTGCAGGTCGATCAAGCGGGACGCCTGGCGAACTGGATGATTCCGGGTCGCATGGTACCCGGAATGGGCGGAGCCATGGATCTGGCCACCGGCGCCAAACGCGTGATCGTGGCGATGCAGCATACCGCCAAAGGCAAGCCGAAGATCGTCCGTCAGTGCGACCTGCCTCTCACCTCCATCCGCCCCATCGATCTGCTGGTGACCGAACTCGCCGTCATCGCCTTCCCAAACGGCCGGGCGACGCTTCAGGAGACTGGCCCGGGCGTCACGGTTGCAGAGGTGCTGAGATCAACTGCCGCAGAGTTGGTCGTGCCCGAGCGTGTCTCCGAAATGCGATTTGACAGCTGACCGCCGCCCGAGACCGACGGAGCTATCCTTTCGAGGGATGCCCTGCCTGACTGTTTTGGTGCCGCGATGTCCGCACAGACCAAAGGGCAAGTCGTGCAAGACCCTACCCGCTACGCTGCACAAGAGACTCTTCGGGACGGTACGGCCGTCACAGTGCGCGCTGTCCGGGGTGATGATGGGCCCAGGATCCGCCGTGCGTTCCATAATCTTGAGCGGGATACCGTCTACACTCGGTTCTTTGGGTACAAGGCCGACGTCAGTGACGCTGAACTCAGCCGGGTCACCGGGGCGGACTTTGACCACGCCGTCACGCTGCTGGCCACGGTCGGCGCCGGGGAGGACGAGGTGGTCATCGGCGGGGCCAGCTCCTTTGTCGTGAGCACCGCCGCTGGGCCTCGAAGCGCGGAACTCGCCTTCCTTGTCGAGGAGGATTACCAGGGCCGTGGGCTCGCGAGCGCCCTTCTGCGACACATGATCCGGATCGCACGTGCGAAGGGTCTCGATCAGCTCGAGGCTGACGTGCTCGCACGGAACGTGGCCATGCTGCGCGTCTTTCGGCGGAGCGGCTTGCCGATGACGCTGAGGCAGGAGGGCAACGTCGTGCATGTGACGCTTTCCCTCGGAGGAGCGTTGTCGAGCGAGGGATGAGCCGGGCCCGCCTGGCAACCGAGCCTCGAAGCTTGCGGGTTCAGCAGCCGCGCCGGCGGTTCAGCCAGGCCAGGTTCAGGGGGCCAAGCCCCCCGGCCCTTCTTACTGAACCGCCACCCCCACGCCCTCGCCGAACCGCCGGGCGGCTTCCAGCGGGTCGCCGTATTTGCGGTGGCCGGAGGAGTGCTTGGCGCAGGCCATCAGCAGCCGGTCGCGGTTCGGGCTGCGGCTTTTCAGGAAGTCTTCCAGCATGTTCTGCGGGATTTCCTGGTTGTGCGGATCGTTGCCGAGCTTGCACGAATCCAGCGCCATCAGCGCAACCAGCGGGGCGCGATCGGCGACGTTGCAAAGATAGGCCTTCATCCAGGCCAGGCTTTCCGGTGCGTTCTGCGCGCAGGTGGTCACGTCGATGCGGGCGAGCAGCTCGTTGGCGGAAAGACTGTCCGCCCCGGCCGGGATCTGGATCGGCTGGGACACCATTTCGCCGATGCCGCGCTGGTGCCAGGCGGTCATGTTGACGAAGGCGGCCGCGACATACAGCAGCCGCAGCCGGCGCGGATGGTCGAAATTGTCGTAGAACCAGCCGAGCGCGTTCGAATACTCGTAGCAGTGCATCGGCATCGAGAAGTTGTTCGGGTTGTGCGTGTCGATCGTCAGCTGCGCCGCGGCGATCTGGATTGCGTCAATGATGCGCCGCGGGTCCTTGCCGGCGCGCAGCAGCCTGGTGATCGCCTGGGTGTTGGCCGGCTCGTGTTCGTTGAGCAGCGCCTCGATCAGGCCGTTCTCTTCCTCCGCCGACAGGTCGCCGGTCTGGCGCAGCATGGCCAGTTCCGCTTCCGACACGCCGCCATAGGGCACGGCGTGCAGCGCCTCACCCTCGATCTGCTCCTTGATCGTGTTGCAGGCCATTTCGTAGACCGAGTACCAGCGCGGCCCCACCGCGATGTCCAGCGCGCCGGCGTAGATGACCTGGTGCGCGTTGTCCCAGCCGAGCGCGTTGCCGAGTTCCACCGTCGCGCGGGCGCGATAGCCCTTGTGTCCCGTGGTGTAGGAGCGGTTCATGAACATCCGGTCCTGCACGTCGATCAGGCCGGAGAACACCAGTTCGGCCAGCACCTCCTTGCGGTTCGGCTTGTCCTGCATCAGGCCGAGGAAGCGGCGATAGGCGTCCTCCACCTGGCCGCGATGCACCAGGGTGAACCAGTTGCCCAGCCGCTCCTTCAGCGGGCCGGCTTCGACGACCGGCTCATAGTCCGGCCAGTAGACCACCGGCGCGGGCGGATCGCTGATCTTGCCGTTGAAGCCGCGGGTGTAGTGCCCGGGCGCCTTGCCGATCTTCTGGTTCCAGATGTCGAGCCCGGTCGGGATGTACCAGATGGTCTGCGCCATCGGCAGCATCGCCAGATCCTTGGGCAGCATCTTCGCCAGGTTGATCGTGGCGCGGGCGCTGAGCAGGCAGTGATCGTTGTTGACGAAGTTCGGATAGCCGTCGTCGAACCGTTCGTGATAGGGCACATGGGTGTACGGCGCGTGGATGCGCACCCCTTCGGCGACGATCTCGTTCAGCGGGCGGCCTGCCTTGACCAGGTCGTAATAGACCAGGCTAGCACCGACCTGGTCGCGCGCGAGGATGCGTTCCTCGAGCTTGTTGTACAGATGGCCGGCTTCGTTGCTGCCCTTGGTCGCGGCTTGAGTAGCCATGATCGTCCGATCTCCCTCTTGCGTGCACCCGTTCACGGGTGCGCCAATCCGATCAGCGTCGTTTTCTTGACATGATACTAGGACCAACTTTGCGCCGCCGACAATCTGGTCTTTCTCCGCCGCGGCATGACCGGGATGCGTGCGGCGGGGGGCGTGGGCCGGGATCAGCCGGGGCGCAGCAGCGAGCGGACGCGGTCACGCAGTGACCGCAGGCCGTTCTCCAGCCGGATCGGCAGGGTTTGGCGCTGCAGCATGACGTAGTGCATGTCCGGGCCGGGCCTGCCCAGATTGGCCTTGTAGCGGTTTTCTCCGGCCATGAAGTCGTAGACGCTGTCGCCCTCGCGCTCATGCATCTCGATGCACAGGCAGTGGCTGACCAGGCCGGGCTTGAGCTTGGGATCCGCCTCGAACAGGAAGCCGCATTGATACGAGTACACGTGGCGGCGATGGACGAGGTTGTAGAGATAGCCGATCGCGGTGCCGCCACGGGTCACGCGCACCAGTTCCACGCCGCCATGCGGCAGGCAGGTTTCGATCAGCCGGCGCTGGAAGCGTTCAAAGAACGGATAGGCGAAGGCGCCGGGTTCGCCGCGGCCGACCCAGTAGGGCTGGTGCAGCGCTTTCAGCCCGTCCAGGAACGCCAGGGCTTCCGGCACGTCACGCGCGCGGGTCGCCACGAGTTCTCCCTGCTTCGCATACAGGCGCATGGAGCGTCGGATCTGCTGGCGGGTATTGGCGCTGATGCTGTCGACATAGCCGCGGCCGGAGGCGCGGATGGCGTCCAGGTCGATGCGCCAGGACGGCTTGCTCCAGACCAGTTCCCGGTGCAGGCCGCCCGCCCCGTTGCCCCCTCCGTCGCCAGCGCCGCCGGCCTCCGCATAGGTGCGCGAGACATTGCGCAGATGCAGTTCGTCGACGCGCGGCATGGCCCGGCCGGCGCTGGACCCGCCCTGCAGGACGAAGCGGATGGCCGCGTCCTCCGCCTGGCCGATGTCCTGCCCGGGGCAGTCGCGCGCCACCAGGAAGCCGTTGTACTCGACGGTGATGACGTCCTTGTCCGGGTCGCCGGTGGTGTGCAGGGAGGTGCTAGGAATGTTGCAGGGGATGCGCGCGCGCCGGTCCGCGGTGGTGAGCAGGCCGAGCACCACGACCCGCCCCGCGGCCCGGCCGATCAGCACCCGCACGGGAATGCCGATCTCCGCGACCCAGCATCCGATCCAGTCCCAGGAGAGGAAGAACGTGCATTCCGACCGGGCTTCGAGTTCGCGCCAAAGCTGTCCAAGGGCCGGCACATCGAGATCGTCGCGGATCTCGAATTCGATCAGGTTGCTGTTCATGTTGGTCACGTTACGCCTTCGGTGTAAGCTGCCGGGCGGCAGCGACGCTGGCCATTTATCACCCGCTTGCTTCACGCGCGTCCTAATTTATTGGCCTGGAAATCTTTTTGCTGTGAATCGAAGCGAGCTTGCACGGGGGCGTCCATGGGGGCGTCCCAAAAATCTGCCGGGCGGTCGCGCCGGAGACCGGAAGCACGGGTTTTGGGGGTCCTGCCCGCAGGATTGCGGTCCGGACGGACCGGCCGGCTGCGGTGCCATCTTGAGCCGGCCGTGAAAATCTGTATGTCCCACGAACATGTTATCGTGCAGAATGGCTGCGCGGCCGAGATGAGATTGTCCCGAAGGGCCAGAATGAAAGCGCGCTTTACCGAAACCCGATCCAGGCGGCCGGCGCGCACCTGGCCTTGGCATGCGGCCACCGCCCGCCGGGCGGCGGGGGGACACGGGGCTGCCCTGGCGCTGGCACCTGTTCCGGCCGTCTTTCGAGTCTGAGCCGCGCGCCGCCATGCTGTCACAACCCAGACGCCTCGCCGTGTTCCCCGAGGGCCCGCCTTTGCTGCAGGTGGTCATCGACACCGAACTCGAGTTCGACTGGACCAAGCCATTCGCGCGCGACAGCGTCTCGGTGTCCTCGATGGACATGCAGTACCTGGCTCAGGACATCCTGATGGGCTATGGCATCAAACCCACCTATGTCATTGATTATCCTATTGCCACGCAGCCATCATCCATCGCGGTGCTGCGGTCTTTCCTGGCCAAGGACAGCTGCCTGATCGGCAGCCATCTGCACTCCTGGGTGAACCCGCCCTTCGACGAGCAGATCACGCTGTTCAATTCCTACGCGGGCAACCTCGATCCGACGCTGGAGCGGCGCAAGCTGGAATGCCTGTCCACCGCCATCGAGGAGGCTTTCGGGCTGCGCCCGACCATCTACAAGGCCGGGCGCTACGGGATCGGCCCCAGCACGCCCGACACGCTGCAGGCGCTCGGCTACGAGATCGACATGAGCGTGGTGCCGTACACCGATTTCGGCCGCGATGGCGGGCCGGATTTTCGCGCCTATCCGGATCGGCCCTATTGGTTCGGCGATAGGGAACAGCTGCTGGAGATTCCGATGACGCGCGGCTTCTCCGGGCTGACCGCGCCCTTCGGCCCGAGATTGTTCTCCGCGGTCGACACCGGCTTCGGCCACGCGATCCATCTGGGCGCCATCCTGTCGCGAACCGGGCTGCTGGAGCGCGCCACCCTGACGCCCGAGGGGATCGGCACCGCATCGCACCGGCGCCTGGTGCGCGCGATGCTGGAGCGCGGGCACCGGGTGTTCACGATGACCTTCCACAGCCCTTCGCTGGCCCCGGGCCATACGCCCTATGTGCGGACCGCGAGCGACCTGCAGCAATTCCTCGACAAGATACGCTACGTGCTCGATTTTTTCTTCGGCAAGCTCGGCGGTCAGCCGACGACCCCGCCGGAGGTCCGCCAGCTGGCGCTGGGCACGCGGGATGAGTTCGGGGCTGAATGCGGGACTGAATGCGACACGGGGCGCGGCGGCGTTCCGGAAGGGAGGGAACAGCCAATGTCAACCGGTCCGGCAATCGCGGCCGCCAGCGCGTGGCGGATCGTCACCGTGGCGGGCAACGGCACAAGGGGCCATGCCGGCGATGGCGGCCCGGCGAATGCCGCCAGCCTCGACAACCCGTTCGACATCGCCTTCGATCCCGCCGGGCGCCTGGTGTTCTCCGACACCTTCAACCACTGCCTGAGGCGGGTGGACCTGCGGACCGGGCTGATCAGCACGATCGCCGGCACCGGGCAGGCCGGCTACGCCGGCGATGGCGGCCCGGCCATCGCGGCGCGGTTCAACGAGCCGTACGGCGTGGCGATCGACCGCGCCGGCAACATCTACACCGCCGACCGGCTGAACCGGGTCGTGCGGCGGATCGACGGGGCCAGTGGCATCGTCACCACCCTGGCCGGAACCGGCGCGGCCGATACCAGCGGCGCCGAAGGCCCGGCCGCGCGGACCGGACTGGCCGAGCCGAACGGCCTGGCGCTGTCGCCCGATCAGCGCCTGCTGTACATCGCCGATGTCGCCGATCACCGGATCCGCGTCGTCGATCTCGCCAGCGGCGCGATGACCACTTTCGCCGGCACCGGCGAGGGCGCGCATGCCGGCGATGGCGGGCCGGCGAGGCAGGCGGCGATCTTCGGCGCCCGCGCGGTGGCGGTGGCGGCCGGCGGGAGCGTGTTCGTTCTGGAGCGCCAGGGCAGCACGCTGCGCCGGGTCGATCCCGCGACCGGGATCATCACGACCATCGCCGGCACGGGAGCGCGCGGCTATGGCGGCGATGGCGGCCCGGCGGGCCAGGCGGTGTTCGACCGGCCGAAGGAGCTGGCGCTGACGCCGGACGGCGATTTGCTGGTGGTGGACACGGAAAACCACGCCATCCGGCTGGTGGACCGCGCCGCCGACCGGGTAAGCACCGTCTCCGGCAACGGCACCGCCGGTTATGGCGGCGAGGATTTTCCGGCGCTGTCCGCCTGCCTCGCCCGCCCGCATGGCGCGGCTGTGGGACCGGACGGGACGATCTACATCGCCAATTCGGAGAACCACCGGCTGCGCAGGCTCATCCCCCTCGGCTGACGTCAGACATCCACCACGTAGTCGTTCTCGACGCTGACCTGCACGGTATCGGCCACGTTCGGGCGCTGGACCGTTCGACGCCCCGCCCGCCCGAATAGGGTCCGCTTCCAGGGGGGCGGTTAACCAGGCCGCGTGGAACGGAGAGGATCGTCGGGTTGGTCACTTCCAACCTATCATGGTCACGCCGGCGATATTTCTGATGGCCCCGATGCTGAGAAGCCTGCGTTGCAATTTGCGCGGCAGACGAAGCAGAACTCGCTCGGCAAATCCGACAGGAGCGACAGGTACCGAAAGCTTCATTCCCTTGATGCTGATCTGGGCCGTGACAGACCGGAAGCCTGTTTCCCGAAACATCGCCGCAAGGGAATTGTGATTATATTCACGCAAATGAAAGCCAAACGGCTCGAAATCAAAATAGCAGGATATATCGTGCGGTCCTGTGATCTTGTTTGGCGTTGAACAGATATATACGCCGTCGGGCTTCAATATTCTCCAGATTTCAAGCAGTTGTTTCTTGGCGTCTTCTGGATGTAGATGCTCCATCAGCTGGTTCGAATACACGACATCCGCACTGCCGGCTTCCACCCCGATGTCCGTTCCATTTGTCTGGATGAAGCGGCAGTTCTTCGGGAATGCAGCTGCATCGATCAATGCGGATGTTACATCCACCCCGAATGCCGCGTGCACATAGGGCGCAATCCCCTGGGTGACGGCCGCGTCACCGCACCCGATCTCCACGAAAGTGGAGTTGACAGACAAATACGAACGCAGAAATGCGATCTGCTTCTCCGCATCCCCGCGCCGCTTTGTTGGATCGATCTTATGCTGAGGGTGATCCGGCAGGCGGGCGAACAATTCCGAGTAAAGTTCAGAATATAATGAGCTTCGTTCGCCCAATCGTGAAGATCGAAGCCGCGCCGCCAGTTCGCGCTCAACTCGATAATGCGCGAGCAACCGCGCCGGCGAACGCGTCTCGTTGTTCAAAATCCTCAGCCGCTCCATGTCAGGCCGGAAAGCCGGATTAGCGCTCACGGGTATCTTTTCCAACGATTATCGGAGACTGAACCGTATGTTCTACGGCTCCAGAAAGCGATATGGCCCTGACGATATCATCGCAATGGATAAAATCAAGGCAGCCTGACCGGGCTCTCCGCCCGGCATAAACACACACGGGAATCGGCAGATACCGCATGGAGATGCTGTGCCGGTCACCCATGCACCACTACACATCCACCACCACGTAGTCGTTCTCGACGCTGACCTGCACGGTCTCGGCGACGTACGGGCCCTGGACCTTTTCGCCGGCGACCAGCGCGTCGCCATGCGCGACTTCCACCGGATAGGCCCGCACCTGGACGCGCGACGGCTCGCACCAGGATTGGCCGGTGCGGATGTCGAACTCCCAGCCATGCCAGGGACAGCGGATGATCTCGCCGCGGCGGGAATACGCGTATTTGCCCGGCTCGGTGGACTGCACCAGCCCGGTCACCACGCCCTCGCACAGGCTGCCACCCTGGTGCGGGCAGCGGTTGAGCAGGCCGAAGAATTCGCCGTTCAGGTTGAACAGGACGATCGGCCGGCCACGGACGGTCACCAGCTTCTTCTCGCCGGGAGGGATGTCGCTGACTGCGGCGACGACGTGCTTGCTCATGCGCGGTGGTCCGTTCCTGTATTTTCTGTATTTTCCCGGGGGGCCTGGCGGCCCGTGAACACGGCGGCATCCTAGCCCCAGCGGCGGCACGAAACGAGGGGCCGCCCTGCTTGACCGAAACCGGCGGCCAGACCATCGTCACCCATCAGCGCAAAGCCGGATCCAACCGGCGCCAGTTCCAGGGAAACGCCCATGATCCGAATGACCGCCATCCGGACGTCGATCCTGCTTGCCGCGATGTTCACCGGGATATGCGCCTCCCCTGCCCTTCCGGGCGGCGCCAGGACCGCGGCGGCGGCCGAGGCCGCCGCCTGCGCTGCCCCGCGCCAGATGGATGGGTTCAGGACCTGTGCCGATGTGGCCAAGGCCGAGCAGGAAGGCGCGCTGGTGCTGTATTCGCCCGATCCGGAGGAAGGCTCGGCCAGGCTGCTGGAAGCCTTCCATCGCGAATTCCCGAAGATTACGACGAACTTCATCCGCCTGCAGACCGGCGCGCTGTACCAGAAGCTGCAGACCGAGCGGCGGGCGAACGTGTTCCTGGTGGACGTGCTGCAGCTCACCGATATCGGCTTTGTGCTCGATATGCAGAAGCGCAACGGCTACATGCGCTACGTCTCGCCGGAGATGACCGGCTACAAGGCCGACTACAAGAGCACGCCGGAGGGCTACTGGACCTGGGCCTCGTTCATCATGGCCGGGATCGCCTACAACCCGAAGCTGGTGCCGCCCGACCAGGTGCCGAAATCCTGGAAGGATATGCTGAACCCGCGCTGGGCCGGCGTGGTCAGCACCAAGGGATCCACCTCCGGCCTGCAGCATGTCGCCTGGTACGAGCTGCGGCAGCTCTACGGCGATGACTATTGGAAGAAATTCACCGAGCTGAAGCCGCGCGGCTTCGACAGCTATGTGCAGCAATATGACCGGCTGATCAGCGGCCAGGACTCCGTCGCCCATACCGCGCAATATTCCGGCTATCTTCTGGCCAAGGCCAAGGGCGCGCCGATCGAGTTCGTGTTCCCCGAGGAAGGCATGGCCAACACGCCCGGCTTCATGGGCGTGGTCGCCGAGGCGCCGCACCCGAATGCCGCGCAGCTGTTCATGGACTGGTTCCTGTCGAAACATGGCCAGAAGATCTATGACGGCATCATGCTGCTGAACTCGCCGCGCGACGATGCCGACCCGCCGCCCGGCGGCAAGGCGGTGGGCGAGTTCAAGCTGCTGTATCCCAGCGACTGGCAGGTCTTCCTCGCCACGCACGGCCAGTTCGTCAAGGAATGGGATCGGATAACCGGCGTGCGCTGAGCGCCGCGCGATGAGGGCCGCCCCATGAGGACTGCCACCAGACAGGTGCGCGCGCAGCTCGGCGTCGGCGGCCTGCTGATGCTGCTGGTGGTCGGGCTGTGCGGCGCGCTGGTGATCTACCCCGTCGTCTTCCTGGTCGCGGAATCGCTGAACACCGGCGAGCCCGGCGTGTTCCCGCCGGAGACGCTCAGCCTGAGCAACTTCGCCGGCATCGCCGACGATGTCGGCATCATCGCCAGCACCCTGCTGGTGGCGGGGCTGGCGACCGTGATGGCGGTGGCGATGGGCTTCGTGCTGGCCTGGATCCTGAGCCGCACCAACATCGCCGGCCGGGCGCGGCTGGAACGGCTGATGGAGCTGCCGTACTACATGACGCCGCTGGTCGGCGCGATGGCCTGGGGCATCCTGGCCGGGCCGAAGACCGGATTGCTGAACCAGCTCTGGCACCTCGCCGGCGGCGGCGGCGACCTGTTCGACGTCTATTCGGCGCTGGGCATCGCCTGGGTGATGGCGCTGTTCGAAGGCACGGTGGCCTTCGTGATGATCTCGGCGGCGATGAAGTCGATGGACCCGGCGCTGGAGGAGAGCTCGCGCGTGCTCGGCGCCGGCAAGCTGCACACCATGCTGCGCATCACCCTGCCGCTGGTGGCGCCGGGGGTGCTGAGTGCGGCGGTATTCGTGTTCGCGGAAATGCTGGGCGCCTTCGCCGCCGCCTTCGTGCTGGGCATTCCCGGCCGGTTCTACGTGGTGACCACGGCGATCTGGCAATCGACCCAGTCCTACCCGCCGGAATACGGCCGCGCCGCGGCGCTCGGCCTGTCGCTGTTCGCCGCCATGGTGGTGACGCTGACCATCGCCAAACTGATCATGCGCCGCGGCAGCCACGCCACCATCACCGGCAAGGCGTTCCGCCCGCGCCGGATCGACGCCGGCTCGGCGCGCTGGCTGCTGCTGGCGATCGTGTGGGCCTATATCGCGCTGGCGGTGCTGCTGCCGGTGGGCGCGCTGCTGCTGACCTCGTTCCAGCGCTTCGCCACCGTGATCCTGCCGGACAGCATTTTTACCCTCGCGAACTACCAGACGGCCTTGAGCACCGGGACGTTGGGCCAGGCCTTCCTGAACAGCCTGATCCTGGGCCTTTCGGTCGCCAGCATCGGCGTTCCCGTGATCGGCGTGCTGACCTGGATCATCTACCGTTCCCGGCTGCCCGGCCGGGTGCTGGCCGAATACGTGGTGATGTTTCCCCAGGCGGTGCCGCGGCTGGTGTTCGGGCTCGGGCTGCTGTGGGCGTGGATCAACATCCCGGTGCCGATCTACGGCACGCTGTGGCTGCTCGGCATCGCGTATTTCACCGTGTTCCTGCCGCTCGGCCTGCGCACCCTGGCCGGGGTGGTGATGCAGGTGGATCGCAGCCTGGAGGAATGCGCGCGGGTCTGCGGCGCGTCCTGGATGCACCAGATGCGCACCATCTCCCTGCCGCTGCTGCGCCCGGGACTGGCGGCGGCCTGGCTGCTGATCTTCATCGCCTCCATCCGCGAGCTCGGCGCCTCCGTGTTCCTGATGGGGCCGCAATCCAAGGTGATTTCCCCGGCCATCATCAATGCCTGGCTGACCTCCAGCTCGGAGCTCTCGGCGGCGATGGCGATGGTGCTGACCGGAACGGTGTTCGCCGGCGTGGTCGTGCTGTTCCTGTTCGCGCGCAATTTTTCCCCCAACCAGGAATGACCCTCCGGGCATGACCCACCAACCATGACGAACCTTGGCGACGACCCGCGCATCGAGGTGACGGATCTGATCGTGCGCTACGGCGACGTGCTGGCGGTGGAGGGCGTCGGCTTCGCCATCCAGCCCGGCGAGCTGGTGACGCTGCTCGGTCCCTCCGGCTGCGGCAAGACCACGACCCTGCGCGCCATCGCCGGGCTGGAAGACCCGGCTTCCGGCACGATCCGGCTGAACGGGGCCACCGCCTATTCCGCCGCGGAACGCAAGAACCTGCCGGCCGAGAAGCGCGGATTGTCGATGGTGTTCCAGTCCTATGCGATCTGGCCGCATATGACGGTGGCGGAGAACGTCGCCTACGGGCTGCGGGTGCGCAAGCTGGCGCGGGCGGAGGTGGAGCAGAATGTCCGCCGGGTGCTCGACCTCGTGCAGATGAATGCCTATGCGGATCGCCCGGCCTCCAAGCTGTCGGGCGGGCAGCAGCAGCGGATCGCGGTGGCGCGGGCGATCGCGTTTTCGCCGAACGTGCTGCTGTTCGACGAGCCGCTGTCGAACCTGGACGCCAAGCTGCGCGCGGAGATGCGGGTGGAATTGCGCGAGCTGCAGCGCCGGCTGGACATCACCGCGCTGTACGTGACGCATGACCAGGAGGAGGCGCTGGCGATCTCCGACCGGGTGGTCGTCATGAACCGGGGCCGGATCGAGCAGATCGGCGCGCCGGAGCAGGTCTATAACCGTCCGCGCAGCCGGTTCGTCGCCGATTTCGTCGGCGCCGCCAACCTGATCCCCGGCCGGTTGCGCGGCCCCGCCGGCGCCGACGGCATGGCGCTGTTCGAAACCGAGGGCGGCGTGACGCTGCGCGCTTTCGCCTGGCAGGAGGGGGCGCAACCCGACCGCGCCGAGCGCACCGTGGCGCTGCGTTCGGCCTATATCCGGCTGGAACCCGCGGACGCACCGGACATGGAGGATTCGAGCCTCAACATGTCATACGGCACGATCCACCGGCGCATGTTCCACGGCGATTTCATCCAGTACGTGGTGGACTGGCCGGCCGGCCAGCTGATCGTCCGCCGCCCGCCCACCGAGACGATGGCGGAGAACCAGAAAGTGCGCATCCGCTTCGCCGCCGAGCACTGCGTGCTACTGTAAAGGGAAGGCGCCGCGCTCAGGAGCCCCCCTCAGGAGCCCTTGGTGATTCCCGCCAGGAACCGGGTCGCCTCGGCGCGTTCGTCGAAGACCGTGTCGCTGTCGACGATCGGCTTCAGCACCTTGATCGCCTCGCCGGTCTGGCCGTTCTTTTGCAGCGCCACGGCGTAGTGGTAGCCGATCCGCGGGTCCTTGTTGGCTTCCCCGTTGGCCTGGCGCAGCAGCACCAGCGCGGTGCGGTAATCCCCCTCGCCGAGCAGGATCCAGCCGAGCGTGTCGGCGATATCCGCCACCGGGCGCAGCACATAGGCCTGCTGGGCGGTGGCGCGGGCGCGCTTGTCGCCGCGCTGCTGATAGAGCCAGGCCAGGTTGTTCAGGAACTCGGCATCGCGCGGCCGCTTTTCCAGCAGCTTGAGGAAATCCTGCTCGGCCTCCGCGTAGCGCTTCTCGTTCATGTCCAGTTCGGACTGGAACTGCAGCGCGGCCAGGTCGTCGGGATGCGCCTTCACCCAGTCGCGCAGGTTCTTGTCCGCCGCTTCGAGATTGCCCGAGGCGTACAGCGCCGAGCCGAGGCGGATCATCAGCAGCGTCGGCGGATTGCGGTATTCCCGCAGCGCCTTGGTGTAGACGGCGATCGCCTCGTCCCAGCGCTTGGCCGCCATGTAGACGTCGCCGCGCAGCACCCGGGCCGGTGGAAAATCGCTGTTCAGCCGCTCGAACTTCTCCGCGGTGACCAGCGCCGGGTCGACGCCGCCGACGCTGAAATCCAACGCCACCAGGTCCTGCATCAGCGGGAAGGCCTGCGGATCGATCTTCAGCCCGTCCTGCAAGGTGTTGCGCGCGCTTTCGATGTCGCCGATGCCGACCATCAACCCGGCCAGGGTGCGGCGGACGGAGACGTCGCTGCGGTCGCGGTCGAGCAGTTCGGCATAGGTGTCGCGCGCGTCCTTGACCCGGTCCAGCGCCAGTTCCGCGCGCGCGCGCGGCGCCAGCAGGTCGGTGGCCAGCAGGCTGTCCTTGGTGTCCGGGCCGATCAGCGCCAGGGCGCTCTTGGGATCGCCGGAGCGCACATACAGATCGGCCAGGGCGGCGACGATGCGGTTATTGCCCGGGGCATCGGCGCGGGCGCGCTGCAGCACCTCGATCGCCCGGGGGATGTTGCCCCCGCCGACCAGGCCGGCGACATACATCGTCAGGGCGGGATCGGAGGACGGGTTCTTGCCCAGGATCTCGGTCAGCAGCCGGTCAGACTCCTCCTTCTTCCCCTCCATCAGCGCCAGCCGGGCCAGGTTGAACCGGGCCAGCGTGAAGTCCGGGGCGCGGCGGAGCACGTCCTCGAGCCTGGCCCGCGCGCCGTCGAGATCGACCCGCGCCATCAGCAGCACCGCCTCCAGGTTGCCGACGGTGGGCGCGTCGCCGACGGCGGCGCGGATCGTGGCCAGGACCTGCTCGGCCCTGGCGATGTCGCCGGTCGCCATGGCGGCGGCGAACAGCTGCTCGCTGACCGCCGTGTCGGTCGGCGCCAGCCGCAGCGAGCGTTCGAGATCGATGATCGCCGCGTCGGTCTCTCCCACAAGCAGCCGCGCGGTCGCCAGCCTGGTGTTGACGCCGAGATTGTCCGGCGCCAGGGCCTGGGCCTTGCGGAACGCCTCCACCGCCTCGCTCGACTGGCCGTTCATGCTGAAGGCGCGGCCGAGCAGGTCGTAGATGTCGAAATCGGCCCGCCCGGCATTCGACCAGGCGGAGAGCCGGTTGATGACCGGAACCGGCTTGCGCTTCAGCAGCTGGATTCGGGCCAGCAGCTTGATGCCGTCGATGTCCTCGGGCTCGCGGGCGGCATAGCGCAAGGCGGAATCCTCGGCCTGCTCCATCTGCCCGAGATTCTGCTTGACCACCGCCTGCAGAAAATAGGCCCGGGGAATGCGGGCCAGGAAGCGGTTGATCTGGTCGAGCTGGGTATCGGCGGTCTTGAAATCCCGCGCCCGGGCGGCCAGCAGCCCGCGCATGAAGATGGCGGACACGTCGTTGGGCTTCAGCGCCAGGACGGCGTCGTTGTCGGCCTTCGCCTCCTTGTCGCGGCCGAGCGCGAGATAGAGGCTGGCGCGATCCATCCGCGCGCGCAGCGAGTTCGGCTGCTTGGCGATGATCTCGTCCAGCAGCGCCAGCGCGCCCGAAGCGTCGTTCTGCATGCGCAGAACCTGCGTCTTCAGCAATTGGACGTCGAGGGCGTTCGGCGCCATCTGCAGCGCGCGGTCCAGCTTCTTGCGCGCGGTTTCCAGATCCCCGCGCTGCAAGGCCAGGCGCGTGCTGGCGAGGATCGCCTGGATCGAGTTGGGCGCCAGCGTCTCGGCATCGCTGAAGGCCTTTTGCGCCTCGTCCAGCCGGTTCAGGCCGGTATAGGCGTAGCCGCGGGCGACGAGGATGGAGGAATCGGCCGCGGCATCCTTGTTCTCGACCTGGAAATCCTGCAGCGCCTCGTTGTATTTTCCCTGCATCAGATAGGTCGAGATCATCAGCGGCAGCACCTGCTGCCTGTCGTAGCCGCGGTCCTGCGCGCTCTTGGCCTCTTTCTGCGCCGCGGCCAGGTCGCCGAGCTCGAGCTGGACCCTGGCGAGCAGGAAATGCGCCTCCGCGTTCTGCGGATCCGCCCGGACGGCGTTGCGCAGCTGCACCACGGCGGTGCGCATGTCGCCCTTCTGAAAGGCCTGCTTTCCGTCGCTCAGATAATCGGCCCAGGCCATCGCCGGCCACAACAGGGCCAGGCCGCCGATCAACAGCCCGGGGTGCAAAGGATTACGCATAATGCCAGACCTCAATTTCCTGCTCCCGGCGCGGCTTCGGCCCCGGTGGACATCCCTCAACGCGCGCCCGCTGGCAACGCGCGCCCGCCGGCCCGGCGCCTTGCCGCCCGGTTCCGGCCGGCCGCCCCGCTTCGGCGTAACCGCTTCGGCGTAACCGTTTCGCCCACCCGATGCCACGGCCGTTATACCGCCGGCTTGTGTCCAGTGGAATGAGCCCGCCAAGCGAACCGCGCTGGTGCCGGCGCCGGCGTCCGCTACTTCCGGTTGTCCGGGATGGGAGCGTGGCGCATCCAGGCCGCGATGTCACCGGGTTGCCCGGGATCGGACATCCACCGTCCCGGCCCGCCATTCGTGCCGGATAGGGAATGGAGCCGGGTGTGAGGGAGGGATCTAGCGGCCCCCCTCGCGGAACAAGATCACCCGGACGGTGGAGAATAATATCATAAGATCAAGGAACAAGGAGCGATTTTTCACGTAATATAGATCGTAGGACAGCTTCTGCCTGGCATCCTCGACCGAGGCGCCATAGGGGAAATTCACCTGGGCCCAGCCGGTTATTCCCGGCTTCACGTAACTGCGTTCCCGATAGAACGGAATGGTCTGTGACAATTGCTCGACGAAATGCGGCCGCTCCGGGCGCGGGCCCACAAAACTCATGGAACCGCTCAGAACATTGAACAATTGCGGCAATTCATCGATCCGCACCGAACGGATGAAGCCGCCGACGCGGGTGGTGCGCGGATCCTTCTGCGAGGCCCAGCGCGGCCGGCCGCCGGCTTCGGCATCGACGGACATGCTGCGAAACTTCAGCAGCGTGAACACCTGCCCGTGCAGGCCGACACGCTCCTGGCGGTAGAAGACCGGTCCGGCACTGTCGAACTTGATCAGCACCGCGGTGATCAGCATCAGCGGCAGCGTGAGCACGAGCACCGCGAGGCTGATCAGGATGTCCGCCACCCGCTTCAGCGCATCGCCGAGCCGGCTGCGGGTGAAACCGTCGGCGAAGGTGAGCCAGTGCGCGTCGAGGCGATCGAGGTTGATGCGTCCGAGATGCTGTTCCCAGAAGCCCATTTCGTCGAACACGCGCACGCCGCGCAACTTCAGGTCGAGCAGCACCGGCGACGCCACGCCGCCCGCATGGGTGCCCGCCCAGGTGGTGCCCGCTGGGGTGCCCTCTGGGATGATGGCATCCGTTTGCCGGTGATCCGTTTCGGAGGCGTCGGCTTTCGGGTCGCCGGCGACCACGATGCCCCAGATGCGCTGCTCGCGGGCCTGCGCCAGCAGGTCCGGGGTGTCCGCGGCGGGCGCGATCTGGAACGAACCCGGATTGACGATTTCGAAGAACTTTCCGCGATGGGATTGAATTTCCTCGCGGGTCTGCGCGGCCTCTCGGCCGGAGCCAAGCACCAGGACCCGGCGGACGAAGATTCTGTAGCGCATGGCCAGGCGAAAGATCCCGCGGGTAACGAGGAGGCAGGCGACCCAGGCCACAAGGCCCTTCGCCAGCCACAACAGATACAATCCGTTGAGATCGATGTTGAGCGATTCGCTCACGACGAGCAAAGCGGGAAAGGCCAGCACACCGGCGATGGCGACATTCAGCAGCAACCGGCCCCGTTCCAGGCAGATTTCTGGACGATACAACCCGATGGAGACGGCGGTGGCGCCGATGGTCAGGGCCAGCAGGATGGCCAGATTCCGCGCGCCGGCATGCGCGAGCGGCTCGATGACGTCCGACCCGGTGGCGGACACCAGGAGCGCGTAGATGACCACCGAGGTCAGCGCCCATTCGATCAGGCACAGCAAAGCCATTTCGGCGGAAAAATACTGGCCGAAAATCCTGTTCACTGAAACCCCCTTCGGACCACCCGGCCATCCGGCCTGCGGCAGATCGCGACACAATAAAAAGACCCACGATCTGGCGGCAGGCACGCCAAGCGATGAAGCCGCCCTGCCCCGCCGCTCCGCAAGCCGGAGGCAGTCAAACGGTTCAGGCGAAAGGCATAACTTGTTGTCAGCACGAACTCAACACACCGGAGAATGCGTCAACAATTCTTAATAATCCTATCCAGTGTCGACTTTTTTGCTGACCGCGGGAAATCTACCGTCATTTTTAGCATCCTAATACGACCTATCTCGTCGTTTAGAGACGAACTGACTCTGAAATATTGCTGCCAGAGCCGCCCCGGGGATGCAAGGGCGCCGCTTTTGTGGATCACGCATTCGTGATAATCCGAGCTCCAGGACATGCCGCCCGACCGTCCGCGCCCCCTCGCGGCCCTGTGCCACGATCGCCACGCCGCCGGATCGATCGCATCACCCGGGTCCATTCCGCCCCCCAGAACCGGGGTTTTCTCCGATCCCCCGGGCGGGTTGTTTGATTGTTCACGTAAGGTCAATGAGGATACAGCATTGCTCTGCCGAACAGGACGTCGGAAGATGCCTTGCCTCCGACCAATTTATTCGGATACAGGCGTGTAGCTCATTGGCAGAGCGCTGCCGAAACATGGCAGAGGAGGGGGTTCAATTCCTTCCGCGCCTATCCGATTAGGCATTCGTAAGGATGCCATGCGACATTGGTTGAGTTGAACGATGAATGTGATTAATGATGTCGTCCAACGGGGTCGACATATAGCAATCGAGGTTACCGTGATCGGATGCAGGCGCGTTACTTCGATATTGTCTGTTGCCGTGGCAGGCCTTGTGCTGGCCGGTTGCACCCAGATCGGCCCGAGGACCGAGGCGCCCGACGCGGATGCGCAGGCCGCGCCGAAATTCAGCCAGACCGATTACGTGATCGGCGCCGCCGACACCCTGGATGTGTTCGTCTACCGTTCCCCCGATCTCAGCATGCAGAACCTGGCGGTCCGCCCGGATGGCCGGATTTCCCTTCCGCTGGTCGAGGATATCACCGCCGCGGGCAAGACGCCGTCGGCGTTGGCGCGGGAGATCGAGGGACGACTGAGGAAATATGTGCAGGACCCGACCGTTACGGTGATCGTGCGCGGCTTCGTCGGCCCCTATGACCGGCAGATCCGTGTCATCGGCGAGGCTGCCGAACCCCGCTCGATCCCCTATCGCGATCACATGACGCTGCTCGACGTGGTGATCGAGACCAAGGGCCTGACCAAGTTTGCCGCCGGCAACAGCGCGATGATCGTACGCCGCTACGGCTCGTCCGATCAGAAGACCATTCCGGTGCGCGTCGGCGACCTGATCAAAAATGGCGACGTAAGCCAGAACGTAGAAATGCAACCGGGTGACACGCTAATCATTCCTGAAACCTGGTTCTGACGGCAATATCCCATGGAGTCTCTGCGCCTTCTGCTTCGGCACTATATCAAGTCCGCATGGCGCCGGCGCTGGCATGGCGTGGCCGTGGCCTGGATCCTGTGCGGCATCGGCTGGGCCGGCGTGTACACGTTGCCCAACCAGTACAAGTTCGAGCGCCCGCATGTTCGTGGACGCCGACGCGGTGCTGACCCCGCTGCTGCACGGCCTGGCGGCGGACAACTCGGCGGTGACCCAGCTCGATGTGCTGCAGCGCACGCTGCTCAGCGGCCCGAACCTCGAGAAGCTGATCGCCAAGACCGATCTCGACCTGTCCATCACCGGCCCCGGTGACCGGGAGGCGATGGTCAAGGCGCTGGCCAATCAGATCAAGGTCACGCCGCAGACCCGCAACCTGTTCACCATCTCCTACCGCAACCCGGTGCCGAAGACCGCCTATGACGTGGTGCAGACGCTGCTGACCATCTTCATCGAGAGCGCGACCGGCAGCAACCGCACCGACATGGAGAACGCCCGGCGGTTCCTGGAGCACCAGATCTCCTCCTACGAGCAGCAATTGCGCGCCGCCGAACGGCGCCGGGCGGATTTCCGGGCCAAGTATGCCGATATGCTGCCGGCCGATGTCGGCGGCGGCAGCGCGACGAACCTGGACGGCGCACGGACCACGGCGCGGACCCTGGCCGGACAGCTGCAGGACGTGACCATCCGGCGCGACGCGCTGAAGCAGGAGCTTGCGAACACGCCGCCGCTGGTGGTGGTGGAAAAGGGCGGCAGCTATCCCGGCGTCGGCGGCGGCAGGTCGAGCACCCCTTCCAAGCTGGAGCAGGCGAACCAGGATCTCGCCGAGCTGCGGCTGAAATATACCGAGGAGCATCCGGACGTCATCGCCCTGCGCAAGCGCATCGCCGAGATGAAGTCCGGCAAGCTGAGCGCCGGTGGCGGTGGTGGCGGCGGCGGCGGTGCGGTCGGCGAGGCCGGCAGCCGGTCGCTGCCGAACCCTGTATATGAGCAGATCAAGATCCGGCTGCTGGAGGCGGAGGGCGCGGTGAGCTCGCTGCAGCGCCAGTCGAGCGAGGCGGACGCGTATCGCGACCGGCTGGAGAAGATCCAGCGCGACCAGCCCGGCCTGCTCGCCGAATACGCCAACCTGGACCGCGACTACAATGTTCTGCGCAAGAACTACGAAGAGCTGCTGAGCCGGCTGCAATCGGCCAACATCGCCCAGGCCGCGGACACGCAGGCGGACAAGGTGAAGCTGCAGATCGTCGACCCGCCGCAGGTGTCGCGTCTGCCGGTGGCGCCCAACCGGCCGCTGCTGATGGCCCTGGTGCTGCTGGTCGGCCTTGGCGCCGGCGTCGCCCTGCCGGTGATGATGGGCCAGCTCGACCGGTCGTTCTCGACCGTGGAGGACCTTCGCAGCATCGGCCTTCCCGTGCTGGGCGCGATTTCCATGCTGGGCGCGCCGCCGCGACGCGAGCGGATCATGGCGGCGATCCGGTTCTCCGCCGCCGTGCTCCTGTTGTTCGCAACCTTTGCCGGGATCATGGCGCAGATATTCCAATCCGCGGTCGATATCTGAGCATGACATCAAAATCACCCAATCTCGTCGAACGGGCTGCCGCGCAGCTGCTCAAGAGCGGCAACCTGGACAGTTCGGTTGCCCAGTTGCTGGAGCAGGAGACCGCCGCCAAGCGCGTGAGCGACACCGCGGACCGTGTCGCCCAGGCCGCGACGCTGCCGGCGGCCGCGCCAACCGCCGTCGCGCCCCCCACCGCCGCGCCCCCCATCGGGCCCATCCCCTCCCCTGTCTCCGCCCCGGCCCCCAATGGCGCGGCGGCGCCCGGCAGCCAGGCGCGGATCATCGAGCTGGCCGCGCTGGAACGCGCCGGCATGATCGACTGGGGGCAGGCCCGCAGCCGCATCTCGGAAGAGTTCCGCATCGTCCAGCGCCAGGTGCTGCGCAACTCGACCGCGCCGGACATCGTCGAGCAGGGCAACGCCAACCTGGTCATGCTGACCAGCTCCCGGCCCGGCGAGGGCAAGAGCTTCGTCGCCCTCAATCTTGCCGCCGGCATCGCCCGCCAGCGCGATCATGACGTCCTGCTGGTGGATATCGACTACAAGCAGGATTCGATCGCCACCGCGCTCGGCCTCGCCGGCGCGCGCGGATTGCTCGACCTGGTCACCGACCCCGCCCTCGACCCGGAGCAGGTCATCGTCAAGACCGGCATGAAGAACCTGTCCATCCTGCCGATCGGCCAGCACGGCGAACGCAGCCCCGAGCTGTTCGCCAGCCGCCAGGCGACCCGACTGATCCAGAGCCTCGGCCGGCGCTATGCGGACCGGTTGGTGATCCTGGACGCGCCGCCTTGCCTGGCGACCAGCGAGCCCGGCGTTCTGGCCTCGATCGTCGGCCAGATCGTCCTTGTGGTGGAGGCCGAGAAGACACAGCGCGAAGAGGTGGAAGCCGCGATGGATCTGATCCACACCTGCCCGACGATCACACTGTTGCTGAACAAGGTCCAGGTCGCCAGCAGATACTCCTTCGGGGCCTACGCATCGTCCTATTCGCTGCCTTACACGTCGTAGACTGAATGCCCGGAAGTGGAACAAGGCCCATGGAAGCTCAGCTCTGGTTTGCTGGGCATGTGCCCGCCCGGCTGACCAACGTGCAACCGCGCAGCGGCGCCGCCGCGCCGCTGCAGGCATTCTTCCTGCTGGCCGCGGGCACGGCCTGCTGGTTTGCCGGCACGGAGCAGGCGGAAGCCTTTCCGCTGACGGATGCCCTCACCCCGTCCATCCTGGCGCCGCCGACCGAAGGCACGACCGGTGCGCCCGGTACCACGACGGGCACCACGCCCGGCGTATCCACCGAGCCGACGGACCTGACGGCGCAGATCGGCCCGCCCGGGACGTTTTCCGGCGCCCCCTCGCCGGGCTGGACCTTCACGCCGCGCATCCAGGCGCAGACCAGCTACAACAGCAACGTGCTGGCCACGCATTCGGACCCGCGCTGGGACTGGGTCAACTACATCACGCCCGGGCTGACGATACAGGGCAACACCGAGCGCGTGCAGGCCCGGTTCGACTATGCGCCGACGCTGGGCCTGTATGCGCGCACGCCCAACCTGAATTTCCTCGGGCAGAACTTCACCGGCAACGGCTCGATCGCCTTCGTACCGGATCTGTTCTACATGGATGTGCGCGGCGTCGCCGGCGTGCAGCCGAGGAACGGCAGCGGCTTCGGCAATTCCGCGCTCGGGGCGCCGGGCGCCTCGACCGGCCTGCCGCCGACCCAGTTGACCCAGGCGGCGTCCGCCTCGATCACGCCCTATTTGCTGCACCGGTTCGAGGATTACGGCACCGGCAAGATCGGCTATTCCTTCAACGCGTCCAACAACCGCCCGGTCACCGGCTTCGGGACATTGCCGTTCATCGGCTCCTCCGGTTCCGCGAGTTCCATCAGCTCGGCGAGCGCGGCCCAGCAGGCGGCGCTGAACCAGTTCAACAATTCGGGTCTGCTCGACCAGAGCTCCAACCTGATCACCAACCAGGAAATCGCGCAGTTCGAGACCGGCGAGTTTCTCGGCCGGTTCAAGAACCTGACCATTGCCTCCGGCAACCAGTACGGCGGCAATACCAGCACGCAGAACGGCTACCAGTATACCTTCAACAACCAGCTCGGCTATGCGGTGACGCGGCAGATCACCGTCTTCGGTGCGCTCGGCTACGAGAATATCCACTACCAGGGCGTGCCGCCGACCAACATCAACGACATGACCTGGCAGGTCGGCACCACGCTGCTGCCGAATGCCGACAGCTCGATCACGCTGGGCTACGGGCACCAGTACGGCATCGACGCGTTTCTGGTGAACGGCGCCTATCAGGTCACGCCCCGCTTCCGCGTCAGTGTTTCCTACAACACCGGCATCGGCAACGGGTTGTCCGATTTGCAGAACAACGTGGCGATCTCCGACGTCAACCAGTACGGCTATCAGGTCAATGCGTTGACCGGGGCGCCGCTGTTCAACAGCGCCGGCGTGGTCGGGTCGAACTCCAATCTCTACCGGTCCAAGACGTTGTCGGCCACCGCGACCCTGACCCTGGACCGCGACGTGATCACCGCGTCGGTCTTCGTTTCCGATCAGCAATTGCTGGCCACCACCCAGGCCAATGCCGGCCTGTCCACCGCCAGCAGCACCTCGACCACGGCGCAGGGCAGCTGGACGCATGAATTGACCCCGGTCCTGTCGTCGATCGTGTCGGCGGCCTACACCACGCAGCCGAGCCAGAGCACGGCGGTGTCGGGGACCCAGACGACGTTGAACGCCAACCTGATCCTCCAGTATCAGTTCTCCAACACCCTGACGGGATCGGCGCAATACGCCTATTACGAGCGCGACTCCCCCTTCACCATCCTGTCGTTTACGCAGAACGTCTTTCTTCTTGGTCTGACCAAGACTTTTTGACTGAAATCCAGTGTACGAGACATATTACAGGCTCAGCGGCATACCGTTCCAGTTGACGCCGGACAGCCGCTTCTTCTTCGGCAGCAGCGGGCATAGCCGCGCCATCTCGCACCTGATCTACGGCTTGTCGCAGGCCGAGGGCTTCATCATCATCACCGGCGAGGTCGGGGCGGGCAAGACCACGCTGGTCGAGCAGCTCTGGTCCCAGCTCGACCGGCAGACCTATGTGATCTCCCGCGTGGTGACGACGCAGGTCTCCGGCGACGACCTGATGCGCCTGGCGCTCGGCGGCTTCGGGATCGATGCGCAGGGCGCCGACAAATCGGCGCTGCTGCAGCGCTTCCAGCAGATGGTGCAGGCCAATCACGTGGCCGGACGGCGCTGCCTGCTGGTGGTGGACGAGGTGCAGAACCTGTCCTTCGCCGCCCTCGAGGAGCTGCGCATGCTCTCCAACATCACCGTGGACGGGCACGCCTCGCTGCAGACCATCCTGCTCGGCCAGCCGCAGTTCCGCCCGATGCTGGCCAGCCCCGATCTGGAGCAGCTGCGCCAGCGCGTGCTCGCCTCCTACCATCTCGGGCCGCTCAGCGAGGCGGAAACCCGCGCCTATATCGAGCACCGCATGCGCACGGTCGGCTGGACCGGCGAGAACCCGTACTGGGACGACGGGGCGTTCGCCACGGTGTTCCGCAACACGCTGGGAATTCCACGCAAGATTAACACTTTGTGCTCCCGGGTACTGCTCTATGGCGCCCTGGAACAGGCGAGCACGATCACCGGATCGATGGTCGAGGACACCGCGAGGGAACTGCACCAGGATCTCGGCGGGACGCTGCATCTCGGCGGCGGCATCCATGCCGCACCGGGCGCGGCGCACCACCCGGCGGGGGCCGATACCGGGGTCTTCGCGCGCGGTGGCGCGGCGGATACCGGGCTGATGCGGCGGCTCGAACTGGTGGAACAGGGATTGGCGCGGCAGGAACGGGCGTTCCGCCGGCTGATGGAGATGATGAGCACGCTGGTAGAGCAACCGAGGTGAACGCCATGCCGCCCCCGCCGCCGGGCAGGACGGGGACGTCGAACGGCGTCCAGCCGTCCGTCGCGGATGCCGCAGCCGATGCCGCTGGGCGCATCCGCAATGCCATGACCGTGGATGTCGAGGATTACTACCAGGTCCAGGCCTTCGCCGGCTGCGTCTCCCGGCAGGACTGGGACGGCATGGCCTCTCGTGTGGAACGGAATACCGACCGGCTGCTGGCGCAGTTCGAGCGCGCCGGGGTGACCGGGACGTTCTTCACGCTCGGCTGCGTGGCCAGGCGCCATCCGCAGATGGTCCGCCGGATCGTCGCCGCCGGCCATGAACTCGCCAGCCATGGCTGGGAGCACATCCTGGTGCATGACCAGGCGCCCGAAGCCTTCGCCGCCGACGTGCGCAAGACCAAGCTTCTGCTGGAGGATCTCGGCGGCGTCGCGGTCACCGGCTATCGCGCGGCGACGTTCTCGATCGGCAAGCGCACGCCCTGGGCGTTCGACGTGCTGGCTGGCGAAGGCTACCGCTACAGCTCCAGCATCTATCCGGTGCGCCACGACCTCTATGGCATGCCCGACGCGCCGCGCACCCCGTTCCGCCCCGCCGGCGGGGCATTATGGGAAATCCCGATGACCACGCTGCGCGTGATGCAGCGGAACCTGCCCTGCTCCGGCGGCGGCTATTTCCGGCTGCTGCCGTACTGGCTGTTTCGCCTGGCGCTGTCGCGCGTCAACCGGGGCGAGGGCTGGCCGGGCATCTTCTATCTGCACCCCTGGGAGATCGACCCGGACCAGCCGCGCATCCATGCGGCCGGGCGGCTGTCCAAATTCAGGCATTACGTCAATCTGGGCCGGACCGAGGGACGCCTGGACCGGCTGTTGCGGGATTTTGCCTGGGATCGCATGGACCGGGTGTATGCAGGCATACTCACGCCTCCCGAACCGGAGCCTGCCGTCACCGCCTGAGATCGCTGCCCGCGCTCCAATCCCAGCCCACGCTCCAGTCTGCCCGCGCCCCTGTCCGCCGGAAAACGCCCCATATGACGCTCGCCTTGAGACCGCTCGATCCCGCACGCGAACCGGCCTGGGACGCATTCGTGCACGCGATGCCGGATGGCAGTTTTTTTCATCGCGCCGCCTGGGCGCGGGTGATCGGGCAGGCTTTCGGCCACCGGCCGCATTACACACTGGCGGAGCGCGACGGCGCGATCGTCGGCATCCTGCCCTTGGCCCAGGTGAAGACCGCGCTGTTCGGCAACACGCTGATATCGGTGCCGTTCTGCGTCTATGGCGGCGTCGCTGGCGGCGGACCGGGAGACGCGCGAGGCGCTCGAGGCCCATGCCGCGGCGCTGATGGAACGGACCGGGGCCTCGGCGGTGGAAATGCGCTACCGCGAGCCGGTGGAAAGCGACTGGCTGACCCGGCCGGACCTGTACGTGACCTTCCGCAAGCCGATCGACGCCGATAACGAGAAGAACATGAAGGCCATCCCGCGCAAGCAGCGGGCCATGGTGCGCAAGGGCATCCAGAACGGGCTGCAATCGGTCTGCGACCAGAACGTGGACGCGCTGCACCGGGTCTATGCCGAGAGCGTGCGCAATCTCGGCACCCCGGTGTTCGCGAAGAAATATTTCCGCATCCTGGCCGAGGCGTTCCGCGACTGCCTGGATGTCGTCACCATCCTGGACCAGGACACCCCGCTCGCCGCGGTGATGAACTTCTATTTTCGCGACGAGGTGCTGCCCTATTACGGCGGCGGCACGCTCGGCGCGCGCACCCGGGCCGCGAACGACTTCATGTACTGGGAAGTGATGCGCCGCGCCGCCGAACGGGGCTGCCGGCTGTTCGATTTCGGCCGCAGCAAGATCGGCACCGGCGCCTATTCCTTCAAGCACAACTGGGGCTTCGAGCCGGCGCCGCTGCATTATCGCTTCAAGCTGCGGCCGGGAGCGGCTATTCCGGACCACAATCCGATGAACCCGAAATACCGGCTGTTCATCCAGGCTTGGAAGCGGCTGCCGCTGCCGGTGGCCAATGTGATCGGGCCGCATATCGTGCGCGGCATCGGCTGAGGCGCGGGGGACAGACGATGACTGAGACGCCTGACACGGCTCGACGCACCGAAATGCCGATCGCGGGAGCGCGGCCATGAGCATGCCCGCAACGCTTCCGGCCGGACCCGCCCCCTCCCCCACCTGGGATTGGAGCCCGTTCCGCGTCGTCCTGCCCGCCTTGGCGGCGGGGCTGCTGCTGCTCGGTCTGGTGTTCAACCAGGAGGTCATGGCGGCCATCCGCACCTGGGACGCATCGACCGCCTACAACCACTGCATCCTGATCATTCCGATCTTCGCCTGGCTGGTCTGGGACCGCCGGTTCACCCTGGTCGGGGTGCCGATCGTGCCGGACTGGCGCTTCGTGCTGCTGGCCCTGCCCTGCATCTTCGCCTGGCTGGTCGCCGAGCGCCTGGGCATCATGGAAGGGCGGCAGCTGATGCTGATCAGCCTGGTGCAGGTACTGTTCCTGTCGGTGCTGGGCTGGCGGATGTACTACGCGCTGCTAGGGCCGCTGCTGTACCTGTATTTCCTGGTGCCGTTCGGCGCCTTCCTGACCACGTCGCTGCAGGATTTCACCACCTCCTTCACCCTGCTCGGCCTCGATGTCCTGGGCATTCCGGACTATTCGGACGGCTACCTGATCCAGATCGCGCAGGGCACGTTCCTGGTCGCGGAGGCCTGCGCCGGGCTGCGCTTCCTGATCGCCTCGATCGCGTTCGGGGTGCTGTATTCGCTGATCATGTACCGCAGCCCGTGGCGGCGGCTGACCTTCATCGGCGTCTCCATCCTCACGCCGATCATCGCCAACGGGTTCCGCGCGCTCGGCATCGTGGTGCTGGGCCGCTATCTCGGCAGCGCCGAGGCCGCCGGCGCGGATCATCTGATCTATGGCTGGATATTCTTCTCCATCGTCATCCTGCTGCTGGTCGTCTTCGGCCTGCCGTTCCGCGAGGACACCGCCACCCCGGCGCCGGCGGGGGCACCCGTCCCGCCCCGGGCCGGCGCCGCGCGGCTGTCGGCCATCGCCATGGTCCTGCTGGTGGTGCTGGCGGCGAGCGGGCCGGCCGCGGTGGCGCAGATCGATCGGTCGCTCGGCCAGCTGCCGGCCCCCGCTCTGGTCGGGCTGACCGCCGATCCCGGCTGCAGCCTGACGACGGGCGGGCCGGCGGCGGCGAACGGATCGGGCAAGGTGGCCCCGGTGGTGAATGCCAGCGGCACCGGCATGAAGCAGTTCTTCACCTGCGAGGGCTATACCGTGGCGGTGCAGGTTGAGGTGTTCTCGCCTCGCACCGGCGCGGGCAAGCTGCTGGAGGCGCAGCGGCGCATGATCGACCAGCTCGGCCCGGGCGAGACCATGAGCGGTTCGCTGGCCGTGCCCGGGGAGGTTCCGGGCATGTGGCGGGTGACCGAAATGGAAGATTCGGCGAACCTGGCGGCCACCTCGCTGTGGATCGACGGCAAGCCGACCCAGATCGGCCTGACGACCCGTATCCGCCAGGCGCTGCGCAGCCTGACCGGGGGGAATTCGGCGCCGGTGTTGGTGATGGTCACCCCGGCGGGCGATTGGCGGCAGACCACGACGCAATACCGCCAGCTGGCGCATCAGACGGTCGAGACGTTCTTTCGCAATCAGACATCGCTGGCCGCGCAGCTTGCCAGGCTGAGCGAGGTTGCAATCAATGCGAAATCGTGACAATAACGATCCACGTCGCCGCGTGCGCCGTACGGGTCCTATCCGTTCGCAACGGAGACCGGCCGCTACGGGCGCGGCCTTCCCGCGAAGGATCATCACGGTGCGAAGAATTGGACTCGTGGGCGCCGGGGTCGCCTCCCGCGTCCATATCGAGGCTCTGGCAGCGATTCCGGGCGTGCGCACGACCGCGATCATCGACCCCAACACGGACGCTGCGCAGGCGCTGGCGCGCGCCTACAAGATTGCTGCCGTGTACCCATCCGTAAGGGACGCGCTGGCGGCGGACGCGTTCGATTGCGCCCATGTGGCGGTGCCCCCCAACCTTCACGCGCCGGTGGCGCTGGAACTGATCGCCGCCGGCAAGCCGGTGTTGCTGGAGAAGCCCGCCGCGACCAGCCTGGCGGAATGCGACACCCTGGCCGTGGCCGGCCGGGCTTCGGGCCTGTCGATCGGGGTCAACCAGAATTTCGTCTTCCACCCCGCCTTCGTCGCCCTGCGCCGACTGGTGCAGGCGCGCGGCCTCGGCAAGCCGAACTTCGTCTCCTGCATCTACAATGTGCCGCTGCGCCAGCTCGCCGCGCGCCAGTTCAGCCATTGGATGTTCCGCCAGCCGGTCAATATCCTGCTGGAACAGGCGGTCCATCCGCTGTCGCAGATCGCCGCCCTGGCCGGGCTGATCGGGGCCACGAAGGCGCTGGCCGGCCCGCCGGTGGAGATCGCCCCGGGCAAACAATTCTATCCCAGCCTGGACCTGTCGCTCGACTGCGCGCAGCTGCCGGCGCAGATGCGCTTTGCGGTGGGGCAGGAATTCCCGTTCTGGCAGATCACCGTGGTCTGCGACGACGGCGTGGCGGTGGCCGACATCCTGGCCAACCGCTTCTTCACCTATGAACGGACCCGCTGGATGGAGGCCGTCGACGGCGTGGCCTCCGGCACCCGCCTGGCCGGCACGCTGATGCGCGAAAGCTGGGGCAACACGATGCAGTACGCCCTGTCGACGCTGAAGCTGAAACCCCGTTCGGACGCCTATTTCCAAAGCATGCAGAACAGCATGCGCGCGTTCCACGCGGCCCTGGACACGGGAACGGCGCCGGAGACCGACATCGCCTTCGGCTCCATGCTGGTGCGCTGCTGCGAGACCCTGCGCGACCAGGTGTTTCATCCGGCCGCGCCCGGGACGACGCTGTCCGAGGACGCGGCACCGGTGGCGGCCGCGCGCGAGACCACGGGCTACGATGTCGCGGTGCTCGGCGGCACCGGCTTCATCGGCACCCAGGTGGTGACGCAGCTGGTGCAGGCCGGGCTGCGCGTGTCGGTCATGGCGCGCTCGGCTGACAATCTGCCCGCCGTGTTCGCCGATCCGCTGGTCAGCGTGCGGCGGGGCAATATCCGCCAATCCGCCGACGTGGAGGCCGCGATCGGCGATGCGCCGGTCGTGGTCAATCTCGCGCATGGCGGCGGCGGGGCGAATTTCGAGCAGATCCGCGCGGCCATGGTCGGTGGCGCGGAGACCGTCGCGCGGGTCTGCCTGGCGCGCGGGGTGAAGCGCCTGATCCATGTCGGCTCGATCGCATCGCTGTATCTCGGCCCACAATCCGGCGCCGTGACCGACGCGACGCCGCCGGATCCGCAATCGGATCGCCGCGCCGATTACGCCCGGGCCAAGGCGATCTGCGACCGGATGCTGATGGAGATGCACGCGCGCGAAAACCTGCCGGTCTGCATCCTGCGCCCCGGCGTCGTCGTCGGGCGCGGCGCGTCGCCGTTCCATTCCGGCATCGGGTTCTACAACACCGATCAGCATTGCATCGGCTGGAATGATGGACGCAATCCCCTGCCCTTCGTGCTGGTGGAGGACGTCGCCCGGGCCATCGTGCTGGCCTGCAGCGCGCCCGGCATCGAGGGGCACAGCTACAACCTGATCGGCGATGTCCGCATGACCGCGCGGGACTATATCGCAGCACTCGGCAAGGCGCTGGAACGCCCGCTGCGCTTCCACCCGCAATCGGCGACCTGGCTGTGGGCGGAAGACCTGGCGAAATGGGGCGTCAAGCGCGCCACCGGCCGGGCCGTGCCTATGCCGGCGCGGCGGGATTTCCTCTCACGCGGAATGCGCGCCGGGTTCGATTGCAGTGCCGCCAAGCGCGACCTCGGCTGGCAGCCGGTGGCGGATCCGGACGAATTCCAGCGCCGCGCGATCCTGGTGCACGCGGCCTGAACGATGTCGGATCTCCGGACACCGCTGGTGCTGCACGTGTTCTCGACCTTCGGGGTCGGCGGCGTACAGGTGCGCACGGCCGCGCTGATCAATCGCTTCGGCGAGCGCTTCCGTCACCGGATCCTGGCGATGGACGGCAATTACGCCTGCCGCGAGCGGATCGATGCCGGCATTGACGTCGGCTACCCTGAGCTGGTTTTCCGCAAGGGCGACACCTGGGGCAATGTCCGCCTGTTCCGCAACTTCCTGCGCGAGCACCGGCCGGACGTGCTGGTGACCAGCAACTGGGGTTCGCTGGAATGGGGCATGGCCAATCTGCTGCCCGTCGTGCGCCACGTGCACATGGAGGACGGGTTCGGGCCGGAGGAGCGGGAAAGACAGCTGCCGCGGCGAGCATGGACCCGCGGGCTGGTGCTGCGGCGCAGCCGCGTGGTGGTGCCCTCGCGCCTGCTGCAGCGCATCGCCACCGGGATCTGGCGGCTGCCGGAAAAGCGCGTGCTGTATGTTCCCAACGGCGTCGACCTCGCCAGGTTTGCCCCTGGCGATAGGACCGGGGAACCGACGCCCGACTGGCCCCCCGACTGGCCCGGCGAGGGACCTGTGATCGGTACCGTGGCTGCGCTGCGGGCGGAGAAGAACCTGATGCGCCTGCTGCAGGCCTTCCGCCAGGTGGTGCAGGTACTGCCGGCGCGGCTGGTCATCGTCGGGGACGGCCCGGAACGGCCCGGGCTGGAGGAGGCCGCCAGGCAGATGGGCCTCGCGCAGCGCGTGTTCTTCACCGGCCACATGACCGAGACGCAGCGCGCCTATGCCCGGTTCGACCTGTTCGCGCTGTCGTCGGACACCGAGCAGATGCCGCTATCGGTGCTGGAGGCCATGGCCGCCGGGCTTGCCGTGGCCGGCACGGATGTCGGCGACATAAGCGGCATGGTGGCGCCGGAGAATGCCGGCTTCATCGTGGCGAAGGACGATGCCGCCCTGGCCGGGGCCATGCTCGCGTTGTCGCGGGATGCCGGTTTGCGCGGCACCATCGGCGCCGCCAACCGGGCGAAGGCCGAGCGGGAATTCGACCAGGAGATCATGTTCGCCGCCTACGCCGCGCTTTATGGCGGGGACCGCGCGGCCTGCTGACGGCTTCCCGGGCGGCACGAATCGGCAAGCGGCCGCTGAGCGCAGGTCAAGGCTGAATTGCATGAGCCGGGCCCGGTCCTGTGTGCGAGTGCAAGAAATCGCCGAATCATCAGAGAGTTGCCGGCTTCATTGCTGATGACATCGCTGAGACGTGAACTCGAATTCATCGACGCGGGTGGACAAACCAATCTTATATTAAGATTGTGGGACAACGGTTAAGTGTCTGTACAAGGGTTGGGCAAAAATGAAGAAGGATTCGCTTCCTCCAGGATGGGCCATGTCGGTGATTACCGTGCTCTCTCTCGGTCTCTGGGCCACTATCTGGGAACTCGTCGTACGGTGACTTTCTGACGCGGAGCGTTGTAAGCATTACGGCGCTGGGCATCATAAGCATCCCGGCGCGGAGCGCCAGGATCGGGCGGTCCGTCAGCCGGAACCGTCGCTAGAGAGAATTTCCGAGCCAGGACAAAACCTGGGCGAGGCCGTGGCGCAGGGATACGGGTTCACCGAGCGACAAGGCATGGCGGGCGGCCGCCGATGACCCGATGGAATGACGGATCTCTCCCGCCCGCGCGGGGCTATTGCGGATCTCCGGAGCATGACCGCAGAGCTCGGCGATCGTCCGAGCGAGATCGAGCACCGTCGTCGCCTGTCCGGTGCAGACATTGAACACCGGCGCCCCTTCCGGGCGATGCCGCATGGCCGCCATCAGCGCCGCCACCACATCCGCCACGAACACGAAGTCGCGGCTCTGCAGGCCGTCGCCGAAGATGTTCACGCCCTCGCGCCGGAGCAGCCGGTCGCAGAAGATCGAGATCACCCCGGAATACGGCGATTTCGGATCCTGCCGCGGACCGTAGACGTTGAAGAAGCGCAGCCCCACGGTCGGGATGGCGAAGACATGCGTGGCCACCCTGGCGTGCAGCTCGCAGCCATATTTGTCCGCGCCATAGGCCGATAGCGGGGTCTTCGGCACATCCTCGGTGATCGGCAGGACCGGGCAATCGCCATACACCGCCGCCGAGGAGGCATAGACCACGGGAACGCGCGCCGCGCCGGGCAGCTGGCGGACCGCGTTGAGCAGAGCGATCGTGCCGGTCAGGTTGGCGTTATGGGTGCCGAGCCAGTCCTGCACCCCCTTCTCCACCGAGGCGATCGCGGCCAGATGGAAGCAGCCGTCCACGCCTTCCACCGCACGCTGGACGGCGGCGGGATCGGCGACATCGCCTTGCTGGAATTCGGCGCCCTTGGGCAGGTTGTGCAGAAAGCCCGACGACAGGTCGTCGAGCACGCGGACCCGGTGTCCGGCCTGCAGCAGGGTTTCGCAGAGATGCGAGCCGATGAAACCACAGCCGCCGGTAACCAGGAATAGCTGCATCTGTCTCTCAGGTCTTTCTCGACTGCGCAGGCCGCGGCCGAATCACCCGTGCCGAAGGCACCGGGGGTTTTTCGGTTCAGCCGGCTGCTTACCTTCCTGCCGGCGCCTCGCCAAGCCTCGCGGGGTCGAATTTCATGCAATCGCCGAATTTGGCGGATGCGCGGCCATTCCCCGGTCCCGGGCCGGGCCGCCTTGACAGCCCCCGGCATGTGTCGGTTCATCGGCGTGACGTCCAGGTACAAGAAACAACCAGGCAGGCGACACGATGAGCGCGAGCACGCGGGAACGCCCGAGGACCAAGGAACTGGCCGGCTTCGATGAGGCCGTGCGCGACATACCCGACGGCGCCTCCATCGCCTTCGGCGGCTTCGGCCCGGTCGGCGTGCCGTACAACCTGCTCGGGGCGCTGGCCCGGCACGGCGCGCGGAACCTGACCTGCATCGCCAACACCACCGGCGGCGCGCGGGTGCCGCGGCTGCCGGATATCGGCCACCTCGTCGAGCAGGGGAAGGTCCGCAAGGTGATCTGCAGCTTCACCGCCGCCACCCGCGCCTCCGAGCAGCTGCCGTTCACGCGTTTCTACGAGGCCGGCGAGGTGGAGGCCGAACTGGTGCCGCAGGGCACATTGGCCGAGCGGCTGCGCGCGGCGGGGGCGGGCATTCCCGCCTTCTACACGCCGACCGCCGTGGGCACCGAATTGGCCGAGGGGCGGGAGACCCGCAGCTTCGGCGGACGGGAATACCTGCTGGAGCACGCCCTGCCGGTCGATTACGCCTTCGTGCGCGCCTGGCGCGCGGACGCGTTCGGCAACCTGCAGTTCCGCCGTTCGCAGCGCAATTTCAACCCGGTGATGGCCATGGCGGCGCGGATCACCATCGCCGAGGTGGAGGAGGACATCCTGCCGACCGGCAGCCTCGACCCCGACCAGATCCACACCGCCGGCATCTTCGTGCACCGGCTGGTGCGCATCCCGCCCGCGCCGGACGGCATCTGGCAGCCCGCCCCGAGGGAGGTGACGCGATGAGCGAGACCGTAGCGGCGACCCGCCCCGCGGGATTGACCCGCCAGCAGATGGCCGACCGGCTGGCGATGGAGTTCCAGGAGGGCTGGATCGTCAATCTCGGCGTCGGCATGCCGACGCTGTGCTCCAACACCGATATCGGCGACCGGCAGATCATCTATCATTCGGAGAACGGCGTGATCGGCTACGGCCCGATCGCCGAACCCGGGCATGAGGATTTGCACCTGGTCAATGCCGGCGGGCAGAACGTGACGCTGCGCCCGGAAGCGGCGATCGTGCATCATGCCGACAGCTTCGCCATCATCCGCAGCGGGCGGATCGACGTGACCGTGCTCGGCGCCTACGAGGCGGCGTGCAACGGCGACTTCGCCAACTGGAAGGTTGCCGGCGCCAAGGGCGGCGGCATCGGCGGGGCGATGGACCTGGCGGCCTGCGCCAGGAATGTTTTTTTGATACTCGAACACGCCACCCGCAGCGGCGCGCCGCGGCTGGTGGATGCCTGCGCCATCCCCGTCACCGCGCGCGGCGTGGTGACGCTGGTGGTGACCAATCTCGGCCTGTTCGAGCCCAAAGGCGATGCGTTCCTGCTGCGCGAAATCGCGCCGGGGGTGAGCGTGGAGGCGGTGCGCGCGGCGACCGGCTGTCCCCTGCTGGTTCCCCCGGATCTGCAGAGCGTTCGACTGCAGGTTGACGATTACCCTCTCGCGGCCAGGGCGCGTTCGCAGATCGCCTCGAACTGGCGGGCGACGTGGGCCCAGGAGAAGCGTTCTTCCAGCCGTGCCCGCGCGGTCCGGGCCAGGGTTTCGCGCAGGTTGGCGTCGTCGAGCAGGCGCAGGATGGCGGTGGCGAAATCCGGACCGGTGTCGGCGGCGAGGAAATGTTGGCCGGGTTCGACGTCCAGGCCCTCGATGCCCACGCGTGTGGAGACGACCGGGCGGCCCATGGCCATCGCCTCGAACGCCTTGATGCGGGTGCCGCTGCCGACGCGCAGCGGGATTACCGAGACATGGCCCTGGGCCACATAGGTGCGGATGTCCTCGACCGAGCCGGTGACGGTCCAGGGCAGGCCGCGTTCCCGCACCGCGGCGAACAGGGATTTCTGCGGGTTGCGCCCGACGATCAGCGCCCGCGCCTGCGGCCGCGCGCGGGCGACGATCGGCCAGATCTCGTTCATCAGGAAGTCGATGCCGTCGGTGTTGGCGGGCGAATCCATCACCCCGGTGAACACGATCGTGCCGCCGGTCGGGCCGGGATCGGGCGTGGTGGGCGGGGCGGAGTACTGGAAATACTCGAGATCGACGCCGGTCTCGATCGGCTCGACCACCGGCAGCTTGTAGCGCTGCTGCAGCGCCTGGGCATCGCGGGCGGATACGGCGATCACGCTGTCGTAGCGGCGCAGGACATCGGCCTCGAAACGCTGCATCTTGCCGACCTGGTTGCGCCAGACCAGGCGCCAGAGGCCGGTTGCGACGCGGGCGTGGCGCTCGAAGATCTCCGCTTCGACATTATGGGTGAACAGCACCGAAGGCCGGCCGATCCGGCGCGGCATCAGCACGTCGGCATGCGGGAAATCGACCACGACGATATCGGGCACGACATCGGGGCCGGCGGCCAGCGCCTTGCCGATCGCGGCAGCGCCGGCGGCCGAGCGGTCGGTCGCGGCGGCCACCGGGATGGCGCCGGGCAAGGCCAGCAGCCGGCGAAGCTGCGAGGCCGGCTGCGCGGGCCATGACAGGAAATGGTCGCAGACGGCGTCGATTTCAGCCGCGAACCGGGCGGCATCCGCCGGCGCGGGCGAGGCCAGCGTGAGTTCGAACGCCCCGCCCTTCATCTGGCGCAGGATGTTCGAGGTGCGGATCTTGCCGCCCTCGTTGGCCGGGAACAGGAAGCGCGGGCTGACGAACAGCAGGCGCGGCCGCGCGCGCTTTGCCGAATGGCTCATCGGCCTACCAGCACAGGCCGTGATAGGTCACCGAGGGCAGCTTCTGCAGATCCGGTATTCCCGCCAGATCGAGCACGATCCGCTCGCCGAGCGCGCCGAGCAGCGCCGGGCGGTCCTCGGCGCCGATATGGCCGACTACGGCGATCCGGCTGCCGCCCAGCGCCGCGTCGACATCGCTGACCAGCAGGCGTTCGATATGCGGGATCTCGCGTTCGATATAGGCGCGGTTGGCGCCGGTCAGGCGGGCCATGTCCACCGAACGGTCGAAGATCTTCAGCTCGAACCCCTTGCCGATCAGCTTTTCCGCCAGCAGCACGAACGGCGATTCGCGCAGGTCGTCGGTGCCGCTCTTGAAGGCCAGGCCGAACAGGGTCACCTGCTGGCGGCCATGCGCGGCGATCGCTTCGTAGGTGCGGTCGATGATCGACTGGTTGCTGGGCAGCACCTGGCTCAGGAACGGCGCCGGAATGTCACGGTCACCGGCCAGCGCCAGGAAGCTGCGGATGTCCTTCGGCAGGCAGGAGCCGCCGAAGGCGAAACCCGGCCGCAGATAGGCCGGGGAGATGTTCAGCACCCGGTCCTCGCAGAACAGCCGGAACGAGGCGCGGGCATCGACGCCGTGCGCCGCCAGGATCGCCCCGGCCTCGTTGGCGAAGGCCAGCTTCACCGCGTGATAGACGTTGGACAGGTATTTCGCCGCCTCCGCCACCTTGTACGGCGCGACGTGCACCGGCGCCTGCACGGCGGCGTAGATCTCCCGCACGACAGGGGCGTCATCGCCCTCGGGCGCGCCGATCAGGGTGAAGGGCGGGGCGCGGAAATCGCGCACCGAGGAGCCTTCGCGCAGGAATTCCGGATTGCTGTAATAGGCAAACCCCTCGCCGTGCCGCTTGCCGGATTCACGCTCCAGGATCGGGATCGCCAGGGTCTCCGCGGTGCCGGGGGGCACGGTGGAGCGCATGACGATGGTGTGCGGGGTGGATTTGTCGCGCAGCGCCCGGCCGATCGAGGCCAGCACCGCCTTCACCGCGACCATCGACACGCTGCCGTTCGCGGCACTGGGCGTGCCGACGGAGATGAAGGAGATCTCGGTCGCCTGGATGGCCGCTTCCACATCCGTGGTCGCGGTCAGCTTGCCGGCGGCGACGCCGGCGGCGACCAGGTCGTCGATCTCCTCCTCGACGATGGGGGATTTGCCCTGGTTGATGAGCGCGACCTTGTCGGCCGCGACATCGACCGCGACGACCGAATGACCGACTGAAACGAGGCACGCGCTGGAAACGACACCCACATAACCGACGCCAAATATCGAAATGCGCATTGGAAAAGATCGTGCCTCTGCTTGCTGCGGCGCAGTGCATAGCGGAAAAAAGGTTAGCGGAACACCTTACGGAGCCGCCCCGACCATGGCATTTGCCTGAAATGAAGCGCCCGCCACCCCTCCCCGCCCGGGGGCGGAAGCGGCGGGCGCGGCTCTCTGGTCCCGTTCAGCTCTTGCCGGCGTAGCTCTTGGCCATGCCCTCGGCCGGCTCGGCCTGCGGGCCGTAGGGCATGATGGGGTAGCGCAGCCCGGCCTTGGACAGGCCCTGCAGGCCGGTGACGGCGGTCTGCAGGTCCTCCGGCGGGCAGGCCATCAGCATTTCGTCGTCCGCCACCCCGCCGTAGCGGCGCTCGGCGAAGCAGGGGATGGACAGGCTGGCCTTGCCGGTCTTCAGCGCGGTGCCCCAGCTGTCGGCGCAGGCGCTCTCGCCGGTGATGCTGAAATCGAAACGCTTGTAGTTGCGCCATTGCAGGCCGTTGATGAACAGGATCATCTGCGCGGGGTTGGCGTAGAACAGGCAGATATCCGGCGGATCCAGCCGCGCCGAGCGCAAGGGCGAGACCACCAGGCCGTGATAGCGCCCGGCGGGCACGCGCGGCATCTGCGCCTGGTGCGCCGCCGAGGCCTCCAGGTTCTCGAACCACACGCCGTGCATCTTGCGGCCGGAGAGATAGAGCTCGCTCGGCGGGGACAGGCCGATGACGCCGCTGCAATTGGAGAATTCCGGCACGTTCTCGGTGGTGATGCCGAGCGTGAAGCCGGCGATGCGCGCCTGCGTCACGAGTTGGCAGGTGGAGAAGGTCTTGCCCGGGGCGGGGCGGCGCAGGCCCTGCACGGCGTTGAACTCGTCCAGGTTCTCGAACAGCTTCATGCCGATCGCATTGGTGCGCAGGCGCAGCAGCGCGTTGAGCTGCTCGGCCAGCTCGGCGATGGCTTTGGCGCCCAGCTTGGGCGCTTCGGTGGTGGCGACGTCGTTCATGGCGGCTTTCCCCCTGTCGGATCGCCCGAGGATAGCCGCCTGCCCGGTCCGGCGCCACCGATGCGCGGGGCCGGTTGGGGGGCCGGGATTGCACGGCGCGCGAGGGCGGTCTTTGCTGCGCGACCGATACTGAAGCAGGTACTAGAAGATGACGTCCGAAGCGGCGCATGGATACCAGGAGGAGACCGACTACAAATCCCGCCGCGAGCTGTTCTGGACGGTGTTTCCGCCGATCATGCTGCCGATCTTCCTGGCGGTGGCGGACGGCTCCACGGTCAGCACCGCGCTGCCGGCGATCGCGCGTTCGCTCGGCGAGGTGGAGCGCGTGGTCTGGGTGGTGGTTTCGTATCTGGTCGCCAACACCATCGCCGCCCCGGTGTACGGCCGCCTGGCAGACATCTATGGCCGGCGCACGCTGATGCTGGTGGCGCTGGTCACCTACATGACCGGCTCGATCGGCTGCGCCTCGGCGCCGAGCATGACCGTGCTGACGATCTTCCGCTGCGTGCAGGGGCTGGGCGGCGGCGGGTTGATGACGCTGTCGCAGGCGCTGATCGGCGAAAGCGTGCCGCCGCGCGAACGCGGGCATTTCCAGGGCCATCTGGCGACGATGATCGTGCTCGGCAGCACCATCGGGCCGGTGGCGGGCGGCTTCCTGACGCAGTGGTTCGGCTGGCGCTCGATCTTCCTGGTCACGCTGCCGCTGACCGCGCTGGCGATGGTTCTGGTGCTGCGCCTACCACGGCGCCCCGGCAGCGGTGCGCGGACCCGGTTCGACGCCATCGGCATGATCCTGCTGACCACCTTCGTCACGCCGTTGCTGGTGGCGATGGAGCAGATCAAGCGGCTGGACCCGGAGGCGATGGGCATCATCCTGGGCCTGATCGCGCTGTCCGTCGCGGCGCTTCTCGCGCTGATCTGGCAGGAAAAGCGCGCCGTCGCGCCGCTGCTGCCGATCGGGCTGCTGAAGCATCCGGCGATCTGGCGGTCCAATGCCATGTCCGGCTTCGCCGGCGCGTCGTTGACGTCGCAGATGACTTTCCTGCCGCTCTATCTGCAGGTGGTCGACGGCGCGTCCCCGTCCGAGATCGGGTTCCTGCTGTTGCCGTTCACCGTCGGGGTCGGGGCCGGCTCGATGATGACCGGGCGGCTGATCTCGATGACCGGGCGGACGGCGATCTTTCCCTCCATCGGGCTGCTGGTGACTTCCTGCAGCCTGATCGCGCTGGCGTTCTTCGCACGCTCGCTCAGCCCGGCGCAGCTGCCCCTGATGATGATCTTCGGCGCGTTCTGCCAGGGCTCGGCGATGCCGGTGGCGCAGCTGACGGTGCAGCACGTGGCCGGACCCCGCCAGCTCGGCGCAGCGGCGGGGGCGGTGCAGCTGTCGCGCTCGCTGGGCTCGGCGCTCGGCGTGGCGCTGGTGGGGGCAGTGCTGTTCACCGTGCTGGGCGTGTCCGGCACCGACACGGCGGCGCTGTTCTTCAAGATGGTGCAGCTCGGACCGGGCGTGATGGAAACGCTGGGCGCGGCGCACCGCGCGGTGGTGCAGGACGAGGTGGCCTCGGCGTTCCGGGCCGTGTTCCTGACGATCGGCTCGTTCTCGGTCTGCATCGTGCTGCTGGCCTGGACGCTGCCGATCCGGCGGCTCTAGGAGAGCGTCGCTATAATGGACGGCAGAACGGGACAAGTGGATGCCTATCAAGATACCTGACGACCTTCCGGCCCGCGCCACGCTCGATGCGGAGGGCGTGATGGTGATGGGCGAGGCGGACGCGGTGCGCCAGGACATAAGGCCGCTGCGGATCGGGCTGCTCAATCTGATGCCCAACAAGATCCGGACCGAGACGCAGATCGCGCGGCTGCTCGGCGCGACGCCGCTGCAGGTGGAGCTGACGCTGGTCAAGATGACCGACCACGTCGCGCGTCATACGCCGAGCGAGCACATCCTATCCTTCTACCGCGACTGGGCGGACGTCAGCAGCGAGAAATTCGACGGCTTCATCGTCACCGGCGCGCCGGTGGAGACGATGGCGTTCGAGCAGGTGACCTATTGGGACGAGCTGCGCCGCATCTTCGACTGGACGCAGACCCACGTGCATGGCTGCTTCAATATCTGCTGGGGCGCGCAGGCGGCGGTGCATCATTTCCATGGCATGCCCAAGCATCTGCTGGCCGAGAAGGCGTTCGGCGTGTATCGCCACCGCAACCTCGCCCCCGCCTCGCCCTATCTGCGCGGATTTTCCGATGATTTCTCGATCCCGGTGTCGCGCTGGACGGAGATGCGGCGCGAGGACATTCCGGCGGATAGCGGCATGAGCGTGCTGATGGAATCGGACGAGGCGGGGCTGTGCCTGCTGGACGACCCGGGCCACCGGTCGCTGCATATGTTCAACCATATCGAGTATGATTCGGGTTCGCTCGGCGAGGAGTATTTCCGCGACCTCGCTTCCGGCAGGCCGGTTGCCAGGCCGCGCAACTATTTTCCGGAGGACGATACGGACCGGCAGCCGAGGAATCGCTGGCGCAGCCATGCCCATCTGCTGTTCGGCAACTGGATCAACCAGCTGTACCAGACGACGCCGTTCGATGTAGCGGATATCGGCAGGCGATGAGGCGGCACCATCCTGGCAGGGTTCGGCGCGGCGCGGCATCCGGACCGGGCAGACACGCATGGACGAAGCCGTTCGCCTGAGGGTCGCCGGCGAGGCGGATGCCGGCGCGATACGTGCCCTCACCCGCGAGGCCTACGCCAAATGGGTGGCGCGGACCGGGCGCGAGCCCTTGCCGATGCGGATCGATTACGCCGAGGCGGTGCAAAAGCACCGCTTCGACCTGCTTTACGTCGGCGACCGGCTGGCGGCGCTGATCGAGACGGTGCCCGCGGGGGATTATCTGCTGATCGAGAACGTCGCGGTTCTGCCGGCCTGGCAGGGAAGCGGCTTCGGTATCCGGCTGCTGAAGCTTGCCGAGGAACTGGCCGTGGCTTCGGGTTTGCTGGGGACGCGGCTCTATACCAACAAGCTGTTCACCGAGAACCTCCGCCTCTACGCGTCGCTGGGCTACCGGGTGGAGCGGGAGGAGACGCTGAACGGCGGCGTTGCCGTTCATATGGTGAAGCCGCGCGCCTCGCCGTAGATGGGTGACGGGCGCTGGCGTCGTGCATGGCTACGGCTGGGCGCTACGACTCGGGGCTACGGCTCGGTTCGGGCCATCTGCGCGGCGGCGGCAAAGCGGCGGTGCGGGGCCAGGGTCTTGTAGAACATCGTGGTCTCGGCGAGGCGGCCGTCCGGACGGAAAGCGTGGTCGGGGACGGCGCCGATCGCGGTCCAGCCGCAGGCCCGGTAGAGTCTGTCGCCGGCGCTGCCGGCCTCGGTGTCGAGCAGCAGCAGCGTGCGGCCGGCGGCGCGGGCGGCGTCTTCGGCCGCGGTGAGCAGGCGGCGGCCGAGGCCCTGCCGGCGCAGCGAGGACAGCACCAGCATCTTGCCGATCTCCGCGCGGTGCGGCGCGTTGGGCTGGTGGGCGAACATCAGCAGCACCGTGCCCACCAGCCGGCCGCCATCGTCGCCGACCAGCAGCCGCTTCTCGCCGCCGGCGATGCCGGGGATCTGGTTGCGCCAGAATTCGCGTGCCTCCCCGTTCGAAAAGCCCGCCATGAAGTTGACGGAAGCGCCATGCGCCACCGCGTCCACCAGGATGGCGGCCAGTTCGTCCAGGCGGGCCCCGGCCTCGGCAGCGTCGAGGGCGCGGATCGATATACGGGCGGATGTCGCGAGCGGTGCTGTCATGGCCCGATCTGTCATGGTCTGGCGGCTCCGTGGCTGATGATGACGGCGTAGCGGATCGGCCGGTCCGTGGGGTTGCGGAACAGGATCGGCCGGTCGAAGCGCATCCGCAGGCAGTCGCCGGTTTCGAGCCGGAACGCCTCCTCGCCGAGTTCCAGCTCCAGCGCGCCGTCGAGCACCCAGATATGCTGGTCCGTGCCGGCGACGCGCTGGTTGTCGAAGGCGACGCTGCCGCCGGGCGGGAACTCGATCTCGACGATGTCGACCGGCGAGCCGGTTGCGGGCGGGGAGACGTTGCGGCGCAGGTAATGGCTCGCGGGATCGCGCCAGGTCGGCTGCTCAGCGCGGCGCGACAGCGGACTGCCGCGCGTCTCGGCCTCGGCGAACAGCGTGGAGAGCGTGACGCCGAGGCCGCCGCAGATCTTGTTCAGCAGCTGCGCGGTGGGGCTCGAATTCGCCGCGCTCGATGCGCGACAGCATGGCACGGCTGACCTCGGCGAGGCGGGCGAGGCCGTCCAGCGTTAGGCCGCGACCGGCGCGCAGCTCGCGGATGCGGGCGCCGATGCGGTCGTCGATGTCGGTTACGGTGAGGCTCATATAAGCATCCTACATTCCATTATAATGGAATCAAGTGGCGTACGGCGCCGCATGCGGCTGCGGTCACGCGCCCAGCGTGTGTTCGATGAGAATCCGGGTGCCGATGCCCATGAGGCAGACCCCGCCCAGCGCCTCGGCGCCGCGCCCGAACACCGGGCCGAGCCACCGGCCGGCGACGGTGCCGATGGTGGCCATCAGGAAGGTCGCCAGCCCGATGGCGGCTGCCGCGGTCACGATATCGACGTTGATGAATGCCAGGGTGACGCCAACCGCCATGGCATCCAGGCTGGTGGCGATGGCGGTCAGCGCCAGCACGGCGAAGGAATGCCGCAAGGGAGCCGCCTCGCTTTCGCCGCGCCAGATCGCCTTGAACACCATGCGCCCGCCCAGCAGGCCGAGGATGGTGAAGGCCAGCCAGTGATCGATATCGGCGATCCAGGCCGCCGCGGCGACGCCGCCGATCCAGCCGAGGATCGGGGTCGCGGCTTCCACCAGGCCGAAGATCAGGCCGGTGCGCAGCGCCTCCGCGAAGCGCGGCCGGTGCAGCACGGCGCCTTTGCCGAGGGCTGCCGCGAAGGCATCCATCGACATGCTGAAAGCCAGCACGGTCATCGCCGCAGCGTTCATCCGGGTCTCCGTTCCAGGCAAAACCATGTCCCGCCACGGCCCCGCTTCGCGGCGCCGGCGCAGGATTTGTGGTCTCACCAATCCGGTCCCTCGGACCGCCGGCCGTGCCATGCGCAAGGGCGCGCAAGGATGTTGACACGGCCCTGCCACGAGCTGGCAGCGGCTACTCCCCGACCGGGGAACGCCTAGCCGGCGCCGTAGAAATAGTCAAATTTTTCAGTGTGTTATGAGCCTGTTCTACAAAATGCAGCCTTGGCTACAGAAGCGGGCCGCGGGTGGACAGGGATGACGCTCTGCATCGACGCGGGGGCTCGATGTCCTGGGGCAGGATCGCCGCTGATGGACGTGGCGATCCTGCTCCAGGTCTTTGTTTTAGCGAGCAATTTTATCGCTCGGGTGAGCGAGACGGGTGAAGCCGTCTTCGCTCCAACCCTCGCTGCCGACGCCGTGGTGGACGAAGAACAGCCCATCGGGATCGTATCGCTGCTTGACCGCCAGCAGCCGCTTGTAGTTCGGGCCCCAATAGGCGTTCTGCCAGTCGGCCTGGAAGTAGCTGCTCTCCGCGACATAGGCGCCGCCCCCCGGCGCCACTTTGCGCAGTTCGGCCGTGGCCCGGTCGATCAGCCCGGCATCGCGGCGCGCGGCGGCCAGGTCCGGTTCGTGACCGGCGAGGCCGGGAAAGGCAGGCGGGCCTTCGCTGGCGATGATCGCGAGCGCGAAGGCGTCGGTCACCGCCGGGTTCATCGGCGTGTCCGCCGCCGCGGCGATCGCCTCCGCCGGCGCGCCGGCCAGCCCCTTCTGGAAGTGCAGCTCGATCGCCCAATGCCGGCTCGCCGCCATCAGCGCGTCGGCGAGCGTCTCCCGCCGCTGCGGCTGCAGCAGGTCCGCCGGCAGCCAGATGGAATTGAAGCCATGGATGAAATGCCCGGCTTCGGCGAGATTGGCCGACCAGAAGAAATTTGCCGGCGGCGCGCCGGGACGATCGTCACGCAGGATCGCGCCCGGCGCAAACACCTCCAGCGCCGGCCCGTCCCAGCGGCGCCGGCCCGGGCCGGCGACGATCACCGGCGGCGTTGCCATGAGATCGTCATCCGCCGCCGCCCAGTCCAGGAATGGCTGCCAGATCGCGCTCGCCTGCTCCCTGTCGAGGCCCTGGAAATTCATGCCGATCCGCAGCCGGTTGCCCGGAAGCAATCTGGCAAGCTCGCCCCAGTGCGGGGTGAACAGCTTCTCCGCATAGAAGGATACGAAACCACCCAGCAGCCGGCGATAGGCCGCGCCCGAGTTGGCATGGATCGTGGTGGCGATCGCGCCGAAGAACGCCGGCAGTTCCCAGGTCCGCAGCGTGAGACGCGTGACCACGCCGAAACTGCCTCCGCCGCCGCCCTTGAGCGCCCAGAACAGCTCGGGCTCGCTGCAGGCGTTGGCGATCCGCACGGCCCCGTCGGCGGTCACGATCTCCGCCTCCAGCAGCGCCGCGCCGGCGGTGCCGAACTGCTTCGAGTAGGTCCCGAAGCCGCCGCCCTGAACCAGCCCCGCAACCCCCACCGTGCCGCAGCCGCCGCCCTGCACGTAGCGGCCGGCCACGGTGGTCACGGCGGCGTAGGTGTGCATCCAGATCGCGCCCGCCCCGACGGTGACAGCCGGCTGGGGTGCCTGGATCGCGGCGCAACCCTGCGCCACGAACGCATCGTGCACCGTGATGTCGTTCATCGCGCGGGTCCAGATCAGCAGGGAATCGGCGGCGTTGGAGGTGCCGAGATAGGAGTGGCCGCCACCCTTCACGACCAGGCGCAAATTCTTCTCGCGGGCGAAATCGACCGCCGCGGCGACATGCGCGGTGTTCTGTGCCGCGACCGCATAGACGCTCGGCTGCGCGGTCCAGGCATCCGCCCAGCCGCAGGTCTGGGTCAAAGCGGGGCTGTCGCCGATGAAATAGGGGTTCTTCAACTCCTTGAAGAGATCGCGGCAGGCATCGCCATCCGGGGCGGCCCTGCATTCATCGAGTGGCGATTTCACCGTAAGGAGATTGCCGTCCACGGCGTGCCGCAGCCCCTGCCAATCGGCGGCAGAGGGCCATCCCGGGTCGCCCGGGCGGACGCGCGGGATGGCACCCGCGGGCGCGGCCACGGCCCGCGCCGGGCCGAGGCCGGCGAGAAGCGGCAGCACCGGGAGCGAGGCCGCGGCCTGGATCAGGCATCGTCGCTTCATTCCAGATTTCTCCGGCCAGATTTCTCCGGCCTGGGTTTCTGCAGCGAAGACGGGATCTATGGAGGCGCGAGGCTAGCGCAGTTACAACCCGCCTGCCAGTTTTCGGATCGCCGCGACCACGCGCTCCGGCGTCTCGCGCGGCAGGAAATGGCCGGCGACCGGCACCAGCTCGCGGGAATAGCTGCCGGTGAAACGATGCGCCTCGCGGTCCTCCAGGCTGGGCGGGCCGACGCCGTCGTCCAGGCCGTGCAGGACGATGCTGGGCACGGAGATCGGCGGCTGCACCTCCAGCAGCACCTCGATCGCCTCCAGCGCCGGATCGCCGGGGGCGGCGCGATGGCGGTGGCGGTAGGACTGGATCACCACGTCGACGAAATCGGGGTTGCGGAAGCTCCCGGCGGTGCGCTCGAACGTCGCGTCGTCGAATGCCCAGTTGGGCGACCACAACTGCCACAGCAGCCGGCAGATGCCATCCCGGTTGGCGGTCAGGCCGTTGCGGCCGCGCTCGGTGTGGAAATACCACTGGTACCAGTGACGATATTCCTGCGCCGCATCGGCCGGCGTGCCGCAGGCCGGGATGTTCTGGATGTTGTAGCCGTTGATCGTGACCAGGCCCCTCACCCGCTCCGGCCAGAGCGCGGAGACGATGCAGGCCGCCCTGCCGCCCCAATCGTAGCCGGCCAGCAGCGCCTGGCCGATGCCGAGCGCATCCATCAGCGCCAGAAGGTCCGCCCCCAAAGCCGCCTGCTGGCCGGAGCGCGGGGTGGCGGGGTCGAGAAACCGCGTCGGCCCGTAGCCGCGCAGCCAGGGCACGATCACCCGGAAACCCGCAGCGGCCAGCGGCGGCGCCACGCCGTCCCAGGTGCGCACATCGTCGGGGAAGCCGTGCAGCAGGATGACCGGGGCGCCGTCCTCCGGCCCGGACTGCTCGTAGGCGATCTCCAGCGTGTCGGTGCGGATCGTGCTATGCATCGGCCCCTGCTCCACTGCCCTGCTCTGCTTTGCCCTGGCGGCATTATCCGGCAATCCGGGCAGGCGTCGACCCCGGCCGCCGGAAGCGCTAATCTCCGGCTCCAACCTGTTTCCGGGAGAGACATATGCAACGCGAAGTGGTCGTCGTCAGCGGCGCACGCACCGCCATCGGGGATTTTGGTGGCAGCCTGAAGGATGTCCCGCCGACCGAGCTCGGCGCGCAGGTGACGCGCGAGGCGCTGAAGCGCGCCGGCGTGTCGGGCGACGAGGTCGGCCATGTCGTGTTCGGCAACGTGATCCATACCGAGCCGAAGGACATGTACCTCTCCCGCGTGGCGGCGATGAATGCCGGCATCGGCCAGCACGTGCCGGCGCTGACGCTGAACCGGCTCTGCGGCTCCGGCCTGCAGGCGATCCTGACCGCGTCGCAGGCGATCCTGCTCGGCGACGCCGAGATCGCCGTCGGCGGCGGGGCCGAGAGCATGAGCCGCGCGCCCTACACCAACCCCGGCATGCGCTGGGGCGCGCGCATGGGCGATGCCCAGGTGATCGACATGATGGTCGCCGCCCTGCACGACCCGTTCGACAACATCCATATGGGCGTGACGGCCGAGAACGTGGCCGCACAATACCAGGTGACGCGCGACGACCAGGACGCACTGGCCCTGACCTCGCACCAGCGCGCGTCCCGCGCCATCAAGGAAGGCCGCTTCAAGGACCAGGTGCTGCCGGTCACGCTGAAAACCCGCAAGGGCGAGACGGTGTTCGATACCGACGAGCATGTGCGCCACGACGCCGCGGCGGGCGATTTCAGCAAGCTGAAGCCGGTGTTCCAGAAGGACGGCACGGTCACGCCAGGCAATGCCTCCGGCATCAATGACGGCGCGGGCGCGGTGGTGCTGATGGAGCGGGCGCTGGCCGACAAACGCGGCGCCAAGCCGCTGGGGCGCCTGGTCAGCTACGGCTTCGCCGGCGTGGACCCGAAGGTGATGGGCATCGGCCCGGTGATCGCCACGCAGATGGCAATGGAACGCGCCGGGCTGAAGGTGCGCGACATGGACGTGATCGAGGCCAACGAAGCGTTCGCCGCCCAGGCCTGCGCGGTGTCGCGCGCCCTCGACTTCGATCCGGAAAAGGTGAACCCGAACGGCTCCGGCATCTCGCTCGGCCACCCCGTCGGCGCCACCGGCGCGATCATCACCATCAAGGCGCTGTACGAGCTGGAACGCATCGGCGGCCGCTACGCCCTGGTGACCATGTGCATCGGCGGCGGCCAAGGCATCGCGGCGATCTTCGAGCGGGTTTGAGGGGTCGGAAGCAAGGCTGGGGCTCCGCCCCAGACCCCGGCAGGGCGCTGCCCTGCACCCGCCAAGGGACAGTCGTCCCTTGGATCCCTCGGACTGGTTTGTTGGGAAGGGGGCGCAACCGACGAAGCCGTCGATAGGCTACGGCATGCCCCCTTCCCAACAAACCAAACTGACAGGGGTCAAGGGGATGACCATCCCCTTGCGGGGTGGAGGGGCAGCGCCCCTCCTGGGGTTTGGGGCAAACTCCTAAATTGAATAGAATGCTGGCTTTTTCGCTCGGTTTGTGTGTAGGTCTGACTACGGATTGACCACGGAAGGCGCAAATCAACCCCATGTCTGAAGCCACGCAAGCCCGGGTTCGGTATCTGATTCGGCAGAGGGGCACCCTAACATACAAGAGGGACGTTCCAGGCGATCTGCGCCAAGCCATTGGTCGCACCCAGTGGTGGATCGCGCTCAAGGCTAAGAGTATGTCCGAGGCCGAGGCTATCGTGAACCGCATCGCAAGAGAGCACGACAAGCTGATCGCCGACCTGCGTGCGATGACCCCGACACAACTCGCCGGCAAGGCCCGGCAGCGCGTCGCCCAGGCAGTGGCGAGCATCCAGCAAGGCAACAGCCGCCCTGCCACGGTTTTGGAACTCCTGGAGGCCCTGGTTGTCCATGAAGGGTTGGATCGTAACATCCTTCTGGAGCACGCCTACGCCCAGGGAACAGTCGCTGTAATCGACAGCGCAGCTTCTGGCGTGCGGATGCCTACCGACATGAGTTCAGTGCCGGTGGCGACGATCGGCGCAATTGCCCTCGAAAAGGCCCGCCTGGAAGCTAGTCACAACAATGCCGTTGCCCGCCTCGCCGAGATCGAGGACACGCTTTCCAAGGCTGGCTTCATTGGCGAGCCTGAGCCGCCGCCAACGCTCACCGTCTCAATGTTGACGGAAAGGTGGCTTGCCGCCGAAGCGCAGCGCCCTGTAACGCGTGATAAGTGGGTGATGATTATGCGTCGCTTCGCCGAGCACGCAGACGATCCGCCTGTCGCCAACGTGACGCGCAACATGCTTGCGACGTTCATAGACGCGGTGAAACAGCTCCCTAGTCCAGCTACCCATACGCCGAAGGATGGACCCAAAACTAAGCCACCGAAGGGCGCCACGTTTCCAGATCTCGCCGCCTGGGCGAGTAAGAACCCGGACCACCCTCGGATAGCCGCAACAACCACGGGCCTCTACGTCTCGTGTCTCAAGGCGCTCTTCGGATGGGCAGCCGAGCGTGAGCTGATCCCTGTGTCGCCCGCGACGCATCTTCGCAAGCCGGAGGATCGACGATCGAGGTCGGAGAAGCGCCGTCCATTTGAGCGGCCGGAGTTACGTCGCATAGTTGAAGAGGCCGAGCGCGTATGGGGACCCAAGGCGCCAAGGACTGTCTTACTGAAGCTTGCTGCCTACACCGGACTTCGCCTCGGAGAACTGGTTCAACTGACTCCAAGTAACGTCGAGGAGGACGCCGAGGCCGGTCTGGTCGTTCATATTAACGCGATGGATGGGCGGTTGTTGAAGACCACTACGAGCGAGCGCACCATTCCCGTTCACCTGGACATCGCCGATCTCCTCCGAGAGCACAAAGCCGGTCTGCCGAGTGGCAAACTATTTCTGTTCGCCTTTCGGGCCAAAGACAAGGATGACAGGGCCGACTCCCTCGGAAATGCGTTCCGTTATCTGGTGCGAACCAACGCTGGGATCACCGACCCCACGGTCACCTTTCATTCCATTCGCCACTCATTCGAGGACGAAGCCCGACGCACGATCCCAGATGCCGCGCGCCACGCTCTCACGGGCCACGGCGAGGAAAATCGAACGGCGCGGGGGTATGGGCGGGGTATGCGGGTAGCCGATTTGAGGCCGCTGGTTGATGCCATGGACCCGTTGGGGTTGCGCAGCGTTGAGGGACGGTAGGGGGTTGGATCCTGTTGAGGTTGGGGTTTGGTCTCGATCTTTGTTCCAGCTCGGAGCGTGAGTCTGGTTGGCAGGATTATGCGCAATTCGAGAATTATGTGTCGAGGCGAGGTGCTCAATCCGCGAGGGCAACCGCGCATTAAGGGGTCGAGCGATATGAAAAGGCGGTACTTCATTGAGGAAACCGAAGGCGAAGAATATCTGCACAAAGAGACATGGCGGGTAGTAAAGCGACAATTCGACCGCCCCGAGGATAGCAGAAAAGGTGCGATGTATGACCATCTAGTGGCGATGGTGTTCGCATCGCACACGCTAGAGGGCTATTTAAATTTCATTGGCGACAAAATATTGCCGGAATTGTGGAAGAACGAACGGGACGAATTCAAAACGACAGGCATCACCGGAAAGCTAGCTGCAATTTTGGAGGAATGCGGGCTTGAGCCGTTCGAGAATGGGCGGCGGCCCTATTCCACGGCGAAGGCGCTAAAGAAGCTACGGGACAAAATCGCGCACCCCAAGACGAACAAGCCGAAAAGCCGCATCATTTACAGCGAGGGGAAGGAGCCACCCATGTTCCCCAAATCGCTTTTGGAAACGCTTGTAACCCGCGAAAAAGCAGAGCGGGCGCGGGACGACGTGCGATGCATTGTTGATCGTGTCCAAGCCGCCGCAGTTGCCAAGTTTCCGAAGCTGCATTTGGGCGATGATGGCCTAGAAGGAATAATTAACCAGCACAGCCATTCCACTAAGCTGTATGAATAATGGGCGCTTCTAACGCGGGAAGTGCTGGAGGTGGTCATTTAGCTGCAAAAGAGCTTCGGGTGGCAAAGCGGAATAACCCGGAAATTTTTCTGCTTCATCTACGCTGAAAAACGAAATGGCATCAACTCCGCCATTTGTCCAATACATAACGACCCTTGTTTCTCCGAGCTCGTCGCTGATGTAAGACGACTCAGCCGGGTTATGCTTGCGCTTTAGGTCGGCCTCATACGAAGGAGAAAAGCGGGGCATCCTCCCAATCGGTGTAGCCCTTGCATTCCCTTCTATCATTGCCGTTAAAGCATACACCACGACATTCGCCGTTTTTTCTCGCCGCCCGAAAAGTCGATTAAGCGCGCCGCTCATAATCCCCATCCGACGACATTGGCAATGGGGTGCGCAGAAATCAAGAATTTTGCTAGATCATACGCAACGGTTAGCCAATCAGACGCCAGCAGCGCCCACCGCCCGTCCTATCACGGGTAACCGCCTTGGACGCTGCCGGCTTGAGCGCAGGGGAATTGCCGCCCCTGTGCTCGCCATGTGGGGGTATCCCAAAGCGGTCTTCTTGCTTTGGCACATGGTAATCAGACCCACCCAGGCGGCGGGAGGGAGCAGTCTTAACCGTTCACACTCCGGCTCAGAATGTTCCCTCTACCACCATCGTCGTAACGCCGTGCAAGGTGGAGCCCGCTCCTAGCCGACACGAGCTGTCGCTGCCGGGTGAATTCTCCCCAAAAGTGCCGGTTGAAAATTCCCCACTCTGACGCGCAACGGCCCGTCCTGGGTGGCGGGCATCCGCCGGCGTGATGATGCCTTCCTTCGTGGGAGGCGACGCCGGTGGTCCGACTTGGGGAAGTTGTCATGATCCTAGACCTGCACCGCCAGGGCCTGCCTGTGTCGGCCATCGCCAGGCGCACCGGCGTCGACCGCAAGACCGTCCGCAAATACATCCAGGCCGGCCTCGAGCCGCCCCACTACGGCCCACGCCGTCCCCGGCCGACACGGCTCGACGCCCATCATGCCTATCTGCGCGAGCGGGTGACGACCTATCCCGATCTCTCCGCCCGGCGTCTGCTACGGGAACTGCGCGGGTTCGGATATGCGGGCGGCTACAGCCAGCTCACCGAGTTCCTGCGCGACATCCGGCCGGCCGCGTCCGCTGGGTTCGAGCGCCGGTTCGAGACACCGCCGGGCCAACAGGCGCAGGTGGACTTCGCGCAGTTCCGCACCGAGTTCACCGACGAGCCCGGTGCCATCCGCATCGTCTGGCTGTTCTCGATGGTGTTGGGGCACAGCCGGATGATCTGGGCGACGTTCGTCATGCACCAGGACCTGCAGGCGGTGCTGCGCTGTCACGTCGCCGCTTTCGAGGCGCTCGGCGGGGTGCCGGCCGAAATCCTCTACGACCGCATGCGCACCGCGGTCACCGGAGAGGGGGACGAGGGCATCGTCTACAACGCAACCCTGCTGGCGTGCGCACGCCACTACAGCTTCATGCCCAAAGCCTGCCGGCCCTACCGCGCCAAGAGCAAGGGCAAGGTCGAGCGTCCGTTCCGCTACATCCGCCAGGATTTCTTCCTTGCCCGCAGCTTCCGCAACCTCGACGACCTCAACCAGCAGCTGCGCCGATGGCTCGACGAGGTCGCCAATGCCCGTGTGCATGCCACCACAAGGCGCGTCGTCGCCGCCCATTTCGCCGAGGAGCGGACCAGCCTCAAGCCGCTGCCGGCCGGGCCGTTCCAGGCGGTGCTGCGGTTGGAACGGCGCGTCACCCGCGACGGCATGATCTCCGTTGGCGGCAATCTCTACAGCGTGCCCGATTGTACCCGCAGGCGCGTGGTCGAAGTGCACACGCTGACCCGGGAGGTGCACATCTTCGAGGAGGGCCGTCAGATCGCCGCCCATCCCGTGCTCGAGGGACGCGGACAGCGCCGGATCGCCGGCGGCCACCGCCAGCACCGTCCACCGCCCAACAGCGCCACACCCAGGGAGGCCCCGCCCATGCCACTGCGGTCAGGCGATGTGGTCGCCCGACGGCCGCTCGAGATCTATGCCGCCGTGGGGCAACGTCTGGCTGAGGGAGCATCGACATGAGCGAGACCCCAATCGCCGCCGCCCCGGCCACGCTGGACCGGGTTCGCCATAGCCTGGTCGGCCTCAAGATGCCGCGCGCCCTGGAGGCGCTCGATCATGTCGTGCGCCAGATCGAGCGCGGCGAAACCTCAGCCCTCGAAGCCATCGACACCCTGCTTGCCGAGGAGCTGACGCTGCGCGAGGGTAGCCGGATCAAGGCGGCCCTGCGTATGGCCCGGCTCACCACGGTCAAGACCCTGCAGAGCTACGACTTCTCGTTCCAGCCCTCGCTCGACCGCAACCGCATCCTCGCCCTGGCGCAGCTGGATTTCATCAGCCGCCACGAGGTGCTGCACCTGCTCGGGCCACCCGGCACGGGCAAGTCCCATCTCGCGGTTGCCCTCGGCGTCGAGGCTGTCCGCGCCGGGCGCAGCGTCTATTTCTCCCCGCTCGCCGACATCGTCGCCTCGCTGGCGCGGGCCGAACGCGAGGGCACGCTGCGCGAGCGCATCCGGTTCCTGTGCCGGGCGTCGCTGCTGATCGTCGACGAGATCGGCTATCTCCCGGTCGGCGCCGGGGCCGGCAACCTGTTTTTCCAGCTGGTCAACGCCCGCTACGAACGCGGCGCCATGATCCTCACCAGCAATCGCGGCTTTGCCGAATGGGGCGACGTGTTCGGCGACCCCGTCGTCGCAACCGCACTCCTCGACCGGCTGCTGCACCACGCCGTCGTCGTGCAGATCGAAGGCGCCAGCTACCGCCTGCGCCAGCACGCCGATCTCGTCCCAGAGGCGATGCGCACCCGCACCATTCCTCCGGTCGCCCCCTCACAACCGCGCCGCGGGCGACCGCCAAAGGACAGGAGCGCCGATCCAATCAACGGCTGATCACCCAGCAAACTGGGGATTTTTACTCCAGCACAAATGCGGAAAATTCCACCGGCGTTGACACGAGCGGGAATGGTGCTAAGGGTTTGCCGATCGTGGTGTGATGCTCAATGACCCCTCGTGTAGTCACCTTCACTACGAATCCTGGGACACCTCTGAGATTGAGCCCTTCGATTATCAGAGGGCTTGGCGGCCTGAGGCGAGAAAGGACGCGGCGTGCACCATCCTCGGCAACGAAAAAATAAGAGTCTGAACGTGGGAGCATCGGGGTTCCTCCTTATTTACCGCACCAGCCTCAAGCCAAGTCGTGCGCATAGAACATCGGCGAGGAGACGTAGCCGGTCATCCACCTCTCCATCAATTTCCTCAATTAGTTCGTCACTTGGGCGAGCCATCCACGTTGCGAAAGTTCGGCGTGCCTTAATCACGTCCAGTGTATCGGTAAGGAAAGTTGTAATTTCCGCGAGGCTGGCGTCGGCGTCGAGATCTGCGGCCATGTCAACTCTTCCTGCCGAAGTCGGCACGCGCCGCTGCTTTGAGCCGCTCAGTCGTCACTTTGACAAGGTCGAGCTTGCGTTCAATTCGATTAAGAAGAGCCGCGAGCTTGGGCAGATAGTGATGGCCATTCTGCTGGCGTTCTAGCGCGACCTCTTCGATGTCTAATCGAAGGTCGCTTAGGGCTTCGATTGCCCAAACAGCCGAGCGTGCGAACGCATTGGTGGGCTTGATATACATGGGTCAGGTCTCCCTGTTGATGACGCGCGATTTCTCATCCCACCTGACAACACGCCCCCGTTCGTCCCGGACTGCGTAGATTGTGGCGGCTGCTCTGTGTCCTCGGCGACGGGCGCGGGCTTGGTCGTATGCCTGTTTCCGGGCGATGCGCCGGATCGACGAGGCGGCGCGGATTAAGTCGAGCGTCGCGAGCCGTGCGCGCACCAGCGAGGCTTCACAGTTGGTCATCGCCAAAGCCGCCGCGTCGCTGTCCCAACCAGCCGCGAGAGCGGTCTTCAGGTCTTCGCGGGCTTCGGCCAGGTTGTGGTCGACGATGTGGGCCAAGCCCTCTGGCGCTTCTGACATGGAAAGCTGCACTTTCAGAGCTCGATGCCGTGAATGAGCGCTTGTCTACGAAGTGCCTCGAGCCGGATCTTCCCAATTCGCTGAAACTCGGAATCCTGCACGGTGGTAAGTCGCGCGGCTAAATTCGAGTGCTCCCGAACTATCCCGAGCGAGACCCCTGTGAGGATGGAGCTTGCCGCGCGCAATTTCTTTAAGGGGTCGAGTGGCCCATCTCCTTGAGCGGGTATCTGCTGCGAGGTCACCACGGGCGGACAGGCAGCGGGCTTGCGGCCCTGCATCGGCGACCGCTCATGGTGTGGAGCGTCTTGCTGTGCGGCGACTTCCCGCAAAGCCCAGTTGTAGAGATGGAGTTTCTTCTCACCATAGATCTTGGAAAGATCGAAATTGCGGGCGGCAAGGAGCGCGCAAGCCTTCTCACTCTCCGTTGCTTCATGCCGGGCAAGCGCCTCTGCAGCTTCTCGTTCTGCCGCCACGATGCGCGCGGCGTCGCGCGCCTGCTCGATGATGTAAGAGTTGTCGTGAACTTGGTGAAAATCGGCGAAGCCCCGACGCTCCAAGTGCGCCAGCACATCTGGGGACGTGCCCGGTGCCAACTCTGCTAGTCGTTCGGTGAGGCTTAGATTCTGGGCCATGCGTTGGGTGCTCCTAGATTTGAAATTACCTTTTTGGTAATCGATGGTTTCTTAGAGGGACGGGGAACCGTTAGCCCTAGCGTGGGGCTGTCTGGCTTGCGACGATCCTAGGCGTGGGCTGCTTGACCTTGGGGCCAGGGCACTCGACCGGTCGCCGGGTATCGATCATGGCTCCCACCTAGATTGCCCCCGCTTGGGTGCCGCGAAGCTTGTTCAGATAGGCGTCCAGTGCCGCGATCACGATGGCTGTTTTCGAACAGCCAGTCGCTACGGCCGCCTCGCACAACATGCGGTCTGTTCTCAGGGGAATCCGGAAGTTCACGGGAAGGACGGGCTGGGGCATTTGTCACCTCATGGCATCGTTATTCGATGCATTATCGCATAGAGAAAATAGTGGGGCAGGTCAAGTAAAACGCGAATGTGGCTCAAAGTCGCTTCTGGTAAAGCGCGTAGTATAACGCAGATATGAAAAACGCGCTCCAAGCGCATTTCACCGGGATACTTGAGCCACTTTGCGATTTTCTTGACGAAGCGGCAAAGCACGCATTACCGAAAGGCATGCAGACCCTGACCGCTCCCCTCGTGCGTAAGCAGTGTCGGGGGCGCGCAAAGTTTGCCGGTCCCTTCGGGCGGTCGTGGACCGGCACGTCGTCCGCGCCTTCTGCCCTGCTGTTGACGACTCCTGACCTAAGGCCAGGGCGATTGTTCGGCAGACATCGAGGGGCATCTGCAGGACTTCGACTGCCCCAAGGGGAACGCCCCCCGTGCCGCTCGGTCCGGGACACCTCAACTCTGCGCGCCTTTGGACGGCAAGCAGGCTATTTATGAAAGGAATTCCAGATGACAGTGGATACGCGAATTAGCCAGGCCTTAGCTCAAAGTGAGTGGTTGAGCGAGGAACGTACAAGGGAGATTGTCGCCGACATGCTGGCTGGCATGCCGCCTGCGGTTGCTCCGGAGAATCAGGACAGCCTAGATCGCGACGAAAACGGAAATAGGTTGATCAGCTTTCAGACCAGAGAGGAGGCGCGCAGGTTTCTTGAGTGGCACGATATATACAATAAGTCCCGGATAGAGAATTGGGAGGCGCAGCAGACTGCGCCCTACAAGATCAATGACGCGGTCGTCCACGGAGAGATCAGCGACGAAGTCCTGAACCGCGAGATCGAGATCGGCTTCTCGAGGAAGGGGAGCAAGACGTTCCCAGGTGGCTGGCTGACCTTCAAGGGTCTGGTCCGTCAGTGGCTGGACAGCTTGTCCCACCATGTCGAGGGGGCAAAAGATGGACCCGCATTTTTGCAAGGGTCGGTAATCCGTGGTGACCGCAAGGCACAAGCGGTTCCACACCTTGATTTCTTGATTCTCGATCTTGACACGGGGGAGAGCATATCCGAACTGAAGCAGCGCCTTAGAAAGCTGGGTCTTTTCGCGGTAATCTACACGACGCATAGCCACATGAAGCCTGTCACCGAGGTCAAGAAAGACGCGGTGGTGAAGTGGTGCTCGAAGGCTGAGCCGGACGTGAAGGATGTCGTGGGCTACCTGGAGCATGAGAAGCGCTACCGCCCGGCGGTCCTGGTGAGCGCCACCCTTGAGCCGACACAGCACACAGAAAAAGGCATCATGCTTGTGCTCCGTCACAAGCCGATGCCGAAATTCCGCGTCATGCTCCTGCTCAAGGATCGGTTCGTGATCGCGGAGCGTCCTGGCACGCAAAAAGACGCCATCCTGGAGTGGAAGGAGCGATACGCCGGGGCGTCGAAGCTCTTGGGCTGCTTTTTTGACCGCTCGTGCGTCGACCCAAGTAGAACTCTTCTACACGCCGCGCCACCCGAAAGGCGCCACGGAATACAGCATCGATGTTCTGGCTGGTAGTCCGCTGGACCTGGAGACGGTAGACCGCGTGACAGCGGCTGAGATGCGTGAGGAGGCGCTGGACCCCTACGAGCGGGCTGCCAGGGACGCTTCGAACGACGCTGGTGGTGCGGGCTCCTACGAGACACAGGGCCTGAAGGGGTTCTTCGCGCGGCTGGGCAAGCGCTTCGAGATATGCGATTTCTTTGAGGAGATGGCACCCGACGAGCACCGTGGATCGATGGCATCCGGTCCTGGGCAGGTATTCCGGTGCCCCAACGATGACGCCCACAGCGATGCCGGCAATGACAAGGACGTCGGTTTCTTTTGTATCAATGCGTCCGAGATCGAAGACGGAGGGGCGGTGGCGAAATGCCAACACGACTCCTGCCAAGGACTGGACCGGCTGAACTTCGTCGATCTGTTCTGCCGGGATCATGGAATCACTGATGCGAACGAACTGAAGAAGTGGACCTACCGGGAAGCTGACGATACTGACTATGCTGAGGAGGCTGCGCCCGAAAACTTTGAAACCCTGAAGAGTGCCGCATTAGCATTGACAAAGAACGACGCGAAAGGCGCGAGCGCCCTAGCGCAGCGAGTTGGACGAAGCAAGCTAAAGCCAGTAATGCAGGAAGGGCTCCTCAAGCAGATCAAGGAGAAGACAGGTATCAGCACCATGGCGCTACGTAAGGAAGCGCGCCATGTGCAGAACGCCAAGAATGATCTGAACGACGAAGCGATCTCCGCATTGCAGGCGATTAATTCGCAAGGGGCGCTCGTGACCATCGGAAGTGACATTCGCTTTATGCGGTATCCCGATGTGGAGGGTGAGACGCCGACTCTCTTGCGAATGGCAACCTTCGTAGAGGAAAACCGCCCTCGTAAGATCATGATCGGGTCCGCCGAAGAGCAAAAGGTCGTGCCCTTGACTGACGTGTGGCGCGACTGGTCAGACCGAAAACACTACAAGTCTCTGGTGTTCGAGCCTCCGCCGAAAATCGCGCGACCAGGGAGCTACAATATCTTCCAGGGATTCAGGGAGCATCCACGGGGGCACAAAGGATGGCGTCGTCTGCGTAGCCACATCTGGCGCAATATGTGCCACCGCAACCGAGATTGGTATGATTGGGTCGTGACCTGGATGGCGGACATCATTCAGTTTCCCGGTCGAAAGATGGGTTCGGCGTTGATCACACAGGGAGACCCAGGTAGCGGAAAAGGGGAATTCTGGCGTCATTTGCGCGTTCTTCTTAGCCCCTACTCGATGGAGGTGGCGCAGCGCAGTCATCTCACGGGGAACTTTAATAAGCACCAGTGGGGCAAGCTGTTGGTCGTTGCGGACGAAGCCAATTGGGCCGGCGACAACGATGCATCCGAGGTGCTGAAGAACAAGGTGACCAGTGAAGATGCGCTTTTCGAGGGGAAAGGGCTCGATGTCATAGAGGGGTCCGACTACGCGCGTGTCGGAATGGCGTCCAACAAGGACTGGGTTGTCAAGGCGGACGAGGACTCTCGGCGCTTCATGGTCTTGAAGTTAGCCAATGGTAACCGCAAGGATGCCAAGTTCTTCGCAACGATAGATGAGGAAATGAAGGGCGGAGGATATGCTGCGATGATGGCAGATCTGAAGGCATGGATGCCACCCGGCGGAGGCTGGGATATCCTTCGGAATCCACCAGTGACCCCATGGTTGCAGATCCAGGTAGAGGAAACCTCAGACTTGCCCACACGGTTCCTGCGCGAGTTGGTGGAGAACGGATGGTGCAATTGGATTGGCGAAAATGACCACGTTCAAGAGGTCCCGATTCTGCTAAGCGAGACGAAAGCAACGTTCGTTTCTAGTTCTCAGATGCTGGGCCATTTGATCGGCTACGTGAAAGTGTTTGGGAAGGGGGACATGATGAAGCACGGGCAGACCCAAGCCCTAGCTACCGCAGCAAAGAAGGTATTGGGAGCGGGACCGAATCGGCATCGTGCGACGAGCGGCAGCCGCGAGCAGACACGCGGCTACATGGTGCCGCCACTGAATACGCTTCGAGGCAACCGCCAATAACCTATCGGGTGACACTGGTGACAAGGCCAGTGTCACCAGGGAAAGCCAAGGAAACCCTCGGATTTTCTTACTTGGTGACAGCGGTGACACTACTTTTCTTTGAATCAAAGAAGGAGAAAGAGAAAATAGTGTGATCGGTGTTCGATGCGCGCCGGGTTCAAGCAGGGTGGGAAATTCATTTTGCCGACACTCCGGATAGCCTTTCGTATGTCACCAGTGTCACCGTCTCAATCGACCGAAAATACAGCGGCGTTCTGCCGTTTGTAGGTGGTGACAGAGCAAGCTCAGGTGTGTCACCAGTTGGGCTCGGGTTAAGGATGGAGCCGGTAGCCCCCAGCGTGTCGCTCCTCGCGTTTGAGGCTTGGAGAATGCCCGTGTTCCTGGGGCCAAAATCTATAGCCGGTTCCGTCATGACGCTCGACTTTTGCTCATCGTCTACGTCAAGTTCCACCCTCACCAACTGCGAGCACCTATGAGCAGCCAGTGTCGTCGGGCTGCTGATCGTCCGCCGTACCGGCCCATCCATACGCCGCCGGATGTCGCTTGAAATTCGAGGCAAGGTAGATTGTCGACTTCAGCCACCCAAAACAGCGTTCATAAACCCCCTCCCGGTTTCATCTCCTAGACACCAGTAAATCCGCGCCTATTCGCTACCTCTCTACATCGTTCAATAAACAATTGTTTTATGAACGGATCTCCAGTAGGATGTGTCCATCGTAAAGGGGCTCGAAATGACCAAGCGCGTCGCGATCTACCTCCGGGTCTCCAGTGGTGAACAGACGACCGACAACCAACGGCTCGAACTCGAAGCATGGGCCGCGCGATGCGGCTACACGGTAACGCAGGTCTATGAGGACCATGCCGTCAGCGGGGCAAAGACCAGCAACCAACGCCCCGCCCTGTCCGCCCTTCTCAAGGACGCGGTCCGCCGCCGGTTCGACCTAGTTGCCGTTTGGGCCGTCGATCGCCTCGGACGCAGCTTGACCGACCTCCTGGCTACCCTACAGACGTTGAAGGAGAGCAAGGTCGGACTGTTCCTACATCAACAGGGGCTCGACACATCGACCGCCGCCGGCAATGCATTTTTTCAGATGCTAGGGGTCTTCGCCGAGTTCGAGCGCGCGATCATCGTTGAGCGGGTAAACGCCGGGATAGCTCGCGCCAAGGTTAAAGGCACGAAGTCTGGCAAGGCGATCGGACGTCCGGCACTCAAGCTGAAGGAGGTTGAGGCTGCCCGTAAGGCGCTTGCTAAGGGCCTCAGCATCCGCGCGGCGGCAGAGGCCGCCGGGATCAGCGTAGGGTCAGTGGCGGCGCTGAAGCGGGGCGTGGCGGGTCGATTATCCGCCTAGCTCGGGCATGTCCCGGAGGCGCTGGAGCGGCGGCGGCGCGGGTCATATCGTTCGTGATGAAATCTTTAGGGGGGACTGCGCTGTCGATGGGGAGATCGCGTCATGCCCCCAGCGCGTGCCAGAAATGAAGGGGGGACCCGAGGCGATATACGGCCCCCGCCCCGGTCAGCGGCGCAGATACCGTCAGGCTATGAATAGGATTCTGTTGAAAGTCGACACAAATCGGATGTTTGGCACCATCGCCTCGAGTCTTTGTGGGTAGAAGGCGGACGAAGTCGATTCTCGACACCTACAGCCGCTCTGCGCCCATGTACGCTATTCTCGGCGGATTTTACCGATCCCGAAAGCGGCCGTTCGTTTGCCGCCGTCATATATGTTGATCAAGCTCGGCCAGGATGGTGGCGCCGAACGGCCTGCTCTGCATTGACAGTTAGACGCCGCTTTACCTTTCGCTTTGCAGTGATGGGCAAATATCCTATTCATACAAGGGCGATCAAATCGGAGGGCTTCATGGCACGGCACGTCTTCTTCAGCTTCCATTACCAGCAAGACATTTTCCGGGTAAACCAGATCCGTAACCTGCCTGAGATCGTCGAAGAGTCGGCCGCTGGCTTTCGGGACAAGTCGTTGTGGGAAGAGAGCAAGAAGAAGGGTGATGCTGCGATCAAGAAATTGATCGACGATGGACTCAAGGGGACATCGGTGACAGTCGTGTGCATCGGAAGTGCAACGGCTGGGCGGAAATACATCAACTACGAGATCGAACAGTCGATTGCGCGGGGCAATGCCATCATTGGTGTACAGATACATCATCTGAAGAGTGTTGACGGCACGACGGGTAGCGTCGGTGCGACACCGGCGCTGCTAACCAAAGGCGGCTACCCGATCTACAAGTACAGCACGCATGCTGACCTGAAGAATTGGATAGACGCTGCCGCGAAGGCTGTCGGAAAGTAGGTCGCACTCAGCGTCTTGAACAAGCGTCAGGCGCGGTGATCGGGCCGCACTATCCTGGCCTCCAAGTTTTCCGGTTGCTGCTCCGGCGTAGCATAGCGCAGTTCGTTAGGATCGATCTCTAGCATCTTGTGCAGAAGCGCGACGTAGTCCAGCTGCGAGGCGAGCGATGGGGTGACCCCCAACTGCGTTCCGAGGACCTCTGCGGCGCCTCCGGTAGACATCACCGGTATGATGGCGGCCTGGGGTTCCCGTTCCTTGAAAAGCACATATTCGTCCATGATGCCCTTCATGCCCCCGATGAATACCGCTGCGCCAAACTCGGTCTCGTCGAGCATGCGTCTCCGCATGTGCTCCAGGCTGCCCGCCTGATCGCCGTGTCGCTCCGTTATGACGACGTTCTGGAAGAGCGCCGTCTCTTCCGGGAATTCGTCCTCGAATATCTCGCTTTGATAGAGTTTCACCCAAGAGCCGTAGTCGACCGACATGGTTTCCGCGTAGGACCAGACCATCGGCGTGATAGATGGATGGCCGCCCCACACCAACCTTCGCCGACCGAGCGTTACGTAGAGCAGCGCTGAGACTGCCGCCGAAATGGCCGCCGTGTCCCCGGCTCCCATGAAATGCGAAGCGTTGGCATCCGGCACGCCGGCAGAAAGGAAGATTGCGCCGTTCGGGTTCAGCTGTCCCATGCTGCGAGCTCCCATCCAGCGTTGAAGATCCTCAATCCGCGAACTTCCTTGATCCGTTCATCGAGCCAGTCCAGATGCGCGATCCAGGCCGACCGAATGCCTGTATGGTCATATATCAGGCAGGGCAAGCGCGCCGCGTCGGCGGCTTCGGCCGCTCGATGCACGTCGTTTAGCAATTCGGCCGTCGGGACGCCGACCACGGGGTAGGCCTGCAGCTTTAGCCCGTTAGGTAATGTCACGAATATGGCGCGATGCTGGCCTATCCCCTCGACAAGGCCACCAATGCGCTCGACCTCGACTCTGAACGCACCAGCCAGACTCATATGGCGAGCGGCCACGCTTCGGCTCCTCAGGCGCTCAGTTCGGTCGATGACCTCCGTCACGACCTGGGGCGTCAGACGGTTGCCGGGCGTCAGATTCGCCGGGATCAGGCTGATCGTATCGCTTAGGCTCAGATGTCTTGTGCCCCTGTGCCCGGGCCACACGAGCCGTAGGACTTGGATGCCTTGGGCGAGGCTCCGCCCAAATTCCTGCTTGGTCCACTTGCTCCCAAAATAATCGGGTGTGTCGATCATGATCACGACGTCGCAGTCCGCGAGGCGGTGCCACAGCATCTCCTGGAAGATCTCACCGGGACGGATGTCGTGGGTGTCCAGAAAGACGTCAAAGCCTGCTCCGCTGAGTTCGTCGTGGAGCTGCATGGCCAGCTCGCGGGAGTCGTTGCGGCGGTAGCTGATGAACACCCGTCGCTGGCGACGCAACAGCCCCATGCATTCCTGCGCCGCGGCGACGAGTGCATCGAGTTTCGCATCCGCCACGTCGACGAAGCATGCGTTCAGGGCTTGAATTTGCCCGGGCAGGACGACGGTCGGGCTCTCTCCTCTCGCCACGGCCGGGATCACAGGAATTTTGTCCTGCTGGAGCGCGTCGAGTTCCTTCAGGTGCGCGGCTGGGTCGCCTCCGAAATAGATCGCGGTGGCGGTCGCCTTTGGTTCACGCATGTCGAAATCGGCGACGTCGAGTAGCTTCAGCTCATCGCCAAACGTCAATTCGAATTCGCCTGCGACCTCGGTGAAGCGATCGGTCAGAGCCTGCATCTGCTCCGCCGAAGGCCTTCCGAGCACGATGAGTTCGTAGAGTGTCATGGGCTGATGTTTGCAATAACCGCTTCCGCCGTCCAGCACTACCGGTGGCACGAAGTCGGCTGGTCGGAGTGTTTGGTCGCGACGGCTCAGCCGATCCTAGGACTAACAGCCGGTACGTCTGCTTCAGCCGGCCCGTTGGCCGGAACCTGCCGGTCCGCAAACGGCCAATTGGAGCCGAAGAGCGGTTGGACAACAGTGCGCCCATCCCAGCCGTCCAGCCACCTTGGCAGATGCCCCGTAAGCAGACATGTGCGTACGCCACTCTATCGGCGGAGATGGGTGGAAACCGGCCAGTCCGCTTTAGGACGCGCCCAGTTGGATATCGGACATTCGGCTCACGGCCGGGGTTGGCCGGGAGCGGAATGGCGGGTTGCGGCCAAGGGCGAAGCCAAAGCAGACAATAGCGTTGGCGCGCTCTGCTAACCGCTTCGATCCCCTTGCCAAGGTTTACCGAGGCGTTGCACGCGCTTATGATAGCACATTCCGGGAACGGGGAATCAGATGGCGTACGACGCACGTGTTTATAGGATCCTTATCGCGTCACCTTCCGATGTAGAAGAAGAAAGGGACATAGCTTCATCCGTTATACAATCTTGGAACGACCTTCATTCATATACCCGTAAGGTTGTGCTTCTACCACTACGTTGGGAAACTCACACCGCACCGGAATATGGAACTCGCCCCCAGGAAGTAATCAACCGCGCAATTGTCGACGAGTGTGATCTCTTGGTCGGAATCTTCTGGACTCGCATTGGCTCACCGACTGGTAGTGCCGACAGTGGAACTCTTGAGGAAATTGAGCGCGTTGGTAAAGCGGGGAAGCCCGTCATGCTCTACTTTTCTAGAGTGGCGATCGATCCCGATAGAATTGACACCAACCAGATTGAGTCGCTTAAAGCCTTTCGCAAGAACACCTATCCAAAAGGCCTTGTAGAAACATATCAAAAACTAAGCGGGTTCAGAGACAAGTTCTCTAGGCAGCTCGAAATAACAATACGTGACTTGCAAAAAGCAGAATCGAGTGGGCCTATTCCACTGTCATTAACATTTCTGTCGGTGCAAGACGGTAAGTCCATTGGAAGCGACCTCAAAATCACCTATAGGCGGCCTATTGTATCCGACTTCGGCGCGGTTCCACCGGATCTCGTCGATGAGGTCAAAAAGATGGTAGAGAACAAGATTAAGCGGGAGTCGTTCCATCCAATTGCCCTCGGAATACAGAACAGCGGTTTAACCGGGATTCGAAATCCATACTTAAAAATTGAGTTCACACCAGACAATGTGGACCTTGAATTGTCTGATAATTTCCCATCACGGAGAAGCCGCTGGCTAACCACGCGCATTTCAAAATTTTGGCTTAGTTCTCAATTTGTCGACCTTGACGACGACGACGACGGTAGTGGTGACGACACCGTCAGCAAGATGAAAGAAATATTCCAAGAGTTTGAATCAGAATCCTTTCAGAAACTGGGCGAAGGATGGAATCTTGCGCTTGAATGGGATGCAATCCAGCCCCAACGCCTCCGTCTTGTTAAGCCGTTCCTGTTTGTATCTAGCCCGAAGACGGCTCTGCTTACAGTTCATGCAAAGGCTTACAGTGATTCGTTTCCGGTCCCCTACGAACTTCGGGGCACATGCTCTATCGAAGTTGTAGACGTTTATGCCGAACTCTCATCGGTGCTTCCTGATTGGGAGAAGAAAGCTAGAGCTGTTCAAGCAGAAGCTCGAGCCGCTCTAGCACAAGCTCGTGACAGCGGGTCGAAAGGCTCAGACAGCTGAGTGGAGATCCCCTCTTCGTCCATTGCGGGCGGGCCGGTTCGCGGAAGCGATGGCCGCTTCGGAGACGCAACCCCAGTCGGCCCTATTGCTGCCATGTGCGCAGAGTCGTCGTCGGCAGCCATAGAGGAACGTCTGCTATCGGGGATGGGAGATGCCTCGTTGAGTATCCGACTTGGGTCGGAAGCGGCCTTCTGCCGCCCCGGCGCTGACGGCTGCTTCCTCCCGTGTGTCACCGAAAAGCGGACAGGCGGCATTCGGCCGACTCCGGCCGTCCGGCCCGCCGGCTGCCTCTCAGGCACGCACTTGCTACGTGAACGTGGCATCCTTCACCCCGACGATATCGGGGCGAACCACGGTGACGTTTTACCACGGATCTACTACGGATAATCTTCGCCCTAACCCGCAAAACTCCTCAGGTTCTGGGGTTTGGGGCAAAGCCCCAATCTGGCTCCCGCCCCCTCAGCCCACCCGGATCTCCCCGGTCAGGCCGGTGTGGACGGTGCCGGCGCGGAAGCGGGGGTCGTCCAGGCAGGCGAGGAGGAAGGGGATGTTGGTTTTGACGCCTTCGATGACCGTGCGGGCGAGCACCTCCAGCAGGCCGGCGATGGCGTCGTTGCGGGTGGTGCCGCGGAAGATGATCTTGGCCAGCATCGGGTCGTAATGCGGGGTGACGGTCATGCCCTCGGCGTAGCCGGTGTCCACCCGGCAAGTGGCGGTGTTGGCGGGCAGGCGGAATTTGTTCAGCGGTCCCGGTGAGGGCAGGAAGCGCCTGGGGTCCTCGGCGTAGATGCGGACCTCGATCGCGTGGCCGTCCACCGTGATGGTGTCGGGCAGGATCGTGTCGAGGCTCTCGCCGGCGGCGGAGCGGATCTGGGCCTGCACCAGGTCGATGCCGGTGACCATTTCGGTCACCGCGTGCTCCACCTGCAGCCGGGTGTTCATTTCCAGGAAGCTGAAGCCGCCGTCCTGGCCCATCAGCATCTCGACGGTGCCGATATTGTCGTAGCCGATGCGGGCGAGGACTTCCGCCGCGCGGGCGGCGATGGCTTCTATTGCGTCCCGGGGCACGTTGGGGGCGGGGGATTCCTCGATCACCTTCTGGTGGCGGCGCTGGATGGAGCAGTCGCGCTCGAACAGATGGCGGACGTTGCCGTGCCGGTCGGCGAGCATCTGCAGTTCCACGTGGCGCGGGTTCTCGATGTATTTCTCCAGGTAGACGCCGGCGCTGGAGAAGCTGCGCTGAGCCATCGCCCGGGCGCGTTCGACGCTGGCGAGCAGCGTGGTTTCGTCGCGCGCCACCATCATGCCGATGCCGCCGCCGCCGCCGGCCGGCTTGATCATGACGGGAAAGCCGATCCTGCCGGCCGCCGCGGCAACGCTGGCCGGGTCGGCGTCCAGCAGGCCGCTGCCGGCGGCGATGGGCATGCCCTCGGCGGCCATGATCTCGCGCGCGCGGGTCTTCTCGCCCATGGCCTCGATCAGCCGGGCGGAGGGGCCGACGAAGGTGAGGCCGGCCTGTGTCACGCGTTCGGCAAAGCCGGCGTTTTCCGACAGGAAGCCGTAGCCGGGGTGGACGGCGTCCGCGCCGGCTGCCTTCGCCACCTCCAGCAGTTTTTCCTGGTTCAGGTAGCTCTCGCGCGCCGGCGCCGGGCCGATGCAGTGGACCTCGTCCGCCTGCGCCAGATAGGGGGCGGCCGAATCGGCCTCCGAATGCACCGCGACGGAGCCGATGCCGAGTTGGCGCAGCGCCCGGATCACGCGCGCGGCGACCGCGCCGCGATTGGCGACCAGCATCTTTCGGAACGGCGCGGCTTGCGGTGTAGATTGTGCGGATGGTGCTGAATTCATCGTTTCCGTCTTCCTTGCCGGCGGGCACCTTCGCGGTGCCGCCTTTCGTGGTTCATGCCCGCGACATCGTGGACTCAACCAGCGACGACGCGAAGGCCCTGGCCGCCGCCGGCGCGCCGGATGGCAGCGTGGTCTGGGCGCGCGAGCAGAGTGCGGGGCGCGGACGCTACACGCGCCAATGGCACAGCCCCCCGGGCAATCTGTACATGTCCGTGGTGCTGCGGCCCCACATCCTGCCTTCGCGCACCGCCGAGCTGGGCTTCATCGCCGCGCTGGCGGTGGCGGAGACGGTGCAGGCGTTCCTGCCGTCCGGGCCCCCTGCCCTGCTGAAATGGCCGAACGACGTGCTGGTGGAGGGGGCAAAGATCGCCGGCATCCTGCTCGAGGGCCAGTTCACGGGAATGCAGCTTGCCTGGGTGATCGCGGGCATCGGCATCAACGTGACGGGGGCGCCGGCCAATCCTGCCTACGCCACCACCTCGCTCGCGGATTGCGGCGCCGACGATGTGCCGGCGCGGGCGGTGCTGGAAAAGCTGCTCGACCGCCTGGGCGCCTGGCGGGGTATGTGGCACGGCAGCGGCTTCGCCCCGGTGCGGAAGGCGTGGATGGCGCGCGCCGCGCGGCTGGGCGAGGAGATCACGGTGCGCATCGGCGCCGAGCCTTTGGCCGGGGTGTTTCGCGGCATCGACCAGGACGGTGCCCTGCTGCTGGAAACGCCGCAGGGCACGCGCCGGGTCACCGCCGGCGAGGTCGCCTTCGGGGCGGGTTGATCAGGCCCCTCCGGGGCGGGCTGATCAGGCCGCGGCGGTCTCCACCGCCTCATACGGGAAGCGGCGGATCTTCATGACGTTCACGCCCTCGATCCGGATCAGCCGCGTGGCGCCGTCCCGGCGCGGGGAGTGGAGCACGCCCTCGTTGTACAGATAGGCCTCGCCGGGCTTCAGCGAGTAGTTGCGGTTGAACTTGACCTTGCCGGGCTTGCCTTCGGACGGACGCTCGATGCAGTCCCAGTCTGTCATCAGGGTTTCGCCGGCGGCCTGGCCGTAGATCGCCCAGGTCGGGCCGTGATCGTGCGGGGAACTGCCCTTCGCGCCCTGGTGCACATGCGCGAGGATGGTGAAGCCGAGATCGGGGTCCTCGTACAGGATGTCGCGCTCGGGCGTGTCGTCGCGCAGGTGTTTGGCGATGAACGCCTGGTCCTTCAGCACGTCCTGCAGCAGCGCGCAGACCTTCTTCCGCCCGGAGGGGCCGGGCTCGGCGGACAGGATCTGGCGGCACGCGGCGGCGAAGCTCTCGATCGTGTGGGCCATGGGCTTTCTCCGGGATGGGTTGGAATGATCTTGGCGGCGAGACTAGGATAAAGCCGGGATCACAGGCAATTACGACCTCCATGGGGTGGGAAAAGACGATGGCGAAGCCGCAAGAGACCGCCAGTGAGGAAACATTCGACTATGTCATCGTCGGCGCCGGGGCGGCGGGCTCGGTGCTCGCGGGGCGGCTGACGGAGGATCCGGGGGTGACCGTCTGCGTGCTGGAGGCGGGGCCGCCGGACAACCATCCCTACATCCACGTGCCCGGCGGCTTCATCAAGATGCTGTTCAATCCGAAATTCACCTGGCAGTTCAAGACCGAGCCGAGCGAGGGCACGGCCGGGCGGCAGATCCCGACCACGCAAGGGCGCACGCTGGGCGGCGGCAGTTCGATCAACGGCATGGTGTACAACCGCGGGCAGCCGGCCGATTTCGACCATTGGGCGCAGCGCGGCAATCGCGGCTGGGGCTACACCGACATCCTGCCGTATTTCAAGCGCGGGGAGCGGCGCATCGGCCTGGCCGATGAGCGGATGCACGGGCGCGAGGGCAATATCCCGGTCACCGACATGGACTGGTTCCACCCGGTCTGCGAGGCGTTCATGGACGGCGCGGTCGGCATGGGGATCCCGCGCAACGCCGACTACAATGACGGCCAGCAGGAAGGCGTGGGGTATTTCCAGCGCGCCATCCACAAGGGCTGGCGGCGCAGTGCGGCACGGATGTTCCTGCACCCCGCCAAGGCGCGCGGGAACCTGGCGGTGCGCACCGATGCGCGGGCGGAAAGGGTTCTGTTCGAGGGCAAGCGCGCGGTGGGCGTGCGCTATGTCGACGACCACGACCGGAACACCCGGCACGTGGTGCGGGCGCGGCGCGAGGTGATCCTGAGCAGCGGCACGGTGAACACCGCGCGGCTGCTGCAGGTCTCCGGCGTCGGGGCTGCCGGCCTGCTGGGGGAGCTCGGCGTGCCCGTGGTGCATGAGCTGCGCGGGGTCGGCGAGAATTTCCGCGACCACTACTCGGTGCGGCTGGTGGCGCGGGTTGCGAACATCCGCACCATGAACGAGATGTCCAAGGGGATCCGCCTGGCCGGGCAGATCGCGCGCTGGGCGACGGGGCGGCCGTCGATCCTGGCGCTGACGCCATCGCTGGTGCACTGGTTCTGGAAATCCGACGACAGCCTGGATCTGGCGGATCTGCAGGGCGTGTTCAGCCCGGCGAGCTACAAGGACGGGTTTGTGGGTTTGCTGGATGATTTCCCCGGCATGACCTGCGGCGTGTGGCAGCACCGGCCGGAGAGCATCGGCTATGTGCGGGCGCGCTCGGCCGATGTGTTCACCGATCCGGTGATCCAGCCGAACTATCTGTCCGACGCGATGGATCGGCGGGTGCTGATCGCCGGCATGAAGCTGGGCCGCCGGCTGCTGCAATCGCCGGAGCTGGCGCGGTACTACGACCGCGAGGAATTGCCCGGCGCCGATGTGCGCAGCGATGACGAGCTGCTGGATTTCGCCCGGCGGTATGGTTCCACATCGTACCACCTGATCGGCACCGCCCGCATGGGGCCGGCGACCGATCCGAGCGCGGTGGTGGACGACCAGTTGCGGGTGCACGGGATGCAGGGGCTGCGGGTGGTGGATGCGTCGATCATGCCGAACATGCCGTCTTCCAACACCTATGCCTCGACGATGATGATCGCGGAGAAGGCGTCGGACATGATCCGTGGGCGGGCGCCTTTGGCTCCTGTGGAGGGGGTGGCGGCTTGATGAGGAGGTATTGTTTTGCGCTGTTGGACTTGGGTGTGGGTACGCAACTTACGAGTTGGATGATCCGAATTGACGCTTAATCCAAAGTTTGGATAATCCAAATTGACGCTTAATCCAAAGCGCAACGTCCGTGAACGGCCAGTATTTCGTCACGTCCCATTCCCGCTTGAGTATCCTTCGTGCCAGATCAACTAAGTCGTTGATTTTATCCCGGTCAGGCACATTCGACGTAACCGTCAAGAGATCATCGAGTTTCTCTTTAAGCTCGACGTGCATCGCTTCTGTTCTATTGAGGCGCAGCACGATTCGTGAGTAAAGGGACTATCAGGATTTCCGTGTGTGGGCGGGCATAATGGGCAAAAAGGAGTCCCAGTATGTCGCGACGCAAAGAGCCTGCGATCCCGAACGAGCTTCTCGACCAGTTGCTGGCAGGCGGCACGGCCAGCGCGGCGTTTGAGCAGGGTGGCCTGCTCAACTCTCTGAAGAAGGCGCTGACCGAACGCGCCTTGAACGCGGAGATGGATCATCACCTCGCCGGGGATGAGGGTGCCGGCAACACCCGCAACGGCTACGGCCGGAAGACGGTGATGACCGAGACCGGCAAGTTGGCGATCGACGTCCCGCGCGACCGCCATTCGAGCTTCGATCCGCAGCTGATCGCCAAGTATCAGCGCCGCTTTCCCGGCTTCGACGACAAGATCGTGTCGATGTACACACGGGGGATGAGTACCCGCGAGATCACCGGGCACCTGCACGATCTGTATGGCATCGACGTCTCGCCCGACCTGATCAGCACGGTGACCGACGCGGTGCTCGATGAGGTTGCCACCTGGCAGCAGCGGCCGCTCGATCCGGTTTACCCGCTGGTCTTCTTCGACGCGCTCCGGGTCAAGATCCGCGACGAGGGGATGGTCCGCAACAAGGCGATCCACATCGCGCTGGGGGTGCGCGCCGATGGCGCCAAGGAGGTGCTCGGCCTATGGCTCGAGCAGAACGAAGGCGCCAAGTTCTGGCTGAGGGTGATGAACGAGCTTCGTAACCGCGGCACGGAGGATATCCTGCTGGCCGTCGTCGATGGCCTTAAAGGCTTTCCCGAGGCGATCACCGCCGTGTTCCCCGACGCGATCGTCCAGACCTGCATCGTCCACCTGCTGCGCAACTCGATGGACTTTGTCTCCTGGAAGGATCGCAAGGGCTTGGCGGCGGCGCTCAAGGACATTTACCGCGCCCCGAGCGCAGGCGCGGCCGAACAGGCGCTGACGGCGTTCGAGGCCGGTCCGTGGGGCCAGCGCTATCCGGCCATCGGCCAGAGTTGGCGGCGTGCCTGGGGCGAGGTCATTCCGTTTTTTGCATTCCCCGACGAGGTCCGCCGGATTGTCTACACCACGAACTCAATAGAAGCTCTGAACTCGAAGCTGAGGCGGGCCGTCAGGGCCAGGGGACACTTCCCGAGCGACGATGCCGCGACCAAGCTGTTGTATCTGATCTTGAACCGCTCGGAGAAGGAGTGGAAAATGCCACCACGTGAGTGGTCCATGGCCAAGGCCCAGTTCGCCGTCATCTTCGGCGAGCGCTTCATCAAGGCCATGGCAGCGTAATGTTCAACCGCCCGCCCACACACGGAAATCCTGACAGTCCCGGTCCGCCGGATTGTCTACACCACGAACTCAATAGAAGCTCTGAACTCGAAGCTGAGGCGGGCCGTCAGGGCCAGGGGACACTTCCCGAGCGACGATGCCGCGACCAAGCTGTTGTATCTGATCTTGAACCGCTCGGAGAAGGAGTGGAAAATGCCACCACGTGAGTGGTCCATGGCCAAGGCCCAGTTCGCCGTCATCTTCGGCGAGCGCTTCATCAAGGCCATGGCAGCGTAATGTTCAACCGCCCGCCCACACACGGAAATCCTGACAGTCCCGTGAGTAAATGAATAAGATTGCTAATCGCGCTTCTCGTTTTTTCTTTTCTAACTCAACAACATCACCTATTGCAGATAGTAAATCACCAATTACGGAGTGTATATTTTCTAATTCTTTCAAATAGGTCGCGAGATCATCTCGCAGATCATTGATCCATGCCTGTCGATGGTTTGAAATCGCGGTTCGCCAAGCGATAAGTCCCGCAACAATAGAACCTACACCTAAAATTCCAAAAAATGACAACATAGTATTATATTCCATACTAATAGTTTTATATATATATTAAAGTTCAACCATCCCCATGAATTTTGTTTTGTTCACGCTCTAGCCGATCGAGATCATTGAAAAACATCCGCGGCGCCCAGCCGCGAGACACTGCCTCCACTGCGAACGAGTCAATCAAATCGAGACCCAACTGGCTCGCTATCTCGATCGCCCCGGCTGACACCCCACCCAAGCTCGCCCCCAATTTTGCGCCTTCAGCACCTGCTAATGTAGCCCCGACAGCCGTGCCGATAGCGGTCATAACAATAGCCTTCGTAAACTTGGCTGGCATTGAATTGAACAGGCCTTTCCTGCCGGAAATCGAGTCGATGTAAAGCTTCGTCATCTCACTGCCTACAGAATGCTCTGCTGTGGTTTCTAACCACGCCCGAAATTTGACGGCATTTTTGCTCTGCCGGAGCTTTGGCAATTTTGCGAGCGGCGCGTTCATGTGCCCGCTGAGTGCCTTAAGGTTAGGAAACCCTTCAATTGAGGCGATTTCTCGGAAGCCAGTAAGCATCTTCTGAGTTATGCGCAATTTCTCTGCCGTATCCCAAAACGGGCTGTAGTATTTATATTCCGAAAATGATGTCATCCTCTCCTTCACAAGGTATTGATATTCAATTAGATCTTCCCCGGTTTTGGCTAGAATTATTTTGTCTTCGGTAGACAAAGAGTTTATTTTCTTTGTGTCTGGATCTAACCCGTAATGTGTAAGGCGACCGGACAAAAAAGAACACTTCACAATAGCCGCAGCATTTGCCGCGAGGTCCCCGCCTGTGATGCTGTAGAGCGGCAGAACCTTTTTTATCAGCCTCTTTCGCGCTCGTAATGGGAGGCCTCTGGTCATCCATTTCAGACCGAGCTCAATCGACATTTCAGGATCAGAGTGTGCAGGGGACGAGTGATTCATAGACGCCAGCCCGTCAAGGCCCGGTATATTCTGCTGCAAAAAGACGATCGCCGGAGTCCAGAGTACAAAGTTTATAGCTCCCTGTTCAACTAGGGCGTCAAAACCTTTTTCCCCAAAGAACGAAATGAGCACAGGAATAAGGAGGTTTTCCCCGTATACCTTAAACGTGATTTTATCGAACAATAGGAGCTGTTCAAATAGTGCATCTTTTTGTTCGATGCGTCGTGCATCGAATAGCATCCTATCCTGGTCGGTTATTGTTGTTCCCGATATTAAATATTTTCTGCAAAATTCATTTAGGCTTGGATAGAATATGTTTTGGGCCATTACGTTATCGCTTTATTTTTGATGACGGGGGTGGAGATTGAAGGCTCAATCTGCTAGCCTTGAAGTGATCGCCGCGAGGGTGTTTAACAGTTCGTAGGTGGATCGGCCAAACCGGTCAAGCCACGCCACCACCAGCACGTCATCGATTTCAAACTGGTCAAACAACCGGCCAAGCTGCGCACGGTTTGTCTTTGCACCGCTCGCCACGTGCGGAATATCTTTTTTGTATCCGGCTTTGGTCAGTTGCCGCACCTATGCGTCAACACTGTGGCCGTCTGGCGATACCTGCGCATAGCCGTATTTCATAGGGGCATTATGTGCATATATTTCGCACAGAAGAACCCCAGATTCTAAGGGTATAGTTTGCAAGCAAAATTCTTGCCCAGCCTCTCCGCTCACCCATCCTACGATTGCTAGATCCAGGCATGGAGAGTTTCTGTGAAGACATTCAAATTGCGCGACGCAAAGGCGAAGCTTTCCGCCCTTGTGAAGGCCGCGGAGCGGGGTGAGAGCAGCGTTATCACCAAACATGGGCGTCCCGTGGCGGGGCTGGTGCCTATCGAATTGGCGGAAAGATTCCATCCAAGGCAGCGTCCGAGCCTGGCCGAGTATCTGCTCGCGGCACCGGCACGCCTGGAATACGAGCGGGATCAGACGCCGCTGCGTGCTACCGAATTTTGATGCGTGGTTATCTGCCGGCTGCGGTCTCCGCGATTACGCCGGTTTCTGTGCCCCGCGTAGGATCTCCGTAAAAGGGAGACGGACGGGCGGATGCGGCTCGTCGATGGGGGCGTCATCCGTCCGGTGCTTGCTGGCGAGGTTTGTGGGGGGATTTGGCTTGCGTTGGCGGGTTGACACCCGCCCTACGTTTTTGTTGCCTTGTTAGTTCAATTGACTGCATTCTAACGGGATGAACCCTTTGCAGGATGTCCCGGCTGATGTGCAACCCGATTGGGCGCGTTTGCTGCCCCGGGAGGCTTTTCAGGAGATTCTATTCGCCCTGCGCGGGGCTTTGCCGCCGCCGGTTTCGGATGATCCGGCGGATGAGGTGCGGCGGGATCGGGCGGCGATGGCGGCGGTGGCGGCGTTGTTGCCGGTGACTGCGGCCGAGGGGCGGTTGGCGGCGCAGTTCGTGGCGGCGGATGCCTGGGCGATGGATTGCCTGCGGCTGGCGCAGGTGAAGCGGCGGGAGCCGGATCTGGCTCACAAATGCCGGGCGCAGGCGATGAGCCTGATGCGGGAGGGGAAGTCCTCGTTGCGGCTGCTGCAGCGGTTGCAGGCGGCACGGGAGAAGATCGAGGCGGATGCCGCGGCGGCGAAGCGGGCGGCGTGGGTGGAGCATGGCGCGGTGGGGATGATGGAGGAGGCTCTGCCCCCTGCCCCGGAGGCTCCGGCCGCGCCGGTGCCGGCCGGGGGCAGCGGGGCGGTTCCGATATTCAGACCCGTCTCACAGCATGCGATGGGTCCACGCGAAACGCGCGTCGAGACGATACCGAGACGCGACCCTCCATCCACCTGGACGGCGGGGGTCCCCGCCTCATAATTGGGGTTTCCAAAGGGCGACTGCCCTTTGGCGGGTCCAGGGCAGAGCCCCATAAGCGCGAACTTACCGGGTTATTCTCAGGTCTGCGCATTGTAGGGTTCTCTGCCTTGGCGCCTCGGCCAGTGTGTGGCGCATGGCGTTGGTGGCCTGCCTGGTTCGCTTTCTTGGGGTTGGCAATATGGCCCTGACGAGGGTGCGATGGGCGATCTGCCAGGCGCGCCAGATGGACATTCGCCGGCAGCGGACAGCGGCCGGCTTAGGGGGGGAAAGCCGACAATCTCGCTGGCGATTTCGTCGGTCAATACAGCGACGATCAGTTGGGCCAGCAGCCAGGTCCGCGCCAGCGCGGGGTCCATCGCCGGCAGCCTGTCCAGGCCACCCAGCGTCTTGAGCCGCTTGAAGCCAAGCTCGATCTGCCAGCGGTTGCGATACATCTCGATGATGCGCTCCGCCGGCTGGGCCTGGGCCGATAGCGAGGTCGCCAGGATCAGATAGCCGGCGGCCGTGGTGGTGCGTGCGTCGAGCTTGTGGCCGCTCTTGCCCGCCTTGCGGGCCATCCGCTTGCGCTGCCGCTCGGCGTGTTCGGCCGGCATGGCCTGGATCACCAGCCGCAGCGGGGCGTCCACGCCTTTGAGGTAGACCGGATGCTCGGCCACGCCAGAGGATTGCGGTAGAAGCTGCAACAGGTCGATGCGCTGCCCCGTCGCGTCGAGCAGTCGCAAGGCGTTCCAGCCAATCCGGGTGATGAAGTCGGCCTTGGCCGCCAGCACCGCCGAGAAGTCGCGCACCCGCGCATAGCCGCGGTCCTGGATCACGGTTTGACCGGCTTGGATCTGCGTCCGGTCCACCCGTTCGGCGAGCTTGCCTTGGGTGAGAACCAGGTCGGCAAAGCAGCCCCGCCCGGGATCAAAGCGGGCATGCAGCCGCCAGTCGCTACCGGTGCTGCCCGGCGCGCAAACCACCGAGCCATCCACCAGCGCCAGGTTCAGCGCCGCTTCGCCGCAGGCCAGGCCTCGCCGCTGCTCCAGCAGACGCTGCAACAGATGCTCCAGCCAGTCGCCCATCTTGCGCAAACGCCCGAGCACACCCTTGTCGCTCAGCGCCACGATCGCCCCATCGCCGGCCATCGCCGCCGTCGTGCGCAACGACAAATGGCCGGGTCCATACATCAACGCCAAGCGAAGAAGGTCCTCCGCACGGCGCACCTTTCGCACCCGCTGCAAGGCACCGAATGAGCGCGCGGTCGTCTCCAGGTCGGCAACTTCGCTCAGACGCGAGACAATCGACGACCATTGGCCGTCTTCAAGGGAGGCTTCCATTCACCTTACGAATCACCCTCAATCGAGCCGACGCAAGCCTTAGATTCGCGCCTATGGGGCAGAGCCCTGGCCTTGCTGCCCTGTCCCCCTCTCCCTTGCGATCCCTCCCCCAACCCCCGACGATCAGGGGGATGGAGTTCGGCGGCGCGGGCCGGCGGCGTCGATCGCTGAGCGCTTTTCGCCCCGAACGCCTTGTCGGTTCCCGCGGTGATACGCTAAGCTGACTTCTCCCCGACACCGCCGCGCCGACCTGTATGCGAGACCTTGTGTGGGATAAACGCTTTCGCCCCAACACGTTCAACCCACAAGAACCGGGCGAGGCTCAAGGTGAGCCAAGCGCCCGGTATGAACTTGTGATTACGAACCATCGCCGATCAGCATGATCTCAACGCGACGGTTCTTCGCCATTCCATCTGGTGTGTCGTTCGGTGCCACCGGGTTGGTCGCACCGAACGCTTGGGCCGAAAGGACATTCGGGTTCACACCATGGGCGGCGAAATATCGCACAACGCTCATGGCGCGTCTGGCCGATAGGTCAAGATTATCGGTCACTCCCGCCGCCTGAAGCGGCTGTCCAATCGGCAGGTTGTCCGTATAGCCGCGTACCACGATCCTTGTGGTGTGGAGCCTGGAGAGCGTTGGCACCATCTTGTCGAGCAGGGGTGCGTTGGCCGGAAGCTTCCAATCACCGGACGGGAACATCGCATCGGCGCTCGACGTGATGGTGACCGAGACGATTTGTGACGTAAGAACGACAGGTTCTCCAGCAAGCGCCGTCTTGAGTTGATCGGCGTCTTGGATCAGTTGCAGTTGCTCACCTGCCGCCATCGCCTGAGACAGGGTCAAGCTCAGTGCGGTTGCGGCAGTCAGAAGAGATTTACGGAACATGTACGATTCCCCCAGTTTATTGAACCGACATTCCCCAGATGACCGGCCCATCCGGTCATCTGGCAGGCAGCGTTTCAGCCATCCACGGTGTTCTTCAACGTTGAGATCGACGGACCGGGGCCGGCAGCCTCGCCTACAGATGGTCGAGCGCGGTTTGAGGAAGAATTTGGCCCCGGAATCCCGGGTCTGAACGCGCGTAGCCCTCCGGCACTCAGGTTGACCCTGCCTTGCAATCGTCCTCAGCATCTCCACGGCTACAATGGGCGCAGCGCCGCGCTGGCGTCCAGGATTTTCTGGAACAGTTCGAGGCACGGTGACCTTGGCCATCTGGAACGTGATCGACTGACCATGCCGGACGATCCTGGCGCCGATCTTCACCAGCTGCTCGCGCAGCGTGCTCATCGACCACTGCGCGATCTCCGGCGGCAGTGCCAGGGTGCGCAGGAAGTTGGCGAGGTTGTAGGCCAGAGTATGCAGTTGAATGCGCGAGGAGTTCGGGCGCATGGGGTGATGGGTAGCGCTTCGCTCACCCATCCTTCTCTATTGCTCTTGTCAGAGCCATCCGCCGACGCAGCCTCCGAAGGAGACGGACGGGCGGGTGCGGTCTTGTCGATGGGGGCGTTATCCGTCCGGTGCTTGCCGGCGAATTTTGTGAATGGCCTTGGCTTGCGTTGGCGGGTTTCACCCGCCCTACGTTTTTGTTGCCTTGTTAGATTGATTGACTGTATTCTAACGGGATGAACCCTTTGCAGGATGTCCCGGCTGATGTGCAACCCGATTGGGCGCGTTTGCTGCCTCGGGAGGCTTTTCAGGAGATTTTATTCGTCCTGCGGGGGGCTTTGCCGCCGCCGGTTTCGGATGATCCGGGGGATGAGGTGCGGCGGGATCGGGCGGCCATGGCGGCGGTGGCGGCGTTGTTGCCGGTGACTGCGGCCGAGGGGCGGTTGGCGGCGCAGTTCGTGGCGGCGGATGCGTGGGCGATGGATTGCCTGCGGCTGGCGCAAGTGAAGCGGCGGGAGCCGGATCTGGCTCACAAATGCCGGGCGCAGGCGATGAGCCTGATGCGGGAGGGGAAGAGCTCGCTGCGGCTGCTGCAGCGGTTGCAGGCGGCGCGGGAGAGGGTCGAGGCGGATGCGGCGGCGGCGGAGCGGGCGGCGGAGCGGGCGGCGTGGGTGGAGCATGGCGTGGTGGGGATGATGGAGGAGGCGCTGTCCCCTGCCCCGGAGGCTCCGGCTGCGCCGGCGGCCTCGTCCGGGGGCGGCGGGGCGGTTCCGGTATTCAGATCCGTCTCACAACATGCGCCAAATCCACCCGAAGCGCGCGTCGAGACGATGCCGAGACGCGAGCCTCCATCCACCTGGACGGCGGCATAATGCGGCGGGGCCCCGCCTTATAATTGGGGTTTCCAAAGGGCGACTGCCCTTTGGCGGGTCCAGGGCAGAGCCCTGGTCTTAATTACCCCTGCCTCTTGCGATCCCCTTCCCGACCCCCGACAATCAGGGCGGAAAGACCAAGGGGATCCAGCGTGGCCGCATTCAAGAGCACCGAGAACTACATCGCCACTCGCGACCTGGAGGTGGCGGTCAATGCCTCGGTCACGTTGCAGCGGCCGCTGCTGGTCAAGGGCGAGCCGGGCACGGGCAAGACCGTGCTGGCGCATGAGATCGCCCAGGCGCTGGGGATGCCGCTGATCGAGTGGCACATCAAATCCACCACCAAGGCGCAGCAGGGGCTGTACGAATACGACGCCGTCTCCCGCCTGCGCGACGGGCAGCTGGGCGAGGAGAAGGTGCACGACATCTCCAACTACATCGTGCGCGGGAAGCTGTGGGAGGCGTTCGACGCGCCGGAGCAGTCGGTGGTGCTGATCGACGAGATCGACAAGGCGGATATCGAGTTCCCGAACGATCTGCTGCTCGAGCTCGATCGGATGCAGTTCTTCGTCTACGAGACCCGGCAGACCATCGTGGCGAAGCAGCGGCCGATCGTCATCATCACCTCGAACAACGAGAAGGAGCTGCCGGACGCGTTCCTGCGCCGCTGCTTCTTCCATTACATCCGCTTCCCGGACCGGGAGACGATGGAGAAGATCGTGCAGGCGCATTACCCGGACCTGAAGCAGGACCTGGCGCGCGAGGCGCTGAACATCTTCTTCCAGATCCGCGACGTGCCCGGGCTGAAGAAGAAGCCGGCGACGTCCGAGCTGCTGGACTGGCTGAAGCTGCTGATGGTGGAGGATCTGTCGCCGGACGTGCTGCGCTCGCGCGATACCCATGTGGTGATCCCGCCGCTGCACGGGGCGCTGCTGAAGAACGAGCAGGACGTGCATCTGTTCGAGCGGCTGGCCTTCCTGGCGCGTCGCGGCGGCTGAGGGGGCGGGCGATGTTCTCCCATCTGGTGCTGGGGTTGCGGAAGGCGGGGCTGCCGGCCTCGGTCACCGAATACCTGACGCTGATGGGGGCGATGAAGGCCGGCGTCGCCGATTACAGCATCGACGATTTCTACTACCTCTCGCGCGCCACGCTGGTGAAGGACGAACGGCACCTGGACAAGTTCGACCGGGTGTTCGCGGAATGCTTCAAGGGGCTGGAGCCGCCGGAGGGCGACCAGCCGCAGGAACTGCCGGAAGAATGGCTGCGCAAGCTGGCGGAGAAGATGCTGACGCCGGAGGAGCTGGCGCAAATCGAGGCACTCGGCGGCTTCGACAAGCTGATGGAGACGCTGCGCCAGCGCCTGGCGGAGCAGAAGGGGCGGCACCAGGGCGGGTCCAAATGGATCGGCACCGCCGGCACCTCGCCGTTCGGGGCCTATGGCTCGCATCCCGAGGGGGTGCGCATCGGCCAGGAGGAATCGCGCAACCGCCGGGCGGTGAAGGTGTGGGACAAGCGGGAGTTCCGCGATCTGGACGACAGCGTGGAGATGGGCACGCGCAACATGAAGGTGGCGCTGCGCCGGCTGCGCCGCTTCGCGCGCGAGGGGGCGGCGACCGAGCTCGACATGGCCGACACCATCCTGTCGACCGCGAAGAACGCCGGCAGCCTGGATTTGAAGATGGTGCCGGAACGGCATAACCGGGTGAAGGTGCTGCTGTTCCTGGATATCGGCGGGTCCATGGACGACCACATCAAGCTGTGCGCCGAATTGTTCTCGGCCGCGCGCAGCGAGTTCAAGCACCTGGAGTATTTCTACTTTCACAACTGCCCGTACGAGAAGGTCTGGAAGAACAACCGCCGCCGGCGCGAGGCGCAGATCAACACCTTCGACGTCATCCGCACCTACGGGCCGGACTACAAGGCGATCTTCGTCGGCGATGCCTCCATGAGCCCGTACGAGATCGTCGAGCCCGGCGGCAGCGTGGAGCACTGGAACGAGGAGGCCGGCAAGCGCTGGATGGAGCGGCTGACCGGGCATTACCGCCGCTCCGCCTGGCTGAACCCGACGCCGCAGCAGGGCTGGGCGCACACGACCTCGATCGGGATGGTGCGCGAGCTGATGGAGGGGCGGATGTTCCCGCTGACGACCGACGGCATCGATCGGATGACCCGCGAACTGAGCCGCTGAACCGCCCCCGCTTGCGGGCGGGAATGCCCCCGCGCGGGGGCCGGAAAACGGCGGCGTGATTGACTTGAACGGGGTTCCGCAGTACTCGGATTGCAGGGGAACCGTGCTTGCTGGCGACTGCGGTTTTGGCAACACGGCTTCGTCATAAACCGTCATCAAAGACGAATGGAGGGTATCCTGACCGCACTCAAGGGTAGCAAGACCGAAGCCAATCTGAAGGACGCCTTCGCTGGCGAATCCCAGGCCAACCGCCGTTACCTGTATTTCGCGCAGAAGGCCGACGTGGAGGGCCATAACGACGTGGCCGCCGTGTTCCGCTCCACCGCGGAAGGCGAGACCGGCCATGCGCACGGGCATCTGGAGTTCCTGGAAGCCGTCGGCGATCCCGCGACCGGACTGCCGATCGGCAAGACCAGCGATAATCTGGCCGCGGCCGTCGCCGGCGAGACGCATGAGTATACCGACATGTATCCCGGCATGGCCCGCACCGCGCGCGAGGAAGGCTTCGAAGAAATCGCCGACTGGTTCGAAACGCTGGCGAAGGCCGAGCGTTCGCATGCCGGCCGCTTCACCCGGGCGCTGAACGAACTGGCCGCCTGAGGCCTGACGCCGCTCGTTTGCTCCCGAAAGGGGTTACCGGAAGGGGGACAGCCCGCGGGCCCGGTCCCCCTTTTGGTGCAGGCCCCCTTTTCGTGCAGGCCCCTTCCATTCCGCTTTTGATCCCGCCCCTCAGCATTCGCCAATACGGGATGACCCATGACTGAAGGCAGCCTCGGCGCCCCTACGCGCCACCCCCTGGCCTGGCAGGACGAGGATTTCTACGACCAGGCCAAGATCGAAGCCGAGATGCATCGGGTGTTCGACATCTGTCATGGCTGCCGGCGCTGCTTCAATCTGTGCGACAGTTTTCCGAGGTTGTTCGACCTGATCGACGAGTCGAAAACCGGCGAGCTCGATTCCGTCGATGCCAAGGATTTCAAGCCGGTCGTGGATGCCTGCACGCTCTGCGACATGTGCTTCATGACCAAATGCCCGTATGTGCCGCCGCATTCGTTCGACCTGGATTTCCCGCATCTGATCCTGCGCGCCCGCGCCGCGGAAGCGCGCCGCGACGGCGTGGCGTTCGCCGATGCCGAGCTGGCCAGGACCGATCGCAACGGCAGGCTGGCCGCCCTGGCGGCGCCGGTGGCCAACTGGGCGAGCAGCACGGACAACAAGCTGACGCGGCCGCTGCTGGCGAAATTCGCCGGGCTGCACCCGCAGGCGGAACTGCCGAAATACCATTCCCGGAGCTTCGCCGGGCTGGCGAAATCCGTGGTGCCGGAGGTCAACAGATCCGCCCCGGCGTTCGGGCGCAAGGCGGTGCTGTACGCCACCTGCTTCGTCAACTACAACGACCCCGACGTCGGCCTGGCCGCGCGCGCCGTGCTGGCGATGAACGGGGTGGAGACCGAGGTGGTCTATCCCGGCTGCTGCGGCATGCCGAAGCTGGAACAGGGCCTGATCGATCAGGTCGCCGGCAGCGCCAGGGTCGTCGCGCGGGAGATGAAATCCTGGATCGAACGGGGCTACGACGTGATCGCGCTGGTGCCGTCCTGCGCGCTGATGGTGAAGTTCGAGTGGCCGCTGATCCTGCCCGACGACCCGGACGTGATGGAGCTTTCCAGGGCGAGCTTCGACATCAGCGAATACATCGTCGACATCGCCCGCAAGGAAGGCCTCGCCCCCGGGCTGAAGCCGATCGAGGGCGGCATGGCCGTGCATATCGCCTGCCATTCGCGGGCCCAGAACATGGGCCAGAAGGCGGCGGAAATGCTGAAGCTGCTGCCGGAGGCCGACGTGCAGGTGATGGAGCGCTGCTCCGGCCATGGCGGATCCTGGGGCTTCAAGCAGGAATTCTTCGAAACCGCGCTGAAGATCGGCCGCCCGGTCGCCAAGATGGCGAAGGAGGGCGGCAAGGCGTTCGTCACCTCCGAATGCCCCCTTGCCGGCGTGCATATCCGGCAGGGCGTCGACAAGATGGGGGATGGCGAGAAACCCAGCCTGGTGACCCATCCGATCCAGCTATTCGCCCGGTCCTACGGCCTGGCCTGAACCACGCGTTGTCCGGAGCCGAGCATGGCCAACAAGCATTCGATCACCGCCGCCGATATCCTGCCCGCCGCTGAATACGCAAGCGGCCGCGCCGAATGGCGGCGCAAGATGACCGCGCTGAAGCGCCTGCGCCGCGTGGAGGTGGGGCCGTTCGTGACGTTCTACTTCGAGAGCTACGAGACGATGTGGCACCAGATCCACGAAATGCTGTTCATCGAAAAGGGCGGTGCGGCGCAAATCCCCGATGAGCTGGAGGCCTACAACCCGCTGGTGCCGAACGGGCACGAGCTGACCGCCACGTTCATGATCGAAATCGACGATCCGGTGCGGCGCAAGAACGTGCTCGGCCGGCTCGGCGGGATCGAGGAGACGGTGTTCATCAGCATCGGCACGGAAACCGTGAAGGGCAAGGCCGAGGCCGACCAGGACCGCACCACGGAGGAAGGCAAGGCGTCCTCCGTGCAGTTCGTGCATTTCCCGTTCACGCCCGCCCAGATCGCGGCGTTCCGCGCCCCGGGGGCGCAGGCGATCCTGGGGTTGAGCCACCCGAACTACAGCCACATGGCCGTGATCCCCGACGCCGTGCGGGCCGAGCTGTCGCGCGACTTCGACTGACGACCCAATGTCCTGGACCTATCTGGTGTGCGCCGGCCTGTTCGAGATCGGCTGGCCGCTGGGGCTGAAGCTGTCCCAGACCTCGCAATACCGCATCGTCGGCATCATCGGGGCGATCGTCGCGATGGCGGTCAGCGGCATCCTGCTGTGGCTTGCGCAACGCGAAATCCCGCTCGGCACCGCCTACGCCGTGTGGACCGGGATCGGCGCTGCCGGCACGTTCCTGGTAGGCATCTGGCTGTTCGGCGATGCCGGCACGCTGATGCGCTATTTCGGCGTAACCCTGATCATCGCCGGGGTGGTGACCTTGAAGCTGGCGCATTAACGGCGGTTAGGCCAGCGCCGACGATTGCTTCCGGGACCGGAATTCATACGCCAAAGCATCGATCGCAGGGTCGCGCCGGCAGCGTGCAGGGCGCAGGGCGCGAGGCGGACTTTCATATTTTATTCTTGATAAAAAATTCTGTCGGGAATGCCCGTCGAGGCCCTTAAGCAGACTGCTGGGGCACCTACGGCGAAATTCCTCCCATATTTTCGCGTGGCGGCGCCCAACGGTGAAGTTGATGATAACTTGCATTTTTTTATAGCTCAGCCGGTTATCATCACGTATCGTGATAATTGCACCAAAGCCTTCGGCGTCCACGGAAGGTGGCCATGGGATGACGTCGCCGGTCGGCGCCATCAGCCCACAATAGAAATAGGCCAACAATAAAAAGGGGAATTGTCATGAGACTTCACTGGCTGCTTGGTACCGCGATTCTCGTGGTCGCCGGCTGTACTCCTCCTCCGCCGCCGCCTTCCGGACAAGTGACCGCTATACGAGCCCCCGCACCGGGAGGCGGCCCGCCCCAGCCGCTCAACTACGCCGCGGGAACACCCCTCAACACGACAAACGCTTTCGATGGAACCTATAACGGTGTTTTCGGACAGAGAGAGGGGGGCTCGACAGCCACGGCTCCAGTACTTGGTCCGACCTGCCGCAATTACACCATCAACGATCTGCCCCCGGTGGTCATCGCCAATGGCCTCGCGCAGTTCCAGGCGAACGATATCACTTTCCAGGGCTACGTAACTCCACAGGGCGAATTGAGTATGGCCTCCGGCGGTGTGCAAGGGAGTTTCAACGGGCAAATAACCCAAAATACCATCTTCGGTCACCTAGTCGGGCAGCAGTGCCAGTATACCCTGAAATGGCAGAAGAGCAGCTAACCACCTTCGTCATCGACCGCACGCGGCGGGCCTATCTGCCGCCGTGCGGTCGGCACGGGAGCAGGATCTGACCTGAGCACTGCATCCCATCGCGCTGGACAGCCCGAACGGCAGCAGCAGTTAGTCCAAGTTCACTGGCATCGCGAGTTCACTGGCATCGCGCCCCTGTCAAGGGGCGTTCATCCTAGCTGATAGACCCGGGTGCTGGCCAATTGATTCGTGGCGCTGCTGGTTGCGATCCGAAACAAAGAACATAGGTCAGGCCATGGAAAAACCAGACGACAAACCTCGGCGGCGATCGATGGTGCGGATGGCGGCACTGGCTTTTGCGCTGATTGCCGCTGCGACGACCTCCCCCGCGGCTATGGCCGGTGAGACCGAAGCCAAGGCGTTACTGAAAGCGATGACCGACTACGTGGCGGCGCAGAAGGCGATTTCCTTCAACTTCGATGCGAATCTGGAAGTCGTTACCAAGGAACATCAGAAGCTCGCACTGGCGAGTTCGGGCAACGTCAATTTGGTGCGACCCGACAAGGTCCGCGTCACGCGGTCGGGCGGATTTGCCGACATCGAGACTGTATTCGACGGCCAAACTCTGACGGTGCTGGGTAAGAACCGGAACATCTATACCCAAATTGCCATACCCGGCTCGTTCGATCATCTGATCGACGAGTTACGGAATAAATACGGCAGACCCCTGCCAGCCGCTGATCTGCTCATTTCCAATTCCTACAGTGAGCTCATGCAAGATGTGGTCGATGTAAAGGACCTCGGCAGCGGCGTGATCGGTGGGATGGAATGCGACTACCTGGCCTTCCGAAAAAAGGATGTCGATTGGCAGATTTGGATCGCCCAGGGCGACCGTCCCTATCCTTGCCGATATGTGGTCACGTCGAAGGTGGTCGCCGGCAGCCCGGAATACAGCATCCAGATAAGGGACTGGAAAACCGGCGGCGATGTCGAGGCTGGGGCGTTCAACTTCAAGCCGCCATCAGGCGCTCAGCAGGTGGATATGAAAGACCTGAAGCGGATGAAAGACATGGGCGACCTGCCGAGCAATTTCCTGATTGGAGGCAAGAAATGACCACGCGAAAAAGACTACGCTTGCTGTTGCTGGCGGGGATTATCGGAATTGGCGGACTGGAGCTCGGCGAACGCCTGTCCGTTCCTGGCTTTCATGGTGTGATCTCGAGCGCCGAGGCCGTGGTCGGGCGTCCACTGACGCCGGTCAGCGTGGCAGGGGTGGCACGCCGGACGTCTCGCCGTTGCGCATCTGGCGCGTACGACTGCTAGGGCCTCGCCCCCTTGGTCGCGATCGCTACAGCCATATCGCTTGAGGTTGACTCAACCGAGCGATAAAATTGCTCGTTAAAACAAAGACGTAAAGCATGATCGCCGCGTCTATCAGCGGCGATCATGCTTTAGGGGGATCAAAGCGCGAGCGCTGCCAAGGTTCCTTCTGCCGGGAGAAGCCGAGCTTGCTGGCTACTCCGCCGCCATGCGCGGCGCGAGGGGGGACGGGACGGCCTGTTCCTTGCTCGCCATCGGGTTAGGCCACCAGCGGTCTTCCCAGTCCGGGAACATGCCCTGGATCTTCGGCTTGACCTGTTCCGCGAACAGCCTGGTGTTGTAGCGGGTCAGTTCCTTGCTCATGTTGCCGTATTGCAGCAGCAGCATCAGGTGGCCGACGTTCAGGTTGGTGGCGACCTCGCGCAGCTGCTCGGCGACTTCGTCCGGCGAGCCGATGATCACGTAGCCGTTGTCGACGATGCCCTGCATGTCGCGCGCGGTGCCGGCGAAGCGTTCGCCGGTGGATTTGCCGCGCACATTGGCATCGGCCGCCTTGCGGACCTGGCTTTCCAGGCCGGCGCGCATGCTGGCCTCGGTGGTGTAGCCGGGCGGCGTCGCCCAGGCGGGATCGACGTGCAGGCAGCGGCCGTAGAAGTATTCGGCGGCTTCGGCATACAGGTCGAACGCGTGCTGGCGGCTTTCGCCGACGCCGACGAATTGCAGGAAGCCGGCGCGGTACGGGTTCCGGTCCTTGCCGAGGCGGGCCATCTCGTCCCAGAAGCCCTGCATCGTCGCCTGCCCGGCCTTGTAGCCGTAATAGGACAGGTAGCAGTAGACGTAGTCCATCTCCGCGCACCAGTGCCAGGTCTCGACCGAGCCGCCGCCGGGCACCCAGATCGGCGGATGCGGGTCCTGCACCGGGCGGGGCCAGATGTTGACGTAGCGCTGCTGGTTGTAGCGGCCGTTGAAGGCGAAGGTGTTCTTGTCGGTCCAGGCGCGCACGACCAGGTCATGCGCCTCCATATAGCGCTCGCGCAGCATCGAGGGGTTCTGGCCGTAGGCGTAGCAGGTGTCCATCGGCGTGCCGACCGGGAAGCCGGCGATCAGCCTGCCGCCGGAGATGCAGTCGATCATGGCGAATTCTTCCGCCACGCGGGTCGGCGGGTTGTACAGCGCCAGCGAGTTGCCCATGACGCAGATCGCCGTATCCGTGGTGCGCCGCGCCAGGGCGGAGGCCATCAGGTTCGGCGACGGCATCAGGCCGTAGCCGTTGGAGTGATGTTCGTTCACGCAGATCGCGTCGAACCCCATTTCGGCGGCGTATTCCAGCTCGTCCAGAAAGTCGTTGTACATGTGGTGCGCGCGCCTGGCGTCGAACAGCTTGGCGTCGATGTCCACCCACACCGACGGGTGCTGCGTGCGGAAATCCTCCGGCAGCTCGGTATAGGGCATCAGATGGAACCACATCAGCTTCACGGGCGGACTCCTACAAGCGATGGCCTACAAGCGATGGCCTACCGGTGATCGACGGAATATACCGGCGGGTAGATAGCGGAAAATCAGCGCCCGGTGAAGACCGGTTTGCGCTTTTCCACGAAGGCCTTCATCGCTTCCTTGGCGTCCTCGGTCTTGCCGATCTGGATCGTCATGTCCTGCTCGAAGCGGTAGCCGTCGCGCAGGCTCATTTCCTCGATGGTGTTCAGCGAGTGCTTGGCGAGCTGGGTGGAGACCGGGCTGAGGGCGGCGATTTCCCGCGCCAGGCCCATGGCGGTTTCCATCAGCGCGGCGGGCTTCACGCAGGCCTCCACCACGCCGAGCCGGTACAGCTCGGCGCCGGTCACGCGGTAGCCGGTCAGCATCATGCGCCGCAGGCGGGAATGGCCGAACAGGCGCTGGGCGTGCCGCCCGCCGCCCATCAGGCCGATCGTGACCTCCGGCAGGCCCAGCACGGCGTTGTCGGAGGCGACCAGGATGTCGCAGGAGGCCACCAGCGCGAGGCCTGCGCCGAGCGCCGGGCCGTTGATGGCGCAGATCACCGGCTTCTTGCATTCCAGGATCGAGTAGTAGCTTTCGCGCGCGCTGCGCAGATGCTGGCGCTGGGCGCCGCCGGTCTTCGGCATGGAGCCGCGGGCCTTGATGTCGGCGCCGGCGGAAAACACCTTGCCGGCGCCGGTGAAGACGATGGCGCGGACCTCGTCCTCATCGGACAGGTAGTCGAAGGTGGCGGCGATCTCGTCCTGCAGCTGGCGGCTCTGGGCGTTGACGGGCGGCGCGTCCATCGTGACCACGGCGATATGGTCGTCGATGTCGATGTGCAGGAAATCCGGTTCGGTCATGCGATGTCAGCCTTCGGCAATTTGGCGGGGACGGTAGATCGCGGTGTGCGCGACACGGGCGATCGGTGTGGTTTCGCGGGTCAGCACCAGCACGTCGAGGTCGACGAACAGGTGGCCCTTGTGTTCATGGTTGCGTTCGATACGGGCGCGGACGCTGAGCGCGTCGCCGACCCGGGCGGGGGCGAAATTCTGCACCTTGCTGCCGACATGGATCCAGGGGCCGAGCACCACGTTGTGCGACAGCGCCCAGTTGCAGCAGCGCAGGAGGATGCCGGGATGGACCAGGCCCTCGTCGGCATAGAGCGAATTGGTCTCGCGCAGGTCCCGCAGGTATTTGGCCGAGAATTCCGCGGTGACCGGGAACGGCGCGATGCCGAGCCAGGTGCCCTCGGCCAGCGTTTCCGGGCTGGCGGGCGGGCGCGCCGGGCGGACATCGACGGCGGTGAAGCCGTCCAGCGCCGGCGGCGCGACCGGCGGCGGGAGGTCGGCGGTGCCGGTGGCGCAGAGCACGCCCTCGGACTCCACCTGGATGTCCAGCCCGGCGGGGGCTTCGGCGGCGACGACTGTGGCGATCTTGCCGTCATAGACGGGCTTGATGAAGCGGCAATCGGCGGTGCCGTGCGCCAGCCAGGCGCGGCCCCAGCGGGCGACGGCCTGATGCGTCATGTAGCCGTAGACATCGACCCCGGGAACCAGCCCGCCGCTGAAGCCGAAGCGCCTGGCGACGGTGTCGTCGTGGATCTTGTTCTCCGAGTCCCAGGACATGTTGTAGGCGGCGACGCTGTACGGAGCGATCGCGGCGGCGCTCATGTCGGCATCCTCTCCGGTCTCATGGGCATTTCCTTCCGGTCTCGCATGACTTTGGCGGATTACGCCCTTTTGGGCGCCGCAAGTCCAGTTACCACGCGTCCACCATTGGACGTTTCTTGCCCGCACGGGGTTGCGCGGCGGGTGCGCTGCGCAGGCCCTGGCTGATCCACAGGCGCGTATCGGCCGGATCGATCACGTCGTCGATCTCCACGAAGCCGGCCGCGTTCAGCGCCTTGCCCTGAGTGTAGAGCTCGTCGACCAGTTCCTGGTAGCGCGCCTGGCGCGCGTCGGGATCGTCGATTTCCGCCAGTTCCTTGCGATAGGCCAGGCGCACCGCGCCCTCCAGCCCCATCGGCCCGACCTCTCCAGTCGGCCAGGACACGGCGAAATTGCCGCTGTTCAGGTAGCCGCCGGTCATCGCCTGGGCGCCCAGGCCGTAGGCCTTGCGCAGCACCACGGTGAAGAACGGCACGTCCAGGCTGCCGGCAGTGACGAACATGCGGGAGAAATGGCGCACGGTGGCGGTCTTTTCCGATTCCGGGCCGACCATGAAGCCGGGCGTGTCGCACAGCACCAGCAGCGGGATGTCGAAGGCATCGCAGAGCTGCATGAAGCGCGCCGCCTTGTCCGCGCCCGGCGCATCCACGGCGCCGCCGAGATGCATCGGGTTGTTGGCGATGACGCCGATCGGCCGTCCCTCGATGCGCGCGAAGGCGGTCAGGATGCCGACGCCGAAATGCCTGCGCAGCTCCAGCACCGAGCCGGTGTCGGCCAGCGTGTGCAGCACTGCGCGCACGTCATAGGCGCGCAGGCGGTTTTCCGGCACCAGCGGGCGCAGCCGGCGCTGGTCCTCGCAGGTCCAGTCCGCGACCGGGCCCTGGAAATAGGACAGGTACTGCTTGGCCACGGCCACCGCTTCCGCCTCGTCCTCCACCAGCACGTCGATCACGCCGTTGGGTTCCTGGACGCTGGTCGGGCCCACCTGCTCGGGGGTGAACACGCCGAGACCGCCGCCCTCGATCATCGCCGGGCCGGCCATGCCGATGGTGGAGTTTCTTGTGGCGATGATGACATCGCAGCAGCCGAGCAGGGCGGCGTTGCCGGCGAAGCAGCGGCCGGAATTGATGCCGATCATCGGGATCAGCCCGGACAGCCGGGCAAAATGCCAGAAGCTGCGCAGTTCCAGCCCGCCGGCGCCGACATAGTCGGTATCGCCGGGACGCCCGCCGCCGCCCTCGCTGAACAGGATCAGCGGAAGGCGCAGCTTGTAGGCCAACTCGAACATCCGGTCCTTCTTGCGATGGGCCATGAAGCCCTGGGTGCCCGCGAACACCGTGTAGTCATAGGCCATCACCATGCAGCGGGATTTGTCCTCGCCGAACTCGCGGCCGTTCACCGAGCCGATGCCGGCGACGAAGCCGTCGGCGGGGCTCATGCGGATCAGCTCCTCGACGCTGCGGCGCGAGCGCTGCATGGCCAGGGTCAGGCCGCCATATTCGGTGAAGCTGCCGGCATCGGTGAGGTCGGCGATGTTCTCCCGCGCCGTGCGGCTGGCGGTCTTGCGCCGCCGCGCGACCGCTTCCGGGCGGGCCGCGTCGAGCAGCGCGGCGTGGCGGTCCAGCACCTCGGCCAGGTCCGGGCGGATGGCGTCCAGATCCTCCTCGGCGGTCGTTTCTTCGCCGGCATCGGCGAGCTCGGCCGGTTCGATGAACAGCAGCGGATGGCCGGCCAGGATCTGCTCGCCCGCCGCGAACGGGACCAGGTGGACGATGCCGGTGGCGGCGGCGGTGACGACCAGCTCGGACTTCATGGCCTCGATCACCGCGACCGGTTGGCCGGCGCGGACGGCGTCGCCGGCCTGCACGTCGATGCTGACGATGCGGCCGGACATCGGCGCGGGAATGGCGAGCGTGCCCGGCGGGGCGGTTTGCATGTCCGCCTGCGCCACGACCTCCGGGCCGGCGCCGGCGAAGAACAGGTCGCGATGTTCCACCTCGGGGACGAGCAGCTCGCCGATGCGCTCCTCGACGAAGGTGGTGTGGACGTCGTTGGCGACGACATCGGGATGGCTCAGCAGGTTGCGCAGGAAGCCGGCATTGGTCGTCACGCCCTCGATGCGGAACTCACAGAGCGAGCGGTAGGTCTTGGCCACCGCATCGGCGAAGTGCCGCGCCTCGCTATGCACGATCAGCTTGGCCAGCAGGCTGTCGAAGCTCGCCACCGTGCTGTAGCCGGCATAGCCGAAATGGTCGACGCGGATGCCGCGCCCGGCCGGCGGCTCGAACACGCGCAGCGTGCCGCCGGTGGGCTGCACCTGGCCGGACGGCGTCATGGTCTCCATGTTGATGCGCAGCTGGATGGCGTGGCCGTAGGGCGCGGGGATGCGGTCCTGGGTCAGGCGCAGGGCGGCCAGCAGGGCGCCGTCGGCGATGCGCAGCTGGGCGGCGACGAGGTCGATGCCGGTGACCTCCTCGGTCACCGTGTGCTCCACCTGCAGGCGGGGATTGCACTCGATGAAGATGAACTCCTCGCCGCTGACGAGGAATTCGAAGGTGCCGAGGCTGAGGTAGCGCAATTCGCGCGCCATGCGCAAAGCGGCGTCGATGATGCGCCCGCGCAGGCCGGGCGACAGGCTGGGGCTGGGCGCAATCTCCACGATCTTCTGGCTGCGGCGCTGCAGGGTGCATTCGCGCTCCCACAGATGCGTCACCGCGCCGGTGCCGTCGCCGAGGATCTGCACCTCGATATGGCGGGGGTGGCGCAGCAGGCGTTCGGCGTACAGCGCGCCGTTGCCGAAGAAGGCCTGGGCCTCTGACTGGCAGCGGGCATAGGCGTCGGCCACCTGTCCGGGATCGGAGACCGCGCGCATGCCGCGCCCGCCGCCGCCGGCGACCGCCTTGATCATCACGCCGTCGCCTGGCGGCAGCGAGGCGAGGAACTCCCAGACCTGCTCGATGCCGGTCGGGCCGCTGGTGCCGGCGGCCACCGGCACGCCGCAGCGCGTGGCCAGCGCCTTGGCGCCGAGCTTGTCGCCGAACAATTCCAGGATTTCCGGCGTCGGGCCGACGAAGACCAGCCCGGCATCGCGGCAGGCGCGGGCGAAGCCGGGGTTCTCGCTCAGGAAGCCGTAGCCGGGATGCACCGCGTCGCAGCCCGTCTCCAGCGCGGCGGCGATGATGCGGGGGATGTCGAGATAGGCCGCGGGGCCGGCGATGCCGAGCGCCACGGCGGCGTCGGTCTTGCGGACATGCAGGGAGTGCTCGTCCTCGGCGGCATAGACCGCGACGGTGCGGATGCCGTGCTCGGCGGCGGCGCGCGCGATCCGGATCGCAATCTCACCGCGATTGGCGATCAGCAGGGATTTCATCAATGCATACTCTCAGTTGAAACGAGGCAATCGAAGCGGGGGGAGTCAGACGAGCTTCTTCAGCTCTTCCTTCGCCACCTTGCCCGTCGCCGTCAGCGGCAGCGGGTCGATGAAGCGGATTTCCGGCACCTTGTAGCCGGCCATGTTGTCGCGGCACCAGGCGACCAGCTCCGCCTCGCTCAGGCCGCCGGCATGGCCGGGCTTCAGCGCCACGAAGGCGACGGGAACCTCGCCCTTCTCGGCATCCGCCCGACCGACGATGCCGGAGCCCTGCACCGCCGGGTGGCGGGCCAGCAGCGTCTCCACCTCGCCGGGGAAGACGCTCATGCCGCGCACCTTCAGCATCTCCTTGCGCCGGCCGAGGAAATGCAGGTAGCCGGCCTCGTCGATGACGCCGATATCGCCGGTGTGCAGCCAGCCGTCGCGCAAGGTTTCCGCCGTGGTCTCGGGCTTGTTCCAGTAGGATTTCAGCAAAGACGGCGTGCGCACGCAGACCTCGCCATGCTCGCCGAGCGGCAGCAGCGCGTGGCTGTCGAAATCGCAGATCTTGAACTCGGTGCCGGGCACCGGCAGGCCGACGAAGACCGGGAGCTGCTTCAGGTCGAAATCGTCCTGGTCCATGCCGGTGGTGAAGGTGTCGAAGGTGTGCGTCTCGGTCATGCCCCAGGCGGTCTCATGCGCCGTCGTGCCCGTCAGCGCGCGCCAGCGGGCGCGGAAATCGGGGTTCAGTTTCTTCACGAACGACGTGACCTTGGTGGTGCGCAGCGAGCCGAAATCGACACCGGCGGCCTGCGGATGGTCCAGCACCTCCATGGCGTTGTCGACCAGCAGATAGGTGTGGCTGACGCGATGGAGCGGCACCGCCTGCAGCCAGGCGGCGGCGTCCCAGCGTGTCAGCAGCACCACGGTGGCGCCGGCATAGATCGGGAAGATCAGGCCCATGTCCTCGCCGGCGATCCAGAACAGCGGCATGAAGCAGATGGTGACGTCGTCGCGCGCGATGCTGACGGAAATCGGCAGGGCGGTGGCGGAGGTGTAGAGCATGTCGCGCTGGGTGTGCACGCAGCCCTTGGGCATGCCGGTGGTGCCGCCGGTGTAGTTCAGCGCCGCCGGGGCATCGAGGTCTATGTCCACCCGCGGCGGCGGCGTGTTCACGCCCGCCAGCGCCGCCATCAGATCGATCGTGCCCGGGCAGGCAAGCCGCTCCACCGCGACCATCGGAGGCACCGGTAGGTCCGGCTGGTCCGGCAGGAAATCGCGCAGGCTGGTGGTGAAGATTTTTTCCACCCGGGTTTCGCCGCGCACCTCCTCCACCAGCGGGAAGAGCTGGTCGAGCGCGACCAGCGCCCGGGCGGCGCTGTCCTGCAGCTCGTATGCCAGCTCGTTCCGCCGGAACATCGGATTGACCGGGACATGCACGGCGCCGAGCTTCTGCAGGCCGAAGAAGACGATGTGGAATTGCGGGCAGTTCTGCAGATAGACGGCGACGGGATCCCCCTGCCCTATCCCTTCGGCCGCCAGCAGCGCGGCGAAGCGGTCGCTGAGTTCGTCGAGCTCGGCATAGGTGATGATGCGGCCGTAATAGACGATCGCCGGCTTGTCCGGCTGCAATTCGGCCCAGCGGCGCAGATGATCGCCGAGCGGCGCGTCGCCGAACGGCTTGTGCGGCGTGCGCGTCAGGCCTGGCGGCCAGTTCCTGGCATGCAGATCGGCGAGATGGGCAAGATAGGCGTCTTCGGCGGTCATTGTCTCGTTTCCTCAGGCCAGCACGGCACGAATTTGCGCACCGACATCGGTCAGCGCGGGCAGTTGCCAGCATAACGCCGCGAGTTTCTCCGCCCTGGCAAGGGGGATCGTGCGCGATGCCTGGGCGAGGAATTTCTGCTGCAGCTCGGCCTCCGTCATCGGCCGGGCCAGGCTGCCGCGGCATTGCGCGACATGGGCGGCAAGGCGCCGGCCGTCCTTCAGGAAAACCGTCGCCCTGGCCTCCTCCCGCCCCAGGGTCGCATCCGGAATCGCGCGGATGCGCCGGCGCAGCGCGATCATGTCGGGGTCGCGCACCATCGCGTCCACGCCCTCGTCCAGGCCGGCGCGGCGGTGCATCAGCGCCGCGGCGGCCCAGTGATACAGGCTGACCACCGCCTGCATGGCGTTCTCCGGCTCCGGCCGGTCGCACAGGGTCAGGGTCAGCGGTTCCACGACCAGCTCCACGCGCTCGATCGCATGCGGATCGAAGCCGGGCGTGGCGGCGATCTCCAGGCAGGCGTCGATCTGCGGATGGATGACGATGCCGCAGGGATAGGGCTTGTAGGCGTTGCGCATCACCTCGAAATCCTTGCCCAGCCCGGCGGTGGCGGCGGCAAGGTTGGGCGGCTCGGCGAAGACGTTGGAGAAGCCCTTCGCGCCCTCCAGCGCGGTGTCGGAATTGGTGAACCCCTTGGCCGCCAGAAGGGCGGCGAACAGGCCGGTGCGCGCGGCGTGGCCGGGGATGTATCCCAGGCTCATGGTCGCGTGCGCCTCGCGGAAGCCGGAGGCGTGGGAGGCGGCGATGCCCAACGCCATGGTCATCTGCTGCGCATCGAGGCCGAGCAGCCTGCCGCAGGCGACGGCGGCGCCGATGCCGCCGACGATGCCGGTCATGTAGAAACCGACATTGCCGCGCGCCGGCGGCGCGGTCAGCACATTGGCCATGCGGCACTCGATCTCGATGCCCAGGATCACCGCCAGCAGGAAATCCGCGCCGGAGACCCGGTGCTGTTCCGCCAGCGCCAGGGCGGCGGCGGCCACCGGGCCGGTGGGGTGGGTGACGCTGGCCAGATGCGTGTCGTCGAACGCGTTCAGGCTGGAGGCCATGCAGTTCAGCAGCGCGGCGTTCTGCACATCCACGCGCAGGTCATGGCCGAGCACGCTGGCCTGGGCCGGCATGTCCAGCTCCCGGATCGCCGCCAGCGCGACCAGCATCGGCCGCTCCCGCGCGCCGGAGAAGGCGCAGCCGAGCCAGTTGTGGAACGCGCGCACGCCTTCGCGCTGCACCTCGGCGGGAATGTCGACCAGGCCGGCGGCGGTTGCGTAGGCGGCGAGCTGGCGGGTGATGCCGGACATGGACGGGCTCAGCCGGCGAAGGCGGGCATGACGTCGCGGGCGAAGCGGCGGATGTTCTCCCGCGTGGTGGCGCCGCCGTTCAGCAGCAGATAGCGCACGCCCATGGCCCGCAGCCGTTCCAGTTTTGCCGATATTTCGTCCGGGGTGCCGAACAGGGTGCTGGCTTCGTTGGCTTCCCGCGTGTCGTCGTAGGACATAATGCTGGCCTTGTTGTCGCCGCCGGGGGTTTGCGCCAGGTCGTGGGTGCGGGCCTGGCCGGCGAGGCGGCGGTCCAGGGCGGCCTGCTTGTCGGCGGGATCATGGGTGACGTGGATGGCGCGCGCGACGGCGACCTGCATGGGGTCGTAGCCGCGGCCGTGTTCGGCCAGCGCCTCCTGATACCAGCCGAGGCGTTCGGCAATCTGCTCGAAGGAGCAGAACTGGTCGATCAGCAGGCTGTGGCCGCGCTCGGCGCAGCGGCGGATGGAGGCGCGGCTGCCCGCGCCGGTCCAGAACGGCGGGTGCGGCTTTTGCGCGGTGGGCGGTTCGACGACGATATTTTCGAATTGCCAGTATTTGCCGTGGTGGGAGAACGGCTTTTCCGAGGTCCAGGCGCGGAGGATCACCGAGAGGGATTCCTCGTAGCGCGCCTCGGCCTCCTGCATCGGGATGCAAAAACCGGCAAATTCGTTGTGGCGGTAGCCGCGCCCGACGCCGAAATCCAGCCGCCCGCCGGACAGCAGGTCGATCGTCGCCGCCTGTTCGGCCAGCAGCACCGGGTTGTGCCAGGGCAGCACCAGCACCGCGGTGCCGAGGCGCAATGTGGAGGTGCGCGCGGCGACCCAGGTGAGCAGGTTCAGGCTGGCGGAGACCTGGCCGAAGCCGGTGAAGTGGTGCTCGACGATGAAGGAGCTGTGATAGCCGAGGGCTTCGGATTCGACGGTGTAGTCGATGAACTCGTGAAAACCGGCGGCGCTGTCGACGCTGTCGCCGCGCTTGGCCTGGGCGCTGCCGAACAGGCCGAAGCGCATGGCCATGTCCGCGCGCGTCGGCGCCGCCGCTGGCGGCGTTTTGGTGAGGATGTTCATGCGCTTTCTCCCGTGCCCGTCTTCTCCCGCATGCGTCAGGGCCTGGGCAGGATCGGCCGAGGGCCGGGGTTCTGTCAAAGCAGGTGGGCAAAGCAGGCGGGCAAAACAGGCGGGCCATCGCCAGAACGGAGGATCGACCGGGAACCCGCGGGGCGAAATATGCTATACAGGGAAGGTCAGGGAGGACTGATCGATGCCGAAAGAAACCTCGCAGTTCGATCTTCAGGCGGCGCTGCTGGACCCCAGGGCGTTCTTCGCGGAACCGCAGGATGTCGTCGCCAATACGCAGTTGTCGCGCGAGGACAAGCTGGCGATATTGCGCCAGTGGGAGCTGGACGCCCTGCGCCTGTCCGCATCCGAGTCCGAAGGCATGGGGGGCGGCGAGGAAGCCATGCTCGGCCGGGTGGAAGCCGCGATCCGCATGCTGCAGGACGCCGCGCCCGCGCCGAGGTAACCTATCAGCTTTAGACCATCGCCTGGCATCGTTACATCCTCCGCACCGCGCCCGGCGGCGATGGCTGACAAATCCCATCAACCTACATAGGCACACGCCATTGACTGCGGCGGTCTCGCCACCAATTAACCCTGCATAAGGCCCCGCTTCCAAGCTGCGGCCGGTTGAAAGCGGGACGCTCCCTGGCCGCTCACCCTCCAGGAGACTGCCATGCCGTTCGACACAACCGACACCACCCCGACCCTGCAGACACTCGCAGACATTCTCCGCGACCGGAGCCGCTGGCCCGAGGATTTCGGGCCGTGGAACTTCAGTTCCTGCTCCCAATGCGCAATGGGCCTCGCCGTGGCGATGTGGAACAGGCAGGCCTATCCATCCTGCCAGACAATGACCGACATGTTCGGCATCCCGTCCACGGAGGCCAGCAAGATCTTCTGTGGCTCGCTCAGGTTCTACGATACGCCGCGCGCCATCACCCCCGAACAGATCGCCGACCGCATCGAGACCTATCTCGCCAGGATGCAGGTGCTGGTCCCGACCGCGTAACAACGCCGCTCGGAGGCCTCAACCGCCGGCTGGGCCGACGCCAGCCACGTCTTGCGTCGGCAGGTTCGCTGCGCGGGGGCGGAGGAGACTGACGACGCCCCCGCTGACCGGCCGGCGTTCCGTTGGAACGGCCGGGTACGGGAAACTCGGCAAAACCGCCCGCGCCGCCGCAGCCGCCCCCCTGCCTTGACGGCCCAATCCGGCCGCGACAGCCTGTCCCCAACAATCAATCGGAGGAACAGGCAATGAGCGAGATCCGCGTAGTGGCAACCGGTTTGGGCTTTCCCGAAGGCCCGGTGGCGATGGCGGATGGTTCCGTCATTCTTGGCGAGATCTCCGCAAGCAAGGTCACCCGCATCGCCCCGGACGGCACGAAAACCGAAATCGGCAAGGCCGGCGGCGGACCGAACGGTATCGCGGTCGGACCGGACGGCGCGCTCTATGTCTGCAACAACGGCGGCAATGCCTATGCCGGCGGCGGGTTTCTCTCCACCGGCCCATCGCCCGAGTACCAGGGCGGCTATATCCAGCGCATCGACCCCAGGACGGGCGACACCAGGACCCTCTACACCCATTGCGGCGAGGACAAGCTCAGCGCGCCCAATGACATCGTGTTCGACACTGAGGGCGGGTTCTACTTCACCGACCTCGGCAAGCGCCGCCGGCGGGACCGGGATCATGGCGGGCTGTATTACGCGCTGCCGGACGGGTCCAAATGCATCGAGGTGTCCTATCCGATCGTCTCACCGAATGGCGTTGGCCTGTCGCCCGACGGCAAGACCATTTATGTCGCGGATACCGAAACTTCCCGCCTGCTCGCCTTCGACATCGCCGGCCCGGGCGAGATCAAGAAGACCAGCTTCCCCGATCCCTATGGCGGGCGCGTGCTGTGCGGCCTGCCGGGGTTCCAGCGCTTCGACAGCCTGGGCGTGCAGGCGAACGGCAATATCTGCGTCGCCACGCTGATGACCGGGCACATCACCGTGATCGCGCCGGACGGCAAGCTGGTGCGGCAGGTGAAGATGCCGGACAGCTACCCCACCAATATCTGTTTCGGTGGCCCGGACCTGAAGACCGCCTACATCACCCTGTCCGGGCTCGGGCAATTGGTGGCGATGGACTGGCCGGAAGCGGGGCTGAAACTCAACTACAGCGCCTAGGGGGCGGCATGGCACGCATCCTCGCCCGGCTGGCTCTTGCGGTTCTGGTGCTGCTCGGCGCCGCATCGGGGGCCACGCTGGCGCAGAAGCCGGGCGGGGTGCTGCATGTCACCCATCGCGACAATCCGCCGAGCGCGTCGATCCACGAGGAAGCGACGATCTCGACGATCATGCCGTTCAGCAGCCTCTACAACAACCTGGTGGTGTTCGACCCCGCGACGCGGCAGGACCGGCTGGACCGCATCCTGCCCGAGCTCGCCACTTCCTGGGCCTGGAGCGAGGACGGCCGCACCCTGACCTTCAAGCTGCAGGACGGAGTGAAATGGCATGACGGCAAGCCGTTCAGCAGCGCCGACGTCAAATGCACCTGGGACATGATCCTGGGCAAGGGCGATACGAGTTTCCGCAAGAACCCCCGCAAATCCTGGTATTTCAACCTGAAGGAGATCACCGTCAACGGACCGCTGGAGGTTGCCTTCCACCTCGCCGACCCGCAGCCCTCGCTGCTGGCGATGCTGGCGGGGGCGATGTCGCCGGTCTATCCCTGCCACGTGCCGGCGGCGCAGATGCGCACCCACCCGATCGGCACCGGGCCGTTCATGTTCGCCGAGCTGAAGCAGAACGAGTCGATGCGGGTGGTGCGCAACCCGAACTACTGGAAGCCCGGCAGGCCCTATCTGGACGCGATCGAGTTCAGCATCATCCCGAACCGCTCCACCGCCCAGCTCGCCTTCACCTCCGGCCGGTTCGACCTGACCTTCGTCGCCGAGGTGACGCCGGTGCTGATGAAGGACATCCAGGCCGCCGACCCGAATGCGGTCTGCGAGCTGCTGCCGACCAACACCCAGGCCAATCTGATGGTCAACCGCGACAAGCCGCCGTTCGACAGTGCGAAGATCCGCAGCGCCATGGTGCTGGCGATCGACCGGTCGGCCTTCACCAAGATCCTCAGCCAGGGCGTCGACAAGGTCGGCGGCTCCATGCTGCCGCCGCCGGAGGGGCTGTGGGGCATGTCGCCGGAATTCCTGCAGACGGTGGCCGGCTATGCGCCGGACGTGGAGAAGAGCCGCGAGGCCGGGCGGAAGATCATGCGGGAGCTCGGATACGGGCCGGACAAGCCGCTGAAGATCAAGGTGTCGACGCGGAATATTCCGACCTACCGGGATCCCGCGGTGCTGCTGATCGACCATCTGAAGAACATCTATATCGACGGCGAGCTGGAGGTGCTGGACACCTCCGTGTGGTATGCGCGGCTGCTGCGCAAGGACTATACCGTGGCACTGAACGTGCAGGGCGTGGGGATCGACGACCCCGATGTGATGTTCTTCGAGACGTTCAGCTGCGAGTCCGAGCGCAACTACACGAACTACTGCAACCGGGACATCGAGGCGATGTTCCACCAGCAATCGGTGATGTCGGACATCGACAAGCGCCGCGCGCTGGTATGGGACATCGACAAGCGGCTGCAGGAGGACGGGGCGCGTCCCGTGATCTCCCATGGCTGGGCGGCCACTTGCTGGCACAGGAACGTCCGGGGGATCACGCTGGCCAACAACTCGATCTATAATCACTGGCGGTTCGAGGATGTGTGGCTGGACCGTTAGGCCGCGGTCAGGCGGATGACCACTTTTACGGCAGTACCGGATAGATATGGATACAATATAGGCAAATACCTGTCGGATTTGCCTGATTATTAGGTGATTTGTCGGCGTCGGTGCCGTTTCTTGATCGTAGTTTCGTGTTGCACCGCACCATCGCAGCGGCGATGATGCGGCACGCAGATCAAACACGCCATGGGAATGACGCTGAGGGTTCTTCTGATCGACGACAACGCCGAGCGGGCCGCCGCGGTCAGCGCCGGCCTGGAAGCGGATGGCTGCGTCGTTGTCGGACATGTCCGCAATCCCTCTGAGCTGCTCGGCCTCGGCCTGATCGAACTGGTGCGTGACGCCCGCGCCGACATTGTCGTCTGCGACGTCGACAGCCCATCGCGCGACACCATCGAGTCGATGCAGGCGCTCAACCGGGATGAGCCGCGCCCGGTGGTGATGTTCGTGGACCGCGCCGATCCGGCCAGCATCGACGCCGCCATGAGCGCCGGCGTGGCCGCCTATGTGGTTGAAGGGCTTGTACCTTCCCGCGTAAAGGCGGTGATCGACGTGGCCGCCGCCCGCTTCCGGGCGCATCAGGCCATGAAGGCGGAACTCGACGAGGCACGCTCCGCCCTGGCCGAGCGCAAGCTGGTGGAGCGGGCCAAGGGCGTGCTGATGAAGTCGCGCCGGCTGTCCGAGGAAGAGGCCTACGGCACCCTGCGGCGGCTGGCGATGGACCAGGGCAAGCGCCTGGCCGACGTCGCCGAAAGCGTCATCACCCTGGCCAGGATGCTGCGCGACTGAAGCCGGTCGGGAAGCGGCTCCGGTAGAACTGGCATCGTCCTTGCATTGTCCCCGCCGTTCCCCCTGGGGAACCGGACGGTGGCCAATGGCGGTCCCGCTCGTGCGGTCTTTCCTTCTCTCGCGGTCCAATGGCGGTCCGCGCCCCACCCCGGCCAATGGGCCGAAGGGAGCGCGCATTTGCTGACCGAAACCGAACCTCGCACCCGTCCGACCCTTGGCGCCGACACGCTGTCGCTCGGCTATGTGCCGCTGACCGATGCCGCCCCGCTGCTGATCGCCGAGGAGAAGGGCTTCTTCCGCCGCCAGGGCCTGACCGTCTCCCTGACCCCGGCCGCCTCCTGGGCCAGCCTGCGCGACCGCATCGCGTTCGGCGTGCTGGATGGCGCGCAGATGCTGTCGCCGATGCCGATCGCCGCCACCCTGGGCCTCGGCGGCGTGCAGACCGACCTCGTCGTCGCCGCCACGCTGGGCCGCAACGGCAACACCATCACCTTCGGCGATGCGCTCGCGGCCGAGATCGC
>CAVUOB010000005.1:0-377449 GCA_963743035.1 uncultured Alphaproteobacteria bacterium
GCCCATGGCGGTCATCACCGAACGCTCGCGGCCTTCCTGAAAGCGGACACTGGCTACTACCCGACAGACGGCCGCATTGGGTGGATTTCTGCCAGTCAGCTTACGGCCGAGGAAAGCGAAGACCAGACATTCACCTTATGGCGAGGTCGGGCCGAAAGCGGCCGGTCGCTCCTGAGCAGAAAGTGGCAAAAGCGGACCAAAGTCTGGCGTGACCTCAGAACTGCAAACCCCCTTCTAGACGTACACAACGTCTGCTTTAACGGACAATTGCCGACACCGCGCACGTTTATTGCGTCCGCTAACGCGGACAGTCTCTGCTTATTTGGATCAAATCCGTTATTGCTGCGGATTTCCCGCTACATGCCGAGCCAGATTATCGCTGCCGCTTTCTTTAGCTCTATCTACGCTTCTTGCGGCCCGGCCAGGGCAAGGTGCCGTCCAGTTCGCGCAGACCGTAGGACCGCTCTTCCCACTGCTTTCGCTCCGGCCGTGGCGGGGGAATATCGTCATCCTCAAACCACAGCAATGTCAGCGTCTGATCCCATCGATCGAGATAAAGCACGTCTTCGTAGAGCGCGCCATCACGCTCCCAATCCTCAAACCACTCCTCGGGAGCTGCTTCTTCAGGGCCTGTCGGATTTTCACCTGCGCGCACGCGGGCGCTGTAGGAGCCCGCCGGCACAGCCGAACCTGATTTGATCCAGGCTCGCGCGTCGCGAAGGGCGGCAGATCGGGCGCTGTAGCGGACTTTGCCACCTTCAGAGAGCACAAAGGCGCAAGGTTCGCGAGAGAAGGTGACGAAGCGGGATCCGGTCGAGATCAATGAGGCATCGAACTCGTCAGCCAGCGCGTTGACGGCCGCAAGGCCCATATCCTCCATATCCACGCGCGGCTTGAACAGCTTGTAGGGCAGCAGAAGTTCGGCTGCGAAGATGTCGCAAAAGATCTCGCCTTGCGGTCGTTGCGTGTAAAGCCAGCTCGGCTGGGAATGGTCTGCCGGGATTTCCAAAACCGCATGAGCCACCTCGTGGCAGACACTGAACCGCTGGCGTCTGCTGTTGTGAGCGCAGTTCACGCAAATTCTGTATTTCCCCGATGGCAGCCTGACGGACCAGGCATCTTCATTTTCGCCAAGTGCCTCCTTCTTGATCGAGCCGCCAATCTCGGACGCATACCTCTCAACCAGCACCGGAAGCGCCGAAGGCCCGCAGTTTGTGATAAAACGGCGAGCCTTCGTGGCTATGGACAGCTCATCCATCGTCATCCTCCTGCAAATCCGACGGATGCGGGCGAGCGAGGTCGCATAGTCGGGTCGGGTGCCCCGGTTCACCACCGTGGTGAGCATGTGAAATTCCGCGAACGTGACATTTGCGTTCTCGCGGACGAAATTCAGCATGTTGACGTCGACATTGGGATGGCTCGCCAGAAACCGCAACACTTCGGCATCGCGCTTCGTTGGCGACAGGGCCGCGCTCAGCTTGCTCACCACCTCGTCCGACGGCGCTTCCTTCGCACCCGTCTCAAGCCGGTGAATGTAAGCGTGATCGACTTCGCTGCGCTGGGCCAGATCTCTTAAGCTCAGCTTGCTGCGCTCCCTTAGGCCCTTCAACCAAACACCTAGCGCAAACTCCGGCATCCGCCCTCCTTGACAAACTTTAAGTGATGCGGCACTGTTGTCTGGACAGACAACAGACCCCCGAGCTGACGGTTGCCAGTACGGGGCTTTCTCAGGCCCCGTTTGTTGTCTGGCCGGACACCAAGATGTCACCGCCCAGGGTCGAACGCAAGCACCGCGAGAAGCGGAGAAGGAAAACTAAAATGTCTGTCATTGCCGAAGCGCACCTCGTGCGCATCCACATCAAGCGGGTGGCTGTCCAGTCGCCCAATCCGACGACGGGAGAGGCGCTCTACGCCCTTGCCGACATCGCCAAGCATGAGATGCTCTACCGCGAGGTTGAGGGCGACGAGGAAGATGAGCGGATTCCGCGCGATGAGACCCTGATCCATCTGACGCAGGATGGGCACTTCTACAGTCAGAAGGTGTTCGACATTCTCGTCAATGGCGATGACCATGAGATCGATACGAAAGAGATCACGTACGCTCGGGTCGTGGATCTCTATCTCGGCAGCGGTGGCAAGCCGTCGAACGAATATCTCGTCAAATACTCACATGGCCCTGTCGAAAATCCGAGCGGAACCTTGGCGCCCGGTCAGAACGTGAAGGTGAAAGATGGCATGCGCTTTCGGGTTGCCGGAACTGGCAAATCATAACGCCTTCATCAAGGATCTTGAGGAGACGGGATACCTGATCGACTTTGTTGGCGGGTATCTTGTCTTCCACGGTCTGCCCTATCTAAACAAAGACGGCCAGCTCCAGCATGGGGACTGGGCAAGCCCCGTCGATCTGAACGGGACCGTCATCGATCCGCCCTCAAACCACCAAGCGTGGTGGCGCGGCAGCAGGCCCTGTGATCAGCAGGGGCGCGAGCTTAAGTTAGGCGGCGGCCCGGATCGCGTCACGGTCACACCTGACCTCGTCACCGACTGCTCGTTTTCCTATAAACTGCACGACGAAAACGGCGTGATGCGCACCTACCGGTCGTTTGAGGAAAAGGTGCAGACCTACCTGGACACAATCACGGCGCCGGCGATGACCGCCTACCCGCAGGCGACGCCCTTGCGCGGCATCACGGTCAAGGCTGCCGCCCAGGGCTCTCCGCTCCGGTTTCCCGATACGATGTCATCGCGCTATCACATCAATGATCTCTCAGCGCTCCTGCGCGGCAGGAAGGTCGCGATCATCGGCCTTGGCGGGACGGGCTCCTATATTCTCGATTTCCTTGCGCGCACGCATCTGCAGCAGATCGCGCTGTTCGACGATGACAAGGTGCATGTGCACACGATCTTCAGGCTTCCCGGCTTCATTGCGCAGGCCATCGGCAAGCTCAAAGTCGAGGCGCTGGCGCAGCACTATGATCAATGGCACGCAGGGATCGAGCCGGTTGCGGAGCGCATCACATCAGAGAACGTCGCGCGCCTGAAGAAGTTCGATTTCGTCTTCGTTTCCGTCGATGACGGGCCTGCGCGTCTTCTGATCGTCGATTGGCTGAGCGCCAACGATCTTCCGTTCGTCGATTGCGGCATGGGCCTCAATCGCTCAACTGTCGGTCTCAGCGGATTTATGCGTGTCACCGGCGTCGATCGCAAGGCGTTTGACGACAATGTCAGCACGGTGCGTCTGCCGGTCGAAAACGCCAAAGACGACGAATACCGCAAACAGGCCCAAATCACTGAATTGAACGCGCTGAACGCGACGATGGCCGTGATCCGGTTCAAACAGCATTTCGGCCTGTTCGACCGGGAAGACGCAGCGACGTCGTATATTTTTGACTCCGCGACGTTCGAGATCGATTGAGAAAGGCGGGCAGGGTGAGATACGTCTATCAAGCCGTCGAGCGCATACCCAAACCGCTCAGCAACGGCGTGGTCTATCACAGCGAAGAATTTGAGGTCGGGGCGCTGCTCTGCGCCTGCGGCTGCGGTCATCGCGTCAGCCTCCTGGTGCCGGACAGTCATCAGATTACGTCGGAAGGCGGCATGGCCACGGTTCGCCCGTCCATCGCCGTGTGTGACGCGCCCTGCAAGTCGCACTATTACATCAGCGCTGGCCGGGTCGAGTGGCTGCCGGCTTTTTCGGACGCCATGGCAGTATCGGTTATGCGCGGCCAGATTGCCCGGCATGCAGTTCGTGATGCGAAGCGGCAGTCTTGGGGCAGCCGAGTCCGAGCCGCCGTCGCGAGAGCGTACAACAAACTTAGGTCGATGCTGCGGATCTGAGTACCGTGTAGCTGACGTCTTTCCCCGATTTCTGCCGGTCACAAGTTAGGCCCAGATTCGCTTTTTCACGGGAGCACGTCAGCGTGGATAGTAACGTCCGCTTTCCGCCCGGCGGCCAATGTCCGTAACGGGCGCGTTGCGGGCGGCGCTGGACAACGCTGAATGTCTGCTCCTGAGATCGCCTCTCGGGGCGGTCTTCGCCCGGCTTGGGTCGATAGCTGCCGAAGCCAGTGCTGACATAAGCATCCGCTTTGCCACCTCGCGTGCCCGAGAGCAGATCGGCGGCTCTCGGCCAGGAGCTGCCCTCCAGATGTGCCTGTGTTGATGGCAGCTCTTGGCAGACGTGGGCTGTCCGCTTCCACCCAGCCCTATGAGGATGGCTATCCCAATCTCCGTCAGTTCTCCACATGGTGGAGCGTGATGTTTGCAGGAGGGGCCAAAGTTCCCTGCTACGGTGCGTTCGACCTCCGCATCCTACCAGCTCGGGGGAAATGCAAAATTATCCACAAGTATATACACAAAATAAATAGGGAAAACTCGTTATAAATCAGAGGAATGAGCTTTTTTGCCCACAGGTTTGTGGCAAAAATTAGTACATCATCAAACGAAAGGATTCTATTTAGTTTGAAGGTTTTGTGTCCCTACACGGCATCCCCCAGGACCTCCCCAGGCGATTTGATCAGCCCAAGTGGACTCCTGACGGATTTGGCACATTACGGTCGATACGTGAAAAGGAATGCCGGTCACGAACAGGATCAGGTGCCGGTTTCCGGTCTGCGCCTGCGCCACCGCCGCGCGAATGGCGTCCGTGGTCACGGTCAGGTTGCCGACATCGGCGCGCGCCATGGCGATGTCCGCGACGCCGTGGCGCTGGTACAGCATCGTCGCGGCTTCCACGATCGTCGGCACCGGGCGGTATGGCGCGGCTTCCCACGCCACCGCATCAAGACGCTGACGCGGCGGTGGGACGCGGAGGGCGATCTCCTGCAGCAAACCGGGCAGCGTTGCCGCGGAGGCATCCAGCACCGGTGTGACGCCGTGCCAGATCAGCGGCCAGGAATTGGCGTCGGCGGCGGCGCCGGTCGCCACCAGGATCGGCACGACGGGATGCGCCCGGCTGGCGGCATGAAAGTCGAACAGATCCAGCGCGTAATCCTCGACCTGGCGGCGATCGAGGGCGGCGAACGGCGCCGTGCCGATCTTGAATTCCAGCACCAGCACGCAGCCCTCGCCGATCAGCACCGCATCGATCCGCCGCCCCAAGCGCAGCAGCGGATATTCCAGCAGCACGCGCCATTCGCCGGGCAGGCCGCGCATGGCTTCGCGCAGCAGGGGGATCTGTCGGCGCCAGGCAAGCAGCTGGGTTGCGTGATTGAGGGAATGTGCCTGGACCAGGCGCTGCGACAGCACCCCGACGATGCGCTCCGGGTCCGCTTGCGCCAGCTCGGACGCTGTGCCGGACCACCAGGCCCACATGTCGTGCCCCTACATGTCACGCGTCGCCGCCAGGCTCGACCCATCAGGCCCAATACAACCTTTGCGCGCATTGCGCCACCGGCGATCTGCAACCGTACCCGGCGGGTGTTTCCAGACCACGGCGGGATGTGGTTATCACTCCCTTTCCGAGCATGTGGGGAGATGATGGTGATACGATTCGGCCAGATGACGAAACCGGCTTCAGGCCGGGTCAAGGTCTCGGACGTCAAGGTCTGCTACGTCAAGGTCTGGGGCGCCTTGGCTTTGACCGCGATGTTGGTGCAGGGCTGCGAGCAGCCGCGCACAGCCGCGTCCTCGACCCGGCTATATGCGATCGATCAGACCGGCGGGGCGAAGGTCTGCAGCGCGCCGACGGCGCAGCCGGCCAACGGCCAGACGACCGACGTGGCGATGAGCATGGGCAATGACGGCGGCTGGTGCGGCCTGCTGGTGTCGCAGTCCGGGAGGTCGTTCTCGGCCGGCTTGCTGACGGAGCGGCCCAAGAGCGGCAAGATCTATGTGCATGTGGTCGGGGACAATACCCGGATCGACTACACGCCGGACCGCGGGTTTGCCGGCAATGACAGCTTCACCGTCAAGCTGGTGCCAGGCGACGCCTCGGTACGGGTGAACGTCGCCGTCGCGAAATAGCCCGATCCGACCGCATGCCCCGCCAGGGTCAAGAAACGGGCGCATAAGACGGGGCGCATAAGACGGGGCGCAGAAGATGGGGGCAGGAGATATCCTGCCCCCACGGTTTCGGCCGGATCAGTGCTTCTTCTTCGTGGAACCGGAAGCCTTGGTCGTCGCGCTCGCGGTGGTGATCCCCGGGCAGACGCCGATCGAGGCCGGGATCAGGTCCTTGCCCGCTGCATAGGTCGGCAGATCGGTCGGGCCGGCGAGCGCCATCACCTCAGTGAACAGCGCCGCGTTGCGCGCGCAGAAATCCCCGCCCTGGGCCAGCCCGAAGCGGGACTGCGAATTGGCGAGGTCGGTCGCGTAGCGGTCGTATTCCACCTGCCCGCGGCTGCCGTAATGGCTCTTGAAATAGCTGCTCAGCGAACGGTCGGTCTCGACCAGCTTCGGCTGATAGCGCCGCACGAAGTTGTTGTACTGTTCGCGATTGTCGCAGGTGGTGGCCACCACCATCAGCGCCGTCTTCAAGGCCACCAGTTCAAACGCCGACTGGTCATTGGCATTCGGGCATTCCTGGGCCGCCATGGCGGAATTTCCCAACAGGCTGCCAACCGCCGTCAATCCGATTAAGAACCGCCGCATCTGTCTCTCCAACTGTGTTGTGCCGAGTTTGTCGTGCCAAACTTTGCCGTAACTGGCCTTCCCGCCGAACTGCCCGGGTTGACGGGAGATATGCCGGAAAATGGCAGGCGCCGTCTACTATCAAGAGTGGTTGAAGGACACGATAGAGGCCATTGTAATCACTCGTCGAGCCGAAATCGCGCCGCCACCACCGGATCGTTCCGCACTACCGCGCGAATGGCGGCTTCGCCCGCCGCACCAGCGGGTATCGCGACGATTTCGGAGAAAAACTTCACCTCGCCGCGCACGCGCTGGAGGAATAACCGGTCCAACGCCTGCGCAATCGGCCCGCGAGCCAGGCAGCAGGCACAACCCGTAGGATGGGGACCCTCCTCCGACAGCACGAACCGCGCGAATGTAATGCCTTCAGGGACACGGGCAGCACCTTCGACCAGCAGGGCGTCGCCAGGGCCGGCCGCATCGGCGGTTCCGATCCGTAGTTTCACGCGGGCATCCAGGAAAGTCACCATCGGCTGGACATAAGGATATATTTATGTCATTTGCAAGCCCATGGATCGCCTGCTCACCGCCCTTCGCGCCACTGCCGAGCCGACCCGCCTGCGCCTGCTCGCGCTGGCGGCGCGCGGGGCTTTCTGCGTCATGGAATTCACCGAGATCCTCGGCCAGTCTCAGCCCCGACTGTCGCGCCACCTGAAGCTGCTCGGCGATGCCGGGCTGCTGGAGCGGGTGCGCGAGGGCGCCAAGGTCTGGTTCACGCTGCCGGCCGGGGAAGCCGGCGGGCTGGTGCGCGACCTGCTGGCACGGCTGCCGGAAGACGACCCGGTGCTGGTCGCCGACCGCCGCCAGGCCGCGCGCGTGCTGGCGGAACGCGCCCGGATCGCCTCGGAAAGTTTTCGCCGCCAGGGTGCTGACTGGGACGAGATGCGCGCGCTCGACCTGCCGGCTTCGGCCGTGGAATCGGCGCTGCTGTCATTGATCCCCGCGGATGCCGGGCGGCTGATCGATATCGGCACCGGCACCGGCCGGCTGCTGGAATTGCTGGCGCCGCGGATTTCCCAGGGGCTTGGCGTCGATGCGTCGAAGCAGATGCTCGCCCTGGCGCGCTCCCGCCTGTCGCGCGCCGATCTCGCGCATTGCGCGGTGCGCCAGGCGGACATGTACCGCCTGCCGCTGTCCGACGCCGGCTATGATCTCGCCTTGCTGCACATGGTGCTGCACTACGCGGAGGCGCCGGAAACCGTGCTGGCCGAAGCGGCGCGCGTGCTGCGGCCGGGCGGGACGTTGATCGTCGTCGACCTGGCGCCGCATGACCGGACCGATCTCGCCGAGCGGCTGGCGCATCGCTGGCCCGGCTTTTCCGACGCGGCGATGCAGGAGCTGCTGGCCGGCGCCGGCCTCGCCATCGGAACCCCGATCGCCGTGCCGGGATCGATGCAGATGACCATCTGGCCGGCGCGCCGGCCACTGCCGGCAGACGCCGCCGCCCCCAGCTTGCCCAAACCCCAGCTTGCCCAAACCCCAACTGGCCCAAACCTCTGTCTGAACGAGCTCCCATGACCCGCCCCCATCTACTCGACGCCCTGCGCGACCAGGTCCTGCTGTGCGATGGCGGCATGGGCTCCGCGTGCAGGCGCTGACGCTGGATATCGAGAAGGATTACTGGGGGCAGGAGAACTGCACGGACGTGCTCAGCCTGTCGCGCCCGGATCTGGTGCGGGAGATCCATCGCGGCTATTTCGAGGCCGGCGCGGACATGGTGGAAACCAACACCTTCGGCGGCTCCCCGGTCACGCTCGGCGAATTCGGCCTGTCCGACCGCGCGTTCGAGATCAACAAGGTTGCCGCCGAGCTGGCGCGCGAGGCCGCGGAAAGCTTTTCCGACGGCCGCCATCGCTGGGTGATCGGCAGCGTCGGGCCGGGCACCAAGCTGCCATCCTCGGCAACATCGCCTACGACCCGCTGGAAGCGGCGCCTCGCCGAGCAGTGCCGCGGGCTGATCGCCGGCGGGGTGGATGCGATCCTGATCGAGACCTGCCAGGACACGCTGCAGATCAAGGCCGCCGTCAACGGCGCCAAGATCGCCCGCGCTGGCCGCCGGCACGGACACGCCGATCTTCGTGCAGGTCACGGTGGAAACCACCGGCACCCTGCTGGTCGGCCCCGACATCGCCGCCGCCGCGACCGTGGTGCAAGCGCTGGATGTGCCGCTGATGGGGCTGAACTGCGCCACCGGCCCGCAGGAAATGGCCGAGCATGTCCGCTGGCTGGCCGCCAACTGGCCGGGCCTGCTGTCGATCCAGCCGAATGCCGGCCTGCCGGAACTGGTGGACGGGCAGACCCGCTACCCCCTCGGCGCCGAGGAAATGGCGAGCTGGGTGGAGCGCTTCGTCGCCGAGGACGGCATGAACCTGATCGGCGGCTGCTGCGGCACCTCGATCCCGCATATCCAGGCGCTGGATGCGATGCTGCGCCGGCGCGGCCGGGCAAGGGGCGGTTCCGCCCCGCGCCGGTGCCGCGCAAGCCGGTGTGGATCCCCTCCGTCGCCATCGCTCTATCAGCAGGTCTCGCTGCGCCAGGAGAACGCGTTCTTCGCCATCGGCGAGCGCTGCAACGCCAACGGCTCGAAGAAATGGCGCGAGCTGCAGGAAAAGGCCGATTGGGACGGCTGCGTCTCCATGGGCCGCGAGCAGATCGCCGAAGGCTCCAACAGCCTGGATGTCTGCACCGCCTTCGTCGGCCGCGACGAAATCGGCCGAGATGAACGAGGTGATCCGCCGCTTCACCAGCTCGGTGAATGCGCCGCTGGTGATCGACAGCACCGAAACCCCGGTGATCGAGGCGGCGCTGAAGCTGCATGGCGGCAAGCCGATCATCAACTCGATCAATTTCGAGGATGGCGAGGGCCATGCCACCGACCGGCTGATCCTGGCGAAGAAGTTCGGCGCCGCGGTGATCGCGCTGACCATCGACGAGACCGGCATGGCGAAGACCGCCGAGGACAAATTGCGCATCGCCGCACGGCTGGTCGATTTCGCCTGCAACAAGCACGGGCTGCGCGCAGTCCGACCTGCTGATCGACCCGCTGACCTTCACCATCGCCACCGGCAACGAGGACGACCGCAAGCTCGGGCTGTGGACGCTGGAGGGGATCCGGACGATCCGCGAGGCGTTTCCGGACATCCAGATCATTCTCGGGCTGTCGAATATCAGCTTCGGCCTGAACCCGGCCGCGCGCGCCGTGCTGAACTCGCGTGTTCCTCGATCATGCCGTGCGCGCCGGCATGACCGGCGCCATCGTGCATGTGTCGAAGATCCGGCCGCTGCACCTGATCGCGCCGGAGGAGGTGAAGATCGCCGAGGACCTGATCTTCGATCGCCGCGCGCGAGGGCTACGATCCGCTGCAGAAGCTGCTGGAGATGTTCGCCGACCGCAAGGCGGCCGACGCCACGGTGAAGAAGCGCGCGGACACCGTCGAGGGACGGCTGAAGGACCGCATCGTCGATGGCGACCGCAAGGGGCTGGGCGACGAGCTCGACGAGGCGCTGCTCACGACTACCAGCCGCTCGACATCATCAACAACTTCCTGCTCGACGGCATGAAGGTGGTCGGCGAGCTGTTCGGCGCCGGCAAGATGCAGCTTCCCTTCGTGCTGCAGAGCGCGGAGACGATGAAGGCCGCGGTGGCACATCTGGAACCGCATATGGAGCGGGTGGCGGGCCAGGAGAAAGGCACCATCGTGCTGGCCACGGTGAAGGGCGACGTGCACGACATCGGCAAGAACCTGGTCGACATCATCCTGACCAACAACGGCTACCGCGTGGTCAATCTCGGCATCAAGGTGCCGCTGGCGGACATGATCACCGCGGTGCACGAGACATCATGCGCATGCCATCGGCATGTCCGGCCTGCTGGTGAAATCCACCGTGGTGATGCGGGAGAACCTGGAGGAGATGTCGCGCCAGGGGCTGGAGATTCCGGTGCTGCTGGGCGGTGCCGCGCTGACGCGCAACTATGTGGAGGATGATTGCGTCCGTGCCTATGCGTCCGGCCGCGTCGCCTATGCGCGCGATGCGTTCGACGGGCTGCACCTGATGGACAAGGTGACCGGCAACGGGTTCGACGACTACCTGGCCGCGATGCAGGCCAAGCGCGCCGGCAAGGCGCGCAACACCGAAGCGCACGCTCGGCCAGGCCGATGCGCGGGCGTTCCGGCCGGTGGACGTGAACGCGGTGCAGCGCGCGGCGCAGGCGGATGACGCAGGACATGCCGGTGCTGGAGCCGCCGTTCTGGGGCGCGCGTGTCCTGGAAGCCCCGGCCAAGGCGATCGTGCCGTTCCTGAACGAGCGCAGCCTGTACCAGTTCCAGTGGGGCTTTCGCAAACAGGGCCGCTCGCTGGACGATTTCCTCGGCTGGGCGAAGCAGGAGCTGCGCCCGGTGATGCGCCGGATGCTGACGATCTGCGAGGCAGCAGGACATCCTGAAGCCGCAGGCGGCCTATGGCTACTGGAAGGCCGCCGGCCAGGGCAACGACCTGATCCTGTTCGACCAGGACGGCGCCACGGAGCTGGCCCGCTTCACGCTGCCGCGCCAGCCGAAGGAGGATGGCGAGTGCATCGCCGATTTCTTCCGCGACGTGGACGAGGCGGAGCGCGACGTGATCGGCCTGCAGGTCGTCACCGTCGGCCAGAAGGCGTCCGACACCGCCCGCGCTGTGGTTCGAGGACAACCGCTACCAGGATTACCTGTATCTGCACGGCCTGTCGGTGGAGATGGCGGAGGCGATGGCGGAATACACCCATAAGCGCATCCGCGCCGAGCTCGGCTTCGCGGCCGAGGACGACCGCGACATGGAGAAGATGCTGTCCCAGGGTTACCGCGGGATCGCGCTACTCCTTCGGCTACCCTGCCTGCCCGAAGCTGGAGGACCAGGAGCCGCTGCTGAAGCTGCTGGGCGCGGAACGGATCGGCGTGTCGCTGTCCGACGAGTTGCAGCTGCATCCGGAGCAATCCACCAGCGCCATCGTGGTGCTGAACCCCAGGGCGAAGTATTTTTCGGTCTAGGATCGGCAGGGCGCGCCGGCGCGCATGCATTCCCGCCGGCGCACTTTCACTCCGGCTGAAAGCGCATTAGAGGCTGTTTCGCAACGCCCCGCATGCGGGCAACAGCATGGGACCAGCTTGGGCAAGGCGGAACGTATCGCGGCTGGCAGCATCGGGATCGGCATCCTGGTGCTGGCCATGAAGGGCGCTGCCTGGTGGCTGACCGGCAGCGCCGCGCTGTATTCGGACGCGCTGGAAAGCACGGTGAACATCGCCGCCGCCGTGGTGGCGCTGATCGCGCTGCGCTTTGCCTCCCGCCCCGCGGACGCCAATCATCCGTTCGGCCATGACAAGGCGGAGTTCTTCGCCGCGGTGATCGAGGGCGTGTTGATCGTCGTCGCCGCGCTGTCGATCTTCAAGCATGCCTGGGACACCTGGCGGGATCCTCACCCGCTGCTGATGCCGTACCAGGGATTGGCGCTGAACGCCTTGGCCACGGCGGTCAATGCCTTCTGGGCCGCGCTGCTGTTGCGCAACAGCCGCGTGCTGCGATCCCCGACGCTGAAGGCCGATGCGCGCCATCTCACGGCCGACGTGGTCACCTCCATCGGCGTGACCATCGGCGTGTTGTTGGCGGTGCAGACCGGATATCTGGTGCTGGATCCCATTCTGGCGGCCGCCACCGCCGTGCATGTGCTATGGTCGGGCGCATCGATGATCTGGGAATCCGTCGGCGGACTGATGGACGCCGCCCCTGAGCCAGCGGTTATCGAGCGCATCCGTGCCCTGGTCGCCAAGCACGCCGCCGGCGCGATCGAGGCGCATGATTTGCGCACCCGCAATGCCGGGCGGCTGACCTTCGTGGAGTTCCATCTCGTGGTGCCCGGCGCCATGACCGTCGCCGACAGCCATGACATCTGCGACCGGATCGAGGCGGCGCTGAAGGCGGATATGGATCAGCTGGTCATCACCATCCACGTGGAGCCGGAAGGCAAGGCCAAGCAGACGGGCGTTCCGGTTCTGTGACCCGGGGGCGTCCTGCCGTCAGCCCGACCAACCGCCGCCTGGTGATCTTCGCGGCCGTCTCGATTGCCCTGCATCTTCTGCTGCCCACGGCGGCGCTGGTCATCCCCGGCCTGCTGCCGGAGTGGCGGAAGCCACCGAAGCCGGACGCGCCTCTGCCCACGATCGAGTTCATCACGGTGCAGCAGAAGGGCTTCGGCAAGCCCACCTCCCCCGATGCCCCCAGCAAGCCGACGCCGGAAGCCCCGCCGACGCCGCCGGAGGAGGCGGCCAAGCAACCGCCGCCCCCCCAGCCGCCTGCCAAGACCCAACCTGCCAAGGCTGAACCATCCGCCAAGCCCGAGCCGCCGGCGGCCAAGGCGCCGGAACCGCCGCCGCCGCCCGATCCCACGGCCGAGGCAGCGCCCGCGCCGCCACCGCCGCCGCCTCCCCCTGCCCCGCCGCAGGAAAGCCATGTCACGGCCACCCCGGTCCCGCCGCCCGCCGCCAGGCCGGCACCCAAGGCCGAGCCCGCACCCGAGATCAATCTCGGCGGCACCGACAGCCTGAGCTCGCTGATCGCCACCGGATCGCAGATCATCCCGGTCGGCATCGACACCAAGCTGCGCAACCGCGAGCCGATCTACCCGAACGAGGCCGCCCGGCTCGGCCAGCACGGCCTTGTCGTCGTGCGGGCGCATGTCTCTCCGGACGGACATGCCGAGGGAGTGGATATCGAAAAGAGCTCCGGCTACCCGCTGCTCGACAACGCCGCGCGGGATGCCGTCATCACCTGGCATTTCCGCCCGGCGATCGACGGCGGCGTGCCGGTGCAATCGACGATTTCCGTCGCCATAGACTTCACGTTCCGATAACGCCGCACAGTCAGGGAATACCAGGATGGTCCGGATCGACAGGGTCGTGACGCGCGGCGGCGATGGCGGGGAAACCTCCCTCGGCGACGGCACGCGGGTGCGCAAGGACGCGCTGCGGGTGGACGCCTATGGCACGGTGGACGAGGCCAATGCGGTGCTCGGCCTGGTGCGGCTGCATACCGACGGCGAAGCGGACGCGATGCTGGCGCGCATCCAGAACGACCTGTTCGATGTCGGCGCCGATCTGTGCGTTCCCGGCGAAGCGGGGGAGCGGCTGCGGGTGACGGAAGCGCCGATCCTGCGGCTGGAGGCGGAGGTGGCGGCGATGAACGAAGCCCAGCCGCGCCTGACCAGCTTCATCCTGCCCGGCGGCAGCGCGGCGGCCGCGCATGCGCATCATGCCCGCACCGTCGTCCGCCGCGCCGAACGCCTATGCGTGGCGCTGGCCGCCCGGGAGGAAGTGAACCCCATGGTGGTCCGTTACCTCAACCGGCTATCAGACCATCTGTTCGTGCTGGCCCGCCATCTGAACGCGGACGGGGCGGGTGACGTGCTTTGGGTGCCTGGCGCGAACCGGTAGGGCGACCCCTTCCCGCTTCGCCCTTGCGAGCCGCGCGCGTCTGGCACAACAGTGTCCGGCACGGCAATGTCTGGCACAACAGTATCGTCCGCCTTAGCAGCGGCAATTGGGGCGCTGGCGCAAGGCTAGCCCCGGACCATCGAGGAGGATACGTGGACAATCCCACAGACCGCGCTGCCTTTCCCACCGCGACGGGCCCCGCTGGTACCCGCGCCGCCGGCCCGCTGCTGCGCCGTTGGTGGCGCCTGGCCGACACTTCGATCGGCATCATCCCGCTGCCGCTGTTTCCGCTGATCCTGGCACTGATCGTCGCCCTGGTCGTAATGGGAAAACTGCCCACCGATCTGACGACGATGATCCCCGCTATCGCGCTGGGCGCCTATACCTGCGCCGAGATCGGCAAGCGGATCCCGGTGATCCGCCATATCGGCGGCCCCGCGATCTTCGCCACTTTCCTGCCGTCCTATCTCGTCTACGCGCATCTGCTGCCGGCACCCGTGATCAAATCCGTCGCCGACTTCACCAAGCAGAGCAATTTTCTCTACCTGTTCATCTGCTGCATCATCGTCGGCAGCATCCTCGGCATGCAGCGCGACGTGCTGATCAAGGGTTTCCTGAAGATCTTCGTGCCGCTGGGCGCGGGATCGCTCGCCGCCGGCATCGTCGGCACCGCTGTCGGCACCGTCCTCGGCCTCGGCGCGCATCACACGCTGTTCTACATCGTCATCCCGATCATGGGCGGGGGCGTCGGCGAAGGCGCGCTGCCGCTGTCGCTCGGCTACGCGTCCATCACGCATCAGCCGCAGGGGGAGATATTCGCCCAGATCCTGCCGCCGGTGATGCTGGGCAGCCTCACCGCCATCCTGCTGGCCGGCCTGCTGAACTATGTCGGCAAGCGCTACACGCACTTGACCGGCGAAGGCCGGCTGCAGCCCGCCGAGCATGGCGATGCGATCGCGGAATCGCTGGTAGCCGAGGAGGAACGCCCGAGCGGCCTGCCGATCGAGGCGACGACGGTGGCGGCCGCCGGCCTGGTCGCGATCACGCTGTTCCTGCTGGGCACTGTGGTGCAGGACACCACAGGCTTCCCGGCGCCGGTGCTGATGCTGTTCTCCGCGGTGGCGCTGAAACTGGTTCGCGCCGTCCCGTCCCACCTGCGCGAGGGGGCGTCTGTGGTGTACAAATTCTTTTCGCAATGCGTGACCTACCCGCTGCTGTTCGCCATCGGCGTCGCGCTGACGCCGTGGCAAACACTGATGGCGACACTGCAGCCGGCGATCCTGATCACCATCGTCGCCACTGTCGCGACCATCATGGCGGTGGGCTTCTTCGTCGGGCGCTGGGTGAATTTGTATCCGATCGAGGCCGCCATCGTGAACGCCTGCCATAGCGGCCAGGGCGGCACCGGCGACGTCGCCATTCTCACCTCCGCGAACCGGATGGAGCTCATGCCCTTCGCGCAGATCGCCACGCGCATCGGCGGTGCGGTGACGGTGACCCTGGCCTTGCTGATCCTGGCACGGATAAGCTGACCGCATGATCCCGCACATCGAATTCGACCCGACCGCCACGGCGCCGCTTGCCGGCATCCGCGTGGTGGACCTCTCCCGCCTGGTCGCCGGCAACATGATCAGCCTGCAACTGGCCGACCATGGCGCCGAGGTGATCAAGATTGAAGACCCCGACAAGGGCGATCCGCTGCGCGCCTGGCGCACCAAGGGGCAGAGCCTGCACTGGAAGGTCTACGCCCGGAACAAGAAGAGCCTGGCGATGAACCTGCGCTCGCCGGTCGCAAAGCAGGCGCTGCACGACCTGCTGGATACCACCCAGGTGCTGATCGAGAATTTCCGGCCCGGCACGCTGGAGAGCATGGGCTTTGCGCCGGAAGTGCTGCACGCGCGCAACCCCGGGCTGATCATCGTGCGTGTCACCGGTTTCGGCCAGGACGGCCCGTATCGCGACCGGCCCGGCTTCGGCACGCTGGTGGAGGCGATGTCCGGCTTCGCCTCCAAGAACGGTTTCGCCGACCGCCCGCCGGTGCTGCCGCCGCTGGCGCTGGCCGACATGGTGGCCGGGCTGTACGGCGCCTATTCGGTGATGATCGCGCTGCGCGAGGTGGAGAAAGGCGGCCCGGGGGAGAGACGGGGACAGGTCATCGACCTGCCGCTGCTCGATCCCATCGTCTCCATCCTCGGGCCGGAGGCGGCGATCTATCGCGTGTCCGGCGAGTTGTCGCCGCGGACCGGCAGCCGGTCGATCACCACCTCGCCGCGCAACACGTTCCGCACCAGGGAAGGCCGCTACATCGCGATCTCCGCCTCGATCCAGGCGATGTCGGAACGCCTGATGCGCGCCATCGGCCGGGAAGACATGATCACCGACCCGCGCTTTCGCACCAATACCGACCGCCTGCAGCATGTGGAGGAGACCGAGGCGCCGATCGCCGAGTTCATCGCCGCGCGCACGCTGGCGGAGAACATGGCGGTATTCGAGGCGGCGGAGATCACCGCGACGCCGGTGTACGACATCGACCAGTTCCTGGACGATCCGCATGTGCAGGCGCGCGGCGTGATCGTGGAGGCGCCGGACGCGGAAGCGGGGTCGGTGCTGATGCACAACATCATCCCGCGCCTGTCGGACACGCCCGGCAAGCTGCGGCTGCCGGCCCCCGACCTCGGCCAGCATACGCGGGAGATCCTCGCCGGGCTCGGCTACGCCGAAGACAAATTTGCCGCGCTCATCGAAGCCGGCGCGATCAAGGGATAGTTGAATATGGAACGGAATCTGCCGGTATGGCGGTCGCTGATGTATGTCCCGGTGAATGTCGAGAAATTCGTCGACACGGCGGCGGACCGCAATGCGGACGCCTATATACTGGATCTGGAAGACGCCGTGGCGCCGTCGCAGAAGGCACAGGCGCGCACCATGATCGCCGCCGCCATCCCCAAGGTTTCCCGCAAGGGAGCGGACGTGGTGGTGCGGGTGAACCGGCCCTGGCGCATGCTGATCGCCGACCTCGAAGCCGCGGTCATTCCCGGCGTGACCGCGCTCGCTCTGCCGAAGATCGAAAGCGCCGAGCATATCCAGATGATCGCGGAAATCGTCGACGAGCTGGAGCTGGAACGCGGCCTGCCGAACGGCACCGTGCGCTTCATCGCCATGGTGGAAACCGCGAGTGGCTTCTTCCGTACCGAGGCGATCGCGCGCAGCCATCCGCGCGTGGTGGCGATCACCATCGGCGCGGAGGACATCGCCCTGTCCGTCGGCATGCTGCCGGAGGCGGAAGGGCTGTTCTATCCCAAGCAGCACTCCATCTTCGCCGCGCGTGCAGCCGGCATCCTGCCGCTCGGTTTCATCGGCACGGTGGCGGATTACAAGGACACCGAGGCGTTCCGCGCCACGGTCCGGCGATCCCGCAAGCTCGGCTTTGCCGGCGCCGCCTGCATCCATCCGCTGCAGGTGCCGATCCTGAACGAGGAATACGGCACCACCGCCGAGGAAGTGCGCCGCGCCCAGGCGATGGTGGACGCCTATGACGCGGCCCTGGCCGCGGGCAAGGGGGCGATCGAGTTCGAAGGCAAGATGATCGACATTCCCGTGGTGGCGCGCGCGCAGGAAGTACTGAAGCGGGCATCCGCGCTGGCGGCGAAGGGGCACGGCTGAATTGGCCGCCGGGCTGGAATTGCTGTCGACACTGGGGCTGCAAGGCGCCCTGCGGGAACTGATCCCGGCGTTCGAAGGCCAGACCGGAATCCGGCTGAATGCGGCCTTCGGGCCCACCGCCGTGCAGCTGGAGCGCATCGCCGGCGGCGCCATGGCGGATGTGGCGATCCTTACAGCGGAGGGGATCGACGCGTTGATCGCCGCCGGGACCCTGCTGGCGGGCAGCCGGACCGACCTGGCCCGCTCGGCCGTCGGCATCGCCGTGCGCGCCGGCGCGGCAAGGCCGGACATCTCGTCCGTGGACGCGTTCAAGCGCACGCTGCTGCAAGCCCGCTCGATCGTCTATTCCAGGGCTGGCGCCAGCGGGATCTTCTTTGCCGATTTGATCGAACGCCTGGGCGTGGCGGCCGAGGTCCATGCCAAGGCCACGGTCATCCCGAGCGGCTTCACCGCCGAACGCGTCGCGCGCGGCGAGGCGGAGATCGCCGTGCAGCAGATCAGCGAGTTGATGGAAGTACCGGGCATCGATATCGTCGGCGCACTGCCGGCGGAAATCGGCAGCAAGACGATCTTTTCCGCCGGGCTGTTCGCCGCCTCCACGCGCCAGGATCCCGCGCGCGCCTTTGTCGCCTTCCTGTCCACGCCGTCCGCCGCTTCGGTTATCGCCGAATCGGGCCTTGCCGCTCTGGCTGCGACGCCTGCCGCCTCCCAACACAGGGATATTACGTCATGAAACCTTTTCTATCGATCGCCGCCCTCGCGGCCGGCCTGTTCGCATTCATTCCCGCCTCCTCCGCTGCCACCTGCGCGAACGGCGTCTACCGGGCCGGCTGCGTCGGCCCCAACGGCGCCGCGGCGGTGCGCAAGCCGCCGCCCGCGGCCCATCCGCCGGCCACGGTGAATTGTGCCAAGGGCGTCTACCGGGCGGGCTGCGCCGGACCCAATGGCGCGGTGGTCCGGCGCTATTAGAGCAATATCGCTTGAGGTTGCTTCAACCGAGCGATGGAATTGCTCGCTAAAACAGAGACCCAGAGCATGATCGCCACGTCTATCAGCGATCATGCTCTGGCCCGGGCTAACCCTCCCGCGCGGCACGAAAGGCCGCCAGCGCTTCCAGCCGCAACGCCGAGGCGAGCGGCTGGTCGGGACCGCGATCGGCGTCGATGGCCGCGACCAGGGCCGAGAGCGACTGGCCGCGGTCCTGCGCGACCTCCGTCAGGGCAGACCAGAACGCGTCTTCCAGCGCCACGGAAGTCCGGTGCCCGGCGAGGGAGAAGCTGCGCTTGACCAGGCCGCTCATGCGCTCAGCCGCGCCAGCGCCCAGCCGGCCGCTTCCGCCACCACCGGATCCGGGTCCGTCGCCAGGCGTTGCGCGACTGGCACCAGCGCCGGATCGGCCGAATTGCCGATCGCGATCATCACATTGCGGATGAAACGGTTGCGGCCGATGCGCTTGATCGGCGATCCCGTGAACAGATTGCGGAACCCCGCATCGTCGAGCATTGCCAGCTCCGCCAGCCGCGGCGCGGTCAGGTCGGCGCGCGCGCGCAGCTTGGCGGTGTCGGTGGCGGCGGCAAAGCGGTTCCAGGGGCAGACCGCCAGGCAGTCGTCGCAGCCATAGATGCGGTTGCCCATGGCCACGCGGAATTCCTCGGGGATGGCGCCCTTGTGCTCGATGGTCAGGTAGGAGATGCAGCGGGTCGCGTCCAGCCGGTACGGCGCCGGGAAGGCCCGGGTCGGACAGGCTTGCAGGCAGCGCGTGCAGGATCCGCAGCGATCCGGATGCGCGGGATCGGGCGGGATGTCCAGGCTGGTGAACACCTCGCCCAGGAACAGCCAGGAACCCGTGCTGCGGGAGACCAGGTTGGTGTGCTTGCCCTGCCAGCCGATCCCGGCCCGCTCGGCGAGCGGCTTTTCCATCACCGGCGCGGTATCGACGAAGACCTTCACGCTGCCGCCGAAGCGGGAAACGATGAACTGGCCGAGATGCTTCAGCATGCCCTTGGCGATGTCGTGGTAGTCGCGGTTGCGGGCATAGACGGAGATATTCCCGCGATCGGGATGCGCCAGCGTCGCCAGCGGATCCTCCTCCGGGGCATAGGACAGGCCGAGCACGATCACGCTGCGCGCCTCCGGCCACAGCGATTGCGGATGGCTGCGCTGGTCCGTGCGTTCCGCCAGCCAGCCCATGTCGCCCTGCTGGCCGGCGGCGAGGAATTCCCGCAGCCGGGCACGCGCCTGCGGGCCGAGTTCGGCCCGGCTGAAGCCAACGGCGTGGAAGCCGAGCGCCAGCGCCCGGTTGCGAATGGCCGCGCGCGGGTCCTCAGCCGCGGCCACGATAGGGCGGCACGTCCTGCGCCGGAATGAACGCGCCCTCGGGCGGGGCGCCGGTCTGGTAGAACACGTCGATCGGCATGCCGCCGCGCGGATACAAATAGGCGCCAATGCGCAGCCAGGCCGGTGCGAGCAGGGAGACCAGCCGGTCCGCGATCATCATCGTGCAGCCCTCGTGGAAGGCGCCGTGATTGCGAAAGCTGCCGAGGAACAGTTTCAGCGACTTGCTCTCCACGAGCCAGTCGCCGGGCACATAATCCACGACGATATGGGCGAAATCCGGCTGTCCGGTCAGCGGGCAGAGCGAGGTGAATTCCGGGCAGGCGAAGCGCACCACATAGGCCTTGCCCGGCGCCGGATTAGGCACGCGCTCCAGCTTGGCCGCTTCCGGCGATGTGGGGGCCTCGATGTGCTGGCCGAGCTGGGTGAGGCCGGCATAGGGGTTTTCGGTCATTGCGGTTCCTCCGCGGTGGTCCATCCGGCGCGCACCGCCTTGGCGTGATCGGCAAGCTCGCCGGCGATGATGGCTTGCCGCAGCCCGGCCATCAGGTCGTGATAATAGCTCAGATTGTGCCAGGTCAGCAGCATCGGCCCCAGCATCTCGTCGGCACGGAACAGATGGTGCAGATAGGCGCGGGTGTGGCGCGTGCAGGCAGGGCAGTGCGCAGGCGGGATCGAGCGGGCGCGCATCGTCCGCGAAGCGGGCATTGCGCAGGTTGAACACGCCCCGGGAAGTATAGGCCCGCGCGGTGCGGCCGGCCCGGGTCGGCATCACGCAGTCGAACATGTCGATGCCGCGCGCGACCGCGCCGATCAGGTCGTCCGGCGTGCCGACCCCCATCAGGTAGCGCGGCCGGTCGGCGGGCAGCTGCGGCACCGTGGCCGTCCAGGACGGAGAACATCGTCTCCTGCCCCTCGCCCGACCGCGAGGCCGCCGACCGCGTAGCCCTCGAAGCCGATGCCGGTCAGGGCAGCGGCGGAGCGGGCGCGCAGTTCGGGATAGACGCCGCCTTGCACGATGCCGAACAGGCCGTAGCCGTCGCGCGGCATGAACGCCTCGCGCGAGCGGAGCGCCCAGCGCATGGACAGTTCCATCGACGCTTCGCGCCTGTTCCCCGGTTGCGGGAAACGGCGTGCATTCGTCCAGCGCCATGGTGATGGTGGCGTCGAGCAGGTGCTGGATCTCGATCGACCGGGCCGGGGTCAGGCGATGCTTCGAGCCGTCGATATGCGACTGGAACGTGACCCCGTCCGCGTCCATCTTCCGCAGCTTCGCCAGCGACATGACCTGGAAACCGCCGCTATCGGTCAGGATCGGCCCGGGCCAGTCCATGAAGCGGTGCAGGCCGCCGAGTGACGCGACCCGTTCCGCGCCGGGGCGCAGCATCAGGTGGTAGGTGTTGCCGAGCACGATGCCTGGCACCGGTGGCGCGCACCGCATCCGCGGTCATCGCCTTCACCGTGCCGGCGGTGCCGACCGGCATGAATACCGGGGTTGGCACCTCGCCATGCGCGGTATGCAGCACGCCGGCGCGCGCGGGCCCGTCGGTGGCGATGACGCTGTGGCGCAGGCTCATTGCGGGCTCAGCAGCGAAGAATCGCCGTAGGAGTAGAAGCGGTAGCCGCTTCGATCGCATGCGCATAGGCGGCGCGCATGCGCCCGGTGCCGGCGAAGGCGCAGACCAGCATGAACAGGGTGGAGCGCGGCAGATGGAAGTTGGTCATCAGCAGATCGACCGCGCGGAAGCGATGGCCGGGCAGGATGAAGATGTCGGTCTCGCCGGAGAATGGCATGCACCTGGCCGTTTTCATCGGCGGCCGATTTCCAGCAGCCGCAGGGACTGTGGTGCCGACGGCAACGATCCGTCCGCCGGCGGACCGGGCCTGGTTGATCGACTTCGGCCGTTTGCGCCGTGATCTCGCCGCGCTCGGCGTGGATGCGGTGCTCGGCGATATCGTCGGAGCGGATCGGCAGGAACGTGCCGGCTCCGACATGCAGCGTGATCGTGGCGCGCCGGATGCCGCGCGCATCGAGCGCGGCCAGCAAAGCGGGGGTGAAATGCAGCCCGGCGGTCGGCGCCGCCACGGCCCCGTCCTGGGCGGCGAACACCGTCTGGTAATCCTCGGCATCGCTCGCCAGCGGACCCCGCGGACGGTGGATATAGGGCGGCAGCGCCAGCGCGCCGGCGCGCGACAGGGCGTCGGCGAAGGCCGCGCCCTGCTGGTTGAATTGCAGCGCCACGCCGCCATCGGGATCGCGTTCGATCACCACCGCTTCCAGGTCGTCGGCGCCGTCGAACACCAGCCTGTCGCCGGGGCGCAGGCGGCGCGCATTGCGGGCCAGGGCATGCCAGGCGCCGTCCGGCCGCGGGCGGTCCAGCGTGATGCCGATCCGCGCCTGCCCGCGCCTGGCCGATAGCTGGGCCGGGATCACCCTTGTGTCGTTGCTGACCAGCAGATCGCCGGGACGCAGCAGGTCCGGCAGGTCGCGGACGGAACGATCCTCCAGCCCGCCGCCGACCACCAGCAGGCGCGCCGCGTCGCGCGGCCGGGCCGGGGCATGCGCGATGCAGCCTTCCGGCAGGTCGAAATCGAAGTCACCAATGGGTAGCGAGGGAGGTTGCAACGATCGCGGCGCGGACGCCAGGCAGTCAGCGGGGCAGATAGGAGGAAATCTCGATCAGGTTGCCGTCGGGATCGCGGCAATAGACCGAGCGGATCGGGCCGAGCGCGCCGATCTTGTCCACCGGCCCGATCAGGATCATCACGCCGCAGTCATGCAGATGGGCGATCACATCCTCCGGGCCCACGGCGGTGATGAAGCACAGATCGGCGCTGCCCGGCCCGTCATTCACGCCGGTGGGCCAGGAGCCGAGATCGGTGTCGACCGGGCGGACATTGATCTTCTGGCCGCCGAATTTCAGCGCGGTCCGGTTCGGACTCGCCGAATTCCTCCCGCTCCATGCCCAGCACGCGCTGGTACCAGGACGCGGTGATCTCCACGTCCTTCACGTTCAGCACCAGATGATCCAGACGGTCGACCGTGAAGCGCATTATTCCAGCCCGTCGTAAAAATCGTTGCCCTTGTCGTCGATCACGATGAAGGCCGGGAAGTTCTCCACCTCGATGCGCCAGACCGCTTCCATGCCGAGCTCGGGGTATTCCAGCACTTCCACCTTGCGGATGCAGTCCTGCGCCAGCCGCGCCGCCGGACCGCCGACGCTGCCGAGGTAGAAGCCGCCATTGGCCCGGCAGCTATCCTTCACCGCCTTGGAGCGGTTGCCCTTCGCCAGCATCACCAGGCTGCCGCCGGCGGCCTGGAACTCGGCCACGTAGCTGTCCATCCGCCCGGCCGTGGTCGGGCCGAAGCTGCCGGTGGCCATGCCGGCCGGGGTCTTGGCCGGCCCGGCGTAGTACACGGGATGGTTCTTGATGTAGTCGGGCAGGCCCAGCCCGGCATCCAGGCGCTGCTTCAGCTTGGCATGGGCGATATCGCGCGCCACCACCATCGTGCCGTTCAGCGACAGCCTTGTCTTCACCGGATAGGACGAGAGCTGCGCGCGGATCTCCGCCATCGGGCGGTTCAGGTCGACGTGCACGCTTTCGTCGGGCAGGTGCTCATCCGTGGTCTCCGGCAGGTATTTCGCCGGATCGGTCTCCAGTTGCTCCAGGAACACCCCTTCCGGCGTGATCTTGGCCAGGATCTGCCGGTCCGCCGAGCAGGACACGCCGATGCCCACCGGCAGGGACGCGCCATGCCGGGGGAGGCGGATCACCCGCACGTCATGGCAGAAATACTTGCCGCCGAACTGCGCGCCGATGCCGATGTTGCGCGACAGCTCCAGCACCTTCTGCTCCATCTCCAGGTCGCGGAACGCGTGCCCGGCCTTGCTGCCGGTGGTAGGCAGCGTGTCCAGCCATTTGGTCGACGCCAGCTTCACCGCCTTCAGCGTCAGCTCGGCGCTGGTGCCGCCGATCACGATGGCCAGGTGATAGGGCGGACAGGCGGAGGTGCCGAGCGTCTTCATCTTGGTGCCGAGAAACTGCACCAGCTTCTCCGGCGTCAGGATCGCGCGGGTTTCCTGGAACAGGAAGCTCTTGTTGGCGGAGCCGCCGCCCTTGGCGACGAACATCAGGTGGAACTCGTCGGCATGGTGCTCGCCGGGGGCGGCCATGATGTCGAACTGCACCGGCAGGTTGTTGCCGGTGTTCACTTCCTCGAACATCGACAGCGGCGCCATCTGCGAATAGCGCAGATTGGTCTCCGTATAGGTGCGGTGCACGCCGTAGCTCAGCGCCTCCTCCTCGTCGCCCTCCACCCAGACGCGCTGGCCCTTCTTGCCGAAGACGATGGCCGTGCCGGTGTCCTGGCACATCGGCAGCACGCCGCCGGCGGCGATATTGGCGTTCTTCAGCAGATCGAGCGCCACGAACCGGTCATTCGCCGACGCTTCGGGATCGTCGAGGATCTTGCGCAGCTGCGCCAGATGCGCCGGGCGCAGCAGATGGGACACGTCGTGGAAGGCGCGCAAGGCGAGCTCGCTGAGCGCTTCCGGCTCGATGCGCAGCACGGTCTGGCCGTCGCAGGTGGAGGTCCGGACGCCCTGGATGTCGAGCTTCTTCCAGGCAATCTGGTCCGGTCCCAGCGGGAACATCGGGGAATAGAGGAAGCCGGACGGACGTTGCATGGGGGCGTTCATGGCGGGTCCTTTCGTATCGCATCGAGCGCAGGCAAGGCGGATCGGGTCGTCTTGGATGAAGTCTTTGGATCAGGTCTTGGGGGTCAGGTCTTTGGGGGATCAGGTCTTGGGGGGCGTGCGGCGGCGGAAGGCGTCCAGGCTGACGACCTGCGGACCCTCGGGCCTCTCTGCCTCGGCGGACGCTTCGTCCGGTGCGGCTTCCACTTCGGTCTCGGCGGGCTCCGCGTCTTCTTCCGGGTCCATGTTGGCCGCGTCGAGCGGGGGCTGGAAGCGCAGCACGAACTGCACCGCGGGATCGGCGAAGCCGGTGATCGCGGCCAGCGGGATCACCAGGGTCGACGGCACGCCGCCGAAGGACAGCACCACGCTGAACAGCTCGTCCTCCATCTTCGGATCGCGGAACTGGTGCTGCAGGACGATGGTCATCTCCTGCGGATACTGCGCCTTCAACCGGGGCGGCACCACGGTGGCGGGATGGTCGGTGCGGAATGTCAGGTAGAAATGGTGCTGCCCGGGAAGCCCATGCTCTGCGAGATAGGACAGCGCGCGCGCCACCACCTGGCGCAGCGCCTGCTGGGTCCATTCCTCGTAGGGCAGCAGGCTTTCCGGCCTCTGGTCCTCATTATCTTCCATCATCAACCTCGTTATCGCAGGCCAGGGACGCAGGAGCCCCCGGGGACCCTGCGCTTGCGTGGGCGCACCCATAGCGCGCCCGCGGCGAGGCGCCAAACCCTATCGCTTCCCCCCTGACCGGCGCAGACGGCGTGGCAGGCGCACCTGCCGCGCCGCAACGGTGGTCAGCCCGGCTTTCCGGGCTTGGCCGGCGCCGCCCCCAGCGTCAGCGGAACCCAGCGCAGCCCGTCGCTGCCCTGCACCAGCATCAGCACCGATTTGCGGTTCTGCTTGCGCACCGCGTCCACCCGGTTCTGCACATCCGCGGGAGCGCTGACGGCCTCCTGCTGCACTTCCAGGATCACGTCGCCCGGCTTCAGGCCGCGCTCGGCGGCGGAGCTGTTGGCGGCGACATCGGCGATCACCACGCCCTTCTGGTCCGGAGCGAGCTGGAACCGGTCACGCACTTCCGGCGTCAGCGCGGAGAGCTGCAGGCCAAGGCTGGCGATCTCGGTCGGCTTGGCGGTCTCGGTCTTGCCCGGGGCCGTCGCGGAGGCCAGCTTCTGATCGTCCGGCAGCTCGCCGAGCTTGGCCTGCACGACCATTTCATGCCCGTCACGCCACAGCGTGACCGGGACTTCCTGGCCGATCGCGGTCTCCGCCACCAGACGCGGCAGGTTCTTCATCTCCTTCACGTCCTGGCCGTTGAACTTAGTGATGATGTCGCCGTTGCGGATCTTCGCCGCCTCGGCCGGGCCGCCCTCGCTCACCCCGGCGACCATGGCGCCGGTGGCCTCCTTCAGGCCCAGGCTTTCGGCAATGTCCGGCGTCACCTGCTGGATGCGCACGCCGAGCCAGCCGCGCCGCGCCTTGCCATACTCCTTCAGCTGGGCGACCACGTTCTTCGCCATGTTGGACGGGATGGAGAAGCCGATGCCGATCGAGCCGCCGGAGGGCGAGTAGATCGCGGTGTTGATGCCGATCACGTCGCCGTTCATGTTGAACAGCGGGCCGCCGGAATTGCCGCGGTTGATCGCCGCGTCGGTCTGGATGAAGTCGTCATAGGGCCCGGAGCGGATGTCGCGGCCGCGGGCGGAGACGATGCCGGCGGTGACGGTGCCGCCAAGGCCGAACGGGTTGCCGATCGCCAGCACCCAGTCGCCGACGCGCGCGCTGTCGCTGTCGCCGAACGCCACAGCGGTCAGCGGCTTGTCCGGCTTCACCCGCAGCAGCGCCACGTCCACCCGCTCGTCGCGCCCGACCAGCTCGGCCTTCAGCGTCGTGTTGTCGGTCAGCGTAACGGTGATTTCGTCGGCGCCTTCGATGACGTGATTGTTGGTCACGATCAGGCCGGAGGGATCGATGATGAAGCCCGAACCCAGGCTCTGGGTCTTGCGGTCCGGCGCCTGTGGGGTCGGCGACTGGCCGCCGCGGCCGGGCGGGCGGTTACGCTCGAGGAAGTCCTTGAAGAACTGCTCGAACGGAGAGCCGGGCGGGAACATCGGCACGTCCGGCCCCGGCCGCTCGCCGCCACGGGCCTGGACCGTGGAGCTGGAGGAGATATTGACCACCGAGGGTTGCAGCTTGGCCGCAAGGTCAGCGAAGCTTTCCGGCGCGGAGCGCGCCTCGGCGGCCTGGCTGGCCGCAACCATCACCCCGGTGACCGTCGCCAGCGGGGACGCGGCGACACCGAGGGCGAGCAGGATGTGGAGCGGACGGGTTCGGAGAGTACGCATGGGACAAATTCCTGGCTAACGGACGGCATATGGACGGTCAGGCAGCTGGCGACAACGGCCGGGTGGCAAGGATCTCCCGCCACCCGGCCGCCAGCTACCGCGGAGCGGGGGTTGGCGCGGTCTGCAGCAGCTTCAGAAAGTCGTTATCCGGCGTCAGCACCATGCGCGCATTGCCGCCGGCGAAGGCCTCGCGATAGGCCAGCAGCGTGCGCCAGGCGGTGAAGAAGCCGCTGTCCTGCTCATAGGCCTTGGCGTAGAGACGGCTGGCATCCGCCTCGCCCTCGCCGCGCAGCTTGTCGGCGGTGGCGCGCGCCTCGGCCAGCAGCACCGTGCGGTCGCGATCGGCGTCGGCGCGGATGCGCAGCGAGGCTTCCGCCCCCTCGGCGCGCAACTGCTTGGCCACGCGCTCGCGCTCGGACTGCATGCGGCTCAGGATCGCCTGGGTGTTCTCCTCCGGCAGGTCGGCGCGGCGGATGCGCACATCCTCGATGGACACGCCGAAGCCAGTCATCTCCGTGTTCACCTGGCCGCGAATCGCCGCCATGATCCTGGCCCGGTCGGCGGAGAGCACGTCCAGCAGCGAGTGGTTGCCGAGCACGCGGCGCAGGCTGGAGGAGACGATGGAATTCAGCCGGCCGCGGATGCCGTCCTCGGCCGGCCCGACCGCCTGGTAGTAGCGCAGCGGATCGGTGATGCGGAACATCGTGAAGCTGTCCACGATCAGCCGGCGCTGGTCGCCGAGGATGACCTCCTCGCTTGCCACTTCCTGGTTCAGCAGCCGGCGATCGAAGCTGATCACGGTCTGGATGAACGGGATCTTGGCGTGCAGGCCGGCCTGGGTGATCAGGCGCACCGGCCGGCCGAACTGGGTGATCAGCACCTGCTCGGTCTGCTGCACCGTGAACAGGGCGGAGGCGAGCAGCACGACGACGACGAACAATGCCGCCGCGGCTGCGGTCAGAACGCGGTTCATTGCGGCACTCCTCGCAGGATCGGGCTCTGGACCGGACCCTGGGCCGGTATCGATGGCAAGGGCGGTGGCGCGCCGGCGGCTCCGCCGGCGCGATCGGCGAGCGGCAGCAGCGGCATCAGGCCCTTGAACTTCTCGTCGATCACCAAAGTGGGCGAGTGGCCGAGGATCTCCTGCATGGTTTCCAGATACATGCGCTGCATCGTCACCTCCCGCGCCATCTTGTAGGCCGCCAGCACCGAGAGGAAACGCTGGGTCTGGCCGGTGGCCTCGGCGATCGAGGCCTGGCGTGCGCCCTCGGCCTCGGCGGTGATGCGCGCCGCCTCGCCGCGCGCACGCGGCACGATGTCGTTCTGGTAGGCCTGGGCCTCGTTGCGCATACGCTCGGCGTCGGTGTTGGCGCGCTGCACGTCGCGGAAGCTCTCCACCACGGCGGCCGGTGGGTCGACCTTCTGCAGCTGCACCTGGGTGATCTCCACCCCGGCGCCGTACTGGTCCAGGATCGCCTGGCTCTCGCGCAGCACGTCGGTCTCGATGCTGGCGCGCAGCTCGGTCAGCGCCGGCTGGATCGGGGTGCGGCCGATCACCTCGCGCATCGCGCTCTCGGCGACGGATCGGACCGTCATCTGCGGGTCGCGGGTGTTGAACAGGAAGGCAGAGGCGTCGCGGATGCGCCAGAATATGGCGACATCGATGTCGATGATGTTCTCGTCGCCGGTCAGCATCAGGCTTTCCGCCAGCACGTCCCGCCCGGCGGTATCGCGCCCGGTCTCGATGCGGTTGTCGCCGGGCGAGGTGCGATAGCCGATCTCGGTGCGGTTGATGCGGGTGACCGCCGGGCGCAGCACGCTCTCCACCGGCCATGGCCAATGGTAGTTCAGGCCGGGCAGGTCGGTGCGGTTATAGGCGCCGAAACGCAGGACCACGCCCTGCTCGTCCGGCTGGACACGATAGAGGCCGGAGGCGAGCCACAGCACGGCAACGCCGATGCCGAGCAGCGCCAGCCCGCGCCCGCCGGTGAAGAAGCCGAGCGGGCCGCCGGACCAACCGCCCGCTCCGCCGCCCCGGCCGGAGCCGCCGCCTGACATCAGGCCGCGGATGAAGGCCTGGGCGCGCGCGATCACCTCGTCGAGGTCCGGGACCTGGCCGGGGCCGCCCGGACCGCGCCCGCCGCCCGGCCCCCACGGGCCGCCCGAGGGGCCACCCGGCTTCTGGTTGCCCGGCCGCTGGTCGTCCGGCTTCTGTCCGCCCTTGCCGGAATCCTTGGGCGATCCGCCCGGGGATCCCCAGGGGTTCGCGGGACCAGAACCGGGGCCGCCATTGTTCCAAGGCATGGGGGTAGGAGACTCCTGTAAGGTGACGGCATCGCATGCGGCAACCGGCCGAGCGACCTGTGCCGGGAAATGAGCCCGACCGGAGACGACCCTTTACCAGACATTGGCGGATCGGTCTCTCTGCGCCATATGCTGGCGGCGCCCCAGCGGCGCGCTGCGTCGCGCGCCGTTGGCGGGCTGCATATTGACCGTCAGCAGAAGGTTTGCAAGCGCATGAGCATCCGCCCCCCCACCCCGGAAGCCCTGCGCGAGGCGCTGCGCGCCGTGACCGATCCCGCGACCGGGCGCGACATCGTCTCCGCCGGGCTGATCGAAGGCATCGATGTCCGTGATTCACTGGTGCACGTGGCACTGCTGACCGACCGCGCCCACGCCGCGGCGATGGAACCGGTCCGCGCGGCGGTGGAGGCGGTGCTGGCGCGCCAGCCCGGCGTGACCAACGCGACCGCGGTGCTGACCGCGCACAAGGCGCCGGCCGCAGCGCCGCCGCCGGCCGCAGGGCATGGCCACGCCCATGGCCAGCCCCGCCCGCCGCTGCTGCTGCCGGAAATCGGCGCGATCGTCGCCGTCGCCTCCGGCAAGGGCGGGGTCGGCAAGTCCACCGTCGCAGTGAACCTGGCCGTCTCGCTGGCCCGCCAGGGCCTGAAGGTCGGGCTGCTGGACGCCGACATCTACGGCCCGAGCCTGCCGCGCATGCTCGGGCTGAACCGCAAGCCGGAAGTGCGGGGCGACAAGATGCTGCCGCTGGAGGCCTGGGGGCTGAAGGCGATGTCGATCGGCTTCCTGGTGGCGGAAGACACCGCCATGATCTGGCGCGGGCCCATGGTGATGGGGGCGCTGGAGCAGATGCTCGGGCAGGTCGTCTGGGGCGCGCTGGACGTGCTGGTGGTGGACATGCCGCCCGGTACCGGCGACGCGCAGCTGACCATGGCCCAGCGCGTCGCGCTGACCGGGGCGGTGATCGTGTCCACGCCGCAGGACATCGCGCTGATCGACGCCAGGCGCGGGGTGGCGATGTTCGAAAAGACCAAGGTGCCGGTGCTCGGCCTGGTCGAGAACATGAGCTATTTCTGCTGCCCGAATTGCGGCCATCGCGCCGAAATCTTCGGCCACGGCGGCGCGCGCAAGGAAGCCGAACGGATGGGCACGGATTTCCTCGGCGAAGTGCCGCTGCTGCTGGATATCCGCACCGCCTCCGACGCCGGCCAGCCGATCGCCGCATCCGCACCCGACAGCGCCGCCGCCAAGGCCTACGAGGCGATCGCCCGCAAGGTCTGGCAAAAGATCGCGGCCAAGGCCGGCACCCGCACCAGCGGCCCGCGCATCGTGATCAACTGACCTGGGGGTTGCACGACCGAAGCAAGGCCAGGGGCTTTGCCTGATCCTGGCGACGTCGCTATCGGCCCAGGCCCAGCCGGCGGAGCGCATCATCGAGATGTATCGCAACCGCCGGCAGATCGAGCTGGGCTTCAAGCGGCTCAGGACGCTGGGGGCCTGGACAGGCTGCCGGCGATGGACCCCGCGCTGGCGCGGACCTGGCTGTTGGCCCAACGGATCGTCGCTGTATTGACCGACGAAATCGCCAGCGAGATTGTCGGTTTCCCCCTAAGCTGGCCGCTGTCCGCTGCCGGCGAATGTCCATCTGGCGCGCCTGGCAGATCGCCCATCGCACCCTCGTCAGGGCCATATTGTCAACCCCAAGAAAGCGAACCAGGCAGGCCACCAGCGCCATGCGCCACACACTGGCCGAGGCGCCAAGGCAGAGGACCCTACAATGCGCAGACCTGAGAATAACCCGGTAAGTTCGCGCTTATGGGTGTGATTAGGCATGGAAAAAGGGCCCCATTGGAGGGGTGATGGGCGTCCAAAAGGGCCCCCTCTGGTGATGGGGTTCACGATGGCTCTCGGGAATATCGGGGGCCATGATCGGGATGCTGGTAGTGGAGACGATTGCAAAGATCCGGCGTGCCCATTGTGTTCAAGGCAAGTCGATCAAGGCGATCTGTCGCGATCTCGGCGTGTCTCGGAAGGTTGTGCGCAAGGTGCTTCGGCCGGAGGCGACGGAGTTCCACTATGAGCGCGAGGAGCAGCCGCTTCCACGCATCGGCCCGTGGCAGGCGGAACTCGACGCCCTGCTGAAGGCCAACGAGGCGAAGCCGAGCCGTGAACGGCTGCCGCTGATCTGGATCTTCGAAGACCTGCGGGGGCGCGGCTACGAGGGCGGCTCTGATGCGGTCCGGCGCTATGCCCGTGGTTGGCAGCGTGATCGGGCATCGGCGTCAGTGGACGCCGACGTTCCGTTGAGCTTCGCGTCCGGCGAGGCCTACCAGTTCGACTGGAGCCATGAGATCGGTACTGATCGATGGCACGACGGTGACCGTGAAGATGGCACACATGCGGCTGTGCCACAGCCGGATGCTGTTCGTGCGGGCCTATCCGCGCGAGACGCAGGAGATGGTGCTCGACGCGCATGACCGCGCGTTTGCCGTCTTCAAAGGCACCTGCACGCGCGGGATCTACGACAACATGAAGACGGCGGTGGACACGATCCTGGTCGGCCGCGAGCGCGCCTACAACCGCCGCTTCCAGCAGATGTGCAGCCATTATCTGGTCGATCCCGTGGCGTGCACGCCTGCATCTGGTTGGGAGAAGGGACAGGTCGAGAACCAGGTCGGGCTGGTGCGCGAGCGATTTTTCACGCCACGGCTGCGGGTCAAAAGCTACAAGGAGCTGAACACCTGGCTGGTCGACCAGTGCATCGCCTACGCCCGCGCGCACCGCCATCCGGAATTCCGTGAGCGGGCGATCTGGGAGCAGTTTGAGGCGGAACGTCCGAGCCTAGTGCGATACGTTGGGCGGTTTGACGGGTTCCACGCGGTGCCTGCCTCGGTGTCGAAGACCTGCCTGGTGCGGTTCGACAACAACCGCTACTCGGTCTCGGCCCATGCGGTCGGGCGGCCGGTCGAGATCCGCGCCTATGCCGACAGGATCGAGCTGCGTCAGGACGGGCGGGCGGTCGGTGAGCATGCTCGGTGCTTCGGGCGGGACCAGACGGTGTTCGACCCCTGGCACTACGTGCCGGTCCTGGCTCGTAAACCCGGCGCGCTGCGCAACGGCGCGCCGTTCAAGGACTGGGTTCTGCCACCAGGGCTGGAGCGTGTCCGCCGCAAGCTGGCTGGCTCCGCTGATGGCGATCGACAGATGGTGCGCATTCTCACCGCCGTGCTGAGCGACGGCTTGCCCGCGGTCAAGGCGGCCTGCCAGGAGGCGCTGCGCGAGGGGGTTTACTCGGCGGACGTCGTTCTCAACATCCTGTCGCGCCACCGCGAACCCACGCCGCCCGCGACGATCTTGACGCCGGAGGCGCTGCAATTGCGGCACGCGCCGGTTGCCGACTGCACCCGATATGACAGCCTCAGGAGGGCCGTATGATGGAGCGTTCCGAGATCCTGACCGCCATGGGCGAGCTGAAGCTCTACGGCACGAAGGCGGCCTACGACGAGATCCTCACCACGGCGATCAAGCGCCAGCATGAGCCACAGCGCATCGTCGGCGATCTGCTATCGGCCGAGATCAGCGAGAAGCAGGCACGGTTGATCCGCTACCAGATCACGATCGCCAAGCTGCCGCTGGCCAAGGATGTCGACGACTTCCGGTTCGACGACACGCCGATCAACGAGACCCTGGTGCGCGATCTCGCGAGCGGCGACTTTCTCGCCCACCAGCGCAACGTCGTGCTGGTGGGCGGGACCGGCACCGGCAAGATGCATCTGGCCATTGCGATGGCACGGGCGTTGATCCGCGACGGCAGGCGTGGCCGGTTCTTCAACGTCGTCGAGTTGGTCAACAAGCTCGAGGCCGAGGGGCGTTCCGGCCGTCAGGGACGAATGGCCGCGTATCTCTGCAGGATGGACTTCGTCATTCTCGACGAACTCGGCTATCTGCCGTTCGCCCAGTCCGGCGGCCAGCTGCTGTTCCACCTGATCAGCCGCCTCTACGAGCAGACTTCGGTGATCGTGACCACCAACCTGGCCTTTGGCGAATGGCCCAGCGTGTTCGGCGACGCCAAGATGACGACGGCTCTGCTCGACCGCCTGACCCACCACTGTGACATCGTCGAGACCGGCAACGAGAGCTGGCGATTCAAGAACCGCGCCTGACCGTTCCAGCCACTCCAAACACCCCGACCGCGCCGCTCTGCACCCCTGGAGCCGTAGACGAAGGGGTGCAGAGCGGCGCAGTATGTTTGCAGCATCATGGGGGTCCTTTTGGACGCCGATACGGGGTCCTTTTACGGCGCCGATTGACACACCAACGTCAACGGCCCCTTCCTGATGGCTCGCGCCGCCGTGCCGGCGATGCTGACCGCAGGCTGGGGACGCATCATCAACATCTCCATGAACCACGGGACAATGCGGCGGACAGGCTCTCGCCCTATGGCCCGTCAAAGGCGGCACGGGAGTCCGAGACGATCATCTGGGCTCGCGACCTGGAAGGCTCTGGTGTCACGGTGAACGCGCTGCTCCCCGGCGGCGCGACATTGACAGGCATGATCCCGGACAGCGTCGACCCTCGCGTGAAGGCGAAACCGCTCAATCCATCAATCGTGATTCCGCCTCTGCTGTGGTTCGCTTCCGACGCTTCGAACGGTGTCACCGGGCGGCGGTTCGATGCATCGCTTTGGTCTGCCGATGTAGATGAGTCCAGCGAAGCTTCGGCCTGCGAACACGAACTCTGAGCACCTTTTCGAGGTGGCGGGCGGAGCCTGCAGCCAGTCCCGACCCAATGTGGTCCTCTGTAGCCGCAGCCCGACCGGTCGAGCTTGGCCGAAAACGGCATGACCGCTTTGTGGTGAGCAACGACGAAAAGCAGTCCATCATCGATTGCAATGGCGGGCGGCCCACAAGCCTCTGTAGGGACATACGGGCAAGTCTGCATCTGCCCTGCAACATCGAAGGTCGCGCATGGCAGGAACAACGGTCGGCCTACGCATAGTCAGCAAGATCTAGACCAGTATCGCCCTGACTGGAATTGGGTGGAGGGCTTCCGAAACGGGCTCGATGTGTGATTCGAAGGCCTCCGTTTGGTAACGGAGGCACGCATGGCATGGCGGCGGGGGCAGGCTTATGGGCAGGATCTTCGTGATCGAGTGCTGGCGTGCCCGGATTTGACGTTGGTCCAAGTAGCGACCCGGTTCGGCGTCAGCCCGTCCTACGTGTCAAAGGTTCGGGCTCGGCTTCGCGATCTTGGTGACGCGTCGCCAGGTGCACAGCACAATCACGTGCCGCTCCGTCTTGCTCCGTTCACCATCGCCCTGCGCGCGCAGATCGACGCCCAGCCTGACGCCAAGCTACGCGAGTTGCGGTCGTGGCTTGAGAAGACGCATGGCGTGTGCGTCAGCCATCCGGTGTTGTGGAAAGTCGTGGCGCGATTGGGCCTGACGCTTAAAAAAAGCACCTCCGGGCCGAGGAGCAGGATCGCGAGGACATAGTCGAAGCCCGGAAAGCCTGGGCCGAGCTGCAGCCCACGCTGGACCCAAGCGCCTCGTGTTCCTCGACGAAACCTGGGCCACGACGAATATGTCACCAACCCGCGGCCGAGCCCCCAAGGGCGAGCGCTTGGTCTGCGTGGTGCCGCACGGGCACTGGCACACCACGACATTTCTGTGCGGCTTGCGCAACTCGGGCCTGGTCGCACCCCTCGTGCTCGATGGCGCCATAAACGGCGCGGCGTTCCTCGCCTATGTCGAACAGTTCCTGGCGCCAACACTGTCGCCGGGCGACGTGGTCGTGCTCGACAACCTCAGTTCGCACAAGGTCAGCGGCGTGCGCGAGGCGATCGAGGCCTGTGGCGCGACACTGCTCTATCTGCCGCCCTACAGCCCGGACCTGAACCCAATCGAGTTGGCTTTCTCGAAGCTCAAACGCCTGCTCCGAGACGCCGCCGAGGCATTGTGGCAGACCATCGGCCGGCTGCTCGACCAGTTCTCCCCAACCGAGTGCGCCAACTACATCCGCCACTGCGGCTTTGCACAGTCAGGACGATAAGGGTCTAGTCATTCAGATACGCGTTGCAGCCTCGCGGAAGAATGCCTCGCCATCCGCGGAAAACTTCATCGCGATGAGGAAGTCATCAATACCGTACTGCGGAAGCGAGGCGTGGACCACGCCGAACTGGGCACGTGCCTCGTCCAGCCGCCCGGCGAGCGCCAGGCAATAGGCAGCGATCGCCTGGATATGCGGGTGCGCGTTCGGCCGGGCGGACGCCTTCAGTGCCCATTCGGCGGCCTCGTCGAACCGGCCAAGGCGCACAAGGGCCATCGCACGGGCGCCAAGCATCCCGAAAAGCAGCGGATCGAACGGGCTCAGGCGTCGCGAATGGTCCGAGAACCGGATGGCTGCCGCGGGATCGCCGCCCTGGCTGTGGATGAAGGCAAGCGTGTAATGAGCTAGCGCGAAGTTCGGGCTGAGATCGACAGCTGTTTCGAGTTCGGCTACCGACTGATCCTGGCGCCCACGAAGCCACAACGCTCTGCCCATCGCCCAGTGGGCCGCTGGGTCGCGGTCGTCGGCCATCAGGCTTTGGCCGGCGGTCGCGAACGCCATATCGATCTCAGGCGCCCGCTCGTTCCAGCCCTGAAATACGTTCTGGAAATGCGTGAAGGACAATCCAGCGTGGGCGCGCGAGAACGTAGGATCGAGCTCGACGGCCGTCTGGAAGAAATGCCGCGCTCGTTCGTTGTCCGCACGGTTAAACCGATACATGTGCCAGAGGCCGCGGTGATGCGCCTCCCAGGCGTCCAGGGAATTAGGTGGCTTCAGGACGGCGGGGTTGCGCTCGACCATTTCGATCTCGTTGGCGATCGATGCAACGATCCGGTCGCCGATCTCGTCCAAAATAACGAACGTACTCGCGAACGCCTGACTGTAGACCTCCGCCCATACCACTCGCGCGGTGCGCGTCTCGGTCAGCTCTACCGTCACAGTAAGGCGATCGCCCTGGCGTTGTGACGTTCCGCTGACGACATAGTCAACATTAAGCATCCGGGCAGCTTCGCCTGGCTCGACTCGCCGCTCGCTGAGCGCAAAGACCGTGCCTTGCGCAATGACAAATAGGTTCCGGAGCTTCGCGAGCCGCGTGATCACGTCGTGCGTGAGGCCGCCGCTGATGCCACCGGGGATTTCCGATTTGCCCGATTGGCTGGCAAAGGGCATCACCGCAACAGACGCGCGGCGCGACATGATCGCTTGGTCCGGCCGGGCATCGCCGCTCGAAGCGGCGGTTGTTGCGACATCCGCTCCGCGGCCTCGGGCTGACCGATTTGCCTCAGTCACAGCGGAGCGCCAAAGCTCGCGCATCGGCGCATGATCGAGTCCCTCGTCCTCGAACAATCGAGCGGTCGCGGTCAGGTGTTCGTCGCCGTCATGGATGCGACCCCGACGGGCAAGCGCGCTCAGCAGAGCCGCATGTACGCGCTCATCGAATGGCGCCAGCTGAAGCCATGCCTCGAGATGCGGAAAGACTTCGTCGCCGGAAACGATCTGCGCGAGGTGCTCCAGCACGGCAACACGGCAACTGCGAAAACGCCGCCGCTCAGCGGTGAGCCAAGCCCCAAAGAGCGGGCTGCGATCGATCTCCAGCCCGTCGAGAAGCTCTCCGGCAAACATCGCGCTCAGCACTTTCAGACGCTCCGCAGAAAGCCTCTCGATCCCGCCGGCGACGGCGTCGCCGATCTCGACCGCATCCACGCGGCAGCCCGAGAGGTCGAGACGGATGGTGTCGGCCTGCGTCTCGATCCTGCTGCGGTCAGGGGCGTCGACAAGACTTCTGATCTTGCTCAGGCACCAGCGCAGCTCGCCGCGCGGGTCCTGGGGCACGTCCCACAGCAGATCACAGAGCCGGCTGCGCGTGACCGGATGCGGCGCGAGCGCCAGATAAGCAAATAGCGCGCGAACCTTCCGTGACGGCGGGAGCGACAATGCGACTCCCCCGCGGCTGACGGTCATCGGTCCGAGGAGACGCACCTCGAGCATCGGGATCTCACCCGGCCGTCGGGAGGTTTGCGAATCCACGTTCGTTTCCACGCCTCCTCCCACGCTGCTCTCCACGAGTGGCGGCTACGGTTGCAATCGAGGTTGCGGCGCGCGCATGGCGCCGGACCCGGCCGTCCCCACGGGCAGGGGGCAGCAGCATAGCAGGTACAACCGTCCCAAGGAGAACGATCATGAATACAACTCCCCTCGTCTCGAACCAGAGCCAACCGGGCCCGCCGATCGATCTCGCCGCCGTCAAGGTTCGCCAGCAGGCCGCATGGTCGTCCGGCGACTATGCCGTCGTCGGCACCACACTCCAAATCGTCGGTGAAGAGCTTTGCGAAGCCCTCGACCTCCGTTCGGACCAGAAGGTGCTCGACGTGGCCGCTGGCAATGGCAACGCCTCGCTCGCCGCCGCCCGCCGCTGGTGCGACGTGATCGCCACCGACTATGTGCCGGCTCTCCTTGAGCGCGCACGCGAACGCGCCCAGGCCGAACGGCTCGATATCGAATTCCGCAAGGCCGATGCCGAAGCATTGCCATTCTCCGACGCGGAGTTCGACGTTGTCGTGTCGACCTTCGGCGTCATGTTCACGCCCGACCAGGATCGCGCCGCCGCGGAACTTGTCCGTGTTTGCAAGCACGGCGGGAAAATCGGCCTTGCCAATTGGACGCCCGAAGGCTTCATCGGCCAGCTTTTCAAGACAATCGGCAAGCACGTTGCGCCGCCGGCTGGGACCAGGTCGCCGGGACTATGGGGCACGCGGTCTCGGATCACCGAGATGTTCGGCTCGCAGGCGGCATCCATCACGGCAGAGCAACGGAACTTCGTATTCCGCTATCGCTCGCCGGAGCATTGGCTCGGGATCTTCAAGACCTACTACGGACCATTGCTCAGGACATTCGCGGCTCTGGACCGCGTAGGTCAGATGGTCCTCGAGCACGATGTCATGGAACTCATCGCAAAATTCAACCGCGCGGCGGACGGTTCTGTCGTCATACCAAGCGAATACCTGGAAATCGTGATTACCCGGCGGTGACGCAAGTGAAACAGGTTCGGGCCTTCCGCCAGAACCAACGGATTGCAGGAGACTAAACGAATGATCGAGAACTCACGCGGCGCGATCGACTACGACGAGGGCGGAACGGGTCCGACTATCGTCCTTGTGCCGGGATCATGCAGTACCGGCGCCGCGTGGCGTCCGGTCATCACGCACTGGAACAACCAGTTCCGGTGCGTGACGACCAGCCTGCTCGGTTACGGCCGCACTGCTGAGCGCCGAACGGTCGCCGACACGGACATCTCCCACGAGGCCGAGGTCCTTGAATCGGTGGTCGCTCGCGCGGGTGGGCCGGTGCATCTGGTCGGACATTCGTTCGGCGGCCTTACAGCGCTTGCCGTCGCGCTCAGGAATCGCGTTCCGTTGCTGAGTCTGGTGATTATCGAGGCGCCAGCCCCGGAAGTTCTCCGTCAGACCGGAGAGCATCAGCACTACCGGTCCATTAGGGAGATGAGCGAGGCCTATATCGGCGCCTTCGAGGCCCGCGACGGAGGCGCCATCGAGTTGATGATCGACTTCTACGGCGGCGCGGGCACGTTCGCCGCGTGGCCGGAACGGGTGCGCGGCTACGCACGCCAGACGCCCGCCGTTAACATCCTGGACTGGCAGACGGCCTACGGCTTTTCGATTCCGACCGCGGCTTTGGCGAGGGTCGAGGTTCCGACGCTCGTGCTTTGCGGCGGCGCTAGCCATCCCGCCATCCGGCGGGCGAACGAACTCCTCGTCCAGGGCATGTCCAATGCGTCACTGGCAACGCTTGATCGAGCGGCGCATTTCATGATTTCGACGCATCCCGAGGGGGTCGCCGCGATAATCGCCCAGCACGTCGCCGCTGCGGAACTCGGCCCGCCGGGATCTTCGCGCCTGTCGGGGTCGTCGGCAGACGCTGATCCAACCGTTTCTGTCCTTTGAGAACAGGCGGTGCAATCACCTGCGGCCCATGACCGGAACTCCCGTCCATGACCCCGCCCCATCCGCTGGACCGGCCTGTGTGGAACGCGCTTGCTTCACGCCAAATGCGCTTCGCCGTGGGCAATACGCGGGCGCGGCGGTTCGATCGCGATTTCGGCCTGTTTGCCGCGGTTGCGGATGCCTCGCCGGAATGTCTGGCAGCGCTGGCCGCGCTCGTATTGGAGCGGGATATAGTGGCCCTTGTCGAGGCCGAGCCGCAGCCGCAGATCGCCGGCGTCAGAGCCGAGCTCCAGATGATCTGGCAGATGGCCGCGGAACGTTTGGCCGATGGGCCGTCTCCGCCATTCGAGATCGTGCCGCTCACTGCAGCCGACGCGCCGAAGATGCTCGCACTGGCTACCCGCACCAAGCCCGGTCCGTTCTTCGCCCGCACCCATGAGCTGGGGGACTTCGTCGGTGTGAGGCGCGATGGCGAACTGGTCGCCATGGCCGGTGAGCGCATGAAGCCCGATGGCTTCACGGAGTTGAGCGGCGTCTGCACCGCGTCCGGCCACCGCGGTCTCGGCTATGCCGGCGCCCTCAGCCGTGCGGTCGCAGGACGAATTCTGATCCGCGGAGAGACCCCGTTCCTGCACGTCTACGCGCATAAAACCGATGCGATCGCTCTCTACCAGACTCTTAGCTTCACCCTGCGTCGCGAGATGTACATGCAGGTGCTCACCCATGCCTGAATCAAGTGCGACGTCCGCTCTCCACCCGTCCCGGGCGTTCGTCCTGACCTGGGCCATTGGCTCATGTCGACCCCTTGCAGCCGCCGGATCGCCGCCGGCCGCCACTCGATTTGACATTAGGCGATCTGATGCAAGGGCTGGGAAAGCCTCCTTTGTGGAACTCGATCGACACCCACAGAACTCCCTTCTTGCAGGCGAAGAATGGGTGGAGGGGGTGCGGATTGTTAGATCGGGAACTTCACATCATGACAGCGCAGATCAGCTGCCGCGCAGGCAAGGAGTGTATCTGCGCAGGCTGGGCGACGAAGACCTGCCCCTCATCGAGATGCATCTGCTGAGTCTCGACATGCCTTCGCGCAACAGCCGCTTTCACGAAGGCTTCGGCGACGCGGCGGTCGCGGCTTATGTTCGCGGTCTCGATCCCGGCAGAGATGTTCTGTTCGGTGCCATAGACCCGGGCACGGGCTGCATCGTCGGCCTGGCGGAGGCGCGCCCGGCGGATGCACCCAAGACCATGGAGGTGGGAGTGTCAGTCCTGCAGACCCACCGCAAGTGTGGTCTTGCCCATGCACTTGTCGCACTCGCGGTGGGCGTTGCATCCGATCAGGGCGCTACGGTCGCCGACGTTAGGTTGGCGCCAGGCAATCTGGCCGCAAATCGCATTGCGGCCAGACTCCGTGCCAGCTTCTGTGCACCTGGTGTGAATTAGCACCCAACTGGGACTCGACCCGAAATAAGGCCCAGTGCTTTGATATTTTATAAGAAATTTCGTTCGGGTTGGGGTCCTGATCGGCGCCCTTATCCTCGCTGATCTTGCAAGTGGTTTCAAGACATTACGGAAAATTTCGACGGGGTTCCACTTCGATGCTGATTTACAAACCGCCGAGACCGGAACAGCCGCTTTGGGATGCGCAATGGCAATAAGCAGACGTTCGTTCATGGGAATTGCCGCGGCAGCGTCGACCCAGATGCGGCCGATACGGTTCGGCTACGAGTTCCAATCTCCAACCAAAACCATACGGTTGACTAGGAATCGCTCCCTTTGCGGTCAATGATACGCGGATAGGATTGAACACAGATCCGCAACAGACTGGTCATAGTGCACAGGAATGATAAGCTTGATCGAAACCTGTTGACCGTGAGAGTGAGGTTCGAATGCCCCAGCCACCCCGGCCGCCCGCGCGTTCCGTGTTTGGGTCGGTGGCACTGATCGCGGTAGTCCTCGGTGCCTCGGCCGCTGCCTTTGCCTATACGGCCGGATGGTTCTCGCCTCAACGCCTCACGCCGGATAAGGTGGTGGATGCGCTGACGCCCCCGGGTGTCCAACCATTCGGCCATCGTCGGAACCATGCCAAGGGCATCTGCTTCACCGGGATCTTCGAATCAAATGGCGCCGGGTCGACGCTTTCAAAGGCGCAGGTTTTCTCCCGCGGACAGTATCCGGCTCTCGGGCGCTTCAACCTTGCCACGCCGGATCCGAATGCGGCGGATGCGACGGTCCGGGTGCGGGGGCTTGGACTGCGGATCCAGACGCCGGACGGGCAGGAATGGCGTACCGCCATGATCGATCCGCCCGTCTTTCCGGCGTCCACGCCGCAGTCCTTCTATGACCTGCTGCTCGCCTCTGGGAGCAAGGATCCGAACGCCATGAAAGCATATGCCGCAGCGCATCCCGAGATTGCGGTGTTCGGCGAGTGGGCCGCCAGCGCTCCGTGGACCGGCAGCTATGCGGAAGACCGGTTCAACAGCCTCAATAGCTTCCTCTTTGTTGACAATTCCGGTGCGGAGCATGCGGTCCGCTGGTCATTGCTGCCGGCGGCGCAGCCAGTCTCGGTCTCGCCCGAGGATCTCGCGAAGCGTGGCCCGGATTTCCTCGAACAGGAGATCACCGAGCGGGTTCGCGGCGGGCCGCAGCGCTGGACCATGTTGGTAACCGTGGCTAATCCGGGCGACCCCACCGCGGATCCCACCAAAGCCTGGCCGGGAGATCGTCGCACGGTTGAGGTCGGCACGCTCATCGTCCAGCAGATTGAAGCCGAACCGGACGGACCATGCCGCGATATCAACTTCGATCCGACCGTCCTGCCGGCCGGGATACGGACATCGGACGACCCGTTCCCGGCCGCCCGTTCGTCTGTCTATGCGAAATCCTATGACCGCCGGACGGCGGAGGCGCGGGACTATCCCCGGGTGACGACAGGAGCCAAGCCGTGAGCGGGGTTCGCCAGCGCTTCACCGTGCTGCAGCGAATCCTGCACTGGCTGATGGCGATCTGCATCCTGGCCATGTTGTTCATCGGTGTGGGCATGGTGTCCACTGTCACGCCGAAATACCTGATGCTCGTTTCGGTCCACAAACCGCTTGGCATCGCAATCTTGGTGCTCGCGCTGTTCCGCCTGGGGGTGCGCCTGGTCTACGGTGCGCCGCCGCTGCCGGCCGACCTGCCCGTGCCGCAGAAGCTTGCGGCTCACCTGTCGCATTACGGGTTCTACGTTCTGATGATCGGCATGCCGATGATCGGCTGGGGGATGTTGTCGGCAGCCTCCTACCCAGTCGTGCTGTTCGACGGCGCGCACCTTCCAGCGATCCTGCCACAGAGCGATGGGCTGCACGCACTGCTCTGGAATGCGCATTTCTACCTTGCCTTCGCGTTCTTCGCCCTGATCCTGCTGCATGTCGCAGCGGCGCTGTTTCATGCGCTCATTCGACGTGACGGCGTGTTCGAGGCCATGGCGCCGGTGTCGTCTCACGACGGGGGCGCGCCCGCCGAGTGACAGGCCGTTCTGATAGGCGCCAGGACCGCTCACCGCCCTTCTTCGCCGCTTAGCGTCCGGCGTCGTAGCTTGCAGGTCACGATTTGGCCGATAGAAGACTGGCAGGTCCAGAGCGTGCAAGGCCGGAAACCTGCCGTTCAATCGAGTTTCAGTGATTGACTGTTTCAACTCAATCAGGACATCAAGGCCCAAATCGACTGATCCCGACAGCAGCCGTCCGCCGACCGGTACAGAGGGCCGGTTTGCCCCCTCGCTGAGCATAGCTCGCAATCGGACGGGTGGTGGAACTAGGCTGATCCGTCGTGTATAGGAGTTTCTGCGATTCCTGAGCTATTTCCGCCTGGAGTCAATATCTTGCTCAATGAGGTCCAGACCCAGAGCGGCCAGGCCGAACAAACCTCGGAAGAGTTCGGCCGCCTTCGCCAAGTGGATATGCACGAACTCGAGCTCCTGCTTAGACCCTTATCGTCCTGACTGTGCAAAGCCGCAGTGGCGGATGTAGTTGGCGCACTCGGTTGGGGAGAACTGGTCGAGCAGCCGGCCGATGGTCTGCCACAATGCCTCGGCGGCGTCTCGGAGCAGGCGTTTGAGCTTCGAGAAAGCCAACTCGATTGGGTTCAGGTCCGGGCTGTAGGGCGGCAGATAGAGCAGTGTCGCGCCACAGGCCTCGATCGCCTCGCGCACGCCGCTGACCTTGTGCGAACTGAGGTTGTCGAGCACGACCACGTCGCCCGGCGACAGTGTTGGCGCCAGGAACTGTTCGACATAGGCGAGGAACGCCGCGCCGTTTATGGCGCCATCGAGCACGAGGGGTGCGACCAGGCCCGAGTTGCGCAAGCCGCACAGAAATGTCGTGGTGTGCCAGTGCCCGTGCGGCACCACGCAGACCAAGCGCTCGCCCTTGGGGGCTCGGCCGCGGGTTGGTGACATATTCGTCGTGGCCCAGGTTTCGTCGAGGAACACGAGGCGCTTGGGTCCAGCGTGGGCTGCAGCTCGGCCCAGGCTTTCCGGGCTTCGACTATGTCCTCGCGATCCTGCTCCTCGGCCCGGAGGTGCTTTTTTTAAGCGTCAGGCCCAATCGCGCCACGACTTTCCACAACACCGGATGGCTGACGCACACGCCATGCGTCTTCTCAAGCCACGACCGCAACTCGCGTAGCTTGGCGTCAGGCTGGGCGTCGATCTGCGCGCGCAGGGCGATGGTGAACGGAGCAAGACGGAGCGGCACGTGATTGTGCTGTGCACCTGGCGACGCGTCACCAAGATCGCGAAGCCGAGCCCGAACCTTTGACACGTAGGACGGGCTGACGCCGAACCGGGTCGCTACTTGGACCAACGTCAAATCCGGGCACGCCAGCACTCGATCACGAAGATCCTGCCCATAAGCCTGCCCCCGCCGCCATGCCATGCGTGCCTCCGTTACCAAACGGAGGCCTTCGAATCACACATCGAGCCCGTTTCGGAAGCCCTCCACCCGATTCCAGTCAGGGCGATACTGGTCTAGCAGGCTGTCGGGTTCACGTGTTCGCTGAGCGTCAACGGCATGTCTTGTGTCCTTCAGGCGGCCGTGAGGCGGTGTAGCCGCCTGCAATTGTAAGCCAGGGCGGTCAAGGTCCACTCGGTGGCGACGTTTTGGATGCCGCGCAGGCGGAAGCGGACGAAGCCCATGGCACTTTTGATGATGCCGAACACCGGTTCCACGGTCTGCTTGCGCTTGCGGTAGAGGGTCTTGGCAGCGTCGGTCTGCAACTTGGCCTTCATGGCGAGACGCCATGGCTCGGTGATCCGCCGCGGTGCCTTTGCCTTCGGTGGCGGGCGGAAGTCGTAGGGCCGGTGCGGCTGGGTGCGTCCGATTGCCACCAGCGGCTCGATCCCGCGCACTTGCAAGGCTGCTACCGCTGGATCGCTGGCAAACCCGGCATCGGCCAACACCACTTTGGGCAGTCCGATGGTCTGCTCCATGGCCAGGATGGTGGCGGCAAAGCTCGGCGCGTCGGAGGGGCTGGCGGTCAGGTTGGTGGCCAGGATCAGTTGCGCGCCGTCGGCGCAGACCACCGCCTGTGCATTGTAGGCCTGGCGATACTCATGCGCATCCGAGCGGCGCATCAGCGCGCTGTCCGGGTCGGTCAGGTTGCTCTGGCGCTCGGGCGGCGGGTCATCATCCGGCGGTACCGGCGGACGGCCACGCCGCCCCAGCTTCGCGTCATAGGCGGCCTTCTTGGCCTCGTAGGCCGGCCGGACCGCTGCGGCCTGCTCGCGCGCCTCGGCCTCCAGCCGGGCGCAGGCCGCATCGAGCTTCGCCTTCAGCGTCTCGCGCCGGGCGATCTCGGCCGGCAGCGCCTGGGGATCAATATCCTGTGTATCCGCTGCCTCGGCCTGGGCCGTCAGGGCGGCGATGTCGGCCGCCAGCTTGGCCCGCAGAGCCTGCGCGCGGTCATAGCGCACCGAGCGGATCTTCGAGGCATTCGCGTCCAGCTTGGTGCCGTCGATCGATACCACGCCGACCCGCAGCAGGCCGGTCTCGCGCGCCAGCAGCAGCACCTGCAGGAACGCCGCCTCGAACGCCGCCTTGTTGGTGCGCCGGAAGGCCGCGATCGTGTCATGGTCCGGATGGGTGTTGGCGGCCACGAAGCGCACGCCGATGTCGCGATGCGTCGCCCGCTCGATCCGCCGCGACGAGAACGTCCCGTTGGCATAGCAGTAGATCAGCAGCGCCAGCATCAGCCGCGGATGATATTGCGGCTTGCCCCCAGCCTGCTCGTTCACCTTGAAGGCCGACAGCGCAACCCGCTCCACCGCCGCAACCACGAAGTGCGCCAGGTCATCCGCTGGCAGCCAGTCCTTCAGGTCAGGCGGCAGAAGGAAAGCTTGTCTGCGGTCATACGGAACAAAGGTCGCCATAACCGCAGTTTGACGCCTTTTGCGCCGTTCGGGAATCCGACAGCCTGCTAGAGTGCCTTTCAAAACCGCCCCTGAAGAGCCCTGAAGCAAACGATGGAGCATGCGAGAGCGGTGAAGGCATAGTGGATGACGGCGTCGTTTGCCAGCCACCGCGGGGACGGTATCGAGCAACAGCTCGAATGGGACGCTGTCGTTGACGTTGGCGCCGGTCAGGATGAAGCCGAGCGGAATGCCGCGCCGGTCGGTGATCAGGTGGCGCTTGGTGCCGGGTCGGCCGCGGTCGGTCGGGTTCGGACCTGTCGTTTCGCCCCCCTTTTTGCCGCGACCGACGCGCTGTCGATGCAGGCCCGGCTCCAGTCGATGCGATCCGCCTCATGCAGGCGATTGAGCAGTTCCCGATGCAACCGGTCCCACAGACCCGCCTGCTGCCAGTCGCGCAGCCGCCGCCAACAGGTCACGCCGGAGCCGCACCCCAACTCCAGCGGCAGCATCTCCCATCCGATCCCCGTGCGCAGCACGAACAAGATCCCGGTCAGAGCCGCACGAGCCGGCACCCGGGGACGGCCGCCTTGCGGCTTCGGCCGATCAGGCGGCAGCAACGGGGATAGCAAGGACCACAGTTCGTCAGGCAGAAGGGGACAGCGCATCCCTCCTCATAAATCATTCCAATTCAACGTACAAGGGTTTTGAAAGGCGCTCTTAGGCGACTTCAACGCCAAGTCCCGAATTACTCGGGCCTCGTAGTGGTTGAATTCGTAATCAAACATAGCATCACGCCTGTCCTCATGCGGGCGGAACCGTGTGCTGTGAACGGCCAGATTTCGGCGGCGCGTCAACCATTTGAAGCCACTGGGCTTCCCCGAGTTAACGTATTCGACCAAGCCTTTGAAGTTTTGATCGGCGGCAATTTCTGGGTATGTCAGCGCGAAGTTCTTCTTGATCCGTTCGAGGACGGCAGGAAACCCATCGCGTTCGTATTGCCTGATGTTAAAAAATACGAAGTCGAGCAGCTGTCCTACGCGGTCCCAAAAAGAAATCAGCCTGATGGTCGCGATTTCGAGTGCGTCCCAAAAGGATGCAGCGAGGGCTGGGATGTAAGCATCTGCCTTCTCCTGTGTCATTTCGACCCAGAACTCGGGTCGAGTGCGAAGGCACTCCAGGCCAATATAATACATGTGCACACGACAAACTGACTTGCGGACAACGTGGAACGATTGAGAAAGCTCGTTGGTAATGTCGATATGGTATGTCCGCAGCCGCTCCGGCTCTTGCGTCTTCCCGCGCTTGACGATGATGAGCCTCTCCGAACTGGCGTAACGATCGACGAACACGCGGTCGATGTATCGCTTAAGTTCCTCGGCTTCCTCGGGGCTGGAATAAATGTGGGCAGGGGGGGATCTAGAATCTCCTCGGCCTTGCTGATCAAAACCGGCTCGTCTACAGCGAATGACAGGATGCGCGAGACAGTCTCGGCCTGATCATTAATCGAACAATCATTTTCGTCATCGTTGAGGTCGTCAGCCATACCTAGAGGCTATGCGGTCCAGCGCGAAGTGCCAAGAGTAGTAGGCCGTCCGCACGGGACTGTCCTCAACCGCCTCGTCTTCCTGGCGGCGAATGACCGGTTCCGCACATGGCCGCCGGGAGCCGGACCAGCAGGAAGCCAACCGTCACGGTCGCCCTGATCCCGACCGGGAATGTCCGGTTGTGGCGAGCGCAATGCGGCGGCCAACTGGCCGGACTGGCGCGCAATGCTGTCCAACCGCTCTTCGGCTCAAACTGGCCGGGAGCGGAATGGCTGTTTGAGGCGATCCAAGCGCATCAACCAGACGTTCGTCCCGGAATCACTATCCGCAGAAGCCGACCCAAGTGGGATGCCAGCGGGGCTGGGGCGCGCGCCTTGCGCCTTGGCGCGCGGATAGTTCAAGAGAAGCTCCCAGGGCACGCACGCGCCAATGGCCACTGACTGCGTCACGCCCATTCACCAACGCCCCTGAACTGCTGCGCGCGGCGCATTTGCGGCCGACCCGGCAGAGCCTGGCGTTGGCTCGGCTTCTGTTCGAGCAGGGTGATCGGCACGTCACCGCCGACCAGCTGCACGGCGAAGCGATCGGGGCCGCGGTCCGGGTGGCGCTCGCGACGGTCTACAATACGCTGAACCAGTTCGTTGAGGCAGGGCTGCTGCGCGAGGTTATGGTGAATTCCGGCAGCTCCTATTTCGACACCAACATCAGTGACCATCATCACTTCCTTTTCGAGGATACCGGCTGGCTGCTCGACATCCCGGGCGAGAATATTGCCCTCTCCTGCCTGCTGAAGCCCCCCGTGGGCACCGCCATCCGCCGCATCGACGCGATGATTCGCGTCGTCCGGGACCCGGCTCCGGCCGCAGACTAGAAATTTTCTAAGCTGTATTGATCCCCGGATCCGGCGGGGGCATAGGTACGCGCATCACGTCGGTTTTTTGACCAAGCTGAGGAGGGGACATGCCTTCTCTCAAGGGATCCGAGACCGAGCAGAACCTGAAGGACGCGTTTGCCGGCGCGAGCCGGGCGAACTGCCGCTATCGCAGGCTTGCCCAGAAGGCCGACGTCGAGGGCTTCACCGATGTCGCCGCCATGTTTCGCGCGACCGCCGAGGGCGAGACCGGGCAAGCGCAGGGCCATCTCAACTATCTCGAGGAAGGGGACGAACCAGCGACCGGGAAGCCGATGGGTCGGACTCGCGACAACCTCAAGGCGGCGATCGCCAGAGAGACCCACGAATACACCGACATGTATCCGCGCATGGCCCGGGCCGCCCGCGAGGAGGGCTTCGACGAGATCGCCGACTGGTTCGAGACGCTCGCCAAGGCCGGGAAGGCGCATGCCGGCCGCTTCCAACGGGCGCTGAACTGGTTTTGAACTAATCGTGCCATACGACCGATTCGAAGAAAACAGGGCCCGATCGGAGGAAAAGATGGACGCAAAGACTGACGAGACAGCGGGCAAGTGCCCGGTCGTGCACGGCACCACGAATGTTGGAATGAGGTCGAACAAGGACTGGTGGCCGAACCAACTGAATCTGAGGATTCTCCGCGCGAACTCGCCCCAGTCCGATCCCATGGGCAAGGCTTTCAACTATGCCGAAGCGTTCAAGAAGCTCGATTACGCCGCCCTGAAGAAAGACCTCGCCACGCTGATGACGGACAGCAAGGACTGGTGGCCAGCGGATTTCGGCCACTACGGCGGGCTCATGATTCGCATGGCGTGGCACTCCGCGGGCACGTACCGCATCGGTGACGGTCGCGGCGGCGCTGGCGCCGGCCAGCAGCGCTTCGCACCCCTCGGCTCCTGGCCGGACAATGCGAACCTCGATAAGGCGCGCCGGCTCTTGTGGCCGATCAAGCAGAAATACGGCTCGAAGATCTCCTGGGCCGACCTCATGGTCCTTGCCGGCAATGTCGCGCTCGAAACCATGGGCTTCAAGACATTCGGCTTCGGCGGCGGGCGCCCCGATGTGTGGGAGCCGGACGAGATTGTCTACTGGGGCAAGGAGAAGGCCTGGTTCCCTGATCCTCATAGCGACGAGCGCTACAGCGGCGTCCGCGATCTCGAGAATCCGCTCGCTGCCGTGAATATGGGCCTCATCTACGTGAATCCGAATGGGCCGAACTTCAGGCCGGATCCGGTTGCCGCCGCCGTCGACATTCGCGAGACCTTCAAGCGCATGGCGATGAACGACGAGGAGACGGTTGCGCTCATCGCCGGTGGGCACAGCTTCGGCAAGGCGCACGGCGCCGGCGATGAGTCGCTGGTGGGTCCCGCGCCGGAAGCTGCGCCCATTGAGGAGATGGGCCTCGGCTGGAAGAGCCGCTATGGCACCGGCAAAGGCAGCGACGCGATCACCGGCGGCCCGGAAGTCACCTGGACCGAGACGCCGACGCAGTGGAGCAACAACTTCTTCGAGAACCTGTTCAAATTTGAATGGGAGCTGGAGAAGAGCCCGGCTGGGGCCAATCAATTCAGGGCGAGGGACGCTGCCGCCACAATTCCGGATCCCTTCGACCCGTCGAAGCGTCACACGCCGACCATGCTGGTCACGGACCTCTCTTTGCGGATGGATCCGGCCTACGAGATTATCTCCCGGCGCTTCTTAGAGCATCCAGATCAGTTTGCTGACGCGTTTGCCCGCGCGTGGTTCAAGCTCACCCACCGCGACATGGGCCCGCGCGCACGCTATCTCGGCCCGGAGGTCCCGGCGGAAGTGCTGATCTGGCAAGACCCGGTTCCGGCGGTCGATCACGTGCTGATCGACGCGACGGACATCGCAGACCTCAAGGTAAAGATTCTCGCGTCGGGACTTACCATTCCTGAGCTGGTCGGGGCTGCTTGGGCCTCCGCAGCAAGTTTCCGCGGCTCCGACAAGCGCGGCGGGGCGAACGGGGCGCGCATCCGTCTCGCGCCGCAGAAGGATTGGGACGTCAACCAGCCAGCCCAATTGGCAGAGGTGCTGGAAACCTTTGCGGGCATCCAGAATGCGTTCAACGCCACTGCGAGCGGCGGCAAAAAAGTGTCGCTCGCCGATCTGATCGTCCTCGGCGGTTCGGCCGCCATCGAGCAAGCCGCCAGAAAAGGCGGGCACGATGTGACGGTTCCCTTCGCGCCGGGCCGCACGGACGCGTCGCAGGAGCAAACCGACGTGGAGGCCTTTGCCTATCTCGAGCCGGTTGCGGATGGCTTCCGCAACTACCTCAAGACCAAATACGCCGTGTCGGCAGAGGAGCTTCTGATCGACAAGGCGCAACTCCTGACGCTGACCGCGCCGGAGATGACGGTCCTTGTCGGCGGCATGCGCGTCTTAGGCGCAAACCACGGCAAGTCGCCGCACGGCGTCTTCACGAAGCGGCCAGAGACGCTGACCAATGACTTCTTCGTGAACCTCTTGGACATTCGCACCGAGTGGAAAGCGACCTCGGATGAAAATGTGTTCGAGGGGCACGAACGCGAGAGCGGCAAACCGAAATGGACCGGCACGCGTGTCGATCTCATCTTCGGTTCGAACTCTGAACTGCGCGCCCTTGCCGAAGTCTATGGCTCCGCCGATGCGCAAGAGAAGTTCGTGAAGGACTTCGTAGGGGCCTGGACCAAGGTGATGAACGCCGATCGCTTCGACCTTGCTTGATTTCCGGCAAAGGGTTCTCGAAGACTGCTAAGGCCACGCCGCGCTATCCATGCGGCGTGGCCTGGATTGATGTGCGAGACGGCGTCAAAAAGCTTGCTGTGCGGACGTCCATGCCCGCTGGTAGCCGTGATGCCGTCATCTTTACGGTCCTGCTCTGTGTCTAGCGAAGAGGGGTGGCCAAGACCCAGTGCCCAGTTTGACCCTGGTTGGGTCGCCTAACCTAAGGTTCGGTCGTGTCCGGCCAGTTCAACATAGTTCGGTAAAGATGGTAGCGCGCTCTCTCGCGATTTGAACCTCCGCCGCGCGTGCGAATGACCGCTATTGGAAATTGGCAGCGATCGACGTAACGGCCATCACGGGCGCAAACCAGCCGTCAAGGGGGCGGCTGTCCTCCGCCCGGTTTCGACCAACAAGCTGCATAAGTCGTCCTTGATAGGAATAGGAACCCCTGCTCAGCAATTCATGCAGTCCGGAATTTCAGAGCATCACTTGATGCCGATGGCCCCCCAGCGTCATAGGCAGTGTCAGTAGTCGCTCCAGTCGCCCAATGTCGCTGAGCAGCCGACGCGTTTCGGGCATGAAGTCCGGCTCAAGGCGCTTTGCCACTGCGAGATAGCGGTGCCAGGTCGGCTGATCCCAGGTTTCGCGGTCGTCGATGCGAACGCCACGAGCGGCGCCGCGGAGGGCGGCGGTTTCGCAGATGGTGACCAAGGCCGCCTCCAGCTCCTCGAATCTCTGCCGGCGGCTGGCGATGCCGGACTGAATGAGGCCGCGATCGAGACGTCGAGGCAGTGTTCCTGGCGCAGGCGAGCGTGGTTGTGGCGCGCTGAGCATAGGCGGGCGCACGGTCGGGCCGGCGCGCCCTGGCGTGAGGTGGGTCATGACGAGGTCCTGGTTCGGGAAAGCGGGCCCGCCGCGGACACCGGAGCGGGCCGTGTTCGATCAGTCGGCGGCGTCCCCGAAGCCTGCATCGGCCGGATCGCACGCGTTGCCGATCCCGGGATGAAACCCATCACGTTCGTTGCCTCTTTCCCCCGTCAGTCCACCCCCCCTCTTCCGCGCCGTCGTCGTCAGTCGAGCCGCTCCATCCAGCACCCGGCACGTAGCGGCGTGGCTCGGATGCCTTGGCCTTGGACAGGTCATCCTCGGTCAGCTTGAACAGGGCGCCCGGGTAGACGTGGAGGCCATCCTTGAACCGCTCGACCAACTGCGCACCCGTGTCCTTCCCGCGAGCCTCGACACGAACACCTTCCGCCACCGCCGCTTTCTCGATGCCGGCCTTGGAGAGGCAGGACAAAAACTCCTCCGTCGCCATGTTGGGCAGGCAGAGCGATGCGCCGATCGTGTCGCCGGCGATGCGGGCGACGACGCCGCTGTCGGACATGTTCTCCCGGCAGGAGAGCACACCCGCCAGCATGTCGCGGGCCGCGCGGCGCAGAACGTCGTGGTCCGCGGTCAGAACGCCGTCCTCGGTGATCGTCGTGCAGATCACGCGCCGCTCGTAAGCGCCCTTATCGGAGCCGCTTTGGACGGCGACGTTCCTGCCGCCCAAAGCCAGGATCAACAGGGCCAGCAGCGTGTGGTCGTCGATTACCGCCTCCCGCAGCGCCTGGTGCAGCGCGTCGGTGTGGAGATCGCCGATGAACGCGGTCCCCTTCTGGGTCACGTCCGGCCGGGAGCGCGACGGCTGGGTACCGCCCGGACTGTCGGCGGGCACGCTGCCCTTGGTGGATTTGGCGGGCTTCTTCGGCTCGGGCATCCGGTAGACGATCGTCCTCACCTCACCGGAGTTCGGATCGAGATAGTGGCCGATATGGTCATGCTTGCCCGGCTTACCGTGGACATGCTCGGCCTTCTTCGGCAGCTGGTGACGACCGTATTCGTCGGTCTGCAGCAGGATGCCGCGCTCCGGCAGGCTGTTCTGCAGCCACTCCTGCTGCGCGCCGAAGAAGGCCTCGACGTTGGTGGTGTAGCGGCCGTCCTCGCCGGCCGGCGCGAACAGATCGTCCTCCCAGACGATGCCATAGGCCCGCGCCAGATCTTCATCGAACTTCGCGGCAGCGAACGGCATGCGGCGCTTGGAAAGAGCGCGGGCCACGTCGTACCATTGGACGTCATGGCCTTTCTTCGGCTTGCACTTCTTCCAGACCTGCGCCTGCTCCTCGCGCGATGCGCTGGCGATGGTGCGCAATTGCTCCTCGTTCGGCATGCTGCCGCCGGCCATGAAGTCCAGCGTCGCCGGATGCAGATTGGCCAGCAGCTTGAGGCGGCGAATGGTGCGCGACGGTAACGCAAGCGCCGCGGCGATCGCCTGCTCGTTCCATCCCTGCGTTTCGAGCGCTTCCGTGGCCCGCCAGATGTCCACGCTGGTCATGGAGGCACGGATCAGGTTTTCGGACACCGACCGCATGGCATCGGCCGTCTCATCCGCATCGCAGACCAGCACGTCGATCTGAGCGAGATCAGCGGCGACGGCCGCCTTGGCGCGGCGGCCTCCCGCGACGATCACGAGGCGACCCTCGGTCCGCGACCGTAACGCGTCTCCGATCACGCGTTTGTATCTGCCGATCGCCGCCTCGACTTTCGCACGAACATTATAGCCGCGGGATTTTTGCCGATCCATATCGACGTCTTTTTCGGTCAGTTCGATGGCGACGATCTCACCGCTCCCGGCATCGATGCCTATATGCAACTTATACCCACGCTCCGAGAGGGTGACTCGTATGTGATTCCCCGACGCGGGGTTGATGTGATTCTCTGACTGGCGAACGAATGGGGATTCGCCATGCCGCTTCCTCTTCGGGCTGATTTTGACGCTCCTGCGCTACGCGCGGCGGCACGACGAAGCAGGAACGCGGCGCAGGCCCGTCGCCTTCTGGCGCTTGCCGCGGTCTACGATGGTGCGACGCGCACCGAAGCCGCGAGGATTGGTGGTGTCACGCTGCAGATCGTCCGCGATTGGGTGCTGAAGTTCAATGCCGCCGGTCCTGACGGTCTGGTCGATCGCAAGGCGCCTGGCCAGCCGTCGCGGCTGAACGACATGCACCGCGCGGCGCTGGCCGCGATGATCGAGAACGGGCCGATCCCGGCCGCGCACGGCGTTGTGCCCTGGCGGGTCGTCGATCTGTGCCAGTGGGTCTGGGAAGAGTTTCGGGTCAGCATCGCGCGGCAGACCTTGAGCCGCAAACTGCGGGCAATGGGCTACCGCAAGTTGTCAGCCCGACCGCGCCATCACGCCCAGGCCGAAGGCGCGATTGAGGCTTTTAAAAAGGTCTCCCCGCCCGTCTGGACGCGATCGCGCAGGACAAGGGCGTCGCGCCCGGCGACATAGAGGTCTGGTTCGGCGACGAGGCCCGCATCGGCCAGAAGAACAAGCTCACCCGCCGCTGGGCGCGGCGAGGAACCCGGCCCCCCGCTCCGCTCGACCAGCGCACCGCCTCAACCTACATCTTCGGCGCCATCTGCCCGCAGCAAGGCAAGGCGGTCGGGTTGATCCTGCCCTGGTGCAACACGGCAGCGATGAGCTTGCACCTGGCGGCCATTTCAGCCGATGTCGCTCCGGGACGCCATGCGGCGCTATTGCTCGACCAGGCCGGGTGGCACCTTTCGGCGCAGCTCGCCGTGCCAGACAACATCACCATCGTGCCGCTGCCAGCGAAGTGCCCCGAACTCAACCCGCAGGAGAACATCTGGCAATTCATGCGCGACAACTGGCTGTCCAATCGCGTCTGTCTCAACGCCGACGATCTCGTCGACCACTGCTGTGACGCATGGAACAAACTCGAAGCCCAGCCGTGGCGCATCATGTCAATGGTCACGTCCGTCAATGTGGTGGAAATAGCGGTGTAGATTGAGGTGGCCATGGATCACGCCGCTACGGTGGCGATTTGGGTAGGCCCGGCGTCGAGCAGTGGCGGTGTCAGTTCAGCCATGGCCTCGGTCTGCATGTAGCGGTTCTGGAGTTGCCATTCGTCGTTGGCCTCCAGCAGCACGGCGCCGATCAGACGGACGATGGCGCTCTCGTTGGGGAAGATACCGACGACATCGGCGCGCCGCTTCACTTCCTTATTCAGGCGCTCCAGGGGATTGGTATCGGGTATGCCGTTGGTGGCTTCCGTCGTTCCCGCCAAGGAGGTGGGTGCGTAGTCTCCGGGCAACCGGGACAGGGGAGCTTGGAGCACGGAAGGTGGGCAGGCCGTTGTCATTGGATGAGCTGTGAGCTCGCGTTAGTAGTTGGCCGCCCCTGCGACCAGCCCGGTTGCGCTGCGAGCGCGGATCCGTAGGTGTCGTGTTGCCCCGCCGGCTTCTGCACTGATCGGGAGAACGGCGATGAGGGTGATCGGACTGGACGTGCATCGAAGCTTTGCCCAGGTGGCGGAGCTGGAGAATGGCGTGCTGCGACAATGCGGCCGGGTAGACCTCGTCCGCGACAAGGTGCTGGCATTCGCGCGGACGCTGCGCGCCGACGACGAGGTCGTGCTGGAGGCGACCGGCAACACGATGGCGATCGTGCGCTTGCTGAAGCCGCATGTGGGCCGAGTGGTCATCGCCAATCCCTTGCAGGTTCGCGTGATCGCGGAGGCGAAGGTCAAGACGGACCGGATCGATGCGGCAGCACTCGCCCGCCTGCACGCGGCCGGATACCTGCCGGAAGTTTGGCAGCCCGACGAGCGAACCGAACTGCTGCGCACTCTGGTCGCGCGGCGGGCGAGCATCGTGCAGGGCATGACGCGCACCAAGAACCGCATTCACGCGGTGCTGCATGCGAACCTGATCCCGCCGTTCTCAGGCAAGCTGTTCATGGCGCCGGGCCGAAAGTGGCTGGCCGAGCAGCCCCTCGCCGTGCATGAGCGGTCTGCCGTGAACCGCTGGCTAACGGCGCTAGATGCCATGGAGGAGGAGCTGAGGGCAGCCGAGGCGGCGGTCGCGTCCGCTTGCCTCGGCGATGATCGGGTCCGTCGGTTGATGACGATCGGTGGCATCAACATGGTGGTCGCGGCCGGGATACTGTCCGCAATTGGCGAGGTCAGCCGGTTCGCCTCGGCGGCGAAGCTGGTCAGCTATCTCGGCCTTGATCCCCGGGTCAGGCAATCCGGGGACCACGCGGCCCAGCACGGCCGAATCAGCAAACAGGGCCGCTCGCACGCACGAGGAATGCTGGTGGAAGCCGCCTGGGCCGCAGCAGTGACACCGGGGCCGCTGCGAGCCTTCTACGTCCGGGTGCAAGGCCGCAAGGGCAAGCAGGTCGCCGCCGTCGCGACCGCGCGCAAGATCGCCGTGCTGGCCTGGCATCTGCTCACGAAGGAGGAGGACTACGCGTTTGCCAGACCGGCGCTGGTGGCGATGAAGGAACGCCAAATGCAGCTCAAGGCAGGTGCCAAGTCGCGTCGCGGCGGGAACACGCCCGGAAAAGCGCGCGACTACAGCATCAAGACGCTGCGTGAGAAGGAGCGCGCCTTGGTCGAGCAGGCCGAGAAAGCTTACACGCGATTCGTCAGTGCCTGGTCCGAGAAACCGAAGCCGGACAACGCGCGAGCACGAAACCGCGGCACGAAGGCAAAAACAGAGTAAGGCAACCGGAACACAACTCGGCCCCGGGCAACTCCGGACTTGTCCAACGCATCCGTCGAGTGGATCTTGCTGCGGTGCTGGGTGGGAAAATCCATGTGCGCCAGCACGTCAGCCTCACTGTCGTCGATGAACGCTGCGAGCTTCGGCCACTTGCCGCGGAGCTGGTCGGCCACGTGACGCAGCGTCTGGCTGGCGCTCGGGCGATCGGGCTGGATGAATGCCTGACGGAGTGCGGCTGACACCATGCTCTGCTGCCCCTTCGGCACGTAGGACAGCGCGTTGCGCATCCAGTGAACGCGGCAGCGCTGCCAGGAGGCGCCGATTACTCGGCGGATCGCCGCCTTCAGCCCCTCGTGCGCGTCCGAGATGACGAGCTTCACCCCCTGCAGGCCGCGGCGGACCATGCTCTTGAGGAACGTGGCCCAGAACGTCTCCGCCTCCGATGGCCCGATGTGCAGACCGACGATCTCCCGCCTGCCCTCGGTGTTGGCCGCCACAGCGATTATCGCGGCGACCGAGACGATGCGGCCGCCCTCGCGCTGCTTGAGGTAGGTGGCATCCAGCCAAAGATACGGCCACTCGCCGACCAGAGGGCGATCGAGGAAGGCGCCGACACGATCGTCGATGTCCTTGCACAACTTGCTGACGGTGCTCTTGCTGATCCCGGCCAGCCCCATCGCCTGCACCAGGTCGTCCACGCGCCGGGTCGAGACGCCGCTGACCCCGTTGATCCGCTTCGCGGCTCAACCCTGGATCACCGCGACCAGGGCCTTCTCCGAGGTTTTCCTGGGCTCGAGGAAGGGAGGGACTTGAGCCGCGAAGCGGATCAAGGCTGCCCCGCCGCAGTTTGGGGATCCGAAGCTGCAGGGCGCCGAGCCGCGTGTCCAGGGTGCGATCCCGATAGCCGTTCCGATAGGTGGTGCGATCGCCGGATCGCTCGTGCCGGCCGGCGCCGATCAGCCCTTCCACATCGGTCTCCATCAGCAGCTGCACCACGGCCTCGGCCACGCTGCGCAGAAAGTCGCCGTCTCCGGCTTTGGCCAGCAACTCGGCCAGCGGTAATGTCTCCTCGGTCATCGGGTCCTCTTGGCGTCAGGGGGAAGTCTCGCAACTCCATCTTAGCCAGCCGATCCGATGGCCACCTCCGCCTACACCGTTGTCGTCACCGAATTTCCACCACGTCCACGGACACTACCATGTCAATCGGCATGCGCGATTGGGCACACAGGTCCTGATCAGGGAGCGCTGGTATTACGAGACCTGTGCGCGGGTGGCTTGATCCGACGCGATCCGATCTGTTTCCATTCCGGCTGCAACCGGGTGGAGGCAGCCATGGCGCGGCGTCGGATCGGGCAGGAGCGGTTTGCCGTTGGTAGCTCGACCTCTGGCAAGAGCACGTCGCTGGATGAGATTTCCCTCCTGCTGGATTGGACAGAATTGGATCGACTGTTTGGCGGTATCTCGGCTTCGGCGAAAGGCGAGCCGGGCTGGCCGCCGCTCGCTCTTCTCCGCGCGCTGTTGCTCGCGACGTGGCACGACCTCTCTGACGTGCGTTTGGCCGAAGCGCTCGATGATCGCGCCAGCTTCCGGCGGTTTTGTGGCTTCGCGAGCTATGAGCCAACGCCGGAACGGACCGCCTTCGTCCGCTTCCGCGCGGCGTTGGTGCGTCGCGGGCTTGACCGCCCCCTGTTCGAGGCTGTTACCCGTCAGCTCGATCAACGTGGGGTGGTGATACGCACCGGCACTTTGGTGGACGCGACGCTGCTTCCGTCTGCCAGCATCCAGCACGACGGCGAAGCGCGTTGGGCTGGTCATCGCCGGCGCAAGCCGGTGCACGGCTACAAGGCCCACGTCGCCACTGACCAGGAGGCGGGTCTCATCCGTGGCGTCGAGATCACCACCGCCAACGTCCACGATGCAGCGGAACTCGCCGCCATCCTGCCCGACGCACCCGGAGACACATACGGCGACACCGCCTATTCGGGCAGCAAACCTGAAGCAGCCATTCGCGCCCGAGGCGGCACGCCCCGCGTCGTGCACGCGGGCACCTGGGGTGGGACCAAAGCGCTTGCCCAGCTGAAGGCTCACAACGCCGAAGTGCGGCGGGTGCGGGCCGGGATCGAGAAGGTGTTCGGCACGTGCAAGCGCTCCTACGGCCTACGCCGGATGCATTGGCTCGGCCTGGCCAAGGCTGGTCTGCAGGTTCGGCTTACGGCAATCGCCTATAACTTGCGCCGGAGCTGGCGTCTGATCCCGGTTGTGGCTGGATGAACGACACCCGGACTCTGCCCGAGGCAAGGCAAAAAGACACATGCTGCGATGAATGAGGGCGATACGCCCAGGGCTACGCCTCATGTCCTCCGATATCAGCCACCACCATCAAATCCTGGCCCAAGCCAACCACCCGCACTCAGGTCTCATTACGCCAGGACCGGCGGCGGGACGTGCCATGCTTTTCAATCAACCATTCACCTGCCCCGCCGAGTTTAAGGCCCGTGCTGTCCACGAACAGATGAAGCGGACCAGTTCCGGACCGGCGGAGTGGCGGTAGTTCCAGCGTTCTGCTCCGGCGGCACATCGTGGAATGATCCGGGACGGTGAGTGCGAGCCCCAGCAGCGCGATGACTGAACCAATGAGCCCCTCTGTTTGCCGTAAGGCCAAACGGTAGACCGCGCGCATTGTCAGCGCCATGGTGATCGCCAGGGCCGAATAATGTCGCTGGCCACCGGGCGTGGTGCGCGGTTCCGCCCGCCATGCCGCTATCGCCTCGTCCGTGAACCAGACGGTCAGGCTGCCTCGCCGTCTCAATGCCGCGTCGTATTCCGGCCAGTTCGTGACCCGATTGCGAGGCTTCAGAATGTGATGGCGGTGCTCGGCGTGGTGTTTGAACGGCACGGCGGCTGTCCCGATGATGAATGGGATCACCCTGCGCCGGCCAGGCATCGACCACTAAACTCAGCCGGGATCCATGCAACACCGTCATCCAGGAGGTCCCCGAGTTGCGCATCGTCGACCAGGATCTGTGGGACCGGGTCCAGGTCCGCCTGGCGGAGCAAGAGGCTTCGCCACCCAGGAAGGCGGGGGTCGACCCCAATCACCACTTCTGGGAACGGCGGCGGCCGAAGCATCTGCTGACCGGCAAGATCGTCTGCAGCTCCTGCGCGAGCCCTTTCTCGGCACTGGGAAAGGACTATCTGGGCTGCCTGGCCGCAAAACATGGCACGTGCCGCAACATTTCGCGTGTTCGGCGCGGGTCCGTCGAGAAGCGGGTACTCGACGCCCTCCGTCATCAGCTAATGCAGCCCGAGCACGTTGAACTGTTCGTCAAGGAGTTCACCACCGAATGGAGCCGGCTGACCGTCAAGGCAGCTGCCAGTGCCGAGGCCGACCAACGAGAGCTGGCAGCTTGGGAGCTGCAAGCTTGCCAACCTCGTCGATGCAATCGCGGACGGTGTATGCGCCTGGCCTGCAGCAGCAGCTCGACGAGTTGGAAACCCGCCGGACGACTTTACAAGGTTACCTCGCCCAGCCCGCCATGCCGTCGCCGATGCCGCATACGAATCTCGCCGAAGTCTACCGCCGCAAGCTTACCAAACTCCATGAGGCTGTTCAGGGCCAGAACGATCCTGCGGCTCTCGAAGCGAGCCCGCGCCCTGGTCGATCGAGTCATCGTCAGCCCCCCGAAGGATGACGGGCCGCCTGGGATCGAGTTGATCGGAGAACTCACGGCAATGCTGGGGATCGCAGGCCTGGCATCGGCCAAGGAGGATTGCGCGAGCACCCAGGGTGTCCTCAGCATGTTCGCCAGTGCGGTAAAAGCGGCTTCAGGGGGCAAAGCCCCCTGACCTTGTTTCGATTGCGCCGACCCCCGGGTCAGAGTGTGACGCAGGCCTCGTCGAAGCTCAGGCGGGGGAGCGGGCGAACACGCCGGACGGGTCGCCGTAGCCGATATTGACCAGGAAGTTGGACCGCCAGCCGCGATCCTGCAGGAAGATTTCGTCGACCTTGGCGTTGTCGAAGCCGGACATTGGGCCGGTATCCAGGCCGATGGCGCGGGCGGCCATGATCAAATAGGCGCCCTGCAGCGTCCCGTTGCGGAAGGCGGTGGTGGCGGCCAGGCCTTCGTTGCTGGTGAACCAGGACCGGGCGTCCGGGTTGTGCGGGAAGAGCTGCGGCAGCTTTTCGTAGAAGCGCGGGTCGTAGGCGATGATCGCCACGACCGGGGCCGACAGGGTCTTTTCCAGATTGCCGCTGGAGAGTGCCGGTGCGAGGCGTTCCTTAGCTTCCTTGCTGTGCAGAAACAGGAAGCGCGCGGGGGAGGAATTGGCCGAGGTCGGGCCGTATTTCAGGATGTCGTAGATTTCATGGATCTGGGCGTCGGTGACCGGACGATCGGTCCATTTGTTGTGCGAGCGCGCATTCGTAAGCAACGCGTCAAGCGCGCTCTGGTCGATGGTCATTCTGATATTCCTATGGCTTGGGACGCGCGACTATACGCGTCAGAAATCGACCTGTTCAACCGCGACCACTTCCGGGACGTAGTGGCGCAGCATGTTCTCAATGCCATGCTTCAGCGTGGCGCGCGAGGACGGGCAGCCGGAGCAGGAACCCTGCATGTGCAGCTTCACCACGCCTTCGCGGAAACCGCGGAAGACAATGTCGCCGCCGTCGCTGGCGACCGCGGGGCGGACGCGGGTGTCGAGCAGTTCCTTGATCTGCGCGACGATCTCCATGTCCTCGGGGGCGACGTCCTCGTCGGCGTCCTCATCCTGATGGGACGCTTCCATGACCGGGCGGCCGGCGACGAAATGCTCCATGATGGCCCCGAGGACCTGCGGCTTCAGCGCCTGCCAGTCGGTCTCGTCGGTCTTGGTGACGGTGATGAAATCGGCCCCGAGGAACACACGGGAAATGCCAGGCAGGGCGAACAGCGCGCCGGCGAGCGGGCTGCGCGCGGCGACATCGGGGCTGGCGAAATCGGCGGTGCCGGTGCCCATGACGTCGCGACCGGGCAGGAACTTCAGCGTTGCGGGGTTCGGCGTGCCTTCGGTTTCGATGAACATTTGCCCTGGCCTTTCCTGGGTAGATCTTGCGGAGAGCGGTTCCATGGAAAGCGGACCGCACAGGTCCACTCTGCAGCACGCTACATCGGCGCAACGGGCTGAAATGGCAAGGGGGACGCCCCCTGGATGGCGTGGCGGCGGCGAGCGGAGCTACAACCCAAGATAGAATATTTCTCTGGACGAACGGAAAAGCGGATATTAATAATTGAACTTCAACCTATAATGGGATGTGGGAGGCCTGGACCTTGTCCGTCGTCAACCGGCCTCCGGGTCTCGTCTCCGGCGTCGCGTCCGCCGACGGCTGAGCGGCGGTGCTGTTCAACTCCCATGTGTTCGTCTTCGTCTTCCTGCCGGTTTCGCTGGCCGGGTTCTTTGCCCTCGCCCGGCTCGGACGGCCGCTCGCCTCGGTGTGGCTGATCTCGATGTCGCTGGTGTTCTACGGCTGGTGGAACCCGGCATTCCTGCCGCTGCTCGGCGTGTCTGTGCTGGGTAATTTCGCGATCTCGCGCTTGCTGCTGGCGCTGGCGGGGTGGCAGCGGTTGCAGGGCTGGCTGCTCGGTGCGGCGATTGCGCTCAACCTCGCCGCATTGCTGCACTACAAATATCTGGCGTCGATCTTGGGGTTCCTGCGCCTGCATGGCGTCACGGACCTGGCCTTCGCCGATCCCGCCCTGCCGCTGGGAATCAGCTTCTTCACCTTCACCCAGATCGGCTACCTGCTGGATTGCCGGGGCGCGTCCCCGGTGGTGCGGCGCGGTGCGGGGTGGCTGGACTATGCGCTGTTCGTGACATTCTTCCCGCATCTGATCGCCGGGCCGATCCTGCATCACCGCGAGATGATGCCGCAGTTCTCGGTGCCGGAGAATTTCCGCCCCATCGGGGCCAATCTGGCGGCGGGGCTGGGCATCTTCACGCTCGGGCTGCTGAAGAAATGCCTGCTGGCCGACCCGACCGGAACCGTGGTTGGGCCGGGTTTCGCCCAGGCCGACACGCTGGCGCTGTTCGCGGCCTGGCAGGTGGCGCTGTCCTATTCGCTGCAGCTCTATTTCGATTTCTCCGGCTACTCGGACATGGCGGTCGGGTTGGCGCGGATGTTCAATCTGCGCTTTCCCGTTAATTTCAACTCCCCGTACAAGGCCGGCTCGGTCATCGAGTACTGGCAGCGCTGGCACATCACGCTGACGCGCTACCTGACCCAGTACCTGTTCAATCCGCTGACGATGGCGCTGCTGCGCCGCCGAGCGGCGCGCGGTTTGCCGATCGGCCGCGCGGCGCAGGCCTCGGCGGGCGGATTTGCGATGACGCTGGCGCTGCCGCTTGGCGTGACGATGGGGCTGGCCGGCGTCTGGCATGGCGCGGGCTGGACCTTTCTCGTGTTCGGGCTGCTGCACGCCTTCTACCTGGCGGTCAATCACGTCTGGCGGATTTTTGTCCCCATGCCCGGCCGGCAGTTCCCGGCGCCGTTGGCCGTGGGCCTGACCTATCTGGCGGTGCTGGTGGGCGCGGTGTTCTTCCGCGCGCCCAGCCTGTCGGGTGCGTTCGACCTGCTGGCGGGGATGGCCGGGATGCATGGGACCGGGTTTGCGATCCCCGCGGATGCGAAGGCGCAGGGCAGGCTGGCGCTGGATATGGGCTGGCTCGGCCTGCTGTACGCCATCGTCTGGGGGGCGCCGAACACGCAAGAGATCATGGGCGAGGCCCATGTCCAGGGCCGGGGCCGGGTCCCGGCGTGGCGCTGGCGGCCGTCGCTGCCCTGGGCGGTCGGGTTCGGGGTTGCCGCCGCGATCGGGCTGCTGTCGATCGGCGGCACCGGCGAATTCCTCTATTTCCAGTTCTGATCGCGGATGCGGGCCCTTTCCCCGGGACGATATCTGCTCTGGCTCGCGGCCACCGCCGTACTGTGCTTCGCCGGGGTCTGGGCCTGGGTGGCGACGATGCCGCTGGCCTATCTCGATCCCGAATATGCCTCCTGGCTGGCGAAACGGCGGATGCTCGAGGCCTGCGACCTCGGCGAGGTCCTGGTGGTCGGCGATTCCCGCGCCGCGGTGAGCGTGGTGCCGATGCTGCTGGGGGTGAAGACGACCAATCTGGCGGTCGGCGGCGGCCAGGCGATCGAGGCGTTCGTCGCCGTCAGCCGGGCGCTGGATTGTCCGCTGCCCCCACGGCGGGTGGTGGTCTCGCTGAATGCCGGGCATTTCGTCCGGCCGGACATGTTCTGGGAGCGCAGCGTGCGCTTCGGCTTCCTGAACCGGGCCGAACTGGCGGAGGTGCTGCACACCGCCGAGGCGCTTGGCGATCGTTCCGTGTTGGCGCCGCGTCATGACGACGGACTGGCGCCGCTGTTGCGGGGGTTTTTATACGCGATCCGGTTCCCCACGCTCTATTTCAACGGGGTGCTGAAGGGCGGCGTGTTCCTGCGGCTCTGGCAGAACCGGGCCAGCCTGCAGGCGGGGTTGGCGTCGCGCGGGCAGTATTTCTTCGGCACCGATCCCGGATCGAGCGCGATCGCGGCGGAAGGGTCGCTGGACCGCTTCACCCCGTTGCCGGTGCAGGACCATTATTTCCGCCGCCTGCTGGCGGTGCTGGCCGAACGCGGCATTCCCGTCGATTTCATCGCCATGCCGCTGAACCGTTCGACGCACGCGCATGTGCTGGCGGCGGTGGAGCGCGATTACGCCGCGTATCTGGCCGGATACGCGGCGCGGTTCGCCAATTTCTCGGTGGTCGGGCCGGTGATGCCGGATTGGCCGGACCGGTTCTTCGGTGACGCCTTCGCGCATCTCAATCCCGGCGGCGCGGCGCTGTTCAGCGCCGGTTTCGACGTCTGCCTGCGCGCCAGGCTGGCCGGGAAAGCGGCCGGCTGCGACATAAGCTGGTCCCCCATTGGCCTGTCCTCCATTGGCTTCTCTGGAGGCGAATTCGCCGCGCGTCAGGCCCCGTAGCGGCGCAGGAAGAAGACCGCGGTCATCCCGACCGTCACCAGGATGATGACGGCGCGGGTGGCCTTCGGCGGCAGGCGCCGGCCGATCCAGGCGCCGGCGAAGCCGCCGGCGGCGGCGCCGAGCAGCATCGCGCAGGTCTGCGGCCACCAGACCTCGCCGGCGGCGATGAAGCACAGCACCGCGATGGCGTTCATCGCGCCGACCAGGAAGATCCGGGCCGGATTCATCGTCTTCAGGCTGTCACTGCCGATCAGGCTCCAGACCGCCAGCATCATGATGCCGACGGCGCCGCCGAAATAGCCGCCGTATACGCCGAGCGCGAATTGCAGCAGCAACGTCGGCAAGCGGCCGATGCGGACGTATCGGCGCAGGCCGGCGCCGAGTTGGCGGCCGAAGATGAAGGCCACGGTGGCGATCAGCAGCAGCCAGGGCACCAGGCCGTCGAAGGTGGAGACCGGCGTGGACAGCAGCAGCACCGCGCCGGTCAGGCCGCCGGCCAGGCTGCAGGCCAGCAGCACCGGCAGCGAAATGCCGCCGACGCCGCCAAGTTCGCGGCGATAGACCCAGGCGCTGGTGACGGCACCGGGAAACAGCGCCACCGTGCTGGAGGCATTGGCGGCGACCGAGGGCACGCCGGCCAGGATCAACGCCGGAAAGCTGACGAAGGAGCCGCCGCCGGCGACCGCGTTCATGGTGCCGGAAAGGAAGCCCGCGCCGGTCAGCATCAGCAGCGTGGTCAGGGTTTGCAGCATCGGCGCGCGCTCCTCACAGCACCAGGGCCGGCAGCAGCGCGTCCAGCCGCAGCCGGCCCTCCGCGGTGGCGGCCAGGACGCGATAAGTCCGGGTGACGTAGCCCTCGTCGATCGCCCGTTGCAGGATGTCGGCGTCCAGCGCGTCGTCCAGCGCAATGCCGGTGCGGGCGCAGAAGCGGACGGCATCGACGCCTTCGGCCAGCCGCAGCCCCATCAGCAGCATCTCCCGTGCCCGGTCGGTCGGCGGCACCGGGTCCTCGTGGGTGGTGCCGTGGCCCTGGCGTTCCACACGTTCGGCCCAGGGTTCCGGCGCGCGGTGGCGCCTTGTGGCCAGCAGCGCACCGCCGAGCGTGATGCGGCCATGCGCGCCCGGACCGATGCCGGCGTAGTCCTGGTAGCGCCAATAGGCCAGGTTGTGCCGGCTCTCAGCACCCGGGGCGGCATAGTTGGAGACCTCGTACGGCGCCAGGCCGAATTCTCCCGCGACCTCGGCGGTCGCCTCATACAGGGCGGCGGCGGCGTCGCTGTCCGGCAGCACGATCTCGCCGCGGCGGAACGCGGCCTCATAGGCGGTGCCGGGCTCGATGGTCAGCTGGTAGAGCGACAGATGATCGGCGGCGAGGCCGAGCGCGCGGCGCAGCTCGGCGCGCCAGGCCGGCAGGGTCTGGCCGGGCCGGGCGTAGATCAGGTCGAAGGAAATGCGCGGGAAGATCCGCCGCGCGGTCTCCAGCGCGGCGATCGCCTGCTCCGCGGAATGCTGGCGGCCGAGCCGGGCGAGCGCCTCCGGATCCAGGCTCTGCACGCCGAGCGAGATGCGGTTCACCCCGGCTTCGCGGAAGCCGGCGAGTTTTGCCGCTTCGACCGAGGTCGGGTTAGCTTCCAGCGTGATCTCGATGTCATCCGCCGGCACGAACAGCCGGCTTGCGTCCTCGAGCAGCGCCGCGACGGTCTCGGGCTCCATCAGGCTCGGCGTGCCGCCACCGAAGAACACCGAAGTCAGCCGCCGGGGACCGAGCCGCGCCGCCTCCCAGGCCAGTTCGCTCCGCAGCGCGGCGCGGAAGCGCGCTTGCGGAATGCGCTCGCGGACATGCGAGTTGAAGTCACAATACGGGCACTTGGCCAGGCAGAACGGCCAGTGGATATAGAGGGCGAGCGGTTCCATCACGGGAGATATAGGCCATGTCGGGCAGCGACGGCGGATCGGTGGAGCGGGTGCGCGCGGCGCTGCTCGCGGCCGGTCACGACGATACCATCGCCACGTTCCCCGCCGGCACGCGCACCGCGGCGGATGCCGCCGCCGCAGTCGGCTGCACGGTGGCGCAGATCGCCAAATCCATCGTGTTCCGCGCCGGCGGGCGGGCGGCGGTGGTCATTGCCTCCGGCGCCAACCGGGTGGACCCGGCGCTGGCGGCGGCGGCGCTCGGCGTGCCGCTCACGCGCGCGGATGCGACCTGGGTGCGCGATGTCACCGGCTTCGCGGTCGGCGGCGTATCGCCGGTCGGGCATTTGTCGCCGCCTTTGCTGCTGCTGGACGAGGACCTGCTGGCGCTCGATCCGCCGCAGGGGCCGATCTGGGCGGCGGCGGGATCGCCGAGCCATGTGTTCCGCACCACGGCGCAGGATTTGCTGCGGATCACCGGGGCTCCGGTGGCGCGGATTCGGCCGGCTTAGCTTCGGGCTGGGCAATCTCGACGCGCTTCGCCTGGGGATCGAGGAAGCGGACGATCCGGGCGCCGAACAGCCGGTCGAATTGCGGCTGGTAGACGCCGTCATGCCCGCGCGGCTGGTCCGGCAGGAAGATCGGCTGCAGCTTCAGCCCCTGATGGCGGGTGACGTCGCGGATCATCTGCTGGCGCAGTTGCGGATCGGGGTCGAGCGGGTCGTCGGCGAACTGGGCGATCACCAGCCGCGTGTTCGGCGCGTGGCCGGCGGCGTGCATCAGCCGGTCGAAATCGGCCAGCGCCTGCGGCTGGCGCTCGGGGCTGGCATCGTGCGTGGCCGGCGAGAAGGCGGCCACGCCGTCGGCCAGGCCCGGACGGGACAGCACGCCGAGCGCGATCCAGGCGCCGCGGGAATGCCCGGCGACGATGATGCGCTGGTAGCCGCCGGCGCGCAGCGCGGCGAGGCCGGCGGCGAGCCGGCCGGGCGCGTGATCGTGGCCTCGGATGTCATAGCCCCAGATATCATAGCCACGATCGAAGCCCCGGCGGAGCCAGGCGGGTTCCGCCGGCGCCGGTCGGGAAGCGGCGCCCGAATCGTACAGCCAGACCAATGCCCCACGCGCCTGTTCCGGCCCGCGCGGCTGGAACGCGGCGGAAGGGCGCAGCGATTCGGCGTCGGGCAGCACGGGAGCGGACGACGCCGCGAGCGCGGGCGCCACCAGGAGCCCCAGCCAGGCAATCAGCCGAAGCACGCGGCCAGCAATTGCGTGAAGGCGCGGGCGCGGTGGCTGGTGGCGTGCTTCTCCTCCGGGTCGGTCTCCCCGTAGCTGAGGCCGCCACCGGCGGGCACGAACATCGGGTCGTAGCCGAAGCCCCGGTTGCCGCGCGGCGGCCAGGCGATCCGCCCATCCACCCGGCCGAGGAAGCTTTCCGTGTGGCCGTCCGGCCAGGCCAGGCAGAGCACGCAGACGAACCAGGCACGGGGATCGCCCTGCGGCCCGACGCCGTCCCACACCCGCGCCATCGCGGCGGTGAAATCCTTCCCCGGCCCGGCCCAGCGGGCCGACAGCACGCCGGGGGCCCCACCCAGCGCCGCGGTGCAGAAGCCGCTGTCGTCCGACAGCGCCGGCAGACCGGTGGCCTGGGCGGCGACCAGCGCCTTCAGCCTGGCGTTGCCGGCGCAGTCCGGCTCGGTCTCTTCGGGTTCCTGGAGACCGAGATCGCCGGCGGAGACGATTTCCACCGCGTACGGGCGCAGCATCTCGGCGATTTCCCGCAGCTTGCCCTTGTTATGGCTGGCGAGAACGAGCCTCGAGCCGGCGTCCAGCTTGCGCGCCATCAACCAGCCCCGCTCATGCAGCCGCCACCGCCGCCTTTTGGGCCGCGAACAGCTCGCTCGTGCCCTTGCGCGCCAGGGTCAGCAATTGCGCGAACTCCGCCTCGGCGAAGGCGGTCTTTTCCGCCGTGGCCTGGATTTCCACGATCCCGCCGGCATCCGTCAGCACGAAATTGCCGTCGGCGTCGGCGGCGCTGTCCTCGGCATAGTCGAGGTCGAGCACCGGCGTTCCCGCATGGATCCCGCAGGAAACGGCGGCGACCTGGCCGAGCAGGGGCACAGTGGCGATGACGTTCATCTTCTTTAAATGGTTGAAGGCCATCGCCAATGCCACCCACGAGCCGGTGATGGCGGCGCAGCGGGTGCCGCCATCGGCGTTCAGCACGTCGCAATCGAGTGTGATGGTCATCTCGCCCATGGCGGCGCGGTCCACCACGGCGCGCAGGCTGCGCCCGATCAGGCGCTGGATTTCCTGGGTGCGGCCGGATTGCTTGCCGCGCGCAGCCTCGCGGTCGCCGCGGGTGTGGGTGGCGCGCGGCAGCATGCCGTATTCGGCGGTGACCCAGCCCAGTCCCTGGCCGCGCATGAACGGCGGCACGCGGCCCTCCACGCTGGCGGCGCAAAGCACCTCGGTGCCGCCCATGCGGATCAGGCAGGAACCCTCCGCGTGATGGGAGAATCCCGTGGTGATGGAGACGGGGCGCAGCGCGTCGGGAGTGCGGCCGGATGGGCGCATGGGATTATCCTTCGGTTTCAGGCTGGTGATTTCGAGGCTGGGCGAATTCATTCGCGACGGGTGCATGTAGGGCAAATTGGGGCCGGGACCATACAGGCTGGCTCCGGGATGAGCGAGGGCGCCCGGGTTCAAGGGGGCGCGCGCAAGGGAATGATTGACCCCGCGGGTGGCGCTACCTACCTTCGAGTGTCGGAGTCCTGCGAATGAACAAGCCCATCCACCCGTCCGTGCCGCGCAATGCGCCCCGCCCGGCGGCTGTCCCGGCGGGTCTGGCGCCTGCGCTCGATCCGCGCTCGGCCGCCGTGCTGCGAGAGATCGTCGAGCAATATGTCGAAACCGGCGAGCCTGTGGGCAGCCGCACGCTGTCGCGCCGCCTGCCGCTGGCGCTGTCGCCGGCGACGATTCGCAACGTCATGGCCGATCTGACCGAGGCCGGACTGCTGTTCGCGCCGCATACCTCGGCCGGTCGGCTGCCGACCGATCTCGGCCTGCGGCTGTTCGTCGACGGCTTGCTGCATTTTGGTGAGCTGGCGGAGGACGACCGCGAATCCATCACCGCGGCGCTCGCCGCCTCCGGCCGGTCGCTGGAGGACACGCTGGCGGATGCCTCGACCATGCTGTCCGGGCTGTCCTCGGCCGCCGGGCTGGTGCTGGCACCGAAATCGGACGGCGCGCTGCGGCATATCGAGTTCGTCCCGCTCGGCCCCGGCCGGGCGCTGGTGGTGCTGGTGAACGCGGACGGGCATGTCGAGAACCGGGTGATCGACACCCCACCCGGCCTGCCGCCCTCGGCGCTGCAGCAGGCCGGCAACTATCTCAATGCCCGGCTGTCCGGCCGCCCGCTGACCGCGCTGCGCGAGATCGTCTCGGCGGAGATGGAGGCCAACCAAACCGAACTCGACGAGTTGACCAAGCAGGTGGTGGCGACCGGGCTCGCGACCTGGAGCGGCGAGGGCCCGAAGGGCGTGTGGGGCGGCAGCCTGATCGTGCGCGGCCAGGCCAGGCTGCTGTCGGACGTGACGGAGATCGAGCGGCTGGCGGCGATCCAGGCGCTGTTCGAGCGGCTGGAGACGCAAGAGACGATGCTGCGGCTGCTGGACCTGGCGGAAAGCTCGGAAGGGGTGCGGATCTTCATCGGCGCGGAAAGCGGGCTGTTCGGCACCACCGGCGTGTCGATGGTGGTGGCGCCGGCGCGCGGCGAGGGCGGGCGGATCGTCGGCGCGATCGGCGTGATCGGGCCGACGCGGATCAATTACGGCCGCATCATACCGGTGGTGGATTACACGGCGCGGGTGATCGGGCGGCTGCTAGGGTAGCCACGGTCCGCGGGCCGGGGAACATTCCGCGCCCGGCGCGATTACCCTCCGGGGCCCGTGGCGGAAGCAGCCGGGCGTCCGTGCTCCTACCCCGCTCCGACGGGCCCGATTCTACCCATGAACCCGCTACAGCGAGGCGCCGCGTGCAAATCAGGGTCGGCTACGAGTTGATCTACGACTGTCCGCAACCGACGCCGATGATGCTGGTGGTGAACATCCATCATTCGCGCGCGGCGGACATCGTCGTGCCCGACCACCTGACCACCGACCCGGTGGTGCCGGTGGCGGCCTATCATGACCGCTTCGGCAATTGGTGCAGCCGCATCATCGCCCCGCCGGGACGGATCCGCATCGCCAGCGCCGGGGTGCTGCGCGACAGCGGCGCGCCCGATCCGGTCGTTCCCTGGGCCGAGCAGCATCCGGTCCAGGACCTGCCGGCGGACACGCTGGAATTCCTGCTCGGCAGCCGGTACTGCGAGACCGACCGGCTGTCGGAGACCGCCTGGGCGCTGTTCAGCCAGACCCCGCCCGGCTGGGCGCGGGTGCAGGCGATCTGCGATTTCGTGCACCGCCACATCCAGTTCAACTACGCCGATGCGCGTCCCACCCGAACCGCCTGGGAGGCGTTCAACGAGCAGCGCGGCGTATGCCGCGATTTCGCGCATCTGGCCGTGGCCTTCTGCCGCTGCATGAACATCCCGGCGCGCTACTGCACCGGCTATCTCGGCGATATCGGCGTGCCCCCGCCCTATGGTCCGATGGATTTCGCCGGCTGGTTCGAGGCCTATCTCGGCGGCGCCTGGCATACCTTCGACCCCCGCAACAACCAGCCGAGGATCGGGCGGGTGCTGATGGCGCGGGGCCGGGACGCGGTGGACGTGGCGATCACCACCACATTCGGCCCGAACACGCTCGCCAGCTTCAAGGTCTGGACCGATGAGGTGACCGGGACACCCGTCGTCGGGCAGCCGGGATGACGGCACGGCGGGCGCGTGGCGGAAACGTCGCGGGATTGGGCATTCCCCCGCTTGCCTCCTCCCCTCCGGCGTCCTAACTGAAGGCGCATGAGCACCCATCCTGAACATTCCAGCGCCGGCCCGAATGGCGAGACAGCCGCAGGGTCCGGCCCCGACGCCCGCGAAACAACCCCGCAGACCCCGGAGCAGCTGATGCAGGCGGCTAGCGCACGCATCGCCGAGCTCGAAGCCGAGTTGGGGGAAATGCGCGAGCGCTGGATGCGCGCGGAGGCGGAGACCGCCAATGTGCGTGCCCGCGCCAAGCGCGACGTGGACGAGACCCGGCAATACGCGGTGCAGAAATTCGCCACCGACGTGGTCGAGGCGGCGGAGAATCTGCGCCGCGGGCTGGACAGCCTGCCGGCGGCCGAAACCGGCGAGCCGTCCATCGTCACCAAGCTGCGCGAGGGCTTTGAGGGCGTCGAGCGCAGCTTCGTCGCCCTGCTGGAGCGCAACGGGATCAAGAAAGCCGACCCGACCGGGGCGGTATTCGATCCCAACCTGCACCAGGCCATGGCCGAGCAGGTTAGCGAAGCGCATCCGCCCGGCACGGTAATGCAGGCCTGGTCGCATGCCTGGACCCTGAACAACCGGCTGCTGCGCCCGGCGATGGTCGTGGTCGCCAAGGCACCGCCGGCCGAACTGACCGCGGACGCCGCCCGGCCGGGCGACACGTCGAAGCTGAACACCACCGCCTGAACATCCAGCCTGAACGCGGCTGCGCTGCGCACACGGCAAAACAGCGCAAATTGCTTGAAAATCGTGCACCCGGCCCTTGCCCGGCCGGTTGGCGGGTCATACATCTTCCCAGGGTAAAAACCATAGGGATGCGCGTGGTGCTTCGGGCCGCCCGCATCCGCTGAAAGGAAATCAATACATGAGTAAAGTTATCGGCATCGACCTCGGTACCACGAACTCCTGCGTTGCCATCATGGAAGGCAAGGATGTCCGGGTCATCGAGAACAGCGAGGGCGCGCGCACCACGCCCTCCATGGTGGCATTCACGGATAGTGGTGAGCGCCTGGTCGGCCAGGCCGCCAAGCGCCAGGCCGTCACCAACCCGAGCAATACCCTCTACGCCGTCAAGCGCCTGATCGGCCGGCGCTACGACGACCCCGTGGTGGCGAAGGACAAGGGCCTGGTGCCCTACAACATCGTCCGCGGCGACAACGGCGACGCCTGGGTGGAAGCGCGCGGCGAAAAATACGCGCCGAGCCAGATCAGCGCCTTCATTCTCGGCAAGATGAAGGAGACGGCGGAGGCCTATCTGGGCGAGCCGGTCTCCCAGGCCGTGATCACCGTTCCCGCCTATTTCAACGACGCCCAGCGCCAGGCCACCAAGGACGCCGGGCGCATCGCCGGGCTGGAGGTGCTGCGCATCATCAACGAGCCGACCGCCGCGGCGCTGGCCTACGGCATGGACAAGAAGCACGCCGGCGTGATCGCGGTCTATGACCTCGGCGGCGGCACCTTCGACATCTCCATCCTGGAGATCGGCGACGGCGTGTTCGAGGTGAAGTCCACCAACGGCGACACCTTCCTGGGCGGCGAGGATTTCGACGTCCGCGTGATCGACTACCTGGCCGACGAGTTCAAGCGCGACCAGGGCATCGACCTGCGCGGCGACAAGCTGGCGCTGCAGCGCCTGAAGGAAGCCGCCGAGAAGGCGAAGATCGAGCTGTCCTCCGCCAAGGAGACCGAGATCAACCTGCCGTTCATCACCGCCGACGCCTCCGGGCCGAAGCATCTGGTGATGAAGCTGTCGCGCGCCAAGCTGGAAAGCCTGGTCGACGACCTGATCAGCCGGACCATGGAGCCGTGCAAGGCGGCGCTGAAGGATGCCGGCGTGACCGCGGGCGAGATCCAGGAAGTCATCCTGGTCGGCGGCATGACCCGCATGCCCAAGGTGATCGAGGCGGTGAAGAGCTTCTTCGGCAAGGACCCCGCCCGCAACGTCAACCCCGACGAGGTGGTGGCGATCGGCGCGGCTGTGCAGGGCGCGGTGCTGAAGGGCGACGTAAAGGACGTGCTGCTGCTGGACGTGACGCCGCTGTCGCTCGGCATCGAGACGCTAGGCGGCGTGTTCACCCGGCTGATCGAGCGCAACACCACGATCCCGACCAAGAAGTCGCAGGTGTTTTCCACCGCCGACGACAACCAGAGCGCGGTCACCATCAAGGTGTTCCAGGGTGAGCGCGAAATGGCGGCGGACAACAAGATGCTCGGCCAGTTCAACCTGGAAGGCATCCCGCCGGCGCCGCGCGGCATGCCGCAGATCGAGGTGACGTTCGACATCGACGCCAACGGCATCGTGGCCGTGCAGGCAAAGGACAAGGCCACCGGCAAGGAGCAGCAGATCCGCATCCAGTCGAGCGGCGGCCTGTCGGAAGCCGACATCGAAAAGATGGTGAAGGAGGCCGAGGCCAACGCCGAGGCCGACAAGAAGCGCCGCGAGCAGGTGGAGGCGCGCAACCATACCGAAGGCCTCGTGCACCAGGTGGAGAAGAACCTGGCCGAACACCGTGACAAGGTCGGCGCCCAGGAGAAGGGCGAGGCCGAGGCAGCGGTCGCGGCGGCGAAATCCGCGCTGGAAGGCCAGGACGCCGAGGCGATCAAGCAGGCCGGCGAGCGTCTGTCGCAGGCGGCGATGAAGATCGGCGAGGCGATGTACAAGGCGCAGGCGGAAGCCGGTGCCGCCCCCGGGGCTGGCCATGCGGGGCCTGACGCCCAGGGTCCGGGTGCCGGCGGTCACGCGCCGGGCGGCAACCCGGATGACAAGGTGGTCGACGCCGAGTTCGAGGAAGTCGACGACAAGAAAAAGAAGTCGGCGTGATCGCTTCGATTACCAACTAGCAACGGATCGCGCCCGCGCTTCTCAGGAAGGCGGGCGCGCTTCTATTCAGCGCCAACAACCTGGATGTTCAGGGTGGGGGCTGATCCAGAAGGACGGATATGGCAAAGCAGGACTATTACGCCACCCTCGGCGTGGCGCGCGACGCGAGTGCGGACGACCTGAAGAAGGCGTACCGCAAGCTCGCGATGAAGCACCATCCCGACCGCAATCCGAACAACAAGTCGGCGGAGGCCAAGTTCAAGGAGTTGAACGAGGCCTACGACATCCTGAAGGACGAGCAGAAGCGGGCGGCATACGACCGTTACGGCCATGCCGCGTTCGAGCAGAATGGCGGGCCCGGCCCCGGCGGCTTCAACTTCGCCGATGGCGGCGGATTGGGCGATATCTTCGACCAGATGTTCGGCGAATTCACCGGACGGCGTGGTGGGGGCGGCCGCACCCGCGGCGGCGCGGATCTGCGCGCGCAGGTCGAGATCAGCCTCACCGAGGCGTTCACCGGCGCCAAGACCACTCTGCGGGTGCCGACCCGCATGGCCTGCGAGACCTGCGAGGGCACCGGCTCGGCCGACAAGTCCCGCGCCAACCTGACCTGCGGCACCTGCAACGGCCAGGGCAAGGTGCGGGCGCAGCAGGGCTTCTTCATGATCGAGCGCACCTGCCCGACCTGCGGTGGCGCCGGGCGGGTGATCAGCAATCCCTGCCGGATCTGCCAGGGCCAGGGCACGGTGCAGCGCGAGCGCACGCTGCAGGTGTCCATTCCCGCCGGCGTCGAGGACGGCACGCGCATCCGCCTTGCCGGCGAAGGCGAGGCCGGCGGCGCCGGCGCGCCGAACGGCGATCTGTACGTGCACGTGGCGGTGCGGGCGCATGAGCTGTTCCAGCGCGAGGGCGCCAATCTGCTGATCCGGCTGCCGTTGCGCATGACCCAGGCGGCGCTGGGCGGCGAGGTGGAGGTGCCGGTGATCGACGGCTCGCGGGCGAAGATGAAGATCCCGCCGGGCACCCAGACCGGCGACCAGTTCCGCCTGCGCGGCAAGGGCTTCTCCGTCCTGCGCAGCGCCGCGCGCGGGGATCTGTATGTGCAGGTCGCGGTGGAAACGCCGCTGCACCTGACCCGCAGGCAGCGCGAGCTGCTGGAGGAGTTCGAGGCGGAAAGCCAGGGCCACAAGACCGGCCATCCCGAAAGCGAAGGGTTCTTCGCCAAGGTGAAGGAGTTCTTCGAGGGCCGCCCGAACGGCAGCGCCTGAGCTACCGCCATCTCCCGTTCTCGTCTCCCCACGTCAGGGGAGACGAGGATCGGGCCCTCCTGCCCTACCTCTGGCCACTCCGGGTTCAGGCGTTACACTCGCCCCGGTAACTCCAGGGGAACGCCAGCATGCAACCGCCCAAGGTCAAGGCGCCGAAACTCTCGGCCGATTGCCATTTCCATATCTTCGGCCCGTTCGACAAATTCCCGCTCGATCCCGGCCGGCATTACGAACCGCCGCTCGGGCTGATCGAGGACTACCTGGCAATGGCCGGGGTGGTCGGGCTCGAGCGCATGGTGATCGTGACGCCGAGCCCCTACGGCACCGACAACCGCGTGACGCTGGATGCGATCGAGCGCTTCGGCCGCCATCGCGCCGTCGGCGTGGCGGTGATCGATGACAGCTTCGACGACGCGGCGCTGAAGCGGCTGTCGGATGAGGGCATCCGCGGCGTGCGGTTCAACCTCGTATCCGGCAACGGCACCCCGGTGGACCAGCTTCAGGCCCTGGCGAAGCGCCTGGCGCCGCTCGGGTGGCATATCCAGGTCTATGCCGACGGCCAGACCCTGGCCGACATCGCGCCGGTGCTGGCGAAGCTGCCGGTGGACGTGGTGGTCGATCATATCGGCGGGGTGAAGGCGGCGCTGGGCATCGCGCATCCGCAGTTCCAGGCATTGCTGCGGCTGTTGGACAGCGGCCGCGCCTGGGTCAAGACCTGCTCCTACCGCGCTTCCTCGACCGGCCATCCCTGGGCCGATACCGGCCCGAATGTCCGCGCCCTGGTGGCCGCCGCGCCCGAGCGCTGCGTATGGGGCACGGACTGGCCGCATAGCAGCATGCAGCCCCCGCTGCCGGAGGCGAGCGCCCTGCTGGACCAGTTCTTCGAATGGGTGCCGGACGCGGCGACACGCCAGCGCATCCTGGTGGACAATCCGGCGCGGCTCTACGGGTTTCCGGCAGGCTGAAGCAGGCGCCCGGTACAGCCAGAGTAATTTCATCCAGCTGTCCAGATGACGCACCCGGCACCGCAAGCAAATACTGAATAAAAAAATGCCCCGCTTAGTCATCGACTATGCGGGGCAAGTATACAGGGAGGCTTCACGTCTGGGAGACGCAGGGACCAGAGGCCCCTTCCCAACCACGCGGGTTGGAAGACTGGCGAAGCGATCGCCGTATTCGCTGCCGGAAAACTAGTCCCTCATGCTGCGCTGCAACCATCGCCAAAACCCGGACGCGGCCATGCTTGTCCTGCATGTCCTGCTCAAGGCGGGCGTCAGACGCGCATTCGCGGCGGGGCGGAACCCCGACAAGAAAATGGCCGGCCGGGGGTTCCCCGGCCGGCCATTTCCTTGTCAGGATGCCATTTCCTTATCAGGATGAATGCTGGATCGTTTCCGCATGGCGTGAAACGACCCGGTCCCTGGCTTTAATGCATCTCCGCCAGGCGGGTCAGCAGGAAGTCGCGGAACACCGCGACGCGCTTGGAATTGCGCAATTCCTCGGGGTAGACGAAATACACGTCCACCTTCGGCGGCTTAATGTCCGGCAGCAGCGGCACCAGGTCCTGGTTCTCGGTGATCAGATAATCCGGCAGGGCACCGATGCCGAGGCCGGAACGGATCGACAGCACCATAGCCTGGGTGGAATTCACTTCCAGCAGCGCGCGGCGCGGATTGCCCGGACGGCGGCCGGCCTCGGCCAGCCAGTTCACGTCCTGAACCGGCGGGTGATAGTCGCCGAACAGGATCAGCTTGTGCGCGTCCAGATCCTCCGGGCGTTGCGGCACGCCGTGCTTCTTCAGGTATTCCGGCGAGGCGCAGACGATCCACTGGATCGTCAGCAGATGGCGCTGCACCAGGTCCGGCTGTTTCGGCGCGTGCATGCGGATGGCCACGTCCGCCTCCCGCATCGCCAGATCGAGGTCGTTGTCATCCAGCAGCAGCGTCATGGAGATGTCGGGATACGCCTCCAGGAATCCTTGCAGGCGCGGCGCCAGCCAGGAGGATCCGAAGCCGACCGTGGTGGTGACCTTCAGCCGCCCGGCCGGCTTTTCCTTGCTCTCGGTCAGCAATGCCTCGGTCATCGCCAGCTTGGCGAAGACCTCTCGAACCGTGCGGTTCAGCGCCTCGCCCTGCTCGGTCAGGATCAGGCCGCGGGCATGGCGATGAAACAGCGGCACCTGCAGCGCTTCCTCCAACGCCGAAATCTGGCGCGAGACAGCCGACTGGCTCAGGTTCAGAGTGTCGCCGGCATGCGTAAAGCTGCCGGCCTCGGCTACCGCGTGGAATACGCGCAGCTTGTCCCAGTCCATCGTTTAGCCTCTCCCATGCCGGCCGGTCCGAGCCAAACGGAGACCAGCGGCGCTCTTTGTCACGAAATTCCAAGGCGATCAGCGACCGCGAATCGGTCACCGATCAAGCGGACCACATTAACCGGAATTTTCCGAGTCTTATGGCCGAATTTGATGTTTTTTTACCCTAATCGGCCGCCAGGGCCGGATTATCCGCCTGCGCGGCCAGAAATTTCTCCGCTTCCAGCGCCGCCATGCAGCCGGTGCCGGCCGCCGTGACCGCCTGGCGGAAGATCTTGTCCTGCACATCCCCAGCGGCGAACACGCCGGGAACCGAGGTGCGCGTGCTGCCCGGGGTGGTCACGATGTAGCCCTCCCCGTCCATCGCCAGCTGGCCGGCGAAGATTTCCGTGGTCGGCGTGTGGCCGATGGCGATGAACACGCCATCCGTCTCGATCTCGCTCAGCGCGCCGCTCTGGGTGTTGCGCAGCCGCACGCCGGTCACCACCGGCGGCGTGCCGGAACCGAGGATCTCGTCCACCGCGCTGTCCCAGATCACCGAAATGCGGGGATGGTCGAACAGCCGGTTCTGCAGGATCTTCTCCGCCCGCAGCGCGTTGCGGCGGTGGATCAGCGTCACCTGGTCCGCGTGATGGGTGAGGTACAGCGCCTCCTCCACCGCGGTGTTGCCGCCGCCGACCACGACGACCCGCTTGCCGCGGTAGAAGAACCCGTCACAGGTGGCGCAGGCGGAAACCCCGGCGCCGGACAGCCGCTGCTCCGATTCGAGGCCCAGCCAGCGCGCCTGCGCGCCGGTGGCGATGACCACGGTGTCGGCCAGGTAGGTGTCGCCCGAGTCGGCGGTGCAGCGGAATGGCCGGACGGAGAGGTCTACATCGGTGATCAGGTCGTAGACCACGCGCGTGCCGACATGCTCGGCCTGCTTGGCCATCTGCTCCATCAGCCACGGCCCCTGGATCACCTCGGCGAAGCCCGGGTAGTTCTCCACGTCGGTGGTGATGGTCAGCTGCCCGCCCGGCTGCAGGCCGGCCAGCAGGATCGGTTCCATGCTCGCCCGCGCGGCGTAGATCGCAGCGGTATAGCCGGCCGGGCCGGCGCCGATGATCAGGATGCGGGTGCGATGCGTGGCGGCCATGAATGAGGATCCAGTTTGCGATGACCCCGACCATATCGGGGCCCTCGCGCGGGTGACAAGGCAACGGTGCCCGGAGATCGGATCCATTGTGCGCTTTGCGGGCTTGCCTGCGGGCCGGTGTGCAATAATATTTCAACCACCCCCGTCCAAGAGAAATGTCCGGGCCATCACAACGGATCGAAATTTGCCCCATGAACCTCCCGTCATGAAATTGCAGCCTGCCGAACCACCGCTGCTGGATGCGATCGACCGCCGGATCCTTGCCGAACTGCAAATCGATGGGCGGATGACGAATGTGGAACTGGCGCGCCGCGCCGGCATCTCGGCGCCGCCCTGCCTGCGCCGGGTTCGCCGGCTGGAGGAGGCTGGCCTGATCCGCGGCTACCACGCCGACAGCGATCCGCAGAAGCTCGGCTGGGAGATCACCTTCTTCGCCATCGTCGGGCTGGACAGCCAGAAGGAGGCGGTGCTCGCCGCCTTCGAGCAACTGGTCGCCGGATGGCCGGAGGTGCGCGAATGCCACATGATCCGCGGTGGCGGCGATTTCCTGCTGCGCCTGGTGGCGCGCGACACCGCGCATGAAAACCAGCTGACCCAGCGGCTGACCGGCGCGCCGACGGTCAGCAAGGTGCAGACCCTGCAAACCATCCGCACCAGCCGCAACCTGGCCGGCGTGCCGCTGTAGCCGCCTGCCTATAGCCGCAAGGCCGGCTGCGCATCGGCCTTGCGCGAAAGATCACACCAACGGGCGGGCGACGTGTTCCTGGTAGATCGGCAGGTCCAGCAGCCGGTCGTACCAGGCGCGCAATGCCGGCATATCCGGGCGCTGGATGTCCATGACGAACCAGCGATGCACATGGATGCCCCAGACGATGTCCGCAAGCGTCAGCGTGTCGCCGCAGATATAGGGCGTGCTGGCCAGCTTCTGCGCGATCATCGCATAGGCGCGGCCGGTATCGGCCACCGCCTGCGCGATCGCGGCGTTGTCGCGCTGCTCCGGCGGGGTGCGGACCATGCCTAGGAACACGATGCTGGCCGGGCGGTTCTGCACCGTCTGCTGCGCGTCCATCCAATGGTCGACATTGGCGCGCGCCCGCTGGTCGCGCGGCCAGAGCGTGGTGTCGGGCGCATGGGCGTTGCAGAGATAGCGCAGGATGGCGTTGCTCTCCCACAGGGTGAAATCGTCTTCCTGCAGCGTGGGCACCAGGCCGGTGGGGTTCATGGCACGGTATTCCTGCGTGTCGGTCTTGCCGAAGGGGCCGCCGACGTCGATCCGCTCATAGGGCAGCTTCAGCGTCTCCAGCGTCCAAATGACCTTCATTACGTTGCTGGATGTCGACCGGCCCCAGAGAATGCGCCGCATTGGTACCCCCATTTCACGTTCGTCCCGATCGCCCGGGCGAGCCTAGGATGCTTGCGTGCCCGGGAAAAGCCGGGCACATCGGCGTTATGATGCAACTATCGACACGTTCCGCCTGCCTGATCTGCGCGCTGGCCGCCGCCGCCGCGCTCGGCACCGCGCTGGCGTCGGAATACTGGGGCGGCCTGGTGCCCTGTGCGCTGTGCCTGTGGGAACGCGTGCCGTACCGGGTCGCCATCGGGCTCGGCATCGTCGGCTTCCTGCTGCCCGCGGGGCTCGTGGCGCGCAAATGGGTGCTGTGGCTGATCCTGCTGACGGTGCTGGTGGCCGCGGCCCTGGCCTTCGTCCATGTCGGGGTGGAACAGGGATTCTGGCCGAGTCCGCTGCCGGAATGCGCGGCCAAGCCGATCAATTTCGGCTCCATCGCCGAGCGGCTGGCGGCGATGCCCGAGCGGCCCGCCAAGCCCTGCGACGAACCGACCTTCCTGATCCCGGGCGTGCCATTGTCGATGGCGGCGATGAACCTGGTATTCGCGCTGGCATTCGCCGCGTACATTGCTATCTATTTAGGTAGCAACAGAGGGCGGCGGGGATGACCGGTCCCGCGGGGGAAGACATCGAGCGGATGATCCGCGTGGATCATGCCGGGGAGTATGGCGCGGCGCGGATCTATGCCGGCCAGCTTGCCGTGCTCGGCCGTGGCGCGAAGGGCGATCTGCTGCGCCACATGCAGGAACAGGAAAAGGCGCATCTGGACACGCTGGCCGGCCTGGTCGCGCGCCGGCGGGTGCGCCCGACCGCGCTGCTGCCGTTCTGGCACGTGGCGGGCTTCGCGCTCGGCGCGGTCACCGCCGCGCTCGGGGAGCGCGCGGCGATGGCCTGCACCGTGGCGGTGGAGGAGGTGATCGACGCGCATTACTCCGCCCAGATCGACGCGCTGGACGAGAGCGAGGCGCCGCTGCGCGACACGCTGGAACAATTCCGCGCCGAGGAGGTCGAGCACCGCGACATCGGCCTGGCCAACGGGGCGGAGCAGGCGCCGGGCTATCGGTTGATGTCCGCGGCGATCAAGGCCGGCTGCACGGTGGCGATCCGGCTCAGCGAGCGGATCTGACACGGCATGGCGCCCGAGAAGCCTTCGGCGCGCGTTCTCTGGCAGATCGTCAGCTACTTCCTGCGCCTTGGCCTGGTCGGCGCCGGCGGCCCGATCGCGCTGTGCGGCGTCATGGAGCGCGACCTGGTCGAGCAGCGCGGCTGGCTGGACAAGGGGGAGATGCGCGAGGCCGTCGCCGCCGGCCAGGTCCTGCCCGGCCCGCTGGCGATGCAGGTCTGCATCTTCGCCAGCTACGCCCGCGGCGGCATGGCCGGGGCCTGGCTGGGCGGCATCTCGTTCATCCTGCCCAATGTCGTCATCGTCACCGCCCTGGCTGCCCTGTATGTCGAGAACCGGGACATCGCCTGGCTGGACGCCATGATGTACGGCGCCAGCCCGGTCATCGTGTCGATGATCGCGCATGCCTGCTGGCGCCTCTACCGGCTGGGCATGGAGGACTGGTTCCAGCGGGCGATCGCGGTGGCCGCCTTTGCCGCGACAGTCGCCATGCACGCCGAGCTGGAGCTCGTCTTCCTGGTTGCCGCCCTGGCCGGATTGCTGCGCTATGGCTCGCTGCGGCGCGATATCCGCTCGATCGGCTTCCTCGGGGCGGCGGCCGCGCCGCTGAAGATCCTGGGGCCGGCCGTGCCCGTGGTGCCGGCCGGCACCTATGAAAAACTGATCGCCTTCTTCTTCAAGGCCGGCGCGCTCACCTTCGGCAGCGGTCTCGTGCTGCTGCCGGCGCTGGAGCTCGGCGTGGTCGGGGAGAGCAAATGGCTCGACCACCGCGAATTCCTGGTGGCGGCGACCGTCGGCATGATCAGCCAGGGCCCGGTGATCATCATGGCGACCTTCGTCGGCTTTCTGGTGGACGGATTATGGGGCGCGCTGGTCTCGACGGTCGCGGTTTTCCTGCCGGCCTTCCTGCTGGTGCTGGTAGCGGCGCCGATCCTGCGCCGCCACCGGGCCAACCCGAACCTGCAAGGCAGCCTGAAGGGCGCGTTCGGCGCGGCAATGGGGACGATCGCCGGCGCCGGGTTCCTGCTGGGACGGGTGGCGATCGGCGATGCGCTGACCCTGGGCATCGGGATCGTCGCGCTGCTGGTCCTGTTCCGCTTCCAGGTCAGCAACCTGCTGCTGATCGCGCTGGCCGGCGGCATCGGGGTTATCGCCTATCCGATCCTGCGTCCGGTGTGGATGCTGGCCTCGTAGGCCTCCTGCCTTTCCGCCAGCTTCGGTACGGCGGGATGGCCGCGGGCTGCGGTGGCGCGGCTTGTCGTTGCGCCTGCGACCCTGGCCTATCGGGGGCCTATCGGGCCCGGGCCTTGTAGGGGAATCGCAAGTGATGATGTTATTCAATATCGTCACCATTCCGGGCCGGAGGCCTCGCCCGCCCCAACCGCCGGCCGCCGCCCGCGCTGAAAGGCCGTCATGAGTAGCCTCGACAAGATGCTGACGATCATCGACCTGTTCGATGAGCAGAACATGTCCATCAAGCTCGATCATGTCGTGACGGCAACCGGCACGTCGCCCGCCACCGCCTACCGCTACATCCAGTCCCTGTGCCATTGCGGCCTGCTCGCGCCGGCGATCGGCGGCAGCTATATTCTCGGCCCCCGGGTGATCGAGCTCGACCGGCTGGTGCGCCGCGCCGATCCGCTGCTGACCAGCAGCAGCGAGCCGATACGGGAGGCAAGCTCCAGGCTGAACGTCAATGTGATGCTGTGCAGCTATTACGGCGACAAGGTGATGTGCACCGATCTCGTCTGGCCCGACCGCAGCATCCCCGAGGCGTATGAGCGGGGCCGCCCGATGCCGATGTTCCACGGGGCAATGGCGAAGACGATCCTGGCCCATCTGACGCCCTACCAGCTGCGCAACCTGATGCTCTGGCATGCGGAGGAGATCCGCGAGGCCGGCCTCGGCACCGATTGGGACGCGTTTCGATCGGGGATGGCGCGGCTGCGCAAGGACGGATATTGCGTCACCCGCTCTGAGGTGGTTCGCAAGCTGGTCGGGATCGGCGCGCCGATCTTCGACGCCGACGGGAGGGTGCTGGGCAGCGTGGTGTTCGCGATCCCCGAGCAACGCTACGACAGCATGCCGCAGGAGGAGATTGCGGCTGAAATCATCGACCTCGCCGCGCGAATCACGAAAAACCTGACGGGCCGCGCCAGAGGGAAGAAGCAGCCGCCGCGGGCGGCCCGGCCGCACAAGGCGCGGGCGCCGGACGCGCGGACGCCGGGCTTTCCGGCAAGATAGACCGGGCGCCGTTATCGGCACCCGGCCCAGTGTTCGACAGGCCCAGTGTTCGCCCGGCCTATTTGAGTTCCTGTCCGGCCAGGTCGCCTTCCAGGAACTTGTTCGGCTTGATGAAGAACGACAGCACCAGCGCGCCGTTCGGCGCCCGCGCGATGTGGCGGTTGCCTTTCGGACGCCAGACATAGTCGCCGGCGCGAACCTCCCCTTCCTCGTCGACGATGCTGCCTTCCAGCACGTAGGTCTGCTCGATCTCGACATGTTCGTGCAGCGGCAGTTCGGTGCCGGGCTGCCAGCGGAACAGGGCGGTGAGCAGGCCGTCGTCGCGCGCCAACAGCACCTTCATATCGATGCCCTTGGTCGGCGTCGGCTTCCAGGGGATATCGTTCACCGTCACATAGCGCGATGCGATGTCGGACAGTTCGGTTGCGGACATGAAACCCTCCTTCAGTTTGAAGTTTTGACGAAAAAGACGCCCGATTGCGATACCGGACGGGGTCAGGCGAGCGCGGTGCCAGCCTGGCCGCGCTCGACGGGCAGGGAGCGGATGGGGGAGAAGCTGGTCGGATACATGATGCGGTTCTCCATAGTCATGATCATCGGCCGGATCTTCGCCAGGCAGGACTGCCATTGCGCATTGGCGGCAAGCTCGGCGCGGCGGCGGCGGCGGTCTTCCAGATCGGCATAGGCCCACATATGCACGAGCTGGTTCTGGGTGCCGAATTCGGTGACGAAATAGCCAAGGAACCCTCCGAGGATGGGCTTCTGGACCACGAGCCCCTCCGTCTCGTAGATCCGGAGATATTCCGCCATGCTGGCCGAAGTGACCAGGACGTACGTGCGCTGTTCGATCAGCATACAACCCTCGTGTGAAAAATCATCCCATCCTGCCCCCGGCATCGCGGGCATCCGCGCGCCGCCGCCAGCGGCGGGATTTTGGTTAGACACCCAATATCCGCATAATGCAAGAATAGCGAATCGGGGCGGAAATGGCGAACCGGAACGGACATCCATATTCCGAAGTCCGTATCTCCCATGTTCCCGATACCTTCCCTCGAGACGGGAAGCGTGGGATTGGCGCCATCCCCTGCCAGCGTGGCCTGCGCCGCTTTGCCGTTGACAGAATGCGAATACGCTGACCTATTACATTATGATAATCTGTAAGTTTGCCGCGATTGCTGTCTGTCCGGAGAGAAAATGATCACTCGTCGCCTCGTTACGACTTCCATCGCTTCCTCGCTGGCTTTCGGCTTGCGGCCGGCGCGCGCGGCAGCGCAGCCGCTGCGCCTCGGCGTGCTGAACGACTATGCCGGCGTCTACGCCGATATCGGCGGTCCGGGGTCCGTGGTCGCGGCACGCATGGCGGTGGAGGATTTCGGCGGCAAGCTCGGCGACCGCCCGATCGAGCTCGTAACCGCCGATCACCAGAACAAGCCGGATCTCGGCACCAGCCTGGCGCGCCAGCTGTACGACGTCGATGGCGTGGCGGCGATGTTCGACGTGCCGAACTCCTCGATCGCGCTCGCCGTCAGCGGCCTGGCGCGGGAGAAGAACCGGGTGGCCGTCGTGTCCGGCGCCAACACGAACCGGCTGACCGGCGATTCCTGTTCCCCCAACACCGCGCACTGGGCGCTCGACAACTACGCCCTGGCCAAGAGCACCTGCAGCGCGCTGATGAAGTCCGGCGGCGATACCTGGTTCTTCATCACCGCGGACTACGCCTTCGGCCATGACATGGAGGCGCAGGCCTCCGCCATCGTGCGCAGCCAGGGCGGCAAGGTGCTGGGTTCCGTGCGCCATCCCTTCCCGGGCAATACCGACTTCGCCGCCTATCTGCTGCAGGCCCAGTCGTCGGGAGCGAAGGTCATCGCCCTGGCCAACGCCACCAACGACTTCCAGAACGCCATGAAGCAGGCCGCCGAGTTCGGCCTGGGTTCCGGCGCGCAGAAGGTGGCGGGGCTGACGACCTATCTGACCGACATCGACGCGCTTGGCCTGCAGGCGGCCCAGGGCGCCATGCTCAGCCTGCCGTTCTACTGGGACCTGAACGAGGGCACGCGCGGCTTCAGCAAGCGGTTCGGCGCGCTGCATCGCGGCCGCATGCCGACCGTGTTCCAGGCCGCCGTCTATTCCGCCATCACGCATTACCTGAAGGCGGTGCGCGATCTGGGTTCCACCGATGACGGCCGCGCGGTGATGGAGCGCATGAAGGCGCTGCCGGTGCAGGATCCGATCTTCGGCCACGGCGTCCTGCGTGCGAACGGCACCAATGTGCATCCGATGTACCTGTTCCAGGTGAAATCACCGAAGGAATCCTCCGGCCGGTGGGACTACCTGAAAGTCCAGCAGGAGATCCCCGGCGACGAGGCCTATCTGCCGCTGGACAAGGCCGGCTGCGTGACGGCGGAGCACTGAGGCCGGTTTCCGCACGGACCGGCAGCCGCACGCCGCGGCGCCGGCCCGCCGCAACATTCCCCTTCAAAGATATTGACCCGGCGGCCCGCATCCTGCGCGGCCGGCCCCGGCCCCGGCCCCGGCATCGCGTGGGCGTGCCGGTGCCCCGTTTTCCGGCAACGTCCTGCGTGGAGTTCTCCCTTGGCCGATACCACCGCCCTCGCCCGCCCGTACGACCTGCATGGCATGCGGATCCTGATCACCGGCGCGGCGGGAGGCATCGGGTCGGCGACGGCCCGGCTATGCGCCTCGCTCGGCGCCGATCTCGTGCTCACCGATCGTGGCCCGGCGCCGGCCGCGCTGATGGATGAACTGGCCCGGCTGGGCGGCGCCGTCAGCTACGCTCCCTGCGATGTGCGGTCGCGCGACGAGGTGACCGCGTTCTGCGCCGCCAGCGGCGATATCGACGCCGCCGTCCTGAACGCCGGGGTGCTGACCACCGAGGTCTGGGATGACGCGGGCTACGACGAGGCGCTCGCCCAGGCGATCGCCGTCAACGTCGCCGGACCGACCAATTTCGCGCGCCAGCTGCTGCAGGCGATGAAGGCGCGGGGCCGTGGGCGCATCGTGCTGCTCGGCTCCATCGCCGCCCATACCGGCGGCACGCATGCCCACTCGCCGCTGCATTACGCCGCGTCCAAGGGCGCCGTGCACAGCATGCTGCGATGGATGGCCAGGCGCGGCGCGCCGGAGGTGCTGGTCAACCTCGTCGCGCCGGGCTCCACGGAGACGCCGATGGTCAGCATGGCCGATCCCGCGACCATGCTGACCATGCCGGTTCCGCGCTTCGCCCGGCCCGAAGAGATCGCCTGGCCCATCGCGTTCCTTTGCTCACCCGGCGCCAGCTACGTCTGCGGCGTGACGCTGGACGTGAACGGCGGCGCCTACATGGCCTGACCCCGCCGCCCCCTCCCTTCGGCCTTCCAACTTCATGAGGACCCTCATGCTTCTGCAGAACAAGATCGCGATCATCACCGGGGCGGGCAGCCGGCTCGGCATCGGCTTTGCCGCAGCGCAGCTGTTTCATCAGCACGGCGCGCAGGTGGCCCTGCTGGACCTCGATGCCGCCGCGGCGCAGGCGGCGGCGCAGGAGCTCGGCGAGCGGGCGATGCATGTCCGTTGCGACGTTTCCAGCGCCGAGGATTGCCGCCTCGCGGTAGAGGCCGTCACGCAGGCCTGGGGCCGGGTGGATGTGCTGGTGAACAACGCCGGCATCACCCAGGCGCGCCGCACCATCGCCATCACCGACGAGGATTACGACCGGGTGGTGGGCGTGAACCTGCGCGGGACGCTGCGGATGTCGCAGGCGACGATCCCGCATATGGGCAAGGGAAGCGCCATCGTCTGCATCGCCTCCATCGCCGCGCAGCGCGGCGGCGGGTTCATGGGCGGGCCGCATTACGCCGCGGCGAAAGGCGGCGTGGCAGCGTTGAGCAAGGCTATGGCCCGCGACCTCGCGCAGGACGGCATCCGGGTGAACGCCATCAACCCCGGCGTGATCGCGACCCCGATGACGGAAAACGGCTACGACGCCGACCGGCGGCAGGCGGTCACCGCAACGATCCCGCTCGGACGCTTCGGCCGGCCGGAAGACGTCGCCGGCGCCTGCCTGTTCCTGGCCTCCGACCTCGCCGACTACATCACCGGCGCGGAGGTGGATGTGAACGGCGGCATCCACATGCATTGATCCGGCGACAGGGATAATCGCCCGCATCCGGAGGCATCATCGACGGTCGGCTGGCGGCCGCGATGATGTCGTCGGCCTGCGGCCGCGATAATGTCCTCGAAGCACGCTGCCGGGAGGCGTCACTCCTCCAGCGCGGAATCCCAGGTACAGGAAATCGAGCCAGGTGGTGTGGAGATTGGTCCTCGGCGCGTTTCGCTTGGCGAACTCGTCCAGCTGGTGCGGGTTGGGCTCATAGGGCGGGCGGCGCAGATGGAAGCCGCTCTGCTTCAGCGACTTGCTGCCTTTCGCCAGATTGTCCCGCTGGCAGCAGGTGACCACGTTTTCCCAGGACGTCCGGCCGCCGCGGCAGCGCGGAATGACGTGGTCGAATGTCAGTTCCCGGGTATCCAGCGCCTCGCCGCAGTACTGGCACTGGAAATTGTCGCGCAGGAACACGTTGTAGCGGGTGAAGGCCACCTTCTTGCGCCGGTGGTAGCGCTTCAGCGCCACCACCGAGGGAACCAGGAACGCGTCGCTGGCGGAATGGACCTCCAGATCGTAGTAGCAGACGGTCTGGACCCGCTCCTGCAGGACGGCGACGAAGGCATCCTGCCAGGGCCATACGGATAGCGGCCCCCAGCTCAGCGGCTGCATGTCGGCGTTGAGCACCAAAGTACGGAGATTTGCCAGATGGCTCATGCCGCGCCCCCCCGGCGGCAGGACCCGGAAGACAACACGAGACAGGGAGGCGGGCGGAACTCCGCCTTCAGGATCAGCGCAGGAAAATGTCGACCGTCGTCGGGCAAGCACTACCCCCTGTCGAGACGGGGAGCAAAGCCTGGGGGCCAATCGAGTCCGACCCGCCAGATATTGTGCGCCGCCGTAAACCTGCTGGTTTATCGCAGACTGAAAAACGCGCCGCAACCCGCTTCGCGCCAGGATTCACGGCGGTGTCATGTTTTACCCCGCGTTTTGCTGCCGTATGTCGCCGCCGGATCAGGCCGAAAACGCCCGTTGCAGGAACAACCCGCCGACCGACAGGCCCGCCTCGTCGATCCCGTGCCCGAGGCGGGGACAATACAGCGATTCGACCGGAATACCCGCCGCCTTCAGCGCCGCCTCCGCGTCGCGCGAGCGGGTGACCGGCACCACGTCGTCGTCCTCGCCATGCACCAGCAGCACCGGCGGCGGAGCGCCGGCCCCGATGGCCTGGCGATCGGCGGCCAGCCGCTCCGGGGCGATCAGCGCGCCAGAATAGGCCAGGATCGCGCGCGGCGGCACCGGGCGGCGCAGGCCGGCGAACAGCGCCGTCATCGCGCCCTGGCTGAAGCCCATCAGCGCGTAGGCATCCGGCGGCAGCGACAGGCGCGCCAGCTCGGCGTCGATGAAGGCATCGAGGAACCCGGCGGCACGGCGGACCCCCTGCTCCATCACCGCCGGCGAGCGGTCGGCCACGCTGAACCATTGCCTTCCCATCGGCGCCAGGTCGCAGGGGAACGGCGCATCCGGCGCGGCGAAGGCGGCCTGCGGCGCGGCATGGGTCCAGGCGGCGGCGATGTCGATCAGGTCGTGGCCGTCGGCGCCCAGGCCATGGCAGAGCACGACCAGCTGCTGCGGAGTGCCTCCCGCGGCGGGGCCGGTGCGGGGTCCGTTCAGTTCGTTCATGCGCGTCTCCATCACTCGGGTTTGCGGCCAGTCGGCCTCTGGTCCCATCCTGGCGGTCCCATGTCCATCGTTACCCGCTTCGCCCCCAGCCCGACCGGATACCTGCATCTCGGTCACGCCCATGCCGCTTTGTTCGCCTGGTCGCGCGCCCGGGCCGCCGGCGGCCGGTTCCTGCTGCGGATCGAGGATATCGATCCCGGCCGCTGCCGCCCCGAGTTCGCCGACGCCATCCCGCAGGACCTCGCCTGGCTGGGCCTGGACTGGGAGGGCGAGGTGCGCCGGCAGTCCGAACATCTGGCGGAATACCGCGCCGTGCTGGCGGAGTTGGCCGGGCGGCAGCTGGTCTATCCCTGCTTCTGCACCCGGGCGGCGATCCTGCGCGAGATCGCCGGCTCGGCCGCAGCCCCGCATGCGCCGGACGGCAGCCCGGTCTATCCCGGCACCTGCCGCGCTTTGCCCGACGCCGAGCGCCAAGCGCGGATCGCCGCCGGCGAGCCGCATGCGCTGCGGCTGGACATGGCGCGGGCGCTGGCCTGCGTGCCGGGCGGGCTGACCTACCGGGAACTGGGAGAAGGAACGATCGCGTGCCGGCCGGAATCGTTCGGCGATGCGGTGCTGGCGCGCAAGGACGCGCCCGCCAGCTACCATCTCTGCGTCACCCATGACGATGCGCTGCAGGGCGTCAGCTTGGTGACGCGGGGAGAGGACCTGCGGCCGGCCACCGACCTGCAGCGGCTGATCCAGGCGCTGATGGGCTGGCCGGCGCCGGACTACGCGCATCACCGCCTGCTGACCGACGCCTCCGGCCGGCGACTGGCCAAGCGCGACCAGGCGGCGACGCTGCGGGATCTACGCCTGGCCGGGCGATCGCCGGCGGAGGTGCGGGCGCTGGCGGGGTTTTCCGATGTGGCGCCCGGCCGCTAGAGTTGCCGGAAAATGAGGAACGCAAGACCATGATCCAGAGCCTGACCAAGACTGCCGCCATCACCGGCGCTGCCTCCGGCATCGGATTAGGCACCGCCCGACGGCTGATCGGCGAGGGCTGGATCGTGTTCGGCCTGGATGTCGGGCAGGACCGGCTGGCCGCCGCCCGCGCCGATCTGGGCGAGAATTTCCGCCCCGTCGCCTGCGACATCACCGATGCCAAACGGATTGCCACCGTGTTCGACGAGATCGCCGCCATGGCCGGCCGGCTGGACGCGCTGATCTGCTGCGCCGGGGTGCTGCGCGTCGGGCCGCTGGAGAGCATGGCGGTCGAGGATTTCGACCAGGTCTTCGCGGTCAACACCCGCGGCCTCTGGCTCTGCGCCCGTGCGGCACTGCCGCTGCTGCGCCGGGCGGCGACGCGGGAAGCGCCGACGCGGATCGTGCTGCTGTCCTCGATCGCCGCGTTGCGGCCGAAGATCATGAGCGGCGCCTATGCGGCGTCCAAGGCCGCGGTGTCCCAGCTCACCCGCATCATGGCGGTGGAATGGGCGGCCAGCCATGTACTGGTGAACGCGGTGGCACCCGGCACCGTCGACACGCCGATGGTCCAGGCGGTGATGCGGCCGGGGGCGAATTCCGGCTACACGACCTCCGGCACCTCCCCGCTCGGGCGAGTGGCCGAAGCGGACGACATCGCCGACGTCATCGGCTTCCTGCTCTCGCCGGCATCGAAATACGTGACCGGCACGACCATTCCGGTCGATGGCGGGACGCAGGCGGCTTTCGTGCCGCCCACCCGCTGATGCAGGGCAGCTGACGCACGGCCACTGATGGGGGCCGCGCTCCGGCGGATCGCAACGCCGCCCTGCTTACGGCGCGGTTGCCCCGGCCTGCCCGGTTGGCTAGTTTCGCGCGCTTTGTTTCCGAAGCGACCGACTTAGCGTACACGCCCGAACCTAACCAACGCCCTATTCTCTCACGCGCAGGAGCGCCGTCAGCGTCATGCAACTCATCGCCGAGCGTATGAACCGCATCAGCCCGAGCCAGACCATGGCCGTGCATGCCAAATCTCGCGCGCTGAAGGCTGCCGGGCATGACGTGATCAGCCTGTCCGCCGGCGAGCCGGATTTCGACACGCCGCAGAACGTCAAGGACGCCGCGATCCGCGCCATGCAGGCCGGCGAGACGAAATACACCGATGTTTCCGGCATCCCCGCGCTGCGCGACGCCATCGCCGCGAAGTTCAAGCGCGATTCCGGCATCGACTACAAGCGCGAGGAGGTGATGATCTCCAACGGCGCCAAGCAGATCATTTTCAACGCCATGCTCGCCTCGCTGAACCAGGGCGACGAAGTGATCATCCCCTCGCCCTGCTGGGTCAGCTACCCCGACATCGTCGCCCTGGCCGACGGCACCCCGGTGCTGGTGCCGACCGAGCAGAACAACGGCTTCAAGATCCGTCCTGAGGCGCTGGAAGCAGCCATCACGCCGAAGACCAAGTGGTTCATGTTCAACAACCCTTGCAACCCGACGGGCGCGGCCTACTCGGCCGAGGATTTGAAGCCGATCTGCGACGTGCTGATGCGCCACCCGGATGTCTGGGTCTTCACGGACGACATCTACGAAAAGCTCGCCTATGACGGCTTCAAGCCGGCCACCATCCTTGAGGTGGAGCCGCGGCTGAAGGACCGCACGCTGACCGTGAACGGCGTGTCCAAGGCCTATGCCATGACCGGCTGGCGCATCGGCTTCGTCGGCGGCCCGGTGGCGATGATCAAGGCGATGGACAAGCTGCAGAGCCAGAGCACCTCCAGCTGCGTGTCGATCAGCCAGTACGCCGCGCTGGAAGCCCTGAACGGGCCTCAGGATTTCATCGAGACGATGCGCGCCTCCTACGAGGAACGCCGCAACCTCGTCGTCTCCATGCTCAACCAGGCGCCGGGCATCAACTGCCACAACCCGGAAGGCGCGTTCTACGTCTTCCCCTCGGTCCATGGCTGCATTGGCAAGACCAGCCGCAAGGGCACCAAGATCGTCGATGACGAGGCCTTCGTGACCGCGCTGCTGGAAGAAGAGATGGTGGCCGCCGTGCATGGCGCGGCGTTCTGCTATCCCGGCCATTTCCGCATCAGCTACGCCACCTCCATGGAGCAGCTGAAGGAAGCGATGACCCGGATCCAGCGTTTCTGCAACGGCCTGACCTGAGGGCGACACCCATGCCGGCACTCGCCCAACGCCTGGACAAGGTCCCGGTGGCTGCCAGCGTGCAGATGACGGTTAAGGCCCGGGCGCTGCGCGCCGAGGGCAAGGACGTGATTTCGCTGACCATCGGCGAGCCGAATTTCGACACGCCGATGCACGCCATCGAGGCGGCGCACCAGTCCGCGCTGCGGGGGGAGACGAAATACCCGCCGCAGGATGGCGTGAAGGTGTTGAAGGAGGCGGTTCAGCGCAAGTTCAAGCGCGATTCCGGACTGGATTTCGCGCTGGATGAGATCTGCGTCTCCAACGGCGGCAAGCAATGCATCTACAATGCGCTGCTGGCCACCGTGGACCCCGGCGACGAAGTGGTGATCCCGGTTCCGTACTGGAGCGCCTATTCGCTGATGGCCGAGCTGATGGGCGGCGTGCCGGTGTTCGTCACCTGTCCGCAGAACAACGGCTTCAAGCCGCGCGCCGAGGACATCGACGCCGCGATCACGCCGAAGACCAAGTGGCTGATGCTGAACAGCCCAAACAACCCCACCGGCGCCGCGATCTCCCGCGAGGAACTGCGCGCCATCGCCGATGTGATGGCGAAGCATCCGCATGTCTGGATCATGTCCGACGACATGTACGAACATCTGCTGTTCGACGGCTTCGAACACGCCACGATCGCCCAGGTCGCGCCGGAACTGCGCGACCGGACGCTGACGGTCACCGGCGTGTCCAAGACCTATGCCATGACCGGCTGGCGTGTCGGCTTCGCCGGCGGGCCGAAGGGCCTGATCAAGGCGATGGTGAACATGCAGGGCCAGGTTTCCGCGGGCATCTCCACCGTCGGCCAGGCCGCCGCGGCGGCGGCGTTGGACGGGCCGCAGGATGGCGTCGCCGAGCAGGTAGTCGCATACAAGCGCCGGCGGGACTTCGTGGTGGCGGCGCTGAACGCCTGCCCGGGCATCAACTGCCACAAGCCCGAGGGCGCATTCTACGTGTTCCCCAACGTCGCCGGCTGCCTCGGCAAGACCACGGCGGGCGGGCGCAAGCTGAACAACGATTTCGATTTCTGCATGGCGCTGCTGGAAGAACAGCTGGTGGCAACCGTGCACGGCGCGGCCTACGGCATGAGCCCATACCTGCGCATCAGCACAGCCACCGACGACGAGGCCCTGGCCGAAGCCTGCCAACGCATCCGCGCGTTTTGCGACGGGTTGAGGTGAGCGTTGGCCGAGTAAGTAAGGCCAGGGGCTCTGCCCCTGGACCCCGCCAAAGGGTGGAACCCTTTGGAAACCCCAGACATTTTTTAAGAAATGGGCGGGCGATGACGGTGCTAGCGGCACCTTCTCGCCCGCCCATTTCTTAAAAAATAACCGGGTGTCCAGAGGCTCCGCCTCTGGTGGGGGGCCAGGGGGCAAAGCCCCCTGGCCTTCCTTGCCTACCCTGCGCCCCGCAATCCGCGCCGGGCGAGATGCCGACGCGGACGGCTTCATCGCGCTGATCGGCGCCTGCTGGGCGGAGTATCCGGGCTGCGTGATGGATGTGGACGGCGAGGTGCCGGAGTTGCGGGCGCTCGCCTCGTATTTCGCGACGAAGGGCGGGGCGTTGTGGGCGGCGGAGGCTGGCGGGGAGATCGTCGGTGTCGTGGGCGTGGCGCCGGGCGACGGCTTCTGGGAAATCTGCAAGATGTATGTGGCCCGGGCGCATCGCGGCTCGGGCCTGGCGCGCGACCTGCTGAACCGCGCGGAGACTTTTGCCCGGGAGGCCGGCGCCGCGCGGCTAGAATTATGGAGCGATACGCGGTTCGAGCGGGCGCATGCTTTCTATGAACGGCGCGGCTATGTGCGGGCCGGGGCGATCCGGGTGCTGAACGATCTGTCCAATTCCCTGGAGTTTCATTTCTCCAAGCCGGTGAACGGGGTCGAGGTGCTGGATGCCGCCGGCACCGCTTCGGCGGAGCATCGCCTGGCGGAAATCCTGGTCGCCTGCGTCGATGCGGGCGCGTCGGTTTCCTATCTGCCGCCGCTGGCGCCGGCGGTGGCGCGCGACTTCTACCGCCGCGCGGCGGCGGATGTGGCCGCCGGGCAGAAGATCCTGCTGGCGGGCTGGGTGGATGGCGTGCTGGCGGGCACGGTGATGCTGGATATCGGCCTGCCGCCCAACCAGCCGCACCGGGCGGAGGTGCAGAAGCTGCTGGTGCATCCCGATGCGCGCCGGCGCGGCCTGGCGCACGCGCTGATGCTGCGGGCCGAACGGGCCGTGTCGGATGCCGGCCGGAGCCTGCTGACGCTGGACACCCGCGCCGGCGACGAGGCTGAGGCGCTGTATCGCGGCCTCGGCTGGACCGAGGCGGGGCGCATTCCCGGCTACGCCTTGAACGCGGATGGCACACCCTGCGATACGCTGTTCTTCTTCAAGAACCTGTCCGCAGAAGGAATGGCCCCGCATGACGCAACCGGCTGACGCGATCGGCGCCTTCCTGCGCGAGCACAGTGTCGCGCAGACCGCGTTCCTGGCGGAACTGGTCCGCATCCCCTCCGACAACCCGCCCGGCGACTGCACCCCGCCGGCCCTGCGCGCCGCCGCGCTGATCGAGGCGCTCGGGCCTGGTGGTGGAGCGCCACGAGGTGCCGCAGGAGCGGGTGCAGACCGCGGGCATGGTCTCCGTCACCAACCTGGTGGTGCGCGAGCGCTTCGGCGACGGGATCACCGTGGCGTTGAACACGCATGGCGACGTGGTGCCCCCCGGCACCGGTTGGACGCAGGACCCGTATGGCGCGGCGGTGGTGGATGGCTGGATGTACGGCCGCGGCGTGGCGGTCTCCAAATCCGATTTCGCGACCTATGTGTTCGCCCTGCTGGCGCTGAAGGCCTCCGGCGCGGCCTTGCGCGGCACGGTGGAGCTGCATCTGACCTATGACGAGGAATCCGGCGGCGAGATCGGGCCGGCCTGGCTGCTGGAACAGGGCATTTCCCAGCCGGACCTGGCGATCGGCGCCGGCTTCTCCTACGGCGTGGTGAACGCCCATAACGGCTGCCTGCATCTGGAAGTGGAGGTCACCGGCCGCTCCGCGCATGCGGCCAAGCCGTTCACCGGCATCGATGCGCTGGAGGCGGCGACGCATGTGCTGACGGCTCTGTATGCCTGGCGCAAGGAACTCGCGCAGCGGGTTTCCGCCATCCCCGGCATCGGCAGTCCGCAGCTGACGATCGGGCTGATCGAGGGCGGGATCAACACCAACGTGGTGCCGGACCGGGTGGTGTTCCGGCTGGACCGCCGCATGATCCCCGAGGAGAATCCCGGGGCCGTGGAGGATGCGCTGCGGGACGTGATCGCGACGGCCGCCGGCGATTTTCCGGCCACGACCATGACGGTGCGGCGCATCCTGCTGGCCGAACCGCTGACGCCGCTGCCGGGTGCTACGAGGCTGACGGAATTGCTGTGCCGCCATGCCAGCCGGATCATGGGCGAGACGATCACCGCCGGCGGGGTGCCGCTGTATACCGACGCCAGGCATTACGCCGCGCATGGCGTGCCGATCGTGCTGTACGGCGCCGGCCCGCACAGCATCGAGGACGCCAACGCGCATCGTGCCGATGAGCGGCTGTTCCTGGCCGATCTGCCGAAGGCGACGGAAGTGGTGGCTCGGGCTTTGCTGGATTTGTTGGGGTAGCGGCCTCGGGGGGATCGGTGCGGCGGTCGCGCGGGCGGCGTTACGGTGCGCTTAGACCCAACGCTGGCTGTTCCGTTTCATGGCTTGAACGACCCTCATCGCTCCGACATGCTCTGCACCGCGGGCAGCCAATGCAGCAGAGCCGAGGGAAATGTATTGATCACCAAAACCCGAGATTACCGCCCGGCTGCGCGGCGCGCGCGTGACCTCGGCCGGCTGATCGCCATTTTGCTGGCATTGACCGGCTGTTCGCTGCCCGAGCGCCTGACAGCGGTGCCGCAGAGCGAAACGACTCTCGCGCAGATACCCGGTATCCCGAACGCCCGGTATTTCCCGGACACCCAGATCGATCTGATGGCCCAGGAGACGCTCGCTGCCCGAAACCGGGAGACCGCGGCTCTCGCCCAGGAGGGCCATCGCGGCCCCCTGCCGGAGACGGATATCCTGGCGGTATCCGGCGGCGGCGCCGACGGGGCGTTCGGCGCGGGTTTGCTGAACGGGTGGACGGAGGCCGGCACGCGTCCCGAGTTCAAGCTGGTCACCGGCGTCAGCACCGGTGCTTTGACGGCGCCGTTCGCATTTCTCGGGCCGGCCTGGGACCCGCAGCTGGCCGCCGTCTACACCGGGATCAAGCCGGAAGACGTGTTCGAGAAGCGCGGTGTCACCGCGGCGGTCTGGAACGACGCCATGTCCGATACCGCCCCTCTCTGGCGGCTGATCTCCCGCTTTGCGAACCAGGAGATGCTGGCCGCGATCGCCCGCGAGTATGCCAAAGGCCGCCTGCTGCTGATCGGCACAACGGACCTCGATGCACGTCGCGCGGTGATCTGGAACATGGGCGCAATCGCCGCCAGCGGCCAGCCGCAGGCGTTGGATCTGTTTCGGAAAATCCTGCTGGCCTCGGCTGCCATTCCGGCGGTCTTTCCTCCGGTCCTCATCGATGTCGAGGTTGATGGCCAGCGCTATCAGGAGATGCACGTCGATGGCGGCGCGATCGCCCAGATGTTCCTCTACCCGCCCGCGCTGGCCCAGGCGGAGATACTTCGCAGCGAGAGTCCACGCCCCGTTCGCGCCTGGTTGATCCGCAACAGCCGTCTGGACCCCGACTGGGCAACTGTCGAGCGCTCGACCATGAGCATTGCGCAAGACGCCATTACGACAATGATCCAGGCGAGCGGAATGAACGATGTGAACAGAATCTATTTCGCCGCCATGCGTGACCACGTGGACTACAACCTCGCCTATATCGGTCCTGATTTCACGCTCCAGGCGAAGGAGGATTTCGATCCGGTCTTCATGCAGGGTCTGTACGATTATGGACGGGCCAAGGCGCGGGCAGGCTATCCCTGGGCCAAGCAGCCGCCCTGGATTCCGGCTGGCGAAAGCGTCTTCAGCGCTGCGCCCATCCCGAGAGCCGCTGGAGCAAGGGCGCCGTCAAATTGATTGGCTAGGGCGGCCGACCAAGGCCCGGTCGAGCAGAGCGTACCCTCCCGCGCATAGGCCAGCGCGATGGCGCGGCCGATATCGCGTCCGCCGCCGGTGACAATCCGTTCCAACGATGGGTATCCGAACCGGTTTCGTTGTGCCCGAACGCCGCCGCTGATAGCGTTTGGCTGTGCTGCCCGCGCCAGTGACGTTCGGCTGCATTCCCGTGTCTCGGACAGGAGACGCTCACATGACAGATGCCGATATCGCCTTCATCGGGTCCGTGCCGGAACTCTACACGCGGTACATGGGCCCGGTGTTCTTCAAGCCCTTTGCGGAGGATCTTGCCGGCCGCGTCGCGGGGATGGCCGGCAGGGACATTCTTGAAACGGCCTGCGGCACCGGCATCGTCACGCGCGCGCTCCGCCGTGTGCTGCCGGAGACGGCGGCGATCACCGCGACCGACCTCAATCAGGCGATGCTGGATCACGCCCAGGCCCTGCCCGGCGGGGAGCGCGTGCGATGGCAGCAGGCGGACGCGCAGGCCTTGCCGTTTGCGGATGCGGCATACGACACCGTGGTGAACTCGTTCGGCGTCATGTTCTTTCCCGACAAGCTGCGCGCCTATCGCGAGGCGCTGCGGGTGCTGCGTCCCGGCGGGCATTTCGTGTTCAGCGTCTGGAACAGGCTGGAGACGGTCGATCTTCAGTTCCTGGCCCATAATGCTGTCGCGGCGCTGTATCCGCAGGACCCGCCCGGGTTCCTGCGCCGCACGCCTTGCGGCTATCACGACATCGCCGCCATTCGCGCCGACCTCGGTCAGGCCGGTTTCGGCGATGCGGATATCGAGACGCTGGACCTGGCCTGCCGGGCCGCTTCGGCGCGTGATGCCGCGGTCGGTCTCGTGCGGGGCACGCCGCTCAGCGGGGAGATCGCTGCCCGCGACCCGGGCGGGCTCGACCGGGTCGTGGACGCGGCGGAAGTGGCGATCGCGGCCCGCTTCGGTGCCGGGCCGATCGAGGCGCGCATGCAGGCGCATGTGGTGACGGTGCGGCGCCAGGTGGCGTAGCGTGATCGGCGGGAATGGTGTGGCAGCCTGCAGCCCCGCCGGCCTGCCTCAGCCGAAGAAATCCCGGAACCGTTCCAGCACCACCTCCGGGCGTTCCTCGGCGATGTAGTGGCCGGCGTCCACCGGCCAGCCGGTGACCTCGGCCGAGCAATATTGCCGCCAGATCGCCAGCGCGTCGTACCATTTGCCGATATTGCCCTTCGATCCCCATAGCACCAGCATCGGGCATTGCACCTTCCGCCCCGCGGCGCGGCTGGCGCGGTCGTGCTCCAGGTCGATGCTCACGGCGGCGCGGTAATCCTCGCACATGCCGGAGATCATCGCCGGCTGGTGGATATAGCTCCGGTACTCGGCCAATGCTTCCAGTTGAAACAGATCGGGATCGCGCGGATGGCGGTTGGTGTGGGCGAGGAACCAGGCGTCCGGGGAGGCGTTGATCAGGTTCTCCGGGAACGGATGCTTCTGGGCGAACCAGAACCAGTGATAGTAGCTGAGCGCGAAGCTCATGTCGGCGCGCTCGAAATGCTCGATCGTGGGCACGATGTCGAGCACGGCGAGTTTTTCCACCCGCTCCGGAAAATCGATCGCCAGGCGGTGCGCCACGCGGGCGCCGCGGTCGTGCGAGCCGAGCTTGAAGCGGGAAAAACCGAAATGCTGCATCACCGCGACCATGTCGCGCGCCATCTCCATTTTGGCGTAAGGCGCATGGTCGGCGCTCGGCGCCGGCTTGAAGGAGCCGCCATAGCCGCGCAGATCCGGGCAGATCACGGTGAAGCGCTGCGCCAGTTCCGGCGCCACCAGGTTCCACATCGCATGCGTCTGCGGATTGCCGTGCAACAGCAGCAAGGGCGGCCCGGAGCCGCCATGGCGCAGGCGGATGGACCCGCCCGGCGTCTGCACATGCGTCAGCGTGAAACCGTCAAAGAACATTGCTAATCCTCCCCGCAGATCCGGTCGTACGCGACGACATTGAAGCCGGACGCCGCCCAGCGCCAGCAGGGCTGTTGGACGAACGCCGCCTGCATGGCCTGCACCGTGGCGCGGCTCGCTTCGTCCTGGCCGAGCAACGCCAGCACCACCCGGCGATAGGCGCCGGCGCGGATGCGGGTGTGGCTGGCGGTGTCGTCGCGGCCGACCACCAGCATGGGCAGCCAGGCCGGCGCCTCCGACGCGAAGGCGCCGACGATGCCGACGCCGTCATTGCCGTGCGGCACCAGCACCACGCCCTTCGGCCAGGCCGCGGCAGCGGCGGCTTCGGCCGTGGCGCGGGCCGGCTGCATGGTCTCGGCGCGGGTAAACAGGCCGGCGAGCGACGCCGCCTGGATCGCCAGGACAGTGCCGCCGATGACGCAGGCCATGCCTCGCGGCAGGGTCGCCAGGCTGCCGGCCAGCAGCAGAGCGGCGAAGGGAACGGCGAAGGCGAGGTAGCGCAGCTCGATCGGCGTGGCGTCGAACAGGAGGCCGAGCAGGATCAGCCCCAGCGGCGGCGCCAGCGCCGCCATGGCCAGCAGCCCGCGCGCGCCCGGCCGCGCCAGGCCGCGCCAGCGCCAGAGGACCAGCCCCGACAGCGCCGCCAGCAGACCGCCGAGCGCGCCGCTGGCGAGCAGCCGCGCGGTGCCGTCGACATAGAGCGGCAGGCCGCCGAACATCGCGCCGGCGCCGAAACGGGCCAGCAGGGCGATGCTGTGAAGCAGGTCGAAGGGCGGGAACTGCCCGGGCCGGCTGTCGCGCTGGGCCAGGAAAAAGAACAGGTCGGCGGGCAGGAAGGCGGCGAAGCCAAGGCCGGCGAGCAGCCAGAGGCGCGGTGCGCGCGGGCATCGCAGCAGCAGCCAGAGAAGGGAAGCGGCAGCGACGAAGGCGGCCAGGTAATTCGTCAGGGTTGCCGCCCCCAGCGCCAGCCCGCCGGCGAGGGCGGGGGTGCGCAGGCCCCAGCGCTCGGCATGCAGCAGCAGCGCCACGCCGGCCAGGCTGAGGAACTGCGCCAGGGCGAAGCCCCGGGCGATGCCGGCGGTGTAGGCGAAGCCGTAGCAGCCCAGCGTGAAGGCCATCGCCCAGGCTGGCGGGATGCGTGCGGAGCGGGCGATCCAAGCAACCATGGCCAGCGCGCCCAGGCCGAACAGCACGGACAGCAACCGCAGCCGCGCCAGGCCGGGGCCCAGCAGGTCATGCCAGGCCAGGGCCGCCCAGAAATACAGCGGCGGATGCACGTCGGTGTGCCGCAGGTCGCGCGCGAGTTGCGCGGCGCCGGCCTCGCCGGCCTGGATCCGGTGCACGCCGGCGGCGGTGAAGGCGGCATCCGGCCAGGCCGGGCGCGGCGTGCCGGCCACCAGCAGCAGGGTGTACTGCTCGTCGTATTCCGCACCGCGCTGGGCCACCGTGCCGAGCAGCAGCACCGCCGCCAGGGCGAAGACGGCCAGGCTGGACAGCGGCATGGAGAGGCGGCGCGCGCCCATGCCGCGGCTAAAGCGGGTTGGGGCGGCGGACCGCGGGTTTTGGTTGTTTTGCAATCATAGGTAGATTTATAATCCTTTAAAAGACAACCGGAAGAGGCAGCCAGCCATGTTGGAATTTAGCCCGGCCGATCCGTTCCGCGATAGTATCGCTGCCTCCGCACCCGTGTTCTCCGTTGTCGTCCCGGTGTTCAACGAAGCCGCCGGGCTCGCCGCGTTCCACGCGCGACTGGCGACGGTGATGGATGGGCTGGACGGTCCGGAAGTTGCGCGGAAAGCGGAGAGTTGGGAGGTTGTCTATGTCAACGACGGCAGCCAGGACCCCTCGCTGGCGGTCATGCAGGCACTGCGTGCGCGGGATCCCAGGCTGGCGATCGTCAATCTCTCGCGCAATTTCGGCAAGGAGGTCGCCACCACGGCCGGACTCGACCACGCCAGGGGCGCTGCGGTGATCGTCATCGACGCCGACCTGCAGGACCCGCCGGAAGTGATCGCCGAGCTGGTCGCGGCCTGGCGGGAGGGTGTGGACATCGTCTATGCCGAACGCCGCGCCCGCGCCGGGGAGGGTTGGCTGAAGCGCGCGACCGCCGGCGGCTTCTACCGGTTGATGCAGCATGTCGGCCGGGTGCGGCTGCCCCGCAACACCGGCGATTTCCGGCTGATGAGCCGGCGCGTGGTGGATGCGGTGCTGCAGATGCGCGAACAGCACCGGTTCATGAAGGGCCTGTTCGCCTGGGTCGGTTTTCCCAGCCGCGCCGTGCTCTACGACCGGGCGCCGCGTCATGCCGGCGACAGCAAATATTCGTATTGGAAACTTTGGAACCTGGCGCTGGAGGGGATCACCGGCTTCACCGTCATGCCGCTGCGGGTGGCGACCTATCTCGGCTTCGGCGTGGCGGCCTGCGCCGTGCTGTATGCCGGCAAGGTGGTGGTGAAGACGCTGTTCCTGGGCGATCCCGTGGCCGGCTATCCCAGCCTGATGACGGTGACGCTGTTCCTGGGCGGCGTGCAGCTGATGACGCTCGGCGTCATCGGCGAATATCTCGGCCGCGTGTTCAACGAGACCAAGGGGCGCCCGCTCTATCTGGTCGAGCGCTTCGTGCCGAGCGAGGTGCCGGCGCCGCAGCGGAACGAAGTGCCGGCGTGACGCTGCGCTGGCTGCTGCTGGCGCTGATGCTGGCGGCGAGCGGACCAATGCAGGCCACACCGCCGCCGGAACGGCTGGAAGTGCTGCGGCGCGGGGTGAACCTGACCAACTGGTTCCGCTATCCCGCCAGCCTCGATCCGGCCAGGCTGCGGGGCTATCTTTCCGACGCGGCGATGCGCGACCTGCGCGCGGCGGGCTTCGGCTTCGTGCGGCTCGCGGTGCAGCCGGAAATCCTGATGACCGGCGGACGGCCGGACAGATCGCGGCTGGGCCTGTTGCTGGAAGCAATCCGCCGGCTGCAGCGCCAGGGCCTGGGCGTGGTGATCGCACCGCATCCCGCCACCTGGCGGCTGGAGCGCAACCCTGCGGACCTGACCGGCTTCTGGCGCGCTTTCGCCCCGGCGCTGGCCGGGTCCGATCCCCGGCTGACCTTTCCGGAAGTGCTGAACGAGCCAGTCTTCGCACAGGATGCCCCTGGCTGGGCGGCGCTGCAGGCCGCTGCCCTGGCCGAGATCCGCGCGGCGCTGCCGGATCACACCGTGATCCTCGCCGGGCAGGATTGGGGTAGCCTGCAGGGCCTGCTGGCGCTGCAACCGAGCACGGATGCCAACACCGTCTACAGCCTGCATGTCTACGACCCCGCTGAACTGACCTCGCTCGCCGCCTATCGGCCCGGGCTGGACCGGGAGGCCCTCGCCAGGCTGCCCTTTCCCATGAGCCCGGCCGCCTGCGCCCCCGCCGCCGGCATGGCGGACCCGGCGACGGCGGGGTTGATCCGTTTCGTCTGCGCGGATGGCTGGAACGGCGACCGGCTGCGGCAGATATTCGCCAGCGCCGGCGCCTGGGCGCGGCGGCACCATGCGGCGCTGCTGCTCGGTGAGTTCGGCGCCACCAGCCGGCTGAACGCCCCCGCCCGGCTGGCCTGGCTGGCAGCCATGCGCGAGGCCGCCGAGCAGGAAGGCATCGGCTGGGCGCTATGGGGCTATGACGACGGCATGGGCCTCGACGTGCCCCGCCCGCCGCCGGCGCGGCCGGTATTGAATGCGGAGCTGCTTCGGGCCCTCGGCCTCGAGCATGATCGCCGCTAAGGCCGGCGCTACGAGCCGTGCCGCATCACCGCCAGCACGATCTCCGCAGCGATCAGCACCGTGATCAGCAGCTCCATCAATTCCGCCCGGCGCGACGAGGCCTCGTCGTACAGCGCGGTGTAGGTGTCGCGGATGATCGACAGCTTGCGCTCCACCGCGGCGCTGACCAGCCGCACCCGGAACAGCTCGAGTGCCGCGGAATAGATCCGGGCCAGATACACGTCCTCGGTCACCTGCAGCGCGTTGTCGGCCTTTTCGGTCAGCTCCGTGACCTCGGCCACCAGCGTATAGAGCCGGCGCGCAAGGTCGGCGAAGCGCTTGGCGGCGAACAGGGAGCTGGTGCGCCGTGCGGTCTGCACCAGGTCGTACATGCGCGGCAGTTCGCCATCCAGCAGCTCGTCGTAATAGCGCATCTCCAGCAGCTGGGCGTTCGCCACCTCGATCACGTCCATCACGTCGGAATCGCCGCGCGGCTCGTAGATGAAGGCGCGGTCCCAGGTCAGCACCACCAGGTCGTCGGTGTAGTAGGAGAAACGCTGGCGCATCAGATCGGCGCGGGCGCCGTCCGACAGCGTGCGGGTCTCGCCCGAGAGCAGCGGGGCGAGGTCGATCTTCTGCTGCAGCTCCGCCGCCGTGGGGTTGCCCGGAAAGGCGGTGACGACACCGACCAGGTAGTCCTCGTCCAGCGAGGAGGCCGCCGGCGGCGAGGCTTCCGGCCGCTCCAGCGCATCCGCCAGCACGGTGCGGACCTGGCCCAGCAGCGTGTCCCAGATCCGGGTGGGCGTGCCGGACCCGACCACGGTGTCCAGCGTGTTCAGCCGGGCGACGAACGCGCTCCATGGCAGGTTGGCGACCGGCAGCCGCAGCGCGAACGACACCACGCCGAAATCGTACAGCCGGGCGGTCGCCACGGCCTCGACCACGGTGCCGTCTAGGTCGAGCGGCACCGGATCGAATGTCAGCAGCACCGGCGGCACGCCGAAGGCGACGGCCTTGGGCGGCGTGGCGGACAGCCGCGAACGGCTGGCGACGCGCGAGTGGCCAGCATGGGCGGAGACTGCCCAAAGCGCCTCGGCGCGGGCGAGATCGACGGCATAGGCGATATCGTACAGGCGAAATGCGATGATCGCGCCGGCGGCGACCTCCGGGGCGGTTTCGACCCCGTTAGAAAATGCGCTCATGGCGGCGGCAGGCTGTCTCCCGGCTTGTCGCCAAGCTGGCTGGCCAGAAAACGCTGTGCGACGTCAGGGTCGATCAAGGCGTGAACATCGAAGCGCGCCGGGATGATGTCGGCCCATTCGTTGAGGAGGCGGTGCAGCGTCTCGTTGCTGTCGACGTCGAACAGCACCACCGCGCCGCGGCCGACCTTGGCGTGCACCGATTTCACCTGGCCCCGGGCGATCAGCGGGTCGATCCACCGCCAGTAGTGCTGCCGCTGCGCGGCGATGGCCCCCGGCGGTTCCGGCCGCGGCTCACTGATGACCAGAAACAGCATGGGGCTCTCCGTCTTGAATACCGGATCATGCGCCTGCCCCGGCGCGTTGCGCCAGAGGGGGATCAGGGGCGCCGCGGGTGGTGCGGCGTCAGGTGCCGCAGAAGGTCTGGAGCACGCGCTGCTCCGGCACGGGCGGCGCGGCGTAGGGTTCCAGGCCCGGCCTGTCGTCGTAGGGGCGCGACAGCACCGCCAGCAATGCCTCGAACGGGCCGAAATCCTGACGCCTGGTGGCCGCCTCCAGCGCGGCCTCCACCAGATGGTTGCGCGGGATGAAGGCCGGATTCACCGACCGCATGGCGGCCGCGCGCGCGGCCGGTGCTGCGGGGTCCTTGGCAAGGCGCTGGCGCCAGCGACCGGCCCAGGCATCATAGGCGGCGGGATCGGCGAATAGCGCGCGCACCGCCGGATCGCCCTCCGGCCCCGCCGCCGCGTCGCACAGCAGGCGGAATGTGAGCGTGAAATCCGCGCCATTCTCCGCCATGCGCCGCAGCAGGTCCTGGGACAGCGCGACATCGTCCTCCTGCTCCGTCGAGAGATAGGCCGGGGAGAGGCCGATCTTGCGCCTGAGGCCGCCGAAATAGGCCGCCTCGAAGATATCGCCAAAGCCCGCCAAAGCTGCCTGCGCCGAAGCCAACGCGGCGTCCTCGTCCCCGGCCAGCAGCGGCAGCAATGTCTCGGCCAGCCGCGCCAGGTTCCACAGCGCAATGCGCGGCTGGTTGGCATAGGCATAGCGGCCCGCATGGTCGATCGAGCTGAATACCTTCGACGGATCGTACTCATCCAGGAAGGCGCAGGGTCCGTAATCGATCGTCTCGCCGGCGATCGAGGTGTTGTCGGTGTTCATCACGCCATGGATGAAGCCGATCAGCAGCCAGCGCGCCATCAGCTCCGCCTGCCGCGCCACCACCCCCTCCAGCAGCGCGCGGTACGGGTTCTCTGCCGCCGCAGCCGGCTGGTAGTGCCGCGCGATCGCATGCCCGGCCAGCAGCCGCACCGCTTCGGTATCGCCGCGCGCGGCGAAAAACTGGAAGGTGCCGACACGGATATGGCTCGCGGCCACGCGCGTCAGCACGGCGCCGGGCTGCATCGTTTCCCGGTAGACGGGCTCTCCGGTCGCAACCGCGGCCAGCGCCCGCGTAGTCGGCACGCCCAGCGCCGCCATGGCCTCGCTGACGATGTATTCGCGCAGCACCGGGCCCAGCGCCGCCCGGCCGTCGCCATTGCGGGAGAACGGGGTCCGGCCGGAGCCCTTGAGCTGAATGTCGCGCATTCCCGCCGTCTTGCGCGACAAGCTGGCCGAGCAGGATGGCGCGCCCATCGCCGAGTTGCGGCACGAAATGGCCGAACTGGTGCCCGGCATAGGCGAGCGCGATCGGCGCCGCGCCCTCCGGCACCTGGTTGCCGGCCAGCACCTCGACCCCCGCCGGGCTGGTCAGCGCCACGGGGTCGAGCCCGAGCTTTTCCGCCAGTTCGGCGTTCACCCGCACCAGCCGGGGTGCCGCCACCGGCGTCGGATCGAGCCGCGCATAGAAGCGCTCCGGCAGACGCGCGTAGGTATTGTCGAAAGCAAAGCCGACCGGCATCCGGCGGGTGGGTTGCCCGGGATCCTCGGCGGCGGTCACGACTTCACGGATTTCTGGAACTCCCGCAGCACCTTGTTGCCGCGCGTGACCGCGGCATCGAGCGCCTGCTTGGCGTTCTGCTGGCCTTGCAGCGCCTTTTCCAGCTCCTCGTCGATGATGCTGCGCAGTTCCAGCATCCTGCCGAGGCGGATGCCCTTGGAATTCGCGGTCACCTGGCCACGGGTGAGCTGCTGGAATGGCAGGTCGGTGCCGGGGTTCTTGTCGTAGTAGCCCTGCTGGCGGGTCAGGTCGTAGCCGGCCATGGTCACCGGCACGTAGCCGGTCTGCTGGTGCCAGCGGGCGTCGTTGTCCGGCAGGCCGATGAATTTCAGGAACTCCGCCGCGCCCTTGTATTCGTCGGTCGTGCGCCCCGGCGCGGTCATCGTCCACAGGCTGGCGCCGCCGATGATGGAGTTGATCGGCTTGGCGATGATCTCGGGGTCATAGGGCAGGAACGCCGGCGCCCATTTGAACTTGGCGGTGCGGTTGATCAGGCCGCGGGCACCGGAGGAGTTGAAGGCGATCGCGGTCTCGCCGGCGGGGAACAGCGAATCCGCCGCCCCGTCGCGGCCGCCATATTTGAACAGGCCTTCCTTGGCCATGTCGAGCACGCGCTGGATCGCCTTGACCTGGCCCGGACCGTTCACCCGCAGCTCGGCGTCCAGCCCCTCGAACCCGTTCGCCTTTGTTGCGTAGGGCAGATTGTGGATGGCGCTGAACTGCTCGAGCAGGATCCAACTCGGCCAGGACGTGGTCAGCGGCGCCCAGGTCGCGGAGGATCCGGCGACCTTGGCCTTCAGCGTGCGGCAGGTCTCCACCAGCTCCTGCCAGGTGGATGGCGGCTTTTCCGGGTCCAGGCCGGCCTTCTCGAACGCGTCCTTGCTGTACCACATCACCGCGGTGGAGGAGTTGAACGGCATGGACGCCAGCCTGCCGTCCGGCAGGCTGTAATAGCCGCGGATCGCCGGCACGTACTGCGCCGGGTCGATCGCGGCGCCGGTTTCCTTGATCAGCTCCCAGGTCTGCATCACCGCCTTGCCGGCAGCCAGCATGGAGGCGGTGCCGACCTCGAAGATCTGCACCAGATGCGGCGCCTGGCCAGCCCGGAAGGCGGCGATGGCGGCGGTCAGCGTCTCCGGGTAGGAGCCCTTGAAGACGGCAGTGACCTCCGCCGATTTCTGGCTGATGTTGAAGCCGTTCACCAGCAGGTTCAGCGTCTCCCCCAGCGGGCCGGTCATCGCGTGCCAGAACACGATCTTGCTGCGTCCGGACTGGGCCCGGGCCGGACGGGTCACGCCGACCGGCGCGGCGGCGAGTGCGGCAGTGGCGGCGAGCAGGGTGCGACGCTTCATCTTCCGTTTTTCCTATCCAGTCCAATGGTCGATCTGTTCTGGCACGGGTTGCCGTAGCGGGTATGTGTTACCGAGCCATGGCAAAACCATGGCAGTTCCGGGAAGCCATGCATCGGCGAACGGATCAGGGCTGGTTCAGCAGGGAGCGCCGGCTCTGGCAGAAATCCTCCACCGCGGCGGCCAGCCGGTCGCATTCGGCGTCCCCGATCGGCAGGCTCAGCGCCATCATGCCGCGCCGCGCCAGCCAGATGCCGGCAGCCAGCATGTCGAAGAAGAACAGCTCCTTCAGCTTCGCGTCGCCCCTGGCGGCATCCTCCGGGGTGCGGACCGGGCCGCGCAGCATGTGAACCGCCAGCATGGAGCCGATGCCGGTGAACTGCATCTTCGCGTCCTGCGCCCGGCAGATCGTGTTCAGGCGCTCGCGCAGCGCGTCGCCGCGCGCGTTCAGGGCGGCCTGTGCCGCCAGGGTGAAGACCTGCGTCAGCCCGGCCAGGCCGGCGGACATGGTCAGCACGTTGTTGTTGAAGGTGCCGGCATGCGGGATCGCATCGGGACGGCGGGGGTCGAACAGGTCGATAATCTCCGCCCGGCCGCCGAAGGCGCCGAACGACATGCCGCCGCCGATATATTTGCCCAATGTGGTCAGGTCCGGCGTCACGCCACGTAACGCCTGCAACCCGCCCGGGGCGAGGCGGGAGGTCATGACCTCGTCCAGGATCAGCAGGGCGCCGACCCTGGTTGCCGCCGCGCGCAGCGCGTGCAGGAAATCCGGCTCCGCGGCGATGCAGCCGCCGCTACCGAGCATCGGTTCCAGGATGATGGCGGCGAGCTCGGGGCCGTTGGCCTCGATCAGGGCGAGGGTCGCTGCGATGTCGTTGTAGCTGCCCAGGACAAAATCATAGGGCGCGTTGATCGCACTACCCCCGCCGGCAAAGGTGAACACGCCGCCGTGGTAGCCGCCCCTGAACGCCATCACCTTCTTGCGCCCGGTGAACGCACAGGCGGTGGCGATGGCCATCAGATTGGCCTCGGTGCCGGAATTGGTGAAGCGGATCCGCTCGATGCTCGGGAACCGGTCGCATACCGCGCGGGCGAATTTCGGCTCGATCAGGTTGCTGCCGCCGAAGCTGATGCCGCCATCCAGCGCCTGGTCGATGGCGGCGCGGATCACCGGGTCGGAATGGCCATACAGGCCGGCGGTGTACTCGCCGAGGAAATCGACGTATTCCGCCCCGTCCGCGTCCCAGATCCGGCAGCCCGCGGCATGCGCGATGCCGAGGGGGAACGGGTCGTAATGCAGCACGGTGCGAGTGTTGCCGCCGGGCATCACCGAGGTCGCCTCCACGAACCGGGCGAGCGAGCGCGGATTGCGGGCGACATAGGCCTGGCGGGCCTCGGCGAGGGCGGCATCCAGATCCGCATTGCGCAAAGCCGTCTCGCTCATCGGGCGCTCCCCCCTTACCGTTGCCGCACGGACCAGAGCATCAACCACCGGGCCGGGATCGTCCACAGCAGGCCGGCGGCGAGGAAATACACGGTCTGCACGATCACGTTCGCATCCGTCACGTGGTCGGCCAGGGTGGTGGCGGCCGCCACATAGGCGAGGAAGCCGAACAGGCCGATCAGGCTGGCAATAAGCTTGCGGGGCATCATCCCTCCGGGTGGACGCGCGCCTGGGTGGACGCTGGCGGACACACGTATACCATGCCGCCCAATCGTTCGCCTGCCCCTGTTCGCCTGCCCACGTTCGCCTCCCCAAGGAGAAGGTCCAAGATGGCTGCCAATAACAAGCGCGTCTTCTACGTCAAATACCTGGCCTCGCCGGTGTTCGCCGAAATCCTCGCCCGCCGCCCCGACGTGCAGCTGACCCGGCTGGAGAACGAAAGCCCCGACGCGGAAGCCGAACCCGTGCTGGCGCAGGCGCACGGCTATCAGATCGGCGCGTCGCGCGACGAGATCCTGCCGAAATATTTCGGCACCGCCGCCCTGCTGGCGCGCACGCCCAACCTGGTGGTGATGTCCACCAACGGCTCGGGCTACGACACGCTGGACCTCGCGGACTGCACCGCCGCCGGCGTGCTGGCGGTCAACCAGGCCGGCGGCAACAAGGAAGCGGTGGCCGAGCACGTGATGGCGATGATGCTGACGCTGTCCAAGCGCATCATCGAGACCGACCATTTCATGCGCCGCCAGTCCGACATTCCGCGCAACGACTACAAGGGCCATGACCTGGTCGGGCGCACCATCGGCATCGTCGGCATCGGCCATGTGGGTAGCCGCGTGGCGGAACTCTGCCGCGGGCTGTTCCGCATGCGCGTGCTGGCCTTCGACCCGCTGCTGAGCGCCGAGCAGATCCGCGCCAAGGGGGCGGAGAAGGTGGAACTGGACGACCTGCTGCGGCAGTCCGACTACGTCTCGATCAACTGCCCGTTGATCGCCTCCACCCGCAAGATGATCGGGGCGCGGGAATACGCGCTGATGAAGCCGACCGCCTATTTCATCACCACCGCGCGCGGCTTCATCCATGACGAGATGGCGCTGGCGGACGCGCTGCGGGCGGGCAAGCTGGCCGGCGCCGGGCTGGACGTGTGGGAGAAGGAGCCGCCGCCGAAGGACCATCCGCTGCTGCAGTTCGACAACGTGGTGGTGAGCCCGCACACCGCCGGCGTCACCCATGAATCGCGCGACAACATCGCGCGCATCGCCGCCGAACAGATGCTGGACATCCTGGACGGCAAGAAGCCGGAACGGATCCTGAACCCGGAGGTCTGGCCCGCCTATTGCGACCGGTTCGAGCGGATCATGGGCTTCCGCCCGCAGGGTTGAGGGCCGAAGGCCGAGGGCAGCAGGCGGGATCGTGCTCGTCCTCAGCCGGGCCTTCGCCATTGCCGCGGTCCTGGCCGCCGGCGCGTGCAGCTTCCCGCCGCCGCCGACCTGCCCCGCCCCGGCGCCGGGCGAGACGCCGGTCTATATCCGCAGCGCCGGCTGGCATATCGATATCGGCCTGCCGGCCGCGGCGGTGACGGGGAAGCTGGCGGTGTTCCGCGACGTGTTTCCGGGCGCCCATGCGCTGATGTTCGGGTACGGCAAGAAGACGTTCCTGACCGCGCCGCCGGACACGATCAGCGAGTACCTGCTCGGCCCGGTGCCGGGTCCGGCGGCGATCGAGGTCATCGGCGTCGGCGCGGACCCCGTGGATGCCTACCCGGCGGGCGAGGTGCTGGTGTATCGCCTGTCGCCGGACGGCGCCCGCGCGCTGTCGGATTTCATCTGGCGGGACATCGCCAGGGATGCCGCCGGCGGCCCCCGGCTGCTCGGCCCCGGCTTCTATCCCGGCAGCCTGTTCTACGCGGCGGTGTCCGGCTACAGCCTGGCCCATACCTGCAACACCTGGGCGGCCAACGCGCTGCACGCGGCGGGCCTGGCGCTGGACGGCGACGGCGTGATCTTCTCGGGCCAGGTCGTCGACCGGGCGATCGCCGCCGGCGCCTGCGCGGCGGCGCCGTAACGCCGCCCGTCATTTACCGGCCGTCTACTTGCAGGGCGGCTCGGTTCCGTCGATGCAGACGATCTTTTGGTTGGCCGGGATGACCACGGTCTTGGGCGGGCTGGACCCGCCGCCGAACGAGGAACTGCAGGCACCGAGCGTCAGGCTAGCCGCAGACAACAGCACGATCCACACACCACAGGCGTTCCGGCACGACATGTTCGTTTTCTTCCCTTGCAGCGACAAAGCGATGGACCGGCGCCGGATCCCGACGGTGATCACTGCCATACCATCGGTCCCGGACAGATGACCAGGGCATCGCGAAGTCAGGGATCGAGTGGCCGCGGCATATCCATTCCGATCGGCGCATATGCATTGCATACACATAATCCTATTACTTATAGTGTGCCTATGCGCGATCCGATGAAAGACCGAAGCCCCGTGACCTCCAGCCTGGTGACCTCCGGCCTGTTGCACGCCGGCCGGCAATGGCGCCGGCTGGCGCAGGAAGCGCTCGCCGCGCACGATATTTCGGAAGCGCGCGCCGCGCCGCTCGTATGGCTCAGCCGGCTGGGCGGCGGCGTGCGGCAGGTGGCGCTCGCCACCCAGGTCGGCATCGAGGGCACCTCGCTGGTGCGCCTGCTCGATCAGCTCTGCGCCGCCGGCCTGGTGGTACGCAAGGACGATCCCGACGACCGGCGCGCCAAGACCCTCTGGCTGACCGAGGAGGGCGAGCGGCTCGCGGGGCACATCGAGCAGTTGCTGGCGGAGCTCAGAACCCGCGTCCTGGCCGATGTGAGCCAGGCCGACATCGACGCCACGCTGAGGGTCTTCCGGGCGATCGACCGCGCCGACAGCCATTGCCAGCCGGGGACGGCACCACGGCGAACGCAGCCATGATTTTTCCGTCCTGGCGGGACTGGCTGTTCTCGGCGAAGGCCTTCGCCGCCTCGATGCTGGCGCTCTATATCGCGCTGGCGATCGACCTGCCCCGCCCGTACTGGGCGATGACGACGGTCTATGTCGTCGCCAATCCGCTATCGGGCGCGACGACCTCGAAGGCGCTCTATCGCGCCCTCGGCACCCTGATCGGAGCAGCCGCGACGATCGTGCTGGTGCCGTCCCTGGTCGAGGCGCCTGAGCTGCTGAGCCTGGCGGTGGCGGTGTGGACGGGCAGCCTGCTCTATGTCGCGCTGCTCGATCGGACGCCGCGCAGCTATGTCTTCATGCTGGCGGGCTATACGCTGCCGCTGATCGCCCTGCCGGCCGTATCGGCACCTGAAACCATCTTCGATGTCGCCGTGGCGCGCAGCGAGGAGATCATCCTCGGCATAGTATGCGCGAGCGTGGTCGGCGGGACGATCTTTCCCATGAGCGTCGGCCCGGTTCTCGCGGCGCGCGTGACCGACTGGCTGCGCGATGCCGGCGCATGGGCCAGCGAGATCCTGCGCGCGGACGCGGCGACCTCGGCCGCCCCCCTCGGCCGCCAGCGCCTCGCCACCGACGTTGCCGCGCTTGATGTGCTGATCGGCCAGCTCTCCCACGACGCCGGCGCGCGCGACACGACCCGCTGGGCGCAGGAGGTCAGAGGGCGCCTGCTGATGCTTCTGCCGGTGCTGTCGTCGCTCTCCGACCGATTGCGCGCCCTGACGCTGGGGGCCGGAACACTGCCGCACGAACCCAGGGCGCTGGCGGCGGCCATCGCCGATTGGATCAAGGCGGGCCCCGATGCGCCGCCGGATGGGCCGGAACGCTTCCGGGCCGCCCTGCGGGACCTGCAGCCCTCGCAGCACGACCTGCTGCATTGGCACGGCCTCATGCGGGCCAACGTGCTCGCGCGGCTCGGGGATGTCGTCGACCTCTGGCAGGATTGCCTCAGTTTGCGGCGCCAGATCGCGGCCGGATCCGCAGCCGGGCGAACGAAGCCGGTGCTGCGCCATCGCCGCCTCGTCGGCAATGCACGGCATTACGATCACGGGCTGATGCTGTTTTCCGCCGGCTCCGCCGTGCTGGCGACTTTCGTCGCGAGCCTGATCTGGATCTACAGCGGCTGGTCGAGCGGCGCCAATTTCGTGGCGCTGGCCGCAGTGGCATGCTGCTTCTTCGGCGCGCTCGACCGGCCGGCCCCGTCCATCCTGGCGATGTTCACCTGGGCCGGTGTCGCGCAGATCGGCGCGGGCGTCTTTCTGTTCGCGGTGCTGCCGCTGGTCCATGATTTCGAAACGCTGGCGCTGGTGCTGGCCCCGCCCTTCCTGCTCGTGGGGGCGTTCATTCCCCGCCCGCAGCTCAGCCTGGTCACGTTGATGCTGGCGACGAACGGGGCCGGCTCTCTCGCCCTGCAGAGCCGCTACAGCGCCGATTTCGCGCTTTACGTGAACGAGGGCATGGCGGTGCTGGCGGGCTATCTGTTCGCATGGACATGGACATTGCTCACCAAGCCGTTCGGCGCCGAGATCGCCGCGCGGCGCCTCGTGCGGGCCGGCTGGACGGACCTCGCCGACATGGCGGCCGGCTCGCGCACGCAGGACCATGCGGTCCTGGCGAGCCGCACGCTCGATCGCCTCGGCCAGCTCGTGCCGCGGCTGGCCGCGGACGAGACCCGCGACCTCCTGGCCATCGACGGCCTGGCCGAGCTGCGCATCGGCTACAATATCCTGGACCTGCAGCGCGACCGCCGCGCCCTGCCCGAAGCCGCCAGGATCCGGATCAACGCAGTCCTGGCGGGCGTATCCGCGCTGTTCCGCCAGCGCGTGGCCGCAGGCGGCCTCGTGGATGCGCCGACCGGCCTGCTCGCGGATATCGACCAGGCGCTCGACGCCGCCGTCGCATGCGGGCCGCGCCAGGCCGCGCGTGACGCCCTCCAAGCCCTGGTCGGCCTGCGGCGGGCGCTGTTCCCCGACGCGCCGGGACCGGCAGACAGATCTCCGTCGCCATCGGGCCAGCCGGAGTATCGCGCCATGGCCCTGGCCGCGGAGTAATCCACCCGGCTTCTGCCGTTTCGTGTGCCATCGCGCGCCGCCCGGCATCGGTATGCGGTTTGCGCGGTGCAGCAACGAATTCGGTGGTGCCGCCGCGGGAAAAGGTTCAGCGTCCGGCCGCGGGCGAGCGATGGGGCCGCTTCTCCGGTGAACGCCCGCCAAGGCAGCCTTCGAACCTACGGCAACAACCCGTCTATACCGGCATCGGATACCGCGGCATAAGAAACAGCGGCGCATCCGCACAGGCTTATTTTCGTTCCCGGCACCTTCATCCGAAGACAGCAAGACAATCGCGTTCTTTGACCGCTTCGGTGTTCGATTCCGGATTGGACTGATCTGGGAGCACGGCATGAGCACGACCGGTTTCGCCGGCAGGCCACCAATTCCTGCCAGCCCCATTCCTGCCAGTTTCATACTGGGGCGCAAGCTGGACAGCATTCCTTTCAGCTCCTACCACGTGTTGGTCATCCTGGTGCTCGGCACGGTCGGCTTCGTCGAGGGCTATGATCTGGCACTGGGCGGCTCGCTGCTGGTATTGGCCAAGCAGCCGCTGCAGCTTACCGGCGGGCAGATCCGCTGGCTGGCGGTCGCCCCCACCATGCTGGTCGTCGTCGGCGGCTTCATCGCCTCGGCGATATCCGACCGCGTCAGCCGCAAGACCGTGATGCAGATCGGCGTGATCATCAGCACCTTCTTCACCTTGCTGATCCCGCTGGCGCAAAGCGGCACGCAGCTGATCGTCATCCGCGTGCTCACCGGCATCGGACTGGGGTTTGCCATCTCCGCGCCGTTCCCGATCGCTGCCGAGCTGATGCCGAAGCAACACCGCCGCACCTATGGCGCGATCTTCGAGGTGATGCTGGCGAGCGCCTTCACGCTGCTGCCCTTCGTCGGCTTCCTGCTCGCCGGCAACCCGAACGGCTTCCGGCTGATCGCGCTGCCGGGCGGATTGGCCTTGGGGATCGTGCCGCTGCTGGTGCATTTCGGCCTGCCGGAGAGCGCCCGCTGGCATTTGCGCAAGGGCGACCCCCAGGCAGCGGTCGCGACCGTGAACCGCATGATCGCGCGGTGCGGCAACCGCGTATCGCCGCTGACCATCCCCGAGCTCGGCCCGTCCATCGAAGACGCTCCCGAGGCGCTGCCGCCGTTCGCCGCCCTGTTCCGCCGTGGCCAGCTGCGCTGGACCGTGGTCGGCATCCTTTGCTACGCCGCCGCAACCACCGCCTATTACAGCTCGGCGATCCTGCTGCCGAAGGCGCTGGTGGACCAGGGCGCCGCGGTCGGCCTGAGCTTCGGGCTGACGACCCTGCTGTTCATGGTGACGATCCCGGGCAAGTTCTTCACCGGGTTCATCATGGAGATCATCGGCCGGCGCTGGACCATTGCCTATTGCCTCGCCGGCGCGGTCCCGGGTCTCGCGTTGATGGGAGTGGCGCACAGGACGGGCCCGTACGCGACGGTGGCGATGACCGCGGGAGCGATCATCACCGGCCTCACCGTGCTGTCGTCGTTCACGGCGGTACGGGTCTATCTTTCCGAGCAATTCCCCACCGCGCTGCGCGGCCGCGGCCATTTTTTCGGCGAAGCGACCGGCCGGATCTTTTCGGGCGTGCTGGCGCCGTTCCTGCTGGAACCGTACACGGGATCCCCGACGGTGTTCTTCGGCGCGATCATGGTGGTGGTGGCGATCGGCGCCTGCGTTCCTCTGCTGTTCGGCAAGGAGACGGTCGGCCAGCTCGAACTGATCACCGAGGCGAGCGGGGAGCCGGCCGCGAAGATCGCCGTCTAGATGTCGTTGCCAGGGAGGTTGGTCCCGTCAGATACGTGATCGTGCCTGAGCCCACCCGGCAGGCGCCGACCTCCGTGCGACTTTGTCGTTTTTATAATGCAATATAATCGTTTCGATCCTAGGATAGACGAAAATCTCCCGGGGCGACGCGTTGTTCCAAATTTCCAAGCCGCTTCAGCGGCGCCATATTTCAGGTCTGGACAGCCTGCGCTTCGTCTGCGCCCTGTGGGTTGCGATGCACCACGGCGCGCGGCCCGAGGTTGCGGCCTGGCTGGGATTATCGGATGCCGCCGTCGTATGGAACGCTGTCGTATTCGACGGTGTCGCCGCTGTCATTGTGTTCTTCGTGATCTCGGGCCTGTGCGTCCATTATCCGTATGCCAGGCTGGAGCCATGCAACCTGCCCGCCTACTTCGCCCAGCGCTACATCCGGATCGGCATTCCGCTGCTTGCGGCCGTCTTCTTCGTGGAGTTGGCCGGCGGCCTGGTCGGCAAGGACGTCGCCACCGCTGCCCGGATCGTCCTGTGGTCGCTGTGGTGCGAACTGATCTATTACGCCATCTATCCCGCGCTGCTGGCCGGCTTCCGCCGGATCGGCCTGGCGCCCTTCATCGCCATGGCGTTCGTCTTATCCTACCTGGTGATCATGCTTCACTGGCACCGCCTGCTCTATGCGGACTATTCCAAGGGGCTGGCATGGGTGACCGCGCTGCCGGCATGGCTGCTGGGTTGCGCGGTGGCGCAGATCGTCGCGTCTGGCCGGCTGCCGCGTCTGGGCGGGCCGGTGTGGGGATGGCGCGCGGCGGCTTTGCTGCTGTCGCTTCCCCCCAAGGCACTCGTCTATGCCTCCATCTCTCCGGTCCTGATCGGCAACCCGGCCACGCTCGGCGCTTTTGCGATCTTCGTGTTCTTCTGGCTGATGAAGGAGATCGAGACATTCGACAGCCATCCTCCACCGGCGTCGCTCGAGTGGGGCGGACGCTGGAGCTATTCGCTCTATCTGGTCCACTATCCCGTGATCGCGGCCTTCGTCCATTTCGGCTTTCTGATCAACCCGATCGCCCGATGGGCGTTGCAACTGGCCACGATCCTGGCCGCTTCCTATGCCTTCCATTGCATCGTCGAGCGCCCGGCCCACCTGCTCGCGCGCTTTGTCGGCCGGCGCCTTGGCGGGCGGCGCGCATTGGCTATGACCGCCATTTCAGTTTCTTCAGCGCCCGAGTGAAGGCCGCCAGCGCATAGAATTCCAGCGCCCCCCGTTCCGCCCGGAACTTGGACTGCATCCGGCGGCGGCCTTCGAGTTGCTGGCGCAATTGAGCGAGCGGCGGGTTGAGCGAGTGCATGAGCGAGGGGCTGCCGATGCGATACCGCAGCACCACCCGGTCGAGGAAATAGGCGCCGCACTCGCGCATCACGCGGGCATAAAAATCGGCGTCTTCCATCAGGCGGATCGTGGGGTCGAACCCGCCGACACGCGCCACGCATTCGCGGCGCACCACCCCCGCGCTGCAAACGAGTATCGGCGGGGCAAACAGCATCTGGCCGGTGAAAGCAAACCGCCGGCCGAAGCGATGACATATGGATGCATTCCGCGCGGCTTCCGCGAAGTAGCGCCGCTCCTGATGCAACTGGGTCTCGGGGGCGGCGCCGAATGGCTCGATCCGGCCGAATACGAGGCCGATCCCGGGATGGTTCTCGAAGGCCTCCTTGACCGCGGCATAATGTCCAGGGGGAATTATGTCGTCGTCGTCCAGGAAATGAACGAAACTTCCGCTCGCGCGGGGCCATGCCAGGTTGCGCACCACGCTGGGCGCCCCCCCGGTCGGATGGGGATTTCTCAGATAGGTCACACGCGCATCGCCAAGACCTTGGACGGCTGACTGCGCCGACCCGTCCGGACAGTCGTCGACCACGAGAATTTCAAGCGTGACGCCGGTCTGCCCCGCGACACTGGCGATCGCCTCTGTCAGCTCGGTTCGGCGTCGGAATGTAGGTATCACCACCGAGAAATCTATCACCACCCGATTGCACCTTACGAGCCCGTTGCGCGCCCGACGGCACCCACCAGATACGGTGTCAGCCGATCGATGAGCATTCCCAGATGCGGCGGATGCAGGATCGTGTAGTGATCGCCCCGCACGACATGGATGTCGATGACGCCGGTGGCGCAGGTCTTCCATCCCAACGTCCGGTCCGTGCCGTATTCGGATGTCCGCTCGGACGCATTGAAGAGCACCAGGCGGCCCTGGTAGGGGCTCGGGACATACATCCGCCAGGCCGCCGAGAGGACCATCGCATCGCTGCGAAGAAGCGGCGCGATCCGCAGGCCCAACCTGCTGGATGCCCATTGAGAGCCCCGCCAGAACAGCTTCTTGCCGCGGCCGTAGAAAAACGCCGCCGCGTCCAACAGGATCCTATCGGGTCTGCCGCGCAGCAGATTTCGTCCATACTTGGCAAATCGATCGGAAAGATAGGTGAGTCGGAACTCCCTCTGCTCCCTGGGCGACAAATTCTGACTGTATCTCGGATACAGCGTGTCGAGCAGTGCGAGGAGCCGTACATCCTCGCCTTCCTTCGCCAGCAGGGCCGCCATCTCGTACACGACCAGGCCGCCGAAAGAATGACCGCATAATTGATAGGGCCCCCGCTCCTGCAGCTCCCGCACCTTCCGGACATAGGTTGCGGCGAGCTGCTGGACCGTCGGAAACGGCTCGTCCTCCCCGGGCGCGGGCAAGCCGAATGCGTAGACCGGCTGATCATCGGGCAAGGCGTAGGCAAGGTCCCGATAATCCAGCGCGTCGCCTCCGCCGGCGCAAGCGCAGAACAGCGGGGGCCGCGCGCCCGACGCGCGGAACGTCACCACCCAGGACTCGGCCGGCTCGACGATACGATCGCGCATCGCTGCCGCGCGGTGTCCCGTGAGGGAGCGGTCCGGGCTTGCCGGTGTTTCGGAACATCGGGTCACGCCCGGGGATCCCCATTGAGCGTCAGCCATTCCGGAAACTCGCGGCCGAGCAACCGCGTCAGCTCGTCGGTTTGCCGCCTTTGGATGGGTTGCAGGAAGCCGATGACATCGGATGTATCAACGAATTGGCGGTACACGTCCCGGGTGGCGAGCCGGCGCGCCATCTGGCGCAACGAGGACGGAACATGCGGCGTCATGGCCCGCAACGGCAATGATTGCCGCAACCGCTGCAGCACGCCGCCCCAGCTCGCCATGCTGACGACCTCCGGCGTGACATTCTCCGGCTGGGCGAATACGGACATTTCGACGCCCGAGCCTCCAACCCCCAATCGGTCATACAGGGAGCGCATGGTCCCGGCCGGATCGCGGGTCAGCTGTTCATACGTCAGGACACTGACACGGTCCCTTCCAAAGAGCTCCAGGAACGGCGCCAGCTGCACGACATAATGACTGACGTCGAGAAACTGCGGGTCTTCCCGGATGGCACGCAGGATCTTTCTGTGCTCGGCATGGTATCGCACCATATGCCAATAATGGCTGAGGGTACGTTCCACCGGATCGCGCATGAGATAGATGAAACGCGCATCCGGATTGAAATTCCGGATCCTTTGGGGAACGCCCGACACCAGGGGAAGCTTGGTGTAATTCGTGCTCGCCTCCCCCAATAGCGTTGCGTCCCCGGCCGGTTGGAACAATCGGAGATAGTGTTCCTCGCTGCGCCAGAACCCCCGATCCCACATGGCCGGCCAAAGCCTTTTCAACTGATCCGGATCGACGAAATAGCTGGGCTCATCGGGCTGGCACATGAAGATCGAAGGATGCGCCTCGAGCAGCTTGTGCAGATAGGTGGTGCCGGATTTCATTGCGCCAATCAAAAACAGATTGGGCTTGCGGGCGATCATCGATCCGGCGCCTGCCGGACCGGCCTATGGCCCTGGCAGGCGCGGATGACGGCCTGGCTGGGCACAGCTTCGCCACCCAGGGCCCGTTCGCGCCGACAGGTCATGTGAAGGCCAAGGTGTCATCGGCCCGGCCGCCTATGAGCTGGCGCTTGGCGTATTGCATCGCGTCATAAGGAAACCGGGATCGCCGCGCGATCATGCGCACCCGGATCTGACCGCCGAACCCGCTCAGGAAGCGCGCCGTGCCGCTGGTGGTGACGCCATCGAGATCGAAAACCAGGCCGCGGCCATGGGCACGATTGACCGCCGACCAGATCAACAGATTGATCGATCCGTTATCCCCGGCATCCTGGGCGCGCGAGGACAGCAGATAGTACATCGTGCCATACCCCCATACGAGAAACACCATCGCCGCAGGTTTCCCGTTGGGCCAGTTGGCGCTCAGGATCTCACCGCTGTCGCGGCTGCGGCATTCGGCGAACAGCGCCGCGAAGGCATCGAGCGCCAGGAAGCTGGTGCGCTTACGCTCCCGCAAATTCCTGTGGTAGAATTGCACAAATTCGTTCGGGTCGTCGACGGTTGCAACCGAGAGTTTTTCCTGCGCCCGGCGAATATGCTGGCGTGTCTTGAAATGCATGCCATCCCAGACCTGCTTCGGGTCACCGCGGCAATCGATCTCGAAAGTATATTGCGGCGTGACCTGAAAGCCGCGGTCCTGGAAGGCGAGGCCGTCGCTAGTCGAAGCGTCGAGAGCCTGCTTGAAGAAATGGAAGGGCGGGAGCTGATCGATCAATTCGCGGACGATCGACAGGCGCCGCAGCAACTGCGTTTGCGGCTTTCCCGCCCCGGCCTCCACGACCGGGCCGAGCACGTGCGTGAACGGCGGCATGCGCAATACCGTCAACCCGACCCGTTTCGTGGTCACGAATGGCAGCCGCCCGACAACACGGTTGCCACTTCTGACGACGACTTCATCGAAACGGTCCTGCGTTGTGGCATTGAGCCACCAATGTTCGTGGAACAAGGATCCGGGCAACACCGGTTCCGGAACGACCGGCGCTTCGACCGGTACGTCCGCTTCCTGCCTTGGGAAGCGGGTATCCGCGCCGAACATCGATGGAGCGTTCGGATTGTGATTCAATCCCGCAAGTCCCGTCGCAATCTACGTCCTCCAGATCGATGCAGGAAACGGCGCGTCGCCTCAGTTTAATACTTTTCGAACTGATTTCGCAACAACGCAATCCGTTCATCCGGATACAGAATGGCCAGTCTGGTCCTGGAAGATGCAAACATTGCTTATTGTTAATGGAGCCTGTGCCGCGCTAGCATGGGCCGCCGATCTGCGGAAACGTCGATCGGCGACGGGGTCATGCGTACAGGAGTACGAATGGGAGCGCACAGAGAATGTTAAGGCCTATGATCCTCGCCCCGGGCGGTATTGTGGGCCTGACGGCAATGGCTGTCATGGCATTCCATTTTCTCAATGCGGAAACGGCGAGCCGACCCGGCTTCTACGTCTGGAGGGCCATTTCCCGGCAGGCGCATGGCGGCCGGTATTTCGATATCAACGGCGTCCGGATCTATGTCGAGGCCTATGGCAGCGGCCCCCCGGTGCTCCTGCTGCACGGCGGCCTCGGCTCCATCGAGGACATGCACAGCCAGATCCGGGCGCTGGCGGCAACGCGCCTGGTTATCGCGGCGGATAGCCGCGCGCATGGACGATCCACCGACTCGGATGCGCCGCTCAGCTACGCGTTGATGGCGGACGATATGCTCAAGCTTCTCGACCGGCTGAAAATCGACAAGGCGGATGTGGTCGGGTGGAGCGACGGCGGCATCATCGGGCTTGACCTTGCCATGCATCATCCCGAGCGCGTTGGGCGGCTGGTCGTGATCAGTGCCAATTATGATGTGGACGGCTTGATCAACAGCCCTGTAGCGGCCAAGGAAATACCCCCCGTCCCCGGCTTTTATGCGCGCAACGCGCCGGACCCGGCCCATTGGCCAACGATGTATCGCAAGGTCGTCACGATGTGGCAGACCCAGCCGCGCTACAGCCTGGACGATCTCGGCAGGATCAAGGCGCCGACCCTGGTCATCGCGGGCCAGCACGACCTCGTCAAACGGGAGCACACCGCTGAACTCGCGAACGCAACTCCGGGCCGGCAGGAAGACATCATCGAGGGGGCAACGCATTTCGTGCTGTCCGAGAAACCCGATATCGTCAATGACCATATATTGCGATTTCTGAATGGTGGATCGCATTGACGGCCCGACCATCCGGGCAACGGCATCATGGCTGGCGGCAGGCCTCGTTGGCCGCGCCGGGCAGGGCCAGAAACGTGATCGTGGCCGGATCCGAAACGAATTCGCCCGCCGGGGCGGCAGCGCCGACGAGCCTCGGCAGCGCGTCGTGCGCGCCCAACTCGAGCACCCTGCCGTTCAGCAGGACGCGCCTCGCCTCCAGGCCGGCCGCCGGCGCGGCCAGGGTGTAGCGCCGGGCCGGAACCGGCAGCGTGAGCGCGCGCGGCCGGACCTTGTCGTTGTTGATCACCAGCAGCGCCACGCCGCCCGGACTGCCCCGCAGGCAGTGCGCATACACATGCAGGCCATCCTGCAGCTTCACGCCGGATTCCAGCACCGTGGTTCCCATGAGTTCACGCCACAGCAGGGCCGCCCAGTAATTGGGCTTGGGCACGAAGGTGGTTTCCTCGAGCAGGCCATAATCGCTGGCCACCAGCGTATTATGGGCAACGACCCTGACATCCTGTTTGGCGAGGCGTCCGAGCTGGTCGAGATAGCGGAAGCTGTCGAGGAAGGTGCCCGCCCACGGATTACCGCCGCACGCGGCATCCGCCGTCTCCGTCAGCCAGAACGGCTTGCCGGGCTCGAATTCGTCCCGCAGCTTGCGGTAGAAGGCGAGGGTCTCGTCGGTGCGCCGGAGCCATGACTCCGACAGCGCCGCCTTGGCCGTGGTCTGGTGATCCATGGCGGCGCAGCGAAGAGAGACGGCGCCATAGTGATGATACGAGAAGGCATCCACCCCCGGCCCGGACGCGACGAGCAGGTCGCGCGTTTGCAGCGCGCCGGCGGTGCCATTCGCCACTCCGTCATCGCCGGTTGTCTCGCCGACCGAGCCGGGGCCGAGGATCCGCATGTCCGGCGCCGCCTGCCTCGCGAAGGCGTGAAAGACCTTGAAATCCCGTCCGTACGCGGCGGCGTCGTAGCCGGTGGGCGCCCCGCCCATCGCTGCCAGGGTCGGCTCGTTCATGAACTCGGCCGCCGCGATGTGGCCGCCCACCGATTTCGTGTAATCGAGCCATCTTCGGGCCTGGTCCGAGGTCCAGACGCCCGAAGCATCGCGCGTTCCCACGCTGTTGGCGAAGGATGTGACGATCTGCGCGTCGACCGCCTTGGCGAAATCCACGACGCGCTTCCACTGCTGCCGGCCCAGAATGCCGTTAAAGCCGGAAGGTGGCGTCGGCGGCAGCTGATCCGTTTGCGGGAAATAGCTGGTGTTGGCCCATGTGCCGCTTACCCGGATATAGGCGGGACCGAGGGCGGCCGCGAGTTTGCGCAGGCGCGCATTGCCCAGGTCCAGGGGCGGCAGATACTGGTACAGCTCGGGATCCATCCCCGCCGGCGTGCTGCTGCCGGCTGGCGCGGCAGCGGCCACCGGCTGCTGGCGGCGCGCATCGGGTTCCGGCCCGTACGGCTTCCAGAACCTGCCGCCGGTCACTTCGAGCATCTCGACATTGTAGGACTGGAAGCGCGCATCGATGGTGCCGACACGCGCCATGGTGGACGGCGCAAGGGCTACGGGCGGCGCCTTGGGCATGCCCGTCTGGGCCGCCGCTGCGCCCAGGCTCAGGACAACGGCCGCGGCCATGCAGCCGATCGTACCGTTCCGGATCATACGGTTCCCCTCATCCGGCAGCCGCGCCCCGGTCGGGAGCGTGGTGCCAGCATAACCGAAAACCGGCCGAACCGCGATCTGCCTTCCGCTGACCTGCGGATCTTGCGGGACCAGGCTTCTCAGCTGAACGGGGCGGCGTTCTCCGGCAGGCCGATCACGTCGCAGATCCGGTGATTGAGCGTCTGCTCCAGAACCGGGCGGCTGATGTCGATCTCGTGGTCCGGCGCCTCGGCATCAACCCAGCGGGTCGGACGGATCGAGGCGATCAGGTCGAACACCGCGCGCGGCGCGAGCCCGGTTCGGGCCAGAACCGCCGCATGGAACTCGACGAACAGGACAAAGGAGCGGGCCCGCCGGAGCAGCGCCTGGGCCCCGCGCAGCGCCCTGAACTCCTCGCCTTCGATGTCGAGCTTGATGACGAGGTTGGCGCCTTCCTCGGCGCAGATGTCGTCGAGCCGCATCACCGCGATCTCGCCGGCAGGATCCGGCGTGATGAACCAGCCATGAGGGTTGCTGTCGTATTCGGGCGCGACGAGCCGCCCCCTTCCCGTGAAGTCGCTCACGGCACCGACATGGACCACCGCAGAGTTGCCGGCGAGCAGGCCGAGATTCTGCCGGAGCACCCCGGCATAGGCCGTGTTCGGCTCGATCGCGATCACGCGCTCCAGGCCGGGCGCCTTGTGCGCCAGGTTCAGCGTGAACAGACCGCAATTGGCGCCGCAATCGACCATCGTCCAGCGATCGAACCGTGCGCGCACCAGCGCCGCCAGGACGTCGATGCTGAGCGCATCCACCTCGCCGAGATCGGCGAATTGCCAGCACTGATGCTCCAGCATCGGCATGAAGATCGTGCGGTCATGCCAGCGCACCGGCACGGCGTCGTCCAGGGCGCCGTGGCGCGCCAGCCAGCCAAATGCCGCCCAGCGTTTGGCGGGAAGCGAGCGGGCCATGCGGAACCATAAGGGAGACCGGTCCCGTATCCGCCCCACATTGCGTGCCAAGCTGCGCCTCCCCGGATGGCCATGCCGCCGAGGCGTCAGGATCGCGTTTTCCGGTCGATATGACAACCATTACGTTACCGCATGTCGGAATGGGCGCCAATTCCATGGACGGCCCGAAACCGGCGCCCCAGGTTGCGCGGGCGGTGCGTATTGATCGCCAGGCGATTGGGATATCCGGGGGGGATTTGGTGGGTGCAGTAGGATTCGAACCTACGGCCCGCTGATTAAGAGTCAGCTGCTCTACCAACTGAGCTATGCACCCATCCCACGGCGAACCCGACGGGTCACCGTGAGCGGCGGGCTATAGCAAGGCTTTTCCCGCGAGGGAAGGGGCAGCGACGCGGCCGGTGGGAATTCAGCGGGAAGATGGCTTGCGTACGACGCGGGGCATGTGGCTTGTTGAGGCTTGACGCGCCGTTTCGCGCCATAATCGGAGGACCGCCTGTGGCCTATGCGCTGCAGCAACTGATCAACGGCATCACCCTCGGCATGATCTACGGCCTGATCGCGGTGGGCTACACCATGGTCTACGGCATCATCGGCATGATCAATTTCGCCCATGGCGACATCTTCATGGTCGGCGCCTTCCTTTCCCTGATCGCGCTGACCGGCCTGGCGGGCTTTGGCGTCACCTCGGTGCCGATCGCCCTCGCGCTGACGCTGGTGTTCGCCGCCGGGATCGCGGCGCTGTATGGCTGGACCGTGGAACGGGTCGCCTACCGGCCGCTGCGCGGGTCGTTCCGCCTGGCGCCGCTGATCAGCGCAATCGGCATGTCCATCGTGCTGCAGAATTTCGTGCAGGTCAGCCAGGGCGCCAGGGTGAAGCCGATGCCCGCATTGCTGCCGGGCGGGGTGAAGCTCATGGAGCAGGACGGCTTCGCGGTACAGCTTTCCTGGATGCAGATCGCCATCGTCATCACCACGCTGGCGGTGCTCGCGGTCTTCACCTTCCTGGTGACGCGGACGCCGCTTGGGCGGTCCATGCGCGCCTGCGAGCAGGATTTGAAGATGGCCGGGCTGCTCGGCATCGACACCGACCGCACGATCAGCCTCACCTTCGTGATCGGCGCCGCGCTGGCCGCGGTCGCGGGGCTGATGTTCCTGCTCTATTACGGCGTGATCGACTTCTTCATCGGCTTCGTCGCCGGCGTGAAGGCATTCACCGCCGCGGTGCTGGGCGGCATCGGCAGCCTGCCGGGGGCGGTGCTGGGCGGCCTGTTGATCGGCCTGATCGAGACATTCTGGTCGGCCTATTTCTCGGTCCAGTACAAGGACGTGGCGGCGTTCTCGATCCTGATCGTGGCGCTGATCTTCCTGCCGACGGGCATCCTGGGCCGGTCGGACGTCGAAAAAGTATGAAGGGCGCATTTCGCGGCGGTATCAGAGGCGCGCTCCGCGACGCTGGGCTGTCCGCCCTGGTCGCGCTGGGGCTGTTCGGCCCGATGATCGGCCTGGTCACGGAAAGCGACCTGGGGGCCATGGGCCTGCGCACCCGCCCCCGGGCGGTGGCGATCGCGGTGGCGCTCGTGTTCTTCGGCCGGCTGGCGCTGCTGGCCTGGATGGGCAGGCGCCGCGCGGCACCCGTGGCCCCGAGCGCCGCGCACACCGCCGGGCTGGCGTTGGCGGGAAAATTCCTCGCCCCCGTGCTGCTGATCTTCGCCGCCGCGCTGCCGCTGTTCGGCGCGCGCTACTACCTGGATCTCGGCGTGCTGGTGATGACCTACGTGATGCTGGGCTGGGGGCTCAACATCGTCGTTGGCTTGGCCGGGCTGCTCGACCTCGGCTACGTCGCCTTCTACGCCGTCGGCGCCTATGCCTACGCCATCCTGTCCACCACCTATGGCCTCGGCTTCTGGACCTGTCTGCCGCTGGCCGGGCTGATGGCCTCATGCCTGGGGCATAATGCTGGGCTTTCCGGTATTGCGCCTGCGCGGCGACTATCTGGCCATCGTCACGCTGGCCTTCGGGGAAATCATCCGCATCGTCATCACCAACTGGGTCACCCTGACCGGCGGGCCGAACGGCATCGCCGGCATTCCCCGCCCGACGCTGTTCGGGCTCGAATTCAACATGAGCGGCGGGCCCGGCAGCTTCGCCGGGTTCTTCGGGCTGGAGCCGAGCCCGACGCAGCGCGTAGCGTTCCTGTATTACGTGATCTTCGGCCTGGCGCTGCTGACCAACTGGGTGACGCTTCGGCTGCGCCGGCTGCCGCTCGGCCGGGCCTGGGAAGCACTGCGGGAGGACGAGGTGGCCTGCCGCTCGCTCGGCATCAACGTCACCACCACCAAGCTAACCGCCTTCGCCATGGGCGCCATGTTCGGCGGCTTCGCCGGCGCCTTCTTCGCCACGCGGCAGGCTTTCGTCAGCCCGGAAAGCTTCACCTTCATCGAAAGCGCCATCGTGCTGGCGATCGTCGTGCTCGGCGGGCTCGGCAGCCAGCTCGGCGTCGCGCTGGCGGCGCTGGTCATGATCGGCGGGTTCGAGGTGTTCCGCGACCTGCAGGATTACCGCATGCTGGTCTTCGGCCTGGCGCTGGTACTGATCATGGTGCTGCGCCCGCGCGGACTGGTCTCCGGGCGCAACGCCTCGGTCGTGCTCGGCGAGCGCCGCTCGATCGGCGCCGGGCATGTCGCGGAAGGCAGCGGCTGATGGATCTGCTGACCGTCACCAACCTGACGATGCGCTTCGGCGGTCTGAGGGCGGTGGACGACCTGTCCTTCACCGCGCGGCGCGGCGACATCACCGCGGTGATCGGCCCGAACGGCGCCGGCAAGACCACGGTGTTCAACTGCATCACCGGCTTCTACCGCCCGACCGCCGGCGCGCTGTCGCTGACCCATGCGGGCGGGGCGGCGTTCGCGCTCGAGAAGCTGCCGGGGCATCGCATCGCCGCGAAGGCGAAGGTGGCGCGCACGTTCCAGAACATCCGCCTGTTCGCCGGCATGAGCGTGCTGGAGAACCTGCTGGTCGCGCAGCACAACACGCTGATGGCCGCCACCGGGCTTGGCGTGCTGGCGGTATTGGGCCTCGGCCGCTACCGCGCGGCGGAACGTGCCGGCGTGGACAAGGCGCGCTTCTGGCTGGATGCCATCGGCCTGACGGACCGCGCCGACGATCCCGCCGGGGCGCTCCCCTATGGCGCGCAGCGGCGGCTGGAGGTGGCGCGCGCCATGTGCATCGATCCGGTGCTGCTCTGCCTGGACGAGCCGGCCGCCGGGCTCAATCCGCGCGAGAGCGAGGAGCTGAACCGGCTGCTGCTGCGCATTCGCGACGGCGGCTGTTCGCTGCTGCTGATCGAGCACGACATGGGCGTGGTGATGCGCATCTCCGACCACATCGTGGTGCTGGACCACGGCAAGAAGATCAGCGACGGCACGCCGGCCGAGGTGCGGGCCGACCCGGCGGTGATCGCCGCCTATCTCGGCGAGGGCGACGAGGACGACGAACCGGCCGAGGCGGCAGGGGAATGACAAGCGGCAGCGAAGCGCGAGCGGGAATCACAGCTCCCCTGCTGCGCCTGTCCGGCGTGACCGCCTATTACGGCGCCATCCAGGCGCTGAAGGGCGTGGACCTGGAGGTGAACGAGGGCGAGATCGTCACCCTGATCGGGGCCAACGGCGCCGGCAAATCCACGTTGATGATGACGATCTGCGGCAATCCCCGGGCGCGCACCGGATCGATCGTCTATGACGGCATCGAGATCACGGGCTGGCCGACGCATGCGATCATGCAGCGGCGCATCGCCCAGTCACCGGAGGGGCGGCGCATCTTCGCGCGCATGTCCGTCTACGAAAACCTGCTGATGGGCGCCGAGGTCGCCGGCAACACCGATGCCGCCGCGACGCTGGAAACCATCTTCACGCTGTTCCCGCGCCTTCGCGAGCGCCTGTCCCAGCGCGGCGGCACGCTGTCGGGCGGGGAGCAGCAGATGCTGGCCATCGGCCGGGCCCTGATGTCGCGCCCGCGCCTGCTGCTGCTGGACGAACCCTCGCTCGGCCTGGCGCCGCTGGTGGTGCGGCAGATCTTCGGCGCCATCCGCGACCTGAACCGCAGCACCGGGCTGACCGTGCTGCTGGTCGAGCAGAACGCGTATCAGGCCCTCCGCCTGGCCCATCGCGGCTATGTGCTGGTGAACGGCACCATCACCATGGCAGGGACCGGCGCGGAGTTGCTGGCGCGGCCGGAAATCCGTGCGGCGTATCTGGAAGGCGGGCATTGACGCCGGGCGATGCGCGGAGGTTGCCGGCACTACCGGCCGATCGGCACCCATCGGCTACCCTGCTTGGGCTCGCCCTGCTTGCGGTAGCTCCGCTTGACCGCGGCCCAGGCGATGCGGTGGGCAATCGCCTCGCCACCCAGCTCATGCGCGTGCTGGCGCCAGGCATTGTTGAACGCCGCGAGATAGATTTCCTGTGCGTGCAGCGGCAGGTGATCCTGCACCGAGGCAGGAAGGTCTTCGACGACGCTATACGGCATTTCCCCTCTCCTTCGGTGCGCCAAGCCTAGGGTCGGACGGTGAAGCCGATCGCGCCCGCCGTCACCTCGCCGTCCGGCGCCGACGTGGCGGACCAGCGCAGCTCGTAGCGCCCGGCCGCGAGCTGGGGGGCGGAACCGAACAGCACCTCCGGCGCGGAGTCCTTCAGCAACGGCAGGGTCTCGATGATCTGACCATCGCGCACGATCCACAGCCGGGAGGCGAAATGGTCCACCGGCGCGTCGAAGCGGACCGAGTATTGCGCGTTCCGCCCGTCGACATAGGCCTCCGCCGCCGGCTCCGAGGCGACCAGGCGCAGCGCCCGGGCCCAGGCATCGGGGATCCCGATGCCTGGCACACAAGCGAGCGCCAATGCCAGCGCCGCCATGCCGTGTCGACCGATAACCGCCATCGAACCCCCCGTAACGGGCCGGCGACTAGGTTCCCGGCCCCACCAGTGTCACCTCGATCCGCCGGTTCTGCCGGCGGCCGGCCGCCGTGTCGTTCGGCGCCACCGGATGCGTATCACCAAAACCCTGGGCAGACATCAGGTTGGGATTCACCCCTTGGGACGCAAGATAATTCACCACCGTATCGGCCCGCCGCGAGGACAGATCGAGGTTGGAGGCGATGCCGTCCCGCTTCAGCTCCGGCCCGATCGGCACGTCATCCGTATAGCCGTTCACCACCACCTGGGTCTGCTGCAGCCCCTGCAGCGTGGGCACCAGCTTGTTGAGCGTCTCGCGCGCCTTCTGGTTGATCTGCCAGCCGCCCTCGGGGAACACGATCTCGTCCTTCAGCGTCACCTTCAGCTTGCCTTCCAGCATCGTGATCTCCGCCTGATCGGCGGCGATCTCCCCGGACAGCCTCGCATTGAGCTGCTGGTACTGCTGTTCCAGCGCATTGTATCTGGAAGCCGGCACGCAGGCCGAGAGCAGCAGGGCCGGGGCCAGCAGAACGGGAGCCACCCATGCCAGCAGGCTGCGCTTCGTTCGATCGATCATAGGGCGATCGGTCACGGGGCGATCGGTCATGGGGGTAAATTCCTCCGCGGATGCTTTCGCATCGGTTGCAATACGAGTAACTGAACACAACCGCGTGAAGGCATCAAGGCCGGAACGGAAATTCATCCGCCGGCCGACATGGAACAAGGGCAGGTGGTGGCGGCGTTGCCGCGAGAGCAGCGACCCGTTGGCAATGACTGTGTACAATAGAAGCACGGTATAAGATTGGTGTCATAGTATAATCGCAATAGTTCCGATAACCATCCGCCTTGCCGGGATTGTCCCAATAATGCGATTAACCTTCCATTTCAGAATTTGCAGATTGACATGATTTAATGATGCCACCATTCTTAGGCAACATTGTAACCGATTCTCCGGAGCCATTCGATCATGCGAGCCGACGACGCCTTCATGCAAATGGCGGACACTACTCGGAAGCAGCAATCTTGCGGCCACAGGACCAACGGACTGGCACCGGAAATGGAAACCATCATTTTCTCACGGCGACACAAATAACGAGGGGTGTTTTTAACTAAAAATACTGTTGAGACGGCGTTTTGTGTCAGCCTGGTCATTGCGCCGAACCTGAAATCACAATAAACTACAAATCAGACATATTACCTGAAGGGCCATTAGAGATGAGCATGAAATCCATCGTATTGGGCTTCGCGGCCATGGCCGCGCTATCCAGCCTTGCCGCCCCCGCGCAGGCGATCAATCTGGTAACCAACGGCTCGTTCGAGGAGACGTCCCTGAACACCAAGGGCCTCTTCCTCAACAACGTCACCGGCTGGACCGGTGGGTCCCACCTCACCTACCTCGATTATCCCGGCACGGCCACCACCGTCTATCTTGCCGTTTATGCCGGCTTCCCGGCAGTGAGCCCGGATGGCGGCAACTTCGTCGAGCAGGATGGCGATCCCTCCTACAGCAACCCGTTCTCGCAGGTGATTAACGGCCTTGTGGTCGGCCAGAGCTACACGCTGACCTTCTGGCAGGCAGCCGGGCAGCAGGCTGGTTTCACCGGCCCGACGACCGAGCGTTGGAAGGTCGACTTCGGCGGCGACGTGCAACTGTCGAGCATGTATTCGCTGCCCCAGGGCGGGACTGGCCCGTGGGAGCAGGTGGTCATGAACTTTACCGCCCATGCCGTCAGCCAGACGCTCACTTTCCTGGCCGTGGGAACGCCCAACGGCGCCCCGCCGATCTCCTTCCTCGACGGCGTGAACCTCGAGGCCAGCGTGCCGGAACCCGCCGCCTACACATTGCTGGCGGTCGGCGTCGCGGGCGTTTTCGCTGCCCGCAAGCGGCGCCAGAAGCGGACCTGAGACCTGAGATAAGCGCAAGCAGGTCTTTATTTTAGCGAGCAATTTTATCGCTCGGTTGAGTCAACCTCAAGCAATATTGCGCTGAAATCGGGGCTGGGCAGGGAGACACCCCGCCCGGCCCCGATCGTGTTGGTTTCAACCGCCCTCGGTTTCCGGCAAGCCTCGCCCGAATGTCAGCCGCAATAGGCCGCCGGGAACGACCGGGCGAGCCAGGTGCCGCACAAGCCGGTCTCCGAGGCCACGGACAGCAGCAGCGTGAAGAACAGCGCCGCCGCCAGCAGGCCGACCGGCAGGGCCAGCCACAGCACGATGCGGTTCATGCCGGCCAGCCGGCCAGGAACTCCGTCGCCAGCGACTCCCACTCCGCGGCCAGGGCATCGGTCCGCTTCACCCGTCCGGCCCGGCTGTACCAGTAGCCGGCATTGTTCAGATCGCCCTCCACCCGGTGCAGATAGGCATGCACCGCCGAGCCGGCCGGGCTTTCGTCCAGCTGGGCGCATTCATGCGCCCGGTGCCAGTCGCCCTTCGCCTCCCACCACAGGGTCTGCAGCGCCAACCCCATGCCCGCCGGCGGGGCCGGGTCCGCGAGCGTCGCCCGGAAGCCTGCCAGATCCATCCGCCTACCCTTCCAGCAGCCGGCGCAGCTTCCGCACCGCGGAATCCGGTGTCGTCAGCACGGTCTTGCCGGTCGCCGCCGCCACCGCGTCCGCCGCCCGCGCCAGGCTGAACTGCGCCAGCGCGATCACGTCGCAGCCGGCGATCGCGCCCGCCGCCTGTGCCGCCGCCCGGTCATGCCCGGCGCCGTCGCCGGCCTGCAACGCGACCAGTGACGCCGTGGACAGGCAGGTTTCCACCTGCACGCCCGGCGCCGCTTCGGCGAATTCGGCCGGCATCGTCGCCAAGGTCGGCGCGAACGTCGCCAGCAGGCCGATCCGTGCCTCCGGGCCGGCCAGCGCCACCGCCTCCTCGATCATCGCCTCGTTCGGCGTCAGCACCGGCATCGGCGCCAGGTCCGCCGCGCAGGCCGCAATGCACGGGCCGAAGGCCGAGCAGGTGAACAGGATCCCGTCCGCCCCGCAGCCGGCGGCATAGCGCGCCAGGGTGCGGAACCGTTCGGTCATCGCCGGCGTCAGCGCGCCGTCGCGGGCGAGGTCCGGCGCCAGGCTGTCCTCCAGCAGATTGGCCAGCCGCGCCTCCGGCCAGAGCCGCGCGAACGCCGCCTCGATCGGCGGGATCGACACCTTCAGCGCATGGATCAGCGCGATCCTCAAGGCAGCGTCTCCGCCAGGTCGTAGCGGCGCCAGGCGCTCATCTGGATGGCAGAGGTCTTGCAATGCACCACCACCGGCTTGTTCTTCACCGCGAAGGCCTGGGCGATGCCGTCCGCGACCTCGGCTTCTGCGGAGATCGTGATGCCCTCGGCGCCGAACGAGCGTCCCCAGGCGGCGAAATCCGGGTTGGTCAATCGGTTCGAGTTCATGAACGGGCGGCCGGGATAGCGCACATGGGTGTGCATCCCGATCGTGCCGTACATCGAGTTGTCGGAAATGATGATGATCGGCGTGGCGCCGTACTGGAACGCAGTGGCGATCTCGTTGCCGGCCATCAGCGCGCCGCCGTCGCCCATGAACGCCACCACCTGCTTGCCCGGCCGGCGCAGGCTGGCCGCCACGCCCATGGGCATGCCCGACCCCATCGCGCCGACCACCGAGGACAGGAACAGCTGCCCCGGCCGGAAGGCGATGTAGCGATGGATATAGGAGCCGAAATTCCCGGCATCGGAGGTCACGGTCGCGTCGTCGGCCAGATGCTTGTCCACCTCGCACACCACGGCGGCGAAATTCACCCCGTCCTGAGGTCGGCTCCCAGGTCTTCGCCAGCAGCTTGCGGTGGATCGCGTGCAGCCCGTCGACCCAGCCGCGCCGCTTGCCCGCATCCGCCGGCGGCGTGCGCGCCAGCAGGCCCTTGATCACCTCGTAGGGCGAGCACGCCATGCCGAGATCCGGCCGCCACACCCGGCCGATCTCGTTCGGGTCCGGCCAGACATGCACGAACGGCAGCTGCGGCTGCGGCGCGGCGGGGAAGCTGTAGGACTGGCTGACGCTGTCGGTCATCCGCTCGCCCAGGCAGACCATCAGATCGGCCTTCTTCATCTCCGAGATCAGCGCCGGCGGCACCCTGATGCCCATGTAGCCGCCATAATTCGGATGCGCGGCGTCGAACAATTGCGGCCGGCGATGCGTCGGGTTCACCGGAAGCACCCAGGTTTCGGACAATTGCCGCAGATCGTCGGTCACCGCCGGATCGTACAGCGAATCATGCACCAGCTCGCCGCCGACCAGCAGCAGCGGCCGCTCGGAGGACGCCAGCATCTGCGCCAGCCGGTCCAGATCCTCCGGCCGCGGCCCGGCCATGGCCCGCGCCCGCGGCAAATTCACCTCGGCATCGGTGGATTCATCGAAAATGTCCTCCGGCAGGATCACCGCCACCGGTCCCGGCGTGCCGCTTTCGGCCAGATGGAACGCCCGGGCGATCGCCTCGGAGGCCTGCTCGGGCTCGTTCACCTCGATCACCGACTTGGTGACGTCGGCCAGCATCTTGGAATAGTTCTGCTCCTGCAGCGCCAGGCGGCCGAAATCCTTGCGCTCCACCTGGCCGACCAGCATCACCAGCGGCGTCGCGTCATGGAACGCCGAGTGCAGCGACACCATGGCGTTCGACATCCCCGGCCCGCGCGAGACCATGCACACCCCGGCGCGCGGGCGCATCCGCCCGTCCGCCACCGCCATGAAGCCGGCGCCGCCCTCGTGCCGGCAGACCACCACGCGGATGGAGTTCATGTCGGTCAGCGCGTTGGTCAGGCCGATATAGCTTTCGCCGGGCACGCAGAACACCTGGTCGACGTCATGGGCTTCCAGGCTTTCCGCCAGCAGGCGAGCAACGGTGCGGGCCATGGTCTTATCTCCCCTTGAGCTTTGGTTGCAGCCAGGATAGGGCGGCGTGCCGAATCAGGCCAGAGAGGGCCCCTGCCATGCTGCGCCGCTTCTATGACCGTGTCCTGGCCCTGTCCGCCTCGCCCAACGCGCCCTGGTGGCTGGCGGCGATCGCCTTCGCCGAAGCCAGCTTCTTCCCCATCCCGCCCGATATCCTGCTGATACCGATGGCGCTGAGCCGGCCCCGGCGGGCGTGGTTCCTGGCGGCGATCTGCACGCTCGGCAGCGTCGCCGGCGGCGCGCTCGGCTACTACATCGGCTACGCGCTGTTCGTGCAGGTCGCCCAGCCGATTCTGGCCGCCTATGGCTATGCCGCGAAATTCGCCGCCTTCCAGTCCACCTTCGCCGAATACGGGCTGGAGATCATCCTGCTGAAAGGCCTGCTGCCGATCCCCTACAAGATCATCACCATCGCCTGCGGCGCCGCGGCCTACAGCTTCCCCATCTTCATGGCCGCCAGCCTGCTCACCCGCGGCGCCCGCTTCTTCCTGGTGGCCGGGCTGATCCGCTTCTTCGGCGAGCCCGTGCGCGACTTCATCGAAAAGCGCCTCGGCATGGTCAGCCTGGCCGTGGCCGCCGGCATCATCGGCGGCTTTCTGGCGCTCAAGCTGTTCTGAAATGCCCATTTCTTTCCAGGTGCCATTTCTTTCCGGGTGCCATTCCTTTCCAGGTGAAAGCGCGACGCCAACCGCGCTAGGCTGCCCCCGCGCATCGCCGCGCCAAACCACAAGGCAAGTCCATTGCCATCCAGGGGGAGTTTCCAATGAGGATTCAGAACGGGTGGCGCCTTGCCGCCCCGCTTTCGCTTGTCCCGTTTTCGCTTGTCCCGTTTTCGCTTGTACTGGCCGCGCTTGCGCTCTCCGCCTTCGTCCTGCTCGCGCCCAGGCCGTCGCAGGCCGATGACACGATCAAGATCGGCTATTCCGAGGCGCTCTCGGGCGTGTTCTCCCAGGTCGGCGACCAGGGCATCAAATCCATCCAATACGCCATCGACGGCGTCAACGCGCGCGGCGGGGTGCTCGGCAAGCCCCTCGAGCTCGTCGCCTTCGACAACAAGGGCCAGCCTTCCGAGGCGCTGATCACGATGCAGAAGATGCTGGATGAGAACCTGCCCATCCTGCTGAACTGCGGCCCCTCCAACATCGCCAGCACGCTGATCGCCGGCGTCGACAAGAACAACGAGCGCAATCCCGGCCACCGCATCCTCTATATCAATTGCGGCGGCCTGGCGCCGGAGCTGACCAACGAGCAATGCAGCTACTGGCACTTCCGCAGCTCCGCCCATGCCGGCATGCAGGCCGAGGTGATGATCCGCGCGCTGCCGCAGAATGTGACCAAGGTCTATCTGATCAACCAGGACTATCTGTTCGGCCAGTCGGCCCAGCGCGACCTGAAGGCCTATCTGGCCAAATTGCGCCCGGACATCCAGATCGTCGGCGAGGAGATGATCCCGCTCGGCAAGGTCAAGGACTTCTCTTCCTACATCGCCAAGATCAAGGGTTCCGGCGCCGACGCGCTGATCACCGGCAACTGGGGCCCGGACCTGACGCTGCTGATCAAGGCCGGCATGGATAGCGGCCTGCCCATCCGATACTACACGATGCTCGGCCACCTCGCCGGCACGCCCACCGCCATCGGCCCGGGCGGCGACGGGCGCGTGTTCTCCGTGCTGTCGTTCCACGAGAACGTCGCCACCGAGGTCAATGACCCGAAGGTGACCGCCTTCGTCGAGGGCTTCCGCAAGAACCATGATTTCGACTACATCTTCGGCGACCGCTATGCCGCGGTGCAGCTGATCGCCGATGCCATCAACAAGGCCGGCTCGACCGATCCCGCCAAGGTTGCCGCGGCGATGGAGGACATCACCATCATCGACGCCGCCGGCGCCAAGGCGACCATGCGCGCCCAGGACCACCAGCTGCTGATGACCTATTACGCCGCCATCTTCAGCAAGGACGTCAAATACGATTCCGAAAAGACCGGCCTCGGCTGGAAGACCTCGGCCGTGGTCAAGGCCGCCGATCTCGGCCAGCCCACCACCTGCAGGATGAAACGCCCCGCCAGCTGACCGCCCGAAGCAAGGCCGGCCTGCCGCCGCCGGCCCTGTCGGCGGCGGGCGATCCGCGGAGGCGCTCATCTGCGTATACTGGGAGAACCCTTGAACGGAACTCCCGCCGATGAGCATTGCCTTCTGGATGATCCTGGTCGCCGCCCTGTTGCCCTACCTGACGGTCGGGTTGGCAAAATTCTCCGGCGGCGACTACGACAATGCCGACCCGCGCGCCTGGTCCGCCACGCTCAGCGGCTGGCGCGCGCGGGCCTATGCCGCGCACCAGAACCATTTCGAGGCCTTCCCGCCCTTCGCCGCCGCGGTCATCGTCGCCACGCTGGCCAATGCGTCGCCGCCTCTGGTCGACCGCCTGGCCATCGCCTTCGTGCTGCTGCGCATCGCCTATGCGGCCATCTACATCCGCGGCAATGCCAGGCTGCGTTCGGTGGCCTGGGCGCTAGGCTTCGTCTGCGTCGTCGCGCTGTTCTTCGCCGCGGTCTGAGCGGCGGCGCCATGCGACCAGCGGGCAGCCGCCCTCCGGAGGCGGCCGTTCGCCCGCGTCCCTGACGACGGTCAGTTGACCGCGGCAGGCGAATTGTCCAGCACCTTGAAACTGTCTTCGAGCTGCGGCGAGATCGGCACGCCGAGCCGCTCGCCCGTCGGCAGGCGGGCGACGAACCATTTCTGGTACAGCGGTACAAGGTCGTGGTTCGTGGCCAGGTTGCGGAAGCTGCGCTCGACGATCGCGGCCAGCTGGGGATCATCCTTGCGGAACATGATGCCGTACGGCTCGTAGGACAAATAATCTCCGGTGACTCGAAACCGATCCTGTGCGCGATGGCGGGCGATCAGCCCGTAGAGCAGGATGTCGTCGGTCGCGAACGCGTCCGCCTTGCCGTCCGCGACCATATGGAAGGACTGGTCGTGATCGGGCGAGGTGACGATCTTCAGGCCAAGACCGAACTTCGCATCGGCCGTGTGCAGCGCCGCCTCGTTGGTCGTGCCGCTGGTCACCACGATGGTCTTGCCGGCCAGATCCCGGATGTCCTGCGCCGGCGATTTCCTCGGCACCATCAGCTTCGTCCCGGCCACGAAGATCAGCGGCGAAAACGCCACCTGCCGGGACCGTTCCGCATTGGCGGTGGTGGAACCGCATTCGAGGTCGATCCGGTTCTGCGTTATGGCGGGAATGCGGCTTTCCGCGGTGACCAGGACATAGGCGATCTTCAGGTCGGGGGCATCGATCGCGGCGCCGATCTCGTCCACGATCGCCTGGCAGAGCTCCAGGCTGTAACCGATCGGCCGGTTGGCCTGATCCAGGAAGGAAAACGGCGGCGAGCTGTCGCGATAGCCGAGCCGCACGACGTTGCTCCGCTTGATGTTGGCCAAAGCGGGGCTGAGACCTTCATCGGTCTGCGCCGACGCCGCCATCGGCGCCAGCGCGAGAGCCGCGAGCAGCAGCCCGCCCCGGATCCAAGTTCTGACCGACCTGCCCATGTTCCGGTCCGATCAATGGCCGCCATGCGCGACGGGAAGCTCTCCCGGGATCAGGTCCAGCGGCACCGTGCCGCCTGCCTCGTAAGCGCGATCGAGATCCAGCTCGCCTTCCCATTTCGCCACCACGCTGGTGGCCAGCGAGTTGCCGATCACGTTGGTGGCGCTGCGGCCCATGTCCAGGAACGTGTCGATGCCCATGATCATCAGCAGCCCCGCTTCGGGAATGCCGAACTGGCCGAGCGTGGAGGCGATCACCACCAGCGAGGCGCGCGGCACGCCGGCGACGCCCTTGGACGTGATCATCAGGGTCGCCAGCATCGCGAACTGCGTGCCGAGCGACATATCGATGTGATAGGTCTGCGCGATGAAGATGGCGGCGAAGGTGCAGTACATCATCGTGCCGTCGAGATTGAACGAATAGCCGAGCGGCAGCACGAAGCTGGAGATGCGCGAGGAGGCGCCGAACCGGTTCAGCCCTTCGAGCGTCTTCGGATAGGCCGCTTCGGAGCTGGCGGTGGAGAAGGCGATCATCAGCGGCTCGCGGATCAGCCGCAGCAGGCGGCTGTAGCGCGGACCGAGCACCATGAAGCCGACGATGACCAGCAGGACCCAGAGGATCAGCAGCGACAGGTAGAAGCCGCCCATGAAGACGACCAGCTTCCACAGCACCAGCAGCCCGTTCTTGGCCACCGTCGCGGTGATCGCCGCCCAGACGGCGATCGGGGCGAACAGCATCACGTAGCCGGTGACCTTCAGCATGATGTGGCCGAGGTCGTCGATCAGCGCCAGCATCGGCTTGGACCGCTCCGGCATCGCGCCCATCGCGACCGAGAAGAACACGGCGAAGACGACAATCTGCAGGATCTCGTTCTGCGCCATCGCATCGGCGATCGAGGTGGGAATCAGATGGGTCAGGAACTTCTCGACCGAGAACGCCGTCACCGGCAGGCCGGTGGCTTGCGTCTTGTCCGGCAGGGTGCCCGGGAAGTTCGCGCCGGGCTGCAGCAGGTTGACCATGACCAGGCCGAGCAGCAGCGAGACGAAGGACGCGCTGACGAACCAGCCCATGGTCTTGGCGAAGATCCGGCCGAGCTTGGCGCCGCTGCCCATATGGGCGATGCCGCCGACCAGCGTGGCGAATACCAGCGGCGCGATGATCATCTTGATCAGGCGCAGGAACAGCATCGCGATCAGGTTCACGTCATAGGCGATGTCCGCCCGCTGGTCCGGAAGAAAGGAGAAGACCAGACTGCCCATGACCACGCCGAGCGCCATGGCGACCAGAATGTAGGTGGTGAACCTGTTGAGCATGTTGCGCGCTTCCCGACCCGACGAATGAGGAAAATCGTGTCCATTCAGGCATACGCGCTCAGGCTACATCCATCTCCGCATCGAATGACAAGATTTTTATTCCCGGTGACCGGATGCGCCGGGAAGCCACCGGGCTGCTGCTAGGGCAGGAGGCGGGCGGCGCGATAGGCGTCCAGATGGCGGAAAAACATCCGCTCGGTGTCCTCCAGGTCGTGGAAACCAAGCCGGCGGGCCCGGTTCATGCTGGAGCACAAATCATGCGCGAGGCCGAGCGAGAAATCCGCGAAGTCCCAGCGCGCGATGTCGCCCATCGGTTGGCGCACGAGCTGGTATTTCTCGCAGATCCGCTGCCAGACCGGCTCCTTATCCGCCATCCAGCGTTCCATCGGCAGGGTTCGCACCGTGCCCGGATTGAGGCCGAAATAGGCCGCCAGCCGCGGCCACAGCCGGGACCAGCGGAACAGGTCGCCATTGGTCACGTTGAACGCCTGGTCGCCGGCGGCGGGTTCGTTGAACATCCACAGGATGGCGCGGGCCAGTTGGGTGGCGTCGGTGAGCTCCACCAGGGAGTGGTAGCTGCCGGCGCGGCCAGGGAAGTTGAAATCGGTGTTCAACTCGCGGCAGATCGCGGCGTAGACGCCAAGGGTGGAGATCAGGTTGCGCGCGCGCTGGGGGGCGTAATCGACGATGAAGCTGGGACGGCTGGCCGTCCAGACCCAGGGCTTGCCTTGCTTGCGCGCGGTGATCAGGTCCTGCTGGTCGTAGTAGAAATTCGGCGGCAGGTGCCGGGGGTCGTCCTCCTCGGCGGGCGTGGGGAACGGGCCGAGATGCATGCCGTACCATTTGCCGCCCTCGACCAGGTGCACGTGCTGCAGGGCGGGCGTATCCACCGCGGCCAGAACGTTCTCGAGCAGCGCGACATTGCCGGGCACGTCCTCCACCCCGCCTTCGCCGAACGGCGCGCGGGCGGCGTAGACCATGTGTGTCACGGCGCCGGCCTGCCCCACCGCGGCGCGGACGGAGGCGGCGCTGGTCAGGTCGGTGGCGATGTAGCGCACATTCGCGGCCGCGTCGCCGGGCGGGTTGCGGCACAGCCCCACCACCTGCCAGCCCGGCGTTGCCGCCAGCAATTCCACCAGTCGGCACGCGGCGGCGCCGGTCGCGCCGGCAATGACGGCGATCCTGTCAGCCATGACCCGATGTCTCCGTGTTCAACCGATAAGCGCCGCCCCGGCCGGATGGACCCGACCATGCAGACCGGGGCGGCAGGCCGCGGTCAGGCCAGCTTCTTCAGCGGCACCGCATCCGGCGGCAGCGCCACGCGGTCGACGTTCAGTACCATTGAAACCATCGTGTAGTAGCCCATCGCGCCGATCAGATCGATCACGCCCTGCTCGCCGAACTTCTCCTTCACGGCGTTGAACTTCGTATCCGACACTTCCTTGGTCTGCAGCAGCTCGTTGCCGAATTCCCAGACCACGCGCTCTTCCTCGTCCATGGTCTCGGGCCGGCGGCCCTCGGCGATGGCGTCGCAGATGGACGGCGACAGGCCGGCCTTCTCGGCCAGGATGCGATGGGCGTAGAACTGGTACTGCGCGCTCCAGTAGCGGCCGACCAGCAGGATCCCCAGCTCGTTCAGCCGCGGATGCAGGGAGCTGCGGAAGCGCACATATTCGCCGACGCGCTGCACCTTGTCGGCCAGGTCCGGGCTGCGCAGCAGCGCCTTGAACGGGCCACGCATGCCGCCGCGCGGGCCGGCCAGGATCGCCTCGGCCGCCTTTCGCTGCTCGGGGTTCATTTCATCGAGTGTCTGGGTGGAAAAGCGTTCACCGCTCATGGATCTGTTTCCTGTTCTGAAGCGTGGGAGCCATCGTGAGTTGGACGCGCGGTATTGGCTAGCCGAGCCCGGCGATCATTCCGCCATCGACGACGATTTCCGTGCCGGTGATGAAGCCGGCCTCGTCGGAGGCCAGGAACAGCACGGCATGCGCGACGTCCCAGCCGGTGCCCATCTTGCCCATCGGCACCTGCGCGTTGCGCGAGGCGATCAGCGCCGCCGCATCGTTGCCGGCGATCTGCCGCGCCAGGCGGTATTCCACCAGCGGCGTGTGCATCAGGCCGGGCAGCACGGTGTTGCAGCGAATGTTCTTCGCGGCGAAGGCGCCGGCGGTGGAGCGGGAGAACTGGATCACCGCGGCCTTCGAGGCGCTGTAGCCCACATGCGTCCGCCCGCCGCGCGAATTGCGCACGCCGGCGACCGAGGAGATGTTGACGATCGCGCCCTTGCCCTGGCTCTCCATCACCGGAATGACGTATTTGCAGCCGAGGAAAGCGGTCTTCAGGTTGAAGTCGATCTGCCGGTCGAACACTTCCTCGGGCATGGTCACGACATCGCCCGGCTCGGAGCCGCCGACATTGTTCACCAGGATGTCGATGCGCTTGAAGCGGTCCAGGCAGGCCTGCACCATCTCCTGCACGTCCGCGGCCTGCAGCATGTTGCAGGCATGCGTGGCGCAAATGCCGCCTTCGCCGTCGATGATGGATTTGGTCTCGGCCACCGCGTCGGGGTTGATGTCGATCAGAAACACCGAGGCGCCCTGGCGCGCCAGCAGCGTCGCCGTCGCCTTGCCATTGCCCCAGCCCGGCCCGACCGATCCGGCCCCGGTGACAATCGCGACCTTACCGGTCAGATCCAGCATATTCGTTTCCCCTCGCCTTCGATGGCGCGGAGTTTAGGTCGGAAAGGACGGGGGGCAACAGCCCCCCTGCCCCATCGATCAGAAATCGGCCGAGATCACCTTGCCGAACAGCACCCAGGCCTTGCCGTCCCAGCGCTGCAGCTGCAACTGGTTCAGCGGATGGAAATTGGTCGCGCTGGTGTTGACCAGGATGCCCGGCAGCAAGGTGGGGATTTCCAGGTTCTTGATGCTGGCGGCCTGCTTCATGATGTTGGCGCGGGAGAGATCATCGCCGCATTGCTTCAGCACCTGCATCAGGGTCAGCGCCACGCTGTAGCCATAGAGGTAGTTGTTGTCGGATTGATCCGCACCTGGCATCTGCGCGTTCATGAAGTCGCGCCACTGCCTGATCCCGGCATCGTCCTTCCAGGTCGGATCGGTCGCGTCCTTGCGATAGTCGGCGCTGATCAGCCCGATGGCGTTGTCTTTCCCGCCGGGCTCGATCGCGGTGCCGACGGAGATCGAGACATTGCTCATGAAATGCAGCGGATGCCAGCCCAGGTCGTGCACCTTGCGGATCGACATGGCACCGAATTTCGGCACCGTGGCGGTGATCAGCACATCCGCTCCGGCGCCCTTGAGGGAGACCAGCTGGCTGTCGATCGTTGCGTCTGTCGCCTCGTACGATACGGCGGTGACCATCTTGCCATAGCGCTCGGCGCCCAGCACGTCCTTGACGCCGTTCACGTAGTCCTTGCCGAAATCGTCGTTCTGATACAGCAGGCCGATCTTGGCGTTCGGCTTTTCGGCCAGGATGTATTTCGCATAGATCTGCGCTTCCGCCCGGTAGCTGGTCTGCCAGCCCATGGTCCAGGGGAAATGCTCGGGGTCGCCCCATTTGTCGCCGCCGGTGGCGACGAATAATTGCGGCACCTTCTTCTGGTTCAGGTATTTCTGCACCGCCGAATTGGTCGGCGTGCCGAGCGAGTTGAAGATGAAGGCCACCCCGTCCTGCTCGACCAGCTTGCGGGTCTGCTCCACGGTCCGCGGCGGGGAATATCCGTCATCGTAGGAAAGGAAAGTGATCTTGCGCCCGTTGATGCCGCCCTTGGCGTTGATCATGTCGAAATAAGCGGCCTGGGCCTTGCCAATGGCGCCGTAGGAAGAGGCGGGACCGCTATAGGACTGGGTCTGACCGATCTTGATCTCGGTCGCGGTCACGCCGGGCGTATCGGCCGCATGGGAAGTCGAGGCGGCGGCAATCCCCATGGCCGTCGCCGCGGCCAGCACCAGGAAATCCCTGCGAAGCATGATGAACGATCCTTTTTCGGGTTCAGTTACTCGTGGGTCTGGAGCATGATCGCCGCTGACAGGCGCGGCGATCTGCTCCAGGTCTTTGTTTTAGCGAGCAATTCCATCGCTCGGTTGAAGCGACCTCAAGCGATATAGCTCTAGCTGCCGCGTATCCGGCGCAGGGCCATGCGCGCGAGCCCGGCCATGCCGGCCGGCGCCAGGTACAGGAACAGGATCAGGATGATGCCGCGCACCGCGCCGGGTGCGGCCTTGGAGATCTGATCCGCCAGATTGGGCACGAACTGGATAAATAGCGCGCCAAACACCGCGCCGCCGATCGACGCGGCGCCACCGACAACCATGCCGACAAACAGGTCGATCGAAACAAAAACCGTAAAACTGTCGGGGGCCACGAACTGCACCGCGATGGCGCCGAGCGAGCCGGCGATGCCGGTGAACATGGCGCTGACCGCGAAGGTGCGGGTCTTCAGCATGGCGATGTCGATGCCCATCGCCTCGGCCGCCACGGCGCGGTCGCGGATCGCGCGCATGGCCCGCCCGATCCGCCCGCGCAGCAGGTTCCACGCCAGCAGGAACATCACGCAGCCGATGCCGAGGGTGAACAGGTACAGCCACTGGTCGGCATTGATCGGCAGGTTGAACGGCGGATCGGGCTTCAGGATCACGATCCCCTGCACGCCGCCGGTGAACTCCTCCACCGCCTTGTGCTTCAGCAGCTGCGGAATGGCGACCGCCAGCGCAAACGTGGTCAGCGCCAGATACAGCCCGCCCAGCCGCAACGCCGGCAATCCGATCAGGAAGCCGACGCAGGCGCACACCACCGCGGAGGCCGGCAGGGTGTAGAAATACGGCACGTCGTAGCGGTCCATCAGGATCGCCGTGACATAGGCGCCGATGGCGTAGAACGCGCCATGGCCGAGCGAGATCTGGCCGTTGAAGCCGGTCACGATCGACAGGCCGAGGATGGCGATGGCGTAGACCACCACCATGGTCAGCTGGAACAGATGGTAGTCGCTGAACCAGAACGCCGCGCCCACCGCGAGCGCGAGGCCGACAGCGAGGCCGATGGCGGCCAGCGGCGTCACCGCCGGCTTCATCCGCACCGGGGCCGCGAGGGTCGACAGGGTCGATCGGTTGCTCATGGCCTACACCCGGCTCTGCACGGTTTTGCCCAGCAGGCCGGACGGCTTGACCGTCAGCACCGCGATGATGATGACCAGCGCCATCGTCAGCTTCAGCTCGGTGCCCACCAGATAGGCGCCGCCGATATTCTCGATCACGCCCACCGCGAAGCCGCCGAGCACCGCGCCCAGCGGATTGGTGATCCCGCCCAGCAGGGCGCCGGCGAAGGCGTAGAGCAGGATGCCCGCCATCATATTCGGGTCCAGGAACACGATGGGCGCCACCATGCAGCCGGCGATGGAGCCGATGCCCGCGGCCAGGCCCCACCCCAGCGCCAGCATCCAGCCCACGCGCACGCCGACCAGGCGCGAGGATACCGGATTGTAGGCCGCGGCGCGCATGGCCAGGCCGAGGCGGGTGAAGCGGAAGAAGGCGTAGATGCTGAGCAGCATCACCAGCGTGACCGCGGTCGCTCCGAGCTCATGCCCGGACACGAAGCCGCCCAGCATCGGGTGGCCGGTATCGAACGGTGTCGGGAAGGTCTTGATCGTGTAGCCGAAGATCCAGCCGCTGATGGAGGTGTAGATCAGCAGCAAACCGATGAAGACACCCACCGAGGAGAGTTCTGGCGCATTGGCCATCGGGCGCAGGAAGACCCGCTCGATCGCCACGCCCATCGCGAACGAGATCACGAAGGTCGCGGCCAGCGCCACCCAGTAGGGCACGCCGGCCTGGATCAGCGTATAGGCGATGAAGGTCGAAAACGTCGCCATCTCGCCCTGGGCGAAATTCACGTGATGGGTCGACTGGTAGATCATCACCAGCGCCAGCGCGACGGAGGCGTAGATGCCGCCGGTGGCGATGCCGGAGAAGATCTGATGGATGAAGCCGTCCATGCGTCCGCCTCCTAGTAGCCGAGATAGGATCGGCGGATGGATTCGTCCTGGCGGATCTCCGCCGCCGGGCCGGAGAACACGATCCGGCCGGTCTCCAGCAGATAGGCGCGGTCGGCGATCTTCAGCGCCAGGCTGGCGTTCTGCTCCACCAGCAGGATGCTGACCTTCTCCTCGACGTTGATGCGCTGCATGATCGCGAAGATCTCCCGCACGATCAGCGGCGCCAGGCCAAAGGATGGCTCGTCCAGCAGCAGCAGCCTGGGGCGCAGCAGCAGCGCGCGCGCGATCGCCAGCATCTGCTGCTCGCCGCCCGACAACGTGCCGGCCTGCTGGCGGTAGCGCTCCTTCAGCTTGGGGAAATAGCCGAACATGCGCTCCTTATCGCCTTCGACGTCCTTGTCGTAGCGGGTATAGGCGCCGAGGCGCATGTTCTCCTCGACCGTCAGCTCCAGGAAGGTGCCGCGACCGTCCGGCACATGCGCGACGCCCTGGCGCACGATGTCCTCGGTGGCGCGGCCGTCGATCCGGGCGCCGTTCAGCAAGATCTCGCCCTCGGTGCGGACCATGCCGCAGACGGCGCGCAAGGTGGTGGTCTTGCCGGCGCCGTTGGCGCCGAGCAGCGCGGTGATGCCGCCGGCATCGACCACGAAGCTGATGCCGTGCAGCACGCGGATCAGCCCATAGGCGGCGTGCAGGTCCTTCGCTTCCAGCATCGGCGTGCCGGCGGCGATCCGTCCGGCCTCGGCGGCCTTGATCTCAGTGGTCATCATCGTCGCCCTCTCCGAGATAAGCGCGGATGACTTCCGGCTCGTTGCGCACTTCCTCGGGCGTGCCGTCGGCGATCTTGATGCCGAATTCCAGCGCCACGACCTTGTCCGACACGCGCATCACCAGGTTCATGTGATGCTCGACCAGCAGGATGCTGAGGTCGAAATGCTCGCGGATCTGGTGCAGCAGGCCTTCCAGTTCCTCCACCTCGCCGTGGTTCAGGCCGCCGGCGGGCTCGTCGAGCAGCAGCAGCTTCGGCTCGCCGATCAGCGCGCGCGCCATCTCCACCCGTTTCTGCCAGCCGAACGGCAGGCCGCCGGCGGGCTCCTCGGCCACTTTGCGCAGGTCGAGCAGGTCCAGCAGCGTGTTGGTCTTGGCTTCCGCCCGCTCATCCTCGCCGCGCACGAAGGGCAGGCGCAGCGCATTGGCGATGAAGCCGGACCGGCCCAGGTGATGCGCGCCCACCAGGATGTTGTCGCGCACCGTCATGGTGCGGAACAGCGCGACGTTCTGGAAGGTGCGGCCGATGCCGAGATCGGCCATGCGGTGGCGCGGCGTGGAGCGGGTCGAGCGGCCCTCGAACAGGATGTCGCCCTCGCTGTATTTGTAAATGCCGCTGATGCAGTTGAAGAGCGTGGTCTTGCCGGCACCGTTCGGGCCGATCAGGCCGCAGATCTGCCGCCGCCCGACATCGAAGGACACGCCGCCCACGGCCAGCACGCCGCCGAAGCGGACCACGATGCCCTGCACCGACATCAGCGGATCGCCGCTGGCCTGGCTTACGCCGGCCGGCACGGCGCCGCTCATCGCCACGCACCGATCATCGCCGGCGGCCCTGCGCCGCACATCGATGAACGCCATTCGGGCTGCGCATCGTACCCTCCCCCTTATCCTGCATTTTCGGCCGCAGGCGTCTGATGCGTCGCGGGGCGATGCATCAAAGCTTCGTATTCTTGTGATCTTCGCGAGGTAATGGAGCTGTGATGGCAAGTCAATGCTGGCATGCTCGCTTCGATGGGGCCGGCCAACCGGCCCGTGTCGTCAATAGCCGGCCTGCGCGTAGGGCGTTTCCGCCAGGCGGCGATAGACCAGCAGGTTGCGCCGGTAGGACAGCACCTCCTCCCCATCCTGGTTGCGCGCCCGCGTGGCCACCGAGACGATGCCTTCCTGCGGCCGGGAGCGGGATTCGCGCACGTCGAGGATCGTCGATTCCGCCTCGATCGTGTCACCGACCCGCACCGGGCGCGGCAGGGCGATGTCGTACCAGCCGAGATTGGCCACCACGCGCCCGAAGGTGCGGGTGGTGAGCGCGGTGGCGGCGGAGATCACCAGCGTCTCGCCGACCACCGGCTGCCCGCCGCCATGGCGCGCGATCCAGTCGAGGTCCTGGTACTGCGGCGACAGCTCCAGCGACCGCCAGGCATGGCGCACGCTGTCTTCCAGATAGAAGCTCCGGCGCGGGGAATGGACGAAGGTCTCGCCGGGAACGCAATCCTCGAAGAACAGGCCGACCTGCTCGACCAGTTCGCCGTCCGCCTCATGATAGGCGGCAAAGCGCGGCTCCGCGACCGGTTCGCTGGCCATGCCATCCGGGCCGGTGCCGCGGCGCTGGATCGACATCGTGCAGGTGAAGCGGCCGGCGGCGCTGCCGTCCGGCTTCAGCGCCGAGAGCAGCAGCTTGACCGTGCCGGTATCGGCGTCCGGACCCGGGGTGCATTCCTGGATCCAGGACTCCGCGTACAGCGTGTCGCCGCCGAACAGTGGGCCGGTGAGCAGGATTTCGGAAAACCCCAGCAGGGCGCGGCGGCGGCCGAAGGTCTTGCTGGCCATGCCGACCACGCGCTGCAGCGTGACGGTGCTGACCATCAGCGGCCGCTTCCAGGTCGTGGCCGCGGCGTAATGCGCGTCGTAATGCACCATCGCCGCGTTCAGCGTGTCCAGCGCCTCATCGGCGTTGTCCTGCTGGGATAGGGTGATGCCGGGACGATGGCGGAAGCGCTGGCCGGGGACGAAATCCTCGAAATCCAGGCCGTAGCGTTCCTGGAAGCGGTTGTCACCGAGGCGGTAATAGGCGCTGAACATCGGGAATCCTCTGCCGGGCGGCAGAGGCTGCGTCAAGGCCCCGATGCGGGGCGGAGGCGGCCCGGGCGGCGGTCGCCTCCGCGATGCAGGCTCAGGACGCCTTCACTTCGATCTTTTTCGCCGCTTTCTGGGCGGAAGCGGTCTTCGGCAGCGTCAGGGTGAGGACGCCCTTGGAGAAATCCGCCGCGATCTTCTCCCGATCGACGCCGTCGGGAATGTAGAAGGAGCGCCGGAAGGCCCCGTAGCTGCGCTCCGAAACGTGATAATTCTCGGTCTTGTCCTCCTTCTCCTGGCGCTTTTCACCCTTGAGCGTCACCAGGTCGCCGGAAACCTGGACGTCGATGTCCTTTTCGGTCATCCCCGGCAGCTCGGCGGTGATCTTGTAGGCGGCCGCGTCTTCCGTCACGTCGACGGCGGGCGCGGCGAAGCCGAAGGACGACGCGAAATTCATCACCGGGAACCCCTCGGCTACCTGCTTCGCGGCCGGGAAGCCGAAGCCGGAGGTGAACCGGTCGAACAGGCGGTTCATCTCCTCGCGCAACGGCCGCCAGCTATCCCATGGCGACGCGGCGGCAGGTGGCGTGGTCTTGCTCTGGACGGGAACGGATGTATCGGCCATCGTAATTTCCTCCCTTTATGGCAACGGTGAACGAAAGCGGTTTGTCCTATGCCGGCCGGAGAGTTCCTGCCTTGATCTGAATCAGCTTCGGGAACGAAGGCCGGTCCGGCCGGCTGCGACCAGGGAGCCGCCCGGCTCCCTGGTCTCTGAGCTCCTGCGCCGGACGGCGGTCAGGCTGCCCTGTGCTCAGGCTGCCCTGTCCTGCGTGATCGCCTGAGACTGGGGCGAGTCGGAGCCGATCTCGATCCGCCGCGCACGCAGCGATTCCGGCAACTCGCGCAGCAGGTCGATGGTCAGCAGCCCGTTCACCAGATTGGCGGAGGCGACGCGCACATAGTCCGCGAGGTTGAAGCGCCGCTCGAACGCCCGGCTGGCAATGCCGTGATGGAGGTACAGCGCCTGCTGGTCGCCGCTCTTGCGTCCGGAGACGGTGAGCACGTTCTCATGCGCGACGATCGACAGGTCGGACGGCGAGAAGCCGGCCACCGCGACCTCGATGCGATAGGCGTTATCGCCGGTCTTGGCGATGTTGTAGGGCGGCCAACCGTCATCGGCCTGGGAGGCGGTGAAGGCGTTGTCCAGCAGGTCGAACATCCGGTCGAAACCGACGGTCGAACGGGTCAGGGGAGTGAAGTCATAGTTTCTCATGTCCACATCCTTGGCAAAGCAACATGGATACAAGGGCGCCGGACACCCGCGCCGGCGCCCGCCTTGTCGACCCTGTGCGGGCATCGACGCGGTAGAGTTAGTCGGCGCCAGATCCCGTTCAAGAGGTTCCGGGCAGCGAATACGGGGCATCCGTGGCGGACTGGCGTGGCGCGTTGTCGCCCCTCCCCGATCCGCGCATACTCTTCCCAAGACCAATCGGGAGAGACGAGCCTTGGACCAGATCCAGCCCCTGCGCGACGAGAACGAGCAGCAGATCCTCGACACCATCGAGGCCTTCCTTGCCCGCGACGTCGCGCCCCATGTGCACGCGCTGGAGAAGGCCGACACCTACCCGCAGGCTATCGTCGAGCGGATGAAGGAGCTGGGCCTGTTCGGCGCCACCATCGCCGCGGAGTACGGCGGCCTCGGCCTGCCCTGCGGCACCTATGCGCAGATCGTCGAGCGGATCGCGCGGGTGTGGATGTCGGTCACCGGCATCTTCAACTCCCATCTGATCATGGCCGCGATCGTGCAGCGCAACGGCACCGAGGCGCAGAAGCGCGAATTCCTGCCCCGCTTCGCCAGCGGCGAGCTGCGCGGCGGCCTGGCGCTGACCGAGCCGGATTGCGGCACCGACCTGCAGGCCATCCGCTGCACCGCCCGGCGCGACGGCGACGACTACATCATCAACGGCACCAAGACCTGGATCAGCAACGGCATCTACGGATCCTGCTACGCGCTGCTGGTCAAGACCGACCTGACCGCCGAGCCGCGCCATCGCGGCACGTCCATGTTCCTGGCCGAGAAGGGTCCCGGCTTCACGGTCAGCCGGAAGCTGGAAAAGCTCGGCTACAAGGGCATCGACAGCGCCGAACTGGTGTTCGACAACTACCGCGTGCCCGCCGACCGGCTGATCGGCGGCAAGGAGGGCATGGGGCTGAAACATGCCCTGTCCGGCCTGGAACTCGGCCGCATCAACGTCGCCGCGCGCGGCGTCGGCGTGGCGCAGGCGGCGCTGGACGAGTCGGTGAAATATGCGCAACTCCGGAAAACCTTCGGCAAGCCGATCGGCCAGCACCAGGCGATCCAGCTGAAGCTCGCCGACATGGCGACGCGCACCGAGGCCGCCCGGCTGCTGGTGCGCCGCGCGGCGGATTTCTACGACCGCGGCGAGCGCTGCGACATGGAAGCCGGCATGGCCAAGCTGTTCGCCACCGAGGCGGCGATGGAGAACTCCGCCGAGGCGCTGCGCGTGCATGGCGGCTACGGCTATTCCACGGAATTCCCGGTCGAGCGCTTCTACCGCGATGCGCCGCTGCTGGTGATCGGCGAAGGCACCAACGAGCTGCAGCGCATCATCATCGCCCAGCAGCTGATCGCGCGGAATCCGGTCTAGTGAGAAGGGCGATGGTATTCGGACCGCGCATCTTCACCCTCTCCCGCTTTGGGAGAGGGTGAAGATGTTGCCGCTGGCCGGCGTTCGCATCCTGGCGGTGGAGCAGTACGGCGCCGGCCCGTTCGGTTCCATGCAGCTCGCCGACATGGGCGCGGAGGTCATCAAGATCGAGAACCCGCGCGAGGGCGGCGATGTCAGCCGCGGCGTCGGGCCGCATTACCTGGGCAGCAACGACAGCCATTTCTTTCAGGCGTTCAATCGCAACAAGCGCTCGATCTCGCTCGATCTGCGCCAGCCCACGGGGCAGGCGACCTTCCACGACCTGGCCAGGACCGCCGACGGGGTGCTGGACAATCTGCGCGGCGACCAGCCGCCGCGGCTGGGCGTGACCTATGCGCAGCTGAAACCGGCGAACGAGAAGATCGTCTGCGCGCATCTGTCTGCCTATGGGCGCACCGGGGCGCGGGCGAACTGGCCGGGCTATGATTATCTGATGCAGGCCGAAGCCGGCTACCTGTCCCTGACCGGCGAGCCCGACCAGGCGCCGGCGCGCTTCGGGCTTTCCATCGTGGACATGATGGCCGGGCTGTATGCCGCCTTCGCGCTACTCGGCGGCATCCTGTCGGCGCGCGCCACCGGGATCGGGCGGGACGTGGACGTGAACCTGTTCGACACCGCCCTGTCCAACCTGAATTATCTGGCCGCCTGGTACCTGAACGAAGGCCATAACCAGGGCCGCGAGCCGCGCTCGGCGCATCCCTCGCTGACGCCCAGCCAGCTCTACCGCACCGTGGACGGCTGGATCTTCATCATGTGCAACAAGCAGAAATTCTGGCCTGCCTTGTGCGAAAGGATCGGCCGGCCGGAATGGTCCGACGATCCGCGGTTTGCCGATTTCAGGAGCCGGCTGGCCAATCGCGCGGAGCTGACGGTGCTGCTGGACGAGGCGCTGATGGCGCGGACCACGGCGGACTGGCTGGCGCATTTCGCCGGCAGCGTGCCGGCGGCCCCGGTGCACGATCTGCAGGCCGCCCTGACCTCGGATTTCGTCACCACCGAGGACCGCGTCTGGACCTACCCGCATCCGGACCGGCCGGATTTCCGCATGGCCGCCCCGGCGTTCCGACTGCCTGGCGAGGATATGCCGAAACGGGCCGCGCCGGGCTTTGGCGCGGACACGGATGCGGTGCTGACGGAACTCGGCTATGACCGTGAGCGCATCGCGGCACTGCGTGCGTGCGGCGCCATCTGACACAGGAAAAGACGAATGAAACTATTCTACGCCCCCTCCTCCCCGTTCGTGCGCAAGGTCATGGCCTGCGCCATCGAGCTCGGCCTGGACGGCAGGATCGAAACCACGCGCGCCGCAGCGCATCCGGTCAACCGGGACCAGAACATCCTGGCCGCCAGCCCGCTCGGCCAGGTGCCGACGCTGGTGAGCGATGACGGCCTGGCGCTGTACGACAGCCGGGTGATTTGCGAGTATCTCGATCAGCTCGGCGGCGGCGGCAGGCTGTTCCCGCGCAATTCGACGCGCTGGCAGGCTTTGGTGGAGCAATCCGCCGCCGACGGCCTGCTGGATGCAGCCCTGCTCTGCCGCTACGAGGCGACGGTGCGGCCGGAAGAGCTGCGCTACGCCCCGTGGCGCGACGGCCAGATGGACAAGATCGCCACCGCGCTGGCGCAGTTCGAGACATGGCTGCCCGGCTTCGGCGACCGCGTGGATATCGGCACGATCACGGTCGGCTGCGCGCTCGGCTATCTCGATTTCCGCTTTGCCGATTACGGCTGGCGCAAGGGCCGCGACGGATTGGCGGCTTGGTTCGCGGCGTTTGATGCGCGGCCGGCCATGGAAAAGACGCGTCCGCACGACTGAGATTGCCAGAGGAGGGCTGAGGCTTTGCCCCATAGGCGCGAATCTAAGGCTTGCGTCGGCTCGATTGAGGGTGATTCGTAAGGTGAATGGAAGCCTCCCTTGAAGACGGCCAATGGTCGTCGATTGTCTCGCGTCTGAGCGAAGTTGCCGACCTGGAGACGACCGCGCGCTCATTCGGTGCCTTGCAGCGGGTGCGAAAGGTGCGCCGTGCGGAGGACCTTCTTCGCTTGGCGTTGATGTATGGACCCGGCCATTTGTCGTTGCGCACGACGGCGGCGATGGCCGGCGATGGGGCGATCGTGGCGCTGAGCGACAAGGGTGTGCTCGGGCGTTTGCGCAAGATGGGCGACTGGCTGGAGCATCTGTTGCAGCGTCTGCTGGAGCAGCGGCGAGGCCTGGCCTGCGGCGAAGCGGCGCTGAACCTGGCGCTGGTGGATGGCTCGGTGGTTTGCGCGCCGGGCAGCACCGGTAGCGACTGGCGGCTGCATGCCCGCTTTGATCCCGGGCGGGGCTGCTTTGCCGACCTGGTTCTCACCCAAGGCAAGCTCGCCGAACGGGTGGACCGGACGCAGATCCAAGCCGGTCAAACCGTGATCCAGGACCGCGGCTATGCGCGGGTGCGCGACTTCTCGGCGGTGCTGGCGGCCAAGGCCGACTTCATCACCCGGATTGGCTGGAACGCCTTGCGACTGCTCGACGCGACGGGGCAGCGCATCGACCTGTTGCAGCTTCTACCGCAATCCTCCGGCGTGGCCGAGCATCCGGTCTACCTCAAAGGCGTGGACGCCCCGCTGCGGCTGGTGATCCAGGCCATGCCGGCCGAACACGCCGAGCGGCAGCGCAAGCGGATGGCCCGCAAGGCGGGCAAGAGCGGCCACAAGCTCGACGCACGCACCACCACGGCCGCCGGCTATCTGATCCTGGCGACCTCGCTATCGGTCCAGACCCAGCCGGCGGAGCGCATCATCGAGATGTATCGCAACCGCTGGCAGATCGAGCTTGGTTTCAAGCGGCTCAAGACGCTGGGCGGCCTGGACAGGCTGCCGGCGATGGACCCCGCGCTGGCGCGGACCTGGCTGCTGGCCCAACTGATCGTCGCTGTATTGACCGACGAAATCGCCAGCGAGATTGTCGGTTTCCCCCCCTAAGCCGGCCGCTGTCCGCTGCCGGCGAATGTCCATCTGGCGCGCCTGGCAGATCGCCCATCGCACCCTCGTCAGGGCCATATTGCCAACCCCAAGAAAGCGAACCAGGCAGGCCACCAACGCCATGCGCCACACACTGGCCGAGGCGCCAAGGCAGAGAACCCTACAATGCGCAGACCTGAGAATAACCCGGTAAGTTCGCGCTTATGGGGCCCTGCCCCTGCACCCCGCCAGGGAACTCGTTCCCTGGCCCAATTTTCAATTGATTGGGTGGGACAAAAGGGGGCGGATCCACCCGCGGCCGATCCGTGTAACGGAGGGGTTGCCAGCGGAGCCTGGGTCGGTAACGCTTTGCCTGCTTATGGGTGGAACAAACGGACAAGAAGCATGAATTGGGATGCGGCGTTTGCGGGCGTAAAAGTCATCGACCTGACGGGCGGGGTGGCGGGACCGTCCTGCGCCATGATGCTGGCGCAGCATGGTGCGGATGTTATCAAGGTGGAGACACCCCATGCCGGAGGCGACTGGTCTCGCATCCTCGGGCGCACGTACGAAGACCATTCCGCCTTTTCGGTCTACGGAACCCTGGGCAAGCGGAGCGTCGCGGTCGATCTGAAGACACCGGAAGGCAAGGAAATCCTGTGGCGCCTGATCAAGGGCGCCGACATCTTCATGGAAGGGTTCCGCCCCGGGACCATCAAGCGCTACGGCTTCGACTATGAGGCGGTGAGCGCGAAGGAGCCGGGAATCCTCTATTATTCGATCTCCGGCTTCGGCCAGACGGGACCGATGGCGGGCCGCCCTGCCATGGATCCGGTGCTGCAGGCTTTCATCGGCATCGTCAACGAAAACCGCGGCGAGCATGACAATCATCCCCATCGCATCGCGATCTCGCTGATCGACATGTTCACGGGCTTGCTGGGTTTCCAGGCGATCTCGACCTCGCTGTTCGTTCAGGCACGGCAAAATGTGAAACAGGGCCGCTACATCGAAGCCAGCCTGATGCAGGGCGGTGCGATGCTGTCGGTGATCCGGATGATCGCCCAATACCTCGAACGCGGCTCGGCACAACGCACCAGCATGCCAAACGGCGTTTTCGACACGAAGGACGGCCAGTTGAACGTCACCATGGTCCGCCCGACCGATTGGCCGCCCTTCTGCGAGGTGATCGAGCGTCCCGATCTGCTGGAGGACCCGCGCTTCTCCACCCATGCCGCGCGTGGGCAGAACCTGGATGAGCTCTATCAGGTGGTCAGACCGGTCTTCAAGGCGAAGTCGACCGAGTGGCTGGCGCAACGGTTCACCGAGCGCGCCATCATGAACTACAAGGTCAACAGCTATGAGGAGTTCTTGCAGGAGGAGCAGGTGAAGGCCACGGGAATCATCTCCTGGCTGACCCAGCCAGGTTTTCCGGAACTCGTGCCCATGCCGAACATCCCCGGCCTGCCGCCGTTTGAGAGCGGAACGAAGCGCGCCCACGCCCCGACCCTTGGCGAACATACGCGGGACGTGTTGCGCGAGCACGGCTATGGCGAGGCGGAGATCGCCGCGCTGATAGACAAGAAGGTCGTGGCGGGACCCTAGGTCGTGTGGACTCTAGGGATTTCCGAACTGCCTTTGGTGTGATTCTCATGTTCGCCGTCAAGGTTGCGGTCACAGGGCCCCCTCGCCATTGTGGCGTGGCCGGGTGATGGGCTGCGCAGGGGAGGACGCGGCGGCGCAAGACGACGGTTGATCAGACTCTGATGCGCGGGTTGGGTACCGCAGGACCGGTGTTCGTCTTGGGCCTTCCTCTGTCTCAAGGTCGCGGATGGATTGCTCGCCGAATCAGATCGAGGGTTGCCCTGACCTGCCGCCGCGCCCATCCCTGCGCAGGATTGGAATTGCGCTCTTCGCTCCTTTTCCGGTTGCCGGCGATCGTGCTTTGGTGCGGACTACGATGCCGTTCGCGCTGGCGGCTCCACCATGCGGGCAATCGACCAGACGAATGCTGCCAACTCCCGTGCGATCGCCACGACGATGACGTTTTGCGGCTTGCCTGTATTCTGCAGGCGACGGTAGCGAGTGCACAGCCGCGTCTGTGCCTTCCAGGCTGCCGCCCTGATCGGTTCCGGCAAGCCCGTGTTGCGCCGGGCAATGTCCTCGCCCATGCGGGCCGGCAGGCGATAGGTCCAGGCGCCCTCGACCAATACCCGGCGCGCCCGCGTGTTGCCCGCCTTGGTGATGTTGCCCCGCGCCACCTTGCGGCCCGACGAATGCTCCTTGGGCACCAGTCCGAGCCAGGTCATCAATTGCCGTGGCGAGGCGAACCGGCTGAAGTCACCGATCTCGGCCACCAGCGTCACAGCCGCCAGCATCGCGACACCGCGCAGCGCCTGGATGGCCGCCACCACGGGCGCGAGCGCCCCAGGCCGGCAGCAACCTGCGGATGGCGTCCTCATGCCGTTCCTGCCGAGCGCAGGCGACCTCGATGCGCTGGATCAGTTCCTCGAAGACGATCTGTTCGGCCGGATGGGCAAAGCTCTGCCTGGCCAGCTAGCTCCGGTGTGCTCGGGTCCAATGCTGGCGGGTGGGCATAGCGCGGTCATGTCGTAACAGGAAGGACAACAGTAGCTGGCGCGAGCGCCGCACTTCCTGCATGGCGGTCTGGCGAGCACGGACCAGTTCGCGCACCGCCTCGGGGTCGGCGTCGGGAACCCACACCGCCTGCAGCTCACCCGCGCGGAACAACGCCGCCAGCATCGCCGCATCGCGCCGGTCCGTTTTGATGTGGCCGCCTGGCTTGGTCGGCACCAGCGAGGGTGCCACGACAATGCAGGCATGGCCGAGCGACAGGATCTGGCGGTAGAGACCGTAGCCGCACGGCCCTGCTTCGTAACAGAAATGCAGCTTCGGGTGCTGCGCCGCCAGCCGCTCCACCAGCTTGCGCACGGCGTCGGCCCGGTTTGGGATCTTGCCCCAAGATCGCACCTCCCCACGCAGGCCGCCTTCTGCAATCGCAACCGCCAGCGTCTCGTTGCTGCTGTCGAACGCCACGTAGGTCGTCGTATGCTCCACCACGGCTCGTCCCCCCTGCCTGAGGCTCTGGACCGACAACCGGTCCAACCCTCGACCCAGCATGACAAGGGACGAGCCACCAAACACAGCGATCATGCTGTCTCAATTCTGGTCGTGGACGACGATCTTGCCGCCCTGCCGGACGACATCGATGCGCTGCGAGCGGTGCTGACGATCGAGCGTGCGAGGATGCGGGACGTGGTTGCGGAGCGCGATGCTGGCGCCGCGGAACTGGCTGTGGCGCGGGCCAAGGCGTCCGAAGACCTGGCCTTGATCGCCCATCAGAAGCTGCGGATCGCCAAGCTGGAGCGTCAGATCTACGGTTCTCGCTCGGAGCGCTCGGACCGGCTCATTGATCAGTTGGCGTTGCAGTTCGCGGAGCTGGAGGCGAGCGCCACTGAAGATGAACTCGCCGCAGAAATCGCTGTCGCCAAGACCACGACGGTGGCGGGCTTCACCCGCAAACGGGCGGAACGAAATACCTTTCCCGAGCACCTCCCGCGCGAGCGCGTGGTGATCGACCCGCCGTTGGCTTGCGCGTGTTGTGGTGGAACGCGACTGCGCGGCCTGGGCGAGGACGTGACCAGGACGCTGGAGACAATCCCCCGCCAATGGAAAGTGATCGAAACGGTGCGGGAGAAGTTCACCTGCCGCGATTGCGAGAAGATCAGCCAGCCACCGGCCCCCCTCCATGTGATCGCCAGGGGATGGGCCGGACCCAGCTTGCTGGCGATGATTTTGTTCGAGAAGTTCGGCCAGCATCAGCCCTTGAACCGGCAGGCTGAGCGCTACGCTCTGGAAGGCGTGCCGATCAGCCTGTCGACCATGGCCGACGCCGTGGAATCGAGCTGCGCGGCGCTCGATCCGGTGCTGAGACTTGTTGAAGCGCATGTTCTGGCAGCGGAGCGCCTGCATGGCGACGACACGACCGTGCCAGTCCTGGCCAAAGGCAAGACTGATATCGGGCGATGTTGGGTCTATGTCCGTGACGATAAGCCGTTCGGCGGAATCTCGCCGCCGGCGGCGATGTTTTATTATTCCTGCGATCGCAAAGGCGAGCATCCGCAGAAGCATCTGGCCAGATATGCCGGGCTGTTCCAGGCTGACGCCTTTGATGGGTATCGCCAGCTCTACCTGCCCGATCGAACGCCTGGTCCGATCTTGGAGGCGGCGTGCTGGGTTCACGCGCGGCGCCCGTTCTTTGTCATGGCCGATTTTGACGAAAACGCCCGACGGCGGGCTGCGGGCAAGACGGTGATCGCGCTTTCACCGATCGCGATCGACGTCGTACGCCGCATCGACGCCCTGTTCGAGATCGAGCGGCCCATCAACGGCAAGAGCGCGCACGAGCGCCGGGTTGTTCGCCAGGAGCTGAGCAAGCCGCTCGTCGAGGACCTTCGGCTCTACATAAGCCAGCAGCGCGCCAAGCTCTCCCGCGGCCACGACCTCGCCAAGGCCATCGATTATATCCTCAAGCGTTGGGCTGCCTTCACTCTGTTCCTTGACGACGGGCGTGTCTGCTTGTCGAACAATGCCGCCGAGCGCGCGCTACGCGGGATTGCTCTCGGGCGGAAGTCATGGCTGTTTTGCGGATCCAACCGTGGCGGGCAACGCGCCGCGGCCATGTACAGCCTCATCGTGACGGCCAAGATGAACGGCGTCGACCCTCAGGCCTGGCTGGCCGACGTCTTGGCCCGGATCGCCACGCATCCGGCTCATCGCCTTGACGAATTGCTGTGGTGGAACTGGACGCAGAAGGCATCCGCTATGGCTGCCGTGGCGGCCTGACCTTGGCCCCGGTCAACAAGGTCCACCATATCCATACCATCGCTCGCGTCGCCGAAATGCTCGGTGAGGACGAGGCGTGGCTGTGGGAGGTCGCCAACGAAATGGACGCCGAGGACGGACTGATCTGGGTCTACGGTCTTGGTGGCGACGGCGTCATGGCGTTCATCGACTTCGGAATCGAAACGCTCACCGGCATCATCGAGATCTATAAGGCCGATCCTCATCTGCTCCAGCGGGCGTCCGACCCGAAATGACGTCGCTGCGGCCTACGCCGCATGCTGACTGAATGTCGGCAAGGAGATCAAGATCGCCAGCGGGGCGCCGGTCTCTGTCAGTAACCGGACCCCGACAGCTTTCGCGCAGGAAGCTGGCGGACTGCAGGCGAACAAGGAATTTGCCGCCGAGCTCGTACGAAAGTGTAACGCGAGGTATCTTCAGGTCTTTGAGGCTGTCCTTGCGAGGCAGCCCGCTCTTGCTACACTGTTCCTGCCTATCGAACCGCCCTAAGAGTGCCTTTCAAAACCGCCCCTGAAGAGCCCTGAAGCAAACGATGGAGCATGCGAGAGCGGTGAAGGCATAGTGGATGTCGATGCGGCGCTCATATCTGACGGAGAGCCGCCTGAACCTGTTGATCGATGCGAAGGTTCGCTCGATCACCCACCTGTGTCTGCCAAGGCGTTGGCTGCCGTCGACGCCGCGCGGGCGATGCGTGGCTTGATGCCGCGCTGCCGGCATGCGGCCCGGCAGCGGCGGTGGTCATAGGCCTTGTCAGCATGGAGCTTGTCTGGCCGGCGTCGCGGACGGCCTCGTTTGCCAGCCACCGCGGGGACGGTATCGAGCAACAGCTCGAATGGGACGCTGTCGTTGACGTTGGCGCCGGTCAGGATGAAGCCGAGCGGAATGCCGCGCCGGTCGGTGATCAGGTGGCGCTTGGTGCCGGGTCGGCCGCGGTCGGTCGGGTTCGGACCTGTCGTTTCGCCCCCTTTTTGCCGCGACCGACGCGCTGTCGATGCAGGCCCGGCTCCAGTCGATGCGATCCGCCTCATGCAGGCGATTGAGTAGCTCCCGATGCAACCGGTCCCACAGACCCGCCTGCTGCCAGTCGCGCAGCCGCCGCCAACAGGTCACGCCGGAGCCGCACCCCAACTCCAGCGGCAGCATCTCCCACCCGATCCCCGTGCGCAGCACGAACAAGATCCCGGTCAGAGCCGCACGAGCCGGCACCCGGGGACGGCCGCCTTGCGGCTTCGGCCGATCAGGCGGCAGCAACGGGGATAGCAAGGACCACAGTTCGTCAGGCAGAAGGGGACAGCGCATCCCTCCTCATGAATCATTCCGATTCAACGTACAAGGGTTTTGAAAGGCGCTCTTAGGTCGATCGATCCTATCGCGTATACGAGGCCGTCGATGGGATCGCGAACCTCCGAAGCGACGCGCTCGAAGCTGCCCGCGGCGAGCACGTCGGCAGCCGTGAAGCTTGCCCCGGTTTCCGCCGCAAGTTTTTGAAGCCGGCCGGCATCGCGGCGACGAGATGGACGCTGCCGCCACGAGCGGTGACGCGACCAAGGATCGCCATACCAATCCCGCCCGAGCCGCCGTGCATAACTGTTGTCATCCGTCACCTTTTTAGTTTTTCCGTGCTATGCGCAGCGCAGCGAGGCTGGCGGCCTTTCTTCTCGTTCTCCCGGCGGTCGGCGACCGGCGCAATGGAGTGGGAGCAGACCATGGTCGCCCAAGGAAATTCTATTCCTTTCCATTTGGACCGTTCAGCTTTTGGCAAGAACGTAAAAACCCACATCGATGGTCGCTGCCCTGAAACCTGCCTCGCAATAGCAGAGGTAATAATCCCAGAGCCGGCGGAAGCACTCTGGAAACCCCATCTCGGCGATGCTTGGCCACGAGGCCAGGAAGCGTTTGCGCCACTCCGCCAACGTCGCTGCGTAGTCCTTGCCGAAGCATTGCGTTGAAACCAGCTTGAAGCCGGCCTGCGCGCCTTGTTCGGCGATGATCGCTTTGGTCGGAAGCATCCCTCCCGGGAAGATGTGACGCTGAATAAAATCGGCAGAACCGCGGTAGGCCTCGAAGCGCGCCTCGCCTATCGTGATCACCTGTAGGATCGCTATGCCGTCGGCGTTCAAGCGATCGTGTAGGGTTTTGAAATAGATCGGCCAGTAAGCCTCGCCGACCGCCTCCAGCATCTCGATCGATACGATCTTGTCATAGGAGCCTTCGATGTCGCGATAGTCGGTCAATTCCAAAGCGACGCTGCCGACCAGCGCTTCCTGTTCCACGCGCTGTCGCGCGAAGGCCAGTTGCTCGGACGATAGGGTAACGCCGGTAACACGAGCACCTGCGCGGGCCAATCTCACGGCCAACGCTCCCCAGCCGCAGCCAATTTCGAGGATATTCTCGCCACCGCGCAGATCCAGGAGTTCTTCGATTCGTGACAGCTTGGCTTCCTGTGCGTCTTCAAGCGTCTGGTTTGGATGCACATAGAGCGCAGAGGAGTACGTCATGCCCGGATCGAGCCAGCACTGGTAAAAATCATTGCCGAGATCGTAGTGAAACGAGATATTCCTGCGGCTACCCGCCTTGCTGTTCGCCCGCAGCAAATGCCGGAGGCGATTGAGCATGCGAACAGGCCAGAAACCGGATATCTTGCGATCGAGCACGGCGATGTTTCGCGCCGCCACTTCCAATAATACGGCAAGATCGGGACTCGACCAATCGCCCTCGATATAGGCTTCTGCAAAGCCCAGATCGCCCTGGCTGAGGAGCCGCCGGATCGCACGCCAGCGATGGAGAACAAGCGTCGCGGAAAGTCCGGCCTGCGCACCAGAATGCTCGATACGATCACCGGAGGGCAGCACAACCGTGATATAGCCGAACTCGATCTGCGCGATCATTCGGCGCAAGACGCGGCCGACCAGGCTTTCCTTGCGGTCACCAATACCGCCCAGTGTTCTCGTTTTACCGTCAAAGGTCATTCGCAGTGTTCTTCTCTGGATGATTAATTTCGGGCCTTGCGCTACGCCCAAGGGTGACCGGCTGATCGGGTGGTAAGGGTCGATGATGCAGGCGAATACCCTTCAGCCAGATCAGCAGCGCTTCCCAGTAGATTCCCACGATGACTTTGAATGTCAGCAGAGGATAAGCGCAGAAGGCGCGTGCCAAAGTCGCATCGCTCAAGTCCTGACGAGTGCCGACCAGCTTGGCGACGATCAGCGGCCCGGCCGTATCCCGGCCGGTGACCGAAACCGCCAAATCCTTTCCCGGAGGGACAAGGGAAAAGGAATAGACCATATCGGTGGTCATGAAGGGCGAGACATAGAAGGACTTTTGGCTTTCCTGCCGAATCGGCCCCTCGCTTCCGGAGGGCACGGGAATGAGATAATTGTGCCGCTGCCCGAACGTGTTGTTGACCTCGTAAAGGATCCCGGAAAGCGATTCGTCGCGTCTATGGCAAAAATAGATGCTGAGCGGATTGAAGGCATATCCCAGGATGCGCGGCATGGTGAGCAGCCGGATCGGGCCACCATGTTCGATACCGGCTTCCTGCAAATGCCGTTCGACCCTGTCGCGCAGCAATGTGGCCGCAGCCTCGCCGTGATCACGATCGTGAAAGCTGAAGAGGTTGAAGCGGTTGTGCGAGAACAAGCGAAGCCCACTCGCCAAATCGTCCGCTTCATCGAGGTCGATCAAAAGGTAGAAGATGCTGTAGCGCAGGCGGTGCTCTCTTGGCCGCAACCTGTGATGCATCACAGAGCCAGTGTAGAGCGCTGATCGGAAACCCGGCATCAGGCTGCCTCCGCATCCGTCAGGTCGAGCTCGCTTTCATGAATATGGATGCGCCCGGATTCGTCCGGAACTGTCCACGGTCGCCGCACGCCGCCGAGGGCTTCGGCGACCGCGAGGCCGGCCTGCAGCCCATCCTCGTGAAACCCCGCGCCGAAATAAGCGCCGCAGAACCATGTGTTGCGGTTGCCTTGCAGCGACCAAAGCTCCTTCTGCGCCTCCATCGCCGCGGCATCGAACCGGGGATGGCTGTAGCGCATCTGTTTCAGGATTGCGCCTGCTTCGATTTCCCTGTGAGGATTGAGCGTAACAAACAGCGGCCGATCACTCTCGATTCCCTGAAGACGGTTCATCCAATAGGTTACCGCAAGCCTGCGGCCGTCACTGTCCTCCCTGGACATGTAGTTCCAGCTAGACCAGACCCGATGCCGCTTCGGCATCAGGCGCGTATCGGAGTGAAGGAAGGTGTCGTTAACGATATAGTCGAACGCGCCAAGCAGATGCCGTTCTTCGCTGCTTGGATCGGCCAGCATTTCCAGCGCCTGGTCCGCGTGGGCGGCAATGACAACGTGATCGAAATGGCGGCGTTGGCCGTCGAGTTCGATGATCTCGGCGCCATTTCTTGTGCGGAGAATCGCTTTGATGGGATGGTTTAGAACGACTCCCGGTATGGCTTCGGCGAGTACTCGCACATAGGATCGGCTGCCGCCGGCAACGGTTCGCCAAGTCGGTCGGCCAACAAGTTTCAGAAGGCCGTGCGTCTGGTAGAATCGGATGAATGAGACCGCGGGATAGGCGCCGATTTTCGCTGCCGGGGTGGACCAGATCGCGGCCGCCATAGGATAGAGATAGTCATTGCGGAATCCCTCTCCGTAGCCGGCGGCATCAAGGTACTCATCGAGCGTCATCATGCCCAACGCTGCAACATTACGCGGCGCCTGACGATAGAAGCGAACCAGATCGCGCAGCATCATCCAGAATCGTGGGTTGACGGCGTTCCTACCCTGAGCGAAAAGGCCCAGCAATCCGGTGCCGGAATATTCGAGACGGCCGTCGTCGAGGGAAACGGCAAACGACATATCGGAACGCTCGGTGGCAACGCCGATGTGATCGAAAAGTGCCGTCAGGTTCGGGTAGGTGTGCTCGTTGAAGACGATGAAGCCGGTATCAACGGAAATGCCCTCGGCATCGACCGTATGGCTGTGTCCGCCCAAGCGGTTATCAGCTTCGTAGAGAACAACGCGGTGCCTTTTCGAGAGCAGCCACGCGGCGGACAACCCAGAAATGCCGCTGCCCACAACAGCGATATCGAGGCTCTGATCGGGGGCCGGCCCGTGTCCTGGTCCGTCTTGTCGGTCGGTGGCTGCAATCTTTCGGATCAAAGGATTTCCCTCCGCTCGCCAAACTGCCAATATTTACGAAACTCGGCGCGCGATAGATCACCTGTGACGTGATCCGATCGCGGGGCGCAGGCGTATGAAGGGCAAATGGATGCAGCAAGCTTACATTTCGGCATCAGGAGTGCGCGGCAGGTCCGTCCGGCAGCGAGGTTCGTTGTTTTGAACGAGGCCAGACAAAAAGAGGTGCTTCCCTCTCCTGAGGAGTTGATCAGTCTCATCGACGCGGTTGCGCGTGAGCAGGACCGGAATGCCTTTGCGCGACTGTTCGGGTATTTCGCGCCTCGCGTCAAAAGCTTCCTCATGCGATCAGGCCTTGCGGATTCCGCCGCCGAGGAAGTGACGCAGGAGGTCATGATCGCGGTATGGCGAAAAGCGTCCTATTTCGATCCAGGTAAAGCGGGTGCCTCGACATGGGTGTTTACGATTGCTCGCAATCAAAGGGTTGATCGGCTGCGCCGCACGCGCTCTCGGACAGTCGATCGTCTTTTGGATCCGAGTGATGAACCCGACATGCCACCATCGGGTGAAGACATCACAATCACGGCAGAACGGGAAGAAGGGGTGCGAAAGGCATTGGCAACCCTGCCGAGCGATCAGGCCACGATCGTGCGGCTCTCTTTCTTTGCTGAGAAGCCGCATGCAGAGATCGCTCGAGAGTTGGGCATCCCGCTCGGCACCGTAAAATCCCGTGTCCGGCTGGCACTGAATCGCCTTCGGACCCTGTTGGACAACGATATATGACCATCAATCATCATCCCAGCGACGAAACGCTGATGCGTATGGCGAGCGGAACGTTGAGTGCCGGACCGGCGCTTGTCGTATCCGTCCACCTTGAAGGATGCGCCGTCTGCCGCAACCGTATGGCGAATTTCGAGGCCATTGGCGGAGCGATCCTGGACGAGATGCCATCCGCTCCGCTTGCAACGGATCTCTTCGGACGTACCATGGAGCGGCTCGAAGTTGCTCAACCGTTACCGGCGAGAGACCGGACTGAGATCAAGCACCCGGAATTGGGATTGGAACTCCCGCGGGCGATGCAGGACTGCGAGGTCGGCCCGTGGAAATGGCTGGGACCAGGCTTCCAATGGAGCAAGGTCAAGATCGCCGGCAGCCCGGACGCCAAGGTCATGCTGCTCAAAGGGAGAGCCGGGCTTCATCTGCCGGCTCATGGACATACCGGCCTCGAATTCATGCAAATTCTGTCTGGATCGCTGGCTGATGAGCGAGGTCGGTATCTCCCGGGGGATCTCGACGAGGCGGGCGACGATGTCGATCATCGCCCGGTCGTCGGGCGGGAATCGGATTGCATCTGTCTTGCCGCTCTTGAAGGCGACACACGGCTTCACGGATTCCTGGGTCGCCTTTTGCGCCCGTTCGTGGGTTTCTGATCGGTGGCTGCTGTGGGAACGATCAGCACAGCGCCGCGAGAAATGGCCGATGCATGAACTTGCTCCCGTCGCCGATCGATTTTCTGAATACAATCGCCAGGATCGGTGCAACGCGACCCCATAGCGGATACCGCTATGGGCGCCGCCCGCGCCATGTCCTTGATGTCTATCCGGCTGTCACGAGCGAACCCGCCCCCGTCATCGTTTTCTTCTATGGCGGCGGCTGGGAGGACGGCGAGCGAGGCGACTATTTTTTTGTCGGATCGGCGCTGGCTTCGCGAGGCTTCACGACCGTTATTCCCGACTACCGAGTTTATCCGGAGGTCCACTTCCCCGAGTTCGTCGAAGATGCGGCAACTGCAATGCGCTGGACGGTAGATCATATTGCGGAGTTCGGAGGCGATCGGCGCCGGCTCATCGTCATGGGCCATTCCGCCGGCGCCCATATTGCCGCGATGCTGGCGTTTGATCGGAAATGGTTTGCCAGCGTCAATCTCGATGCACGCATCGAACTGAGCGCAATGATTGGCCTTGCCGGTCCCTATGACTTCCTGCCGCTTCACAGCCAGACACTGAAGCAGATCTTCGGACCGGAAAAAGATCTCGCCGGCACACAGCCGATCAACTTCGTGGATGCGTTTGCGCCGCCAGTATTTTTGGCGACCGGAAAGAATGATCGGACTGTCGAGCCGGGCAACACGATCCGCCTTACCGAACGCATAAGATGCTTAGGCGGCAAAGCGGAAATGAAGCTCTACGACCAGGTCGATCACCGCACGCTGGTCGGAGCCCTGGCGCGCCCCTTGCGGTTCCTGGCGCCGGTTCTCGACGATGTCGTAGGCTTTGCTCTGAAACACACTGATAAAAAAGCGCTTCCCGGTTGGCCGGCGGCGCGGGGCAGGATCGCATGACGGCGACAATCATCGTTGTAGCGCTCGCGGCTTGCCTCTCGGCAACGATGACCCGAGCATGGCTTGTGGCGCTTCGGACCGGTCGGTCGGGCTGGATCGACGCGATCTGGTCCTTCGCCACCGGCGGGTTCGGTGCGGCAGCGGCCCTTATACCACTCGCCGATACCCAAATCTCCATCCGACAGGTGCTCGTGGCGGTCCTCGCGCTGGTCTGGTCACTGCGGCTTGGCATCCACATCGCGGTTCGCACCGCCCGCGGCGGCGACGACCCTCGCTACCGACAGTTGCGCGAGGAATGGGGAGACGCATTCAAAATCCGCTTGCTCTGGTTTCTGCAGATCCAGGCACTGGCGGCGCTGGCGCTGGCGCTGTCGATCATGCTCGCAGCTCACAATCCCGCACCCGGTCTCAAATTCTCTGATTGGCTCGGTGTCGCCGTCTTGATCGTGACAGTTCTCGGCGAGTCGATCGCCGACCGCCAGCTTTCCGCATTTCGTTCCGATCCGGCTAACAAGGGCAAGGTTTGCGACATTGGGTTTTGGGGGATGTCACGCCACCCAAATTATTTTTTCGAATGGTTAGGCTGGTTCGCCTACGCCATCATCGCGATCGATCTTACAGGCGCCTATCACTGGGGTTGGCTCGCTCTCACCGGGCCATTGCTGATGTATTGGCTCCTCGTCCACGCCTCCGGCATCCCGCCGCTCGAAGCGCACATGCTGCGCTCGCGCGGCAAGGCATTTCGTGCTTATCAGCACCGCGTCAACGCATTCTGGCCCGGCCCGCAACACGCCGCCGATGCCAGCAACAACGGAGACATTCGATGAGCCTGATTTCCTCGGCAATCCGCGCCGCCGAACGCTCCCCGCTTCCCGATCCTTTGGCGCGAATGGGCATCGAGTTCCTGGTCGGGCGCACGAGACGAAAGCTCGCCACAGCCTCGCACCGGGAGGAAAGCGATTTCGCCCGCGCCATGAGCGAACACCCGATCGCCGAACATACGGACGCGGCCAACGAGCAGCACTATGAACTGCCACCCGAATTCTTCGCTCTAACGCTCGGCCCGCACCGCAAATACTCCTGCTGCCTTTATCCGACGGGACAGGAGACGACGTTGGCTGACGCCGAGCGTTTGGCACTTGAAGAAACGATCGCGCACGCTGGCCTTGCCAATGGGCAGTCGATCCTCGAACTCGGCTGCGGCTGGGGCTCGCTGACGCTTTTCATGGCGGGGCGTTTTCCGCATTCGATCATCACCGCTGTCTCGAACTCCAGGCCACAGCGACTTTATATCGAGGCTCAGGCGGTCGAACGCGGCCTCGCCAACGTACGCGTCATTACAGCGGATATGAATGAATTCATGGCCGACGCCCTCTACGACAGGATCGTCTCGGTCGAGATGTTCGAGCACATGTCGAACTGGAAGGGGTTGCTCGAACGTATCAGGACATGGCTCGCCCCCGAGAAGGGACGGCTGTTCATTCACGTCTTCAGTCACAAGAACAGCCCCTATCGGTTCGATCACAAGAACGAGGCGGACTGGATCGCCCAGCATTTCTTCACTGGCGGCATCATGCCGAGCCACGGCCTGCTCAGGCATTTTCCGGACTGCTTCGCGGTTGAACAAGATTGGCGTTGGAGCGGGCTTCACTATCAGAAGACGGCGATGGACTGGCTGGCGCGCTTCGATGCAAACCGCCAGCCGATCGGTCGTATCCTTGGCGAAGTCTATGGTGCCGACGCCGTGCTTTGGCGCCAGCGCTGGCGCCTCTTCTACCTGGCGACGGCAGGCCTGTTCGGGCACGCCGACGGCGAGGAATGGGGCGTGAGCCACTATCTCTTGCGTCCCGCATAGGATGTATAATTTCCGTGACTGTCTTCCGCAAAGCATGGGACTGTGTCGCGTCATATGCCTCCCATGACGATCCCATGGTCGCGGCCTCCAATCTGATCGCGCTAGTCGTCGCGTCCAACCAGCCTTTTTATCCGCTTTATGTCTATTGGGCGGTCAGCGACCAGGTCTGGCCGACGTTCTTCACGTTCCTGTCGACGCCGTTTTTCCTGGCCGTGCCGGCGGTTACCAGACGATGTTCCAAGGCTGGCCGAGCGCTTCTACCCGTGGCCGGCATGGCCAACGCGATCTTGAGCGCGAAGGTATTCGGTCCCGCGTCAGGCGTCGAGATGTTCCTGATCCCATGCGCCCTGATTGCCGCAACGTTCTTCCGACCTTCGGAGCGGATACTCTCCCTTATTCTGATTGGCGCAGCGTTGCTTATTTATTTCGGGCTGAATGGACGGTACGGCGCTCCGGTCCATATCTATGCCGCTTCCGAATATAAGGCTTTTTTCCGGTTGAATGCCATGAGCGCTAGTACGCTCACCGTGTTCGTCGGGCTTATAGCATCAGGCCTGATAAGCCAGATCAAGACGCGGATGTGAAAGCGCGCGTGATCAGGAAGCCGGCTGTTGCCGCAACGGCCGTTAGGAACGTTCCCCAGCAGAGATCGGCGACGGTCACTATAATCGGCCAACTTTTCAGAGTCGCCTGGTTCGTCAGGTCATAAGTTGCATACGCAAAAAGCCCGAGAAACGCGCCGTACGATGTGGCTGTCGTCCATCGACCGCTCGCAAACGCCGGGACGATCGCGAACACGACGATGCCTGCGATATAGATGAGATAGAATAGTGCTGCCGGCGCCAGTCTAAAACCTTCGACCAACATTTCGCCCATCAGGGGGCGGTAGAGTCGTTGCGCCACGATGGTCAGCCAGATCGCGTCGATCGCGAGAAACACCAATCCTGTCGCGATGTAGGCAATGCCATAGGTTTGCAAGTGAGGATCCTTTCAGCGCTTGAAACGACACTAACTACGCCTCGGTTCGCCCATCGGATCACGCGGAGCTGTTGAGCGTGTGTATCTATGTCTGCAGTAGGCCTGAGCCTCCGGCATTTGGTCGAGGCATGTGATCCGGGTGACCGATGGCTGCGTACCAAGTGAGGATATTCAAACGATACCCTCAGGGAGCTTGATCCATGATGTGGCGTGCTGTGACGGTCTGTGCAATGTCGATGGCGAGCTGCATCACCGTCGCTGCACAAGAACGGAGCCCCGACGGGGTGTGGATGCGTGACGACGGTAATGCTCGCGTGCGAATTGCACCATGCGGAGGAGAACTTTGCGCGACAAATTTATGGATCAAGGACACGAGTAAAGGCGAGGAAGTCGGCGACCGACTGCTCATGTCGCTCGATCGCAAGTCCGATACGAAGCTTGTAGGAACCGCCTATGATCCTAAACGCGACAGAAGCTATGCCATAACCGTGATTGTTGGTCGCAACAGCTTGACCACGCGCGGATGCATCTTGGGCGGATTGCTTTGCCGGGATGTAAATTGGGCACCTGCAAATTGACGTTGGTCAAATCGACTTGCCAGCGCATTGTGGCGCACAATGACGTACCGCGGCGTAGCTTTTGTGATCCTTGGAAATATGCCAGATGACGCCTCAGGACATACCTAAACTGATCGTGCGCACATCGATGAAGGATCGGGCAGCGTTTGACGAGCCTTATCGCCATACGAGCGCGAAACTTTTTGGCGTGTGCCTGCGTGTTTTAAAGAATCGTACCGAGGCTGAGGAGGCGCTGCAGGAGGTTTCCATCAAGATATGGTCAAAGGCCGACCGATTTGCTGTTTCGGAACTCGGTCCGATCTGAACCGCCCCGGGTCTCCCGGAGGCCCTAATCCTTGAGAGGATGTGGGCTATGGAAAAGCACAGGTCATCGGCACGATATTCACTGGAGGTCCGTGGCCGAGCGGTCCGAATGGTGCTGGAACATGCGGGCGATCACGGCTCGCAGTGGGAAGCGATCAGCTCGATTGCTGCCAAAATCGGCTGCACGGTGGAGACGCTGCGGAAATGGGTACGGCAGGGAGAACGTGACCAGGGGATACGACCTGCCTGACCAGTGACGAACGGGACCGGATGAAGGCGCTGGAACGGGAGAACCGCGAACTGCGCCAAGCCAATGAGATCCTGCGCAAGGCGTCAGCCTATTTTGCGGCGGCGGAGCTCGACCGCCGGTCCAAGACATGATCGCGTTCATTGACGCGCATCGCGAGGTCCATGGGGTCGAGCCGATCTGCCGGGTTCTGCCGATCGCCCCATCGACCTATCACGAGCACGCCCGGCGCCGGGTCGTTCCGGATCGTCTCCCTTCCCGCGCGAAGCGGGATGCCCGGCTTCGGCCGGAGGTCCGGCGGGTCTGGGAGGAGAACTTCCGAGTCTATGGGGTGCGCAAGGTCTGGCGGCAACTCCGCCGCGGCCCGATGCCGTTGCTTCAACCTCGTGCCGGCATGAAAGCCGACCACCCCGACGATCGCGAGGCGCTCACCCGCGTCGCCGGTGAAAGCCCCCAGAATGACATCGGGCGGCGTGTCTGGGATGCGCGCGGCGAAATCGGCTTCCGTCAGCGCGGCCTCTTCCTCGTAGGACGAGGTGAACGCGTCGGGATGGAGGCGCAAGCCTTCCAGCCGTATCTCGCGAAAGAGCGCCGCCTCCGGGGATCGCAACGGGCGGATGAGAACCCCGGCCGGGCCGGCGCGCTGCGGCATGCGGGCAGCCTAGCCCGAACCACGCCGCGTCGCGTGCGGTGCCAGCCAGCCCATGCTCGCCTCCGGCTCGGCATCCGTGCTCGGCAGATAGGGCTTGATGTCCAGCAGCGGCGTGCCGTCCATGCAGTCGAGGTAACGGACTTTCAGACCGTCCTCGCCATCGAACCCGTCGAACGCCACCACGGACAACCCGATCGGGTTCGGCCGCCATGGCGCGCGGGTGGCGAACACGCCGCGTGTCTGCTCGTCGAACGGCGGCCTGAATTCCAGCATCGGCCCCTTCGTCCGGTCCATCCAGTAGAGCAGGATCAGATGTGAGAAGCCGTCCAGGCTGCGCAATCCCGGCAAATATTCGGGAAACACGCGGGCGATGCAGACCGGCGCCGGATCGAGCTGGCGGCCATTGCGCGGGCAGTCCGCGAGCGTGGCGAACGGCGTGGAGATCACGCCGATCGGCCGCATCGCCAGCGCCTCAGGCATGCGGTTGCAGGATCTGGCGCAGCACCGTGCCTTCGGCAAGATTGTCGAAACCGGCGTTGATCTCGTCGAACGTAATGAAACCGCTGCGCAGCTTCTGCACCGGCAGCTTGCCGCGCTTGTACAGGCCGATGAAGCGGGGAATGTCCCGCTTGGGCACGCAGCTTCCCATGTAGCTGCCGCGGATGCTCTTTTCCTCGCTGACCAGGGCACTGTGCAGGTAGGAGAAGGTGCTGGTCGAGGACGGCAGGCCGGCGCTGACCACCATGCCGCCGCGGGCGGTGATGGCGTAGGCCAGGTTCATCGCCGGGATGGCGCCGGCGGTCTCGATGACGTAGTCCAGCCCGCCGCCGGTGGCTTCCTTGATCGCCTCCGCAGCACCTGGCGCACCGGCCAGGAAGCAGTCGGTGGCGCCGAGCTCGCGCGCCAGTTCGAGCTTCTGCGGGCTGAGATCGACCGCGACGATGCGCTCGGCGCCGGCGACCACGCCGCCCATCAGCGCGCACATGCCGACGCCGCCGAGGCCGACCACGGCCATCTGCCCGCCTGGTGGAACCTCTGCGGTGTTCAGCACCGCGCCGACGCCGGTGACCACGGCGCAGCCGAACACCGCCGCGTCCTCCAGCTTCACGTCCTGGGGGATCGTGATCAGCGCGTTTTCCGACACCACGGCATATTGCGCGAATACCGATAGGCCGCTGTAGTGGTTCAGGTCCTCCCCGCCGATATGCAGCCGCCGCGCGCCGGAGACCAGCGTGCCGTCGCTGCGCGAGGCGAAGGCGCTGGTGCACAGATTGGGCCGGGCGTTGGAGCAGTAGCGGCAATCGCCGCAGCTGGAGACGAACACGCTGATCACGTGATCGCCGGGCTTGAACGCGGTCACGCCGGGTCCGACCGCCTCGACGATGCCGGCCGCCTCATGGCCGGGAATGGTCGGCAGCTTGCGCGGACGCAAATTCTCGATCGTCGACAGGTCCGAATGGCAGAGGCCGGCGCCGATGATCTTGTAGAGCACCTCCCCGGGGCCGGGCGGATCCAGCTCCACCTCCTCGACCGATAGCGGGCGGCTGTCGGCATACGGGCGGGGCAGGCCCTGCACGCGCAGGATCGCGGCTTGCATCTTCATATCGTGGTCATCCCCTCGAGGTCGTTGCTGGCAAGGTAGCGTGCCCCCAGCTTGAGCAGCCTGTCGCGGGTCTCGTCAATGGTGGTTCGGCCGGCGTCGGTTGGAATGCCGATGCCGCGGCAGGCATCGGCGATCACGAACACCTCGTAGCCGAGGGCGATGGCGTCCTCGGCCGACCAGCCGACGCAGAAATCGGTGGCGAGCCCGGCCAGGAAAAGGCGGCGGAAGCCGCGCTGGCGCAGCCAGCCGTCCAACCCCGTCGCGGTGTGCCGGTCGTTCTCGAAAAACGTCGAATAGCTGTCGATCGCGGGATCGGTGCCCTTGCGGATGATCACCTCCACCTTGGCCTGATCGATCGCCGGATGGATCGCCGCATTGGCCGAGCCCTGCAGCGCATGGTCCGGCCACAGCATCTGCGGCCCGTAGCCCATCCGGATCGTGTCATACGCCGCGTGGCCGGGATGGGCGCTGGCGAAGGAGGAATGGCCGGGCGGATGCCAGTCCTGGGTGGCGAAGGCGTGGTCGAAGCAGCGCGCCAGAAGGGCGTTGATCACCGGCACCACCGCATCGCCATCGGCCACCGCCAGCTCGCCGCCCGGCATGAAGGTGGGCTGCACGTCCACCAGGCCCAGGATGTCCGTGCGCCTGTCGATCGCGATCCGCTCCACCTATCCCCCTATTTCGGCATATGCTCCGGCAGCCATAGCGCGATATCGGGCCAGATCGCCAGCATCAGCAGCAGCACGAACATGATGATGTGGAACGGGATCGTGCCCATCACCACCTGGCCGAGCTCGCCGTTCCAGATGCTCTGGATCACGAACAGGTTGATCCCGATCGGCGGCGAGATCTGCCCGAGCTCGATGAACATCACCAGGATGATGCCGAACCACACGGGATCGAAGCCGTATTGCAGCAGCACCGGGAACAGCAGCGGCACGGTGATGACGATCATGCCCAGGCTTTCCACCAGACAGCCGAGCACGGTGTAGAGCACGAACAGCGCGATGAAGAAGCCGGTGCGCGACAAATGCAGCCCGACCAGGAAGCCGGTCACGCTTTCGCCCACGCCCGAGAGGCTGATGGCGTAGGAGAACACATAGGCCGCGTAGATGATGAACAGGATATTGCCCACGGTCTTGACCGCGCGCTGCAGCGCCGCGTTCAGCAGCGACAGCTTCAGCTCGCCGAACACCGCGCACAGCACGATCACGAGCACGCAGCCGCAGGCCGCGGCCTCGGCCGGGGTCATCAGCCCGGCATAGATGGAGCCGAGGATGCCCAGGATCAGGAACATGAACGGCAGCACGTCCAGCAGCGCCGTCGCCAGCTGGCCCACCGAGCGCGCACCGGCTTCCTTCGGCGCCAGATGCGGCGAGAAATAGCAGCGGATCGCGATGTAGAGCATGAACATCGCGGTCAGGATCAGGCCGGGAAACACGCCGGCCATGAACAGCTTGGCGACCGAAACCTCGGTGAAGCTGCTGTAGACGATCATCGCCAGGCTCGGCGGGAACAGGATGCCGAGCGTGCCGCCGGCGGCAAGCGACCCGGCTGCCATCGGGCGGTTGTACTGGCGTTCCAGCAATTGCGGCAGCGCCACGCTGCCGATCGAGGCGGCGGTGGCGACCGAGGAGCCGCTGATGGCGGCGAACAGGGCGCAGCCGGCGATGTTGGTCTGCAGCAATCCGCCGGGGATCGGCGCCACCAGCGTCGCCAGGCCGCGATAGATCCGCAAGGTCAGGCCGCTGCCTTGCATGATCTCCGCCATGAAGATGAACAAGGGGATGGCGGTGAGGGTGAAGCTGTCCAGGCTGCCCCAGGACACCAGGCCGAGGCCTTTCATCGCCGGCAGGCCGCCTTGCAGCAGCAGATAGAAGATGCCCGGCAAGGTGATCGCGAAGGGGATCGACATCCCCGCGCCCAGCAGCGCCAGGAACACCACGAAGGCCAGGATGATCATCACTTCCGGGCTCATGGCCGCGCGCCTCCGGCCCGTTCGTAGCGGTACCAGGCGATATCGCGCCGCATCGCCTTGAACAGCGCCCAGCAGACCGCGGCGCAGCCGATCGGCATGAACAGGCGCGGGATCCATAGCGGCGTGGCCAGGATGGTCGGCGCCACCTCATCATAGTCATAGGAATTGCCGACCAGGCGGGCGGTCTGCCACAGCACGATCAGCATGGCCGCGAAGCACAGCGCATCGAACACGAACCGCGAAATCGCGCGGGCCCAGCCGGGGATGCGGGCCTGCAGGAATTCGACGCGGTGATACACGTCACCGGTCTCGCAGACCGACAGGCTGAGGAAGGTGATGATCACCACCAGATAGCCGCCGATCTCGTCGCTGATGCCAAAGCTGAAGCCGAACACGCTGCGCGCCGTCACTTCCGAGGCGGTGATGACGATCAGCGTCACCATGCAGATCTGGCACGCCCAGAGGCAGAGTTTTTCGGCGATGCCCTCGCGCACGCGCAGATGCGCCGGCGGCCCCAGGCCATGACCGGGCAGCGACAGGTTCTCGGTCATCCTCCCGCCTACCGCCCGAGTGCGGCGCGCACCGCGGCCAGGCCGGCAACGCCGTCGGGGCCGTGCGCGCGGGCCCAGTCTTCCCAGAAGCCGGTCATGCGCTTGGTTGCTTCTGTAACGTCCGGGGCGGCGGGGGGCGTGACCACCATGCCGCCATCGGCCATCTTCTGCGTCAGATTGGCTTCCTCGGCCTGCATGTCGGCGATGAAGCCCGGCATGCTTTCGGCCACCACCCTGCGCACGGTGGCCTGCACATCCGCGGGCAACGCCTCGAAGGCCGCCTTGTTGACGATGATGTAGGAGTTCACATAATTCACGCCGATCCGGTAATTATATTTCAGCAGATCCTTCCACGGATACCCGGCGCCGGCGCTGGCGGTGAAGACGCCGTCGACGACGCCGCGATCGAGTGCCGCCGGCACTTCCGGCGTGCCCATGGTGATCGGCACGCCGCCGAAGCGCTTCACGAACTCGCCCTGCTCGGGCGAGGTGACGCGCATCTTCAGGCCCTTCAGGTCGTCGAGCGAAGTCAGCTTCTTGCGCGCGAACGGAACCTGCACCGGATAGACATAGCCGCCGAGCAGGACGATGCCGCGCTTGGCGTAGCCCGCTTCCATGTAGCGACCGATGATCGGCGCGATCTTGGCATATTCCTCCTGCGAGGAGATCAGGAAGGGCAGGCGCGACAGGTCGCCGAGCGGGACGGAGCCGGCGAAGAACCCGTCATCGGCCATCTGGACCACGCCATCGCCGACCGCCTGGGTGATGGTGGTGACGTTGATCTGCAACGATCCACCCAGATGCAGCCGGATCTGCAGCGCATGGTTGGTCTCGGCGTCGATCCGGTCGACCATCTTCTGGGTGTCGCGCACCGAGGGAATGCTGGCGACCGCGTTGTAGACATACATGTCCCAGGTGACGGCCCAGGCGGAGGGCGAAGCCAGGACAAGGCAGGCGCAGGCGGCCAACAGGCCGGCCCGCAGGCGTGAACCGCGCAGCATCGATCGTTTCCTTCCCGGACGCGCCTGTGGCGGCGCTGATTTATCCGATCAATTTGCCGCCAGATCGGCTGGACGTGTCAAGGCAGGGGCGTGGCTTGCGCCGGCCCGCCGATCCCGGCCAGCATGGGGCCAACAATAGGACGGCGAGGAATTCCATGGATATCGGCGGCAAGCATTTTCTGATCACCGGCGGGGTAAGCCTGATCGGCTCGCATCTGACCGGGCGGCTGCTGGAGCATGGCGCGGCGGGGGTCGTGTTGTTCGACAATCTGTCGCTGAACGCCGCCGATGTCGTCGGCCACCTCACCCAGGACCCGCGCGTGCGCGTGGTGCGCGGAGACGTGCTGCGGCTGGCCCCGCTGGCGGACGCGATGGCGGGGATCGACGGCGTGTTCTCGCTGGCGGCGCTGCTGACATTGCCGATGTCGCAGGACCCGGCGCTGGGGCTGGACGTGAACATCACCGGCGTGCGCAACACGCTGGATGCCGCGCGGCTGGCCGGGGTGAAGAAACTGGTGCTGGCGTCCTCGATCGCCGTCTATGGCAGCGAGACGGAATTGCACGAGGCGTCCACCCCGCTCGCCCATGCCGGCCAGTCCCCGCCGTTCGTGCTGTATGCCGCGTCCAAGCTGATCGGCGAGAACCTGGGGCGGCTCTACGCCGATCGTTACGGCCTGGCGTTCAACGCCGTGCGCTTCGCCACCGTCTATGGCGAGCGCCAGCATGCAAGGGGCGTGAATGCGCTGCATATCCTGGACAGCTACCAGAAGCTGCGCGCCGGCCAGGCGCCGGTGATCATCGGCGACGGCAGCGAGGTGCACGACTACATCCACGCCGAGGACGCAGCGGAAGGCAGCATCGCGGCCATGGCGCGCGGCGTGAGCGGGCGCGCCTACAACATCTCCACCGGCGTTGCGACCTCGATCGCCGAGATCGTTGCCATCGTGACGCGGGAAGCCGGATCGAACCTGGCACCGGAATTCCGGCCCGACACGCGAGCTGCGCGGGGCGCGAGCACGTCGCGCATGGCGGTCGCGAACGATCTGGCGCGCACGGAACTGGGCTGGACGCCGAAGGTCCCGATCGAAGCCGGCATCCGCCGGCTGCTCGCCTGGGTCAAGGACCAGGAGGGCAATGGCTTGTCGTGATTACCAGGGAAATTGTCCCGGTCTGATCGCTGATTGTGCTTGCGGCCGGAGGAACGAAGCGAACCCTGAGATCAGACAAGGCGCAGGTCGGTCCATGTCCCGCTTCCTCGATCGCAGGCCAGTTGCCGGCCGGACCATCGGGTATCGGGACAGCCGACAGCGACAGGCCTGATAACAACGGCAACTAGTCGAAAGACAGCACCATCACGGAGAAATCGTCGTCCAGCGCCCCATGGCGCGCCTCCTCCCGCACCGCGTTGTACAGACGGCGGGCTTCCCCGGGGGCGGGGGTGTCGCGCAGCAGGCGGAGGAAATCGTCCATTTCCCACTGGCGGCCGGCCTTGTCCTCGATCTCGAACACGCCGTCGCTGAAGAGGTACAGTGCGCTGTTCGCCGGCACGGTGAGGGTGCCGGCCTTGAAGACATGGGCCGGCGTCACGCCGATCGCGGGGTTGCGAATGCCGACGGCGATACGCCCGCCCGGATGGGTCAGCACCGCCGGATGATGGCCGGCCGAGCAGTAGTGCAGCGTGCGCGTGGCCTGGTCGTAGACCCCGTACCAGATGGTGAAGAACAGCCAGTTGTGATGTTCCATCTGGAACATCTCGTTCAGGCTGCGCATCACCTCGGCCGGGTTGGCGAAATCCACCCCCGGCAGCAGATGCTGGCGCAGCACATTGGCGACGGTCACCGAATACAGCGCCGCCCCGGCGCCGTGGCCGGAAACGTCGATCACGAAGCTGGAGAAATGACGATCGTCCAGCGCCCGGTAGCCGAAGGCGTCGCCGCCCAGCCGGGCGCAGGGCAGATAGAACCAGTCCGCGCGCAGCGGCCCCGCTTCGATCGGCGGCGGTAGGATCGACATCACGTAATCGACCGCCTGCTGCAGGTCCCGGTCGAGGTCCTGGGCCGCCGCGGCCTCTCGCTGGCTGCGCCGCTGATAGGTGATCTGAAAGGCGCCGATGGTGATCTGCGCGCCGTCCTCCAGCATGGTTTCGCCGGCGATGCGCACGCCGTTGACGAAGGTGCCGTTGGTCGAGCAGAGATCGGTCAGCATCATGCGCTCGCCGTTCAGGTCGAAACGGCAATGCCGGCGGGAGACCATCGTGCTGTCCAGCACCAGATCGGCCGGCGCGATGCGGCCGGCGACGAGCGAGGGCTTGTCGAGCCTGATCCGCCGCGGCGGCCCGTCCTCGGCCAGCAGCAGCAGGAAATGGGCAGGCGGAGCCACGGCATCATTGGCCTGGGCCAGACGCTTGAGGGTTTTGTCGGTGATGAAGACGGTGCCATCCTCCGGCGCCGCCTCGTCGATGATGGACATGCCGAATATCCGCCTGCAGGGAGATTAAGTGATTGAGTGTATTGGCAATGTAGCCGGAGTTGCAAGCTTTGAGACGGAACCGGGCCGGATTGCCAATGGGCATCCCGTGTTTTGATCCGGCGCGCCGATGCCGGCACGGGACGCGGGGATTGACAGGCAGGCCGCCGCCGCCAACCGTGCCGGCCCAGATCGCGACTAGAAGGAGGCGTCCGTGTCCGAAATCCGTCTGCTGTCGACGAGCGGCATCCTCGGCTACGGCTTTCCGGAAGAGAGCCTGGCCGCCGGGCTGGCGCGCGATCCGCACATGGTGGGCTGCGATGGCGGCAGTTCCGACCCCGGGCCCTATTATCTCGGCGCCGGCAAGCCCTTCGCCTCGCCTATGGCGATCCGGCGCGACCTGAAGCTGATGCTGAAGGGCGCGATCGAGCATGGCATCCCCATGGTGGTCGGCACCTGCGGCGGCGCCGGCGGGCAGCCGCATCTGGAGCTGGTGGCGGCCATGGTGCGCGATATCGCAGCCGAGGAAGGGCTGCATTTCCGCATGGCGCTGATCCATGCGGAGCAGGACAAATCCCTGATCAAGCGCCGGATCGCCGAGGGACGCACCCGCCCGCTCGGGCGCATGAAGCCGCTCGATGCCGCGACCGTGGACCGTGCGGACCGCATCGTCGGCATGATGGGGCCGGAGCCCTATATGCGCGCGCTGGACGAGGGCGCGCAGGTGGTGCTGGGCGGGCGCAGTTCCGATCCGGCGCCGTTCGCCGCGGTGGCCATGCGTGCGCAGCTGCCGCCGGCGCCGTCGTGGTATGCCGGCAAGATGCTGGAATGTGGCGCGACGCCGTCCATCCCCAAGGGGCATGACTGCCTGATGGTGACGGTGCGCCAGGACGGCGTGGAGTGCGAGCCCACCAACCCGATCCGCCGCTGCACGCCGCTATCGGTGGCCAACCATTCGCTGCACGAGAATTCGAGCCCGATCCATCACTACGAACCCGGCGGCATGCTGGACACCAGCGATTGCCGGTTCGACGCACTGAATGACCGCGCGGTGCGGGTGAGCGGCATGCGCTGGGAGAAGGCAGACGCCTATAGCGTGAAGCTGGAAGCGGTGGAGCAGGTCGGCCACCGGGCGATTTCCATCTGCGGCACCCGCGACCCGCTGCTGATCTCCACGCTGGCGCCGTTCCTGCAATCGGTGAAGGACAATGTCCGCGCCAAGGCACAGGATTTCGGCGTGGCGCCGGAGGAATACACGCTGACCATCCGCAGCTACGGCCATGACGGGGTGATGGCGGAGCGCGAGCCGGTCGAGACCATCGCCGGGCATGAGCTTGGCTTCCTGATCGACGTGGTGGCGCAGGACCCGGACCGCGCGGCGGCGGTGCTGGCAATGGCGCGCACCAACATGCTGCATACCGATTTTCCCGGACGGCTCTGCCGCGAGGGGAACATGGCGTTCCCGTTCTCCCCGTCGGACATTCCGATGGGACCGGTGTACCGCTTCAGCATGTCGCATGTCGTCCTGCCCGACGATCCCTGCGAGATGTTCCCCATTTCCTATGAAACGGTTTGACGGCACGCATCCCATGGCCCTGATCCGCGACATCGCCGCCGTCTGCAAGAGCAAGAACGCCGGCCCGTTCGACCTGACCATCGATGTGGTGTTCGACAGTGACGCGATGTTCGATCGCGTGCGTGCCACCGGCGTGCTGTGCCCGGCCCTGTTCGCCCGGCTGTATGGCGTGGCGGAGGCGGACATCCTGTTCACGCCCTACCCCGCCGGCCGCGCGTTCAAAGCCACCCTGCCCCGCCTGATCTCGGCCGGCGATATCGGCGACACCGATGTCTATGGCTGCCAGCAGCATGCGCCGCTGCTGGAGGTCGATGTGCCGATATAGCCGGCCGATTGCCTGGGCGATCAACCTATCTGGGCAGCCTATCTGGGCAGCGGGAAGTTGAAGTTCAGCGACACGCCCGGCGCCTGGCCGTAATAGACCGGCGGCGGCACGTAGACCGGGGGCGGCGCATAGACGACCGGCGGCCCGTGGCGATAATGCGGCGGCTCCCGCCGATGATCGTCATGATGCCAATCTCGGCCGTGTTGCTCCGGCGGCGGCGGCGGATGCCCGCCGTGCTGCCAGTCCTGCGCGGCGGCCGGTCCTGCGAAGGGGATCGCCATCGCCAGAGCCAGCAAGGCCGGGATGGCACCGGCGGATATGGCCCGACAGGGAGAAAAGCTGGGAGTTCGAATTGGGGCGGGCATCTGCGTTTCCCTAGCCCTTCTTGCCGTGGCGGTTATGCTCGGCCTGCGCACGGAAATACTTGTCCGCGTTCAGCTTCTGCTCGGGCGTCATGGCGTCGTATAGCGTCTGGAACGCCGGGACCAGGCTGGCCATGTCCTTGGCGTGCTGGTCGGTGATCGCGGCATAGGTCTTCATCTGGTCGACCGCGGTCATCTTCCCCAGCCCACTGGCGTCGCTGATCAGAGCGCTGTCCATGTGCTGGGCGTTGTCGCGCATGACCGCGGCAAAGGCATCCCATTGCGGCTGCTGCGCGGCGGTGACGTGCAGGGCGGCGTGCAGGTCCGCGATCCGCTTTTCCACGCGCTGCTGCATGGAGCGGGCATCCGGCGTGCCGGACTTGCCAGGCGCCGGCGTTGCGGCGGGCATCGGGGCCGCGGGGGTCACCGGCGCCGCCGGGGCCGCGTCATTCGGGGCGGCGGAAGCGCCGCCGGCCAACACGCCGCCGAAGGCGAGAAAGGTAGAGGCAAGAATGGCTTGCCGCAGTGTCGTGCGCATTGTCGATATTCTCCATTGGTATTCACGCCGGAAGGGCGTACCGGGCGGACGGGAAAGCGCCGGACGAATGCACCGTCCGAAAAGGGATCCCTGTCCGGGATCAGGGACCTATCACGTTCAGAGTCGGCCGGTCAGCAGCAGCACGATCACGATAATGAGCAGGATGCCCAGTCCGCCGCCGGGGTAGTAGCCCCAGCCGGCGCTGTGCGGCCAGACCGGGAGCACCCCGATGAGGATCAGGATGAGAATGATGAGAAGGATGGTCGACATGGGCTTGGGTTCCTGCTGGATGATTCCGGACTTCGCGCTTATCGACTCGATGTTTTCGTGATCCCTGGGTTTTCGTGATCCCTGGCTCCATGCTCCTTGATCTCATGCATCTGGGGCTAAAACACGGCGAAAATGCGTAGGCAGTACGTCACGCGAACCGCGGCACGGCACGCGCCCGATGGACGCCTCGTCGAGGCCAGCAACCCCGGGGGAAAGGTTGCTGGCCCCGGATCGCGGCGGCCAAGGCACCAGGCTCGCGGCTGCAAGCCTTCGCGTCGCCGAACTGGCCGGCCGCGACCGCCGCGCCTGGGAGGGAACAGGCGGGCCGCGTCACCGAATGTTGCGCATGAATGCAACGCAACCCGGGTTCGGACAGTTCAACAACGCATCAGGCCGCGGATGGTTCCATGCGTGCCGACATCAGACCGGCTTGCGTTCCAGCAGCTCGATGGACACGTTCTGCGGGCCGCGGACGAAGGCGATGCGGGTGCCCGGGCGGATCGTCGTCGGTTCCATGGTGAATTCGCAGCCCTTGGCCTTCAGCTCGGCCGCTGCATCGTCGAGGTTGTCCACCCGCAGGCCGAAATGATCGAGCCCCTGGTAGGGCGAGGTCGGCGGTTCCGCGGTCTTGCCGTCGTTCATCACCTGGGCGATGAAGATGGACACGCCGTCGATCTTCAGGTCGATGCGCGGCTTGCCCTGCGGCGCGGTCCGCAGCACCTCGGCCGCGAACATCTTTTCGTACCACTGCGCAGTGGCCTCCGGATCGGGGCTGCGCAGATGCATGTGATCGTATTTGTACTGGGTCATCGCGGATCTCCTTCCTGTGAACGGTATCTAGCTGCCCTGGATCACGTCGCCGAAGAGCTTCCATGTCTTGCCGTTCCAGCTTTGCAGCTGCATCGCCTTGATCGGGTGGAAATTGGTCGGGCTGGTATTGACGAGGATGCCGGGCAGCAGCGTCGATGGGTCGAAATTCTTCAGGTTGGCGGCCTGCTTCATCACGTTCTCGCGGGAGAAATCGGTGCCGCATTGTTGCAGGATCTGGCGCAACGTCTTTGCCACCCCGTAGGCGAAGACATAGCTGCCGTCGGTGGTGTCCGCGCCCGGCAGGTATTTGGCCATGAAGGCGCGCCATTCCGTCATGCCGGGATCGTTGGCCCAGCTCGGGTCGGTCGGGTCCTTCAGATAGGCGGCGGAGATGATGTCGGTGCCCTTCTCGACCCCGGCCGGCTCCATCACGCCGCCGACGGAGATCGACACGTTGCTGAGGAAATGCAACGGCTTCCAGTTCAGGTCGTAGACCTTGCGGATGATCATCGCGGCGAATTTCGGCGTCGGCGCGCTGATCAGCACATCGGCGCCCGCGGCCTGCAGCGTGGTGATCTGGCTGTCGATCGTGGCGTCGGTCACTTCGTAGGTCAGCGCCTTGACGACATATTTGTCGAAATCATTGCCCAGCACGTCCTTTACGCCGGCCGGATAATCCTTACCGAAATCGTCGTTCTGGTAGAGGATACCGATCCTGGCATTCGGCTTATTCTTCAGGATGTATTTGGTGTAGATCTGCGCTTCCGTGCGGTAGCTCGGCTGGTAGCCCATCGTCCATGGGAACTGCGCATAGTCGCCCCATTTGTCCGCACCGGTGGAAATCAGCAGATGCGGCACTTTTTTCTGGTTGACGTATTTCTGGATCGCCGTGTTCGGCGCCGTGCCCAGGTTCTGGAACAGGAAGGCGACCTCATCCTGCTCGATCAGGCGGCGCACCTGCTCGACCGTGCGCGGCGGGCTGTAGGCGTCGTCATAGGTGATGAAGTTGATCCGCCGTCCGCCGATGCCGCCCTGGTCGTTCATCATCTGGAAGAATGCGACATGGGACTTGCCGATCACGCCATAGGCCGAGGCCGGGCCGGAATACGGGCAGGTATGGCCGATCTTCAGTTCCGTTGCGGTGACGCCGGGCGTGGACTGCGCCCGCGCCCTGGAAGCGCCGGCCATGGCGGCGAAAGCGGTGGAGGTCAGCACGGCCCGGCGCGAAATCGGCTTGGTCATTCGTGTCTCCCCTTGTTCTTTGCTTTGAGGGGAGTCTGGTCACGAACGTCGGCTTACCGCAACATCCTCCCGCACGAAAAATCGGGAGAATCTTCGGCATGACTGAACCCAGGATTGGCTATATCGGCCTCGGCGTGATGGGCGGGGCATTGGCCAAGCGCCTGCTGCTCCAGCACAAGCTTACGGTATTCGACCTGTCGAAGGAGCGCTGCGCCGAGTTCGCCGCCCTGGGGGCGCGTGTGGCCGCCTCACCGGCCGAGGTGGGGGCGGCTTCCGACATCGTGCTGACCTGTCTGCCGACTTCCGCGCAGGTGCGCGCCGTGATCTTCGGGGATAATGACGGGCTGATCCGCGGCATGAAGCCGGGCGGCCTGATCGTCGATCAGACCTCCGGCGCCACCGCCGCCACAAGGGCGATGGCCGAGGAACTGGCCCCGACAGGGGTGCAGCTGATCGATGCGCCGGTCAGCGGCGGCCCGCTGGGGGCGCAGGCCGGCACCATCGCCATCATGGTCGGCGCCGACGATGCGCAATATGCGCGGATCGAGCCGGTGCTGACGGTCATCAGCCCGAACGTGACGCATGTCGGCCCGGTGGGCGCCGGGCATACGCTGAAATCGGTGAACAACATGATGTCGGCCGCCAACCGGCTGCTGGCGTTCGAGGCGGTGAGCCTGGCGGTGGCGAACGGGCTGGACGCCAAGGTTGTCGTTGACGTCATCAACAAATCCTCGGGGCGCAACAACACCACGCTGAACATCTTCCCCAAGCATATCTTCACCGATGATTTCGCCGCCCAGTTCACCCTGGCCCTGATGGAAAAGGATGTCGCCCTGGCGGCGGAACTCGCGACCGGCGATTTCGCGGGGCTGACGCTGACGCCGCTGGTGCTGCGCAACTACCGCATGGCGATCGAACGCTTCGGCCGCGGAGCCGATCTGCACGAGGTGCTGCGGCTGTACGAGGAAGCCGCCGGCAAGCCGATCGCCAAGAAGCAGCAATAGGCCGGGGGCCCGGCCCCCTCAAAGGGGTTTCCAAAGGGCGACCGCCCTTTGGCGGGTCCGGGCAGAGCCCGGGCTGGCTTTCCTCGCCTGTCAGCTCTCGCGGACGACCGGGTTGCGCAGCGTGCCGATGCCGGTGATCTCCACTTCGCACACGTCGCCGTGCTTCATGTTCTCGGTGGCGCCTTCGGTGCCCATCCAGACCATGTCGCCGGGCACCAGCGTCAGGTAGCGCGTCATCGCCACCAGGAAATCGACCACGCCGAAGATCATGTCGTTGGTCGGGAACTGGATCAGCTCCTTGCCGTTCACGCGGACCTTGGTGACCAGCTTCGACAGGTCCACATCGGTCTCGATCCACGGCCCCATCGGCGCGAAGGTGTCGGTGTTCTTCGCGCGCCACAGCGTGCGGTCGGATTTCTGCCAGGTGCGCTCGCTGACATCGTTGCCGATCGTATAGCCCAGCACGCAGTCCAGCGCGTTTTCCCGTGTCAGGTGCTTGGCCTTCTTGCCGATCACCACGACCAGCTCGCCCTCGTACTGCACCTTTTCGGTGGCGTCCTTCGGGATGACGATGGCGTCGTCATGCGCGACCAACGAGTTGTTGGCGCGGTAGCCGACATCCGGGTTCGGCGGCAGCACGGCGGGCTGGCCGATCTTGGCGGCGACCTCTCGCACATGCCCGGCATAGTTCAGGCCGCAGGCGTAAAAGGTTTGCGGTTCGAACGGGATCAGCAATTTGGCATCGGCCAGCTTCACGCTGGCGCCGGCCTTCTTCCATTCTCCGAAGGGCGTGCCGCTGACCGGCTGGATGCTGTCGCCCTCGACGATGCCGTAGGTAGCGGTGCCGTTATTGTCGAACCGTGCCCAGCGCATATGCGTTCACTCCCCATCGGACGATTATGGGGCAAACCTAGCCATATCCCGCCAGGCTGGCTAGGCGGTGGCCGCCGCCTGAACCCCGAGCTCGGCGACCATCTTCTCCCGCATCAGGAATTTCTGCATCTTGCCCGTCACCGTCATCGGGAACTCCTCGACGAAGCGCACATGGCGCGGGATCTTGTAATGCGCGATCTGGCCCTGGCAGAAGGCGCGCACGTCCTCGGCGGTCATGGTTTCGCCGGCGCGCAGTTTCACCCAGGCGCAGATCTCCTCGCCGTAGCGCTCGTCCGGCACGCCGAAGACCTGCACGTCCTGGATCTTCGGGTGGCGGTAGAGGAATTCCTCGACCTCGCGCGGATAGACGTTCTCCCCGCCGCGGATCACCAGGTCCTTGATGCGCCCGACGATGTTGCAATAGCCGTCGGCGTCGATCGTCGCCAGGTCGCCGGTGTGCATCCAGCGCGCGGGGTCGATCGCCTGCGCCGTGCGCTCCGGATCGTCCCAATAGCCGAGCATCACGGAATAGCCGCGGGTGCAGAGCTCGGCTGGCGTGCCGCGCGGCACGATGCGGCCCTCGGCGTCGACGATCTTCACTTCCAGATGCGGATGCACGCGCCCGACCGTGGAGACCTGCTTTTCGATCGGGTCGCCGATCGCGGTCTGGGTGCTGACCGGGCTGGTCTCGGTCATGCCGTAGCCGATGGTGATCTCGGTCAGGTGCATGGTTTCCACGCAGCGGCGCATCACCTCGATCGGACAGGGGGCGCCGGCCATCATGCCGGTGCGCAGGCTGGACAGGTCGAAGCGGCTGAACTCGGGATGTTCCAGCTCGGCGATGAACATGGTGGGCACGCCGTACAGCGAGGTGCAGCGCTCCTCCGCCACGGTCTGCAACGTGGCGAGCGGGTCGAAGCCCTCGCCGGGGAACACCATCGCAGCCCCGTGGGTGATGCAGGCGAGGTTGCCGATCACCATGCCGAAGCAGTGATACAGCGGCACCGGGATGCACACCTTGTCCTGTTCGGTGTAGCGCATGGTTTCGCCGATGAAGAAGCCGTTGTTCAGCACGTTATGATGCGTCAGCGTGGCGCCCTTCGGCGCGCCCGTGGTGCCGGAGGTGAACTGGATGTTGATGGGATCGTCGAACTGCAGGCGGCGCGCCAGTTCCGACAGCCGCGCCCGCTGCGCCGCCCCGCCCAGGCGCAGGACGTGGTCGAAGGCGAACATGCCGGGGGCCTTCGGGCCGCCGATCTGGATCACCGTTTCCAGCTTCGGGAGTTTTTCCGCATTCAGCCTGCCCGGCGTGGAGCCGGCCAGTTCCGGCGCCAGCGTGTTCACCATGCCGATATAATCGCTGGTCTTGAACGCGGTGGCGGTGACCAGCGCGCGGCAGCCGACCTTGTTCAGCGCGTATTCCAGTTCCGACAACCGGTAGGCCGGGTTGATGTTGACCATGATGATCCCGGCCTTCGCGGTGGCGAATTGCGTGATCACCCATTCGGCGCAATTGGGCGCCCAGATCGCCACCCGGTCCCCCGGCTCCAGCCCCAGCGCCAGCAGCCCGGTAGCGAAGGCGTTCACCCGCTCGCTCAGTTCCCGGTAGGTCCAACGGATGTCCTGCTGGCGCACGGTCAGCCCGGGGCGATCGCCATGGCGGGCGGCGGTCCGGTCGAACACCACGCCGATCGTCTCGCCGATCAGGGGCGTATTCATCGCGCCGTGCACGTAGCTAAGGGCTGCTGTCATTCTGTCCTCCCCCAGGCTCTGCTGTTGACCAGCATGCGGCCCGCCGCCCCAATTGTGCAATAATCCAGAATGATCGCGGGGCTGGCGCAGGCATGAGGCTTGTGGCATATACTTCGATATCGAAGCAATAGGGATCAGGATGGCAACCCTTCCGAACCGTCTCCCCGGCCTCAATTTCGACCTCGGCGAGACCGCCGACATGCTGCGCAGCACCGTGGAGGTGTTCGCCGCCGACGAAATCGCGCCGCGCGCGGCCGCCATCGACCGGGACAACCAGTTCCCCGCCGATCTCTGGCGCAAGCTGGGCGATCTCGGCGTGCTCGGCGTTACCGTGGAGGAGGAATACGGCGGCGCCGGCATGGGCTATCTGGAGCATGTGGTGGCGATGGAGGAGATTTCGCGCGCCTCGGCCTCGGTCGGGCTGTCCTACGGGGCGCATTCCAACCTCTGCGTGAACCAGATCCGCCGCAACGGCACCGAGGCGCAGCGGCGGGCCTATCTGCCGAAGCTGATCTCCGGCGAGCATGTCGGCGCGCTGGCGATGAGCGAGCCGGGCGCGGGTTCCGATGTCGTGTCCATGAAGCTGCGGGCCGACAGGAAGGGCGACCGCTACGTGCTGAACGGCACCAAGATGTGGATCACCAACGGGCCGGACGCGAATGTGCTGGTGGTCTATGCCAAGACCGACCCGGCGGCCGGGCCGCGCGGGATCACCGCTTTCCTGGTCGAGAAAGGTTTCGCCGGGTTTTCCACCTCGGCAAAGCTGGACAAGCTGGGCATGCGCGGGTCGAACACCGCCGAGCTGGTGTTTCAGGACTGCGAGGTGCCGGAGGAGAACGTGCTGGCCCAGGTTGGCGACGGCGCAAAAGTGCTGATGAGCGGGCTGGATTACGAGCGTGCCGTGCTGGCGGCCGGGCCGCTCGGCATCATGCAGGCCTGCATGGATGTGGTGCTGCCCTATGTGCACGAGCGCAAGCAGTTCGGCCAGGCGATCGGCGAGTTCCAGCTCATGCAGGGCAAGATCGCCGACATGTACACCACGCTGAATGCGTCCAGGGCCTACGTGTACGCGGTGGCGAAAGCCTGCGACCGGGGCGAGACGACGCGCAAGGATGCTGCCGGCGCAATCCTGTATGCCGCCGAGAAGGCCACCTGGATGGCGCTGGAGGCGATCCAGGCGCTGGGCGGCAATGGTTACATCAACGACTACCCGACCGGCCGGCTGCTGCGCGACGCGAAGCTGTACGAAATCGGCGCCGGCACCAGCGAAATCCGCCGCATGCTGATCGGGCGCGAGCTGTTCAAGGAAACGGAATGATGATGATCACGCTCGCGCTAAAGGGCTGCTGCGCATGACGTCCATCCGCAGCGAGCTGGACACCGGCTCGGCAGAGTTCGCCGCCAATGCGCAGGCCATGCGCGCCCTGGTGGAGGACCTGCGCGCCAAGGTGGCGGACGTGGAGCTCGGCGGCGGGAACACCGCGCGCCAGCGCCATCTGTCGCGCGGCAAGCTGCTGCCGCGCGAGCGGGTGCGCGGGCTGATCGATCCCGGCTCCCCGTTCCTGGAATTGTCGCAACTGGCCGCCTTCGGGATGTATGGCGGGGACGTGCCGTCCGCCGGCATCATCACCGGCATCGGCCGGGTATCCGGGCGGGAATGCGTGATCGTGGCGAACGACGCCACGGTGAAGGGCGGCACGTATTTTCCGCTGACCGTGAAGAAGCATCTGCGCGCGCAGGAGATCGCCCGCGCCAACCGCCTGCCCTGCATCTATCTGGTGGATAGCGGCGGCGCCTTCCTGCCGCAGCAGGACGAGATTTTCCCGGACCGCGAGCATTTCGGCCGGATCTTCTTCAACCAGGCCAATCTGTCCGCCGAAGGCATTCCGCAGATCGCCTGCGTCATGGGATCCTGCACCGCCGGCGGCGCCTATGTGCCGGCGATGTCCGACGAGATCGATCATCGTACGCCGCCAGGGCACGATCTTCCTCGGCGGCCCGCCGCTGGTCGCGGCCGCCACCGGTGAAATCGTGACCGCGGAGGATCTGGGCGGCGCGGACGTGCACGCCCGCACCTCCGGCGTGGTGGACCATTACGCCCATGACGACCGCCATGCGCTGGCCCTGTGCCGGCGGATCGTCGCCGGGCTGAACGGCGTCAAGCACCCGCAACTGGCGCTGCGTCCGCCGGCGCCGCCGCGCTACGCCGCGGAAGAGCTCTACGGCGTGGTGCCGGCCAATGTGCGCACCCCCTATGACGCGCGCGAGCTGATCGCCCGCATCGTGGACGACAGCGCCTTCGACGAGTTCAAGAAGCTGTACGGCACCACGCTGATCTGCGGCCTGGCGCATGTCTACGGCTACCCGGTCGGGATCATCGCCAATAATGGCATCCTGTTCTCCGAGTCCGCGCTGAAAGGCGCACATTTCATCGAACTCTGCAGCCAGCGCGGCATTCCGCTGGTGTTCCTGCAGAACATCACCGGCTTCATGGTCGGGCAGAAATACGAGGCCGGTGGCATCGCCAAGGACGGCGCCAAACTGGTTACCGCCGTATCCACGACATCGGTGCCGAAATTCACCTTCATCGTCGGCGGCAGCTACGGCGCCGGCAATTACGGCATGTGCGGCCGCGCCTTCGATCCCCGCTTCGTCTGGATGTGGCCGAATGCCCGCATCTCCGTGATGGGCGGCGAGCAGGCATCCAGCGTGCTGGCGCAGGTGCGCCGCGACAACCTGACCGCCCAGGGCAAGGCGTGGAGCGCGGAGGCGGAAGAAGAGTTCAAATCCCCGATCCGCGCCCAGTACGAGACCCAGGGCCATCCGTACTACGCCACCGCCCGGCTGTGGGATGACGGGATCATCGACCCCGCCGATACCCGCCGCGTGCTCGGCCTCTCTCTCTCCGCGGCGTTGAACGCGCCGATCGAGCCGACGAAGTTCGGCGTGTTCAGAATGTGAAGATGATGATGGCCGCTCGCGCTCCGCTGCCGCGGATGATTAGCTCCCTCCTGATCGCCAATCGCGGCGAGATCGCCTGCCGCATCGCGCGCACCGCGCGGCGCATGGGCATCGAGACCATCGCGGTCTATTCCGAAGCCGACGCCGCCGCGATGCATGTCGCCGCCGCCGATCGCGCCATGCCGATCGGGCCGGCCGCGGCGCGCGAGAGCTATTTGAACATTCCCCGCATCATCGATGCCGCCCGGGAAGCGGGCGCGCAGGCGATCCATCCCGGCTACGGCTTCCTGTCGGAGAACCCGGAATTCGTCGAGGCCTGCGACGCGGCCGGCATCCTGTTCGTCGGGCCGCCGGCGCCGGCGATGCGGGCGATGGGATCGAAAGCCGCCGCCAAGGCCTTGATGGAACGCTCCGGCGTGCCGCTGCTGCCCGGCTATCACGGCGCCGAGCAGGACCCGGAATTCCTGGCCGCGACGGCGGAAAAGATCGGCTTTCCCGTCGTCATCAAGGCCGTCGCCGGCGGCGGCGGGCGCGGCATGCGGGTGGTGGAACGCAGCACGGATTTCGCCGATGCGCTGGCCTCGGCCAGGCAGGAGGGTGCGGCGTCCTTCGGCGATGCGCGCGTGCTGGTGGAACGCTACGTCACGCGTCCCCGCCATATCGAGATCCAGGTCTTCGCCGACCGGCATGGCAACGCCGTGCATCTGTTCGAGCGCGACTGCTCCGCCCAGCGCCGGCACCAGAAGGTGATCGAGGAGGCCCCCGCGCCGGGCATGGACGAAACCCGGCGCGCGGCGATGGGCCGCGCCGCCGTCGATGCCGCCAAGGCCGTCGGCTATGTCGGTGCCGGCACGGTGGAGTTCATCACCGATGATACCGGTTTCTATTTCCTGGAGATGAACACCAGGCTGCAGGTGGAGCATCCGGTCACCGAGATGATCACCGGCTACGATCTGGTGGAATGGCAACTCCGCGTCGCCGCCGGCGAAGAGCTGCCGGCGACCCAGGAGCAGATCCGGCTGAACGGCCACGCCTTCGAGGTGCGCCTCTACGCCGAGGATCCGGCGCGCGATTTCGCCCCCTCCATCGGCCGGTTGGCGGCGTTCCGCACGCCGCCGGAGCGGGACGGCGTGCGCGTCGACACCGGCTTCGCCGCCGGCGACAGCGTGTCCGTGCATTACGATGCGATGCTGGCGAAGCTGATCTGCCACGGCCCCACCCGGCCCGAGGCGCTGCAGAAGCTGCGCGCGGCGCTGGCCGCTTGCGACGTGGCGGGGGTGGCGAGCAACCTCGATCTGCTCGCGCGCATCGCCGCGCATCCGGAATTCGCCGCCGGCGGGATCGACACCGGCTTCATCGCCCGCAACGCCGCGACGCTGCTGGCCGGCCCGCGGGCGCCGGATGCGACCGTGCTGGCCGCCGGCGCGCTGGCCGAATTGCTGGACGAGGAAGAGGCCGCTTCCCGTGCGGCCGCCAGCAGCGCCGATCCGCATTCACCGTGGCATGCCAGCGATCTCTGGTGGCCGAACCTGGCGCGCGAGCGGGTGCTGGATCTGGTTGACGAAGAAACCACCCACCCGGTGCGCGTGCGCCGCGCCGGCAGCGCCTGGGCCATCGGCATCGGCGAGCGGGAGATCACCGGCGCCGCCGCCCGCGAAGCGGATGGCCGGATGCGGCTCGATCTGGATGGCGTGCGGGAGACCATCGGCGCCACCCGGGTCGGCGAACAGCTCACGCTGCGCCTGCGCGGGGAGAGTTTCCGCTTCCGCCTGCCGGACCCGATCGCCGCCGCCGTCGAGGACGAGGATGCCGGCGGCCGGCTGGAGGCGCCGATCCCCGGCCAGGTGACTCAGGTGATGGCGGCCCCCGGCATGGCCGTGAAGCGCGGCGACGTGCTGGTGGTGCTGGAGGCGATGAAAACCGTGTTTCGCCTGACCGCCAAGGCGGATGGCGTGGTGGAAACCGTCACCTGTCGCGCCGGCGAAATGGTCCAGGAGGGCCAGATCCTGGTGACCTTCGCCGAGGCGGAAGCGGAATTGGACTGATATCGACCGCCGGAAAAAGCAAGATCGGGCTCCGCCCGGACCCGCCAGGGGCCGAGCCCCTGGACCTCATTCATTCGGACATAAACGGGTTTCCAAAGGGCGGCTGCCCTTTGGTGGGTCCGGGCGGAGCTGGCCAAGGTTCCAACTGGCCGCCTTCGGCCAGTTGGAATGCCAGCGGAGGGAAAGCCCGCGTTTGCTTTCTTCTACCGGTGTTCCTAGCGGCGCAAGGGCGTGCCCCGTGCTCCTAGAACTGATACCGGCGCAGGCCGCCGTCTACCGGAATGACGGTTCCCGTGATGTAGCGCGCCAGCGGCGAGGCCAGCCAAACCGCCATTACCGCGAGGTCTTCGGGCTCGCCCCAGAACCGCACCGGGATCTCGGTCTCGGCAAAATGCTTGCGGTAGTCTTCCGGGTAGTTGCGGCGGATCTGCTCGCTCATGATGCGGCCGGGCGGGATCGAGTTGATGGTGATGCCGAACTGGCCGACCTCACGCGACAGGCCCTTGGCCCAGGCATGCACCGCGGCCTTGGCGGCGAAGGCGGCGTTCAGATGCTCGGGCTCGGACTTGCCGGTGATGCAGATGATGCGGCCCCATTTCTGCGCGATCATCTGCGGCAGCAGCGCGTGCGCGATCTGGCGCTGGCGGGTGAAGTTCAGCGTCATCGCCTCCACCCATTTCTCCTCCGGCGCGTCAATCGGCAGCACGCGCGAGCCGCCGGCATTGTTGACGAGGATGTCGACCTTGCCGAGCGCGGCCGTCGCGGCTTCGGCGAGCCGGGCGGCGGCGTCCTCGGCCATGATGTCCTGGGCGATGATCGCGGGGGCGATGCCGCCGGCGGCGGTGATCTCGGCGGACAGGGTTTCCAGCAATTCGGTGCGCCGCGCGACGATCGCGACCTTCACGCCCTCCGCGGCCAGTCCACGCGCGATGGCGCGGCCGATGCCCATGCTCGCGCCGGTGACCAGCGCCGTCTTGCCGGAGAGTTGCAGATCCATGGTTACTGTCCCGTTTTGTTCGATACCGCTATCGCCGGTGTGCCCTTGGGCGGCGTGGGGCGCAAGTCCTGGCCGCCTCGTCCCTCCCCCTCACCCCTCACCCCTCTCCCCCTCACCCCTCTCCCCCTCACCCCTCCCTCTCCCCCGAGGGGGGAGAGGGGGAAGTTTGGCGGGTTGGGGTCTGGGGTTCGGCTTTGGGGTCTGGGGTTCGGCTATTGCGGCGCGGGGCGCAGGGCGGTTGCCAGGGTCAGTTCGTCGGCGCGCGCGTCGTAGACCAGTCCCTTGCGGGTGGCCCAGCTGTTGACCAGGAAATACAGCGGGATCAGCCCGACATCGTTCATGGCGATCGCCGTGGCCTGGCCGATCAGCGCGCCGCGCCTGTCGTCGTTCAGCGTGCGTAGCGCCTCGGCCAGCGTGGCGTCGAATTTGGCGCTGGAATAGCGGCCGCGGTTGGATGGGCCCATGCCCCTGGCGGTGTCGTAGGTGGCCAGCAGCGAGACGAGCGAGGACGATGCCTCCCCGCTATCGGGGATCCAGCCGCCCATGAAGGCGGAGAATTCGAGCTTGCTGCCGCGGCTGTAGAGAATGGCGGCGGGCATCGCCTCCACCGAGGTCTTGATGCCCAGGCGTTGCCACATCTGCGCCACCGCCTGGGCCACGGCGGCATCCTTGGGGTAGCGGTCGTTGGAGGCGGCGAGCACCAGGCCGAAGCCGTCCTTGTAGCCGGCCTCCTCCAGCAGGCGTGCCGACAGGGCGGGGTCGAAGGCGGGCGGCTTCAGGTCCGGGTTGAAACCGAAGACGCCGGCCGGCACGATGTCGCCGGCCGGCTTGGCCTGGCCGTTCAGCAGCCGCTCGGCCAGGGCGGAGCGGTTGATGGCGTGGTTGAGCGCCTGTCGCACCCGCATATCGCGCAGCGGGTTGCGATCGAGCGGCTTGCCGTCGCGATCGGTGACGCCGGGCGATTTGTCGCGCGCGCTGTCCAGATGGATGTAGATCAGCCGGGCGCTGTCGCGTTCGAACACCGACAGCCGCTTGTCGGCGACCAGTTGCTGGCGATCATTCACCGGCACGGCCTCAATCATGTCGACATCGCCCGACAGCAGGGCGGCGACGCGCGCGCCGTCATTGGCGATCGGGCGGATGATCACCCGGTCCCATGGCTCCGCACCGCCCCAGTAATCGGGGTTGCGGGCCAGGGTGAGATGATCGCCGGAGATCCACTCGACGAATTTATACGGGCCGGTGCCGATCGCCGCCGTGCCGCGATTGAAATCGGCGGTGGTTTTGCCCTCGGCCGCGTGGCGCGAGACGATGGCCACGGTGCAGAGATCATACGGCAGGGTCGGCGCCGGGCCGTGGGTGCGGAACCGGATGGTGAGCGGATCGACGACCGTGACCTCGGCGATCTCCTTGGTGGACATCGCGAAGGAGGACGGGCTGTTCGGCACGTTCGGCACGCGGGCGATGGTGAAGGCGACATCGTCGGCGGTGAAGGGCGTGCCGTCGTGGAATTTCACCCCCGGGCGCAGCTTGAATTCCCAGACATCGTCGGCGACCGGGGTCCAGGAGACCGCCAGCCCCGGCTTCAGCCCCATGCCGGCATCCTGCAGCACCAGCGGATCAAAGATGTGCCGACCGATAGCGACATTGGGGGTGAAGTGGTGGAAATGCGGATCGATGGAACTGACATCGGTGCGCGTGGCGATGCGAATGTCGGTGGCCTGGGCGGCCAGGGGCAACAGGATCGCCGCAATTGTCCAGACCCTGCGGCACAACCGTCGTATGGCTGCCATCTCAGGCCACCACCAAGACGATCTCGTCGCGCTCGCTGACGCAAGGTGCCGAGCGGATGGGCCTGGGAATGGATTTCCATGCCCCGCTGCAGATCTTTCGGAAAGTCAATGGCCAGCTCCCCCTCACCCCGCCCTCTCCCCCGAAGCGGGGGAGAGGAAAAGGTGAACGTTACGATATCGATTGGTCCGCTATTCCGCCGCCATCTGGCGCAGGTTCGGGGACTCGATCAGCGACACCGGCGCCTCGGCCTCGAACGGGCTGTTCAGGCCCAGCCGGTCGCCGATCTCGCGCACGCGCGGCATGACTTCCTGGCCGAGCAGGCGGATGCAGGTCTTGGCATCCTCCACCGACACGTCGCCGTCATTGCCCCAGAACGCCATGATGCCGGGCCGGGTTTCCTCCATGATGATCTTCAGCTTTTCCACCACCGTGTCGGGGGTGCCGCAGATGATCATCATATTTTCGCGCTGTTCCTCGAAGGTCGGGGCGCCGCGCGGGCTGACGGCGCGGCCGGTGGCGAATTCGACGAAGCCGCGGCGCTGCGTGGGCGAGAAATAGCCGGACGGGCTGGACCAGACCGGATGCGCGAGGCCGGTGAACTCGCCCTGCATCCACAGAAACTTCTTCGCGTTCGCGACCGCCTTTTCCTCGGTGTCGGAGACATGCACGCGGATCAGGTAGCCGCGGTTCTCCGGCCCCGGGGTGTACCCGACCTCATTCGCCGCGGCGTCGTAAGTTGCCCAGATCTTCTTCGTCGCCTCGATCGAAGTGTTGAGGCAGATATAGGGATAGCGGTGCTTGGCGGACCAGATCACCGTCTCCGTCGACAGCACGCCGGGGATCCAGATGCGCGGATGCGGCTTCTGCAGCGGCACCACCCAGGGGTTTACCACGCGGTGCTGGTAATGCGTGCCTTCCCAGCGGAACGGGCCGGGCTGGCTCCAGGTCTTGACGATCAGGTCGTGCGCTTCCTCGAACCGCTCGCGGTTGAAGGCCGGGTTCACGCCGGTGGCGAGCTGTTCCTGCCCGCCGCCGCGCACGAAGCCGGAAACCAGCCTGCCCTTGGAGATCATGTCGATCATGCCGAGTTCTTCGGCCAGGCGGACCGGATTATCCGCCAGCGGCAGCGGATTGCCGAGGATGACGATCTTCACCCGCTTGGTGACGGCGGCGAGGATGGAGGCGAAGACGTTGGTTTTCGCCTGCATGCAGAACGGCGCGTTGTGGTGCTCGTTCAGCATGATGCCGTCCACGCCCATTTCCTCGGCGTAGATGTACTGCTCCAGGTATTCGTTGTAGAGGCGGCTGCCCTCGACGGGGTCGAAGTTCTTGTTGGAGAACATTAGCGCGGTGGCGCCGAACTTCAGACCCTCGTTCGGGTCGTAGGCGGACATCGGCTGCTCGGTGAAGTACATCAGATGCATGGCTACTCTCCCAGGTCGGAATTTACTTCCGGAATTTGTTGTTCAGGCGTTCACGAACGAAGCGACCAGGCCGGCGAGTGCCGCCGGCTGTTCCATGTCGACGCAATGGCCGGAATTCTTGACCGTCTCGGTGCGGGCGCTGCGCAGCGCGGCAGCATACTGCTCCTGCACGCAGTTCGGCACGATCTTGTCGTTATCGCCCCAGACCACGAGGGAGGGCGTGCGCACGCCGCCGAGCAGGTTGGGCAGGGTCTGGCTGTACATGTAGGGCTTCCAGGCGGTACGGAAGCTCATCTCCCGGCAGATGTCCCATTGTTCCAGCTGGTCGGTGCTGACATCGCCGAATACCCGGGTGAAGGCGGCCGGATCATGGAAGCCGAGGCGGGCGTAGTCGATATAGCTCACCAGCGCCTGGTCGGCGATGAAGCCTTCCTTCGGCTTGATCCCCATCGCGCCCACCAGCACCAGGCGGCGATAGGCGGTGGGCGCCTGGCTGGCCATCTCGGCGGCGATCCAGCCGCCGAAGCCGAGGCCGACGATGGAAGCGTCGGAGATGCCGAGATCGGCCAGCAGCCAGGCATAGATCGCGGCGATGTCGCGCGGGCTGCGCAGCCAGGAAGGGCGGTCGACCGAGCGGCCCCAGCCGGGATGATGCGGGACCAGAACCTCAAAATCGCGGGCCAGTTCATCGTAGAAAGGCAGCCGGTCCGGCGTGCCGAAATCATGATGCAGCACAAGGATCTTCTTGCCGCTGCCGGCGCGCGACAGATGCACCTTGGCACCGGCCAGTTGCAGCATCGAATCAGTCCAGGTCACACTCGTCATCTTCGTTCCTCTCGACGTGCCCCGGCTTGCCCTTTGCCTGGCGCCTGGCACTTTGTTTCGTAACTGCGCCGTTCGCGGGACGTCGTGGGACGAACCTGCTGGCAGACCCTCACTCGGGGGACGAGGATACCCACGGGTAGGATCGCTTGTCTATTGGTCGGCCCGTGACGTTCTGGTTAGGAGCTGCCCGCTTCGGCACCCTCATTGCCAGGCCGGCTGCGCGCGAGCCGTCAGACGACATCCTGTGGGCGCAGCCGGCACCATTCGGCTTCCGGCCCCCATTCCATCTGTACCGTGGCATGGCCGATGCCGAAGCGCTTGCGCAGCTCGGCCGCGACCTCGTGCGGGCGCGTGGGCGGGTGACCGGCCTCCCCGGGATCGGCGCAGACCAGATGCACGGTCAGCGCCGCCTCGGTGGTGCTCAGCCCCCAGATATGCAGGTCATGCACCTCGCTCACGCCCGGCAGGCCCGACAGATAGGCCTGCACCGAGCCTTCCTCGATGCCGGCGGGCACGTGGTCCAGCACCAGGGAGACCGCTTCGCGCAGCAGGCCCCAGGTACCGATGGCGATCACCGCGACGATCGCCAAGCTGGTCAGCGGATCGAGCCACAGCCAACCGGTGAGAAGGATCAGCAGCGCGGCAACGATGACGCCGAACGAGACCGCGGCATCGGCGACCATATGGACATAGGTGGTGCGCAGATTGAGGTCCCCGGCCCGGCCGCGCATGAACATCAGCGCGGTGGCGCCGTTGACCAGGATGCCGATGCCGGCGACCACGATCACGGTCCATTCGGCCACCGGTGCGGGATGGAGGAGACGCTCGAACGCCTCCAGCCCGATGGCGCCGATGCTGACCAGCAGGATCGCGGCATTGGCGAGCGAGGCCAGGATGGAGGTACGGCCCCAGCCATAGGTGCGCCGCCCGCTCGGCGGCAGCCGGGTCAGCGCCGCGGCCCCCCAGGCCAGCAACAGGCTGAGCACATCGCCAAGGTTGTGCGTGGCGTCGGCGATCAGCGCGACGGAGTTGGCCATGAAGCCGTAGAACATCTCGACGATGACGAACAGGCTGTTGAGCACGACGCCGATGGCGAACGCGCGGTCATGCGACACCGGGCCGTGGTGGTGGTGCCCCAAACCGTGTGCATATCCGTGCGCGTGGTCATGCCCATGGCCTGCGTCGTGGCCATGGCCGGCATGGTCGTGGTCTCCATGCTTCGCATCGATCGGATCGGCCATTCCTGCGTCCTTGCGGTCAGCGCCGCGATGAAATGCGGCAACGCCGCCAGACTAGCGCACCCGGCGCGCCCAATCGACACGGCGCCGCGGCGCGGCCCCCGCATTAGGACGAAATCGCCGGAACGGGTTGCCTTGGCGTCAGGATTCGGCCAGGAAACCCCGGCCAGGACCACCGGATGCAACCCCGCCGTGAGGACATGACACCATGAGCACTTTGCACGCCCTCATCATCGCTGTCCTGCAGGGGGCGACCGAGTTGTTCCCGGTCAGCTCGCTCGGCCACGCCGTGGTGCTGCCCTCGCTGGTGAGCTGGGCGCTCGATCAGCGCTCCCCCGAATTCCTGCCCTTCCTGGTCATGCTGCACACCGGCACCGCGATCGCGCTGCTGGCCTATTTCTGGCGCGACTGGTGGTCGCTGGCGACCGGCGTGCTCGGCCTCTCGGGCAAGCACCAGGTCGCCGAGGCGCGCCGGGTGTTCCTGCTGATCGTCATCGCCACCATTCCCGCGGTGATCATCGGCTTCCTGCTGGAGAAATTCGTCCGCGGCCTGTTCGGCTCCCCCGTCATCGCCGCCATCTTCCTGGTGGTGAACGGTGGATTGCTGCTGTTCGGCGAGAAGCTGCGCGGGCGCGGCGGGCATCGGCCGCTTTCCAGCCTGACCCCGACCGACGCGCTGACCATCGGCTTCTGGCAGTGCCTGGCGCTGATCCCCGGCATCTCCCGCTCCGGCGCCACGATCGTCGGCGGGCTGCTGCGCGGGGTGGACCATGCGGGATCGGCGCATTTCTCCTTCCTGATCGCAACGCCGATCATCATCGGCGCCACCGTGCTGGAAGTGCCGAAGCTGCTGCATTCCAGCGTTCCCGCCGGGGTGTTCGAGCTGTCCGCCCTTGCCGCGGTAGTGGCCGGGCTTACCGCCTATGCCAGCACCTGGTTCCTGATGCGGTATTTCCGCCAGCACGATTCCTGGGCGCTCACTCCGTTCGCGGTCTATTGCTTCGTGGCCGGCCTGGGCAGCCTCGTGTTCCTCACCGTTCTATAGGCCGATCCCCGTGACAGCAGAAACCACCCCGCCCGCCGGCGGCCCGCTGGCCGGCATCCGCGTCATAGACCTGACCACGGTCGTGCTCGGTCCCTTCGGCACCCAGACGCTCGGCGACATGGGCGCCGACGTGATCAAGATCGAGATCCCCAGCGGCGACACCACGCGCGAGATCGGGCCGAGCCGCACGCGCGGCATGGGCGCGTATTTCGCCAACCTCAACCGCAACAAGCGCAGCGTGGTGCTGAACCTCAAGCACAAGCCGGCGACGGACGCTCTGTGGCGGCTGATCGAGGGCGCGGACGTGTTCGTGCACAACATGCGCATCAGCGCCGCCGAACGCCTGGGGCTGAGCTATGCGGCGATGGCCGCGCGCAACCCGCGCATCATCCACGCCTGCGCCACCGGCTTTCGCCAGGGCAGCTCGGCGCAGGAGATCCCGGCCTATGACGATCTGATCCAGGGACTGAGCGGCATGGCGTCGTTGAACGCCGGGCCGGACGGCGCGCCGCGCTACTTTCCCACCGTGGCCGCGGACAAGCTGACCGGGCATGTGCTGGCCTCGATGATCGGCATGGCGCTGTTCCATCGCGAACGCACCGGCCAGGGCCAGGAAGTGCACGTGCCGATGATGGAAACCATGCTGAACTTCATGCTGGTCGAGCATCTCTGGGCCGGCACGCTGAACGAGCCGGAAAACGGCCTGGGCTACCCGCGCATGCTGACGCCGCACCGCCGTCCGTTCGCGACCCAGGACGGCTTCCTGTGCGTGATTGCCGTATCCGATGTGCAATTCAACAAAATCTTCACGGCGATGGGCCAACCGGAGCTGATGGAAGACCCGCGCTTCTGCTCGGTCTATGCGCGCGGGCGCAACGCCGATGCGGTGTACGGGGCGCTGGCCGACGGGCTGAAGACCCGCACCACCGCCGAATGGTCGGCAATCCTGACCGCCGCCGACATCCCGAACGGGCCGGCCAATTCCCTGCCGGCGCTGCTGCAGGACGCCTATCTGCAGGAGACCGAGTTCTTCCAGCGGATGAAGCATCCGGTGGAGGGCGAGGTGCTGGTCACCGCAATCCCCGCCCGCTTCTCTGCCAGCCCCCCCGAGGTGCGCCGCCTGTGGCCGACACTCGGCGAGCACACCGACGAGGTGCTGCGCGAAATCGGCTACACCGACGCGGAAATCGCCAGGATCAAGGGCGCATGAAAATCTCGCGGCGACTGATTCCCGCGGCGATCCTGCTGGCGAGCCTGCTCGCCGCGGGCCCGCCCCCGCAAACGCGCCCGCCGCTGGCCGCCACGCCGCTCTCCCGCATGGACCTGCCCTGGTGGAAGGCACGCCATGAGGCGGCGCTAAAACGCCTGCACGAGGGACCGGTGGATCTGCTGTTCCTCGGCGATTCCATCACCCAGAACTGGGAGCGGCACGGACCCACGCCGCAGATGGATATCCAGCCGGTCTGGCAGCGTTTCTACGGCGACCGCAACGCCGTCAATCTCGGCTTCATCGGCGATACCACGGCCAGCCTGCTCTGGCGCATCCGCAACGGCGAGGTCGCCGGCATCGCGCCGAAGGCCGCCGTCATCCTGATCGGCGCCAACAATCTCGGCCGTGTGCACTGGTCCGCCGCGGATACGGTGACCGGGATCGAGACGATCGTCGCCGAACTGCGCAAGCGCCTGCCCACCACGAAGCTGCTGCTGATCAGCGTGCTGCCGAGCGAACGCTCCGCCTGGGTGGACGAGAACACCGTGGCCATCAACAGGGCCCTGGCCGAGCGCTACGGCAAGGGCGGCGACGTGACCTGGTTCGACGCCACCCGGCTGTTCACCAAGGAAGGCAAAACCGACCGGTCGCTGTACTACGACCCGACCCTGACCCCGCCGGAACCGACCCTGCACCCGGACCGGCACGGCATGGAAAAACTGGCAACCGCCATAGAACCCACCCTCGCCGCCATGCTGGGCGACCGCAGCAAGCTGCGGTAGGCAAGGCTGGGGCTCCGCCCCAGACCCCGGCAGGGGGGCGCTGCCCCCTGCACCCCCGCCAAGGGACAGTCGTCCCTTGGATCCCTTCGGACTGGTTTGTTGAGAAGAGGGCCACTGACGCAGCCGATCAACGGCTACGACGGTCAGGCCCTCTTCTCAACAAACCAAACGGAAAGGGGTCAAGGGGATGACCATCCCCTTGCGGGGTGGAGGGGCAGAGCCCCTCCTGGGGTTTGGGGCAAAGCCCCAACCTTGCCTACAGCCAGCGTTCGCTGAACGGCACGCCGAGGAAGACCTGGCCCACGGTTTCGAAATGGCTGGAGCGGCCCTGCACCTGCTGGCAGACCGTGTGCACGTCGCGGAAGCGGCGTTCGAACGGGTTGCTCTTGAAGATCGCGGTAGCGCCGGCCTCGTGATAGGCGAAATCCACCACTTCACGCGCCTGGTGGATGGCGAAGGTGGAGGCTAGGCGGATCGCGGCGCGGTGTTGCACGGTCAGCGACGTGGCCGTGGTCACCGCTTCCTGCGCGTCGGCCAGGGCCTTGAACACCAGCAGCCGCGCCGCGGAGAATTTGGCCTCGTTATAGGCGAGCTGGGACTGGATCACCTGGCTGTCGCGCAGGGCGGATTGCGTCAGTGCCGGGGTCTTTTCCTTCGCCAGCCTGACAAAGGCATCCAGCGTGGCGCGCGCCAGGCCCATCGCCACGCCGGCGAAACCGGCGGCGTAGATGTTCATGGTGCTGAAGCGGTACAGCAGCCCGGGATGCCGGCGCTCCGATTCCATGTCCCGCGTCAGCGACAGGTGGTTGGGCACGAACATGTCCGAGACGGCATAGGTGTCGCTGCCGGTGCCGCGCAGGCCCATCACGTCCCAGGTGTCGGTGATCGCCGCGTCCTCGCGGCGGAACAGCATCGTCGCATCCCAAGGCCGGCCGTCGGGGCGCTGGATCGGCGTGCCGTCGGCCTCGAAGGTCGGGCAATGGCCGCCGAGCCAGGTGCAATGGCGGCTGCCGCTGGCGAAGTGCCAGGTTCCCGTGACGCGCCAGCCGCCCTCGGCGCGGATGGCCTTCGCTCCCGGCCCCTGGCCCCAGGCCAGCACCGCGCGGCGGTCGGCGAAGACGTGGCGCGCCCATTCCGGCTCCATGTAGGCGGCCGACATCGAGCATCCCGAGCCCTGGTTCATGCACCAGGCCGTGCTGCCGTCGCCGCTGGCGATCGCCTCCACGCATTGCACATAGGTTACCGGGTCCAACTCGGCCCCGCCGATCGAGCGCGGCAGCAGCAGGCGGAACATGCCCGCCGCGTGCATCGCGTCCACCACTTCCGGCGGCAATTCGTTCGCCGCATCGATGCGCGGCCCGGCGGCTTCCAGCAGGGGAACCAGCGCACGCGCGGCGGCAAGCGGGGCGGCAGCGAGCGGGGCGGTGTCCGATGTCTGCCAGCCAGTATCGTGCGCATCCATGCCCGTCGTTTCCCTCGTTCTTTCATTCTGAGCCGGCACGCTACACCGCGTTCGCCGGGCCGCGAAAGCCGGCTCGTTGCGGGGCCACTCGATTGACGTACCAGACGCGCGCCCTCAATACTAGCCAGTAGGCAAGGCCATGGGGAGGCGGTGTTGAACGCGTGCAGGATGCTGTCGACATGGACCGGTTCGCGGGGCACGACGACCTCGGCTGCCCGGCCGGCCGGGAGCCCGCAGCCCTAATCGCCACGCCCGTTATCACCGCCCGGAGTAAATCGTGACCGAACCCGAGACGCTTACCGTTGATATCAACGGCTTCCCGACGCGCGTGTGGCGCAAGGGCTCCGGCCCGAAGATCGGCTTCCTGGCCGGCTTCGGCGGCCTGCCGCGCTGGGTGCCGTTCCTGGACCGGCTGGCGGAAACCCGGACCGTGATCGTGCCCTCCCTGCCCGGCTTTCCCGGCGGCGACCGCGGCCACACGGTGCTGGACAACCATCTCGACTGGGTGCTCGCGGTGCACCAGATCCTGACCCGGGCGGAGCTGATCGGCGCCGACCTCGCCGGCAGCTCGGTCGGCGCCGCCATGGCGATGGAGATCGCGGCGATCTGGCCGGCCGCGGTGCGCCGCCTGGTCGCGATCGCGCCGTTCGGCATGTTCGACGACAAGGACCCGCCGACCGACCCCTGGGCGCAGCGCGGCGACGCGGTGCCCGGCCTGATGTGCAGCGATCCCGCGATCTACACCGCGCTGAAGGCAATGCCGGAGGGCGCCAACTCCATCGAATGGCCGATCGAGCAGACCCGCGCCAGCGAGGCGGCCGCACGCATCTTCTGGCCGCTCGGCAATACACGCATCGAAAAGCGCCTGCCCCTGATCACCGCGCCGACGCTGCTGCTCTGGGGCGAACACGACAAGATCATGCCGCGCAGCTATGCGGACCGCTTCACGGCCAGGATCGGCGGCAAGACGCAAACCCGGGTGATCCCCGGCGCCGGACACCTGGCCGAGCTCGACAGGCCCGACGACGTGGCGGCTGCCATCCTCGCCTTCACCGCGTAATTCAGAAAGACCCCGACATGACGCTCGATCCGGAAGTCGACATTCTCCTGGACCTGATCAAGGCCTCCGGCCGGCCGGCGCTGGACAGCCTGCCCCCGCCCGAGGCGCGCGAGGCCTACAAGGCCGGACGCACGGTGCTGCAGCCGGAACCGGCCGAGGTCGCGTCCGTGCGCGACCTGACCATCCCCGGAACGGCCGGGCCGATCCCCGCGCGCCTCTATCGCGGCATCGGCACCGGCGCCGGGACCCGACTGCCCTGCCTGGTCTATTATCACGGCGGCGGCTGGGTGATCGGCGACATCGAATCGCACGACGTGGTCTGCCGGCGCCTGGCCAACGACGCGCATTGCGCGGTGCTGTCGGTCGATTACCGCCTCGCTCCCGAACATAAATTCCCCGCCGCCTTCGACGACGCCGTGGCCGCCATGCGCTTCGCCATCGAGCATCCCGAGGAACTCGGCATCGATCCCGCCAAGGTGGCGGTCGGCGGCGACAGCGCCGGCGGCAACCTGGCCGCCACGGCCGCCATCGCCGCGCGCGATGCCGGGCTGGCGCTGACGAACCAGGTGCTGATCTACCCCGCCACCGACATGGCGATGACGCTGGATTCCTACCGCCGCGTCACCGAAGGCTTCCCGCTGGTGGCCCGGACCATGGGCTGGTTCGTCAACCACTACCTGAACGAGGAAGCCGAAAAACACGACTGGCGCGCCTCCCCGCTGCGCGCCGCGAGCCTGAAGGGCACCGCCCCCGCCATCGTGGTCGTCGCCGCCCACGATCCCCTGGCGGATGACGGCCTGGCCTACGCCAAACGCCTGGAACAGGAGGGCGTGCGCGTGGTCAGCAGCTATTTCAGCGGCCAGATCCACGGCTTCGTGTCCATGGGCAAAATGCTCCGCGCCGCCGACACCGCGCTGCAGATGATCGCGCTGTCGCTGCGGCAGTCCTGGACCTGAGGAGGGAGACAAGTAAGGCCAGGGGCTCTGCCCCTGGACCCCGCCAAAGGGCGAAGCCCTTTGGAAACCCCAGACGTGTTTTAAGAAATGGGCGGGCGAGGAGGTGCTGGTTGCACTGTCATTGCCCGCCCATTTCTTAAAACATAACCGGGTGTCCAGAGGCTCCGCCTCTGGCGGGGGTCGAGGGGGCAGAGCCCCCCGCCTTGCTTGCTCACTTCCTCAGGCCGAGACCGTCGTCAGGCGCACGCCGGACATTTGCAGGGCGAAGTCGGCCATGCGGTTGCAGAGTTCGTCGGTGGGCAATCGGCCGTTGGGGCGGTGCCAGGTGTAGGACCAGCTGATCATGCCGCCGATGGCGAGGGCCGCCAGGCTGATATCGGGGATTTCGAATTCGCCGACGGCGACGCCTTCGGCCAGAAGTTTCGACAGCAACCGGTCGAATTTCTTCTGTTCCTTGGTGATTTCCGCCAGGGCTTCCGGCGCGAGGTTCTTTTCCTCGCGAAAGAAGATGGCGATGTTGGCCTGGCGTTCCAGCACGACGCGGGTGAAGTCGGCGACGCCGCGGCGCAGCCGCTCGGTTGGCGTGCCCGGGGATTTGACGGCGTTCTCGATCGCGGCAACGGATTTCTGGATCGTCGGCAGGCAGACCGCGGCGAGCAAATCGTTCTTGCTGCGGAAATGCGTGTAGATGAACGGCTTGGTGACCCCGAGCTCGGCCGCGATGTCGTCCAGCGTGGTTCCGGTGAAGCCGCGCGCGTAGAACAGCGCCACCGCCTCCTCCAGAATCCGCTCCCGCTTGTAGGCGATGATTTCGTCGCGCATGAAGTCGATCCATTTAGCTACCGACGGGTAGCTTAGCCTGCCGCTCGTTGAATTGAAAGGTTTCTCCCGGGTTGCCTGACCTGAAGGGTTGGCACTTGAGGAGGCCGGCGCACGCCGCCATCCTGCCGGCCCGCGGGCTTGCGGGCTTTGGCGGAAATAATCAAGGAGGAAACGATGGCTGGCATGTTGCAAGGCAAGACCGCGTTGATTACCGGCGGCGCGCGCGGAATCGGGCGCGCGACCGCGCTGCTCTTCGCGCAGGAGGGGGCCCGGGTCGCGGTCGCCGACATGTCCGCGGAGGGCGCGGCGGAAACCGTCGGCATGATCAACGCCGCCGGCGGGCAGGCGATGTCGATCGCCGTGGACGTGACCAGGCCGGACCAGGTGGCGGCGATGGTGGCGAGCACGGTCGCGGCCTTCGGGCGGCTTGATTGCGCCTATAACAATGCGGGAATCGCCGGGTATCAGGTGGGCGCGGCCGGACAGAAGACCGCGGAGTGGTCGGAAGAGGCGTTCGACCGGATGCTGGCCGTGAACCTGAAGGGCGTCTGGCTGTGCATGCGCAGCGAGCTGGAGCAGATGGCGAAGCAGGGCGGCGGCACGATCGTCAACACCGGCTCGATCGCCGGGCTGGTCGGGCTGCGCACCTCCTCGGCCTATGTCGCCAGCAAGCACGGGGTGATCGGGCTGACCAAGACCGCGGCGCTGGAATACGCGGAGCAGAAGATCCGCGTGAACGCGGTCTGCCCGGGCTATATCGAGACCGACATGACCAAGGACACGATGGCGCGGCGCGGCGCGGAGCTGATGGCGATGGTGCCGTTCCGCCGCATGGGCACGGCCAACGAGATCGCCGAGATGGTGTGCTGGCTGTCCTCCGAACGGTCTTCCTATGTCAGCGGCGCCGCCTACAACGTCGATGGCGGCTATATGGCGACCTGACGGCGAATGGCGCGGCGACCATCATCGCGATGATGGTCGCCGCGCGCCTGGAGCGGTCGAGGGTAATCGGTCGAGGGTATTGGCGCCTTCAGGCCGCCAGGGAAGCGTAGTCGGCGGTGGCCATCACCTGCACGCGGCGCATGTAGCGGGGGTTGTCGCCGTAATCGGCGATGGCGTTGTGCATGGTGCCGATATTGTCCCACATCAGCACGTCGCCTTCGGTCCAGTGGTGCGAGTACAGGTATTTGTCCTGCTCCTGGTGGCGGTAGAGGAATTCCAGCAATTCGTCGCTTTCCGCCTTGTCCATGCCGTCGATCTGCGTGACGTAGCCGACGTTGCAGTACAGCACCTTTCTGCCGGTGACCGGGTGGGTATAGAAGATCGGGTGCGACACCGCGGGCTTGCGGGCGCGCTGGGCATCGGTCAGCGGCGGGCGGGTATTGCCGGGCCGCGCGCGCATCATGTCCCAGAACTTGGCGAAATCATGCGTGGCGGTGCGCCCGTCCAGACGGGTCTTGATGTCCGCGGGCAGGTCCTCGTAGGCGGCGTGCATGTTGCGGAACTGCGTGTCGCCGAGCGGCCTGCCGTCCTGCAGCGGCACTTTCTGCGCATGCAGGATCGTGGTCAGCGAAATCGGCCGGCTATAGGACATGTCGGTGTGCCAGCCCTGCCCGGCATCGCCGAGGCCGGTCGGTTTGCCGTCCTTCTTGATGTTCGACAGGATCATCACTTCCGGGTGGCCGGGTTCGTGGAACATGTTGGCGACATTGACCTCCAACTCCCCGAACCGGGCGCCGAATGCCGCGAACTGGTCGGTGTTCAGGGTCTGGGCCGGAAACCGCAGCACGCCATGGGCGCCGAGCGCGCGCAGGATGGTGCGAAAATCGGCGCGGGAAAGCGGGGTCGCGAGATCCACGCCCAGGACGTCCGCGCCGAGCGTCGCGCCCGTCGGCTTGATCTGCACCTGGGTATCGATATCCATGGAACATCCTCCTGCGGTGGTTTTCCGCAGGATAGCGCGGTTTCAGACCCGGCGCACCACGTAGGCGGTTTCCAGCGCGGCGACGATGGCATCCGCATGGGCGGGGTCGCGCGCCTCGACCATCACTTCCAGTTCCGCCGCCTGCACGGAGGAGGAGGCGAACAGGCGCTGGTGGGAGACCTCGATGATGTTGCCGCCGCTGTTGCCGATCTTGCCGGCGATGTCGGCGAGCACGCCGGGGCGGTCGGGGATCTGCAGATGCAGGCGCAGCAGCCGGCCGTCGCGCAGCAGGTTGCGCAGCAGCACGTTGGACAGGATGCGGGCGTCGATATTGCCGCCGCAGACCGGCGTGCCGACGCGCTTGCCGCGGAACTTGTTGGGAAAGGTCAGCAGCGCCGCGACGCCGGCGGCGCCGGCGCCCTCGGCGACCACCTTCGCACCTTCCGCGAGCAGGCCGATCGCCTCCTCGATGGCGCGTTCGGGCACCACCAGGACCTCGGTCACCCGGCGGCGGACCAGTTCGAAGCATTGTTCGCCGATATCGCGCACCGCGATGCCCTCGGCGATGGTGGGGCCGCCGACGGAGACGGCGCGGCCGGCGAGGCGCTGCGCCATGGCGGCATACGCTTCCACCTCCACGCCGTAGACGGCGATGCCCGGCTTGATGGCGGTGGCGGCGACCAGGCAGCCGGCGAGCAGTCCGCCGCCGCCGACGGGGATCACCAGCGCGTCGAGGTCCGGGAAGTCGGCCAGCATCTCCAGCGCCATCGTGCCCTGCCCCGCCATGATGCCGGGGTCGTCGTAGGGATGGATGAACACCAGGCCCTGCTGTTCGGCCAAGGCGTGGGCGTGGGCGGCGGCCTCGGCCAGGGTTTCGCCGTGCAGCACCACGTTGGCGCCCCAGCCGGCGGTGCGGGTGACCTTGGTGGAGGGGGTGAATTTCGGCATCACGATGGTCGCGGCGATGCCGAGCAGGCTGGCATGGCGGGCGACCGCCTGGGCGTGGTTGCCGGCGGACATGGCGATGACACCGGCGCCGCGCTCGTTCTCGTTCAGCAGCGCCAGGCGGTTGGCCGCCCCGCGCTCCTTGAACGCGCCGGTCGCCTGCAGGTTGTCGAGCTTCAGCACCACCTCCGCCCCGGTCGCGGCCGAGACGGCATGGGAGTACACGGCGGGCGTGCGGACGACCCGCCCGGCGATCCGCCCGGCGGCGGCTTCTACGTCGGAAAGCTGGATCACCTGAAGCTCTGCGATATGGCTCGCTCGAGGGGATTTCCCCCTCACCCCTCCCTCTCCCCCGAAGCGGGGGAGAGGGGGTTGGTGGGCGGCCTGGCGGCTATCCTGCATCCCTAGAGGTATTTCACGCCGAGGATCTCGTAGGTGCGGTCGCCGCCCGGCGCCGGGACGGAGACGGTGTCGCCGATCTTCTTGCCGATCAGCGCCTTGGACAGCGGCGAGGAAATCGACAGGCGCTGGAGCTTGATGTCGGCCTCGTGCACGCCGACGATCTGGTAGGTGGCCTCCTTCTCGGTCTCCTCGTCCACCAGCCAGACATGCGCGCCGAATTTCACCGTGTCGCCCGACAGCGCGGACGGGTCGATGACCTCGGCGGCGGAGATGATCTCCTCCAGTTCCTGGATGCGGCCTTCAATGAAGGACTGGCGGTCGCGCGCTGCGTGATATTCGGCGTTTTCGCTGAGGTCGCCATGGCTGCGCGCCTCCGCGATGGCGCGGATCACATCCGGGCGTTCCTTGGATTTCAGGGTACGTAGCTCTTCCTCCAACCGCTGCAGGCCGGGGGCGGTCATTGGGAACTTCTGCACGGCACAGTCCTATCGTGATGGCCAGAATGGTCGAAACGGGGGACGAAGATGAGGGGATCGGCAGGATTTGGTCACGGCTGGTCTAAACGCAGCGCCGCGGCCGGAGGGTGCCCCCGGCCGCGACGGCGTTCAATACGATCCGTGAAAGTAGGACTGAAGGGGCGCGACTTCAAGCGTTCCGGCCTTCAGGGCGGCGATCGCGTGCACCGCGGCGCGCGCGCCGGCGATCGTCGTATAGTGCGGCACCCCGTGTGTGAGCGCGCTGCGGCGGATGGCGAAGCTGTCGGCGACCGATTGCGGACCTGACGCGGTGTTGATCACCAGCTGCACCTCGCCGGAGCGGATGGCGTCCACGCAATGCGGCCGCCCTTCCAGCACCTTGTTCACGTCGGTGACCGCGAAGCCGGCCTCGCGGATGCGCGCGGCGGTGCCGCGGGTGGCCATGATGGTGAAGCCCATCTCGGTCAGCCGGCGGGCGATGCCGGGCAGGCCCTTCTTGTCGGCGTCCTTCACCGACAGGAACACGCGCCCGGCGGCGGGCAGCAGCACATTGGCGCCGAGCTGGGCCTTGGCGAAGGCCCGCTCGAAGCTGGAATCGAGGCCCATCACCTCGCCGGTCGATTTCATCTCCGGGCCGAGGATGGTGTCCACCTCGGGGAAGCGGGTGAACGGGAACACCGCCTCCTTCACCGCCACATGCGGCGAGATGGCGTCGTCGTCCAGATTGAAATCGGACAGTTTGGCCCCGGCCATGACGCGGGCGCCGATCTTGGCCACCGGAACCCCCGTGGCCTTGGCGACGAAGGGCACCGTGCGGCTGGCGCGCGGGTTCACTTCCAGCACGTAGATCACGTCGTCCTTGACCGCGAACTGCACGTTCATCAGCCCAACCACGCCGAGCGCCTTGGCCATCGCCTCGGTCTCCGCCTTCAGCTCGGTGATCGTGGAGGGCGACAGCGAATAGGGCGGCAGCGAACAGGCGGAATCGCCGCTATGGATGCCGGCTTCCTCGATATGCTCCATCACCCCGGCGACATAGACGGTCTGGCCATCGGAGATGCAGTCGACATCGACCTCGATCGCGTCGTTCAGGTAGTGATCGACCAGCACCGGGTTTTCCGGGGAGGGACGCACGGCCTCGCGGATATAGCGGTGCAGCCCGGCGCGGTCATAGACGATCTCCATGGCGCGGCCGCCGAGCACGTAGCTCGGGCGGATCACCACCGGGTAGGCGATGCGCTCGGCGATCGCCTCGGCCTCCTCGGCCGAGCGGGCGATGCCGTTCTCCGGCTGCAGCAGGCCGAGGCCGTGCAGCAGCTTCTGGAACCGCTCGCGGTCCTCGGCGATGTCGATGGCGTCCGCGGAGGTGCCGAGGATCGGGATGTTCGCCTTCGCCAGCGCCTGCGACAGCTTCAGCGGCGTCTGGCCGCCATATTGCACGATGCAGCCGAGCAGCGTGCCGTTAGACTGTTCGCGCCGGATCAGCGCGATCACGTCCTCGGCGGTCAGCGGCTCGAAATACAGCCGGTCGGAGGTGTCGTAGTCGGTGCTGACGGTCTCCGGGTTGCAGTTGACCATGATGGTCTCGAAGCCGGCTTCCTTCAGCGCATAGGCGGCGTGCACGCAGCAATAGTCGAACTCGATGCCCTGGCCGATCCGGTTCGGGCCGCCGCCGAGGATGATGATCTTCTGCCGGTCGGTGGGCTCGGATTCACATACGGGCGTGCCGAAGCCACCTTCATAGGTGGAATACATATAGGGCGTGGCGGAGGCGAACTCGCCGGCGCAGGTGTCGATGCGCTTGTAGACGGGCAACACGCCGAGGCCGGCGCGCAGATCGGCGATTTCCGCCTCCGGCCGGGAGCTGAGCCTGGCGAGCTGGTGGTCGGTGAAGCCCAGCGCCTTCAGCCGGCGCAGCGCGCCGGCATCGGTCGGCAGCCCGTTGGCCTCGACCTCGCGCTCGGCCTCGACAATGCGGGCGAGCTCGCGGATGAACCAGGGATCGAACTTGCTGGTGGCGTGAATGTCCTCCACCGACAGCCCGGCGCGCAGCGCCTGGGCGGCCATCAGGATGCGGTCCGGCTTGGGCTGCGACAGGGCGGCGCGGAACGCGTCGGCGCCGCCATCGCCGGGCGGCTCGATCGGGTCGAGGCCGGACAGGCCGGTTTCCAGGCTGCGATAGCCCTTCTGCAGCGCCTCGCAGAAGCTGCGGCCGATCGCCATCGCCTCGCCGACCGATTTCATGCTGGTGGACAGCAGCGCCGGCGTGCCGGGGAATTTTTCGAAGGTGAAGCGGGGGATCTTCACCACGACATAGTCGATGGTCGGCTCGAAGCTGGCGGGGGTCGTGCGGAGCACGCCATCGACAACCTGCGTGGTGATGTCGTTGGCCAGCTCGTCCAGCGTATAGCCGACCGCCAGCTTGGCGGCGATCTTGGCGATCGGGAAGCCGGTGGCCTTGGAGGCGAGCGCGGAGGAGCGCGACACGCGCGGGTTCATCTCGATCACCACCAGCCGCCCGTCGGCCGGGTTGACCGCGAACTGCACGTTGGAGCCGCCGGTGTCGACGCCGATCTTGCGCAGGCACGCGATCGAGGCGTCGCGCATGATCTGGTATTCTTTGTCGGTCAGCGTCAGCGCCGGCGCGACGGTCACGCTGTCGCCGGTATGGATGCCCATCGGATCGACGTTCTCGATGGCGCAGACGATGATGCAGTTATCCGCGCTGTCACGGACCACCTCCATCTCGTATTCCTTCCAGCCGAGCACGCTCTCCTCGATCAGCACCTCGCTGGTGGGGGAGGCTTCCAGCCCGCCGCCGACGATCTGCTCGAACTCCTCCTTGTTGTAGGCGATGCCGCCACCGGTGCCGCCGAGCGTGAAGCTGGGGCGAATGACCGCAGGCAGGCCGACGACCGCCAGCGCCTCGCGGGCCTCGGCCATCGTGTGGGCGATCTGCGATTTCGGGCTTTCGACGCCGATCTCGGACATGGCGTCGCGGAATTTCAGCCGGTCCTCGGCGCGGTCGATGACCTCCGCGCGGGCGCCGATCAGTTCGACGCCATGCCGTGCCAGCGCGCCGGAGGCGTGCAGCTGCATGGCGGTGTTCAACGCGGTCTGCCCGCCCATGGTCGGCAGCAGCGCGTCGGGCTTTTCGCGGATGATGATCTTCTCGACCATCTCCGGGGTGATCGGCTCGATATAGGTGGCGTCCGCCAGGCCGGGGTCGGTCATGATCGTGGCCGGGTTGGAATTGACCAGGATGACGCGAAAACCCTCGGCCCGCAGCGCCTTGCAGGCCTGGGCGCCGGAATAGTCGAACTCGCAGGCCTGGCCGATGACGATGGGCCCGGCGCCGATGATCAGGATGGAGTTTATGTCGGTGCGGCGGGGCATCAGGGGGCTCCGGTGGTTTGGGTCATCGTGCGCGGGCGGCGGTGACACCCTCCGGCGTCAGTTCCAGGCGCCAATGGCATTGCAGCGCGCCTTCGGGCAGGCGGACCGGCTCGCGGATCAGCCCGTCGCGCAGGCAGGCGGCGAGGGCTTCGTGCAGGGCCGGGTCGGGGACGGCCCGGCCGGTCAGTTCCTGGATGCGGGCAACACCGGCTTCCGCATTCGCCTCGGTGACGAGGTGGCGGAAGGCGGTGCTCAGCAGCAGGGCAGACCGGGTCCGGGGCGGACATCAGGATGTCCGTTCGATCATCGCGACGAAGCGGTGGAACAGATAATGGCTGTCGGTCGGGCCCGGGCTGGCCTCGGGGTGGTACTGCACGGAAAACGCCGGGCGGTCGGTGCAGGCCAGGCCCTCGTTGCTGCCGTCGAACAGGCTGACGTGCGAGACCACCACGCTCGCCGGCAGCGAGTCGGCGTCGACGGCAAAGCCGTGGTTCTGTGCGGTGATCTCCACCTTGCCGGTGGCGAGGTCCTTGACCGGCTGGTTGGCGCCGCGATGGCCGCGGTCGAGCTTGTAGGTCCTGCCGCCCAGCGCCAGCGCCAGCAACTGATGGCCGAGGCAGATGCCGAACAGCGGCACCCCGGCGTCCAGCACGCCCCGGATCGCCGGCACCGCGTATTCGCCGGTCGCCGCGGGATCGCCGGGGCCGTTGGACAGGAACACGCCGTCCGGCTGGTGGCGCAGGATGTCCTCGGCGGTGGCGGTGGCCGGAACCACGGTCACCCGGCAGCCGGCCGAGGCCAGACAACGGAGAATGTTGCGCTTGGCGCCGTAGTCGACGGCGACGACATGGTGCTTCGGCGCGGTCTGCCGGCCGGTGCCGGCCGGCCAGGCCCATTGCGTCTCGTCCCAGCTATAGGTCTGGGTGCAGGACACGCTCTTGGCGAGGTCCATGCCTTCCAGCCCCGGCCAGGCCCGGGCCTGGGCGGCCAGCGCCTCGAGGTCGAACCGTCCGTCGGCGGGGAAGCTGAGCACGCCCGAGGGCGCGCCGCCGTCGCGGATGCGCAGCGTCAGCGCCCGGGTGTCGACGCCGGCGATGCCGGTCTTGCCCTGGCTCAGCAGCCAGGCGGCGAGCGTCTGGTGCGACCGCCAGTTGGAAGGCTCGGTGATGTCCTGCTTCACCAGCAGGCCGCGCGCGGCGATCGTGGTGGCCTCGATATCCTCCGGGGTGATCCCGGTATTGCCGATATGGGGAAAGGTGAAGGTGATGATCTGCCCGGCATAGGACGGATCGGTCAGGGTTTCCTGATAGCCGGTCATGCCGGTGTTGAAGCAGACCTCGCCCACCGGAACCGGGGTCCCGGTATGGGCGCCGAAGCCGCGGCCCCAGAACACCGAGCCATCGGCCAGGACCAGCGCGGCGGTGGCGCCCAAGGGTGCGGCGCCCAGGGCGGAAGTATCCGACGGGCTCGGGACGGCATTCGGCTCTTGCATGGGACTGGCGCCTCTGGGGCTCATCTGGTTGGCGGGATGGCCGGGCGGCGGGGTGCCGGCCACATCGGAGAACGACAGGCCGGTCGCGGCGATCAGCACCGGCCAGTGCCGGGCGGGGATGGAGCGGGCCTGGCGCCATTTGCGCACGGCCTCGGTCCCCACCCCGGTCAGCCGGGCGGCTTCCTCGGCTCCGCCGAGACGCTCGATGATCTCGTCCACGCTGATGGTCATGCGCGGTATCTATGGGAAAAAACTTCCCAAGGGAAGAGGTGTCCGAATTAAGCCACACATGGCTGGGAAATTTTCTCCGCGCTACTCCCCTGCGCGGGTTCGCTTATTATAGAGGGCTATTTATCTCGTAAGGATGTGCCATGGGGCTGCGCGAAGAATTTATGGAGCAGATGAAGGCCTCGATGAAGGCGGGCGACGGCGCGCGCACCTCCACCCTGCGCATGATCATGGCCAAATTGAAGGACACCGACATCGCCGCCCGGCCCAAGGGCGTGGACAAGGTCCCGGATGACGAGATCCTGGCCATGCTGCGCAACATGCAGAAATCCCGCCGCGAGTCCGTCGAGCTGTACCGCCAGGGCAACCGCCCGGAGCTCGCGGCCAAGGAGGAGGCCGAGATCGCCGTGATCGAGGCGTTCCTGCCGGCGCAGATGGACCCGGCGGCGACCGCGGCCGCGGTCGCCGCCGCGGTGGCGGAAACCGGTGCGGCCAGCGTCAAGGACATGGGCAAGGTCATGGCGGCGCTGAAGGCGAAACACGGCGCCGCGCTCGACATGTCCAAGGTCGGCGCGCTGGTGAAGGCCGCCCTGACTTGAGCATGGCAACGTAAGGATGGCGCTGCCCCCCGGTTTCCTCGAGGAGCTGCGCGCCCGCACCCCGCTTGCGGCGGTGATCGGCCGGCGCGTGCGCCTGGCGAAGTCGGGCCGGCAATGGAAGGGCTGCTGCCCGTTCCATGGCGAGAAGACGCCGTCCTTCTATGTCTATGACGATCATTTCCACTGCTTCGGCTGCGGCGCGCATGGCGATGCGATCAGCTTCGTCATGCAGAGCCAGGGCGCCTCGTTCCCCGAGGCGGTGGAGCAGCTCGCCACCGAGGCCGGGCTGGAGGTGCCGAAAGCCGACGCCCGCGGCCGCCGAGGCGGATCGCCGCCGGCACGATCTCTATTCCGTGCTGCAGGCGGCCGCGGCAGCCTATCAGCGCCGCCTGCGGTTGCCCGAGGGACGTGCGGCGCTCGCCTATCTGCACGCCCGTGGGCTGACCGACGAGACCATCGACCGCTTCGCCCTCGGCTGGTCCGGCGAAGGGCGCGGCGCGCTCGCCTCGGAACTGGCCCGCGACGGCATCGAGCCGGCGATGCTGATCGCGGCCGGGCTGATGCGCGAGCCGGAAAACCGGGACGGGCGTCCCTACGACCTGTTCTTCAACCGGGTGATGTTTCCGATCCGCGACCGGCGCGGCCGGGTGATCAGCTTCGGCGGCCGCACGCTCGGCGACGGCCAGCCGAAATACGTCAACGGCCCGGAGACCGACCTGTTTTCCAAGCGGCGCAACCTCTATGCGCTCGACCTCGCGCGCGAGGGCGCCCGCAAGGGGGCGCGGGTGGTGGTGGTCGAGGGCTACATGGACGTGATCGCCCTGCAGCAGGCGGGTTTCGCCGGCGCGGTGGCCCCGCTCGGCACCGCCCTGACCGACGAGCAGCTCAATGAGCTCTGGCGCCTGTCGCCCGAGCCGGTGCTGTGTTTCGACGGCGACGCCGCCGGCGCCAAGGCCGCCGCCCGCGCGGCCGACGCGGCGCTGGAGCTGCTGGCGCCGGACCGCACACTGAAGCTCGCCACGCTGCCGGCGGGCGAGGATCCGGACACGCTGGTGCGCCGGCAGGGGCCAGCGGGGTTCCAGGCCGTGCTGGACAGCGCCCGGCCGCTGGCGGATGCGCTCTATAACCTGCTGCGCCAGGGTCTGTCGGGCCAGGGCGGCGACGCCACCCCGGAGCAGCGCGCCGCGTTCCGCACCCGGCTGGAGGAGGCGGCCAAGCGCATTCCCGATAAATCCCTGGCCGGGGAATACCGCGCAGCCCTGATCGACCGCTTCTTCGCCGAACGCTCCACCCGCCGGCGCGGCGGCGGCTTCTCCGGCCCCGGCCGCGCCGCCGGCCAGCGCAACGGCGCCCGCCCGTCGTTGCGCCCGCCCGCAGGCGCCGGTCTGGGCGGGCGCATCCGCTTCACCCCGGCGGCGGCCTCCGCCGAGCGCGAGCGGATCCTGACCGCGATCCTGCTGCACCATCCCGACCTGCTGCACGATGTCGACCACGCCTTCAGCGAGCTGGCGCTGCCCGATCCGCTCGATCGCCTGCGCGCAACCCTGCTAGACTGGTCGGAAACCGCTGACATGCTTGACTCGCGGTCCCTGATATCCCACTTGCAGCATTCAGGTTTGGCGGCGGAAGTCGCGCAGGCCCTTTCGGCGGTGCCTGTGCCGCTGCCAGCCTGCGCTGCCCCCGACGCCATGCCGGCGGAGGCCGAAGCGGGCTGGTGGCACATCTTCGGCCTGATGCACCGGGGGCGGCTTGAGGAAGAGGTTGCAGCGGCCAGCCAGGCGTTCGCCGAACGTGGCGACGAGGCGACGCAGAGACGGCTGATTGCGTTATGCGCAGCGCGCGACGCGCTCCGCCGCGGCGAACAGGGAGAGGCCGACACATGACACGAGCTGCAAGACCCCTGTTTACGCCCGACCTGACCCACTCCAGGTTTGCAGACCGGACGATCGGCACCAGCCCAACCCAAATTTTCGGAGCACACTGATACATGGCAACGAAACCGGCTGTCGGCGGCGATACCGCGACCATTGAGCAGGATGTAGAAACCGCGCTGCTGGACGTGCAGTCCGCCGCGGTGAAGCGACTGATCGCCAAGGGCAAGGAGCGAGGACACGTCACCGTTGACGAGCTGAATGCCGTTCTGCCGTCGGACCAGAACAGTTCCGAGCAGATCGAGGACGTGATGGCCAGCCTGAGCGAAATGGGCATCCAGGTCGTCGAGGGCGAGGAGACCGAAGACGGCGACGCAGCGCCGGTGAAGGCGGAGAAATCCGAGGACGAGGCCGAGGAAGACGGCCCGACCGGCAATGTCGACGCCGAGAGCCTCGGGCGCACCGACGACCCCGTGCGCATGTACCTGCGCGAGATGGGCAGCGTGGAGCTGCTGTCGCGCGAGGGCGAGATCGCCATCGCCAAGCGGATCGAGGCCGGCCGCGACATGATGATCGGCGGGCTGTGCGAAAGCCCGCTGACCTTCCGCGCCATCATCGCCTGGCACGACGCGCTGAAGGCCGGGCGCATGCTGCTGCGCGACATCGTCGATCTGGAAGCGACCCAGGGCGCCGGCGCGCCCCCGCCCGAGGCGATCGGCGCCGCTGCCGAGACCGCGGAAGGCGCCGAGGGAGCGGAGCCGGCGGAAGTGCCGAGCTTCACCGCCCCGCCCCCCGGCCTGTCCGACGACGGCGACGAGGACGGCGAGGGCGAAGGCCCGGGCATGTCGCTCTCCGCACTCGAGGAGAAGCTGAAGCCCGAGGTGCTGGCCAATTTCGAGGAGGTCGAGGCGCTGTACAAGAAGCTGCACAAGATGCAGCACAAGCGCCTGGAAAGCCTGACTGCCGGCGAGGAGGTCAATACCCGCTCGGAAAAGAGCTACGAGAAGCTGCGCGAGGAGCTCGTCGCCAAGGTCGAGCAGGTGCGCCTGCACAACAACCGCATCGAGGAACTGGTCCAGCAGCTGAAGGAGCTGAACCAGCGCCTGACCGCGCTGGAAGGCCAGCTGCTGCGCCTGGCGACCGACGCCAAGGTCAACCGCGAGGAGTTCCTCAAGCATTATCACGGCGCGGAACTGGACCCGAACTGGCTGGACCGCGTCGGCCGGCTGCCGGGCAAGGGCTGGAAGGTCTTCGTCATCAAGCAGCCCGACGACATCAACCGGGTGCGCGGGCAGATCTCCGCCGTCGCCACCGATGCCGGGCTGTCGATCAGCGAATTCCGCCGCGTCTACATGACCGTCTCGCGCGGCGAACGCGACAGCGCGCGCGCCAAGAAGGAGATGATCGAGGCCAACCTGCGGCTGGTGATCTCGATCGCCAAGAAATACACCAATCGCGGCCTGCAGTTCCTGGACCTGATCCAGGAAGGCAATATCGGCCTGATGAAGGCGGTGGATAAGTTCGAATACCGCCGCGGCTACAAGTTCAGCACCTATGCCACCTGGTGGATCCGCCAGGCGATCACCCGCTCGATCGCCGACCAGGCGCGCACCATCCGCATCCCCGTGCACATGATCGAGACGATCAACAAGCTGGTCCGCACCTCGCGCCAGATGCTGCACGAAATCGGCCGCGAACCGGCGCCGGAAGAGCTGGCGGAGAAGCTCGGCATGCCGCTCGAGAAGGTGCGGAAAGTTCTCAAGATCGCCAAGGAGCCGATCAGCCTCGAGACCCCGATCGGCGACGAGGAAGACAGCCATCTCGGCGACTTCATCGAGGACAAGGCGGCGGTCATTCCGCTGGACGCGGCCATCCAGGCCAATCTGCGCGAGGCCACAACGCGGGTTCTCTCGAGCCTCACGCCCCGCGAGGAACGTGTGCTGCGCATGCGCTTCGGCATCGGCATGAACACCGACCACACGCTGGAAGAGGTCGGCCAGCAGTTCAACGTCACCCGCGAGCGCATCCGCCAGATCGAGGCCAAGGCGCTGCGCAAGCTCAAGCACCCCAGCCGCTCGCGCAAACTGCGCAGCTTCCTGGACGATTGATCCCGCTCCCGACCTCGAAGATGGAACCGGTCGCCAGGGTCGGCGTCACCGTCACCTTCCTGCGCATGGATCGACGCCCCGCCGACCCCGCGCCCGCGCTTCCCCGCGGCGCCGGGGTGGTGCGGCTCGATGCCTGCTCGGTGGCGTTCTACCGCTACCTCTACAACACCGTGGGCGCGGACTATGTCTGGTGGCTGCGCCGGACCATGCCGGACGCGGAGCTCGCCGCCCTGCTGGCCGATCCCGGCGTTTCCATCCACGTGCTGTACGAGGGCGGCGAGCCGGCCGGGTTCTTCGAGCTGGACGCGCGGGGATGGTCCACGGTCAATCTCAGCTATTTCGGGCTGATGCCCCAGGCGGTCGGCACCGGTGCCGGCTACCCGTTCCTGCGCCAGGCCGTGGACCTCGCCTGGGCGCAGACCCCCCGGGCGGTGACGGTCAATACCTGCTCCGCCGACCATCCGCGCGCGCTGCCCACCTATATCCGCGCCGGCTTCCGCCCGGTGCGCGAGGTGCGCGAGGTCTGGAACGTGCCGCTGCGGCTGGGCCTGCGTATTCCCGCGCATCTGCTGGTTTAGAAAAATAGGCTGGGGCTCCGCCCCAGGCCCCAGAAGGGGCTCCGCCCCTCCACCCCGCCAAGGGACAGTCGTCCCTTGGATCCCTCGGATCTCGTGAGTTGGTGGGCGTTGGCTTGTCGCGGCGGCGCGCCGCTGGCAATTAGGCCGCAAGGCGCCGGATCGGCGCCGGCATGGCAGGGGACGGAAATGGCAGGATTACTGGACGGCAAACTCGCGCTGGTCACCGGCGCGGGATCGGGGATCGGCGAGGCAATCGCCAAGGCCATGGCCGCGGCGGGCGCACGGGTGATCGTCGCCGACGTCAACCTCGAGGGCGCCGGGCGCGTGGCGCGCGAGATCGGCGCCAGCGCCCAGGCCGAGATGCTGGACGTGACCGACCGCGCCGCGGTGGACGCGCTGGCGGCGAAGATCCAGGCCGCCTCCGGGCCGATCAGCGTGCTGGTGAACAATGCCGGCATCATCCGCCGCAACACCGTGGACGCCGCCAATACGCGGGCGGACTGGGACGCGACGATGGCGGTGAACCTCGACGGGCCCTACATCGTCACGACAGCGTTTCTGGAGCAGCTGAAGGCGACCCGGGGCTCGGTGATCCATATCGGCTCGATCCAATCCTTCGTGGCGCTGCCGAATTCCGCCGCCTACACCGCGAGCAAGGGCGGCGTGCGGGCGCTGACCAAGGCGCTCGCCATCGAGCTCTCGCCCCTGGGCGTGCGGGTGAACGCCATCGGGCCCGGGCTGATCGCCACGCCGCTGAACGCGGCGGCGCGGGAGAACCCGGACTACATGAAGAACTTCGCGCACCGCATTCCGCTCGGCCGCCTCGGCCAGCCCGACGACATCGCCCAGCCGGCGGTGTTCCTCGCCTCCGACATGGCGCGCTACGTCACCGGCGTGACGCTGCCGGTGGATGGCGGGTTCCTGGCCTATTAAGAGGAAGGCGCCCTGAGGGAAACGCGGGGGCCCAATTTGCGTCCGGGCGCCACCCGTTCCATCCTGCCGCCCTCAGGACGGGGGATGGAAAAGCATGTCGGAACACGGCGAAGTCACGGGCGGCGCCACCTGGCCGGATGAACTCTACGACCTGTTGCGCGGCAGCGGCGTCACCCAGTTCGCCTATGTGCCCGATGCCGGCCACAAGGTGCTGATCAACCGCTCGCTGGCCGACCCCGACGCGCATTCCATTTCGCTGACCACCGAGGAAGAGGGCGTGGCGCTGGCCGCCGGCGCCGATCTCGGCGGCGGGCGGGCGGTGCTGCTGATGCAGTCATCCGGCGTCGGCAACTGCATCAACATGCTGTCGCTGACCGCGGGCGGGCGCTTTCCGTTCCTGACCTTCGTGTCGATGCGCGGCGATTTCGGCGAGGGCAATCCCTGGCAGTTCCAGATGGGCCAGGCCACGCAGAAGGTGCTGGAAGCGATGGGCGTGATCGTGCTGCGCGCCAATGAGCCGGACGAGGTGATCAAGGTCGCCACCGCCGCCATCACCATGGCCTATCACTCCGGCATGGCGGTCGCCGTGCTGCTCAGCCAGCGCCTGATCGGCGCCAAGAAATTCTGACGGGGAGCCGAACCATGGCCCAGCACAAGCGCATCCAGAATTCCAACCAGCCCGCCCCCGTGCTCGATCGCCAGAAGGCAGTGCCGGCGCTGATCCCGAACCCCACCGACTTCCTGGTCATCGGCGGCCTCGCCGGCGCGGCGCAGGAGCTTTGCGCGCTGACCAATGACGGACCCAATGTCTACGGCCTCGGCGGCGCGATGGGGGCAGCGACGATGATGGGGCTCGGCCTGGCGCTGGGGCAGCCCGGGCGGCGCGTGCTGGCCATCACCGGCGACGGCGAATTGCTGATGAACCTGGGCTCGCTGGCGACCTGCGCGGTGCTCAATCCGCCCAATCTGCGCATCGTCTGCGTGGATAACGGTCATTACGGCGAGACCGGCAACCAGGACAGCCATACCGGCCTCGGCGTGCAGCTCGACAAGATCGCCGCCGGTTCCGGCATCCCGACCGTGTTCACCGTCAATACCGAGGCCGAGATCCCCGAGGCGCGGAAGATCCTGAACGCCGAGACCGGGCTCTGCTTCATCCTGCTGCGGGTGAAGGACGGCCCGGCGCTGAAGATCCATCGCAGCCTCGATCCCGCGTTCACCCGCAACCGCTTCCGCATGGCCCTGCTCGGCCGGCCGTAACCGATTCAGTATCAGGAGAAACCCCATGCCCGAAAGCCCAGTCGGCACCCAGAGACCCGCCGCGGAACCCGGCACCGACGTACAGATGCCGCTGTCGCGCATCACCGTGCTCGACCTCACGCTCGCGCGCGCCGGGCCGACCTGCGTGCGCCATCTGGCCGATTGGGGCGCCAATGTCATCCGCATCGAGCCGCCGGACACGGGTGCTGAGGACATCGCCGGCAACCGCCACGGCTTCGACTTCCAGAACCTGCACCGCAACAAGCGCGCCATCCGGCTGAACCTGAAGGATCCCGAGGGCCACGCGGCGTTCATGAAGCTGGTCGCCAAGGCGGACGTGATCATCGAGAACATGCGCGCCGCGGTGAAGCACCGGCTGAAGGTGTCGTTCGACGACGTGCGGAAGGTCAATCCGCGCATCGTCTATGGCAGCATCTCCGGTTTCGGCCAGGACGGCCCGTACGGTCCGCGCGCCGGCGTGGACCAGATCGCCCAGGGCATGGGCGGGCTGATGTCCATCACCGGCCTGCCCGGCCAGGGCCCGGTGCGCGTCGGGATTCCGATCGCGGACCTGACCGCCGGCAACCTGCTGGCACTCGGCGTGATGACCGCGCTGTTCGACCGGGAGAAGACCGGCGTCGGACGCTGGGTCACCACCTCCCTGCTGGAGTCGCAGATCTTCATGCTGGACTTCCAGGCATCGCGCTGGCTGATCGCCAAGGAAGTCGCGCCGCAGGCCGGCAACGATCATCCCACGGGCATTCCGACCGGCGTCTTCCCCACCTCCGACGGCCATATCAACATCGCCGCCAGCTCGGCCCGGCTGTGGGAGCGGTTCTGCGACACGATCGACAAGCCGGAGTGGAAGGCCAAGCCGGAGTGGAAGACCCAGAAGGGCCGCAGCGCCGACCGCAAGGTGATCAACGCCACCATCGGTGAAGTGACGAAGACCAAATCGGCGCAACACTGGATCGAGCTGTTCGAGGAGGCCGGCATTCCCTGCGGGCCGATCTACACCATCGACCAGGTCTTCGCCGATCCGCAGGTGCAGCATCTCGGCATGGCGCGGAAGATGCAGCATCCGACGCTGGGCACCGAGGAAGTGGTTGCTTCCGCCATCAACATCTCCGGCTATTCGAAGGATATCCGCCTGCCCACCCCCGATGCCGGCACCTCCACCGACGAGGTTCTGCGCGGCGTGGGCTATACCGATGAACAACTGTCCGACCTGCGCAAGAAAGGCGTGATCTGACCATGAGTGACCTTCTCAGCCATGCCACGGACGCGCACGCCAGGGGCAAGATGCTCGGCGGCCGGATCGCCGTAAATGGAGGGGGCAGCGTCGGCCTGCTGGTGTTCAACCAGCCGGAAAAGCGCAACGCCATGTCCGTCGAGATGTGGGACGGCATGGTGGAGATCCTGGAGGGCTTCGCCGCCGACGAGAGCGTGCGCTGCGTGATCATGACCGGCGCCGGCGACAAGGCTTTCGTCAGCGGCGCCGATATCAGCCAGTTCGAGAAGCAGCGCAGCAACGCCGACGCGCAGCAGGAATACAACCGCCTGACCACGGCGGGGCGGGAGAAGCTGGCGAGTTTCCCCAAGCCGGTGATCGGGCGCATCCGCGGCTTCTGCATGGGCGGCGGCCTCGGCATCGCCATGCAGGCGGATATCCGCATCACCGCCGATGACGGCCAGTTCGGCATTCCCGCGGCCCGGCTGTCGATCGCCTATGGCTTCGACATGATCCGCAAGCTGACCGACCTCGTCGGCCCCGCGCATGCGCGCATGATCCTGTATACCGGCCAGCGCTTCGACGCGAAGGAGGCCGAGCGCATGGGCCTGGTGAACAAGGTCGTGCCCGTCGCCGAGCTCGACGATGCCGTGCTGAAGCTCGCCAGCACCATCGCGATCAACGCGCCACTGTCGATCCGCTCCTCCAAGCTCGGCGTCGCGGCCGCGATGCAGGACCCGGCGGAGCGCGACATGGCGGGCCTCGCCGCGATCTCCGCGCAATGCTTCGACAGCGAGGACTACAAGGAAGGCCGCGCCGCGTTCATGGAAAAGCGGGCCCCGGTGTTCAAAGGGAGGTAGGTCCCGCAGAGCTGTTTCATGAACCGTGAAACAGCTCTGGACCTGCTCCGGCGAGCGATTTCATCGGCCCGAGGGCACGGCGGGTATGCTGCCAGGCTGATGTCGCTCAGGGCGTCGGGGCGGGCCGTTCGGCCAGCCAGCGCAGGAAGCCGGCCAGTTCGGGCGAGCGGCGCGGCTTTTCCAGCGGGCCGGTCAGCCGGAACGCGATTTCCGGCGGCGTGTCGACCGCGGGGTGCAGCACGACGCGCAGATCCAGCAGGCGCGTGCCGAGCCCGACCGAGCCGGCCAGATCGGCGGTGCCGGCATTGCCGGCCAGCGCCCCCTCCTGCAGGGAGACCGTGCCGTTCTGCACTCCGGCCCGGACGGCGAGCCGGTCGAAATTCGTCACCCCTTCCGCCAGCGCCTCGCGCAGCGCCGTCTCGGTCGCGGCCCGGGTGCGCGGATCGGCGGCCGCCACGGCGCGGGTGACGCGGAACAGGTCGAACCCGCCCAGCACCCCGTCGGCGACATTGAGCGTCATGCCGCCGGACGCGGTCGCCAGCATCGCCGCCGGGCTGTGCCCGGTCAGGTGCAGTTCCGTGGCGGCGTTCACCCGGCCCGCGACCAGTTCCAGCGGCAGGATGCCCGGTTCCGCGGCGCCGGCCGGCTGGCCGATCGTCGCGTCGGCCAGCGCCGCCGTGACCGTCAGCTCCGGCGGGTCCGCGGCGGCGTTCGCGACCAGCGTGCCGCTGAGCGCGCCGCCGCCGAGCCTGGCGGTGAACGGGTCCAGCCGCAGCACGCCGTCGGCCAGGCTGATCGTGCCGGACGCCTCGCTCAGCGTCGGCACCTGCCCGACCAGCACCTGACGCGCGGTGAACGGCAGGTTGGCGCGCCAGCCGCGCAGCAGCGCGAACGGCAGCGGCGCGCCGTCGCGCCAGGCCGGCGGCGGCAGCGCCAGCGTGTCCGCCTGGACATGCCCGCCCAGCGCCGGCACCTCCCCGGTCAGGTCCAGCGCCAGGGAGGCGGACAGCCGCATCTGCCCGGCGGTCGCATCCAGCACCTCCGCCGAGACCCGTCCGATGCCGCCCGCCGCCTGGGTGCCGGCAAGCTGGGCGATGACGGACAGCGATCCCTCGCCAAGCCAGCCCTCCGCCCGCGGAAGGCCGAACAGCCCCAGCAGGCGCAGCGCGCCGGGGTGGCGCAGCGTCACCGGCCCCGACCATTTGCCGCTGCGCAGATCGATCACCGGCTGCGCCTCCAGCCGCGCGTCGTCCATATCGAGCGCCAGCTTCAGCCCCATCGCCTCGGTCGGGCCGGCCAGTTGCGCGCTGAGCAGCGCCGGTCCGCGCCAGAAGCTGTCCGCCGGCCGCCAGGCGGGCGGCACCAGCTCCGCCAGGGCGGTGGCGTCCTCGGTGCTGGCCTGCAGCTTGCCATCCGTCAGCCGGCCGCCCTCGGCGATCATGCCGGAGGCGACCAGATGCACGCCGCGAATGGTCGCCTCGAGCTGGCGGAGCGTGAGCCGCCCCATCGCCGCCGGAGACGGCGTGCCGCCCTGCCCCCCGGTCGTGGCCGGAGCCGTGGCGGCACCCGGGGACGCGCCCGGGAGGGCTACCTGGCTCCCATTGGGAACCGCCACGCCCTGAACCGGTGCAATCTGAACCGGTGCGCTTTGGGCTGGCGCGCTTTGGGCCGGTGCACCCTGGGGCGTTGCACCCTGGGGCGGCGCGCCCTGCTGCGCGGACTGCACCGCGGCATCCAGCGACAGGGCGGTGATCTCCTCGCCGCGCAGATGCGCCATCGGCGCGTGCAGCCGCAGATCGACGTCGAACCCGCGGCCGAGAGCGCCGGGATGCATCGGGTCCGGCAGCCAGGGATCGAGCAGCAGGTCGCCCAGTTCCAGCGTGGCGACGATCGCCGGTCCGTTCGGCGCGCCCACGGCGGCACTTCCGCCTGCGCCCAGTCGCGGCCACATGCGCAACTCGCCGTTCACCGCGGTGCCGTCCAGGCTTCCCTCCAGTCGGTCCAGCGCCAGCAGGCCGGGTTCGGCGACCGCGTGGGCGCGGAAATCGGTGCGGGTCAGCACGCCCGCGGGCAGATCGGGCAGCAGGCGGATGCCGGCGCCGTCCAGCCAGCGCAGCACGTCGCGCAGCCGGGGCGCGGCCAGGCGCACATTGCCGTCGAAGCGCGGCCGGGCGGGATCGCCGCGCTGCACGGTCCCGGACAGGCGCAGACCGGCATCCCCGGGCAAGGTCACCGCCAGCTCGCGCAGCGCCACCTGCGCCTGCGTCATCTCCAGCGCGGCCGAGAGCCCGCGCATCAGGCCGCCGCCGTACGCCGCCGCCTCGGCCTTCAGTTCGAGCCCGATCGCCAGGCCGGAACCGCTCGCGCGCGCCAGAATCGTCACCCCTGGATCGAGCTCCAGCCGGGCGGTGGACAGCTTGGCGTCCAGGCGCGGCCCGGGCCCGAGTTGCAGCGTCGCCGTGCCGGTGAGCGCGGTGGCGCCGCCCGGGCCGGCGAGGTCGATCGTCAGGTCGTCGAAGCTGACCAGATCGCCGGCGGCCTTGAGCGTGGCCCCGAGTTTGAGCGCCCCGCCCCGCGCCGTAGGGGGCGCCGTGGCTCCCTGGGTCGCCGCGGGCGGAGGGGAGGCACTGGTGCCTGGCGCGGCCGAGGTCGCCGAACCCGGTGTCGCCGAGCCCGGGTTCGCCGAGCCCGGGGTCGCCGAAGCCGGGGCTGCGCCGTTGGCGGGCGCCACGGCAGGCGCCGATTGGGAAAGATCGGGCCATTGGGAAATATCGGGCACGGCGACGTCGATCCGCCCCGCCAGCCCGCCTCCCGTCGGCCCTCCCCCCCTCAGCTCTCCCTGGCCGGCCAGTTGCCCGGCGAACGCGCCTGTCGCGCCCGCCAGCCGGCCCTGCCCCTCGACGGTGATATTGAGGCCGGAAGCGCCGTCGCCGCCGGCGGCGGTGAGCCGGGCGCTGAAGCGGATGGGCTGGCCGCCCAGCCGGCCGGTTCCCGCGGCAATCAGCCCGCCGGCCTCGGTCGTCTCCATCGTGGCGTCGATGCCGTCCAGCAACATTTCGCCGACGCGCAGCCGCCCCTTCTCGATGCGGGCCGAGAAGGCGCTCAGCCAATAGGGCGGCCAGCCCGCCAGCTCGCCGCGACGCAGCGGCCAGTCGATCGCCAGCTCCGGGCCGCTCAGCGCCAGCTCGCGCGCGTCCACCCGGCCGGACAGCAGCGGCAGCGGCGCCACCCGCAGCCGCAGCGCCTTCACCGTCAGCGCCGGCGCGGCCGGCTCCTCGCCCGGCGCGTTGCCGGCGACCACGACATCCGCCGCGGTCAGCTCGGTCTCCGGCAGCAGCGACAGCGTGATCGGCCCGGCAATGGTGACGGGACGGCCCAGCCGGACGCTGGCGAGCGCTTCGATGGTGCCGCGATAGCGGTTCCAGTCCAACCGTCCCGGCACCAGCCACGCGGCCAGCGATGCCAGCAGCAGCAGCGCCGCCAGGGAGGCCAGCAGGATGCGAACGATCCGCATGTCAGTCGGAAAGGCCCGAATCTGGCAGACCCGAATTGGGCAGACCGTAGCCGCCGCCGCCGGGCGTGGCGATCACGAACGCGTCGCCGGCCGCGAGCTCCGCGCTGTCGGTGCCGGTCAGGATCTCGTGGCTGCCATCGGCGCGCTCGACCCATTGCCGGCCGGCCGCGCCATCCTCGCCGCCCGCCAGGCCGAACGGGGCGACGTTGCGGCGCGAGGCGACGATCACCGCGGTCATCGGCTCGAGGAAGCGGATGCGCCGGATCGAGCCGTCGCCGCCGCGCCATTTGCCGTCGCCGCCGGAGTCGCGGCGGATGGCGAAGTTCTCCAGCCGCACGGGGTAGCGCAGCTCCAGCACTTCCGGATCGGTCATCCGCGTGTTGGTCATGTGGGTCTGCACGGCGGAGGTGCCGTCGAACCCGGGGCCGGCGCCGGTGCCGCCGCAGATGGTTTCATAGTACTGCCGGGTGGCGTCGCCGAACAGGAAATTGTTCATCGTCGCCTGGCGAGCAGGCGATGGCGCCGAGCGCGCCGAACAAGCGCGTTGCAGGTGGCCTGGGACACCTCGGTATTGCCCGCCACCACCGCGGCACCCGGATGCGGGGCGAGGAAGCGTTCCATCGGCGGAATGATCAGCTCGGATCGGCTTCAGGCAGCCGTCGTTCAGCGGAATGTCGTCGCCGACCAGGCAGCGGAAGACGTACAGCACGACCGCGCGCGTCACCGCCGGCGGGGCGTTGAAATTGCCGTCGCGCTGCGCCGCGGTGCCGGTGAAATCCACCGTGGCGCTGCGGCTGGCGTGATCGACGCGTCACGCCGACCCGCAGCCGCGCGCCGTCATCCATGGTGTAGTCGAAGGATCCGCTGCCGATCCGCGCGATGACGCGGCGCACGCTCTCCTCGGCATTGTCCATCACGTGGCGCATATAGGCGCGCAACCGTTTCCCAGCCGAACTGGTCCACCACGCGGCCGAGCTCCTGCACGCCCTTCTCGTTGGCGGCCACCTGCGCCTTGATGTCGGCGACGTTCACATCGGGGCTGCGGGCCGGGTATTTCGCCCCCGCCAGCAGGGCGCGGAACGCCGCCTCGCGGAACTCGCCGCCATCGACCAGCAGGAAATCGTCGATGACGACGCCTTCTTCCTCCAGCGTGCGCGATGCCGGCGGGGTGGAGCCGGGCGTGATGCCGCCGATATCGGCGTGATGGCCGCGGCGAGCCGACGAAGAAGCGGATGGCGCGTTGCATCCGCATCGAATACCGGGGTGATCACGGTCACGTCGGGCAGATGCGTGCCGCCGTTGAACGGGTTGTTCAGCGCCACCACGTCGCCCGGCTTCAGGGTCTTGCCGCGCGCGCGCAGCACGGTGCGCACGCTCTCGCCCATCGCGCCCAGATGCACCGGCACATGCGGCGCGTTGGCGACCAGATTGCCGTCGGCGTCGAAGATCGCGCAGGAGAAATCCAGCCGCTCCTTGATGTTCACGCTCATGGACGTGTTCTGCAGCACCGCGCCGGTCTGCTCGGCGACGTTCATGAACAGGTTGTTGAACAGCTCCAGCAGCACCGGATCGGGCCTGGCGCTGCCCGCCGGCACGCGGCGCGCCTGCGGCACCACGCGGCGCAGCAGCATGTGGTCGCGGCTGGTGATCTCCGCCGCCCAGCCGGGCTCGATCACCGTCGTCGCGTTCGCCTCGCGCACCAGCGCCGGCCCGGCGATCACGTCCCCGGCCAGCAGCGCGGCGCGGTCATAGACCGGGGAGATATGCGCGGCGCCGCGCGGTGAACACGGTGACCCGGTCGATCACCTCCGGCGCGCCGTCGCCGCGCGGCGGCAGCGCGGTCTCGGTCACGCTCTCGCCGGCGGCGATCGCCTCCACCGCCACCGCTTCCACCACCAGCGCCCGGCCGGGGGTGGCGAAGCCGAAACGCGCGCGGTGCGCGGCGGTGAAATCGGCCAGGATCGCATCGAGGCCGCGCAGCGCGACGATCAGCGCCGCCTCGGTGCCGGCGTAGCGCAGATGCAGCTGCCGGTGCACGGCGATGCGGGCGGGATCGGCGCCCTGGGCCAGCAGCGCCTGCGTCGCATCGCCCGCCAGCCGGTCGGCGACGGCGATCAGCTCGGGCATCGTCATGCGGCCGCCAGCGGCAGTTCCACCGCCTGCTCGCGCAGCGCGCTCTGGTCCGCCAGGCCCATGCCATAGGCCGACAGCACGCCGGCATAGGGATGGATGAACACCGTCTCCATGCCCAGCGCATCCGCCACCAGGCAGGCGTGCTGGCCGCCGGCGCCGCCGAAGCAGTTGCAGCGCGAAGCGGGTGACATCGTGGCCCTTCTGCACCGAGACCTGCTTGATCGCGTTGGCCATGTTGGCCACCGCGATCGACAGGAAGCCCTCCGCCACCTCGCGCGGGTCGCTCTCCTTGCCGGTCGCCTGCGCGATCTCGCGGGCCAGGGCGGCGAATTTCTCGTGCACGATCTCCGCGTCCAGCGGCGCGTTGCCGTCCGGTCCGAAGATGGCGGGGAAATGCCTGGGCTGGATCTTGCCGACGCAGACATTGGCGTCGGTCACGGTCAGCGGCCCGCCGCTGCGGTAGCAGGCGGGCCCGGGATCGGGCGCCGGCGCTGTCCGGCCCGACGCGGAAGCGGACATTGTCGAAATGCAGGATCGAGCCGCCGCCCGCGGCCACGGTGTTGATCGCCATCATCGGCGCGCGCATGCGCACGCCGGCCACCTCGGTCTCGAACGCCCGCTCGAAGGCGCCGGCATACAGCGCCACGTCGGTGGAGGTGCCGCCCATGTCGAAGCCGATGATCCGATCCAGCCCGGCCATGGCGGCGGTGCGCGCGGCGCCGACGATGCCGCCGGCCGGGCCGGACAGGATCGCGTCCTTGCCCTGGAAGCTGTGCGCCTCCGTCAGCCCGCCGTTGGACTGCATGAAGAACAGCCGCACGCCGTCCAGCTCGCCGGCCACCTGGTCGACGTAGCGGCGCAGGATCGGCGACAGATAGGCGTCCACCACCGTGGTGTCCCCGCGCGGCACCAGCCGCAGCAGCGGGCTGACCTCGTGGCTGGCCGAGACCTGGGTGAACCCGGCCTCGCGCGCCAGGGCGGCCAGCCGCGCCTCGTGAGCGGGGTATTTCCAGGCATGCAGCAGCACGATGGCGCAGGCGGCGATGCCCCTCTGCCGCGCCGCCGCGAAGGCCGAGCGGGCATGCGCCTCGTCCAGCGTCTCGATCTCGTCGCCGTCGACGCCGAAGCGGCCGCCGATCTCCACGACTTCCTCGTAGAGCAGGCTCGGCAGGGTGATCGCCAGGTCGAACAGCCGCGGCCGCGCCTGGTTGCCGATGCGCAGGATGTCGGCGAAGCCGCGATTGACCACCAGCAGCGTGCGCTCGCCCTTGCGCTCCAGCAGCGCATTGGTGGCGACCGTGGTGCCCATCTTCACCGCCTCGATCGTGCCGGGCGGAATCGGCGCGTCGGCGGGCAGGCCGAGCACGCCCTTGATGCCGGCGATGGCGGCATCGGCGTAGCGCGACGGATTCTCGCTCAGCAGCTTGTGGGTGGACAGGACGCCGGCCGGATCGCGCGCGACGATGTCGGTGAAGGTGCCGCCGCGATCGATCCAGAACTGCCACATAAAGCCCACTCCAAACCCGTCTCGCCAAAACCCGGACCGCCAAACCCGGCCCGAAAACCGCCGCAGCGATGCGTGGGCCCGTCCCCCGATCGCGGCATTCAAGGACAACGGTCCGGCCCCGGGCGCAAGCCCTGATCGCGCAAGCTCTGATCGCGCAAGCCCCAATCGCGCAATTCCTGGCAACCCTCGCGACCCGGCGCTAACCTGGGGAAAACGGAGGAGCCGCCAAATGGACACCCAGATGGACACACATATGGACCCAGGGACCGACCCGCCCGGGATCGCCGGGCTGAAGCGCCCGACCGGCCTGCCCTTCCGCCTCGGCAAGATCGGCCATGTCGCGCTCTATGTATCGGACATCGAACGTTCGGCCCGGTTCTACACGCAGGTGCTGGGCTGCAGCATCTCCGACGTCTACGGCGAGGACATGTTTCCGGGCGGGGCGGTGTTCCTGCGCGTGAATGCCGATCACCACGGCGTCGCGCTGTTCAAGGCGAGCGAGGCCAACCCGGCCGGCGCGGGCCTGCACCATCTGGCGTTCGAGGTCGGCACGCTGGACGAGGTGGTGCGCGCCCGGGCGCATCTGCGCGCGCAGGGCGTGGCGATCGATTTCGACGGCCGCCGGCGCGCCGGCGTGCAGATCGCGGTGGAGTTCCGCGATCCCGACGGCCATCGGCTGGAGATCTACTGGGGCATCGACCAGATCGGCAGCGACGGCCGCGCCCGCCCGGCCGAGGAGTGGAAGGGCGCGCGGAGCCTGGAGGCGGCGATCGCCGATCCCGTGATCGGCCAGGACACGACGCTGGGGGATCCTTCGTTGCTGGGTGGGTGAGCGGGGTTCGGTTCCCCCCTCACCATATCTCCATCTCCCTCACCACATTTCCCTTCCCCCACCTCTCCCTCCCCCTCACCCCTCCCTCTCCCCCGAAGTGGGGGAGAGGGGGAAGGGCGATGTGGGGGAGGGAGATGTGGGGGAGGGAGATGTGAAAATGCGTCGGCGGGCAGCGAGATTTTGTCGCCGTCAACGACTGCGTGGTAGCATGGCCGGATGGCAACCTGGGGTAAGATCATCGGCGGCATGGCGGGATTCGCCATGGGCGGGCCGTTGGGGGCGATGTTCGGCGCGGCGCTGGGGCATGCGGCGGATAGCGGCGCCTTCACCGGCACTTTCAGCGGCGGGTTCCAGACCTCGCGGCTCGGGTTCAATCCGTTCGGGCCGCAGGCCCAGGCGTGGAATCCGGCCGGCATCGCCGCGCTGTTCGGCCGGCGCGACCAGCTCTTCGCCATCGGCGTGGTGGTGCTGTCGGCAAAGCTCGCCAAATCCGACGGCAGCGTGAACCGGGCGGAGATCGACGCCTTCAAGCGGCATTTCCGCATCCCGCCGGAAGCCCAGCGCGACATCGGCCGGCTGTTCGACGAGGCGCGCGACAGCCCGCAGGGATTCGAGAGCTTCGCCGACCAGCTGGGCGACGCGTTCGCCGACAACCGCCTGATGCTGGAGGACGTGCTGGTGGCGCTGTTCGCCATCGCGCGGGCCGACGCGCCGGTGAACAATGCCGAGGCCGCCTTCCTGCGCCGGGTGCATCACGGCTTCGGACTGGACCAGACCGCCTGGGAACGCGCCAAGGACGGCGCGCCGCGGCCGCAGATGTCCGACGGGCCGGACCCCTATGGCGTGCTGGGCACCAGCCGCGCGGCCAGCGACGAGGAGCTGCGCAGCACCTGGAAGCGGCTGATGCGGGAAAACCACCCCGACAGCCTGGCCGCGCGCGGCGTGCCGCCGGCCTTCATCGCCAGCGCCAACGACAAGGTGGCCCGGATCAACGCCGCCTGGGACCGGATCAAGCGCGAGCGGGGCCTGTGACGCTGCGCTGCATCGACCTGCCGAGCCCCAACCACGACGAGCGCCCCGCGGATACGCCGGTGGACATGCTGATCCTGCATTACACGGGCATGCAGACCGGCCAGGCCGCCATCGACCGGCTGCGCAGCGCCGAGGCCAGGGTTTCGTCGCATTACGTGGTCGAGGAAGACGGCACGGTGTTCCGGCTGGTGGCGGAGGACCGCCGCGCCTGGCATGCCGGCATCTCCTGGTGGCGCGGGCACGAGGCGCTGAACGGCCGCTCGATCGGCATCGAGATCGTCAATCCCGGCCATGAATGGGGCTACCGGGAGTTTCCGGTGCTGCAGATGGCCGCGGTCTGCGACCTGTGCCTGGAGATCCTCTCCCGCCATCCGATCCCCGCCCGCAACGTGGTCGGCGCACAGCGACGTGGCGCCGGACCGCAAGGACGACCCGGGCGAGAAATTCGACTGGGAGGGCCTGTCGCGCAACGGCGTCGGCGTCTGGCCGCAAGGCATGCCGGAGCTGGGCCATGGCGGGGCGGCGCATGGCGCAGTGCGCGATACGGCCGGTTTGCGCCCGGTTCGCGCCGCCTTGGCCGCGATCGGCTACAAGCTGGCCCCGGAAGGCCCGCTCGACCCGGGTTTATCCACAGTGCTGCGGGCCTTTCAGCGCCACTGGCGGCCCGAGGCGGTCAACGGCCAGGCCGATGCCGGAACGCTGGCGCGGCTGCTGGCGGTGACCGGCCTGATCGGCGGGGCGCAGCCGCTGCACGGCCTCTATCCGCTGGCCTGATCCGCCCGCGATCGGGCGGGCATTGACCTGAAGCGCGGGGACGCGCATCTCTGCTTTGCCAGACGGCTGGACGGCCGCTGATGGTTCCCGATTCCGCTTTCGTTTCGAAGGCGAGGTCGGGGGACATTGGAGGAAAGTCCGGGCTCCACGGGAATACGGTGCCGGCTAACGGCCGGCGGGGGCGACCCCAGGGAAAGTGCCACAGAAAACAAACCGCCAGTTCCGGACAGCCAGAAATGGATCGTTCGCAACAGGCAAGGGTGAAACGGTGCGGTAAGAGCGCACCGCGCCCCCGGTGACGGGGGCGGCAGGGTAAACCCCACCGGGAGCAAGACCGAATAGGGGCGGCCGGCGGCGTGCCGATGGGGCGGCCGGGGGGAAACCCCAGGTGAACCATCGGTGGCGTGACGCAAGGGCATTCCCGCCCTGTCGCCCGGGTTGGTCGCGTGAGGCGCGCTGCAAGGCGCGTCCCAGAGGAATGGCCGTCCAACGCGGACATGGCGACATGCGCCGCGCGGACAGAACCCGGCTTACAGGCCGTCTGGCATCTTCCATTCGTCTTTTTCCACGATCCGAAAATGAATATCCACACACTTGTCCACAGGGGGCGCCGGTCTGGTTAAGCCGTTGAGGAGAGCCAAGAAATGCCGCTCAAAACGGCGTTTTTCCAGCGATTACCCTTAAATCCCCAAACAGGCCCATGCTATCCCATGTCTTCCCAGGGCAGTTGTCGACGCGTGCTCGGGTTCATGCATCCACGGCGCTGCGCGGACAGCGCGTTTGGGAAGAAGGGGCGGACCGGGCCGGATGACCCATTTTCTGGGTACCCATCAGAGCAGGCTGGACGCCAAGGGCCGGGTTTCCGTACCGGCCGCGTTCCGCGCCGCGCTGAAGGCCAAATCTGAATCCGCAACGATGATCCTGCGCCCGTCCCACCAGCTCGCCTGCATCGAGGCCTGGCCGTCGGACGTGTTCGACGCGCTGGCCGCTCCGCTCGACCGGTTCGACGTGTTCAGCCAGGCGCAGAGCGACCTGGCCACGGCGCTGTACGCCGACGCGACGCCGCTGGAGGCGGACAAGGAGGGCCGCATCGTGCTGCCTGAGCGGCTGCTGCGCCATGCCGGCATCACCGACGCGATGGAGTTCATGGGCCTGGGAAAGACCTTCCAGATCTGGCACCCCGAGGCCGCGGAGCTCCGCCGCGCCGAGGCGCGCGAGCGCGTGCGCAACGGCAACCTGACGCTGCCCGCCGGCAACGGCGCCCCCGCGCCGGCAGGTGCTGTGCCCGGAAACCTCGCACGCGGAATCCCGCCACAATGACCGGTCATATTCCCGTGATGCTGACCGAGGTTCTGGACAGTCTGGCGCCGCGCGCCGGCGCCGCCTATCTGGACGCCACTTTCGGCGGCGGCGGCTACAGCGCCGCCATCCTCGAGGCCGCCCCCTGCGTGGTGTGGGCGATCGACCGCGACGCCGAGGCCATCGCGCGCGGCGCCAGCCTCGCCGCGCGCTTCCCCGGCAGGCTGCATCTGCTGCAGGGCAATTTCGGCAACATGCTGGCGCTGCTGGCCGGGCACGGCATCAGCCAGCTCGACGGCGTGGTGCTGGATCTCGGCGTCTCGTCCTTCCAGCTCGACGATGCCGCGCGCGGCTTCTCGTTCCGCAGCGACGGGCCGCTCGACATGCGCATGGGACAGCATGGGCCGACGGCGGCCGATCTGGTAAATACCCTGCCGGAAGCGGAGATCGCCGACATCCTGTACGAGTTCGGCGAGGAGCGCGCCTCCCGCCGCATCGCCAAGGCGATCGTGGCTGCGCGCGAAGCGGCGCCGATCGAGACCACCGCGCGGCTGGCCGAGATCATCCGTTCCGTGCTGCCGCCGGACCGTTCCGGCAACCATCCGGCCACGCGCAGCTTCCAGGCGCTGCGCATCCGCGTCAACGACGAGCTCGGCGAGATCGAGCAGGCGCTGGCCCAGGCGGCCGAACTGCTCGCCCCCGGCGGGCGGCTGGTGGTGGTGTCGTTCCATTCGCTGGAAGACCGCATCGTCAAGCGCTTCATGACCGAGGCCGCCGGGCGCACCCCCGCGCCGTCGCGCCATTCCCCCGGCGGGCTGACCGCGCGCGCCGCCCCCGGCTTCCGTCTGCTGACCCACAAGGCGCTGCGGCCGGGCGATGCCGAGACCTCGCACAATCCCCGTGCCCGCAGCGCCCGGCTGCGGGCGATGGTGAAGATCGACAACCGGGCGGAATCGCCGACGGAGACACACGCGCCATGATCCGTCCCTTCACGCTGATCTGCATGCTGCTCGCCTGCGGTGCGGGCCTGTATCTGTACCAGACCAAGCACGCGGTGCAGCTGCTCGACCGCGACATCGCCCAGACCGTGCAGGCCACCACCGCCGCGCGCGACCGCGCCGGCGTGCTGCGGGCGGAATGGACGCTGCTGAACGATCTGGAGCGGCTGCGCGCGCTGTCGGATCAGTATCTGCAGCTGCGCCCGGTCACGCCCGGCCAGTTCACCACCCTGGCCGAATTGCCCAACCGCCTGCCGGCGCCGCGCGTGGCGCCCCCCGAGCCCGAGGCATCGCCTGAGCCGCAGCCCGATCTGATCTCCGCGCTGCCGGCGCAGGGAACGCCGGACGCTTCGGCGCCGGCTGCGGGCGAAGCGGCCCGGGGTGAAGCGGATATCGCCGACCTGCCGACCCCGCCGGTGCCCCCGCCGGCGCCGCGCCCCGCGCCGGTGCAGGTCGCCTCCGCTCCGGCTCCGGCCGCCCCGACGCTGGCCGCCCAGGCGGCTTCCAGCCAAGCCGCAGCCAGCCAGGCGGCCGCGCGCGCCGCCAGGGCGGCGGCCGAGGCGGCGCAGGCCCGCGCCGCCGAACGCCGCCAGCTTGCCGAAGCGGCGCAGGCGCGGGCGCAGGCTGCCAACCCGGCGCCCCGCCCGATGGTGACGGCGATCGCCCGCTCCGCGCCGATGCCGGCCCCGGTCTACAGCCCGCCGCAGGCCTCCTCGCTCGGGATGGCCGGGCGCACGATGATGCCTCCGCCGGTTCCGGTCTCGGCCTACCAGTACACGAGCCCGAATTGATGGGCGAACCGCCGCCGCCCTGGTCGCCGCCTGACGCGCCCTCGCCGGATTCCGCACCGCGCTCCCTGCCCGCCTGGCGCACCGGCACGCCGCGCGGCGGCGCCGTGCCGATGATGGAGGACGTGCGCGTCACCGCGCCGGACCTGAAGCGGCGCGCCGCGCTGGAGCGGACCCGCGGCCGGCTGGTGTTCGCCGCCTCCGGCTTCGCCCTGCTGTTCCTGGCGGTGGCGCTGAAACTGGCGGATGCCACCGTGGTGCAGCCGATGATGCCGCATCGTCCGGAACGCCCGATCGCCCAGCTGGTGGAGCAGCAGAAGAACACCGAGGCCACGGTGCGCTCCCAGCGCGCCATGATCACCGACCGCAACGGCGAGTTCCTCGCGGTATCGCTGCCCACGGTCGCGCTCTATGCCAATCCGAAGGAAATGATCGACACGGCGGAGGCGGCGCACCGGCTGAAGAAGGCGCTGCCGAAGCTGAACGAGGAAAAGACGGCCGAGCGGCTGGCCAATGCGGAGAAGCAGTTCGTCTACCTCGCCCGCCAGCTCAATCCGCGCGAGCAGGTGGCGATCAACAATCTGGGCATCCCCGGCGTCTATTTCGAGCAGACCGAGCGCCGGCGCTATCCGCTCGGGCGCACCGCGGCCCATGTGCTGGGCGGCGTGGACGTCGACGGCACCGGCATCGCCGGGGTGGAGAAGCAGTTCGACGAGCGGCTGCGCAAGGACAACACGCCGCTGAAGCTGTCGCTCGACGTCAAGGTCCAGGCCGTGGTGCGCGACGAGCTGTCCAAGGCGATGGAGGATTTCAAGGCCATCGGCGCCTGCGGCATTGTGATGGACGTGCGCACCGGAGAGGTGCTGGCCATGGTCAGCCTTCCCGACTACGATGCCAACGAAGTCCGCTCCGCCACCGACGAGGAGCGTTTCAACCGTACCGTCACCGGCGTCTACGAGCCGGGCAGCACGTTCAAGTTGCAGACTGCGTCCATGGCGCTCGACAGCGGCATCGCGCATATCTGGGACGTCTACGACGCGGCCCATCCGATTCGGTTTGGCCGCTTTACCATCACCGATTTCGAGGGCAAGAAGCGCCCCCTCGTGCTGCCGGAAGTGCTCGCTTATTCCTCTAACCTCGGTGCCGCCCATATTGCCCAGTCCGTCGGCGCCGAGCGCCAGCGGGCCTGGCTGCGCAACATGGGCATGTTCGAACGCATCGGCATCGAGCTGCCCGAGGCGGCGCGTCCGCTGGTGCCCGCCGCGGCGAACTGGAAAGAGATCGCCACAATGACGATCGGCTTCGGCCACGGCATCGCCGTCTCGCCGCTGCACGTGGTGCGCGGCACCGCGGCGATCGCCAATGGCGGCATCGTGCTGCGCCCGACCATCCTCGCCGACGAGGATGGCAGGATGTCCGGCGGCATGCGGGTGATGCAGCCGGAGACCTCGGACATCATGCGCCGGCTGATGCGCCTGGTGGTGACCGACGGCTTCGGCAAGCCCGCCGAGGTGCCGGGCTACTACCCCGGCGGCAAGACCGGCACGGCGGAGAAGGTGGCCGGGCGCGGCGGCTACAAGAAGCACACCAACGTCGCCGCGTTCATGAGCGTGTTCCCGATGCAGGCGCCGCGCTTCGCGGTGTACATGATGCTGGACGAGCCGAAGGCGAACGCCTCCACCCATGGCTACGCCACCGCCGGCTGGGTCGCCGCGCCGGCCGCCGGGCGGGTGATCGCGCGCATCGGCCCGATGCTCGGCCTGCTGCCGGACACCGAGGATGCGCCGCTGATCAACCAGGCGCTGTACATCCCGCTGCAGCCGCCGCGCGGCTATGTCTTTCGCCCGGTCCAGCTGCCGGGCCCGCAGCTGGCGCCGCCGCCGGCGATTTCCCAGGCGGCGCCGCTGCCCGGCATCGCTCCGGCCGCACCGGTTGTGGCTCCGGGTGCCGCCGCCCCGGCGAAGCCGCCGCAAGTCGCTGGTCCGGCCGGGCGGGCGGGGCGCCCCGCGACGGCGTCCAATGCGCCCGCTGCCAACGCGCCCCCATCCGGCGCGCCCCTGCCGGCGGCGTCCCCGGCCGTCCGGCCGCTGCGCGATCCGCGCCATGAGGCGATCATGCCCGGCCTGATCGGCGCCTCCGTCGTCCCGGCGACGGCCTCGCAGAGCGATGCCGGGACGCGCCCGATTGCGCCTAGGTGACATCATGCGCCACAGCGCCCCGCTTCCCCCCAACTACACCCCGATCCCGCCGATCTGGGCGGACCTGTCGGCCTGGGCGGATCTGAACGTCTCGGGCGTCACCGCGGACAGCCGCGCGGTCGGCCCCGGCGCGCTGTTCGTCGCCATCCCCGGCACCCGCCAGGACGGCCGCGCCTTCATCGGCCAGGCGGTCGCCGCCGGTGCGGTGGCGGTGCTGGCGCCGCCCGGCACTGCCTGGCCCGCTGGCGTGCCGCCCCGCCCGCTGATCGAGGATCCGGAGCCGCGCCGGGCCCTGGCCCGCGCCGCCGCGCTGCTGGCCGGGCGCCAGCCGCGCCAGATCGTCGCCGTCACCGGCACCAACGGCAAGACCAGCAGCGTGGAGTTCCTGCGCCAGATCTGGACCCATGCCGGCCATCGCGCCGCCAGCCTCGGCACGCTCGGGCTGCACGCCCCCGGCTTTGCCCCCGGGGCCGGCCTGACCACGCCCGACCCGGTCAGCCTGGCCGGCACGCTCGCCGCGCTCGCCGCCGCCGGAATCGAGCACGCCGCCATGGAGGCCTCCTCGCACGGCCTCGACCAGTTCCGGCTCGACGGCGTCAGTCTCGCGGCCGGCGCCTTCACCAACCTGACGCGCGACCATCTGGACTATCACGGCACCGAGGCCGCCTACCGCGCCGCCAAGCTGCGGCTATTCGCCGAGCTGCTGCCGCCGGGCGCGCCGGCGGTGGCCAATGCCGACATGGACGGCGAGACCCTGGCGCAGCTGACCGCGATCGCCGCCGGCCGCCGGCTGGCGCTGCACACCGTCGGCGAGGCCGGCACGGCGATCCGCCTGCTGCGCGCCATCCCGCGCCCGGATGGGCAGATCCTGGAGATCGAGACGGAAGGCGCGCGCCAAGAGCTGGCGCTGCCGCTGCCCGGGCGCTTTCAGGCCGACAACGCCCTGCTGGCCGCCTGCCTGGCGCTGGCGCTCGGCGAGGTCGGCGCGATCGGGCACATGCAATACCTCACCGGCGTGCGCGGGCGGATGGAGCTGGCCGCCCGGCTGGCGAACGGCGCGGCCGTCTATGTCGACTACGCCCACACCCCGGACGCGCTGGAACGGCTGCTGCTGGCGCTGCGTCCGCATACCGAAGGCCGGCTGCATCTGGTGTTCGGCGCCGGCGGCGATCGCGATCGCGGCAAGCGGCCGCTGATGGGCGCCATCGCCGCCCGCCTCGCCGACGCCGCCATCGTCACCGACGACAATCCGCGCAGCGAGGATCCGGCGGCGATCCGCGCCGCCATCCGCGCCGCCTGCCCGGATGCCGCGGAGATCGGCGACCGCGCCGGGGCCATCGCCGCCGCCCTGTCCGACCTTGGACCGGGCGACGTGCTGGCGATCGCCGGCAAGGGCCATGAGCAGGGCCAGACCGTCGGCACGACGGTGCTGCCGTTCGACGATGTCGAGACGGTCCGGCGGCTGGCAGGCCAAATCGAAGGAGGGCGGTCATGAGACCGCTGTGGAATGCCGAGGATCTGCTGAACGCCACCGGCGGCACCATGGCGGAGAAATTCGCCGCCTCCGGCGTGTCCATCGACACCCGCACGCTGCGGCCCGGCGACCTGTTCATCGCCCTGGTCGGGGAGAACGGCGACGGGCACGCGCATGTCGCCGACGCCCTCGCCAAGGGCGCTGCAGGAGCGATGGTGCATCGTTCGGTGGCAGATGGAGCGAAGGATGGCGGCGCGCCGCCGGCCAGGAACCTGCTGGTGGTCGACGACACGCTGGCCGCGCTGCACCGGCTCGGCGCCTTCGCCCGCGCCCGCTTCCCGGGCCGGGTGGTGGCGATCACCGGCAGCGTCGGCAAGACCACCACCAAGGAGATGCTGCGCACCATCCTGTCGGCGCAGGGCACCACCCATGCCGCGGCGGCGTCCTACAACAACCATTGGGGCGTGCCGCTGACGCTGGCGCGGCTGCCGCCGGACGCGGCCTATTGCATCGTCGAGATCGGCATGAACCACGCGGGCGAGATCGAGCCGCTGGCCGGCCTGGCGAGCCCGCATGTCGCCGTGATCACCACCGTCGCGGCGGTGCATATCGGCCATCTCGGCAGCCTGGAGGCGATCGCCGACGAGAAGGCGAGCCTGCTGCGGGCGTTGGAACCGGACGGCGTGGCGGTGCTGCCGGCCGACCTGCCGCTCTATCCCCGCCTCGCCGCCGCCGGCCGCGCCGGTGCGAATATCCGCATCCTGCGCTTCGGCACCGCCGCGGACGCCGAGGCCCGGCTGATCGCGGCCGTGCCCGACGCCGAGGCCACCGAGATCCATGCCAGCGTCCTCGGCCAGGAGCTGCGCTTCCGCCTGCCCGCCGCCGGCCTGCACATGGCGATGAACGCGCTCGCCGCCCTCGGCGCCGCCGCGGCGCTGGGCGCCGATCCCGTCGCCGGCGCGGCGGCGCTGGGGCATTTCTCCCCCGTCGCCGGCCGCGGCGCGCGGCAGCGGATCCGTCTTCCCGGCGGCGAGGCGCTGCTGCTGGACGAGAGCTACAACGCCTCGACCGCCTCCATGCGCGCCGCGCTCGCGGTGCTGAAGCTGCAGCCGGCGAAGCGGCGCATCGCCGTGCTGGGAGACATGCTGGAACTCGGCGAACACGCCGCGGCCGAGCATGTCGGCCTGGCCGACGCGGTCCGTGCCTCGGCGGACCTGGTGTTCGCCTGCGGCCCGATGATGCGCCTCCTGTTCGAGGCGCTGCCACCCGATCTGCGCGGCGCGCATGCGCCGGACTCGGCCGACCTCGCCCCGATGATCGCCGCCGCGCTGGCGCCCGGAGACGCCGTGCTGGTCAAGGGCAGCCTCGGCAGCCGGATGAAGCGGATCGTCTCGGCGATCGAAGGACGGCACCAGCCGGCGAGAACCAAGAACCCGGCGGAGCCAGGCTGATGCTGTTCAATATTTTCCGACCCTTCGCCGACCAGTTCGCGATGGCGAACCTGTTCCGCTACATCACCTTCCGCTCGGGCGCCGCCTGCCTGACGGCGCTGTTCATCGCCTTCATCCTTGGCCCGACGGTGATCCGCTGGCTGAAATCGGTGCAGCGCAGCGGCCAGCCGATCCGCGAGGACGGGCCGGAACGCCACCTGATCGAGAAGAAGGGCACGCCCACCATGGGCGGCGTGCTGATCCTGTTCGCGCTCGGCATCTCCACCCTGCTGTGGGCCGATCTGCGCAACGCCTATGTCTGGGCGGTGATGTTCGTCACGTTCGGCTATGGCCTGCTGGGCTTCTGCGACGACTACATGAAGCTGTCGCGGCGCAACCATCGCGGCGTCTCCGGGCGCACCAAGATGATCGTGCAGGCGGCGATCGGCCTGATCGCGGCGTTCTGGATCGTCTCGCTGAACCGCTCCGCGCTCGGCACCACGCTGACCTTCCCAGTGTTCAAGGACCTGCTGCTGCCGCTCGGCTTCCTGTTCCCGTTCTTCGCGATGGTGGTGATGCAGGGCAGCTCCAACGCGGTGAACCTGACCGACGGGCTCGACGGCCTCGCCATAGTGCCCACCATCATCGCCGCGGGCGTGTTCGCGCTGATCGCCTACATCGTCGGCAACCGCATCTTCGCCGACTACCTGCAGCTCAACGCGGTCCCGGGGGTCGGCGAGCTGGCGGTGTTCTGCTCGGCGCTGATCGGCGCAGGGCTCGGCTTCCTGTGGTTCAACACGCCGCCCGCGGCGGTGTTCATGGGCGACACCGGCAGCCTGGCACTCGGCGGCGCGCTGGGCGCCGTGGCGGTGGCGACCAAGCACGAGATCGTGCTGATGATCGTCGGCGGGCTGTTCGTGGTGGAGACCGTATCCGTCATCGTTCAGGTGTTCTGGTACAAGCGCACCGGCCGGCGCGTGTTCCTGATGGCGCCGCTGCATCACCATTTCGAGAAGAAGGGCTGGGCCGAGCCCACCATCGTGATCCGCTTCTGGATCATTTCCATGATCCTGGCCCTGGTCGGCCTGGCCACGTTGAAGATCCGATGACCGCGTTCTCCGCCACCCTGTTCGAAGGCAAGAGCTTCGCCGTCGTCGGGCTGGGCCGCAACGGGCTGCCGGCCGCGCACGCCCTGTCCGCCATGGGCGCGGAGGTACTGGCATGGGACGACAACCCGATGGCCCGCGCCGCCGCATCCGGCCCGCGCATCTCGGTCGGCGATCCCTCGCGCAGCGGGCGGCGCTTCGATGCGCTGGTGCTGTCACCGGGCATCCCGCATCTGCTGCCCGCGCCGCACCCGATCGCCACCTGGGCGCGCGAGCAGGACATCCCGATCCTGTCGGATGCGGAACTGCTGTTCCACGCCGTGCTCGCCAGCGGCTCGCGCGCGCGCTTCGCCGGCATCACCGGCACCAACGGCAAATCCACCACCACGGCGCTGCTGGCCCATATCCTGGATGCCGCCGGCATCGCCAACGCGGCCGGCGGCAATCTCGGTCCCGCCGCCCTGGCGCTGCCGCGGCTCGGCGATGACGGCGTCTATGTCCTCGAGATGTCGTCTTACATGTTGGAGCGAATCGCCGCCCTCCGGTTCGATGCGGCGGCGATGCTCAACCTCAGCGCCGATCACCTGGACCGCCATCTGGACATGGCCGGATACGCCACGGCGAAGCGTGCGATCTTCGGCCGCCAGCGGCCCGAGGACCTCGCCGTCATCGGCATCGACGATGCCGACAGCCGGGCCATGGCCGCGGAGCTGCGCCGCCATGACAAGCGGATCGCGACGATCTCCGGCGTCCGCCCGGCCGATATCTGGTGCGAGCATGGCGTGCTGCGCGACGATGCCGGCCCGATCCTGCGCATGGCGGACGCCCCCGCCCTGCCCGGCTCGCACAATGCCCAGAACGCCGCCGCCGCCAGCGCCATGGCGTTCCATCTCGGCGCCTCGCGCCAGGATGTCGCGCGCGCCATCGCCAGCTTCCCCGGCCTGCCACACCGCCAGCAGCGCGTCGGCGTGCGCGACGGCATCGCCTTCGTCAACGACAGCAAGGCGACCAACGCCGACGCCGCCGCCCGCGCGCTGGCCTGCTACCCGAAGCTGGTGTGGATCGCCGGCGGCATCGCCAAGGAGGGCGGGATCGAGGCGCTGGTGCCCTGGTTCCGGCGCATCGCCCATGCCGTGCTGATCGGCCGCGACGCGCCGATGCTGGCCGCCACGCTGGACGCCCATTCCATCCCCTACACGCTGGCCGGCACGCTCGATGCCGCGGTTCCGGCCGCCTTCGCCGCCGCCCGCAGGCTTGGGGCGGATACCGTGCTGCTGTCGCCGGCCTGCGCCAGCTTCGACCAGTTCCCCGGTTTCGACGCCCGCGGCGAGCAGTTTGCCGCCCTCGTTGCCGGGCTTGCGGCTCCCGGCCAGGGGAGGGCCGACTGATGGCCGGACTGTCGCGCGCCGACAACTCCACCCTCGGGCGCTGGTGGTGGACGGTCGACCGCTGGACGCTCGGCGCCGTCGGCACGCTGATCGGCGTCGGCTACATCATGATGCTGGCCGCGAGCCCGGCGGTGGCCGAGCGCATCGGCCAGTCGCGCGACATCTTCATCCTCAAGCAGGTGGTGTTCCTGGCGCTGGCCGGCGCGGTGGTGGTGGGCGTCTCGCTGCTCTCCCCGCGCGAGGTGCGCCGGCTGGCGCTCGGGGGCTGCATCGTCGCCCTGATCCTGACCGCCATGACCATGGTCTCCGGCGTCGAGATCAAGGGCGCGCGGCGCTGGATCTCGATCCCCGGCATGACGCTGCAGCCGAGTGAGTTCCTGAAGCCCTGCTTCGCCGTGGTCGCCGCCTGGCTGATCAGCGAAGGCCGCCGCACCGCCAGCACCGGCGTGAAGTCGCTGCGCAACTGCATGGGGCTGTCCTGGGGCGTGCCGATGGCGCTGGGCATCTTCGCGGTGATCTTCCTGCTGCTGAAATCGCAGCCCGATATCGGCATGCTCGCGGTCGTCACCAGCGTGTTCTTCATCCAGCTCTATATCGCCGGGCTGCCGGTCGTGCTGGTGGGGTTCGGCATCCTCGGCCTCGGCGGCGCCGCGGCGGCGGCCTATCTGCTGTTTCCGCATGTGCAGATGCGGGTGGAGAAATACCTGCACCCGACGCTGGAATCGGCCTACCAGCCGACGCTGGCGCTGGAGGCGTTCGGCAATGGCGGCCTGCTCGGCCGCGGCCCCGGCGAAGGGCGGGTGAAGAACCAGCTGCCCGACGCGCATGCCGACTTCGTGTATGCCGTCGCCGGCGAGGAATTCGGCCTGATCATCTGCCTGCTGATCCTGGGCATCTTCGCCTTCATCGTGCTGCGCGGCATCCTGCGGCTGCTGCACGAACAGGATTTGTTCATCACCCTGGCCTGCACCGGCCTGGTCGCCGGCTTCGGGCTGCAGGCCTTCGTGAACATGGCCTCGTCGCTGGCGCTGATCCCCACCAAGGGCATGACGCTGCCGTTCATCTCCTATGGCGGCTCCTCGGCGCTCGCGGTGGCGCTCGGCATGGGCATGCTGCTGGCGCTGACCCGGCGCCGCCATCATGGCGATCCCCCATGACGGAGCAGCGGACATGAGGGGACCTGCCGTGCAACCCATCGTCATCGCCGCCGGCGGTACCGGCGGGCATTTCTTCCCCGCCGAGGCGCTGGCCACGGCGCTGGTCGGCCGCGGCCACCGCGTCGCGCTGATGACGGATGCGCGCTCCGGCGCGCTGAACAGCGCGGTGTTCGCCGGGCGCGAGACCTATACATTGTCCGGCGCCGGCATCGCCGGGCACGGCCTTGTGAAGGCCGCGCGGGCCGGCTTCTCCCTCGCCGCCGGCGTGATCCAGGCGCGCGCCATCCTCGGGCGCATCGGCGCCGCCGCGGTGGTCGGCTTCGGCGGCTATCCCTCGGTTGCGCCGGTGATCGCCGCGCGGCTGCTGCGCCGCCGGCCGATGCTCATCCTGCACGAGCAGAACGCCGTGCTCGGCCGCGCCAACCGCTTCCTCGCGCCGCGCGCCGACCTGCTGGCGCTGAGCTTCGAGGCTACCGAGCGGGTGCCGGAAACCGCCGCCACCCAGGTCACCGGCAACCCCGTGCGCCCCGCCATCGCCGCGCTGGCGGACCGGCCCTATACGCCGGCCACCGGCACGATCGACTTGCTGGTCCTCGGCGGCTCGCTCGGAGCGCGGATCTTCTCCGACGTCGTGCCCGGCGCCGTGTCCTCCCTGCCCGAGGCGCTGCGCGCCCGGCTGCGCATCATCCAGCAATGCCGCGCCGAGGATATCGAGCGCGTGCGCGCCGCCTACGAAGCCGCCGGTATCGCCGCCGAATTGTCCACCTTCTTTCCCGATGTCGCCGACCGGCTGGCCGCCGCGCACCTGGTCATCGCCCGCGCCGGCGCCTCGACCGTCGCCGAACTCGCGGTCGCCGGACGGCCGTCGATCCTGGTGCCGCTGCCGTCCGCAATCGACGACCACCAGAGCGCCAACGCCCGCGCCCTGGCCGAGGCCGGCGCCGCCTGGCCGATGCCGCAAGCCCGCTTCACGCCGGCAAGCCTCGCCGAAACCCTGGCCCGGCTGTTCGCCGACCCCGCCACGCTCGCCGCAGCCTCGGCCGCGGCACGCACCCAGGCCCGCACCGACGCCGCCAACCGCCTCGCCCACATCGTCGAGGCCCTGATGCTGAAGGACCTCGCGGTATGACTCGGCCGCACGCCAAGACCGGGGCTCTGCCCCGGACCCCGGCAGGGCTCTGCCCTGCACCCGCCAAGGGACAGTCGTCCCTTGGATCCCTCGGACTGGTTTGTTGGGAAGGGGGCGCAACCGACGAAGCCGTCGATAGGCTACGGCATGCCCCCTTCCCAACAAACCAAATGGAAAGGGGTCAAGGGGATGACCATCCCCTTGCGGGGTGGAGGGGCAGCGCCCCTCCTGGGGTCTGGGGCAAAGCCCCAGCCTTGCCTGGCGCCGGCCACCGCGGAGGACCTTCGGCATGAGGGCCCTTCCGCTCAGCATTGGCACGATTCATTTCGTTGGCATTGGCGGCATCGGCATGTCTGGGATTGCCGAGGTGCTGCATAATCTCGGCTACACCGTGCAGGGCAGCGACATTGCCGACAGTGCCAATGTCCGGCGTCTGCGCGATGCCGGCATTCCCGTATCTGTCGGCCATGCCGAGGCCAATCTCGGCGCCGCGCAGGTCGTGGTGGTTTCCACCGCGGTCAGGCGCGACAATCCCGAGGTCGCCGCCGCCCGCGCCCGGCTCATCCCGGTGGTGCGCCGCGCCGAGATGCTGGCCGAGCTGATGCGGCTGAAATGGGCCATTGCCATCGGCGGCACGCATGGCAAGACCACGACCACCAGCATGGTCGCGGCGGTGCTGGAGGCGGCGAATATCGATCCCACCGTGATCAATGGCGGGATCATCAACGCCTACGGCACCAATACCCGCCTCGGTTCCGGCGACTGGATGGTGGTGGAGGCGGACGAGAGCGACGGCAGCTTCCTGCGCCTGCCCGCGGTGATCGCGGTGGTGACCAACATGGATCCCGAGCATCTGGACCATTGGGGCACCGCGGAGGCGATGGTGGCCGGCTATGACCAGTTCGTCGCCAACATCCCGTTCTACGGCTTCGCCGTGCTGTGCATCGACCATCCCGGCGTGCAGCAGATGATCCCGCGCCTGTCGGACCACCGCATCGTCACCTACGGCTTCTCCCAGCAGGCCGATATCCGCGCCGAGAACGTCCGCGCCGACCGCGCCGGCTCCACGTTCGAGGTCGTGGTGACCGATCGCGGCCGCAACCGCACGCGGCGGATCGACCGCATCCGCCTGCCCATGCTCGGCAGCCACAACGTGCAGAACGCGCTGGCCGCCATCGCCATCGGCTTGGAGATGGAGATCGACGACACCACGCTGCGCAATGCGTTCCTGGGCTTCAAGGGCGTCAAGCGCCGCTTCACCAAGACCGGCGAGGCCGGCGGCATCACCATCATCGACGATTACGGCCACCACCCGGTGGAGATCGCCGCGGTGCTGAAGGCGGCGCGCCAGGCCGGCGCGCGCGACGTGGTGGCGGTGGTGCAGCCGCATCGCTACTCGCGGCTGTCCACGCTGTTCAACGAGTTCTGCACCTGCATGAACGACGCCGGCACGGTGATCGTCGCCGATGTCTATCCGGCCGGCGAGGCGCCGCTGCCGGGCGTCAACCGCGACGCCCTGGTGGAGGGCCTGCGCGCGCGCGGCCACCGCTCGGTCGTGGCACTGCCCGGCCAGGCGCATCTGGCGGAGATGGTCAACGCCATCGCCCGGCCCGGCGATTTCGTCGTCTGCCTTGGCGCCGGCAACATCACCGCCTGGGCGCAGACGCTGCCCGCCGAACTCGCGGCGCTGCAGGCCGGCGGCGGCAGGCGGATGGGGGAAGCGTCATGATGGCCGCGAGCCGCATCCCGCATCTGATCGAAGCCCTGCCGCCGCTTCGCGGCCGGGTGCAGGCCGATTTTCCGCTGGCGCCGCTGACCTGGTTCCGCGTCGGCGGCCAGGCGGAGGCGCTGGTGCGCCCGGCGGATGCCGCGGACCTGGCCGATCTGCTTCGCGCCTTGCCGCATACCGTGCCGGTGCGCGTGATCGGCGCCTGCTCCAACCTGATCATCCGCGACGGCGGCCTGCCCGGCGTCACCATCCGCCTCGCCCGCGGCTTTTCCGCCGTCAAGGTCGACGCTGGCGGCCTGGTCGCCGGCGCGGCGGCGCTGGATGCGACGGTGGCCGAGCACGCCGCCGCGGCGGGGCTGACCGGGCTCGAATTCCTTTCCGGCGTGCCCGGCACGATCGGCGGCGCTGTGGCGATGAATGCCGGCGCCTATGGCGGCGACATGTCCCAATGCGTGGACTGGGTCGAGCTGGTCACCCGTTCCGGCGAGCTGCGGCGGCTGTCGGTGCACGAGCTGGCGTTCAGCTACCGGCATGCGCGCCTGCCCGCGGACAGCGTGGTCACCCGGGTCCGGCTGATGGCGCGTCCCGGCAGCCCGGCGGCGATCGCGGCGCGCATGGCGGAGATCCGCGCCAACCGGGAAGCCAGCCAGCCGGTCCGCGCCCGCACCGGCGGCTCGACCTTCCGCAACCCCGATCTGGCCGCTGCCGGCGGGATGAAGGCCTGGGAGCTGATCGACAGCTCCGGCTGCCGCGGCCTGACCCGCGGCGGCGCGCAGGTCTCGGAGAAGCACTGCAATTTCCTGATCAACGCGGACAACGCGACCGCCGCCGACCTCGAAGGCCTCGGCGAGGAGGTTCGCCGCCGCGTCCATGCCGCCTCCGGCATCAGGTTGGAATGGGAGATCCACCGCATCGGCGTGCCGGGCTCCCGGCCGGAGGCGGTGGTATGAGCCGCATTGGCCGGAAACCGAATGGCGCCAGGCCGACCGTGGCGGTGCTGTATGGCGGCATTTCCGCCGAGCGCGAGGTCAGCCTGTCCTCCGGCCGGCAGGTCGTCGCCGCCTTGCGCGATGCCGGCTACGAGGTGCGCCCGATCGAGGTCACCGACGACCTTCCCGCCCTGGTGGCGGCGCTGACGCCGCGCCCGGACGCGGTGTTCAACGCCCTGCACGGCCGCTTCGGCGAGGACGGGGCGATCCAGGGCGTGCTCGACTGGCTGGCCATCCCCTATACCCATTCCGGCGTGCGCGCCTCGGCGCTGGCCATGGACAAGGAGGCCGCCAAGGCGGTGTTCGCCGCCGCGGGCCTGCCGGTCGCACCCGGGCGGGTGATCGAGATCGCCGACCTCGTCGCCGCCGACCCGCTGCCGCGTCCCTATGTCATCAAGCCGCTGAACGAGGGCTCCTCGGTCGGCGTGCACATCGTGCGCGAGGGCGACAACCGCCGCGCCGACATCGCCCGCGCCTGGAGCTACGGCCCGACCGCGATGGCCGAGGAATACATCCCCGGCCGCGAGCTGACGGTCGCGGTGATGGAGGATCGCGCCCTGGCGGTGACCGAGATCGTCGCCAGCCACACGTTCTACGACTACGAGTTCGAAATACGCCGATGGCGGCTCCTATCATGTGGTTCCCGCCGCGATCGACCCGGGCGTGTACCAGCGGGCGCTCGACCTCGCGCTGGCGGCGCACCGCGCGCTCGGCTGCCGCGGCGCGACGCGCGCCGATTTCCGCTACGACGACACCCGGGGAGAGCCGGGGCGGCTCGTGCTGCTGGAAGTGAACACCCAGCCCGGCCTGACGCCGACCTCGCTGCTGCCGGAGCAGGCGGCGCATCGGGGCATGAATTTCTCCGAGCTGTGCGCCTGGATGGTGGAGCACGCCGAATGTCGCGCGTGAGCCCCACTGGACGCAACGGCGCGCGCAAGGCCCCGCGCAACTCGGTCAAGGACCGCCCGTCGCGCTGGCGGATGTGGAGCCGCCGGGCGCGGCGCATGGTCCGCCCGGCCGCTTGGTGCGGTGCGGCGCTGCTGGTGGTCGGCTTCGGCTTCGCGCTGGTGCATGCGGCGGCGCCCGGCGGCACGTTGAGCACGATGCGCGAGCGGCTGGGCAACGCCACCGGCGTTGCCGGATTGCGGGTGCGCAACATCGTCATCGAGGGCCGCGCCAACACGCCCGAGCCGCTGCTGCGCGCCGCCATCGGCGCTTCCAGGGGCGATGCCATCCTCGGCTTCTCGGTCGAGCAGGCGCGCGCGCGCATCGAGCAGCTGACCTGGGTCGAGCGCGCGACCGTGGAGCGCCGCCTGCCCGACACGCTGGTGATCCAGCTCGACGAGCGCCGGCCGTTCGCGATCTGGCAGAACCAGGGCAAATTCGTGCTGATCGACCGCGCCGGACAGATCGTCGCCAACCAGGACGTGGCGCAGTTCCGCAGCCTACCGCTGGTCGTCGGCCTTGGCGCGCCGGCCGCCGCGGCGCCGCTGCTCGACACGCTGACCGCGCGGCCCGGCATTGGCGCCCGGGTCTCGGCCGCGGTGCGCGTGGCCGAACGGCGCTGGAACCTGCATCTGAAGAGCGGCACCGACGTGCTGCTGCCCGAAGGCGCGGAACAGGCGGCGCTGGAGCGGCTGGAGAAGCTGCAGAACGAGCAGGCCCTGCTCGACCGGCCGCTGGCGGTGATCGACATGCGCCTGGCCGACAAGCTGGTGGTGCGCCCGATGGCGGCCGATGGCCGCTCCGACGCCGATGCCGCCCCGCTGCCGACGCGTGACGGCACCGTATCCCGCCCCGATCCCGCCCATGCCGATCCGATCCGGGCAGACCCGGGCCGGGCCACCGGTCCGAAGCGTCCCACCTAGAGCCCGGAGCAGACAGATGAACGACATGTCTCGTCGCCTACTGCCCCCGCCGACCCATGGTGCGGACGAGCCGCCGCGCCCGCGCAATCTGCGCGCCGGCCCGTTCGGCGTGCTCGACATCGGCACCACCAAGATCGCCTGCCTGATCGGGCGCACGGAAAGCGACGGCAGCCTGCGCGTGCTCGGCTTCGGCTGGCAGCGCGGCAGCGGCGTGCGCGGCGGCACCATCACCGACCTGGAGCGCGCCGAGCGCGCCATCCGCGCCTGCGTCGGCCAGGCCGAGGACATGGCCGACACCAGGCTGCGCTCGATCACCGTGAACCTGTCCTGCGGCACGCCGGAAAGCCGGCTGTTCAACGTGCAATGGCCGGTCGGCGGGCGCGCGGTGGACGAGAGCGACATCCGCCGCGTGGTTTCCGAGGGCCGCGCCCGCGCCGTTTCGGAAGGCCGCGACATCATCCATGCGCTGCCGCTGGCGTTCTCGGTGGACGAGACCGCCGGCGTCGCCGATCCGCGCGGCCTGCATTGCGGCACGCTGATCGCGCGGCTGCACGTGATCGACGCCACCACCAACGCGCTGCGCACGCTGGAAACCTGCATCGGCCGCTGTGACCTGCATATCTCCGCGGTCGTCTCCTCGCCGATGGCGGCGGGGCTGTCCACGCTGGTGGAGGAGGAGCGCGAGCTCGGCACCACCGTCATCGACATGGGTGGCGGCACAACGGGCATGGCGGTGTTCGCCGAAGGCCAGCTGCTGCACACCGCCCTGCTGCCGATCGGCGGCACCCATGTCACCAGCGACCTGGCGCGCATGCTGTCGACGCCGACCGATCACGCCGAACGGCTGAAGACGCTGTACGGCAGCGTCCAGGCCAGCCCGGACGACGAGCGCGAGCTGCTGCCGGTGCCGCTGGTGGGCGAGGAGGAGCACCAGATGGCCAAGGTGCCGCGCAGCGCCGTGGTCAACATCATCCGCCCGCGGCTGGAAGAGACCTTCGAGATGGTGCGCGAGCGGCTGGACGCGTCCGGCTTCGCGCGTGCCGCCGGCGCGCGCGTGGTGCTGACCGGCGGCGCCAGCCAGCTCGGCGGCGTGCGCGAGCTGGCGGCGACGATTCTCGACCGCCCGGTCCGGCTCGGCCGCCCGTCCGGCCTGCGCGGCCTGCCCGACAACGCTTCCGGCCCTGCCTTCGCCACCGCCGCCGGGCTGATCGCCTGGGCCGCCGGCGAGGGACGTTTCCTGCAAGACCTCGACTTCGACACGGACAAGCCGACCGGCCTGCTGCGCAGGATCGTCAATTTCCTGAAGGACCGGGTGTGATGGCCCCGTCTGTGATGGCCCGCTCTGCACCGGATCGTTCCGGCCGTTTCGCCGGCCCAACCGTTTCGCCTGGCCAGGCCGTTTCGGCTGGCCAAATCGCTTTACCGAATCGAACCAGCTCTGGGAAAGTTTCGCCATGACCCTCAATCTCACCATTCCGCAGACGATGCACACCGACTTCACCCCGCGCATCACCGTGATCGGTGTGGGCGGTGGTGGCACCAATGCCGTCGACAACATGATCGCGCTCAATCTGCAGGGCGTGGAGTTCGTCGTGGCCAACACGGATGCGCAGCAGCTGATGCATAGCCGGGCCGACCGGCGCATCCAGCTCGGCCCGCACATCACCCAGGGCCTCGGCGCCGGCGCCAATCCGCAGATCGGCAAGGCCGCGGCGGAAGAGGCGGCGGAGGAGCTGTACCGGCACCTGGACGGCACCCATATGCTGTTCGTCGCCGCCGGCATGGGCGGCGGCACCGGCACCGGTGCCGCGCCGGTGATCGCGCGCATGGCGCGCGAACGGGGCATCCTGACCGTCGGCGTGGTGACCAAGCCGTTCACCTTCGAGGGCAGCCGGCGCGCGCGCCATGCCAACGAGGGCATCGAGGAACTGCAGAACTATGTCGACACGCTGATCGTCATCCCTAACCAGAACCTCTTCCGCATGTCGAACGAGAAGACGACATGGAAGGAGGCGTTCAAGATGGCCGACCATGTCCTGTACATGGGCGTGCGCGGCGTCACCGACCTGATGATGACGCCCGGCCTGGTGAACCTCGACTTCGCCGACGTGCGCACCGTCATGCAGGAGATGGGCAAGGCGATGATGGGCACCGGCGAGGCGGAGGGCGAGAACCGCGCCATCCGCGCCGCGGAGGCGGCGATCAGCAACCCGCTGCTGGAGGACACCTCGATGTCCGGGGCGCGCGGCCTGCTGATCAACATCACCGGCGGCGAGGACCTGACGCTGTTCGAGGTCGACCAGGCCGCGAGCCGCATCGGCGAGGAAGTGGCGCCGGACGCCAACATCATCTTCGGCTCCGCGCTCGACCCGACGCTCGAGGGCAAGATCCGCGTCTCCGTCGTCGCCACCGGCATCGACATGGGCGTGGGCGCGCGCAACGAGCACCAGCGCCCGACGCTGGTCGCGGTCGGCAATGGCGGCATGGAGGAGATCAACCCGATCCCGCTGCCGGGCAACACGCAGACCTCCGGCGGCACGCATGCCGGCGGGGCCACGGGCGGATCCGGCGTCACCCAGATCACCGGCTTCCGCGAACTCTCCGCCAACCCGCAGCCGGCCGCTCCGGCGCGCGAGAGCGGACGCGACTCCGGGCGTGAGGTCCATGGGCTGGACATCCCGCCCGGCGGCCCGTCCGCCGAGGCCCGCCCGGCGGCGGATGCGGGGCATCGCGAGAAGCCGCATGCGGAGCCGCATTTCGCCCCCCGCCAGGAGGAACCCTCCCGCAAGACGCGCGCGCCGGCCGGTTCGCAGCCGTCGGCGCATGGCCCGTCCGCGGGCCATGGCGAGCACGCGCCGCAGCCGCAGCGCGCCGCGCCGCCGCTGTTCACCGAATCGGCCCCCTCTGGACATGCGCCCGGTGGACATGCGCATGCCGGCCAAGCTCCGGTTTCGTCTCCGGAACCGGCGGCGCGGCCCAACCTGTTCATGAAGATGACCGGGCTGCTGCGCCGCAGCGGGGCCAGCCCGGCGCCCACGCCCGGCCCGCGCCCGCAGGGACAGCCGCCGGCCATGTTCCGCCCGGAAGCCCAGGCCGAGCATCGCCCCGCCCCCCGGCAGGAGTATCGCAACGATCCCCGGCAGGACCCGCGCCAGGATCCACGCCAGGATCCACGCCAGGACCCGCGCGCGGAGCCCCGGGGGGAGCATCGGGGGGAGGTCCGCCCTGAAATGCGCATGGAACAGCCCCGGCCGACGGTTCGCCAATCCGTCGGCGAGGAAGCGGTCTCGGACGTCCCGGCCTTCCTCCGCCGCCAGACCTCCTGATCCCCGCCCGGAGCAGGATGGGCGCGGATAGCAGCGCCCCTCCTGACTGGATGTCACTGTGAACCGGTTCGGCCCGGCGCCCCCAGGGTGCCGGGCCGAATGCTGTTTGGCCCCGGCTTTCGCCGCCAGGCGGGCGCGTGCGGCGGCACGCCCCGCGTTCCCCGGCGTATTTCGAAGCGTCGGCGCGGCCGCCTCAATTTCGAAAAACTATCGTAAGATCAATTGCTTGCGTTGAAATACTGAGTAATAATCATTGACTGGCACCGCACTGCAGCGAGCCATAGATTTCGCATGATCTCAAAGGATCTGGGCACGAAAGACTCGTCGGCCCATACGTGAAGGCCCCGCCATGGATGGACTGTCCCCCACCGCCGCGCTGCTGCAAACCTACCCCTTCGAGGGGGAGGGTTTTCCGCATGCCGGCCTGCAGCAGACGCTGAAGGCGCCGATCGGCTGCGTGGGCGTGGGCGTGCATTCGGGCCGGCGCGTCTCCCTGACATTGCACCCGGCCGCGCCCGATACCGGCATCCTGTTCCGCCGCACCGATCTGGATCCCGCGAGCGACATTCCCGCCCGCTTCGAGCACGTGTCGGACACGCGGCTCTGCACCGTGCTGTCCGATCCCGCCGATCCCCGGCGCGCGGTGGGCACAGTCGAGCATCTGATGGCGGCACTTGCCGGCGCCGGGATCGACAACGCGCGGATCGATGTCGACGGGCCGGAACTGCCGATCCTCGACGGCTCCGCCTCCCCGTTCCTGTTCCTGATCGGCTGCGCCGGTATCGTCGCGCAGCCCGCGCTGCGCGCCAGCATCGAGGTGCTGCGTCCGGTCCGGGTCACCGATGGGGAAGCCTTCGCGGAATTGCTGCCGGCAGACGGGGCGGGCCTGCCCGACATGGGCCGTTACGAGATGGCCCGGATCGAGATGGGGCAGGTCGAGATGCCCCGGTTCGAGATGTCCATGTCGATCGATTTCGACGCTCCCGCGATCGGCCGCCAGGCGCTGTCGCTGACCCTGAACGCGCACAGCTTCCGCACCGAGCTGGCAGAGGCCCGCACCTTCGCCCTGGCCGAGGACATCGCGCGGCTGCACCAGGCCGGGCTGGCGCGCGGCGGCAGCCTGGACAACGCGGTGCTGGTGGACGGCGCCAGGGTGCTGAACCCGGCCGGGCTGCGCATGGCCGACGAATTCGTCCGCCACAAGCTGCTGGACGCGGTCGGTGACCTCGCGCTCGCCGGCGCGCCGCTGGCCGGTCGGTTCGTTGCCCATCGCTCCGGCCACGCGCTGAACAACCGGCTGCTGCACGCCCTGTTCGCCGATGCCACGGCCTGGCGCCGGATCGGGGTCTGGCCGCCGGAGGCCGCCGGGCCGGAGCGGGCTGCCAGCCGGGCTCGCCGGGCGCCCGAACTCACCCTCTCGGCCGCCTGAAACCGGGCCGGTGGCGGACGGCTGCTTCGTGATGCACCGGGTCGCGATCCGCCCCTTCGCCATTCTCCGGCACATGCTATAAGCCCGGACAATGGAACCGAATCTCATGCCTGCCCCCGGCACCCACCCTGGCATCTCCCCGGGCATCCCCCTGGGCACGCGATCCCCCACCGGGGGCCCGTCGCGCCGCTATTGGCCCGTCGCCTTCGCGGCCCTGCTGCTGCTGCCGCTGATCGCCGGCTGCTCGAGCTCCGACGACGACGAGGCGAAGGCAGCCGCCAGCGCCAATGTGCCGCCGGTCGAGGAGCTGTACAATAACGGCCTCGATGCGCTGAACCAGAAGCGCTATTCGACCGCGGTGGCGCAGTTCGACCGGGTGGAACAGAACTATCCCTACTCCACCTGGGCGGTGAACGCGCAGCTGATGTCGGGCTACACCCAGTACCAGCAGAACAAATACACCGACGCCATCGGCACGCTGGACCATTTCATTCAGCTGCATCCGGCGCACCGCGACATCGCCTATGTCTATTACCTGCGCGCGCTCTGCTATTACGAGCAGATTGCCGACGTGCAGCGCGACCAGCGGGGCACGGACGAGGCGATGAAGGCGCTGCAGGAAGTGGTCACCCGCTTCCCCGGCACCCCCTACGCGTCCGACGCAAGGTTCAAGATCGACCTCGCCCGCGACCATCTGGCCGGGCATGAGATGGTGATCGGCCGCTGGTACCAGCGCCAGCAGCTCTACGCCGCGGCGATCGGCCGCTTCCAGCGCGTGGTCGACGACTACCAGACCACCAACCACGTGCCCGAGGCGCTGCACCGGCTGATCGAGGTGTATCTCGCGCTCGGCCTGAAGGACCAGGCGCGCAAGACCGCTTCCGTGCTCGGCTACAACTATCCCGGCAGCGTCTGGTACGAGGACAGCTACAACGACCTGCTGGATGACAAGCTGGTCAACGCGTCCGGCACCGCCCGCACGGAAGCCGAGCCGCCGCAGGGCTTCTTCAGCCGCGCCTGGAACTCGGTCTTCTAAACCGGCCGAGCGATCGGCGACGCGACGGAAACCTCGATGCTGACGGCACTCTCCATCCGCGATGTGGTGCTGATCGACAAGCTGGATCTCGGCTTCGGCGCCGGGCTGACCGTGCTGACCGGGGAAACCGGCGCCGGCAAGTCCATCCTGCTGGACAGCCTGGGTCTGGCGCTGGGCGCGCGCGCCGATATCGGCCTGATCCGGCGCGGCGCCGAGCAGGCCTCCGTCACCGCCAGCTTCTTTCCGCCCGCCGGCCATCCGGTGGGCGCGCTGCTCGCCGAGCAGGGGCTGGACGCCGAGGACGAGATCGTGCTGCGCCGCGTGCTGAGCCGCGACGGGCGATCCCGCGCCTTCCTGAACGACCAGCCGGTCGGGGCCGCGCTGCTGCGCCGGGTCGGCGCGCTGCTGGTGGAGGTGCAGGGCCAGCACGAGCAGATGGGCCTGGCCGATCCGGTCGGCCATGCCGCGCTGCTCGACGCGTTCGGCGTGGCGGCGAAGCTGCGCGATGCCGTCGCGGCCGCCTGGCGCGACTGGCGCCGCGCCGCAATCGCGCTGGAGGCGGCGCGCGAGGCGATCGCCGCGGCCCGGCGCGACGAGGAATGGCTGCGCCACGCCGTCGATGAACTGGCCCGGCTGTCCCCCCAGCCCGGCGAGGAGGAGGCGCTGGCGATAGAGCGCCAGCGGCTGCAGCAGGGCGAGCGCCGGGCGGAGGCCATCGCCTCGGCGCTGTCCGAACTCACGCCGCGCGACCGCCGCGGCGCCGGCCCGGCCGCGGCGCTGCGCGCCGCCGCCCGGGCATTGGGCAAGCTGATCGGACCGAACGAGGCGGAGGGCGCCCCCGAGAACCCCGCCGGCCCCGCCATGGCCGCGCTGGAGCGCGCCGAGGAGGCGCTGGCGGAGGCGGAGACGCTGCTGTCGCGCCTGGCCGCCGAGGCCGATGCCGATCCGCGCCTGCTGGAACAGGCGGAGGAGCGGCTGTTCGCGCTGCGCGCCGCCGCCCGCAAGCACAATATCGCCGTCGCCGAGCTGCCCGGCCTGCTCGATACGCTGTCCGCCCGGCTCGCGGCGCTGGACACCGGCACCGTCGAGATCGCCGCGCTGGAACAGACCGCCGCCAGTGCGCGCGCGGCCTATGGCACCGCCGCCAAGGCGCTGTCGGAAGCCCGCCGCGCCGCCGCCGGCAAGCTGGAGCGCGCGGTGGCCCGCGAGCTGCCGCCGCTCCGGCTGGACAAGGCGCGCTTCGTCGCCGAGGTGGCGCCGCTGCCGGAGGCGGAGTGGAACGCCGCCGGCGCGGACGCCGTGCGCTTCCTGATCGCCACCAACCCGGGCCAGGAGCCGGGGCCACTGGCAAAGATCGCCTCGGGCGGGGAGCTGTCGCGGCTGATGCTGGCGCTGAAGGTGGTGCTGTCGCACGGCTCCGCGGTGCCGACGCTGGTGTTCGACGAGGTGGACAGCGGCATCGGCGGCGCCACCGCCGCGGCCGTCGGCGAGCGCATCGCGCGCGTGGCCGAGCGCGTGCAGGTGCTGGTCGTCACCCATTCGCCGCAGGTCGCTGCCCGAGGGGTTGCGCATCTGCGCGTTGCCAAGCAGGAGGCCAAGGGCCGCACCGCGACGCTGGTGGACGTGCTGACGATCCCGGACCGGCGCGAGGAGATCGCGCGGATGCTGGCGGGCGAGATCATCACCGAATCGGCCCGCGCCGCGGCCGACGACCTGCTCGGAGCCCGGCTGATATGAGCACAGCTGATAGGAGCACACCGGTCGACGACCTGACCCGATCCGAGGCCGAGGCCGAACTGGCTAGCCTGGCGGCGGAGATCGCGCGCCACGACCGGGCCTATCACGAACGCGACGCGCCGGTGATCACCGACGCCGAATACGACGCGCTGCGCCGGCGCAACAGCGCCATCGAGGCGCGCTTCCCCGACCTGATCCGCCCCGACAGCCCGAGCCGGCGCATCGGCGCCGCGCCCGAGAGCGGTTTCGCCAAGTTGCGCCACCGCGTGCCGATGCTCTCGCTCGACAATGCCTTCGACGCCGGCGAGTTCGAGGAGTTCTGCGCCCGCGCCCGCCGCTTCCTGGGATTGCCGGCGGATGCGCCGATGCCGATGGTCGGCGAGCCGAAGATCGACGGGCTGTCGATCAACCTCACCTATGAGAACGGCCGGCTGCGCCGCGCCGCCACCCGCGGCGACGGCGCCGAGGGCGAGGACGTCACCGCCAATGTCCGCACCATCGCCTCGGTGCCGCAGGTGCTGAAGGGCAAGGCCCCAGCGCTGCCCATTCCTTCACTGATCGAGATCCGCGGCGAGGTGTTCATGTCCAAGGCGGATTTCCTCGCCCTGAACGAGGCCCAGGCGGAAGCCGGCCAGAAGATCTTCGCCAATCCCCGCAACGCCGCCGCCGGCAGCCTGCGCCAGCTCGACCCCGCCATCACTGCCGCCCGGCCGCTGTCGCTGTTCGCCTATGCCATGGGCGAGGCGAGCGAGGCGCCGGCGGAGACGCATTGGGGCTATCTGGAGCGGCTGCGCCACTGGGGCTTCGCCGTCAACGAGCTGTCCAGCCGGCTGGCCGGGCCGGAGGAGGCGGAGGCCTTCCAGGCCCGGATGGGCCTGGAGCGCGCCGGCCTCGGCTACGACATCGACGGCGTGGTCTACAAGATCGACGATCTCGGGCTGCAGCGCCGGCTCGGCTTCGTCGGCCGCGCGCCGCGCTGGGCGATCGCCTGGAAGTTCCCGGCCGAACAGGCCATCACGACGCTGAAGGAGATCCGCATCCAGGTCGGCCGCACCGGCGCGCTGACGCCGGTCGCGGAGCTGGAGCCGGTGAATGTCGGCGGCGTGCTGGTCTCGCGCGCCACGCTGCACAACGAGGACGAGATCGCCCGCCGGGATGTGCGCGTCGGCGACACCGTGGTGCTGCAGCGGGCCGGCGACGTGATCCCGCAGATCCTGTCGGTGATCCTGGAACGCCGCCCCGCCGGCACGGTGGCATGGCAGCCGCCCGGGCACTGCCCGGTCTGCGGCAGCCTGGCCATCCGCCCGCCCGGGGAGGTGGTGCGCCGCTGCACCGGCGGGCTGATCTGCTCGGCGCAGCTGGTCGAGCGTCTCATCCATTTCGTCTCCCGCCTGGCCTTCGACATCGATGGCCTCGGCGAGAAATCCATCCGCGAGTTCTTCGACCTCGGCTGGCTGCATTCCCCCGTCGACATCTTCCGCCTGCCGGCGCGCGAGGCGGAGATCGCCGAACGCGAGGGCTGGGGCGCGCTGTCGGCGCAGAACCTGGTCCGCGCCATCGAGGCCAGGCGCCGGATCCCGCTGGCGCGCTTCATCTACGCCCTTGGCATCCGCCGCATCGGCGAGGCCAACGCGAAGCTGCTGGCCCGCCATTACACCAGCTTCGCCAACTGGCGCGCGCAGATGCTGGCCGCCACCACCATCGGCTCGGAGGCGCGCAGCACGCTCGGCAACATCATCGGCATCGGCCCGGCGATCGCCGAGGAGCTGGTGGAGTTCTTCATGGAGCCGCGCAACCGCGCGACGCTGGACGAGCTGGCCGGGTTGCTCGCGATCGAGGACGAGACGGCGCCGGAGACCGCGGGGGACAGCGAGATCGCCGGCAAGGTGGTGGTGTTCACCGGCAGCCTGGAGACCATGACCCGCCCCGAGGCCAAGGCCCGCGCCGAGGCCCTGGGCGCGAAGGTCACCGACAGCGTGTCGAAGAAGACCGACCTCGTGGTGCTCGGCGCCGATGCCGGATCCAAGGCCAGGCGCGCCGCCGAGCTCGGCGTGCGCACGGTCACGGAAGCGGAATGGCGGGGGTTGGCGGGGTTGGACTGAGCGGCTGGCCGGGGATCGTGCCCTTCCCCCTCACCCGTTCGCTGCGCTCACTTCCCTCTCCCGCAAGCGGGAGAGGGTGCCAAGCGTAGGGAGGCGGGTGAGGGGGCGGCGTTGCATGGCTGCCGGCTAGCCGTGGTTAGGCATGTCGAATTTGACCTAGGGCATTTCAGTGACCGGAACGATCGCGGCTTTGGCTCTGTCCTTCCTGGAGCGCTATACCTCGCTGGCGCTGGGCGTCGCCTCGACGATGGTGCTCGCGCGGATCCTGACGCCGGAAGACACCGGGCTGTTCTCGATCGGCGTGGCGCTGACGCTGCTGATCGCCCAGTTCCGTGATTTCGGGGTGGCGACGTTCCTGATCCAAGAAGTCGACCTCACCGACGAGAAGTTCCGCACCGCGCTCGGCATCAGCATGATCACCTCGCTGGTGATCATGGCCGCCATCATGCTGGGCAGCGTCTGGGCGGGCGAATTCTACCACCAGCCGGGCGTGACCCGGGTCATGCTGGTGACCACGCTGAGCTTCCTGGTATTGCCGTTCAATTCGATCGTCATGGTCTGGCTGCGCCGGCAGATGCGGTTCCAGGCGCTGTACCAGATGACCGTGGCCGGCGCGGTGTGCCATGCCGCCACCGGGGTGTGCCTGGCGCTGCTCGGCTTCGGCTATATGAGCCTGGCCTGGGCCACCGTGGCGAATAATTTCGGCACCGCCGCGGTCGCCTTCCTGTACCGTCCGCGGCAGTATTCCTATGTCCCCTCGCTCAAGGCATGGCGGCGGATCGCCTCCTTCGGCGTCTATTCGACCATCGGCAATATCTGCCAGGAGATCACGCCGCGATCGGCGGACCTGTTCATCGGCCGCGCGCTGGGCATCGCCGCCGTCGGGCAGTTCAGCCGCGCCAACGGGCTGGTGTCGCTGATCAACCAGAGCCTGATCTCCGGCATCATGCCGGTGGCGCTGTCGGTGTTCGCGCTGAAGCGGCGGGCCGGGGAAGCGATCGGCGAGGCCTATCTGAACGGGCTCGGCATGCTGACGGTGGTGGCCTGGCCGGCCTTCGCGTTCCTGGGGCTGATGACCTTTCCGCTGATCCGCATCCTGTTCGGCGATCAATGGGACATCGCGGTCGAGCCGGCCCGCCTGGTCTCGGTGGCGGCCATGGTTTCCTGCCTGACCGTGCTACACCCGACCGTGTACCAGGCCACCGGGGCGATGCGCCAGCGCATGAACGTGCAGATCCTGGTCACGCCGGCCAGGCTGGCGGTGCTGTTCGTCACCGCGCAGTTCGGTCTGGCGGCGGTCGCGGCCGGCACCATCCTGAACGCGCTGATCGAGTTCCTCCCCTCCCAGCTGGCGATGAACCGGATCATCGGCACGGGGCTCGCGGACCTGTTCGCCGCCACCTGGAAGAGCCTGCTGGCCACGCTGGCCAGCGCGGTGGCGCCGGTGCTGGTGCTGATCTACCTGCCGCCGACGGCGCAGGATCTGTGGGCGCCGGTGATCCTGGCCGGGATCGGCACCGGGGCCGCGTGGCTGGCGGCGCTGTTCCTGCTGGCGCACCCGATGGCCGGGGAGATGCTGCGCCTGCTCGGCCATGGCCAGCGGCTGACGCTGGCGGCGCTGCCCCGGGTGTGGTCGTCGCGCAAATAGCGCCGGGCTTTTGCCGGATCGCTTTATGCCGTCTTGATGCCCGGCGGCGCCGGTCCGGATGGAGGCCTTATGCGTGCCGGGGGCAGGATCGCGCCATGCCCGGCGCGTCCCTGACGCGCCGGCCGTGCAGGACCCGGACCATGCGTGTCATCGAAATTGCCGTGAAGGCCCTATTCATCGCCGCGTTCGTCGCGCTGGGATCGGCGATCGTGCGCAACATCACCGACGCCCTGACCCTCGCCGTGGGCCATGTGCCGCCTGGCCTGACCGTCCATGACGCGGCCACGCATGACCCTGCGACAGCATGGCGGCGGACGGCGGCGGACATCGTCTACAAGACCTTCTGAGCGGCCGCAGAGCCTGAGGCTTTTCCATTACCGACGCTGGCGTTGACTCTGGCGTTGACTCTGGCGGGCAGGATGGGGAACAAATGGGGAACATATTCCCATGCGCCCGCCCTTCCCCCTTGTCCGTCCTCCGGTCCGCCCGGAGCCGGACATTTCCCCCTTTTCGCCCGGCACGGCCAGGCTGCGTACGGGGCTGCCCGCACCACCTGCCTTGCCGCCGCATCTGGCGGCGCTGCGCGACAATTTCCGCCCGCGCCGGTTCGCCAGCCTGGCCTTCGGCGATCCGCGGATCGACACGCATCTGCCCGGCGGCGGGCTGGCGCTCGGCCAGCTGCATGAAATCGGCGGCGCCGGCGTGGACAGCGAGACCGGCGCCCTGCCCGCCGGTTTCGCCGCCTCATTGGCGGGACGGATCGGCGGCGACAGGCCGGTCTTCTGGATCGCTCCGCGGCCCGACCTCTATCCGCATGGCCTGCCCGGCTTCGGCCTGGATCCGGCGCGGCTGGTGCTGGTCCGGCCGGACGACAGCGACGCCACCCTGGCGGCGATGGAGACCGTCTTGCGCGAAGGCGGCGCCGGAGTGGTGATCGGGGAGGTGGAAACGCTCGACCGCGTCGCCTCCCGCCGGCTGGTGCTGGCCTGCCTGCGCCACGGCACCACCTGCCTGGCGCTGCGCCGCTGGCCGTACGGCCGCCGGACCGGGGACCGCGACACCAGCCTGGCCGCCACGCGCTGGCGGCTCAGCCCGGTGCCGAGCGAGCGGGAGGGACGCGAACCCGGCCCGCCGCGCTGGAGGCTGGCGCTGACCCAGGCCCGCGGCGGCATTCCCGGCGAATGGATTGTGCAAGCAGGAGAAAGCGAAGATGCGACGCATCCTGTCCGTGTGGTTGCCCTATTGGCCGATCCTCCGGCTGCGGCAGGAAGCTCCCTCGCCGGATAGGCCGCCAGATGAACCTGTTGAACCTGTGGTCACGGTCGAGGCCATCCGCGGCGTGCGCCGCCTGGCCGCCATCGGGCCGGACGCGGCGGCGCAGGGGCTGAGCGTCGGCCAGAACCTGGCCGATGCCCGTGCCCTCTGTCCCGGGCTGATCGCGCGCGACACCGATCCGGAGGCGGATGCGGCCGCGCTGGCCGGCCTCGCCGCCTGGTGCGAGCGCTACACGCCGCTCGCCGCCGCCGATGTTGCGGATACCACCGGGGAATACGGGGTCTGGCTGGACATCACCGGCTGCGCCCATCTGTTCGGCGGCGAAGCGGCATTGGCGCGGGACCTGCAAACCAGGCTGTCACGCAATGGCCTGCTCCGCCGCATCGCCATCGCCGGCACGCCCGGCGCCGCCTGGGCGCTGTCGCACGCGGCCACCACCGGAACCTGCCACATCCTGCCCTCCGGCCAGGAACGGGACGCACTGGAAAAACTGCCGATTTCGCTGCTGCGGCTCGATCCGTCCGTCACCGCCGGGCTGCGCCGCCTGGGCCTGCGCCGGATCGGCGAGCTTGCCCGCATTCCCCGCGGCGAGATCACCGCCCGCTTCGGTGGCCAGCCGATGCTGCGGCTGGACCAGGCGCTGGGTGCTGCGGAGGAAGCGATCGCCTGGCCCCGGCCGCCGGCGCCGTTCACCGAGCGGCTGGATTTCCCCGAGCCGATCGGCACGCCGGAGGATCTCGCCCGGGCGCTCGACATCCTGACGCCGCGGCTCTGCGCGCGCCTGGCCGCCAAGGATCTGGGCGCGCATTGCATCGCCGCGTTGTTTTTCCGCCTCGACAACACGCGCCAGCGCATCGCTGTCAGCACCGCGCTGCCCTCGCACGAGGCGGCCTATCTGGCCAGGTTACTGCGCGCGCAGCTGGAGCGGATCGATCCCGGCTTCGGCATCGAGGCCGTGCTTCTCCATGCCGAGGAGACCGCCGCCCTGGCGGCGCCGCAGGCCGGTTTTGCCGACATCGCCGCCAGCCAGGAGGCTTCCCGGCTGTCGACCGCGATCGACCGGCTGGCCAACCGGCTCGGCCAAGGCCGGGTCTGGCGTGTCGCCCCGCGCGCCAGCCACGTGCCGGAACGGGCGGTGCAGCAGGTTCCACCGCTGCAAAGCCAGCCTTCCTGGATCAACGACCCCACTGCCCCGCGCCCGATCCGCCTGCTGCGCATGCCCGAGCCGGTCGAGGTCACCGCCCCCGTGCCCGACGATCCCCCGCTGCTGTTCCGCTGGCGCCGCCGCCTGCATCGCGTACGCGCCGCCGCCGGGCCCGAACGTATCGCCGCGGAGTGGTGGCGTCCCCGCGGCAGCGCCGAAGGCGTGCGAGCGGGAGACAATCGCGGCAGCGCCGAAGGCGTGCGAGCGGCGGACAACCGCGGCAGCGAAGCGCGAGCAGCAGAAGACATCCTTTCTTCGGAAACCGACCGCATCCGCGACTACTACCGGGTGGAGGATACCGAGGGCGCCCGCTTCTGGCTGTTCCGCACCGGGCTGCATGGCGGCGGCAGGGTCCCGCGCTGGTACCTGCACGGATTGTTCCCGTGACCTATGCCGAGCTGCAGGCCGCGAGCGCCTTCTCCTTCCTGCGCGGCGCGTCGCGCGCCGAGGAACTCGCCGCCGCTGCCGCAGCGCTCGGCCTGTCCGCCCTCGGCATCGCCGACCGCAATACGGTGGCCGGCGTGGTGCGCGCGCATGGCGCCGCCCGGCAGGTCGGCATCCGCCTGCTGCCCGGCGCGCGGCTGGTGTTTCGCGATGGCACGCCGGACCTGCTCTGCTATCCCACCGACCGTGCCGCCTGGGGGCGGCTGACGCGGCTGCTGACGCTGGGCAAGGGCCGCGCCAGGCACGGCGACGGCTCCGAGCTGGCGCGGGCCACCAATCGCTGCTTCCTGGATTACGCCGATCTGCTGGAACATGGCGAAGGCCAGGCCTTGCTGGCCGTTCCGCCGCATCGCCTGGACGCGGCATTCCGCACGGCCGTCGAGCGGCTGGCGGCGGATTTTCCCGCCGCCGCCATCGCCGCCAGCCGCCGCCATCGCGGCGACGACGCCAGCCGGTTGCGCGCCCTGGCGCGGATGCGCCTGCCGATGGTCGCCACCAACGACGTGCTGTACCACGCCCCCGAACGCCGCCCCTTGCAGGACGCGCTGACCGCCACGCGGCTCGGCTGCCGCGTCGAGCAGGCCGGGCTGGCGCTGGAACCGAACGGCGAACGGCATCTGAAATCCCCCGCCGAGATGGCGCGGCTGTTTCGCGACCATCCGGACGCCATCGCGCGGACCGGCGACATCGTCGCGCGCTGCCGCTTCTCGCTCGACGAGCTGACCTACGAATACCCCGACGAGCCGGTGCCCCCCGGCACCACGGCGGACGCGCATCTGGCGGCGCTGACCTGGCAGGGCGCGGCCGAGCGCTATCCGGGGGGCATTCCCGACAAATTGCGAAAAAACCTGGAGGCGGAGCTGGGCCTGATCGCCCGGCTCGACTACGCCCGCTATTTCCTGACCGTGCATGACATCGTCCGCCATGCCCGTTCGCGCGGCATTCTGTGCCAGGGGCGCGGCTCGGCGGCGAATTCGGCGGTCTGCTACTGCCTCGGCGTCACTGCCGTCGATCCGGCGGAAATCGACCTGCTGTTCGCGCGCTTCATCTCCGCCGAACGCCGCGAGCCGCCGGATATCGACGTGGATTTCGAGCATGAGCGGCGCGAGGAGGTGATCCAGTACATCTACCGGCGCTACGGGCGGGACCGCGCCGGCATCGCCGCCACGGTGATCCATTACCGGCCGAAAAGCGCCATCCGCGACATCGGCAAGGCGATGGGCCTGTCGGACGACACCACCGCGCTGCTGAGCCGGCAATCGAGCCGCCTGGGCGACGAGCTCTGGTCGGACGATTGCCTGCGGGAAATCGGCCTCGATCCCGGCAGCCCGGTCTTGCGCCGCACCATCGCGCTGGCGCGCGAGCTGGTCGGCTTCCCCCGCCATCTGTCGCAGCATGTCGGCGGCTTCGTGCTGACGCGCGGGCGGCTGGACGAGACGGTGCCGATCGGGCGCGCGGCGATGGACGAACGCACCTTCATCGAATGGGACAAGGACGACATCGACACGCTGGGCATCATGAAGGTGGATGTGCTGGCGCTGGGCATGCTGACCTGCATCCGCAAGGCGCTCGATCTGGTCGGAATCGAGGGCCTGGCCGATGTGCCGAAGGAGGATCCGGCGGTGTACCGGATGCTCTCGCGCGGCGATTCCATCGGCGTGTTCCAGGTCGAATCCCGCGCCCAGATCTCCATGCTGCCCCGGTTGAAGCCGGAAAAATTCTACGACCTGGTGATCGAGGTGGCGATCGTCCGCCCGGGGCCGATCCAGGGCGACATGGTGCATCCCTATCTGCGCCGCCGCGCGGGCAAGGAACCGGTGGTCTATCCCTCCCCCTCTGCCGGGCATGGCCTGGCGGACGAGCTGGAACTGGTGCTCGGCAAGACGCTCGGCGTGCCGCTGTTCCAGGAGCAGGCGATGCGCCTGGCCATCACGGCCGCGGGTTTCTCCCCCGAGGAGGCCAACCGGCTGCGCCGGGCGATGGCGACGTTTCGCAATGCCGGGACCATTCACACATTCGGCGAGAAGCTGGTGGAAGGGATGGTCGCGCGCGGCTATGAGCGCGATTTCGCCGAGCGGTGCTTTCGCCAGATCGAGGGGTTCGGCACCTATGGCTTTCCGGAGAGCCACGCCGCCAGTTTCGCGCTGCTGGTCTATGTCTCCGCCTGGCTGAAATGCCACCACCCCGCGCGCTTCGCCTGTGCGCTGCTGAACTCCCAGCCGATGGGCTTCTACGCCCCGGCGCAGTTGGTGCGCGACGCGCGCGAGCATGGCGCGGAGATCCGTGCCATCGATGTAACCGCCAGCCGCTGGGACTGCACAATGGAAAGCAACGCTACCTTGCGGCTGGGCATGCGCCTGATCTCCGGCTTCCGGCAGGAATGGGCCGCGCAGATCGAGGCCGCGCAGGCCAGGGGGCTGAAGGATTTCGCCGATCTGGCGCGCGCCGTGTCGGACGCGGGCATTCCCCGCGCCGCCGTCGTCGCGCTGGCGGAGGCGGATGCGCTGCGCGGCATCGGGCTCGATCGCCGCGCCGGGCTGTGGCAGGCGCGCGGGCTGAGCAATGCGCCGCCCTTGCCGCTGTTTGCCGGCGCGGCGCCATCGTTCCGCCCGGTCGAGCTGCCGCCCATGCCGGCGCCGGAGCAGAGCGTGGCCGATTACCGCAGCACCGGCCTGTCGCTGAAAGCCCATCCGCTGCGCTTCCTGCGCCCGGTCCTGGCGCGCGACGCCATCCGCAGCTGCGCGGAAGCCACCGGATTGGCGCACGGCACGCCGGTCCGCGTCGCCGGGCTGGTGCTGGTGCGCCAGCGGCCAGGCGAGGGGGGAGTGGTGTTCTGCACGCTGGAGGACGAGACCGGGATTGCCAATCTTGTTATCTGGGCAAGCCTGCTGGAGCGCTACCGCCATGCCATCCTGGCCAGCCGGCTGATGCTGGCGATCGGGCGGATCCAGCGGTCAGCGGAGAATGTCGTCCACGTCATCGCCGAGCGGCTGGAAGACCGCAGCGCCGCGCTGGCAGGGCTGATCGAGGCCGATCCCATGTCCGGTATTTTCAAGCGGGGGGCATCCCCGGACCACCGCCAGGCGGTCAGCCTGCCGCGCTCGCGTGACTTCCATTGAAAGATTTCCTTGAGCTGTGAACTAAATTACAGCATTTTATTAAAAATTAGGTTAACATCTCGCCATGGACTGAAACATCCACCACCGATGGACGTGGGAAAATGGGGCAGAAAATGGGGCACAGGCTCGCGGACGCCAGTCTACGCATGACCTATCTGCGCGACCCATACCAGATCGACGATCTGGACCAGGACGCCATCCTGCGTGATCTGTCCATGACCGGGCCGGACCACCCGAAACGGGACCCGGCGGAAGAGCCGGCGACCGTGCGCCTCAGCCACCGCAGCCTCAGCCTCAGCGATTACGGCCACCTGATCCTCGCCAGCGACCGCGCCACGTCGCAGACCCTGGCCCTGCTCGGCGTGCATGACGGGAGCACCGGGCAGGAGGATTTCCTGCATCTGCAGACCGCCTATGTCGCCCCGGTCGCGCGCGGCCGGCGGGTCGCGGACCGGATGATCGCGCTGGCCATGCTGCACATCGCCGGCAACCGCACGGTGCCGAAGGTGATCGTTGCGCGCACCTCCAACCCGATCTGGTATCGCAGCCTGTGCCGGTTTTCCAAACGGCTCACGGGCGCGGTGTTCTATCCCGGCCATGACAGCCCCGCCATCCGCCTGGACAGCGTCCGCCTCGCGCTGCGCATCGCCGGCGAGGTGGCCCCCAACCTGCGCCTGGAGAAGGCCAGCGCGGCGCTGCGCGGCGGGCGCATCGACGCCGGGCTGCTGCGGGCCCGCCCAAGCTGCAACGACAAGCAGCTGGAGGCGCTGTTCGGCCGGTACCTGCAGCCGGCCGATCAGATCCTGGCGGTGATCGACCTGCGCACGCAGAGCGAGGATGCCATCCTGGAGAACGCCAGGCGGATCTATCGGGCGCGGTAACGCCCGGACATTGCCCTACTGCGCCGTGAGACGCACGCCAGGACCCTCCGGCGGCAGGCCGGCGATCTCGCTTACCAGCTTGCGGGTCATCGCCTCGCCGAAGCTTTCGAAGTCGTGCACTTCCAGCACGAAGCTGCCGGGACCGCCGGTGACGTTCTCGCGGTAGTATTTCGACAGCCCGCCGGGCGGCTGGACATGGGCGTAGGTCCAGGACACCGGATGCGCGTTGATGATCGTCAGGCCGTTGATCGTGATGCCCGCCTCCAGCGCCGCGTCGCGCGCTTCCGTCACCTCCCGCCCGGCATTGTTGGTGCCGTCGCCGCAGACATCGATGACCAGGCGCTGCGCCTCCATGCCGCTATCGGCCAGCAGCTTCACCGCGTGGTCGATGCCCGCGGAGATCGCCGTGCGGCCCCAGAACGAGCGGCCTTCCGCCTTCAGGCGGTCGGCGAAGGCCTGCGCGGTGGCGGCGTCGTGGATGTCGGTCCATTCGATCACCGTGCGCACCTCATAGGCGCCGGCGAATTCCACATAGGCGACCGAGATGGCGCCCAGCGCGCCGTTCTGGATGGCCTTCAGCACCCGCGGGTCGGTGAAGGCCTCGGCGTAGCCCTGCTTCTCCAGGTCGAATTCGGCATCGTCGATGCTGCGGGAGACGTCGGTCACCAGCACCAGCGCCAGGTCCACATGCTCCGCCGCGCGCGCCGCCCGGCCGGCGGACAGCACCAATGCCAGGGTCAGGGCCAGGGCGAACAGCCACGCGCCGATGGATCGGCCCGGCATGCGAACGGGCGGTTGGACAAGCGGCGGTTGGACAAGCGGCGGGCGGACAAGCGGCGGGCGGACAAGCGGGTGCATCGCACGATCCCCATCTCCGACTGGCCCCTATGTTGGACCGGCCGGCCCGCGCGTCAAAGGAAATCGCGTCCGCCGCGGGCGAGCCCGCCGCTTGCGGCTGCCAGCCCCCGCCGCTTGCGGCTACCAGCCGAAACCCGCGATGGCTGCCGCCGGATCCAGTCCGGCGTCGGCCAGCGCCGCCCGGGCGCGGGAGGTGTCGCCGGCCAGCGCCTCGCCATGCAGCCCGCCCAGCACCCAGCAGGCCGCGAGGCCCGCGGCCGCCGCGCCGGCGATGTCGGTGCGCAGCGAGTCCCCCACCGCCATCACCCGTTCCGACGGCAGGTCCAGCATCCGCAGCACCGGCCGGTAGATCGCCGGGTCGGGCTTGCCGAGCGAACGCACGTTCCCGCCCATCTCCTGGTAGCGCAGCGCCAGCGATCCCGCGCACAGCACGCGCACGCCGTCGCGGATCACTTCCAGGTCGGGATTGCCGCAGATCATCGGCAGCCCGGCCGCGCGGCATTGTTCCAGCACCGGCTCGAACTCCGCCATGTCGGTGGGATTGCGGTGGTCGTCCGGGCCGGTGTTGAGCAGGAATTCCGCCTCGGCCGGGGTGGCGACCTCGGTCAGCCCCAGCCCTTCCAGCACGTTGCGGTCGCGTTCCGGGCCCAGATGGAAGACGCGCGTGCCGAGCCCCTGCCACCATTCATCCGGCCGGTCGCGCAGATGGCGATGCACCGCCTCCCCGCTGGTCAGGATGTCCGTGTACAGCTCGTCGGGGATGCCCATCCGCCGCATCGAGGCCTGCGCCGCGAAGTTGCGTCGCGGCGCGTTGGACAGCAGCACCACCCGCTTGCCCCGCTCGCGCAGCCGGGTGAGGCACTCCACCGCGCCCGGATAGGGCTTCACCCCGTCATGCACGACGCCCCAGAGATCGACGATGAAGCCGTCATAGCGCTCGGCGAGCGGGGCGAATTCGGCCAGAAATTCCATCAGGCGGCTCCTGCCAGTCGCGTTGCGTCGGTTCCGACGGCGTCCTGCACACGGGCAAAACCCGCCCGGCGCAGGGTGGCCAGCAGCTCCCGCTTGAGGCGGGGGATCAGCGCCGGGCCGGCATAGGCGAACTCGCTGTAGAGTTGCACCAGGCTGGCGCCGGCCTGGATTTTTACCAGTGCGTCCGCGCCGGTGCGCACGCCGCCAACGCCGATCAGCGTCAGGCGGCCGCGGGCGAGCAGGGCGGTCTTCGCCAGAACGCGGGTGGACAGCTCGAACAACGGCGCGCCGGACAATCCGCCGGCCTGGCTCGCATTCGCCGAACGCAGCCCGCGCGGGCGGGAGATCGTGGTGTTCGACACGATCAGCCCCTGCACGCCGCCGGCGACGCAGGTTTCCACCACCGCGGCGATGCCCTCGTCGGCGAGGTCGGGGGCGATCTTCACCAGCAGCGGCGGGCGCTGCGGCACCGCCTGGTTCACCGCGGCCAGGATCGCGGCCAGCCGGGCCTCGCCCTGCAGGTCGCGCAGGCCGGGCGTGTTGGGGGAGGACACGTTGATGACGACATAATCCGCCCGGCCGGCCACCGCGGCGATCAGCCGGGGATAGTCGCGCTCGGGGTCGGCGTTTTCCTTGTTGATGCCGACATTCGCACCGAGAGGGACGGCGCCACGGGGCACCGCCGCGAACCTGGCGAGGTAGGCTTCCAGGCCGTCATTGTTGAAGCCGTTGCGGTTGATCACCGCGCGGTCCGCCTCCAGCCGGAACAGCCGCGGCAGCGGATTGCCGAATTGCGGGCGCGGGGTGACGGTGCCGGTCTCGACGAAGCCGAACCCGAGCCGCATCAGCGGCGCGGCCGCCAGGGCGTTCTTGTCGAACCCGGCGGCCAGCCCGATCGGGTTGGCGAAATGCAGCCCCAGCGCATCGACCGCCAGCGCCGGATCGTCGGCGCCGGCAGCGGCGCCGGCGAGACCCAGGCGCAAGGCCCGCAACGCCAGCAGATGGGCGCGTTCGGGGTCCATCCAGCGCAGCAGGGGGATCAGGGCGGAGGCAATGGCGGGGGTCATGCGAAGCGCTTATGCCCGCGCCCGGCGCGGCTGAAAAGCTCAGCACATCCGCGCGGTGACCATCTCGCCGCCGCCCTCGCCGCGCGGCACCACCGTCAGCATGCGCGCGCCGTCGGCGGCCGAGACCATCAGCATATCGCCGCCCGTCAGCAGATCGGCCGCGCCGCCGAAGAAGCCCGGCTGCTCCACCCGGCCGAGGCCGTCCTGGCCGGCCTTGTAGTGCCACAGGGTAAAACCGTTGGCATAGGCGAGCACGGAGAGATTGCGGACGGCGAAGGCCATGGCGGAAATCCTTTCGGCACAAAAAAGCCGCCATCCCCAGGGGATGGCGGCGCGAGTTGGAGGGGAGGAGAGAGGCAGCGGGCATGGATCGCCCGCTGATGCAGGCATCCTGGCCCGGCTCTATCTCCGTGTCAAGGAATATTTTCCTGTAATATGCATTATGTCACAATCCCCTTCACCCGCAGCGGCCATTCCAGCCGGTCCAACGCTTCCTTCCACAGACGGTGATCGGCGCGCTCGGCGGCATAGCTGGGATCCGGCGCGACGCCGCGCTCGCCCCAGGCGCGCAGGATCCGGGCATGCGCGAGGTCGATGCGGCGGCTGCGATACAGCATGTCCAGGCACAGCACGACGTCGTCGGGCTCGCAGGGCCGCCGGACCAGCCCCTTGTTGGCGCCGTAGCGCGCGCCCTCCCGCCGGGCGGTCAGCGCCGACATGGTCCAGAACCAGGCTTCCTCGGCGGTGCGGAACGGCTCGGCCCGGCCGGTCGCGGCCCGCGCCCGCTGCGCGGCATTCGCCGCGTTGGCCCCTAGCGGAGCGGCCCTGTTGGCCCTGAGCGGAGCGGCCGCGTTGGCCCTAAGCGGTGCGGTCGCATTGGCCCTGAGCGGTGCGTGCGCAAGGCGGGTCGTGTTGGCTGGTCGCGACATCGTATGTCTCCCGCAAGATTCCGGATGAACAATGGATGAAAATAACCACAGGTTGCAGTCTCGCGGCAAGCGTCAATCGTCATATTTTCCTATTTCAATTGGCGCAAAATCCTACGACACTACGGACATGCGAATCGGCCCACACCGCTTCCGGACGCCGGAGGGCATTTCCGGATGAAGCAAGCCAATATCTGGGGCGTGCCATGAAGCACGACGATATCTGGCGCGCGCTCGACACGCTGGCGGCCGAGAGCGGATTGTCCGCCTCCGGCCTCGCCAAGGCGGCCGGGCTCGACCCCACGACCTTCAACCCGTCCAAGCGCACCATGCCCGACGGCCGCGCGCGCTGGCCCAGCACCGAGAGCCTGGCCAAGGTGCTGAATGCCACCGGCGCCAGCCTGGAAGCCTTTACCGCCCTGGTCACCGGCGCGCGGACGCTGGCGTCCAGCCCGCCGCGCGCCAGCTCCCGCCGGGTGCCGCTGATCGGCTTCGCCCAGGCCGGCGGGGACGGGTATTTCGACGATGGCGGCTATCCCGTCGGCGGCGGCTGGGACGAGGTCAGCCTGCCGGAAATCGGCGACGCCAACGCCTATGCGCTGGAGATCAGCGGCAATTCGATGGAACCGGTGTTCCGCGACGGCGACATGGTGATCGTCTCGCCCGCCGCGCCAATCCGCCGCGGCGACCGGGTGGTGGTGCGCACCACCGGCGGAGAGGTCATGGCCAAGCAACTCGCCCGCCGCTCCGCCAGGCGGGTGGAACTGCGCAGCCTGAACCCGGAACATCCGGACTACAGCTTCGACCTGAGCGAGGTCACCTGGATCCACCGCATCGTGTGGGCCAGCCAGTAGGACAGGTTGGGGCTCCGCCCCAAACCCCGGCAGGGGGCGCTGCCCCCTGCACCCCCGCCAAGGGACAGTCGTCCCTTGGATCCCTCGGACTGGTTTGTTGAGAAGAGGGCCACGACGTAGCCCATCAACGGCTACGACGGTTCGGCCCTCTTCTCAACAAACCAAACGGAAAGGGGTCAAGGGGATGACCATCCCCTTGCGGGGTGAAGGGGCAGAGCCCCTGCCGGGGCCTGGGGCAAAGCCCCAGCCCGTCATGCGTGGCCGGCGGTGCCGGACAGCAGCAGGGGGTCGATCTTGAGTTTGGCCAGAGCGCGGCGCCATTTGGTGTCGTGTGCGCCGTCGAACAGCAGGTCCTCGTCGGCCGGGGCCGACAGCCAGGCGTTCTGCTGGATTTCGTTGTCGAGCTGTCCCGGCCCCCAGCCGGCATAACCGAGCGCGAGCAGCCCCTCGCGCGGGCCGCCGCCGCCGGCGATGACTTTCAGCACGTCCAGGCTGGCGGTCAGCGCCAGTCTGCCGTCCACGTCCATGCTGCCTTCGCCGGTCCAGTCCGAGGTGTGCAGCACGAAGCCGCGGCCGTTGTCGACCGGGCCGCCCTCGCACAGCCGGATGCGGCGCGCGGGGGGCACCGGGGCGATGTCGAGCTGGCGCAGCAGCTGGTCGAAATCCGGCCGGGCCAGCGGGCGGTTCACCACCAGGCCCATGGCGCCCTCCCGCGAGTGGGCGCAGACATAGATGACGCTGTGGGAGAAGCGCGGATCCTCCATCGCTGGCATGGCGATCAGCAACTGGCCGGTGAGGTAGCGGTCTGGTGACAAGGCTTGCATAGGGTGAATCTGGGGAAGCCCAGGCCGTCGCGCAAGCACGGCGTGACTCGCAAGCGGTTGACGGCTAGGACTCCCTCGTCTTGAACGCTGCAACTGACACGTCACAACAAACGAGGCAGACAATGACCATCCAGGTTGGCGATTCCATTCCATCGATGAAGCTGATGCAGGGGACCGCGGACGGTCCCAAGGAGATCTCCACGGACGACATCTTCAAGGGCAAGAAGGTCGTTCTGTTCGCGGTCCCGGGCGCCTTCACCCCGACCTGCAGCGCCAAGCATCTGCCGGGCTTCGTGCAGAACGCCGCCGCCTTCGCCGCCAAGGGCGTGGACAGCATCGTCTGCCTGGCCGTGAACGACGCGTTCGTGATGGGCGCCTGGGGCAAGGAACAGGGCACCGGCGACAAGATCATCATGCTCGCGGACGGTTCCGCCGCCTTCACCAAGGCGCTGGGCCTGGAGCTGGACCTGGTGCCGCGCGGCATGGGCGTGCGCAGCCAGCGCTTCGCGCTGGTCGCGGAAGACGGCAAGGTGACGCATCTGGCCGTCGAACCCCCCGGCGGCTTCGACGTGAGCAAGGCCGAATCCATCCTCGCCACCGTCTAACGAGCCTGCCTTGAATGCGCCTTCCGGCGAGGGGCCAGCGCCCCTCGCCGGAACGGTGGCGGCGCACGCGCGCCCTCCCTCCCCCCGACAATCCCCCCCGACAATTCAATCTTCGAAAGCAGCCACGCATGAGCGACGACATTCGCGTACTCGGCATTTGCGGCAGCCTGCGGAAAGGCTCGTTCAACGGCGCCGCCTTGCGCGCGGCGCAGGAGCTGGCGCCGGCGGGCATGGTGATCGAGAGCTACGACATCTCGGCAATCCCGCTGTACAACGGCGATGTCGAGGCGGCGGGGCTGCCGGCGCCGGTGGCGGACCTTCGTGCCCGGATCGCCACCGCGGACGCGCTGCTGGTGGTGACGCCGGAATATAATTTCTCGATCCCCGGCGTGCTGAAGAACGCCATCGACTGGGCCTCGCGCCCACCGCAGCCGCCGTTCAACGGCAAGCCGGCGGCGATCATGGGGGCGGCGGGCGGCATTCTCGGCACCGGCCGGTCGCAATACCATCTGCGCCAGGTGCTGAGCGGCCTGAACTGCCTGCTGGTGAACCGGCCGGAAGTGTTCATCGCCGGCGCGCCGGGCAAATTCGATGCGGACCTGACGCTGACCGATGCCCCGACCCGCGACCTTATCGCCGCGCTGCTGAAGGCGCTGCAGGATTGGACGCTGCGCGTGCGCGCCTGAAAGCCTACCGGCTGGCGCGGGCGAGCGGACGCACCAGCAGCAGCGCCAGCCCGGACACCGCGGCCATCGCCAGAAACACATGCCCGCCAATGCGGGCATAGAGCCAGCCGGAGAGCAGCATCATCAGCCCCGTCGGCGCCCCCATGCCCAGCGCGGCATGCAGCGCCTGGGCGGCGCCGGCCCGCTCGGGCGGGATGGTGCGGCTGAGCATCTGCATGGCGGAGAGATGCTGCAGCGCGAAGGTCGCGGCGTGCAGCGACTGCACCAGCGCCAGCACCGCGAGACCCGGCGACAGGCCGGTCACGGTCCAGCGCAGCACCGAGGCGCCGGCGGCAGCGGCGGTCAGGCCGGCCGGTCCCAGCCGCTCGACCAGCCATTGCCCGCGCGCGAACAGGAAGATCTCGGCGACGATCCCCTCCGCGATCAGCAGCCCGATCACCGTGTCGGAAATGCCCTGGCTGCGCCAGAACAGCGGCCCGAAGCCGTAGAACGCGGCATGCGCCCCCTGGATCAGCGCCGAGCAGGCGAGGGTCAGCCGGAACGCGGGGAGTTTCAACAGGGACAAGGCCGCCAGCGGGTTGCGCGCGCGGGCCGGCGCCGCCGGCTCGGCCAGGAGCCGCGCGCTCAGCGCCGCGATGGCGTAGCCGCCGGCCAGCAGCCACGGCACCAGCCAGGAACCGACCGCGCCGACCAGCCAGCCGCCGGCGCTGGTCGCCACCATGAACGCCGCCGAGCCCCAGGCGCGCACAGGCCCGTATTGCATCCGCCCTTCCCGAGCGAGCCCGAGAGCCAGCGCGTCGATCAGCGGCGACAGGGCCGAGGACACCATCCCCTGCCCCGCCGCCACCAGCAGGATCGGCAGGAAGCCGTGCAGCGGCACATACATCAGCGCACCGCAGGTGGCCGCCAGCGCGGTGCAGAACAGCACGCCGGCGCGCGCGCCCATCCGGTCCGCCAAGGCCCCCCAGGCCGGCCCGCAGATCACCCGGAACAGCGAGGCGACGCCGAGCACGGTGCCGATGGAAGCGGCCGACAGTCCGCGGTCGGCGAACCAGAGCGGCAGGTAGGCGCCCTGGATGGCGAAGGTGGCGAACATCGCCGCGAAGAACATCGCGGTGCGGGCGCCGTCGGAAAGCATGGGGCTTTGCCCCAAACCCCAGAAGGGGCTCTGCCCCTTCACCCCGCCAGGGAACTCGTTCCCTGGACCCATTTCAGTTTGGTTTGTCGGGAAGAGGGCCGAACCGTCGTAGCCGTTGATGGGCTACGTCGCGGCCCTCTTCCCGACAAACCAGTCCGAGGGTTCCAAGGGACGACTGTCCCTTGGCGGGGGTGCAGGGGGCAGAGCCCCCTGCCGGGGTCCGGGGCGGAGCCCCGCTCACTCCGGCGGCACCAGGCGGAGGGCGTCGATCGGCACCAGCGTGCCGTCCTGGTCGGTGTGCCAGAAGGTCCAGCCGTTGCAGGACGGGGCGTTCTGCACGAGGGCGCCGACCTTGTGGATCGAGCCGCGCAGCGCGCCCGAGGTGACGCTGCCGTCGGCGGTGACGATGGCGGTCACGCGGCGGGCGCGGTCGTAGAGGGTGGTGCCGGCGGCGATCAGGCCGCGCTCGACCAGGCTGCCGAACGGCACGCGCGGGGCGTCGCGTTTCGATGGCGTGGTCACCTGGCTTTCCATCGGCGCGGGGCGGGTCTTGCGCACGCGGCCGATCGCCGCCTCGGCGTAGGCCGGGTGGCGTTCGATGCCGATGTAGTGCCGGTGCAGGCGCTTGGCGACGACGGCCGTGGTGCCGGTGCCGGTGAAGGGGTCCAGCACGATATCGCCGGGCGAGGTGCTGGCCAGCAGCACGCGGTGCAGCAGCGCCTCCGGCTTCTGCGTCGGGTGCAGCTTCAGGCCGTGCTGGTTGCGCATGCCGCTCGGCGCCGGTGCAGAGCGGGATCAGCCAGTCGCTGCGCATCTGCAAATCGTCGTTCAGCGACTTCATGGCCTGGTAGTTGAAGCGATGGCGGCTGTCGCGGCCGCGCGCGGCCCAGATCATCGTCTCATGCGCGTTGGTGAAGCGCCGGCCGCGGAAATTCGGCATCGGGTTGGATTTGCGCCAGATCACGTCGTTGAGGATCCAGAAGCCGAGGTCCTGCAGGATCGCGCCGATGCGAAAGATGTTGTGATAGGCGCCGATCACCCACAGCGTGCCGTCCTTGCGCAGCAGCCGGCGGGCCTCGGTCAGCCAGGCGCGGGTGAATTCGTCATAGGCGGCGAAGTCGGTGAACCGGTCCCAGTCCTCGTCCACCCCGTCGACCAGGCTGTCATCGGGGCGGCGCAGTTCGCCCTTCAGCTGCAGGTTATAGGGCGGGTCGGCGAAGACGCAGTCGATCGAGCCCGACGGCAGCATCTGCATCAAGCGAATGCTGTCTCCGAGCATGATCTGATCGAGCGGCAATTCCACGGCGATGTGCACGTTTCTCCGGGGCGCGTGGCCAGGGCTGGGTAGGGAATGAAGGCCCTATGGTGGCGAAGGCACGGAAGCCGCGTCAATTGCCTAAGCGGCGGATGGCTGGAAGCAGGGGCGGCTAATCGAGCAGCGAGAACTGGCGGACCGTGCCGAAGCCCTGGCGGTGATGCGCCGTCATGCCCAGGCGGTGCAGGGCGTCGCGGTGCAGTTCGGTGGCGTAGCCGGCATTGGCGTGCCAGCCATAGCCGGGGTAGCGGCGGCCGAGGCGCTGCATGGCGCGGTCGCGCACCACCTTGGCGACGATGGAGGCGGCGGCGATGGAGAAGGACAGCGCGTCGCCGCCGATGAGGCAGCGCGCGGGGCATGGCAGGGTCGGGGGGCGGTTGCCGTCGATCAGCGCCAGGTCGGGCAGGCCGGGCAGGCGCAGCACCGCCCGGCGCATGGCCAGCAGCGAGGCGTGCAGGATGTTCAGCCGGGCGATTTCGGCCACCGAGGCGGCGCCGACGCCGATCTCCGCCTCGCCGGCGCGGAAGGATGCGTACAGCGCGGCGAAGGCGGCATTGCGCTGGGCGGCGGTCAGCTTCTTCGAATCATCCAGCAATTCGGCGAGCCGCGCCGGCACCCCGCCGGCGAAGACGACCGCGGCGGCCATCACGGGGCCGGCGAGCGGGCCGCGCCCGGCCTCGTCCACGCCGGCGACCCTTCCGCCTGCCTCAAGCTCGTTTGCGAAATCCGGCATCAGCCAGGGATGGCGGACTTGCCGGAGATTGCCGGGATGGTCGACGATATAGGCTTGGCGCTCTGGGGCCAGGCGCTTTGGGGCCAGGCGCTTTGGGGCATGCCGAACGGTCCAGGCGAGGCGAAGCGCCAGCGGCTCATGGTGAGGGTACCCGGGTCAGATTCGGGGCAGGATTAACATCGGTGGCGCTCCCCGGCTACGGGTATGTCGACGACGCCGACCGCGTGGCGCATCCAAGGTTGCCGAGAGTTTCGCCGGCGATACAACGTATGCGCGAGCGTGTTTTCTGTATTTCTCGTAATTTTGCTATCGGAATGACGTGATTATTTCAAAGGTTGCGGAAATCCATGCCGTCCACCGCAATGCCCTGTCAAAAAGCCGCTGTTTCCCGGACAGTCGGAAAGATGCGGTGGGTTTTCGCGTCGCTTTTCGGTTTCTTCCTGAATTTATTCGTTGCATTGCGCGGCGCCGACGGTTAACTTTCCGTTAATCCGACCTCGCAACGGATTCAGCAGATCTCTTTGGGAGTTTTGACATGAGAACGAAACGGCTGAGACTTCTTCTGGGCGTCGGCGCGGCCGGGCTTCTCGGCCTTTCCGGGGCGGCGCGCGCCAACGATCTCTATTTCGCCATGCCGATCAACTACGATCAGGGCGAAACCGACACGGTGTTCGTTTATGGCGCGGCCGGGATTACCGGCTCCATCACCTCCCCGAACGGGTTTTCGGCGCCGTTCACGGTGGGCGCCAACAACGTCACCTCCGTGGTGATCCCCAGTTCGTACGATCTCACCAGTTCCGGCGTCGTGACCAACAACGGCTTCGTGGTGTCGACGACTAACGCTGCCGACAACGTGGGGGCCTCCTACCTGAGCCGGGAGCCCTATACGACCGACACCACCTACCTGTTCAACTCCACCGCGCTCGGCACATCGTACTACGCCCTGGGCTACAGCGGCGGCTACGGCGTAGGCTCGCAGCTCAGCATCGTCGGCACGCAGGCCGGCACGACCGTCACGATCACGCCATCCACGACCCTCTCCAGCGGACAGGCCGCCGGCGTTCCCTTTACCGTGACACTCGGCGCCGGTCAGGCCGTCATGTATAACGGCTCCGACATCAGCGGAACCCAGATCACCTCGTCCGCGCCGATCGCCGTATTCGGCGGCAATTCCTGCGCCGACGTTCCCGGCACCTCCACCGCCTGCGACCATATCCTGACCGCCCTGCCGAGCACCAACAACTACACCAGGGACGCGATCATCCCGACCACCTTCGGCACGGAATCGCCGAGCAGCAACATTGTCCGCGTGCTGGCGGCCACCGACGGCACCGTGGTGAGCTACAACGGCACCCCGGTCGCCACACTGAATGCCGGACAATACTACGAATTCCGTTCCGGCGCCGGCGGCGAGCTGACCGCCAGCAATCCGGTGGAGATCGCCGAATACCTGACCGGCCAGAGCGAGCATTCCAGCGTTGTCGGGGATCCCGCCGAGTCGTGGATACCGGGCATCGACCAGTGGCTGAACGATTACATCTTCTCGACACCGGTCGGTTCGCAAGCCTATGAGACCAACTTCCTCGACATCGCCATCCTGACCTCCGGCATCGGCTCCCTCCTTCTCAACGGGTCGGCGGTCCCGCTCAGCGATTGCTCGACGCTCGTGGGAACGTCCTACGATACCTGTGAGATCGCGATCAGCCCGGGCGAAGGCGAGATCAGCGCAATCGATCCGTTCCTGCTTCTCATCGATGGCGGCACCTCCTACAACTCCTACTTCACCTTCGCGGGCGCCACGTTCTCGCCCGGCGCCTCGCCGCCGTCGACGCCGACGCCGGAGCCGGCCAGCCTTGCGTTGCTCGGGGCTGGTTTGGCGAGCCTGTTCGGACTGCGCCGGCGCAACGCCGCGTAGGTTTCCCGGACCGCCGATGCGGAATGGGGGGCTCCCGCGGGGGCCCCTTTTCTGTTTCCGGCATGTTGCCTTCCTGGATGCCTGCCCTCGCGGCCTGCCTTGCGTCGCCGGCCTGCCATCATGCCCGCTCCCGGTAGCGCCGGAACGGCCCGTGCAGGCCGGGCGGCAGCACCGCGCGCAGATGCGCCACGGCCAGCAGCGCCAGGCGCTTCAGGCTCGGCTTGGCGGCGACGGATCGCCGCAGCGGGGCCAGCCCTTCCCCATCGCGGCCGTGGCGGATCCGTTCCCGGCCGACGATCCATTCATTCTCCGCCTCCGCCCGCCTTCGGATCCTGGCCAGCCGGGCCGGGCCGAACCGCTCGGCCAAAGCGGGATTGGCGAAGATCGCGTCCATGCAGGGAGTGAACAGCCGGGGATCGCTGGCCATGCGCTGATAGGCGCCGCCGGGGCGCTGGCGCACCAGCAGCAGCGGCGCGGCGCCGGGGACCGTGGCCAGTGGGCCGGCCAGCGCGACGCGGATCCAGTATTCCCAGTCCTCGCCGAAGGCGATGCCCGCCGCGAAGCCGCCGGCCGCTTCCACCGCCTTGCGGCGGATCAGCAGATGCCCGCCATTGGCGAACAGATTCCGCTCCAGCAGTCGTTCCAGGACATCGCCGGCGGGAAACGGGCCCGGCCGGGTCCGGAGGACCCGGGATCCGTCCTCGGTGACGAAGGCGTAGGCGCCGTAGGCGGCGACGGCGGCGGGGCTGGCCTGCAGCGCGCCGACCAGCCGGGCCAGCGCGCCCGGCGTCAGCATGTCGTCGGCATCCAGGAACAGCACGGCGTCGTGCCCGCTGCCATCGCCCGCACTGCCAGTCTGGTGCAGTTCCGCGATGCCGCGGTTGCGGGCCGCCGCCACGCCGGCATTGGCCTGGCGCAGCAGGCGGATGCGCGGATCGGCGAAGCCGGCCACGATGTCCGCCGTCGCGTCGGTGGAACCGTCGTCCACAACGAACATCGCCCAGTCCGCATGGGACTGGGCGAGGAGCGAGGCGATGGTCTCGCCGATACAGGCGGCGACGTTGTAGGCGGGCGTGACGACCCCGATCTTCACATTACGGACGCGGCGGGTGCCGTGTCGGGGAAGGCCTTGTCTGAAGCTAGCCGGCGACCTTCTGCACGACCGCCTTCTCGACCATCAGCGTCTCGAGCTCGCCGGACTGGAACATCTCGGTGACGATGTCGCAGCCGCCGACGAACTCGCCCTTCACGTAGAGCTGCGGAATGGTCGGCCAGTTGGAGAACTGCTTGATGCCCTCGCGCAGCTCGGCGTCTTCCAGCACGTTGGCGGTCTTGAACGGCACGTTCAGGTGCGTGAGGATCTGCACCACGCGCGCGGAGAAGCCGCATTGCGGGAACATCGCGTTGCCCTTCATGTACAGCATGACGGGGGCTTCGGAGATTTCGGACTGGATACGCTCGAAGACGGGATTGGTCATCGCTGGCTCCTTGGGTTCGGGAAGCGGGCTCGCGCCTCGCTAAATTGATATAGAACGCTCGCGCTTCATTGGTTGATGTAGGACGCTCGCGCTTCGCTGCCGCTTGAGTTGATATAGGACGCTCGCGCTTCGCTGCCGCTTGGGGATGGGCAGGTCACTCAGGCGCCGATGTCTGCAACGCCAGGGCGTGCAGCTCGCCCCCCATCCGGCCGCGCAGGGCGGCGTAGACGATCTGGTGCTGGCGCACGCGGGAGATGCCGCGGAACTGCTCCGACACGACGGTGGCGGCATAATGGTCGCCGTCACCCGCCAGGTCCTCGATGGTCACCCGCGCGTCGGGCAGGGCGGCCCGGATCAGGGCCTCGATCTCGCCAGCCGGCATCGCCATGCACGCATCTCCCTGTTTGCCAGCCCTTTCGGCCCGGCGCCTATCCGTCCTTGCCGTCCATCCAGGCCGGGAAGAACCGCTCATGCGCCGCACGAAGCCTGGCTATCGATATGGTTCCGCCATCGGGCAGTGTCAAATCCTGTCCGCCCGAGGTTCCGATGCGCACCGCCGGAATGCCGGCCGCCTCGGCCACGCGCAGCAATGTCGCGCTGTCGGCGACCGCGAGCACGTAGCGGCCCTGGTCCTCGCCGAACCAGTAGGCATGGCCGGGGATTTCCCGCGGGCCGGTGGACAGGCGCACGCCGGTGTTGCCGGCCATCGCCATCTCCGCCACCGCCACCAGCAGGCCGCCATCGGACACGTCATGGCAGGCGCGGACATTGCCGGCCAGGATCTGCGCGCGCACGAACTCCCCGGCCGCCTTCTCCGCCGCCAGATCCACCGGCGGCGGCGCGCCGTCCTCCCGCCCCGCCATTTCGCGCAGCCACAGCGACTGGCCGAGCCAGCCCGCGGTGGCGCCGATCAGCACGAGGTCGAGCCACGGCGAGATGGCGATGCCCATGGACTGGCCGGCATCCTCCAGCAGGCCGAGGCCGCCGATCGCCGGGGTCGGCAGGATCGCCCTTCCCTCGGTCTCGTTGTACAGGCTGACATTGCCGCTCACGACCGGGAAATCCAGCGCCCGGCAGGCCGCCGACATGCCGCGGATGCAGGCGGCGAACTGGCCCATGATCTCCGGCTTTTCCGGATTGCCGAAATTCATGTTGTCGGTGATCGCCAGCGGCTTCGCGCCGACCGCGATCAGGTTGCGCCAGGCTTCCGCCACCGCCTGCATGCCGCCGGCTTCCGGGTCGGCCAGGCAGTAGCGCGGGGTGCAATCCGTGGTCAGCGCCAGCGCGCCCCTGTGGACGACGCCGTCCGGCGCGTCGATCCGGACCACCGCGGCGTCCGCCGCGCCGGGGCGCTTGACGGTCTGTCCGCCGACCGTGCTGTCGTACTGGTCCCACACCCAGGCGCGCGAGCACAGATCCGGGCAGCCGATCAGCTTTTCCAGCGCCGCCGACAGCATCCAGCGGTTCTCGACCTTGGCCGGGTTCAGCGCCGGCTGCTTCGCCGTCTCGGTGGTCGGGCGGTGATACAGGGGCGCCTGGTCGGCCAGCGGGGCAAGCGGGATATCCGCCTCGATGGCGCCCTTGTGGCGCACCACGATCCGCCCGGTATCGGTCAGGTGGCCGATGACGGCGAAATCCAGGTCCCATTTCTCGAACACCGCCCGCGCCAGGTCCTCGCGGTCCGGGCGCAGCACCATCAGCATGCGCTCCTGGCTTTCCGACAGCATCATCTCGTAGGCGGTCATGCCGGTTTCGCGCTGCGGCACCTGGTCGAGGTCGAGCTCGATGCCGACCGCGCCCTTGCCGGCCATTTCCACCGACGAGCTGGTAAGGCCCGCCGCCCCCATGTCCTGGATCGCCACGATGGCGTCCGTCGCCATCAGTTCCAGGCAGGCCTCGATCAGCAGCTTTTCGGTGAACGGGTCGCCCACCTGCACGGTGGGGCGCTTCTCCTCCGAATTGGCGTCGAACTCGGCGCTGGCCATGGTGGCGCCGTGGATGCCGTCGCGCCCGGTCCTGGAGCCGACATAGACCACGGGATTGCCGACGCCGGCGGCGGCGCTGAGGAAGATCCGGTCCTTGCGGGCGATGCCGACGGTCATGGCGTTGACCAGCGGGTTGCCGTCGTAGGAGGGGTGGAAATTGATCTCCCCGCCCACGGTCGGCACGCCGACGCAGTTACCGTAGCCGCCGATGCCGCGCACCACGCCATCCACGGTCCGTTTGGTGCGCGCCGTCTCGGGCCGGCCGAAGCGCAGCGCGTTCAGGTTGGCGACCGGGCGGGCGCCCATGGTGAAGACATCGCGCAGGATGCCGCCGACGCCGGTCGCGGCCCCCTGGTAGGGCTCGATGAAGCTCGGGTGGTTGTGGCTCTCCATCTTGAAGACCGCCGCCAGGCCCTGGCCGATATCCACCACGCCGGCGTTCTCGCCGGGGCCGTGGATCACCCAGGGCGCCGTGGTGGGCAGCTGCTTCAGCCAGACGCGGGAGGATTTGTACGAGCAATGCTCGGACCACATGACGCTGAACACGCCGAGCTCGGTCAGGCTGGGCGTGCGGCCCATGATCTCCAGCACGCGGGCATATTCCTCGGCCGAGAGGCCGAATTCGCGGGCGAGCTCCTGGTTGACGTCGCGGATCATGCTCATGGCGTCCGCAACGGCGTCAGGGCGGCGGCGATGCCGTCGAACAGCGGCTTGCCGTCGATGCCGCCCATCAGCGGGTCCACCAGGTCCTCGGGATGCGGCATCAGGCCGAGCACGCGCAGGTTCGGGCTGTAGATGCCGGCGATATTGCGTTGGGAGCCATTGCGGTTCGCCTCGGGGGTGATGTCGCCTTCGGCGGTGGCGTAGCGGAACGCCACCAGCCCCTCGCCTTCCAGCCGGTCCAGGGTGTCGGTGTCGGCGAAGTAGTTGCCGTCGCCATGCGCCAGCGGGGCGCGGAACACCTCGCCGCGCCGGTAGCGGCTGGCATAGATGGTGTCGGCGCGTTCCACCCGCAGGTGGCAATCCATCGACAGGAAGCGCACCGAGGCGTTGCGCAGCAGCACGCCCGGCAGCATCCCCGCCTCAGTCAGGATCTGGAAGCCGTTGCAGACGCCGAGCACATAGCCGCCGGCCTCGGCGAAGCCGCGCACCGCGGTCATCACCGGCGAGTGCGCCGCCATCGCGCCGGCGCGCAGGTAGTCGCCGTAGCTGAAACCGCCGGGTATCACCACGAGGTCGAGGTCCGACAGGTCGGTGTCCTTGTGCCAGACCATGCGCGGCTTGCTGCCGCAGGCCGCTTCCAGCGCGATCGCCATGTCGCGCTCCCGGTTGATGCCGGGGAAGACGACGATACCCGCTTTCATGCCGGGTCGGCCACCGACACGGTGAAACCCTCGATCACGGTATTGGCCAGCAGCGCGCGCGCCATGTCCTCGGCCGCCGCCCTCGCACGGGCGGGGTCGGTCTCGGCGAGCTCGATCTCGAACACCTTGCCGGCCCGCACCTCGCCGACGCCGGCGAAGCCCAGCGTGGAGAGCGCATGGCCGATCGCCTTGCCCTGCGGGTCGAGCACGCCGCTCTTCAGCATCACGGTTACAACGGCCTTGGTCACTGCATAATCTCCGGGCCCTTCATGTCGCGCGTTCCGGCCTCGGGCAGGATGCCGAGGCGCTTGGCCACTTCCTGGTAGGCTTCCTCGACCTTGCCCATGTCGCGGCGGAAGCGGTCCTTGTCCATCTTCTCGTTGGTCTTGGCATCCCAGAGGCGGCAATTATCCGGGCTGATCTCGTCGGCCAGCACGATGCGCATCTCCTCGTTTTCCCACAACCGGCCGAATTCCAGCTTGAAATCCACCAGCGTGATGCCGACGCCGAGGAACAGGCCGGTCAGGAAATCGTTGATGCGCAAGGTCAGCGCGACGATGTCGTCCATGTCCTGCGTCGCCGCCCAGCCGAAGGCGGTGATGTGCTCCTCGGCCACCATCGGGTCCTGCAGCGCGTCGTTCTTGTAGTAGTACTCGATGATCGAGCGCGGCAGGCGGGTGCCCTCGGGGATGCCGAGGCGGGTGGACAGGCTGCCGGCGGCGACGTTGCGCACGACGATCTCGAGCGGGATTATTTCAACTTCGCGGATCAATTGCTCGCGCATGTTCAGGCGGCGGACGAAATGCGTTGGGATGCCGATTTCCGCAAGCCTGAGCATCAGATACTCGCTGATGCGGTTGTTCAGCACGCCCTTGCCGGTGATGGTGCCCTTCTTCTGGGCATTGAAGGCGGTGGCATCGTCCTTGAAATACTGCACGAGCGTGCCCGGCTCGGGCCCCTCGAACAGGATTTTTGCCTTTCCTTCGTATAGCTGGCGGCGGCGGGCCATAGCGATTCCCCTATCGCGGCTCCCGTATCGCAGGAACAGGTCGCGAAAAATGCTTCACGCCCCCGGACGAGGGCGGCCCGGCGGCATATAGCAGCCGCCGCGCCGGCCCGCCACGCCCCCTATCGCAGGGAAGCCCCTCGATTATGGCCGCCGTCCCGGATTGTGGTTCTCAGATGGCGGCTTCCGCCCCCAGCGGGACCGGGAGGAACCCGGCCGCATGCGGCGGGCCGGCGGCGAAGCGCCAATCCGCCGCCCCGATCGCCGGCAGCGCCAGCAGCGACGAGGAGACGGTGCCGAAGCCGCCGCGCGGCTGGACATTGATCTGCTCCCCCGCCTCGCCCGAGCGGTCGGCCAGGATGGCGCGCCAGGCGGACCAGTCGGCGGGCGTATCGGGCGGGGTGGCGGCGAAGCGGTGCAGGTGGCGGGCCACGCGCGGGCTGTCGGGGTCGTCCACGTCATGCGCGGTGACCATGTGGCAGCCCGGCGCCAGCGCGAACCATTCCATCCGCCCGGCGCCGAGCCCGCGCAGGAAGATCGCGCCGGACCGGTCCGCCAGCACCATGTTGAAGCTGCGCCAGAGCCCGGCATCCAACCCGGCGAGCGCCGTAGCCGCCGCCTCGGCGGTGGGTTCGGCCAAGGCGCGCAGCGGCAATTCGCCGCGCGAGCGCTTGCCCGGCGCCGGACCCAGGCTGCCCTGCCGGTTCAGCACCGCGGCCACCACGCCGTGGCGGTTCAGCCCCATCCAGGTGCCGCCGCCGGACCGGTCGCGCCCGGCGATGACGCCGGGGTGTTCCGGCCAGTATTCCCCGGGCGGGTCCCAGGCGCGGTCCAGCCGCTCATCGCGGTTGGCGGCAAGCATCAGGGGCCAGGGATGGCCGGGGCGGACCAGGACGACGACGGTGCACATGGGATCTTCTCGGACGATCTTCTCGGACGGTTCTTTTGGGGCGGAGACGGCTCAGGCTGAACGAAACATGGCCCGCAGCTTCCGCGCAGCGCGCAAGGCTTGCAACCGGTCGAATACCAGCCGCATGAACGAAGGCGGCAGAACGCCGTAGACGAACTGCCCTGGCGCCGAGCGCGACACCGGCCGCAGGTCCGGCCCCGGCCATACGAAGCGGTTGAGCTCGGCGCAGATGAGCCAGGAAGGCAGGCCGTCCAGCGAAAGCTGACGCTTCACCGCCGCCGGTATCTCGATCCCATCCAGCGGGTCTGCCGGCTGCGCATGGGTGATGGCAGCGACGGTCACGACCAGATCGCCCGCCTCCGTGCGGCTGGCGATGACGACGGCACAGGGCCGGTCCTTGCGGCCTTCCTCCTCACCCGCCTCGTAATCGGTGTGCCAAAGGTAGCTGTAGCCGATCACCAACCCCGAGCGGGGGTCCGGCAGGGACACGCTAGGCCTTCGATCCGGCCTCCTGCGTCAGAAGCCTCTGCCGCTCCTGCTCGATCGCCTGCCAATCCTCTTCCGGCAGGTCCTCGATCCGATACGGCCGGCGCCGGCGGCGGGTGAGGCGGCGGTATTCCTCCGCCGAGATCAGCACCGTCTCTTCCCGGCCATGCGAGGTGATGATGACCGGCTCGCGCTGGGCAATGCTCTGGTACTGCCCCAGCTTCTTGCTGTATTCGGATGCGGTGACGACGGGCATCGGGTATTCTCCTGGTAATCCGAAAATTACGGATAATCAGGATGCCGGTCAATGCAAATCGGGGAGGCCGTCAGCCCCGCCAGAGCGCCACCGTCAGCCCGCCCGCCACGATCAGCGCGCCGCCCACCAGCACGGCGGCGCCGGGGCGGGCGCCGAACGCGGCCAGGTTGATCACCTGGGCCATGACGAAGAACACCGCCACATAGACGCCGAGCAGCCGGCCGAAATCCCAGGCCGGGGCGTTCACCATCAGGCCGTAGAGCAGCAGGACCAGCCCGCCCGCCGCGATCAGGCCGGCGCGCGCCAGCCAGCCCGCGGACTGCAACCCGCCGCGCACCAGCGCGTCGCCGCCGACCTCCAGCAGCGCGGCCACCAGCAGCGCGAGCAGGGCGGCCGGCCAGTTCACGGCTGCGAATCGCTCAGGCGGCGGAGGACAGGGCGGCCGGCCCGGGCTCGCCGAACACGCGGGTGAACACCCGATCCAGCTCCTTCAGATGGGTGCGGGCATCCATCGCGCGGTCGAGCTCCGCCGGGGCGACGCGGCCCGCGACCTCGGGGTCGGCGGCCAGGTTAGCGCGGAAATCGCGCGCATCGGCGTGGCCGAGCCGGGTCCAGGTCGCCATCGCGTTGCGCTGCACGATCCGGTAGGCGTCCTCGCGCAAAATGCCCGCCCGGGTCAGCGCCAGCAGCACCTCGCCCGAATGCACCACGCCGCCAAGGCTTTCGAGGTTGGCCAGCATCTGCTCGGGATACACGGTCAGCTTTTCCATCATGCCGGACAGCCGGCCGAGGGCGAAATCCAGGCCGATCGTCGCGTCCGGCGCGATCACCCGCTCCACCGAGGAATGGCTGATGTCACGCTCATGCCACAGCGCGACGTTCTCCAGCGCCGGCACCACGGCCGAGCGCACGACGCGCGCCAGCCCGGTCAGGTTCTCGCTCAGCACCGGGTTGCGCTTGTGCGGCATCGCCGAGCTGCCCTTCTGGCCGGCATGGAAGAATTCCTCCGCCTCCCGCACCTCGGAGCGCTGCAGATGCCGCACCTCGGTCGCCAGCCGCTCGATGCCGCTGGCGACCACGCCGAGGGTGCAGAAGAACGCCGCGTGGCGGTCGCGCGGGATCACCTGGGTGGAGATCGGCTCCGCCGCGAGGCCGAGCCTGGCCGCGACGTATTCCTCCACCTTGGGGTCGAGATGGGCGAAGGTGCCGACGGCGCCGGAGACCATGGCCACCGCCACCTCGGCGCGGGCCTGGACCATGCGCGCGCGGTTGCGGGCGAATTCGGCGTAATGCCCGGCGAGCTTCAGGCCGAAACTGGTCGGCTCGGCATGGATGCCATGGCTGCGGCCGATGGTCAGCGTGTGCTTGTGCTCGAACGCCCGCGTCTTCAGCGCCGCCAGCACCGCGTCGATGTCGCGGATCAGCAGGTCGGCGGCCTGGGCGAGCTGCACCGAGAAGCAGGTGTCCAGCACATCCGAGCTGGTCATGCCCTGGTGCACGAAGCGCGATTCCGGGCCGATGCCCTCGGCGAGCCAGGTCAGGAAGGCGATCACGTCGTGGCGGGTTTCCCGCTCGATCTCGTCGATCCGGTCGAGATCGGCCTGGGTGATCACGCGGACCTTCTCCGCGCCCTTCTCGCGGATGATCCGCGCCGCTTCCTTCGGGATATCGCCGAGTTCGGCCATCGCCTCGCAGGCGAGCGCCTCGATCTCGAACCAGATGCGGAACCGGTTCTCGGGCGCCCAGATCGCGGCCATCTCGGGTCTGCTGTAACGGGGGACCATCGCGTTCATCCTATCCTTAGGTTCGTCTCAGCGCATGCGGCGCGTCTCGGCACGCATTCTGGCGGATTATTCACGCCGGATCGACTTCAGTCCGCCGCCGCGGCCAGCTAGAACGGTCGGCCTGAATGGTCAAATGCCGGTGGCGGCGGCGCTCCCGCCCGCACGCACCGTGGCACGACCCGGAGATACCCCGATAATGGACATGGCCACCCTGCTCACGCATCTGCAAGCCGACTGGCATGCCCTGCTGCAGGTGCTGATGATCGACGTGGCGCTGGCCGGCGACAACGCGATCGTCGTCGGCATCGCGGTGGCCGGGCTGCCGGATGCGCAGAAGCGGCGGGCGATCTTCTGGGGCATCGCCGGGGCCACCGTGCTGCGCATCGGGCTGGGCGCGATCACCATCCAGCTGCTGGCGATCATCGGCGTGCTGCTGGCCGGCGGCCTGCTGCTGCTCTGGGTGTGCTGGAAGATGTACCGCGAGCTGCGCCGCCAGCCGCACCATCACCAGGCCGGCGGCATCGCGCCCAAGACAATGGGCCAGGCGATGCTGCAGATCATCATCGCCGACATCTCCATGAGCCTCGACAACGTGCTCGCGGTCGCCGGCGCCGCCGGCGAGAGCATCTGGGTGCTGGTGGTCGGGCTGACGATCTCGGTGGCGCTGATGGGCCTCGCCGCCGGCCTGATCGCGCGGCTGCTGGAACGCTACCGCTGGATCGCCTGGGTCGGGCTGGCGATCGTGCTCTATGTCGCGCTGAAGATGATCTGGGAGGGCGGGCTCGAGGTGCATGAGGCGGTGTCGCCGGAGCTGCTGCGGCGTTGGCATTGGTAAGCGGGGGCTAAAGCAGCCCTTCCCGGCGGAAGCTCAGCCACCGCCCATTGCCGACGATCACATGGTCGTGCAGCACGATCGACAGGGAAGCCGCGGCCATCTTCACCTCCCGCGTCATCGCGATGTCCTCCTCGGACGGGGTGGGATCGCCGCTTGGGTGGTTGTGCACCAGGATCAGCGCGGTCGCGTGCAGTTCGAGCGACCTTTTGACCACCTCGCGCGGATAGACCGGCGTGTGGTTCACCGTGCCGCGCGCCTGCGCCTCGTCGGCGAGCAGGCGGTTGCGGTTGTCGAGGAACAGCACGCGGAACTGCTCGATCCGCTCGCGCGCCAGCACCGCGTTCAGATAGGCCATCAGCCGGTCCCAGTTGTTCAGCACCGGACGGTCCAGCACCTCCGCCCGCGCCAGCCGCAGGGCCGCCGCCTGGACCAGCTTCAGCGCCGCGGTGCCGGCCTCGCCCAGGCCCTCGACGCCGCGCAGATCCTGCGCGGGCGCGGCGATGACGCCGGCGAAGCTGGCGAAACGGGCCAGCAGCAGGCGGGCGATCGGCTTGGTGTCGCGCCGGGGCAGCGCGAGGAACAGGATCATCTCCAGCATTTCGTGATCGGCCACGGCATCGGGCCCGGCGGTCATCAGCCGCTGGCGCATGCGCGCGCGATGCCCCTCGGCGCCATGCACCGCCGGTTGCGGCGTGCTCAGCCCGGCCGGCGTCTCCAGGGCGTCCAGCAGGCCCAGCGAGTCGGAAAACCCCTTGGAGTGGCGCGACGGCTTCGACATGCCAGCGCAGGTTTGCACAGGCGCCGGCGTTGGGGAAGCGTAATCAGACCGTGTAGGGCGGCTTGTCCAGGCCGGAAGGGGAGTAGGTGAAGACCTCGCAGCCGGTCTCGGTCACGCCGATCATGTGCTCGAACTGCGCCGACAGGCTGCGGTCGCGGGTGACCGCGGTCCAGCCGTCATCCAGCACCTTCACCTCCGGGCGGCCGGCGTTCACCATCGGCTCGATGGTGAAGAACATCCCGGGCGCCAGCACCGCGCCCTCTCCGGGGCGGCCGAAATGCAGGATGTTCGGCGGCGCGTGGAAATGCCGGCCGATCCCGTGGCCGCAGAAATCCCGCACCACGGTGAAGCGCTGCGATTCGACGTAGCTCTGGATCGCATGGCCGATATCGCCGAGCGTCGCACCCGGCTTCACCACCGCGATGCCGCGCATCATCGCCTCGAACGTCACGTCCATCAGGTTGCGCGCCTTGGTGGACGCGGCACCCGACACATACATGCGCGAGCTGTCGCCGTACCAGCCGTCCAGGATCACCGTCACGTCGATGTTCAGCACATCGCCGTTCTCCAGCCGCCGCGCGCCGGGAATGCCGTGGCAGACGACGTGGTTGATCGAGGTGCAGATGGATTTCGGAAAGCCGCGATAGTTCAGCGGCGCCGGAATGGCGCCATGGCCGGTGATGAACTCGTGGCAGATGCGGTCGAGCTCGGCGGTGGTCACCCCGGGGCGCACATGCGGCGTGATCATGTCCAGCGTGGCGGCGGCCAGCTGCCCGGCCGCGCGCATGCCGGCGAAATCCTCAGGCGCGTGAATGGTGATCCGCCTTGCCTCAGCCCCGCCGTCCATATCCAACCCCGCCTGTCCCCGTGCCCGAATGCAAAAGCACAGATGTATCGTCGCACGATCGGGTGCAAGCTTCCAGACCAGCCTTGCGCGCGCAGCAGCCTAGCGGCAGGCTTTCGCCATGATCATCGACATGCACACCCATGCCGGCCGGGCCGGCCGCACCGGTCCGGTCGACCGCGCGGTGCTGGACAGCATGGCCGCCGGCCGCGTCGGCGCCGCCGTGGTTTCCGCCATCGCCGACATGCCGGTGATCCGCCGCAACCCCGCCACCAGGGCGCTGGAGCTGGTGCGCGAGCCCGAGCCCGGCGAATGCCTGGCCTATACCCGCGAGCATCTCGGCGTCTATGAGGCGACCGGCATCCGCATCGCCCGGGAACCCGCTGAAATCACTGCCGAAGACCCCTCCATCGTGCTGGCGATCGAGGGCTGCGACTTCCTCGAGGGCGAGCTCGACCGGCTCGATGAGATGGCGGCGCGCGGCGTGCGCAGCATCCAGCTCACGCATTACCGGGTGAACGAGACCGGCGACATCCAGACCGCGCCGCCCGTGCATGGCGGCCTGACCCGCTTCGGCGCCGAGGCCGTGCGGCGCATGAACGAGCTCGGCATTCTGGTGGACGTCGCGCATTGCTCGGAGGCGACCGCCGCCGGCGTGGCGGAGGCGACGCGCCATCCGATCCTCTGCACCCACGCCAATTTGAGCGAGCCGGGCGCGCCGCATGGCGAGCATCCGCGCTTCCTCAGCCCGCACTACGCCCGCATGGTCGCCGGAACCGGCGGGGTGATCGGTGCCTGGATCGCGGTGCTGTGGGAGGAGAAATTCGAGGGCATGATCCGCCATCTGTTCCGCCTGGTGGACGCGGTGGGCGTGGACCATGTCGGCATCGGCACCGACATGCCGGCCGGCGTCGGGCGGACCGAGATGCCGGATTTTACCCGCCACCGCGACATCGAGGCGCGGCTGCGCGAGCGTGGGATGAGCGCGGAGGAGGCGGAAAAGATCTGCTCCGGCAACTGGCTGCGCGTCTTCGCCGCGGTGCGCGCCGGGCGGAACGCCAGCGCATAACGGAACGGGAATGCCGGGGCCGGAAGCCGGGTTGCGCCCGGCATCTCCGGTCACTAGCCTCGGGAAACTATTTCAGCGCTGAAATCGGCTCATTTACCGAGGCACCCCATGACGGCCCTCCTGTTCCTGTTGCTGGCGTCCGCCATGTACGTGGCCTGGACGGGACGCCGGCAAGGCGCGCTGACCTTGTTTGCCGTGGCGGCGTTGCTGGCGTTGGTGTGGTTCGAACATCACCTGACCGATCCTCTGGCGCTGGATTTCTGAAGATGGCGAGCCGCCGGCGATATCTGGAAGCCGTCAACGCGCTGGCCCTGCTCGGAACCGGCGGCGTGCTTGCCGCCGCCTATGGATTCCAGCTGGCGTTCAACGAACTGCCCTGTCCGTTATGCATGCTGCAGCGGGTCGCGTTCTCGGCGATCGCGTTCGGGTTCTTGCTGAATGTCCGCTACGGGCCGCGCGCGTCGCAGTACGCGATCATCATCCTGGGCGCCTTGTTCGGCATGGCCGTGGCCGGCCGACAGGTGCTGCTGCATGTCGCGCCCGGAACCGGCTCCTACGGCTCCGCCTTTCTCGGCCTGCATTTCTACAGCTGGTCGTTCGTATTGTTCGCGACGACGGTCCTGGCCGCGGCTGGATTGCTGCTCGTACAGCCGGAACAGGGTGAGGATGGCGCGCGGGGGGAGAGCCTGCTGTCGCGGATCGCCGCCGGCTGCGCCATCGCGCTGACCCTGGCCAATGCGGTTACCACTTTCTGGCAGTGCGGGCCCATCGAATGCGTGGACGACCCGGTTCGCTACTGGCTTTTCGACCTGCTTGCGAGGGCCGTCCATTGAGCCGAATGGCTGCCGACAGCCGCCAGATGGAGAACCCCTAGGCCTCATCAAAAGGGTTTCCAAAGGGCGATGCCCTTTGGTGGGTCCGGGCAAAGCCCGGGCTTGCCTTTAGGCGGCTGGCATAGTTTCAATCGCCGCGCTTTCAAAAACCGAGTACGCCTACTTCCGCGACCCCAGCAGCACGTCCCTCGCCTGGTTGATCCGCGCCGCCAGCCAGTCGGATCCGCCGCTGTCCGGATGCGCCGCCCGCATCAGGCGCTTATGCGCCTCGCGGATCTCCGTCTGGCTGGCGCCGGCCTTCAGGCCGAGGACCTGCAGCGCCTCCTCCGGGCTCATCCAGCCGGCGCGCCGGCCGGATGCGCGGGAGCCGGATTGCTGGCCGGCGCCGGCTCCCGGTCCGGGTCCTGGGCGGGGGCCGGGTGCGGGCGAGTGCGCGGCGCGCCATTTCTGCCATAGCAGCGGGCCGAACAGCGTCAGGCCGCCCAGCGCGATCCCGCCGCGCCCGGTCAGGAACAGCAGCACGGTCAGGACCAGCCCGCCCAGCGCCACGACCCAGACCCCGAAGGACTTGATGGTGGTGATCTTGGCGCGCTCGAACGCCCGCATCCCGCCCATCAGCAGGAAGATCGCGCCCAGAGCCAGGCCGATCCAGAGCAGCATGCTACACGGTCAATCCCCGCTGGCCGCGGCCAGCGCCGACAGAGCGCTCAGGTTGACGATCCCGCGCGCGGTCACGCTCGGCACCAGGACGTGGATCGGCTTGCTCATGCCGAGCAGCATCGGCCCGATCGGCAATCCGTCGGCGGCCGCCTTCAGCAGGTTGAAGGAGATGTTGGCCGCGTCCATCGTCGGCATGATCAGCAGGTTGGCGGTGCCCGTCAGCCGGCTGTCGCACACCGCGCGGTCGCGGATCGCGTCCGACAGCGCCATGTCGGCATGCATCTCCCCGTCGATCTCCAGATGCGGCGCGCGGGCGCGGATCATCTGCAGCGCCCGGCGCATCTTGCGCGCGCTGTCGCTGTCGGATGCGCCGAAGGCCGAGTGCGACAGCAGCGCCACTTTCGGAGTGATGCCGAAATGGCGCACCGCGTCGGCCGCCAGCAGCGTCATCTCGGTGATCTGCTCGTCGGTGGGGTCGGTCACCATGTGGGTGTCGGCGATGAACAGCGCGCCGTTGCCGAGGATCAAGCAGGACAGCGCGAAGATCCGGTCCACGCCCTCGCGCCGGGGGATGATCGGCAGCACGTACTGGATCTGCCGCCACCAGTTGCCGGACCCGCCGACGATGGCGGCATCGGCGATGCCGGCGTGCAGCAGCATGGCGGCGGCGACCGAGCTGCGCGTGCGCATGCGCCTGGCCGCGGCCTCCGGCGGCACGCCGCGCCGGCCGGCGAGCAGCTGGTAGTCCTTCACCAGCGGCCCGAACACCGCCTCGTCCTGCTCGGGGTCGAGCACCCGCACGCTCTCGTCGAGGTCCATGCGCAGGCCCATTTCGCGCACCCGCCGCTCGATCACCGCGCGCCTTCCGATCAGGATCGGCTCGGCGAGCGCGTCGTCGATCAGCGTCTGCACCGCGCGCAGCACGCGTTCGTCCTCGCCCTCGCCGTAGACGATGCGCTTGGACGATTTCTTCGCCGCCTCGAACACCGGGCGCATGAGCTGGCCGGAGCGGAACACGAAGCGCTCCAGCTCGCGCTGATAGGCGTCGAAATCCTGGATCGGGCGGCGGGCGACGCCGCTTTTCATCGCCGCGCGCACCACCGCCGGCGCGATCTCCAGGATCAGCCGGGGATCGAAGGGCTTGGGGATGATGTAGTCCTGCCCGAACACCGGCGCCGAGCCGCCATAGGCGGCGGCGACCACCTCGCTCGCCTCCACCCGCGCCAGCGAGGCGATCGCTTCCACCGCGGCGATCTTCATCTCCTCGTTGATCGTGGTCGCGCCGGCATCCAGCGCGCCGCGGAAGATGAACGGGAAGCACAGCACGTTGTTGACCTGGTTGGCGTAGTCCGACCGGCCGGTGGCGACGATCGCGTCCGGCCGCGCGGCGCGCACCGCCTCCGGCAGGATTTCCGGCTCGGGGTTGGCCAGCGCCAGGATCAGCGGCTTATCGGCCAGCAGGCCCAGCCATTCGGCCTTCAGCACCCTGGGCGCGGAAAGTCCGAGAAAGATGTCCCTGCCGGGCAGCGCGTCCTTCAGCGTGCGGGCGTCGGTCACCTGGGCGTAGCGCTTATGCGTCTCGTGCAGGTGGTTGCGCCCGGCATGGATCACGCCGTCCACGTCGGTCAGCGTCACGTTGGCCGCCGGCAGGCCCATCGCCACCAGCAGGTCGACGCAGGCGAGCGCCGCGGCGCCGGCGCCGGAGGTGACCAGCCTGGCCTCGGCCAGCGTCTTGCCCTGCAGCAGCAGTCCGTTGCGCACCGCGGCGGCGACGATGATGGCGGTGCCGTGCTGGTCGTCGTGGAACACCGGGATCTTCATGCGCCGGCGCAATTCCGCCTCGATGGCGAAGCATTCCGGCGCCTTGATGTCTTCCAGGTTGATCGCGCCGAAGGTCGGCTCCAGCGCCGCCACCACGTTGCAGAACAGCTCGGGGTCGGCGGCGTCCACCTCGATATCGAACACGTCGATCCCGGCGAATTTCTTGAACAGGACCGCCTTGCCCTCCATCACCGGCTTGCCGGCGAGCGCGCCGATATTGCCGAGGCCGAGCACCGCGGTGCCGTTGGAGATGACCGCGACCAGATTGCCGCGCACGGTGTAGTCATGCGCCGCGTCCGGGTCGGCGACGATCGCCTCGCAGGCGGCGGCGACGCCGGGGGAATAGGCCAGAGCGAGGTCGCGCTGCGTGGCCATCCGCTTGGTCGGCTCGACGGTGAGCTTTCCAGGCCGGGGAAAGCGGTGATAGTCCAGAGCGGCCTTACGGAAATCGTCGTCCATCGCCATGTATCCTACCTACTTTGCCGCCTCGCTGAACAAGCCGCGAAGCATGGGCGGTCGGTCGGCGGCTGGCAACGATGCGCGCGTCCCCGGGTCCTGAACAGAGCCGGGCCCGGTATCGGCCCGGATCTGGAATCGGCCGGATCCGGGAGGATGTCTAATCAAGGATATAGAGTTGAATGCGGTCGAGAAGACTCGAACTTCCACAGGGTTTCCCCCACAAGCACCTCAAGCTTGCGCGTCTACCATTTCGCCACGACCGCATATGCCGAACACCCGGGGCGAGGCGCCCAGGGCAACCGGGGGCACCAAACATGCCCGAGGCCGCGGGGTATAGCCGATGAATGCCCCGCCATCAATCTCCGAAACCGCCCCCCTGGCCGCGCCGGAATGGCGCATCTCCGAAGGCCTGACCGCCTATCCCGACGCCCTGGCGGCGATGGAGGCGCGGGTGGCCGCGATCCGCGCCGGCGTCGCGGCGGAACAGGTCTGGCTGGTGGAGCATCCCCCGCTCTACACTGCCGGTACCTCGGCCACGCCCGACGAACTGCAGCAGCCCGGCCGCTTCCCGACCTTCGCCGCCGGGCGCGGCGGGCACTGGACCTATCACGGCCCGGGCCAGCGCACCGCCTATGTGATGCTGGACCTGAACCGCCGGCATGGCAGCGTGCCGGCGCGCGACATCCGATGCTTCGTGCATGGGCTAGAGGAATGGCTGATCCGCGCGCTCGATCGCTTCAATGTGCGCGGCGAGCGCCGCGCCGGGCGCGTCGGCATCTGGGTCGCCGATCCGGCCGCCGGCACCGAGGCGAAGATCGCCGCGATCGGCGTGCGCGTCACCCGCTGGGTGAGCTGGCACGGCGTGGCGCTGAACGTGGAGCCGGATCTGTCGCATTTCGCCGGCATCATTCCCTGCGGCATCACCGAGCACGGGGTCACCAGCCTTCACAAGCTCGGCATCCCCGTGACGATGGCGGAGGCCGATGTGGCGCTGCGCCTGGCCTGGGACGAGGTTTTCGGCGCCTCGGCGGCCGCGGCGCCGGAAACCTGCCCCATTTCCGCCACCGCCATGCCCGCACCATAGCATTCGGCCCGAATCGGGCGGCCGGGATACCCTGCGGGGTTACTGGCCCCTCAACCTGCTCCGGAGAGCTGTCATGTCGCGCGTTCAGAGTGCCGCCCTTCCGGCCCTCGCCATATCGGCCCTGCTGCTGATGCTGGCCCCCATCCTGGCGGCCCGCCCGGCCGCTGCGCAGACCGAGCAGCAGGCGCTGGTCGACCGCGCCACCCTGGCCGTGCAGGAAATCGTCGGCCCGCCCGATGCCAAGGACCAGAAGAGCATGCTGCGCCAGGCCCGCGCGGTGCTGGTCTGCCCGCGGGTGTTCAAGGTCAGCTTCTTCCTCGGCGGCGAGGGCGGCGGCTGCGTGCTGGCGGCGCGCGACGGCGGCGGCTCCTGGTCCTACCCGGCGTTCTACGGCATCACCAGCGGCAGCCTCGGCCTGCAGATCGGCATCCAGGACAGCGAGTTCATGATGATGATCCTGACCCAGAAGGGGCTGCGCGCGGTGCTGGACAGCCAGTTCAAGTTCGGCGGCGACGTCTCGATCGCGGTGGCCGACATCGGCGCGGGGGTCGAGGGCTCCACCACCGCCGCTGTTGGCGCCGACATCGTCGCCTTCTCCAAGACCCGCGGCCTGTTCGCCGGCGCTTCGCTGCAGGGCAGCCTGATGTCGGCCCGCAGCGACTGGAACCGGATCTATTACGGCAAGGAGCTGGCGGCGCAGGACCTCGTCATCGGCATGCAGGGCGCCAACCAGGGCGCCGACCCGCTGCGCGAGATACTGACGCGCGTGGGCGCCGCGCAGTCGACTTTGCCCGAGCCGCAGTCGATGGCCGCCCCGGACAGGCTGGCGCCGCTGCCGGCGGACACCGCGCCGCGCGGGGCGGTGCAGCAGCAGAGCCTGTCGCCGCCGGCCGCGACCGGCGCGCCGCAGACGCTGCAGCTGCCCAAGAAGCAGTAGCCGGGGGCTGTTGCTTCCCTCCGCGGCCGGAGCGGCCTAGTCTGCAGGCCGATGAGCGAGCCGGCTCCCTTCTGGAAGACCAAGACCCTGTCGCAGATGACCCATGACGAATGGGAGTCGCTGTGCGACGGCTGCGGGCGCTGCTGCCTGCACAAATTGCGCTTCGAGGACACCGGCGACCTCGCCTACACCAACGTCGCCTGCCGGCTGCTCGATCTGCGCACCGCGCGCTGCGGCGACTACGCGAACCGCCGCCGCAAGGTGCCCGACTGCGTCAACCTGACGCCGGAAACCCTGGCCAGGATCGACTGGCTGCCGCCGAGCTGCGCCTATCGCCTGCTGTCGGAGGGCAAGGAACTGGCCTGGTGGCACCCGCTGGTGTCCGGCGATCCCGATACGGTACGCAGCGCCGGCATATCGGTCTCCGGCCGCGCGGTGGACGAGCGCAAGGCCGGCCCGCTGGAACACCACATCGTGGACTGGCCGGGCAAGACACCAAAGGCTAAAGAAAAACCCGCCAAGAAATCCATCCGGACCGCGCCGCGCGGCCGCCCGGAATGATCCCAGGAGAGGCCAGGATGTTGAAGAATGCCATCTATGGCGGCGTCAACGCCGCCGTGCTGAGCCCGATGCGGGCCGACCTGTCCATCGATCTCGACCGCATGGCCGCCCATTGCCGCTGGCTGCTGGCCAATGGCTGCAACGGCCTCGGCATCCTCGGCACCACCGGCGAGGCGAACTCGATCGGCATCGACGAGCGGATCGAGGTGATGCAGGGCCTGGTCGAACGCGGCATCCCGGCCGCGAAGCTGTTGCCCGGCACCGGCACGCCGGCGCTGACCGACACCGTGAAGCTGACCCGCGAGGCGGCGAGGCTCGGCTGCCCCGGCGCACTGCTGCTGCCGCCGTTCTTCTACAAGAACCCCTCCGATGACGGGCTGTTCGCCTATTTCTCCGAAGTGGCCCAGCGCGTCGGCGGCGACATCAAGATCTACCTGTACCATTTCCCCGCCCAATCCGCGGTGCCCTTCGGCATCGACCTGATCGGACGGCTGCTGAAGGCCTACCCGACGCTGTTCAAGGGCATCAAGGACAGCAGCGGCGACTGGAACAACACGCGCGGCTACGCCGACCATTTCGCCAAGGATGGGTTCGAGGTCTATGCCGGCGATGACAGCCTGCTGCGCGACCTGCTCGCCGCGGACGGCGCCGGCTGCATCACCGCCGCGTCCAACGTGAACTGCGCCATCGGCGCAGAGGTCTATGCCAACTGGGACAAGCCGGCCGGCGAGGCCGCGCAGGCCACCCTCACCGCCACCCGCAAGGCGGTGACCACGGTGCCGCTGATCCCCGGGCTGAAGGCGCTGAAGGCCCGCCACACCGGCGACGCCGCCTGGCTCAACATCCGCCCGCCGCACCTGAAGCTGACCGCCGAGCAGGAAGCCAGGCTGTTCGCCGCGTTCGACGCCTCCGGCGTGACGCTCGCCAAGGCCGCTTGATCGTCGGCCGCAGGCCGCCTGATCATCGGCCGAAGGCCGCCCTGATCATCGGCGCAATCACGGGCGGCGCGGGGCGAAATTCTTGCAGCGAATCGGCACGCGGCGCACTCTCTGACGGCATGGAAGTGCCGCCGCCCGAGATGCTTGAGCTGCCCTCCGGCCTTGCCGTCGTGCAATGGCGCCGCAGCGCCCGCGCGCGGCGGGTCAGCCTGCGGATCGATCCGCGCGGCGGCGCCATCGTCGTTACCCTGCCGATGCGCGCCAGCCGGCGCACCGGCATGGCGCTGCTGATGAACCATACCGACTGGCTTGCCGACCGCCTGGCGGCGCTGCCGGACGCGGTGCGCTTCACCGACGGCGCCATCATCCCCATCGCCGGCGAGCCGCACCGCATCCGCCACGCCCCCACCGCCCGCGGCGGCGCGTTCCTGCAGGACGGCGAACTGGTGGTGACCGGCGCGGCCGAGTTCCTGCGCCGCCGCACGCATGATTTCCTGCGTAACGAAGCCGGCCGGCGCCTGGCCGCGCTGGTCGCGGAAAAATCCGCCCTGGCCGACGTCCGGCCGCGGCGCATCACGGTCAAGGACACCAAAAGCCGCTGGGGCAGCTGCGCGGCGGACGGCTCGCTGTCGTTCAGCTGGCGCCTGGTGATGGCGCCCGAATACGCCCAGGACTACGTCGCCGCACACGAAGTGGCCCATCTCCGGCACATGAACCACGGCCCGCGGTTCTGGGCCCTGGTCGACCAGCTGACCCCCCACAAGGAAACCGCCATCCCCTGGCTCCGCACCGAAGCGCCGCGCCTGCTGCGTATCGGCTGAGCAAGGCGGGGGGCTCCGACCTCTCGACCCCCGCCAGAGGCGGAGCCTCTGGACACCCGGTTGTTTTCTTTAAGAAGGGGGCATGCGCCGTTCGTGCCGCGGCACGGCTGCCGTGCCCCCTCACCCCTCCCTCTCCCCCGAAATTGGGGGAGAGGGGGTTACCCGAAGTTGGGGGAGAGGGGGATAGGCGGGGATAGGCGGTGATCGCCGGGGAGATCGTTTCGCCGGGATGCGGCGCGAGGGTTCAGGCGGCGGTCAGGGGGCGATCTTCCAGCCCTGCGGGGTCTTGCACCAGTTCAGCTCCCGGGTGCGGACCGGCGGCCTGCCGCGGGCGAGCGCCTCGTAGCGGACCGCCATGCAGGTGAGGTCCTGGCGCTCGAAGCCGTTCATCACCGACACCGAGCCGGTCGATTTCGTCCTCGGGTTGGTCCATTTCTCCTCGGCGCCGGGGGCGAGGTCGGGGCGGGCGAGCAGGCGTGTCATCGCATCGCCCAGCGCCCGGTAGTCGCTGTCGACGAGCCCGGTCTGCTGGGTCGGGCCGAACGGATTGAACTGCGCCTGCGCCGCCGGAGCGCCGGCCAGCAGGGCCGCCAGCGGCAGCGCGAACCAGAGCGCGCGCATCACGCGGTCCGGTCTCCGCCGGCGCCGAGTGCGGCCTGCGCGGCGGCGAGGCGGGCCACCGGCACCCGGTACGGGCTGCAGGAGACGTAGTCGAGCTTCACTTCCTCGCAGAAGGCGATCGAGGCGGGATCGCCGCCATGCTCGCCGCAGATGCCGAGCTTGATGTCCGGGCGCGTCTTGCGGCCGCGCTCGACGGCGATGCGGACCATTTCGCCGACGCCCTCGATGTCCAGCGAGACGAACGGGTCCTTCGGCAGGATGCCCTGCGCCACGTAGTCCGGCAGGAATTTTCCGGCATCGTCGCGCGACAGGCCGAACACGGTCTGCGTCAGGTCGTTGGTGCCGAAGCTGAAGAAATCGGCGACCTCGGCGATCTTGTCGGCGGTGATGGCGGCGCGCGGCAGCTCGATCATGGTGCCGATGCTGTATTCCAGGCGCCTTCCGGCCTCGGCGAACACCTGCTCGGCCACGCGCTCGATCTGGCCGCGGGTGATCTCCAGCTCCCGCTTCATGCCGACCAGCGGGATCATGATCTCCGGCACCGGCGCGGCGCCGGTTTCCTTGGCCACCGCCAGCGCGCCCTCGAAGATGGCGCGGGCCTGCATTTCGTAGATCTCCGGATAGGAGATGCCGAGGCGGCAGCCGCGATGGCCGAGCATCGGGTTGGCCTCCGCCAGCTCCGCGGCGCGCTGGCGCATCGTCTCGATATCGGTGCCGAGCGCCTGCGCCACGTCGGCCAGTTCGGCGTCCGCGTGCGGCAGGAATTCGTGCAGCGGCGGATCGAGCAGGCGGATGGTCACCGGCAGGCCGGCCATGATGCGGAACAGGTCGTGGAAATCCTGCCGCTGGAACGGCAGCAGGCGGGCGAGGGCGGCGCGCCTGCCGGCCTCGTCGGAGGCCATGATCATCTGCCGCACGGCGCCGATCCGCTCGGGGTTGAAGAACATGTGCTCGGTCCGGCACAGGCCGATGCCCTCGGCGCCGAACTTCTTCGCCGTTTCGGCGTCGAGCGGCGTCTCGGCGTTGGTGCGCACCTTCAGGCGGCGGACCTTGTCGGCCCATTGCATCAGGGTGGCGAAATCGCCGGACATCGCCGGCTCGATCATCGGCACGGAGCCGACGAAGACCTCGCCGGTGGCGCCGTCCAGCGTGATCACCTCGCCGGCCCGGACGATGCGCCCGCCGGCCGAAAGCACCTGGGCGTTGTAGTCGACGGCGATGCCGCCGGCGCCGGCGACGCAGGGCCGGCCCATGCCGCGCGCGACCACGGCGGCGTGGCTGGTCATGCCGCCGCGCGTGGTCAGGATGCCGCGGCAGGCGTACATGCCGTGGATGTCCTCGGGGCTGGTCTCGATGCGGACCAGGATCACGTCCTCGCCCTTGGCGGCGCGGGCCTCGGCCTCATCGGCGCTGAACACCACCGTGCCGCAGGCGGCACCGGGGCTGGCGGGCAGGCCCTTGGCCATCAGCGTGCGCGGCGCCTTGGGGTCCAGCATCGGGTGCAGCAGTTGGTCCAGCGAGGCCGGATTGACCCGCTTGATCGCCTCGTTCTCGTCGATCAGGCCTTCGCGCGCCATGTCCACGGCGATGCGCAGCGACGCGGCGGCGGTGCGTTTGCCGTTGCGGGTCTGCAGCATGTACAGCTTGTTCTGCTGCACCGTGAACTCGATGTCCTGCATGTCGCGGTAGTGCTTCTCAAGCGTGGCGCGGATCGCCATCAGCTCGGCATAGGCCTGCGGCATGGCCTCTTCCATCGGCACCTCGCCGGGCTTGGCGCGCAATTTGGCCATCGGCTGGGGCGTGCGGATGCCGGCCACCACGTCCTCGCCCTGCGCGTTCACCAGGTACTCGCCGTAGAAGATGTTCTCCCCGGTGGAGGGGTCGCGGGTGAAGCAGACGCCGGTGGCGCAATCGCTGCCCATGTTGCCGAACACCATGGCCTGGACGTTCACCGCGGTGCCCCAGTCGGCGGGGATGTCGTGCAGCCGGCGGTAGGTGTTGGCGCGCGGGTTCATCCAGCTGCCGAACACCGCCGAGATCGCGCCCCAGAGCTGGGCGTTCGGATCCTGCGGGAAGGGCGCGCCGGTGGCTTCCTCGACCACGGTCTTGTAGCCATCGACGACGCGCTTCCAGTCATCGGCGGACAGCGCCGTGTCCTCCAGCGCGCCGGTCTCGAACTTCACCTGCTCGATGATCTCCTCGAAGCGGTGATGGTCGACGTCCAGCACCACCGAGCCGTACATCTGGATGAAGCGGCGGTAGGAATCCCAGGCGAAGCGTTCGTCCCGGGAGGCGGCGGCAAGGCCCTGCACCGTCTCGTCGTTCAGGCCGAGATTGAGCACGGTGTCCATCATGCCGGGCATGGAGACGCGCGCGCCGGAGCGGACGGAGACCAGCAGCGGCTTGCTGCGGTCGCCGAATTTCTTGTCGACCGCCGTCTCGATCAGCGCCAGCGCGGCGCGGACCTGGCTGTCGAGCCCGTCCGGGTAGACCTCGCCGTTCTCGTAATAGGCGGTGCAGACCTCGGTGGTGATGGTGAAGCCGGGCGGCACGGGCAGGCCGATATTGGCCATTTCCGCGAGGTTCGCGCCCTTGCCGCCGAGCAGGTTGCGCATCTCCGCGCGGCCCTGGCTATGGCCGGCGCCGAAGCTGTATACCCATTGGGTGGTGGCGGGTTTGGAGATGGTCTGCTGTGACATGATCAGCCCTCGATATTCGAGAAATCGGCAATACGGTCCATGGTAGCACGGAGCCTGGAGAGCAGTCGCAGACGATTGCGGCGCAATTCAGGCTCCGGGGCGTTCACGGTGACTTGATCGAAAAACGCGTCGAGCGGGGCGCGCAGCCCGGCCATCGCCGACATCGCGCCGGCGTAGTCCTCGGCGGCCAGCCTGGCGTCGATCGCGGGGGCCGCGTGGTCGAGCGCATGGGCGAGCGCCGTCTCCTCCTCCTGGCGGTAGAGCGCGGCGTCGGGGGCGGCGTCGTGCGGGCCGTCCTTCTTTTCCTCGATGCGCAGGATATTGGCCGCGCGGCGATAGGCGGCGAGCAGGTTGGCGCCATCGGCGGTGCCGAGCAGGGAGGCCACCGCCTCGGTGCGGGCCAGCAGGCGCACGATGTCGTCATCGGCGCCCTGCCCTCCCTTGGCCGCGAACACCGCCGTCAGCACGTCGTGGCGAGCGCCTTCGGCGCGGAGCTGGATGCGCAGGCGGTCGATGATGAAGCCGATGACCTCCGCCTGCGTCTCGCCGTTGCCGGAATGCCCGTGCCTGGGGCTCTCCTGGCGGATCTCGTCCAGCGCGTCGGCCACCAGGCGCGACAGGCTGAGGCGCAGCCCGTTTTCGCGGATGATGCGGATGATGCCGAGTGCCGCGCGGCGCAGCGCGTAGGGGTCGCCCGAGCCGGTGGGCTTCTCGCCGATGGCGAAGAAGGCGACCAGCTGGTCCAGCTTGTCGGCCAGCGCCACCGCGATGGACACCGGCGCGGTGGGCACAGCGTCGCCCGGGCCCTTCGGCGCGTAATGGTCGCGGATGGCGTCGGCCACCAGCTTGTCCTCATTGTCGTGGCGGGCGTAGTAGCCGCCCATCACGCCCTGCAGTTCGGGGAACTCGCCGACCATGCCGGTCAGCAGATCGGCCTTCGCCAGCTCCGCCGCCCGGTCCGCCAGCGCGGGACCGGCGCCCACCAGATGCGCGATGCGCGCCGCCAGCAGCCGCAGCCGGCGCACCCGCTCGCCCTGGCTGCCCAGTTTGGCGTGGAACGTCACGTGATCGAGCTTCGGCACCAGGCTTTCCAGCCGGGCCTTGCGGTCGAGATCCCAGAAATGCCGCGCATCGGCGAACCGCGCCCGCAGCACGCGCTCGTTGCCGGCGATGATCGCGGCACCGCCATCCGTCGCGGCGATATTGGCGGCGAAGGCGAAATACGGTGCGGCCGAGCCGTCCGGGTTGCGCAGCGCGAAATAACGCTGGTTCACCCGCATGGAGACCTGCATCACCTCGGGCGGCAGGTCCATGTAGGCGGCGTCGATGCGCCCGGTCAGCACCACCGGAAACTCGACCAGACCGGCCACTTCGTCGAGCAGGCCGGGATCGTCCACCACGGCCACGCCGCGCGCGGCGGCGGCCGCTGCGACGCCGTCGGCGATGACGCGGCGGCGTTCCGCGGCATCGGTGAGCACCTTGTGCTCTCCGAGCCGGGCCTGCCAGTCGGCGCAGGATCTCACCGCGAAGGCGCCGGGTGCGAGGAAGCGGTGCCCCTCGGTCAGGTCGCCCGAGGCCAGGCCGTGGCCGTCATCCTCGCTGCTTTCGCGCAGATCGAAAGGCACCACTTTGCCATCGACCAGGCAGACGATCCGGCGCAGCGGACGGACCCAGGTGAACTGGCTGGTGCCGCCCCAGCGCATGGATTTCGGCCACGGAAATTTGCGCAACAGGCTGGGCATCCACAGAGCGATTCGTTCGCTTGCCGTTTCCGCCGCCGTGGACTTCTCGAGGACGAAGAAATCGCCCTCGACACGAAGCTGTTCGCGCGTCGCATTGTGCTTGCGCAGGAAGCCGGCAAGCGCCTGTTCCGGCGCGCTTGTCCGCGGCCCGCGCTCGCGCGTGATGCTGGCGGCGACCACGCTGGCGATCGTGCCGGCCATCGCGATACGGCGAGGGCCATAGAAACTGCGCATATGGGTTGGAGACAGCGGCGCGAGCACCTCGCCGACCAATCGCTCCAGATCCTCGGCGCCGCGGGCCTGCATGCGGGCGGGAATTTCCTCGGAGAACAGTTCCAGGAAGAATTCAGCCATTGGCCATTTCCTCGCCCGCCAGCCAGGCCTCGCAGCAACCCTTCGCCAGCGTGCGCACGCGGCCGATATAGCTGGCGCGTTCGGTGACGCTGATCACGCCGCGCGCGTCCAGCAGGTTGAACAGATGGCTCGCCTTGATGCACTGGTCATAGGCCGGCAGCGCCAGTTTCTGCTCCAGCAGCGCGGCGCATTCCGTCTCGGCGTCCCTGAAATGGCGCATCAGCATGTCGGTATCGGCGAACTCGAAATTATAGCGCGCTGTATTCGCGCTCGGCGCGCAGGAACACGTCGCCATAGGTGACGCCAGCGCCGTTGAAGTCGAGGTCGTAGACGTTCTCGACATTCTGCACATACATCGCCAGGCGCTCGAGGCCGTAGGTCATCTCGAAGCTCGGCATGCGTCACCGGTATGCCGCCGACCTGCTGGAAGTAGGTGAACTGGCCGACCTCCATGCCGTCGCACCAGACCTCCCAGCCCAGGCCCCAGGCGCCGAGCGTCGGGCTTTCCCAGTCGTCCTCGACGAAGCGGAAATCATGCAGCAGCGGATCGAGGCCGATTTCCCGGTAGCTCGCCAGCAGCAGCTCCTGCGCGTCCGCCGGCGAGGGCTTCATGATCACCTGGTACTGGTAGTAGTGCTGCAGCCGGTTCGGGTTCTCGCCGTAGCGCCCGTCGGTCGGCCGGCGGCTCGGCTGGACATAGGCGGCGCGCCAGGGCCTGGCGCCGAGCGCGCGCAGGGTGGTGGCCGGGTGGAAGGTGCCGGCGCCCATTTCCACGTCGTAGGGCTGCAGGATCACGCAGCCCTGGCTCGACCAGAATCGTTGCAGCCGCAGGATCAGTTCCTGGAAGCTCGGTTTGCCGGGGGGCGAAATCTGGGTCAACTGGGCGGGGTCCATTGACGGAAACGGGGCGAGAGTGCCGGCTTTATGGTGCAGTGCCGAACACGGGGCAAGCAGGTCCCACGGGAATTGCGCAACAGCCGCGCCGCTGGCGTTCCCCGCCGCGCCTGCGCCAGGATGCCGCCATGAGCATCGACGGCCTGAGCGATCGGGAGATCGCGGACATCCTGACCCGGACCAGGCGCATCTCCCTGGTCGGCGCCTCCGACAAGCCGCACCGCGCCTCGTTCGAGGTGATGGGCTTCCTGCTGCGCAGCGGCTTCGAGGTGACGCCGGTGAACCCGCATCTGGCCGGGCGGACGCTGCACGGGCGCGTCGTCGTGGCCGGCCTGGACGAGGCCGCGCCGCTGGAAATGGTCGATCTGTTCCGCGCCTCCGCCCATGTCGGCCCGAGCGTGGACGCGGCGATCCGGCTGCGGGCGAAGGTGGTGTGGATGCAGCTCGGCGTGGTAGACGAGGCCGCGGCGCGGCGGGCCCGCGACGCCGGGCTTGTCGTGGCGATGGACCGCTGCCCGGTGATCGAGACGGCCCGGCTGGGCTTAAGGCTGGGCGGGCCTAAGGCTGGGCGGGCCTGAAGCTTCGTTAACCAAGGCTTGACGATGATGCGCCGCCGGACCACCTGCTGCGCATCACGGCTGACCCCAAGGGTGCCCCAATGACCAACGAAGAACGCGACATCATCACCCAGTTCATCGCCCGCGTGAGCGGCGCGCAGGTGCCGCAGGCCACGGCGCCCGGCTCCGTGCCGGCCACCGTCGCGCCGCTGCCGCCGGTGGACCGGGAGGCCGATGCAGCTGATCAACCAGCTGTTTGTCCAGTACCCGGACGCGCGCTATCGCCTGACGCAGACCGCCTTCGTGCAGGAGCACGCGCTGGCGCAGGCGCAGAGCCGCATCCAGCGCCTGGAATGGGAACTGCAGCAGACGCAGCAGGCGCTGGCGCAGACCCAGCAGGCCGTCCAGCAGTTGCAGACCCAGCAGGGAGCGCCGCAGCAGGGTGGCGGCTTCCTCAGCGGCCTGTTCGGCGGCGGCCGGCCCTCGGCGCCGCCGCCTCCCCCTCAGGCGGCGCCGGGTCAAGGCGCGCCGGTGTGGAACCAGGGGCCGCAGCAGGGCTATCAGCAGCCGCCCCCGCAATATGCGCCGCCGCCGCCGCAATACGCGCCCGGCTACCAGCCCGGCATGTTCCAGCGCTCCGGCTCGGGCTTTCTCGGCTCGGCGCTGACCACCGCGGCGGGCGTCGCCGGCGGCATGGTCGCGGGCAATGCGCTGATGAACCTGTTCTCCGGCAACCATGGCGGCGGCCTGTTCGGCGGCGGGGCGCCCGCCGCCGTGCCGGTGGCAAGCCCCTGGGCCACGCCGGAACCCCTGCCCGAACCGCCGCTGCCGCCGCAGCCGGATCAGGGCTATGTCGACCAGGGCAGCTGGGACACCGGCGGCGCGGCCGCCCCGGATAGCGACTGGAACCGCCAGCCCGATTCCGGCTGGGCCGATTCGGGCGGCAACGACTGGGGCTCCGGCGGCTCGGACGACGTCTGAGCGCCGGCGCCTTCCTATCCGCCGGATGACGGCGCAACCCTCCGTTTCCAAATGAGTGGTGCACCGCACAATAGAGATCTGCGTCTATTGCACGGATGAAAACTCCCGTCTGGCTGCCGCTGATGCTCGGCTTTCTCACCGCCGTGGCACCGCTCTCCATCGACATGTACCTGCCGGCCTTCCCGCAGATCGAGGCGTCGTACGGCGTGGCCCCGGGCACGGCGCAGATCACGCTGGCGGCCTGGTTCGCCGGCCTGGCGATCGGCCAGCTTTCCCAGGGCACGCTGTCGGACCGGTTCGGGCGGCGCATGCCGCTGCTGATCGCGACCGGGGTCTATACCCTGGCCTCGCTCGGCTGCGCGCTGGCGCCGGACCTGTTCTGGCTGTCGGTGTTCCGCGCCATCGCCGCCATCGGCGGGTCGGCCGGCATGGTGATCCCGCGCGCCATCGTGCGCGACCTGTCGGACGGCATTGCCGCGGCGCGGATGATGTCCAAGCTGATGCTGGTCTCCGGCGTGGCGCCGATCCTGGCGCCGACGCTCGGCGGCGCCATCCTGCTGGTGGGCTCCTGGCATTCGATCTTCCTGGTCTGCGCGGCCTATGGCGCGATCTGCTGCCTGCTGGTCTGGTGGAAGCTGCCCGACACACTGCCGCGCGAGCGCCGCGCCGGGCTGTCGCCGGCCTCGCTGATCAGCCGCTACGCGATGGTGGCGCGCGAGCCGATCTTCGCCACCCATGCGGTGATGGCCGGCTGCGTCAGCTTCGCCATGTTCGCCTATATCGGCGGCTCGCCGCAGGCGATGATCGGCACCTTCGGGCTGTCCACGGCGCAGTACGGCGGCTTGTTCGGCCTGTGCGCGGCCGGCTTCATCGTCGCATCCCAGGTCAATCCGCATCTCCTGCCGCGCTTCGGGGCGTCCGCGGTGATGCGCACCGCGGTGCGGGTGCTGCTCGCCACCACTGCCGGGCTGGTCGCGCTGTCCTTTGCCGATATCCGGATCCTGCCGCTGACCATCGGCCTGATCGTCTCCAGCATGATGTGCCTGGGCTTCACGCTGCAGAACGTCACCGTCGGCGCGCTGACCCGCCACGCCGCGCATGCCGGCAGCGCCGCGGCGCTGATGGGCACCTGGCAGTTCGTGCTCGGCGCGTCCTCGGTCATGCTGGTCGGGTGGTTGACCGACGCGACGCCGCGCGGCATGGCAAGCCTGATGCTACTGGGCGCGATCGGCGCCGCCACCACCGACCTGTTCCGCCCCCGGGCTTGATACGCTCCCGAGCCTGATATTTGTATCCTGATGGCGTGGCTCCTGATCCGCGCCACGGCCTGATCCGGAGCCACGCCATGACGATCGTCGTCGGAATTCCCGCCTGCGCGAAAACCGTGGACGGCATGCCGCGCCACGACAACCCGGCGCGCTATTCCCTCGCGGTGTTCGGCGGCGCCGGGCGCGCTGCCGGTGCTGATCCCGCCGCTGGGCGAAGCGCAGCTGAGCCTGCTCGACCGTCTCGACGGCCTGCTGATCCCGGGCAGCCCGAGCAACGTCCATCCCAGCCGATACGACGGCGGCGACAGCGCCACGCCCGACAGCCACGACCACGAGCGCGACAACACCACGCTGCCGCTGGTGCGCGCGGCGATCGCGCGCGGCATGCCGGTGCTGGCGATCTGCCGCGGGATCCAGGAGCTGAACGTCGCCCTCGGCGGCACGCTTCACCAGAAAGTGCACGACCTGCCCGGAAGGCGGGACCATCGCGGCGGCCCCGGCACGCCGGAGGAACGCTACGGCCCCAGGCACCCGGTTGCCCTGTCCGGACGGCTTGCGGGCATGCTCGGGGCCCCGCTCGGAGCCGGGGAGATCCTGGTCAATTCGTTGCACGGCCAGGCGATCGACCGGCTCGCCCCCGGGCTGGCCGTGGAAGCGGTGGCGCCGGACGGCACGATCGAGGCGGTGCGGGTGGAATATGCCGCCGGCTTCGCATTCGGGGTTCAATGGCATCCGGAATGGCGCTATGCCGACGACCCCGCCAGCGTGGCCCTGTTCGCCGCGTTCGGCAACGCATGCCGCGACTACGCGGCGGGAACAAGAAAGGCGGCATGACATGGACCTGGAACTCGGCCGGCAAGCGCGTCCTGATCACCGGCGGATCGAAGGGCATCGGCCAGGCCTGCGCCGGGGTGCTGGCGGACGAGGGCTGCGACCTGACCCTGGTCGCGCGCGATCCGGCGGCGCTGGAAGCCACCGCCGCCGCCATCCGCGCCCGTCGCCAGGTGCAGGTCCGCACCATCGCCGCCGATTTGTCGAGCGACGACGCCGTGCGCAAGGTCGCCGACGAGGCCGGCGAGATCGACATCCTCGTGAACAACGCCGGCGCCATTCCGCCGGGCGACCTGCTGTCGGTGGACGACGCCACCTGGCGCCATGCCTGGGACCTGAAGGTGTTCGGCTTCATCTCGCTGGCCCGCGCCGTCTATCCGCGGATGAAGGCGCGCCGGTCCGGCGTGATCCTGAACATCATCGGCGCCGCCGGGGAGAAGATGAACCCCGGCTACATCGCCGGTTCGGCCGGCAACGCCTCGCTGATCGCCTTCACCCGCGCGCTCGGCAAATCCTCCACCGCCGACGGTATCCGCGTGGTTGGGATCAATCCCGGCGCCACCGCCACGGCGCGGCTGGAGATGCTGAACCGCGACCGGGCGCAGAAGCAGTTCGGCGATGCCGAGCGCTGGCGCGAGCTGTTCAGCGCCATGCCGTTCGGCCGCGCCGGCACGCCCGAGGAGATCGCCTGGGCGGCGGCGTTCCTGGTCAGCCCGCGCTCGGGCTACACCTCCGGCACCATGCTCACCGTCGATGGCGGGGCCTGAACCGGCCGGCCCGGAATCTGGTCACCCAGAATCTGGCCACCCAGAACCTGCCCCCCCTGCCCACTAGATTGCGGAACCGATCGATGACCGCTGGCGTATCCCTGCCATGACGCCGCTGGTCCGTCTGGTCGACACCGCCCGGCGCAATGCCGTCGCCGTGGTGCTCGGCGGCATCGTGCTGGCGCTGCTGTCGGGCCTGGTTTCCTACGCGCTGCTCGGCGTCAGCACCGATACCGACAAGATGTTCTCCGACCGGCTGGCCTGGCGCCAGCGCGTGGTGGCGTTCGAGCGCGCGTTTCCGCAATTCACCAACCTGCTGGTGGCGGTGGTCGACGCCAGCTCGCCGGAGATCGCCGACCAGACCGCCGCCGCGCTGGCGGAGAACCTGGTCTCCGACAAGGCGCATTTCCTCACCATCCGCCGGCCGGACGCCTCGGCCTATTTCGACCGGCAGGGCCTGCTGTTCCTCGACAAGCCGGCGCTGGCGCGATTGATGGACCGCACCATCGACGCCCAGCCCTTCCTCGGCCAGCTCGCCGCCGATCCCTCCGCGCGCGGGCTGTTCGCCTCCCTGGCGCTGCTCGGCTTCGGGGTGACCCAGGGCCAGGCCGATCTCGCGCCGTACCGCTCGGCGCTCGAAAGTTTCCACCACTCGCTGCAGGGCGCGCTGGACGGCCATCCGACGCCGATGTCCTGGGTGCGCATGCTCGGCGGCGGCACCGATACGCTGCAGGGCAGGTTCCGCTTCGTGCTGATCCAGCCGAAGCTCGACCACGGGGCGCTGCAGCCCGGCGGGGCCGCCACCGAGGCGGTGCGCGCGGCGGCGGCGCGGCTGGAATTCGTCAAGACGGGCCAGGCGCATGTGCGCATCACCGGCCCGGTGGCGCTGGCCGACGAGGAATTCGCCAGCGTCGCCCAGGGCATGGTCACCGGCCTGCTGGTCAGCGTGGTGCTGATCACGCTGTGGCTGTTCCTGGCGCTGCGCAGCTGGCGGCTGATCGTGCCGGTGCTGGGGACGCTCGGGCTCGGGCTGATGCTGACGCTGCTGTTCGCCGCGGTGACGGTCGGCACGCTCAACCTGGTCTCGGTCGGCTTCGGCATCCTGTTCGTCGGCATCGCGGTGGATTTCGCCATCCAGTTCTGCGTCCGCTTCCGCCACGCGCACCTGGATTTCCCCGACACGGCGGATGCGCTGGCGGTAACCGCGCATCGCGCGGGCAGGCAGATCCTGGTCGCCGCCGCGGCGACCGCGGCCGGGTTCCTGGCCTTCGTGCCGACCGATTTCGCCGGCGTGGCCGAGCTCGGCCTGATCGCCGGGTTCGGCATGCTGATCGCCTTCGCCTGCACCATGACCTTCCTGCCCGCCGCCATCGCGCTCTGCCGCCCCGGCGCGGAGACGGCGGAGGCCGGCTTTCCCTGGGCGGTGCCGCTGGATCGGCTGCTGGCACGCCGGCGGATGGTGGTGCTGGGCGGCTTCGCCGGCGTCTTCGTGCTCGCCCTGGCCGCGTTTCCGCGGCTGGAATTCGACAGCGACCCGCTGCACACCAAGGACCCGACCACCGAGGCGATGCAGACGCTGAACGACCTGATGGCCTCGCCGCTGACCAATCCGTACAGCGCCGACATCATCGCCCCCAGCGAGGCCGAGGCGGCGAGGATCGCCGGCGTCCTCGGGCCGGTGAAGGAAGTGGGCGACGTGCTGACGATCGACAGCTTCGTGCCGGAGAACCAGAAGGAGAAGCTGCCGCTGATCGCGGATGCCGCCACCATCCTGGCGCCGACGCTGGCGGCGCGCGAGCCGGCGGCGCCGATCACCGCCGAGCAGGTGCGCATGGCGGCAGAGACCGCGCTGGCGCAGATCGAGCCGGCGCTGACCAGGCTGCCGGCGGACCATCCGCTGGCCGACATCGCCGGCGATCTGCGCAAATTGATGGCCGCCCCCGATCCGGTGCTGCTGTCGGCCGACCAGGCGCTGATCCGCTTCCTGCCGGCCGAGATCGACCGGCTGCGCCTTGGCCTGACCGCCACCGCCTCGACCCGCGCCGACATTCCCGCCGATATCGCCCGGGACTGGATGCTGGCCGACGGGCGGGCGCGGGTACAGGTGCTGGCGCGGCCGGACCAGCGCGACAGCCGGGGCCTGGCCGTCTTCGCCGAGGCGGTGCGCGCCGCCGCGCCCGATGCGGGCGGCTCGGCGGTGCAGATCGTGGAGACCGCGGCGACCATCGTAGCCGCGTTCCGCAACGCGGCGATCCTGGCCCTGGTGGCGATCACCGCGATCCTGTTCGCGACGCTGCGCCGGGTGCTGGACGTGGCGCTGGTGCTGGCGCCGCTGCTGCTGTCGGCCGCGCTGACGCTGCTGGTCTGCGTGCTGACGGGGATCGACCTGAACTTCGCCAACATCATCGCCCTGCCGCTGCTGCTGGGGGTGGGCGTGTCGTTCAACGTGTATTTCGTGATGAACTGGCGGATGGGGCGGCAGGATTTCCTGAGCTCGGCGACGGCGCGGGCGATCGTGTTCTCCGCGCTGACCACCGGCACCGCGTTCGGCTCGCTCGCCGCCTCGGGCCATCCGGGCACGGCGAGCATGGGGTTGCTGCTGCTGGTCAGCCTGGGCTGCACGCTGATCGCCAGCCTGGTGTTCATCCCGGCGCTGCTGGCGGCGGTGCGGCGCGAGGCGCCGCTGCCGGTGCCCGCGCCGGCAACCCGGCGTTAACCCCGCCGCGCCAGGCTGCGCCGATGGGAAAGCTGCAGGCGCTGCTCATTCCGCTGCTGCTGCCCCCACTGCTGCTGCGGGGGCCGGTGTTCGCCCAGCCGGCTGATTGCGCGTCCGCGCCTGAGGCCGAGGCGCCGGCCGCGCCGATGGCGCTGAACCTCGGTGGGCTGCCCGGCGTGCCCGCCGGCGTCAGCGGCCAGATCTACGTGGCGACGCCGTGGGCCGCGGGCGGCATGACCTGCACCGACCAGCGCCCGCCGCCGCGCGACATTTTGCGCGGGGAGCCGGGGGACGCGCTGCATGGTCCTCAGGGTGACCTGCTGCGGGGTCCGTGAGACAGGAAGGTCGGGCTCCGCCCGAACCCGCCAGGGGCCGAGCTCCTGGACCTCAATAAATGGGTTTCCAAAGGGCGACTGCCCTTTGGCGGGTCCGGGCAGAGCCCGGGCTTACTTCTTGCGCCCCTTCGGCTTGCCGTGCGCTTCGTCGTCGGGATTGACCGGAGGGGGCGGAAAGCCGCCTTGCGGCTCGGGGTCGGCGATGTAGTCGAAGTCCGGGGCCTCGTTCCAGGGTCCGCGGGCATCCTCGCCCTGCGACAGGTTGAACACCAGCTTGACGGTGTCGTCCGGCGGGATGTTGCCGAAGAACGGGTCCTCCAGCTTGCCCATCTGATCGAGCGCCTTCATGAACATGTTGGCGTGGGTGATCTCGCGGGTCAGCAGGTGTATCAGGGCCTTTTTGGTGCCCTCGTCGTCGCACGCCTTGATCAGCGCTTCGTAGGTCTGCCGCGCGCCGGCCTCGGAGGATATGTTCGCGCGGAGGTCGCGCACCACGTTGCCGCCTTCCTGGATGTAGGACGCGGTCCAGCAGCTGCCCTGACTGTCCAGGAAATGCGGACCGCCGCCTTTCAGCTTGAACAGGGGCGCATCGTAGACGCCGGTCTGGTCGATCTTGCTGGTGTGCTGGGCGATCAGCTTTCCGACCATCTCCAGATGGCTGAATTCTTCCAGGGCGATGTCCTGCAACATGTCGCGAATACCGGCGTTCTCGACATGGAACGATTGCACCCAGTATTGCAACGCTGCCGTCAGCTCGCCGGTTGCGCCGCCGAATTGTTCCAGCAGGAAAGTGCCGAAACGTGCGTCGGGCTTGCCGACGCTGATCGGCTGAATGAGTTCCTTGCGATGAAGAAACATTTGTGCCTCCTGGCGATTGAATGGGTAGCTGCTAGGCGGCCTTGGCTGCCTGCGGATTGACCGAGCCCGACACTTGCGTGAGCAGCGCGTCGGCCTTTTTTTCCTGGTCCAGATTGGCCTGCAGCAGCGCGACCACGTCCTTTTTGCCGAGCGCGCCCGCCCAGGCGATCAGGGCGCCATACCGCGCCATTTCGTAATGTTCGACGGCCTGGCCACAGGCGATCAGGCCGGCGTCACGGACCGCGCTTGGCTCGGTGGCTTCTTCCAGCAGCTCTTCGCACTCCTCGATAATGCCCTTGATCGCCTCGCAGGTCTTGCCCTGTGCGCGCTTGCCGAGGAGTTCGAACACCTCCTGCAGCCGTTCCACCTGGCCTTCGGTTTCCTCGCGATGCGCCGTGAAGCCTTGCTTCAGCGTCGGGTCCTGCGCGGCCTTGGTCATCTTGGGCAGGGCCTTGAGGATTTGCCGCTCGGCGAAATAGATGTCCTTGAGGGTATCCAGGAACAGGTCCGGGAGTTTCATTGCGGTGCTCCATGCTGAGTTCAGAGCACCAACCTTTCAGCGTTGACTAGGTTCCTTGCGCTTGCGGCAAGGCGCGCCTGCACAAGCAAGCGTGACCGCGGCGGCGATCCCGCGCGAGGCCGTTGCTGATAGGCTTGCCGCACAGGCTGCCTCTTCGCAGGATCGAAAGATGCGTGAACGAAAGGAACCTGCCCGATGCGCCCCCCGACGTGCTCATGGATGCGGCTTGCCGCCGCGGTTATGCTCTGCGTCCCGCTTTGGGCCCTGGCCGCCCTGCCCGCACGCGCCCAGATCGCCTCGAACGCGCCGAGCCCGGAATCGGCGTCCGGCTGGACCTTCGCGGTCACACCCTATGTCTGGCTGCCGCGGATCTCGACCACGTTCAGCTACGACGGCCCGCAGGGCGGCAATGTCACCACCAATATCAGCGCGGGCATCGGCGACTACATCTCCGACATCAATTTCGGAATGCTGATCGGCGGCGTGGCGCGCTACGACCGGTTCTCGATCCTGACCGATCTGGTCTACCTCAACGCCAGCCTGACCACGAGCAACAGCCATCTCTCCTCGGTCAATCTCGGTCCGGGCCCGATCTATATTCCGCGCGAGCAGCAGCTCGGCACCGGCACGCGGCTCGCCACGACGATCTGGTCGCTCGCCGGCGGCTACACGCTGCTGCAGGGGGACTGGGGCAACCTTGATGCCGTCGTCGGGCTGCGCATGCTGTTCATCGGCTCCACCACCAACTACCTGCTCACCAACGACATATTTCTGCCCGACCGGACCCTCGCCTTGTCGCGCGGCGGCAGCCTCAATCTCGGCACCACCAAGCCCGAAGGCATCGGCGGCATCACCGGGCGCATCAACATCCCCGACAGCCGGTTCTACCTGCCTTTCTACCTGGATGCGGGCGGCGGCGCCGTGCCGTTCACCTGGCAGGTCTATGCCGGCATCGCGTATCAGGCCGCGAGCTGGGCCGATGTCTCGGTCGGCTACCGCTATCTCGCCTTCGAGAGCGGCAGCAAGAACGGCGTGCAGAACCTCGATCTTGGCGGCGTATTGATCGCCGCCAATTTCCGTTTCTAGCCGTTATTGCCTGGGGGTTGGGCTTGTCAGATCGATGATTGTGCTTGCGTCCGTCCGTCCGGCGTCAACCCCAAGCCGGCCAAGCGGCCGGGCGCTGCGCGCGGGTTGACCCCGGACGGACGGACGAAGCGGGGGCGATGATCAGACAAGGCACAGGTCTGCCCATCTCCGGCTTGCTTCGATCCCAAGCCACCTGCCGATCGGCACGGCCGGACAATCCGGAATCGAGGCAGCCGACAGGTCCAACGCCCGTGGCAATGACCGCCTAGCCGATGCGGATCACCACCTTGCCCACATGCGTCTGCCCCTCCAGATGGCGGTAGGCGGCCTTGGCGTCGGCGAAATCGAACACGCGGTCGATCACCGGCCGGATCTGGTGCAGCTCCACCGACCGGTTCAGCGCCTCGAACATCTGCCGGGAACCGACATAGATGCCGCGCACGGTCAGCATCTTGCGCATCATCGGCGTCGGGTTGATCTCCCCGCCGGTCAGCACGCCGATCAGGTGGATGTTGCCGCCGAGCCTTGCCGCCTCGATCGAGCGGGCCAGCGTGCCGGCGCCGCCGACCTCCACCACGTGGTCGACGCCGCGCCCGCCGGTCAGCGCCAGCACCTGTTCCTGCCATTCCGGAAACTGGCGGTAGTTCACCCCGTCCGACGCGCCGAGCCTGGCGGCCTGCGCCAGCTTGTCGTCCGACGACGAGGTGGCGATCACCCGGGCGCCAGCGGCGCGGGCCAGCTGCAGCGCGAAGATCGACACGCCGCCGGTGCCGAGCACCAGCACGCTCTGCCCGGCGATCAGCGGCTTGCCGGCGAACAGCGCATTCCACACCGTGACGGCCGCGCAGGGCAGCGTGGCGGCTTCCTCGAAGGACAGATGCGCGGGCACGTGCACCAGGCCCTGCTGGTCGAACAGCTTGTATTCGGACAGCACGCCGTCGATCGCGCCGCCGAGCGAGCTCGGCGGGTCCTCGGGCGTGACCTCGCCGCCCAGCCAGGACTGCATGAAGATGCCGGCGACGCGGTCGCCCACCTTCACCCGCGTCACCTCGGCGCCGATCTCCACCACTTCGCCAACACCGTCCGACAGCGGCACCAGATTGGTCGGCGCGGTGCCGCGGGCGTAGCGGCCGGAGGACACCATCAGATCGCGGTAATTGAGGCTGGCGGCACGCATGCGCACCAGCACCTGCCCGCGCTGCGGCCGCGGCGTGTCCGCCTCGGCCAGCGTCAGCGTGTCGATCCCGTTGGCCTGCGGAAAGCGGTAGAATTTCACGTTTGGGTCTCCCTAATAGCCGCGCTGCACGTCGAACAAATTCGGCATCGGACGGCCCTCGCTTCGTGCCCGCAGATTGGCGAAAAAGATATCCAGGCTGTCGGCGTTGTAGGTGTTCGGATCGTCGGCCGAGGTATGCGGGCTCATGATCAGGTTCGGCGTCGTCCATAGCCGGTGGCCGGGCGGCACCGGCTCGGGCACGAACACGTCCAGCACCGCGCCGCCGAGCCGCCCGGCCTCAAGCGCGTCGCACAGCGCGTCCTGGTCCAGCAGCGCGCCGCGGCCGATATTCACCAGCCCGGCTCCTTCCGGCAGCAGAGCGAGGCGGCGCCGGTCGATCAGGTTCCGCGTCGCCTCGGTCAGCGGACAGGCCAGCAGCAGGAATTCGCTGCCGGGCAGCACGCGGTCCAGATCCGCGGTCGCGATCACCTCGGCGCAGGCGGGATGCGGCTCGGCGCGGGTGCGCACGCCGGTGACGTGCATGCCGAAGCGGGAGAACTGCGTCGCCGCGGCGCCGCCGAGCGAGCCGAGCCCCACCACCGTCACCCGCCGGCCGCGCAGCACCGAGCCCCAGAGCTTGCGCCAGCTTCCCTGGCGCTGGTCAGTGACGAATTCGGGAATGCGGTTGGCCAGCATCAGCACCGACATCAGCGCGAACTCGCCGGCTTTTTGGGCGTGGGTGCCGCTGTTGTTCAGCAGCTTCACGCCGGCCGGAAGCCAGTCGAACGGCGCCAGCAGGTTCAGCCCGGCAGAGGTGACGGAGATCAGCCGCAGATGCGGCGCATGTACCGGGAAAGACGACTTGATCGTGTCGGTATCGCTCACCAGCGCTTCCGCCTCGGCCATCCCGGCGGCGAAATCCGCTGGAGTGTCGCCGACGCTGACATCGATGCCCCGCGCCGATATCTCCGGCGCGCGCGGCGGCGGCCTCCCACATCTCGCGGGAGAAGCGGAACAGGGGATCGGCGACGGGATTCTGCAGGTGAATGCGCATGTGCAAACTATACGGCCTGACCCGTGAGCGCATGCAACAGCACCGCCGCCGCCTGGGCCACGTTCAGGCTCTGCACCCGCCCGCTGCCGTCGATGCGGATGCGCCTGCGGCAGGCGGCCAGCACGTCCGGGGAAATGCCTCGCTCCTCATTGCCCAGCACCAGCGCCACCGAGCGGTCGCGCGGCAGCGCCGATAGCGGCGCCGCGTCCGGCGTCAGCGCCGCCGCCACAGTGCGGTAGAACGGCTGCATGGCGCCGAGTGCCGCCGGCAGGTCGCGGGTCTTGAACAGCAGCAGGTGCTCGAGCCCGCCCTCGGCGGTGCGATAGGCGGCGTCCGACGGCATGGCGTTGCCGGGCGCCTCGCCGATCAGCATGCCGGGCACGCCGAAATAGGCGGCCGAGCGGGCGATGGCGCCGAGGTTGTGGGGATTGCCTATGCCGTCGAGCACCAGCAGGAAGGTCAGCCGCGGCGGGTTGTCGCGGTCGAAGATCGGGATCGCCCGCGGCTTCGCCACCGCGACGATGCCGCCGTGATGCAGGGTGCCGGCGATTTTCTCCAGCGTCTCGGCGTCCACCACGCGGTACGGCTTGCGCCGCTGCGCGAGGCCGGCGCAGTACGGCCCGGCCACCGGCTTCATCTCCGCCAGGTAGAACAGCCGCTGCACGTCGTCGGGCCGCTTGGCGAACAGGGCGGCGACCGCATTGGCGCCGCAGATATTGTCTGTGTTCATGGGGCGCTGCTTCCGCCCCGGCCCGCGCCCTGTCAACCTGGGCGGATGATCCCCATCCTGTTCCAGGACCCGCGATACGTCGTGCTGAACAAGCCGCCGGGCCTGCCGGTGCATCCCGGCCCGCGCGGCGGCCCCAGCGTGGAGGATTGCTTCCCCACCCTGTCCCGGCGCAAGGACGGGCCGTGGCTGGCGCACCGGCTGGACGCGGACACCGCCGGCTGCCTGGTGGTGGCGCTGCGCAAGGCTGCGCTGATCGCGGCCCAGCGGGAATTCGCCGGCGGGCGCGCGCGCAAGACCTACTGGGCAGTGGTGCGCGGCGTGCCGGCGGCGGAGGGCGGCATCGTGGCGGCGCCGCTGCTGCGGACGAGCCGGAAATCCGGCTGGCGGGTGGCGGTGGACGCGGCCGGGCAGCCGGCGGAGACCGAATGGCGCGTGCTCGGGCGCGGGCCCGGCATCGCCTGGGTGGAATTCCACCCGCGGACCGGGCGCACGCACCAGATCCGCGTCCATGCCGCGCATCTCGGCTGGCCGATCCTGGGGGACCCGGTCTACGGCACGGAACGGGGCGAGGGCGAAAGACTGCATCTGCTGGCGCGCGCGATCCGGCTCGATCTCGACCCACCGCTGGCCGCCGAGGCCCCCCCGCCCGCGCATATGCTGGCGGCGCTGCGAAGCTGCGGCTTCCAGCCTGACTGATACCAACTCGCCTGAATATTGACCCATCGGAAGCGAGGCTGGGGCTCCGCCCCAGACCCCGGCAGGGCGCTGCCCTGCACCCGCCAAGGGACAGTCGTCCCTTGGATCCCTCGGACTGGTTTGTGGAGAAGAGGGCCATGACGTAGCCGATCAACGGTTACGTCGGTTGGGCCCTCTTCTCCACAAACCAAACAGACAGGGGTCAAGGGGATGACCATCCCCTTGCGGGGTGGAGGGGCGGAGCCCTCCTGGGGTTTGGGGCAAAGCCCCAATCTTATTTTCGATGGGTCAGCATCAAGGCCGGTTGGTGTCCGTTCAGGGCGGCGCGGCGGCTCCGAGCAGCGTGTCCACGACGCGGTCCAGGCTGTCCCGCCAGGGCGGCAGTTTTTGGCCGAACACGCGCTGCAACCGGGCGCAGTCCAGCCGCGAATCCGCCGGGCGCGGCGCCGGGGTCGGCCAGTCGGCGGTGGCGATGGCGTCGACCGACGGCATCGGCCTTGCCGTGCCGGAAGGCCGCCTCGAACGTCGCCACCGCCAGGCCGTGCCAGGTGGTCGCCCCGCTGCCGGCGGCATGCACCACGCCGCCATAGGCTTCGCGCCAGCCATCGGAAAGAATCGCGCCGGCGATGTTCAGGATCGCCGCGGCCAGATCGTCGGCCGAGGTCGGGCAGCCCTGCTGGTCCGCCACCACGCGCAGCCGGGCAACCCCGTCGCCCTGGGCCTGCATTCGCTGGGCCGCGTTCAGCATGGTGCGGACAAAGTTCTTGCCGGTGGCGGAATAGACCCAGGAGGTCCGCATCACGATGGCCCGCGCGCCGGCGGCGAGCACCGCCTGCTCGCCGGCCAGCTTGGTGGCGCCGTAGACGCCTTGCGGCGCGGTCGGGTCGGCCTCGGTGTACGGCGCGGCCTTGCGCCCGTCGAAGACGTAATCGGTGGAGACATGGATCAGCGGCACGCCGGCGGCGGCGCACAGGGCAGCCAGCGCGGCCGGGCCTTCGTGATTGGCGCGCGCGGCCGCCGCCGCGTCGGTTTCCGCGGCATCGACCGCGGTATAGGCGGCGGCGTTGACCACCAGCGCCGGCCGGGCGGCGCGGAACGCGGCCCCGATCGTCTCCGGGCGGTCGAAATCGAATTCCGGGCGGCCGACGCGGATCGCCGCCAGGCCGCGCGCCTGCGCCAGCGCATCCAGCGAGGAGGCGAGCTGCCCGGCCCCGCCGGTGATCAGGATCGGTGCGCTCCGCCATCGTCGTTAGGCCACGCTGTCGGCGTAGGCGGACAGCGGCGGCAGTTCCAGATCCTTGTCCGACAGCACCGCGTCCGCCTCCGCCACCGGCCAGGGCAGCGCCAGGGCGGGATCGTTCCAGATCACGCCGCGCTCGGCGCCGCGGTCGTACGGCGCGGTCACCTTGTAGGCGACCTCGGTATCCGGCTCGAGCGTGCAGAAGCCGTGCAGGAAGCCGCCGGGGATCCAGAGCTGGCGGAAATTACCCGCGCTCAGCTCCGCCGCGACGTGCCGCCCGAAGGTCGGCGAGCCCGGCCGCACATCCACCGCCACGTCCCAGATCGCGCCGCGCACGCAGCGCACCAGCTTGCCCTGCACGTTCGGCGCCACCTGCAGATGCAGACCGCGCACGGTGCCCTGCCGGATCGACAGGCTCTGGTTGTCCTGCACGAAGGGGCCGGGAATGCCGAGTGCCGCGTAGCGCGCCTCGTTCCAGGTCTCGACGAACAGGCCCCGGCTGTCGGCGAATTGCTGCGGCGTCAGCAGCAGCACGCCGGGAATGGCGAGACGATTCGGTCTTCATTCATGCGCCCCATTCGCCAGTTCCGTCAGCACCCGGCCGAGCTCGGTCTTGCCGAGCCTGCCGCGCCTGCTCGCGCAGCTGCTCCGCGGCGATGAAGCCCATGCGGAACGCGACCTCCTCCGGGCAGCCGACCAGCATGCCGGTGCGCGACTGGATGGTCTGCACGATAGGTGGCGGCCTGGATCAGGCTGTCCGGCGTGCCGGCGTCGAGCCAGGCATAGCCGCGCGACAGCCGCTCCACCTGCAGCGTGCCCTCCTCCAGATAGACCCGGTTCAGGTCGGTGATCTCCAGCTCGCCGCGCGCCGAGGGGCGGATCGCGGCGGCGATCTCGCAGACGCGGGCATCGTAGAAATACAGCCCGGTCACCGCCCAGTTGGATTTCGGCTTTTCCGGCTTTTCGACGATCTCCTCGGCGCGGCCGGCCTCGTCGAACGACACCACGCCGTAGCGCTCGGGGTCGCGCACCTGATAGGCGAACACGCTGGCGCCCTGCGGGCGGGCGGCGGCGCCGCGCAGCAGGGCGGAGAGATGGTCGCCATGGATCAGGTTGTCGCCCAGCGCCAGCGCGCAGGGCTCGCCCTCGATCCAGTCGCGCCCGATCAGGAAGGCCTGGGCGATGCCGTCCGGGCTCGGCTGCACCGCATAGGCGATCCGCAGCGCCGAATCGCGCGCCGTCGCCGAGCAGCCGGCGGAACTGCGGCAGATCGTCCGGCGTGGAGATCAGCAGGATGTCGCGAATGCCCGCCAGCATCAGCGTCGACAGCGGGTAGTAGACCATCGGCTTGTCGTAGACCGGCAGCAGCTGCTTGGACGCCGCCAGCGTCATCGGGTGCAGCCGCGTGCCGGAGCCGCCGGCGAGGACGATGCCCTTCATGCGGCGTCCTTCTTGTTGCCCGTACCGAGCCGCTGGCCGGCGTAGCGCGCGGCGCGCAGCGCCTCCCACCAGGCGCGGTTGGCCAGGTACCAGTCGATCGTGCGCGCCAGCCCGGCCTCGAAATCATGCGGCGCCTTCCAGTCCAGCGCCGTCTCCGACCGCGGTGGGGTCGATCTCGTAGCGGAAATCATGGCCGGGGCGGTCGGTGACGAAGCGGATCAGCCGCTCGCGCGGCCCGGCGGGGTCGGGCAGCTTGCGGTCGAGCTCGGCGCAGATCGCCTTGCACCACCTGCAGGTTGGTGCGCGGCTGGCGCCCGCCGATGGCATAGGTGGCACCCGGCAGCGCCGCGCTCGAGCACGCGGACCAGCGCCTCGGCATGGTCCTCGACGAACAGCCAGTCGCGCATGTTCGACCCGTCGCCGTAGACCGGCAGCTCGCGGCCTTCCAGCGCGTTCAGGGTCACCAGCGGGATCAGCTTTTCGGGGAATTGCCAGGGGCCGTAATTGTTGACCGTGTTGCTGACCAGCGTCGGCAGGCCATAGGTGTGCTGCCAGGCGCGGACCAGATGGTCGGAGGCCGCCTTGCTGGCCGAGTACGGGCTGCGCGGGTCGTAGGCGGTGGTCTCGGTGAACGGCGGATCCTCGTGGCCGAGCGCGCCGAACACCTCGTCGGTGGAGACATGGTGGAAGCGGAAGCCGGGCCGCACCGCCTTGTCGAGCGCGGACCAATGCTCGCGCGCCGCTTCCAGCAGCACGAAGGTGCCGACCACGTTGCTCTGGATGAACGGCGCCGGCCCGTCGATCGAGCGGTCGACATGGCTTTCGGCGGCCAGATGCATCACCGCATCCGGGCGATGGGTGGCGAAGACCTGGCGCATGGCCGGGGCATCGGCGATGTCGGCGCGGATCATGGGTGTAGCGGGGATGGGTCCGCGCCGCTTCCAGCGCGTCCTCGGACGCGGCATAGGTCATCTTGTCGACATTGACGACGACATGATCGGTGGCGCGGATCAGATGGCGGACCACGGCCGAGCCGATAAATCCGCATCCGCCCGTCAGCAACAGCTTCATTGATTCCCAGTCCCGTTTTCCGTGCACCGCACCCTGATCTGTGTGGGCGCGCCGCACCGTAGCCTGCCCGCACGGCAGGGTGAACACATGAATATCGTTTCTGGATAGGAACAGTCCAGTGCGACGAACCCTCCGCCGGGAAGGGTCTCAGCGCACCATCACGACCCCGGCTCCGGTCGCCGCCAGGCAGAGCAGCACCGATCCCGCCACATAGAGCAGCGCCGGGCCGATATCTCCGATCTGGAGCATCTCGACCACCTGCAGGCTGAAGGCGGAAAAGGTCGTGAAGCCGCCGCAGATGCCCACCATCAGGAAAATCCGCAGATCCGGATGCCAGCCCAGCCGCTCCGGCGTCAGCGTCAGCCCGGCGACGATGCCGATGACCAGCGAGCCCAGCGCGTTGATCGCCAGCGTGCCCCAGGGGAAGCGGCCATCGGCAAAGCCCGCGACCCAGCCGGTCATCCAGAACCGCGCCATGCTGCCGAGCCCGCCGCCGACCGCCACCCAGGCATAGGTCGCGAAGCCGTCCCTCAAAACCGCATCTTCATGTCTTCGTCACGTTCCAGAACACCGGCGCCGGCCCCGTCAGCAGGCCCGACAGGCTACGCCGCCAGGCGGTCGATTGGCGATACTGCCCGAGCGGCACGTATTGCACATTGGAAAACACCTCTTCCTGGATGGCGCGCGCCAGCTTCTTGCGCTCGGCCGCGTCGTTGCTCTCCATCCAGGCATCGCGCGCCGCCTCGATCGCCGGGCTGCTCGGCCAGCCGTACCAGGCGCCCGCGCCGTTGCCGCGCACGCCGATGGCGACCAGCGGATCGAGGTAGTCGGCCGCCGGGAAGCCGGAGATGAAGCCCGACCAGCCGCCCTTGTCCAGCGGCTCGCGGCTGTTGCGCCGCTGCACGACGGTGCCGAAATCCATCGCCTGCTCTTCGAGATTGATGCCGATCTCCTTCAGCCGCGCGGCGACCACTTGGGTCATCGCGTCGTAGAACGGCTGGTCGGTCGGGTGCATCAGCACGAAGCGCTCCCCGCCCGCGCCGGAGGCGGCCACCATCGCGCGCAGCTCCGCGAGCGGCTTTTTGCCGCCCAGCCGGTCCATGCCGGCATCGTTGGCCGATTCCGTGCCCGGCAGGAAGCAGCCGATCGGCGCGGTATAGGCGCCGGTATCGTCGCCCATCAGCGCCTGCATCACCTCGGTCGGGTCGATCGCCGCCAGGATCGCCCGGCGCAGCGCCAGATTGCTGCTCGGCGGCTGCAGATGGTTCAGCCGCAGCACCGGATAGACGCCGTAGGGGTCGAGCCGCTGCACCTCGATGTCCTTGCTGCGGCGCAGCCGCTCCAGCAGGTCCGGCAGCGGCTGCTCGACCCAGTCCACCTCCCCGGTCAGCAGCGCGTTCGCCTGGGTGGCGGGGTCGGGCATGATGCGCCACTCCACCCGCTCCACCAGCGCGCGCTTGGCGCCGGCGGTGAAATCGGCCGGCTCGCTGCGGGAGCTGTAGCCGTCGAAGCGCGCGAACACCGCCTGGCTGCCGGAGACATACTCGCCGGGCAGGAAGCGGAACGGGCCGCTGCCGACCACCTCGGTGATCGGCTTGAACGCGTCGGTGGCGGCGAGCCGGGCCGGCTGGATCACCGGCGGGCTCGGCTGCGAACGCGCCAGCGCGAACGGGAGTGCCGCGAAACGGCGCTTCAACCGAAACACCAAAGTGCGGTCGTCCGGCGTTTCCAGCGCGTCCAGCCGGCTCGCCAGGGTCTGGCCGAGCGAGTCCCGCTTCATCCAGCGCTGCAGGGAGGCGACGCAGTCGCGCGCCAGCACCGGCTCGTTGTCATGGAATTTCAGCCCCTCGCGCAGCCGGATGGTCCAGCGCAGCCCGTCCTCGTCCATGCTGTGGCCTTCGGCCATCTGGGGATGCGGGTTCAGCTTCGCGTCCAGCCCGTACAGCGTGTCGTAGACCAGGAAGGAAAAGTTCCGAGTCACCGTCGCCGTGGTCCAGACCGGATCCAGGCTGGCCAGGTTGCCCTGCGGCACGAAGATCAGTTTTTTCACATCCTGCGCGAGGGCGGGCCGGGCCAGAGGCAGGACCGCGGCGGCGGCCAGAAATTCACGTCGTTTCATCAGGTCGATTCTCCCTTCGGCGCAGAATAGCGGCTCAAAGGACGCTTCACACTCCCCCGCTCCGCGCCCTGGGCTTTTCCGCTCCGCGTAACGCGCAACCGGCCCCGCATTCCCTGCATGGCGGGACCGCTGGCAAAGTTATCATAACGCTGCTTACTATAACGGCTGCATCGATCTGCCGCGCCCCAACATGGCCCTCACGACATGACCGAAATCCGCCGCGACCTGCTGTTCCTGCTGCACGACGTCGCCCGGCTGGTCCGGGTCGATGCCGACAAGCGCGCCCGCCGGCAGGGCATGACGCGGGCGCAATGGGGCATCCTGATCTGGCTGGAACGCCAGCCCGGCATCACCCAGAAGGAACTCGCCGAGATCATGGAGGTTGAGCCGATCACGGTCGCCCGCCTGGTCGACCGGCTGGAGAAAAGCGGCATGGTGGAGCGCCGGCCGGACCCGAGGGACCGCCGCATCTGGCGCCTGCATCTGCGCCCGCCCGCCCATCCGATGCTGCGCGAGATCGACCGCCAGCGCGCGGAAATCGCCGGCATCCTGACCGGGGGGGTGGAGGAGGCCACGCTGGAACTGATGACGGAGACGCTGCTGCACATGAAGGCAGCGCTGACACCCTGCACCCGCCAGCCGCGGCGCGCGCCCGACGCCCTGCCGCCGCCCACCGCCACCCAAGCACGGGAGATCGCCTGATGTCCCAGGCTACCACCACAGGGGCTACCACTACAGGGGCTACCACTTCCCCCGCCCATCGCGTCACGGATGCGCCGGCTTCCTCAGGCCACACGCGGCGCACGCTGCGGCGCGGCCTGCGGCCGTTCCTGATGCTGGGCGGCATCGTCCTGGTCATCATCGGCTCGCTCTATTACTGGAAGACCGGCGGGCGCATCGTCTCGATCGACGACGCCTATGTCCGCGCCGCCAAGGAGACGATCGCCACCGACGTCTCCGGCATCGTGCTCGAAGTGCCGGTGCGCGAGGGCCAGCGGGTCGCCCAGGGCGACGTGCTGCTGCGGCTGGACCCCAAGCCGTTCCGGATCGCCCATGACGGCGCCAGCGCCAATCTCAACAGCATCGTGTTCACGCTGAACGCCATGAAGCTCGACTACCAGCGGATGCTGCGCGACGCCCAGGTGAAGTCGGCGCAGGTCGATTCCGACCAGGCGAGCTTCGACCGCTACGCCAACCTGGTGAAAGGCGGCGGCGTCACCCGCGCCGATTACGACGATGCCCGCTTCCGGCTCGCCGCCAACCGCCAGGCGCTGGAGGCGCTGAAGGTGCAGGCCATGGTCCAGCTGGCGCGGCTCGGCGGCAACCCGGATGTCGACGTCACCACGATGCCGGACTACCTGCAGGCCAAGGCCCGGCTCGACGAGACGCAGCGCCAGCTCGACCATACGGTGATCCGCGCCCCGTTCGCCGGCATCGTCACCCAGGTGGAGAGCGTGCAGCCCGGCATGTACCTGGCCGCCGCCACCGCCGCCTTCGGCCTGGTATCGACCGACCGCGTCTGGGTCGAGGCCAACCCGAAGGAAACCGAGCTCACCTACGTGAAGCCCGGCGACGCCGTGCAGGTCACCGTGGACACCTATCCCGGCCGCGTCTGGCAAGGCTCGGTGGAAAGCATCAGCCCGAACAGCGGATCGGAATTCTCCGTCCTTCCGGCCCAGAACACCTCCGGCAACTGGGTGAAGGTGGTCCAGCGCATCCCCGTCCGCATCAAGGTCGACCGCAGCCCGCAAGACCCGGAACTGCGCGCCGGCATGAGCGTGGTCGCGGATATCGACACCGGCCACCACCGGAGCTGGCACGACCTGATCCCATGACCAGAGCTGGATTGGGGCTCCGCCCCAAACCCCGGCAGGGGCTCTGCCCCTGCACCCCGCCAGGGAACTCGTTCCCTGGACCCATTTCCGTTTGGTTTGTTGGGAAGGGGGCATGCCGTAGCCCATCGACGGCTGCGTCGGCTCCGCCCCCTTCCCAACAAACCAGTCTGAGGGGTCAAGGGGATGACCATCCCCTTGCGGGTGCAGGGCAGCGCCCTGCCGGGGTCTGGGGCGGAGCCCCAGCCTTGCTTTTGGCCGGGTCATGAGCGGCCTGTCCGCCGGCGTCCGGCATCGGACGCTGATCACGATCTGCGCGATGGCGGCGACGCTGATGCAGGCGTTGGATTCGACGATCGCCAACGTGGCGCTGCCGTATATGCAGGGCAGCCTGTCGGCGTCGTCCGACGAGATCACCTGGGTGCTGACCTCCTACATCACCGCCGCGGCGATCATGACCGCGCCGGTCGGCTGGCTGGCGGCCAGGTTCGGGCGCAAGAACCTGATGCTGGTCTGCCTGGTCGGGTTCACTATTGCGTCGATGATGTGCGGGGCGGCGCAGTCGCTGGCGCAGATGGTGGTGTTCCGGCTGTTGCAGGGCACGTTCGGCGCAGCGCTGGTGCCGTTGTCGCAATCGATCATGCTGGACATCTACCCGCCGGAAAAGCGCGGCATGGCCATGGCGATCTGGGGCGTGGGCGTGATGCTGGGGCCGATCCTGGGCCCGACCGTGGGCGGCTACCTGACCGATCTCTACAACTGGCGCTGGGTGTTCTACGTCAACCTGCCGGTGGGCGTGGCCGCGGTGGCGGGGCTGATCGTGTTCATGCCCGGCGAGGGCTCGCGCAGCGGCATGCGCTTCGACTGGACCGGCTTCGGCGTGCTGGCGCTCGGCATCGGCTCGTTCCAGCTGATGCTGGACCGCGGGCATGACCAGGACTGGTTCAACTCGACCGAGATCATCGTGGAGGCGGTGCTCGCCGGGCTCGGGACCTATCTGTTCCTGGTGCACATGGCCACCGCGCAGCGGCCGTTCGTGCCGCCGGCGGCGTTTCGCGACCGCAATTTCGTCGCCGGGCTGGCGTTGATGTTCTCGGTCGGCATGGTGCTGGTCGCCACCGCCGCGCTGATGGCGCCCTGGCTGCAGACGCTGGCGAACTATCCCGTGGCCGCCGCCGGGCTGGTGCTGTCGCCGCGCGGGCTTGGCACCATGCTGTCGATGCTGCTCGGCGGGCGGCTGACGGCGAAGGTCGATCCGCGGGTGCTGATCGGCGTCGGCATCCTGATGCTGTGCTATTCGCTGGAGCTGATGGCGGGATGGACGCCGGACGTGTCGCAGCACGACATCATCCTGGCGATCTTCATCCAGGGCGCCGGGCTCGGCTTCGTCTTCGTGCCTTTGCAGGTGCTGACCTTCGCCACGCTGCGGGCGGAGTTCCGCACCGACGGCACCTCGATGATGAGCCTGTTCCGCAATGTCGGCAGCGCCGTCGGCGTGGCCATCACCTCCTCGGCGCTGGCCCACAACCTGCAGGTGGTGCATGCGCAGATCAGCGAGTCGGTCACGCCGTTCAACCGTGCGCTGCAGGCCTACAAGATGCTGGACCCCGCCACCGCGCATGGCGCGGCGGTGCTGGACCAGATCGTCAACCGGCAGGCGCTGATCATCGCCTATGTCGACGACTACAAGCTGATGATCTTCACCTCGCTGCCGGCGCTTCTGCTGCTGCTGTTCATGCGCAAGCCGCCGAGCGGCGGGGCGAAGCCGGACGCCGCGCACGCGGCGATGGACTGAGCCGCCCGGCCAGCGCCAGCAGCGCGTCCCGGCGCGCTGCCTGCTGGGCCGCCAGCGTTCCCTGGCGCAGGAAATCGTCGCGGGCGGCGGCGGCGCTGGGCCAGAAGCAGCCGGGGGTCGCGGACCAGGCGGGCCAGGGCGGCGAACCAGGCGGGCGCGGTGTTGCCGACGAGCTCCGCCGCCGAGCCGCGATAGGCGGGAACGTCGGAAGCCAGCACGGCGAGGCCGAGGGCGGCGTAGTCCAGCACCTTGATCGCGGATTTGCAGCGGTTGAAGCCGGTATCGGCCAGCGGCGCGATGCCGATGTCCCAATTTTGGCCCGTGATGGGTTGGCCCGTGATCCAGTCGACGAAGCCGGGATAGGAGGCGATGGCGTGCGCGGGCGGGGCGAGGCGGCGGATGAAGTCCGGCACGCCGCGCGCGGTCACGCCGATCATGTCGATGCGCACGCGGCCGGCGAATTCGGCGTGCAGCCGGGCGAGCGCGGGTTCCACGATGGCGAAATCGGCGTCATGCGTGGCGGTGCCCATGTAGAGGATGCGCACCGGTCCCCGCGCGGGGCGGATGGGCGATGGCGGGGCGGCCCATAGGCGCTCGTCCAGGCCGTTGGCGACGACCCGCGCGGCGTGGCCGGCGGCGTGAAGGCTTTGCCGCAGCGCCGGGGTCGAGGCCCAGACCGCGTCGGCGTGGCCGAGCATCCGCGCCACCAGCCGGGCGCGGGGGCGCAGGATCGCGGCTTCCGGGTGGTCGCGGGGGATGTTCAGCAGGTCGTCGTCGAGGTCGTAGAGCAGCCGGATGCCATGCGCGCGGCAATGCGCGGCCAGGGCGTCCGCCGTGGCGGCGTCGGGCAGGGCGTAGCGCTGGGTGGCGATGATGTCGGCGCGGTAGCGCAGCGCCTCCGTTGGATCGGCGAGGACGATGTCGATCTCGCCGGTGCTCGCCAGGTGATCGAGCGGCTGGAGCAGGCGGATATAGCCGCAGGGGCTGGGGGTGGCGTTCTCGAAGCGCTCGGGCACGACGACCACCGAAACCCGGCCAGCGCGGCGCAGGTCCATCGGTCCGGTCGTCGCGCGCCTTGTGGGAGGCGTGGGGGTTTCGGCCGGCTTCGGGCGCCTGGACGGTTTCGGCGGATTGCCGAGCAATGCGGCGCGCGCGGCGGCGAACGCCTCCAGCCAGTCCTGCGCGGGAGCGCCGGGATCGACCAGCCAGGTCAGCCGCCGCCCGGCCAGGCGTTCGGGGAAGGCGCCGATACGGGCGGCGACGATCGGCAGTCCCGCGATCGATCGCGGCGGCGAGGCCCTGGGCTTCCGGATCGGGCCACTGGGTTGGGAACCAGGCGACATGCGGCGGCGATCGGCGCAGCGCCTCGGACCAGTCCGCTGGCGCGACGGGCTCGATCCGGATGGCCCCGCTTGCCGCTTCTTGCACCGCTGCCACCGCCGGCGCGCCCAGATGCGGCGCATCGCCGAACGCCGCCACGCGCAGCGTGCCGCGCGGGGCCAGTTTCGGGAATGCCAGCTTCCAGGTGCCGCCGGCGGCCGGGGCCAGGACGGCACGTTCAGCGAGGCCATAACGTTGCAGCCGCGCCAGCGCGTCCTGGCTCGGGCAGATCACCTGCCCGGCCTCGCGGAACAGCCAGGCATGGCCGTGCCGCCAGGTCAGGATGTCGGTCGCCCCATGGCTCGGCCGCGCCGCGATGCAGGCGTTGCAGCCGGCGGGGCCGGGCTCGCCGCAATGCTGCGCGTCCGGCCAGGGCAGCAGATGGCGTTGCGGGCAGAGGGCGAGGTAGTCGCGCAGGATCACGTCGAAGGCCACGCCCAGGCGGTGCAGCAGGGCGCGCAGATCGAACCGCCCGGCCGGCAGGCCGCGCACCAGCACGCGCGAGACGCCGGCATCCGTCAGCACCCGCACGAGGTCGCCGATCCGCTCCGGCGGCAGGCGCAGCGTCCGGGGATCGCCGGGCGCGGACAGCGCCATGCCGCGCGAGGTCGCCCGCAGCACCAGCGCGTCCGCCGCGGGTTCGCTGTCCTGCTCGTCGGTCACGATCAGCTCCGCCGGGCCGGCGGCTTTTGCGCCCGCCGGAACGGCGGCCTTTGCGTTCATCGGAAAGGCGGAAAAATCCGGCGCCGGCTCGGTCGGCCAGCCGCTCGCCACGCCCAGTTTCAGATGGTGCAGCAGCGGATTGCCGCGCGCGCCGGGATGCTCGCGCACATACCAGGCGGCGTCGAAGCGCGGATGCGGATCGCGCAAGGCGGCGGCCCCGGTCTGCAGGTAATGCAGCAGCGGCGGCTGGCGGAGGCGGCGGCGTCCGGATATTCGCGCAGATACCAGGCGCCGTCGAAGAACGGATTGGGGTCGCGCCCCTCGGCCAGGCCATGGGCGGCGAAATGGCGCAGCGCGTCGGCGGCGGCGACATCGGGGTAGCGCGACGCGTACCAGGCCGTGTCGACGATGACGGCGAACGCCGCGACCGGATCCACCCTAGCTGCCCACCGCCAGCAGCACCGCCGCGCCGGCCGTCAGCGCGATCATCGGATGCAGCTCGGTCAGCGTCAGCAGCAGCGTCGATCCGGCGGTGACGCCATAGGCCGGCCAGCCATGCTCGGTGCCGCGGATCAGCGCGATGCCGCTGCCGAGCGTCAGCCCGACCGCGACCGGCGCCAGCGCCCGCTCGGCGACCTCGCGCCAGGCGGAGCGGGCCGCGCGGTCCCAGAACCGCGCCGCCAGGTGCACGATCAGGCAGGACGGCGTGAACATCGCCAGGCCCGCCACCACCGCGCCCAGCACCCCCGCCGCCTTCAGCCCGATCAGCAGCACGATCAGCGCCCCCGGGCCGGGCGTGGCGCGGGAGATGGCGAACAGATCGAGGAACTGGCGCGCGGTCAGCCAGTGGTGCTGGTCCACCGCGGCGCGCTGCATCTCCGGCAGCACGCCGTTGCCGCCGCCCACCGACAGCAGCGACAGCACCACGAACAGCCCGGCCAGCTGAGCCAGCACCCCGGTCACGGCTGGCGCCGCTCCAGCCAGCCGATGAGCAGGCTGGCCGGGATCATCACCGCCAGCACCCAGCCCAGGCCGATGCCGAAGCCGAGCGATGCGGCGGTGGCGACCGCCACCCCGATCGCCCCGGGGCGGCGGATGTTGCGCCGGAACAGCCGCAGGCCGGAAGCGAGATTGAGGCCGATCGCGCCGGCGCCGACGCCGGCCAGAGCCAGGCCGAACCAGGTGCCATCAGGCAGGGCGTTCAGGCTGAAATAGGCGGCCCCCGCGATCAGCACGACCGCCACCGGCACCGCCAGCATGCCGAGCACCGCCACCACCGCGCCCAGGCCGCCATGCAGCACGGTGCCGACGAACACCGCGATGTTGACCCCGTTCGCCCCCGGCGAGATCTGCGACAGCGCCACGCCGCTGAGGAACTGGCGGTCGTCGATCCAGCCGCGCCGCTCCACCACCTCCCGCCTTGTCCAGCTGGTCATGCCGCCGCCGAAGCTCATCGCGCCCATGCGCAGGAACACGACGAACAGCTCGCCGAGGCTGCCCGCCTTCTCCCTGGGAGCGTTCTCCCTGGGAGCCTGGCCGGCTCGACTCCTGCGTTGCGTGTGCGATGGGCTGGCATCGCGCCATTCAAGCCGGTTCCGTGTAGGCTCGAAAGCGGGCAAATCAGGGGGGATGCGATGGAGTACCGGAATCTCGGCGCAAGCGGGCTGAAAATCTCCCCGCTCTGCCTCGGCACGATGATGTTCGGCGGCGCCACGGAGGAGGCCACGGCCGCGCGCATCATCGACCGCGCGCAGGAGCAGGGCGTGAACTTCATCGACACCGCCGACGGCTACGCCGAAGGCCGCTCGGAGGCAATCACCGGCCGCGCGATCGCGAAGAACCGTTCCTGGTGGGTGCTGGCGACCAAGATCGCCAACCCCACCGGCAAGGGCCCGAACGCGCGCGGGCTGTCGCGCCGGCACGTGATGGACGCCACCCATGCCAGCCTGCGCCGGCTGGGCGTGGAAACCATCGACATTCTGTACCTGCACAAGGAAGACCACAGCCACACCGCTGGCCGAAACCGTGCGCGCGCTCGGCGACCTGATCCGGGCCGGCAAGCTGCGGTATTTCGGCGTCTCCAACTACCGCGCCTGGCGCGTCGCGGAGATCTGCCGCATCTGCGACGAACTCGGCATCGACCGCCCGGTGGTCAGCCAGCCGCTGTACAACGCGCTGAACCGCCAGCCGGAAATCGAGCATCTGCCGGCCTGCGGCCAGTACGGCCTGGGCGTGGTGCCCTACTCGCCGCTGGCGCGCGGCGTGCTGACCGGCAAATACCGCCCCGACGTGCCGCCCCCGCCAGGCACCCGCGCCGGGCGGCAGGACCGGCGGATGCTGGAATCGGAATGGCGACAGGAAAGCCTGCACATCGCCCTGGAACTGGCCCGGCACGCCGAGGCCCGCGGCATCACGCCCGGGCAGTTCGCGCTCGCCTGGGTGCTGAACAACCGCTTCGTCACCGCCGCCGTCGCCGGGCCGCGAACCGAGGAGCAATGGGAAGGATATCTCGGCGCACTCGACTATCGCTGCGATGCCGAGGACGAAAAACTGGTCGACCGGCTGGTGGCGCCGGGGCATGCGTCCACGCCGGGATACAACGATCCTTCGTATCCGATTGAGGGGCGGGTGGTGCGGTAGGGGCTTGGGGTGGGGGGCGCTTTGGCCCCTCTGGCCCGTCTGCCCCGTCTGCCCCCTCACCCCTCCCTCTCCCCCGAAGTGGGGGAGAGGGGGAAGATTGGCGGCGGGGGAGTTTGGGGTGGGGGAGATTGGGGTTGGGGGGAGATTGGGATTGGTTACGGCGCCCCACCCGCAGCGGCCGACACTTCGATGGGCCAGAAGATCTGGCCGGCGCCTAGGGCGTCGCGGGCGGTGATGGTCCAAGCGCCGGGTTTGTCGTTCAGCGCCAGTTTCAGTTGCCAGCTTGCCTTGCCGCCGCTGAGGGCGACGTTGGCGCTGTAGGGGCCGATGACGCGGCCGGTGGGGTCGCGCGCTTCCAGGTGCAGCACGTGCAGGGCGGCGGGGCTGGGGCCGGACAGGCGGAGCTCGAACGTCACGATGTCGCCGAGCCGGGCCTTGCGCGGGCCGTTCAGCACCGGTTTCGGCAGCGGCGCCGGCGACAGGGCCAGCACGGTCGGTTCGACGGGGTCGAGGCGGATGGGGATGCGGTCGGTCTGTTCCGCCGGTGCCGGGTTGCGCAGATCGGTCCGCCAGGCCGGCTGGGCGAGGCGCAGCACGGCCGGCTGCGCCGGGCCCGGCTCGCCGGGCGGCAGGTCGCGCAGCAGGCCGAGGATGGTGACGCGGCCGTTGCGGAACTGGCGCATGTCGACATCGGACCGCATTGTGCCGTCCGGCGCTTCCACGCGGAATTTTGCCGCCACGCCGGCGTCCTGCAGCGCCGCCGATGAACGGCGCGGCCGGGGCGTCGTCTCGGCTCAGCGCCTCGATCAGGCGGACCTTGCTGGCGAGGCCGGCGAGCGCGGGGCGCGTCCGCCGGCGGCCGTGGCCGTCGAATTCGCCGGGGGTGGCGTCCGCCAGCACCACGCCGCCGCGCGCCGCGAAGCGGGCGATCGCCGCGGCTTCCCGGTCGGACAGCGACAGCGCCTGCGGCAGCACCAGCAGGCGGATGCCGCGCGCCTCCAACGCGCCGCCGGCCAGCAGGTCGGGGCTGAGCCAGTGCGGCTGCAGCCCGGCGTGCTGCAGCAGGGAGGCCGAGCGGCGCATCGCCGCGCGCAGCACGCTGTCGAAGGATTCGCGCTCCGAATCGCGCTCGGTCCAGGGCTTGCCGCTCGCCTTGACGTCCAGCAGCCAGCGCAGCCGGTAGCTTTCCGGCGAATAGAGGATCGCCACCGGATCGCGCGCCGGGCGGCTGGCGATCAGCTGCGCGCCGATGCCGCGGCGCAGCTCGGTGAGCACCCCGCGCAGTTGCTCGCCGCGCAGGCCGGGCGTGCCATCGGGGGCGACGATGGCGTTCTCCTCGTCCCAGATCACGGTGCCGCGCTGGCCGAGCAGCGCCTCGTGCCAGATGCGGTGCACCTCGGGGGCGCCGGAGCGGAACGAGGTGGTCAGCGTGATCAGCGCCGGGTTCAGCGCCAGCGCGATCTCCACGTTGTTGTGCATGTCGTACATTTCGAGCACGTCGACCGCATGCGCCAGCCGGGTGAAGTCGTAGCCGCCCCAGCCGGGCGCCTGGGTGCCCTCGATGGCCGCGCGCGCGCGCGGATCGGCGGCGTGCACGGCGCGGGCGCCGCTGCGCAGCGCGCGGGCGAAGGCCTCGTCCATCCATTCCTTGAAGTCCGACCAGGCGGAGTAGTTGTTGTCGGTGCGCGCCAGCGTCGCCTCGGTGGTCGGCGGCGTCACCTCGTCCCAGGTGGCGAATGCCGTGCCCCATTGCCGGTTCAGCGCCGCGAGCGACGGGTAGCGGCCGCGCAGCCAGGCGCGCATGCCGGCCAGCGATTGCGGCGAGAAATCGAAATCCCAGTTGGCCGCGAGGTCGGCGATGCCGGTCTCGTCGCCGAGATTGTAGTAGACCGGGCGGTAGCGGCCGTAGATGCGCACATGCTGCCTGAGCCTTTCGTCGATCCGCGCCTGCCATTGCGGGTCCGACAGGCCGGGTTCGCGCAGCCGGACCGAGGGGTCGGCCGGGTTTTCCCGGTAGCGGCGGCGGGCTTCGTCGAACAGCCAGGTGACCGGCTTGCCCGGCCGCCAGCGATGGTAGGAGGCGTAGAAATCGGTGGCGATGTTCTCGATATACGGCGCGATGTCCGCGGCCAGCAGCGGCGCCATCGCTTTGGCGGCGTCCGCGGCGGTGAGCTCCGCCTCCCGCGTGGCCATCACCTTGTTGCCGGTGATCCCGAGTGCGGGCAGCGCCGCCAGCTGCTCCGGCTTCAGGCTCGGCCACATCATGGTGCGCCAGTCGGCCCAGCCATCCTCGGGCGGCGGGACGACGAAATCGGCGCTGGCCTCGCTGTCCTGGCCGTTCAGCCGCAGCCTGGCGCGCAGCGTGTTGGCGGTGGCGACCACGCGGCCGAGATCGAGCGGCACCGCCACCGAGCCGTCGCGCGACAGCCGCACCGGCATTTCGCGATGCTGCACGGCGCGGCCGAGCGCATCCGTCCAGTCCAGGGTGAGCGTGCCCGAGGAGGCGGCCGTGAGCGGCCGGTCGGCGCGGTAGGTGAAGTGCACCTGCGCGCCCCGTTCCAGCCGGCCCGGCGGGGGTTCCAGCGTGTCGGCGCCGGCGGCGCCGGCGGCGAACACCGCGCACAGCACGCCGAGGCGGCAAAGAGGGAGCAGGAGCCGCCTGGGCCGGGGAACGATATGCATGGCGCCAGCCTAGAGCAGGATCGGCGCGGATAGAAGCGCCGATCCTGCTCTAGGTCTTTGTTTTAGCGAGCAACTTTGTCCATTCAGATGATTCCATCTGAATGGACGTTGCTCTGGAATGTCCGCGCGCCGACATGGACCACCCCCGGCCACGCGGGATGGAGGCGGTCGGCGCCCCGATATGCGAAGCTATGCGCCGCCGAATCCGGCCAACAGCCAGGGAAGCCGTTCATGTCCGACACCATCGAGCACGCCCAGGAAGGCCTGGAACACGCCCATCACGCCGCCGAGCATGGCCAGGACAATTCGGCGGCCCGGATCGCCATCGTCATCGCAGCACTTGCCGCAGCGCTGACCTTGGCGGAGATGGGCAAGAACAGCGCCCAGAGCGACTACCTGACCCATCACATCAGCCTGTCGGATGACTGGAACTTCTTCCAGGCGAAGAACGTCCGGGCCACGGTCCGCAACGCCGAGGCGACGCTGCTGGAAAGCCTGCCGAATGCCGGCGATCCCGCGATCGTGGCGCGGATCCAGGCGGCGCGCGAGACGGAGGACCGGCTGCGCGACGATCCCAAGGCCGGCGACGGCATGAAGCAGCTGGTCGAGCGGGCCGGGCACCAGACGGAGGCGCGCGACCACGCGTTCCATCTGTACCACCAGTTCGAGGGCGTGGTCGGCGCGCTGCAGATCGCGATCGTGCTGACCTCGGTGTCGATCGTGACGCGGGTGCGCTGGCTGGCCTGGACCGGCGGCGGCATCGGGCTGCTGGCCAGCTGCTTCGGCCTGGCCGTGGCGCTCGGTATCGTCTGAGGGGGGCTGTCCGAGGCGGAGCCGGGGTCAGGCGCGCGTGGCCTCGGGGACCGGGGAAGAGGCTTCCGGCTCGGCCGCCGGGGGGGGCGGCCGGCGGTTGGGGCGGCCAGGGGCTCGGGCAGGCGCAGCATCGCCAGCGTGCCCTGCCCGGGCCGGATCTCGATTTGCAGCGTGCCGCCATGCAGGGCGGCGATGCTCTCGACCGGGCGCAATGCGGCTTCCTGCGCCAGCCGGTCCGGGCCCTGCCCGTCATCCAGCACCGCGAGCTGGACGCGGCCGCCATGGCGCCTGCCGGCGACCAGCACCTTGCCGCCGGGGGCGTGGCCGATGGCGTTTTCCAGCAGGCTGGCGAGCGCGAAGCGGAACCCGCGCGGGTCCGCCCGCACCGCCAGGTCGGGCTGCACGGCGATCTGCAGCCGCACCCGGTGGCGGGCGGCCAGCCCGTCCATCCGGCGCAGGGCCGCCAGCGCCTCCTGCTCGACATCCAGCAGGGTGGAGCCGAACGCGGCGGCGTATGGCGCTGCGTCTTCGGCTTCCGGCCCCGCTTCCGGGGAACAGCCGCGCGCCCGCATCCGGTTGCGGCGAACCGCCCCGAGGACGCCGCGCGCCGCCAGCACAATGCCGGCGGCGGCAACGAGCAGCAGGGGCAGCAATTCGATCGGAAACGGCAGATGCACGGCGACCACCCGTCAGAGGCGCTACGGAAACGCAATCTGCAACTGGAATGATTGCCAAATCCTGTAGCGGGGACAAGGAAATGGCCCCTTCCCGGCTGGCCCGATTTCCTGGCTGGCGCGACGGCATGGCCGGGCTTGCGAAGCGCGCCGGGCTCCGTCACCGTGTGCTTCCGCATGGAACGGCGCACAATCTTCGAGCATCGCTGGCTGCCGGCGCTGCTGATCGCGCCGCAGCTACTGCTGACGATGTTCTTCTTCCTCTGGCCGGCCGGGCAGGCGGTGCTGTCCAGCCTGCAGAGCGAGGACCCGTTCGGCCTGTCCACCCGCTTCGTCGGGCTGGATAATTTCACCGCCCTGTTTGAGGACGAGCTGTATCGCGACACCATCCGCCGCACGGTGGTGTTCTGCGCCGGCACCGCGATGCTGAGCATGGGCCTGGCGCTGCTGCTGGCGGTGTTCGCGGACCGGGAGCTGCGCGGGCGCGGCGTCTACCGCACCCTGCTGATCTGGCCCTATGCGGTGGCGCCGGCGGTCGCGGCGGTGCTGTGGATCCTGATGATGCATCCGCAGATCGGCCTGGCCGGCGCCTGGCTGAACCGCCGCGGCGTGGCGTGGGACTACAAGCTGAACGGCATCCAGGCGATGGCGATGGTGATCCTGGCCAGCGCCTGGAAGCAGGTGAGCTATAATTTCATCTTCTTTCTCGCCGGGCTGCAGTCCATCCCGCGCGCGGTGACGGAGGCGGCGCGCATGGACGGCGCGCGCGGCTGGCGGCGGTTCCGCACCATCACCGTGCCGCTGCTGGCGCCGACGAGCTTCTTCCTGCTGGTGGTCAACCTCGTCTATGCCGCGTTCGACACCTTCGGCACCATCCAGGCGCTGACCCAGGGCGGGCCGGGCAAGGACACCGAGACGCTGGTGGTGAAGGTCTATCGCGACGGCGTGGTCAATCTCGACCTCGGTTCCTCGGCGGCGCAGTCGGTGGTGCTGATGGTGGGCGTGATCGCGCTGACGGCGCTGCAGTTCCGTTTCCTCGGCCGGCGGGGCGAGCGATGAACAACCGCACGGACTGGCTGGCGCATGCGGTGCTCGGGCTCGGGGTGCTGCTGTTCGCGCTGCCGGTCTGGCTGGTGCTGGCGGGATCGACGCAGGATTCCGGCGCGATCGGCCGCGGCGAGCTGTCGCTGCTGCCGAGCCTGTCCGGGCTGCATACCTATGCCGACGTGCTGCTGCGCCCGGGACGCGAGGGCGCGCCGCCGGTCTGGCACATGCTGATGATCTCGACCGGGATGGCGCTGTCGATCGCGTTCGGGAAAATCGTGATCTCCGTGCTGTCGGCCTATGCGGTGGCGTTCTTCCGGTTTCCGTTCCGCAAGACCGCGTTCTGGACGATCTTCATCACGCTGATGCTGCCGGTGGAGGTGCGGATCATCCCGACCTATTCCGTGATGGCCGATTTCGGCCTGATCAACCGCTTCGCCGGCCTGACGCTGCCGCTGATCGCCTCGGCCACCGCCACGCTGCTGTTCCGGCAGGTGTTCCTGGCGGTGCCGGACGAGCTGATGGAGGCGGCGCGGATGGACGGCGCCGGGCCGTGGCGCTTCCTGCGCGACATCCTGCTGCCGGTCTCCTCCGCCAACATCGCAGCCCTGTTCGTGATCCTGTTCGTCTATGGCTGGAACCAGTATCTCTGGCCGCTGCTGGTCGCCACCGATCCCAGCCTGGACACCATCGTGATCGGCATCGTCAAAAGCATCGGCACCGAGAGCCAGACCGAATGGAACGAGGTCATGGCCACCGCGGTGCTGGCGCTGCTGCCGCCGGTGGCGGTGGTGGTGCTGATGCAGCGATGGTTCGTCGCCGGCCTGACCGAGGGGGAGAAATAGTGGCGAGCCTCGAGCTGCGTGGCATACGCAAGAGCTTCGGCGCCACGCCGGTGCTGCACGGCGTGGACCTGACGCTGGCGGATGGCGAGATGCTGGTGATCGTCGGCGCGTCGGGCTGCGGCAAGTCGACGCTGCTGCGGCTGGTGGCGGGGCTGGAGCGCGTGAGCGAAGGGCGGATCCTGCTGGACGGGCGCGACATCACCGGACTGGACCCGTCGGCGCGCGACATCGCCATGGTGTTCCAGAACTACGCGCTCTATCCGCATATGAGCGTGTTCGACAACATGGCCTATGGCCTGCGCATCCGCGGCCTCGGCAAGGCGGAGATCGCGGCCAAGGTCGACGAGGCCGCGGCGATGCTGGGACTGGGCGAGCTGCTGGCGCGCAAGCCGCGGGAGCTTTCCGGCGGGCAGCGCCAGCGCGTGGCGATGGGCCGCGCCATCGTGCGTTCGCCGAAACTGTTCCTGTTCGACGAGCCGCTGTCCAACCTCGACGCCAAGCTGCGGGTGCAGATGCGCGCGGAGATCCGCCATCTGCAGCGCCGGCTCGGCGTTACCAGCCTGTATGTGACGCATGACCAGGTCGAGGCGATGACGCTGGGCGACCGGCTGCTGGTGATGCACGAGGGGCGCCCGGCGCAGCTGGCCACGCCGATGGAGGTGTTCGACCGCCCCGCCGACACCTATGTCGCCGGCTTCATCGGCGCGCCGGCGATGAACTTCCTGCCCGCGGTCCTGGCCCGCGGCGGCGCGGCGGCGCGGCTGGAGGCCGGGCCCGAGATCGGCTTCACTGACGGCGCCCGGCCCGGGCCGGAGGGAAGGAGGCTGACGATCGGCATCCGGCCGGAACATCTGATTCTCGATGCGGACGGCATGACCGTGGCGATCGACCTGATCGAGCCGCTGGGTTCGGAGACCCTGGTGCATGGCCGTATCGCCATCGATCGGGGCCAGGGGGCGGAGGGGCCGGTCGTGGTCAAGCTGGCCGGGCACGCCCCGGTGGAATGGCGGGCGGAGGCGCGCATCCGGGTTCGGCCGGACCCCGGACGGCTGCACGTCTTCGACGCGGAGACGGGCCGGCGGCTGGAGCCGGTTATTCGCTGAAACAGGGCTTTGCCGGCTTGAAGCACGGGGGATGCGCCGATAGGGTTCCCGTGTCGCCAGGAAATCGTTCCGACCCGCGGTTTTGCCGAAGGATCACCGATGCCAACGCGTGTTGCCCAGGCTTTGCCAAGCGTCACTCCGGAGGAGATGGAGTTCCTCGTCTCGCGCACCGGCATGACGCTGAATGCCGGCCAGGTCGCCGATCTCGTGCTGGCCTGGCGGCAGGTCTCCGCGCTGGCGGCGACGATCCCGCGCCGGCCGGTGCCGGCGGACGATTTCGCCTTCGCGTTCCGGCTGCCGCCGCCCGCGCCCCGGCCGGCCGGCAAGGCAAAGCCCGCCGCGGCGCCCAAGGCCAAAGCGGCCAAAGGGGCCAAAGCGGCCAAAACGGGTAAGGCTAAACGATGACGACGCTTGAAAAGGCTGGGGGCGAGAAGGCCGGCCTCAAAAAGGCCGGGGGCGAAAAGGCCGCAAAGGCAAAGGCCGACACCGTGCCGCCCTTCCTGACCATCGCCGAGGCCGGCCGGCTGATCGCGCGCGGGAAGATCTCCCCGGTCGAACTGGTGCGCGCGCTGCTCGCCCGTATCGAGGCGCTGAACCCGCAGCTGCATGCCTTCCTGACCGTCACCGAGGCCGAGGCGTTCGCCGGCGCGCGCGCCGCCGAACGGGCGATCAAGGCGGGCAAGACCGGACCGCTGACCGGCATTCCGCTGGCCTACAAGGACATCTTCGAAACCGCCGGCATCCGCACGACCGCGCATTCGCGCATCCTGGCCGAGAACGTCCCGACGACGACCGCGGAAACCATCCGCCGGCTGACCGCCGCCGGCGCGCCGATGCTGGGAAAACTCGCCACGCATGAATTCGCCGTCGGCGGCCCGGCCTTCGACCTGCCCTGGCCGCCGGCCTGCAACCCCTGGGACACCGGCCGCTTCACCGGCGGATCGAGCTCCGGCTCCGGCGCCGCGGTCGCCGCCGGGCTGTGCCTGGGCGCGCTCGGCTCCGATACCGGCGGCTCCATCCGCCTGCCGGCCGCCTATTGCGGCATCGCCGGCCTGAAACCCACGCCCGGCCTGGTGTCGCGCCGCGGCGTCATCCCGCTGGCGCCGAGCCTGGACACCGCCGGCCCGATGGCCTGGACCGCGGAAGACTGCGCCATCCTACTGGACGCCATCGCCGGCCACGATCCCGCCGACCCCGCCTCCACCACCGGCCCGGCCATCGGCTACGCGCGCGCCATCGCCGCCCCGGTGAAGGGCCTGCGCGTTGGCGTGCTGCGCGGCTTCTTCGAACGCGACGTGCCGGCAACGCCGGAAATGGCGAAAATGACGGCCGGCGCCCTCGCCGTGCTGAAAGACCTCGGCTGCAAGCTGGAGGACGCCACCCTGCCCTCCGTGCACGAATACAACGCCGTCGGGCGGGTTATCATCTGCGCCGAGGCCTATGCCGAGCACGAGGCGAACCTGCGAACCCGGCTGGACGAGTATTCCCGCGTGTTCCGCGTCCGCGTGCTGGCCGGCGGGCTGCTGCGCGCGGCCGACTACCTGGCGGCCCAGCGCCGCCGGACCGAACTGATCGCCCGGACGGCGGAAATCTTCGGCCGCTTCGACCTGCTGGTGACCCCGGCCACCGCCGGCGCCGCGCCGATGCTGGCCGACCAAAGGCCGGACGAGGGCTTCATGCAGCCGTTCATCACCACGGTGGCAAACGTCGCCGCCCTGCCCTCCATGGTCGTCTGCGGCGGCTTCACCCAGCAGCGCAAGGGCGGCGACGGCAAACACGGCGGCGGACTGCCGCTCGGCCTGGAAATCATCGGCCCGGCCTGGGGCGACGCCAACGTGCTCCGCCTCGGCCACCATTTCGAACGCGCCGCCGGCAACCGCACGCTCCGGCCCGTGCTGTAATGTCGGCTTCCCTTTGGGGGCTTTGAAGGAAGGCCAGGGGCGCTGCCCCTGGACCCCGCTAGGGGATGGTCATCCCCTAGGACCCCTCGGACGGGTTTGTCGCAGAGGGGGCATAACCGTCGTAGCGGTGGCGTGGTCCGAAACCTGCCCCCTCTGCGACAAACCCAACTGAAAGGGATGCAAGGGACGACTGTCCCTTGCTGAGGGTCCAGGGGGCAAAGCCCCCTGGCCTTGCTTCGACGCGCCCCCAAGGGGCCGCCGGCATTATGGGACTGGTCGGAGTGAGAGGATTCGAACCTCCGGCCCCTGCGTCCCGAACACAGTGCTCTACCAGGCTGAGCTACACTCCGACCGAGGCGCGGCATATAGCCCTGCTTGCGCGATCGGGCAAGCCGGGTCCGGTCAGACCAGTTCCGAGGTCCCGCCGAGTGTCTCCGGCAGGGCGGTCAGCCGTGCCAGGACCGCGGCGACGCCGTCGACCGGCTCGTACAGCTCGCGGGCGCTCGGGTGGGCGAAGCCCATGTCGATCGTCGCCTCGATGGCCGCGAGCAGCGGGCGCGCGGAGCCGTTGACGTCGCAGATCAGGATTGGCTTGTCGTGCAGCTTCAGCTGCCGCCAGGTGATGATTTCGATGGTTTCGTCCATCGTGCCGAGGCCGCCGGGCATGGTGACGAAGGCGTCGGCGAGGTCGGACATCCGCTTCTTGCGGCTGTGCATGGTGTCGGTGATCTCCAGGTCCGTCAGGCCCTGGTGCGCGACCTCCAGGCGCTGCAGGAAGTCCGGGATCACGCCCGAGGCTTCGCCGCCCGCTTCGACCGCCGCGTCGGCGAGGATGCCCATCAGCCCGATTCGCCCGCCGCCATAGACCAGCCGGATGCCCGCCGCCGCCAGCCCGCGCCCGAGCGTGCGCATCGCCTCGGCGTAATCGGGGTCGGTCCCCATGCGGGACCCGCAGAATACGGCGACAGACCTGATGCCTGACATACAAAAGCCTCCAGTGATGTATACGTCCCGGGTTCAACCGCCGGTCTTGAAGAAATCACCGACAAGATGCTGGACGCCGGGAACAGCTTGTCTAACTTAGTGCGGGGTTGCCTGCACAGAACAACGGGAGTTTTTTCGATGACCAAACGCGTAGTGCTTCTTGGGCTCACCGCCCTGCTGGCCGGCGGCGTGGCGGCTTCGCTCCCAGCCATCGCCCAGGCCGCTGGGACCGCCGACGTCATCCTGATCCGCCAGGCGGGGCAAAGCCTGCTCGGCGCGGCATTCGGCGGGCTGAAAACCGCGATCGACGCCAAGGTCGATGTGAAACCCCTCGCTGCGCGTGCTGACGCGATGGTGAAATGGGCCAAGGTGTTCCCGCTCCAGTTCCCGGAAGGCTCCGATACCGGCGCCCCCACCAAGGCGCTGCCGGCGATCTGGACGGACCGCGCAGGCTTCGAGAAGGCCGACGCCAATTTCGTCGAATCCCTCGAAAAACTGTCGGTGCTGGCCAAGGCGGGCGATTCGGATGGGTTTGCGGCGCAGTGGAAGGTGGTCGGCGATGCCTGCGGCGCCTGCCACAAGGATTACCGCGCGAAGTAATTTTCCCCAGGGCCGGATGGGTGCAAACAGGAGCACCCGTCCGGCTCTGGTCCTTTGTTTTTCTGGCCCTTTGTTTTGCCGGGCAACTTTATCCATTCGGATGAGTTCCATCCGAATGGATCCCGCGCTATAGCTTGGTGGCGACCACCGCCGCCACGATGGCGGCGCTGGCGATTGCCGCGGCGGCGCGCACGGGCCCGGCCAGGCGCGGCGGGCGGATGCAGGCAGGCAGGCGCTTGATGCCGGTGATCATCGGCCGCACCAGGTTCTGCCGCTTGAACAGCGCGTAGCCCAGCACGGCGCAGACATGCGCCAGCACGGCCAGCTCGATCAGCTTGAAATTGATCGCATGGACGGTGCCCAGCCGGTCGCTGAGCTCCTTGCCGACATATTTGGCCAGCGGCCCTTCCGCCATCACGTCGTCATTGGCGCAGAGGCCGGTCGCCACCTGCACCGCCAGCAGCGCCAGCAGCACCAGCACCATCCAGCCGCCGGCGGCGTTGTGCCCGACCTCCCGGTCCGGTTCGCGCACGAAGATATGCCGGATATGGCGGAACGCCGCGGCGGGGGATTGCAGGAAGCCGGCAAAGCGCGAGGTGTCCGAGCCGAACACGCCCCACAGCAGGCGAAACACCAGCATGCCCAGCATCGTGTAGCCGGACAGGAAATGCAGCTCGGTCCAGTTCATCCGGTCGGTGAACCAGCTTGCCAGCACCAGCAGCACGATCGACCAGTGGAACACGCGGGTCGGCAGATCCCAGACCTTGACCGGTCGCAGCGTGGGTGGCGGATCAGCCTGTTGCATCCGGAACTCCTGGCTCGTCATGCTCTAGCCCTTTGTTTTAGCGGGAAGGTTTGCCCATTCAGATGCGTCCATTTGCCTGGGCGCTGCTGTAGCCGAGTCCCGCCATCGGCGCCAGCGGATCGTCATGACGATCGCGGAGATGATTGCGGAGATGGGCGGCGCAGCCTAGGGTCCGGCCAATGGCCGACCCTCCCGCCCGTTCCGTACGGTCAACTGGACTGCGCCCGGCGATCCTGATCGGCGTCGGCGCCGCCTGCGTGCTGGTGGTCACGATCCTCAGCCTGCGCGCGCCCACGGATACCCCCGAGCCGAGGCCGCAGGCCGCGGCCAGGACCGCGCCGCAGACCGCCGAACCCGCGTCCACCGCTCCGTCCTTCGATATCGTGCGGGTCAATCCGAGCGGCGACACGGTCATCGCCGGGCGTGCCGCGCCGGGCGCGGAGGTGACCATCCGCCAGGCCGGCAAGGAGATCGGGCGCGCCCGCGCCAACAGCCGCGGCGAATGGGTGTTCCTGCCGAGCGAGCCGCTGCCATCCGGCGCCCAGGAACTGACGCTCAGCGCGCGGACTGCGGACGGGCCGGAGGTCGCGGGCGCCGGGTCGGTCGTGCTGATCGTGCCCGAACGGCTGGCGCCGGGCAGCCTGCCCGGCACGGTGCTGCCGCAGGGGCCGGTGGCGGTGCTGTCGGACGGCGCCGGCGCGCCGCGCGTGCTGCAAGGCGGCACCGGCGAGACGGCGGCCCCGGGCGCCAGGGGCAAAAAGCTCGGCCTCGACGCTGTGGAATACGACGACCAGGGCCAGCTGCGATTCGCCGGCACCGCCCCACCGGGCGCGCGCATCCGCGTGCATATCGACAACCGTGCCGCCGGCGAGGCCGTCGCCGACGCGCAGGGCGCCTGGTCGCTGATCCCGTCCGCCCCGACCGCGCCCGGGGCGCACCGGCTGCGGCTGGAACAGCTCGGCCCCAGCGGGCAGGTCGCCGAGCACATGGAATACCCGTTCCACCGGGAGACGATCGCGGCATCGGAGTTGGCGGGCGGGCGCATCGTCGTGCGGCCCGGTAATAACCTGTGGCTGCTGGCGCGCAGCCATTACGGCCAGGGCGCCCGCTATCTGGTGATCTACGAAGCCAACCGGGAGCGACTGAAGGACCCCGGCAAGATCTATCCCGGGCAGGTCCTGTCGCTGCCCCCGGCGACCGTCGGCCCGGCTGCGCGCTGATCCGCGTTCCCTGGTTCAACCGGGGGTTCAACCGGGAGTTCAATCGGGCGGAGGCAAATATCAGGCGGGCGCGAATCTTGCCGTGTGCGGATGAACCCTCCATAAGCAGAGCCGACGCAGGGACGCGCCTGCCACGAGCATTCGGACGTTCCCCATGGCCTTAGCCGCTTCCATTCGCATGGTGCTTTCACCGCCGCACCCCGCCGGCCGACCGTTCATCCTCGGCGGTGTCGTCGCGGCGTTGCTCGGCCTGGCCGTGGGCGCCTGGCTGATCTGGCTGGGCCTGCTGTTCGTGCTGTTCTGCCTGTATTTCTTCCGCGATCCCGAGCGTGTGCCCCCGCCCCGGCCCGGCCTGGTGCTGGCCGCGGCGGACGGGCGCGTGGTGCTGGTGGGTCCGGCCGTGCCGCCGGCGGAGCTCGGCCTCGGCACCGCGCCGCTGCCGCGGGTCGCCATCTTCCTGTCGGTGCTGGACGTGCACGTGAACCGCGTGCCGGTGGACGGCACGATCACCCGCATCGCCTATCGCCACGGCAAGTTCCTCAATGCCAGCCTGGACAAGGCGTCCGAGGACAACGAGCGCAACGCGCTGGCCATCCGCCTGCCGGACGGGCGGGAGATGGCGGTGGTGCAGATCGCCGGCCTGATCGCCCGGCGCATCCTGTGCGACGCGCGCCAGGGCGACGCGGTGCGCGCCGGCGAGCGCTTCGGCATCATCCGCTTCGGCAGCCGCACCGATATCTATTTGCCCGAGGGCACCGTGCCGCTGGTCGCGGTCGGCCAGACCATGATCGGCGGCGAAACCGTCGTGGCGCAGCTCTAGTTTGTTTTCACGCCGAGTGAAAACAAACCAGCTTGCGTTTTTACGAGCAATTTTGTCAGCCTGAAATCGCTTCGCGATGACAGGCAGGCCGATATTGCTCTAGGTCTTTGTTTTGGCGAGCAATTCTATCGCTCGGTTGAGTCAACCTCAAGCGATATTGCTCTAAGGAGCCGGGCTATCATGAACGTCACCCCCATCACGCCCCCGCCCGCGCCGCAGGACGGGCGGGCGTCGCCGATCCGGCGGCTGCGCGGGCGGTTCCGCCCCCGCACGAGGCCGCGGTTCCGCGGCCTGTCGTTCAACCGGATGCTGCCGAACATCCTGACCATGCTCGGGCTTTGCGCCGGCCTCACCGGCATGCGCCTGGCGATGGAGGGCCGCTTCGGCGTCGCCGCGGTGGCCATCGTCGTCGCCGGCGCGATCGACGGGCTGGACGGCAGGCTGGCGCGGCTGCTGAAGGCGACCTCCCGCTTCGGCGCCGAGTTCGACAGCCTGTCGGATTTTCTCTGCTTCGGCGTCGCCCCGGCCTTCATCATGTATCATTGGTCGCTGCAGCGCGTCGGCGGCTACGGCTTCGTGCCCTGCCTGATCTTCGCCGTCTGCATGGCGCTGCGGCTGGCCCGCTTCAACGCCGCGCTGGACAGCCATCCCGACGACGTGCCGACGCACGCCTATGTGTATAACTTCTTCACCGGCGTGCCGGCCCCGGCCGGCGCCGGGCTGGCGCTGTTCCCGCTTTTCGTCGGCCTGGAAGCGAAATCGCTGGGCTGGGACTGGCTGCTCGCCATCTCCCAGTTCCCGCTGTTTCCCGCCCTGGTGCTGACTGGGACCGCGCTGCTGCTGGTGTCCACGCTGCCGGTCTGGAGCTTCAAGAACTTCAAGGTCCCGGCCGAATTCGTGCTGCCCACGCTGCTGGGTATCGGCCTGTATGCCGCCTTGCTGGTCGCCGACCCCTGGGCGGCGCTGGCGGCGGGCGGGCTGATCTACCTGGTCATGCTGCCCTTCAGCCGCCGCAGCTTCCACCGGCTGCGCCAGGAAGCCGAGGCGCTGCGGGAGCCGGATACCGACTGACCGAACGCCGGCAGGGAGGATGGGGGCTGGCTGTATCCCTCTGGTCGGGTCGTCTCCGGCAGGAGCCCCGGCCCTGGCCATTCAACACAACCCGCGAGGGCGCCGTCGCCGGGGTTATGCGACGGTCCGCTTCTCCCGGGAATTACTTGCGCCTGCAACATAGGGAGACAATTCCGGAGCCGGCCCTCGCCACCTGGCGAACGGCGCCGGGGAAATATCCCGCCGACCAGCGCAACATCCCCGTGATCCTCCAACTCGTGGAAGCAAGGATGGCATCCCGTTCGCGCCGGATGGAATCGCGTTCACCCTGCACGGCATCGCGTTCACCCTGCACTGCATCGCGTTCGCGCTGCATGGCATCGCATTCGCGGCGCGCCTGGGCTTCGGCATCCTGAGCCTGCAGCGCCTGATCGGCGAGATGATGCATGTGCCGTCGGATCTGCGCCAGGCGTCCCGCCGCCCGATCCAGGCGCCGGGCCTCGGCCGTCATCCCGGGTTGGAGGCCGGCCGACATCCCCGCCTTCGGCGACGGACGATGCCGGGCGGGCGGCGGGGCGAGGCGTGTTCCGTTCCATCCAAACGCCACGTTTGGGTTGTGGAACGGATCCGCCGACAGCAGGTCCCCCCACTCGGCCTCGAACCAGGTCCGCTCGGCGATATATCGTTCCCGTTCTTCCGCCGAGACATCCGCCGGGCGGCGCGTCGCCGATTCGTAATGCGTCAGGCCGGCGAAGGGAGTGAATACGACACGATAGCCGTGGTCTCCCGCCCGCAGGCACAGATCGATATCGTTGAAGGAAACGGCAAGATTCTGCTCGTCCAGTTGCCCGATTTCAAAAAACACTGACCGGCGCAGGCAAAGGCAGGCACCGGTAACAGCGGAAACCGTCCGGGTCAGGGCGAGTTCACCGTCGGGCCCGGGTTCCGCGGCGCCGCTCAACCGAAGCTGATGGATGACCGCTCGTTCCCGGTCGAACACGACACCGGCATGTTGCACCCGGCCATCTTCATAGAACAGCTTGGCGCCCACGATGCCGACATCTTCCCGTACGGCGTGGGAGACCATTTCCCGCAACCAGTCCGGGTCCGACACGTCGGTATCGTTGTTCAGCAGCAGGAGAATGTCGCCGGACGCGGAACGGGCGGCCTGGTTGTTCAACGCCGCATAGTTGAAAGGGCCGGGGATGGAGAGGATGCGAACCCTCGGCTCCCTGGCCAGGCGTTGCAGGAGGCTGATGGCGTCGGCCTCGCGGCTGCCATTGTCGACGATCAGCAATTCCAGGCTCGGATAATCCGTGCCGGACAGGACGGCGCGGGTGGAACGTTCCAGAAGATCCGCCCGATCCCTGGTCGGCAGGATGATGGATACCATCGGTGCCGGCGAAGGCAGCGGACGAATGGTACGGTTCCATTGCGGCGCCAGAGGCGCGGGGACCACTTCCGAGGCGTCGCCGATCGTTGCCAGATGGCGGCGGACGGTTTCGCGCATGCGCGACGGTTCCCATGCCGGCGGCTGATCCGGATCCATCCGGCGATGGCAGAGTATTGCCGGGATGTGCCGGATATGGGTGGGGAGCGCTGCCGAGGTGGCACGCAACGCCAGATCATAGAGCGACAGGCAACGGCTGGCCGGCGAACCGCGGCAAAGCTGCTTCAGGAACTCCCGGTCATAGGCGGCAAACGATCCGATTGCGTCGCGGCCCAGCATGAGATCGGGATCCCACGCGGTTTTCAGCCGCGGCCGGGAACGGTGGCCGGCTGCGTCGATCCGATCTTCATCGCTGAAGAAGATCACCGCCTGCGGATCCTCTTGGACGGCTATCGCCAGTTCATACAGCGCGCGTTCCGACAGCACCGCGTCTGCCGGCATTGGCAGCACGAGCCGGCCCGCGGTCATCGTTACGATATCGTTCAGGAAATCGGCTTCCCCCGTCAGGACATTCAGGCGCGCGTCGGCCGCCCCCGGCGGCAAGGCATCGCCTGGGAGCCAGGCCTGCCAGTGCGGATATAACTGGGCCATCAGCGAACCGACGGCATCCTCTGCCCGGTCGGTGTCACCGTCGGCGGGAAGAATGACAATGGAGAACAGGGGCTTTTCGACAAGGGATCCGACATGATCGCGGATCCGGCCGCGGTCTTCCTCGCTTAACGTGTCGTGATCTCGAATCCAGTCGGCATAGCGGCAAGAATCTCGGTAGTTGTGCATCTCTGGCATGATTATCCTGGTTGGTCAGGCTGCCCGGCTTCGCCCCGTAAGCCGTGGCGCGCGGCCGGAAGGCGGAACCGGCATGGGTGAATACCCTCCCGGTTCGTTACAGATGCCGTGACAGGGGCCGCTTCAGCCGTCGCTTCATCCGGTCAGATTACCGTTTCTCCGCCCGCCTGTCTCCCGGCATCCCACGGGTCCTCATGTGGGGCGGGGCGCTTGCTCCAGTTTTTGGTGTTAGCGAGCAATTCCATCGCTCGGTTGCGGCAACCTCAAGCGATATTGCTCTGGCCTCCCGCGCATCCTTGCGTCGGCGATGCCCGGTGCGACGGCCTGGCCGGCCGGGCCGAATACGCTTGACGGTGGGTTCGATGCGCGGCTAGCAAAGCCTGCGGTCATGTGAGGTGAGCATTGAAAGCGGTTATACTGGCCGGTGGGTTCGGTACGCGACTGGCCGAGGAAACCGGCAGCAGGCCAAAGCCGATGGTGGAAATCGGCGGGCGCCCCATCCTGTGGCACATCCTGAAGACCTACCATGCGCATGGCATCAGCGATTTCGTGATCTGCCTCGGCTACAAAGGCTATGTGATCAAGGAGTATTTCGCCAATTACTACCTGCATCAGTCGGATGTGACGGTGGACCTGGCGAATAACAGCATCGACTATCACAACGTGAAGTCCGAGCCCTGGCGGGTCACCCTGGTCGACACCGGTGAGGAGACCATGATCGGCGGGCGCATCAAGCGCATCCTTCCGTATGTGCAGGATGATGACGCCTTCTGCCTGACCTATGGCGATGGCGTGGGTGACGTGGATGTGCGCGCCCTGATCGAATTTCATCGCCAGGAGGGCCGGTTGGCCACGGTCTCAGCGATGATGCCGCCCGGACGTTTCGGTGCCATCAAGTTCGATGGAACCCGCGTGACCGGCTTCCAGGAGAAGCCGGCGGGCGATGGCGGCTGGATCAATGGGGGGTTTTTCGTGCTCAGCCCCAAGGTGGGCAGCTACATCGACGGCGATGCCACGGTGTGGGAACAGGAGCCGATGGAGAGGCTGGCCGCCGATGGACAGCTCTCCGTGCGTTTCCACCATGGGTTCTGGCACCCGATGGATACGCTGCGCGACAAGCGCTACCTGGAAGGGCTGTGGAGCAAGGGCAAGGCGCCCTGGAAAATCTGGTAGGCGAGACAAATCCGTATGCGTATCCTGATCACCGGCAACATGGGCTATGTGGGCCCCGTCGTCGTTTCCCACCTGCGCTCGGTCTGGCCGGATGCCGAACTGATCGGCTTTGACGCCGGCTTCTTCGGCCAGTGCCTGACCGCGCCGGGTCCGCTGCCGGAACTCGCGCTGGACGTGCAGCACTACGGCGATATCCGCGAGATCGACGCCGGCCTGCTGGAAGGGCTGGATGGCGTGGTGCATCTGGCGGCCGTGTCCAACGACCCGATGGGAACGCGCTTCGAGGCGGTGACGGACGATATCAATCATCGTGCCTCTGTCCGCCTGGCGGGCCTGGCGCGCGATGCCGGAGTGAAGGCTTTCGTCTTTGCCTCCTCCTGCTCGGTGTATGGCCTCGCCGCCGGCGATGCGCGCACGGAACAGGACGCGGTCAATCCGCTGACGGCCTATGCCCGCTCCAAGATCGCCACCGAGCAGGGGCTGCAGCAGATGAACCGCGGCGCGCTGACGGTCACCTGCCTGCGTTTCGCCACCGCGGCGGGCTTCTCGCCGCGGCTGCGCCTGGACCTGGTGGTCAATGATTTCGTCGCCTGCGCGATTTCCAGCGGCGAGATCACCGTGCTTTCCGACGGCTCGCCCTGGCGGCCGCTGATCGATGTCCGCGACATGGCGCGGGCCATCGAATGGGCGATCACGCGACAGGCGGAGAACGGCGGCGCCTTCCTGGCGGTGAATGCCGGTTCGGATGACTGGAACTACCAGGTGCGCGATCTGGCCAATGCCGTCAGCGCGGCCGTGGAGGGGACCACGGTGTCGATCAATACCGATGCGCCGCCGGACACGCGCTCCTACAAGGTGGATTTCTCGCTTTTCCGCAGGCTGGCGCCGAACCATCAGCCGCGGATATCGCTGGAGGCGTCCATTGCCAGGCTGCGCGACGGGTTGAATGCCATAGGCTTCAAGGATCCCGATTTCCGCAACTCGCAGAATATCCGCCTGAAGGTGCTGGAGCGCCTGATGGACCAGGGCCGCCTGACCGACCGCCTGATCTGGGCCGAGCCGTCGCGCGGCGGCTGGAGGGACGCATGATCTTCCACCGCACGCCGCTCGAGACCGCACGGCTCATCGAACTCGAGAAGCGCGGCGACGCGAGGGGCTTCTTTGCGCGTTTCTTCTGCGAGCAGGAATTCGCCGCTGAGGGGCTGGCGGACAGCTTCCTGCAGGTGAACAACTCGCTGTCCGCGAACAAGGGCACGCTGCGCGGATTGCACTACCAGCTGCCGCCCGCCGGCGAGGTGAAGCTGGTGCGCTGCATCCGGGGCGCGTTCTGGGACGTCATCGTCGATCTGCGCCCGGATTCGCCCAGCTTCGGCAAATGGTTCGGCGCCGAGCTGTCATCCGAGAACCGCCTGATGATGTATGTGCCGCGGGGTTTCGCCCACGCCTTCATCACCCTGACCGACGATGCGGAAGCGCTGTATCTGGTGGATGCCTTCTACACGCCGCAGGCCGAGCGGGGCGTGCGCTGGAACGACCCGAAGATCGGCATCGAATGGCCGATCGAGCCGGTCGAGATCTCGGACAAGGACAGGGCCTGGCCGGACCTGAATGCCGAGTTCCATGGGCTTGAGCGGATGCGCGGCCTGCTGTGAGGATCCTGCTGACCGGGGCGTCTTCCTTCACCGGGCTGTGGATCGCCCGCGCCCTGGCGGAAGCGGGACATGACGTGGTGGCGCCGTTGCGGGGGCCGGCGGCGGATGCCTACCAGGGCGTTCGCGCGGCGCGGGTGGCGGAACTGGCCAAATATGCCGACCGGCGCTGGGGCATCGCCTTCGGGGATGACGCTTTCGTGACCCTGGCCGGTGACGGGAACTGGGACGTGCTGGCGCACCACGCCGCCCAGATCGGCGATTACCGCTCGCCGGATTACGACCTGCCCGGCGCGCTGGCGGCCAATACGCGAAATCTCCCGCACGTGCTGAATATCCTCGCGCGCGGCGGGTTGCGGGGCGTGGTGATCACCGGGTCCGTGTTCGAGAATGACGAGGGCGTGGGCAACACCCCGCTGGCCGCCTTTTCGCCCTATGGCCTGTCCAAGTCGTTCACCGCGCAGACCTTCCGCTACTGGGCCGGTCAGTTCGGCCTGCCGCTGGGGAAATTCGTCATCCCCAACCCGTTCGGCTTGTTCGAAGAGCCGCGATTTTGCGCCTATCTGTTCAAGACCTGGAAGGCGGGACAGACTGCGCAGGTGCGCACCCCGTCCTATGTGCGCGACAACATCCATGTCCCGCTGCTGGCCCGCGCCTATGCCGGTTTCGTGCCGGCTGTCGCCGGCGGAGCGGCCTTCTCGCGGCTTGGGCCGTCCGGCTATGTGGAGACCCAGGGGGCCTTCGCCGAGCGCGTGGCGCGCGAGACGCGGGCGCGTTCGGGGCTGGATTGCGGGTTGGAGCTGCCGGAACAGACCGATTTTTCCGAGCCGCTGGTGCGGGTGAACACCGATCCGGTGCTGCCGCCCGCAGCCGAGGAAACGGCGATCTGGGATGCGTATATCGGCGGCGCACTGGCGTAAATCATTCGGTGTGGGCGGCGTCCGCCACACCGGCCACGGGGGGACAACAAAGTGAGTCTGGACATCGTCGAGCAGATCATCGAGGAGGTCCCGCAGGATTTCCACAGCAGCGGTTCGTTGAGCCAGGTTGTGCTTCGGCGCATCGCCGAGTTGCACCGGCAGGTCGGGGCCAAGGTTTCGGCGGAGACCGGTTGCGGCCTCACCACGCTGATTCTTTCGCAGCTGAGCGAGCGGCATACGAGCTTCACGGCCGAATACGGCGACAGCCTGCCGAAGACGCGCGGGCATCACCGGTTCAATGCCGCCAGCACCAATTTCATTGTCAATCCGACGCAGTTGTCGCTGCCGGCCTACCGGTTTCCGGAACCGCTCGACTTCGCGATCCTGGATGGCCCGCACGCCTATCCGTTCCCGGACCTGGAATACTTCTTTTTCTATCCGCACGTACGTTCCGGCGGGATCCTTGTCATTGATGACATCCACATCCCGACCATCGGTCGTATGCATGCCTTCCTGAGCGACGACGAGATGTGGGAGCATCTGGGCGACACCGAAACCACGGCCTTCTTTCGCCGGACGACGGCGCCGCTGCTCGACCCGTACGGCGACGGCTGGCCCAGCCAACGCTACAACCGCCGGCATTTCCCTTATCCCGAAGCGCTGGACATGCTGTACGGCAAAGGTTGGCATCAGGCCGCCTTCGGTGACAAGAAGCCGTCCGCGACATCGAGATCTGGATCGACGCCGGCCCCGGATGCAGGCGCCGAGGAAGAGCGGAACCGGCTGCAGCAGAGCCTCGCCGCCGCACAGGCGGAGCTGGCGGCCACGAAAGAGCAGCTTCGACGCGCCGGCAGCCACATCGAGGCATTGCAAGGTTCCACGAGCTGGCGGGTTACCGCGCCGCTGCGGTTCCTGAAGACGACTCTGGGGGGTAGCTGATCCGGTTTTCCGAAACATTGTCCCGATTATGGGCGTCGCGCATTTGTACAATCAGCCTACCAACAGCTGCTTCGAGACAGAAGTGATGGGCGAGTTGCTTCTCAATCGGATCTCCCGCGTAGCGGCCGTAGCGTGCACGCTGTTCGTCGAACAGGATTCGGATCGGCATGGCGGACGGAACGCCTAGGAGATGACCGTCAGAACAAGCGACGCGGGATTTGCCAAGATGGGCTATTCTCCCGCTGTTGATGGGCTGCGCGCGGTCGCGGTCACGTCAGTTATCGCGTATCATGCGTGCAGCGCGTTGCTGCCGTCCGGCCTGGTCGGCGTCGACATCTTCTTCGTCATCTCCGGGTTTGTGGTGTCTGCGTCCGTGCTCAGCCGGTCGTTCGATGGCGCGCGCGATCTGCTGACGTTCTTCTTCGCACGCCGCCTCTTGCGGATCGCCCCGGCCCTGATCGTTTGCCTGTTGATCACGACCGCCGCCACGATCGCGTTCATTCCGCAAGCCTATCTCAGCGACACGAACCTGAGCACCGGGCTCGGCGCCTTCTTCGGCCTGAGCAATATCGTTCTGTATCGCGCATCCGACGGCTATTTCGCGCCGCGCGCCGAGCTCAATCCGTTCACGCACACATGGTCGCTCGCCGTGGAGGAGCAATTCTATCTGCTGTTTCCGGCGCTCGCGGCAGGGGTTCTTTTTCTGTGCGGCCGGCGATGGTCGCGGATGGCTTCCTGGCTCGTCTGGGCCGCCTTGACTGCGCTCTCCGTGGCGATGGCGAGCTATTATTCGAGCCACGACCCGGCCGCCGCCTTCTATCTGACGCCCGCGCGGTTCTGGGAGCTCGGGGCCGGCGTCCTCGCCTATGTGTCACTGGCGCGCATCTTGCCGCTCCTGTCCAGGCTCCCGGCGCGGGCCGTCGGCGTGATCGCGGCAGCGGGGCTGTGCGGCGTCGTCGCGTCCCTCGTGTTCGCCAAGACCTGGGCCGCGCTCTTTCCATTCCCCGGCGTCGTCCCCGCCGTGATCAGCGTCGCGATCCTGCTCGTAGCCATCGTCGCGTATCCGCAGGGGCTCGTTGCGTCCGCGCTCGCGCAACGCCGGGTCGTTTATGTCGGCCGCATCTCCTATTCGCTCTATCTCTGGCACTGGCCGGTATTCGTGCTCATGCGCTGGACTGTCGGCTTTTCATCGATCCGCCAGATCGGCTTCGGGATCGCATTGAGCTGCGCCCTGGCGGCAGCCTCCTATCATTGGGTAGAGGTGCCGATCCGTTCCGGCCGATGGCTCAGGCCCCGCCGCATCGCCGTGATCTGCGGCGGGGTTGCCTGCCTCCTCCTTGCCGCCGGCAGTGTCAAATGGGCGACAAATCACCAGTCGGACCTGACCGCCAGCATAACGAGTGACCGCTATGTATGGTATCCTGAGGGACCGACGCGGGGTCTGAAGGCGGATTGCGGACTGGATGTCAAAGCCGACCAGCGCCATGGGGGCATCGAACTCGTTTTTCTCCCGGTAAACTGCTCCGGGACGAAGACGCGCCGCACGATCTTTGTGGCAGGCGATTCTCATGCAGGCGCCATGATGCGCATGTTCGCCAATGCCGCCGTTAACCAGGGCGCTACCATACGGCTCTACAGCCTCCCTGGATGTCCTGTCCTCCCATTGGGAAACAGTCAGGCGGCCGTAGGGACTGCCTGTGAAAAATATGTACGAGACACGCTCGACGATATCGCGGCTATGGCGAAGCCGGGCGATGTTCTCTTCCTGCCGTCGCTACGCATGGACCGCCTGCAAGCCATGGATGGAGGAGAGCTCCGAGATAAGTGGGTGAATGCGCAAACCCTCTCGGCAGCTATGCCGGAAGCCGAAGCCCTGCTCAGAAAATTCGACGCGGCGGGCATCACTGTCGTGCTCTCCGCGCCGTTGCCGATCTTCCGCATAACGCCGTATCGCTGCTCGGACTGGTTCAATCAGCAGAACCCGATTTGTCGAAACGGATACGATATGTCACGCAGCGAGATCGAGGGCCTGCGGGCGGGTGTCATGGCCTCGATGAAACGTCTAAGCGAGGAATTCCCGTATGTGTCGGTATGGGATCCGGTTCCGGTTCTCTGTGACGCCAAGACCTGTTCGGCGATGAAGGACGGCAAGCCGCTATTCTTCGACGGAGATCATCTAAGTGGCTGGGGAGACGACGTGCTTTATCCAAGTTTCATGGCGCACATGGACGGATTACTCACGGCGAAACGGGCGATGGAATAGCCGAGGGCCTGAACCAGACCACCGGGGAAAGCCCAACATCGCAGGGCTCGCACTCGGGCCCAGTATCAGAGGGTCTATCTGTGTTCGACCAACCTTGCGACGGATGTCGCATCACGGTAAGCGGTGGTACGCACAGGGTGGATTCCGCGGAGTTCTGCTGTGGCTTGAGAACGCTGGCCAACCGGTGCCACCGTCAAAGCGCATCCACGACTTTAAGTAGCGTCGAATTCGAAACAACGGGACATCCGGAGTCTCGCCTCCAGAATGCGCCCGTATTGCCAAATAGAAACCGGCCGAAAGCCGGTGTTTTAGCGGCAGAAAAATAGTCGAGGATTGGCGGATGACCCGATCAGGATCCCTATTAGGCATAACCACGCTTAAATCTGATGTAAAGTCTTCCGGGGCGCATTCGTGACTGAAAATCGCACCGCGGGGATCGACCTTATGCGCGACGGTCATCACGTCGCGCGCGGACGTTTCCAAGTCCACGTCCATCCAAAGCGCCATGAGGGTGGGAACCTCTGTTCTGCGCAGAGAGTCCGAGAAATATCCACGATGATAGACCACCGCCGATGACGACCCGAATAAATCCACATTTCGTGCGACTTCATCGAAACCACCAGCAAAATCGCCCTTCCGATAAAAGGTTGACGCAGATTCCGGGAGGCCCTCAAAAGAATCGAATATAAGCATTCGTATGCCGAGCAGAGAACACGCGTGACTTAACATTGCCGAGCTGTATCCCTTGAAACAACCAAACTCGGCGAAATCTCCAATAACCCCATAGCTCTTGAGTACGTAGAGTTGATTGGCGATTGACAACATTTCTTGCGGCGAGTTCGCTTTGCATTGAACGTCGATCGCCAAATCGCTATGTTCGGAGTTTACCGCTGGGAAGTATCGCTGCACGAACTGGAAGTGAGTGGAGACGGCGCGAAGAAAGCGCGCATATCGAATAATGGACGGAATTTCCTGCACATTCGAGGTTGCGAGCGTGCAAATCTTGTCAGCAATGGCATCGTCCCCAGATGTTTCTGGCCATACGGTTAGAATGGTCGCGAGAACATCCTGCGGGAAAGCACTCGGTTGGATTGGATGCAACGGCATTTCAGTTTTAAGCCGCAGGCGCGCTTCTATTGGGAGGATTTGTTGCGAACCTATCACAGTTCGATTGTCGCCTTCCAGCGCGAGCACCTCCAGCGTGACCGTATTGATTTCTCGTACCCCACTGATTTTCACAGAAAATCCTGAGGTGCCACTGCTGGGGAATTGCGGATACGCTGCCCTCACGTCCGAACGGGGGAGGATTGCACGAGACCTGCCAACAACAACACCGTTACACCGCACTTCGATTTCGACAGGACTTCCATCTTCGGAGAATGCCCAGCCCAACGCCAGATACTCGCTAACCGAATCTGTACAGAATCTGAGCATTTGAAGTTTCCCAGCGAAATCGGGATTATCGCGGCAGAGACCTATCGGCGGGCCATGTTATCTGCGTTATTCCCGCTGTCCAACCGGTAGCACGATAGGGGAAGCGGAGCAATTTATACACCATCACAAAGGGACCGAGGCGATCCGCGATTTCGCCCACGCCATTCGAGACACGACCGGCAACGTCAACCGCGGCTGCGATGCTTGAGGAGTTTAAACTTGACGGCATGGCAGGATCATCTAAGCCATGCCGCATACCCCGAAATCAGCCGGCTGAGCCCCGGGCGCATCGGATCGGTTTGGAACATGCCTAAAATCAAAATCGGTATTATATCGATACCAGGACAAGCCAGATGAACCAACTTGGTGCAGTGCCGGCCGAGAACGCTCTTCACCCGCTGCTGGCGCGCGAACTGGAACCCTGCCTGTGGTACCCGGAGCGCCTGGTCTGGCCGAATTCCTGGGCCGGCCATATTCCATTCGCATTCTGGCTGACCCGTGCGCTGCGCCCACGGGTTCTGGTCGAACTGGGCGTGCATACCGGCAATTCCTATGCCGCCTTCTGCCAGGCGGTGAAGCTCACCGGCATTCCTACCGCCTGTTTCGGGGTCGATACCTGGCAGGGCGATGAGCACGCCGGCCTGTACGACGACAGCGTCTACAACGAGCTGTCGGGCTGGCATGATGCGCGCTACGGGAATTTTTCCCGGCTGATCCGTTCCACCTTCGACGAGGCGGTGGAATATCTCTCGCCGGGCTCCATTGATCTTCTGCATATAGACGGGCTGCACACCTATGAGGCGGTTCGGCACGATTTCGAAACCTGGCTCCCGCGCCTGTCGAACCGCGCGGTGGTGCTGTTCCACGACACCAATGTGCGCGATCGTCATTTCGGCGTGTGGCGTTTCTGGCAAGAGCTGGCGGCGCAATATCCCGCGTTCGAATTCCTGCATGGCCACGGCCTGGGCGTTCTTGGCGTCGGCGCCGATCTGCCGCGTGGCGTGACCGCGTTGTTCGACGCGACCCGGGTACCGGAAGAACTCCGCCGGGTGCGGGATTTCTTTACCCGCCTCGGCACCCCGCTGATGCGCGACATCGAGCTCGGCGCAGCCGAAGCGAATATCGCGCGTGCCGCCGAGGCGGAACGCGCCGCTGGCGCCGCGCGGCAGGCAGCCGAGCATGACCTGGCCGCCGCGCGGGAAGCAACCGAGCGGGAAGCAGCCGCCGCACGGGATGCCGCCGGACGCGAGGCGGCCGCCGCGCGGGAAGCGGCCGAACGCGATATAGCCGCCGCACGGGAAGCGGCCGAGCGGGATATAGCCGCCGCGCGGGAAGCGGCCGAACGTGATATCGCCGGCGCACGGGAAGCGGCCGAGCGCGAAGTTGCCGCCGCGCAGGACCAGGCGCAGCGGGAAGCGGCCGAGGCACGGGCGGAAGCGGAACGCGCCGTGGCGACAGCGGCGGCGAAGGCCGCGCGCACCACCGCCCATGCGCGGCTGGCGGCGGAACGCGAGAGCCGCCGCGCGCTGGCCGAAACCCGCCGGGTGGCGGAGGCCGCGGCGCAGGAGGCCGCGAGTGCGCGCGCGGCGCAGGCCGAGGCCGAAACGCGCCTTGCCGCAATCCTCGGTTCCACCACCTGGAGGGGCGCCTCCCGCCTGCAGACCATGGTGACGAACCGGCCGCGGCTGCGACGCTACGGCCGGCGCACCGTCAAGCTGGTGTGGTGGACGGTCAGCCTGCAGTTGTTCGCACGCCTGGCCGAGCGCAAATCGATCGCCCGCGCGGCGTCGGCTCCCTCCCCTGCCCCCTCCCCTGGGCCCGGCCCTGCATCCGCGTCCTCGGTCGGTGAGCCGCTTCCCCCGGCACAGCTTCACCCACCGGCGCAGGATCCGGTCACGCTGCACACCCACCGGATCGGGCCCGCCTCGGCGCGCGGGAACGCCCCGACGGATCGCCCTCTTGTGGTGTGCCTCAGCCATGTCCCGCCCTATCCGCCGCGGGCCGGCAACGAATACCGTATCCAGAGAGTGCTGGCCTGGTTCGATTCGAAGGGGTGGGACGTCGTGTTTCTCTACTGCCCGCTGGGTGGCGAGGAACCGGACGAGGCACAGCTTGCGATGCTCCGGGCGGGTTGCGACAATCTGGTATACGTCCATCGCAACGGTCAGGTGCGATATTCCCTGGCGCGGCCGGATCTGGAGGCGGTGATCGCGGCGCTTGACGGGCGCCGGACCCGCGACGTCGCCGCGCTGGTCGGCGAGGCATCGCAGCCAGCGGCCAGGCTGCTCGGTGTGATGCGCACCTTCTCCGCCGACGCGCTGATCGAGGTGATGTGCACGATCGACGAGGCGCTGGCCCCGAAGATCCTGCTCGCCAACTATGTGTTCATGACCCGTGGCCTGCCGTTGCTGCGTAGCGGGGCGGTGCGGATCGTCGACACGATCGACCTGTTCTCGACCAAATCCGCCAAGGTCACACAGTTCGGAATCGAGGACGGCCTCGCCATGTCGGAAGCGGAGGAGGCGCATCTGCTGTCCCACGCCGATCTGGTACTGGCGATCCAGCCGGACGAGGCCGCGGAACTGCGGCGCATCGCGCCGGGAGCGCGCGTGCTGACGGTCGGGGTCGACATGAAGGTGGACATGTCCTGCTCGAGCCTGGCCGAGGCTCCCATCGTGCTGATGGTGGCCTCGGGCAATCCGATGAACGCCAAGGGGCTGCGGGACTTCCTGCGCTTTGCCTGGCCGCGCGTGTTGAAAGCCGTACCGGGCGCCGAGCTGCATGTCGTCGGCTCGGTCGGCAAGGCGGTGCCGGGCGACGAACCTGGGGTGCTCCGGCTGGGCCCGGTGGATGACCTCGGGCAGGCCTATGGCGCGGCGCGGACCGTCATCAATCCGGCCGTGGCCGGCACCGGGATCAAGATCAAGACCCTGGAAGCGCTTGCCCATCTGCGCCCGCTGGTGACCTGGCCGTCCGGGGTGGACGGCGTGTCGCCGGAACTGCGGGAACTTTGCGAGTGCGTGACGGATTGGTACGCTTTCTCCGAGGCGGTGATCCGCATGCTGACCGACGATGACGCCGCGCGAAGGGTGAGCGCCAATCGCGAGCGGATTGCCGAACTGCTTTCCCCCGATGCCGTGTTCGCGGAGCTCGACGAGGATCTGGCAAGCCTGCATGCGGGCGCCGCCGAATGAGCCGGACATGCGACGCGATCGGCACGATCGAGCGGCGGGCGAACCTCGCCGTGGCAGCCGATTTCGACGTGTTCGTCGACCTGTCGGGCAGCGATCTGCGAAGCCCCGGGATCGCCGATCACCTCGGGCTGTTGCGGCGCCGGTCGGGGCTGGCGGTCGAGGGACGGCGGATCACGCTCGCCCTGCCCCGCGGGGAAACGCCGTGCCATCCGGGATTTTCGGTGCCGCCCGGCAGCGCCGGCGAGGCCTTCGCCGCCGCCCTGCGCATGGCCGGCCTGGCCCGGCGCGGGCTGCTGGTGATCCGGGGCGCATGGATCCCCGGCAACGAGGCCGTGCTGGCGCTGACCGCATACCAGAATGCCGATCCGATGATTGCCACGGTGCAGCCACGCTTTGCCGCAGCCTCGGACGACCGGGTCATCGGCCTGCCGGGGTGTCTGCCGGGGATCGAGGCGGCGATGCTGCCGCGCGCGGCGATGCCCTATTTGCCCGAGACGTTCATCAGCCCCGAACTGCCCGCGCCCTTGCTGCTAATCTCGCCCCAGGCGGTCGTGGCCGCCGACGCGGTCGGCCTCGGCGATTTCGATATGGCGCTGTCGCTTCTGCTGGTCAGCCTGCGGCGCCGCGGCTTCCGCAACCTGATCTGTAACCGCGTCGTGGCCGCGTTCCCATTCGACGCGGCGCTGGTCTATCCGCTGCCGGCCATCGCCGATGGGGCCGACGACCATCCCTGGCGGCAGGACGCGTTGCGGGCCCGCGCCTGGCTCGCGGCCATGCCCGAACGCGGCCTCGAGGCGATCCTCGCCGGCGGCATCGGGTCGGATGGGCGGGTGGAGCTGCTGCTGGATTGCCGCGGCATGCAGGATTATTATAACGGCACCACGCACGCGATACTGGGCTATCTGGACGGCATCGCGCAGCTGGATAGGCCACGCGTCGAAATCACCGTAATGGCGAGCGCCGCCGCCGCGCGCTTTCACGATCTGGAGGCGCGCTACGGCGATTTCCACATCCTGCACGATCATCCGCAAGGCAGCTTTCTGGTCGCGGTAAGGCTCGATCAGCCATGGGACATTCACACCATCGTCGAGCTGCATGAGCACGCGGTGTTCATCGCGTTCAACATGCTCGACACGATTGCCTGGGACATCCTTTTCACCGCTCCGGCCGGGCTCGATCAGCTATGGCGCCTGCTGCCGCGGCTGGCCGATGCGTTCCTGTTCAACTCCAACTACACGCGCGATCGTTTCATGTTCCGGTTCCGGCCCGACCCGGCGATCCCGCTGGTCGTGACGCACCACAGCCTCGACCTTGAGGAGTTGACGCGCGGTTCGGTTGGGGCGGCGCCGTTCGAGGAGCCCTACATCCTGATCTTCGGCAACAGCCTGGACCACAAATGCCTGGCACCGACGCTGGCGAGCCTGGTCGATGCGTTTCCCTACACGCGCATCGTCGCCATCGGGGGCAACGGCGCCGGTTCGCCGCGCGTGACCGCGCTGCAGAGCGGACGGATCAGCGAAGCCGAAATCAACACCCTGATGGCCCGGGCGGCGGTGGTGGTCTTCCCCTCGTACTATGAAGGCTTCGGCCTGCCGGTCGTGCATGGCTTGGCGCATGGGCGCACCGTAATCGTGCGGAATTCGCCGCTGTGGCACGAGATTGCCGCCCATGCCGACCTGCCGGGCTGTCTGGTGCCCTTCAATGACGAGGTCGACCTGATCGAGGCCGTAGGGCGCGCCCTGCACGGCCTGCCCCTGGCGGGCTTGCCTTTGGGCGGTGCCATCGCCGCCGGTGACAGCGCGCCGTCCTGGCGCGATTGCGCTGGGCATGTCATGGAACTGGTCGGGAACCTGGCCTTCGCGCATGACGCGGGAAGCTGGGTCGAGCGGCAGGTGATCCTCAACCGGTTGGCGCCGGCCGGAGAGGGGCGATGAGCCTGCGCATCGTCACCATCGTCGCCCGCCATGGCGATACGACCTACCGTAATGCGCTCGATGAGCTCGATCGCTTCTATGCGAGGTTCCTGCCCGACGCGCGGCGCGAGACGATCGTCAGCGACAATTCCCTGGCGGAGACCTACCGGGAGCGGCTGTCGGAAACCGGTTTCCTGATAGGCGGATCGAGCTCGGCGCGGGAATTCTCCGCCTGGGACAGCGCGGTCGCATTCCTGGGCAGGCGCATTCTCGATTTCGACTTCGTCCATCTCGTCACCGCCGCGTTCCAGCAGCTCTATACCGCCTATCTCGAACGTTTCGATACGCGCATGCTCGCTGCGGTCCGAGGCAGGGCAGTCGCGGTGGGGCATATCGACCGCTACAATGAGCCGGTCCGGATGTTCGGCCGGGTTTCCGAGTCCTGGCTGCGCTCTTCCTTCCTGTTCCTCCCGCCGGCCGAACTGCGCCTGCTCGGCTCGCTGGTTTCCGTGACCGATGGCGCAGCGCTTTTCAGTGGCGATCCTGCCAACCCCTTCCGGGCCGACGCGCCGCTCGATCACGGATACCGGGAGAACATCCTGGCCTGGCTGACCGGCGATGGCACCGGCCAGGGCACCATGTGGCATAGCCGTTTCAAGCTCGACCAGGAGACATTGGCGCTGTTCGAAGCCAAGACCCTGGCGATCCTGAACGAGCATGCGCTGACGATTCGCCTGCGTGCGCAGGGCTGCGCCAGCGTCGACGCGACCTGGCTTGCCACCCGCATGGCGCGCTTCGGCGGCACGGGGGTGCTCCAGGAGGCCATTCCACACTGGCGCGACCAATTGGCGGGCCGCGACGTGGACGCCATGCCGCTGGAGGCGGAAGACGAGTTGCTCGCGGGCATAACCTGAGGCGGCTGCGATCCACCGTCCGCCCGGAATATTCCGGCGCAAGCCGCGGGACAGCCCGGAAAGCGGCATGTCCTCTGATCAGCGCCCTCGCCAGCGTGAGGCCTGCGGTCTGTTCCATCCATTTGGCCGCCCTCGCTGCGAACCTCGGCACGGCCGGCAGGATCGAAGGTGCCACGACCGCCAAACCCCGGCCGCTCGTGCGCGGCGTATCGACACGCCCACCGACTACTGGACACATAATCGGGAATCGGTCATGAAAACGGACTGGCTGCCAGATCGGGGGCTGAAGCGGGAGCATTGGCCGCATGAATGTGATCGCGAGTGAGCGCGGCGCGCCTCGCATAGAATACGATGCCATTTGGTCCCTGGGGACAAATTGCGAAATAGCGTACAATCTACGTGCATTCTACGGGTCTCAGACCACTGGCTTATTGGATTGGACCATTACTCCTCTGTCGGCCCTGCTCTGGCTGATCGAGCGCGGGTTTCAGATGGTCGGACCCAAATTTTCTGATGAGCTGGATTACGTAGAGGCTGATGGCACCGACAGCGTTGCGCATATCCCCACCGGGATTCTGCTGCACCACGCATTCAGACGCGATGACAATGACGCGATCACGCCAGAATGGCGCTCTGAAATACCTGCCGTCGCTGAAAAATATGCGTTCCTCGGCGACAGAATGGGGCGCCTTATTCGCGGTGCCCATAGGCCGCTGTTGTTCATCAACAGGAGCGGTTTGCATAGCGCCGTCACCCCAGATATCCGCTCACGCAGCGAGGATCGCGGCATTTACCGCGATGTACTCGACATGTTTGAGAACCGTTACCCAGGCGCGAATCCGACCTTTGCCGTGATGAACGGCTCGGCCAGCGCGCTGGAGGTCGTATCCCACGATCCGCGTGTGGTGTCGGCGACGGTCCACCACAACGGCGACTGGCATGAGGGGATTGAGGGGCACTACGCCGGAAGTGCCAGCGGATGGCGAACGGCCCTGGCCTCACTGCCGATCACAATGCCGCAGGCGGAGGCGGGTTCAGGAGGCCCGTAATTGCGCGCAAGTCGCTGCGAGCCCATGTCTCGGCACGTGTAGCGGGCCATATACTCGGCGAGGATCGCTTTCCCCGCCCAGGACGCAATTCTGCGCCGTACCGGCATCGACGGGGGCTGAGGCAAAGCCCCCAGTCTTGCTACCGGTAGGCACTTGCTACCGGTAGGCAGAGCCCAACCCCTACCGCCGCCGTTCCGTCAGCAGCACTCGGCTCTTGGCGAGGTTGGCGATTTCCTCGTTGGAATAGCCGTGCTGGGCCAGGACCTCGGCGCCGTGCTGGCCGAATTTGGGGGGCACGGCGCGGGTTCCTCCGGGGGTGCGGGAGAACTTGATCGGGGTGCCCAGGCCTTTGTAGTCGCCGAGTTCGGTGACCATTTCCCGGTGCAGCGTGTGCGGCGCGGCGGTGGACTGGTCCACCGGCAGCACCGGGCCGGCGGGGACGCCGTTGCGGATGAGGTGCAACGAGATCTCGTTGCCGTCCTTGTCGGCAAAGGCGGCGCTCAACAGTTCCGTCAGTGCGGCGCGGTTCTGCATGCGGTCGCCGTTGGAGGCGAAGCGCGGGTCGTCGGCCTTCTCCGGCATGCCGAGCAGTTCGCAGAGCTTGCGGAACTGGCCGTTATTGCCGCTGGCGATGAAGATCTCGCAGGTCCGGGTCGGGTATTTGTCGTACGGGATCAGGTTCGGGTGCGGATTGCCGGTGGGCATCGGCCGCTTGCCGTTGAGGAAGTAGTTCGGCGCCTGCGGGTGCAGCAGCGACATGCCGCAATCATACAGCGCCATGTCGATATACTGCCCGAGGCCGGACTGCTTGCGCTCATGCAGCGCCATCAGGATGCCGACGGCGGAATAGAGGCCGGTGCCCATGTCCACCATCGCGGTGCCGAGGCGCATCGGCCCGGTGGTGGGATCGCCGTTCACGCTCATCAGCCCGGTCATCGCCTGCAGGATGGCGTCGTAGCCGGGCAGGCCGCCGAGCGGGCCGTCGGCGCCGAAGCCGGAGATGCGGCAATGGATCAGGCCGGGAAAGCGCGGCAAGAGGTCGCGCTCGTAGCCGAGGCCCCATTTTTCCATCGAGCCGGGCTTGAAGTTCTCGATCAGCACGTCCGCGCCCTCGAGCAGGCGCAGCAGGACGGCCTTGCCCTCGGGCTTGCCGATATCCAGCGCGATCGAGCGCTTGTTGCGGTTGATACCGATGAAGTAGCTGGCATCGCCATCGAGGAACGGGGGGCCCCAGTCGCGCACCTCGTCACCCTGCGGCGGCTCGACCTTGATCACCTCGGCGCCGTGATCGGACAGGATCATGGTGCAGTAGGGACCGCCGAGCACGCGGGTGAGGTCGATGACCTTCAGGCCGGCGAGCGCGCCGGCCGAGCGCGCCAGGCCCTTCCCCGCGGTGACCGGGGTAAGCGTTCCATCCATCTAGGCAGCCTTTCCATCAGCAACGCGATGCCACACCTTGCGGCAGAATTCGGGATAGGTCTCCAGCATCTCGTCGCATACCGGACCACGCAGCAGCGCAAGTTCGCGTTCCCCGGGATCGGGCGTGGCGGGAACATCCGCCGGCTCGTCGTAATCGAAGCCGGTGGCGGCGCGGACGCTGGCCGGGGTTTCGCCGGGATGGACGGAGACCAGGGTGAACCGGGCCCGGGCCGGATCGAACGAAAACACGCATTTGCCGGTGACCAGCGCCTGCGCCGTGCCGCGGCGGAACACGCCGGGTTCGGAGACGCCGGGGGCGGAGATGATGTCCACCTTGGGCACGAAGACGCGGGCGGAATGCTCCTCGCGGAACAGGATGGTGCGCGGGGTCATCATGTACATGAACGCCGAGCCGAAGCTGCCGGGGAAGCGCACCTTGCTGCCGGGCCAGTCGCCGGTGCCGATCAGGTTGATGTTGGCCTGGCCGTCGATCTGGCCGCCGCCGAGGAAGAACAGGTCGATGCGGCCCTGGCCGGTGAGGTCGAACAGCTCGCGCGTGCCCTCGGTGAAGGGGTTGCCGCTGCGCTTGTGCAGCAGCGAGAGGCGGACATTGCCGCCGCCCTTCTTCACCAGCCAGCAGGCGGCCGCCGGGATCGGGCTGGCGGCGCCGACGGCGATGTGGCGCGCCGGCGGGGCGGCGGGATCGGTGATCAGCCGGGCCAGGGCGGCGGCCATGTGCTCTTCCAGCGTGATCATTCGGCTGCCACCTTTGGGGCGACCGTTTGCGCGGTGTTGTAGACGTATTGGTCGAGGTATTGACGGAAGCCTGCCTCGGTCCGCGCCATTCTGGCGTATTCGGCGAAATGCGCGGCGTCGAACGGATGGATGTCCAGCAGGCCGATCGGCCAGGCGCCGCGCTCGGCGATCGCCACCGCCTCGATATAGGTGCCGTTGATGGTGCCGGGGGCGAGGCGCTCGTCTTCCAGCAGATTGGTTTCCGACATCCGCTCCACCGTCAGCAGCACGCGGCGGGAGGCGTGGGCGATGGTGGCGAGTTCGCGGCGGCGGCCGACATAGACGTTGCCGTCCGCGTCGGCCATTTCGGCGTGGAAGATGGCGACATCGGGGTTGAGGGCGGGCAGCAGCACGATGGGGTCGGCGCCGTCGGAGGCAAACGGGTTGTCGATCACCTTCCAGTCCGGGCGATGGGCCAGGATGTCGCTGCCGATGACGCCGCGCAGCGGCATGAAGGGCACGCCCTTCTCGGCCGCCTGGAGCATGGTGTGCATCGCCGGGCAGGTGGCATCCGTCACGGTGAGGGTGCCGGCGGCGAGTGCCGCGGTGAAGCGCGGCGCCATGCCGGCCTCGCCCAGGGTGACGCCGCTGGTCTGGATGGAGGCGACGCAGCCGGCGCCGATCAGCAGGTCCGAGGCGTAGCCGGAGACGGGCACGCCGATCAGATGCAGGTTGCGCCTGCCGGCGCGCACGAGGGCGCGGGCCAGGGCGGAGGGCGGCAGGGAATTGTCCGGCGGCAGGGCCAGGGTGGCGCCGTCCGGCACCAGGGCCGCGAGCGCGTCGAGATCGAGCGGGGACATCTGGCACCTCCCGGGGGTTTCCTGCCGTCTGGCGCCTCGGACCGCATGCGATCCCGCCGACCGGCATTACGATGGCGTGAACGTAGACTGTTTTTCGCCTGTGGCACAATCGGGGAGGATGCCCCGGGCGCAGGCGTCCGCGCCAGGATCCAGGCCGGTCCGGCGCCTCCCTGGCTGCGCCTCGGAGGGCATCGTCATGATCCAATACGATTCCATCGTCATCGGAGCGGGGCAGGCTGGGCCATCGCTCGCCAAGGAACTCGCGGGCAGCGGCCGGAGCGTTGCCATCGTCGAGCGGAAAGGGTTCGGCGGAACCTGCATCAACACCGGATGCACGCCCACCAAGACCTTGATCGCCAGCGCCTATGCCGCGCACATGGCGCGACGGGCCGGGGAATTCGGGGTGATCATCCCGGCCGGCGTTCACGTGGACATGGCGCGGATCAAGGCCCGCAAGGACGCCATCGTGAGCCAATGGTCGGCTGCGACGGAGGCTGCCTTGCGGGCGACCCCGAACTGCACGGTCTATAAGGGCCAGGCGCGGCTGCTTTCCGCCCAGGAAGTGGGCATCGCCGACGATTTGCTCAGGGCCGGGCAGATCTTCCTCAATGTGGGCGGGCGGGCGGGCGTGCCGCCGATCCGTGGTCTGGAGAGCGTCGCCTACCTGACCAACAGCTCGATCCTGGATCTGGAGGTACTGCCGGAGCACCTGGTGATTATCGGCGGCAGCTATGTCGGGCTCGAATTTGCCCAGATGTATCGGCGCTTCGGCAGCGAGGTCACGGTGGTCGAGACGGCCGCGCGCCTGATCGGCCGCGAGGATGAGGATATTTCCGGTGCGGTTCGCCAGTTCCTGGAAGCGGAAGGCGTGCGGATACTCGTGGGCGCCCGCAACCTCTCGTTGATGCCGGAGGGGAAAGGCTGCCGGCTGCAGCTTGAGAATGACGCCGGTCCGGTCTCGATCGGGGGTTCCCATCTGCTGGTGGCCACCGGACGCCGCCCCAATACGGACGACCTCGGGCTGGAGCGAGCCGGCGTCGCGACGGACGCAAGAGGCTATGTCCGGGTGGACGATCAGTTGCGGACCAGCGTGCCCGGGATCTGGGCATTGGGCGATTGCACGGGTCACGGCGCATTCACGCACACGGCCTACAACGACTTTGAGATCGTCGCAGGCAATTTGCTGAGAAACGAGGGCCGCAGCGTCCGCGATCGGGTTTCCGCCTACGCGCTCTATACCGACCCTCCGCTTGGGCGCGCGGGCATGACGGAGACGGAGGCGCGCGGGGCAGGAAAACAGGTGCTGGTCGGGCAAATGCCGATGTCGGACGTCGCGCGGGCGATAGAAAAGGGCGAAACGGCGGGCCTGATGAAGCTCGTGGTCGATGGCGGCACCAAGGAAATACTCGGTGCCGCCATTCTCGGGGTCGGTGGCGACGAGGCGATCCATTGTGTCATCGACCTCATGCAGGCGCGCGCTCCGTACACGGTCCTGCAGCGTGCCATGCACATTCACCCGACGGTCGCGGAATACCTGCCTATGCTCGCCGGCGCGCTGGTGCCGGGCTAGTTACGCCCATCCCGGTCATTCGCCGGTTGTAAGATGGTTCCGCCAAACAGACGTACGATGACCAGGTAGGCGGCCTGCATAACCTGCCGCCTGGTGTCGCGCACCGCGCGGCCGAATGCGGCGGCGCCGTGGCTCGATGACCGAAGGTCGCTCGGCGTGGCGGTGGGTGGGCTGGCGGTGCACCAGGACGCGGAGGTGACGTCGATCGGGCTTGACGATCCGGCGCTGGCGGCAGGCTGGTGGGATGCCGAGCGCGATGCGCGGCGCGTCTGGCGCTGGACATCGGGCGACGCGCGGATCGCGCGGCCTGAGCAGGCGCGCGCAGGCGCTTCAGCGCTGCCGGGCAGACACCGGACAGACGATGGACAACTGCATTTATGTCATCTCCGGCCTGCCGCGCGCGGGTTCGACGCTGCTTGCCGCGCTGCTGGCGCAGAACCCGGCGCTGCGCATCTGGTGCGCGCAGCTGCCGGCGCTCGCGGCGCTGTTTCCGCAGGCGCGGGTGATCGCCTGCGTGCGGCACGTGCCATGGGTGATCGACAGCATCGAGAGTCTGATCCGGCGCAATTTGTGGCAGCCTTCGAAGATGTTCGAGGGCGACAACATGGGCACGATGTGGTCCCGCATGGAGGCATTGGCGGCGCCGGGGGGACCGCTGGGGCTCGCCTGGCACGCGCTGAAGCAGGCATTCTACAGCAACGAGGCCGGCCGCATGATGGTGCTGACCTACGAGACGCTGACCAGCGATCCGGCGCGCGCGATGTCGGAGGTCTACGGATTCCTGGGGCTGGCGCCGTTCGCGCATGATTTCGAGCGGGTGGCATTCGACGCCCGCGAGTTCGACGCGCGCATCGGCACGCCCGGCCTGCACAGCGTGCGCCCGAAAGTGGGCCAGGTGGAGCGCCCGACGATCCTGCCGCCGGAAATATGGGGGCGGTTCGAGCGCGACAGCTTCTGGCACGACCCGGCGCAGAACCCGCGCGGCGTGAAGGTGGTCTGAGCGGGGCTGGGTGCGATGATTGCGGCGCGTTGCGTTGGCGGATTGCGCTGCGCTTATCCGCCCTACGCTTGCTGTATTCCGGCACCGGGCGGACGAAGCTGCGGGCGGATCTGTAGCGGGTAGCGGAACCGCCGTTTGGTGGAAGCCGGAAGTAGGCTGTTTTGCGAGGCTTGATTGTCGGGTTGTCGGCTGCGGAGGCGAAGCCGACGTTGCCGGCCATTATCCTGAACGGTGGCCATCCTGCCAATTTCGGGCATGGCCCTGGCACCGGGCGCGCCACCGCCTGTAGTATCAGCTCATTCGATCCATATTCAGCAGGCTCAGGATGTTCGATAATACGACTGTTCTCGTGGTCGGTGCAGGGCCGACAGGCTTATTGCTGGCATCGGAGCTGCTTCGCCGGAATGTCGCGTGCCGTGTGATCGACGCACATCAAGCGCCGTTGCACTGGGATCGGGCGACGGTCGTGCATCCGCGCTCACTCGAACTCTTCGAGGGCCTGGGTCTCCTCGATCCGCTCCTGACCGCGGGTGTCAAGCAACGTGTTGCCCGTCTTCACTCGCAGGGCGTGGTGCTCGGCGAAATCGATCTCTCGATTTGCGGCAGTCGCTACGGGTTCAACATCGGTATTTCGGAGGAGGTTACCGAGTCGATCCTGACCGAGTACCTCCACCGGCAGGATGGCAAGGTGATGCGCTCATCCAGGCTGATCGGATTGGCTGACCACGAAGGCGGCCTTCTGGCGACCATCGAGCGGGAAGGCACAACGGAGCAAATTCTAGCCCAGTGGGTGGTAGGGTGCGATGGGCTCCACAGCACGTGCCGGACCCTGACCGGGATCGATATGATCGGGCACGACATCATCCAACCCTGGGCCGTGTTCGACGCGACCCTGGTGGGCTGGCAGGATTCCTACGAGGCGAACTACGCCTATCTGGACGAGATCCCGGTGATTCTGACCGCACTTCCCGATCAGAGATGGCGCGTGTACCTGAGGCCATCTTCCCCCACCTCCGACCTGGTGGCCGACGCTTCGTCCACTATCGGCCGCTACCTGCCCAATTTCGGCTTTGATGGTGTCGAAAACCCGACGCGTTTCCACTGCCACACGAAGGTGGCGAAGCGGTTCCGGTCAGGTCGTGTCATTCTGGCGGGGGACGCGGCACATGTGTGCTCCCCTGCCCAAGGTCACGGGATGAACACCGGCCTGCAGGACGCGGTGAATTTGGCCTGGAAGATGGCACTTGTCTGTCATGGCCACTGCGACGCCGTGCTGCTGGACAGCTATGAAGCAGAACGGCGCCCGATGGCCGAGATGGTTACCGCGTCGGGGGACGCTGTCGAACTTGCGCAAATGGTAATTGATCCAGCCGAACGGCAAGCCCGCGACGCAGCGCTTCGGGCGATATTCGCCGACCCGGACTCGCGACATCACGAGGCAGCCGCAGAGGCGGAGCTCGACATCGACTACGGCGGCTCACCCATCGTCATGGGCGACAAGCACGATGCGCTTGCGCCGGGCCAGCGCCTTCCGGATACAATCGAGGTCTCTCTCGCCGACGGGCGGGCCTGCATGCTGCATGAGCTGGCCAACCGCGCCGGCCACACTGCGCTGCTCATCGGCGGCTCATCGATTGACACGGAAATGCTCGCGCGAGTTGACGACTTCATCCGTGCTCAGAGCCTCGCATCCGTTATCATTGAAGAAGTCGTTGCGATTTCGGCCGGCTACGACGATCAGAGGCCGTACGCACGGGTCACGCCGGCAGCAGCCGAACAATTGGGGATCGGCGAGATCACCCTTCTTGTCATCCGGCCCGACGGGCATATCGGCCTTCGATCCGACTGCAATCATGTCGAGGACCTGGCAGCCTACCGACGATTGCTCGTATCGGGCCAACCATGATCCGTCGCATTGCATGTTGCCGACGCGCGTTCCTCTTCGCGCATGGCGCGGCCAGAGCAGGGTGAGTCAGTCGCTCACGGTGCAAGGGGGGACAGGGAGAGATCGTTGCAGGGGGTTCAAGCTCCCCTCGACCAGCCAATAGCAACGAGTGTCCTGGGAAGGACAGGTTTTTTCACGCGCGACCATTGAGCGACAGCGGCGGTCTTGGGGCTTGGGGCTTGGGGCTTGGGGCTTGGGGTGGGGTTGGCTTGCGGGTCGACCGCGGCTCGCGGATGCGCGGCATGGGCGCTCAGCCGCCCTCGGCGTAGGCCCGCGAATGACCGCCGGGACGCCGCTCTATAACCGAGTAGGGTCGGCAGCTGCCGCAGCAGCTGGCCGCCGTCAACGTCCGCTTTACCGGGCTGCGCGCCCGAGAGTAGACAGGCGGCTCTCGCCCGATTGTCGATTGGCGCCCTCGAAGACACCCGATCGGCGCCCGGGGCTCCGTACTTGGAACGAGCACCGCTGATCCCCATTTGATGGGCTTGTGAATTAGGGAAACCGGAAAAGCGACAATGGCGAGCGGTTGGGCTCCGGACGGGGCGGTGCAGGATCAGATCGACGATACGATCACGGACGGGGTGATGAGAGCGCGGGCGAGCATGCCGACGGGTGAGGGCGTGACCCATTGCCTGGAATGCGGTGACGAAATTCCGGAAGCGCGCCGCCGTGCGATGCCCGGAGTGCGGACCTGCATTGCATGTCAGTCGGCGCGTGATCGCCGTCCGATGAACACCGGGTTCAACCGCAGGGGTAACAAAGACAGCCAACTCAGATAGCGCTCGGCGTAATTGCGGTTCGGGGCGGTTATGCTCCATGTCGTAACTGGCGAGAGTTCTGCTCTCCGCGGGTTGCTGCGAAAAAGCAGCCAGTCTCCTT
>CAVUOB010000006.1:0-465785 GCA_963743035.1 uncultured Alphaproteobacteria bacterium
GGCAATGAGCCCCTGAAAGTCCATGATGACAGCACTGTCATTCTTCATATCCCCCACGCGTCCAGAATGATCCCCCCAGAGGACCGCAAGGCCCTGCAGATCGACGATGCGACCCAGGGAGCGGGAACTCCCCCACATGCAGATGCCTGGACTGACCGGCTCGCCGAGGGCCTCCAACTAGCCGGCCGTCCCGGTTCGCCCGGTCAGCTGCCTTGTAGGTGGACGTGGAGCGGTTCCCCGATGACGCACAGGACGCCATGACGGCCAAGGGCATGGGTGCGGTTTACGGCCGTCTCTCTTCAGGCGAGCCGCTACGTGCTCACGATCTGGTCCAGCGAGCCCAGCTGATGTAGAAATGGTATCACCCACACCATAAGGCCCTCACTGGCGCCGTGGATGCCGCGTTGGCCTTTGAGGGCCACTGCTTGATCATCGATGTTCACAGCTTCTCGTCGACATCGTTGCTACTCACCGATCACGACCCAGAACGACCGAGATCTGCATCGGCACCGAGCCCTTCCACTCGCCCTTTGAGGACTATGAGGGTGCCGTGCGGCCCGGTCGGATCGAAGACCTCACAGCGACCCTTAACCGACCCTTCAGCGGGGGCATCGTCCCCTCTGAGCTCTGGGGCGGGCCAGGGAGGTGCGCTCGGCGATTATCGAGCCACGGGCCCATGGTATCGAAGGGGGCGGGCGAGGGCCTCTCCTAGTGGTTCAGAACTGACGCTTAATACTCGGTTCAAGGCGTGCTTTCGCGAAGCCGATCTTGCCAGTGGGTCAACTAGCTTAATCGCAGATCATCTAATTTTCCGGCCGGAGCACCGTATCAGAATGAGCGACATCTTCATCAGTCATGCCGTTGCCGACCAGGCTCTTGCAAAAATGCTCGTTGATTTTCTCAAAGAAGCAATCGGTGTTCCTGAGCCAGCGATTTTCTGCTCTAGCGTGAAAGGCCACCACATACCGCTAGGCGAGGACTTTAATGCTTACATCAAACAGCAGCTTCAGAACCCCAAGCTAGTTATTCTATTGATGACACCGGCTTATATGGAAAGTTCTTTTTGCTTGATGGAACTTGGAGCGGCGTGGGCGCGGAATGCTGCAAGCCTTGCGGTTGTCGTTCCGCCTATCAGTTATCATGAGGTCACCAAAACGCTTGGCTTGAAGCAAGCTTGGGATATCACCGACAAGCCGGGTCTGGTAGATTTTAGAGAGCTCATTGTTGGAATCGCCACCTGGAAAAACGAACAGACCATACTTGGGATGATAAGCGCACACATTGGAGTGTTGCACTTAAGAAATTAATCCCGAAAGTCCAACTCGCCACGAAGATCGATGCCGCCACGCACCATGAGACGCTTCATAAGCTGAAAGAAAAAGAAGGCGAGATAGACAGGCTGGAAGCTGCACTCGGTGTCGCTCAAGAGAATTACGCTGAGCTCGAAAAGGTTAAGGACAAGCAAGATCTCAAGGCGCTACGGAAACGTTCGGCTAACTCCGAAGCTCTTCAGCAGGAGTTTGACGAGCTAATTCAGGCCGTCAAAGAAACTATGCCACAAACGTCAAATGTCGTGCTGAAGCATATTATCATGGATCACTTCAGCCTAGCAGGGACTATCGATTGGTTCAACCAAAAGGCAGAGTTCGAGCAAGCTATCCAATACGGCCTTCTATCGACAGGCGATAATTCGGTTCGCTGGGAGCGTGCGAAGCTGAAGCCTTTGGGTGAGGCCCTCCAAGCTGTGAAGACTTTCCTTGCTGGTGAGGAAGGGGAGCAACTGCGGGCACTGCAAGAGCCCGACGTGCCCATGGAGCCTGACGATTTGGAGTTCTGGGAGCACCACCTCAGCATTTGACGTCCGTTGGGGAGGAGGAAACGGCGCCGTCGCGAAGACCGGGGGCCTTATGAGGCCGCTTGGTGGTCATCTGCTTTGGACACCCAGGGTGCCCCCTTTGAGGCGTCGTTATCGAGGGGTGGGTAGCAGCCCCCGTTGCCCCTAACGCGGCCGTGGAGGCCCTCACGTCTACCTTGCGCCGGACGTTTAAGGAGTAGCCCGCTGCGCACCGCTATAGGTGAACCCCAACTTCTGGGCTCTCGAAACTTCCTTAAGCCCGCATCGGTGTAACCGGCCAGTGTGGCCTGCTCTCTCACCGGTAGCCACCCGCGTCCTCGGCTAGGCTAATGAAGGTGTAGGACTTCTCACGGGCCCGCCCGATGGCATTCACTCTGATCTCACTGGCCAGCCCGAGCGACATTAGCTGGAGACACCTGGTGCCGGTGAACAGCCAACTCTTCGAGGATCTCGTAGCCTCAAGGACTAGCTTGCGACCCTCGGTAGTCTCGCCACTTAGGCCTGAAGGGCATCGTCATGTCCGTCGTCGCTGCGGGAACCATGACGACACCTTGAAGGTGCATTAAGGATCGGCGCAGACAGTATCCAATGCTGTCGTCATAGAGGGGGAGCGGGTCCAGGGCTCCCATCCTTGAGAGGTGACCGGATGCGCGTTGCCGGGTCCCTTCAGGGTCGGTCTAGCGCAACGTGTAGCCAAAGACCCATATAGGAATAACGAGATCATGACTACATGTCCGGCCTATTGCCCTACGCATTGGAGATCATCTGGAAGGCAGTCGATCTCGCATTCAGCTTCACCTTCTCCAGCCCCTCATTGGCGAGCCACTGGGCCATCTTCGGGTCCCTGATGAGCCTCCCGAAGGACTGCCGCGAGGTCTCCATCTCACCGTAGAGGGCCGTAAAGGCGATGACTGCCTCGCCCGCGTCCAACCTGCGCCGGATCATATCGGCAGCCTCCTTCATGCGGCCGGTGAGGATCAATTCTGGGAACAGTAGCTTGTCGACCTTGATAGTTGCGCCGGGAAACATCCCTTCATAGTCAGCCTTGGACAGACCGGACCTTGGAGACTGCACGACGACGACTTCCATGGCCCCGCAGTCCCCAGCGAGACCTACCCTGGCGTGCCCCCTCATGACCGCCTGCAGAAGGCTGTCACGAAGTCCACCAATCTGGCGCCGGGAGATCTGAGCGCCGGTAGGATGGTCCGAAGGGTCGCTGGAGTTCATGGGCAACTGCAGGGCAGCCCCGGCGGAAGCCCTGTGGGCCGCAGGGGGCTGATAGTCCAGTCCGAGGACAAGCATGCGACGGATATGCCGGTGATGATTGGAGGCCTTGTGGGTCCCCCAGGTGAGGTGACGGGTGCGGCTCTTCTCGTCGTCCGTGAGGCGGTCGTTGATGGCCTCTGCCACACTCCTCCTGACCCGCTGCCCCCTCATCACGAACGGGGTCTTGTAGGAGACGACCAGGACCTCGTCCTGCCCCTCCTGGATGTAGCGGACTGCCATGTCGAGGAGCTTGGGGCCCTCGTCGCTCGCCCGGTCTCTGAAGGTGGACCTGGAGGCCGCAACGGCGACGACACGGACCGTGAGGTTCTTGTAGGTCTTCGGCGCGTCCTTCAGCCGGACGATGTGCCTGCTCTCCGCCAGCATCTCATAGAACACGTGATCGACGCCGAAGGCCGCACTGGCGTCGGTGACGGTGATGGGCATGATGCTATCGGGCAGTGCTTGGACGTGGCTCAAGAGTGTCCCTTGCCCCCTGTTGTCCCGCCAAACGTAGCCGGTCAGGCCGTTCATGGCCTTCAGGGCCTTCACCTGCCCCGCGAGGACATCATCGTGACCGACGTCAACCTCCAGTAGATTGAGGTCCACGCCCAGCGCGGTCAGATCCGGTATCTGGATGGTGCCAGTAGGGGTCTTGGCGACCTCAACGATCCACTCCAGCAACTGTTTGGAAGCTGAAGGGGATTGATGGGCCATCGGGGCGGTCAGTCCGGCCGAGGTGAGGCTGCTAAGGACCACCGGGCGGTTGAAAGCGATCTGCTCATCCCAGCAGCGGACGACACGAGGTTTGCCTCGGTAGTAGAACCGCGAGGCGTCCTTGAAGTCCCCACCGTTCTGAAGGCTAAGGCGAAGACCCTCCTGGGTGCTGACCACGATCTGCGCGTTATCCGCTGACGTGTGGGCTCCGAGCGCAAGAACCTCGACCTCTTTCATTCCCGCGATGACGCAGAGCCGGTCCCGATGTGCCGCCAGGGCCCGCGCCATGTCCGCCACCTCGGCCACCCGATTGCAGAAGATGACCATGCCGACCTGGGCGTGTTCGGCGGACTGACACAGAGCTGACGCGAAGGACGCGATGCTGGCAGACTTGCCGACACCGGCCGGCAGGCACGAGACGTAGACCTTGCGCTCGGTTATTTCGCCATCCGCTGTGGCCTCCAGGTGGCGCAGGAGGTCCTGTATGGCCTCCAGCTGCTCCTCAGATGGGCTGTGTCCCCACTCCGCGAAGCTGGCCTCCAGGGCCTTCCTGGCCTTCTCTGCCAGGCCCTGAGGCTTGGTAGTGGGCGTCCCAGCCGCTGCCTGCGTGGGGTCTGCGGTGGGCGCGTCGGTCATGCTGTTCTCCTGGCGCCCTCATAGCAGCCTGTGCGGTGGCTGCGTAGCGCCGGAAGGGATCCGATGGTCGCGAGGACTTGGAGGTGGTCCTGGGGTCAATCGGAGAGGGCGGATGGGGAGCGAAATGGCTCTGGGACCGGGGCAGATGGGACCCAAAGTTCTCCAGCACTGCGCCGCCCACGGCCCAACAACAAAGGCGGGGCTTTAGCGGCCTTTTTGAAGTCCGTTCTGGACCCGAAAAAGGCCTTGAGGGACCGGCGCGGGTCCCTTTTTCCTAGGTCGACGATCCGCCGGGCCAGCCCGTAGGCACCGAGAGGGCCCCCACTGGCCCAGGTGGTCAATCCATCGCCTCCGACAAAGCCCATGCCATCCTCAGCACGGCAACTGTGGCGTCGTTCTCGCTGTAGTCGCCGATCATGTCCCGGCCCGCACCCCAGGCCAGCAGCACCCAGCCAACTATGGTGCCGTCATCGTCGGTGAACCGCAGAAACTCCCTCTCCGTTTCTCCGAGGGCCGCATTGATCTCCCGAGTGTTCGTGCTGCGCTCCAGCCTCCCAAGCGCGAGAGGCCAGCCTTCCTCACCGAAGACGCTGACGCTGTAACCGAGGTTGAGGGCATCCTCGATGATCCGGTTCGTGATGTCCCATTCAATGTTCCCCTCGTATTCCTCCCCGACCTCTTCATCGCCGCAGTCGTCATCAGTCTCTTCGTCACCGTCCCCTTCATCAGCCGGTTCGTCCTCAGGGACCTCACTGGCCATGTCGGAGCCCCGGCTGGGCGGCGGTGCCTGGGCCTTCAGAAGCTCAATGACCTCCTCGGTGGTAAGGCGGCGGATCGGAGCCCTGGGACCTGCGGGGACCGGTGGGGCCTCTTCGTCCTCGTCGTCCCCAAGGTGGCTTGGGCACCAGCCCGGAGGCAACGGAGGAGCCCCCCAACGCCGCAGGCCATCGGGGCCTCTGGTGGGCTCGACGGGCTCATTGGTCTGGGCGGTGGCATCGGTGGTGACGGGTGGCAGTGGGCTTGCCAGTGCCTTCGGCCTCCCCACGGCTTTCTTGGTCGACGGTGCCCCCTTGGGGAGAGCCTTCGTGGCGGCGGGTGGAGCAGGAGGCTGGGGCGGTTCGCGAGAAGCCTCTGGCGGGACGTCAGGTGCCATGGGATAGCGGACGGTGAAGAGAGCGGCCAGTGCGTCCGCCTCAGTGTCGCCTGGGGGCAGGGTATCGCGGGGCTTCTTGGGCGAGGTCATGGGGAGCCTTTTTGGGCGCTAGAGGCGTCTCAGGCTGCGGAGGCAGTAGGCTGGCGCAAGAGGATGGAGCGCACGGCAGAAGCGGTCCACTGGCCACCTCTGGGGGTCTCGATGCCCCTCTGGGCCAACTCGGCGGCGATGCCTCGGAGCGACAGGCCTCGGCCATAGGCCTCAAGGACAGTCGGCAGGACCTGGGAGGCGAACTGGTCGGCCTTCAGGCGGTTAGCCTCAGCACCGACCTTGCCGTCAGGCGGAGGGGCACCACGGTAGCCGCCTAGGGTCACGCCACGGGCCTTCGCGGCTGCCAGGGCTGACCTGGTGCGCTGGGAAATGGCCTCACGCTCCAGCTGGGCCACAAGGGCCATGATGCCCACGGTGAAGGGGGTCGCGGCCGGCATGTCGACGGCGAGGAAGGGAACACCGGCCTTCTGAAGGCCAATGAGGAAATGGGCGTCACGCGAGAGGCGGTCCAACTTGGCGATGATGAGTGTGGCCCCAGTCAGCTTGGCCAGCTTCATTGCCTCGGTCAGGGCGGGGCGGTTGTCTGTCGCCTTGCCGCTCTCGATCTCGGTGAATTCCCCCCGCAGGACCCAGTCGCCCCCGTTGAGGTAGGCCTGCACGTCTGCCTGCTGGCCCTCCAGGCCGAGGCCGGAGCGGCCCTGCTGGGCGGTTGAGACCCGGTAGTATGCAACGAAGTCACCGTGCGCCATATCGTATGAACCCTGTCATCGTTCGTTGACTGTCTGCATACATGTCGGGAGCAAGGATGTACAAGGTGGAAAGAGAAGGTCCCTATCCGCATACAAGCCCAGCAGTGAATTGGTTGGGGGAAGGACGTTGTGCTAAGCTATGGATACAACGCGTTGGTTCGCTTGCACCAAGGAAATAAGACCCTCATGACTGTCCAGCCTGAAGACCGAACCCTTTATGGTCAATTCGCTAATGATATCGCGCGCAAAATTGGTTTTATGGACGAATTTCCATCCGTTGTTTGGCACTATACTTCTGCCGCAGGCATGCTTGGCATTTTAGAGAGCGGCTCCATATTCGCTACGCAACTGGCCTGCCTGAACGATCAAACAGAACTTCGATACGCAATGGGGTATGTTCGTGCCGCACTGCGGGAGATGCGCCCTTTATGGCAGAACGACCCTAACGCTGTTTTTATCCTAGATCTGCTGGAAAAGACCCGCGAAGTCGACCTCGTTCCGGAAAGTTCATTGTTCGTTGCCTGTTTCAGTCGGCATGCCGATGACCTGAGCCAATGGCGAGCATACGGTGGTGGCGAAAACGGTTACGCGCTCGGGTTCCAAACGCAAAGTCTCATTTCCGCACATAGTATCGTAGCGAAGGTGAATTACGATCCCAAGCTACACCAAGAAGTCTCAAATGATATAGCAACAAAGTTTGTGGAGTTCTTCGTCAAAGGGATGCGTGAAGGTCGAGCAGCTACCCGCGAGGCATGGGCAGCCGAATTTGCTTCGGCATGGCAAGCTCAAGTAGGACGGATTGGGCCAATGCTGAAGGATCAAGCTTTCGAAGCTGAGGGGGAGTTTCGATGCATCCACGAACTTGCAGAGGATGAAAGTGCCAGCATTCAATTTCGTCAAAAGTCAGGGTTACTAGCTCGCCACTTGCCCCTCATTTCCCTCCCCCGGGTAGGCCGCGACAGAAGATGCTGCCGATCGTTAAGGTAATCGTTGGTCCTTGCCGTCACCCCAGTGTGTCAAAGTCGAGCGTCGCAATGCTCTTGCACCAACAGGGATATCGTCTGACCGAAACGGAAGTGTCTCGTATCCCCTTCCAAGTAATTTAATCTGGCAACCGCAGACACGAGTTCGCCGTGGGGCGCTGGCAGCGACACGCACCTTCAGGCCCACTTTGAATTGGGCCGTTGGGAACCGAAAGGCTCGTTTGGGCCCCACGTGGGCTTCTATCCTTGGGGTGCGGGTCACGGGGTCACCTCTCTGGGGTCTCTGGGGCCTCTCGCTGAGGCTCACGCTATTCGGAAACGATGCTGCTGACTGCGCTTATTTCGTCACCGGCTTCCACTCGCTCGACAATCGTTGGGCTTCGGCTATCTGCGCGGCGGTCATATGTTCCGCCAAAAAGTCCCGTTCATGTGGTGCAGCGGGATGACCATGCGCCGCCGCGAGGTTATTCCACATGTAGGCAAGCACATGGTTTTTCGGTACACCCCAACCTCGCTCATACATGGCTGCTAGGTTAAACTGGGCGACGCCATAGCCCTGGTCGGCTGCTTTGCGATACCACTCTGCTGCTATTGTGTAATCCATCGGTAGTCCGACCCCGTTCCAGCACATGTCGCCAAGGTTGGACTGCGCATGTGCATCACCTTGATCAGCCAACTGCTGCAAAAGTCGGAGGGCAGTTGCGTAGTCCTTCTCCCGGATCGCCGCATCCGCATCTTCAAGCTGACCCGCCGACACCGGCCCGGCCACCGCAATCGCCAGCACCATCACCACCGCCCTGATCGTGTTCCGCATGCCCCGCTCCTGCTTACCAAGGCAAGATATTCGTTGGGGAGCCGTCAAGCTAGGTGGAGGTGCCATCGGGTGCTCTGATGTCTCTGCGAGTAGGACCGATCCGGCCGTAGAAAGCGTGAAGGGTGGGGCAGACAGTGGGACTTGTTTAAAAACATGAGGCACCGATGCGGGGCCGTAGAGGCCCCTTCGGGCCCCTTATGCCACTCATGGCTCCGGGCCCCACAGCCGATAGCTATGCGAGCCTATCAGACGGCATCCTGGGCCCTCCTGAGCCCCAAGGGGCCCGTTCAGTGGACTGAGCACCCCAGTGACACCAGTCGCGTCGTTCAGGCCTCAGAGGCCCTTCTTTGTATCGGTGACGGTTGGACGTGGTGGGCGGATCTCCAAGGCCTTCCTGGGGAGTGCGGGGCGGGCCTCAGCGGTGTCTGCCAGGGCCTTGCGGACAGCCCTGGATCCACCATCCCGACGACAGCCTTGACCTTCCTATGACGCCGCTGGTCCTTGTCATGAGCTACAGAAGGGTGATACAGAGGTCCAGTCGAGCGGATTTATAAGTAACTGAAATCGCTTATAGTTATGATGCGATCTGCGTTTCCAGGTCCCCCAGCCACCGCTGCAAATTCCGCGACTACAGGAATCAGGCGGGACAGCCATGCCGGGTGCATGCCGCATCCCGAGCAACAGGGCTCGCTACCGGTGGAGCTGCGCGGGGGTGCGTCAGTCCGCCCGATATCTTAAACTGTCATACGCCGCAGGGTGTGTGGGTGCGGCTGGCACGACAGGAGCATCCCATGAACCCCCGCGGCACAATCGCACAGCTTGCCAAGCTGGTTGGTCAGGACCTCAGTCGCGGCGAACTGAGCCAGGACGCGATGGAAACCGGTCCGATGCTGGCCCGTGCCGGCGCTACTGCCGAACTCATCGCCTGCCTCTTCGCCGAGGCTCGCCGCAAGCGCCCCAGCGAACGCGTGATCAATGGCTATAGCTTCTTGCTTCAGTCGGCGCTTGATGCGTTGAGGCTGGATGCGAGCGAGGGCGATTCTCAGGCACGTCAGGGAATCGAAGACGCGCGCATGGAAGTCGAGAGGGCTCTCGCCCGGGGCAGCATCGCCACCCCCATACTCATGCTTGTGGCGCGTGCCTTTGTCGAAGCCCAGCTCGACCCGGGTCGCGCCCTGCAGGAGGCGATGATGGGCGCCATGGAAACCGAGGGGCGCGCGGAAGGCGCCAATATGGAGCCGCCGGCAATCGCGGAACACCTTGCCGAGGTTGCCGAGGCGCTCGGCCATGATCCCTTTGCCATCCATGCGGAGATCGCAGCGTCCGGGGCGGCATTTCCGGCCGAGCATAAGGCCGCTATGGCCGCTGCGTTTGCCGCGTCGGACGTCCCGGCCATCCGCGAGGCGGCGCTCGGGTTTGCGCTTGACCCGGACCCCGAGGTAGGCGCGGCGGTCTTGTCCGTTCTCGCAAACGTGGGACGCGCGCAGCCGGTCTTGGGCATTTCGGTTGAGCGGCTGGTGCGGATACGTCCGTGGCTGCCGGAGGCGCGTCGCGCCGGCCTTGATGCCGCGATCCGTGTGTTGCGCCCAAGGGCCGATGCATCCGGGCCCTCGGTGCGGCCTGAGATACGGACCGTGCTTGCCTCGATGTGCGACGGCGCAGGGGCGCAGAGCCTGTTCGTGCTGGCAAAGCGGGGGCGGCGCTTTGCGCTGGCCTCTGCGCTCGTCAAGGCGGGGATGGGCGTGGCGGACGCCTGGGTGCGCGACGGCATGACGAAATCCGAAGCCGATGACCTGATCGAGCAGATCGTTGCCGCAACCGAAGCGGCGGATGTCTCGATCGGGTTTATCGGGAGACGGCTTGCAGACGCGCTTGCGGTCAATCTGCAGCGGGATGTTCCGCCGCCATTCGGCCTCCTGCAGGTTACCGAGACGCTCGGGCTCGGGTCGTTGCAGCCAGAAGCCATATCGCCGGCCGCGCTCGTGGATGAATTGCTGGAGGGTCTGCCGCCGGAGCGGACGGATCCGAAGGCCGTGCTTTCGGCGCATCGCGCATCTGCCCGCTGGGCAGATGCGTTTGAAACGATCGTTTCGTGGTTTGAGGCCGGGGAGGAAGTGGAAGCGCTGCTGCGTCCCATTACGTCGCGCCGCAAGCGGCTCGAGGCGGTGCTTACGCAGTGTCTTCCGGCGCGGCGCATGTTCTGGGCCGAGCGCTGTGCCTGGATGGCGGCGACAATCCAGGAGGCCACGGACGAAAGTGGCCGGGAGTGGATCGATTTCGCCCTTGTGGCGCGGGATTTTGCCGGGGATCAGCCGCTGCAGGCGTTTCCGCTTGCGGCGGTGATCGCGGCGGCAACGGTGGACAGTTTCGCGCAGCGCAGCGCCGAACGAAGCTCCGTGCCAGCGTCTCGACCCGCTCCACGGGCGACACAGCGCCGACGGCGCTGACGCTTCCAGGATTTATCCTCGCAGAACCGCAGCCCATGCTTGCGGCCGTTGTGGGGATACGTTCTGGGAATACCGGGGGGCGATACAGCGGCCCCCCGGCCAGCGGGCAGACGTGGATGCTACTCTAGGCCTTGGCCACCAGCGGGCAGAGGCCGGCGTTCAACGGCCGGAACGCCTCATCGGCTGGGGTGACCGCCACCTGCTTCAGCAGGTCCCAGCTGTGCCTGCTCTCGGACGGCATCTTGGCTTCGAACAGGTATACCGGATGGATCTTCCGCCCGTCCGCCCGGATGATTCCGCCGGCGCCGAAACAATCGTCGTCGGTCTGCATGGATTTCATCCTCGCCACCGCGGCGGCGCCGCTTTTCTTCGCCTCGGCCGGCCCCATGGCGGAGACCGCCTTCAGGTAGTGGATGGTGCAGGAATAATTCCCCGCCTGGGCGGAGTTCGGATACTGGTTCACCTTCGGCTTGACGCGGTCCATCCAGGCGCGGGTGCGGTCGTTCAGGTCCCAGTAGAACGCCTCGCTCATCAGCAGGCCCTGGGCGATCTCCAGCCCGACCGCGCGCACATCCGTGCTGTAGCAGAGCAGCGCCGCCATCTTCACCCCGGCCTGCACCAGGCCGAATTCGCGCGCCTGCTTCAGGCAGTTCACGGTATCGGTGCCGGCGTTGCACAGCCCGACCACCTTCGCCCCGGAAGCGCGGGCCTGCAGCAGCGCCGAGGAGAAATCCGTGGTTTCCGGGAACGGGTAGACGTTGCTGCCCAGCACCTTGCCCCCGGCATCGGTCACGAACTTGGTCGCGTCGCGCTGCAGCGCCTGGCCGAAGGCATAGTTCGGCGTGATGAAGAACCAGCTGTCCCCGCCGGCCTTGGTCATCGCCCCGCCGGTGGATTTCGCCGACATGTAGGTGTCCAGCACCCAGTGGATGGTGTTCGGCGTGCAGGCGACGCCGGTGAGGTCGGAGGTCGCGGTGGAGGTGGACAGGAACACCTTGTCCTTCTCCTTGCAGATGGTGGAGATCGCCAGCGCGCAGGAGGAGGCCGCCCCGTCCTCGATCACGTCCACGCCTTCCTGGTCGAACCATTGCTTGGACAGCGAGGCCGCGACATCCGGCTTGTTCTGGTGGTCGGCGAAGATGACCTCGACGTCGAAGCCCTGGGCCTTGAATTCCTCGACCGCGAATTTCGTGCAGTTCACGCTGGTGGGACCGTTCACATCGCGATACGGCCCGGACTGGTCGTTCATGACCCCGATCTTGATCACCGGCCGGGTTTGGGCCCGGGTCCGCAACGGTAGTGCAACGGTGGTGGCGGCAGCGGTGCCAATCAGGCCCCGGCGGGTCAAATGCATGGTCAAGTCTCCCTGTTTGTCGCGCTCTTCGGCGCGCCCAAGGCTCATAGCAGGGCAGGGGGCGAGCGGTCGAGGGGAACGGGAACCCGCCGATGGCCCGGCCGAGATGCTTGACCGCACCGGCCGCTTCTTTCAGGCTGGTCGTTCGCTGACCGCATCGTGCCGACCAGAAACAGAACCGCCGGGCAACGGCGCCACACTGGGAAGGAGACTTTGATGGAAGCCATTGAAACGCGGACCATGGCGAAGGTGTCCCGGCGGCTCATACCCTTCGTTATCATCTGCTATTTCGTCGCCTACCTGGACCGGGTCAATCTGAGCTTCGCTGCGCTGCAGATGAACAAGGACCTGAACTTCACCGCGACCGTCTATGGGATTGGCGCGGGTGCGTTCTTCATCAGCTATTTCCTGCTGGAAACCCCGTCGAACCTGATCCTGCTGAGGATGGGCGCGCGCCGCTGGATCGCCCGGATCATGTTCACCTGGGGCATCCTTTCCGGCGCCATGGCCTTTGTCTGGAACGAGTGGAGTTTCTACACCATCCGCTTCCTGTTTGGCGCGGCGGAGGCTGGGTTCTTTCCCGGGATACTGTTCTACCTGACGTTGTATTTTCCCGCCGCCTATCGCGGGCGCATGATCAGCATGTACATGGTGGCCATCCCGGTCTCGGCGGTGATCGGCGCGCCGCTGTCCACATCGATCCTCTACATGGATGGTTTTCTCGGCCTCAGGGGCTGGCAATGGGTGTTCATCAGCGAGGCGATCCCGGCGCTGATCCTGTCGGTCGTGACCTGGTTCTACATGACCGATCATCCATCTTTGGCAAAATGGCTGGAGCCCGACGAGCGCGACTGGCTGGTCAGGCGCCAGGAAGCGGAGGTACGCCAGCGCGAGGCGGCCCACAGCATGTCGGTATGGCAGGTGCTGCGGAACCCGCGCGTGCTGGCACTCGGCGTGGCCGGCTTCGGCATCGCCTATGAGATCTACGGCATGACCTACTTCCTGCCGCAGATCATCAAGCAGTTCGGCCTGACCAACATGCAGACCGGGCTGGTCTCCGCCCTTCCGTTCGCCGTCGGCGCCATCGGCATGGTCTGGTACGGCAAGCGATCCGATCGCGTGCTGGAGCGACGCAGCCATACCGCGGTGACGTTCCTGATCTCCGCCGTGGGCCTGGTTCTGGCCGCGCTGACGCCGAACCCCTATTTTCGGCTGTTCAGCCTCTGCTTCGCCTCGTTCGGCATCTTCTCCGTGCTGCCGGTGTTCTGGTCGATGCCGACGGCATTCCTGAGCGGCGCGGCCGCGGCCGCTGGCGTGGCGTATATCAACTCGATTGCCAACATCGCCGGTTTCGTCGGCAACTATATCATGGGATGGCTACGCGACCTGACCGGCAATTTCGACAGCGGCCTGCTGGTGATTGCCGCGGTGTGCAACGTGGCCGCTTTTGCGACCTTGTGTATCCACCACGACAAGGAACTGGAACAGACGCCGATCATCGACGACACGCCGCCCGTCCCGGGCACGGTCGCCGAAATCGTCTGATCCTGGACGGCAGCGCCGGTCGCGATCGGGCCGGAGTGGCAGTGCGGCAGATATCACAAAGTTGTCATGCTTCGCGGCAACGGTCTCCTGTAACAAACCGTCAGCAAACCTGAAGGATTCGTTATGCCGACCGTTCGCCTATCGCCGCGCACCTTGCTGCTCGCCTCCGCCGCCGTCATCGCCGGGCTCGCCTCTCCCTCCGCCCGGGCCGCGCAGATCACCGGCTTCGCCGCCGGCGATCTCGTGATCAGCACCGTCTCCTCCTATAACGGCGGCGGGCTGGACAGCGCCGCGCCGATCGTGCTGGCCGAATTCAAGCTCGGCGCCGGCGGCACTTCCGCTACGATGGTCGGAACGCTCACGCTGCCGCAGACCGCCAGCGGTGCCAATTCGGCGATCTCCGGCGAATACGGCTCGGCCTCGGAAGGCATTCTGCAGCGTTCGGTGAACGGCCAGTACCTGACCATCATGGGCTATGGCGTGAACGCCACCGCCTTCAACACCGCGCCGCTGTCGAGCTATGGCACCAATGCGCTGGGCCAGACCACCAGCCTGACGGGCACCGGCACCACCACGGTGCCGCGCGTGGTCGCGTTGATCGGCGCCGATGCCAGCATCGACACCACCACCGCGCTGACCGGCGTGTTCAACACCAACAATCCGCGCAGCGCCGCGACCGTGGACGGTTCCTCGTTCTACGTATCGGGCCAGGCTTCCAGCAAGACGGACCCGACCCAGGGCGTGTTCTACGCGACCAGGGATGCCACCACCGCGACCGCGATCGACAACAGCACGGATACGCGGGTGGTTTCCATCTTCAACACCGGCAGCGGCAACACGCTGTATGTCTCGCGCGACCAGAACCCGCCGGGCAGCGGCAGCCAGAACTTCACCAATGTCAGCAGCCTGACCGCGCCCGGCGGCGGCCTGCCGACTTCCTCGGCGGGGGTGACCGATACGCATATCGTGCCGGCGGCAAGCCCGTATTCCCTCGGCGGCAACAACGGCTCAATCAACCTGACCGCCAAGACCGCGAACGGCGTGAACAACGCCCGCATCGGCAGCTTCGTCTATCTCAGCCCGGAGAGCTATTTCTTCGCCAGTGACACGGTCCTGTATGTGGCCGATAGCGGGCAGCCGAAGAACGGCAACGTCAACAAGGCCGCGCTGGGCGAAGGCGGGTTGCAGAAATGGACGCTGACCGACGGCGTGTGGACGCTGGCCTATGACCTCTATGCCGGGCTGAACCTGGTGAACAATGCCAATGTCAGCACGCCCACCGCGCCCGGCGTGACCGGCCTGTTCGGGTTGACCGGCCTGGTCGTGGGCGGCCAGGTCGAGCTGTTCGCCACCAGCTATGGCCTGAACGAGCTGTCGTCCAGCTACCTCTATGAGATCACCGACATGCTGTCGGCGACCAGCCCGGCGGTCGGCGAGAGCTTCACCACGCTGTATTCGGCCCCGGCCGGCACCTCGATCCGCGGCGTCTCCTTCGCGCCGGTGCCGGAGCCGGCGTCGCTGGCGATTCTCGCTGCGGGTATCGCCGGGCTTGGCCTGCTGCGCCGGCGCGCCCGCGTGGCCTGACCTGGGGCAAGGCGGCAGGTCCGATCCCTGCCGCGCAGCCTTGTTCCCGTCGATGGCGTCAAAATCGATGGCGCCGACGGCCGAATCTGCCCCATCCTGCGCGTAAGCGGCCGCAGCGCCGCCCTTCGCGGTGAATGACAGGTCCGATTCATGCCGATCAAGACGCCCAGCCGCTACCCCGAACTGGCCGACCCGCAGGCGCAGCCCCGCTATACCGGCATCCCCACCTTCTTCCGCACCCCCTATGCCGACTCCCTGGCCGATGCCGATATCGGCCTGATCGGCGTGCCCTATGACGGCGGCGTGACTAACCGTTCCGGCGCCCGGCACGGCCCGCGCGCGGTGCGCGACCAGTCGGGCCTGCTGCGCCGCATCCATGGCGTGACCGGTGCCATGCCGTTCGCGGGGGCGCGGGTGCGCGACCTCGGCGACGCCTGGATCGAGCATCCCTATGAGCTCGAGGGCGCGTTGCGGGAGATCCAGGATTTCCTGCAGTCGGTGGTGGGCGCGGGGATCGTGCCGATCTCGGTCGGCGGCGACCACTCCATCTCCCTGCCTATCCTGCGCGCCGTGGCCGCCGGACGGCCTGTGGGCATGATCCATATCGACGCCCATTGCGACACCGGCGACGACTATCTCGGCTCGCGCTTTCACCACGGCGCGCCGTTCCGCCGCGCGGTGGAGGAGGGGTTGCTGGACCCGAAGCGGGTGATCCAGATCGGCATTCGCGGCACCACCAACGATCCGGACATGTGGGGCTTCAGCACCCGCAGCGGCATGCGGGTGCTGGGGATGGACGAGTTCCAGGATCGCGGCTGGGCCTATGCGGTGGGGGAGGCGAGGCGGGTCGTCGGCGACGGTCCGATCTATCTGACCTACGACATCGACAGCCTGGACCCCGTGCACGCCCCCGGCACCGGCACGCCGGAAGCGGGCGGCATCACCGCGATCGAGGCGCTGCGCCTGCTGCGCGGCCTGCATGGCCTGGACTTCGTCGGCGCCGACCTGGTCGAGGTGGCGCCGTCCTTCGATCCCGGAACGATCACCGCGTTCAACGCCGCCTCGCTGCTGTTCGAAATCCTCTGTCTGGTGTTCGAGGCGTGGCAGGCGCGCAAGGGCTGATCACTGCGGCACGAGACAAAGCCGGCAACCCGCTGGCTCGCAGCAGGGGCGGTGCGGAACGCAGATCCCGCGTCCCCCCAGCGGGGCCGTGCATTGCAGTCCCGGGCAGCAGAACATGTCGACGCCGCCGCAGGACTGCCCGGCGTGCCGGCAAAGCGGCTGGGCGACGACGGAGCCGAACCGGCCGGCCGTCGCCTGCATCGCCTGCGCATACCGAGTGCTGCTCCGACGCAGCGAAGCCTGCGCGGTAAGGCCTGGAATCGTCACACCCGTACCCGCCTGTCATTCCGGCCACGATATCGCGGCCGCCGCACGCGACGCCGTCGTCAGCAGGACCTCGTGGTGACGACGCCATGGGCATCCGTGCAGGTCTGCCTGCCCGACCCGGCCACCGGAGTGCAAGTCGGATAGGTTCCGCAACTTCCACCCGTGCATGGCCCGCAGGTAACCGGATCGCACACTTCTGCGGCACATGCGCTGACGGACGTCACAGGTGGCTCGCCCACGCAGATCGTCGTGCAGGTGCGGGCGCAACCGGTCGAGACCTGCGAATTGGGCACACAGGTCCCGCAGGTGAAGATGCAACGCGGCGGTGGGCAGTTACCGTTGCAGATTATCGGTGTGCGCGGCTGCGGCGATGCTGGCATCTGCGCGAGCCCGAGCATCTGCAACCCGAGACCATCGGCGGTGCCACCGCTCCATCCGCCCGAGAGCCAGTAATGCGTTCTCGACCTGAAGAGCGACGCCTCGGCGCTGAAGGTCGGTAGGGTCATGTCATTCCTCCTGTCATCTCGATTGGCGCTACGGTGTTCAGCGGTCGTAGTACGGTGACAGCTTGGTCACCAGGAATGGGAACTCATCCGTTACATCCATCCGCACGAAGCATTTGTCGGTGTAGTCGGTGTTGCGGTTGGTAAACGAGAACACGACATCGACGATGTTGCGGGTGCTGCTCAGGCGGGATGGGCGGACTTCCACGCCCGACAGGGAATTATCGCCGGCGAAGGCTTCGGCCGCCCTGGCGTAGATCGCCGGATAGCGCATGCAAAGGTAATTCAAGGCCCGGTTTTCGTCGGCGGAGCCGGCATTGTCGGTCATCTGCATGATCCGATCGAACAAGGCCTGTGCCGCCGGCTCGAACGCGTCCGGCGCGACGCCGTCCGGACGCGGGATCGCCTTGATCAGATCGCTTTGGGAGAAGGTGTAGATCTGGTCGAACACCACGATCGGCAGCATCAGCCCGTTGCAGTAATCCGGCGGCGCGACCGGCCCGCGCGCGCCGATCACGGCGCTGATCCATGGGCTCGGTTGGGGTTCCGCCGCGGCGATCAAGAGGTCCAGGTCGGTGGGATCGCGCGGCTGCAGAATATAGGTCTCGAGGCCCTGGATGGTCAGGATCCAGCACAATTGCCGCGCCAGGTAGCGGTTCTCGCGCTGCGTCAGCGCCAGATGCAACGCCTGCTCATCCGTCTTCCCGGCCGTGTCCGCCCGGCCGATAGCCTGAGCCACCTCCTTTTCCACCGATGGCCGCGGGAACCGGGTCTCGATATGCCCGAGCGCATACACATAGGAGCCGGTGATCCCGCTGTCCTGTGCCGCCATGACCCCACCGCAGGTGGGACAACTCGGCAGGCTCGCCGGCGCCGCGACATGCGCCGCCACCGGCGGCGGATACGCAACGACCCCGGGTGCAACAACCTCAGATGCGAAGACTGGCGGCGGATGCGGCTCGCCGTCCGATCCGGCAACGACGGTGCCGGCCGTGTCTGATGGGTCCATGATGGTTCTCCCTTCGATCATCCTGGTTTGAGCGGATCAACGCGTGAAAACGAACCAGCGGTTCATCGCGGCAGCGCGGCCGGAGCAGCCGCCGCAGGGCCGGATGCCCGCAGCATAGGTGATCCGCGACATCACGGTGCCAAGGCCGACCGGTTCGTCCCGGATGAACCCGGGCAGGCGCACCCGGTACGGCTGATCGTCACGGGTCTCGTCCGCTGCAGCTTCGGCGTCATGCATGGCGTTTCACCTCCTGGAACGGGTTGCCGACAGCGTCTGGTATGCGACCCACGCATTGAGCAGGGGCGGTGTCACCGTGCCTCGCCCGCCTGCGTGGGCGTTCATGAAGGCCCACCGCATCTCCGCCCCGCTGGCCGCGGGAAATTCCGACCATGCCAACGCGATCGCGCCGGTAACCAGCGGCGCCGCGACGCTGGTGCCCCGCAGCGTGGGCGATGGGCCCTGCGTCCCCAGGCTGGTAATCAGCTCCCCCGGCGCGCGCAGGCCGTTGCGCCCGATCGAATGGCCGAGATTGGTCTGGTCGATCGGCCGTGTCTGCAGGTCGCAGGCCGCCACCGGAATGACCCAGGGGTGGCCGGTGATCACCGTGCTCCCGACCGTGGCCTGGTTGCCCGCTGCCGCGACGATGAGTACGCCCCGCCGCGTCGCATGGTCCAGTGCCTGGGCCAGCGCGTGGACATCCCGCCGGGAGGACGGTTGCAGCGCCAGGCTGAGGTTCAACAGCCGCGCTCCGGCCTCGATACACTCCAGGATCGCGCCGGCGAGCGCATCTGGCGTCGCCGCCGGCGGCTGAAGATCCCCCGCGGCGGCTTCGGCAAAAACCGGTCGGACCAACAGGGTGCAGTCCGGACAGATGCCAGGCGCGGTGGAACCGCGCCTGGCACAGAGCATGCCGGCCACGAAGGTTCCGTGCTGACAGGCGCTGCTGGAGGCTTGGGCGCAAACCCCCTGCAGCGCGCCAGGGACTTCCCGTATGCTCGCGTCCGTAAGGTCGGCATGGCCAATGGCTACGGGACCATCGATGATCCCAAGAATGATCGCCCGCGAACCACGGGTCACCGCCATCAATTGCGTTAGCCTGACGAGATCGAGAGCCGCACTGGTCATGGGCCGAGGCCCTTTTCAGGCTGCCGCCATATTGGATCGGGCCGTCATGAACGCGGACAGCCGAACCCGTAGCCCTGCTCGTTTCAGGTCCACCAGCATACAGACGCAATGCACGGAACAATATTCAAATCTGTGTGGCCGGGGCGTCGTCTGCCACTCACATTCGCCGGGTCGCCTGAGCCGACATCCCCAGGTGGATGGCCGGGCCGTCCGGATCTACCGGCTGATCGCCACCGGCTGAATGCGGCTGCCGTCGCCGATCTCGTCGGGCAGGTTCACCGCGATCTTCTGGCCCACGCTCGCGCCTTCCTTCAGGCTGGCGCGCGTGCCGTCGGATGCCGCCAGCTTCACCGGGCGGATATGCACCGTGTTGTCGTCGCCGACATCGGCGATGAACGTGCCGCTGCCGCGCGTCAGCAGCGCGGCGACGGGGATCTGGGGATAGCTGTCGATCGGCACGTGCAACGTCACATAGGCGAAGCTGCCGGGCACCAGGAAGCCGCTGGAATTATCCACCTCCAGCTCCACGAACAGCGTGCGCGTGCGCGGATCGAGCTGCCCGGAAGTGCGCGCCACCTTCGCCTGAACCTTGCGCTCGCTGTTGGCGCCGTCGGTCACGTCGGCGATGTCGCCGACATGCACATAGGGCACGTCGCGCTGCTCCACATAGACGTTTACCCGCAGCCTGCTGGCGTCGGCGATGGTCAGCACCGGCTGGGAGCTGGTCTGGTTGGCGGCGGCGTTCTGCACCAGCGCGCCGGGATCGATGAACCGCGCGGTGATCGTGCCGTCGAACGGCGCGCGCAGGATCTCGTAGGATTTCAGCGTGGCGAGCTCCGCCACGCGGGCGGTGGCGACGCGGAAATCGGTCTGCGCCTGGTCCGCCGCCTGCACGGACATGTTGCCGTGGCCGACCAGTTGCTGCGCCCGCTCGGCATTGCGCCGCTTGTTCTCGAGATCCGTCACCGCGCTGCGGAACTGGTTGTCGGTTTCCGCCGATTCGATTTCCGCCAGCACGTCGCCGGCCTTCACCGTGTCGCCGCGGTCCACCGAGATCGACTTCAGATAGCCGCCGATCTTGCCGTAGACCGTCGCGGTCAGGTACGGCCGCGCATCGCCCAGCAGCGTGATCAGCCGCTCCTTCGGCCCCTGCTGGACGGTCACCACCTGCACCTTCGGTCCGCGCTCCACGGTGTCGGCCAGCGCCTTGGACGCGGCGCTGAGATCGGCGCCGCGTTGCTGCCAGATCACGAAGACCACCAGCGCCGCGCCGCCGACGACCAGCAGCCCGGTCAGATACAGCGGCGAATGAACGCAATCGGCTAGTGGCTGCCATGCGGTGGGTCTCCATGCGCCAGATTGATGTGTCCGGAGGGCGGCGCGCCGGCCGCCTCGGCCTCGAAGCGCGCGTCCAGCGTATGCAGGCTCGGCGGGCTGCGGCGCAGCAGGGTGTAGAAGATCGGCACGAGGAACAGCGTCGCAAGCGTTGCCAGCAGCAGGCCGCCGATCACCGCGCGGCCGAGCGGGGCGTTCTGCTCGCCGCCGTCGCCGAGGCCGAGCGCCATCGGCACCATGCCGATGATCATCGCCAGCGCCGTCATCAGGATCGGCCGCAGCCGGGTCTTGCCGGCCTCGATCACGGCCTCCAGCGCCGAGCTGTCGTGGCGCGCGCGCAGGTCGTTGGCGAAGCTCACCACCAGGATCGAGTTGGAAACCGAAATGCCGATGGTCATGATCGCGCCCATCAGCAATTCGACGTTGATCGTGGTGCTGGCTCAGCGCCAGCATCCAGATGATGCCGACCAGCGCGCCGGGCACCGCCATCATGATGATGAACGGATCGACCCAGGACTGGAACAGGATCACCAGCAGCGCGTAGACCAGGACGATGGCGATCAGACATGCCCAGCGCCAGGCTGCTGAACGAGGCCTGCATCACCTCGTTCTGGCCGCGGATGTTGATCTTGCGTGGTGATCGGCAGGTCCTTGCTCACCTCGCGATCGCCCGCTGGATATCGGCTGCAACCGATCCGAGGTCGCGCCCGTCGATATTCGTCGGCGATGTCGATGACCCGCTGCACCGTGTAGTGGTTGACCGATTCCAGGCTGGAGTGCGGATAGATGCTGGCGATGTCGCCCAGCCGCATCGGCGGATGCCGCGGGCAGGGCGGTGGTCGACGTTCCCCGAGCTGTCGCGGGCGGCTGACCGGCGTGTCCAGCAGGTCGGACAATTCGTTGATCCGGTTGATCGGCGTCTGCACCGCCACCGATGTAGTTCACGTTGTTCTGCGGGATTGAGGAAGAAGCTCGGCGCCACCAGCGCGCTGGAGGACAGCGAGGTCAGCATGTTGTTGGCGACGTCGCGCTGCGAGATCGCCCAGCTTCGCCGCGCGCAGCCGGTCCACGTCGATCTGCAGCGACGGGATAGTTCAGCACCTGCACCAGATGCGGATCGGCGACGCCGGGAATGCGCTGCAGCTTGCGCAGCAATTGCTGGCTGAGCCCGTAGGCGCGGTCGAAATTGGCGTCCTGGATCTGGATGTCGATCGGCGCGGACAGGCCGAAATTCAGCACCTGGCTGACGATATCCGCGGTCTGGAAATAGAACAGGCTGCCGGGGAACTGCCCGGGCAATTGGGCGCGGATGGCGCGGATATAGTCGATCGTCGGATGGTGTCCGGGCTTCAGCGAAACCAGAATTTCGCTGTCCATCGCGGCCGACGTTGTCGCTGGGAACGAAGGCCAGGTTGAACGACGACGGCACGCCGATATTGTCGTTGATCGTGTCGATCTCGTCGGCCGGGATGATCTTGCGGATGCTGTCCTCGACCTGCGAGCACCGCGACCTCGGTCTGTTCGATGCTTGGTGCCGGGCGGGCCGCGGTAGTGCAGCTTGATGATGCCGACATCCGCGGTGGGGAAGAAATCCGTGCCGATCAGCGTGGCCAGCCCGCCACTGACCACCAGCAGCGCGACGGTGCAGGCCAGCAGGAAGCCGCGCCGCGCCAGCGCGCCTTCCAGCGCCCGCCCGTAAGCGCCGCGCAGCCTGTCGAACATCCGGTCGAACGCCGCGAAAATGCCCTTGGGCGCGCCATGATGCTGTTCCCCGGCCAGCAGGTAGCGCGCGAAGGCCGGCACGACGGTGAAGGACAATACGTAGGACGCCAGCATGCACAGCACGACGGTGATCGCCAGCGGGATGAACAGGAAGCGCGCGACGCCGAACAGCATCACCACCGGAAAGAACACGATGCAGATCGCCAGCGTCGCCACGGTCAGCGGCTGGATCACTTCCGAGGTGCCGTCCAGGATCGCCACGGTCAGCGGCTTTCCCAAAGCGAGGTTGCGGTGGATGTTCTCGATCGTGACCGTGGCATTGTCCACCAGCAGCCCGATCGCCAGCGCCAGCCCGCCGAGCGTCATCAGGTTGATCGACTGCCCGGTCAGGAACAGGCCCATGATCCCGGCGAAGATCGACAGCGGGATGGAGACCGACACGATCACCGTGTTCCGCCAGCTGCCGAGGAAGATCAGGATCATCAGCGACACCAGGATGGAGGAGATGATCGCCTCCTGGATCACGTTCTCCACCGCCGCGCGCACGAACACCGACTGGTCGAAATCGATCTTCAGATCGAGCCCGTTCGGCGCCGCCGCCTGGATTTCCGGCAGCGCCTCCTTGGCCGCGTCCACCACGGCCAGCGTGGAGGCATCGGCATGCTTGAGGATGGCCAGGTAGACCGCGCGCTTGCCGTTCACGTGCACGATGTTGCCCTGCACGGCGAAGCTGTCGGTGACCTTGGCGACATCGCCCAAGGTCACCGGCGCGCCGTTGAACACGCCGATCGGCAGGTTGTTGAACCGCTCCACCGAGGGCGGGCTGGAGTTCAACTGGACATTGTATTCCCGCTCGCCGATCCGCGCGGTTCCCGCCGGCACGATCACGTTGGAGGCCTGCAGCGCGTTCACCACGTCGGTCGGCGTGAAGCCCTTGGCCACCAGCAGGGCGGGATCGAGGTCGACGGTGATCTGGCGCGACTTGCCGCCGAACGGGGCCGGGCGTGGACAGGCCGGGAATGGTGAACAGCCGGATACGGATGAAGTTCAGGCTGTAGTCGAAGATCTGCTGCTCCGACAGCGTCTTGGACGACAGCGTCATCTGCGCCACCGGCACATTGGACGCGTTGAACTGGATCACCGCCGGCGGCGTCATCCCCGGCGGCGCGCTGCGCAGGATGGAGCTGTTCACCGTGGAGATCTGCGCGATCGCCGCGCCGATCTCCGTTCCCGGCTGGAAATAGACCTTGAGGATGCCGACGCCGGGAATGGACTGGCTCTCGATCCGCTCGATGCCGTTCACCGTGGTGGAATAGGCGCGTTCGCTGATGAACACGACGCGCCGTTCCATGTCCTCGGTGGTCAGCCCCGGATAGTTCCAGACCACGAGCACGACGGGGATGTCGATGACCGGGAAGATGTCGACGATCATGCGGGTGATGGACAGCGCGCCCATCATCAGAATGAGCAGCGCGGCGATGGCGGACGTGTAGGGCCGGCGCAGGGCGATGCGCACGAGTCCGATCATCTATTCATGTCTCCCGGCTTGCAGAATTGTAATCGTTGGCACCGAAGCGGCCGTCTGCCAAGGGGGCAGGTGGCGCCTGGGCGTGGCGGATATTTTGCGCGCCACCCCGGAAATGCGGGCCGGACCGGTTGCCGCGGGCAATGCCCTGCCGCTATGCAAGGTACGGCGGCCCTGCTGGTGCCGTTCGGCAGCCTGCTACGCGAGGCGACTGGCGACTGGCCGGTGGTGCTGTATCTGGCGGCGGCGGTCAATCAGCTGGCGGCGGTGCTGGCGCTGTTCGTGGTGAAGCCGATGCGCCGCCGGTCCGCCGGTTCATCCGCCACTTGATGGAAGCGCATGCGGCGGACAGGATGGCGGCGCCGGCGTTCCCGTCTGATGGCGGGATGAAGGAGGGCAGGGCACGATGACCACACGCGCATTGCCGGCCCTGCTGATCCGCCGCCTGCCGCTGTTCTATGGCTGGGTCGTGCTGCTCTGCGCCTGCTGCGCCGGCTTCGCGCGCCAGGGTGGCGCGGTCGCCACGCTGTCCATCTTCGTCGCGCCGATGACCCAGGAGTTCGGCTGGTCGCGCGCCGCGCTGTCCGGCGCGGTTTCGATCGGCGGCGTGCTGGCGGCGCTGACCTCGCCACGGCTGGGTCCGGTGCTGGATCGCCAGGGGGCGCGGCTGGTGCTGTGCCTGGCCGTGCTGGGAACCGCCGCGGCGACGATGCTGCTGTCGCTGACCACGGCGCTGGCGTGGTTCTATGCCATGTTCTGCATCGCCCGGATGAACTTCGCCGGGCCGTTCGACCTCGGCATCTATGGCGCGGTGAACAACTGGTTCGTGGCGCGGCGGAGTTTCGCGATCTCGATCGCCTCGGTGGCGCAGATGTCCGGCCTGGTGATCCTGCCGCTGATCGCGCAGGCGGCGATGCTGGCCGGCGGCTGGCGCGCCGGCTGGCTGGCGGTCGGCGCCGCGGTTCTGGTGGTTGGTTTCATCCCCAACTGGTTGCTGATGGTGCGCCGACCGGAGGATGTCGGCCTGTTGCCCGACGGCGGCGCGCGCACCCGGGAGCGCGGCAAACCCGCCGCCGCTGCGCCGGTTGAGCCCGCCTTTTCCCGCGCCGAGGCGCTGCGCACGCCGGCCTTCTGGCTGCTCGCGCTGTTCACGCTGTTCGCCTATCCCGTGCAGGCCGGCGTCAGCCTGCACCAGGCGCCGTTCCTGATCGAGCGCGGCCTGAGCCCGACGATGGCGGCCACCGTGGTCAGCTTCTTCTCGCTGCTCTCCGGCGTTTCCAGTCTGGCCTATGGTTTCTGGCCCAGGCGGTGGCCGATCCGCTTTGCGCTGGTGCTGACCGGCGTGCTGCTCGCCGGCGGCGTCATCGCGCTGTCGGCGATCGCCGTGCCCTGGCAGGCCTATCTGGCCGCCGCGATCTTCGGCACCGGCATCGGCGGGTTGTTCACGGTGTTGCCGATCGCCTGGGCCGATTATTTCGGCCGGCGCAGCTACGGCGCCATCCGCGGCATCGCGCTGACGGTGCAGGTGCTGGCGCAGGCCGCCGGCCCGCTGCTGTCGGGCGTGCTGCGCGACGCCACCGGTAGTTACGAACGCTCCCTGCAATGCTTTGCGGTGCTGTCCTGCCTCAGCGTCCTCGCCGCGCTGCTTGGCCGCAGGCCGGCCGCGCCATCCGATGGACAGCCGCATCGGGCCGCCGCATGATTTGCGCCCCCTTCAGCCGGAGCTTTCCGCCATGACCCAGGCCCCCAGCCGCGTCCTGTACGACCTTGCCGGCGCCGATCCGGCCCGCCGCTTCAGCCCGTATTGCTGGCGCACCCGCATGGCGCTGGCACACAAGGGGCTGGAGGTGGACACGATCCCCTGGCGCTTCACCGAAAAGGACGTCATCGCCTTCTCCGGCCAGGGCCGCGTGCCGGTGCTGGTCGATGGCACGACAACGATTTACGATTCCTGGGATATCGCCGTGCATCTGGAGGCGAGCTACCCCGACCGTCCGTCCCTGTTCGGCGGGCCTGCCGGCATGGCGGTGACGCGTTTCGTCAATGCCTGGGCGGACCGCATGCTGCACCCCGCGCTCGCGCCGCTGATCATCGTCGACATCCTCTCGCATCTGCACGAGAAGGACCGGCCCTATTTCCGCTCCTCGCGGGAAAAGGCGTTCGGCCGGAAGCTGGAGGATGTGATGGCCGACCGGGACACGCGCGTGCATGCGTTCCGCCAGGTGCTGGAGCCGCTGCGCACGCTGCTGCGCACGCAGGATTTCGTCGCCGGCGAGGCACCCGCCTATGCCGACTACATTCCGTTCGGCTCCCTGCAATGGGCGCGCGCCATCAGTCCGTTCCAGCTGCTGGAGGCGGACGACCCCGTCCATGCCTGGCGTGAGCGCCTGCTGGACGCGCATGGCGGCCTGGCGCGCAATACGCCAGCCTATTAAGCGCAGTTCCGTTTCTCACGCCGGCTGGCGGGCCGCGGGTCGCATGGTCGCCGACTGTCCGCAATGGCAATCCGGCGTCCCGCCCTGGGCCGGCGCAGTAGGGGGCTTTCCACGAGGGATACGGCAGCGCCAAGATGCGGCCCCATTCCATGCGGAGGCTGCCGGTGTACATTGCGATGAACCAATTCAAGGTGCGCCCCGAGGAGCAGGAGGCGTTCCGGACCCGCTGGCTGGAGCGCGATGTCTATCTGAAGACCGTGCCCGGCTTCGTCAGCTTCCATCTGCTGAAGGGACCGGAGCGCGACGACCATGTGCTGTACGCCTCGCACACGGTATGGGCATCCTATGAGAGCTTCCAGGACTGGACGCGTTCGGAGCAGTTCCGCGCCGCCCATGCCGGCGCGGGCGGGGGCCGCAGCCTGACGCTGTCGCATCCGGAGTTCGAGGGGTTCGAGGTGCTGCAGGAAATCAACGCCTGACCATGTGCGGGCAGGGGGCTGCGGGCAGGCGGGCCGCGCCGGGCGTGCGGCGCCGGCGCGCCGGCCGAATGCTTTGAACGCGGGTGTCGGGAGATTTTTCCCGCTGGCTCCCGGAGTAGGACTCGAACCTACGACCGAGCGATTAACAGTCGCTTGCTCTACCAACTGAGCTATCCGGGAACAGCGGGCGCACCCTATAGCGAAGCCTTCGTCCGGACGCAAATCGTGCCGCTGCGGCCCCGATGCGCGTCCTGCTCATGCCCGGCGCGGCGGGGGCATCGGGTGCGGGGTGGGCGGCTCAAACCCAGGGAAACCGGCGGGATCGGCAGGAGCCGGACCGCCTGCCGTACCGGTGCGGCCAGGGGGTCGGCCTGCGCGAATCGCGGCGGGTGAGGCCCGCAGAATTCGGCAGTCAGGCCAGCGGGATGCGGGCCGCCAGCGCGGGATCGGCGGCCTCCTCCGGGTCCAGCAATCCGAGCAGGAGCTGCTTTCGCCGGAAGCCGCGCAGGTCGAAATGGCCGATCTCGAAGGTCGGCTCCTCGAGCAGCGAGGCGAAGGCTGCGGACATGATCAGGTCGCGGCCGATCTCGCGGCAGATCCGCTCGATGCGGCTGGTCAGGTTGACGTCGGGGCCGATTACCGTGAAGTCCAGCCGGTCCTCCGCGCCGATATTGCCGTAGGAGGCCTGGCCGTGGTGCAGCGCGATGCCGGCCCGCAGCTGGATGGCGTCGGCGCCGTCCAGGGCTGTCTGGTGCCGGTTGGACCGCTCCAGCGCCCGGAGGCCTTCCTTCGCCGCCTCGAACGCCAGGCGGCAGGCCTGGCGGGAGTTCCGGTGCGAATTCTCGGTGAAGATCACCAGCATGGCGTCGCCCATGATCTCCATGACCTCGCCGCCGCGCCGGCGTACCGGCGGAATGATGCAATCGAAATAGCGGTTCAACGTGTCGATCACCAGGTCCGGAGAGTGGGTGTCGGAGAGTTCCGTGAAATCCCGGAGATCCGTCAGCATCAGGGCTGCGGTTGCGGTGTGCACATCGCCGCGACGGACCTGACCGTTGAGGATGAGCTTGCCGGGCTCGGCCCCCACATAGGTCGTCAACAGGTTGGTGGCGAAGCGTCGCAGGCTGTTGATCTCGACGATCGCGGCCAGCGCCGGGACCAATCCTTCCAGCACAAGCAGGTCGTCGGGGCTGAAGCCGCCGGCCTCCCGGGTTGCCCAGGAAATCGTGTTGACCGCCCCGTCGGAGAAGATCAGCGGCGAGATGGCGTAGCTGGCATGCCCGTCTTCGCGCAAATCCTCGAGTATCGGGAACGGCGGCTTGTCTGCCGTGTCGATCCGCCAGTGGTGGAATCTCTGTTGTTCGACGACAAATCGAACCGAGCTGTCCAGATAGGCAGCGGTGCTTTCATAGCCATATGGGAGCAGCGTGCTACGGACCTCTTGGCGCGGCCGCCACACGCGCGATATTCCGGCGAAATTCGGACGCAGCACACGGATATGCAGCCAGCACCTCGCTACTTTTACGTCCAGGCGCTCCAGTTGCTCGCAGAAAAGCCGCAGCAGGACGGCGTTGTCGCGGGTGAGCCGGCCCTCCCGCAGGAGCCATTGGTTTATCAGCGTCAATCGATCCATGCGACGGACCCCGTGCTGCCGGTCCCGGGACCACGACCATCGAACCACATGCCTGTCAATACGGCACCGGCAGGGTCACAGCCCAGAGTCACAGCATCAGCGTGGAGATGCCGCGCCGGCTGGCCTGGGCGGCCATGCGGACGCCGGCATTGACCGCGCCGAAGCCCTTGTAGCCGTGCCGCTGCACGATCTCGAAGAAGAACCGGTCCTCGAACGTGCCGGTATAGGCGTGCAGGAAGTCGCCGTTGTCGTCGCGGTCGTACAGCAGGTTCAGCTGCCGCAGGCCGTTGAGCATGGCGTCGTCGATGTCCCATTTGGCCTGCAGGTCGTCGTAGTAGTTGGCGGGGATTGGCAGCATCTGCGCCCCCGCCTGCCGCAGCCGGCCCAGCGTGCGCACGATGTCGTCGGTGGCGAAGGCGGCGTGGTGCACCCCGGCGCCGGAGAAGGCGGAGACGAAGCGCCCGGTGGCGGTTTCCCGGCTTTCGGAAATGTTCAGCGGCAGCCGCAGCGTGCCGTCGGCGCTGGACATCGCCCGGCTGCGGATCAGGCCGTAGGGATCCGGCAATTCCCAGAGCTGCTCCGGCTCCAGCCCGAACACGGCGCGGTAGAACAGCACGAAGCTGTCCATCCGCCCGGGCGGCAGCGCCTGCGCGACATGGTCGATGACGGTCAGCCCGCTGTCGTCGTCCGGTGCGGCGACCAGGTCGAAATCGTCTTCCCAGATGCTGCGGCTGCCCGGTTCCACCAGATAGACCAGCGTGCCGTCCGGGGCGCGGACCGCGGGGATGCGGCGTTCGCCGGCGCCGATGGTCTCCTGCCAGATCGGGCAGAGCAGCGCCCGCGCCCGCTCCACCGCCCGCTCCGCCGCGTCCACCCGCACCGCCATGGCGCAGACCGACGGGCCATGCGTGTGGAAATGCTCGGCCGCGGCGCTGTCATGCTCGGCGTTCAGCACCAGGTTGACCTGGCCCTGGCGGTAGAGCCGAACCGCCTTGGAGCGATGCTGGCCGGCGAGGTGAAAGCCCATTCCCACCAGGAACTCCGCCAGGTCGCGCCCGCTCTCCTCGTCCACGGCGAATTCCAGGAACTCGAAACCGTCATAGGCGGGCGGTGCCGGCAGCGCCGGGCCGCCAGCGGCGGATTCCACCAGGATCAGCGAACGCAGCCCGTCGCGCGCCGTCAGCCGTGCCGGTGCGGAGCGGAATTCGTCGTTGAAGATTTCCAGGCTGAGCGGGCCGCGATAGCCCGACGCCAGCGCGGCGCGCAGGAAGCCTGCCACATCCAGGCCGCCCTGGCCGGGGAAATTGCGGAAATGCCGGCTCCAGGACAGCACGTCCATCGCCAGTTTCGGCGCGTCGGCCAGTTGCACGAAGAACAGCTTCTCCGCCGGCACCCCGGCGATCCCGTCGAAGGCGTCGTCCAGCGCCAGGGTGTGGAAGCTGTCGACGATCAGGCCGAGGGCGGAATGCCCGGCGAGCTGCACGATGCGCCAGGCATGCGACCATCGGTTGACGTTGCGGCCCCAGGCCAGCGCCTCGTAGCCGACGCGCAGGCCGCGGCGGGCGGCACGCTCGGCCATCGCCGCCAGGTCGGCGGCGGCGCGGCTGTCGTCGTCGATCGCGGCCGACTGCACGTTGCTGCACACCAGCAGCAGGTCGGTGCCCAGCGCCTGCATGACGTCGAACTTGCGCTCGGCGCGATCGAGGTTGCGGCTGCGCTGCGGCTCCGGCATCGCCTCGAAATCGCGGAAGGGCTGGAACACCGTGATCGCCAGGCCCAGGCCCTCGGCGATCCGGCGCACCTCCTCCGGCGAGCCGTCGAAGGTGAGCAGGTCGTTCTCGAACATCTCCACGCCGTCGAACCCGACCGCGGCGGCCGCTTCCAGCTTCTCGGGCAGGGTGCCGCTCAGGGAGACGGTGGCGATCGACTTGGCGAGACGCGGGGAGTTCATCATCGTCCGGCTCCTGGGTCGGGAACTGTCTGGCACCGTCGCCGCCGGGCGCGGCGGCCGCAGCTAGTAGATCGTCTCCTTCAGCCGCCGCGGATAATCCCGGTCATAGGTCTCGGCATCGAAGCTCTCCTGCAGCGCCTTCATCATGACGCCGGTGCTGGGCAGGGCGGTCTCGGCGATATGCCGGCTCGGGTCCCACAGGCGGGAACGGACCAGCGCCTTCGGGCACTGGGTGTAGACGCGCTCGGCGGTGACCACGATGACGCTGCGCGGCACCTTGCCCTCCATCGTGAACGAGGCGCAGAGCTCGGGATCGACATTGATCTGGGCGCGGCCGTTGATGCGCAGCGTGCGGCCGATGCCGGGGACCAGGAACAGCAGGGCGATGCGCGGGTCGCGGACGATGTTGCGCAGCGTGTCGAGGCGGTTGTTGCCGCGCCGGTCCGGCAGCATCACGGTACGCCGGTCCACCACGCGCACGAAGCCGGCAGGATCGCCGCGCGGCGTGCAGTCCAGCCCCTCGGGCCCGGAGGTGGCGAGAATGACGAACGGCGAGGCATCGATGAAGGTCCGATAGTGGTCGGAGATGTGGTCGATCTCCTTGATCACGGCGGCGCCGGCGGGCTGGCCGTACAGCGCTTCGAGCTCGGCTTCGGACGTGACGATGTGCGGCATGGCTCCTCCTTCGCGGGACCGATGCCGTCCCGCACGAACTGGCCGTTGGAGCCTGCCAATGAATGGCCGGCGCGCGCAAGCGCCGCGGCGTGATGGCGGGGGATATTGGACAGCGCCCCGCGCCATGCTAACAGCACGCGCAGTGGCCCTCTGTCGGAATTGGTAGACGAACGCGAACTCAGGGAAATTGGGTGCCCCGGTGGAAATGCCGGGAGTAGAACTGCTCAAAGTCGGGGAAGGCTTGACTGCTAATCCCGAGCCAAGCCCGGTGCCGGACCCTCCGGCGGCGGGAAGGTGTAGAGACTGGACGGGCAGCGCCTAAACCGCGTGAGCGGCATGGCGAAGGGACAGTCCAGACCACGAACCCGCTAACGGGGCGGCGAAAGCCGAAGTGGGATGAAAATCGCGCGCTCTAACGGGCGTCCCGGTTCGAGTCCGGGGAGGGCCACCAACCGAAATCTTGCAGCACCTCGCGGCGCCGGTCCCCCTCTCCGGCGAGCGGGAAGGGGGACGGCACCGCCGGAGCCTGCGGCTAGGACCGCCGGTTCCAGCCGTCCAGCTCGATGCGCGGCATCTCGAACCGGTCCGTCGTGCGGGTGTACCAGCCCCGGCCGTGCATGCGCCCGATCAGGTCCAGCTTCGGCGTGTCGACATAGCATTTCACCGGATCGAGCACGCAGTCATCGGCGATGTGGATCGCCACCACCTTGCCCAGCACGATGGTGCGGTCATCGGCGACGTCGATGGTCACCAGCCGCTCGCATTCGAACGCCACCGGGCTTTCCACGATGCGCGGCGGCTTGATCTTGCTGGAGGGGGCCAGCGTGAGGCCAGATTCCTTCAGCTCGTCCACGGTGTGGGGGAAGTCGATGGCGGTGATGTTCATCGCCTCGGCCGTGGCGTTGTTCACGAGGTTGACGACGAACTGCCCGGTGCGGCGGATGTTGTTGCCGGTGTCCTTGGCATCGCCGGCGCCGCGCCCGCCGATGCCGAAGGTGACGATCGGCGGGTTGCCGGACACGGCATTGAAGAAGGAGAACGGCGCGGCGTTGATCGCCCCCTCCGGATCCTGCGTGACCACCCAGGCGATCGGGCGGGGCACGACCGTGGAGACCAGCAGCTTGTAGGTATCCTGCTCGCTCAGTTTGTCCATTTCGAACAGCATGTACGACCCCGTTGATTGCGTGACGCGTGTGAAGCGGAAGGCGCGGAGCGTTACGCTGCGCGGGTATGCCTGTCCAGACGGGCGCACCAAAGGGGCGGACCAAAGGGGCGGACCAAAGGGCGGATCTGTCCAAACCGGCGCGGCCGGGGCAGGATGCGGCCATTCCACAGGTGAACGGTTCGAAGTTGAGCAGCTGGCTCTATATTTTTGTCTGGGCCGCGACCCTGCTCGACCAGCTCGACGGCCTGCCATGGGCGGGCGATGCCGCCGGCCTGGCGCTGGTCGCCTTCCTGCTGCTGCAATTCCCCCACCAGCGCCTGTATGCGCGGGTGTTCCTGGTGGCGATGGCGGCGCTGGGGGCGGTGGGCCTGGCGCGGGTGGCCGCACAGGGCGGCGATCCGCTGGCCCTGTTCCTGAGTGCGTGGCGGCGCGGCGCTGCCTATGCGGCGTTCTTCCTGGCGCTGACCACGCTGCGGGATGCGGCGGAGACCTCGCCGCTGGTGCGCCGCTGCGGCCAGCATCTGGTCGCCCAGCCGCCGGGACGGCGCTACGCGGCGCTGACCGCCGGCGGGCACGTGTTCGGCATCATCCTGTCCTACGGCGCGATCGAGTTGCTCGGCGCCATGGTGATGCGCGCCAACACGCTGGCCTCTGCTGCCGGATCCGAGGCGGTGCGCCGGTTGCGGGCGCGGCGGATGCTGATGGCGATCTATCGCGGCTTCGCGGTGATGAATTGCTGGAGTCCGCTGAACATCATGACCGCGGTCGTCTCCACAGCCGTGCCGGGCGCGCCGATGGCTCGGCTGCTGCCGCTGGCCTTCCTGGTGTCGGTGGGCATGTGCGCACTCGGCTGGCTCGACGACCGGCTGGGCGCGCCGCGGAGCGCCACGCCGGCCGGGCGGCCGGTGAGCACCGAGGCCTGGTCCATCCATCTCGGCATCATTGCGCTGGTGGCGCTGGTGATGGGGCTGGCCGAAGGGATCTCCGCCTGGCTCGGCATCGGCCTGGTGACCGGCGTGACCCTGGTGGTGCCGCTGGTGGCGCTGGGCTGGCTGGCGGTGCAGGCCTGGCCGCTGGCCCGCGCGCGGGGCGTGGGCTTCGCGCTGGCGCGGATCGGGCGGCGGCTGGACCGCTTCCGGCTGCGCGTGCCGGGCTTCCGGGGGGAGGCGAATGTGCTGGGCTGGTCCGGTTTCGTCGGCGTGGCGCTGGGCGGCGCGCTGCCGGCCGGGGGGCTGGCGCCGCTGCTGGCGCATCTGCCGCCGCTGCTGATCCCGCTGGGGGTGCCGGTGCTGCTGATGGCGACGGGCCAGATCGGCCTCAATCCCGTGGCGGCGGTGGCGCTGCTGGGCGCGGCGATCCCCGATCCGGCCGCGCTCGGCCTGTCGCCGGCGGTGCTGGCCTTCGCCTGCATGCTGGGCTGGGGCGTCGGCGTCTCCGTCACCGCCATGTCGGCCAGCGCGATCACCACGGCGCGCTGGCTCGGGGTCAGCCCGTTCACGGTCAGCGCGATCTGGAACGCCCGGTTCACCTGCGCGGCGCTGGTGCTGGCCTGGGCCGCCATCCTGGCATTGGCCGCATATCTGTCCTGACCGGATATCTGTCCGGACTGGCGCGCCGCGCGCCCGCATGCGCTTGAGCCGGCCAATTCGAAGGCCCATCTCTCCACAGGCTGTGGAACACGGGGGGGAACTCCGTGAACCGATGGATCAGTTCTTGGGACGGGCCGACTCGAAGGTTATGGTTGACGTCCGTTTCCCGGCGATTCGATGTGGCGTCCGATCTGCAACACCGTGGCCGATGTGCCACATGAGCCTATGTAGTGTCGGTCATGCGGGTCGGCGGGCTATATCTTGTGGATTGTGATTTGACCTTGGCTGCGAAGCGGTCAGGATGGGGGCCGACCAGATACCCAACGACGACATGAAGACAGGTGCCGGATGATGCAAGGGACGCAGATGAACCATTCCCAGACGAGCTATTCCGGGCAATCCGACATGTTGGATGCCGTGCAGATGCAGGGGCGGCACCAGGTTCGCGTGGACCGGTCGCGCGACGCGCTGCTGACCGATTTCGGCCGCGCCACGCTGGACGACCGCTATCTGATGCCGGGCGAGGGCTACCAGGATCTGTTCGCGCGGGTGGCCAGCTACTACGGCGACGACGCCGGCCACGCCCAGCGCATCTATGACTATATGAGCCGCCTGTGGTTCATGCCGGCGACGCCGGTGCTGTCCAATGGCGGCACCCAGCGTGGCCTGCCGATCTCCTGCTTCCTGAACGAGGCGTCCGACAGCCTGGACGGCATCGTCGGGCTGTGGAACGAGAATGTCTGGCTGGCTTCCAAGGGCGGCGGCATCGGCAGCTACTGGGGCAATCTGCGCTCGATCGGCGAGAAGGTGGGCGCGGTCGGCAAGACCTCCGGCGTCATTCCGTTCATCCGGGTGATGGACAGCCTGACCCTGGCGATCTCCCAGGGATCGCTGCGGCGCGGCTCGGCGGCGGTGTATCTGCCGGTCAGCCATCCCGAAATCGAGGAATTCATCGAAATCCGCCGCCCCACCGGCGGCGATCCCAACCGCAAGGCATTGAACCTACACCATGGTATCCTGGTGTCGGACGCGTTCATGCGCGCGGTCGAGGCGGACGAGCCCTGGATGCTGACCTCGCCCAAGGACGGCGCGCATGTGCGCTCCATCTCCGCCCGCAGCCTGTGGATCCGCATCCTGACCGCGCGGATCGAGACCGGCGAGCCGTACCTGATCTTCTCCGACCACGTGAACCGCGCCCGGCCGGAGCATCAGAAACTGGCCGGGCTGGAGGTGAAGACCTCCAATCTCTGCTCCGAGATCACGCTGCCGACCGGCATCGACCAGCATGGCCAGCAGCGCACCGCGGTGTGCTGCCTGTCCAGCCTGAACCTGGAGACCTGGTTCGACTGGAAGGACCACCCGCTGTTCATCGAGGACGTGATGCGCTTCCTCGACAACGTGCTGCAGGATTTCATCGACCGCGCGCCGGCGGGCATGGAGCGGGCGAAGTATTCCGCCATGCGCGAGCGGTCGGTCGGGCTCGGCGTGATGGGCTTCCATTCCTTCCTGCAATCGCAGAACGTGCCCTTCGAGAGCGTCATCGCCAAGGTCTGGAACCTGCGGATGTTCAAGCATATTCGCGGCCAGGCGGACGCCGCCTCGCGGATGCTGGCGGAGGAACGCGGCCCGTGCCCGGATGCCGCCGATTACGGCATCATGGAGCGGTTCTCCAACAAGATGGCGATCGCGCCGACCGCCTCGATCTCCATCATCGCCGGCAATTCGAGCCCGGGCATCGAGCCGATTGCCGCCAATGTGTTCCTGCAGAAGACGCTGTCCGGCAGCTTCACCGTGCGCAACCGGCATCTGCAGAAGCTGCTGGCCGAGCGCGGCCAGGACAATGACGAGGTCTGGTCCTCGATCACGCTGAACAAGGGCAGCGTGCAGCACCTGGATTTCCTGACCGAGCAGGAGAAGGCGGTCTACAAGACCGCGCTGGAGATGGACCAGCGCTGGATGATCGAGCACGCCGCCGATCGCACGCCCTATATCTGCCAGAGCCAATCGGTGAACCTGTTCCTGCCGGCCAACGTGCACAAGCGCGACCTGCACCAGATCCACATGCTGGCCTGGAAGCGGGGCATGAAGTCGCTGTACTACTGCCGCAGCCTGTCGATCGCGCGCGCCGACAATGTCAGCGAGAAGGCCATCCGCCCGGACGAGTTCACGGGCATCCCGGCGAACGATCTGGCACCGGCGCCGCTGGCGGCCGTGGCCGCGTCGACGACGGACTATGAGGAATGCCTGAGCTGCCAGTAGGGGCCGAGCAGTAGCGGCTGGGGCGGGCCCGGCCTGCCGATGAAACTTCCATGACGACAACGCGTTAGGACAGGATCGCCGCGAGCATTCGCGGCGGTTCTGCCCTGTCTGCGCCGCCGTTTCAGGGCCATGCTGCAACAACCTGTGCGCGTGGAACCTCTGGCGAGCGACAACCTCCTGCGGCATTCTTGGCCTGGGCTAAATTCTCCGGCCTGCTGCAAAGGAAATCCCATGGGTCGCTTTCTCGTCACCGGCGGCGCCGGCTATGTCGGCAGCCACACCGTCCTCGCGCTGACCGAGGCCGGGCATGAGGTCGTGGTATTCGACAATCTCCGCCAGGGCCACGCCGAGGCGCTGGGTTCCGGCGTGCGCCTGGTCGTCGGCGATCTCGCCGATCCCGCCGCCGTGGATGGCGTGCTGGCCGAGGGGGGATGGGACGGGGTGCTGCATTTCGCCGCGCTGTCTTTGGTGGGCGAGAGCATGCGCGAGCCGTTCCGCTATCTGCTGGAGAACGGCGTGAACGGCACCAGGCTGATCGAGGCCTGCGTGCGCCACGGCGTGCGGCGCTTCGTGCTGTCCTCCACCGCCAACCTGTTCGGCAATCCGACGCGGATTCCGATCCCCGAGGACGCCGAGATCGATCCCGGCTCCCCCTATGGCGAGAGCAAGCGGATGCTGGAGCGGGCGCTGCACTGGGCCGACCGCATCCATGGAATGCGCTCGGCGTCGCTGCGCTATTTCAACGCCGCCGGCGCCGATCCCGGCGGCCGGCTGGGGGAGGACCACAACCCCGAGACCCATCTGATCCCGCTGGTCATCGATGCCGCGCTCGGCCGCCGCCCGGCGCTGGAGGTGTTCGGCAACGACTACGAGACGCCGGACGGCACCTGCATCCGCGACTACGTGCATGTCATGGACCTGGCCCAGGCGCATCTGCTCGCCCTCGGCTGCCTGGACGAGCGCAGCGTGTGCTTCAATCTCGGCAACGGCCAGGGCCACAGCGTGCTGGAGGTGATCGCCGCGGTGGAGCGGGTCAGCGGGCTCCGCGTGCCGTATCGCTTCGCGCCGCGGCGGGCGGGCGATCCGCCGGTGCTGGTGGCGTCCTCCGCGCTGATCCGCGCCGAGACCGGCTGGACCCCGCGCTTTCCTGACCTGCAGGACATCGTGCGCACCGCCTATGAATGGCGGAAGGCGCATCCGAACGGCTACGCGGCCTGACGGCGCGGCCTTGGAGCAGGATCGCCGCTGATAGACGCGGCAGTCATGCTCCAGGCCTTTGTTTTAGCGAGCAATTCCATCGCTCGGTTGAAGCAACCTCAAGCGATATTGCTCTATCCCGGCACGATCGGCAGCGTGGCGATGCTGCGCCAGGCGGCCGGCGCGCCGGCCTTGGCGGCGGCTTCGGCCGGGGGCAGGGCGGTATCCCAATGGGCGGCGAGGAAGCGCTGGCCGTTGATCCCGCCGGCGGCGTCGGAAACCAGATATTGCAGCGGCGGGGCCATGATCTCCGGCTGCAGCATCTTGTCCCGGGCGAAGCCGGATTCCGCCGGCACGATGTTGGTGTTGGTGACGCCGCCCGGCACCAGCACGTTGGCGGTGACGCCGGTGCCTTCGAGGTCATAGGCCATCACCGAGGTCAGGGCCTCCGTCGCCGCCTTGGTGGGGCCGTAGGGCGTGTAGCCGCCGCGGGTCATGGTGCCGAGGCTGGTGGTGACATTGACGATCCGGCCCCAGCCCTGGGCGATCAGCAGCGGCGCCACCAGCCGCGACAGCAGGAACGGCGCATTGCTGTGCACGGCGATGAAAAGCTGCCATTGCGCCGGCTCCACTTCCCAGAAGCGGATCGGGTTCTTCCAGTTGTCGGCGCGGATCGTGCCCTGGCCGATGCCGGCATTGTTCACCAGGATGTCCACCCGGCCGAAATGCTTCAGCGTGGCGGCCAGGATATCGGCGATGACCGGCTCGTGCGTCAGGTCCGCCTGCATCGTCTGCAGCGCCGCGCCGGCCTGACGCTGGGCGGCGAGATCGGCGAGCTCGTCCAACGGTTCGCGGTCCCGGTCGACGCCGAGCACGCGGATGCCCACGGCGAGCAGACCGAGCGTCATCGCCCGGCCGATGCCGCGCCCGGCGCCGGTGACGATGGCCACGCGCTGGCTGGTGTTCATGGCTGTTTCTCCCCCTTGTTTGAGGGCAGCTTACGGCCTCACGCAGGCACGGCAACCGCGGCGTCGGGCGGAAATTCCAGCACGGCGGCGTCGCCGATCACCGGCGTGGCGGTCGGCGGCGCATAGACCTGCATCAGCAGGTCGCCGACGCGCACGCCGTAGCGCATCATGTTGCCGATGAAACTGGCCTGTTCTACCTTGCCTGCCATGCGGTTGGCGCCGGGGGCCGCCGCCAGGTCGCCATCCAGCAGCGTGATCGTTTCCGGCCGCACCGACACCGCCACCGCCTGTCCGGCATGCGCGCCGGCGGGCAGCGCGCACTGCATCAGCGCGCCGCCGGCCAGCCGCACCATGCCGCTTGCGGTGGCTTCCACCACGCCGGGCAGCAGGTTGGTGGTGCCGACGAAGCCGGCGACGAAGGCGTCCTTCGGGCGGAAATAGATTTCCCGCGGCGGTCCCATCTGCACGATCCGGCCGCGGTTCAGCACCGCGATCGTGTCCGACATTTCCAGCGCCTCGGCCTGGTCATGCGTGACGTAGACCGTGGTCACGCCGAGCTGGCGCTGCAGGCGCTTGAGCTCGTTGCGCATGCCCTCGCGCAGCGCCGCGTCCAGGTTGCTCAGCGGCTCGTCCAGCAGCAGCAGCTTCGGCTGGCGCACGATGGCCCGGGCCAGCGCCACGCGCTGCTGCTGGCCGCCGGAGAGCTGGGTGGCGGAGCGTGGCCCGAAGCCGGCCAGATCGACGATCGCCAGCGCGTCGCCGACCAGGCGCTGCATCTCCGCGCGGCCGTAGCTGCGGTCCTTGGCGACGCGCAGCGGGAAGGCGACGTTCTCGAACACGGTCATGTGCGGCCAGATCGCGTAGGACTGGAACACCATGCCGATCTCGCGCCGGTTCAGCGGCACGGAAATCCCCGCCGCCGCATCGAAGAACACCGAAGGCCCGACGCGGATGACGCCCTCGTCCGGCTCCTCCAGCCCGGCGATGCAGCGCAATGTTGTGGTCTTGCCGCAGCCGCTCGGCCCGAGCAGCGTGAAGAAATTGCCCGGCGGAAGGGTGAAGGAGGCGTCCTCGATCCCGCTGCCGCTGGCGTAGAGCTTGCGCAGCCCGGTTACCGACAAGGATGGTTGCTGCATACTCAATGCCCAAAAGCCCCGCCGCCCTGGCGGCGCGCGGTGAGGTAGAAAAGACTGGCGCCGATGGTCATCAGCAGGGTCCAGATCAGGCCGAGCGCGCTCAGCTCGCCGCCCTGGCCGTTGGTCCACAGCTCGAACATCGCCACCGCCATGACATGCGATGTCGGTCCCGCCAGCAGGATGGCCATGGACAATTCCTTCGCCGAGATCAGAAAGATGAACAGCCACGCGGAAACCAGCGCCGGCGACAGCAGCGGGGCGACGATGCGTCGCAGCCGCTGGCCGAGCGTGGCGCCGGACACGCCCGCGGCCTCCTCCAGCTCGCGGTGGATCTGCAGCACGCCGGCATAGGTGTAGCGCAGGCCGTAGGGCATGTAGCGCACGACATAGGCGATGCAGATCAGCCACAGCGTGCCGTAGATCGGCACCGGCAGTGCCAGCGCCAGCTCCATCATCGCCAGGCCCAGCACGATGCCGGGGAATACCAGCGGCATGGTGGCGAGCTGGTCCAGGATGCCGCCGCCCGGCCGGCGCCTGGCGGCTAGCCATCCCGCAAAGAAGGTCAATGCTACCGCAGCCGTCGCCGCACCGGCGGCCACCATCAGCGTGTTCAGGCCGAGTTGCAGGAACGGCGGCGAGCCCAGCACCGCGGAGAAATGCTTGGTGGTCAGCAAAGGCAGGAATTTCAGCCGCATCGGCCGCACGAACGGCAGCAGCGAGGTCCATACCAGCGCCAGGATCGGCAGCAGCAGAATGATGGTGAAGTTGAACAGGATCAGCCCGCCCGCCGCCCAGCGCCAGCGCCCCAGCCGGAACGGCCGCGGGCGGAAACCCTTGCCGGTGACGCTGGCGTAGCGCTCGGCATGGCGGGTCAGCCGGCCGTAGAAATACAGCAGCACCGCCACCAGCACGAGCATCAGCACGGCGAAGGCGCTGGCATGGCCGAATTGCGGTGGCGTCTGCGTCACGCTGGTGAAGATGTCGGTGGTCAGCAGCCGGATGCGGCCGGGCATGCCGATCAGCACCGGCACGTCGAAGGATTCCAGGTTGCGGATGAAAACGAACAGCGCCATCGCCAGGATCGCCGGCCCGGCCAGCTTGACCGAGATGCGCCACACCGTCGCCGCCACCGACGCGCCGCTCATGCGCGCGGCTTCCTCCATCTCCGCGTTCGCGGCGCGGAAGCTGGCGGACAGCATCAGGAACACCAGCGGCGACCAGAGGAAACCCTCCACCAGCACCATGCCCCACATGGAGAACACGTTGAACAGCATGTCGGTGGCGCCGGTGGCCGAGCGGTAGGCATCGTTGAACGGCCCGTTGCGGCCGAACAGATACAGCCAGGCGCTGACATACAGGATGTACGGCGTGCCCAGCGAGACGATGGTGGTGAGATAGGCCAGCGGCTTCAGCGGCGCGTCCGTGCGTTCCACCACCCAGGCCAGCACGCCGCCGAACAGCAGCGAGACGACCGTGGCGCAGGCCGCGAAGATCAGCGAGTTTGCCGTGCTGACCAGCAGCGCCGGATCGGCGAAGAGCTGGACGAAATGCCCGAGCGTCCAGCCCGCCGCCGATCCGTCGGGTGCGGCGATCGTCAGGCTGCCGCGCAGCAGCATCCATACCGGCGGCAGCACCAGGGCGGCCAGCAGCAGGATCATCACCAGCGCCAGCGGCGCGCTCGGGTTGCGCAGCGCGCGGGCCGAGGCGCTCATTTCTTCAGCAGCTCGTCCGCGATCTGGGTCCAGCGCGGCAGGTTCTGCGCCAGTTCGATGGTCATCACCGTCGACTTGAATTTCCCCACCGCCGGCTTCAGCGTCGGGTCCTTCGCTTCCACGAACGGGTCGGCGGGCAGATAGTCGCTGTCGCGAAAGATCGTCTGGCCCTCGCGCGACAGGATGAAATCATACAGCAGCCGCGCGGCGTTCGGGTGCGGGGCGTTCTTCAGGATCTGCAGATAGTTGTAGGATTCAACCACCGGCTCCATCTTCACCCAGGCGCAGGGCGCACCCTGCTTGGCGCTGATGACGGAATGATAGTTGATGATCATCAGCCCGATCGGGTACTGCCCGGCGATCACCTGGTCCAGCACCACCCGCTGCGCCGCCGGCACATAGACCAGGTTCTGCGCGCCGAGCTTGCGCAGATAGGCCATCCCGTCCGCTTCCCCCATGCTGAGCAGGACCGTGCCCACCAGCCCGGGCGCGCCGTTCACGGTGGGATCGGTGGTGATCGCCATCTTGCCTTTCCATTTCGGGTCCAGCAGGTCGGCGTAGGTCTTCGGCGCCTCTTTCTCCGATACCATCTCGGTGTTGTAGCCGGTAGTATAGATATAGCTGTTGGCGACGGTCCAGGTGCCGGCGGGATCGTGCATGCCGGCCGGATAGTCGGACAGGTTCGGCGGCGCATAGGAGGCGATCAGCTCGCGCGGCAGGGCGGCGAAGAGGCCCGAGGAGCCGTCGAAGATATCCGCCTGCAGCTTGCCGGCGCGGGTCTCGTTGTTGATTTTCAGCGCCACCTCGCCGGCGGTCTGGCGCGAATACTGCACGGTGATGCCCGGGTATTTCTTCATGAAGGCTTCGGCCACCGGACGGACCAGCTGGTTCACGATCAGCGTCGAATACCAGACCACGCTGCCTTCCTTCTGCGCTGCGGCGACCAGCTCCGCATCGGAGGCGCGCGCAAGGCGGGGCAGGGTGGCCGCCAGCGGCAGGGCGAGGGCGCTGCCGATGGCCGTCCTTCGGGTCAGTCCGGTATGCATTCTTTCGTTTCCTCTCGAGCCGTGTTTTCGTTCTCCGCTTGTGGCGGAGTTGTCCATCCCATACCACATTGGCCCACCGCCAGAAGGAGCCGGCCATGCCCGAACCTGTCTCGCCCGATCTGCCCCTTCGGCATGGCCTGTTCGGCCGCCTGCGCCAGGATGCCGGCCCGGATTGGAACCGCTATGTGGACCACCGCTTCGTTCGCGCGCTGGGCGCTGGCACGTTATCCAAACCGGCTTTCCAGCACTACCTCCGGCAGGATTACCTTTTCCTCATCCAGTTCGCCCGCGCCTATGCGCTCGCGGGCTACAAGAGCGCCACGCCCGCCGAGCTCCGCGCCGCCGCCGCCGCCGTTAGCCAATATCGTCGATGTCGAGATGCCGCTGCATGTCGGCTATTGCGCCGAATGGGGCCTGTCGGAGGCGGACATGCAGGCCGAACCGGAAGCGCTGGAAACCATCGCCTATACCCGCTTCGTGCTGGAACGCGGCCTGGCCGGCGACCGGCTGGACCTGGAGGCCGCGCTGATCCCCTGCCTGGTCGGCTATGCCGAGATCGCTGCCCGGCTGCGGGCCGACCCGGCGACGCGAACCGAGGGCAATCCCTATGCCGCCTGGATCGACGCCTATGCCAGCGCGGACTACGTGGCCTTCGCCGCCCGCGCGATCCTGGCCATGGAGGGCATGGGCCAGGCGCGCGGCGCGCAGGCGCGCTACGCCGATCTGCTCGCCACCTTCCGCGCCGCCTGCCGGCTGGAAGCGGCGTTCTGGGAGATGGGCTGGTCGGCCGGCGGCGCCGCATGCTGACGGATCCGATGCGCCGCTTCCTGGACGCGGCGCGCATCGGCCATCTGGCGACCGCGGATGCCGGCGGCGTGCCGCATGTGGTGCCCGTCTGCTACGCCGTCGAGGGCGGCTCGCTGTATGTCACCATCGACGAGAAGCCGAAGCGGCCGTCGTCCCGGCCGCTGAAGCGCGTGGCCAATATCCTGCAGAACCCGAACGTGGCCGTCTGCGTGGACCGCTATGACGAGGACTGGACGCGCCTGGCCTGGGTCATGCTGCGCGGGGAGGCGGAAATCCTGGCCGAAGGCGCGGAACACGATCGGGCGCAGATCCTGTTGCGCGCGCGCTACCCGCAATACCGGGCCATGCGGATCGAGCCATTGCCGGTGATCGCCTTGCGGATCCGCCGGGTCACCGGATGGGGCTTATGAGCGCCAGGGCGATTGTCATGGCGGTTGTCATGGCGGCTTCCGCGGACGGTGAGAATGCGGAGGCCGGGGGTTAAGCCCATGGGTAGATCCGCGTGGGGTTGTCGAAAGTCGGAAAATTTGGTTCACTCCTTGCCTGCACTTGGATGACGCCTGCACTTGAAAGACCCGGGCGAACCCGCCCGCGGAACGGGCGTCGTTCACCGTCCGCCAAAAGGAACAGGCGCGGGGGTGGATGGTGATTCGGTCAGGTGTTCCGCGAGATGGTTGATGACCTGTTCCAGCACCGGAACCTTACCCGATAGCTTCCGGTTTCTGCATCGCCCGCTTCTGGATTGCCCGTGACGGCCACAGCGGTATCGATACCGCAATTTCCCGGGGAGCCGATGATGACACAGTATGCACTCGTCGAAATGGATCGCCGCGATATGCTCCGCCTTGCCGGAGCGGCGCTGGCGGCCGCGACCCTGCCGCTTCCGGTTCGCGCGCAGGGGGCGCCGCCGCTCAAGATCGGCATGATCGGCTCCGGGCGCGAGGGCGGTACGCTCGGCACATTGTGGGCCAAGGCCGGCCACCAGGTGATGTTTTCCTCGCGTCATCCGGAGGGGCTGAAAAGCCTCGTCGATGGCATCGGGCCCAATGCGCAGGCCGGCACCGTGGAGCAGGCCGTGGCCTTTGGCGATGTCGTGGTGATCGTTGTGCCCTATACCGCGATGCAGCAGATCGGCAAGGATTATGGCGCCGCGCTCGCCGGCAAGGTGCTGGTGTTGGATGTCAGCAATCCGATCGCGCAGCGCGACGGCGAAGACCTCGTCAAGCGGGTGAATGAACAGGGTGGTGCCGGCCTTTCCACCGCGAAGATGCTGCCCGGCGCCAGGATCGTCCGCGCCTTCAATGCGATCGGCTATGGCAAGTTGGCGGCGGATGCGAACCGTGCGAGCGACCGCGTGGGCGTGCCGATCGCCGGCGACGACGAGAAGGCCATTGCGGTCGCCTCCGGCCTGATCCGGGAGATCGGCTTCGAGCCGGTACTGGTCGGTGGGCTGGCGATGGGAAAATATCTGGTTCCGGGAACGCCGCTGGGCGGCGAGCACACGCCCGCGGAGATCAAGCAGATCGCCGCGACGCTGCACTGAGCGGCGCTTGAGCGATCCCCCGCAGGAGAGCGATGTCCGGGGCGGCGGGATCGTCGCCCGGCAGCTTCGCCGGGTCATCGATGTGCGGCCGGAAGAGGTTCCCGTCCTTGCCTGGTGCTGGGTCTATATCTTCTCGATTTTCCTGTCGTACTACATCATGCGGCCGATCCGCGATCAGATGGGGATCGCGGGCGGGGTCAACAATCTGCCATGGCTGTTCACCGGCACGCTGGTCGGCATGCTGCTGGTGAACCTGCCCTTCGCCTGGCTGGTCAAGAACCTGCCGCGCAGCCGCTTCATCCCGATCACCTACCGCTTCTTCGCTGCCAATATCGTGTTGTTTGCGGTGGCCCTGCATTTCGCGACGGTTGCGCAGGCGGTGTGGATTGGGCGGATCTTCTTCATCTGGGTATCCGTCTACAACCTGTTTGTCGTCTCGGTGTTCTGGCAGATGAATGTCGATCTGTTCAGTTCCGAGCAGGGCAAACGGCTGTTCGGCTGCATCGCCGCTGGCGCCACGGTCGGCGCGATGGCGGGCTCGGCGCTGACCGCGGCATTGGCGCCATACGTGTCGCCGATCGGGTTGCTGCTGGGGGCCGCCATCCTGCTCGAGGTGGCCGTGTTCAGCGTCGGCCGCTTGTCCCGCCTGTCGCCGAGCCTGCACCACACCCCTGCAGCTCGCGGCGAACAGTCGGACGAACGGCCGATCGGCGGCGGAGTCATCGGCGGCATCGCGCACGCCCTCAAATCGCCCTATCTGCTCAATGTCAGCCTGTTCATGCTGTTGTACTCGGTCACCTCGACCCTGCTCTATTTTCAGCAGGCGGGGATCGTCAGCCACAGCATTCCCGGGCGCAGCGCGCAGATCGCGTTCTTCGCGAAAGTCGATCTGATGGTCGATGTGCTGACCCTGGGGTCCCAGCTGTTCCTGACCGGGCGCGTCCTGCTGGCCTGCGGGGTGGCCGTGACCCTGGCCATGTTGCCGGCGCTGAGCATCATCGGCTTTGGCGCGCTCGCGCTGTTTCCGACGATCGTCGCGGTGGTGGCGTTTCAGGTGTTGCGCCGGGCCGGTAATTTCGCGATCACGCGCCCGACCCGCGAGCTGTTGTTCACCGTCGTCTCGCGTGAGGATCGCTTCAAGGCCAAGAGCTTTATCGATACCTTCGTCTATCGGCTTGGCGACCAGGTCGGCGCCTGGTCCTCTGTCCTGCTCATCTGGCTCGGCGGGGGGACCAGCGTGGCGGCGATGGTGGCGATCCCGATCTCCTGCCTATGGCTTGGCAACAGCCTGTGGCTCGGTCGCCGGCAGGAAAAACTGGCGGCGGAGGCCGCTGCCGGCGAAGATCTGGTCCCCGACGCCGCTCTCACGCAAGCCGCCTTGCGCCCCTGATCTGTTAAGCGGGCACGGGCGCGTCCTTGTGCAGCAGGCCCTCCTGGCGCAGATCGTCCCAGAGGGCGGCGGGTATCTTGCGTTGCAGCAGGTCCAGGTTGTCGGTGAATTCCGTGGCGTTGCGCGGGCCCGGAATGATCGCCGCCACGGCGGGATGGGCCAGCGGGAATTGCAGCGCCGCTGCTGGCAGTGGCACCGAATGGCGGTCGCAGACCGCGCGGATGGCTTCCACCCTTGCCACCACGTCGGGCGGCGCGGCGGCGTAGTTCCAGGTCTCCCGCCCGGCCAGGATGCCCGAGTTCAGCGGACCGCCGACGATGATGGAGGTGCCGCGGGCGAGGCATTGCGGCAGCAGGTCGTCCAGCGGCGCCTGTTCCAGCAGCGTGTAGCGCCCCGCCAGCAGGAAGGCGTCCCAGTCGCCGAAGCCCATCGCTTCCAGGCAGACCTCGCGCTCGTTCACGCCGAGGCCGATGGCGCTGATCGCGCCGCTGCGGCGCAGTTCCTCGAGCGCGCGATAGCCGCTTTCACGCAGCGAGCGCATCAGCTCCGGATGCGCCGCCGTGCCGTGCTGATAGACGCCGATATCGTGCACCAGAAGGATGTCGATATGCGCGAGGCCGAGGCGCTGGAAACTATCCTCGTAGGATCGCATGATGCCGTCATAGGAATAATCATAGACCACGTCGAACGGCATCGGCCGTCCCCAGGCCTCCATCGGATCGGTCCAGGCGGTGCGCGGACGCAGCAGCCGGCCGACCTTGGTGGACAGCACCCAGTCGCCGCGCCGCTTGTCGCGCAGCGCGTCGCCCACCGCGCGCTCGGCCGCGCCGACGCCGTAGAACGGCGCGGTGTCGACATAGCGCACGCCGGCATCCCAGGCGGTGCGGACGATGGCGTCGCGTTCCTGCCAGGAAATCTGCAGCCGGCTGCCGCCGAGCGTGGCGGTGCCGAGGCCGAGCGTGGTGACCTCCAGCGCGGTGCGGCCGATGCGGCGTTTTTCCAGCGTCATGCGATCGTCTCCTGTCCCCAAACCAGTATCGCGGCGGCCGGCCGGCCTGTCGATGGCGTATCCCGAACGGCGTGATAGGCTTCGGGCGGGGAAACGCATTCAGGAGTAGTCCATGCAGATCGGCTTCAACCTGCCGAATACCGGACCATTGTCGGCGCCGGAAGTGATGACGGAGATCGCGCAGGAGGGAGAGGCGCTGGGCTTCGACTACCTGACCATTACCGATCACGTCGTGCTGCCGAACCTGGACGCGCCTGGCTACCCCTATTCGGAAACCGGCGAATTCTCCTCCGCCTCGCCGATGCAGCGGCATGAGCAGCTGACGATGGCTGCCTTCGTCGCCGCCAAGACCTCGCGCATTCGCCTGGTGCTGGCGGTGATCGTGGTGCCGCACCGCCAGCCGGTGCTGGCAGCCAAGATGCTGTCGACGATCGACGTGCTGTCGGGCGGCCGCCTGGTGGTCGGCATCGGCGCGGGCTGGCTGAAGGCGGAGTTCGATGCGGTGGTTACCACGCCGTTTGCCGAGCGCGGCAAGGTGACCGACGAATATCTGGCGGCCTTCCGTGAGCTCTGGACCGAGAAGGAGCCTAGATTCTCCGGTAACTATATCTCGTTCGCCGACATCGTGCTGGAGCCGAAGCCGGTACAGAAGCCGTATCCGCCGATCTGGGTGGGCGGGGAGAGCGGGCCGTCGATGCGCCGGGCGGCGAGGATGGGCGATGCCTGGTATCCGATCGGCACCAACAAGGACCACATGCTCGATACGCTGCCGCTGTACACCGCCGGCCTGGCGCGGCTGCGTAGGCTGACGGTGGAAGCGGGCAGGGCGGAGAATGCGGTGGCGCCGACCTATCGCGTGAAGCGCTACGGCGCCGGCGTGAAGCCGGTCGGCAGCGACGGCAACCGGCGCCTGTTTTCCGGTACCGATGCCGATGTGCTGGGCGATCTGCGCGCGCTGCGCGACCTTGGCGTGCAGGCCGTCGATATCGACTTCGAGCGGCCGACCGCGGTGGAATTTCGGGCGGAAATGCGCCGGTTCAAGCAGGAAATCCTGTCCAGGCTGTGACATGCTGCAATGCAGAAAAAAATCGCTTGCCAGGACTCGGAATCGCATGCCAGGGTTGCGTTATCGTCAACCAACTGAAAGGAGGTGATCCAGTGTCTCATTGTTCATCGCGCCAGCTCGAGGGCATGGCCTGGGTCTCTGGCCCCACTTCCGGAGTGTCAGAGTAAGGTTCTGTCCGCGGGCTATAGCCGCGAGACAATGCGAAGGCCCCGGGCGACCGGGGCCTTCACTTGTTTTGGGCCGGGTTTTGGGTCGGGCGGAACAGGACCGACAGGTTGTTCGCCGGCATGGCCACCACCTCCGGCGCGGCGAACCCGGCCGTTGCCGCCTCCGCCGCCACGGCTTCCAGGTCGCGGATGCCCCATTCGGGATTGCGTCCGCGCAAATCCAGATCGAATTCGGCGTTGCTCGGCGCGGTATGCGCGCCGCCGCGCCTGAACGGGCCATACAGGAACAGCAGGCCGCCGGGTTTCAGCACCCTTGCCGCGTGGCGGAGCAGCCCGAGCGCCGCCGCCCAGGGGGCGATGTGGATCATGTTCATGCACAGCACGGCGTCCGCCGCCGCCACCGGCCAGGCCGGCGCCGCCGCGTCCAGCGCCAGCGCCGGGCGGATATTGGCAAGCCTCGAGGCCGACGCCCAGGCGTCGATGCTGGCGCGGCAGCCCGGATCGGGGTCGCTCGGCTGGAACGCGACGCCAGGCAGGGCGGCGGCGAAATGCGCCGCGTGCTCGCCGCTGCCGCTGGCGACTTCCAGCACCAGGCTGCCTGGCGCCAGGCGGGGGCGCAGCACTGCCAGGATAGCGTCCCGGTTGCGCAGGGTTGCCGGTGCATGCATCCGGGCATCGATCATTTTCCGCTCCGATCCGGTCAAAGCCGCCTCTATCGGCCCAGGGCTGCGTCGATTGCCAGAGGCCGCGCCCGGGGACTAGGCTTTCCGGCAATCACAAGCTCCGCCCGATACCGGGCATCCGGAGGACAAGGCCATGACCATCGCTGTCCGGCAATTGCATCCGCTTTTCGTTGGCGAGATCAGCGGCGTCGATCTGCGCCAGGAGCTGCCCCAGGCCGATATCGACGCCATCGTCGCCACGCTCGACCAGTATGCGGTGGTGGTGCTGCACGACCAGCGGATCGACGACGCGCAGCAGATCGCCTTCAGCGCCCGGCTCGGGCCGCTGGAAACCACCATCAAGGCGTATCGTCCCGGCCACAAGCTGCGGCTGGATGCGCATATCTCCGACGTGTCCAACCTGGACGAGGAGAACCGGCTGCTGGCGCTGGACGACCGGCGGCGGATGAACGGCCTCGGCAACCGGCTCTGGCATACCGACAGCTCGTTCAAGCCGACGCCGGCGAAATATTCGCTGCTGTCGGCCCGCGCCATTCCGCCATCGGGCGGGGAGACCGAGTTCGCCGATCTGCGCGCGGCGTACGACGCGCTGCCGGACGACATGAAGGCGCGCATCGACGACCTGGTGGCCGAGCATTCGATCCTGCATTCCCGCGCCACGATCGGCTTCACCGATTTCTCCGACGAGGAGCGCGCCCGCCTGCCGCCGGTGCCGCAAATGCTGGTGCGCACCCATCCCGGCTCCGGGCGCAAGACGCTGTATCTGGCCTCCCACGCCATGAGCATCCGCGGCATGGAGGTGCCCGAGGGCAGGCTGCTGCTGGCCGATCTGATGGAGCATGCCACCCAGCGCGAATTCGTCTACCGCCATCACTGGCGGGTCGGCGACCTCGTCATCTGGGACGACCGCTGCACCATGCACCGCGCGCGCGACTTCGATCCGTCCGTGCCGCGCGACATGCACCGCACGACGGTGGCCGATGTGGCGCCCACGCTGGAGCAGGCGGCCCTGCAACGGCAAAGGCATCGCGAACCGGCCGATTAAGGCCTATCCCGACGCGATGACGGATGCATGGGGCGTGACTCTTCAGCCGGTCTGGTGTAAGCACCGCCCCATGTCCTCCGCTCGTCGTTATTCCGCGCGATTTTCCTATTGGCCGCAGCGCATGGCGGAGGCAGGGGTACGCGCGATCTAACGACGCAGCTACGCATTCCCGACCAGCCGCCAGTCCACCTGGCGGCTTTTTTTATGTCGCCGGTGTGACCCAACTTCCAGGAGCCATACCATGCTGACAAACATCGACGACGAACGTATCCAGGACATCACCAGCCTCAGTTCGCCCGGCCAGATCCTTGGCGAATTCCCCCGGAGCGCGGCCGCCACCGAAATCGTGGTGCGCGCCCGCCAGGCGCTGCACGACGTGCTGCATGGCGCCGATGATCGGCTGATCGTCGTGATCGGGCCCTGTTCCATCCATGATCCCGCCGCCGCGCTGGATTACGCCGCGCGCCTGCAGGACCAGCGCATGCGCCTGGGCGGCGAGCTGGAAATCGTCATGCGGGTGTATTTCGAGAAGCCGCGCACGACGATCGGCTGGAAGGGCCTGATCAACGATCCCCTGCTCAATGGCAGCTTCCGGATCGACCGGGGCCTGCGCATCGCCCGGGGCCTGCTGCTGGACATCAACGCGCTGGGCGTGCCGGCCGGCTGCGAGTTCCTCGATGTCGTCACGCCGCCCTATATCAGCGACCTCGTGGCCTGGGGCGCGATCGGCGCCCGCACGACGGAGAGCCAGGTGCACCGTCAGCTGGCCTCCGGCCTGTCCTGTCCGGTCGGCTTCAAGAACGGCACGGACGGGGATGTGCGGATTGCCGTCGATGCGATGCAGGCCGCCTCCCATCCGCATCATTTCCTGGCGGTGATGAAGGATGGCCGCGCCGCCATCGCCGCCACCACCGGCAACGAGGATTGCCACATCATCCTGCGCGGCGGCGGCGGCCCCAACTACGACGCGGCCAGCGTGGACGCCGCATCCGCCGAAGCGGAACGCGCCGGATTGCCCGCGCGCATCATGATCGACGCCAGCCACGCCAATAGCGGCAAGCGGCCGGAGAACCAGCCGCGCGTGATCGACGACGTGGCGCGGCAGGTCGCCGCGGGCGACCGGCGCATCATCGGCGCGATGATCGAGAGCCATCTGGTCGGTGGCCGCCAGGAACTCGTTCCCGGGCAGCGCCTGACCTACGGGCAGAGCATCACCGATGGCTGCATCGATTGGCCGACATCGGTTTCCGTCCTGGAGACCCTGGCCCAGGCTGTCAGCGCGAGGCGCCGCCAGCGGGTGATTTAGGGACGATCCTGGAGGTGATTCTGGGGGCGATCCTGGGGGTTCGGCGCGGTCGGATCCCCAGCCGTGCGTTCATATCCAAGGCTTTTCACTCGTGCCGTTCCGCGCCATGATCGTGCGGAGGGAATGAAAAGCTGCGGCCGGAACGCCCGGCCAGTATCACAACAAGGGAGCAGAACCCATGAACGCCCCACGCAACAGCCAGTACCGCCATCTGGAAGCGCACCGCATCGCCGGCTCGGCCGGCGCGATCATCGAGGGCGTAGATCTTTCGCAGGAACTCAGCGAGGAGGTGCTGAGCGAAATCCGCGCCGCCCTGCTGGACAATTGCGTCATCTTCTTTCGTAACCAGAAGCTGACCCCGGCGCAGCAGCTTGCCTTCGCAAAGCGCTGGGGCGGTATTCATCTGCATCCGTTCATGGAAGGCATGCCGGATTATCCGGAGATCCTGGAGATCGTGAAGCTGCCGACCGACAAGAAGAATTTCGGCGGCTCCTGGCACACCGACCAGATGTTCTCTCCGGCCCCGGCGATGGGAACCATCCTGTATGCGCTGGAGGTGCCGTCGGCCGGCGGCGATACGATGTTCACCAACCAGTACCTGGCCTATGAGAGCCTGTCGGAGGCGATGCGCCGGATGCTGGACGGGCTGAAGGTCGTCTGCGTCGGCGACAATTTCAAGCAGCATGGCGGCAAGTCGCGCAAGGACCGCTACGCCGACATCATGAGCAAGATGAAGGTGCGCGACCCCGGCGACGTACAGACCACCAGCGTGCATCCGCTGGTGCGCACGCATCCGGAAACCGGCCGCAAATCACTGTATGTCGGCGGCCATGTGCAGCATTTCGACGGCATGACCGATGAGGAAAGCCAGCCGCTGCTGGATTTCCTGATGAAGCACTCCACGCGGCCGGAATTCACCTGCCGCTTCCGCTGGGAGACGGGATCGCTGGCGTTCTGGGACAATCGCTGCGTCCAGCATTTCGCAGTCAACGACTATCCGGCGGAAACGCGCATCATGCACCGCATTACGGTGCAGGGCGACGTGCCGTATTGAGGGTGCGGGCAGGGGGCTCGGCCCCCTGCCTTGGTATCTTCAGTAACCAAGCGGCTCCGGCAGCGCCGCGACCCAGCGGCCGCCCTTGACCACCGCCAGGAACAATTCCGTCGATGCGTGGTGGTTGGTCGCGCTCAGATGCGCCGGCGGGTTGCCGAAGATGTCGACATAGCCGTCGATGCTCTCCATCCCCTTGATGAAACTATCCACGGTCAGGTCGCGCCCGGCGCGGTCCAGGGCCAGCAGTACCATCTGTGCCGCGGAATAGCCCATCTCGCCCAGGAAGTTCGGCTCGCGGCCGAATTTTTCCTTGTAGGACTTGCTGAACGCCTGCACCGCCGGGCGCGGATCGTCGGGGTAGGCGAACAGGCCCGGGGTCATGGCGTAGTAGCCTTCGGCGATGTTGCCGGGCGCTTCCGCCACCGCCGTATCGTAGGAGGCGAACTGGCCCAGCAGATCCACGTCCCAGCCCATCTTGCGCGCGGTCGAGATGATCAGCGTGGTGTCCTTGACGATCGTGCCGGTCACGATCAGGTCGCATTTGGCGTCGCGCAGCCGGGTCAGGGAGGCATTGAAGTCGGTATCGGTCGGCTTGTGCACGGTTTCGCCGGCCAGCTTCATGTTCATGGCCGCGAGCTGTTCCACCGCGCCGGCCAGCACGTCGCGGCCGAAATCGCTGTCCTGCGTCATCGCGCAAACATTCTTCTTGCCGCGCTTCTCGACGAAATACTTCACCCCCGCGCGCATCTGGTCGTAGTACGACGCGAACTGGCCGAATTTCAGCTTGTTGAACGGCTCGTACATCGAGCGTGCCGCGGTCAGCGGAAACACGTTCGGCACGCCCTTTTCCAGCTGCGTCGGCAGATTGGCGTTGTTCATCGGCGTGCCGCCGTTATTGACCATGATGAACACGCTGTCGTTGTTCAGCAGCTTGTTCATCGCCTGCACCGCGCGGGGAACCTGGTACTGGTTGTCCTCGACGATGTATTTGATCTTGCGGCCATGGATGCCGCCCTTGGCATTGGCCTCGTCATAGGCCAGGCGGTTGGCGTAGCTGTTGTTGACGCCCTGCACCGCGGTGACGCCGGACAGGTCGGTGATCGTGCCGATGGTGATTTCGGTATCGGTCACGCCGCGCACGGCGTCGGCGGCCTGGGCCGGCGCCGCCAGGCCGGCGGCGAGCAGGGCCGCGAACAGGGTTCCGGCGAGTCTTGGAGCGGTGGGTCTTGAAATCGTGACGTGCATGGAGGCTTCCCTTGTTGTTTTTCGTTCGGGCGATGTGGCTCGCCCTGCGGGGAGGCTAGCGCGCTCTGCCGCATTGGCTCAATGCCCGGGCATGCGTAGCATCGGCCAACAGCAACGGAGCCATCGCATGCACATCGATTTCACCGGCAAGCGCGCCGTCATCTGCGGCGCCAGCCGCGGCATCGGACGTTCCATCGCCCTCGGCTTTGCGCAGGCCGGCGCCGCGGTTTCCATCTGCGCGCGCGGCGCCGGGGTGCTGGAGAGCACGCGCGCGGAGCTGGCCGGTTTCGGCAACACGGTCCATGCCGCGCCCTGCGACCTCGCCGATGCCGGGCAGATCGCCGGCTATATCGCGGCCGCGGCAGGCGCGCTCGGCGGGATCGACGTGCTGGTGAACAACGCCTCGGGCTTCGGCGGCAGCGACGACGAGGCCGGCTGGGCCGCTTCGATGGCGGTGGACATGATGGCGGTGGTGCGCGCCAGCCAGGCCGCGACGCCGTTCCTGGCCCGGGCGGCGGGATCCTCGATCATCAACATCTCCTCGATCTCCGCGCTGCGCCCGTCCACGCGCACGCCGCCCTATGGGGCGATCAAGGCCGCGGTGATCCATTACACCACCAGCCAGGCGGCGGCGCTGGCCCGGCAGGGCATCCGGGTGAACGCGGTGGCGCCGGGGTCGATCGAGTTCCCCGGCGGCCTGTGGGAGGAACGCAAGACCAGCGCGCCGGATGTCTACAACCGCACCCTGCGCTCCATCCCGTTCGGCCGGATGGGCCATCCGGAGGAGATCGCCAATACCGTGCTGTTCCTGGCGTCTCCGCTGGCGTCCTGGATCACCGGCCAGGCCATCGCGGTGGATGGCGGCCAGCTGTTGGGTTCCTAGCCCTTCACCGGGGCGCCGTAATGCGCAGTCAGGTAGCGCAGGATCTCGTCCGCCGCCTCGTCATCGATCGGCGCGCCGAAGGGGCCGCGCATCTTGGCGATTTCCGCCTTCCAGCCGTCCGGCGACAGGAAGCCGCCATTGGTGCGGATGTAGTCCAGGCTGTGGCAGAGCGAGCAGCGGGCCTGGACCGTGTCCATGCCGGCGCCGGGCTGGATCTCCAGCGCCGCCTCGTCGGCGTGTGCGACGGACAGGCCGGCGGCGAACAGCAGCATGGTCGCGGTGCGAAACATCTCCGCCCTCCCTACGACAAGGTCACGGAAACGGGGAGCGGCACGTTGTTGTTGTAGCCGGCGGGGTTGAATTTCAGCGTGCCGGCCTGCGTCTCTCCGGCGTTGCTGGTCGCCCGCGCCATCATGGTCAGCCGGCCCGGCGCCAGCTTGCCGGTGCGCAGGCTGAAGGGCCGGAAGGCATAGTTGCCGAGATCCTTGCCCAGCGCGGCCTGCACCCAGGCCTGCCCGCCATCGAAGGAGATTTCCACCGACCGGATGCCGTGCCCGCGGTCCCACGCCACGCCCTCGACGGTGAAGCCGCTGGCGGAGGCGCGGGCGGCGTCGTGATGGCTGGTGATCAGGGAGTTGACCACGAGTTCCGTGATCGGCGCGGTCTTGTCGTTTTCCTGGCTGGCGAAATTCCGTTCCACTGGAAACAATCCCTTCGGCACCCGGTAGGCCGTCTGCATCCAGAAGCTGTCGAGCGGCTTGCTGCGGATTTCGATCCCGACCAGGTGCTTCATCCAATAGGTCGAGGCCCAGCCAGGCACCACCAGGCGCAGCGGGAAGCCGTTGTAATGCGGTAACGGCAGGTGGTTCATGTCGAAGGCCAGGATCACGTCGTCATCCAGCGCCTTGGCGATCGGCAGGCTCTTGCGAAACGGCGGGGTCTGGTCGATCACCGGACCGTCGGCGCCGATCAGCGCGATCTCCAGCGCCCCTGGCGCTATGCCGGCCTTGGCCAGCACATCCTTCAGCCGCACGCCGCTCCAGACCGCATTTCCCATCGCGCCCGAGCCCCATTGCACGCCGGGCACATGCGGGGAGAACAGCCCGCGGCGGTTGCCCGCGCATTGGCAGACGGCGGTCACCTCGGCCGGCGTGAACTGCCGCCGCAGATCCTCCGGCGTGAAGGTGACGGTCCGGCTGGCCGCATCGCCGCCGACGGTCAGGGTGTAGTTCTTCCGCAGCGCCTCCATCTCCGGAATGACCGCGAGGTGGTAGCGCACGAAGAACCGGTCATTGGGTGTGATCGGGCCGCGCAGGCCGTCCAGCGGCGTTTCGTAGTTCGGCGGGCGGTAGGACAGCCGGATCAAGGGCTGCTTGCCCGGCAGCCGTTCCAGCGCGGCCGTGTCGGCCACGCCCGGCGGCAGCCCCGGGTCCAGTGCCAGGACGGGGGGGGCGCCCGCCTTGGCGAAAGCCTGCCTGCCGCTCGCCGTTCCCGCGATCGCGGCAGCGCCGAGGCCGGTCAGGATCTGTCGTCGGAGCATGGGGAGCCTCCTGTCCGGGATCTTGCGCCGATTCTAGTCACGCCACGCCGGCTTCGGCAACGGCCAGCTCCGCGAGGCGGTTGTCCACGCAGGTCTCGAACGCGATGTCACGCGACAGGGCGCCGCCGGAGATCATCGCCGCCTTCAGCCGGTCGAACCCCTCCCGGCGCAGCACCGGATCGGCGCCCCATAGGCCCAGGGCCCGATAGCGCTCCACCGCGGCGGCGAGGATCTCCGGCGCCATAGCGGGAAAGAACGCCGCCAGGGCGCGTGCGATCTCCGCGCCGGGCGTGGCGGCGATCCAGCGCAGCGTCTGCAGCATCGCCCGGGTCATGGCCAGCAATTCCTCCGGCCGGCGAGCCAGCACCTCGCGGCGCGTCACCAGCGTGGTGTAGGCGGTCAGGCCGCGGCTGGCCGCCGCGTACCAGAGATGGCCGGCGCCGGCGGCGATGAGTTGTTCGGCGTGGGGCTGGAATACCTGGATGGCGTCCACCGCGCCGGCCCGCAGCGCCGCCGCGTTCTCCGCCATCGACCGGTCGGCGACGCGGTCGAGGCTGGCGGGATCGATCCGGGCACGGCGCAGATCGTCCTGCAGGCACAGCCAGGGCGTGGGCACTTCCGAGACGCTGGCGAAGCGGATGCCGGCCAGGTCCGCCATGGCGAAATCCGGTGCCGGCCGGGCGCCGATGACGAAGAACGGATCGCGCGCCACCACGTCGCAGAAGCAGACCACGTCGGCCGCCGGGTCGGCTTCATGGGTGAGCAGCACGCGCAGCGGCCCGCCCCACATCACATCGATGCTTCCCGCGCGTAGCGCCCGGCTGGTCGCGGCCGGATCGGGCGAGGTTTCGAGGCGGACATCCACGCCGGCCGCCTGATATGCGCCGATCGCGTGCGCGGCGTAGAACGGCGCATAGAACAGGGCGCGGAAATTCTCGGACAGGACGATCGGCATGGACGGCCTCCGGCGGTGATCGGGCCAGCGTAACGCTGTTGCGGCGCGGGGGCGATGCAGCCGAAGCTGTCGTGACAACGCAGGGAGACGGCGAATGCCCCCGATCTGGACAGGTGTCATCACCTTTTGCTGCGTATCGGCCGGCATGTTCGCGGGCCGCGCCATCCGTGCGCGCCTGCCCAAGGAACATCTGGAAAGCGACACGGTGGACACGATCAAGCTGGCGACCGGCGTGGTGGCCACGCTGTCGGCGCTGGTGCTCGGCCTGTTGCTCGCGTTTTCCGAAGGCTCGTTCCGCAACAAGGACGACGAGCTGACCCATCTGTCCTCCGACCTCATTCGCGTCCATCGCCTGCTGGCGGCCTACGGGCCGGAAGCGGCGAAGCCGGCGGCGATGATCCTGGCCTATGCGGAGGAAAAGCGCCGGAACCTGTTTCCCGACGATCATCGCCGGGCGCCGGATCCGCTCGATATTCCCGCGCTTGATCGGTTGAGCGGCGCGCTCGATGACCTGCTCGCTCTCCGTCCCCGGGATCCGGGCCAGGTCTGGCTGCTGCAGACCGCGCTGCGGCTGATCGACGATATCGCCGAGAAACGATGGCTGCTGGTGGAGCAGGAAGGCCAGCGGCTGCCGATGCCGTTGCTGGTGCTGCTGGTTTTCTGGCTGACCTTGATATTCACGTCCTTCGGGTTGCTGTCGCCGGGCAATCCGGTCGCGCTCGGGGCCCATCTGCTGTGCGCCGTGGCGATCGCAGGCGCCATCACCATGATACTGGACATGAGCAACCCGTTCTCCGGCCCGGTGCGGCTGTCCGAGGACGTGCTGCGCAGCGCCATCGCCATCATGCGGCAATAGGCGCGAAGTAGACTTGCTACGGGTTCGGCTGCATGGTTGGACCGGCCAGACAGCCCCGAGGGAGAGCCAGATGGATGACAGGATCGAAGCCGGCGAGACCTGCGGCCCCGATGGCTGCGAGGTTCCCGCCGCGTCCGGCGCGGCCGCATTGGCCGCCGATGCCGGGCAGGCCGCGCGCATCGACATCGTCTCCGACGCGATCTGCCCCTGGTGCTTCATCGGCAAGCGCCACCTGGAAGCCGCGCTGGCGATCCTGGCCGATGAGGGGCTGCGCTTTTCGATCCACTGGAACGCGTTCCAGCTCAACCCGGACATGCCGCCGGGCGGGGCGGAGCGGCGGGCCTACCGCATCGCCAAATTCGGCAGCTGGGAACGTTCCCAGCAACTCGATGCGCGCATCACCGAGGCGGCCGCCGGCGCCGGGCTGGAGTTTCACCTGGAAAGGCTGGAGCGCGCGCCGAACACGGTGGATGCGCACCGCCTGGTGCTGCTCGCCGGCCATGTCGAGCCGCAGACGCGCCCGGGCTTCCAGGACGAAATGATGGAGGCGGTGTTCACCGCCTATTTCATCGCCGGGCGCGATATCGGCGATGCCCAGGTGCTCGCCGATTGCGCCGCCTCGGTCGGGCTCGACCGTGACGCGGCGCTGGGCTTCCTCGCCAGCGACCAGGGCCGAGATCCCGTGCTGCGGGCCGACGCGATGGCGCGCAATGCCGGCGTTTCCGGTGTGCCGAGCTTCTTCCTCAACGGCCAGGGGCTGTTCTCCGGCGCTGTGGCGCCGGCGGCGATGGCGGACGCGCTGCGCCGGGCGCACCAGATGCTGGTTTCCCAGGCGGCCTGACACTTTTCATGAGCGAGACACAGGCTCGGGTCGCGCTGGTGACCGGCGGCGCGCGCGGCATCGGCGCCGGCATCGCCGCCAGGCTGGCGCGGGACGGCTATCACCTGATCATCGCCGATTTGCATGCGCCGGAGGATGCGATCCTCGGCCGGCACGTGATCTGCGACATTGCCAGTGAAAGCGATGTCGCCTCGCTGATGACCGATATCCGCGCCCGCGAGGGGCGGCTGGACGCGCTGGTGTGCAATGCCGGGATCATGATCCGCAAGCCCATCGAGGAATTGTCGCTGGCAGAGTGGTCGCGCGTGCTGGCGACCAACCTGACCAGCAGCTTCCTGCTGGTCCGCTCCGCCGCCGCGCTGCTGCGGGCGGGGCAGGGGGCGGTGGTGACGATCGCGTCCACCCGCGCGCATATGTCCGAGCCGGACACCGAGGCCTATGCCGCTGCCAAGGGCGGGCTGGTGACGCTGACGCATGCGCTGGCGGTCAGCCTGGGGCCGGATATCCGGGTGAACTGCATCAGCCCCGGCTGGATCCATACCAAGGGCGAGGCGCCGCGGCCGGAAGACCATCTGGACCATCCGGCCGGCCGTGTCGGCACCGTGGCGGATGTCGCCGCCCTCGCGTCCTTCCTGCTCGGCCCCGATAGCGGCTTCATTACCGGCGCCGAGTTCGTCGTGGATGGCGGGATGACCCGGAAGATGAAGTATCCGGAGTAGCCGGCCGGGAAATCATGCTGCCGGGTGAAACGCGGATCGAGGAATGGCTCCTGGCCGCGGACAGCCAGCCCGAAATCGTCTGCCTGGTGCACGACAATGTGACTCTGGTCAGCGTGGCGCGGGATGGAATCGGGTTTGGCGATCATGCCGGAACTGGTCGCGCCGGCAGACCCTGAGGGCGTCGCGGTGGCTCGCCTGCAGCCTGCCTTGCGCCGCACGCTGCATCTGCTGACCAGACATTGCGATGCGCTCGGGCCGGCCGCCGCGGCCTTCCAACGGCTGGTTCGCCAACCCATCTGAGCGAGGCGGCGTTCAATCGAAGTACCGGCCCCGCCGCGAACCGAGCCAGTCGACCGAAATCGGAGTACGAGACGATGGAATTCCATGCGGACATAAAGACCGATCACGCCAGCCGTTACCTGCAGCAACTTTGCAAGCATTGGAGCCACCGCTTCCAGGTGGAGTTCGACCCGGCGCACGGCACGGTCCGGCTGGATGGGGCGGAGTGCACATTCGACGCCGAGCCGCATCTGCTGCGGCTGAGACTGCAGGGCGAGGATCCGAAAATCGTGCCGGGGCTGTGCGATGTGGTGACCGAACATCTGAAGCGCTTCGCCTTCCGCGAAGAGCTGGACGTGCAGTGGAGCGAGGCCGCGAGCAAATAGCCCGGCCCAGGGCCGTCTTCCGTCCGAGGCGGGCCTGCCGCAATCCCAGAGCCTGACCGGCTATGATAGAATCACCGGTCAGGCTGTGGGTATTCATTCTACCGAGCCATTTCATCGCTCGGTTGATTCAGCCCCAAGCAATATCGCTTTAGGTTCTATGGACATTCCGGATTCCCATTCCGGCTTGGGTATGATTCAGGCGTGGGATAGACCGCGTCGTACTGACTGACAGACGGCCAATGGGGCAAGACCGATCAAAGCTGCGCCGCGATGATCTCCTTTGCCGCAGCCGTCATCCGCTCGCGGTGAATCTGAACAGACCCTGATATGGTTACATATCATGAGCACCGGAAAGGTTTTTGTAATAGACTGTTCTTTGCCGGCGGCCAGAAGGCAAACTATGGTCCCAATTACTGGACAGACATTTACGGAGATCAATAATAGGTAATCGCATCCATTGATGCACACTACGTAATAAACATAAATAAGTTATTCTTATATGAGTCTTATGACAGGAGAAATATTTCCATCGTTCCGCAGACTGTCTATCCACCCAAACAACCCAACTTTCTCATAATAAAGAATATGTGAGATCGGTTTTTTACGCTAACTATAATGTGATTTAAGTGGCCTGGAATTAATCGTTAGCATGGGTTTACCAAGCATCGATTCGATGATGCGGACTATGCATATCACGAAAGCGGTGAAAGTGGGGGATTGTTGATGAAAAAGCGGATGATTCATTGATGAAAATATCACGAATATCCGGCGGCGCCCGGGCAGTAGGCGATGATTATGTGTCGCTGCCGTTGATTGCCCGGCATCAACTGGAAAGGCCTCGGAACATCAATTCCAAGAGTATTGCCTGGCGGCTATCTTCCTCCCAGGTGATGCGCAGTCGGAATTCGGCGAGCTCAACCCGCACTGCCGTCATATCACCCCGCCGAACCGCCAGGCCGGCGAACGATTGGGCCTGTCGCGCCGAGTAGTTCGGGGTCCTTCAAGGCGACTCCTCCACATAATCTCCAATCAAAAAGAGGTTTCACACATGACGGCAGAGATGCGCGTTCCCGACAGCGGGGCACTGGCGATTCCGGATGGCTTTTCGGCCCCGTGCTTCCTGGACAAACTCCTCGCAGCCAGCGTGTTCGAGGATTACGTGCTCTATGCGAGCGACAGCGAAATCCGCATTGCCGGACGCCCCCGATTTAGAGTCCAGGTCACCGATCGCGAGGTGGCGATCGAGGGTCGGGATTTGGTGCGCCGGGTTGAACGGACGACGGACCCCTTCAAGCAGATCGAGACGATGCTGAAGGAACTCGATATCGGAGATTGGAGAGCTTACGGCTACATCACCTTCGATATCTCCGGCTTCTACTATCCATATCCCAAAGCCGTTCACACGCCTCTGCTCGATCTCATGATCCCGGAAATCGAATTGCGCATTACCGATAAGGGCATTTCAACGCGCGGACCGATCGACCGAACATGGCTGATGGAGATCGCCGGCAGCGCGACGAATTCAGAGTCGCGACGGGGATCGGTCGCCCCGAGGGTGGAACTGTCCGACAAGACGCACTACGAGGCGAATGTCGAAATCCTCACGGCGGCCATTCGCAGCGGCGAGCTGCAGAAGGCGATCATAGCGCGCCGCGTGAAGATGACCGGGCCGCTTGATCTGGTCGGCACCTACGACGCGGCGGCGAGTGTGAATAACGCAGCGCGCTCCTATTGCTTCCAGATCGGCGAGGTCAGCGGCGTCGGCTTCAGCCCGGAACTTCTGCTCGAGGCTGACGGCACCGGCCGGGTGCTGACAGGCCCGCTCGCTGGAACCCGCCCACGCGGCGGCGATGCGGTCGAGGACGAGCGCCTTCGCGCCGAGCTTTACAGCGACGCCAAGGAGGTTAAGGAGCACGCAATCTCGATCCAGCTGGCGCAGGAAGAATTGAATTCGGTGTGTGATCCGAAGTCCGTTCGCATCACGGATTTCATGGCGATCAAGCCGTTCCGCACGGTGCAGCACCTGTCCTCGCAGGTATCCGGCGAACTCCGCAAGGACAAGACGGTTTGGGATGCGGTCAAGGTGCTGTTTCCCGGCATCACCGTGTCGGGCATACCGAAGCAGGCGGCGCTGCAGCGCATCGGTGAGATGGAGGCCGAGCCGCGCGGAGTTTATGCCGGCGCTGTCGGCTGGATCGACAGCCGCGGCGGGGCAGATCTGGCAATCGCGCTGAGGAGCGTCTTTCAATACGGACAGGACGTCTATCTGAACGCGGGCGCGGGAATTGTCGGCGAGTCGGTTCCCGAGCGCGAATATGTGGAAACCGTCAACAAGATGAACACGATGCTGCAAAAGGTCATCCTCGTCGATTAGGGTCCGTGGACATTCCGGATTCCCATTCCGGCCTGGTTGTGATGCAAGCTTGGGATGGACCGCTTCGTACTGACTGACAGACGGCCATGGGGGCAAGATGGAACCGCGCCGCCTGGGGAAGCCGAGCGACCCTGGGCGTAGCGGCTCGGACCGTCGACGCTTTGTTGGGGCGGTGCCTCGGGTTGCCTGGACCGGCGGCTCGTGGCGCGACCTGCCGCCGCTGATCGACGGCGTCGATTTCGGCGGGCCGATCGCCGACGAGGCCTACGACGACAATGCGATCATCGCGGCGTTGAGCGGGAGCGGCGCGAAAACCATCATCTCGCGGCAACCGCGGCGCGCGGCGCCGCGGAAGATCGAATGCCGAGATCTACAAATGGCGCCACTTGATCGAGAATGTCTTCGCCAAGCTGAACAGGCGTTCAAGCGCATCGCCATGCGGGCGGACAAGACCGATCAAAGCTTCGCCGCGATAATCTGTCTTGCCGCAGCCGTCATCCACTCGCGGTGAATCGCAACAGACCCTAGGCCGGCTTGCGCTTCATGAACGCCGAGCGCAGGCAGCTTGCCACCAGCTCCCCGCGCTGATTATGCGCCTGGTGCTCGAACTCGACCACGCCGGCTTCCGGGCGCGACCGGCTGGAGCGCAGCTTGCGCACGATCGATTTCATTCGCAACGTGTCGCCGTGGAACACCGGCTTGGGGAAGGCCACGTCGGTCATGCCGAGATTGGCGATCGTGGTGCCGAGCGTGGTGTCGCCGACGGAAATGCCGATCATCAGCCCCAGCGTGAACAGCGAGTTCACCAGCCGCTGGCCGAACTCGGTCTGTTTGGCGAATTCCTCGTCCAGATGCAGCGGCTGCGGATTGTGCGTCAGCGCGGTGAACAGCACGTTGTCCATTTCCGTCACGGTGCGGGTGATCGCGTGCTCGAACACCTGACCCTCGAAGAATTCCTCGAAATACAAGCCGGCCATTCTCTCGTCTCCTCGTCAGGTTGGTTTCAGCGCCAGGCATCGGGCGGCGCGCCCGCCTGTGCCGGCACGCGCGGGGCATTCCGTGTGGTCACGCCGCTTCCCCCAATTCATCGGAGGCGATTGAAGCCCGCCCGGTGGGATCGGGCAACTCGGCCAAAGAAAAGGGCGGCGCCCGAAGGCGCCGCCCTGTATCCGGAACTGCGGCCGGCAGAAGCCGCCTACGCGGCCTTGCGGCGGCGCGCGCCGAGCAGGCCGAGCAGGCCGGCACCGAACAGGGCCAGGGAGGCCGGCTCGGGCACCGCGGTGCCGGTTTCGGCGGTGACGTAGCCGACCGTGTGGTTGTCCAACTCGTAGCCGCCCACCGCGGGGTCCTCGCGGAAATGGATGCTGTCGAACGTGCCGTCGGTGTCGAAGAAGTTCACGAAGACGTACAGCTGGCTGCCGTTGACGTGATAGGGGCTGTTCGGGTTGCCGCAATAGGCCGAGCCCGGGCAGGCGCCGAGTGCTGCGATCAGGTCGGCGGGCGTGAAGTCGAACACATCGACGCCGTTGCGGTAGAAAGACACCTGATTGCCGTCGTCGAGCGCGGAGAGCCAGAAGCCGAAATAGTTGATGCCGGAAACCAGCGTCGTGGTCAGGTCCACGTTGTACGGGGTTCCGCCGAACGCCACCGGGTAGGAGCCGGTGCCGCCGGCGCCACCGTACTGGTCGGCGCCGTTGATCTGCACGCTCGTATAGGTGCCCGAGATGACGCCGCCGGTGCCGTAATCGGTGGTGAAGGTGGAGCCCGAAGCGCGGCTGTCGAAGGTCTCGGTGCCGACCACGCAGGTGCCGGAGCCGAGCGCCGCGCAGAGGCCGGCGGTGTTGGCGTTCTGTACGCCGGGGGCCTCAAAAGTGACGTGAAAAATATCGGCGCGGGCCGAGGCCGCGAAGCCGGCCAGTGCCGTGCCCATCAGGGCGGCGGCGACAAAAGAGATCTTCATTGGAAATTGATCCTTTGCTGGGTCGGTCCCAACCGGGGCCAACGTGAAGATCCGGATACACTTGGAGACTGGATGCGCACAAGAGTGAAAAATACCGACAAATGTATTATTTTAAATTCTATCGGTAAAATTCCCGGGGCGGGGTGGGATTGGTGAAAATGCCCAAATAATCGTATACGGTCTCATGATAAGGGCGAAATTCGGGCGCCGATTCCGCTGATCCCGCGGGTTGTCCCGGTCTTCGGGCCGGTATCCGCCGCGTCAGAATCCGGCGAACAGCCGCGCCAGAAGCGGCACGATCAGCGCGGTGATCAGCCCGTTCAGCCCGATGGCCAGGCCGCCGAAGGCGCCGGCGGTCTCGCTCATCAGCAAAACCCGCGCGGTGGCCAGGCCGTGTCCCGCGGTGCCGGCACCCAGGCCCTGCGCCGCCCAGCTGGTGATGCGCAGCAGCCGCATCACCGGGCCGAGCAGCACAATGGCGGCGATGCCGGTCATCAGCACGAACACCGCAGTGAGCGATGGCTGGCCGCCGATCTGCTCGGCGATGCCCATGGCGATCGGGGTGGTGACGGATTTCGGCGCCAGCGACAGCACCACCGCCGGGCTGGCGCCCAGCAGCCGCGCGATCAGCATGGCGCTGCCGGCCGCGGTCAGCGATCCCGCCAGCAGCGCCGGCAGCATCGCCGTGGCGGAGCGGCGGATCTGGCCGAGATTGGCGTACATCGGCACCGCCAGCGCCACCGTGGCCGGGCCGAGCAGGAACTGCACGTATTGCGCACCCTGGAAATAGACCGGGTACGGCGTGCCGGTCGCCAGCAGCGCGGCGACGATCAGGCCGATGGCGATCAGCATCGGATTGGCCAGCGTATGCCCGCCGAGCCGCGCGCTGATGGCCAGCGCCGCCTGATAGGCAAGCAAGGTCGCTACCAGCCCCAGCAGCGGCGTGGATTGCAGATAGATCCAGAGAGGGTCGAGGTCCGGCCTCATGCGCCGGTGCCTGCGCCGCTACCCGCGCCGCGCTTCGTCAGGCGCTGCATCACCCAGGCGGTGACGCCGAGGCCAAGCGCGGTGGAGACGAGGATCGCCACCAGGGCCGGCAGCAGGTTGCGCCCGAGCACGTCGAGCTGCGTGACCACCCCGGCGCCGGCGGGAACGAACAGCAGCAGCAGATGCCGCAGCAGCCCCGAGGCGGTGGTCTTCATGCCCTCGTCCGGGCCGCCGCGCAGAATTAGCAGGACCAACAGCAGCACCAGCCCGATCACCGGGCCGGGCAGCGGAAGGTCGGAGGCGCGGGTGATGACCTCGCCCGCGAACTGGCAGACGATCAGCAGGGTCAGGGACGGCAGCATGGGCGGCAATTCCCCTTGTTCGGTGCGTCACGGCATATCAGCATGCCGTGACGCGTCGAATGCAGGAAATCAGGCCGCTGCGGCAAGATCGAGGCCGGCTACCGCCGCCTCGCCGTCCAGGGTGGCGGCCACGGCGTGCACCACGGCGGCAATCCGCACCGCCGCCTGCACCTGCTCCTGCGTCAGGCCGGCATGGCGAACCGCCCTCTCATGGCTCTCCATGCACATGGCGCAGCCGTTCACCGCGGAGACGGCGAGCGAGATCAGCTCGAAATCCGCCCGCTCGATGCCCGGCCTGGCCATGACGTTCATCCGCAGTTTGGCCGGCATCGTCGCGTAGTCCCCGCCCAGCGCATGGGTGAAGCGGTAATAGACGTTGTTCATCGCCATGATCGCCGCCGCCGCCCGGGCCGCCGCCAGCGCCTCGGCACTGAGGGCGGGGGCGAATTCCGCGGTGATCGCGGCGGTGACGTCGGCGTTGCGCGACGCCAGCGCGGAGGCGATGAACACCCCGGCGCGCTGTTGCGCGGTCAGGCTCGGCTCGGCGGCCAGCGTGCCAAGGTTCAGCCTGATGTCCTTGGCATAGTCCGGCAGCCGCTCACGCAGGCTCTCGATCGACATGATGCTCTCCCAGAGCGACCTCCATTCGGATGGAAGCATCCGAATGGATGAGGTTGCTCGCTAAAACGAAAGGTTGGAGCAGGATCGGCGCTTGCGTCGGCGCCGATCCTGCCCTCATGCCGCCAGATCAGGCGGCCGGACGGAGGAATTCCTCGCCCTTGTTCCAGTTGCACGGGCAGAGCTCGTCGCTCTGCAGCGCGTCCAGCACCCGCAGCACCTCGGCCGGGTTGCGCCCGACGGAGAGGTCGTTGACCGCGGCGTAGCGGATGATGCCCTCGGGATCGACCAGGAAGGTCGCGCGCAGGGCCACGCCCTCGTTGCGCTCCAGCACGCCGCAGGCGGTGGACAGCTCGCGCTTGACGTCGGCCAGCATCGGGATCGGCAGGTCGCGCAGATCGTCGTGGTGCAGGCGCCAGTTCAGGTGCACGAACTCGCTGTCGATCGAGACGCCGTAGACCACGGTGTCGCGGTCGGCGAACTCACGCGCCAGCTTGCCGAAGGCGACGATCTCGGTCGGGCAGACGAAGGTGAAATCCTTCGGCCAGAAGAACACCAGTTTCCATTTGCCGGCATCGGTGTCCGGGCCGATATCGGTGAACGCGGTGGCCAGCTCGAGCCCGGCCGGGCCCGGCTTCACGGCTTTCAGGGTGACCTTGGGAAAGCTGTCGCCGATTGTCAGCATGATCGCATGTATCTCCGTTCAGGGGCCGCCCCCGACTCCCGGGATCGGGCGGGCTGCGGCTGGGGCTAAGGTGGCGTCATCAGAGAAATCGTGCCAATGAATGATATTCATAAGATTGATCGAGTGGTCCGATGATCCACCTGCCCAGTCCGCAACAGCTGCGCTATCTCGTCGCCCTCGCCGAAAGCCAGCATTTCGGCCGTGCCGCGCTGGCCTGCTCGGTGACGCAATCGACGCTTTCGGCCGGCATCCTGGCGCTGGAGCGCCAGCTCGACACGCAGATTCTGGACCGCGAGGCCGGCAAGCATGTGGTGTTCACCCAGCTCGGGCGCGAGCTGGTGCAGCGCGCGCGCAGTGCCATCACCGCGCTGGAAGCGGTATCGGAAGCCGCGATCGCCGCGCGCGAGCCGATGAGCGGGCCGCTGCGCCTTGGCCTGATCCCGACCATCGGCCCGTTCGTGCTGCCGGCGCTGATGCGCCGGCTGCGGGAGGCCTATCCGCGGCTGCGGCTGTTCCTGCGCGAGGACACCACGGCGCGGCTGGTGGACCGGCTGGAGGCCAACCGGCTGGACGTGCTGCTGCTGGCGCTGCCCTGCGACTGCGCCAGCGCCTCCGTGGCGCCGGTGGCGCGCGACGAGTTCCTGGTGGCGCTGCCCGCGGGGCATCCGCTGGCGGCACATCGCCGCGTGCCGGTAGCGACGCTCGCCACCGAGCGGCTGCTGCTGCTGGAGGACGGGCATTGCCTGCGCGACCAGGCGCTGTCGGTGTGCGGGCTGCTCGCCGGCGACCGGCGCGCGCAGGACGAGTTCGCCGCCACCAGCCTGCACACGCTGGTGCAGATGGTCGCCGGCGGCCTTGGCGTCACGCTGCTGCCGCAGCTTGCGGTCGCGTCCGGCCTGGTGGAGGGCACCGGTATCGTGCTGCGCCCGCTCGCCGCCGCCGGCGCCTGGCGCACGCTGGGCCTGGCCTGGCGGCCCGGGGCCGCGCGCGCGGCCGATTTCGCCGCTCTGGTGCCGCTGGTCTCAGGCGTGTGCGCCTCGGTCCTGGCGGAGGAGGCCTGAGGGCCGCGCGGTTTCCTTTCCGCGGGCTATTTGCGGCGTACGGCGCTGCCCAGCATCGCCATCGTGAATACCGCGCCCATCAGCGTCACCATGACGATCAGCCAGCGCAGCCGGAGCGCGGTGGCGTCGGCCTCGGCGGCGAAGCGGGCGCGCATGGCGATGCGCTCCGCGGCGATCCGCGCCTCGATCCCGGCCGGGTCGCCGGCCAGAACGGAGGCGCTGTCATCGAGCTGCGGCTTCAGGGCGGCCAAGGCGGAAGAGGGGGCGGCGCCCCTGGCGGCGGCGAGCGCGGCGTCCAGCGCCACCTCCCGCGCCATTGCGCGTTCCAGCGGCAGCGGCGCGGCATAGGTGGCGAACACGCCGAGCAGGCCGACGACGATGAACGCCATCGCGATGAAGGCCAGCAGGTTGAAATTGATCCCGCCGCCCGTCTTCGCGCCGCCCGTCTTCGCGTCCGCTGCGGGGGCCGGTAGTGTTGCCATCTGTGCTTCTCGCTTCCCTTGTCGGACGCGAGATCGCACACTCCGCCGATGACCGACAGTCCCTACCTGTTCCGTGCCGCCGATCACCCGCTGGTGGATGTCTCCGACCGGCTGAAGCTGCGCGAGGCCAAATCCGGCTTCGGCATCGCGCTGCGCTACCAGGAGCGCGCGCCCGATCCGCCGGGCACGCCGGACGGGCATTGGTGCGAGACGGGGCACTCGATCTTCATCCTGTCCGGCCGCATCCGCTACCGCTTCGATGATCATGTGGTAGAGGCCGGGCCCGGCGACATGCTGCATATCCCCGCCGGGCCGGCGCATCGCCACCAGCCGCAGGTGGTCGGCCCGGAGACGGTACGCTATGTGCTGACGGAATTCGACTGACTTCACGCTTCGTCAACGCGTGTCCGGCCATGCTCCGGCCGGAGGTGCCGCGCGATGCTGCTGGCGGAAATCGGGCATTCGCCCGGCCAAAACCAATTACCGGGCCATAACCAATTATTGGAGGGCGCGGGCGTAGCGATGGGGGCCGCGCTCTGGCCGGACGGGCGCATCGCGCTGGCGGAAGCGCTGTGGGGGGAGGGGTTCCTGCTGCCCGGCGGCGAGTCGGAGATCCTGCGTCTCGTCCGCCCGCTCGGTCTCTCCGGCGACGCCTCGCTGTTGTTGGTGGGCGCCGGGACCGGCGGGCCGGCTTGCGCGATCGCCCGGCGGCTCGGCGTCTGGGTCAGTGGATTCGAGGCGGATCCGGCGCTGGCCGCGATCGCGGCCGGGCGGGCCGGGACGGCCGGCCTCGGCCGGCGCGTGCAGATAAAAAGGTGGGACCCCGGCGAGCCCGCGTTCGGCGCCGGCGCCTGTCATCACGGCCTGGCGCTGGAGCCGCTGCGCGGGGCGGGGAACGGAGCCGTGCTGGCCGAACCGGTGCTGGCCGCGATCGGCGGGGCGCTGAAGCCGGGTGGACAGCTGGTGCTGCTGGAAACCGTGGCCGACCTGCCGCTGCCGGAGGGCGACGGGGAGGCGGCGGTCTGGGCGCGGATGGAGAATCGCCGGCTCGATCTTCCCTCCGAAGCCTCGGTCACCCGCATGCTGGGCAGGCTGGGCTTCGATGTGCGGGGGGTGGAGGATCTTTCCGAGCGCCATGCCCATCTGGCGGTGCTGGGCTGGCGCGGCGCCATGCGGCGCCTGGGGACGGAGCGGCCCGGCCCGATGCAGGCGGGCCTGCTGGCGGGGGAGGCGGACCGATGGTCCCGTAGGCTGGATCTGCTCCGCGCGGGCCGGTTGCGCCTGCTGCGCTGGCATGCCGTGCGCAAACCCGGGATGCCCGTTTCCGGGCATCCAGAGAGGCGGGCGGGTTGACAGGATAGGGCCAGGACCTTAATCACCGCGCCTCTTTCAAGATACGCGCAGCCAGGGTTCGAGTCATGAAAATCCGTAACAGCCTGAAATCGGCCAAGATCCGCGACAAGAACTGTCGCGTTGTGCGCCGTCGTGGGCGCGTCTACGTCATCAACAAGAAGAACCCGCGGATGAAGGCCCGCCAGGGCTGATCCTGAGGCTGCCGGCCGCCTGAGCGGCCGACGGATATCTCGCCCCGGAACCTGTCCGGGGCGATTGCGTTTCGGCCGGTTCTCCTTGCCTGCGGCCACGGATGGCGCCATCTTCCAGCTTGGTTTTCCGCGAGGAAGCGAGGCAGCACGATGATCAGGCAACCCGAACCCAAGCCCGACGTGCTGGCCCGGCGCGACGAGATCATTGCCGGCCTGAACGCCCTGCTGCCGGAGACCGGGGTGATCTCCGACGCCATCCGGCTGAAGCCGTACGAGACGGACGGGCTGGCCGCCTACCGCCAGCCGCCGCTCGCGGTCGCGCTGCCGCAGAACACCGAGCAGGTCGCGGCGATCCTGAAGCTTCTGCCATGCGAACGGCGTGCGGGTGATCCCGCGCGGCGCCGGCACCAGCCTGTCCGGCGGCGCGCTGCCGCTGGCCGATGCCGTGGTGCTCGGCCTGATGCGCATGAACCGCATCCTGGAGATCGACTACGCCGATCGCTGCGCCGTGGTGCAGGCCGGCGTGACCAATATCGGCATCACCGAGGCGGTGCAGGGGCAGGGCTTCTTCTACGCGCCCGACCCGTCCAGCCAGCTCGCCTGCATGATCGGCGGCAACGTCAACATGAATTCCGGCGGCGCGCATTGCCTGAAATACGGCGTCACCGCCAACAACCTGCTCGGCCTGAAGATGGTCACCATCGAGGGCGAGATCCTGGACATCGGCGGCGCGCATCTGGATGCCGCCGGCTATGACTGGCTCGGCCTGCTGACCGGCAGCGAGGGCCAGCTGGTGGTGGTGACCGAGGTGACCGTGCGCATCCTGCGCGGACCGGAAGGCGCGCGGGCGATGCTGGTGGCGTTCGGATCGAACGAGATCGCCGGCGCCTGCGTGGATGCGATCATCTCGTCGGGCATCATTCCCGTGGCGCTGGAGTTCATGGACCGCCCGGCGATCCATGCCTGCGAGGCCTTCGCCCATGCCGGCTATCCGCTGGATGCCGAGGCGATGCTGATCATCGAGGTCGAGGGCAGCGTCGCCGAGCAGGACTGGCTGCTGGACCAGCATCCGCGCCATCTGCGAGCGGTTTTCGACCCGCTCAGCCTGAAAGTGTCGCAATCGGCCGAGGAGTCGCTGGCGATCTGGAAGGGCCGCAAGGGCGCGTTCGGGGCGATCGGGCGCATCAGCCCGGATTATCTGTGCATGGACGGCACCATCCCGACCTCCCAGCTCGCGCCGGTGCTGCGCCGGATCGGCGAGATTGAGCGATGTCTACGGGCTGAAGGTGGCCAACATCTTCCACGCCGGCGACGGCAATCTGCATCCGCTGATCATGTTCGACGCCAACAATCCCGCCAGCCTGCATGCGGCGGAGGAATTCGGCGCCGACATCCTGAAACTATGCGTGGAGGTCGGCGGCTGCCTGACCGGGGAGCATGGCGTGGGCGTGGAGAAGCGCGACCTGATGGGCGTGCAGTTCTCCGAGATCGAGCTCGACCAGCAGCGCCGCATCAAATCCGCCTTCGATCCCGGCTGGCTGCTCAATCCCAGCAAGGTCTTTCCCCTCCGGGACGCCGCGGCCGTGGCACCAGCCATCCCGGCGCTCGCCGCGGAATGAACGCCCTGGCCGCGCCGATGGAAGCCCCCGTCGAGGAGGCGGGGTTCGCGGCCGCCATCGCGGATGCCGCCGCCGCCGGGGAGCCGGTGCTGGTGCGCGGCAACGCCAGCAAGATGGGCATGCTGCGCCCGGTGCAGGCGGCGCGGGTGCTGTCCACCGCCAATCATTGGGGCATCACGCTGTATTCGCCGCAGGAGCTGATCCTGTCGGCCCGCGCCGGCACCTATCTGACCAATGTCGAGGCGGCGCTGGCCGAGAAGGGCCAGCATCTGATCGCCGAGCCGCCGGATTTCTCCGCCCTGCTCGGCAACGGCGCGCCGCAGAGCCTCCTGCCGCAGAGCCTGGGCGGCGTGGTAGCGGCCAATCTGTCCGGGCCGCGCCGGGTGGCCTGGGGGGCGATGCGCGATCACGTCATGGGCGTGCGGGCGGTGAACGGCCTCGGCGAGACCATCCATTCCGGCGGGCGGGTGCTGAAGAACGTCACCGGGCTCGATTTGTGCAAGCTGCTGACCGGCAGCCACGGCACGCTGGGCGTGATCACCGAGATCACGCTGAAGGTGCTGCCGGCGCCCGAGGCCACCGGCACGCTGCTGCTGGCCGGGCTGGACGCCGAGGAAGGCGTGGCGGCGCTGTCGGCCGGGCTCGGCTCGCCGTACAGCGTCTCCGCCGCCGCCTGGCTGCCGGCGGAGGCGGCCGCGCTTGTGCCTGGGCTGGGTGGCTTCGGCCGGTCCGTGGCGCTGCTGCGGATCGAGGATTTCGCCACCTCGGTCGACCTATCGCACCGGGCGCCTGCGGGCCGATCTGGCGCGGTTCGGCGCGGCGGAGATCCTGGACGACGCCGCCAGCCGGGCCGTCTGGCGCGCGGTGCGCGACGCCGTGCCGCTGCCGACGGCAGCGGGGGACGCGGTCTGGCGCGTCTCCGTGCGGCCATCCGCCGGCCCCGGCGTTCTGGGCACGCTGCAGGCGGCAAGCGGCATGCGCGGCTTTCTGGATTGGGGCGGCGGGCTGGTCTGGCTCGCCGGTCCTGCCGATGCCGGCACCCATGCGGCGGTGGAGCAGGCGGCGCGCGACGCCGGGGGCACCTGGACGCTGCTGCGCGCGCCGGAACCGCTGCGTGCCGCGGTCGACGTGGTGCCGCCGGAAGCCGCCGCCCTGGCGCGGATCACCCGGCGGGTGAAGGCGGCGCTGGATCCCAGAGGCATTCTCAATCCCGGCCGCCTCTATGCCGGACTCTGACGGGCACCGCATGTCCATACCGAGCTTCGTGATCATCCTTCCCTGCCTGGCCGGCTTCCTGCTGTGCATTCTTCGCTACTACCAGGCGGATCCGGTGAACCGGCTGACGGACCGCCGATTCGTCACCGGTTCGGCGGCGGTGGCGACCATCCTTGGCTATCTGGTCAGCGGCATCGTGTGGCCCGATGCCGGAATGCTGCCGGCGGGCTTCCTGGTGCTGGCGCTTGGCCTGCTCGGTTACGCGGTCCGGCTGTTCCGCCAGCCGCTGCATCCGCCCACGCCCACGCCCACGCCGGGCTGAACCGGAAGGCCGCGCCATGCAGACGAATTTCTCCGAGGCCCAGCTCCGCGATCCCGAGATCGCCGTCTCCAACCAGATCCTGCGCAGCTGCGTGCATTGCGGCATGTGCACCGCGACCTGTCCGACCTTCCTGCTGCTGGGCGACGAGCTCGATAGCCCGCGCGGTCGGATCTACCTGATCAAGGACATGCTGGAGCAGGGCCGTCCGGCAACCGAGGCGGTAGTGCGCCATGTCGATCGCTGCCTGTCCTGCCTGTCCTGCATGAGCACCTGCCCGTCGGGCGTGAACTACATGCACCTGGTCGATCATGCCCGGGTGCATATCGAAAACACCTATCGCCGGCCCTGGCATGAGCGGCTGCTGCGCGGCGTGCTGGCCACGGTGCTGCCGCGCCCGTTCCTGCTGCGGCTGGCGCTGGCGGGGGCGAAGCTCGCCCGGCCGCTCGGCCGCCTGATCCCCGGCCAGGGCAGGCTGGCGAACCGGCTGCGGGCGATGCTGCAACTCGCGCCGGCCTCGCTGCCCGGGCCGAGCCCGATCGGGGGGGCGCGCGTGCATCCAGCCGATGTAGTCCGGTATGGGGGCAAGCGTCGCGGGCGCGTCGCGCTGCTGGCCGGCTGCGCCCAGCAGGTGCTGTCGCCGCAGATCAACGAGGCGACGATCCGCCTGCTGACGCGGCTGGGGATCGAGGTGGTGGTGGCCAAGGGTGCCGGCTGCTGCGGCGCGCTGGTGCATCACATGGGCCGCCACGATCCGGCGCTGGCCGCTGCGCGGGGCAACCTCGCCGCCTGGGGGCGGGAGATCGACGGCGAGGGGCTGGACGCGATCGTGATCAACACCTCCGGCTGCGGCACCGTGGTGAAGGATTATGGCTTCCTGTTTCGCGAGCTGCCGGAGCGCGCACGCGCGGAGCAGGTCTCCGCCCTGGCGGTGGACATCACCGAGTATCTCACCCGCATCGGCTACGCGCCGACCCGCGAGGCGCCGGGGCTGAAAGTCGCCTATCATTCGGCCTGCAGCCTTCAGCACGGCCAGCAGATCCGCAGCGAACCGAAGGACTTGCTGGGACGTGCCGGCTTTGCCGTGGTGGAGCCGGCGGAGGCGCATATCTGCTGCGGCTCGGCGGGGACCTATAACCTGATGCAGCCGGAAATCGCCGCCCGGCTGCGCGAGCGCAAGCTCGGCAACATCCTGGCGACCCGGCCGGACCTGCTGGCGGCCGGCAATATCGGCTGCCTGACGCAGTTGTCCGGCGCCGGGCTGCCGGTGGTGCACACGGTGGAACTGCTGGACTGGATGGCCGGCGGTCCCCGGCCCGAGGTCCTGGTAAACTGAATTCTCGCGCAAACTGAACTCTTGTGCCGACGGCTCCGGCGGCGGCACCATGGGCCATGCGGCGCTTGCTTCTTCTGCTGGCTGTGGTTTGCGCGGGTCCGGCCCTGGCCCAGATACCGGATGCGCCGCCCCGTGATGCGCCCCCGGGTGATGCGCCGCCAAGTGGTGCGTCCCCAGGTGGTGTGCCCACTGGGCGGCCTGCCGCGCCCGGGCCGGCCAGGGACCGCAACCAAATCCTGCTCGACCAGTTGCTGACCGCGCTGCGGGCCGCCCCGAGCGAGGATGTGGCGGGCATGCTGGAAGCCCGCATCGAGCATCTCTGGCTCGAAGCCGGCTCCCCGGCGGTCGGGCTGCTGATGATGCGCGGCATGCGGGAGATGCAGGCCGGCACGCCATCCGACGCGGAAGAGGATTTCGACGCGGCGATCGCGCTCGATCCCGGCAATCCCGAGGCCTGGCACCGGCGCGCGATCGCGCGCTTCGAGGACGGCGACACGTTGGGCGCGATCGAGGACATCGGCGAGGTGCTGCAGCGCGAGCCCCGCAACTTCGCCGCGCTGGACACGCTGGCGCGCCTGTCCGAGGCGCGGGAGGACTGGAAGGGCGCCTATGCCGCCTGGCAGAAGAAGCTGGAGATCGACCCGAAGACGCCCGGGGGCGAGGAAAAGCTGAAGGATTTGCGCCGCCGGGCGCTGGGGGACGATACCTGAGGTTATTCCAGCGTCAGGTTATTCCAGCGTCAGGTTATTCCAGCGTCAGGTTATTCCAGCGTCGCGTCCAGCGTGATGGTGGCGTTCAGCACCTTGGAGACCGGGCATCCGGCCTTGGCGGCGGCGACCACCTCCTGGAACTTCGCCGGATCGATGCCCGGCACCTTGGCCTTCAGCACCAGATGCACCGCGGCGATCCTAAAGCCGCCCGCCTCCTGTTCCATGGACAGGGTGGCGTCGCAATGCAGGCTCTCCGGCGGATGGCCGGCGCCGCCGAGCTGGAATGCGGTCGCCATGCTGAAGCAGCCGGCATGGGCGGCAGCGATCAGCTCCTCGGGGTTGGTGCCGAGGCCATCGCCGAAGCGGGCATTGTATGAGTAGGGGGTGTCCTTCAGCGTCGCGCTTTGCGTCGTCAGGCTGCCCTTGCCCTCCTTGCCCGTGCCGAGCCATTCCGCGCTGGCGCGGCGTTTGATGGTGGCCATGCTGTTCCTCCTGATGGTTCGCCTGGGTAACTGGGGATGGCGCCGGCGGATTTCACGCGGCCGATCCGCCGCCTGTCAGATGTCGCCGCGAGGCAGACGAGCCGGCTGGGTCGCGCTAATCAATTGCCCGGCCCCGCACGGGCAGGCGTCGTGCGTCCGACATTGCGCGTCGGGCATCGCATCGTCTCCGCGATCTTCGGCCGGAGGCACGGAAATCCGCGAAGCAGGTGATCGCTTGTCGGCGGATCCGCGGGTCGCCCAGTATCCAGCCGGGCTGCCCTTCGGAGCAGCGCCGTCGATAGAGGAATGCTCGACATCCCACCAACTGCTCCCGAGCGCCGGGTGGTCGACCGGGATATCGCGCAGTTCGCGGCGATCGACACAGGATGCGCGCCATCGACCGCCTGGCTGGCCCGGTCCGCCCGGCCAGGGCCGCGAAAATCCTTCGGCGTCGCCGCGCCGGACGGCAGCACGACGCTGCCGCAATCGCCCGGCAGTATGAAATGGGCGCAGAGACCGTCGATACTCACCGGACGGATTGTGCGGCCGCCGGCCAGGATGCGCAGATCGGACCGGCCAATTTCGCCTGAACCGCGGTATCGGCGCGCACCGCACCCGGGCCGGACGCCGCGGCGCGGTCCGCCAGGCGGCGCCAGACGGCTCCACCGTGGCGTCGTCGGTCGCGACCAGGGCGAGCTGCCGGTCGCCGGTCCAGGCCCGTTCGCATCGGGTGCAGCGACACCACCGTGTCGGCATCGATGAACCAGTCGCGGTTGCCGGTTCCAGAAAGCTCTCGGCCGGCGTGTCACCGCCAGCAGGATGGCATGCGGGCCGAGTTCGACATGAAATGCCGCACCGCCCGGGCGCTGATTTCCTGAATGATGCTGATGCCGTTGACCAGCCGGCGGCATCGATCAGCACGCCGTCCAGATAGATCGCATGATCCGGCGACACCAGCAGGTCACGGGCCGGCACCTGCTCGTCGATGGCGGCCCGGCGGATGCGGATCGGCGCCGCCGCCGCGGTTCCGGATGGCGCGTCAGATCGATCCGCCGCTCGCCGATCCAGCGGACCGGCCGATGCTCGCCCGAGAATGTGGCCACCCGGTCGCCGACGCGCAGCGCCTCGACCGCCACATCGCCGCAATCGGTGCGGATGCGCGTGCCCGCAGCGAAGCAGATCACGCTGAGGATGCCGCTGTTGAACTGCACGTCGCTGGCGGCCGTTCCCAGCGCGAGGAACGCATCTGTCGTGTCACGGTGCCGTAGGTGATCCGGTAGCTGCCGTCGCGCGTTGGCGGTGATACTGTGGTTGCCGCTGGTACCCAGGTTGATCAGGTCGCCGGCGCCGAAGGCGGAGATCGCGGATTTCACGGTCCCGAATGTCGGGCAGGATCAGTGTGTTGTTCACCGTGGTGACCGCGCCGAAGGTGAAGCTGTCGCCCGCGCCGGGCACGCTGACGTTCAGCGTGCCGCCATGCAGAATTCTGAAGGAAATGTGGCGCTGCAGATCTGCAGCGGATTGCCGCTGCCGCCGCTGAGATTGCCGCCGTCGACAAGGGCGGTGCCGCTGCCGGTGACCGCGGTCGGCGAGGTCATGGTGCCGCTCACCCGCAGCGTGCCGTTCAGCACCAGCTGTGTATCGGCGACGCCACTGAACCCCGCATCGATCTGCAACAGACCGCCGACCTGCACCGTCACGGTGCCGTGCATGGTGAGCGTGCCGTCATCGATGATCGAACCGAAGATGGAGGCGCCGCCGTTGAACGTGACCGAGTTCGTGTTGTGCAGCACGGTGCCGGCGTACAGCGCCGCGGTGCCGTTGTTGACGGTGAACGTGCCGGCATTGTTCAGTGTTATGGTTTGCAACGCGCCGCTGATGCCCAATGTCAGCGGCTGCGCCGCGAAGGTCTCGCCGCTGGCGATATTCACCGTGATCGGCTGAGCGGACGACAGATACGCGATCGTCACCGATACGAAGTTCGGCGCTGCGACGGGCGACCAGTTGTTCGCGTCACTCCAGCTGGAGCCGTTGCCCAGCCCCGTCCATGTGGCCATTGTCCCTGCTCTCCGGTGGCGATTGTGATGGGTGATCGCCGGCCGCCGCTGGGCATGCGGCCGGAATCGAACAACTCACAATTTCACAATTTTTGGATTTTGAACAGGGATTCCGCCCTTTTTTCGGCGCCGCCGCGATCAGCGGTCGGTCAGCCGCAACTCGATGCGCCGGTTCTTCGCATAGGCGTCGGGCGTGTCGCGGTCGTCCAGCGGCTGGTTGTCGCCGAAGCCGGTGGCGGCCAGGCGTTCGGGGGGGACGCCCTGCTCGATCAGCAGCTTCACCACGGTGATCGCGCGTGCCGCCGACAATTCCCAGTTGGACGCGAAGGCGGCGCTGCCGGAGATCGGGCGGCGGTCGGCATGCCCGTCCACGCGCAGCAGCCAGTTCACGCCGGGTGGGATGGTTTCCGCCACTTCGCGGATGGTCGCGGCCAGCCGGATGATCTGGTCCTGGCCGGCCGGCGTCAGCTCGGCGCTGCCGACGGGGAACAGCACCTCGCTCTGGAACACGAACCGGTCGCCGACGATCTGGATGCCCGGCCGCCCGGCCAGCACCTCGCGCAACTTGCCGAAGAACTCGCTGCGGTAGCGCTGCAGCTCCTCCACCTTCGCCGCCAGCGCCGCGTTCAGCCTTTGGCCGAGATTGGCGATCTGCGCGTCCTTGTCGCGTCCCGCGGCCTCGGCCAGGTCGAGCGATTTTGACACCTGGGTCATCTGGATGCGCAATTCGTCGAGCTGGCGGTTGAGCAGCGCGATCTGCGCGCGCGCGCTGTCGCCGAATTTCTTCTCGTCGGCCAGTTGCGCGGCGGAAGCGGCGCGCAATTGCTCCTCGGTCAGGCTTTTTGCCGCGGCGTCGCGCGCCTGTTTTTCCAGCTCGTCGCGGAGCGCGGCCAAAGCGCGGGTCTGCTCGGCCAGCCGCGCGGCGGCGGCCTGGCTGCGCAGATCGGCGTCCGATGCCAGCGCGCCGGCACGGTCCTTGTCCTGGCGCAGCGCGTCGCGCTCGGCGGTGAGCTTCGCCGTCTGATCGCGCAGCCCGGTCAGTTCCTGCGCGCTCGCCGCCTTCGCGGCGTTGGCGGCGTCCAGCTCGCGCGTCAGCCGGGCGACGGACAGGCCGAGATCGCTGGCCTTGCCGCGCTCCAGCGCCAGCATGTCCGACAGTTCCGAGAGCTGGCGGTTGACCTGGTCGAGCGCCTTGTCCCGCCCGGACAGCGCCACCGACAGGAAGCCCTGCGCCAGCACGAACACCAGCAGCACGAAGATGATGACCATGAGCAGCGTGGACAGCGCGTCCACATAGCCCGGCCAGGCATCCAGCCCATTGCCGCCGGAACGGCGTCTGCGGGCGGCCATTGCCGGCTATCTCCCGCCGTCGGCCGGATTGGCGCCCGAATTGGTTATCGCCAGCCCGGCCACGGTGCGCGTCAGCAGCCGCAGGTCGCCGCGCAGATCGGCGGTCGCCTGGGCGCGGCCCTGCTCGGTCTCGGCCAGCAGGCGCTGCAGCACAAGCTCGATATTGCGCAGATGCGCCCGCATGATCTCATCCGCGCCGGCATGCGGATCGGGGGCGGCCCGGGCCTCGGCGAAGCGGTTCAGCGCCGGGCCGAGAGCGGCCTGGCCTTCGGCAACGCGCAGCATCAGCTGCTGGTTGGCGCGCAGCGTGTCGCTCAGCGCGCCCATGCGCTCGGCGAGCTGGGTCAGCGCCTGGCCCATCTGCGCCCCGCGCTCCTCGCCGCGCGTCAGCACGCGCTGCAGGTGTTCCATGTTCTCCGCGGTCTGCTCCAGCAGCGCCTGGACATAGACCGGCACCGAGCCCTCGCCCTCGGCCAGCACGCCGGAGGAAAGCCGCGTCAGGCCGGCCAGCCATTCCTCCAGCTCGTTATAGAAGCGGTTCTGCGCCTGCCCGGCGGTGAGGTCGAGAAAGCCCAGCACCAGCGCGCCGGCGAGGCCGTACATCGAGGCGGAGAATGCCGTGCCCATGCCGGCGATCGGCTTGACCAGGCCGGCCTTCAGCTGCTCGAACAGCACGTTCACGTCGCCGCCGCCGACCGTCATGGAGCCGATCACCTCCGACACCGAGCCGACGGTCTTCAGCAGCCCCCAGAACGTGCCGAGCAGGCCGAGGAAGATCAGCAGCCCGGTCATGTAGCGCGACAGCTCGCGGCTTTCGTCGAGCCGCGAGGAAATCCCGTCCATCAGGCTGCGCATCGCGCCGGCGGAGAGCGTGAACCGGCCGCGGCCGCCGGAGCGGTCCTCGGCGGCCTCGCTGCGCGCGGCCAGCATGCTGGCCATCGGCGCGAGCAATTTGGGGGCCGGCTGGACGGCGAGGCGCTGGCGGCCCTGCTGGAAGGTCTCGACCCAGGCGACCTCCCGCGTCAGCCGCGTCACCTGGCCGAGATTCCACAGCACGCCCAGCAACAGCACCAGCAGGATCAGGCTGTTCAGCAGCGGATTGTTGAGGAAGGCGGTGATCAGCACCGGCGACAGCAGGCCGGCCAGGGCGGCCACGGCAACAAGGAAGGCGATCATGCGCAGCAGGTAGTTGCGCGGATGCGTCATGGCGTTTTCCCGGCTCCCTGATTGACAACCCCCTGGGCGGTCGGCCCCTGGGTGGTCGGCTTGTCGGGCGTGGGCTTATCGGGCGCGGCGGGTTCAGCCGGCGCCTCGGCGGGGATCGTCGCTTCCGGCGGCGGCGGCAGCGCCAGGTCGGGCGGCGGGGCGTTGGCCCCGAGCACGCCGACATCCACCCGGTCCGGCGTGGCGCTGCCCGAGGTCGCGCCGAGCGCGCGGACATAGATCCTGGCCGAGGGCACGCCGGCGCTCATCAGCACGCTGCGCACCGCCAGCCCGCGCGCCAGCGACAGCCGCCGCGCGGTGGAGGGGTCTTCCGGCGTGCCGGACGCATAGGCGAGCACGTTGTAGCTCACTGTCTCGCTTTTGGGCGCCTGGCTGACCAGCAGCTTGATGGCCTGCTCGCTGGTCGGGCTCAGCTCTCCCTGGCCGTCGCCGAAGGTGATGCGCATGCCGCCGGGAAAGGCCTGGCCGGCGCCCTTGGCATCCGCCGCCACCGGCTGGTTGGCGCCGCTGGCGGGCGACCGCTTGGCAAGCGGGACCGGGGGGAGGAGCGGTGCGAGCGCCGCGTCGGGCGGCGGCGCGCCGGGCATGGGCGGCAACGGCGCGTGAAAGCCGGGCGGCTGCCTGGCGGCGGCCGGCGCGGCGGTGGAGGCCGCGGCAGGGGCCGTGCCGGAGGGTTGCGTCGCCTCCGGCGCCGCCGGCTTGGTCGCGGTCCGGCTCGGGGGTTTCGGCTTGGGGCCCGGTTTGGCGGCCTGCTTGGCGGGCGTCGGCTGCCCAGGAGTTGGTTGGCCGGGGGCCGGTTTCTTCAACTGGTCCAGCGCATTCAGGTCGACGGTCACCTGCGCCCGGGCAGGAAGCGCCAGAAACGCCGCCAGGGCGGGCAGGAGCAGGAAGTGGCGCATCCGCCGCACCCCCCCACAAAAGGGCCATGGCTTGCGCTTAACTATTTGAGGCAGCATTCTATTCTGGCAATTCAGGTTGACCGTTACCCACAACATCACGCGCAGACGGATTACCGAAGATCGAGCAGCGCCTACTACACACAGGCGGCTGGCGGGGCAACTTGAAGCGGTGCCCCGGGCGGTCAGGTCGTCTCCGCTTCCTCATGTGAGGGGATTCAAGCACCGATCCGCGCCGGATGCCAGCGCGGGGTTTCCGGCCGCTTGTCGTCTCGCGGCGGGTGTGAAACGATCGGCCGAGGTGTTCATCATCGCCAGCCCAGGCATGGCCGGTCCGGGGATCGCCGGGTGAACCGCGCCGCCGCCGGGCGTCCGCGGCTGCTGTTTGTGGGCGCGCGCTTCCTGTTCCCGGCCGATGAGGGCGGCAAGATCCGCACCGCCAGCATCCTGCGCGCCATGAAGGGCGGTGCCTTCGAACTGATTCTGGCGTCGCCGGCGCCGCCGGATATCGGTGCCTTCCGGGCCGATATCGACGGCATCTGCGACCATTTCCTGCACTGGCCGGCGCCGCCATCTTCCACCTGGCGGCGGCTGCTGGCGCTTCCCGGTCGGGTTCCCGTCAGTGCCGCGATCGAGCGCTCCGCCGCCGGCGCCGCGGTGATCGCCGGCGCGCTGGCCGGGCGGCCGGATGTGGTGGTGGTTGATTTCCCGCATACGGACGTGCTGATGCCGCGCCGGATCGGGCCCGCCGGCGTGCTGTTCACCCATAACGTGGAGGCGGAGATCTTCGAGCGCCACGCCGGGCTGGCGACCGGCCTGTGGCGGCTGGTCTGGCGCGATCAGGTGCCGAAGATGCGGGCATTCGAAGCGGAGGTCGTGCGCCGCTACGATGCGGTGATCGCCGTTTCCGCCCGCGACGGCGAGGCGCTGCGCCGGCGCTATTCGCTGCCGGTGGTGGAGGCGATCGATACCGGCGTCGATCTCGGGTATTTCCGGTTTTCCGCGCCGGAGCCCGATATTCCCCCGGCCGGCGGCACGGTCGTGTTCACCGGGGTGATGGATTCGCCCGCCAACAGCGACGGCATCGAGTATCTGATGAACTTCATCTGGCCGCTGGTGCTGCGCGCGCGGCCGGAGGCCCGGGCGCTGATCGTCGGGCGCAACCCGCCCCGCTCTTTGGCCGCCGCCGTGCGGGCACGTGGGCTGGCCTGGACCGTGACCGGCTCGGTTGCCGATATCCGGCCCTGGGTGGCGCAGGCCCATATTGCCGTCATTCCGCTTCGCGTCGGCAGCGGCACGCGGATCAAGGCATTCGAGGCGATGGCGATGGGACGGCCGGTGGTCTCGACCGCGGTCGGGATCGAGGGCCTCGATGTGGTCGCCGGCGAGCATTACCTGCTGGCCGACGATGCGGAGGCGTTCGCCGCCGCGATCCTGCGGCTGCTGGACGACCGGGCCCTGCGCGCGGCGATCGCAGGCGCGGCGCGGGCGCGGCTGGAGGAACGGTCGTCCTGGGTACGGGTGGCGCGCCAGTTCGAAGGGATCTGCCAGCGCGCTTTGGCCGCACGCCCCGGGGGGGGCGCCCCCCAATGACGGCGCCCCCGTGACAGAGCCCCCGTGACAGATCCAGGGGACGTTCTCCGCTTCTGGTTCGCCGACAGCCTGGCGGCCGACGCTGAGCTGGGCCCGCATATGCGGCGGTGGTTCGGCCAGGATCCGGCATTCGATCAGGCGATCGCGGGGAGATTTGGCGCGGTTATTCGCCGTGCCGGAAGCGGCGAGCTCGACGGCTGGAAAGCCACCGCGCGCGGGCGGCTGGCGCTGATCATCCTGCTGGACCAGCTGACGCGAAACGCCTTTCGCGGATCGGCGGCGGCGTTTGCGTTCGATCCGGAGGCTCTTCGGCTCTGCGCCGAGGGGTTGGCGAGCGGCGCCGATCGCGAGCTGGCGCCGGTCGAGCGGCAGTTCTTCTACCTGCCTTTGCTGCACTCGGAGCAACTCGCCGACCAGCGTCGGAGCATCGCCTGCTTCAAAACCCTGGCGGCGGAGGCGCGGGGCCCCCAGGGCCGGCATTTCACCGCATGGATCCGCATCGCGCGGCGCAGCCGCTGGATCATCGCGGCATTCGGCAGGTTTCCCCATCGCAATGCCGTTCTCGGGCGCAGATCCACCTTGCCGGAGGCCGGATTTCTCGCCGCCAAACGCCTGCGCGCGGCGACCGTTCGTCTGCTGGCGTGACGGGAGGCGCGGCCTGAGGCTGGAATTCTTTCCGCGGAAACGGCCCAAAAAAGACATGGCGAAAGCCAGGCATATCCGGCCATGCCGGATAAGCATCGGAAACCACGCGGCAATAAGGCGGCGATGCCGGCGCGACATCTTCGACCGTCCGGGTGTTGCAGCCGGAATCCGCGCGAGCGGTGCGCCCACCGGGCACGCGATGCGGGTGCCGATGCTGCTTGAAGCCAAGGAATTGGATGATCTCACGCGTAACGTGAGGAGACATTCCGAAAAGTGATCCCGGAACGGCAATTCCGGCTGGACGTCCTGTTCCCCTATATCGTAATCAGAAAGGTATAATTACCGAGTGCGGTCCAAATCCCCGGAAAGCGGGGATCGGGACCTGTTTCTGTCGGCATAATTCGCGTGGTGGAGGTTGCGCTGCTCGAAGAACAACACGACAGCGCCAGGGAACATCCGGAACCGCCGGCGGCAGCGCCTGCCGGTTCCAGCGAGGCGGACCGGCGGCTTTGCCTGCACGAAATCATCCAGGCCTGGGCAGCGCGCACGCCGGAGCAGGTCGCGGTTTATGGCGAAGGCCGGACGCTGACGTATCGGGAGTTGAACGAGCACGCCAACCGGCTCGCGCTGCGGCTGATGGCCGCCGGCGTGGGCGTCGGATCGCTGGTCGGGGTCTCCATGAAGCGGTCGCCGGAGATGATCGTCGGCCTGCTGGCGATCCTGAAGGCCGGGGCGGCCTATGTGCCGCTGGATCCGCGCCTGCCGCGGCAGCGCCTGCTGTTCTTGGTGTCGGACGCCGGGCTGCGCGTGGTGCTGACATCCGGCGGATTGCTGGATGCCGGGGAGGCGCAGGCCATCGACCTCAGGGACATCGGCAGCAGCGCCGGGGATGAGCGGGATTGTTACAACCCGCAATCAGGCGTCGGCGGCAACGACCTTGTCTATGTGATCTACACCTCCGGCTCCACCGGGGAGCCGAAGGGCGTGATGGTGCCGCATCGCGGGGTCGTCAACTGGCTCGTCTGGATGCGCAACACCTTCGAGGTGACGCCGGCGGACGTGGTGTTGAAGAAGGCGCCGCTTACCTTCGACGTGTCCGCCTGGGAGCTGTTCCTGCCGCTGATCAGCGGCGCGCGCCTGGTGCTCGCCGACAGCGACCGGCAATACGATCCCGCCTATCTGGCCGGGCTGATGGCGTCGACGCGCGTCACCGTCGCGCAGTTCGTGCCGTCTCTGCTGCGGCTGTTCCTGGAGTTGAAGGACCTGCCGGACCTGAGCGCGCTGCGCCATGTCATGTGCGGCGGGGAGGCGTTGAGCCCGAAGCTGCAATCGCTGTTCTTCGAGCGCCTGGGCGCGGAGATGTGCAATTCCTACGGCCCGACCGAGGCGTCGATCGGCGTCACCCGCTGGCCCTGCCGGCGCGGCGATATCCGCGACACGGTGCCGATCGGCTATGCCATCGACAACACCGAGCTGTACATCCTCGACCCCGACTTCCATCCGGTCGCCCCCGGCGTGGCCGGGGAGCTGTTCATCAGCGGCATCTGCCTCGGCCGCGGTTATCTGAACCGCCCCGACCTGACCGCCGAACGCTTCCTGCCCGATCCGTTCAACCCGGCCGGCGAGGCGAGGATGTACCGCACCGGCGATCTGTGCCGCTTCCTCGATGACGGCAGCATCGACTTCCTCGGCCGCATGGACGACCAGGTGAAGGTGCGCGGCGTCCGCATCGAACTGGCGGAGGTGGAGAAATTCATCGCCGAGCATGAGGCGGTGGAAGTCGCCGCCGCCGCGGTGGACGACAACGACGGCGATGCCGTGCTGATCGCCTATGTCGTGCCCGCGCCGGGCAAGGCCCTGACGGACCGCGAATTGCGCGGCTTCCTGCGCCAGAAGCTGCCGATGTCCATGATCCCCTCCGAGTTCTATTTCGTGCAGGCGCTGCCGCTATCGGCCAACGGCAAGCTCGACCGCAAGGCCCTGCGGCGATTGAAGTCCCGCGGCGCCGGCCATCCAGCCGCCTTCCGGCGATATCGAGCAGGCATTGGGCGACATCTGGCGCCAGTTGCTGAACCGGACCGATTTCGGCACCCGGGACGATTTCTTCGATTGCGGTGGCGATTCGTTGCTGACGGTACGACTGGTATCCGCGATCGAGGCGCGGTTCCGCACGAAGGTCTCGCTCGACCAGGTGCTGGACTCGCTGACGATCGAGGCGCTGGCCCGGTTGCTGCGCGAGGGCGCGGCGGCGCCGGGCGCGGCCGAACCGGTGTTCGGCAGGGCGCCCCTCGCCCGGTTCCCCGGGACGCACGCGCCCGGCCTGCGCGGTGAAGGTGTCGTCCTGCGCCTGGCGGATATCGACGACATCGAAGGGATCTGGCGCGTCTGCGCGCGGACCTTCCCGGCCTATGCCGATGCCAGCTTCGAGGCGTTTCGCGAGCTCTGCTATCACCGCTGGCTGAACAACCCCGGGCGCACCAGGGACGATCCGTTCGGCTGGGTGCTGGAGACCGATAGCGGCGGCATCGTCGGGTTTCACGGCCTGGTGCCGACGCGCGTATGGGTGGGCGATCGCAGCGTCGCCGCCATCTCGCCGACCACCTGGGTGGCGGACCCGGGTTACGGCCGGCCCGGGCTTGCGCTGCTGACGACGTATCTGAACTGGGGCACGGACCGCTTCCTGCTCAATACCACGGCAAATGCGATCACCAGCGCCATGCACGAGAACAGCAACGCGGGCATGCGCAGGATTCCGATCGAGGATTTCGACCAGCGGCTGCTCTGGGTGCTGGACTTCGGGGCGTCTGCTGCGATGGAAGACGGGGCAGGGGAAGACGGGGCAGCGCAATTCCGCCAACCTGGCCTGGCGCGCCGCGTCGTCCCGGCTCGGCCAGGCGGTCATCGGCGGCGCGGCGCCGTTCGCGGTCGGCGCGATCGGCGGAGGGCGCGCCGCGCTGGACGCGAGCCTCGGGCGCAGCCGCATCCGGTTCGCCTGCCGGCCGCTGCAGATCGACGTCGTGGAACGCTTCGGCGCGGAGTTCGACGAACTCTGGGAGCGGTTGAAACCGCAGCATGACGTGGTGACGGAACGCACGGCGGCGGTGCTGAACTGGCGCCATATCGATCCGCCGAGCCTGCTGGGCCGATCCTATGCGCTGTCCTGCCGGGAAGGGGGCCAATTGCTCGGCTACGTCGCGCTGCGCGAGCCCGCGACCACCGCGCCTGGCCATTTCATCCTCACCGATCTGTTCTACGACGTGACGCGCTCCGAAATCATGCACAACCTGATGAACGCCGCGTTCGATTTCGTGGCCGGCCGGTCGGCCTCGGTGCTGGAGGTGTTCGGCCTGCATCCGTCGATCAACGAGGCATTGCGCACGCAGAATCCCTATGTGCTGCGCCGCCTGCAGCTCGAGCGGCTCGGGCGCGGCGTGTCGCTGCGCAATATCCTTACGACGCTGGCCAGGCGCAGCGGCGACGTGTCGAGCGCCACGTACTGGTACCGGGCGCCCAGTCCCGAACTGCAACAGATCTGCGCCGCCGGGGCCTGGTGGCCGTCCGGGATTGATGGGGATTTGAACCTGTGACGACGCCGGCAGCGACATGCCAGGAGGACGAGGCCATGACCCGCGAACCGCTTCCCGCGGTCGCCTGGAAGATCCATCCGGGGATTGGGTTTGCCCGTGTCGGCAACGCTCCATCCGATTATGTGCTCGGCCCGGAAGCGCTCGAACCGCGCGATCCCTCCGCTTTCGGCCGCAAGGACAGCGGCGATCCGGCCGCGCTGCTTCTGCCCGCGATCCGGCGCCAGGCCGCCCGCTTCCGCGTCTATGCCTATGACGCCGAGGGCCATTGCCTGGGGGAGGTCACGGCCGCGTCGGTCAAGGCGATCGAGTGGAGCGTCGGCCTGGCGAACCGGAAGGCTTCTGGGCGGCGGATCGGCAGGGGCATCGGCGACGATGCCGGTCGGCAGCGGATCAGGCTTCGCAACAAGGACATTCCCGATCCGGAACGGTGGCGGCTGGAGATCACGCCCCGGCCCAGGCAGGTCGCCGGGATCAACCAGCGGGCGGTGTTCGACGATGGCAGGTTCATGGAGATTCCGGTCTGCCTGGGGGAGATACGGACGGATGGCGAAGGCCGGCTGCTCGTGCTCGGCGGCAGCGGCAGAGCCGGAACCTGGGACGCCGCCAGGCGGATCAGAAGTTTCACCGATAACGATGGCTGGTACGACGACGTTGCCGACGGGCCGGTCCGCGCGACGCTGACCTTGCCGGACGGGCGGGTCGTTGCCGCGTCGCCGGCATGGGTTGTCGTGACGCCGCCGGATTTCGCGCCGGGGATCCAGGGGCCGGCGACGCAGTTCGATGTCTGGACGGATTACGCCATTCGCAGGGGATGGCGCGCCAGGCCCGCACGGCCGTCGTTTCGCGAGGACATCCTGCCCATCCTGCGGCGGATCGCGGCGATGCAATGGATGGATGCGAGGGCGCTGCAGAGCTTCGGCGGCCTGGAGATCGAGGCCAGGTTGGCAGGCCTGGCGCTGAATTCCGCGGCGAGCCAGGACGCGCGCGGCGGGGTATTCGCGGAGATTGCGGCGCATTGCCGGCTCCTTGGCCTGGACCGGGATGACGACGCGCCGGCGATGCCGGGCGATCGTTGGCTGAAGCTGACCCGCACCCAGTTCGAGCTGCTGCGGCTCTGGGCGGACGGTGCGTTCGATGCCGATTGGCCGCGGCCGGCGATCGCGGCCGGGGCGGCGCCGTCGCCGGAGCGTCTGGACCGTGCCGCGCTGGAGGCGTGTGCCGGGGGCGTGTTGCTGGCGGATGGCGTGCCGGTCGGCGAGCGGGATTTCCTGCTGCCCGGCGACGGCCTCCGGTTCGACCCGGACAAGGTGTCCGCCGGGAGCATCACCCAGGGAATGGCCTGTCCCTGGCAGGCCGATTTCATCGCGGCCAGCGCGCCCTGGTCGCCTTCTGCCTGTCCGGGCGAGGTCATGACGGCCGCGACGCATGCGGCCCTGTGCGGCATCGACGAGGAGATCGCCGCGCTGGCGGCGGATGGCAGCGCGGAGGAGCAGCGCGATGCGCTGCAGATGCGCCGGGCGGCGTTGTGGAAGACCCGCCATCCCTGGTGGCGCGGCCTGGCGGCGGGGTTCCCGGCCCGGGAAGAAGGCCTGGTGAAGGAATGGCAGCATCTGGGGTTCGTCGCACCGCGCCGGCCCGGGGCGGGCGGAACGGCCTGCTGGGTGGAGACGGAGCGCAGCCCGCATATCGCCACCATGGGGGAGTATTTCTACCGCCTCGTGAATTTCGAGGAGAACCTGGATTTCGCGCCGAAGGCGCTGGAACTGGCACAGCAGATGCTGGGCGATGCGAAGTTCAGCGCCGACGAGAAATACGCTCCGTTCGACTACACGCCGGAGGCGTTCGACGCGCATATGGACCGGATGTATGCGGAACTGGTCCAGAGCGACATGTACAAGCCGCTTTCCTGGGAGTCCGGCGAAATCAGCTGGAATGCCATCGTCGATTACGACGAGGATGACGAGCCGGTATGGAAGACGCGGCGGTTCCATGTCGGGCGGCTTTCCGACAAGGCGGTCAGGGAGCGGTTCCGGCAATTCGCGCCGCAGAACATGACCGATGGCGCCTGGCTGCAGAACGTCATTTCGGCGGCGCCGATGGACGGGATACAGTCCCGGCTGGCCAGCATCTGGATCGACGAGGCCGGCAGCGGTCGCGCCGACCAGAACCACAGCAATGTGTATGCCGCGCTGATGCACAGCCTGAACATCTATCTGCCGCCGGTGACGTCGCGGGAGTTCATAGAACAGGACTTCGTGCGGTCGGCGTTCGAGGGGCCGGTGTTCCAGTTCTGCGTCGGGCGGTTCCCGCGGCGGTTCCTGCCGGAACTTCTGGGCATGACGCTGTACATGGAATGGGAGGCGACGCCGACCTCCGTTCCCATCGCGAACATGATGGCAGGAAGGCGGATCGATCCGCAATATTACCGCATGCACGCCGCCGTGGATAACATCAGCGTGGGGCACGGGGCCCTGGCGAAGGAGGCGATCAAGCTCTATCTGCACGCCCGGCATCAGGAAGGCGGCGACGCGGCGGTTCAGGAACATTGGAAACGGATCTGGCGCGGCTATGTCGCCTGGGCGACGCTCGGCAACGGCGCCGACGAGATACTCGAGCGCATCCTGATCGTCGACAAGAAGCAGATCCATCTTGGATCTTCGCTGCTGCAGGCGTCCGACATCCTGCCGCCGCTGATCGCCGCCGTGAAGGCGGCGGACGATCCGGTATCGCGCTACCTCGGCACGCAGCTCGATCCCTCGACCCGTCTGTCGCTGGCGGAATGGAGCATCGGGGAAGCGCCGCCGGAGCGGCTACTGGAAGGCTTGCGCCGGGACCTGAACCGCTGCCTTCGGGCCGGCATATACGACCAGGAGAGGTTCACGGGCGTGCCGCAATCGGGCGATACGGCGCGGCTGCTGAAGCTGCAGCCGACACATGGCGTGGACCTGATCGATCTCGGCCGCTGCCTGCTGGAGGATGCCTATCCCGCGGGGATCCGGCGCCGGACCGGGTTCCCGGACATCCAGCGTCACTACGCCGCGAGAATGGCCGAGGTGATCCGCAGCAAGCTTCCGGTGGCGCTGCAATCGCATCGCCGGGTCGGCTGGCTTGCCGAGGCTTTCAAGGGCGGCCCGGAGACGGTGATGCGGCGGTTGCTGGAGCGCGGCTTCATCGACATCGATCACCCCGGCCGCAGCCGGTTGTTCGGCAAGACCGAGTTCGACGGACCGATGTACAAGGTCTTCACCGAGGAAGAGCGGGCGGCGATGATCGACTGGATAGAATCGCTGCGCGCCGGCACCGCCGGGGCGGTGCGCCCGGAGCCGGTGCTGGTGGCCGATGCCGCCGGGATGCCCCAGACGGCCGCGGCCGGGGGTACGTCACCGGCGCAGCCGGTTCGGGAAGTGGAATGGTCGTTCGGCGAAAAGCGGTCCAGGATCGGCATGGGTTCCGTGCACTGACGGCTCGCCGGCAGCCGGGCTCAGGGGGTCCGGTGCCGCTCCCGCACGCTCAATGGCCGCATGTCGGTCCATATATTGCGGATATGGGCCAGGCATTCGTCCTTCGTGCCGGTCATTCCCGTGCTGCGCCAGTTCGTCGGCACGGGCTTGCCGGCGGGCCATATGGCATATTGTTCTTCATGGTTGATCAGCACCGCGACATCCCCGGGAGGGGTGGGGATCGACGCTTCCGGGTCCGTTGAAGATGAATCCATCGTTCTGTACCGTGACAGTTGAGTGCCGAACCGATACGTACCAGCATGGGACGGCGGGGGCAACTTATGTAACGAGCGGGACGGGACGGATTTCGGGGGCCGGGGCATCCCGGCACCGTCCGCCGCGCCGCGGTTAGCCCGGCATGGAAATCCTGTACATCTCGCATTGCGTTCCCTGGCCGCCCGACAAGGGCGACCGGTTGCGGGCGTTTCACTCGGTCAGCGGGTTGCTCGGGCGCCACCCCGTCCATCTGGCCTGCCTGGCGCGCAATGCGAACGAGGCGGCGGCGATTTCGGAGCTGCGGGGGCGGCTGGCTTCCGTGCGGATCGAGGTGCTGGATTTCCGGTGGTCCTGCCTTCGGGGTTTGCTGGAGTTTGCCCGTGGCGGCTCCTTCACCGCCGGGTTTCACCATGTTCCGGCGCTGCAGGATCATGTGCGCCGGCTGATCGCCAGCCATCCGATCGGGGCGGTGGTGCTGCTGTCCTCGGCGACGGCCCTGTACGCGCCGGACGGCATTCCGTTCATCGCCGACTGGGGAGACGTCGATTCGGAAAAACGGCTGCAATATGCGCGCGTGCGCTTCCCCGGCCTGGCGCAGCGGCTGGAGGGGCTGCGGCTGCGCCAGGTGGAACGCGACTATGCGCTGCGTTCCCGGCGCACATTCCTGATCACGCCGAACGAGCTGGCGTTGTTCCGCCAGATCGCGCCCAACGCCCCGCTTGGCTGCGCCGGCAACGGCGTCGATGCGGATATGTTCGATCCGGGCCTGGCGCCGGCCGTGCCGGCAGGGCTTGCGGGCCGCAAATACCTCGTGTTCGTGGGGGTGCTGAACTACTTCCCCAACACGGAGGGCATCTGCCGGTTCGCCCGGGAGGTTTTCCCGGAGCTGCGCCGGCGGGATCCGGAACTGGAACTGGTGATCGTCGGCCGCAACCCGCCACGGGGCGTCATCGAGCTTGGGAAGGGGGAGGGCATCACGGTTACCGGCGCGGTCGACGATGTGCGGCCGTATCTGGCGGCCGCGCGCGCGGTGGTGACGCCGTTGCGGATCGCGCGTGGCATCCAGAACAAGGTGCTGGAGGCGCTGGCGATGGGCAAGCCTGTGCTGGCGTCCGAGGAGGTTTGCCGTACCTTCCTGCCGGACCTGCCGGCGGGCGTGGTCTGCTGCGCTTCCCCGGACGATTATGCCCGGGCCGCCGCCCGTCTGCCCGACACGGCGGAGGTCGATTGGACGATCGTGCGGGCGGCGCGGTCGCGGTTCACCTGGTCCGGCAATCTGGCGCCGCTGATGGCCGAGCTGGATAGCATCGAGCGGGAAGCGGCGGGGCGGGGTTAGGCTGGTTCCGGCCGGCGCCTTGCGCAGGAAGCGGGAAATCGCCAGGCTTGACGAAACATGGCCGACCATGAGGGAAGCGCCGGGTCATGCCCCTTGGGCGACGGACCGTCCTTGCCGCATCCGCGGCTGGTGCCCTGGCCGCATCCGCGGCTTGCGCATTGTCATCGGCACGATCGTCATCCGCATGGGCGCAAGCCGGCGGCGGGGCCGCCGCCATGACCGATGCCGCCGCGCGGGCGGCGCGATGGCTGGCGGCGTGGGATGGGCAGGGCATCCACCGCACCGCGACGGAGGGTGACGAGGCCGGTGCGGCATGGCTGGCCGGCGAGGCGGAGTTGATCGGCGGGCGGGTCGAGCTGGAGGAATTCGTGCTCGACCGCATCGATCCGCTGCGCGGCTTCGTCGAGTTCAATGGCGAGACCATCTCCGGCGTGAACCTGTTCGATGCGCCTGATACGCCGCCGGGCGGGATCCAGGGCCTGGCCGGCCGGCCGGAGGGGCAGGCCCTGGTCGCGCTGACGGAATTGTCGCCTTTGGTGGTCTACACCGCCGCGTTCGTGCAGATGCGCCGTGCGACCAGGGCGCGCGCCATCGTGGCGGTGACCAAGGGCGGGGCGCCGGGCCTGGCGTTGCTGAATGCCGAGGCGTTCCGGGCGCCGTACGGACCGGCGATCCTGCAGGTGCCGAGCGAGGCCGGCGACCGGCTGGCCGCCGCCTTCGCCGGCGGGGCGGCGTTCCGGGTGGTGGCGGAAAGCCGGCGCGTGCAGGCGCGGGGCCGCAACCTGGTGCTGACGGTGAAGGGCAGGGATCCCGCGCGGGCGCGGCTGGTGGTGATGACGCCGCGCAGTTCCTGGTGGCAATCGACGTCCGAGCGCGGCGGCGGCCTGGTGTGCTGGCTGGAGACGCTGCGTGCGCTGCAGGCGGAGCCGCCTGGCTGCGACGTGGTGTTCACGGCCAATAGCGGCCATGAGCTCGGGCATATCGGCCTGGATGACTTCCTGGCGCGGCGCCCGGGTTGGGAAACCGCCGCGACCTGGGTGCATTTCGGCGCCAATATCGGCGCCGCCGGCGGCAGGCTGTCGGCGGTGTCGCCGAATGACGATCTGCGCGCGCTGATGAGCTCGGAATTCGCGCGGGCGGGCGTGCAGGCGGTGCTGGCGCCGAAGGAGACGGTGCCGAACGGGGAATCGCGCGACATCCATCGCGCCGGCGGGCGCTATGTCACGCTGGTGGGCAGCAACAAGCTGTTCCACCTGCCGCAGGACCGCTATCCGGAAGCCGTCGACACCGACGCCGTCGCGCGCATCGCGGCCGCGTCCGCGCGCGCGGTTGTCGCGCTGTCGCGGTAGCGGGGCTGGCGCCCGATCTGCCAGATCTGGGTCTGCCAGTTCCCGATCTGCCACTTCCCGGTCTGCCAGCACCCGGTGCGATTGCCGCCGCCGTGCCGGCGGTACACCATGCGCCGGAGGGCGCCTGCGCAGGCGGGCGTGAGGAAACATGCAGGAAGAACGATGACCGGACCGCTGGCGGGCATTCGCGTGCTCGATCTTACCACCGTGCAGATGGGCCCGTGGGCTACGCGCATTCTCGCCGATTACGGCGCCGACGTGATCAAGGTGGAAGCGCCGGAGGGAGACTCCTCGCGCTATACCGGCGTGCCCCGCCATCGCGGCATGAGCCCGGGTTTCCAGCACAATGCCCGCGGCAAGCGCAGCATCGCCATCGACCTGAAGCGGCCGCAGGCGCAGCAGGCGCTGCTGCGCCTGGCCGGCACGGTGGATGCTTTCGTCTCCAACATTCGCCCGCAGGCGCTCGGCCGGCTGGGTCTCGACTACGACGCCGTGGCCAGGGCTAATCCCGCCATCGTCTATCTCAGCATGGTCGGCTACGGCAGCGCCGGGCGCTATGCCGGGCGGCCCGCCTATGACGACCTGATCCAGGCCGCCACCGCGATTCCCATGCTGCTGCAACGCTCCACCGGGGAGCCGCGCTACATCCCCATGGCGGCGATCGACCGCATCGTCGGCGGCGCCGGCGCCAATGCCCTGCTGGCAGGCCTGCTGGCGCGCGCGCGGACCGGCATCGGCCAGCATATCGAGGTGCCGATGTTCGAGACCATGGCCCAGTTCGTGCTGGCCGAGCACATGCAGGGCCGCACCTTCGATCCGCCCACCAGCCCCACCGGCTACCCCCGCACGTTGTCGCCGCATCGCCGTCCGTACCGGACCAGGGACGGCTATATCGCCGTGCTGCCGTATAACGATGGCCAATGGCGCCGCTTCTTCCAGGCGGCGGGCAAGGCGGAATTGCTGGAAACCGATCCGCGCTTCGCCGACATGGCCAGCCGGACCGCGAATATCGACGCGCTGTACGAAATGATCAGCGAGGAGCTCACGCAGCGGACCACCGATGAATGGCTGGCGTTGCTGCAGGAGCACGACATTCCCTGCATGCGCCCGCATACGCTGGATACGCTAATCGAGGACCCGCATCTGGCGGATGCCGGCTTCTTCAGCTTCGAGGAACACCCGACCGAAGGCCGCATCCGCACGATGCGCGAGCCGAGCACCTGGTCCGTGACCACGCCGCCGACCGGACGCTTCGCTGCCCGCCTGGGCCAGGACACGCGCGAGATCCTCGCCGAGGCCGGGCTGAGCCGGACGGAGATCGACGCGCTACATGCGGAGAACATCGTGTTCACGCCGGCGCCGTATTAAATTCAGTCGAACGGGAAATCCCAGCCGATCCAGTTGGCCACGCCGCGGCCCATGACCTGTTCCAGGTCCTGGCCGTGCAGCCAGGGCAGTTCCTCGGTGAACATCGTCACGCATTGCCGGTAGCTGCAGGGCATGCGGGTGATGTCGGTGCCCCAGAAAAACCGCTTCGGCCCGTAGGCATCGAAGATCCGGTGCAGCCCGTCATGGATGTTGCGGAACGGGTAGGGATGGCTGGAATAGCCAGGCGCGCCGGTCGCCTTGATGGCGACGTTCGGCAGGTTGGCCAGCGGCAGCAGGTGATCCAGCGTTTCGAAGGCCGCGTCGTCCTGGGCGGAGCGAACCAGGCCGAGATGGTCGATGATCAGGCGCAGATGCGGATGGCTCTCGGCGATCTGGCGGAACTTGGGCAGGAAGCGCCAGGCCATGGTGGCGATCGGCGTGCCCGCGCGCTCGGCCGCCGGCCAGACCCAGTCCATGGTGCCGTCCTCATGCCAGGTCTGCTGCTCCGGGCGCACCAGCGCCCAGCGCAGGCCGAGCATGCCCGGGCGCTGCTTCCAGGTGTCGATCAGGCCGCGATTCTCCGGCCGTTCCAGCGGAAACCATCCCATCGTGGCGAACTTGCCGGGATGGCGCTGCACCGCCTCCACCGCCATTTCGTTGGAATTCGGGTCCCAGCTCGGCGGATGCAGCAGCGCGCCGTCCACGCCGGCCTCCGCCATCTCCTTCAGCAGTTCCTCGGCGGTGAATGCGGAGGTCTGCCGGTGATGCCCGCTCGGCGTGCCGCTGGACCAGATATGCACCTGCGCATCGATGATCTTCATGGGCGTTTCCCCCTTCTTGTTTACCGTTCATCGGAGCTTTCAGTTTAGGCGGGCCGCCTGGGCCATCACCTCGATCGCTTCCGGCTGGCGCGAGCGCACGGTCAGGCTGGTCGCGCCGGATTCCTCCCAGGCACGGTAGCGCTGCCGGATCCGCGCCGGCGGCCCCACCAGCGACTTCATGTCCACCCATTCATCGGGCACCGCGGCGGCCGCTTCGTCCTTGCGCCCGGCCAGGTACAGCTCCTGCACCCGCGCCGCGGCGTCCCCGAAGCCGCGGCGGACCATGATGTCCTTGTGGAAGTTCTTGTCCTTGTGCCCCATGCCGCCGACATACAGCGCCACTTCCGGCTTCAGCTTCGCCAGCGCGCCGGCGACGTCGTCATCGACGTTGACGTGCACCGTGGCCTGGATGGCGAAATTCGCCAGTCCCTTGCCGTTGCCGGCGCGGCGGAAGCCTTCCTGCAGCCAGGGGCCGTACTCTTCCAGCGATCCCGGGATGAAGCCCATCGGCAGCCAGCCATCGGCGATTTCCGCGGTCAGTTTCACCGTCGCCTCGTTGCCGGTGGCGAGGTAGATCGGGATGTCCGGGTTCATGTGCAGGATGGATTTCAGCGGCTTGCCGACGCCCATGGCCCCTTCGCCGGTATAGGGCAGGCTGATCTCGCGGCCCTCATGCGTGACCGGCGCTTCGCGGCGGAAGATCTTGCGCATGATCGCGACGTAGTCCTTGATCCGGTAGTACGGCCTGCCCCAGGGCTGGCCGTACCAGCCTTCGACGATCTGCGGCCCGGAGACCCCGATGCCGGCGATGAAGCGTCCGCCGCCGGCCATCGCGTCCACGGTGGCCGCCGACATCGCCGCATTGGCCGGCGTGCGCGCCGCCAGCTGCATGATGCCGGTGCCGAGCTTGATCCGCTTCGTCAGCCCGGCGAGGTACGCCAGCGGCGTGACTGCGTCCGAGCCATAGGCCTCCGCCGTCCAGACGCTGTCATAGCCGAGCGCTTCCGCCCGCTGCACGAGGGCGACGGGAATATCCAGCTTGGCGCCGGAATACCCGATCGACAGGCCGAGCTTCATGACATTCCCCCTTTGGTCTTTTCCAACAGACCGGCAGGCTGCCGGATCGCGGCGGCGCTGCCAATGGGGGAGGCGGGGGGAGGCGCGGATGCGCGCTACGCAACCGTGTCGGTTGAGATGAAGATCCGCACCGGGTCGAAATGGGTGACGATGGCGGTTCCCCCGTCATCGGCCACGAAGGTCGGGCCGTAGCTGTTATGTCCCGTCACCGTGTAGGTCTTGCCGGTGGTGACCCAGCTTACCCAGGCGTGGCCGATGGTGAAGCGGTCCCCCACGCGCCAGGGCGGGGCGGCCGCGGCGACGAGTTCGGGTTCGCCGGCGTCGGGCGCCTTTTGCCGGATCCACTCCATTACCGGCGCTGGCTCCCGATGATCGCCCGGAAAGGCCGTGTTGTCCCGGGCCATGTTGTTCCTGGCCGTGTTGCCCAATGTGCCATGCGTGTTCTCCCGCGACCATTGGCGAGCATCGCCCTGGCAGGGCGCCATCGCCATTGCCCCGGATATGGAACAGAACCCCGGCGATACCTGTGAACTAGATCACAGTCCCGGACGAAAAAAAGCGAAAGATCCCCACCTGACTCTACCGTAGATAAGCCGGGCCTTGATGTGTCATTGCAAATTAACGTATCTTTTCGACATGAATGCTACTGTGTGTCGCCGCGCAATCCTCTCGGGCCGTTCAATGCGAGCAGCGTGGCCGGATCCGGCTGCCTGCCGTCATTGCCGGTGATCCGGTAGATCAGGATGACGGAATCCGGCTCCTCGATCCTGCCTTCCAGTACCCAGCGGTCCGGATAGGCCTCGCGTACCTGGTCGAGCTGGGCGAGCTGGCTGACATGCGGCTTGCCGCGGGCGCTCGAACTGACCACGGCGAACGGAATGGCGTAGCGATCGATCGCCGCCATGACCTGTTCGGGCGTTTCAAAGCGCAGCACGTAGTCACTGGGCCGGAGGCCGCCGGTCACCAGCAGGCGCACGCTGGATACGACGAAAAGGCTGGGTCGCTGCGGATCGAGCATGGCCAGTTCGGCGATCAATGCCGGTTCCTGCAGCGGGTCCAGCGCGGTCAGGACCGAAGGGTTCGCCGCGATACGGTGATCCCAGATGGTTCGCGCCGCCTCGATCAGCCCCCAGTTCGGCTTCGGATGGGCCTTGACCGCCAGGGGAACGAACAACGCCCCCAGCAGGGCCGCGCCAAGCGCCAGGCCCCGGTCGGGGTCCGGCAACAGGGTGCGGGTCTGCGGCATGAAGCCGATCAGCCAGCCCACGCATAGCTTCAGGCCGAAAAAGGCGAGGATCACCAGTGGCGCGAGCGCGGGCGACAGGTAGCGGGCGACGAGATCGGCCGGGACGACCGACTGGAAGGTGATGCTGGCGGCGAACAGCGCGGCGGCGCCGATAAGACCGTTATCGGCCCCCGATCTGCGCGGCGCCAGGATGACGGCCCCGAGCCCGAGCAGGGCCAGGACCACCATCAGCAGGCCGCAGGCCTCGATCAGCATCCGGGTGTTTTGGACGATCGCGATGGAGGTGAACCGCAGGCCCCATGGATAGATGAAGCCGTACGATACCTCCTGGCTGAAGGTCAGCAGATACCAGGGGGCGGTGAGGATCGCGACGATCGGGACGGGCAGCCAGAAGGACGGTCTTGCCAGGAGGTCGAACCGGCGCGCCATCAGGATGGCGAAAGGCGGAACGAGGGCGAGGCAGAGACCATTGCCCTTCAACAGGATCGCGGCCGTCGCCAGCAGCGCGAAGGCGATGGAAACCGGCCATCGGCCGGTATCGAGATAGCGGACATAGGCCCAGGTGGCGATCAGGCACAGAAGCGCGGTCGGAAGATCCACCATCATGGTGTTGCGGCCAACCTCGTGCATGGGCGAGGCGGCGACCACCAGGGCGGCGACGGCGCCGGCCACGCGGCCGAACCGGTTGCGGACCGCCCCGTAGGTCAATCCGGACAGGGCAGCCAGGATCACCGCGGAGAAGGCCAGAACGGAGATCCTGCTCCAATGAAACAGCAGCATCCAGAGCGATCCCGCGACATAGAACAGCGGCGGCCAATGGCCGATGCCCAGGGCGGGATAATGCGCATGGAAGCTGCCCAGGAATCCGAGGGGGGAGGACAGGCTGAAATTCGCCAGGGACATGCGAAGATAATCGAGGAAGGCCAGGCAGGTTACGTAATGCCGGGCGTCATCCATGATCTCGAATTCGCTGCTGTAGGCATGATCCCGGATCTGCAGCAGAGCCACGACGATCAGCAGCGAGAGGGTGACCAGGGCCCATTCAACGAGGGAGGCGCGTTGCGGCAGGCGGGGAACCGCGGGCTTGTCCGTGAGCGCTGCCTGATAGGCTTCCGGCATGAACACAAGCCCCCGACAGGCGGGATGCGGCGTCTCTCCCGCTTCACTTCCATCCAACAGGTGCTGAGACGATAGGATCGGAGGATGTCCGATCATGGCCCGTTCGATCTTCGCGAGGGAGCCTAGTCTCCATTCCGTGCCGCATTCAATGCAATATCCGATAACGAAACAGTCAGATCGCCGGAAAGCCGGCCGGCGCCTGTCCGGTCGCGCGGTGATGTGCCGATCGGTTTCCTGTGGCCGCCTACAGACTTTACAGACCGCCTGACCGGGTCGAACCTGCCGGTTCGAGGCAGTTCGGGGATCGTGGTGAATTCAGGCGTGGCAGGTTCGGGCGAGCGGACATTGGAGGCAGCGCCCGACGCTGCGGAGGGATCGCCGCAATGGCAGGTGACGCTCTGGGCGATGGTCGCGGTGCAGCTGATCATGAGCGGCGCCTTCACCTTCCTCAGCCCGGTGCTGCCGCTGTTCCTGCCGCATCTCGGCGTCGACAATCTCAGCAGCGTGGAGTTCTGGACCGGATTGCTGGCCTCGATGACCTCGTTCATCGCTGCCTTCGCGGCGCCCATCTGGGGCAAGATGTCGGACCGGTTGGGGCGCAAGCTGATGGTGCTGCGATCGGCCTTCGCCATCGGCGTGTGCACGGCGTTGATGGGTTTTGCCGGGTCCGTCTGGCATCTGCTGGCGCTGCGCGCGCTGATGGGCGCCTTCGCCGGCTTCACCTCGTCTTCCGTGGTGCTGGTGGCCAGCCAGGTGCCGGAGCGGCGGCTCGGCTATTCGCTCGGCCTGCTCAGCTCCGGCCAGCTGGTCGGCTCGTTGATGGGGCCGGTGCTGGGCGGCGGGCTGGCGGACCTGACCGGCAGCTACCGCTATCCGTTCTTCATCGCCGGCGGCATCTCGATGGTCGCCTTCGTGCTGTGCTGGTGGCTGGTGCCGGAACGCTTCACGCCGCCGAAGGAGAAGCGCAAGGGCACCTCCATGCTCACGTCCTTCCGCATGCTGACGCGCATCCCGGGCATGGCGCCGCTGGTGCTGGTGCTGCTGCTGACCCAGTTCGCGGTGCAGGCGATCGCGCCGATCGTCACGCTGTTCGTGCAGGAGATGGTCGGGCCGCAGCCCAATCTGGCCACGCTCGGCGGCATCGCCTTCTCCGTCACCGGGCTGGCCGGCGTTATCGCGGTGCCGATCCTCGGCCGCTGCAGCGACCATTTCGGGGAGCGCCGGGTGCTGCTGCTCACCCTCGCCGGCGCGGCCTTGCTGACCGTCCCGCAGGCCTTCGTCAGCGTCTATCCGATTTTCGTCGCCGAGCGTTTCGCCGTCGGCCTGTTCGTCGGCGGCATCCTGCCCGCGGCCAATGCGCTGATCGGCAAGAAGACGCCCCAGGCCGAGCGCGGCGCGGTCTATGGCATGACGTCCTCGGCCTATTTCTTCGGCAATTCGCTGGGCCCGGTCACCGGTGGGGCCGTCGCCGCGAGCTTCGGCCTGCACTGGGTTTTCCTGGTCACCGCGATCCTGCTCGGGCTCAATCTGGCCTGGGTCTATTTCGGGGTCAGGGAGCCCGTCGAACTCCACAGGGAGGCAAGATGATGCCGGATGTTATCACCCGCGTGATCCGCAACGGCACGATCATCGACGGCTCGGGCGCCGATCCGTTCGAGGCCGATGTGGCGATGGCCGGCGGCAGGATCACCGCCATCGGCCGCGCGCTGCCCAAGGGCGACGAGGAGATCGACGCGCGGGGCAGGCTGGTCACGCCCGGCTTCATCGACGTGCACACGCATTACGACGCCTAGGTCACCTGGGCCAATGCGATGACGCCGACATCCTGGCACGGTGTCACCACCGCCATGATCGGCAATTGCGGCGTTGGCTTCGCGCCCTGCCGGCCGAACCAGCGCGACATGCTGGTCCGGCTGATGGAAGGGGTGGAGGACATTCCCGAGGTGGTGCTGACCGAGGGGCTGCCCTGGAACTGGACCACGTTCCCCGAATATCTCGATGCGCTGGCGGCACGGAATTACGACCTCGACGTCGTCGCGCAGGTGCCGCACGCGGCCTTGCGCGTCTATGTCATGGGCGAGCGCGGCGCCGAGCGCGAGCCGGCCACCGCGGCGGACCGGGCCGAGATGGCGCGCCTGGCCGGGGAGGGGATCCGCGCCGGCGCGCTCGGCTTCTCCACCTCGCGCACGCTGAACCACAAGAGCGTCGACGGCGCGCCGATCGCCACGCTCGGCGCGGCGGAGGCGGAGCTCACCGACATCGCCCTGGCGCTGAAGGATGCGGGCGCGGGCTGGCTGCAGGTGGTTTCCGATTTCGACGACCCGGAGGCCGAGTTCGCGCTGCTGCGCCGCCTGGCCGAACGCTCGGGACGGCCGATGACCATCACGCTGCTGCAATATGACCGCCGGCCCGATGGCTGGCGCAAGCTGCTGGACCGCATCGGCGAGGCCAATGCCGCCGGCAGCCGCATCACCGGCCAGATCCGCAACCGACCGACCGGGGTGCTGCTGGGCTTCGAGATTTCGCAGAACCCGTTCATGGCCCGGCCCAGCTACCAGGCCATCGCGTCGCTGGCGTTCGCGGAGCGGCTGGCGGTGCTGCGCCAGCCCGAATTCCGCGCCCGGCTGCTGGCGGAGGCGCCGAACGACGCGTTTATGGCGCAGCGCACCGCGCGCTGGGATCGGGTGTTCCTGCTGGGCGACCCGCCGGAATACGAACCGGCGCCGGAAACCAGCGTCGCCGCCCGCGCCGCGCGGGAGGGACGCAGCCCGGACGAGGTCGCCTATGATTTGCTGCTGGGCCGGGACGGCCGCGCCCTTCTGTACCGGCCGATGACCAATTACACCGCAGGCAACCTGGATGCGGTGCGCGACATGATCGCCGACCCCAACAGCCTGATCGGCCTCGGCGATGGCGGGGCGCATGTCGGCATCATGTGCGATGCCAGCTCCACCAGCTACATGCTGACCCACTGGACCCGGGATCGCGCCCGCGGCGGGTTGTTCACCGTGCCCGAGGCCGTGCGGCTGCTGACGCATGACTGCGCCCGGGCGATCGGCCTGAACGACCGCGGGCTGCTGCGGCCCGGCCGCAAGGCCGACATCAACGTCATCGACTACGACCGGCTGCATATTGCAGCACCGGAAGTGGTCTATGACCTGCCCGGCGGCGGCAGGCGGCTGATCCAGCGCACCGAGGGCTATGTCGCCACGCTGGTCGCGGGCACGCCGGTCTACCTGGACGGCGAGCCCACCGGTCAGCTTCCCGGCCGCCTGGTGCGCGGCCCACGCTAGGTTCCTGATGCGGCCCGCGCTGGATCCCTGTTGCGCGTCCCCCGCTACGTCGACACCTGTTCCAGCACCGCCTTCGACTGGCGGATGCCGAAGGTGCGGATCAGCATCGCCGGCAGCAGCGAGCCCGGCACGACGATCCATAGCAGCCAGCCCAGATGGTCCGGTCCGAGGCCGTAGAGCGGGCCGAGCAGCGTCACGCCGCCCCAGGCGCCGAGATGGCCGAGGCCATCGGTCCAGGCGAAGGCCACGGAGCGGATCCGGGTGGGGTAGGACACCGCCGTGTAGTTGTAGAGGTTGAACAGCCAGAGCCCGGTGCCGACCCGGCTGAGCGCGTAGAAGATGGCGATGACCGGCAGGCTCGGGTACAGGTAGATCACGATCCAGGACACCGCGAACAACACGCCCATCGCCCACAGCACGTCGCGCCGTTCCACCCGCTCACCGAGCCAGGCATTGACCTGGAAGGCGACGAACAGCAGCGCATAGGCGCCGGCGATGGTCAGGAACACGAAATGCGCCGAGCCGCCATGGTCCACCATGTAGACCGCGGCGAAGGCGCCGACGCCGTAGATCAGGCCGGCGTAGCCGAGCAGCCAGCAGGTGACGAGCAGGATGGTCCGGCCGCGATATTGCGGGTTGGTGAAAATCTCCCGCCAGGCGCCGCGCTCGGCGACGACCACCGGGTGCTGGCCGCGATCGGGTGGCGGCAGCGGTGCCTGGCTGGCGAGCTGGACGCGGCGTTCGTACTCGGTCATGACGGTTTCCGCTTCGTCATGCCGGCCGCGCGCCTCCAGCCAGCGCGGCGATTCCGGCAGCATCCAGTACAGCAGCGGCAGCAGGATGACGACCTCGATCCCCGCGCTGACCCATAGGAACAGCTGCCATCGGGCGGGCATCCAGGCGAAGGCGAGCAGGTTGACGGCGACGGCGACCAGCGCCGTGGCGCCCTGCGAGGCCAGCAGCACCCGGTTGCGGATGAGCGGCGACGTCATCTCCGACAGATAGACCGAATGCGTGGCGACGATGCCGCCGACGCCGAGCGTGCTCAGCACCGACAGCACGACCATGCCCCAGAAATTGGTCACGTACGCGAAGGGCCAGATGCAGATTCCGCCCAGCAAGGTCGCCAGCAGGATCGCCGGGCGGCGGCCATGGCGGTCGGCGACCCAGCTCATCAGATAGACGCCGAGCAGCACGCCGAGGCCGACCTGCAGCGCCTGGATCACCGAATACTGCACGACGTCGATGATATGGTTCGGCCGCCAGACGAAGGGATACAGCCGCGCGCCGATGCCGTCGGTGTCGAAGATGATGAAGCCCCAGGTGATCTGGACCAGAATGGCCAGCCGCCATTGCACCCGGGTCAGCGGCAGCCGGTCGACCCGCGCGGCGACATGGCCGTGAATGGCGTCCGGACGCGAATAGCCGGGCATGCCGGACTCGCGTGGGGCCGTATCGGCAGGCGACACCGCCGGAGCTGAATCCGCCATCGCTTCCTCCCCGTCCGCTTATGCCGCACCCGCTTATGCCGCGGTTGCGCCTGAACAGCCGGGTGCCAGATTGGTCCCGGCGGCGGGGTTATTTCAAGCGGGATCGCAACGAGGCCCGGCCGCGCCGGGCCCGGGGCGGTCAGTCGTGCCGGGCCTTCAGCGCGGCCAGGCGCTCGCTCAGGCCCGTGGGGGTGGGCGGCTTGCCGGAGGCCGCGGCGAGGGCGGCGGCGATGTTGGCGTCCTCCTCCTCCGGCTTGCTCGGCTTCAGCAGCCGGGCCTTGGCCATGGCCGCGTCGGCCGAGGCGAGGTCCTTCGACGCCACGTCCTGCATCGTCTTCAGCGCCACGGTCAGGCTGCTGGTGGTCTGCGCCAGCCCGGCCGCGCGCCGCGCCGCCTCGGCCTGCTGCTGGGCGGTCTGGTTCTGCTGCGCCGCGCGGGCCATGTCCCGCTGTGCCCGTTCCAGTTCGCTGCGCGCCGCCTTCAGCTTGCCGCCGGCGTCGGCGTAGGCGCCTTCCAGCATTTCCAGGAAGCCCTTGGCGTCCACCGCGTCCTGTTTCTCGCGCTCCACGTCCGGCGCCATCTGCTCCAGCATGCCGACCAGCGTGCCGAGGCTCTTTTCCAGCGACGCCTTTTGCGCCGGATCGGCGGCGGCGTTCGACTGCGACTCCAACTGCTCGGCCGCGGCCATGCGCTGGGCCGACAGCGCCTGGATGGCGTCCGCCTCCTTCTGCTCGCGGTCATAGGATTGGCGGGCCTGCGCGACCTGCCGGCCGAGATCGTCCAGATGCTGTTCCATCGTGCGCAGCTCGGCCTCGGTCGCCGATTTCGGATCCCAGCGGATCAGCGCCTCCACCCCGGCGGTCACTGCCTGGTTGGCCTTCACGCCGAGCAGGTTGCCCATGAAACGAAGAACCATGATCGTGTCTCCTTTCGGTTTACCGAGAGTTGGGGTTTGCCAAGAGTTGGGTTGTCCAGGAGTTCGGCTTCCGCCGTCAGGCCCGTGTCGATAGGTGGCTGTCGATAGGCGGGTATCGATAGGTGGGTGTCGATCAGTTGGGCACCATCGCCGCCGCGTTCATCAGCGCGACGCCGATCTGCGCGGCGGCGACCACCAAGGCGCCGGCCATGTTGTCTGCCTCCACCATCCGCCGCAGGCCGCGCAGGGCGAGGGAGACCAGGCCGACGGTGGCCAGTTGCAGCAGCACGGCGACCACGCCCCAGACCAGGATGTCCACCACCTGGCCGCTGGTGGCCAGCAGCGCCGCCAGCGGCAGGGCGATGGCGATGATCGCGCCGGCCAGCACGATCCCGGCGGCGGTATTGCCGCCGTCGATCAGCTCGCGCTCGTGATACGGCGTCAGCGTGGTGTAGATGCCGACGCCAATCCCCCAGAGGATCAGCACCGTGACGAAATGCAGCAGCAGTTCCGGCAGCCCGTTGCCGAGGGCCTCGCCGATGCCGGCGAGAATGTCGGGGGATGGCGTGTTCATGCGATCTCCGCGCAAAGGATGCGAGTGCTGGGGGTGAAAGTGCTGGGGGTGGAAGTGCCGGTTCGGGTCATGTCAGGCGAAGCTCACGGGCGGCAGCGTCAGGGATGCCGGATTGATGTCGATGCCGACATGGATTTCCACCCAGGCCTGGCCTTGTTCCTCCACCACGGCGACCAGCACGTACTCGGTCTGCGGCGCCGGCGGGGGGGCGCCGGTGGGCGCGCCGTAGAGCATGGCGTGCAGCACGCGCTGGCTGGTGCCGGACAGGTCCTCGATCGTCTCGGTGAGGTCGCGCGGCGGCACCCGCGTGGCGCCGCCGGCCCAGACGCGGTCATAGGTCTTGCCGTCCTTGGTCTGGAATTGCGGCCAGCCGATCAGGCCCTGCGCCGGGTCCAGCCAGACGCCCCATTCGTCCTGGCTGGCCGGGGACACCTCGTCCAGGCGGGAGAAATACCGGCATTCATCGGGCAGCCCGTCGCGGCCGAGATGCATCTGGAAGAACCCGGTGCGGCCCGGCAGGTATAGCCGGTGCAGCGGGATGGTGCCGTCCATCAGCACGCCGAGGGCCTCCACGCTGACCATCTCGCCGCCGATGCCCGTTACTTTCGTGTTCACCGCCGCGAGCACGAAGGGCGTGGGGTCCACCGGGAAGGTCATGCCGACGCGGAACCGGGTCTGTGCGCTGCCGCCGAGGGCGGGCGGCCGGGGGGCGGCGGAGGATGAGGCGCCAAATGATGAGGCGCCTGGGGATTGCGCGCCGCGCCGGCGCCAGAACCACAGCAGGAGGAACAGTCCGGCGCCCAGGAACAGGATGATGAAAATCATGCTTCCCCCGTCATCCGGTGTGGCGTGTCCCGGCACGCCGCCGGCGAGATCCGGTGGCAGCTTGCCCGGGGTTTTCGGCTGGCCCTGCAACTGCGCCACCTTGCTGTCGAGCTCGTTCAGCTTCTGGCGCACGGACGGATCCTGCGCCGCGGCCGCGTCCATCTGCGCCCGCCACTCACGGTAACCGGGATCGTCCTGGTTGGAGTAGAAGAACTCCGGCCGTCCGGGTCGGTTCAGCGAATTCAGCAGGCCCCAGAGCAGCAGCCCGTCCCAGATGCCGAAGCGCTGCGTCGGCACATAGGCGGGGTAGCCGCGGTTGCCCATCCCGTAGCCGGTTCCGTAGCCGGATCCGTAGCCGCCGCCATGTCCTGGCGCGTAGGCGCCGCCGCCGCTGGCGGAGGGGCGGCGGGCGGTGTCGCCCCAGGGGTCGGCGTAGCCGGCGGAGGGGCGCCGGTCCGGCTGCGGCGTTGGCGGCGGCTGCTGTGCCGCGCGGTATTGCTGCAAGGCCTGGCCGGAGGATTGTCGGGAAATTGCCCGGTCCCCGCCACCCGAGCCGGCGACCGGCGGCGTGCGGGTGCTGTAGGAGGGCGCGCTGTAGCCGCCGCTGGACATCGGCGGGCGCCGGGTCGGGGCCGCATAGGACCCGCCGCCGCTCGGCAATCCGTAGCCGCCGCTGCGCCGCGTCGTCTGGGCCTGGGCGGGCGCGGTCAGCAGCGCGGCGGACGCGGCGCCGGCGATTGCCATCTGCGTAGCGACTGCCATCCCACCGGCGCCGGAGGGACCCGGCGCGAGTGCGATCACCGCGGATAGCAACAGGTGCCAAAGCCGAGAGGTCATGGACGCTTCCGAGTATCCATCCATGATCGCAGCTTCGTGGTGTGGGGGGAAGCCGCACATGCCGGGCGGTGGCCCGGCCTGCCATCACAGATCCGTCCGACCGCTACTGCACTATCTGCGCTATTGCCGTCAATTCAGCGTGTTGCGAGCCGTCCTCAAAACTCGACTTCGAGCTCCTCGACTTCCTCGACCTCGGTCTTTGCTGCCTTGATCCATTCCTGCATCGCCGGCCAGGCCAGGATGCGCTTGGCGTAGACGGCGCATTCGCCGTCCAGCTTCACGTCATAGGTGAGGAAGCGCGTCACCACCGGGGCATACATCGCATCCGCGACGCTCAGTTTCTCGCCCATCAGGTAGGGACCTTTCCAGGTCGACAGGCATTCCCGCCAGATCAACAGGATACGGTCGATATCCATCTGCGCGCTGGACCAGATGGCGAAGCCTGGCCGGTGGGCGCGGATGTTCATCGGCAGCGTCGAGCGCAATGCGCTGAAGCCCGAATGCATCTCCCCGGAGATCGACCGGCAGCGGGCGCGCGCCTGCCGGTCCTCCGGGAACATCTGCGCCTCCGGCTTCAGCTCGTTCAGGTATTCGGCGATCGCCAGCGTGTCCCAGATCGAGAAGCCTTCATGGATCAGCGCCGGCACGAGGATGGAGGAGGAGCGCAGCAGCAATTCCTCGCGCGCCGCGGCATCGTCGGGCGCGACCACCTGTTCGTCGAATGGCAGTCCGGACATTTTTGCCAACAGGAAGCCCCGCAGCGACCAGGAGGAATAGTTCTTGCTACTGATGATCAGCGTTGCCTCACCCATGCGCCGTCCCCCGGTTGGTATATCGCGGACTCTAGTGTGGAATCATGGTGCGTCGCAACATAAACTACACTAGCGTGACCATTAACCGGTTCGCATGAACCGGTTCGACAGTCTGAAGGGTAGTGCAAATCCGTGATCTATCATTCCTACCAGGCGGCCATGGACAGCCTCGAACCCTTCCGGGCCGCCGCGCGCCTGACCGCCGGCATGCTGCGCCAGCCCTGGCCGGCAATGGCCATGGCCGGCATGAACGGCCAGAGCCCGCCTGCCTACCTGGCCGCGGCGCTGGAACTGCTGTCCGAGACCGGCACCACGCATAAGCGCCCGCCCTTCGGCATAGACGCGGTCACGATCGGCAACCGTGCCGTCGCCATTCGCGAGGAGGCGACCTTCAGCACCCCGTTCGGCACGCTGCTCCACTTCGCCAAGGACATGCCGCATCATCAGCCGAAGATCCTGGTGGTGGCGCCGATGTCCGGCCATTTCGCCACGCTGCTGCGCGGCACGGTGAAGGTGCTGCTGCAGGACCACGACGTCTACATCACCGACTGGCACAATGCCCGCGACATACCGCAATCCGCGGGGACTTTCGGCTTCGACGAGTATACCGACCACATCATCCGCTTCCTGGAGATCCTCGGCCCGGGCTCGCATGTGCTGGCCGTCTGCCAGCCCGCGGTCGCGGTGCTGGCGGCGGTGTCGGTGATGGCGCAGATGAACAACCGGGCGCAGCCGCGCACCATGACGCTGATGGCCGGCCCGATCGACACCCGGCTCAATCCCACCAAGGTGAACCATTTGGCGAAGGAAAAGCCGATCGCCTGGTTCGAGAAGAACCTGATTACTACCGTCCCGCCGGGATTCCCCGGCGCCCGCCGCCGCGTCTATCCCGGTTTCGTCCAGCTCATCGCCTTCATGTCGATGAACATCGACCGCCACCGCGCCGCCTTCCGCAGCCAGTTCGAGAATCTGGCCAAGGGCGATGTGGCCAAGGCCACGGCGCACCGCAATTTCTACGAGGAATACCTGGCGGTGATGGATTTGCCGGCGGAGTTCTACATCCAGACCGTGCAGCGGGTGTTCCAGGACCACGATCTGCCGCTCGGCAAGATGACCTGGCACATGCGCCCGGTGGATCCCGGCGCCATCCGCCGCACCGCGCTGTTCACGGTGGAAGGCGAGCTCGACGATATCTGCGCCATCGGCCAGACCATGGCGGCCCTGGATCTGTGCAAGAACCTCAGCCCGACGAAGAAGCGCCACCATCTGCAGACCGGCGTCGGGCATTACGGCGTGTTCAACGGCCGCCGCTGGGCCGGCGAGATCTATCCGCTGTTGCGCGAATTCATCCAAAGCAACGCCTGATTTGGCGGCAATTGCCTATGGCAGGAGCATTTTGACGAAGGGCTGGCTGTTCCAATTCTCGGAGAGATCATGAGCACGACGACATCCCGCTTCGGGGTCCGACAGATTGCGGAAACTTTTGGCGCCACCGTCGAGGGCATTGGGATCAGCGGCAGCATCCCGCAGCCCGAATTCGCCGCCTTCCTCGAACTGTTCCACCGCTACCACGTGCTGGTGGTGCCGACCGCAGGCGTCGATCCCGCCGACCTGGTGGCGTTCAGCCGCCGCTTCGGTGAGTTGGAGATCCATGCGCGGGTGGAGAACACGCTGAAGACGCATCCGGAGATCTTCTGCGTGGGCAACGCCGAGGATCCCGGGCTGTACAAGGCCTCGTTCAGCACCGGCGTCGAGCAATGGCACGGCGACAGCTCGTACCGCGAGGTGCCGAGCGACGCGTCCTTGTTCCTTGGCGTCATCTGTCCGCCGGAGGGCGGCGACACCTGGTTCGCCGACGCCGTGAGCGCCTATCGCGACTTGCCGGAGAGCACGCAGCGGGAGATCGAGAGGCTGCGCGCGGTGCACGACCTGCACACGCTGACGGAATTCGGCCGCCGCACCACGCCGGGCCGCCCCAGCCTGTCGGCGGAACGCCGCCGCGAGTTCCCCCCGGTGTCCCAGCCGCTGGTGCGCCGCCATCCGGTGACCGGGGAGAGATCGCTGTTCCTGTGTCCGGCCGTGATCAGCCATGTCGAGGGCATGCCGGCCGAGGCCGGTGCGGCGCTGATCGAGGACCTGACCGCCCATTCGACGCAGGAGAGATATGTCTACCGGCACAAATGGCGGGCAGGGGATCTGGTGATCTGGGACAATCGCTGCGTGCTGCACACGGCCAGCCTGTTCGACCATACGAAATACCAGCGGCTGATGTTCCGCACGACGGTGGCGGGGAACCAGATCACGGCGCAGGTGGCGTAGTCGGTTTCTTGAGGCGGTCCGCCAGTGGCGCTACAGGCATGCCGGTGGGGATCGTGTCTACGCAACGAATCGCTTTTCCGCATTCCCACCGTCGAGCCGACATGGACTTTGGCCGAGAAACCGCGACGGGCGGCATGACCGCGGCCAAACTCGCAAGAAGAATATATGGAATCAATGTATTAAATAATATATGATAAGCAACGTTATCATATATGCGATCGCCCACATGCCGCCCGCTTTGGCGCATGCCGGGGCGCGTGACGCAGTTCCAGATATTTTCCTTGGCTCTTCCCAAAGAAAATCCGCGCCACGCTGTCCCTGGCGGTTCGAGGCTCCCTTGGAAGAACACTGAATTTCTGGCCCCGGCGTTCGGCGCGATCATCCTGACCGGAACATTACTTCCTGTTCAGGCAACGAATTCTAACGTTACAACTGGCAAAGCTGCCTGTCAGCGTTGTTGAAATCGGTAACGATCGCGCGACCATGCGCTGCTGTGATTTGGATTGCGGCCATGAGCTGGATTAAGATGAGATCATTACGAATTGCCGATGCGTTCACCTGGATCGTGCCGTCCGCATGGTTATTTAGGGGAACGCAACGAGAGCCGGGCCATCGCCCGACGCGGTATCGTCTCCGAAAACGACCGAACACGGCCAGGCCGCCTTCGCCAAATTCCAGAGGACAACGATAAAACCTGTCGGAGGTAAAGGATGTCCCAAGAAAGCGATGCTGCCCAACTGCAATCCCTTATCCAAGCGGCCAATGCCGGATGGAGCGCGGGCGTTACGTCCGTATCGGCATTGCCGGTCGAGCAACAGCTGCAACGACTAGGCTATCGGGGCGGTGGTCCTGACCGGGAAACGCTGGAAGAGCGATCGCAAATCTCGGCGTCACGCGCGTCGGCTGCCAAAATCACCGCGATTGGGGTGGCCGCCGCCTTTGATTGGCGCAATGTCGGGGGAAACAACTTCGTCACGCCGATAAGAGACCAGGGGGGATGCGGTTCCTGCGTCGCCTTCGGCTCCACTGCAACCGTCGAAGCGAAACTCCGCATCCAGAGGGGCAATCCCTCATTGGCTGTCGACCTGTCGGAAGCCTCGCTGTTTTTCTGCATCGGTCCCGCCTCGGGCGCGAGCTGCGGGGGTGGCTGGTACATGACGCCGGCAATGGACGGGTATAAGAATACCGGCGTTCCCGATGAAGCATGCTTTCCTTACACGGATCATCAGCAGGCCTGCGGCCAATGCTCTGACTGGCAGGGCCGCGCGACCAAGATTACGGGTTGGCACACGATCGGCTCGGTCGCCGACATGAAGGCCTGGATTTCGACCAACGGGCCTCTGGCAACATGCTTCACCGTTTACAATGATTTCTTCAGCTACAAGAGCGGTGTCTACCGGCACGTCACCGGCGGGGTGGCCGGTGGCCATTGCGTATCTGTGATCGGCTACGACGATGCGGGCGCCTTCTGGATCTGCAAGAACAGTTGGGGTACCGGTTGGGGAGAGGGGGGATTCTTCTGCATTGCGTACGGGGACTGCGGCATAGACTCCACGATGTGGGCGGTCGAAGGAATCCTCGAGACCGGATGGCTGAACAACGTCCGGGTTATCGGATTGTGGACAATCGACCAGGATCGCAATGCATGGGCCTATCTCTCCGGCTATGGCTGGAGGAAGATTGCGCCCGACAACGACAACATCTTCTTCGATCTGCTGAGATTGCTGGCCGCTGCCAAGGAAGGCGCGCGTCCGGTGAACGTTTATCAGGACGCAGGGGTTATCAAGCAGATCTACGTTCTCTGAAGGAGTGGGAGAAAAATCATGTCTGAAACCAAACCGGAAACGTTGCCAGAGACTTCGCAGTCTGGTGATACAATTTCGGCGGAAATTGTCGGACCGACCGCGTCGCCGCCGTCATCCGCGCTAGCGGCAGCCGCCGCCGGCGGCATCGGAGCGACAGTGTGGGTCAATGGCAAGAAGATCAACGCTCTGTGGGCGATCAACGAAAATCGAAATTCGTGGGTCAGTGTGGCCGGCGTAGGATGGGTGAAACTGGCAAACAACTCAGATTCTGCCATCGTCGCTCTGACCATGCTGGGTGCCGATGCGAAGCTGACCCAGGGTACGGTCAACTACCGCCAGGAGTCCGACAATATGATACATGAGATGTATGTATGGTAGGATCCTGACGATCCGCGAGCACGGAGGACGCCATGCCGGAGGATTCGAAGCCGGAACTGACGATCGAGGCCGCCGCGCAGCTTGCAGCGGCCAGCCCGGTTGGGATGCAAACAGCACCGCTGCGCATACCACCTGGGTGCTCGGTCGCCGTCGAGAAGATGGACCTCGCGACTGGCTCCTCCGTCACGGCTCCATCCGCGGAGCCTCCGGATATAGTCGGGTCTCGGGCGCGATCTCTTGCGAGCGGCAGTGCGCCCACCCAGGAACCGCCTGAGCCATGACGGGTCATGGCTGAGATCGTGGTCAGAGAAGGCGAGACTGCGCGCACCGTGACCGTTGCCACTGGTGACGAGGTCAAGGTGGAGCTGTCAGAGAACCCGACCACCGGGTTCCGCTGGCAGGTTACCTCCGTCGACGCAGGCGTGCTCCGCCTTCAGTCAGATGATTTTGTGCCAAGTGCCGGTGCAGCGGTCGGCAGCAGCGGTCTGCGCGTGTTCCGCTTTGCCGCCGTCAATTCGGGCGGCACCGAAGTCCGGCTCGAACTCAAGCGGCCGTGGGAAGCGCAGCCTCCCAGGTCAACATTCGCGATCCTGGTCTCGGTGGGATGACACTCTGGCCGCCGTCCGGCGGCCGCGTCACCTGAACCGGGCCGCCGACGTCTTGGTTTTGTGATGCCCCTGGCTCGTGGCGAGCCGTCGGCCGCCTGCGCCGTCCGCGGGCGGCAAGGCCGATCAGGCCGGGCAGGGCGATGCCAAGCAGGGTGATCGCGGAGGGTTCGGCTATGGCGGACGAGAAGCCGTAGATCGATGGCCCGGAGACCGTGCCGGACAGCGTCTCGATGAAGTCGAGCGGAATGTCGGCTGCTTCGCCGGCAGCGAGGTCGATTGGCAAGGTGAACTCGGCCGCGGTGGGGTCCATGACCCAACGGTTGTCGGAGAAGGCGTTGGGCTGACCGCCGGTGTCTCCGTCGAAGAAGCCGGGGGTCCGTTGCCAGACGATCTGGCCGGTGCTGTCGGTCACGGTGTCGGGCGAGGTGTTGCTGAAGACCGATGTCGAGTTGAACAGCGTGGCACCCGTCGCGAGATCGACGACGGAAATGTTGTCGGTGATGCTCCCGGTATCGCCCGGGCCGAGATAGGCATCGATCGTCTCGGCCGGGTCGCGCCTGACGGTCAGGATCACATCTATGCCGGTAAGGACGGGTACCGGCGGCGACATGACCGCCTTGGTGATATCGACCTGGGTGCCGTTGATGCTGCCGGGTGGCGTGGCGGATCCGACACGCGAGATCGTGTCCGTTGCCAGATTGGCGGAGATCGTGGAGATGGCGACCGGGGGAGGGCCTCCCACGGCCGCGGTGGCGTTGCCGCCGCCTGGCGGTATCGGACTGGTTACCGTGGCCCCGGTCGCGGTGTTGGTCGCCACCGCCTGGCCGGTTGCCATCGCGGGAACCAGCACCACGGGCGGAAGAAAGCCGAAGCGCAGGTTGACCGCGTCAATGTCCAGGATAAGCCCGGCCCTGGCATTGCCGGTGAACAGGACCATTCCGCCGAGTATTGCGAGACCAGCAGCCGAAAATCTTGGCAAGGTGGAGCTGCGCATGCCGCCCTCCTGGCGTCGATCGGACATTCCCCCGACGAACGGCGGACCGATCAGGCAGGATCAGTGGTGATCGCTGCCTTTCGGAGCAATTCAACAACGCGCGACGGGCAAGAATTCTGGCCCCTTCCTCGTGGCCGGGGGATGTCCCGCGATTGCGGGGGCAGGGCCGGTGTACTCCTGATTGAGCCTCTGGCCGCCCATGCGACCCAGGAAAGAATATGTGCCGGCACAGATGGCGAGCAGGGGGTCCGGTGATCTGAGATCAGCCGCCGCGTGCTGCACACGGCCAGCCTGTTCGACCATGCGCAATGCCAGCGGTTGATGCTTCGCACGACGGTGGCGGGCAATCAGATCACCGCCCAGGACTTTTGAGCAGCTTCGCTCTCACCAGTCCTGCACATCCAGTCTGGTTTCCGGCAGACCATGTAGCTCCCATGCCTCCCGCCCGCCGCGGTACCAAAGAACATTCGTGTATCCCAGCGCCACCAGCCGCAACGTCAGGTTCCATCCGTCGAAGCGTTCCGAGTTCCAGCCGACCACGACTACCGGCCGGCGGAAATCGCCGCCGGTCAGCTCATGCAGCTTGAGGCGCAGCCGGTCCTGCGCGGCATCGGTGAAGCTGCCGCCCAGCCCGGAGAATTTCAATCCCGCCGCGCCGGGGATCGATCGGCCCCAGGAGTTCGAAACGGTATCGATCACGACCGGATGGGATCCGTCCAGAAGAGACGATAATTCGGCGGTCCGGATCGTCCGTGCCCCCGGAGCGTTCACCGGCGTCGGGCCGGCCATCTTGTTCCGCAGCATACCGTCCGCCGGCACGCCAAAATCCGCGTCCTCATCCGCATGATCCCGCTCGCCCGCCAGGCGCAGCGCGGCCTGAAGAGCTTTGATCTGCTCGGCATATACCGGGTTCGGCAGATCGCCTGGGAAGTGACTGCGGACAGTATCAAAGGGCCAAAGCTGATCTGCCTCGGACAGGTAGTGCCTCGCCTCCTCCAGCCGGCCGGTCCCTGCGTACGCCGCCGCGAGCTGGCGATAGACCCAATGTTTCGTGCCCACGTAGTCCCCTTGCACAGCAAGGGAGTGTTCCAGGAACGTGATCGCGTTCTGATCTTGACCGAGCAGCAGCGAGGCGAGACCCATTCGCCGGTAGCGGAGAAACAGGTTGGGATCGCGCGGGTTGAGCTGTATCGCTTTCTGCTCCAGCGGCAGATCTTCCTCCGCGTGCCCGGTCAAGATCTCGCACGAGCCAAGATAGGCGTATCCGAGCGCGTAGTTCGGAAACCTCTGAATAAGCTGCTGGGCAACCGGAATCGCTTCCTCGCAACGGCCTAGCGTGCGAAGCCATTGAAAGGCGGCACCGAGGGTCTCCCGGGCTTCGGGCGCGATGGCCAATGCCTGCGCCACGAGCCGTTCGGCACGTTGCATGGTTTCGAGATTTCCCCAGCCGTCTCCGGTGTCGGCTCGTTCGATCAGGCACAGTACAACCCAGCTCAGTGCAGAAACCGACGACGGGTCCAGCGATAAAGCGCGCTCAAACAGCGCCTGGGCCTCCAGGTGCCGCTGCAGGCTGGGCGGCTGATTATAGAGTGCCCGTGCCCGCAGGATGAGATCGAATGCGTCGGGGTTGGTCGGGCGCTCACGCAGGCCGCGCGCCTTCTCGATCTCGACCAGGTTTATGCCGAGCCCAGCACGCATCCGCGATACGATCTGTTCCTGCCCGGCGGCCAGGTCGGCGATCTGCTCGTCGAACCGGTCCGACCAGAGATGCGCGCCGGTTTCCGTGGAAGTCAGCTCGACGTTGACCCTTAGGATGGTCTCCATCCTGCGCACGCTGCCCTCGAGCACATAGCGCACGCCGAGCTCTTCGCCGATCTTGCGCACATCCTCTGACTTCCCCTTGTAGGTGTGTGCGGATTCGCGGGCGATGACGAAACTACCGGGGATCTGTGAAAGATCGGTGGTCAGGTCGTCGGTGATGCCCTCGGCCAGGTAATCGTCCCTGGGGTCGCCGCCCAAATTCTCGAACGGAAGCACGACGAGGGACAGCCGTGGCGGCGCTGGGGTGCCGAAGGGCCAGCCGCCATGCCAGGCGATTACCAGCGCCAGCGCGGTGACGATCCCTGCCAGGCCAACAGCCAGCCACGTCCAGCGCCGGCGGGGCGCCTTCGTGAACGCGATGGACGCGAGCGGTGCGGGCGGATCGACGCCGGTTCCCTGCACGGATGAAGCCAACGCCTGATCCAGCGGCGTCACAGGCAAGGCGAAGCGATAGCCTCGTCCAGGCACGGTCTGGATGCAGCTTACACCGGTGCGGCCGTCGTCCAGAATACGGCGCAGCGCGGTGATCTGGACGGTGAGGTTGTTGGGTTCGACGGCGATTTTCGGCCACACCGCATCCAGGATCGCGTCCCTGGAAACCAGCGAGCCCGGGCGCTCCAGCAGCACGGACAGGATTTCCAGCGCGCGCCCCCCCAACGCCACCGAGCCCCAGCCACCGGCCGCGTTCCTGCGGAACAGCTGTTTCGTCCGACGATCGAAGCGCCAGTCTTCGAACGTCATGCTGTCGCCGGCGATGAGCGTATCCATGCTCAGCCTCTCCAGCCCGGATCCACCGACCCGGCCTCGTCAACGCCATGCCTTCGTTACGTCTTAACGATCGGACAATTCCAGTCCGGCTGCGGGGCGGGGGTGGTGTAGTTCACACCGGCGCACCGCCAGCCTCCCGTGTCGCGATCGTAACCTATTGGAGGCGGCTGCATTAGCGCGATTTAGCAATTTTTAGCCCTGATCTGCTCGCGATTTTAGTCACGATGGCGCGATAGGTTCGTGGGTTTTCCTCTTAATCAGGAGCACGGGACGCCATGGCCCAAATCGAGAGGGTTGCAGCAAACACTTTGCTGGGGTTGCTCCTGGCGGCTGGTTGTTGTTCGACCGCCTCTGCCGCCGGGGCGATCTTTACCTGGGACCCGGCGGGTGCGGTTCCTTCGTTGGGCCCGATGGGCTCGGCTTTCACGGCGGACAGCATCGATGGAACCCATTACCTGTACTCTGTCCAGCCATCCACCAGCATCCCCCTGCCGATGCAAACCCCGTACACCGTGTCGTTCATCGAGCAGATTCAGGGCTTCACGCTGAACGGCGCGCCGGTCTCAACGCCGGGGCTCAATGGAACACCCGGCGCTCCAGGCTCTTATGGTCTGTATCTGACAATGCAGGCGAATACGCTGTACGTCGGTCCACCGAACACGTATCAATACAACAGCCTGTCCATGGCGTTGATGGCGGACCCCGGAAACAATGATGGTCCGGTCAGTTCGACGCTTTCGGGCCTGTCATTCGCCAATACCGGCCCAACCGGCCAGGCCGATGATATCACGCTCGCCACCGGTTCGCTGGTGTCGGGAGCATACACTTTGAACCCTTCACCGGACATCCGCAGTATCGGCGATTTCGTGGAGACGTTTCAGCCCGCGGCGGGGGAAGGCGGATTCTTCGTAACTCCGGTGTTGCCCGACGATCTGATCCAGGAAATTCTGACCACGCCGATATCGGCGATCAATGTCGTGCCGGATCCGAATGACCCCAACTCCACCATCGCTGTGTTGAACGGCGGCACCGCAGTCATCGACCTGCAAGTGTCCGAGCCCGCGTCGACGGCGATCTTCCTGGTGGGGCTTCTCCTTACGGCGACGCTAGGCCAGCGTAGAAGGCGAAACGATCGGACCGAAGGATAGCGCCGAACCCGCCGCAGCGGAAACTACACGGGAAAATAGCCATGTTCGAACGGACGGCACTGAGCCGCGTCTGGGGCGCCTGAACGAATTCACCGTCTTCGTGCCCGAGGCCCCTGCGACCCGCCTGTTGTTCTTTGCCTGGTCTGCCTCGGCGTCCTCCGGCGCATGATCCGACGGCTGCGGATCTGATCGCTACGCCGGCCGGCTCGCATCCAGCGCCGCCTGCAGCATCCAGGCGGCGGCCATCCGGTCCACCGCAACGGCCCGCTTGCCGCGGCTGAGATCGGCTTCCCCGATCAGGAACCGGTTCACCGCGGCCGAGGACATCCGCTCATCCCACAGGGCCGCCGGCAGGCCGGTCGCTTCCGACAGCGCCAGCGCCCAGTCGCGCGCGGCCTGGGCCGCGGGGCCGAAGCTGCCGTCCATGGAGAGCGGCAGGCCCACCACCAAGCCGCCGGCGCCTTCCTTGCCGGCGATCCGGCCGATTTCGGCGGCGTTTTCCTTCAGCTTGCCGCGCTTCAGGCTGCCATAGGGGGTCGCCAGGCCGAGCCGCACATCCGACAGCGCCAGGCCGATGGTTTTCGAGCCGGGGTCGATGCCGAGCAGCCGGGCGTCGCGGGACAGGCGGCTGCGCAATTCCGTCAGGTTGAACAGGGGCATGGCCGCCGTTATGGTCCGCCGCGTTCCGGCTTCCAAGGCTTAAACTCTCTGGGGGCCCGACCCTTCAAAAGGAACCTGCCGCCCATGTCGCTCGATCCCGCGACCGTCCGCCGCATCGCCTCGCTCGCCCGCATCCGCGTGGAGGAGGACGAGGTCGCTGCGCCTGCAATCCGAGCTGAACGGCATCCTCGGCTGGATCGAGCAGCTCAATGAAGTGAACGTGGACGGGCGTGGAGCCGCTCGCCGGCGGCGCCCAGATGGCGCTGCGCCTGCGCGAGGACGCGGTGACCGACGGCGGCTATCCGGAAAAAGTGCTGGCCAACGCGCCCGATCGCGAGGGCAATTTCTTCGCCGTGCCGAAGGTGGTCGAGTGATGCTTCCGACCTCACGCTCGCCCAGGCGCGCGACGCGCTGCGGGCCCGGAAGCTGTCGGCGCAGCGAGCTGACGGAGGCCTATCTCGGCGCGATGGAGGCGCTGAACCCGCAGCTGAACGCCTATCATCACGGTCACGCCGGAACTGGCGCGCAGCCAGGCGAAGGCGGCCGATGCGGCGCTGGCCAGCGGGCAGGGCGGGGCGCTTACCGGTATCCCGCTGGCAATCAAGGATTTGTTCTGCACGGAGGGCGTGCGCACCACGGCCGGCAGCCGCATCCTGGAGCCGTTCATCCCGCCCTATGAAAGCACCGTCAGCGCCAACCTGCTGCGCGACGGCGCGGTCTTCCTGGGCAAGGCGAACATGGACGAGTTCGCCATGGGCTCGTCCAACATGACCTCCGCCTATGGCGCGGTGGAAAGCCCCTGGCGGCGCAACGATGGCGGCAACGCCATGCTGGTGCCCGGCGGCTCCTCCGGCGGGTCGGCGGCGGCGGTCTCGGCGCGGATGGCGCTGGGGGCGACCGGCACGGATACCGGCGGCTCCATCCGCCAGCCCGCCAGCTTCTGCGGCATCGCCGGCATCAAGCCGACCTATGGGCGCTGCTCGCGCTGGGGCGTGGTGGCGTTCGCGTCCTCGCTGGACCAGGCCGGCCCGGTCGGGCGCACGGTGGAGGATTGCGCTATCCTGCTCGGCTCCATGGCCGGGTTCGATCCCAAGGATTCCACCAGCGCGGACCGCGCCGGTGCCGGATTTCGCCGCCGCCTGCCGGCGCGGCGTGAAGGGGCTGCGCATCGGCGTGCCGCGCGAATACCGCTGGATGGAAGGATGGGGACGCCATGCCGGCGGAGATCGACGCGCTGTGGCGGCAGGGCCTCGTCTGGCTGCGCGACGCCGGGCGCGGAAATCGTCGACGTGTCGCTGCCGCACACGAAATACGGCCTGGCGACCTATTACATCGTGGCGCCCGCGGAAGCCTCCTCCAACCTCGCCCGCTATGACGGCGTGCGCTTCGGCGCGCGCCAGGACGGCGGCGATCTGCGCGACCTGTATGAGCGCACCCGCGCGGCCGGCTTCGGCGCGGAGGTGCGGCGGCGCATCATGATCGGCACCTATGTGCTCTCGGCCGGGTATTACGACGCCTATTACCTGCGCGCGCAGAAGGTGCGGGCGCTGATCCTGCGCGATTTCACCGACGTGTTCGCCAAGGTGGATGCGCTGCTGACGCCGACGGCGCCGTCGGCCGCCTTCGCGCAGGGCGAGAACATGGACGACCCGATCAAGATGTATCTGAACGACGTGTTCACCGTGCCCGCCAGCATGGCCGGGGTGCCCGGCATGTCCGTCCCGGCGGGGCTGGACGCGCAGGGCTTGCCGCTCGGCCTGCAGGTGATCGGCAAGCCGTTCGACGAGGAAACCGTGTTCGCCGTCGCCGCCGCCATCGAGCGCGCGGCCGGCTTCACCGCCCTGCCCGCCATCCGCGCGGGAGCCTGAGCCATGTCCTATTCGCATCGAGGGCAGCACCGGCGAGCTGGGAAGTCGTCATGGGCCTGGAGGTCCATGCCCAGGTGATCACCAAGTCAAAGCTGTTCAGCGGCGCCGCCACCGATTTCGGCGCCGAGCCGAACACCCAGGTGAGCTTCGTCGACGCGGCGTTCCCCGGCATGCTGCCGGTGCTCAACCGCGAGTGCGTGGCGCAGGCGGTGCGCACCGGGCTCGGGCTGAACGCGCAGATCAATCTGGTCAGCCGCTTCGACCGCAAGAACTATTTCTACGCCGATCTGCCGGCCGGCTATCAGATCAGCCAGTACGAGCACCCGATCGTCGGCGAGGGCAAGATCGAGATCGAGCTGGCGGACGGCTCCACCCGGCAGATCGGCGTCACCCGGCTGCATCTGGAGCAGGATGCCGGCAAGTCGCTGCACGACCAGCATCCGGCCAAGACCTTCGTCGACCTGAACCGCTCCGGCGTCGCGCTGATGGAAATCGTCAGCGAGCCCGATATCCGCAGCCCGGAGGAAGCCGGCGCCTATGTGCGGAAGCTGCGCAGCATCCTGCGCTATCTCGGCACCTGCGACGGCAACATGGAGGAGGGCTCCATGCGCGCGGACGTGAACGTGTCCGTGCGCAAGCACGGCGAGCCGTTCCGCACGCGCTGCGAGGTGAAGAACGTCAACTCCGTGCGCTTCGTGATGCATGGCGGTGGAGGCGGAGGCGAAGCGGCAGATCGAGGTGTGGGAGTCCGGCGGCACGGTGGACCAGGAGACCCGGCTGTTCGATGTCGGCCGCGGCGTCACCCGTTCCATGCGCAGCAAGGAAGACGCGCACGACTACCGGTATTTCCCCGATCCGGATCTGCTGCCGCTGGTTCTGGAGCGCGACTGGGTCGATCAGCTGCGCGCGCAACTGCCGGAGCTGCCGGACGCCAAGAAGGCGCGGTTCATGCGGCGAATACGGCCTGTCCGCCTATGATGCCGGCGTGCTGGTGGCCGAGCAGGCGAACGCCGAGTATTTCGAAACGGTGGCCCGGGGCCGCGATGCCAAGCAGGCGGCCAACTGGGTGATCGGCGACCTGTTCGCCGCCCTGAACCGCACCGGGGCGACGATCGAGACCTCTCCGGTGTCGGCGGAAAACCTCGGCCGGCTGCTGGACCTGATCGCCGACAAGACGATCAACGGCCGCATCGCCAAGGACGTGTTCGAGGCCATGGTGCGAGACCGGCCAGGACCCGGCCGCGATCGTGGAGGCCAAGGGGCTGCGCCAGGTGACCGATACCGGCGCGATCGATGCCGCCGTGGATGCGGTGATCGCGGCCAACATGGACAAGGTTGCCGAATATCGTTCCGGCAAGGACAAGTTGTTCGGCTTCTTCGTCGGCCAGGTGATGAAGGCGATGGCCGGGAAGGGCAACCCGGCTCTCGTTAATGATATTTTAAAGAAAAAACTATCCTAGCCAACGATCCTGTTGTGGGGCAGCATCCCATCGCACAATAGGGAGAGAACAAATGACCAGGTTTACCCGTCGCGTCGTGATGGGCGCCGTGGCCGCGGCGCCGCTGGCAACGCCAGGCATCCTGCGTGCGCAGAGCAGCTCCAGGCCGGTGAAGATCGGCATGCTCAGCGACATGGGCGGGCCGTACCGCGATGTCGGCGGTCCCGGCAACCGGGTCGCGGTGGAGATGGCGGTGCAGGATTTCGGCGGCTCGGTGCTCGACCGCCCGATCGAGATCCTGCAGGCGGACGACCAGAACAAGCCGGACGTCTCCACCTCCCTGGCGCGGGAATGGATCGACACGCAGGGCGTGGACGTGCTGATGGACGGCGCCGCCAGTTCCGCGGGCCTGGCCATCCAGCAGGTCGCGCGCGAGAAGAAGCGGATCTACCTGATCACCGGCCCCGCCACCTCGGACATGACCGGCAAGCAGTGCTCGCCGTTCGGCATCCACTGGTCCTACGACACCTATGCGCTGGCCACCGGCACCGGCCGGGCGCTAACCAAGGCCGGCGGCGACAGCTGGTTCTTCATCACCGCGGATTACGCCTTCGGCTACGCGCTGGAGCGTGACAGCGCGAATGCGGTCAAGGCCGCCGGCGGCAAGGTGCTGGGCACGGTCCGCGCGCCGCTCGGTACCGCGGATTTCTCCAGCTTCCTGATCGAGGCGAAGGCCTCGGGCGCCAAGGTCATCGGCCTGGCCAATGCCGGCACGGATGCGCAGAACTGCGTCAAGCAGGCAGCCGAGTTCGGCCTGAACAAGGGCGGTGTGAAGCTGGCAACCCTGCTGTTCCAGATCACCGACGTGGTTTCGCTCGGCCAGAAGACCTGCGAGGGGCTGGTGTACACGGACTCGTTCTACTGGGACATGAGCCCGAAGGCGCGTGCCTGGTCGGAGCGCTACATGGCCAAGATGACCACGCCGCCGGGCCTGCTGCATGCCGGCAACTATGCCGCGGCATTGCATTGGCTGAAGGCGGTCAAGGCGGTCGGGTCCACGGACGCCGAGGCCGTGGTGGCGAAGATGAAGGCCACGCCGGTGAACGATTTCTACAATACCGACGTGAAGATCCGCGAGGACGGGCGCGTGCTGCACCGGATGTATCTGTGGGAAGTGAAGCCGGCTGCGGAGGCGAAGTTCAAATACGATCTGTGCAAGCCCCTCGGCTCCCTGTCCGGCGACGAGGCCTACCGGCCGTTGAGCGAAGGCGGCTGTCCCCTGGTCAAGGCCTGACCTGACGGCGAAACAGGGCCAAGGGGTGGTGCCCCTTGGCCTGGAGCGCATAACGCCGCGACAGGGTCAGGCGATCTTGAGTTCCTCCGCTTCAGCCGCCGGCAGGACGTAGGAAACGGTTCCCACGATCACCAGCTCCAAAAGCACCGGGCCGCCCGGCAGAGGGATCGTCGCGTCGCCGTCGGTCCAGCGCTGCAACCTGGTGCCACGACGCTCGGCATCCCACCATCCACGCGACAGCGAGGGATGGTCGACCGGGATCTCTTCGACATCATCGCCCGAGGTCAGCAATATCCGCTCCACGGCTACGCCCAGGCGGCGGCGGTCGTCCAGCCAGGGGTTCGTGTCGGCAGGGGCGGCGTGACGCGAAACCAGTCGGGCGGAGTTGGTCCCGCCTGGCAGGGCGACGAAGCAGCGGCCATCTTCCGCCGGGATCGGCCGGAACATGCGCCCCCCAGCCACCACGCGCAGGTCGGCGTTGGGGGTTGTTGCCGCCGGCCGGGCCGCCAGACCGGACGCCACTGCGCGGTCATGCAGGCGCTGCCAGACCGGGAGGACAGAGGTTTCATCCGTGACGAGCTTCACGCAGGGTTCGGCCGCGTTGTACGCGGATCCGTCCCCGCTCAGATCGGGGTGCAGGATCAGCGGCGCGCCGGAATTGCTGAAGAAGCCGCGATTGCCGCTGTCCAGGTAGCTCTCGGTTTCGAGCCCTTCGGCAAGCAATATGGAATGGCGGTCTAGCTCGACATGGAAATATTCCACGCTGCGCCGATCCATTTCCTGCACGATGCTGAGGTGATTGACCAGCAGCCGCGCCGGTATCAGCGCGCCGCCGACATGGATGGCATGGTCGGGGGAGACCACGAGGTCGCGATGCGGCACATTGGCATCGAAGGCACCGGCGCCGATGCGGATCGGTGCGGCGAGGCGCGGCTCGGGATGCGCGCGCAGCCTGAGCCGCCGCCGGCCAATCCAGCGCACCGGCCGGAAAGCACGCTGGTCGCCATCGAGGGTCAGTACCTGGTCGCCGATGCGTAGCGCCTCGACCGCGATCTCGCCCTGTTCTGTCTCGATCCTGGTGCCGGCGGCAAAGCAGACCATGAGCAGCGTGCCACCCGAGCCGTCATTGGAAAAATGCAGATCGCGCGTGCCCAGCCCGCTGCTGAAGGTGAAATTGGCAAAGGTGATCTGGGGTTGGTTGGCGGCGTTCTCGATGATCAGCGACGTGCCGCTGACGACCCCATGGAGGCCCGCCTGAAACGTAATCTTCTGCAGGTCGATGACATTGTTCAGCTGGAAGTTGGTGATCGATCCGCCGAACTGATTGCCCTGGTCGCCGAAATTCAGCCGGTCCGCAGTGGCGTCGCTGAAACTGAACGTGATCCCGGATCCAGCTATTTGGCCGGTAAATCCCGCCGTGCTGGCGCCGCTCAAGCTCCAGGTAAGGCTGTTGCCGAAACTCCCCGAGCTACCGAAAAATGTGCTGCCGGATTGTTCGGTGATATTGTCGTTGCCGCCATTGTCATTGAACTGCGATGTTGTGACGAGTGTGGCACCGCTCGAGATCGTCAGCGCGGCGAGGCCATTCAGCTCCAATTCCCCGATCGTGGCGGAATGCGCGATCGTGACGCTGGCGCTTTGCACGAAGAACTGCCCGGTGACTGTGAGCGTCCCATTGTCGACCAGGCTGATCGTGCTGCCTCCCGCGGTGCCGACACTCAACCCCGAGAGCGTGAGAAAATCGGCCGCAAGTATCGTGACGGTATAGGAGGCGATGGTGGCGGTGTGGGCCAGGAATGCAACGTCCCCGGTATTGCTGGGGCTACCCGGGACGATGTTGCCCGTCCAGTTGGTGGCGACATCCCAATTGCCGCTGCCGGCAAGTGTCCAAAACCGGCTGGCCATCGCGCGGATCCTTGCCTGTCTACGCGAATATGCTTCGCAGGTTCCGCGCTCCGGGTCCAGGCAAAGCGCCATAAACGGATTAACATTCAGGTTACTGGAATATCTTGGTTATCACCTCATGATTGGAGCTTATGCTCTGGAAAAGATATATTAACAGACAGAAATCAACCGAGCATTGCCGGCAGTGGATTTTGTGCCTCTGCCGCGCGACCGATATGGCAGCTCGCCAGGAGGCGATCCGGCGCTGCCTCCTCTATCCGACCGGCCCGTTATCCAACCGGCGCTGTCGCCGCGGTATAGTCAGCGTCCGAGACCGGCTCCAGCCACGTGGTGCCGCCGCCGGCTTCGGTGATCTCCGACATCGCCAGATGCGCGAACAGCCGGTCCGGCGCGGCGCCATGCCAGTGCTCCACGTCGGGCGGGATCATCACGGTGTCGCCGGGTTGCAGGATCTGCACCGGCTTGCCCTTTTCCTGCACCCGGCCGACGCCGGAGACGCAGTACAGCGTCTGGCCGACGGGGTGGCTGTGCCAATGGGTGCGCGCGCCGGGCAGGAACGAGACCATCGTGGCGCGCATCCGCGAGGGGGCGGTGCCGACGACGACCTCGTCCTGCAGCACGGTGCCGGCGAAGTTGGAGGCGGGGGCCTGTTTGGTCGGGCGCGCGGCGGCTCTGACGACTTTCATGGCTTTCATTGGGGGTTTCCTTCCGTTCTGGCGTTGTTGCCCCAGTCTAGCCTGCCGCCGGCGCGCAAGTCACCGCCCCCGCCTGGGTTACAGCTGCGGGCGCTGGCTCCGCCAGTCCGTGGCCTTCTCATACGCGTCCGCCACGCCGAGCAGCATCGTCTCCTGGAACGGTTTGGCCACCAGCTGGATCGACACCGGCAACCCGCCGGCGCCGTAGCCGGAGCAGACGGAGATGGCGGGATAGCCGGTGACGTTGAACGGCATGGTGAAATTGGGCTTCTCGAACGAGGCCCATTTCGGGATGGCGTCGATCAGCGGCGCCTCGGTCGGCTGGGAGGCGGTGAGGAACAGGTCGCAACCGGCCATCGCCGCGGCCATTTCCAGGCACAGCTCGCGCCGCTTGCGCAGGGCCTGCACGTAGTCCGCGCCGGTCAGGAACGCCGCCAGGCCCATGCGGTCGCGCAGCAGCTCGCCGTATGTCTCGAAGCTGGTCTGCATCCATTTCTCATGCAGCGCATAGGCCTCCATGATCATGATCAGGAAGCCGCAGGCGCCGTAATCCTGCAGCGGCGAGAGGGTTACCTCGCGAATTTCGGCGCCCATGGAACGCAACAGTTCCGCCGCATCGGCGATGCCCTTCAGCGTCGCGGGGCTGGCGGGATGGTCGGTCTCGTGGAAATGGCGGATCACGCCGATCTTCAGCCCCTTCACGCCCTTGCCGAGGGAGGCCGAGAAATCCGGCACCGGCTTCGTCGCGCAGGCGGGATCGGCCGCGTCGTAGCCGGCCATGGCCTGCAGCATCAGCGCGCAATCCTGCACCGTCCAGGCCATCGGGCCGGAATGGTCCAGCGTATAGGCCAGCGGCAGGATGCCGGCGCGGCTGATGCGGCCATAGGTCGGCTTGATGCCGGCGATGCCGCACAGCGCGGCCGGGCCGCGAATGGAACCGCCGGTATCGGATCCGGTGCCGCCCAGGATCAGCCCGGCGGCGACGGCCGCGCCGGTGCCGCTGCTGGAACCGGCGGTGAAATGCTTGGGATTCCACGGATTGCGCGCCGGCGGCCAGGGCAGGTCGAAGGACGGGCCGCCGAAGGCGAATTCATGCGTCGCCAGCTTGCCGAGCATGACCGTGCCGGCGGCCGCCAGCTTGGCCACCGAGGTCGCGTCCTCGGTCGGCACGTTGTGCTCGAGCTGGCGCGAATGCGCCGTCGTGCGAATGCCGGCGGTGTTGTAGATGTCCTTGTGCGCGATCGGGATCCCGTCCAGCGGCCCGATCCTGGTGCCCTGCATCATGCGGGCCTCGGCGGCGCGGGCATCGGCCAGGGCGCGTTCCTCGGTCACCAGCAGGAACGAGTGGATGATGGGATCGACCGCCGCGATCCGCGCCAGCAGATGGCGGGTGAGTTCCACCGGGGACAGCTTCTTCGCCGCGATGTCGGCCGACGCGCTGGCGATTGTCGGGAAAATGGGGGCGCCGACGCTGGCGGAAACGTTCATTGGAAGCCCTCCGGATTGAAGGTCAGCGCCGGTTCGGCCTCGCGTCCGCGCGCGGGGCGGCGGATGTTCTCCAGCATGGTCTCGATGTAGCCGAAGGCGCCATGGAACATGGCGATCTGCTCGTCGGTCAGGGTCAACCCGGCACGGCGAACCAGCGCCTCGAAATCGGCGCGACTGGTCTTTGTAGGCATCGTTGGACGTCCTCCGGAAGGTTAGGGATAGGGCAGGTTACGGGTAGGGAGCGGGGTCAGGCGTGGATCAGGCGAGAGCCATCTGGTCCGCGACGGCACGCACGCAGCGCACCATCGTGCCGGTGCCGAAATATACGACCGGCGGCTGGCTGCTGCGACAGGCTTCCTGCACCAGCCGGCAGCGCGGCGCGAAGGCGCAGCCGGGCGGCATGTTGGCGAGGCTCGGCGGTGCGCCCGGGATCGTCTCCAGATCCTGTCCGCGCAGCCCGCCGTGCACGGTAGAGGCGAGCAGGCCGGCGGTATAGGGATGGCGGCGCGCGCGCATCACTTCGCGCACGGTGCCGGTTTCCACGAACCTTCCGGCATACATCACCGCGATCCGGTCGGAGATTTCGGCGGCGACGCCGATATCGTGGGTGACGAAGATCACGGCCATGCCGAGCTCTTCGGATAATTGCCGCAGCAGCAGCAGGATCTGGATCTGCACGGTCACGTCCAGCGCCGTGGTCGGCTCGTCCGCCAGCAGCACCGAGGGGTTGCAGGCCAGCGCCAGTGCGATCATCGCCCGCTGGCGCATGCCGCCGGACATCTCGTGCGGGAAGTTCTTCAGCCGCCGCGCCGCCGAGGGGATGGAGACGCGTTCCAGCAGCCCCTTCGCCCGCGCCATCGCCGCCGTATGGGTGATGCCCTCGTGCTGCACGATGGCTTCGGCGATCTGCTCGCCGATGGTGTAGACCGGGTCCAGCGCCGCCATCGGCTCCTGGAAGATCATCGACACCTCGCCGCCGCGCACCTTCGCCAGCTCCGCCGGCGGCAGCGCCAGGATGTTCTTGCCGTTCAGCCGCGCCTCGCCGCTCACATGCGCGTATTCCGGCAAGAGCCCCATCATGGCTTTCAGGGTGACCGATTTGCCGGAGCCGGATTCGCCCAGGATGGTCAGCACCTCGCCGCGGGCGAGGGAGAAATTCACCCCGTTCACCGCCGCCAGCGCGCCCTCGCGCCGGCGGAATTCCACCGTCAGATCACTGACTTCGATCACCGGCTTGGTTTCAGGCGACATGATGCTCTCCCATCGCCGCCTGCGCTTCCGGCAGGTGGCAGGCCACCAGGTGATCGTCCGGCGCATCGGCGCCGAGATCGGCGGGCGGGGCGAGCGGCGGTACGATTTCGGAGCACACCGCCTGCGCGAAGGCGCAGCGGGTGCGGAAACGGCAACCCGAAGGCGGGTTGATCGGGTTCGGCGGATCGCCGGTCAGCGGCAGATGCCGGGTGCGGCGATCCGGATCCAGCGTCGGCTTGGAGGCAAGCAGCGCGCGGGTATAGGGATGGCGCGGCCGCGCGTAGATCGCCTCCACCGGCCCGGTCTCCACCACCCGGCCGAGATACATCACCAGCACGCGGTCGCTGATATATTCGACGACGTTCAGATCGTGGCTGATGAACAGATAGGTCAGGTTCAGCCGCGCCTTCAGTTCGCGCAGCAGGTTCAGCACCTGCGCTTCCACCGATTTGTCGAGCGCGGAGACCGCCTCGTCCAGGATCACCAGCCGCGGCTCCAGCGCCAGGGCGCGGGCGATGTTCACCCGCTGGCGCTGGCCGCCGGACAGCTCATGCGGATAGCGGCGGGCGTATTGCGTGGGATTGAGGCCGACCTGGGCCAGCAGCGTCTCCGCCCGCTCGCGCGCCGCGGCGGCCGGCAGGCCGTGCATGCGCGGCGCGTAGGCAATGGTGTCGGCGATCGGCATGCGCGGATTGAGCGAGGAGAAGCTGTCCTGGAACACCATCTGCATCTGCCGGCGCAGCTCGGAGATCGACAGTCCGCGCACGCCGCCGACGGGATCGCCGTCGAAGATCAGGCCGCCGCTGTCGGGCGTGATCAGCTGCATCAGCAGCCTGGCGGTGGTGGACTTGCCGCAGCCGCTTTCGCCGACGATGCCGAGCACCTCGCCCTTGCGCACGGAGAAGGACACGTCGTCCACCGCCTGCACGGTGGCGATCTGGCGGTTCAGCAGGCCGCCGCGGACGGGGAAATATTTCTTCAGGCCTTCGACGATCAGCAGCGGCTGGGCGAGGCCCCCGCGGTCGCGGGGATCCTGTCTCGGCTGGATGGCGGGAGCGGTCATGTCGGGTCTCGCTATTTGTTCAGTTTCACGTCCATGGCGCTGCGGAACCCGTCACTCATCAGGTTGAAGCACATGGAGGTGACGAAGATGCAGGCGCCGGGCAGGGCGGCGACCAGCGGCTGCACGTAGATCGCCTGGCGGAGCGAATTCAGCATCAGCCCCCATTCCGGCTGCGGCGGGGTGACGCCGAGGCCGAGGAAGGACAGGCCGGCCGACAGGATGATCGACAGGCTGATCAGGCTGGTGGCGTAGACCAGGATGGCGCCGAGCACGTTGGACAGCACGTGGTAGCGGATGATCTGCATCGTCGTGGTGCCGGACGCCCGCGCCGCCTCCACGAAGTCCAGATGCCGGGCCTGGGTGGTCACGGTTTCGGCGATGCGCACCATCGGCGGGATGAACACGATCGACAGCGCCAGGATCGCGTTGGTCAGCCCGTTGCCCAGCATGCCGCAGATCGCGATCGCCAGCAGGATGGACGGGAAGGCGTAGAACACGTCCATCGTGCGCATGATCAGCGTATTGGCCAGGCCGCCGAGATAGCCGGCGGTGATGCCGAGGAAGCCGCCGATGACCAGGGAGATCAGCACCGGCGTGACGCCGGCGATCACCGACAGCCGCGCGCCGTAGCACAGCCGTGCCCAGATATCGCGCCCGGTCTCGTCGGTGCCGAGCCAGTGGCCCTCGGTGCCGATCGGTTTCAGCCGGCGCATGACGCTGCCGGCGAGCGGGTCCTGGATGGCGAAGACCGGCGCGAAGATGGCGATGCAGAGGATCGACAGCAGGATCGCGGTGACCACCAGCGTCACCTTGTCGCGCAGCAGGCGGCGGCCGACGGCCTTCCAGTAGCCCGGCGCAGGCTGGGCCGGCAGCGCCTCGGCGGGGGAAGCGAGAGCGGGGTCGAAGGCGGACAGTTTTGCCATCTTCCCGCTCCTAGCGCCGGATCCGCGGGTCGATCGCCGCCTGGGCGATGTCCACGGCCAGGTTCAGCAGCACGAAGAAGGCCGACAGCACCACGATGGTGGCCTGCAGCACGGGGATGTCGCGCCGGAAGATCGCCAGGTTCAGCAGATTGCCCGAGCCCGGCCAGTTGAACACCGTCTCCACCAGGATCGAGCCGCCGAGCAGATAGCCGAATTGCAGGCCCATCAGCGCCAGCACCGCCGGCGCCGCGTTCTTGCAGATATGGCGCAGGATCGGCCGGCTGGTCAGGCCTTTGGCCGCCAGCGCGGCGGGGAATTCCTGACTGAGGATGTCCAGCACGGTGGCCCGCACCAGGCGCGCGATCACGCCCATCGGGATCAGCGACAGCGTGATCACCGGCAGGATCAGGTGCCGCACATATTGCATGAAGCTCTGCCCTTCCTCGCCCATGCCCTGCGCCGGCAGCCAGTCGAGGAAGACGGCGAAGACCAGCACCAGGACGATGGCGAACCAGTAATGCGGCAGGCTGACGCCGGTGGTGGCCAGCGCGGAGAACAGCTTGTCCGGCCAGCGTCCCTGGTGGAAGGCGGCCAGCAGCCCAAGCAGGATGCCGAGCGAGAAGCCGAGCGCCGCCGCGCAGAGCGCGAGACGCAGCGTGTAGCCCAGCGCGGTGAACAACTGGCCGGCGACGGGGGCGGAATTGAACACCGAAAGCCCGAAATCCCCGGTCAGGGAGCGGCCGAGCCAGAGGAAATACTGGACGTAGAGCGGCTTGTCGAAGCCGAAGGTCGCCTTCATTTCGGCGATCACGTCCGGCGAGGCCTCCGGCGGCAGCAGCATGTCGATCGGGTTGCCTGGCACGATATGCACCAGGCCGAAGACGACCAGGGAAACCCCGAGCAGGATCGGGATTGCCTGGAGCAGTCTGCGGGCCGTGAAGAGAAGCATTCGGGTCTCCTGAGGCGTCTGCCAGATGAAGGGCGCCGGATTGTGCGGCGCAGCATGCGATGCAAATCCGGGGCCAGCCCGCGGGCCCGGCCATCGTCATTCCGGCCGCCATGTGGCCCGGCAATTGCTTCATAGAGTATCCAGGGACGCTGCCGATAACCTGTGCAGATCCCGCCTACGAACGCATCAAAGGGGCCATGAATGCACAAAATATCGCTATCTGACGCCGTAATTGACCGAATCACGCAGCGGCGCGGAAGTCTGCATCCGTTGAAGTGCCTAATATCCGATCGAACTGCACATATTGTGGTCGATCTGCAGAACGGCTTCATGGCGCCTGGCCAGCCCGCGGAGATCGCCGAAGCGCGCGAGATCGTGCCCAACGTCAATCGCATCAGCCAGGCCGTGCGCGAGGCCGGCGGGCTGGTCGTGTTCATCCAGAACACCTTCGACGCCGAGGCGGTGAACAGCTGGTCGACCTATTTCGACATCTTCTCCGCCCCCGCCCGCAAGGAGCGCATGGTCGCCGCCTTCACCCCCGGCAATTTCGGGCACGAATTATGGTCCGGCCTCGATGTCCAGCCGCAGGATCTGAAGGTGCGCAAGCGCCGCTTCGGCGCCTTCGTGCAGGGGTCCTCGGACCTGCATGAGATCCTGCAGTCGCGCGGCATCGACACGCTCATCATCACCGGCACCGCGACCAATGTGTGCTGCGAGGCCACCGCGCGTGACGCGATGATGATGAACTACAAGGTCGCCTTCATCGCCGATGGCTGCGCGACGTTCAATGACGAGGAGCACAACGCGACGCTGAACATCATGGCCTACGGCTTCGCCGACGTGATGACCACCGACGAGGTCGTGGCGCTGCTCGCCGCCGCCGTCCCGGCCGAGCCGCGCCAGGCGGCCGAATGACCGATCATTCCAGGAAACAGCGCATGACCCCCATTGCATCGGCCAAACTCGCAACCATCGCTCTGGTGGCCCCCCTGGCGGCCGCGCTTCTGGCCGCGCCGGCGCATAGCCAGACATTGCGCATCGCCATGACCGCGGCCGATCTGCCGACCGTCACCGGCATTCCCAACAACGGCGGCGAGGGGTTCCGCTTCCTCGGCTATCCCGCCTATGACAGCATCGTCAACTGGGATTTCACCCATACCGACCAGCTCGCCGATGTCGCGCCGGGCCTGTTCACCGAATGGCATATCGACCCCGCCAATCCGCTGCGCTGGATCTTCAAGGTGCGCCAGGGGGTGAAATTCCATGACGGCTCGCCATTCACGCTGGACGCGGTGCTGTGGAACCTGCAGCGCATCTACGACAGCAAGGCGCCGCAATACGACGCGCCCGCCGCGCCGATCGTGCGCGCCACCGTCTCGATGCTCGATACCTGGGAGAAGATCGACGACGAGACGATGGCGATCACCACCAAATTCCCGTTCAGCTTCTTTCCGTATGTGCTGACCCGCATCTTGATCGCCAGCCCGGCGCAGTGGGAGAAGGGCAAGAGCTGGGCCGAGTTCGCGAAAGCGCCGTCCGGCACCGGGCCGTTCCGCATCACCAAGGTGGTGCCCGGCCAGCTGGTGGAAATGACCCGCAACGAGGATTACTGGGACAAGTCACGCATTCCCAAGCTGCAGAAGATGATCGTGATGCCGATGCCGGAAGCGACCACCAGGCTGGCGGCCTTGCGCTCGGGGCAGGTGGACTGGATCGAGGTGCCGCCGCCCGACGCCATCCCCTCGTTGAAGGCGGCGGGCTTCATGATCAGCCTGTGGCCGTATCCGCATACGTATCCGTATGTGCTGAACACGCTGCCGCCATCGCCGTTCAGTGACGTGCGGGTGCGCCAGGCCGCCAATTACGCGATCGACCGCGAGGGGCTGGGCAAGATCCTGAACGGCGTGTCCAAGCCCGCGGTCGGGCTGTATCCGCCGACCGATCCATTGTTCGGCACGCCGGAGAACCATTACACCTACGACCCCGAGAAGGCGAAGGCGCTGCTGAAGGCCGCCGGCTACGGTCCGGACCATCCGCTGAAGGCGAAGATCATGATCTCCACGTCGGGTTCGGGTCAGATGCAGCCGATACCGATGAACGAGTTCATGCAGCAGAACTTCAAGGCTGTCGGCATGGACATCGATTTCGACGTGGTGGAATGGGGGACCATGCTGGTCGCCATCCGCAGCGCGCCGACCGCGCCGCAATCGCATGGCGGTGGACGGGATCAATATCAGCCTGAGCTTTACCGATCCGTCCTCGATGTTCCGCTACTACGCGATCGATAGCTTCTCCCCGGTCAACTACAACTGGGGGCATTGGAGCAACCAGGAGTTCACCGACCTGGCGCGCAATGCGCAATCGACGTTCGACAAAACCGAACAGACGAAACTTCTCGCCAAGGCGCACAGCATCGTGGTGGACGAGGCGCCGTGGCTGTTCATCGTGCATGACCAGAACCCGCGCGCGATGTCCAAGAAGGTGAAGAACTTCAATCCGGCGCAGAGCTGGTACCAGGATTTCACCCAGGTGACGGTGGAGTAGGAACAGGCGGCTCCCTCTCCTCGTGTCGGGGAGCGGGAGCCAACCCGGGCGTCCAACCCGGGCATCCAACCGGGGCGTTATGACAACTGCCGGACCGGCTCCATCGCGCAGAGGCGGGATCTGCCGGTCGCGGCGGCGAGTGCGGTGGCCAGGATGCTGAGCGATGCGATGGTGGCCGAACCGAGCTCGATCGCGACCAGCAATCCCCAGGCAGTGGCGGCCGCGCCGAGCAGCAGGGCGATGACCCCCATCATCAGGTAGGCGACGAGATAGAGGGCCGATAGCGTGCCGCCGCGCTGGTGCGCCGGCGCGCGGGTGCTGATCAGCGTAAGTCCGCCCAGGAACAGCAGGCTGTAGCCGATTCCGGCAGCAGCGGTGGCGGTGAGGAAGATCGGCAGCGAGTGCCATGCGGCCGCCAGGGCGAGGAGGGCCATGCTCGCCGTGGCGGCGGTGCCTCCGAGCATCATGGCGGCGCGGGCGGGCAGGGGTTTCGCGACGATGCCGGCCAGGCCCCAGACGATGGCGAACAGGGCGATGGCGGCGCCGTTGACCAGCGCGTTGCCGGACCCGATCAGGTCATGTGCGATCTGCGCACCCAGCGACAGCATCAGGGCGCCGAGCGAATATCCGGTCATCACAGCCGTCACGGAAGTTGTGAAGACCCCGCGCAGTTCCCGGGGTACGCGGACGGGCTTCAGGCGCCAGCCTCCGGCCGCCTTGTCCCTGGTGTGACGCGGCAGGAACCAGGAGGCCGCGAACAGGGCAGCGAGAACGACGAACAGCGCCCAGAAGTTGAGGCGGGTGGGAAGCGGCGCGTATTCGATCAATGCGCCGCCGACGAGCGTTGCCGAGGCGAGGCCGAGCGCCTGGGCGGCGGTGGTGATCGAACTGGCGCGCTGCGACTGGCCGGCGGGGCTGAACTCGATCATCGCGGCGGTGGCGGGCGCCGCGGAAAGGCCGACGCCGACGCCCATGAGCGCCCGGCCGAGGAAGATCCAGAATACGTTGTGGGCGAGGGCGAACAGCAGCACGCCGGCCAGCGAGGCTGCCAGTCCAAACAGGATCGTCATGCGGCGGCCGATGTAATCCGAGAGGTCGCCGAACCAGGTGAGCACGCCGACGACCACGATCGGATAGATGGCGAAGATGCCCGTCGTCACCATGGGGGACAGATGCCATTCCGATGCGTAGAGCGGATAGGTCATGGCCGGCGCCGCGCTGGTCCAGAGGGTGTGGCCGACGACCGCGGCGGCCACCCAGAAACTGCCGCGCGGCCCGAGGGTGTGGATTGTGCTTCTCATGGTAAAGCCTCCAGCTCCGTGCCAGGAAGTGCGGGAAGTTGCGGCCGAAACCAGCGGGCGCTAGGCCGATTTGCCGCCGTCGACGGAGATGATGTGCCCGGTGATGAAGGGCGCCTTGTCCGACGAGAGGAACAGGATGGTCTGGGCGATCTCTTCCGGCGTGCCGGCGCGTTTCAGCGGCACGCCCGCGATCAGGCCGGCCTTGCGTTCGGCGCTGCCGGTGAACCGGTCCAGCATGCCGGTCTCGACCGGGCCTGGGGCGACCGCGTTGACGCGTACGCCGGAGACCGCGCCCTCCAGCGCGGCCGATTTCGTCAGGCCTTCGACCGCGTGCTTGCTGGCGGTGTAGATCGATGCGCCCGGCGCGGCCTTGTGGCCCATGGTCGAGGACAGGTTGACGATGCTGCCGCTGCCCTGCGCCAGCATCACCCGCATCTCGTGCTTCAGGCTCAGCACCGTGCCGAGCACGTTGGTCTCGAAGGTGGCGGCGTAGCTGTCGGCCGATTGCTCCGTCACCGGGCCGGGCTGGCCCTCGGTGCCGGCATTGTTGACAGCCACGTCCAGGCGACCGAAGCGGGCCACGGTCTGGTCGACCAGGCTGCGCACCTCGTCTTCGTGGCGGACATCGGCGCGAACGAATTCGGCTTCTGCGCCGAGCGCCCGCAGCTCGGTGACCAGGGCGTGGCCCGCCTCGTCGCGGCGGCCGGAGACGACGATCCTGGCGCCTTCGTCCGCGAAGGCTCGGGCCGTGGCCCGCCCGATGCCGGTGAGGGCGCCGGTAATCAGAACAACCTGAGTGCTCATGTGACGTGTCCCTGAAGCGCGGCCGGCGCGGCATGCGTCGGCAAGGACAATATGGACGTACGTATTTTTGAGGTCAAGCGAAAATACGGATGTACATATTTTTCTTTAGGAAGGGATGGGCGCGCATCCGGCAGGCCAGCCGGGGCGGCTAGAGCAGGATGGGCGCGGATAGAAGCGCCCATCCTGCTCTAGCTGTCGTTGCTACGGAGGTTGTCCCTCCGGGGTTGGGCTGAGAGGCTGTGGTTGCGAGGCCGCCAATCCACAACCCGGAGCCCCGGATGGACGTCCATGAGAATGCGCGCACGACGCGCCATAGTCGAATGCTGATGGTGCAACGCCTGGCGAGCGGCTGGACGCCGGCCGCGGTTGCCCGGGCTCAAGGCGTGACGGCCCGGACCGTGCGCAAATGGCGCGACCGCTTTGCCGCCGAGGGCGAGGCCGGATTGGCCGATCGCTCGTCGCGGCCGCATCGCAGCCCGACGCGGCTGGATGGGCGGGCGGAAGAGGAAATCGAGGCGCTGCGACGCCAGCGCCTGACCGGACCGGCCATTGCCCGCCAGCTCGGCCGGCCGCTGTCCACCGTCGGCGTCGTGCTGCGACGGCGCGGCCTGGGCCGGCTCCGCTCCCTTGATCCCCGGCCGTCCGTGATGCGCTATGAACGGGAGAACCCAGGCGAACTGATCCACATCGACATCAAAAAGCTCGGGCGTATCGAAGGCATCGGTCATCGCATCACCGGCGATCGCACCGGCCAAAGCAATCGACGGTCTGTGGGGCGTGGCCTCGGCTGGGAATACCTTCACGTCGCCATCGATGACCGCTCGCGTCTGGCCTACACCCAGATGCTACCCAGCGAGCGCAAGGAAGACGCCACAGCCTTCCTCCATAGCAGTCTTGCTTGGTTCAAACGGCATGGCGTCACGGTGGAGCGCGTCATGACCGATAACGGCGCCGCCTACAAAAGCTTCGCTTTCCGCGATGCCCTCCTCGCCCACGGCGTGCAGCACAAACGAACCCGTCCCTACACACCACGCACCAACGGCAAAGCCGAGCGGTTCATCCAAAGCAGCATCCGCGAATGGGCCTATGCGCAGCCTTTCCAATCATCGGCAGAGCGCGCCAAAGCGATGCATCCTTGGCTGCAAGACTACAACACAACCCGACCTCACGCAGCCCTCGGCGGGAAATCACCCGTCAGCCGACTGAAGCGGGACAACGTCCTTGGTAGCGACATCTAGCCCTTTGTTTAACGAGCAACTTTACCCATTCAGATGATTCCATCTGAATGGATGTTGCTCTGAACGACTTCGTTCAACGCAGGACCTTGGAGAACAGGACGTGCAGGAAACGCTCCACCGGCGCCGGGGTGCGCTCGGCCTTGGCGATCAGGTTGGCGCCTTGCAGGGAGGAGACCACGAAGCCCGCCACTTCGTCGCAGTCGAAATCCGGCGGCAATTCGCCGGCCTGCACAGCCGCACGCAGACAATAGGCGACGGATTGCCGTACTTCCGCGAATATCTCGACCAGCCGGTGCCGGATGACCTCGCTGTGATCGCTGGCTTCCGCGGTGAAGTTGCCGAACAGGCAGCCGTTGCGCATGCCGTCCTGGTTGAGGCGGTTCTTGTTGGCCTCGATATAGGCGCGCAGGCGCTGCAGGGGCGGGAGCTGATCGTTGCGCAGCGTCTGGCGCATCAGTTCGCGGCCGTTGGCGAAATAGAGCTCCAGGATCTCCAGGCCGAAGGCTTCTTTGGAGGCGAAATGGTTGGTGAACGAGCCCTGCGGCACCCCGGCCGCCTGGACGATGTCGCGCACGCTGGCGCCCGCGAAGCCGTGCTGGTGCACGACCCGCAGGCCTTCGGTGAGGATTTTTTCCCGGTTGGAGGTTTTTGCCATGGAACTAATATGGTCGTCCATATTGGCGTGTCAAGCAACGGAACCAGCACGTTTCCGCGGCCCGGATCCCGGAGGGAAGGGGGTTCAGATCTTCGCCATCACCCCATCCTTGAACCGGCGCATGTTGTCGAGCGTGCCGTCCAGGGTCTGGTTCGGGCCGTAGCCGAACAGGCGGACATCGACGGCGCTGACGCCGAGATCCTGCAGCGCGCGGATGTCGCCCACCCAGTCGGCGTCGCTACCGGTGAACATCTCCGCCTCACCCTCGATCGTGCCGCGCGGCCGGGTGCCGGGGCCGGCCAGGACGCGCAGCGCGATGCTGATCTCCGAGGCGTCGCGCCCGGCCTTGTCGGCGAACCCGCGGAACCGGGCCTGCCCGGCCTTGAAGCGGCCGACGGTGTTCATCGGGAAATGCGGATTGGTGCCGACCGGATACCAGCCATGGGCGTATTTGGCGGTGCGGCGCAATGCCGGCCCGCTCTCACCGCCGACCCAGATCGGGATCGGGTTCTGCACCGGCTTCGGCGTGAACACGACGTCGTCGAAATGCACGTATTTGCCGGAGAATTTCGGGAAATCGGCGGTCCAGAGTTCCCGGCACGCGTCCATCCATTCGTCGGTGACGTGGCCGCGATCCTCGAACGGGGCGGCGCCGACAGCCTCGAACTCTTCCCGGCACCAGCCGACGCCGATGCCGAGCGTAAGGCGGCCCTTGGACAGGAAATCGATGGTGGACAGAAGCTTTGCGGTCAGCACCGCGGGCCGGTGCGGCACGACCATGACCGAGAGCACGAAGCGCAGTTTTTGGGTCAGCGCGGCGATATAGGCGGTGGTCGCCAGCTGCTCCAGCCAGGCGGCCTGCGTGCCGGCGGGGAATTCGCCCGTGTCGGTATAGGGATATTTCGAGTCGAGATTGCGCGGGACCATGATGTGGTCGCTGACGGTGACGTAATCGAACCCCAGCGCCTCGCCTTCGGTAATGATGCGGCTGAGGCTGTCGGGCCCGATCAGCGGGCCGGATGTCGGGGCGTTGAAACCGATCTGCATGTCTTCCTCCCTGGTGGCTTTTCGCTTCTGCCGGGATTGCACATGATTTGGCGGCCCGCGGCTAGCCTCCCGGGGTCGTATCGAGATCTGCGAGCAAGGGCGTGCCGCAAGGGGGCGGGGACCCCCTTGCGGCACTTTCCTATTGCGCTGCTTCCTGGGCCGCCACCGCTTCCAGTGCGAATTCCGGCCGCCGGGCGCGGGTTTCCATCGCCCGCTCCACGGCATCGCCGACCTTCAGCACCAGCGCGTCCTCAAACGGCCGCCCGACGATCTGCAGTGCCAGCGGCAGGCCGGATGCGGTGAAGCCGTTGCAGACCGATAGGGCCGGGCTGCCGGTGACGTTGAAGGCGCGGTTGTAGAACGAGCCGCCGCCCCTGGTCATGTTGTCGAGCCCGATCGGCAGCGCCGGTTCCTTGGCGGTGGGCAGCACCAGCACGTCCACGTCCTGCATCACCGCGGCAACCTCGGCGATCAGGCGGGAGCGGTGGCGCTGGGCGTTGATGTAGTCCGACGCCGCGACGAAGCCGCCGGCCATCAGCCGCTGGCGTCCGAACGAGCCGTACAGCTCGGGCGTGCGGGTCACGGTATCCTGGTGCAGCGAGAACGCTTCCGAGCGGGAGATGATGCTGCCGATGCCGCTATAGGTCTGGAACGAGGACAGCGTGACGTCCCGCAGCCTGGCGCCGAGCCCGGTCAGCGCCTGCAGGGACGCCTCCGTTGCCGCGATCACTTCCGGCTCGGCTGGCATGTCGTGTTCGTAGAAGTGCCGGACCACGCCGACGCGCAGCCCGGCGATGCCGGAACCGATTCCGGCGGTGAAATCGCCCACCGGGTAATCCGCGCTGCCGGGGTCCTGCGGGTCATGCCCGGCGAGCGCCTGCATCATGATGGCGCAGTCCTCGCTGGTCCAGCACATCGGGCCGCCGTGATCGAGCGAGAAGGACAGCGGCAGGATGCCGCGGCGGCTGACCAGGCCGTAGGTCGGCTTCAGCCCGGCGATGCCGCACCAGGCGGCCGGGCCGCGGATGGAGCCGCCGGTATCCGTGCCCATGGCCCCCATCATCAGCCCCGCCGCCACGCCGGCGCCGGAGCCGGAGGAGGAGCCGGAGGGATCGCGCGACAGGTCCCAGGGATTGCGCGCCGGCGGCCAGGGCAGGTCGAAGGAGGTGCCGCCGATGGCGAATTCCCAGGTGGAGAGTTTTCCCAACACTACCGCGCCGGCCTCGCGCAGCTTGCGCACCGTGGTGGCGTCCTCCGCCGGGACGTGGTCGCGGTACAGCGCGGAATGCCCGGTCGTGGCGATGCCGGCGGTGTTGTAGATGTCCTTCAGCCCGATCGGGATGCCGTGCAGCGGGCCTTTCCAGCCGCCGGCGGCGATTTCCCGCTCGGCCCGGCTGGCGTCGGCCAGCGCGGCCGCTTCCATCACCAGGATGAACGCGTTCAGCTCGCCGTCCAGCCGCTTGATGCGGTCGAGGAAATGCCGTGTCAGCTCCACCGGCGACAATTTGCCGCTGCGGATCAGTGCAGATGCCTCTGAAATGGTCAGAAAATGCAGATCGGTTGCCACGTTATTGGCCTCCTGCTTGGGATTGGGCCGGCGACAGCCGCAGTGCGATGCAGGGCTCCTCCAGATAGGGGCGGGGCGCGCGCAGCATCGCCGCGGCCGCGTCCAGCTCCGCGACCTGGGCGGCCAGCACCGCCGTTTCTTCGGCGGACAGGCGCAGGCCGAGGGCCTGCATGCGCGTTTCGAACGGAATCGCAGTCATGGACATCCTTTCGGGCAGGGATGGAGGGGGGTGGGCGGAACACTCCCGCCGCGCCGATGGGGGAGGGATACGGCGCGGCGGGCATCCAACGGACGATAATCCTCGCCCGCGAGAACTGCCGGCGGGCTCCGCGCCGGCCGGTTTATCAAAGCAATCCGCGTGCCATGCTCTGCCCATACGTTCGCAGGATGTGGCCTCCGGCCGCCGCTGCCGATTGCGGCGGGATTGCGGCATTGCGAAGGGGACGTCGCCCCGCTAGTTTGCACCGAATTCGTACTGCCGGTCGCACGGCCGGTAGGGCGCAGCCATGACAAACTGGCGGCATGCGTCAGCCCGCTGCGGCGGGTATGGACGTCACGGCCAATTCCGCCATGCGTTTCGCAGGGTGGATACGGTCAGAGATCAATGAGGAACGATTGCGATGGGCTTGCCTGAGAGACAAGGTCTTTACGATCCGCGCAACGAGCACGATGCGTGCGGCGTTGGCTTTGTCGCCAACATCAAGGGCCGAAAATCGCATGAGATCATCCGCCAGGGCCTGCAGATCCTGGTCAATCTGGACCATCGCGGCGCGGTCGGCGCCGATCCGCTGGTCGGCGACGGCGCCGGCTGCCTGATCCAGATCCCCGATGCGCTGCTGCGCCACTGGGCCGGCGAGAACGGCCTGACGCTGCCGCCGCCCGGCCGCTATGCCGTGGCGATGTGCTTCCTGCCGCGCGACGACGCGGCGCGCGAACTATCGCGGTCGAGCAGTTCGAGCAAGGTGGTGAAGGCGGAAGGCCAGACCCTGCTCGGCTGGCGCGACGTGCCGACCGACCTGACCGGGCTCGGCGAGACGCGTGATCGAAACCATGCCGGTGATCCGCCAGGCGATCGTCGTCGCCAACCCGGCGCTGAAGGACCAGGACGCGTTCGAGCGCAAGATCCTGACGATCCGCAAGCAGACGCTGAACAACGTCCGCGCGCTGGCGGACAAGCAGCACAGCTGCCCGGCGTGGACGAGCTGTACATGCCGTCGTTCTCCACCCGCACCGTGGTCTACAAGGGCCTGCTGCTGGCGCCGCAGGTCGGACAGCTTCTACGTCGATCTGCGCGATCCGCTGACGGAATCGGCGCTGGCGCTGGTGCACCAGCGCTTCTCCACCAACACCTTCCCGTCCTGGAAGCTGGCGCATCCGTACCGCTTCCTGGCGCATAACGGCGAGATCAACACGGTGCGCGGCAACGTCAACTGGATGTACGCGCGCCGCCGGTCGATGGAGTCCGACCTGATCGGCGCCGGACCTCGACAAGATGTGGCCGCTGATCCCGCACGGCCAGTCCGATACCGCCTGCATCGACAACGCGCTGGAGATCCTGGTCGCGGGCGGCTACTCGCTGGCGCACGCGATGATGATGCTGATCCCCGAGGCCTGGGCCGGCAATCCGCTGATGGATCCGGAACGGCGCGCCTTCTACGAATATTACGCCGCGCTGATGGAGCCGTGGGACGGGCCGGCGGCGATCGCCTTCACCGACGGCCGCCAGATCGGCGCCACGCTGGACCGCAACGGCCTGCGCCCGGCGCGCTACATCAGTCACCGACGACGACCTGCGTGATCCTGGCTTCCGAGGCCGGCGTGCTGCCGGTGCCGGAGGAGAAGATCGTGCGCAAATGGCGCCTGCAGCCCGGCAAGATGCTGCTGATCGACCTCGAAGAGGGCCGCATCATCGACGATGCCGAGATCAAGCGCAAGCTCGCCGGCCGAGCACCCGTACGAGGAATGGCTGAAGGCGACCCAGATCAAGCTGGAAGAGCTGCCGGAGCCGGCCGAAGGCACCATCGAGCCGCGCATCAACGATCCGGAAGTGCTGCTGAACCTGCAGCAGGCCTTCGGCTACACGCAGGAGGACATGCAGTTCTTCCTGGAGCCGATGGCGCTGCAGGGCGACGATCCGATCGGCTCGATGGGCACCGACACGCCGCTCGCCGTGCTCTCGCGCAAGCCGAAGCTGCTGTACAATTACTTCAAGCAGAACTTCGCCCAGGTCACCAATCCGCCGATCGATCCGATCCGCGAGGAGCTGGTGATGTCGCTGGTCTCCATGATCGGGCCGCGGCCGAATCTGCTGGGCCATCACGCCGGCACGCATAACCGGCTGGAAGTGACGCAGCCGATCCTGACCAACACCGATCTGGAGAAGATCCGCGACGATCTCCAGCGAAATCGGCGGCTGCCTTCCGCACCCAGACCATCGATGCCACCTGGCCGGCCGCCGAGGGCGCGGCCGGGATGGAAGCCGCGATCGGGCGCATCTGCCGCGAGGCGACCGATGCGGTGCTGGCGGATTACAACATTCTGGTCCTGTCGGACCGCGCGGTTTCCGCCGATCGCATTCCGATCCCGGCGCTGCTGGCGACTGCGGCGGTGCACCATCACCTGATCCGCCAGGGGCTGCGCACCAGCACCGGGCTGGTGGTGGAGACCGGCGAGGCGCGCGAGGTGCATCATTTCTGCGTCCTGGCCGGCTACGGCGCCGAGGCGATCAACCCCTATCTGGCGTTCGAAACGCTGGAGCAGCTGCGGCTGGAGAACCGGCTGAAGCCGAAGCCCTATGAGGTGCAGAAGAACTACATCAAGGCGATCGGCAAGGGCATCCTGAAGGTGATGTCCAAGATGGGCATCTCCACCTATCAGTCCTATTGCGGCGCGCAGATCTTCGACGCGGTCGGCCTGTCCACCGCCTTCGTGGAGAAATGCTTCACCGGCACCGCCACCACGATCGAGGGCGTCGGGCATGGCGGAGATCGCCGAGGAGGCGGTGCAGCGCCATCGCGACGCCTATGGCGACAACCCGATCTATCGCGACATGCTCGATGCCGGCGGCGACTACGCCTTCCGCCTGCGCGGCGAGGACCATGCCTGGACGCCGGAGAGCGTCGCGACGCCTGCAGCATGCGGTGCGCGGCAATTCGCAGGAGCGACTACCGCGAGTTCGCCAAGGGCATCAACGAGCAGAACGAGCGGCTGCTGACCATTCGCGGCCTGATGCAGTTCCGCTTCGCCGAAGTGCCGGTGCCGCTGGACGAGGTCGAGCCGGCCAAGGAGATCGTCAAGCGTTTCGCCACCGGCGCGATGAGCTTCGGCTCGATCTCGCGCGAGGCGCATACCACGCTGGCGATCGCGATGAACCGGATCGGCGGGCGCTCCAACACCGGCGAGGGCGGCGAGGAGAGCCGACCGCTACGTGCCGCTGCCCAACGGCGATTCGATGCGCTCGGCCATCAAGCAGGTCGCGTCCGGCCGGTTCGGCGTCACCACCGAGTACCTGGTCAACGCCGACGACATCCAGATCAAGATGGCGCAGGGCGCCAAGCCCGGCGAGGGCGGCCAGCTGCCCGGCCACAAGGTGGACAAGAACATCGCCCGCGTGCGCCACTCCACGCCGGGCGTCGGCCTGATCTCGCCGCCGCCGCATCACGACATCTATTCGATCGAGGATCTGGCGCAGCTGATCCACGATCTGAAGAACGCCAACTCGAAAGCCCGCATCTCGGTGAAGCTGGTTTCCGAGGTGGGTGTCGGCACGGTGGCGGCCGGCGTCTCCAAGGCGCGCGCCGATCATGTGACGATCTCCGGCTTCGAGGGCGGCACCGGTGCCTCGCCGCTGACCTCGCTGACCCATGCCGGCTCGCCGTGGGAGATCGGCCTGGCGGAGACGCAGCAGACGCTGGTGCTGAACGGCCTGCGCGGGCGCATCGCGGTGCAGGTGGATGGCGGGCTGCGCACCGGGCGGGACGTGGTGGTCGGCGCGCTGCTGGGGGCCGACGAGTTCGGCTTCGCCACCGCGCCGCTGATCGCCGCCGGCTGCATCATGATGCGCAAATGCCATCTGAACACCTGCCCGGTCGGCGTCGCCACGCAGGACCCGGTCCTGCGCAAGCGCTTCACCGGGCACGCCGGAGCATGTGATCAACTACTTCTTCTTCGTCGCCGAGGAAGTGCGCGAGCTGATGGCGACGCTGGGCTTCCGCACCTTCAACGAGATGGTCGGCGCGGTCGAGAAGCTGGACATGCGCCATGCCGTCGACCACTGGAAGGCCAAGGGCGTCGATCTCGGCCGCATCCTGTATCACGTGCAACCGAAGCCGGGCGTTGCCGTGTTCAACAGCGAGCATCAGGACCATCACCTGGACAAGGCGATGGACCAGGGGCTGATCGCCGAGGCGCAGCCGGCGCTGGACGACGGCGACGCCGGTGCGCATCGAGCGGCAGATCCGCAACGTCAACCGCACCGTCGGCGCGATGCTGTCGGGCGAGGTGGCGCGCAAATACGGCCATGCCGGACTGCCCGAGGACACCATCGCGGTGCGCCTGCACGGCACCGCCGGCCAGAGCTTCGGCGCGTTCCTGTCGCGCGGCGTGTCGCTGGAACTGATCGGCGATGCCAACGACTATGTCGGCAAGGGGCTGTCGGGCGGCCGCGTGGTGGTGCGTCAGCCGCCGGGCATCGCCCGCGACCCGATGCAGAACATCATCGTCGGCAACACGGTTCTTTACGGCGCCATCGCCGGCGAGGCCTATTTCGAGGGCGTGGCCGGCGAGCGTTTCGCGGTGCGCAATTCCGGCGCGGTCGCGGTGGTCGAAGGCACCGGCGATCACGGCTGCGAATACATGACCGGCGGCGTGGTGGCGGTGCTGGGCGAGACCGGGCGCAACTTCGCCGCCGGCATGTCGGGCGGCATCGCCTATGTCTACGACCCCGAGGGCAGCTTCAAGGATCTGTGCAACCTGTCGATGGTCGATCTGGAGCCGGTCGCGCCGCAGGACCTCGATTACGCCGAGGACCGGGAGCGTCCGCGCCAGCGATCCGCCTGCGGTCGAGGATAACGGCATGGGCGATCCGCTGCGCTTCGATGCCGATCGTCTGCGCATCCTGGTCGAGCGGCATCTGCTGTTCACCGGCAGCGCGCAGGCGCGCGCGCTGCTGGAGGATTGGCCGGCGGCGCTGGATCGTTTCGTCAAGGTGATGCCGCGCGACTATCGCCGGGCACTGCTCGACCTCGCTGCGGAGCAGGTCGCGGCCCGCTCGGCTGCACAATGAGCCGCCGCGCAATAGCTCCCGCGACCGCTGGAAAGGTTTGAAGATGGGTAAGGTAACGGGATTCCTGGAAATCGAGCGCCATGATCGCGGCTATAACAAGCCGGAACTGCGCCTGAAGAACTGGAACGAATTCGTCACGCCGCTGCCGGAGACGGAGGTCACCGACCAGGCCGCGCGCTGCATGGATTGCGGCATTCCGTTCTGCCACAACGGCTGTCCGGTCAACAACCTGATTCCGGACTGGAACAACCTGGTCTATCGCGAGCAGTGGCGAAGCCGCGTCGCGGATGCTGCACTCCACCAACAATTTTCCGGAATTCACCGGCCGGATCTGCCCCGCGCCGTGCGAGGCTTCCTGCACGCTGAACATCGACGACAACCCGGTGACCATCAAGACGATCGAATGCGCCATCGTCGACCGCGGCTGGGAAGAAGGCTGGATCGTGCCGCAGATCCCGCCGCACAGGACCGGCAAGCGCGTCGCCGTGGTGGGTTCCGGGCCGGCCGGCATGGCCTGCGCCCAGCAGCTCGCCCGCGCCGGCCATGCGGTGACGCTGTTCGAGAAGACCGACCGCATCGGCGGCCTGCTGCGCTACGGCATCCCCGACTTCAAGATGGAAAAGCACCTGATCGACCGCCGCATGGAGCAGATGGCGGCCGAGGGCGTGGAGTTCCTGCACCAACATGGAGGTCGGCGTCACCGTCACGCTGGAACATCTGCTGCAGCGAATTCGATGCCGTGGTGCTGGCGGGCGGCGCCGAATGCCCGCGCGACCTGGAAGTGCCCGGCCGCGAGCTGGACGGCATGCATTTCGCCATGGACTTCCTGACCGCAGCAGAACAAGCGCGGGGCCGGCGACCCCGAAGCAGGTCGCGGCGCCGGGCGGCACGATCACCGCCAAGGGCAAGCATGTGGTGGTGATCGGCGGCGGCGATACCGGTCGGACTGCATCGGCACCTCGGCGCGCCAGGGTGCGGCGTCGATCACGCAGATCGAGATCCTGCCCAGGCCGCCGGTGAAGGAGAACAAGGCGCTGACCTGGCCGGATTGGCCGAACAAGCTGCGCACCGCCGGCGCGCATGAGGAAGGCGTGCGAGCGCGACTGGTCGGTGCTGACCAAGCGCGTCGTCGGCGACAACGGCGCCGTGTCCGCGCTGGAATGCGTGCGGGTGGAATTCGTGCCGGGCGAGAACGGCCGCATGGAAATGCGGGAAGTGCCGGACAGCGCATTCCGGTTGCAGGCGGAACTGGTGCTGCTGGCGATGGGCTTCCTGGGTCCGCGGAAGCTGAACTGATGAGCAGGCCGTGGAGCTGGATCCGCGCAGCAACGTCCGCGCGGACACCGAGGATTATCGCACCTCGCTCGACAAGGTGTTCGCCGCCGGCGACATGCGCCGCGGCCAGTCGCTGGTGGTCTGGGCGATCCGCGAGGGAAGGCAGTGCGCCCGCTCGGTCGATCAGTTCCTGATGGGCAGCTCGACTCTTCCCCGCTAGGGCGGCCGGAGGGCGGGCTTCGGCCCCCCTTCTTCAGTTTGTGATGCGTGGCATTAACTAGCTGGTGATGCGCTGCATTAACTAGCTGGTGATGCGCTGCATTAACTAGCTGGTGATGCGTGGCATCAACGGCCGGCACATCCGCACGCCCTCGGCGGTGGCGAAGGATGTGGCGATGAACGCCATGTCCACCACCGCGATCGCGCGGCGGCGGACATTGCCGTCCAGGCCGGCGGCTTCCATCCACTGCATGTCCAGCATGTCGACGCAGCGCGAGGCCGGCACGCCGTCCTCGATCACCGCCAGCCATTGGTCCATGCGCACCTCCGGCGTGTGCTCCACGCCGGTGAACAGGTTGCGGTGCCAGTTCGGCATCTTGTGCTGCCATTCGCCGGTGCCGCCGGGGCCGGCCTTGGCGCGGTACGGCTCGCTGGTGAACAGCCCGGGCCCGGAAACCTCGTGCAGCGCGACGAAGGGCGAGGCGTGCGGCTCCATCGCCTCGAAACGCTGGCTGGCGCGGAAGCCGGGAATGGTCAGCAGCATCTTCTGGTGCGAGAGGTACCAGGCCTCCCATTCGGCGCGGCGATGCAGTTCGCTCTCGGCCAGCGCCATTTCGACCATGTAGATCATCGGGTTGTTTCCTTCTCTTATTGGGTCTCCGGTCGGGTGCCTTGCATCGGCGCGACGCAGTCACCTAGCGTCCCTGCATGGAACATGCCCATTACAAGACCCTCCACGCCCTGCTGCGCCACAAGCACTGGCTTCCCGAGGCTGCAGCCGCGATCTGCGCCGCTGCCGGGGCCTGGGGGCTGCTGCGCACCGGCTACCTCGACTTCCTGTTCGCCGGCCTGGCGCTCGGCGCCGTTGCCTATGTCGCGGTCAAGGCTGCACTGGAGCTGGTGCATGTGATCACCGACAGGTTGCTGCCGAAATAGGCCTCAGGCCCGGACCTGCGTATCCAGCGCCTTTTCGTAGACCTGGATCATCGTGGTGGTGTCGTTGCCGCCCATGCCCATGCCGCGGGCCATGCGCATCAGGCTCATGACCTGCGGCGCGATCATGCCGGGCACGCCGAGTTCGTCGGCCAGCTCCAGCGCCAGGCGCAGGTCCTTGTGCGCGAGATCGAGCGCGAAGGTGGGCTTGAAATCGCCGGCGAAGCTCTTGTTGGCAACCGAACGGTAGCCCGAGGAGAAGCCGGAGGCGTTGGAGATCACCTGGTCCAGCTTCTTCAGGTCGATGCCCGATTTCGCGCCCAGCACCAGCGCTTCCGCGGCGGCGGCCATGTTGCAGAAGGCCAGCATGTTGTTGATCAGCTTGGCCACCGAGCCCATGCCGACATCGCCGACATGCACCACTTCCGAACTGAACGAGTTCAGCAGCGGGCGCTGCGCGTCGCATACCTTCTCGTCGCCGCCGACCATGATGACGATGGTGCCGTCGGTCGCGCGCGGGGTGCCGCCGCTGACCGGCGCTTCCAGCATCGGGATGCCCTTGGCCGCCAGCGCCGCGTGCACCCGCCGCGCCACGGTGGGCGAGTTGGTGCTGAGGTCGATATAGACCGTGCCCGGCCGCGCATTGGCGGCGATCACGGCGGCGACTTCCTCCACGTGTTTGGGCATCGGCAGGGAGGTGATCACCACGTCGGAGCGTGCCGCCACATCGGCGACCGAGGCGCCGGCGGAGGCGCCGAGATCCGTGCAGGCTTTCACTGCGTCGGCATTCAGGTCGAACACGATGACCTCGTGGTTCGTGTTCCCGATGATGTTGCGGCACATGGGCCCACCCATATTGCCGACCCCGATGAACCCGACCTTCATGGCATTTCCCCCGATTGGAATTTATGCCGGCGAGACTGCGTGCGGATCGCCGAGGGGTCAATTGCCCGGTCCGGCTTTGCCCGCCGGCGACATGACAAACTTCGTCATTGACACCAACGGCGCGGCAAATGCAGACAGCCGGAAAGCCGGCGAAAACAGCCGGGCCATCTTCAGGGAAGCAGCATCCGGGAATGCCATTGGCCGATCTCACGCCCGCCGCGTCCGACGCGGCCTCTCTGCCGGCATCGGGCCGCTCCGTCGCCGCGCCGGCCGCCGGCTCGGGCCGGGCGCTGGCCTGGTTATGGTCGGGGTCGCTGATCGCCGCGCTGACCTTCCTGGTGCTGTACCCCACCGCGATGCTGCTGGTGGGCGCGCTGACCACCACCAATCCGGTGGTGGAGGGCTACCGTCTGTCGGACCTGTCGCTGGCCGGCTTCGCCGCCGTTCTCGCCAACGAGAACGTCTATGGCGCGCTGGCCAATTCCCTGCTGGCCTGCGGCGGGGGTACCGTGCTGGCGGTGGCGATCGGGCTGGCCTTCGCCTGGATCGTGGTGCGTACCAACACCCCCTGCAAGGCGCTGATCGCCAGCGCCGGCATGTTGCCGCTGTTCGTGCCACCGCTGGTGGCCGGGGTGGCCTGGTCCATCCTGGGCTCGCCGAAGACCGGGCTGCTGAACCTGATCCTGGGCTCGATGGGGATCGGGTGGCGGGTGGATTTCTATTCGATGTCCGGCATGATCTTCGTGTTCGGCATCTACTACGCGCCCTATGTCTACATGTTCACCGCCTCCGCGCTGCGCAACATGGACCCGGCGCTGGAGGAGGCCTCGGAGATTTCCGGCGCGCATCCGGTGCGCACGCTGTGGACGGTGACGTTTCCGCTGATCCTGCCGGCCATCATCTCCGGCACGCTGCTGTCCTTCGTGGTGATGCTGGGGATCTACGGCATTCCCGCCGCGCTGGGACAGCCGGCCAATATTTCGCTGCTGACGACCTATATCTTCGCGCTGACCGCCTGGTCGCCGCCGCTGTACAACACCGCTGCCGCGGTGGCTGTCATGCTGATGGTGGTGACCGGCTTCCTGGTGTTCCTGCAGCAGAAGGTGCTGTCCGGCCGCAGCTTCACCACCGTCGCCGGCAAGGCGTTCCGCCCGCGGGCGCTGAATTTGGGCAGATGGCGGTTCTTCACCCTCGGCCTGGCGATGGTCTATCTGTTCGTCGTGGTGGTGCTGCCGATCCTGGCGCTGCTGGTGGCCGGGTTCCGCAAGTTCCTGTTCGTGCGCAACCTCGCCAGCCTGGTGGATACGAAACAATATAGCTGGATCCATTTCCAGAAGCTGTTCGAGAATTCGGCGACGATCTCCTCCATCGTCAACACGATGAAGGTGGGCGTGATCACCGCGGTGATCGGCGGGCTGCTGTCCTTCGCCATCGGCTACACCATCACCCGCACCCGCGCGCCGGGGCGGCGCAGCATCGACGTGATCTCCACCATTCCCGTGGCCATTCCGGGCCTGGTCATCGGCGTCGCCTATCTCTGGGCCTGGATCGGCTTGCCGGGCGGGCTGTACGGCACGCTGTGGATCCTGGCGCTGGCCTTCGTGGCGCGCTTCATCCCCGATACCGTCAAGGCGCTGTCCACGTCGCTGATGCAGATCCACAAGGAACTGGAGGAGGCGGCCTGGATCTGCGGACGCGGCACGCTGAGCACGATCTTCACCGTGGTGCTGCCGCTGGCCCGGCCGGGCGTGGTGGCGGGCATGACCCTGCTGTTCATCCTCAGCATCCGCGAGCTCGGGTCCTCGCTGTTCCTCTATTCCAGCGACACGATGGTGATGGCGGTGCAGCTGCTCGGCTTCTACGAGGGCGGCAATCTCGGCATCACCGCGGCCTTCAGCCTGGTGCAGATGGTGCTGCTGGCGGTGCTGATCAACATAACCAACCGGCTGTCGCGCGGGGCGTCGCAGAACGGCGTCGTCCGCTCCGGCTAATTTTCTCAGGGCTAATTTTCTCAGGGGGAAACAGATGACCAAATCGAGCCTCACGCGCCGCCGGGTTTTGGCAACGACAGCGGCCATCGGCAGCTTCGCCATCGCCGGGGGCGCCCGTTCGGCGAAATTCCAGCCGGCCGCCTCGCTGGTGGAGGCCGCGCGCAAGGAAGGCCGCGTGGTGGTCTACACCGCGTCCTTCACCGAGGTGATGCAGGAGGTGGTGAACGACTTCAACAAGCGCTTCCCGTTCATCAAGGTGGAGGTGGTGCGCGCTTCCGGCGGGCAGCTGATCACCCGGGTGCAGACCGAGGCCGCGGCGGGCAAGCTGACGGCCGACGTGGTGGATCATTCCGACCGGGCGCTGATGAAGCGGATCGAGGATCTGTTCCAGGATTACGCGCCGCCGAACGCCGCCGACTACCTGGAAGAGTTCTCGCGTGTCGGCGAAGCTCTGGCCGACCATCACGCCGTGCTGGGTGATCGCCAGCCAGTCCGAGCTGCAGAAGAACCCGCCCAAGACCTGGTGGGATCTGTGCAAGCCGGAATATGCCAACGGCCAGATCGGCATCGTCATCGGCCCGTCCGGCGGCACGACGTGGTCGCGCATCATGTTCGAGCGCCAGGTGCTGGGCGAGGATTACTGGCCGAAGCAGGCGGCGGTGAAGCCGCGGCTGTATCCCTCCGGCGCGCCGCTGTCGGATGCGCTGGTGCGCGGGGAGGTGACGATCGCGCCGCTGATCCACAACATCATCTACCCGAAGAAGCGCGACGGCGCGCCGGTGGAGATCGCCTTCCCGCCCGAGGGCATTCCGGTCTGTCCCTACGCCTCCGGCATTCCGAAAAGCGCGCAGCATCCGAACGCGGCGCGGCTGTTCCTGGACTACATGCTGTCGGAGGACGGGCAGATCTTCTCGATCCGGGAACAGGGCAACCTGACCTCGCTGAAGGTGCCGCCGGTGTTGCCGGAGGGCTTCGATCCCAAGGTGGAGAAGATCTGGGTGCCGGATTTCGAACAGTCGGAGAAGCTGCACGATCCCTGGCTGGCGGAGTGGAACAAGGTCTTCGGCTACCGGCAATAGGCCAGGGCTGACGCATGTCCACCGAACTGCGCATCGAGCATCTGCGAAAGGTCTTCCCCACCGGCAAGCCGGCGGTGGACGATGTCAGCTTTACCATCGCGGCGGGGGAGATCGTGGCGCTGCTCGGTCCCTCCGGCTGCGGCAAGACCACGACCTTGCGCTGCGTGGCGGGGCTGGAGCACCCGAGTTCCGGGCGCATCCGCATCGGCGGCGCCGTCTATTCCGATCCCGAGGCGGGGGTGCTGGTGGCGCCGCGCTCGCGCAATGTGGGGATGGTGTTCCAGTCCTACGCGGTCTGGCCGCACATGACGGTGCGCCAGAACGTGATCTATCCGCTGCGCAACCGAAAATTGTCGCGCGCCGAGATCGACCGGCGGATGGCGGAGGTGCTGGAGCTGGTCGACCTGACGCAATATGCCGACCGTCCGGTGACGGCGCTGTCGGGCGGGCAGATGCAGCGCGTGGCGCTGGCGCGCAGCATGGTCTACCAGCCGCAGCTTCTGCTGCTGGACGAGCCGCTGTCCAACCTGGATGCGCAATTGCGGCTGCGGCTGCGCGACGATCTGCGCCGCATCATCAAGCTGGCCGGGCTGACGGCGCTGTACGTGACGCACGACCAGACCGAGGCGGTGGTGCTGGGCGACCGGATCGGGGTGATGCGCGACGGCAGGCTGCTGCAGATGGATACGCCGGAAACCATCTACAACCGCCCGGCGGATCTGTTCGTCGCCGGCTTCACCGGCGCCTCCAACCGCATCGACGGCAGACTGGTAGAGCTGGAGCGGCGGTTTCGGCACGGTGGAGACCCCGTCCGGCCACCGGCTGACCGCGCTGCTGCCGGCTGGTGCCGCGATCGGCGCGTCCGTGCGGCTGGCGCTGCGGCCGGATAATCTGGTGTTCAACCCGGCGGGCGAGGGGCCGAACCGGTTCACCGCCAGGGTGCTGTCGCAGCGCTATCAGGGCGTGCAGACCTTGTACGAGCTGGAGCTGTTCGGCGCCGGGATCGAGGTGCTGGAGGTCGGCTCCGCCGCGCATCACAAGGTGGGCAGCGACGTGACGATCGCGCTGCCGCCGGAGACCTGCTGGGCCTATCCGGCCTAGGGAAAGCCGGCGCCCTTGCCGGCGCGGCATTCTGATCCGATCCTGTGGCGAGAAAATAACACGGGAGGAACAGATGCCGCATGCCCCAGCTGCGACGGAACCGGGCGCGACGGAACCGGGCGCGCCGAACAGCGATGCGGTGTACCGCAAGATCGCGATCCGGCTGATGCCGTTCCTGCTGGCCTGCTACATCATCAACTACCTGGACCGCGTCAGCATCGGCTACGCCAAGCTGCAATTCGTGCCGGAGCTGCATCTGAACGAGGCGGTGTTCGGCATGATCACCTCCACCTTCTTCATCGGCTACATCCTGTTCGAGGTGCCGAGCAACCTGTATCTGCTGCGCATCGGCGCGCCGAAGACGCTGATGCGGATCATGACGCTGTGGGGCCTGGTGGTCGTGTCGATGGCCTGGGCGCAGAACGAATACTGGTTCTATGTGCAGCGCTTCCTGCTCGGCGCGTTCGAGGCGGGGTTCTTTCCCGGCGTGCTGCTGTATCTCAGCTTCTGGTTTCCCAATCACCAGCGCGGCCGCGCCACCAGCCTGTTCCTGGTCGGCATTCCGCTGTCGGGCGTGCTCGGGGGTGCGATCTCCGGCGGGGTGATGGAGGGGATGGACGGTCTGCTCGGCATTCGCGGCTGGCGCTGGCTGTTCCTGGTGGACGGCATTCCCGCGGTGCTGCTGGGCCTGGCCGCCTGGTTCGTGCTGACCGACCGGCCGGAGAATGCCAGCTTCCTGACGCCGGCCGAGAAGCAACTGGTGGTGGACGACATGGCGGCCGACCGGCGCGCGCATCCGCATGCGCCGGCCGGCAGCATCCTGGAAGTGCTGCGCAGTTCGAAGGTGTGGCTGATGGTGCTGGTGTATTTCACCATGGCGTTCCTGAACACCAACCAGATCTGGTTCCCGACGCTGCTGCGCAAATCCGGCGCGGGATCCGTGACCGAGGCGGCGTGGATCCTGGCCGGGGTGTGGGTGATCGTGGCCGGGTTCGTGCTGCTGGTCAGCCGCAATTCGGACCGGATGCTGGAACGCAAATGGCACCTGATGCTCACCGGCCTGTTGGCGGGTGTGGCCTATCTGGCGTTGCCGCTGGTGGCGGGGAATTTGTGGGCGACGGCGTTCCTGGTCATGCTCAGCGCCGGCGGCGGCTACGCCGTGTTCACGGTGTTCTGGACCGTTCCGCCGCTCTGGCTGGAAGGAACCGGGGCGGCGATGGGCATCGCCATGATCAGCGCGCTCGGCCAGTTCGGCGGCCTGTCGGGGCCCGCGGTGGTGGGCTGGGTGTTCCAGGAAACCGGCAGCCTTTACATCGGCCTGGCGATCGCCGCGTTGCTGCTGCTGGTCGGGACCGCCATCGCAGTGTTCGCCATTCCGCATGCCCGGCTGATGCGCCGGGTGGAGGCCGCCGCGTGAGCGGCGGCCTCGCGCAGGATCACAGCTCCAGGCGGTAGAAGCGCGCGGCGGTGCGGCTGAACAGGTCGGATTTTTCGTCGGCGCTGGCGCCTTTCGCCAGGATCTTGCAGGCGTTCCAATACGCGGCGTAGCTGTAGCTGCCCTTGTCCACGGGGAAGTTGCTTTCGAACATGCAGCGCGACGCGCCGAAGGCCTCGATGCAGGTTTCGATATAGGGGCGCCAGGCATCGGCCAGGGTCTGCGCGGTCGGCGGGTCGGATTTTTCGTGGAAATCGTAGCCGTTGATGCGCATTCCCAGCCCGCCCAGCTTCACATGCGCGTTCGGGCATTCCGCCAGCTTGCGGATCGATGCCGCCCAGACCGGGAAGACCGCGTCGCGCTTGCCGGCATAGGCGCCGATGGCCAGCGGGCCGCCGACATGGTCGAGCACGATCTGCGTGTCCGGGAAGGCGCGGGCGAGGGAGGTGAGTTCGTCGATCTGCGTGTGGTACAGCCAGGCGTCGAAGGACAGCCCCATCGGCGCCAGGCGGGAAAAACCGTCGCGGAAATCGGCATGGCCGAGCATGCCCTGCGGCGGCGCGTAGCCGGGATTGCCGACACTGGGGTCGGCGTCCCAGGCGCTGATATGGCGGATGCCGCGGAACCGGCCGCCGCCGGCGCGGATATGCGCTTCCAGCACCGGCTGCACGCCGGCGCCGAGGCGGAAATCGGTGTTCCCGACGATGCCGGCGCAGATCTTCGAGTTTCCATAGCCGCCGGAGGCGACCATCGCCGCGACGCCGTTGACGAATTCCGTCTCGCCGACCGGCTTCAGCGCTTCCGGGCCGTCCGCGCGATGCATGGCGCGGCATTGCACGAATACGGTGCCGACGATGTTGTGCCCGGCATTGGTGTCGGCCAGCAGGTCGTCCAGCAGATAGCGCCAGCCCGGCCGGTCCCACAGATGGTGATGCGGATCGACGATGGGCAGATCCGGCTCAAGGATCGGTTCCTTCACCCGGTCGAGCCAGTCCTGCCGGACAGCGAGGTAGGGGGAATGCGCGGGCGCGGTTGTGCCGCTCATGGTGTGTTTCCTTCCGTGGTATTTGGGGATGGTAGACCGGGTTGCCGCCGGGCCGAAGCCCCCCTGGCCGATTTGCTCGGCGCTGTGGCAGCGACCACTGGGCTTGCCATGCGGTCGGCGTAAAATGTCATTTTAGGGAGTTTTGACGCTGATAAGTAAAGAGGATCAACGCAGAAAACGCAAAGTAGCTCGCATCTTTGGTGGATACTGGGCGAATACTTCTTCGCTTTGAGGCAAAGGCATGGCCTTTATGGTTCGAGTGGAAATTTATTGTGCCTGGTGGCAGTCAGATGACATTGGATTTACCGGTAATCTTGGCATAGAAGGCGGCGACCTCGGCCGGGTCCGGCCTGGCCGTGCCGTAATGGGCGACGGCGGAGGCGCCGGTGGCGACGCCGAGGGCCAGCGCGTCTTCCGGCGTCATGCCGCGCGCCAGGCCCAGCGTCATGCCGGCAACGAAGCTGTCGCCGGCGCCGACGGCGCTGCGGACTTCCACCGGCGGGGAGGCGAGGCGCTTCGTGCCGGACGCGGTCGCCAGCAGGGCGCCTTCGGCGCCGAGCGAGACGACCAGCATCGTCGTCGCGCCGGAGCGGACCAGTTCCAGCGCCGCCGCGTCCTGGTCGCGCGCATCGGGCAGCTTGCGGCCCAGCAGGGTTTCGAACTCGCCGAGGCTGGGCTTGATCAGCGTCAGCCCCTGTCCGAGCGCCGCCCGGAGCGGGGTGCCGGAGGTGTCGAGCACGAAATTGCGGCCGTCGTCGGCGGTGCGGCGGGCGAGGCGGGCGTAGAAATCCTCCGGCACGCCGCGCGGCAGGCTGCCGCTGGCGACCACCCAGTTGGCCCGTGCCGCCTCGACCGCCTTCAGCGCCGATTGCCATTCGTCGCGGGTGATCTCGGGTCCTTCGGCAACGAAACGATATTCCGAGTTGTCGGAGCGGTCATGCACGGTGACGCAGAGCCGCGAGCGGCCGCCGATCGGGATGTTGCGCGCGGGAACGCCGGCTTCCGCCAGCAGATCCTGCAGGAAATACCCGGTGACGCCGCCGGCGAGCAGGATGGCCGTCACGTCGCCGCCGAAACTCTGGATCACGCGTGCCACATTCAGCCCGCCGCCGCCGGGATCGTAACGTTCGTTGGTGGTGCGGATCTTGTGGGTGGTGTGGACCGAGGGGGCTTCCCAGGCCAGGTCGACGGCCGGGTTGAGGGTGAGGGTAACGATCCGCTGGCTCATGCTTCCTCGTTAGGGTTCAGCCAGATATCGCCGGTCCAGCCGTCCTGATCGTAATCGGCCATGCACTGGTCGACCAGCCCCTGCATGGATGTCAGCCGCCCGGTTTTTTCCGCCTCGGTCAGCACCTGGGTGCGGATATCCTCCCAGCCGCCGGCATAGTTGCGTTCGTAGAGTTCATGCCGGCCGCCGAATTCGGTGCCCATGGCGTCCCAGAGCAGCTTCATCATCTTGATGCGCTCGACATAGCCGATGTCGTGCGAGCCGCGGACATATTGGCGCAGATAGGGCTCGATCGCCGGATTGGCGAAATCCTTCACCGAGGAGGGCAAATAGATCAGCGCCGAGGTCACCGTGCGCTCGATGATGTCCTTGATGCGCGGGTAGCAATCGGGCGCGAACACGCGGTAGGCCAGCGCCGCCTGGCGTTCCGGCAGCACCGCGTCGCCCTTCCAGGGATCGGGGTTGTGCGCCATGGCGTTGGACAGCGACCAGAACAGATGGCGCCAGGCGATCACCTCGCCGAGCAGCGCCTTGACGCCGGCGGCCTCGTCCACGCCGGTGGCGTGCAGCGCCTTGGCCAGCAATCCGGAAATGAAATCTAGCTTCACCGCGAAGCGCGTGCAGCCCTGGAACAGGAAGCCGTTCAGGAAGCCCGATCCCGGGAAGAAGCTGAGGATGCGCGCGGGATCGCGGTAGATCAGCACGTCCTCCCAGGGGATGAACACGTTGTCCAGCACGAAGATCGCGTCGTTCTCGTCGAAGCGCGAGGACAGCGGATAGTCGAACGGCGAGCCGTGGTTTTTGCGCTGCCAGCTCGTAGCTGGTGCGGCAGAACAGTTTCAGGCCGGGCGCGTCGATCGGCACGATGAAGGTCAGCGACATGTCCAGGTCCTCGGTCGCGGTCTTCGAGGTCTGGCCCATGAAATTGTAATGCGTCAGCGCCGCCGAGGTCGCCACCACCTTGGCGCCGGAGACGTAGATGCCGGCATCGGTTTCCTTCGTCACGTTGACGAAGACGTCCTTCACCTCCTCGGCCGGCTTGTGCCGGTCGATCGGCGGATTGACGATGGCGTGGTTCATGAACGGCATGGTTTCCTGCGCCAGCTTGTACCAGCGCAGCGCGTTCTGGGCGTACGGTCCGTACCATTCCGAATTGGCGCCGAGCGTGTTGGAGAACGCGGCCTTGTAGTCGGGCGTGCGGCCCATCCAGCCATAGGTCAGGCGCGACCAATGGGCGATGGCGCCCTGCGCGCCGATCAGGTCTTCCCGCGAGCGGGGCACGCGGAAATATCTGTGCGTGTAGCCGCCCGAGCCGGTGTCGGTCGGGCAGGTCAGCACGTCCCGGTGCTTCGGGTCGTGCAGGCTGTCGTACAGCCGCGCGATGGAGCGTATGGAGTTGCGCAGGGCCGGATGTCTGGTGACGTCGGCGATGCGTTCGCCGTTGATGTAGACCTCTCGCCCGTCGCGCAGGCTCTGCATGTATTCAGCGCCGGTATAGGGGCGTTTTGGATCGGCGATCGCGTCCTCGGGGCGCGATCGCGTGCCGCTTGGCCCTGGCCCGGACGTGTCAGCCATTGGCGTGCGCCTCGATGACATGGCGCCATTGTGCCACATCCTCCGGCCCGCGCACGACGTTCTTGAATTCCTTGGTGAACATCACTGGCACCAGCACCCGGTCGACGCCAGCGGCCGCCATGGCCGGCAGATCGTCCAGGTTTTCCGGCAGCGAGGTGGTGATCTCGATCGCCGCCGGGTCGCGCCCGTGCGCGAGCGCGGTGTCGCGCACCAGCTTCACCAGTTCCGCCGGCGCGCCGCGGGCCGGGAAGAAGCCGTCGCCGAGCCGTCCGGCCCGCCTGGCGGCGAAGGTGGAATGGCCGCCGATGACGATGGGCACCGAGCGGTTCACCGGCTTGGGCCGCATATAGGCGTCCTTGAAGCGGAAGAACTTGCCCTCGAAGCTCGGCCGGTCGGCGCTCCAGAGCTCGCGCATGACGCGGATGTATTCGTCGGTGCGCGCGCCGCGTTCCTCGAACGGGGAGCCGACCGCGTCGAACTCCTCCTTCAGCCAGCCGACGCCGACGCCGAGGATGACGCGGCCCGCCGACATGAAATCCAGCGTGGCGACCTGCTTGGCGGTGATCACCGGGTTGTGCTGCGGCAGGATGATGACGCCGGTGGCGAGTTTTATCCGTTTGGTGGCGGCGGCCACGTAGGCCATCCAGATCAGCGGGTCCGGCAGGTCGAAATCGCCGTCCCCGCCGGGCAGCTTGCCGGAGGGGGAGTAGGGATATTGCGACTGGTAGCCGTGCGGGATGACCGTGTGTTCCACCGTCCAGGCAGATTCGAAGCCGGCTGCCTCGGCCGCCTGCACCAGCTCGACGGCGCGGGCGGGGTCCACATAGCGGCCGGTGTTGCAGTAGCGCAGTCCGAATTTCATGGCGTGCTCCCCCGAATTTCCAGTGTTTCCGCAAGGCTGCACGCTTCTGCGACGCCGGTCAAAGCACCCCGATTGCACGCCAAGCGGGGTCTGCTAGGGTTTGCCCGCCAGGCCGGTCCGACCGCGGACCAGCCAACAAAGGAAGCTGGAGGAGACCGTTTTGCCCAAGATCACATTCCCGGTCGAGGCGACGCATATCATGATGTTCGCGAATGCGTTGTTCGACGAGAACCCGGCCTATCGCGACGCCGAGAAGGCAAAGGCGACCGAGGCCGGCGGCATCATCGCGCCGCCCACGTTCCCGCAGGCCGTCGCGCAGTTCGACCCGGAGTACCATCTGCGTCCGAAGCCCGGCCAGCCCTGGTTTGGCTCCGCCAAGGGGCCATCCGGCGTGGAAGGCAAGCCGGCTTCGTCCGGCGGACTGCACGCCGAGCAGCATTTCGAATACCATCGCCATATCCGCCCCGGCGACGTGCTGACGGTGGAGACCAAGCCCGGCAAGAGCTGGGAGCGCGAGAGCAAGCGGGCCGGCAAGCTGTCCTTCCGCGAACGCATCACCGAATATCGCGACCAGAAGGGCGAGCTGGTCATCACCGCGCGCGGCGTCAGCGTGACGACCGAGCGTCCGGTAGAGCAGGGCTGAGGGGAGAACGCAGATGACACTCAAGGCAAGCAAGCTGAAGGTCGGCGACAAGCACTCCGAGCGGGTCGCCACCAACCTGTCGCGCACCCAGATCGTGCAGTACGCCGGCGCGTCGGGCGACTACAACCCGCTGCACAGCGACGAGGTCTACACCACCAAGGTGGCCGGATATCCCAGCGTGTTCGCGCACGGGATGCTGACCATGGGCCTGACCGGCAAGATGCTGACCAATTATGTCGGCGACGGCGCGCTGACCAAGTTCGGCGTGCGCTTCACCAACCAGGTGTGGCCGGGCGACACGCTGGACGCGACGGCGACGGTGGACGCCATCCGCGAGGAAGGCGGCGTGAAGCTGGTGGATCTGACGCTGTCGACGGTGAACCAGGACGGCAAGGAAGTGATGACCGGGACCGCGACGGCGCGGGTGGAATAGCCAGGCCATAGGCCGGACGGGAAGGGGGGCAGGTGCCCCCCTTTTCTGTTAGTGCCCCTTGAAGACAGGCCGCCGCTTTTCCAGGAACGCCGTCCGCGCTTCCCGGTGATCCTCGGTCTGTGCCGTGCGCGCCTGGTGCACCGCCTCCATTTCCAGCACCGCGGCCAGCGGCTCGGTTTCCGCCGCGTGCAGGTTGCGCTTCATGTAGCCATAGGCCACCAGCGGCCCGTCCGCGAGGCGGCGGGCCATGGCGGTGGTCTCCGCCAGCAGCGCGCTGTCGTCCACCACGCGGTTCACTAGGCCGATCCGCTCGGCTTCCGCCGCGTCGAAATTGTCGCCCAGCAGATACAGCTCCCGCGCCTTGGCGGTGCCGACCAGTTGCGTCAGCAACCACGACCCGCCGAAATCGCCGGAATAGCCGATCTTGCCGAACGCCACGCCGAACTTTGCCGAGCGCGCGGCGATGCGCAGGTCGCAGGACATCGCCAGGCCGAGCCCGGCGCCGAAGGCCGGGCCGTTCAGCATGCCGATGATCACCTTCGGGCAGCTGCGCATCATCTGCGGGATCAGATGCATCTTGCGCAGGCTCTCCACCCGATGCTCGAACGGCATCTGGTTGCGTTGTCCCATGGTCTTGATGTCACCGCCGGCGCAGAACGCGCGGCCCGCGCCGGTCAGGACGATGGCGCCGACCGAGGAATCGGTGGCCAGGCGGGAAAACGCCTCCCGCAGCAGGCCCAGCAGGTCCTGCGACAGCGCGTTCAGGCTGTCCGGGCGGTTCAAGGTCAGCGTGGCGATCCCGTCCTGGATCGTCTCGGTCACGTCGGGCATTCAGGTCTCCTCCTTACTTTGGCCGGCGACGCTAACATGAACCCCGAAGCTGGACGACAGCCCCGCCGGGAACCATCATCGCGCGCATGAGAGCCCCCGCCCGCCGTCCGAATCTGCGGCGCATCCGCGCCGAGCTGGATGCCGCCACCATTCCCACCTGGGACAATGCGCTGCTGCAGGGCAGGCTCGGGGACATCGTCTTCGCCGGCGCCCCCGCCAGCCTGCCGGCGGGAAAGCGCGTCTATGCGGTGGGCGATGTGCATGGCCAGCTCGACAGGCTGCGCGCGATGCATGCGGCCATCGCGGCCGATCTCGCGCGCCGGCCGGTGGCGGCGCCGCTGCTGCTGCATCTCGGCGATTACCTCGACTGGGGGCCGGACAGCGCCGGCGTGCTGGCGCTGCTGGCGGGCGGGGCGCCGATCGCGGGGATGGAAGTGGTCAACCTGGCCGGGGACCATGAGCAGATGCTGCTGGACGCCGTCGACGGCGATGGCGCGGCGGCGACGGACTGGCTGCATTCCGGCGGCGGCGCGTCCCTGGCGAGCTGGGGCATCGCGCCCGATACCCCGCGCGCGGAGTGGGGGGCGCGCCTGCCGGAGGCGCATCTGGCCTTCCTGCGTGGCCTGGCGCATCGCCATCGCGCCGGCGGCTATTTGTTCGTCCATGCCGGCGTGCGCCCCGGCGTGAAGCTTGCCGATCAGGCCCGGATGGATCTGCACCATATCCGCGAGCCCTTCCTGTCCACCGACCGGCCGCTCGGCCTGGTCGTGGTGCACGGCCATACCGTGGCGGCGACGCCGGTCGTGCGTGCCAACCGCGTCGGCGTGGATACCGGCGCGGGCCTCGGCGGCAAGCTGTCCTGCGCGGTGCTGGAAGCGGACCGTATCGGTTTCATATCCATCTAATCTTTCGTTACATTGGTGCAGGCGGACCCGCCAACCGGCGTGCGCGCGCCAAATCGTGACAGCAGCCGCCGGCCAAAAGGACTACACTACGAGGCACGCACTGGAAGCGTAAGCAGCGGCCGGAAGGGAAATATCGGCCTGTCCTGTGGCGCAGATCACATTCTTGCCAAAACGCAATGTGCTACAGGCGAAATCCCACGTTCATGGATCGAAGGGGGATCGCAAAATGGCAAACAATCCACTCAAGGGCAGCGAACGTCAGCCGATGGCGGGGGCGAAGGCAGTTGGCAAGGCCGATCCGGCGGAGCGGCTGGAGGTCAGCATGGTGCTTCGCCGCAGCAATGCCGATGGGTTGAAGGACAGGGTCGCAAAGATCGCCAAACGCGACGGCGCGGGCGGCGCCATGTCGCACGAGGAATTCGACCGCCAGTTCGGCGCCAGCCAGGCGGATATGGCCGCGGTGAAGAAGTTCGCCGCCGCGCACGGGCTTGCGGTGGTGCAGGAACATGCCGGACGGCGCACGATGGTGCTGTCGGGCACAGTGGCGCAGTTCAACGCCGCGTTCGGCGTGGATCTGGAACAGTTCGAGCATCCGGGCGGCTCGTATCGCGGGCGGGTCGGCAGCGTGCAATTGCCCGACGAGCTGCATGGCTGCGTCGAAGCGGTGCTCGGCCTCGACAACCGGCCGGTGGCGAAGCCGCATTTCCGGGCGCGCCCGTCGCACTCCGGCGCGACCCCGCGTGCCAATGGCGGGGCGACGTCCTACACGCCGCTGCAGATCGCCTCGCTGTATAATTTCCCGGCCGGGACGGGGCAGGGGCAGTGCGTCGGGCTGATCGAGCTCGGCGGCGGCGAGCGGGCGGCGGACCTGACCGCCTATTTCTCGGCGCTCGGCATCCACTCGGGTCCGAAAGTCACCCCGGTTTCGGTGGATCATGGCAAGAATCACGCGACCGGCGATCCGAACGGGCCGGACGGGGAGGTGATGCTGGATATCGAGGTGGTCGGCGCGATCGCGCCACAGGCGAAGATCGCGGTCTATTTCGCGCCGAATACCGATGCCGGCTTCCTCGACGCGATCACCACCGCGATCCACGACACGAAGAACAAGCCCTCGGTCATCTCCATCAGCTGGGGCGGGCCGGAATCGTCCTGGACCGCGCAATCGCTGACCGCGTTCGATTCGGCGTTCCAGGCGGCGGCGGTGATGGGCATCACGGTCTGCGCCGCGTCCGGCGACAACGGATCGAGCGACGGCGTGACCGATGGCGCCGATCACGTGGATTTCCCCGCATCCAGCCCGCATGTGCTGGCTTGCGGCGGCACCAGCCTGCAGGTCATGGGCAACGCGATCACCAACGAGTCCGTCTGGAATGACGGTCCGCAGGGCGGCGCGGGCGGCGGCGGCGTCAGCGCGGTGTTTGCGTTGCCGGCCTGGCAGCAGGGGCTACAGGCGACCAAGTCGTCGGGCAGCACGATGGCGCTGGCCATGCGCGGCGTGCCCGATGTCTGCGGCGATGCGGACCCGGAGACGGGCTATGACGTGCGGATCGACGGGACCAACACCGTGATCGGCGGCACCAGTGCGGTGGCGCCGCTCTGGGCGGGGCTGATCGCCCGCATCAATGCGGCGAAAGGCAGCCCGGTGGGCTTCATCAACCCGACGCTGTACGCGACCGCCGCTGCCATGCATGACATCACGCAGGGCAATAACGGCGATTTCTCGGCGGGTCCCGCATGGGATGCCTGCACCGGCCTCGGCAGCCCGAATGGCGCCCAGGTGGCCAGCCTGCTCGGATCGGCGCATACGAGCTGAGCGATCGGGTCGTGGGGTGGCGGATGCCAGGGGCATCTGCCACCCTGATCCCCGGGGATGACTGGGCGTGATGACCGGGGGTCGGCATGGAATTTTCCGCTTTGCTGCGGCGCTTCGCCGCGTCGGTGCAGGCCAATGACGGCGAGGGCCTGGCCGGATTGTTCGCGCCGGACGGCGTGTATGACGACGGCTTCTTCGGCCCGCACCGGGGACGGCCGGACATCGCGCGGATGCTGCAACGCTTCCACGACGGTGGGCGCGATTACTGGTGGGAATTCCTCGCCCCGGTCTACGACGGCACGGACGGCTATGCGCAATGGCGGTTCAGCTATGCCTCCCGTCTGGAAGGCTGCGAGGGCCGGCCGGTGCTGTTCGAGGGCATGAGCCGGTTCACCCTCTCCGACGGCGGCATCGTGCTGTACCGGGAAATGTTCGACCGCGGCCTCGCGCTTGGCGCAGCTCGGCTTCGCGCCGGAACGGCTGGCGCGCATCCTGGCGCGCGCGGCGGAGGCGCAGAACGCGCGGCCGGAAAGCCGCGCGCATCTGGACCGCTTCACCCGGTGAAAGTGGCAAAAACCTCTTCCAGCGCCTTCATCTGATTGCCGGCGGCCGAGGAGGCCACGATGACCGGCGTGCGCACCCCGGCGGCGCGCCAGGCTTCCACCCCGTCGCGCACCTGGCTCGCGGTGCCGAACAGGGTGCAATCGGCCAGCCAGCGGTCGTGCAGGTATTTCGGGATGTCGTCGTGGCGCTTTTCGGCGATGCAGAGCTCGATCGCCTCCATCTCCTCCTGGTAGCCGGCTTCCTTCCAGTAGTTGCGATAGTTCGGCAGGAAGGCATAGCTGTTCAGGGTGCGGCGGTTGACCGCCTTGGCGGCCTCGAGGTCGTCGGAGATGCAGGTCGGGATCATGTTGCCGATGAAGAATTCCTCGCCGCTGCGCAGCGCTTCCGGCAGCACGGAAAGCGATTCCGGCGTGTGCCGGCGGCTGGCGTTGGCGAAGATCAGGCCCTGGCCGAGTTCGCCGGCGAGCTGGATCATGCGCTTGCGCAGCGTCGCCACGATCACCGGCGGCATGGCGCCGAGCTTGTCGTAGCCGCGGTATCTTTCGATGAAGTTGCGCGTGTCGCCCAGCGGCTTGCCCGGCGTCACGCCCATGCGGACATGGCTCGGCCCGTGGGCGATGCCGATGCCGAGCCGGAACCGGCCGCCGGAGACCTCGTGCATGAAGGCGGCGCTCTGGGCGAAATCCTCGGTGGTGCGCTGGTAGATCGGCGCGATGGCGGTGCCGAAGGGGATGCGCGTGGTGTTCCAGGCCAGCGCCTCGCAGAACGACATGTTGCCGAACGGGGAGGGGACATAGATGCCGGCGAAGCCGCGCCGCTCCGCCTCCTGCGCCACCTCGACGGCGGCGCGGCGGCGGTTGGGGGTGGCGATGATGCAGATGGCGGGCAGGGTTTGCGGCATGGGCGGCTTCCTCGGTTCTGGGCCGCGCAGGATAGGGGCTTGAGCCGGCGCTGTCGTCATGGTGCCATCGCGCCCATACAAACGAAGCCGAGGGATCATCCATGCGCGTTTCCACCCATCTTTCCTACGACGACTGGCGCGCCTGCGGGCCGGAGGCCGCGCAGCTGGAGGCCGACGGCTTCGACTGCATCCAATGTCCGGAACTGAAGCACGATCCGTTCATTCCGCTGGCCTTCGCGGCCCTGGCGACGCAGCGCGTGCAGCTGGCGACATCGGTCGCCATCGCCTTTCCGCGCAGCCCGATGGTGGTGGCCAACACCGCGTGGGATCTGCATCGCCACTCCAAGGGCCGATTCGTCATTGGCCTCGGCAGCCAGGTGAAGCCGCATAACGAGCGCCGGTTTTCCGTGCCCTGGGTGGCGCCGGCGGCGCGCATGGGCGAGTTCGTGGAGTCGCTGCGGGCGATCTTCCGCTGCTGGGAAACCGGCGAGAAGCTGAACTATCGCGGCGATCACTACCAGTTTTCCCTGATGACGCCGGAATGGTCGCCCGGGCCCGTCGGCCTGGCGATGCCGCCGATCATGATCGCCGCGGTCGGCCCGCTGATGCTGAAGACCGCCGCCCGGGTCTGCGACGGCGCCCGGCTGCACAGCTTCGCCACGCGCGCCTATCTGGAACAGGTGGTGCGGCCGCTGATCGGCGAGGAACTGGCGAAGCACGGCAAGAGCTTCGAGAATTTCGAGATCACCGGCGGCGGCTTCGTCGCCACCGGGCCGGACGAGGCGGCGGTGGCCAGGGCGGCCGAGAAGGTGCGCTATCGCGTGGCGTTCTACGGCTCCACCCCCGCCTATCGCGGCGTGCTGGAACTGCACGGCCACGGCGAGCTCGGCGAGAGGCTGCAGCACGCGACGCGCCAGGGCGCCTGGGACAAGATGTCGGCGATGGTGCCGGACGAGGTGCTGGACCTGTTCGTGGCGCGCGCGCCGTATCGCGACCTGGCGCCGGCGATCGAGAAGCGTTTCGGCGGGCTGGTGGACACCGTGTCGGTGGAGTTCCTGCCATCCGACCCGCCGGAGCTGCGGCGCGAGGTGGTCAAGTCGGTGCAGGCGATCCCGACGGCGTTCAAGGGCTACAAGACCGCCTGGGCGGCGTAGCCCCGGGGGCGGGGCGGCGGCGCCTGTTTCCGCCGCCCCGCCCGATCCTGGTTCCCGAGCCGGTATAGGCATTTCATTGCGCCTTCCGGCATGATACCGGTTGCACTGAATGCCGTTACGAGAACCGGAGGTGTTACGACAGGCGCCATGCGGAGTGCAGAGACCGGGCACCGGAATTGCGCCATTCTTGCCGCCGACGTCGTTGGCTACGCGCGGCTGATGGCGGAGGATGAGCGCGGCACCCATGCGCGGCTGATGCGGCTGCGCGCGGGCGCGCTCGACCCGAGCATCTCGGCGCATGGCGGCAACCTGATCAAGAACACCGGCGACGGCTTCCTGGCGATCTTCGACGACGCCCGCCCGGCGATCGCCTGCGCGTTGGACATGCACCGGGCGATCGCGGCGAGCGAGGCGGAGCAGATGCCGGCCCAGCGCATCAGCATGCGCATGGGGGTGAATGTCGGCGACGTCATCATGGAGGGCGGCGATATCTATGGCGATGCGGTGAACATCGCCGCCCGGCTGCAGACCTATGCCGAACCGGGCGGAACGGCGGTGACCGGCAGCGTGGCGGAGCGGATCGGCGCCGATCCGGTCATCCGCACGGTGGATCTCGGCAGCCTCTATCTGCACAATCTCGCCCGCCCGGTGCGCATGTTCACCTTGCGCGTGGAGGGCACCGAGGCCCGGCTGGTGGGCAACACGCCGCTGGGGACCGATGACCGGCCGTCGATCGCGGTGCTGCCGTTCCGCAAGAACCAGACCGACCCGCACGAGGCCTACTTCGCCGACGGCATCGTGGACGACATCATCTATGCGCTGGCCGGGCTGAAGGAGCTGTTCGTGATTTCGCGCGGCTCCACGCTCGGCTATGGCGGAGAGGAGATCGACGTCAGGGCCATCGGCCGGGCGCTGGGCGTGCGCTACGTGCTGTACGGCTCGGTCCGCCGCGCCGCCGGGCGGCTGCGCATCGCCACCGAGCTGAGCGACGCCGAGACCGGGGCGATCATCCGTTCCGACAAGTATCAGGGCGAGCTCGGCGACCTGTTCGACCTGCAGGATCGCATTTCCGCCAGCGTGGTGACCACGATCGCGCCGCATGTGCTGGAGCTGGAGCTGCAGCGGGCATGCCGCAAGCATCCGCAGAACATGACCGCCTATGATTTCCTGCTGCAGGCGTTGGACCGCATGTACCGGATGGACCCGGAATCCTTCGCCCGGGCGCGGGGGCTGCTGCAGCAGGCGATGACGCATGACCCGTTCTACGCGCCGGCCTATTCCTATGCCGCCTACTGGTACGTGTTCCATGTCGGGGAGGGGCGCTCGACCGATCCGGAGGCGGATTCGCGGGAGGCGGCGCGGCTTGCCGGCACGGCGCTGCGGCTGAACGAGAGCGATCCGCTGGCACTGGCGATCTACGGCCATGTGCAATCCTTCCTGCTGCGCGACTACGAGCGGGCGATGCATTTCCTCGACCGCGCGGTGCAGGTGGGACCGAGTTCCGCGGTGGCCTGGACCATGAGCAGCGCGACGCAAGGTTACGTCGGCAACGGAAAGGCGGCGGTGGAAATGGCCGTGCGGGGGATTCGGCTCGCGCCGCAGGGGCCGTACCGGTTCTGGAACGAGGCGATACTGGGCCAGGCGCATTATGTCGACGGCAACTACGAGGAGGCCGCGATCTGGGCGCGCCGGGCGGTGGGACGCAACGGAGCGGTGGTGTTCAGCCTGCGCACGCTGATCACCAGCCTGATGGCGCTGGGTAAGACGGAGGAGGCGGTGGCCGCCGGGCAGCAGCTGATGCAGCTGCAGCCCGGTTTCCGGATGAGACGCTACGAGAAGCTTTGCCCGTTCCGGGGCGATGCGCTGGCCGCCTGGCTGGATCGGTTGCGCGCGGCCGGCCTGCCTGAGTAGGATGCCATCGCCGGGAAAAACCCCGTCGGGGTGTGACCTGCGTCACATATCAACCGGATCCGTAACGGCCATTATCCGAAATATTACCCGGTGCCATTCAAAGGCGACTGTTTTCATCACATGAAGGCGGAAACCAATAAGGGGCAGAAAACATGGGCGGCAACACGGGTAATACAGGGAATACCGGAAATACCGGAAATACCGGTAACACCGCCGGCTCGGCCGGCAGTCTGTTTTTCGCCGACAGGGTGGACCTGCCATTCATCACTGTCGATAACCTCGAGCACAGTATCTATGTCAGCCCCAGCCCCTTCTTTCGGGATTCCAAATGGGACCCGTTCTGGAAGGCATTTGTCATTCTTGCCGACTTCACCAGTGTGTTATCAGGCGGAAATCCGGCGTGGAAGGCCGCGACACCGGTCGCCGGGTCCACCATCGGCTGGAATGACGGCGGCATGGCGCGCAGCGTTGCTGTAGCGAACCCGACAAGTACGACGCCGGCCCTGTTCGGAAATTTTGTCGCCGGATCGCCTCCGACGAATGACGAGGTCGGGCACGAACTTGCCAATCTGGCGCGTGCCGCGCGCGACGAACGGGCGGACGCGCTGGGCGAGATCCTCGCGCAGGCCACCGAGTTCCTGTCCTATTTCATGGATCTGCTTTCCATCACCCCATCGTCGCATCCGGCCACCGTGCGGTTGATGAACATCGCCAGCATGATCGCCCTGTACACGGTCATGTACTGGAAGGGGTACTACCAGCGGATCCGGCCGTCCCAGCTGCTGCCGGCGTTGATGCCGCCGATCTCCATCCCCGGCCATGCCTCTTTCCCGAGCGGGCATGCCACGCAGTCCTGGTTGATCTCGCTCTGCGTTCAGCAGGCGCTTCCCGGCTTCGTGCTGGCGCCGGCATCCGGCGGGTCGCCGGCCGGGCCGGGCACGCCGACGCCGAATTCGCTGTGCGAGGCGTTGACGCCGGGCCTGACGCATCTCGCACATCGTATTGCCCGAAACCGGGAGATCGCCGGACTGCACTATCCAACGGACGGGGTCGGCGGGCGGACGCTGGCCGCGAATGTATTCGGCATGATGCTGTCCAATACGACGAGTCCGGTCGTCCCAAGCTACAATGCCGTGCTGACGACGGCCAAAGGCGAGTGGTCCTGAACAGCACCGGAAGGGGATCGCGACATGCAGCGCAGAACCTTTATCCAGGGCGCCGCGGTGACCGTTGCGGCTGCTCCGTTCGCGCCCATCCTGGCCCAGGACAACCGCCCCGCGAAGGATGACCAGCCGGGCACCACGATCCTCCGCACGAGAAACCAGGCGCTTCTGGAGGCCTTCAGGAGCCAGAAGGATTTCGACATATTGCGTCTGGACCCGAAGCAATTCACCGAATATGGCCTGCCGCAGATAGACCGGAATTCCCCCCTCTATGAGGATGTCTGGAAGCGCATCCTTTCCGCGCCCCTGAGGATAGAGGAGGCCGAACCGGCGCCGGGGACCATCGAGAGCCTGACCAACCCCCGCTTCCTGCTGCCGCCCGGGCCGGTCGTATCGACCCGCTTCGAGACCAGCCGCAACTGGTCCGGTGCCTATATCGAGGCGGATAACGGCCGGATATTTACCGAGCTGTCGGGCACCTGGACCATACCGAAATTCCGCAGGCCGGCCGGGGCCGCCGCGCAAAACGCGGAGAACATGGTCTGCTCGATCTGGATCGGCCTCGATGGCCAGCGGCGTTATCGCAGTTCGAGCCTGCCGCAGATCGGCACGCGGCAGGGATATGAGTTCAATCCGATAACCCAGACGTCGGAGCCGGTTTGCTATGCCTGGTACCAATGGTGGGCGCCCGGGCAGATCAGCACGGTGCCGGTGAAGATTGCCGATCTGAATGTCGACGACACGGTTGTCTGTGACCTGCAGGTCACGTCTCCGACCACGGTAACGATTTCGATCATCAAGCTCGGCACGCCGATGGTGTTCTGGCCCATCACGCTGCCGTTGATCGACCCGATCCCGCTGCCGCTTCCGGGCGCGACCGCGGAGTGGGTGGTGGAGCGTCCGACGGCGCTGGGCTCCGACGTGTTACTGCCGCTGCCGGTCTTCGATGTCGATCGGCCGGTCAGGTTCTCCCGCTGCTTTGCCGCCGCGCAGGAACTCGCGCCGTTCAGCGGACCGGCGGTGATATACCGGCAACTGGAGGGGGCACGGTTCATTCAGATGTTCGAACGCCTGCATAACCCAGCCAGGACCCGGAAGATTTCCATGCCCGGTCATTCGCATCCATACAGCCGGGATGCGTTTCAGGTGGTCTACACCGGTCCGAACTGAGCACAGTTTGCAATGACACCCGGCGGCGTTTCCCGGCGCCGGGTTTACGGCATTCAGAGCGTCCGCTGGATGATCAGCTTCTGGATGTCCGAGGTGCCTTCATAGATCTGGCAGATGCGGGCGTCGCGGTAGATCCGTTCCACCGGGTAGTCGGCCAGATAGCCGTAGCCGCCCAGGGTCTGGATTGCCGCGGAACACACCGCCTCGGCGGTTTCCGAGGCGAACAGCTTGGCCATGCAGGCGGCTTCGAGCGCCGGCTTGCCGTCGGATTTCAGGCGGGCGGCGTGCAGCACCAGCTGGCGCGCCGCTTCCAGGCGGGTCTTGGCGTCCACCAGGCGGAAGCCGACGGCCTGGTGGTCGATGATGGCCTGGCCCATGCTCTGGCGGTCGCGGGCATAGGCGATGGCGTGTTCCAGCGCGGCGCGGGCGAGGCCCACGGCCTGGGCGGCGATGCCGATGCGGCCGGATTCCAGCGTGGAGAGCGCAATCTTGTAGCCTTCGCCCTCGGCGCCGATGCGCTGGTCCTCGGCCACCTCCATGTCCTCGAACATCAGCGCGCAGGTCTCCGACGCCTTCAGGCCGAGCTTTTCCTCCCGCCGCGCGATGACGTAGCCGGGGGCGGATTTGTCCACCACGAAGGCGCTGAGGCCGCGCTTGCCGGCGGCGGGGTCGGTTACCGCGAAGAACACCGTGCTGCCGGGGACGCTGCCGCTGGTGATGAACTGCTTGGCGCCGTTGACGATGTAGCGGTCGCCCTGCTTCACCGCGCGGGTACGCAGGTTGGAGGCGTCCGAGCCGGCCTGCGGCTCGGTCAGGGCGAAGGAGCCCACGTGTTCCCCGCGCGCCAGCGGGCGCAGCCAACGGTCCTTCTGCGCGTCGTTGCCGTATTTCTCCAACACGATGCAGGTCGGCGAGTTGTGCACCGACAGCAGCGTGGAGACCGAGCCGTCGCCGGCGGCGATCTCCTCCAGCAGCAGGGCGTAGGTCACCGGATCGATCTCCGAGCCGTCCCAGGCCGCCGAGGTGGTGGCGCCGAGGAAGCCGAGCTCACCCAGTTCGCGGATGATCTCGGGTTCGATCCGCCCGGCTTTTTCCCGCGCGCTGGCGTGCGGGGCCAGCCGCTCGGCGGCGAATTTCCGGGCCATGTCGATGACCAGGCTGTCGCCTTCGAAACTGCTGTAGTCAGGCATTGTCCTCTCCCTACTCGGCCGCCGCGCGGAGCTGCGGCGGGTTCCTGAGCTGTTCGAGCAGTATGCCACGGCGCTGCATGGCCGTCTTGTGGTTCGCTTCCTTGACCGGGCCGAAGCCGCGGATGCTGTCCGGCAGATCAGCCAGCAGGATGGCGGTGTCCAGCGTTTCCGGGCGCAGGGCTGCGAGGGTTTCGCGCATGTCGGCCTCGTACTGGCCGATCAGCGCGCGCTCCCATTGGCGTTCCTGCTGCCAGCCGAACGGGTCCAGCGCCGTGCCACGCAGGATCTTGCCGTGGCGCAGCAGGCGGAACATCGGCAGGGCGTATTTGCCGGGGATGCCGATCTTCTTGCGCCGTCCGGTCAGCTTGTCCATGCGCGCGACCAGCGGCGGGGAGAGGTGGAAGACCGGATCCTTGCCGTAGGTGGCGGCGGCGTGCAGGCGGGCGACCTCGTACTCGTCCTTGTAGGCCATGACCCGGAACCAGCCCTCGGCGGCGGCGCGCGACAGCTTGCCGGGCCTGCCGAAGACGGCGGTTTCACGCGCAACCACCTCGCCGACGCGGCGGCGGTAGAGCCCGGCGTAGGAACGGCTCTGATACGCCGCCAGCGCCTCGGCCCGGTGGGCGATCAGCGCGTCCAGGTCGGCGGGCACCGCGGGTTCGGCATCGCCGAGGATCTCCGCCACCAGCTCGGGTTTCGCCGCCAGGATGCGGCCCCACAGGAAGGCGCGGCGGTTCAGTTCCAGCGCGGCGCCGTTCAGCTCGATGGAGCGGTGCAGGGCCGCCTCGCTGACCGGCAGCAGGCCGCGCTGGTAGGCGAGGCCGAGATACAGCGTGTTCATCGCCTGGGCGTTGCCGAACAGCCGCTCGGCCAGGCGCACGCCGTGCAGATAGAGCGAGGCTTTCGCCCCCGTCGTGCGTTCGATCACCCGCCGGTGCAGGCCGGCATCGATCACCAGATGCGGGTCGCGCTTGAATTCGGCGGTGGCGGCGAGGTCGAGGTTGCCGAGCACTGCGGCATCCGGGCCGCAGCGTTCCAGCACGCCGGGGCCGGCGGCGACCGCGAGGTCGGCGGCCAGCATGAAATTGGCGGTGCCGAGCGGGATGCGCACCACGTCCAGGCTGCCGTCGCCGGCGATCTGCACATGGGAGACGACGGCGCCGTTCTTCTGCGCCAGGCCGGCGAAATCGAGCGTGCTGACCTGATGGCCTTCGAGCTGCGCCGCCATCGCCAGGATGGCGCCGGAGGTGACCACGCCGCCGCCGCCGATACCCGCGAACAGGCCGCGCCAGGGAGTGGCCGCGCGCGGCGGTTCCGGCAGCGCGGCGGCGAGTTCCGCCTCGCGCTGCTTCCAGCGCGGATCGGCGCCCGGCGCCTTGGGCGGGCCGGCGATGGTGACGAAGCTCGGGCAGAAGCCCTTCAGGCAGGAGAGATCGACATTGCAGCTGGACGGATTGATCCGGCGCTTGCGGCCGAGCTCGGTTTCCACCGGCTCGATGGCGATGCAGCTCGACTGCTTGGAGCAGTCGCCGCAGTTCTCGCAGACCTGTTCGTTGATCACCACGCTCTGCGTCGCTTCCGGATACTTGCCGGATTTGCGCCGCCGGCGCTTTTCGGTGGCGCAGACCTGGTCGTAGATCAGCACGCTGAGGCCATCGTACTCGCGCAGCTCCCGCTGCACCTTGTCCAGTTCCTCCCGGCCGTGGCGCGTGGTGCCCGGGGGCAGGGCGGAGGCGGGCGGCAGCCGTTCCTCGTCATCGGCCACCAGGGCGATGCGGGTGATGCCCTCGGCATGCACCTGGGCGGCGATCTGGGTGACGGTGTAGCCGGCTTCGGCCGGCTGGCCGCCGGTCATCGCCACGGCGTCGTTGTAGAGGATCTTGTAGGTCATCCGCGCCTTGGCGGCGACCGCCTGGCGGATCGCGAGCAGGCCGGAATGGGTGTAGGTGCCGTCGCCGATATTGGCGAACAGATGCGGGGTTTCGGTGAACGGCGCCATGCCGACCCAGGAGCCGCCTTCGCCGCCCATCTGGGTGAAGGTGCGGGTCTGCGCGCTGTCGTCCATGGCCATGAAATGGCAGCCGATGCCGGCGGAGGCGAAGCTGCCCTCGGGAAGCTGAGTGGAGGTGCCGTGCGGGCAGCCGGCGCAGAAGGCGGGAATGCGCCGCAGCAGACCGGCCGGGCGTTCCGGCACCGGCGGGGAGGGCGGGGAGGCGACGTTCAGGCCGGCGGTGCGCAGCAATTTCGACAAGCCGCCGCCGACGATCTCCGGCGACAGCTCCATCGTGGCCGGGAACAGTTTCTCGCCGGCGAGGTCGGTCTTGCCGACGATGTCCGGACGGTCGTCGGCGCGCATGTTGTACAGCGCCTCGCGGATCTGCGCCTCGACGAAGGAGCGCTTTTCCTCCACCACGATCAGCAGCCGCTTGCCGCGGGCGAAGTCGCGGATGCCCTCGGCGTCGATCGGCCAGGTGAGGCCGATCTTCTTCAGCGCCAGCATCGGATGATCGGCCAGGGCCAGGCCGTGCAGCGCGTGCATGGCGTCGAAATGGGCGCGCCCGACGGTGACGATGCCGATCGGCGCGCCGGCGCCGCCGAAGACCACGCGGTCGATGTCGTTGGCGCGCGCCCAGGGGCCGATCGCCGGCAGGCGCTCATCCACCACGCGGCGTTCCAGCTCCGCCCGGTCGGCCGGGTGGCGCAGGGTGAGATCGACGTTCAGGCCATGCGGGGGAAGCGGGTAGTCGGGCGTGACGAAGCGCCTGGTGTCGGGGATGCGCACCGTTGCGGTCTGTTCGGCGGTTTCCGCCGTGGTCTTCAGCGCCGTCCACAGGCCGGAGAAGCGCGACAGCGCGATGCCGGCCAGGCCGAAATCGAAGATGTCCTGGGCGGAGGCCGGGTTCAGCACCGGGATCATCACGCCCTGGAAGATGTGGTCGGTCTGGTGCGGATAGGTGGAGGAATGCGCGGCGTGGTCGTCGCCGGAGACCGCGAGCACGCCGCCATGTTTCGACGTGCCCATGAAATTGGCGCAGCGGAACGCGTCCGCCGTGCGGTCCACGCCCGGGCCCTTGCCGTACCACATGCCGAAGACGCCATCGACCTTCTTGCCCGGGAAGGCATCGAGCTGCTGGGTGCCGAAGATCATGGTGGCCGCCATGTCCTCGTTCAGCCCAGGCTGGAACTGGATGTTATGACTTTCGAGCAGCTTCTGCCGGCGCCACAGCTCGCGGTCCAGGCCGCCGAGCGGGGAGCCGCGATAGCCGGACACGAAGCCGCCGGTGTTCAGGCCGGCGATGATGTCCAGCCGTTTCTGTTCCAGCAGCACCCGGACCAGGGCCTGGATGCCGGTCAGCAGCACCGGGGTGTCGAACTCGGTGAAGCGGCTTTCCAGCGTGACCGCGGAGAAATCCATGCCGGTATCCATTGAGACGCTCCTTATGGGCAAAGACGTTCAGTCGTGCATTGCCTGGCGATTGGAAGACGTGGGCGATTGTAAGATATGGGCGATTGTAAGATGTGAACGGCCGGTAGGTCCTGCCATAGTTGCCTGCTATTGGAGCCCGGATTGGTGGAATCTGCCAATGGTGCAATGCAACGTAGAAGGAGTTGGTCCATGGGACGGGCTGCGCGACTGGACCGTATCGATCTCGCCATCCTCGAGCACCTGCAGACGGAAGGGCGCGCGACCACGGTGGAACTGAGCGAGGCGGCGGGGCTGTCCGCCTCTCCCTGCCATCGCCGGCAGAAGCTGCTGGAGGATGCCGGTGTGATCCAGGGCTATGTCGCGCTGCTGGACCCGGAGAAGGTCGGGCTTGGCGTCAATGTATTCGTCACGGTGGAGATGACGTCGCATGCCGACGAGTTCATGCAGCCATTCGAGGCGGCGGTGGCCGAGTGCGAGGAGGTCATGGAATGCTACGAGATCGCCGGCACCGGCGATTTCCTGCTGCGCGTGGTGGCGGCGGACCTGGCGTCCTATGAAAGTTTTTTACGCGGGCGGCTGACGCGGATGCCGGGGGTGCGGGCGGTGCGGTCGGTTTTCGCGATGAAGCGCGTGGTGCACCGTACGAAGCTGCCGCTCCGGGCGCGGTCGCAGGACCTGTAGGCGCTTTCGGCCCATGTTCCCGCGCGATTCTGCGCGCGTAAGGAAAGATTGCTGTTGTATGTCCGACGTTACCGTGACCTGGTTCACAGACCGGTGGCGGGCCGGCACCTAGGCTCCCGATGCGCGGCCAGGATGGCCGTGGAAGTGGGAGCAGGACATGAAATTCAGGAACGGTTTGCCGCATTCCGTTACGCGGTCTGCGCGCCGGGCTTTTGCGTGCCTGGCTTTGGCGTGCCGGGCTTTTGCGTGATCGCGGATTTTCGCAAGATGCCTGGCCGGCGCGTGCTGGCGGCGCTGGTCATGGTCGCGGCCTATGGCGCGCTGCTGTTCGCCGTGGCGGAAACGGCGCCCATCCTGATGCTCGGCCGGGCGATGATCGGGCTCGGCGGCGGCGGTGCGCTGATGATCGGGCTGAAGGCGTTGAAGCTCCGGGTGGCGCGGGGGCGGCTGACCGTGATGAACGGGCTGTGTGTCCTGTTCGCGGGGATGGGCGCCATGGCGTTCACCTATGCGATCGGCCGGCTGACCGACGCGAGGGACTGGCGCGGCGCGTTCTGCGTGCTGTGCGTGGTGGCGATCCTGGCGTCGGCGGTGCTGCTGGGCTTTCCGCAAACGGCACCGAAATCCACGGCCGCGCGACCTGGCAACCGCGCGATCACCGCGCCGTAGCGGCCGGCTGGATATGCGGGTCCGGAAATGCTCTGCTGGCCCCAACGCGCCGATCCCGAGCGCGCTGTCCAAGGAGGAACAATGTCCAGTCTGACCCGCCGCCGGTTCACCCAGGCCGGGGCGCTTGCCGCCGGTGCCCTGCTGGCACCGGCCCGGCCGCGTGCCGCGACGAACACGCTCAAGATCGGCGTCATGAGCGACATGTCCGGACCCTATGCCGAGGCCACCGGCCCGGGCGACGTATTGGCGACGCGTTTCGCCATCGAGGATTTCACCCGGGAGCATCCCGATATCGGGGTGGAGCTGGTATCCGCCGACATGCTGCTGAAGCCCGATGTCGGCGCCAGCATCGCCCGTTCCTGGTACGACCGGGAGGGGGTGGACGCGATCTTCGACATTCCGCAATCGGCCGTCGCGCTGGCGGTGGGCGCGATCACCAAGGAGAAGGACAAGGTCGTCGTCTTCACCAGCGCCGGGGTCGCCGATCTCAGCGGCAAGTTCTGCACGCCCAATCAGGTGCACTGGACCTTCGATCTCTGGGCCAATGCCAATGGCGTGGTGAACGGGCTGGTCGGCCATGGCGCCGATACCTGGTACTTCATCCTGCCCGACTATATCTCCGGCCATGCCATGACCAACGACGCGGCCGACGCGTTGAAGCGGACCGGCGGGCGGGAGCTTGGCCGCAGCGTCTATGCGTTTCCGGGCACGACGGATTTCTCGTCGCAGCTGGTGCAGGCGAAGGCCAGCGGGGCGAAGGTGATCTGCCTGGCCAATGCCGGGGACGACACCGCGAACTGCATCAAGCAGGCGTACGAGTTCGGCATACCGCAATCGGGCGTGCGGCTCGCCTGCCTGGTGCTGCAGGACTACATCATCAAGTCGGTCGGGCTGCAGACGGCGCAGGCGCTGGTCGGCACGATGCCGTGGTACTGGAACATGAACGACGCCGCCCGCGTCTTCGCCGCGCGGTTCCAGCCGCAGTATCACGGCGCCAAGCCGAATTTCTATCATGCCGGCATCTATTCGGCGGTGACGCACTACCTCAATTCCGCTGCGGCGATCGGGGTCGACAAGGCCAAGGCGAGCGGGCGGGCGGTGGTGGAGCAGATGAAGGCCATGCCGGTGAACGATCCGTACTACCAGGGGCGGGTGCGCGCCGACGGCAAGTTCGTGCACGACATGTATGTGTGGCAGACCAAGACCGTGGCCGAGTTGAAGGATCCGTGGGATTTCTTCAATCTGCTGCAGACGATCCCCGCGGATAAGGCGTTCAAGCCGCTGGCCGATAGCGGCTGCCCGCTGGTGAAGGCCTGAGCCGGGGCGGAAGGATGCGCGGATCCGGTTGGCCGGGGGAAAATCGGCAGCCCTCGCCAACCGGAATCCAGCCGGGTCGTGCTGGAGCGTTTTCACTCAGAGTGTCCGCCAAGTGGCGGACGTGAAATCGCTCCAGCCTTTGTTTTATCGAGCAGTCTTATCAGCCAGACCGATTCCGGTCTGACCGAAACTGCTCTAGGATCGGGTCCGCGACCGCATAACCGAAAGCAATTCCATGACCGACGAAATCCGCGAAAAGGCCAAGGACGCCATCCAGCGTTTGCAGGAGCTGGGCCGGCCGGAGGAGGCACGCCACCTCGAGCATGCGCTGGGCACCCGGATCGCCGACGCCTTTCCGCTGACGCTGCGCGAGGCGTGCCAGACCGTGCTGACGGCGATCGAGGCGCTCGATCCCAATACCGAAATGCTGCTGGAGCAGCTTCGCGCCAAGATCGACACCCTGCTGACGCCGCAGCATCCGGAGGACCAGGCGGGGAAGGTGAAGACCGGGGGCGGCTAGCGTCCGGAACCGGCCACGCCGGGGCGGCGGCAGGACGGGGCACGAATCCTGGCCAAAGGGGATCGATCTTGCTAGGACAGCCAGGCTGTCCGGCCCCCGTCGAAAAGGTCCCTTCGCATGTCCACGACGCTGCCATCGAAGAAGACCCGCCACGCCGGGCCGCAGCGACCGCCCTTCGAGCGCATTGCCCTGCTGCTGCAGGGCGGCGGGGCGCTCGGCGCGTATCAGGGCGGGGTGTACCAGGCACTGGCCGATGCCGGGCTGCATCCGGACTGGGTCGCCGGCATTTCGATCGGCGCCATCAACTCGGCCATCATCGCCGGCAACGCGCCCGAGCATCGGGTGGCGAAGCTGCGGGAGTTCTGGGAACTGGTGAGCCGGTCGCCGGTCGGCATTCCCGCGATCAAATCGCTGTCGCTGAAGCATGACGGCGTGCATCAGGCGGTCAACCAGACCAACGCGTTCGGCACCATGCTGTTCGGCGCGCCCGGCTTCTTCACCCCGCGCCTGGTGCCGCCCTTCCTGCAGGCGCCCGGCACGCCGGCGGCGCTGAGTTTCTATGACGTCGCGCCATTGACCGCGACCTTGGAGCGGCTGGTGGATTTCGACCGGATCAACGCCGGGGAGACCCGTTTCAGCGTCGGCGCGGTCAATGTCCGGACCGGCAATTTCGTCTATTTCGACAACGCCACGCACAAGATCGCACCGGCGCATATCCTGGCCAGCGGTGCCCTGCCGCCCGGCTTTCCCGCGACCGAGATCGACGGCGAGTTCTACTGGGATGGCGGCCTGGTCTCGAACACGCCGCTGGAATGGGTGCTCGGCAGCTATCCGCGGCTGGATACGCTGGCCTTCCAGGTCGATCTGTGGAACGCCAGGGGCGAGATGCCGCGCAACCTGACCGATTCCGAGGTCCGGCAGAAGGAGATCCGCTTCTCCAGCCGCACCCGCAATGCGACCGACGGTTTCAAGAAGCGACAGATCCTCCGCCGCGCGGCGGCGAAGCTGCTCAAGGCGATCCCGGAAGAGCTGAAGGCCACGCCGGAAGCGCGGATGCTGGCGGCGGAAGCCGACGAGAAGGTCTTCAACATCATCCAGCTGATCTACCGCTCGCGCAAATACGAGGGTACGTCGAAGGATTACGAATTCTCCCGGCGAACGATGGAGGAACATTGGGCCGCCGGCCATCGCGATGCCGTGGAGACCCTGCGGCATCCGGACGTGCTGGAACGGCCCAAGGGGATGGACGGCGTCTTCACCTTCGACCTTGCGCATCCCGAGCGCAAATAGCCTGGCCAGCCTGCCTGGCCCGATTTCAGCCCCACGCCGATCAGGAGGACGACCCGATGAACCTTGCGGAAGTACGCAAGCGCGCCTTCGCCATGCCGCTGAACAACCCGGCCTATCCGCGCCCGCCCTATAAATTCTACAACCGCGAATTCGTCGTCATCAGCTACCGCACCGACCCGGCCTTGCTGCGCGCGGTGGTGCCGGAGCCGCTGGAGGTGATCGGCGACACCGTCAACTACGAGTTCATCCGCATGCCGGATTCCACCGGCTTCGGCGACTACACCGAAACCGGGCAGGTCATTCCGGTGCGCTTCAAGGCCGCCGACGGCACGGTGCAGGAAGGCGGCTATGTCCATGCCATGTATCTGGACGACAATTCCCCCATCGCCGGCGGGCGGGAGATCTGGGGCTTTCCGAAGAAGCTCGCCAGCCCGAAGATCGAGCACGAGAACGAGACGCTGGTCTGCACGCTGCATTACGGCTCGATCCTCTGCGTCAATGCCACGATGGGCTACAAGCACCAGGAGCTGGATCTGGCGCCGATCGCGAAAAGCCTGGCCAAGCCGGCATTCATGATCAAGATCATCCCGCATGTGGACTGCACGCCGCGCATCTGCGAGCTGGTGCGCTATTACTGCGAGGACGTGACGGTGAAGGGCGCCTGGTCCGGTCCCGCGGCGCTGCAATTGTTCGAGCACGCGATGTGCGACGTGGCCCGGCTGCCGGTGCACGAGGTGGTGTCGGCGAGCCATTTTGTCACCGATCTGACTCTTGGCCTGGGCGAGGTCGTGTTCGATTATTTGCAAGAAAACTGAGGCGAGGAACATCCGGGACAAATACGCCTATCGGTCTCATCCCTGTCTGCAACACTCCAGAGGACTCATCATATGTCTCGTTTCGACGGAAAAGTGGCCATCATCACCGGGGCGGCCAGCGGCATCGGCAAGGAGATCGCGCTGCGGCTTGCGGCCGAGGGCGGCATTCCCGTGATCGCCGACCTCAACCTGGAGGCGGCCAATGCCACGGCGGCGGAGATCAAGGCCAAGGGCGCGGATGCCTTCGCCGTTGCCATGAACGTGGTGGACGAGGATGCGGTGGAGAAGGGCGTGGCCGACGTGATGGCCAAATACGGCAAGATCGACATCCTGGTCAGCAATGCCGGCATCCAGATCGTCAAGCCGATCGTCGATTTTCCGTTCGCCGACTGGAAGAAGCTGCTGTCGATCCATCTGGACGGCGCCTTTCTGACCACCAAGGCCTGCCTGAAGCACATGTACGCCGCCAAGTCTGGCAGCATCGTCTACATGGGCTCGGTGCATTCCAAGGAGGCGTCCAAGCTGAAGGCGCCGTACGTGACCGCCAAGCACGGCCTGATCGGCCTGTCCAAGGTCGTCGCCAAGGAGGGTGCCGAGTTCAACGTGCGGTCCAACGTGGTCTGCCCCGGCTTCGTGCGCACCCCGCTGGTGGACAAGCAGATCCCCGAGCAGGCGAAGGAACTCGGCATCTCCGAGGCGGAGGTGATCAAGAACGTGATGCTGGTGGATACCGTGGATGGCCAGTTCACCACCACCGACGACGTTGCCTCGGCGGTGCTGTTCTTCGCGGGGGCGGAGACCAATGCGATGACCGGGCAATCCATCGTCGTCAGCCATGGCTGGTTCATGCAGTAGCCTGAACGGTTCCGGGTCCTGACCGGATCTGTTCCGGTCAGGACCACCCCGATTGTGGCGCCCGCGCAAGGGTGGGGAACGATCCCTGTTTTTCTTCTGCATTATTCTGGAATTGCACGCGCAGGTAGTTGTGCGACTCTCGGTAGCTCGGGTAGGTTCAACAATAAGTTAGCAAACATTCATGTAGGGAACCTCGTCTTTGTCGTCGGATCCGCCAACCGCCGGCAATGCCCGCGGGTTTCCGCCGTGTCTGGCCCGGACCGCCTTGTTGGCAATTTCGTTGTTGCTGGCTGGTTGCATGGTCGGCCCGGACTACACCGCGCCGGCCGCGCCGGTGGCCGCGAACTGGCTGCAATCGGGCGATCCCGCCGTGCGGGCGGACCGGCAGGAGGATGTCAACTGGTGGTCGGTCTACCAGGATCCGGTGCTCGACCGGCTGATCCGCATTGCCTATGACCAGAACCTGACGCTGATGTCCGCCGGCACGCGGGTGCTGGCGGCGCGCGCCCAGCTCGGCGTCGCGATCGGCGAATTCTATCCCCAGCGCCAGCAGCTCGGCGCCTCGGTCGCCTACAACCAGGCCAGCTCGGCGGACCCGACCGGCAATCCGAACGGCAATCTGGGCAATTTCTGGCGCGCCTCGCTGGGGACGCAGATCGACTGGGAGCTGGATTTCTGGGGCAAGTTCCGCCGGGGGATCCAATCGGCCGACGCCGCCTACCTCGCCTCCATCGCCACCTATGACGATGTGCTGGTCAGCATGATCGGCGATGTCGCCACCACCTATATCGGCATCCGCACGCTGGAGCGGCAGGTCGCCATCGCCCAGGCCAACGTCGTGCGCCAGAGGAAGGCGCTGGACATCGCCGTTGCCCGCTACCAGGGCGGCACGTCCACCAAGCTCGATGTGTATCAGGCGCAGAACGTGCTTGCGGCGACGCAGGCGACGATACCGGCGCTGACGATCCAGCTGGAGCAGGGCAGGAACGCGCTGCGGGTGCTGCTGGGCATGGCGCCGGAGACGCTGGATGCGATTCTGGCCGGCTCGTCGGTTATTCCGGTGCCGCCGGCGCAGGTCGCGGTCGGCATTCCCGCCGATCTCGTGCGCCGGCGGCCGGATCTGCGGGCGGCCGAATTGCGCGCCGCGGCGCAGAGCGCGCAGATCGGCGTGGCGCAGGCCGATCTCTATCCGGCGTTCTCGCTGACCGGCAGCTTCGGCACGGTCGGCAGCAATGTCGGCCATGCCAATCTGGGCGATGTGTTCACCTCCAAGGGCATCGTGTTCTCGTTCGGCCCGTCCTTCCAATGGCCGGTGCTGAACTACGGCCAGATCACCAACAATGTCCGGGTGCAGGACGCCACGCTGCAATCGCTGCTGATCGATTATCAGCAGGCGGTGCTGAAGGCGCAGCAGGACGTGGAGAACGGCATCGCCGCCTATACCCAGGGCAGCCGGCAGGTCGCGGATCTCAGCGTCAGCTACAGGGCGGCGAACAGCGCGCTTGGGATCGCACTGACGCAGTATCAGCTGGGAACGCGCGATTTCACCACCGTGCTGACGGCGGAACAGAATCTGTATACGGCGGAAAACAACCTCGCTAGCGCCTATGGCAACTATTCGGCCAGCCTGGCGAACATCTACCGCGCGCTCGGCGGCGGCTGGCAGATCCGCGACGGCCAGGAATTCGTCCGCGGCGCCAACCGCGAGCAGATGCGCCAGCGCACCGACTGGGGCCGGCTGCTGCCAGCGGAGGGCGAGACGCAGCCTGCCGCGCCGGCCTTGCCATCTACCGACGACGTCAATGCCAACATACGGGCACCGCAATGGTGAGGTCAGCGTGAACATTTTTTCTGCCCATTGCCTGAACGTATCGGCGCGCCAGCCGCGGAGGCGGCGCGGGCTGCATGTCGTGCTGGCGATCGCGGCGATGCTGCTGCCCGGGCAGGGCTGGGCGCAGACCCCTCCGGCTGCTCCCCCGGCCCAGCCGCAGCCTTGGGGCAGCGGCACCGTCACGCAGGGCATTCCCGTGGTGCATCCGCTGGTGCAGACGGTTTCCGAATATGTGGAGCTGACCGGCAACGCCGCCACGGTGAACGTGGTGAAGCTGGTGGCCCGCGTGGAGGGCTATCTGGACGCCGTGCTGTTCGCCGACGGGGCGCGGGTGCGCAAGGGCACGCCGCTGTTCACGATCCAGCAGGACCAGTACAAGGCGCAGCTGCAGCAGGCCCAGGCGCAGGTGCAGTTGCAGCAGGCGGCGCTGCTGCACGCCAAGACCGAGGTGACGCGTTACACCGCGCTGGTGAAGAAGGACGCGGCGACGCAGATCGAGGTGGATAACTGGGTGTTCCAGAAGGCCGCCGCCGAGGCCAATCTGCTGGCCGCGCAGGCGCAGGTGGCACTGGCGCAGTTGAACATGGGCTATACCAACATCACCGCTCCGTTCGACGGCCTGATGGGCCGGCATCTGGTCGATCCCGGCAATGTCGTCGGCGGCATGGGCCAGCCGGTCGTGCTGGCGGAGATCACCCAGCTCGATCCGATCTACGCCGTCGCCAACCTGAACGAGCAGGATCTGCAGCGCATTCGCGGGCGGCTCGACAATCGCCGGCTGACGCTGTCGGACCTGACCAAGGTGCCGGTCGAGGTCGGGTTGGCGAACGAGACGGGCTTCCCGTATCGCGGCCATCTGGAATATGCCTCGCCCGGCATCGATCCCGCCACCGGCACGCTGCTGCTGCGCGGCATCCTCGACAACCACGACATCTCGCTGCTCCCGGGCATGTTCCTGCGCATGCGCATTCCGCTGCCGCGCGAGGTCGCCGGCGCGCTGCTGGTGCCGGACCGGGCGGTCGGGCAGGACCAGAGCGGGCGCTTCGTCCTGGTGCTCGATGCGAATGACGTGGTCCAGCGCCGGGGCGTGCAGCTCGGCGAATTGCTGGGCGAGCTTCGGGTGATCAGTTCCGGGCTCAATCGCGAGGACCGCGTCGTGGTCGGCGATCTCTGGCGGGCGGTGCCCGGCAGCAAGATCGTGCCGCAGCTGATGACGCTGACGCCGCCACCCGGCAGCGTGCCGCCGGCGCCGCGGCCATGATGTCCAAATTCTTCATCGAGCGGCCGGTACTGGCCAATGTGCTGGCGCTGGTGCTGGTGCTGCTCGGTGCGGTGGCGGTGTTCAACCTGCCGGTGTCCGAATACCCCAACGTGGTGCCGCCCACGGTGCAGGTCACCACCCGCTATCCCGGCGCCAGCCCGCAGACCGTGGTCGACACGGTGGCGCTGCCGATCGAGAACCAGGTCAACGGCGTCGATCGCATGCTGTACATGCAGTCGACCAGCGCCGCCGACGGCAGCTACACGCTGACCGTGACGTTCGAGATCGGCACCGATCCGGATACCGCCCAGGTGCTGGTGCAGAACCGGGTGCAGATCGCGCTGGCCTCGCTGCCCCAGGCGGTGCAGGGGCAGGGCGTGACGATCCAGAAGAAGAATACCTCGATCCTGGAATTCGTGACGCTCAACTCGCCGGACGGGAAGTACGACGGCCTGTTCATGAGCAACTACGCCACCATCAACCTGGTGAACGAGCTGGCCCGGCTGCCCGGCGTCGGCAACGTGCTGGTGATGGGCGCGGGCGAGTATTCGATGCGGATCTGGATGGATCCGGACAAGCTGTATTCCTTCGGCCTGGTGCCGGAAGACGTCATGCGCGTCATCAAGCAGCAGAGCCAGGAGGTCGCGGCCGGGCAGATCGGCATGCCGCCGGCGCCGTCCACCCAGGATTTCCAGTACACCGTCGACGTGCGATCGCGGCTGAACGACCCCGGAGCCAGTTCGGCGACATCGTCATCAGGGGCCAGACCAGCAATGGCGGACGGCTGATCCGGCTGCACGACGTGGCACGGATCGAGCTCGGCTCGCAGAACTATGCGCAGGAGTTCCGGCTGAACGGCAAGCCGGCGGCGGGCATCGCCATCTACCAGACGCCCATCGGCCAATTCGCTGGCGGTGGCGAAGGTGGTGCAGGCGAAGATGGAGGAGCTGTCCAAGCGCTTCCCGCCGGGGCTGACCTACGCCATTCCCTATAACACCACGATCTTCATCAACGCCTCGATCAACGAGGTCTATACGACGCTGTACCAGGCCGGCGTTCTGGTGCTGATCGTCATCCTGGTGTTCCTGCAGAATTTCCGCGCCACGCTGGTGCCGGCGACCACGGTGCCGGTGACCATCATCGGCACCTTCGCGGCGATGGCCGCGCTCGGCTTCACGGTCAATCTGTCCACGCTGTTCGGCATCGTGCTGGCGATCGGCATCGTCGTGGACGACGCCATCGTCATCGTCGAGGGCGTGTCGAAATACATCGAAAAGGGCATGTCGGGCCACGACGCCGCGATCAAGGCGATGGGCGAGCTGTTCGGGCCGATCATCGGCATCACGCTGGTGCTGATGTCGGTGTTCGTGCCGGCGGCCTTCCTGCCGGGGCTGACCGGCAACATGTTCGCGCAGTTCGCCCTGGTGATCGCGGCGACGGCGCTGATCAGCGCCATCAACGCCGCCACGCTGAAGCCGACGCAATGCGCGCTGTGGCTGCGCGAATCGGTGCCGCCGGAGAAGCGCAACTTCTTCTACCGCGGCTTCAACAAGGTCTATGACCGGATGGAGGGCGCCTATGCCGGGCTGATCGGCCGCATGGTGCGCCGCGCCGGGCTGATGGTGCTGCTGGCGCTGATCGTGGTCGGCGGCAGCCTGTGGGGCATGGCGCGCGTGCCCACGGCGTTCATTCCGAACGACGACCAGGGTTACGTGATGGTCGCGGTGCAGCTGCCGGACGGCGCCTCGCTCGGGCGGACCACCAAGGCGCTGGAGCAGGTGACGCAGATCGCGCTGGCGACGCCGGGCGTGGACCAGGTGATCGCCATTTCCGGCATGTCGCTGCTGGACAACAGCGCGACGCTGGCCAATGGCGGGACCAGCTTCGTCGTGCTGAAGGACTGGAGCATCCGCGGCAAGCAGAAGGGCCAGGACATCCTCTCGATCATCGAGCATCTGCAGCATTCGCTGGAGGCGCTGCCGGACGGCCAGGGCGTCGTGCTGGTGCCGCCGCCGATCCAGGGCATCGGCAATGCCGGCGGGCTGCAGATGCAGGTGGAGATGCTGGGCGGCAATTTCGACTACCTGGCGCTGTCGAACATGACCAATGCGCTGGTGCAGAAGGCGTCGGCCGATCCGCATCTGCAGCATGTGCTGACCACGTTCCGCCCGGGCACGCCGCATGTGGCGGTGACCGTCGACCGGGCGCAGGCGGAATCGATGCGCGTGTCGGTCGGCGACGTGTTCTCGGCGCTGACCGCCTATCTCGGTTCCACCTATGTCAACCAGTTCAACAAGTTCGGCCTGTCGCTGCAGGTCTATGTGCAGGCGGATTCGAAGTTTCGCCTGCAACCGGAGGATCTGCTGAAGCTGACGGTGCGCAGCCAGGACAACCAGATGATCCCGATCGGGTCGCTGGCGACCATCAGCCCGGTGGTGGCACCCGCGCTGATCACGCTGTACAACCTGTATCCGTCGGCAACGATCGTCGGCGCGCCGGCGCGGGGGTTCAGCTCCGGCCAGGCGATGGCGGAAATGGAGCAGATGGCGAAGCAGACCCTGCCGCAGGATGCTTCCTTCCAATGGACGGCGATGTCGTTTCAGGAGAAGCTGGTCGGCAACCAGTTGCTGTACGTGTTCGCGCTGGCGATTCTGCTGGTCTATCTGTGCCTGGCCGGGCAGTACGAGAGCTGGATCCTGCCGCTGTCGGTGCTGCTGGCGGTGCCGCTCTCGCTGATCGGGCCGGTGGTCACGCTGACCGCGCTGGGGATCGCCAACAACCTGTATACCCAGATCGGCCTGATGCTGCTGATCGCGCTGTCGGCCAAGAACGGCATCCTGATCGTGGAGATGGCGCGCGAGCACCGGATGGCGGGCATGCCGATCCTGGACGCGGCGGTGGAGGCGGCGCGGTCGCGGTTCCGGCCGATCCTGATGACGTCCTTCGCCTTCATCCTTGGCGTGCTGCCGCTGGTGCTGGCGACCGGGGCGGGGGCCAATGCGCGCATCTCCCTCGGCCTCAGCGTGTTCAGCGGCATGATCGCTTCCACCTGCCTGGCGGTGCTGTTCGTGCCGTCCTTCTTCGTGGTGATGCAGCGGCTGGACGAGCGGAAGGGCAAGAAGTCCGGCCACGTGCCGGCGGGGTCGCCCAAGGCGGCGGATTAGCCTGGCGGTAAATGTGGTAGGGTCGACGCTTCTGCCTGTTGCGGGGGGAGGGATGCCATGAAGGTGACGATCAACATCGACTGCACGCCCGACGAGGCGCGCCAGTTCATGGGGCTGCCGGACGTGAAGCCGCTGCAGGCGGCGGTGCTGGCCAGGATGGAGGAGCAGATGACCGCGGCGGTGGAGGCGCTGTCGCCGGAGGCGATGCTGAAATCCTGGTTCAGCGCCATGCCGCAGAATGCGGAGCAGCTGCAGAAGCTGTTCGCCAGCTTCATGACGCCGAATTTCGGCAAGGGCGATTAGAGAGCGACCAGAGCCGCGTCACGCAGAGCGAAACGGCTCCAGACCTGTTTCAGCAAGCGATTTCATCAGCCTAGGATCGACTCGGGCGGGAGGCGGTTTTGCGCTCCTCGCAGGAGGACCACCCGAGGTGGCGATGGGGGCGGCGACATGGGGTCTGGCAAGCGCCTGTTCGGTTATGATCTTTCCTGGCTGCCGGGGGACGCCGTCGCCGGGGTCACGCTGGCGGCCTATGCCATTCCGGTCTCGCTGGCCTATGCGACCCTGGCCGGCCTGCCGCCGCAGGTCGGCGTCTACGGCTATCTGCTGGGCGGCCTCGGCTATGCGCTGGCCGGTTCTTCCCGGTATCTCGCGATCGGCCCGACCTCGGCCATTTCGCTGATGATCGCGGGTACCGTCGGCAGCTTGGCGGGGGACGATGCGGCCCACTACGCCCATATCGCCACGGCCGCCGCGATCGGCGTCGGCGCCCTTTGCCTGATCGCCTGGGCTTGCCGGTTGAGCGCGCTGGTCAAGCTGATCAGCGACAGCGTGCTGACCGGGTTCAAGGCCGGGGCCGGGCTGACCATTGCCATCACCCAGCTCCCCGCGCTGCTCGGCGTCAGCGGCGGCGGTCATGATGTCCTGGAACGGCTCGTGCTGCTGGGCGGGCAGCTGGGTGACGTCAACCTCGCCACGCTCGCCCTCGGCCTTGCCGCCCTGGCGCTTCTCTGGTGCGGCGAGCGCTGGCTGCCGGGCCGCCCGGTCGCGCTGGGCGTGGTGGCGCTGTCGATCATCGCGGTCGCCCTGTTCGGCCTGACCCGCTTCGGGGTAGCCACCACCGGCGCCATACCCGCGGGGCTGCCCAGGCCCGTCTGGCCCAGCATGCCGTTGCGCGACGAGGAGGGGATCGCCGGGCTTGCCGCCGGCTGCATGCTGCTCGCCTATATCGAGGGGGTGGCGGCTGCCCGCGCCTTTGCCGCCCGGCACGGGCAGACGATCAGCCCGCGGCGCGAACTGCTCGGCCTGGCCGCGGCCAATCTGGCCACCGCCGCGGTCGGCGGCTACCCGGTGGCGGGCGGCCTGTCGCAGACCGCGGTCAACGAGAAAGCCGGCGCCCGCTCGCGCCTTTCCCTGGTATTCGCCTCGGCGACGCTGGCGCTCTGCCTGCTGTTCCTTACCTCCCTGCTCGCCGGCATGCCCAAGGCGATGCTTGCGGCTGTCGTGCTGACGGCCGTTTACGGTCTCATCGACATCCCCACGCTGCGGCACATGCGCCGTGCCAGCCGCCTCGACTTCCTCAGCGCGATCGCCGCGCTCATCGGTGTGTTGCTGCTCGGCATCCTGCAGGGTGTCCTTCTCGCCGCCCTTGTCTCCGCGATGCTGCTGCTTGTGTACGCCTCGGTCCCGCACGTCGCCGTGCTCGGGCGCATCCCCGGTACCGCGGCCTTCTCCGACAGGCTGCGCCATCCGGACAACGAACCCCTGGCCGGGGCGTTGGCCGTCCGCCCGGAGGCGTCGCTGCTCTACCTCAATGCCGAGCACGTGCTGGCCAGCATTCTCGCGCAGCTCGACACCCCCCAGGCGAGCGGCGTCAGGACCGTGTTCTGCGATCTCTCCGCGTCGCCGATGATGGATATCGCCGGCGCGCGCATGCTCGCGGACCTGCGCGACAAGCTGCACACGCGTGGCCTCGGCCTGGTGATCATCGGAGCCCATGGGCGGGTGCGTGACGTGCTGCGGGCCGAAGGGCTGCAGGACGAGGTCCTGCGGGGCGCGCGCGGCACGACGCTGGAGGGTGAACTGCGCAGCTTCGCCGCCGATGCCGGACACGAGCAGGCCTGAGGCGGCCGGCGACACGTGGCGCTATAGGCTGAACGATTTGCCTACCGCCAAAGGCACGACCACCTGATCCCCGAGGGCATTTTGCAGCGCGTTCAATGCCCGCCATCCGGTGCAATGCCCCGCAAGGATGTGATCCAGGCCGAAATGCCCGAGATCGCGGACCGTCTCCGGAATGATCGCCTCGGCGGCACCGGACAGATGGAAGCCGCCCATGACGGCATGCAGCCGCACACCCGGAAAGCTGGCCTGCGCGTGGCGCAGGATATTCACGATCCCGGGGTGGGAACAGCCGGTGAAGACCACCAGCCCCTTGTCCCGCACAGGCACGGCCAGAAACCGTTCATCGATGAGCAGCGGCTCCGGCTCCCACGGCGCATCCGCCGCGGCGCGGTGGACGTTCTGGTCGAAGCCTTTTTCGTAGGCGGTACTGCGGGGGATCTCCCCGCTGACGAAGAACAGGTCGTCCAGACAGGTCACCGGCTCGGTTGTCAGGACCGGATCCGCCCCGAGATCGGCCCATTGTTGCGGTGACGGAAATGGCTCGGCCGGACAGACGCTGCCATCGGGCATGCGAAAGCCGCGCTGCTGGAACATGGCGGGGTGTAGGAACAGGGGAACCGGCCGGCCCCCATTCGCCGCGCGGATCATGGCGAGGGCGCGGGGAAGACCGCCGGCGTGATCCCAATGGCTGTGGGACAGCATGATCGCCCCGATCGTCGCGAAGTCGATGCCCAGGCGGGTGGCGTTCATCTCCAGTGCATCGCCGGTGGGGCCGCCATCGAACAGCATCGTCCTTGGGCCGTTGGGTCCGTATGCGGTGATGAGCAGCGACAAGCCATGAGCCGCGCAGCAATACGCCGCCCCCGTGGTCGGGCTTATCCGACGCCGCCGCAGCCGGGCCAGTTCGCCGGTGACGATGGGCGGGGTGGACGACAGGATATCCGTCGAATTGTCCACCAGCACCAGGACCTCGACGCGGTCGGCTTGAGTGAGGCGCATGGACGAACCTTTCCTCCGGGCGGCGCTTGCCGGGGCTAGAGCAGGATCGGCGCAGCTAGAAGCGCCGATCCTGCTCTAGCCCTTTGTTTTAGCGAGCAACTTTATCCATTCAGATGATTCCATCTGAATGGATGTTGCTCTAACGGTACTGCCCGGCCGGAGGAGGTTCACTGATATGGATCAAGCCTGCTCCGCAGGGCTGCGGAGCGGACATTCGCCTTTGGAGGCCGGTGCGCAGTTTGCGTCTTTTCTTCGGGGTCGGTCCTGTCTGTCACAGCATCTCGATCAGGATTTCCTCACGGCCCAGGCTCAGCGTCACGCCCTCCTGCGTTCCCGTCAGGTGCAGCACGACCCCGGACGAGTTGCGCAGCCAGAGATCGCTGGCGCCGGACATGGCCAGACCCGCGCTGCCGCTGCTTTGCGTATAGAGGCCTTTGAAGTCGGCAAGGCTGTGCAGGTTGTAGACCTCGCCGGTGGCCTGGGTGTTGGCCGCGCCGCCGCCGCCGGTCACCCCGCCGGCCAGCTTGAACGGATGGGACTGCCCCCGGAAATACAGCGTGCCCTTTCCGCCGGCCGCGCCGACCGCGATGATTTCCTCCATGCTGACGGTGCCGTCCGGCGACATTCCCGCCACGCTCTGCGGGCCCGGCTTTGCCATGTTGGAGCATCCGCCCGCCGCGAGCAGCAGCGCGAGGGCAGTCCTGCGCAAGGTTACGATCGAAAACATTGTCTGGTTACTCCTAAAGCAAACTCGTACCAGCGGGGATCGGGCTTCCCTGGGGGTGGCGCGACCGGAGCTTAGGTCAGTTGCGAGGTCGGCACAATCGCGGGCTGGTTAGAACAATATGCCAAACAGCAGTTTGAGCAGTTCTTCCAGCGGCATGATGGTAAGTGCCAGAGGCACGATCGGCGCAAGTGTCGTCGCCCCGAGTTGGACTATGGCGTCCCGCGTAATTGGCACGATACGCATTGTCCGGACGACCTCGACACTATTGGCGAGATCGGCGAGGGACTGAATGTCCGCGCTTCCTACCAGTTGCTCATTGGCGGGTGCTCTGCCGCGCAGCCATTTGGCGTCGAAGGCACGCACGTAGTGCTCGGCCAGAGTGCCGTATTCGGTAATGCCCAGCCGCTTCGTCCGAGCAAGCTGTGGGCTGAACACGAGGAGGGGCCCGATGGCCAGACACAGCATGAAGATGACCACGACCCCGATCTCCACCTTGAAATCAAGCAGTCTGGCACCGGTGAAGAAAATGCGGTTGGCGAGAAGTCCCGCGAGCAGCGCGCCGTGCGCTGCCGCAAGCGGGGTAAAGGCGTAGATGGTATTCGATAGAAATCCGAGGCCGCCTACGCGATCCGGATGCGCGGGAAGCAGGCTCAATTCGATGCGTGAGACGTTCCAGAGAAGACGTGTCCAGACCAACACACGAAAGTACCAACGGCATAGCAGGAACTGGACGAGCGGCAGGCTCGCATAGCCAAACCACACCCCGGCGAGTGAGAGTTTCGTGCCCTGGTCAGACGGGGTCGCGTACCAGGTGGCCGCGTCGATTGCCGTGTACTGGCGCCAGATGACGAGGACACCCACGCCATACACGAAGGCTATCAGCAGCACCTCGGCGAGCACGGAGTTGCGCAGACGCAGTGCCGACGCGATGGCGGCCTTGAACTGCGTCATGGCGCTTTCGGGTATCAAATGGCGTTCCAGGAATAGTTGCATCACAGAGCGCATACGCCGGTGCACTACAAGCTCGGCAACGATCAAGAGTGGCATGGCCACCAGAAAACGGACGTGAACATCGATGTCCAGCAAGAAGGGTACAGCCAGTCCTCCACCCAGCAGGTGTCCCTCAACAGCCGACAGCGCCAGAAGCGGTAGCCAGGCGAATAGCGCGAGCACGATAATGCGCCTCTGGACCATCTGCAGTGCGTCGCTCGACAGATGCCCGAGACGCAGGAGCTGGAAGAGCGGACCACCCAGGACCAGCGAAAAGTTCTGGGGATCACCGAGAAGGTTGTCGCTGGAGACTGACGTGACGGGCTTCATGTATACATCCGGTTTCTCTCCGGCGCGACGATTGCCGGGATGGCGCGCAGGCCGGGGCAATACGCGGCTGATCCGTCAATCCTATGTGGGCTGCCCGCGCCGTCTCGTCGCTGCCGGTACCACGCGCGCCGATAGGAACGGCTAGTTGGCATCCTGCGCGGCGCGATACGCCTCCTGCAGCTTCTGCCTGTCGGCGTCCGTCAGCACCGGCGGGGCGATCGCGAAGGTCAGTTTGTCGATCCTGCCGTTGAACGCGAACGGCACCTGGTAGTCCTGGTCATCGACCGGCGTGCCGGTGTCGGAGCCGATGTCGAACGTCTCGTCCCATGGCAGGGTCAGCGGGATGGTGCGCTCCATCGTCTGCGTCGACACCACCTTGCCGTCCACCTTGAATGTACCGGTGCCGCCCCGGCCGAGGCCGCTGATGTTGTTGTACGCCAGCGTCGCGAGGCCGAGCCCGTCATACCTGAAGTCGTATTCGAGCGTATGCCTGCCGGAAGTCAGCACGTCCGGTCCTTCCCAGCGCACCCGCTTGAGGTCCAGCAGATTCCACAGGAACACCGGCTTGCCCTTCAGCAGATACAGCCCGTAGCCGCCGAACCGCCCGCCATCGGTGACGATCATGCCGTCGCCGCCGCCCTGCGGCACGTCGATGTCCGCGGTGATCGTGTAGGACGTGTCGAGCAGATCCGGTCCGGTGCCGCGCGGCTGGCCGGTGACCGGCACGCCGGTGAAGGTGAACACCCTGCGTTCGCCGGACATCGACGGGCGCGGCGTCACCATGCGGGTGGCGACCGAGGCGTCCAGCGGCAGCACCTGGTATTTGGCGAATTCGGCGAACATCAGGTCCGTCATTTCCCGCATCCTGGCCGGGTTGGCGGCGGCGACGTCGGTGTACTGCGTCCAGTCATGCCGCACGTCGTACAGCTCGAACTTGTACGCGCTGGCGGGATCGGTGATCGCCTTGCCGAGCAGGTCCCACGGCGCACGCACCGGCACCGCGCTGAGCATCCAGCCGTCGTTGTACAGGCCCTGCACGCCCAGCATCTCGAAATACTGGATGTGGTGCGGCGAGGGCGCGCCGGCGTTGGCCTTGTCGAAGGTGTAGGCCAGGCTCACGCCCTCGATCGGCTTCTGCGCGATGCCGTCGACCGATACCGGCGCGGGGATGCCGGTGACTTCCAGCAGCGTCGGCACGATGTCGATCACGTGGTGGAACTGCCAGCGAGTGCTCCCCTTGTCGGTGATCCGGGCCGGCCAGGAGATCGCCATGCCCTGGCGCGTGCCGCCGAAGAAGGACGGAACCTGCTTGGTCCATTTGTAGGGCGTGTCGAGTGCCCAGGCCCAGGGAACGGCGAAATGGTTGTAGGCGAACTGGGTGCCCCAGGCGTCGTAGAACTTCATCTGATCGGCCACCGGCAGTTCGATGCCGTTGAACTGCAGCACCTCGCTCGGCGTGCCGTTCGGCGAGCCTTCGGCCGAGGCGCCGTTGTCGCCGCTGATATAGATGATCAGCGTGTCGTCGAGCTTGCCCATGTCCTGGACCGCCTGGATCACGCGGCCGATCTCGTGGTCGGTATAGGCCAGAAAGGCGGCGTAGACGTTCGCCTGGCGGATGAAGAGCTTCTTCTCCTCGTCATTGAGGGAATCCCAGGTCTTCAGCAGCTTGTCCGGCCATGGCGTCAATTGCGCGTCCTGCGGAATGACGCCGAGCCGCTTCTGGTTGGCGAAGATCTGGTCGCGCAGCGCGTTCCAGCCCGTTGTCGAACAGGTGCATGTCGGTGATCTTCTGGATCCATTCCGGCGTTGGATGGTGCGGCGCGTGCGTGCCGCCCGGGACGTAGTAGAGGAAGAACGGGATGTCGGGATTGATGTCGTTCAGCTGGTTCATCCAGTGGATGGCGTCATCCGCCATGGCGGTGGTCAGGTTCCAGCCGGGATGGCCGACATAGGGGTAGATCGGCGTGGTGTTGCGGAACAGGTTCGGCTCCCACTGGCTCGCGTCGCCGCCGACGAAGCCGTAGAAATATTCGAAGCCCATGCCGGTCGGCCATTGGTCGAACGGGCCGGCCTGGCTGGCCGTCCAGGTCGGGGTGTTGTGGTCCTTGCCGAACCAGGAGGTGCGGTAGCCGTTTTCCCGCAGGATGCGGCCGATCGTCGCGCTGTCCCTGCCGATGATGCTGTCATAGCCGGGATAGCCGGTCGCCGCTTCGGAGACCACGCCGAAGCCGACCGAGTGGTGGTTGCGGCCGGTGATCAGCGCCGCCCGGGTGGGCGAGCACAGCGAGGTGGAGTGGAAATTGGTGTAGCGCAGCCCGTCGGCGGCGATGCGGTCCAGCGCGGGGGTCGGGATCACGCCGCCGAAGGTGGAAGGCGCGGCGAAGCCGACATCGTCGGTCATGATCAGCAGGATGTTCGGCGCGCCCTTCGGCGGCACCACGCGCATCGGCCATCCCGGCCTGGACTGGTCGGCGTTCAGCCCGGTCTGCCCGGTGAATGGCTGGGGCGGCGGCGGCAGGTAGCGCCCGTCGATGGTCGTGGTGGCGTCGGGCGATCCGGGCGTGCCGGCCGTCTCCCGCGCCTCTGCGCCGATCGCCGGCGCCATTGCCGTGGGCGCCTGGGCCCAGGCCGAGGCGCAGGCCAGGGACAGAAGGCCTGCGAGCGAAAGGATGATCCGACCGGATGCCATGACTGAATCCCCTGGCTGTATCCCTTGGGCAGTCTTCAGTGGATGGTCGCTTGGCCCATGGCGTCGCATGGCGCATTGATCGAGATCAACAACGAGGTGGCTGGCGCCACAGGACCGATGTTCTGCGCTTACCCACCCTGCGCTGGCTGATTCCGCTATCGCGTCATGCGGCGTCGGGCACGTAGAGCCATTTGCAGACCAAATTCGGCTCGGCTGCGTCATACACAACGTGAAACCACTCGGAGCGAAGGTGAGAAACAGGCATCGACCTGAGGTCGCCTCTCACAACCACGTCCTTGAAAGCCAGGCCTTCCTGGGTCAGGAACCGTTTGATCAACTCAGCGGGGTTGCTCTCAAGAGCTTTCTGCTGATCCGCCGTCGTTTCGAGCGAGATCTCCAGGATATCTTCCACTCTTACATTCCGTTCGGTACGGGTTACGCGTGTCCCGACCTTTTTTACGCTTCCATTGATCCTTGAGCTGTCCATTGCAGAGACTCCTTCCTCGACGATCCTGGATGACGTTGGCCAAGTTCGATGCGCCGTCGCATAGCGGCTTGCTGCCAGCGCACGGCCTTACAGGTCCGGCTCTTCGTCACGATCTCCGTGGCCGGAATGGGGGGACAGGTGGATAGGCTCCCGGCCAGAGCAGCTTTACCAACGATAGCGGCAAGCGTGGGGCGGGTAAGCGCAACGCGGCCCCCGCTCCGCAAGTCAAGGCGCATCCGGTCTTTCCTTATCCCGGTTTCGCCGGCTTCCGCTCGACAAAAAACATCCTGAACAGCCGGCCTTCGCCGAGCGCATCGCTCAGGACGCGGAAGGCGAAAAACGGAATGAGCACCAGGAGAATGATGAGGAAGCCAGCGAGCGTTTCCTCCAGATGGACGCCGGCGAGGTCGCCGAGCGAAGCGGCGATCGACCTGTGGTGGAACAGGCCGACGATGATTTCCTCGATGGTCGTCATGACGATCAGCAGCACCAGGAAGGCGAATGCCTTGTGCAGGGTCGGCCAGATCAGCGGGCCGGCGGTGCTGCGCGCGCCGATTTTCATCGCGTTGCCGAGCAACATGAACTTGGCCAGCACCGCGGCCTTGACGATGGCGATGCCCCAGGGAGCGAATTCGACCCCTTGGGTGTGCAGCACCGCCGTCTTCAGCAGGATCACCGAGCCGAGGGTAATGTAAAGATAGGCCGTAAGGATCGCGAACTCCTTGAGTTCGTCCATGGCGCGCTGTTGCAGCGTCGTTTTCGGGCTGACCATGCTTTCCGCTTTGGCTTGCATGTTGGCGAATGCCGGCTTCCGTCTCAGGGTGATCGGTTGTGCGAAGACCGGGGAATTCACGCCGCAAGCGATCCGCTCGAGATCGATCGTTTATATCGGGCGCAGTTCCGGTGCCAATATGACTGCCGATGCTACACATGTCCGGCCGGCAGGTCAAAATACGTTACGGTAACGTATCGGGTGCAGATGTTCCTTGTCATCCCCCCCGTCGATGCATGGCAGTATGCACGCGCCGGAACGCGACCGGTGAACGCAGATCTGCCAGACGGGACCCATGAGCCACGATCCTGCCGAGGATGACGAGGAAGACGACACCGCCGGCCTGCCGCCCGGGGTGAAGAACTACATCACGCCTTCCGGCTTCGCGCGGATGCAGGACGAGGTGAACGCGCTGCTGCGCGTCGAGCGGCCGAAGATCGTCGAGATCGTGTCCTGGGCGGCGGGCAATGGCGACCGCTCGGAGAACGGCGACTACCTGTATGGCAAGAAGCGGCTGCGCGAGATCGACCGGCGCATCCGCTTCCTGACCAAGCGGCTGCGCATCGCCGAGGTGGTGGATCCGACCCGGCAGGTGAATCGCGACCAGGTGTTTTTCGGCGCGACGGTCACTTACGTGAACGGGCGCGACGAGGAACGCACGGTCCGCATCCTGGGCGTGGACGAGGCGGATCTGCGGCGCGGAGAGGTCAGCCTGCATTCCCCGATCGCGCGGGCGCTGCTGCGTGCCCGCGTCGGCGACACCGTGCAGATCGCCACGCCCGCGGGGCGGGAGGCGGTGGATGTGCTGGAAATACGCTATCCCGAGCCGGGCGCGTCCTGAAGATCACGCAGCCAGGCGGTTATGCCGATACGTTCAAATAGCTGGAGCCCGATCGGTGCTTGGCCGATCGGGCTCCGGGCATGCGTGCTGCCGGATCAGGCGGTCCGGCGGCGGCGGATCATGCCGAGGCCGAGCAGGCCGGCGCCGAGCAATGTGGCGGACGCGGGCTCGGGAACGGCGACCGCGTCGAGCACGACGCCACTCGGCATGCCGTTGTCGCCCTCGTTCGCCACGCCGACCTCGAGCGTATAGGTGCCGTCGGTCAGGACCCTGTAGGACCAGGTCAGCCAGCCGGTGCTGGCGTAGTTGCCAACCGCCCCCACGCTGCTGCTGAGCAGCGTGACCCCGTTGATGGAGAGGTATCCCTGATCGTCAAAGGGAAGGTAATCGTTGGCCTGGAAACCCCAGACGCCCGAGAGGACCGAACCGGCGACCAGCTCGAAGGACTGCGACATGGTCGTGTAGGTGTTCACGCCCAGGCCCGCCTGGACGTAACCGAGATAGCTGCCCTCGTACGGGTTGAAGGAGGAATAGCGGGTGGCTGCGCCGGCTGCGCCGCCATTCGTGGTCCAGCCGGTGAGGTCGCCGGCTTCGAACCCAAGGTTTCCGGCCCGCGCCTCGGTGCCTGCGCTGAGGGCAATCATGGCAGCGGTAGCCAATAAGAGTTTTTTCAAGATCGTTGTCCTCGGAAAAAGCCATTCTTACAAAACATGTCGAATGTAATGCGGCGGTATTCCGGTTGTCAATGATCCCGAGCGGGGAATTCTGGAGTCGTGCTTCAGCCTGCGCGAGATATGCCGTGCGGTCCGGTGCAGGCGGATTCGACTACTCCTTCTGGTCTTGTCCTGGTCTTGCTCTGGTCTTGTCCGGGTCTTGCCGGGGCGATCCGGCGCCTCCGGCGCGAAGGGGGCGGCCCGCATGTCCGGGGCACTCCGCCGATGCTCGCGCCCCGAAGCTTGACCATGAAGAAGCAGGTGCCGCTTGGGACAGGGTTACGTCGGTGACCGGGCATGCGCGGATTCCGATGTGCCGCGGCCGGGGGCCGGCATCGAGATTCGTCCGAGGCTGTGAAGCGTCTTAATTTTCAACCATTGCGTGAAATAGTTGGCGAAATCCGGTTGATTTTGCCCCCGGAATCCTTTACGATTTTTAACATTCGATGACTGAACGAGTTACACGATTGATTTAACTCCGTTTTATTCGTCGAGCGGATCGTGCCTGAACCATGTCACTCTTTTGGAAGAATCGCGTCATGAAGAAACACCTGCTTGCTACCGCCTCGGCGATCACCCTTGGCCTGGCGGCGCTCGTGTCCGCCTCGGCACCGGCCAGCGCGACGAATTTGATCACCAATGGTGACTTCTCTGCCGGCCTTGCGGGTTGGAGCGAAGTCGACAGCTGCTGCTATTATACGGATGGTTCGGGGTTTCATGAGGGCGCCGTCGGTACGAACGGCATGCTCTCGCAGACCTTCGCCGATACGGCTGGCGCCGTGTTGACCGTGACCTTCGACTACAGCGCGAATGACGGCTCGTCGTACCAGTATGTGTCCTTCGACGGCGTTACCGTCCCCGGCACTCTGGTGAGCGGCCCGAGCCCCTATACGAGCTACAGCTTCACGCTGGGAATCGGGACCGGCTCGGATACCATCACCTTCAATGGCCGTAACGATCCCAGCTACAACACCCTGGACAACGTGGTTGTCACCGAAACGCCGGAACCGGCGTCGATGGCGCTGGTTGGGGTCGGGCTGCTCGGTCTCGGCCTGGTCCGCCGCAAGCAGGGCTGACAGCTTCTGCCGGAATTCCGCCCGGAAGGGCGGCACCGCGCGGTGCCGCCCTTTCTTTTTGCGCGCCAGTTCTTTTGTGCGCCAGAACGGCGAACCACGCTCCCGTTCCGCCCGCTCCCCGAATGGACAATTTTTCGGATACATCGGCCGACCGGCTTTCCGATTGGGCGCGGTCGCTGCCGCGGGATGCGTTTTAGGAGATCATTCTGGTGCTGCGCGGGGCCTTGCCGCCGCCCTTGGCGGACGATCCGGCGGATGAGGCTCGGCGGGATTGGGCAGCGATGGCGGGAGTGGCGGCTTTGCGGCTGGTGAATGCCGTGGAGGGAAAGCTGGCGGCGTGGCATAAGATCGAGGCGGATGCGTTGGCGGGTTACGCTTCGCTTACCCGCCCTACGCTTGCTACCACTAGGACGGAGCAAAACCACGCCAGCGCCGACAGCGTCGATCCCGACACCGGCGAGATCACCACGCCCTGAGCCAAAAGTCATTTGATGACATGGTAAGGGACCCGATCGGGCTCCCTTTCCATCTCACACCGCATCATCGCCAGTGGTTTGCTTTTATTCCGCCGCAATGGCCTAAATTCTTGCCGCCGTTGACAACGCCGTTGCAAAACGCCTCCGATGGCGGTTACGGTGCCTTGCAGACGGTCGGATATGTTGGCCATCTGGGGAATGTCGGTCCAGGAGAAACCGGCCATGCCCGTTGCGGCTCGCCCTGCCTCCATTGCACAGCGGCTGCTGCCCGTCCTCAACTGGGTTCCCGGCTACCGGCGCGACTGGTTGTTGCCGGATGTCCTGGCCGGCCTCGCGGTCTGGGCGGTCATGGTACCGGAAGGTATGGCTTATGCCGGCATCGTCGGCGTGCCGCCGATCATGGGACTCTACACGATCGTGCCGCCATTGATTGCCTACGCGCTGCTCGGCACCTCGCGCCTCTTGGTCGTCGGCCCGGACACCGCGACCGGCCTGATCTCCGCCCTGACCGTGGGCGCTATCGCGGTACAGGGAACTGCAGATTTCAATACGCTCACCTCTACCCTCGCAATCTTGATCGGCGCCTTCTTCCTGATCTTCGGCGCGCTCCGCATGGGCTGGGTGGCTGCCTTCATTCCAACGCCCGTGATGCGAGGGTTCATCGAAGGCCTTGTATGCGTCACCATTATTGGGCAGGTGCCCCATCTGCTGGGCATCAAGGGCACGGCTGGCAATTTCTTCACCAAACTCTGGTTCGTGCTGCAGCACCTACCGGATACCTCGCTCGCCCCAGTGCTGACCGGGTTGCTGAGCCTCATAGGGATGCTGTTGCTGCGCCATCTGGCACCCCGTCTACCCGCAGCCCTAATGGTCGCAGTCGCGGCTACGATCCTTGTTGGGCTGTTCAACGGTGAAGCCGCCGGTGTCGATGTGGTCGGCAACCTCCCGTCCGGTCTGCCGCATCTCGTGCTGCCCGACCTCGACCCTGAAAGGCTGCGGCACCTCGTGCCCGGCGCTCTTGCCATCGTGTTGGTCGGCTATGCCGAGGCGCTTGGCGGGGCAAGGGCCGCGGCATTCCAGGGGGGCGGTGATATCGATCCGAACCAGGAGCTCGTCGCGCACGGGCCCGCCAACATCTTGAGCGGTCTCTTCGGCGGCTTCCTTGTCGTCGGCAGCCTGTCCAAGACCTCAGTGGCCATGGCTGCCGGTGCTCACACCCAACTTGCCAATCTTGTTGCCGCCGTCTTCTGCTTCCTCACGCTGGTTCTGTTGACGCCGTTGTTCCGGGGCATGCCGCACCCGGCCCTTGCCGCCATCGTCACCGCGGCGATGCTTCACCTCTCGAAGCCCGGCTATTTGCGCGATCTGTTTGCCCGAGACGGCGACGAGTTTGCCGTCGCCGCGTTTGTGATCGCCGGCGAACTGGCTCTGGGCGTGCTGCAGGGTATCGCCGTCGGCGTCGTGCTGGCGCTGCTGATGTTGATCTATCGAACCAGCCACCCGCGAGGCGCGGTGCTAGGCCAGCTGCCGGGCCAGGAAGCCTATCGCAACGTCAATCGGCATCCCGAAGCGCTCACCTTCCCCGGCCTGCTCATTTGGCGTGCGGGGGGGGACCTGTTCTTTGCCAGTATCGGTCACCTGGACGAGGGGCTGAAGGCCGCGTTGGCCGCGAGCCGACCACCTGCAAAGCATGTTCTTCTGGACGCGAACTCGGTGAACTTCATCGACACCAGCGCCAGCGATGCGCTGTTGAACATCATCAAACAGTTGCAAAGCCAAGGCATCACGTTCGCCTTCGCCCGGGTGCGTGACAGCGTACGAGAGCGGATGCGGCTCGGAGGGGTAGAGGCCGCCGTAGAATCGGCCAACTTTCACGAACGGGTGACCGATGGCGTGCGCGCCTGGCAACAGCGAGGAGGCGTCGATGCCGTGTCCGCAGGACCGCGTAGGTAGTGGACGATGGTTATGCGGCTTCAGTTTGGTGCTGCTCATAGGTCTGGGCGCGCATTCTGGCCAACTCTCCCCCGAATGTGACCGGATGGACCGTCCATTTGGGAAAGTATAGGGACAAAGCATGAGTGACGGTCGTCCGCTGTTCGCCTTCGCATTCCGCGGCGGGCTGGGGCAGGCGCTGCACGATCTTGCGGAGGCCGATGACTCGGCGGGCAACGCGGAATTCGTCTGGGTGCATCTCGACCTTCGCGATGCTGCGGCGCAGGCTTGGCTGCGCCGCCGCCCCTGGCCGCCCGACGTCGTCGAGTTGGTAGCGGCTCCGATTCAGCGCGGTAGGCTCTTCATCACGCCAGACCTGGTCTACGGCCATCTGCGCGACTTCCGCAACGAGCCCAATGCCGTCGTTCTGGAAGCGGGCTCGCTCAGTGTTGTCGCCTCTCGAACGCTGGTCGTCACGGGTCGGCACATCCCGCTGCTCTCAGTCGAGGAGGAGCGACGCCGGGTGGAAGCGCGGACGGTCCTGCCGGCGAGCCCGTTCGGGCTGATCACGGAATTTTTCAAGGCCCTGAATGACATCGGCGAGGGTCAGCTGCAGGAGGCCAGTGAACGCCTCAGCGCGATGGAGTCGAAGGTGCTGAAACGTAATGGCGCCGAGCACCGCGAGGATCTCCTGGAGATGCGAGGCGGCTCAATCCGGGTCGCCCGCGACATGGCCTACAAGCGCACGGCCCTGCTCGAACTGGCGCGCGAGCATCCGGTACTCTTTCCCACCGACGAATTCGACCGCTTAAAACGCCAGATCCACCGCTACGCGGCACTGGTCGAGGATGCGCAGGAGTTCGCGGAGCACTGTGAGTTCCTGCTCGAAGAGCTGCGCGCGCAGGTCGAGGAGGAAACCAACCGAAACCTTTATATACTCACGATGTTCTCGGCGATATTCCTGCCGGCAACCCTAGTCACGGGCATTTGGAGCATGAGCGTCGGCGGCATTCCGTTCAGCGGCAGCCCGAACGGTTTTTGGGTGGTCGATGGGTTGATAGCGGCGGTCTCCGCCTTGGTCGTGATCGTCCTTTTTTGGCTCAGGTTCTTCTGAGGGTTCTGGTGCAACTGGCGCGATCCGATCGGCTATGCTGGCGTTGAAGCTGCTGAGGGTCGGCAATGGGCAAGCTGAAGAGCGTGGAGAAGCTGTTCGAGGGCCGCCACTTCGACCGTGAAGTCACCATCCCGTGCGTGCGCTGGTATCTTCGATTCAGGCTGACCCTACGAGACTTGGCGGACAGTAGCCCAAGGCAGAATGAGGCCGGAAAGTATTGTAGTGCCTCCGCCAAGACTTCGATCACCGTCTGTGAACCGCGCCGGGTTTGCCGGAGGCCATTTTGTTTGAGTCACACCGCCATGGCTGGCTCTTCCAACGCGGCGCGGTTCACTTTTCACCCTCTACAGAATGGTGCGATGCATTCCGTATCGCACCATGTTGCTGTTTTCGATTGCCAGTTAATATATTTAACGTTAAACTAACTAAATGGACAATTTATCCGATACATCGGCCGAAATACCTTCCGACTGCATGCGATCGCTGCCGCGGGAGGCGTTTCAGGAGATCATTCTGGTGCTGCGTGGGGCGTTGCCGCCACCCTTGACGGGCGATCCGGCGGATGAGGCTCGTCGGGATCGGGCGGCGATGGCTGCCGTGGCGGCGTTGCGGCCGGAGAATGCCGCCGAGGGGCGGCTGGCGGCGCAGTTCGTGGCGGCCGATGCCTGGGCGATGGATTGTTTGCGGCTGGCGCAGGTGAAGCGGCGGGAGCCGGATCTGGCTCACAAATGCCGGGCGCAGGCGATGAGTTTGATGCGGGAGGGGAAGTCCTCGCTGCGGCTGCTGCTGCGGTTGCAGGCGGCGCGGCAGAAGGTCGAGGCGGATGAAGCCGCTTCTGGCCGGGCGGCCTGGGTGGAGCATGGCGCGGCGGGGATGATGGCGGAGGCGCTCGGCGTGGGATCGGATGAACCGCAGGCGGGTGTTCAGGCTGGAGCGGGATCGGCGGAGGGCGGCGTGGTTCGGCCGGCGGAAGGAACCGCCGGAGCGGACGGGCAGGCGGCGACCATTCAGGTCCGTCCCGGAAAATGTGACAAAATCTCGTGACGCGCGGCTTGAGACGGTTGCGGGATTCCGGCCTCCGGACCCGGTGCGGCGGGGCTTCGGATGAGGGTACGCCGGGTTCGCTAGCCGAAGGTGGATAGGAGGTCGTCCACCTGCGCCTGTGTCAGCAGGCGGGGGGAAGCGGCTCGCAGCATCAGGAACAGCTTGGCGGCTTCCTCTAGCTCCTCGGCGGCGTAGACGGCGTCGGTCAGTGTCTTGCCGGAGACCACCGGGCCGTGATTGGCCAGCAGCACGGCGCGGGCGTCCCTGGCGGCTGCGTGGATGGCCGGCTCCATCGCCGGGTCGCCGGGGCGGTAATAGGGCACGATCGGCATCGTGCGGCCGACGCGCATGACGAAATAGGGGGTCAGCGGGGGGATCGGGTTGGCCTGGTCGACGTCCGGCAGGCAGGAGACCGCGGTGGCCTGGGTGGAGTGCAGGTGCACGACCGCGCCGGCATCCGGGCGTGCCGTGTAGAACGCTCGGTGCATGAAGACTTCCTTGGAGGGCTTGTCGCCGCCGATGTGGCGGAACTGGCCGTCGAGGCGGGAAAGCCGCTCGGGGTCGAGCCTGCCCAGCGAGGAATTGGTGGGGGTGATCAGGTAGCCGTCATCCACCCGCACGCTGATGTTGCCGGCGCTGCCGACGGAGAAGCCGCGGGCGAAGAGGCTGGCGGCGAGGGTGGTCAGGAGTTGCCGGGTTTCGATTTCGGTCATTTTGGGGGGCTTTGGTTGGGGGTTGTCCCCTCACCCCTCCCTCTCCCCCGAGGGGGAGAGGGGGAAGGTTGGGGGAGAGGGGGACGTGGGGGCGGGTTGGGGGGCTATTCCAGGTGCTGGAACGACTTCAGGAAGAAATCCGGGGCGCCGAAATTGCCGGATTTCAGGGCCAGCAGTAGCGGCGCGCCGGTGCCCTCGGCGTAGGTCCAGGGGACGCCGGGGTCGATTTCGGGGCCGATGCGGAGCGATTTTACGCCGAGGCGGGCGACGACGGCGCCGGAGGTTTCGCCGCCGGCGACGACCAGGCGGCGGACGCCTTTGGCGACCAGGCCCTCGGCGATGGCGGCCATGGCGTGTTCGATCATCTCGCCGGCGGCCTCGCGGCCCATTTGCTGCTGCAGGGCGGCCACCTTGTCCGGGGCGGCGGAGGCGGCGATGACCACCGGGGTGGCGCCGAGCTTGCCGTCCGTCCAGGCCAGGGCCTGGGAGGCCAGGGTGGCGGCGTCGGGGGTGGCCAGGGGGTCGAGTTCCAGGGTGGGCACATGGGCGCGGGCGGTGCCGAGCTGGAACAGCGTCGCGCGCGAGCAGGAGCCGGCCAGCACCGCGGCGTGGCCGCCGACCGCCGGCAGCGCGCCGGGGTCGTTCTGCGCGGCGCAGCAGGCCGGCGCGGCGGAAGTTTTCCGGCAGGCCCATGGCCACGCCGGAGCCGCCGGTGATCAGGGCGTGGCCGGCGGCGGCCTCGCCGATCGCCAGCAGGTGCTCGTCGCTGACGGCATCGACGATGGCGTAGCGGCGGCCCTGTTCCTTGAGCTGGGTCATCGCCTTGCGGATCGCGGCCGCGCCCTGGTTGACGGTGGCGAAGGGCACCAGGCCCACCGTGCCGTCGGTCTGGCGCGACAGCACGCGGACCAGGTTGGCGTCCTTCATCGGGGTCAGCGGATGGTTCTCCATGCCGCTTTCGTTCAGCAGCACGGAGCCGACGAACAGATGGCCCTGGTAGACGCTGCGGGCATTGGCCGGGAAGGCGGGGCAGGCCAGCGCGAAGCCGCCATCGAGCTCGGCCAGCAGCGCGTCCGCGACGGGGCCGATATTGCCTTCCTCGGTGCTGTCGAAGGTGGAGCAGTATTTGAAGAAGTATTGCCGGCCGCCGTGCCGGCTCAGCCAGTGCAGCGCGGCCAGGCTGTCGCCGACCGCCTGGCGCACCGGGGCGGTGCGGGATTTCAGCGCCACCACCACGGCATCGGCGTCCGGGGCGGGATCGTCCGGCGCCGGGCACGCCGATCAGCTGCACGGTGCGCATGCCGCCGCGCACCAGCATGGAGGCGAGGTCGGTCGCCCCGGTGAAATCGTCGGCGATGCAGCCCAGCAGCATGGTCGTTTCCCCCTCTACACGGACCGCCCTATCACCCGAGCGCCTCGGCGAACAGCCGGCTTTGCGTTTCCCAGGAGGGCAGGGCGGCGCCCGCCTCCCACGCGGCGCGGGCCATGTCGGCGCGCAGCTCGGCCGAGTAGATCAGCCGCCGCAGCGCCTTGGACAGGCCGGCGACGTCGCCGGGCGGGCAGACGACGCCGCCCTCGATCGGCACCAGCGCGCCGGCGGCGCCGCCGGCGGTGACCGCCACCGGCAGGCCGCGCCTGAGGGCTTCCGCCACCACCATGCCGTAGCCTTCGTAATGGGTGGCGAGCGCGAACACATCGGCCGAGCTCCACAGCGCCTCCAGCGCGGCGCCGGTGGTCTCGCCGGCGAAGGTCACGTGCTGGGCGATGCGGAGCTCCTCGGCCAGGGCCGCCAGGCCGTCGGCGTGCACGGGATCGGCCAAGGGCGAGCCGGCGATGGTCAGGCGCCAGTCGAGGTCGAACAGCAGCGCGAGGGCGCGCATCAGCACGTCATGGCCCTTGCGCGGGATCAGCGTGCCGATGGACAGGACATGGCAGGCGGGCCCGCCGGAGCCCTGGCTGCGCGGCGCCGGATCGGTGCCGGGGGTGACGACGGCGATGCGCTCGCGCGGCACGCCGAACGCGCCGGACAGCGATTCCGCGGTGGTCTCGCTGTTGGCGATGACCCGGGCGAGGCGCTGGAACAGATGCCGCTCGATGCCGCCGAGGTCGATCCGGTCGGCTTCGGCGAGGCCGGTTTCCAGCGAGGTGGCGTGGTGGATCAGGCCGGCGACCCGGGGCCTGGCGGCGATCGCCTCGCCGAGGGCGGCGAAGGCGGGCAGGGCCAGGCCGTCGATGACCACATGGGTGTCCGGCGCCAGCCCGGCCCAGGCGGCGCGGGCGGCGGCGACGGCGCGGGCGTCGGTCAGCGGGAAGCTGCCGGGGAGTTCCACGACGTCTACAAGGTGGCCCTCGGCGCAGAGGCCGGCGACCATCCGGCGGTCGTATTCGTAGCCGCCGGAGACGGTGTCGAAGGGCGCGGGGACGATCAGCGTGATGTGCATCCGGCGGTGCCTCAGGCGGCGGTGGGGGCGGCGATCGGGGCTTCGTAGGCGGCCCAGGCCACCGGGCTTTCGCGCAGCAGCACCTTCAGCGAGCTGACGGCGCGGCCGCCATCGCCCATGCGGCCGTCGCGGCAGGCCTCGGCCAGCAAGGCGTGGATGTGCCAGGCCATGTATTCGGTGGTGGTGTTCTGGCCGACCAAGGCGAGCTTTTCGTCCAGGTTGCTGTAGTCCAGCGTGTCCAGCACCTTGCGCAGCTCGGTCCTGGCCAGGCCGATGTCGATCAGCAGGTTCAGGTGATCGAGCCTGGGGGCGCGGAACTCGGCCTCGATGGCGTAGGTCGCGCCGTGCAGCTTTTGCGCCGGGCCGAACGCCTCGCCCTTGAAGCTGTGGGCGATCATGATGTGGTCGCAGACGGTCAGGCTGAACATCGTTGCGGGGGTTCCCTGGTGGATGGCGGGGCGCGGGCGCTTTCGGGGAGATAACGGGTTTCGGCGGAAGCATAAGGCGGGGGAGCATAAGCCGGGGCGGGGCGGGCGGGACATCCCGCGGTTCCTTTGCCGGTCCCTTGCGGATGATTGCTGGCATTTCCATTTGGCATGCTCGCGCGGCCGTGAGTGTGCTAGAAAAGCCGGCATTGGCGCGAGTTCAGGCCCGCGTGGGGCCGCTTTCCTGGGGAGGAAGATCCGCTAACAGGTTGGAGTGCTTTCGTGGCTGTCTTTCGGGCGCTGTTCCCCAGCGAAACAGAAATTCTCATCGGACATTATCTCAGGCTTGAACCGGCGGACCGCGAGCTGCGGTTCTTTGCCCGGGTGAGCGACGACTATCTGAAGCGGCACTGCGAACGGATCGACTGGCAGCATGCCTGCCTGATCGGCTGCTTCATCGACGGCGTGCTGCGCGGCGTGGCCGAGCTGCATGTGGATCGAAGCTCCGGGCCGGCGCACGGGGAGGTGAGCGTGTCGGTCGAGCCTGCCTGGCAGCATGAGGGGATCGGCACCGAGTTGCTGCGCCGGGTGCTGATGGTCGCGCGCAACCGTCTGGTGCGTAGCCTGACGCTCAGCTGCCTGTTGGACAACCGGCCGATGCAGCGGCTGGTGCGCAAATTCTCCGACGAGTTGCAATTGCAGGACGGCGAGGTGAATGCCGCGATTACCGTGCCTTACCCGACGCTGCTGTCGCTGTGCGACGAGGCGTTCCTGAACGGGCTCGGCTGGATGGCGGCCTGGGGCCGCTCGGTGAAAGCCGCCCAGGGGACGCGGGGTACCGCGCCGGCGGGCACGGATACGGGCCAGCTCGAACTGGCCTGAGGCGTCGACCCGTCAGGTTCTGACGCCCAGGCCTATTAGACTCCCAGGGCCTATTCATAGGCGATGACGTGACACAGGCCGCCCGGCGCCAGGATGGCCGGCATGGCGGAAGGCAGGTCCGCGAAGCGCGTGGGTCCCTGCAGCAGGGCGTCGAAGGCGGGGTCGGCCAGCAGGTCGAGCGCCAGGGCCAGGCGCTCGGCATGGGTTCGCCGTCCGCGCATCGCCGGCGCCACGGCGCCGACCTGGGTGGCGATCAGCCGCAGCCGGCGGGAATGGAAGGCCTCGCCGAGCGGCACGGTGGGCGCGTTGGCGCCGTACCAGCTTGCCTCGATTATGCGCGCCTCGAAGCCGGCGCGGGCCAGCGCCAGGTGCAGCCCGGCCTCGGTGGCGGAGGCGTGGATGACGAGGTCCTGTTCGTCCGGGGCCTCCGGCGGCAGGGCGAAGGCGCAGCCGAAGGCGGCCGCCAGGCGGGCGCGGGATGGGTCGATGTCGACGAGCGTGACCCGGGTTCCCGGGATGCGCGCGCAGAGGCAGGCGGCCAGCAGGCCGACCACGCCGGCGCCGATGACCAGGATGCGCTCGCCGGCGAGGGGGGCCGCGTCCCATAGCAGGTTCACCGCCGTTTCCATGTTCGCGCCCAGCACCGCCCGGAACGTGGGCACCGCCGGCGGCACGGGGATGCACATCGCGGCGGGGGCGTTGAACGCATCCTGATGCGGGTGCAGCACGAACAGGCGCTGCCCGGCCGGGTCCTGGGCCACCATGCTGTAGCCGTATTTGACCGGGGCGGGGAAAGCCCCGCCCATCAGCGGCGCGCGCATCGCCTCGTGCTGGCCCGGCGGCACGGCGCCGGCGAAGACCAGCGCCTCGGTGCCGCGGGAGACGCCGCTGGCCAGCGCGCGCAGCCGGAGTTCGGCATGGCCGGGCGGGGGGAGATTTTCCTCGCGGATCTGGCCCCGGCCGGGCGCGACGGTCCAGAAGGCGCGCGCCGTGGTCAAGCTGCTGTCGTCCCGTGCTGGCCGGGGCGGCGCCGGCCCAGCGGCACGTCCACCAGCAGGTCGTCGCCGAGCTGGTGCACCGACCAGCGGAACCGCATCCCGTCGGCCAGCAGGTCGGTGCGGGGAAAGCTGAAGGCCGGGATGCCGCCGCCCATCAGCAGCGGCGCGACCGTGACGTGCAGCCGGTCCACCAGGCCGGCGACAAGGAAGCGCGACACGGTCACGCCGCCGCCCTCGACGAAGATGCGCCGCAGCCCGCGCGCGGCCAGCGTGCCGAGCAGGGCAGGGAGGTCGATCCAGCCGCCATCCATGGCGATCGGCAGCACCTCCGCCTGGCCGAGCCGCTCCGGCCCCGGGGTGCCGGCCGCGCAGGCCAGCAGGGTCGGCGGGCCTTCGCGGAAGACGCGGTAGCGGTCGTCGAGCCGCCGCGCGGGATCCAGCACCACCCGCACCGGCGACGGGCCTTCCACCGCGCGCGTGGTCAGCTGCGGGTCGTCGGCGCGCACCGTGGTCGCGCCCACCAGCACCGCGTCCGACAGGGCGCGCAGCCGGTGGGTGTGCTCGATATCGGCCTTGCCGCTGATCCAGCGTGATTCGCCGGCGATCGTTGCGATGCGGCCGTCCAGCGATTGCGCGATGCGGCCCAGCACGAAGCAGCCGTCCGGGGCGGCGGGGGGCGCCAGCAGGGGATCGGTACAGCGCCGATGCCGGCGTGTTCGCCGGCTCACGCCGCAACAGGGATTTCCATGATTCCGGCGAGATCAGGGGCATGGCCGCACCTATCACGCCCCGGCCCCGGAAACCAACCGGGACCGTACGCGCGCCGGGCCGATCAGGCGCGCGAGGAGAGGGCGATGGCCGCGGCCGAGCCGCGATGCAGCCCGCCTTTGGCGCCGTAGAGCTGCGCGGCCGGCCGGGCGCCGGCGGCGATTGTGCCGATCACCCGGCCCTGCACGGCGATGGCGCGTTCCAGCAATCGCTTGTTCTCCTCGGCCAAGGCGCGCAGCCGCTCGGCCTGCCTGACCACCTCCTCGCGCTGCCGGCCGGCGAGCATGTAGGGGCCGGTGCGCTGCGCCTGGCCCTCGGCGGCGGAGAGGGCGGCGATCGCGGCGTTCTTCTCCGCCAGCATCCCGGCCGCGCGGGCCAGGTCCAGCGCATCCAGGGCCGCGTTTTCCCGCGCCAGGGTGTCGGCCAGGCGGCCTACGGCGGTGATCAGCTCGGGGGTCATTGGGTCGGTTTCCTTTGGCTGGGGTCCATCTTGCGGCTTTCCTGCAGGCGCAGCATTTCCGCCAGCACCGGGCGGGCCAGCCCGAGCCCGCCGCCGGCGGCGATCTTCCTGGCGATCTCGTTGACCAGCATCGGCTTCCAGGTCTCTTCCGCCGCGCCGCCGCCGAACAGGGAGTGGGCGCTGTCCACGGTCGCGAACATCGGCTGCAGCAGCTGGCCGATGGCCATCGCCTCGAAATCCTGCGCCGATTTCAGGGTTTTCGGGTCGGCTTGGAGCGGGACGGGTGGGGCGGGTGGGGAAATGTTCATCAGCGGATTTGGCATCACCGCACCTGCAGATCGGCCTGCAGCGCGCCGGCGGCCTTGATGGATTGCAGGATGCTGATCAGGTCGCGCGGCCCGACGCCGAGCGCGTTCAGGCTGGCGACCAGGTCGCGCAGGGTGACGCTGCCGTGCAGGATGCCGAGCTTGCGGTCCTTCTGGTCGTCGACCTGGATCTGGGTGCGGTCCACCACGGTCGTCCGGCCGTTGGAGAAGGCGCCGGGCTGGCTGACTTCCGGCGTCTCGGTCACCCGGATGGTCAGGTTGCCCTGGGCGATCGCCACGGTGGAGATGCGCACATTCGCGCCCATCACGATGGTGCCGCTGGCTTCCTCCACGATCACGATCGCCGAGGTGTCCGGCTCCACGCGCAGCTCGCCGATGCGCGCCAGGGTTTCGATCGGGTCGCGGCCGGACATGTCGAGCGCGACCGTGTGCGGATCGGTGGCCTTGGCGATCGGGCCGATATTGCGGTTGATGGCATCGGCGATGCGCCGTGCCGTGGTCAGGTCGGGGTTGCGCAGGCCGATGCGGGTGCCGGCGCGGCTGTCCAGGCGGAACGGCACCTCGCGCTCCACCGTGGCGCCGTTGGCGATCCGCGCGGCGGTGGGCACGCCGCGGGTGACCGAGGTGGCGGCGCCGCGCGCGGCGATGGCGCCGGTGGCCAGCGCCCCCTGGGCAACGCCGTAGACCTCGCCATCCGCGCCGAGCAGGGGCGTGACCAGCAGCGTGCCGCCGGTCAGGTTGGTGGCGTCGCCCAGCGAGGAGACCGAGATATCGACCCGGCCGCCGGTGCGGGCGAAGGCCGGCAGGTCCGCGGTCACCATCACCGCGGCGACGTTCTTGGTCTGCAGCCTGGTTCCCTGGTCGCGGGTGTTGACGCCCAGCCGCTCCAGCATGCCGATCAGCGACTGGCGGGTGAACACCGCGTTGTCCAGCCGGTCGCCGGTGCCGTTGAGCCCGACCACCAGGCCGTAGCCGACCAGTTGGTTGGACCGCACGCCCTCGAGGTCGGCGATGTCCTTCACCCGGATCTGCGCGGCGGCCGGCGTGGCGGCGAGGGCGAGCAGGAGCGTCGCCAGCGCGAGCAGGGCGCGGCGGCCGGTAGGGGGGAGGAAAGGTTTGCCCGTCATGCTGTTCCTGCAAGGCAAGCTGCGTGCCAACACCCGAAGCGGCGTCCGATGCGGGCTAATGGCGGGGAGGCCGGTCATTTCCTGGCCGGCGGACCCGGCAGCAACTGCCGGGCGGCACGGATGGCCGGGAAAAGGGAGCCGGTTCGCATGACGACGATCGACGGTCTGGGAAGTCCGGCCGCGGCACCGCCGGCGCGGCGTGCCCGTCCGGTGGCCGGCTTCGCGCTGCCGCCGGAGGCAGCCGCCGCGAACGGCGCGCCGCCGCCGGCCGAGGCGGCCGGTTCCGCCCCGGTGTTTGCCGCGTTCATGGAGGGGTTGCTGGGGTTGCAGGAACTCAGCGCCGACGCGGCAGCCGTGCCCGCGTTGCGCGACCGGGAGGCGCGGCGGCGTGGCCAGGCCCTGCTTGCCGCGCTCGGGGAAATGCAACTTATGCTGGCAGGGGACGGGCCGCCCGGATCGCTCGCCCGGCTGTGCGAACGGCTGGCGGCCTTGGCCGATGCGGTCCCCGGCGCGGCGGATCCCCGCCTCGGCGCCGTCCTGGCGGCGATCGTTCTGCGCGCGAGAGTTGAACTGGCACGGTTTGCGTCATGAAACGCGGAATTCGGCGGCAGCCCCAAAATCCTTGCATGTCAGCCCATTGAAGCCTTGCACTGGGCACTTGGCGGCCATGCCGCACGCTGCTATAGGCCCGCCTACCAGCCGGTAAAGGTTGGTGCCGGAGGCTCAACGACCCCGTGACGGGTCCCGGCAAGCCAGAGCAGGACCGGCCCGGATGATGGTGACACTGCCCCCCGATTACCGCCCCTCGGACGCCGAGGAGTTCATGAACCCCGTTCAGGTCGAGTATTTCCGGCAAAAGCTGCTGCGTTGGCGGGCGGATCTGTTGCGCGAGGCGGATGGCACCCTGGCCAGCCTGTCCCAGGGCGGGATCCTGGAGGCCGACATAACCGATCGTGCCAGCGTCGAGACCGATCGGGCCCTGGAACTACGCACCCGCGACCGCGCCCGCAAACTGATCAACAAGATCGACCAGGCGCTGGCGCGCATCGAGGCCGGCACCTACGGCTATTGCGAGGAGACCGGCGAGCCGATCGGCCTGCGCCGGCTGGAGGCCCGCCCGATCGCCACCATGTCGATCGAGGCGCAGGAGCGCCATGAGCGCATGGAGCGGGTGCACCGCGACGACTGAGGCCGGCTGGTTCGCGGTTGCGCCGGCCTTGCCGCGGCACCTAATGTGACGGTGGAGGCAGGCGATGGACCACGACAGTCTCTACGACACCGATATCTGCACCTGGGCGGAACAACAGGCGGCGGCCCTGCGCTCGCTCGCGTCCAGAACCGACCTGCCCAATCAGCTCGATCTGCCGAACATCGTCGAGGAGATCGAGGGTTTGGGGAATAGCCATCTCGCCTCCGTCAGCAGCTTCATCCGTTTGATTCTGTCGCATCTGGTCTTGGCTGCGGCCGATCCGGATGCGGCCGCCACCCGGCATTGGGCGGCCGAGGTCGAAAACTTCCATGCCGACCTGATGCAACGCTACACTCCGAGCATGCGTCAGCGCATCGACATCGGTCAGCTCTGGACGCGGGCATTGAAGGTGGCGGGCGCCAAGCTCGAAGAGCGCCATGCGGAGGCGGATGCGTCCGCAATCCGGCGCGGGGCCATCCTTGCAACCTATTCCTGCCCATTTTCCGTGGACGATATCTGCAACGAGGCTTTCGCATTTCGCGCAGCGGTTCAGCGTCTCGCCGATCGGCTCGCCGCTGCATCTTCCTAATCGCACCTCATCGCGGCTACTCTTCCGCCACGCGCCCGAAGTGGCGCTTTCAGGGAGAGAACAACCATGATCCGCCGCCGTCATCTGCTGGCCGCATCCGCCGGTCTGCTTGCCGCACCCGCTCTGGTCGAGAAGGTCGGGGCCCAGTCCGCCTTCGACTGGCAGCAGGCCAAGGGTGCCAAGATCGAGGTGAACCTGCAGAAATCGCCCCGTTCCGACCAGTTGCAGGCGCACCAGAAGGAGTTCGAGGAACTCACCGGCATCAAGGTCGGCTCCGAACAGATCCCCGAGCAGCAGCAGCGGCCGAAAGTGGCGATGGAGATGTCGACCGGGCGGCCGAGCTTCGACGTCGTCAATGTCGCCATGCATGTGCAGAAGCGGCTGATCGAGCGCGCCAAGTGGATGGAGGATCTGCGGCCCTATCTGGCCAACCCGGCGCTGACCTCGGCGGATTTCGACCTCGGGGATTTCTTCCCCGCCGGCATGAAGGTGGCGACCGGGCCGGACGGCAAGGTCAACGTGCTGGCGATCAATCAGGATCTGTTCATCCTGATGTACAACAAGGACCTGCTGGCGGCCAAGGGTGTCGCGGTGCCGAAGACGCTGAACGAGATGATGGATGCCGCGATCAAGCTGACCGACAAGGACAAGGGCATCGCCGGCTTTGTCGGGCGCGGGCTGAAGAATGCCAATGTGGTGCTGTACGACAACATGCTGCTCGGCTGGGACCAGGAGACGGTCACCCCCGACGGCAAGACGCTGCTGACCGATACGCCGGCGGCGATCGAGGCGGCGCGCTACTACCAGCGGATCATGCGCGAATGCGCCCCGCCCGGGGTTGTCGGCTTCAACTGGAACGAGGCGCAGACCACGTTCAGCCAGGGCCGCGCCGCCATGTGGTGGGATGCGATCGGCTTCACCGTGCCGCTGGTGGACAAGGCCAAGTCGAAGGTCGCCGACAGCGTCGGGTTCACCACGGTGCCTGCCGGGCCGAAGGGCCAGTGGTCGGCGACGTTCATGGACGCGGTCGGCATTCCCGCGCAGAGCAAGAACAAGACCGCCGCCTGGCTCTATGTGCAGTGGGCCGCGGGCAAGCAGATGTGCAACAACTACCTGCGCAGCGGGTCGGGCACGCCGCCGCGGGCCAGCCCGTACACCAATGCCGACGTTCGCGCCGGCAGCCCGTTCAAGCCGGACTGGTTCGACACCGCGCTCGCCAGCCTGAAGATCGCGCGTTCCGGCCTGCCGGAGATCGTGCCGGTGACCGAGTTCCGCGACACCTTGGGCGTGGCGCTGACCAACATGATCGGCGGCGCCGATCCCGCCGTCGAATTGAAGAAGGCGACCGAGGCTTTCCAGCCGGTGCTGGACAAGTCGAACGAGGCGTAGGTGCGGATCGATTTGGGGAACGCCCCCGAACCGATAGGCCTGCCGAAAGCATAAAGGCATGGGCCTGGCTGGCGGCTGTATATTGCGCCGCCAGTCAGGCAAGCTGCCCGGAACGGTGCGGCGATGCAGGCGCAAGGCTGCGCGCCGGGGGCGTTGCGGAAAGCTGCGGTATCAAAGACTTGCTTGTTGAAGTTGGAGGAGAAGATGGGGGGCTGGCCACTTCGCCAGCACGGTCAGAACGAGGTGCTCCTCGTCCTGCCGTCTGGTTGGCGTTTCCTCCCCAAACCTGGCCCGTGGCGCCATCCTGACGGACCGAGAGGTTACTTACCCGCAAGTAGGTCCCGAGTTACGTTTTTTTCTTCTGTCTGATGCTTTTCGATAGAGGTTTTCTTGCGCGGGCATATTGTGCAGCGCACAATAGTTCTTTCCCGGCAAATGGCTTGCGTTTGTCCAAGGCGCATCTGGCGGCTCGCGGCATTGCCGTCTAGGGTCCGGCCCCGTTCAACGTCGCCACTTCCCACGGAAATCGCCCCGATGCGCCTGACCCGCAGCTTCGTGCCCACGCTCAAGGAAACCCCCGCGGAGGCGCAGATTGCCTCACACCGGCTGATGCTGCGTGCCGGCCTGGTGCGCCAGACCTCGGCCGGCATCTATGCCTGGCTGCCGCTCGGCCTGCGGGTGCTGCGCAACATCGAGCGGATCGTGCGCGAGGAGCAGGATGCCGCCGGCGCTCAGGAATTGTTGATGCCGACCATCCAGCCGGCGGAGCTGTGGCGCGAGAGCGGCCGCTACGAGGATTACGGCAAGGAGATGCTGCGCATCGCCGACCGCCATGGGCGGGAGATGCTGTACGGCCCGACCAACGAGGAGATGGTCACCGACCTGCTGCGGACCGGGATCAAGTCCTACCGGGAATTGCCGCAGATCCTGTACCATATCCAGTGGAAGTTCCGCGACGAGGTGCGCCCGCGCTTCGGCGTGATGCGCGGGCGCGAGTTCCTGATGAAGGACGCCTACAGCTTCGATCTGGACTATGCCGGCGCCGTGGTCAGCTACCGCAAGATGATGCTGGCCTATATGCGCACCTTCCAGCGCATGGGCCTGAAGGCGATCCCGATGGTCGCCGATACCGGACCGATCGGCGGCGATCTTTCCCATGAATTCATCGTCCTGGCGCCCACCGGCGAAAGCCAGGTGTTCTATGACGGCGATTTCGAGAACATCGACTGGGTGAACGCCGCGTTCGACTACGACAAGCCCGGCGACCTCGATGCGTTCTACACCCAGATGACCTCGATGTACGCCGCCACCGAGGAGAAGCACGACCTGGCCGCCTGGGGCGCGGTGCCGGCGGAGCGCAAGCGCGAGGGGCGCGGCATCGAGGTCGGCCATATCTTCTATTTCGGCACCAAATACTCCAAGGCCATGGACATGAAGGTCGCCGGCCCCGACGGCAGCCAGATCGTGCCGGAGATGGGCAGCTACGGTATCGGCGTCTCCCGCCTGGTCGGCGCGGTGATCGAGGCCGGGCATGACGAGGCCGGCATCATCTGGCCGGACACGATCGCGCCGTACCGGGCCTCGATCCTGAACCTCAAGCAGGGCGACCCGGTTTGCGACGGCGTCTGCGAGCGGCTGTACGCCGAGCTCGGGCAGGATGCGATCTATGACGACCGGGCGGAGCGGGCGGGGGTGAAGTTCAACGATGCCGACCTGGTCGGCCTGCCCTGGCAGATCATCGTCGGCCCGCGCGGCGCCGCCAACGGCATGGTGGAGCTGAAGCGGCGCGCCACGGGAGAGCGCTGGGAAGTGCCGCTGGACAGCGTGCCGGCCGCGATCATCTGAGATGTTCGGCCCCTTCGAACGCGCGGTCGCCGGGCGCTACCTGCGGGCGCGCAAGGGGGAGCGCTTCGTCTCCATCATCGCGATCTTCTCCCTGGTCGGCATCGCGCTCGGGGTGGCGACGCTGATCATCGTGTCCTCGGTCATGAGCGGCTTCCAGACCGAGCTGGTCAGCCGTATCCTCGGCCTCAACGGCCATGTCACGATCGAGGCCTATGCCGGTGAAAAGATAGATAATTTCACCGAGCTGCGCGATCGCATCGCGGCCCTGCCGGGGGTGGCTTCGGTGATCCCCACTCTGGACGGGCAGGTGCTGCTCTCCGGTCCGAACGGCGCGGCACGGGGCGGGCTGGTACGCGGCATCGCGCGCGAGGATCTGCGCGCGCTGCATGCCGTCAGCGACCGCATCCTGGCCGGCAGCATGAACGATTTCCAGGGCGAGGATGCGATCGCCATCGGCGTCGGGCTGGCGAATCTCTACCGGCTGCGGATCGGCAGCACGCTGACCCTGGTCTCGCCGCAGGGCGCGGCCACGGCCTTCGGCACCATTCCGCGCGTGCGGGCCTATCGCGTGGCGGCGATCTTCGATGCCGGCATCGCCACCTACAACGACAGCGTGGTGTTCCTGCCGCTGCCGGCGGCGCAGATCTATTTCCAGAAGCCCGACGCCGTCACCGGCATGGAGATCCGCCTGACCGATCCCGACCAGGTGCAGGCCTTCATCGGCCCGCTGCGCGGCGCGCTGGGTGAGCGCCAGGTGCTGCTGCGCGACTGGCGCCACGCCAATGACCAGATCATCGGCGTGCTGCAGGTACAGAAGGACACAATGTTCATCGTCCTCGGCCTGATCATCCTGGTGGCCGCGTTCAACGTCATCTCCTCCCTGATCATGCTGGTGAAGGACAAGCGGGCGGATATCGCTGTGCTGCGCACGATCGGCGCCAGCGCGGGGGCGGTGCTGCGCATCTTCCTGATGTGCGGCGCCTTCGTCGGCGTCGCCGGCACGCTGATCGGCACCGTGATCGGCGTGGTGTTCTGCCGCAACATCGTCGCCATCCAGCGCGCGGTAGAGGACATCACCGGCGGGCGGGTGTTCGACTCCTCGGTGTTCATGCTCACCACCCTGCCGGACAAGGTGGACTGGGCCGATGTGATCCGCGTCGTGCTGCTCGGCCTCGGCCTGTCGCTGGCCGCCACGCTGTACCCGAGCTGGCGGGCCGCGCGCACCGACCCGGTGGAGGCGCTGCGCCATGAGTGACGCGCTCGTGCTCCGGGGCGTCGTGCGCACCTACCGCACGGAGGCCGGCGAATTGCCGGTGCTGCGCGGCGTCGACCTGACGCTGCGCGCGGGGGAGATCGTGGCCCTGGTCGCGCCCTCCGGCGCCGGCAAGTCGACGCTGCTGCATCTGGCCGGGTTGCTGGACCAGCCGGATGGCGGGCAGGTAATCGTGCAGGGGCGCAATGCCGGCGCGCTGTCGGACACCGACCGCACGGCGATCCGGCGTGACGCGATCGGCTTCGTCTACCAGTTTCACCATCTGCTCGGCGAGTTCACCGCCATCGAGAATGTCATGCTGCCGCAGATGATCGCCGGCAAATCCCGCCGCGACGCCCGCGCCCGCGCCGTCGCGCTGCTGACCGGGTTCGGCTTGCAGGCGCGGCTCGACCATCTGCCCGGCAAGCTGTCGGGCGGCGAGCAGCAGCGGGTCGCCATCGCCCGGGCCCTGGCCAATGCGCCGCAGGTGCTGCTGGCCGACGAGCCGACCGGAAATCTGGACGTCGCCACCGCAGCGGTGGTGTTCGACGAGTTGCTGGAGATCGTCCGCGGCCAGAACGTCGCCGCTTTGATCGCGACGCACAACCCGGAGCTGGCGGCGCGCATGGACCGCACCGTGACGCTGCGCGATGGCCGGGTGGTGGAGGGCAGGGTGGTTCCGGCGGCCTGACCTCGCCCGGGCGGAGGCCGTTTCGCGCCGGGCGCGAAATGCGAGACATGACAGCCGCGGCTTGGTATAATGTTGCCGTTCCGGGTCGCAGCTCCGCCGTGGCCGGCGAGCGCAAGGAAGAACCTGCCACGGTCCAGGCCGCACCCTCTCTGATCATTCAGTTCGGGAGGTGACGACATGGCCATTCAAAGTCCCCCAGCCTGGATTTGGGATCGATTGAACCTCGCCGGTCGGAGCGTGGGCTCCGCGGATCCGAACGAATGGTCTGGATCGCCGGACGGCACGGGCATCGGGGCGCTGGACGAAAGCGGCGGCGCGCTGCGCGTGCGCCACATCAGCGTCGGCGATGTCATGGACGCGGTGATCCAGGGGCACGAGGATTTCCACGCCAGCCGGACCGATGTCGTGTTCCTGTGTTTCCTCTATCCCATCCTCGGTTTCGCCCTCGCCTGGATGGCATCCGGGGACGAGCTGGTGCAGCTGCTGTTTCCGCTTGCTTCCGGCTTCGCGCTGGTGGGGCCGCTGGCGGGCATCGGGCTCAATGAAATGAGCCGCCGGCGCGAGCTTGGCGCCGAGGTCAACTGGTCCGACGCCTTCGGTGTGCTGCGGGCGCCGTCGATCGGCGCGATCGCGATGCTCGGCACGATCCTGGTGGTGATCTTTCTGGCCTGGCTGGCGGTGGCGAACGCGATCTACCTCGTTACCCTCGGGCCGGCGCCGCCGGTTTCGCTGGGCGGTTTCGTCCATGATCTGTTCTATACCCGGGCGGGCTGGGAGATGATCGTCCTGGGCTGCGGGCTCGGCTTCCTGTTCGCCGTGGTGGTGCTGTGCATCAGCGTCGTGTCCTTCCCGCTGCTGCTGGAGCGGAAGATCGGCCTGGGCACGACGATCCGCACCTCGATCAGCGTGGTCAGGACCAATCCCGTGCCGATGGCGGTCTGGGGCATGATCATCGCCGGCGGCCTGGTGCTCGGCTCGATCCCGATCTTCCTGGGGCTCGTGGTGGTGCTGCCCGTCCTCGGGCATGCGACCTGGCACCTGTACCGCAAGGTGGTGCCGCCGCCGCTATAGGCCCGGGCGATCGTTCTCCGGGGTTCAGCGCTGCACGAGTTCGACCATGATGCCCTCGGGGCCGCGGATGAAGGCGAGCCGCAGGCCCGGGCTGCGGGCCGATGGCGATCTCGGCTGCCTTGGCGCGTAGCGGGGCGATGGCAACCTGGTGATCATCACGCTGCAAGCTTCTGACGCGAATTTCAGCGCCATTTCCGTGAGCCTGATCGGCGGCTGCGGCGTGAGTTTTCCCATCGCCTCACACCAGCGCGTCCACCGGCGCGGAGCGGGTGACAGCATCGATTCCATCGCCACGGACCGCACACCGCCCTAGACTGTGGGCATGCCCCACGTCGATTTCGTCCATCTGCGAGTCCACTCCGCCTATTCCCTCAGCGAGGGGGCGATCAAGGCCGACAAGATCGCCGCCCTCGCCAAGGACGCCGGGATGCCGGCGGTGGCGATCACCGACAGTGGCAATCTGTTCGGCGGGCTCGAATTCAGCCAATCCTGCACTTCCAAGGGCGTGCAGCCGATCATCGGCTGCCAGATCGGGCTGACGCGCGCCGACAATACCCGCCTGCCGCCGGACCCGCTGGTGCTGCTGGCGCAGAATGCCGAGGGCCTGGCCAATCTGCAGCGCCTGTCCTCGCGCGCCTTCCTGGAGACCGATCCGGGCCTGAAGCCGCAGCTGTCGCTGGATGCCATCGCCGGGAGCGCGGCGGGGCTCATCCTGCTCACCGGCGGCACGCAGGGCGCCATCGCGCGGCTGCTGGCGGAGGACCAGAAGCCGGAGGCCGAACGCCTGCTGGCCCGGATCGCCGAGGCGTTTCCCGGCCGGGCGATGATGGAACTGCACCGCCACGGGCTGCCGATCGAGCGCAACATCGAGCCCGGGCTGATCATGCTGGCCGACGATGCCGGCGTTCCGCTGGTCGCCACCAATGATTGCTACTTCGCCAAGCCCTCGATGCACGAGGCGCATGACGCGCTGCTTTGCATCGCCGAGGGGCGGCTGCTGTCGGAAAAGGACCGCCGCCGGGTCACCGCCAATCACTGGTTCAAGCCCGCCGCCGAGATGCGCGCGCTGTTCGCCGACCTGCCGGAGGCCTGCGACAACACGCTGGCGATCGCCATGCGCTGCGCGGTCATGGCGGAGTCGCGCAAGCCGCTGCTGCCGGTCTGCCCGAAGGTCCGCGAAGGCGCCTCCGAGGCGGAGACCCTGGCTGCCATGGCGCGGGAAGGCCTGGCCCGGCGCATGGCGGCGATCGGCGCCAAGGACGCCGCCCGCGCGCGCTATGCGGAGCGGCTGGAATACGAGCTCTCCATCATCGAGAAGATGGAGTTTCCCGGCTACTTCCTGATCGTCGCCGATTTCATCCAGTGGGCGAAGGCGCAGGGCATACCGGTCGGTCCCGGCCGCGGCTCCGGCGCCGGATCGGTGGTGGCCTGGGCGTTGACCATCACCGACCTCGATCCGCTGCAGTTCAACCTGCTGTTCGAGCGGTTCCTGAACCCCGAGCGCGTGTCGATGCCGGATTTCGATATCGATTTCTGCCAGGACCGGCGCGACGAGGTGATCGCCTATGTGCGTCGCGAATACGGCGGCGACCGGGTCGCGCAGATCATCACCTTCGGCAAGCTGCAGGCCCGCGCCGCGGTGCGCGATGTCGGCCGGGTGCTCGGCCTCGGCTACGGCCAGGTCAACAAGGTCGCCGAGCTGATCCCAAACAACCCCGCCAAGCCCGTGACCTTGCAGGAAGCCGTGGACGGGGAGCCGCGGCTGCAGGAGATGCGCGAGCAGGACGAGGCGATCCGCCGCCTGCTGGAAATCGCCCTGCAGATCGAGGGGCTGTACCGCCACGCCAGCACCCACGCCGCCGGGGTGGTGATCGGCGATCGGCCGCTGATCGACCTGGTGCCGCTGTACCGCGATCCGAAATCCGATTTCCTGGTCACCCAGTACTCGATGAAATATGTCGAGCAGGCCGGCCTGGTGAAATTCGACTTCCTGGGGCTGACCACCCTCACCATCCTCCAGCGCGCCGTGCGCTTTCTCAAGCAGTTGGAGGTCGAGGTTGATCTCGATCGGCTGCCGCTGGACGATGCGAAGACCTATGAGATGCTGGCGCGCGGCGATGCCGGCGGGGTGTTCCAGATGGAAGGCCAGGGCATGCGCGACGTGCTGCGCCAGATGCGCCCGAGCCGGTTCGAGGACCTGATCGCCGCCGTCGCGCTGTACCGGCCCGGCCCAATGGCCAATATCCCCGACTACAACCGCCGCAAGCATGGCGAGAAATGGGAGCCGCCGCACGAGGAGCTGCGGGAGATCCTGGAAGAGACCTTTGGAATCATGGTCTACCAGGAACAGGTTATGCAGATCGCGCAGAAGATGGGCGGCTATAGCCTGGGCGGCGCCGACCTGCTGCGCCGGGCCATGGGCAAGAAGATCCGCGCCGAGATGGACCAGCAGCGCGAAATCTTCGTCAAGGGCGCCACCGCGCGCGGCATCCCGCCCGAGAAAGCCACCGAGGTCTTTGATCTCATGGCAAAATTCGCCGATTACGGGTTCAACAAGTCGCACGCCGCGGCCTATGCCCTGGTCGCCTACCAGACCGCCTGGATGAAGGCGAACCACCCGGTCGTGTTCATCGCCGCCTGCATGAGCCTGGCGATCAGCAACACCGACAAGATCGCTGCTTATAAACAGGAAGCCGAGCGCGCCGGCACCAAGATCCTGCCGCCCGACATCAACCGCTCCGGCGCCGATTTCACGGTCGAGCGTATGGAGGACGGCAAGCTGGCCATCCGCTACGCGCTGGCGGCGGTGAAGAAGGTCGGCCAGTCCGCCATGGAGGCGCTGGTTGCCGCGCGCGGCAACCGGCATTTTGCGGACATCGCGGATTTTGCCGCGAGAATCGATCCCAAGCAGATCAGCCGGAACCAGATCGAGAACCTCGCCCGCGCGGGTGCCTTCGACAGCCTGGAGCCCAACCGCGCGCGGATTTTCGCCGCAGCGGACATCATCGTGCGGCGCGCCCAGGCGGATGCCGAGGAGAAGCAGAGCGGCCAGATCGGGCTGTTCGGCGCCGCCGCCGACAGGCCGGAGGCGCTGCGCCTGCCGGACACGCCGGACTGGCCGCCAATCGAGCGGCTGGGCTTCGAGGCGGAGGCGATCGGCTTCCACCTCACGGCGCATCCGCTGGACGTCTATGCCCAGACGCTGCGCCGCATCGGCGCCATCGCCAGCACCCGGATCGAGGCGCAGGCCAGGGCCGGCGTCAGCCGCGCCAAGCTGGCCGGCACCGTCATCGCCGCCAAGGAGCGGATCACCCGCACCGGCAGCCGGATGGCCTGGATCCGCCTGTCCGACGCCGCCGGTTCCTACGAGGTGACGGTGTTCTCGGAAGTGCTGACCCGCTCGCGCTCCATCCTGGCTGTGGGGTCGAACGTGCTGGTCACCGTGGACCTGAAGCTGGAGGGCGAATCGCTGCGCATCACCGCGCAGGACGCGATGGCGCTGGACCAGGCCGCCGCCAATGCCGGCGCCGGCATGCGCATCTGGCTGCGCCAGACCGATACCGGCGAGACCAGCGGCATCGGCCAGATCAGCGCGCTGCTGCGCCGCGAAGGCAGCGGGCGCGGGCAGGTGATCCTGGTGCCGCGGCTGGAGGAGCAGCAATCGGTGGAGATCGCTTTGCCTGGCGGCTTCAACGTCACGCCGCGGCTGGCGCAGGCGCTCAAGGTGGTGCCGGGGGTCGAGCGGGTGGAGGAAGTCTAGCAGGAAAATATTTACCCCGGTTCCGCAGCATCGGCATTCTTCAACCCCGGGTCGTTCCACACCCCCGGCTTGTTAGCCGCCGGCCGGCGCTCTATGACGGCGCTTCCGCTCACAACTCTTCAGAACGGACCGCATGTCCCAAGCGCCGGAATACAGACGCGTCCTGCTCAAGGTATCCGGGGAGGCCCTTATGGGCGACCGGGAATACGGCCTGGACACGGAAACAGTAGCTGCCATAGCCACCGATGTCGGCGATGTCGTCGCCATGGGCGTCGAGGTCTGCCTGGTCATCGGGGGCGGAAATATCTTCCGCGGCGTCTCCGGCGCCGCCGGGGGGATGGACCGCGCCCAGGCGGACTACATGGGGATGCTGGCCACGGTGATGAACGCCCTGGCCATGCAGAGCGCGCTGGAGCGCAAAAACGTGGCCACGCGCGTGCAGTCGGCCATCCCGATGTCGTCGGTCTGCGAGCCCTATATCCGCCGCCGCGCCATGCGCCACATGGAGAAGGGCAGGGTGGTGGTGTTCGCCGCCGGCACCGGCAACCCGTTCTTCACCACCGACACCGCCGCCGCCCTGCGCGCCGCGGAAATGGGCTGCGACTGCCTGCTGAAGGGCACCCAGGTGGACGGCGTCTACACCGCCGATCCGCGCAAGGTCAGCAACGCCAAGCGCTATGAGCAGCTCACCTACCTGGATGTGCTGTCGCGCGACCTGAACGTCATGGACGCCGCCGCCATCAGCGTGGCGCGGGAAAACAAGTTGCCGATCCTGGTATTTAACATCCACGCTCCCGGCGCCTTTGCCCAGGTCATGCGCGGCGAGGGGAACTTCACCAGGATCGTGGAGCAGCAATAGCGATGAGCCACCATAGCGGGAAAGGGGGGATGCCATGGCAGCCGACCTGAACAACCTCAAGCAGGATCTCAGCCGCCGGATGGACGGTGCGCTGGAAACGCTGCGGCGCGAATTCGCCGGACTGCGCACCGGACGCGCCAGCCCGGGGCTGCTGGAGCCGCTGCGGGTCGAGGCCTACGGGACCGAGATGCCGATCACCCAGGTCGGCACCATCGGCGTGCCGGAATCGCGGATGCTGACCGTGCAGGTCTGGGACCGCACGATGGTCAGCGCCGTGGACCGCGCGATTCGCGAATCCGGCCTCGGCCTCAATCCGCAGATCGACGGCCAGCTGGTGCGCGTGCCGATTCCGATGCTGACTGCCGAGCGGCGCACCGAGCTGGCCAAGGCCGCCGGGCGCTATGCCGAGGCGACCAAGGTCGCGGTCCGCAGCGTCCGGCGCGACGGCATGGAGCAGATCAAGGGCTTTGAGAAGAAGCACGAGATCGGCGAGGACGTCGCCAAGACCTGGGCCGACGAGGTGCAGAAGATCACCGACAGCTACATCAAGCGGATCGACGAGAGCCTCGCGGACAAGGAACGCGACATCAAGCAGGTTTGAGCATCAGGATGTCATCCGCCACTCAGAAGATCCCCGAACTGCTGCCCGAGGCGCCGGCCGGGATCGCGGTGCGGCAGCCCGCGGATGGTGCGCCGCTGCCGACCCATGTGGCGGTGATCATGGACGGCAACGGCCGCTGGGCAAGCGCGCGCTTCCTGCCGCGCGTCGCCGGCCATCGTGAGGGCGCGCGCGCCGTCCGCCGCACCATCGAGGCGGCGATGCAGAGCGGCATCGCCTGGCTGACGATCTACGCCTTCAGCAGCGAGAACTGGCGCCGCCCGGCCACCGAGGTGCTGGACCTGACCGGGCTGCTGCGCCACTACCTGAAGAACGAGATCGCCGAGCTGCATGCCAACGGCGTGCGGCTGCACTTCATCGGCGACCGCACGCGCTTCGATCGCGACATCGATGCCGCCCTGACCCAGGCCGAACGCCTGACCGCCGGCAACACCCGGCTCAACCTGGTGGTGGCGCTGTCCTACGGCGCGCGCGACGAGATCGCCGCCGCCGCCCGCAGCCTGGCGGAAGCCGCCCGCGCCGGCCGGATCGATCCGGCCACCATCGACGAGACGATGCTGGCTTCCGCGCTGTCCACCGCGGGCATGCCGGACCCCGACCTGGTGATCCGCACCAGCGGCGAGCAGCGGCTGTCGAACTTCCTGCTGTGGCAGGCGGCCTATGCGGAGCTGGTGTTCCTGGACGTGCTCTGGCCGGACTTCAACGCGTCGCATTTCGCCGCCGCGCTGGCCGAGTACGCCCGCCGGGAGCGCCGCTTCGGCGCCCGCCCGGCCTGATCCCCAAGCTGAGCCGGCCCATTCCACCGCTGCCCGATCCGGGCCCGCCCGGCCAGCCGGCTTCCGAATCGGTATCCGGGCCGGTATCCGAATCGGCGCGCCGCTGGGGCGATCTGCCCAAGCGCATCGCCTCCGCCGCGATCCTGGCGCCGCTGGCGCTGTTCTGCCTGTGGGAAGGCGGCTGGCCCTGGGCGCTGCTGGTCGGTGCCGCTTCCTTGGGTCTGGCGGTCGAGTGGATCGCCCTGTGCGGCCGCCGGGTGCTCACGCCGGCCGGGCTTTCCCTGATCGTCTGCGTGCTCGCCGTCTGGGCCATGACCGTGCAGGGCACGGCCGCGCAGGCGGCGGCCTTCGCGCTGCTGGGCGCGCCGGTCGTCTGGCGCACCGGCAGCAAGGCGCCGCACGCCGTCAGCCTGGCCGCGGGCCTGCCCTATATCGGCTGCAGCACGGTGGCGCTGGTCTGGCTGCGCGCGATGCCGGCGTCGGGCCTGGCCAACGTCCTGTTATTGCTGCTGATCGTCTGGGGCAGCGATATCGGCGCCTATGTCGTCGGCCGGGCGGTCGGCGGGCCCAAGCTGGCGCCGGCGATCTCGCCGGGAAAGACCCGCTCGGGCGCCGTCGGCGGCCTGCTCGCCGCCTGCCTGCTTGGCGTCGGGGCCGCTTTCTGGCTGGGACGCGTCGGCGGGATCTGGTGGCTGGTGCCGCTCGCGGCCGGCCTCAGCTTCTGCTCCCAGGCCGGCGATCTGCTGGAGAGCCATATCAAGCGCCGCTTCGGCGTGAAGGATTCCGGCTGGCTGATCCCCGGCCATGGCGGGCTGTTCGACCGGCTGGACGGCCTGCTCGCGGCGGCCCCCGCCGCCGCGGCGCTGGCTTTCGCCCTCGGACGTGGAGTAGTTCTGTCGCCATGAACCTACCTGGAACCATCTCGCCGGAAATCCAACTGGCGAAAACCGCCTCAACTTCCTCCACGCGATCCGTAACGATCCTGGGCAGCACCGGCAGCGTCGGCACCCAGACGGTCGATCTGCTGCGCGCCGACCGGAATTCCGGTCCCGGCGCCGCGCCGCGCTTCCGGGTCCGCGCCCTGGTCGGCGGGCGCAACGCCGAATTGCTGGCCGCCCAGGCGATCGAGCTCGGCGCCGAGCGGGCGGTGATCAGCGATCCCGCGCAGGAGCCGGCCTTGCGCGCGGCGCTGGACGGCTATCGCATCGACATCGCCTCCGGCCGCGAGGCGGTGATCGAGGCCGCGTCCCTGCCGGTCGACTGGACCATGGCGGCGATCACCGGCGCCGTCGGCCTGGCGCCGACGCTGGCCGCCATCCATGGCGGCGGCGCGGTGGCGCTGGCCAACAAGGAGGCCCTGGTCTGCGCCGGCGAAGTGATGCTGCGCGCGGTGCGCGATGCCGGGGCCACGCTGCTGCCGGTGGACAGCGAGCACAACGCCATCTTCCAGTCCCTCGCCGACGGCAATCTCCGCGCCGTGGAGAAGATCGTGCTGACCGCCTCGGGCGGGCCGTTCCGCACCGCGACGCTGGCGGAAATGGCCGCGGCCACGCCCGAGAAGGCGCTGCGCCATCCGGTCTGGTCGATGGGTGCCAAGATCTCCATCGACAGCGCGACGATGATGAACAAGGGCCTGGAGGTGATCGAGGCGGCCCGGCTGTTCAATCTGGAGGAGAGCGCGATCGGCGTGCTGGTGCACCCGCAATCGGTGATCCACGGCCTGGTCTTCTATACCGATGGCAGCGTCATGGCGCAGCTCGGCGCGCCGGATATGCGCATTCCCATCGCCCATGCGCTGGCATGGCCGGAGCGGCTGCGCACCAGCTCGCCGCGGCTCGACCTGGCGCAGATCGCCGCGCTGGAATTTGCCGAGCTGGATCTGGAGCGCTTTCCGGCGATGAAGCTGGCGCGCGAGGCCTTGCGGGCGGGCGGCGGCGCTCCCACGATCCTGAACGCGGCCAACGAGATCGCGGTCGAAGCCTTCCTGCGCGGCCGCATCGGATTCCTGGACATCGCCGGGACCGTCGCGCGCGTGCTCGACCGGATGGGGGCACGCCCGGCCGCGAGCCTCGAGGATGTCGTGCATCTCGACGAGGCGGCACGGGCCGAAGCCGAGCAGCTTATCGCCGCACGGCCGGCCTGACCCGTACGGGCAGGGGCTTCCGGGACCCGGTGGGTCCCCCGATATAGATCTGGCGAAGCAGAACCAAGGAAATCATCACCGTGCTCCAGGCGATCCCCGATGTCTTCCGCAGCGGCTTGGCCTTCGTGGTCGTGCTGGGCGTGCTGGTCTTCGTGCACGAACTCGGCCATTACCTCGCGGCCCGCTGGCGCGGCGTGCACGTGGAGGCCTTCTCCATCGGCTTCGGCAGCGCCATCGCCAGCTGGACCGACAGCGTCGGCACGGTCTGGAAGCTGTGCTGGCTGCCGCTCGGCGGCTACGTCAAGCTGCACGGCCAGGAGCGCGAGGAGGATGTCAGCGCGGAAGAGCGCGCGCTCTGGCAGAAGGGCCGCACCTTCCACGAAAAGACCGTGCTCTCGCGCGCCATCGTCGTCGCCGCCGGGCCGATCGCCAATTTCCTGCTGGCCATGGTGCTGTTCACCGGGCTGTTCGCCGTCGCCGGCCGTCCCGTCACCTTGCCCGAGGTCGGCGAGGTGGTGGCCGACTCCGCCGCCGCGCGGGCCGGGCTGCAGGCCGGCGACCGGATCGAGACGATTGCCCTGCCCGGAAGCGGCGCGCAGCAGATCGCCAATTTCGAGGACATTCAGCGCATCGTCGCCGCCCATCCCGCCGAGCAGCTGCAGGTGCGGCTGCGCCGCGGCGGGCAGGAGCTGGACCTGCCGGTACTGACCGGCATGCAGCCGGACGGCAAGACCGGCATGCTCGGCATCCGCGGCGGCAAGGTGGAGTTCGTCCATCTCGGCCTCGCGGGTTCGGTGGTGGCCGGCGTCACCCAGACCTGGGACGTGACCGCGCAGACCTTCGCCGGCGTGCGCCAGATGCTGACCGGGGCACGCGGGACCGAAGACCTCGGCGGGCCGCTGCGCATCGCCCAGCTTTCCGGCCAGGTGGCCCAGCTCGGCATCGCCAGCCTGATCTCCTTCATCGCCGTGCTGTCGGTCAATCTGGGGCTGATCAACCTGTTCCCGATCCCGATTCTCGATGGCGGGCATCTGGTGTTCTATGCACTTGAGGCCTTGCGCGGCCGGCCGCTGCCGGCGCGCGCGCAGGCGGCCGGGTACCGGGCGGGGCTCGCCCTGCTCGCCGCGCTGTTCGTCTTCGCCACCTGGAACGACCTCACGCATCTCGGCATCTTCCGCTGGGTCGCCGGCCTGATCGGTTAGAAGATGCCTCCGCAAGACGGTAAAGTCGCCCGGAACCGGGCGCTCGTGGCTGGCGCGCATGCTGCGGCGCGGCTATTGTGCGCGCCGCCCCAGGGGAATCCGCCCATCGGGGAGGAATCCGTGGTTCAGGCCGCGCCGTCCGGGCGGGGTTCCATGAGGAGAACAGCCTTTTGATCCGAATCCGCTCCGCGCTGTTCGCCGTGCTTCTTCTGTTGCCCGTGCTTTCGCCGCTTTTCGCCGATATGGCATCCGCCCAGACGTCTCAAACTCCGCAGCAGGCGGCCCGCCAGCGCGGCGCCCTGCCGCCGCAAGGCAGCGCCACGCGCCCGACCGATACGAGGCTGCGCGACCTGGTGCCGGCCGGCGATCAGATCCGCTCCATCCGGGTCGAAGGCAATGAGCGGATCGAGACGGGCACGATCCTGTCCTATCTGCTGGTCCAGCCCGGCGACCGCTTCGACCAGGACCGGATCGACCGCAGCCTGAAGACCCTCTACTCCACCGGCCTGTTCCAGGACGTCACGCTGCGCCGCGACGGCCCGGTCCTGGTGGTGCATGTGGTCGAGAATCCGCTGGTCAACCGCATCGCGTTCGAGGGCAACAAGAAGATCACCGACGACCAGCTGCGCCCGGAGATCGGGCTGAAGCCGCGCGCCGTGTTCACCCCGGCCCAGGCGCAGGCGGACCGCCAGCACATCCTGGACATGTACGCCAAGAAGGCGCGCTTCGATGCGCGGGTGGAGCCGAAGATCATCCGGCTCGACCAGAACCGGGTGGATGTCGTGTTCGAGATCACCGAAGGCGAGCCGACGCTGGTGAGCCGCATCGCCTTCGTCGGCAACAAGGCCTTCTCCGAAGTCCAAGCTGGGCGAGGTGATCAACTCCCGCGAGCAGGCCTGGTGGCGGTTCCTGTCGAGCAGCGACCAGTACGACGCCGAGCGGGTGAATTTCGACAAGGAACTGCTGCGGCGGTTCTACCTGAAGAACGGCTATATCGATTTCGACGTCACCGACGCCAAGGCCGAGCTGTCGCCGGATCGCAAATCCTTCTTCCTGACCTACACGCTGCACGAGGGCGACCGCTTCCGCTACGGCAAGATCTCGGTCAATTCCCATCTGCGCCACGTTACCAGCGAGGATCTGCGTCCCACGGTCTCGCTGTCCGAAGGGGATTGGTATGACGGCGACGCGGTGAACCGCACCGTCGACCAGCTGGTCGACGAGGTGCAGCGGCGCGGCACGGTCTTCGTCGACGTGAAGCCGCAGGTGACGCGCGACAACGCCAAGCACACCGTCGATCTCGTGTTCGAGGTCACCGAGGGGCCGCGCGTCTATGTCGAGCGCATCGACATCCAGGGCAATGTGCGCACCGAGGACAAGGTGATCCGCCGGGAGATGCGGCTGGCGGAGGGCGACGCATTGAACGCCCAGCTGGTCCGCAAGTCGCGCACCCGACTGACCGACCTGCAATATTTCAACGCGGTCGACATGCAGCCGCAGCCCGGCAGCGCCCCGGACAAGACCGTGGTCAATGTCAACGTGCAGGAGAAGGCGACCGGCGAGCTCTCGTTCGGCGGCGGCTACTCGACCGACGCCGGCGCCCTCGTCGATATCGGGTTGCGCGAGCGCAACCTGCTCGGCACCGGCGTCAGCGCGGGCATCAACGGCGTGCTGGCCCAGAAGCGCAGCTCCATCGATGCCAGCGTGACCGATCCCTACTTCCTCGATCGCAATCTCGTTGCCGGCGCGGACGTGTTCTACATCACGACGAACCGCATCAGCAGCACCGTGTATGACGAGACGCGGCTCGGCTTCACGCTGAACGCCGGGTATCAGTTCAACGAGCATCTGAGCCAGGGCTGGTCCTACTCGCTGGTCGACCGCGATGTGTACAACATCGAGCAGGGCGCCAGCTTCTACATCACCGACCAGGCCGGGTACACCCTGCTGTCGCAGATCGGCCAGGTCCTGACGCTCGATTACCGCGACAGCCGGATCAACCCGCATGACGGCTTCGTCGTCCGCGCCGGCAGCGATTTCGCCGGTATCGGGGGCAATTCGCAGTTCATCCGGACCAAGCTGGACGGCACCTACTACATTCCGCTGGAACGGTTCTTCCGGCAATCCGGACTGGGTGATCTCGGTCTCCGCCGGCATCGGGTATTTCTTCAACCTCGGCGTGCAGGAGCAGATCATCGACCGGTTCTTCCTGGGCGGCGAGAATCTGCGCGGCTTCGAGGCGGGCGGCGCCGGACCGCATGACGTGCAGACCGGCGACGCGCTGGGCGGGCGGTTCCTCTGGACCCAGTCGACCGAGCTGCGCTTCCCGCTGCCGGTTCCCGCCGATCTCGGGCTGACCGGGCGCACGTTCGTCGACGTCGGCGCCAACAGCCAGGCATCGTTCGAGTCCGGCAATTGCCCGGGTGCGGCGCCCGGCACCGCCAATCCGAACGCCTGTCCGCCGATCTACCAGAGCGCCTTGCCCCGCGTCGGCATCGGCGCCGGCATCTCCTGGCAGACGCCGCTCGGCCTCATCAACATTGATTTGACGCCGTTCGTCGTCAAACAGCGTTACGACCAAACCCAGGTTTTCCGATTCGGCTTCGGCACGAGGTTCTAGTGATCCATATCCGCATTCTCGCGACCGCCGCATTCGCGGCTGTCGGCCTGCTCGCTTTCCAGCCGCCCGCGCTGGCGCAGCAGGACTGGTTCGTGCCCGGCCAGCAGCGCGCGCCCGGCCCGCGCCAGGCCCCGGCCGGCGGCCCGCGACAGGCGCCGCCGCGCCAGGCGCCCATGCAGCAGGAAGGCCCCGGCGGCTTCCAGCCGCAACCGGAGGAGCAGGAGCAGCCGATGCCGCAGCTGCAGGTGGAGCTGCCGCCGGCGCCGGTGGTTCCCACGCTGCCGCGCGGCCCGAACCCGCCCGCCATGGTCGTCGGCCTGATCTCGGTGCCGGACGTGATGCGCGCCTCCACCGCCGCCCAGGCGATCGAGAAGGTGATCGGCGAGCGCCGTCGCAAGCTGAACGAGGACGCGCAGAAGGAGCAGGCCGCCTGGCGCGACTTCCAGCAGCAGCTGGGCAACCAGCGCGGCAACAACACGCCGGAGCAGATCCGCGCCAAGGAGCGCGAGCTGCAGGAACGGATCACCACGGCGCAGCGCAAGTTCCGTGACCGCAACCGCATCATCCAGGAAGCCCTGCAGTACTCGCTGGCGCAGATCGAGCGCACGCTGGGCGGCGTGCTGCAGCAGGTGGCCGCCAGCCGCGGGATGAATATGGTGCTGCACCGCGCCCAGGTGGCGTTGAACATTCCCGATTTCGACGTGAGCCAGGAGGTCGTGGACCAGCTCAACAAGATCCTGCCGACCGTGGTGATCCCGCCCGACGGGGTTTCGCCGGCCGACATGCCGCATCCCGCCGCCCCGGCCGCGCCCAGTGCTGCCGCAACGCCTCCGGCCGCCGCAACACCGCCGGCCGCCGCTTCGGCCGCGACCCCGCCTGCCGCCGCACCCCCGGCTGCCGCGGCAGCCCCGGTTGCGACACCCCCGGCTGCGACGCCGCCGGCTGCGACACCGGCACCCGCCGCTCCGCCGCCGGCCGCGCCGGCTGCCGCCGCCAAGAAACCGAAGCACTGACACGCGGACCCGCAAAGGTTGGACATCCAGGCCATCACGGGAGACCCCCGGTTCTTTCGCCGCACCGGCCCGCATTCGCTCGCCGCGGTGGCCGATGCGGCGGGGGGCAGCGCGCCGCCGCGCCGGCTGATGCTGACCGGCGTCGCGCCGCTGCAGACCGCCGGCCCGGACCAGGTCAGCTTCCTGGACAACCGCAAATACGCGCAGGCGCTGGATGAAACCCGCGCCGGCGCGGTGATCGTGCATCCGGACATGGCTTCCCGCGTGCCCGAAGGCGCGGCCGCGATCGTGACGGAGCAGCCCTATGTCGGCTGGGCCCGGGTTGCCGCGCTGTTCCACCCGGAGCCGCCGGTCGCCCCGGGCATTCATCCGACGGCGCTGGTCGCCGCCGACGCGGTGATCGATCCGGGCGCGGAAATCGGTCCGTTCACCGTCATCGGGCCGCGCGCGGAGATCGCCGCCGGCTGCCGGATCGGATCGCATGTGGCGATCGGCGCCGGCGTCGTGATCGGGCGCGATTGCCGCGTCGGCGCCCATGCCAGCATCAGCCACGCGCTGCTCGGCAACCGCGTCTATGTCTATACCGGCGCGCGCATCGGCCAGGATGGTTTCGGTTTCGCCGTCGCCGATAGCGGGTTCCTGACCGTGCCGCAGCTCGGCCGCGTGGTGATCGGCGACGATGTGGAGATCGGCGCGAACACCACGATCGATCGCGGCTCGATGCAGGATACCGTGATCGGCGCCGGCTCGCGGCTCGATAACCTGGTCATGATCGGCCACAACGTGACCCTCGGGCGGGCCTGCGTCATCGTGTCGCAGGCCGGGATCTCCGGGTCCACCACACTCGGGGATCAGGTGATGGTCGCCGGGCAGGCGGGGCTCACCGGTCATCTGAAGATCGGCAGCGGGGCGCGCATCGGCGCCCAGGCCGGGGTGATGAGCGACGTGCCGGCCGGAGCGGACGTGATCGGCAGCCCGGCCCAACCGGTTCGTGAATTCTTCCGCCATGTCGCGGTGCTGCGAAAGCTTGCGCGCAAGCGTTCCGCGGATGATGCTGCGTCCAGGGAAACGAAGGGCAGCTAGCCCCGCGAGCCGGACGCCGCCCCGATGCAGACCGCTCCATTACACCGCCCCTGTGCGATCCATTCGTAGGCTGACCACCACAGACCAGGCAACCGACAGACCAGGCAATCGGACTGATCCCATGGATAGAACGACTACAGAAGAACCGGCCGTGACCGGCACCGCCGTTCCGAAACAGGACGGCGGCGGGGGCGCGCCGGCGCCGGCCACCACGCCGGAAACGGTCATCGAGACGATCGACATTGCCCGCATCATGCGCGCGATCCCGCATCGCTATCCGTTCCTGCTGATCGACCGGGTGGTGGACGTGGTGCTCAACCAATCGGCCATCGGGGTGAAGAACGTCTCGATCAACGAGGGTTTTTTCCAGGGCCATTTCCCCGCCCATCCCGTCATGCCCGGCGTGCTGATCATCGAGAGCATGGCGCAGACCGCAGCAGTGCTGGTGGTGGAGACCCTGGGGCCGAGCGCGCAGGGCAAGGTGGTCTATTTCATGTCGGTCGAAGGTGCGAAGTTCCGCCGTCCGGTGGTGCCCGGCGACCAGCTGCGCGTGCACGTGGTCAAGGAACGCAACCGCGGCAATGTGTGGAAATTCCACGCCATCGCCCGCGTCGACGGCGTCTCGGTGGCCGAGGCGACCTATGCCGCGATGATCATGGATAACTGAAACCGGCAGCCGGTTGCGGGTGAAACCGGCGTGCAGAACGGGGCGGCGAATATCCCGATGCGGGAAATATCCGGCAACAATGATTGAGTTGGCGGTGTTCATCCGTTCTCTTAGGTTCCGCCCATAAGACCGGGTGGCGATCCATGATTTGGTCGGCGGCGGGCCGCCGGGCGCGCCACCAACCTGCCACATTGTCGGTCTAACCATCGGCCGGCCGGGGGTCTCGGCGGCCTTGTCATCAGCCAGTCGGACACGTCGCCGGTCTGATACCACGACATCCGGCACGACGAATTCTGACACGACGAAAGAAGCAACACGATGGATGCACTGACGGATGCCAAACCGACCGGAACGGGCCAGCTCGGCTCCCCCGGCGTGAGCATCCATCCGAGCGCGATGGTCGCCCCCGGTGCCGAGCTCGGCATCGGCGTGAAGATCGGTCCGTTTTGCACCGTCGGCCCGGATGCGGTGATCGGGGACGGCGCCAATCTCGTCTCCCACGTGGTCTTGGATGGGCATGCCAGCATCGGCGCCGGCGTGGTGCTGTATCCGTTCTGCACCGTCGGCCTGCCGCCGCAGGACCTGAAATACAAGGGCGAGCCGACGCATTGCGTCATCGGCGCGCGCACGCAGATCCGCGAGCATTGCACGATCCATCGCGGCACCGCGACCGGCAAGGGGATCACCACGGTCGGCACCGACTGCATGCTGATGGCGGTGGCGCATGTCGCGCATGACTGCACGCTCGGCAACAACGTCATCGTCGCCAACAACGCGGTCATGGGCGGGCATGTCAGCATCGGCGACTACGCGGTGATCGGCGGTTCGGCGGCCATCCACCAGTTCGTGCGCATCGGCCGCGCGGCGATGATCGGCGGCGTGTCCGGCGTGGAAGGCGACGTGATCCCGTTCGGCAGCGTCATCGGCAACCGCGCCCGCCTGGCGGGGCTGAATGTCATCGGCCTGAAGCGCCGCGGCTTCGACAAGGCGCAGATCATGCGCCTGCGCGTCGCCTTCCGGACGCTGTTCCGCCCTGAGGGCGTGTTCGCCGCCAGGCTGGCGGAAACGCGCGCGCGCTTCGGCTCCGACGAGCTGGTGAAGGAGATCCTGGCCTTCATCGACACGCCCGGCCATCGCGGCCTGATCCGCGCCGACATCAACGTGCTGCCGGACGGGGAAGCCGATTGAACCGGATGGGCCGCAGCCCCGCCCTTTGAGCCCTGTTCGTTGACCCTCCTTCCTTGACCGGGCCTGGAGCCGTGCCGGAAGACCTGTCTCGCCCGTCCACGCTCGGCATCCTCGCCGGCGGCGGCCATTTGCCGGCGCGCGTGGCCGAGGCCGCCCTGGCGGCGGGCAGGGCGGTGTTCATCGTCGGCCTGGACGGCTACGCCGAGCCGCGCGTGCTGGCGCCGTTTCCGCATGAGTTCATCCGCTTCGGCGCCGCCGGCCGCATCCTGGCCGCGCTGCGCGAGCATGGTTGCCGGGACCTGGTGATGATCGGCCCGGTGCGCCGGCCATCCCTGTTCCATCTCCGCCCGGACATGGAGGGGGCGAAGATCCTGACGCGCATCGGCCGCGCCGCCTTTGCCGGCGATGACGGATTGCTCGCCGCGGCGATCCGGATCCTGCAGGAGGAAGGCTTTCGCGTGGTGGGCGCACACACGATCCTGGCGGAAGCGGTCGGCCCGCGCGGGCTGCTGACGCGCACCGCGCCCGACGCCGCCGCCATGGCCGATATACGCCGCGCGGTCGCGGTCGTGCGCGCGCTTGGCGCCGTCGATGTCGGGCAGGGCTGCGTGGTGCAGGGCGGCCTGGTGCTGGCGGTAGAGGCCGCGGAGGGCACCGACGCGATGCTGTCGCGCTGCGCGGCGCTCTCCCGTCCGGGGCCTGGCGGCGTGCTGGTAAAGCTGGTGAAGCCCGGCCAGGACCGCCGCGCCGACCTGCCGACGATCGGCCCGCAGACCATCCGCAACGCCGCCGCTGCCGGGCTGCGCGGCGTGGCGTTCGAGGCCGGCGGAACTATACTGGCCGATCGTCCGGGCCTGGTGACCGAGGCTGACGCCGCCGGGCTGTTTCTGCTAGGCCTGGATCCGGATGATCCGTCCATCAAGGGAGAAACGACATGAGCCGCTTTCTGCACACCATGCTGCGCGTCGGCGACCTGGACCGCAGTGTCGGCTTCTACACCAAGATGTTCGACATGAAGGAACTGCGCCGCCGCGACGTGCCGGACGGCAAATATACGCTGGCCTTTCTCGGCTATGGCGACGGCAATGCCAGCGGCCAGGGGGAGATCGAACTGACCTATAATTACGGCGTCGAGACATACGACCAGGGCACCGCCTTCGGCCATCTCGCGATCGGCGTGCCGGATGTGGCGGCCACCTGCGAGAAGATCCGCGCCACTGGCGGCAAGATCACGCGCGAGGCCGGGCCGGTGAAGTTCGGCACGACGATCATCGCCTTCGTCGAGGACCCGGACGGCTACAAGATCGAACTGATCCAGCGGTGATGTTCTGCGTCTAACCCTCACCCGCCTCGCTGCGCTCGGCACCCTCTCCCGCATGCGGGAGAGGGGAGGGGCTTGGCCCATGGGGCTGGGGAGGGTGGGGGGAGTGTGAACGAGGGGACGGCCGCTAGATCACCCCGAGCTTATCCACTTCCTCACGCACCAGCTGCTTCACCTGCCGTTCCAGGCGGATGAATTCTGGGTCCGTGCGTTCGCGCGGATGCGGCAATTCCACGTCGATGATGGCCTTGATGCAGCCGGGCCGGGTCGCCATGACCACCACGCGGTCGGCCAGAAACAGCGATTCCGAAATGCTGTGGGTGACGAACACCACGGTCTTGCGGTCCTGCTGCCAGATCCGCAGCATCTCCTCCTGCAGGATCTCTCGGGTCTGCGCGTCCAGCGCGCCGAAGGGTTCGTCCATCAGCAGCACCGAGGGGTTGTTGGCCAGCGCGCGGGCGATCGCCACGCGCTGCTTCATGCCGCCGGATAGCTCGGTCGGATATTTGGTTTCGTGCCCCTTCAGGCCCACCAGCGCCAGGTGCTCCATCGCCACGCGGCGGCGCTCGCTGCGCGAGAGCCGGCGGATCAGCGGGCCGAACTCCACGTTCTCGAGCGCGGTGCGCCAGGGGAACAGCGCGTATTCCTGAAACACCACGCCGCGATCGGCGCCGGCACCGCGCACCTCGGTTCCGTCCACCAGCACCCGCCCGGAGGTTGGCTGCACGAAGCCGGCGATCATGCCGAGCAGCGTGGACTTGCCGCAGCCGGAGGGGCCGAGCAGGCAGGTGAAACTGTTTTCCGCCAGTTCCAGATTGACCCGCGCCAGAGCGGTCAGGCCATTGTCGAAGGTCTTGGAAACCCCTTCGACGCGGATCTTGTTCCGCGTCAGGGGTGCGATCCCGTCCATGATGTCCATTGGTGCTAGTTCCACGCCGTCTTGCGCCAGCGCAGCAGCCGCGCTTCCAGCAGGCGCAGCAGCCGATTGAAGGTGAAGCCGATCAGCCCGATCACCGCCGCGCCCAGCAGCATCTGCGACACCAGGAAGAAGGTGCGGGCATCGTTGATGAGGTAGCCAAGGCCGCTGTCGGCGGCGATGAACTCGGCCGCCACGATCACGAAGAACGACAGTCCGAAGCCGAGCCGCAGCCCGGTGATGATGCCCGGCATCGCCGCGGGCAGCACCACGTAGCGGAACATGTCGCGCCGGTTCGCGCCCAGGCTGGCGGCGGCGCGCAGCAGCAGCGGATCGACGTATTTGATCCCCTCCAGCGTGGTGGTGAAGATCGGGAAGAACGCGGCATAGGCGATGAAGGCGATCTTCGAGGACTCGCCGATGCCGAACCACAGCACCATCATCGGCAGGAAGGCCAGCGGCGGGATCGGCCGCAGCAATTCCAGCATGGGATCGAGCAGGTTCTCCAGGAAGGGCGACCGCCCGACCGCCATGCCCAGGCTGACGCCGAGGATGGCCGCGATGGCGAAACCCTGCAGCACGCGCGACAGGCTGGCCAGGATGTCGTTCTGCAATTCGCCGGATCGGACCTGCTCGATGCCGGTGCGCAGCACGTCCAGCGGCGAGGGCATCAGGATCGGGTTGAACAGTTTCAGGTAGCGCGCATTGGCGAAGCTGAACGCGGCCCAGAGAGCGAAGAACAGCACGATCGACACCGTGCGCAGCAGCGTGACGCCCAGCCTCTTCGTATCCAGGAAGTGGAACGGACGGGGCTTTTCGCCGGTGAGCTCTTCGGTCAGCGCCACCGAGATGGCAGGATCGGACATCGCCTCAGGCCTTCGGCTTCCAGCTGACGAGCGCCGGATCGAGCTGCGCCAGAAGTTGCGGCGCCAGCGCGTCTTCGGGTGTAACGGGATTGGGAATGCGCTTGATGCTGAGCGCCCAGTCGTTGACGAATTCGATGGTGGTGACCAGCCGGCTGTCGATCGCCATGCCGTACTGGTTGGCGCCCGCCATCACCGCCAGCGGTTCCGGGTCGATCTTCAGGACCTTGCCCATCGCCTCCAGCGCCTTCGGCCGGTCGGCGTTGATCATGGCGGTGGCCTGCTTGATTACTCCCAGCACCGCCTTCAGCGTGTTCGGCTTGTGGTCGATCCAGTCCTGTGCCGCGTGCAGCACCGAGTTGTTGTACTGCAGCCGGTCGGCGAAGGCGTATTCTTCCGGCTTGCCGTTGATGTAGCTGGTGGTGGCGGTGGTGTACATCGTGCCGCCCATCGTCACCAGGCGGTACAGATTGGGCTGCCAGCCGAGCAGCCCGTCGACGTCGCCCTTGGACGCCGCCACCACGCCCTCGGCAGGGTTCATGTTGACCAGCTTCACCTTGCCCATGTCGAAGCCGTAGATTTTGGCCAGCTTGGCCAGGATCAGGATCTGCGAATTGCCCTGGGTCCAGGCCAGCTTCTTGCCTTCCAACTCCTTCGGGCTGGCCAGCTTGACGCCGGGCGAAAGCGCGAAGCCCTGGGTGGGCGCGATGTCCGCCAGCGCGGCGATGATGCGGATCGGCAGTTTCTGGCCGCTGAACACGATCTGCGTGAAGGCGCCGCCGACGCCGAGATACTGGCTGCCGCCGGCCATCACTGTCAGCGTATCGGCGGCGGACTGGTTCCAGTGGATGGTGGCATTCAGCCCGGCCTGCTTGAACAGGCCGTAATGCTCGGCGATCGCCAGCTGGGCGCCGAGTTGGGGATCGCGCACGCCGGCGATTTCGATATCCGCCTGCTCGATGGCGCCGGCGGCAAACGCCCCGCGGGAGGCGCCGATGACCGCCGCGGCGGCCAACCCCTTCAGCACGGTGCGGCGCGGTGCCCGGGTCCGCTGACGGACCGGGTGATCGGACGGGGGATTCGGGGCCATGTATTGTCTCTCCAATCGGTGGAAGTCGCGGGCGCGCGGAAGGGTTGGCGCGCGGCAGCGATGCCTGGGGAGGAGAGAGCAATTTCGGTGCCAGCCCGCTTCCCGCGCGGTCGGCTGAGGGGTGGATTGGAATTCGACCAAAACGCGGGCACATGCCCAAATCGACGCCAGCTTCCCTCCCGCCAAACCTGCCGATAGGCTGGGCGCATCCCTGGGAGTGACCTGAATGGCGTCTTTCGATCTCGTCATCCGCAATGCAACCGTGGCGACCGCCGCCGACAGCACGCTCTGCGATGTCGGCATTTCCGGCGGCAGGATCGCGGCCCTTGGCACCACGCTGGGGGCAGGGACCCGGGAGATCGACGCCACCGGCAAGCTGGTGCTGCCGGGCGGCATCGACAGCCATTGCCATATCGAGCAGCCGCGCCAGAACGGCACCACCAACGCCGATACATTCGAAACCGCCACCACCTCCGCCGCTTTCGGCGGCACCACCTGCGTGATCTGCTTCTCGCCGCAGTTCAAGGGCTACGGCATCGCCGAGCGTGCCGCCGACTACCACCAGCGCGCGCGCAAGGCGGTCATCGACTACAGCTTCCACATCATCATCACCGACCCGAGCCCGGCAGTCATCGAGCAGGAACTGCCGCCGCTGGTCGCTGCCGGCCACCGCTCGATCAAGTTCTTCATGACCTATGAGCCGAGCTTCCTGACCGATGGCGAGGTGCTGACCGTGCTTGCCGCCGCGCGCCAGAATCAGGCCTTCGTCGTCATCCATGCCGAGAACCACGAGGCGATCCGCTGGATGACCGCGCGGCTGGAAGCGGCCGGGCTGACGGATGCGAAATACCACGCCTGGGCCAAGCCGGCGCTGGTCGAGCGGGAAGCGATTCAGCGGGTGATCGCGCTGGCCGAGCTGGTCGATGTGCCGATCCAGATCTTCCATGTCAGCTCGGAGGAAGGGGCGGAGGAAATCCGCCGCGCCCAGGGCAGGGGGCTGAAGGTGTTCGGCGAGACCTGCACGCAATACCTCGCCTTCGCCGCCGCGGATCTGGACCGCCCGGGGCAGGAGGGGGCGAAATTCCTCTGCAGTCCGGCGCTACGCTATCCGTCGGATCAGGCGGCGTTATGGAAGCATATCCGCCTCGGCACGCTCGGCGTTGTCTCGTCCGATCACGCGCCGTACCAGTTCGATGGTCCCGAGGGCAAGCAGGCGATCGCCAGGGGGGCGCCGTTCTCGAAGATCCCCAATGGCGTGCCGGGGCTGGAGACGCGCATGCCATTCCTGTTCTCCGAGGGCGTGCGTCAGGGGCGGATCGACCTGCAGACCTTCGTCGCCATCACCGCGACCAACCCGGCCAAGCTGTTCGGCCTGCATCCGCGCAAGGGTTCGATCGCCTGCGGCATGGATGCCGACCTCGCCATCTGGGACCCGGAGCTGACGCGCATGGTCACCAATGCCGGGCTGCATCATGCCGTCGATCACACGCCTTATGAGGGCATGAGCCTGACCGGCTGGCCGATCACCACGCTGGTGCGCGGCCAGGTGGTGATGGAGGCAGGTGCGCGGCAGGTCGATCCCGGCTTCGGACAGTTCCAGCCGCGCGACACCTATCCGCTGATGATGCCGCGCGGGGAATTCCCGACGCCGTTCAACCCGCACAGATAGCGTCGTCAGTCCACCGGACTGAGCCTCGTCACCCGGCTGGGGTTCATCTCGGCCAGATAGAGGTTGCCGGCGCCGTCGCCCCAGATGCCGTGCGCCCCGTTCAGCACCGGGCGGCAGCGCGCCAGCAGCGTGCCGTCCTGCGCATACTGGCTCAGGCGCGGCACCTTGTCGGTGACGTACAGATGCCCTGCCGCATCCTGGAAGATGTCCATCGGCTGGTACAGATCCGGCCAGATATCCAGCAGGTCGCCATCCGCGGTGAACACCTGCACGCGGTTGTTTTCCCGGTCGGTGACCGCGACCCGTCCGTCAGTCAGCGCCCAGATGCCGTGCGGCGTGGAGAAGAACCCGGGCTCCCCGCCGGGCGCGCCCCAGCTGCCGATCTGGTCCCCGTTCGGTCCGAAGCGGTGCACTTGGCTGGAGCCGTAGCCGTCCGAGACGTAGATCTCGCCCGTGGATGCCACCGAAACGTCACAGGGGTGGTTGAACGGCGTGTTCGGACGGTGGCGGTCGCCGATGCCGCCGAGATGGCGGCCGTCCCGGTTGAAGATGACGATTTCATGCGCGTCGCGGTCGACCACGTAGATCCGGTCGTCCGGCCCGATCGACAGCATGTGCCCGTCGGCGATGATGCCTTCGCCCCAGGCCGCCAGCCGCGTGCCGTCGGGGGCCAGTTCGATCACCACCGGCAGATCGGCGTCCACATAGCAATCGGCGCGCAGCAGCACGAACACATGCCCGCGGCTGTCGCAAACCACGTCGGTGACCTTGCCGCCGCCATCCGGAATATCGCCCCAGGGCCGGTCCACACGGTAGCGCTGCCGGCCGAGCGCGACATACAGCGTGTGATGACCGGCCATGGGCGCTTCCCTTCCTGCGTGATCGCGGCATCGTCGATGCGCGCAAGGGATCGTGCAAGTGGGATTCAGGGACAAACACGTTTCAGGGATCGATGCCGCCGGCCCCGATCCGCCGCGCCGCCGCCGCCGGCGCGTTGCCGATGATGGGGCGGAAATCCTCTGTGAACGCGGCTGAAAACGCCAATCGGCCGGCCGGCTTCGTTGCGGCGGCGCGGCGCAGCCTGTAGCATCGGCACGGCGCCGATCGTCCGGCGTTCGGGATCTGACTCACGGAATTCAAGGAAAGCCGATGGCAATCAGCATGTGGCGGTTCGGGTGGTCGGGTCTGGCGCTGACCGCAGCGCTCGCGGGCTGCGGTGGGCCGACCCCGGTTGCGCAGACCGCGCCGGCGCCAGCGGTTTCCTATGATGGGCAGTATCGCGGCACCGTGCACCTGACCGGCGTTGGCTCCGGCACCGACCGGTCCTGGTGCGATTCCAATACGACATTCGCCGTGGACGTGGTCAACAACGCATTCACCTTCACCCAGACGCATCCCGGCTTGCCCAACGCCCCACCCGTCACCTATTCGGCCGCCATCGCGCGTGATGGCACCCTCCAGGGCCAGAGCGGTGTCACGGGTCAGATCACCGGCCAGATCGAGGGCTCGACGATGACCGGCGACATCGACGGCATCGGCTGCGCGTACAAGTTCTCCGCCACGCGGTTCTGACCGCTTCCGCCCACCTCCGGTGTGGGCATGCGAATGCGGCCACGGTCGCCGGCGCCCAGGCAGGGACGGCGCCATCCCGGGAAGGTTGACCCGCGCACAGGCGCTGTCATCCTTCGCCGATACAAAGCGCAGGAACCGACCGAATGAGCCTTACCGCCTCCGACGTGCTGCTCGTCCACAGCTCCGATCTGCATGTCGACGACGACCTTACCGCCGATGTCTATGACGGCGACGGCACCGGGGGGCTGCGCGTGGTGCTGGCGACCGCGCGGGCGATGGAGGCGCATTACGCGCTGCTGGTCGGTGACATCTTCGACCATAACCGCATGCCGCCCTCGATCCTCGCCCGCGCCGGCACGCTGATGGCGGAGGCCGGCATGGAGGTGGTGATCCTGCCCGGCAACCACGATCCGCTGACGCCCGATTCCTGCTATATCCGCGGCGGCTACGCCGACATCCCCAACGTTCATATCATCGGCCTGACGCATGAGCAGGCCGTGCATTTCCCCGATCACGACCTGGAAATCTGGGGCCACCCGCATCGCAGCTATGACAACATGGTGCCGCTGCGCGAGCCCCGGCCGCGCAGCGCGCGCTGGCACGTGGCGCTGGCGCACGGGCATTACGAGGAGGACGGCGCCGTGCCGCTGCGCCCGTCCTGGCTGATCAGCGACGCGGAGATCGACGCGACCGGGGCCGATTACCTGGCGCTCGGCCACTGGAACCGGCCGGAAAAAGTGGGTACCGGGCGGGTGCCGGCGTATTATTCCGGTTCCCCGGAACTGGCGAAAACCGTCAATCTGATCCGCCTGACCCCGGCCGGCACCGTGGAGGTCGAGCGTAAGCCGCTGCTCACGAACCGGGCGTCCTGAAGGACAGGAGAGGGAGGCTGCCATGCGCGTTGCCCGCCCGATGCTTCCCGGCCCGATGCTTCCCAGATTGGCGATTCGCGCGCTGCTGGCGATCTGCGCGGCATTGCCGCTGGTTCTGGCCGCCCCGGCGCGCGCCGATGACGTGACCGATCAGGTCAACGAGGGCCTGAGCGCCTACGCCAGGAAGGACTACGCCACCGCCATCACCGCGCTGGAGGCCGCCACCGCCCTGCTGCGCCAGGCGCGTTCGGAGATCTGGAAGGCCTATCTGCCCGCGCCGCCCCCAGGCTGGACCGCGGAGCAGACCGAAGCCGGCGCGGGCACGCTGGGGATGGGCAGCAGCGCCTCGCGCAAATACCTCCGCGACGGGGAGGATGTGGAGATCTCGCTGATGACAGACAGCCCGGTCATGCAGGGCCTGGCATCGGTCATCGCCAACCCCATGATTGCCGCCGCCGCCGGCAAGACGCTGGTGATCGGCGGACGGCGGGTGAACTACATCCGCTCCGACAACAGCTACATGACCCTGGTGGCCGACCGCGTGCTGGTCCGGGTGCAGGGCAGCAGCGGTGTGAGCGAGGAAACGCTGCGCCAGTTCCTCGGCCTGCTGTCCTTCCCGGACATCGAAAAGGCCGCCCGCTGAGCCGTCCGGTTCCCCAACATTTGCCAGTAACGGGCCTCTGGCGCTATTAGCCGCGCCACTGAAGCGCCCGAAGGACCATCCATGACCTCCGTCTTGCTGATCATCCACCTGTTTGTCACGCTGGCGCTGATCGGCGTGGTGCTGATCCAGCGCAGCGAAGGCGGCGGGCTGGGCATCGGCTCCTCGCAGGGCATGGGCTCGTTCATGGGCGGGCGCGGCACCGCCAATCTGCTCACCCGCACCACCGCGATCCTGGCGGCGATCTTCATGGCGCTGTCGCTCACGCTGGCGCTGATGAACCGCGGCACGGTCAGCGCCGGACGCAGCTCCATCCTCGACCGCGCGCCGGCCAGCGCACCCGCGAGCGCGCCTGCCGGCGGCGTTCCGGTGCCGTCGGGAGCAGACGCCGGGAAGCCCGGCGAATCAGGCGCGCCGGCGCCCTCCACACCCGCCAAACCGTCCGCGCCGGCCGTTCCGACCAACTGAGCCGGTCGGCCTCGCCGATCCACACCGTATAACTTCACATGCCTGACGTCTGGCCAGCGGGCTTCCCGTGTGCCGAGTTCGGCTGCCTATAAGGGACTCCCATGACGCGGTATGTATTCATCACCGGCGGTGTGGTCTCCTCTCTCGGCAAGGGAATCGCTTCTGCAGCGCTCGGCGCGCTGCTGCTGTCGCGCGGCTACCAGGTGCGGCTGCGCAAGCTCGATCCCTATCTGAATGTCGATCCCGGAACCATGAGCCCGCTGCAGCACGGCGAGGTGTTCGTCACCGATGACGGCGCCGAGACCGACCTCGATCTCGGCCATTACGAGCGCTTCACCGGCGTTTCCGCGCGCCGTTCCGACAACGCCACCACCGGACGGATCTATGCCGAGGTGATCGCGCGCGAACGCCGCGGCGACTATCTCGGCGCCACCGTGCAGGTCATCCCCCACATCACCGACGCCATCAAGGAAGCCATCACCCGCGATACCGACGGGCTGGATTTCGTGCTGATCGAGATCGGCGGCACGGTCGGCGACATCGAGAGCCTGCCGTTCCTCGAGGCCATCCGCCAGCTCGGCAACGAGCTCGGCCCGCAGCAGGCGATGTTCGTGCACCTGACGCTGCTGCCCTACATCCCCTCGGCCGGCGAGCTGAAGACCAAGCCGACGCAGCATTCGGTGAAGGAGCTGCTCACCGTCGGCATCCAGCCGCAGATGCTGCTGTGCCGCTGCGACCGGCCGATCCCGGAGAACGAGCGCCGCAAGATCGCGCTGTTCTGCAATGTGCGGCCGGAAGCGGTGATCGCCGCGCTGGACGTGGACACGATCTATGCCGTGCCGATCCGCTACCATGCGGAGGGCATGGACAGGGAAGTGCTGCGCCATTTCAACCTGCCGTTCGACAGCGAGCCGGATCTGAGCCGCTGGCAGCGCATCGTCGATGTCGTGCGTCAGCCGGAGGGCGAGGTGCGCATCGCCGTCGTCGGCAAATACACCAACCTGCTGGACAGCTATAAGTCGCTGGCCGAGGCGCTGACACATGGCGGCATCGCCAACGGCGTGCGCGTGCATCTCGACTGGGTGGACAGCGAGATCTTCGAGCAGCCGAACGCGGTGGCGCGGCTGGAGGGGGTGCATGCGATCCTGGTGCCGGGCGGCTTCGGCGAGCGCGGCACGGAGGGCAAGATCGCCGCGGTGCGCTTCGCACGCGAGCGCAACATCCCCTTCTTCGGCATCTGCTTCGGCATGCAGATGGCCGTGATCGAGACTGCGCGCCATCTGGCGGGGCTGCCGGACGCGTCCTCCACCGAATTCGGCGCGTGCGACACCGCGGTGGTGGGCCTGCTGACCGAATGGGCCCGCGGCAACGAGATCGAGCGGCGCGAGGCGGGCGGCAATCTCGGCGGCACCATGCGCCTCGGCGCGTTTCCGGCGGTGCTGGGCGAAGGCAGTCTGGTGCGTTCGATCTATGGCGGCGCCGCGTCCATCGAGGAACGCCACCGCCACCGCTACGAGGTGAACGTGCATTACAAGGACCAGCTGGAAGCGGCGGGCATGCGCTTCTCCGGCATGTCGCCGGACGGCATCCTGCCGGAGATCGTGGAAATCCCCGGCCATCCCTGGTTCGTCGGCGTGCAGTATCATCCGGAGCTGAAATCGAAGCCGTTCCAGCCGCATCCGCTGTTCGCCGCCTTCGTCGCGGCCGCGCTCCGGCAGTCCCGCCTTGTCTAGCGAAAACACGATCGTGCGGGTCGGCGACATCGAGATCGCCAATCACCGGCCCTTCGTGCTGATCTCCGGCCCGTGCCAGATCGAAAGCCGCGCCCACGCGCTGGAGGTCGCCGCGGAGCTGAAGGCGGTCTGCGCGGCGCTGGGCATTGCGCTGATCTACAAGAGCAGCTTCGACAAGGCGAACCGCACCAGCGCCACCGCCGCGCGTGGGATCGGCATGGCCGAGGGGCTGAAGATCCTGGCCGAAGTGCGCGAAAGCCTCGGCATTCCCGTGCTGACCGATGTGCATTTGCCCGAGCAATGCGCGCCGACGGCGGAAGCGGTGGACGTGTTGCAGATCCCGGCCTTCCTCAGCCGGCAGACCGATCTGCTGCTCGCCGCCGGGCAGACCGGGCGGGCGATCAACGTCAAGAAGGGCCAGTTCCTCGCGCCCTGGGACATGGTCAATGTCGCCGCCAAGATCGCCAGCACCGGCAACCGCAACATCCTGCTGTGCGAGCGCGGCACCAGCTTCGGCTACAACACGCTGGTGACCGATTTCCGCGGTCTGCCGGTCATGGCCGCCACCGGTTATCCGGTGGTGTTCGATGCCACCCATTCGGTGCAGCAGCCGGGCGGGCAGGGGACGTCATCCGGGGGACAGCGGGAATTCGCCCCGGTCCTGGCCCGCGCTGCGCTGGCGGTGGGCGTGGCGGCGGTGTTCATCGAGAGCCACCCGGACCCGGACAAAGCGCCGAGCGACGGGCCGAACATGATCCCGCTCCGGGAAATGCCGGCGCTGCTGGCGCGGTTGAAGGCATTCGACGAACTGGCGAAGGGGCCGGCTTTCTCGAAACCTGCGGCGGTCTAGCTGTCGTAACCACGGACGTTGTCCATACCGGCTGCCTCGATTACCGGATGGTCTGGCCGGGGCGGTCGACAACTCAAGGTTAGGCCGCGCCTAGCGCCCGGCCGCTTGGCCGGCCTGGGCCAGGCAGGCCTGAATCGGCGACGGAGCCCGCGCGGGAGTTGTCCCGCAGCATGAAAACGCGTCTATACTTTAAGAAGACATTTAATGGGGGATTATTCGATGCGTAATATTACTCTACTGCTCACGATCCTGCTGCCTGCGGTCGGCGCATTCTCGGGCGGTGCGTTGGCGGACCAGGATGCGGCAACCCGGTGCCGGGCGGGTTTGAACCCGGAAGCGACGCTGATCTACGACAAGACGCTCCCTTTGGTGACGCCATCGACGGTCATTCGCGATGCGCTGAAGTCCGAGACTCGTTCGCTGGTGATGGCGGGAAGCGTCAGCATGGGCACGGCCCGCGATAGCGCGGAAGCCGCCGGGGAGTGCTTCCGGGCGCTGCGGCAATAGCCGGTCGGCCCGTAACGGGAGGCATGCATGGAATTGAATCTTGGCTTCGCCCAGATCCGCAATCTCCTCGACGGCCTGCCGAACAGGTCGGCGGCCGCCGTGCTGCCGCTCATCGTGCTGGCGATCGTCGCGGAGATGCTGGCGGTGCAGGCGCGGGGCGGACGATATCCGTGGAAAGGCAGCCTGGTGTCCGTGGGCGTCGCCACCGGGCATGTGATTTCCCAGGCGCTGGTTCAGGGCCTGATCCTGGGCGTCATCGCCGCCGGGGTCTACCATTGGCGCCTGTTCACCATCCCGGTTTCCTGGGACAACTGGCCGGCGCTGGTGGCGTTGTTCCTGCTGGCGGATCTGGCCTTCTATGTCGAGCATCGCTGCGCGCACCGGGTGCGGTTCCTGTGGGCGTCGCACAGCGTGCATCACAGCGTGGAGCGGATGGTGTTCACCGCCGCGTTCCGGCTGGCATGGACGCCGATATTGTCGGGTGTGTTTCTGTTCTATCTGCCGCTGGTGTGGATCGGCTTCGCGCCGGAATGGGTATTCGGCATAGCGTCCGCCAGCCTGACCTATCAGATCTTCGTGCATACCGAACTCATGCCGCGCATCGGATGGCTGGAATGGGTGCTGAACACGCCCTCCGCCCACCGGGTGCATCATGCGAGCAACGCGGCGTATATCGACAAGAACTTCGGCGGCGTCCTGCTGGTGTGGGACCATTTGTTCGGCACCTACCAGGCGGAGCGGCCGGATATCGATATCGTCTATGGCCTGGTGCATCCGCGCACGAAGCCGGCCAATCCGTTCGTGATCGCGTATGAGGAACTCTGGCAGTTGATCAAGGATGCGGTGCGCGCCCGGGGCTGGACGCAGCGGCTGGGATACCTGTTTCGTCCGCCGGGTTGGACGCCGTAGGAGCGCCTTCGCCGCCTGGCGTGATGGACGCATCCCCGGCAGGTGCGGGCGATACCGGCGGCATGCGGAAGACGTGGACCATGACCCAGGGCATGGTCAGCCCCTGGACGACGATCGTGAAGACGACGAGGCCGTAGCACACGGTCAGCAAGGCTTCGCGATAAGGCGAGGGCGGCAGAGACAGCGCGAGGGCGACAGAGACGCCGCCGCGCAGCCCGCCCCAGCCGAGGATGCCGATCGTGCGCAGACGCCGCACGCCGTTCATGTGCATCAGCATCAGCGGCACGCCCACACTGATCATGCGCACCAGCAGCGCCAGCGGAATGGCCACCAGCGTGGCCAGCAGCAGCACGCGCTGCCTTTCTATGGCCAGCAGTTCCAGGCCGATCATCAGGAACAGCAGCGCGTTCAGCACCTCGTCCACCAGGGACCAGAAGGTGACGATGGTGGCGGTGGAGACCTTGCTGCGCGCGTATTCGCTCGCGTGGTTGCCGATCAGCAGGCCAGCGGTAACGACGGCGATCGGCCCGGAGGTGCCTGTCACCTGCGCCAGCGAATAGGTGCAGCCTACCAGGGCCAGCGAGATCGTAACCTCCAGCGTGTATTCATGGACCAGCCGGATCGCGCGATAGGCGATCCAGCCGGTGACGATGCCGATCAGCAGGCCGCCGCCCACCGCAAGCGCGATTTCGCCGAGCGCATGGCCGTTGCCGAAATGGAACGGGGTGCCTTCCGTGGTGCCGAGCGCGATGAGGAAGACGACGACGGCCACGCCGTCGTTGAACAGGCTTTCGCCGACGATGAGCATGCGCAGCGCCTCCGGCAGGCCCACGCGGCGCAGCAGCGCCAACACCACCACGGCATCGGTCGGCGCCAGGATGGCGCCGAGCACGGCGCACCAATTGAACGGCACGGCGACGCCGAACCAGGCGAAGACCCGCTGCATGCAGGCCGCCATCAGCAGGGTGGCCAGCACGACACTGACGGTGGAGAGGACGAAGATCCCGCGGCGCTGCCGTTCCAGGGCGCCGATGTCGACATTCAGGCTGCCGGCAAACAGCAGGAAGGCCAACGCGCCTTCCAGCAGCACACGCGGCATATTGGCGGACGCCAACATGCCGCGCGCCAGGGAGGTGAGATCGATGGCGGGTATCCAGGGATCGATGAGGATCAACACCAGGGATGCCAGCAGCGCGAACACCAGCACGCCGATCAGGTGTGGCAGCCTGAGCAGCAGCTGGTTCAGCACGCCGAACAAGGCGGCCAGCAACAGCAGCAGGGAGGCAAGATGGAAAGCGGTCACGCCAGACTCCGCCGGCTCGAGTGGATCGTGCCTGGAGCGGCCAACCCTCCGACACGGGCCAGCGGCCCGTCAAGGCTGACGATTGGCGCCCCAGCGCGACTGCGGGGCTGGCGACGCCCGGCGCAAGATGTTACCCACCCCCCGCTGCCAAAAGCCGCCGATCACGGAGAAAATAAATGACCGCCATCGCCGATATCATCGCCCGCGAAATCCTCGATAGCCGAGGCAACCCGACGGTGGAGGTGGACGTGGTGCTCGACAGCGGCGCCATCGGCCGGGCCGCGGTGCCGTCCGGCGCTTCCACCGGCGCGCATGAGGCGATGGAGCTGCGCGACGGCGACAAGTCCCGCTACGGCGGCAAGGGCGTGCAGAACGCCATCGCCAATGTCGAGGGCGAGATCTTCGATGCCATCGGCGGCATGGAAGCCACCGAGCAGGTGAAGATCGACAACATCATGATCGATTTGGACGGCACCCCAAACAAGTCGCGGCTCGGCGCCAATGCCATCCTCGCGGTCTCGCTCGCCACCGCCAAGGCGGCGGCGGCCGATCTGGGCATGCCGCTGTACCGCTATGTCGGCGGCGCCTATGCGCGCACCCTGCCGGTGCCGATGATGAACATCGTTAATGGCGGCAAGCACGCCGACAACCCGATCGACATCCAGGAATTTATGATCCAGCCGATTTCCGCTGGCACGGTGGCCGACGCGGTGCGCATGGGTTCGGAGATTTTCCACGCGCTGCGCCAGGGCCTGCATGACGCCGGCCACAGCACCAATGTGGGCGACGAGGGCGGCTTCGCGCCGAACCTGAAATCCGCCGACGAGGCGCTCGGCTTCATCGCCAAGGCCTGCGAGAAGGCCGGCTATCGCCCGGGCGAGGACATCACCTTCGCGCTCGATCCCGCTTCCAGCGAGTTCTACAAGGACGGCGTCTATAATCTGGAAGGCGAGGGCAAGAAGCTCGATTCCGCCGGCATGGTGCGCTACCTGCAGGACCTGACCGCGCGCTACCCGATCGTCTCGATCGAAGATGGCTGCGCCGAGGATGACTGGGAAGGCTGGAAGCTGCTGACCGACACCATCGGCAAGACCGTGCAGATCGTCGGCGACGATGTGTTCGTCACCAACCCCGAGCGGCTGCGCCGGGGCATCGAGGCGGGCACGGCGAACGCCATCCTGGTCAAGGTCAACCAGATCGGCTCGCTCAGCGAGACGCTGGAGACCTGCGAGCTCGCCCATCGCGCCGGCTGGCGCGTGGTGATGAGCCATCGTTCCGGCGAGACGGAGGATGCCACCATCGCCGACCTCGCGGTCGCGACCAATTGCGGCCAGATCAAGACCGGCAGCCTGTCGCGCAGCGACCGTACGGCGAAATACAACCAGCTGATCCGGATCGAGGCCGAGCTCGGCCCGTCCGCGCGCTATGCCGGGCGGACCATCCTCAGGCGTTGATCCCTACCGCGAGCCGGCAGCCTCCGTTCATCGGATCGAGAGACCGATGAACGGCGCGCCGAAGACGATGGCCGGCGGCGGCGCGTAAACCACCGGCGGCGGGGGCGCGTAGATGACGGGCGGCGGCGCGTAGACGACCGGCGGACGGTAATAGGGCCGACCATAGACGACCGGCGGCGGGTAGTACGGCCGGCCGCCCCAGCCGCCGCGCTGCTCGCGCCACTCATGGCCCCGCCACTCGCGGCCGCGGCCGTGCCAGTCATCGGCATGGGCGGGGATCGCCGCCAGGGTTCCGAGCACGACGGCGGCGGCAAAAGCAAATGGCGTGAAATTCATGGCAGCCTCCTCGCCGGCGGGTCATGAGGGCCGGCACACCAGATGAAAGCCGGCGAGAATGGCGAAATCCTGGCGGGATCAGGGTGAATTCACGATATGGGGGAATTCACCGGATTGGTCGCGAAACCGTATATTCATCACACCGCATTTTCGTATAATCTCAAGGCTCTGAGGAAGGGGATTCGTCGATGACGGTCGGCAGGACGATGAAGCGCAGGCTGCGGGGCGCGATTGCGCCGATCGTGTTCCTCTCGCTCGTTGGCTATTTCGGCTGGAACGCCACGCAGGGCGATCACGGCCTGAAAGCCGCCGCGCAGCGCCAGGAACTGCTCAAGATCGCCAAATCCGAACTGGCCAAGGCCGAAGCCGATCGGGATGCGTGGGAGACGCGCGTCACCGGCCTGCGCAACAACCATCTGGACCCGGACACGCTCGACGAACGCGCCCGCGCGATGCTCAACCTCGCCGATCCCGCCGATATCGTGGTGCCGTACGGGCCGAAGGAAAAGCTGTTCTAGGGCTGGGGTTCCGCGCCCGCTGGCCGCTCGACACCGATGCGGCAAAGCAATCTCTCTGCGAAATCGCCGATAGCGGCGACATAAAATTGCCGAATCCCGCGGCCGGGCGCAATGCACCTTTTGCGCGTTCGCCCGCTGACTGCGCTTCATCAAGCGGTTAACCGTAATCCGGTTAATCCGGTCTATTGCATTGCAGCATAACGCTTTTTTGCGCGAGAGAACTTGCCCGCGCCCGGGCTTGGGGTCTAGGTCTGCACGCAGATCGGACAGGCAACCGCAGCGGGAGATAGCCATGGCGCAGGCAGCGGAAAAGATCGGACGCGGCAAGTCGGGTCGCAAATCGGGCAACGGCAAGCCGGCAGCCGGGCAGGGCCTGACCCTGGAACAGCTACACCATGCCTATCATGACATGCTGCTGATCCGCCGCTTCGAGGAGAAGGCCGGCCAGCTCTACGGCATGGGCCTGATCGGCGGCTTCTGCCACCTCTATATCGGCCAGGAAGCCGTGGTGGTCGGCATGCAGATGGCGGTTGAGGAGGGCGACGAGGTCATCACCTCCTACCGCGATCACGGCCATATGCTCGCCACCGGCATGGAAGCGCGCGGCGTGATGGCGGAGCTGACCGGGCGCGCCGGCGGCTACTCGCACGGCAAGGGCGGCTCGATGCACATGTTCTCGCGCGAGCGCAATTTTTTCGGCGGCCACGGCATCGTCGGCGCCCAGGTCAGCCTCGGCGTCGGGCTGGCGTTCTCCAACAAGTATCGCAAGACCGACCGCGTCAGCCTGACCTATTTCGGCGAGGGCGCCTCCAACCAGGGGCAGGTGTTCGAAAGTTTCAACCTCGCCGCGCTGATGAAGCTGCCGGTGGTGTTCATCATCGAGAACAACAAATACGGCATGGGCACCTCGGTCGATCGCGCCTCCGCCTCGCGTGACCTGTCGCAGAACGGTGCGCCGTGGGGCATTCCCGGCATGGTCGTGGATGGCATGGATGTCGGCGCGGTGAAGGAAGCGGCCGATGTCGCGGTGGCGCATTGCCGCGCCGGCAAGGGACCGTATCTGCTGGAGGTCAAGACCTACCGCTATCGCGGCCACTCGATGTCCGATCCCGCCAAGTACCGCACCCGCGAGGAGGTCCAGGCAATGCGCAGCCAGCACGATTGCATCGAGGCGGCGCGCCACCAGCTCGAAGCGCTCGGCGTGACCGAGGCCGAGTTCAAGGCCATCGACGACGAGGTGAAGGCGGTCATTCAGGATGCCGCGGACTTCGCGCAATCCTCGCCCGAACCCGATCCGGGCGAGCTCTATACCGACGTGCTGCTGGAGGGTTGAGACGATGGCCACGCAAATCCTGATGCCGGCGCTGTCGCCGACCATGACCGAGGGCAAGCTGTCGCGCTGGCTGAAGAAGGTCGGCGAGCCGGTGAAGGCCGGCGACATCATCGCCGAGATCGAGACCGACAAGGCGACAATGGAGGTCGAGGCGGTGGACGAGGGCGTGATCTCGTCGCTGCTGGTGCCGGAAGGCACCGAGGGGGTCGCGGTCAATACCCCGATCGCCGAGCTGAACGGCGATGCCCGGGCAGCGTCCCCGGCACCCGCGCCGGCGCCGGCGCCGGCCGCCCGGGCGCCGGAACCCGCGCCCGCCGCCGCGCCGCGTCCGGCCGCACCCGCCGCGACGCCCGCCGAGCCCGACAAGGAATGGGGCGCCACCGCGCCGATCACGGTGCGCGAGGCGCTGCGCGACGCCATGGCGGCGGAAATGCGCCGCGACAAGGATGTGTTCCTGCTCGGCGAGGAGGTCGCGCAGTACCAGGGCGCCTACAAGATCAGCCAGGGCCTACTGGACGAGTTCGGCGCCGAGCGCGTCATCGACACGCCGATCACCGAACACGGCTTCACCGGCATGGCGGTCGGCGCGGCGCTGAACGGGCTGCGCCCGATCGTCGAGTTCATGACCTTCAACTTCTCGATGCAGGCGATCGACCAGATCATCAACTCGGCCGCCAAGACGCTGTATATGTCGGGCGGGCAGATGGGCTGCCCGATCGTGTTCCGCGGCCCGAACGGTGCCGCCTCGCGCGTCGGCGCGCAGCACAGCCAGTGCTACGCGTCCTGGTACGCGCATTGCCCCGGCCTGAAGGTGCTGGCGCCGTGGTCGGCGGCGGACGCCAAGGGCCTGCTGCGCGCCGCGATCCGCGATCCGAACCCGGTCATCTTCCTGGAAAACGAGATCCTGTACGGCCATAGCTTCGACTGCCCGACCGATCCCGACTTCATCCTGCCGATCGGCCGCGCCAAGATCGAGCGCCCCGGCGAGCATGTGACGATCGTCGCGTTCTCCATCTCCGTCGGCACCGCGATGAAGGCGGCGGACATGCTGGCCGAGCAGGGGATCAGCGCCGAGGTGATCAATCTGCGCTCGCTGCGTCCGCTGGACATCGACACCATCGTCGCCAGCGTGAAGAAGACCAACCGCCTGGTGACCGTGGAGGAAGGCTGGCCCTTCGCCGGCATCGGCGCCGAGATCGCCATGCAGATCATGGAAAATTGCTTCGACTGGCTGGATGCGCCGCCGGTGCGCGTGCATGGCGTGGATGTGCCGATGCCCTACGCTGCCAATCTTGAGAAACTGGCCTTGCCACTGCCCGAATGGGTGGTGGACGCGGTGCGCAAGATCGTCTGAACGGGAGCGGGGAACATGGCCACCAACATCCTGATGCCGGCGCTGTCGCCGACCATGACCGAGGGCACGCTCGCCCGCTGGCTGAAGAAGGAAGGCGAACAGGTGAAGGCCGGCGACATCATCGCCGAGATCGAGACCGACAAGGCGACCATGGAGGTCGAGGCGGTGGACGAGGGCGTGCTGGGCAAGATCCTGGTCGCCGACGGCACCGAGGGCGTGAAGGTGAACGACCCCATCGCGGTGCTGATCGAGGCCGGGGAGGCGGTGCCGACCGGCGCCGCCGCGCCGGCCGCCAGGCCGGCCCCGCCCGCGCCCGCGCCCGCACCGGCTGCCCCAGCTCCAGCCCCGGCGGCTGCGCCAGCTCCGAAGCCAGCACCTGCTCCGGCTCCCTCACCAGCCCCAGCGATGAACGGCCAGGCCGCGTCCGGGGAGCGGATCTTTGTCTCGCCGCTCGCCCGGCGCATGGCGCAGCAGGCCGGGATCGAGCTTTCCGCCGTCAAGGGCAGCGGCCCCGGCGGGCGGATCGTCAAGGCCGATATCGAGGCGTTCCAGCCCGGCGCGGCCCGCCCGGCGGCGCCGGCTCCCGCCGCCCCGGCCGCCGCCGCTCCGGCGCCGAAGCCGGCCGTGGCGATCACCGCGCCGCATCGCCTGGTGCCCAACAGCTCCATGCGCAAGGTCATCGCCCGCCGGCTGACCGAGGCGAAGAGCACGATCCCGCATTTCTACGTCTCGATGGACATCGAGCTCGACGCGCTGATGAAGCTGCGCGCCGATCTGAACGCCAAATCCCCCAAGGAAGGCGCCGGCGCCTTCCGCCTGTCGGTCAACGACCTCGTCATCAAGGCCGCCGCGCTGACCCTGCGCCGCATCCCCACGGTGAACGCCAGCTGGACCGAGGACAACATCGTCCTCTACGACGACGTGGACATCTCGGTCGCGGTGTCGATCCCCGAGGGCCTGATCACGCCGATCGTGCGCCATGCCGACCGGAAGGGGCTGGCCGCGATCAGCAACGAGATGAAGGATCTGGCCGCGCGCGCCAAATCCGGCAAGCTGAAGCCGGAGGAATTCCAGGGCGGCGGCTTCTCGATCTCCAACATGGGCATGTTCGGGGTGTCGTCCTTTGCCGCCATCATCAATCCCCCGCAGGCCGCCATCCTGGCGGTCTCGGCCGGCCAGCAGCGCGCCGTGGTGAAGGATGGGGCGCTGGCGATCGCGACGGTGATGACCTGCACGCTGTCGGTCGATCACCGCGTGGTGGATGGCGCGCTCGGCGCCGAATGGCTGGCGGCGTTCAAGGCGATCATCGAGGATCCGCTCAGCCTGATGCTGTAGGAGCAAAGCATTGCCCCGGCACCAAGAATACCCCCTCTCCCCCCTGGGGGAGAGGGTTGGGGTGAGGGGGATCGATCACCCGTCCATGCCCGCCCATTTCCCCCTCACCCCTCCCTCTCCCCCAGGAGGGAGAGGGAGGTGACCGGGGAGGTGTTCAGTCTGCGCGATGCCGGGCCGGCGGACGTTGCGCAGGTCCTGCGCTTCGTGCGGGGCCTCGCCGAGTACGAACACCTGCTGCACGAGGTTACCGCCACGGAGGCCGATTTCCACCGGCTGCTGTTCGGCCCCGGGCGGCTGGCCTTTGCGGCGCTGGCGGAGATCGACGGCGTCGCGGTGGGCGGCGTGCTCTGGTACTTCTCGATCAGCAGCTTCGCCGGACGGCCCAAGCTGTTCGTGGAGGACGTGTTCGTCGAACCTGCCCATCGCGGTTCCGGCATCGGCTTGGCGCTGTTTCGCCATGTCGCGCGCCGTGCGGTCGCGGAAGACTGCTCGGGCATGGAATGGCGCGTGCTGAACTGGAACGAGCCGGCCATCGCCTTCTACCGGCAGATCGGGGCAAAGCCGGTGACGAACTGGACCATGCAGCAACTGCGCGGCGACGCGCTTCGACATCTCGCCTTCCGACAGGAGACTTAAATGGCTGACCAGGCATTCGATATCGTTGTCGTCGGCGGCGGTCCCGGTGGCTATGTCGCCGCCATCCGCGCGGCCCAGCTCGGCATGAAGGCGGCGGTGGTGGAGCGCGAGAATCTCGGCGGCATCTGCCTGAACTGGGGCTGCATCCCGACCAAGGCGCTGTTGCGCACCTCGGAGATCAACCACCTGCTGCACCACCTCGGCGATTACGGCCTGTCCGCGGACAACGTGAAATTCGACCTCGACAAGGTGGTCAAGCGTTCGCGCGCCGTGGCCAAGCAGTTGTCGGGCGGCGTCGCGCATCTGCTGCGCAAGAACAAGGTCACCGTCATCGACGGCGAGGCCAAGCTCGCCGGGCGCGGCAAGCTGGCGGTGGAGAAGGACGGCAAGCCGGTCGGCACCTTGTCCGCACCGCACATCATCCTGGCCACCGGCGCGCGGGCGCGCCCGCTGCCGGGCATCGAGGCGGACGGCAAGCTGATCTGGACCTACCGGGAAGCCATGGTGCCGCCGAGCATGCCGAAATCCCTGCTGGTGATCGGCTCCGGCGCCATCGGCATCGAATTCGCCAGCTTCTTCCTGAACATGGGCGCCGCGGTCACGGTGGTGGAGGTGCTGGACCGTGTGCTTCCGGTCGAGGACGAGGAAATCTCCGCCCTCGCGCGCAAGGCGTTCGAGAAGCAGGGGATGAAGATCCTGACCAGCGCGGCGGTGAAGAGTGTCAGGAAGGGCGCGGACAATGTCACCGTCACCGTGGAAGCCGGCGGCAAGTCGCAGGAGATCACGGTGGACCGCGTCATTTCCGCCGTCGGCATCGTCGGCAACGTGGAAAATCTCGGCCTGGAAGGCACTGGCGTGAAGGTGGACCGCACGCATGTGGTGATCGACGAGTATTGCCGCACCGGGGAGCCCGGCGTCTACGCCATCGGCGACCTCGTCGGGCCGCCCTGGCTGGCGCACAAGGCCAGCCACGAAGGGGTGATCTGCGTGGAGAAGATCGCCGGCCAGCACGACGTGCATCCGATGAAGGCGATGAACATCCCGGGCTGCACCTATTGCCGCCCGCAGGTGGCCTCCGTCGGCCTGACCGAGGCGAAGGCCAAGGAAGCCGGCTACGAAATCCGCGTGGGCCGCTTCCCGTTCATCGGCAACGGCAAGGCGATCGCGATGGGCGAGCCCGACGGCCTGATCAAGACCGTGTTCGACGCCAAGACCGGCGAATTGCTCGGCGCGCACATGATCGGCGCCGAGGTGACGGAGATGATCCAGGGCTACGTCATCGCCCGCACCGTGGAGGCGACGGAGGCGGAGCTGATGGAGACGATCTTCCCGCATCCGACGATCAGCGAAGCCATGCACGAGAGCGTGCTTGACGCCTATGGTCGCGCCATCCACTTCTAGGCGGTGCAACCTGGGCTGGGGCAATGGCAACGCGTATCGTGATCGATCACCGGGAGAATGGGCATCAGGCGGCCCTTCGCCATCCGGAAAAAGCCCGTCATCCTGAGAAGATCGGGCGGCCCGACAACCCGATCCAGCGCAAGCCGGGCTGGATCCGGGTGAAGGCGCCGAACCATCCCGTCTACCACGAGACCCGCGCGCTGATGCGCGAGAACCGGCTGGTCACGGTATGCGAGGAGGCGGCCTGCCCGAATATCGGCGAGTGCTGGTCCCAGCGCCACGCCACCATGATGATCATGGGCGAGACCTGCACCCGTGCCTGCTCGTTCTGCAATGTCCGCACCGGCATGCCGGATGTGCTCGACGCTGACGAGCCGCGCCGCGTCGCCGATGCGGTGGCCAAGCTCGGGCTGCGCCATGTGGTGATCACGTCGGTTGATCGCGACGACCTGTCCGATGGCGGGGCGGCGCATTTCGCCGCCACCATCGCCGCCATCCGCGACGCTGCGCCGGAGACCACGATCGAGGTGCTGACGCCGGATTTCCTGCGCAAGCCCGGCGCCGTCGAAATCGTCGCGGAGGCGCGGCCGGATGTGTTCAACCACAATCTGGAAACCGTGCCGCGGCTCTATCCTTCCATCCGGCCGGGTGCCCGCTACTACCAGTCCCTGCGTCTGCTGGACCGGGTGAAGGCGATCGATCCGACGATCTTCACCAAGTCCGGCCTGATGGTCGGCCTCGGCGAGGAGCGGATGGAAATTATGCAGGTGATGGATGATTTGCGCGTCGCGGACGTCGATTTCCTGACCATCGGCCAATATCTGCAACCCACCGTGAAGCATGCCGCCATCGCCAGCTTCGTCACCCCCGAGGAATTCGACGATTACGCCACGGTGGCGCGCGGCAAGGGGTTCCTGCTGGTCTCCGCCACGCCGCTGACGCGCAGCTCCTATCATGCCGATTCCGATTTCGCCGCGCTGCGCGAGGCCCGCGGGCGCAATCTCGCGCGCCTGATCGCCTGAGATGCCCACCCACGCCGAACGGCGCCTGGTTCCCTACCGGCCGGAGCAGCTCTTCGACCTCGTCGCCGATGTCGGCAAATACCCGCAATTCCTGCCCTGGTGCGTCGGCGCGCGGGTGCGCAGCCGCACCGACAGCCTGCTGCTCGCCGACCTCACCATCGGCTTCGGCCCGTTCCGCGAGACCTTCGGCAGCCGGGTCACCTTGGCGCCGCATGACCGCATCGACGTGACCTACGAGAAGGGGCCGTTCCGATACCTGAACAACCACTGGATCTTCGTGCCGGACCCAAGGGGATCGCAGGTCGATTTCTTCGTCGATTTCGAATTCCGCAGCCGCATCCTGCAGGCGGCCATCGGCGTGGTGTTCCACGAGGCCGTGCGCCGCATGGTGAACGCTTTCGAAGTGCGCGCCCGCGCCGTCTACGGGCCGCCGGCGCCGATGCCCGCCAGCACGCCCATGGCGGCACAGGGGTGATCTGACATGGCGGGGCTGACACGGCCCCGGCTTCTTGCTTTGCTACCGCAAATCCTTCGGAGACCGACCCCCATGGTGCAAGCCCCCCCGCGTCCGCCCGCCGGCGCGCCCCCCGTGCGCGTGAACCTCTATTCGGACACGCAGACCAAGCCCAGCGCGGCGATGAAGGACGCGATGATGCGGGCCGAGGTCGGCGATGAGCAGCATGGCGACGATCCCTCCGTGCATGCGCTCTGCGATCGCATGGCGGCGCTGCTCGGCAAGGAGGCGGCGATCTTCCTGCCCAGCGGCACGATGTGCAACCAGGTCGCGATCCTCACGCATTGCCGCCCTGGCGACGAGGTGCTGGCGCACCGCCACGCCCACATCATCACCAGCGAGGGCGGCGGCCCAGGCGCGCTGGCCGGGGTCATGGTCACCGGCCTCGACGGGGCGCGCGGCATGTTTGATGTGCCGACCTTGCAGGCGGCATTCCGCGAGAAGCGGCGCCATTCGCCGCCGCAGACGCTGCTCGAGGTCGAGCAGACCGCCAATTTCGGCGGCGGTGCGGTCTGGCCGATCGAGCAGCTGAACGCGGTGCTGGATGCCGCGCATGAGCAGGGCCTGGCCACGCATATGGACGGCGCGCGGCTGATGAACGCCGTGGTCGCCACGGGCGTGCCGGCGAAGGAGATGGTGGCCGGCTGCGATTCCGTCTGGCTGGATTTCACCAAGGGCCTCGGCGCGCCGCTCGGCGCGGTGCTGTGCGGCTCGGAGGAATTCATCGACGCCGCCTGGAAATGGAAGCAGCGCCTGGGCGGCTCGATGCGCCAGGCCGGCATCTGCGCCGCCGCCTGCAGCTACGCGCTCGATCACAACATCGCGCGCCTGGCGGAGGACCACGACAATGCCCGCGTGCTGGCGCGTGGCCTGGCGCAGATCGAGGGCATCAAGGTCGAGGAGCCGGAGACCAACCTGGTGTTCTTCGACACCTCCGGCACCGGCCTGACCGCCGACGAGCTGGCGGCGCGGGCGCGGGCGAGGGGGCTGATGTTCTCCACCATGGGCCGCTATCGCGGCCGCGCCTGCACCCATCTGGACGTCGATCGCCCGGGTGTGGAGGAAGGATTGCAGATCCTGCGCGAGGTGCTGGCGGCGTAGTTTTGTCGCCCTGTCGGGGCGCGGGGTTTGTCGCCCCTCAGCCGGGGCGCAGGCCGCCCCGGTCGGCCTCGATGCCGCGCAGCACATGCGCGACGTCGATCCGGGCCATGCCGTCCGCCTTGTCGATCCGGCCGTCGGGCGGCAGTACCGGGACGATCAGGCTGGCATGGCCGAACGGCGCCGTGCCACCGAACAGCCCGTAGGTCCGGATGCCCGACGCCGCGGCCATGTTCATCACCCCGGTGTCGTTGCCGACATAGAACGCGGCCTCCGCGAACAGGGCGGCCAGTTCCGGCAGGCTCCAGCCGATTGCCGGCAGCACAAGCCCGGCCCTGTCGCCGAGGCGGCGGAGGATCTCCTCTGCCAGCCCGGCTTCCGCCTTGCCGCCGACCAGCACCACCGAAGGCCAGCCGCTTCCGGCCAGGGCGGTGATGAGCTCGGCGAAGCGGGCCGCACCCCATTGTTTGTAGGGTTCCGAGCTGCCGATGCCGACCGTCACATAGGGCCGCTCCCGGCCCGCCAGCCTTGCCGCCAGGGCGGCCCGGGCCGCCGGCGAGACGCTGAGCAGCGGCTCGGTTTCCGGCATCGGGATGCCGGCGATCTTCAGCCAGGCGGTGGCCTGCTCGAATGGGTGCAGCGGCAGCGCGTCCGGCGGCAGGAAGGGCGGGCGGTTCAGGAACCGCCGCTGCAGGCCGTAGCCATAGCCGTAGCGCCGCGGAATGCCGGCGGCCATGGTGGCAAAGGCCAGGGTGTGACTGTGATGCAGCAGCACCACCGCCTCGAAATCCCGCGCCCGCAGGTCGCGGATGAAGCGGAACTGGCCGAACACCCCGTCATGCCGGCCGGGGCGGTTTTCCGGATTGCGGTCCACCCACAGCACATTGGCCACCGCCGGGTCGGCGCCGAGCAGCTGGTCGGCGGCCGAGCGCGGCTTGGTGATCAGCGTGACCGCGCAACCGGCATGCCGGGCGATGGCTCGGATATGCGGCAGGTGCCAGATCATGTCGCCGATGCCCGGCAAGGGCTGCACCACGGCGATCCGTTTCAGTCCGCGCAGGATCATGCCGCCGGAGCACCCGTCGGCAACTTCCAGCGGCTCTCCGCCATCGCCCAGCCCAGCAGCAGGAAGAACCAGCCGCCCATGGGCATGGACGTGAAGGCGCTGGTGGATGCCAGCGGCCAGAGCTGGATCAGGATCGCCGCGAACAGCCCGACGCGCAGCGGATCGGGGTTGCGCCACAGCCCGCGCCCCAGCGGCGCCAGCCAGGCGATCCCCAGCGCACTGAACAGGACCAGGCCGGGGACGCCGCCTTCCACCAGCGCCTGGGCGTAGAAATTATGCGGATGCTGGAAGCAGATCGAGGACCCGCCGCCATCGGCCAGCACTCCGTCGAAGGTCGGGCGGTAATAGCGCGGCTCGGCGCAGAAATGTCGGAAGCCGTCATAGCCGAGCCCGGTCACCGGGTTCTGCCGGCCCATCTCCAGCGCGCGGGTATAGACCTGACCGTACTGGCTGCTGGCGAAATGCTCCATCTGGGCGGAGAATTTCTGCACCAGACGGTAATAGGTCGGCGGCGAGATCACCGGGGTGGCCGCCAGCAGCGCCATGCCGGCCACGAATGCCGCCAGCACGACCGGCCGCAGCCGCCGCAGCAGCAGTCCGGCGACCAGCAGGCCGAACAGCGTCAGCAGCATCGGCATGCGCTGGCCGATCAGCACCATGATGCAGACCCCGCCCAGCAGGATGGCATAGGCGCCGAGGCTCGCCGCCAGCCGCCGGCGCGCCAGCAGGCCGGCCGATAGCGGCAGCAGGATCGGCAGCAGGATGCGCGACAGCGGCGGCGCCGCGCGGGGCATGCCGAACGGGCCGGTCAGTTCGCCGTCCCCACCGGGCGGGAAGCCGAACAGGTTCCGCCCGAAGGTGAACTGGATCAGCGATGACCCGGCGATCCACACCACGCAGGCGGCCAGGACCTGCCACAGCCAGCGCCGCGCCTGCTTCTCGCGCAGCACTATATGTTCCAGTGCTGCGACCAGGACCAGGAAGCGCAGATTGGCCAGCGCCTGCGCCAGCGGCCGGCCGCCGCCATGGCCGAGCTCGAGTGCCGGGATCGGCAGCGTGCAGAACACCAGCCAGCCCCACCAGACCAGTCCGAGCGGCACCCAGCCGCTGCGCAGCCAGCGCCAGTCCCGCGCGATTGCGCAGCGGAGCAGGAAGCAGAGATCGACCAGCACGATCAGCCCGTCCGCGATGGCGTGGCCGTGCATCAGCAGCAGCGGGGTCAGCAGCGTGGCGATCAGCGCTAGCCGGTCGAGCCTGGCGGGTGCGGTCGCGGCTAGGGAGGTGCTCATAGCGCCAGCCTCCTGCCAGTCCCGTCCGAGGACGGCAAGAGGGTCGCCCGAAGGCAAGCCGGAGCCGGGTGGATCAGAGGCGCGATCGGATCAGCGAAAACGCTTTGGCGACCGTGGCTTCGCGGATGGCGGCGCGATCGCCGGGAAAGACGTGGCTTTCCCCGTGCACGGGCTGGCCGCGCTGGGCCAGGCCGAACCAGACCAGGCCCACCGGCTTCTCGGCGCTACCGCCTGCCGGGCCGGCAACGCCGGTGACGGCAACCGTGATATGCGCGCGCGAGCGGTCGAGCGCCCCCGCGGCCATTTCCCGCGCCACCGGGCCGCTGACCGCGCCGACGGCGGCGATCAGGCCCATCGGCACGCCCAGCAATTCGTTCTTCGCCTCGTTCGAGTAGGTGACGAAGCCGCGGTCCACCACGTCCGACGATCCGGCGATGGCGGTCAGCGCGGCCGCGATCAGCCCGCCGGTGCAGCTTTCGGCGGTTGCGAGGCGGATTCCGGCGGTGCGGCAATCGGCCAGCAGCGCCTCGGCTTCGGTCAGCAATGTCGTGTCGATCATCGGGATGGGTACTTCACGGTGAATGTGCCTCGATCTGGCCGGATTTGATGGCTTCCAGGAACAGCCGCCAGTCGCGTTCGGTCTGATCGGCATATTTCATGGCGAACTCCGCAATGGCGGTATCGAAGGCGCCGCCGGTACCCATATAGCCGAGGATCATGGCGCCGTCGCCAGAGCGCGAATGCGCGCGTGCGAGAACCTCGCCGCACAGCACCGCGTAGTATGGCAGCGCGCCCTCGGACAGCGTGCTTCCCAGCATCGCCATACGGGAATCCTTGAGCTGGCGCACATAGCAATGCCGGTCATCGCCGTGATCGCTGGTCCAGCCCAGGAATATGTCGGGCGTGGCCTGGATCATGCGTTGCCCGACCACGACCCGCTGGCCCTGGTTGGCGTATTGCCCGGGCCCCACGTAATGTGCCAGCACCGAGTGGGATGCCTCTTTTAGTTGCAGCAGCAACGGATCACCGTCGCCGGAGGTGAACAGGCCGATGGCGCAGAACGTGCCGACGCTGCCGATGCCCACCACCTTGAACGCCAGATCGGTCAATCGGTAGCGGTCCAGCAACACCCGTCGTTCCTCCGGCAGCGTCGCGCGGTAGGAATGGAACGCGGCGCGCGCGGCCACCTCATGCGTGCCGTCTTTCTTGCCGGTCAGCGTAAACACCAGCGGCGGCTTCTCCCGGATCCGCCATTGCCCTTTCTGCCGCTCGATCACCTTCGGATAGCCCTGCCGCGCCGCATCGGTGGCCGCGCGCAGGCGCTTCATCTCCCGCTCGCGCAGCCTGGGGTCGTCGATGCCGCCGAGCACCGCCACCGCGTCCACGCGCGATCGCCAAGCGAGCAGCGGATCCACCCGCAGCAGCGCACCCATATGCACGCGATAGCCTTCCACGATGGCGCGCGCCAACTGGCGGCAGGCCTTGTCGGCAAGGCCGCGGCTGCGTCCCTCGACGACCACGCTGGCGGTCAGCCGCTTGAGGTCCCATTCGAAAGGTGCTGGCAGCGTCTCGTCAAAATCGTTGATGTCGAATACCGGATTGCCCTCGGGGGAGGCGTAGGTGCCGAAATTCGCCATATGGCAGTCCCCGCAGGCCTGCACGGTCAGGCCGGTCGTCGGACCCGGTGCCACGTCGGCGGCCATGATCGCGGCCGAGCCGCGCAGGAACGCGAATGCCGATTGGCGCATGCGATCGTAACGGATGGGCAACAGATCGGCGATGCGGTCGCGCCCGGTCTCGATCAGGATCTGCACGGGGTCGGCGCGGTTGGGGCGAGGGGTCCAGTCCGCATGCAGGCTGCGTGGCGTCTGCTTGCGCAGTGCGCGTCCCATCTGCTGACGCTCCGCGATCGAACGCACGACAGGCAGGCCGTTATGCCCGGCCCTGTTATGGGCCGGTGCTCGCGCGTCCAGCATGTGACACCACCCTGTTTTTCGTGATCTAACCCCAACGATCTGTCGCAGGCAAGCTCATCCCCAGACTCCTCCACCGAACTCCGGCCAGTACCAAAGCAGCCCCCATAATATCGCCGCCGCCATCGCGCCGGCGATCACATCGTCGGCCATCACGCCGATGGCATCGTGGCGCCGGTCCGCCCATCCGACCGGGCCGGGCTTGGTGATGTCGAACAGCCGGAACAGCGCGAAAGACGCGGCTACGCCGAGACATGCCGATGGCGACAGGGGAAAACCCGTCAGCGGCAGCATCGCGATCCACTGGCCGGCGAACTCGTCGATGACCACCCAGCCGGGATCGGCCGCGCCTGCGGCGGCGCGGCGCACCGACCAGACGCCGAGAACGCAGGCGAGCAGAATGGCGATCGGCAGCGCCGCCGGCGACAGGCGCATCAGCAACACGCCCAGAATCAGCGCCGCCAGCGATCCCGCGGTGCCCGGCGCGACCGGGCAGAAGCCGCTGCCGAAGCCGCTGGCGATCAACCGGGCGACATTCATGCGGCGCGGTCGAGGAAATGGCGCAGCCCGGCGACGATCTCCGGCTCCAGCAGGGTAGGGGCGTGGCCGACATCCGGCAGGCTCAGCACGGTCATGTCCGGCCGGATGTCCCGCATGCGCGCAACGGTCGCGCGGCTGAGCACCGAGCTGCGCCCGCCATGGATCAGCAGCACGCTGGCTTCCGACAGCGCGCCGAACAGCGGCCACAGATCCGGCGTCGCCTCGCCCAGCAATCGCTCGATCCGGGTGTCCCACACCGGGCGGAAGCGGCCATCCGGCCCCGGGCCATAGGTCAATGCCGCGAATTCGCGCCAGCTTTCCGCGTCGGCGATCGACAGATCTGGCAGCCGCTCCTGCAGATAGGCCGCACAGGCATCGAGATCGGGGAGCGCCGGGTCGGTGGCGATGAAGTCGCGGATGAACGCGGTGCCGCCGGGATCGATATCGGGCCCGATATCGTTCAGCACCACGCCCGCCAGCAGGGCCGGGCGGGCGGCGGCGATGCCCATGGCGAGCAGGCCGCCGAAGCTGGTGCCGATCACGATCACCCGGTGCAGATGCAGCGCGGCGCAGACATCCAGCACATCGCGCAGGCAGGCCTCGGGACCGTAGCGGCGGATGTCGCGCACCCGCGCGGACCGCCCGCGCCCGACATAGTCAAGCGAGACCACCCGCCGTCCGGCGCCGAAACAGCCGGCGAACGCGGCGTAATCCCCGCCCGTCCGCACCAGGCCGGGCAGGCAGAGCAGCGGCAACGATGTGCCGCCGCCCGAAGCGTCCCACTCGGTGACCGCGATCCCTACGCCGTCCCAGGCGGAAATGGTCCGGCCTATTTCGTCCATTCGGCAACCAAGGTCGGCGTGGTCTCGCCGCGCTTGGCCCGGTAGACGACGACGTTCTCCAGCACGCGCTGGACGTAATTGCGGGTCTCGTTGAACGGGATCAGCTCGATCCAGTCGATCATGTCGACCTGCACGCCGACCGGGCCCAGATCCTGGTTCTGCACGCGAGGGTCGCCGTTATCCGCCAGCCAGGCATCCACCCGGTTCGGCCCGGCATTATAGGCCGCCGCCGCCAGCGGCAGCGAGCCGGCGAAGCGGTCCAGCAGCCCGGCGAAATAGGCGGTGCCGAGGCGCATGTTGTGCTGGGGATCGCTGGTCAGCACGGCCGGGGAGGTGCCCTCGCCCAGCCGGCGGGCGACGATCTGCGCGGTGGCCGGCATCAGCTGCATCAGCCCGCGCGCGCCGGCGGAGCTGACCACGCCGACCTCGAAGCTGCTCTCCTGGCGCATCAGCCCCAGCGCCACGGCCGGGTCGACCTGGGCTTGCGTCGTCGGCGGGTCCACCGGCATCGGCCAGCCGGCCTCCGGCATCGCCACGCCGTCCCGCCCCATGCGCCGGGCGATGAACACCGCCATTTCCGGCATGCCGAGCCCCAGCGCGTAATGCGCGGCCAGCACGCGTTCGGATGGCTCCGGCGAGAGCTCGTCGAGGCGCAGCAGGAAGGCATGGGCGCGCCGCGGCTCGCTCCAGCCGGCCAGCAGCGCGGCCGCATGCGTCAGTTCCCGCCCGGCGAAATAGCCCACCTGAAGCTGGCTGAAGCCGGGGTCCTTCAGTGCGTTGATGCGCCGGGCCAGCGTGTCCGCGTCCTCGCCCAGCGCCACCGAGGCGAGCTGGCCATAGAAGCTGGTCGGCCAGGCGGCGGCCTTGAGGTAGTACCGGCTTGGGGTCGCGCCCGGCGGCGGCCTCCGCCCGGCCGAGCCAGTACCAGGCGCGCCCCTGGGTGATCACGGCGCGCGAGGCATCGGCCAGGGCCTTGAAATGCCTGGCCGCGAGATCGGGCTGCTTCAGCCGGCGCAGCGCGATGAAGCCGGCGAGGAATTCGCCGTCCGTCACCTGTTCCGCGCCGGTCTGGCCATGCGCGCTGACCAGCGCGTAGGCGCCCTGGTTGTCGCCGTCGCGCAGCAGCCGGCGGGCCAGAATCTGGCGTTCGCTCCAGTATTGCGGCAGGCGCGAAGGGGCGGCGTTGGCCTGCGCGCTCGCGCCCTGCGCCAGCCATAGCGCCAGCGCATCGGCATCCTGTCCGGCCTGGCGCAGCGCGCGGGCCTGGTCCAGCATCGGCGCCGGACCGGCGCCGGCGCGGGCGGCGTCGGCCTGCGCGGAGGCGCGAACCGCGTCGTCATGCCGTCCGCCGGCTTCCAGCGCATCGGCGCAGCGCTGCAGCGCTGCGGCGTTGCTCAGCGGGGCATTGGGCAGCTGCCGGTCGCATTCGGTGCGCACGACGCCGTCATCCGGCTCGTTCGCCAGGGCTTCCTGGCGCCGCTTGTCGAGCAGCGCCTGCGCCGGCCAGTCCGGATTGGCCGCCATGAAGGCGGCGATCTCGTCCACCCGTGCCGCGTTGGGTGTCAGCAGCCGGTAATAGGTGACCAGCTTGGCCGCGACCGGATCGGGATTGCCGGCTGCGGCCGCCTGGGCATCGGCCCAACGTTCCGCGCGCACGAAGGGTATGGGATCCTGGGCGGCGGCCGGAAGGGCCGCCAGCAGGAACAGCAGGAAGGGGATGAAACGGACCATGCCATATACTAGCGCGGATCGGAGTCGCGGTGCAGGATCTTGCAGTGCGCGGCGCGCACGCCTAGCTTCCGCGTTCGCCATGAAAAGCCGCGCCGGTATGGCATGACGCCATGCGGCGGAAAACCGGCGCCGCCAGGACGGAGACTGTCATGTTCAAGGGATCGCTCGTCGCTCTGATCACGCCCATGCGGCCGGACGGCGCCCTGGACGAGAAAGCCTTCGCGGATTTCGTCGAATGGCAGATCGGCGAGGGCACGCACGGCATCGTGCCGGTCGGCACCACCGGCGAATCTCCGACGCTGAGCCATGACGAGCACAAGCGCGTCGTGGAGATCGCCGTCGAGGTGGCGCGTGGCCGCATTCCCGTCATCGCCGGCGCGGGCTCCAACAGCACCGCCGAGGCGATCGGGCTGGCGCAGCATGCCAAGAAGGCGGGGGCGGACGCGATCCTGGTGGTCACGCCGTACTACAACAAGCCGACCCAGGAAGGCATGTTCCTGCACTTCACCGCCATCGCAGATGCGGCCGATATCCCCATGATCATCTACAATATTCCGCCGCGCAGCGTGGTGGACATGAGCGTGGAGACGATGGCGCGGCTGGCGAAGCATCCGAACATCGTCGGCGTGAAGGACGCGACCGCGAACCTCGCGCGCCCCTTGCACACGCGCCGCGCCTGCGGCGAGGATTTCTGCCAGCTCTCCGGAGAGGATCACACGGCGCTGTCGTTCAACGCCGCCGGCGGCGTCGGCTGCATCAGCGTGACGGGGAACGTGGCGCCGCGCCTGTGCAGCGAGATGCAGGGTGCCTGGATGGCCGGCCGCTTCGCCGACGCCATGGCGATCCAGAACCGCCTGGTGCCTTTGCACGACGCGCTGTTTGCCGAAACCAGCCCCGGCCCGGTGAAATACGCCGCCAGCCTGCTGGGCAAGACCTCGGAAACATGCCGCCTGCCGCTGGCTCCGCTGATGGAGCCGACCCGTGCGCGCGTGCGGGCGGCGATGACCGAGGTTGGTCTGCTGAACTGACGGCCCCAGAACTGATTGCCCATGCATGGGTGGCCAATGAATTGATAGGCGAATGGCCGAAACCAAGACGAAGTCCAAATCCGGCCTGATCTCGCACGGCATCGCCTCGCAGAACCGCAAGGCGCGCTTCGACTACACGATCAAGGAAACCGTCGAGGCGGGCCTGGTGCTGAAGGGCCCGGAGGTGAAAAGCCTGCGCCATGGCCGCGCCACGCTCACCGAGGCCTGGGCCGGGGAGCGGGACGGCGAGGTGTGGCTGTTCAACGCCTATATCCCGGAATACCAGGGCGGCGTGCTGTCGCGCTTCGAGCCGCGTGCCCCGCGCAAGCTGCTGTTGAAGCACAAGCAGATCGACCAGTTGCTCGGTCAGGTCGCGCGCGACGGGGTGACGCTGGTGCCGCTGCAGATCCATTTCAACGACCGCGGCCGGGCCAAGGTGCTTCTCGGCGTCGGCGAGGGCCGCAAGAAAGCCGACAAGCGCCACGCCATCGCCGCCCGCGACTGGCAGCGCGACAAGGCCCGGTTGCTGCGCAATCGCTGACGCCCAGCCAGATCATTCATCCGGACCATTCATCCGGACCATTCATGGTGCGACGTTCGCAGAGGCACAGATGACCCGTTCTGACGATGACGACATCCGGCTGACCGGCAAGCTGCGGGAAAAGCTGATCGAGACCAAGCAGGGCTGGGCCCGCGACGGACGCCTGCTGACCGGGGCGACCGCCGATCCCGCGCGCGACCGCCTGCCGCCCGGCCAGACGCTGGTCAAGGACTGGCCGGTGCTGGACCTCGGCATCCAGCCGGACGTGCCGGCGCAGAAATTCCGCCTGGATCTGGACGGCGCGGTGGAGAACCGGCTGTCGCTCGGTTTCGACGAGTATCTGGCGCTGCCGATGCAGGAGAGCGTCTCGGACATGCATTGCGTCACGCAATGGTCGCGCTACGACAATCGCTGGAGGGGCGTCGCCGCGCGCACGGTGATCGAGATGGTGAAGCCCGATCCGCTGGCCCGGCACGTCGTGTTTCATTCGCATGATGGCTACACCACCAATGTGCGGCTCGATCAGTTCGACCAGCCCGACGTGTTCCTGGTGCATGAATGGGAAGGCAAGCCGATCACGCGCCAGCATGGCGGCCCGGTCCGGATGCTGATCCCGCGGCTCTATCTGTGGAAATCCGCCAAATGGATTCGCCGGATCGAATTCGTGATCCGCGACCGGCCCGGCTTCTGGGAAGTGCGCGGCTACCACAACAACGCCGATCCCTGGCTGGAGGAGCGCTACGGCTGATCCGGCCGCGCGGCCCATTGCGCCTCAAACGACCGGATAGACCTCCACTTCGAAGGTGGTGACCTCGCCGAGGAAGCCGCGGGCATGGGCGCCGAGCGCCTCGCCGGCGGGGGAGTGCACCGCGTCGCGCAGTTCGTCGGTGCTGCGAAACCACATCTCTGCGACGCCGTCGATCGGCAGCTCAGCATAGGGCAGGTTTACGGCCGGATCCGGCCCGCGATGGATCACCAGGTTCTGTGTGTAGCCGGCGACCGCCGACAGGTTGCGCACGATCTCGGCATGCCGGCCGAGCCATTCGTCGCGAAACACGCCGGGCGTGCTGCCGGGCGGGCGGGTCAGCAGGGAGATGCGCTTGCGCAGATTGCCGCTATCCGCGGGCAGCGGCACCACGATGTGCGGGGTGCATACCGCGAGCCTGAAATCGCCGATGAAATTGGCGATATCGGCCGCATTGGCGGCATAGGCGGGGGCTTCGAGGGCGCGGCGCATGGCCGCGTCGTCATCGAAACAGATCTCCGAGAACCCGTCCGGGTTCCAGTCCCCGCGCCCGATATCCAGGCGCAGCTGCCGATCATCGATCACCAGGTTCTGATGATAGCGCCGCACCCCCGGGATCGCCGCCGCAAGCGGGCCGTGCACGTCGCGCCAATAGTTGCGAAATTCCTCCGCGCTCATGTCCGGCCTGCGCCCGACAATGCCAAATCGCACGAGCATGGCGGTCCCTTCCTGTTGCCGCCGCCATCCTACGCTGCGCCCGGCGAACCGGTCGATTGCCCGGGCGCAGCGGGCGGGCAGGCGCTATTGCGGCGAACGGAGCAGCCCGGCGATTTCCGCCACCACAGCCTCGAACATCGGTGTGGTCAGGCGGCCCGTGTTCGTGTTGTAGCGCGACACATGGTAGCTGTTGGCCAGCTTCAGCCCATCCGGCAGCTCATGGATCTTGCCGTGCTGGAAGCGGATGCGCGTGGGCGGGATGCCGCAGGCTTTCAGGACCGCGGCATGGGCGAGCACGCCGAGCGCCAGCACCACGCGCAGATTGGGCATGCCCTGCAGTTCCGCGGCCAGGAAGCGGTTGCAGGTGGTCACTTCCTTCGGCACCGGCAGGTTGGCCGGCGGCACGCAGCGCACCGCGTTGACGATACGGCAATCATGCAGTTGCAGCCCGTCCTGCGGATCGGCGCGGTACACGCCCTCGGCAAAGCCGAATTTCAGCAGCGTGGCATAGAGCAGCAGCCCGGCATGGTCGCCGGTGAAGGGGCGCCCGGTGCGGTTGGCGCCGCGCACGCCAGGCGCCATGCCGACGACCAGGAAACCCGCGGCGGGATCGCCGAAGCTCGGCACCGGGCCATTGAACCAGTCGGGATTGGCGGCGCGGTTGGCATCCCGATAGGCAGCCAGGCGCGGGCAGAGCCGGCAGTCGTGGCTGGGAGCGTCGATCGCGGCGTGCATCATGACTTCGGGCATAGCGACCAGCTTCTAACCACGGATTAACCCGGACCGCCATGCGGCGCCGTCTGATTCCTAACTGGTTTGTTCCGCGGTCAGCCCGCGTCGTGCACGTCGCTGAACGGCTCGGCCGGGGTCATGCGGACCGGCGATGCCGGGCGCTGCCGCTGCTCGGTCTGCCGGCGGGTGAATTCCTGGGCGATGTCCGCCAGTTCCAGGAAATGGTCGGCCTGGCGGCGCAGCTCGTCGGCCACCATCGGCGGGCTGGTGCGGATGGAGGAAACCACCGACACGCGCACGCCCTTTCGCTGAACGGCCTCCACCAGGCGGCGGAAATCCGAGTCGCCGCTGAACAGCACCGCATGGTCGATTCGCGGCGCAAGCTCCAGCATGTCCACCGCTACCTCGATGTCCATGTTGCCCTTCACGCGGCGGCGTCCGGCGGCATCGGTGAATTCCTTGGCCGGCTTGGTGACCAGGGCGTAGCCGTTATAGGCCAGCCAATCCGTCAGCGGCTTCAGCGGCGAGTATTCCTCGGTCTCCAGCACGGCCGAGTAATAGTACGCGCGTATGACATTCGCCTGCTTGCGAAAATACTCGAGCAGGTTGCGATAATCCACGTCGAATCCAAGATTCCGGGACGCGGAGTAGAGATTTGCGCCGTCGATGAATAGGGCGACCCGCTCATTGGGGAGGAAATGCACGGTGGCAGACCTTTCAACGCAGATGGTAAGGGACATTCGGAAAAAGCGCGGGCCGGGCAAATCTTGCGCCCGGAGGCAGATAGTCATCCAATTATCACATCTTATTTAAGAAAAGTGAAGAGGTATCCAATTTGGTTCAGGATCTGGTTGTCGCAATCGGCGCAAACCTGCCTTCCTTGTGCGGCGACCCGGCGATCAAGACGGCGCGACAGGCGGTCGTCGAACTCGACCGCGTTTCGGGATTGCGTCTGATGGGCTTGTCGCGCTGGTACGAAAGCGCGCCGATCCCGCCTTCCGGCCAGCCGCCCTATATTAATGGTGTGGCGCATCTGCGCGGCAAGATCGCGCCGGCGGAATTATTGTCCATATTGCAACGGATCGAGCTGGCCGCCGGGCGCAGCCGCGGCGCCCTCAATGCGGCCCGCACGCTGGATCTGGACATCATCGACATGGGCGGGGTGGTGCGCGCCGCGCCGGACCCTGTGCTGCCGCATCCCCGGGCGCATCTGCGTGCCTTCGTGCTGCTGCCGCTGGCGGACGTGCTGCCGCACTGGGTGCATCCGGTCTGCGGCCTGGGTGTGCGGGAGCTGATCGCCGCGCTGCCGGCACAAACGATCCGTGTCATATGACCCGCGTAATATGAATGGCTTAAGTCTTGCTTTCTGATATGGGTTCGCTTAGATCGAAGGTTCACCCGTTTTGATTACCGGAGGCTGAACGCCATGGCGCGTGTCACCGTCGAAGATTGCGTCCAGAAGATTCCCAACCGCTTCGAGCTCGTGCTGCTCGCCGCCCAGCGCGCGCGCAACCTGAGCCGCGGAGAGGAACTGACCCTGGATCGCGACAACGACAAGAACCCCGTCGTCGCGCTGCGCGAAATCGCCGAGGAGACCATTCCGCTCGACGGGTTGGAGCAGGACCTGATCAAGTCGCTGTCGCGCGCGCCCGAGCCCGAGCCGGCCGACGAGGAAGTTCTGGACCTGATCCCGACCGATCAGAACATCTTCGGCCTGCAGGACATCTCGGCCGAGGAAGAGGCCGCCGGCCTGCCGTCGGCCGAAGAGATGTCGCCCGAGGATCTCGAGGCGGCGATCGAGGCGGAGCTCGGCGGCCGCCGCCGCTAAACCATATCATGGGCAAATAGGGGCACATGAGCGGGGGTAGATCCGGACGACAAATCCCGACGCCCGCGGCCCTGTCGCGTGCATTCTCGCCAGACGGCGTCAGCGCCGGCAGCGCCACCCCCACCCCTTCGCCCGTCGTCCCCGCCAAAGCCCATGGACCCACGCCGGCAGCGCCGGCGCCGGTCATGGTGCCGGTGGTGCCCCCTTCCGCGGGCGGGCGCGAACGGCCCAAGATCATCCGCCAGTTCGAGCTGACCGAGAAGGTGCACGCCTACGATCCGAAGGCCGACACGGCGCTGATCGACGCCGCCTATGTCATGGCGATGAAGGCGCACGGCGCCCAGAAGCGCGACAACGGCGACCCCTACATCACCCACCCGGTCGCGGTGGCCGATATCCTGGCCGGCTACCGGCTGGACACCGCCAGCATCATCACCGGCCTGCTGCATGACGTGATCGAGGACACGCCGGTCAAGCTGGCGGAGATCGAGGCGCGGTTCGGCAAGGAAATCGCCGGGCTGGTGGACGGCGTCACCAAGCTGACCCGGCTGGAACTGCAATCGGACCGCACCAAGCAGGCGGAGAATTTCCGCAAGCTGGTGCTGGCCATGAGCCGCGACATCCGCGTGCTGCTGGTCAAGCTCGCGGACCGCCTGCACAACATGCGCACGCTGCATTACGTGCAATCGGAAGAGCGGCGCAAACGCATCGCCCGCGAGACCATGGAGATCTACGCGCCGCTGGCCGAGCGCATCGGCATGGATGCGGTGAAGACCGAACTGCAGACGCTCGCCTTCGCCCAGCTGGAGCCGGAGGCCTACGATACCATCCAGGCGCGGCTGAATTTCCTGCGCGGGCAGGGCGCGGATGTCATCGAGGAGGTCCGCGGCGAACTGGTCCATGTCTGCCAGGAAGCCGGCATCGAGAAGGTCGAGGTTTCCGGGCGGGAGAAATCGCCGTACTCGATCTGGGAGAAGATGCAGCGCCGCAACGTGGCGTTCGAGCAGCTTTCCGACATCATGGCGTTCCGCGTCGTGGTGCCGACCAAGGAGGCCTGCTACGCCGCCCTCGGCGCGGTGCATTCGGCCTATTCGGTGATCTCCGGGCGGTTCAAGGACTACATGTCCACGCCGAAATCGAATGGCTACCAGAGCCTGCATACCGGCGTGACGCTGCGCGAGCCGCGCAACCAGAAGATCGAGGTGCAGATCCGCACGCCCGAAATGCACGACGTGGCGGAAAACGGCGTCGCCGCGCACTGGCTCTACAAGCAGCACGACGCTTCCTCCACCGAGCTCAAGCGCTTCCGCTGGGTGCAAGACCTGCTGGAAATCCTGGAGAACTCCTCCGCGCCGGACGATTTCCTGGAGAACACCAAGCTCGAGCTCTACGGCGACCAGGTTTTCTGCTTCACGCCAAAGGGCCAGCTGATCCAGCTGCCGCGCGGCGCCACGCCAGTGGATTTCGCCTACGCCGTGCACAGCCAGGTCGGCGATACCTGCGTCGGCGCCAAGGTGAACGGCCGCCTGCTGCCGCTGCGCCACGAATTGCAGAACGGCGACCAGGTCGAGATCATGACCGCGCGCGGCGGCACGCCGTCGCCGCAATGGGAACGCTTCGTCGTCACCGGCAAGGCGCGTGCGCGCATCCGCCGCTACGTGCACGCCCAGCAGCGCGAACAGAACATCGACCAGGGCCGCCTGGCGCTGACCAAGGCGTTCCGCCAGGAAGGCCTGGACGGGTCGGAGAAGGCGCTCGAGCCGACGCTCAAGCATTTCAAGTTCACCACGCTCGACGATCTCTATGTCGCGGTCGGCACTGGCAATCTCGGCCCCAAGGACGTGGTCCACGTCGCCTATCCGGAGCTGCGCCAGACCGCGCGCACGCCGCGCATGGTGCCGCCCTTGCCGATGCGTCCGGATGGGCGCATCGGCGGCCGGCCGCTCGGCGGCGAAGGCGCGATGCCGATCCGCGGCCTGGTGTCCGGCATGGCCGTACACTATGCCGGCTGCTGCCACCCGCTGCCCGGCGACCGCATCGTCGGTATCGTCACCACCGGCAAGGGCGTGACCATCCACACCCATGATTGCCAGACGCTGGAGAGCTTCGCCGCCACGCCCGAGCGCTTCATCGACGTGGAATGGGACTATGCCGCCCCTCCCGCGCGTGATGCGTCCGGCAAGCCCGTCACCCATACCGGGCGCATCAGCGTGATCGCGGTCAACACGCCGAACGCGCTGGCCAGCCTGACCAACGCCATCGTCAAGCATGACGGGTCGCTGATGAACCTGAAGATCGTCAACCGCCAGCAGGATTTCTTCGAGGTGCTGGTGGACGTGGACGTGCGCGACATCCGCCATCTGTCCACTGTCATCGCCGGGCTGCGCGGCGCTGCCGGCATCACCCAGGTGGAGCGGGCCCGCAGCTGATGTGCCGTTGCCGCCTGGTGTGCCGTCCATGATCCTTGGAGTTGGCTCGGATATCATGGATATCCGCCGGATCGAGGCGTCGATCGCCCGGTTCGGCGACCGCTTTCTGTTGCGCATCTTCACCGAGACCGAGCGCGCGCGGGCCATGCGCCGCACCGAAAAGCTGCGGGCGCCGACCTTCGCCAAGCGTTTCGCGGCCAAGGAGGCGGCGGCCAAGGCGCTCGGCACCGGGTTTCGCCGCGGGGTGTTCTTTGCCGACCTTGCCGTGGTTAATCTGCGCTCGGGCCAGCCGACGATCCAGATGACCGGCGGTGCCGCCGTGCGGCTGGCGGCGATCACGCCGGCCGGCATGACGCCGGAGATCCACGTGACGATGACCGACGAATACCCCTACGCCTACGCCCAGGTCATCATCTCCGCGGTTCCCGAACCGCCGGCAGAAAGTTGATTTCCCGCAGGCCCTTGCTGCCCCTTACTTGACAACACGCCGGGTTGCTTGACAGCAGGTAGCTGCATGGGCTTGATCCGCCGGCAATTTCCGCGACCAGAAAGCTCTCTCTCCCATGGCGAAGCGTACCAACGATGGCTGGCTTGAGAACATCAAGACGCTTCTCTTTGCCGGACTGATCGCCATCGGCATCCGGACGGTGGCGTACGAGCCGTTCAACATCCCGTCCGGCAGCATGATCCCGACGCTGCTGGTGGGTGATTACCTGTTCGTCTCCAAGTTCAGCTACGGCTATTCGCGCTACTCGCTGCCGTTCTCCCCGCCGCTGTTCTCCGGGCGGATCTTCGGGCGGCTGCCAGACCGCGGCGACGTCGCGGTGTTCAAGCTGCCGCGCGACAACTCCACCGACTACATCAAGCGCATCGTCGGGCTGCCCGGCGACCACATGCAGATGCGCGGGGGCCAGTTGTACATCAATGGCCAGATGCTGCCGCGCCAGCCGGCCGGTGAGTTCATCGCCGAGGGCGAGGGCATGCGCATGCAACTGCGCAAGTATATCGAGACGCTGCCGAACGGCGTGAAGCACCCGATCCTGAAGGCGTCGGACGACCAGCCACTGGACAACACGCCGGAATACGTGGTGCCGCCCGGCAACGTGTTCGCCATGGGCGATAATCGCGACAACAGCCTGGACAGCCGGGTCATGGACCCGCGCAACGGCGTGGGCTTCGTGCCGGTGGAGAACCTGGTCGGGCGCGCCGAGTTCATCTTCTTCTCGATCGACGCGGTCTATCCCTGGTGGCAGTTCTGGCAATGGCCGTTCGAGATTCGCTGGTCGCGTCTGTTCACAGGTGTGCACTGAGCTTGGCGGACCCGTTCGAGAGCATTCTCGGCCATGAGTTCACCCGCCCCGAGCTGCTGCGCGAGGCCCTGACGCACCGCTCCGCCGCGCATGCGCGCTCGCGCCAGAAAGGCGCGGGATCGAACGAGCGGCTGGAATTCGTCGGCGACCGCGTGCTCGGCCTGCTGATCGCCGAATGGCTGTCCGAGCGTTTCCCCGAGGAGCAGGAAGGCGGCCTCGGCCGCCGGCTCGGCCATCTCGTGTCCCAGCCGGTGCTGGCGGAAGTGGCCGAGCGGATCGGCCTCGGCGCCGCGCTCGAGGTTTCGCCGGGCGAGGCCCGCGCCGGGGTGAAGCGCCAGGCGACCGTGCTGGCCGATGCGCTGGAAGCCGCCCTTGGCGCCATGTTCCTGGACGCCGGGCTCGATCCCGCGCGCCGCTTCATCCGCCGCGCTTTCGCCCAGGTGATGGAAACCCAGTCGGCACCGCCGAAGGATGCCAAGACCGGACTGCAGGAATGGGCGCAGGGCAGGGGGCTCGACCTGCCGCGCTATATCGTCGCCTCGCGCGCCGGGCCGTCGCATGCGCCGGTCTTCGTCGTCACCGTCACGGTGGCCGGGCGCACCGGCAGCGGCTCCGCCGGCTCCAAGCGCGCCGCCGAGCAACTCGCGGCCACGGATCTGTTGGGACAACTGACACTATGAACACCCAGGGCCAGACGCGCTGCGGCTTCGCGGCCATCGTCGGCGCGCCGAACGCGGGCAAATCCACGCTGCTGAACCGCCTGAGCGGCGCCAAGCTGTCCATCGTCAGCCCGAAGGCGCAGACCACGCGCTTTCGCGTGCTCGGCATCCTGATGCGGCCCAATCGCGGCGGCGGCAGGACGCAGATCCTGCTGGTGGACACGCCCGGCATCTTCCGCCCGCGCCGCCGGCTGGACCGCGCCATGGTCGCCGCCGCCTGGTCGGGTGCGTCGGACGCTGATCTGACGCTGCTGCTGGTCGACGCCAAGGCCGGCATCAACGATGCCGTGCGCGCCATCGCCGCGCGCCTGGCGGAGCAGAAGCGCCGGGCCTGGCTGGTGCTGAACAAGACCGACCTGATCCCGGTCGAGCGCCTGCTGCCGCTGACCGCGGAGCTGAACGCGATCACCGACTTCGAGCAGACCTTCATGGTCAGCGCCGCCACCGGCGACGGGCTGGACGGGTTGCTGGACGCCCTGGCGGAAGCCTTGCCGGAAGGCCCGCTGCTGTATCCCGAGGACGAGCTGACCGACCTGCCCGACCGCCTGCTGGCGGCCGAGATCGTGCGCGAGCAGATCTTCCTGCAAACGCACGAGGAAGTGCCGTACGGCACCACGGTGGAGACCGAAAGCTTTCAGGAGAAATCAGACGGTTCGGTGCGGATCGAGGCCACGGTCTATGTCGCCCGCGCCAACCACAAGGCGATCCTGATCGGCGAGAAGGGCAGCCGGATCAAGGAAATCGGCGCGCTGGCCCGCAGGCAGCTGACCTCCTTGCTGGATCGGAACGTACATCTGTTCCTGAACGTGAAGGAACGCGCGGGCTGGGACGAGGAACGGGCGCGGCTGCGCGCGATCGGGCTTGACGACAAGGAATGAACACGCGGACATGAAGCCGTAATTTAGCCCGGCTGGTCTGCGGGAAACGGGGCCGGCATCCCCTTGTTCGCCCCTGATTGTGCGGGCATAGGTTCCGCCAATCGAAACCTTATTCGAGACTCCATAGCGGTGGGTAAGAAGGGCGCTCAGCACGTCCGGTTGCGCGATCCGTTCGCGAGGCCAGGGTGCGGTCCGTCATCTGTGCGTAGAAAGAGGGGCCTGTGGCAATCGACTTGGAAGGGTGCGTCACTGCCCGGCCGGCCGCACGGATCGGCAACCGGCATATGGAAGAGCTCCACGCGGCAGAACCGGTTTCAACGCGGCCGTATGAGCCGACTCAGGCAGCGCGGATCGCGCCGCAGCGCGGCGGACTTGCGGCGAGCTGGCAGGTCTGCCTGATCCTCGCCGTGGCGGTGGCGACCTGCATCGGCACGGGGTTCGCGACCTTCCATTTGATCGGTGTGCTGCGCGGCGCGGCGGAGGATGACCAGTTCGTCCTGGGGTTCCAGGCAACGCTGGTGTACGGGCTGTTCTACCTGCTGATCGGCGGCAACCTGGCCTATCAATGCGCGCAGTACCGGCTGCATCCGCCGAATGGTCCGTTCCCGCACCGAAACGCCCTTCGAACCCTCCGAAAGCCCGCTCTACGCGGAAGGCGATCGGGCGAAGCTGCTGGTTCTGGTGCCGTCCTACAAGGAACAGCCGGATGTCGTCCGCCAGACGCTGATATCGGCGGCGCTGGCCGAATATCCGGGACGGCGGGTGGTGCTGCTGATCGATGATCCGGACAACGCGGTCGCCGGCCATGCGGACCCGGCGCCGGGCCTGCTGGCCTGCCGCGCCATTCCCAACGAGTTGCGGACCCTGTTCGACGCCGAGGCCGACCGGATCGACGCGGCCCTGCGCGATACGCCGTTGCCGCAGCCGAATGGCGCGGACTGCATGGCGGATACCTTGGCCGCCTTGTACAATTCCGTGGCCGACTGGCTGGACGGGTTGGCCGACCGCTTCAGCCCGGCCGCGTCCGCCACCCATGCCGACAGGCTATTTCGAGACCGGATTCTTTGCCTGCCGGCGCAGCAGCATCGCCTGCACGCGGCATCCTTGCGCCGCCAGCCGCCGGGCCCGGAGGCGGTCGCGCGCGAGACGCGCCGGCTGCGCGCGCTGCTGCGCGTCGAGTTCAGCAGCTTCGAGCGCAAGGCCTACGTCAACCTGTCGCACGCGCCGAACAAGGCGATGAACCTGAACAGCTATATCGGGCTGATCGGCGGCAGCTACCGCGCCGTGGCCCAGGCGGACGGGCTGCATCTGCTGGCCTGCGATGCCATGGAGGCGACCTGGCACGTGCCGGCGGCCGACTACATCGTTACCGTCGATGCCGACAGCCTGATCACCCCGGATTACGCGCTGCGCCTGGTCGCGGTGATGGAACAGCCCGGCAACGAACGCGTGGCCGTGGCGCAGACGCCGTACACGGCGGTGCCCGGTGCCGCCGCGGCGCTGGAACGCGCCGCCGCGGCGTCGACCAATTCGCAGTTCTTCACCCATCAGGGCATGGCCTTCTTCGGCGCCTCGTTCTGGGTTGGCGCCAGCGCGCTGATCCGCCATCGGGCGCTGCTCGACATCGCCCGCATTGTGCCCGAACGCGGCCACGCGGTGCCCGTGTTCATCGACGACCGCATCCAGATCGAGGATGCGGCGGCGACCGTAGACCTGCTGGCCAAGGGCTGGCGGGTGCATCACGCGCCGGGTAGGCTGACCTACAGCGCCACGCCGGCGGATTTCGGCGCGCTGATCATCCAGCGCCGGCGCTGGGCCAATGGCGGCCTGCTGATCCTGCCGCGGCTGCTGCGCCATGCGCTGCGCCAGCCGCCATCGCCGGCGCGGATCGGCGATGCGCTGCTCCGCGCCAACAACCTGATCTCCGCCGCGATCGCCGGCATCGGGCTGCCTTTGCTGCTGCTGTGTCCGTTCGACGACCGGCTGGTGCCGGTGTGGATGCCGCTGATGGTGTTGCCGTACTACACCCTGCTCGGCTGGGACCTGACCCGGGCGGGCCATCGCTGGCGCGACCTGGGGATGGTCTATGCGCTGACTATCCTGCTCATTCCCGCCAATCTCGCCGGCACCCTGCTGTCGCTGCGCCAGGCCTTCGGCGGAGCAGCGATCCCGTTCGGCCGGACGCCGAAGATCCTCGGACGGACCCGCACCCCCCGGCTCTACGTGGCCGCCTGCTATGCCATCCCGGCGCTGGGCCTGCTGCAGGCCGGGGCGGATGCGGTGGCGGGACGCTACATGCATCTGTTCTATGGCTCGCTGATCGGTGTCGGCGCGCTGTACGGCATCTGGCGCCTGCTGGGCGTGCGGTCGACCTGGGACGATCTGCGGGCCGGCGGACCGCGCGGCCAGGCATCCCTGACCCTCACCGCACCGATGGCGCCGCGGGTGCAGCTTGGCGGAGGCGAGAATTGGTAGCGCGCAGGCCTCTGCTGGGGGCCATCCTTCCCACCGTGCTTACCGGTATGGCCGGGCTGCGGCCGCAACGCGCGGCGGCGGACGATGCGCCGCCGCCCCCGGCTGCTCCTCCCGGTCCGGCAACGCCTGCCAAGTCGATCTGGCGCAGCTTCTACGCCGGCACCCGCGTCTGGGGCTACGCCGACCGCCACAGCGTCGAGCCCGGCGAGACGTTCAACGTCATGCTGTCCACCGGGCCGGACCGGCAACTCGCGCGCGGCGCGATCGAGATATTCCGCATCGGCCATTCGTCTGCCGGCGCGCCGGGCAATGACCGCGAACTGGTCTGGCGCAGCCCGACCGTCACGGTCGCCCAGCAGCCGGTGGAGATCACCGCGGCGGCGATCGGCACCGGCTGGCCGGCCGTGCTGGAGGACGTCGCCACCGAGGGCTGGCGGTCCGGCTACTATGCGCTCGATTTCATCGACGCCGCCGACGGCAACCGCGACCTGAACGTCGCCTACATGGTGGTGACGAACAAGGCCCGATCGGGTGACATCCTGCTGGTGCTCAGCACCAATACCTGGCAGGCCTACAACGAATGGGGCGGCTACAGCCTCTATGCCAGCGACTTCATCGGTTCCGCCGCGCAGGCGGTGTCGTTCGACCGGCCGGCCCCGCCGGATTTCTTCGAATACGAGTATTTCCTCAGCCTGTGGCTGGAGCGCCTGGCCGCCGAGCGCGGCTGGAAGGTCGACTACGCGACCAATTACGACATCCATCGCGATCCCGCCTTCACCGAGACCTATCCGTTGCTGATTTCCGGCTGTCACAACGAGGTACTGGTCGCTGGCCGAGTTCAAGGCGGTGCACCGGCGGATCTTCAAGCTCGGCAAGAGCACGATCTTCATGGGCGCCAATACCGCGTACTGGCAGGCGCGCTACGCCGACGTGAACCAGGGCAGCGACGCCGAGCCGCGCGGCCGCCAGTTGGTCTGCTTCAAATCCGCCGACGATCCCGCCGCCTGGCGCGGAGAGGACGAGGCGCAGGTGACCACGCTGTTCCGCGAGGACGGCCGCTACCCGGAGACGATGCTGACCGGCGTTGCCTATCAAAGCTGGTTCAATCAGGACAGCGAACCGCCCCTGATCTATCCGTACTATGTCGCCAAGGCGGATCTGCCGTTCTTCGCCGGCACCGGCTATCGCCCGGGCGACGCGATCGGCAATGTCGTCGGCTACGAGTGGGACAACCGCGACCCCGATGGCGACGGCAACCGGCTGTGGGATGCCACCACCTCGCGCATTCCGCCGATCGACCCGGCATCGATCCAGGTGCTGTTCCAGGGCAAGGTGACGGATGTGGACGGCAAGCCGGGCCTGGCCGAGGCGGTGTATTTCCGCTCCCCGGCCGGTGCGAAAGTGTTCAGCACCGGCTCCATCCGCTGGGCGTGGGGACTTGGCAAGCCGGGCTTTGCACAGGCGCCGTTCCAGTTGTTCAACGCCCAGTTGATCGCGGATTTCCTGCAGCGGGAATGAAGCGCCGGCGCGTGCGCGCACAAAGGCATCGGCGCGTGCCGTGCAGCAACATTTGATCCCTGCAACGGAATTGTCTTCGGCGGCCGTCAGTCCCTCGTGCTAGCTTTTGACGCCTTGCGGTCTCAGGGGGATGAAACGATGTTCGACGCTCGTCAGCTGCTGAATTCCCTGCTCGGCGGGGATGCCGCCAACAAAGTCACCGATACCGCTGCCGGCGCCGTGCAAGGCGGACAGCGCATGGCCGACCAGGCCGGCTCCGCGGTGGCGGGCGCGCTCGCCCAGGCCGGCAGGCAGTTCGAGGGCACCCAGGCCGGCAACCTGCTGAACCAGGCTGCCAAACTGGCCGGCGAGAACCCGGTGGCGACCACCGCCGGGATGGCCGGCCTTGCGGCCCTGCTGCTCGGCACCTCGACCGGACGTTCCACGGCCGAGAATGTGGCGAAGCTTGGCGGCCTCGGCATTCTCGGCGGCCTCGCCTACAAGGCGTTCACCAACTACCAGGCCGGCAAGCCGCTGACAGCCGGCGTGCCGCTGCTGGACAGCGGCGCCGCGTCCGCGCCCGCCGCTTCCGGCTTCGCGCCGGACGATCATTCGCATGACAGCGCGCTGCTGCTGCTGCGCACGATGGTCGCCGCGGCCGCGGCGGATGGCGTGGTGGACCCGGTGGAGCGCGCGAAGATCGCCGGGCAGGTGCACCAGATGGGCCTGGACTCCGTCGCGGCTGCCTTCCTGGAGAAGGAGCTGAATTCCCCGGCGACGGCAGCCGACATCGCCGGCGAGATCGGCGGCAGGCAGGAACTGGCGGTGCAGGCCTATGCGGCGGCGCGCGCGGTCAGCGCCACGCTGTCCGCGCCGGAGCAGGCGTTCCTGCAGTCGCTGGCGCAGGCGCTGAAGCTGGACCCCGGCCTCGTCGCCCATATCGATGCCGCGGTGGCGGCGGCGCCGGCTGCCTGACCCCGCCTAATCGCAGGGCGGCTGCTGGCCGCTCGGGCAATAGGGCTCGTCGCCGCCCGGATTGACCGCGGAGCCCGGCAGCGGCGCGACGTCGAACTGCATGTTGCTGCCGCACGCCGTGATGGCGAAGCACAGGCACAGCATTGGGAGGAGCAGCCGCATCTGTCTATCCTTGTCCGTTACGCAGGCAGTTGGCGATGATTTCGCCCGGCACATGAACACGCCGGGAAGCGATTTGGCAATGCCGTCCTATTGCGGACGCGACGTATCGAAATGGTAGCTGCAGGCCTCGCCATAGGCATCGCCGGTCAAGCCGGCGCCGACCACCTTACCCTGCAGCCGCGCCGCCCCGGACTGGCTGGTGAAGGTTCCGTCCGGGCCGATCTGCACCAGGAAGCGCTTCACCGGCGCATAGGTCACCTGCTGCTCGGTCAGCACATAGGTGAAGCTGCGGTCGGCCACGGCCAGTTGCAGCGGGATATTGGTGCCGCACAGCATCTCCTCGGTATCGCCGGCCTCGGTGAGGTAGGCGTAGCCCTGGTACACGCCGTCCACCGCACCCGGCCCCTGCGGCTGCGCAACGGTTGGCGGCGCGGGGGCGGTCGGGGTCTGCTGCGTGCAACTGGCGACGCAGATGCCGGCGCCGAGGGCGGCGATGAAGGACAGCCGGGGGAAAACACGATACATGAAAGCTCCTCTGGTGATGCGGCCCGGATCCGGGGCAGGGGCGGTGAACCCGTTCCGCATCATTCTTGCAATGCGCGCCGAGTGTCCCCGATCGATGCCCCCGGCGCAAATCGCCGCGGGGCCTGGAGCAGGATTGGCGCAGATAGAAGCGCCAATCCTGCTCCAGGCCTTTGTTTTAGCTGGCAACTTTATCCATTCAGATGATCCCATCTGAATGGATGTTGCCCTATCGTTGCACCGCCACCCGCACGGGTATCTGCCATTTCTCCGGCGTGTCCAGCAGCACCACGAATTGATCGTATCCTTCGTAACCGGTTTGCGGCCGATAGGCAATGCGCAACTCCCCGTCGACGCCGCCCACCAAGACCTTGCCGAAATCGGGTGGCGTCGATATCCGCATGTCCGGGACCACCGGCTTGCCGCCGACCCTGTAGCGATAGCGGATCCAGCACCCCCCGCCGTCGTTGCGGATGTCCATGACGCCGTTCGGCGCCAGGAAGATCACGTTCGCGCCGCCGGCCTGTTCGCGCGCGCCGAAATCGGGCAGCAGGGCGGAACAGGATCTGGCCGGGGGCAGCGCCCTGAGCTCGGCCTCGGCGGTCATCTGCGCCTGGAAGCGCTTGCAGGCTGCCAGGCACAGCACGCAGCCCAGCAGGGCGGCCCATCCGGCCCGACGCTTCATGCTTTCATTTCTCGTATGTCGGCTCCGGGTGTTTGCCCGGGTTCGTATGTCCGGGGCCGTTTGTCAGGATTGGCCGGTCCGGGGCGGCGGCACCACGATCACCCATACCGGGATGTCCCAGGGCTGCGGGGCATCGAAGTGGACGACGAAATAATCGCCGCCGGTAAAGCCGGGGACAGGGCGATAGGCAATCCGCAGCTCCTCCCCGACCGTCCCGGTGCGCACCTCGCCGTGCTGCGGCGGCGTCACCAGCGACAAGGTGCCGACGGTGATCACGTCGCGGAACACGAACACGTTGCTGAGCTCGCACCACCCGCCGTCTGCGGTCATGAAGATGTCGCCGCGGGGCGGGATGAAGGTGCCGGGCGCCACGTCGCCGGGAAAGAAGAAGCGGCCGAACAAGGGCCAGCTCGGCTGGCACAGCCTCGCCGGCGGCAATGCCTGCAACTCCGCGGCCGTGCTCTGCTGCGGCGGGGGCGGAATGTTGCAGCCCGCCACCAACGATACGGCCGCCATGCCCGCCGCCTGCCATGCTCGACGATCCATCGCGCTCCCTCCACCGATCCCCTATCCTACCAGACATCGTCGCTTATCGTGACAGGTCAAAGGAGCAGGGCGAATGGAGTGGGACGCCCCGGCGATCGTGCTGGACGCGCGGCCCTATGGCGAGGGCGACGCGGTCGTCACGGTGATCACCGGGGAGCATGGCCTGCACCGGGGTCTCGCGCGCGGCGGCGGCTCGCGCGCGGGCGCGGCGATCTGGCAGCCAGGGAATTTCCTGCTGGTGCGCTGGGTTGCCCGGCTGTCCGAGCAGCTCGGCAGCTTCACCGGCGAACTCGTGCATGCCGGCGCCGCGATGGTCATGGACGACCGGCTGGCGCTGGCCATGCTGTCCTCGCTCTGCGCGGTGACGGAGGGCGCCTTGCCCGAGCGCGAGGCCCATCCGCGCGTGTTCGACGGGCTGGTGGGGCTGATCCCCCGGCTGCCGATCGGGGAGACGCTGTTGCCCGAGCTGATTCGCTGGGAGGCGGTGCTGCTGGCCGATCTCGGCTACGGCCTCGATCTCAGCGCCTGCGCCGTCTCCGGCGAGACGGCAGGGCTCGCCTGGGTGTCGCCGCGCAGCGGCCGGGCTGTGACCGACGCGGCGGCCAGTGCGTGGAAAAGCCGACTGTTGAGGTTGCCCGGCTTCCTGGTCGGGGGTAATGCCTCCGGCCCCGAGGACTGGCGCGACGGGCTGACCTTGACCGGGCATTTCCTGGAACGCGACGCCTTCGGCCATCACCACCGTCCGCTGCCGCAGGCACGGCGGATGCTATACGACCAGGTCGCGGCGCTTGCCGCGACTCCGGACGCGGATTCGAACTAGAGCATGATCGCCGCTGACAGACGCGGCGATCATGCTCTAGGTCTTTGTTTTGGCGAGCAATTTTATCGCTCGGTTGAGTCAACCTCAAGCGATATTGCTCTAGACCACCAGGGATACAGCTATGCCAGACGATCTGATCGGCAACATCCAGGACGCCAGCCTGTCGGAGGCGCTGAGCGAGCGCTACCTGGCCTATGCGCTGTCCACGATCATGTCCCGCTCGCTGCCGGATGTGCGCGACGGGCTGAAGCCGGTGCACCGGCGGCTGGTCTACGCCATGCACCAGCTCAAGCTCGACCCCAATGCGGCGTTCAAGAAATGCGCCCGCGTGGTCGGCGACGTCATGGGTAAGTTCCATCCGCATGGCGACGCCTCGATCTACGACGCCCTGGTGCGCCTGGCGCAGGAATTCGCCGCCCGCTACCCGCTGGTCGAGGGCCAGGGCAATTTCGGCAATATCGACGGCGATAACGCCGCGGCCATGCGTTACACGGAAGCCCGGCTGACCGAGGTCGCCAAGGCTCTGCTGGCCGGCATCGACGAGGACGCGATCGACTTCCGCCCGACCTATGACGGCGAGGAGAGCGAGCCGGTGGTGCTGCCCGGCGCGTTCCCGAACCTGCTGGCGAACGGCTCGGCAGGCATCGCCGTGGGCATGGCGACCTCGATCCCGCCGCATAATGCCGGCGAGGTCTGCGCCGCCGCCATCCACCTGATCGCCCATCCGGATGCCAGCACCGCCGATTTGCTGGTGCATATGCCCGGCCCCGATTTCCCCACCGGCGGGCTGATGGTGGAGGAGCGCGCCTCCATCCTGTCGGCCTACGAGACCGGCCGCGGCGGCTTTCGCGTGCGCGCCAAATACACGGTGGAGAAGGGCAAGCACGGCACCTGGCAGATCGTGGTCTCGGAGATCCCGTACCAGGTGCAGAAGAACCGCCTGATCGAGCAGATCGCCCAGCTCATGGAGGAGAAGAAGCTGCCGCTGCTGGGCGATGTCCGCGACGAGAGCACCGAGGACGTGCGCCTGGTGCTGGAGCCGAAGACCCGCGGCGTGGAGCCCGAGGTGCTGATGGAGACGTTGTTCCGCGCCACCGCCCTGGAGGGGCGGTTCTCGCTGAACATGAACGTGCTGGACGCGACGCGCACGCCGGGGGTGATGAACCTGAAGGAAGTGCTCAGCGCCTGGCTGACGCATCGCGCCGAGGTGCTGGTCCGCCGATCCAACCACCGCCTGGCCGCCATCGACCGGCGGATAGAGGTGCTGGAAGGCTATCTGGCGGTCTATCTGAACCTCGATGAGGTGATCCGCATCATCCGCGAGGAGGACGAGCCGAAGCCGGCGCTGATCCGGCGGTTCGAGCTGTCGGACGCCCAGGCGGAGGCGATTCTGAACATGCGCCTGCGCAGCCTGCGCCGCCTGGAGGAAATGGAGATCCGCAAGGAGCACGCCAACCTGACCAAGGAGCGCAAGCAGCTCCAGGCGCTGCTCGGCAGCGAAAAGCTCCGCTGGGCGAAGATCACCGAGGAGCTGGAGGAGACGCGGAAGAAATTCGGCTCCGGCGCGCTCGGCGCCCGCCGCACCGAACTGGGCGACGCGCCGGTGGTCATGGAAGTGAGCACCGAGGCCTTCGTCGAGCGCGAGCCGATCACGCTGATCCTGTCCGAGAAAGGCTGGGTGCGCACGGTGAAGGGGCACATCGCCGACGGGTCCGACCTGAAATTCAAGGAAGGCGACCGGCTGAAATTGCTCTTGCCCTGCCAGACCACCGACCGCCTCTGCCTGTTCGGCACCAATGGCCGCGCCTACACGCTGAAGGCCGCCGACCTGCCGCGCGGGCGCGGCGACGGCCAGCCGGTGCGGCTGCTGGCGGACCTGACCAACGAGGACGACGTCGCGGCGCTGTTCATCCCCAACGAGGCGGGAAAATACCTGGTCGCGTCCTCCGGCGGGCGCGGCTTTGTGGTCGCCGGCAGCGAGCTGCTGGCGGAAAAGCGCACCGGGCGCACGATCCTGAACCTGAAGCCGGGCGAGGAGGCGGCGGTCTGCGTGCCCGTGAACGGCGGCGACCATGTCGCGGTCATCGGCACCGGGCGCAAGCTCTTGGTATTCCCGCTGGAGCAGGTGCCGGAACTGACCCGCGGGGCGGGGGTGATCCTGCAGCGCTACAAGGATGGCGGGCTGTCGGACGCGCGCGTCTTCGCCATTGCCGACGGCCTGACCTGGCGCCTCGGCGAGAAGACCCGCACGGAAACCAACCTGCGCGAATGGCTCGGCGAGCGCGGCCAGGCCGGGCGGATGCCGCCGAGCGGCTTCCCGAAATCCAACCGCTTCGACTGAAGCGCGGCTGCGTGCCGGGGGAATTTTCTCCCGCGGCCGCAACGGTGGGACATGGCAATAGTGGGGGCATAGCAACGGTAGGCCTGCCTGTGATACAGCGCATGCGCGAAGCTGGCCGGAAGTGCCGGCGCCAGCCAAGCGATAAAAACAGGGAGAAAGCCTTCATGCAGTTTTCACGTCGCGGCCTGCTGGGTAGCGCCGCAGCCTTGTCCGCCGTCCCGGTGATCGGGGCGCGCGCCCAGGGCACGGCAGGGGCCGCCAGGCCGAAGATCAAGATCGGGGTGCTGACCGACCTGTCGGGCACCTATCGCGACAACACCGGTCCGACCTCGGTCGCCGCGACCAAGCTGGCGCTGCTGGATTTCGACGTGTCCGGCAAGGGCTACGACATCGAGGTCGTAGCCGCCGACCACCAGAACAAGCCAGATGTGGCGGTGTCGATCGCGCGCCAATGGATCGACAGCGACGGCGTGGACGTCATCGCGGACGTGCCGACCTCCTCGGTGGCGCTGGCGGTGGGCGAGGTCACGCGCCAGAAGGACAAGATCATGCTGAACGCGTCGGCCACGGTGTCGACGCTGACCGACGGCCAATGCAGCCCCAACACCATCGTCTGGAGCTTCGACACCTACGAGAACGCGGTTTCCACCGGCAGCGCGGTGGTGAAGAAGGGCGGCAATTCCTGGTTTTTCATCACCGCCAACTACGCCTTCGGCGCCTCGCTGGAAGAGTTGACCAGCGACGTGGTGAAGAAGGCCGGCGGCAAGGTGGTGGGCGCGCTGCGCTATCCGTTCCCGGAAACCACCGATTTCTCGTCCTTCCTGCAGCAGGCCGGCGCCAGCGGCGCCAAGGTCCTGGGCCTGGCGAATGCCGGCGCCGATACCGAGAACTGCATCAAGCAGGCGAAGGAATTCGGCCTGGACAAGTCGATGACGATCGCGCCGATGCTGCTGTTCCTGCAGAACGTGCACGCCATCGGCCTGGAGATGGGGCAGGGGCTGATCGGCACCGAGACGTTCTACTGGGACCGGGACGCCGGCACGCGCGCCTTTACCAAGCGCCTGCTGCCGTTCTCGCCGAAGAACTATCCCAACGAGGCGCATGCGAGCTCCTATTCCAGCACGCTGCACTATCTGAAGACCGTCGCCGCCATGGGCCCGGCGGAAGCCAAGAAGAGCGGTGCTGCGACGATCGCCCGCATGAAGGCGATGCCGACCGAGGACGATGCATTCGGCAAGGGCTCCATCCGCGCCGATGGACGCGGCGCCTTCCCGGCCTATCTGGTCCAGGTGAAGAAGCCGTCCGAGAGCAAGTATCCGTGGGACTACTACACGATCCTGGCCACCACCCCGGCGGCGGAGGTGCTGCATCCCCTGAACCCGAAATGTGACTTCAAGGTCGGGTAGACAAGCTCGTATCCAACCCTCTCCCCCGCTCGGGGGAGAGGGCAGGGTGAGGGGGAGCAGGGTGAGGGGGAGACGCAAGGGTGAGGGGGTTTACCCCGCCGGCTCTGAAACCATCGCCTCCACGCCGCTCGGCGCCAGTTCGGCATCCGTCAGCACGCGCCAAGTGCCGCCCATCAGGATCTCGCTCGGGCGGAAGCGCGCCTTGTAGGCCATCTTCCGGCTCTCCGGCACCCAGTAGCCGAGATACACATAGGGCAGGCCGAGCGCCCTGGTGCGCTCGATCAGCCACAGGATCGTGTAGGTGCCGAGCGAGCGCTTATCGAGGCCGGGGGCAAAGAAGCTGTACACCGCCGACAGGCCGTCGCCCAGCTTGTCGGCCAGGCAGGCACCGATCAGCCGGTCGTCGGGGTCGCGGAATTCGGCGATGAAGGTCTCGATCGGCGTGTCCTCGACCATGGCGCGGTAGTCGTAGAAGCTCATGGTCGCCATGTCGCCGTCGCCGTGGCGCATCTGCTGGTAGCGCTGGAACAGCTGGAACTGCTCCGCCGTGGCGCGGGGCGCTACCTCGAACCCGTCCAGCCCGGCATTCGCCTTGGCGATCCGGCGCAGCGTGCGGTCTGGGCGGAAGCTGGCGACGGGGATGCGGATCGGCACGCAGGCCTGGCAGGACGGGCAGACCGGGGCATAGGCGATGTTGTGGCTGCGGCGGAAGCCGGCGCGCGACAGCCGGTCATGCACCGCTTCCGCGTCCGGGCCGGTGATCTCGGTGACGACCTTGCGTTCCGTCCGGCCCGCAACGTAGGGGCAGGGCAGGGGCGCGGTGGTATAGAAGAACTGCGGCCGGCGCGGCGATTTGTATGTCATCTGTGCGGTGTGGCGAGGTTCATCCGAACGGCTTCAAGCGGGCATGTTCCAGTAGGCCGAAGGCGGGGTCAACGCCCGTCTGCGTACCAGCACCAGGCCGCTGATCATGTCGTGCAGGGCACGCTTGCGCACGGTGAACAGCGCGATCAGCAGGGCCGGGCAGAACACCGCCAGCGTCAGGTAGTACATCACGATCCAGATCGCCGCTTCGACGAAATCCGGCCGCTCCAGGTCCGCGTTGCGCCGCAGCACCAGGCCCATGATCGCCTGGCCGGGCGTGGCCGAGAGCGGGCTGGACAGTGTCAGCCAGTGATAGACGAAGGGCACCAGCGGCAGCCAGGGCAGCAGGTACCAGCCGAGCCCGAAGGTCAGCAGCCCGAAAGCCGCGGTCACGACATAGAGCACGGCCATCAGCGCGCCGATCAGCACGATGTCGAACCACCAGGCGACGAACCGCCGCGACAGCACGCCGCTGGTCAGGATCTCGTCTTCTTGCAGGGCGGAGGTGGCGGCGTGGAGGGTTTGCATCAGGGCAGCCTCATGGTGTGAGCCGGATCGTGGCGGTGACCCGTTGGGGGAGCGGGCCGAGCGTGATCATATCGCCGCCGCGCCATCTGGATATGAAATCGCCGGCGTGGCTGGACAAGGGATGGCCGGACTGGCCTGGTGCGATGACGAATCGCGACCGGTCGAGGTCGGCCAGATCATAGACCCCGCGATACGCCGCGCCGTGAACGGAATCGTAGTCGGGCGCGCGGGCGCCCTGCCGGTCCACCGTGCTGTCGTCGCCGGGGACCGGGGTGCGGCTGGTGGTCAGCCAGCCCAGCACGGGAATGGCGCGCAGCAGCGGATGCGCGAACACCGCCCGGTGCGCCTCCCCCCAGCGCCAGGAGGCGGGATCGTCGCCATGGCGTTTGCGCAGCCCGTCCACCGCCGCCACCAGCGACTGGCGTAGCAGATCGGTGCAATCGCCGCCGCACCAATGCGCGCCGGCCGGCGACAGCACGAAGGCGACCGTCTCCGCCTTCGGGCCGCCGATGGCGCGGGGGATGCCGACCTGCGCCAGCACGCGGAGATAGAACTCGTCCAGCCATTGGTTGAAGATCAGCGGCTGCGGCAGGTCCTGCGCCATCGTGCCGTCCCAGCCCTGCAGCAGAGCGCGGGCCTGCGCGGCGGGGCCGGGCGGGGCGTCGGACGCGAGCATCGCCGGCAGGATCTGGCGCGCATACGCGCTTTGCACGTCCATCTGCATGCGCGCGAAACCCTCCACGCTGTGCCGGTCGGTGGCGTCGAGCATTTCGTGGATCCGCCGCGCGCGCCAGTCGCCGAACCAGTCCTGGCCGAGGAAAATCGGGAAGTTCGGCGGCGCGATGCGTTCATTGGCGTTGACCAGCCGCCCGCCCGCCGGGGCCACATAGCGCGGCAACTGCGCGCCGGAAGCCAGGCCGATCCAGTCATGCGCGCCGTCCGCGCCGGCCACCGGCTCCCTGCCGTCGGGATTGCGGCGCACCGGTATGCGCCCAGTCACGTACAGCGCGATCCGTTCGCGATCCGCCACCAGCAGGTTCTGCGCGGGGGCCGAGATCATGCCCGCCGCGCGTCCGGCCTCGGTGATGTCCCCGGCCCGGTTCAGCGCCTCCAGCCCCGCCGCCGCGGTGTCGCCGGGAGCGAGATTGCCCATCGCCACGGCGAGCACGGGGCCGTTGGGATCGTCGAGGTCGGAGATCACCGGGCCGTGCCGGGTCTCGCGCACTCGCAGCACCTCGACCGGCCCGCCGCGGACGCGGATGCGCTCCTCGCGGATGGTGAACGGGCGGGGGCCGTCCGGGGTCAGGTAGCCGCCGTCGCGCGTGGGCGTCTCGACGAACACGTCCTGCACGTCGGCGCCGGTGGTGGTGAAGGTCCAGGCGATATGGCCGTTATGCCCGATCACCAGGAACGGCACGCCAGGCGCGGTGGCGCCGGCCAGGATGCCCTCTGCCGTCTCGATCCGCGCCAGGTACCAGATGCCCGGCTTGCCGAAAGCCAGATGCGGGTCCCCGGCCAGCAGCGGCGCGCCGGTGGCGCTGTGCGCGCCGTCCACGGCCCATTCGTTGGAGGCGCTGGAGGGCAATGTGAAAGGTCCTGGATAGGCCGGCATCACCGCCGCCAGCCGCGCGGCGGCGCGGGCGATATGCGGATCGGTCTCGAGTGCCGCGTGCGGCTTGCCGTCGGCGATATCGGGAGGCCAGAGCTCCTCGACGATGCGGGGGTCGAGCTTGCCGGCCAGCGACAGCCGCGAAATCTTGGTCCGCCAGTTCGACGACAGCCACAGCCCCATGGTCTTGCCCCACAGCAGGCTGTCCACGGGGGTCCAGGGCTCGGGCGCGCCGGACAGGATGAATTCCGGCGCGCTGAACCGTCCGCGCGCGGCGATCCAGGCATTTACCCCGCGCGCATAGGCATCCAGCAGCGCGCGCGTCTCCGCCGGCAGATTGGGCAGATCGGCCTCCGCCCGCCGGCGCAGCCCGAGCACGCGCATGGTGCGGTCCAGCCGCAGCGTGAGCGGCCCGGCGATCTCCGACAGCCGGCCGGAGGCGTTGCGGCGCATCAGGTCCATCTGGAACATCCGGTCGCGGGCATGCACGAACCCGAGCGCGGCAGCTCCGTCCAGCGCCGTGGCGGCATGAACGCGCGGCACGCCGTCCTGGTCGAGGCTGACATCTACCGGGCCGGACAGGCCGGGGATTTCGACGACCAGGCGCGAAGGCGGCAGGCTCCACCACAGCACCCCGCCGAGCGTCGCGCCGGCGGCGATGAGCAGCACGAGCAGCAGCGCAGCGGCAAGGACCAGCGCGTTCAGCAAACGGCGGGGCAGGCGCAAGGCATGGCGGCGGGTGACGTGGGCGGCAGGAGGAAATTTCCTTTCACAGCTCGGCGCCGGCCGGTGCCGGGCATACGCTTATAGCGGCTTCTCCCCGCCGGTTCGCTACCGCGGCGCCGCTTGCCGGGACGCGCGGCAAACACTACGGTCCGCCAGCCTTGAAACGGGAGAAAACATCATGGCCGACCGTCCCGAATATTCCAGCGATCTGTTCAAGAAGGGCCTGGCGGTGCGCCGCGAGGTGCTGGGCGCCGACTATGTCGATGCCTCGCTCGCCCGTGCCGACGACTTCAATGCCGCGTTCCAGCAGCTGACCACCGAAGTCGCCTGGGGCATGGTCTGGACGCGCCCGGGCCTGGAGCGCAAGACGCGCAGCATCATCAACCTGGCGATGCTGTCGGCGCTGAACCGCGGCGCGGAACTGCGCCTGCATCTGCGCGCGGCGCTGACCAACGGCGTGACCCGCGACGAGATCAAGGAAATCCTGCTGCAGGTCGGCGGCTATTGCGGCATCCCCGCCTCGCTGGAGGCGTTCAAGATCGCCACTGAAGTGTTCAAGGAAGTCGATTCGGCCAAAAGCGGCGATTAGGCAATGAGCGATAAACTCACCGTCGGCTCGCTGACGATCGACGCGCCGACGATCGGCTTCGTCGGCGTCGGCAACATGGGCTGGGCGATGGCGGCGTGCCTGGTGCGCACCGGCTTCACCGTGAACGTGAACGACAGCCGCCGCGAGGTTGCCAACAACTTCGTTCAGCAGGTCGGCGGTTTCGTCCCCGACACGCTGCGGCAGCTGGCGGCTGGTTCGGACGTGATCATCACCATGCTGCCGACCAGCAAGATCGTCTCGCATGTGCTGGCCGAGGCCGAGGACAGCATCCTTGCCGGCATGAAGCCCGGCACGATCGTGATCGAGATGAGCTCCGGCGAGCCCACCGTCACCAAGCTGCTGGCCGAGAAGGTGGCCGCCCTCGGCGGCCACCTGATCGATGCCCCGGTCTCCGGCGGCGTGCCGCGGGCGAAGACCGGCGAGCTCGCCATCATGGTCGGCGGCGAGGCGGCGATCGTCGACCGGGCGCTGCCGGTGCTGCAGGGGATGGGCACCTCCATCCTGCGCACCGGCGGCGTCGGTTCCGGCCAGGCCATGAAGGCGCTGAACAACCTGGTCAGCGCCGGCGGCTTCCTGATCGGGATCGAGGCGCTACTGATCGGCCAGCGCTTCGGGCTCGATCCCGCCGTCATGGTAGATGTGCTGAACGCGGCGACGGGCATGAACAACTCGACGCAGAAGAAGTTCAAGCAGTTCGTGCTGTCGCGCAAATTCGACAGCGGCTTCTCGCTCGATCTTCTGGTCAAGGACCTGTCCATCGCCATGGGCGTCGGGCGGGAGACCGGGACAGCGACGCCGTTCGCGGCGATGTGCCGGGAGCTGACCGCGGCCACGGCGATGCTGCTCGGCCCGGGTGCCGATCATACCGAACTGGCGAAACTGTCGGAAAAGCTGGCCGGAGAAGAACTGGGCGTGAAATAATCGGCCCGACAAGCCAGAAACGGGGAAGCCAAGAATGTCCGAGAACGTGATCCTGTCCAGCGCCGGCGGCGTGCTGGAGATCCGGCTGAACCGGCCGGAGAAGAAGAACGCCCTGACGCGGGACATGTACAACGCGATGGCTTCCGCGTTCGACGCCGCCAACGACGATCCCTCGGTGCGGGTGCTGATACTCACCGGCACCGGGGACGCCTTCACCTCCGGCAACGACGTGGGCGATTTCCGCGTCCGTGCCAATGGCGGGCTGGACAGCTCGGCCGGTCGTTTCCTGCCCTCCATCTCCGGCCTGCAGAAGCCGCTGATCGGCGCGGTGAACGGCATGGCGGTCGGCGTCGGCACCACCATGCTGATGCATTGCGACCTGATCGTCGCCGCCGAGACGGCCCGCTTCCTGATGCCGTTCACTGCCCTCGGCCTGGTGCCGGAAGCGGCCAGCACGCTGCTGGTGCCGCGCGCGATCGGCCATCTGCGCGCCAGCGCGATGCTGCTGCTGGGCGAGGGGATCGACGCGCGCACGGCGCTCGACTGGGGCATGGTCAACAAGGTGGTGGACAATGCCGTGCTGATGGACACCGCCCGCGACATGGCGGCCAGGCTCGCGGCGCTGCCGCCGGAAGCGGTGCGCCAGACCAAGGCACTGATGAAGCACGACACAAGGGACGTGCCCGGAAGGATGGAGGCGGAACTGGCGGTGTTCCGCCAGCGCCTGGTTTCACCGGAAGCGAAGGAGGCTTTCGCCGCCTTCGCGGAGAAGCGCAAGCCGGATTTCTCGCAGTTCTACTGAGGCGAAGGGGGAAGCCCATGGCCATGCGGCAAGGAATTTCCGCGGCGGCCGGCCTGCTGGCGCTCTGCCTGCCGATCGCCGCCTGCCACACCGGCCCGGTCGTCACAACCTTCGACGGTACCTATACGGGGACGGCCTACCTGACCGCGCCGCCGGTCTATAATTGCGAGGCAACGCAGCCGGCCAGCCCGATGACGGTGTCGGGCGGAAGGGTGGAGATCGGCCTGTTCCGCGGCTGGGTGACCCCGGCGGGCACGGTGCAGATGCAGTCCCAGCAGAACACGCTGTCCGGCCAGTTCAGCGGCAACCAGTTCACCGGCGAGTTCAATATCGGCGCGTTCTCGGCACCGGGGATATTCTGCACCTACCGGCTGGAATTGACGCGCCAATAGAACGCAAGCAGTAGACGAAGCGTGGCTGCGACCGCCGGCGTCGCGGCAAAGGGGGGCTTATGCCAAAGGGGATTATGCCTGAAAAACGAAATCGATCGCTGACGATGGGCCTGCTGGCGCTCTGCCTGCCGGTCGCGGCCTGCCATAGCGGGCCGGTCGTCACCGGCTTCGACGGCACCTATACCGGGGAAGCCACCAACGTCTCCTCGGGCGTCTATAACTGCGAGGATTCACGGACGACCAACCCGATGGTGGTGTCGGGCGGAGAGGCGTCCTTCGGCGATTTCCGTGGCTGGGTGAGCCCGGCTGGCGCCTTGCAGATGCAGTCCTGGAAAGACTCGCTGTCGGGCTCGGCCAAGGACACCGTGTCCGGCCAGTTCACCGGCAACCGGTTCACCGGCGAGCTCAATCTCGGTCAGTCCTCCGGGTTCGTCTGCAAATACACACTGGCGTTGTCGCGATAACACCAGGCCGCGACAACACTGGGCCGCGACAGGATTGGCGGCAGGCGGGTTTGCCTGCCGGGGTGGCGGACCTATAACCGTTGCCGGCAAGTACCAGGAGCGTCTGCATGAGCACACCGACCGGTCCCCTGAAGGGCCTGCGCGTATTCGACCTTACCCGGGTTCTGGCGGGACCGACCTGCGCGCAGATGCTGGGCGATCTCGGCGCCGACGTGATCAAGATCGAGAAGCCGGGCTCTGGCGACGACACCCGCGGCTTTGCGCCGCCGGTGATGCCGGGCACGAAGGAGAGCGCGTATTTCGTCGGCGTGAACCGCAACAAGCGCTCGGTGACGTTGGATATCGCGACCCCGGAAGGCCAGGAGCTGGCGCTGTCGCTGATCGCCGGCTGCGACATCCTGGTGGAGAATTTCAAGGTCGGTGCGCTGGCCAAATACGGCCTGGGCTATGAGCAGCTGCACGCCAAGTTCCCCCGGCTGGTCTATTGCTCGATCACCGGCTTCGGCCAAACCGGCCCGTACGCTCCGCGCCCAGGCTACGACAGCCTGATCCAGGGCATGGGCGGGGTGATGAGCCTGACCGGGGAGCCGGACGGCCAGCCGCAGAAGGTTGGCGTGCCCGTGGCGGATCTGTTCGCCGGGCTGTACGGCTGCATCGGCATCCTCGCCGCCATCCGCCACCGGGACGCGACCGGCGTGGGCCAGCAGATCGATATCGGCATGCTTGACACCCATGTCGCCTGGCTCGCCAACCAAGGCATGAACTACCTGGCGACCGGCGAGAACCCGGCGCGGCTGGGCAACCAGCACCCGAACATCGTGCCCTATCAGGTCTTCCCCACCGAGGACGGCTACATGGTGCTGTCGGTCGGCAACGACCCCACCTTCAAGCGCTTCTGCGAGGCGTTCGAGCTGACGCATCTGCTGGCGGACGAGCGCTTCGCCACCAACGCCGCCCGCGTCGCCAACCGCCAGCTGGTGACGGACACGCTGACGCCGGTAATGCAGACCCATCCGACCAACTGGTGGGTGGAGAGGCTGGAACAGCTGAAGATCGGCTGCGGCCCGATCAACACGCTGAAGCAGGTGTTTGCCGATCCGCATGTGCAGGCGCGCGGTGTGGTGGTGGAAATGCCACACGCCTCCCTGCCGCAGGGCGAGACGGTGAAGGTGATCGCCAATCCGGTCCGCCTGTCCGAAACCCCCGCCGATTACCGCCTGCCGCCGCCGGTCCTGGGCCAGCACACCGACGAGGTGCTGAAGCAAAGCCTGGGCTTCGACGATGCGAAACTGGCGGAGCTGCGCGGCAAGGGGGTGATCTGAGCGGTAGCCTGGGGCCGTGTGAACATGCGGTTCGGCGGCGGCCGGTTTCTTGCTTTCGTCGCAGTTGCCGCCATCGTCTGCGGCTGCGCGACACCGCCGCTCGAAAGCGACCCGGAAGCCCTGGCCGAGTATCGCGCAAACAACGACCCGCTGGAACCCGCCAACCGCGAGCTCTACGCGGTTCATGACGCGATCGACACCCATGTCACGGCGCCGATCGCGCGTGGCTATCGCGATGTGGTGCCGCAGGCGGTGCGATCCCATCTTGCCCAGCTGATGGACAACATCGCGAGCCCGGCGCTGCTCAGCAACGACATGATGCAGGGAAAGCCGCGCCGCGCCGGCGACACGTTGATGCGCTTGCTGATCAACACCACGATCGGTGTCGGCGGACTGTTCGATCCGGCGACGCATCTGGGCTATCCGAAACACCAGTCGGATTTTTCCATCACGCTGGCGCTATGGGGCGTGGAACCCGGCCCCTACGTGGTCATCCCCGCCATCGGACTGAGCGAGGCGCGCAGCATCGCCGTGTACCCGTCCAAGATTTTATTGAGCCCACCGACTTTCCTGCCGCTGTCCACCTCCCTGCAGGCGGCGAATATGGGCGAGCTGGCGACCGCAACGGTGGATGAACGCACCGGCCTGCTCGATGCGGTGGATGGGGTGAAGCACACCGCAATTGATCCGTATGCGACGTTCCGCAGCCTGTTCCGCCAACACCATGAGGCGGAGATCGAGGCGACGCGGGCGGATACCGGGGAGACAGTGCCTGTCTGGTTTTCCCAGCCCAGGAACTGAGCGCGGACCCGCTCCCGCGTTTGCATGCTGCAGTGCAGCTGCGCTAGAAGTTCCGGTGGCGGTCCCATTCGCGCATCGCCGATGGAAGGCTTGATTATGTTGATATTGAAACGAATCCGGCCCGGCCGCGCCCCCGGATTGAGCCTTGCGGCCGGCCTTGCGCTCTGTGCCGTTCTTCCGGCGGCAGCTCAGGTGACGCCGTTGCCGCTGATGCCGGTCGATCGGACGTGGCCCGGGGTGACCAGCGACGATTTGGACCGCCTGCACGCCGCCGAGGCTCGCCTCTACGAGGGGCGCTCCATCGGCACAATCGAACGATGGCGCAATCCGGATACCGGCACAGCGGGCGAGGTAAAGCTGGAGCGCCGATACGAGGCGAAAGGAACCCCATGCCGCAGCCTCAGCTACACAGTCCGTTTTGCCAATGTGAAGGCGCCGAATCATTACGCGCTGAACTGGTGCCGCGTGCCATCCGGGGACTGGAAGGTCGTTTCCGAAGGGTTGCCGAAGTGATCGCCCGTGGGTTGCGGCCCCTGGCCGGGGCAATGCTGCTTCTGGCGCTTTCGGCCTGCGGCGGCACGGAGGCGCCGAACGCCGGCAAGCTCACGCCTCAGGGAGAGTCGATGCAGCGCATGGTGGCCGATGTGAAGATCTTGCGCGACTATGCGCAGGGCGCCGGCACCCAGGCGGCGGCGGAGACGGCGGCGACGGAGCTGGTGTCCTGGTCGGACCAGTTGGCCGCCTTGTTCCCGCCCGAGACCGCCGCGCTGTATGTCGACATGACGCCCGACATCTCCCGCCGCGCGCCGCCGGTCATGCACGCGACCGCCGAAGCAGTCGCGGCGGCGGTGCGCGCCGGCAACCGGCCTGACGCCGGAACGCAACTGGCGCGCGCCGAGCGCGACGGCTGCGGCTTCTGTCATCGGAGCGGCTACTAGGGCAGTTTCAGTCAGACCGGAAATCGGTCTGACTGATAAAACTGCTCGATAGAACAAAGACTGGAGCGATTTCACATCCGCCACTTGGCGGACACTCTGAGTGAAAACCCTCTAGCCGCGTTCGCGCAGGAACCGCCCGAACGCTTTCAGCGTCACGTCCGACACGTGATGCTCGATGCCCTCGGCATCCTGTTCCGCCGCCTCGGCGGGCACGCCTACGGCCACCAGCAGGTCCACCACCACCCGATGGCGCGCCCGCACACGGGCGGCCAGCGTGTCGCCGTCCTGGGTCAGGAATACGCCGCGATAGGGTTTTGCGACCGCCAGGCCCTCGCGCTTCAGCCGGCCGATCGTCTTGATCGCGGTGGCGTGCGACACGCCCAGGCGCCGTGCGATGTCGGTCGGCCGTGCCTCTCCGCCGGCGCCCAGCAGGTCGGAGATCAGTTCCACATAATCTTCCAGCAAAGCCGTCGATTGCGCGGTACGCGTCTTGCCGAACCGCCGCGCCTGGGTGGGCTCGGTCGGCAATTCCGCCGGTTGCGTCGCGCTGGCGCGAACGCCTGCCGGTTTCGTGGTCACGCCCATCCCATCTTCATCGGCCCCGTTGATTGGGGCCGACCATGCCGTGCAGTCCAGATTCAGGCAAGACATTCAGACAAGCTATTCAGGCAAACTATTGCGGCAAATCATTCGGGCGGCATCAGATCAGATCGAAGCTCTGGCCCAACAGCACCAGGTTCAGCGCCAGCACCACGATGGCGGCCAGCAAGGCGCCGATGCGGGTCCATCTGCCGTTGACGAAGTGCCCCATCACATCGGCCCGCCCGGTCAGCACCAGCAGCGCGATCATCGGGACCGGCAGCGCCATGCTCAGCACGACCTGGCTGTAGACCAGCGCCTCCGTCGCGTTCACGCCCAGCGCCACCACCCCGAAGGCGGGCGCCATTGTCACCAGCCGGCGCACCCAGATCGGGATCCGGATATGGACAAAATCCTGCATGATCCCCTGACCCGCCATGGTTCCTACCACAGAGCTCGAGAAGCCGGAGGCCAGCAGGGACATCATGAACACCGTCGCCGCGGCGCCGCCGAGCAGCGGGATCAGGGTCTGGTAGGCGGTCTCGATCTCCGCCACATCCGCATGGTCGGGATGAAACACGGTCGCCGCCAGCGCCACCATCGCCATGTTCACCAGCCCGGCGAACGTCAGTGCAATCAGCACCTCGCGGTCGGAATAGCCGATCACGCGCTGGCGATCGGCGTCCGTCAGCGTCGGCACCCGGCGGCTGGTCAGGCTGGAATGCAGGTAGATCGCGTGCGGCATCACGGTGGCGCCGATGATGCCCACCGCCAGAGTGACCGCATCCATGCCCTGCAGCTGCGGCACCACGGAGCCATAGGCGAACTGGCCCCAATGCGGCGGCGCGATCACCAACTCGACCAGGTAGCAGAGCCCGATGGCGGCGACGAAGCCGCCGATCAGGATCTCCATTAGCCGGAACCCGTTGCCCTGCAGCGCCAGCATCGCATAGGTGACGACACCGACCACGCCGAGGCATGGCATCAGCGGCAGGCCGAACAGCAGGCTGAGGCCGATCGCGGCGCCGAGGAACTCGGCCAGGTCGGTGCCCATGGCAGCGACCTCGCTGACCAGCCACATGGCGATAACCAGGGGGCGGGGAAAATGCTTGCGGCAGAGCTGCGCCAGGCTATGCCCGGTGACGATGCCGAGCCGGGCCGACAGCGCCTGGAACAGCATCGCCACCAGATTGGCCAGCACGACGACCCAGAGCAGCGAGTAGCCGTAGCGTGCGCCGGCCTGGATGTTGGTGGCGAAATTGCCGGGGTCCATATACGCGACCGAGGCGATCAGCGCCGGCCCGGCAAAGGGCAGGAAGCCGCGAAGCCCGCGCCGGCGGCCGGCGAGGGCCTCGGTTCCGGCATATATCGTGCGTTCGGACAGGCTTGAACGCGGCAGCGTCACGTCGCTCATGCAGGGGTCCCGTCTTTCGTCATCGGCGTCATCCGCGTTCCGTAGCAGGGGCAATAAAACCGAGAGGAAGCCACAGAGTGTAGCCTTGGCTACACTTTCGAGCATTAGATGGGAGATCGGCGCCGCGTGTCAACGATTTCCGTTCATGGCCGGGCGGAAGCGGGATGGAGCCGAATGCGGGCCTGCACCGGCATTCTGCGCGCGAGCGGCAGCGCGCCGGGTATTTCACCCCGGCTGAGCGGCGATCGGTTCGCGCGCATAGGGCCGGATCGCCTTCACACGAAGTGAAGGGATCCGGCCGCTGTGCTGATGGAAACTCTAGCGGCGCGCCGGCGCCACCGGCGCCGGAATTACCCTATGCCTGCTGCGCCAGAAGGCGGGCGGCGGCGGGGGCGAAATAGGTCAGCACGCCGTTGCAGCCGGCGCGCTTGAAGCTGGTCAGCACTTCCATCATCGCCCGGTCATGGTCCAGCCAGCCGTTCTGCACGGCCGCCATCATCATCGCGTATTCGCCCGACACCTGATAGGCGAAGGTCGGCACCGCGAAGCGCTCGCGCACCCGGCGGATGATGTCCAGATACGGCAGGCCCGGCTTGACCATCACCATGTCGGCGCCCTCGAGCAGGTCGAGCTCGACCTCGCGCATCGCCTCGTCGGTGTTCGCGGGGTCCATCTGGTAGGTCTTCTTGTCGCCCTTCAGCGCGCCGCCGGAGCCGAGCGCGTCGCGGAACGGCGCATAGAACGCCGAGGCGTATTTCGCCGCGTAGCTCATGATCCGCGTATGGATCAGGCCCTGCGCGTCCAGCGCCTCGCGGATCACGCCGACGCGCCCGTCCATCATGTCCGACGGCGCGATGATGTCGATGCCGGCCTCCGCCTGCACCAGCGCCTGCCGGCTGAGGATCTTCAGCGTGTCGTCATTGGCCACGTAACCATTGCGGATGACGCCGTCATGGCCGTGGTCGGTATAGGGATCGAGCGCGACGTCGCCGACCAGCCCGACATCGGGGAACGCCTGCTTCAGGACCCGCGCGGCCGAGCAAATAAGGTTGTTGGCGTTGACCGCCTCGGTGCCCTCGGCGTCCTTCTTCTCCGTCGGCGTGGCGGGGAACAGGGCGATGGCGGGGATGCCGAGTTTTACGGCTTCTTCCACGTGTGCAGCGACACGGTCGGGCGTCACGCGGACCACGCCGGGCATGGAGGCGACCTCGGTGGTGGTGTTGCTGCCCTCGATCAGGAAGATCGGCCAGATCAGATCGTCCACGGACAGCTTCGTCTCCGCCACCAGCCGCCGGGTCCAGGCATCGGTCCGGTTGCGGCGCATGCGGGTGTTGGGAAAGCGGCCGACGGTCATGGTCTGCGTCTCCGGTCTGGTAACGGTGAACGGGTCCATAGGCCGCGCGCCGGCGCGTTGCAAACGCCTGCCCGTGCGGTAGCTTTGGCGCATGTCCCGAATATGGTTGCTGCTGGCCTGGCTCGCACTGCTCCCCGCGTCGGCGGCTGGGGCCGAAACGGTGCATTTTCCCGGCCCGAATGGCGTCACCCTCACCGGCCAGTTGGTGCTGCCCGCGGGCCCGGTGCACCCGCCCGCGATTGTCGCGCTGCATGGCTGCGGCGGTCCGTTTCCCTCGCGGGACCGGCAATGGGCGGAACTGTTCGCTGCCGGCGGACACATCGTGCTGTTCCCGGACAGCTTCGGCTCGCGCGGGCTCGGCTCGCAATGTCGGGTCCGCGACCGCGGCGGCGTCACCGCGGACGGTCTGCGCCGGCAGGACGCGTTTGCCGCGGCGCAATGGCTTGCAGCCCGCCCGGATGTGGGGAAGGGCGGCATTGCGCTGGTCGGCTGGTCCAATGGCGGCGCCACGGTGCTGGCGGCAGCGCGCCAGGCGCCGGATCAGCCCCAGGATCTGTTCACCGCCTTCGTCGCCTTCTATCCCGGCTGCGTCGGACCGTCGCGCCAGCCCGGGTACCGGCCATCGGCGCGGATGCTGATCCTGGTGGGCGAGAACGACGACTGGACCCCGATCGGGCCATGCCGCGATCTGGCCACGCGCCTGCCGGACGCCGTGCGGCTGATCGCCTATCCCGATTCGTGGCATGATTTCGATGCGCCGGACATGCAGGTGCGCAGCCGCTCGGGCCTGGCCTTTGCCGCCGGCGGCGTTGCGCATGCCGGCACCAACCCGGCGGCGCGCGCGGATGCGCTGCAACTTGTGCCGGAATTCCTGCAATCGGAGTTCCTGCGATCGGGGCATTGAAACTGCCCCGCATGGCCGGATTGCAGCGATGCGGGGCGGGCAGGAATACAGAGCGTTTGTGCACCCGCGCACGCGTGCTAGAGGATGCGGTCTCATGAACCCAATCTCCTCCTTCGTCGCATTCGGCGCCGATCACGCCGGCTATGCACTCAAGAATCGCCTGGCGCAGGCCCTGGCCAACGCCGGTCTGGGCTTTGACGCCCGCGATTTCGGCACCAACGCACCCGACAGCGTCGACTACCCGGACTACGCCCTGCGCGTGTGTCAGGCCGTGACCAGCGGCGCGGCGCGCTTCGGCGTGCTGGTCTGCGGCACCGGCATCGGCATGTCGATCGCCGCCAACCGCTTTCCCGGCATACGCTGCGCATTGATCCACGACACCACCGGCGCGCGGCTGACCCGGGCGCATAACGACGCCAACGTGATCGCGCTCGGCGCCCGGCTGATCGGCGAGGAGGTCGCGCTGGACGCGCTGCTCGCCTTCCTGACCACGGAATACGAAGGCGGGCGCCATGACCGGCGCCTGGCCAAGCTGAACCCTTCCATCGACGCCGCCACGGGCAACATCGCCACTGTCAGTATTGGGGCAACCTGATGAATGAGAATCTTCCCGCCGCCAGCCTGCAGCGCTTCTTCGGCGCCCCGCTGGCCGAGACCGATCCCGAACTGGCCGCCGCCATCGGCGCCGAGCTGGTCCGCCAGCAGGACGGCATCGAACTGATCGCCAGCGAGAACATCGTCTCCGCCGCGGTGCTGGAGGCGCAGGGCAGCGTGCTGACCAACAAATACGCCGAGGGCTATCCGGGCCGGCGCTATTACGGCGGCTGCGCCTATGTCGATATCGCCGAGAACCTGGCGATCGAACGGGCGAAGAAGCTGTTTTCCTGCGAATTCGCCAATGTGCAGCCCCATTGCGGCGCCTCCGCCAACCAGGCGGTGTTCCTGGCGCTGGTAAAACCCGGCGACACCATCCTGGGCATGAGCCTGGACGCCGGCGGCCATCTGACCCATGGCGCCGCGCCGAACATGTCCGGCAAGTGGTTCCACGCGGTGCAGTACGGCGTGCGCGCCGCGGACGGGCTGCTGGACTATGAGGAACTCGAAGCCAAGGCGCGGGCGGAAAAGCCGAAGCTGATCATCGCCGGCGGCTCGGCCTATGCCCGCTTCATCGATTTCGAGCGCATCCGCCGCGTCGCCGATGAAGTCGGCGCATTCTTCATGGTGGACATGGCGCATTTCGCCGGCCTGGTGGCCGCCGGGCTGTTCCCGAGCCCGCTGCCGCACGCGCATGTGGTCACCACCACCACGCACAAGACCCTGCGCGGCCCGCGCGGCGGCATGATCCTGTCGAACGACGCCGAGATCGGCAAGAAGATCAACTCCGCGGTGTTCCCCGGCCTGCAGGGCGGGCCGCTGATGCATGTGATCGCCGGCAAGGCCGCGGCCTTCGGCGAGGCGCTGCGGCCGGAATTCCGCGCCTACCAGAAGGCCGTGCAGGACAATGCGCGGGTGCTGGCGGAGACGCTGATCGAACGCGGCCTCGCCATCGTCAGCGGCGGCACCGACAGCCACCTGATGCTGGTCGATCTGCGCCCCAAGCGCGTCACCGGCAAGGCGACCGAGGCCAGCCTGGAGCGCGCCCACATCACCGCCAACAAGAACGCCATCCCGTCCGACCCGGAGAAGCCCGCCATCACCTCCGGCGTGCGCCTGGGCAGCCCGGCGGCGACCTCGCGCGGGTTCGGCGTGGCCGAGTTCCGTGAAATCGGCCTGATGATCGACGACGTCCTGGAAGGGCTGGCGCGCTCGAACGACGGCACCAACCAGGCCGCCGAACGCGCGGTCGGCGAACGGGTGCGCGCCCTCTGCGCCCGCTTCCCGATCTATCCCGGCCGGTAATCCGCCCCGATGCGCTGTCCTTTTTGCGGCCACGAAGATACGCAGGTAAAGGACAGCCGTCCGACCGAAGATTCGTCCGCCATTCGCCGCCGCCGCTTCTGCGGCAATTGCGGCCAGCGTTTCACCACGATCGAGCGGGTGCAGTTGCGCGAGCTCACCGTGGTGAAGAGCGACAACCGTCGCGTGCCGTTCGACCGCGACAAGCTGGCCCGCTCCATCCGGATCGCGCTGCGCAAGCGCCCGATCCAGGAGGAGCGGATCGAGCGCATCGTTAACGGCATCGTCCGCCAGCTGGAATCGAGCGGCGAGAACGACATCCCCAGCAAGCAGATCGGCGAGCTGGTGATGGAGACGCTGAAGGAAGTCGATCCGGTCGCCTATGTCCGCTTCGCCAGCGTGTACAGAAATTTCCGTGAAGCCAAGGACTTCGAAGCGTTTCTTGGCGCGCTGGGCGAGAGCAACGTAGAGGGGTGAGCGCAGCTGGGGCAACATCGGGGAATGCAGCCCGTAGCGCCGAGGACACGGCCCATATGCGCTCCGCGCTGGCGCTCGCCCGCCGCGGCCTGGGCGGCACCTGGCCCAACCCCTCCGTCGGTTGCGTGATCGTGCGGGACGGGCGCGTCGTCGGACGCGCCGTCACCGCGCCGGGCGGCCGCCCGCATGCCGAACGCGCCGCGCTGGCCATGGCCGGCGAGGCCGCGCGCGGCGCCACCGCCTATGTGACGCTGGAACCCTGCTGCCATTGGGGCCGCACGCCGCCCTGCACCGACGCGCTGATCGAGGCCGGCGTGGCCCGGGTGGTGGTCGCGGTGCGCGATCCGGACAAGCGGGTGAACGGCGAGGGCTGTGCCCGGCTGCGCGGCGCCGGGATCACCGTGGATGAAGGCCTGCTGGCCGATGAGGCGGAGGAGGTGCTGGCCGGCTTCGCCAGCCGCCAGCGCCGTGCGCGCCCGCTGGTCACGCTGAAGATGGCCAGCACACTGGATGGCCGTATCGCCACCCATGCCGGCGAGAGCCAGTGGATCACCGGCGAGGCGGCCCGGCGCGCGGCGCACGCGATGCGCGGCAGCGCCGATGCGGTGCTGGTCGGCGTCGGCACGGTGCTGGCGGACAACCCGGAGCTGACCTGCCGCATTCCCGGCTACCGGACCACCCCGATCGTGCGGGTGATCGCCGACAGCCATTTGCGTACGCCGCTGACCAGCCAGCTGATCCGTACCGCCGCGGCGTCGCCGACCTGGTTCCTGGTCCGCCCCGGCGCCGATCCCGACCGGCGCGCCGCGCTCGCCGATCTCGGCGTGACCGTCATCGACGTCGCGGCCGGCTCAACCGGCATCGATCTGGCCGACGGCTTGCGCGCGCTGGCCGAGGCCGGGATAACGAGATTGCTGGTCGAAGGCGGCGGACAGATTGCAGGCTCGCTGCTGCGTGACGATCTAGTGGACAGGATCGCCTGGTTCCATGCGCCCGCGGTTATGGGCGGGGATGGCTGGCCGGCGGCGCAAAGCTTCGGCATCAACCATTTGGCCGAGATGCCGCGTTTCGTGCGTCGCCGTGTCACCGCCCTCGGCGCCGACACGCTCACCGAGTTCGAGAAGCCCGCTTTGAGGAAAATGGCCTGAATGTTTACCGGCATCGTCACCGCGCTTGGCACTGTCCGTGAGATCGTCCCCATCGGGGACGGCCACGACATGCGCCTGGTGATCGCGGCGCCCTGGCCGGACACGGCCGCCATCGATATCGGCGCATCGATCGCCTGTTCCGGCTGCTGCCTGACCGCGGTGGAGGTCGGCGCGGACTGGTTCGCGGTCGAGGTGTCGGCCGAAACCCTGGCCAACACCAAGCTCGGGCGCTGGACGGTCGGCACCCGGGTCAACCTGGAACGCTCGCTGAAGCTGGGTGACGAGCTCGGCGGGCATATCGTCTCCGGCCATGTCGACGGGCTGGCGGAGACGCTGTCCGCGACGTCGGAGAACGGCTCCACCCGCTGGCGCTTCCGGGTGCCGCCCGAGCTTGCCCGCTTCGTCGCGCGCAAGGGCTCCATCGCCATCGACGGCGTGTCGCTGACCGTGAACGATGCGGACCAGGACAGTTTCGGGGTGAACATCATCCCGCACACCTCCGCCGTCACCGGATTTGCCACCTTGCAGCCGGGCGAAGTCGTCAATATCGAAATAGACATGCTGGCCCGTTATGTGGCGCGGCTGGCGGAGTTCAAATGATGCCGAAATCGATGATGAAGTCCCTGCAGACCGCGGACCTGTCGCAATACCTCGCCAGCGCCGAGGAACTGATCGAGGAGGCGCGCAACGGCCGGATGTTCATCCTGGTCGATGACGAGGACCGCGAGAACGAGGGCGACCTGATCGTGCCCGCGCAGTTCGCCACCCCCGACGCGATCAACTTCATGGCCCGCCACGCCCGCGGCCTGATCTGCCTGGCGATGAGCCGCCAGCGGGTCGAGCAACTGGGCCTGCCGCTGATGAGCCAGTCCAACGGCACCCGCCACCAGACCGCCTTCACCGTGTCGATCGAAGCGCGGGAAGGCGTCACCACCGGCATCTCCGCCGCCGACCGGGCGCACACCGTGGCAGCCGCGATCAATCCCGAGGGTAATCGCGACGACATCGTCACCCCCGGCCATGTCTTCCCGCTGATGGCGCGCGAAGGCGGCACGCTGGTCCGCGCCGGCCACACAGAGGCCGCGGTCGACATCGCCCGGCTGGCCGGGCTGAACCCGTCCGGCGTGATCTGCGAGATCATGAACGACGACGGCACCATGGCACGGCTGCCGGACCTGGTAACCTTCGCCCAGCACCATAATCTGAAGCTCGGCACCATCGCCGACCTGATCGCCCATCGCCGCCGCACCGAGCAACTCGTGCGCCGGGTGCAGGAAGGCACCATCCAGCATATTGCCGGCGGCGAGTGGAAGCTGATCGTCTATGCCAACACGGTCGAATACGCCGAGCATCTGGTGCTGTTGAAGGGCGACCTGAACGGGCCCGGCCCGATCCCCGTGCGCATGCACCAGGTCGACCTGCTGGACGACATGACCGGCGGGCCGCACTGGATTTCGCTGCACAGCGCGATGCGCATGATCGCCAGGGAAGGCCGCGGCGCCGTCGTGCTGCTGCGCGAACCCCGCAAGACCGCTCTGTCCGAACGGGTCGCCAAGCTCGACGGCGTCAATCGCCCGCCGCGACAGCTGCGCGACTACGGCATCGGCGCGCAGATCCTGCTCGATCTCGGCGTGCGTGACATGGTGCTGCTGTCCAACACGCGCCGCACGATCATCGGCCTGGAAGGCTACGGCCTGAACGTCGTGGACCAGCGCCCGATCAGCGAATCCCCTGCCGAGGGGGGTAGCGAGGAATGAGCACCATCGACGCCGCACTGCCCGCCGCCCCCGTCGTTGCCGGACCTGCGCCGCATGTGCTGATCGTCCGCGCACCGTACTACCGCGAGGTCGTCGACGGTTTGCGCGACGGCGCCGAGCGGATCCTGCGCGAGGCCGGCGCGACCTTCGAGGTGCTGGACGTCGCCGGCGCGTTCGAGCTGCCGCAGGCGATCCGTATCGCATTGCGCGGCCAGACGCGGTTCGACGCCTTCGTGGCGCTGGGCTGCATCGTCAAGGGCGAGACCGACCATTACGATTTCATCTGCCAGGCGAGCATGAACGGGATGATGAACCTGGCCCTGCAATACGGCATCGCGGTCGGCACCGGCCTGCTGACCGTGGACAGCATCGACCAGGCGGTCGCGCGCTCCAGCGAGGACGGCTTCAACAAGGGCGCCGAGGCCGCGGCCGCGGCGCTGCTGCAGGTCAACGCCGCCCGCCGGTTTGGCGCCGGGTGATGGCCAGGTCCGGCAAGACCAAGCCCGCCGGCCGCGCGCGCACCGCGTCGCGCGTGGCCGCGGTGCAGGCGCTGTTCCAGAGCGAGCAGATCGGCGACAACGTGGAGACGGTCATCGACCAGTTCGTCCGCCACCGTCTGGGCGACCTGCCGGGACCGGGCGGCCTGCCTGCCGGCGGCTTCGAGGATGGCCGCATACCCGACGCGCTGGTGCCGCTGTTCGCGCGCATCGTGCGCGCCGCCGTCACCGGGCAGGAGACGATCGACCGCATGATCGCGGAATCGCTGCCCCCGACTGGCCGCTGGCGCGGATCGACCCGGTGCTGCGCGCCCTGCTGCGGGCCGGCGCGGCCGAGCTGGCGATGGCCGACGGCCCGCCGGCCAAGGTGGTCATCAACGAATATCTCGACGTCGCGCATGGCTTCTTCTCCGGCGAGGAGCCGCGCATGGCGAACGGCGTGCTGAACCGGCTGGCCCGGCTGCTGCGGCCCGGCGATTTCGCGGCGGACACCCCGCTCACCAGTGCGACGCCGGCGGAGCCTGCCTGATTTTTCTCGGCTTTTACGCATCATCGGGACTAGGTTTTCGCAATGTCCGACAGCAGTCAGAATCTGGTCCTGGAGCATCTTCGACATATCCACGACGCGGTCGACTCCCTGCGCGAGGATGCGCGCGAGCTGAAGCACCGTCTCTCAGCGGCGGAACTCGGTCTGGCTGGGGTCCGACGAGAGGTCGCTGCCCTGGCGGAAGCTGACGCGCTTCTGGGCGTCCGTACCGATCGCTTCGAAGACCGCCTCGAACGGATCGAGCGGCGGCTGGACATCTTACCGGCTGGATGAGGTTCGCCGGTGTCCGGCCGGGAAAGCCCGCTTCCGCCTGAATTCTCCCTGATCGCACGGCATTTCCGGCCCCTGGCGGGCCCCGGCGCGCGTGATCTGCGCGACGACGTCGCGGTATTGGCGCCGCCGCCGGGCCGCGAGCTGGTGCTGACCGTCGACGCCATGGTCGCCGGCGTGCATTTCCTGCCCGATGACCCGCCGGATTTGATCGGGCGCAAGCTGTTGCGGGTGAATTTGTCCGACATCGCCGCCAAGGGCGCGACGCCGCTCGGCTACCTGCTGACGGTTTCCGCCCCGCGCGGCACGGCGGATGCCTGGTTCGCCGGCTTCGCCGCCGGACTGGCCGCGGATCAGCGGGAATTCGCCGTCACGCTGCTGGGCGGCGATACCACCTCCACCCCCGGGCCGGTCAGCCTGTCGCTGACCCTGATCGGCCATGTCGCGCCGGGCCAGGCGCCCAGCCGGGGCGGCGCGCGGGCAGGGGACGGCATCTGGGTCACCGGCACGATCGGCGACGGCGCGCTCGGCCTGGCGGTCGCCCAGGGCCGGCTGGACGACCCGAGCGGCTTCCTGCTGGACCGCTACCGGCTGCCCCGCCCGCGGCTCGGGATGGCCGTGGGCGGCTATGCCTCGGCGGCGATGGATGTCTCCGACGGCCTGGTGCAGGACCTCTCGCATATCTGCCGCGCCTCCGGGCTGGCGGCGCGAGATCGACGCTGCGCTGCTGCCGCTGTCCGATGCGGCGCGCCGGGCCGGGCCGGACTGGCTGCTCACCTGCCTCACGGGCGGGGACGATTACGAATTGCTGCTGGCGGTGCCGCCGTCGCGCGAGGCGGCGTTGCTGGCGGACGCGGCGCGTGCCGGCATCCCGGTCACCCGCATCGGCGGTTTCCGGCCCGGGCCGGCCAGGGTCGGTGTCATCGGCGCCGACCGGCAGCCGATGGAGATCGGCGCCGGCGGCTGGAGCCATTTCTGAGCAGGGCCGGAGTTCAACCCTGCGAATAGGAGAAGCGGAGGAGGGCTGCTATCGCGCCGAGCCGCCGCCGGGCGTGGCTCCGCCCCCGGAAACCGGGTTGAAGCGGCCGATATTGCCGAACAGCTGTTGCAGCACCGAGGCCTCGCTGCCCGGGGAGGGCGTGGTGCGCTGGACCACGCTGACCGGCAGGGAATCGTCCATGTTCAGCTTGTCGATCCCGCGCAGCACGCCGGTATCGTCGAAACTCAGCTTGACCACGTCCATGCTGATCATGGCCTGGGTGCGCGCCACCCGGGTGCGGGTCACCGAGCCGATATACAGCCAGATATTCTCGTCGAACGTCCCCTTCGCCGTCGGGGAGCCGAGCAGCGCGGTCACGTCGGCGCGCGAGGAGGTGCCGGGAACCAGCTCCGCCAGCACGTCCGGATCCACCCGGTTGCCGCGGACCTGCTCCGGCGGGGCGAACACGCTGCAGCCAGCCATCATCAGGCCGGCCGCCAGCAGCACGGCGATCCGGGCGGAGGCCATGCGGCCGGGAGCCATTTGGGGCGCGGGCGCGCTGCCCAGGGGGACAAATGGTGTCGGGCTGGGCGACGGATGGAAACTCTGCAAGCTCTGCGTCCTCGGTCGCGATAGGGGCGGTGTGGCATGCACGATAGACCGTTCGTGGACAAAGATCCTACGCGCAAACGCCGCCCGGCCGGACTTGCATTGACCGGAACCGCTGCGACGCTATGTGAGGGGGTGTCACGACGGCTGGTTCGTGTCAATCACGCGGGCCAATGGAGCGGATGAAGACATGAGTACGGGCATGGCGACGATCGCCTCGTTTCTGGGACTGCCGCATCGCGGGCGACACGAGCGGGCCGGCTTCCAGCTGTACGGCGCCGCGGTTGCCGCGGCCCGCGATCCATATCTGTATGCCGGCATCGGCGTGCCCGATACGCTGGACGGGCGGTTTGACCTGGTCGGGCTGCATGCGTTCCTGCTGATCGGCCGCTTGCGCCGCGAACCCGAGCCTGGCCCGGCCCTGGCCCAGGCTGTGTTCGACGCCATGTTCGCGGACATGGACATCAACCTGCGCGAGCTCGGCGTCGGCGACATGTCGATCGGCAAGCGCGTACGCGCAATGTGGGAAGCCTTCCACGGCCGCGCCGCGGCCTATGAGGCGGCGATGGCCGAGCCCGGCGACGCGAAGCTGATCGAAGCCATCGGCCGCAATGTCTGGCGCGCCGAGGTCCCGGCCGAAACCCCCGCCGCCGCGGCCCTCGCCCGCCTGGCCCGCGCCCAGCAGGCCCATCTGGCCGGCCAGGCTTTGGCCCGGCTGGCGCGCGGCGAGGTGGACTTCCTCGCCGCCGAGGCGGCCGCGCGATGACCGCCGCGCCCCCCGTGCCGGAATTCCATCGCCCGCTGACGCTGGACCGCATCCCCCCGCACGGCTTCGAGATGTCCGTCACCGCCACGCCCGAGGAATGCGCCGCCCTGGCCGTGCGGCTGCGGATTCCCGCCGTCCGGTCACTGTCCTGCCGCTTCCGCCTGAGCAAGCTGCCCGCCGGCAACATCGGCGCCGAGGCGCAGCTGCGGGCACGCGTGGTGCAGACCTGCGTCGTCTCGCTCGACGATTTCCCGGCCGACATCGTGGAAGCGTTCAGCGTCCGATTCGTCCCCGCGGGCACCGAAGTCGACGAGGCGGAGTTGCTGTCGGCCGATCCCGAGTCGGAGGATGAAATTCCCTACGAAGGCGTGTTCATCGATCTCGGCGAGGCCGCCGCCGAGCAACTGGCCCTGGCGCTCGATCCCTATCCGCGCAAGCCCGACGCGGTGCTGCCCGAAGCCGCGGCCGGCGCGGACGTCTCGCCCTTCGCCGCCCTGGCCGCGCTGCGCCGCAAGAACTGACGCCGAGGCGCGTTTTCGGCGGGTCCGCGGGAGACCGGTCGGGGCTGCCATGTCCCCCACCCATGTCCCCCGGGCAGAGCAATCGCTTGCGGGTGGGGGCGGGCTCTGCTAGACGGCGCGGCTCGCGTAATCATCATAGCGTGACTGCTGCCCCCGTCCGCGTCGGGTGTGCTTGCGTCACATAGACCGGAGGGGCGCTGTCCCATGGCCGTTCCCAAGAGAAAAACTTCGCCGTCCCGTGCGGGCATGCGTCGCAGCCATCTGGCACTGAGCGGCGAGGCCCATGCGGAATGCGCCAATTGCGGCGAACTGAAGCGCCCGCATCACGTGTGCAGCCATTGCGGCCATTATGATGGCCGTGAGGTCGTGGCTGCTGGCAAGGCACTGAAGGGCGCTGTCCGGGCCTGAGCGCCCGGGCACGGACCCCAGGGGCCGGATTCGGGGCGGGCGTGATGCTCAGGCATGGGATGCCCGTGGTTCGCGGGTCCATGATCGGTGGGGCTGACGCGGTCCGTGTGCGGATTGGCCGGATGCCCGGCCGGTCCGCCAACCCGCGTGATCCGGCCGGTGGCCGGCGGCCTTGACCGCCAGCTTCACGCTTGCGGTGGACGCGATGGGCGGGGACCGTGCCCCCGACATCGTGGTGGCGGGACTGAACATCGCCGCCGAACGCCATCCCGGAGCCAGGTTCCTGCTGGTCGGCGACGAGGCGCAGCTCACGCCGCTGCTGCGCCGCTATCCGCGCGCCGCGGCGTCCTGCACGCTGCGCCACACCGCGGACGCGATCCCCAGCGACATGAAGCCGACCGCGGCGTTGCGCGCGCGCAACGCCTCCATGCGCCTGGCCATCGACTCGGTGGCCGCGGGGGAATCCTCCGGCGTGGTTTCCGCCGGCAACTCTGGCGCGCTGCTCGCGCTGGCCAAGATCGTGCTGAAATCGCTGCCGGGCATCGACCGCCCGGCGATGGCCGCGATCGGCCCTTCCGCACGCGGCGACGTGGTCATGCTCGACCTCGGCGCCAACGTCACCTGCGACGCCCGCAACCTGGTTGAATTCGCCGTGATGGGCGACGTGTTCGCCCGCACCGTGCTCGGCCTGACCGCCCCCAGCATCGGCCTGCTGAATGTCGGCACGGAGGAGCTGAAGGGCGACGACCGGGTGCGCCTGGCTGCCGACGTGCTGCGCGCCAGCCATATCGGGCCGCAATTCTATGGCTTCGTCGAAGGCCACGACATCGCCGCCGGCACCACCGACGTGATCGTCACCGACGGCTTCACCGGCAATATCGCGCTGAAGACCGGGGAGGGGGCGCTGAAGCTGATCGGCGACCTGCTGCGCCAGATCTTCTCCGGCAGCCTGACCGGACGGCTGGCCTATCTGCTGGCCCGGCCGGGTCTGGACCGGTTGCGCGAATGGCTCGACCCCCGCCGCTACAACGGCGCCGTGATGCTCGGTCTGAACGGTGTGGTGGTGAAGTCGCATGGCGGCACCGACGGCCAGGGCTTCGCCCATGCCGTCGACGTGGCGATGGACATGGTGGTGCACCGCTTCAACGAACAGATCCGCGACGGTCTGAGCAAAATCGTCGACGCCGGCGACCATCCCAAGGTCACGGCGGCGAAATAGCCCGGTGCCAGGCGGGAACCTGTTGCCTGACGCCACGCATTGCGCAATCGGGGCCGGGGCGGTAACGCGGGTCGGCGCTGTAATTTCTTCGAATCGCGGTTGCGCCCGCGAACTTCTCAGTAGGTAAAGATGCCTCCTCGTTCCATCCTCACCGGCATAGGCGGCTATTTGCCTGAGAACGTCGTCAGCAATGAAGAACTGGCGGCCCGCGTCGACACTTCCGACCAGTGGATCCGCGATCGCACCGGCATCCGCCAGCGCCATCTGGCCGCCCCGCACGAGACGGCGGCGTTCATGGGCGCCAGGGCGGCCCAGGCCGCGCTGGATGACGCCGGCGTCGGGCCGGAGGCGGTGGACGCGATCCTGGTCGCCACCAGCACTCCCGACCAGGCCTTCCCTGCGACGGCGCTGCGCATCCAGGCCGCGCTCGGCGTGACCCAGGGCTTCGGCTTCGACATCGCCGCCGCCTGCGCCGGTTTCATCTACGCCCTGTCGGTAGCCGACGGGATGATCCGCAGCGGCCAGGCGCGCGGCGTGCTGGTGATCGGCAGCGAGGTCTATTCCCGCATCATGAACTGGCAAGACCGCACCACCTGCGTGCTGTTCGGCGACGGCGCCGGCGCGGTGCTGCTGCAGGCCGGCGAGGGCCAGGGCAATGCCGATCGCGGCGTATTGTCGACGCATCTGCACGCGCAGGGCACGCTCGGCGACATCCTGTATGTGGACGGCGCGGTCGGGCGTCACGATCTGCCCGGCACGCTGGTGATGCACGGCAAGGAGGTGTTCCGCCACGCCGTCAACCGCCTGGCCGGCGCCGTGGATGAAGCGCTGGCCGCCAACAACCTGACCTACGACGATATCGACTGGCTGGTGCCGCATCAGGCCAACCAGCGCATCATCGAGGCTATGGGCAAGCGCCTGGGCCTGCCGCCGGAACGCGTCGTCGTTACCGTCGACCGCCACGCCAATACCTCCGCCGCCTCCGTGCCGCTGGCGCTGGCGGAGGCGCATGCCGATGGCCGGATAAAGCGCGGCGACCTCGTGCTGATGGAAGCACTCGGCGGCGGCCTGGCCTGGGGTTCCGCGCTGGTACGCATGTAACCGGCACGGCGGCAGCGGCGGCGAAATGCGGGTCTTGATCGCAACTCGCTGATCCTGATTGATTTTGTTTACAAGAATTCTTGACGCAGGCGGTGCCACTGCCTAGCGTACGCGCATGAACACCGTCACACGCGCCCACCTGGCAGAGATGATCTACACGCAGGTCGGACTGTCTCGTAACGAATCCGCCGATCTTCTGGAGGCTGTGCTCGAACGGATATCCACCGCGCTGGAGGGTGGTGAATCCGTCAAGATCAGTGGGTTCGGGACGTTTTCGGTGCGCCAGAAGGGCCGGCGCGTGGGCCGGAATCCGAAGACCGGGGAAGAAGTGCCGATCCTGCCGCGCCGCGTGCTGGTGTTCCGTCCCAGCCACGTGCTGAAGTCGCGCGCGAACGGCCAGGTGCCCGGCCAGGGGGATGAGGAATGAACGCCCCTGACACGAATGACCCAGGCCCTCATGATCCGGGCCCTCACGAGTTGGGCAGTGGCACGAGCCCGAAATGGACGGCCCGGAAACGACCGACGACGCCGATGGCGCCGCCGATGGCGCCGCCGCCGGGGATGACGCCCCCGCAATCCGCGCCAAGGCCAAGAAATCCCCCAGCGCCTTCCGCACGATCAGTGAGGTGGCGGACGAGCTTCACATCCCGCAGCACGTGCTGCGTTTCTGGGAGACGAAATTTCCCCAGGTGAAGCCGCTGAAGCGCGGCGGCGGGCGTCGCTACTATCGCCCCGACGACATCACGCTGCTGCGACGGATTTCGGACCTGCTGTATATTCAAGGCTATACCATCAAAGGCGTGCAGCGGCTGCTGCGCGAAGGCGGCGGCAAGCTCTCCGACAACATTCCCCCACCAGCCCCCGAGGAACGCGAGTCGGCGGAAGCCGGACAGGAGCATGGCCTGGGAATGGAACCGATGCTGCCGATGCCCGGGCTGGCCCCCGCCGCCTCTCCGGCCGTGCCCCCGTCGCGCACAGCCCGCGCCAGGCCCGAAGCCCGCCCTGCCGCCGACGCGTCGGACGCCCCGCCCGCTGGCCCCGACCCGGAGGTCGAGCGGCTGCGCGCCGTGCTGGCGGAGGTTCTGAACGAACTGGAGGCGATCCGCGCCACTTTGGCATAGGCGATGGGATAGCCGGGAAGGTTCATCGCCCGCCGCTGTCGCAACCGACCCGGTTGCGATCTGCCCCCGCTGCGCTCTGCCCCCGTTGCCCTGGCATCTCCACGCTGCTACATGAGCCTTCCTCGCGCCGGGAACATCCCGGCGACCGGTCGGAGCGTAGCGCAGTCTGGTAGCGCATCAGTCTGGGGGACTGGGGGTCGTGGGTTCGAATCCCGCCGCTCCGACCAATATTTTCAAACCATCATGATAAGCGCTGCTAACTGGACAGCCGCCTCTACGGCGTCACGTCCACCCTGGCCCAGCTCAGGTCCGGGTCGAACGCCGTTATTGCGGCGACCTTCCTAGCAGTGTCGGGGCCAAGATCCTTCTGGAAGACCACGCCGTCCTGATTGACCAGGAACGTCATGATGCCGGATGAGCCATACGCCGCCGGCCAGGCCACCAGACCCACGCCCCCGGTCAGCTTGCCGTCGGTGAGATAGGACCGCTTCCCGCCCGGAGCTGACGGGCCCTGGCCCTTGAGCATATGAAACAGGTAGCCGTGATAGGGGACCTGCTTGCCGGCCGCCTCGGCCCCCGGATAGCCCTCGTCGACCGCCTGATCGACCAGCGGGCCCATCGGGCTTTCCAGTTCGCCCGGCACGGGCTCCCAATACAGCCCGTCATGCTGGCCCGGGGTGCTGTAGAGCCGCTGGGCAAATGTGCCGAAGCGGGATTTGTAGTCGTTTTGGGCATCGGCAAATGCCAGGGCGGTGCGGATCGCTCCGATCTCGTTTCGGCCAATGCGGCGGTTGATGACTTCCTGCGCGCCGGCCTGGGTGTCGAAATGCCATTTACCATTCGCCTGCACGAGCGGGATCGGCATCGGCCAGCCGTTGCTGCCGACGCTTAGCACCGCCCTGCCGTCGCTCTGTACCGCCAGGCTGTGCTTCTCGGCGTAGTCGGCCAGGAAGGACTTTCGCGTGTTATCGTCGGCAACCGGGTCGCCCGATTCCAGAAGCCGCTCGCCGGCGGGGCCCATCAGCGTCGCGAACCGCGCCTTGTCGTTCTGCTGCAGCGCGCTGATCAGCGCATCCACTGCGTCCTGGGCGGTCGCGAAATCCTGCTGAGCGGGCGCCGGGCCGGCAGCGCGAGCGGCCAGGGAGGGTGCGAGCAGTGCAGCGGCCAGCAGGAAACCTGCCAGGGCGCGGCGGAGCGCGGGAATTTTCATGGTCAATCCTTCCTCAATGCCGTCGTCCGCCGCCATCACCGCCTCCACGCTGCATGCCACCACCACCGCCGCCGCGATTGGCATGGGCGGCGCCGACCTGGCGGCTCTGCGCACCACGGTTACTGTAGGCCTGCGCCCGGTTGCCATCCTTCATGCCGCTGAAAGCCGGCGGTTGTCGCGCGGGCGCTGCCGGGGCGGCCGGGCGCTGGATGCCGGCCGGCTTCGAGATATTCGCGGGCCGTGCTGGCGCGCCCGCAGGCGGCGACGGGCGGGCGCCGCCCCCGCCACCTGGAAGGTTCGGACGGTTGGCGGGTCCGCCGCTGGGCGGGTTCGGACGATTGGCGCCCGGACCGCCCGGAAGGTTGGCACGGGTGCCGCCAGTCTGGCCGGGGCGGCCGGGCCGATCCACCGCACTGGCTGGCACTTTAACACTGGGCCGGCCGATGGCGCCGGCCGGCACGCCGGCGCTGCGCGGCGCCCCGACCGGGCCGTTGCCGGGCGGGCGTATCGGCCGTCCGGCACCGCCGGGTCCCCCGGCGCGGCTGTAGCCGGCGCCCCCGGGTGCCCGCCAGTTCGGGTTGTTGATCTGCGCGCGGTTGACGTTGACGCTGTTCCACCGGTTGACGTTCACGTTGACATGCCCGGCGCCATAGCCGCCCCCATAGCCCCAAACCGGGCGGCCGACATTCCACAGCGACCCCACCACCGCCGCACCGGCCGCGAAGGCCATGCCGGTCACCAGCGCGGTGCCGAAGCCATAGCCGGGAGGCGGCGGAATATAGACCGGCGGATAGTCCGGATAGGGCCAGCTGCCATAGACCTGGGTCGGGTTGTAGCTCGGCACGTAGACCACCTGCGGATCGGTCGGTTCGATCACGATCGGCGCCGGCGCACCGGGCGGGGCCGATGCGGTCTGCGTCATTGTCACGGTTTGCTGCGGCGTCGATTGCAGATTGCCGGCCTCCTGCGCCTGGCGCCGCAGCCGCTGCACGCTATCCAGCACGTCGCCCTGTTGCACCGAGAACGCGTAGCCGAGCTGCTCCATCCAGTCCGCCTTGTCGCTCATCATTTGCAGCACGGCCGGGAAGGGCACCAGCGACTTCACGCTCGGGTCCCAGCTCTGGCTCTCCATCGCCTTGGCCAGCGCGTCGCCGGTCAGCGCCTTGTTGGCGGGATTGTCGAGCCAGCGCAGCGCCTGGACCACCTGCACGGGCTGGGTGGAGGCCATCAGTATCTGGGTCAACAGCGTATCCGGATAGAGCGCGATGGGCGCCAGCAGCGCGTCCAGCTGCGGCGCGCTGTAGGTCTCGGCGGCCGGCGCTGCGGAGGGCTGGGCGGCAGGCGGGGCTGCAGGGGCCGGTGCACCGGCCTGAGCCAGGGCGGGCAGCGGGGCTGCCATCAGGCCCGACAACAGTACCGGCAAGGCCTTGGAACATGGCGCTCGGCATCAAGGCTCCCCCGTTTGGTCGTGGCACGCGGCCATGGTCGTTCCTGTGGCGCACTTCATCAAGCCATCTTTGACGGACGACCCGTCAGCTCCCGGAACGATCCGGGCTGTCTCGGCGTGCCTATGCTGCCGCCGCATCCTCCCGGATCATCGCCGCGCCCTTCTCGGCGATCATGATCGTCGGCGCGTTGGTGTTGCCCGTGGTCAGCGTCGGCATCACCGAGGCGTCGATCACCCGCAATCCGCCGATCCCGCGCACCCGCAAGCGCGAATCCACGACGCTGGCCGGGTCCTCGCCCATCCGGCAGGTTCCCACCGGGTGATAGATCGTCGTGCCGAATTGCTTCGTGTATTCGGCGAGCTGCGCGTCCGTGGTCACGTCCGGCCCGGGCACCGTCTCCACCACGCTGTGCCGGGCCATGGCGGGAGCGGCGAAGATGTCGCGGGTGAAGCGGATCCCGGCCGCCAGCACCCGCTGGTCCTCCGGCGCGGAGAGGTAGTTGGGCCGGATCGCCGGCTTCTCGAACGGGTCGGAGGATTTGGCCAGGATCGTGCCCCGGCTGTCCGGCCGTGTCGGGCATACCGCCACCGTCATGCCAGGCGCGTGTTCCAGGGCGCCGAACTTGAGCTGGTCGTAGCTCGCCGGCGTGAACAGCAATTGCAGGTCCGGGCTCGCCAGGCCTTCGCGGGAGCGGCAGAACACCTGCGCGCTGGTCACGCCGAAGGTCAGCGCCCCACGGCCTTGCAGGAAGAACCGCGCCACCTCGCCGGCCAGGCGCAGGCCTTGCGCCAGCTGGTTGGTGGAGATCGCGTCGCGCACCCGGTGCGCCACGCGGGCGACGTAGTGGTCCTGCAGATTGGCGCCGACGCCGGGCGCCTCGCGCAGCACCTCCACGCCGATCGAGCGCAGATGCTCGGCCTGCCCGATGCCGGAGACCTGTAGCAGATGCGGCGAGTTGATCGCGCCGCCGCTCAGGATCACCTCGCGCCCGGCACGCAGTTCGCGTTGCTGGCCGCCCTGGCGGAACGCCACGCCGACGCAACGCCTGCCCTCGAAGATCAGCCGGGCCGCCTGCGCGCCGGTCTCGATCCGCAAGTTCTGCCGCCCCCTGGCCTCCTTCAGGAAGGTCTGCGCCGTGGAGCCGCGCCACTTGCCGTTGCGCGTCATCTGCGAGTAGCCGACGCCTTCCTGCTCGGCGCCGTTCAGGTCCTTGCGGAACACGTGGCCGGCCTGCTGCGCGGCCTGCACGAATTGGTGGGTGAGGGGAAGGATGGTGCGGTAATCCTCCACCTTCAGCACGCCGTCCTTGCCGCGATACGCCTCATCGCCGGGTCCATAATGTTCCGACTGGCGGAAATACGGCAGTACATCCGAAAAACTCCAGCCGCGGCAGCCCATCTGCGCCCAGAGGTCGAAATCGGCCGGATTGCCGCGCACATACAGCATGCCGTTGATCGAGCTCGACCCGCCCAGCACCCGCCCGCGCGGCCAGTGGATCGCGCGGTTGCCGCTGCCGGGTTCGGGCTCGGAGGCGTAGTTCCAGTTGACCAGCGGGTTGTACAACAGCTTCAGCACGCCGGCGGGGATGTGGATCCACGGATGCCAGTCGGTCGGCCCGGCCTCCAGCAGCGCGACGCGCGCACCCGTCTCACTCAGCCGGTCGGCGACGACGCAGCCGGCCGATCCCGCGCCGATGATGATGTAGTCCGCTGCTGGCAGCTCCTGGTTCATTCCGTCCTGTCCCCGCCTATTTGTCGTTGCGCGACATCAGTTCGCCGAAGGCGATCCAGTGCCCGCCCTCCATACGCGACATCTGCAATGCCTTCACCGGATAGAAATCCGTCGGACTGGTATTCACCTTGCTGCCGGGGACCAGCAGCGGCACTTCCAGGTCCTTCAGGTTCGCCGCCTGGCGCATGACGTTCTCCCGCGTCAGATCGTCGCCGCAGCGCTTCAGCACCTCGGCCATGGCGTAGGCGAAGGCATAGCCGACCGCATAGCCGCTTTCGGTCGGGTTGGCGTTCGGCAGGTATTTCGCCATGAAGGCCCGCCATGCCTGCATATCCGGCGAGCTGTCCCAGCGCGGATCGGTCACGTCCTTCAGATACAGCGCCGTGACGATGCCCTCGGAAGCCTCCAATCCGGCGGGGCGGATCACCGCGCCGATCGAGGCGGAGACATTGACCAAGTAATGCGCGGGCTTCCAGTTGATCTCGGCCGCCTTCTTGATCGCCTGCGCGGCGAATTTCGGCGTGGTGATGTCGAAGAACACGTTGGCGCCGGAGTTCTTCAGCTGCAGCATCTGGCTGTCCACCGTGGGGTCGGTCACCTCATAGGTGGCCACCGTGACGATCAGCTTGTCCGCCTGATCGCCCAGGCCTTCGCGAAACCCGGTCAGATAGTCCACGCCGACATCGTCGTTCTGCCGCAGCACGGCGATCTTCGGGTCCTTCACCGTCTTCAGGATGTGCTTGGCGTAGACATAGCCCTCGCCGTGGTAGTCGGGGATCAGGCCCATGGTCCAAGGGTAATGTACGGGATCGCCCCATTTGGAGGCGCCGGTGCCGACGAACAGCTGCGGCACCTTCTTCTGGTTCAGGTATTTCTGGACCGCGGTGTTCGGCGCGGTGCCGAGTGCGGCGAACACCAGCAGCACCTGGTCGCGCTCGACCATCTGGCGGGTCAGTTCCATCGTCTTCGGCGGCGAGTAGCCGTCATCGAGCGAAATGAAATTGATCATCCGACCATTGATGCCGCCCTGGTCGTTGATCATGCGGAAGAACGCCGCCTCCGCCCGCCCGTTGGCGCCATAGGCCGAGGCATTGCCCGAATACGGCATCGTGTTGCCGATCTTGATTTCCGTGTCGGTCGCGCCAGGCGAGTATTTCTTCTGGGCGAGGGCAGGGGTGCCGGCCAGCAGCGCTGCCAGCAGCAGCAGGGCCGGCATCTTCCGGCGCGTCGTCGCGTGGATCATGGTCTTCGTTTCCTCCGGTCGTGTCTTTTGTTCCGGCCTTTCCGGCCGTTGCCTTGCCGCCCCAGCATGACGCAGAAATGCCGGAAGCTTCCATAAAATCGCCGAAACCATCCGGCCGCGACAACCGGGCTATTTTACCAGCCCGGCGCTACGCGGCAGCATCAGCGACAGTTCGGGGATGCAGATGATCAGCATCAGCCCGACCATCAGCGCCAACAGATAGGGCCAGTAGTATTTCATATGCTGGAACACGCCGACCTCGGCGAATTTCAGCGCCATCAGCAATCCGACGCCCATCGGCGGCAGGAACAGCCCGATCCCCACCGCGGCGGTCTGCACGATATCGAAGTGGATCGGATGGATGCCGAGCCGGGTGGCGATCGGGAACACCACGGGGATCAGCACCACCGCCGCCGGCAGGCCTTCCAGCACCATGCCGAACATCATCGTCATGAACGCCACGCCCAGCAGGAACGTCCAGTGGTACACTTCCAGCGGCGCCAGCACATCGCCCAGCAGGGCCGGCACGCCGGACACGCCCAGCAGGTACTGAAACACGGTGGCCACCGCCAGCAGGAACACCACCGCCGCCGTGGTAACGCCGCTCTGGTAGGCGATCTCGAACAGGTCACGCCAGGACACGTTGCGATAATACAGTCTGGCCGCCAGCAGCGAATACAGCGCGACGATCGCGCCCGCCTCGGTCGCGGTGAAGGCGCCCATGTAGAATCCGCCCAGGATCACCACCGGGATCACCATCGGCACCGCCGCTTCCTTCGCGGCGTGCACCAGCCGGCGCAGGCTCGGGCGCGAATCCTTCGGCCAGCCCAGGATATGCGCCTGCACCAGCACCAGAACGCAGAGGCAAATCGCGATCACCGCCGCCGGGATGAACCCGGCCAGGAACAGCGTCACCGCCGACTGGTTGGTCACCGCGGAGATCACGATCATGAAGATCGCCGGCGGCACCAGCATCCCCATCGCGGTGCCCGACGCGATCAACGATGCCGCATCCTCCGCCCGGTAGCCGGCGCGCTTCAGCGGCGGTACCAACGCCGAGCCGAGCGCCGAGACCTCCGCCATCTTGGAGCCGCAGATGTCGGAAAAGAAATACGACACCACGATCACCGACATGCCGAGCCCGCCGCGCAGCCAGCCGACCATCGCGCGCGCCAGTTCCACCAGCGCGTTCGACATGCCGCAGCGTTCCATGATGCTGCCGGCGAACACGAAGGAGGGAATGGCCAGCAGCACCCAGCTCTGCGAGGCGCCCACCAGGGTCGAGCCGAGCTGCTGCAACGGATAGCCGCCGACCAGCAGTCCGGTCACGGCGGCGGCGCCGAGCGAAAAGACGATCGGCAGGGACAGCAGCAGCGTTCCCAGGAACACCACGCCCATGGCGGTCAAAATCACGAAACTATTCCCTTACATCGCCGAACGAATGATCCGGCACCGCCGGCCGGCGCGCGGCGTCCAGCGCGTACAGCACCATCAGGATGCCGCCGACCGTGGCCGAGACGTAGAACCAGCCCAGGCTCAGCTCCAGCGCCGGCGAGGCCAGGCCGGCGTTCAGCACCGCCAGTTTGTAGCAGATCCAGGCGATCAGCCCGCCGAACGCCGCGATCAGCAGATGGTTGAAGACGTGCACGGCGCGGTGCAGGCCGGGCGGCAGGCGGTGCACGAAGACGTGCAGGGTGAAATGGCTGCGCTCGGCCACGCCGATCGCCGCCCCCAGCATCGTCAGCCAGGTCAACGTCAGCTCGCCCACCTCCTCCACCCAGAAGAAGTTGACGGTATCGAGATCCAGCCAATCGGTGATCGGCAGCATCACGTAGCGCAGGAAAACCCCGCACAGCATCACGGAGATCGCGAACAGCACCAGCGCGCCGACCAGGAGGCGCGGCGCGGAACCGAGAACGCGGCCCATCTCAGGCCGTGGCCACGATCTCGTCCCATAGCGGGCCGTACTGCTTCTGGTAGGCCGGCCAGATCTTCTCGCGAGCGACCTTCTTGAACGGCTCCAGATCGGGGGCGTTGACCGTCATGCCGCGCGGCTCCAGCAGCGCCCTGGCGGAGGCAAGGGTATCGACGTCCTCGGTGATCTTGCGCACCACGCCCTGCGCTTCCCGCCCGGTATCGAGCAGCATCTTCTGCTGTTCCGGGCGCAGCGCGTTCCACATGCCGAGGTTCATCGCCACCAGCGTCGCGCCGTAATTGTGGTAGGTCAGCGAATAATATTTGGAAACTTCATAGGCTTTCAGCGGGATCATGTTCACCACGGGCAGATCGGCGCCGTCGATCACGCCCTGCTGCGCCGCCGTCATCACCTCGGCCCAGCCCAGCGGCACCGCCACCGCGCCCAGGCCGTTGACGCATTCAGCGAAGACCTTCGATGGCTGCACACGCAGCTTCAGCCCGCGCAGATCCTTCGGCTGGTCGATCGGGCGCCGGTTGTTCCAGAAATGGCGGAACCCGTAATCGAAATAATACAGCACTTTGACGCCGTATTTCTCCTGGAACAGCTTATCGAGCCGGTCGCCGACCTTGCCGTTCAGGATGGAGTAGGCCTGGGCATAGTTGCTGATCAGGTAGGAGACCAGGAAGGCGCCCATTTCCGGAAACAGCGTGGCCGCGGCGCCGGCCGGCGTGCCCATGGCGATGTTGCCGGCCTTCACCGCGTTCATGATGTCGATCTCTTTGCTCAGCAGCGTGGCGCCCTGGAACTCCACGGCCAGCTCGCCATTGGATCGCTTGCTCAGCTCCTTCGCATACCAGTCCATCGCCACCGCGCCCGATTCCGGCACCGGATTGACATGGGCGATGATCATCTTCTGCGGCACCGCCTGGGCAAAGGCGGGCGCACGGCCCAGCGCCAGGATGCCGGCCAGCCCGCCGGCGGCCCGAATGACGCCGCGGCGCGTGCCGACCAACCGCGCCGGACGCGCGATGCTGTCTTTGCTCATTTGCCTGCCTCCCTTTGATCTTCGAATTGTTAAGCAGGATCATAGCCACGCGGCGGGGTGTGGCAATCGCCGCAAACAAGGGAGGGCACGGCGATGCCAAGACTGGATGTTCCCGGCGGCATATTGGCCTGGTCGCTGATCGACCTGACGCCGCCCTGGCTCGTTGAATCCGAAACGATCCTGTTCCATCACGGCATCGGCGCCTGCCAGGACATCTTCGCCGGCTGGCTGCCGACACTGGCCGGCAGCTATCGCATCCTGCGATTCGACATGCGCGGGCACGGAAATTCGGCCCCGGCGGATGCCGGCGTGCGGCTGGACATGGATCGGCTGGCCGAGGATCTGTTCGCGGTGATGGATGCGGCCGGCGTGGAGCGCGCGCATTTGGTGGGCGAGTCGATCGGCGGCACCATCGCGCTGCACGCCGCCTTGCGCGCGCCGGAGCGGGTGCGCACCCTGACGGTGAGCAACGGGGCGCATCTTGGCGCATCGATCCGTTCGATCGCGGACTGGAAGCAGATCATCGACACGCGCGGCATGGCGGGCTGGTCGGCGCATATGATGCGGGCCCGCTTCCATCCCGGCGCCCTACCGGAAAATCTCTGGCGCTGGTTCGAGGCCCAGCAGGCCACCGCCTGTCCGGACACGGTGCTGCGGCTGCTGGAGGCGCTGGTCGGGGCCGACCTTGCCGGCAAGCTGGCGGAGTTGCGGCCGAAGCTGCTGCTGCTGCACCCGGACGGCTCGCCGTTCATCCCCGTGCCTGTCATGGCCGATTTCCGGGACCGGGCGCCGGATGCAAGGCTGCATGTGATCGGCTATGCTAGGCACGGATTACCGTTCTCCCACGCGGCGGTTTGCGCCGGGCTGCTGCGCGAGTTCATCGGGGAAGCGTGACCGGGTTCATCCGGCCTGCGGGGCTACTCCGCGGCGCGGGGCCAGCGGGCAAGCGCGGCCTCGCCGGCCTCCGTCAGGCCGTAGACCCCGCGGCGCACCGGCGTGAACCAGCCATAGACGTTGCGCAGCAGGATCTTGCCGGCGTCCGGCGCGGCCAGGCGCACCTCGCGCACGGCGCGGGGACCGGCCTTCAGCACCTGTGCGCAATCCAGCGCCTGCTGGCGATAGGCGGTCATGACCGGTTGGCGCGTGGATCCGCCGGGCGTCGGGTCGCCGCGCCGCGCGATATGCTCGCGGATCAATCGCTTGCGCTCCTTCTTGTCGGTGCGCGGCCGGTAGGGCAGGGGCTCCGCCAGCACCTCCACGCCGCCGCGCGCGCCCACGGCCAGCAGGCCGAGCCCGAGCAGCCGGCACAGCCGGTGCGCGCGCCGGTCCCGGTCCCGTCCGCGCCTGGTGGCTGGCACCGCCAGCCATACCGCATCCGCCGCCGCCATCCGGTCCACCGCCTGCAGGATCAGCTCCAGGCTCAGTCCCAGCTTCAGCTCGGCGATCACCAGGATCGGCTCCTCCTCGCCGCGCAGCGCGACGATGTCGCAACCGCGCACCTCGCCCTTCACCGTAAAGCCCTGGGCTTGCAGGAACGCCTTCACGGAAGCGTAGAGTGCGGTTTCGGAACGGCCGCCAAAACCGGACAGGGAATCGGACATGGCCCGAAGTCTATCCCCGGCCCGGTCACGCGTCTTGCCACGCCGCCCGCTTCCATGCTTTGCGATCGCTGAGACCGCATTCATGGAGGCCGCCTTGACCCATTACCCCGCCGATACGGTGCCCGGGTTGCTTGCCAAGGGCGCCGACGCCGCGCCCGCCATCGGCGCGCCTCGGTCCGCAGACATCAGCCGCCCGCCGCTCACCCATGCCGGCCTGCGCGCGCTGGCGGGGCGGACCGTGGCCGACCTCAACCGCTTCGGCATCGGGCGCGATGACCGGGTGGCCATGGTGTTGCCGAACGGGCCGGAAATGGCGGCCGGCTTCATCGCCATCGCCTGCGGCGCCACCACCGCGCCGCTGAACCCCGCCTACAAGGCGGAGGAATTCGACTTCTATTTGTCGGACCTGAACGCCAAGGCGCTGGTGATCCAGCAGGGGATGGACAGCCCCGCGCGCGCCGTCGCGGCGGACAAGAACATTCCGGTCATCGAACTGGTCCCCGAAGGCCCGGCCGGGCATTTCACCCTGGTTCCCGCGGCACCCTTGTCCAGCGAAGCGGCCAATCCCGGCCAGGCGCAGGCCGAGGACGTCGCGCTGGTGCTGCACACCTCCGGCACCACCTCGCGCCCCAAGATCGTGCCGCTGCGCCATATCAACGTCACCGCGTCGGCCTATCACATCGGCGAGTGCCTGCGGCTCACGCCGGACGATGTGTGCCTGAACATCATGCCGCTATTCCACATCCACGGCCTGATCGCGGCCACGCTGTCCTCGATCGCCGCCGGCGGTGCGGTGTACTGCACGCCGGGCTTCAACGCCTTCCGCTTCTTCGCCCAGTTCGATGAGGTGAAGCCGAGCTGGTACACCGCCGTTCCCACCATGCACCAGGCGATCGAGGGGCTGGCCGCGCGCAACCAGGAGATCATCGCCCGCGGCCGGCTGCGCTTCATCCGCTCCTCCTCCGCCTCGCTGCCGCCGCAGGTGATGGATGCGGTGGAAAAATCCTTCGGCGTGCCGGTGATCGAGTCCTACGGCATGACCGAGGCGGCGCATCAGATGGCCTCCAACCCGCTGCCGCCGCGGCCGCATTTCGCCGGCTCCGTCGGTGTCGCCGCCGGGCCGGAGATCGCCATCATGGACGAGGACGGCGAAATCCTGCCGCAGGGCGAGCTCGGGGAGATCGTCATCCGCGGCCGCAACGTCACCGCCGGCTATGAGAACAACCCCGTCGCCAACGCCTCTGCCTTCGTCCATGGCTGGTTCCGCACCGGCGACCAGGGCTACCTGGACGAGCAGGGCTATCTGCGCCTGACCGGGCGGCTGAAGGAGCTGATCAACCGCGGCGGGGAGAAGATCAGCCCGATCGAGGTCGACACCATCCTGATGGACCACGCGGCGGTGGCACAGGCGCTGACCTTCGCCATGCCGCACGACAAGCTGGGCGAGGAGGTGGCCTGCGCCATCGTGCTGCGGGAAGGAATGGCCGCCACCGACCACGAATTGCGCGATTTCGCCGGCACGCGCCTGGCCGCCTTCAAGGTGCCGCGCAAGATCGTGTTCCTGGCGGAAATCCCCAAGGGCGCGACCGGCAAGCTGATGCGCATCGGCCTGGCCGAGAAGCTCGGCCTGACCTCCTGATGAAGATCGCGATCTTCGGCGCCGGTGCGATCGGCGGCCTGCTCGGGGTCAAGCTGGCTGCCGCCGGCGCGGACGTGACCTTCATCGCCCGCGGGCCGCATCTGGCGGCGATGCAGGCCAACGGCGTGACGCTCAAATCCGGCGAAGAGACCACCGTGGTCCGCCCGCGCTGCATCGCGGACGCCGCCGAGGCCGGGGTGCAGGACTATGTCGTGGTCACGCTGAAGGCGCACTCGCTGCCATCGGCGGCGCCGGACATCGCGCGGATGATGGGCCCGGAAACCGCGCTGGTGACGGGCATCAACGGCGTGCCCTACTGGTATTTCTACGGTCTGGCGGGCCCCTGGCGGGACCGCCGGGTGGAATCCGTCGATCCCGGCGGCAAGCTGTGGCAGATCCTGCCGCCATCGCAGGCCATCGGTTCGGTGGTCTACCCCGCCGCCGAAGTGACCGCGCCCGGCGTCATCGAGCACACCTATGGCGACCGCTTCAGCCTCGGCGAGCCCGATGGCAGCCGCAGCCCGCGGGTGGAGGCGCTGTCCAAGGCCATGATCGCCGCCGGCCTGAAGGCCCCGGTACGGCCGAAGATCCGCGACGAGATCTGGGTCAAGCTCTGGGGCAACCTGGCATTCAACCCGCTCTCCGCACTGACGCTCTCAACGCTGGACCGCCTGGCCGGGCGGCCGGATCTGCGCGAAACTGCGCGGGCGATGATGCTGGAGGCGAAGGTCACGGCCGAGGCGCTCGGCGTGCGCTTCGCCATCGACGTGGAGAAGCGCATCGACGGCGCGGCCGAGGTCGGCGAGCACAAGACCTCGATGCTGCAGGACCTCGAACGCGGCCGTCCGATGGAGATCGACGCATTGCTCGGCGCGGTGGTGGAACTCGGCGAGGCCGTCGGCCAGACCATGCCGATCTGCCGCACGGTGCTGGCGCTGCTGCGCGAGCGCGCCCGGCAGGCCGGGCTCTACTAACCCGCGCTATTTCGCCTCCGGCTTGGGCTGGGCGAGCGGCAGCGCCTGATCCAGGTACTGCATCGCCATCGCCTTGTCGCCCGCACCGAGCGCGCGGATCGCCTGGGAGATCAGCGGGATCGCCGGGTGGGTGCTGGGCTGGTCGGTCCTGAACAGCGGCACGGAACGATCCAGCAGCCGGGTCTGCGCTCGCTCCATCGCTTCCTGCGCCTCACCGGTCTGCCCGCGCACCAGCGCGATGCGTGCCGCGCGCAGAAAATCCTCCGCCGTGGCGTCCGCGCCGAGCGAGGGCACCGGCAATGCCGGCGCGACCTGCGGCGCCCCCGAATCCGCCCCAGTGTTGCTGGCCCGTTCCGACGACGGCTGGGAGCCGGGGTGGCCCGCATCCGATTGGGCCATCTCCGATTGAGCCGTCTCCGATTGGGCTTGAGCGCCCACGACGCTCCCGGCCAGCAGACAGGCCAGTGTAACGCCGGCCAGCGCAATTCCTGCCCGTGTCGTCCTCATCATCCCAACGCGCATCCAGATCTCCCATGGCTAGAGCCGGGCCGCAGCCGCCAGTCAGACCGTGCGCACAGCGCTGACCGTCGGCCCGCAGGCCCAGTGACGGCTTCATAGCCCATTGGCGCACGGAGTGGACACACGGGTTGGACGAAGGGGTGGGTGCCGATGCGACTGCCGGAGATAGAATTAGCTTGCAACGGTATTGATGATATCATTGGGATACTGAAAGCCTTGCAAAAATGAGATGATTCTCTGACAAACTTTAGGGAATGCAAAACTTTTGGCACCGCCGGACCGAGATAGGTCACGTTCTTCGCGATCTTCGAAGCCTGGCCGGCCAGTCGTTTTTCGTCGGCTTGCCACCCTGTCGGGCGCCGCCCTGACGATTGCCCATTCGATCGCCACCGCGCCGGCCAGCGCCCAGGTCGCCTTGCCGGGGCTTTCCTCGCCCATCCCGCAGATGCTGCCTCGCCCGGCGCCGGGCGTCGCCCCCGGCCTGCCGCCCCCGGCGCCGACGCCCCGCGCCCCCGTCGGCGCCGGGGTCGCGCACGAGGTCGCGTCGGTGTCGGTCGAGGGCGTGACGGCCTATCCGCCGGCGGTAATCGCCAAGTACACCGACGGTCTGACCGGACCCGCCGTGGCAGAGGATCGCATCGAGGAGGCCCGCGCCGGGATCGTCGATCTCTACCGCCGCGACGGCTACGTCTACACCGTCGTCAACGTCGTCATCTCCCGTGGTTCGCTCCGCTTCGTGGTCATCGAGGGGCGGATCGCCAGCGTCAAGCTGGACGGCGATATCGGCCCCGCCGGCACCCAGGTGCTGCGCTTCCTCCATCACCTGACCGAGCAGCGCCCGATCGACACGCCCACGCTGGAACGCTGGTTGCTGTTGGCCTCCGAGGTGCCGGGCATCACGCTGCGTTCCACGCTGGTGCCCTCCACGGAGGAGCCGGGTGCGCTGACCCTGGTGGCGAAGGTTTCCCGCAACTGGTATTCGGGGCTGGTCGCCGCCGATAACCGGGCCTTTCCGCAGACCGGGCCGGAAGAGGCCATCGCGGTGATGGACTTCAATTCCTTCACCGAGTTCGGCGAGCGGACCGAGGTCTCGCTGTACAGCTCGCTCAACGGCACGCAGATCTTCGGGCAGGCCTTCACCGAGTTCTATATCGGCGGCTCCGGGCTGAAGGGAAAATTCTATGGCGGATCCGGAGATTCCACCCCCACCGGCTTCCTGCGTCAGATCGGCTACCAGGGCATCAGCAGCATCTACGGCTTCCAGCTCAGCTACCCGCTGATCCGCGTGCGCCAGCAATCGGTGAACCTGTTTGCCAGCGCGGACGCGATCGACACCCAGACCAACTTCCAGCAGACGGCCGGCGGGCCGGTCACCCGCGCCAGCTACGACGCGCTGCGGGTGTTGCGCCTCGGCGGCGATTACGCCCGGCTCGATACCTTGCTCGGGGCAGACCGGAGCGCGACCAGCACCGGCAATATCCGGGTGTCCCAGGGCCTGGCGGCATTCGGCGCCACGCCGAACGACAACCCGACCGCGTCGCGCCTGGGCGAGACGACCAACTTCACCAAGGTGAACGGAGAAATCGGCCGCAACCAGTCGCTGTTCCAGCCCTGGGACACCGCCGGCGTCGCGCTGCAATTGAGCGCCGCCGGCCAATACAGCGGCGACGTGCTGCCGCCGGTAGAACAATTCTATCTCGGCGGGCCGCATTTCAACCGCGGCTATTACTGGGGCCAGGTCACCGGCGACAGCGCCCTGACGGCCACGGCGGAACTGCAGCTCAACACGCCGATCCCATTGCCGGACATGGTGCCGTGGGAGGTGAACGCCCAGTTCTATGCGTTCTACGACTGGGGCGAGACCTGGCAGAGCCGCAGTTCCGACGCCAACACGATCCTGCGCTCCTTCGGCCTCGGCACCCGGCTGTACGTGACGCGCAGCGTCGAGATCGACCTGGAAGGCGCCTATCGGGTGAACCGGTATCCAAACGGAACCGGCCCTGGAATATCGCCGCTGAACGCCGGGGTTTTCTACTGGGGCGTGCTGGCCCGCTTCTGACCGGAGAATGTGGAGCAGGTGCGGGGCGGAGCCGGCGTTGGGTGCTTCCGACGATATAATTAGATAATACCTCCTTAACGAGTTAACGTCGTAAGAACGCCGGGATACCAGCGGGACGAACGGCCGCCGAAGGTAACGAATTGTGAGCATTTCGAGTGCCTGGATGCCCCGGCATCGCCACCGGAAGGCCCCGGCCACGCGGGCGATAACCGCGACGCTGCTTGCCGCCGTCTCGACGGCGCCGGCTGCCCGGGCGGCGCCGCCGGCGGCCAATGCCGGTCCGCAGGGCGGGCAGGTGGTCGGCGGGCAGATCACCATCGCCAACCCAAATGTGCAGAACACCACCGTCACGCAAAGCACCCAGCGCGGCGCGGTGAACTGGCAGAGCTTCGATGTCGGCTCCCAGCACACCGTGACATTCAACCAGCCTTCCGCCCAGTCGGTCACGCTGAACCGCGTGGTCGGACCGGACCCCTCGCAGATCGCCGGCAGGATCAACGCCAACGGCCAGATCGTGCTGATCAACCAGTCCGGCGTGGCCTTCAGCCAGGGCTCGCAGGTCAACGCCGCCGGCCTGGTGGTCACCACCTCCGGCATGAGCCCGGAGACCACCAAGCAATTCCTCGCGGGCGGCAAGCTGGTGTTCGATCAGGCGCCGAATCCCGGCGCGCAGATCGTCAACGCGGGCACGATCACGATCGCGGATGGTGGACTGGCCGCCCTGGTGGCCCCCGCCGTCGCCAACAAGGGCATCATCCAGGCCAAGCTCGGCAAGGTGGTCCTGGCCGGCGCGGAAAAGCATACGGTCGACCTCTACGGTGACGGCCTGCTGTCGATCGACGTCACCCAGCAGGTCCGCCAGGTCCCGACCGGACCCGACGGCAAGCCGGTGACCGCGCTGGTCACCAACACCGGCACGATCATCGCCGATGGCGGCAAGGTGCTGCTGACCGCCAGGGCCGTCGACGGCATCGTGCAGACGCTGGTCTCCGCCGGCGGCACGATCCAGGCCGACAGCGTGGGCGCACGGACCGGCACCGTGGTGGTACAGGGCCGCGGCGGCGATGTGCGCGTGGACGGGCAGATCTCGGTCGCCGGCCGCGACCCCGCCACCACCGGCGGGCAGGTGGCGATCAACGCGAGCGGCTCGGTAACGGTCGCCTCCGCGGCACGGATCGATGCGTCCGGCAGCGCCGGCGGCGGCATTGTGGCGCTGGGCACCACATTGGCGCGCGCCAAGGGCGGGACATCCGTCGCGTCCAAACGAACCGGCGCCAGGACGACGATCGAGGCCGGCGCGACTGTCACGGCCGACGCCACCGGCAAGGGCAATGGCGGAAGGATCGCCGTGCTGAGCACGCAATCGACCGCGATGGCCGGCACGCTCGCGGCCAAAGGCGGCCCGCAAGGCGGCAACGGCGGCGCGGTGGAGGTGTCCGGCGATGCCGGGTTTTCGCTGACCGGCAAGATCGATCTGTCCGCGCCCGCGGGGCGCGTCGGCACGCTGCTGATCGATCCCTACGACCTCGTGCTCAGCGACACGCCGCTGGGCAGCACGCCCTGGCTGGATCTGGCGGTGCTGAACGCCTCCGCGGCCAATGTAGTGGTGCAGGCCGCGCATGACCTGTCCGCCGTCTACAGCAGCGACCAAGCCAATGTCGTCAATCTCGGGAGCCATACCCTGACGCTGCGGGCCGGCCACGATCTGTCGATCGACCGCGGCATGGGCGTGACCGCGTCGGCACTGAGCCTGGCGTCGGGCTATGATTTCCTGCTGGGAACGCCCTCCGGCCCCGGCGCCATCACCATCGGCTCGACGATCGGCGCCGGCGCGGGCTCAGCGGCGCCGACGCAAATCAACGCCGCCACGGTCACGCTGCAGGCCGGCACCGGCGGCGCCGCCCTGACCGACAGCCGCATCGGCTCGGCCGGCGCGCCGGTGGCGATGCTCGACATCAGTGCCGCGGGCAGCGGCGTGCTGCAGTCGGGCATCGGCGCAATCTACGCGACGACGCTGGCCAGCAGCGGCGGCATCGCGGGGGCGGCGAATCTCCTCGGGACGGCCAATCAGATCGCTGGCCTGCAATCCTTCAGCGCCGATTCCGGCTTCACCCTGAACAACGCCCGGTCGCTGACCGTGGCCGGCGGCGCCACGGTGACCGGCGGCACACTGACCGACATCGCCACCAACGGCACGCTGACGGTGGATGGCGCGATCCTCGGCACCCTCATCAACCTCCGCGCCGGCGACATCGTCGTGAACGGCAATGTCCTGGGCACGGCGATCCTGCTGGAATCCGCCGACACCGGCGGCAATGTCAGCGCGTCGTTCTTTGGCAATGGCACCGGCAACATCGCGCCGGGCGGCGGAAGCCTGACGGTCGGCCCCGGCGCGACCATTTCCGGCACCCTGGCCGTGGCCGGCAAGATCGGATCGTCCCTGACCGATGCCGGCACGATCTCCGCCGACCTGTGGACCGGCGCGGTGACGCTGGCGGCCGGCGGGAACATAATCGAAACTGGCGGCGGCACGATCGATGCGGCGTATTTCGCGGCGAAGGCCGGCTACACCTTCGCCGGCACCAGGACCGCGACCGGCGGCAGCATCGAGCTGATCAGCACGCCGGGCGCCAACAACATGGGCAGCATCGGGGTCATGTCCGCGGCAGCCGCGCCCGGGGGCCTGACTGGCGGCGACATCATCCTCTACGCGACCCCTCCGGGCGGATCCGGCGGGACCCTGAACATTACCAACGATCTGGCCGCCGACGGCATCCTGCGGCTGAGCAGCAGCGGCGCCATCGTGCAGAATCTGGGAACCCATCTGACGGCGGGCCGGATCGACCTGTTCGGCGGGCCGAGCCTCGATGTGCAGGCCATGGGCGGCGACATCGTTCAGGCCAGCACGGCCGCTATCAACGCCTCGGCGGCCGGCGGCTGGGTACGCCTGAGCGCCGCCGGTTCCCTGCAGCTTTCCGGCACGGTGCAGGCCGACGCCGCCACCGGCACGGTGAGCCTGATCGCGAATGGGGGCACGATCGCGCAGACCAACACGCTGATCGCCGGCACGCTGAACGGCAGCTCGGCGGGGATGGCGAGCCTTGCGGGTGCGACGCCAACAACGAACCGGATCGCCACCCTGGGAGGCTTCGGCACCGGCGGCGGCTTTACCCTGAACGACGGGCAGGCACTGGTTCTGTCGGGCTTCCTGAGTGCCGGCTCCGGCACGGTGGATCTGTCCGCCGCCGGCGGCGTGACGCAGGCCGCCGGCGCCATCATCGCCGGCGCGCTGCAGAGCAGCAACGGCGTGACTGGCGACGTGCTGCTGGCCCAGCCGGCCAATCGGATCGGCACCCTGGGCGGCTTCGCGGTATCCACCGGCACGTTCGGCCTGGCCGACGCGGCGGCGCTGACCGTGTCGGGCACGGTCCGGGTGGATCCGGGCAACAGCATCGCCCTGGCTGCCGACAGCCTCGCCATCGGCCCCGCGGGCGCCCTGACCGCGCCTGGCGGCCTGGTCGAGCTCGGACCGCTGACCGCCGGCCAGGCCCTGGCCATCGGCTCGTCCAGCCTCGGCCCGATCACCGCCGGCACCATCCGGCTCGGCCAGAGCAGCGCCGGCGGCGGGGTGATGTCGGCCAGCATCGACATCAGCGGCAACATCGCCACCCCGGCCGCGCTCGAGCTGGTCTCGTCCGGCGCCATCATCCAGACGAGCGGCACGCTGAGCGCGGCTTCGCTGTCGGGTTCGTCCAGCAGCGCCAGTTTCGCCCAGCCCGGCAATGTCATTCCCGTGCTTGGGGCTTTCGATGCCGGTGCTGGCGCCTTCGCGCTGACCGACAGCTCGGCTCTGAGCGTCACCGGCAATCTCAGCGGCGCGGCGATCCAGCTGAAGACCGCGGGCCCGCTGACCCTGGCAGCGGGGCTGAACGCCGGGACGGTGGATCTGTCCGCCGCCGGCGGCCTGACGCAGACCGGCGGCGGCATCCTCGCCGGCACGCTGCTGAGCAGCAGCGGCGTGACCGGCGGCGTGTCGCTGATGGCGGCCGACAACCACATCGCCAATCTCGGCAGCTTCGCCTCGACGACGGGCTTCGCGCTAAAGGACGGGCAGGCGCTGACGGTAGGCGGGATCGTGACCGACACCGCCTTCGTCCATCTGGACGACAGCGGGTTCGCGCTGGCCGTTGCGCCGGGCGCGAGCGTGGCGGCACCGGCCGTGTCCCTGGCCGGTTCGAGCCTGTCCATCGCCGGCAGCGTCAGCGGGCCGGTATCGGTGGGTCTGACTGCGGGAACGACGATCGATATCTCCGGCAACGTCAGTGGCGGCATTATCACGGCATCGGCCGGCACGGGGATCACCGAGACCGGCAGCCTGACGGCAACGACATTGACTGGGCTAGTCAGCACCGGCGCGGCGTCGTTCACCGGCAGCAACCGGGTCGCCAATCTCGGCGCCTTCACGACGACCGCGGGCTTCACGCTGAACGACACCGTGGCGCTGGCCATCGCCGGCCCGGTCGCCGGTGGGACTAGCGCCACCATCCTCGACGGCGCACCGGTCACCGTCAGCGGCAGCGTCGGCGCGGCGGCGGTGTCCCTGACCGGTTCGAGCCTGTCCATCGCCGGCAGCGTCAGCGGGCCGGCATCGGTGGGTCTGATCTCGGGAACGACGATCGATATCCCCGGCAACGTCAGCGGCGGCGTTATCACGGCATCGGCGGGCACGGGGATCACCGAGACCGGCAGCCTGACGGCAACGACATTGACGGGTCTGGTGGGCATCGGCGCGGCATCGTTCAGCGGCACGAACCAGATCGGCAATCTCGGTTCCTTCGCGACGACGGCGGGCTTCACGCTGCACGATATCGTCACGCTGAACGTCACCGGCCTGGTGAACGGCGGCACGAACGCGACGATCCTCGACAGCGGGTCGCTCGCCATCGCGCCGGGCGCCAGTGTCGGGGCATCGGCGGTTTCGCTGACGGCGGGCGGCAATATCGATTTCAACGGCAACGTCGCGGGCGGCAGCATCGCGCTCGGCGCCGGCTCGGCCATCGCCGGCACCGGCACCGGCAGCCTATCCGGCAACACGATCGACGCGAGCGCCGGCGTGTCCTTTGCCGAGACCGGAGCCTTCCTCAACGCGCCCCGGATCCGCGTGACGGCGCCGAGCATCGCCCTCAATGGCGGATCGGTGGCCACCGGCGATACGCCGGTTCCCGCCGGCCCGCTTGGCCCCGGCCAGATCCCGGACGGCGCCGGTGCGGGCCTGTTCCTGTTTGCCGACAATGTGTCGCAAACCGGCACCACCCGCGTGAACGGCGGCGGCGCCCTCGGAACGATCCGGGTGGGCCCGCGTCCCGGCGACACCGCGGTCGCGGCAGGTTTTGCCGATCTTCAGGCATCGAGCAGCCAGCTGTACCTGGTCCTCGGTGCCGGAGCCGCCACCGGCGGCATCGCGGCCCAGGGTCTGGAAGTGGCATATGGCGGCACCGGCGGCGGCGCCAGCCTGACCGGCGCGGTCAATGGCCAGACCGGGCAGGCGGCCGCCCTGGCCTCGTTCATCACCCCGGCCGCCAACGATGCCTACGTGATCAATGGCTGCGCGATCGGGGCGGGCTGCTCTCCGCCCCCCGTGGTCGTCGTGCCTCCCCCCGTGGTTGTGCCTCCGCCGCCCATCGTCATCCCTCCGCCCATCGTCGTTGTGCCGCCCGTCGCCGTTGTGCCGCCGCCCGCGGCCGTCGAGCCGCCGGCTCCGGTGGCCGTTTCCTCGGCCATCACCATCGCGCGTCCGGCTTTCTTCCTGCTGACGGATACCGGGTTCCTGCAGTTCTATTCTTCCGAGAGTTTTGCGCGCAATTCGCTCGTCTCCATCTTCCCGCTGACCGACAGCGAATTTGGCAAATCGTCCGGCAGTGGCAACGACATCGACGATATCCTGCCCGATTTCGCGAACCGGGATTACTGACCATGGCCACGCGTCACTTCGGCGTGCGGCTGCGACGGATGCTGGCCAAGCTGCCGCCGGCCAGACTGACACTAGCGAGATTGCCGCTGGCCCTGCTGCCCGCGCTGCTGCTCGCGGCATGTTCGGTGCCGCCTGACAGCGCCTATGTCGCGGGCCGGGCGTCGCGGAAGACGGGTAGCGGCATCGCGCTCGGCAACGACGCGGCCGGTAAGGCCTGCGAGCAGCAGAGCCACGCCAATGGCGAGGCATATATCTTCTGCGGCGAATGGGCCCAGCCCAGCGCCCATGTCAGCTCCGGGCCGCCCGGCGTGCTGGCCGACCTCGCCACCGCCAGCGCCTGGCGCTCGGCCATCGACCACCGCTACGACTGCGCGCCGCCGCGCCCGTCTAGCATGCTCGGCGACGAGCCGGCGCTGGTGATGGACTGCACCCGGAAAATCGGCGGCTGGCCGCAGGTCGCCGTTGTGGTCATGGTCAGCGGCAAGGCCTATTTCGCTGACGGCCTGCAGCCCGAGCTGCCGGCGATCGAACGCTCCATCGGCATCCTGTCCGGCCGCCTCGCGCCGGAAGCGGCGGCATCTGCTGCCGGCCAGGGCGGCAGTCAGGGCCTGGCCGCCGAGCGGCTGGCCGCGCAGAGTTTCAGTTCCAACGATATCGGCCAGTACGAGCAATTGATGGCGGCGGGAGCGATCGCCAACCGCACGCAGAACTACATCTCCGCCGAAAAGGCCTACCGCGCCGCCTATGCGCTGCAGCAGAAGATCCTCGGGCCGAACAACCCGAACACCGCTTCGCCGCTGATGCACCAGGCGGTGCAATTGTCCAACCAGGGCCGCTACCCCGAGGCCGACGCGCTGTTCGCCAGGGCCCAACCGCTGGTGAACTCGCCGGATATCAGCGACAAGGCGGCCAAGGCACGGCTGGCGCATTACCGCGCCCTGAACATGATCAACCAGGACAAGCTGCCGGAGGCGCTGGGCCTGTGCAACGAGGCCGAGGCGGATTACTCCGCCTTGCTGCCGCCCAGGATGCTGACCACCCGGGCGGCGCAGCCGGCCGGCGGGGCCGCCGGGGCGCTGGCCGAGAAGCTGGCGGACCAGGATCTGCTGACCGATCCCGTGGCCGAGGCGGCGCTGATGGGCGTGATCGAGATGCGCCGCAACCGGGCCAATATCTACAAATGGATGGGGCGCCTGCCCGAGAGCAAGGCGGAGGCCGACAGCGCCACCGAACTCGCTCGCGCGCGCGGCTGGTCGCAGCCGGTGGTGGTGGCCCGGCTGCTGCGCACCTCGGCGGAGATCTCTCGCGCGGAGGGGCATGACGACGCCGCGCTCAGCGCCTTGTCGCGTTCGGCGGCCGCCTTCAACCGCTACATCCCCGGCGCCAGGCCGGGTGCGGATACCGAGCTGCTGCGCGCCGCCGTGCTGATGCGCACCGGCCGCGCGGACGACGCCCTAGGCAATTGCCGCGACGCCAAGAACACGCTGCAGAGCCTGAAGGCGGGAACCACGACCAGCCTGATCGAGCCCTGCCTGGCCGCCTATGCCGAGGTCGCGAACCAGGATCCGGCGCGGCGCCAGGCGCTGCTGACCGAAATGTTCGAGGCCGCCCAGCTCGGCCAGAGCGGCATCACCAGCCAGCAGATCGCGCGCGCCTCGGCCAGGCTGGCGGAGAATGCCCGCGATCCCCGGGTCGGCGAGGCGATCCGCCGGCGCGAGGACGCATCCACCCGCCTGGCGGAGCTGTACCGCGAGCGCGACACCGCCGAGGAGGCCCGCCGCTCCGGGGTGCAGCCGAACGCCGATGCCCAGGCGGCGCTCGACAAGAAGATCACCGAGGCGCTGGCGGCCGAAGCGGACGCGGATACCGCTCTGCAGGTGGCCTCGCCCAATTACGGCCAGCTGGTGCAGCAGGTGGTGCGCGCACAGGACGTGATGTCCATCCTCCGCCCCGGCGAGGCGTTCGTCGCGACCGTGCTGGGCGATACCAGCGGCTGGGCCTTCCTGCTGCGGGACGGCAAGATCGCGGTGTCCCCGATCGAAGGCGGCGCCCAGCGCATGGGCGAGCTGGTGGCCCGCGCCCGTGCGGGTATCGAACCGACGAGCGGCTCCCGCCCGCCGGCGTTCGACACCCAGGCGGCGCTGGCGCTGTACAACGCCGTGCTGGGCGGGCTGGGCCGCGACCTCGTCGGCGCGACCAGCCTGACCGTGGTTCCCTCCGGCCCGCTGCTCGCCTATCCCTTCGCCGCCCTGCTCACCGGCCCTGCCGATCCCAACGCGCTGGCCGATGCGCCCTGGCTGATCCGGCAGATGACGGTGACCCATGTGCCGGCGGCAGCCAATTTCGTCGCCTTGCGCAAGATCGCCGGCGGCTCGCAGGCGCATAATCCGTGGTTCGGCTTCGGCGATTTCCGCCCGGTCAGCCTGAAGCAGGCCCAGGCCAGCTTCCCGCCCGGCACCTGTGCCGAAATCCGCCCGGCTGCTCGCCGGCCTGCCGCCGCTGCCCGGCGCGCGCGAGGAGCTGACCCAGGCGCAGGTGGTAATGGGCGCCGCGCCCGGCGACGAACTGCTCGGCCCCGCCTTCACCGCCGCGTCCGTGCGCCAGGCCAGCCTGCGGGACTATCGCGTGCTGCACTTCGCCACCCATGCGCTGCTGCCGACCGATCTGGCCTGCCAGGACGAACCGGCGATCGTTGCCTCCGGCCTGCCGGATGCACCCAACGCCTCCGGCGCATTGCTCACGGCGTCCGCGGTGGCACAGCTCCAGCTCGACGCCGACGCGATCATCCTCTCGGCCTGCAACACCGGTGGCCCGAACGGCGGGGCTGCGGGCGAGAGCCTTTCCGGCCTGGCGCGCAGCTTCTTCTATGCCGGCGCCCGCTCCCTGCTGGTCACCCATTGGCCGGTGAACGACCAGATCACCCGGATCCTGGTGGTGAGCACGCTGAAGAACTACCGGGAGAACACCAGTCGCGGTCTGGCCGCGGCACTCGGCGACGCGCAGCGCGCGCTGATCGCGCAGGCCAAGGGCGAGCTCGCCCCGCTCGCGCATCCGTACTACTGGGCACCGCTGGCGCTGATCGGCGAGAGCAACCCCGCCGGGTCCGTCGCCCTGCGAACGATTTCCGGACGCCGGCTTGCTGGATTATAGGCGAGGCCGGTCTATAACCGATGCGGATGTCGAAGCAGGGGAGTTGAATGGAAGGCCATCTCGGCAAGTACGAGATCCGCAGGACCCTGGGACGTGGCGCGGCGGGGACGGTCTACGAGGCCTGGGACCCGATCATCGCGCGCCAGGTGGCGATCAAGACCGTCAAGCTTCCCGACAGCCACGACATCGACGCGCAGGAGGAACTGGCGCGCTTCCGCCGCGAGGCGCAGGCCGCGGGCAGGCTGACTCACCCCAACATCGTCGGCGTGTTCGATTACGGCGAGACCGCCGACATCGCCTATATCGTGATGGAATATGTCGACGGCGAATCGCTGAAAGCGGTGCTCGACCGCAAGGAACGCTTCGCGGTTCCCGACATCGTCCGGATCATGGACGAGCTGCTCGCCGGCCTCGGCTTCAGCCATGAGCGCGGCGTCGTGCACCGCGACATCAAGCCCGCCAATCTGATGCTGACCCGCCAGGGGCGGATCAAGATCGCTGATTTCGGGATCGCGCGGATCGAGAGCAGCGGCCTGACCCAGGTCGGCACGATCATGGGGACGCCGGCCTATATGTCGCCCGAGCAGTTCACCGGGCAGGTCGTGGATCCGCGCACGGATCTCTATTCGGCCGGCGTGGTGCTGTACCAGTTGCTGACCGGCGAGCGCCCGTTCGAGGGCAGCATGACCGCGATCATGCAGAAGGCGCTGAACACGGTGCCGTCCAGGCCGTCCGAGATCGCGGTGACCGCGCCGGTCGCCTTCGATGCCGTGGTGCAGCGGGCCATGGCCAAGCGGCCGGAGCAGCGCTTCCCCACGGCAGCGGCCTTCGCGCAAGCGCTGCACGCCGCCCAGGCGACGCCGGTGGACTCGGAAAGCGACGCCACGGTGGTCCAAGTGCCCGCCGCGGCGCCACCGCCGGTGCCGCCAGCCCCACCCGCGGAGCCGGCCCCGCCGCCCCGGGCAGCGCCGCAACTGGTGGCGGCGCCGCTGGCGCCGGCATCCGCGGCCGAGCCGGCCAGCCGCTCCGGCGTGGCGATGTTCGGCGGGATCGGCGCGGCCATCGTGGCGGCCGGCGCCGTCGCCTGGTTCCTGTTCGCCGCTTCCCCGCAAGCGCCGACCGTCCCGCCCGTTACCATCGCCCGCGCGCCGGAATCGATGCCGGCCCCGCCGGCAAATCCGCCGCCGGCGGCGCGGGCAGGGGAGGCGGGATCGCCATCGCCGCCATCTCCGCCGGCACAGGAGTCGTCGGCCGTTCCGCCCCCGGCCGCGACGGCTGCCATCGTTGCGGCGCCAACCGTTTCAACCCCAACCATGACTCCGCCGGCGGTTCAGGCACCGGTTGCGCCACAATCCTCCATCACCGCACTTGCTCCGCAGGCGCTCCCGCATGTCGACCGCAATGCGCTGGTGGCCTCCCTCGCGGCCATTCCCTGCGCCATGCTGGATGGCGAGCTGTCCGATACCGGCAATACGCTGAGCCTGAACGGCGTGATCGCCGATGGTACGCCAAGGACCGACCTGACGCAGGTGCTGGCGACCTCCGCCGCGGGCCTGCGCACCAACCTCGATGTCCAGAGCTTCCCGCAATCGGCGGATTACTGCCGCGCCCTGGACGTGCTGCGTCCCGTGCTGCCGCGGTTCGGCGACACCGGTGCGCGCCTCGAGCTTCGCATCGCCGACGGCAAGACCCGGCTGACCACGGACGCGCCGATCAAGCTGCGCGTCACGATGCCCGATTTCGCCGGCGAGCTGCGCGTGGAGTACCTGTCCTCGGACGGCAACATCTACCATGTGCACCCCGCGGAAGGCATGCCGCAACGCGTGTTCCAGGCCGGACAGGACGTGAAGCCCGGCCTGCCCAACGCCGATGGCAAGGTCGGCGAGGTCGGCGAACCCTATGGTTCCGACATGATCATCGCCGTCGCCTCCACGACGCCGCTGTTCTCCAAGCCCCGCCCCAAGGCGGCCGAGCCGGCCGGGCCCTTCCTGAAGGATCTGCAAACCGCGATCGAGGCGGCCCGCAGGCGCGGCACCCGGATCGCCGCGGACGTCATGATCCTGGAAACCGCCGCGCGCTGAGGTACGGTCGCGTCAGAGATGCTCCCTCAGGGGTGCTGGTCGTGCAGCGTCGCGTCGCGGAACCACCCGGCCGGCATATCCGCGATGAAGCGCCGGCGCAGGGCGGCGATGCGTTCCGGCGGCAGGCTGACCAGTTCGGGGCTGAAGAAGCGCCGGTCGGCAGTGTGCATGAGATAGGCCTGCATCTCGTTCATCATCAGCGTCTCGTCGGTCGGGTCGTATTCCTGGCCGGCCAGGAAGCGGCGGAAGGCGGCGCGTTCGGCATCGGTCAGCTCGGTCTGCCAGAACAGCTGCGTGAACGCGGCATAGCCGGGATCGGTGAAGAACTCGCCATGCGAAATCTCATGCCGCAGGATGGACGCGCGTGCCTGCGGATCGATGCCGGCGCCGAGGGTGGGGAGAGTGATCAACGCCCCGACGGCGCCCGCATCCGCCCATCCGGCGGCGCGGATCAGGTCGCGCAGCCGCTGCTCGTCCGGATTGAGGCGGATCCCGTCCCGGTCCGCAAGGGCGAAGAAGCGGACCAGGTCGCCGGCACGATAGTCGTGGCCATCGTAGAACGTATCCGGTTCGGCCCCGGTGGAGCGGATGGCCTTGTCCAGCGCCGCGTCGTCGAGCACGCGGTCATGCGGCTGGCCGCGGGTTTCCACCAGCACCGCCACCCGGTTCAGCATCCGCGCCTGCTCGCGCAATGTGGGGAAATCCAGCACCAGCACCGCCGGGTTCTCGGCCAGCCGGAACATCGACAAAGATGCCGCATGGTTGAGCAGGATGTCCTGCTCGCGGGCGAAGGGCAAATAGGCTGAAGGCGCCGGGGCGCCGGGCGCCACGATCGGGGGGGCGGGACCGGCGGGAGCGGCCGCGGCAACCACCGCCGGCGCGAGGGCCGCCGGCTGCGGCACCCTTGCGGGCGGCCGTCCCTGCAGGAAGGCGAAGCCCAGCCCGCCGAGCAGCACCACGCCCACCGGGACGACATACATCCACGGCGCCAGGCCGCGTTTCGCGGGTGACGGCCTGGCCCGCTGCTTCGCCGCGGAGCGGGACAGGTTCTGCCGCCGAACCCGATAGGGCCGGATGGTGTCGTCGGCTCCGCCCCCGGAATCATGCTCCACGATCAGGCTCCACCGGGTGTGCTCCGCGATCAGGTCACGGGCGCGACGCAAGCGCGCGCGGCCAGCGCGCCGGCGCGCGGATCAGGCGCCGAGATTGATGACCTGGACACGCCGGTTGCGCGGTTCGGCGGTCTGGTCGGGGGTCGGGACCAGCGGGTGGTCGGAGCCCATGCCAACCGGTTCGACCCGGTTGCGGCTGATGCCGAATTTGCTTTCCAAGAAATCGGCGACCGCCTGGGCGCGCCGCTCCGACAGCGTAAGGTTGGCGTCCTTGGTGCCGACCGTGTCGGTATGCCCCTCGATGCGGAACCGGAACCCGGACATGGAGCTGCTCGACAGCGCCTTGCCCAGTTCGGTGAGCTGGGCGACCGCCTGCGGGGTCAGCTCGGCCGATCCGGTCTTGAACTGCACCGTCAGGCTGCTGGCCGGAGCAGCGATGTGTCGTGCCTGCGGCGAGGGCGCGGCGTGGTTGCCGGTGGCGGCGGGGACATAGCTGTTGGCGCCTGCCGCGCCGGCGGGGGGCGCGGCCGGGCGGATGCCACGGGTGGGACCATTCAGCATCGAGGGATTCGGGGTAAGGTCCTTGGTGATCTCGTCCGCCGAGCGCACCTGCGCCGCGGCTGGCGGCGCCCAATACGGCATCGCGGACAAGACCGAAGCCGCGACCAGCAATGCGGTAACGGAACCAGCGCGCATGTTGTTTTCCCTCAAGCAAACGTCATTACGCGCGGGAGGCTAACATAGGGCGGTGGGGTGCGATACTTGATTGTTAATTCGCACCTATTCGCAAATCGCCCGGGTGAACCCGTGTTTGGTGAGCGGTGTTTGGTGACCGGTGTTCAGGGGACCCAGTGCGCGGGCACCCAGCGCCATCCCTGGTCGGTCCGGTCCCAGTACCCGGGCATCCACAGATCACTATGGGTGCCGCGCGGCACGAACCCGCCGGGAATCCACTCATATCCGGCGCCGGTCCAGTCCCAGTGGCCGGGCTGCCAGATCAGCAGCGTCTCGGTGACCGGCGGCTTGCCCATGACCTCCACCCGCGGCTCCGGCACCGGCGGGTAGGGCGGATAGGAGGATTGGCAGGCGGACAGGCCAAGCAACAGCAGCAGGGCTGCGGGCAGGATGGAACGGGTCATAACGGCACCAGTCACGGTTGCTACCGCCTGGGCGGCAATGCCTTCGCCCCGGCCGGTAAATCCAAGCTTTTCAGTCGTCGTCGCTTTCACCGAAACACAACGGACATCCACCCCCAGGAGTTCCGCCAGCCGCGCCATCATCGCGCCCGCATGGGGCGCGATCTTCGGCCGCTCGCAGATCAGTGTCACGTCGACATTCGCCAGCACCCCGCCACGCGCGGCGATGCGCCCGGCCGCGTGCCTCAGGAACCGGGCGCTGTCGGCATCCTTCCAATCGGCCTCGCTCGGCGGGAAATGCCGGCCGATATCGCCCTCCGCCAGCGCGCCATAGATCGCGTCGCACAGCGCGTGGATGCCGACATCGGCGTCCGAATGTCCGGCAAGGCCCTTGTCGTGCGGCACATCCACGCCGCACAGGATCAGCTTGCGACCTTCGGCCAGCACATGCACGTCAAAACCGGTGCCGACGCGGGGATACAGCCGCGCGGTCAATGCCTGCTCCAGGCGCATGGCGTCCTCCGGGTAGGTAAGCTTGATGTTGGCATCGGCGCCGGGGACCAGCAGCACGGTCTCGCCGGCGGCCTCCAGCAGGGAGGCGTCGTCGGTCGCCATCTGGTCCTGCCCGGCGCGGTGCAGCGCCAGCAGCGTGGCGAAGCGGAAGGCCTGCGGCGTCTGCGCCCGGAACAGGCCCTCGCGCGCGACCGTGGCGGCGATCGCCGGACCGGCCGCATGGCCCTGCGCGCGCTTCAACGTATCGGCCACCGGCACCGCCGGGATCGCGCCCGGCGCGTGCTGCAACGCCGTGAGCAGGTTGGGCACGGTTCCCGCGGGAATGACCGGGCGCGCGGCATCATGCACCAGCACGATATCCGGCGCGCGGTCCTCCCCGAGCGCCGCCAGGGCTTCCAGCCCGGCGTGGACGCTGTCCTGGCGGGTGGCGCCGCCCGGCACCACGGGCAAATGGTCGATGCCCGCCAGGGCGGCGCCGATCGCGGTCGCATCGCCGACCGGCTGGATCAGCTGGACATGCGGGGCCAGGGCCTCGGCCGCGTAGCGGATCACCGGTCTGCCGGCGAGGACCAGGAATTGCTTCGGCGTGTCCGCGCCGAAGCGGCTGCCGGACCCGCCGGCGACAAGAATGACGGCAATGCGCATGCCGCAAACTCTCCGCGCGCGAGCGATCCGTCAACCTCGGCGATGTCGCCACCGTCACCGGCGTGCAACAGATCCGGCAACACTGTGACAACGAGGACGCAAAAACTCGTGCACAACGATTGCGAAACCCGGCGGACCTCGGTAGTTTGCACAAATGATGGGCAAACTGCCGAACCTTACATCCCACGCCGCTTCCCCTGGCTGTGGTTCTGTTCCCGCAAACCCGCCGGCTTCCATGCTGCGGCCGATCGCGCTCGGCCCCGACATTCGCATCGACACGCCGGTGATCCTGGCGCCGATGTCGGGCGTGACCGACCTGCCGTTCCGCCGCCTGGCGCGCGAACAGGGGACCGGTCTGGTGGTCTCCGAGATGATCGCCTCCTGGGCGATGATCCGGGAAAACCGCAACACGCTGCGCATGGCCGAGGTCGATGCCGGGGACGGCCCGAGCTCGGTGCAGCTCGCCGGCTGCGATCCGCAGGCGATGGCGGAAGCCGCGCGCATCGCCGTCGACCTCGGCGCCGACATCATCGACATCAATTTCGGCTGTCCGGTGAAGAAGGTCGCGGTCGGCCAGTCCGCCGGCTCCGCGCTGATGCGCGACGAGGCGGCGGCGGGGCGTATCCTGGAGGCGACGGCGCGCGCGGTGCCGGTTCCCGTCACCATGAAGATGCGCATGGGCTGGGATCACGCCAACCTGAATGCGCCTAGCCTGGCTCGCATCGCCGAGGAATCGGGCATCCGCATGCTGACCGTGCACGGTCGCACCCGCCAGCAATTCTATACCGGCACGGCCAACTGGGACTTCATCGCGGAAGTGAAGAACGCGGTGCAAATCCCCGTAATCGCAAACGGCGACATTCTGACCGAGGATGACGCGGCGGAGGCCTTGTGCCGCTCGGGCGCCGACGGGGTCATGATCGGGCGGGGCTGCTACGGCCGTCCCTGGTTCCCGGCCCAGGTCGCGGGTTTCCTGCGCACCGGCAGGCGCCAGGCCGAACCGCCCTTGGCGCGACAGAAAGCCCTGATTCTCCAGCACTACGAGGCGATGCTGACGCATTTCGGGCGCGATGCCGGGCTGCGGCTGGCGCGCAAGCATATCTCCTGGTACTCGCGCGGGCTGACCGGATCGGCCGAGTTCCGCGCCACCGTCACCCGGCTGGCCGATAGCGACGCGGTCATCGAGCTGATCCACCGCTTCTTCGACCCGCTGATCGCCCGCGGCGCGACCCGGGCGGCAGTGCAGGAGCAGTCTGAGGCAGAACAGGGTGGCGCGGAACAGGGTTTGGCGGCATGAGCGGCGCCATCACCCGCCGGGTGCTGGCCGCAGTCGGCCGCTCCTCCGAAAAGCGCCATTCCGAGCAGCGCGCCGCCGACCCGACGCAGATCCTCAGCGCGATGCAGGTGCCGGTGGTGCTGCTGGATCGCGACAACCGCTTCCGCTTCGTGAACCACGCCGCCGAACAGTTCCTGGGCATTTCCGTCCCGCAGCTGGCGCAGATGCAGCTCTCGGACCTGCTGCCGCGGGACAATCCGCTGTTCATGCTGATCGACCAGGTGCGCCAGACCGGGATCACCGTCTCCGACCATGAGCTGACGCTGGAAAGCCCGCGGATGAACAAGCCGGGCATCACGGTCCAGGGCTCCCCGCTGCCGGAGGAGGAAGGCGCGGTGCTGCTGGTGCTGCAGGATGCCTCGGCGGCGCGGACGCTGGATCGCCAGCTGGCGTTTCGCGGCGCGGCGCGCAGCGTCACCGGCATGGCGGCGATCCTGGCGCATGAGGTGAAGAACCCGCTATCGGGGATCCGCGGCGCGGCCCAGCTGCTGGAGGCGTCGGTGGACGAGGCCGACCGCGAACTGGCAGTGCTGATCCGCGACGAGGCGGACCGCATCCGCGATCTGGTCGACCGCATGGAGATCTTCTCCGAAAAGCCGATCGCGCGCAGCGCGGTGAACATCCATCGCGTGCTCGAGCATGTGCGCATCCTGGCGCAGAGCGGCTTCGCCGCGCATGTCCGCTTCGCCGAGCATTACGATCCGTCGCTACCCCCGGTATGGGGCAATCGCGACCAGCTGATCCAGGTGGTGCTCAACCTGGTCAAGAATGCCGCCGAGGCAGTGACGGCGCCGGACATCCGCCATCCCGAGATCGTCCTCACCACCGGGTTCCAGCACGGGGTCCGCATCGCCGTTCCCGGCACCAGCAAGCGGCTCGACCTGCCGCTGCTGGTCAGTGTGCGTGACAACGGGCCGGGCATTCCCGAGGACATCCGCCCGCATCTGTTCGACCCCTTCATCAGCACCAAGCCGGCCGGCAGCGGGCTCGGCCTGGCGCTGGTGGCCAAGATCGTCGGCGACCATGGCGGGCTGATCGAGGTCGAGAGCCGGCCGGGGCGCACCGAATTCCGTCTGCATCTGCCGGTTCTCGCGGATGAAGAATCCGACCCCTGAGTTCCGGCGTCCATGAGCCGTCAGCCATGAGCCCCGAAAGCGGTCCGAACGCCGCTTCCTTCAGCCACAACGAACAAGATGCGCCAGCGCAGGATACACACCACCCGATGACACTTCCCACCGTTCTGATCGCCGATGACGACCGGTCGATCCGCACCGTCCTGACCCAGGCCCTGGGCCGTTCCGGATATCAGGTCCGCAGCACCGGCACGGCTGCAACCCTCTGGCGCTGGGTGGAGGAAGGGGAAGGAGACTTGGTCATCACCGACGTGATGATGCCGGACGAGAACGGCCTCGATCTCATTCCCCGCATCCGCGCCAAGCGCCCGGATCTGCGGGTGATCGTCATGAGCGCCCAGTCCACGCTGATGACTGCGGTCAAGGCGGCCCAGCGCGGCGCCTTCGAGTATTTGCCCAAGCCCTTCGATTTGAAGGAGTTACTCTCGGTGGTCGACCGTGCGCTGGCGGCGCCGGCGGAACCGGGGAGCATCAGCGCGCCGGACCCGGGAGAGGTCGAGGAACGCCGCCTGCCGCTGATCGGGCGCAGCCCGGCGATGCAGGAGATCTATCGCACCATCGCCCGCCTCACGACCGCGGACCTTACCGTGATGGTCAACGGGGAATCCGGCACCGGCAAGGAGCTGGTGGCCCGCGCGCTGCACGATTACGGCAAGCGCCGTGCCGGGCCGTTCGTGGCGATCAACATGGCGGCGATCCCGCGCGAGCTGATCGAAAGCGAGCTGTTCGGCCACGAACGCGGCGCGTTCACCGGCGCCACCAACCGCTCCCAGGGCCGGTTCGAGCAGGCCAATGGCGGCACGCTGTTCCTCGATGAGATCGGCGACATGCCGCACGAGGCGCAGACCCGCCTGCTGCGGGTGCTGCAGGAGGGCGAGTTCACCTCCGTCGGCGGGCGCAATCCGATCAAGGCGAATGTCCGCATCGTGGCCGCCACCCATCGCGACCTGCGCCTCGCCATCCGCCAGGGAACTTTCCGCGAGGATCTGTTCTACCGCCTTAACGTGGTGCCGATCCGCCTACCGCCGCTGCGCGAGCGGGTGGAAGACATCCCGCCGCTGGCGCGCCACTTCCTCGACCGCGCGCGCGCCGACGGCCTGCCGGCCAAGTCGCTTGATGCCGGCGCGCTCGACCGGATGCGCGCGCATCGCTGGCCGGGCAATGTGCGCGAGCTCGAGAACCTGATGCGCCGCCTGGCCGCGCTATATCCGCAGGAGACCATCACCGCGGAGGTGATCGACATGGAACTGCAGGATGTTTCCGCTGCTTCCGATGCAGGCCCGGCCAACGGTCCCGGCTCCGGGACGGAAAAGCTCGCCGGCGCGGTGGAGCGGCATATCCGCCAGTTCCTGGCCGCGCACGAGGACGGGCTGGCGCCGTCCGGCATCTATGACCGCGTCATCGCCGAGGTGGAGCGGCCATTGATCCAGATGACCCTGGCCGCCACGCGCGGCAACCAGATCAAGGCCGCGGCCATGCTGGGCCTGAACCGCAACACGCTGCGCAAGAAGATCCGTGACCTCGAGATCCCGGTGGTAAGAGGCATTTCGTGACGCATGGCTGTCCGCATCGCAGCAAGGCGCGAACCGGCGAGGGGCGAGCATGATGCCTGCGCAGGAACCCGTCGCCGCTGACGCGGCACGCACCGAGCCATCCGGCCCGGAGCAGAGCCGGTCCGTGCTGCGCAAGCTCGGCGAGGCCCTGCTCGGCAAGATCGCCACCATCGTGTTCGCCTGCCTGGCCCTCGCGGTGGGCATCGCCACCTTCGCGCTGCTGGCGCATGGCACGCCGCTCGGCTTCACCCCCGGCGTCGGCGTCGGCCTGGTGCTGGCCAATCTGTCCGTGCTGCTGCTGCTCGGCGCCGTGCTGGCCGGACGGCTCACCCGGGTCTGGGTGGAGCGCCGGCGCGGCTCGGCCGGATCGCGCCTGCATGTCCGCTTGGTGCTGCTGTTCAGCGGCGTCGCGGTGGCGCCGACCATCGTCGTCGCGGCCTTCGCGGTCGCCTTCTTCCATTTCGGCATCCAGGCCTGGTTCAACGATCCGGTGCGCGCCGCGCTGGATGCCTCGCTGCAGGCCTCGCGCGGCTATCTGGAGGAGCATCGCAACAACATCCGCTCCGTCGCACTGGAGATGGGCAACGACGTCACCCGCGCCGGCCCCTATCTCTCCGCCGACCCCAACGCCTTCGCCGAATTGCTGGCCACCCAGACCGCCCTGCGCGGCCTGACGGAGGCGGTGATCTTCGAACCGGTGACCGGGCAGATCATGGCCTCCGCCGGCCTGCTCGACGGCATGGGCACCGAGCCGCCGCCGGCCTGGGCCACCGAGCGGGCGCGCGCCGGCGATGTCGCCGTGCTGAACGCCGATGACGGCGCGCGGGTCCGCGCGGTCGTGCAGCTCGAATCCACCCCGCCGCTGATGCTGGTGATCGGCCGCCCGGTCGATCCGCAGATCCTGGCCTATATGGAGCGCACCGAAAGCGCGGTCGCCGAATACAACCGCCTCGACGACAACCGGTCCTGGCTGCAGATCGCCTTCGCCTGGATCTTCGCCATCGTCGCGCTGCTGGTGCTGTCCGCCGCGGTGCTGATCGGCCTGGTCATGGCCAACCAGATCGCCCGGCCGATCGGCCGCCTGATCCATGCCGCCGAGCGGGTGCGCAGCGGCGACCTGTATGTACGCGTGCCGGAAACCAGGACCCAGGACGAGATCGCCGGCCTGTCGCGCGCCTTCAACCGCATGACCGGCCAACTCGCCGCCCAGCGCACCGAATTGATGGACGCCTACAGCCAGATCGACGAGCGCCGGCGCTTCACCGAGACGGTGCTGTCCGGCGTCTCCGCCGGCGTCATCGGCCTGGACGCGAACGGGCGGATCGAGTTGCCGAACCATGCCGCGCGGGAATTGCTGGAGGCCGACCTGCTGTCGGCGATCGGGCAGGAACTCGGCACCGTCGTGCCGGAATTCGCCGAGCTCATGCGCGAGGCGCAGGCAGCGCCCGAGCGCGCCCGCACGGCGGAGATCCAGATCGGCCCGGTCAGCCGCCGGCGCACCCTGCTGGTGCGCATCGGCGCCGACCTGACCGGCGGGCGCACGGACGGGTTCGTGGTCACCTTCGACGACATCACCGAGCTGCAATCGGCCCAGCGCAAGGCCGCCTGGGCGGACGTGGCGCGGCGCATCGCGCATGAGATCAAGAACCCGCTGACCCCGATCCAGCTCTCCGCCGAGCGGTTGAAGCGGCGCTTTGCCAAGGAAATCACCTCGGACCCCGATACCTTCATCCAGTGCGCCGATACCATCGTGCGCAGCGTCGGCGATATCGGCCGCATGGTGGACGAGTTCTCCGCCTTCGCCCGCATGCCCCAGCCGGTCATCAAGCCGGAGGATATCGGCCGCATCGCGCGCGAGGCGCTGGTGCTGCAGAAGACCGCCCGCCCGCAGATCACCTGGACCACCGACATTCCCGCGCAGGGCCCCATCGCCCTCTGCGACCGGCGGATGCTGGTGCAGGCGATGACCAACCTGTTGCAGAACGCCGCCGACGCCGTGGCCATGCGCCCGGGTGCCGGCCACATCACGCTGTCGGTGCAGGCGGTCGCGGGATCAGCGGGCGCGGGCCAACCGGGCGCGGGCCAATCGGGTGCAGGCCAATCGGGTGCGGGCACAGTGCGCATCACCGTCAGCGATGACGGGGTCGGCCTGCCGGACGAGGATCGCGCCCGGCTGACCGAGCCTTATGTCACCCACAAGCCGAAAGGGACCGGGCTTGGGCTCGCCATCGTGAAGAAGATCCTCGAGGACCACGGCGGATCGCTGCTGCTGGAGGACCGCGCCGACGGGCCCGGCGCCAGCGTCAGCCTGATATTGCCGATGCCGGCCGCGCCGGACCCGACCCAGGCGACGGACACGGCCGCTTCCGCCGGGGAAACGCAAGGCGCCGAAGGTGCGAAGGTGATCCATGGCGCATGAAATCCTGATCGTCGACGACGAGCCCGACATCCGGCTGCTGATCGAGGGCGTGCTGCGCGACGAGGGCTACGAGACCCGCCAGGCGGCCGATTCGACCGACACCATCGCGGCCTTCCGCCTGCGACGGCCGTCCCTGGTCATCCTCGATGTCTGGCTGCAGGGCTCGCGCCTGGACGGGCTCGGCATCCTGCAGGCGCTGCACAGCGAGGAGCCGCATGTGCCGGTGGTGATGATCTCCGGCCACGGCAACATCGAGACCGCGGTGACCGCGATCCAGCGCGGCGCCTATGATTTCATCGAAAAACCGTTCCAGTCCGACCGGCTGCTGCTGGTCGTGCGCCGCGCGCTGCAGGCCGCAGCCCTGGCGCGCGAGAACGCGGAACTGCGCCTGCGCGCCGGGCCGGAGACGACGCTGACCGGCGAGAGCCAGGCCATCGTGCAGCTGCGGGCCAGCGTGGAGCGCGTCGCGCCGACCGGATCGCGCGTGCTGATCACCGGCGCGGCCGGCTCGGGCAAGGAGGTGGTGGCGCGGATGATCCACAGCCTGTCGCGCCGCGCCGAGGGGCCGTTCGTGGTGCTGAACTGCGCCACGCTCAATCCCGCGCGCTTCGAGGAAGAACTGTTCGGGGTGGAGGCGGGCAGCGATTCCGTGACCCATCCGCGCCGGGCCGGCGTGCTGGAACGCGCGCATGGCGGCACGCTGCTGCTGGACGAAGTGTCGGACATGCCGGTGGAGACCCAGGGCAAGATCGTGCGCGCCCTGCAGGACCAGACCTTCGAGCGTCTGGGCGGGTCCAGCCGGGTGAAGGTGGACGTGCGCGTTATCGCCACCAGCAACAAGGACCTGACCGAGGAGATCGGCGCCGGCCGGTTCCGCGAGGATCTGTATTACCGCCTGGCCGTCGTGCCGCTGCGGGTGCCCAGTCTCAAGGAAAGGCGCGAGGACGTGCCGGACCTGGCGCGCCTTTTCATCGCCCGCTCGGCCGAGACCTCCGGTATGTCCGCCCGCGAATTGTCGGCCGACACGCTGACCGCGCTGCAGGCCTATGACTGGCCGGGCAATGTGCGCCAGCTGCGCAACCTGATGGACTGGCTGCTGATCATGGCGCCGGGCGGTGCCGGCGACCCGATCCGCGCCGACATGCTACCGCCGGAGATCGGCTCCTCCGCGCCCGCGCTGCTGACCATCGACCCCGCGGCGGACATCATGGCGCTGCCGTTGCGCGACGCGCGGGACCTGTTCGAAACCCAGTATTTGCACGCCCAGCTGTTGCGCTTCGGCGGTAATATCAGCCGCACCGCCCAGTTCGTCGGCATGGAACGCAGCGCGCTGCACCGCAAGCTGAAGCAGCTCGGCGTCAACTCGGACGAGCGGGCGGGGTAGCGGCCATGTCGGTGTTTTCGCGCATTTTCTTCAAAGCCGCGCGGCGGCCGGAGGCCTGGATGGAGCCGCGCGACCTCGCGGCCCGGCTGGCGGCGGGTGCCGTGCCGATCATATTGGACGTGCGCGGTCCCGACGAGTTCACCGGTCCACTCGGTCATATCGCCGGAGCGCGCAACCTGCCGCTGGATGCGCTGGCAGCGGAAATTCCCGCCCTGGCGCGGCATGGCGGCGCCATTGTCACGGTCTGCCGGACGGACCGGCGATCCGCCACCGCCGCGCGGCTGTTGCGTGACGCCGGCGCGGGCGAGGTGTCGGCGCTGCGCGGCGGCATGGAGGCCTGGAACCGCTTCGGCCTCCCGACCGGCTAGCGATGTCCGGCATCGAGACCAGGACCGTCGCCGTCATCGGCGCCGGGCCGGCCGGGCTGATGGCGGCCGAACAACTCGCCCGGGCCGGATTACGGGTGAGCCTCTACGACCGCATGCCCTCGCCCGGGCGCAAGCTGCTGATGGCCGGCCGCGGCGGGCTGAACTTGACGCATAGCGAACCCCTGGCCGCCTTTCTTGGGCGTTACGGCGCCGCCGAGGCCTGGCTGACGCCGGCCATCGCCGCCTTTCCGCCGGATGCGTTGCGCGCCTGGTCGGCGGAGCTGGGCGAACCGACCTTTGTCGGCAGCAGCGGACGGGTGTTTCCGGTGTCGAAGAAGGCCTCGCCGCTGCTGCGCGCCTGGCTGCGCCGGCTGGCCGGGCAGGGGGTGCAACTGCTCACCCGGCGGGACTGGGTCGGCTGGAACCCGGCGGGCGAGCTGTTGTTCGCCAACGCGGAGACCGCGCAACCGGACGCCACCATCCTTGCCCTCGGCGGTGCCAGCTGGCCGCGCCTAGGCGGGACCGGTGTCTGGACCGAAATCCTGGCGGCACGTCAGGTTGCCATCGCGAAGCTGCGCCCGGCCAATTGCGGCTTTGCCGTCGACTGGAGCGAACATTTCCGCACCCGTTTCGCTGGCCAGCCGCTGAAATCGGTGCGCCTGGATTTCGCCGGCGGTTCGGCGCGAGGCGAGGCGGTGATCACCGAGTACGGGATCGAGGGCGGCGCCGTCTATGCCCTGTCCGCGGCGTTGCGCGATGCATTGCAGGCCGGGGTGCCGGCGGTCCTGCACGTCGATCTGCGCCCGGACATGCGCGCGGCGGAACTGGCGGAACGCCTGGCCGGCGTGCGGCAGCGCGAATCCCTGAGCAATGTCCTGCGCAAGGCCCTGCATCTCTCGCCGGCGGCGATCGGCCTGCTGCGAGAGGCCGCGGGAGCCGCGTTGTCGCGTGAACCCGCAAGTCTCGCCGCGCTGATCAAGGCCGTGCCACTGGCGCTGCGGGCCGCGCAGCCGATCGAGCGGGCGATCTCCACCGCCGGCGGCATCGCGCGCGAGGAGCTCGACGCCCATTTCATGCTGCGCCGCCTGCCTGGCGTGTTCGCGGCCGGCGAGATGCTGGACTGGGAAGCCCCGACCGGCGGCTACCTGCTGCAAGCCACGCTGGCGACCGGGCTGGCGGCCGCGGAGGGGGCGATTAAATGGCTGTCACATAACCGGGGCATGCCTTCCGGCCCGAGGTCCTGATCGACTAGGCTTCCCGTAGACCGCCACAGCGGCAGGAAGATCTCGGGAGGATCGACGATGAAACGACGCAGCTTTTTGCGTGCCACAGGTGTCGCCGCGACGGCCGCCGCCTTGCCGTCCCGCTTCGCCATCGCGCAAGGCGCGGCGAACAAGGTTCTCCGGTATGTACCAACCGGCGACCTGTCGGTGCTGGATCCGTCCTTCACCACCACACAGGTTTCGATCACCCACGGCTATTACGTGTTCGACACGCTGTACGCGCTCGACAGCCGCCAGCAGCCAAGGCCGCAGATGGCCGAGGGCCACACCATCTCCGATGACGGTCGGGTCTGGAACATCCGGCTGCGAGATGGCTTGCGGTTCCATGACGGCGAACCCGTGCTGGCCCGCGACTGCGCCGCGAGCCTGAAGCGCTGGGCGGCGCGCGACGTGCTCGGACAGACGCTGGGCGCCTTCGTCGACAATTTCGGGACCGCCGACGACCGCACCATCCGCATCACCCTGAAATCGCCGTTCCCCTTGCTGGCAAACGCGCTCGCCAAGCCCAACGGCATGCTGCCGGTGATGATGCCCGAACGCCTGGCCAGCATCGATCCGCAATTGCAGATCAAGGAGATGATCGGTTCCGGTCCCTATCGTTTCCTGAAAAACGAGTTCGTTGCAGGCAACAGCGTCGCCTATGCCAGGTTCACCGACTACGTGCCCCGGCAGGAAAAGCCCGATTGGGCATCCGGCGGCAAAGTGGCGAACATCGACCGCATCGAGTGGAAGATCATTCCCGATGCATCCACCGCTGCCGCCGCGTTGCAGACGGGGGAGGTGGACTGGTGGGAACAGGTGCAGCCCGACCTGCTGCCGCTGCTGCGGCGTTCGAAGGACCTGACGGTCGAGAATTTCAATTCCGTCGGCTTCTTCGGCACCATGCGCTTCAACCACCTCAATCCGCCGTTCAACAATGTGCGCATGCGCCGGGCGGTGCAGATGGCGGTGAACCAGGAAGACTACATGCGGTCGGTAACGGGCAACGATCCGGAACTGTTCCGTACCTGCAAGGCGCTGTTCCCCTGCGGCACCCCGTACGGCCAGGAACTCGGCGTCGAGCAGATGACCGGAAACCTCGCCGCGGCACAGGCCGAGGTCAAGGCCGCTGGATATGCCGGGGAGAAAGTCGTCATCCTGAACCCCGGCGATGTCGCGACGATCGCGCCGTTCGGTCACGTGACCTACGATCTGTTCAAGAAACTCGGCCTGAACGTCGAGATCCAGGAGATGGACTGGAACACGCTGGCACAACGCCGCACCCGTGCGGAGCCGGCGGACAAGGGCGGCTGGTCGGTGTTCCACAACTGGTGGATCGGCACCTCGTTCGCCGATCCGTCCATCAGCACGGTGGTGCGCGGCCTGGGCGCCAAGGGTTGGGCCGGATGGTATTCGAACGAAACCATCGAGACGCTGACTGCGGAATGGCTGCGTGCACCGACGCAGGACGACCGCAACAAGCTGGTGACCGAGATCCATCAGGAGGCCCTGTCCACCGTGCCGACCGTGGTGCTGGGCCAGTTCTTCATCCTGACGGCGCATCGGAAGAACCTGACCGGACTGCTGCAGGGTACCTCGCCCTTTCCCTGGAATCTGCGTTGGGCTTAAATCGATCAGACGCTCACGAACGGGCCGTCATATCCAATCGGAGGAAACCCAGATGATCCACGTTCTCGCCATGATCACCGCCAAGCCGGGCATGCGCGCCGAGGTACTGGCGGCATTCCATGCCAACATGCCCGCGGTTCACGCCGAAAAAGGCTGCGTCGAATACGGCCCCGCCATCGACGCCGACGGCGTCGGCGCCTTGCAGACCCCGCTCGGCCCGGACAGCTTCGTGGTCATCGAGAAATGGGCGACGATGGAAGACCTGAAGGCGCATGGCGCGTCGGCGCACATGGCCGCCTATGCGGCGAAGACCCGCGACAAGCTGGCCAGCCGCGTCATTCACGTGCTGCAGAACGGCTGAGCCCGTCGTGGCTTTGCATATCGACTACTACGCCTCGTTGAACTCGCCCTGGACGCATCTCGGTGCGGCCAGGATCGAGGCGATGGCGGCCAAATATGGTGCCAGCCTGCGCATCTGGCCGGTAGATTTCGGCACCATCTTCCCGGCTTCCGGCGGCCTGCCGCTGCCCAAGCGGTCACCGCAGCGCCAGGCCTACCGGTTGCAGGAACTGGCCCGCTGGCGGGAAGCGGTGGGCGAACCGATCCACATCCACCCGAAATTCTTCCCCGCCAACGAATTGCCGGCGGCGACCTGCACCATCGCGGTGCGCGAAACCATCGGCGACACACCGGCCATCGCGCTCGCCCATCGCGTGCTGAAGGCGCTGTGGCAGGAGGAGAAGAACACCGCCGACCCGGACACGCTGGTCGGGCTGATCCGCGACATCGGCCTGGACGCCGACGCGGTGATGAAGCTGGGCGCGGATCCGAAATGGGCGGAACGCCGCATGGCCGACACAAAGGCGGCGCTGGAGCGCGGCGTGTTCGGCGCGCCGACCTATGTCATCGGCGACGACATGTTCTGGGGCCAGGATCGGCTGGAATTCGTCGAAAAGCGGCTGGCCAAGGGGGGAGCGCACCGAGCATTACGCGCCTGACCTAAGCCGGTATGGATATCGCGTTTTGACCGTACCTGAGGGGCGTAATGCTCATCGGCTGAACGCGCCGAGATATCCGCAAGAAAATAATTTTCGCTGGCTGTTAATTTCTCCACGCTTTATGTGAATATAGAAAGAGCAGGGCAGATTAGCTCTAAGCATCTCGCGCGACGCACGATTATTCATAACGATATAAAATCTAGAGGGTTGTTCATAGTGATCAGACAAGCCATTAGAGACCGTGATCAGAGACTGATCGGCTATATCGAGGCGCTTAGTGACGGCCGCCAGAAGGCGACGGACCGGAATAACAAGACACTTGGCTACTTCGACCCAAGCCGCAACGCCACAACCGCCCCTGAAAACCGGGTGCTCGCACGAGCCAACGTCCTGTCGGGTCTGATCTATGATCGGCGCTGACCAGTAAGTCATGCGCGAAGCTGTTAGCGTGCCGGTCGCGCACGACGGGTTTGGCGTCTGCATCCATCGTGGCACGCAGCAGATCGGCGGCACATGCATTGAACTGGCCTGCCAGGGCGCGCGGATTCTACTGGACCTTGGTCTGCCGCTTGACGCTGGCGATGAAGACCCGGCTGCACTGCTGCCACCGATCATGGGCTTGCAAACGCCCGATCCGAACCTGCTCGCCTTGGTGCTATCGCACGGCCACGCAGACCATTGGGGTCTTGCCCCCTACGCCGGGGCTGCGTTGCCGATCGTGACCGGCGTCGCAACCCGTCGTATTCTTCGGGCGGCCGCGGCCTTTGTTCCCCGCGCCATCCCGTTTGGCGTCGATAGCGACAGCTTTTCCGATCTTTCGGACCGCCGGACGCTTCAGATCGGTCCCTTCGCAATCACGCCGTTTCTGGTCGACCATTCCGCCTATGACGCCTATGCGCTGGTCATCGAAGCCAACGGCCGCCGGCTGTTTTACTCAGGCGATATCCGTGCACATGGACGCAAGGCCGCTTTGTTCGAACGCCTTGTGTCGCATCCGCCTCGGCCGATCCATGCCATGCTCATGGAGGGCTCCAGCCTGGGTCGATTGAAGCCTGATCAGGTCTTCCCCACGGAGCGCGACATCGAGGAGCGCCTGGTAGAACGCTTCCGGCCGGACGGCTTTGTGGGTGTCTGCTCATCTGCACAGAACATCGACCGGGTCGTGAGCATTTATCGCGCCTGCAAGCGGACAGGCCGAACGCTCATCCTTGACCTCTATGCGTTGGAGGTGCTGGCGGCGACCGGAAACCCGAACATCCCGGCGGCCGGCTGGCCCAACCTCGCCGTGTATGTCCCTGAATACCAGCGACGGCACATCAAGCGCACCGAGCGGTTCGACATTGTCGACCGCTACAAGCCGCATCGCATCTATCGCGAGAAACTAGGCGAACTGGCATCGCGTGCGGTGATGCTGTTCCGGCCGGCGATGCTGCCGGATATCGACCTGATGCCGCATGCCTGGACGGGTGCGCGGATGATCTGGTCACAGTGGAACGGCTATCTGTCGAGTCCTGCCAACCAAGCATTCCGGGCCAAGCTGGAGGGGGGTGGCGTGGAGATGGAAATTATCCATACATCCGGGCATGCGAGCATCCAGGACCTCAAGCGGTTGGCGGAAGCGATGGCGCCGGATGTGCTCGTGCCGGTGCATACCTTTGATGGCGACCGGTTTTCCGAATTGTTCGACGTGAATGTCTGCCGTCGGCTGGACGGCGAGTGGTGGGAAGTTTGATGGTGAGCAAATTTGAGAGAAAACTGCCGGACAGTGGTTTGGCTCTTCTCGAGGCAGGTCCCGCCTGGTGGCGGGACCTGTTGGATTTTCGGTTCACAGACATCGGCGGCAAAGAGCAACCGCTCTTCTTGGCGGTGAGAGACGGCTACCTCAACGCCTACGTCGAGGGGCAGTCGGTTCTAAAAATTCACCTAACGGCGCAGTTTGACCCTACTCAGCTAAAGGCCGAAATTCATCACAAATACATCGATTCCAATGTGACTGGCCAAGCCTATCACATTTTCGATGGCGAACGGGTTACAGATAGGAGTGGTAGGGAGATAGAACAATATCAAGGACGGAAGTCGATCAAGAGGTGGGTGGAAGCAGCTCAATCCTATGCGAAGCCAAAGAGGCCTGGCAGGATCGGCGAAAAACAAGGCATCGCCGCGATCTTGGGACACAACGCCCACGTTATTGACGTCGAGATGGCGTTGCCTCAGGCTCAATCGTCTGCAGATCGTATAGACATCGTCGCATTGGAGAAGGACGACGAGACCCTCAAGATAGTATTTTACGAAGCCAAGGCGTTCAGCAATCGGTCGCTTCGAGCTGCAAATCTCTTCCCGAAGGTCCTTGCGCAGCTCGAGCGCTACGAAAACTGGATAGTTAGTGCCGATCGCGTAGGACAAATAATCCCGGCGTATCGTGAGACTTGCCGCTTGCTCATCAAATTCAACGAAATGAGATACGCAAACACCGATCGGCCCGTACCGCCGGTCCATCCTTTCGTTGCACAGGCGGCTGAAAAAGGCTCGATACTCGAAGTTGATCCAGAGCCACGCCTAATTGTATTCGGCTACCGACCGGATGAACGCGGCGGCTCCTGGAGACGCCATGAAGAGGTCTTCTATCGGGAAAAAGTCCGACTAATAATGGAGCCGCGTCCTCAAGATGTCAGGCTCCCCCAGGTCAACCTACCAAGGATGATTTCCGACGACGAAGACATTTTGTGGACGGTCGAGGGGCCAGAGGCCGCGAACGAAGTGCGCGCTGCTGCGCGACGCAATTTCTTGTCAGATCGGCAACGCCGTAGGGACGAAAGCGCGAGCGGAGTACTGACAGGCCGGGCGAGTAAGCGATCAGGCGTAAGGGTCTTATAGTGCTCTTCGTCGCAGCGATCGGCCGGAAGCACGACGCGGACTTGGATAACAAATCCGCCGAGTTCGGCGTGGCTCACCATCAGGCTACTCGTGATTGCACGGGAACTCCATGACGATCGTCGTCACACCCAACGCTGTGCTCTCTCCCACGCCGCCAGCCGTCGGCATATTCTGGTGTGTGGCTGGTGTTCTCGTCATCGATCGTTCGACGCTGGACGAGGCTGAACCTTATGGCGACTGTATCACCCATGCTGCAGGCCATTACGCGCTGGCAGGAATGGCAGGCATTAGGAGAGCGACGGATCGCTTCAATGGGCTATCCTGAACCTATCTTGTCCACCGAGTATGACGAATGGCCCCGTGGTAGGATCGTCTACGAGGCGCCGATGCACCGCTTCGTTCTTTACGCCGATCGACGACTGCAAAAGCCCGCTATCATTGACGCACTCAAGACGGTCTTTGGCCTCAGCGGCTCAGAAGTGCTTATCAAAAGCGACTCACATTATCGCTGAACAAGGAAAATGCCGACTAAGCACGGATCCCACACCGGCGACCGACGTTACCAGAAAGCCCTTTCCGAATCAGAACACTGCCGAAGGTCTCTCGTGAGGACATCCCTGCAAGACGCTCTCTATTCGGCATACCTTGCCATTTTCCGCCAGAAGGACCTGCCGGAGACGGAAAGCGCCATGGCCCGAGGTGTCGAATGCTCGGATGGATGGTATGCGATCCTGGACGGTTTGTGTGACATCTTGAGCAGCCATGCACGGCAGACCGGCCATCCCTTGCCCGTAGCCACCCAGGTGAAGGAAAAATTCGGAGCCCTGTGTTTTTACAGCGAAAGCCATTGTGAGTGGTGTCGAGGCGCAATCCAGTTCGCCAGCGCCATATCGCAACGCGTGTGTGAAGAGACCGGCCGCCCAGGCGTGTTGATGATCCGAAACCGTCGGCGGATCAGAACCCTGGCCGAGGACGTCGGCATCGCAAACGGATATTGCTGCTCTACAACCGAAGCCGAAGAACCGGTCGAAGATGACCTGCAATCCTGTGGGCGGGACTTGCCATCAGGCTGGCTGCAAATAGCCGATGCCCTGAAATTCGTTGTGGCACAGCATTTTCCCGGTGCCACGATGCATTTCGGATACGCTGACGATGAATTCGTGGTCGAAAGCTCAAATAGTTCGGAATGGTTATCAGGCGCCGTCGCCTGCGCCCACGCTATCGCGGCGCGAACCGACAAGGTCACTGGAGCAATGCAAATTCCGTGAGCCGATGACCTACATGACCGCAGACTTGCCAGCCTGGCCGGCAGGCCGATCCGAACGGCGAAAACGGGAAGAGGGTCGCAACGTCTCTCCCCGCCCTCGCTTCACCCCCGCATCAGCACGATATCGAATTCCACCCGCTTGGAACCCGGCTCCATGTCGCCGGTGGGCTCCTGCAGCTTCATGATCAGCGCTTCCTTGCGGCGCGCGCTCTGCAGGAACGGGTCGGTGTCGTTGTAGCGGTCGCCTTCGAAATACATCTGCGTGGTCAGGTGCTCGCGCTTGCTGATCACGTTGAAATGCAGATGCGCCGGGCGGAAATTTCCGGGCGAGGTCTCGTAGCTGGCCGGCTGGATGGTCTTCAGCCGGTAGCTGCCGTCCTTGCCGGTGGTCAGCACCGCGTAGCCGTTGAAGTTGGGATCGAGCGGCTGGTCGCTGTCGTCGTTCGGGTGGCGGTAGCGGCCCTTGCTGTTCGCCTGCCAGATCTCGATCCTGGCGCCGGCGACCGGCTTGCCGGCCATGCTCAACACGCGCCCGGTGACATACAGCACCTGCCCCTCGGCCTTGCCTTTCTTGGTCAGGTCGCCACTGGTGCTGGGCTTCAGGCTGACCGGATAGAACGGGCCGAGTATCTGGTCCGGCGTGCGCGCGAGCAGGCTTTGCGCGACCGCTTCCGCGCCCTTTTTCGGCGTGCTGGCTTTCGGCCTGACCGCCGGTTTTGTTCTCACGGCTTCTTGGATGTCCGCCATCGTGGGTTCCCCTTGTTTGGACAGCGAATGAAATTACGGCCTTCGCCGGCCCGCTCCCAGCGAAATCTGCACGCTCACCCCTGGTTGCTGCCGGGCAGCCCGTGCGGGAACAGGTTCTGCGCCAGCAGCCCGCCATCCACATCCAGGGTGGTGCCGCTGACATAGGCCGCCAGGTCCGAGACCAGGAACAGGGCCGCCTTGCCGATGTCGTCGGTCGTGCCACGCCTTCCGGCCGGCAACAGGCTGCCGGCATAGGCGGCCACGCGGGACGGCGTGTCGAACAGCCGCGGCGTGGTGATATGGCCCGGCGCGATGGCGTTCACCCGGATATGGTGCGGCGCCCATTCCACCGCCATGGTCTGCACCAGGCTGATCAGCCCGGCCTTGGCCGCGCCGTACGCGCCGCGCATCGGCGCCGAACGCTGCCCGTCCACCGAGGCGATGCCGACGATGGCGCCGGGCTGGCCGCCGCGGATCATGCGGCGCGCGACCTCGCTGGCGGCAAGGAAGAAGTACCGCAAATTCAGATGGATCTGCTGGTCGAACACCGCGGCCGAGGTGTCCAGCAGTGGCCCGAACGCGGCGGCGCCGACGATGGAGACCATGGCGTCGATGCCGTCGAGCTGCGCGTCCGCCGCGGCGACGATGGCGGGGATCTGGGCGTCGTCCAGCACGTCGCCGATGATGGGAATGCCGCGCCGGCCGAGGCCGTTGACGATGCCCGCGACGTGTTCCGCGCGCTCCGCCACGATGTCGACCACCGCGACATCGGCGCCGGCGCGCGCCAGCAGCCGGGCGGTGCTCTCGCCCATGCCCTGGCCGCCGCCGATGACCATCGCCTTCTTGCCGGCGAGCCCGAACAGGCTGGTTTCGTTCATCTTCCTACAGCTCCGGGAAGATGCGCTGGAATACCGCCGGGGAGCCCGCATCCAGCCGCAGATGCGGACGGACGCGCAGGTTCCAGGGATTGGAGTTGCGCGCCGCGTCCCATTCCGGCGTGTCGGGGACGCCGGGATTTTCGAATTCGTAGACCGTCATGTATTTCGGCTGTGTCTCGATCGCCAGATAGCGGCGGGCGCGGATGACGCCGGGCACCTTGAGATAGCCCGGGATGTAGTTGGTGTTGTACCAGTCGTTGAACTCCTCCTCCATCGCGCCGGGGATATCCATCCTGCCGATCTGCGGGAATTTCGGCATCTCCAGGTCCTGGCTCTCGATCGGGTTCGTGCGCGCGGGAAAGATCTGCCGGTAGGTGTTGAGAATGTAGTTCCGCCCGACATGGCCGCCGGAACTGCCGGCTCGGCGCGCGGTGGGCTTGTAGCGGGTGGTGTTGGCGAAATCGGTGCTGCGCAGGACGTTGTGGTCCTCCAGCTCGTACATCGCCAGGTATTTCGGCCCGCCGCGCAGCGCCCGGTAGCGGCCGGCGTTCAGGATGCCCGGCACCTGGGACAGGCGAGGGATGTGCTCATCGTTGTACCAGGCGTTGAAGGCATCCTCGTGCTCCGGATCGACGTCGGTCCAGACCATCAGCAGGCCGCTGCCGCGTGTCTTGGCCATGCTATTTTCCCGTTTCTTGTTGATCGTTTCTTGTTGAAAGGCAGCGGCTTATCGAAAGGCCTTCACGATGCGTCCCCAATCCTCGATCGCGTCCTCATGGCCGGGCGTGATCGAGAACGTGAGCTGCGAATAGCCGCCGTCGCGCAGCGCCTCCACCCGCTGCTTCAGCTCCTGCTCGGTCGCGCTGAACGTGGCGTGACGGATCAGCGGCGCGGTGACGAAAGCCTTCTCTTCCGGCTTGACGAACACGAAATGGCCGCGATGGTTCATCAGGTATTTCGCGTCCTCGGGTTCGAATTTCTCGGCCACCGCGATGTAGCCCTCCATCTCCGCCTTCAGCTCCGGCGGGTAGGGCGAGGTGTTGGGCAGCTTCATCAGCCGCTCGTCGGCGGCGCGGTGCAGCATCACCGCGGCGCGCGGCCCGGCGGCGCCGAGCACCCGCGGGCTGTCATAGCTCTCGCCGTCGCGCAGCACGCAGCCGGCGGTAAAGGCGGTGGCATAGAGGTCCGCGGCGGCGTGGCCGGCGGCGCCCCAGGCATCCTGCATGCCCTTCAGATCCGTCAGCGCGCCGTCCACGCCGCCGATGAACGTCACCCAGCCGGCCTGCAGCTTCGCCGCCAGGGACTGCGTCTTCGGCCCGTAGGCGGAGACATGGATGCGAAGCGGATCCTGGGTGTTGATCAGGCCGATCTCCGGATTGAGGAAGCGGATCTTGCGCGACTTCCCCTCGATCTCCGTCTCCAGGGTCTCCTCGGCCAGCAGACCGCGGACGACGCGGATATATTCCTCCAAATCTTTCATTTTCATGGCCCCGAGCCCCATCGCCCGGCGGGCGGAAAAGCCGGTGCCGACGCCGAAATCGATGCGCCCAGGCGCCATCTGGTTCAGCGTCGCGAAGCCCACCGCGGTAACCGCGGCCAGCCGGTTGGAGGGAACCAGCACGCCGGTGCCCAGGCGGATCCGGCTGGTCTTCACCGCGGCTGCGCCCATCGCCACGAACGGGTCGGCGACGATCATCTGGGTGTCGTAGAACCAGGCGTGGCTGAAGCCGAGTTCCTCCGCCCGCTGCGCCAGTTTCCACGAATCGCCCGAGGTGGCGATGCCGATGCCGAAATCCATGCTGTTTCCTCTCCGTGCGGCCAGGCCGGGTTTGTCCCGGTTGCGGCGCCTACTGCATCGGCCCGCGGCGCCGGCGTCAAGGCCAGTGCCAGATGGGAGTGCCAAATGGGCGTTTCAGATGGGGCCGTGCCAGGCATTTGCCTGCCCTGCCGGCCGGGGATGGCGCATGGCTTGCCTGGCAACCGAGCGAGCGAGTAGGTTATCTTCTTCGTTCGACAAAAAAGCCGGCCGCCAGTACGGCCGGATCATTTACGGCAAACCGGTTCATCCATGATATTCCTGCATGTGCTCGTCGGAGTTGTCGGGCACGCACACCGGCATGCGCGGATTGTCGTCTGCCTTGGCCTGCTGCTCGCAATACTATGCGGCCTGTTCGCTTCCAGGCATCTCGGCATCAGCACCAACACCAACGACATGTTCCCGGACACGTTGGCCTGGCGCCGTGCCCAGACCGATTTCAACAACAATTTCCCGCAGTTCAACGACCTTCTGGTCGCGGTGATCGACGCCAGGATCCCCGAGGAGGCCGACGCGACCGCGGCCGCGCTGACCCAGGCGCTGAAGGCGGATACCACCCATTTCCGCGAGGTTCGCCGGCCGGACGCGGATCCGTTCTGGTCGCGCGAAGGATTGATGCTGCTCGACGACAAGGCGCTGGGTGGTCTGCTGGACCGGATCGTCGACGCCCAGCCATTCCTCGGCCAGCTCGCGGCCGACCCCAGCAGCCGGGGATTGTTCGGCGCACTCGGTCTCCTGGGCCAGGGGGTCGAACTCGGCCAGGTCAGCCTCAAGACCATCGAGCCGGCGCTGGCGGCGTTCCACACCACGATCGCGGCGGTGCTGGATGGCCGGCCGGAGGCGCTTTCCTGGACGAAGCTGATCGGCGGCAGCACGACCGAGCTGGGCGGCGCCTACCGCTTCGTGCTGGCGCAGCCGAGGCTCGATTTCAGCTCGCTGCGCCCGGGCGGCGCGGCGGAGGACGCCATGCGCGCGGCGGCGAAATCGCTGCCCTACGTGAAATCCGGCGATGCGAGAGTGCGCATCACCGGCTCCGTCGCCATGGCCAATGACGAGTTCGCAACCGTCGCCGAAGGCACGGTGTCGGGTCTGCTCGGCAGCGTGGCGCTGATCGCGCTATGGCTGTTCTTCGCGGTGCGCAGCTGGCGGCTGATCGTGCCGATTCTGCTGACGCTGGGGCTCGGGCTGATGCTGACGCTCGGTTTCGCCACCGCCGCGGTCGGCACGCTCAATCTGGTCTCGGTCGGTTTCGGCATCATGTTCGTCGGCATCGCCGTCGATTTCGCCATCCAGTTCTCGGTCCGCTTCCGCGAAGCCGGCAAGACCCAGCGCGAGCTGGGCGCCGCCCTGCGCTATACCGGCCGGCGCGCCGGGGGACAGATTGCGGTGGCCTCGGCGGCGACCGCGGCCGGCTTCCTGGCCTTCGTGCCGACGGATTTTCGCGGCGTCGCCGAACTCGGCCTGATCGCCGGCGTCGGCATGATCATCGCGTTCGTCTGCACGATCACCTTCCTGCCCGCCGTGATCACGCTGATGCACCCGGCCCCAGACCCGATTTCGCCCGGATTTCCCTGGGGCGGCCCGATGGATCGGCTGGTGAGCCGTTGGCGGCGCCCATTGCTGGTGGTGTTCGCCTGCGTGGCCGTGCTGGCCCTGGCGCTGTCGCCGCGTCTGACATTCGACGCCGACCCCCTACACACCAAGGACCCGAATACGGAGGCCGTCCGCACCCTGTACGACCTGATGGCCTCGCCGGTCACCAATCCGTTCACGATCGACATCATGACCGCCAACGCCAAGGAAGCCGCGGCGGTGGCGGACCGCCTGCGCGGGCTTCCGCTGGTGGACAGCGTGATCTCGATCAACAGCTTCGTGCCCGACGACCAGGCCAGGAAGCTGGCCATGATCGACGATGCCAGAAGCCTGCTGGCATCGACGCTCTCGCCGCCGGACGTGGCGCGCTCCCCCACGCCGGCGGAGATCCGCCAGGCCGCGAGCGAAGCGCTGAAGCCGATCGAGCGCGCCGTGCCGAAGTTCCCGCCCGGCCATCCCCTGGCCGCGATCGCCGGGGATCTGCAACGCCTGCAGAAGGCCAATGACAAGACGGCGGAACAGGTCGACGAGGCGCTTACCCGCTTCCTGCCGAAGGAGCTGGGCCAGTTGAACGACGCGCTGGAGGCCAAGCCGGTCGCGCTCGACAACATTCCGGCCTCGATCGCGCGCGATTGGGTGCTGCCGGATGGCCGGGCCCGCGTTCAGGTGGTGCCCAAGGTGGAGGCAAGCAACAGTGCGGGGCTGCGCCGGTTCGTGGCGCAGGTGCAGGCCAAGGCGCCGGACGCCGGCGGCTCGGCGGTGACGATCGTCGCGACCAGCACCACCATCGTCAATTCGTTCCGCACCGCCGCACTGACCGCGCTGGTCGCCATCGCCGTGATCCTGCTGGTCAGCTTGCGCCGGGTGCTCGATGTCGGGCTGGTGCTGGCGCCGCTGCTGCTTTCGGCGCTGATGACCGTGCTGATCGCGGTGCTGCTGCCGATCACGCTGAACTACGCCAATATCATCGCCTTGCCGGTGCTGCTGGGCGTCGGCGTGTCGTTCAACGTGTATTTCGTGATGAACTGGCGGGCAGGGCGGGTGAATGTTCTGGCATCGGCGACGGCGCGCGCGGTGCTGTTCTCCGCGCTGACCACCGGCACCGCGTTCGGCGCGCTGGCGCTGTCCGCCCATCCGGGAACCGCCAGCATGGGCAAGCTGCTGCTGACCAGCCTGGGCTGCACGCTGGTGGCGAGCCTGATCTTCGAGCCGGCCCTGCTTGCCGCGTTGCCACACGCGAAACTGCTCGCCGCGCATAAGCCGAATCGGGCCAACCCGCTCGCTTGAACCGATGGTTCAGGCAAACCCCATTAGGCAAACCCCATCAGGCAAACCCCAGCAGCGTGCGGGCGATGCCGATCACCTCATGCGCGGCGCTGGTCAGGCTGTAGTCGCCGAGCGCGTCGAAGGCGACGAAGCGCGCCAGGGTCGCGTCCCCGCCCGGCCGGGGATCGCCATGCCGCCAGCGCGCGGCATAGTCGATGATGGTGTAGTGGTAATGGATCCGCCCGCAATCGTCGTGACGGATGGAATCGAAGCAGGCCGCCAGCATCAGGTCGCCGACCTCGAGTCCGGTCTCCTCCACCAGTTCCCGCCTTGCCGCCGTCTCGCAGGTCTCGCCGAGCTCCTGCGCGCCGCCTGGCAGGCTCCAGGCCCCCAGGTTCGGCGGCTTGCCGCGCTGGATCAGCAGCACCGCATCGGGCTTCAGCACCACGACCCCGATGCCGACGATGGGGCGCGGAGGGTATTCCCGGTCGGTGACCGCCTGCGGGGCCGTCACGGCTTGGACGCGGACGGGGTTGCCGGCGCGGCGTCCTTGGCGGGCGCCACCTTCAGATCCTCGAGCGTCGGCAACAGCGTCTTCTCCTTCCAGGGGTTGAGCTGAAACTCCCAGCCGGCCAGTCTTGCATTGAGCGTCTTCACGTCCGCCGAAATCGCCTCGGGGCCGGAGACCGCGAAGCGCGCCCACAGATCCTTGTCGTTCTTGAACATTGTCACGCGCACGGTCAGCCCGTCGATGGCGGTGAAGACGGCGTCGCCCAATGTCGGCACGGCCGGCGGTTCCTGCGCCCGGCGCACGTCGATCAGGGTCAGGCCGTCCAGCGCCCCGCTGATATCGTCCAGCCTATAGGCCTCCAGCGCCGGATGCGCGGCCGGGGAACTCAGCACCAGCTTGTCGCCGTCGCGGATGAATTCCAGGCGTTCCTTCCCCTTCGTGCTCACCACGCCGACGATGCGCGCCGGGGCGATGCTCAGGATGTCGCGGTCGATCAGGGTCTGCCGGTCGGCGCTGACCTCCAGCTTGCCTTCCGCCAGCCAGGCCTGGTTCTGGCCGGGGCGGCGGACATACACGCTCTCGGGCACGTTGCCCTGGGTGCGGACGCGGCGATGGCCCAGCAGGATTTCGGCCAGCGGCTTGCCGCCGCCGTCCAGTACCCGCAGCAGGTTGGACGTGCCGTCCGGCTGGTTCGGGTCCTCCACCCCCAGCCGGGCGAATTTGCTCGGGTCGGAAGTCCGCAGCTCCGTCAGGCGCAATTCGGTCAGCCCCGTCAGGATCGCGCGCAGCACGCCAGTCTGGACCGGATAGAGGTCGCGATCGGCCAAGCCCCAAATTCCGTCCGGACGTTGCTCGATCACCAGGGTCTTGCCCTGGTGCAGGATCTCGATCCGATGCGCCTGCGCCAGACGCTCGGCTAGGCCGGGAAACACCAGGGTGCCGGCTTCGGCCGATTGCAGGGTCGCGGGCTCCCGCCCGGGCCCGAAATACCAGCCCGCACCCAGCGAGAGCGCACCCAGTAGCACCAGAATGATCAGCGTGCGGTTGCGTATCATCGGGCGTTCACGATCCCGTCCTCATGATTTGGCCCTCATGATCTGGCCTGGGCGCGCCTGCGGCGGCGGGCGATGCCCATGAGGATGGCGACCAGGCTGAGCAGGGCAGGGACCAGCACGATGTCCGCCAGCTTCAGCCGCGTCTGCAGGGCGGAAATGTCGCGGTTCAGTTCCAGATTGACCAGCCGCAGCTTCTGCCTGGTGTCGGCGATCTCCCCGCGGGCCGCGTCGATCTCGGCGCGCTGCTCGGCGCTGATCGTGGCCTGCGGCTTGCCGTCCGCGCCAGCCGTGCCGCTACGCAGCTCGCGTAGCTTCTTCTCGGTCGCATCCAGCCGTGCCTGCAGATCCTTCTCCGACTGGCGGAACTTCGCCTCCGCCTCCGACTGCATCCGCTGCACGAGATCGAACGGGCGGATGCTGTCGCCGCGCGAGCGCAGGCCGATCAGCGCGTCCCCGCCGGCCAGCGTATCGACGAGATTGGCGACGAACGGGCCGTTGTCGCTGAACGGGGTGGCCTGGGACTGGCCGAAGAAATCCTGCACCTGCACCCAGAACCGGTCGGCGAGAATGTCGGCGTCGGCGACCACGACCATGTTGGCGGGCCCAATCGTCTCGCCGCGATGGGCCGGGAATTTCTCCGGCCGGGTCTGCCCCGCGGCCAAGGGTGGCGGCTGGTCGAAGGCGCTGCGCAGTTGGCCCCGCACCCGCGCGGCGATCACCCGTTCCCCGCCCGCGGGCTTGAAGTCGGCCAGGATCGCGGCCGGATCGGGCTCGGCCAGCTTGTCTACCGCGATCAGCCCGGAGCGCGGGCTGCTTTTCAGCAGCGGGATGAAATCGATCGCGGCATCCGGCTTCCTGGTCAGCGCGCCGGCGGAGGCGACCGTCACCTGGGTCAGGTCGGCGGTGGCCGGATCGTCGCGCGTGATGCCGTCGCGGATGTTGAACCAGGGCAGATAATCGGTGGGCTGGCTGCGCTGCCCGTAACCGGCGCGCACGCGCCAGGCACCGGCGGGGTCGCCGACGACGAGATGCGGGTCGTAGCCGATCCCCCATTTATCCAGCAGCCGGGCGATCGTCTCCTCGCTGTCGGGCGGTGGCATGCCGGGCTGGGCCGGGAGCGTTTCGCTATGCGGGTCGATCATCACCATCAGCCGGCCGCCTCGCATGACGAACTGGTCGATGGCGTACAGCGTGGGATCCGACAGTTTCTGGGCGGCGGCGACCAGCAGCACGTCCACATCCGCGGGGATCACCTGCGCGTCCAGCGGGATCGGCTGCACCTGGTTGGTCTGGCGCAAGGTCAGCATGGACGCGAAGGGCCGGCCGGCCGCGGGGTTGCGCGACATCATAGCTCGGGGATCGCCATCGAGCGGCAGCGCCGACATCACCCCGAGCACCGGCCGCTTGGGGTTGGACAGCTCATAGATCAGCCGCGTCAGGTCGTATTCCAGGAAGCGCTCGCGCTCCGGCTGGAAGAAGCTGATGCTGCGCTCGTCATCCAGCAGGTTGGTACCGACCAGGCCGAAATAGACCTGCTCGCCGCCCTGATCGAGCGGCACGCCCTGCAGCCCGTAGGCCATGGCGCGGTCCTCGACCTCGCTGAACGGCTCGGGGTCGTAGAACTCGAGCCTCAGCCTCCCGCCCGCGGCCGTGGCGTATTCCGCCAGCATCTCCCGCACATGGTCGGCCAGGGTGCCATAGGCCGGCACCGTGCTGCCGAGCTTGCGCGAGTAGAACAAACGCAGCGTCACCGGCTCCTTCAGCCCGGCCAGGATCTGCCTTGTGCCGGGGGACAGCGTGTAGAGGCGCTGCGCAGTCAGGTCGACCCGCCTGTCGGCCAGGCGCGCATCGGCGAACATATTGATGCCGACGACGATGGCGCCGACGGCCGCGATCGCGATGACGGCCCGCAGGAGACGCGACATGGCCTCAATCCGCCTTGCGGAGATCGACGACCACCGCGTTCACGAACAGCCAGAAGCCGATGAAGCTGGCGAAATAGATGACATCGGGCAGGGTGATCACGCCGCGGGTGAAGTCCTGGTAGCGCTCCAGCACGCCCACACGGCGCAGCACATCGGCCATGGCCGGGACCGACTGGCGCAGGAAATCGCTGACGATGGGGGAGGCGGCGAGGGCGAAGACGAAGCACAGGCTGACCGCGAGGACGAAGGCGATCACCTGGTTCTTGGTAAGCGCCGACATCGCCGAGCCCACGGCCAGGAAACCGCCGGCGACCAGCAGAGCGCCGAAATAGCTGGTCACGATCACGCCGTTGTCGGGCCGGCCTAGCACGTTCACGGTGATGACGAACGGAAAGGTCAGCGCCAGAGCGATGGCGCAGAACGCCCAGGCGGCGAGGAATTTGCCCAGCACGGCCTGGAACTGCGTGATCGGCAAGGTCAGCAACATCTCGATCGTGCCGAGCCGGCGCTCCTCCGCCCACAGGCGCATGGTGATCGCGGGCACCAGCAGCAGGAACACCCAGGGCACGAAATTGAAGAAGGACACCAGGTCCGCCTGGCCGCGCTCGAAGAAATTGCCGACGTTGAAGGTCAGCGTGCCCTGCAGGGCCAGGAAGATGACAATGAACACGGTAGCGACAGGGGTGGCGAAATAGGCCGCCAGCTCGCGCCCGGCGATGATCCAGACCGTTCGCATCAGGCCGCTGCCTGCAGGGTCAGATCGCGGAACACGTCGTCCAGCCGGCCGCTCGGATGGCGCGCGGCGAGGTCGCGCGGCGTCGCGTCCGCCACCACCCGCCCGCGGGCGATGACGATGGCGCGCGAGCAGACGGCCTCGACCTCCTCCAAAATATGGGTGCTGATGACGATCGCCTTCTCCGGCGCCATCTGCGCGATCAGGCGGCGGACCTCGTGCTTCTGGTTGGGATCGAGCCCGTCCGTCGGCTCGTCCAGCACCAGCACCGGCGGATCGTGCAGCAGCGCCTGCGCCAGGCCGACGCGGCGCTTGAAGCCTTTGGACAAGGTCTCGATCGGCTGCAGGCGGACGCCGTCGAGCTGGGTCAGTTCCAGAGCGCGGGCGACGCGGGACGCTGCTTCCCGCCCGTGATAGCCGCGGATGCGCGGCGACGAAGCGCAGGAAGGCGGTGACCGACATTTCCGGGTAGGTTGGCGCGCCCTCCGGCAGGAAACCGAGCGCGCGCCTGGCGGCGACGCTGTCCGTCTGCACGTCGTGGCCCATGATCCGGGCAGTGCCGGCATCGGGCGACACGAAGCCGGCGAGCATCTTCATGGTGGTGGATTTGCCGGCGCCGTTCGGCCCCAGGAAGCCCAGGACCTCGCCCCTGGCGACGCGGAAGGACACGGTGTCGACGGCGGTGAACCCGGCGAAATGCTTGGTCAGTCCCTCGATCTCGATCGGCGCGGCGGTTGAGGCATTCGTCCAGGCAACAGTCAAACCAGCCTCCGCATGAAGGTCCGGCCTGCCAAAATCCTCCGCGAGAAACGCCCACGGGGGGTCGTGCAGAACCGGCCGGAGGTGATAGCGAAAACGCCGGATTTTGCAAACGGGGGCCGGATTACAGACCGTTCATGCACAGAAGTGTCATTGACGGATCGTCCCGGCCGGGCGGAGACTGCTGGCCGCCTTATCCATACGCGCTCTTCCTCCCCAAATCTCTCCACCGAACAGCAAGGAGTGGCCGATGAACTATGTCTCGTCCAAGGCCCAGGCACAGGGCTACACCGAAGCCGAATGGCAGGCGCGCGTCGATCTCGCGGCCGCGCATCGCCTCGCCGTCATGCATGGCCTGCACGAGGGCATCTTCAACCATCTCACCGCCCGGGTCCCGGGCAAGGAAGGCCGCTACTACCAGATCCCGTTCGGCCTGCACTGGTCCGAGGTCACCGCCAGCTCTTTCATGGAAGTGGGCTATGACGGCGAAGTGAAGGCCGGCGAGGGCATCGTCGAGCAGTCCTGCTACTGCATCCATGCCCCGATCCACCGGGATGTGGAGACGGCGATGGCGGTGTTTCACACGCATATGCCGTTCGCCAGCGCGCTGACCCGGCTGGAGGACCAGAGGATCCTGCCGATCGGCCAGACCGAACTCGGCACGTTGCTGCATACGGCCTATGACGAGACCTATACCGGCCCGGCGCATGACCCGGCCGAGGGCGCGCGGCTGGCCAAGGTGATCGGCGACAAGACCGTGCTGATGATGGCCAACCACGGCGTCGGCATTGTCGGCAAGTCGATCGCCGAGGCGTATGACCGGCTGTACTACGTGGAGCGGGTCGCGCAGGTGCAGCTCTATGCGATGTGGACCGGCAAGCCGTTGCGCCATCTGCCGGAGCCGGTGATCGAGAAGACCTACGCCGAATTCCGCGGCTCGGGCCGCTATGGCGGGCGGAAGAACTGCGACTGGCATTTCGATGCGCTGAAGCGGATCCTGGACCGCAAGGAGCCCGATTACGCGGATTGAGGAATTTGGGCCGAGGACATGTCGCCGCCGCGGTTATGCCGCGGCGGCTGACGTTTTGACGGCAATTGTGGTCATGCGGCAATGGAACGGCGAATTGCCGATGAACGCGACACGATATTTGCGGAACAGCCCGTCGCAGTCGCGATAGTCTGCGAAGCGGGTGACGAAGAATTGTTCCGCATCGACATAAATTGGATATGAAACCAGATCCGCCGAGGCGCTTAGCTTCTCTTGATCGTGTCCGCCATGCGAGCCGGCCGGACGGATGATCGCGGGGAGGCCGGCGGACAATATCGGGATCTCCCGCAATCCGTCTCGCTACCCGTTGTAGAACGGCCGGCCGCGGTCGCGCAGCCAGAGCCGGATAAGATGGCGCTTGCGCTCGGGCTCCGGCCAGTCACGAAAGCCAGTGCGGCGATGGCCGAGGGCGGTGTTGTTGATGATCTGGACCTGCCCGGGCTCGAAGATGAAATCATGGCGCAGCCGTTCGTCGTTCAGGATCGCCTCGAACGCATCGAGCGCCGCCTGGCCGTCCGGGTCCATTTCCCGTCCCGCCAGCTTGTAGCCGTTCACCACCTGGAAGCGCGACAGGCGGCCGATCAGCCGCTCGCCGTGCAGTTCGAACATCGGATGCGCCAGCACCATCTCGTCGCCCGGCGCGTGTTCGCGCTGGCGGTCGAACAGGAAAGGCTCGTGCAGCCGCGCCAGCAGATGCGGATGGCGCCGGCGCATCTCCTCATGTGCGGCGCGCAGGCTCACCACGCCGTTGACGCCGCCTTCCATCGCCGTCTGCAGGCAGAACAGCGCGACGTAATCCGGCGGGCAGAGATTGTAGCTGTTGTCGCAATGGAAGTTCTGCTGTGCGTTGGTCACGTCCGGACGCACCCCGTTGCCGGGCGGGCGGCCCTTGTCGGTCACGTCGTAGATCATCGTGCCGTCCCATTTCTGCGCCACCGGACGGGCGATCATGCAGGACAGCAGCCAATAGATCTGGATCGCGATCTCCCGGCCGAGCCGGTCCAGTGGCAGGCGGTCCAGGATGACGAAGCCGGGGCCGTCGTTCAGCAGCCCGTGCGCCAGCCACATCAGGGCGCGGCAGTTCGGCAGTTCGAAGGGCTCAGGCCGCAGCGCCAGCGTGGGCAGCGGATTGGCGCGCAGGTCCTCGCCGAGCGCCAGGATCTCGGCCAGCGTCCGGTCATCTATCCGCAGCACCCCGGCGTCCGCCGGCAGGTCGGCGGCGGTCCAGGCCAGCGGGCTGAAGTGCAGTGGCGCGATTTGTGTTTGTTGCATGGTGCAGGTTCCTCCGTGCCGAGGGCAGCTTAGCGCACTCTAGCCGGAAACCACCGTCTGCATCGCCGCGCGGCTTTCGAACAGGTGCAGCAGCACGCGCACGGCGCGGCCACGCTCGCTGGTCAGGCTCGGATCCTTTTCCAGCAACAGCTGCGCATCGCGGTGCGCCATGTGCAGCAGGCCCTCATGCGCCACGGGATCGGCCAGGCGAAACCCGGGCAGGCCCGCCTGGCGCTTGCCGAGCGCATCGCCGCCGCCGCGCAGGCGGAAATCGGCGTCGGCGATGACGAACCCGTCCTCGGTGTCGCGCAGCTGCACGAGCCGCCGGCGGGCGGTGTCGCTTAGCCCGTCATCGTGCAGCAGCAGGCAGAAACTCGCCTCTGCCCCACGGCCGACCCGGCCGCGCAGCTGGTGCAGCTGCGCCAGCCCGAAGCGCTCGGCGTGGTCGATCACCATCACGCTGGCCTCCGGCACATCAACGCCTACCTCGACCACGGTAGTTGCCACCAGCAGCCGGATCTTTCCGGACGTGAAATCCGCCAGCGCGGCGTCGCGCACGGCTGTATCCTGCTGGCCGTGCGCCAGCCCGACCACAGCGCCAAACCGGGAAAACAGATCGGCGAAACGGGCCTCGGCGGCGGCGATATCCAGCACCTCGCTTTCCGACACCATCGGGCAGACCCAGTAGATCCGCCCGCCGGCATCTAGCTTGCGGGCGAGCGCGTCCAGCACGTCCGGCAGGGTCGCCAGCGAATGCAGCGTGGTGCGGATCGGCTGGCGCCCGTCCGGCTTTTCGGTCAGGCGGCTGACATCCATCTCGCCCCAGGCGGTCAGCAGCAGCGTGCGGGGAATGGGGGTCGCGGTCATCACCAGCACGTCCGTGCTCTCGCCCTTGGCACCCAGCGACAGGCGCTGGTCCACGCCGAAACGGTGCTGCTCGTCGATCACCGCCAGCGCCAGGTCGTGATAGGCGACGGCATCCTGGAACAGCGCGTGCGTGCCGACGACGATCGGGATCGACCCGTCCGCCAGGCCGCGCAGCAGCTTCGCCCGTTCGCGACCCTTCACCGAACCGGTCAGCATCGCCACCGGCACCGGGCAAAGCCGGGACAGGACGCGGTGATGCTGCTTCACCAGCACCTCGGTCGGCGCCATCAGCGCCGCCTGGGCGCCGGCCTCCACCGCGCGCAGCATCGCCATGATGGCGACGAATGTCTTGCCGGAGCCGACATCGCCCTGCAGCAGCCGCAGCATCCGGCGTGGCGATGCCAGGTCCTCGTCGATCTCCGCGATGGCCTGGCGCTGGGAGCGGGTCAGTGGATAGCCGAACCGCGCCAGCGCCTCGCGGCGCAGCCGCCCGTCGCCCAGCAGCGGACGCCCGGCCCGTTTGCGCGCCCGGCCGCGGATCAGACGCAGCGCGATCTGCCCGGCCAGCAATTCGTCATAGGCCAGCCGGTTGCGCGTGCGCGGATCGGGCAGGGCGGTCCGGCGCCTGGATCGCGTGCAGCGCCTCGGTGAAGCCCGGCCATTTTTCCCGCTTCAGCAATGCCGGGTCGTCCCATTCGGGGAATTCCGGCAACAGGCGAAGCGCATGCGCCATCGCCGTCGCCACCTGCCTCGGCCAGAGCCCCGCGGTCAGCGGCCAGACCGGTTCGATGCCAGGCAGCCGGTCCGGCCGGTCGGCGGGGACCATGTGCTCGGGGTGCGGAATGGTCAGCCGGTCGCCGTATTTCTCGATCTTGCCGGACACCAGCAGCTTGGTGCCCGGCGGGGTCTGCGCCTGGCGGGTGAACTTGAAGAACACCAGCTCGGCGAAGCCGCTGCCATCGGTGACCACCACCTTCCACGGCTGGCGGCTATTCGCCGGCGGCTCGTGGCGCACCACTTCCACCGCCAGCGTCGCCACCTGTCCCGCCTGGGCCTGCGCAATCGTCGGCCGTGCGCGGCGGTCCAGGTAGGATTCCGGCAGATGGAACAGCAGATCGATCACCCGCTCCCCGCCCACCGCGCGCGCGAGCAGAGGCGCCAGCGCCGGTCCTATGCCGGGGAGCCGGGTCAGAGGCGCGAAAAGCGGTTGCAGGAAGCTGTCTTGCATGGCTGACATGAACTGAGGCTGCCTCTATATGACAGCCTCGATGACACAACCAGCGCCCCCAGAGTCGTCCTCAGCGTCGTCCCCCGAGCCGCCATCCGCGTTGTCGGAGCCCGGCCTCAGTACACGCCGGCGCCGGCTGGTGTTTCGCGCCAACCATCGCGGCACGCATGAAACCGACCTGCTGGTCGGCGGTTTCATTGCCGCGCGAATCGGCGCATTCTCCGATGCGGAGCTGGACGAAATCGAGGAGATCCTCGAACTGCCGGATGTCGACCTTGCCGAATGGCTGACCGGCCGCCAACCAATTCCCGAGGAGATGAACAGCCCGATGCTGCGCCGTATGCGGGAAGCGGCGGGACGATGAACTCCCCCGCCCCCATCCCCGCCTCCGCCGTTCCGGTCTGGGGCGCCCCGGAGGGCTGGGACGCGTTCCTGCTCGCGCGCCGCCGCGCTGAATTCGCCGGGCCCGTGTTGCACGTCACCCGCGACGATGCCCGCATGGCGCGGCTGGCGGAGGCTCTGGCCTTCTTCGCGCCCGAGATCGAGATCCTGCGCTTCCCGGCCTGGGACTGCCTGCCGTACGACCGCGTCTCCCCCAATCCTGCCCTGGTGTCGGAGCGCATCGCCACGCTGGCCCGCCTGCTGGAGAAGCCGGACCGGCCGCGCGTGGTGCTCACCACAGTCAATGCGCTGGTCCAGCGCGTGCCGCCCCGCGCGGTGTTCGCCAATGCCAGCCTGGAACTGAAATCCGGCGGCAGCGTGCAGCCGGAAGCGCTGGCGCAATTCCTGGAAGCCAATGGCTACGGCCGCGCCGGCACGGTGATGGAGCCGGGCGAATACGCCATGCGCGGCGGCATCGTGGACATCTTCCCCGCCGGCGAGGCCGATCCGATCCGGCTGGACATGTTCGGCGACACGATCGAGACCATCAAGATCTTCGATCCCTCCACGCAGCGTAGCGCCGACAAGCGGGATCGGCTGATCCTGCGTCCGGTGTCCGAAGTGCCGCTGGACAAGGACAGCATCGCCCGCTTCCGTTCCGGCTGGCGGGAGCTGTTCGGCCAGGGCGCGGCGGAGGACCCGATCTATCTGTCGATCTCCGACGGCCGCCGCCATCCGGGCATGGAGCACTGGGTGCCGCTGTTCCATGACCACATGGAAACGCTGCTGGACTACCTGCCGGGCGCCGCCACCAGCCTGGACCACCAGGGCGACGAGGTGCTGACGGCGCGGTTCGAGATGATCGCCGACCATTTCGCCGCCCGCAAAATGGTTCCGCGCGACGGCGAGGTGCCGTACCGGCCGCTGCCGGCCGATCTGCTGTATCTGGACCGCACCGCCTGGAACGCCATGCTGTCGGCCAGCCCGACCTTCGCCTTCAGCCCCTTCGCCAAGCCCGACGATGCCGTCGGCGTGGACGGCAACGGCCGGCCGGGCCCGGTGTTTGCGCAGAACGTCGCCGGCGCCGGCGCGCATATCTTCGAACAGCTCCGCGGCCAGGCCGAGCGCTGGAACAAGGAGGGAAGGCGGCTGGTCATCGCCGCCTGGACCCGCGGCTCGCGCGAACGCATCGCCCATCTGCTGCGCGAACACGGCGTGAAGGACGTCCAGCAGGACGAAACCTGGTCCGAGGTCCGCCGCCGCAAGCCCGGCACCGTCTCGCTGGTCACGCTCGGGATCGAGCGCGGCTTCGTCGCCAATTTCGGCGCCGAGCGTCTCGCTGTGGTTGGCGAGCAGGATCTGCTGGGCGAGCGCATCTCCCGCCCGCCGCGCCGGCGCAAGCGGGCCGACCAGTTCATCGCCGAGGCCACCGAGATCGCCGAGGGCGATCTGGTCGTGCACCAGGAATACGGCATCGGCCGCTATGACGGGCTGGTCACGCTGGAAGTGAACACCGGCAGTGGCCCTGGCGTGCCGCATGACTGCCTGCGGCTGCTGTACGATGGCGGGGAAAAGCTGTTCCTGCCGGTCGAGAACATCGAGGTGCTGTCGCGCTACGGCAGCGAACACGAGGGGGCTGCGCTCGACAAGCTCGGCGGCGCCGGCTGGCAGACGCGCAAGGCGCGGATGAAGCAGCGCATCCGCGACATGGCCGGCGAGCTGATCCGCATCGCCGCCGCGCGAAAGGTCCGCGACGCCGAGATCATGGCGCCGGCCGAAGGCAGCTTCGACGAATTCTGCGCCCGTTTCCCGTTCGCGGAGACCGACGACCAGGCCCGCGCCATCGCCGACGTGCTGGAGGACATGGCCTCCGGCCGGCCGATGGACCGGCTGATCTGCGGCGATGTCGGCTTCGGCAAGACCGAGGTGGCGTTGCGCGCCGCCTTCGTCGCCGCCATGGCCGGCACGCAGGTGGCGGTGGTGGTGCCGACGACGCTGCTGGCGCGCCAGCATTTCCGCACCTTCTCCGCCCGCTTCCAGGGGCTGCCGGTCAAGGTGGCGCAGCTCTCGCGCATGGTTACCGCCAAGGAAGCCAACGAGGTCCGCAAGGGCATCGCCGACGGCTCCATCAACATCGTCGTCGGCACCCATGCGCTGCTGGCGAAGTCGATCACGTTTACCGAGCTCGGCCTGCTGATCGTCGACGAGGAGCAGCATTTCGGTGTCTCCCACAAGGAGCGGCTGAAATCGATCAAGGCCGACGTGCATGTGCTGACGCTGACCGCCACGCCGATCCCACGCACCTTGCAGCTGGCGCTGACCGGCGTGCGGGAAATGAGCGTGATCGCCACCCCGCCGGTCGATCGCCTGGCGGTGCGCACCTTCATCATGCCGTTCGACGCGCTGGTGATCCGTGAAGCGCTGCAGCGCGAGCGCTTCCGTGGCGGGCAGGTGTTCTGCGTGGTGCCGCGCATCGAGGATCTGGCGCGTATGTCCGAGCGCCTGGCGCGAGATCGTACCGGAGGCCCGCACCGTCCAGGCGCATGGCCGCTTGGCGCCAACCGAGCTCGAGCGCGTCATGACCGAGTTCGGCGACGGCAAATACGATATCCTGCTGTCCACCAACATCGTCGAGAGCGGGCTGGACATGCCGGCGGTGAACACGCTGGTGATCCACCGCGCCGACATGTTCGGGCTTGGCCAGCTCTATCAGCTGCGCGGGCGCGTCGGGCGCGGCAAGCAGCGCGGTTACGCCTATCTGACCTGGCCGCCGAACCATCGCCTGTCGGTCGCCGCCGAGAAGCGGCTGACGGTGATGCAGACGCTGGACGCGCTCGGCGCCGGGTTCACGCTGGCGTCGCACGACCTCGACATCCGCGGCGCCGGCAACCTGTTGGGCGACGAGCAGTCCGGCCATATCCGCGAAGTCGGCATCGAGCTGTACCAGCAGATGCTGGAAGACGCGGTGGCCGAAATCCGCGCCGGCGAGGGCAGGGCGCGCGGGTCCGAGCGCGACTGGACACCGAATATCGGCCTCGGCCTGCCGGTGCTGATCCCGGAAACCTATGTCCGCGACCTGCCGGTGCGTCTCGGCCTGTATCGGCGCATCGGCGCGCTGGGATCGGACGCGGAGAGCGAGGCGATGGCGGCCGAGCTGGTCGACCGCTTTGGCGCCCTGCCGGAGGAGGTCGAGAACCTGCTGGCCGTGGTCGGCCTCAAGCGCACCTGCCGGGAAGCGGGCGTGGAGAAGCTGGAGGCCGGGCCGAAGGGCATGGTGCTGTCGTTCCGCGGCAACGCGTTCTCCAACCCCGCCGGCCTGATCGCCTGGCTGTCCACCAAGGGCGGCCTGGTGAAGCTGCGGCCGGACCACAAGCTGTCGATCGTGCGCGAGATGAACATCGCCACAAGGCTGTCGACCGCGCGGGAAGTGCTCGGCAACCTGGCCCGCATCGCCGGGCAGGCGAAGGCCGCGTAGCCGAGTTTCGGCGACAACAGATTTTAGCGATAGCCGACGCTTGTACTCGCGCCTCACGGAATGTTGAGAGCGTTACATACCCTTAATGCGCGACTATATTGCTCTGCAGAACAACCCATAGTTATCGTCTCGTTGGTTATGCGCTTTTGTATTTCAAACTGACGAGAGTTCATTCAATGACCAATCGCCTTTGGACTGGAATCCGGTTCGACAACATCTATGCGGCCTTCGAGTGGTCGTCCTACGGCACGCCGCAGCCCGGCGACACGCTGACCATGGTCAGCGGCGGCGCTTTCCTCGGCAGCGGCAATTTGTTCGGCAACACGTTGATCCTGGCGGGTCTGGATGCGAGCACCCAGCCGCTGGTGGTCGCCTCCAGCAGCGCCGTCAGCCTCAGCGTGCAGATCCGGCCGCTGGCCTCGTCCACATCCGGCTATGGCGCCGTGAAGATCGTCGGATCGCCGCATGTGGATCTAACGGTCGATGGAGGCTATCTCGGGGCTGCCACCGGGTCCGTGACGATCGACGGCTATTCGACCTGGAAAGGCAGCTTCGCGGTTCCCACCGGCAGCCTGACCGTCACGGCGCCGAGGACATCGCTGTTCGCGAACGAGAACAGCTATGTCGGCGCCTACCATGCCGGGCACGTCCAGATCGACGCCAATGTGGTCGGCGTCGGCTCCTTCGATGTCGGCTTCTACAGCGAGCTCGACCTCAACGGTAGCGTGGCGAGCGGCCAGACGATCAACAACAGCGGCCGGCTGCATCTCAACGACGTCAAGGACTTCCATGGCTTCATCAACCTGGATGCAACCATCGGCGCCGACATCACGCTGGCCGGTCTGACGGCGGACATGTTCAGCTACACGGACGGGAAGCTGTCGCTGTTCCAGGGCGGCAAGGACGTCAAGGACCTGAATCTGCACTCCGATATCGGCGTCAGCGTCAGCCGGTCGGGTGGCGATCTGCATGTCGCTTTCAGCTTCGACACCCCGCAAGGCCTGCAGCCGATCCCGGTCGTGCCCGTCAGCTAGGGAAGAACCCTCAGACTGGAATCGCGTTGCGGTTCCAGTCGGGCTAAGATCGCTCTGGCGACGTTTACGGGAGGTGATCCTGCCATGACGGGTCGATGCGTCTGGGCGCTGGTCGCCCTTCAGGCGGTTGCCGGCGCCGCGCTGGCGGCGCCCGGTTCGCCCGAGGGAAAGTGGCTGACTGAGGACGGCACCGGGGTCATCGCCATCGGCCCCTGTAACGGCGGATTATGCGGCCGCATCGTCGGGATGAAGAACCCCGCGCCGAACGGCGTCCCGTCCAAGGATTTCCAGGGACGTCCCAAATGCGGGCTGGAGTTCATCCACGCATTGGTACCGGGCGATCCCGGGGAGTGGAAAGGCGACATCACCAATCCGGAGAACGGCAAGGAGTATGGCGCGCGCCTGTCGCTGGACGGGGAAGGGCGGTTGCGCCTGCGCGGCTTCCTGCGCGTGCCGCTGGTCGGCGCGGCGCTCGGGTCCACACAGCTCTGGACCCCCTATTCCGGCACGGTGACCGCCGACTGCCAGATGAAAGGCGATTGAAGCGCGGGGCGATCCGCGCCTCTACCCCTCCGCCGCCTCCACCGCCGCCACGTCCAGCAGCCGTTCGATCACCTCCGGTTCCTGCGCGCCGGCAATCGCGTGGCGGCCGGAGATTACGAAGCAGGGCACGCCGTTGATGCCCAGGCGGTGGGCCCGCAAATTGTCGGCGTGCACGCTGTCCACGTCCTGGTCGCTATCGAGGAACACCTGCACGTCCCGCGGATCCAGGCCGCAGCCCTGTGCCACCGCGGCCAGCACGCCATGGTCGCCGATGTCGTCGCCATCGGTGAAATGGGCGGAGAACAGGGCCGCCACCATCGCGTCCGCCCGACCGAAGCGCGCGGCGAGCCGCACCAGCCGGTGCGCGTCCACGCTGGAGGGCGTGCGGCGGATGCGGTCGAAGCGGAACAGCACGCCCTCGGTCCGGCCGATTTCGCCGATGGAGGCATAGAGGCGGCGGGCGCGGTCCTCGCCGCCGAATTTGCGCACCACGTAGTCGGCCCGCGACATGCCGGCCCGCGGCATGTCCGGGTTCAGCAGGAACGGCCGCCAGGTGAGGTCGAACAGCAGGTCCGGCCGGCGCCGCAAGGTGCGCAGCAGCCGGCGCACCCCCAGGAAGCACCAGGGGCAGACCAGATCATGCACGATCTCGATCGAGAGGCGTGCCTTGGGGGGCGCCAGAATGTTCACGCCGGCATCATCCTGCTCCGCAGCGGCCAGGGCAAGCGGATGCGCCCATCCCCGGTACCCAAGCCCGACTTAAGCCCGGATAACTATTTTACGCGAACGAACCGTAGCGGGAAATAATTATCTGCCATCTGCACCAGCTCGATATTGGACTTGGCCGCCCAGGCGATCACCTGCTGATGCAGCGGGATGTAGCCGAAATCCTTCTGCACGATATCGACCGCCTGGCGGATCATTGCCGTGCGCTTCGTCGGGTCGGTCTCCACCGCCATCTGGTCGGCCAGCGCGTCGATCTGCGGGTTGGAATAGCCGGCATAGTTCACCTCGCCGCGCGGCGGGTTGCGGGTGGCCATCAGGTTGAAGAACACGTTGTGGGCGTCGTAGGTGTTCGGCGTCCAGCCGAGCATATAGAAATCCGTGTCGTAGCCGGGTGCCGCGATCTTGCTGAAGAACCGCGTCTTGGTCTGCGCGGTCAGGTCGATCTTGACGTTGATCCGCGCCAGCATGGCGGTAACGGCTGTGCAGATCGCCTCGTCGTTCTCGTAACGGTCGTTCGGGCAATCCATGCCGAGCGAGAACCCATCCGCGTAGCCCGCTTCCTTCATCAGGGCCTTGGCGCGCTCCACATCCGCCTTCGGCCGCTTGTCCTGCTCGGGGTCGTAGCCGTTCACGCCGGGGCCGAACATGATCCAGCTCGCATGCGCCTGGCCGCGCATCACGCGCGCGGCGATCGCGTCCTCGTCGATCGCCAGTGCGAAGGCCTCGCGCACCCTGGCGTCCTTGAACGGGTTCTTGCCCTTGACTGAGGATGTCGGTAGTTCGTCGCGCCACTGGTCCATGCCGAAGAAGATGGTGCGCAGCTCCGGCCCGACGATCAGCTTCAGGCCCTGGGTGGCCTTGATCCGCGCCTCGTCCTGCGGCGGTACGGAATAGATCATGTCGACATCGCCCGACAGCAGCGCCGCCACGCGTGTCGCGGCGTTGGAGATGATGCTGAGCTCGACGCGGCCGAGGTTATGCTGCGGCTTGTCCCACCAGCCCGGGTTCGCTTCCAGGATCGTGCGCCGGTCCGGCTCGCGCAGCACCAGCTTGAACGGGCCGGTGCCCATGGCGTTGCGGATGGCGTAGTTCTCGTCCTTGGTGGCCAGGTTCACCGGCTCCACGGCGTTGTTCTTCTCGCACCAAGCCTTGCTCATGATCGTCCAGGTGGTGATCTCCTGCGGGAAGATCGGATCGACCTTGGCGGTCTCGAACTCCACGGTCAGGTCGTCGATCTTGCGGACCTCCTTCACCGGCGCGAGGACGGAGCGCATCACCGAGGACGGCGCGCGGACGCGCCCGGCGGAGAACACCACGTCATCGGCGGTGAAATCGGTGCCGTCCTGCCATTTGACGCCCGGGCGCAGGGTGAAGCGCCAGACCGTCGGGCTGGTCTGCTCCCACTTGGTCGCGAGCGCCGGTTCAAGGCCCAGATTGCGGTCCCGGCGGATCAGCGGCTCATAGATATTGGCATCGAACGAGAGCTGGAACGTCTCGTTGCGGGTATAGGGGTCCATGGCATTGACGTCGCCGTTATTGGCCCATTTGAACACCTGCCCCGAGCCGGCTTGTCCCGATCCTGCTTGGGCAAACCCCACCTGCGGCGTCAGCAGCGCCGCGATCAGCGCCGCAGCCGCCAGCCACTTCATTCGCGTCACCATTGCAGCATTCCCTGTATATTTTGATTACGGCCACGTTAGCGGCCCGCCGGCGCCTTGCAAGCCTGTACTGGTCCGGGTCGGGCGGTTCGCCAGTCATGCACGGGACGCAGCCGTGTATTGGGCGGCAAAACTTGTCGGGGCAGCGGTTTCACCGGCATGATCCACTCAAGACGTCCAGGAACGGAAACCGGAAGATGACGGTTCGATCGGCAGGCGAGCGCCGGAAACGCCCCGAAGAGACGCGCGCTGCGGACAGGCAGGGCGAGAGAAAAGCCATCGTGCTGATCTCCGCCGCGCATCTGGTCAGCCATCTGTACTACCTGGTCCTGCCGCCGCTGTTTCCGCTGCTGAAGGAACGCTTCGGCGTCGGCTATATCGAGCTCGGGCTGGCGCTGACCCTGTTCAATGTCGTTTCCGCCTTCACCCAGACGCCGATGGGCTTCCTGGTGGACCGCGTCGGTTCGCGCCGGGTGCTGATCGCCGGACTGTGCCTGGGCGGCTTCGCCTGGATCTCGCTCGGCTTCCTGCCGACCTATCGCTGGATGCTGGTGGCCGGGGTGCTGGCCGGCATCGCCAACAGCGTCTACCACCCCGCCGACTACGCCATCCTGTCGGCCCGCATTGCCGAGGCGCGGATCGGCCGGGCCTTCTCCATCCATACCTTCGCCGGCTTCCTTGGCAGCGCCATCGCCCCTGGCATGATGCTGCTGATTGCCGCCACCGCGGGGGTGGAGGCGGCGCTGATCACCGCCGGCGTGCTCGGCCTGCTGGCCGCGGTGCCGCTGGTGTTCGCCCCGGACCTGGACACCGCCGGCCATGCCCAGCGGGCCGCCACCGCCGCGGCGGCCCGGCCGAAGACCCGGCTGCTGACGCCCGCAGTGCTCAACCTGACGCTGTTCTTCACGCTGCTCAGCCTGTCCTCGGGCGGGATCCAATCCTACACCGCGGCGGCGCTGACCTCCGGCTACGGCATCAGCCTGTCGGCGGCGAACATGGCGCTGACGGCGTTTCTGCTGCTCAGCGCCTTCGGCGTGCTGGCCGGCGGGTTCGTGGCCGACATGACGCGGCGGCACGGCGATGTCGCCGCGGCCAGCTACGCCTTCTGCGCCGTGCTGACCCTGGCCATCGCGCTGTTCAGCCCCGGGGCCGCGCTGATCGCGGCCATCATGGGATTGTCTGGCTTCCTGTCGGGCATGATCTCGCCCTCGCGCGACATGCTGGTGCGCCGCGCGGCGCCGCCGGGTGCGGCCGGCCGGGTGTTCGGCATCGTCACCACCGGCTTCAACATCGGCGGCACGATCGGCCCGCTGCTGTTTGGCTGGATCATGGATCGTGGTGAGCCGCGCTGGATCTTCGGCGCCTCGGCGGCCTTCATGCTGGCCACCGTGGTCATCGCCCTGTTCGGTGAACGCCAGACCCGCACCGAACCGTTGGCGCAGGTTGCCGCCGCCGAATAGACGCCATCCTCGAAAGAAAATCCCGTATGTCCCAGCGTATCTTCGACGGCCTGAAAGTGATTGACTGCGCCAGCTACATTGCCGGCCCGGCGGCGGCAACCGTGATGTCCGATTTCGGCGCCGAGGTGATCAAGATCGAGCCGCCCGGCCTCGGCGATCCCTATCGCGCCATCGCCATCCGCCCCGCGACGGCGCCGACATCGCCGAACTGGGAGATGGACGCGCGCAACAAGAAGAGCCTGGCAATCGACCTCGCCTCGGACAAGGGCCGGGAGGTGCTCTACAAGCTCGTCGCCGGCGCGGATGTGTTCATCACCAACTACCCGCCGCCGGTGCGCCGCAAGCTGCGCATCGGGCTGGACGACCTGGCGCCGCTGAACGACCGGCTGATCTACGCCTCGTTCACCGGCTACGGCGAAACCGGGCCGGAGGCGGACAAGCCGGGCTTCGACGTCACCGCCTGGTGGGCGCGTTCCGGGCTGATGGACCTGGTGCGCAGCGGGCCGGACGCCGTGCCGGCCCGCTCCCTCGGCGGCATGGGCGATCATCCCTCCGCCATGGCGGTCTACGGCGCCATCGTGACCGCGCTGTATCAGCGTGAGAAGACGGGGAAGGGGACCCATGTCGGCTCCTCCCTGCTGGCCAACGGCCTCTGGGCCAATAGCTGCTCGGTGCAGCAGCAATTATGCGGCGAGCCGGTGTCGATCCAGCCGCCGCGCGACCAGGCACCGGGGCCTACCCGCAACCACTATCAATGCCGCGACGGACACTGGATCATCCTGTCCATCGTGCCGACCGAGGATCGCTGGAAGCGCTTTTCCGCGGTTGTCGGCGACGGCGTGCTGGCGCGGGACCCGCGCTACGCCACGGCCGCGGACCGCGACGCCAACGCTCATGCGCTGACCGCCCAGCTCGACGGAATATTCGCACAGAAGGACTACGCCGAATGGAAGGCGCTGCTGGAAGCGAACGCCCTGATCTTCGGCATCGTCGCGCGCATCGAGGACGTGGCGAAGGACCAGCAGGCCATCGCCACCGGCGCGCTGGTCCCGTTCGAGGGCGACAGCCTGATGACCGTCAACAGCCCGTTCTGGCTGGCCGGCCAGGAGAAGGTGACGCCAAGGCGCGCACCTTCGGTCGGCCAGCATAACGAAGCCGTGCTGGCGGACCTCGGCTACACCCGCGCCGATATTGCCGCCCTTCGCGCATCCGCCGTGATCGGCTGATCCTGTTGCCAGAAGGAAGAACCATGACTGACTACAAATTCTGCAAGGTCGAGGACGAAGGCCGCATCCGCGTGGTCACGATCAACCGTCCCGAGGTGATGAACGCGCTGCACAGTGAGGCGCATCACGAGTTCGAGGCGATGTGGGACGAGTTCGCCGCGCGCGACGATCTGTGGATCGGCATCATCACCGGCGCCGGCGACCGTGCCTTTTCCGCCGGCAACGACCTGAAGGTGCAGGCCGCCGGCAAGCGCGGCCCGCCGGCGCGCACCGGCTTCGCCGGCATCACCCATCGCTTCGACCTCAACAAGCCGCTGATCGCGGCCGTGAACGGCATCGCCATGGGCGGCGGGTTTGAGATCGCGCTGGCCTGCGACATCATCATCGCCGCGGAGAACGCCATCTTCGCGCTGCCCGAGCCCCGCGTCGGCCTGATCGCCGGCGCGGGCGGCGTGCACCGGCTGCCGCGGATGATCCCGCAGAAGCAGGCGCTCGGCATGATCCTCACGGGACGCAGGGTTCCCGCAGCCGAGGGCAAGGAACTTGGCTTCGTCAACGAGGTGGTGCCGGTGGGCCAGGCGCTGGCGGGTGCGAAACGATGGGCGGAGCAGATCCTGGAATGCTCGCCCAAGGCGGTCCGCGCCTCCAAGCAGGCGGTCTATAGCGGGATGATGGAGCCGACGCTGGAGAAGGCGCTGCGCACGGTCTATCCGGCACAGCAGGAGAATATCGAAAGCCAAGACTACGTCGAGGGCCCGAAGGCCTTTGCCGAAAAGCGCAAGCCCAACTGGCAGAACAAGTAGCAGACAGAGGGAACAACATGGCCGTCGTATCCACTTACGAAGACGTCGCACTGCCCGCGGACAAGATCTGGGGCGTGATCGGCGATTTCTCCGCCATCCGCAAATGGGCGGTGCTGGTGAAAAGCGAAACCGTGGAGGAAACACCCGCCGGCAAGGTGCGCAGCTTGGTGATGCCCGATGATCGCGTGGTCAAGGAACGCCTCGCCGCCAGCAGCCAGTATTCCTACACCTACACGATGCTGGATCGCCCGGAGATGGCCGATTACCGCTCCACCGTCGCAGTCATCCCGCTCGATGCCAACAACTCCCGCATCGAGCTGATCGTCAGCCTGAGCCCGTCCGGCGATCTGACGGACGAAGCCATCACCGAGCGCTACACCAAGAACCTGCGCGGCAATCTGCGGGCGATGAAGAAGGCGCTGGGCCTACCGAGCGACCGGCCCGCGCAGACCTAGCCGCTCCAGCCGCGGCAGGACTTCCTGCACGAAGAACGGGATTTCCTTCAGGTAGTCGAGGAAGGCGACGGATGTGCCGGCCAGGCCGGCCGCGCTCATGCGTGCCATTTCCTCGGCGATCTCGTCCGGTGACCCGACCAGCGGATAGGCGCCGGGATAGGCGCCGGCGAAGCGCTTGCCGGTGTCGCGCATGAAGCGGGTTTCCACCGGGCGCGCCAGCACCGCGTTGCCGGCGCCGGCCGTGGCGCCGCGCTGGCGCCAGTAATAGTCCTGGCCCTCCGTGTCGGCCATCTCCTCGGCGAAGTAGTGGTAGAAATCCTCCGCCTCCCGCCTTGTCGCGCGGCAGACCACATGCGCCATGGTGTAGACCGAGACGCTGCGGCCGTAGCGGGCGGTATGGGCATGGATGTCGGCGATCAGGGCAGGGGCCTGCGTGAGGTCGGTCATGTTGGTGAATAGCACGTCGCAGGCCTGGGCGGCAAAGTCCCGGCCTTTCGGCGAGAAGCCGGCGGACATCACCACCGGGCGCGGCCGCTGGATCGTCACCGGATCGGTCGCCAGGCGCCTCAGCTTGAAATAGGTGCCGTCCCAGTCGAACTCGGGGCCGCCCTCCAGAAGTTTCGACCAGACCTGAAACCATTCCAGCCCATGGTCGTAGCGGGTGTCCTGGTCGATGGTCACGCCGTGCAGGTCGAACTCCTCCTGGTTCCAGCCGCAGACGATGTTAAGCCCGGCCCGGCCGTGGGAGATGTGGTCGATCGTGGCGATGGCCTTGGCGCCGAAGGCCGGAGTCACCAGCGGCACATGCACGGTGGAGAAGATGAAGATCTGCCTGGTGATCGCCGCCAGCGCCGCCCCATGCGTCAGGGTCTCGTAGGATTTGCCGTAGATCTTGGCGCGGCCCTGATAGCCGCGCCATTTCGCCACCGGCAGGATGAACTCGATCCCGGCCTGATCGGCGATCGCGGTCATCGCCGCGATATCGTCCCAATCCGCCCGCCAGCGCTCCGGCGCCAGGCTCATGGTCAGCCCGCCGTCGCAATTGGCGCTGAACACGCCGAGCTTGAAGCGGTTCGACCCGAACATCGGGTTCGGCGGAGGATTTGGCGGCGTCACCGTACGTGTTCGGCCAGGCCGCGCCATTCGGTCGCCACGTCCACCAGCCGCTTGCGGGCAGCCGCCTCGCTCGGCAGCGTGTCGATCCGGAACAGCTCCTCGGCCCCGATGTCATCGAGCGGCACGCCATGCGGCGCGCGGTGCGTCAACCTGTAGAAACGCCCCGCCCGGCGCTCGATCACCGTGAATCTGCTGCCGTCCGTCACCAGCAAATAGTGCTCCTTCTCGTCCAATACCCGGATCATGGGCCAAGCCCCTCCTTGGTTGAAAGTGCCTCCGTGTCGTGGTTTTGCGCCGCTTCGTCCGTCACGATACCGCGACCTTCATGCCGAGGGTGGCGGCCTGGCGCGCGTCGAATGCCCGGCATCGTTCATCGTGCTGCTGGCCGAGGATGCCGCCGCGCACACTGGCGGGCTCGACCGAGCGGAAGAACGGCTTCCAGCTATCCGGCAGCCTGCGCCCGTCCGGCGGCGCCAGCCACAACCGATACAACAGCCGCTTCCGCGCAGGGTCTTCGTGGTCGACGAACTCCGTGCGGGAATGGAGCATAGTGTGGTTGTTCAACAGCTGCATGTCGCCGGGTTGCAGATACATGTCGTACATCAGCGCAGGCCGACGCAGGATTTCATCCAGCAGGTCCATCGCCTCGCGCTGTGCCGGGCTCAGTTGCGGCACGCCCTCGATCTTCTGCGCGGAGTTGACGCGGTTGCGGTTCCATTTGCTGTGCAGCCGGCCGTCCTCGGTGTCGTAGATCGGATTGGGATAATACGCCGGCTCGTCCGGCGCCTGCTCCGCCTGGCGGCTGAAATGGAACGGCAGATGGAGGATCTCCGCCAGGTCCGGCCGCTCCCTTTGCATGACGTGGTATGCGGCGACCGAGCTGGTGACCATGGTCATGCCGCCGGACAGCCCCTGGTTGTAGCAGGTCAGCGCGACGATATCGGCGCCGTCGGTGTGGAAATCGAGCTCGGCGTTGGAGGAATAGCCCCGTCCGGTGGTGCTGCGGTAATTGGTGCCGGCATTGCGCACGGCGGACAGGTAATGGCTCGCCTTGCCCTGCGGCCGCGCGACGCCGGTGTGCAGGCCGATCGCCCAGGTCAGCAGCTCGAAATCCGCCTCCTCCATGTCCGCGCGCGGCAGGCCGCGCACCAGGGCGATCCCACGGCCTTCCTGGATTTCCCGAAAGGCCGCCGATATCACCGGGCCGGCGCTGCCGAGGTCGAAATCCTCCCGCCGGTAGTCGAGCAGCCCCTTGTCCGGATCGCGGGCGCGCCGGACCGCATCGCTCAGGTCCCGGCGCGCGCGGTCGTCGAGCAGAAATACCCAGCCGGTATCGGCGCGGAGTTCGTCCGCGGACCAGGCGGCGCTTGTCTCGGCGATGCTTGCCATGCGGCTCTCCTTAAGCTTGGACCATGTCGCAGCGGAACCCGTTCCCCCAGCGCTTGATATGGCCGACCGAAGGGGAGGGGAAATGCGCCGTGCAGCACAGCGTATCGGTGTCGCAGTATTTTTCCAGGAACGCCTGCCGCGTCGCCACGCCCTGCTTCGGGTCGTAGTCCACGCGCATCGACAGCTCCGGATACTTTGCCTGCAGCGGCGAGTGGATGAGGTCGCCGGTGATCACCGCGCGGTCGGTCCCGCGGCCGAGCCCGACGGCGAAATGGTCGATGGTGTGGCCCGGCGTGGGCATCAGGCGGATATGGTCGTTCAGCGCGTCGGTGGCGGTGACCAGATCGGCGCGCTTCGCGGCGACGATCGGCAGCACGCTGTCGACGATGCACTCGATCGGCGCGCGGGCATTCTCCGCCTCCCAGTAGTCGTACTCGGTCTTGGAGAACAGATAGCGCGCCTTGGGGAAGGTTGGCACCCAACGGCCGTTTTCCAGTTTGGTGTTCCAGCCGACGTGATCGACGTGCAGATGGGTGCACATGACGTAGTCGATGTCGTCCACGCCGACGCCGGCCGCGGCCAAGGCGCGCATGTAGTTGCCATCCTGCTTGCCGTTCCAGGCGGCGCGCGCCGGCCGCGTCTTGTCATTGCCGATGCAACTGTCGACCAGCACGGTATGGTGCGGCGTGCGCACGACATAGGACTGGAAGCAGAGGATCAGCGTGTCGTCCACGGGATCGAGCGCCTTCGCCTGCTGCATCCAGGAACGGTTCTCCTCCAGCACTTCCCTGGACAGGCCGGGCAGGAATTCCAGGACCGGCGTGTAGCCCTTTTCGTCCTCGACGATGCGGTGGATCGTCATGTCGTCGACGGTGAAAATGGTCTTCATCCTGGCTCAACCCCCTGGTGCTTCTTTGTTGAAATTCAGGTTACCGCCCGTCCGCGCGGGTGACAAACCCGTGCGAGCCGGCACACCGGGCGCGGGCAGGCAGACCATTTCGGGGGACAAGCCGGCCGATTGCGGCTAGACCGGCAACACGCATTAAGTTCCTTGTGCAAACCCCGTAAGTTCCTGGCTAAATCCCCGTAAGTTCCTGGCTAAATCAAAGTGGATACGTTCGATGACCCTGCTTTCGCGTCTGCTGGCTCTCGCGGTCCTGATGTCGATGGGAACGCCGCTGCTGGCCGCCCCGCCATCGGCCACTCCCGGCGCGGCTCCGGCGCCGGCGAGCGCGGCGGAGCCGGTGGCGCAACGCGGCAACATGAAGCTGACCGCCGGGGACGTGCGCGAGCTCTTGCTGCGCGCGGATCCGGCGGTACGCGCGCAGCTGATCGCCAACCCCGCGGTGTTGTCGGATTTCGTGCGCGACCGGCTGCTGCGCCAGGCCCTGCTGGAACAGGCGAAGGCGAGCGGCTTCGACCAGAAGCCAGAGATCGTGCAGCGTGCCAATGATGCGCGTGACGCGGTGGTGGTGTCGGCCTATGTCGCGGCCCTGACCGAACCCGACCCCGCCTATCCCAGCCAGGCCGAGGTGGCGGCGGTGTACGAGGGCAACAAGGCGCGCTTCCTGGTGCCACGCCAGTACCACATCTCCCAGATCGCGGTGCGCCTGCCGGTCGGCTCCCCACCCAAGGCCGACGAGGAGGCCAAGGCGAAGATCCTGGATATCCGCCAGCAGCTGAACAAGCCGAAGGCCGATTTCGCCGAGCTGGCGCGGAAATACTCCGACGATCGCGCCTCCGCGGAGAAGGGCGGCGACCTTGGGTGGGTGCGGGAGGATCAGCTTGTACCGGCGGTGAAGGACGCCATCGTCGGCCTGCAGGAGAACGTCATCACCGAGCCGGTGCGCACGCCCGAGGGCTGGCACATCCTCAAGCTGATCGGAACCCGCGCGGCGGCGACCGCGCCGCTGGCCGATGTCAAGGACGGCATCGCCCAGGCGCTGCGCCAGCAGCGCGCGCAGCAGAACGCCCGTGCCTTCGTCGACGACATGCTGCGCAAGGAGCCGATCCAGCTGAACGAGATCGAGCTGGCCCGCAGCGTCGCGAAGCCGAACTGACCCGGCCGCATTGACCCAGCCGAATAGACCGGGCCGGTCAGCGCGCCGGTTTTGGCGGCTGGTCGGGCTTTTGCGGGAAATACAGAGCCAGCGCCGAGTTGATCATCCGCACCCGATAGGCCTGGCTGCGCGCCGCGTTGTGGGAATGGTAGTATCCGACGGCGCGCATCAGGTTGCCGTGCGCCTCCGTTAGGCAGCTGCGCAGGATCAGGCCGGCGACCGCGATGTTGTAGCAGCCATCGTTCACCAGCCGGTCGCGCACCGCCTCTGTCGCCATGCCCGAGCGCGCGGCCAGCGGCTGAACCCAGCGCGTGTTCACCTGCATCAGCCCGAGATCGTCCGAACCATCGGCGTTGCGGCTGACCATGCCGACCCGGCCGCCCTCGGTCGCATGGATCGACGGCAGCGCCCGAGGCGGCAGGTGGTAGAACGATGCGACGGCGGCCATGCAGGCCAGGAACGGGATCGCCATCTCCGGGTCCGCCCGATGGTGGGGTCAGCCCTCGTGCTTGTAGATGGGCGGGGCAGGCGCGGCAACGGGCTGGGGCGCCGGCGGGTCCAGATGCGCGAAGACGGCGCCCTGGCGCAGCAATTCCCGGACGCCGGCGACGATGCCAAGCCCGCTCGGGCGTTTCGGCTGGGTCAGGTGGCCGATGATCACCTCGCCGTCGCGCGCGCCGGCGATGCGGGCAGCCACCGAGGCTGCGGGCAGGGAGGCGCCCATGTCCGAATTCAGCGAATAGCCGGCGATGGCGAAGCCCATCGCCTCGATCGCCCCGATCGCCGCGGGGCTGTAGAGCGCGGCGGCGTCGCGATACCAGCGCGGCATGGTGCCGGTTGCGTCCCGGACCGCGCTGGCGCCGTCCTCGACCTCGCGGCGCACCGTCTCCAGATCGCCGGCCACGCGCAGGCCATAGATCGTGCCGGTGCCGAGCACGGCGGGGAGGTGGCGCGCGCCATGGTTCTCGAACGCGAACAGGTCGCGATGGGACAGCAGGAACGCCAGCCCTTCCGGGTTGCGGTGGATCCAGGCGGCGGTCAGGAAGATGGTCGCAGGCACGCCGTTTTCGGCCAGGAAGGTGGCGATGCGGCTGTCGTACCCGCCGGGACAGGCGTCCAGGGTCAGCGCGACACGCCGCTGTCCCGGTTTGGAGCCGAGCAGGCGCAAGGACGGCTGCAGCAGACCATCGGCCGAAGCTGCGGGCCGCGCGAACGCGGCGATCGCCGCGACGGCACCGGCGGAGAACGCCCGCCGGGTAAACGGGCTTGCCGGACCGCCGGGGCCGGGACCCTGGCTGGCACAGAGACGGCACATGATGGAGCGTCCGAAAAACCGCTAGCGGCGGAGGTTGACGAAGAACATGACCGCAAAGCAGACGATCGCGATCATGGCGAAGGGGTAGAAGACCCAGCGCAGCATTCCCAGCAGCACATAAACAGGCCAGAACAGCACATGCAGCCAGGTGAACAGCCGCAGGGGATGGGGGAAGCCGAAATAGATCAGGTGGAACGCCAACCCGATCGCCAGCCACAGCAGCACCATGTTCGACCGTATGGCGGCGCTTCGGACGGCGGCTCCGGGTGATGGATAGTTGCGCATGTCGGCGGGACCTTACCAGCAATGCCGGCGTCGCGCATCCGCCTCAGGCGTAGAGGAAACCCATCCGGTCCTCTTCCAGCACCAGGCAGGTCAGCGGGCCGCCGAAGATGGCGCCGGTGTCGATGCCGATGCGGTTGGGCTTGATCACCGGCGTCTTGATCGGGGTGTGGCCGTGCACGATCACCGCGCCGTGGTCCGCTTCCGAGTTCAGGAACGGGTGGCGCATGCGGATCATCTCGTCGCGCAACTGCTCGTCGAGCGGCACGCCGGGGCGGATGCCGCCATGCACGAACATGTAGCCGCCGTCGCGATGGCTCACGCTCAGGCCGTGTAGGAAATCCATGTGCTCGCGCGGAATGGCAGCGGCCCATTCGCTGCGCGGCGTGCCCGGCGCGATGCCGTAGCTCTCCAGCGCCGGCTCGCCGCCGTTGAACATCCAGTCGGTGGCCGAGGCGGCGTCGCCTCCGACCGCCTCGATCATGGTGTTCTCGTGGTTGCCGATCAGATTGACCGTGGGCACGCCGGCGATCGGCGGTCCGGCGGCGAGCAAAGCCACCACGCCGGCGCTGTCCGGCCCGCGATCGACGTAGTCGCCGAGATGGATCAGCAGCGGCTCGTCCACCGGGCGGCGGTGCAGGTCGCTGCGAATGGCCGCGTGCAGCGCGACCAGGCGCTGGGAGAGGCCATGCACGTCGCCGACGGCGTAGATCCGCCGGCCCGGCGGCAGAGTCGCGGAAGCATCCTGGAAGGTGATCATTAGTAGGCAGGTTAGCGAGGTTTCAGGACGAGGAAAGGGGGGATGGCGCAAGCCTGTGCCGAACCGTTGCGGGGGACTGCCGTTACGCGGCAGTGACGTGCTAGCCTGACTTCCTCCGTGGGAAGGGGCTCCGTTCATGCAAATTCAGGCACTCGGCTATCTCGGCTTCGGGTCGGCGGATTTGGACGGTTGGTCGGATTTCGCCACCTCGCTGCTCGGCATGCAGAGGGTGGAGAAGGCCAATACGTCCCGGGCCTTCCGCATGGACGACCGGGCCCAGCGCCTGATCATCGACCGCGACCTGGCGGAGGGGCAGCATTATTTCGGCTGGCAGGTCGCCGATGCCACGGCGCTGGCCGCGGTGGCAGCACGGCTGGAGCGGGCGGGGGTGGCGGTGACCCGGGAGCCTGCCGCCCTGGCGGACCGGCGGGCTGTCAGCGGCCTGATCTCCTTCGTCGATCCGCTGGGCAACCGGCTGGAGGCATTCCACGGCGCGGCCGTGGCCGACGCGCCGTTCGTTCCCGGCCGCAACATTTCCGGGTTTCGCACCGGCCCGCTCGGCATGGGCCACGTGGTCATAACGGTCGAGCGGCTGGAGCCGGCGCTCGCGTTCTATCGCGACGTGCTCGGCTTCGGGCTGAGCGATTTCATGGAGCGGCCGTTCGGGGCCGCATTCTTTCACGTCAATCCGCGCCAGCACAGCTTCGCGATGCTGGAGACCGGGCAGAACGGCATGCATCATTTCATGGTGGAGCTCTGCGCGCTCGACGATGTCGGCCAGGGCTACGACCTGGCGCAGGGCGACGGAACCGATGCCGATCCCGGCAGGATCACGGCCACGCTGGGGCGCCACACCAATGACTGGATGACCTCGTTCTACATGCGCTCGCCGGCAGGGTTCCAGGTGGAATATGGCTGGGGCGGCCGAGCGATCGACCCGGCCAACTGGACACCGGAACGCCTGACCGCCGGGCCGAGCCTGTGGGGCCATGAGCGGACCTGGCTGCCGGCGGGGCCCCGGGCCGAGGCGCGGGCAATGCGCCTGGCCGCCGGCGCGGCCGGGATACGGCACAAGCTTCAGGTGCTGGAAGGCAGCGTCACGCTGACGCCAGGCACATGCGCCTGGTGGGAACTCGCTGCGCCAGGACGCCTGACCCGCTCCGATTGCCTGCGCGCCGTCGCCGGGCGATCAAGGGATCGTGAAGGCCCGGCATTTGCATGACTTCGATTTAACTTACCTCCGGGTAGCCGGTTGATAATGTGCCGACAGGGTTAGTTGCGCGCAGTTCGGTTACGGCAGTCTCGGCCCTAGACCTTGGCGATTGGCAAGACAGGGATGAAACACGGGGCCGCAATGCAGCAAATGCAGGTCGGGGAGCAGCCGGCTCCGGGCGGGCTGTCACGGCCAACCGGTTTCCTTGGACAGGTTTCAAGCGAATACAACCGCAGACATGATCGGCCGGAGGCGGCTCCTGTCGAGAAGTATCGCCTGATCGCCTGGCTGGCGTTGCGCGCGGAGGGCCACAGCAACCCGGACGGGCTGTCGATCCTGGAAAGCGAAATCCTGCGCGCCAGGAACGACGTGCGGAAGTCGGTGCTGGAAAACGGGGCGATCAATGTCTGCCGTATGCGGCTCTGGGCGATCACCTACGGGGCGCATGAGTTGGGCCTGGATGAAGACATGCTGGCAGACACGGTCAATCACGCGCTGGCGTTGCGGGATGGCTGCACAGACTTCCTGTAGTGCATGGATAAAGCAGGAATTCTGAACCTGACCTGCCGCCAAACCATTCGTCCAGCCAAACCGCGAACACGAGTCCACAACGCCTTATGTCTTTTGCAAACCTTGCCCAGAAGCCGATCGCGATCCTGGCCACTCCCAAAACCGGCAACCTCTGGATCAAATATGTCCTGGTGAACGTGCTGGCGATGCGCAGCCAGCAATTCTTTCATCAGCAGGACATTGTCGAGTATTTCTCAAAGCCCGAGGCCAACCGGCAGATCGTTTTCCACGCGCATGTGCCGCACACGAATTCGCTGGCGGAAGCACTTCGTTCCAACGATATCAAGACGATCTCGCTGGTCCGTAATCCTCTCGATGTCTTCCTGTCGCTGCGCAGCCATGTCGCGCGGCTTGGGGCGGATTCGCCGCTGCAGGCGCAGATTCTGTCCAAGGATCCGGACCGGCTGCGGGAATTCGCGCGCAGCCATTTTCTCGGCGACCTCGCCATCAGCGCCATATGGGCGCGCCGCGGCGCCGTGCTGGTGCGCTATGAGGACCTGCTGGCCGATCCGTTGAGCGGATTCGCGGATCTCGGCCGCCGGCTCGGCGTGGCTGAGGCGGAGATCCGCCGCTTCGCGACATTCTGCACGCGCCTGTCTGACATCACGGAAATGCGTTCCAACGCCCGGCCAGGGGACCAGGAGCATTTCACCAGCGCCGAAATCGACAAGTGGAAGCGCCCGGAAAATCGGGAAGTAATATCTGCCCTGCTGCAATCGTCCTCGATCCGCGCGGCGATGCGGCTATGGGGATACCGCTGACGACCCGGAGCTTGCAGAAAGCCGGCCCGGGTAGGACGAATGCACCGGACCGCGCGCAGGACATCCTGGCGAAGCGGCCGAGATATTGGATGAGCCCATGCCCCAGAGAACGCCAGAGAGAACCCCAGAAACAACGCCCGCCATACTGGCCCCCACCGTGCTGCTGTACGACTGGGACAACACCCTGGTAGATGGCTGGTCCGCCATCACCGGCGCGCTGAATGCCGTGTTCGACGCGTTCGCCATGCCGCGATGGACCGATACCGACACCCGCCAACGCGTGCGCACCAGCCTGCGCGACAGCTTTCCGCCGATGTTCGGGGCGGAGTGGGAGCGGGCAAGGGACCTGTTCTATGCCACGCTGACCGAGGGGCATCTGGACCATCTGCGCCCGTTGCCGGGCGTGCTGGACGTGCTGCACGCCGGCGCCGCCTGGCCGCAGGGCGTGGTGTCCAACAAGGCCGGCCCCTTCCTGCGCCGCGAGGTCGCCCATCTGGGCTGGGATGCGCATTTCCGGACCGTGATCGGCGCCGGCGACGCCTCGGCCGACAAGCCGGCGCCGGACTCCATCCTGCTGGCCCTGTCGCGCCTCGGGCGTGCACCGGACCGCTCCATATGGTATCTGGGCGACACCGCCAGCGACATGCAGGCAGCCCGGGCTGCCGGCGTGACAGCGGTGCTGGTTGGCGATGCCTCTCATGACGGGGGTATCGACAACGCGGCCCCCGATATCCATATGCCCACTGCCGGAGCACTGGCTGCCCGGTTGCGTGAGTATGCCTAAAGCCTATGCCTTTTGCCGTGCCTTGACGCTTTCGTCGCATTCCGCCTGTCACATGGATCAAGTGGGAACGGCCGTGCCACGCCCGTTCCAGCCAAAATCCGGCTCAACGTGACATCTCCTATGTCAATGAAAACAAGAAGGATCATCGCCGTGGCCAACGAGAAGTCGCAGAACGTTCAGGACGTGTTCCTGAACCATGTGCGCAAGAGCAAGACCCCCGTGACCGTGTTCCTGGTCAATGGGGTTAAACTGCAGGGCATCATTACCTGGTTTGATAATTTTTCCGTTCTGTTGCGCCGGGATGGGCATACCCAGCTCGTCTACAAGCATGCAATCAGCACGGTCATGCCGGGTGCGCCGATCCAGCTGTTCGACGCCACGAAGGTCGAGGCGGCTGGCGTGAAGGAGACTGCCACTGGTGAGAGCTGAGTTCACCAGGCCGCGAACCGGCCAGCGCGAAGCCCTGCCGGCGTGAGCCGGCATCGGGCGAACGATGACCGCCATCCGGGGGACCTGCCCACGGATAGCGGTGCGGAGAGCAGTGCTGAGGCGCTGATCCGGCCAGCGGCCAGGCGGACGCCGGGCAAGGGGCAGGGGGCTACACCCCCCGGCCCCACCCGTGCCGCCGTCGTGTTGCCGTGGGAGCGTCACGACGCGGGTGATCATGCGCGGGTGGCGGAAGCACGGCTGGAAGAGGCTGTCGGGCTGGCTTCCTCCATCGGGCTGGTGGTGGTTCACTCCGCCATCGTGCCGCTGCGGGTGCGCCGCCCGTCCACATTGCTCGGCGCCGGCCAGTTGGAAGCGCTGCATCAGGCGCTGGAGGCCAACGAGGTCGAGGTCGTCATCGTCGACGCGACACTATCGCCGGTGCAGCAACGCAACCTGGAACGTGCCTGGGGTTGCAAGGTCATCGACCGGACCGGCCTGATCCTGGACATATTCGGAGAGCGTGCCGCCACGAGGGAAGGCACGTTGCAGGTCGAACTGGCGCATCTGGAGTATCAGCGCTCCCGCCTGGTGCGGTCCTGGACCCATCTGGAGCGCCAGCGCGGCGGCTTCGGCTTTCTCGGCGGCCCCGGCGAAACTCAGATCGAGGCCGACCGGCGGCTGATCCTGGACCGCATCGTGCGGCTGAAGAAGGAACTGGAGCAGGTTCGCCGCACTCGCGGGCTGCACCGCTCCGCGCGCCGGCGCGTGCCGTTTCCGGTGGTGGCGCTGGTCGGCTACACCAATGCCGGAAAATCAACGCTGTTCAACGCGCTGACCGGTGCCACCGTGGCGGCAAAGGACCAGCTGTTCGCCACCCTCGATCCCACGATGCGCGGCCTGCGGCTGCCCTCCGGAAGGCGGGCCATCCTGTCCGATACCGTAGGTTTCATCAGCGAATTGCCGACCGAGCTGGTGGCCGCCTTCCGCGCCACGCTGGAAGAGGTGGCGGAGGCAGACGTGATCCTGCACGTGCGCGACGCCGCCCATCCCGACAGCGCCGCCCAGCGGGCCGACGTCATCGCCGTGCTGGACGGCATGGTGCGCGACGGGACGCTGGACGAGAGCTGGGCCATGCGCAGCATCGAGGTGCTGAACAAGGCGGACCTGCTCGGCGGCGTCGCGGAGGTCGAGGCCAGGGGCAACAGCGTCGCCGTCTCCGCCATCACCGGCGAAGGGCTGCGCGCGCTGCTGGATGCGATCGACCGGCGCATCGCCGCGGGCATGGAGACCGCTGAATACGACATCCCGACCACGGACGGGGCGCGGCTCGCCTGGCTCTATGCGCATGGCGAAGTGATCGGCCGGGAAGACGGCGAGGAGGCGATCCATCTGACCGTCCGTCTGCTGCCCGCCGACCGCTCCCGCTTCGAGCGGCCGGATTTCAGCAACCAGGATCTATAAGCTCACTCGCCCGAGAGCTCACTGGCGGGCGCGCGTTCCGCCTGCTTCACCGCGTTCCACAGCGCCTCCATCTCCGCCAGGTTTGCATCCCCGGGCGATTTTCCTTCGGTTGCAAGGCGTTGCTCGATACCTTCGAAGCGGCGGCTAAACTTGTCGTTGGCCTGTCGCAGGCAGGCCTCGGGATCGAGGTGAAGTTTGCGCGCCAGGTTGGCCAGAACAAACAACAAATCGCCGACCTCGTCGGCCAGCCGCACCGGATCCGCGTCGTCCAGCTCGGCGCGCAGCTCCCGGGCCTCTTCCTCCAGCTTGTCGAGCACGCCGGCGGCATCCGGCCAGTCGAAGCCGACACGCGCGGCCCGGCCGGTGAGCTTGGCGGCACGGGTCAGGGCGGGCAGGGCGGCCGGAATTCCCGCCAGAGTGCCGGTTTCGGCCCGGGCGGAGCGCTCACCGCGCTTCTGCGCTTCCCAGGCACCGGTCTGCGCCGCGGCGTCGCGCATGGCCGCATCACCGAACACATGCGGATGGCGGCGGATCATCTTGTCGGCGATGGTTCGCGCCACCTCGGCGAAGCCGAAGCGGTTTTCTTCCTCGGCCATGCGGGCGTGATAGACGACCTGGAACAGCAGATCGCCAAGCTCATCCGGCAGATGTGCGAAATCGCGCCGCGCGATCGCATCCGCGACCTCGTAGGCTTCCTCGATCGTGTACGGCGCGATGCTGGCGAAGTCCTGCACCTTGTCCCAGGGGCAGCCGGTTTCGGGATCGCGCAGCCGCTCCATGACGGAGAGCAGGCGGCGCAGTTCGGCCTCGGCGGAAGCGGTCATGGCGTGTTCCTGGCGCGGGATTTCGCGCATCCAAATGCCGCAGAAGAAATATTATGGAAATTCGTTATCATGGGATGTCCAGCGACTGGCCGTCATAGGCCGGCTCGATGCCGGCTGGCAGATTGGCGCACAGCCAGGCCCAATCCATCTCCGGGCCCATATGCGTCAGCAAGGTCCGCCGCGCGCCAACCCGCTGCGCCCAGAGCAGCACGAGTTCCAGATGCGCGTGCGTGTTGTGCGGGCCAAGGCGCTGGAAGCAATCGACAACCCAGGTATCGACACCGGCCAGCATCGCGAATGCGGCGTCGTCCAGGCCGACCACATCGGTCGAATAGCCGAAGCCGCCGATGCGCAGCCCGAGCGAGCGCGTAAAGCCGTGATCCTGGTCGAACAGCCCGACCTTGAAATCCGCGATCTCGACGGTCTCGCCGGGCTCGACCGGACGTTCGACCAGCGCCGGGCGGAAAAATCCCGGACCTTGCCAGGGCTGGAACGCATAGCCGAAGCGGTGCTTGAGTTCCTCCAATGTTCTCGGCATCCCAAAGGCTTCCAGCGGCCGGTCAACGATGCGGTTCAGGATGCGCACATCGTCGAGGCCGGTGATGTGGTCGGCATGGGCGTGGGTGAACAGAATGGCGTCGGCCGACGGGATCGCGCAGGCGAGCAACTGGGTGCGCATGTCCGGCGAGGTGTCGACCAGCAGCCGCCTGCCCGCCTCGCTCTCCACCACGATGCTGGCGCGCGTACGCCGGTTACGCGGCTCCGTGGGATCGCAGAGACCCCAATCGCCGCGGCCGTCCGGACCGCCGATCAGCGGAACGCCAGCCGAGCCGCCGGTGCCGAGGATGACGACCCGCATGACAGATCAGGCCGCGCCGGCGGCGGAAGGCGCTGCCTTGCGGAACAGCCGGCGGAAATTCCGCGTCGTCAGCTCCGCCAACGCCTCCGGCGTCAGCCCGCGCAGTTCCGCCAGCACCTTGGCGGTGTGCGCGACCCAGGCGGGTTCGTTGCGCTTGCCGCGAAACGGGACGGGGGCAAGATAGGGCGCGTCGGTCTCCACCAGCAGACGATCGAGTGGAATGTCGCGGGCTATCTCCCGGAGTTCGGTGGATTTCGGGAAGGTCAGGATGCCCGAGAAGCTGAAATACCCGTCCATCGCCATGGCCGCCTCGGCCAGCGCGCGGCTGGAGCTGAAGCAGTGCAGCAGGAACTGGAAGTCCTGGCCGCCATCGCGTTCTTCCCGCAGGATTCTGGCGATGTCTGCGTCCGCGTCCCGGGCATGGATCGCCAGCGGCACGCTGGCCAGTGCCGCGGCGCGGATATGGGCGCGGAAGCTGTCCTGCTGGATGTCGCGGGGCGCCTTGTCATAGAAGTAATCGAGCCCGGACTCGCCGATGCCGATGACTTTCGGATGCGCGGCGAGCTCGGCGATCTCCTCCGGCCGGGGAACCGGGAACTCGGCGGCGCTATGCGGGTGTATGCCGACCGTGGACCACAGGTTCGCGTGCGCCTCCGCCAGGGCCCGGACCTCGACGGATTGCTGCAGGCGGGTGCCGATGGTGACCATCTCACCCACCCCGGCCGCTGCCGCGCGAGCCAGCACGTCCGGCAGTTCGGCGGGGGTGTAATAGTCCAGATGGCAGTGCGAATCGATCAACATTCGGTGCTTACACCGCTTCTTCGACAAAGCGCGGGAAGACGCCCTGCGGCGTCGGCAGAGCGGTCGCGCCAGGCAGCGGGTCGGCCAGCGCCGCCAGCGTCCTGGCATCCTCGGGCACGCCGAGCTGATCGAGCATCCGCGCCATCGAGCCTGGCATGAAAGGCTGCAGCACGGTGGCGATGATCCGCTGAACGTCCGCCAGCACGCGCAGCACGTCGGCCATCCGCGCAGGATCGGTTCGGCGCAGCGCCCAGGGGGCCTGATGGTCGATATAGGCGTTGGCGCCGCGCACGACCTTCCACACTTCCTCCAGCGCCTCATGGAACGTCTGCCGGTCCAGCAGCCCCCGCAGCGCCTCCGGCAGCGCCTCGGCGGCGGCGAGGATCGCGGCGTCCGCCTCGGTGACCGCTCCCCTGCCCGGCAGCTTGCCGTCGCAGTTCTTGGCGATCAGCGACAGCGAGCGCTGCGCCAGGTTGCCGAGGTCGTTGGCCAGTTCCACGTTGATTCGCGAGACGATGGCCGCGTGGCTCATGCTGCCATCGGCGCCGAACGGCTTCTCCCGCATCAGGAAGAACCGGACCTGGTCGAGCCCGTAGGTGGCGACCAACTGGCGTGCCTCGATGACGTTGCCGAGCGACTTGCTCATCTTCTCGCCCTCGACCACCCACCAGCCGTTCGAGGTGACGCGGCGCGGCGGCGCGATGCCGGCCGACATCAGGAAGGCCGGCCAATAGACTGCATGGAAACGAATGATGTCCTTGCCGACGACATGCACATCGGCCGGCCAGAACGGCCAGCGCGGCGCGCTCTCGTCGGGAAAGCCGGCGCCGGTGAGGTAGTTGGTCAGCGCGTCCAGCCAGACATACATCACGTGGCCGGGCGCGTCCGGCACCGGGATGCCCCAGTTGAACGTGGTGCGGCTGATCGAGAGATCGTTCAGGCCGCCGCGAACGAAGCTCAGCACCTCGTTGCGGCGCGAGTTCGGGGCGATGAAATCCGGATGTTTTTCGTAGAATTCCAGCAGCCTGTCCTGCCAGGCTGACAGGCGGAAGAAATACGACGGCTCGCGCACCCACTCCACCGGCGCGCCGGTCGGCGCCAGCTTGACCCCGTTTTTCTCGACCAGTTCGCCTTCGTCGTAGAAGGCCTCGTCGCGCACCGCGTACCAACCCTCGTAATGCCCGAGATAGATGTCGCCGCTGGCCTCCAGCCGGCGCCACAGCGCGGTGCAGGACCGTTTGTGGCGTTCCTCCGTGGTGCGGATGAAGTCGTCGTTGGAAATGCCCATCTTCACGGTCATGTCGCGAAAATCCGCCGACACCTTGTCCGTAAAGCTTTGTGGGTCGAGGCCCGCGTCGCTGGCGGCCTTCTCGACCTTCTGGCCGTGCTCGTCGGTGCCGGTCAGGAAGAACACGTCATAGCCGTCCAGCCGTTTGAACCGGGCCATCACGTCCGCCGCGACCGAGGTGTAGGCGTGGCCGATATGCGGCGCGCCGTTCACGTAATAGATCGGGGTGGTGATGTAGTAGCGCTTGGTCATGATCGAATCACTCTATTTCCTTGCTTGGGTGCCCGGCTGGGCGAGCATTCCCAATCCGGCGACGATTGCCTGGCGCTTGTCCAGGTTGAACCGCTCCGTCTCGTCCTGCAGCCGCGTCAGCGCGTCCCACACTTCGCCCCAGGCATCAAGGGGACGCGTCGCGACAAGCCGGTTCTGGTCGGGATCGGCATGGCCACGCACGGTGTCGCGCACCGCAGATGTAATCGCAGCGCGCAGCAAGTCCATGAACGTGGAGAATGCCCCCTCCCCGCGCGTGATCACGTCGGCCAGCTCATAGGCGCGGCTGGTCTTCAGGTTCGGCACCGCGGACAGCACCTCGTCCACCAAACTGGCCAGCGCCAGGCCCTGTTCCTCGGCAAGGAGCAGCGCGCGGCCGGGCGAGCCCTCCGCCAGCGTGACCAGCCGACCGCGTTCGTCCGCTTCCATCTCGGGCAGGTAGATGCCCAGCAGCCGGCCCATCGCCGCATCGTCCAGCGGGCGGAGTTGCAGCCGGCGGCAGCGGCTGCGGATGGTCGGCAGCAGCCGGCCAGGCGCACCGCAGACCAGCAGCAGGATCGCGCGCGGCGGCGGCTCTTCCAGAACCTTCAGCAAGGCATTGGCGGAGCTGGCATTCAGCTCCTCCGCGCCGTCCACGATCGCCACCCGCCAACCGCCCTCGGCCGGCGTCAAGGACATGAAATTGGTGATGCCGCGGACATCCTCCACCGCGATCTGGGTTTTCATCCGCTTGCGCTTGGTGTCGTACATCAGTTCGACCGTCAGCAGATCGGCATGCGACCCGGCGGCGACGCGGCGGAAAACCGGATTTTCGGGGGGCACTGCCAGGCTGTCCTCGCCATTGGCGGGCAGACCCGCCAGCAGCCGGCGCGCGAAGCGGAAGGCGAGCGTGGCCTTGCCCACGCCCTCCGGCCCGGTGATCAGCCAGGCATGGTGCATGCGCCCGGAGCGCAGCGCCTCCAGCAGCAACGCCTCGGCCGGCTCCTGGCCGAGCAGCAGAGGATTGGCGCGCGGTTCCGGGGCGCTCATGCGGCCCCGGCCTGTCGTGCGGCCAGACGCGCCTCGACCGCGGCAAGGATGGCGGCGTGCACCTGGTCCATGCTGCCGTCGGCGGCGATGGTCACGCAGCGCTCGGGCTCGGCCGCGGCGATGGCGCGAAACCCGTCATTCACCCGGCGGTGGAACCCGCAATCCAGCCGCTCATAGCGGTCCGGCTGGATCGCGCGGCGCTGCAGGCGTCCGGCGGCGATGGTGTCGCTGACGTCCAGCATCAGGGTCAGGTCCGGCGCAATCCCGAGCAGGCGGGTTAATGTGGCGATCATCGCGTGGTCGGCGCCTTGGCCATAGCCCTGATAGGCCATCGTCGAATCGGCGAATCGGTCGCAGATCACCCACATGCCGGCGGCGAGCGCCGGGCGGATGCTGCGTTCCACATGCTCGGCGCGGGCGGCGAAATGCAGCAGGGTTTCCGCCGGCGCCGACCAGTCAATGCCGCCGCCCAGCAGCAGGCCGCGCAGCCATTCAGCGCCCTTGGCCCCGCCCGGTTCGCGGGTGCGCAGCACCGGCAGGCCGCGCGCCGCCAGCGCCTCGGCCAGAAGCCGTGCCTGGGTGGACTTGCCCGCCCCTTCCCCACCTTCCAGCGTGATGAAGCATCCGGGCGTTGCGCCTTGCGTTTTCAGCTCAACTGCCCGTGACGTAATGCGAGATCACCGCCATGGCCCGGCCGGGCAGACTCAGCTTCGGCACGTCGGCACCCGCCAGCAGCGGCGCCTCCATCGAGGGGACGCCCTGGCCGGAGACGATCAGCTTGCCGAGCGTGTCGCCGCGGGAGATCGGCGCCCGGATCGGCGCATCGTACTGGATCGATACCTTCGCGGTATTCCGCCATTGCCGCGGCATGGTCATAACCAGATCGCGCCCGCCGACCAGCGGCACGTTCTTGCTGCTGCCGAGCCAGACCGGGACCGTCTCCACCACGTCGCTCGCGGAGAACAGGGTCACGTTCTCGAATTCGCGAAACGCCCAATCCATCACCCGCTCGCCTTCCTCCCGGCGCTGGCGCATCGAGGACATGCCGTTCAGCACCACGATGACGCGCCTGGCACCGCGCAGCGAACTGGCGGCGAGGCCATAGCCGCCATCCTCGGTGTGCCCGGTCTTCAGCCCGTCGCCGGTGCCCTTCTGCACCAGCGGGATTGCGGTTTTCCTGCTCGATCCCGTTGTACTTGAACGTCTTTTCGGAATCGTAATGGTAGTATTCGGGGAAGTCCTGGATGATGTGCCGCGCCAGGATGGCGATGTCGTGCACGCTCATGCGGTGGTCTGGATCGGGCCAGCCGGTGCAGTTGCGGAAATTCGACGCCGTCAGGCCGAGCTCGGCGGCCTTCTTGTTCATCAGCTCGACGAAGCCTTCCTCCGAGCCGGCGATCCCTTCCGCCAGCACGATGCAGGCATCGTTGCCGGAATCGACAATCATGCCGCGGATCAGATCCTCCACCTGCACGGAGGTGCCGACCTGCACGAACATCTTGGAGCCGCCCATGCGCCAGGCGCGTTCGGAGACCAGAAGCTCGTCGGTGAGCTTCATCTGCCCCTTCTTCAGCCGCTCATAGACCAGGTACGCGGTCATCAGCTTGGTCATCGAGGACGGCGGGATCGACTTGTCGGCGTCCTTGTCGAGCAGGACCGCGCCGGTGGTGAAGTCGATCACCACCGCCCAGCGCGCGCCCAGGTCCAGCGGGCCGACCGGGGTCTGTGCCGGGGAACCGGTGGGCGCGGGGTCGGTGTTCTTCTGCGCGCGGCGTGCCGGTGCCGGGTGGCGCGGGTCTGCAGCGGCCGCCTGCTGTGCGGCGGTGGCGACCGATGCGCCGCCGGCCAGCAGCAGGAAGCGGCGGCCGATGCCGGCGCGGCTCCTCGCGATAACATCTGGCCCCACGCGGTGTGGCCCGATTCTGTCAGGCATAATGGTCAACTCCTACTCGATCACGATCCGGCCGTCGGTTATGCCGGCGGCGATGACCTGCGCCAATGCGGCATCCGCGTCCGAGACTCGGCTGTACGGGCCTATGGTAACCCGATAATCGGTGCTGCGCCCGTTGCGGATCGTTTCGATCCGCCCGCCCAGCCCGCCGATTCGGGCAAGCTGCATGCGGGCGAACTCGGCGCGGCTGAAGCTGCCCAGAAGCAGCCGCAGCCGGCCGGGCGCCGGCGCGATACGGGTCACGACTTCCGGCAGGCGCTGCACCGCGAGCGTGACGGTGGCCGGCGCCGCTTCGGCGCCCGCCCCGCCCGACGACGGGGCCGGCCCCGCCGGCGCCACGCCCCCGATTCCCGGCGGCGGGGCCAGGGCTTCCTGCCGCACCTCGGCGCGCGGCGCCGTCGCGACATCCAGTTTGGCCGCATTGCCCCCCCGGATCGCCTCGGCCGCCCCCCGGCTCTCGGCCTGCAGCACTTCCAGCCGCACGCGCGCCACGCCGTCGGGAGGAAATTCGAGCAGCGCCGCGACGCGCGGGGTAACCGCCAGCATGCGGGCCGGGCTCGGCGGGCCACGGTCGTTGACCCGCACCAGCGTCTGCAGCCCGGTCTCAAGATTGGTCAGGCGGATGATGGCCGGCAGTTGCAAGGTCTGGTGGGCGGCGGTGAGCAAGCCCGGGTCGTACGCCTCTCCATTGCTGGTCAGCGGCGGGTGGGCCGGTCCGTAGACCATGGCCAGCCCGGTCTCGTTCAGCTCATAGCTCTGGGAGGGGTAATGCCAGACGCCCTCGGCCTGCCATGCCTCGCCGAGCACGTAATGCGGATTGGCCGGGGGCGCGGGCGGCTGGCAGCCGGACAATGCGAACAGCAGCGCCAGCAGGCACGTCGCGAAGGCTGCGCTGCGTGCCGGCCTCACGCGGCAACCAGATCGCCCAGCAGCGCGACGCCCAGGGCGTAGAAATCGGACGGGTTGTAGCGGCGGATGGCGAAGAAATTGGCGCCGACCAGGAATGCATCGCCGGTGTCCCCGCCATTGACGTTGTCGGGCAGCACCAGGGCGGCCGGAGCATCCTCGCCCGGCCAGCCGCGCGCATCGGCGCGCACGCCGAGCCGGCTCCATTCGGCCGGCGTGCGGCGGAACTGGCGCCCGGCCAGGCTGCTGTCGAAATCCTGCGAGACGATCGCGCGCACGCCCCAGGCTTCCCCGGCCTTCCAGCCGGATTTCGCCAGGTAGTTGGCGATGGAGCCGAACACGTCGGCGCGGTTGTTCCAGATGTCGCGCTTGCCGTCGCCGTCGAAATCCACCGCGTAGCGCATATAGGACGTGGGCATGAACTGCGGTTGGCCCATCGCGCCGGCATAGCTGCCGGTCATGCGCCCGGCGCTGACATCGCCGGCTTCGAGGATCTTCAGCGCCGCCAGCAACTCGCCGCGGAAGAAGCTGGCCCGCCGGCCTTCCCAGGCCAGTGTGGCCAGCGCCTCGATTACGTTGAAGCTGCCGGTCGTCGTGCCGAAGCTGGATTCGAGCCCCCAGATCCCGAGGATGACCCGGGGATCGACGCCGTAGCGGTCCTGGACCCGGCCCAGCAAAGCGCGGTTCTGCTTCCAGGCCTCCCGCCCGTTCACCACGCGCTGGTCATTGATCACCAGCGCGCGGTAGCGGTCCCAGGTCATGGTGAACTCAGGCTGGCGGCGGTCGCGTTCCAGCACCTTCTCGTTCACCGATATGCCACGGAAGGCGGCGTCGAGCGTCGACGTGGAGACGCCTTGCTTACGCGCCTCCGCGCGCACGCCGTTCAGGAAGCCCTGAAAGCTGTCGGCAGCCCAGACGCCGCGAAGCGGCACCAGCGCGCCCGCGGCGATCGTCGCGGCAAGGAGGGTACGTCTGTTTTGCATTTGGCGGTTCTTGCCACGAAGCCGGAGTCTCCGGCAATCGGAACCGTTGCGGCGGAAGCGGCATGGCAGCTCTCATCTTGGCCCGCGCCGCTGTTTGCGCCAAAGTCGCGTGCTAAGTAGGGCTCAGTAGGAGACGGTCAGATGGGTATCACGCAGGAACTGGCGCAATTCTGCGCCGACATCACGCTCGACAAATTGCCGAAGGACGTGGTGGACCGGGCACGCTTCCTGGTGCTCGACCTCGTCGGCAACATCGTCCGCGCCCGCCACGACGCGGAGAGCACCGCGTCGTTCCTGGGCGCCGCACGGGCGATGGGCATGACCGGCGGCAATTTCGGCGTGTTCGGCGACAGCGCCCGCTACACCCCGCTCGGCGCGGCGTTCCTGAACGGCGCGCTGGCCCATTCGCTGGATTTCGACGACACCCATGCCGCCGGCTCCCTGCATCCCGGCGCGCCGGTGATCCCGGCGGCGATCGCCGCCGGCGAGATGGTGGGCGCCTCCGGCGCGGATGTGCTGGCCGCGATCATCGCCGGGTACGAGATCACCTGCCGCATCGCCCTCGCGCTGCCCGCCGGGGATCACTACAACCGCGGCTTCCACCCCACCGCCACCTGCGGCGCCTTCGGCGCGGCGGCGGCGGCCGGGCGGGTGTTCGGCTTCAATGCCGACCAGATCGCCGGCGCACTCGGCACGGTGCTGAGCCAGACCGCCGGCAGCCTGGAATTTCTCGTCAACGGCGCCTGGACCAAGAGATTCCAGGTCGGCTGGGCCGCCAGCAACGGCCTGATGGCAGCCACCCTGGTGCGCGAGGGCTTCAAGGGCGCGGCGCAGGCCTTCGAAGGCCCGCACGGCTTCCTGAAGGCCTATGCGCCGAACCCGGTGCCGGAACGCGCGGTGCAGGATCTCGGAACCGTGTTCGAGCTGATGCACACGGCGGTCAAACCCTATCCGTCCTGCCGCTACGGCCATGCCAGCGTCGATGCCGCGCTGATGCTGCGCGCGGCCAACGACCTGAAGCCGAGCGAGATCGAGAGCGTGCTGCTCGGCCTGCCCAATGCCGGGATGCTGCTGATCGGCCAGCCGGCCGAGAAGAAGTCCAACCCGGAAAACGTCGTGGACGGGCAGTTCAGCGGGCCGTTCGTGGTCGCCTCCGCGCTGACCACCGGCGCCATGGGATGGGACAGCTACAAGCTGCTGCAGGACAAGGAAATCCGCGCGCTGCTGCCGAAGATCCGCAGCGCGTTCGACCCGGAGATCGAGGCGGAATATCCCACCAACATGTCCGGCAAGGTCACCATCCGCGCCCGCGGCCAGGATTTCGTGCAGAAGGTGGTGGTCCCCAAGGGTGAGCCGGACAATTTCCTGACCGAGGGCGAATTGCGCGCCAAGTTCTCCGGCCTGGCGGACGCCGTGCTGGGCGAGGAACGGGCCTCGCATCTGGCCGACGCCGTCCTGGCGATCGACCGGGCGAACGACGTGGCCTCGGTGATCCGGTTGTCCACGCCGCTCGAAACCGTCCGGCTGGCGGGCGAATAAGATGCTGACCTTCAGTTCCGACGCGCTGTACGCCGTCACCCACCTGATCGCCACCCGCATGGGCAGCGCCAAGGACGAGGCCGACGAAGTGGCCGATCACCTGGTCCGCGCCAATCTGGCCGGCCATGACAGCCATGGCGTCGGCATGCTGCCGACCTATGTCCGCCTGCTCGGCGATGGCTTGCTGGTGCCGAACCAGACGCTGGAGACGGTGCTGGACGAAGGCGCCCTGCTGGTGCTGGACGCCAAGCGCGGCTACGGCCAGCGCATGGGCGCGGAAGCGATCCGGCGCGGGATCGCCAAGGCGCGCGAGATGGGCGCCTGCGTGCTCAGCCTGCGCAACAGCGCCCATATCGGCCGCATCGGCACCTATGCCGAACAATGCGCCGCGGCAGGCATGGCGTTCATTTCCTTCGTCAACGTCGCCGACCATCACTACGCCCAGGCGCCCTATGCCACGGCCGAAGCGTTGCTCGGCACCAACCCGTTCACCGCTGCCGTGCCGGGCGCGGACGGCACACCGGCGGCGATGCTGGACATGGCGACCACGCCCATCGCCGGCGGCAAGGTGCGGGTGGCCTATAACAAGGGTATCGAGGTGGCGGAGGGATCGCTGATCGACGCCGACGGCAACCCGACCAATGACCCCACGGGCTATATCCGCGACCGTACCGGCGCGCTCGTGTCCTTCGGCAAGCACAAGGGCTCCGGCCTGGCGATCATGGCTGAGATCATGACCACCGCGATCGCCGGTGGGCAGCGCGCCGATGAACCGGCGAAGGGCGGCACGATGAACTCCATGCTGGCGACGATCATCGATGTGTCGCGCCTTGGCGGCGTGCAGCGCGTGGCCGACCAGGTGGCGGCCACCCGCACCCACATCACCAGCGCGCGCCGCGCCCCGGGCTTCGACGAGATCCTGCTGCCGGGCGACCCCGAGCGGCGCTATGCCGCGGAGCGGAAGGTGAAAGGCATCCCGGTGGACGAGACCACCTGGCGCGACATCCGTGCCGCCGCGGCCAAGGTGGGGATCAGCGACAGCGAATTCGACGCGGTGGCCGGCCGGAACGCCTGAACCCGGGACTCGTCCTTGCCCGGCCGGCCCGCTCGGGATAACAGGCGGGGCAGGATGGAAGGGTGGCCGAGCGGTTTAAGGCAGCGGTCTTGAAAACCGCCGTGCGTGAAAGCGTACCGTGGGTTCGAATCCCACCCCTTCCGCCACCAGAGTTGCTGTGAGGCTCGGTGTTGTCGAAGCAACGATTTTATGAGCGTGCTCGCTGGCAACGAGCCAGCATGACCGTCGTCCCGCGGGCCGGTTTCCGCCGGAGACTAGGAGTTTTATATTCTTTCAATGAAATCAACGCCTAATCTGTTCCCGCGGGCTCGAAACATCGGTCTCGTACATCGGCCCGCGACTGCTGATCCCGGTTGCGAATATGCGGTCTGGCAACTCAGCCGATGCGCGAAATGGTCTCGCCTTCTGATTGCGTATTCACTTAAATCATAACGCCGTTGTGTTAAATCTTTCAAAACGCTATGAAGAACGTTGCTTGGTAATGTGTTCATGCTCCGGGTTGGATGGGCACGTGCCGCACTTTAGGGACTCTTGATGCGGGGAATGCGCTTACTTTCGGCCTTCCTGAAGGTAAATCCTTATTTTACCGTCGCCATGGCCGTGGGCTTTTCCGGCGTTGCCGCCATCGGCGTCAACCATAGCGATACCGTGTCTTCTTCCCTGAAGCAGCTGATTCCGTTACGCGTGAAGCCGTATCTTTCCGACAATCCGCCGAATCAGATGACGTCCGAGGTTCCCGGAATCGAAAGCGCCCGACACCTCATCCAGTCGCTGATGCAATTGCCGCCGGGCTCGCCGGGCTTCGGGTCGGAACATGTCGAACATGCCGCCCAGGTGACGCCGCCGGTGCATGAGCCGTTGCCGACCTGGCGCGAGCCGTCCCTGGTCAGGCTGGGCAATGCGAGCAACTTCAGGCCCGAGGAAGTCGCCGCGGGTAAGCCCACTGCGCTGGATACGCCGCCCATCAACGCGGACCCGACCGATGGCAGTCTGGATTGGACGCTGGCGACGCCGGCTACGCCGTTGTCCGTGCCGTTCATAAATGCCGCCGGTCCCTTGGCGCTGCGGCCTGATGCGCTGTTTCCCTCTCCCGCAACCCCGCCTGGCGAGCCTCCCGCGAGTATCGCGCAGCTCGACGCGATTCCGCCGGAGCCGGTCGCAGCGCCGTCGCCGGCACCCATGCCGATCCTGGCGCCGCCGAGCCTAACCCTGACCGGCCCGTCTTTCGAGCAATTCCCGCGCGAGCTGATGGTCGCGACGCCCGAGCCGCCGACAGGCCTGCTGTTTGCGGGATTGATCCCCGTTCTGGCGCTGCTGCGCCGGAAGTCATCGCGTCGTCGTTCGGCATAGGCAGAGCCCTCGTTGCGGATCGTCATCGTAGAGGACGACGTATTCTTGCGGGAATGCCTCGTGCAGGCCATCCACGCGAAGGGCTTCGAGGTGGCGGAATACGGCTCGGCAGAGGCGGCGCTGTCACAGTTCGCGCTTGGCGGATACCCGGACATCCTGATCACAGACATCGATCTCGGCGGCGGCGTCAACGGCTATGGGCTCGGCGCTATGGTGCGGCGCCAGCAGCCCGAATGCGGCCTGATCTACATAAGCGGCGACCTCTCCGCCGCGCGCGATAACACCGCTACCCCGCCCCGACCAGAAGCTCGCGAGCGCTTTCTCGCCAAGCCTTTCAGGATGGCGGCGCTGATGACGATCATCCGGCAATGGGCCGATAAGCCGGCCGGACAACCCGTTCTGACGCCGGCCCCAGTACCGACCCCACTACTGGATATTGTCGCGATGGGTGCCCAGGCGTCTGGCGTCGCCGGCGACTGATCCGGGGTTCCTGCGAGCGGTCTTGCCGCTCCGGCGCGTTTCCCATATGTCGGATTTCGTTCGCCATTCCGTTTTATGGCCGACGTCGGCGCGTGGTATATGAAAGGCCTTTGCCGGCGGGAGTGAAGGATTGGATGGCCACGTCGACTGCAAGACATAGCCTGTCCGCCAGGATGCTCTGGCTGACCATCGGCATCGTGCTGACCACGGAGGCGCTGGCGTTCGCCCCCGGTCTGACGCGCGAGCGCCAGCGCTGGCTGTCAGAGCGGTTCGCCCAGGCCGACATGGCGATCCTTGTGGCCTCGGCCGTTCCGGGCGGAGAGCCCGACGCGGAGACGCGTGACGCGATACTCCGCCGGGCGGGGGCGCTCGAGATCCGGCTGTTCGACAACGGCAGGCAATTGGTCGGAATCGGCTCCGCCGAACGCGCCGGCCTGCCGCCGCGGCTGGATTTGCGCCAGGAAAACTGGCTCCACGAAGCATGGAGGTCGATGATCGCGCTGCTGGCAGGTGGCGGCGGTGTTTTCCTGGTAGCGGACCAGAGCCCGTTCACGGTGGGAACCGAACTCGAACTGGCGCTTCCCGAACGCGGCCTGAAAGAGGCGCTGTGGCGCTTTGCCGCCACCTATGCGATGCTCTCCTTGCTGATCGCCGGCATCAACGGCGCCATGGTTTATTTCGCCCTGGTGCTGTTCCTGGTCGAGCCGATGCGCCGGATCACCCGCAGCATCGCGGATTTCCGCGCTGACCCCGAACGCGTGTCGCCGCTCGACCCGAGCGGCGTGACGATGCTGCCCGACGACGAAATGGCCGTGGCCAGCCGGGAGATCGCGGCCATGCAGAGCGCACTCAGCACAGTGCTCGGGCGCAATGCCCGGCTGGTCGCTGTCGGCACCTCGGTGGCGAAGATCGGCCATGATCTGCGCAATGTCCTGGCGCCGGCGCTTTTGTCGTCCGAACGGCTGGAAATGCACGCCGACCCGGCGATCCGCCGGTCCGGCGAGGTGATCATGAACGCCGTCGACCGGGCCAACGAACTGATCGGCCAGACGCTGAAATTCGTCCGTGACAGCCCGGCTCCGCTGGCCTCGGTGAAATTTCCGCTCGCGCCGCTGGTCGCGGAAGCGATCGAGTCCGTGGGCGGGACCCCGAATTGCCAGATACGCCAGGCGATCCGGCCCGGGCTGACGGTGAACGCCGACCCGGACCAGATCCTGCGCGTGCTGCTGAACCTGATGCGCAATGCGGTGGAGGCCGGGGCCCGCAGCCTGGTCGTGCGGTCCGTCGATCTGGCGGGGTCGGCGCCTGTGGACGGGCAATCGCCGGACCCGGCGCAGGGCTGCATCGCGATCGATATCGTCGATGACGGCCACGGATTGCCGGAGGCCGTACGCGAGACGTTGTTCCGCCCGTTCACCCGCAGTTCCAAGCCGGGCGGCTCCGGGCTCGGCCTGGCCATCGCCTATGACCTGATCCGCGCCAATAACGGCGACATGGCGCTGGTATCCACCGGACCCGGCGGCACGGTGTTCCGCCTGACGCTGCCGACCGTCCCCGCATCGCTGCAGGTGCACACGGCCTGATCGGCCCCCTGATCGGCCCCTCTGCGCGGCCCTCCCAGGCGGCCCTGCAGGACAGGGGGATTACGGCTGCGCCGCGAGCCGCAGCCGGCGGACCTCGATCACCTGCCAGATTACCAGGATCGGGATCCCCACCGCGATGTCGCGCGACCGGCGTAGCAGCGATACCGCGAGGGCGAATTCCGCGGGTATGCCGAACAGGGCGCCGATGCCTGCATAGGCCGCTTCCTGCACGCCGGCATAACCGGGCACCAGGAAGGCGGTGGCCAGCACGGCGTGCAGCAGGCCCTCGATCGCCAGCGCATCGATCAGGGAGATGTGCACGCCGAGCAGCCGGAACGCGATCCAACCACCCACGCCGGTGCCGATCCAGCCCAGGATATGCACGATGAAGCTGAGGGCGACCCCGGTGGGGTATTTGTACATGGCGGTCAGTTCCGCCTGCAGCGCGCTAATGCGCTCCTGCGTGCCGCTGAACCAGCCCCCGGCGATGCGCTGGCTCAGCCGGGTCAGCGGCGATATGCCGCGCCGCTGCAGCCACATGAACAGCAGGCAGACGCCGAAGGCCAGCGCCAGACCGATGATCATCGGCACCGCCAGGGCGATGTCACGCCCATGCGCCAGCAGGATCAGCATGGCGACCGCTGCGAAGGCGATCTGGGCCAGGAACTCCGCGGTCACGTCCACCACGGTGGATGCGGTGGCCTGGCGCAGCGTGATGCCATGGCCGGTGACGGCGCGTATGCCGGCGATGAAGCCGCCGAGTTGGGAGAACGGCAGGCAGTTCGAGGCCGATTCGCGGACCATCCGGCCCCATATGATCACTCCGAGCCGGCGCCAGCCAAAGGCCCGCATGGTGACGTCCCACGCCGATCCGTTGATCAGGAACAGAACCATCTGCCAGACGCAGAGCAGGGCGAACCCGCTTCCGCTGACCGACAGCATGGCTGACAACACCCGGTCGAAGCCGTACCAGCCGATCAGCAGCGTGGCGAGAAACAGGCCGACAAAGGCCAGCAGGACCGATAGTGTTCGCAGGCCGCTCAAGTTTATGTGATCTTTCTGAATGCTAGTTCATCAGACGCAAGGCGCGATGACTGCGCACATTGCCGGACTTGCTTATCCCAGGACGCGGTTCGCTCCAACCGCTCCGCAAGCGGGCGTGCCCAGCGGTGGACAAATGCCCAAACTGGCCAGCACTCGCCGTGATTGTGGGAAAGGTTTATGTTTCTATCCATGCTTGGTAAGATCGCACCCTTGGGCGGCGCGATGCCCTGTCGGCGCGGTCGCGCGGATATAGGGGCATGACCGTCCTGGTGTCCGTCCTGCCATGGGGTGTGGCGGCGATAGCGGTACTCGGCATCCTGCAATGCCTGGCAGGCCTGCTCGCGGCGCTGCGCTTCGCCGCCCAGCGGGTGCCCTCGCCCGCCATTCTGCCGCCGGTCACCATCCTCAAGCCGCTCTGCGGTGACGAACCGCTGCTGGAGGAGGCGCTCGCCTCCTGCTGCCAGCAGGACTACCCGGCGTTTCAGATCGTCTTCGGCGTGCAGGATCCGGCAGATCCGGTCCTGGCCGTCGTTGCGCGCGTGCAGGCAAGATTTCCGGCCTGCGACATCTCGGTGGTGTTGAATCCGGCGCTGCACGGAACCAACCGCAAGGTGTCCAACCTGATCAACATGTTGCCTTCCGCCCGGCACGACATCCTGGTGTTTTCCGACAGCGACCTGCATGTCGCCCCCAACTACCTGGAGCGCCTGGTCGCGGCGCTGAACCTGCCCGGCGTCGGCCTGGTATCCACGCTCTATATCGGCCTGCCAGGCGGGTCTGGCTGGCTGGAACGGCTCGGGGCGACGCAGATCAGCCACATCTTCCTGCCCGGCGCCTTGCTGGCACGCCTGTTCGGCCGGCAGGACTGCCTCGGCAACACGATGATGCTGTGCCGCGGCACGCTCGAAAAGGTCGGCGGTCTGCCGGCGCTGGCCTATGAGCTCGCCGACGACAACGTGCTGGGGCAGCGGGTCCGCGGCCTCGGCCTGCGCGTAGGGCTGGCCGACATCGTCACCGCGGCGACGGTTCCCGAAAACTCCCCGGCCGCCGTGTGGCAGCACGAAATCCGTTGGGCGCGCACGATCCGGGCGCTGGCCCCCCTCGCCTACGCCACATCGATGGTCCAGTACCCGATCTTCTGGGCCCTGCTCGGCGTGATGCTGAGCCGGGGAGCCCCCTGGAGCATGGCGTTGCTGGCCACCGCCTGGGCCACGCGCGACATCGCAGCGGTCGGGATCGAACAGATCCTGCGCAAAAGGCTTTCCCGCCAGCCGGTGCCGACGCCGGGCTGGCTGCTGCCGCTGCGCGACGTGCTGTCCATCGTCGAGATCGTGGCCAGCTTCGCCGGCGATCATGTGGTCTGGCGCGGCCACATTGTGCGCGCCGGCAACGGCATGGCTTCCCGCCCGGTGGAATAATCCCCGGTGGAATAATCGATGAAGCAGCCTGCGGTCTTAGAGCATGATCGCCACTGATAGACGCGGCGATCATGCTCTAAGCTTTTGTTTTGGCGAGCAATTTTATCGCTCGGTTAAGTCAACCTCAAGCGATATTGCTCTAACGCAGGCGCGACCGCCCTATCGGCCGGTCTCCATCCGGCAGGCTCAACGCCCAGCCGCCGCATACCAGGGCGAAGCAAAGCGGCAACAGCCAGGCCGGCCGGATGAACAGCGGCAGCAGAACCCGGTCCGCGATCCAGGTGGACACGAAGCTGCGCATCGTGGTCGGCAAGGTGAGGCTGATGCGGCTGAGCATTTCCCCAAGGCTGGCATCCGGCCGCCCCGCGGTCGCCAGCGCGAAGGCAACCACGAGCAAGGCGGCGCTCAGCACGATAAGGACTCGTCGCAGGATCAATTCGACCCCATCACATGAACAGCTTCTCGGTCTTCAGGTCATCGTAGAGACTGGCCACGAAAGGACCATAGCCATTATAAATCTGGGTGGGCACTGTTTTGCCAGACCCGAGTAAAGTTTCTTCCGCCTGGCTCCAGCGCCGATGCGGCACCGCCGGGTTGATGTTGGCCCAGAAGCCATATTCCTCGGGCAGGATTTCCTCCCAGAAGGTTTGCGGCCGCTTGTCGGTGAAATTGATGCTGACGATCGCCTTCACCGACTTGAAGCCGTATTTCCAGGGCAGCGTCAGGCGCAATGGCGCGCCGTTCTGCGGCGGCAGCGGCTTGCCGAACAGGCCGGTGGACAGGAAGGCCATGGCGTTCGCCGCTTCCGCGATCGTGATGCCCTCCACATAGGGCCACGGATACCAGGAAGCGCGCAGCCCCGGCATCGCCTTGGTGTCCTGCACCGTGGTGAACACCAGGTACTTCGCCGAGCCCAGCGGTTCGGCGAGCTTCAGCAACTGGCTGACCGGAAAGCCGGTCCAGGGCACCGTCATCGCCCAGCGCTCCACACAGCGATGGCGGTAGATGCGTTCCTCCAGGCTGACCTGCCGGAGCAAATCGTCGATATCGATGGTGCGCGGCTGCTTGACCATGCCCTCGATCTTCACCGTCCAGGGCCGTGTCTTCAGCGCCTGAGCCTCACGCCACAAATTCTTGCCTTCGCTGAATTCGTAGTAGTTGTTGTAGGTCGTGGCGTCCTTCTCCGCGGACAATTCGCGGCCCGGTCCGTATTTCGGATTGCGCGGGCCGGTGCCCCCTGGCAGTTCCGCGGCCGGCGCCTGCGCGCGCGCCGGAAACGCGATGCCGCCGATCGACAGCGCCAGGGCCCCCGAGAGCAGGAAGCGGCGGTTGAGCACGGCGGCTTCCGGGGTCACCTGGCTTTCCGGGATCTCCCAGCCTCGGCGGCGAATGATATGCATCTCGATCTCCCTGAACAGCTGGCTATCTGGGGTGCGGCGGCGCGAATGTCATCCCACGGCGACGCCCATTCAATTGTGGGACACGGGGAGATGGAGGACATTACAGCTCCAACTGTGCCGACAGGAGCGTTTCATGCATCTCGCCCGCTTTCCCCGCGTCCGCCTGTTCCCCGCTCCCACCCCGCTGGAAAAGCTCGGGAACCTGACGCGCCATCTGGATGGGCCGGAAATCTGGATCAAGCGCGACGACTGCACCGTGGTGGCGACCGGCGGCAACAAGGTGCGCAAGCTGGAATTCCTGGTGGGCGAGGCGCTGGCGCAGGGCGCGGACCATCTGGTCACCCAGGGCGCGGTGCAGTCCAACCACGTGCGCCAGACCGCGGCGGTGGCGGCTAAGTTCGGGCTGAAATGCACCGCGCTGCTGGAACACCGGATCGATACCAACGACCACGACTACCTCGCCAGCGGCAATGTGCTGCTGGACCGGCTGTTTGACGCGAAGCTGGAGTACCGCCCGGGCGGGACGGACATGCAGGCGGAGATCGAGGCGACGGCGGAAAAGCTGCGCGCCGGCGGGGCCAGGCCCTATGTGATCCCCGGCGGCGGATCCAACCGGGTCGGTGCGCTCGGCTATGTCGGCTGCGCGCAGGAGCTGATGCAGCAGGCGGACGAGATGGGGCTGAAGATCGACCGCGTGGTGCACGCCACCGGCAGCGCCGGCACCCAGGCCGGGCTGGTGGTGGGGCTGGAGGGCGTCAATGCCGGCGTGCAGGTGCTGGGGATCGGCGTGCGCGCACCGAAGGACCGGCAGGAAGCGAATGTGCACAAGCTGGCGGAAGCCACCGCCGAGTACTGCGGCGTGCGCGGCGGCATCGCCCGCGATGCGGTCCAGGCCAATTGCGACTATGTCGGCGACGGCTACGGCATCCCGACTGCCGGCATGGCCGAAGCGGTGACGATGCTGGCCCGCCTGGAAGGCGTGCTGCTCGATCCCGTCTATTCTGGTAAGGGCATGGCCGGGCTGATCGACCTGATCCGCAAGGGCGAGCTCGGCAAGAACGAAACCGTGGTGTTCATTCATACCGGCGGGGCCGTAGGGCTGTACGGATATCAGGGGTTCTTCGACACCGCGCTGGCGCCATAGGCCTTCGCTACAGCTTTTCCGCTCCGATACGTTATTTATGATGCTGTCATGACAGTTTGGAATATGGATGAAAGCCGGATCACCCCCTACCCCGGCAAACGCTGAAGAGCGGACGCCCGTTCTGGCCGAGCGGCGCAATCTGAAGATGGCGCGCTCCGCGCATGCCTATGTGCGCGGCAACACGCTGCAATTCTACGAATGGCTGGAGGCGGCCGACCACAACCTGCCGGAGGGCCCGCCTATATGGATCTGCGGCGATTGCCATCTCGGCAATCTGGGCCCGCTCGCTGATGCCGAAGGCCAGGTGGACATCCAGATCCGCGACCTCGATCAGACCGTCATCGGCAATCCCGCGCATGATCTGATCCGCCTGGCCCTGTCGTTGGCCACCGCGGCGCGGGGTTCGGATCTGCCGGGGGTGACCACGGCGCGCATGGTCGAGCAGATGATCGCCGGCTACCAGAACGCGCTGGCGGAAGGCACGGACGAGCCAGGCGTGGACGAACCCATGCCGGAAGCCGTCCGCGCGGTGATTTCCCGGGCGCTCGGCCGCAAATGGAAGCATCTCGCGCGGGAGCGCATCGAGGACGTCAAGCCGAATATTCCGCTCGGCAAGCGTTTCTGGTCGCTGACCTCGCAAGAGCGGGAACAGATCGAGGATCTGTTCGGGCAGGAACGCACGCGCGCGCTGGTGACCGGGCTGCTGCACCGCCAGGACGGCGACAAGGTGAAGGTCCACGACGCCGCCTACTGGATGAAGGGATGCAGCTCGCTGGGGCGGCTCCGCTTCGCTGTGCTTCTCGGCGTCAAGAACCGCAAGAACGGCGAGCAGCTTTGCCTGATGGATATCAAGGAGGCCACGCCAGCCGCCGCGCCGCGCAAGCCCGATGCCGTGATGCCGGCCGACCATGCCGAGCGAGTCGTGGAGGGGGCACGGCAATTATCCCCCTATCTCGGCGAACGCATGCTCGCGGCGCGGCTGCTGCGCCGCCCGGTGGTGGTTCGGGAATTGATGCCACAGGACCTCAAGCTGGAGATCGACCAGCTCACGCGCGAAGAGGCGACGAAAGCCGCCAGGTTCCTGGCGGCGGTCGTGGGCAAGGCGCATGCGCGGCAGATGGACGCGCGGGCGCGGCGGAGCTGGCGGGCCGAGGTCGGCCGCAACCACAGCAAATCGCTCGAGGCTCCGTCCTGGCTGTGGACCAGCGTCGTCGAGCTCGTGGCCGCGCACGAGGCCGGCTATCTGAACCATTGCCGCCGTTACGCGCTGGATGCGAAGGCGGCCTGAGCCGGAATACCGATCAGGCCGCGTTGCGCAGATCGCCCTTCACATGGCGTGCGAACAGGTCGAACAGGTGCCGGGTCACCGGCCCGACTTCCCCCGAGCCTACCGGCTGGCTGTCGATCCGGGTGATCGGCTTCACGAAGCTCGAAGCGCTGGTCAGGAAGACTTCGCGCGCATGGCGCAGTTCCTGCACGCTGAACGCGGTCTCGGAATAGACGATCCCGGCTTCCCGCAGCAGCGATGCCAACGCGGCCCGCGTGCAGCCGGGCAGGATCGCATGGTCTAGGAAGCGCGTGCGCAGCACGCCGTCGGCATCGACGATCCAGACGCTGGTGGCGGCGCCCTCGGTCACCATGCCGGCGTCGTTGATCAGGATGGCCTCATAGGCGCCCTGCTTGCGCGCGGCCTGGCGCGCCAGCACGTTGGGCAGCAGCCCGACGGATTTGATGTCGCAGCGCGCCCAGCGCAGATCCGGCTGGGTGATGGCGCTGGCCTGCCATTTGGTGACGTCGACCGGATAGGGCGCCACGCGGCGGATCGTCACCACCACTGAAACCGGAACCGGCCGGGTCGGGAACGGATGATCCCGGCGCGACACGCCGCGGGTGACCTGCATGTACAGCATCCCGTCGCGGACCCGGTTGCGCCGCGCCACTTCGTGCAGCACATGCACCAGCGCCGGCCGGCTCATCGGCAGCGGCAGCTCGATTTCCCGCAGGCTGCGTTCCAGCCGATTCAGGTGCAGATCCGCGTCGATGAAGCGATTCTGATAGAGCTGCACGACCTCGTAGATGCCATCGGCGAACTGGTAGCCGCGGTCCTCGATATTCACGCAGGCCTCGCGCTGCGGCAGGTAGCGTCCATTGACATAGGCGATGCGGCTCATAGCGATGGCTCTCCGGGCGGCTGGTTCCGATCCGCATAGTCTGCGGCATTGACAGCTTCCTAGCCAGACCGAAGCATCAAGGAAATCTTGGGGAGGACACCATGCTGAACTCACGCGAGCGGATTCTGACCACGCATTGCGGCAGCCTGCCGCGGCCGGCGGCGCTGACGCAGATGTACGCCGACCGCTCCGCCGGCCAGAAGATCGACGAAGCCGCGCTGGCCGAGCTCGGCAGGCAGGCGCTGAACTGGGTGGTGCCGCAGCAGATCGCCTCCGGCATCGACATCGGCAACAACGGCGAGCAGCAACGCGAGGCGTTCTTCCTGTACGTCCGCCACCGCATGAGCGGTTTCGGCGGCGCCTGGAACCGCCGCATCTTCGCCGACGTCGCCCGCTACGCCGGCTTCCGCGCCCAGCAGGCCGCCGCCTATGCCTCCACCGTGTCGGTCAGCAACACCGCGACCGTGCCGCAGGCGATCGGCGAGGTGAAATACCTCGACCGCGCCTTCGTCGAGGCCGAGTGCAGCGATTTTCGCGCCACCCTGAACGCCAATGGTGGCGGCTTCGCCGAACCGTTCTTCACCGCCCCCTCCCCCGGCATTATCGCCGCCGCCATGCTGAACGCGTTCTACGACAGCGAGCAGGCCTATCTGGACGCATTGGGCGAGGCGCTGCGGGTGGAATACGAGACCATCGTGCGCCACGGCTTCCTGCTGCAGATCGACGCGCCGGACCTGGCGATGGAACGCCACATGACCTACCAGGACCGCCCGCTGTCGGATTTCCTGGCCTTCGTGGAACGCGTGGTCGGGACCATCAACCGGGCGCTGGTGAACATCCCGCGCGACCGCGTGCGGCTGCATGTGTGCTGGGGCAACTACGAAGGCCCGCATGATTGCGATGTGCCGCTGGAAGACGTGCTGCCGGTGCTGCTGCAGGCGAATGTCGGCGGGCTGGTGCTGCCCTTCGCTAACCCCCGCCATGCCCACGAATACCACGTGCTGGAAAAGCAGAAACTGGACGATGACCAGATCATCGTCGCCGGCGTCATCGACCCGCTCACCAACTTTGTCGAACACCCGGAAGTGGTTGCGGAACGCATCGAACGCGTCGCCCGCGCCGTCGGGGACCCTGCCCGCGTCATCGCCGGTGTGGATTGCGGCTTCGATACCTCCGCCGGGCGGGGCAAGGTGGCCGATGACGTGGTCTGGGCGAAGATGGCGGCGATGGCGGAAGGCGCGCGGATCGCGACCGGACGATTGCTCTGACCTCGCTCGCTCGATAGCGGCCACGAGCCGCCCGTCGCCGGAAACGCAAAGTGCTTATTTGCGAATATCCTATGTCTGCGCCCATGACTTCATCCGGTGTGCGGCTTGATCCAGTGTCTGATGTGTTGCAGCGTGCGGCCCCCGTCGCGACGACGGGTCATGATAGGTGAGGAGATACATTTGAAGCGCTTTACGTGGGTCGGCCTGGTGCTGACCCTGCTCGGCTTTCTCAATGCGCCCGAAGCGCCAGCGGCCGAGGCACCCGACGCCATCAAGATCGGCACGCTTTATGCGGCAAGCGGAACATTCGCCAGCACTTCCACCACCACATTGCGCGGGCTGCAGCTCTGGGCGGAAATCGTCAACGCCGATGGCGGGGTCTACGTCAAGGCGTTCGACAAGAAGCTGCCCGTCAAGCTGATCGCCTACGACGATCAGAGCAACACCGGCACCGCCGCGACGCTGTACAACCGCCTGATCACGCAAGACCATGTCCATATGCTGGTGGCGGACATGGGATCGGTCATGACCTCGGTCGGCGTGCCGATCGCGCGCGAGCACAAGCAGCTGCTGTTCAACCAGACCGGCACGGGCGCGGCGTTGTTCTCGGCCGACAATCCCTACATCGTTCTGACCTCGGCGCAGATGTCGATCCCGTGGGCATCGACCCTTGCGGGGTTCCTGGCCCAGGACGGCGCGCAGCTCGGCATCAAGCGTGTGGCGTTGCTGTACGCGACCAATGACTTTACGCTCACCCAGGCCAATACCGTGCGCGCGTCGATCAAGGACGGCGGCAAGATGGAGATCGTCTACGACAGCGGCGTGCCTACCGACACCTCCAACTATGTCACCATCGTCAATACCATCGCCGCCAAGAAGCCGGACGCCGTCATCAGCCTGGCCTACCCGAATGCCGACATCGCGTTCCTTCGCGCGGTCGAGGATGCGGGCGCCTCGTTTCCGATGATATTCACGATCTATGCTGGGATTGAGAACGAACTGGTCCATAAATCCGTCGGCGGTTCCGGCGTGCTGAACGTTTTCACCTACGTCCCGCCATCCGTCGTCGAAAACCCGGTGAACTTCGGCATGACCTTGCCGCAGTTCAAGGCAGCCTGGGAAAAGCGCTACGCCGGTGAGCACATGGAGTTTGGTTTCAACGCGCTCTCCGGCTACGACACCGGCCTGATCCTGGAGAAGACGCTTTCGGTCGCCACCAGCCTCGATCAGCTCGAGCTGCGCCGTGCCGTGTTCAGCCTGTCCGGGGAACTCAAGACGCTCGGCGGGTCGTTCAAGCTGCGCGCCGACGGTGCGCAGGAGGGGATGGGCAATCTGATCGGGCAGATCCAGAAACAACCGGACGGCAGCGAGAAGCTCGTGCCGGTCTACCCGGACGCCTCCAAGGTCGCCCAGCCGATCTATCCGCGTCCCTGAAGCCCTGCCGACGAGGACGTTGGACTTCCTACCCATCGCTCGCGGGTAGGAAGTTCAGCGTCCGGGGCGGCGACAACCCTCATCCGCCCATGCCCCGCGCCGGCGCGCTCCCTGAGCGACGGCCTCAGACCTTCTCGAAGTCGATACGTTCCACGACCGGAAGGCCCTGCAGATACCGGCGCAGGCAATCCAGCCCCAGTTCCACCGCACCCAGCCGCACCCACTCACGCCCGCCTAGGATGCGGGAGCGGCGGAACGTCACCTCGCTCTCGGTGGCGATGCCGATCCAGATGGTGCCGCCGAAATCGATCCGGTCGGCGCCATCGTCGAGGTCGATCAGCACGGCCAGCGCATGGGTGGCGCCGGATTGGTGACGGGCGGCGATAGCGGCCTGCTCGACGCTCTCCTGCGTCAGGTCGTCGGCCGCATTGACATGCGTGAGGCCGATGGCCTCGAACAGCTGATGGCGATCGCGCGCGACAACGGCGCGGCGAAACACGTGCTCGGCGCCGGGCAGTGGCGAAAACCGGGCTGCCATCTGCCCGCCGGTGAAGGTTTCCACCAGGGTCAGCGTGGCCTTCTGGCCGATCAGTTCGGCCAGCACGACGCCTTCCAGCGTCTGATCGTCCTCGCCCAGGATGAAATTGCCGAGCCGCTTGCGCACTTCGGCCTGCACGGGCGCGAGCTTGCGGCCCACATCCGCCATATCGGCGCCGCGGATGGTGATCTTGGTTTCAAGCTGCGGATAATGCGCGCGAAAGCCGAGCTTGACGCTGCCATCCGGCACGATGTCCTCCACGCCGGCCAGCAGGCTGTCCGCGTGGGATTCGCCGATCCCGTAGGAATGGAAGCGCTTCAGGTGGATGCTGGTCTGGATGCCCGCGCGCTCCAGCAGGCGGGGGATGATCTGTTCCTCCAGCATCCGGCGCAGCTCGCGCGGCACGCCGGGGGTGAAGTAGAAGCGAGCCTTGCCGATATCCAGCGCGAAGCCGCAGGCGGTGCCGATCGGGTTGTCGATGAACTCCGCGGTCGCCGGCAGCATCGCCTGCTTGCGGTTGTTCGGCGGCATGACGCGCGAGCGGCGGGAGAAGAAATCCTCCATCCGCGCCAGCCATTCCTCGTGCAGCACCAGCTCCACCCCGGCGGCCTGGGCGGCGATTTCCTGCGACAGATCGTCCACGGTCGGTCCGAGCCCGCCGTTGACGATGACGACATCGGCGCGCTGGGACGCAAGCTGGAAGGCACTGAGCAGGGCTTCCCGGTCATCGCCGACGGTGGTGCCCCAGATGACCGTCAGGCCGGCGTCTTCCAGCTTCTGGCTCATGTAGGAGAAATTGCTGTTGACAATCTTGCCGGTGAGCACTTCGTCGCCGGTGCAGAGGATTTCGATGCGCATGTCCTGCCTGTCTTTTTCCTGGATCCAAACGGGCTTAGACCGGGATGGCCGGCGTGACCAGACGCGGGAGCTCAGACCGGCATCTGCCGCCGCTGATGGGCGCGCCCGATACGGGCGGCTTCCTCGCTATGGCCGGCAATGACCCGCACGCCTTCGTCCAGCCGCGCGGCGATGTTTTCGGGGGTGCAGGCCTCCAGGAAGGCGACCTTGTGCTTCCGGCACGCCGCGAAGATGCGGTCGCGCGCCGCCTGCATCTCCGGCGGATAGGGATTGTTGCGCACCGTGGTGTAGCCGAGCGACAGCCCGAGATCGCCGGGACCGATTTCGGCGAAACCCAATCCGGGAACGGAAAGGATGTGCTCCACGTTGTGCACGCCCTCCGGGCTTTCGATCTTCACGCCGAGCAGCAGCTCGCCCTCGGGGTTCAGCGGCCAGGGATCGGCGCGGCGCATGTATTCCTGCTCGGACAGGTCCCAGATCGGCGCAGCGCTTCCCTCCGAGCCGCGGCCGCGCGTGCCGATGCCCAGCCTGCCATCCCGCGGCATCGACCGCAGGGCACCCTGCATGCGCTCGAGCGGCGACGGCGTTTCCCAGTCCTGTCCGGTGATGTGATGCGGATAGCGGCAGGATTCGACGAAGGCCCGCACCGCATCCGCGCCTTCGGCCTGGCACAGCAGCACGCCGTGCACGCCGCGCCCGAGGATCTGGCGGAACTGCCAGGCGTTATGCAGCACATTGGCCTCGTCGGTGCCGTTCACCGGCGCTTCCACGATCACGGCCGGCGTCCGGTGGCCCGATCGGGTCGGCCCGGCGGAGGCGAGGCCCTTCATGTAGGCCTCCAGCCCCGCCATGTCGAAGGCGCCATGTTCCATGCCGACATTGATGTAGTCGGCCCAGGTGCCGGCATCCGCCACGCCCTGGGCAAAGCTCAGCACATGGCCGGAATGGGCGCCGGTGTAGTAGATGGCCTGGTCCTCGGCCAGCAGTTCGATCGCGCGGTTGATGCGGGCTGGCATGTGTTTTCCCCCTCGATCCACGGCTGTTGATGCATCCTCCGCCGCACGGCGCGGGGTGACAAGACGGCAGGATTGGCGGACATGACCCCAACCACGCGCGCGAGGCCCTGAATGCCGAGACTACAATGCTGAGAATACTGTGCGCCGACGGCAGCGGCTTCACTCCGGCGCCGCCGGGCGGGGAGCTGCCGGATGGCCCCTGGATCGACCTGCTATCCCCGACGGCGGAGGAAACCGCGCTGCTGGAGGCGCAGACCGGGCTCGATGTCGCGTCCCGCGACCAGCTGGCGGAGATCGAGAGCTCCTCGCGCCTGTCGGAGCGGGACGGCGTGCTCTATCTCAGCATTCCCGTGGTCATCGATCATCCGCGCGGCATGGCGGTTACCTCGCAGATCGGCATCGTGCTGTCCGAGCAGCGCCTGGTGACCATCCGCTTCGGCGAGGTGCCGGGCTTCGCCGCCTATGTGCAGAGCCTGACCAGCCACCCCGCGCACAGCCCGGCGGCGGTGTTCGTGGGTTTCCTGGAAGCGCTGGTGGACCGCACGGCGGACCAGCTGGAACGCGTGCGCGACGACATGGATACGGCGTCCAACCGCATCTTCCTGCAGCATTCCGGAGCGCGCGGCCCGAGCCAGGACAATCGCGAACTGCGCGAAGCGCTGCAGAAGGTCAGCCTGACCGGGGATTTCGTCTCCCGCCTGCATGACACGTTGCTCGTGGTGGGGCGGATCGTCGGCTATGTCGGCTCGATCGGGCCGGCCTGGTTCCCGACGGCGCTGCGCCCGCGCATGAAGACGCTGCGCCAGGACATCGCGTCCCTCAAGGAGTTCGACGGGCATTTGTCGCAGAAGGTGCAGTTCCTGCTGGACGCGATCCTGGGCTTCATCAACATCGCACAAAACCACATCATTAAGGTGCTGGCCGTCGTGGGCACCGTGGGCGTGCCGCCGACGCTGATCGCCAGCATCTACGGCATGAATTTCGAGGCGATGCCGGAGCTGAAATTCGTCTACGGCTACCCGGTCGCGCTAGGCGCGATCGTGCTGAGCGCGGTGCTGCCACTGCTGTGGTTCAAGCGCAAAGGCTGGCTGTAGCGGCTTGCGCATTCAGCATTCCCGCGGTCAATCGTCGTCGTCGTGCCAGGTCCGGCCGTCACGCTCGATCAGGGCGATGGCCGAGGAAGGGCCCCACGTGCCGGCAGTGTAGCCCTTCGGGCCTTCCTCGGAGGCGAGCCAGGCGTCCAGGATCGGGTCGATCCAGGACCAAGCCGCCTCCACCTCGTCACGGCGCATGAACAGCGTCTGATTGCCGCGGACCACGTCCATCACCAGGCGTTCATAGGCATCCGGATTGCGCACGCCGAACGCGTCGGCAAAGCTCATGTCCAGCGGCACGTGGCGCAGGCGCATGCCGCCGGGGCCGGGATCCTTGATCATCAGCCACAGCTTCACCCCCTCGTCCGGCTGCAGCCGGATTACCAGGCGGTTGGCGGCGATCGGGCCGGCCGAGCTGTCGAACACCGAATGCGGGATGGGGCGGAACGTCACGACGATCTCCGACACCCGCTCGGGCAGCCGCTTGCCGGTGCGCAGGAAGAATGGCACGCCGGCCCAGCGCCAGTTGCCGATCTCCGCCTTGATCGCCACGAAGGTCTCGGTGCGGCTGGCCTTCGACTCCAGCTCATCCAGATAGCCCGGCACCGCGCCGTCGGCGATGGCGCCGGCACGATACTGCCCGCGCACCGTCAACGCCGCCGCGTTGCTCTCGTTGATCGGCTTCAGCGCCTTCAGCACCTTAAGTTTCTCGTCGCGCACGGAATCCGCCTCGATGGAGACCGGTGTCTCGATCGCCACCAGGCACAGCAGCTGCAGCATGTGGTTCTGCACCATGTCGCGCAGCGCGCCGGCATTGTCGTAATAGGCGCCGCGCCCCTCCACGCCGATGCTCTCCGCCACCGTGATCTGCACGCTGTCGATGTAGCGGCTGTTCCACAGCGGTTCGAACAGCGCGTTGGCGAAGCGCAGCGCCATCAGGTTCTGCACCGTCTCCTTGCCCAGATAATGGTCGATCCGGTAAATGTTGCGTTCCGCGAACACCTCGCCAATGGTGTCGTTCACTTCCCGCGCCGTCTCCAGATCCTTGCCGATCGGCTTTTCCACCACCAGGCGGGTGCGCTCGGTCACCAGCTTGCGCTTGCCCAACTGCTTGGCGATGACGGTGAACAGCCTGGGCGCGGTGGCGAGGTAGCAGACCCTCACGCGGTCCTCGCCTTCCTTCAGGATCTCCGCCAGCTCATTCCAGCCCTTGTCCGCGCCCACGTCGACGGCAACGTAGAACAGCCGTTCGCAGAAGCGCCTCAGGCCGGCTTCGTCCACCTTGCCCTCGCCCACGCTGGCTAGCACGGCCTCGCGCGCCGTCGCGCGAAATTCCTCGTGCGAATTAGGGCTGCGGGACACGCCGATGATGCGCGCTTCGTCGGGAATCTGCCCGGCCATGTCGCGATAGTACAGCGCCGGCAGCAGCTTGCGCACCGAAAGGTCGCCGCTGGCGCCAAATACCACTATGTCGAACGGTTCCACGGCAATTACCCGCGTGACCATACATACTGTCCCTTCAGCGCCAGCCCCCGCCGCCGTTCACATAGACGGTATCGGCCGTCATGTAAGTGCAGGCATCCGAGCACATGAACAGCACAAGCTCGCCGATCTCCTCCGGTTCCCCGTAGCGCTTCATCGGCACGTCTTCCTTGAACTTGGCCATCAGCTCCGGCGAGGTGTTGGCCGCAGCCTGGAACGGCGTGTTGATCGGGCCCGGCGAGATAGACAGCGCACGGATGCCGCGATCGGCGAATTCGCGCGCCACGCCCAGCGTCATGGACAGCACCGCCCCCTTGGCCGCGGCATAATGCACGGAAGCACCGGGGCCGCCGCGCTTGTGCGACATGCTGGCGACATTGACGATCACCCCGAAGCCGCGTTCCAGCATATGCGGCAGCACCGCCTGCATGCCGTAGAATACGCCCTTGGTGTTCAGCTCGAAGGTCTTGTCGTACAGCGCGTCGTCGATCTCCAGGAACTTCGCCCGGCGCAACGCGGCGCCGGCGGCGTTGAACTCGAAATCAACGGCACCGAAGGTCTCGATCGCCCGGGCGATCATGGCGCTCACCTGCTCGCGCGAACACACGTCGGTCGGCACCGAAATGGCCTTGGCGCCGTGCTGGATCACCGTCTCGGCGGTACGCGCGGCGCCCGCGGCATCGATATCGGCGCAGACCACGTTGGCGCCCTCGCGCGCGAAGATCAGCGCCGTGGCGCGACCGATGCCGCTGGCGGCGCCGGTGATGACGATGGTCTTGCCGTGGAAGTAGTCTTGGGTCTTGGGCATCTGTCGTTCGCCTTGTCTCAGGACCGATTTGGGCAGGCCGAGCACCCGCTCGGCGAGATAGGACAGGATCAGCTGCGGGCTGACCGGCGCGATGCGGGGGATCATGATTTCGCGGAAATAGCGCTCTACATGATATTCCTCGGCATAGCCCATGCCGCCATGGGTCATCACCGCCTGCTCGCAGGCATGGAACCCGGCTTCGGCGGCCAGATATTTAGCGGCATTGGCCTCCGCGCCGCATTCCATGCCGCGATCATACAGATTGGCGGCCTTCAGCATCATCAGGTTGGCGGCTTCCAGCTCCGCCCAGTTCTTGGCCAGCGGGTGCTGGATGGACTGGTTCTGGCCGATCGGACGGCCGAACACCACGCGTTCCCGGGCGTATTTCGTCGCCCGCGCCAGCGCGGCCCGGCCGATGCCGACGGCCTCGGCGGCAATCAGCACGCGTTCGGGGTTCAGGCCGTGGATGATGGCGCGGAACCCCTCGCCTTCCTCGCCGATGCGGTCTTCCTCAGGGATTTCCATGCCCTCGAAGAACACCATGTTCGAATCCACAGCATGCCGTCCCATCTTGTGGATCAGCCGGACCTCGCATTTGCTGCGGTCGAGATCGGTGTAGAACAGGCTCAGGCCCTGGGTTTTGCGGGATATCTTGTCCTTCGGCGTGGTGCGCGCCAGCAGCAGGATCTTGGTCGCCACCTGGGCGGTGGAGGTCCAGATCTTGGTGCCGTTGACGATGTAACGGTCGCCCTTCTTCTCCGCGCGGGTGGTGATCTCGGTGGTGTTCAGCCCGGCATCCGGCTCGGTGACGCCGAAGCAGGCCTTGTCCTTGCCCTGGATCAGCGGCGGCAGCATGCGCCGCTTCTGCGCCTCCGTGCCGTGCACCACGACCGGGTTGAGGCCGAATATGTTGATATGGATGGCCGACGCGCCGGACATGGCGGCGCCGGATTCCGCCACCGCCTGCACCATCAGCGCGGCTTCGGTGATGCCGAGGCCGGCGCCGCCGTATTCCTCCGGCATGGCGATGCCGAGCCAGCTTCCCTCGGCGCAGGCGCGGTAGAAATCCTCTGGGAAGGTGGCGGTGCGGTCCCGTTCCAGCCAGTAGGTCTCGTCGAACCGCGCGCTCAGGCGCAGCACCTCCTCGCGGATCTGCTCCTGGGCGGGGGAAAGGGTAAAGTCCATGCGATGTCGTCTCCGTTGGGCGTTTCCGGCCCCAGCATACCGGCTTGCGCGGTGCGCACAATTTGCCGCCTGAACCTGCTATCCTATATGCAGAGCGGACAAGCAGACCCCTGAAGGTCGGACCGGGAGTGTCGGATGTACACCCAAGCCCTGAATACGAAGGAACCGTCCACTCCGGACGCACCGGACCCGGTCCGGGAAGCCGGCTTCCAGGCGCGGATCGACGCCGAAGACCGGATCGAGCCGAATGACTGGATGCCGGAGGCCTACCGCCGCACGTTGATCCGCCAGATCTCCCAGCACGCGCATTCCGAGATCATCGGCATGCAGCCGGAGGGCAACTGGATCACCCGCGCGCCCAGCCTGCGCCGCAAGGCGGCGCTGCTGGCCAAGGTGCAGGACGAGGGCGGGCACGGGCTGTACCTGTATGCCGCCGCCGAGACCCTGGGCGTGTCGCGCGAGGAGCTGACCGACCAGTTGCTGTCCGGCCGGGCCAAATACAGTTCTATCTTCAACTACCCGACACTGACCTGGGCCGATATCGGCACCATCGGCTGGCTCGTGGACGGGGCGGCGATCATGAACCAGATCCCGCTCTGCCGCTGCTCCTTCGGTCCCTATGCCCGCGCCATGATCCGGATCTGCCGGGAGGAGAGCTTTCACCAGCGCCAGGGCTACGAGATCATGGTCACGCTGGCACGCGGAACGCCGGAGCAACGGGAGATGGCGCAGGACGCGCTGAACCGCTGGTGGTGGCCGTCGCTGATGATGTTCGGGCCGCCGGACACGGCATCGCTGCACTCCGACAAATCGATGCGCTGGAAGATCAAGCGCTTTTCCAACGACGAGCTGCGGCAGAAATTCATCGACGCGACCGTGCCGCAGGCCCGGCATATCGGCTTGGCCATGCCGGACCCGGAGCTACGCTTCAACGCAGAAACCGGGCATTGGGAGCACGGCCCGATCGACTGGGCCGAATTCCAGCGCGTGCTCGCCGGCGGCGGCCCCTGCAACCGCCAGCGCCTGGCGCATCGCAACAAGGTGCACGTGGAAGGCGCCTGGGTGCGCGAGGCCGCACTCGCGTTCGCCGCGAAGGAACGGGCCCGCATGCAGCAGAAGGCAGCCTGACGATGGCGGAAGCACCGACACCGTTGTGGGAGGTCTTCATCCGCAGCCGCAACGGCCTGGCGCACAAGCATGCCGGCTCCGTGCACGCCGCGGACGCGCAGATGGCGCTGCAGGCGGCGCGCGACGTCTATACCCGCCGCGGCGAAGGTCTTTCGATCTGGGTGGTGCCGTCCAGCGCCATCGTCGCATCCGACCCCGCCGACAAGGGGATGCTGTTCGAGCCGACCGGATCCAAGATCTACCGCCACCCGACCTTCTACGACGTGCCGGACGAAGTTGGGCATATGTGATGCCGCTCGCCACCACCTCCATCACCGTCGACGAGACGCCGCTGGTGCTGCATCTGCTACGCCGCGCCGACGATGCGCTGATCCTCGGGCATCGCCTGTCCGAATGGACCGGCAACGCGCCGACACTGGAGGAGGATCTGGCGCTGGCCAATATCGCGCTGGACCTGATCGGCCAGGCGCGCGCGCTGTACGGCTACGCCGGCGGGCTATGCGGCCTCGACGAGGACCAACTAGCCTATCGGCGCGATGCGCGGAAGTACCGCAACCTGTTGCTGACGGAACAACCGAACGGCGACTTCGCCTGCACCATCGCCCGGCAGTTCCTGTATGCCGCGTTCATCGATCCCTGGTGGCGCGAAGCCATGTCGTCTGCCGATGCGACCATCGCCGCCATCGCGGCGAAAGCGGAAAAAGAAACCGCCTACCATTTCCGCCACGCCGCCGAATGGCTGATCCGCCTCGGCGACGGCACCGGGGAAAGCCACATGCGCGCGCAGGCGGCGCTGGAGGAGCTCTGGCCCTATACCGGCGAGTTCTTCGAGGTGGATGCACCCGACCAGGCGCTGATCGATGCCGGCATCATCCCCGATCCCGCCGAGTTGCAGGATGGCTGGTCGGCGCAGGTCGACGCGATCCTGGCGCGCGCCACATTGGCCCGGCCACGCGACGGCTGGATGCAGACCGGCGGGCGCAGCGGGCGGCATAGCGAGCATCTCGGCCATATTCTGGCGGAGCTGCAATACCTCCAGCGCAGCCACCCCGGCGCCAAATGGTAGCGGCGGGCGCCAGGGAACGCGCCTACGAGGCGGTTGCGGCGGTAACCGATCCGGAGATCCCGGTGCTGACGATCGCCGATCTCGGCGTGCTGCGCGACGTGACGGTGACCGGCGGGCGGGTGGAGGTGACGATCACGCCGACCTATACCGGCTGTCCGGCGATGAACATGATCGCGCTGGAGATCGATACCGCATTGGCCCGCGCCGGGTTCGCCGACCGGAGCGTGCGCACGGTGCTTTCCCCGGCCTGGACCACGGATTGGCTGACGCCGGAAGGCCGGGCAAAGCTGCTCGCCTACGGCATCGCCCCGCCCGCGCGCACCGGCAGCCGGCGGGCGTTGTTCGGGACGGCCGAGGCCGCCTGCCCGCGCTGCGGTAGCGCCGACACCGAGCTGCTCGCCGAGTTCGGCTCCACCGCCTGCAAGGCGCTGTACCGGTGCCGCGCCTGTCGCGAGCCGTTCGACGCCCTCAAGTGCCACTGATACCGGTCGCCTATAGCGTGGCGAGCGATGTCGTGGCGCCGGAAGCAGCGCCGGACGCGGACACGGCATAGGCCTGAAGCGCCTGCTGCATCGCAGCGGACAACGACGTCGCGCCGCCGGTGGCAGCCGGCGCGGGCACCATTCCGGCGGACGCGGTGGCGCTGGCATTGTTGTCCGGCGAGGCATGGTGATGGTGGTGGGCATGCGTCGCCGTGCCGGCGGCATCGGCGTTGCCCGTTGCAGTGCCGGCTGTGGGATCTGCCGTGGCGGAGGCGGTCGCGGAGCTGCCGGAGGTGATGTCCGAGCCGGTCGCCTGCATCTCCAGCAGCTTCGACTGCATATCCGCCGATAACTGCTGAAACGGATCGGCCGTTCCCGTGCCTGCGGCGGTGGACGTGGCGGGAGGCGTGGGCGGCGCCGCGGACCCGTCCGGCGTCTGGCCGGATTGCGATGGCGGTTGAACCGACGGCCTCCAGCCATGAGGGGCGATATTGCCGATGGACATGATGCGGACCTCCTGCGGATGACTGGGCGGACGCCGAGCAAGCCGGATGCCAGAATACTAAACCTCTGGAATTACGCGATTCTTCTCCGGTGGTTCGGCAGCGCAACCGGCATGGCTTGCCGGCATTCCGGGCCGGAGCGGCAAAATCTGCCGGACGGGCGGGGAACTGGACCCAGGGCGCGACGTCGATCATACCTTTCTCCGCCATCGCAGTCGGGAAGCCTCGAGGATGACCCTGCCTGAGTTCCATGCCCTGACCATCGCCGATCTCCGCCAGGAGACGCCGGACGCGGTCTCCATCGCCTTCGCGGTCCCGGAGGAACTGCGCGCGGCCTATCGCTTCACCCCCGGGCAATACCTGACCCTGCGCGCGACGATCGACGGCGAGGATCTGCGGCGGTCCTACTCGATCTGCTCCGGCCTCGACGACGGAGAGCTTCGCGTCGCGGTCAAGCGGGTGGAGGGCGGCGTGTTTTCCAACTGGGTCAACGACACGTTGCGCCCGGGCGACACCGTGCAGGTGATGACGCCGATGGGCCGGTTCGGCGTCTCACCCGAAACAGAGCCAGTGCACCCGCGCACCTACGCCGCCTTCGCCGCCGGCTCCGGCATCACCCCGATCCTGTCGATCCTGAAGACGGTGCTGGCGCGCGAACCGGGCAGCCAGATGTTCCTGTTCTTCGGCAACCGCAACACCCAGGGCATCCTGTTCCGTGACCAATTGGAGGACCTGAAGGACCGCTATTTGTCCCGCCTGTCGGTGTTCCACGTGCTGTCGCGCGAGCAGCAGGACATCGCCGCGCTGAACGGACGTCTGGACGCGGGCAAGCTGCGCCATCTGCTGCCGGTTATGCTGCCGCCCGCAACCATCGACCAGGCGCTGATCTGCGGCCCGCTGGGCATGATCGAGGGGCTGGAACAGGCCCTGCTCGGCCTCGGCATGGCGCGCGAGCGCGTGCACGTGGAACGCTTCACCCCCGCGCCCGGCGGCCGTCGGCGCAAGGTCGTGGTGGTTGCCGCTGAAAGGCCCAAGGCCATCGCCACCATCATTCATGAGGGCATACGCAGCGAGATCCCGGTGGCCGAGGGCGAGGCCATCATCGACGCCGCCATCCGCGCCGGGCTGAACCTGCCCTATTCCTGCAAGGGCGGCATGTGCTGCACCTGCCGCGCCAGGCTGCTGGAGGGAAAGGTGGAGATGGAGGTGAATTTTTCCTTGGAGCCGTGGGAGACCGAGGCGGGGTATGTGCTGACGTGTCAGTCCCGGCCGACCACCGACGCGGTGGTGATCGACTACGACCAGGTTTGATATCACCTCTAGCCGCCGGCGATGGCACCGACCACAAGAAACAATTCACTGCCCTGGGCCACGGCTTCGGGAAGCGGATCGTCCGGAGGCATGTGCGACAAATCCTGCTGGCAGGCGAAGAAACGAACGAATGGCCGGCGCAGCTTGCTGTTGCGGTCCCGGATGGTACCCTGCAACATCGGATAATCCGCCTCCAGCGCATCGAGGATCGCGCGCTGGGTTACCGGGCCTTCGAGGAAGACCTGCACCTCACGGCCTGTACCGGCCAGCAGGCACAAGCCGGCCGGAAGCTCGACACGGACCGTCGCCTTCATGGCAGGGTCTGGACCTCCACGGATAGCACGGCAGGAAGGTCGCGAACGATGGCCTGCCAGGTGTCACCGGAATCCGCTGAGGCGTAGACTTGGCCGCCCGTCGTGCCGAAGTAGACACCGCAGGAATTGAGCGTATCGACAGCCATGGCATCGCGCAGCACATTCACGTAGCAATCCTGCTGCGGCAGCCCCCTTGTCAGCGGCTCCCAATCATTGCCGCCGCTGCGGCTCCGGTACACCCGGAGCTGACCATCGATTGGAAAATGTTCGGAATCGCTCTTGATCGGAACAACGTACAGCGTCTCCGGCTCGTGCGCGTGCACGTCGATGACGAAGCCGAAATCCGTCGGCAGATTGCCGCTGATTTCGTGCCAGGAATCTCCGGCATCGTCCGAGCGCATGACGTCCCAGTGCTTCTGCATGAAGAGCGTGCCGGGACGCGAAGGATGCATGGCGATATGGTGAACGCAGTGGCCGATCTCCGCCGTCGGATCAGGAATGTAGGGCGAATGGAGACCGCGGTTGATGGGCTGCCACGACTGTCCTCCATCGTCGGTGCGGAAGGCCCCGGCGGCAGAGATGGCGATGAAGATACGCTCGGGGTTCGTGGGATCGAGAAGGATCGTATGCAGGCACATGCCGCCTGCGCCCGGCTGCCAGGCGGGGCCGGTGCCGTGCTTGCGCAGGCCGGAAAGCTCCTGCCAGCTCTGGCCACCGTCACGGGACTGGAAAAGGGCGGCATCCTCGACACCCGCGTAAAGCGTGTCAGCGCAACTGAGCGAGGGCTCGATATGCCAGACGCGCTTGAACTCCCACGGGTGCGGTGTCCCGTCGTACCATTGATGCGTGCCGGGAACGCCATCGTAGAGGAAGTTATTGTCCACCGCGTTCCAGGTAAGGCCGCCATCGTCGGAACGCTGCATGACCTGCCCGAACCAGCCCGAAGTTTGCGAAGCATAGATGCGGTTGGGATCCACCGGGGAGCCTTTGAGGTGGAATATCTCCCAGCCGGGGAAATGCGGGCCGGCGACGGACCAGTCTTTGCGCGCGCCATCTGCGGTAAGGACGAACGCGCCTTTGCGCGTGCCGACAAGGAGTTGTACTCGGCTCATGCCTGCTTTCCTTTCGAAGGTTTGACGGGTGACGTGAACGGCGGGATGAGCGGCGCGGGATCACGCTGCTCCCAACGGCGGTAGGTTTCCGCGAGAACAGCCTCGCGATTCTGTTCCATATACGACATGAACGAACAGGGGGCGGCAGTGTCTTCGTGGCGCGCGCCCCAGATCAGCAGCTCGAGCAGAACGGGAGCAAGCCCGATGCCCTTCGGGGTAAGCCGATAGGCAATGCTGCGGCGATCCTCCGCCACAGGTTCAGTCGTCAGCAGCCCGGACGCTTTGAGGCTTCGAAGGCGATTGGCGAGGACATTGGTGGCAATGCCCTCCCCGGCCTGCTGAAACTCATGGAAAGTGCGGTAGCCGCGTACCATGAGATCGCGAATAATCAGCAGCGACCATCGGTCTCCAAAAATATCAAGCGAGACACTGACGGGGCATCCGGAACGCTGCTTCGGGGCAGGTATCGCGACCATTGCGGAAGCATGCCCATCTCACTTGCTTTTTGCAAGCTATATCCCACGGTAGGAAGTCGTTCCCCGGCCTTCCCTCGTCCGCCTCACCCGCTGGCCGATTTGCGCGGGCGACCGCCCTTGGCGCCATTTGCCCGTGCCGCCGCAGCCTTGGCCTGGGAGGTCGCCTGGCCCGCGCGCCGGGCCATATAGGCCTTGGTCCCGAACAGGCCGGAAAGCAGCCCGGGGATCGACAGATCGACATCCAGTGCTTCCCAGTGCAGGCCGTAGCCGGCGCCCAAGATCTCGACCTGAGCGAGCTGCTCGTCGGTTGCGGTCTCCAGCCCCTGCGCCAACCGCGGCGGGAAGGCGAAGGTGCAGCCGTTGGTCAGCTCGACGATCACGCGGCCAAGCAGGCCATCATAACGGGCTACGGATGCCCGTGGCTCATTCAGGCGGGCAACCCCGCCGCGTTCCGTGGCGGCGTCGATCTGGTCATCCGTCAATTCGGCCATGGATATCCTCCCACCGGGCCAGCAGCAGCTCCTGCTGTTCGATAACGATGCGCATGGCGCGGCGGATATCGCCGCGCGTCATGCCGTCTGCCCAGACCAGTTCCGGGATACCGTCAGCACCCAGCAAATTGATCTTGGCGTGGCCGTCACCGAAGACGTGAACATGCGCCGGCTGGTGATCGTCGACAAAGATGACCACGCGCAGACCATCGGCCCGCCAAATGGTGACCATTCGCCATATAACCTATCACGATGGGTTATTCAAGGCCGACGCAGACAACCGCGATCAGAACCGGATGGCATGGCACAGCGGACAATGAGGCCATCGGTCCCGCCGTCAGCAAGACCGATGGCTCTCTCGGGCCCGCTACCCCGCCGCGTAATCGATCAACTGCCGCACCGGCTGCGCCGACTTCAACGCCGCGAACCCCTCGTTGATCTGATCGAGCTTGATCTTGCCGCTGATCAGATGGTCCAGATGCAGCTTGCCCTGGCGGTAGAATTCCACCAGCCGCGGCATGTCCACGCGGAACCGGTTGCTGCCCATGGAGCTGCCCTGGATCTTGCGTTCGCGCAGGAAGTCGAAGCCGTGCAGCTCGATCTTGGTACCGAACGGAACCATGCCGATGATGGTCGCGGTGCCGCCGGGGCGCAGCATGTAGAAGCTTTGCTCCGCCGTGGTCTTCAGGCCCAGCGCCTCGAACGAGTAGTGCACGCCGCCGCTGGTCAGTTCCTTCACCATTTCGACGGGGTCCACATTGGATGCGTTGATGGTGTGCGTCGCCCCCACCTTCATCGCCAGCTCCAGCTTGGATTGCAGCGTGTCGATGGCGATGATCCGCCCGGCGCCGGCCAGCGCCGCGCCGTTGATCGCGGACAGGCCCACGCCGCCGCAGCCGATCACCGCGACATCGGCGCCGACCTCCACCTTGGCCGAGTTGAACACCGCCCCAGCGCCGGTGATCACGGCGCAACCGATGATCGAGGCCTTGTCCAGCGGCATATCGTCGCGGATCTTCACCACCGCGTTCTCATGCACCAGCATCAGCTCGCCGAAGGACGAGAGGTTGGCAAACTGGTTCACCACCTGCCCCTTCCAGGACAGCCGCCGCGCCGCGCCGGGCATCAGCTTCACCTCGGTGTCCTCGCACAGATTCGGATGCCCGGTGACGCATTGCGGGCAATGGCCACAGAACACCGACAGGCAGGTGATGACGTGATCGCCGGGCTTCACATAGGTCACGTCCGAGCCGACCTGCTCGATGACGCCAGCCGATTCATGGCCCAGCACCATCGGCAGCGGACAGGGGTACAGACCCTCGATGAAGTGCAGGTCGGAATGGCACAGGCCGGCATAGGCGGTGCGGATCAATACTTCCCTGCTCTTGGGCTTGGCGATGTCGATGTTCTCGATCGTGAGCGGCTGGTGCGGCTCATGCAGGACGGCGGCTCTCATGGTTCTTTCCTTCTTGGACGGAAATCTATTTAGCGTGTTTCTGGTAGAAAGGCGTCTTGCCGGCCAGGAACATGGCGCGGTCGGCGGCGAAATAATCGCCGTAATGCAGCACATAGGCCTCGAGGTTGCTGCCATGGAACGGCGCGTTGCCGGCATGGGTGGCGACGGTGGAAACCACCGTGTGCGGGAAGCCAAGCTCCTTTAGCAGCATCGCGCCGACCACGCCGTGCGGCAATTCCTTCGACAATTGGGAATACCCGACCCCGCCGTTCTCCCGCGTGTACATCAGCGGTTTGTCGACATCGTGCAGGATCAGGATGGACATCATCACGTCCCAGTCGATCTTCGCCCCCCAATCGGCCGCGGCGCGCCTGGCAAGATCCACGCCGGTGCGGGTGACGTCATTGACATGCCATTCCAGCCGGTAATCCGGCGCGGAAGGCGAGAAAGGCATTTCCGACAATTCCTGGTACGGGCTGGACGACCAGCTGCTGACCCAGGCGGTGACGATCTTTTCCCTCACCTCCGCAGAAACGAGGTCGAGCCCCCAGAGCCATTCCTCCACCGCCTTGCGGCGGGAATTGCTGGTCCGGTCTATCGTATAGCCGCTCATCGTCCCCTCCCTTTGCGCCGATCCTGCCCGCGGCCGGGCCGGCACGCCAGCCCCTACAGGACCAGCTGCGTCTGGGTCACCTTCGCCACCACCCTTCCATCCTCCCGCGTGATGGTTGTTTCCCAGACCTGCGTGCGCTTGCCCTTGTGCAGCGGCATGGTCTGCCCGGTCAGCTTCGTGCCGGTAGGCGCGGGGGAAAGGAAGTTGGTCTTGCTCTCCAGCGTCGCGGTCCAGTTCTCCCGCGGGATGTTGATGATCGTGGCCACGGCGCCGAGCGTGTCGGCGAAGGCCATCAGGGCGCCACCATGGACTGATTTGGTGTCGGTACAGAGATCGTCGCGCACCACCATGGTGGCGATCACCCGGTTCGGGCTGGCTTCCACGAACTCCATGCCCAAATGCTTGGGAAAATCCGGCAGATTCTTCTGCAGCGATTCGATCAGGCTCATGCCAATCCCCTTGTTTCGTGGTCTATCCTGCCCCGGCCACGTTGCCACTCCAAGACGCCACAACCCAGGATCCCCCGATGCCGACCGACGCCGCTGCCACCATCCGCCAGATACTCGCCAGCCCCGAATTCCACCGCGCCAAGGCCACCATCGCGGCCGAGCATGATCGCATGATCGAGGATCTGATCCGGCTGACGGAGATCGAGGCGCCGTCCTTCCACGAGGACATCCGCGCCCGGGCCTGGATGGAGATGGCGAAGGCGCATGGCCTGGAAGACGTGGCGATGGACGCGGAGGGCAACGTCACCGCCATCCGCCGCGGCGGCGGCAACGGTACGCTGGTCTGTGTCGCCGCGCATCTGGACACGGTGTTTCCCGCCGGCACCGGCGTCAAGGTCCGGCGCGAGGGCAACCGGCTGTTCGCGCCGGGCATCGGCGACGACACGCGCAGCCTGTCGGTGCTGCTGGCCTGGGTGCGGGCGCTGGACGCGGCCGGCATCCGCACCCGTGCCGATATCCTGTTCGTCGCCGATGTCGGCGAGGAAGGCCCGGGCGACCTGCGCGGCATGCGCCATCTGTTCCAGAAAGGCCCGTACAGGGACCGGATCGACGCCTTCATCACCGTGGACAGCCCGGATATCGACGGGATCGTCACGAGCGGCATCGGGTCCAAACGCTATCGCGTCACCTTCCACGGTCCGGGCGGGCATAGTTTTTCCGCCTTCGGCCTGGTCAATCCGATGTATGCGATGGCGCGAACCATCGACCAGCTGGGCCGGCTGGCGGTGCCGGGCGATCCGAAGACCACCTTCTGCGCCTCCGTCACCGGCGGCGGCACGTCCATCAATTCCATACCCGACGCGGTGTGGACGGATTTCGACCTGCGATCCGCCTCCGCCCTGGAGCTGGGGCGGCTGGAAGCGGAGTTCCTGACGATCGTCGATGCGGCGGTGCGCGCGGAGAACCAGGCCCGCTCCGTCGCCTCCGGCCCGGTGACGGCGGAGATCAAACTGACCGGAGACCGCCCAGCCGGCAGCACCGATCCCAATTCGGACCTGGTGCGCCTGGCGCATGCGGCGATCAGCGCGCACGGTTTCGAACCGCGGTTCGAGGCATCCTCCACCGACGCGAACATTCCGATGAGCCTGGGCATACCGGCGATCCGGATCGGGTCTGGGGGAACCGGCGGGCGGGCGCATTCATTGGAGGAATGGATCGACGTTACCCCGGAAGTGAGCATCCCCGGCATGACGGCGGGATTGGCGACATTGCTGGGCGTGGCCGGCGTGCTGGAAACCTGAATGGCCGGCGACCCCACGCTGCATACACGATGCTGCGTGGCCGGCGGCGGCCCGGCGGGAATGATGCTGGGGCTGCTGCTGGCGCGCGCCGGGATCGACGTGGTGGTGCTGGAGAAGCACGCCGACTTCCTGCGCGATTTCCGCGGCGACACCGTGCATCCCTCCACCTTGCAGGTGATGCACGAGCTCGGTCTGCTGGATGCGTTCCTGACCCGCCCGCATGACGAGGTTCGCAGCATCGGCGTGCAGATCGGCGATACCCCGATGCAGGTGGCCGATTTCACCCATCTGCCGACGCGCTGTGGCTTCATCGCCTTCATGCCGCAATGGGAGTTTCTGGATTTTCTGGCCGAGCAGGCAAAGACCTATCCTGCCTTCCGGTTGATGATGCGCACCGAAGCGACCGGCCTGCTGCGCGAGGGGGAGCGGACCACCGGCGTGACCGCGCTGGCCGAGGGACGTCCGATCCGGATCGACGCCGAACTCGTCATCGCCACCGACGGGCGCCATTCAACTTTGCGCGAGGCGGCCGGACTGGTGATAGAAGACCTCGGCGCGCCGATGGACGTGCTGTGGCTGCGCCTGTCGCGCAAGGATGGCGATCCCGGCCAAATGCTCGGACGCGTCGATGCCGGGCGGATCTTCATCACGCTGGACCGCGGCGAGTACTGGCAATGCGCCTTCGTCATCGCCAAAGGCGGCTTTGACCAGACAAGGGCGGCGGGATTGCCCGCGTTCCGTGCCGAGATCGCCCGCCTGGCGCCCTACCTGCACGATCGCGTGCAGGAACTCGACGACTGGGACAAGATCAAGCTGCTGACCGTCGTGGTGAACCGGCTGCGGCAATGGTATCTCCCAGGACTGCTGCTGATCGGCGATGCCGCCCACGCGATGTCGCCGATCGGCGGCGTCGGGATCAACCTGGCGGTGCAGGACGCCGTCGCCGCCGCCAACGTGCTGGTGCCAAGGCTTCGCCAGGGCGCGGCAACAGTCGAAGACCTGCGCGCGGTGCAGCGCCGGCGGGAGCTGCCCACGCGGCTGACGCAGCGCATGCAGCTGGTAATCCAGAACCGCGTGATCCGCAGCGTGCTGCAGGCGACGCGCACGCCGAAGCCGCCCCTGCTGGTGCGGCTGCTAGGCATCTCCCCGATGCTGCGGAGGCTGCCGGCACGAATTGTCGGCATGGGCTTCCGGCCCGAACATATCCGGCATTGAAGCTCCGGCCCCATACCCATGGTCCGCAACAAAAAAAGACATTTCGGGCTGGCAGCCCATGGGCCTATGATCCGCCCATGAACGACCCCAACCCGATCATCGACGACGAAGCGGAGGCGCGTGCCCTTGCGGCAGCGGTCGCCGAGGCGGAAGCGGACCCACGCCGTGTGCCGCATGAAGAAGTTCGAGCCTGGCTGCTCAGGCTCGCCAAAGGCGAGTTCGACGCTCCGCCCCCTGCGCCGCGCTAACCGTGCCAGTTTCCTGGGCGCCCCAGGCGCTCGCCGACATCGTACGCATCACCCGCTACATCGCGCATGAGAACCCGGTCGCCGCTATCCGTATCGCGCAGGAATTGCTGGTTGCCGGCGATAGCTTGGCTGTGTTTCCCCGTCGTGGCCGGCCGGCCGCCTTACCGGGCCTGCGCGAACTGGTGGCGATCCGGCCCTATGTGATCGTCTATCGCCTGCTGGCGGAGGATTCCGTGGACATTTTGCGCATATGGCATGCGGCCCAGGACAGGGATTGATCTCGCAATTCGTCCGCACGCCAATCCCTACGCCTTCGGCCGTCTGTCCACCACCCGAATTGCCTTGCCCACCGACCGCTCGACGCTGCCGGGCATGCGCACCCGCACGCGCGTGGTCACGCCCACCGCTTCCTTGATCCGTAGCGCCACCGCCTGCGCTTCCGCGTGATGCGCGTCGGCCGCCAGGAAATCCGCCCGCGCTTCCACCTGTACCTCCACGTCGTCCATGCGGCCTTCGCGGCTCAGGATGATCTGGTAATGTCCGGTCAGCCCTGGGCTTTTCAGGATCTGTTCCTCGATCTGCGTTGGGAACACGTTCACGCCGCGGATGATCATCATGTCGTCGCTGCGCCCGGTCAGGCGCTCCATCCGGCGCATGCTGCGCGCGGTGCCGGGCAGCAGGCGGGTCAGGTCGCGGGTGCGGTAGCGGATGACCGGCATCGCCTCCTTGGTCAACGAGGTGAACACCAGCTCCCCTGCCTCCCCGTCCGGCAGCACGGCGCCGGTCTCGGGGTCGATGATCTCCGGGTAGAAATGGTCCTCCCAGATATGCGGACCGTCCTTGGTCTCCAGGCACTCGTTCGCCACCCCCGGCCCCATCACCTCGGAGATGCCGTAGATGTCCAAGGCATCCATGGCGAAGCCCTCCTCGATCTCCCGGCGCATGGCGTTGGTCCAGGGTTCGGCGCCGAAGATGCCGATCTGCAGCGAGCAGGCGCGCGGATCGAGCCCCTGACGGCGGAACTCGTCCAGGATCGCCAGCATGTAGCTCGGCGTGACCGTAATGATCTCCGGCTGGAAGTCCTGGATCAGCTGCACCTGGCGCTCGGTCATGCCACCGGACATCGGCACGACCGAGCAGCCTAGCCGCTCGGCGCCGTAATGCGCGCCGAGGCCGCCGGTGAACAACCCGTAGCCATAGGCGTTGTGCACCATCATGCCCGCCCGCCCACCGGCGGCGTAGATGGAGCGGGCGGCGACATCGGCCCAGGTCTGCAGATCCTTCTGCGTATAGCCGACCACGGTCGCCTTGCCGGTGGTGCCGGAAGAGGCGTGCACCCTGGCCAGCTTCTGGCGCGGCACCGCGAACATGCCGAACGGGTAGTTGGCGCGCAGATCCTGCTTGGTGGTGAAGGGGAATTTCGCCAGGTCGGACAATTCATGGAAATCATCCGGATGCACGCCGGCGGCGTCGAAGGCCGCGCGGTAATGCGCGACATTGGCGTAGGCGTGGCGCAGCGACCAGGCCATGCGGCCACGCTGCAGCGCGGCGATCTCGTCGCTGGATGCGGTTTCGATGGCGTGCAGTCCGGGATGTGCCATGACTATCCTCCGAGCCCGGGTTCCACCCAGGTTGTGGCTTTTCTTGATGGTTTCGCCGGTCTTGTTGGTTTCGCGGGCGGCCCGGCTTCCGGCGCCACGCCGTCCGGAAAGAATTTCTGCCCGATCTGGCGCGTATGGCCGCGGAATTCCGCCACCACGCTGCCGTCATCGCCGCTGACGCGGACATCATAGACGCCGGTGCGCCCGGCCCGCGCACGTTCCTCGGCTTCCGCCGTCAGCGTCTCGCCCAGCCGGCCAGGGCGCAGGAACGTGACCGAGCCGATCTGCGCCAAGGCGCGTTCATTGTAGCTGTTGCTGGCAAACGCCATGGCGCTGTCGGCCAGGGTGAAGATGAACCCGCCATGGCAGACGCCAAGCCCGTTCACCATCCGCTCCGCCACCACCATCGTCAGCCGCGCCGTGCCTGGCCCGACCGCCTCGATCCGCATGCCCAGGCCCTGGCTGGCCCGATCCTCGGCCCACATCGCCTCGGCGCAGGCCCGGGCCATCGCCAGGGCCGTAGCAATCGCCTCCGGCGGCATGTCAGCCACGGCCGGTGAACGCCGGCGCCCGCTTCTCCTGGAAGGCGCGCACGCCCTCGCGGAAATCGTTCGTGCCGGCGGATTCCTGCTGCAACTCGCGCTCCAGGTCGAGCTGGGTGGCGAGGTCGTTTTCGCCGGATGCCAGGAAGGCCTGCTTGATGCGGCCCAGCGCTTCCGTCGGCTGCAAGGCCAGATGCGCGGCCAGGGCTTCGGCCTCGGCCATCAGCGCAGCGTCGTCCACGGCCTTGTAGATCATGCCCCAGGCCTCGGCCTGCTCGGCAGTGACGGGTTCGCCCAGCATGGCCAGCGCCTTGGCCCGCGCCTCGCCGACCAGCCTCGGCAGGAAGAAGCTGCCGCCGGCGTCGGGCACCAGGCCGATCTTGATGAAGGACTGGATGAAGCGGGCCGACCGCGCGGCCAGAACCAGGTCGCAGGCGAGCGCGATATTGGCCCCTGCCCCGGCCGCCACGCCGTTCACCGCGCAGACCACGGGAATGCGCATGCCGCGGATCCGCCGAACCACCGGATTCCAGCGGTTCAGGATGGCGCGCACGTCCGGCGCCTCGCCGTTCGGGCCGGGCATTACCTCCTCGCCCAGTTCCTGACCGGCGCAGAAGCCGCGGCCGGCGCCGGTCAGCAGCAGCGCCCGGCAGCCGGGATCGGCCTCGGCGGCATCGAGCGCCGTCACCACACCGGCGTGCAGGTCGGGGTTCAGCGCATTCAGTTTTTCCGGCCGGTTCAGGATGATCTTCATCCATCCGTTGCGCGGCTCGGTGATGACGGCTCGTTCCATGCGTATCCCCCTCGAGACCTTGAAGCCTGCATCCAGCCACCGCGGCCCCTGCGGCGGCCGATCACGATAGACTACCCGTGTCGGTGCGAATACGGGTCAAACCACGCCGCCCGCATCGTTGCATCCCTGATGCCTGTTCCCGGGCGCCTGTTCCCGGCCGCGCCATTCTGGCACCCTGGCGCCGGCGATCATGTCATCAGGGAGCAGGGCTGTGGCTGCGGAGGAAACCGAGCGGCGTCGGGCATCGCGCCATCGCGGCCGGCGGATGGACCGGCGTTGGCGCCGGTCGATCGGTTTCAGCCTGGCACTGATCGGCCTGGTGGTGGCAGGGATCGGCGCGGAATGGAGCTTCGCCGTCTCGACCCTGGCGACCTGCGCCATCGGCCTCGGGTTCTTCTATCTGATCTTCCCGGGCGGGCTGCATTTCGGCGTGACGGTCGCCAATCTGCTGGCCTTCTATGCCTGCCTGTTCGAGTTCTTCCACGAAGCGAATTTCCCCGACGCGCCGCCGGCCTTCGTGGATGTGTCGTTCCTGCTGCCAGTGGTCGGCTTTCTCGGTGCCTGTTTCCTGCGTCGGGCGCGCATCGCCGCAATGATCAGGCAGCGCCGTACCACCCGCATGCTGCACCTGCCGCGCCTGACCCGCTGGGCGCCGGGCGTCGCCGCAATCGGCCTGGCATCATTTGTGGTGCCGGAATTCAGGCTGGGCCCCGGGAGCCAGGGCCTGGCGCTGGTAGTATCGATGGCCTGCATTGGCGGCTTCGTCGCCAATGCGGTCGGCGATGTTGTGCTGCTGCTGATGGACATCGCCATCGTGTTCGAAGGCGTGGGCCGCCGGCTCAATCGGCTGCTGATGCCGGTGATGGCGTTCCTGAGCTTGTACTGCCTGCTGGTGGTGGTGTTCGGCTGCCTGTACCGCATCGTCGACCTGCATGCCGAGCAGCCGCAATTTCTGGTGCATGGCGCCAGCGCGCCGATCGCCTTCAACGAGGCGCTGTATTTCAGCGTCATCACGCTGAGCACGCTGGGCTATGGCGACATTGTGCCGCTAGGCGCCCTGGTGCGCGCCCTGGCGGCGATGCAGGTGGTGATGGGCATCCTGATGCTGCTGTTCGGCTTCAGCGAGATCATGCGCGGCGCCGCGCAGGAGAATGAACCGGACGATGCGCAGACCGGGCCGGAACGCGACTGAACCGCCATCCGGTCAGGCCGCAGGCCGCGGCAGCTCCATCCTCGCCTCGATCACTTCCGCATCGCCCTGCAGGAAGGAAAGACTGAACCCAAGGCTGCGCGCGAGGTCGAGCATCGGCGTGTTGTCCGCCAGGATCTCCCCCACCACCTGCTGCACCCCGTGCTGCGGCGCCCATTGCAGCAGGCGCTGCATCAGATGCGTGGCCAGTCCCCTGCCCTGCATGTCGTGCTGAACGGCCACCGCGAACTCGGCCACGCTCGGATCGTTCCCGCGTACCAGGCGCGCCACCCCGACGGTTTCGCCGGTCGCTTCGCGCACCGCGATGAACGCCATGTCGCGCTCGTAATCCAGCCGCGTGAACTTTGCCATCTGCGCCGGGGTCAGTTCGCGCACCGCGGCGAAGAAGCGAGAGCGGATGTCCTCCGGCGTCAGGCGATGGAAGAAGGCGTCATGCGCGGCAGCGTCGGTGGGGCGGATCGGACGGATGAGCAGATCCTCCTTCCCCGCTTCCCAATGCTCTTCCAGTTCCACCGGATAGCGCGTCATTTCACCTCCCCAGGCCCGCACGATACGGGGTTCGGACACGAGATCCTGAACAGGTTCCGTCTTAAAACAGAACCCGCCCGCCCGGTAGCTGACGGCAGAACCTTTCTTTACAGCCACGGCCGCCGGCTGGCAGCCTGACATATCGCAGGCCCGCGCATACAAGAGAGGCAACATGGATCTGGTCATCCGCAACGCACGCCTATCTAACGCCCCCGATAGGCCCCCCGTGGACGTTGGCATCGAGGCCGGCCGGATCGTTGCGATCGCACCGGATATCGCCGCCGACGCCAGCAGCTACGATGCCGCGGGATGTCTCGTCTGCGCGGGACTTGTCGAGACGCATATCCATCTCGACAAGTCGCGCATCATCGACCGCTGTGCGCCCGAGGACGGCCGCAATGCCAATGCCGTCGCGCGGGTCGCGGCCGTCAAGCACGGTTTCACCGTGGCGGATGTCTATCAGCGCGCCAGCCAGACGCTGGAGAGCTGCATCAAGCACGGCACCACGCGGATGCGGACGCATGTGGAACTCGATCCGGGCGTGGAGATGCGCAGCTTCGAGGCGCTGGAGCAGCTGCGCCGCGACTATGCCTGGGCCATCGACATCGAGCTTTGCGTCTTCCCGCAGGAGGGCCTGACCAACAATAAGCGGGCCGACGAATTGCTCGTGGAGGCGCTGAAACGCGGCGCCAAGGTGATCGGCGCGGCGCCCAACTACGATCCCGACAAGAGCGGCCAGATCCACCGGATCTTCGATCTGGCGCGGGCCTTTGATGTCGATATCGACATGCATCTGGACTCCGGCAACAGCCCGGCCGACATGGACATCCATCTGGTCTGCGAGCTCACCCGTAAATACGGTCTTGGCGGGCGCGTCGCCGTCGGCCATGGCTGCAAATATTCGACGCTGCCCCCCGCCGACCTGACAAAACTGGCGTCCGAAATGGCCGATGCCGGCGTGGCCGTGACCGTGCTTCCCGCCACCGACCTGTTCATGATGGCACGCGACCAGGACCATAGCCTGCGCCGCGGCGTCGCCGATGCGAACCGGCTCGTGGAGCACGGCGTCAATTGCTCGATCTCCAGCAACAACATCCTCAACCCGTTCACCCCGCTGGGGGACGGCAACCTGATCCGCATGGCCAATATGCAGGCGAATGTCAGCCAGATCGGCGAGCCGCACCGGCTGCGCGACTGCTTCGCCATGCTGACCGACCGGTCCGCGAAGCTGATGAACCTGCAGGATTACGGCATCGCCGTCGGCAATCCGGCCGATATCGTCGTCATCGACGCGGCCACGCCGGAACAGGCCATCGCCGAGATCTGCGCCCCTCTGGCTGCCTTCAAGCGTGGCGTGCAGACGCTCACGCGCCCGCGGGCGGAACTGCACCGGCCGTAGGAACGGCGCCCCGCGCACACAAGACTTGCATCCGCCGGCCCACTGGGCTTGAACCCTCCCCCTCCGGCGGAATGGGATGGACGCGTGACACGGCTGATCGGCATCGATTTCGGCACCACCAACAGCGTGGTTGCCAGCCTGGAGCCGGATGGCAGCGTACGCACGACCAGCTACCCGGTCGGCCAGGCCAGGCTGGATGTGTTCCGCACCGTGCTGTGCTTCTGGAACGAGAAGGCCGGCGCCAGCACCAAGCTGCGCCATGCCGCCGGCCCCTATGCGGTCCAGGCCTATTTGGATGATCCGCTGGACAGCCGGCTGATCATGTCGATGAAGACCTACCTGGCCCAGCGCAGCTTCACCCGGACCAACATCTTCGGGCGCATCTTCACGCTGGAACAGATGGTCTCGCTGTTTCTCGGCGGCCTGCTGGCCGATGGCGATGCCGGCGCGCATGTGGTCGCCGGCCGACCCGTTCGCTTCGCCGGCGAGCTGGCCGACGATACGCTCGGCGAGGCGCGGCTGCGCGCTTCCTTCGCGGAAGCCGGGTTCGCCACCATCGACACCGCGCTGGAACCGGAAGCGGCCGGCTATCGTTTCGCCCGCGAGCTGGGGACGCCGGCGACCGTTCTGGTGGGCGATTTCGGCGGCGGCACCAGCGATTTTTCCGTCATGCGCTTCGATCCGCACGGCCCGGCGCGGGTGATCCCGCTGGGCCATGCCGGCATCGGCATCGCCGGCGACACGTTCGACTACCGTATCATCGACCGGGTGGTCTCGCCCTTGCTGGGCAAGGGCGATTCCTATTCGGTGATGGGCACGCAATTGCCGGTGCCGCCGGAATATTTCGCCGGCTTCGCCCGCTGGCACCGCCTGTCGCTCATGCGCACCCCGCGCACGCTGCGCGCCATCGAGGAGGTGGCGGCCGCCAGCGCCCATCCGCACCGGCTGCGCACGCTGATCCGCCTGATCGAGGACGAGCTCGGCTACCAGCTCTACCAGACCGTCAGCGCCGTGAAGACCGAGCTGTCGCACAGCGAGACGGCCGTGCTGCGCTTCGCCCATGACGACTTCGCCATCGAGCGCAGCATCGCCCGAGACGAATTCGAAGCCTGGATTGCCGACGATCTGCGCCGGATGTCGGCCACGGTTGATCAGGCACTGGCATCCGCGCGCCTGCGGGCAGACGAGATCGACCGGGTGTTTCTGACCGGCGGCACGTCCTTCGTGCCGGCGGTGCGCGCCCTGTTCGAGCGCAGATTCGGCGCGGAAAAAGTATCCGGCGGCGGCGAATTCGTTTCCGTGGCGGAAGGCCTGGCGCTGATCGGTCGCGACCGGGCGGGCCGCGGGATGCTGGCGGGCGCGTGACGAGCCGATCGCCGCGACGGGATGGTGACGCCTCCACCTGACCCAGCGCCCGCCGGCACCTGACTGCCAGCCCCCGCATGCCGCACGCCTCGGCGGGGCCGTTACGATTGTCTCAGGCGACAGGATCGTGGCGCGAGTGACGGATGGCCAAGCGCCCGGGATCAATGTCCGTTCCGATCAGCCCGGCGTGGGGCAGCTCCCCGCCGGCGGGGAACTCGGCCAGGCCCCAATGGATAGGCGCCGCACGAATTCCCGTGGATCCCGCACATGGCATTCGCGGCGAGCCATCGGGAATGCCTTTCGTCGCATCTTTCCCTTTACACGCAAGGCTCTGCTCAGCGTATACTCCGCACCACCGACAATACTCGGCATAACGGAAAATTCAACTGCAAGTCATATAGAATCGTGATATTACAAAGAAACCGGTAATTGCATCGGAGTTATCATGAGTGCCTCGCAACTCACCCTGCATTCTGCTGTCAGCACCACGGCGTTTCAAGATTCCATCGGCGTAAATACTCATCTCGACTTCACAACTTCCGCCTATACCAATCTCGGGGCGGTCGAGGCAGCGCTCGCATATCTCGACATCGACCATGTCCGGGACGGGTTTGGGTCGCCGACATCGGCTCCTCTGTTTCAGACCCTCGCGCTCCAGGGGGTTAAGTTCGACTTCGTCCTCCTGCCGAGCTTGCCGATCGCCACGCAGCTTTCCCTGATCGAGGCGAATGCCTCCATCGCCGACCTGATCGAGGGACCGAACGAGTCCGATATCTGGACCGGTTCCTACAACGGACTGACCGGGCTGGACGCAACGGCGGCAATGCAGCAGGACGTCTATAACTTCGTTCAGTCCAGCGCCGCCCTGGCCGGAACGCCGGTACTGCAGGCCAGCATGGCGCACACCGCCTCGTTCGCCCAGGTAGGGGACCTGTCGGCCTATTCCAACTACGCCAACATCCACGCCTATTTCGGCACCGGCAATCCGCCGGGTCCGAGCCTGCCTGTCTTGCTGGCGCAAGCCCAGCTCATCTCCCCGGGCCAACCCGCCATCGCCAGCGAGGGCGGCTACTATACATTGGCCGATACGACGGACGGCATCAGCCAGCTGGCGCAGGCGAAGGACATCCTGAACCTTCTGTTCGATGATTGGAACGCCGGGATCTCCCGCACCTATCTCTACGAACTCGCGGATGAGAACCCTGATCCAAACAGCAACACGCCGAACCTGCATTACGGCCTGTACAATACCGATTGGACGCCGAAGCCTGCCGCGATCGCACTGCATAACCTGACCAGCCTGCTCGCCAGTACCGGCAGCACGCCGATCGGCTCGCTCGCCTACCAGGTCAGCGGGCTGCCCGGCACCGGGCAGCAGCTCCTGCTGGAGCGTGCGGACGGCAGCTTCGTGATCACCGTATGGAATGATGCCCGCAACTGGAATCCCGCGACGATGACCGATATCCCGGACGCCGGGGTCCCGGTCTCGCTCGACCTTGAACAATCCTACCAGACCATTTCGATCTACGATCCGCTGGTCAGTGCGACGGTGCCGATCGCCACCTATACCGACACGCGGCATGTCGACCTGTCGCTGCTGGACCACCCGGTCCTGATCGTGCTGTCGCCCGAGCTGGCGCCGGTGCAATCGCTGACCTCGGTGGTGACCAACACGGTGGCCGAGGGCACATCGCTCGGCAATCTCTGGTCGCAGATCATCGCGGCCGGGCAGCTGGTGGATCCCGGCCGCACCCTGACGATCACCTCCGTCACGCTGACCAGCACCCGTGGCTACGTGGTCTTCGATGCCGCCGACCAGTCCCTCACCTATCTCGCCAACGGCTACGATTCCAAGGCCGCGGTGGACAGCTTCAGCTATGTCCTGACCAACTCGTTCGGGGAAACGGTCTCCGGGCTGTACAACGTCACCATCACCGGGCCGACCATGCCGACGGTGCTCAGCACGGTCGCCGGTGCTACCGTCTATGCCTCTGCCGCGGGGATGCGCCTGATCAGCGAAGCCAGCGGCCAGAAGCTGAACGGCAGCGCCGCAGGGGGCGACCTGTTCTTTGCCGGTCCCGACACGGTGGTCGCGGCGTACGGGCTCGGCAACACCATCATCGCCGCACCCGGCAACCACGCCCACATCGCCACCGGCGCGGGCGGCGCCACGGTGCGGATGGGCGATGGCAACCAGACCGTGGTCGCTCCCGGCGCGGGCAACACCATTACCCTCGGCACCGGCAACAGCAGCGTATCGGCGATCGGCGGCCACGAGGTGGTGACGATCGCCGGCGGCAACAACACGGTCTATGTCACCGGCGGCAGCAACAGCGTCACGACCGGGTCCGGCACGGACACGATCACCGCCCTTGGCGGCAACGCCGTTATCCACACGGGTGACGGCAACAAGACGATCACCGTGTCACTGACCGGCAACACGATCGTCACGGGGTCCGGAAACGACGTCATCACGGGCTCGGCCGGCGCGTCGACGATCGATGCCGGGGCAGGCAACGACATCATCCGCTTCGGCGGCAGCGGCAGCACCATCATCGGCGGCCTCGGCGACGACCAGATCTATGACAGCGGCACCAACAACACCATCGTGCTGAACGGCGCCGGGGAAGGCACCGACCAGATCTACGGCAACATTCCCACCAACGGCGAGATCTACGACCTGCGCACCGCCCTGGCCGCCACGGCGTGGACCGGTACCGCGGCAACCATCGGCAACTTCCTGCAGGTCACCACCACGTCCGGCAACACCACGGTGTGGATCAACCCCACCGGGGTTGCCGGCGCGGCCAGCTATGCCGTCGCGGTCCTGCACGCCACGGGCACGATGACGCTCGCCTCGCTCCTGCAACGGTCCGACCTGTCGCTGACCGCATCGCCGGAAGTCTCGGTGGCCGAAGGGCAGAGCCTGCCGGACCTCTGGTCCACCCTGATCGCCGTCGCCCAGCAGGCCGATCCCTGGAACCTCGGCACCTATACGATCACCAGCATCGATACCACGGGCATGTCGGGCTACGCCCAGCTGGACACTGCCGGGCAGACGCTGAGTTACGAGGCAAGCGGCTACAACGCCGCGGCACCGACCGACAGCTTCGGGTTCGTGTTGACGGACGGGCTGGGGCACACCATCACCGGCAGCCTCACCCTGGATATCAACGGGGCGGCGATGCCGACGGTGACATCGTCGGTCGCCGGCGCCACGGTTCGCGCCACGGCGGCCGGCATGCGGCTGATCAGCGGCGCCGCGGGGCAGTTGCTGGTGGGCTCGACTGCCGGGAACACCACCGTGTTCGCGGGCACCGATGGACGGGTGCTGCTGTATTCCTACGGCAACACCGTCTACGTCCTGCCCGGGTCGCACAGCATCATCGGCGGGAAAGGCGACGCAACGATCATCCTCGGCACAGGCGACGGCACGGTCAACATCGCCGGTACCGGCAACAGCATCACGGCCGGCGACGGGAACTACAAGATCTCCGGCGGGGGCGGAAATGCAACCATCACCCTCGGAGGCGGCAACAACACCGTGACCGTCAGCGGCGCGGACAACGTGATCCAGGTCGGCAACGGCCAGAACACGATCAACGCAGGCAGCGGCAACCAGTCGATCACGGTGGCCGGCGGACCCTCCACGATCACCCTGGGCGGGGCCGGCAACACGGTGACCACCGGTGCGGGGGACACCACGATCATCGCCACAGGGTCGGCCAGCACCTTCACCACCGGCAGCGGCAACGACGTGCTGAGGATATCGGGCAGCGGCAACACCATCACCACCGGCGATGGCGACGACACCGTCATCGCGTTCGGCGGCGGCAACTGGATCAGCACCGGCGCGGGTGACGACGTGATCCGCTTCGCGGGATCCGGCAGCGTCATCGATGCCGGGCCCGGGAACGATATGCTGTACGACAGCGGCAGCAACAACACGCTGGTGCTGAACGCCGCCGGCAAGGGCATCGACCAGATCTTTGGCTACGTCCTGACCAACGGGGACCTGCTTGATTTGCGCCCCGCCATGGCCCAGACCGCCTGGACGGGCAGCGCCGCAACCGCGGGACAATTCCTCTCCGTCCGCTCGGACGGGATCAACGCCACCATCTCGATGAACAATACCGGCGTGGCCGGCGCGCCCACCAGCGACATCGCAGTGCTGCACGGCACGGGCAATGTAACGCTGGCCGGCCTCCTCCCGCACGTGCTACTGACATGATCGTGCAATCATGACGAGAATAGTAGAAAGTTCACTAGCGTCCGGCGCGTCTTGGCGGCATGATGCTGCGATGCAGCAAACAATGATCGACGCGCCGCCCCCGGTCAAACCCCTTCCCGTCCGCCGGGCCCCCGTGCGCCCGGCCCCCGCTCGCTCGACCGTCATCAGCCTGGACCAAGCCGGCTTCGACGCCGCCTGCGCGGAGTTGTTCGGGACCGTGCAGCAATCGTTCCAGCCCGACCTGCTCATCGCCATCCCGACCGGAGGGCTGTGGGTTGCCGAAGCGATGGCGCGCTCGGTCACCCGGGCCGTGCCGCCCATCCTGAAACTGACCTGCCGGCGTCCGAGCACGCAGGCCAAGCAGGGCTCCCGCCTGTTCCGGACCCTGCTGACCCGACTGCCCCGCCCGGTGCTGGACCGGCTGCGCCTGCTGGAACACTGGCTGATCGCCCGCCGCGGCCCGCCATCCACGGAGCGGATCTTCGACCCGGCCGAACACGCCGCGCTGCAATCCTGGTTCGCCACCAGCGGCCCGGCGCCGCGCATCCTGGTGGTGGACGACGCCGTCGACAGCGGCGCAACGCTCGCCGCCGTACTGGCGGAGCTGCGCCGGATCGCGCCCGAGACCGCCAGCCTGCGCTCGGCTGCCGTCACCATCACCACCCCACAGCCGCTCGTCCGGCCGGACTTCGCGCTGTTCAACCGCCAGCTCTGCCGCTTCCCTTGGTCGATGGATGCCTGAACATACGATGCACGATACCCGTCCGGTCCTGATCTTCGACCTCGACGGGACCATCCTTTCGGTCAACAGCTTCCCGCACTGGGCCAGCTTCCTGCTGCGCGCGCGCCTGCCGCATCTGGGATCGCTGGCCCGCGCCCGGGTCCGGCTCGCCGTCGGCGCCGTACTGGCCCGGCGCAAGCTTGGCCTGATGCAGCACGAGGAACTGAAGTGGCGCCTACAGCGCCTCTGGCAAAGCGCGGTCGCCGGCGATGGCGGCGCCTCGGAGCAGGCGCTGCAGCGGATCCTGCTGCGCCAGGTGCGCCCTTCCCTGCAGCCAGTGCTGGACGGGGTCGCCGCCGGACGTGCCGACGCGGTCCTGGCGAGCGCCGCCGCCGCGGATTACGCGGACGGGCTGGGAACGCGGCTCGGCTTCCGCCACGTGCTGACCACGCCCACGGGCCGCGAGCGGCCCGGCACCAGCAATGTCGGCGCGGCCAAGCGCGACGCCGTGCTGGCGTTCCTGCAAAACCAGGGTTGGCAGGACCGGCCGCGCGTGCTGTTCACCGACCATCGGGACGACCTGCCGCTGATCCAGGTTTGCGACGAAACTTTCTGGTACGGGCCGGAGGCACGCCTGCCGGAGGCACGGGCCGGTGCGCCCGGCGCCCGCATTAGCTCCCCCCGTGCCGGCCCTTCTTCCTCATTGGACCATCACCGAACAGGACCGCGTCTCATGCTGATCAACGTGTTCGATACGGCCATCGACAGCGACAATCTGGGCGACCAGATCATCATGGATGCGGTCTGGGATGTCCTGAAGGAAGTCCAGCCGGATGCCGAGATCAGCCGCACGCCATCCCATCGCCGCGCCACCCTGGCGGAACTGCGCGCCGGCCGTCGCGCCGCCTTGTCCGTGGTCGGCGGGACCAACATCCTGAAGTCGCACATGCTGATCCGCGGCAATTGGAAGATCACGCCGCTGGACTACCTGGTATGGCGGAATGTGATCCTGTTGGGTGTGGGATGGCAGCAATACGGCGGTGGAACCGACATCGCGACGCGGCTGTTCTTCCGCTCGGTGCTGTCGCGGACGCATCTGCAATCCGTGCGGGACATGCACACCTACAACATGCTGGCGCCGCACGTGCCGAACGTGATCTACACGGCATGCCCGACCATGTGGCGGCTGGACGCCGAGCAATGCCGGCGGGTCCCGGTATCGAAGGGCCAAGATGCGGTATTCGCCGTCACCTATTACCGCCCCGCACCCGAGGCGGACCGGCGGCTGCTCGAAATGCTCAAGCGTCATTACCGCCGGGTGTTCTTCTGGCCGCAGCAGGCGGAAGACGTCGGCTATGCGCGGGAAATCGGTCTGGACGGCATGATCCCGATCGCCGAGGACGTCAGCGAGTTCAACCGCGTGCTCGACGGCAACGACGTCGATTTCGTCGGCGCGCGCCTGCACGGCGGCATCCGCGCCCTGCAGCGGGGCCGGCGCACCCTGATCATCCCCGTCGACAACCGCGCCATCGAGATGGGGAGCAACACCGACCTGCCAGTGCTGTCGCGCGACGAGCCGGCAGCGATCGAGCGCTGGATCACGACCCCTGCCCCGACCCGGCTGACCCTGCCCTGGGAGGCGATCGCCCGCTGGAAGAGGCAATTCGCCCACGGCGGGGTTCAGCCGGGCGGGGCTACCCGGCTCAGCGCCGCAGAATAGAGCGGTAGATCCCGATCAGCCCGGCGGTGTGCCGGGCAGCGGTGGACGGATCCGACCAGAAGGCCGCGTAAGCGGCCTTTCCCGCGTCGGCGATCCGCGCATCATCCATCGCCAGGCGCAGGCAGCGCGCCAGATCCTCCGCGTCGCCGCTGCGGAAATGCCATCCGGTGGTGCCGTTCACTACGCGCTCGGCGGCCGCCGAGATATCGCTGACGATGGCCGGCACGCCCTGCGCCGCGGCCTCGGCCACCACCAGCCCATAGGCCTCGTACCATAGGCTGGGGAAGACCAGGCAGCGGGCGGAAGCGAGCCGCTGCTTGACCTCGGCGCTGGGCAGCCAGCCAGTGACATGCATGCCCGGCACGGCCTCGATCTCCGCCCGCAGCGGCCCGTCGCCGATGAAGGTGACCGGCATTCCGAGCGCCTGCGCGGACCGCGCGAGCAGGCTGACGCCCTTCTCCACATCCAGCCGGCCGACGAACACCATCTCGCGGCTGGCAGCGGCATCAACGGCCGGCGCCGAGGGCGCGTCGATCACGTTCTCCAGCGGATGCAGCGTGGCGTCGTCCGGCAGATAGTTCCGGAGGATACTGGCGGAGCGGTGCGACAGGTTGATGTAGTGGCGCACGGTGTCCGGAAAGCGCGCGCCATTGCGCTGCACCAGGCCGCGCGCCACGCGAAACAGCTTGTGCGCGTAGGCGCGCTTGTCGCATTGCGTGGCCATGCAGGACAGCGACAGGCCGCGCTTCTCGCACGGCGCCTGCTTCGCATAGTCGAAGAATGCGCCATTGGGGCAGGCCGCGTAGAAATCGTGCAGCGTGCACACCGCCTCGAAGCCGCGGCGGCGAGCCGCCAGCATCGGGCTCGTGCTCAATGCCTTGGTATAGCCGTGCAGATGCACGACCGTGCCGGCCGGATCGAGATCGCGCAGCACGTCGCTGACACGGCGGTAGGCCGGCAGGTTCAGCATCGATTGCAGCAGGATGCCCGGCCGCCGCGCCGCATCCAGCAATTCCGGCTGGTCCAGGCAGACCACCTCCAACGGCGCCGAGGCCAGCGCCTCGCAGACCGGACCGACCGCACCGAGGAAGATCACCCGCGCCCCGGCTTCGGCCAGCGCGACCGCCTCGTCGATCGCCACTTTGCTGGCGCCACCCTGCACATAGCAGAAATCGTTCAGCACGAGGACTGTGAGCGGCGGGTACAGGGTGGCGCGGAACGCCTGGGGTATAAGAGAAGTGTCCATGGGTTCAGTCGGCCATTCCCCAACCAAGGTAGATGACCGTAAGATCAAGTCAAGACAAGCCTACTACATTTTGCGTGTTGAATTCCCTATCTCACGGCCCCGAGAACTCTGCGCCGGAAAGGTCTCCAAATCTTCTTGGCCGGAACATCTAGGCGAACAGCGGTGATTGCTCGAACAAGGGCGCTCTTCAATTTATTAGGACGCCGAGAACAACTAACTGCAGCAAAGTCGACCTGTCTATGTTTCGGGATAGTATCACGGAGAACTCCAATCCAGTCTCCTGTTACGGAATTATTGTCAGCATATTCTATAATACTTGTTAATTCCACTAACTGTGCCAGGTTGTCGATTTTGATGGAGTTTAGGTAGCCTAAATTGAACGCTTCTGGAAAGCAGGGCGGCAGGCCGGTAGCGCCCGCAGCGAAAAAATTGAGTTGGGTGCGCAGACACTTCTCGCATCGTCCGCAATTCCCGCTTTGATCAGCGCCTGCCCAACAGACCTTCAGCGCTCTACATGCCATCTGACTGGACATTATGTGAGCGACCTTATCAATGCGGGAGAATCCCGCACCGTCGTGTATGATCGACATCCTGTCCCCGGACATTAAGTGATCCGTGGCGGGGTTGCTCCCCCAAGGCAATTTCAGAGCATCGTAAGGCTCACTGCTACCGATAAGGCCATAGTCAAATTCTTCAGAATACATGTGCAGGCAACCGGCCAGTTCGAGCGCGTGCGAGTCGTCCCATTGTTGTAACTTCAGATCGCGGCTGTTGGTTCGAACAACTCGCGTTTCGATCCGGAGTTCATCAAGAAGTGGCTTTACTCGCGCCACTAAGCGATCAAAATCGCCGGTATTGTAAAGATCAACGTCAAACCCGTGTACCATCAATGCTGCGCGCAGAGGATACCGCGACGGTGCAGAATTCTGCGCATGACGAAGCGCCGTGAACGTTGCATCCACACCCCCAGAAAACGCTGAGATTGCCTTGGCTTCCCCAGGCCCGCGTCTGACATCCAAAATTCTTTCGGGTATGATGTCGATTTTCTTGTAACGGCCCGGCTTCCAGCGACTTCAGGCGAGGAGGAGTTCCTCAATATTGCGCATAGCGCCTCGCGAAAGCGGGCCATGCACCGCGAGTGGCTTCCCCAGGGATGAAGCGTAAAGAAGGATAGTTAGCACATGACCATCTAGGACAGTCGCATCCGTGAAAGGCACGACCCTATCGAACTCATGGAACAGTTCCAGTGGTCTTGAGGTTCCATCCTCAACAAGCCGAGTGAGGCGACGTGACTTTCCGTCGACGATAGAACTATTCGCCTCCAAGTGCAGATTTTGCATTTTACTTCGTTTATTACCGGTGATTAGTGGACCGCGCGTTCCTCGTCGGCCGCCATCCGACGGCAATGAACGGGGTCTCCACCGCACGCTCCGCCAGCAGACGCGGAACAGCCGGCGCACGTAGAAGCGGAGCAGGTCCGGATCGCGGTCAAAGCTGGGTACTTGTCATCCACCCTTGTCCGGTCGATGGCAAATCCTGGCGCGG
>CAVUOB010000007.1:0-98183 GCA_963743035.1 uncultured Alphaproteobacteria bacterium
ACGGCGGAAAATAACGTTGAGTTATTGAATTGTTTGCCGGTCTTGTTTAATCTGCCCTTTCCAATTCTCGTAGGCCTATCTCGAAAATCATTCATTGGTAAGATAACTGGAGCGGATAACCCCATGCATCGCGTATCCGGATCGCTCGCCGCTGGACTGTTCGCGATTACCCGGGGGGCCTCCATCCTGCGTGTCCACGACGTGGCGGAGACGGCGCAGGCAATTCGGGTGCTGACGGCCTTGAACTGACCGGGGGTTGTCATTGCATTCCCGTCCGTCTCCGGCTGCACTGGCCATTCCGATCGGAGTGGAATTTTTGCATGGAACGCCTTCCGGTGTGAACACTTCTGGGAAGGACGATTCTGCCCTAAACGCTATTCCTGCATGCGCGAACCGAGACGGCACCGACGCCGCTGCAACCTGGACGGTCCAATCATGAATCATACAAGGCGTTTGTTCGGCACCGATGGCATTCGGGGCAAGGCCAACGTCGATCCGATGACGGCGGAAACCGCGCTGCGGCTGGGCCAGGCCGCCGGCCTGCTGTTCACCCGCGGCACGCATCGTCATCGCGTGGTGATCGGCAAGGACACCCGCCTGTCCGGCTACATGGTCGAACCGGCGCTGACGGCGGGCTTCATCGGCGCCGGCATGGACGTCACCCTGGTCGGTCCGCTGCCGACGCCGGCGATCGCCATGCTGACGCGCAGCCTGCGGGCCGATATCGGCGTGATGATCTCCGCCTCGCACAACTCCTTCGAGGATAACGGCATCAAGCTGTTCGGCCCGGACGGCTTCAAGCTGTCGGACGAGACGGAAATGCGCATCGAGGCGATGATGGTCGTCCGACCTCAGCGCCGACATGGCCGGCCCGCGTGAGCTCGGCCGCGCCAACCGGCTGGAAGATGCCGGCGGGCGCTATATCGAGGCGGCGAAGGCCAGCTTCCCGCGCGGGCTGCGGCTGGACGGCATGAAGATCGTCATCGACTGCGCCAACGGCGCGGCCTATCGCGTGGCCCCATCGGTGCTGTGGGAGCTGGGCGCGACGGTGATCCCGCTCGGCGTCAAGCCGGACGGGTTCAACATCAACCAGGGATGCGGATCGACCTGCCCGGACTATCTTTGCGCCCAGGTGCTGGAGCACGAGGCCGATCTCGGCATCACGCTGGACGGCGACGCGGACCGCGTGCTGATGGCCGACGAGCACGGCGAACTGATCGACGGCGACCAGTTGCTGGCGCTGATCGCCCGCTCCTGGGCACAGAGCGGCCAGCTGGCCGGCGGCGGCATCGTGGCGACCGTGATGTCCAATCTCGGCCTGGAACGCTTTCTCGAGCAGCAGGGCGTGGAACTGCACCGCACCAAGGTCGGCGACCGCTACGTCGTCGAGCAGATGCGCGCCCGCGGCATCAATGTCGGCGGCGAGCAGTCCGGCCACATGATCCTGTCCGATTTCTCCACCACCGGCGATGGGCTGCTGGCCGCGCTGCAGGTGCTGGCGGTGCTGGTGGACCAGGGCAAGACGGCCAGCGAGGCCTGCCGCGTGTTCACGCCGCTGCCCCAGCGCCTGCGCAGCGTGCGCTTCGCCGGCGTCTCGCCGCTGCGCCATGCGCGCGTGCAGGAAGCGGTCGATGCGGCCGAGCTGACGCTGCGCGGCTCCGGCCGGCTGCTGATCCGCGAAAGCGGCACCGAGCCGCTGGTGCGGGTCATGGCGGAGTCGGAGGACGAGGCGCTGGTGCAGCGCCTGGTGGACGGGCTGTGCGAGACCATCGCCGCCGTGGCCCGGGTCGGGGAGCCGCAGGTCTGACCTGCCGAGGCGGGAGGCACAGCCGATGAAGGGCCGGGTGCTGATCATCGCCGGCTCCGATTCCGGCGGCGGCGCCGGCATCCAGGCCGACATCAAGGCGGTCACCGCCATGGGCGCCTTCGCGGCCACCGCCATCACCGCGCTGACCGCGCAGAACACCCTCGGCGTGCATGCGGTGCATCCCGTGCCGGTGGATTTCATCACCCGGCAGATCGCCGTGGTCATGGACGATATCGGCGCCGACGCGATCAAGACCGGCATGCTCGGCACCGCCGAGGTCATCGGCGCGGTGGCCGATGCGCTGGCGCGGCACGCGGCCTCGGTGCCGCTGGTGCTCGATCCCGTCATGGTCGCCAAGGGCGGCGCCCGCCTGCTGGATCCGGACGCGCTGTCGGCGCTGAAGTGCTGCCTGCTGCCGATGGCCCGCGTGATCACGCCCAATCTGCCGGAAGCCGAGGCGCTGTGCGGCCTGGCGATCCCGGACCTGGCGGCGATGCGCCAGGCGGCCGCTTCCCTGCTGGCGCTCGGCGTCCCGGCCGTGCTGCTGAAGGGCGGCCATCTGCCGGGCGGAACGGTGATCGATCTGCTGGCGACGGAACACGGCATCGAGGAATTCGCCGCCCCGCGCATCGACACGCGCCACACCCACGGCACCGGCTGCACGCTGGCCAGCGCGCTGGCGGCCGGCCTGGCGCAGGGGATGGATTTGCGCGACGCGGTGCGGCGTGCCCGCGCCTATGTCCGCGCCGCGATCGCCTCAGCACCCGGTTATGGGGCCGGCCATGGCCCGCTGGACCACGCCGTGACGCTGGATCCCGCGCGGCTGGCGGATCTCGGCTGATGCGGCTGCCCTACCACATCGTCGATGCCTTCGCCGACCGCGTCTTCGCCGGCAACCCGGCGGCGGTGGTGAAGCTCGACCGGTTCCTGCCGGCCGAAACCATGCAGTCGATCGCGGCCGAGAACAATCTCAGCGAGACCGCTTTCGTCGTGCCGGAAGGCGATGGCTGGAACCTGCGCTGGTTCACGCCGGCGATCGAGGTGGAGCTCTGCGGCCACGCCACGCTGGCCAGCGCCTTCGTGCTGGACCATCTGGGCGTCCCCGCGCCCTGGCGGTTTCACACCCTCTCCGGCCTGCTGACGGTAACGCGCCAGGACGGTCGTTTCATTCTGGACTTTCCCGCCTGGCCCAGCCGGCCGGCAGAGGCCCCGCCGGGGCTGGCGGAGGCGCTGGGCGCGGCGCCGGCCGAGGTGCATGAAGCGCGGGACTGGATCTGCGTCTTTGCCGATGCCGCCACGGTGGCGGCGCTGCGTCCGGACCATGCCCGCGTCCTGGCCCTGCCGGGCGGGCGGGTGATCGCCACCGCCGCCGGCGGGGAGGGCGTGGACGTCACCAGCCGCTATTTCGCGATCAAGGCGGGCATCGCCGAGGATCCGGTGACCGGCGCCGCCCACACCCAGCTGGTGCCGTTCTGGGCGGCGCGGCTCGGCCGCAACGATCTGGTCTGCCACCAGGCCAGCGCCCGCGGCGGCACGCTGTGGTGCACGCTCGCCGGCGACCGGGTTCGCATGGGCGGCACCGGCGTGCTCTATGCGCAGGGCGAGATCCTGCTGCCCGGCTGAGCGGGGCAGGCGCGCGACAATTCCATTGACCGCTGCCGGGGGAGCCGCTACGCCTCCGCCCGGGTCACGCCCCCCCACCGGGGCGCTAGTCTTCTGCAAGGGAGCCGCCAGTCATGGCACAGGCTATCAGCACGCCGGCATTGCGTCCGGAAAACCCCAATTTCTCCTCCGGCCCCTGCGCCAAGCGTCCCGGCTATTCGCTGGACGCGCTGGGCAACGCCCTGCTCGGCCGCAGCCATCGCGCCTCCGCCCCGAAGGCGCGGCTGGCGGAGGTGATCGACCGCTCCCGCGCGATCCTCGGCCTGCCCGCCGACTGGCGCCTGGCCATCGTGCCCGGGTCCGACACCGGCGCGGTGGAAATGGCGCTGTGGTCCATGCTCGGCGCGCGCGGCGTCGATGTGCTTTCCTTTGAAAGCTTTTCCGGCCAGTGGGCGACCGACGTGGTCAAGCAGCTGAAACTTCCCAATGCCCGCGTGCTGGAAGCGCCGTACGGCAAGCTGCCCGATCTGTCGCAGGTGAATTTCGACAACGACGTGGTCTTCGCCTGGAACGGCACCACCTCGGGCGTGCGCGTCCCCAACGGCGACTGGATCCCCGCCGACCGCGCCGGCCTGACGATCTGCGACGCCACCTCCGCGGCGTTCTGCATGGACCTGCCGTGGGACAAGCTCGATGTCGTCACCTGGTCCTGGCAGAAGGGCCTGGGCGGAGAGGCCGCGCACGGCATGCTGGCGATCTCGCCGCGCGCCGCCGAGCGCCTGACCACCTACAAGCCGGCCTGGCCGCTGCCGAAGATCTTCCGCATGACCTCGGGCGGCAAGCTGAACGAGGGCCTGTTCCGCGGCGAGACGCTGAACACCCCGTCGATGCTCTGCGTCGAGGACGCGCTGGACAGCCTGCGCTGGGCGGAACAATCGGGCGGCCTGAAGGGCCTGATCGCCCGCAGCCAGGACAATCTGCAGGCTGTCGCCAACTGGGTGGCGCGCACGCCGTGGGTGGAATTCCTGGCCGAAGTTCCGGCCACGCGCTCCACCACCGCCATCTGCCTGAAGCTGACCGCGCCCTGGTTCACCGCCCTGTCCGAGGACGACCGCTTCAAGGCGGTGCGCCGCCTGGCCGCGCTGCTGGACAAGGCGGAGGTTGCCTATGATATCGCCGGCCATCGCGACGCGCCGGCGGGGCTGCGCATCTGGGGCGGGCCGACCGTGGAAGCGGGCGACATCGCGCTGATGCTGCCTTGGATCGAATGGGCGCATGCCACGGTCCAGGCCGAACAGGCCGCGGTCACGCAGGCGGCGGAGTAACCGGCATGGTAAAGATCCTGATCAGCGACAAGCTGTCCCCGGCGGCTGTCGACATCTTCCGCACGCGCGGCATCGAGGTCGACCTGAAGCCCGGGCTGACGCCCGGCCGAGCTGCGCGCCATCATCGGCGACTATGACGGCCTGGCGATCCGCTCGGCCACCAAGGTCACCAAGGAACTGCTGGACGCGGCGCCCAACCTGAAAGTGGTGGGCCGCGCCGGCATCGGCGTCGACAACGTGGATGTGAAATCGGCGACCGCGCGCGGCGTGGTGGTGATGAACACCCCGCTCGGCAACACCATCACCACCGCCGAGCACGCCATTGCCATGATGTTCTCCCTGGCGCGGCAGATCCCGGAAGCCAGCGGCTCGACCAAGGCCGGCAAATGGGAAAAGAACCGCTTCATGGGCGTCGAGCTCAGCGGCAAGACGCTCGGCCTGATCGGCTGCGGCAATATCGGCTCCATCGTCGCCAACCGCGCGATCGGGCTGCATATGAAGGTGATTTCGTTCGATCCCTATCTGTCGGAGAAGCGGGCGCTCGATCTCGGCGTGGAGAAGGTGGATCTGGACACGCTGCTGGCGCGGGCCGATTTCATCACCCTGCACACGCCGCTGACGGACGGGACCCGCAACATCCTGTCGCGCGAGGCGCTGGCCAAGACGAAGAAGGGCGTGCGCATCATCAACTGCGCCCGCGGCGGCCTGGTGGACGAGGCGGCGCTCGCCGAGGCGATCGCCTCGGGCCATGTCGCCGGCGCCGCGCTCGACGTGTTCGAGACCGAGCCCGCGACGCAGAGCCCGCTGTTCGAACTGGAGAACGTGGTCTGCACCCCGCATCTGGGCGCGGCCACCACCGAGGCGCAGGAGAACGTCGCGTTGCAGGTGGCCGAGCAGATGAGCGATTTCCTGCTCAGCGGCGCGGTGGCGAACGCGATCAACATGCCGTCCGTCTCGGCCGAGGACGCGCCGCGGCTGAAGCCGTACATGGAACTGTGCCGTCTGCTCGGCGGCTTCGCCGGGCAGTTGACCCAGGCGCGGGAAGGCGTGCTGCGCCGCGTGGTCATCGAGTACGAGGGGCTGGCGGCGGCGCTGAACCATCGCCCGCTCTCCGCGGCGGTGCTGGCCGGGCTGCTGTCGCCGGTGATGGAGGGCGTGAACATGGTCAACGCCCCGGTCGCTGCGCGCGAGCGCGGGATCGACGTGTCGGAAACCGTGCATGACCGCCCCAGCGAGTACCAGACGCTGGTGCGCGTGACCGTGGAGACCGACAAGCTGACCCGCTCCGTCGCCGGCACGCTGTTCGCCGGCGCGCGCCCGCGCATCGTCGAGATCAAGGGCATCAAGGTGGAAGCCGATTTCGGCCGCCACATGCTGTACGTCACCAACCAGGACAAGCCCGGCTTCATCGGCCGCTTCGGCGACACGCTGGCCGGCGCGGGCATCAACATCGCCACCTTCCATCTCGGCCGTTCGGAGGCGGGCGGCGATGCCATCTGCCTGGTCTCGGTCGATGAAACCGTGCCGGAAGGCGTGCTGGCGCAGGTGCGCGCCCTGCCGCTGGTGATGCAGGCAACCGCGCTCAGCTTCTGATCGGACCGGATGCGCTGGGCGTTCCGGCGGCATCCGGATTAGGCTGTGGCTTCGCGTAACGGGCCGGGCCTGGGCATCCCAGGCCCGGCCAAGGTTTCCGGGGAGAATGCCATCGTGGGCGGAGAGACCAAGGGCCGCGACGGCATCGGGCCCGATGCGTCCCCCGATGCGTCCCTCGACGCGCACCCCGGAGCCGGCCACGGCGCGGCGATGTTCACCCTGGCCCTGACCGCGACAGCCCCAGAGATCGCATCAGAGATCGCCCGCGCGCATGCCTGGCTGGACCAGGTGGCGGCGGAACTCGGCCTGGCGCCCGCCACCGTGTTCGCGCTGCAGCTCTGTGTCGAGGAAGCGGTATCCAACATCGCCCATCACGGCACGGAGGCGGCGGCCCTGCCGGTCGCCCTGGGCCTTTCTGCAGCTCCTGGCAGGCTGACCCTGCAGGTCGAAGATCCCGGCCCTGCGTTCGACCCCATCGCCGAGCCCGATGCATCGCTGCCGCAATCGCTGGAGGCGGCCGAAATCGGCGGGCTGGGGATTCACCTGATCCGCCGCTTCTCCTCCGCCCAGGCCTATGAGCGGGTGAATGGCGTGAATCGCCTGGTGCTGCAGTTCAACGTCTGACTGCGGCGGCGGGGCACGAATCGCCCGGCGTCGGCGGTGTCGTGCACAAATTAAGATATCAAAAAGCGATATTTAAGACGAATTTCCGGCATGGCTCCCTTGCCATCCGCCGATGGGTGAGGCCCGAAATACGCCATAACCTATTGATAATATGAAAACAAACCGCATATTCGGTTGAGTTCGCGCGCGTTAACCCTTCCGAAACGGATCATTGACCTTGAAAAAAATATAAAATAATACGTTCGGCGCGCCAACAAACAGAAACAGGAGTGCGCCGTCATGATGAAGACACCGAAGGTTGCGGCTATGCGTAAAGTTCTCGCCGTCGCGCTGGCGCTTGGCGCCGGGGCGGCCCTGGCATCGCCGGCCTCGGCGATCCAGGTCACCAACGTCCAGGTTCCCTATGCGGAATCGGTCACCCTCAGCGGCGGCATTCTCGGGGCCGGCAGCGACTATGTCGGCATCGCCGGGCAGATCGTCCTGACCACCGATATCGGCACCCTCGGCACCTGGTGCGTGGACCTGTTCCACGACGTCAATATCGGCGGCAGCTACACCTACACCCCCGGCCCCTTGCTGACCGACAATACCGGCGTGAGCCCGGCGACATCGAACCCGCTGACATCGACGCAGATCCAGCAGATCGGCGCGCTCGCCGCCTACGGCAACGCGCTGATGCAATCCGCCCCGACGACCTGGGACTCGGCCGCGATCCAGGCGGCGATCTGGGATGTCGAATACGGCACCACGGCAACCGGCTCGGCGAATTTCAACACGGCGCTGGCCAACATCGTCGCGCTGCTGCCGAGCCTGCCCTTCGTCAACGGTGTCCAGCTGAGCGATACCGGCGCGCAGGACCAGTTCCTCGCCCAGGGGCTGTACACCACCGAACTGCCGGAGCCCGCGTCGCTGGCCGTGCTCGGCACCGGCCTGCTCGGCCTCGGCCTGCTGCGCCGCCGCGCCTGAACCGGTGACGGCGCCGCCCGGAAGGGCGGCGCCGTCCGTCCATCAGGCGAAGATTTCGCCCAAAGCGCGAATGCTGTGCAGCACGCGCTCCTGCGGCAGGCCCGGCCATTGCAGGCGCAGGATGAAATGGTTGACGCCGAGCCGCTCGCGGTAGCGGGCGATCTCCTCCTTCACGAACGCCTTGTCGCCGATGATGAAACGGTCGCGGGCGAATTCCTCGACCGGCGGCGCGCTGCCCTGGCCATGCAGCCCCCAGGATGCGTAGGCGTTGTACTTATACTGTAGCGCGTCCCGGCACTCATCCATCGCGCTGGCCATGGAACTGCCGATATAGCATTCGCGCGTCAGCGGATAATCGCTCGGATCCGGCTTGCCGCATTCCGCCAGCGCGCCGCGATACACCGCCATCTGCTGCTCGATCTTGCCGATCGGCGTCGACGGCACGATCAGCCAGGCATCGCCGATCCGCGCGGCGCGGCGGATCGCCGCATCCACCTGCGCCGCCACCCAGATCGGCGGCCCGCCCGATTGCAGCGGCTTGATGCCGATGCCGGCATCGCTCACGCGGTAGTATTTGCCCGAATGGGTGACGCGGTCTTCCGCCCATAGCCGCCGGATCAGGCCGAGGCTCTCGGTGAAGCGCGGCGCGCGTTCGCCGAGCGGTATGGCGAAGGCGTCGAACTCCGGCTCGCGATAGCCGAGACCGACGCCCAGCACGTAGCTGCCGCCCGACAGCACATCCAGCGTCGCGGCTTCCTCCGCCACCGACACCGGGTTCAGCAGCGGCAGGATGACGATGTCGCCGCCCACCTGCATGCCCTTCGCCTCCGCCAGCAGGAACGGCAGCAGCGCGGTGAGCTGGAACATCTGCAGCGGCGCGGTCAGGTAATGATGCGGAAACCACAGCGACTTGAAGCCGGATGCGCGCGCGCTCTGCACCTGTTCGACCATTTCCGGCACCCGCGCGGCCATGTCGGTGCCGGGCCGGAACTGCGTGTTGATGAACAATCCGACTTTCATGGAAGCTTCCCCTCCTGGTGCTTATGCTGCGCGCAGTTGGCCAAAGCCTAGCGGCGATGCCGGTGGCCAACAACGCGAGGGGGAAACCGCCTTCGCTTCAGCGCGGTGCCGCGGCCAGCGCCTGCAATGGCGCGGGACGGCCGAGAAAATTCGCCAGCGCCACCGCGACCGCCCGCGAATGCACGATCTGCGCCGCCTCGTTCAGATGTTCGGGCGTGTCGAAGAAATCCGCCCTCGGGTAACGGCTGCGATTGTCCAGCATCACGAAAGCGCCGCCATGATCGGCATAGACGGCGCGGATCGCGGCCAGCGTGTCCTCCGGCAGCGGCAGATCGTCGAACCCCGTCGGCAGGCCGCCGATGATGGTGACGCCGCGCGCGCTCATGCGGGTGACGAAACCGGCGATCTCGGCCGTCCCGTCGCCGGCCGCGATCTCCGCGGCGCTGGCCGGATGGGGATGGGCGGCCGCCAGTATCTCCCGGCTCGCCGCCGCCAGCGCCGCGCTGTGCCCGACATGGTCGCCCCAGGCATTGCTCGCACCGGTAACCGCCGCGCGCGGATCGTGGAAACGGCACAGCACCAGGGTCGCCTCGATCGCGCTCATCACCCCCGCCCGCAGGTCGAATGCGAACAGCGCCGCCACCCAGCGCCGCGGCGGCAGTTTCGCCAAGGTCGCCCAGTCGTGTCGGAACAGGATCGCCGCGTCCGGCCCCAGCGCCGCGGCGGCGCGGTTGCGCAGATACTGCGCCTGTTCCATCGGCAGATAGACGGCATCGCCGGGATGCAGCACCGGCTCCCAGCGGGCGAACAGATAATCGAGCCCGATCCCCACCGCCACGCCGGCATTGACGCAGGGCAGACCCAGGATCGGCTCGATCGTCTCGCAGCGATGCGAATAGGGGCCGTTGGACCCCGCCAGGATCACCAGCTTGCGCCCGGGGATCGAAGTGCCACGCGCCAGCCTTGCCTCGATCTGCGCCGCCAGGAAGCCATGCGACAACGGCCGGTCCAGCACGAAGCCGAACAGCCCCGCATACAGCGTCAGCGAGGCCAGGCAGCACAGCACCAGGTACCGCATGCTCAGAACTGAAAATACAGGAAAGGGGAGACATCCGGTGCGAAGAACAGCGCCTGCGCGGTCAACGCGAAGCTCGCGGTCAGCGCCCAGCCGCGCGCGCGCGCCGACAATGCATGCACATGCGGGGCCCAGAGCACGATCGCCCAGCCGAGGCCGAGGCACAGCGTGACTTCCGGGAAGCTCAGCGTGCGCGCATCGCCCAGGAACCGCAGCACCGGCACCGGATCGGCCAGTGCCGAGAGGGCCGGGGCGGCATCGACGATCATGCGCGGCAGCTTCACACCCTCCAGCCCGGCCATGCCGCGCAGCATCGCCCGCGTGGTGTGCACGCCATCGGCGCGAAACGGCACCCAGGCGATGATCACCGCCAGCAAGGTCAGCGCCTGCGCCGGTGCGCCCGGCAACCGCCCGCCCAGGCGGCGGAATGCCTGGTGCGCCACCAGGAACAGGCCATGCAGCCCGCCCCACAGCACGAAATTCCAGGCAGCACCGTGCCACATCCCGCCCAGCAGCATGGTCGCCATCAGGTTCACCTGCAGCCGCGCCGTCCCGCGCCGGCTGCCGCCCAACGGGATGTAGACGTGGTCGCGCAGGAACCGGCTCAGGCTGATATGCCAGCGCCGCCAGAACTCGCTGATATCGCGGGATTTGTACGGGCTGTCGAAATTCAGCGGAAAGCGGATGTTGAACATCCGCGCCAGCCCGATCGCCATGTCCGAATAGCCGGAAAAATCGAAATAGATTTGCAGGCTGTAGGCGGAAGCCGCGTACCAGGCCTCGAAGAAGCTCAGTCGCTCGCCGCCCGCGGAGGCAGCAAAGCCGACATCGGCAAATCGGGCAAAACCATCGGCCAGCACCAGTTTCTTCGCCAGGCCGAGCAGGAACAGGCCAAGCCCCGCCGACAGGTTTTCCTCCCGGGGCACCGCGACCGAAGAGGCCATGAATTGCGGCAGGATCTCCGCCGGGCGCACGATTGGCCCGGCGATCAGATGCGGAAAGAACGCCACGAAGCAGGCATAGGGCAGGGGCTGCGGCGGCGGGCCGTCGCCCCGGCGGCAATCGGTCAGGAACAGGATCTGCTGGAACGTGAAGAAGCTGATCGCCAGTGGCAGGAAGATGTCCAAGGTCGGCAGGTCGATGCCGCCGATGCCCACCAGGATCTGGCGCAGGAACAGGGCGTATTTGAACCAGCCGAGCACGGCCAGGTTCCCCGCCACGCCAATCACCAGCCAGACACCGGCCGGCGTCTGTGCGCCCGCGGCACGCAACCGCAGGATATGCCGCCCCAGCGCGAAATTCGCCGCCATCGAGGCGACCAGCATCAAAGTGAAGCGCGGCGCCCACCAACCGTAGAAAACCAGGCTGGCCGCCACCAGCCAGCGCAACGCCCAAACCCGGCCGCGAAGGCCCCCGCCGCCCACGCGCCCGATCGCGAAGAACCCGGCCAGCGTGACCGGCAGGAAGCCCAGCACGAACGCCTGCGAATTGAACAGCATGCGGCCATTCCCGCCCAGGGCCCGGTCAAGGCGCACGCGCCGGGCAACAGCCATAGGTTACTAACACGGAAAGAAACTCGCAATATGGTTGTATGTCGGAAAATCACTCGCGTGCGTGCGCGGCTTTGTCTCCCGGCCCCGCGGTGCTATAGCCGCGTTCGCGGTCTGGATCCCGTTCTCGTCCCCTTCCAGGGATTGCGGCCGGTCCGGGCGGATGCGCCAGATACCTCAGCGGAACCCCAGCAGCCTTCATGACCGACGACCTGCCCAACAACCCCGCCTTGCTGCCCGCCGGGCTGCGCGACCTGCTGCCGCCCGATGCCGAAACCGAGGCATCGGCGGTGGAGGCGATCATGGATGTGTTCGCCGCGCACGGCTATCAGCGCGTCAAGCCGCCGCTGATCGAGTTCGAGGACAGCCTGCTCGCCGGTTCCGGCGCCGCCGTCGCGGACCAGACCTTCCGCCTGATGGACCCCGACAGCCATCGCATGATGGGCCTGCGCGCCGACACCACGCCGCAGGTCGCCCGCATCGCCACCACCCGCCTCGGCCACGTGCCGCGCCCGCTGCGCCTGTCCTATGCCGGCCAATGCCTGCGCGTGCGCGGCAGCCAGCTCGCGCCCGAGCGCCAGGTCGCCCAGGCCGGCATCGAGCTGATCGGCTGCGACAGCCCCGAAGCGGATGCCGAGACCGTGCTGGTCGGCGCCGAGGCGCTCGCCGCCGTCGGCCTGACCCGCCCGAGCTTCGACCTGACGCTGCCGAACCTGTCGCCGGCGCTGCTGGACGACGCCGGCATCGCCGGGGCCGAGCGCGCCGCCCTGGCCCGCGCGCTGGACCGCAAGGACGCCGCCGCCGTCGCCCGCCACGGCGGCGCGCTGGCGCCGACGCTGACCGAATTGCTGCTCGCCGCCGGTCCTGCCGACCGCGCTTTGGCGGCGCTGCGCGAAGCGTCCCTGCCGCCCGCGGCGCGGCTGCTGGCGGAGCGCCTGGCCGACACGGTCAGCGCCATCCGCCACCACGCCCCGGACATTCGCCTCACCATCGATCCCGTTGAATTCAGGGGATTTCGCTATCACACCGGCGTCGCGGTGACGATCTACGCCCCGGGCCGGCACGAAGAGCTCGGCCGCGGCGGACGCTATATCTGCGGCGACGCGGAGCCGGCCACCGGCCTGACGCTGTTCCCCGATGCGGTGCTGCGCGCGGCACCGGCGCGCCAGGCGCGCGAGCGGGTGTTCGTGCCCGCCGGCACCGATCTCGCCGTGCAGCGCGCGCTGCGGGCGCAAGGTTTTGCCACCGTCGCGGCGCTCGCCGCCTGCGACGACCCGCTGGCCGAGGCCCGCCGGCTCGCCTGCGCTTACATCCTGCGGGACGGCAAGGCCGTCCTGGTGGAATCCCCTGCGACCGTTCCGGTCAATCCCACCGCGACCGTTCCGGTCGACCCCCCTGCGACCGTTCCGGTCGACAACCACTAGTATTCGGAGAGAGCGATGGCGAACGTCGCCGTGATCGGCGCCCAGTGGGGCGACGAGGGCAAAGGCAAGGTCGTGGACTGGCTGGCCAGCCGCGCCGACATCGTCGTGCGCTTCCAGGGCGGCCATAACGCCGGCCATACGCTGGTGGTGGGCAACCAGACCTACAAGCTATCGCTGCTGCCCTCCGGCCTGGTGCGCGGCAAGCTCGGCATCATCGGCAATGGCGTGGTGGTGGACCCCGAGGCGCTGCTGGCGGAGATCGCCCGCGTCACCGCCCAGGGGCTGAAGGTCTCGCCGGAGACCTTGCGCGTCGCCGAGAACGCTGTGCTGATCCTGCCGCTGCACGGCGCGCTGGACCGCGCCCGCGAGGAAGCCCGCGGCGCACGCAAGATCGGCACCACCGGGCGCGGCATCGGCCCGGCCTATGAGGACAAGGTCGCCCGCCGCGCCATCCGCGTCTGCGATCTGGCCGAGCCGGAGACGCTGGACCACAAGCTCGACGAGCTGCTGCTGCATCACAACACCCTGCTGCAAGGCCTTGGCGCGGAAACATTTTCCAAGGAAAAGCTGCTGGCCTCGCTGCTGGAGCTGGCGCCGAAGATCCTGCCCTATGCCGAGCCGGTCTGGGAGCGGCTGGACGAGGCGCGGCGCGCCGGCAAGCGCATCCTGTTCGAGGGCGCGCAGGCGGTGATGCTGGACGTCGATCACGGCACCTACCCGTTCGTCACCAGCTCGAACACCGTGGCGGCCACCGCCGCGTCCGGCTCCGGCATGGGCCCGGGCTCGGTCGGCACCGTGCTCGGCATCGCCAAGGCCTATTCCACCCGCGTCGGATCCGGCCCGTTCCCGACCGAACTGCACGACGAGATCGGCCAATTGCTGGGTGATCGTGGCCATGAATTCGGCACCGTCACCGGGCGGCGGCGCCGCTGCGGCTGGTTCGATGCCGCGCTGGTGCGCCAGGCGGTGAAGGTCGGCGGCATCCAGGGCCTCGCGCTGACCAAGATCGACGTGCTGGACGGGCTGTCCGAACTGAAGATCTGCACCGGCTACCGCATTCATGGCGAGCTCGTCCGCCATCTGCCGGCGGCACAGGCCGCGCAGGCCGCGGCGGTGGCGGAATACGAGGTGATGGAGGGCTGGTCCGGCTCCTGCCAGGGCGCGCGCTCCTGGGCGGATCTGCCGGCCCAGGCGATCAAATACGTGCGCCGGATCGAGGAGCTGGTCGAAGCCCCGGTCACGCTGGTCTCCACCAGCCCCGAGCGCGACGACACAATCCTGGTGAAGGACCCGTTCGAGGACTGATGAGGTTGAGGAACCCGGTGTAGCCGGCACCGGGCGGCACCGTCAGCCTGGCCGCGCCGTCGCGGCTTTGGCTAACGTTTTGCTTACCAATGATCTTCCATGCTCGGGTTCCCAGCCCGGTTGCCCGATCATGGCCGTCCCACCCTCCAGCCCGCCCGCCGCGGATCCGCCTGCGCCGCTGATCGCCGGCCAGTACGCGGTCGATCTCGCCCGGCCGCTGCCAGGCGCGGGCGGCGGCTTGGCGAGCTTCGGAATCGTCGGCCGTCCGGAGCTGATGGCGGTGCAGGTGCAGCGCCGTCTGCCCGCGCGGTTCGCGGCGCTGCAGGTCCTGACCACGCCGTTCGATTTCGTGCTGTGCCCGGTCGCCCACGGCGTCGGCTCCGCCTTGGCGGAACCGGGGCGGCCGTCGGGCGGTCAGACCGGGTATTTCGTCGTCAGCCCCGCCCCGCCCGGCGCCTCGCTCGCCGCCAATCCGCGCCCCTGGCGGGAGGCGGAACTGCTCGACCTCGTGCTCCGCCCGATCGCCCAGGCGCTGGAGGCGCTGCACGGCGCCGGCGTCACCCACCGCGCCATCCGGCCGGACAATGTGTTCCAGGCCGGCCCCGGCCAGCCGGTGGTGCTCGGCACGGCCTGGGCGTCGCCCCCGGCGGCGCACCAGCCCGCGGTGTTCGAGCCGCCCTGTTCCGCCCTGTGCCTGCCTTCGGGCAGGGGGGAAGGCGTATCCGGCGACGATATCTACGCGCTCGGGGTCTTGCTGCTCACTCTGGCGAGGGGCCGCGTGCCGCTGGCCGGGCAGGACGCTGGCGCAATCCTTCGCCGCAAGCTGGAACTTGGCAACTACGCCGCCCTGTCGGGCGAGGAACGGCTGCCCCCGCTGATCGCCGATCTCATCCGCGGCATGCTGGCGGAGGACCCGGAGCACCGGCCCTCCGCTTCCCTGCTGCTCGATCCACCCGCCGCCCGGGCGCGCCGCGTCGCCGCGCGGCCCTCGCGTCGCGCCCAGCGCCCGCTGGTGATCGGCGGCAACGCGGTCTGGAGCGCGCGCCAGGCCGCGCTTCTGCTGGCGGCCGATCCGGTCCAGGCGGTGCCGGCGCTCCGCAACGGCATGATCGACCATTGGCTGCGCCACGGTCTCGGCGATGCCGGCCTCGCCGCCCGGCTGGAGGAACTGGTCCGCCATCGCGCCGCCGACGGCCAGCCGGCCGACCCCACCGCCGACGCCCTGCTGGCCATGCGCTGCATCGCGGTGCTGGATCCGCTGGCGCCGCTGTGCTGGCAGGGCATCGCCATCTGGCCCGACGGCATCGGCCCCGCGCTGGCGGCCGCGACGGACGGCGCCAACGCGGACAGCGGGGTCGCCCAGCGCCTCACCGCGCTGATCGCCGCCGAAGCGGTCGGCGCCTGGGCGCAGATGCGGCCGGATCGCTGCGATGCCGGGCTGTTGCGGATGGATGCGCGGCAGATGCGCGCGGTGCAGCTTCTGCCGGGGCAGGGCGGGGGCGTGCGCCGGCTTTGCTATCAATTGAACCCGTTGCTGCCCTGTGCCAGCCCCCTGGTCGAAGGCCGCTTCGTCGCCCGGCTGACCGATCTGCCGCCGGCGCTGAACGCCGCCAGCCCGGCGGACCCCGCCAGGGCCCGCCCAGTGGATGCCGAGATCGCCGCCTTCATTGCCGCCCGGTCCGAGCGCCGTCTGGAAACGGAGGTCGCCGCGCTGACCGACAGCGATGAAGACATCGCCGGCGCCCTGGCGCAATTGCGGCTGTTCGCCCAGTTGCAGAACCGCTTCTTTCCCCGCCCGCTGCCCGGCCTCGCCGCCTGGCTGGCCAGCCGCTCCGGCGCACTTGTCCGGATCTGGCACAACCGGGACCGGCGGGCTGGATTGCAGGAACAGCTGAACAGCCTGGCCGCCACCGGCCTGATCGGCCCCATGCTGGCGCGGATCGAGGACCCGGCCGCGCGCGAGGCCGACCGCCTGGCGGCGCGCAACGCCGCGGACGCGGTCGCCCGCATCGACGCCGTGCTGGAGCAGCTGCGCACCGGCGCGGCCGAACGCGCCGAGCTGGCCTGCCGGCTCGGCCAGGAGATCGCCGCCGGCCTCGGCCTGGCCGCGCTCGCGGCCGTGCTTACCATCGCAGCACTCGGCTGATGGCCATTTCCCGCCGCAACGCCGCGCCCGCCGGCGGCCCGCGATCGCTGATCTGGCTGCAGGGCCTGCTCTGCGGCGCGCTGGTGACCCTGGCCACGCCCACGGCTCTCCTGATCGGCGTGCTGTTCCTGCCGGCGCTCATCGCCAGCGCCCTGGACCGCCAGCCGGGCAAGCCGATCGCGCGCAGCATCGCTCTGTTCGGTCTGTGCGGCATCGTCGGACCGGTGCTGAACCTGTGGGCGGCCGGCCACAGGATCGCGGCCGCGATCACGCTGGCAACGGATCCGGACAATCTGCTGCTGGCCTGGGGCGCGGCGGCGACGGGCTGGGTCCTGGCCGAACTCGCCCCCGTCGCGGTTCGAGCCGCGCTGGAGGCTCTGGCCCTCTCGCGCGCCGTCAGGCTGCGGGCCGAACGGGCCGGCTACGAGTCGGAATGGGGATTCGCGCCGTTGTCGGAAGCGCCGGAGGAAGGCTGAACCGGGCGAAACCCGGCCAGCCCGCACCCGTGAGAAGATCAGGCCGCGGGACGGGCGGCCTGACGACGCTCGGCGATCTGGCTCTTCATCGCCTTCTGCAGCTTCTCGAAGGCGCGCACCTCGATCTGGCGCACCCGCTCGCGGGAGATGTTGTACTGCCCCGACAACTCCTCGAGCGTGGTCGGCTCGTCCTTCAGCCGCCGCTCGGTCAGGATATGGCGCTCCCGCTCGTTCAGCGTCTTCAGGGCGTTGGACAGCAACGCCTGGCGGCCGGACATCTCCTCGTGATCGGCGATGGTGGTTTCCTGGCTGTCGCTGTCATCGACCAGCCAATCCTGCCACTCGCCTTCGCCGTCCAGGCGCACCGGGGCGTTCAGGCTGTGATCGGGCGCCGCCAGGCGGCGGTTCATGTTCACCACGTCCTGCTCCGGCACCGACAACGCCTTGGCGATCTTGGCCACCTGCTCGGGCTGCAGGTCGCCGTCGTCGATCGCCTGCATCTGGCCCTTCAGGCGCCGCAGGTTGAAGAACAGCTTCTTCTGTGCCGCCGTGGTGCCCATCTTCACGAGCGACCAACTGTGCAGGATATATTCTTGAATTGCGGCGCGGATCCACCACATGGCGTAGGTGGCCAGGCGGAACCCACGGTTCGGGTCGAAGCGTTTGACCGCCTGCATCATGCCGACATTGCCCTCGCTGATGAGCTCGCCGACCGGCAGGCCATAGCCGCGGTAGCCCATGGCGATCTTGGCAACGAGGCGCAGATGGGACGTGACGAGACGATGCGCGGCGTCGATGTCTTCGTGGTCGCGCCAGCGATGGGACAGCTCAAGCTCCTCCTCCGGAGTGAGCATGGGGAACTTGCGTATCTCTTGCAGGTACCGCGTGAGGTTGCCCTCAGGGGCAATATTCAGGATGGCGGCAGCCATGGTGGGCTCCTTTCGCCAGATGACGCTCATCTGCCCAGTTTATACGGCGCAGACGAACGATTGGATGTGATCAATCGTTAAGACTCGAGACAAGGCTGGAAGTTTCGTCCTCCCTCAGCCAGATCCGCCATTGGGATCGTCTGGCAGGATCCGCAGCCACATCCCGGCGCCGCGCCCCGTTCTGGCGGCTGCGGCTCCGGATGCAAGTTCATGTGCCCTGATGCGCCCATCAACTGCAGGGACCATACAGGACCGTTCAGGTCCTGTCAATTTTCCGAGCCATGGAGTCGGGTATTATTCGTCCAGGCTGGCAATCAGCGCCTGCATATCGGCAGGGGCAGGGGTCTCGAACGACAGGGCGGCGCCGGTGCGCGGATGGGCGAATCCCAGCCGGGCCGCGTGCAGCGCCTGGCGCGGGAAATCCAGCAGGGCGGAGCGCGCCGGCTCCGGCACGCCCCGGGCTGCGGCCGGCATGCGGCGGAGATAGACGGGATCGCCGACGATCGGGTGGCCACGCGCCGCCATATGCACCCTTATCTGGTGCGTCCGCCCGGTCGACAGCCGGCATTCCAGCAGCGCGACAGACGCATGCCAGGCGCGCAGCGTCCGGTAGTGGGTCAGTGCCGGCTTGCCGCCGCTGCGTACGATGGCCATGCGCTTGCGGTCCCGCGGATCGCGCCCGATGGCACCCTCGATATCTCCCGCGGCCGGGTCGGGCAGGCCCCAGCACAGCGCCAGATAGGCGCGGTCCAGGTCGCGCGCGGCGAATGCGGCGGAAAGCGTGGCCAGCGCCTGCTCGGTCTTGGCGATCACCATCACCCCGGACGTGTCCTTGTCCAGCCGGTGCACGATGCCCGGCCGGCGCTCGCCGCCAATGCCCGGCAGGGTGTCGCCGCAATGCGCCAGCAGCGCATTGACCAGCGTGCCGTCCTGGTTGCCCGGCGCCGGATGCACCACCAGGCCCGCCGGCTTGTCGAGCACGATCAGGTCGGCGTCCTCGTACAGGATGTCGAAGGCGATCGCCTGGGCGACCGGCTGCGCCGCCACCGGCGCCGGCGGATTGAGCCGGTAGACAGCCCCCGCGCGCACCGGCTCGGCCGGCTCGCGCAGCACGTGCTCGCCCCGCCGCACCCGGCCCTCATCGATCAGCGACTTGACGCGGGAGCGCGACATCGTGCCGATGGCGTCCGCCAGGAACCGGTCCACCCGCAGTCCCGCCGATTCTGGCCCGGCCAGGACGGTGATCTCCGCCACCGGATCTGCTTGCGCCGGATTCGTTTGCGCCGAATTCATTTGCGAAGGCTCGGCAGGCAAGTCTGGCAGGGGCGGGGGCGGTTTGATGTGGGGCATGGGCGCGGGTTAGCGCGGTTTGCCTGTCATGGGGAAGCAATCCCCGCGGCACGGGCCAGAATACGCGCCAGATATGCGCCAGAATATGCACCAGAAGTTATGCGGCAGAGAGAGGATTTCATGCGGGCCTTGAAGATACTGACCATCGCGATGGCGGTGATGATCGTGGCCGGGATCGTGGTGGTGGGCATGACGATCCTGCACCGCCTGAACGGCCCCGCCGCCTCCCCGGCCTTCGCCGCCCAGGCCGTGCTCGATGAGCCCGCCGGCACGCGAATCGTGGGCATTGCCGGCCTGCAGGACCGACTCGCCGTCCAGCTCCAGGGCGGCGGCGCGGACCGCGTCCTGTTCCTGGACCCCCGCACCGGCCAGGTTCTCGGCCGCGCCGCGCTCGCCCGCTGAGCCCCGCGAACGCGCATGGGCCATGGATCGGAAGGGCACTTGAACTTGTCCGCCCCCTGGCCTAGAACCCGTCGCCTTGGCCGAGGTCCCGTTCGTCTAGAGGCCCAGGACACCGCCCTCTCACGGCGGTAACAGGGGTTCGAATCCCCTACGGGACGCCAGCATTCCGTTAACCGTATGGTAACGCGGAAAAACAAGCGCTATTAGGCACTTACGCTCCTGCGGTGTCACAGGAGCGATGTAACAAGTGCGGCGAATGCAGAACGTAGACAAGCACCCCAAGACCGGCGTGTTTCGGGTTCGTGTGACCTTTCCGGCGCATCTTCACAAAATCCTTGGGGCAGGCAGTGCGACCCAAAGCCTAAAGACCAAAAACGCGACAGATGCCCGCCGTGCCGCGATTCCAGTGCTGAGTGCGTTCCAGCGGCGTATCAGCGAAGCGGAGAAAATCTACCAAGCCGAAAAAACCGGGGAGGTTGTGCAGCTTGAACTCACCCTCGACGCGGGCGTTCGGCTAATCGAGCAATGGCGCGACGCCTATCTGGCGAGACCAGCGGCGGTGCTGACCACCGGGCAAGGAACGGCGGGTGGTTATCTGGCTCTTGGCGACAGCGCCGAGGATGACTGGAAAATCCTAGGCGGCAACTCGGATTTGTTGGTCAAACTCTACTACAGCAACAAGCCGATTGACCAAGCGATCCTTAGTCGCACGCTGGACAGAATTCTCACCCCCGCCGGATACGTTCTCCCCGAGCGGCACCGAATGCGCGTCGTGTTAATCGGGGTATTGCGCAACGCCATCAACACCATCCGCACCAGGGAGGATGCCTGGAAGAACAACGATTGGAGTAGTGACACGCTGCCGCCGGTGGCACCGCCGACCGCGACCGCCGTGATGCAAGCTGCGACACACCCGGAGCAGCAAGCCCCACAGGTCCCGACCGCGCCGGCGCACCGAGCGATCCGGCTGCGCCGATTGCTCGAAGTCCACGCGCAACGCAAGCAATCGAAGTCGCGCGCCGAACAGGCACTGGCCGTAGAGCAACTCTGCGGCTTTGTGGGGCAGGCAGATCCGTTTGCCCATGAGATCACGTTCGAGCAGGCGGAGCAGTTTTACGAGACACTGCTGTGGCTGCCAAAAGCCATGACCGTCGCCATGCGCGGGCGCCCATTGGCTGAGGTTGCGGCTGACATGCGTTCGGGCAAGTTGGGTAGACCGCGTGCTGCGAGCGGCACGGCATCAAAAAAGATACAACTTCTCAGCGCCCTATTCACCTACGCCATCGACCGGAACCTCATGGCGGGCAAGAACCCCTTCGCACGTGTGGTCGGACCGAAGGACAGCAAACGTCAGACCAAGCGTCGCCCAATGTCTTCCGCTGACTTGAAGGCGATTTTCTCTGCGCCACTATTTGCAGGCTGTGCCAGCTATAAGGACTGGCAAGTCCCCGGCGATGTGCTGCTTGCCAACCATCGCTTTTGGGTGCCCTTGCTGGGGCTGGTCACCGGCAGCCGCCTTGAGGAAATCGGCCAGTTGCTTGTCGTCGATGTGCGCAAGGATGACGATATTCTGTTCATGGATATCACCGAGGAAGGCGAGAGTGATGAGCAGGTGAGCGTCGATGCCGACAAGTCCGTCAAGACGCCAACGAGTGTTCGTCGCGTGCCAATCCATCGGATCGCGCTCGATGCCGGGTTCGAGGAGTATTGGTGCTGGGTCAAGGCAGAGGGACATCAGATGCTATTTCCCGAACTTCCCGCTAATGGGAAGCGCACGAAAGGAGTTTCTCGGTGGTTCAACCGGGATTTTCGCGCAGCAGTCGGGATGACCGATCCAAGCAAGGTATTCCACAGTTTTCGCCACGGCTTCAAGGACAGGTGCCGTGCGGCGAAGCTGCGCCGCGACCTGCATGATGCCTTGACCGGGCATTCATCAGGGACTGCGGGTGAGGCTTATGGCGATGGGTTGGCTCTGGACGATCTCAAAGAAGGGATCGACGCACTGACCTTTCCAGGCTTCCCCGGCGTTCCGCCGCGCAAGGGTCCGTTCAGGCTGACGCCGGGCATCGGCGTGGAGATGGTCTGACGATCTTCCAAACCCGTCACTTGCAAGGCGCAATCGTGGTACGCTCCCCGTGCAACAAACCAAAAAACGGCGATTGGCATCAGCAGGCAACGATACCTCGCACGAAGATGAACACTGACGTGCCAGGATCGGCCCCGTTATGATCCAAAGGCGAACGTGCGCGGAAATTTTAGGAAAGACAGTTATGCCAGTAGCCATTTTGATTGTTCTGGGCATCCTCGCCTATGTCGGTTATCAGTTTAGCCCCGTTCCTCAGTGCCTACACATAGCCAAGATTTTGGACGACGTTGGCGACAACACGGCATTTGCCATGAACTGGGGTTTCAGCGACAAGGTTGCTTGCGTCTTTGCGTCCGAAGGCCAGCGGCAAACGTGGCTGACCAGCGCCGAAGTTTTCCGCTTTAATGCGTTCCAACTCAACCAGACCATGCGCCCGACCTCAGGGCGATAGGTGGCGGACGCAAGGTGATGAGCCTGGGAAATTTCAAGTTGACGCAAAAGGTTGCATTGTTGGCCTGCCTGATGGCTGTCCTGATATCGCTAGTTGTTGCGGTGCTCTCATTCTGGGCATTTCCAAAATGCACAGGAAAATGCTTCTGCACGCTGGGAATAATGATGACGTTAGCAGGGATTTTTTCGCTAGATATAGCGGGGCTTTTTGACAGGCTCGCAGCCACGTATGGGGACGAAACCAAATATCCGTATGGTCCGCCATCTCATATCACAAGAGAACTAATCACTATCCCGGACTCTCCTATTTTGTCGAGTTTATATGACGTTCTGTTTTTCAAATCGTCTACGGGATTTTACTTCATCGCGGGCGGCACATTCATTCAGGCAATTGCTGTTTGGCTCTAGAACAGTCCAACCCTGGAGTTTGCCCACCAATACGCTGCCCCCGACTAAATCCGTGTAAAATCGCGCCCAACTCCGACACTACGCCTAGTGTCGCTACTGCGTTGATATCCTTTTAGAATATCGAAATTGAAGGGGGCATTTTTCGCGTCCAACCGCGACCCTACCTCGATGGCAAATTCACAAAGGAAATCAATGAAATGCTACTATCATTGGGGCACGAAGTCGGGCCTGCTTTCACAAGCATAACAGATGCCGGCATGAATGTCCGCCGGGATTCCTCTGCCGGACCGCCGGTAAGCCCGAAACACGGTCCCAAGCTGATCACAGTCCCACGTGGGCAGAAGCGTTGGAGTGGAACAGGTCGCCGTCGCGGATATAGCGCCGTAGCACCGTCATGGAGCGGTGCCGCGTTTGCCGTGCGATGGTTCGTTCATCGACGCCACGACCGGCGGCTGTGGTTGCAAGACCAGCGCGCAAACTGTGCCCGCTAATCGCTTCCGGGCTAATCCCAGCAGTTTGGGCACGACGTTTGAGGATGAGCGAGACGGCATTGTCGGACAGGCTGTTGCCAAGCGACCATGCCTGTTGACGCTGCGGAATACCCGACCGGTGGTGTCAAGGCGGGCGAGCCACAATTCCAAAGCTGCTACCGGACAGGTTTCTGAAGCCGTGCGCACAATGCCGACGATCTGCCCATCACCGGTCTGATCGGTTTTGCTCCGGGTAATCATGATCCGAGCGCCGGCAGCTTCAATCCTGATGTCTGCCACGTCCAGCATCATCAGTTCAGACCGGCGTAGCGCCGATGCGAACCCCACCAGTATCAACGCCCGGTCTCGGCAGCCGATAGCAGTATCGTCACAGGTTGCGATCATAGCGCGGACGACATCGATGGTGGCTGGCGTCGCGCGCCGCTGTGGTCGTCCGTGCTCGCGGCGGATGCCTGCTAGCACGTCGCGAACTGCTGGGTGCCGCGTATCGAGATCAAGCCCAATCAGGCGATGCGCCTTGGCAATCGCGCTGATGCGCCGGGCAAGCGTGATCGGCGATAGACGCTCGGCACTGTCCGCCAGATAGGCTCCAATGGTGGGCGGTTCGGCTGGTAGCGCAACAAGTCCTGCGTTGCGGCACCAGCCGTCAAAATCCGACCAATCCGAGCGATACGCTCGGCGGGTACTGGCAGAGGATGCTGCGCGTGCATAGCCAGCCGCCTGAGCGGCGATCTGGGTCAGCCGGGGGCGCTCGGGCACCGGGACGATAGTGTCGGGCGTGATTGGCGTCATATGGCGCTCTGACTGGTGATAATGTTCTATTATCACCAGTCAGAAAACAGGTCAAAAGAGCATTTGCAGCAGCCCAGCTCACCGGATCGAGGTTCTGAATTGAGGTTATGACCCGCTCGCTATTCCGCCGTCCTGGTATTGGCTCAACCGCGTCATTGGGACGCAGGTTGGCCAATGGTTCGCCAGCAGACTGTAGACCAGGCTGGCTGCCAGTAGAGAAGGGGTGCGGAACTCTGTCACCAGTCGTCTCTAAAGACCGCAAATACGACAGCATTCCGTCCTGGTTATTTGGCGAGAGGACTTCGACCTTGTCTCGGATTGAAGGTCGCCTCATGCCTATCGAAAAGCGAAACCATTGAAATCCGCGCCCCTGTTTTGGGTACCAATCAACGAGGTTCGCGATCTCTTCTCGATCTAGTGCCTCACGTTGACCACCACCTACTTCCCGGCTCAGGCGGAATTTATGGCAATACATGGTGATATCTCGAAGGCTATTCCTAAGCGATTTTCTATTCCATGACCGTTTCGCATCGACCTGTTTATCAACCGGGAATTGCTCCCTGAGCAGGTCAACGACCTCTTCTGGATTGATCACTCCACAATCCACAATTGCATGCCAGTGCATTAGATACACTGCCTCGCCAAAATCGTTGGCTTCAAAACCGAGAGCCAGCAAGGTTGCCTGCGTCGAAGGTCCCAGCAGAGCCAGGTCGTTATCCCGGTGGACCTCTATCTCCCGCCATCCATGAATGCGGACAGACCGCCAGCGAGAATCAGCCCGGATCAATTTGTTAAATCGATGCCGCAGCGCGCGATGAGCCTGCATCATAATTTTCGTCACCGTCGAGAGATCGTTTGTCAATCCAACGAGAATAGTTGCGAAGCGCAATCGCTCCCTGGGAACCTGACCAAAAGAAGGGAGGACCACCTTTCTGAAATGCTTCCTGCCTTCGCGTTTGGCGCATTGTGGACAGGGTGGGCGATTGCATGCGAACTGACCACCGTTTGGGCATGCATCGCCGCACCGCAGAACCCGCTCCCGTAGTTTCGAACTTGGCAGCGCGAGGAGGTGTCGCAGACGCATGGAGTGGTCATCGAGGCGTCCTTCAACCAGCGCGTCCTGGAGACGCTCCATGGGCGAAGGTTTGCGGCGACGGGGAGCCGCAAAGGTGGCTTCTTTGAGTTCAGTCTTAGACGTTGAGGTGATAATGGTCGGTCGCGGCGGAGTGGGTTGAGTTGGGAGGGGTGGTATCATAATGGGAGAGGCGGAATCATAACATAAGAGATGGTATCATAACAGGATCCGATCCAAAAGGGCAGGCAAAATACCCACTCGAATTAGTTTATCATCCGAGACCGCTTGACCGGTATTTTTTCGAAAACAATCAACCCGGTTCTCCAGATGACATCCAATTTTGTTGTGCTAAAGCCACGAATTTGGCATAAATATCAGTGTGTTATAGTTATATGCTGAGGCCTGTGCGCGGATCGCTTGATCAGATGCGATCCGATCTGGTTTCATTGCCGCCAGCAATTGTGTGGGCGCGATGATGGCACGGTGTCGGATCGGACAGGAACGGCTCACCGTTGATAGTCTGGTCTCTCGCAGCGGCACGTCATTGGATGAAATTTTCGCCCTGGTGGCCTGACGGCGACCGAAGGGCGGGTTGGTAAGGATCACGTCCCAGCGGCGGCCGGGATCGGCGGCGAGTGGATCAAAGCGATGGATCGGGGTTTGCGCCCCCGGTTCCCAGGCCGCGCAGATACAAATTCATGGCCGCCAGTCGGGCCACGTCGGGCACGATATCGTAGCCGGTGAAGCTGGCTTCACGCATCCGCCGGTCGGTAGCGGGATCGCGGGCCTTTGTGTTCTGGCGCTTACAGTCGTAGGCCGATAGCAGAAAGCCGCCGGTGCCGCAGGCAGGGTCGCACACGGTCTGGCCGGGTCTTGGGTCCACCACATCCACGCAGGCGGCGATGACCGGGCGCGGGGTGAAGTATTGCCCGGCGCCGGTTTATACCAAGACTCTGAGATCAGAACCCATGCGCCCAATCTCGGAGGCCGATAGACATTATCCGCCAGGGCTGGCTGACGAGTTTGTTCCATGCATCGCAGCAGTGATCGACAATGTCGCGTTGGGTGCGGAAGACACGGTTGGATAGCCAGTCGTCGCGCATAAATTGCCAAACGTTCTCGGCGGCGTTGAGCTCGGGGCATTTCGGGGGCAGCGGGACGAGCGTTATGTTCGGTGGCACGACGAGCTTGTCGGAAAGGTGCCATCCAGCTTGATCGAGCAGGAGCACGGCATGCGCGCCTGGCGCGACTTCAGTTGCCAGCTCTGCCAAGTGCAGGTTCATCGCTGCTGTATTGCATCGCGGCAGGACGAGAGCCGCACCTTTGCCTTGCTGGGGGCAGATCGCACCGAAGATATAGGTCGAGGCGGTGCGCTGGTCCTTCGGCGCCACAGGCCGCGTGCCGCGCTTGGCCCATCTGCGCGTGATCTTGTTCTTCTGCCCGATCCTGGCTTCGTCGCCGAACCAAACCTCTATTGCGGACAGAGCGACGCCCTGGGTCCGCGCGACTTCGTCCAGGACGGCAGGGAACTTTTTTTGAAATTCTCGATGGCGCCCTCGGCCTGAGCGTGATGGCGCGGACGGGCGGAGAGCTTGCGGTAGCCCATGCCACGCAACTCACGGCTCAACGTCTGCTTGGCGATGCTGACGCGGAACTCCTCCCACATCCATTGGCAAAGATCGATAACCCGCCAACGCACGACGCCATGCACCGCCGGGATCGGGCCGGTTTCGATCATCCTTGCCAGCGCCGTCCGGTGTGCGTCATTCAGCCGCGACGGTTGGCCGGGCGGCTTGCGGTCGATCAGGCCGTCGGGGCCCAAAGCATTGAACTTCACCACCCAGTCCCGGACGATCTGGAGCGTCACTCCGCCGAGCGTCGCGGCCTCGGTCCGCTTGGCACCATCGTAGACTGCCGCCAATGCCAACAAACGGCGTGCCTGCCCAGCGTGCTTCGTCTTCCGAGCCGCTGATCGCAAGCGCTGCGCATCAAAATCAGCCCGCAAAGGGATCGGCATGGCGAACCTCCATCGTTCGCCTTGGTTGAATCAGATCGCGACCGTGTCGCGCAAGCCCAATGGAGTCACGGCATCAGAGTTTTGGTATTATGTGTCGCTGGCGGTGCGCTCCAGTTGCCCTTCATTGATGGCGCCCTTCACGTCCACGGCGAAAGCGGATCAGGTTTCCGCGTCGATCAGCCGCACCAGTCGGTGCAAATGCGCCGGTTCCTCGATGTTGTTGCGGGCGCGGGCATAAATGGTGCCAACAAGTCCCGACTGTGCCCCAGCGTTTCCATAGCGGCGGCATAGGCCTTGGCGAGGGCGCCGCCTTGCAGCGCGGCCAGCGGCAGGATTCCGGCAACAGCGAGGCTTCGCCATCTTCCGCCCGCTCGGCGTCGGGCTTGAGGAACAGCAGATAGGTCACCTGTTCCACATAATCGCCACTGCCACCCCGGCCCGCCAGCCACGTGAAGTCCGTCAGACGGTCGTCTCGGCTCCCGCTTCACACCCGGCGACCGCGCCGTAATAGGCTACTATCCGACCTTCTGGGCTTTCTTGCGTCGTCTGATCAGATGCCGCGTGGAACTAAAATATTGGATGCCCTTTGGCTGCAGCATGGACCGGATATGGTAGCGCCATGCAGACGCCGTGTTGCCCAAGGCATTTTCGACCTCGGATGCAGTATGCAAAGCGCTGCCGAGTTTGCGGCGCAGAGCATGTAGCACCTCCTCGGGCACATCGAGTTTCAACATCCACTCAAGTGCCAGAACACTATCGCGAGCATAGGCGGGTGTGACAGTCGCCTGCTCGGCTGTGCCATTATTCCTTACAAATATCTCGTCGGAAACGCGTTTTATGTTTTTGGTGAGTGACAATAGAAGAGCAGAGACAGTCCATTCCAAGTGTCTGTAAGGAGAATCGAAAAAAGTATAGTCTACATTATTCGTCTTATACATTGCAGAACCGGACGGAAGCCACTGTTCTTTCATCAGCGCCATCGTATGATCTAGCTCGAACAGCGTATTCTGTTTCAATCCGCGCGTCCTGACGCCTGCAAGATCTTCCAGATAATTTCCTGCCACAACATCTGCTTCAGGAAATTCGGCAAAGTAAGCCTGGAGCACCGCGAGGGCTTCCGGCAGCAATTCGTCATCATCGTCAAGGAACCCGAAATACGGCGTCTCGACAGCGCGAACCCCCCGTACACGGGCTGCGACCGGGCTTGGTTCCGAGATTTGCAGAAAGATAATATCCGTCCGCCGCAGTAATTCTGCCAGCAGACCATCGTCATACCGATCTCCGTTCAGCACCACTATCGGAACCGCGCCGATGCTCTGATCACGAACGCTGGCGATGGCCCGGTTTAGCGATGTGGCTCGCGCTGCCAGCCCTAAGGTCGGAATAATGACCGACGTTTGATGATCGCCCACGTTGACATCCCTCCCGTGATATATCGTATTAGGAGAACTGTATCAGAGCGTTTCGATCAATCCAAGGCTCGGGCGCCTATGATCCGTGATGGAAATCTCGATTGCACAGAATGCGCACACGGGATCGACCCCCCATTTCTTGGGCCATCTGTGCGGGTCGGGCTGGCTCCCAGGGGCCCGATGAGCCCGCCGATGTGGTCGGCATCTTTCCCAACGAGGGTGCCATCATTCGTCTGATCGGCGCCGTGTTGCTGGAAGCCAACGACGAATGAAAGCCGCAGCGTCGCTACATGCAGACCGAAGCGATGGCCCAACTTACACCGCCGTTGCTCGATACCATGACCACCCAGATTTCCACCCAGGCCCGTGGTCACCTCAATCTACACTGCAAAGCTCACCACCTTGACGGAGGTGATCGTCATCTCTGGGAAATGCGGGTTTTTATGGTTGCGGCTTCCACATAACTCCGAATAGATTGGTGCAGTATCACCAGACGGGTGTCACAACAGTCTACCCAGTTGGTTCGTAAGTTGTTGATTTTGCTTGTTGGCGGCGTTTCCCCTACGGGACGCCAACAACAGGCCACGGCTCACCTCGTGACGCCGAGCGACATCGGCGAACGATGCGCCGGCCTACTTGGCCTCAGCGACAATCCGAAGTTTCTCCCGAAGCGCCAACGCCGCCGGTGAGGATCTCCACTCAGCAATCCGCCTCCGCTCTTAACGGCGTCCGTACAAGCGCCGCTAAGCGCTACACCCGTATCAAACCTCGTAGGCGGCGCTCCATCAACATTTGGAACGGCTGGGCGCCATCCCGTCGCCGCTCTTTTTCATACGTGCCTCGGGAGGACGCAAAACCTGCACAAAGTTTATGCGCTTTGTGGCCTCCGGCCGGGGTTTCTGGCGCGTCGGTTACACGGGATTACCCAAATCATTGAATTATCGAATTTTTCGACGATGGCACGCGCCTTGCGTTGATCCGCACAGGCAGCGATCGCCCAGGCAGTGAGCGTGGGCGGAAGCAGCCTTGCTTCAATATCTACGATCAACACGGGGAAGCTCTAATGACAATCGTCAGGAATTGGCTCACGCGGCGCGGCATGGGGGCGCTGGGGTTGGCCGCCATCGCCGCGGCAACGATCGGGTCGGCGCCGGCCCAGGCCCAGGCGACCACGGGCGGGAGCGGGGGCGGGGACACCATCAAGGTCGGCATCCTGCATTCGCTCTCGGGCACCATGGCCATCAGCGAGACCACGCTGAAGGACGTCATGCTCATGCTGATCGAGGAGCAGAACAAGCGCGGCGGCCTGCTCGGCAAGAAGCTGGAGGCCGTGGTGGTCGATCCCGCTTCCAACTGGCCGCTGTTCGCCGAGAAGGCGCGCGAGCTGATCAGCGTGCAGAAGGTCGCCGTGGTGTTCGGCTGCTGGACGTCGGTGTCGCGCAAATCGGTGCTGCCGGTGTTCGAGGAGCTGAACTCCATCCTGTTCTACCCCGTCCAGTACGAGGGCGAGGAAAGCAGCAAGAACGTGTTCTACACCGGTGCGGCGCCGAACCAGCAGGCGATCCCGGCGGTCGACTACCTGGCGAAGCAGGAGAAGGTGCAGCGCTGGGTGCTGGCCGGCACCGACTATGTGTATCCGCGCACCACCAACAAGATCCTTGAAGCCTATCTGAAGTCGAAGGGCGTCAAGGACGAAGACATCATGATCAACTACACGCCGTTCGGCCATTCGGATTGGCAGAACATCGTGGCCTCGATCAAGAAGTTCGGCTCCGCCGGCAAGAAGACCGCGGTGATCTCCACGATCAATGGCGATGCCAACGTGCCGTTCTACAAGGAACTCGGCAACCAGGGCATCAAGGCGACCGACATCCCGGTCGTGGCGTTCTCGGTCGGCGAGGAAGAGCTCGCCGGCATCGACACCAAGCCGCTGCTCGGCCATCTCGCCGCCTGGAACTACTTCGATGAGCGTGGATACCCCCGCCAACAAGAACTTCATCAAGGAGTGGCAGGCCTACACCAAGAACCCGAAGCGCGTTTCCAATGATCCGATGGAAGCGCACTACATCGGCTTCAACATGTGGGTGAAGGCGGTGCAGAAGGCCGGCACGACCGACCCCGCGAAGGTGATCGACGCGATGATCGGCGTGGCGGTGCCGAACCTGTCCGGCGGCTACTCGGCGATGATGCCGAACCACCACATCACCAAGCCGGTGCTGATCGGCGAAATCCAGGGCAACGGGCAGTTCAACATCGTCTCCCGGACCCCGGGCCTGATCGTCGCCAATGAATGGTCGCCGTATCTGGAAGGCTCGCGCGACCTGATCGCCGATTGGCGCGCGCCTCTGTCCTGCGGCAACTTCAATGTCGTGACCGGCAAGTGCGGCGGCAGCGCCAAATAGCCTGCCCGCCCGGCAAGTCTGATCGTTCCATGTGAACGATACACCGGGGGCGGGCGGTCAGCCCGCCCCCGATCCGGCCCTTCCAGCGAAGACTAGAACCGGCGAACGGAACCGACTGCGATGATCCGCCTTCTGGCCCTTCTTTTTCTGCTGCTCGCAGCACCCGTTGCCGGCCACGCGCAACCGGCGGCGCCGGCGGCGGGCGTCGCGGCGGCGAACCTGCCGCCGCTGGACGACGCGGTGGCGCTGCTGGCAAGCGAGGATTTCGACGATATCCGCAAGGGCGTGGACGCGCTGGCCACCTCCGGCCATCCGCGCGCCACGATCCTGCTCGGCGCCTTGCAGGACGGCCGGCTCTATGTCTCCGAGGACCGCAAGCTGTTCCTCAAGAATGCCGACGACACCTATGCCGACGCCCTGACCGGCGAGGCGGAGCCGGAGCCCGAGGACGTGCATGCGGTGGGGGTCAACAACTCCATCCGCCGCGCCGTCGATGCGGCGCTGGGCGCGCTGCGCCTGTTCGCGCCCGACGCCGCCACGCGCGCCACCGCGGCGGAGGCGGTGTTCAAGTCCCGCGACCCCGCCGGCATTCCCGCACTCGATCGCGCGATCGCCAAAGAGACCGATGCCGGCGTGAAACGGACGATGCAGCAGGCCCGCGCCGCCGCCCTGTTCGCCGCCGGCAACGCATCCGAAGCCGACCGCCTGGCGGCGGTCGCCACCTTGCGCGACCGCGGCGATATCGATGCGCGCGCGCTGCTCGCCAACCTGACCGACCAGCCGCCGTCGGTGGTCGATGCGGCGGCGGCGGCGGTGAAGTCGATCGATTTCTCCCTGCAGCTCTGGAGCGTGCTGCAGAGCGTGTATTACGGCCTCAGCCTCGGCTCTGTGCTGCTGCTGGCCGCCGCCGGCCTCGCCATCACCTTCGGCGTGATGGGCGTGATCAACATGGCGCATGGCGAGATGGTGATGATCGGCGCCTATGTCACCTTCGTGGTGCAGCAGCTGATCCGCGCCTACGCGCCCGGCCTGTTCGGCGCCAGCCTGTTCTTCGCCGTGCCGCTGGCCTTCCTGGTCGCCGGTGCGATCGGCATCGCCATCGAGCGCAGCCTGATCCGCTGGCTCTATGGCCGTCCGCTGGAGACGCTGCTGGCAACCTGGGGCCTGTCGCTGCTGCTGCAGCAGGCGGTGCGCTCGATCTTCGGCGCCGACCAACCAGGAGGTCGGCACGCCGGAATGGATGAGCGGCGCGATGCAGCTCGGCGGGCTGTCGCTGACCTATAACCGGCTCACCATCATCGTCTTCGCCGTGCTGGTGCTGGCCGCGCTGATGGCGGCGCTGCGCTTCACCGCACTCGGCCTGCGCATGCGCGCGGTGACGCAGAACCGGCGCATGGCCGCCGCGATGGGCATCCGCACGCCGTGGATCGACGCGCTGACCTTCGGCCTCGGCTCCGGCGTTGCCGGCATGGCGGGCGTGGCGCTGAGCCAGATCGACAACGTGTCGCCCAATCTGGGCCAGGGCTACATCATCGACAGTTTCATGGTCGTGGTGTTCGGCGGCGTCGGCAATCTCTGGGGCACCGCGCTCGGTGCGCTGACGCTGGGTATCGTCAACAAGTTCCTGGAACCGGTCGCCGGCGCGGTGCTGGGCAAGATCGTGGTGCTGGTGCTGCTGATCCTGTTCATCCAGCGCCGGCCGCGCGGCATGTTCCCGCTCAAGGGCCGGGCGGTGGAGGCATGATCCCGTTGCGCTCGACGATCCTCACGCTGGTGCTGGTGCTGGGGGGCGCGGTGCTGCTGGCCGTGCTGAACCTGGCGACACCCGCAGGCTCCGCCCTTCACGTGCCGACCTATGCGGTGTCGCTGGTCGGGAAATATCTGTGCTTCGCCATGCTGGCGCTGGCGCTCGACCTGGTCTGGGGCTTTGCCGGCATCCTCAGCCTGGGCCATGCGGCGTTCTTCGCGCTCGGCGGCTACGCGATGGGCATGTACCTGATGCGCCAGATCGGCCCGCGCGGCGTGTACGGCAACGCGATCCTGCCGGACTTCATGGTGTTCCTGAACTGACAAGGAACTGCCCTGGTACTGGCACGGCTTCAACGAGTTCCCGTTCGCCATGCTGATGGCGGTGCTGGTGCCCGGAGTGATCGCGCTGGTGTTCGGCTGGCTGGCCTTCCGCTCGCGCGTCACCGGCGTCTATCTGTCCATCATCACCCAGGCGCTGACCTACGCGCTGCTGCTGGCCTTCTTCCGCAACGACATGGGCTTCGGCGGCAATAACGGCATGACCGACTTCAAGGACCTGCTCGGCTTTTCCGCTGCAGGCGGACGCCACGCGCGTCGGGCTGCTGCTGGCCACGGCCGTGGCGCTGTGCCTGATGTTTCTGTTCGCCCGCTTCGTCGTCGGCTCGCGCTTCGGCAAGGTGCTGGTCGCCGTGCGCGACACCGAAAGCCGCACCCGGTTCCTGGGCTACCGGCCGGAATCCTACAAGCTGGTGGTCTTCGTCGCCTCCGCGGTGATGGCCGGGATCGGCGGGGCGCTGTACGTGCCGCAGGTCGGCATCATCAATCCCGGCGAGTTCTCGCCGGCCAATTCGATCGAGGCGGTGATCTGGGTCGCGGTCGGCGGCCGCGGCACGCTGACCGGGGCGATCCTGGGGGCGGTGCTGGTCAATCTGGGCAAGACCTATTTCACCGGCGCGCTGCCGGAATTGTGGCTGTATCGCGCTGGGCGGGCTGTTCATCTTCGTGACGCTGTTCCTGCCGAAGGGCGTCATCGGCGCGCTGGACCAGTGGCGTCACCCTAAGCCCGCATCCGCCATACCGCCGGAAAAGATCAGCGAGGCCGTGGGATGAGCACCGCGATCACCGAGGCAGGCGACACCCTGCTGTATCTGGACGGCGTCACCGTCACCTTCGACGGCTTCCGCGCGCTGAACGCGTTGTCCCTGGTGCTGGAAGCCGGGGAGATGCGGGCCGTGATCGGACCGAACGGCGCCGGCAAGACCACGATGATGGACGTGATCACCGGCAAGACGCGGCCGGACGTCGGCAAGGTGGTGTTCGGCAAGGACACCGACCTGACGCGGCTGGACGAGCCGGCGATCGCCGATCTCGGCATCGGGCGGAAATTCCAGAAGCCGACGGTGTTCGAGCCGCTGACTGTCTGGGACAATCTGCTGCTGGCGCTCGCCGGCGACCGTCGGCCGCGCTTTACCCTGTGGGCGCGCGAGACCGCGGCGGAGCGGGAGAGGATCGAGGCCATTCTGGAAACGATCCGGCTGACCGACGTGCGAGCCCGCCAATCCGCCGGTTTGTCGCATGGGCAGAAACAATGGCTGGAGATCGGCATGCTGCTGGCGCAGGAACCGCAATTGCTGCTGGTGGACGAGCCGGTCGCGGGCATGACGGATGCCGAGACCGAGCAGACGGCGGAATTGCTGCGCGAGATCAACAAGACCCGCAGCGTGGTGGTGGTGGAGCACGACATGGATTTCGTCCGCGCGCTGGACGTCAAGGTGACCGTGCTGCACGAGGGCTCGGTGCTGTCGGAGGGATCGATCGATCATGTCAGCGAGGACCCGCGGGTCGTCGAGGTCTATCTCGGGCGATGAGGGGACGTTGAGATGTTGAGCGTGGAGAACGTCGATCTGTACTACGGCGCCGCCATCGCGCTGCGCAAGGTGTCGGTGACCGCGGAGATCGGCGCCGTTACCTGCATCATGGGCCGCAACGGCGTCGGCAAGACCAGCCTGCTGCGCGCGATCACCGGCGCGCACCCGATCGCCGCCGGGACGATCCGCTGGGAAGGCGAGGACATCTCCCGCCTGCCGATCTACGAGCGGGCCAGGCGCGGCATCGCCTGGGTGCCGCAGGGCCGCGACATCTTTCCGCTGCTGACGGTGCAGGAGAATCTGGAGACCGGCTTCGCCGTGCTGCCGCGCCGGCGAGCGGCGCATCCCGGACGAGATCTTCGAGCTGTTTCCGGTGCTGAAGACCATGCTGGGACGGCGCGGCGGCGATCTGTCGGGCGGGCAGCAGCAGCAGCTGGCGATCGCGCGCGCGCTGATCATGAAGCCGCGGCTGCTGGTGCTGGACGAGCCGACCGAGGGCATCCAGCCCAGCATCATCAAGGATATCGGCCGCGTGATCGCCTTGTTGCGTCAGCGCGGCGACATGGCCATCCTGCTGGTCGAGCAGTATTTCGACTTCGCCCGCGACCTGGCACAGACCATCGTGGTGATGGATCGCGGCGACGTCGTGCTGTCCGGCAAGCGCGAGGAGCTCGACGAAGCGGATGTACGACGCCGCCTTTCTGTCTGAAGCGCCAGCGCATCAACGTGCCGTCGGGGAGTTGCGTCTGTCGATGCGGCTGCGCGGGGACGAAACGGTGCTGGACGGGCTGCGCCAGGTGGGCTGCCTGAAGGCGCGGTTTCCGCGGCCGGAACGCGGCGCCTGGACCGATGCGGTCACCTTGAACACCGCCGGCGGCATCGCGGCCGGCGACCGGCTGGAGCAGCGCCATCGCCATCGGCACCGGCGCGCGGGCGACCATCGCCGGCCAGGCGGCGGAACGATGCTATCGCGCGCTGCCTGGCGCTGCGCCAGCGCAGTTGCGTACGGCGATTTCTGTGGCGGCGGGGGCGGCGATGGAATGGCTGCCGCAGGAAACCATCCTGTTCGACCGCTGCGCGCTGGACCGGCGGCTGGAGGTCGAGCTGGCGGCGGATGCGCTGGTTCCTCGGCGTGGAAGCCATGGTGTTCGGCCGCGCGGCGATGGGCGAGCAGGTCGCGCCAGGCGCATTTGCGCGACACGATCCGCCTGCGCCGCGACGGACGGCTGCTGCTGCACGATGCCATCCGGATGGAGGGCGAGGTGGCAGCGCCGCTGTCGCGTCCCGCCATCGGTGCCGGCGCGCGCGCGGTGGCGACGCTGCTGCATGTCGCGCCCGCGGCGGAAGCGGCATTGGAGGGCTTGCGCGAGGCGCTGGCGGATGTGCCGGCGGAATGGGGGGCCAGCGCCTGGGACGGCATGCTGGTGGCGCGATTTCTGGCCGCCGACGGGGCATCCCTGCGCGCGGCGGTGGTGACGGGTTTGCAGGCGCTGCGCGGGGACCGCCCGCTGCCGCGCGTCTGGTTGTGCTGAAGGGGGAGCCGGGATGAACCTGACGCCGCGGGAAAAGGACAAGCTGCTGATCAGCATGGCCGCGATGGTGGCGCGCCGGCGGCTGGAGCGCGGGGTGAAGCTGAACCATCCGGAGGCGGTGGCGCTGATCACCGATTTCGTGGTCGAGGGCGCGCGCGACGGGCGCAGCGTCGCCGATCTGATGGAGACCGGCGCGCAGGTGATCACGCCGCGCCCAGGTGATGGACGGCATTGCCGAAATGATCCACGACGTGCAGGTCGAGGCGACCTTTCCGGACGGCACCAAGCTGGTCACCGTGCACGAGCCGATCCGATGAGCGATGGTCCGATGATCCCCGGCGAAATCATGACCTGCCGACGGCGATATCGAGCTGAACGCCGGCCTGGAGCGCACCGACGCTGACGGTCGCCAATACCGGCGACCGGCCGATCCAGGTCGGCAGCCACTACCACTTCTCCGAAACCAATCCGGCGCTGGCCGTTCGACCGCGCCCGGCGCGCGGCAAGCGGCTGGACATCGCCGCCGGCACCGCGGTGCGCTTCGAGCCGGGGCAGACCCGCGAGGTGGCGCTGATCCCCTATCGCGGCGGGCGAAACGTCTTCGGTTTTCGCGGCGAAGTGATGGGAGGTGTCGGCTGATGGCCCGCATCACGCGCGCGTGCCTATGCCGACATGTTCGGCCCCACCACGGGCGACCGCGTGCGCCTGGCCGATACCGACCTGTTCGTCGAGGTGGAGCGCGACCTCACCACCTATGGCGAGGAAGTGAAGTTCGGCGGCGGCAAGGTGATCCGCGACGGCATGGGCCAGTCCCAGGCCTCGCAGGCCGAGGGCGCGGTGGACACCGTCATCACCAACGCGCTGATCATCGACCATTGGGGCATCGTCAAGGCCGATGTCGCCATCACTGAACGGGCGCATCGCGCAGGATCGGCAAGGCGGGCAATCCCGACGTGCAGCCGGGCGTCGACATCGTCATCGGCCCGGGCACCGAGATCATCGCCGGCGAAGGCAAGATCCTGACCGCCGGCGGCATCGACAGCCATATCCATTTCATCTGTCCGCAGCAGGTGGACGATGCGCTGGCCTCCGGCGTCACCACGCTGATCGGCGGCGGCACCGGGCCGGCGACCGGAACATCCGCAACCACCTGCACGCCGGGGCCGTGGCACATGGCGCGCATGCTGCAGGCGGCGGAGGGCATGCCGCGTCAATCTCGCCTTCGCCGGCAAGGGCAATGCCTCCCAGCCCGGCGGCGCTGGAGGAAATGATCCGCGCCGGCGCCTCCTGCCTGAAGCTGCACGAGGATTGGGGCACCACGCCGGCGGCGATCGATTGCTGCCTGTCGGTGGCGGACCGGCTACGACGTGCAGGTGATGATCCACACCGACACGCTGAACGAGTCCGGCTTCGTGGAAGACACCATCGCCGCGTTCAAGGGCCGCACCATCCACGCCTTCCACACCGAGGGCGCGGGCGGCGGCCATGCGCCGGACATCATCAAGGTCGCCGGCCTGCCGAACGTGCTGCCGAGCTCCACCAATCCGACGCGGCCCTACACGGCCAATACGCTGGACGAGCATCTGGACATGCTGATGGTCTGCCATCACCTGGACAGCGCCATCCCCGAGGACGTGGCCTTCGCGGAAAGCCGCATCCGCAAGGAAACCATCGCCGCCGAGGACATCCTGCACGACCTCGGCGCGCTCTCGATGATCTCGTCGGACAGCCAGGCGATGGGCCGCGTAGGCGAGGTGATCATCCGCACCTGGCAGACCGCGCACAAGATGAAGCAGCAGCGCGGCGCGCTGCCCGGCGACACCGCCGAGCACGACAACAACCGGGTCAAGCGCTACATCGCCAAATACACCATCAATCCCGCCATCGCGCAGGGCCTGTCGCACGAGATCGGCTCGGTGGAGCCGGGCAAGCTGGCCGACCTCGTGCTGTGGTCGCCGGCTTTCTTCGGCGTGAAGCCGGATCTGGTGATCAAGGGCGGCCTGATCGGCGTGGCGCCGATGGGCGATCCCAACGCCTCGATCCCGACGCCGCAGCCGGTGCATTACCGGCCGATGTTCGGCGCGCTTCGGCGCGGCGCTGGCGGCGACCTGCGTCACCTTCGTGTCCGCCGCGGCGCTGGAGGACGACATCGGCCGGCAGCTCGGCCTGCAGCGCCGGCTGGTGGCGGTGCAGAACACCCGCGGCGGGATCGGCAAGCGCATCCATGATCCACAACGACGCGACGCCGCGTGATCGAGGTCGATCCGGAAACCTACGAGGTCCGCGCCGACGGCGTGCTGCTGACCTGCGAGCCGGCCACGGTGCTGCCGATGGCGCAGCGGTATTTCCTGTTCTGATGCGCGCCGGACAGGTCCTGCCGGCCGGAACCTGGGATGCGGCGGCGGCGCGCGACCAGGTGCTCGATCGACTTCGACCGCCGCTTCCGCCGCCGCATCCTGCTGCGCACCGATGGCGGCATGGAGCTGCTGCTGGATCTGCCGCAGGCGGTGCGGCTGCGCGGCGGCGACGGGCTGGTGCTGGAAGACGGCGGCGTGGTGCGCGTCGTCGCGCGGCCGGAAAAACTGCTGGAGATCCACGCCCACAGCGACGCCGAGCTGGTCCGCATCGCCTGGCATCTCGGCAACCGCCATCTGCCGGTGCAGCTGATCGGCGACCGCATCCGCATCCGCGAGGATCACGTCATCGCGGAGATGGTCGAGCTGCTCGGCGGCCATGTGGAGGCGATCGAAGCGCCGTTCGATCCGGAAGCCGGCGCCTATGCCGGCGGCCATCACCACCACGGCGATGACGATCCCGATCATGGGCACCGCCATGATTGACGCGGTGGCGACGCTGCGGCTGCTGGCCTGGCTGTCGCCGGCCTTCCCGACCGGCGCCTATGCCTATTCGCACGGGTTGGAATGGGCGGTGGAGACCGGCGATATCCGCGACGGCGAGACGCTGCGCATCTGGCTGGAAGACGTGCTGGCCCACGGTGCCGGGCGTTCGCGATGCGATCCTGCTGCGCCACGCCCATCGTGGTGCCAACGACGCAGATGTGCTGGCCGACATCGCCGAACTGGCCGCGGCGGCCTCGCCGGCGCGCGAACGCCAGGGCGAAACCCTGGGCCAGGGCGGCGCCTTCGTCGCCGCCGCGACGCCCTGGCACTCGCCGGCGCTGATCGCCCTCGCGGCACGCCTCGGGCGGCAGCGCATCGCCTATCCCGTCGCCGTCGGCGCGCTGGCCGGGACGCATGGCATCCCCGAGGACGCGGTCGCCGCCGGCTACCTGGAGACTTTTGCGCCAACCTGATTTCCGCCGCCGTGCGCCTGGTGCCGCTCGGCCAGACCGCCGGGCTGCGCGTGCTGGCCGCCCTCGAGCCTGTTATCCTCAGGGTCGCCACCGAAACGGGCGCGGCCACGCTGGAGGATCTTGGCGGCTCGGCCTTCCGCTCCGATATCGCCGCGATGCGGCACGAAACCCAGTATACGAGGCTGTTCCGGTCATGAACGAACCGATTGGCAACCAATTGCGTGGGAACAACGGGCCGCTGCGCGTCGGCGTGGGCGGCCCGGTCGGCACCGGCAAGACCGCGCTGATGGACGCGTTGTGCAAGCGCCTGCGCGGCCAGTACGACATCGCCGCCATCACCAACGACATCTACACCAAGGAAGACGCGCGAGTTCCTGACCCGCGCCGGCTCGTTGCCGCCGGAACGCATCCTCGGCATCGAGACCGGCGGCTGCCCGCACACCGCGATCCGCGAGGACGCCTCCATCAATCTGGCGGGGGTCGAGGAGATGAACCGGCGCTTTCCCGATCTGGACGTGATCCTGATCGAAAGCGGCGGCGACAACCTCGTCCGCGACCTTCAGTCCGGAACTGGCGGACCTGACGATCTACGTCATCGATGTCTCCGCCGGCGACAAGATCCCGCGCAAGGGCGGGCCGGGCATCACGCGCAGCGATCTGCTGGTGATCAACAAGATCGACCTCGCGCCCTTCGTCGGCGCCAGCCTGGAGGTGATGGACCGGGACAGCCGGAAGATGCGCGGCGATCGGCCCTTCCTGTTCGCCAATATCCGCGCCGGGGTCGGGGTGGAGGAAATCGCCCGCTTCATTGAAACCCAGGGCGGCCTCACTCCCCGGAAGGAACAGCTGCAACCTTCTGAATAAATTGAATAACGGCGCCGCGCTTGCGGCGCCGGCAGAAATCCGCGCGGAATTCGGTGCGGGGTGGCTTGACATTCAGCTTCTAGTATTCTGTATACCGTATATATAAAGGCACGTCAGAACGGGAGCCGCGGGGAAGCCCAATGCTGAAGCTGATCGGCGCACAAATGCGCTTTGGAGCCGTTTGTTCCGTTCCGATGCCGTCCAGCGCCAATGACAACCGCGCGGATCGCTCCAACGCCTGGGCAAAGGGCTATGCGGACGGCCGGAGGGACGCATGGTCCGACCATCTGGCAAACCAGCCGGGCGTGGTCGGACAGTCCTATCTCGCGGGTTGGGTGGCCGGAAGCAAAGCGCACACGCCATAACGGCTGGCCGGTGAAAGCGGGTCCTGCCTCGGCTGCGGCCCTTCACCATGGGGAGGATCGGACGATGCCGAGAAAGACGCACGCGCCGGAGGTGATCATCGCCAAGCTGCGACAGGCCGACCGGTTGTTGGCGCAGGGCATGGCGCCGGCCGACGTTGCCAGCGCCATCGGCGTGGCGCGGGCAACCTATTACCGTTGGCGGGGCCAATATGGCGGCCTGAGCGGCGGCCATGTGCGCCGGCTGAGCGAGCTGGAGACGATCTGCCGCGCATTGCAATGATCGTGGCCCCGGCTGGACAAGCGCCCCGCGCGCTATAGCAGGCCGTGGCCGCGCAGCAGTTCCGCCAGCGCCTGAGGCGATATGTAGTGATGCGCCAACAGGCCGGCGCGCTCCGCCCCGGCGACGTTTTCCGCATGGTCGTCGACGAACAGCGCATCGCCGGGCGCGACGCCCAATGCGGCCAGGCAGCGGTGGTAGCATGCCGCCTCCGGCTTGACGGCGCGCAAGCCGGCCGAGGCGAAGATCGCGGTGCCGAACAGCGGCGGCAGTTCGGGCAACAGCCTGGCGATATGATCGGCGATCAGGGTGGAATTATTGGTCAGCACGGCCACCCGGGCCCGCGCGCGCACCCGGCGCACGAGGTCCAGAACCTCCGGCCGCGCCGCCATGGCGGTCCGGCGCGCGTCCAGCCAGTCGTCGAGCGTCAACCGGTAGCCGATGCGCTCGCCGCAGCCGCGCAGATAGGCCTCCGCGCCGAGCGTGCCGTCATCGCCCCGGGCTTCCAGGCCGGAGGCCCAGATCGCGTCGTAGACGGCCTGCGGCGTGCTGCCGGAGAGCCGGGCGAGGTGACCGGCCCGGGCGCGGATGCTGTAGGCGCACAGCACGCCGTCCATGTCGAACAGCACGAGGGAAGGGGGCTGCATCCGGCCTCTGTCAACCGCGATTGATCCTTGCGTGCCTGGCATATCTGGATGCCGCGGCCGCGCCCGGCAAGACGATGCAGGCCAGGCCGCCGACGATCAGGGCCATGCCGGCGTAGCGGACCGGGTTGAAGCGCTCGCCGAAGATCAGCGCCGACGCCAGAACCCCGGTGCAGGGCGCGAGCAACGCGAACGGCGCCACGACGGCCGCCTGGTATTGTGCCAGCAGCCGGCCCCAGATCGCATAGGCGATGGTGGTGGCGATCGCGCCGATATATAGCACCGCCAACAGGCTGGCGGAGGAAGCCCGGGCGATGGCCTGGCCCAGCGATGCGGCTTGCGGGTCCGCGATCCAGCCGACCAGCAGCGCGGGCAGCGGCGGCACCAGGCTGAGCCAGGCCATCAGCGCCAGCATGGGGATGGGTCCCAACCGCTTCACCAGCACGTTGCCGACGGCCCAGCTGAACGCCCCGCCGAGTGCCAGGGCCAGGGCGGCGGCCGTCAGATCGGCGCCAACCGTCAGGCCGATCAGCCCAAGGCCGCACAGCGCCACCGTCAGCCCGATCGTCTGGGCCTTGCCCGGCAGCTCGCCCAGAAACAGCGCGGCCAGCAGCACCGTGAAGAATGCCTGCATCTGCTGCGTGACCGAGGCGACGCCCGGCGGCAGGCCCTGGGTGTAGGCAAAGAACAGCAGCAGGAACTGTCCGGTGAACAGCGTCAGGCCGATCAGCAGCAACAGGCTCCAGGCGATGCGGGGGCGGGGCAGGAACAGCACGGGAATGGCCGCGACCACGAAGCGCAGAGCAGTCAGTTGCGGTGCGGAAAAGCTCTGCAGGCCGAACGGAATGGCCACGAACGCCAGCCCCCAAAGCACCGATACCAGGCAGGCCAGCGCCATGTCGCCGGGTCGCATGATGCCGTCCTCCGGGGTCCGGGCGATGTCAGGGGCTGGCCAGGAAGGCCAGGCCGAGCAACAGCACAGGGCATGCGAACTTGTTTTTCGTGGGCCGCGATCCCTCATTCGGACAGCGAAGGGTGCGAAGCTACCATGCGGCGCTCCGGAAGCTCCATATGGAAGCATGCCCCTATGGAAACATGCCCAGGGGAGATGCGGACATGAGCGATGACGGGCTGATCACCGTCGATAGCCGGCATGATTTCGCCGCCACGCTGGCGCGTCTGCAGGCGGCGCTGCGCGAGCGGGGCGTCACGGTGTTCGCGCTGTTCGACCATGCCGCCGGCGCGGCCGGGGCGGGGTTGGCGTTGCGGCCGACGACGGTCGTGGTGTTCGGCAATCCGGCGGCAGGAACGCCCCTGATGCAGGCGAGCCAGGTGGCGGGGATCGACCTGCCGCTGAAGGTTCTGGTGTGGGAGCCGGAAGGCGGCGGCACACGGCTCACCTACAACGATCCGCGCTGGATCGCCGCGCGCCACGCGCTCGGCCCGCCAGCGGCGCCGGTGGCCGAGGCGATGGGGCGCCTGATCGCCGCGGTCGTGCAGCAGGCGGCGGGAGACTGACCGCGCGCCGGTTTGCCCGTTCCGCAGCAGGCTTTACGCCTTTTACATTTGGCGAAACCGCGCGGTAAATCGGTTTACAGCTTTTCGCTGTCGGGCGCGATTTGCCCAGTGACTTCGCAATTGCAGCATCATAGATGCGTCTACCGCTGATGACGCGGCTTCAATGCGAAGGATAGACAAGATGGCCTCCCCGAATTACTCCCCCGAAGGTCTGGCTGGTGGCGTGTCCGCTGTTCTCGGCCGCCCTTCTTCCTATCAGGACCATGCCGACAGCGTCGCCCGGCTCATCGAGAGCAAGCAGGGCACCTGGAACGGCATCAATGCCGAGTCCGTGGCGCGCATGCGCCTGCAGAACCGTTTCCAGACCGGTCTGGACATCGCCCGCTATACGGCTGGCGTGATGCGCCAGGACATGGCGGCCTACGATGCGGACCCCACGACCTACACCCAGTCCCTCGGCGCCTGGCATGGCTTCATCGCCCAGCAGCAGATGATTGCCGTCAAGAAGCATTTCGGCACCACCAAGCGCCGCTATATCTATCTGTCCGGCTGGATGGTGGCCGCGCTGCGTTCTGAATTCGGCCCGCTGCCCGACCAGTCGATGCATGAAAAGACCTCGGTGCCGGCGCTGATCCAGGAGATCTACACCTTCCTGCGCCAGGCCGATGCCCGCGAGCTCGGCGGCCTGTTCCGCGAGATCGACGCCGCCCGCAAGGCCGGCGACGCCGCGAAGGAAGCGGAGCTGCTGGCGCGCGTGGAGAATTACGAGAGCCATGTCGTGCCGATCATCGCCGATATCGACGCCGGCTTCGGCAATGCGGAAGCGACCTATCTGCTGGCCAAGAAAATGATCGAGGCCGGCGCCTGCGCGCTGCAGATCGAGAATCAGGTTTCCGATGAAAAGCAGTGCGGCCACCAGGACGGCAAGGTGACCGTGCCGCATGAGGATTTCATCGCGAAAGTGCGGGCTGTCCGCTACGCTTTCCTGGAGCTGGGCGTGGAAGACGGCATCATCGTCACGCGCACGGACAGCCTGGGCGCCGGCCTGACCAAGCAGATCGCCGTCAGCCACGCGCCGGGCGATCTCGGTGACCAGTACAATTCCTTCCTGGACTGCGAGGAAATCACCGCGGACGCCGCCCATAACGGCGATGTCATCATCAACCGCAACGGCAAGCTGCTGCGCCCGAAGCGCCTGCCCAGCAACCTGTTCCAGTTCCGCGCCGGGACCGGGGAAGACCGTTGCGTGCTAGACGGCATCACCTCGCTGCAGAACGGCGCCGATCTGCTGTGGATCGAAACCGAGAAGCCCAATGTCGAACAGATCGCCGGCATGATGGACCGCATCCGCGCGGTTATCCCATCTGCCAAGCTGGCCTATAACAACTCGCCATCCTTCAACTGGACGCTGGCTTTCCGCCAGCAGGTGTTCGATGCCTGGGCTGCCCAGGGCAAGAATGTCACCGCCGATTATGACCGCGCCAGGCTGATGAGCGTGGAGTATGACGGCACCGCGCTGGCGGCCGAGGCCGATGAGCGTATCCGCACCTTCCAGGCGGATGCCGCGAAGCGTGCCGGCATCTTCCACCACCTGATCACGCTGCCGACCTATCACACGGCGGCGCTGTCCGCGGACAATCTGTCGCGGGAGTATTTCGGCACGCAGGGCATGCTGGGCTACGTGCTCAACGTCCAGCGTCAGGAAATCCGCCAGGGCATCGCCTGCGTGCGGCACCAGAACATGGCGGGTTCCGACATCGGCGATGACCACAAGGAATATTTCGCCGGGGAGGCGGCCCTGAAGGCGGGCGGCGCCCACAACACGATGAACCAGTTCGGCTGAGCGGCCGGCTCCTTTACCGAGCCGGAAGATCGGGACGGCCCGGGGCATATGCCCCGGGCCGTCCTCGTTTTCAGCGTGTCTGGTTGAACCTGCCGATGCGCCGCAGGATTGCCTAGCCGGGGGCGCCGTTCACGTAGGGCTTCAGCATCGCATACAGCAGCGCGTGCACCGGCGTGGGCACGCCGAGCTCGCGGCCGAGCTGGACCACCTTGCCCGACAGCCATGGCAGCTCGATGCGGTTGCCGCGGATCAGGTCGACCGCCATGGAAGCCATCATCGTCGGCGGCGCGGTCAGGTTGCCGGCGACGATCCTGTCCACGGTGCCGGCGGGCAACGGAACGCCCTTGGCCTGGGCCACGTCGGCCACTTCCTGGTAGGCGGCGGCGAAATAGGGGGCGATGTCCGGATCGTCGCGCAGCCGGCCGAGCGGCTGGCGGGTGGCCGCGGTCAGGGCGGCATTGCTGGCCAGCATCACGAATTTCAGCCACAGCTCGGTCTCGATCCGGTCGCTGAGCGTGGAATCGAAGCCGGCGCGCTGGCAGAGCGCGTGGAAGGCCTGGCCGCGCTGGGAGATGCGGCCATCGAGCTCGCCGAAGATGATGCGCATGAAGGTGCCGGTCTGGCGGATCAGGCCGGGCTCGGCGATCGTGGCGGAGATCTGCGCCACGCCGCCCATGATCGCGCCCTGGCCCAGGATCGGCGCCAGGCGATCGCTGGCGTCGATGCCGTTCTGCAGCGGGATCACCGCGGTTTCGGGTCCGATCAGCGGCCGGATCGCGGCGCCGGCGCTCTCGACGTCCCACAGCTTGACGCAGAACAACACGAGGTCAACGACGCCGATGCTGGCGGGATCATCCGTCGCCTGGGTGGGAACGAGGTGCAGGTCGCCGCGCGGGCCCTCGATGCGCAGGCCCTTCTCGCGCATGGCTGCCAGATGCGCGCCGCGGGCCACGAAAGTGACATCCGCCCCGGCCTTGGCCAGCGCCGCCCCGAACGCCCCGCCGACGCCGCCGGCGCCGATTACCGCAATACGCATGAAACTCTCCCGGAAAAGGATGCAGTCTAGGCATGACCCGCTTGCGGCGGCAAAGGCCTGGCCGGACAGGACTGGCCGCAAAGCGAAGGCGGCCCCATCTGATCTGCGTCAATTCCGATGGCTGTCATTCGGCGCGATGATGGTCTAATCCGCCGATCCAGCAGACGACCCACCCGCAAGCCACGGACCATGGACGACAGCAATCCCCCCGTACAGAAAGTGACGCGCACCTGGCTGAAGGCCCAGGCCCGGCTCGGCCGGGCCGCGGCGCGGCCGATCCTGCTGCTCGGCCTGGCGGGAACGCTGCTGGGCCTGGGCCAGGCGCTGTGCGCCGCGATCGTGCTGGCCGCAGCCCTCGGCGGCGCCGGAGCGATCGCGGGACCGGGCTCCCTCGCGGCGGTGCCGGCCCAGCCGGCCTTGCCGGTGCAGGCCCTGGCCGGCTTCGCGGTGCTGGCGCTGTTGCGCGCGGGGTTGCAGCTGGTGTCGGAACGCGCCGCCTTCGATGCCGGCGCGGCGGCCCGGCGGCGGCTGCGCAGCGATGCCATGTCGCGGCTGCTGGCAACGGGTCCGACGCTGCTGCGGCGCTTCCATTCGGCCGAGCTCGCGGGCGTGGTGATTGACAAGATCGAGGCGATGAACGGCTTCTTCGCCGCCTACACGCCGGCCGCGGCATTGGCGGTGGGCGGGCCGGTGCTGGTCTGCCTGGCGGTGCTGTGGGTGGACCCGGTGGCCGCGGCGATCCTGGCGGGCTGCGGGCTGCTGGTGCCGCTGGCCATGGCGGCGTCGGGCATCGGCGCGGCAGCTGCGGCGCGCGGGCAGTTCCTGGCGATGTCGCGGCTGCAGACGCGGTTCCTGGACCGCGTGCGCGGCATTGCCACCATCGTGCTGTACAACCGCGCGGAGGCCGAGGCGCAGGCGCTGGGCAAGGCGGCCGATGAATTGCGCGGCCGCACCATGCGGGTGCTGCGGGTGGCGTTCCTGTCCTCGGCGGCGCTGGACCTGGCGCTGGCGATGGCGCTGGTCGCCAATGCGCTGCGCTACGGCTACGCGGCGATGAACGGTCAACTCGCCAGCGGCGCCGTCGCCATCTTCGTGCTGCTGGTGGTGCCGGAGTTCTTCGCCCCGCTGCGCGGCTTCTCCGCGGTCTATCAGGACCGGCTGCACGCCACCGCCGCCGCCGAGGGGCTGGCGGCGCTGCCATTGCCCGAGCCGGTGCCGGCGCCGGCGGGGCCGGTGCGCAATGTCGCGGCGCGCGGGCTGTCGGTGGCGTTCGAGAATGTCTGCCTGACCTGGGATCCCGCGCGCGGGCGGGCGCTCGATGGCCTGAGTTTTCGCGTCGGCGTTGGTGAGACGCTGGTGCTGGCCGGGCCCTCCGGGGCCGGCAAGTCCTCGGTGATCGAGATCCTGCTGGGCTTCGCGCGGCCCGATAGCGGGCGGGTGACGCTGAACGGGGCCGATATTTCCGAACTCGTGCCGCAGGCGCTGTCGGCGCTGACCGCATGGGTGGGGCAGCGGCCGATGCTGTTCGCCGGCACGATCCGCGACAACATCCGCTTCGCCCGCCCGGCGGCGACCGATGCGGAGGTCGCCGAGGCGGCGCGCCAGGCGCGGGTGGAGGATTTCGCCGCCGAGCTGCCGGCCGGCCTGGATACGGTCGTAGGCGAGGGTGGCTACGGGCTGTCGGGCGGCCAGGCGCAGCGCGTGGCGATCGCGCGGGCCTTCCTGAAGAATGCAGCGCTGCTGCTGCTGGATGAGCCGACCGCCCATCTGGATCCCGCCACCGAGCAGGAGGTGCTGGAGAGCCTGCGGCGCCTGGCGGTCGGGCGCACGGTGATCCTGGCGACCCATTCCACGGCGGCGCATGCGTTTGCCTGGAGCGGTGTCGGGCGGCGGCTGGATCTGCGGGAAGGCCGGGTCGTGCCGGCGCGGGGTGTCGCATGAGCGGGGGCATGGCATGAGGGCGCTGATCCGGGTTCTCGGCCTGTGGCGGGGCCGTACGGCCTGGCTGGCGGCCGGGGCGATCGTCAGCTTCGCCTCGCTGGGTGTCGCGATCGGGCTGATGACATGGTCCGGCGTGACGCTGGCCGCGGCGCTGGGCGCAAGCGCGCTGGCGGCGCCGGGATTGCTGCGCGGGCTGGGCTCGGCGCGGGTGCTGCTGCGCTATTTCGAACGCCTGACCACGCATGCGGCCACGTTCCGCGCGCTGGCGGACCTCCGGGTATGGTTCTTCCGCGGCCTGGCGCGAGGGGCCGCCGGCGGGCTGGGGTTCCGCCGCGCCGGGGATTTGCTGGCGCGGCTGGTGAACGACGTGGAGGCGCTGGACGGGCTGTACATGCGCATCCTGCTGCCGCTTGGCGGTGCGATCCTGCTGCTGCCGGTGCTGGTGCTGCTGCTGGCGCAAGCCAACGGGAAGCTGGCGCTGGCGGTCGGGCTGCTGTTCGCGGTGGCCGGCTTCCTGCTGCCATGGCTGGCGGCGCAGCGCAGCCTGGCCGCGGGGCAGGGGCTGGCCGAGGCCTCTGCGGCGCTGCGGGTTAGCGTGATCGACGCGCTGTCCGGCTTGCGGGAGGTGCGCGCGTTCAGCGCCGAGGGCCGCATGCTGGCGGCGGTGCAGGCGCGCGAGGCCTCGCTGCTGAACGCGCAGCACGCCCTGGCCGGGCGGGTGTCGCTGGCGGGGGCGGGCAGTTTCCTGTGCGCCCAGGCGGCGTTCCTGTGCGTGCTGCTGACCGCCGGGGCCGACCCGATGGCGGCCATCGCCGGTGTGTTCCTGATCCTGGCGGCGTTCGAGGCGATTTCCGGGCTGCCGCGCGCCGGCGCGCTGGCCGGCCATGCCGCCGCGGCCGCCGCGCGCGTGCTGGCGGCGGCCGAGGCGCCGTCCGCCGCACCCGACCCGGCGCGGCCGGCAGCGCCGCCGTCCAGCTCGGCCCTGCGATTCGAGGGCGTGCATTTCGCCTGGGACGCCGCGCGCGGCAAGGTGTTCGACGGCCTGACGCTGGAGGTGGCGCCGGGCGCGAGGGTGGCGTTGCTGGGGCCGTCCGGCGCCGGCAAGTCCACCCTGGCGGCACTGGCGCTGAAGGTGGAGTTGCCGCAATCGGGCAGGATCCTGCTGGGTGGGGTGGATATCGCCAACATGAATGCGGCGGATGTGCGCGCCCGCATCGGCTGGTTGAGCCAGGCGACGCATCTGTTCGACGACAGCATTCGCAACAACCTGCTCCTGGCCCGTCCGGATGCCGATGACGGCGCGCTGTGGGCGGCGCTGGATGCGGCGCAGATCGGCGAGATGGTGCGCGCGCTGCCCGACGGTCTGGATACCTGGGTGGGCGAAAGCGGCGCCCGGTTCTCCGGCGGGCAGGGACGGCGGCTGGCGCTGGCCCGGGCGCTGCTGACAAAGGCGCCGATCCTGATCCTGGACGAGCCCTGTGCGGGTCTGGACGCGGAGACCGAGCGGGCGTTCCTGGCCACCCTGAACGACGCGGCGCCTGGCCGAAGCCTGATCCTGATCGCCCACCGGTTGACCGGCGTCGAGCGTCTGGACCGCATCTTCCGCCTGTCGGCCGGCCACGCGGTTGCCGCCGCCGCGTGACGCGCAGCCGTTCTTTGCGCCGCAGCATCAAGAGTGAAATGGCTCCAGGCCAGTTTTCGCAAGCAATTTCACCAGTCTGAGATCGCTTCGCGGTCCCGGTTCGGCTGACATTGCTATGGTTCGATTAAGAAACGGTGCCGGTTGGCCGCGGAGTAATTTGGTCTGGCCGGGCGCCAATTTGGCTATGGCCATTCTGCCAGCCTGTGAACTACACTAGGAGTTGAACCTGACTACACCCTCTCAGGGAGAGATTACAGCATGGCCACATTCAATGTTCCGGCAGGGACCACCCAGACGCTTACGGGAAACCTCACGGGCACGAATATCATTGAAGGCAACGCGGATTCGACGTTCGCCGGCGGCGGCGGCGGCATCCTGTCGGTAACAGGCAACGCCAACAACAGCGTCAACACCGTCACCGGTGGCACGCTGAGGATCGCCCAGACCGCCAAGGGCGCCAGTTTCGCGCTGCATTACGCCGCCCTTACCGTCACGCTGAGCGCCGATAACGTCAGCATCTCCGCCGATCACTCACTGGCGTTGTTGGCGCAGAGCGCCAACAACGCCAGTGTCACACTGAGCAGTTCGACCATCTATTTCGGGGCCGACGCCTATAACGCGACGATCACCTATGCCGGCGGCTCGGGGAATATCGTGGGCCTGTCGCCTACCATGGCCAACTCGGACAATCTGGAGAACGTCACCCTCCAGAACATGTCAGACGGCGACCGGTTCTATATTGGGAACCTCAAGACCTTGACGGTGGGGCCCGTCTACAACCTGGCCACCCAAACCCTTACCTTCAGCACGTCCGCCCATAACTACACGCTGAACGTGACGCTCGCGAGCGGGGCCCCGACCACCTTTACCTATTCCAACGGCGTTTTCACCAATACCTGTTTCCTCGCGGGCACGTGCATCTCCACGCCCGCCGGCGAGGTGCCGGTAGAGGCGCTGCAGGCCGGGGATGGCGTCGACATCCTCATGGACGGCGTGCGGCAGACCGGACGGGTGCGCTGGATCGGCTGGCGCAGCGTGAAGGCGGCCGACCTGCCGGCCGAGGATGCGTATCCCGTGCGCATTCGCGCGCATGCGTTCGCCCCGGACATGCCGCATGCGGACCTGCTGATCACCCCGGAGCATTGCGTGTTCATCGACGGCGGCCTGGTACCGGCGCGCATGCTGGTCAACGGCGGCAGCATCGTCATCGACCGCAGCATCAGCGCCTACACCTATTATCATGTGGAACTGGAGCAGCACGCGATCCTGCTCGCCGAGGGGTTACCGACCGAGAGCTACCTGGACACCGGCAACCGCAGCCGCTTCGCCAACGCGGCGGTGGCCGGCCTGTTCCCGGGCGTGCACGTGGATGCCGCCGGTTTCTGGGAGCAGGACGCCGCGGCGCCGCTGACGGTGGATCCGCTGACCGTGGAGCCAATCTGGCAGCGGCTGCGCGCGCGCGGCGTGGCGCTCGGCCATGGCGCGGCGGCGCTGGTGACGACGGCCGAGCCGGATCTGTGCCTGGAGGCCGGTGGCCGGATGATGCGTCCGGTCTTCGTCCAGGATGGACGGCATGTGTTCGTGCTGCGCGGCGCCGCGGACGGTTTCCGGCTGCTGTCGAATTCCGCCAGGCCGGCCGATGCGCGGCCCTGGCTGGACGACCGCCGCCAGCTCGGCGTCTGCGTGCGCCGGCTGATCCTCGACGACGGCACCGAACGGCGGGAGATCCCGGTCGACCACCCGGCGCTGAGCCGGGGCTGGTGGGAGACAGAGCAGGCCGATGGCGGCCTCGTCCGCTGGACCGATGGGGCCGCGACCTTCGCCCTGCCGGTCGGCACCTGCACCGTGGAAGTCGAGTTGAGCGGGGAGATGCATTACCCGTTCGAGGCGGCGCGAAGCGGCGATGAGGCCGCCGGCGAGCTGCGTTACGCAGCGTAGGGGCGGTCTTCCACCGGGAGAACATATCGAGGCGCGGTTCCATTCAGGACCGCGCCTTTTCCTTCTTAACGGGAAAGGAGGGAAGGGTTTGGAGGCTTTCCGCTCATGCGCGGACGGCTTCGCGCATCGGATGGCATGAATATTATATCACATCTCCGTGCAGTATCAAAAATCACGATAAATTAACCATTATACCAGAAAAAGACACATGCGCTTCGAGCGCGTCATTTTATTTCCGGGAGCAGAGCCATGGCTGTTGCAACGAGGATCGGTTTGGGTGCGGGCGCGGACCTCACCCTTGGGGGGCCGGGTACGCCTGGGTTGGTGGCGGTCGGTGCGCCCGACACGGTGGGGGCTGGCGGGAACGTGCTGCGGGTGGGCGTTGGCCAGCAATATTCGACCCTGTCGGCGGCGATCGGCGCGTCCCATGACGGCGACCTGATCCTGATCGATGCCGGCACCTATACCAATGACTTCGCCACCATCACGCACAAGATCACGATTGAGGGCGTGGGCGGCATGGCCAATCTGGTGGCGACCATCGCGCCGCCGAACAACAAGGGCATCCTGGTCGTCGACAACGACGTGACGATCAAGAACCTGTCCTTCTCCGGCGCCGCCGTTTCCGATGCGATGGGCGGCAACGGTGCCGGCATCCGCTACGAAGGCGGGCAGATGGTGCTGATCAATGATGCTTTCATCGGCAACCAGAACGGCATCATGGGCAATCCGGTGATCGCCGGGTTGACCAACACCGTCACCATCGATCACAGCGTGTTCTCCGGCAACGGCTCGGGCACCGGCTACACCCATAACCTCTATATCGGCGCGGTCGACAATCTTACCGTCACCAACAGCATCTTCCAGAATGCCGTGGTCGGCCACGAGTTCAAGAGCCGGGCGCTGGTCAACGACATCGAGAACAATATCTTCAGCGACGGGCCGACCGGCACGGCGAGCTACGACATCGACCTGCCGAATGGCGGCGTCGCCCTGATCAAGAACAACGTGATCGAGAAGGGACCGCTATCGCAGCAACAGAACATGGTGCATTTCGGCGGCGAGGGCATCCCGTACGCGGGTTCGTCGCTGACCGTGACCGGCAACAGTTTCGTCAACGACCGCACCAGCAGCACTGTGGCCGTGCTGAACCAGACCATCACCAGCGCGACCATCACCGGCAACAGCTTTACCGGGATTTCTACCGCGAACATAGCGTCGGGGCCGGCGACCGAGACCGGCAACACCGATGGTTCCGGCAACCCGCTGCCGGATACCACGCTGGTCGGCGTGCTGCCGGGCAGCACGCTCATCATCACCGACGCGCTGGACCACAATGTGGCGCTGACCGGGTCGCTGAAGGCGGTGCAGGGCGGCAGCGGGCATCTGACGGTCAGCGCCGTCGCCGGCCACGTGATTGCCATCGGCGGGTCGGGCGGCATGGATTTCTCCGAGGTCGCGGGCTCCGGCGGCAACCAGATCTCTACCGTCGCCGGCTCGGTCAACAGCATCAATGTCACCGGCCAGGACAGTATCGACAGCGAGGGCACGGACAGGATCGTCGCCGGGACCGGCAACGTCACCGGGCAGATCGGCGGCAGCGCGATCATCGATGACGGCTTCAACGACGACAAATGGACCGTCCTCGGCACCGCGGTGTTTACCGGCCATGGCGGCCGACCGGTGATCAACACCGGCCCGAACGCCAATGTCACGATCAACGGCCCGCTCGGCTATCTGGAAGTGCAGAACAACGGCGGCACCGCACAGTTCGACATTTTCCAGGGCGGCGCCGAGGAGGTGATGTCGATCACCGGCGGCGGCGTGGACGCGAAGGTCTATGGTGGCGTCATCACGGCGACCACGGCGAGTAGCGGGCAGGGCAGCGTGCTGCGGTTCGGGGCGGGGCAGGTGCTGCTGACCAGCCTGGGCAACGACACGATCTATGCTGGATCGGGCAGCGAGACCATCATCGTTTCCGGTCACGCGACGGTCTATGCCGGAACCGGAACACTGTCGCTGTACGGCCGCGGCAGCAGCGGCGCGACGTTCTACGGCAATGGCGGCACGTATCTGATATCCGGCGATACCGGCAACATCACCTATTACGGCGGCGCGAAGGACAGCACGATCAACCTTCAACTATCCAGCAACACGCTGATCGGCGGCACCGGCAGGCTGACCGTGAACGGCGGTTCGCGGGAGGTCATCACCGGGGGCACGGGCGGGCTGACCTACATCGCCAGCGACGGCGGCGGCGCCAATACCATCACGACGGCGGTGGGTGCGCTGGATCTGCTGACCCTGGCGGCGGCCAATACGGTGAACAGCTGGGGTCAGGACGTGATCAACGGCGGCACCGGCAACCAAACGATCACGGTGCACGGAAATTCCGTCATCAACGGCAGCAGCGGCAACAGCTACATCACGCTGAGCGGCATCGACACGCTGAACGGCGTGGGCTACGACCAGGTCACGGTCACCGCCGGCGCCGATGCGACGATCAACGCGGGGCGCCTGACCAAGGTGCAGGAGACCGGCGCGACGGTGCGGTTCACCAATCCGGCCGGCCCCTATGCCGCCAGCGCCACCGTCACCGGCGGCGCGGCCTCCATCAACGGCGGCAGCGGGACGGCTTTGTCCGTGACCACCACGAAGGGGGTTTCGACCTCCGTCACGCTCGGTGCTGGCACGGTGTCGGTCACCACGGCGGGCAACGACCTGGTCCATGCCGGCTCCGGCGCCGACACGGTGACGATCACCGCCGCGAACACGCAGATCTGGGGCGGCTCCGGCACGCTGACGGTGGCGAACAACGACTGGACCGCTGGCGACGCGCAGACGATCTACGGCGGTTCCGGCCTGGTTATGGCCGATGCCGGTGCGGGAGCGTTGACCTTCATCGGCGGGTCCGGCAGCGCGGTGATCAATGGGCGCTACGGCTCGCTGTACGTGACCGGCGGCTCTGGGAGCCTGACCGTGACCGGCGGCGGCGGGGCGACGAACTTTACCGCTGGCTCCGGGACCGCAAACCTGACCATGAGCACGGCCGGCGGGACTGTCGTGTTCGGCACCGGCAATACCACCGTGCAGGTCGCGAGCTGGGGCAACGGCGTGCTGTTCGACTTCGTCGCCGGTGCCGGCGGGGCGGCGGATGTGATCAAGGGCTTCCGCAGCGGCACCGACAAGCTGGTGCTGATGGGCGGCGTCGGCGTGCAGTCCCAGAGCGTCAGCGGCGGATCGGCGAACCTGGTGCTGACGGACGGCACCAGCGTGCAACTGGCGGGCGTCACCAACACGACGCATTTGTTCGGGTAAGGAGGCATCGGCCGCCGGATCGCTTTCACCCCGTGTGAAAACGATCCGGTGGCTTGTGGCTACGGTCCGTTGAAGACCGGCAGCAGGGCGCTGGCGTAAGCGGCGGGATGGGTCAGCAGGAAGCGCGCCGCCTGCAGGTCGGTGTCCCGCCCCTCGGCGGCGGGACACGCGTCGCGGATCGCCAGCGTCTGGGCGGCCGGGATGGGGGCGCGGGCGGCGCGATGGCGGGCGATGGCCGCCGCCATCGGCTGCGACCCGTCCGCCAGGCTGGCAAGCTGGCGGTTGAGGGCATCCTGGCCCAGGCTCGTGCAGACCTGGGGCAGCACGCCCAGGCCCTGGATTGGCCAGCCTAGCGGGGCGAGCACGCGGCTCCAGGTCAGGAACAGCTCCCCGCCATCGGGCAGCGGGGCGATCGCCTGCACCAGGCCCTTGCCCAGGGTGACGCTGCCGACCACCACGGCGCGGCCGCGATCAGCCAGCGCCGCGGCCAGGATCTCGGCGGCGCTGGCGGAACGGCCATCGACCACGACCACCACCGGCGTATCGCCGTCGAGTTCGCTGGCATTGGACCGCCAGACGCGTGAGGATTCCGGGTCGCGTCCGGCTGTGGTGGCGACCACGCCGGCGGGCAGCAGCTCATCAGCGACGGCCACGGCCTCGCGCAGCAGGCCGCCGCGGTTGCCGCGCAGGTCGATGATCAGGCCGGTGGGCGGATGCGGGCCGGCCATGGTGCGCTCCAGCTCATGCGCCAGGCGGGCATCGGTGCGGCGGCTGAAGCCGGTGATGCGCACGATCAGGATATCGCCGATGCGTTCGGAGAAGACCGTTTCCGGCGGCACCATCGCCCGCAGCAGCTCGACGTCATGAGTGCGGCCGTCGCGGCTGCGGTAGACGACGTCCACGATCGTGTCTTCCGGACCGGCGATCCAGCTGGCCACGGTGGCGGCGTCTTCGCGCCGCACCGGCTGGTCATCCACCGTCAGGATACGGTCGCCGACGCGCATGCCCGCCAGCGCCGCGGGGCCGTCGGCGATGATGGACTGCACGACCACGAAGCCGCCCTGGCGCACCAGGGTGATGCCGGCGCCGGCCAGGCCGGTGCGGCGCGCGCGGTCATCCCCGGCGTCGGCCGGCGGCACGTAGCGCGAATACGGGTCGAGATGGTTGAACAATTCATCGAAATAGCCGCGCAGGATGCCGCTGGTGCCGGCCCTGCGCACCGGCGCGGAGGCATTCCAGGCGGCGGTGGTGAGCGCGATGGTGGCGTCCACCCAGGCGCCGGGCCGATCGTCCGCGCCGGTCGGGGCGGGGTGGCTGGCCAGCACATGGCCGCCGCTGGAAAGGATCAGCTGGCCGTCCCGCGCCTCCACCGACAACGCCGGATCGAGCGCGGTCAGGCCGCGCAGGCCCCATAGCGTGAGCTGCGCCAGCGCCACCGGCTCCAGCGTGCGCGGCGCCATGAAGGTCAGTGCGGTGAGGTAGACCTGGGCGGCGAGCCGGGGATCCCAGCCTGGCTGGGCGGTCACGACAGGTTCGGCCCGCACGGGCGCGCCGAACAGCAGCACCAGCAGCAGGAAGGAACAGTGCCTCACCAATGCCTCACCGGGATCCGGGCCGCTTTCCCGCTGTGGCTTTCTTGCCCGCGCCCCTGGCGGTGGGCTTCGCTCCCGCCCGCCGGCCCGCATTCGCCCTGGCGGCATCGTCCGGCACGCCCTGGAGGATGTGGAACACCAGGCCGCCGGTGATCGGGCTGGCTTCGGACAGGCGGACCTCCACTTCCTGCGCCAGGCGGAATACCAGGCGGGTTCGGCGACCGGAAAGCGTGCGTGTGGCTTCGTCTAGCATCCAGAAATCGTCGGGCAGCGAGGAGGTCGGCACGATGCCGTTTGCGCCACTGCCGGCAACTGTGACGAAAAGACCGAAGCGCGTCACGCCGGAAATACGCGCGGCGAACACCGAACCGACCTTATCGGTCATGAATGCCGCCAAATAACGATCCGTGGCGTCGCGTTCGGCCAAAGCGGCGCGTCTTTCGGTGGCGGTTATGTGTTCGCCGGCGTCGGGAAAGCGGGCAGCTTCCTCCTGCGCCAGCCCGTCGGCGCCGAGTCGCAGGCCGCGGATCAGGGCGCGGTGGACCAGCAGGTCGGCGTAGCGGCGGATCGGGCTGGTGAAATGCGCGTAGGCCTGCAGCGCGAGGCCGAAATGGCCGATATTCTCCGGCGCGTAGGCGGCCTGGGACTGGCTGCGCAGCATGACCTCGTTGACCAGCGGCGCGTGCTCGGTGTCGGCGACGCGTTTCAGCACATGGTCGAGGTCGCGCGGATGGAGCTGGTTGCCCGGCGGCAGGCTGATGTCGAAGCCGCGCAGGAACATGCGCAGCGCCTCCAGCTTTTCTTCGCTCGGCGGGGCGTGCACGCGGTACATGCAGGGCTGGTGCAGGCGTTCGAGTTCCTCGGCGGCGGCGACATTGGCCAGCACCATGAATTCCTCGATCAGGCGGTGGCTGTCCAGGCGCGGGCGGGGCACGACGGCATCGACATGGCCGTCCGCGTTCAGCAGCACCTTGCGCTCGGGCAGGTCGAGGTCGAGCGTGCCGCGCGCCGTGCGGGCGGCGAGCAGGGCGCGGAAGGCGGCGTAGAGCGTCGCCAGCTGGCCGGGGGCAAGGTTGAGCGGGTCGCCCGCATCCTGGGCCTGCTGCACCTGTTCATAGGTCAGGCGGGCCGCGCTCTTCATCAGGCCGCGGCCGAACCGGTGCGCGGTCTTGCGGCCGTCCGCGCCGATCCGCAATTCGACGAACAGGCAGCCGCGTTCCTCGTCCGGACGCAGGCTGCACCAGCCGTTGGACAGCGCCTCCGGCAGCATGGGAACGACGCGGTCGGGAAAGTAGCAGCTGTTGCCGCGGGTGCGCGCGGAGCGGTCCAGCGCGCTGTCGGGGCGGACATAATGGGCGACGTCGGCGATGGCGACGATCAGGCGGAAGCCGGCGCCATCCGGTTCGGCATAGACGGCGTCGTCGAAATCGCGTGCGTCCTCGCCGTCGATGGTGACCAGCGGGATTTCGCGCAGGTCTGTGCGGCCGCCGAGCGGGGCGGCGCGGGCGCGCTCGGCCTCGGCCACCGCTTCGGGCGGGAATTCGGTGGGGATGTCGTGGGTGTGGATGCAGACCAGGCTGATCGACCGGGCATCGCCCATCGGCCCCAGGCGCTCGATGACCCGTGCCGGCTTCAATCCGTAGCCGGCATGCGGCAGCGGGGCGGCGAGCACGATCTCGCCGGCCTCCGCGCCGCCATCCTCGCCGGCGGGGACGACCCATTCGGCCTTCGAACGGCGGTCGGTGGGGATGATGCGTCCGGCCGGCATGCCCGGGCGGAACACGCCGATGACGCGGCCGGGGGCATCGGTCAGGCGCTTCAGCGTGCGGCCCTCGTAGCGGCCGGGGCCGATCGGCTTCAGCCGGGCCATGACGCGCTCGCCGGGCGCCAGCGCCGGGCGGCCGCGGGCTTCGGCGGCCATGACGATGAACGGCGGCGGCCCGTCGCCGGTCCAGCCGACCGGGCGGGCGATGGCGTCGCCGTCGGGATCGGTGCCGGTGATCTGCACCACCATCGCCTCCGGCAGCGTGCCTGGCGTGCGGAAGCGCCGCGCGCCGGCGGCGGCCAGCGTGCCCTCGCGCTCCAGGCCCTTCAGCAGGTCGCGCAATTCGGGCTTGCGGGCGGGATCGATGCCGAAGGCGCGGGCGATCTCGCGCTTGCCGACGCGGCCGGGAGTGTCGCGGATGAAGTTGCGGATCTCTTCGCGCGTGGGCAGCTCGCGGGGCGCTTTGGGCGTGGCAGGGGGTGTGGCGGGGCGCTTGGATTTGCCGGGCTTGGAGATCCGCCGGGCCATTTCAGTCCGCTGCCTTGCGCCTTGCGGGCGCCCGGGCAGCGGCGGCCGCGGCGGCGGCGACCTTCTTGCCGGCGGGCTTCTTCGCCGCCGGCTTCTTGGCGGGGGCCTTCTTGCCGGCGCCTTTTTGGCTGCCGCCGGCGCGATGTCCGCTGCCTCGCCGTTGGCGGTCTTCGTCTTCACACCGTTGGCCTTGCCGGCCTTGCCGCGCTTGGCGCCGCCCTTCGGTTTCAGCTGCTTGCCCTTCTCGGCCAGCAGCGCGACCGCCTCCTCCAGCGTGATGTCTTCCATCGCCACGCCGCGCGGCAGGTTGGCCACGGTCTTGTCGTGCTGGACATAGGGGCCGAAGCGGCCTTTGCGGACCGTGATCGGCTGCTGGTCCTTCGGATGCTCGCCCAGCGCGCGGACCGAGGCCAGCTTCTTCGCCAGCAGGTCCACCGCGCGATTGAGGCCGACCGCCAGCACGTCGTCGTCCTTGTCCAGCGAGCCAAACACCGTGCCCATGCGCACATAGGGACCGAATCGGCCGATGCCGGCCTCGATCTTTTCCTTGGTTTCCGGATGCAGGCCGATCACCCGCGGCAGGGACAGCAGGCCGATCGCCTGTTCCAGCGTGATGGTGTCGCCCTCCACGCCCTTGGGCAGCGAGGTGCGGCGTGGCTTCACCTTCTTGTCCTCGCCGTTCTCGCCCTGCTGGACGTAGAGCCCGTACGGGCCGCGGCGGACGGTGATCTCCTCGCCGGTCTCGGGGTGGTGGCCGAGGACCCGCATCCCCTCCTTCAGCGTGTCGCCGCCCTCCTCGCCGTTATCCATGGCCAGGCGGCGGGTGAACTGGCAGGTCGGGTAGTTGGAGCAGCCGATGAAGCTGCCGTAGCGGCCGAGCTTCAGCCCGAGCCGGCCGGTGCCGCAGGCGGCGCAGAGCCGCGGGTCGCTGCCGTCCGCGCGGGCGGGGAAGAAATGTTCGCCGAGGTCGAGGTCGAGCGCGTTGATCACGTCGGTGATCTTCAGCTCCTTGGTTTCCTCGATCGCCTTGGAGAAATCGGCCCAGAAGGCGCGCATCACCTCCCTCCAATCGGCGGTGCCGCCGGCGATGTCGTCGAGCCGTTCCTCCAGCCCGGCGGTGAAGCCGGTATCCACGTAGCGCTCGAAGAAGCTGGTCAGGAAGGCGGTGACCAGCCGGCCGCGGTCCTCCGGCACGAAGCGTTTCTTGTCCAGGCGGACATAGTTGCGGTCCTGCAGCACGGTCAGGATCGAGGCATAGGTGGAGGGGCGGCCGATGCCGAGCTCCTCCATCTTCTTCACCAGGCTGGCCTCGGAATAGCGCGGCGGCGGCTGGGTGAAATGCTGCAGCGCGCTGACCTCGCCGCGGCGCAGCGGATCGCGCTCCGCCATCGGCGGCAGCATCCTGCTGTCGTCTTCCTCGGCCTTCTTGCCCTCGGCGTCCTCGTCGGTATCCTCGCGGTACAGCTTCAGGAAGCCGTCGAAGGCGACGATGGAACCGGTGGCGCGCAGCGTCTGGCCCTTATGGTCGACGACATCGACGCTGACCTGGTCGAGCTCGGCGGACTGCATCTGCGAGGCGACGGCGCGTTTCCAGACCAGCTCGTACAGCCGCCGCTGGTCGGGGTTCAGATACCGGGCGACACTGTCGGGCGTGCGGGCGACGTCGGTCGGGCGGATCGCCTCATGCGCTTCCTGCGCGTTTTTGGCGCGGGAGGTGTATTCGCGCGGCGTGGCCGGGATGTAGTCGTCGCCATAGGCGGATTGGACATGGTCGCGGATCGACAGCACTGCCTCGCGCGCCATCTGCACGCCGTCGGTACGCATATAGGTGATCAGGCCGGTGGTCTCGCCGTCGAGCTCCACGCCTTCGTATAATTGCTGCGCCAGGCGCATGGTCTGCTGCGCGCCGAAGCCGAGTTTGCGCGATGCTTCCTGCTGCAGCGTGGACGTGGTGAACGGCGCGGGCGGGTTGCGTTTGACGCGCTTCCTTTCGACCGCGCCGACGCTGAACTCGCCGGCTTCGACCGCCCGCTTGGCGGCGAGTGCCAGCGCCTCGTTCGACAGGTCGAACTGGTCGAGCTTCTTGCCGTTCAGATGGGTCAGCCGGGCCGTAAACGGCGCGCCGCCGGGGGTCGTGAACAGCGCCTCGACGGTCCAGTATTCGCGGGCGCGGAAGGCCTCGATCTCGGCTTCGCGCTCGCAGATCAGGCGCAGCGCCACGGACTGGACGCGCCCGGCCGAGCGGGAGCCGGGCAGCTTTCGCCACAGCACCGGGGAAAGCGTGAAGCCGACGAGGTAGTCGAGCGCCCGGCGGGCCAGGTAGGCCTCGATCAGCGGCTGGTCGAGCTCGCGCGGATGGGCCATGGCCGTCTTCACGGCGCTGCGGGTGATCTCGTTGAAGGTGACGCGGTGGACCTGCACCCCCGTCAGCGCGTGCTTCTCCGCCAGCATGTCGCGGACATGCCAGGAGATCGCCTCGCCCTCGCGGTCCGGGTCGGTGGCGAGGTACAGCGTCTTGGCGCCCTTCAGCGCCTTGGCGATGGCCGTGACCTGGCGGTTGCCGCGGTCATCGGCTTCCCAGTCCATCGCGAAATCCTGGTCCGGCCGGACCGAGCCGTCCTTGGGCGGAAGGTCGCGCACATGGCCAAAGCTGGCCAGCACGGTGAAATTCCCGTCCAGGTACTTGCTGATGGTCTTTGCCTTGGAAGGCGATTCTACGACGACAACGTCAGTCATTCGATCTCGCTAAAGGGGGCTCGCTCAGGGGGCTCGCTTGGGTTCCGTTCGGCCGCTTTCGGCGCCCGATAGTCAGTTGGAGAGCAGTGCGACCCGGTTTCCCGGCAGGGCCTCGACCCGGCCGGCGAGCTCTAATTCCAGCAGTACCGCCATGACAGCAGCGGCAGAGAACTGGCAGCGACGGATTAGATCGTCAACCAAGGACGGTGAAGGCCCTAATAATTCAATGATTTGCGAGTGGGCCCGGCGCAGCTCGGCCGGGGATTCCTGTGGTTCGGCAGCGTTCGGATCCGGTTCGGACAGCCCACCGGGGTGCGCATATGGGGTCGCGAAGGCCGGATCGGAAGTGCGTCCTTCGGCGAATAGCGGGTCGCGCGCGATCCCCTGGCGGGACGGATGGTCGGGCAGGTTGGCCAGCACGTCGGCGGCGCTCTCGGTCAGTTGCGCGCCCTGGCGGATCAGGTCGTTGGAGCCGCGGGCGCGGGGGTCGAGCGGCGAGCCGGGCACGGCGAACAGCTCCCGCCCGTGCTCCTGGGCCAGCCGGGCGGTGATCAGGCTGCCGGAGCGCAACGCCGCCTCCACCACCACTACGCCCAGCGACAGGCCGGCGATGATGCGGTTGCGGCGGGGGAAATGGCGTGCCTGGGGCGCGGTGCCGAGCGGCGCCTCGGCAATGACCGCGCCGGCCTCGGCGATGCGGGCCTGCAAATCGTCATGCTCGGGCGGGTAGGGGACATTGAGGCCGCCGGCGATGGCCGCGATGGTTTTCCCACCCGCCGTGCTGGCCGCCAATGCGCCGCGATGGGCGGCAGCGTCGATGCCCCGCGCCAGGCCGGACACCACCACGAGCCCGGCATCCGCCAGCTCCCGGCCCAGGGTCTCCGCCATGCGCTGGCCGTTGGCCGAGGCGTTGCGCGCGCCGACCAAGGCGATCGCCCGCTGCCGGAGGCAGGCGAGGTCACCCTGCACGGCGATGACCGGCGGCGCGTCATCCAGCAAGGCGAGCAGCGGGGGATAGGCGGGCGTGTCCAGGAACACCAGCCGGGCGCCGCGCCGGTGCAACTGGTCGATCTCGCGCTGCAGCGCGGCGGCGGAGGGAATGGAAGGTCCGCTGGTCCGCCCGCCCGCCTGGGCGAGGCCGGGCAGGGCGTCGAGCGCCTCGGCGGCGCTGACGTAGCGGCGCAGCAGGCGCCGATAGGTGACGGGGCCGACGCCCTCGGTGCGGGCCAGGCGGAAGCGGTCGATGCTGTCGGCGGGGGGCGTCATGCCGGTGGGCCCTGGACCTGGCGGTTCGAAGGAAGGCGGGTCCCGCGCATCACCGGGTGCCGAAGCGATTGCGGAGGTAACTGCTCCGCCTTCATGCATCGGCAACGAAGTCGCGGTCAAGGCATACCGTTCTGCGGGCGGATGGAGCCCGCGTGGCGGCATACGGTTTGCTTGCCCCGTGATGAAGCCAACAACCTATCGTAAGGAAGAGCGGAATATGGTCGATATTTATGTGCAGCGCGGTTATGGCAGCCGCCCCCTGGGTTTCGGCGCCAAGCCCGGCCTGGTCGTGGTCGATTTCCAGCGCGGCTTCATCGACCCGGAGTTCCCGATGGGCGGGGCGCCGATGGTCGAGGCGGCGGTGCGGAACACCGTGCCGCTGATCGAGGCAGCGAAGCGCGCCGGCCTGCCTGTCATTGCCTGCGTGAACGGCTATGACAGCCCGCGCGCCGCGCCGCACTGGAAGGCGGAGCCGGTGTTCGACCTGCTGCGCGGCTCACCGCTGGTCGAGCTCGATCCCCGCATCGCCGCGGCCGGGCCGGACGTGCTGCTGATGAAATCCGCGCCGTCGATCTTCTTTGCCACGCCGGCGGCGGCGATCCTGACCAAGGAGCGGGTGGACACGGTGATCGTCACCGGCTGCATCACGTCCGGCTGTGTGCGCGCCAGCGTGATCGATGCGTTCTCCCTCGGCTTTCGCGTCATGGTCCCGCATGACTGCGTGGGCGACCATGACCGGACGGCGCATGAGCAGAACCTGAAGGATGTGGAGCGGCGCTACGCCGACGTGATCGACCGCGATGCCGCCATCGCCGCCATCGAGGATTGGCGGGCGCGCAACGACCGGGTGGACTGACCGGGCGCAGGGGCGATTGCCGGATTTCAGGTCTTCTGCCCGATCCGCGGCTCGGTGCCCGCGATCAGGCGGGCGATGTTGGCGTGGTGGCGGATGAACACCAGCGCCGCCACGGCCAGCGCCAGCAGCGCGACGTCGCGCCCGGCGATGAAATAGGCCAGCACCGGGGCGAGGGCGAAGGAGGTCAGCGCCGCGGCCGAGGAGATTTTTACCAGCTTGGCCATGACCAGCCAGACCGCCCCGGCCAGCAGGCCGGCGGGCCAGGAGGCGGCGATCAGCACGCCGTAGCCGGTGGCGACGCCCTTGCCGCCGCGGAAGCCGAGCCAGACCGGGAACATATGGCCGAGCACGGCAGCGAGTCCGGCCAGCAAAGCGGAGGTTTCGTCGCCGCAGCCGCGGGCCAGCAGCACGGCGGCGGCGCCCTTGGCGGCGTCCAGCAGCAGGGTGGCGGCGGCGAGCTTCCTGTTGCCGGTGCGCAGCACATTGGTGGCGCCGATATTGCCCGACCCGATCTTGCGCACGTCCCCCAACCCGGCGGCGCGCGTCAGCAGCAGGCCGAACGGAATGGAGCCGAGCAGGTAGCCCCCCAATGCCCATAAAAACGGCCAGAAAAGCGCCCCGGAAAGCGTGGGCAGCGCCGCCACTAGAAGACCCGCCTGCCGGCTTTCCAGGTGCCAAGCACCCGGCCTTCCAATGCCCGCCCGTCGAACGGCGTATTCTGCGCCTTGCCGGGCAGCTCGCCGGCCGCGACCTGCCAGATCGCCTCGGGTGCGAACAGGCAGAGATCCGCCGGGGCGCCCTTGCTCAGCGTGCCGGCCTGGCTGCCGAGCAGCCGGGCGGGGCGGGCGGTCAGCAGGTCGATCACCAGGCTCAGCCCCAGCGCGCCGCCATGGTACTGCGCCAGGGTCACGCCGAGCAGCGTCGCGAGCCCGGCGCCGCCGGCCGAGGCCAGCGCGAAGGGCAGCCGCTTGTCGTCGGCGTCGCGCGGCTGGTGGTCGGAGGCGATGGCGTCGATCGTGCCGTCGGCGAGCGCGGCCAGCACCGCCTGGCGGTCGGCGTCGCTGCGCAGCGGCGGGGACAGCTTGGCATAGGTGCGGAATTCACCGATCGCGGTCTCGTTCAGGTCGAAATACGGCGGCGCGGTGTCGCAGGTGACGGCCTGGCCGGCTTCCTTGGCGCGGCGGATCAGCGCCAGCCCTTCGGCGGTGGAGACATGGGCGAAATGCACGGCGCCGCCGGTCAGTTCGGCCAGGCGGATGTCGCGCGCGATCAGGATGGCCTCGGCGGCGGCGGGAATGGCGGGCAGGCCGAGGCGGGTGGCGAGCTCGCCCTCGGTCGCGCAGCCGCCATTGGCGAGCGTGGGGTCTTCCGGATGCTGCACGATCATCGCGCCGAAGCCGCGGGCATAGGACAGCGCCACGCGCATCAGCCGGGCGGAGGCGATGGCCCGGCTGCCATCGGTGAAGGCCACCGCGCCGGCATCGCGCAGCAGGCCGAGCTCGGCCATTTCCTCGCCCTTGCAGCCGCGGGTGACCGCGCCGTAGGGCAGGATGGTCAGGCTGCCGGTTTCCTCGCCGCGCGCGCTTTGCATGCGGATCAGCGCGGGATCGTCGATCGCCGGCACGCTGTCGGGCAGGGAGGCGAGCGTGGTGATGCCGCCGGCGGCCGCCGCCGTGGCGGCGGTGGCGATGGTCTCGCGGTATTCGTAGCCGGGCTCGCCGAGGGCGGCGCGCATATCGACCAGGCCGGGGCAGAGGATGGCGCCGTCGGCGGTTATCTTCTCCGCGCCGTCCGGTATGCCGAGGGTGGCGCCGAGGTCGAGAATGCGGCCATCGCGGACCAGCAGGTTGCCCTGCAGATCGATGCCGTTGGCGGGATCGATGATGCGGACATCGTGGAACAGCAGGTCAGCGCTCATTGCGGCCCCAATGGCCCATCGCCGGCGCGCGGGACAGCACGTCGAGCACGGCCATGCGCACAGCGACGCCCATCTCCACCTGCTCCTTGATCACGGAGCGAGCGGGATCGTCGGCGACCGCGCTGTCGATCTCCACGCCGCGGTTCATCGGGCCGGGATGCATCACCAGCGCGTCCGGCTTGGCGAAGGCGAGCTTTTCCGCATCCAGCCCCCAGAAGCGGAAGAATTCGCGCGCGGAGGGAACCAGGGAGCGGGTCATGCGCTCGCGCTGCAGGCGCAGCATCATGACGATATCGGCGCCGGCCAGGCCCGCGCGCATGTCATGGAAGATCTCGACGCCGAGGCGGGCGGCCTCGGCCGGGATCAGCGTCGGCGGGCCGATGACGCGCACGCGCGAGCCCATGGCGGTGAGCAGATGGATGTTGGAGCGGGCGACCCGGGAATGGCCGATATCGCCGCAGATGGCGATGGTCAGACCCTCCAGCCGCCCCTTGTGGCGGCGGATGGTCAGCGCGTCCAGCAGCGCCTGGGTGGGGTGTTCATGCGTGCCGTCGCCGGCGTTGATGACGGCGGCGTCGACCTTCTGGGCCAACAGATTGGGCGCGCCGGACTGGTCGTGACGGACCACCAGCAGGTCGCACTGCATGGCGTTCAGCGTGGCCGCCGTGTCCAGCAGCGTCTCGCCCTTGTTCACCGAGGAGGTGGAGACGGACATGTTGATGACATCGGCGCCGAGGCGCTTGCCGGCGAGCTCGAAACTGGTGCGGGTGCGGGTGCTGTCCTCGAAGAACAGGTTGATCAGCGTCCGGCCGCGCAGCAGGTCGCGCTGGGTCTTGCCGGAACGGTTCAACAGCACATAGCTCTCGGCGAGGTCGAGCAAATGGGCGATGGCGGGGGGATGAAGCCCCTCGATCGCGAGTAGATGGCGTTCCGGATATTGCACGGGGCGTTGGTCGCAGATCGGGGCGGGTGTCGTCAAGCGATGGGCTGCCCAATGGTTGGAAGCCATAGGTTAGCGAAATGTAACTCGACCGACAGATGTTGCGGAACAAGACTGGTCGGGCAAGCAAGGCAAGACAGGGTGCGCGATGGCCGGCAATTTCCCCCGGGGTTTCAGCTTCACGGTTCTCGCGGCGCTGGCCGCGTGGAGCGGGCCGGCCGGCGCCATGGAGGTGCCGAAGGACCTGGCCGGAAGCTACGCGCCGCGCGGCGACTGCACGCGCGAGCCGCGGCTGACCGTGGATGCGCAGGGCATCCTGGTGCAGTTCGGCGGCAAGCAGGGCAAGCTGGCGCCGGTGGATGTGTGCCTGACCTGTGCGGGCGGCAACAAATACCGCGGCATCGAGGTCTGGATCGGGCCGGACGCCAAGGGCGGCGACCAGCCCTTCGTGTTCCGGTTCAATGCCAATGAGAAGCGCGGCACCGTTATTGTCGAGAAACTGGCTACGAAGGTGCCGCCGATCGTGACGCAGATGGTGTCCGCATCGCCGTATCAACGCTGCCGGGGCGGCTGACCGGCCCAGGCTGGCGCGGCTGAATTTTTTCCCTGATCCCCGATACTCCTCTGTTATTATTCCGATAAGACCCGGATTCGGGCCGGAAACAAGAACGGAGGAAGCCAATGTCCACCGGCAAGGCGGCGGAACTCGCCGCGCGGCTCGATCGGCTGCCGACCACCCGGCATATCTGGAACCTCGTCACCCTGATCTCGCTCGGCGCCTGCTTCGAGCTGTACGACCTGTTCCTGACCGCCTACATCATTCCGGGCATGGCGAAATCCGGCATGTTCACGCCCGAATCGCTCGGCATCTTCAGCGTGCTGACCTCGCTGAAGGTGGCCGGCGCCGGCACCTTCGTGTTCGCCCTGTTCGCCGGGCTGCTGGTCGGGACCATGTTCCTCGGCTGGCTCGCCGATGCCTATGGCCGGCGCAGGATCTTCACCTTTTCGCTGCTGTGGTATTCGGGGGCCACGCTGATCATGGCGTTCCAGAGCTCGGGCTTCGGGCTCAATCTGTGGCGCTTCATCGCCGGTATCGGCATCGGCGTGGAACTGGTGACCATCGACACCTATGTGTCCGAGTTGGTGTCACGGATCCAGCGCGGCCGGGCCTTCGCCTTCAACCAGTTCGTCGGCTTCTGCGCAGTTCCGATCGTGGCGCTTCTGGCCTGGCTGTTCGGGCCGGACAACTGGCGCTACGTGGTGGTGATCGGCTCGGTCGGCGCCGTGTTCGTCTGGTTCCTGCGCCTGGGCCTGCCGGAATCGCCGCGCTGGCTGGCCCGCCACGGCCGGCTGGTGGAGGCTGAGGCCATCGTCGAGAAGATCGAGGCGCGGGTCGCGGCCGAGTCCGGCGCCCCCCTGCCGCCTCCCGGCCCGCTGGAGCCGGAGGCCGCCGGCGAGGGCAGCTTCGCCGAGATCTGGCAGCCGCCCTATGGCCAGCGGACGGTCGTGCTGTCGATCTTCCAGTTCTTCCAGACCTACGGCTATTACGGCTTCGCGGCCTGGGTGCCGACGCTGCTGATCGCCAAGGGCATCAACATCACCAACAGCCTGGAATACGCGTTCATCATCGCCATAGCCAATCCGATCGGCCCGCTGCTCGGCCTGCTGGTGGCGGACCGGATGGAACGGAAATGGCAGATCTGCTGCTCTGCCATCGGCATCGGCGCGTTCGGACTGCTGTTCGCCAACCAGACGAATCCGATCCTGCTGATCCTGTTCGGCGTGCTGGTGACGCTGTCGAACAATTGGCTGTCCTTCTCGTTCCACAACTACCAGGCGGAGCTGTTCCCGACGCGCATCCGCTCCCGCGCGATCGGCTTCACCTATGCCTGGAGCCGCCTGTCCGCGGCGCTGTCGGGATTGGCGATCGGCTTCTTCCTGAACGTGGGCGGCGTGGTCGCGGTGTTCCAGTTCATCGCCTGCGCCATGCTGATCGTGGTGATCACCATCGGTGCCTTCGGACCGCGCACCAGGGGGCTGTCGCTGGAGGCGATTTCGCGCTGAGCGGAACGGGCGCCAGCGGCGCCCGCCCGTCCCGCCCCGCCCGCATTGTCTCACGCCAACGGGCAGCCGCCTTCGCGCACGCTGCCGGGGGCGGAAGCAGTCATCGTCGGCCGGCAGATGCTTCATCACGAAATGCGGGGAGACGCCAGGGCGCGACGAAAACCCCGGCGTCGCCGCCTGATCCAGATCAACCTGATCCAGATCAATGATTACGACACGCGGTCCGTGGGAGCGGGACAGGGTTATCGTTGATCCTGCCATAAGAAAGGAAACCGCCATGACGACGGATACGCTGGGTGGAATGCGGGCCGGAACGGCCCAGGACCGTGTGCCGGAGGGAAGGCTCGCCCTGACCAACCCGAGCAAGGGGCAACTGGTGCCCGCGCTGCTGGCGGTGGGGATATCGCTGGCGGCCATCGTGATCATCTGGGCGATCGCGCCGCTGCGCTGATCGCCGGGTCGCCGGCGCCGAAACGCCAGCAGGCAGCAGAAAGGGGTCCCGGCATCCGGGACCCCTGTTGCCGTCCGGCTACTGCGCGGCGTGGGCCGGCCTGGGGGGGACGGCGGCCGTGGTGGGCGCGGAGTTCTCGTTGGCCTTGGCCGCGGCGCGGCGCAGAGCCTCGGCGACGCCGGCGCCGTAGGCGGATCGGCCTTGGTGAAGTGGACGATCTGCCGATCGGTGATCTCCTTCGGCACGCCCTGCATCGCCGTGGCGATGTTGTTGAACAATTGCTGTTTCTGCTGCGGCGACATCAGGCGGAACAGGTTGCCCGGCTGGGTGTAGTCGTCGTTGCCGATGCGATGGTCGTAGCGGTCCGCGTTGCCGGAGATGTGCAGCGGCGGCTCCTTCGCGGCCGGAAGCTGGACCGGGCCATTGAAGGAGTTGGGCTCGTAATAGGCATCCGGGTTCTTCGGCATGTCGACGCGCATCGAGCCGTCCATGTGATAGGTGTTGACGGCGTTCTTCGGGCGGTTGACCGGCAGCGCCTCGTAATGCGTGCCGACGCGGTAGCGATGCGCATCCGCATAGGAGAAGATGCGTGCCTGCAGCATCTTGTCCGGCGAGAAGCCGATGCCCGGCACGACGTTGGACGGCGAGAATGAGGCCTGCTCGATCTCCGCGAAGTAGTTCTCCAGGTTACGATTGAGCTCGACCTCGCCGACGTCGATCAGCGGGTAGTCGGCATGCGGCCAGACCTTGGTGATGTCGAACGGGTTGTACGGGGTCTTCTCGGCATCGGTTTCCGGCATGACCTGGATCTGCACGCGCCATTTCGGGAAATCGCCGCGCTCGATCGCTTCGTGCAGGTCGTGCTGGGCGCTTTCGCGGTCGTTGGCGATGACGGCGGCGGCTTCCTCGTTGGTCCAGTTCTTGATGCCCTGCCGTGTTTTCAGATGGAACTTCACCCAGTGACGCTCATTGCCCGCACTGATCAGGCTGAACGTGTGGCTGCCGTAGCCGTTTATGTTGCGGAAGCCGACCGGCAGGCCGCGATCGGAGAACAGGATGGTGACCTGGTGCAGGCTTTCCGGCGACAGCGACCAGAAATCCCACATGGCGGTGGGCGAGCGCAGGTTGGTCCGGGGATGGCGCTTCTGGGTGTGGATGAAGTCGGGGAATTTCAGCGGGTCGCGGACGAAGAACACCGGGGTGTTGTTGCCGACCAGGTCCCAGTTGCCTTCCTCGGTGTAGAACTTGACCGAGAAGCCGCGCACGTCGCGTTCGGCATCCGCCGCGCCGCGTTCGGCGGCGACGGTGGAGAAGCGCACCTGTTCCGTACGAACGGCTTGCATCCGGCGGCCACCGTATCTTCGCCAGGAGACTGGGCCCGGGCAATCAAGATCCGGTGAACAGGCCATTGCCGGCATGCGTCGGGCCGCGATATGGGTGTGAACCGCCTCACACCCCGGGCGATGGTAAAAAATATAGACAGCCGCCCGCTGTCCAATGACCCGCTGTCCAATGAAACGAGGAGAGGAGTTTCCGATGATCCATCATGTTTCCATTCCCGCCAGGGATCCCCGCGCGGCCGCGGAGGCGCTGGCGGAACTGATCGCCGGGCGGTGCTATCCGTTCCCCGGACCGGTGCCCGGAGCGTTCATGGCGGTGAGCGGGGATGCGCATGGCAGCATGATCGAGGTGTATCCGGAAAACGCGGTGTTCCGGCCGGGCCAGGGCGAGGCGGAGGTGATCGCCGCAACCGGCGCGCCGCTCGGAGAGCACGCGTTCCATCTGCTGCTGTCGGTGCCGGTGGACGAGGCGACCGTGCAGCGCGTGGGCGCGCGCATGGGCTGGCGCACGCAGCGTTGCGGACGCGGCGAACAGGCGGCCGGCAAACCGCTGTTCGAGGTGATCGAGCTCTGGGTCGACAACCGGCTGATGATCGAGGTGGCGACGCCGGAGATGGTGCCGGCCTATGCCAGCCTGATGCAGTTCGACAAGCTGGATGGTTTCTTCGCCGAGATGGGCGGGATGCCGACAGCTGCCTGAGGAAGCGGATCCGGGCCAATCCTCCGGTGCGGTCCCGGGCCATCATCGAAAATATTGCCTATGTACCATTTCCATAAATTACGGAAAGTTTACTGTCAGTAAAGTAACATAGTAATACTGTAACACACGAACAGAGACGCATCCGCATAGCTTGCCCTGGCTGCGGCCGGTCCGGCCGGGGCTTGTTTTGTTTCTGTTGGAGAGTGTTTATGCGTCTTACCTACCTGCGGGCGGTCATTCCGGCCGTCCTGGCACTGACGGCCTCGACCGCGTTCGCGAACCCCGTTTCCACGCTGACCGGCAAGCCGCCGATCGTGATCAACCATCGCGGCGCCAGCGGCTATCTGCCCGAGGAATTGGTCCAGGCCTACCAGCTGTCGATCCAGATGAATGCCGATTATCTGGAAGGCGACGTCTATCTGACCAAGGACGGCGTGGCGGTCATGCTGCATGACGGCACGCTGAACGCGACCACGAACGTGGTGGCCTATGCGGCGACGCATCCGGACATCGCCGCGCTGAAAACCGGCAGCACCTACAACGTCACCAATTTCACCTATGCCCAGCTGATGGAGCTGACGGCGACCTACCGAAACGCCACTGGGTACGGCACCGACAAGTCCTATTACGACCCGACCGTGCATTACCAGATCGCCACGCTCAGCGAGATGCTGGACATCGCCTACAACAACTTCCTGGCCACCGGCGAGCGCACCGGCGTCTATCCCGAGGCGAAGCAGAGCGGCCTGGCGGTCGCCGACGCCATCCTGGCGGCGCTGAACGACCCGAAATACAACGGCTACTTCACCGTCGATAACGATGCGTACCTGCAATCCTTCGATGCCACCCAGGTCGCCTACATGAACGGCCTGACCGATATTCCGGTCACGCTGCTGGGCGTCTGCCCGACCACGGCCGCCCAGGCGGCACTGATCGCCACCTACGCGGACGGCATCGGCCCGTCGACCTCGCAGACCACCGCCGCCTGCGTGCAGCTTGCGCATGCCGCCGGGCTGTACGTGCACCCCTACACGTTCCTGAACGACCCGGCCCAGTACGAGAAGTACTACAACATGGGCGTGGACGGCGTGTTCACCAACTTCGCGGACATCGCCGAAACGGTGCGCGGGCAGATGTTCGTGCCGGAACCGGCAGGTGTGGCGGCGCTCGGCGTCGGTCTGCTCGGGCTTGTCGCGGTGCGCCGCTCGCGTTCCGAGGCCAACCGCGCCTGAGGCCGGTGCGACCGGGTGACAGGATAACCCGCTGAACCAAGGTTCTGGAGCCGGTCGCGGCCCCCCCGGGATAGTGACTGGGGGGTGGCGACCGGCTCCAGGCTGTGGGCGGCCGCTCAGTCGGCGGCGGCGCGGATGCGGGCGAGCGCCTCGTCGCGGCCGAGGGCGGCGAGGGTCAGGTCGATGCCGGGGCTGGTGGTGCTGCCGGTCAGCGCAGCGCGCAGCGGCTGGGCGACCTGCCCCAGTTTCAGCCCGGCCCGTTCGGCGAAAAGCCGCAAGGTGGCGTCCAGCGCGGGCGGGGTGAACTCGGTCTGCTCCAGCGCGGCGGCGAGGTCGCGCAGCATCAGACGGGCCTCCGGCGTCAGCAGCGCGGCCGCCTTGGGCTGCATCGGCAAGGGCGGAGGATGGGCCAGGAACTGGGCCGAATCGGCCAGCTCCAGGATGGTCTTCGCCCGCTCCTTCAGTGCCGGGATCAGCGTCTGGATGCGGTGTGCGGCATTGGCGCCGAGTGCCAGGCCCGGGCGGTGGGCGAGGATGTGGAGCACCTCGCGGGTCAGCCGGTGGTCGTCGGCGGCACGGATATACACGCCGTTGAGGTGGGTGAGCTTGGCGTAGTCCATGCGCGAGGCGCCGCGGTTGACGCCGTCGATGTCGAACAGGCGGATGGCGGTTTCGCGGTCGATGATCTCGAGATCGCCGTGGCTCCAGCCGAGCCGCAGCAGGTAGTTGCACAACGCCTCCGGCAGGAAGCCCTGTTCGCGGAACTCCAGCACGGACACCGCGCCGTGGCGCTTGGACAGCTTGGCGCCGTCGGCGCCGTGGATCAGCGGGATATGGGCGAAGCGCGGCGTCTCCCAGCCATTGGCCTGATAGACCTGGACCTGGCGGAAGGTGTTGGTCAGGTGGTCGTCGCCGCGGATGACATGGGTGATCTCCATGTCGTGGTCGTCTACCACCACCGCATGCTGGTAGGTCGGCGTGCCGTCGCTGCGCAGGATGATCATGTCGTCGAGCTCGGCATTCGCGACGCGGACCGGGCCCTGCACCAGGTCGTCGACGATGGTTTCGCCGTCGCGCGGGGCCTTCAGGCGGATGGACGGGGCGACGCCGGGCGGCGCCTCGGCCGGGTCGCGGTCGCGCCAGGTGCCGTCGTAGCGCGGCGAGCGGCCCTCGGCTACGGCCCGTTCGCGCATCTGGCGCAGTTCCTCGGCCGTGCACCAGCAGCGATAGGCCGTGCCGTTGGCGAGCATCTGGTACGCCACCTCGGCATGGCGGGCGGCGCGGGTGGACTGGAAGACCGGCGGCGCATCCGGATTGAGGCCGAGCCAGTCCAGCCCTTCCAGGATCACCTGGGTGGCGGCCTCGGTGCTGCGCTCGCGGTCGGTGTCCTCGATGCGCAGCAGGAATTCGCCGCCGTGGTGGCGGCTGAACAGATAGTTGAACAGGGCGGTGCGGGCGCCGCCGATGTGCAGGAGGCCGGTGGGGCTGGGGGCGAAGCGGGTACGGACTGACATGCGGCGCCTCCTAGCACAGATGGAAGTTCCCTGTAGAGGCCAGGGCGCGGTAGTCTGCTCGCGGAGGTTGAGCGGTGCTGCAGCCTACGGTTACATGGCAGGAGATCGCCGGTCGGGGCCTGGCGGTCTCGGCGTCGCTGCGCGGGTGGGCGGCGGCGGAGCGGGGCCGCTTCGCGCTATGGCTGCCGGTCTGCATGGGCATGGGCGCGCTGCTGTATTTCTCCTTGCGTGCGGAGCCGCCTTCCTGGTCGGGTGCCGCGGTGGCGGGGCCGGCGGTGCTGGGCTCGGTCCTGGCGCGCTGCCGGCCAGTGCTGCACGGGGGGCTGCTGCGCGGGGGGCTGCTGGCGGTGGCGGCGGGCGCGATCGGGTTTGCCTCCTGCCAGTTCGCCACCTTCCGTGCCTTGCCGGTGGAGCCGTTGCCGAGCCGGGGGGTGACGGTGTCCGGCCTGGTACGGGGGGTGGAGACATTGCCGGCGGGGAGGCGGGTGCTGCTGGAAGGCGTGCGCATCCTCGACAGCGAGCGGGACCTGGCCCGCACGATCCGGGTGAAACTGAAGGCGAACGACCCGGCGGAGATGGAAACCGGCGATCGGGTGCGGCTGCGGGTGCTGATCCGCCCGCCCAGCCCGCCGGCCTATCCCGGCGGGTGGGATCTGCAGCGGGATGCGTATTTCTCCGGCCTTGGCGGCTACGGAATGGCGCTGGGGCCGGCCGAGGTGCTGGCGCATGCCCGGCCGCAGGGGCCGGGGGCCTGGATCCGCTGGCTGCGCGACACCATCCAGCATCGGATCCTCGCAGTGCTGCCGGGCGCGCAGGGGGGCATCGCCGCCACCCTGCTGACCGGCATCACCGCCGGCATTCCCGAGCCCGACCGGGCGGCGTTTCGCGATTCCGGCCTGGCGCATCTGCTGGCGGTGGCCGGACTGCATATCGGCATCGTCATGGGGCTGATGCTCGGCTTTCCCCGCCTCGTGCTGGCGCTGTCGGAACGGGCCTCGCTGTTCTGGCCCTGCAAGCAGATCGCCGCGGTGGTCGCGCTGGGGTCCGGCGGGTTCTACATGCTGCTGACCGGCATGCATCTGCCGATCCTGCGCAGTTTCGCCATGGCGTGCCTGTTCACCCTGGCCGTGCTGGCCGGGCGGCGGGCGATTTCGCTGCGCGGGCTGGCGCTGGCGGCGCTGGCGATCCTGCTGGTGGAGCCCTGGGAAGTGACCGGGGTCAGCTTCCAGATGAGCTTTTCCGCCGTGCTGGCGCTGATCGCCGGCTACGAGGCGCTGCGCCCCTGGCTGCTGCGGTTGCAGGCCGCGCCGATCTGGGGGGAGGGGACATGGGGCCGCCGGCTGGCCCTGCATGTGGCGGCGCTGGCCCTGACCAGCCTGCTGGCGGGCACCGCGTCCGCACCGTACGGCGCCTATCATTTCGGCCGGGTGCAGGTCTATTTCGTCGTCTCCAACATGGTGGCGGTGCCGTTGACGGCGCTGTGGGTGATGCCGGCCGGGCTGATCGCGCTGGCGCTGATGCCGTTCGGGCTGGAAGTGCTGGCGCTGGTGCCGATGGGCTGGGGGACCGGGGCGATCCTGTGGATCGCCCATACCGCGGCCGACCTGCCGGCCTCCACCTTCGCGGTGCCGCATATGCCGGCCTGGGGCCTGGGCGTGCTGTCGCTCGGCATCGCCTGGGTAGGGATCTGGCGCACGCGCTGGCGGCTGGCCGGGGTGGCGGGAATTGCGCTGGGCCTGGCGTCCCCGGCCTTCGATCATCCGCCGGACATGCTGGTTTCCGCCGATGCCCGGCTGATCGCGCTGCGCGTTTCCGGGGAGGCGTTCGTGCAGCGAACCGCCGGCGGATCGCGCTTCGTGCAGGATGCGTGGCAGCAATACTGGGCCGTGGCCGAGATGGAGCCGATGCCCGGCGAGCTCGGCGCGGACGCGCCGGGCGAGGCGGACATCGTCACCTGCGACCCGGGTGGCTGCCGGCTGCGTCCGCATCCGGACGGGGTTTCGGCGCTGCTGCTGCGCGGCGCCGCGCATTCCCCGTTCTGCGCGGAGGTCGCGGTGGTGGTGTCCGCCGAACCCGCCCGCGATGCCTGTCCAGGCCTGGCACCGACCCTGGTCGATCGCTTCACGGTCTGGCGGGAGGGGGCGGCGGCGATCTGGCTGGAGCCGGGCGGCGCGCGCGTGCTGACCGACCGAGCCGAGCGCGGCGATCGGCCCTGGGTGCCGCGGCCGCAATCCCGCCGCGGCGCGGCGCTGCCGGCGGCGTTGGCGGATTAGGCGCGGATCAGTAGGTGCGCAGCAGCGCGATCAACCGGCCCTGCACCTTCACGCGGTCGGCGGGGAAGATGCGGATTTCGTGTCTTGCGTTGGCCGGCTCCAGCGCGATGGAGTTGCCGCGCCGGCGCAGGCGCTTCAGCGTCACCTCGTTGTCGTCCACCAGCGCGACCACGATCTGGCCGTTCTCCGCCACCTCGTCGCGCCGGATGATGACGGTGTCGCCATCCAGGATGCCGGCCTCGATCATCGAATCGCCGGCCACTTCCAGCGCGTAGTGCTCGCCGCTGCCCAGCATGGCCATCGGCACGTCGATATGCGCGCCGCTGTCGCGCATCGCCTCGATCGGCAGGCCGGCGGCGATGCGGCCATATAGCGGCAGCTGCACCGCTCCGGCGTCGTTGGCGGCGCGCACGCCGGGCAAGGCGCGGGAGAAATCGCCGCGAATGATCTTCGGCGAGAAATGCGCGCCGGCCGCATCCTGATCCTGTTCATTTTCCGCCCCGGCTTCGAGATCGGGCGCCAGCGGATCGTGCCGTTCCGCGCCGGGCGGCAGGCGCACCACTTCCAGTGCGCGGGCGCGGTGGTGGTGGCGGCGCAGGAAGCCGCGTTCCTCCAGCGCCGAGATCAGGCGGTGGATGCCGGATTTGGATTTCAGTTGCAGCCCCTCCTTCATCTCCTCGAAGCTCGGGGAGAAGCCGGTCTGCTTCAAATGCCGGTCGATGAAGACCAGCAATTCGTGCTGCTTGCGGGTGAGCATGGGGGACGCCCCTTTCCCTCGAATGGACCGGTCACCGGCTCGCCTTCTCGGGGCGAATCCACCGGAACAAACCGGCAACTGTCGGGTTGTTCTAGATAGGTTCTCTCCGCGCCGTCAAGCAGCATCGTCTCGGCGGTAACCGTCGAGTCGCAAAATTCGATCTCAAATACCGAGCGAATCCAGGCGGATGACCGGCACCTCGGCACCCGCCGGCAGCGACGGGGCATGGGGTTCGCGCAGGACCAGCGCATCCGCCAGCGCGAGGCGGCGCAGCATGGACGAATCCTGCACCGGGAACGGCGTCGCCACCAGCCGGCCTTCCGCGTCGCGCGCGATGGCGGCGCGCAGATGATCGGCACGGTGGTCGTTCTGTCCGACGGCCGCGCCGAGGCGCGCGGTCACCGTCGGCGGCGGCTCGCCGGGCAGGCCGGACAGCCTGGCGAGCGCCGGCAGCACGAACAGGATGGCGCAGACGATGGCCGAAACCGGATTGCCGGGCAGGCCGACCATCGGCACGGCGCCCATATTGCCGAAGATCAGCGGCTTACCCGGGCGCATGGCGATCTGCCAGAAATCCACCACCAGGCCGCGGCGGGAGAGCGATTCGATGACCAGATCATGGTCGCCGACGCTGGCGCCGCCGGTGGTGAGCAGCAGGTCCACGCCGGTGATCTGGTCGGCCACGGCGGCGATGGCCTCGCGGTCATCGCTGGCCACCGGCAGCACGATCGGCTCCCCGCCGCCGGCGCGGATCAGGGCGGCCAGGGCGTGCGAATTGGAACTGACGATGCCGCCCGGGGGGATCGGCTCGCCGGGCAGGGCGATTTCGTCGCCGGTGGCCAGGATCGCCACCCGCGGGCGGCGATGCACGGTGATCCAGGGATGGTTGGCCGCCGCCGCCAGGCCGACATCGCGCGCCGTCAGCCGCCGCCCGGCCGGGATCACCACGTCGCCGGCGGCGAAATCCTGCCCGGCGCGGCGGATGTGCCGGCCGGCGGTCACCGCCTCGCCGACGATGATGCGGTCGCCCTCGCGCGTTGCGTCCTCCTGGATCAGGATCCCGTCGGCGCCTGCGGGCACCACGCTGCCGGTGAACAGCCGCACCGCCTGGCCCGGGCCGATCGCGCCGGCGAAGGGATGGCCGGCGGGCGCCGCGCCGATAACGCTCAGCGCGGCGCCGAGCGCGCCATCGGCGGCGCGCAGCGCATAGCCGTCCATGGCCGAGACATCCGCCGGCGGCTGGGTCAGGCGCGCGATCACCGGCGCCGCGCTCACGCGGTTCCAGGCGGCGGACAGGCCCACGGTCTCGACCGGGGAGGGGGTAAGCCCGGCGAGGATGCGGGCGCGGGCTTCTTCGACGCTGATCATGACCGGGATCCCTTTAGTCCTGTCGTAAGTCAGTCCTGGCGGAAATCGCCCGATTTTCCGCCGGATTTTTCCACCACGCGGATGGCCTCGATCCGCATGCCGCGATCGACCGCCTTGCACATGTCGTAGACCGTCAATGCGGCGACGGAGGCGGCGGTCAGCGCCTCCATCTCCACGCCGGTGCGCCCGGTGGTGCGCACGGTCGCGGCGATTTCCACCGCATTGCGTTCGGCGTCCGGCGTCAGCTCGACGGCGACCGAGGTGATCGGCAGCGGGTGGCAGAGCGGGATCAGGTCGGCGGTGCGCTTGGCGGCCATGATGCCGGCGAGCCGGGCGACGCCGAGCACGTCGCCCTTCTTGGCGTCGCCGCGCAGGATCAGCGCCAGCGTCTCCGGCTGCATGACGATGCGGGCGCGGGCGGTGGCGGTTCGGTCGGTGACCGGCTTCTCGGTCACGTCCACCATCGCCGCATTGCCACGCGCGTCGAAATGCGTGAGGTCGCTCATGCCAGGCCCAGCAGCGCGCGCGTGGCGGCGGTAACGTCCGGCTGGCGCATCAGGCTTTCGCCCACCAGGAAGCGCCGCGCGCCAACCGCCTGCAGGCGCAGGATATCCGCATGGGTGCGCACGCCGCTTTCGGCCACCAGAACCCGGCCGGGCGGAAGGAGCGGGGCCAGCTGCTCGGTGGTGGAAAGGTCGGTCTTCAAGGTCTTGAGATTGCGGTTGTTGATGCCGATCAGCGGGGTCTTCAGGCGCAGCGCGCGGTCGAGTTCCGGGCGGTCATGCACCTCGGCAAGCACGTCCATGCCGAGGCCGGTCGCGGTCTGCTCCAGCTCCGCCGCCTGGCTGTCCGACAGCGCGGCGAGGATCAGCAGGATGCAATCCGCGCCCATCGCCCGGCTTTCCAGGATCTGCCAGGGGTCGAGCATGAAATCCTTGCGGATCACCGGCAGATCGACGGCGGCGCGGGCGGCGAGCAGATCGGCCTCGCTGCCCTGGAAATACGGCCCATCCGTCAGCACCGACAGGCAGGTGGCGCCGCCTTCCTTGTAGGCGCGCGCCAGGGCCGGCGGATCGAATTCCGGACGGATCAGCCCACCCGACGGCGAGGCCTTCTTGATTTCCGCGATCAGCCCATAGCCGCCGCCTGCCACCGAGCGGGCCAGCGCGTCGGCGAATCCGCGCGGCGTATCGGCCTGCGCGGCGATCCGGGCCTCCAGCGCGGCCGTCCCCGTTGCCGCCTGGCGGTGGGCGAGCTCGCGGCGCGTGTCGGCGCAGATCCGCGCCAGGGCATCGGATTCGGCCAGGTTCTGTTCAGCCATTTCGGGCTCCGTTCACGCCGTTTCGCGCCTGAGGGTTTCCAGCGCGGCCAGCGCCGCGCCGGAATCGAGCGATGCGGCCGCCATGGCCGCGCCGCCGCGCAGATCCTCCGCCTTGTCGGCGACGATCAGCGCGGCCGCGGCGTTCAACAGCACGGTGTCGCGATACGGCCCGGCGGTGCCGCGAAACAGCGCCAGCATCGCCGCCGCATTGGTCTCGGAATCGCCGCCCCGGATCGCCTCGATCGGCGCGCGCGCCAGGCCGGCATCCTCCGGCAGCACGGAGAATTCGGTGATCACGCCATCCGCCAGCGCCACGACCTGGTTCTCCCCGGCCACGGTCAGCTCATCGAGCCCCTGGCCATGCACGATCCAGGCGGCCTCGCTGCCGAGCCTCGCCAGCGTTTCCGCCATCGGCCGGGCCCAGATCGGCGAGAACACGCCGGTGAGCTGGCGCGTGACCCCGGCAGGATTGGCCAGCGGGCCCAGCAGGTTGAAGATCGTGCGCGTGCCGAGCTCCACCCGCGGGCCGGCGGCGTGGCGCAGCGCCGCGTGGTGGCGCGGCGCGAACAGGAATGCGCAGCGCGCGGCGCGCAGCACGTCGGCAAGCCGTTCCACCGGCACGTCCACGTTCACGCCGAGCGCGGTCAGCACGTCCGCCCCGCCGGTGCGCGAGGACAAGGCGCGGTTGCCGTGCTTGGCGACGGGAACGCCGGCGCCCGCCAGCACGAAGGTCACGGCGGTGGACACGTTCAGCGTGCCGGCATTGTCGCCGCCGGTGCCGCAGACATCGATCGCGCCCTCCGGCGCGTCCACGGCCAGCATGCGCGCCCGCATCGCCCGCACCGCGCCGGCCAGTTCCGGCACCGTCTCGCCGCGCACGCGCATGGCCATCAGCAGCCCGGCGATCTGCGCGGGGGTCGCCTCGCCGGACATGATGATGCCGAACGCATCTTCGGCCTGCACTTCCGACAGGGTATCTCCCATCGCAAGTTTCGCTAATACGGGCTTCAGGTTGTTGGACATTTCGGCAGCGCCGCCTCAGGCGGCGAGGGCGGGTTTGTTGGAGCCGCGGGCGATCGCCAGGAAATTCGCCAGCAATTCATGCCCGTGTTCGCTGGCGATGCTCTCGGGGTGGAACTGCACCCCGAAGATCGGCAGCGAGCAGTGGCGCAGGCCCATGATGATGCCGTCCTCGGTCCAGGCGGTCGGCACCAGGGTTTCCGGCAGCGTGGCGCGCTCGACGATCAGGCTGTGGTAGCGCGTCGCCGCGAAGGGCGAGGGGAGCCCGGCGAAGATGTCGCTGCCCTCGTGCATCACGGACGAGATCTTGCCGTGCATCGGCACCGGCGCGCGCACCACCTTGCCGCCGAATGCCTGGCCGATCGCCTGATGCCCCAGGCACACGCCGAGGATCGGGATCTTGCCGGCGGCGGCGCGGATCAGGTCGACGCAGATGCCCGCCTCGTTCGGCGTGCAGGGGCCGGGCGAGAGCACGATCGCCTCCGGCGCCAGGTCCATCGCCTCCGCCACGCTCAGCGTGTCGTTGCGGCGGACGTCGCAGACGCCGCCGACGTCGCCGAGGAAATGCACCAGGTTGAAGGTGAAGCTGTCGTAGTTGTCGATCAACAGGATCATGGAACCATCCTCACGTTCGGCGGACCCCCGGTCAACGCCGACAGGTCGACGCCGGTATGTCAGCGCCGGTATATCAACGACGGTTTTCGCCGCGTCCGCCATTGCCGGCAGCGAAGCGCACCGCTTCCTCGGCGGCGCGGAACAGGGCGCGGGCCTTCTGGCGGGTTTCCTCGTACTCGGCCACCGGATCGCTGTCCGCCACCACGCCGCCGCCGGCCTGCACATGCATCGTGCCGTCCTTCACCAGGGCGGTGCGCAGGCCGATGCAGGTGTCCATGGTGCCGTTGGCGGCGAAGTAGCCGATGCAGCCGGCGTAGTAGGCGCGCCGCGTCGGCTCCAGCTCTTCGATGATCTCCATGGCGCGGACCTTCGGCGCGCCGGTCAGCGTGCCGGCGGGGAAGCCGGCGACCAGCGCGTCCAGCGCGTCCAGCCCCTTGCGGATCCTGCCCTGCACGGTCGAGGAGATATGCATGACATGGCTGAAGCGTTCGATGGCGAAGCTCTCCGTCACCTTCACGGTGCCGATCTCCGCTACCCGCCCGACATCGTTGCGGCCGAGGTCGAGCAGCATCAGGTGCTCCGCCCGCTCCTTCGGATCGCCGAGCAGGTCGGCTTCCAGCGCGCGGTCCTCCTCCACCGTCTCGCCCCGCTTGCGGGTGCCCGCGAGCGGGCGGATGGTCACGGTGTCGTCGCGCAGCCGGACCAGGATTTCCGGGGAGCTGCCGACGATGGCGAAGTTGTCGAAGTTCAGGAAGAACAGGAACGGCGCCGGGTTGATCCGCCGCAGCGCCCGGTACAGCGCGAAGGGCGGCAAGGCGAACGGCACCGAGAAGCGCTGGCTCGGCACGATCTGGAACGCGTCGCCGGCGGCGATGTACTCCTTCGCCCGCAGCACCGCCGAGATGAAACCCTCCTTGGTGAAGTTGGACGAAGGTGCCGGCAGCGGCGGCAGCGCCACCGGCGGGGCCGGGTGGGGGAGCGGGCGGTCGAGTGCCGCCTCGGCGGCCGCGATCGCAACCTGCGCCGCGTCCCACGCGGTCTCGGCCGAAACGTCCTCGCGCGGATGCACGGGGGCGGCGAGCGTGAGCTCGTCGTTCACGTTGTCGAAGATCGCGAACAGCGTGGGCCGCAGCATCACGCCGTCCGGCACGCCGAGATCATTGCGTGTTCTTGGACGGCAGCCGCTCCATCAGCCGGACCATGTCGTAGCCGAGATAGCCGACCAGGCCGCCAGCCATCGGCGGCAGGTTGTCCGGCAGGTCGAGCTGGGTCTCCGCGATCAGGGCGCGCAGGCTTTCCAGCGCCGGGCGGTCATCGGCGACGAAGGCATGCGGCGCGGAGCGGGCATGGCGGTTGACGTCCGCGCGCCCGTCCCGGCAGCGCCAGATCAGGTCCGGCTCCATGCCGATGATCGAATAGCGCCCGCGCGCGGCGCCGCCCTCGACGCTTTCCAGCAGGAACGCGTTGGGCCGGCCATGCGCCAGCTTCAGGAACGCCGCCACCGGCGTTTCCAGGTCGGCGACGCCCCGGCGCCAGACCAGGCTGCCCCGACCGGCATCATAGGCGGCGCGGAAGGCGGCGAACCCTGGCGGGACGGACACGTTCATGGTCGGGCTTTCAATCTGTTCGATGTTGGAGGATTAGGGTTGGACGAAATTGTTCAGCAAGGCCTGGTTGACCTGCACACCGGCGCGCTGGCGCAGCGCGCCGGCGAAGGTCATCTCCAGATCGTCGCCGACCGAGCGGCTTAGGCCGTCGCGCACCTGGGTATAGCCGGCGGGATCGACCTTCGGATCGGGGCTCTTGATCTCCACCGGCTCGAACACGGTGAAGCCGGCGGGCGTCTCCACCATGCTGGGCTCGCCCTTCTTCAGGTCGAACAGGCCGGCCGCCACTTCCGGCGCGACCTCGCCGGGGGCTGCGCGGCCGATCAGCGGCGTGCGGTGCACGCTGACCCCGGCCATCGTCGCGGCATCGGCGAAGGACTGGCCGCCCTGCAGCGCCGTCAGCATCTTCGCCGCCGCCTGCTCGGCGCGCTTGCGCACGGCGTCGCGAGAGACATCGGCGGCCACTGCCGCCTTCACCGCTTCGAACGGCTTCACCGCCGGCGGGGTGATGTCCTCGACATCCATGGCGTAATAGGCCGAGCCGCCGCCGGGCAGCGGCACTTCGGTCAGCCGCGGCGGATCGCCCTTGTTGGTCTGGAACGCCGCCGTGACCAGCGCGCTGCGCAGCGCGTCCTCGCCGGGGATGGGGGCCGGCTCGCCTGCCAGGCTCTTGCCCTCGGCATCCAGCGTGCCCGAAATCGCGGCGGCGCCGAGGTCGCCCGGCAATTCGTCCAGTGAGGAGCCGCTGGCCAGGATGTTGTCGATCTTGTTGGCGCGGTCATAGATCAGGTCGGCGGATTTCTGCGCCACGACGCGGTCGCGCAGTTCGGACTTCAGCTGGTCGAAGTCCGGCTGCACGCCCGGCTCCACGTGGCTGACCCGCAGGACGTGCCAGCCGAGCGCGCTGTTGCCGGGATCGGGCACCGTGTCGGGGGGGGCGGCGAATACCGCGCGGCCAAGCTCGGGGGAGGGGAATTCCGCCTCGGTCGCGTTCGCCAGCTCGACGCCGGAGCCGCCGGCGTCCTTGGCCTTCTGCTGCATCGCATCCCAGTCCGCCCCGGCGCGCCAGTCGGCGGCCAGCGCCTTCGCCTTGGCTTCGTCCTGCACCAGGATCACCTGCACGCTGCGCCTGCCGGGTTTGGTGAGCGCGGCCTTGGAGCGGTCGAACTCGGCCTTCAGATCGTCGTCGCTGACCGGCACATCCTTTGCCAGCAACTTCGGCGACAGCAGCACTGCCTTGATCTTGCGATATTCCGGCGACGAATAGAGGTCGGGATGATTGTCGTACCAGCGCTGCAGCGCCGCCTCGTCAGGTGCTGGCAATGGCGGTGTGTCGGTCAGCGGGAACTCGGCCAGGTCGGCGGAGCGCTGCTCGTTCTGCTCGGCGAAGGCCTGCGCGATGAGCATTTCGGGGGCCGCCGCGCCGGCGCGCACCGCTTCCATGAGCTGCTTCTGGCCGAGATCGCCGCGCAGCAGCTCCAGGAAGCGCGGCTCGTTCAGGCCGTTGTTGCGCAGCGCCGCCTCGTAGGTGCTGCGGTCGAACTGGCCGGACGGGCCACGGAAGCCCGGCATGTCGTAGATCGTCTGGCGCAAGGCTTCCTCGGGCACCACCAGATGCAGCCGGGCGACCTCGCCGGCGATGGCGGTCTGGCTGATCACCCGGTCCAGCGCCTGGCGGGCCACGGCGCGCTTGATCTCGATCGAGGGGTCCTGCCCGGCCGGGAGCATGCGCGCCACCTGGGCCATCTCGCGCCGATAGGCCTGGTCCAGCTCCGGCGGCTCGATCTCGCGCGAGCCGACCTTGGCGATCCAGGTGGAGGTGCCGACCATCCGCAGCACGTCGCCGATGCCCCAGAAGGCGAAGGACGCGACCAGGATGATGAAGAAGCCGCGGACAACCCAGGTGCCAAGATAGGCGCGGAAAGTGGAGATCATCGACCAGTCCTGTACCTAAGCAAACCGATGTGGCAAGCAGATGGGCACGATTACGGGTTCCGCATACCCATGGCCAAGAAACGGGCTGTGCACGGCGTGGCCGGTGGCAGCGATCGGGCCGCACCATAGGGATGGCGCGGCGGCTTTGCCAGGGACTCCGTTTGGGTTAGGACCTCGGGTGCATGGCCGACAATTCCGGGGGCCAGTCGAAGGGGGAATAGGATGCGTCAGCTGATCGCCGGCAACTGGAAGATGCACGGACTTTCGGAGCAGGCCAACGCGCTGGCCGCCGGCGTGCGCATGGGCGCCGAGGGATTGGCCTGCGACCTGCTGGTCTGCCCACCCTTCGTGCATGTCCAGACCGTTTCCTATCTGCTGCGCGGCTCCGCCGTCGCGGTCGGCGGGCAGGATTGCCATGCCGCGCCGCAGGGCGCGCATACCGGCGATGTGTCGGCGCCGATGCTGGCCGATCTCGGCGCGGGCTTCGTCATCCTCGGCCATTCGGAGCGGCGGCAGAACCATGGCGAGACCGACGCGGCGGTGCTAGCGAAGACCCTGGCTGCAATGGCCGCCGGGCTGACGCCGATCGTCTGCGTGGGCGAAACCGAGGCCGAGCGCCTGGCCGGGCGGGAGACCGAGACGGTCGGCGCGCAACTGGCCGGCTCGCTGCCCGACGATTTCGCCGGCGTGGTCGCCTATGAGCCGGTCTGGGCCATCGGCACCGGCCGCACCCCGACCGAGGCGGACGTGGCGGCGATGCACGGTTTCATCCGCGCCGCCCTGGTCCGCCAGCTCGGTGACGCCGGCCAAAGGCTGCGCATCCTCTATGGCGGGTCGGTGAAGCCGTCCAACGCCGCGTCGCTGCTCGCGATCGCCGATGTCGGTGGCGCGCTGGTCGGCGGGGCCAGCCTGGTCGCGGAGGATTTCCTGGGCATCGCCCGGGCCGCGACGGCGTAGCGGCCCCGGACTGACCCGGCGCCCCCTCCGGTGCCGGGCGGCTGCCGCCCGAAACAATCCATGGTCATATTTATGAACAAGGCGTGAAATTTGCGTCTTCGTTATACCAATCACGTCGATCTTACTTCGTGCCTGCGATGAAGCGTCGCATCGTGAAACAGTCGGCAAGCCTGGGACGTGGAATCCCAAGGGGACCCGGAGAAGCATTGGGGCGCGCGTTGTTCTCCTGAAGCGCACCGGCATCTTCACAAAACCGGATTTATTCTCGATACAAAAAAGGGAATGAAGACCATGCAGCGACGTGTATTCCGCAGAATCCGCCAAAAGATCGAAATACAGGAGCATGCGCGCCCTGGCGTTGGGCACGGCCGGCCTGCTGGTTCTGGGGGCGGGCAACGCGCGGGCCTATGTCTATCAATCGATCGTCGACCCGCTCAATCCGACCTTTACCCAGGCGCTCGGCATCAACAATTCCAGTACGATCGTCGGCTACGGCAATGCCACGATCTTCAACGGCTTCCAGCTGGTCCTGCCGCCGGTGGCCGCCAACTTCACGCGCCAGAACGTCCCGGGCGCGGACGGCGGCACCCAGGTGGTGGGGATCAGCGGCGCCGGCACGACGGTCGGTTTCTCGATCACCGGAGGTGTCACCAACGGTTTCGCGCAGACCGGCGGGACCTTCACCACCGTCAACGCGCCGGGAACCGCGTTCAATCAGCTGCTCGGCATCAACAGGGCCGGCACGGTCGCGGCCGGGTATTCATCCACCGACCCCGCCGGCGCGACCTTGCAGCATGCGTTCACGGTCAGTGGCGGCCCGGGCTTCACGTCCCCCGTGTTCACCGACATCAATGCGCTGCTGCCGGCGAACTTCAATAGCCAGGCGACCGGCGTGGACAATTCCGGCACCGTCGTGGGCTTCTATGTGTATGACGCGGCCGGGGATTTCTCCGCGTTCTCGGATACCGGCGGCGCGATCACCTCGTTCCAGGCATTCGGGTCCACCTCCACCCAGGCGCTCGGCATCAACAATCTTGGCGATATCGTCGGCGACTACGTGGATGCCGGGGGCGTGATGCACGGCTTCGTCGATATCGCCGGCATGTTCTCCACGATCGATCCGCCCGGCTCGGCCGGCACCACGGCGAACGGGATCAACGATCTCGGCCAGATCGTCGGGTTCGACCTCGTGGCCAACGGCGATACGATCGCCTTCGTGGCCGATGTCCCGGAACCGGCGGCACTGCTGGTGCTCGGCGTCGGGCTGGCCGGCGTGGCCGCTGTCCGCCGGCGCCGGCTGCCGGCGGCCTGACCACAGGTTTCAGGCAACGGCTTCTTCAAGCAATGGGCGCTTGAAGAAAGCCCGGTGCTTGACCTACATCAAGGCCGGTAGTGCTCCGGGCGTGGCAATGCATCCTGGCTGCCGGCCTGGACCGGCTTATCGCGAGGAGATGTCCGATGGCCCATACCCCCCAAGGCGATTTTCCCCACCGCAAATCGCTCGACCGGCTGTGGATCGTCGTCGCCGACGGCGGTAACGCGCGCGTCCTGGCGGTATCGGAGGACCGCAGCCGGATCGAGGTGATGCGGGAGATGACCTCCGCCAACCTGCACCTGAAGACGCATGACCTAATCAGCGATCGCGCCGGCCGCTCGTTCGAGAGCGCCTCGCCCACACGGCACGCGATCGCGCCCAGGCACGATCCGCATGTGGAGCAGAAGCACCATTTCATCCAGGCGCTGGCGGATGTGCTGGGGGAGGACGACCGGGCCGGTCTGTTCGACCAGCTAATCCTGATCGTCACCCCGGCCCAGGCCAAGGTGCTGCAGGAGGGACTCGACCCGCAGACCCGCGTGAAGGTGCGCGAGACCATCACCAAGGACCTGACCAAGGAGTCGCCGAACCATGTGTGGGAGCGGTTGATCGAGGCGGGACTGATGCCGCCACGCGCCGGCGCCCCCGGCAGCTACGGGGTGGAGACGCGCTGATCAGCGCTAAACGGGGCCAGCAATCGGCGGGGCGCCGGCGCGTCAGTTCTTCTGCAAGGACCAGTGCGCGGCGCAATGGGCCCCACCGACATCCGCCTCCAGCCGGCCGTCGCGGATCGTGCCTTTGAGACTGATCGGGTTGGGTGCGGACCCCCCTTTGCCGAACTGCATGCCCTCCTCGTGGTCGATAAATGATCCGTCGCTGCCGACTGTCGCTTGCAGCATGACCTTGCCCCATTCGGTGCGGATGATGCCGTCCTTCACCACCCGCCGGATATCGTCCCGATTAATATTCATGCAGTAACCGCTGTTGTTGTTCGCCGTTTCCCGCTGGGTTCCGATATAGGTGCCGTCGAACGCGCGGCGGCCAGCGCGGTGTTAGCCAGTGATGCCAGTAGCGGTGCCAGTGCGGGCAGCGCGCCCAGCAGCATCCGGCGCATGCGGCGTGTCATGTGCGTGCCTTCCCCTTGGCTTGTTCAACCGGAGGCCGGCCGGGCCTCGTGGCCGCAGACTATCCCTTTTATGACCGAATGCGCAACAATTGCGACCGGGGATTGCGACCGGGGCATGCCGGCGGAACGCCGCGCCGTTTGGCTTCGCCCTTGCCAATCGGGCCATTTCCCGCCATATCCCGCGCGCCGGTGGAAGGGTCCATCGGTAATTCACACGCAGGGCGCCTTTCCCGCTGCAAGCAGCGGGTCCGGTGCCGACGCCCGGCGACGGGCAGGGGCCAGGCCCTGCGGAGGTTCAACCGGACGACAGGAAAGGAGCACGCCGATGGCGATGCCCGATTTCACTCTGCGCCAGCTCTTGGAAGCCGGCGTTCACTTCGGCCACCACACGCGCCGCTGGAATCCGCGGATGGCGCCGTATCTGTTCGGCGTCCGCAACCAGGTCCACATCATCGACCTGCAGCAGACCGTGCCGATGCTGGACCGCGCGCTGCGCGCGGTGCGCGACGTCACCGCCGCTGGCGGACGCGTGCTGTTCGTCGGCACCAAGCGCGCCGCGGCCGAGCATGTCGCGGATGCGGCCAAGCGCTGCGGGCAGTACTACGTCAACCACCGCTGGCTCGGCGGCATGCTGACCAACTGGAAGACCATCACCGGCTCGATCAAGCGCCTGCGCCAGATCGACGAGATGCTGGCCGGCGACATCCAGGGCCTGACCAAGAAAGAGGTGCTGGACATCACCCGCGACCGCGAGAAGCTGGAGCGCGCGCTGGGCGGCATCAAGGAGATGGGCGGCCTGCCGGACATCCTGTTCATCATCGACACCAACAAGGAGAAGCTGGCGGTCGAGGAAGCCAACAAGCTCGGCATCCCCGTCGTCGCCGTGCTCGACAGCAACTCCGACCCCAGCGGCATCACCTACCCGATCCCCGGCAATGACGACGCGATCCGCGCCATCACGCTGTACTGCGACCTGGTCGCCGGCGCGGTGCTGGACGGCATCAGCGCCGAGATGATGGCGAGCGGCCAGGACATCGGCGCCGCCGAGGACCTGCCGGTCGAGATGCTGCCCGAGGTTTCCGCCCCGGCCGAACAGCCGGGCGCCTGAGCCTGCGCGCCCGGACCGCGATGGTCCGGGCGCATTCTCAATCGCCCGAATTCTTATTCGAATAGGCTAACAAGGGAGACCCCCATGGCGGAGATCACGGCTGCTCTGGTGAAGGACCTGCGCGAGAAGACCGGCGCGGGCATGATGGACTGCAAGAAGGCGCTGACCGAGAACGGCGGCGACATCGAGGCCGCGGTCGACTGGCTGCGCAAGAAGGGCCTTGCCGCCGCGGCGAAGAAATCCGGCCGCGTCGCCGCCGAGGGGCTGGTCGGCGTCGCCTCCGCCTCCAACGCGGCGGCGATGATCGAGGTCAATGCCGAGACCGATTTCGTCGCGCGCAACGAGACGTTCCAGGCCTTCGTGCAGACCGCGGCAGAGATCGCGCTGATGGTCGGCGAGGATGTCGAGGCGATCAAGGCCGCGCCGTTCCCGGGCACCGGGCGGAGCGTCGCCGAGGAACTGACCCATCTGGTCGCGACGATCGGCGAGAACATGGCGATCCGCCGCGCCCGGGTGCTGAGGGTGCAGCATGGCACCGTCGCCACCTATGTGCATTCCGCGCTGAAGCCGGGCCTCGGCAAGATCGGCGTTCTGGTGGCGGTGGAAAGCGCGAGCGAGCTGTCGGCGCTGGAGACCCTGGGCCGGCAGGTCGGCATGCACATCGCCGCGACCCGTCCGGAGGCGCTGGACACCGATGCCGTCGATCCCGCGGCGCTGGAGCGCGAGAAGGCGGTGCTGACCGAGCAGGCACGCGCTTCCGGCAAGCCCGAGGCGATCATCGAAAAGATGGTCGAAGGCCGCATCCGCAAATACTACGAGGAAGTGGTGTTGCTGGAGCAGGTCTGGGTGCATGACGGTGAAAGCCGGGTGAAGGCGGTGGTCGCCAAGGCCGGCGCCAAGCTGACCGGCTTCGCCCGCTTCCAGCTCGGCGAAGGCATCGACAAGCAGACCGGCGACTTCGCCGCCGAGGTCGCCGCCGCGGCTGGTGTCACCGCCTGAACCGCAAGCGGCGCAACGGAAAACCCTTCGGCCGGACCGGCCGAAGGGTTTTTTTGTGCCGAAGCGTTGTCTGTACCGGCTATGGGTCGAGGAAAGGTGACCGGCGGAAAGCTGGCACGCCTGGTCCGGTTTCCTTAATCTGATTTCGTATCGTTTCCTCGATCCGCCTGCTCCGCATCGTGTCGGCAGGCGGCGGAAATGTCTTGTCGCCTCGATGCCACCCACAATCGAAGGCTGCATCCGCGTGACGACAATTGCGAAATCGGAGCGGATTTTTGACCGCCTGGCGCCCGCGACACTCGGCGGTATCGTCGCCACCCTGTATCTTCTGCTGCCGAAGGCGGGCGACATCCAGTTCATGGATGCCTCGCGCCATGCGCTGAACGGTGCGTTCGTGCTGGATTTCCTGCGCGCCATGCCATTGCGGCATCCGATGGAATTCGCGATGGAGTATTACCGGCAGTGGCCGGCGCTCACGATCCTGTTCTATCCGCCGCTGTTCTATGTGCCGTTGGCCCTGAGCTATGCGGTGTTCGGCGTGTCCGAGGCCGCGGCGCTGGTCGCGGAGCTGGCGGCCCTGTTCCTTTTCGCATGGGGCGCCTACCGCCTGTCCCGCAACTGGCTGGCCGGCCCGTCCTCGCTCGCGGTCGCGATCCTGCTGATCGGCGCACCCGAGATCCATTTCTGGGGACTGCAACTGATGCTGGATGTTCCCGCCTATGCGTGGATCGTCTGGGCGGCGGTGTTTCACCTGCGTTTTCTCAAGGGTGAAGCGTCGGGCGCCTTCTACGCCGCGATCGCCTGCGCGGTCGCGGCCATCTACACCAAATACAACGCCGCCTTCTTCATTCCGGCGATGGGCCTGTCCCTGCTGTATGTCCGGGGATGGCGCTTTGCCTTCAGCCGCGTCGCCCTGCGGGGCGCCGTGCTGGGAGCCGTGCTGCTGCTGCCGCTGCTGGTCCTGTTTTTCAAGTTCTCTGCCTATAATCTGAGCCAGGCGGCATCGGTCGAGGATTATGGTCCGCGCTGGAGCCTGGCCGCCCTGACCTTCTACATCCGGATGATGCCCGATGTGCTGTCCTGGCCGACGGTTGTCCTCGCGGCGGCGTACTGCCTCGCCGCGCCCGTCTTTCCCCGGCTGAGATTGCCGAAGCCCGATGCGGCATTCCTGCTGATCTGGCTCATCCTCGGCTTCGCATTCTACACGATGATCGCGGTCAAGGAGCCGCGGCATATTCTGTTCGTGACCTATCCGATCGCACTGGCCGCGGTTCTGCTGCTCGACCGGCTATGGGTGCGCGCCTGTCTCGGCGCCGGCGTGGGCGCCGGCGTGGCGCTGGCCGTCGCCGCCGCGGTGTTGGTCGCCAGCGCCGAGACCCGGCCGCCGCCCTATGTCACTGGCATGCGCGAGGCGGCGCAGGACATTGCCGGGCTGGCGCCGAAAGACAGCAACGTCGCGTTCTGGGGGCGGCTGGACGGCACCTTCATCTATGCGATGCGCGCCTACTCGGCGCGCCCGGACCTCGGCGTGGTCCGGCTGGACAAGCTGTTGTTTCGCGACGTGGCGATCTCTTTCAGCCGCGGCTTTTCCGAGCGGAAGCTAACGCCGGAGGAGATCACCGAGAGGCTGCGTGACCTGCATGTTCAATATGTCGTCATGCAGACGGGATACGGCGAGGAAACCGGCATCATCCGCGAACTCGAGGCCACGCTGCACTCGGACAGGTACCGGGAAGTGCGGCGCATCCGGATGACCGCCAATTACCATTATTCCTACACCAGCGAACTGGTGATCTATCGGGCGGTGGAGGATGTCCCCGAAGGCCGGATCCTGCCCTCCGTGGAACTGAAGGTGATCGGCAGGTCTTTTTAGCGGGAAGCCTTATCCCCCCGGCTCGCGCGCCTTGTGCGAGGCCTCGAACAGCTTCTCGATCGGGTCCCAGACGAAGGCGGTCTGCGGCACCGTCTGCCCGCCGACCTGAACGCTGGCTTCCGCCACCGGGCGGCCGCGCATGTGCTGGTAGAACCAGCGGCTCGGGTTGTCGCGGAGCACCCAGAGAAATGCCGATTTGCAGCCCATCTCGATCAGATGGGTCGCCGCCGCGCGCATCAGCCGCCGCCCCACGCCGCGCTCGCGCCAGTCATCCAGCACATACAGCGTCTCGATCTCGCCCTCGGCCAGATACAGGCCGGCGATCTCGCGCATGCGCGAACGCCCGGCGGTGGCGAAGCCGACGATCCGGGGCGTGTTGCCGGTGGGCAGGTCGGAGCCGGAGGCGATGGCGACGAACACCGCCGCGGAGGATCGGATCGCCTGGTCGTAATGCGCGGCCTGGCGGGGGACCGACAGCCCGGCCAGGAAGCGGTCGGGCAGGATGCCGGGATAGGTGCTGCGCCATGCCGCTACATGCACGGCGCCGATGGCGACCGCGTCTGCGGGCCGGGCACGGCGGATGGCGATCACGGGGGCGGCTCCTGGTTGGTTCCTGGGTCAGGGGTGGCGTGAGCGGCCTTGCTGCCCGTCCGTTCCAGCACGGCGGCGAAGAACCCGTCGGTGCCGTGGCGCAACGGCGTCAGGGAAAGGAAATCGCCGCCCGGGAGTGTCTCCGGCGCGGCCGGAGGCGGGTCCAGGCGCCACGCATGGATCAGCGGGCGCACCACGAAGTCCGGATGGCGTGAGAGGAAGGCGGACACCTGAGCCTCGTTCTCCTCGGGTAGCATCGAACAGGTAGCGTAGACCAAACGCCCGCCGATGCGAACCAATCCTGCAGCGGCATCGAGGATCATCGCCTGCTTTGGCACGAGTTCCAATAGGTCGCGTTCGGCCAGCCGCTGGCGGGCATCCGGGTTGCGCCGCCAGGTGCCGGTGCCCGTGCACGGCGCGTCCACCAGCACCCGGTCGAAACTGCCGGCACGGCGCTTGGCCCATTTGTCGCCCTGCGCGATCAGATGGCGCTCGACATTGTGCACCCCGGCGCGGCGCAGCCGGCGCACCGCGCCGTCCAGCCGCGGGGCGGAGACGTCGCAGGCGACGATATGGCCGCGATTGCCCATGGTCATGGCCATCGCCAGCGTCTTGCCGCCGGCGCCGGCGCACCAGTCGGCGACGCGCATCTCCGGGCGGGCATCGACCAGGGCGGCGACCAGCTGGCTGCCCTCGTCCTGGATTTCCACCAGCCCGGTCTGGAAGGCCGGCCCCGTGGTGACGGAGCGCCGCTCCTCGATCCGCAGCCCCCAGGGCGAGAGCGCGGTCGGCTGGCAGTCCAGCCCCTCCGCCGCCAGGGCGGCGCGGGCTTCCTCCCGCGTGCCCTTCAGCAGGTTCACCCGCAGATCCAGCGTCGCCGGCGCGTTCATCGCCGCCATCTCCTTGCCGAGCGCGTCGCCGAAGCGGGCGGCGAGCCGCGGCAGGATCCAGTCGGGGATTTCCAGGCGCACTGCCTCCGGCATGTCCGGATGATCCGCGGTATGGCCCTCGATGCCGCGCAGCGCGGCCTTCTCCGCCTGGTCCAGCGTGTCCGGCCCGAACTGCCCGCCGGAGAAGGACTGGCCGACGCCGTCCAGCGTCCAGCCTTCCGTCAGCAGCGAGCCAGCGACCAGCATCCGCGCGGTCGGCGCCATCTGCCCGCGCGCCAGCCACCAGGTCAGCCGCCGCTGCGCGCGCAGCACGCGCCAGACCCGGTCCGACACCGCGCGCCGGTCGCCCGAGCCGATGAAGCGGCGGTTGCGGAAGTAATCATTGGCCACCGCATCGGCGGGCTTGCGCGGCGATTTGTCGATGCTGTCGAGCAGTTCGATGGCGGCGGCGATGCGCCCGGCGGGGGTCATGAGCGGGTAATCCTGTTCAGGTGACTAACGGCAGATCACCCAGTATTTCGACATGTCGGCGGCGTCAGGGCGCCTCAGGCCGCCAGAGCATCCGGCAATGCCGCCAGATGAGGAATGACCCGCACGCTGCCGGTCAGGCCGTATTCGTCGGGCGCGCCGGACCGGTTGACCCAGAACACCTGAAAGCCGAATTCCCGCGCCGCATAGGCGTCCCACGGGTTGGACGACAGGAAAGCCATCTCTCCGGCCGCCAGCCCGAACCGGGCGGTGCAGAGCGCGTAGACCCGGGGATCGGGCTTGAACACGCCGACAACCTCCACGCTCAATACATCGTCAAGCAGGTCGGCGATGCCGGCGGAGCCTACGGCATCGGCCAGCATGCCCGGCTCGCCGTTGGACAGGATCGCGCGCGCGATCCCCCGGCGCGCTCAATTGCCGCAGCATCGCCGGCACCTCGGCAAAGGCGTCCAGATGCCGGTAGGCGGCGGCGATGTCCGCCAGCAGGGCAGGGTCGTCGATGCCGTGCTTCGCCGCCACCCAGGCCAGGGCCTCCTGTGTCAGCGTCCAGAAATCGCGGTGCTGTCCGGGGCCGGCCAGACTGCGCACCCAGCTGTATTCCAGCTGCTTGGTCCGCCAGTCCGCGCTGATCGCCTGCCAGTTCGGCCCGATGCGGGCGGCGTGCCGGCCCATGGCGGCATGCACGTCCAGCAGCGTGCCATAGGCGTCGAAGATCGCCGCCCGGATCTGCGTCCGATCCGTGCCCGCATCTGGGGCAAGGCTCAGTCCTGCCGGTAGTTCGGCGCTTCGCGGGTGATCGCGACGTCGTGCACATGGCTTTCGCGCAGGCCCGCGCCGGTGATCTGCTGGAACCGCGTGTTGCGCTGCAGATCGGCGATAGATCCGCGCTGCCGGTATAGCCCATGCCGGCCCGCAGGCCGCCCACCAGCTGGTGCACCACCGCCGCCACCGGGCCCTTGTAGCCGACCCGGCCCTCGATCCCTTCCGGCACCAGTTTCAGCTGGTCCTTGATGTCCTGCTGGAAGTAGCGGTCGGCCGAGCCGCGCGCCATGGCGCCCAGGCTGCCCATGCCGCGATAGGATTTGTACGAGCGGCCCTGGTAGAGGAACACCTCGCCCGGCGCCTCGTCGGTGCCGGCCAGCAGGCTGCCGATCATGACGCAGTCGGCCCCGGCGGCGATCGCCTTGACGATGTCGCCGCTGGTGCGCACGCCGCCATCGGCGATCGCGGGCACGCCGCGCTCCCGGCAGGCCGCGGCGGTCTCCAGCACGGCGGTGAATTGCGGCACGCCGACGCCGGCGACCACGCGCGTGGTGCAGATGCTGCCCGGGCCGATGCCGATCTTCACCGCGTCCGCCCCCGCCTCGATCAGCGCGATCGCGCCCTCGGGCGTCGCGACGTTGCCGGCGATCACCTGCACCGCGTTGGAGAACTGTCTTGATCAGCCGCACCGCGTCCAGCACGCCGGCGGAGTGGCCGTGCGCGGTGTCGACCACGATCACGTCCACCTCGGCCGTCGATCAGCGGCGCGGGCGCGGGCGTGCCCCTCGGGACCGACGCCGGTGGCCGCGGCCACGCGCAGCCGGCCGAGCTCGTCCTTGTTGGCCAGCGGATGCGCCTCGGCCTTGTCCATGTCCTTGACGGTGATCAGCCCGACGCAGCGATAGGCGTCGTCCACCACCAGCAGCTTCTCGATCCGGTGGCGGTGCAGCAGGCGGCGCGCCTCCTCCGGCGCCACGTCGGCCGGTGACGGTGACCAGGTTCTCCCGCGTCATCAGCTCGTAGACCCGCAGCGCCGGATCGGTGGCGAAGCGCACGTCGCGGTTGGTCAGGATGCCGACCAGCCGGCCGGTCTCGCGCTCCACCACCGGAATGCCGCTGATGTGGTGCGTGCTCATCAGCGCCCGCGCGTCGGCAAGCGTCTGGTCGGGATGGATGGTCAGCGGGTTGACCACCATGCCGGACTCGAATTTCTTCACCTGGCGCACCTGGGCGGCCTGTTCGTCGGCGCTCAGGTTCTTGTGGATCACGCCGATGCCGCCCTGCTGCGCCATGGCGATGGCCATCGGCGCTTCGGTCACGGTGTCCATGGCCGAGGAAATCAGCGGGATGTTCAGCGGAATGCTGCGGGTCAGCCGGGTCCGCGTGTCGGTCGCGGACGGGCAGCACCTGGGAATAGGCGGGCACCACCAGCACGTCGTCGAAGGCCAGCGCCTCCACGATCCGCGCGGCGGGGTTGCAGCTGACCCCGCGGGCGCAGCTCTGCGGCCACCCGCTCTGCAACACTGTGTTCGGACGTACTATCGAGCGCCATGGGCGGATCCCTTCCGCTGCGGAAAACCCCCTGCGGACGACTGCGCTGGGTTCCCGACCTTGGCGAGCCCACATAGGCTTTCCGGCACGCCGGCGCAAGCGCGGCGCGGATCAGACCCGCCTTGCTCAATCCGCCCGGCGGAACCCCGTGGCGACGACGTAGAGCTCGCTCGATTCCTTGCGGCTGGCCGGCGGCTTGGCGTGGCGCACCACGGCGAAATGCCGCTTCATCGCTGTCAGCATGTCCCGTTCGGAGCCGCCCTGGAACACCTTGGCGACGAAGCTGCCGCCTCCGCGCAGGACGCCGATGGCGAAATCGCAGCGCCAGCTCGGCCAGCGCCATGATGCGGATATGGTCGGTGGCCGCATGGCCGGTGGTGTTCGGCGCCATGTCCGACAGCACCAGGTCCGCCTTGCCGCCGAGCATGCCGGTCAGCCGCGCCGGCATGTCCGGATCGGTGAAATCGCCCTGGATGATCTCCGCCCCCGGCACCGGGTCCATCGCCAGCAGGTCCACGCCCACCACCCGCGCCGCACCACGCTTGACCGCGACCTGCGTCCAGCCGCCGGGCGCGGCGCCGAGGTCGATCACCCGCGCGCCCGTTGGTGATCAGCTGGAAGCGGTCATCGAGCTCGATCAGCTTGAACGCGGCGCGCGAGCGCCAGCCCTGCTGCTGCGCCGCCTGCACATAGGGGTCGTTGAGCTGGCGCTTGAGCCAGCGCTGCGATGCCGGGCTGCGCTTGCGCGACGTGCGCAGCGTCACCGCCAGGCCCCGCTGCGGTGCGGGGCCCTTCTTGCCGCCTGAACCTGATTTCATGCCGGACGCTGCCCTCCTGCGGCCGCGATGGGGGCGGGGCAGGGGCCCACCCATGCGTTATGTGGCGGCGTTCGGCCGCGTTCGGCACGGATCATGCGCAGCAGCATGCCCTCGCGCAGGCCGCGATCGGCGACCACCACCCGGGCGGCGGGCCACAGCCGGATGATGGCGGCGAATACGGCGCAGCCGGGCAGCACGAATTCCACCCGGTCCGGCCCGACGCAGGGATGCTGCGCCAGCCCCTCGCGCCCCATCGCGCGCAGGGTCTGCAACGCGGCGTGCGCGTCCTCCCCGCTCAACACATGGCCGTCCACCAGCAGCCGGCGGTAGCGCGGCAGGCCGAGCGCGATGCCGGCCAGCGTGGTGACGGTGCCGCTGGTGCCCAGCAGCTGCACGTCGCCGCAGCGGATCTCCTGGGCGATGCAGTGCACCGCCTCGAACGCCGCCAGCCGGCCGGCGACCTCGTCCACCATCGCCTCGAATCCGGCCTGGGTGAAGCCGGCGGCGCCGAACCGGTCGGCCAGGGTGACGACGCCGAGCGGCAGCGATGCATAGCCGATCAGATGCGGCCCGCTGGACGGGTCCATGCGGACCCAGCCGAGTTCGGTGGAGCCGCCGCCGATATCGAACAGCAGCGCCCGGCGCGCCCCGCCCGATAGCAGCGAGCGCGCAACTGTCGAGCGCCAGTTCGGCTTCCTCGCGCGGGGTGATGATGTCGAAGGCGATGCCGGTCTCGGCCTTCACCCGGGCGAGGAACTGCGGCCCGTTGCCGGCGCGCCGGCAGGCCTCGGTGGCGATCGCGCGCACATCGCGCATCGGCCGGCGCCCGAGCCGTGCGGCACAGGCATGCAGCGCCATCATGGCGCGCTCCATCGCCGCCTCCGACAGCCTGCCGGTCTCGTGCAGGCCCTCTCCCAGGCGGACGATGCGGCTGTAGCTGTCGAGCGACGCGAAACCCGTCGCGTGCTGGGCGTGGCCACCAGCAGGCGGCAATTATTGGTGCCGAGATCGAGCGCTGCATAGGCCGGCCCGCCATGGGTATGGTTGGTAGGTGCGTGACCGTTATGGGCGTGGCTGTTCTGCATGGCCGAACCGCCCCCGGATCGCGGCAGCGAGGGGTCCTGAAGCGCGACGTCGGTCGATTGTGTCCCCTTAAGCATTTCCTCATTGTCCATGCATCGGGGGTATGGGGGCAAGCGGGAATATTGCCAGGCGGTTGCGGACCGCCGGGCAGCATGCTATTCGGCGCGCCCACCCGATGATGGGGGATAGTTTAGCGGTAAAACTCCCGGCTCTGACCCGGGCATCCTTGGTTCGAATCCAGGTCCCCC
>CAVUOB010000008.1:0-173385 GCA_963743035.1 uncultured Alphaproteobacteria bacterium
CCGGCCGATACCGGAACGTCTGCTCGGGAGTGTCCAGCGGCGACAAGCAGACGTTCGTTCATGGGGATTGCCGCCGGTAGCCGTAGACCAATCGCCGTTTTTCCCAGCGAATTCACATAACTGTTAAGCCCTCGATCCAATCGGAGAGCGGGAACGTCTTGTTTGCGTGGATACGTGCACGACATCTGGACTGTTGATCTGGATCAATGCGCAGCCCCTTGGCCCGGGCTACCGGGTGCCTGGGCCGCTTGCCGGGGGCATTGACATGCGCGGCTCTGGGGAATGGCAGGGAGCAAATGCCATGGGGCCAAGACTTTGTTCCGCGAAAGTGCAGCTCATCGTCGCAGGGTTTGCCTTTGCGCTCATGTTGATGGCGGGCGCGGCCTCCCCCTCGATGGCGCAGGAGGGCTTCAGCCAGGATCTGGGGGTCGTCCGAGCATGCGCTGGCGACGTCTGGAGTCTCTGCTCGGACGTGCTGCCCGATGTCGGACGCATGAAGAGCTGTGTACAGAGCAAGATGGGCCAGCTTTCCAAAGGCTGCCTCGATAAGCTCCTCGACGTGATGGCCGGCGCGCAATTTAAGGTCTGCAAGGATCAGACGTATGCGCTTTGCGCCGCGGCGCGTTGCAACGTGTTCGACGGCGTCGCTTACTGCCAGTGCGAGGAGAAGCACGGCGACAGCATCAGCCTGCCGTTTCCGATGGGCAAGGGTCAGGATGTCTGTTCGATCAACGCCGCCGGCGCCAGACAATAAATACATGGTCAGCACCTATAGCCTGCCCGCAGGCGATCGTCGCACCGAAGGGAGATCAAGCGATGTATACCTGCCCGGGCGAGGAGGGCGGCTCCTACGCTCAGTGCGACGGCGGGCTGTGCTTCAGAAGCACCGAGGAGACGATGTTCCCCGGCTTCGACAAACCGGTGCCGAAAGGACAGATCATCTGTTCCTGCCCCATCACCAAGTCCAGTTCCGAAGCAAAAGCTACCAGATCCTTGGGCCTTACCCGTGCGACAACTCGTTCTTCAAATATTGCAAGAGCGCGACCGCCAATAAAAAGACGGGCTCGACGATCTATGTCGGCGCCCCTCCGGGCACGGCCGCCGGTCTCGCCGCCCTGCTCAACGGAAAGGTCCCGCCCCTCAACGAGTGCCCGCCGCCGGGCGCAAATTGACTTGAAGAGGTACGAAAAGATATCATATCGGTCGCCGCCGCTATCGAAGCGGGGACGGGGCTCGTGCTGATCAGCTTCCCGTCGCTGTTCGTTCGGCTACTCCTGGGGGTCGAACTCTCCGAACCGGGGCAGATTGTCGGTCGGCTTGCGGGATTCGCCCTCCTGGCTTTGGTGTTGGCCTGCTGGCCTGGCGCAGGGACGAAAGCGCAGCCACTTCCCGCTTCGAGCGCTGCTGGTCTTCAGCGTGCTTGGTTGCGGTCTATCTCGTTTATCTAGGCGATCGGCAGCGGCTTCGTTGGGCCGCTGCTCTGGCCCGCGGCGGTCCTTCATTCGGCCGTGGCGATCTTCCTTGCTCGCGCGTGGGTCAACAGTTCGCCGGGCGAAGGAAAAATATAAGGCAAAGCAGGCTCACTTTCCAAGAGTCTGTAGGACAGCTCAATCGGAACTGCTCGACAGCCGCTTCGGGCCGCTGACTAGCCTGAACAGCTTCTTTGGCAAGGATCACCCGGCCACCTTGCCGATGAAAGGAAACAACGATGCAAAGCCGACGCAACCTCGTAATCGCGGCATCCGCGCTCGCCGCAGCCGGCGTCGCGAGCCGCGCACTCGCCGACAATGCCAACGTCGTGGACTACCTCGTCGTGCAAACGGCAAAGGGGCTGACCTTCGATAAGGCTTCGAACACGATGAGCCTGATCAGCATCAGCCCAATCACGCTGTTCTTCGCCGATCGGCCGGAACGCATCGCTGGCAATATGAAGACCAGTGCGTTCATTCCGTTCTGGAGCCATGGCAAAGATAGCTTTGCCAAGGATCCGCCGAACGCAGATGTCTCCATCATCGACGGTGACACCATGCGCCAGGTTGTCGTCGTACTGCGGGATCCGGTCCTCGAAGGCGATATTCTCCGCTACAAGGTCAAGATACTGGAGGGCGACATGCCGGACAAGGGCGCCGATGTCTCAGTGTTCATCGATATCATCGGCATGCCGCGGACGCCGGTGTCGTTCGCCGGCGTGGGCCGGCGGACCTATCGGCGCGCGTGGTATCGGTAGCATCGTGGCGTGCTCACATGTGGTGATGGAGACGGCAATTAGATGTTCCGCTAAGGGGCTCCACCAGTGCATCGTTGCGAACCCAGACCGGAGAGGGTCAGCATGAAGTCAAGGAAGGTCGTTCACGATCCTGCACCTCTACAGCCCGCTGGAGTCTTTCTTTTTCACCAGAGAATGCCGCCCTAGCGAGCTGATCTTCTGAACGCTTTCGGGGGAAGCGCCGTTCATGAGCACGTGACCATGCATGTCCTCGAGTTTATCCGCCACTACGTCCTGAGCACGTCGGCATTGACAAGGTTCGCGGTCACGCTGGCGCTGCTCATCACCGTCCCGCGGCTGTGTCGACGTGTTTATCTTCCCGCGCCCGTGGGATTGTTGCTCGGTGGCGTCATCGTCGGCCCTTACGGTTTCGGGATTTTCAGCCCGGACCACCCGATCACGGCTTTCATGGCGGAATTGGGCAAGCTGCTGCTCATGTTCTTTGCCGGCCTGGAGATCGACCTTGCGCTGTTCCGCCGCGTTCGCAATCGTTCGATCGCTTTCGGTCTCGCCACCACCGCGCTGCCGCTGTCGCTTGGCACGCTCGCAGGTTTCGCCTTCGGCTACACCGCCATCCCGGCCATTGTCATCGGCTCGCTGCTGGCATCGCACACCCTGCTCGGCCTCTCCGTTGTCAACAGGCTTGGATTGCAGCGATTGGAGCCGGTGACGGTCGCGGTCGGTGCGACAGTGATGTCCGACACGCTGTCGCTCGTCGTCTTCGCGGTCTGCGTCTCCGTCTTCACCACCGGCTTTTCCGCCTCGGGCCTCGCCGTGCTGCTGGCCGAGATCGCCGCCTACGTCCTGTTGATGCTGTTCGGCCTTAGTCGCCTCGGCGCCTACGTGCTCAAGCGGGTCGAGGATGAGGAGGATGCGTATTTCGTTGTCATGCTCTGCATCATGGCGATCGCAGGCGCCATGGCCGACGCCATCCAGTTGCCCGGCATCGTCGGCGCGTTCCTTGCGGGGCTCGCCGTAAACGCCGCCGCGCGCGACAAGCCCGCCAGTGCCAAGCTGCAGTTCCTCGGCAAATCGCTTTTCATTCCGATTTTCTTCATCGACACCGGCTTCCTGATCAACCCCGCCACCTTTGCCCGCGACATTCTTGACAACTTTCCGCTTGTCGCGGAAATCATAGGCGCCTTGCTGGTGGGAAAGTGGATTGCCGCCTGGGCCGCGGGTCGCGTCTTTGGCTACACGAAGAACGAGACGTTGACCGTCTGGTCGTTGACGCTGCCGCAGGTCGCCGCGACGCTCGCAGCGGCGCTCGTCGCTCACGAAACAATCGGCGCCAGCGGCCAGCGCCTGCTCGACAATAACATGCTGAACGCTGTGCTCGTGCTGATGCTGGTGACGGCGATCCTTGGCCCGGTGCTGACCGAGCGCTTCGCGCGTCGCCTTGCCCCCGGCCCGGCAACCCCGATCGGATGACACGGTCCACCACAGCGACCAAGCGGGAACGAGAAACGAACGCTCAAGACGTTGAGCGATCGGCGCCAGATGCGCCGCCGGCCGCTCCGGGATGAATGTCCGCTTTTGAAGTAGGTGTTTCCAATCCGAAGTGCCCGTACTGGGCGCGTTATGGCCGAGAGCAGAACGGCAGCTTTCGGCCAGGCCCAGGTGAAAAGCGGCCATTTCTCGATTTTGACCTCCCGGTAGCCCCCCGGCCCCTCTCGGCCGCTCCGCATTCGCGCCGGGAAGGCCCTCCAGCCCTGTCTGGAACGCCTGGCCCAGGCCGGCGCATGATGCGAGGCTCAACATCAACGATGAGGGCCCAGGAGATTTGATATGGAAGACCGGGAGATTCGCGCAGCCCTGGATCGCCACTGGGCCGCCTCCGATGCGAACGATTTCGAGGCGGAGCACCAGATCTACCGGGAGGACGCGGTGCTCGAATATCCCCAATCGCGTGAGCGCATCCGCGGGCGGCGGCATATTCAGGCGTCTCGCACCGCGCAGCCGAACCTGAAACGCTTCACGGTGCGGCGGATCATCGGGGCGGGCGATCTCTGGGTCACGGAATTTGTCCTGACCTATGACGGGCGGCCGTCCTACACCGTGAGCATCATGGAGTTCCTCGATGGGAAGGTGGCGCGGGAGACCCAGTATTTCGGCGATCCGTTCGACCCCGGGCCTTCGCGCGCGCAATGGGTCGAGCGGATGTCCTGAAACCTGGCCGCCGCAGGGATGGCCACCCGCCGCCCGCTCGCCCGCTCGGAGCTGCCGATCGATACGGCCTCGCTCGCCCGCTATCTCATCGGCAAGCTGTTGGTGCGCGAGTTGCCCGAAGGTGCTGCCAGCGGCCGTATTGTCGAGACCGAGGCGTATGTCGTCGGCGACGCCGCCGGGCACGCCTACCGGGGGATGACCCGGCGCAATCATTCGCTGTTTCTCGAGCGTGGGCACGCCTATGTCTATCTCGCCTACGGCAGCTCCTACATGCTGAATGTCTCGAGCGAGATGCCCGGGATCGGAGCCGGCGTCCTGATCAGGGCGCTCGAGCCGCTCGAAGGCATCCCGCTCATGCGGCTGAATCGCGGCATCGAGCGCGTGCGCGACCTCGCGCGTGGCCCCGGAAGGCTCGCCGCGGCGTTGCGGATTGATCGCTCGCTCGACGGGCTCGATCTTTGCCGTGAAGGCCCGCTATGGCTTGGACGCGGCGACCACGAACCCGGCGAAATCGGGCAGAGCATCCGGATCGGCATCTCGCAGGATACGGACCGCCTCCTGAGATTTTATCTCCGGGGCAGTCCGTTCATCAGCGGTCCAGGATCGCTCAACGAATAGCCGGCGTGGCGGCGTGAACAGTCTCAAACCGGGCTGATCTTCTCCCAGTACAGCTCCCGGTGATGCGTCACGTCGCCCTGCTGGCGCGGCGGCGGGCGCAGGATCATGCGCCCATCCTCGAACCGCACCTCGCGCACCTGGTCGGTGCCCATGCGCGCCGGATCGGAAGTGGCATCGACGCGGGTGACCAGCGTCCTGCCGTCGAAACGGTACTGGCCGCAATACGACACGTAATCGCGCGCCGCGCCGTCCGGCAGGCTCTCCCGCCCGTCCACCAGCACCGCCATCATGCGGCCATCGGCGTTGAAGATGGCCCGGCCCATCTTCTTCGGCCCGTACGGGGAAGGCAGCTCCTTCCCCTCCGGGTCATGCGCGGTGGCATGGACCAGTGTCCAGGTTCCAACGATGTCCTGCATCAGGAACCGGTTTCGCGCGGATCGAAATTCAGCTCGACATCGATCCCGTCGGGATCGAGCGTGAACAGCTGTGTCATGTTCAGGCGCGGCAGCACGCGCTCGCTGAACTTCAGCCCGGCCGCCGTCAGGCGCTGGCGCATGTCCGCCAATCCCTCGGCGGTGAACGCGACATGGTCCAGCCGAGTGACCCGCACGGCGGGATCGTTGTGATCGACGATCGGCGTCTCCCCCTCCTGCTTGCCGATCAGATGCACCACCGGCGTGTCGCCGGCGTAGAGCCAGTAGCCGGGGAACGCCAAAGGCGGGCGGTCGCCGATTTTCAGGCCGATCACGTCGGCGTAGAAATCCTTGGTGGCTTCCATGTCGCGTGGACGGATCGTGTAATGGTTCAACGATGTGGCGGGCACGGCGCGCTCCTGTCAGGATAACGATACGGGATCATACATAGGTCGTGCTCTCCGGTTCCAGCCCCAGCATGTACTGGCCGCAGGTCTCGAAATGCATCGGCCGCCCCTGGCCCTGCTGGACCAGCGTGAGGATGTCGCGCAGCCGGCGCTCGAACGGCGTGCCGACGAACACGCCGCCGGACCCCACGGCCTCATAGGTCGCCAGGATCGCCTCCTTCGATTGCTGGATCGCCCAGGTGGAGGCCAGCCGGATCTCCATGCGGTGGTCGCGCGTCATCTCGCCATGCTGTTCCACATGTTCCCAGATCGTGTCGAGCGTCTGGTGCAGCAGGGCGCGCGAGGACCGCCATTTCGCCTCCGCCTGGGCGAACTGGGACTGGATCACGTGGTTCTCCCGCAGCACCCGGATGGCGCCGCGCGGCTTCTTCAGCCGCGCATGCTCCACGAACGCATCCAGCACGCCCCGCGCCAGCCCCAGCGCCACGCCGGCAAAGCCGGAGGCATAGAGCTGCCCGCTGGTGAAGCGGTACAGCAAACCCTGCTCGACCCGCTCCGCCGGATTGTCGCGCGACATGGAATGGTGGTCGGGGATGAATATGTCCTGGATGGTGTACTGGTCGCTGCCGGTGCCGCGCAGCCCGAGCACGTTCCAGATGTTCTCCAGCCGGGTCGCGGATTTCGGGAACAGCATGGTGCGCGTCACCTGCTTGCCGCCCACGTCCAGCCGCGGGGAGCCGTCCGCCTCGTGGATCAGCGCATGCGCGCCGAGCCAGGTCGCATGATGGCTGCCGCTGGCGAAGCGCCAGGTGCCGCTGACCAGATAGCCGCCCGGCACCGCCCGCGCCTGCTGGCCCATCGGCGGCCCCCAGGCAAGAATGCCGGTGGACGGCCCGAAGATCTCGCGCGCCTGGGCCGGGGCCAGATAGGCCGCCGACATCGAACAGCCGGAGCCCTGGCACAGCACCCAGGCGGTGGAACCGTCGACCCGCGCGATCTGCTCGGTGACGCGGGAGAAACACCGAAGGCCGCAATTCCGCGCCGCCGAGCGAACGCGGCTGCAGCATGCGAAAGAAACCCTGCTCGATCAGCGTGTCACGAACATGCGCCGGAAGCTCCCCCAGCCGCTCGATATCGTCCGCGGCACCCTCCAGCACCGGCGCCAGATCCCTCGCGCGGGCCAGATAGTCGATCGTCGTTACGGCATCCATCACGCATGCTCCTCCGTGTTGTTGCAGTAAGGCCAGGGGCTCCGCCCCCTGGACCCCGGCAAGGGACAGTCGTCCCTTGCATCCCTCGGGTGGGTTTCTCGAAGAGGGGGCGGAACCGGCGAAGCGATAACAACGGCTACGACATGCCCCCTCTTCGAGAAACCCGTCAAAGGGATCCAGGGGATGACTATCCCCTGGCGGGGGTCGAGGGGGCGGAGCCCCCGGCCTTCCTTCGACTACTCGGCGGCCATACGCGAGGCGTCGTAGATCACCTGATCCAGTGCCGGCTTGATCTCCTTCTGGAAGATCTCCAGCGTTTCGATCACCAAATCCTTCGGCATCTGGGCGAAGTGGTTCACCAGCGCGATATGTTCGCCGGGCAGCACCTTCCACTGCTCGACCAGTTGCTTGCGGACGCTGTCCACGGTGCCGAACACGAACAGGCCGGAATTGACCAGGGAGCCGAAGATGTCGTCGCCCTCGACCTTGCGCCTGCCCATGGCGGCGTAGAAGTTCTTCCAGATATCCAGGTCGTAGGCCCGGATCCTTTCCAGCGCATCCTCCTCGGTCTTGCCGATCTGGATCCAGCGCACCAGGCACTGGTTCTGCCCGGGGGCGAAGGAGCGGCCGTTCTGCGCCGCGGCCGTGCGGTAGCGTTCCGACAGCGGCCCGGCGGCGGCGATGGAGGCGAAGTAGGTCGGCACGAAGCCGTGCTTGCCGCAGAACTCGATGGTCTCCGGGCTGCCGGAGCCGGCGACGAACACTTTCGGATGCGGCCGGGTATAGGGTGCCGGGGCGACGGAGGCGCGGCGCCAGACGCCGGCTTCGTCCACCTCGCCGGGCGCGCCCAGGCGCTGGGTCACGCCGGCCTTGGCCAGCGGCCAATCCTCGATCCCGGCTTCGTAGGGGAACGGGATCTGCCAGTTCATGCCCTTGTGGGTGAAGCTCTCCTGGGTCCAGGCCTTCACCACGATCTCGATGTTCTCCTCGAAGATCGCCCGGTTATGCGCGTCGTCGTCCTTGTCCCGCTGCAACTGGGTGGCGACCGAGAAGCCGGCGCCGGAGGTCTGCGGATTATAGACCGCGGCTTCCGGCGATTTGGTTGCGCGCGTGCCGAAATGCTGCCCGAGCACGTTGGTCCAGCGCGACTGGTAGCCGCGCGCGAAGCCGACGAAGGTGCGCCCCTGCGACAGGTGGTCGATGACCGCGACCTCCTCGGCGACGCGGATCGGGTTGTGCGTGCTCATCACATAGCCGAGCGGGCCGATATGGATGTTCTTGGTCTTCGCCAGCCAATAGGCGTTGGTGGCGCCGGGGCTCGGGGCGACCTCGTAGCCTTCGGACCAGAAATGATGCTCCGGCGTGGCGGCGCCCCAGAAGCCCAGCTCGTCGGCCGCCTGGATGATCTCGGTCAGGCCGGAGATCGCCGCCTGATAGCGTTCCCGGTTGCGCCCGATCGGGCGCATGGCGGCGCGCTCCGCCTCGTCCTTCGCGGGCACCACGGGGTACGACATCGTGATCGGCTTGAGCATGTTCCTGTTCCCTCTTTTCTTTTCCCGGTCGTCCGTGCCTGCGCCGGACCGTTTCCAGCCCGGATGCTATGCCCAAGCCCAGGGTTGGGCAAACTCCGGCGTCCCTGCATGAACTGACTGTCATCTTTCAGGATCGGGCCGCAAGCCTGTTGCATCGGCTCGGCGCGTTGCGCATGGTTCCAAACGAGGGCTTCAAGGGTGCCGCCAAGGCACACGGGCCGCTCGGGGGAGGAGGACGCGTGCAGGAACCACTGCTCAGCGTGCGGGACGTGACTGTGCGCTTCGGCGGCGTCGTGGCGCTGGATGAGGTCAGCTTCGACGTTCGCGCCGGGCAGATCGTCGGGCTGATCGGCCCGAACGGCGCCGGCAAGACCACGTTGTTCAATTGCCTGAGCCGGCTCTACCAGCCAAGCGCCGGGGACATCCTGTTCGAGGGAAGGTCGCTGCTGTCCGTCCCCCGCCATCGGATCGCCGCCGAGGGGATCGGGCGGACCTTCCAGAACGTGGCGCTGTTCGACCGGCTGACGGTGCTGGAGAACGTGATGGTCGGCCGCCACAGCCAGACCTCTTCCAGCTTCCTGGCCAATGCCTTCCGCCTGCCCTCCGTCGTCGCCGAGCAGAACGCGGCGCGGGAGCGGGCGATGGAGCTGATCGCCTTCATGGACCTCGGCAGTTACGTGGACTGGCCGGCCGGCGGCCTGCCGTTCCCGATCCGCAAGCGGGTGGAGCTGGCCCGCGCGCTGGCCGCCAAACCCAAGCTGCTGCTGCTGGACGAGCCGGCCGCCGGCCTGAACCATGAGGAGGTGCATGTGCTGGAAGGCCAGATCCGCCGCGTGCGCGACACGCAGGACGTCACGGTGCTGCTGGTCGAGCATCACATGAGCCTGGTGATGTCGGTGTCGGACCAGGTCGTCACGGTGAATTTCGGCCGCAAGATCGCCGACGGCACGCCCGAGGAGGTGAAGCGCCATCCGGAGGTGATCCGCGCCTATCTGGGCACCGCCGCCTAGATGACCGCCATTCTGGAGGTAAAGGGCCTCAGCGCCTGGTATGGCCCGATCCGGGCGCTGTTCGACATCGATTTCACCATCGGCAATGGCGGCGTGACGGCGCTGCTCGGCGCCAACGGCGCGGGCAAGACGACCACGCTGCGGGCGCTGTGCAACATGGTGCGCCGCACCGGCAGCTGCGTGCTGGCCGGCACCGACATATCCCGCAAGCCGACCGAGGACATCGTTCGGATGGGCGTCGCGCATGTGCCGGAAGGGCGCGGCACGTTCGCCGGCCTGACGGTGGATGAAAACCTGCGGCTGGCCTTCCACACGCGGCGCGACCACGCGGCGGCGCGGCGGGACCTCGGTCTCGTGTTCGATTATTTCCCCCGGCTGAAGGAACGCATCCGCCAGCAGGCCGGCACGCTGTCGGGCGGGGAGCAGCAGATGCTGGCGATCTCCCGCGCGCTGATGCTGTCGCCGCGGCTGATGCTGCTGGACGAGCCGTCCTTCGGCCTGGCCCCGCTGGTGGTGCAGGAGATCTTCCGCATCCTCCGGCGCATCAACGAGCACGAGAAGGTGTCCATGCTGATCGTCGAGCAGAACGCCGCGCTGGCGCTGGAACTGGCGGACCACGTGTATCTGCTGGAGACCGGGCGGGTGGTGACATCCGGCCCCTCGGCGATGGTGCAGAACGACGAGACGTTGCGCAAAGCCTATCTGGGATATTGAGGGGCGCATGGAATTCCTGCTGCAGCAGATCGCCTCCGGCCTGACCTCGGGCGCCATCTATGCCTGCGTGGCACTCGGGCTGGTGATGATCTATGTCTCCACCGACCACATCAATTTCGCCCAGGGCGAGATGGCGATGTTCGCCACCTATATCGCCTGGAGCCTGATCCAGGCCGGGATACCGGTACTGGATCGCGTTCGGGCTGACGGTGCTGATCGCCTTCGCCGGCGGGCTGCTGATCCAGCGCTTCGTGCTGAAACCGCTGGAGCACGCGCCGGTCCTGGCGCTGGTGGTCTGTTTCATTGCGCTGCTGTCCATCTTCAACGCCATCGCCGGCATGTTGTGGAGCTACACGGTCAAGCAGTTCCCCTCGCCGTTTCCCGCCGGCGACCCGACCGGCCTCGGCCTGGTCAGCTATCACCAGATCGGCGTGGTGGCGGTCACCGCGATCATGCTGGGGGTGCTGACGGTGTTCTTCCGCTTCACCACGCTCGGCCTGGCGATGCGCGCGGCGGCGCAGAACCCGGCCTCCGCCCGCCTGATGGGGGTGCGGGTGTCGTGGATGCTGGCGCTGGGCTGGGGGCTGGCGGCGGCGATCGGGTCGGTTGCGGGAATGCTGGTGGCGCCGATCGTCTTCCTCGATCCGAACATGATGACGGGCATCCTGATCTACGGCTTCGCCGGCGCGCTGGTCGGCGGCATCGGCAATCCCGGCGGCGCCGTGGCCGGCGGCTTCGTGGTCGGGGTGCTGGAGAACCTGGTCGGCACCTACGTGATCGGCAACGAGCTGAAGCTGACCTTCGCGCTGGTCATCGTGGTGGGCGTGCTGATCCTGAAGCCGGCCGGCCTGTTCGGCCGCGTCAACGTGAAGCGGGTCTGAGCCATGGCAGCGGTTGCGAATTCCTGGGCGACGCGGCGCGGCATCGGCGCGGTCGCCATCGTGTTCTGGCTTTGCATGCTGGCGCTGCCGGTGCTGGGGAATGTGTTCCCGTCCGACAGTTTCGATTATTACATGTTCATGGGCCAGTCGATGATGGTCTATGCCATCGCGGTGCTGGGGCTGAACCTGCTGACCGGCTTCAACGGCCAGATCTCGCTGGGGCACGGGGCGTTCTTCGCGCTCGGCGGCTATGTGACGGCCATCCTGATGAACGACGGCGGCTGGCCGTACTGGGCGACGCTGCCGGTGGTGGCGATCCTGTGCTTCGGCGCCGGCTTCCTGTTCGGCTTTCCCGCGCTGAAGCTGGAAAGCCATTACCTGGCGCTGGCCACCTTCACCCTGGCGATCGCGGTGCCGCAGATCCTCAAGCACAAGGCGATCGCCGGCTGGACCGGCGGCGTCGCCGGGCTGGTGCTGGAAAAGCCGGACGCGCCGTTCGGGCTGCCGCTGAGCCCGGATCAGTGGCTGTTCTATTTCTGCCTGATCGTGGCGATGGTCCTGTTCTGGACCGCGTTCAACCTGCTGCGCGGGCGCAGCGGGCGGGCGATGATGGCGATCCGCGACCATGGCATGGCCGCCGGCACGATGGGCATCGACACGTCGCTGTACAAGACCATCACCTTCGGCATCAGCGCCGCTCTACACCGGCATCGCCGGCGCGCTGTCGGCCATCACCGTCGCCTATGTCGCGCCCGACAGCTTCGCCCTGCCGCTGTCCATCGCCTTCCTGGTGGGGCTGGTGGTGGGCGGGCTGTCGTCGCTGTCCGGCTGCATCATCGGCGGCATCTTTCTGGTGCTGGTGCAGAACTGGTCGCAATCGCTGTCGGACTGGATGAAGGCGACGTTCGACCTGCGCTACGACGTGCCGTCCTGGGCGATCTACGGCGTGCTGCTGCTGCTGCTGATGTACCTGATGCCGACCGGCATTGCCGGAGGCTTCGGCCGGCTGTTTCGTTATCTGAACCATCGGCGGGGCCGATAGCGGTCCCGCCCAACTCCAGCGAGGAGAAGCGGACATGACCAGGCAACTTCGTCGGCGGGATGCGATGCTGCTGGCGTCCGGCGCGATAATGGCCGGAGGGGGGCTGGCCGCGGGACGGGCGCGGGCCGCGGGCAAATACGGCCCCGGCGCCGGCGACGGCGAGATCAAGATCGGCCAGACCATGCCGTATTCCGGCAACGCCTCGGCCTATGGCGTGAACGGCCGCGCGCACGCCGCCTATTTCCGCATGCTGAACGAGCAGGGCGGGATCAACGGGCGCAAGATCGACCTGATCTCGCTGGATGACGGGTACTCCCCGCCGAAGACGGTGGAGCTGGCGCGCCAGCTGGTGGAGCGGGACCAGGTGCTGCTGCTGTTCGCCCCGCTCGGCACCGCGTGCAACACCGCGATCCAGAAATACATGAACCAGAAGAAGGTGCCGCAGCTCTTCGTCGCCACCGGCGCGTCCAAATGGGGCAATCCGAAGCAGTTCCCATGGACCATGGGCTGGCAGCCGGACTACCACACCGAGGGCGTCGATCTACGCCAAGCACGCGCTGCAGACGATCAAGGACCCGAAGATCGCCATCCTCCGCCAGAACGACGACATGGGCGTGGACTACCTGGACGGGTTCCTCGAAGGCCTGCAGCAAGGGCTGGGCAAGGAGTACGAGAAAGCCGTGGTGGCGACCGCGACCTATGAGGTGACGGACGCCACCGTCGACAGCCAGGTGCTGCAGCTGAAGAATTCCGGCGCCAACGTGTTCTACAACGTCACCACGCCGAAATTCGCCGCCCAGGCGATCAAGAAGGCCGCGGAAATCGGCTGGAAGCCGACCCAGTACCTGGTGAACGTGGCCGCCTCGATCGGCGCGGTGATCCGCCCGGCCGGGTTCGACAATGCCCAGGGCATCATCACCGCCTCGTATATCAAGGACGTCACCGACCTGAGCTGGGCAAACCTCGCCGGACTTCGTCGCCTGGAAGGCCTGGATGGAGAAGCACAACCCCACCGCCAACCCGATGGAGAGCGCCAACGCCACCGGCTATGCCGCCGCCTTCACCATGGCGCATGTGCTGCGCCAGTGCGGCGACGACCTGACGCGGGAGAACGTCATGCGCCAGGCGGCGAGCCTGCACGACCTGGAGGTGCCGATGCTGCTGCCGGGGATCCGGCTGAACACCAGCCCGACGGATTTCTACCCGATCAAATCGGTGCGCCTGTCGCATATCGAGGGCGATCACTGGAAGCTGTTCGGCGAGCTGATGTCGCGCACGGCGACCTGACCGGGTTTTCCCCTTGCGGCGATGGGTGCTAGACCGCCCGTTCCGCAACGGACGACCGGAGACGCGCCCTGACCACCTCATCCCGGCTGGAAAGCCTGCGCCGGCTGCTTGTCCCACGCGCGCGAGCGGCTGGGCCTCGATCTCGGCTTCGTGCTGTGGGACGGCTCCACCGTGCCGGACGGGCTGCCCGCGGACGCGCTGGCGATCCGGCTGGCCGACGAAGGCGTGATCGCGGCGCTGCTGCGCCGGCCCAACATCGATACGCTGGCCAATCTCTGGGTGTCGGCCAGGATCGACATCCAGGGCGGCACGATCTTCGATCTGGTCGCGCGCCGGCCGAAGATCCGGTCCCGCGCCCTGCTCAAAAGCCTGGACAAGGGAAAGCTGCTGGTCACGCTGGCCCGCTTCCTGCGGGTGCCGCGCGGCGGTCCCTGGCCGCTGGAGGGCATTCGCGGCGACAAGGCCCTGGCCGATGGCAGCGAGGACGCGAACCGCACCAACGTGTCGTATCATTACGATGCGTCGAACGCGTTCTACGCGTTGTTCCTGGACGCCTCGATGGTCTACACCTGCGCCTATTTCACCGACTGGGACAACAGCCTGGCGCAGGCGCAGCACGACAAGCTGGACATGATCTGCCGCAAGTTGCGCCTGAAACCGGGAGAGACGCTGCTCGACATCGGCTGCGGCTGGGGCGCGCTGGTCTGCCACGCGGCGCAGCATTACGGCGTGCGCGCGACCGGCGTGACCCTGTCGAAGGAACAATTCGCCTATGCCAGCGACCGCATCGCCCGCGCCGGTCTGGCGGACCGCGTGAAGCTGGAACTGCGCGACTACGCGCTGATGGAGGGCAGTTTCGACAAGATCTCCTCCATCGGCATGTTCGAGCAGGTCGGCCTCGCCAACCATGCGACCTATTTCCGCACGGTGAACCGGCTGCTCAATCCCGGCGGTCTCTACCTGCACCATTCCATCGCCCGCCCGGCCAAGCGCGACGACCGCAGCTTCAAACGCCGGCCGAAGGAATACGCCGCCCTCGTGCGCTACATCTTTCCCGGCGGGGAGCTCGATCACGTCGGCATGTCCATCGCCAATTTGCAGCGCCACGGCTTCGAGGTGCACGACATGGAGGCCTGGCGGGAGCACTACGCCCGCACCTGCCGGCATTGGCACGACCGGCTGCTGGCGCGCTACGACGAGGCCTCGGCCGAGGTGGGCAGCGTGAAGGTGCGGCTATGGCTGGCCTATCTCGCCGGCTGCTCGCTGGCGTTCGAGCGCAACACGGTGGGGATCTACCAGACCCTGGCGTCCCGGCGGGTGCGCGGCCCCTCGGGCCTGCCGCCGACCCGCGCCGATCTGTACCGGCCGCAGTCGCCGTAGCCCGGACTGCGCGCGTCGTCCTTATCGGCTGCCTCGATTCCGGATTGTCCGGCCGTGCCGGTCGGCAACTCAAGGCCGGGCCGCGCAAGCGCGCGGGCGCTGCGCGCACCTTGACTTGCCGCCCGTCCCGGCAGGTCGGCTTGGGATCGAAGCAAGCCGGAGATGGGCAGACCTCAGATGTCCAGACCTCGGGCTTGTCTGATCACAGCCCTCGCTTCGTCCGCCTGGCCGGGGTCAACCCGCGCGTAGCGCCCGCGCGCTTGCGCGGCTCGGGGTTGACGCCGGACGGGCGGACGCAAGCACAATCATCAGATCAGACAGGGACAACCTCCCCGGCAACGACATCTAGACGCCTTCGACGATCCGGATATCGCGTTCCGCGCCCGAGCCCAGCGCGCGCAGGGCTTCCTGGTAGCCGGGGCTGTTGTATGCGGCCAGAGCCGCTTCCACGCTCTCGAACTCGATCAAGCACGGTGCGCTGCTTCACGCCGGCTTCCTTGATCGCCGCGGCCTCGCCGCGCGCCAGGAACTTGCCGCCCGCCGCCGTCAGGGACGGCCCCGCCAGCTTGGCATAGGCGGCCAATGCGTCGGGGTTGGAAACCGAACGATAGGCACTGATCCAATAGGCCTTGGCCATGTCACTCTCCCAAAAAACCAATTTCGCCTGCGCGGAACCGCCGGGGCCGATTGACAACCGGCCCCCGCCGGCCCCCCATTCATGCAACACCGCCGCAAGGCTGCAAAGCCTCGCGTCGCATGATGCATTTTGGGAGGAAGGAAACCACATGCGCCTGAAAGACAAAGTCGCCATCGTCACCGGCGGCGCCCACGGCATGGGCGAGGCCGAAGCCAGGCTGTTCGCCGCCGAGGGCGCCAAGGTCGTCATCGCCGACGTGCTGCCCGACATGGGCGAAACCGTCGCCGCCGATATCCGCGCCGGCGGCGGCCAGGCCACCTATGTCAAGATCGACGTCACCAGCGAGGCGGACTGGCAGAACCTGATCGCCGCCACGCTGAAAGCCTATGGAAGGCTGGACATCCTGGTGAACAACGCCGGCATTTCCGGCAGCTCGGTCGGCGATCCGGACGGGGTGGAGGGCTGGCACCGCATCATCGCCGTGAACCAGACCAGCGTGTTCCTCGGCACCAAGCTCGCCGCCGAGCAGATGCGCAAGACCGGCGGCGGCTCGATCGTGAACATCTCCTCGATCATGGGCTTCGTCGGCAGCACCAGCGGCCACCCGGCCTACCACGCCTCCAAGGGCGCAGTGCGCATCTACTCGAAGGCCGCCGCGGTCCGCTACGGACCCGACAACGTGCGCGTCAACACCGTCCATCCCGGCTACATGCCGGCGATGCTGAACTCCACCAACAGCAACGAACGCGCCGACAAGATCGCCGCCACCCCGCTCCGCCGCCTCGGCGAACCGGTCGAGGTCGCCTACGGCGTGCTGTTCCTGGCATCGGACGAGGCATCGTTCGTAACCGGCACCGAACTCGTGGTCGATGGCGGCTGGATCGCCCAGTAGCAGGCTCTGAAGTCTGGCGCGCAAAGGTCTGGCGCATGCCCGCGCGGATCGGCAACGAATCCGCGCGGCGGCGCAACATTGCGGCGATGTCATCCTTTGCCGGCGCCACAATGATGGACAGCCCGGTTTCGGCACGGCATGTTGTCCCGAACAATAGCCGGCCCGGCGAACGGAGCGCGGCGGCAAGCAGGGGGACAGCGTCAGGCATGGTCTGAAACCATTCGTCTGGATCGTATTTTCGCCTGCCTGGCGCCGCGCCCGCACCGGGCCACGGGGGCGGAAACATGTTCAAGAGCTGGTTGCCTGCCATTGGCCTGATGGCTGTCTGTCTGACCGCGGCAAGCGGCGGGCCCGCGCGCGCGGCCGACGCCAATACCGCGGCCACGCTGGTCTATTACGACATGGCGGGCAACGCGACGCTCGATCCGGCGGAGCCGCAGAACAACAGCAGCTATTCGCATGAGGCGCTGCTGGCGATCTACGACACGCTGATCCGGCTGGATGACGCCGGCAACCCGGGGCCGGGCCTGGCCGAGTCATGGACCCGAAACGAAGACCTGACGGCACTGACCCTGAAGCTGCGCCACGGGGTCAAGTTCCATGACGGCACGCCCTTCAATGCCGAAGCGGTCAAGCGGAATTTCGAACGCAGCGCCGCACTCGGCCGCCGCGCCGGCGGCAGCGTGTACGAGACGTTCGCCCTGATCGATACGATCGAGACCGAGGGCGACGACACCGTCAAGCTGAAGCTGAAATCCCCGAGCGGGCAGATCGAATACTGGCTGGGCAGCACTGCGGGCATGATGATCAGCCCGGCCGCGCTGAAGGAAGACGCCTTCGGCAACACGCTGTCGCCGATCGGCGCCGGCCCGTATCAGGTCAAGAGCTTCGAGGCCAACGTGTCCACGATCATGACACGAAACGAAGCCTACTGGGGCGGCACCGGCGCGCGCCCGGCCGGGTTCCAGCATCATTACGTTCCCGACGGGCGGGCGCGGCTGAATGCGCTGCGCTCCGGCCAGGCCAATATCGCGCTGATCGACGCGCGGCAGATCCCCGAAGCCAAGGGCGCCGGGCTGGCCATCCAGGTCGTGGAGAAGAACGCGCTCTGGGACATCTATCCCAACCTGAAGAAGGGGCCGCTCGGCGATGTCCGCATCCGCCGCGCGATCATGCACGCGATCGACCGCGAGGCGCTGGCCGAGGCGCTGAGCTTCGGCAGCGCGCGGGCGACGCAGCAGCTCTGGTCCAGCCAGTCGCCGTTCTACGTCAAGGAGCTGGAGGGACGCTACGAATTCAACCAGGCCAAGGCCCGCGCCCTGATGGCCGAGGCCGGCTACAAGGATGGTTTCGAGCTGACGCAGCTGCTGCTGAACAACAGCGAATACCGCCAGCTCGCGGAAGCCCTGCAGGCGAACCTGGCCGAGGTGGGCATCCGGCTGAAATTCGACGTGGTGGACGTCTCGCAGTTTCCGCTGTTCTTCAAGCCGCCGCCGCGCGGCGACACGCTGATGGCGCGCTATGGCGGGCGCAGCGATCCGATCCAGACGGTGTTCGAACTGGTCGGAACCGGCGGCTCCTACACCCCCGGCGGCTCCGCCAGCCCGAAGATCGACGAGCTGATCGGCCAGGCCCGCCATTTCGCCTCGACCGATCCCAGGCGGGTCGAGGTGATGCACGCCCTGGCGCGCGAAATCTCCGATACCGCCGCCACCATCCCGATCATCACCCGGGCCAATGTCTATGCCTACAAGCCCGGCTGCATCCAGAACCTCACGCCCTATCTGCCGGCCGGCGACGACCGGTTCAACGACGTGCGGATCGCCGCGAACTGCAAGTAACGGGGGAATTCCATCATGCGCATTCTGACAGGCTGGCTGCTCGCCGGCTGCGCCGCGATCGCCATGGCCGGCGGCAACGCCGCCCATGCCGCCGAGGCCGCCGCCAACCCGCAGGCGACGCTGGTCTATTTCGACGCGGTCAGCAACCAGACGCTGGATCCGCAGGAGCCGCAGAACAACAGCAGCTTCGCCCAGGGTCCGCTGATGGCGATCTACGATGCGCTGATCAGCCTCAACGATGCCGGAGAGCCGAAGCCCGGCCTGGCCCTGTCCTGGCAATATTCCCCGGACCTGACGGAGATCACGCTGAAGCTGCGCCCCGGGGTGAAATTCCATGACGGCACCGCCTTCAACGCCGCCGCGGTCGCGCGCAACCTGGAACGCTCCGCCGCCCTCGGCACGCGCGCCGGTTTCGCGACATCGGAAACGATGAACCAGATCGCCGCGGTGACGACCGAGGGCGAGGACACCGTGCGCCTGAAGCTGAAGAGCCCCAACGGGCAGATGCCGTATCTGCTCGCCAGCCAGGCCGGCATGATGATCAGCCCCGCGGTGCTGGCCGACACGCCGTTCGGCGCGGCGCTGAAGCCGGTCGGCGCCGGGCCGTTCAAGGTGCGTTCGTTCGAATCCAATGTCCGCACGATCATGGACCGCTATGACGGCTACTGGGGCGGCACCGAGGGACGGCCCGCGACCATCGAGCATCATTACGTCCCCGACAGCCGCGCGCGGCTGAACGCGGTGCGCTCCGGCCAGGCCGGTCTCGCGCTGATCGACCCGCGCCAGATCGCCGAGGCCAAGGCCGCCGGCTTCGCCGTGCAGATCAACGAAAAGAACAGCACCTGGGACATCTATCTGAACGTCAAGCGCGACACGATCGGCAAGCTGAAGCTGCGCCAGGCCTTCATGCATGCGATGGACCGCCAGGCGGTCGCGGACGGCCTGGGCTACGGCGCCAGCCAGCCGACCGCGCAGCTCTTTGCCCGCTCCTCGCCGATGTACGACAAGGCGCTGGACGAGCTGTATCCGTTCGACCAGGCCAAGGCGAAGCAGCTGCTGGCCGAGGCCGGCTATCCGAACGGCGTCGATATCACCTGGGTGCTGCTGAACACGCCGGAATACAAGCAGATCGCCGAGGCGATGCAGGCGATGCTGGGCGAGGTCGGCATCCGGATAAAGTTCGATGTCGTGGACACCTCGCAATTCGTCACCTTCCGCCGCCCGCCGACGCGCGGCGACATCATGATGGCGCGCTGGGGTGGCCGGCCCGATCCGCTGCAGAGCTTCCAGGAAGTCACCGGCACCGGCGGCTCGGTCAATGCCGGCGATGCGGCGGTGCCGGAGATCGATACGCTGATCGACAAGGCCCGCCGCCTGGATCCCGCCGATCCCGCGCGGATGGACGTGCTGCGCCAGCTGGCGCGGCTGACCACCGAGCAGGCCGCGCATTTCGGCATCATGACCCGCTCCAACGTCTACGCCTACAAGCCCGGCTGCATCAGCGGCATACCGGCCTACCTGCCGACCGGAAACGACCGTATCAACGACGTCCGCGTGGCCGCGGGCTGCAAATGAACACGCTGCTCTATCTCGGCCGCCGCGTGCTGGGCACCGTTCCCATCCTGGTCCTGGTCGGGCTGATCACCTTCCTGCTGATCCATCTCACCCCCGGCGATCCGGCCGCCGTGGTGGCCGGCGAGAACGCCTCGCTGGACGCGATCGAGGCGGCGCGCCACCGCCTCGGCCTCGACCAGCCGTTCCTGGTGCAGTTCTGGAACTGGCTGGCCGGCGTCGCCTCCGGCGATCTCGGCACCTCCTTCACCAGCGGCCGGCCGGTGACGTCGCTGATCTTCGACCGGCTGCCGATCACCCTGTCGCTGGCGGCGGGGGCGACGCTGGTCGGCCTCGGCATCTCCGTCCCGCTCGGCGTGTTCGCCGCCATCCAGCGCGGTTCCTGGCTCGACCGGGGGACGATCTTCCTGACCTCGCTCGGCATCGCCGCGCCGGAGTTCTTCATCGGTCTTCTGCTCGTGCTGGTGGTGGCGCTGCAGCTCAGTTGGCTGCCCGCCACCGGCTATGTGCCGTTCAGCGAGGATCCGGTGGAATGGCTGGCGCGGCTCACGCTGCCCTCCATCACGCTCGGCGTCGGCGTCGCCGCCGAGCTGGCGCGCCAGGTGCGCGGCTCGATGATCGACGTGCTGTCGCGCGACTACATCCAGACGGCCCGCGCCAAGGGGCTTTCCACGCTGTCGATCATCGTCAAGCACGCGCTCAAGAACGCGGCCATTCCGGTGGTCACCGTGCTCGGCCTGCAGATCCGCCGGCTGCTCGGCGGCGCGGTGATCGTGGAGCAGATCTTCGCCATGAACGGCGTCGGCTCCCTGGCGGTGCGGGCGGTGTTCCTGCGCGACCTGCCGGTGCTGCTCGGCGTGGCGCTGGTCACCGCAGTCGTGGTGCTGCTGGTCAACTTGCTGGTCGATATCTCCTACGGCTATTTCGATCCGAGGGTACGCCAGGCATGAGCGCCACCGCAGCTTCCTTCGCGCCGGCCGAACGGGCGGTCGCGCTGCCGCCGCCCAGCAGCTTCCTGCGTCGTTTCTGCCGCAACCGCACGGCGATGGTGTCGCTCATCATCCTGCTGCTGATCCTGCTGACGGCGATCTTCGCCCCGCTGCTGGCGCCGCATGACCCGGCCCGCAGCTCGCTGCGCGCCATCCTCAAGCCACCCAGCCTGACCTACCTGCTCGGCTCGGACGATCTCGGCCGGGACGTGCTCAGCCGGCTGATCTTCGCCAGCCGCCTGTCGCTGATCGCCAGCGTGCAGGCGGTGGTGATCGCGCTCGGCATCGGCCTGCCGCTCGGGCTGATCAGCGGCTATGTCGGCGGCTGGGTGGACACTATCATCATGCGTCTGAACGACGCGCTGATGAGCTTTCCCGCGCTGATCCTGGCCGTGGTGATCGTCGGCATGCTCGGCCCCAGCCTGACCAACGCGATGACGGCGATCGGCCTGGTCTACGCCCCGCGCATCATGCGCGTGGTCCGCGGCAGCACGCTGTCGGTGCGCCAGGAGGTCTACATCACCGCCGCCCGCGCCACCGGCTGCGGCGATGCGCGCATCATCGCCCGCCACGTGCTGCCCAACGTCACCGGCCCGCTGGTGGTGCAGGCCACGGTGCTGATGGGCCAGGCCCTGCTGGCGGAGGCCGGCTTAAGCTTCCTCGGCCTCGGCGTGCAGCCGCCGGAGGCGAGCTGGGGCGCGATCCTCGGCACCGCCTTTCCCTACATGGCGCAATCCCCGGTGCCGACGATCGCCGCCGGGCTGGTGATCTCGGTCACCGTGCTCTGCTTCAACCTGGTCGGCGACGGCATCCGCGATTCCGTCGGCCGCATGCGCCGGGCAGGGGACTGACCATGGCCCCGCAATCACTTCAGGATCCGGCACCCCAGGATTTGGTGTTCCAGAATCCGGCGCCGCTGCTGGAAATCCGCGAACTCGTGGTGCAGTTCCCCTCGCCCAATGGCTGGCTGACGGTGGTGGACAACGTGTCCTTCAGTATCGGACGCAACGACATCGTCTGCGTCGTCGGCGAGTCCGGCTCCGGCAAAAGCGTCACCATGCAGGCCGCGCTCGGCCTGGTGCAGCCGAAGGGCGGGCGCGTGGTGTCCGGCAGCGTCCGCTTCGAGGGGCGGGAGCTGGTCGGCATGGGCAGCCGCCAGCTCAATCGTATCCGCGGCAACGAGATCGGCTTCATCTTCCAGGAACCGATGGCGAGCCTGAACCCGGCCTACACCGTCGGCGAGCAGATCGCCGAGGTCGTGCGCCGCCATCGCGGCGTCTCCCGCCAGGAAGCCTGGAGGCGCGCCGTGCAGATGCTGGACCGTGTGCACATCGCCTCCGCCGCCAGCCGCGCGCAGGAATATCCGCACCAGTTCTCCGGCGGCATGCGCCAGCGCGTGATGATCGCCATGGCGATCGCCTGCGATCCCAAGCTGCTGATCGCCGACGAACCAACCACCGCGCTCGATGTCACCATCCAGGCGCGGATCCTGGAGTTGTTGCAGGAATTGCAGAAAGAATCCGGCATGTCCGTGCTGTTCATCACGCACGACCTCGGCGTCGTCGCCGACATCGCCCGCAGCGTGGTGGTGATGTACGGCGCGCAGGTGATCGAGGCGGCCCCGGTGGCGGAGCTGTTCCGCGCGCCGCGCCATCCCTACACCGGCGGATTGATGGAAGCGATGCCGCAGGTGGCGCTGGAACGCGGCCAGGACCCGGTTGCCATCCCCGGCACGGTCGCGCAGGCGCATGCCTGGCCGTCGGGGTGCCGCTTCAATCCCCGCTGCGGCTTCCGCCAGGAAGGTGTGTGCACGACGGCGCCGATCCCGCTCGTCGGCGACGGCCCCGACGGCGGCCTCGTGCGATGCGCGCGCAGCGCGGAACTGCGATCCGCCCTCGCCGGCATGGGCATAAGCCAACTGGGATCGGCGGCATGAGCGCGCTCTGCCTGCAGGTGGAGGACCTACACGTCGTCTACGATGCCGGATCCTCGGGGTTCGGCCGCCGGCGGCGCCTGCATGCGGTGAACGGCGTGTCGCTGGCGATCCCGCCGGGCGAGACGCTGGGCCTGGTCGGCGAATCCGGCAGCGGCAAATCCACCACGGGGCTCGCCATCCTGCGGCTGATCGAACCGGCCTCCGGACGGGTGCGGCTGGGCGGGACGGACGTGACCGGGGTCGCCCGGCGCGACGTTCGCGCGCTGCGCCGGCGAATGCAGATGGTGTTCCAGGACCCGTATTCCTCGCTGAACCCGTCCATGACGATCCAGACGCTGCTGGAGGAGCCGCTGCTCATCCACACCGACATGCCGCCATCCGAGCGCCGCGCGGCGGTGGGCCGGATGCTGGAGTCGGTCGGGCTGCACGCGGGCTACGCCGTGCGCTATCCGCATGAATTCTCCGGCGGCCAGCGCCAGCGCGTGGCGATCGCCCGGGCGATGATCGTGCGGCCGGAATTCATCGTGCTGGACGAGCCGGTCAGCGCGCTGGACGTCTCCACCCAGAGCCAGATCCTCAATCTGCTGAAGACCATCCAGGGCGAGTTCGGCACCGCCTTCCTGCTGGTCGCGCATGATCTCGCCGTGGTGCGGCTGATGAGCCCGAACGTGGCGGTGATGTATCTCGGGGAGATCGTGGAGACCGGACCCAGCGCGCGGGTCTACGACCAGCCGGCGCATCCCTACAGCGCGGCGCTGATCTCCGCCGTGCCGTTCCCGGACCCCGGGCGCCGGCGCAGCGACCGGATCATCCTGCGCGGCGACCTGCCGAGCCCGATGAACCCGCCCAGCGGATGCCGCTTCCGCACCCGCTGCCCGTTCGCCATGGAGATCTGTGCCTCCGAAGCCCCGCCTCCGGTGCCGATCGAGGGCGGCGGCACCGCCGCATGCCACCTGCACGCGCATGGCCCGAAACTGGGCGGCCAGTCGCTGCGGCCGTTCCTGCAGGCGGCGATGGCGTAAGCAAGCCCGGGCTCTGCCCGGACCCGCCAAAGGGCAGTCGCCCTTTGGAAACCCATTTTGAGAAGGTCCAGGGGCTCGGCCCCTGGCGGGTGCGGGCAGAGCCCGCCCTTCCTTTCTCCGGGTGGTTACAGGCTCTTCTCGATCCAGTCCTTCAGGCGGCTCTTCGGCAGGGCGCCGACCTGGGTGGCGACGGGCTTGCCGTCCTTGAACAGGATCAGCGTGGGAATGCCGCGCACGGCGTAATTGTTCGGCGTCATCGGGTTTTCGTCGATGTTGACCTTGGCGACCGTCAGCTTGCCGGCGAACTCGCCGGCGAGTTCCTCCAGCGCCGGGCCGATCGCCTTGCAGGGGCCGCACCACTCGGCCCAGAAATCCACCAGCACCGGGCCCGTGGCCTTCAGCACGTCGGTGGCGAAGCTCTCGTCGGTGACCGGCTTGGTGTTCTCGCTCATCAGGATGCCTCGGTTGTTGGTTCAGGCGGGACAGGTAGGCGGCGCCGGAGCTCCCATCAAGCCGGCGCCGGGACGGCGCTGGGCTGATGCGCGTCCAGCAGATGGTCGGGCAGCATGACGACCCTGGCCGCCCGGGTCCAGACCAGTGCGCAGCGCACCGCCTTGTCCGGAAAGATCTCGCGCAGCACGGCGCGATAGGCCGCGAGCTGGCGCAGATACAGCACCGGCGTTTCCGCGGCGGTTTTCGGCGGGTCGCGGTTGGTCTTGTAGTCGGCCACCAGCACCGCGTCCTCCAGCACCGCCAGCCGGTCGACCAGCCCGCCGACGACGGACAGGGCGCCCCCCGGCCCCGCCACCTGCCCGGTCAGCGGCACCTCGGCCCGGCTGGCGGGGCCGAACAGCGGCGCCAGTTCCGGGTGGTCCAGGATCGCCAGCACCTCGGCGGCGATCTCCGCCGCCGCGCCGGGCGGCAGCCCATGGCCGGGCCGGTCCAGCCAGGCCTGCGCTGCCATCGCCCGGTCGGCGGGCGGGATTGCCGGCAGATGCTGCAGCAGCGCATGGATCAGCTGCCCGCGGCGGAAGCGCCTGCCTTCGGTGTCGCGCTCGCCGAGCGGCGAGGCGGCGCCCGGCACCTGGCCGAGCCCCGCGCCTTCCGGGCGGCTCGGCGCCAGGCGTTCGGGCCGCGCCGGCTCCGCCGGCGGCGGGCGCGGCTGCCAGTCCGGCGCGCAGCCGATCCAGGCGGGCAACGCGGCGGCCTCGCCGGCGGCGGGCCGGGCGCGGCTGTCCAGGGTCGCGGTTTGCGGACTGGCGAGCCGCAGCCTGTCCCCGTCCCAGGCCGCGAACGGCTCAGCCTCCGCCGGCAGCGCCGCAAAACCCTTGGCGACCATCGCGTACCAGCTGGTGTCCGCCAGCGCCCGCGTCGGCTGCCAGCCGCACACCACCAGCCGGTCCTCCGCCCGGGTCAGCGCCACGTAGAGCAGCCGGTTATGCTCGGCCATGCGCCGCTCGCTGGCCTCCGCGCGCAGCCGGTCGGCCACGCCGGCAGCGGAATTCCTGGCGCGGCGCCCAGAGCGGCACGCTCGATGCCGCTGGCGGGATCGCTGCCCCACAGCACCGAGCCGTCATCCGGCGGCAGCGCGGTGGTGTCGGGCAGGATCACCAGCGGCGCCTGCAGGCCCTTGGCGCCGTGCACCGTCATCACCCGCACCGCGTCGCCGGCAGCCTCGGCCTCGCGCTTCACCTCCGCGCCGGACCGGCGCAGCCAGTGCAGGAAGCCCTGCAAGCGAGGGCGGATGCGTCCGCCCGTAGGACAGCGCGGCATTCAGCAATTCGTCCACCGGCTCCGCCGCTTCCGGGCCGAGCCGGGCGAACAGCCGCGCCCGCCCGCCCAGCTGCCCCAGCGCCTCGGCCAGCAGCGCGTAGGGCGACACGTAGTCGACCCGCGCCAAGCATCGCCGACGAGGAAGTCCATGCGCCGCCAGCCAGTCCGGCCGTTCCCTCGCCCGCGCCCGCAGCGTGTCCCACAGCGTGCCGCGGCGGTTGACGGCCAGCTCCATCAGGCTGTCGTCGGACAGGCCGCCGAGCGGGCTGGTCAGCACGCAGGCCAGTGTCAGGTCGTCCTCCGGCAGCAGCAGCGCGTCGGCCAGCGCCAGCAGATCCTGCACCGCCGGCTGCTCGGTCAGCACCATCCGGTCCAGCCCGGCCACCGGCACGCCGCGCTGCTTCAGCGCCCGCACCAGCGCGCGGGCGAAGCTCGTCGCGCCGGCGCACCAGCACCAGCACGTCGCCCGGCCGCCAACGGGCGGCCGCGGCTTTCCAGCTGCACGGATCCGTCGGTCTGCCCGGCGATCCAGTCGGCCAGCGCCGCCGCCAGGCTACTGCCGGCGCCGAGGGCGCGGCCGCGTTGCGCTCCGGCCACGTTCCAGGGCGCGGAATCCTGCGCCGTCCGGCGCCGGCGCCAGCGGCCACAGCTCCACCGATCCGGCGAAGGCGGCGCGGTCGGCGTAATGCGTCAGCGTCTCGCCCGCTTCCACCACGCCCTTCGCGGCAACCGGGTCGGCGAACACCGCGTCCACCAGCTCCAGCACCGGCGCGGTCGAGCGGAACGACACATCCAGCGCCACGTCGCGCCATTGCTTGCCGGCGCGGCCGACCACGTCGGCCAGCGCGGCGCGTTCGCGTTCGAACGCGTCGGCGTCGGCGCCCTGGAAGGAGTAGATCGACTGCTTGCGGTCGCCGACCGCGAACACCGTGCGGTTGATGTCGCGCGCGCCGCTGCCGGCGAAGAATTCCTCGGTCAGCGTTGCCGGCGATGCGCCATTGCGCCGGCGCGGTGTCCTGCACCTCGTCCAGCAGCAGGTGATCGAGCCCGCCATCGAGCTTGTACAGCACCCAGGCGGCGCCGGGATCGACCAGCAGCCTGGAGGTGCGCTGCGATCAGGTCGTCGTAGTCGAGCAGCCCGGTTGCCTGCTTGCGGTCGCCGTAGGCCGCGCATCACCGGCGCGGCCAGGGTCACCAGCGCGGCCGAGATCCTGGCCAGTTCCAGCGCCCGAAGCTGGTCCTCCACCTCGGCCACGCGGTCCTGCTCGGCCAGGAAGATCGGCGGCAGCTCGGGATCCTGCTCGCCCAGCTTCTTGTTGATGAAGACGCGTCGGCCCGCGCAACTTGCCGTCGGCCAGCGAGGAACTCGTCGCGCCAGGCCTGCCAGTGCTCGGCCCGGTCCTCCTCCGGCAGCGACAGCCATTCCAGCAACCGCGCCGGACTTCTCCGCCGACGGTCGCGGCGCCGCGCTGGCGCACCGCCTGCGCCGCCGCGGCGCAGCAGCGCCTCGTCGGGCCAGCTCACCGCGCGGCCGATGAGGCTGTCCCGGTCGTCGTCGGCCCGCAGCCCGACCGTGCGCATCAGCGCCGGCAGCACGCCGTCCGCGCCGATCAGCTTCAGGCCCGCGAGACGTTCCGTATCCGCCCGCAAGGCATCGACCAGCCGGCCGAAGCCGGTCGAGCGTGCTGAGCCCGGCCAGCACCTCCAGCGCCGACGTGCATCTCGGCCGGATGCGCCGCGGCCAGCATGTCCTCGCGCGCCTCGGTCAGCGCGTCGTCGGCGTCGCGGTCTTCCACCAGCTGGAAATGCGGCGAGAGCTGCGCCTCCAGCGGGAAGCGGCGCAGCAGCGACTGGCAGAACGCATGGATGGTGCCGATGCGCATGCCGCCGGGCAGGTCGAGCACCTCGCGCGAACAGCGCGCGCGCCTTCCCGCGCAACCCGGCGCCGGGCGCCATGCCGAGCTCGCGCAGCGCCTTGTCCAGCGCCGGGTCGTCCAGCGTCACCCAGTTGCCCAGCGTCTGTTGCAGCCGGATCGCCATCTCGGCCGCCGCCGCCTTGGTGAAGGTCAGGCACTGGATGCGGGCCGGGTCGGCGCCGCCCAGCATCAGCCGCAGCAGCCGGTCGGTCAGCAGCTTGGTCTTGCCCGACCCGGCCGAGGCGGCGACGAAGGCGGAGACTTCCGGGTCCGACGCCTGCAGCTGCGCCGCCGTCGCGCGATCGCGCGCCGGACATGGTCATGCGCGATTCCCGGGGAAGCCGCTTCCGGGGCGTTCATGGCGTCTCCCCCTCATCGTCGCCGGCGACCGACCATTCGGCCACCCGCGCCAACTGGGCGTAGTCGGAGAACCGCGGCGCCAGCGCCGGGTCGGGATGCGACAGGTAGCAGCTGGCGGGATCGTCGAAATCCGCGATCAGCCGGCGCAGCCGCTCGGCCGCCTCCGCCACCGCCCCGGCCAGGCTCTGGCCGGATTTGGCGAACAGGCCGACGGTCTCGCCGGCGACCAGCCCGCCGGTCAGGTGCCAGTAGGCCAGTTCCGCGACCTCTCCCGTCACGCCGGCGAAGGCGCCGGCCTGCGCCATCGCCGCCTCCAGCGGCAATTGCGGCGCGAGGCCCGCTTCCACTCAGCTTCTGCGTCGGCGGCGTGCCGGTCTTGTAGTCCAGGATCGCCAGGCGGCCATCGCCGAGCCGCTCGATCCGGTCGGCGCGGCCGTTCAGCATGAAGCGCTGCTCCGGCCAGCGTCCCAGATCCCGTCGACCTCCGAGCGCGATCGCCAGCGGCGCGTTGCGGCCGCGCCGCTCGATCTCCATCTCGGCCACCCAGTCGGCGATGCGCGCCAGCCGCGGCGCCCACCAGGCTTCCAGCGCGGCGCGCAGCCCGGCCTTCTTCAGCGCGGTGTCCATCGCCTCGCGCAGCCTGTCCGCCGCGTCGCGCCGGCCAGGCGGCGCCGTGCGCGCGCAGGAAGCTGTTGCATGCCGTCATGCACGAGGGAGCCGTAATCGGCGGCGTCGGTGGCCTGGTCGAGCGGGTCGAGCGCGCGCAGCCTCAGCACGTGGCGGGCGTAGATCGCATACGGGATCGCGCAGCCAGGTCTCGATCTCGGTGACGCTCAGCTTGCGCGGGCGCAGCGCCACCGGCGGGCAGGGGCGGGGCGGGGTCACCGGCCTCGCCTCGCCTTCCGGCTGATCCAGCGCCGCGGCCCAGGCGGCAGCGGGATGCTCGGGCAAGGCCATGTCCTGGCCGGCCAGGAACGCGTCCAGCCGCGTCAGCCAGCGCGCCGGCACCGCCGGTGCGCCGTCGCGCCGGCGCGGGCAGGACAGCACCACGCGCGGCGCCGCGCAGGCGGCGGAGACGAAATCATGCGCGCCTGGCCGACCGCCTCCTCCGGCGAGGGCAGGCCCGACGCGCGGCGCGCATCGGCCGGCTACAGCCAGGGCCCGGGCTCGGTCGCGGGCGGCCAGACGCCCTCCGCCAGCCCGCCGAGCACGATCACGTCCGCCGTCTGCAGCCGCGCTTCCAGCAGGCCCCAGATGAACACGCGCGGATGCTCCACCGCCGTCGCGCCCGCGCAGCGCCCGGCGGCTGCGCACGGCGATGCCCTCCAGCACCGCGTCGAGCAGGCCGGGCAGGGTCGTCGCGCCGCTGGTCGGGCAGCACCGGCAGCGCCGCCAGCACGGCGGCGAGCTGGGCCGCCAGCGCCTCGCCTTCCTCCGCCGCCCAGAGCCGCGCGGGCCCCGGCGTGTCGTCGGTGGCCGCGAGCCGTTCCCCGGCCTCGACGATGGCGGCCAGCATCCTGGCCGGCTGTTCCTCCGGCGCGGCGAGCGATGCGGATGGCCGGTTCCAGGCAGGATTCCAGCCGTGCCAGCAGGTCCAGCGCGCGCGGCGTGCCGGAAGTCGTCCAGTTTCATGACGAAGCCCGGTCAGCCCGCTCCGGCGGGCGCGGACCGCGCAGGATCGCCAGCTCCAGCGCCCGCGCGCCCGCGCGGCAGGCGGCGGGGGACAGGCCGGCGCGCGGCCAGCGGGTGCTTCAGCAGCGCCAGCAGCGGCACCGGCGCGAGCTTCTCGGCCACCGCCCGGGCCAGCAGGCGCAGGAACACGGCCGGCGGGGTTTCCGCCAGCGGCTCGCCGGCGCTGTCGTCGGCGACGACGCCGAAGCGGCGCAGTTCGGCGGCCACGCGGCCGCGCGAGCTCGCGGTCCGGCGTCACCAGCGCGGCGCGCGCGCCCGGCGCCTCCAGCGCGTCGCGCAGCACCAGCGCGATCGCCGCCGCCTCTTCCTGCTGATCCGCCGGCGTCAGGCGGGAGATGCCGTCCACGGCCACCGGCTCGCCGGTCCCGCCAGGCGCCCAGCGCCCGGCCGGCAGCAGCGCCTTGCCGAGCAGTCCGGCCCGGTCCGCGGGCACCGGCGATGGCGATGGCATTGGCGATGAGGGCAGCACCGGCCATGCGCGGACATCGCCCGGCTGCGCGCCGAGCCCGTTCAGCAGCCGCTGCAGGCCGGCCTGCGGATGCGCCTCGTCCAGCGCCTCCCAGATTTCCGGCGTTATCGCGGCGTCGAGCCCCGGCAGCACCACCGCGCCGTCCGCCAGCCGCGCGATCACCCGCAGCAGCCGCGCCACGGCGGGAATGCCGCCGGTGGCGCCGGCCGCCAGCACGCGGAAAGGCGGCGGCTCCCGCTCCCAGGCGGCGGCCTGGGCATCCAGCAGCGCGACCTGGCGCGCGGCCGGGTTCATCAGCCCTGCTCGGCCAGCCATTGCGGCCAGGCATGGGTGACGATCTCCAGGAAGGTCAGCGTCGCATTCCAGTGCGCGGCGTATTCCGCCTCCGCCGCGTCCGGCAGCCGCTCGGCCAGGTCGATCTCCGCCCGCTCCGCCTCGTCCATCAGCCGCGCCAGCTCCACCGCCAGCTTCCAGGCGCGTCGGCGCCGCGTGGGCGCGCCGTTGGCGCCGCCCATGGCCAGGATCAGCCGCGACAATTCGGCCGCGCGCCGGGCCGGATCGACCGCCGGCGGCAGGTCGAGCGCGCCGGCCAGCGTCAGCGGCGCCTCGTCCAGCGCGCCCAGCGCGACGATGCGCGGCAGCAGCAGCGGCCGGCCGCCGGAGGCGCGCAGGAACGCCTCCGCCAGGGAGCGCGCGGCCCGGCGCGTCGGCAGCAGGATCAGGCCGGTGGGCATATCGGCCGGCCGGGTGGCCAGCCATTCCGCCGCGATCGCGTCCAGGAACGGGATATGCGCGGGGATGGAGAACAGGTTCAAGGCAGCCGCCCGGCTATCTCGCCTCGCCGAACGCGGGCGCATGGAGAAAATGCTCGGCCTCGGCCAGGTCCTCCGGCGTGGACAGGTGGAACCACAGCCCGTCATGCACGACCACGCGCAGCCGCCCGGCCGCGATGGCGCGGTCCCAGGCCAGGTTCATGCTGAACGGGGTGCCCGGCACGCCGCTCGGCGGCATCCCGTCCAGCAGCGCCGGCGCGATCAGCTGCACGCCGGCATAGATATACGGCACCACCTCGCGCTCCCCGCGCCGGCGCGGCCGGCCCCATTTATCGACCGCGAAATCGCCGAACCCGACCTCGGCGCGCACCTGGAAGCCGCGATGCACCAGCAGCACGCCATCGACCTCCGCCGGATCGAACGCCTCCGCCAGCCGCGCCAGCGCCGGGCGCGGCCCGTCCACCCAGAACGCGTCGCCATTGACCACGTAGAACGGATCCGGCCCGAGCAGCGGCAGCGCCGCCAGCACCGACCCGCCGGTCTCCAGCAGCGTCTCCTCCCGCATCAGCAGGCTGCGCGGCCGCAGGCCGGCGGCCGCGCGCGCCGCCAGATAGGCCTCGATCTGCTCGGCCTTCCAATGCGCGTTGACCACGACGTCCTGCGACGCCGGCCACGTGCAGCCGTTCGAAGGCATGGTCGAGCAGCCGCCTGCCGCAGAGTTCCAGCAGCGGCTTCGGCGTGGCCTCGGTCAGCGGGCGCATGCGCGTGCCGAGACCGGCGGCCAGGATCATCGCTTTGGAAGGGCGGAGGGTCATGCGGTGGCTTCCGATCGGTTGGCGCAGTGTGCCGGGGGATTGGCACGTTGTGCGCGCGGTATCCAGCGGTCCATGGCGGCGGCGAGCGGTGCCGCCGCCGGATGGACCAGCGCCGCGTCCAGCAGGCGCCAGGTGCGCGGACCATAGGCCAGATAGCCGGGCCGTCCATCGCGGCGCGCCAGGCGCACCCATTGCGCGGCGACGCGCAGATGCCGCTGCGCCGCGCAGGCGATGAAGGCGGCCTCGAATTCCGGCCCGTCCAGCTCCGGCCGCGCCCGCAGATAGCGGGCGATGGCGCGCTCGGGCAGGCCGGGCGGGAAGTCGCGCCGCGCGTCCTGCACCAGCGAGACCAGGTCGTAGGCGGGATGGCCGAGCGCCGCGCCCTGGAAATCCAGCACGCCGACGCGCCGCACGTCCTGGCTCCCCGCATCCTGGCGGCCCCTGCCTTCGCGGCCCATACCTTCGCGGCCCATACCTGCGCGGTCAGGCAGCCAGACCAGATTGCCGGCGAAGAAATCGCGGTGCACGAACCCGACCGGCCCGGCCGCGACCGGGGCCAGCAGCGCGGCCAATGCCCCGGCGAAGTCGGCCCGCGCCGCCGCCGGGCGCCGGGGCGCCGAACATCGCCGGCCACCACCAGTCCAGCAAGGTGCCCTGCGCGGTGGCGGACATTTCCGCCGGTCCCCAACCGGGCAAACCCGGCGGCGGCGCCGCGCGCTGCATCGCCACCAGCACATCGACCGCCGCGTCGAACATTTCTTCCCATCGCGCGCCCGCCCTTTGCGCAACCGCGGGGAACAGGTCGTCGCCTAAATCCTCCTCCAGCAGCAGGCCGGCTTCGGTGTCCGCGGCCAGGATCTCCGGCACCGACAGGCCGGCCGAGGCCAGATGGGCGTCGATGCGCAGGAACGTCGCGGTGTCTTCCGGCGGCGGCGCGTCCATCAGCACCGCCGGGCGCGGACCGCCGCTGATACGCAGATAGCGGCGGAAGCTGGCGTCCTGCGCCAATGGCGCCGCGGTCGCCCCGCCATAGCCGTGACCGGCCAGAAACGCCTCGATTACCGCATCCCGGTTCATATCCATGGTCCCGTCTATGCCACCCGGCCGGGCCAGCCGGACAGTTCCGCGCGCCGCGCATCGCCCTGCAGCGGCACCAGCGTGACGACCAGCGCATCCGCCGGCCGCAGCCGGCCCAGCCGCTCCGGCCATTCCACCAGCACGATGCCGTCGCGCGCCTCGTCCCAGCCCAGCTCCTCGAGCGCGCCCGGACCGTCGAGTCGCCACAGGTCGAAATGCCGCACGATCCCGAGCCCCGTGTCGTATTCCTGCACCAGCGTGAAGGTCGGGCTCGGCACCTCCAGCCCCGGCTCGCCCGCCGCCGCGCGCAGGAACGCCCGCGCCAGCGCGGTCTTGCCCGCGCCCAGCGGCCCTTCCAGCAGGATCGCGTCGCCCGGCCGCGCCAGCCCCGCCAGCGATGCCGCCAGACGCTCCGTGGCCGCGAGGTCCGGCAGGTCGATATGTCGGGGAAGCAGGTGCATGAACCGCCTAATCTGCCCCGCCGGGCCCACGCCCGACAACAGGCGTTCCGATGACAGAGCTTGATCCGATCCCGTGCCGGGTCTACGCGCCCACCCATGACACAGGTAATCGAGACCGATGTAGTGATCGTGGGCGCCGGGCCGGTGGGAATGTTCGCCGTGTTCGAGCTCGGCATGCTCAAGCTGCGGGCCGTGCTGATCGACGCGCTGGAGGAAACCGGCGGCCAATGCGCCGCGCTGTATCCGGAAAAGCCGATCTACGACATCCCCGCCCACCCCGCGATCGAGGCCGGAGAGCTGGTCGCCCAGCTCGAACGCCAGATCGCCCCGTTCAAGGCGCCCCGCCTGATGGGACGGCGCGCCACCTCCCTGCAGGGCAGCCAGGGGGATTTCACCCTGACCACGGATCGCGACGACATCATCCGCGCCAAGGCGGTGATCGTCGCCGCCGGCGCCGGCGCCTTCGGCCCGAACCGCCCGCCGCTGGAAGGCCTGGCCGCCTTCGAGGCCACCGGCGCGGTGCAGTACTATGTCCGCAAGCGCGAGGATCTGCGCGGCAAGCGCGTGGTGATCGCCGGCGGCGGCGACTCGGCGGTGGACTGGGCGCTGGCGCTGAAGGACATCGCCAAGGTCTCCGTCATCCATCGCCGGCCGAAATTCCGCGCCGCCCCCGAGACCGCCGCCCAGCTGGACGCCGCCGCCGCGCGCGGCGAGATCGAGATGGTCATCCCCTACCAGCTGCACGCCCTGCACGGCGCGGCGGGCGCGCTGAGCCATGTCGAGGTCGCCACGCTGCACGGCGAAACCCGGCAGATCCCGGCCGACGTGCTGCTGCCGTTCTTCGGCCTGTCGATGGATCTCGGCCCGATCGCCGCCTGGGGCCTGGCGCTCGAGCGCAATCACGTGAAGGTCGAGCCGGCGACCTGCATGACCTCGGCGCCCGGCATCTTCGCCATCGGCGACATCGCGCATTATCCGGGCAAGCTGAAGCTGATCCTGCAGGGCTTCTCGGAAGCGGCGATGGCGGCGCATGCCATTCACCCGATCGTGCACCCTGACCAGGCGCTGCATTTCGAGTATTCAACGACGAAAGGCGTGCCCGGCAGCTAGACCACGGGCCCGCAACCGGCTTCCCCGGTCCGGCTTCCTCGGTCCGGCACGCTCGCGCGCACGCCGCGCTGGCATGCGGAACACGGCCTGCCTATCTTCCCTGAACAGCCTTCGCGGAGAGACCCAATGCGCCCCAGTTCCGCCCGCCCGATTGCCTTCTCGGCGGGCCTGCTACTCCTGCTCTCGGCATTCGTGCCGGCCAACGGGCAGGCGGGGGCGCCGACGGCGCGGCCCGAAGTGGCGGCCCGCCCGGAAATGGCGGCCCACCGCGCGCTCTATGACCTGAGCCTCGACCCCTCGAACCGCGGCGACGTGATCGCCGCCAACGGCACCATGGGCTATGAGGTGATCGACGCCTGCGAGGGCTGGACGGTGCGCCAGCGCCTGCGGATGATGGTCACCGACACCGACGGTCACGATATCGAGATGGTGTCCGATTACGCCACCTGGGAAGCCAAGAACGGGCTGAGCTTCAGCTTCCACATGAAGCAGACGACCGAGGGCGCGATCACCAGCCAGACCGACGGCACCGCCAAGCTGTCCCGCCGCGGCGGTCCGGGAGAGGTGCATTACACGACGCCGGAAGACGTCACCAAGGCGCTGCCGCCCGGCACGCTGTTTCCGATGGCGCATACCGCCGCCCTGATCGCCGCCGCCCGCGACGGCAAGAAGTTCTTCACCGCCCCGCTGTTCGACGGCACCGTGGACGACGGCGCGCAGGATAGCTCGGTTGCCATCCTCGACTGGAAGAAGCCGCAGGCGAACAAATACCTCGATCTCGCGGGCCTCTACTCGACGCGCGTGCGCCTAGCCTTCTTCGACCGCACGCCGAGCACGGTGACGCCGGACTACCAGGTCGGCATGCGCTACTGGGAGAATGGCGTGGCGGACCAGATGCAGATGGATTTCGGCGATTTCGGGGTGAACGCCGCGATCCGGGAATACACGCCGCTGCCGCGCCGCTGCTGAGGGGGCCATTCTACCTTCGCGCGGCGAAGAACCCCCGCAGCAGCTCCGCGGCTTCCCTCTCGCGCACCCCGCCGATGATCTCCGGCCGGTGATGGCAGGACGGCGCATCGAACACCCGCGCGCCATGCTCCACCCCGCCGCCCTTGGGGTCGTAGGCGCCGAACACCAGCCGGCGGATCCGAAAGAAGCTCGCCGCCTGCGCGCACATCGGGCAGGGCTCCAGCGTCACGAACAGGTCGCAGCCGCTCAGCCGCGGATCGCCCAGCCTGGCGGCGGCTTCGCGCAGCGCCAGCAGTTCGGCATGGGCGGACGCGTCCCGCTCCGCCTCCACCCGGTTGCCCGCGCGCGCCAGCACCGCCCCGTCCGGCCCCAGCACCACCGCGCCCACCGGCACCTCGCCCCGCGCGGCGGCGGCGCGGGCCTCCTCGATCGCCAACTCCATGGGCGTGTTCATCGGGGGGCTATTCATTCGGGGCTGCTCATGCGTTCTTCTTGCCCGGACACGGCCGCGGGGTCTAGCAACGCGCCATGAACAGCACCGCGAAGCGACCCATCATCGGCGTCACCCTCGATAGCGAACAGCCCGGCGGCTATTCGAAATATCCCTGGTACGCGCTGCGGCAGAACTATGCCGACGCGATCATCGCCGCCGGCGGCCTGCCCATCGCGCTGCCGCACGACGCGGCGCTGGCCGGCGACTACCTCGCCAGCATCGACGCCCTGGTGGTCACCGGCGGCGCCTTCGACGTCGATCCCGCGCTGTACGGCGTGGGCGAACGCCACGCCACCGTGACGCTGAAGGAAGGCCGCACCGCCGCCGAGCTGGCGCTGACCAGCGGCGCGCTGGAACGCAACCTGCCGGTGCTCGGCATCTGCGGCGGCCAGCAGCTGCTCGCCGTGGCGCTCGGCGGCAGCCTGATCCAGCATATCCCCGACAGCATCGCCGGCGCGCTGGAGCATGAGCAGCCGAACCCGCGCCACGAGCCGGGCCATCCGATCGCCGTGCTGCCCGGCACGCTGCTGCACCGCATCGTCGGCGCGGCGGAGATGCGGGTGAACTCCGCCCACCACCAGGCCGTCGCCGATCCCGGCCCGCGCGCCGTGGTCAACGCCATCGCGCCCGACACGGTGATCGAGGGGGTGGAAGACTCCGAGCTACCGCTTCTGCCTCGGCGTGCAGTGGCACCCCGAGTTCTTCATCGACCCCGGCGACCGGCGCATCTTCGACGCCCTGATCGCGGCCTGCCGCGCATGAGCGACACGCCCCCCGATCTGCCCCCCGATCTCCCCCACGGCCCGCCCGACGAAAAGCCGCCCGAGCGCGGCGAACGCATCGCCAAATGGCTGGCCCGCGCCGGCGTCGCCAGCCGCCGCGACGCCGAGGTGCTGCTCACCCAGGGCAAGGTCCGCGTCAACAACCAGGTGGTCAAGCACCCCGCCACCTTCGTCACGCCCGGCGACCTCGTCACGGTCAGCGGCAAGCTGGTCGACGAGCCCGAGCGCACCCGGCTCTGGCGCTACCACAAGCCGGACGGCCTGGTGACCACGCATCGCGACCCCGAGAACCGGCCCACGGTGTTCTCCAAACTGCCACCCACCTTGCCGCGCGTCGTCAGCGTTGGCCGGCTCGACCTCAACAGCGAGGGGCTGCTGCTGCTGACCAACGACGGCGGCCTCGCCCGCCGGCTGGAACTGCCCGCCACCGGCTGGCTGCGCCGCTACCGCGTGCGCGTGCACGGCGTGGTCGATCCCGCAGAACTGGCCGCGCTGGCCAAGGGCGTCGTCGTCGAAGGCACACGCTACGGCCCGATCGAGGCAGGCCTCGATTCCCGCAAGGGCGAGAACGCCTGGCTGACCGTGTCGCTGCGCGAAGGCCGCAACCGCGAAATCCGCCGGGTCATGAACCATCTCGGCCTGCAGGTGACCCGCCTGATCCGCATCGCCTACGGCCCCTTCCAACTCGGCACCCTCAACAAAGGCGAAGTCGAGGAAGTGCCCGCCAAAACCCTGCGCGAACAACTCCCCGCCGACGCCGGCGACGCCGGCGCCGCGCCGAAGCGGCGGCGTTGAGGGTAGGAAGCAAGGCCAGGGGGCTTTGCCCCCTGGACCCCCAGCAAGGGACAGTCGTCCCTTGCATCCCTCAGACGGGGTTTGTCGAAGAGGGGGCGGAAGCGACGTTGCCGTTGATCGGCTTCGGCATGCCCCCTCTTCGACAAACCCGTACGAGGGGTCCAGAGGATGACCATCCCCTGGCGGGGTCCAGGGGCAGCGCCCCTGGCCTTGCTTCCTAACCGTCAATGCGCATCGTCGCCGGGGCCTGGCGGGGACGTGCGTTGTCAGGCTCCGCCTGGGGGGACGACCCGGCCGACGTCCGAGCGGGTTCGTCAGGCTCTGTTCGACATGCTGCTGCATGCTCCCTGGGGCGGGCGTCATCTGGTTCAGGATGCGCATGTGCTCGACGTCTTCGCCGGCACCGGCGCGCTTGGGCTGGAGGCGCTGTCGCGGGGCGCGGCGAGGGCCGGTTTCATCGAGCGCGACCGCGCCGCGCTGACCGCCTTGCGCGCCAACATCGCCGCCTGCCGGGCCGGAGAGCTTTGCACGGTGCTGGCAGGCGATGCGCTGGCCGCGCGGCACGGTACGCCATGCGGCCTGGTATTCCTCGATCCGCCCTATGGCCAGGACCTGGTTCCCCGTGCGCTGGAGCGGCTGGCCGCCGCGGGCTGGATCGCGCCGGGTGCGGTGATCGTGGCCGAGACCGACCGGAACGAAGCCCTGGAGCTTCCGGGCGAACTGCTGGCCGAGCGCGCGCACGGCGCCGCGCGCATCACCATCTGGCGCATGCCGCCAGCCTCAAACCCCCCAGAAAACCCCCTCTCCCCCCTTCGGGGAAGAGAGAGGGGTGAGGGGGCGCCCGGCGCCGCACGCACCACGATCTGGCGCCCGCCGCCAGCCCCAAACCCCCCAGAAAACCCCCTCTCCCCCGCCTCGGGGGAGAGGGAGGGGTGAGGGGGGGAGGGCCCGCACTCTGGACCCACCGCGACCCCGCTGCTTTGATGGCGCAAACCTACATCGGAGACGACACGATGACCTCACTCGCGGACGGCCGCCTGGCCGGCAAGGTGGCGATCGTCACCGGCGCCGGCTCGCGCGCCGATGGCATCGGTAATGGCCGCGCCACCAGCCTCACGCTGGCCCGGCAGGGCGCCAAGGTCACCCTGGTCGATCAGCAGCGCGACTGGGTGGAGCGCACCAGGGAGATGATCGAGGCCGAGGGCGGCACCGCCCGCGTCGTCATGGGCGATGTCACCAACGCCGCCGATTGCGAGCGCATCGTCGCCCAGACCGTGCAGGCCTGGGGGCGGCTCGACATCCTGGTGAACAATGTCGGCATTTCGGGCCCGAAGGGCACCGCGGTGGACGTGGACCCGGACGCGTGGGACGCGGCGATGCAGGTCAACGTGAAATCCATGATGCTGATGGCGAAATACGCCATCCCCGAGATGATCCGCACTGGTGGTGGCGCGATCGTCAACATCGCGTCCTATGCCGGACTGTTCGGCGGCCATCCCGGGCTGTTCTACCCGACCTCGAAGGGCGCGGTGGTCAACCTCACCCGCGCCATGGCGGCGCATCATGCCCAGGACGGCATCCGCGTCAACGCCATCGCGCCCGGCATGGTCTACACGCCGATGGTCTATTCCGGCGGCATGAGCGAGGAGATCCGCGAGGCCCGCAAGAACCGCTCCCTGCTGAAGGTCGAGGGCACCGGCTGGGACGTCGGCAACGGCGTGCTCTATCTGGTCAGCGAGGAGTCCCGCTGGGTCACCGGCATCATCCTTCCCATCGACGCCGGCGCTTCCGCCGCCCCCAGCGCCTCTCCGTCCTATCCGAGCAACACCGCGTCCTGACGCATTCCCCCCTCAACTTCCGAAAGCAACCATTGTCTCAGCTCCCATTGCCTCAGTCGGAAGTCCCGACGCCCCGCCTGTTCACCCCCATCGCCATCAGCGGCATCACGCTGCGCAACCGCTGCGTCTTCTCGCCGATGAACATCTACAGCTCGAAGCACGGCATGCCCGGCGACACCCATCTCGTGCATCTCGGCAAGATGGCCAATGGCGGCTTCGCCCTCGTATTCACCGAATCCGTCGCGGTGGAGCAGCGCGGCCTGATCACCGACCACGACATGGGCCTCTGGCATGACGGCCAGATCGACGCGCATCGTCGCCTGGCCCGCGTGGTGCACAACGAGGGCAGTCGCATCGGCATCCAGCTCGCCCATGGCGGGCGCAAGAGTGCGACGCAGCGGGTGACGCATGGCGGCGGCCCGCTCGATGCGCACGACCTCGCTCGCGGCGCCAATATCTGGCAGCCCGTCGCACCCACCACCCAGCCTGTCGGCCCCGGCTGGCTGATCCCGCACCAGCTCTCGGTCGACGAGATCCAGGACGTCATCCGCGCCTACGGCGAGGCCGCCGCCCGTGCCAACGCGGCCGGCTACGACGTCGCCGAGGTGCACGGCGCGCACGGCTACCTGATGGCGAGCTTTCTGTCCGCGGTCAGCAACACCCGCAACGATGCCTATGGCGGCGACCGCGCCGGGCGCATGCGCTTCGCGCTCGAGGTCACGCGCGCCGTCCGCGCCGTCTGGCCGCGGGGCAAGCCGCTGTTCTTCCGCGTCTCCGCCGTGGACGGCGCCGGCGGCTGGGATCTGGAAGACACGGTGGCGCTCGCCGCCGCGCTGCGGGAATGCGGCGTCGACGTGATCGACTGCTCCTCGGGCGGCATCACCGGCACGTCCACCGCCGCGCCGATCCCGCGCTATCCCGGCTTTCAGGTCCCCTTCGCCGCCGCCGTGAAGCAGCGGGCGGAGATCGCCGCCATGGCCGTCGGCCTGATCCTGGACGGCCCCCAGGCCGAGGCCGTGCTGCAGGAAGGCCATGCCGACCTGATCGCCATCGGGCGGGAGGCGCTGTTCAACCCCAACTGGCCGCTGCACGCGGCCCGTGCGCTGAACTGCGACCCGCGTTTCGAGCTGTGGCCCGAGATCTATGGCTGGTGGCTCGAGAAGCGGGCGCAAACGCTGGTGCGCATCCGCTCGGAGTAGGGCGGATCCGCGAGGTGCCATCCGCTCAACGGCGGGGCAGCGAGGCGATGAAGTCGTCGATCAGCTCATTCATCTTGGCTCTGCCAAGATCCGGTTGGGCTGGGTGGCGCAATCCGTCGGCGTAACGCGCCGCAAACACCGCCCCTCTGTTTTTTGCGTCAACGAGAGCGGATTGGATCGACATCGGGCAACGCGCGCATTCAAATGTGGTACATCAGTTGCACATGTGCTAGAGTCAAACATTAGCAACCAGTGAGTCAAAGCATGGCGAAGAGCACGACCATGACCGTCCGGGTTCCGCCGGAGGTCAGCGAAAAGCTGGAAGCCCTGGCACGGGATACCAAGCGCACCAAAGCCTATCTCGCGGGCGAGGCGATTGCCTCCTATGTTGAGCACAATGCCTGGCAGGTCGCCCGGATCAAGGCGTCGCTTGAGGATGCCAGATCCGGCAAACCAGGGGTCCCGCACGCGGAGGTCGAGCGCTGGATCAGGTCCTGGGACACTGACGGCGAACTTCCACGGCCCGGGGAAAAGCCGTAACCCTGCATGGAGATTTCCTGGCGCGGGAGAGCGCTCGAGGATCTTGAGACTGCCCGCCTGTATATCACTGCGTCGAACCCCCACGCCGCGCGGCGTGTCCTTGAGGCGATCCTTGCCGCGGTCTCCCGCCTTTCCGACACTCCCGAAATCGGCCGTCCTGGCCGGGTAGCGGGAACGCGGGAATTGGTGATCCCTCGAACACCCTACATCGTGGCCTACACCGTCCTCGCCGATGAGATCGTCATCCTCGATGTATTGCATGGCGCCCAGAGCTGGCCGGGATCGTTCTGATCCATTCGTCCCACTGGTATCGCCGTTCAGCTCGGGCAAATGGGCTAAAACATCTCCGGCGTGATCACATTCTGCGGCCGCGGTCCCAGCAGCGCCGCGAAGATGGTCTCGGCCGATTTGGTGCGGATGTCGTCCCAGGCCTCCGGCGTGAAGAACGCCGAATGCGGCGTGATGATCAGCCGTCCCTCGGTCCAGGGCTCGCGGTCCCGGTACACCTTCAGCAGCGCCGGCACCGGCTCCACCGGGGGTTCCACCGGCACCACGTCCAGCCCGACCGCCGACAGATGCCCGGATTTCAGTAGATCGTGCAGCGCGTCGATATCCACGATCGGCCCGCGCGCGGTGTTCACCACCACCGCGCCTTTGGGCAGCAGGGACAGCTTCTCGCGGGTCAGCATGCCCTGGGTCTCCACCGTCAGCGGCGCGTGGATCGACAAGGTGTCGCTCTGGCGCAGCAGGTCCTCGAGCGTCTTCACGCGGGTGACGCCAAGCGCCCGGTCCGCGCCGTTCGGCACATAGGGGTCGAAGAACACCACGCGGTAGCCGAACGCCTTGGCCCGCAGCGCCACGGCGGTGGCGATGCGCCCCATGCCGACGATGCCGAAACTCAGCACATCCGCGCGGCGCAGCATCGGATCGCGGATGACCGCCCACGGCGCCGGCGGGTTCTGCCGCTGGGCGTGGTGGTGCAGCAGCAGGCCGCGCCGCAGCGCGAGCGTGAGGGCGATGGCATGGTCGGCCACCTCCGCCGTGCCGTAATCCGGCACGTTGCAGACCATCACCTGATGCGCGGCGGCGGCGCGACGGTCGATCCTGTCGTAGCCGACGCCCATCCGCACCACGCAGCGCAGCTTCGGGAACCGGGCGAAATCCGCCGCCGTCACCGCCTGGCGCAGGATCATCAGCCCGTCCGCGGCGGCACAGTCGGCGTCGCTGAGCTCGGACAGTTCTTTGGTGTCGCGGAACACGATGTCGACGTCCGGCCCGAAGATCCCCCGTTCCACGCTGTCGTCGGGATAGAGCGCTTCCGGATACAGGATCGTGACGGTCATTGCTGCCTCGCTGGTTTCCTCTGTCCCCGATCGTGCGTCGGCCGGGCAGGGCGCGCAATCCGGTCCCCCCCTTGGTTTGCCCATGGTTGTCAGCAGGGCCGGCCTCCCGCAGTCTTGCGGGCGAATCACGCACGCCCGATGGAGAAAAGAATGAACGGTGCCGAAAGCCTGGTGCATACGCTGCTCAAGAGCGGGGTCGACACCTGCTTCTCCAATCCCGGCACGTCCGAGATGCATTTCGTCGCCGCACTCGACCGTATTCCCGGTATGCGCTGCGTGCTCGGCCTGTTCGAGGGCGTGGTGACCGGCGCGGCCGACGGCTATGCGCGCATGACCGGCAAGCCCGCCGCGACGCTGCTGCATTGCGGCCCCGGCCTCGCCAACGGCCTCGCCAATCTGCACAACGCGCGCCGCGCGCAGAGCCCGATCGTCAACATCGTCGGCGACCAGGCGACCTATCACCGGCCGCTCGATGCCCCGCTGACCGCCGATACCGAGGGCTGGGCCCGCGGCGTGTCCGGCTGGGTGCGGACGTCGATGACCTCGGACACCGTCGGCGCGGACGCCGCCGCCGCGGTGCAGGCCTCGCTGGTCGCGCCCGGCCAGATCGCCACGCTGATCCTGCCGTCGGATTCGTCCTGGAACGAAGGCGGCGTGGTCGCCGAGCCGCTGCCGCGCCTGCCGCGCCCGCAGACCGCGCCGCAGATCGTCAAGCAGGCCGCCGCGGTGCTGCGCCGGGGGCAGAAGACGCTGATCGTGCTCGGCGGCAGCGCGCTGCGCGACGGCCCGATGGCGGATGCCAACCGCATCGCCGCCGCCACCGGCGCCACGCTGATCGCGCAGGGCTCCAACGCCCGCATCCAGCGCGGCCAGGGCCGCTATCCGCTGGACCGCGTGCCCTATGTCGTGGACCAGGCGGTCAAGCAGCTGGCCGAGTTCCAGAACGTGATCCTGGTCGGCGTGGTCCGTCCGACCGCGTTCTTCGCCTATCCCGGCAAGCCCGGCTACGTGATCCCGCCCGAGGCCGAGGTCACCATCCTGACCCGCCCGGAGCAGGACCCCGTGGACGCGCTCGCCCGCCTGGCCGACGAGCTCGGCGCGCCGAAGGCGAAGCTGCCCGATGTCGGCCCCCGGCCGGAAGTGGCGCGCGGCAAGCTGACGCCCGAGAGCGTCGCCGCCACGGTCGCCGCGCTGATGCCCGACGACACCGTCATCGTCGACGAGGCCGTCACCTATGGCCGCGGCTTCTTCCCGCTGACCTACGCCGCCGCGCCGCATGACTGGCTCGCCGGCACCGGCGGCGCCATCGGCCACGGCCCGCCGACGGCGGTGGGTGCCGCGATCGGCGCCCCCGGCCGGCGCGTGATCGCGCTGCAGGCGGACGGCTCGGCGATGTACACGCTGCAGGCGCTGTGGACCCAGGCGCGCGAGCAGCTCGATGTGACGACCATCCTGCTGTCCAACCGCAAATACCAGATCCTGATCGGCGAGCTCGCCAATGTCGGCGCCAATCCCGGCCGCACCGCGATGGACATGCTGGACATCGGCAACCCCGATATCGGCTGGGTAAAGCTGGCCGAGGGCATGGGCGTCGAAGCCGCCCCGGCCAATGATTGCGAGACCCTGGCCGATCTGCTGCGCCGGTCGGTGAACCGCAAGGGCCCGTTCCTGATCGAGCTGGCGACGGGCTGAAGCCCGGAAGTCTCCCTCGCATCCGGATCTCCTGTCCCCCACGCGATCCCCTCTCCCCCACTTGATCCCCTCTCCCCCACTTGGGGGAGAGGGCAGGGTGAGGGGGGCAGGCATCCCCCCGCCCCCTCCCAATCCGAGGGAGCACGAAGCCCCCCGCCGCCAACCGCGCTTGCCTCTCCTGACACAAAACCCTATATTCTCTGTCAGGAGACATAGATGACCCAGTCCCTCGCCCCCCGTCCGATCCCGGCCGGGCCGCCGCCGACAACCGGTCCGGTAACCCCGGCCGAGGCAGCGGCGATGCTGCGGGCGGTGTTCCGCCTGTTCGAGAAATGGGGCGTCACCGATGCCCAGGCCAAAATCCTGCTCGGCCAGCCCAGCGCCTCCACCCTGTACCGCTGGAAGCGCGGCGAGATCGGCGCCATCCCCTCCGACACGGTCTGGCGCCTCGCCGACCTGATGGGGATCCACAAGGCGCTGCGCTATCTGTTCGCCGATGCCGGGCGCTGCTACGCCTGGGTGCGCAAGCCCAACCTCGCGTTTGCCGGCCGCTCTGCGCTCGATCGCATGCTGGCCGGTGCCCCGGCCGACATCACCGCCGTCCGTGCCTGGCTGGACGCGGAACGCGGCGCCTGGTGAACCCGCCTCCCATCGCCGATATCGCCCCCGCCGATATCGCCACAGCCGACATAGCCTGGGACCCGGCGCATCGCATCATCCGCACGATCTACCCGCCGGTCTGGCTGTTCGAGGACATCGCCGATCCCGCCGACTGGGACCTGATCGCCAGCGCCGAGGCCAAGACCAATCCCCGGGTCCGCGACGAAGTCGGCGACCTCGCCCTGGTCCCGCCGGAACGACGCCTCGCCGGCCCGACCGCCAGCCTGGTCATGGGCGCCTTCACCCACGTCTCCCGCGACCGGCCGAGCCGCTTCTCCGACGGCCGCCACGGCGTCTGGTACTGCGGCGACCGTTTCGAAGTGGCGCTGGCCGAAACCGCGCATCACTTCGAGCGTTTCATGCGCGCCACCGACGAGCCGCCCGGAGAGGCGCAGTTCCGCGAATTGCGCGCCGCCATCGCCGGGCGGCTGCACGATCTTCGCCACGATCTGCGCCCGGGCGGCTACGATGCCTGCCTGGCCCCGGATGACTGGACCGCCGGGCAAACGCTCGGCGCCCAGGTCCGGGAAGCGGGCGGCGACGGCATCGTCTACCCCGCGGTGCGCTGGCCGCAGGGCCTTGCCGCGGCGTTGTTCTGGCCGGACCGCGTTCGCCTGCCGGTCATCCAGGGCCGGCAGATGCTGTATCGCTGGGACGGCGCCCGCATGTCCCGTTTTTTTGTTTACGGCGAGAACCAGTGGTTCGCCCGGCCGGGTGCCGATTAGCGCAGCGCTACGCCCTCGGCGTCCTTCAGCCCGATTCCGGTCAGCCCGAGAACCCGCATCTGCCCGATCAGCCACGCCAGCTTCGCCGCCGCGGCTGCCGGCGGCAGCCCGTCCGGGCGGATGTTGGAGATGCAGTTGCGCTCCGCATCCGTCCGGCCCGGAAGCGGCTGCCAGGTGAGGTAGACGCCCAGGCTGTCCGCAGCGGACAGGCCCGGCCGTTCGCCGATCAGCACCGCCACCGCCGCCGCCTGCAGCGCCGCGCCGACCTCGTCGCCCAGCGCCACCCGGCCCTGGGTTGCCACCACCACCGGCGCGATGTCCCAGCCCGCCAGCATCGGCCGCAGCTGCGCCAGCAGGCTCGCGGCATGGCGCTGCACCGCCAGCGCCGACAGCCCGTCGCAGACGACCAGGGCCAGGCAGCCCGGCATCGGCGCCAGCATCCCGGCCTGGCCCGGCGCGAGCCTGCGGCCGAGATCGGGCCGCAGCAGATAGATGCGCCGGTCCGCCGCCGCGCTGTGCACGACCACGCTCTCGAACCCACAGGCCGCAAGTTCGTCCTGCAACGCCGCCATATCCAGCGGCGCATGCACCGCGTCCCGCGCGGCAGCGTGCGCGGCCTGGAACGCCAGATGCGACGCGGTCGGCACGCCATTGCCGGCCCGGCCCAGCGCCACCCGCGCCATGGTGTGCCGCCGCAGATCCTGCCAGGACACCGGAGGCGCCCCCATCAGCCGAGCCCGATCAGCGCCGGCGACAGCCCGGCGGGAATGCCCCCGGGCGCGGCGGTCTCCCCGATTCCCATCCGCTCCAGCCACTCACAAAATTCCGGCGCGGGCTTCAGGCCCAGCGCGGCGCGGACATACAGCGCGTCGTGAAAGGACGTGGTCTGGTAGGACAGCATCACGTCATCCGCCCCCGGCACGCCCATCACATAGGTCACGCCGGCCACGCCCAACAGCGTCAGCAGGGCGTCCATGTCGTCCTGGTCGGCCTCGGCGTGGTTGGTGTAGCAGACGTCCACCCCCATCGGCAGGCCGAGCAGCTTGCCGCAGAAATGGTCCTCCAGCCCGGCCCGGGTGATCTGCTTGCCGTCGTACAGATATTCCGGGCCGATGAAGCCGACCACCGAGTTCACCAGCAGCGGCGAGAATTCCCGCGCGACCGCGTAGGCCCGCGCCTCGATCGTCTGCTGGTCCACGCCGTGATGCGCGCCGGCCGACAGCGCGCTGCCCTGGCCGGTCTCGAAATACATCACATCCTGCCCGATGCTGCCTCGCCGCAAAGACAGCGCCGCCTCCCGCGCCTCCGCCAGCAGCGCCAGCGAAACGCCGAAACTGCGATTCGCCGCCTCGGTGCCGCCGATCGACTGGAACACCAGGTCCACCGGCGCCCCGCGCTCGATGCAGCGCAAGGTCGTGGTGACATGCGCCAGCACGCAGGTCTGCGTCGGGATCGCGAATCGCGAGCGGATCTGGTCCAGCATGTCGAGCAGGCGGATGGTGTTCTCCACCGAGTCGGTCGCCGGATTGACGCCGATCACCGCATCCCCGGCACCGAGCAGCAGCCCGTCCAGCGTGGACGCCGCCACGCCGCGCGGATCGTCCACCGGGTGGTTCGGCTGCAGCCGCACCGACAGCGTTCCGGGCAGGCCGATGGTGTTGCGGAACCGCGTGGTCACCCGGCACTTCGCCGCGACCGAGACCAGGTCCTGCAGCCGCATGATCTTGCTGACGGCGGCGGCCATCTCCGGCGTCAGGCCCCTCCGCAGCGCGGCCAGCGCTGCCGGATCGGCCGCCAGCAGGAACTCCCGGAACCCGCCCACCGTCAGGGCCGCGACCGGCGCGAAGCCGCGCGGATCGTGCCGGTCCAGGATCAGCCGCGTCACCTCGTCTTCCTCGTAGGGGATGACGGGCTGGTTGAGGATGGCGGCCAGCGGCAGGTCGGCCAGCGCATATTGCGCCGCCGCCCGCTCGGCCGCGCTCTCGGCGCCGATGCCGGCCAGCTGGTCGCCGGAGCGCGCCGGGCTGGCGCGCGCCAGCAGGCTGCGCAGGTCGGGAAAGATGTAGCGCGTGCCGGCCAGGGTATGCGAGAAGGGCAGGGCAGGGTCTCCCGTTGGCGCTTCGCTCCCACAAAGCGCTGGACTCGGACCCGTTCATCCTATACACGCCCCCGCTCTATCGGAACGCGGGAGATTTCAGGTCGCCATAGACTATGGCGGCTGGTTATCGCATGCACCGCGGTCCCTTGGCATGTTTTCCGGCCGTTCCGGCCGGAAAGACCGAAAAGGACCAGGGATATGGCGAAGAAAATCGTCGGCTACATCAAGTTGCAGATACCGGCCGGCAAGGCGAACCCGTCGCCGCCGGTGGGCCCGGCGCTCGGCCAGCGCGGCCTGAACATCATGCAGTTCGTCAAGGAATTCAACGCGGTCACCCAGCAGATGGAACCGGGGATGCCGATCCCCGTGGTCATCACCGCGTTCGGCGACCGCACCTTCAGCTTCATCATGAAGACCCCGCCGAACACCTACTTCCTGAAGAAGGCGGCCGGCATCACCAAGGGCACGACGACGCCCGGCAAGGGCGCCGCGAGCGGCAAGGTCACCATGAGCCAGCTGCGCGAGATCGCCGCGACGAAGATGAAGGACATGAACGCCAACGACGTCGACGGCGCCGTTCGCATGCTGGTCGGCTCGGCCCGATCGATGGGTCTGAGCGTGGTGGAGGGCTGAGCCATGGCAAAGAACAAGCGTCTCGCGGCCGCCTATGCCGCCGTTGACAAGACCAAGGCTTATTCGCTCGACGAAGCCGTCAAGCTGGTGAAGTCCAACGCCACCGCCAAGTTCGACGAGACCGTCGAGCTGTCGCTGAACCTCGGCATCGATCCGCGCCACGCCGATCAGATGGTGCGCGGCCTGGTCGGCCTGCCGAACGGCACCGGCAAGGTGCTGCGCGTCGGCGTGTTCGCCCGCGGCCCCAAGGCGCAGGAAGCGCTGGATGCCGGCGCCGACGTGGTCGGCGCCGAGGATCTGGCCGAGAAGGTGCAGGCCGGCGACATCCAGTTCGACCGCTGCATCGCTACCCCCGACATGATGGCCCTGGTCGGGCGCCTGGGTAAGATCCTGGGCCCGCGTGGCCTGATGCCGAACCCGCGCATCGGCACCGTGACCATGGACGTCAAGGGCGCGGTCACCGCCGCCAAGGCCGGCCAGGTCGAGTTCCGCGCCGAGAAGGCCGGCATCATCCATGCCGGCGTCGGCAAGGCGAGCTTCGACGACCAGAAGCTGGTGGAGAACATCAAGGCCCTGGTCGACGCCGTGCAGCGCGCCAAGCCGACCGGCGCCAAGGGCACCTATCTGCAGAAGGTCGCCGTCAGCTCCTCGATGGGCCCCGGCGTTCGCGTGGACGTGGCCACGGTTTCTGGCTGAACGAGATACGCCGGCTTCGGGCAACCGTGGCCGGCGGGCAGGGGATGCCGCGTGCATCCCCGAACCTGTCCAAGACCGCACGTCCCTCGGGAGGCCAACTATGTTCCGGCCCGGAGGTTAAGGGATCGATCGGATCCGCGCGTGGGAGACGGGGAAGCCAATGGTTTTCCGGGGCGGCTCGCCGTTCCCAGGGACTTTGGCGGTTCCGGCTGACGAGGCTCGGGCGACCCGCTGCGAAGCGGAGGCGCGCCCCGGTCCTCAGGACAGGCGAACCGGATCGTCGCGGAGCAATCCGCCACGATCCTTGGGCAACCCGGCCCGGCGCGGTCCACACGCGCCCGGCCAGAATGGAGACGGGATTTGGACCGTACGGAGAAGCAGGAGTTCGTCGCCGAGCTCGCATCCGTGTTCGCCGAGACGTCGATGGTCGTGGTCACCCAGAATCAGGGTCTGACCGTGGCCGAAGTGACGGCTCTGCGGGTGAAGATGCGGGCGGCCGGGGTGACCTTCAAGGTCGCTAAGAACCGTCTGGCCAACCTCGCCCTTGAAGGGACCCGATTCGGCGGCCTCGCGCCGATGCTGAAGGGACCGACCGCGCTCGCGTGGTCGACCGACCCGGTGGCAGCGGCCAAGACGGCAGTCGAGTTCGCCAAGACCAACGAGAAGTTCGTGATCATCGGCGGTGCCCTCGGCGCCCAGACACTCGACGTGTCCGGGCTCAAGGCGCTGGCCGAGCTGCCGTCGCTGGATACGCTGCGCGCCGGGCTGCTGGGGATGATTCAGACCCCCGCCACCCGTATCGCAGGCGTGCTCCAGGCGCCGGCCGGACAGCTCGCGCGGGTCTTCGGGGCCTATGCCAAGAAGGACGAGATGGCCGAGGCGGCCTGATCTCGCGGCAAGATCCGCGAGTTCGGGAACGCAGGCATGACGAATGCAAGCCGGATGCCGGCTTGCACGGAACCAACCAAAGTCTAAGTTAGAGGATACACGAAATGGCTGACTTGCAGAAACTGGTGGACGACCTGTCCGCGCTGACCGTGCTCGAAGCTGCCGAGCTGTCCAAGCTGCTCGAAGAGCGCTGGGGCGTCTCCGCCGCCGCGCCGGTTGCCGTCGCCGCCGCGGCCCCGGCCGCCGCCGCAGCCCCGGTCGAGGAACAGACCGAGTTCACGGTCATTCTCGCCTCCGCCGGCGAGAAGAAGATCAACGTCATCAAGGAGGTGCGCACGATCACCGGTCTTGGGCTGAAGGAAGCCAAGGACCTGGTCGAGGCCGCGCCGAAGCCGGTGAAGGAAGGCGTGAACAAGGAAGAGGCCGCCAAGCTGAAGAAGATGCTTGAGGATCAGGGCGCTGCCGTCGAGATCAAGTAACACGGCTGTTTTCCCCATCTCCGCCTTCCCATTGGTGGAGTCGGGTTTGGGCTAGAGCGGACGGGAATCGCGCGATTCCCGTCCCCTTTCCCGTTTCGGCGGGCTGATACCCCACGGCGGGGCGATTTCGAGCCGGGGATAGAGGACTTGGGCCGGGTTTCGGCTCAGCTGAACTTCACGAGGTTAGGACAGTCAATGAACGCGATCACCGGGTCGTTTACTGGGCGCAAGCGCATTCGCAAGAGCTTCGGACGGATCCCCGAGGTGGCCCGGATGCCCAACCTGATCGACGTCCAGCGCTCGAGCTACGAAGCGTTCCTGCAGATGACCACGGCGCATGACAGCCGGACCAATACCGGCCTGCAGGAAGTGTTCAAATCGGTCTTCCCGATCGACGATTTCGCCGGCCGCGGCCGGCTCGAGTTCGTCTATTACGAGCTGGAAGAGCCGAAATACGACGTCGAGGAATGCATCCAGCGCGGCATGACCTATGCCGCGCCGCTGAAGGTCATCCTGCGCCTGATCGTCTGGGACGTGGACGAGGATACCGGGGCACGCTCGATCCGCGACATCAAGGAGCAGCCCGTCTACATGGGCGACATGCCCCTGATGACGGATAACGGCACCTTCATCATCAACGGCACCGAGCGCGTCATCGTCTCGCAGATGCACCGCAGCCCGGGCGTGTTCTTCGACCACGACAAGGGCAAGACCCACAGCAGCGGCAAATACCTGTTCGCCGCCCGCGTCATCCCCTATCGCGGCTCCTGGCTCGATTTCGAGTTCGACAGCAAGGACCTGGTCTATGTCCGCATCGACCGCAAGCGGAAGCTGCCGGTCACCACGCTGCTCTATGCGCTGGACAGCGCCGCCACCGACGAACTGCGCGCCGCCCGCGCCGCCAAGGGCGAGCCGATCGAGATCGGCGAGATCCGCGGCATGGACGCCGAGGAGATCCTGAACACCTTCTACGGCCAGGTGGTGTTCACCCGCACCGCCAAGGGCTGGGCGCGCCCGTTCGACGCCGAGGCCTTCCGCGGCATCAAGCTGCTGGAGCCGCTGATCGACGCCGCCACCGGCGAGGTGGTCGCCGACAGCGAGACCAAGCTGACCGCGCGCACCGTCCGCAAGATCGCCGAGACGGTCAAGGAAGTGCTGGTCGGTCGCAACGACCTGCTCGGCCGCTTCATGGCCGAGGACATGGTCAACCCGGAAACCGGCGAGATCCATGCCGAGGCCGGCGAGGAGCTGGTCGAATCCCGCCTCAACGCGCTGGAGGAGTCGGGCGTCACCGAGCTGCGCACGCTGGCGGTGGACCAGCAGAACGGCCCGTGGATCCGCAACACCCTGGCGGTGGACAAGAACACCAACCGCGACGACGCGCTGGTCGATATCTACCGCGTCATGCGTCCCGGTGAGCCGCCGACGCCGGAGACCGCCGAGGCGCTGTTCCGCGGCCTGTTCTTCGACGGCGACCGCTACGACCTCTCGGCCGTCGGCCGCGTGAAGATGAACATGCGCCTTGGCATGGACGTGCCGGACACGGTCCGCGTGCTGCGCAAGGAAGACGTGCTGAAGACCGTCAAGATCCTGTGCGAGCTGAAGGACGGCCGCGGACAGATCGACGACATCGACAATCTCGGCAACCGCCGGGTGCGCTCGGTCGGCGAGCTGATGGAGAACCAGTACCGCGTCGGCCTGCTGCGCATGGAGCGCGCCATCCGCGAGCGCATGGGCTCGGTCGACATCGACACGGTGATGCCGCACGACCTGATCAACGCCAAGCCGGCGGCCGCGGCGGTGCGCGAGTTCTTCGGTTCCTCGCAGCTGTCGCAGTTCATGGACCAGACCAACCCGCTGTCGGAAGTGACGCATAAGCGCCGCCTCTCCGCGCTTGGCCCGGGCGGTCTGACCCGCGAGCGCGCCGGCTTCGAGGTGCGCGACGTGCACCCGACGCATTACGGCCGCATCTGCCCGATCGAGACGCCGGAAGGCCCGAACATCGGCCTGATCAACTCGCTGGCGACCTACGCCAAGGTCAACAAATACGGCTTCATCGAGACGCCGTACATGCTGGTCAAGGACGGCGTGGTGCAGCCCGGCGCGCATTACCTGTCGGCGATGCAGGAAGAGAAGCTGGTCGTCGCCCAGGCCGACGCGCCGATGGACAGCGACGGGCGCTTCACCGAGGAGCTCGTCTCCGTGCGCAAGCAGGGCGATTTCCGTCTGGTCAAGCCGGAAGACGTCACCGCCATCGACGTCTCGCCGAAGCAGCTGGTCTCGGTCGCCGCGGCGCTGATCCCGTTCCTGGAGAACGACGACGCCAACCGCGCGCTGATGGGCTCGAACATGCAGCGCCAGGCGGTGCCGCTGATCCGCGCCGACGCGCCACTGGTCGGCACCGGCATGGAAGCCGCCGTCGCGCGCGACAGCGGTGCCACCATCGTCGCCCGCCGCCCCGGCGTGATCGACCAGATCGACGGTGCCCGCATCGTGGTGCGCGCCACCGCCGAGGACGGCACCACCAAGGGCGTCGACATCTACCGCCTGCGCAAGTTCATGCGCTCCAACCAGTCCACCTGCATCAACCAGCGTCCGCTGGTGCGTGTCGGCGACCGGGTGGACGAGGGCGACATCATCGCCGACGGCCCGTCCACCGAGCTCGGCGAACTCGCACTCGGCCGCAACGTCCTCGTCGCGTTCATGCCGTGGAACGGCTACAACTTCGAGGACTCCATCCTGATCTCCGAGCGCATCGCGCGCGACGACGTGTTCACCTCCATCCACATCGAGGAATTCGAGGTGATGGCGCGCGACACCAAGCTCGGCCAGGAGGAGATCACCCGCGACATCCCGAACGTGGGCGAGGAGGCGCTGAAGAACCTCGACGAGGCCGGCATCGTCTATATCGGCGCGGAAGTGAACCCGGGCGACATCCTGGTCGGCAAGGTCACGCCGAAGGGCGAAAGCCCGATGACGCCCGAGGAAAAGCTGCTGCGCGCCATCTTCGGCGAGAAGGCCTCCGACGTCCGCGACACCTCGCTGAAGCTGCCGCCCGGCGTCACCGGCACGATCGTCGATGTCCGCGTGTTCAGCCGCCGCGGCGTCGACAAGGACGAGCGCGCGATGGCGATCGAGCGCGCCGAGATCGAGCGTCTGGCCAAGGACCGCGACGACGAGAAGGCCATCCAGGAGCGTTCGTTCCTGAACCGTCTCGGCGAGAAGCTGCTGGGCCGCAAGGCCGCCGGCGGGTTCAAGGGCATCAAGGCCGGCACCGACCTGACCGAGGAGGTTCTGGCCGAGCATCCGCGCGGCGCCTGGCGGCACATCGGCGTTCAGGACGATGGCGTCATGGCCGAGATCGAGGTCCTGAAGCGCGAGTTCGATACCGCGGTCGGGCGTCTGCAGGCGCGTTTCGAGAGCAAGGTCGAGAAGCTGCAGCGCGGCGACGAGCTGCCGCCCGGCGTGATGAAGATGGTCAAGGTCTTCATCGCGGTGAAGCGCAAGCTGCAGCCCGGCGACAAGATGGCGGGCCGGCACGGCAACAAGGGTGTCTGCTCGCGCGTCGTGCCGGTGGAAGACATGCCGTTCCTCGAGGACGGGACTTCCGTGGACCTGGTGCTGAACCCGCTCGGCGTGCCGTCGCGCATGAACGTGGGGCAGATCCTGGAGACCCATCTGGGCTGGGCCTGCGCCACGCTCGGCAAGCAGGTCGGCGAGCTGGTCGAGGAATACCGCCGCACCGGGCGGCTGCGCGACGAGCTGACGGCCCGGCTGCACGAGATCTACGGCGACGAGGTCTACAATTCGCAGATCGCCGATCTGTCCAACGAGCAGCTGATCGAGCTGTCGGAAAACCTGCGCAAGGGTATTCCGATCGCGACGCCGGTGTTCGACGGCGCCCGCATGTCCGACATCGAGGGCATGCTGACCCGCGCCGGGCTGAACACCTCCGGCCAGGTCGTGCTGACCGACGGGCGCACCGGCGAGCCGTTCGAGCGCAAGGTGACGGTCGGCTACATCTACATGCTGAAGCTGCATCACCTGGTCGACGACAAGATCCACGCCCGCTCGATCGGCCCGTACAGCCTGGTCACCCAGCAGCCGCTGGGCGGCAAGGCGCAGTTCGGCGGACAGCGCTTCGGCGAGATGGAGGTCTGGGCGCTGGAAGCCTACGGCGCCGCCTACACCTTGCAGGAAATGCTGACGGTGAAGTCGGACGACGTGTCCGGCCGCACCAAGGTCTACGAGGCGATCGTGCGCGAGCAGGACACTTTCGAGGCGGGCATTCCCGAGAGCTTCAACGTGCTGGTGAAGGAGTTGAAATCCTTGGGCCTGAATGTCGATCTGGACTCGCTTGCCAAGCTGAGGCCAGGGGGCTCTGCCCCCTGGACCCCCGCCAAAGGGCGGAGCCCTTTGGAAACCCCATACTTAAGTCCGGGGTTCTAAGGGCTTCGCCCTTAGCGGGGTCGAGGGGCAGAGCCCCCGCCTTCCTTCCTTTTCCGCGGCAAAACCGGGGTAAGATCATGAACGAACTAATGAAGATTTTGGGCACGGCCGGCGCGGCCGTGACCTTCGACCAGATCAAGATCCAGATGGCCAGCCCGGAGCAGATCCGCAGCTGGTCCTATGGCGAGATCAAGAAGCCCGAAACCATCAACTACCGCACGTTCAAGCCGGAGCGGGACGGGCTGTTCTGCGCCCGCATCTTCGGCCCGATCAAGGACTACGAGTGCCTGTGCGGCAAGTACAAGCGCATGAAGTTCCGCGGCATCATCTGCGAGAAATGCGGCGTCGAGGTCACGCTGGCCAAGGTGCGGCGCGAGCGGATGGGCCATATCGAGCTCGCCTCGCCGGTTGCCCATATCTGGTTCCTCAAGTCCCTGCCCAGCCGCATCGGCCTGATGGTCGACCTGACGCTGAAGGAGCTGGAGAAGATCCTGTATTTCGAGAGCTACGTGGTGCTGGAGCCGGGTCTGACCGACCTGAAGCTGCACCAGCTGCTCAACGAGGACCAGCTGCAGGCCAAGCAGGACGAGTTCGGTGAGGACGCGTTCCGCGCCGGCATCGGCGCCGAGGCGATCAAGGGCATCCTGCGCGACATCGACATCGACGGCGACAAGGTGAAGCTGCGCGCCGAGCTGAAGGAAACCACCAGCGAGGCCAAGCGCAAGAAGCTGGTCAAGCGCCTGAAGCTGATCGAGGCGTTCGGCGAGTCCGGCGCCAAGCCGGACTGGATGATCCTGGACGTGGTGCCGGTGATCCCGCCCGAACTGCGCCCGCTGGTGCCGCTCGATGGCGGCCGCTTCGCGACGTCCGACCTGAACGACCTCTATCGCCGCGTCATCAACCGCAACAACCGCCTGAAGCGGCTGATCGAGCTGCGCGCGCCCGACATCATCGTGCGCAACGAGAAGCGCATGCTGCAGGAGAGCGTGGACGCCCTGTTCGACAACGGCCGCCGCGGCCGCGCCATCACCGGCGCCAACAAGCGCCCGCTGAAGTCGCTGTCGGACATGCTGAAGGGCAAGCAGGGCCGCTTCCGCCAGAACCTGCTCGGCAAGCGCGTCGACTATTCCGGCCGCTCGGTCATCGTGGTCGGCCCGGAGCTGAAGCTGCACCAGTGCGGCCTGCCGAAGAAGATGGCGCTCGAGCTGTTCAAGCCGTTCATCTACTCCAAGCTGGAGAAATACGGCCACGCCACCACCATCAAGGCGGCCAAGCGGATGGTGGAGAAGGAGCGTCCCGAAGTGTGGGACATCCTCGAGGAAGTGATCCGCGAGCATCCGGTGATGCTGAACCGCGCGCCCACGCTGCATCGCCTGGGCATCCAGGCGTTCGAGCCGGTGCTGATCGAGGGCAAGGCGATCCAGCTGCATCCGCTGGTCTGCACCGCCTTCAACGCCGATTTCGACGGCGACCAGATGGCGGTGCACGTGCCGCTGTCGCTGGAAGCGCAGCTCGAGGCCCGCGTGCTGATGATGTCGACCAACAACATCCTCAGCCCGGCCAACGGCAAGCCGATCATCGTGCCGAGCCAGGACATCGTGCTCGGCATCTACTACCTGTCGCTGGAGACGCCCGAGTTCCGCGCCACGCCGGACAAGGACGCGCCGGCCTTCGGCACGATGGGCGAGATCGAGCACGCGCTGTTCGCCAAGGCGATCACGCTGCATGACAAGATCAAGGCGCGCTACGACACGGTGGACGCCAACGGCAATCCGATCCGCACGCTCGTCACCACCACGGCCGGCCGGATGACGATCGCGCAGGTGCTGCCCCGGCATCCGAACGTGCCGTTCGCGCTGATCAACAAGCAGCTCACCAAGAAGAACGTCTCGGACGTCATCGACGCGGTGTACCGCCATTGCGGCCAGAAGGAATGCGTGATCTTCGCCGACCGCCTGATGGGCATCGGCTTCTCCAACGCCGCCAAGGCCGGCATCTCCTTCGGCAAGGATGATCTGATCATCCCCGAGACCAAGGGCGCGATGATCTCCAGCACCCAGAGCGAGGTGAAGGAGTTCGAGCAGCAGTACCAGGACGGCCTGATCACCGCCGGCGAGCGCTACAACAAGGTGGTCGATGCCTGGTCGCGCTGCACCGAGGAAGTCGCCAGCGCGATGATGAAGGAGATCTCCAAGCAGGAGATCGGCATTCAGACCAACGCGGTATGGATGATGTCGCATTCCGGCGCCCGCGGGTCGCCGGCGCAGATGCGCCAGCTCGCGGGCATGCGCGGCCTGATGGCCAAGCCGTCGGGCGAGATCATCGAGCAGCCGATCATCGCCAACTTCAAGGAAGGCCTGTCGGTTCTCGAATACTTCAACTCCACCCACGGCGCCCGCAAGGGCCTCGCGGACACGGCGCTGAAGACCGCGAACTCCGGCTACCTGACCCGCCGCCTGGTCGACGTGGCGCAGGACTGCATCATCGTCGAGGTGGATTGCGGCACCGAGCGCGGCCTGACCGTGCGCGCGGTGATGGATGGCGGCGAGGTCGTCGCCAGCCTGTCCGAGCGTATCCTGGGCCGCACCACGGCCGAGGATGTGCTGGATCCCGTGTCCAACAAGGTCCTGGTGCCGAACAACACCCTGATCGAGGAGGTCGAGGCCGAGCTCATCGAGACCTCCGGCGTGGAGCAGCTCAAGATCCGCTCCGTGCTGACCTGCAAGTCCAAGGTCGGCGTCTGCGGCCACTGCTATGGCCGTGACCTCGCGCGCGGCACCACGGTGAACATCGGCGAGGCGGTGGGCGTCATCGCCGCCCAGTCGATCGGCGAGCCCGGCACCCAGCTGACCATGCGCACCTTCCACATCGGCGGCGCGGCCCAGCGCGGTGCGGAGGTCTCCTCGGTCGAGGCCAGTCATGAAGGCACGGTGACGATCAAGAACCGCGCCGTGGTCATGAACAGCCAGGGCACCCCGGTGGTCATGGCGCGCAACTGCGAAATCGTCCTGGCGGACGACAAGCAGCGCGAGCGGGCGCGCTTCCGCGTCCCGTACGGCGCCCGCCTGCTGGTCGACGATGGTCAGGCGGTCAGCCGGATGCAGAAGCTGGCGGAGTGGGATCCATACACCCTGCCGATCATCACCGAGCGCGCCGGCCAGGTCGAATACCTCGACCTGCTGGAGGGCGTGACGCTGGTGGAGCGGATGGACGAGGTCACCGGCCTGACGTCCAAGGTGGTGGTCGACTACAAGCAGGCCTCCAAGGGCGTCGATCTGCGCCCGCGGCTGCAGCTCAAGGACGAGAACGGCGACGTTCTGCGCCTGCCGAACGGCACCGACGCGCGCTACTTCCTGGCGCCGGACTCGATCCTCTCGGTCGACAACGGCGCGCAGGTGGCGGCCGGTGACGTGCTGGCCCGCATCCCGCGCGAGGGCAGCAAGACCCGCGACATCACCGGCGGTCTGCCGCGCGTGGCCGAGCTGTTCGAGGCCCGCCGTCCCAAGGACCACGCGGTCATCGCCGAGACCGACGGGCGCGTGGAGTTCGGCAAGGACTACAAGGCCAAGCGCCGGATCATCGTCAAGAACGACGAGACCAGCGAGGAGACCGAGTACCTGATCCCGAAGGGCAAGCACGTCTCGGTGCAGGAAGGTGACTTCGTCAGGCGCGGCGACCCGCTGGTCGACGGCCCGCGCGTGCCGCACGACATCCTGAAGGTGCTCGGGGTGGAGGCGCTGTCCGACTACCTGGTCAACGAGATCCAGGACGTCTACCGGCTGCAGGGCGTGAAGATCAACGACAAGCATATCGAAGTGATCGTCCGCCAGATGCTGCAGAAGGTGGAGGTGCTGGACCCCGGCGACACGACCTATCTGGCCGGCGAGCAGGTCGACCGGATGGAGTTCGACCGGGAGAACGCCAAGCTGTTGAAGGACGAGCGTCCGGCGGTGGCGATGCCGGTGCTGCAGGGCATCACCAAGGCGTCCCTGCAGACCCACAGCTTCATCTCCGCGGCCTCCTTCCAGGAGACGACAAGGGTGCTCACCGAGGCGGCCACGGCCGGCAAGGTCGACAACCTGGTGGGCCTGAAGGAGAACGTGATCGTCGGCCGCCTGATCCCGGCGGGCACGGGCTCGGTGATGAACCGGCTGCGCGCCATCGCCGCCGGCCGCGACGCCCGCACCCTGACGCTCGGCAACGCCCCGGCGATCGGGTCGATCGAAGCGGCGGAGTAGCCCACCCCGCCGCGTTTCGCGGCGGACCAGGCAGAGCCTGTCAGGCCGGGGATGGGAGCATCCCCGGCCTTGCTGCGTCCGGGCCCGAGCCTGCGCGCGGTCCGTCGAAGCGCCCCGCCTTCTCCACCTCGCCTGCCCCCCGTCTGCCCATAGGGGGATGACGAGGAATTCATGTGGAGATTCGCCGGTTCTGGATAACCATCGCCAGCCAATCGATGTCGAAGCCAAGAACTCCGCGCATGAACCGCCCGGGCGTCCGAGTAACCAGAGCATTGTCAGGCCAATGATCCACGAAGAAGGCCCAACCCGCCCCCGGAGGGTCGCCGCGTGCTAGCCGAGTCGTTCCGCGAACGCTGGTCGAGGCAACGTTATTTCATTGTCCACATCCCGAAGACCGGCGGCACGTCGCTGTTCGACTGGTTCAGCCGGCTGCACGGCCGGCCCAATTGCTGCGAGCATATCGAAAGCCTGGTCCTGCCCGCGCCCTCGCCGGAGGTCGTCGAGCACCTGCTTGGATATCGCGTCATCAGCGGCCACGTGCCGATCGACTACATCGGCTACTTCGCCGGCCATTTCGCCCCGCTGACGGTCATCCGCGACCCCGTCGACCAGTTCTTCTCGCATGTGAACCATATCCGCACCGAGCCGATCGGCGACGGCTTCCTGCGCGGGATTCGCGACAAGCTGGACATCTCCACCGGCCACTTCCTCGAGCACGCGTCCGGGGAGGAACTGGCGTTCTTCGAGAGCTCCCAGTCCAAGCCGGTTTTCGGCGGCACGTTCGACTGGCGGGGCATGGCGCTGGCCGATCGCATCGACTGGCTGCGCCACACCTATGCCGGCGTGCTGACCACCGAGACGATGGCGGAGGAACTGGGCCGGATGGTCGGGCCGGGGGGCGGATCCTTCCCGGAGTCGAACGTCAAGCAGTACCGGCGCGATCGCCTCACCGCCCGGCAGAACGCGATCCTGGACGGCCTCCTGCAGCAGGACGTCGCCCTGCACCGCGCCTTGCTGCAGCTCGTCCCGGTCTGACCTAGTGTCTGAGCCCGCGTCCGAGCCCCAGGGGGCCAGACCGCCGGAGTCGCAATCCGTTCCGCCGCGGGGTGTCATGCGCAGGGGCCAACCCTGAGCTGAATTGCCCGCATCGGCGCCGGAAATCGCAGGAAATATCGACCGGTATCGCTTGACACCCCCCATGCGCCGCCGTAGGTTCCGCGCCCTCGGCCTACCCCCCTCGACCATCTCGGGCGGCCATCGTTTTGCAGGTACCAGGGCTCGTGGCGCCGCTGCCGGTTTCATCCGGTTGCTCAGGCCACAGGCAGGTCGGACCCCGCAGGTTGGGATTATCCCATGCCGCGCGGGGTTTGCCCGTGGAGACACGGACCTCGGGGCGCGGGTCCGGGCGTGACGGTTCGCGAGGGGCGCGGGCGGAATTTGTATATGTCTGGCGGACCGCTCGCGGTTCCTCCAACAAGGATCGGAAAGAGGGTCTATGCCGACCATCAACCAGTTGATCGCCCAGGGGCGTGAGCCCCAGAAGACCCGGAACAAGGTGCCGGCGCTTCAGGGCTGCCCGCAGAAGCGCGGCGTGTGCACCCGCGTGTACACGACCACCCCGAAGAAGCCGAACTCGGCGCTTCGCAAGGTGGCCAAGGTGCGCCTGACCAACGGCTACGAGGTGGTCAGCTACATTCCCGGCGAAGGCCACAACCTGCAGGAGCACAGCGTCGTGCTGATCCGCGGCGGGCGCGTGAAGGATCTTCCGGGCGTGCGTTATCATATCCTGCGCGGCGTGCTCGATACCCAGGGCCTGCCGAAGCGCCGTCAGCGTCGTTCGCTGTATGGCGCGAAGCGGCCGAAATAAGGAGCGGGCGGAATGTCTCGTCGTCGCCGCGCGGTTAAGCGCGAAATCCTGCCGGACGCTAAGTTCGGTGATGTCGTCATCACGCGTTTCATGAATGCGCTGATGTATGACGGCAAGAAATCCGCCGCCGAAGGCATCGTCTACGGCGCGCTCGATGTGCTGAAGAAGCGCGGCGGCAATGCCGCCGATCCGGTGCGCATGTTCCATGAGGCGCTGGACAACGTGAAGCCGGCCGTCGAGGTGCGTTCGCGCCGCGTCGGTGGCGCCACCTACCAGGTTCCGGTAGAGGTCCGCACCGAACGCCGCCAGGCGCTCGCCATCCGTTGGCTGATCGATGCCGCGCGCAAGCGGGGCGAGCACACGATGGAAGACCGGCTTTCGAACGAGCTGCTGGACGCCGTGAACAATCGCGGCACGGCGGTGAAGAAGCGTGAAGACACCCACCGGATGGCCGAAGCCAACAAGGCTTTCAGCCACTACCGCTGGTAAGACTTGTCAATCCAGACCTGAATCTGTTCCCAACAGGGATCTACGGAGAAGACGACGATGGGTAAGGCTAAATTCGAGCGGAACAAGCCGCACTGCAATATCGGCACGATCGGCCATGTCGACCATGGCAAGACGTCGCTGACGGCCGCGATCACCAAGATCCTGGCCAAGACCGGCGGTGCGACGTTCACCGCGTATGACCAGATCGACAAGGCGCCGGAAGAGCGCGCCCGCGGCATCACGATCTCGACCGCGCATGTCGAGTACGAGACCGCCAACCGCCACTACGCGCATGTCGACTGCCCCGGCCACGCCGACTATGTGAAGAACATGATCACCGGCGCGGCGCAGATGGACGGCGCCATCCTGGTGGTGTCCGCCGCCGACGGCCCGATGCCGCAGACCCGCGAGCACATCCTGCTCGCCCGCCAGGTCGGCGTGCCGGCGCTGGTGGTGTTCCTGAACAAGTGCGACATGGTCGACGACCCCGAGCTGCTGGAGCTGGTCGAGATGGAGGTGCGCGAGCTGCTCTCCTCCTACCAGTTCCCCGGCGACGACATTCCAATCATCAAGGGCTCGGCGCTCTGCGCGCTGGAAGACACCAACCCCGAGCTCGGCGAGAAGGCCGTGCTGGCGCTGATGGCCGAGGTCGACCGCTACATTCCGCAGCCTGAGCGCGCGACGGACCGGCCGTTCCTGATGCCGATCGAGGACGTGTTCTCCATCTCCGGTCGCGGCACCGTGGTCACCGGCCGCATCGAGCGCGGCGTGGTGAACGTGGGCGACGAAGTCGAGATCGTCGGCATCAAGGACACCGTGAAGACCATCGTCACCGGCGTCGAGATGTTCCGCAAGCTGCTGGATCGCGGCGAGGCCGGCGACAACATCGGCGCCCTGCTGCGCGGCACCAAGCGCGACGACGTGGAGCGCGGCCAGGTGCTGGCGAAGCCGGGTTCGATCACCCCGCACACCCAGTTCAAGGCCGAGGCCTATGTGCTGACGAAGGAAGAGGGTGGCCGTCACACGCCGTTCTTCACCAACTATCGTCCGCAGTTCTACTTCCGCACCACCGACGTGACCGGCGTGGTGCAGCTGCCGGAAGGCACCGAGATGGTGATGCCCGGCGACAACGTGTCGATGGACGTGGAGCTGATCGCACCGATCGCGATGGATGAAGGCCTGCGTTTCGCGATCCGCGAAGGTGGCCGGACCGTCGGCGCCGGCGTGGTCGCGAGCATCACGAAGTAACGACGCCGACAGACTTTCTGGCTGGACCAAATTCCGGCGCCTGGACCCATGGATTTGGGTCCGGGTGCCGGAACCCGCTCTTGGAAAAGCGAATAGCTGCGAACTTCGGAATAGAAGAATTATGGATAATCAGAACATCCGCATCCGCCTGAAGGCGTATGATCACCGCGTGCTGGACAACAGCACGAAGGAGATCGTCAATACCGCCAAGCGCACCGGCGCGCGGGTTCGCGGACCTATTCCGCTGCCCACCCATATCGAACGGTTCACCGTGAACCGCTCCCCGCATGTCGACAAGAAGAGCCGCGAGCAGTTCGAGATCCGGACCCATCGCCGCCTGCTCGATATCGTCGAACCCACGCCGCAGACTGTGGACGCGCTGATGAAGCTCGACCTGGCCGCCGGCGTGGACGTCGAAATCAAGATCTGAGCCGGAGTGTGAACGCCATGCGCACCGGATTGCTCGCCAAGAAGCTCGGCATGACCCGCATCTTCCGCGATGACGGCACCCATGTCCCCGTGACCGTCCTGCACCTCGACGATCTCCGGGTCGTCGCCACCCGCAGCCAGGACAATGACGGCTACACCGCGGTCCAGCTCGGCTGGGGCCACGCCAAGGTCAAGAACGTCTCCAAGGCCAACAAGGGCCACTATGCCCGCGCGAAGGTCGAGCCGGCGCTGAAGCTGGTCGAGTTCCGCGTCGCCGAGGATGCGGTGCTGGAGCCGGGCGCCACGCTGTCCGCCGCGCATTTCGTCGCCGGCCAGATGGTTGATGTCTGCGGCACCACCAAGGGCAAGGGCTTCGCCGGCGCGATGAAGCGCTGGAACTTCGCCGGCCTCGAGGCCAGCCACGGCGTGTCCGTCTCCCATCGCAGCCATGGTTCCACCGGTAACCGCCAGGATCCCGGCAAGACCTTCAAGAACAAGAAGATGGCCGGCCATCTCGGCAGCGAACGGGTGACCACGCAGAACGTGGAGGTCGCCGCCATCGACGCCGAGAAGGGCCTGATCATGATCAAGGGCGCCGTGCCCGGATCCAAGGGCGCCTATGTGATGGTGACCGACGCCGTGAAGAAGGCGCGTCACAAGGATGCGCCGTATCCGGCGGCACTCGCCACGACCGCCGAGGCTCCCGCCCCGGCCGCGCCTGCGCCCGACGCAGCTCCGCAGGACTGAGAGACAAACCGATGCAGATCGACGTCACCACCCTCGATAACGGCCGGGCCGGCTCGGTAGAGCTGCCGGACGATATCTTCGCCGCCGCGCCGCGCCCCGACATCATGGCCCGCGTGGTTCACTGGCAGCTCGCCAAGCGCCGTGCCGGCACCCATCGGGTGAAGGGCATGGGCGAGGTGTCCGGCACCACGAAGAAGCCGTACAAGCAGAAGGGCACCGGCAACGCCCGCCAGGGCAGCCTGCGCGCGCCGCAGTTCCGCACCGGCGGCGTCGTGCACGGCCCGGTCGTGCGCGACCATGGCTACGATCTGCCGAAGAAGGTGCGCCGTCTCGGCCTGATCTCCGCGCTGTCGCAGAAGCAGGCCGAGGGCAAGCTGGTGGTGCTGGACGCCGCCGGCGGCGCGACCAAGACCCGCGACCTGGTGGCCAAGCTGAACGTGCTCGGCTGGAAGTCGGTGCTGATCGTTGATGCCGTGGTGGACGAGGGCTTCTCCCGCGCCAGCAGCAACATCCCCTATGTCGATGTGCTGCCGACCGTCGGCGCCAACGTTTATGACATCCTGAACCACGACTTCCTGGCGATCACCACCGCCGGCGTCGAAGGCCTCAAGGCGCGCCTCGCCAAGGGCGCGCAGGCAGGGGAGATCGGGGCATGAGCGAGACATCCACCCAGAAGCGCAAGAAGCAGCTGTCGCGCGAGGCGATGTACACCATCATCCGCGCGCCGCTGATCACCGAGAAGGCGACCCTCCTGTCGGAGAAGGGCCAGATCGTGTTCCGCGTGGCGATCGATGCGACCAAGCCGGAGATCAAGGCCGCGGTCGAGGGTCTGTTCGGCGTGAAGGTTACCGGCGTGAATACCCTGGTGCAGAAGGGCAAGACCAAGCGGTTCAAGGGCCGTCCTGGCGTGCGCTCCGATGTGAAGAAGGCGTTCGTCAGCCTGGCCGAAGGTGAGACGATCGACCTGTCCACCGGTCTGTCGTGATTAGTTGGGCATAGGCGGAACGTAGACCCATGGCACTTAAGCATTTCAATCCCGTCACGGCGAGCCTGCGCGGCACGGTCCTGATCGACCGGTCCGAGCTGTGGAAGGGCAAGCCCGTGAAGGCGCTGACCGAGGGCAAGAGCCACTCGGGCGGACGCAACAATCACGGCCGCACCACGCTCGTACTTCCGGGGCGGCGGGCACAAGCAGTCGTACCGCTTCGTCGACTTCAAGCGTCGCAAGTTCGACGTGCCGGCGACCGTGGAGCGGCTGGAATACGACCCGAACCGCACCGCCTTCATCGCCCTGATCAAGTATCAGGACGGCGAGCTGTCCTACATCCTGGCGCCGCAGCGCCTGCGGGTGGGCGACAGCGTGGTGGCCGGCGCGAAGGTGGACATCAAGCCGGGCAACGCGATGCCGCTGGCGGCGATCCCGGTCGGCACGATCATCCACAACATCGAGATGAAGAACGGCGCCGGCGGCAAGATCGCCCGCGCGGCCGGCAACTACGCCCAGCTGGTCGGCAAGGACAGCGGCTACGCGCAGATCAAGCTGATGTCCGGCGAGCTGCGCATGGTCCGCGCCGAGTGCATGGCCTCGATCGGCGCGGTGTCGAACCCCGACAACATGAACCAGCATATCGGCAAGGCAGGCCGTTCGCGCTGGCTCGGCCGTCGTCCGCATAACCGCGGCGTCGTGATGAACCCGGTCGACCATCCGCATGGCGGCGGCGAAGGCCGCACCTCGGGCGGCCGCCATCCGGTCACCCCGTGGGGCAAGCCGACCAAGGGCTACAAGACCCGCGTCAACAAGCGGACGGATAGCCTGATCATCCGTCGCCGCAACAAGGGCAAGTAAGATGACCCGTTCCGTCTGGAAGGGCCCGTTCGTCGATGGCTACCTGCTTGCGAAGGCAGAAACCTCGCGCGCCTCGGGCCGCAATGAAATCATCAAGATCTGGTCGCGCCGCTCGACGATCCTGCCGCAGTTCGTCGGCCTGACGTTCGGCGTCTACAACGGCCACAAATTCCTGCCGGTGCAGGTGACCGAGAACATGGTCGGGCACAAGTTCGGCGAGTTCTCGCCGACCCGCACGTTCACCGGCCATTCGTCGGACAAGAAGGCGAAGCGGGGCTAACATGAGCAAGCCGAAAACTCCCCGCGCCCTGGCCGAGACCGAAGCGCAGGCGATCCTGCGCAACGTCCGGATCAGCCCGCGCAAGCTGAACCTGGTCGCCGGTCTCATCCGCAACCAGCCGGTCGGCACCGCCGTCGCCACGCTCACCTTCTCCAAGCGGCGCATCGCGCAGCAGGTGAAGAAGGCGCTGGAGAGCGCGATCGCCAATGCCGAGAACAACCACCAGCTGGATGTCGACCGCCTGGTCGTCACCCGCGCCGAGGTCGGCAAGTCCGTGGTGATGCGCCGCTTCCATGCGCGCGGCCGCGGCCGGTCGGCCCGGATCGAGAAATGGTTCAGCCATCTGAAGATCGTGGTGGCCGAGCGCGCCCAGATCGCTGAACACCCGATTGCTGAACAAGAGGCGGCATAACCGATGGGTCACAAGGTCAATCCGATCGGGCTGCGGCTCGGCATCAACCGCACCTGGGACAGCCGCTGGTACGCGGGGTCCGACTATGCCAAGCTGCTGCATGACGATCTGAAGCTGCGCGGGCATCTGCGCGCCAAGCTGCATGGCGCGGGCGTGTCGCGCGTGGTGATCGAGCGTCCGGCGAAGAAGCCGCGCGTGACGATCTATGCCGCGCGTCCCGGCGTGGTCATCGGCAAGAAGGGCCAGGACATCGAGGTTCTGCGCAAGGACCTGAGCCGGATGGCCAAGTCCGAGGTGTCGCTGAACATCGTCGAAATCCGCAAGCCGGAGATCGACGCGACGCTGGTGGCCGAGAACATCGCCCAGCAGCTGGAGCGCCGCGTGGCGTTCCGCCGCGCGATGAAGCGCGCCGTGCAGTCCGCCATGCGCCTCGGCGCCCAGGGCATCCGGATCAATTGCGGCGGCCGCCTTGGCGGCGCCGAGATCGCCCGGGTCGAGTGGTATCGCGAAGGCCGCGTGCCGCTGCACACGCTGCGCGCCGACATCGACTACGGCGTGGCGACCGCCAAGACGACCTACGGCACCTGCGGCGTGAAGGTGTGGATCTTCAAGGGCGAGATCCTGGCCAACGACCCGCTGGCGCAGGATCGCCGCGCCGCCGAACAGGCACCGCAGCGGTAAGCGACGGGACTTAGGAACAGTAAGATGCTTTCACCCAAGCGCACCAAATACCGCAAGGCCCACAAGGGCCGCATCCACGGCCTGGCCAAGGGCGGCACGTCGCTGAACTTCGGCGCCTTCGGCCTGAAGGCGATGGAGCCGGAGCGCATCACCGCGCGCCAGATCGAGTCCGCCCGCCGCGCCATCACGCGCGCCATGAAGCGCGCCGGGCGCGTGTGGATCCGGATCTTCCCGGACGTGCCGGTCTCCACCAAGCCGGCCGAGGTCCGCATGGGCTCCGGCAAAGGCAGCCCGGAATTCTGGGTCTGCCGGGTGAAGCCGGGCCGCATCATGTTCGAGATCGATGGGGTTGCGCCGGATCTGGCCAAGGAGGCGCTGACGCTGGGCGCCGCCAAGCTGCCGATCAAGACCAAGTTCATCCAGCGTATCGGGGATGCCTGACATGGCCAAAACCGCTTTCAGCAAATCGTCCGACGTGCGGGCGAAGACCGCGGACGAGCTGGGCGCCGCCCTGCTCGACCTGCGCAAGGAGCAGTTCAACCTGCGTTTCCAGCGGGCGACCGGCCAGAACGAGGGCCAGGGCCGGGTGAAGCAGGTTCGGCGCGAGATCGCGCGCGTCAAAACAATCCTGGCGGAGAAATCTTCCTCCGCCCCCAAGTCCTGAGAGGAGTAGGGCGATGCCGAAGCGCGTCCTGACAGGGCGGGTGACCAGCGATAAGATGGACAAGACCGTTACGGTTCTCGTCGATCGTCGCATCATGCACCCGCTGTACAAGAAGTTCATCCGCCGCTCGAAGAACTACGCGGCGCATGACGAAGAGAATCTGTGCCAGGAAGGCGACCTGGTGCGCATCGAGGAATGCCGGCCGATCAGCAAGCGCAAGACCTGGATCGTGGTCGAGCGCAACGGCAAGCCGTTCGGTCCCGGCCCGACCCCGCGCGCATCGCAAGTCGCGCATGATGCGGCTGTTTCGGCCGACGCATCCGCGCCGACGGCCTGAGGAGCTAGACGATGATCATTGTCGAATCCAACCTCGAGGTCGCCGACAACTCCGGCGCGCGCCGCGTGCAGTGCATCAAGGTGCTGGGCGGCTCCAAGCGCCGCGTTGCCTCCGTCGGCGACGTGATCGTGGTGTCGGTGAAGGAAGCCATTCCCCGCGGCAAGGTGAAGAAGGGCGACGTCCACCAGGCGGTGATCGTGCGCACCAGCTTCCCGGTGCGCCGCGCCGATGGTTCCGCCATCCGCTTCGACCGCAACGCCGCCGTGCTGATCAACAAGCAGCAGGAGCCGATCGGCACCCGCATCTTCGGCCCGGTCGTGCGCGAGCTGCGCGGCAAGAAGTTCATGAAGATCATCTCGCTCGCTCCGGAGGTGTTGTAATGGCCGCGCGCATTCGCAAGGGTGACACCGTCGTCGTCGTCACCGGTGCCGACAAGGGCCGTCGCGGCGCGGTGCTGCAGATCTTCCCGAAGGAGGATCGTGCCGTCGTGCAGGGCGTGCGCATCGCCAAGCGCCATACCAAGCCGACGGGCATGGGCCAGCCCGGCGGGATCGTCGAGAAGGAAGCGACGATCCATCTGTCGAATTTGCAGCTGGTGGATCCGATCTCCGACAAGCCGACCAAGGTCGGTTTCCGGGTGCTGGAGGACGGTCGCAAGGTTCGCGTCGCCAAGGCGACCGGGCAAGTGATTGAGAGCTGAGGGCCACACCATGACCGATACCACTGAAACGCGGGTGCCGCCCCGGATGCAGCAGCGCTACCTCAGCGAGGTCCGCGCCAAGCTGCAGACGGAGTTCGGCTACACCAACCCGATGCAGCTGCCGAAGCTGGAAAAGATCGTCATCAACATGGGTGTGGGCGAGGCCGCCGCCGACCAGAAGAAGCTGGACGCCGCGGTGTCCGAGCTGATGCTGATCGCCGGGCAGAAGCCGGTGAAGACGGTGGCGAAGAAGGCCATCGCCGGCTTCAAGATCCGCAAGGGTCTGCCGATCGGCACCAAGGTGACGCTGCGCAAGAGCCGGATGTACGAGTTCCTGGACCGCCTGGTGACGATCGCCCTGCCGCGCGTGCGCGACTTCCGCGGCATCACCGGCAAGGGTTTCGACGGCAAGGGCAATTTTGCCATGGGCCTGAAGGAACAGATCATCTTCCCGGAAATCGTCTACGACAAAGTCGATTCCGTGCGCGGGATGGATATCGTGTTCGTGACCACGGCGAAGACCGATGCAGAGGCCAAGGCCCTGCTGAAGGCCTTCGACCTGCCGTTCGCTAACTAACGCTTAACGCCACAGGATTGGGAAAACCGCCGGGACCCGCATTTGGGATCCCGGGCTGGTTCCGGAGGTAAAGACAGGATGGCCAAGACGTCGCAGGTCAACCGGAACGCCAAGCGCGAGCGCATGGCGAAGCGGGACAAGGGCAAGCGAGCCTCTCTGAAATCGATCGTGATGGACCGGACGCTGCCGGTCGAGGATCGGTTCAACGCGTCGCTCAAGCTGGCGGAACTGCCGCGCAACGGCGCCAAGGTGCGCGTGCGGCTGCGCTGCGAGATGACCGGCCGCGCGCGGGCGAACTACCGCAAATTCAAACTGTGCCGCATTGCACTTCGTGACCTCGCCAGCGCCGGGCAGATCCCCGGCATGGTCAAGGCAAGCTGGTAAGAGAGGGAACGGTCCATGTCACTATCCGATCCCCTGGGCGATATGCTGACCCGCATCCGTAACGCGCAGCGCGCGCGTCATACGGCTTGCGTGGCCCCGGCGTCCAAGCTGCGTGCGAACGTGCTGGATGTGCTGAAGCGCGAAGGTTTCATCCGCGGCTTTGCGGCGGAAGAACTGCGCCCCGGCGTGTCCCAGCTCCGCATCGAGCTGAAGTACAACGAAGGCGAGCCGGTCATCAAGGAGATCACGCGCATCTCCAAGCCGGGCCGTCGCGTCTATTCGCAGATCAAGGAACTGCCGCGGGTCTATGCCGGCCTCGGTATTTCCATCCTTTCCACGCCGCGCGGCGTGTTGAGCGATGCAGAGGCCCGCGCCGCCAATGTCGGCGGCGAAGTCCTTTGCCGCGTATTCTGACCGGAGAACGCCGATGTCACGCGTAGGCAAATATCCCGTCGAGATACCGGCGGGCGTCCAGGTGGCGATCGCCGGCAGGCGGTTGACCGCGAAGGGCAAGCTCGGCGAGCTCGGGCTCGACCTGACCGACTATGTCGATGCCGAAGTCGAGGGCAACCAGGTCAAGGTCGCGCCGCGCAGCAACGAGACCAAGGCCCGCATGATGTGGGGCACCACGCGCGCGCTGGTCGCGAGCATGGTCAAGGGCGTCTCGGTCGGCTTCGCCAAGTCGATGGAGATCACCGGCACCGGCTATCGCGCTTCCGTCCAGGGTTCCAACCTGGTGATCAATCTCGGCTTCTCGCATGACGTGGTCTATCCGGTGCCGAAGGGCATCAAGATCACCTGCGAGCGTCCGACGGCGATCAAGGTGGAAGGCGTCGACAAGCGCCTCGTCGGCCAGGTGGCGGCGGAAATCCGCGCCTGGCGTCCGCCCGAACCCTACAAGGGCAAGGGCGTGAAATACGACAACGAGACGATCCTCCGTAAGGAGGGCAAGAAGAAGTGATGTGCACCCACGAATCCGCTAGCGCATCGGGGACCGATCATGGCCGCTGACAACAAATCTCTGCAGGATCGCCGGCGGCAGCGCCTCCGGTATCAGTTGAAGTCCAAATCGGGTGGCCGGCCGCGTCTGTCGGTCTTCCGCTCCGGCAAGAACATCTATGCCCAGGTGATCGACGATGCCGCCGGCCATACGCTGGCCGCGGCCTCCAGCCTGGACAAGACCTTACGCGAAGCGCTGAAGACCGGCGCGGACAAGGATGCCGCGGCCGCCGTCGGCAAGCTGGTGGCGGAGCGCGCTCTGGCGGCCGGCGTCAGCCAGGTCGTCTTCGATCGCGGTTCCTACCTGTACCATGGCCGTGTCAAGGCGCTGGCCGAGGCCGCCCGCGAAGGCGGGCTGGCGTTCTGATGAGCATAATTGTGATGACCTCACCCACGACCTCACACACGACTGGGACCACGAACCATGGCGCGTGAAGCGAGAGAAGGCGGCGGCGGCCGCAGCCGTGAGCGCGATCGCGACCGCGACGGCGGCGACGACATCATCGACAAGCTGGTCACGATCAACCGCGTCGCCAAGGTGGTGAAGGGCGGACGGCGTTTCGCCTTCGCCGCCCTCGTCGTCGTCGGCGACCAGAAGGGCCGCGTCGGCTACGGCGCCGGCAAGGCGCGCGAAGTGCCGGAAGCCATCCGCAAGGCCACCGAGCGTGCCAAGCGCGGCATGATCCGCATTCCGATGAAGGAAGGCCGCACCCTGCACCATGACGTGGAGGGCGTGTTCGGCGCCGGCCATGTGGTGCTGCGCTCGGCTTCCGCCGGCACCGGGATCATCGCCGGCGGCCCGCTGCGCGCGGTGTTCGAGACGCTGGGCATCGGCGACGTCGTGGCGAAAAGCCTCGGCAGCCGGAACCCGCATAACATGGTGAAGGCGACCTTCGCCGCCCTGCAGCGCTGCGCCTCGCCGCGTTCGGTCGCTGCCCGCCGCGGCAAGAAGGTTTCCGATCTGCTCGGCAAGCGCGACGCGCCGGGCGCGGAAGTGCAGGAGGCTGTCGATGCCTGATCAGAAGAAGGTGCGCGTGACGCAGATCGCCTCCGGCCTGGGCCGCAAGCCCGGCCAGATCGAGACGCTGATCGGCCTCGGCCTGAACAAGATGCGTGCCACGCGGGAACTGGAAGACACCCCGTCCGTGCGCGGCATGATCCGCAAGGTTGCCCACCTGATCCAGGTGGAGGAGCTGTCCTGACCGGTTCGCCCGGTTCGGATAGAGGGAAAATACGATGAAGCTGAACGAACTCCGCGACAATGACGGCTCCCGCCTGAAGTCCAAGCGGCTTGGCCGGGGTATCGGCTCGGGCAAGGGCAAGACCTCCGGCAAGGGCGTCAAGGGCCAGAAGGCCCGCGAGGGCGTGGCCCTCAACGGCTTCGAGGGTGGCCAGCTGCCGATCTATCGCCGGCTGCCGAAGCGCGGCTTCGTGAACCTGTTCCGCAAGGTCTACGCGCCGGTCAATCTCGGCACGCTCGACGCCGCGATCGCTTCGGGCCGTCTCGATGGCTCGCAGCCGATCACCGAGGACGCGCTGCGCGCGGCCGGCCTGGCGCGCGCCGGCAAGGTCGACGGCATCCGTCTGCTGGCCCGCGGCGAGATCTCGCGCGCGGTCACGATCACCGTCTCCGGCGCCTCCGCCGCGGCGATCGAGGCGGTGCAGAAGGCCGGCGGCAGCGTGACCACCACGGTTCCCGCCAAGGCCGCCGCCGCCGAGGCCTGAGCGTTCGGCCGGCCCGGCGACAACCGGGCAGCCGATGCCCGGGCGGACCGGGCAATGCTTGGCTTCGGCGACGTAGACCGCTAAATACTATGAACGGCGCCCCATCCTCCCAGCGGGCTCTCTGCCGGGTCGGCCGGTGGCGCCGTTCTTCTTGATTGGGATCAGCCAATGGCGTCAGCGGCCGAGCAACTCGCCTCCAGCATGAGTCTCGGGACCTTCTCGAAGGCCACCGAGCTCAAGAACCGGATCTGGTTCACCCTGGGGGCGCTGATCGTCTATCGCATCGGCACCTATGTGCCCGTCCCCGGCGTCGACGCCTCGGTGATGGGCGAGATGCTGACGCAGCATGGCGGCGGCATCCTCGGCATGTTCGACATGTTTACCGGCGGCGCGCTGCGGCGCATGACCGTGTTCGCGCTGAACATCATGCCCTATATCAGCGCCAGCATCATCATCCAGCTGATGTCCGCGGCGGTGCCTTCGCTGGAAGCCTTGAAGAAGGAAGGCGATTCCGGCCGCAAGCGGCTGAACCAGTACACCCGCTATCTCACGGTGCTGATCGCGCTGTTCCAGTCCTACGGCATCGCGGTGGGGCTGGAGAGCATGCATGGCAGCTTCGGCGCCGCGGTGATCGATCCCGGCTGGTTCTTCCGCTTCTCCTGCGTCATCACGCTGGTCGGCGGCACCATGTTCCTGATGTGGCTCGGTGAGCAGATCACCGCGCGCGGCGTCGGCAACGGCATCTCGCTGATCATCTTCTCCGGCATCGTCGCCGGCCTGCCCACCGCGCTGGCCTCGCTGCTCGAGCTCGGCCGCACCGGGGCGCTGTCGCCGTTCTTCATCCTGTTCTTCATGGTGCTGGCGGTCGCGGTGATCGGCTTCATCGTGTTCATGGAGCGGGCGCAGCGCCGGGTGGTGGTGCAGTACCCCAAGCGCCAGGTCGGTCAGCGCATGTTCGGCGGCGACTCCACGCATATGCCGCTGAAGATCAACACCTCGGGCGTGATCCCACCGATCTTCGCGAGCTCCCTGCTGCTGATCCCCGCCACCGTCGCCGGCTTCGCCCAGAACGGCCCGGGCTGGGTGCAGTTCATCGCCCAGCAGCTCGCGCACGGCCAGCCCGCCTACATCGCGCTCTATGCTGCGATGATCATCTTCTTCTCCTATTTCTACACCGCCGTGGTGTTCAATCCGCAGGAGACCGCGGACAACCTGAAGAAATACGGCGGCTTCATTCCCGGCATCCGTCCCGGCAGCAACACCGCCGACTACTTCGACTACGTGCTGACCCGGCTGACGACGATCGGCGCGCTGTACCTGGTGGTGGTGTGCCTGCTGCCGGAGATCCTGATCAATTACTACGGCCTGCCGTTCTATTTCGGCGGCACCAGCCTGCTCATCATCGTGTCCGTGACAATGGACACCGTCACGCAGATCCAGTCGCATCTCTTGGCGCATCAGTACGAAGGCCTGATCCGCAAGGCGAAGGTCAAGGGACGACGCTGAACCGGATCGCGGACGGAGGAACGCCAATGAAAATTTTAATCCTGCTCGGCCCCCCCGGTGCCGGCAAGGGCACCCAGGCCAAGCGCCTGCAGGACCGCTACGGCATCGCGCAGATCTCCACCGGGGACATGCTGCGGGCCGAGGTGGCCGCGGGCAGCCCGGTCGGGCGCGAGGCCAAGGCGGTCATGGAGGCCGGGCAGCTGGTTTCCGACAGCATCATCATCCGCATGCTCGGCAGCCGGATCGAGCAGCCGGACTGCGCGCGCGGCTTCATCCTGGACGGTTTCCCGCGCACGGTGCCGCAGGCCGAGGCGCTGGATCGCCTGCTGGCCGAGCGCAACCTGGCGCTGGATGCGGTGATCGAGCTGAAGGTGGACGACGCCGCGCTGGTGGAGCGCATCTCCGGGCGCTACACCTGCGCCAAATGCGGCACCGGCTATCACGACAGCTTCAAGCAGCCGGCCGTGGCCGGGGTGTGCGACACCTGCGGTTCCACCGAGTTCACCCGCCGCGCCGATGACAACCGCGAGACGGTCGTCGCCCGGCTGGATGCGTATCACCGCCAGACCGCGCCTTTGCTGCCCTATTACCAGGCCCATGGCAGCCTGCGGACCGTGGACGGCATGGCCGACATCGACCAGGTGTCGCGCGAGATAGACGCGGTGCTGGAGCACAGCCCGACCTGACCTTCAGGCCCCAGGCCCGGCCCCATACCCGGGCCCGGGTATGGGGCCGGGTATCAGGACCACAAATGAAAACGGCGGCCCGTTCCCGGGCCGCCGTTTGTCGTTGAAGCCGTCTGCGCGCGGCTAGGCGGTGGTGGCGCGGCCGCGGCGGCGGACCGCCAGCAGGCCCAGCGCGCCGATCCCGAACAGTGTGATCGCCGCCGGCTCCGGCGTATCGATGTAATCGTAGTAGAGCGACACCGTGAGGGAGGTCAGCACGGAGGCAAAATCGAACGCCGCGGTGCCGCCGAACGGCTGCAGCAGGCCGGAGATCGCCCCCACGTCGAAGGTGAAGTTGACGTTGCTCGGGCCGGTGAACAGGGCGCCGTTCAGGGTGCCGCCGGTGGCGACGACGGAGTTGTAGTAGTTGTAGGTTCCCGTCGTGGTCGCCCCGGCGATCGGCGCCATGCTGATCACCGGCGGCTGGGAGTAGAAATTCGAACTCGACCAGGCTGACCGGCCCGGTCTGCGAGACCGTCAGGTTGGCGAAGGAATTGGTCGGCAGCGGCGAGGATGTCAGGCTGAACACCGCCTGCTGGTTGTAGGATCCGCTGCAGGTGGCGCTCCCGCTACCGAAGCCGCCGGCGCCGTAGATGCAGACCACCTTGCCGTTGGCCGTGGTCATCGAGCCGGTGATGCTGACATGCACCGAGTTGAACGTGGTGTCGGGCCCCTGGTTCACATAGGGCGAGAACGAGAAGGTGTGCTGCCAGGTGCTGCCGGGCGCCGCGGGACCATAGGTCAGTGTCTGCGTCGCCGTGTTGTAGATGGTGGCGGAAGCGGGAGACACGAGGGCGGGCAGCACGAAGGCGGCCGTTGCGAGCGCCGCGATTCCAGCCATTTGCGAGGCAACGCGGGTCAACATCGTTTCTCTCCATCGAGCGGAAATGCGTGCATTCAAAATTCAGCGAGACGCATAGCAAGTTTTGCGGAATGTTGCCAGTGGCAATTCGTCGGAACCCTGGCGGTTGGCCCGAAACCATGGCAAAACGCGGGGGCAAAAGACGCGGACGGGCCAGCGTTTCCGACTGCGCAGCCAGGGGCGGCTGAGGGCCGGCAATCCTGGTGGATCAGGCCGGCGTCCCACGCATGGGCTCACGAGAATTTGATCCAATGTCATTGACTCGCCGTCCACCCTGACTATAGTGCGCGACCTCCGGCCTGCCCACCCTATGGGCAGCGCTGTTTGCTGACATTTGGGGTCTGTCGCGGTGCGGATGCGCCCGAGAGGCCGTTTTCGGGTCCTTCGGGGCAGTGAGAGCCCGCCCGCCCCGTTTTGGGGAACAGGGCGGGACGACAGGAGTACCGAGCGTGGCGCGTATTGCCGGCGTAAACATCCCGACCAACAAGCGGGTGCTGATCAGCCTTCGCTATATCTATGGTATCGGCCCGGCAAAGGCGCAGGAGATCTGCTCGCGCCTGACGATTCCGGACGATCGCCGGGTCAACCAGCTCTCCGACGACGAGGTGCTGCGCATCCGCGAGTTGATCGACCGTGAATACCGCGTCGAGGGCGACCTGCGGCGTGAAAATGCGATGAACATCAAGCGGCTGATGGATCTGGGCTGCTATCGCGGCCTGCGCCATCGCCGCGGCCTGCCGGTCCGCGGCCAGCGCACCCACACCAACGCCCGCACCCGCAAGGGCAAGGCGGTGGCGATCGCCGGCAAGAAGAAAGTCACGAAGTAGCCATCCGCCGCGATTGGCGCGCCCGCCACTGGCAACGGTGGACAGATCCGGGGCGCCGCATCGGGCGATGACGATTTCGACGGTTGCACGCCGGCCGCGTCTGCGGGACGGCACTGAATGGAACAGGATTAAAGAGCATGGCGAAACCCGCCGCCTCCTCGCGCCCCCGTAGAAAGGAGCGCAAGAACATCACGTCCGGTGTCGCCCACGTTGCCGCGACGTTCAACAATACCGTGATCACCATCACCGACGCCCAGGGCAACGCCATCGCCTGGTCCTCGGCCGGCAGCCAGGGTTTCAAGGGCAGCCGGAAATCCACCCCGTACGCCGCGCAGGTCGCCGCCGAAGACGCCGGCAAGAAGGCGCGCGAGCACGGGATGGAGATGCTCGAGATCGAAGTCAGCGGCCCCGGTTCCGGCCGCGAGAGCGCGCTGCGCGCCCTTCAGGCGGTTGGTTTCTCGATCTCCGCCATTCGGGACATGACACCCATTCCCCACAACGGCTGCCGTCCGCGCAAGCGCCGCCGGGTCTGATCCCCTCGGGCTTCGGGGGCGTTCGGACCAGGCTCGGCATTGCCGGGCTTGCTCGCTGTTGTGATTGGGAAAAGAGGAATTCTGAATGAGACAGAGTGCGGTTATCCAGCGGAACTGGCAGTCGCTGATCAAGCCGGAAAAACTCCAGGTCGAGCCAGGCTCCGATCCGACGCGCGTGGCCACGATCGTCGCCGAGCCGCTCGAGCGTGGCTTCGGCATGACGCTGGGCAACGCCATCCGGCGCATCCTGCTGTCCTCCCTGCAGGGCGCGGCGGTGACGGCGGTGCAGATCGACGGCGTGCTGCATGAATTCAGCAGCATCCCCGGCGTGCGCGAGGACGTCACCGACATCGTGCTGAACATCAAGCAGCTCGCGCTGCGCATGCACGGCGAAGGCCCGAAGCGGCTGTCCCTGTCGGCCACCGGCCCGGGCGAAGTGCGCGCCGGCCAGATCCAGGGCACGCACGAGGTCGAGATCATGAACCCCGACCTGGTGCTGTGCACGCTCGATGACGGCGTGAAGCTCGGCATGGAGTTCACGGTCAATCTCGGCAAGGGCTACCAGCCGGCCAGCGTCAACCGCCCGGAAGACGCGCCGATCGGCCTGATCCCGGTGGACAGCATCTACTCCCCGGTGCGCCGCGTGTCCTATCGCGTGGAGCCCACCCGCGTCGGCCAGGTGACCGACTACGACAAGCTTCTGCTGCAGGTCGAGACCAACGGCGCCGTGACCCCCGAGGACGCGGTGGCGCTCGCCGCCCGCATCCTGCAGGACCAGCTCGGCCTGTTCATCAACTTCGACGAGCCCCAGCAGGTTCGCCACGAGGAAGTGCACGACGACCTGCCGTTCAACCGCAACCTGCTGCGCAAGGTGGACGAGCTGGAGCTGTCGGTGCGCAGCGCCAATTGCCTGAAGAACGACAATATCGTCTATATCGGCGACCTCGTGCAGAAATCCGAGCAGGAAATGCTGCGCACGCCGAATTTCGGCCGCAAGTCGCTGAACGAGATCAAGGAGGTCCTGACCACCATGGGCCTGACTTTGGGACAGCCCGTGCCGGGCTGGCCGCCGGAGAACATCGAGGAACTGGCAAAGCGGCTGGACGAGACGTTCTAGCCGCCGCGTCGAAGGAGAGTTTGATATGCGTCACGGTGTAGCCGGCCGGAAGCTCGGCGTTACCTCTACCCATCGCATCGCCATGTTCCGCAACATGGCGCATGCGCTGATCAAGCATGAGCAGATCACCACCACGCTGCCGAAGGCCAAGGAGCTGCGCCCGGTGGCGGAGAAGCTGATCACGCTCGGCAAGCGCGGCGGCCTGCATGCCCGCCGCCAGGCCTATGCCGAGCTGCGCGACGACGTGATCGTCGCCAAGCTGTTCGGCGTGCTGGCGGAACGCTACAAGGGTCGCCCCGGCGGCTATTGCCGCGTCCTGAAGGCCGGCGTGCGCTACGGCGATGCCGCCGACATGGCGGTGATCGAGCTGGTCGACCGCGACCCCGATGCCAAGGGCCTCGACAGCGGCCCGGTGCAGGAACGCGAAGCCGAAGACGCTGAGTAGCCGCGCCACCGCGACGGCCGCAAGGCGCGAAGAATGGGCAAAGGCGGGAGCGATCCCGCCTTTTGTCGTTCTGGACCCGGCTTTTCTCGTTCCGGGACAGTGAGCCGGCCCACTTCGTTCGCCCCCGGCTTGGTGCTATACGCCGGGGATGTCCACGTCGCCCGCCCCTGGCGTCGAATGCCGATCCGCATCCAGCGTCGAGGCCGCTGCTGCCACAGGATCCGTGCGCTGGATCCTGCGGGCCGAGGGCGGCGTCGCGCTGGTGATGTGCCTGGGCTTCTATGCGCTGACCGGCTTCGGCTGGATCCCGTTCGCGCTGCTGTTCCTCGTGCCCGACCTGTCCATGCTCGGCTACCTGGCCGGGCCGCGGATCGGCGCGCGAGCGTACAACGCCGCCCATTCCACCATCGGCCCGCTGCTGCTGGGCTCGGCCGGGTTCATGCTGGGCATCGCGCCGCTGCCGCCGCTGAGCCTGATCTGGGCGGCGCATATCGGCTTCGACCGTCTGCTGGGCTATGGTCTGAAATATCCCCAGGGTTTCGGCTATACCCATCTCGGACGGATCGGCAGGGCAGCCAGGCGGAGCCTGAGAATCTCCTAGCCTCAGGCGGACCCTGGGAATCTCCTGACGCGAGGCCCATCTCCCAACCTTGGCAAGCCTCGCAGCCCTGGCAAGCCTTGGCATCATTCTGGTGGAGTGCCGTGCCCGTACAGCCCAATGCAGTCGCCGCTCCCGATGATTTGTTCGGATCGGAACCGGTAGCGGAAGCGCCGGAATCCCGTGCCGCCCGTCCGCTGGCGGACAGGCTGCGGCCGCGCGCGCTGGACGAGGTGGTAGGCCAGGATCACCTGGTCGGCCCGGACGGCACGCTGACGCGCATGCTGCAACGCGGCTCGCTCGCCTCGCTGATCCTCTGGGGGCCGCCCGGCGTCGGCAAGACCACGATCGCGCGCCTGCTCGCCGCCCGCGCCGGACTGCATTTCGTCCAGCTCTCGGCGGTGTTCTCCGGCGTCGCCGACCTCAAGCGCACCTTCGAGGAGGCCGGCAGGCGCCGCCGCGGCGGCCAGGCGACCCTGCTGTTCGTCGACGAGATCCACCGTTTCAACCGCGCCCAGCAGGACGGTTTTCTCCCCGTCGTCGAGGACGGCACGATCGTGCTGGTCGGCGCCACGACGGAAAACCCGTCCTTCGCCCTGAACGGCGCGCTGCTGTCGCGCTGCCAGGTGCTGGTGCTGCGCCGGCTCGACGATCCCGCGCTGGAAAAGCTGCTGGACAGGGCCGAGGCGGAATTCGGCCGTCCCCTGCCGCTCGGCGCGGAGGCGCGCAATGCGCTGCGCGCCATGGCCGATGGCGACGGCCGCTATCTGCTGAACATGGCCGAGCAGGTGTTCGCGCTGCCGGAGAACACGCCGCAGCTGGACGCCGGCGAGCTCTCCTCGCTGCTCGCCCGCCGCGCCGCGCTGTACGACAAGGATCGGGAGGAGCATTACAACCTGATCTCCGCCCTGCATAAATCCTTGCGCGGATCGGACCCGAACGCGGCGCTGTACTGGCTGGCGCGCATGCTGAACGGCGGCGAGGACCCGCGCTACATCGCCCGCCGCCTGGTCCGTTTCGCCGCCGAGGATATCGGCATGGCCGACCCCAACGCCCTGCCGCAGACCCTGGCGGCGTGGGAAACCTATGAGCGGCTCGGCAGCCCGGAAGGCGAGCTCGCGATCGCCCAGGCCGTGGTCTATCTCGGCACCGCGCCGAAATCCAACGCGCTCTACACCGCGCTCGGCGCCGCCCGGGCGGCGGCGAAATCCACCGGCAGCCTGATGCCCCCCGCGCATATCCTCAACGCGCCGACGAAATTGATGAAGGAACTCGGCTACGGCGCCGGCTACGCCTACGATCACGGCGCCGAGGACGCGTTTTCCGGCCAGAACTATTTTCCCGATGGCATGCGCCGGGTCGAGTTTTATGAGCCCAAGGACCGGGGATTCGAGCGCGAGATCGGCAAACGGCTGGCCTATTGGCAGAAACTGCGCGATGAGCGTGGCGAATGACGACCTCCCTCGATCCCGCCCACACCCGCCCGATCCAGCTCTTTGTCACCGCCGATGAGGCCGACATCCGCCTGGACCGCTGGTTCCGCCGCCATTTCCCCTGGATCACCCAGGGGGCGGTGCAGAAACTCTGCCGCACCGGGCAGATCCGCGTCGACGGCAAGCGCGCCGATGCCGCCACCCGGCTCGCCCCGGGGCAGGCGCTGCGGGTGCCGCCGCTGCCGGCGGCACCGGTGAAGAAGGCGCAGGCCCCGACTGCGCCGCCCGATCCCGGCCTGCTGAAGGACCTGGAAAAATCCGTGCTCTACCGCGATGACGAGATCATCGTGCTGAACAAGCCGCCCGGCCTGCCGGTGCAGGGCGGCCCCGGCATCACCCGGCATCTGGACGGCATGCTGGACGCGCTGCGCTTCGGCTCCGAGCACCGCCCCCGCCTCGTGCACCGGCTGGACCGCGACACCTCCGGCGTGCTGGTGCTGGCCCGCACCCCCGGCGTCGCCGCCAAGCTGGCCAGCGCCTTCCGCTCGCGCGACGTCGAAAAGACCTACTGGGCCGTGGTCGCCGGCCGCCCGGTGCCGGTGGAAGGGCGCATCGACCTGCCGCTGAAGCGCGTCGGCGGCCCGCGCGGCGAACACACCGAACCGGCCGAGCGCGACGACAAGGAGGCCGCCCGCGCCATCACCGATTTCGAGACGCTGGACCACGCCGCGCGCAAGCTCGCCTGGCTGGAGCTGAAGCCGCTGACCGGGCGCACGCACCAGCTTCGCGTGCATTGCGTGGCGATCGGCGCGCCGATCCTGGGCGACGAGAAATACGCCAAGCCCGACCACAACGGCACCGGCTCCGCCTTCGTCGAGGGCCTGTCGGAGCGCCTGCACCTGCACGCAAGGGCGCTGCACCTGCCCCATCCCGCCGGCGGCACGCTGACCGTGGAGGCGGAGCTGCCCCCGCATATGCGGGAGACCTTTGCCACCCTCGGCTTCACCGCGGCGGAGCCGAACCCGCCGGTGCGGCGGACGCGATAGGCCTGAGCCATGACGGAGCCAACCCCGACCCCGAAACGGCGCCGCTGGCGCCTCCTGCTGATCGTGCTGGCGGCGGTGATCCTGCTGCCGGTGGCCGCCGTGGCGGTGCTGGTCGCGACCTTCGATGCCGACAGCGCCAAGCCGCGCATCATCGCCGCCGTGGAGGCAGCGACCGGGCGCAAGCTGGTCATCGACGGCCCGATCCGCCTGGTTCCCGCGCTGCATCCCAGCATCGAGCTGACGGATGCCAGCCTGTCCAACCCGCCCGGCTTCTCCCGCCCGCAAATGGCGGTGCTGAAGCAGCTGAACCTGCAATTGGCACTGCTGCCGCTGCTGCAGCGCCGGATCGAGATCGACAGCCTGGCCGTCCGCGGCGCCGACATCCTGCTGGAGATGGGCGCCGACGGCACCGGCAACTGGCGCTTCACCCCGGCCCCCGCCGCTTCCCATCCGGCGGAACCGGTGCCGCAGCCGGCCGCGGCGAAATCGCCGCCGCCGGCGATCCATATCGACCGGATCGATATCCAGGACGGCCAGATCGCCTACCGCAACGCCAAAATGACCGACCCCGTGTCGCTGGCGATCAGCGCCCTGACCGTCACCACCGGCACGGCGGACCAGCCGATCAACCTGACGCTGGCGGCCAGCCTCGACGCCACGCCGCTGACCCTGACCGGGCGCGTCGGCCCGTCGAGCGCGCTGTTCGGCGTTCCCGACCTGCCACTGAACATCGACCTCACCGCCGCCTCTGCGGGGGCCAAACTGTCGCTGGCCGGCACGATCGCCAATCCGCTTCGCCTGTCCGGCACGGATCTGCGGCTGGCCGCCGATATTCCCGACCTGGCCGCCCTGTCCGGCCTCGCGCGGACCGGCCTGCCGACGCTGAAGGGCATCGCCGCCCAGGCCCGGCTGACCGACCTCGCCGGCAAGCCCGGATTGCTGAGCGGCTTCACCCTGCACGAGCTGAAGCTCGCCATGCCGCAGGCCCAGCTCGACGGGGACATCGCCGTGACCCGCGGCTCGCCCCCGCTGCTGCAGGGAACGCTGCACGCCGCGCGGATCGACGGCGACGCGCTGCGCGCCGCCCGGCCCGTCCCCGCGCCCGCGTCAGCACCCGCCCCGGCCTCCACCGCAGCCGCCGCGCCCGCCCCGCCACCCGCACCTTCCCCGAAGCGCTTCATCCCCGATCAGGAATTGCCGTTCGACCTTCTGCACGCCCTCGACGCGGACCTGACCGTCGCGATCGGCGAACTGGTGCAGGGCGGCGTCACCTATCGCGACCTCGCCGGGCATGTCGTCCTGGCCGGCGCGGTGCTGCGCCTCGATCCCTTCACCGCCACCGTGCCCGGCGGGCCGGTGCGGCTGTCGCTCACCGTCGACGCCGCCAAACCGGCCCCGCCGGTCGCGCTGACGCTTTCCGCGCCCTCGATCGGCCTCGCGCCGTTCCTCACCGCCTTCTCCCTGCCGCGCTACGCCCAGGGCAATCTGCGCGTGGACGCGGACGTCCACGGCACCGGGCGCAGCCCGCACCAGATCGCCGCCACGCTCGATGGCAGTATCGGCCTGTCGATGGAGAACGCGCAGGTGGATGCAAGGAGCCTCGGCGACGTGCTGAACGCCCTGGAGCCGCTGAAGAACTCCCGGTCCGGCTTCACCGAGCTGCGCTGCCTCGCGGCGCGGATGGACGCACGGAACGGCGCCGGCACGCTGCGCGCGCTGCTGCTGGACACCGCGCCGGCCAGCGTCTCCGGCAGCGGCGGCCTGAACCTGGGCGAGGAGACGCTGGCGCTGCGGCTGCAGACCACGATCCGCATGGGCGCCACCGGCATCGGCGCCCCGCTCGATGTCGGCGGCACCTTCCTGGCGCCGAAAGTGAAGATCGACGCCGCGGCCCCGCTCGGCGCGCTGGCCGGGGCCGCCGCCAACGCCGGCGGGAACACCCCGTTCGGCATCGTCATCGGCAGGCTCGGCCTCAACCAGCTCGTCCCGGGCGCCAGCGGCGAGTCCTGCGCGCACGAACTCGCCATCGCCCGCGGCGACACGCCGCCGCCCGCGGCCGCGCCCGCGCCTGCGGCCCCGGCCGAGCCCTCGGCCCAGCCGGCCGCCAAGGCACCCAAACCCGCCGACCTGTTGCGCCAGCTGCTGCGCTGACCCGCCAAACCCGACCATGAGGCCGCATTGAAACGATTCTGGGACACCGCCTCGGTGGAAAAAGTCGCCGAGGGCTACGCCGTGCTGCTGGACGGCAAACCCATGCACCTGCCGGACGGCGCCGTGCTGCGCGTGCTCTCCGCCGATCTCGCCCATGCCATCGCCGCCGAATGGCAGACGGCCGGCGGCGCCAAAGGCGGCGAAATGACCTTCGCCGACACCCCGCTCACCCGCATCGCCGGCACGGCGGAGGCGCGCATCGCGCCCAACCCGGACCCCACCATCGATGCCATCGCCGCCTATGCCGAAAGCGACCTGCTCTGCTACCGCGCCGAAACCCCCGAAGCCCTCGTCCTGCGCCAGGCGCGCCACTGGCAGCCCTGGCTGGACTGGGCGGCGCTGACCTTCGATGCGCCGCTGAGGACCAGCAGCGGCATTGCCTTCGTCCGCCAGGAACCCGGCAGCCTGCGCGCCCTCCGCCAGGCGCTGACGCGCTACGACCCGGTGATCCTCGCCGCCCTCGGCGTCGCCGTCCCGCTGCTCGGCAGCCTCGTCCTCGGCCTCGCCATGGCCGAGAGCGAACTGGACCCCAAAACCGCCTACGAACTCGGCGCGCTGGATGAACTCTTCCAGGTGGAATTCTGGGGCGAAGACCCCGAAGCCACCGCCCGCCGCACCGCCATCGCCGCCGACATCGCCACCGCCGGCCGCCTGATGGCGCTGGTGCGGGAGGGGCGGGGGTAAGGCAAGCAAGGCGAGGGGGCTTTGCCCCCTTCGAACCCCCACCAGAGGCGGAGCCTCTGGACACAAGGTTATTTTTTAAGGAATGGGCGGGCGAGGTGCTGTTGGTTGCGCCGCCGTCGCCCGCCCATTCCTTAAAAAATGTCTGGGGTTTCCAAAGGGTTCCACCCTTTGGCGGGGATCCAAGGGGCAGAGCCCCTTGGCCTTGCTTGCTTCCCCCGCCCTCACGCCCGAGCCGCCACCACGCCGCCGGCGGTGACCAGGGCGGCGGCGGCGAGCAGGGTGGGGGTCAGGGGGGCGTAGCCGGTCAGGCAGAGCAGCAGGGTGGAGGCGATCGGCGTGGCGTAGGCGAGGGTGCCGAGCAGGCGCGGGTCGCCGTGTTTCATGCCGATATCCCACAGGAAGAACGCCGCGCCCACGGGGCCGATGCCCATGAGGGCGGCGGCCAGCAGGGTAGGGGCGTCGGGGACGACCGTAGTTTCGAACAGGGCGTGGGCGATGGCGGCCAGCACGGCGGTGGCGGCGCAGAAGCCGGCGACGGCCGCGGTGGGCACGTTCGGGAAGCGGCGCGACAGCACGGAGTACAGCGCCCAGACCGCGCCGGCGCTGATGGCGAAGGCGTAGCCGAGCAGGGCGGTGCCTTCCGCCCCGAAGCGGGCGGAGCGGCCCAGCACCAGGGCGCAGCCGGCGAGGCCGAGCACCATGCCCGCGGCGTGCCGTCGGTTCAGCCGCATGCCGAGCAGCAGGGCGGAGAACAGCACGATCAGCAGCGGCCAGGAGTAGTTCAGCAGATTGGCTTCGGCGACGGGCGCGAGGCTGAGGGCGGCGAAATACAGCGCGTGGTAGCCGAACAGCCCGCCGACGCCGTGCAGCCAGGCGAGCGGTGGCTGGCGCAGCGCGGCCAGTTCGCCGCGGGCCGCGATCACGCCGAGGCCGAGCACGGCCGAGACGGAGAAGCCGAGGGCGGTGATTTCCAGCGGCGGCATCGCGCCGGCCAGCCGGCTCAGCAGGGCGAGCGAGGCCCAGATGAGGATCGCGCCACCGCCGGCGAAGGTGGCGAGGCGGGGCGAGATGGATCTCACGCCCCGCCCCCCCTGCTTCAGTATACGCGCGTCAGTACATATGCTGGCCGCCGTTGATGGAGACGGTGGACCCGGTGATGAAGTCGGCATCGTCGGCGGTCAGGAACGCCACGCCGCGGGCGATGTCCTCGGCGGTGCCGAGCCGGCCGCGCGGGATGCGGGCGATGATCTTCTCCAGCACTTCGGCCGGCACGGCGCGCACCATGTCGGTGTCCACATAGCCGGGGGCGATCGCGTTGACGGTGATGCCGAACCGCGCGCCTTCCTGTGCCAGCGCCTTGGTGAAGCCGTGGATGCCGGATTTGGCGGCGGCGTAGTTCACCTGGCCGTACTGCCCGGCCTGGCCGTTGATGCTGCCGATATTGACCACGCGGCCGAATTTCTTCTCGCGCATCTTGTCGAAGGTCAGCTTGCAGAGATTGAAGCAGGAGCCGAGATTGGTATCGATCACCGCGTCCCACATGTCCCGCGTCATCCGCGTCATGGTGGTGTCGCGGGTGATGCCGGCGTTGTTCACCAGGATCTCGATCGGTCCGACTTCCTCGGTGATCTCATCGACCGCCTTTTCGCATTCGGCGTAGTCGCCGGCGTCGAACTTCATCACCCGGATGCCGGTTTCCTCGTGGAATTGCTGCGCGGCATTGTCGTTGCCGGCATAGCTTGCCACCACGACGCGCCCGCAATGTTTCAGCTCCTTGCTGATCGCAGCGCCGATGCCTCGCGTTCCGCCCGTGACCAGTGCGACCCGTGCCATTTTTGCCGTCCTCCCCTGCGTTTCGCCGCAGGCCCCTTCTAGCACGAAGGCGGCGGCTGGCGAGGGGTTCGTATCGCTTCGGGTTGAAATTGATCCGCTCCGGCACGCCCGGCACGCAAAAGGGCCGCCGGCATGACCGGCGGCCCATTCCCGGATTACGAACGCGTGGCGGTTCAGCGCTCCAGCGTCATCGCCACGCCCATGCCGCCGCCGATGCACAGCGTCGCCAGGCCCTTCTTGGCGTTGCGCCGGTTCATTTCATGCAGCAGCGTGGTCAGCACCCGGGCGCCGGATGCGCCGATCGGATGGCCGATAGCGATGGCGCCGCCGTTGACGTTCACCTTGGAGGTATCCCAGCCGAGTTCCTTGTTCACCGCCAGCGCCTGGGCGGCGAAGGCCTCGTTGGCTTCCACCAGGTCGAGGTCGTCGATCTTCCAGCCGGCGCGGGCCAGGGCCTTGCGGCTGGCGGGGATCGGTCCGGTGCCCATCACCGCCGGATCGACGCCGGCGGTGGCGAAGGAGGCGATGCGCGCCAGCGGCGTCAGGCCGCGCTTGGCGGCTTCGGCGCTGGTCATCAGCACCAGGGCGGCGCCGCCGTCATTGATGCCGCTGGCATTGCCGGCGGTCACGGTGCCGTCCTTGGTGAAGGCCGGGCGCAGCTTGGCCATGCCCTCGGCGGAGCTGTCGTGGCGGATGTATTCGTCCTGATCCACCACCGTGTCGCCCTTGCGGCCCTTCACGGTCACGGCCGCGATCTCGTCGGCGAATTTGCCGGCCTTCTGGGCCGCCGAGGCCTTCTGCTGGGAGGCGAGGGCGAAGGCATCCTGCTCGTCGCGGGTGATCTGGTAGGCGCGCGCCACGTTCTCCGCGGTGATGCCCATGTGATAGCCGTGGAACGTGTCCCACAGCCCGTCCTTCAGCATGGTGTCGATGAACTCGAGCCCGCCCATCTTGGTGCCGGAACGGAGATAGGCGGCGTGCTGGGACTGGCTCATGCTCTCCATGCCGCCGGCGGCCACCACGGCGCTTTCGCCGGTGCGGATCTGCTGGGCGGCCAGCGCCACCGCGCGCAGGCCGGAGCCGCAGACCTGGTTGATGCCGAAGGCGGTCTTTTCGTCGGGAACGCCGGCGTTGTGCGCGGCCTTGCGGGCGGGGTTCTGGCCCTCGCCGGCGGCCAGCACCTGGCCCATGATCACCTCGTCCACCTCCGCCGGCTGAAGCCCGGCGCGGGCGATGGCCGCGGAGATCGCGGCGGTCCCGAGTTCATGCGCGGCGACGGTTCCGAACGCCCCGTTGAAGCTGCCGACCGGCGTGCGGACGGCGGAGACGATTACGACGTCATCCATGTCAGGCTTCTCCCCATGCCGGGGCCACTCCCCGGACGCAGTTGCTCATTACAACTCATACACGGCTTATGAAAGCATTCAGCGTGCGGAGCTGACCTCCAGGCCGCGCAGCCAGTCCAGCAGCGGCTGCCAGAGGGATTTCTCGGCGCCCATGCCGGCGGCCATGCCGATATGTCCGGCGGAAGGCGTGTGCAGCACCGCGCCCGGGATCAGCTGCGCCAGCGGCCGGGCGGATTCCGGCGGCACGATCCGGTCGCGCCCGGGCGCCGCGACGAAGGCCGGCAGGCGCAGCCGGGCCGGGTCGACCGCCATGCCCGCGATGCGCCATTCCCCGCGCCCCGGCGTATTCTCGCCGTACCAGCCCGACAGGCATTCCCGCGCCACCGGGGCGGAAAGCGGCACCCCGTCGTTCAGCCAGTCCTCCAGCGCCACGAACAGCCTGGCCCGGGCGCTGTCCGGGTCCAGCCGGGCGAAAGCGCGGTACTTGTCGCCGACGGCGAACGGATCGAGCATGGCGAACAGCGTCTGCAGCGCGTCGATCGGCAGCGTGGCGTTGAAGCCCATCAGGGGCTCCAGCATCGGCAGCAGCCGGGCCACGGATTCCTCGGCCTTGCCGCCGTCGGCGTGGAAATCCCACGGCGTGGCCAGCAGCGCCAGGGCGCGCACGAGGTCCGGCCGCCGGGCGGCCGCGGCCACCGCCAGCGTGCCGCCCATGCAGTAGCCGGCCAGCACCGGCGGCGCTCCCGCCATCCGGTTCGCCTCCAGCAGGGCGCGTTCCAGCCGGCCGGCGACGTAGTCGGTCAGGGTGAAGCGCCGCTCCGCCTCCCCGGGCCAGCCCCAGTCGAGCAGCAGCGGCCGGATCCCGGCGCCGGCCAGGAACCGCAGCATCGAATGGCCCGGGGCGAGGTCGAGCACATAGGCCCGGTTCACCAGGCTGGGCACGAACAGCACGACGGTCCCGCCGGGATCGGTGCCGTAATCCAGCAGCCGGGTCTCCCCCTCGGTCCAGATCACCGGCGGTTCGGGCATGTCCCGGGTCCAGGGATGGCGGCGGTAGGCGGCGATGCCGGCGATCAGGCCGGCGTCATTCCGGAAGCTTTCCCGCCACATCGCCGCCGGGTTTGCCGCGCTTGCGGGGCTTGGCGCCCCCAGGTTTGGTCACCCCCGGGCTTGGCAGCCCGCCGCCGGCCAGCGCGGCCATCTGCATCTGCAGCAGGGGCATGCCCATCGCCAGCAGGCCCGATGCGGGCCAGCCGGCGTTCGAGCTGCTCGATCCGCTCGGCAAGCCGCGCGATTTCAGCATCGCGAGGGTCAGGTGCAGCAGCAGCGGCCGCGGCCCGCGGCGCATCAGCGGCCCCGGCCGCGGCGCCTTCGGATTTGGATCGCTGCTCATCGGCCGCCCGGCGCATCAGCGAGGCGGCCGCCGTGGCCCACAGGCCCAGCAGCGCCTGCCAGCTCTCCAGCGCCTCCCGGTCCGTCGATCCCGCGGCGAGCTCGCTCTGCCAGACCGTCATCCAGTCGCGGGCGAAATCCCCGGCGAAATCCTGGGTGAAATCCCGGCCGGAATCCCGGGCTGAATCCTCGCTGTCCGGAGCCTCCGGTTCGCCCGCCTTGGTCTTGTCGCTCATTGCTCATAACCCGCTCCGCGAGCCTCCTCCCCCAGGAGGGGAGCATAGGACGTGCCGGACGCCGGCGGAACCGGGAAGCGGGCCCGCGCGAAACGGTGGAGAGAAATGCGCGCGCGGGCTTTCAACAAAAAAGTTCTTTCGCAGTTGCGGTACAACCCGCATGTTAGGGCCAAACACTGGAACAAGAGCGAACCCATGCCATCATCCGTCAGCAAAGCGCCCGCCGACACGCAGGATAATACTGCGCCGAAAGGCAAATCCGTGACGAATCCAGAACCTTCCGATACCGCATCCTCCGCCGCGGCGCAGCCGGTGGTGGTCAAGAAATACGCCAATCGCCGCCTCTACAACACCGAAAGCTCCAGCTACATCACGCTGGACAACCTCGCGGAGATGGTGCGCACCGGCCGGGACTTCGTGGTCTATGACGCGAAGACCGGCGAAGACATCACCCGCAGCGTGCTCACGCAGATCATCGTCGAGGAGGAAGGCAAGGGGCGCGCGATGCTGCCGACCGGCTTCCTGCGCCAGTTGATCGGCTTCTACGGCAATTCGATGCAGGGGCTGGTGCCCAACTACCTCGAAAAGGCCATGGAAGCCTTCGCCGAGCAGCAGGAGAAGGTGCGCGTGACGGTGCAGGAGACCGTCGGCAACCTGTTCCCGGGGATAGAGGAGGTCAGCCGCCAGAACCTGGCGATGATGGAGCGCGCGATGGGCATGTTCGCGCCGTTCTACCGCCCGCCGGACGTCTCCGCCGCCCCCGGCGAAACCGACCCGGAACGCGAACTCGCGGCCCTGCGCGCCGAGGTGGAGCGCCTGCGCCAGGCCCTGGCGGAAGCCCAGGCCCGGGCTCAGGCTGCAGTCCAGTCGCCAGTCCAGTCACCCGTCCAGTCCGCCGAGCCCGGCAAGCCGCCCGCTCCCGCCGGCAAGCCCATTAAGACATAGTTATTTCAAACGACTACAGCCGGTAGCTGCGCCGCGTACTGATGCAACCGTGATCGCCTATCTCCGAGACGTGATGGGCGCGCGGATGGCACGAAATGCTAGACTCCCTATCTACCTTGCTCGGATAAGGGAGGGAGTAGCATCCATGCCAAGCCTGAAGCAGCATCCTGGTCCGCGACGGGCTGTCCCCGCAGGCATTGGAGGACACGTCATGGACGAGTCCGGGCCGACCACGGCCTTCGTCGATCACCATGTCGGCAACCGCATCCTGGAACGGCGCATGATCCTGGGATTGTCGCTGCAGCAGCTCGCGGTGCTAATCGGTGTCACCTATCAGCAGGCGCACAAGTATGAGCGCGGCCTGAACCGCATCACCGCCGGCCGGCTGTACGACATATCGCAGGCGCTCGGGGTGCCGGTCGCCTGGTTCTTCGAGGGGCTCGAAGGCGCCACGCCGCTGCCCGATGTCTCGCCGCGGCTGCGCATGTCCCTGGAGCTGGCCCGCAACTTCGCCGCCATTTCCAACGAGAAGCACCAGGAAGCGCTCAGCCACATGGCGCGCGCCCTGGCGACGCAGGACCAGCCGCTGGCGATGGACCCGCTCACGCTGCAGGACGACGTCCCGGCCGGCCGCCAGAGCTGACGGCCCGATACAAGGGCGGCGGCCGCCGCCCTCCGGCGGGGCCTGACAAGCGGGCCGATCCTTCCTATTATCCATGCCATAATCCCAGGATGGAGACCCGCAATGCTGAACCAGACGGCGCCGCTGCCGCTCAAGGACCCGAGCCTGTTCAAGCAGGCCAATTGCATTGACGGCAAATGGGTGCAGGCCGACAGCGGCCGCACCATCCAGGTCAAGAACCCCGCCACCGGCGAACTGGTCGGCGAGGTGCCCGCCCTCGGCGCTGCCGAAACCCGCCGCGCGATCGAGGCGGCGCACCGCGCCCAGCCGGCTTGGCGCGCCATGCTGGCCAAGGACCGCGCCGCCATCCTGCGCAAGCTGTTCGACCTGATGCTGGCGAACGCGGACGACCTCGCCACCATCATGACCGCCGAACAGGGCAAGCCCTGGCCGGAGGCGCGCGGCGAGATCGCCTACGCCGCCAGCTTCATCGAGTGGTTCGCCGAGGAGGGCAAGCGCGTCTACGGCGACACCATTCCGCAGAACGCCAAGGGCCGGCGCATCATCGTGCAGAAGGAGCCGATCGGCGTTTTCGCCGCCATCACGCCGTGGAACTTCCCGACCGCGATGATCACCCGCAAGGCCGGCCCCGGCTGGGCCGCCGGCTGCACCGGCGTGCTGCGCCCGGCCAGCCAGACGCCGTTCTCCGCCCTCGCGCTGGCGGTGCTGGCCGAGCGCGCCGGCATGCCCGCCGGCGTCTGCAACGTGATCACCGGCCCGTCCGGCGAGACCGGCGGCGAACTCACCTCCAACCCGCTGGTGCGCAAGCTGTCGTTCACCGGCAGCACCGAAGTGGGCGCCCAGCTGCTGGCGCAATGCGCGCCGACCATCAAGAAGACCAGCATGGAGCTCGGCGGCAACGCGCCGTTCATCGTGTTCGACGACGCCGACCTCGACGCCGCCGTGCAGGGCGCGATGGCCAGCAAATACCGCAATGCCGGACAGACCTGCGTCTGCGCCAACCGCATCCTGGTGCAGGACGGGGTCTATGACGCCTTCGCCGCCAAACTGAAGGTCGCGGTCGAGGAGCTGAAGGTCGGCAACGGCATGGATGCCGGCGTCACCCAGGGCCCGCTGATCAACGCCGCCGCGGTCGCCAAGGTGGAGGCGCATATCGCCGACGCGCTGAAGCGCGGCGCCAGCATCGTCACCGGCGGCCACCGCCACGCGCTCGGCGGCAATTTCTTCGAGCCGACGGTGCTGGCCAATGTCCCCAACGACGCCGAGATCTTCCGCGAGGAAACCTTCGGCCCGGTGGCGCCGCTGTTCCGCTTCAGCACGGAGGAAGAGGCCGTGCGCCTGGCCAACGATACCGAGTTCGGCCTGGCGTCGTATTTCTACGCCCGCGACGTGGGCCGGATCTTCCGCGTGGCGGAGGCGCTGGAATACGGCATCATCGGCATCAACGAAGGGATCATTTCCACCGAAATCGCCCCCTTCGGCGGCATGAAATCCTCCGGCCTCGGACGCGAGGGATCGAAATACGGGATCGAGGACTACCTAGAGATCAAATACCTGGCCCTCGGCGGCATCGGGACCTAGCAAGGCTGGGGCGCTGCCCCAGGCCCCGGCAGGGGGCTCTGCCCCCTGCACCCCCGCCAAGGGACAGTCGTCCCTTGGATCCCTCGGACTGGTTGGCTGGGAAGAGGGCCGCGACGTAGCCTATCAACCGCTCCGACGGTTCGGCCCTCTTCCCAGCCAACCAAACGGAAAGGGGTCAAGGGGATGACCATCCCCTTGCGGGGTGGAGGGGCAGAGCCCCTCCTGGGGTTTGGGGCAAAGCCCCAACCTTGCTTCACCCCTTCGGAATGATCTGCTTCTCCTCGATCACGAAGCTCTTGATCTGTCCGATGAACAGCGCCCCGTCGGCGTGCAGCGCCTTGGCCTCCGGCGTGGCGTTGGAGCGCTGCATCGATTCCAGATCGTCGAACCACAGCTCGGCGATGCCGTCGACCTCCACCTGCGTGGTGGGGATGTCCGGCCGGGTCCGTTCGTCGGTGATATGGGACTGCACGTAGCGCCGCACGCCCGGCACCGCGTGCGCCAGCGGGGCGTGGATTTCCAGCCAGTGCCTGACGAACTGCTCATGCGTCAGCTCCGGCCGGCGGGTCAGCAGCGACAGCGATTTGATCACTTGCGTTTCCTTCCTACGCCGCCTCGGCCCGGATGGCGTCGGCCAGCGTGCCGAAGATCCGGTCCACATGCGGCTTTTCGATGATCAGCGGCGGCGACAGCGCAACGATATCGCCGGTGGTGCGGATCAGCACCCCCGCGTCGAAGCAGCGATGCATGACCCGGATCGCCCGCTCCGTCGGCTTGCCCGGCCGCGAAGCCAGCTCGATGCCGGCCACCAGGCCCAGATTGCGCAGGTCGATCACGTTGGGCAGGCCCTTCAGGCTGTGCACCGCGTCCTCGAAATACGGCGCCATCGCCCGCGCCCGGCCCGGCAGGTCCTCGCTCTTGTGCAGATCCACCGAGGCGATCGCCGCGGCCGAGGCCAGCGGGTGGCCGGAATAGGTATAGCCGTGGAACAGCTCGATCCCCGCCGGCGCGCCTTCCACGATCGCGGTGTAGACGCCCTCGGCCACCGCCACCGCGCCCATCGGCACCGCGGCGTTGGTCAGGCCCTTGGCCATGGTGAGGATGTCGGGGATGACGCCGAAACGCTCGGCGCCGAAATGCGCGCCGATGCGCCCGAAGCCGGTGATCACCTCGTCGAAGATCAGCAGGATGCCGTGCTTCGTGCAGATCTGGCGCAGGCGTTCCAGGTAGCCCTGCGGCGGGATCAGCACGCCGGTGGAACCGGCCAGCGGCTCCACCATCACCGCGGCGATCGTCTCCGCGCCGTGCAGCGCGACCAGGTTCTCCAGCGTGTCGGCCAGATGCGCGCCATGCGCGGGCATGCCGCGGCTGAAGGCGTTCTGTTCCGGCAGATGCGTGTGCGGCAGATGGTCCACATAGGGCAGCAGCGCGCCGAACTGCTTGCGGTTGGCGCCGATGCCGCCGACCGACATGCCGCCGAAGCCGACGCCGTGATAGCCGCGCTCGCGCCCGATCAGCCGCACCCGGCCGGCATCGCCGCGGGCGCGGTGATAGGCCAGCGCGATCTTCAGCGCGGTGTCGGCGGCTTCCGAGCCGGAATTGGTGAAGAAGATCCGGTCCATGCCGTCCGGCGTCAGCTCCGCCACCTTGGCGGCGGCCTGGAAGGCGATCGGGTGGCCCATGTTGAAGCTCGGCGCGTAATCCATCACCGCGGCCTGCTGCTGGATCGCCTCGGTGATCTCCCGCCTGCCATGCCCGGCGTTCACGCACCACAGCCCGGCGGTGCCGTCGATGATCTCGCGGCCTTCCGGGGTGAAGTAGCTCATGCCCTCGGCGCGCGCGAGCATGCGCGGCGCCTCCTTGTAGGAGCGGTTGGACGAGAACGGCATCCAGAAGGCATCCAGGTTGTTCGGGCGGCCCGGGGGATTTGCGGGGATTTCGTTCATGGCTGGGTTCCGGTGCGGTGACATGGCATCGTGCCGGAAACCCGGCAGGAAGGACAGAACCACAATGCCCGATGGACGCCTCATTCTTGGCACCCGCCGCTATTCCTCCTGGTCGCTGCGCGGCTGGCTGGCGGTGCGGCTGGCCGGGCTGGACGTGGAGGAGATCGTCGTGCCGCTGGCCGGCGGCGGGCAGCCCACGCCGGCGCTGAAGGCGCTGTCGCCGAGCGGCCTGGCGCCGTATCTGGAGCATAACGGCCACCGCGTCTGGGAAACCCTGGCGATCTGCGAATACTGCGCCGAGTTGTCGGACCGGATCTGGCCGGCGGATCTGGCCGGCCGCACCCATGCCCGCGTGATCGCGGCGGAGATGCATGGCGGGTTTCGCGAGCTGCGCATCGCCATGCCGATGAATCTGGGCCGCGACTTCGCCGGCCGCGGCCGCAGCCCGGGCGCGCTGGCCGACATCGCGCGGGTCGAGGCGCTGTGGGCCGAGACGCGCGCCCGCTTCGGCGCCGGCGGCCCGTTCCTGTTCGGTGCCGCCTTCAACGGCGCGGATGCGATGTATGCGCCGATCGTCACCCGGCTGCTGACCTACGCGGCGGATATCTCCCCCGCCACCCGGACATACTGCGACGCCGTGCGGTCCCATCCCCTGATGGTCGAATGGTATGACGCCGCCGCCGCGGAGCCCGCCGAATGGGTCCGCGCCGGCTACGAGGACCCGGCATGAGCGCCGGCACCGCCTGCGCGGACGCGCTGGACCATGTCGGCATCGCCGGCACGGATCTCGGCGCCCTGGCAGCGCAGTGGGAGGCGCTGGGCTTCTGCCTGACGCCGCTGGCGCGCCATTCCGGCAAGCGCACGCCGGACGGCCCGGTGGTGCCGTTCGGCACCGGCAACCGCTGCATCATGCTGCGCGAAGGCTATCTGGAGCTGATCGCCATCGTCGATCCCGGCGCCTTCAGCAACACGCTGGACCGCTTCCTGGCCCGCTATGCCGGCATTCATATCCTGGCGCTGTCGATCGCCGACGAGGCAGCGAACCTGGCCCGTCTGCGTCGCGCTGGCATCGACATTCCCGGCGTCGCCTATCTCGAACGCCCGGTGGACGATGCCGACCCCGAGGGCCCGATGGCGCGGTTCGCCCGCCTGCCATTCCCCGATCCGCCGGAAGGCCGCATCCAGCTGATCCGCCACCTGACGCCCGAGGCGATCTGGCAGGAGCGGTTCATGACGCATCCCAACCACGCCGTCGCGCTGAGCGAGATCGTGCTGGCGGTGGAGCGGCCGGCGGAGACCGCCGCGCGCTTCTCCCGCCTCGCCGGCCGTCCGGTGGTGCCGGACCCCGAGGGCGGCTTCCAGCTCGACCTGCCGCGCGGCCGGGTCCGCATGCTGCCGCCCGAGGCGGTGGCGCAGGTGTTTCCGGGCATCGCCATCCCCTGCCTGCCGTTCATCGCCGGCATCGCGCTGCGCACCGATGACGGCACCGAGGCCGCCGCGCGGCTGCTGGCCGGGCGCGCCGTGCCGCATCGCCGGATCGCCGCCGGCCTGCTGATCGACCCCGCGGCGACCGGCGGCGTGGCGTTGCTGCTGTCCTGAAATGCCGCCCGCGCGCCGGAAGTGCGACGTTGCCGGGTTCGGGCGAGGGGTCTAACCTCCACCGATCGGTCGCAGGACCGTGGAACCGGGAATTTTTCACAAACCCAGTCAATCAGCAGGAGACGCGCGATGTCATCGGCCACGCTCAGCAAGGAAGCAACTGCCGCGTTCGAAAAAGGCAAGGTTGCCTATGCCCCCGCCAGCAACCCGGTCTTTGTGCAGGGCCGGCGGGATTTCTTCAAATACCGTGACCTCGGCGTCACCACCGCCAGCGGCGGCGCGGTCCGCGCGCAGGTGACGATCGGCACCAAGGGCCTGACCCGCCCGACCGGCTGGCACTACCATATCTGCGAGGGCCAGTTCATCTACATGGTCAAGGGCTGGGTCGAGCTGCAGCTCGAGGATGGCCGCACCATCGTGGTGAACGAGGGCGACAGCATGTACATCCCCGGCAATACCAAGCACAACGAGACCCGCGCCGCCGACGACCTGGAAATCCTGGAAATCTCGGTGCCCGCGGACATGGGCACCAAGCCCTGCGACATGCCGGCCGGCTGGCCGAACGTCTGAACCGGCAACCGCCCGCCAAAACCAAGAAATCCCCCTCTCTCCTTCTCCCCCTCTCCCCCTCGGGGGAGAGGGCAGGGGTGAGGGGGCGCCGCCCCCCCTCACCGCCACCCATTCCCCCCTCACCCTTCCCTCTCCCCCAGGGGGGAGAGGAGGTGCAGGGCGCCACGCGTGCCGGTTTCTTTCCCCCGGCCGCGCGCTGCGCTATGACCGGCCTTTCCGGGAAATTCTCCCGGCTTCGGAGAGCCCCTCGACGTGAACAAGCCCATCGCGCCGGTAGTCGGTGCAAACTCCCTGCGCAGCGGTCCGGACGAGCGTGGCCGGTTCGGCGACTATGGCGGACGCTTCGTCGCCGAGACGCTGATGCCGCTGATCCTGGAGGTGGAGCAAGCCTACCGGGAAGCCAAGGCGGACCCCGGCGTTCCAGACGGAACTCGCCACCTACCTGACGCATTATGTCGGCCGGCCGAGCCCGCTATGGCTCGCGCAGCGCCTGACCGACCGGCTCGGCGGCGCCAAGGTCTATTTCAAGCGCGACGAGCTGAACCACACCGGCAGCCACAAGGCCAATAACTGCATGGGCCAGATCCTGCTGGCCCGGCGGATGGGCAAGACCCGCATCATCGCCGAGACCGGCGCCGGCCAGCATGGCGTCGCCACCGCCACCATGTGCGCGCTGTTCGGCCTGCCCTGCACCATCTACATGGGCGCCACCGACGTGGAGCGGCAGAAGCCCAACGTGTTCCGCATGAAGCTGCTGGGTGCCGAGGTCGTCCCGGTGACCTCCGGCGCCGGCACGCTGAAGGACGCGATGAACGAGGCGCTGCGCGACTGGGTCGCGAATGTCGACGACACCTACTACCTGATCGGCACCGTCGCCGGCCCGCACCCCTATCCGATGATGGTGCGCGACTTCCAGTCCGTCATCGGCGAGGAAGCCACGCCGGCAGATCCTGGAGGCCGAGGGCCGCCTGCCGGATGCCGCGGTCGCCTGCATCGGCGGCGGTTCCAACGCCATGGGCCTGTTCCATCCCTTCCTCGACGACGCCTCGGTCCGCCTGATCGGCGTCGAGGCGGCCGGGCATGGCCTCGATACGCACGAACACGCCGCCAGCCTGCCGCGCGGCCGGCCGGGCGTGCTGCACGGCAACCGCACCTATCTGCTGCAGGACGACGACGGCCAGATCGAGGAGGCGCATTCGATCTGCGCCGGCCTCGATTATCCCGGCATCGGGCCGGAGCATTCCTGGCTGCACGATATCGGCCGCGTCGAATACGTCGCCGCCACCGATGACGAGGCGCTGGCCGCGTTCCAGCTCTGCACCCGCACCGAAGGCATCATTCCGGCGCTGGAGCCGGCGCATGCGCTGGCGCATGTGGCCAAGCTGGCGCCGACCATGGCCAAGGACCAGATCATCCTGATGAATCTCTGCGGCCGCGGCGACAAGGACATCTTCACGGTTGCCGACCATCTCGGCTTCAAGATGTGATCGGACAACGAGCATGAGCCGCATCGCCGCCCGTTTCGCCGAACTGCGCGCCGCCAGGGCGCGGCGCGCTGATCCCGTTCCTGGAAGCCTGGGACCCCGACGCCGCCACCTCGATGGCGCATCCTGCGCGGCATGCCCGGCGCCGGCGCCGACCTGATCGAGATCGGCATGCCCTTCACCGATCCGATGGCGGACGGCCCGACCATCCAGGCCGCCGGCAAGCGCGCGCTGGCCGCCGGCGCCAGCGTCGCGCGCACGCTGGCGATGGTGCGCGATTTCCGCACCGAGGATGACGCCACCCCGATCGTGCTGATGGGCTACCTCAACCCGATCCTGTCCTACGGGCCGGAGCGCTTCTGCGTCGACGCCGCCGCCTCCGGCGTGGACGGGCTGATCGTGGTCGATCTGCCGACCGAGGAGGCCGACCTGCTGGTGCCGTTCGCCGCCGCCAACGGCCTCGACATCATCCGCCTGGTGGCGCCCACCACGGACGATGCGCGCATGCCGCTGGTGCTGAACGGCAGCTCGGGCTTCGTCTACTACGTCTCCATCACCGGCATCACCGGCACGCGCACCGCGAGCGGGGCGGAGCTGGCGGCGGCCATGCCGCGCATCCGCCGCGTGACCGACCTGCCGATCGCCGTCGGCTTCGGCGTGCGCACGCCCGAGCAGGCGGCGGAGGCGGTGCGCACCGGCCGATGCCGCCGTGGTGGCTTCCGCGCTGATCGACACGCTGTGCGCCAATCTCGACGACCACGGCCGCGCCCGGCCGGACACGGTGCGCCGCGTGCTGGACCAGGTGCGCGGCCTGGCGGACGGGGTGCGCAGCGCCCGCGCCGACGGCGCGCAGAATGCCCGCGTTAACGGAGACTGATGCATGAGCTGGCTGACCGAGTCCGTGCGCCCGAAGATCCGCACGCTGTTCACCCGGCGCGAGGTGCCGGACAATCTCTGGCACCAATGCCCGAACTGCCAGCAGATGATCTTCCAGCAGGATCTGGAAGCGTCGCTGAAGGTCTGTCCGCATTGCGGCTACCACATGCGCGCCAGCGCCGCCGAGCGGCTGGAATGGACGCTCGATGAAGGTTTCACCCGCATCGAACTGCCCAAGGCGCCGGCCGATCCGCTGCGCTTTCGCGACACCAAGCGCTACACCGACCGGCTGAAGGAAGCGCGCGACAAGACGCATATGGACGACGCCATCCTGGTCGCCTCACGGCACCATCGACGGGGCAGAAGGCGGTCGTCGCGGCGATGGCGTTCGAGTTCATGGGCGGCTCGATGGGCGCCGGCGGTGGGCGAGGCGCTGGTCGCCGCGGCCAGGCTCGCGGTGCTGCAGGACGCGCCGCTGATCGTGTTCACCGCCTCCGGCGGCGCGCGCATGCAGGAAGGCGCGATCAGCCTGATGCAGATGCCGCGCACCGTGATCGCCACGCGGCTGGTCAAGGACGCCGGCCTGCCCTTCATCGTCGTGCTGACCGATCCCACCACCGGCGGCGTCACCGCCAGCTTCGCCATGCTCGGCGACATCCACATCGCCGAGCCGGGCGCGCTGATCGGCTTCGCCGGTGCGCGGGTGATCGAGCAGACGGTGCGCGAAACCCTGCCGGAAGGCTTCCAGCGCGCCGAATACCTGCACGAGCACGGCATCGTCGACATGGTCGTCAAGCGCGGCGAAATGCGCGCGACGCTGGCGCGCCTGCTCGGCCTGCTGCGCGTCAAGGACCTTACGGAGGCACCGAAGGCAGCGTGAGCGCATCGGCGGAAGTTGTAGAAAGCGCGCGTGTAGAGGGCATCGTCGCCCGGCTGCACGGGCTGCATCCCAGGCTGATCGACCTCAGCCTGGACCGGCTGCTGTCGTTGCTGGCGAAACTGGGCCATCCGGAGCTGCGCCTGCCGCCGGTGGTCCATGTCGCCGGCACCAACGGCAAGGGCAGCACCTGCGCCTTCCTGCGCGCCATCGGCGAGGCGGCGGGGATGCGCGTGCATGTCTATACCTCGCCGCATCTGGTCCGCTTCAACGAACGCATCCGCATCGCCGGCGAACTGGTGTCCGATGCGGCGCTGGCGGACGCGCTGGAGCATGTCGAACGCGTGAACGACGGCGCGCCGATCACCGTGTTCGAGGTGATCACCGCGGTCGCGCTCCATCTGTTCGCCGAGCACCCGGCCGAGCTCTGCGTGCTGGAGGTCGGCCTCGGCGGGCGCGGCGACGCCACCAACGTGATCGCCCGGCCGGCCGCCTCCGCCATCACCTCGATCTCGCTCGATCATCGCGAATTGCTGGGCGACACGCTCGCCGCGATCGCGGCGGAGAAGGCGGGGATCCTGAAGCCCGGCGTGCCCGTCGCCATCGGCGCGCAGCCGCCGGAGGCGCTCGACACGCTGCTGGCGCTTGCGGCAGGCGCGCGCGCGCCGGTGGCGCTGCGCGGCCGGGACTGGCGGATCGAACCGGCTGGCGCCGGCTTGCGCTACAGCGACGCCCGGGGCGCGCTGGACCTGCCCGCGCCGTCGCTGCCGGGCGCGCACCAGATCGACAATGCCGGCATCGCCATCGCCGCGCTGCGGGCCTCCTCCCTGGCATTGGCCGGGCGCGCCTACGGCGCCGGGGTGGCCAGCGCGCAATGGCCGGCGCGGCTGCAGCGCCTGACCGGGCGGCTGGCCGCTGCCTTGCCGGAGGGCTGGGAGCTTTGGCTCGACGGCGGCCACAACCCCGGCGCCGGCCTGGTGCTGGCGGAGCATCTCGCCGGCTGGTCCGACCGCCCGGCGCATCTGATCATCGGCATGAAGCAGGCCAAGGACTCCGCCGCCATCGCTGCGTCCGCTGCTGGCGCATGCGACCAGCATCTGGGCGGTCGCCGAGCCCGGCCAGCATCTGGCGCTGCCGGTGGAGGCCATCGTCGCCGCGTCCGGCGGCGTGGCCCAGGAAGGCCCCACCATCGCCGCGGCGCTGGCGAAAATCCCCCGCGGGACCGGCCCCGCGCGGGTGCTGATCTGCGGCAGCCTGTACCTGGCCGGCGAAGTGCTGAAGCTGGATGGCTGGAAGGGATAGGCGACACGGGAGGTGCGCCTGTCTGATCCTTGATTGTGCTTGCGTCCGTCCGGCCGGCGTCAACCCCGAGCCGCGCAAGCGCGCGGGCGCTACGCGCGGGTTGACCCCGGCCGGACGGACGAAGCGAGGGCGATGATCAGACAAGGCCGAGAGCTGCGCATTTCCGGCTTGCTTCGATCCCAAGCCAGTTGCCGGCCGGCCCGGCCGGACAATCCGGAATCGAGGCAGCCATCGGGCCTACCTAGGAACGCCCCACCCGCCACAGCGGCACCAGGCAGAAGAACGCCAGCAGCCCGGCCACGCCGATGCCGCCCAGCACATGGGACGCGGGCCACACCGCCATCAGCGGCGCGATCAATGCCGGCGCCGCCGCCTGCACCAGCAGCGTCGGCAGGGCGATCTGGCCAAGCCGCGTCGCATAGCCGCGCGGGCCGAACAGCACCATCGGCAGCACCCCGCGGCTGATCGTCACGATGCCGCCGCTGATGCCCCAGGCCAGCGCGAACGCCGCCGCCGGCGCGCCCAGCAGCAACGCCAGCACGCCGAGCGGCAGCAGCAGCGCGCCGATCAGCGAGGTCGTCATCGGCGAGACATTGCGGCCGAAGAACCACTCCAGGATGCGCGCGCCAACCTGCGCCGGCCCGATCAGCGCCAGCGCCGCCACCGCGCCGGCGGCCGACAGGCCGACGCCCTGCATCAGCGCCAGGGAATGCACCGAGAACGCCGTGGTCATCGCCGAGCGGATCGAAAAGAACAGCGCCAGCAGCACGAACATCCAGACCATGCCGCGCGGCAAGGCGTCCGAGGTCCGCTCCTCGCTGCCCGAAGCCGGGGCCGGCGCGGGCGCTGGCGCGGGGAATGAGCCAGAGCTCCAGCGGCAGGTTCACCGCAAGATTGACCGCGGCGTAGATCAGCAGCGTCTCCCGCCAGCCGGCCAGCTCGACCAGCCAGCCCATCGACCAGCCGATCGAGGACGCGAACCCGCCGATCAGCGTCACGCCGACGATGGTGGGCCGGGAGGCCGCGCCGAGCAGCCGGCCGATGGTGGCGAAGGCGGCGTCGTACAGCCCCAGCGCCATGCCGATGCCCATCAGGGTCCAGGCCGCGTACCAGCCGGCCAGGTTCGGCACCGCCGCCATCAGCGCCAGGCCGGCGGCCAGTACCACGGACCCGGCGGCCAGCACCTCCCGCCCGCCGATGCGCTCGATCAGCCGGCCGATGCGCGGCGCGGCCATCCCGTTGACCAGCAGCGCCCAGGAGAAGCCGCCCAGCAGCACCGTGGGCGAGGCGTGCATGGACGCGGCCACCGCGCCGATGACGATCGAGGGCAGGTAATAGGTGGTGACATAGGCCAGCGTCTGGGTGAACCCGATGACCAGAGCAAGCCGATGGGTCGGTGTCATCGGCGGCTCCCGGTGCGGGACGCGCTAGCCCCGGGCCTCGCCGATCGCCGGCAGCTCGTCGGTCATGCCGGCCAGCACTTCCGCGACATGGCGGGCCTGGATGGCGCTGCCCTCCCGCTTCAGCCGGCCGGCGATGTTCAGCAGGCAGCCCAGATCCCCGGCCAGCACCGTGGCGGCGCCGGTCGCGGCGATGTCGGCGGTCTTGTCGGAGACCATGCGCACGGAGATGTCGGGGTATTTCACGCAGAACGTGCCGCCGAAGCCGCAGCAGATCTCCGGCTCCTTCATCTCCGCGACGGTCGCGCCCATCGCCGCCAGCAGCCGGCGCGGCTGCTGCTTGACGCCGAGCTCGCGCAGGCCCGAGCAGCTGTCGTGATAGGTGAAGGTTTCCGCCGTCTTCGCCGCCACATGGTCGATGCCGAGCACGTCGGTCAGGAACGACACCAGTTCGTAGGTCTTCGCCGCCAGCGCGTCGGCGCGGGCGCGCAGATTGGGGTCGTCGTCGAACAGATGCGGCAGATGATGGCGCAGCATCCCGCCGCAGGAGCCGGAGGGAACCACGACGTAGTCATAGCCGATGAACGCATCGACGATGCCGGCGCACAGCTCGCGCGCCGTCTCGCGGTCGCCGGTGTTGTAGGCCGGCTGGCCGCAGCAGGTCTGCGCCCGCGGCACCTCCACCCGGCAGCCGGCCTGCTCCAGCAGCCGGATCGCGGCGAAGCCGACCGAGGGACGATGCAGGTCCACCAGGCAGGTGACGAACAGGGCGACGCGAATTTCGTCTTGGGGCATGCGGATCAATCTATGACTGTGCCGTCGCGGAGGCCAGCCAGTCTTTCCCGCGCGATGGCGAGATAGGTCGGGTCGAGTTCGATGCCGATGCCGCGCGCCCCCTCCAGCGCCGCCGCGACCACCGTGGTGCCGGTGCCCATGAACGGGTCCAGCACGACGGCGTCCGGCTTGCCGTGCAGGCGGATGCACCAGCGCGGCAGCGCCACCGGGAAGGTGCTGGGATGGTGGAATTTCTGCGCCTTGCTCTTCACCGTCTCATACGGAATGAACCAGGTGTTGCCGCGGCACCGCAGATCCTGGGCGTGGCCGCGCCGGGCGATGTTGGACTTGTCCTTGAACGGCACGCCGATCGCCAGCCGGTCCAGCTTCACCTGGCCGCTCAGGGTCAGGTGGAAGATGTGCTCGTGATTGTGGTGCAGGAAGCGCTGGCCGCCGACCGGCTTGAAATGCCCGACCGAATCCTCGGCGACCGCCACCGACTTGATCCAGGTGATGTGGTTCTGCAGCACGAACAGCTTGCGCAGCTGCACGATCAGCTCGAACGGCAGCCAGGGCGCGGTGGAGGAGCCGGTGATGTTCAGGAAGAACGACGCATCCGGCGCCATCACCCGCCGCACCTGCTCGGCGACGCCGAACAGCCATTCCAGATAGGCCTGCTCGGCCAGCCGGTCGCTGTAGCTGCGATAGGCGATGCCGAGATTGTACGGCGGGGAGGTCACGACCACGTCGACCGATCCCGCCGCCAGGCCGGGCAGCACCGTCAGGCAGTCGCCCTGGAAAAGCTGGTGCGGGCCGGGTGCGGCATCCACCGGCTAGGACGCCGGCAGGGCACGTGGCAGCAGCAGCCAGGCGCGGCCGGTCTGGCGCATCTTGCCGGCGCTGTCCTCGGCGTCCGGACCCCAGCCAAAGAACAGATCCCCGCGCAGCGCCCCCTTGATGGCGCTGCCGGTGTCCTGCGCCAGGGTCAACCGGTCGAGCGGCGCCGAGGTCAGCGGGTCCGTGGTCGCCACGAACACCGGCACGCCGAGCGGCAGCAATTGCGGATCCACCGCCAGCGACCGGCCCGGCGTCAGCGGCACGCCGAACGCGCCCGGCGCGCCCTCGTCGGGCGGCAGTCCCGGCAATTCGCGGAAGAACACATAGGACGGATTCTCGTTCATCAGCGCCTGCGCCTGGTCCGGATGGGCGGTGAGCCAGGCGCGGATGGTCTGCATCGAGACCTGGTCGGCCGGGATCTCCCCGCGCTCCGCCAACAACCGGCCGATCGGCACATAGGGCCGGCCGTTCTGGCCGGCATAGCCGACGCGGGCGATGGTCCGGTTGGACAGCCGCACCCGTCCGGAGCCCTGCACCTGCAGGAAGAAGGCCTCCGCCGGATCGGCCAGCCAGAACAGCTCCAGGCCGCGACCGCCCAGCGCGCCGGCCTGGATCTGGGCACGGTCGTAGTATGGCACCAGCTGGCCGTCGCTCATGCGCCCGATCACTTTGCGCCCGGGTGCCGGCACGGCGGCGGAAGATGCATCCGGAGCGGGCGGCGCATCGGCCTGCACGAGGTCGCCGGGCAGCGCCAGAATCGGGGTCTGGAAGGCGCCGCCGCGTCGGCGGGAACCTTGCACCTCGGGCTCGTAATAGCCGGTGAACAGCGCGTCGGCGCTGGCGTTCACCGTCATCGCATAGGGCTGGAAATTGGCTTCGAAGAAGGCGCGCGCGCCGGCATCGTCGTTCCGGCGCAACTGCTCGGCCGCGGCGCAGAGGCTGGCCCATTGCCCGGCGGTGCCGGCCAGGCGGGCCGCGTCGCCGGCGCCGCCCAGCGCTTGGCCCGGCGGCAGCTCGGCCAGGCCGCCGCAACTGCGCAGCAGGGCAGGGACCGCGGCCCAGGCGCGATCGGCGTTCCAGCCGGGCAGGGCGTCGAAGCCGACCGGGGTCAGGGTTGCGGGCTGGGGACCGGAGGGCTGCACGCAGCCGGCGAGGCACAGCATGGCTGCGCCCATCGCCGCGCAGCGGGCCAGGAGAGAGGTCAGCAAGATGTGATCAAGCCGAGCTGGCAGCGCCCAGGCGCCAGGTGGGGTCACGCCCGCTCAGGTCGCGCTCGAAGCTCCAGAGGTCCACCAGCTCGGTCACCGCGTCGGTGCCGGCCACCGGATTGCCGTTGGTGTCGCGGGTCAGGCTGATCTGGTCGGAGACGAAGCGGACCGTCAGCTTGGCGGTGTTGCCGCTCAGCTCCGCCTGCTCGATCGTCGCCGACTGGATCGCGCGCACTTCGCTGACCTGGGTCTGGCCGGCGGCCTCGCGCAGGGAGATCGCGTTGTCGAAGGCGCCGTAGGTGGCGTCGGCCAGCAGCGGGCGCAGCGTCGCGCGGTCGCCCTTGGCGAAGGCGTCGACGATGATGCGGAACGCCTGCTCCGCGCCGTTCAGAAAGGCGCCGGGCTCGAAGCCGGGGTCGATGCCGCGCATGCGCGCCAGCGTCTGGCCGACCGGGCTCGCCGGGTCGGGCAGCACGCGGGCGGCGGCCGGGGCCACCGGCTCGGCGCGGCCCTCGATCACCGGCGCCGCGGTCGAGGCCGGCGGCTGGTAGGGCGCCGGCGGCCGCTCATAGCCGGTGCGCCGGCCCAGGATGCTGCGCAACCGCAGCACCAAAAAAAGCGCGATCATCCCGAACAGGATCAGGTCAATCGGAAATCCGCCACCGCCGTCCATGTGTCTCACTCCATTCGGCACCAGACATAGGCGGCTGGCGCGTTCCAGACAACAACATAGACAAAAACACATGTTACGGGCGCGCCGCCGGGGGCGGGCGCAGATTGCCCGGCTGGGATTGCGGACCCTCGGGCCGGCGGCTATCTGCAGCCTATGATCCTGCTCCGACATGGCCAGAGCGAATTCAACCTGCATTTCTCCGCCACCCGCCGCGATCCGGGCATCGTCGACCCGCGGCTGACCCCGCTCGGCCACGAGCAGGCGGAGGCGGCGGCCAAGGCGCTGCGCCACGAGGGCATCCGGCGCATCATCACCTCCCCCTATACCCGCGCGCTGCAGACCGTCGAGCCCGTCGCGCGCGCGCTCGGCGTGCCGGTGCTGGTGCACCCGGTCGTGCGCGAGCGCTACAAATTCGCCTGCGACATCGGCACCCCGCGCATCGAGCTGGAGCGCGCCTGGCCGCACCGCGATTTCTCCGGCATCGACGAGGTGTGGTGGCCGGCGATCGAGGAGCCGGCGGCCTCGATCATCGACCGCGCCCGGCTGTTCCGGGCCGAGATGTCGGCGCTGCACGACTGGTCCGACACGCTGGTGGTCAGCCATTGGGGCTTCATCCTGTCGATGACCGGCAGCAGCGTCATGAACGGCCAGTGGCTGCGCTGCGATCCCACCCAGCCGGCGCCGGAAGAGATCGTCTGGCGCGCGTGACTGGCGCGCGTGAGGCGCGGCGGACGTGACGCCACGCGGGTAACGCGCCCCGCCTGATCAAGTGCCGGCCTGATGAAGTTTCCAGAAGCGGAACCAGTATATTGCGGCGACAACGCCGGGCTGCGGATGGCTTTCGACCAGTATCCATGCTACCCGCGCCGCTCGATCGGCCCGAATTTTACGGCCATGCCAGATACACGGAGAACACGATGTCCGACGCACAGAACGGCCAGCCGCCCGCCCCCGGGACCGCCGCGCCCCAGACGCCGCCGCTGGTGGTGAACATCCAGTATGTAAAGGACCTGTCCTTCGAGGTTCCGGGCGCTCCCGCGATCTTCACCCAGCTGAAGGCGAATCCGAGCGTCAACATCAACCTGGACGTCCAGGCCCGGCGCATCCAGGACGGACAGAACGCGTTCGAGGTGTCGCTGGTCATCCGCGCCGAGGCGCACGAGGCCCCGCCCGCCGATGGCGGCACGCCCAACGCCACCGCCGTGTTCGTCGCCGAACTGACCTATTCCGGCGTGTTCACGCTGAGCAACCTGCCCGACAACGCGGTCGAGCCGGTGCTGCTGGTGGAATGCCCGCGCATCCTGTTCCCCTTCGCGCGCAACATCCTGGCCGAAGTGACCCGCGACGGCGGCTTCCCGCCGGTGCTGCTGCAGCCGATCGACTTCGTCGCGCTGTGGCAGAGCCGCCGCATGACCACGACCGTCGGCGGTGTGGCCGCCACGCCTCCGCTCGCCAACTAAGGGGCTTCGGCGGCACCGCGATCCTCGCCAGGATCATCCGATGAAGCAGCATGATCTCGGACCGCTGCCCGCCGTCTCCGCCCTCACCCTGGGGGGCGGCGGGATCGGCATGCTGTGGGGCCAGACCACCGAGGCCGAATGCATCGGGGTGGTGCAGGACGCGGTGGCGGCGGGGATCAACCTGATCGACCTGGCACCGCGCTACGGCGACGGCAAGGCCGAGCTCGTCGTCGGCGCGGCGTTCGCCGGCAAGCTGCCGGACGGCGTGCGGGTCACCAGCAAGTGCAATCTCGGCGCCACGCCGCCGGCCGGGATCGAGGCGACGCTGCGCGGCTCGATCGAGGCCAGCCTGAAGCGGCTGCGGCTGTCGAGGCTCGATCTTTTCTTCCTGCATTCCAACGTGGTGCCGGAGGGGCTGGCAGCGGCCAGCCCCGACGGCGCCACGCGCATGACCGCCTATCCCGTGTTCGTCGATCACGTGCGCCCGCTGTTCGAGCGCTTCGTGGCCGAGGGGCTGATCGGCGCCTGGGGGCTGACCGGCATCGGCCATCCCGACACCATCATCCGGCTGCTGCACGAAACCCCGCGCCCGGCGGTGGTGCAGTGCATCGCCAATCTGCTGGACAGCCCCGGCGGGCTGAAATTCTTTGACGGCCCGGCCAGGCCGCGCGCGGTCATCGCCGCGGCAAGGGCCAATGGCGTCGGCGTGATGGGCATCCGCGCGGTGCAGGCCGGCGCCCTGGCCGCCGCCATCGACCGGCCTCTGCCGCCCGACCATCCCGAGGTCCGCGACTACGCCCGCGCCGCCGGCTTTCGCGCCATCTGCGACGAACTGGGCGTGAACCCGGCCGTCATCGCGCATCGCTATGCGCTGGCGCTGGATATCGACACGCTGGTGCTGGGGGTGAAGAACCGGGCCGAGCTGGCCGAATGCATCGCCGCCGCCGAGGCGGGTCCGCTGCCGGCGGAGATGATGGCCAGGATCGACGCCGCGGTGGACCGCTCCGCCGACGCCTGACGTCCCCGCCTGATCCCGACATGTGACTCCGATATGTGATTCCGGGGGCCGCTTGCCTGATCGGCGCAGGCGCGATATGGATACGCTCATGGCCATCGCCGCGCCCCGTTTCGACCGGACCGACCGCGCTCCCGCGCGCTCCGACGCGCGCCTCCTCCTCGGCCTCCTGCTTCGACTTACCCGCCCCTGGGCGTGACGCCGCGCGTCTGAACGCCGGCATCGCTCAGGGGGAACCCTGGCACCCGGCGTGTTCTCACGCGCGGCCGGCCAGGGTAACGGAACCCGGAATAGCGGGATAAAGTCGCAACCAAAATTCTTCGAGGACGACCCACATGAGCATCACCCATCCCAGCTTCGGCAAGCTGGACGACGACCGCATCATCATCTTCGACACCACGCTGCGCGACGGCGAGCAATCTCCCGGCTTCTCGATGAACCTGGCGGAGAAGATCCGCATGGCCGAGGCGCTGACCGAGCTGGGCATCGACGTCATGGAAGCCGGTTTCGCCATCGCCTCACCGGGCGATTACGAGAGCGTCAAGGCCATCGCCGAGAGCGTCGGCCAGCGCGACGACACCCCGGTGATCGCCAGCCTGGCGCGGGCCGGGCAGATGGACGTGCTGCGCGCCGCGGACGCGCTGAAGGCGGCCAAGCGCCGGCGCATCCATATCGTCATCGCCACCTCCGACCTGCACATGAAGTACAAGCTGCGGCTGACGCCGGAAGAGGTGATCGAGGCCACGGTCGCCTCCGTCACGCTGGCGCGCCAGCACGCCGAGGACGTGGAATGGTCGGCCGAGGACGCGACGCGCAGCGATCCGGACTTCCTGTGCCGCGTGGTCGAGGCGGCGATCCGCGCCGGCGCCACGACGATCAACCTGCCCGACACCGTCGGCTACGCGCTGCCCGAGGACATGGCGCGGATGTTCACGGATATCCGCACCCGCGTGCCGGGCGCGGAGAAGATCGTGCTGTCCACGCACAACCACAACGATCTGGGCCTGGCCGTGGCCAACACCCTGGCCGCGATCAACGCCGGCGTGCGCCAGGTGGAATCGACCATCAACGGCATCGGCGAGCGCGCCGGCAACGCCTCGCTGGAGGAGGTCGTCATGGCGATCCGCACCCGCCAGGACGCCATTCCGCGCAAGAACAACATCAAGACCACCAGCCTGCTGAAGATCTCGAAGCTGCTGTCCACGATCACCGGCTTCGACGTGCAGCCGAACAAGGCCATCGTCGGGCGCAACGCCTTCGCGCACGAGGCGGGGATCCACCAGGACGGCGTGCTGAAGAACGCCGCCACCTACGAGATCATGACGCCGGAAAGCGTGGGCTGGCAGAAGAACAGCCTGGTACTGGGCAAGCATTCCGGCCGTGCGGCGTTCCGCGACAAGCTGAACACGCTGGGCTACTCGGTCGGCGACAACCAGCTGAACGACGCGTTCCGCCGCTTCAAGGATTTGGCCGACCGCAAGAAGGTGGTCTACGACGAGGACATCGTCGCGCTGGTGGACGACGAGGTGATGCGCGACCATGAGCGCATCCGCTTCGTTTCGCTGGACCTGCGCGCCGGCTCCAAGGCGCCGCCGCAGGCCGAGCTGGAGCTGGAGGTGGACGGCGTCGTGCACAAGGCGTCGTCCTCCGGCGACGGCCCAGTGGACGCCACCTTCGCCGCGATCCGCAAGATCTTCCCGCACGAGGCCAATCTGGTGCTGTTCTCCGTCGGCGCGGTGACCGAGGGCACCGACGCGCAGGCCAAGACCACGGTGCGGCTGGAGGAGAAGGGCAAGATGGTGGACGGCCAGGGTGCCGACACCGACACCATCGTGGCCTCGGCGCGCGCCTATGTGCATGCGCTGAACAAGCTGCTGGTCAAGCGCGACCGCACCGAGCCGGCGGCGCTGTCCGCCTGACCCGGCATGGGTTGCCCTCTCCCGTCGGCGGGAGAGGGAAGCCTGCTTGGCTCAAACGAGGCACTCCATCGGCTGCCTCGATTCCCGATTGTCCGGCCGTGCCGGCCGGCAACTCAAGGCCGAACCGCGCAAGCGCGCGGGCGCTGCGCGCGCCTTGACTTGCCGCCCGTCCCGGCAGCTTGCTTGGGATCGAGGAAGCCGTAGATGGGCAGACCTGTGGCCTGTCTGATCCCAACACTCGCTTCGTCCGCCCGGCCGGGTGGACGCAGGCACAATCAGCCATCAGACCGGGACGTCATCCCTGGCAGGGCTAGTCCGAGCCGTAGAAACTCCCCGGCGTCGCCGGCCCGACCTGAACGGAAGGGGTATAGGTGTCGCCCCCGGTTCGCACTCCCGGAAGGACCGGCGTCGCGTCCGGATTGGCCGCGGCCCCTGTCTCGGCCGCGGTCGGGGCGGGCGGCGTCAGGCTCTGGCCGGGCGAGGGGCCGGTGAGGCCGAGCTCCGCCGGCGTATAGCCGCAGGCGCCGAGCGCCACGGCCGCCACGGCCAGTCCCGATATCAGGGACATCCGGCTCAAAATCCTGTGTCGGGCTGTCGCGTCCATGCCGGCTCCATCCAAGGCGCGGCCATTCTGCCCGGTCTGATCCGCGCCGCCAAATGCCGCTTCCCCCTTGTTATCACGATTAAGCGGGGCTAAGCCCCATCGCCTCACTCTCGGGTCTCCCTTGCGTCCGGCCAGGCCTGCTTTCCGCGGCCGGCAGCCGGGTCGATGTACGAAAAGGTTTTGTCTATGTTCTCCCGGCTGTTCGCCTTCATGTCAGCCGACATGGCCATCGATCTCGGCACCGCCAACACACTGGTCTACGTCAAGGGACGCGGCATCGTGCTGGACGAGCCGTCCGTCGTCGCCATCGCCGATGTGCGCGGCAAGAAGCAGGTGCTCGCGGTCGGCGAGGAAGCCAAGATGATGCTCGGCCGCACGCCCGGCAACATCTCCGCCATCCGCCCGCTGCGCGACGGCGTGATCGCCGATTTCGAGGTGGCGGAGGAAATGATCAAGCATTTCATCCGCAAGGTGCACAACCGCCGCGGCTTCGCCTCGCCGCTGATCATCGTCTGCGTCCCCTCGGGCTCCACCGCGGTCGAGCGGCGCGCGATCCAGGAAAGTGCCGAGAGCGCCGGCGCACGCAAGGTGCTGCTGATCGAGGAGCCGATGGCCGCCGCGATCGGCGCCGGGCTGCCGGTGACCGAGCCCTCCGGTTCCATGATCGTCGATATCGGCGGCGGCACCACGGAAGTGGCGGTCATTTCGCTCGGCGGCATCGTCTATTCGCGCAGCGTGCGCACCGGCGGCGACAAGATGGACGAGGCGATCATCAGCTACATCCGCCGCAACTTCAACCTGCTGATCGGCGAGTCCTCGGCCGAGCGGATCAAGATGGAGATCGGCGCCGCCGCCGCGCCGGAGCATGAGGAAGAGGGCCCGATCCGCGAACTGAAGGGCCGCGACCTCATGAACGGCGTGCCGCGGGAGGTGCTGGTCAGCCAGCGCCAGATCTCCGAAAGCCTGTTCGAGCCGGTGAGCGCCATCGTCGAGGCGGTGAAGGTCGCGCTGGAGAACACCCCGCCCGAGCTCGCCGCCGACATCGTCGACAAGGGCATCGTGCTGACCGGCGGCGGCGCGCTGCTGCATCGGCTGGACCAGGTGCTGCGCGATGCGACCGGCCTGCCGGTGGTGGTGGCCGAGGATCCGCTGCAATGCGTCGCGCTGGGCACCGGACGCGCGCTGGAAGAGATCAAGCGCCTGCGGAATGTGCTGACAAGCATGTACTGAGGCTGGCATGGTGTAGGGTTTGGGGAGACCGGGCGCCCGCGCGTTCGGCCTTCTCCCGGGGCGCCACCCCGGAGCATGCGTCACGGGGGATGTCGCCGACATGATCCGGCTTTCCATCCCGGCCCGGCAGGCATTGGCGAAGCTGACGCTGCCGGTGCTGGTCGTCGCCGCTTTCGCGCTGCTGCTGCTCGGCAAGGCCGACGCCTTGCTGGCGGAGCGCGCACGCACCGCCCTGGCCGACGCGCTGGCGCCGATCTACGCGGTGCTGTCCGAGCCGCTGGGGCGCGTGCGCGCGGTGGTCTCCGAGTTCGACGAATTGCTGACCGTGCGCGGCGAGAATGTCCGCCTGCGCGAGGAGAACGAGCGGCTGCGGCGCTGGCAGGCGGTCGCGCTGGCGCTGGACGCGGAGAACCAGCGGCTGCGCGCCAACCTGCACTGGATCCCCGATCCCGCCCCGGCCTTCGTGACCGCGCGCGTGGTGGCCGATGCCGGCGGCGTCTACGCCCGCGCCGTGCTGCTGGCGCTCGGCCCCAATCACGGCATCGCCAAGGGACAGATCGCGCTCGACGAGCGCGGACTGGTCGGGCGCGTGACGGAGGTCGGCGCGCGCACCGCGCGGGTGCTGCTGCTGACCGATCTGAACAGCCGCATTCCGGTGATCCTGGAAACCAGCCGCGCCCGTGCGATCCTGGTCGGCACCAACGGCGCCCGGCCGCGGCTGACCTATTGGTCCGAAGGCGCGGTGCCGGCCGAGGGCGAACGCGTGGTGACCAGCGCCGAAGCCGGCGCCTTCCCCGCCAATCTGCCGGTCGGCACCGTGCATTACAGCGCCTCCAACGTGCCCGAGGTGGAACCGAGTGCGAGGCTCGATCGCCTGGAGGTCGTGCGCATCTTCGACTACGGCCTGCGCGGCATCGTCTCGCCGGAGGCGAGCGGCAGGCCAGTCTCGCCGGAGGCGGGCGCCAGGCCACAGGCGTCCGAGCCAGGCGCGCGCCCCACCACCTCGGTCGACACCAGCGGCCGGGCCGCCCCGGAAAAGCCTGCTCCGGAAAAGCCGGCCGCGGAAAAGATCGGGCCCGACAAGGCGGTGCCAGAAAAGCCCGGGGACAAGGCGCCGGCCAAGGCCGGCGAGGCGAGGCGCTGATGCCCGCCGCAACCCTGTCCGCCCCCACCCCCACCAACATCCCCCCCTCTCCCCCGCTTCGGGGGAGAGGGCAGGGTGAGGGGGCCTTAGCACCAGCACGAACGACGCAGATTTCCTCTCTCCCCCCTCTCCCCCAAAGCGGGGGAGAGGGCGAAGTCACGGCTTGCTCCGTGATGCCGCCGTTCGATCGCGTGCCCGGCATCCGCCCGCGGCCCAGCCTGGGACGGCGGCTGGACATGGCGGCGCGGGCCGGCTTTCCCGCCACCTGCACCGTCCTGCTGATGCTGCTGGCCGCGGTGCCGTTCGGCTTTGCCGGCCAGGCGGCGCTGATCCCGGCGGTGGCGACGATCTCGGTGTATTTCTGGACGCTGTTCCGCCCGGCCTCAATGCCGCCGGTGGTGGTGTTCCCGATCGGCCTGCTGCTTGATCTGCTCGGCTATCTGCCGCTCGGCGTCGGCGTGCTGGTCCTGCTGGCGGTGCATGGCTTCGCGCTGCGCTGGCAGCGTTTCCTCGCGCGCCAGAGCTTCGTGCTGATCTGGATCGCCTTCGCCGGCTTTGCCGCCGCCGCCGCCGCTTTGTGCTGGGCGTTGGCGTCGCTGCTCGGGTTCCGGTTGCTGCCGCCCGGCTCGGCGGCGTTCCAGTGCGTCGTCGCGGTCGCGCTCTATCCGGCGCTGGTGGTGCTGTTCAGCCGCGCCCATCGTTCCATCGCCGCGCCCGAGCAGGCCTAGGGGGATCGTGGCATGAAGCGCGAGACCAAGCACACCGGCGTCTTTACCCGTCGCGCCCTGCTGCTGATGGGCGGGCAGGTGGCGCTGCTCGGCGGCCTCGGCGCGCAGCTCTACAAGGTCCAGGTGCTCGACGGCGCGCGCTATGCGACGCTGGCCGACGAGAACCGCATCAGCGCCCGGCTGATCGCGCCGCCGCGCGGACGCATCCTCGACCGCTTCGGCACCGTGCTCGGCGGCAACCGGATCAACTGGCGCGCCTTGCTGATCGCCGAGCAGACCACGGACACCAGCAGCACGCTGGAGAATTTCTCCCGCATCGTGCCGCTGGCGGAGCACGAGAGGGCGCGGATCGAGCGCGACGTGCACCGCCATCGCCGCTTCATCCCGATCATGGTGCGGGAATTCCTCAGCTGGGAGGACATGGCGCGGATCGAGGTGAACGCCCCGGACCTGCCCGGCATCATGGTGGATGTCGGCACCACCCGCGTCTATCCGTTCAAGGAGGAGTTTGCGCACCTGGTCGGCTACGTGGCGCCGCCGAACGAGGCGGACGTGGCCGACGAACCGATGCTGGCGCTGCCGGGCATCCGCGTCGGGCGCGCCGGGGTGGAGAAGTTCCACGACGTGACGCTGCGCGGCCGCGCCGGCGCGGTGCAGCTGGAAGTCAACGCGGTCGGCCGGGTGATCCGCGAACTGGACCGCCAGGAAGGCACCCAGGGCCTGGATGTCGGCCTGACCCTGGACAGCGGGCTGCAGGAGGCCGTCAGCAAGCGCCTGGGCGAGGAGAGCGCTTCTGCCGTGGTGCTGGATTGCCGCAACGGCGAGGTGCTGGCGATGGTGTCCAACCCGTCCTTCGACCCGACGCTGTTCAATTCCGGCGTGTCGCAGGCGCAATGGGCGGAATGGACCCGCAACCGCCGCGCGCCGCTGATCAGCAAGGCCTCCGCCGGGCTCTACGCTCCCGGCTCGACGTTCAAGATGTGCGTGGCGCTGGCCGGGCTGAACGCGCGCACCATCACGCCGGGGGATCGGATCTCCTGCCCCGGCTATCTCGATCTCGGCGACACTCGTTTCCATTGCTGGAGCAAGAACGGGCATGGCGCGCTCGATCTGCGCGGCGCGCTGAAGAATTCCTGCGACGTGTATTTCTACGAAGTGGCCCGGCGCACCGGCATCGACCGGATCGCCGCCATGGGCCACCGGCTGGGCCTCGGCGTGGATCCCACCATCGACCTGCCGGGCGCGCGCGCCGGCATGATCCCGACCCGCGCCTGGCGGCGGGGGCAGGGCAAGGCCTGGAACATCGGCGATGCCATCGTCAGCGGCATCGGCCAGGGCTACATCCAGCTCACCCCGCTGCAGCTCGCCACCTATACCGCGCGCGTGGCCACCGGCCGCGCGATCGAGCCGCATCTGACCCGCAGCATCGCCGGCGTGCTGCAGCCCGGTTCCCACCCTGAGGACTGGGCCAGCCTCGACCTGCCCGAGCGCGATCTGCATCTGGTGCGCGAAGGCATGTGGGCGGTGGTCAACGAGGCCGGCGGCACCGCGCCGGTCGCCCGGCTGGCCGATGGCCACGGCCAGTTCGCCGGCAAGACCGGCTCCTCGCAGGTCCGCCGGGTGTCGCGCGAGCTGCGCGAACGCGGCGGCTTCAAATCCGAGAACCTGCCCTGGGAATACCGCCCGCACGCGCTGTTCGTCGGCTACGCGCCCTATGACGCGCCGCGCTATGCCGTGTCCGTGGTGGTCGAGCACGGCAACGCCGGTGCCGCCACCGCCGGGCCGGTGGCGCGCGACATCATGGCCGAGACCCTGCGGCGCGACCCGGCCAACCGCACCGAGCCGCAGGGCGCCAAGGTGGCGGACCGGAGCTGATGGGGTGAACAGGATGCAGATGCACGGCTTGTCCCGCCGCCCCAATCTCCCCCTCTCCACCGCCTTCGGGGGAGAGGGCAGGGTGAGGGGGATGCCGGCGCGCCCCCTCACCCCTCCCTCTCCCCCTGAAGCGGGGGAGAGGGGGATCTCTCTGAGGATCTTGCCATGATGCAGCGGCGATTGATCCGGGAGGCGTCGTTCGACCTCACCGGCAAGCTCTGGCGGGTAAGCTGGGGCTATGTGCTGCTGCTGTGCATGCTGGCGGGCATCGGCTACGCCGCGCTCTACAGCGCCGCGGGCGGGGCGCCGGAACCCTATGCGACCAAGCACGCGCTGCGCTTCGCCTTCGGCCTGGTGCTGATGATCGGCATCGCGATGGTCGATATCCGCTTCATCGCCCGGCTGGCCTGGCCCTGCTACGCCGGCGGCGTGGCGCTGCTGTTGCTGGTGATGCACATGGGCCGCGTCGGCAAGGGCGCGCAGCGCTGGATCGACATCGGCGGGCTGCAATTGCAGCCGAGCGAGCTGATGAAGATCGCGCTGGTGCTGGCGCTGGCCGCCTGGTTCCACCGGGCGTCGTGGGAGCGGATCGGCAATCCGCTGTTCCTGATCCCGCCGGTGATCGCGGTGCTGATCCCGGTCGGGCTGATCCTGAAGGAACCCAATCTCGGCACCGCCGTGATCACGCTGTTGGTCGGCGGCTCGGTGTTCTTCGCCGCCGGGGTGCGGCTGTGGAAATTCCTGCTGCTCGTGCTGCCGGTGCCGTTCGCCGCCCAGATCGCCTACAGCCATCTGCACGACTACCAGCGCGCCCGCATCGACACCTTCATGAACCCGGAGAGCGATCCGCTGGGTGCGGGCTACAACATCATCCAGTCCAAGATCGCGCTCGGCGCCGGCGGGATGTGGGGCAAGGGCTTCCTGCAGGGCACCCAGGGCCATCTGAACTTCCTGCCGGAGAAGCAGACCGACTTCATCTTCACCATGGTCGGCGAGGAGTTCGGCCTGGTCGGCAGCCTGGCCGCGATCGGGCTGCTGGCGCTGATCGTGCTGGGCGGCATGGCGATCGCGCTGAACTGCCGCCACCAGTTCGGCCGGCTGGTGGCGCTGGGCATCTCGTTCAATTTCTTCATGTACGTGTTCGTCAACATCGCCATGGTGATGGGCGTCATCCCCGTCGGCGGCGTGCCGCTGCCGCTGGTGTCGCATGGCGGGTCGGCCATGCTGACCGTCATGGCCGGCTTCGGCATCCTGATGTCCGTGCACGTCCATCGCGACGTGGAGTTCGGCAACAGGAACGACGATCTCTGATCGCGTCGCCGGATCCCCGGCTGCTGGCGGCCTATCGCGCCACCGCCTACGCCGCCGGCGGCGTGGAGATGCGGATCGGGCGGCGCGTGCGCGGCCTCGGTCGGACCTCGGTATGGCTGACCGCCTGGAACCCGCGCTCGCGGCTCATGCCGGAGGGCTGGAACCGGCGCATGCAGGCCCATCTGCGCGCCTGTCTGACAGGTATGGAGATCCGCGACGGCGAGGGGCGCCTGCGACGCTGGCGGGAGGAGATGCTGCTGGTCGCCATCGATCCGCGCCGGGCCGCGGTGCTGGCGCGCCGCTTCCGCCAGCACGCCATCGTCGTGGTCGCGCCCGGGCGGAAGGCCCGGCTGGTGCTGCTTTAAGCGCGAGCCAGCAGGAACAGCCGGCGGAACGGCAGCAAGGTCGTCCCGTCTGCGCGGCGCGGGTAATGCGGGCGCACGGCCTCGGCATAGGCCTGGCGGAACGCGGCCCGCTGGTCCGCGGGCAGTTTTTCGAGGAACGGGCGCAGGCTGCTGCCCGCCGCCCATTCGACGGCCGCGTCCTCGCCCTGCAGCACGTGCAGGTAGGTCGTCTCCCAGATATCCAGCGCGGCGACATGCGGGCGCAGGATGTCCCAATAGGCGCCGGGCTCCAGCACCGGCGGCGCGGCGCCGACGCCCTGCAGCGCCTGCGCCCAGGGGCCCTGTTCGGCGACGGTGTGCTGCAGCGCCCGCAGCGGCGCGTTGTGCATCGCCGGCATCTGCACCGCCAGCACCCCGCCCGGCGCGAGCAGCCCGGCCAGGCGCGGAAACAGCCCCTCGTGCCCGCCGACCCAGTGCAGCGCGGCGTTGGAGTAGATCAGATCTGGCGCTGGGCCGTCCGGGCGCCAGGTGGCGAAATCGCCCTCGATGAAATCTGCATCAGGCACCGCCGCGCGCGCCTTCTCCAGCATGGCCGGGGAGCCGTCCACGCCCACCAGCCGCGCCGCCGGGAAGCGCCGGCGCAGGATCGCCGTGACGTTGCCGGGGCCGCAGCCGAGATCGACCACGCCGGCGGGCGCCGTCAGCGGCACCTGCGCCAACAGGTCCAGGGCCGGGCGCAGCCGCTCATCGCCGAAGCGCAGATATTGCATCGGATCCCAGTCGTGCGCAGCATCGGGGGCTTGCGCCGGATCGGGCTTGGCGGCCTCGCGGGCGGTGTCGGTCATCTTGCATCTCCTTGCGGTCATCAGGGGCGGTCATCAGGGGCGGTCATCAGGGGCGGTCATCAGGGCAGCCGGAACAGCAGCCGCACCAGCGCCTTGCTGCGCGCCGAGAACAGGCTGGGGGCAAAATAGCTGCCGGCGGCGCGCTTGCCGATCTCCGCGCGCGTCGGATAGGGCAGGATCATGCCGGCCAGCGCCGACAGCCGGGTGCGCTCGGCGATCGCCAGCGTCCATTGGCCGATCATCTCCCCGGCATGCGGGGCCAGGATGCCGGCGCCCAGTACCCGGTTGCGCGCGACCACCAGCTTGACCAGTCCCAGGCTCTCGCCCTCCGCCACCGCCCGGTCGTTTTCCGCCAGCGGCCAGCGCAGCACCGAAACCCGGTGCCCGGCTTCCCGCGCCTCCGCCTCGGTCAGGCCGGCCTGGGCGAGTTCCGGGCTGGTGTAGATCACCCGCGGCAGGGCGGCGTAGTCGATGCGCGCGGGCAGGCGGAACAGCCCGCGGCGGATGAAGATGGCGGCGTGGTAGCCGGCGACATGGGTGAAGGCGCGCGGACCGGTCCCGGCGGGATCGGCGATGTCGCCGACCGCGAAGACCCGCCGGTTGGTCAGGCTGCGCAGGCCGCGGTCGGTGGCGATGCCGTCCTGGCCGGCGCGGACATTCCCCTTGGCGAGGTCCAGATCCGCGATATCCGGCATCCGGCCGGCGGCGACCAGCAGGTGCGATCCGCCGATCCGCCTGCCGTCGCGCAGCGCCAGCACGACGCCGCCGAGGGCCGGATCGCTGTCCACTTCGCTGACTTCGCTGCCCTCGTGCAGCGCGACGCCGAGCCCGGTCAGCGCCAGGCGCAGCCCGGCGGCCAGCTCCGGGTCCTCCCGGGCGGCGATGCGGCCGGCCTCGATGACGCTCACCCGGCAGCCGAGCGCGGCATGCGCCTGCGCCATCTCCAGCCCGGCCGGCCCGCCGCCGAGGATCAGCAGATGCGCCGGCTTTTCCCGCAGCTCGAACAGCGTCTCGTTGGTCAGGAACGGCACGCGATCCAGCCCCGGGATCGGCGGGATCGCCGGGCGGGAGCCGGCGGCGATGACGATGCGCCTGGCGGTGATCCGCGCACCATCGACGGCAAGCGCGTCCGGCGCCAGGAAGCGGGCCTCGCCGCGCAACACCGTGGCGCCGAGGGCGCGGAACCGGGCCTCGGAATCCATCGGCGCCAGGGCGGCGACGGCGCCCTGCACGTGCGCGCGCACGCCGCCCCAATCCACCATCGGCTCGCCCAGCCGGATCCCGAACTTCCCGGCCCGCCGGGCCGCCTCGGCGGCATGCGCGGCGGCGAGCAGCGCCTTGCTCGGCACGCAGCCGGTGTTGAGGCAGTCCCCGCCCATCCGCGCCCGCTCGATCAGCGCCACCCGCAGCCCGAGCTGCGCGGCCACGGCGGTGACGGACAGCCCGGCGGCGCCGGCGCCGATCACCGCCAGGTCGAAACGCTTCCCCTCATACCCGGCCATGCGCGGCCTTCCATCGGCGCCACGCCACCGGCGCCAGGGACAGCACGCCCAGGCCCGCGAGCGGCAGCAGCAGGTCGAGGCCGAGCCTCGGCTGCCCGCCGGCGGCGATCGCGCGATCGAGGCCGGCGCCGATCGAGGCGAACACCAGGCTGCCCGGCACGATGCCGATGGCGGTGGCGGCGGCGAACGGCGCCAGCCGCATGCCGAGCAGGGCCGGGGCCAGGTTGACCAGCCAGAACGGGAACACCGGCATCAGCCGCAAGGCGAGCACATAGAGGAAGCCATCCTTCGCCAGCCCGTCGCGAAAGCGCCCCAGCCAGGGCCCGGCGCGCGCGGCGAGCGGGCCGGCCAGCGCGTAGCGGGCCGCCAGGAACACCGTGACGGCGCCCAGCGTGGCGCCGACGCTGGCAGCGGCCGCGCCCGCCCAGGTGCCGAACAGCATCCCGCCGGCGAGCGTCATGATCACCGCGGCGCCGGGAAACGACAGCGCCACCACCGCGGCATAGACGCCGGCATACAGCAGGGGCGCGGACAGCCCGTGCGCCGCGACCAGCGCGACGAGCTCCGCGCGCCGGGCGAGCAGCCCGTCCCAGGACAATTGCCCGGTCAGCCCGCTCGCCCAGGCGATCAGCAGCAGGACCAGCAGGGTTGCGAGCGGCAGCAGGCGCTTCATGGGGGTCCGATATGCGGTGGTCCCGGCTGGTATACGGTACTCGCGTGCCAGGCGCATCCGCGGGCAGGCCGGAAAGCGGGGATCGAAGATGATGCAGGGCAAGACTGCCTGCGGGGGAAGATTGCCGTCGGGAAAGTTGACGGGCGGGGATCACCCCCCTATAAGCCGCCCCCTGCGACGGGCGTCCCTGCACGGGTTGGGGGCTGATCCCGCGCCTGCACGCATTGGAGAAACCTCGTGAAGCGCACGTATCAACCATCCAAGCTGGTCCGCAAGCGCCGCCACGGCTTCCGGGCGCGCATGTCGACCGTCGGCGGCCGCAAGGTGCTGGCCAATCGCCGCGCCAAGGGCCGCTCGAAGCTGTCCGCCTGAGCCGCATTCCGCCTGAGCCGCGGATCTTTCCGCCGGAGGTCGCCTCATGCCCACCCCGCCGCAGCGCCTGAAGCGCCGCGCGGAGTTCCTGCGCGTCGCCAGCAAGGGCCGCAAGGCTCCGATGCCCGGCGTCGTGCTGCAGGCGCTGAAGCGTGACGACGACGCGCCGGCGCGGATCGGCTTCACGGTCACCAAGAAGCTGGGCAATGCCGTGATCCGCAACCGCACCCGCCGCCGGCTGAAAGAAGCCGTCCGACTGCTGCTGGCCGAGCGCGCCCGCAAGGGGCGGGATCTGGCCGGCGTGGACCTGGTGCTGATCGGGCGCGACGGCACGCGCAAGCGTGATTTCCCGACCCTGCAGAGCGACATCGCCCGCGCCATGGAAAAGGCCGGCGTGTCGTGAGTTCCCTGTCCTCGAGGGCCGTATGACCAGCCCGGCCGCCATGCTCGGCATCGGCGCGGTCCGGGTCTACCAGTACACGCTGCGCGGCTTCATCGGCCCGAATTGCCGGTTCTGCCCCACCTGCAGCGAGTACGCGGTGGATGCGCTGCGCACCCATGGCGCGCTGCGCGGCGGGGCGATGGCGGGGTGGCGTATCCTGCGCTGCAATCCCTGGAGCGCCGGCGGATATGATCCGGTCGACGCGCCAGTTATCCAGGAACCGGATACTCAAGAACCGTATGCCCAAGACGGGCACAGGACTGAACCAGCCGCCCTTGCCGGGCGGGACTGAACGGGGCATCGATGGACCAGAAGCGGCTATTCCTCGCGATCGCTGTATCGATCGCCATCCTGCTCGGGTTCCAGCTGCTGGTGCGCCCGCAACTGCCCCATCCCGTGCCGCAGGAAGCGGCGCAGGACGCCGGCTCCACGGCCGCGAAGCCGTCCGCGGCGCCCGGCCAGCAGGCCGTTCCCGTCGGCACGGCCCAGAACACGGTGCCGAAGATCGTGCCGCGGGTGAAGATCGCCGCACCGGGCGTCACCGGCTCGATCAGCCTGCTCGGCGCGCGCATCGACGACGTCGTGCTGAACAATTACCGTGAGACCCTGGCGCCCGACTCGCCGCTGGTGCGCGTGCTGGAGCCGCGCTCCGACCCGCAGCCCTATTATGCCCAGTATGGCTGGACCGCCGCCCCCGGCACGACCGTGAGCCTGCCGGACGCCGACACGGTCTGGACCGCGTCGGGCGAGACGCTGGGCGTCGGCAAGCCGGTGACGCTGACCTGGAACAACGGCGCCGGCCTGACCTTCGAGATCGCGCTCACCATCGACGACAACTACATGTTTTCCGTGCACCAGACGGTGCGCAACGCGACCGGGGCGCCGGTGTCGCTGTACCCGTGGTCGCGCATCCGCCGCGACTACAAGCCGGAGCTGTCCGGCTATTCCGTGCTGTTCGAGGGGCTGCTCGGCGTGTTCAACGGCACGCTGCAGGAAACCAGCTACGCCGATGCAAAGAGCAAGGCGGAGAAGCGCGCCGAGGATCCCGATCCCAATCTGCGCGACGTCGCCTTCAGCACGTCCAGCGTGGGCGGCTGGGCCGGCATCACCGACAAATACTGGCTGACCGCGCTGGTCCCCGACCAGAAGGTGGCCACCACCGCGCGCTTCCTGTTCGTCGGCGGCGGCGAGCACTACCAGGTGGATTTCAAGACCGATGAGCCGCAGACCATAGCACCCGGCGGCGAGGCCACGCTCGCCTCGCAGATGTTCTCGGGCGCCAAGGTGGTCCGGCTGCTGGACCACTACCAGGACCAGTACAACATTCCGCATTTCGACAAGGCGGTGGATTTCGGCTGGTTCTATTTCCTGACCAAGCCGATCTTCTACGCGCTGGACTGGCTGAACGACCATTTGGGCAATTTCGGCCTGGCGATCCTGGTGTTCACCGTGTTCGTCAAGCTGCTGTTCTTCCCGCTGGCGAACTACTCCTACCGCTCCATGAGCCGGATGAAGCTGCTGGCGCCGAAGATGCAGGCGCTGCGCGAGCAGTTCAAGGACAACCCGCAGGAACTGCAGAAGCGCACCATGGGCCTCTACAAGGAGGAGAAGGTGAACCCGGCCAGCGGCTGCCTGCCGATGCTGGTGCAGATCCCCGTGTTCTTCTCGCTCTACAAGGTCATCCTGGTGACCATCGAAATGCGGCACGCGCCGTTCTTCGGCTGGATCCGCGATCTCTCGGCGGTCGACCCGACCAATATCTTCAACCTGTTCGGGCTGATCCCGTTCAACCCGGCGACGATCTCTCCCTTCCTGCACATGGGCGTCTGGCCGCTGATCATGGGCTGCACGATGTTCCTGCAGCAGAAGATGAACCCGCCGCCGCCCGATCCGGTGCAGGCCCGCATCTTCCAGTTCATGCCGATCATCTTCACCTTCATGATGGCGAATTTCCCGGCCGGTCTGGTGATCTACTGGAGCTGGAACAACACCCTGTCGGTGGGCCAGCAATGGCTGATCCAGCGCCGCACCCGCCTGCCCAAACCGAACCTGGCACGCACCTGAGCCCGCAATCCGAAGCCGGGCAGGCAGCTGCCCTCGAAGCGGCCCGCATCGAAGCAGGCCGCCTGCTGTTCGCCGCCGAATGCGAGTTCTTTCATGGCGCGCAGAAGCTGGAGCAGTTGCCGCTGCCCGGCCTGCCGGAGGTCGCGTTCGCCGGGCGCTCCAATGTCGGCAAATCCTCGCTGATCAATGCGCTGACCGGGCGCAACACCCTTGCGCGCACCTCCTCCCAGCCCGGCCGCACAAGGCAGCTCAATTTCTTCGACCTCGGCGGCCGGCTGACCCTGGTGGACATGCCCGGCTACGGCTACGCCCAGGCGGCGAAGGACATCAAGGCCGACTGGCAGGGCATGATGTTCGACTATCTGCGCGGACGCCCAACCTTGCGCCGCGTGCTGCTGCTGCTGGATGCGCGGATCGAGTTCAAGCCGTCCGACGGCGCGGTGATGGATCTGCTGGACCAGGCCGCGGTCACCTTCATGCTGGTCCTGACCAAGGCGGACGCGGTGAAGCCCGGCCCGCTGGCGCGCAAGACCGCGGCCACCGCCGAGATCGCCCGCAGCCACGCCGCCGCCTATCCGCAGATCTTCGTCACCAGCAGCGAGATCGGGCTCGGCATCGCCGAACTGCGCGCGGAACTGGCCACGCTCGCGGCCTGACGGCCGGATTTGCCGCCGCAAGTTTGACCCGTGGTTTGACTGGCGCGGCTTGACCGCTGCCGGGGCGGGCCGTACAGGCCCGGCGAACTGCTCCCTCGAAATGGCGTGGAAAGATCAGGTGTCCGTATGACCGAACTCCCCCAGTTCACCGCCGCCGCCGAACAGGCACGCATCCTCGCGCATGCGCTGCCGTTCCTGCGCCGCTACGCCGGCGCCACCGTGGTGGTGAAATACGGCGGCCACGCGATGGGCGAGGAAGAACTGGCCGAGCAGTTCGGCGCCGATATCGCGCTGCTGAAGCAGGTCGGCATCAACCCGGTGGTGGTGCATGGCGGCGGGCCGCAGATCAACGCCATGCTGAAGCGCCTGGCCATCCAGTCCACCTTCATCGACGGGCTGCGGGTCACCGATCAGGCCATGGTCGAGGTGGTGGAGATGGTGCTGGCCGGCACCGTGAACAAACACGTCGCCGGCCTGATCAACCGCGCCGGCGCGTTGGCGGTGGGCATCTGCGGCAAGGATGGCGGGCTGATCCGCGCCCGCAAGCTGCGCCGCACAAGGATGGACCCCGGCAGCCGGATCGAGCAGGTGCTGGACCTCGGCTTCGTCGGCGAGCCCGAGCATGTCGATGTGCGCGTGATCCACGCCCTGACCGGCGCCGGCTTGATCCCGGTGATCGCGCCGGTCGGCGTGGGCGCGGACGGGCAGACCTACAACATCAATGCCGATACCGTGGCCGGCGCCATCGCCGGTGCGCTGGGTGCCACGCGGCTGCTGATGCTGACCGACGTCCCCGGCGTGCTGGACGGCGACAAGAAGCTGATCAGCGAGCTCTCGGTGGCCGATGTCGCCGCCGGAATCGCCTCGGGCATGATCTCCGGCGGCATGATCCCGAAGGTGGAGAATTGCGTCGAGGCGGTGCAGGCCGGCGTCAAGGGCGCGGTGATCCTGGACGGGCGGGTGCCGCATGTCTGCCTTCTGGAGCTGTTCACCGAGGGCGGGATCGGCACGCTGATCCGCGCCTAGGCCGGCGGGCAGGGTGACAGCGGCCGCGCCGTGAAGCATTTCATCAAGCGCCTGCTGCGCCACCCCGTCACCCAATCGGCGCTGGCCAATCTGCTGGGCCTCTATCTCTGGTTCGCGCTGCGCACCACGCGCTGGACGCTGGACGGCGCGGAGCATGTGGAACCGTATATTGCCGGGCAGTCGGTGGTCGCGGCCTTCTGGCATGAGCGGCTGCCGCTGATGCCGCAGCTTTGGCGGATGGCACGTGATCGCCGTCCCGCGGGCACCGACCGGATGTACGTGCTGGTCAGCCAGCACCGCGACGGCCGGTTCATCGGCTCGGTGGTGCGGCGTTTCGCCCTGGAAGTGGTGCTGGGCTCGACCTCCAAAGGCGGGGCGGCCGGCATGCGGGCGCTGCTCGGCCTGCTGGCGCGCGGCGATCAGATCGCCATCACGCCGGACGGGCCGCGCGGGCCGCGGCGCGTGGCAGCGCCCGGCGTGGCGCAGATCGCGGCGCTGGCCGGCGTGGCGGTGCTGCCCTGCTCCGCCCAGACCTCGCGCCGCAAGGTGATGCGCAGCTGGGACCGGATGGTGGTGCCGCTGCCGTTCGGACGCGGCGTCGTGGTCTGCGGCGCGCCGATCCCGGTGCCGCGCCAGGGCTGGCAGGACGCGCTGCCGAACATCCAGGCGGCGCTGACCGCGGCCGCCGACCGGGCCGACGCATTATGTCCGGCATAGCCGGCGCGCACCCGGCGCAGTTCGCCTGGTCCACCGCGGCGACCCTGGCGGCGCCGCTGCTGCGGCTGATGCTCCGCCGCCGCCTGTCCCGCGGCAAGGAGCTGCCCGGCCGCATCGCCGAACGGTTCGGCATCGATCCCACCCCGCGGCCGCCGGGACGGCTGATCTGGCTGCACGCCGCCAGCGTGGGGGAGACGGTCTCCATCCTGCCGGTGATCGCCGAACTGCCGCCCGATACAAACGTGCTGCTGACCACCGGCACGGTCACCTCGGCGGAATTGCTGGCCAGGCGCCTGCCGGAGCTGGGCCTGGCGGGGCGGGTGATCCACCGCTTCGTGCCGCTGGACGTGCCGGCCTGGGCCGGGCGCTTCCTGGACCATTGGCGCCCGGATGTCGCCGGCTTCGTGGAAAGCGAGCTGTGGCCCAACCTGCTCGCCGGCTGCCGGGCGCGCCATATCCCGGCGATGCTGATCAATGCGCGGATGTCGCGCCGGAGTTTCGCCAGCTGGTCGCGCCTGCCCGGCTTCGCGCGCCATGTGCTGTCCGGCTTCGCGCTGGTCCAGGCGCAGACGGAAACCTATGCCGAGCGGCTGCGCCGGCTCGGGGCCACGCGCGTGACCGCGCCGGGCGATCTGAAATTCGCCGCCCCCGAGCTGCCGGCCGACCCTGCGGAACTGGAGCGCCTGCGCGCTTGGCTCGCCGGCCGGCCGGTCTGGCTCGCCGCCAGCACCCATCCCGGCGAGGACGAGGTGGTCTTCGCCGCGCATCGCCGGCTGGCGGCATCGCATCCGCGCCTGCTGACCATCCTCGTGCCGCGCCACCCCGAACGCGGCGAGCGGATCGCCGGTCTGGCGGGGGATATCGCCGTCAGTCGCCGCGCCGCGGGCGGCTTGCCGCCGGCGGCCGGGGTGTGGATCGCCGACACGCTGGGCGAGCTCGGGCTGTTCTGCCGCCTGGCGCGGATCGTGTTCGTCGGCCGCAGCCTGCTGCCGCCCGGCGGCGGGCAGAACCCGCTGGAGCCGGCCCGGCTCGGCTGCGCGGTCGCGGTCGGCCCGCATACCGGCAATTTCGATTCGGCGACCGAGATACTCCAGGCCGCCGGCGCGCTGGCCCGGGTCGACGACGCCGCGTCGCTGGCCGCCTGGGTCGACGGCATGCTGCGCCATCCCGAGTGCGTCGCGGCCTGCGGCGGCGCCGCCGCTGCCGCCTCCGCCCGCTATGCGGATCTGCCGGCCCGCACCGCCGCTGCGCTGGCCGGCCTCGGCGCCAGGTGATGCCGCGCCAGCCCCGCTTCTGGCGGCAGGGTGGCAATCCGGTGCTGCCCGCGCTGCTCGCCCCGATCGCCGCCATGGTCGCCGCGAGCACGGCGCGCCGGGTCGCGCGGCAGGGCTGGCGCGCGCCGGTGCCGGTGATCTGCTGCGGCAACGTGACGGTGGGCGGCGCGGGCAAGACCACGCTGGCGCTCGACATCGCCGCCCGGCTGGCCGCGCGCGGCGTCGCGGTGCATTGCCTGCTGCGCGGCTATGGCGGCTCCTCGCGCGGCGTGCGCCGGGTCCGGCTCGACGATCCCGCCGGTCTGGTCGGCGACGAGGCGCTGCTGCTGGCGGCGGTGGCGCCGACCTGGACCGGCGCCGACCGCGCCGCCAGCGCCCGCGCCGCGGTGGCGGCGGGCGCGCAGGCGCTGGTCATGGATGACGGGCTGCAGAATCCGACGCTGGCAGAAGACCCTGTCGCTGCTGACGATCGACGGCGCCACCGGCTTCGGCAACGGCCGGGTGATGCCGGCCGGGCCGCTGCGCGAACCGGTCGCCGCCGGGGCCGCGCGGTGCCAGGCGGCGGTGCTGATCGGCCCCGACGCCACCGGCCCCGACGACACCGGCGCCACCGGCGTCACCGCCCTGCTGCCGCCAGCCCTGCCGGTCCTGCGCGCCGGCCTGGTCCCCGGCCCGGAGATCGCGGCGCATGCCGGCACGCGCGTCCTGGCCTTCGCCGGCATCGCCACGCCGGAGAAATTCTTCGCCGGTCTGGAGCGGGCCGGCGTGGTCCTGGCCGAGCGCGTGGCGTTCCCCGACCACCATCCCTTCACCGAGCGCGAACTGGACGGCATCCTCGCCCGGGCGCGGGCGCTCGGGGTTCGCGCGGTCACCACGCCGAAGGACGCCGTGCGCATCCCCGCCGCGCTGCGGGCGGCGGTCGATGTCATCGGCGTCGGCCTGCGATGGGAAGATCCGGCGGCGATCGAGGCGTTGCTCTCCGCGTTGCCCTGGCCCAAACGGGCGCCATGAAGCTCGCCCATCGCCTGGAAGCCTGGCTGCTGCGCGGCGTGTTCGGCCTGTTCCGGGCGCTCGGGCCGGTCGGCGCCTCCAATTTCGCCGGCCGGCTCGCGCGCGGCATCGGCCCGCTGCTGCCGGTCGCGCGGGTGGCGGACGCCAATCTGCGCCTGGCCATGCCGGAGCTGGACGCGGCGGCGCGGCGGCGGGTGATCCGCGGCATGTTCGAGAATCTGGGCCGCACCATGGGCGAATTGCCGCATCTCGCCAGCCTGCGGCAGACCCCGTCCGGCCCCGGCTGGGAGATCGAGGGTGAGAACGTCGTCCGCGCCGTGGCGGAGAAAGGTGGCCCGGCCATCTTCGTCTCCGCCCATTTCGGCAATTGGGAGATGCTGCCGCCGGTGGCGGCCCGGTTCGGCGTGCACACGGCCAGCCTGTACCGCGCGGCAAACAATCCGATCGTGAACCAGATAATCAACCGGCTGCGCCAGGACGCCGTGGGGCGGGAGACCATCCTGTTCCCGAAGGGCGCGGCCGGTGCGCGCGGCGCGCTGCGGCATCTGGCTCGCGGCGGCTATCTCGCTCTTCTCATGGACCAGAAGATGAACGACGGCATCGCCGTCGATTTCTTCGGCCGCCCCGCCATGACTGCGCCGGCCCTGGCGACCCTGGCGCTGCGCTTCCGCTGCCCGGTGATCCCCGCCTATGTCCGGCGCATCGGCCCGGCCCGGCTGCGCGTGACCTGCGAGCCGCCCTTGAAGCTGCCCGACACCGGCGACAGGCAGGCCGATGTCGCGCTGCTGACCCGCGCGGTGAACGAGCGGTTCGAGCACTGGATCCGCGCCACGCCGGAATGCTGGTTCTGGCTGCACCGCCGCTGGCCGAAGGAGGCCATGCAGGCGCCGGGGAACGTTGCGCCTGTCTGATTCGTGATTGTGCTTGCGTCCGCCCTGCCGGCGTCAACCCCGAGCCGCGCAAGCGCGCGGGCGCTGCGCGCGGGTTGACCCCGGCAGGGCGAACGAAGCGAGGGCTGAGATCAGACCAGGCACAGGTCTGCCCATCCCCGGCAGGCGGCTTGGGATCGAGGCAGACCGGTCAGAAATCCAGATCGGCGTAGTGCGGGGAGGCGATCATGCCCGGCACGCGATCCGCCAGAATGGCGCGAAAACTCGGGCGCGACTTCATGCGCGCATACCATTCCCGCGCCGGCGGCGAAACGCTCCAGTCCACGTCACCGCCGAAATCGAGCGAGGATAGATGCGCGGCGGCGGCGAAATCGGCAAGCGAGATCACGCCGCCGGCCAGCCATTTCCGGGTTTCCGCCAGCCAGCCGATATATTGCAGGTGATGGCGCAGCGCCAGGAAACCCACGCGCATCATGCCGGCGTCCGGATTGCCCCGCCCGGCCAGGCGCTTCATGATTTTCTCGCCGACCAGATTGCGCGTCACCTCGGCGTTGAACTTGCCGTCGAACCACGCGACCAGCCGGCGCACCTCCACCCGTTCGGCCAGCGAATGGCCGAGCAGCGGGATGTCGGGATAGGCTTCTTCCAGGTACTCGCAGATCACCGACGAATCGGGGATGGTGAAGCCGTTCTCGTCCACCAGCGTGGGAACCGTGCCGGCGGGATTGAGGTCGAGATATTCCGCCCGCCGTTCCCAGGTCTTCTCCTGGCGAAGTTCGAAGGGCAGGCGCTTTTCCGCCAGCACCAGACGCACTTTGCGCGAGAACGGGGAAAGCGGGATATGATAGAGGTACCGCATCCCCGGCGTTATGACATTCAATCGCGCGCCGCGCCAAGATGGGCGGCGCGGCGCGCGTTGCGGATCAAGCCCGTTTCGCCTCCGTCGCGTCCAGCGTCAGCGGCACCGGCAGGTAGCGGGCATAGTCCTTCGGCACGATCTGCCAGAAATGCACCAGCGTGCGCGCCCAGTCATGGTGCAGCCGCTCGGCGTAGCGGCTGATGGTCTCCGCCACGTGCCGGCCGATCAGGTCGCGCAGATGCCGGTCCCAATGCGGATGCGCCACGCGCTGCCAGGACAGGGTTTCCGGATTGACCCGCATCGCGAACTCGTCGTCGGGATCGTAGACGAAGGCCATGCCGCCGGTGAAGCCGGCGCCGAAATTGTCCCCGACCGCGCCCAGGATCACCACCGTGCCGCCGGTCATGTATTCGCAGCCATTCGACCCGCAGCCTTCGATCACCGCGTCGGCGCCGGAGTTGCGCACCGCGAACCGCTCCCCGGCCTGGCCGGCGGCGAACAGCTGCCCGGCGGTGGCGCCGTACAGCACGGTGTTGCCGATGATCGTGTTCTGCTCGCTCTGCAACTGCGAGGAACGGAACGGCCGCACCACGATGGTCGCCCCCGACAGGCCCTTGCCGACATAGTCGTTGGCGTCGCCGATCACCTCCAGCTTCAGCCCCTGCACCGCGAAGGCGCCGAGCGACTGGCCGGCCGAGCCGCGCAGCCGCACCGTCAGATGGCCGGGCTGCAGCCCCTTCATGCCGTATTTGCGCACGATGCGGGAACTGATCTTGGTGCCGATCGCGCGATGGGTGTTCCGGATGCTGTACTGCAGCTGCATCTTCTCGCCATGCTCGAACAGCGAGCGCGGCGTCGACGATCATCTGCGCGTCCAGCGTCTCCGGCACCTCGTTGCGGCCGATTTGCGTGCAGTAGCGGGCATGCCCGCCGGGATCGGCCTGCGCCAGCAGCGGGTTGAGGTCGAGGTCGTCGAGATAGTCCGACCCGCGGCTGACCTGGTGCAGCAGGTCGGTCCGCCCGATCACGTCGGTCAGCCTGCGCACGCCGAGCCTGGCCAGGATGTTGCGCACGTCCTCGGCGATGAAGCGAGAACAGGTTGATCACTTTTTCCGGCGTGCCGTCGAATTTCTGCGCGCAGCTTCTCGTCCTGGCGTGCACACGCCCACCGGGCAGGTGTTGGAATGGCACTGGCGCACCATGATGCAGCCCATGGCGATCAGGCTCGCGGTGCCGATGCCGAATTCCTCGGCCCCCAGCATCGCCGCGATCACCACGTCGCGCCCGGTCTTCAGCCCGCCATCGGTGCGCAGCCGCACGCGATGGCGCAGCCGGTTCAGCATCAGCACCTGGTGCGCTTCCGACAGCCCCATCTCCCAGGGCAGCCCGGCATATTTCAGCGAGGTCTGCGGCGAGGCGCCGGTGCCGCCGGAATGGCCGGAGATCAGGATCGCATCCGCCTTCGCCTTGGCGACGCCGGCGGCGATGGTGCCGATGCCGCTGCGTGAAACCAGCTTCACGCAGACGCTGGCATCGGGGTTGATCTGCTTCAGGTCGTAGATGAGCTGGGCCAGATCCTCGATCGAGTAGATGTCGTGATGCGGCGGCGGGCTGATCAGCATCACCCCCGGGGTGGAATGGCGCAGCTTGGCGATCATGCCGGTGACCTTGAAGCCCGGCAGCTGGCCGCCTTCGCCCGGTTTCGCGCCCTGCGCGACCTTGATCTCGATCTCCCGGCAGTTGTTCAGGTATTCCGCGGTGACGCCGAAGCGGCCGGAGGCGATCTGCTTGATCGCGGAGGACGCGTTGTCGCCGTTGGCGCGCGGCTTGGCGCGCGCCGGATCCTCGCCGCCCTCGCCGCTGTCGGAGCGCGCGCCGATGCGGTTCATGGCGATCGACAGCGTCTCGTGCGCCTCCGGGCTCAGCGCGCCGAGCGAGATGCCGGGTGCGACCAGGCGCTTGCGGATCTCGGTGATGCTCTCGACCTCGTCGACCGAGATCGGCGTGCAGACATCGAAGCGGAAATCCAGCAGATCGCGCAGCGCGATCGGCGGCATCTTGCGCACCGCCTCGGTATAGCGCTCGAAGATCGAGAAGCTGTCGGTGGCAACCGCGGTCTGCAGCATGTGGATCAGGCTGGGGTCGAAGGCATGCGCCTCGCGCGCCGTTGCGGCGCAGCTTGTACAGGCCGCCGATCGGCAGCGTGACCACATCGGCGTTCCACGCGGTCTCGTGCAGTCCCAGCACCTTGCGCGCGATGCCCGACAGCCCGATGCCGGAAATGCGCGACTGCATGCCCGGGAAGAACTCGCGCCACCAGCGCGCGCGACAGGCCGATCGCCTCGAAATTATAGCCGCCGCGATAGGAGGAGATGACGGAGATGCCCATCTTGGACATCATCTTCAGCAGCCCCTTGTCCACCGCCTTCTTGTAGCGCTGCACGGCGTCCTTCAGGCGTCATCGTCGCCGAACAGCCCGCGGCGATGGCGGTCGGCGATCGCTTCCTGCGCCAGATAGGCGTTCACCGTGGTGGCGCCGACGCCGATCAGCACGGCGAAGTAATGCACGTCCAGGCATTCGGCGGAGCGCACGTTCAGGCTGGTGAAGGTGCGCAGCGACTGGCGCACCAGATGCGTGTGCACGCCGCCGGTGGCCAGGATCATCGGGATCGGCGCGCGCTCGGCGCCGCAATGCTCGTCGGTCAGGATCACATGCGTGCAGCCGGCGCGCACACCTTCCTCCGCCTCCGCGCGGATGCGCGCCAGCGCGTCGCGCAGCCCGGCCTCGCCGTCCGCGACCGCGAAGGTGCAGTCCACCACGCAGGCGGAGCTGCCCATGAACTCGCGCATCGCCTCGAACTCGGCGTTCGACAGCACCGGGCTTTCGAGCTGCAGCAGGTCGCACTGGCTGGCATCCTCCTCCAGCACGTTGCCGAGATTGCCGAGCCGCGTCTTGCAGCGTCATCACCCGGGTTTCGCGCAGGCTGTCGATCGGCGGGTTGGTGACCTGGCTGAAGGTCTGGCGGAAATAATGGTGCAGGCCGCGATAGCGGTCCGACAGCACCGCCACCGGCGTGTCGTCGCCCATCGAGCCGACCGCCTCCTGCGCGTCCTCCACCATCGGGTGCAGGATCATCTCCAGCTCTTCCAGCGTGAAGCCGACGGCGTACTGCCGGCGACGCAGCGCCTCGCCCTCGTACAGCACCGGCTCGGGCGCATCGGTCTTGACGATGCTGTCGATCTCCGTGATGTGGCTGGGCCCATTCGCTGAACGGCTGGCGCGCGGACAGCACGTCCTTCAGCTCGCGGTCGTGGTAGAAGCGCGCCCGCTTGCACCGCCTTCGAGATCGACGGCGATGGTCTGGCCGGGGCCGACGCGGCCCTTTTCGATGATCTCCTCCTCGTCCAGCTTCACCATGCCGGTTTCGGAACCAACGATCAGCATCTTGTTGCGGGTGACGGTGTAGCGCAGCGGGCGCAGGCCGTTGCGGTCCAGCCCCGCGATCACCCAGCGCCCGTCGGTGCCGGCGATGGCGGCCGGGCCGTCCCACGGCTCCATGACCGCGTTGCAGTAGAGGAAGAAATCGCTTGTGCGCCTGCGGCATCAGTCGCGTTCGATCCGAGGCTCGCCGGGATCATCAGCGCCTTCGCCATCGGCGCGTCGCGCCCGGCGCGCACCAGCAGCTCGAACACGTTGTCCAGCGTCGCGGTGTCCGATCCGCCGGCCTGCACCACCGGCTTGATGTCCTCCATGTACGGCCCGAGCTCGACATCGGCGAGCCGGGTCTCGTGGCTCTTCATCCAGTTGATGTTGCCGGTGACGGTGTTGATCTCGCCGTTATGCGCGAGCATGCGGAACGGCTGCGCCAGCTTCCAGGTCGGGAAGGTGTTGGTGGAGTAGCGCTGGTGATAGATCGCGAAGCGCGAGACGAAGCGCTCGTCCAGCAGGTCGGGATAGAAATCCGTCAGGCTCGCGGCCAGGAACATGCCCTTGTAGATGATCGAGCGGCAGGACAGGGAGCAGAAATACAGTTCCGCTATCTGCGCCGCGATCGCCGCCTTCTCGATGCGCCGGCGGATCACGTAGAGGTCGCGTTCGAATTCGGCCTCGGTCGCGCCGGTGCCGTTCCAGATCATGATCTGCTCGATCTCGGGCCGCGTCGCGTTGGCCTTCTCGCCGATGCAGTCGACATTGATCGGCACCTGGCGCCAGCCATAGATGGCGTGGCCGAAATTCAGGATCTCGGTCTCCACGATCTGCCGGCAGCGTTCCTGCGCGCCGAGATCGGTCTTCGGCAGGAACACCTGCCCGACCGCGATCGGCCCCGGCTTCAGCTTGTCGCCGCCGCGCGCCACGGCGGCGGCGAAGAAATCCTGCGGGATTTCGACATGGATGCCGGCGCCGTCGCCGGTCTTGCCGTCGGCGTCCACCGCGCCGCGATGCCAGACCGCCTTCAGCGCGTCGATGCCGGCCTGCACCACGTCGCGCCGGCGCTTGCCGTCCAGCGCCGCGACCATGCCGACGCCGCAGGCATCGTGTTCCTGTTCGGCGCTGTAGGTGTGTTCCAGGGCCGCCACGTTGGCGTCCCAGGCGGCAAGGAATTCGGATCCGGATTCGCTCATCGGGTCGCTCCTCTCTGGAGGTCGGATTGCGGTGGCACCCTCACCCGCCGCGCAAGACGCGGCGACCTCTCCCGCAAGCGGGAGAGGTGGAGGAAGGGGAGGTCGGCACGTACACCTCTCCCGCTCGCGGGAGAGGTCGCCGCGGCCAGCGCGGCGGGTGAGGGCTCATTCCGCCGCGGCGGCAAGCGCCGCCTGTTGGACATACTCATGCATCTTCGCCGCCGCATCCCGCCCGTCGCGGATCGCCCAGACCACCAGCGAGGCGCCGCGCACGATGTCGCCGGCGGCGAACACGCCCGGCAGGCTGGTCATGAAGGTCCTGTGATCGACCGCGACCGTGCCCCAGCGCGACACCTTCAGCTCGGGCTCGCCGAACAATTCCGGCAGGTCCTCGGGGTCGAAGCCGAGCGCCTTGATGGCGAGATCGGCCGGCAGGTTGAAATGGCTGCCCTCGATCGGCTCCACCGCCTGGCGGCCGGAGGCGTCGGGCAGGCCGAGATGCATCCGCACCGCGCGCACCGCGCTGATCCGGTCGTCGCCGAGGAAGGCCTCGGGGGCGGACAGCCAGACGAACTCCACGCCCTCTTCCTGCGCGTTCTTCACCTCGCGCATCGAGCCGGGCATGTTCGCCTGGTCGCGGCGATACAGGCATTTCACCGATTTCGCGCCCTGGCGGATGGCGGTGCGCACGCAGTCCATGGCGGTGTCGCCGCCGCCGATCACCACCACGTTCCTGCCGCGGGCATCGAGCGCGCCGGAAGCGAATTCCGCCACCGTGTCGCCGAGATTGTCGCGGTTGGAGGCGATCAGATAATCCAGCGCCGGCACGATGCCGGGCAGACCGGAGCCGGGGCCGCCGATGTCGCGCGGCTTGTAGACGCCGGTGGCGATCAGGATGGCGTCGTGCCGCGCGCGCAGCTCGGCCAGGGTCGCGTCGGTGCCGACGGAGAAATTCAGCCGGAATTCTATGCCGCCTTCCTCCAGCAGCTTCCAGCGCCGCAGGACGATGTCCTTCTCCAGCTTGAAGTTCGGGATGCCGTAGATCAGCAGCCCGCCGACGCGGTCGTAGCGGTCATAGACCGTCACCCGATAGCCGAGCCGGCGCAGCTGCTCGGCCGCGGCCAGGCCGCCGGGCCCGGCGCCGACGATGCCGATGGATTGCGCCAGCTCGCGCCTGGGCCGGATCGGCCTTACCCAGCCCTTCTCGAAGGCGGTGTCGGTGATGTAGCGCTCGACCGCGCCGATGGTGACGCTCTCGAACCCCTTCTCGATGACGCAATTGCCTTCGCACAGCCGGTCCTGCGGGCAGATGCGGCCGCAGATCTCGGGAAAATTATTGGTGGCGGAACTGACCTCGTAGGCCTCTTCCAGCCGCCCCTCGGCGGTCAGCTTCAGCCAGTCGGGGATGTTGTTGCCGCAGCGGGCAATGCACCGCGCAGAACGGCACGCCGCACTGGCTGCAGCGGCTGGCCTGCTCGGCCGCCTGCTGGGTGGCGAAATCGCGGTAGATTTCGTTGAAATCGACGCGGCGCTCATCCGCCTGGCGCTTTTCCGGCGTGCTTTGCGGGACGCTCACGAATTTCAGCATGTGCTCGGCCATGTTCACCCCTTCCCAACGGCTTTGCGCCGACAGGCCCGGGTAACCGCGCACGGATTATTCCGCTGGCACCAGCTGTCTCGCAGGTGCAGCATAGAACAAGAATTCCGGCCGATGCGAGTCTAATCTGGCCGGTTAGGACAGAATATTTGCCCTAATTTGCTTTTTCGGGGCCGATTTGCCGTGCCGATAAGGGTTGCAGCGGAAAATAAGGTCCGATTCGGACCTTTATCTTCCAGTGGAAGAGGGCTGCAACGCCATCGGACGCGTGCCGCCCCCCGGCTGGAACCGGCGTAGATAGCCCGGCACGACCAATTCGATCGGGGTCGGCACCACGCCGAGCTCCGTCAGCCCGGCCGCATTGGCGGCGACGACATTGTCCTTCGCCAGCAGCTTCAGTTGGTCGGTGGTGACCAGCTTGCCGGGCAGGTGCTCCAGCAGCATCGCCTGCAGGCGCATCAGCGCCATCGGCACGTCGATCAGCCGATGGTCGCCGTCCGGTCTCGCGCAGCACATAGGTGAGGACTTCGCGCATGCTGAGCACGCGCGGGCCGCCGAGCTCGAACACGCGCCCGGCCGCATCCGCCCGGTCGAGCGCGGCCATCACCGCGTCGGCGACATCGCCGACATAGACCGGCTGGAATTTCGTCGCCCCGGCCACCACCGGCATGAACGGCAGCATCCGGGCCATGGTGGCGAACCGGTTGAAGAACTGGTCCTCCGGACCGAACACCACCGAGGGGCGCAGGATCGTCGCCTGCGGGAAGGCCTGCAGCAGCGCCGCCTCGCCGGCGGCCTTGCTGCGGGCATACAGGCTGTCGGAGGCGGCATCGGCGCCGATGGCGGAAATATGCACCAGCCGGCGCACGCCGGCGGCGGCCGCGAGCCGTCCGATGCGCCCCGGACCCTCGCCCTGGATGCGCTGGAAATCGCCGCGGCGGCCCTCGGCCAGGATACCGACGGTATTGACCACGAATTCGGCGCCCTCGATGGCGCGGGTGGCGGCGGCCTCGTCGGTGACCGAGGCCGATAGCGGCACGATCTGGCCGACCGCGCCCATCGGCTTCAGGAACAGCGCCGCCTCCGGATAGCGGACCGCGACGCGCACGATATAGCCGCGCGCCGCGAGGCGCTTGACCACATAGCGGCCGATGAATCCCGAACCGCCGAAAACCGTCGCCACGTTCCGTGTCGCCATGCCCGAACCTCCTGCTTCCGGATCTTTGATATGCTGCAACCGCAAACCGCTCAACTGTTCCTTCGCCGTTTCCCTGCCGTTTCCGTGCCGCTTCGCGGTTGCCGCCCGGGCTCACTTGACGCGCGGGAATACCGGGGCTACATCGCCCGCCCACCGCTGTTGCCGGTCACGGCAGCGCGGAACGCACCGGATGCCCAGGTGGCGGAATTGGTAGACGCGCAGGTTTCAGGTACCTGTGGCCGCAAGGTCGTGGAAGTTCGAGTCTTCTCCTGGGCACCATCCGCCGCAGCTGCACGCGGCACCCGCGGCGGCCGGAATGGCGCCGCCCCGCTATCCCCCTGAAAAGAATCCCCCTATTGAGCGCGGTGCTGTTCATGGCCAATGCCACCATCCATTTGCACCGCGGCGACCTGCCGGACGGTTTGTCCCTCGGACCGGTCGTGGCCGTGGATACCGAGACGATGGGCCTCAATCCGCATCGCGACCGGCTCTGCCTGGTGCAGCTCTCCTCCGGCGACGGCAGCGCGCATCTGGTGCAGATGGTCCCCGTAGCGCTCGGCGGGCGCGGGTATGACTGCCCCAATCTGAAGGCGCTGCTCGGCTCGCCGGACGTGGTGAAGCTGATGCATTTCGCCCGCTTCGATGTCGGGGTGATCCAGCATTATCTCGGCGTCGACGCCACGCCGGTGAAATGCACCAAGATCGCCGCCAAGCTGGTGCGCACCTTCACCGACCGCCACGGCCTGAAGGACCTGTGCCGGGAACTGCTCGGCGTCGACCTGTCCAAGCAGCAGCAGACCTCCGACTGGGGCTCGCCGGAGCTGTCCGCGGAGCAGCTGACCTATGCCGCGTCAGACGTGCTGCATCTGCACGCGCTCTGGGCCCGGCTGGAGGCGCTGCTGCGGCGCGAGGGGCGGTTGGATCTGGCCGAAGCGTGTTTCGCCTTCCTGCCGGCGCGCACCCGGCTCGACCTGCTCGGCTACGAAGACCCGGACATCTTCGCGCATTGACATTATTGCACGTGCACAATGCGCCCTGCGCAACTTTGGCACGATTCTTGTCGGTAGCGGCATTTGGTGCGGTTCTTGGTTGACCCTGTCCGCCCGGGTGCCCATACAACGCACATGACCACGGCATTCGCCCCCCAGCGCCAGGATGCGCCCGCCGAATGATCGCGTGCCCACGAATCGGGTCCCGACGCATTCGACGATCTGCGGGTCGCGCGCGCGGTCCTGGAGACGGAAGCGGGGGCGCTGCGCGCGCTGGCCGCCGCGCTGAACGAGGGTTTCGGTCGCGCCGTGCAACTGCTGGCCGAGGCCACCGGCCGCGTCGTCGTCTCCGGCATGGGCAAATCCGGCCATGTCGCGCACAAGATCGCCGCGACGCTTGCCTCCACCGGTACGCCGGCCATGTTCGTGCACCCCGCCGAGGCCTCGCATGGCGATCTCGGCATGGTCGTGCCGGGCGATGCGGTGCTGGCACTGTCCAATTCCGGCGAAACCGCGGAACTGGCCGACCTCGTCGCCCATACCCGCCGCTTCGCCCTGCCGCTGGTCGGCATCACCGCCCGCGCCGGTTCCGCCCTGGCCCAGGCCGCGGATGTCGCCCTGCTGCTGCCCGATGCGCCGGAGGCCTGCCCGATGGGCCTGGCGCCGACCACCAGCACGACGATGCAGATGGCGCTGGGCGATGCCCTGGCGGTGGCGCTGCTGACCCGGCGTGGCTTCTCGGAAGCGGATTTCCGCCAGTTCCACCCCGGCGGCAAGCTCGGCTCCCGGCTCAAGCGGGTGCGCGACCTCATGCATGAGGGCGAGGCGATGCCGCTGGCCACCGCCGATGTGCCGATGCACCGCGCGCTGCTGCTGATCACCGAGAAGCAGTTCGGCTGCCTGGGCGTGATCGATGCCGGGCAGCGCCTGACCGGCATCGTCACCGATGGCGATCTGCGCCGCTCGATGGGGCCGGACCTGCTGTCGCGCCAGGTCGGCGAGGTGATGACGCATGCGCCGCGCACCATCGGCCCGGACGCCCTGGCAGCGGAGGCGCTGCACGCGATGACCGGGCGGGATCGCAAGATCACCAGCCTGTTCGTGGTGGACCCGGCCGGCCGCCCCGTCGGCATCCTGCATCTGCACGACCTGCTGCGGGCCGGCATCGCATGAGCCGCCGCCCATGAGCGTTGCGCGCCTGCCGAGATCGCGCCCTCAAGCCGGCGCACATGAGCGGCATTTCGCCGGCGATGTGCCGCTGCGCCGTCCGCCGTCGCCGAGCGGCATCGCGCGGCGGCGGCTGTTGATCCGGCTGACCAAGTTTCTGCTGCCGCTGGCGGCCCTGGCGCTGCTGGCGCTGATCGCCGCATGGCCCGAGATCGACCGGGCCAAGGACCACCGGCTGTCCTTCTCGCAGTTCTCCGCCGAGGTGGACGGCGCCAAGCTGACCGACGCGCGCTACCGCGGCGTGGACGAGCAGGGAAGGCCCTACACGATCACCGCCCGGACCGCCAAGCAGGTGACGCAGGACCGGGTGAACCTGACGATCCCGGTGGGCGATGTGAGCCTGAAGGACGGCAGCTGGCTGCAGGTGCGGTCCAAGGACGGGGTCTATCTGCAGCATTCCGGCAACCTGGACCTGTCGCACGAGGTGATCCTGTATCGCGATGACGGAACCACGATGACCACGGAAAGTGCCGCCATCGACCTGAAGAACGGCGCCGGCGCCGGATCGGAGCCGGTGCATGCCGAAGGGCCGTTCGGCACGCTGGACGCGCAGGGCTTCGTGCTGACCGACAGCGGCGGCGCGATCCAGTTTTCCGGCCCGGCGCGGCTGGTGCTGAACGAGACCAGCAAATGAGCCGGCTGCACACGCTCTCGACCCTCGCGGGCCTGCTGCTGGCCGCCGGCTGCTGGCTGATGCCAGGTGCCGCGGTGGCGCAGCCGCTCGACCTGTCGAAGGGCGGGCCGATCACCATCACCTCGCGCGATGGCATCGATTGGCAGCAGGCGGAAAAAGTGGTGATCGCGCGCGGCGATGCGCGCGCGGTGCGCGGCAACGTCACCGTCACCGCCGACCGGCTGATTGCGCATTACCGTCCCAAGGCCCCGCCGCCGGGCGCGCCGCCCGCGCCGACGCCGCCCACTCCTACGCAAGTCGTCGCCAAGCCGGACGGCAACGCGGCGTCCCCGATGGACACCGAGACCGGCGGCAACGAGATCTACCGCCTGGAAGCGGACGGCAATGTCCGCATCTTCACGCCCACGGATGTCGCGGTCGGCGATCACGCCACCTATGACATTGACCAGGCCGTGCTGCTGCTGACCGGGCGCAACCTGAAGCTGACCCGGCCGGCCGAGGTGATCACGGCACGCGACACGCTGGAATACTGGTCCCAGCTGCACCGCGCGGTGGCGCGCGGCGACGCGGTGGTGGTGACGTCGGACGGGCGGCGCTTGGCGGGCGACATCCTCGTGGCCTACACGACCCCGCCGGCGGATCAGACCCCGGCACGGCCAAACGCCGGCGGGCCAGGCGCCCGCCCAGGCGGCCAAGCCGCCCACCCCTCCGGCGAAGGACAACAAGACCAACGCGGAGGAAGACCCGCTCGGCGCGTCCGGCAAGATCGAGAAGGTCGAGGCCTTCGGTCATGTCTCCGTGCGTACCCAGACCGATACCGTCACCGGCGATCGCGGGGTCTATGTGCCGGATACCGGCATCGCCCGGCTGGGCGGCAATGTGCGGATCACGCGCGGCCAGAACCAGCTGAACGGCGCCGAGGCCGAGGTCGACATGAAGACCGGCCTCTCCCGGCTGACCGCCGGCACCAATGCCCAGGTGCATGGGCTGGTGATGCCGAACGACGCATCGATCCAGTCCGGAACGGGCCAACCCGGATCGGGCCAGGCAACGGGCCAAAAGGCCAAGCCCGCGGCCAAGCCGCCCGCACCGGCCGCGCCTGAAAAGGACAGCAAACCGTGAGCGAGGACAGGACAGCGACCCAGGACAGGACCGCCGAGAGCCGCTCCACGCCCGAACTGCGCGTGCTGCCGGCCGGCGCCGGCCTGGTCGCTTCCGGGGTCGGCAAGACCTATCGCAAGCGCCCGGTGGTGCGGAACGTGACGCTGAACGTCCGCCGCGGCGAGGCGGTCGGCCTGCTCGGGCCCAACGGCGCCGGCAAGACCACGACCTTCTACATGATCGTCGGCCTGGTCCGCCCCGATACCGGCTCGATCAGCCTGGACGGCGCCGATATCACCGGGCTGCCGATGTATCGCCGCGCCCAGCTCGGCATCGGCTACCTGCCGCAGGAGGCCAGCGTGTTCCGCGGCCTGAATGTCGAGCAGAACATCATGGCGGCGCTGGAGGTGGTCGAGGCCGACCCGGACCGGCGCGACCTGATGCTGGACGAGCTGCTGGCCGAATTCGGCATCGCGCATCTGCGCCGCACCCCGGCGCTGGCGCTGTCGGGCGGCGAACGCCGGCGCGTGGAGATTGCCCGCGCGCTCGCCACCCGCCCCGGCTACATCCTGCTCGACGAGCCGCTGGCCGGCATCGACCCGATCGCGGTCGGCGAGATCCGCGACCTCGTCTCGCATCTGAAGGACCGCGCCATCGGCGTGCTGATCACCGACCACAACGTGCGCGAGACGCTGGAAATCATCGACCGCGCATATATCCTGCATGACGGCCAGGTGCTGATGGAGGGACGGCCCGAGGAGGTCGTCGCCAATTCCGAGGTCCGGCGCGTCTATCTCGGCGAAAAGTTCAGCCTGTAGCGATGCCGGACGCCGACTGCTCCCCGTTCCGTCTGAGTTAGGCCGCGCCGATGGCGATGGGTCCCCGGCTCGATCTTCGTCAGTCGCAAACGCTGGTCATGACGCCGCAGCTGCGTCAGGCGATCAAGCTGCTGCAGTTCTCCAACCTGGAAGTCAACGCCTTCGTCGAGGAGGAGCTGGAGCGCAACCCGCTGCTCGAGCGCGACGAGCGCGACGACCGGCCGCCCGCCGAGCGTGCGGCGCTGGACCAGATGCTGCCGCGCGAAACCATCCCCGGGGACGCCGCGGATTTCGCCGCCTCCGGAGCGATGCCTGACGGCGCCGCCAGCCCGCTCGACGCCGATCACGCGGAGACGCATGACCCCGGCAGCCCGTCCGACGGCGAGGCCTACGCCCATACCGATTATGCCCATTCCGGCGGCGGCAAGGACGGAAGCGGCGGGGCGCATGATTTCTTCGACGACGACCGCGGCATCGAGGACATCGCCGAGCCCCGCCGCAGCCTGCGCGAGCATCTCGGCGAACAGCTGCGGCTCGGCATTGCCGATCCGGTGGACCGGATGATCGGGGCCTATCTGATCGCGCTGCTGTGCCCGGCCGGGCGGCTGACGGCGGAGCCGGCGGCGATCGCCCAGGCGATGGGCCTGAAGCTGGCGCGCGTCGAGGCGGTGCGCGCGAAGATGATGCGCTTCGATCCGGTCGGCCTGTTCGGCCGCAACCTCAAGGAATGCCTGACGGTCCAGCTCAGCGAACGCAACCGGCTCGACCCCGCCATGGCGGCGCTGCTCGACAATCTCGATCTGCTCGCCGGGCGCGAGATGCGCCGGCTGATGACGATCTGCGAGGTCGACGCGGACGACCTCAAGGACATGGTCCTGGAGATCCGCGCGCTCGATCCCAAGCCCGGCGCCAGCTTCGATTCGGAGACACCGGTGACGGTGATCCCCGACGTGCTGATGCGCGCCCAGCCGGACGCCAGCTGGGCGCTGGAGCTGAACCCGGAGACGATGCCGCGCGTGCTGGTGAACGAGAACTTCTACGCCCGCGCCGTGGTGCGCGCCGGGCGCGCCGACAAGACCTTCATGCAGGAGCAGCTGCAGACCGCCAACTGGCTGGTCAAGTCGCTGCAGCAGCGGGCCCAGACCATCCTGAAGGTATCGGCGGAAATCGTGCGCCAGCAGGACGCGTTCTTCCGCCGCGGCGTCGGCCATCTCCGCCCGTTGATCCTGCGCGATGTCGCGACCGAAGTGGAGATGCACGAAAGCACGGTCAGCCGGGTCACCGCCAACAAATACATCGCCACCCCGCGCGGCACCTTCGAGCTGAAATATTTCTTCACCACCGCGATCAACGCCACCAATGGCGGCGAGCAGCACAGTTCCGAGGCGGTGCGCAGCCGCATCCGCCTGCTGGTGGATGCGGAGCGGCCGGACACCGTTCTGTCGGACGATGCGATCGTTCAGGCGCTGCGCACGGAAGGCGTGGACATTGCCCGCCGGACCGTGGCCAAATACCGGGACGCGCTGCGCATCCCCAGTTCGGTGCAGCGCAAGCGGGAGAAGTCGGTGACGGCCTGATCGGGCGCCTCTTGCAAAACCCGCGGTTGAGGACCGCGGCAGGCGGCGAGACAGCCGGCGCAGACACCGCTCCATTTTTCGGGGAGAGGTAGCATGCAGATCACGGTTTCCGGCAAACAGGTCGAGTTGTCAGATGCCCTGCGCACACGGGTCAGCGCCCAGCTGGACCTGATCGCGGGCAAGTATTTTGACAGCGCGCTGGAGGCGCTCGTCACGTTCGGCCGGGCCCGAAGTTTCTTTACCTGCGATATCAACGTGCATGCCGGCCGCGGCCTGAAGCTGCGCGGCGAAGGGGAGGCAGCGGACGCCAATGCCGCCTTCGACGATGCCGCCGAGCACATCGCCAAACGCCTGCGCCGCTACCGGCGCCGGGTAAACGAGCATCATCGCGACCTCGCCAACCGCGCCCGCCCGGAGGCGGCACGGCAATACATCCTGCGCCAGGAGGAAGAGAGCGCCAATGCCGCCGCGCTCAACGGCCAGTTGCTGGCGGAGAACTACGCCACCGTGATCGCCGAGCAGCCGGCCGAGATCAGCCTGCTGTCGGTCGGCGAGGCGGTGATGCGCATGGATCTCGTGGACCAGTCGGTGCTGATGTTCCGCAACAGCGCGACCGGCGGGCTGAACGTGATCTACCGCCGCAGCGACGGCCATATCGGCTGGATCGATCCCGGCCAAACCGGCTGAATTTCAGACAACGAACGAGCGGAAGATCCGGCCGGGCCTGATCCGGCCGGATCGCCGGGTTGCCGGAAGTCCGGGGCAGGGACACTCTGTGTCGCCGCCGATCGGGCCTTCGTCACAACGTGCCCGCGCATTGCAGGAGAATAGCCATGCAACCCGCGACTGCTCTCGCCCGGCTCTGGGCCGATGCCGGCATGCCGGCGGATGCGCTGGAGGGCGTGCGCCTGACCGGCAGCGATCCGGTGCTGCCATCCTCCTTTGCCGTGGGCACTGCGGCCCAGGCCGTCATCGCCGCCGCCGGCCTCGCCGCGGCCACGCTGCACCGCGAGGCGGGCGGGCCGGCGCAAACCGTTTCCGTCGACATGCGCCACGCCGCGACGGAGTTCCATTCCGAGCACTGGATGCGCGTCGACGGCAATCCCCCGCCGCCGGTCTGGGACAAGATCGCCGGAATCTACCCGACGGCCGACGGCTATGTCCGCCTGCACACCAACATGCCGCATCACCGCGACGGCGTGCTGAAGATCCTCGGCTGTGCCTATGACCGCGACGCGGTGGCCCGGACGCTCGCCGGCTGGAAGGCGGTGGAGTTCGAGCAGGCCTGCGCCGATGCCCAGATTGTAGGCAGCGCCTATCGCAGCATCGCCGAGTGGGAGGCGCATCCGCACGGCCAGGCGGTGCCCACCATGCCGGTGGTCAGCATCACCCGCATCGCCGACGCGCCGCCGCAGGCTTTGCCGCAGGGCGCGCGGCCGCTGTCCGGCCTGCGCGTGCTGGACCTGACCCGCGTCATCGCCGGTCCGGTCTGCGGCCGCACCCTGGCCGCGCACGGCGCCGACGTGCTGCTGGTGCTGAGCCCGAACCTGCCCAATGTCGGCGACCTCGCCATCGACACCGGCCGCGGCAAGCTGGCCACGCATCTGGAACTGCGCGAGGCGGCGCATCGCGAAACCCTGCGCGGGCTGCTCGGGGATGCCGACATCTTCGTGCAGGGCTACAGGCCCGGCGGGCTGGCGGCGAAAGGCTTCTCGCCCGAGGACACCGCCCGCATCCGGCCGGGCATCGTGCATGTGTCGCTGTCGGCCTATGGCCCGATCGGTCCCTGGTCCGCCAAGCGCGGCTTCGACAGCCTGGTGCAGACCGCCATCGGCATCAACCACGCCGAGGCGGAGGCCGCCGGGCAGGCCGCGCCGAAACCCCTGCCGGTGCAGGCGCTGGACCATGCCGCCGGCTACCTGATGGCTTTCGGCGCCCTGGCCGCGCTCCGCCGCCGCGTGACCGAGGGCGGCAGCTGGCATGTGCAGGTTTCCCTGGTGCGCACCGGCCACTGGCTGCGCAGCCTGGGCCGGATCGAGGGCGGGCTGGCCTGCCCCTCGCCAGGGGAGGCGGATATCGCCGAATTCATGCAGGAGACCGATTCCGGCTTCGGCCGCCTGCGCTCCGTCCGCCACGCGGCGGTCCTGAGCGCGACGCCGGCGCGCTGGGAACGGCCTTCCGTGCCGCCCGGCACAAATCCGCCGCGCTGGCCCTGATCAGGGACTGTTGTCCGTTTCTCCGACTATTTCCGCTCCGGCCCGGCTTCCAGCAAGGCCAGGTTCTGCTGTGCCAGGTCCGCCGTGGTGCTGTCGGGGTCGAGCGCGATGGCGTGTTCCCAATCCGCCTGCGCTCCGGCGCGGTCGCCCATGCGCTGGCGCAGGATGCCGCGCTCCAGCAGCGCTTCCGGATAGTCGGGGTCGATCGACAGCGCCCGGTCGACATCGTCCTTGGCCCGGTCCAGCTTGCCTTCCTGGCGCCAGGCGGCGGCGCGCAGCACCAGCGCGTCGAACCGCTTGGGATCCAGCTCGATCGCGCGGTTGAGGTCGTCGATCGAATCCAGATAGCGCTCCATGGTGGCCGCGGCGACCGAGCGGTCGATCAGCAGGTCGGCATCGTCGGGGCTGAGCGCGAGCGCCGCGGTGGCCGCCTCGTAGGCACGGTCGGGCTGGTCGGCCATCAGCCAGGCCTGCACCGCCTGGCCATAGACGGAGGCCCGCGCCAGCGCCGGCGCGCGCGATGCCTTGCCGATCTGGTCGAGCATCTGCGCCCCGGTCTCGGGCTCGCCGAGCGCGATCAGCGCCAAGGCGCGGCAATGCGCCGCCGCTTCGCCCCCGCCCGTGGCTTCCCAGGCATCGGCGAAATTATTGGCGCCGGTCGGATCGGCGTCGATCATCTCCAGGCAATGCTCGTAATCCGGGCCGGAGGCGATGCGCGGCGGCACCGGGGGCACCGGCAGCACCGGCGCACTCGTCTCCGTTGCCGCCAGTTCCTGCGGCTCGGGCCTGGCGGTCAGGAACCACCAGGCTCCCAGGATGACGGCAATCAGGACCGCCGCCCCGCCGATGACCGCGATACGCTTGTTCATAACGCCGCAGTCTAGTCTTTCGGGCAGGCGTCGGGCAAACAGGCGCGATGGAGAACGCTTCCCCGTACCTGATCGTCTGCGGCATCGGCTATGCCGGAACGGCCGTCGCCAAGGCGGCGTGTGCGGCGGGTTTTGCGGTGGCCGGCACGGCGCGCGAGCCCGCCGGTAGGCAGGCACCGGACGGGGTGACGATGCTGCGCTTCGCCGATGCCGGCCCGGCGATAGCAGCCGCGACGCATCTGCTGGTGACCGCCGCGCCCGGCGAGGCCGGCGATCCCGTGCTGGCCGCCCATGCCGCGTCGATCGCCGCGGCGCCCGGCCTGTGCTGGATCGGCTACCTCTCCACCACCGGCGTCTATGGCGACCGCGCCGGCGGCTGGGTGGACGAGGACACAAAGCCGGCCCCGGGATCGCCGCGCACCCGGCGCCGGGTGGAGGCCGAGGCCGCCTGGGCCGGCCTGGCCACCGGCCGCGCCGTGGACATTTTCCGCGTCGCCGGCATCTACGGGCCGGGACGCTCGGCGTTCGACGATCTGCGCGCCGGCGTGGCGCGCCGCGTCGTCAAGCCCGGCCACGCCTTCGGGCGCATCCACCGCGACGACATCGCCCGCGCCGTGCTCGCCGCCATGCGCCAGATCCGCGAACCCGGGCGTGCGGCGCGTCCTGAACCTCGCCGACGACGAACCGGCCGAGAGCGCCGCGGTGATCGAGGAAGCCGCCCGGCTGCTCGGCGTCGATCCGCCGGACGCGGTGCCCTTCGCCCAGGCCTTCGAACGCATGAGCCCGATGGCCCGCGGCTTCTGGAGCGAGAGCCGCCGCGTCGCCAGCGCCAATACCCGGGCGAGGCTGGGGATCGAGTGGCGGTACCCCAGCTATCGCGAGGGGCTACGCGCCATCCTGGCCGAGGAGCGCGGCCAGCGTCCGGCGTAGCAGCGCCAGATCCTGCGGCCGCGACAGGCGGTGGTCGCCGTCCTTCACCAGGCTCACCTGCACGTCGTCACCGGCGACCGCCGCGGCGATGCGCAGCGACAGTTCCCAGGGCACGTCCGGATCGCGCTGGCCGTGCAGCAGCCGCACCGGGCAATGCGAGCGGAATCGGCGCGTCCAGCAGCAGGTGCTCGCGGCCTTCCTCGATCAGCCGCAGGGTCACGGGATAGCTGCCGCCATACTGGCTCGGCACCTGCAGCACGCCGTCGCGCTCAATCGTGGCGCGCTCCGCCGGGCTCATCGCCTCCCACATCAATCGTTCGGTGAAATCCGGCGCCGCGGCGATGCCGACCAGCGCGGCCACGCGCTCCGGCCGCGCCAGCGCTGTCAGCAGGGCGATCCAGCCGCCCATCGAGGAGCCGACCAGCAGGATCCTGCCGGTGGTCACCCGGTCGATCACCGCCAGCGCGTCTTCCGTCCAGCGCCCGATCGTGCCGTCCTCGAACCGCCCGCCGCTTTCGCCGTGGCCGGAATAGTCGAAACGCAGCATCGCCTGGCCGCGCGCGGTGCAGAATTCCGCCAGGTCCAGTGCCTTGGACCCGTTCATGTCGCTCTTGAACCCCGGCAGGAACACGATCGTGGGCCCCTTGCCGGCCATCCCGGCCCAGGCCAGTTCCACGCCGTCGCCGCGATCCAACCTGTCGTTGCCGTCCATATTGCCCCTCTAGCGCTGCGCGCTGGCTCTCTTGAGCTTCCCGCTATCGTGATATAGCCCGGCGGATGCCCAACGAACCAGAAACCCCTCCGCCGGTGGTCTTGCAGGTCCTGCCGGCGCTCGGCACCGGCGGGGTCGAGCGCGGCACCGTGGAAATGACCGAGGCGATCGCCCGGGCGGGCGGCGTCGCCCTGGTCGCCAGCGCCGGCGGGCCGCAGGAACCGTCGATCCGCCGCGCCGGCGGACGCCACATCACGCTGCCGCTCGACACCCGGAACCCCTGGCGGATCTGGCGCAACGCCGCCAGGCTGGCGGCGCTGATCCGGGCCGAGGGCGTGGCGATCGTGCACGCCCGCTCCCGCGGGCCGGCCTGGTCCGCCCGCATCGCCTGCCGGCGCACCGGCGCGCATTTCATGACCACCCATCACGGCACCTATTCCGAGAACCTGCCGTTCAAGCGGCGCTACAACTCGGTCATGGCCTCCGGCGAGCGGGTGATCGCCATCAGCCGGTTCATCGCCGGGCTGATCCAGCAGCGCCACGGCACCGACCCCGCGCGCATCCGGGTAATCCCCCGCGGCGTCGACACCGCCATGTTCGACCCCGACGCGGTCTCGCCCGACCGGATCGCCCGGCTGGCCAAATCCTGGCGGCTGCCGGACGGGGCGCCGACCGTGCTGCTGCCGGGCCGGCTGGCGGACTGGAAGGGCCAGTCGGTGCTGCTGGACGCCATCGCCCGGCTGGAGCGCAAGGATGTCTGCTGCGTGCTCGTCGGCGGCGGCGGCAAGCGCATCGCCGCCAGGCTGACCCGCCAGGCCGAGCGCCTCGGCATCGCCAGCCGGCTGCGCCTGGTCGGCAACAGCGACGACATGCCGGCGGCGCTGATGCTGGCGGACGTGGTGGTGCATGCCTCCATTGCCCCGGAGGCCTTCGGCCGCGTGGTGATCGAGGCGCAGGCGATGGCGCGGCTGGTGATCGCCTCCGATCTTGGCGGTCCGGTGGAGACCGTGGAGGACGGCGTCACCGGCTGGCGCGTACCGCCCGGCGATGCCGGCGCGCTCGCCGCCGCCATCGACCACGTGCTCGCCCTGCCGGAGGCGGAGCGCCACGCGCTCGGTGCCCGCGCCCGTGCCTCGGTGCTGCGCAGCTACACCAAGCAGGCGATGCAGGAGGCGACGCTGGATGTCTACGAGGAACTGCTGGCAGGCCAGACCTGATCCGCCCGAATGGGCTTGGGGTTGCAGCGAAATCGCCGGAAGGCCATAGACGAGGCCTGATTTTCTCTGCCCCCGACCTTCTTTTCTCTGCCGGAGACACCCGAATGCCCGCCATTACCCTGCCCGACGGTTCCGTCCGCCGTTTCGATGGGCCGGTCACGGGCACGGACATCGCCGCCGCCATCGGCCCCGGCCTGGCCCGCGCCGCCCTGGCGATGAAGCTGAACGGCAAGACCGTCGACCTCGCGACCGAGGTGGACGCCGACGCCTTCGTGACCTTCATCACCCGCCGCGACCCCGACGCGCTGGAGATGATCCGCCACGACTGCGCCCATGTCCTCGCCGAGGCGGTGCAGACGCTGTATCCGGGCACCCAGGTCACCATCGGCCCGTCCATCGAGAACGGCTTCTATTACGACTTCGCCCGCAACGAACCGTTCACCCCGGAGGATTTCGGAGCGATCGAGGCGGAAATGCGCCGGATCATCGCCCGCGCCGCGCCGTTCGAGCGCCAGGTGATGGACCGCGAGGACGCCATCGCCTTCTTCCAGGCCAAGGGCGAGAAATACAAGGCGCAGCTGATCCAGGACCTGCCGGCTACCGAGGTGATCACGCTCTACAAACAGGGCGACTGGATCGATCTCTGCCGCGGCCCGCATATGCGCGGCACCGGTGATGTCGGCAACGCATTCAAGCTGATGAAGGTGGCCGGCGCCTATTGGCGCGGCGATCACCGCAACGCCATGCTCTCGCGCATCTACGGCACCGCCTGGCGCGACCAGAAGGAGCTCGACGCCTACCTGCACATGCTGGAGGAAGCCGAACGGCGCGACCACCGGCGCATTGGCAAGGACATGGGCCTGTTCCACTTGCAGGAGGAAGCCGTCGGCAGCGTGTTCTGGCACCCCAAGGGCTGGAAGCTGTACCGCATCGCCGAGGACTACATGCGCCGCCGGCTAGACGCCGCCGGCTACCAGGAGGTCCGCACCCCGCAGCTGGTCGACCGCGCGCTGTGGGAGGCGTCCGGCCATTGGGAGAAATTCCGCGAGCACATGTTCATCGCCACCGTCGAGGACGAGGACAAGGTGCTGGCGCTGAAGCCGATGAACTGCCCCTGCCACGTGCAGATCTTCCGCCAGGGCCTGCGTTCCTATCGCGAGCTGCCGTTCCGCATGGCCGAATTCGGCTCCTGCCATCGCTACGAGCCGTCCGGCGCGCTGCACGGCATCATGCGCGTGCGCGCCTTCACCCAGGACGACGCGCATATCTTCTGCACCGAGGCGCAGATCGCCGACGAGACGGTGAAGTTCGTCGACCTGCTGTCCTCGATCTATCGCGATTTCGGCTTCTCGGAATTCCGCATCAAGTTCTCCGACCGCCCGGAATTGCGGGCCGGGGCGGACGATGTCTGGGACCGGGCCGAAAGCGCCCTGAAGGAGGCCTGCGCCACCGCCGGCGTGGAATACGCGCTGAACCCGGGGGAGGGCGCCTTCTACGGCCCCAAGCTGGAATTCGTGCTGCGCGACGCGATCGGCCGGGACTGGCAGTGCGGCACGCTGCAGGTGGATTTCGTGCTGCCCGAGCGTCTCAACGCCGAATATGTCGGCGAGGACGGCGCGCGCCATCGCCCGGTCATGCTGCACCGCGCGATCCTCGGCAGCTTCGAACGCTTCCTCGGCATCTTGATCGAGCAGTATGCCGGCCGTTTCCCGCTCTGGCTGGCGCCGGTGCAGGTGGTGGTCGCGACTATCGTCTCCGATGCGGACGAATACGCCGAGGAAGTCGCCGCCGCCCTGCGCCTGGCGGGCCTGGAAGTGCGGACCGACCTGACCAACCAGAAGATCAACGCCAAGGTGCGCGAGCACAGCCTCGCGCATGTCCCCGTGCTCGCCGTCGTCGGCCGCAAGGAGGCGGAGAACCGCACCGTCGCGCTGCGCCGCCTCGGCGGGGACGCGCAGGAGGTGATCGGCCTCGACGAAGCCGTCGCCCGGCTGCGTGCCGAAGCAACCCCGCCCGACCTCGCACGGCTCGCCAAGGAGGACTAACCCGAAAAATCCCCCTCTCCCCCACTTCGGGGGAGAGGGCGGGGGTGAGGGGGGGGTGCCAAAGGGGTGAGGGGGTGCCAAACCCACCCCCGGAACGACGTAACCCACCCGGTCACTTGATATTGCACCGGATCAGCGCCAAAACTAAGGATGATCCGTGTCATACTGCGGATCAGACCGATCAACGTCTATAGGAGAAGACCATAGCCCGAGGACCCATGCCTGCCCCCGCGACCCGTGACGGGCCGCGCGTGAACGAAGACATCCGCTCCCCCCAGGTGCGTCTGATCGACGAAGAGGGAGAGATGCAGGGCGTCATGACCGCCCGCGAAGCGATCCAGCGAGCCTACTCCGTCGGCCTCGACCTGCTCGAGATCAGCCCGAATGCGGACCCGCCGGTCGTGAAGATTCTTGACTTCGGCAAGTTCAAATACGAACAGCAGAAGAAGCGCAACGAAGCCAAGAAGAAGCAAAAAGTCATCGAAATCAAGGAGATCAAGGTCCGCCCGAACATCGACGAGAACGACTATCAGGTGAAGATGCGCGCCATGAAGTCGTTCATCGAGGAGGGGGACAAGGTGAAGGTGACGCTGCGCTTCCGCGGCCGCGAGATGGCGCACCAGGACATCGGCATCCGCGTGCTGGAGCGCATCCGCACCGAAATGGACCCCGTCACCAAGGTCGAGCAGATGCCGAAGATGGAAAACCGGCAAATGGTAATGGTGCTCTCGCCGCGCTGAGGCGAGGGAAGCAAGGCGAGGGGCTCCGCCCCCTCGACCTCCGCCAGGGGATGGTCATCCCCTGGACCCCTCGGACGGGTTCGCCGAAGAGGGGGCATAACCGTCGCAGCGGTGGCGAGGCCCTGGACCCGCCCCCTCTTCGACGAACCCCATTGAAAGGGATGCAAGGGACGACTGTCCCTTGCTGGGGGTTGAAGGGGGCAAAGCCCCCTTGCCTTCCTTACCCCAAATGCTTGGCGAAGAACGCCAGCGTCCTTTCCTGCGCCAGGTCGTAATCCGGCTTGGAGTAGCTGCCCCGCTCGTCGCAGCCAAATCCGTGGCCGGCGCCCTTGTAGACATAAATATCGGTCTTCGGCTGGGCGGCGCGCACCGCGTCCACGTCGCTCATCGGGATCGAGGCGTCCGTCTCGCCGAAATGCATCTGCGTCGGGCAGTTCGGCCGCTCGTCCTTGGTCCCGGCGATGCCGCCGCCATACCAGGCGGAGGACGCGGCAAAGGATTTGGACCGGGTCGCGCCCCACCAGGCGACCGTGCCGCCGAAGCAATAGCCGACGATGCCGAGCTTCTTGCCGGCAAGCTGCTTGGCGGCGGCTTCGATGTCGGCCATCACCTGCGCGTCCGTCAGCTTCATCCGCAGCTCACGCCCGGCGGAGATGTCGTCCTGGGTGTAGCCGAGTTCGACGCCGGGCTTCACCCGGTCGAACAGCGCCGGCGCGCACACGGCATAGCCGGCGGCGGCGAAACGGTCGGCCATTTCGCGCATGTGGTGATTGACGCCAAAAATCTCCTGCACGACGACGATGCCGGCCTTGGCATTGGCGGGCCCGGCGACGTAGGCGGAAAGCTTGTGGCCGTCGGCGGCCGTCAGTTCGATGTTATTGCCCATTCAAAGTCCTCCCGGGTTGCGGATAATGCATCCGCGCGGGAGAATGGCGCGATGGGCGAGATCGTCAACCTCCGCCAGGTGAAGAAGCGCCGCGACCGCGATGCCAGGGCGGCCGAGGCCGCGGAAAACCGCGTCCGCCGCGGCCGCACCGGCGCGCAGAAAGACAACGACCGCCGCGCCGAAGCCCGCCGCATCGCCGGGCTGGAGGCAGCCCGCATCCCGCCGGACGACCCGTCGACCCCCTGATCGACACCGGGGCTTGCGTCGCGGCGATCCTGCGGCATGATCGCCGTTCAACGGCCGGCTCCAGACCGGCCTTTTCGAACAATGTTTGGGGGGAAACACGATGATCCGGATTTCACGACGCAAGGCGCTTGCCCTGGCCTCCGCCAGCGCATTGGCGACACCCGCCATTGCGCAGATCAAAAGCGCCCCGGGGATCACCAACAAGGAGATCCTGCTCGGCCAGACCGAGCCGTATTCCGGCCCCGCCTCCAGCTACGCGCCGATCGCCTTCTCCCAGCTCGCCTATATCGACGGGATCAACGAGAGGGGCGGCATCAACGGCCGCAAGATCAAGGTCATCAGCCTCGATGACGGCTACAGCCCGCCGCGCACGGTCGAGCAGACGCGCCGGCTGGTGGAACAGGACAATGTGGCGGCGATCTTCCTGCAACTCGGCACACCCTGCGCGACGGCGACACGCAAATACCTGAACGCCAAGAAAGTGCCGCAGATCTTCATCGCCTCCGGCGCCACCCAGTTCGGCGACCACGTGAATTTTCCCTGGAGCATCGGCTGGCAGCCCAGCTACCAGATCGAGGGCCGGATCTACGCCAAATACGTGCTGGCGAACAAACCCGACGCCAAGATCGCCGTGCTCTACCAGAACGACGACAGCGGCAAGGACTACTACAAGGGCTTCCGCGACGGGCTCGGCGACCAGGGCAGCCGCATCGCCGCGGTCGTCAGCTACGAGGTAACGGACGCAACGATCGACAGCCAGCTGGTGCAGCTCCGGGATTCCGGTGCCAACACGCTGTTCGCCTCCTGCGTGCCGAAATTCCAGGCGATGGCCGTGCGCAAGACCTATGACCTCGGCTGGAAGCCGCTGTACATCATGTCCAATGTCGGCTCCTCCGTGACGTCAGGCATCAATCCCGCCGGCCCGGAAAAGGCCATCGGCCACCTGACCGCCGCCTACATGAAGGACCCGACCGATCCGAACTGGGCGGAAGACGCCGGCTACAAGGAATGGCTCGCCTTCATGAAGAAATACCAGCCGCAAGGCGACATCGCCGACATCAACAACGTCTACGGCTATTGCGCCGCCCAGACGCTGATCCCGGTGCTGCAGCAATGCGGCGAGGACCTGTCGCGCGAGAACATCATGCGGCAGGCGACCAACCTCGATCTGCAGCTGCCGATGTTCCACCATGGCATCCGCTTCAAGACCACCGCTACGGACTACTACGCCATCAAGCAGTTGCGCATGCAACGCTTCGACGGCAAAGGCTGGCGCCCCTTCGGCGAACCGCTGAACGCGTGAGCGGCAGGAAGCAAGGCTGGGGCTCCGCCCCAGACCCCGGCGGGCTCCGCCCTGCACCCGCCAAGGGACAGTCGTCCCTTGGAACCCTGTCAGACTGGTTTGTTGGGATGAGGGCCCAACCGAAATAGCCGTTGATAGGCTACGTCGCAGCCCTCTTCCCAACAAACCAAACGGAAAGGGGTCCAGGGGATGACCATCCCCTCGCGGGTGGAGGGGCAGAGCCCTCCCGGGGTCTGGGGCAGAGCCCCAGCCTTGCTCCTCAGGCGGTCGCGAACTTGCCTCGGCCGAAGACGCGGTCGAGTTGTTCGGTCGTGACCTTGTCGGGGGTGGAGACCTTGGTGCGCACTTCGTCGGCGGCGGCGATGGCGCGAACCACGGCCGGGCGGGCGGCGACGTCGGCGATCCAGCGCAGCAGGTTCGGATGTTCCGCCTTGGCCTCGCCCAGGAACATGTCGACCATGCGCGCCCAGGGGAACGTGGCGACATCGGCGATGGAGTAGGCGTCGCCGCCGAGATACTTGGTCTCGCCCAGCCGCTGCTCCAGCGTCTTGTAGATGGTGCGCACCTGGGTCTTGTAGCGGCTGAGCGCGTAGTCGTTGCCGGGGCCGGCGAAGCGGACGAAATGCACCAGCTGGCCGGACATCGGGCCGAGGCCGGTCATCTGCACCATCATCCATTGCAGCGCGTCGTAGCGGGCGGTGCCCTCCTTCGCCAGCAGCTTGCCGGTCTTTTCCGCCAGGTAGATCAGGATCGCGCCGGACTCGAACACCGTGTAGGGCTTTCCGCCGGGACCGTCCTGGTCGACGATGACGGGCACCTTGGCGTTCGGGTTCAGCTTCGTGAACTCAGCGCTGAACTGCTGGTTGCCGAAGACGTCGACGGGATGGACGGTGTAGGGAAGGCCGAGTTCCTCGAGCGCGATGTAGACCTTCACGACGTTCGGGCTGCCCATGGCATAGAAATCGATCATGAATGTTTCCTCCTGTGACCGCGCGTTTGCGCCTGCCGCGGACGATGCGGGCATCCGCCCGGGCCCGTCAATCGTGACCCGGAATTGTCACCGCCCATGCGGCTGCCCATGCGCCTGATCGCGGTCGGAAAACTGCGCGACGGGCCGGAGGCGGAGCTGTTCGCGCGCTACAATGCCCGGCTGCGGCCACGCATCGCGGTGACCGAGATCGCGGAGGGACAGGGCTCGCCGGCGGAGGCCAAGCGGCGGGAGGGCACGGCGATCCTGGCGGCGCTGCCGGCCACCGCCTTCGCGGTGGCGCTGGACCTGGGCGGGACCGCGCCGGACAGCGAGGGGCTGGCCAAATTGCTGGAGCGCTGGCTGGGCCTGTCGCGGCCGCTGTGTTTCCTGATCGGCGGGGCGGAGGGTCTGGACGGCCCGGTGATCGCGCGGGCCGACGCGGTACTCTCGCTCGGCAGGCTGACCTGGCCGCATATGCTGGTGCGCGTGCTGCTGGCCGAGCAGCTTTTCCGCGCCAGCGCGATCCTGTCCGGCCATCCGTATCATCGCGCCGGGCGGCCGTGACCCTTGTTCGGCTTCGGCGCGTTCGTTAGAGAACCCCTGGAGAGAGACCCAGTTAAGCGCCGGAATTTCCAGGAGCAGGACCATGGCCGACCTACAGAAGAAGCGCCCCGTCATGCTTGTGATCCTCGACGGCTGGGGATGGCGCGAAGACCCGGCCGACAACGCCGTGCTGCAGGCGAAGACCCCGAATTTCGATCGTCTCTGGGCCAGCTGCCCGCACGCGCTGCTGCGCACCTCCGGGCTGAATGTCGGCCTGCCGGACGGCCAGATGGGCAATTCCGAGGTCGGCCACCTGAATATCGGCGCCGGGCGGGTGGTCATGCAGGACCTGCCGCGGATCGGCCGGGCGATCGAGGACGGCAGCCTGGCGCGAAGCCCGGTGCTGGCCGAGCTGATCGCTGGGGTGAAGGCATCTGGCGGCACCTGCCACTTGTTCGGCCTGGCCTCCCCGGGCGGCGTGCACTCCCACCAGGAACACGCCGCCGCCCTGGCGCGGATGCTAGACGAGGCCGGGGTGAAGACCCTGGTGCACGCCTTCACGGATGGGCGCGACACCCCGCCGCAATCGGCCGGAGAGGATCTGCGCCGGCTGTCGGCCGCGCTGCCCGAACGGGTGAAGATTGCCACCGTCAGCGGCCGCTACTACGCCATGGACCGCGACAAGCGCTGGGAGCGGGTGCAGAAGGCCTATCTGGCGATGGCGGAAGCCAAGGGACCGCGCTTCGCCGATGCCGCCTCGGTCGTCGATCATGCCTATGGCGCGAATATAACGGACGAGTTCGTCATCCCCGCCGTGGTCGGCGATTACGCCGGCATGCGGGACGGCGACGCGCTGCTGTGCTTCAACTTCCGCGCCGACCGGGTGCGCGAGATCCTGGCGCCGATGGTCGATCCCGGCTTCGACGGCTTTCCCAGGGAACGCCGCATCCGGTTCTCCGCCGCCGTCGGCATGACCCATTACAGCGACGCGCTGGCGCCGTTCATGACCACGCTGTTCCCGCCGCAGCCCATGACGCATCTACTGGGCCAGGAGGTGGCCGCGGCCGGGCGCATCCAGCTGCGCATGGCGGAGACCGAGAAATATCCGCACGTGACCTATTTCTTCAACGGCGGCGAGGAAACTCCAAACCCCGGGGAGGAACGGATCCTGGTGCCGTCCCCCAAGGTCGCGACCTACGACCTGCAGCCGGAAATGTCGGCGCCGGAACTGACCGACAAGGCGGTGGAGCAGATCAACTCGAAGAAGTTCGACCTGATCGTGCTGAACTTCGCCAATCCGGACATGGTCGGCCATACTGGAAGCCTGCCGGCGGCGATCCGAGCGGTGGAAACGGTGGATGCTGGCCTCGGCCGCATCGCCGACGCGGTGGCGGCCCAGGGCGGCGCGCTGCTGGTGACCGCCGATCATGGCAATTGCGAGCTGATGCGCGATCCCGCGACCGGCGGGCCGCACACCTCCCACACCACCAACCCGGTGCCGGTGTTCCTGATGGGCGGCCCATCGCAAACGCTGGAAAACGGCAGCCTGTGCGACATCGCACCGACGTTGCTGCAACTCATGGACCTGCCGCAGCCCGCCGAAATGACCGGCACGCCGCTGACCCGCCACTCCGCCGCACGCGCCGCGGAGTAAGCGAGGTTGGGGCTCCGCCCCAAACCCCGGCAGGGCTCTGCCCTGCACCCGCAAGGGGATGGTCATCCCCTTGACCCCTTTCCGTTTGGTTTGTTGGGAAGAGGGCCGCGACGTAGCCTATCAACGGCTATTGCGGTTGGGCCCTCTTCCCAACAAACCAGTCCGAGGGATCCAAGGGACGACTGTCCCTTGGTGGGGTGCAGGGGCAAAGCCCCTGCCGGGGTTTGGGGCGGAGCCCCAATCCTGCTGGCCCTGCTGTTCGCCGCGGTGCCGGCCTGGGCGCAGGACGCGGCCGGCACGCGCCAGCAGATGCGGGAGATGGAGCGGGCGCGCGCGGCGGAGCTGACGGCGCAGAAGCAGGCGGCGGCCCGGGCCAGTGCGGCGGCCGAGCAGGAGCGCCGGCTGGCGGCGCAGCGCATTGCCGCCGCGGCCAGGCTGCGCCAGGCCGAGACCGCGACGGCGGAAGCGGCTCAGCGGATGGAGGATCTCGCCAACCGGCAGCGCGACATCGAGGCGCGCCTGGCCGCCCGCGCCGCTGACATGGCGCCAATGTTGCCGCTGATCGAGCGGCTGGAGCTCTATCCGGCCGAGACCCTGCTGGTCGCGCCGACCGATCCGGACAGCGCGCTGACCGGGGTGCTGGTGCTGCGGGGGCTTGCCCGGCGGCTGGAGACGGATGCCAGGGCGCTGCGCCAGGAGCAGGCGGAGCTCGACAAGACCCGCAAGGCCATCGCGGAGCAGACGCCGGTGCTGGCGGCGGCGCAGGCCGCCCAGGCCGCCCAGGCGGCGGAGCTGGACCGGCAGATCGCGGCCACCGCGTCGGGGCGGAAGGAAGCGACCGACGAGGCGGAGGCGGCGGCGCGTCGGGCCGCGGACCTGGCGGCGCGGGCCGAGGGGCTGCGCGCCGTCATCGCGGCGATCGAGGCCGAGCGACGGGCGGCCGAGGCACGGGCAAAGGCGGAAGCCGCCGCGGCCGAACGGGCCAAGCAGACCCAGGCCGCGGAGGCGGCGCGCCGGCGCCAGGCCGCGCTCGCCAAGCCCAGCGGCAGCGGCACGATCGCGTCTTCCGCCCGGCCCGGCGGTCAGTTGCTGACACCGGTGGCCGGCCGGGTCAGCCGCCATTGGGGGGACCGGACCGATGCGGGCCCGTCCACCGGGATCACCTATCAGGCCCCGCCCTCGGCGCGCGTGGTCTCGCCCTGCGGCGGGCGGGTGGTGTTCGGGGCGCCGTTTCGCAGTTTCGGCCTGTTGCTGATCGTCGATTGCGGCGGCGATTACCACGCGGTGCTGGCGGGGTTCGAGCGGCTGGACGTGCAGGTTGGCCAGTCCGTGCAGGCCGGCGAGCCGGTCGGCGTGATGCCGAACTGGGACCCGAAGGCCGGTTCCGCATCCGCGGGCGGGCATCCCGGGCTGTATGTGGAGCTGCGCCGGGGCGGCAGCCCCGTGGACCCGGCGCCGTGGCTGAAAGGTAAATCCTAACTTTATTACAAAAGCTTGAGTTGCTTCTGATTTAGACTGCCGCACTGGAATGCTGGCCCTCCTCTCCCAGATAGTGATATTGCCGTTCCGAATGTCGCCGGGGAGCCACGCCCCGGGCGGGATCGCCCGGAGGCGCTTGAACGTGGCGGATGGCAGGAGCACGGTGGGACCGTGGCCTGCCGGTATAGCCATCGCCAGGTCGGGCCACGCCGCGTTGAATAGAATTACCGCGAGAGGAAGATGAGTCGCATGGAGCTTCGCCCACACAACAGGCGGACCGGTCTGTTCAGGACTGGCTTGCTGATCGGCGCCGCCTTCGTGACCGGCCTGGCCGCGGGGCCGGTATCGGGCGTGCTGGAGCGCCAGTTCGGGCTGCAGATCGGCATCCAGTCCGCCTTCGCCGAGGATAGCAGCAAGCCGGACATGTACCGCCTGCTGGCGCTGCTGGGCGACGTGATCGAGCGCGTGCGCGCCGATTACGTGGAACCCGTGAACGACAAGGAGCTGATCGAGAACGCGATCAACGGCATGTTGACCGGGCTCGACGCGCATAGCAGCTACATGAACGCGCAGGCGTTCAAGGACATGCAGGTGCAGACCCGCGGCGAGTTCGGCGGGCTCGGCATCGAGGTGACGCAGGACGGTGGCCTGATCAAGGTGGTCAGCCCGATCGACGACACCCCCGCCGCCCGCGCCGGCATCAAGTCCGGCGACCTGATCACCGCGATCGACGGCAAGACCGTGCAGGGCCTGAGCCTGAACGAGGCGGTGGAGAAGATGCGCGGCGCGCCCAGCAGCCGCATCACGCTGACCATCAAGCGCGAGGGCGTGGACAAGCCGATCGAAGCCGCGATGATGCGCGAGGTCATCAAGATCAAGGTCGTCAAGTCGCGCCTGGAAGGCGACGATGTCGGCTATATCCGGCTGTCGCAGTTCAGCGAGCAGGCGGATGCCAGCATCAAGAAGGCGGTGGCCGCGCTGAAGGCGGAGTCCGGCAACAAGCTGAAGGCGGTCGTGCTGGATCTGCGCAACGATCCCGGCGGCCTGCTGGACCAGGCGGTCGGCGTCGCCTCCGCCTTTATCGACCGCGGCGAGATCGTTTCCACCCGCTCCCGCCGGCCGGAAGACGGCCAGCGCTGGGAAGCCAAGGGCGGCGACGTGACCGGTGGGTTGCCGATGGTGGTGCTGATCAACGGCGGTTCCGCGTCGTCCAGCGAAATCGTCGCCGGCGCGCTGCAGGACCACCGCCGCGCGGTGCTGGTGGGCACCCGCAGCTTCGGCAAGGGATCGGTGCAGACGGTGATGCCGCTGCCCGGCAACGGCGCCATGCGGCTGACCACGGCGCGCTACTACACGCCGTCGGGACGGTCGATCCAGGGCCTCGGCATTGAACCGGACGTGCCGGTGGCGGCGACCCGCACCGAGGCGCAGCGTTTCGGGCCGGAGCGGGAGGCCGATCTCAACCACGTGCTGACCAATCGCGGCGGCACGCCGGAGACGGCCTTGCCGCCGCGGACCGACCTGCCGGCGATCGCCAAGGAAATCCCGAACAAGCCGCCGGAAGGCTTCCCGGCGTTTGATCCGGCCAAGCCGACCGAGACGGATTTCCAGCTGCAGCAGGCGCTGGTGGTGGCCCGCGCCATGGCCGGACAGAAGCGCGCGGCCAACTAGGCCCGGCTCGGCCATGCGGGAGCGGCGCGGTGACGCGGAGGGGGCAGGGCGGCCATCGGGTTGGCGCGGCCTGGGCCTGTTCTGGGTCCTGATCCTCGCTCTCGCCGGCGCCGGCGCGGTGACGCTTCAGCTGCTTGGGCCGCCCGCCGAGCCCGCTCCGGCACGCAAGGCCGCAATTGCGTCGCCTGTCGTGGTGCAAGATGTGCCGAAGGCGGAGCCGGCGAACCCGGCACCGGCAAAACCGGAGCAGGCGGCCGTCGCCGCGCCGAAGCCGGCCGTCTCGCCGGTGGAAGCATTGCGGCCGGGTTCCGCCTCTGCCGGACCGATCGCCGCACCCGACCCCGCCCTGCTGGAGCCGGGGGCGGGACCCGATGCGGGGATGCTGCCGCGCATCGGCGCGGATGGGCGCGTCCCAGGCCAGGTCTATGCGCGCGGCTTCGCCGCCGAACCCGGCCGGCCGCGGATCGGCTTGGTGCTGGCAGGCATCGGCCTGAACGCCGCCGACAGCGCGGAGGCGATCACGCGGCTGCCCGGCGAATTGACGCTGGTGGTATCGCCCTACGCGCCGCAGAATCTGGAGCTGCTGGATCAGGCCCGGCGCGCCGGCCATGAGCTGTTGCTGGCGATCCCGATGGAGCCGATGGGCTACCCGCTCAACGATCCCGGCGAACACGCCCTGCTGACCGGTGCCACGATGGCGGAGAACAGGCGCAACCTGGACTGGGCGCTGGGCCGCTTCGCCGGCTATGCCGGGGTCACCGCCGCGCTCGGCGGGCAGTTGAACGGCGAGCGGTTCCCGATGCTGACGGAACAGATGAAGCCGGTGCTGAGCAGCCTGGCGGCGCGCGGCCTGTTCTATGTCGACCCGAGGACACGCTCCGAGACCGGCGGCGAGCGGGCCGTGCTGCCCTATGTCTGGAACCGCTCGGTCGATCTCGTGGTGGACGAGCCCGCGGACGGGGCCTCGATGGAGGTGAAGCTCGCCGCCCTCGAGGACATCGCCCGCGGCACGGGCTCGGCGCTCGGCCTGGTCGAACTGCCCTCGCCGGTGGCGCTGGATCGCCTGGCGGCCTGGAGCAACGGGCTCGCCGCCCGCGGCTTCGTGCTGGCCCCGGCGAGCGCGCTGATGCTGCCGCCCCCCCGGGCGGGTGAATGAAAGATCGGCGAATGAGAGACGGGTGAATGAACGGACAGGACCTGCCCTACCGCCCGAATGTCGGCGCGGTGCTGTTCAATGCCGATGGCCGGGTGTTCGTGGCCCGGCGGGCCGATTTCCCCAATGCCGAAGGCCCGGCCGGCGGCTGGCAATTGCCGCAAGGCGGCATTGACGCTGGCGAGGACCCACGCGGCGCGGTGCTGCGCGAACTGGCCGAGGAAATCGGCACCGACCGCGCCGAAATCATCGGCGAGCATCCGGAGTGGCTGACCTACGACCTGCCGGCGGATCTGATCGGCGTCGCGCTCCGCGGCCGCTGGCGCGGCCAGCGGCAGCGCTGGTTCGCGCTACGCTTCACCGGCACCGACAGCGACATCCGGCTGGACGCCGACCCGCATCCGGAGTTCGATGCCTGGCGCTGGGCCGAACTGGCCGAGCTTCCGGCCCTGGCCGTCGAGTTCAAGCGCCCGATCTACGAAATCCTGGCCCGCTCCTTCGCCCCGCTCGCGACACCGGTCGCCTGAGCAGGCTGGGGCTCCGCCCCAGACCCCGGCGGGCTCCGCCCTGCACCCGGAAGGGGACAGTCGTCCCCTTCACCCCTCGGACTGGTTTGTGGGGAAGAGGGCCGAACCGTCGTAGCCGTTGATGGGCTACGTCGGGGCCCTCTTCCCCACAAACCAAACAGAAAAGGCTCAAGGGAACGAGTTCCCTTGCGGGGTGGAGGGGCAGCGCCCCGCCTGGGGTTTGGGGCAAAGCCCCAACCGCTACGTCGCGGTTTCAAACAGGCTCTGGCCGATATACCTGCCTTCGGTGACGCCGCCGGGGCAGGCGAACAGGGCGCTGGCGGTATGGGTGGTGAACTGGTTCAGGGCGTCGAACTTGGCCATGGTCTCGAAGATCCGGGTGAACCCGGTGCGCGGATCGCGCTGGTAGCACAGGAAGAACAGGCCGGAATCGTACATCATGCCCTGGCGCCAGGGCGGCCAGCGCTCGGCGGTGAAGCTGGCGCCGTCATTGTAGGAATAGGCCCGGCGGAAGATCTGCGCGCCGCCGTTGGCCAGCGCCGAGCCGAGGCGCACATGGGCGGTTTCCGCGATCACCGGATTGCCGTCCTTGTCCGCCCGGTCGAGATCGAGCGTGTCGAACTCGCCGGTCTTGCCGATCGGCGCGCCGGAATATTTGTGCCGGCCGACCACCTCCTCCTGGAAGTCGACCTCGGTGCGGTCCCAGTGTTCGAGCGAGATGCGGATGCGGCGCGCGACCAGATAGCTGCCCCCGCGCATCCATTCCGGGCCTTCCTCTCCGACCCAGACCACCTGGTTGAACCCGCGCGGCAGGTCCGGATTGACCAGGCGGTCGGCGGGGGAACGCGGGGGATTGTTGGTGCCGTCCTTGAACCCCATCAGGTTGCGCCCGGTCTCGCCGGCGGGCGTGCTGGCGTTGAACCCGGCCTGCGCCCAGCGCAGCTGCGCGACGCCATAGGCCAGCCGCGCCAGTTCGCGCACCGCGTGGAACGCCACCATCGGGTCGTCGGCGCAGGCCTGCACCGACAAATCGCCGCCGCTGCGCGCGGGCTCGAGCTGATCGCCATGGAATTTCGGCAGATCGGCGAGTGTTGGCGGCAGCCGCGCGGCCAGGCCGTAGCGGTCCTTGCCGTCCTTGACGAACAGCCCCGCGCCGAAGCCGAAGGTGACGGTCAGCCGCGCCGGCGCCAGGCCGAGCGCGGCGCCGCCATCGGGGGCGACCTGGGCGGGATCCTGGCCGATCGGCCCGGCGGTCCGCCCCACGCTCATGCGCGCTGCGGCATCCGTCCAGGCCTTCAGCAGCGTGACGATCTCGGCACGCCGCTTGGCGACGAGGTCGAAGCTGGCGAAATAGGTGTGGGTCTGCTGCGGCGTGGCGATGCCGCACTGGTGAAAGCCCCAGAACGGCTCGACTTCGGACGGCGAGGCGGACTTCGGCGCGGCCTGCGCCGCGACGCCCGTGCCGGCGGCGGCGACCAGCCCGCCGGCGGCCCCCAGGAAGGCGCGCCGGGAAGGTGGGCGGCCACCGCCGCCCCCGTGGCCGAACGGGCAGGTCATCGCGCCAGAGCCAGCATGTTCACCTCGTCCATGACAAAATAGAACCCGTCGCCGGCAGGGGTCATGGCGATGCCGAACAGGTCGCCGCTGCCGGGCGGATTCTGCGCCTTGTTCGCATCGATCCACCGCGCATATATCTGCTTTCCGCTCACCGGGTCCACCTCCACCGCCTGTCCGTTCAGGCCGTTGGTGACCAGCAGATGCCCGTTCGGCGCCGTGGTCATCGCCAGCGGACGGCGGAACAGCCCATCCTTGGTGATCTCGCGGCCGGTGCCGGCGCTGTCGCTGCGCGTGGCGGCATCGGGGATGGCCACGATCCGGTTGCCGATGGCGTCCGACACATACAGCGTGCCCCCGGCGCCGAGCGCCAGGCCGGTCGGGCCGACCAGGAAGACGTCCTTGTCGCCCTGCGCGGCAAAGCCGCTGCCGATGACGGTCTTGCGGGTGATCGCCGGCGGCTTGCCCTCGGCGATCGCCAGCTCGATACGCAGCACGGTCGCCTTGTCGGTCACCTCAGAGTCGTTGTCCGCGCCGATCCCGAAGCCGACATTGCTGACGAACAGGGTCGCGGTCGATCCGTTGTCGATCACCGCCATGTTGCCCCAGGGGGCATCGATGTCCGGACCGCTCCAGACATCGACGATCTTGCCTTGCGGGTTCAGCACGATCAGGCACCCCGGGCCCTTGGTCGCGGCGGTGCCGTCGGTGCTCGGCGCGCTGCCGACGATCACCCAGCCGCTCTTCAGCATGGTCATCGCCGTGCCCAGGCCGACGCCGCCGGGGCATTGCGGCAGGTTGCGCGGGATCTGCGCGAACTGCGTCAGCTTCTTCGTCGTCGGATTGTAGTCGACGATGGTGGTGCCGACCCCCTGCAGATTGCCCGAATTGTTGAAGTTGGTGACCAGCACGTCGTCTTTCTGGATCGTGCCGGCCGATACCGGGGCGACGACGATCGCATACGGGTTCTGGTCGCCGTTATCGGGCACGGTGGAGGCCAGGATCGTGTGCCGGCGGATCTTCTCCAGGAAGCCCTCCTCGGCCGCCGATGCCGGGCAAAGGCCCCCGGCCGCGAACAGCAGCCCGAGCAGGGAAGCGGCGGCAAGGCCAGAACACGGACGAGAACGCGGACGGGAATGGAATTGTGGCATCGGCGGAACTCCTGTCGATAGCGGGGCGCGGGCGGTCAGAACGTGACGCTGCTGCGCACGCCGAACACCGCCTCGTTCTTGAGGCGCAACTCGGGATTGTCCCGGTTGGCGATGCCGCCGCCTGGGTTGAAGATGTATTGGAAGTCGGGCTGGATCTGCAGCCAGGGCGTTACCTGGATCTGATAGGTGACCTCCAGGAAGGTCTCGGTGCTGCGGGTGGGGACCGGGAACGGCGCGGTGCCGTAGTAGTTCGTGTCCTGGTCGAAGCCGGCGGCGTAGCTGCTGACCTTGGCGACGCCGAAGCCGACGCCGAAGGTGTCGTCGTCGCGGCCGGGCAGCGGCGCCTTGAGGTTGACGCCGGCATTGACGCTGAAGCTGATCAGGTTGCGGTCGTCCGGCGCGCCCATGGCGCGGGCGAAGACGCTGAGCGACCGCGGGCTATCCTCGCTCGGCCGCCAGACCATCTGATCGACCACCGCGTACAGGCTGGCATTGTGCTGGTTCATCTGCGGCATGCCGTTGCTGGCGGGGCTGGCCAACGGGACGCCCATGGTGTCGTAGCGCTGGTTGGGGAAGGCCGCGGTATCGAACCAGGCGCCGAGCTTGTAGGTGCCGGGCAGACCCGCCGAGCCGTTGCCGCGGTCCATGTCGCCATTGGACGGCTGGTTGAGGGCGTACTGCACCTCGGCGATGAACAGCGCGCCGGTGCGCAGATTGAAGTTGCCGCCCCAGCGGGTGGAGCCGCGCAACTGGCTGTCGTCGTCGAACGGGCCGCCGGGCGGATTGTCCTGGAACACGCCAGCCAACACGGTGACGCCCGAGATGGGTTGAGCCCGGAACCGCACGCCGAGCGAGGACAGCGGAAAGGCGGGGCCGCCGGCATAGAGGTCGGCCGAAGGGATCATCGGCCAGCCCATCATGGTATTGAGATAGAGCGCCGACCCCTGGCTGACCATGAACTCCTGGTCGACGCTCTGCTGGCCGAGCCTGACGTCGTATTTGCCGTCGGCGAAGGCCTGCTGGTACCAGATCTCCCACAGCCGCGTGGTGGGCGCCGCGGAGATGCCGCTGACCGTCTGCAGGTTGTCGAGATAGTACCTGGCTGAGGCTGCGCCCGCGGAGCTGCAGGCCGCTGACATTGATCGTGCCGCCATCCCAGCCGAACGCCTTCTGGGTGTCCATCTGCAGCGTCAGCGTGGTCGCCGCGTCATAGGTGGCGCCCTGCTTGAGGCCGCCGGAGGTATTGCCCAGCACCTCGTTCACGTCGGTCAGCGTCAGCGTGACGCCATAGCGGCCGAGGAAGGTGCGCAGCCCGCCCATGTCGCCCAGCAGGTTGGAGCGTCGCCAGATGCCGGTGAGGAAGCCGGGGCCCTCCGCGTCGGCATCGGCGCTGGCCGGCTGCGTCTGGGCGTTCTGTGTCTGCGCAACCTGGACCGGCCCGAGATCGACCCGGTTGGCGGGTGCGTAGCTGCCGGCACCCGGCGCGGCCGGCACGCTTTGGGCGGCGGCCGAACCGGCCCAGAAATCGCCGCCGGCCGTGCTGGCGAGCAGCGCCATGGTCCAGCGAGGCACGGACCGCGCGCGGCGCGGAGGCTGGGTTCCCTTGGCGGTCGCGGATGCTTTCGGCAAGGCGCGGGCGTTCGGTAAGGCGGGCATAGTAAGTTCCTTCTGGGCCTGGCAGCGATCGAAGAGGTGTGGAGTGGGGATGCGCAAATATGTTATGTTATAACATAACGAGATACAATCACCCGCCCCGCGCCTCCGTGCCCGTGCGCTACTTCACGATCAAGCGGCTCTTGGAGGCATCTTCGTGATATTCGTCATGGAATTCGTAGGTCCCGGGCTTCAGCGGGCCGATCAGGATGGTCACTTCCTGGCCGGCGGGGATGACTTTCTCCGCCTTGAAATCATCGCTTTCGAATTCGGCCGGGGTGGCATCGAGGTTCTTGACCAGGAAGCGCACGCGCGTATTGGCGGGGATGGTCAGCTCGGCGGGCGTGAAGTGATGGTCCTTCAGCGTGAGCGAGAAAACCGGCTCGGCGGCGTGCGCCGGCTGGGCCATCAGCAGGGCGCCGAAGGCGAGGAACGCGGAGGCGGCCAGACGAAGGCGCATCGAATTGCTCCTGGGTTGAAGGCGCGCGGTGGAATGATCGTTGCGCACCATGCAAATGCGAATTACTCGCATCAATGCCGCCTTAGTATCGTCTGGAATCGGCACCGTCAATAGCCGCGCCGGCACCGGGCGGCCCGGGACAGCGGGCGGATTCGCACGCCGAATCAAGCCCGAAGGCGCGGGGTAGGGGCGGGCAGGGCGCCGATGCGGGTGCGATCAGCTGTCCGACGGAAACCGAAAGATATGGCTCGGCTCGTCGGTGAATTCGCGCATGCCGCGCAGCCGCGCGGTCATCGCCTCGACATAGGGCGCCGTCGCGCAGAGCTGCTCGAAATGCCGCTCGTTCAGGCTCAGCCCGGCGCGCCGGCACAAGGCGGCGATTTCGTCGCGCCGGGCCTGGCCGATCTCGGCGCGGGCCGGCTCGGGCACCGGCGGCAGGGCGGCGGAGAAGCTGGCATGCGGATCGAGGAGCGGGCGGCGGGCGCGCCAGGGCGTCGCCCGCTCATAGGCCTGGGCCACGCGCAGCACCGTCGCATCGTCGAACGGCCGGCCGACGACCTGCATGGACAGCGGCAGGCCGTCCGGCGTGAAGCCGATGCATTGCGCGAGCGCCGGCCCGCCGGTGACGTTGAACGGCGTGGTCAGTGACGACCCCTTGCTCCAGAAATCGATCGCGCGCGGCACCTCCAGCCGCGGCGCCGGTCCCGGCGCGGCGGTGACCAGCACGTCGTATTTCGCATAGAGCGGCGCCATCTCCGCGATCATCCTCCGCCGCTGGCGCGAGGACTGCATGTAGTCGGCGCCGGTCATGAACAGCGCGCCCAGCGAGCGGCCGAGGAAATCCTCCCCGAAATCGGCCAGCCGCGTGCGCAGCGCCGGCTCGTGCACGGCGTAGACCTCGCTCTCGGCGCCCACCAGCTTCACGTCGTAATAGTCCTGCGCCGGCCGGATCTCGGCGTCTTCCAGTAACGCCCCTAATCCGCGCAGGACATCGAGCGCCGCGTCCATCGCCGCGACGACGACGGGCGGCACCTTCACGTCGTCGGCGTAGAGCTTTCGCAACACGCCGATGCGCATGCCCCGGATCCCCGCATGCAAGCCGGCACGGTAGTCAGGCACGGCCCGGTCCGCGCTCGCGGGGTCGGCCTTGTCGTGCCCGGCGATGGCCTGCAGCAGGATGGCATTGTCCTCCACGGTCCAGGTCATCGGCCCGGCGTGGTCGTAGGTGAAGGAATTGGTCATCACGCCGGCGCAGCTCACCAGCCCGTAGGTCGGCTTCAGCCCGACCAGGCCGCACAGCGCGGCCGGGTTGCGGATCGAGCCGCCGGTATCGGAGCCGAGCGAGGCCATCATGAGCCCGGCCGCCACCCCGGCGCCGGAGCCGCTGGACGATCCGCCGGTGAAATGCTCGCGGTTCCACGGATTGCGCGCCGGCGGCCAGGGCAGGTCGAAGGACGGGCCGCCATGGGCGAATTCGTGCGTGGAGAGCTTGCCCAGCAGCACAGCGCCGGCTTCGCGCAGCCTGGTCACCGTCGTCGCGTCGAAATCGGACACGTATTGCTCGCGCGTGCGGGAATGGCCGGTCGTGCGGATGCCGGCGGTGCAATAGATGTCCTTCAGCGCGTACGGGATGCCGTGCATCTTCCCGCGATAGCCGCCCGCCATAATCTCCGCCTCGGCTGCCCGCGCATGTTCGAGCGCGAGATCGGCGGTCACCAGCAGATAGGCATTGATCTGCGGGTCGATCGCCTCGATCCGGTCGAGCAGGGCCCGGGTCAGCTCGACGGGCGAGATCTGGCGGCGTTCGATCAGCCCCGCCGCTTCGGTGATGGACAGAAAAGGAAGGTCGGTGGCCTGGCTTGCGGCGTCATCGGGCATCGATCGGGTCCTATGTTGGGACGGACAGGCGGGGACAGCCTATCCGCCACACCAAGATCCGTGCCAGCGACGGCGAATAGAGTGGCGCGCAATGGATCGGGGCGGCCGGGAGCCCTGGAGCCAAATGCGGGCATGATGAACAGGCAATCACTGCCCTTTCCGATCTGCGTGAAAATGATCGAATTATGATCAATTCCCATTCTTTCCAATAGTTAATGCAATATATATAGGCAAAAGACCATAATATAGGCTGAATGATCCGTCCTTCTTTGCCAATCCATCCCCGACATCGCCGCGTCCTGGCAAATCTCCCCTGGATCATCGCTCCCGCGCCGCTCCTGGCATCGTTTTTGCTGCAATGCACAAGTCAGGAAATTCACAGCGCGGTTGCAGCAGGGAGTGAACGATGTCGAGCAGGGACAAGGCGGGTGGAACGGTCATATCGCCCCGTGGGCGCGGGACGCTATCGCGCCGGGGATTGCTGAAGGGTGCTGCGGCGGCCGGCGGGCTCGCCGCCGGGTCCGGCGCGCTGACCGGATTTCCCACCATCTGGGCGCAGAACATCAAGGACGTGGTGCTGCACCATTCGGGGCCGCCGGTCACCGCCATCCCGCAGATCGCCGAACAGGCGACCAAGGACCTCGGCTTCACCGTGCAGATGCAGGCCACGGAGAACGCCGACCTGCTGAACCGCCTGCTGTCGCAATCCAGCTCCATCGACTGCGCCGATATCAGCCTGGTCTACATGCGCTACCTGATCGGGCGGAACGTGCTGCAGGCCATCCCGCTCAGCAAGTTCAAATACTGGGACAAGACGCTGCCGCTGTTCACCAAGGGTGAATACGCCGACGGCCGCAAGGCGCCGCAGCAGGGCATCACGCCGACGATGATCCTGTACGCGACCGATGCGACCGGGCAGAAGGTCACCACCGGCGCGCCGACGGAATGGGTGACCGGCATCCCGACCGTCACCAACGGCGACACGCTCGGCGTGCGCCCGGACCTGACGGGGCGGCCGGTCTCCAGCTGGGGCGATCTGCTCAGCCCCGAATTCAAGGGCCGCGCGGCACTGCAGGACAACCCGACGATCGGCATCATCGACGTGGCGATGGCGATGGAGGCGTCCGGTCAGATCAAATACGCCAACAAGGGGAACATGACCAAGCCGGAGATCGACAAGACCATCGAGACGATGATGGATCTGAAGAAATCCGGCCAGTTCCGCTCGTTCTGGACCTCCTTCGATCAGTCGGTGAACCTGATGGCCTCCGGCGAGGTGGTGATCCAGTCGATGTGGTCCCCCGCGGTCGCCGCGGTGCGCTCGCGCGGCATCGCCTGCACGTTCCAGCCGCTGAAGGAAGGCTATCGCGGCTGGGGCTACACGCTCGGCGCAATGAAACATCTCGATGGGCTGAAGCTCGACTGCTTCAACGAATACATGAACTGGTACACCAGCGGCTTCCAGGGCGCCTTCATCGCGCGCCAGGGCTATTATTCCGCGCAGCCGGAGAACGCCCGCAAATTCCTCACCGAGGCCGAGTGGGATTACTGGTACGCCGGCAAGCCCGCCACTACCGACATCCTCAGCCCGTTCGGCAAGGTCATGGAAAAGGCCGGCAATGTCCGCGACGGCGGCTCCTACACCGAGCGCCTCGGCAACATCGCGGTGTGGAACTCGGTGATGGACGAGGACCGCTACCTCACGCGCAGGTGGAACGAGTTCATCACGTCGTGAAGCCGCATTGATTTCTGCCAGTCCGACCATCTCCAGGGAGCCTTGACCATGCAACTCGGCGTCTTCATTCCGATCGGCAACAATGGCTGGCTGATCTCCACCACCTCGCCGCAATACAAGCCGAGCTTCGACCTCAACCGCACGATCGTGGAAAAGGCCGAGGCGTTCGGTTTCGATTTCGCGCTGTCGATGATCAAGCTGCACGGCTTCGGCGGCGAATCGCGGTTCTGGGACTACAACCTGGAATCCTTCACGCTGATGGCCGGCCTCGCCGCGGTCACCACGCGCATCCAACTCTTTGCCACCTGCGCTGTGCTGACCATGCCGCCGCCGATCACCGCGCGCATGGCGGCGACGATCGACAGCATCTCCCACGGCCGGTTCGGCGTGAACATCATCTCCGGCTGGCAGCGGCGGGAATACACCCAGATGGGCATCTGGCCCGGCGCCGATCACTACCGGCGCCGCTACGATTACTGCGCCGAATACGTCACTGTGATGCGCGAGCTGTGGGAGACCGGGAAGTCCGACTTCAAGGGCGATTTCTTCCAGATGGACGATTGCCAATGCCTGCCGATGCCGACGGCGAGGATCCCGATCATCTGCGCGGCGCAGAGCGATGCCGGCACCCGCTACGCCGCGAAATACGCCGACTATAATTTCTGCGCCAGTTTCGGCGAAAATCAGCCCAAGGCCGTGGAAGCCAGCGTCGCCCGCCTGGTGGCCGCCACCCAGGAGACGGGGCGCGATTGCGGCGCGCTGATCCTGACCATGATCATTGCCGATGAAACCGACGCCGCCGCGCAGGCAAAATGGGAACACTACAAGGCCGGCACCGATCTTGCGGCTCTGGCCTATCGCGACGCCCAGGCGGAGGACGACCCGAGCCAGGATCCGTTCGCCCAGCCCAACCGGCGCAAGATCCTCGGCACCAACAAGCTGCCGACCAACCAGGGCGTGCTGGTGGGTTCCTATGCCTCGGTCGCGCGGATGCTGGACGAGCTGGCGGAAGTGCCGGGCGTGCGCGGCGTGATGATGACCTTCGATGACTTCGTCATCGGCATGGAGCAGTTCGGTACCCGGGTGATGCCGCTGATGCGCAGCCGGAAACCGCCAGGCTGGCGGCGGATTGACACCGGCGGCGCAGCGCCCGGAAAGGCAGGAGATACCCCCGATGAACGCGCCAGGCACGGCAACATCGTTGCAGACGATCCCGGCCCCCCGGCGAAGGATGGCGCTGCCGTCGCTGCGGCTTCGCCCCTGGCTGGTGTCCTGGATGCAGGTGGCGCCGCTGGCGATCATCCTGCTGGTGCTGTTCGCCCTGCCGACCTTCCTGTTCCTGGCGGTCAGCTTCTTCGATTACGATCGCGTGGGCATCTATCCCGCCTTCATCCTGGACAACTACAAGGAACTGCTGACGACGCCGGCGACCTACCGGGTGTATCTCAGCTCGCTGAAATTCGCCGTGATCGTCTGGGCGATCACGTTGTTCCTTGGTTTCAACATCGCCTATTTCCTGGTGTTCCACATCCGCAGCGCCACGATGCGCATCGTGTTCTTCCTGCTCTGCGCGATCCCGTTCTGGACCTCCGGCATCATCCGCACGATTGCCTGGATACCGTTCCTCGGCAGGAACGGTGCCTTCAACCAGTTGCTGATGGATCTGCACATCACCTCCCAGCCGCTGGAATTCCTGCTGTTCTCCGATTTCGCTGTCATCATCACCTACGTGCATCTGTTCACCCTGCTGATGATCGGCCCGATCGCCAATTCGCTCGGCAAGATCGACCCGGCACTGATGGAAGCGGCGCGCGATGCCGGCGCCAGCCGCTGGCAGACCATGGTGAACGTCGTCATTCCCCTGTCCAAGACCGGCATCGCGCTCGGCTCGATCTTGGTGTTCACCCAGGTCATGGGCGATTATTTCGTCGTCCGGCAGATGAGCGGCGGACAGAGCGCCTCGATCGTCTCTGCCCTGTCCACCGAGATCCAGGCCATGCAGTACCCCCCGGCCTCGGCGAACGCGATGATCCTGGTGGTCTTCGTCGCCATCCTGGTGGCCGGCATGATGCGGGTGGTCGATGTGCGCAAGGAGCTGGTGAAATGAGCCGGACCCACGAGAAGCGTCCCTGGACGTTCTACGCGCTCGGCAGTCTGTTCGGCCTGTTCCTGCTGTTCCTGTATGGGCCGATGCTGGTGATCTACGTGCTCTCGTTCCAGGGCCCGGACGGCGGCGTGACCTTCCCGATGGTCGGCACCTCGCTCGGCTGGTTCCGCAACATCGTCGAGCCTGGGCAGATGGCGAACATCCCGGTGTCGTTCAGCCGGTCGCTGGAACTGGCGCTGCTGGTCAGCGTCATCACGGTGGCGATCTCGGTCGCCGCCGGGCTCG
>CAVUOB010000009.1:0-211058 GCA_963743035.1 uncultured Alphaproteobacteria bacterium
TCCGAAAAAAGCCCCTCCGGAACGGCAACGCTGGCCACCTCGAAGAACGCCGCCTCGCCGCCGTCCTGGTCCATGGCGACAATCCCGCGCAGCCGGCCGACCGGCGCGCGCGACAGCGACGCGATGTAGCCGGGTCTCGGCTTGGTGTTCGGAAAGGCGCGGTTCACGTCCAGCCGCTCCCGGTTGGCGTCGGTCCAGCCGAGCAATCCCGCATCGTCCAGCAGGAACAGCAGCGGCTCGGCGTCCAGGTCCGCCCGGCTCAGCAGCCAGCCCTGGCAGGTCGGCGCGGCGCGCGTGCCGCCGACGGAATCGACCATGCCGGCAGCGCCGAACCGGGCCAGCGCCTCGGTCGTATGCTCCAGCGCCGCAATCGTGCCGCCCGCCAGGCGCGATTCCAGCAGACCCTGCAGCCGCGCGGCATCCGGCTGCCCGCTCGGCTGCAGCCGCGTCATCCTCTCGCCCCGGGCGGTGCCGGCGCGGGCCGCCCGCTCCAGCTGCGAACGCAGCGCGGCGAGCTCCTTCTCCAGCATGGCATGCGTCCGCCGCGCCTCGGCCAGCTCCCGGTCATGCATCTCCGTCAGCTCGTCGAGCTCGCGCGCCCGCGTTTCGCGCAGTTCGGCCAGCTCCCGCTCGCTCGCCGCATGGGCGTTGCGCGCAGCGGCGACATCCTCCAGCAGATCGAGGCATTTGCGGTCCAGCGCCTCGCACAACTCGGCCAGCGTCCGCACCTGCGCATCCACCAGCCCGCCCCCCGGGCCCGCCGCGCTCGCGGCGATGCCGCCAACCGCCACGGCCGGCCCGGTCTCAATGGTCTCGGCCGGGATCGCCGCATCCGCCGGTTTGCCCACTGGGGCCTTCGTCGCGCCAGCCGATCTGGCCGCCGCACCGGGCTTCCTCCCGGCGGCGGGCGTCTCCATGGTGCGGCGTTTGCTGGAAGAGGCCATCCGATCCTCATCGATTGCAGGCTGTGTGGCGTAGGGTCCTCTTTAGGACAGCTGCGGGAAATGCTCCAGGGGCCGGAAATCGGTTCAAATGGGATCATCCCGATATCATTACATATATCCCCGGCCGCGCCGGAGGCGGAAGCGCCCGCCCCGCACCATTTTCCCGGCACACCTTGCCTCCCGGCCCGGAATTTGGATAAAAAAGTCAGCATAACGGGGTCTGTACATCGATGTCACAAAGCCGGCCTAAATTTAAGCAGCGGACCTAGCCCGGATGCCGGACCGCGCCGATTTCCACATCGATGGCCCCTTCGATCACGAACAGAGGCTCACCTATTTCGGTACGGAACTGAATCTCGCCGGCTGGGCGATCCTGCCGGACAGCGATTGCCGCCTGGCCGTCTATGCGCGGGGCCGGCTGCTCGGCTGCGTCACGCCGACGGAATCCCGCACCGACCTGCGGGCGGTGTTTCCCTGGCTGGGCGCGGATCTGACGCCGGGCTTCAAGACCACCCTGCCGCTGCCGGCCGGCCTCGCCGAGGCGGATCCGAACCTGCGCATCCGGATCGCGCTGGAACGCGGCGGCAGGGTCCTCAGGGATGGCCATTGGGCCATCGCCAAGGGCATCCCCCGGCTGGAACTCCATGTCGACGAGACCCGGATCGCCGACGGCCGGCTGGTCTGCGACCAGCGCAATGTGCGCTTCTATGGCTGGGCCGTCTGCCAGGAGACGATCGAGGGCATCACCGCCGATCTCGGCGAGAATTGCCGCATCATCGCCCAGTACGGCATCACCCGGCCGGATGTCTTCACCGTCCGGCCGAACAACCCGAATGGCGCGGCGGCCGGCTTCTCGCTGTTCGTCCCCGTCATGCCGCCGGACTGCGACAGCGTGGTGTTTTCCGTCCTGCTCAGCGGCGGGACCGTGCTGACCCGCCGGTTCGAGCTGGCGATCCAGCCGGAAGCCGTCCCGGTGCCGACCTTCCGGCGCCTGCCCTTCGCCGAGACGCATTTCCTCTCGCGCGGCCTTGCCACCGCCACGCCGCGGCCCTGCTTCGTGATCCTGCCGCGCGAGACCGTCCCCGACCCCACCGACGATCCGGCGGGCGACAGCATCGCGTCGATCCTGGCGTCCCGCTCGCACGGCGCGCAGCCGAACATCCTGGTCCATGCGGACTGCGCGGCGACCGGTGCCGCCACGCGCGTCTTCCGCAGCGGCGCGGAACTGTCCCGCGCGTTGCGGGAACTGACCGCGCAAGCCGCCGATGAATGGATCATCTGCCTGCGCGAAGGCGATACAATATCGGACAGTCTCTGCCTGTTCCTGCATGCGCGCGAACAGGCCGGCAAGACATTCGTCTATTGGGATGAAACCGCGGCTTCCGGCCGGCGCGCGCGGACGGTCTACAAGGTGCCGGGCGCGCCCTTCCTCACGCTGCTGACACATGATTTCATCGGCCGCGGCTGGGCCGCGCGCATCACCGGCGCGTTGCTGGACGGCCTGGCCGCCGGCGACGTCGCGCAGTACCTGCTTTCGGTGCCGCTGGCCGCCTTCCAGGACCCGCCTGCCTGCGCCCATATTCCCGAAACCCTCTCGCGCCACGTCTATACAGGCGATGGCCCGGCACTCGGCGCTGCCGGCATCGCCGCGCGCAACCGCGTGCTGGCGACGCTGAGCTCGCTCTACGGCCCCCTGTCGCTCGAACGCCCGCCCTTCGCGCCCGATCCGCGCCGCGCCGCGCCGGGGGCGCAACTCACGCTCGATTGCGACGACGCCGAATTGCCGCGCATATCGGTCATCATCCCGACGATCGGCACCGCCGGGCGCGTGATCAACTGCCTGCGCGGGCTGCGCGAGCAGACCGACTACCCCAATCTCGAAATCATCGTCATCGACCACATGCCCTTCACGCCGGAGTTCCTGGCGCTGAAGCGGCAGGTGCGCGGCTACGCCGATCAGGTGCTGCCCATGATCGGGACGTTCAACTGGTCCCGGTTCAACAATGTCGGCGCCGCGCTCGCGACCGGCACGGTGTTCCTGTTCCTGAACGACGACGTCGAAATGCGCGACCCGCAATGGCTGCGCCGGCTGCTGCCCTATCTGTCGCAGCCTTCGGTCGGCGCGGTCGGCCCGCGTCTGCTGACCCCGCAGGGCGATGTCCAGTCCTGCGGCGTATCGCTGTTCGACGGAGAGGGCGCCGCGCGCAACGACTTCGCCTTCACCGGCGCGGAAACCGCCATCGGCGACGGCCTCAACCTGGCGCCGCGCAACTGCACCTCCCTGCTCGGCGCCGCCATCCTGACCCGGCGGGAAATATTCACCGCCATGGGCGGTTTCGAGGAAGCGCTGGCGCTCACCTTCAACGACCTCGACTACCACATGAAGCTGCGCGAGGCCGGCCTGCAGGTCGCGGTGGTCCCCGCGTCGTCGCTGATCCATTTCGAGAAGACCTCCCGCGCGCTGATCGAAGAGAAGACGCTGGAGGCGCTGTACGACCGCAAATGGCGCCGCCAGCATCTGCTGGGCGATCCCTATGTCCATCCGGCCTGCGAAACCGGCAGCGGGATGTACAAGATAAACCGGGAACCCGGCGAAATCCTGTGGAACCGCAACATCGCCGCCCCGCGCGGCGATGTGCGCCGCATCCTGGTCATGCGGCTCGACCATATCGGCGATTTCACCCTGACCGTGCCGGCCTTCCGGCTGCTGCGCGAAACCTTCCCGGACGCGCGGATCGACGCAATCGTCGGCCCCTGGAACGTCGCGCTGGCGGAGCGGGCGAAGCTGTTCGACCGGGTGATGCCGTTCAATTTCTATCACGAGCGCTCCGGCGACGGCCGCGGCCTGGATGAGGAAGCCAGCCGCCAGATGTTCCGCGAACGGATCGCGGGACAGGCCTACGACCTCGCGATCGACATGCGCCTGGACGGCGACACGCGCCTGCTGCTGACCCTGGTGGAGGCGCGCTTCCGCGCCGGCTTCTCCCAGGGCCTGCTGCACCCCTGGCTCGACATCTCGCTGGAATGGGCCGGCAATCTGCGCAGCTGGCGCAAAAACGCCAGCGTGGCCGACGAAATGCGCCGGCTCGTCATGGCCGTCGCCGACCGGTTCCCCCTCGCGGCGGCTTTGAACGAGAACCACTGGCATCCGGACGCGACGCCGGCGGCCCCCGCGTCGCCGCACGACGCCGCGGCCAGGCCGGTCCGGCGGGTCATCATCCATCCGTTCGCCGGCAACGAGATCAAGATGTGGCCGGCCGGCAAATGGCGCGATCTCGTCGCATTGCTACACGAGGATGGCGTCGGCGTGCTCATGATCGGTTCGGCCAGGGACGCCATCCGGGAAGCCGATACCGCCGAGCGCCTCACCCGGGCCGGCGCGGTCAATGCCCTGGGCGTCTACGCGCCCGAGGAGCTGCCCGGCGTGATCGCCTCGGCCGATTGCTTCGTCGGCTGCGACAGCGGCCCGAAGCACCTGGCCGCGAGCACGGGCATCCCGGTCGTCGGGCTGCAGTCCGGCTTCGTCGATCCGGTGATGTGGGGGCCGATGAACCTCTCCGGCATCAGCCTGGTCCGCAACGTCCACTGCGCCCCCTGCTATATCGACGACGCCGCCAAATGCCCGCGCCAGGTCGACTGCATGACGCAGATCACCGTGGCCGACGTGTACCGCCAGGTGAGCCGGATCCTGGCCCTGTCCGAGCCGCTCCAGACCGCCGGCGGCCCGGTCCCTGCCGACGCCGCCGACCGGTGCCAGCCTCCGCCCTCCCCGCGCGCGGAGGCGAAGCCGCGCCCCCGCAGACGCGCCGGGCTGTAATCAGTCGCGCCATCCGAACGCCCCAGGCAATCCGCCCCCCCTTGCCAAAAGCCGCGGAACCGGGTGAGAGGAAGCCACCAGGCGGACCCGCAAGCACCCGCGCCGGAGCCCGGCGCGCCCGCCTGGCGCTGAGAACCGGAGCCGCCCGATGACCGTGATGACGCGAGACATGCTGCAGGCTGGCGGCGTCATTGCCTGGGCCCGGTTCGACCGGGACTGGTATCTCCAGGCCCATCCGGAAGTCGCGGCCCAGATTGAACGGCAGGATTTCGACGAAGCCCTGGATTTCTACCTCCGCGACGGCCAGGCGAGCGGCCATTCCCCCAACCCCTTCTTCGACGAGGCCTGGTATCTCCAGACCTATCCGGAAATCGCAGCACAGGTCCGCGCCGGCCTGTTCGCCTCGGGCTTCGACCAGTACCGCCAGCTCGGCCATCGCACGAACAACCCGCATTGGCTGTTCGACCTCGCGCTCTATCGCCGCAACAATGTCGACCTGACCGACGCGGCGCTGCAGGCGAGCGGTCATCGCGATCCCTATAATCACTATCTGCACTCCGGCGTCCGCGAAGGGCGCAGCGCCCATATCTTCTTCGACGCGGCCTATTACCGGGCACAGCCCGGCGCCGATGCGGCAGCAGGCGGCGGAACCGGGGGCGAGACTGGCGGCGCCTTCGGCCATTACCTGCGCGGACTGCACGGCGCCGGCGCCGAACCGCGCACCTGCCGCTATTTCGATCCCGCCTGGTACAGCACCTCCTATCCGCAGGTGACCGAGGCGATCGGCCGCGGGGAGTGGCGCTGCGCGCTGCATCATTACCTTTGCAACCAGACGCCGGAAGCCTTCGACCCGCTGGCGGATTTTTCGGAAGCCTTCTACCTGACCCGCTACCGGGATGTCGCGGCGGCGGTCGGCGCGGGCAAATACGCCCGGGGCTACCTGCACTTCATCTATGACGGGGCACGCGAATTGCGCTCCCCCTGCGCCGGCGTCGACCTCCAGTACTACCATGATTTCCATGCCCAAGTGCGGGAGGCGATCGCGGCGCGGGACGTGCCCGATGCCTTCGTCCACCTGCTAACCATCGGCCGTGCCCAGGGGCTGCGCACCCTGCCGCCGGTGGACGAACCGCCGGAGGAGCCGCAGGCAAAGGCGCTGTTCCGCCTGCACGCCCGCAGCCTGCTGCCGGGGCTGGCGCGCGAGGGGATCGATTTCAGCTTCACCGGCCGGCCGGATCTGAGCGTTATCCTGGTGGTGCATGATCATTTCGAACTCACCCTGAAGGCCCTCGCCTCGCTCCGCCAGAACTTCCCCGGCGCCATCGAGCTGATCCTGGTGGATTCCGGCTCGACCGACGAAACCCGGCATATCCGGCGCTACCTGCGCGGTGCCCGGATCGTCTCTTTCGACACCAATATCGGCTATCTGCGCGGCTGCAACGCGGCGCTGAACTTCGCCACCGCCGATGCCGTGCTCTACCTCAACAACGATATCGAGCTCGCCCCCGCCGCCATCCCGGCGGCCTTGCGCCGGCTGGCATCGGACCCGCGGATCGGCGCCGTCGGCGGCAAGGTGATCCGCACGCATGGCCGCCTGCAGGAAGCCGGCTGCATCATCTGGCGCGACGCCAGCACGCAGGGCTATCTGCGCGACGCATCGCCGCAGGCGCCGGAAGCCAATTTCCTGCGCGATGTCGATTTCTGCTCGGCGGTGTTCCTGATGGTCCGGGCCGGCCCGCTGCACGATCTCGGCGGCTTCGACGATGCCTATGCCCCCGCGTATTTCGAGGACGCGGATCTTTGCATCCGCATCGCTGAGGCCGGGTACCGGGTCGTCTACGATCCCGCCGTGGTCGTCTTCCACCTCGAATACGGCACCGCGGCCAGCAGCCTGGACGCCCAGACGCGGATGGCGCGCAACCAGACCCTCTTGCGCGACAGGCATGCCGCCTGGCTGGACGGCCAGCTTCCCCCCTCGGCCGCGAACCTGCTCCGGGCGCGCACCGCCCGTGCGGATCGCCACGCAGCGGACCGGCCCCGGCGGCAGCGCGTGCTGTTCATCGAGGACATGCCGCCGATGCGCCTGGTCGGCTCCGGCTATGTGCGCTCCAACGACCTGATCCGGGTCATGGTCGAGCTGGGGATGGAGGTCACGGTCTTTCCGGTGGAGCCACGCCGCTTCGAACTGGCCGCCGTCTTCGCCGATATTCCGGACCAGGTGGAGGTCATGCACGACCGCATCCTGCAGGACCTGCCGGAATTCCTCGCCGCCAGGGCCGGGTACTACGACATCGTCTGGATCGGCCGCACCCATAACCTGGACCGGACCGCCGCGATGCTGCCCGCGCTCGCGGGCCCGGACGGCGCCATGCCGCGGCTGATCCTGGATACCGAGGCCGTCGCCGTCCTGCGCGAGGCGGCACGGACGCGATTGGCCCCCCATGCCGGGGACGAGACCCGTTCCGGCGCGGCGCCGGACCTTTCGGGCGCCATCGCCGGGGAACTCGCCAACGCGCCGCTCTGCGAACAGGTGATCGCGGTGAACGACCGCGAGGCCGAGTTGCTGCGCGCGATCGGCCTGCCGCGCGTCACCGTCATCGGGCATATGCGGGAGATCCAGGAAACCCCGCGCCCCTGGAAGGACCGCGCCGGCATGCTGTTCGTCGGCGCCATCCACGACATGGATGCGCCCAACTACGATTCGCTCTGCTGGTTCGTCGACGAGGTCCTGCCGCTGGTCGAGCAGGAGCTGCGCTGGGAAACCCGGCTGACGATCGTCGGCTACACCGCGCCGTCGGTCGATCTGTCCCGCTTCGCCGATCACGCCCGGATCACGCTGCGCGGCGCCGTCACGGACCTGGCGCCGATCTACAACCAGCACCGGGTCTTCGTGGCGCCGACGCGCTTTGCCGCCGGCATTCCCTACAAGATCCACAGCGCGGCATCCTACGGGCTTCCGGTCGTCGCCACCGAGATCCTGCGCCGCCAGCTGCAATGGCGCGACGGTGCCGAGATCCTGTCCGCCGCCGACACGGATCCGGCCGGCTTCGCCCGGCACATCGTGGCGCTCTCCCGCTCCGAGGCGTCGTGGCAGACCATCCGCTCGGGTGCCTTCGCCCGGCTGCGGGCGGAAAACAGCCGCGCCGTCTACACCGAGGCCGTGCGCGGCGTCCTCGCCGCCCCGGACTGACCACAAGCAGACGGACCGCAAGCGGACGGACCGCGAGCTTACCGATCGCGAGCCTTCAGCAGCGGCTGAGGCTGGCCAGTTCCCGCAGGCCCGGCGGCAACAGGCGCAGATTGGCGGCCGCCCGCGCCTCCGTCTCCTGGGGTTCCGAACTCAGCGCCGGCCCGGCCTTCGGGTTGCTCAGGCTGCCGGTGATGCGCACGGGAATATCCAGCGCCCAGAAATGGGTCGATCGCCGGTCGCTTTTCAGCCGCAAATCCAGGGCGTCGCGCAACAGATCCACCTGCCCGCCGCCGGAAAGATCGCCCTCCCGCGTCCTCAGCCGAAGCGGCGCCACGGAAGCAACGCCGTTGCGCATGTCCCCGACGGCCAGGAAACAGACCACCGACGTGGTGCCCTGGCCCTTGCGCAGCAAAAGCCGCAGGTCGATCGAGGCGAGCTGCAGGAACTGCCGCGACACCTGTCCCCCCGCCATCGACAGCACGGCCTGGCCGCGGCTGGCACCGAGCCCGTCCTGGGTGCTCCTGCCGGTCATGTCCAGCGTGGCGCGGGCATCGAACCGGCCGCTGAGCATCGAGGCATCGGCACCCGCCATCGCCACCAGCCGTGCCGCGTTCATTTGCGACAGCGTCGCCTCCAGCCGCAGGCGTCCTCCCTCCCCCGCCGTCTCGTTCGTTCCCGACAGATCGACCCGGCCATCGGCGATGCCGAAGGACAGCTTATCCAGCGTGATCCTGCCCGGCTCCCGGCTGCCCTCCAGGCTGACGCCATCCAGCCGGTAGCGGCCATAGACCGCCTGCTGGATGCCGATCCTGACCTTGTAGGTCTCCCCCGGATTTTCCTCGACCTGCAGCGGGATCCCCTTCGACTGGTTGGCCGGCCGGGGATTGGGGGTCAGCCGGTCGCTCAGGCGCAACAGGTCGAGCGATGCGATGCCGAGGTTGATATCGATGTGATCCGGCTGGCCGCGCTTGCCTTCATCGAGGCCGACAGATCCGGTCACGGGCGCATCGGCGATGACGCCATCGAGCTCCGTCAGGCGCCAATGGTCGCCCTGCTTGTCCAGAACCCCCTTCAGCGTCAGCGTCGCTTCCATGATGCGCGGCCGCTCGAATGCCTCGGAGAATTCCTCGGACGTGCCGGCCGCCAGTTCGACGTCACCCTTGATCCCGTCGAAGCCGATCGGATCGGTCATCGTGCCCTTGAACTTGAGCGTGCTGCGCCTGGCCGCGATGGCGATCTCGGTGGCGACGGGGCGCGGCACCTGGCGCAGGGCGGCGAAGGATTCCAGCGTCGAGTCGGCAACCAACTTCAGGTCGTTGTAGGAACCCTCGGCGTGCAGGGTCACCGGTGACCTGTCATCGGCCGCCTGCAGAGCAGCCTGCCCGACATGCACCCGCAGCAGATGATGCTGCGTGGTGCGGAAGGTCAGGTCGCCGTCCTGCAGGCGCAAATCGGCAATGAACGGAACCGGCGCCGGACCGGCGGAGCCCGCCGGCTGCTTGCCGCTCCCCGGGAACACCCAGTTCCCGGTTCCGTCGGTGTCACGCTCCAGCACGATGACCGGGCGCTCCGCCACCATTTGGCTCAGCCGGAGTTCGCCGTGCAGCAGCGGCCAGGGAGCGATCGCGGCATGCAGCCGCCGGATCGCGACCATATCCGGGGTGCTGCCCCAGGCCGGGTTGGCGAGGCGCAGCCCGGTGATTTCCAGCGTGAGCGGATTGCCCCAGCCGATCGCGAAACCCTCGATGGTCAGCGGACGGCCGAGCCTGGCGCTGACCAGGCTTTCGATTCGCGGCCGCCAATCCATGCGGCTCAGCACGATTGCCGCAACGCCCAGGGCCAGGATCGCGGCGCCCAGCAGGCCAAGGATCAGAAACCCGATACGGCGAATCACGCGGCGCTCCAGGTTTCATTGCAACGGCAGGGCCTTGCCCGAGGGTATTCCCCGATTCGGCCCTGGTGTCGATAAATGATTTCCAGCGCCCCCGGTTTCCCCTGCTCAGGTTTCCTCAGCCCAGTTTTCCGGCAACGGGGATGCCGGGAATGCCGTTCGCGCATATCACGTCCGCTCACACCGGGTCTTCGATGCGGGCCGGTTGATGCTACCTTGCCCTGTCCAATAAAAAATCGAGGTTGGAATGTCCGAAACACGTCAGAAATTCTTGTGCGAAGCCGTGGCCACCACCAATGACGGGGCGAAACTATTCATCACCGTCTACCAGGTCGGCAGCGGTATCGAGTTCACCAGCGGCACCGGCAGCATGAAATACGGTACGCCGCGCCGCAACTGGACGGACAGTATCATCAAGCAGGAACTCGCCTTCGTCTATGGCGCCAAGACAGTAGAGATCATGCATCCCGAGCCGACCGCGCGGAAACTCACCGACGCGCATTGAATTCCTGGCCCCCGAGCGGTGCGAATTCTTGCCAGCCTGGCGCAGCGAATTCTTGTCTGCCTAGCGGTGCGAATTCTTGTCCCCGCAGCGCGGTTGGCTGATCCGGGAGCCGTCCACACGTGATTTGTGGCTAACGCTTCGCGCGCGGTCCGGCGGCGGTCGCGGCAGGGCGGAAAACGGCGCCGGTCACGTCAGCGTGAAGCACGCGATCCGCAACGGACGGCGCTTGCGCCCCTCGGGCGCTCCCGCGTCGTTGCAACTCCGCCTATTTTCGGCCGACCGACACCCGGCGTCCGCCTGGAACGCCCCGGCCACGTGATCCGGTTCACAGCGGGAAGCGGCGCCACGTGCTGCTGTCCCAACCGCCGGGCACGGCGCCGGCGGAAATCGGGGGATCGGATGGGCATGGAGCGCGGAATGGACATCATCGAGCAGAGAATGGGTGACGTCGTCGTGCTGCAACTGCACGGCCGGCTCGACAGCCTCGCCTGCCGCGCGCTCTCGGCGCGGGCCGTCCGGCTGCTGGAGGAGGGCGCCCGGGCCCTGCTGCTGGACATGGGCCGGCTGGCGTACCTGACCAGCGCGGGTTTTCGCACCTTGCTGCATACGCGCCGCCAGGCAACGAAGGCCAGGACCGAACTGGCGCTGTGCGGCCTGAACGGCTTCGCGCTGGAGCTGTTCGGCATATCCGGCCTGCAGGAACGCTTCACCACCTATCCCAGCCAGCAGGACGCCCTGGCCGCGCTCGAGACCCGCATCGGCGATTGAAGCTGTCGTCTGCGTGAAACGACCCCAGAGCAACATCCATTCAGATGGAATCATCTGAATGGATAAAGTTGCTCGCCAAGACAAAGGGTTAGAGCAGGATGGGCGCTTCTATCCGCCCCCATCCTGCTCTAAGACCCCGGCGGCACCGTGAAGCAGCCTAGCCCTTCCCGCTGCAACACCGTGCAGGCGGCGAGCGCGTTGTCGGCGCTCAGCCCGGTCAGCCGGGCGCGATAGAGCAGGGCGGCGCGCTGCACCGGCATGACCGCGGGCTGGCTGCCGGCCAACGGCCTGCCGGCGCGGGCCAGCGCCGCCGCGATGGCGGCGCGGGAGGTCGCCGGGTCCGGAAAGGCGCCGACCTGAATGCCCCACGCACCGCCGCCTGTGCCCGGCGCCATCACCGGCAGCAGGGTGGCGACCGGCACGGTCTGCGCGCGCACGGGGTCGCCGGCCAATCCGCGCTGGGCGGAAGCGGCGGCCAGCACCACGGCACCGGACCGGTCGCCGGACGCGGCGCGGTAGCCATCGCCGGACACGGCGCGGTAGCCATCGCCGGACACGGCGCGGTAGCCATCGCCGGACACGGCGCGGTAGCCATCGCCGGACACGGCGCGGTATCCATCGCCGGACGCGGCGCGGTAGCCATCGCCGGATGCAGCCCCGCTCCGGCCGGTGAGCAGGCCGGTCGGCGCATCGGCGGTGACCAGCCCGCCGCCATCGAAAGCCCGGTCGGCGGGGTCCACCGCCTCCTCCCCTGCCCGATCGGAGGCGGCGGCATAGTCCCGCGCCAGCATGCCGCCGCCGGCATAGGCTCGGTCCGCATCCCCAGTCTGAGTCGGAATCTGGGTCGGGGTCGGCGTCCGGCCGCGCCAGCCGGTATCGGCGGCAACCGCCGATCCGCCGGCGTAGACGGAAAGCGGCCCCGTCATCGCGACCTCCGTGCCCAGCCGGGGCGCCACGTTCGCCAGGTAGTTCACCGTCTCGTCCGGCAGCACGTCGGTCCCGGCGAGGTAGGCGTCCAACCGGTTCGGGCCGGCATTGTAGGCGGCGAGGAAAGCGGGCGCGCCGAACCGGTCGTACATCTCGCGGATATAGGCCGTCCCGGCCAGGATGTTGTCGCGCGGCTCATACGGGTCGTCCCCCAGCCCGTAGCGCTGGCGCAGGATGTCGTAGGTGCTCGGCATCACCTGCATCAGCCCCATCGCGCCGGCGCCGGAGGTCGTCAGCGTGCCATCGGCCGCCTGCAGGCGGCCGCCGCTCTCCTGGCGCATCACTTCCCGGATCCAGCGCTCCGGCACCTGGTGCCGGGCGGCCGCCTGCCGGATATACGGACCCCAGGGATCGTCCGCCGGCCCCGGGGCCGGGTAGGCGCGGGCCGCCCGGCTGCGATAGCCCCGCGCTTCCGCGCGCGACGCCGCCAGGTCGTAACCGTAATCGCCGTTGCCGTCATAGCCGCGCCGCCCATCGAAGCCCCCGCCGTATTGCGAGCCGCCACACCCGGCGCAGGCTGAAACCAGCAGCAGCAGCAGGCCGAACCGTGCCATACTCAGCACCCCCCGGCCGAATGCCGCATCGGGCGTCGCATGGGCCGCCAGGTGGCAGCCGGTTGCCGGCAACGGCATCAGAGGCGAGGGGTTTTGAGTGGACACAGCCCTCGCCGTCTGCGAACGGAGAGCCTGGAGTGCCACTCGTCGATGACGGCCATGGGCAAATACTCGGCAAGGAAGGATCTCGCTACCGTGCTTCGCCCCGCTTGCACAGTCCAGCCGAAAATGCCTGGCCCCGGAATGCCGATGCGGCGCCGGCCTGCGTCCTTCCTGTCCATCCGCGCCACCCTTTGCGCGGCTCTGCTTCTGGTGGCCGGCTGCGAATCCTCCCCATCCAACCTGCTGCAAGCCATGCAGGCCGATTGCCGGCAAGGCAAGGCGGAAGCCTGCGCGATGCTCTCCTCCCTCGAGAACGAGAAATCAGACGAAGACATCGCACCCCCCACCAGTTCCCGCGAAATTGTGCAGGCGATCCTGGCGGGAATGCGGCGGGCCAGGATGCAGGCGCAAAATCGCTATCCGCAAGAAACGTCCCCGGCGCTCGGAGAACCGAAGGCAACGCCGTGAGCGCGCCGACGACGACCGGCCCGGCATCCGGAATGCCGGGCGTGTTCGCCACCGTGGAACTTCCGCAGCATTACGATGTGCTGGCACCGGACGGATCGGAGGGGCGCATCCTCTCCCGCCTCGCAGGCGGCAGCATGGCGCATTTCCGTCTGCGGCCGGGCCAGGTTTCCCGCGCGGTCCGGCATCGAACGGTCGAGGAGATCTGGTTCGTGCTGGAAGGAAAAGGCGAGCTGTGGCGATCCATGTCCGGGCAGGAGGCGATCACCGCCCTGTCGCCCGGTGTCAGTCTCGCCATCCCCGTCGGCGCCGCGTTCCAGTTCCGCGCGCTCGGCGATCACCCGCTTGCCATCATCGCCACGACCATGCCGCCATGGCCCGGCGAGGACGAAGCGATGACCGCCGCCGGCAAATGGGACCCGAGCGTCTGAGCGCCCGCTATCCCTTGCCTGCCAGCATATAGACGATGAACCCCAGGCATCCGAGCAGGTAAAGCGCCAGCACGGCGCCGCGGACCGTGCGCGCATAGGGCCGCAGCGCCGGGGTAAAACCCACGCCAATCCAGATCGCCATCGCCATGCCCGTGAATACCTGTGCGGCACGCATATCCGCGGGGGATACGGTATCCAGCATTACCGGAACGCCCTCACCCGGCAGGGCATCCGCAAACCCCGGGGCATCCGCACCCCGACCAGCGGATCAGGACGGCCTGGGTTTCCTCGCCTTCGGGCGTCCGGCGGGCTTCTTCGCCCTGGCAGGCTTTACCGGCGCGATTTCCGCCGGCTCGGGCTCGGTCTCGACGCCGGGCTTGCGGCCGAGCCCGATGCTCCTGGCCAGCACGGACCGGCGTTCCGCATAGTCGGGGGCGACCATCGGGTAGTCCCTCGGAAGTCCCCATTTGGTACGATACTGCTCCGGTGTCATCTGATACGCGGTCATCAGATGCCGCTTGAGCATCTTCAGCTTCTTGCCGTCCTCGAGACACACAATATAGTCCGGCTTGACCGATTGCTTGACCGAAACCGCCGGCAGCACGGCCGGCTCCACCGGTTCCGTCGTATCAACGCCGGACAGGGCATCAAAAACGGATTGGATCAAGGCAGGAAGTCCGGCGGCATCGACATGGTTGTTCGCCACATGCGCAGACACGATCCTCGCCGCGAGTTCCAACAGCGTCGAACGCTCGACCTGATCAGGCACTGACCCCTCCGAATTTATTGGGTATTCCCGTTGGTAAGCACTTTATCTTTCTTCATGCAATAGGAATCGCTACTATAGTAGCCAATAGTCATCCGAACACAGGATGATAAGCCATCCCCCGGCAACATTCCATTACTGGCGTTGCACACAATGGCGTGAAGATTACTTAGAATTGCATCGCGTCGTTTCTATCGGGCGGCCGTGCCGGCGCCGGCGCGTCAGACGCCGCCCGGCCGCATCCGGTTGCATGCCGTCCGGCACCCCGGCTTCAGGCCGGATGTCGTAACCATCCCGCGTCGGATCATGTGGAACCTCCAGCCAGGCCAGCCTCAGCCCGGGAAACGGCCCATCATCACGGCGATGTCGCGGGCCATCTCCAGCGACTGCTCCGGCGACAGCGCCGTCGCGCGGTGGAACAGACGCTTGGTCTGCCACAGCGCATCCTTGTCCCAGCCCGCGAGCCGTTCCGCCATGACCATCGCCGCCGGCAGCAGCTCCGCATCGGGAACGACACGATTGACCAGGCCGAGTTCATGCGCCCGCTGCGGCGAGAGGTTGTCGCACAAGGTCAGCAATTCGAAGGCGATCTTCCTTCCCGCGAGATGCACCAGATGCGCGGTCACGGTCGAGGCGGGAATGCCGATCTTCAGTTCGGGATAGCCGAACAGCGCGCTCTCCGCAGCGATGACGAGGTCACTGCCGATCGCGAGCCCGCAGCCGGCGCCGAGCGCATATCCGTGCACGGCGGCGATGATCGGCTTGTCCGTGCGCGCCAGCAGCCGGGTCAAGGCGATATTGGCATCGCCGTGCTGCACCATGGCGCGCCGCGTCGCAGCACTCAGCCGTCGCGGCGAAGACGTATCGGCGCCGGCGCAGAAAGCCTTGCCCGCCCCCGCCAGCACGATGACCGACACGTCGTCGTTGGCCTGCGCCGAGAGCAATGCATCGGTCATCGCATGGACCAGTTCCGCATTCAGCGCATTGCGCTTGTCGGGGCGGTTCATCGTCAGCCTGCGTATCGGCCCATGATCCTCGACCAGCAGAACATCATCCATCCTGAATCCCCCCCCGACATTGCAATGGCCGACAGGCGTGCCGAAGCAGGGATGGATCGTCAAGCGCCGCCCCCGCACCCACGGGACCATCCTGTCGGGAAGCGTCTTGCGCCATGCCGGCGCAAGGCGTTAAATCCGGGTTCGGCAGTTGCCGGGAGAAAGGACCCAGAGATGAACACCGTCGCGATCAGCCTGGCGGTCGCGGCCTGCGTCTTCGCCGGCGGGGTAGTCGGGCTGAGCCTGCACCGGCTGCTGCCGAAAGGGCACCTGACCCGCGAAACCCAGGAGGTCGTGCGCCTCGGCACCGGCATGCTCTCGGTGCTGGCCTCCCTGGTACTCGGCCTGCTGATCGCGACGGCAAAGAGCTCGTACGACACGACCGACCAGTCCGTGCGCAGCTATGCGGCCGAACTGGCGCTGTTGAACGAAACCCTGCGCGACTACGGCGGCGATGCCGCCAGGCCGCGGGACCTGTTGCGCAGCTATACCGCAAGGCTGCTGGAAGATGGCTGGCCGGAGAACGGCGACCAGCGCCCGATGTTCGAGGACGAGCAGGCGCGGCTGATCCTGGAACAGGTGCGCGAGGCGATCCGGGCGCTGAAACCGGTCGATGACGGCCAGAAATGGCTGCAGAACCAGGCGCTGCTGATCAATGTCGAATTGCTGCGCCAGCGCTGGCTGCTGATCGAGCAGGGGCAGCGCGGCGTTCAGCTCGTGGTGCTGATGACCCTGGTGGTGTGGATCATCTTCATCTTCGTCAGCTTCGGCCTCAATGCGCCGCGCAACGCCACCGTGGTTGCGGCGTTCCTGATCTGCGCCCTGGCCATCGGCGGCGCGATCTTCCTGATTCTGGAAATGGACCGCCCGCTGGATGGCGTCATGAGGATCTCGCGCTGGCCGCTGGACAACGCCGTCGCGCACATGAACTGGTAATTTCAGATGACGGAACCTGGGCGGCGCAACCGGGGCGGCGCAACCGCCGACGCGGTTCAGAGATCGGCCAGGCGGATCCAGGCGGCAACGGCGATGGCGGCCAGCAGCCCGGCGATCGTGGTTGCGGTGGAAACCAGCCCGAGCTCGCGCGCGATCATGCCCCACAGCACCAGTACGGCGATGCCGACCACGATCCCGCCGACCAGGCTGGCGCGGCCCTTGCCGGTCTCGCCCGGCGACGGCCCACCCGGCGACGGGCCACCGGGCGACTGGGCAGCCATCGCGCTACTCCGCCGCCACGCGGACGTGGCCGGCCCGCACATCGTCCACGGAATGGCGGACCTGCTTGAGGTTCCGCTGCACGTTACGAGTGGAATAGCCGTTGAACACATGCGCCAGCAGGCCGCATTTCAGGTCGGAGGTGCCGAAGAACCAGTCCGCCACGGGATAGGTCAGGTTGAAATTGCGCTCCATCATGATGGCCGGGTTGTGATGCGCGATGTGGTGGCGACGAATGGAATTCACCAGCGGGATATGCCGCACCACGCTGTCGTCCTTCACATGGCAGCAGAAATGGAACAATTCGTAGTTCAGGTACAGCGCGACATTGGTGATCAGCACCAGCCACCCCGCATCCGGCAGGCCCAGCAGGTTCAGCGCCAGGGCCGGCGGAACCGAGAGGCAGATGAACGCCACCAGCGCATAGGGCGGAAAGAACACGATGCGAAAATCGCGCAGGCTGTCGATCGTCGGCTCCATATCCGTGAAGAACTGGTGATGCGCCAGCACGTGGCGCTTATAGATGCCCATGAAACCACGCACCGGGCGGTGCATGATGAATTTGTGGATCCACCACTCGAACACGTTGGAAACGCAGAACGCGACGGGGATCACCAGCCACTCGTACCAGGCCGGATGGCCGATCTGGCGGGCGCAGTAGAAGATCGTCGCCAGGCCGATCGCCACGATCAGCGCCACGTGCACCGGCCCGGAATAGGCGCCGGCGATCCTGTCGCGGAAATCGGCGCGGAAGGCCTGCTGGCGCCGGCTCATTCGGTCGGTGGTCATCTCACCCTCCCCAATCGGCGGAAAGCCTAGCGCGGGGAGGGGCCGTTGCTCAACCGATCATGCGATACACGCCGCGCTCGAACTCGTCGTACAGCCCGAGCACGGTGGGATCGGCCCAGGGCAGGATCTGGGTCATGATCGTACCGCCCACCTGCCGCTGGGGATCGATCCAGAAATAGGTGTTGCGCAGGCCGCCCCAGCACAGGCTGCCGGCGGCGCGCCCGCCCGGCACGTCCTCGGTGTTGATCAGGAAGCTGAGGCCCCATTTCTTTGGCATGCCCGGCCAGAAATCGGCGGTGTTGGACAATGCGGGAATGGCGGTGTGCATCACCTCCACGTCGATATCGCCCATGTGGTTCCGCCCCATCAGCGCCACCGTCTCCGGCCGCAGCACCTGCACGCCGTCCAGCGTGCCGCGGTTCAGCATCATCCGGATGAAGCGGACATAGTCGCCGACCGTGCCGTACAGCCCGCCGCCGCCGAGGAAGGTAGCGGGGTCCATCGGCGGGTCGTAGGCGATCGGCTCCAGCCTGCCGTCCGGGTGGCGCTGGTGCATGCCGGCCAGCCGCGCGCTGATCTCCGGGCGCAGCCGGTACCCGGTGGAGGCCATGCCCAGGGGCTGGCAAAGATTCGCCTGCATATAGGCGTCCAGGCTCTGGCCGGTGACGGCTTCCAGAGCCTTGCCGGCCCAGTCGATGCTCACGCCATAGGCCCAGCGCTGGCCGGGATCGAAGGCCAGCGGCAGGCAATCCTCCGGCTTCACGAAGGTGGCCGCCCTGGGCAGGCCACTCTGCTGCGCGAAGGCCAGCATGTCGGCGTTCCACATGTCATAGGCGAAGCCGGCGGTGTGGGTCAGCAGGCGCCGCAGCGTGATCGAACCCTTCGCCGGCCGCAGGACCGGCTTGCCGGCGGCATCGAAGCCCTCCAGCACCCGGGTCGCCGCCAGCGCCGGCACCAGCCTGCCGAGGTCGTCATCCAGGTCCAGCCTGCCCTGCTCCACCAGTTGCATGCAGCAGGCGGCGGTGATCGCCTTGGTCATCGAGGCGATCCAGAACACGGTATCCGTGCCCATGGCCACGCCGCCGCCCAGCGAGCGTTCGCCGAAGCCCCCCTCGTAGATCGTATCCCTGCCGGCGGTTGCCATGGCCGCCACGCCAGGCACGGCGCCGGCGTCTGTCGCGCGGCGCAGGGCTGCGTCGATATCGGCGCGTGCGGTCATCCGGTTTCCCCCGTGTTGTCAAAGCCCGTGTTGTCAAAGCCCGTTTGTCAAAGCCCGTTTGTCAAATTCCGCTTGTCAAAATCCACTCAGGGCTTCGTCGATTTCGGCGCTGGTCAGTCGCCAGGCATTGTCCAGCTCCGCCACCACAGCACGCATGAACGCCTCGCTCAATGCCAGGGCACGCGCCGGATCGCCCAGATGGTCGGCCAGCAGCGCCAGCGCGAGCTGGCGCGGGCCGTCACCTTCATAGGTCCATTCGAAGCCCATGCGGCTGAAGCGGTGGATATCGAAACGCGGATCCAGCTTCGCGCCGTCCACGGTGACCACGGCGCCGTCCAGGCTGCGCCCGCCCTCATAGATTTTCATGCGCCGCCGCCGGCGCACGGATGCGGTCGCATCCGCGCATCCATCCGCCGCGGCATCGCGGCCTTCGCCGTCACCATGCCGGTTCCTCCCCCCGGGGCCGTTCCGGTCCCGGGGGCATTTCAGCATGACGGCGCCCAGTCAGGAAGCGCCCGGTCAGGAAGCGCCAGGTCTGGAAGCGCCCGGTCTGGAAGCGGCCAGTCAGGAAGCGGTGGCTTCCCGCTCCAGCTCCAGCAGTGCCCGCTTGCGCGGCACCCCCCAGCGATAGCCGGTGAGGTTGCCGTCGCTGCCGACCACGCGGTGGCAGGGCACGGCCAACGAGACCGGGTTGGTGGCGCAGGAACGGGCGACGGCGCGGATCGCCCGCGGATTGCCGACCATCTCCGCCAGCTGCGCATAGGTGCGGGTCTCGCCCGGCGGAATGCGGCACAGCGTCTGCCACACGCGCTGCTGGAACGCCGTGCCGCGCAAATCGAGCGGTAGGTCCAGCGCCTCGGCCGGCTCCTCTAGGAAATCCAGCACCGCGCGCACCGTGCCGGCCAGCGCCTGGTCGTCCGCCACCAGAAGGGCCCTGGGGAAGCGCTGCTGCAAATCGCCCAGCAGGGCGTTATCGGGTTCGGCAAAGCCGAGGAAGCACACGCCCTTGTCGGTCGCGCCCACCAGCAGCCGCCCGAACGGGCAATCGGCGAAGGCGGTGCGGATCGTCTCCCCTGCCCCGCCGCGCCGTGCCGCGCCCGGCGTCATGCCGAGCAGCCTGCCGGTGTTTTCGTACACCCGGCTTTCGGAGCCGAAGCCGGCATCGGCGACGGCGTCGGCCACCCGCGCCCCGCTCGCCAGCGCGGCGTTGAGCCGCCGCGCCCGCACGCCTTCCGCATAGCTGCGCGGGGTCAGGCCGGTATGGTCGCGGAACAGGCGCAGGAAATGGAAGCGCGAATAGCCGGACCGCGCCGCCAGCGCCTCCAGCGAGGGGATGGCCTCCTCCCGCTCGATGAAGCCGCAGGCATCCTCCACCACGGCGCGGGCGATCGCGGCGCGCTCGCCCTTGGGGTCGCAACGCTTGCAGGCGCGGAAGCCCTCGGCCTCGGCGGCGGCGATATCGGCGAAGAAACGGACATTGCGACGCAATGGCCGCGGGGACGGGCAGCCGGGACGGCAATACACGCCCATGGTGGTGACCGCGTAGAGGAAATCGCCGGGTTCACGCCGCAGCACCTGGTCCCACAGCGACTCGTCGAACGTTGCCGCCGGGGCGGCGGGGACTGTCATGTCCATCTCTGTCTCACTCCGTTCCATGGCTTCTTCCGTCCATAGAATGGGGATAGCGCCGCCTGCCCGCCATCCGGGCCTTGCGGTCGCTAATCGAAGCAAGCCGGAGGTGGGCAGACCTTGGGCTTGTCTGATTGCAGCGCCCGCTTCGTCCGTCCGGCCGGGGTCAACCCGCGCGCAGCGCCCGCGCGCTTGCGCGGCTCGGGGTTGACGCCGGACGGGCGGACGCAAGCAACATCATCGATCAGACAGGCCCGACCTCCCTGCCAATGAACCCAGCAACATCTAGCGGATACGGATCTCCACCCGCCGGTTCTGCGGCTCGCGCACGTTCGGGCCGGTCGCCACCAGCGGGTTCGACTCGCCGAAACCCTCGATATGGATCGCCTCCTTGGCGACGCCATCCTTGACCAGTTCCGCGGCGACGATCTGGGCACGGCGCAACGACAGGCCCTTGTTGTAGGCGGCGGAGCCGGACGTGTCGGTGTAGCCGTTGACCTCGATCCGCGTGGTCTGCACCTTGCGGGAGCTTTCCGCCGCCTGCACGATGATCTGGCGCGCGCGGTCGGTCAGCACGGCCTTGTCCCAGTCAAAGAACACCAGGAACGAGCGCAACTCCGCCGGCGCCGGCACGGCGGCCACCGGGGCCGGCATGGGCGGCGGCTTCACGCCGAAGGCATAGCGCACGCCGATCAGCGCCGACTGGTCGATCATGGTGCCGAGCTTCAGACTTGCCGGCACCGGGCCGGCGGAGGTGGCGGCGCTGCCGTTCAGCGTGCGGGTGATCGGCATGCTGAACAGCCGGTACTCCGCGGTCAGCGAAAGCCCGGGCGTGTTGGGAATGGGGAAGGACAATCCGGCGATCGCCTGGACCGCGAGGCCCGTGGCGGAATCGTTGCTGTTGAAGCCGAACAGCGGATTGGCCGAACCGGCGCGCAGGCCGTTGGCGACGTTCCAGGCGGCACCGACGCCGGCGCCGACATAGGGATAGACCCAGGGCGAACGGACATCGAGGTCGAACAGCGCATTGGCCATCAGCGCATAGGTGTTCAGCGACCCGCTGGAACTGGTCGGAAACGGCGTGCCGTTCAGGTGGCCGAGATCATTGAGGCGCGCGCTGCCCTCGAGTTCCAGCCGCCAGCCATTGCCGAAACCGTAGCCCAGGCTGCCCAGCCCGATGAAGCCGCCATTGGTGCGCAGGCGCAGGCCGACATCGCCGAGCGCGGAAGCCGGGGATGGCTGGGCGCGAACGTCGTTGGTCGCGTGAAAGCCGGCACCGCCACCGAGATAGATCCCCTGGAACGGCTGCGCCACGGCTGGGCGGGACAGCAGCGCCCCCAAGGAGCAGGGCATGATAACCGCCGCCACCAGCAGATTCCGCAACCGCATTCGTCGATCTCCCTGATTCTCGCACAGCCCGTGCATCTGAGCGCCCCCGGGGATTTAGCCAAGGGAAAAATGCACAATGCCAAGCCTACAACAGCGCCAGCACGACCGCCCGGTCAAGGAACTCCCGCACGGCAACAAGGTTGCAAATGAGAAAGGGGCGCCTTGCGGCGCCCCTCTCCAGTCATAGTTCAGAAATCAACTTCTTACTTGATGACGATTTCAACGCGACGGTTCTGCGGCTCACGCACGTTGGGGCCGGTCGGCACCAGCGGGTGGGTCTCGCCGAAGCCGGTGATCACGATCGCGTTCTTCGGCACGCCGTCCTTCACGAGTTCGGCAGCAACGGCCTGCGCACGACGGACCGAGAGGCCCTGGTTGTACTTCGGCGTGCCCGAGGTGTCGGTGAAGCCGTTCGAACTCGATCTTGGTGTAGCTGACCTTCTTCGAGTTCGCGGCCGCATCGGCGATGATCTGGCGAGCGCGGTCGGTCAGGTTGTACTTATCCCAGTCGAAGAACACGAGGTAGGAACGGGCCGGGGCCGGAGCAGGGGCCGGGGCGGCAACCGGAACCGGCGGCGGGGTCACGCCGAAGGCATAGCGGATGCCAACCAGCAGGGTGTGGTTGTAGTTTCCGTTCGCCTGGCCGCTGCCCTGCCCATGGAAGGAAGCCAGGCTGGTGCTGGCGGCCGGGGTGACGTTGGCCGTGCCGCTGTAGTTGCGATCGCTGACCAGGCTCATGAAGTGGTATTCGAAGGTCAAGGAAAGCGCCGGCGTGATCGGCATCGACGCACCGGCAATCGCCTGATAGGCGAAGCTGCTCTTCGTCGAATTGCCGAAACTGATGATTCCCGCTCCCGTTCGGGCCGGAGCCATAGGCGGACACGCCCTGCCACTCGGTCGGCCTGGTAGCCGACGCCGATACCGATATACGGGGTGAACCACGGGCTCAGATTGTTGAAGTCATACAGCGCATTGACCATCGCGCCGTATTTCTGCTCGTCGCCGCGGGCGTTCTGGGTGCCGACCAGCGGCAGAGCATTGGTCGAGTCGAGCGAGTTGTACTTGTAGTCGCCCTCGAGTTCGGCGCGCAGACCGTTGCCGAAGCCGTAACCGACCGACAGCAGGCCAGCAAAGCCAGGATTGTAGCTGGAACTTGCCGCTCTTGCTGTAAGGGCCTTCCGTGATCGTCACGTTCTGGCTCTGCATGAAGTTGGCGCCGACGCCAGCGCCAAGATAGATGCCGGTCACTGGCTGGCCCGCTTGGGCCGCGAGAGGCAGGGCCAGGATAGTGGCCGCCAGGAGCGTGCTCCGAATACTCATGATATGGTCTCTCCTCATTGTCACATCTGCCGGTGATTACGCGGCCGGAGCACATGCCCTCAACCCACTCACCCGAACGCGTTCGATGGAAAAACCTTAGACCTCTCCGATCGCCAAGACGAGGGGGTTTCTGCCCTTTTCAGCGCGCTGTGGCGTTCATGCAACACACGGGCGGGCAATCTGGCCACAGTTTGCCACAAATGCACCAAACACACCAAATTTTCATCGACTTCCGCCGCCGCGACGCGTCGCCGCCTTGCCGCAAACTCCCACAAATTCAGACGATCCTGGCCTCGAATGGAGGCAAAAGATCCGGCGCGTCGAACTCGAGCACCCAAAGGTCGGGGTCGAAACGGACCTGGCGTTCGACATAGGCATCCGCCGCCGCCTGATCGACCGGTGCAACACCGGTGGCCCGCATCCAGCCCAGCTCCCCCTCCCCGGTGCGCATCTGCGACAGCACCGCCAGACCGTTCCGGCCGCGCAGCACCACCAGCACGCCGCCCGCGTCCGGATCGCCGCGGCGCAACACCGCCCCGGACCGACCGCCCAGATCGGCCATGCGCAGCGCCATCTTCACCCACAGCCCGGCCTTGACGCGGGGCGGCGGATCCCCGCGGTCGCTCACGATTCGCCGCCCGAACAGCCGGGCAACTTATCCGCAGCCACGGCCAGCGCCGGATCGAACGCCACGTCCCGCGGCCGCCGGCGCAGCTTCTCCCCGCCATCGACGAAAATGGTCTCGCCGGTCAGCGACGGCATCGACAGGATGAAGCGCACGCAGGCGGCCACCTCCTCGGGCGTGGCGCCGCGCCCCATCGGCGCGGCGCGCCAGGCGCGCTGGAACGATTCCTCGGTCTGCTTGCCGCTGATCATCGTCAGCCCCGGCGCCACGCCGCAGACGCGGATGCGCGGCGCCAGCGCCATCGCCAGCATTTCGGTCAGCCCGCCCAGGCCGACCTTGCTGAGCGTGTAGGACAGGAAGTCGGGGTTCAGGTTGTCGATCTTCTGGTCCAGCAGGTTGACGATGCAACCGCCTTCGGGCCGGTCGAACCGGGCGGCGAAATCCCGGCACAGCAGCACCGGCGCAATCAGGTTCGGCGTCAGAAGCTCCTGCAGGCTGCTCCAGGATACGGTGCGGATGTCGTCGTGAAAGAAGCTGGACGCGTTGTTCACCAGGCAGTCCAGCGGCCCATGCGCCGCCACGCAGCTTCCGATCAGGCCCTCGACCTGGTCCTGGCGCGACAGGTCGGCCTGGATCGGCCGGCAGAAGCCGCCGGCCGCGTTGATCTCCGCCGCCAGCGCCTCCGCCTCGGCGGCCGAGCGGTTGTAATGCACGATCACCCGCCAGCCATCGGCGGCGAGCATCCGGGCGATCGCCGCGCCGATTCGCTTGCCGCCGCCCGTCACCAGCGCGGTGCGCATCGCGCTCATGCCCCGGCTCCCCCGCCCGGGATCGCAGGTCGGATCGGGGGTCGGATCGCAGGCCGGACCGCCGGGCGCAGCCGGTACACCTCCACCCCGGCCGCCGCCGCCTCGTTGAAGATGTCGGGCTTCAGCACCGATACCCGGCAGGCCTGCACCGCCGGATGGCGGAAGCACAGCTCCACGAGCTCGTCCACCAGGGTTTCCAGCAGATCCGTGTGCGGGCGGGCCGGCCAGGTCTTCAGCGCATCGCGGATCGGGTCGTAGTCGATCAGCCCGGCGGGCGCGGCCGCGGCGGAGCCCTGCAAGGGCGCGAACATGTCGACATTCACCAGCAGCCGCGTCGGCCGCTCGGCATGGCGCTCCCAGGGATGCAGCCCGACGCGCGCCTCCGTCGTCAGGTCGCGCAGCATCACCCGGAGATACTCGCGGGCACCGTTCCAGGGATCGGCGCCGCCGAACCCGGTTGTCCCTGTCGTCCCGGTTGTCTTTGTGGTCCCGGTTGTCTTTGTCGCCAATGTCTTCATCCTTTTCGTCCCTTCGCCACGCCCGGCCGCCGGCGCGGGAATTTCCGCGCGCGGGGAACAGCGATATAAGCGTCTGCCCGACCGTGATTTCGTCCCCCTTGCCGCGGAAGCCCCCATGACCCGAGTCGCCGCCACGCTGGCCCTTCTGCTGTCCACGCTTCCGGTTCTCCTGACCGCGGCAACGGCCAAGGCAGCCGACCACATTACCTTCGGGTTGGACTGGAAGGCAGAGGCCGAATACGCGGGCTACTACCAGGCCGCCGCCACCGGGCTCTACGCCAGGCACGGCCTGGATGTCACCATCCAGCAGGGCGGCCCGCAGGTGAACCACACCCAGCTGCTGCTGGCGGGGCGCCTCGATTTCAACATCGCCTCCAACAGCTTCACGGCGATGAACTTCGTCAAGGAGAAGATCCCCTTCCGCACGGTGGCCGCGATCTTCCAGAAGGACGCTTCGGTGCTGATCGCCCATCCAGGCCAGGGCAATGACAGTTTCCCCGCCCTGAAGGGCAAGCCGATCATGATCGGCTCGGAGACCCGGGTCGGCTGGTGGAACTTCGTGCGCGCCAAATTCGGCTACGACGACAGCCAGATCCGCACCTATACCTTCAACCTGCAGCCTTTCCTCGCCGACAAGCGCATGGTCCAGCAGGGCTATATCGGCTCCGAGCCGTTCGCCGTCCGCCAGGCCGCCGGCTTCGACCCGGTGGTGCTGATGATCGCCGATACCGGTTTCGCCGGCTATTCCAGCCTGATCGCCACCTCCGACAAGAACATCAACGAACGCCCAGACCTGGTGCAACGCTTCGTCGATGCCTCGATCGAGGGCTGGTACTCGTATCTGTACGGCGACCCCGCCCCGGCCAACGCGGCGATCAAGAAGGCCAACCCGGAGATGTCGGACGCCTTGCTCGCCTATGGCCGCGACACCCTCAAATCCAGGGGCATCATCGATTCCGGCGACGCGCTGAAGGACGGCATCGGCGCCATGACCCCCGCGCGCTGGAACGAGTTCCTGCACACCATGACCCAGGCCGGCGTCTACCCCGCCGATCTCGACGGCTCGCGCGCCTACACCACGCAATTCGTCAACAAGCGCGTGGGAATGGAGCTGAAGCATTAGCGCGGTCCCGGGAATGTCTACGGCCCAGGGAATGTTTGCCGACGCAACGGCAAGCCCCCCCGCTTCCCCCTCTCCCCCCTCCGGGGGAGAGGGAGGGGTGAGGGGGAACCCGCACCCCCCGCCCGCGCCAAAAGCCTCCCCCAGCCGGACGCCCGGCCTTGCTGAGCATCTCCGCCGTCGGCCGCCGCTTCCCCGATGGAACCGTGGCCCTGCGCGACGCCTCGCTGCGCCTGGAGGGCGGCGATTTCGTCGCCCTGCTCGGCCCCTCCGGCTGCGGCAAATCCACGCTGCTGCGGCTGATCTCCGGCCTCGACCGGCCCGATTCCGGCAGCCTGGACTGGGACGGCGGCCAGGCGCCGGCGGCGGGCGATATCGGCTTCGTGTTCCAGGACGCGACCCTGCTGCCCTGGGCCACCGCCGAGGACAACGTGTTCCTGCCGCTGCGCCTGCGCGGCGCCTCCCGCCAGGCCGCGCTGCCCGAGGTGCACGCGGCGCTGGCGCGCGTCGGCCTCGCCGGCTTCGAGCGGTTCCGGCCGCGCCAGCTCTCCGGCGGCATGCGCATGCGCGTCTCCATCGCCCGCGCGCTGGTCACCCGCCCCCGCCTGCTGCTGATGGACGAGCCGTTCGCCGCACTCGACGAGTTCACCCGCCACCGGCTGCAGAACGACCTGATCGCGCTGTGGCAGTCCATCGGCTGCACCATCGTCTTCGTCACCCATTCGATCTACGAGGCCGCTTTCCTGGCCCGGCGCATCGTGCTGATGACCCCGCGCCCCGGCCGCATCGCGCGCGAGATCGCCTCCACGTTGACACCCGGCGGCGAAACCCGTCTGCAGCCCGCCTATGCGGCGCTGGTGGCGGACATCACCCACGCGATGGGACAGGCGCTGGAGCACGCATGAACCCGACCCTGCTGCGTTTCGCGCCGAGCCTGTTCGGCCTGCTCTCGCTCATAGCCTGGGAGGCGGCGGTCCGGCTGGCGGGGGTGCCGACCTATGTGCTGCCCGGGCCGCTGGCGATCCTGCGCGCCTTCTTCGCCGATCCAGCCGGCCTGCTGCAATCGCTCGGCTCCACGCTGATCGTCACCGTCACCGCGCTCGCCGCCTCCGCCTCGCTTGGCGTGGCGCTGGCGCTGGCGATGTCGGCCAGCCGGCTGGCGCGCGCGGCCATCCTGCCCTGGGCGGTGGTGCTGCAGGTCACGCCGATCGTCGCGATCGCGCCGCTGGTGATCATCTGGGTCGGCAATCCCTTCACCTCCCTGGTGGTCTGCGCCACCATCGTCGCCTTCTTTCCGGTGTTCGCGAACACCGCGGCCGGCCTCGCCTCGGCGCCGCCGGAACTGGACGACCTGTTCCGCCTGTACGGCGCCTCCCGCCGCGACACGTTGTTCCTGCTGCGCCTGCCGGCGGCGCTGCCGTATTTCCTCGCCGGGCTGCGCATCTCCGGCGGCCTCGCCCTGGTCGGCGCCGTGGTCGCCGAGTTCGTGGCCGGCTCCGGGGGGTTTGCCTCGGGCCTCGCGTACCGCATCCTGGAAGCCGGCTACCGCCTGGAAGTGCCGCGGATGTTCGCCGCCCTCGTGCTGCTGTCGCTGACGGGGATCGCGATCAATGCGGGACTGGGCGCCCTGGATAGCGCGATCCAACGCCGGCGCGATCCCGCGCCGGCGCGGGAAGCCAACGACCCATAAAACGTAAAAAGGAACGCGTCGCATGACCGAGTATCCCGTCCCCGGCAAGAAGGCGATCGTCAACGTCCGCATCTACACCATCCGCCCGCGCGGCATTCCGCAATGGCTGAAGATCTTCGAGGAGTTCGGCCTGCCGGTGCAGCTCCGGCATCTCGGCCCGCCCGTGGGGTATTATTACAGCGAGATCGGCCCGCTCAATCAGGTCACGCATATCTGGGAATATGACAGCCTGGCCGACATGGAAGCCCGCCGCGCCGCGCGCAACGCCGATCCGGACTGGCAGAAATACGTCGCCGCCACCGAGGGCTTCGTCGTCGCCCAGGAAGACCGCATCCTGCGCCGGGCGGTATTCAAAGCGCTCGGCTAACCCTAGATATGGCGGCGCGGCAACCGTCTGCGCCGCCAGCCCGCGAGGAACCCGTGAAGACCACCCACACACCGACCGCCAAGCCGACCGCCGCGAAATCCGCGGGCGCAACCCCCGCCGGCGGAAAATCCCTCGCCGAAAAATCCCCAAGCGGGAAATCCCCAAGCGGAAAATCCCTGACGGACGGCCAGCGCGCCTATGAGGCGAAGCGCGCCGCCAAGGCGGGCATGAGCCTGGACCGGTGGCTGGCCAGCAAGCAGCGCGCCCAGGAAGCCGAGGCGCGCGAGCGCGAAAAAGCCGCCGAGCAGACCAAGCCGCCGAAAAAGCCCGGCTTCTTCAGCCGCCTGCTCGACCGCGCCCACAAGCCGCTCTGACCCTGCGGGATCTTTGCCCAGCTCTGGGGGATCTTTGCCCAGCCCTGCGGGACATCCGGCATCCCTGGCAGCGCACGCCGACTGGTCGGTGGATGCGCGCAAGCGCTGGGTGGCGATCGCCCATCGCGACGGCCCGGGCTGGCGGCTGGCGCCGCCCGCCCCGGTCGGCGAGGTAGGCGGCTTCCTCGCCGGGTTGCGCCGGCAGGCCGCCGGCGGAGCGGTGGCGCTCGGCGTCGACCTGCCGCTCGGCCTGCCCCGCGCCTTCGCCGCGCAATGCCGCGAGCCGGATTTCCCCGGCTTCCTGCGCGGCCTGGCGCAGCGCCCGGAATTCTTCCGCGTCTGCGCCAGCCTGGAAGAACTCGGCCCCGACCGCCCGTTCTATCCGGCCCGCGGCATCAAGGGCATGACCCGGGCCGCCCATGCCGCCAGGCTGCAACTCGGCGGCGCCAGCTTCCTCTCGCGGGCCTGCGACCGCGCCACCGCCGAGCGCCCGGCCGGCGCGCCGCTGTTCTGGACACTCGGCGCCAACCAGTCCGGCAAGGCCGCGATCGCCGCCTGGCGCGACATGCTGCTGCCGGCCCTCACCAGCCCGGCCCTCTCCGGCCCGGCGCTCTCGGGCAACGAGCCGGTCCGGCTATGGCCGTTCGAGGGGCCGTTCCGCTCCCTGCTGGCCCCCGGCGCGATCGCACTGGCCGAGACCTACCCGGCGGAGGCGCTGCGCCATCTCGGGATCCGGCTCACCGGCAGCAAGCGCCGCCAATCCGACCGCGCCGGCGTCGCCGCCGCCCTGCTCGCCGCCATGGCGGCGCTGGACGCCAGGCCCGAACCGGCGCTGATCCGGCTCGTCACCGATGGCTGCGGCGCCGACGCCGCCGGCGAGGACCGCTTCGATTGCCTGCTGGGCGTGCTCTGCGTGCTGAACGTGCTGGCGGGCAACCGCCCCGACGGCGCCCCGGACGATCCCTGGATCACCCGCTGGGAAGGCTGGGTGCTCGGCCAGACCGCGCTGCCGACGCATCCGGCCGGGTAGCACCCCATCCCTGCCGGCAGGCGCGGGACAAGCGCGGACGATTGCCGGACAGCCGACGATTGCAGGACGGGGGCTGGACGTTGCAATATCGGACAGTTTTCTCCGAACCCCAAAGGACCAGCCGATGAAACCCCTGCTCATTGCGCTCCCCCTGTTGTTCGCCGCGCATGCCGCTGGCGCGGAAACGCTGATGGCGACCATCCAGAAGAACAACGACGCCTTCGTCCGCGCCTTCAATGCCGGGGACGGCACGGCAATCGGCAATCTGTACACGCCGAACGCGACTGTCCTGCCGCCCGGCGCGGAGCCGCAGCGGGGCCGCGCGGCGGTCGCTGGCTTCTGGCAAGGCGCGATCAAGTCCGGCCTGAAGAACGTGACCGTCAACGCCGTCAACGTCGAGGCCTATGGGCCCGCCGCGCGCGAGATCGGCCGCTTCAGCTTCGACGCACCAGGCCCGAACGGCCAGACAACGAAGGTCGAGGGCAAATACGTCGTCATCTGGAAGAAGATCGGCGGCAAGTGGCTGCTGGACACCGATATCTGGAACCTGAACAAGTAGCGGATCATCCGCCGGGCGGCAGGATCCGGTAGACGCGGAACTCGTCATTCTCGAACACCAGCCGCAGGCGCGGCCCGCTGGCGGCGACGATCCCCGCCAGTTCCCCGGTCTCCGGGGCGTCGAGCCTGGTTTCCTCCAGCAGATAGCCGGCATGCAGCTGGTCGGCGAAGGCCCAGAACGACGGATAGGTCGGATGTTCCGGCCAGATCGCCGACCTCCGGTCCGCCAGCAGCGCCACCACCCGCGGGTTGCGCGCCAGCACGATCTCGTCCGGGCCGATTTCCTTGCGCATGAAACCGAACATCTGCCGGCTGGCCGTATCGGCGACATGGATCGCGGGACGCGCCAGCGGATCATGCGCGACGTAGAAAGGCACATACAGCATGGCGAACAGCAGCAGCGCGACCGCCCGCGACGGCGCCGCGGAGAGCAACCTGGCGGTGACCGCCTGGACGGTCTTCAGCACATAGAGCGCGAGAAACGGAAAGACCGGCAAGAGATAGCGCAACGGCTCGATCCGGACCGGATAGACCGCCAGCAACAAGACATAGAAGGCGACGAATATCTCGATCTCCGTGATCTCGCTGCGGATCGAGCGGAAAAATCCGAAGGCGATCGCCCCCAGCAGTAACAGCAAGACGACGGCGTTGGCCTCCCGGCCGAATTGCAGGCCGAAGCCATCCGACACGGCCCGGCCATAGGCCGACGCAATGTCCACCAGCCAGGCCTGCACCGCCGCCATGTCCGTCCGGCCGAAATACGACAGGTAGGTCGAGCTATCGACTTCCAGCCACCGCGACAGCAGCGTCGCCGCCACGACGCCCATCCCGGCGGCCGCGATCGGCAACACGCGCCGCTCCGCGCGCAGCAGGCAGGGCGCGGCCAGCAAGGCGGCGGCCAGCGCGATGCCGGCGGTCCGGGTCAGGATGGCCATGGCCACGGCGATGAACACGCATGCCGCCATCGCCCAGGGACGCCGCCCGCGCCGCAACGCCTCCCCGGCGATCAGGCCCAGATAGCACCAGACGAGGAAGGGCGGCTCGGAATAGATCGCGTCGCGGATCCCGACAAAGGCCGGCGAGGCGCCGCAGACGATCAGCAGAACGACCGGCCATCCCCACGCCAGCCGCGTGCGCGCGATCCAGTATACCGCCAGCAGCGCGGCCGACAGCGCCAGGCCGTTGAGCACCTTGGCGGCGACGATGCTCGTGCCGAAAAGCGCGACCACCGGCACCAGAACCATCGGCAAACCCGGCGGATACGCCCGCGGCGAGATGATCGCATTCGACGGATCCGGAATGAACGGCGTGCCGGCATACGCAACGCCGTCCCATATATTGCGGGAATGCATCAGATAGAGCGCGTAATCCGCCGCGATCCACGACTGCTCCGGCCGCAGCGTGACCATGTAGGCAACGAAGAACGCGGCGCACAGGCCGACGGCCCATAAGAGCTCCCGCCCGGCATCGGTGCCCGGTTCCGCTTCCCGACCCAGATCCTGACACTGCGACCCCCGAGATATGCGCCCAAGACATGGATCGATCCTGCTGGCACCCAGCCAGGAAGGATCTGCCAAGCCCCGCTCGATGCCCGCAAGCCCTATCCCGCGTACAGCCCCGCCGAGCGCGCCCGCACCTTGGTCAACGCCACCAGCAACTCGAACACCGGCATCGCCACGCCCAGCCGATGCGCCAGTTCCAGCGGCGTGGCATACAGCGCGTCGATCTCCATGGGGCGGCCGAGCTCCAGGTCCTGCAGGATGCTCGGCTTGTGCTGCATGCCCTGGTTGGAGGCCATGACCTTGTCGGCGTTCAGGCTGATCTCGCAGCCCATGGCGCGCGCCAGCGCCAGGCCCTCCGCCAGCATCGCCCGGCCCGCCGCCTGCGTCTCGGGGTCGGCATGGGCATCGTTCAGATTGGCCTGGCCCAGCACGCAAAGCGGCCCGGTGATCATGTTCAGCAGCAGCTTGCGCCAGATCTCCTCGCGCACGCGGGGCGTCACCTCCATGGTGAGGCCGCCGGCGCGCAATACCCCCGCCAGCGCCTCGGCCCGGTCCGACAGCGTGCCGTCCGGCTCCCCCAGCACCAGGCGGGAACGGCCTTCGACATGGACATGGCCGGGCTCGGTGACCGCGCAGGCGGAATAGACGATCCCGGCGATCGCGCGCCCGGGCCCGACCGCATTCCACACGGCATCGCCGGGGTCGATACGCGCCAGCCTGGTGCCATCCAGCGCGCCGCCATGCTGGTGGAAATAGAACCAGGGCACGCCGTTCATCGCGAACACCACGGATGTCTCCGGCCCGAGCAGCGGCCCGATCCCGGCCGCGACCGAGGCCAGCGCCGGCGCCTTGACCGCGACGATCACCGCGTCCTGCGGACCGAGCTCGCGCGGATCGGCGCTCGCCGCCACCTCCGCACGGATCTCCCCGTCCGCCGCGTGCACCACCAGCCCGTCGCGCTGCATCGCCGCCAGATGCGCGCCGCGCGCCACCACCGATACCTCGGCGCCGCCCTTGAACAGCCTGCCCGCGAGATGCCCGCCGATCGCGCCGGCGCCGTAGACGCAGACCCTCACGACAGGATGTCCATGGCCGCCCGGGACAGGGCCTGCACGCCGAGCCCGATGCAGGCTTCGTCCGGCTGGTAGTCGGAATTGTGCAGATCGTCGGCCCGGCCGGGCTGGCCGGACCCCACCTTCAGCTGGAAGGACGGCACCAGATTGGCCATCAGGGCGAAATCCTCCCCGCCCATGATGGCCTCCACCTCGTGGACGACATCGCCGAACTGCCCGCGCACCGCCTGCACGGTGCGCTCCAGCATCGCATCGTCGTTCACCAGCGCCGGCACGCCGCGAATATAGGTGAAGTCGCAGCGCACCCGCATCGACGCCCCGATGCCCTCGCAGAGCCGCCGCATCGCCGCCTCGGCCACGTCCTGCGCCTCGCCGTGCAGGGTGCGGACCGTGCCGCGCAGCAGGCAGCTGTCGGGGATGATGTTGTGCGCGGTGCCGGCATGGATCGCCGCCACCGTCACCACGGCGGGATGCACCGGGCGGACCTCGCGCGAGACCACCGTCTGCAGCATCCCGACCAGCTGCGCCGCCGCCACGATCGGGTCGATGGCGTATTGCGGAAACGCCGCATGGCCGGATTTGCCGTGCACGACGATCTCGAACTTGTCGGAAGCCGCCAGGCTGGGGCCACGGGCATAGCCGAACCGGCCGACGGGAATGTCGGGATGGTTGTGCAGGGTCAGCGCCATGTCGACCCTCGGGCCATCCATCACGCCGGCCTCGATCATCCGCGCCATGCCGCCAAGGCCCTCCTCGGCGGGCTGGAACACCAGCTTCACCGTGCCGGCCAGTTGCGGCGCGAGCTGCTGCAGCACCGCCGCCACGCCGAGCAGCGTGGTGGTGTGGATGTCGTGCCCGCAGGCATGCATCTTGCCCTCGTTCCGGCTGGCGAACGGCAACCCGGTCTGCTCCTGGATCGGCAGCGCGTCCATATCGGCGCGAATCGCCAGCACCGGGCCGGGCCGGCCGCCCTCGATCAGCCCCACCACGCCGGTTCCGGCGATCCCGGTGCGGTGCGCGATCCCCAGCCGTTCCAGCTCGCGCGACACCACCCCGGCGGTGCGCACCTCCTCGAATCCAAGCTCGGGATGGGCATGGATGTCACGGCGGATCCCGATCAGCTCCGGCTCGATCCGCTGGGTTGCCGCGCGGATCGCGCTCGCCGGGTCGTTCGCCAGGGCGGAAGAGGCTGCGGAAGAGGCTGAAGCCATGGAATTTCTCGCTGTCGAGGGATTGGCACAACGCCATCTTGGCCCATCCGGCCCCATACGCAACCGGGTCGCACATGCCAGACCGCACATGATGGACAGTGCCGCAGCCCCCTGGCTATAGACCCGTATCCATTCCAGAGAAATGTGAACATGACCGAGACCCGCATCGTCCCCGTGATCCTCTCCGGTGGTTCCGGCACCCGCCTCTGGCCCGTCTCGCGCGAGAGCTTCCCCAAGCAGCTCTGGCCGCTGATCTCCGAGCGCACGATGATCCAGGAGACGGCGCTGCGCGCCACCGGCCCCGGCTTCGCCCCGCCGATCGTGGTCTGCAACCAGGAGCACCGCTTCCTGATCGCCGAGCAGCTGCGCGCCGCCGGCATCCTGGGCGCGCGCATCGTGCTGGAGCCGGTCGGCCGCAACTCCGCCCCCGCCATCACCGCCGCGGCGCTGCTGGTGGCCGAGGAAGATCCGGACGCGGTGCTGTGGATGATGGCGGCCGACGCGTCGATCGCCGACCTCCCGGCGCTGCGCTCGGCGCTGGCCGCCGCGGTCGCCGCCGCACAGGCCGGGCGCATCGTCACCTTCGGCATGAGGCCGACCGCGGCGGAGACCGGCTACGGCTATATCGAGGTCGGCGCGCCGCTGCCGGAGGTCGACGGCGCCGATCTCGCCGGCGTGCACGAGCTGGCCCGCTTCATCGAAAAGCCGGACGCCGCCACCGCCGCCTCGCTCGCCGCCTCCGGCCGGCATCTGTGGAATTCCGGCATGTTCGTCTTCACCGCCCGCACCCTGATCGAGGAGCTGGAGGCGCACGCCCCCGAGGTGCTGGCGGCGGTCGGCGCCGCGGTCAAGGCACGCCACACCGATCTCGACTTCATCCGCCTGGGCGAGGCGGAGTTCGCCGCCAGCCCGAATATCAGCCTGGACTACGCGGTCGCCGAGCCGACCCATCGCGCCGCAGTCGTGCCCGCCGATATCGGCTGGTCGGATGTCGGCAGCTGGGCCGCCCTCTGGGAGCTCGGCGACAAGGACGCGGCCGGCAATGTCTCGCTCGGCGACGTGGTGCTGGAAGGGGCGGAGAACTGCTACGTCCGCAGCGACGGCATGCTTGCCGCCGTCATCGGCCTGAAGGACGCGGTGATCGTGGTGACCGAGGACGCGGTGCTGGCGATGACCAGGGAAGCCGCGCAGGACGTGAAGAAGATCGTCGACCGCCTGAAGGCCGCCAAGCGGCACCAGGCGACGGCGCATAACCGGGTGTACCGCCCCTGGGGTTTCTACGAGAGCCTGATCCAGGGCGACCGCTTCCAGGTCAAGCGCATCGTCGTGCCGCCCGGCCAGAAGCTGTCGCTGCAGATGCACCACCACCGCGCCGAGCACTGGGTGGTGGTGAACGGCACCGCGCTGGTGACGCGCGACCACGAAAAGCTGACCGTGCGGGAGAACGAGAGCGTCTACCTGCCGCTCGGCTGCGTGCACCGGCTGGAAAATCCCGGCCGCATCCCGCTCACGCTGATCGAGGTGCAGTCCGGCAGCTATCTCGGCGAGGACGACATCGTCCGCATCGAGGACACCTACGGCCGGGCCTAAGCTGTTGTTGCCACGGTCATTGCGCCTGTCTGATCATTGATTGTGCCTGCGTCCGCCCGACCGGACGGACGGATGCAGTGAGGCGCGGGATCAGATAAAGCCCGGGATTGGCAAGCCCCGGACTGCGCATCTCCGGCTTGCTTCGATCCCAAGCCGATTGCCGGGGCGGGCGGCAAGTCAAGGCGCGCGCAGCGCCCGCGCGCTTGCGCGGCACGGCCTTGAGTTGCCGACCGACCCGGCCGGATAATCCGGAATCGGGGCAGCCTACAGGCAGCAGCCCCTCACCCGGCGGTCAGGATGCCCCGCACGCCGTGCAGGTCGTCCAGCACCGCCAGGCACAGGGCGCGCACCTCGTCATTCGGCGGCAACAGGTCGGGCACCATCACGGTGATCATGCCGGCGGCGTGGGCCGCGCGCACGCCGTTATGCGAATCCTCGACGGCCAGGCAATGCAGCGGGGCGACGTCGATGCCCAGCGCGGCCTTCAGGAAGATGTCGGGCCGCGGCTTGGAGTGCTCCACGTCGTCGCGCGTGACCACCACGGCGAACCGGTCGCGCAGCCCGGCGCGCACCAGGTTCTCCTCCGTGTTCGCCCGGGTGGAAGCGGTGGCGATGGCGGTCTTCAGGCCGAGGGCGGCGATGGTGTCCAGCAATTCGGTGACGCCGGGCTTCATCGGAATGCCCTGCGCCAGCAGCTCGTCCCGGCGCGCCAGATAGGCGCGGCGGTGGTCGTCATAGGGAAAATCCTCCCCCAGCCGAGCGCGCAGCCCGCTCTGGAACTGCTCGCGCGTGCCGCCGACCAGCGTGTGCAGAAAATCGAGCGGCAAGCTGTAGCCGAACGGCGCGACGGTTTCGCAGAAGGTCTGGACATAGACGCGCTCGGTGTCCAGCACCGTGCCGTCCATGTCCAGGATCACCGCGCCGACCGGCCGCGGCAGGCGGACCTGGATTATCGGTGCAGCCAGCGGGTGGGCAGCCAGCGGGTGGGCAGCCAGCGGGTGGGCAGCCAGCGTGGGTGCAGCCAGCGGCGCCGGCTTCGCGCCGTTCGCGTTCTCCCTGTCGGGCATGATGGATCCCTCGCCTGAATGGCCGGCCTTGATGGAAGCCGCATCCTAGGCCGCTTCGTGCCGCGGCGAAACTTACGGATTCGGGACGGCGCCGAGGCGGCCGGTGAACTGCACCGGCCCGCTCGGCTGCCCGGTGGGCGAGCCGCCGGGCGGCTCCAGGCTGAGCATGATCAGCATGCCCGCAACCGGCCGCAGCGCCTGGCCGGAAACGGTCACGACGCCATCGTCGCGCGCCAGCACGCCCAGGCTGGCGGGTTTCGCCGCGTCCGGCGCCTGCGCCCAGAGCTCCAGCACCCGGTCCGGCGGCGTCCGGTTCGCGCGGGCGCCGCCGGCGGCGTCCACCGCGATCAGCCGCAGCCTGCCGCCCTGGTCCATTTCGGCGATCCAGGCGGGCTGCGCCCGGTCCGTGGCCAGCACGGTCATGAAACGCGTATCCGGCGCGCGCGCCAGCAAGGCCGCCGCGAGTGCCGCCGCCGCCAGCGTCGCGCCGACCGCCCAGGCGCGCCACAGCCGGGGCGGAAGGATGACCGGCGCGGGCTTTTTGAAGGACGGCAGCCTGGCGGGCGCGGTGCGGACATCGATCCTGGCCCACAGATCCGGCGGCGCCCGCGGCGGCGCCAGTTCCGCGAACGGCGCCAGCCGCGCCTCCCACGCCGCCACGGCGGCGCGCAGCTCCGGATCGGTCCGCAGCGCCACGGTCATCGCGGCGGCGCTGCTTGCATCCAGCGTTCCCAGCACGTATTCCCCGGCCATCGCATCGCGGCCGGCCGGGTCGGTCGGGATGTCAAACCCGCCATTCATCACAGGCCCCCCCGCCGCCGCGCCGCAGCGCGGCCGGAAACCGGCAGATCGGACCGATCACTCCCCGCGCTCATTGCCGACCCACGACCGCATCAGGAGCCTCATGTTGGCTCTCAGGACCTGCCGCACAAGCGCGCAACGACCATCACTTCCATGCAACGCCGCTCATGCGATGTCGATTTTGCAATGTCGATTTTGCGATGTCGATTTTGCGATGTCGATTTGGGGCATCGTCAGGCAGGGATGCGCACCGGCAGCGCGGTGATGCCGCGCAGCACGTTGGAATAGAGCCGCTTCGGCTCCCCGACCACGTCGATCCGGTCGAAGCGCTTCAGGATCTCCTCCCACAGGATGGAGAGCTGCATTTCCGCGAGGCGGTTGCCGACGCAACGGTGAATGCCGAACCCGAAGGACAGATGCTGGCGCGCGCGCGGGCGATCGACGATGAACTCGTTCGCCCGCTCGATCGCCGTCTCGTCGCGATTGCCGGAGATGTACCACATCACCACCTTGTCGCCCTTGCGGATGCGCTTGCCGCCGAGTTCGGCATCGGCGAGCGCGGTGCGGCGCATATGGATCACCGGCGTCTGCCAGCGGATGATTTCCGGCACCAGCGACGGGATCAGCCCGGGATTGTCGCGCAGCTTGCGGAACTGGTCGGGATGCTGGCTCAGCGCCCACAGCCCGCCGGAGATCGAGTTGCGGGTGGTGTCGTTGCCGCCGACGATCAGCAGCAGCAGGTTGCCGAGGAATTCATGCGGCCGGCTCGGCAGGTCGCGCGTGGCCTCGCCATGCGCCAGCATCGAGATCAGGTCTGGCCGCGGCGGCTCCTTGGCGCGCTGTTCCCACAGCACCTTGAAATAGGCCAGCGCCTGCTGGAGCACAGCGTCGCGCTTTGCTTCCGAATCGATCTCGGTGCCGGCGCGGGTATTCACCGTCGCGACATTGGACCAGTAGGTCAGCTTGCGGCGCTCCTCGAACGGAAAGTCGAACAGCGTCGCCAGCATCTGCGTGGTCAGCTCGACCGAAACCCGTTCCACCCAGTCGAAGGTTTCATTGCGCGGCAGGCCGTCCAGGATGCGGATCACCCGCTCGCGGATGGTGCCGGAGAGCTTCTGCAGGTTCATCGGCGCGACGATGGGGGACGCGACCTTGCGCTGCTCGTCGTGCTTCGGCGGATCCATGGAAATGAAGCTCGGGCGGCGCGCATCCATCGGCACGTCGCGGATGACGATCCCGCCCATCATGGCGTCGGAGGAAAACACCTGATGGTTGGTGTCCACCTGCAGGATGTCGCGATAGCGGGTCACCGACCAGTAGGAACCGTACATTCCGTCTTCGCAGCGGTGCACGGGATCTTCCTGGCGCAGCCGGGCGAAATACGGGTGCCAGCAATCCTCCTGATAGAGCCGCGGATTGCTGACATCGAGCCGGTCGAGCGGCAGCGACCAGGCCTCAGCGCCCAGGTCTTCCGGAATCTGAACATCCATGACGGAACTCCCCTGTTGCGGCCGGTTATGTCCTGGCCTGCACCCCGTCAGCGCCGGTATCGTAATCCCACGGCTGTCGGTGACGACAGGGTGACAGACCCCGGGGGCAGAATGCAAACGATCAAGCAGTACGGTGGCAATCGGCGCTGCGGATGCTGAGGATCGCATTCGCCTCCCTGTCCCTCGCCGTGCTGCTCGGCGCCGTGCTGGCGATCCTGCACCTGCGTCCGGACGCACGGAGGCCGCATTGGATCGGACGCGCCGCGCATGGCTTGCTCGGCGTGGCCGGCCTCGTCCTGCTGCTGGGCCTCGCCTGGCAGGCCGCCGGGACGGTGTTCCCCGGGCCGCGCGGCAGCCTCGCGCGCTCCGGCCTGGCGCTGATCGCCGCGGCCATGCCGCTGGGCCTGATCCTCTGGCTGGGCTGGCGACGCCTCGCCCCGGCGCGCAGCGCGGTGCTGATCCTGCACGCCGTCCTGGCGATCACCGGCTACGTGCTGCTGTCGGGCTGGTATCTGGGAGGCTGATTTAGGCGGCTGATCCGGGCCCCCGGTCAAAAACGGGATTGACATTTGCCGGCGGTCGGCTACTCGTGGGTAGGATTTTGAACCGTCCAGATAACACCCCAGACAAAGCCGGAGAAACCCGCCACATGCCAGCCACCCAGCAGAAGCCGACCGACGCCTCCGCCAGGCCAGCCACGACGCCAGCCACGACGATCGACGCCGTCATCGTCGGCGCCGGGTTCGCCGGCATGTACATGCTGCACCGGCTGCGCGGGCTCGGCCTGTCGGTGCGGGTGTTCGAGGCCGCTTCCGGCGTCGGCGGCACCTGGTTCTGGAACCGCTATCCCGGCGCGCGCTGCGACGTGGAGAGCATGCAGTATTCCTACTCCTTCCTGAACGAGCTGCAGCAGGAGTGGAAATGGTCCGAGCGCTTCTCCGCCCAGCCGGAGATCCTGCGCTACGCCAACCACGTGGCCGACCGGCTGGATCTGCGCCGCGACATCGAATTCGACACCCGCGTCACCGACGCCGTGTACGACGAGGCGGCCGGCCTCTGGCAGATCCGCACCGACCGCGGCGAGACGGTCAGCGCGCGCTTCTGCGTCATGGCCACCGGCTGCCTGTCGGCGGCGCGCACGCCCGATTTCAAGGGCATGGAAAGCTTCAGGGGCGAGACCTACCACACCGGCGAATGGCCGCATGAAGGCGTGGATTTCACCGGCAAGCGCGTCGGCGTGATCGGCACCGGCTCCTCTGCCATCCAGGCCATTCCGGTCATCGCCGAACAGGCCGCGCATCTGACGGTGTTCCAGCGCACGCCGAACTTCTCCATCCCCTCGCGCAACACGCCGATGCCGGCGGAATACGAGCAACAGTGGAAGGCGAATTACCCCGAACAGCGCGAGAAGGCCCGGCAGATGCGCACCGGCGTCCTCAATGAGCTCAACGAGAAATCCGCGATGGAGGTGGACGCGCAGGAGCGCCGGCGGATCTTCGAGGACCGATGGGCCCAGGGCGGGACCGCCTTCATGGTCTCGTTCGCCGACCTGATCACCAATAAGGCGTCCAACGACACCGCGGTCGCCTTCGTGCACGACAAGATCCGCGCCACGGTGAAGGACCCGGCGGTGGCCGAGCTGCTGCTGCCGAAGAACCACCCGATCGGCACCAAGCGCATCTGCGTCGATACCCACTACTACCAGACCTATAACCGCCCGAACGTCACGCTGGTGGACATCAAGGACGCGCCGATCGAGGAGATCACCCCGAACGGCCTGCGCACCGGCGGGCGCGAGTATGAGTTGGACGCGATCGTCTTCGCCACCGGGTTCGACGCCATGACCGGCGCGCTGCTGAAAATGGGCATCGTCGGGCGCGGCGGGCGCAGCCTGGCGGAGAAATGGGCCGAGGGCCCGCGCACCTATCTCGGCGTCATGACCGCGGGCTTCCCGAACCTGTTCCTGATCACCGGCCCCGGCAGCCCGTCCGTGCTCTCCAACATGATCGTGTCGATCGAGCAGCACGTGGACTGGGTCGTCGGCTGCGTGTCGGATCTGCGCGCCGGCGGCCTCGACAGCATCGAGGCGACGGCAGAGGCCGAGAACGCCTGGGTCGAGCATGTCAACGAGGTGGCGGACCGCACCCTCTATCCGAGCGCGAATTCCTGGTATGTCGGCGCCAACGTGCCCGGCAAGCCGCGGGTGTTCATGCCCTATATCGGCGGCGTCGGCGCCTATCGGGAGAAATGCGCCGAGATCGCCGCGCGCGGCTATGAAGGCTTCCGCCGCAGCGGCCAGCCGGTGGCCTCCGCCGCGGCCGAATAGCCCCTTGCCCATCGACCGGTTGCCTGCCGGCGTTACGCCGGGTAGGCAGCTTGCCATGAACGCCATCGTCACCGTTGCGCTGCCGGTCTTCGCGCTGATCCTGTCCGGCGCGATAGCGGCGCGGCGCGGCTTTCTCGGCCCGCACGCGACATCCTCGCTCAATCTGTTCGTGGTCTATCTCGCGCTGCCCTCGGTGCTGTTCCAGGCGATGGCGCGGATCCACCCGGCCGACCTCGGCAATCCCGGCTTCCTCGCCGCCTATGGCGGCGCGATCCTGCTGCCCTTCGCCACCACCCTTGCGGCGCTCCGCCTCACCGGCACCCGACTGGGCGATGCGACCGTCCTTTCGCTCGGCGGCACGTTTTCCAACACCGGCTATATGGGCATCCCGCTCTGCCTGATCGCGTTCGGCCAGAGCAGCCTAGTGCCCGGCGTGGTGGCGATGATGATCACCGCCTGCCCGCATTTCGCCATCGCCATTGCCCTGATCGAAGCCGATCAGCAGGCCTCCCCCAGCCTGCGGCGCAGCTTCACCCGGGTGACCGGCGCGCTGATGCGCAACCCTTTGCTGGTTTCCTCCATGTTCGGCCTGCTCGTGGCGCTCAGCGGCCTCCCCTTGCCGGTGCCGGTGGACCGGTTCCTGACGCTGATGGGCGGCGCGTCCAGCCCGTGCGCCCTGGTGGCAATCGGATTGCTGCTCGGCGAGCAGAGCGAACGCTTCGCGCCACGGCTGGTGTTCCGGCTGGTGGCGATCAAGCTGCTGGTCCAACCGGGGATCGCCTGGGTGATCGCATACAGGCTGGCGGCGCTGCCGCCGGTCTGGGCGGCCACCGCGGTGGTGATGAGTGCGCTGCCCACGGGCTCGGGCGCTTTCACGCTGGCACAGCTCTATGGGCGGGAGCGAGCCTCCACATCCGGCGTGATCCTGGTCTCCACGGTGGCCTCGTTCGCGACCCTGTCGCTACTGCTGGCCTGGCTGACACCCGGCTGACGATGGCCGACAGGCCTCGGACTGCATGACACACCGTTAACAATTAATTAATCGTTAACAACCTCTTAGTGAGACTGGGGCGCATCCCTGCGGGATTCGGACGCCCGTTCGCAGCTCACAAGAGGAGACCAGGTGCCCGCCTCATCGCCCAATGCCGACGCCTATGCCTGGATCGGATCCTCTGGCGGCCTATGGGGGCTGCCGGCCAACTGGCGGGATCTGACATCGGGCGCCAACCCGGCGGTCTTCATCCCGGGCATCCTGACCCCGGTGACGATCACCGGCCTGTCGGGCGTGACCTACGAGGTGATCGCTGGCGGCGGAACCTCCGCCAGCCTGGGCGTGACCGGCAATGTCGATCTGACCGGCGCCTACACCACCGGCGCCCTCACGGTCGGAACCCGGACCACCGTCGGGGCGGGATCCGCCTCGGTCAGCTATGTCTACGCCGCCGGCGCGCTGATCGTCGCGACCAACCTGACCGCCAGCACGGTCAACCTCGCCAGCGGCAGCCTCGGCCTTGCCGGCACCGGCGCAACGCTGTCCGTGTCCGGGGCGATGACCGTCGGCGCGCAAAGCGTCATCGGCCCTTCCAGCTACGACCCCGGCGCCGCCGGCAGCATCAGCCTGGCTGCCGGCACCCTCCTGTCCGCCGGCGCCTTGACGATCAGCCAGGGATCGCTCGCGCTCAGCGGCGCGAACATGTCGGTCTCCGGCGCGGTCAGCCTCGGCGCCGCGGGCGTGCCGGCGGCGGGATCGGCGTATTCGTTCAACAGCACCGGCACCATCGCCATCGCCGGCGGCGGCGTGTTCAGCATTGCCAACGCGCTGACCGAAATCGCCGGATCGATCGCCGTCGACGGCACCGGTTCCAAACTGACCGTGCAGAAGACCCTGACCCTGCAACTGGCCGCAGCCACCGGCAGCCTGAGCGCGACGAATGGCGGCTCGGTGCGGGCCGACAGCCTGATGCTGCAGGCGCCGGCCAGCAGCAATGCCGGACCCACCGCTACCCTGCCGGCTTCCCTCGTCGTGGATGCCGCCAGCTCCATCGAAATCGGCTCCGGCACGGCCGCCACCGGCACCCTCACCATCGATGCCGGCAAATCCGTCACCGCGACCATCGATGCCACGATCAACGGTGCCATCGTCGACAACGGCACCCTGTCCGAGGCCGGCGGCAACCTGACGCTGGCCGGCAACCTGTCCGGCACCGGCACGCTGCAGATCGGCCGCAACGGCGTGGTGACGATGAACGGCACCATCGCCGCCAGCGACAGCATCCTGTTCGCCGACGCCACCGCCACCCTGGCCATCGGCACCAGTTCAACCACCCATGCGCCCTACAGCATCGGCGCCACGATCAGCGGCTTCCAGCTGGGCAACACCCTGCTGTTCGGCGTTGCCGCCACCAGCGTCGCCTACACCGCCACCGGCGCGAATACCGGTATCCTGACGTTGCTGAACGCCAGCACCACGCTCGCCACGCTCGCCTTCACCGGCAGCTATACGCCCGTCAGCTTCGTGCTCAGCCCGACCACCACCGGCGGCAGCAGTGTCAGCCTGCTGGCGCCGCAAACCGGCAGCGGCGGCACGCAGGCCTCGAACGCCAACACCTATGCCTGGATCGGCTCCACCGGCGGCTACTGGGGGGTGACGACCAACTGGCAGGACGTGACGGCGGCCGTCAACCCCGCGCAATTCGTCCCGGGCGCGATGACCCCGGTGACGATCGCCGGCCCGGCCGGCTCCGTCTACGAGCTGGTCCGCGGCGGCGGCACCTCCGCCAGCCTGGCGGTGACCGGCAATGTCGATCTGAGCGGCGTCTACAGCACCGGCGCGCTCTCGGTCGGCACCCGGACCGCCGTCGGGGCGGGGTCGGCCTCGGTCAGCTATGTCTACGCCGCCGGCGCGCTGATCGTCGCCACCAGCCTGACCGCCGGCACCGTCAACCTCGCCAGCGGCAGCCTGGGCCTCGCCGGCACCGGCGCGGCGCTGGCCGTGTCCGGCGCGATCGCCGTCGGCACGCAGAGCATCGTCAGCGGCACCACCCCGGCCAGCTACGACCCCGGCGCCGCCGGCGCCATCACCCTGGCCGCCGGCACCAGCCTGACCGCCGCCGCATTGACGATCACCCAGGGATCGATCGCGCTCAGCGGCGCCGGATCGACCGTCACGGTCTCCGGCAATGTCAGCCTCGGCGCCGCCGGCGTGCCGGGAGGATCGGCGTATTCGCTCAACGCCACCGCCGGCATCGCCATCGCCGCCGGCGGCGTGTTCAGCATTGCCAACGCGCTGACCGAAATCGCCGGATCGATCGCCGTCGACGGCACCGGTTCCAAACTGACCGTGCAGAAGACCCTGACCCTGCAACTGGCCGCAGCCACCGGCAGCCTGAGCGCGACGAATGGCGGCTCGGTGCGGGCCGACAGCCTGATGCTGCAGGCGCCGGCCAGCAGCAATGCCGGACCCACCGCTACCCTGCCGGCTTCCCTCGTCGTGGATGCCGCCAGCTCCATCGAAATCGGCTCCGGCACGGCCGCCACCGGCACCCTCACCATCGATGCCGGCAAATCCGTCACCGCGACCATCGATGCCACGATCAACGGTGCCATCGTCGACAACGGCACCCTGTCCGAGGCCGGCGGCAACCTGACGCTGGCCGGCAACCTGTCCGGCACCGGCACGCTGCAGATCGGCCGCAACGGCGTGGTGACGATGAACGGCACCATCGCCGCCAGCGACAGCATCCTGTTCGCCGACGCCACCGCCACCCTGGCCATCGGCACCAGTTCAACCACCCATGCGCCCTACAGCATCGGCGCCACGATCAGCGGCTTCCAGCTGGGCAACACCCTGCTGTTCGGCGTTGCCGCCACCAGCGTCGCCTACACCGCCACCGGCGCGAATACCGGTATCCTGACGTTGCTGAACGCCAGCACCACGCTCGCCACGCTCGCCTTCACCGGCAGCTATACGCCTGTCAGCTTCGTACTCAACCCGACCACCACCGGCGGCAGCAGCGTCAGCCTGCTGGCGCCGCAGACCGGCAGCGGCGGTTCGCAGGCCTCGAACGCCGACGCCTATGCCTGGATCGGCTCCACCGGCGGCTACTGGGGGGTGACGACCAACTGGCAGGACCTGACGACGGCCAGCAACCCCGCGCAATTCGTCCCGGGCGCGCTGACCCCGGTGACGATCGCCGGCCCGGCCGGCTCCGTCTACGAGCTGGTCCGCGGCGGCGGCACCTCCGCCAGCCTGGCGGTGACCGGCAATGTCGATCTGAGCGGCGTCTACAGCACCGGCGCGCTCTCGGTCGGCACCCGGACCGCCGTCGGGGCGGGGTCGGCCTCGGTCAGCTATGTCTACGCCGCCGGCGCGCTGATCGTCGCCACCAGCCTGACCGCCGGCACCGTCAACCTCGCCAGCGGCAGCCTGGGCCTCGCCGGCACCGGCGCGGCGCTGGCCGTGTCCGGCGCGATCGCCGTCGGCACGCAGAGCATCGTCAGCGGCACCACCCCGGCCAGCTACGACCCCGGCGCCGCCGGCGCCATCACCCTGGCCGCCGGCACCAGCCTGACCGCCGCCGCATTGACGATCACCCAGGGATCGATCGCGCTCAACGGCGCCGGATCGACCGTCACGGTCTCCGGCAATGTCAGCCTCGGCGCCGCCGGCGTGCCGGGAGGATCGGCGTATTCGCTCAACGCCACCGCCGGCATCGCCATCGCCGCCGGCGGCGTGTTCAGCATCGCCAACGCACTGACCGACATCGCCGGATCGATCGCCGTCGACGGCGCCGTCTCCCGGCTGACCGTGCAGAAGACCCTGACCCTGCAACTGGCCGCCGCCGGTGCCGCCGGGCTCAGCGCCACCAACGGCGCATCGGTGCGGGCCGACAGCCTGGTCCTGCAGGCGCCGGCCAGCAGCAATGCCGGACCCGCCGCCACCGCGCCCGCCTCCCTCAGCGTGGATGCCACCGGCTCCATCGACATCGGTGCCGGCACCGCCGCCGCCGGCACCCTCACCATCGACGCCGGCAAATCCGTCACCGCCACCACCGATGCCACGATCACCGCTGCCATCGTCGACAACGGCACCCTGTCGGAGGCCGGCGGCAACCTGACGCTGGCCGGCAACCTGTCCGGCACCGGCACGCTGCAGATCGGCCGCAACGGCGTGGTGACGATGAACGGCACCATCGCCGCCAGTGATAGCATCCTGTTCACCGACGCCACCGCCACCCTGGCCATCGGCACCAGTTCAACCACCCATGCGCCCTACAGCATCGGCGCCACGATCAGCGGCTTCCAGCCGGGCAACACCCTGCTGTTCGGCGTCGCCGCCACCAGCCTCGCCTACACCGCCACCGGCGCGAATACCGGCATCCTGACGCTGCTGAACGCCAGCACCACGCTCGCCACGCTCGCCTTCGCCGGCATCTACACCCCGACCAGCTTTACCCTCAGCCCGACGGCAAACGGCGGCAGCGCGATCCGTTTGCAGACTGTTCCAAGAAGCTCGCCCTATCCGGATTTCAACGCCGACGGCCGTTCCGACATCGTCTGGCAGAACGACAACGGTTCGGTCGCCATCTGGGAAATGAACGGTACCACCTATATCGGCGGCGCAGTCATCGGCAATCCCGGATCGAGCTGGCACGTCATCGCCACCGGCGACTTCAACGGCGACGGCAAGACCGACATCCTCTGGCAGAACGACAACGGCACGCCCGCCATCTGGCTGATGAACGGCCTCAACTATCTCGGTGGCGGCACCCTCAGCAATCCCGGCACCAGCTGGCACGCCAAGGCCGCCGCCGATTTCAACGGCGACGGCCTGTCCGATATCCTCTGGCAGAACGACAACGGATCGGTCGCCATCTGGGAGATGAACGGCCTCACCTATATCGGTGGCGCGACGATCGGCAATCCCGGCACAGCCTGGCACGTGAAGGCCACCGGCGATTTCAACGGCGACGGCAAGGCCGACATCCTCTGGCAGAACGATGACGGCACGCCGGCAATCTGGCTCATGAACGGCACCACCTATATCGGCGGCGGAACCCTCAGCAATCCCGGCCCGAGCTGGCACATCAAGGGCACGGGCGACTTCAACGGCGACGGCAAGGCCGACATCCTCTGGCAGAACGACAACGGCACACCGGCGATCTGGCTCATGAACGGCACCAGCTATATCGGCGGCGGAACCCTCAGCAATCCCGGCCCGAGCTGGCACATCAAGGGCACCGGCGACTTCAACGGCGACGGCAAGGCCGACATTCTCTGGCAGAACGACAACGGCACGCCCGCCATCTGGGAGATGAGCGGCACCAGCTATATCGGTGGCGCCAGCCTCAGCAATTCCGGCACCAGCTGGCACATGATCGGCAGCGACGGCATGCTGTTCATCAGCGGCGCATCCGGCAACGCGACCCTGGCCGCGACGCCGGCGGTGGACGACACCTTCGTGTTCACCTCCTACGCCGCCGGAGCGCATGCAATCAGCGGCTTCAACCCGGCGCATGACCTGATCGAGTTCGCGCTCAGCAAATTCGCCAATTTCGCCGCGGTCCAGGCCCATGGCACGGCCTCCGGCGGCGGCACGCAGATCGCGCTGGATACCGGCAGTTCCCTGCTGATCCAGGGCATCGCGCCGGGCAGCCTGACCGCCCAGAATTTCAGGTTCGTCTGACCCGACCGCAGCTCCTCAAACAGCCGCCACCGACATCCGCTCCTGCCCGCACCCGGCAGCGGCCCCGAACTCGGCGCGATGGGTCAACTCCGGGTAGTCCGTCCGCGCGCCGAAAGACCAGAGCAGCCAGCCGAATTCGTAGCTGCGCATCTCCATGGTCAGGCGCAGCGCGTCACCGCCCGCGGGCCCGCCCGCGCGCCCCGTCAGCACGCCCGCCACCGCGCGCAGCAGGCGCATGTCACGCCGGCCCTGGATGCCGCGCCGCGCCTGCGACCGGTAGATGAGATGCCGGTCCGGCACCAGCATCGAGATCCCCATCTCGTTCGCGCCAAAGACCCAGTTGAACCCTTTCACGATGGCCTCGCGCGCGCCGGGGACACCTTGCCGCACCGCATGATGCAGCAGGGCGGGCGCCATCCCGTGCTGGTGCACGGAATAGACCTCATAGACATCCAGCACCCGGTCCGTCGCCGGAGAATAGAACCAGGGCCATTCACCCAGGCCGCCCTGCAGTTCCAACAGCCTGCCCACGCAGGCATTCGCGGCATCGATGGCGATCCTGTCCCCGGCGAGCTCGCCATACTGATACAGGCACAGCGCCAGATACACCTGTGTCGCGAACGAGGCGAAGTGCCGGCGCGGGCCACGGCCGCAGTCGCGGAACAGCGCGCCCGGCCCGCGGAAACGGGTCAGCACGAGGTCGCGAAGCGCGCCGGCCAGCTTCAGCCAGGAGGGATCGCGCCGGGCCTGGGCCACGGCGCCCGACAACGACAACCCGACATCCTGCGCCGTCCAGCCCGCCAGCCCGGCTATATCCGACGCCAATCCGCGCAGCCGCCCGGCCGCCGGCCCGGGCGCGCTCAGATCCAGTTCCGCCGCCGCCCACAGCGCCATCCCGGCCGCCCCGTTGCGCACGGGCTGGCCGGCCAGGGCCTGGCACAATGCCCTGAACGTCCCGGGAATATCATAAGGCTCCGCCGCGAGTGCCGCGCGCACCCGCGCCAGGCCGAGCAGGACATTCAATGAATAATACACATCGCTATGCGGCACGGATTCGTTGGGCTCCCGGCGGCCGTCCAGGTGATATTTATGCGACCACATGCCCTTCTCGGGCATCCAGCAGCGCCGCAGGCCGGCCAGGCCATAAGCGGCAAGGGGGCTGATGTCACTCATATCGAAAGATCCGCCGATGCTTGCCCATGCGCGCGCGAGGCAGGATGTCGTCGTTCCGGCAACGAGATACCGCGCCCCGCCATGGATTGTTGCGTTCCACCGTAAATTCGCACGCCGTCCGGATACCTGTCGCGCGCGACGTCCAAACCCGTTATCGTTGCGATATAGCAGCGGAGGACGTCTTGGACAAAGTTTCTCTCCCCGGCAATTCGCCCACTGGCAATTCGCCTCCTGGCAATTCGCCCGCCCAGGCCTGGATGCGGGCTCTGGCCAACATCACCCCTCTGGGCAGCACCGCCGATACCACGCTTCCCGGCCTGCTCGACCAGCTGGGCGCGAAATTCGGCGCCAACACGGCCCTGGTCTCCCAGGACGATCGCGTGAGCTACAGCGAACTCGCCCGGCGATCCAACCAGTATTCCCGCTGGGCGTTGGACCAGGGCATCCGGCCCGGAGACGTCGTCTGCCTGCTGATGCTGAACTGCCCGGACTACGCCGCGATCTGGCTGGGCATCACGCATGTCGGCGGCGTGGTCGCGCTGATCAACACCAACCTCACCGGCGACGCGCTCTCGCATTCGCTCGTCGTCGCATCGCCCAAACACATCATCGCCGGCGCCGAACTGCTCGCCGCGGCGGAGTCCATCCGCCCTCATTTGGCGCCGGACATTCAGTGCTGGCAGCACCCGTCCGGCGCCGCATCCTGGGCGGTTCTGGATCGCGAACGCTACCCGGGCGAGCCGCTTCACGCCGGCGAACGCCGCGCCGTTTCCATCCGCGACACCGCGCTGCTGATCTACACCTCGGGCACGACCGGGCTGCCGAAGGCCGCCAGGGTCAGCCATTACCGGATCCTGGAATGGAGCTTCTGGTTCGCCGGCATGATGGACGCCGGTCCCGGCGACCGGCTGTACAACTGCCTGCCGATGTACCACAGCACCGGGGGGGTGGTGGGCATCGGCTCCATGCTGGTGAATGGCGGAACCGTGGTGATCCGGCAACGGTTTTCCCTGCGCCGGTTCTGGGACGACATCGTGGCCGAGGCCTGCACCCTGTTCCTCTATATCGGCGAGCTGTGCCGCTATCTGGCGAACGCTCCGCCCCAGGCCCGCGAGACCGAACATGCTCTGCGGCTCTGCGTCGGCAACGGGTTGCGGGGCGATATCTGGGAGGGCTTTCAGAACCGGTTCCACATTCCCAGGATCCTGGAGTTCTATGCGTCCACCGAAGGCAATGTCGCCCTGTACAATTGCGACGGCCGCCCCGGCGCGATCGGACGGGTCCCCTCCTTCCTGGCCCATCGCTTCCCGGTGGCATTGATCGCCTGCGACCCGCAGACGGGCCGGCCGCACCGCGGCCCGGACGGACATTGCATCCGCTGCCAGCCTGGCGAGGTCGGCGAGGCGGTGGGAAAGATCCTCGTCGCCGACGGCGACACCGCTCGGCCATTCGAGGGATATACCGACCGCTCCGCCTCCGACGCCAAGATCCTGCGCGACGTCTTCGCCAAGGGCGATGCCTGGTTCCGCACCGGCGACCTGATGCGGCGCGACGATTCCGGCTTCTACTATTTCGTCGATCGCATCGGCGACACGTTCCGCTGGAAGGGCGAGAACGTCTCGACCACGCAGGTGGCCGAGGTGATCAGCCGCTGCGCCGGGGTTGCGGAGGCGGTGGTCTACGGGGTGGAGCTCCCGGGCAACGACGGCCGTGCCGGCATGGCGGCGATCACGATCCGCCCCGGCTTCAGCCTCGACATCCTGCATGCGCACCTGGCCGCGCATCTTCCGGAATATGCCCGCCCGGTGCTGCTGCGCATCTGCGCCTCCCTCGAGATGACCGGAACCTTCAAGCCGATCAAGAACCGGCTCACGCAAGAGGGCTATGATCCGGGCGCGGGCACGGACGAAATCCATGTCCGCGATCCCTCGGGGCAAGGTTTCGCAAGGCTCGATGCGCCGATGCTGGAGCGCCTCCGGTCCGGGGCGGTCCGCCTCTGACGGCGACCGCCCTCGCCCGCCCCTTCCCCCCGCCCCGCGGCCGGGCGATCTAGACGGTATTGCCGGCATCTACGGTCAGCAGCGTCCCGGTCACGTTGCGGGCATTCTCGCTCATCAGATAATCGACCGCATTCGCGACATCCTCCACCTCCGGCAACCGGCGCAGCGCGCTCCGCCGCATGATCTGCCGGAGATGGCCGCCTTCGAGATCCTTGGTCATTTCGGTGGCGAGGAAGCCGGGCGCGACGCCATTCACGGTGATCCCGAGCGGACCGAGCTCGCGCGCCAGGGAACGGGTGAAACCGACCAGCGCCGCCTTGGTCCCGGCATATACCGAAAGCCCGCTATAACCCGTGAAGCTCACGATCGAGGAGATGTTGACGATGCGCCCGGCCCCGCCAACCATCATGGAGCGCACGACGTATTTCGTCAGCATCATCGGCGAGACCACGTTCAGGCGCGTCAGCCGCTCGATCTGCTGATCCTGCATGGTCGCCAGGATACCGCTGGTACCAAGGGCTGCATTGTTGACCAGCCCGTGCAGCTGCCCGAACTCCTGGCGCAGCCCGGCGACCAGGCCCGGAATGCCGGCGGTGTCGCTGAGGTCGAATGCCCGGAAATGCAGCGAGCCTGGCGTATTGCGGTCCGCCGCCTCGATCCCCGCCGACAGCAACTCGGTCGGCTGCCGGGCAATGGCGATCACCCGATAGCCGCTCGCCGCCAGCTTTTGCGCGATGCCCAGCCCCAATCCGCGGCTGCCGCCGGTAACCACGACATTATGCATGCGGCCGCACCAGCTTGCCGGACGCCGCGATTTGCAGGCCGGGCACGATGCGGATCGTGACGGGGACCTTGTGCGGGGCCAGGTCCCGGCGGCAGAGATCCAGAATCTCGCCTTCCAGCCTGCGCGCATCCACGGGCCGGGCGGCATCGCGCGCATCGGACCCAGGCTTGCAGACGACATCGGCGACCACGACCGCTCCCGTGATCGGGTTGCGCCGGGACCTGACCAGGGACATCTGCACGCCGGGATGCCGGTTGATCACTGCCTCGACCTCTTCGGGATGCACTTTCTGGCCGCCGACATTGACGATCCCCTCCTTGCGCCCGGCAAAGTGGTACCGCTCCCCCCGCTGCTCCACGATGTCGCCGGTATCGATGAAGCCGCCTGCATCCCGTAGGCTGGCGGCCGCCGCGCCCAGATAGCGCTCGGCCGTGCGGGCGGAACGGATCCGGATGGAACGATCGACGACCCGGATTTCCGCCGGCGCCTCCGCCTGGTTCAGGCGGCTGGCGGGGAAACCGGCCAGTCCGTCATCCACCTCGAACGCCACTCCGGCTTCGGTGGACGCGAAAGCGTGGACGATCCTGGCCAGCGGATAGGCCGCCCGCAGCCGGTCCAGGATCGCCTGGTCCGCCACCTCGCCCGACAGGCGGACATAGACCGGGGAGATCCTGTCCGCCGCCGTCGTCATCAATGCGCGGCGCCAATGCGAGGGAGTGCCGAGGAAATGGGTCACGCCATTCGCCGCGGCCCGTTCGAGGAACGCCGCGGGAGCCTCGTCGGGGCTCGACAACACCAACGATCCTCCACCCAGCAGCGCCCGCAACAGGATCTGCAAGCCGCCATACCGGCGGATATCGTAGAAGGTGCACCAGACGGGACCGCCACCCTGCGCCTGGCCGGAAGGAATATGGCCGGACAGGCTTTCCAGGCTGTGCACTACCATCTTGGGCTGCCCGGTCGTACCGGAGGTAAACAGAATCCATTCGGTCGGCCGGCCGGCCCACTTTTCCATGCCCGGCAACCCGCCGCGCCCCGCCGCCACGGGGGTCACCGCCACGGGGATCACCGGCACGTCGCCAAACTCGGGCAATTCCCGGTCGGATACGATCACGTCCACCTCCGCCGTCTTCAGCACGGCCGGCAGATATTGCGGCGACAGATCGGGCGGACAGAGAACGATGCGTCGCGCAACCCCATCGAGGGCGATCAGCGCCACCGCGGTGGCAAGCTGCTTCCCGGTCGCCAGAAGCACGTTCCTGTCCCGCAGCTCCGACAGACATTCGCAGAAGCCAGCGCCACCCGCCAGCTCGGCCAAAGGCAGCCGCGAGGTTTCGTCGGCGAGAAAGCGTCCCGCCCCCTGCCCCGCCGCCGCCAGCGCATCCCCGAGGGAATTAGGCCGAGGCCGCTGCATTCTCGTACAGCCTGACAAAATCGCCGATGGTCACCGGGAAGGTCGCGTCGTCCGCACTGCTGAAAGGATCGATCCCGAGATTGTCTTCCAGGCGGGCGACCACCACGGCGAGACAAAGCGAATCCAGCCCGGAGTCAAGCAGCGGCAGTTCATCGGTAAGCGGCGGCATCGACTTGTCGTGTTCGGTTGCCACCTGGCTGATCGTTAATTCGACAATTGACCGCACCGACATAGACACAGCTCCTTGCGTTATCCGAATGTTCCGCCTCGCCGGCTCTACCGTGGCGGCGCACGCCCTGGTAGTCTTGGACCCATACCGGGTGCCGCGACCCGACTTGCAGAGCAACCATTTCAGAATGGTTTAGCAACGGGTGTCAACGTAAATCGGAACGGATCATTCTTGCGTCATCTCCCCCGCTTCGTTGCGGTTTCGTTCGTCCTGGGGTCGCATCAATGCAGGACGAGACATCTATAAGATGTCCATCACATGTCGTTCCGTTTTCGCATTGTCTACCGGAGCGCCGGGAATACGCCTACGCGATCCCGCCTTCGCCTCACGATTGCAGCTCTCGGGCAAACACCAATCCATGGCAGCCGCACCGCCGATCGACGCCAATGGCGGGCGGTCCGGCACGCAGAGATATTCACAAAGCCGACTTCCGCTCCGTTTCGTTTCGCGTTCGGTTCTGGCATCGGGATGCGCTGCTCGCCGGAGATGCTGACCAAATGGCCGAAAATCCACTTATGCCTTGCATAAGCGGGCACGCAACCGGAGGCACCTGCCTACGGTTTAGGTGCGTTTTCGTATCGTGTTTTTCGGACGATCCTACCCGGGGCTCCACCCAGTCGCACGCCCCGGAGCACTGTCGTTTCCGGCGTATCGACATGCGCGGGCCTGTTCCGTGATTCCCGAGGAGTTTCTACTTTTTTGCTTGTCATGCGGAATGGTCCGCCTTATTCATGTTTTTAGCGATGGCTTGGGTATCGTACCAAGCCGCCGTGTATCCTTCAATGCGGCCTTTATACGGTGTGTGGCAGGAGAAGGGCTGAGTGTTACTCCATAGATTGCCGTCCAGTCAGTTCCGTATCCACGGCAATCCATTCGACCTGGCCCCGCCCACCGTCGCCGAGTTCCATCGCCTGCGGCTGCAAACATGGATCGCCGCCATTATCTGCCTCGATCTTGCAGGGGTAGTGGTGCTGTCCCTGACGATCTTCCGCGTCTATGCGGCGCCGCTTAATTACGATTCGGATCAGTTATGGGCCTGCCTTGGCGGCTTCGTCGCGGCATGGCTTCTGGCGTCGCACTGGCAGGAACTCTACCGGCAAAGGATGGCGCTCGACGGACGCTGGCTGCTGCTGCGGGCCGTCGTCGCATGCACGGCCGCATTCGGGATCGTCCTGCTGCTGGCCTTCTCCTTCAAACTGATCAGCGGCGTATCGCGCCTGTGGCTCCTGGCATGGGCCGCCAGCGCCGTGGCCTGGGTGATTGCCGCGCGGCTCATCTGGCAGCGATGCCTGCAGGCCGCGCTGGGCCGTGGGCATTGCCTGGAACGGGCGCTGGTTCTGGCCGGGTCCGCATCGGCGGCGCACCGGATCGGCGCGGCGATCGAGCGCGAAAGCGATGGAAGAATAAGAGTGGCCTCCAGTATCCCGTTGCCGGGCATTTCCGGTGCCCCGTCCTATGCCTGGGTCGAGGACGCGATCCGCAGCGATGCTATCGATCGCGTCGTCATCGCGGATTTCGAGGATGCGAAGGATGAAACCAACGCCTTGCTGACCCGGCTGATGCGGCTGGCCGTCGACGTTACGCTGATGCCGAACTTCCAGGGACTCTACACCCCGCTCATGCGGGTCAACCGGATCGGATCCGTGCCGGCGGTCGATGTTTCCATTCGCCCGCTCTCCGCCGGTCAGGCAATCGTCAAACGGATCGAGGACGTGACGGCCGCCCTTCTCGTGATACTGCTGACATCCCCCCTCCTGCTGTTGATCTGCCTGGCCATCAGGCTCGACAGCCCCGGCCCCGTGCTGTTTCGCCAGAAGCGCGTCGGCTTCCATGACACGGCATTCTACGTATGGAAGTTTCGTACGATGTATCACGCGATGCAGGACCCGGGTTCCGCGCAGCAAACCAGCCGCAACGACCGTCGCGTCACCCGTGTCGGCCGCTTCCTGCGCCGCACCAGCCTCGATGAACTGCCCCAGCTGGTGAATGTGCTCCGCGGCGAAATGTCCATCGTCGGGCCACGCCCGCATGCGTTGGAAACGAGGACGGCCGGTCTGCCTCTGCACGAAATGGTTGAGGAATACGCATCCCGCCACCGCATCAAACCCGGCATCACCGGATGGGCGCAGGTCAATGGTTGCCGCGGGGAACTGGACACCGAGGAAAAGTTGCGCCGCAGGATAAGGCTCGACTGCTATTATATCGAGAACTGGTCACTCAACCTCGACGCCTGGATCATGCTTCGCACGGTGTCGCTGCTCGTTTTCGACCCGCATGCCTACTGAAATGCCGGATGAGATCCCCAATTCCGCGCGGATCCTGCCGGGAAGATCGAGATGCGAATGAACCACCTGTCCCCGGATCACGCCCGGGCGATACCTGTTCCCGCCACCAAGCCGGGCGGGCTCGACATACGGCAGCTGTTCGGCAGCCTGCTGCGGAACCTGCCTCTCATCGGCGCTCTTCTGCTGCTCGGTGCGCTGTCGGGCTACGGCATCCAGCGCGCGCTGCCGGCCCGGTATACCAGCTCCGCCTCGATCCTGATCGACCCAAAGCGCCCCGGCTCATTCGGGGCGGACGCCACATTCGCCAACCTGTATGTCGATAACAACAAGATCTCCAGCGTCGAGCTGATCCTTGTCTCATCGGGCCTGCTGCGCCAGGTGGTCATGGCCGAGCACCTCGCCGACGACCCCGAATTCGGCGATAGAAAGCCCTCCTTCGTCCATAAATGGCTCTCGTTCCTGCCCGCCCTGCAGGTGGCTCCCCTACCCGATACGCCGGAGATGCGCGAAGCGAGGGCCCTGGATCGCCTGACCCGCTCGATCAAGACCATGCGCATCGGCATAACCTATGTCATCGATGTGTCGGTTTCCGCATCGAATCCCGAAAAGGCCGCACGCCTGGCCGGGGCCGTGGCAGGCGCGTATTTGAACGATCAGATAGAAACCAAGTTCGCCGCCGCCCAACGCGACATATCCTGGCTGACCGAACGGCTGAAGGGCCTGCGTGGCGAGTTGATCCGCAGCGAGGAGGCGGCCGAGGTCATTCGCCAGAAATACGGCCTGACGCAGACGGACCGCGGGCCAGGCTCCACGGTCGACCGACAGGCCATCACTGAAATCAATGCGCAGTTGACCGAGGCACAGGGTCAGGTCTCCGCAAGCCAGGCAAAATACGAACAGGTGCAGCGGCTCAAACGGAGCGGCGCAAGCCTGGAGGGATTGCCCGAAGTCGCGGCCTCCAAGACGATCGAAGAACTGCGCAAGCACCAGTCCGACATGAACCGCACCGTCGCCGATCTCGCCGCCCACTACACGCCCATCTACCCGGGCCGGGTACGCGCCGAGGACGACCGAAAAGTTCTCGACGCCCAGATCGCCGCGGAGATATCCAGGATCGTTGACGGTCTTCGCAATGATTATGAGACCGCCACAGCCCGACGCGACGCCCTCCAGCAACGTCTGACCCAGCTCGTCAGCGGCGAAAGCTCCGGCGCAAGCACGCAGGGCAGGGTCGAGCTGCGCGAAGCCGAGCGCGTGGCCGAGGCGAACCGCACTGTCTATGAAGCGTCGCTCAACCATCTGCGCGAATTGGAGCAGCAGCAGACACGCCAGGAAGTCGAGGCCCGTATCATCTCCGCCCCCGAGCAACCGGACGCCCCGAGCTTTCCAAAGCCGATTCTGTTCGTGGCCGCCGGGGGCGGCCTCGGCCTGGCATGCGGCCTCGGCCTGGTCTTCCTGCTCCCCTTGCTGGAACACAGGATTGTCAGCGCCGGCGGCGCGGAGACGATCCTGTCCCTTCCCGTACTGGCCATGATTCCCTATTTGACGAAGAAGGAGCTATCCGTCTCCGGCCGGCGATTGACGATCCTGGAATATCTGGCAAGCCACCCCTTGTCCCGCTACGCCGATAGCCTGAGGTCGCTGCGCATCCGCCTTCGTCTTGGCAATCTGGATACCGCGCGCGTGATCCAGTTCACCTCGGCGATCCCCGGGGAAGGCAAATCGACCGCCGCAGTCAGCCTCGCCCTCTCGGCCGCCAACTCCGGCATACGTACCGTGCTGGTCGATCTCGATTTCCGCAATCCTGCCATTTCCAACATGTTCAGCATTCAGCAGCGCGAGGGCGTCGTCGACATCCTGCGCGGCAATGCCGTCACCGGCTCCGTCCTGCAAACCCATCAGCGCCTGCCGCTGCGGATCATCGGCGCTGGATCTTCCTTCCGCCCCCGGCCGGACATGATGGAGACCCGGCAGTTCCGTCACTTCATCGAAGAGCTGACCAAGGGCTTTGACCTCGTGGTTCTCGACACGCCACCCATTCTGGTCGTGTCGGATCCGGCGCTGATTGCCGGGGTCGCGGACACCACGGTCGTTGTCGTCGCGTGGCGATCGACGCCCCAGCAGACCGTCAACCACGCCATTGCGGCGCTGAAAGCCGCCAATGCGCCGTTGGCCGGAATTATCCTGAACAAGATCGACCTCCGGAAGATTGGGAGATACGATCACGCAGGCTACGGCTACGATTATTATGCCGATGCATGATCGGAAGCCGCCAGGCTTCTAAGCGGCGGCTTCCAATGCCGCCACGAGTTCCGCGGCATCCTCGGGGCTCGATTCGCCATGCGTCACACAGGCGCGGATCACCTCCCGCCCCTCGAATGTCGCCACCGAAATCCAGGCGCGCCCGGAATCGAGAACACCGCGAACGATCGACCGCGCATCTCGCGATCCCACGGGCGGCTCGATGCAAAGCACAGCCAGGGGCGAGGCGTTGGATATCTTCCATCCGCGCGCGAGCAGCAGGTCCTTCAGCAACGCGGCAAGCCCGATCGATCGCTCGACATGATCCGCATACCCACTCCAGCCTGCCGCGGCCAGGGACAGAAACAGCCGCAGCCCAACGAAACGCCGCGACCATTGGACAGACGCAACGTATGGGTCGGCTGCGGGAACGTTCGAAGGCATGTAGTGCGCCGAAACCTGAAACGTGGACGACAGGATCGAGGCATGGCTGGTCATGAACATGCCGCAGCCCATGGTCGTCGCGAACCATTTATGGGCGTCAATCGTCAGCGAGTTCCGCTGCCTCGATCCCGGCCAGGACAACACGCCCCCGGGCGGATGCGATCAACGCTCCGCCCCATGCGGCATCGACGTGGTACCAAAGGCCGAACCGTCTCGCCACCTCGGCGCAGGCGGCCAGGGGATCGACCATCCCGGCGACGGTCGTGCCGGCCGTGGCTGCGATCATGACCGGAACGTTTCCATCGGCGTTGTCCGCGGCCACAGCAGCCGCCAGGGCATCCGGATCGATTCTTCCGGAACCATCGGTATCCACCAGGCGCACGGCATTGCGTCCAATTCCGGCCTGATGCGCGATCTTCAGCCATGCGAGATGCGCGTCCTTGGAAACATAGAAGACGGGCGCCCCATGGAACGACCGCGCGCCCTGTTCGGCGAATTGCGGGTTGGCATGGGTCAATGCGCAGATCAGCGCGGTATAGTTCGCCTCCGCACCGCCGCTGGTGAAATGTCCATTCGCCTCCGATGGAAGCCCCGCGCGCCGGGCGACCGCCCGAATGACATGCGCCTCGATCCCGACCGGGACCGGCGATGTCGTCGAAGTCGCCAGTTGCGGGTTGAATGCGGCCGCGATGCGATCCGCGCATTCGGAAGCGAATGTCGGGGCGGGATTGAACAGTCCGAAATACCTTGGGTGATTGACGTGGACGACGCCACGCTCCAGTCCACCGATGATCCATGGCAGGAGTTCATCGAGGCAGCGGGGTTGCTGAAAGTCGAAGCCGGCGAGTTCCGCGGCGAATGCCGCGCTGTCGAATGTCGGGGTCACCGCTCCGGCACGGACGCGTTGGCTTGCACGGGCCAGCGCGTCCGTCAGGAGATGGTCGAAACGCTCACGATCCTGGAGCGAAGGAAACAAGGCCGAGGCGCGCCCTGTGGTTCGCCCTATGTCAGTATTCATCCGTCACGAAGCTCCACCGGCCCATGCCCTCGTCACCCCATGGCCGCCTCTATCGGAACGCCATCTCTTCAAACGGCAAGGCTGGGAACGGCTCCGACAAGGATGTTCCGGAATGCGACCCAGACCGGCAGGATCCGGTCATCCGGCACGAGATGGCGGCTCAGGGCGCCATGCCCTTGCTCAGCGTCGCTATCGAACCGGATATGCTCCACCAGAAAATGCCGGAACGCCGCAAGCAGGGGATTGCTCCAGTCCGGCGAGCGCAGCATCGCCCCGAACACCCGTTCAAGACCGCCATCCTCATAGCTGGAGATACTCAGGGCTTTCGTTACCGGATCCATGCCTCGCATTTCCGCCAGATAAGCGTCCCCCAGCTGCTCAATCCGATGGCGATCCCCTTCATCCAGGATCGACAGCGTCAGCAGGCGCCGCATGAACTCGTCATGGTTCATCTTCTCGCCGGCATCCGCGACCCCCGGCCAGGGAGACAGGTTCGCCGTGTCGCACTCCTCCCGTCGGAGCTGCTCGAGCTTCAGGTCATCTGGATGAAGCAAGCATGCGACCTGCAGGTTCTCGCGGAACTGGACGGAAAAATAGTAATACGCCCACGCCACGGCAACCAGTTCATCGCGACTTAGGTTCGACCAGTCGAGATCGCATATTTCATTGATCACCCGCCGGTATTCGCAGAGTGCACGTAGTTCCAATATCAAACCCTCCTCGATTGAACCCAGAGAATCGCACGGGCCGTTGGTTGTCGCCAGTCCGCCGCGGCCACCGCCGTGACGCCTTGTTCCAATGCGATCCGTCGACGGGAAACCCCATCCAGGGACCTGGATTTCGGCTGCCGGCAATGGGTCGATTGAAAGCACCCCCGGTTTCGTTCCGGGACGGCATTGTACTTATTTATCCAGATGACCCATGTTCCGGCAATCAAAATCGTGCAGATTATCCCGGGATTTACCAAATACAACCGCCGGTGCAATTCGCCGCCATATCCCGGTTTCGTTACGGTGCATTATGCTCTGGAGCCACCCACTACCGTCACCGCCCAAGCCCAATACGCTTCCTGGTTGCAGCCACCTTCCGGCGCGCCTGATTGGGTGAATTCGGCAGCCGGATGGTAACCGATACAACCTTCTGCGCCGCTGATGGATGGATTCATCCATCTAACTCGTTGCGGTATGCGATGCGCGCCCGTATAGTGGTTTCGATCCGGGATCGGTATACCGTTTCAGACCGATCCGGTCCCTCCTTTCGTGAGCAGGCATTTGATGAAGAGAGAAACGATTGCCGTCCACGGCGGCTATGAATCGGATCCCACCACCGGGGCCGTGGCGGTGCCGGTCTACCAGACAGTGGCCTATGCGTTCGACAGCGCCGACCATGGCGCTGCGCTGTTCAACCTGGAGGTGGAGGGCTATCGCTATACCAGGATCAGCAACCCGACCAACGTGGTTCTGGAAAAGCGGGTGGCTGCCCTCGAAGGCGGGATCGAAGCCCTGAGCGTCAGTTCCGGACAGGCCGCCCTGCACTACGCGGTGCTGAACCTGGTGGAACCCGGGAAGCATATCGTCTCGGTTCCACAGCTCTATGGCACGACCCATACGCTCTTCGCCCATTTTCTGCCGAAGCTCGGGATCCACGTGCGGTTCGCCGAAAGCGATCGGGCCGCCGCGATCGAGAAGCTCATCGACGAAGACACCAGGGGCGTGTTCTGCGAAAGCGTCGGCAATCCCGCCGGCAATATGTGCGACATCGAGGCGCTGGCGCAGGTCGCCCACAAGCATGGTGTTCCATTGCTGGTGGACAACACCGTGGCCACGCCCGTCCTGCTGCGCCCGATCGAGTATGGCGCCGATATCATCGTCCATTCGCTGACCAAATTCCTCGGCGGCCACGGCACGACCTTGGGCGGAGCCATCGTCGACAGCGGAAACTTCCCCTGGGAGCGGCACGCCGAGCGCTTTCCGATGTTCAACGAAGCGGACGAATCCTATCACGGCCTCGTCTACACCCAGCATTTCGGCGCCGCCGCATACATCGCGCGCTGCCGCAGCGTCTACCTGCGGACCACCGGTTCGTGCCTGTCGCCGTTGAGCGCCTTCCTCCTGCTCCAGGGCATCGAGACGGTCGCGGTTCGCGTCGAGCGCCATGTGGCGAATGCCCGGGCCGTGGCTGAATTCCTGCGCGCCGATCCCAGGGTTGACTGGGTGAATTACGCCGGCTTCCCGGACAGCCCGTACCATGCCCTGGCCAGGAAGTATCTGGGCGGCAGGGCGTGCTCGATCCTGACCTTCAGCATCCGCGGCGGAACGGAAACCGGGAAGGATTTCTACGATGCGCTGAAGCTGATCAAGCGTCTGGTCAATCTCGGCGACACCAAGTCCCTGGCCTGCCATCCGGCATCGACGACGCATCGCCAGATGTCGGCCGAACAGCAGCGTATAGCAGGCGTGGGGCCGGGAACGATCCGGCTGAGTGTCGGCATCGAACATATCGATGACATCATCGCCGATCTCGACCAGGCGCTGGAGGCGGGTACCGGCCTGTCGAGCACCTACTCGGCTGTGGCGTGATCGCGATCGGACCAGGAGGCATCCGCACGATGTTTCGAGACCGTCTTCCCTCCAGGCAGAAAAAATCGATCTCCCATCGCGACCCCATCGTCATCGCGCTCCTCAACAATATGCCGGACGCGGCCCTGGAAGGGACAGAACGCCAGTTCTGCGCCCTTCTGTCGGCCGCGTCGCGGGACTTCGTTGTGCGCCTGAAATTATATTCCCTGCCAGAGATCGCACGCTCGGATGCCACCCGGTCCCATATCTCCCGCTACTATGATGATATCGCGGAGCTGGAGGACGATCCGCCCGACGGGCTGATCGTTACGGGAACCGAGCCGCGTGCGCGCTCCCTCAGCGACGAGCCATTCTGGCCGGCCCTGTCAAAGCTGGTTGCATGGTCGAACGACCACACGATCTCCAGCATCTGGTCCTGTTTAGCCGCGCATGCCGCCGTCCTGCATCTGGACAGCATCGACCGCCGCCCCCTCGATGGCAAATTGTCGGGTGTGTTCGACTGCCAAATAGGGTCCGCCGACCACGACATCGTATGGGGAACCCCAGGGCGGTGGCGGGTCCCCCATTCCCGCTTCTACGACCTGCCCGAAGAGGCACTGGCAGCGCGGGGCTACGACATCTTGTCGCGGTCGCCCCATTCCGGAGTCGACATATTCCTCAAGCAGGCGGACAGTCTTTTTCTGTTTTTTCAGGGCCATCCGGAATATGGCGCGGCCAGCCTGCTCAAGGAATATCGCCGCGACGTCACCCGATTTCTGTCCCGGGAACGGGAGACCTATCCCGGAATTCCGCACGGCTATTTCAACGCGCATGTCGCCTCGGAACTCGTCGGCTTCCAGGAACGGGCGCTGCGCGATCGCAGCCTTGATCTGCTCCCGGAGTTCGGCGCGCTGGTCGCACGGGCGGAGCTGCAGGCGCCCTGGTTTTCCACCGCCGTCCGGATTTACGCGAACTGGCTGTCCTATCTGGACAGTGAACGAACGCGCCGTGCCAGCCCGGACAGGTTGCATGAAGTCAACGCCAGCCTGCCCCACCCCGCGCTCACAGCCTCCACGCGGGAAGGGTTTTTTGCGCGTTCGCAAGGGGGCCTGCGGTCGCCCGACGCGAAGGGGTGGTTCCAGGGATTGATCCGCCCGGGTTAGGAGGGGCATGCCGTGCAAGAGGATACCAGGAACGGCTTTCCCAGGCGCGCAAGCTTTCTGGGCGTCACGGTGAACCTGCTGACCATGCAGGAAACCGAAGACTATGTGGTCGCTGCCATCCGGGAAAGGCGGTTCATACAGCACGTCGCCATGAACGTCGCCAAGCTGGTCAATCTTCGCCACGACGCGGAGTTGCAGGCCGACGTCCTCGGGGCCGATCTCGTATCCATAGACGGAATGGGAATCCTGATCGGCGCGCGGATGCTGGGCGTGCATGCGCCCGAACGCGTCGCCGGCGTGGACCTGATGGAAAATCTTCTGGCACGATGCGCGCAGGACGGCTTTCGTCCCTATCTGCTTGGCGCCCGCGCGGATGTACTGGAACTGGCGGTCCAGGAACTCGCGCGACGGCACCCGACGCTGCGCCTGGCCGGCACGCACCACGGCTACTTCACGACGGACGAAGAGCCGGACATCATCGCGGAAATTCGCGCCGCCAGGCCGGATTGCCTGTTCGTGGGCATGCCGACCCCGCGCAAGGAACGCTTCATGGCCCGGCACCGCGCGGCCCTGGCGGTGCCATTCATCATGGGGGTCGGCGGTGGCCTGGACGTGCTGGCCGGGCATGTTCGCCGCGCCCCGGTCGCGTGGCAGCAAAGCGGTTTCGAATGGCTCTACCGAACCCTGCAGGAGCCCAGGCGCATGTGGCGGCGCTACCTCACCACGAACCTCGCCTATGCCGGCCTATTGGCGGGCGCCATCCTCCGAAAACCCCTGGGTCTCGGTGGCCCGTATGGATGACGTCGCCGTCCGCGGGGCTGACGGATTTGTCGCCGGGGCCATCCATAGGCAGGCAGGACCGATCTGACGAACCGCCAGCGCGGGGATCACGCGGATAGACGCAGGGGCGCGGAACACCGGGAGACAGTTTCCGGCCAAACCGCCGATGCCCTTCGAGGAAGGCGCCTCCCACGCCTTGCAGCGCTGTTCGGCTGTGAGGAGGCGGAAACGGCCGAGGCTGCAGGTCCTCAGGTCTCGTGCGCCTTGAGGATATGATCGGGCCTGCCCACCTCTCCCATCAGCCCCGCCACCGAGCCGCGGACCGCGGTCAATGCGTTGGCGAAGGAACCGGCTTTCACGAAGGCTGCGGCATCGAGCACCTGCATCAGCACGGTCCAGGCCAGCCAGGTGTGATACCGGTCACGCACGAAGAGTATCCTGTTGCGGGATTCGAGGTAGACGGACAGGGAAGAGGCGGCGCCCCTTCTGTCGGCACTGCCGATCGTGGTGCCCCCTCTATGCGGCACGATGGAATCATGCGCGTAGCCGAGTTCGCCAAGATCCTTGGCCCGGGAACCCCATTCGAGGTCCTCGAAATACAGAAAATAGCGTTCGTCCATCAGCCCGATCCGCTCGATCAGATCCCGGGTGACGTAGAGCGATGCACCACATGGCGCATGCAGACGGGCCTCGACATCCTCCGCATCCGGCTCGACCGCCGCGCACACATCGCGGTCGACGGCAATCGTCCTCGCCGTCAGCTTGTGCCAGGCCAGACCACGCGTGCGAACCATATTCGAACCCGGGCCGACCGTTATGCGGCTACCCACCATCCCTTTGGCGCGCCTGGCCGCCTGGTCCACAAGCTCCGCGAGTGCCGATGGGGTGGGTTCGGTGTCGGGATTGAGAATCCAGGCACCTCGCCAGCCAGGCCTCTGCAGCAGCGGGCGCAACCAGGCATTGACCGCACCGGCATATCCGAGGTTCTCGGGCATTTCGGCGACATGCACGCGCGCTTCGGCGTTGGCGTCCCGCCGAACCAGCCGAAACACGCGTTGCCGGAGCGCGTTCGGCAGATCGACCACGGGCTGCGGTTCCGTCGCCGGCCCGCATAGGGCCGTCTCCGCGCTCAAAGCGTCGAGGAGCGCCGTCATGCCTTCCCGGCCGCCGTTTTCCGCAATGAACACATCAAAGCGCGGCTCGGGCTGCAGCTGCCTCAATGCCTCAAGGCAGCCGAGTATATCCGCCGGCATTGCGGTAGCCGACGATGATGACGGCGACGTCCGGCAATGGATCCATCAATTGGCCCTCGGTCTTGATAGATGGCCTGAGGCGAGCTTCCTCGCGCCGCACTCTGTCAGCATCGGGGCCATCCATCCAAACAAATTGCCGGGCAGCGCCGCTGCGATCCATGCCGTCACGTGGCCGTCCCGCGGAGATTTCTTCGCGCAGGCCGCGCATTCATCCAATCGCGGACCGTTCGCAGGACAGGCGCGACCCGGACCTTCAGCGGAAGGATCTCACGGCGGGTATTTTTCGGACTTGTCCGGTAGAACACGTCCCGCATCTGGCGAAAGCCGTTGCTCCTGCCGTGCACCAGAAAGATCGCCCGGTGGCCGCTGGCACGAGCGACCGCCAACGCCGATCCGGTCGCATCCAGCACGTTGCCATAGGGTATGCTCAGACAGGTCACGGGCCGGCCGGACAATTTTTCCAGCACCTCCCGGCTTTCCCGGATTTCCCGGTCCAGCTCTGTCGGCGACAGCGCACGAAAGAACCTGTGGGTCATCGAATGATTGCCGACATCCATCCCGTACGATGGAAACATGCGAACGTCGCCTTCGTCCATGAACAACCCCGATCCCTGCCGGATCTTATCGGCCGTCGTGCCAAGCAAGGACAGAATGCGCTCGCTCGCAGCATCGAGCTGCGGACACGTCAATAACGGCATGTAGTCCGCGATCAGGTCTCCCGCCGAAGCCGCGCTGGCCCCGCCGAAGCCCAGCAGCGACATAACCTTTGCCAGCCCGAGCTGGCCGACCGCCAGGGAAATCAAATTGTCCATGGGAAGGGCATTGGCCGTCAGGATGCCCGCGCTCAGAAAAAAGATCGATGGGGCACTGATCGCCTTCAGGATGGGCCCCGCGACTTCGAGCACCGACCGGTAGGCATCGTCGAACGTAATCAGCAACGCCTTCCTGGGCAATGCCCGCCCCATCAGGTCCGATGCGCTGATGAGGTCATAGTTCTTGGCGAAATAACGCATGTGCTGCACAAAGACATCCGGATCCGTGCTCACGCCAAGCAGGTCGGTCAGCGGGTCCTTCTCGGCGGACAGATGATGATAGACGACGACCATGGGTCTGCTGATCATGCGATCCTTCTCTGTGCGTCTTCCGCACAATCCATTCCCGGCAGCCAGCTGCGCCCGGCAGCGCAAAAGAACAAACGCGAGCGACCGGCGGTTCGGGTGGCCATCGACCAGGCCCGCTCATCCGTACGGGCGACAAAGGAGAAACCGCAAGTTGCATCCGGCGAGGGAATAAACCCGGCCTTGTCCGCGATATTTTCGTTACCATACCGTGCCATCTTGTGGCATGATCGGCAAGTGGAAAGTCGTTGGAATGCGGAAGAGTGCGATAGGAGCGGTTATTGCGGCATTGGCCTTGCAGGATGATATCCGCTCGCGCCTCGCGGGGCTGACCATGAAGCAACGCCAAAGCCCCCTCCCCGGCCGGAGGAGGAGGCGTGTCTGAACCGGGGGCCATTCGACGCCATCGCCTGGACGGCCTGATTCGTGCTGCCAAGGATCTGCGTGCCGGTCTGGCGCATCGGATGTTTCAGGGCGCCATGATCTTCTCGGCGGGATTGGCCATCGAGTACGCCGCGCAATTTGCCCGCTCCGTCACGCTTACCCGGCAGCTCGGTCCCACCGAGTTCGGGATCGCCTCCTCCATGGTGATCCTGGCGACACTGATCGACATGAGTACCGGCCTGGGTGCTGACCGGTATCTGATCCAGGCGAAAGATGGAGATGGCAAAGAAGCGCTCGCGGTCGCGCATACGCTGACACTGGGGCGAGCTGCCCTGAGCGCCGCGCTGCTGGCAGCGCTCGCCTGGCCGACGGCGAAGCTGCTCGGCGTGCCGCAGGCAGCCGGCAGCTTCTACTGGCTGGCCGCGATACCGCTGCTGCGCGGCTTCGCGCATTTGCGCGTCGACCAGTTGCAACGCGGCTATCAGTTCTGGCCAGGGACGGTCGCAAATGCGTCGGCCAACCTGGTGGGGCTGGCAGCCGTGGTGTGTGCCTCCCTGCTGTTGCACGACCATCGCGCCGTGCTGTGGGGACTTGGTGCGCAGGCCGTCGGACTTGTCTGCGCCACCCACGGTGCTGCCGGCATACCGTACCGATTTTCGTTCCAGGCAGACGCCATGCGCCGGGCACTGCGCTTTGGCATTCCATTGATGCTGAACGGCCTCGCGCTGGCGGCGCTGGGGCAATTCGACAGGCTTGCCGTGGGGTCATTTCTGGATGTCGCGCAACTCGGCCGCTACGGTCTGGCGACCATGATGTTCTACATGCCGACGTCCCTGTTGTTTCGCGTGACATTCACCGTGGCTCAGCCACGGCTCTCCGCCGCATGGCATGAGTCGCCGCTGTGGGAATTCCCCCATCTCTTCCAACGCATGAGCATGGTTTCGGCTGCAATCGGAGCCCTGGCCGCTGCGGCTGTCGCGACATTCGGCGATGCCATCCTGAGTATCGTGTTCGGTGCCCGGTTCGCCGTGGGAGACCTGTTCTTCGCGATCTTCAGCCTCGCGGTCTTCATGCGGTTTGCCAGGCAGATGGCCAATTTCGGCGGCCTCGCCGCCGGCCGGACGAGAGATCTGATGCTGTCGAACCTCTCGGGCGCCCTCGGCCTTGCTGTTACGGTGGTGGGCTTGTGGCTGACGCCCGCGCTGTTCGCGGCAGCCGGCGGAATGCTTGCCGGGGAGGCTCTGGGCACGATCGTCGCGTTCGCGCGTCTCGACCGCCATCTGCGAGTATCGGCAAACGCCTCCTACACGGCCTTCCTGGCCATGCTGTCGATACCCGGAGCGGTCGCCGCCTGGGTCCTCCTGGGTCATCCATCGATACAGCTGCGCATGGCCGTACTTGGCAGCCTCATGATCTGCCTCGCCCTGGGCACGCGCCGTCTTTACAATCGCAAACAGGCGCAAACTGTCGGTTCGCAACCTTGATGCCAAGCTGCGCATGGCGAAGCCACACCACCGGAGGCCGTGACTGCCTTCCCGGCCATAAGCTGGCGCATGGCTTGCCGCTCACGTCCCCGGCTCCCGACTTCCGCAGATCCACGCGACGACGATGGCGGCGAGATCCGGTTCGGGCGTCGACGGGCGGGTATATCGGCAAAGAAGGACCGTGGTATGCTGCGGAAACTACTGAAGAAATGGATCGGACCCAGACTATCCAACGCCCGGTTTCTGTTTGCCGCGCCGCTGGCCTACCCGCCGGGTCATTTCTACTCCCCGATCTGCGATCCAGCCGAACTCAGGCACAGCTATCAGGATCTGCATACGAGGCCGATGCCCGCCAGCTTGCCCGGCATCGACCTCGCGCACGACGCCCAACTCGCGCTATGGGAGAGCTGGGCCCCCTTTCTCGCGGACGCGCGGGGGCTTGCCCGGAACGATCCGGCACGACGCTACCGAACGCCTTCACGCAGCTTCGATATCGGTGACGCGATCGTCTATCAATGCATGCTGCGTCACCTGCGGCCGGAACGGCTCATAGAGGTGGGATGCGGCTCATCCTCCGCAGTTGCACTCGACACATTCGATCGGTTCTTCCGGAATTGGCCGCGCTGCACCTTCATTGAACCGTATCCAGACCTGCTGCACTCGTTTCTCCTACCAGGAGACGGAGCGGCGATCGAGATATTCCGACCGCGGTGCAGGCCGTGCCGCTCAGCTACTTTGACGATCTTCAACGCAATGACATTCTGTTCATCGATTCCACGCATGTCGTAAAGACCGGGTCGGATGTGGTCTTTGAACTGTTTGAGATCCTGCCGCGGCTTCATTCCGGCGTCGTGGTGCATTTCCACGATGTGTTCTATCCTTTCGAATACCCGCGGGAGTGGGTCATTGACCGGAATTACTCCTGGAACGAGCTCTATGCGTTGCGCGCCTTTCTGATGGGGAATCGCGATTGGGAGATCCTGTTCTTCAATGACTACATGGCCCGCACCGAACGCCCACGGCTCAGGCAACAGGCGCCAGAGATGCTTGCCAATCCCGGCGGCGGCCTCTGGCTGCGCCGTCGCTAACGGCGCCCGGTGGTATCGCGGTGAACGGCGACGAACCGCCGGGCCAGTCCGGCAACCCGGCGGACCGCATTCGGATGAACTTCCCCTGACCGGGACGACGGCACGATGGAGAGCTTGCGGGGAGACGTCAGGATGGAAGTGGCGATGGATACCATGGCTCAAGACGACGGGCCGGGCGCCAACCCGGACGCGACGGCACTGCCCAATGATGTCGATGAAGCCACGCCACTTCCGCTTGCCCTCAAGCTGATTCTCCTGTCGGTATTTCTGCCGGAGGGCCTCTCCTTCTTCGTATTCGGATTGCGGCTGACCGTTTCGCGGGTGATCCTTCTGGCTCTGGCGCCCTCGCTGTTCTTGCGATTGGGCCAAAAGCTGTCCACGGGGCGCTACGTCTTCGTCGCCTCTGATCTCTTCATCGCCCTGGCGGCGGTCTGGATGTTCGTCGGGCCGAGCGTCACCGGCGGCTTCGGTGATGCACTCGCCCACTCGGGTCCGATCGTGCTCGAATATCTGATCGCATACATGGCGACCCGCCTGCTGCTGACGAGTCACGGGCAGGCACTCGCCTTCATCGGCTTTCTCTGCCTCGCCATATCCATTGTCGTCCTGGACGCATTGCTGGATACGTTGACCGGCCGCTATTTCACCCGCGAACTGGTATCCCAGATTACCGGCTTTCAGAAAGCCGGGCATTTAGCGGATGAAATTCGCTTCGGCCTGTTGCGCGCAGCCGGCCCGATCGAGCATCCGATCATATTCGGCTTCACGAGCGCAATCGGCCTGTTGTTTGCCGCCTGGATCGACATCAGGCGGCGGGTCTACTGCGCCGCCTCCTGTGCCCTGGGTGTCGTGATCGGCTTTTCGTCCGCTCCTCAGCAAGGCGCGATCATGGGATTTGGGCTTCTCCTGTACGGCCAGATGGCTGCGGGCATGTCGAGGCGATGGCTGCTGATTGTCGGTGTGTCCGCCACGGTGCTGCTCGCCATATACTTCAGTACGGACACTCCGTTCGGGCATATCATCGAACTGGTGACGCTGGATCCGCAAACTGGATATTACAGGCTGTATGTATGGAACATCATGGGTCCGATCGTTCTGAACAACCCATATTTCGGGGTCATCCTGGACCAGTTGGACGTCCAGACTACCATCGACTCGCTATGGCTTGTTCTATCTTTGAGTTATGGCATTCCCTGCGCTGTCCTGACCGCCCTCGCCATGATCGGATCCTGTCATCGTCCCACGGATCTTCCGCGCGCGCATTTGACCAGATCGGAGTCACGCATCGGCACGGTACTGGGCGTCGTCATATTCCTGGTCATGTTCGAGGGATTCACGGTTCACTTCTGGGGATCGATCTGGATTCTTGTCAGCCTTCTGATCGGTCTGCGGGCTCATCTCGGCGAACTGGGCGCACTCGGCACGGCCGCGCAGTTGAACCATGCGTCACCGGCCATGCGGACGGCGGAGATGGAGACCTATGCCGGGGGGTGAGCCCAACCGCGCGGAGGTCGTGAACTCCGTGCATCGGCAAAGCCGCAGCGCGCCGCAAGGCGCCAGGCCGGCCGGATCACCCCCTCCCCGGCTGAGCGCCGACCGCAACCGGGCCCAAGGCTCCACAGAGGTCGAGTGTGTTGCCGGCGGCATCGGTGATGGTGGCGCCGGCCGGCAGATTGACACGGGTGATGGCAAGCCTGGGCGCAAGCGTTCCGGCGGCACAATTGAACGTCAGCACATTGCTGCCCGATCCGCCGGCGTAGATGGCGAGGCCGCCGTCCTGGAGACTGAGGGTGGGCGCGCCCCTGACCATGGCTGGCGTATTGAGGTTGACGGTCAGGGTGACGCCGCCGCCGGCACCCCCTTTGTCACTGCCCGGGCCGGCGGTTACCCGCGTGACATTCGTGGCCGCGGTGCCCGGGGGGGCCGGGATGACCGCCCCGCTGACCATGCTGACATTGTTGACGAAGGCGAGGCCGCTGCCGCTCGGCGGGTAGAAGGGGCCGTAAGCCCCGCTGAAATCGATATGGTTGCCCTGAACCACCACGCCGTCGATGGCATTTCCGGGATCCTGGATCACCGCGATCGAGTAGGACATGCCGCGCGAAGGCCCCTTCGCGACGATCACATTATTGCGGATCGCCGCATGGCTCAGGCTTGATCCCAGCTGCGCCTGCAACTGAACCCCCTGCATGCCTCCGGGATTGGGCTGGTAGATCGTATTGAACGCTTCAACAGCACCGATCAGGCGCACCCCGACATATTGCACGGGATCCGGATGGGATCGCGGATCCGTCCCCAGATTATGGAAGAGGTTATATTCAACAACCGTGGACATCGTCCCATTGTTGAAATCGATCGCATCTTCCGGCGCGTTCAGGAAGTAGTTGTATCGCGCGACGAATTTGCCGGAACCGTTGTAGCTGATCAGCGCCCAGACCGCGCCATCCCGGCCACCGCCGCCGTCGAGCGTGTTATGCCGCACGGAGAGGTCGGATGCCCTGGCGCTGCCCTGGATCGGCACCCTGTTATTGACGCCCACCTTGAAGTTGCTGTCTTCGATAACGTCGTCGGCGCCGTCCACATAGACGTTCCAACCGCCCTCGAGGGAGAAGTCATAGCCATTGAGCCGGACGTGATCGCCGCTGACGCGGACGGTGTGGGTTGCCGCGTCCACCCTGACCCCGGCCATCGCTAGGCTCGCCGGATCCTTCAGCGCCGTCCCCGCCGGCACTCCCACCGCGTAATCCACCCCGGCGACCGACCATGGCGGCCGCGCTGCATAGCCGTCCAGCAGCCGCGGCAGCTGCGCAATGCCCGAAGCGGCGCCGGCCGCGCCGTCCTCGAAGCGGACGCCGGGAACCGAGGCCGGACCGGCCGCCGCCGGACAAGCCAGCTCCCCGGCCAGCAGGATGACAGCCCCCGCTCGCCAGCCCGCGCGGACGCGATCAGGCACGCCGGAAGGCCAGGCGCAGCATCTCTCCGGCGCGCCAGAGCCGCAGCCGCGTCAGCACCGAAATCGCCCCTAGCCGCGCCCGTGGGCCAGGCAACCGCCTGGACAGGACCACCTTCATTGCATGGGGCGGGATGGAGAATGGCATCAGCAGCGCCTTGGACGCGAAAGCAACCCGGCCGAGCCGCCGCTCGCGCATCAATTCATGATGCTCACCCAGAATACGCATCCAGCGCCGCTTCAGCTCCGCCCACTGCCATCGCGCGGGATGGCCGACGACGGCGCGTTCGGCATAGCCGAGGCGATAGCCTATATCGCGCGCCCGGAACGACCAGTCCACATCCTCGGAAACGCCGGTGCGAAAGCCCCCCACCCGCTCGAACACGGCGCGCGGAACGAACATATTGCCGGTGCCGGTGAACCCGACCTGCTCGATGTAGCGGCGGAAGTTGAAATTGAATACCATCTCGAACGCCTCGACGGGATTCGGCCGTTCCGGCATGCGCGCGAAAACGACGACCTGGCCGCCGACGAAGTCGAAGCGACCCAGCGCCGCAACCCCTTCGGCGATCCAATCGGGCTCCGGAACGCAGTCGCTGTCCAGAAAGGCCAGCACCTCGCCCCGGCTGGCGGCCACGCCTGCATTCCTCGCGGGCCCCGCACCCTGCACGGTCTCCAGGACCACCGTTGCGCCCGGGACGATATTCCTGACGGCCTCGACGCCACAACGGGAGTTATTGTCGGCAACCACAACTTCCATGCGATCTCGCGGCCATGATTGCGCGAGAAGCCGCTGGTGACACAGAAGCAGCCCGTCCAGGTCGTTGTAGTGCGGCACGATCACCGAAACGAACGGTCGATCGCCTGCGCCGTCACTGGCCAAGGTGTTCGTTGCCATATGGCAAGTATATCAGGCAAGGGTCGGCAGGCCAACCGTTTAGCGGCCGCGGCCGGTGAGGCCTGCGGGTTTTTCTTGCTGACTCGTATCGGATTGGTGGAGTATGGCGCATGGGCAAGCCCCTTTACAGCATCCAGGTCGTCCGTGCGCTCGCGGCCGTGCTGGTGGTTATTTCGCACCTTACCCGATTGCTCCAGGTGCGGGTCGGAACGGAGCTCGCGCCGCTTACCTTCATCGGCGCTTCGGGCGTCGATCTGTTCTTCATCGTCAGCGGCTTCGTCATGGTCTACGTGACGCCGCAACGACCGGGCGCACGGGAATTCCTGCTGCGGCGGGTGATCCGTGTCGCTCCGCTGTACTGGCTTATGACGCTGTTCTACGGCTGCATCTTCCTGGTCGTGCCCGGCATGTTCCAGTCCTACCGGTTCCGGCTGGATAATTTCATCCTGGCATTGCTTTTCCTGCCCTCCCACAACTCCCAGGGGGACATCCTGCCGCCACTGGAGCAGGGCTGGACGCTGGTCTACGAGATGTTCTTCTACGCGGCCTTCGCGGCCGCATCCGCGTTCATCTTCAACCGCCGGATCCGCGCCCTCGCGGTCGTCTTCTCGCTGATGGCTCTCATTGGCATTCTCGTCCCCCATAGCCAGAACGCCCTGGTCGTCACCTACAGCAACCCGATCCTGTTCGAGTTCCTGGCGGGCTGCGCACTCGGCAGCCTATACAGTCGTGGAAAGCTCGGCTTCAGCAAGCGGACCGCCATGCTGCTCATCGGGGCGGCGGTGGCCTGCCTCGCCCTCAGCCCTGCCCTGACCGCCATCCGCTGTCCGCGGCTGGTCTATTGGGGCGTGCCGGCATTCCTGCTGGTCCTCGCCTGCGTCCGGCTGGAACGGTTCGTGGCCTTCGACAGGATGCGCTGGACGCTGGCCATCGGCGACGCGTCCTATTCGCTCTACCTGTCGCACCTGATCGTCCTCTCGGTCCTGGCTCTCGCTTTCCGCCTCCCGGCCGCGCGATGGGCAGGCGGCATCCCGCTGGCTCCAGCCTTCCTGGTCCTGTGCCTGCTGATCGGCTGGCTATGCCATCGCCTGGTCGAACGGCCTCTGCTGCATTTCGCGAGGCAGTGCCTGGGGGTTGGTCCGGCTTCCAGAGACTCGCCGGATCATTGGCAGGCCCCCCGGCACGCCACCTGACAGGCCAGGCGCCCGGCCAGTGATTCGGACAGGGCGGTTCGGACAGGCAGACCCGGTATCGCAAACGCGAAGCCAGGGACCGGCGACGGCATGGCCGCCGATCCCTGGCTTCGGCTTGGATCGTCGCGTCACATATGGGTGACGCCCGTCTGGACGGTGGAGGTATGGTCCGTCAGCTTGAGGCTGAGCGAGCCGCCGATGCCGGACTGACCGGCGATCGCGTTGCCGGACAGGTCCTGCAACGATGCCAGGGCGGTTCCCCCCTGGGCATCGTCCGTGGCGGCCACGCTGCCTATCTTGCCCGACAGGAGCGGCTTGAAGTCCGTCTGCGCCGCGCGGATCAGAGAAGCAACGCTCGATCCATCCTGATCGTTCGATGTCCCGGCGCTTGCCGTTGCCTTTACCGTGGCCGAACCGTTCGCCGCGGCGCTGGAACTGCCGGTTCCGCCAATGAAGCTCAGCGTCGGCGCGGCCAGGCTATCGCTGGTGATCGCGGCCGTGCCGGAGCCAGCTGCAGGCGTGCCGGAGGCCGCGCTGACGTTGGCGGCGCTGGCTGTGGATGCCGTGCTGGACGGCGGGTCGATGCCAAGTCCCGGGAAGGTCGTGACGGCGCCGGACAGGTTGGCCTGGTTGCCGTACGCATCCGTTATGGCGGCGCCGTTGGGCAGGTTCACCCTGGTGATGGCCAGCGTCGGGAGTGTCGTGTCGCTGGAGCCGACCGTATTGGCAAAGACCAGCTGGTTGGTTCCCGAACCGCTCACATATGTGGCCGTGCCCCCGTCATTCAGGCTGAGCGTCGGGGTTCCGGTCACGAACTCGGCTGCGTCCATGTTCAATGTCAGCGTGATGGTGGTCCCAGGGAACTGGGTCCCGCTGGAAGGGGATGCCGTCACGCCATAGACATCGCTCAACGCCGGCGAATGCCCGGAGGCGTCCGCATATGTGTAGTAGCCCTGGGATGTCCTGCTGGATGAACTCGGTACGGGCACCGATGCCCCCGTCACCATATTGGTGACGTTCGACATCACCGTGGGGTTCGCCAGGTTCGTGCCGTAATAGCCGGTAGGGAACCAGGGGGAGCCCGTGTATCCCAGCGCCCCGGTCGGATCGATATAAAGATCGTGGATGACGACATTGGAAGCGGTGCCGCCCATATCGGCATAGAAGCCGACGGTGAAGTTCGCGTTGGTTACGTTCGCCGTCTGGATGACCGTGTCGTTGTTCACCGTCATCCCGGTCATGGTCGACTGCGGTCCCTCGGAAAGGACGACCAGCCCCCCATTTCCCGGCCCGGGCTGGTTGACATTCTGGTATACGGTATTGAACCCGACATCGCTGCCTGCGGCAATCTGCGTATTGTACCATTGAATGGTATCCGCATGCGCCGTGTTGACGCCAATGTCCTTGAAGACATTGTACTGGATGATATCGACCTCCGGCGAGGCGCTGCGATTGAAGTCGATCATGTCGCCGCCGGAATTGTGGAAATAATTGTACTGAAGCGTCACGGTGCCGGAGCTGGCGATTATGACCGACGATCCTGCCTGGGCCGTGACGGCGACATTGGCCCCGTCGATCTCGTTGTCGAGCATGCTGAAGTTGCTGGACGATGTGGTTGCATTCACAACGGTTCCGTTGGATCCCTGGTTCGAGCCGACCACGAACTTGCTGTCCTTGATCGTGTCGTTCGCCCCCTTGACGATGACCTCGTACCCATTGGCCAGGCTGAAATCGTAGCCGTCGAGCGTCACGTTGTTGCCGGTGATGGTGATGGTATGGTTCGTGGTGTTGACCGTTACCCCCGCCATGGCAATGGTCGCAGGATCCTTCAGGGCCGTGCCGGACGGAACCCCGACGGCATAGTCGACACCCGCGACCTCCCACGGCGGGCGCACCGCGTAGCCGTTCAGAATTGTCGGCAGCTGCGGCGTCCCGGCAGGCGCACCGCTGGACCCGTCCACATAGCTGGAAGGGGCGGTCGATCCGCCGGTGCCGCCCGTTCCGCCGGTGCCGCCCGTTCCGCCGGTGCCACCCGATCCGCCGGTGCCACCCGATCCGACAGAGACGGTGACGGTCGCGGGGGTGGAGAAGACGCCCCTGGTGTCGGCGACATCGTATTTGAACGTGTCGGTGCCGGTGAAGCCGGCCGTCGGCGTATAGGTGATGCCGCCGGTGGCCGCATTGACCGAGGTGGAGCCGTGCGCGGCAGCGGTGGTGACCGCGACCGAGGCAGGGTTGAGGGTGCCGTCCACGTCGGTATCGTTGGCAAGGACGGCGACCGTGACCGGCTGGCCCGCCGTCGTGCTCGCGGTATCGGCGACGGCTGTGGGCGGCGCATCGACGGTGACGGTAACCGTCGCCGGGGCAGAGGTGACGCCGCCGGAATCGGCCACGGTATATTTGAACGTGTCGGCGCCGTAGTAGCCGGCTGCGGGTGTGTAGGTGATCGCGCCGGTCGTGGCATTGACGGACGTGCTGCCATGCGCAGCGGCGGTGCTGACCGCGACCGTGGCAGGGCGGAGGGTGCCGCCGGTATCCGTGTCGTTGGCCAGGACCGCGATCGTCACCGCCTGGTTTTCGGGCGTCAACGCGGTGTCAGCGACGGCGACCGGGGTCGTGACGACAGGTCCGGTGGCCGATCCGACGTTGACGGTGACGGTCGCCGGGGCGGAAACGACGCCACTGGTATCCGCCACGGTATAAGCGAACGTGTCGGTGCCGGAGAAGCCGGCGGAAGGCGCGTAGGTGATCGCGCCGGTCGTGGCATTGACAAACGTACGGCCATGCGCAGCGGCGGTGCTGACCGCGACGGAGGCAGGATTGAGCGTGCCGCCGACATCCGTGTCGTTGGCAAGGACCGAAATCGTCACGGACTTGCTCGTGGCGGACATGCTCGCCGTGTCGGCGACGGCGACGGGGGTCGTGACGACAGGTGGGGTGACAGGGCTGACGGTGACGGTAACGGTCGCCGGCGCGGAAGCGGCGCCCCCGGTATCGGCCACGGTATAGCTGAACGTGTCGGTGCCGTAGAAGCCGGCAGCGGGAGTGTAAGTGATCGCGCCGGTGGTGGCATTGACGGCGGTGCTGCCATGCCCGGCGGCGGCGCTGACCGTGACCGAGGCAGGGTTAAGCGTACCGCCGGCCCCCGAGTCATTGCCGAGCACCGCGATCGTCACCGCCTGGTTCTCGGGCGTGAGCGCGGTGTCAGCCGCAGCGACGGCGACGGGGACGACGACGGGTGGCGTGCCCGAGCCACTCGAGGAACCCGCAGGGGGGCTCGACGATGTCCCCCTCGGGCTGGCGATCGTTGCGCCGGTGCTCAGATTGACATTGTTGGCAAAGGTCAGGTTGCTGCCGCTCGGCGGGTAGAACGGACCGTAAGCGCCGCTGTAGTCAATGTAGTTGTCGTCGACCACCGCACCGTTGATGGTGTTTCCCGAGTTCTGGATCACCGCGATCGAGTACAACATGTTGAGCGAAGGTCCCTTCGCCACGATCACATTGTTCTCGATCGTCGTATTGGTCAGGGTTGACCCGTTCTGCGCCTGCAGCTGGACGCCCTGCATTCCGCTGGAACCGGGTTGGTAGATTGTGTTGAACGCCTCGATGGAATTGGTCGAATTCACCCCGACATATTGCACGGGGTCCGGATGGGATCCCGAAGTGGTTCCTGTATTGTCGAAGACATTATATTCGATGACCGTTGTCATCGTTCCGTTGCTGAAGTCGATGACGTCTTCCGGAGCGTTCACGAAATTGTTGTATTGGGAAACGAACGTGCCGGAGCCGTTATAGTTCACCAGCGCCCAGACCGCGCTGTTCTGACCGCCGCCACCGTCGAACGTGTTGTGCAGCAGGGAAAGGCTGGACGCGCTGGAGGTTCCCTGGATCGGCACCTTGCTGTTGGCGCCCACCTTGAAGTTGCTGTTCTCGATGACGTCGTTGGCGCCCTGCACGGAGATGCCCCAACCGCCCCCGAGGGAGAAGTCGTAGCCATTGAGCACGACATTGTTGCCGGTGATGGTGATGCTGTGCGACGCCGCGTTCACGGTGACGCCAGCCATCACCAGGCTCGCCGGATCCATCAGCGCCGTGCCGGTGGGCACCCCTACCGCGTAATCCACCCCGGCCACCTGCCACGGCGGACGCACCGGATAGCCGTTCAGCAGCCCAGGCAGTTGCGCCGCACCCGAAGAAGCCCCGGACGAACCGTCATTATAAGTTGAAACCACCAACACATTCCTTTGATTTTACAGCGGAGAGATCAGCCCCCCGCACCCCCGGGGACCGGTTCTGGTTTTGTGATTACAAAGAAGACCGGACAGCGAGGATCGCTGCCTCGATAACCGGCCGCCGGCCGCCTCCCAACAGGGGCCGCGCGGACAACACAGAAGGGACCGACCTGTCCAGGCCAGGTCGAGTGCACATACAACGGTATTTCAAGCATAAACTCCTGAACTATGTCTTCTGTTGCCCCCCGCCTTAAGCACGCAGACAGCAATACTCCTAATCAAGTTTTAATTAGACCGGATCACTTGTTCTGATGCCGCAAGATATATATAATAATATATTACGATAATGTCTGGCCATCAGACGATCATCCGCCGAGGTTTTGTATCGTTTTCGCCGACGAAAATGACTCTAGTGTACCAGATTCTCAACCTCAGCGCGTTCAGCCGGCATGTTCCGCGAGACACGTGTCGATTCTTACGCAATTTCCAGTAGCGACCGCGATATCCCATTCGCAATCTGCAGAACCCGCCAATCGCGGAATCGTGACGTTCGGGAACGACACAGGGAGCCCGCGATGTTCTTCGGCCGGGAATCCACGAGGCCCGGGCAGCGCCCAACTCAACCGGCGCGGAGTCGTCATTCAGCCCCGGCGCAACCAGTCTCCGTAGCGGACGGCAGAATGGCGACGGCTCGCCTGCCAATATCCATTCGCGAGCCTGAGACCGCCGCCTCCGAGAATCCATCGCAATGCCGGGTAAATTTTTTTGAAATCGTCCCCATGCACGCTATTTTGGCATGATTATTGCCCACAGGGGCGTCGCGGAAACGGGCCCGAATTTACCCGCAAAATCATCGGATCCATGAAACCTGAGCGCGAAGGCCACCGGAAGGCCCGATCCGAACATTCGACACCCGGTTTCGTTCGGTACCGGAACGGCGGAATCCACCCATCCAACCGCCGTGATATTACCGCATCGACCCGCGCCGTCGAAGGCCTGATCCGCACGGCATCTGGAACGGTATCATTTGCATCTACTATCCCGTCGGGCCGATGCCGGCTCGCGGGCAAGGTGAGCGCCTCTCCGAACCGCGGTCACCACGCCTGCGGGGCCGGCAGGCACCCTTGCCTCTCGTTGGCCGCCATGAAAGCATCCGGCAAAAATCAGGAGGATCGCATGGACGTCGGCGTACAGATGGTATTCGCCAGCTACGGCTGGACCGAAATGACGGATGCGCAGGTGTGGGACGAGGAGATCCGCCTCAGCCGCCTCGCCGACGAGCTCGGCTTCTCGGCGCTATGGGCGGTGGAGCACCATTTCAACGATTACTCCTTCTGCCCCGACAACCTGCAGCTGATGACCTATCTGGCGTCCATCTGTCCGAACATCGATCTCGGCACCGCCGCGGTGATCCTGCCCTGGAACAACCCCCTGCGCGTCGCCGAGAAGGCCATCGTGCTGGACATGCTAAGCAAAGGCCGCCTGCGCTTCGGCATTGGCCGCGGCCTGGCGCGGCGGGAGTTTTCCGCCTTCAACCAGACCATGAACGAATCTCGCGAGCGCTTCGACGAGGCATCGGCGATGATCCTGCAGGCGCTGCGCACCGGCTGGATCGAGGGCAACGGCAAATACTACAAGCAGGAGCGGGTGGAATTGCGGCCGCGGCCGCAATACAGCTTCGACGGCCGCATCTACGCGGTGGCGTCGAGCGACGATTCGCTCGAGGCGGCGGCACGCATCGGCGCGCGGATGGTGATGTTCGCCGATCGGCCATGGCCGCTGCGCATGACCGCCATCCAGCGCTACCGCGACCTGTTCCAGCAATTCAACGCCGCCGCGGCGCTGCCGATGCTGATCGCCGATTTCTGTCTCTGCGCCCCGGCCTCCGACAGCCTGGAGGAGCTGGCGCGCCGGCACATGAGCTCGTTCGTGCAGAGCAACATCGAGCATTACGAGCTGATGAGCGACCATTTCTCGACCACCAAGGGCTACAACGCCTACGCGCAGAAATCCGAGATCGCGCGCAAGACCGGCCTGTCCGGCATGGTCGACGGGTTCATGAAGGCGGCGGTCTGGGGCCCGCCGGACCGGATCCTGCGCGAGCTCGAGGTCCGGCGCGAGACGATCGGCGATTTCGAGCTGGCGACCTCGTTCCGCTTCGGCGGCATCCCGTTCGAGACCGCCGAGGCGTCCATGCGGCTGTTCGCCAAGGAGGTGCTGCCGGTGATCAGGACCTGGAAGACCGCCCAGGCGCCGGCGCTGGCCCCCGCCTCCCTGGCCCCCAGCCGCGCGGCCGAATAGCAGGGACTTCCCGACGGGTGCGTCCCGCCGGATGTGCGCACCGGCTACGCCAGGGCGGTTTTGCGCTGCCGGACCGCCTCGGCGAAGGTAACCATCCGTCCCCGCGCCTCGTCCCACAAGGCATGGCGCGATGCGCGCAGCCCGTCGGCCAGGGTCAGCACCGGGGCGACGGCAAAGCCCGGATGCGCGGCATGACAGGCTTCCAGCCGGTAATTGGGCACCCGTGGCGAGGCGTGGTGGACATGGTGGAAGCCGATATTGCCGGTGATCCATTGCAGCAGGCGGGGCAGCCGGAGAAACGACGTGCCGCGCAAGGCTGCGTCGATCGGGTTCCACTGCGCCTGCCGCGCCCAAACGCTACCCTCGAAATGGTGCTGCAGGGAGAACAGCCAGACGCCGACGATGCTCGCGGGAACGACGACGGCAAGCATCACCGCCGCGACCGGGGCGACGCCGAGGGTCGCCGCGAGGCCGCCATGCAACCCGACCAGCGAGATATTGGTGAGATATACGCCACGGCGTTCCTTCCGCCAACTGCGCGGCGCGTCATAGGGGAAGCGATGCAGCCCCAGGAAGATCAGCGGCGGCAGTATCAGCAGGCTGATCGCCTGATGCTTGGATGCGCGATGCAGCCCGCGGCGCCAGAAGCCGAGCGCGTTGTACTCGGCAACCGTCAGGCAGGACGAATAGATGTCGAGCTCCGAGGCGCCGGCGCGATCGAGAATGTTCCAGGCGCCGTGGTGCTGCGCGTGCTGGCGGCGCCAATAGGCGTACGGCGTCAAGGTCAGCAGGGAACAGAGCCGCCCAAGCCAGTCATTGGCGCGGCGCGTGCGGAAGAAGGAGCCATGGCCGCAATCGTGCTGGATGATGAAGGTCCGCACCGTCAGCGCGGCGGCCGGAATACCCAATAACAGCAGCGGCCACCAGTCGAAAGCCAGGCCGACATGCATGGCGACGATCAGGGCAATCAGCGGCAGGATGGTCGTGGCAACCTGGCGGATGGCGACGCCTGGCAACGCTTCCTGGAAGTCCGCCGCAACTTTGCGCAATCCGGCTGCGTCAGAGAACGCCGACGCGGCGCTGGTCGAATGGTCCATGGTTTGTGTGGGTTCTCAATGATGTGGATGTCGGGCGGCGCAGAGATTCGGGCATTTCCATGTCGCGTGCGGCGCATTCATCGCGGGCGAACGGAAGGCGGCGCCTTTCATGCGCCAGAAGGAAAAGCCCGGCGCATTCGCCTGCCGCGCCAGCTTCTAGACGATTTTTCCTGACGCGGCGACTGCCTCGCAGTTGCCTGCTCTGGCGGTCCACTTGGCCCGAATTTCCTCGCCTCGCCTCGCTCTAATCGCCGCGATGGGGCAGCACGGGAACGTCGATATCGTCCTCCACGCCATCCGGCTCGACCAGATCGGCATCGTCGGCGTCTTCCGCCGCCACCGCTTCGTCAGCCGCCATCGCTTCGTCCGCCTGCGTCTCCAGCGGCGCCGCGGCCCGATCGGGCGGCGGCTGGCTGGACCAGTTGCGCGTGGCCGGCCGCGACGGTGCGAACGGACGCTGCTTCAGCTTCGGCTGCTCGGTGCCGCATTTCGGGCAGATCGCCGGGCTGCGGCCCAGATCGAAGAACCGCGCGGCGCAGCTCACGCAGGTGCATTTCTGCCCTAATTCCGTCTTGCCCATGGGATCTCCAGTTCGGGATGGCCGCCGGTTCGTCGCAGGCACAGGCTCCGTCGGTCACGGAACAAGTGACGGCACGCTGGCCGCAATGTCGGCACGCGCAGGCCAGGATCGTCATCGTCGGCCGTCGCCTCGCGGCGAAGCGACACGAAGCAGCATCCGCTGGAACCTGATCACAGGAGGAACAGCGCTTCATCCCGCGACGAATTTTTGCCACCGCCCCGCCTATATGGTGCGCAGGCAGGCGTATTGCATCGGCAGGCCCAAAAGAAGCCGCGTTGCTGCCGGCCAGATTCTAAATGACCAAGTTCTAAATCACCAGGTTCTACATGAAATGAGCGGGGTCGTTGCTCGTCTGCACGGAGCGGACTGCACGGAGCGGACTGGCGCGCCCGCCGCTCAGTCCGCCGCTTCGCTTTCGCGGCTGCGGCGGTGGGTGCTGGAGCCGAAGGCGATCAAGGCGCCGGTGGAATCGTGGATTTCCGTGCTGGCGAAGAAGATGCTGCGGCCCTGGCTGGCGATCCGCGACGTGGCGATGACCCGGCTTCCGGTCGCGCGGCCGGTGAAATGCGCGTTCAGGTCGACGGTGACGGACCGGCGGATGTGGCCGGGCGTGCCGCTCCAATTGCCGGCCGCGGCGCCGGTTTCGTCCAGCATCGTCAGGATCACGCCGCCATGCGGGATGCCGTGCCGGTTGAGGTGGTGCGGCTCCAGATCGACGGCGATGCGGGCGAAATTCTCCCGCCACTCCAATAGCTGAAAGCCGACATGATCGTGGAAGGGCGAGCGCAGCACCTCTCCATCGGGTAGCTGTGCGGGGTCTGTCTCATGCTTCATCCTCCTGGCATCGCCCGATCGTGTTGTCGCGGTCAAGACCCGGGCCGGCGCCCGGGAGAGCCTCAGCCGATCTGGACGGACTGCACCGCCTCCTCCAGCTCCTGAAAGCTTGGCATGTGCTCGTTCGGGACCATCTTGCGGCCGGCCTCGACGCTGACCTGCGGGGCGTTGCCGTGCAGATGGGCGACGATCACCGCGCGGATCACCTCGTAGAATTTTGCCTCCTCCTCGACCACGCCCTTCAGCCGCGCAGCGCAGGGACCCACCATGCCATAGGCCAGCAGCACGCCCAGGAACGTGCCGACCAGGGCGCCGCCGATCATCTCGCCGAGTACCGCGGGCGGCTCGTTGATATGCGACATCGTCTTCACCACGCCGAGCACGGCGGCGACAATGCCGAGCGCGGGCAAGGCATCGGCGATATTCTGCAGCGCGTGCGCGGGGTGCATCTCCTCCAGCAGGGTCTTTTTCAGCTCCCGCGCCATCACGTCCTCGATCTGGTTCGGATCGTCGGCGTTCATACCGACCATGCGCAGATAGTCGCAGATGATCGTGCTGGCGTGGTGATTGGCCAGGATCTTGGGGAATTTCTGGAAGGCCGCGCTTTCTTCCGGCTTTTCGATATGCGGTTCCAGCGCCATCGTGCCCTTGGTGCTGGCCAGGCGGGAGAAAAAATACAGCAGGCTGAGCAGCTCCACATACTCGGTCTTGCGGAAGCTGGCTCCCTTCATGATCTTGCCGAAGCCGCCCAACGTGTGTTTGAGGTCGCGCATGGAATTGGCCATGGCAAAGGTGCCGATGGCGGCGCCGGCGATGGTCCAGAGCTCGAACGGCATCGCCTCCGCGAGCGGCACGATGCTGCCGCCGGAAGCGACATAGCTGCCGAACACGCAAACCAGCAGGAAGACCAGGCCACCGATCGTCAGCATGGCGCCGCTATCGCCGTGACCATTAAGGGTCGGGCGCCTTGGTGCCCCGCAGCACCACGATGGCAATGCGGCGGTTGGCGGCGGCCAGCGGATCGGCGGGCAGCAGCGGGTCGCGATCGGCATTGCCGGTGACGTTGCGGATGCGCCGTTCCGGCAGGCCTGCGTCCAGCAGCAGCCGGCGGGTGGCATTGGCCCGCTCCGTGGACAGCTCCCAGTTGGTCCGCTCCCCGCCGCGATAGGGCGCGGCATCGGTGTGGCCGGACAGCGAGATCTCTTCCGGCAGCTTCGACAACACGGGGGCCACCTTCTGCAACAGCTGCCGGGCTCGGTCGTTGGGCACGGCCGAGCCGGTCGCGAACATCGGGCTGCGCTCCTCGTCGAGGATCTGGATGCGCAGCCCTTCCGGCGTCAGGTCGATAGCAAGCTGGCTCGACAGGGCGGCCAGCGACGGGTCGGATCGCACGGCTTCGCGGATCTGCTCGGCGGCGGCTTCGAACTGGGCCTTTTCGCTGCGGGCCCGCTCTGCCCTAAGCTCCGCCGGCGTGGGCGCGCGGGGTGTGGGCGCCGGGGGTGTGGGCGCGGGAGGCGTGGGCGCGGGGGGCGTGTCCGCGGGAACGCCGCCCGATCGGGCTCCGCCAGCACCGGATTGGCTGCCGCCCGGCTGCGTCACGCCGGACATCTGGCCGTCCGGCACCGGCGCGAGCACGGCATGAACCGGGCTCAGGCGATTTGCTCCGGGATCCGCCGCGCCATCCTGCCCCGCCCCATCCTGCCACACGTCGGCGGACCCCACGGACCGCGCGGCATCGGCATCGGACGGATCGGCGGATGGCGTGCGTGCGGCGGCCGGCTGCGCCGCCGTCGGCAAATCCTCGTCATCGGCGTCCACGATCGGCGCCTTGCCATGCGTGATCTGGACCGCGCCGCGATCCGACACCATCCCGCCTTTCGTCATCGCGCTGCTGCCGCCGAACGGCCTGCCGGTGCCCGAGGACGAACGGCTGAGGATATTGTTCGGGCTGAAATAATCGGCCAGGCCCTTGCGCTGCTCCTCGGTGGTGGCGTTGAGCAGCCACATCAGCAGGAAGAACGCCATCATGGCGGTGACGAAATCGGCGTAGGCCACCTTCCAGGCACCGCCGTGATGGCCGCCTTCGACCACCTCCTCCCGGCGGACGACGATGATCGCGCTCTTGCCGTTCTGCTTGTCGCCGCGTTTTCCTGCCATCCGCCAGCACCGATTTTTTCCGTGCGGCCAGAATGCGGGCGGCTTGCTTAATCCCGGACTAATGCACGCCGGGCCCATCTCCCGCCATGCGCGGCAGAACCACGACCGGGGTGCCGCCGCTGCGTCCGCGGACGCGGTAAAGCCGGTACTGCTCCACCGCGGAGCCGGCATCGTCGCGGCTGACCCGGCCGATTTCGGTGATCTCCGCCCAGGGAGAGGTGTCCACATCCTCGCCCCGGCGCAGGCTGCGCACCAGCAGGCCCTCGCGCCCGTCGATCGGCGCGGCGGGCAGCGCGAACAGGGCCCAGCGGCGCTCGGTGGCCAGCACCGGGACGGCGATGGCGGGATCGCGCGCGAGCTTGGCCGCGATGCCATACTGGTCGGCGGCGACGAAGGCGGCACCTTCGTGCTGCGCCACCAGCCCGATCCGGTCCGCCAGGTCCGGCCAGCCGCGCAGCAGCCGGGTGATCGGGTCGATCCCGCCAGGCAGCGGGAACAAGGCGAGCGTCGCCTGCAGATAGACCAGGGCGGTCAGCCCGAAGCCCAGCGCCAGCGCGGGGCGGAACAGGCGGCGCCAGAACGCCCCCTCCAGCGCCGCACCGGCGATCGCGGCCGTCGGATAGAGGATGGCCGGCCAGTTGCCCTGGACCCGATCGCCAAAGGCGTGCTGTACGAACACCGCGGCGGGCAGCAGCGTGAGCGCGGCCAGCAAGGTCCAGGCCGGATCGCGCAACCGCCAGGCGCGGCCGGCCGCCAGCCCCACACCGGCGGCGCAGAACAGAAACACCAATGGGGTAACGAGGCCGACCTGGCTGCCAAGCAATTCGCCCAGGAAAGACCAGGCTCGCGCGGGCTCCCAGGCGCCGACCCGGCCGCCCTGCTTGAAGAACCCGGCCCAGTCGCGTTCGGCATTCCACAGGATGACCGGGGAAAACACCGCGCCCGCGAGGATCAGCGCCAGCCAGGGCGCCGGGCGGGCCAGCCAGGGCCGCATGCGCGGCGTCAGCAGCAGCCAGGCGCCGATGCCCATCCAAAGCAGCGCCGCGGTGTATTTGCTGGCCAGCGCCAGCCCGGCGGCCAGCCCGAGCACGGCAAACCAGCCCCGCCCGCCGCCGGTGGCGATCCGCGCCAGCGCCCACAGCGACAGGGTCCAGAAAAACAGCAGCGGCGTGTCCGGCGTCATGATCACCGCGCCCGCGCCGACCAGCAGCGTGGCGTTCAGCAGCGCGGCCGCCCGCCAGCCGGCCCCGCGACCGGGCAGCAGCCGCTCAGCCGCGTCCGCCAGCAGCCAGGACCCCAGCGCCACCGACAGCGGACCGAGCAGCCGCACCCCGAACGCGGTGTCCCCGGCGAGCGCTGTGCCGGCACGGATCCACAGCGCGACCATCGGCGGATGGTCGAGGTAGCCGGGCGCCAGCGCCCGCGACCAGACCCAGTAATAGGCCTCATCCGGCGACAGCGGCGCCCAGGCGGCGGCGAGCAGGCGCACCAGGGTCAGCGCGGCCAGCGCCGACAGCAGCAGCGCCCCGCTCGGCAGCGCCGCGCTCGGCAACTCCCGGTTCGGCCCCCCCCGGTTCGGCGTCGTCAACGGGCGCGCCAGACCAGCGTGGCCGAAACGGCGTAGTTCCAGACCACGCCGATGATCGCGCCGGTGGCGCCAGCCAGCGTCCACCAGTTGTTGTGGCTTTCATAGATCGTGCGCGCGATGCCGACATTGGCGATGGCGCCGATGCCGCAGACCAGCATGAACAGCAGCAGGCCGCGCCAAAGCCGCGGCCCGCGCAGGCGCTGCTCCCGATAGGTGATCTGGTTGTTGAGCTGGAAGTTGAACACCATGGCGACGATCGTCGCGGCGATCTGCGCGGCGGCGAAATCGAAATCGCCGGTCAGCCGCGCCACGGTCAGCACCGCCAGATGCACGAGAACGCCCAGGAGGCCCACGAAGCAGAACGACAGGAAGCGCAGCGGCACCAGGCCGTCGAACACCTTGTCCAGCAGCAGGCCGGCGAACTGCACGAGCACCAGCACATCGAGCTTGCTCTCGCCGGCCAGGCGGGGATGGAACTGGCACGCGATCTCCCGCACCCGCAGCGGTGCCGGGGCGCTCATCACCAGATCGAGCAGGATCTTGAACCCCTGTCCGGTCAGATGCGGGGCCAGCGCCTCGAAGGTTTCGCGCGGCAGCATGAAAAACCCGCTCATCGGGTCGCCCAGGCGCACCGGCAGGAAGGCCTGCGCCAGGCGGATGCCGCCATCGGACAGCGCGTGCCGCCAGCGCGAGGCCAGGCCGGCATTGTCGCCGCCCTCCACGTGCCGGCTGCCGACGGCGAGGTCCGCCTGGCCGGTGCGCAGCACCGCCAGCATGTCCGGCAGGCGGGTTTCGTCGTGCTGCAGATCGCCGTCCATCACCGCGATATACGCGGCGGAGGAGGACAGCGCCCCCTCGATCACCGCCGAGGCCAGGCCGCGGCGGCCGATGCGGCGGATACAGCGCACCCGCGGATCCGTGCCCGCGGCGCGGCGGACTTCGGCGGCGGTGCCGTCGGGGCTGTTGTCGTCGACGAAGATCACCTCCCAGGCGATCCCGGCCAGGGCGGCGTCCAGCTTGCGGATCAAGGGCACCACATTGGCGCGCTCGTTGTAGCAGGGCACGACGACACTGAGCTCGGCGGTCGCAAGCGTGGCGGCGGCGGGAAGGCTGTCGGCCATGGGAAGAACACTCATCCTGTCGAAATCGCCGGCCCGGCTCGGGCAGGGCCGGTCCAGTTAACCTCCTGGCCGGCCCCGTCAAGCCCGCCGCCATGGGCCGGGATTACCGCTACGGCCTCGCGCGGGGCGCCAATGTCAGGCAGAATTGCGCCCCGATGACCTCCTTGCAGCAGGACCCAAACGCATGAACGATCCCCACGTGCGGCATTTCTACGAACCGTCCAAGGGCCATGGACTGCCGCATGATCCGTTCAACGCGATCGTGGGTCCGCGGCCGATCGGATGGGTGTCGACGCGGGGGGCGAGCGGGGTGGTGAACCTGGCCCCGTACAGCTTCTTCAATGCCTTCAACTATACCCCGCCGATCATCGGCTTCGCCAGCACCAGCCCCAAGGACAGCGTGCGCAACGCCCGCGAAACCGGCGAGTTCGTCTGGAACCTGACGACGCGGGACCTGGCGGAGCGGATGAACGCGACCTGCGCCGCCGTGCCGTACGAGACCGACGAGTTCGCGCTGGCCGGCCTGACGCCGATACCGTCCCGCCTGGTGGCCGTGCCGCGCGTGGGGGAGAGCCCAGTGAATTTCGAATGCAAGGTGTCCGAAATCATCCAGCTCAAGGGCCACGCCGGCAATCCGACCAAGGGCTGGCTCGTGCTGGGGGAGGTGGTGGCCGTGCATATCAGCCAGCATCTGCTGAAGGACGGCCTGTTCGACACGTTCGGCGCCGGCGTGGTGCTGCGCGCGGGCGGCCCCACCGCCTACGCCGAGATCCGGCCGGAAAGCCGCTTCGACATGCGCCGCCCAGATTGATTTTTGGTCGATTCCCGGTTGATTTCCGCCGCCCCCGACGGCGGATCCGGTGGGGATCCGGCGGGCTCGCCGCGATGAGAGATGCCGGGGCCTGGTTCGCCGGAAGGCATCGTCTGTGACCTCGATCACAGCAACCGCAACAGTATGGATCTATTCATCGTCCTGACGTTACTGGATGTTCATCACGTGCGAATATGTGACCAACCCCTTCATATGCTATAGAACGCATCGACATGGCCAAGAAAACCCGCAGCAATATTCAGTTCGCTGCCCTGCCCTGCCGCAGGGGCAATAACGGCCGGCCGCAGGTCATGCTGCTGACGTCGCGCGAAACCTGCCGCTGGGTGATCCCGAAGGGTTGGCCGATGAAGGGCCGCCAGCCGGACGAAGTGGCTGCGCGGGAGGCCTATGAGGAAGCCGGGCTCGTCGGCCAGGTGCTCGGCGGCCAGCCCCTTGGCACCTATCATTATGAAAAGGGCCTGCGCGACCGGCAGCTCCTCTGCGAGGTGCATGTATTCCTGTTCTGGGTGGAGCGCCAACTGGATGACTGGCCCGAGAAGGGACAGCGGGAGACACGGTGGTTCGAGCCTGAAGAGGCCATGGCCCTGGTGGACGAAGGCGGTCTTGCAGAACTCGTGCGGGTGACGCTCGGAGCCGTCGGGGCGCGGGAACCGGCCGCCTGATACCGGTTTGCCACCTGATTTCGGTTTGACGGACGACTTCCGCCCACCCGCCGTCAGAACTGCTTCAATAGCCGGTCGATATAGTCCAGCTCTTCCTGCGAGCGGCTGCGGTCTGCGCCGCGGCGGCGAAGCTCCTCCTGGATCGCCTGGGCCCGCTGGCGCTCGCGCTCCTCCGGCACCTGAACGTCGCCGCCTTCATCTGCGCCGGCGGTCCCCTGCCCCTGCTGGCGGCCGAACGGGTCCCGTCCGGCGCCGTGTCCGGGCGGCAAGCCGGCGCGGCCGCGTGCGCCGCTGCGGTCGCGGCCCCCCGGGCTGTTGCCCATCGAATCGCCGTTCGCGTCGTCGCCATCGCCCGGCGCCTCACCGACGCCGATCTGGCCCGGCCCGAACTTCTTGGCCATGGTCTGGCCCATCTCCCGCCCGCCCTTCTGCAATGCCTCGATGGCGCGCTGCTGGGCCTCGGCGGCACCCGGGTCGGAGCCGTCCGCCAGCGCCTGCCCGGCCTCGCGCATGGCGGTGTCGGCTTCCGACAGGCTCGGCGGCACGTCGCCGGTCAGATCGCCGAATTGCTGCATCAACTCACCGAGCGCCCGGCGCAGGGCCTGCTGCACCCGCCGGTCCGCCTGACGATCCTTGCCGCCTTCAGCGGAGGGCTGATCGCCCGCAGATTGATCCCCCTGGGATTTATCTCCCTGGGATTTATCCCCCTGGACCTGATCACGCTGGGCCTGGTCACGCTGGGCCTGATCGCCCTGGCGGTCATTGGCAAGGCGGTCCTGGGCGCGCTGCTGGGCACGGTCCAGCAGGCCGCCCTGGCGCGCGATCATGTCCTGCAATGCGCCGACCTGCTTCTCCCCACGCTGGCGCTTCTCGGCGCGCTGCCGGGCGGATTTCTGCGCCGCCTGAGCGTTGGCGGACTGGCCGTTCTTCAACTGGTCCAGCAGATCCTCGAGCTCGGCCAGACGCTGCTTGGCTTCGTCCATCCGGCCATTCTTCGCCGCATCCCGCGCCGCTTGCGCCATGCGGTCCAGGTCCCGTGCATCCATCTGCATCGCCTGCGGGTCGAACTGTTCCTCCGTGCCATCGCGCCTGGCCTGTTCCAGCAGCGCCTGCAAGCGGTTCTGGATGGCCTCCTGCAGCTCCTTCAGCTTGCGGTCGACATCGGCGAGATTGGCGGGATTCGGTTGCTGGGCGGCACGGTCCAGGGCGTCACGCGCCGCCTGCCGCGCGTTCTCCAGCGCCCGGGCCGTGCGATCGACCTGGCCGTCCTCCAACTGCACCGCAAGCTCCCACATCCGCCGCTGCGCCTCCGGCACGGCTTCCGGCGCCTGGTCGCGCACCAGCGTGTAGTAGATGCCGGCAAGATTGAGAAAGGCGCCCAGATCGCCCTCGAAGGCCTTGGGCGCGAGCAGCATCTGATCCAGCACGGCCAGCACGTCTTCGCGATCCCCGGGATGCAGGGTCAGCCCGCGGCGAAGCTCGATCAGGGCGCGCGCGAGCGGATTGCGGAACTCCCGCTCGGGCAGGGTGAAGGTGATTTCCGCGCTCTCGCCGGCCTGGCCGAGCGCGTCGCGCGCGATCAGCCGGCCGCGCACATTCAGCCCGGCCCAGGGATGGGCGGAAAGATCCTCCACCGCCACGCCCTGTGCCTTCGCCGGGCTGTCGCCCGGCAGCGGCAGCGCGAGCTGCAGCGCCGCGGGCGGCACGTCCACCGGCTCGTTCAGCACCAGCTCGGCCTGCAGGGAAACCACGCCGTAATCATCCTCCGCCCGCCAGGGCAGCCGGATTTGCGGGCCGCGGGTGGATGGCGTGGGGCGATCCGCCCAGGCCACGGTTGGCGGACGGTCGGGGATGATTGTGAGGATCCACGCCGCAAGCTCCTGTCCGTCGCGGCGAACGGACAGGCGGCCGCTGGCGTGCAATTCCTGCTCGCCCTGGAAGCTCGATTTGTCGAGTGCCTGCAACGGCTGTTCCGTGCCACCCAGGACGACCCCGGGCACTCCGCTTTCCGATCCGTTGCCGCCGGTGACGCTCACGGTCAGCCGTGCCCCGGCGGGAACGGAGACCGCCGGCGTGCCGGGCTTCAGGAATACCGGCGGCAGGCGGGTATAGGCGGGGGGCGTGATCCAGGCCTGGATCTCCGTGCCGGGCGCGGCGGCGGCGCGCGGCCAGGGCGGCGTCAATGCCTGGGCCAGCAGATCCGGCGCATCCCGGCCGGCAATGGCGATGCAGGCGAACAATGCCACCCCCAGCCCGGCGCGCAGCGCCCGCCGGTCGATCGCGGCGAGCCCGGGCCGCGGCAGCCCGACGCGCAGACGCCGCACCTCCTGCGCCATGCGGAGCAGATGCGCCTGCCAGAGCGCGGCCGCCATGGGATCGTCCCCCACCGGACGGTCGGACAGCGCCGCCAAAGGCCGATGCGCGAGCCCGGACGCACGCTCCAGCCGCCTGTCGGCCGCGGCGTCGTCGGGCAACACGATGCTGCGGATGCCGCGGGCCAGCGCGACGAGGAAGGCCACCGAAAACCCTGCCAGCAGCGCCAGATGCAGCCAAAGCGGCAGGCGCCCGGGCAGGTCCAGCAGCGCCAAGCACAGGAACAGGCCGGCGATGCCGAGCGGTGGCCAGAGGGCAGGCCAGAGCCGCTCGAACAGCAGCACTGCACGGGTGGCGGCACGGCGGGAGCGCAGGCGGCGCAGCAAGCCACCGGGATCCGCTCCCGGCGTGCCGCCCACGGGGCTCCCCCCGGAATTCATTTGGCCTCGGTCATCTATGCGGGCTCATCGCAGCCACTCCGGAACGATTTCCTGCGCCCACAGGGCGGACAAGGGCTGGCGCTCGCGTATGACGGAAAAGCCCGCGGGCCCGGCCGCCGGGTCCAGCATGGCCTCGGCCGCCAAGGGCCTTGCGTTGTAGGTGGAGCTCATCACCGCGCCATAGGCGCCGGCATCCAGGATCGCGACCCGCGCGGCGGCGTCCAGCGGCGGCAGCCTGCGGTTGCGGGCAAAGGTATCGCCGCTTTCGCAGACGGGGCCGACGACATCGGCGGGCGCGGCGGGGCGTTGCGCATCGACCGCGGAGAGCGGCAGGATGCCGTGGAAGGCGTCGTACATCGCCGGACGGATCAGGTCGTTCATCGCCGCATCCAGCACGATGAAACGCGAACCCGCCGCGCGCTTCTCCAGCACCACGCTGGCCAGCAGCACACCGGCCGGGCCGACCAGCCAGCGGCCGGGTTCGACCATCAGGCGCAAGCCCATATCGTGCAGGCTGGCGCGAATGGCCCCCGCCAGCGCCGCCGGGCTGCCGCCGGGCTCATCCGCGTAGCCGATGCCAAGTCCGCCGCCGCAATCCACGCTCTCGACGACCTGCCCGGCTGCACGCAACGCGCGCACAAGCTCGGCGATCCTCGCATAGGCGGCGCGGTACGGCGCGACCGAGAGGATCTGGCTGCCGATATGCACGGCAAGCCCCACCGGGCGTAGGCCGGGCAATGTCGCGGCATGGGCATAGAGCGCGGCGGCATCGGCATAGGCGATGCCGAACTTGTCGCGCGCCCGCCCGGTGCTGATCTTGGCATGGGTGCCGGCATCGACATCGGGGTTGACCCGCAATGCCACGCTGGCAGTGCGGCCGGCGGCGGACGCGGCGGCGGAGAGCATTTCCAGCTCCTCGGCACTTTCCACGTTGATCTGGGCGATGCCTTCGGACAGCGCGAAGCCGAGCTCGGCGACGGTCTTGCCGACGCCGGAAAACACGATATCCGCCGGCGCGATCCCGGCCAGGCGGGCGCGGCGCAATTCGCCCTCGCTGACGATATCCGCCCCAGCGCCCTCGGCGCCGAGCACGCGCAACACTGCCAGATGGTCGTTGGCCTTCACCGCGTAATGCACATGCGCGTCCAGGCCGGCCTCGGTCAGCGCATGGTCCAGCGCGCGGTAGCGGGCACGCAGGCTGGGCGCGGAGATGACCCAGGTAGGCGTGCCGAGCGCATCGGCAACGGCATTCAGCGGCACGCCATCCATCAGCAGCCCGTCCATGGCATGCATGGAGAGATTGGGATGCGAGGCGATCAGGTCGGCGATGCCCGGCTCCTCAGGATGGAGTTCGAGGGGATGGAGTTCGGGCAGGTCGGAAAGACGGGCGGAATGTGTGGCCATGGGTACCAAGATAGGGGGTTTCCGGCCAAAGCTAAATCAGATTGGCGGAAAAATCCTCCGCCGGCGCGACTTGCCCGGTTGCGGCTGCGGAAGTCTCGCAGGCGGTGCTAGACAGAAGCCGAAAAGCGCGGGGGAACGATCATGGATGCCGAGTGGAAACGGGCCAACCGCGCCAGCTGGGACGAACGCGTCGGCGTTCATCTGGCACCTGGCGGCTATGATCTGGTGTCCCTGCGCGCCGGCACCGGCCGGATGAACGCGATCGAGGAAGCCGAACTCGGCCCCGTCGCCGGCAAGCGCGTGCTGCATCTGCAATGCCATTTCGGCCGCGACAGCCTGACCCTGGCGCAGCGCGGCGCCGATATCACCGGCCTCGATTTCTCCCCGCCGGCAATCGCCGCGGCGCGCGGCCTGGCGAGCGAACTGGGACTGGCCGCGCGCGCCCGCTTCGTGGAGGCCGATCTCTACGACGCCCGCGACGCGATCCCGGAGCCCGGCAGTTTCGACCTGGTCTACGTCACCTGGGGCGCGCTGATCTGGCTGCCGGATATCCGGCCATGGGCGCAGATCGTCGCATTCTTCCTCAAGCCGGGCGGGCGGCTCTATCTGGCGGAGGCACATCCGGCGGCGCTGGTGCTCGACGACCTGACACCGGCGCCGGACGGGATGCCCGGCTTCTACGCGCCCTATTTTGCCAGCGCGCCGCTGGCCTATGAACAGAACACAGACTACGTGAACGAGGCGGCGGTGTTGCAGAACACCACCACCTATACCTGGATCCATCCCCTCGGCGAGGTGATCACGGCTCTGCTGCAAGCGGGCCTGAGCCTGGACTGGCTGCATGAACACGATGCCGTCACCTGGCGCATGTTCCGCTGCCAGGTCGAAGACAGCGCGGGCCTGTACCGTTGGCCCGACCAGCCTTGGCTGCCGCTGGCGTTTTCGCTGTCGGCAACCCGCCGGCAGGTCTGAAGAGAGGCTGCGCGCCCGAAGCTACGCGCCTGAAGCTCCGCAAGAGTTACAGCAACGGCGCCGGCGCGGGTGCGGTCGGGAACGGCTCGGGCTTCGGGTAGCCCCTGGGGTAGATAATCTCGCTCGGCGGTCCGGGCGGGCTCGGCGGCCCCTTCTTGCCGCAGGCGGCCAGCGCCGCGGTCAGCGCCAGCAGCAGCAGGGCCGGCCTCATCCGAGCGCGTCCAGCCAGCGCGCCGCCTGCGCCGCCACATTCGTAGGTGCCGTGCCGCCATAGCTGACGCGCGAGGCGACCGAGGCCTCCACCGTGAGGACCGTAAACACATCCATGCTGATGCCGGGCTCGACCGTCTGCATCTCCGCCAGCGAGAGATCGGCGAGATCGACGCCCTTGGCTTCCGCCATCGCCACAAGCCGACCGGTGACATGGTGGGCGGTGCGGAACGGCAGCTTCAGCACCCGCACCAGCCAGTCCGCCAGATCCGTGGCGGTGGCGAAGCCGGAGCCCGCGAACTGGCGCATCCGCTGGGTGTTGGCGGTCATGTCCCGCACCATGCCCGCGGTCGCGGCCAGCACCAGGGTCCAAGCCTCGGCGGCATCGAACACCGGCTCCTTGTCTTCCTGCATGTCTTTGGCGTAGGCCAGCGGCAGCCCCTTCATCACCGTCAGCAGCCCGACCAGGGAGCCATTGATGCGGCCGGTCTTGGCGCGCACCAGCTCGGCAGCGTCCGGATTGCGTTTCTGCGGCATGATCGAGCTGCCGGTGGTGAAGGCATCGGTCAGCCGGATGAAGCGGTACGGCGCGCTGCACCAGATGACGATCTCTTCGGCAAAGCGCGACAGATGCATCGCCGAGATGGCGGCCGCCGACAGGAACTCCAGCGCGAAATCCCGGTCGGAGACCGCATCCAGGGAATTTGCCGTCGGGCGGTCGAAGCCGAGCTGCCGGCTGGTCAGGTCCCGGTCGATCGGGAAGCTGGTCCCGGCGAGTGCGGCCGAGCCCAGCGGGTTCTCGTTCAGCCGCCGGCGGCAATCGGCCAGGCGGCCGCGGTCGCGGTTCAGCATCTCCACATAGGCCAGCAGATGATGGCCGAACGTGACGGGCTGGGCGGTCTGCAGATGGGTGAATCCCGGCATGGGATCACTGGCGTGAGCCTTCGCCTGCTCGGCCAGCACGCGCATCAGATCCTCGATCTGCGCGGTGATGCCGTCGATGGCGTCACGCACCCAGAGGCGGAAATCGGTGGCCACCTGGTCGTTGCGGCTGCGCGCGGTGTGCAGCCGCTTGCCGGCCTCGCCGATACGCTCGGTCAGCCGCGCCTCGATGTTCATGTGAATGTCTTCGAGCGCGTCGTCGAACGGGAATTTCTCCGCCGAGATTTCCGCCGCGATGGCTTCCAGGCCGGTGCGGATGGAAATCTCGTCCTCGGCGGAGATCAGCCCGATATGCGCGAGCATCGCGGCATGCGCGAGCGAGCCCCTGATGTCCTGGCGCCAGAGCTTGCGGTCGAAGCCGATCGACGCATTTATCTCCTGCATGATCACAGACGGCCCCGCGGCAAAGCGCCCGCCCCACTGGACGTTCGCGGCCTCGTTGCGCCGGTCTGACTTGCTGCGGGGATCCGGTTTGTCGTTCAAGGCTTTCGTCTTTCCAGGCAAAGGTATTCGGGTATGCGGTTGATCTCTCGCCGGGGCGTGCTGGCGGCTTCGGGCGGTATGGCGGGCGGGACCCTAGCGTTGGGGCTGGCCGCGCGCAAACCTTTGGCTGCCGGGATGGCGGAGGGCCTGCCCGACCTGGCCACCGTGCTGAAGCCCACCGACCCGCCGGTCGCGCCCCCGGCGATCACCTTCCTCGACAAGAACGGCACCCCGCATCAGCTGGCCGAATTCCTCGGCCACGGCATGGTCGTCAATCTCTGGGCAACCTGGTGCGTGCCCTGCGTGGCCGAGCTGCCGGCGCTGGCGGCCCTGGCGCGCGCGCTGGCGCCGGACGACATCGCGGTGATGCCGCTGTCCTCGGACCGCGGCGGCCTCGCCAAGGTGGAGACGTTCTTCGACGAACGCGGCATCTCCGGGCTCCCGATCCTGCTGGACCCCAAGGGCGCGGCCGGGCAGGCCTGGGGCGTGCGGGGGATCCCGACAACCCTGATCATCGACCGGCTTGGCCGCGAGCTGGCACGGGCCGAGGGCCCGGCCGACTGGTCGACACCAGCCGCGGCCCAGCTGATCCGCAAGCTGGTGGCCTGAGGGGCCGGCAATAGCGGGCCGACAAAAGTGGGCCGGCCATCGGGCGGCCTACACGCGCTCGGCCGCCTGCACCACGCCCAGCAGGCGTGCCTGCAGGGCGGCATCCTCCTCCAATGCCCGCGCGCTGCCTTCATAGGCCACCTGGCCGTTCACCAGCACATAGGCGCGATCGACCAGCGGCAGCACGGTCTCCGCATGGTGTTCGACGATCACCATCGCCACCCTGCCGCGCAGGCGCACCAGCGCGTCCATCACCTCCTTGACGATGGCCGGCGCGAGGCCCTCGAACGGCTCGTCGAGCAGGATGATCCTGGCCGGGACCATCAGCGCGCGGGCGATGGCCAGCATCTGCCGCTCCCCGCCCGACAGGCTTTCGGCCTTGGAACGTTGCAGGATCCGCAGCTTCGGGAAAAGCTCGAAAACCTCCTCCAGCGACGCGCCGCCGGGGCGGGCGGCGATGCGGAGGTTGTCCAGCGTCGTCAGATTGGGGAATAGCCGCCTTCCCTCCGGCACCAGGGAAATGCCGCCCTGGTTGATCTCGTAGGGCTTGGCATTGGTGACGTCCTTGCCATCCAGCGTGATGTGCCCGGCGCTGGCGCGCACGGTGCCGGTGATGGCGCGCAGCGTGGTGGTCTTGCCGACGCCGTTGCGCCCGAGCAGGGCCACCGCCTCGCCCTCATGCACGGTCAGCGACAGACCCTCCAGCACGATGCTGCCGCCATAGCCCGCGCTGAGCCCTTCCAGCACCAGCACCGGCCGGCCGGCCGCCGCCTGGCGCGCCTCGGCATCGGACGGCGCCGGCGGCGTGATGATGCGCTCGGTGCCGAGATAGGCGGCGATCACGTCCGGGTTGCCGGCGACCTCGGCCGGCCTGCCGTCGGCGATCACGCGGCCCTGGTGCAGCACGGTGATGCGGTCCGACAGCGCCAGCACGCGGTCGATGTCGTGCTCGATCAACAACACGGCGTGGGTCTCCGCCAATTGGCGGATCAGCGCGCCGACCACCTCCCGGTCCGCTTCCGCGAGCCCGGCCAGCGGCTCGTCCAGCAGCAGCAGCTTCGCCTGGGTGGCGAGAGATATCGCGATCTCCAGCAACCGCTGCTCGCCATGGGAAAGATTGGCGCAGGGCTCGGCGGCGCGGTCCTGCAACCCCACCGCCGCCAGCAGCGACCAGGCGCGGGCATTGAGGTCGTCATAGTCATAGGCATCCCGCCAAAGGCCATGGCTTCGTTTATCCTGCGCCTGCACCGCCACGCGCACATTCTCGAACGCGGTCAGGGTGCGGAACACGCTGAGGATCTGGAACGAGCGCGACAGGCCAAGCCGGATACGCCGGTGGATCGGCATCTGCGTGATGTCGTGGCCGTCGAACTCGATCTTTCCGCCGTTCGGGCGCGTGGATGCCGGTCAGCATGTTGAAGAACGTGGTCTTCCCTGCCCCGTTCGGGCCGATCAGGCTGTGCAGGCGGAACGGCAGCACCTCCAGATGCACATCCGCGGCCACCACCAGGGAGCCGAAACGCTTGTGCAGCCCGGTGACCGTCAGCACCGGCTTGCCCGCCTGCAGATGCGCGCCGCCGCCGCGGAACGGCTCGATCACCGCCGGGCGGGGCGGGATGCCGCGCCGGGTCAGCGTCCAGTCGCTGCGGCCGAGCAGGCGGAAGGCCAGACCCTGGATACCCTCCGGGGAGGCCAGGGCGAACACGATCACCACCGGGGCGAAGATCAGCCACCAGCTTTCGGTGATGGCGGACAGCCGGTCCTCCAGCAGGATGAAGGCGATGGCGCCCCAGAGCGGACCCATGAAATGATGCACGCCGCCGAGCACCGTCATCAGCAGGCTGTCGCCGGCGTGCTGCCAGCTCAGATTGTCGGCGTAGGCGCCGTGCAGCATCAGGGCGAGCAGCCCGCCGGAATAGCCGACCACCCCGCCCATCAGCACGAAGGCGACGAATTTGATCCAGAACGGGTCGTAGCCCAGGCTCTGCACCCGCTGCTCGTTGTCGCGCAGCGCCTGCAGCACGCGCCCGAACGGCGCGTGCGCGATGCGCCACAGGACGAACATCCCCCCGGCCACGGTCGCGACCGTGAAGACATGGAACACCCATTCATCGGTCAGCCAGGGCCGCGGCACGCCCTGCAGGCCGTTCTCGCCGCCGGTCATGTCGGTCCATTTGTACGCGATCTCGAACGCGATCTGCGAAAACGCCAGCGTCAGCAGCGAGAAATAAAGGCCGCGACGGCGCAGGATGATCAACGCGATCACCGCCGCCAGCACGAGCGAGAACACGACACAAAACACCAGCGCGGCGATCTCGTTGCCGACAAAACGCAGCATGGCGATCGCCACTGCGTAGCTGGCACAGCCGAAGAACACCGAGGCCCCGAACGGCACCAGACCGGTATAACCGACCAGCAGGTTCACCCCGGCGCCATACAACGTATAGATGGCAATCTGCGTGATCAGCGAAATCGGCGCGCCGATCGCCTGCCACACCGCCGTCAGGGCGGCCAGGACGACGATAACCCAAAGAACCGGATGGCGGATCACTCGAACCGCTCCCAGCGCTCGCCCAGCAGCCCGCGCGGGCGCAGCAGCAGCATCAACGCCATGAACACATACATCACCGCGCCCGAGGCTTCCGGCTTGAACTGGATCGTCAGCGCGATGACCACGCCGACCATCAGCCCGGCGATCACCGCGCCGGGGAAAGAGCCGAGGCCGCCGATCGCCACCACGACGAAGGCCGGCATGATGGCGTTGGTGGCCATCGCCGGCGTCACCGTCCAGAGCGGGGCCGCCAGCACGCCGGCGACGCCGGAGATGGCGCAGCCGAGGCCGAACACCCAGCTCAGCACGCGCGGCAGGTTGATGCCGAGCAGCCCGACCATTTCCGGATCGCGCGATCCCGCCCGCAGGATGCGGCCGAACGGGGTATAGGTCAGGAACGCCCACAGGCCGAGCAGCACGGAAGCGGTCGCGACCAGCACGGCGACGCGGTAGTTGGTGATCAGCACCGGTCCCCAGACCTGGAAGCCGGACAGGAAGGGCGGCGGGCTGAACGGCTGGCCGATGCCGCCCCAGATCAGCCGGACCGACGCCTCGATCATCAATGCCAGCGCAAAGGTGGTGATCAGGCTGAGCAGCGGCTCCTTGTCATACAGACGGCGGATCAGCAGACGTTCGACCACCATGCCGATGGCGCCGACCGCGATGGGCGCGAGGATCACCGCCGGCCAGCCGAATGCCTGGACCAGGGTCAGGGCGAAATAGGCGCCCAGGGTGAAGAAGGCGCCATGCGCGAAATTCACGATGCCGAGCAGGCCGAAGATGATCGACAGCCCGATGGCGATCAGCACATAGAGGCCGCCGAGCACCAGGCCGCTGACGACCTGGGACAGCAGGATATCGAGCATGGTGTTTCCCCACGCCAGGCGCGAGCGGGATCGTCAGGTCATCTTGCAGCCGACTTCCTCGGGCGTGCCGAAGATGCGGTCGAGCTCCTCGCTCTTCTCCGGCAGCGCCGCCTTGACGTCGAAATAATCCCATTTGTCCGGGATCTTGTCCTTCACCTGCACCACCAGGTTCTTCAGCAGCATCTGGTGGTCCCATTTGCGGTAGCTGTAGGAGGTGTCGCCGGCGCTGAACTTCCAGTTCTCCAGCGCCTCGATGATCGCCATCGGCTCGGTGGATTTGGCCATCTCGATCGCCTCGAACATCGAGCGGGCGGTGATCCAGCCCATCCAGGCCTTGTCGGCGGCGGGACGGCTGAATTTCTTCTCATAGGCAGCCGCGAAGGCTTTTTCTTCCGGCGGGTTGTTCGGGTTCTTGTACCACCAGAGCGAGGTGAACACGCCGGTCGCCGCTTCCGGCCCGACCGACCAGATATCGGTGTCGCCGATCGCGATCTCGACGAACGGGATCTTGCCCTTCATGCCGAGCTCGTTCCATTGCTTCAGGAACGTGGACAAATCGCCGGCCGACAGCCCGCCCAGCACCACGTCGGGCTGGGCCTGGCGGATTTTCAGGATGAAGGAGCTGAAATCGGCGGTGTTCAGGGGCACTTCGTCGACGCCGACCTCGGTGCCGCCGGCCGCTTTCAGCAAATCGCGGGAACTGCGCAGGATGTCCTGCCCGAACGCATAGGATGCGGTCAGGAAATACCATTTCTTGCCGTAGGTCAGCGCATACGGCGCGATCATGCGCGACTGCACCAGCAACAGGCGTGTTCAGGCGGAAGGTGTAGCGGTTGCAGTTCTTGCCGGTGATCTCGGTGGCCGCGGCGTTGTCGACGATGAACGGGATCTTGAGCTGCGCCGCGGTGGCCTCCTCGGCCAGGGCGTTGGACGACAGCGAGCCGCCAAGGATGCCGCAGACCTTATGCTCCTGCACCAGCTTCTGCATGTTCTGCGTCGCCGCCTGCGGGCTCGGCTCATCCAGCCAGACCAGCTCTGCCGGCTGGCCCATGATTTTGTTGCCGCGTTCCTCCAGCGCCATATAGGTGCCCTGGGACAAATATTCGGTCTGCGGCGCGATCTGGCCGGTCTTGGCCAGCAGCAGGCCGATCTTGATCGGCTCCGCGGCGCGGGCGACATGCGGCATGGCCAGGGTCGATGTCGCCGCCAACGAGGCGGCGCCCAGCATTGTGGAACGGCGGCCGACAACGGGGCCGGATTTCCTGGCGATCATGCTTCCTCCCTTGGCGCGGCATTTTACCGCAATTATCCCTGATGACGCTCGGTCATGACGAAGCTGACCCCGATGGGGCGGCAAAAGCAAGACCCTGTTTTCAATCGCAGTTTGGCTCCGCCGGCGCTTGACGCCGCGTCCCCTCCAGGCCGCACAATCGGCCTGTTGCGGCGCCGGGGCCAATCCGGGCCGGCTGACGGGGGAGCAGGCCATGAACGCCCATCAAGACGGATCGATCCGCCATCGGGTCGCGCCACAGGAAGCGAGCTTCGCCCGCGCCAGGGCGACAGCGGCGTGAGCGCGCGTTTTTCCGGCCAGACGGCGGTGGTCACCGGCGCCGCCAGCGGCATCGGCCGGGCCACGGCCTTGCGGCTCGCACGCGACGGCGCCGCAGTGCTGGCGGTGGACCAGAGCGAGGAGGGGCTGGAAGAGACCGCCTCCCTGGCGCGGGCGCAGGAATGCGTACTCGGCACGTTGCTGGCCGACGTGACCCTGAAGGACGCCGCCGAGGAGGTGATCAGCCAGGCCGAAGCCGCGTTCGGGCCGCTCAGGATGCTGGTGAACAACGCCGGCATCGGCGGCGCGCACCGGGCGGAGGAGACCGACGATGCCGAGTTCGCCCGGTTCCTGGAAACCAATCTGGCTGCCGTCTTCCGCTTCTCGCGCGCCGGCGTGCGGCGGATGCGCGCGGCGATACGCGAAGGCGGCGGGGCGGCGTCGATCGTCAATATCGCCTCGATCTTCGGCATGGCCGGATTCCCTGGCGGCGTCTCCTATGCCGCCGCGAAAGCCGGGGTGATCGGGCTGACGCGGCAGATGGCCGCCGATTACGGCCGCGCCGGCATACGGGTGAACGCGATCGCGCCGGGCCTGATCGAGACCAACATGACCCGCCGGCGGCTGGAGACCAGCCCCTGGTTCCGCGGCCTGATGAGCGAGATGACGCCGATCGGGCGCTACGGGCGTCCGGAGGACATCGCCGGCGCGGCCGCCTTCCTGTGCTCGGAGGATGCCGGCTTCGTCAGCGGCCAGGTGCTGGTGGTGGATGGCGGCTGGCTGGCGACGCGCTATCGTGAGGGGCTGGACAATCTGCCGCCCGGCGCGCCGCTTCCCTGATCCCCCGGCTTCCGTCCCTCGGAGAGTTTTCATGTCCGATCTGTTCGTCTGCCTGACTTTCGATCACGACAACGCGTCCTCCTCGATTTCCCGGAACATGGTCACTCCCACGGCGATCTCGCGCGGGGATTTCGGCATTCCCGCCACCGAGCGGATCCTGAAGCTGCTGGATGCCGAGAAGATCCCGACCACCTGGTTCATCCCCGGCCATACGATCGAGAGCTATCCGTCCTGCGTGAAGCGCGTATTCGAAGCCGGGCACGAGATCGGCAATCACGGCTGGACCCACCGCGTGCCCGCCTCGCTCGGGCGCGAGGGCGAGGAGGAGGAACTCGTGCGCGGCAACCAGGCGATCGAGGCGCTGACCGGACGCAAGGCCCGCGGCTATCGCTCTCCGGCGTGGGATCTGTCGCCGCACAGCATCGACCTGCTGCTCAAGCACGGCTTCGTCTATGACAGCTCGATGATGGGCCACGACTACCTGCCGTATCAGGCACGCAACGGCGATCAGGTGCCGCTGCTGGAGAAGATGGTGTTCGGGCCGGACACGGCGCTGGTGGAAATGCCGATCTCCTGGTCGCTCGACGATCATCCGCATTTCGAATTCTTCCGCACCGAGCACTACGTGGTTCCCGGGCTGCAGAACGCCCGGAACGTGTTCCAGAACTGGCTGGACGAGTTCGCGTATTTCAGGAAGCACAATGATTGGGGCATCCTGACCTACACGTTCCATCCGCATGTGGTCGGGCGCGGCCATCGGATGCTGGCGCTTGAGGACATGATCGCGACGCTGCGCGCCGGCGGGGCGAATTTCGTCACGATGGAAACCGCCGTGGCGGAATACCGGCGGAAATTTCCGGATGGGCTCAGCCTGCGGGGCGGCTAAAACTACCCATGCGGTACCGGCATGACTGCCTGCAGCCTGACCCGGCAGGAATCCCCTGATATAGCGCCCGCACCACCGCAGATGGGTTGAGCAATGGCGGAATTCGACGGGCTGGCTGTGCCGAAGCGCTATTGGGCGATCCTGACGATCGCGCTCGGCCTGATCATGGCGGTGCTCGACGGGGCGATCGCCAATGTCGCGCTGCCGACCATCGCACGCGATCTCGGCGTCAGCCCGGCCTCCTCCATCTGGGTGGTAAACGCCTACCAGCTCGCCGTCACGGTCTCGCTGCTGCCGCTGGCCTCGCTCGGCGATATCGTCGGCTATCGCCGGGTCTATCAATGCGGGCTGGTAGTGTTCACCCTCGCGTCCCTGGCCTGTGCGCGATCCAGTTCGCTGCCGATGCTGGCCGTGGCGCGCATGGCGCAGGGGTTGGGCGCCTCCGGGATCATGAGCGTGAACACCGCGCTGATTCGGTTCATCTACCCCCGCCAGATGCTGGGCACCGCGATGGGCATCAATGCCATGCTGGTGGCGGTGTCCTCGGCGGTCGGCCCGACGGTCGCATCGGGCATCCTGTCGGTCGCGCCCTGGCAATGGCTGTTCTACGTCAACGTGCCGATCGGCGCCCTGGCGCTGCTGCTCGGGCTGCGGAACCTGCCGACGACCACCCGCTCGCCACATCCCTTCGACGCGGTCAGCGCGATCCTGAGCGCGGCCACTTTCGGCCTGCTGATCGTCGGCGTCGACGGGCTGGGCCAGGGCGAGAACAGGGCGCTGGTGGCGATGGAACTGCTTGCCGCGGGGGTTGCGGGGTATTTCCTGATCCAGCGGCAGCTGGCGCGGGTCAATCCGCTGCTGCCGGTGGACCTGCTGGGAATTCCCATATTCGGACTGTCGATCGCCACCTCGGTCTGCTCCTTCGCCGCGCAGACGCTCGCCTACGTCTCCCTGCCGTTCTACCTGCAGGACGTGCTGGGACGCTCCCAGGTGGAAACCGGCCTGCTGATGACGCCCTGGCCGCTGACGGTGGCGGTGGTGGCGCCGATCGCCGGCCGGCTGGTGGAGCGTTACGCGGCGGGGCTGCTCGGAGGGATCGGGCTGGTGACCATGGCCGCCGGGCTGGGTCTGCTGGCGCTGCTGCCGGCGCATCCGAGCGTGCTGGACATCACCTGGCGGCTGGCGGTGTGCGGGCTGGGCTTCGGCCTGTTCCAGACGCCGAACAACCGCGCGATGATCGGCGCCTCGCCACCCCATCGCAGCGGCGCGGCCGGCGGGATGCTGGCGACCGCGCGGCTGCTGGGCCAGACCGGAGGTGCTGCGTTGGTGGCGGTGATCTTCGGCCTGGCGCCAACCCACGGCACAACTGCCGCCCTCGTGGTAGCCGCGGGTTTCGCGCTGACGGCGTCCGTGGTCAGCATGCTGCGCCTCCGGCGCTGAGCCAGCCGGCCCGGCGCCGGTTCAGGCGCCGTGACAGATGAAATGCGGGTTCTCGAAGCCTGGCTTGCCGTAGCGCAGCGGCGTGCCATCGGTGCGGCAGACCCTGCCGCCGGCGGCTTCCAGCACGGCTTGGGCGGCCGCCGTGTCCCATTCCATGGTGCGCCCGAAGCGGGGATAGAGGTCGACCTTGCCTTCCGCCACCCGGCAGAATTTCAGGCTGGAGCCGATATTGGTGATTTCCGCAACCCGGCGGCCGGCGAGGAATTCCGCCAGTTCCGGGCCTTGGGCGTGATGGCGGCTGGCCATCACCGTCAATCCCTCGGGCGGCGGCACGCGGACGCTGATCGGCATCTGGCCGGCGGCGCTGCGCTTCCACGCCCCCTGCCCGACGATGCCGGCGAAGGTTTCGCCCATGGCGGGAACGCCGACCACCCCCAGCACCGGGCGGCCGTCGCGGATCAGGCCGATATTCACGGTGAACTCGTCGCTGCCGCCGGTGAATTCGCGGGTGCCGTCCAGCGGATCGACCAGCCAGAATACCGGCCCCGGCGCGGTGATGCGGCCGGCGGCGACCTCTTCCTCGGCGATCACCGGGATATCGGGCGTGGCGGCGCGCAGACCGGCGACGATGATGGCCTCGGCGGCGTGATCCGCCTCGGTGACCGGCGATAGGTCGGATTTGGTGAGCGTTTCGAAGCCGCGGACGCGAACCGCGAGGATGGCCTCACCGGCGCGCTGGGCCAGGCCGTCGGCCAGGGCCAACAGGGACGTGTCGTTCATGCCATGGTGATAAACGCCGGCCCGGCCGAAGGCAAACCCGGGCCGGACCACCGGTACGGGACAGGTGTGCGCCGGGTGTAGTATTGGGGTGCGATATCGCCGTTGCACCATCCCCGGCAGGCTTTGACTGGACAGATCCGATGAACGACCGAACTTCCGCACGCTACGAACACCTCCCGAGCGACACCGACCTTTCCGCCATCCTGCGCCGGCTGGACACCGCGCGGGTGCTGGTGCTGGGCGACGTGATCCTGGACCGCTACGTGATCGGCACCGCGGGGCGGTTGTCGCCGGAGGCGCCGATCCCCGTGCTGCGCCCGACCCGGAACCACGCGACCCTGGGGGGCGCGGCCAATGTGGCGCTGAATATCGCCAGCCTGGGTGGCCATTGCGTCCTGGTGGGGGTGATCGGCGACGATGCGGCCGGCCAGGAAGTCGCGGAACTGCTGTGCCAGGCGCCGCAGATCGACGCCCGGCTGGCGGTGCTGGCGGGCCGCCCGACGACGGCGAAGACCCGCTTCATGGTCGGCTCCCACCAGTTGCTGCGGCTGGACGAGGAGACCACCGAGGGCATCGACACGCGGACCGCGGCAATGGTCCTGGATGCCGTCACCGCCGCGCTGGACAGCGTGGAGGTCGTCGTGCTGTCGGACTACGCCAAGGGCGTGCTGTGCGATGGGGTCCTGGCGGACGTGATCAAGCTGGCGCGCGGGCGCGGCAAGCTGGTCATCGCCGATCCCAAGCGGGCGGATTTCGCCGCCTATCGCGGCGCCAGCCTGCTGACGCCGAACGAGAGCGAGGTGCGCGCCGCGACCTGGATCGACGCCGCCGACGACAGCGGCGCGGAACGCGCCGGCTTGGCGACGCTTGGAGCCACCGCCGGCGAGGCGGTGCTGGTGACACGTTCCTTCAAGGGCCTGACCCTGGTGCGCCGCGACCTGCCGACCCTGCACATGCCGACCCGGGCACGCGAAGTGGCCGACGTCTCAGGCGCGGGCGATACGCTGGTGGCGGCATTGGCGACCGCGCTGGCGGCCGGCGCCGATCTGCCGGAGGCAGCGGCTCTGGCCAATCTGACCGCCGGGCTGTCGGTGGCCAAGCCGGGCACGGCGACGGTATCGCGCGACGAGGTGACCGCCGCGCTGCATCTGCGCGAGATGGTCGCAACCGACGACAAGATCGTCTCCGCCGAGCAGGCACGGGCGCGCGTCGCCGCCTGGCAGATGACCGGGCTGAAGGTCGGGTTCACCAATGGCTGCTTCGACCTGATCCACCCGGGCCATGTGCGACTGTTGAGCGAGGCGCGGGCGGCCTGCGACCGGCTGATCGTGGGGCTGAACACCGACGCCTCGGTGCGCCGGCTGAAGGGCCCGACCCGCCCGGTGCAGGCGGAAGCGGCCCGGGCGACGGTGATGGCATCGCTGGCGCCGGTGGACATGGTGGTGCTGTTCGCCGAGGACACCCCGCTGGAGCTGATCGCAGCGCTCCGGCCGGACGTGCTGGTAAAGGGGGCCGACTACACGATCGACCAGGTGGTCGGCGCCGATCTGGTGCAGGGCTGGGGCGGCGAGGTGGTGCTGGTGGATCTGGAACAGGGCCACAGCACGACCGGAACCATCAAGCGGATGGCGGTGGGAGCGGATTAGCCGGACCGCCGCCACCCGCAAGGCCTACTCCGCTAGGGCCTACTCCGCCGCGGCCGGCACCGCGGCGGCGATCAGGCCCAACAGCGCCTCGAGGCCGAGGCGGTTGCAGAAATTGCCGAACCCCTCCCCCGGCTGGCGGCCGGCGGCGAAAGCGGCGAACAACGGCTCCAGCCTGGCGCCAAGCTCCGCCTGCTTGACCCGCTCCAGCAGCTTGAAGGACAGCCTGGTGCCTTCGAAATCGCCGCCGACGAAAATCGCATAGGATCCCGGCACCCGCCCGACCAGGCCGATATCCCCGGTATAGCTGCGCGCGCAGCCATTCGGGCAGCCGGTGACGCGCAGACTGATCCGCTCGTTCTCCAGCCCGTAGCGGCGCAGCGCGGCATCAATGACCTCCACGATCGGCTGGCGCACGCGTTCGGCCTCGGTCAGCGCCAGGCCGCAGGTCGGCAGCGCCGGGCAGGCCATGGCCCAGAGGCCGAGCGGCGAGTAGTCGCCGGCGAGCTTCACGCCGTGCACGCGCAGCAGCGCTTCCACCGCCGGGCAATCGGCTGGCCGCAAGCCGGGCAGCAGCACATCCTGCTGCGGGGTCATGATCGGATCGGTGCCATACCCGGTGACGATCTCGCGCAGCGCCGTGCGCAGCCGCACCGACGCGGTATCCTCGATCCGGCCGGACGGCACCGGCACGCCCAGCCAAAGATTGCCGTCTCCCTGCTCGTGCCAGCCCAGCAGGTCGGGCACCTGGAATGACGGCATCGGCAACGGATCCGCCAGAAGGCGGCCGAACTGCTCGCCGACGCGATCGCGCACCCAGTCCATGCCCATGTCGTCGAGCACATATTTCAGCCGCGCCCGCTTGCGGTCGCCGCGGTTGCCGTGGTCGCGCTGGAAGCGGATCACCGCCTCGGTCACCGCCAGCAATTCGTTCGGGCCGACCGAGCCGATGATGCTGGCGAGGCGCGGATAGGTATCCTTGCGGTTATGGGTCATGCCCAGCCCGCCGCCGATGGCGATGTTGTAGCCGACCAGGGTCTGGTCATCGAAGATCGCGATCACGCCGAGATCGTTGGCCATCACGTCCGGCGTGTTGTCTTCGGGCGTCGCGATGGCGATCTTGAACTTGCGCGGCAGGAAGGTCGGGCCATAGAGCGGCTCCGCCTCTTTCCCGGATGCCTCGGTAGCGGCCTCGTCGAGGAATATCTGGTGATAGGCGCGGCTTTTCGGCAGCAACGCCTCCGACAGCATGCGCGCATCGGCTTCCAGCCGGGCATGTATCGCGTCGCGCACCGGCGCCGGGCTGGTGATCACGTTACGCACCACGTCGCCGCAGGCCGCCTGGGTTGTCAGCAGCGTGTCGTTGATCGCGGCGATGGCCGGCTTCAGATCCCCCTTCAGCACGCCGTGGAACTGGATGCCCTGGCGGGTGGTGATGCGCAGCGTGGCATTGCCATAAATGTCCGATAACCCATCCAGCGCCAGGTATTGCGCGGCGGTCAGCCGCCCGCCGGGCATGCGCACGCGGACCATGAAGGAGTATGCCTTCTCCTGTCCCTGCTGCTTCAGCTCGGTAGCGGTATCGCGGTCATACTGTTCATAGGTTCCGTGGAATTTCAGTAGGTTGTACGCGTCCTCGCTGACCTGCGTGCCGCCCGCGCCAAGTTCTTCCGCCAGATCTCCGCGCAAGCCGCGGCTGGCTTCCTTCAACAGCTCCACGCCGGACCGCTTGGCCTGACCGCTCATCCTAATTCTCCAGCACCCAACGTGAATGACGACTTGCGCGTAGAAAATACTTCTATATACCACTTGTCAAATGTGTTTTGGTAAACACCATGTACATTCGTGAAATATATAGCGTCGCCGAGCCTCCCGAGGCCGACCGCCTCGCGCCCGGCAGCGTCTGGCTGGTGGGTGCCGGGCCCGGCGATCCCGGCCTGTTGACCCTGCGTTCGGCCGCAGGCCTGCGCCAGGCGGATATCGTGCTGCATGACGGGCTGCCCGGCCGCGAGGTGCTGGCAATGGCCCGGCCGGATGCGGCGCTTGTGGACGTGGGCAAGCGCAAGGGCCACGCGCCCTGGCCGCAGCAGGCCATCACCGCCAGGCTGATCGCCGCCGCCCGGGCCGGGTTGCGGGTGCTCCGGCTCAAGGGTGGCGATCCTTTCCTGTTCGGCCGCGGCGGCGAGGAAGCCCTCGCCCTGGCGGCTGCCGGCATTCCCTGGCGCGTGGTGCCGGGCGTGACCGCCGGCACGGCTGCGCCCGCCGCCGCCGGCATTCCGTTGACGCATCGCGGCGTTGCCAGCGCTGTCAGCTTCGTCACCGGCCATGCGGAAACCGGCGAACTGCCCGGCAACGTCGATTGGGACGCCCTGGGCAGGCTCGGCGGAACCGTGGTCGCCTTCATGGCATTGTCGCGGCTGGATGCGATCGCACTCCGGTTGCTGGCGGCGGGACGTGCCCCCTCGACACCGGTCGCGATCATCGCGCGCGCCACATTGCCGGGTGAACGCGTCCTGCGCAGCACACTCGGCGCCTGCACGCTGGCCGCGAGCCGCGCCGCCTTGCCGAGCCCGGCGCTCGTCGTCATCGGCGACGTCGCCGGCCTCACGCAGCTGCACAGCCCGGATTTGCCGACCTGCACCGCCCTGCCCCAGAGCCGCACAGCTTCGCCCGCATGAATCACTATTACGTATAGTGTGTAATATTGACATACACGTTTGAACGTATGAACATGAGCCGTGGCGGGTGAAGGAACACATCGCTTTTCGGCCAGACGACCGCGTGAAAACTGCTCGAAGGAATGCCACATGCGCCTCAAACGGATGACCGTGCTGACCGGATGGAGCCATTCCAGCGACGGTGAGCGCCCGAACTTGCTGACCCATTTCGCCGGTGCCCCGTTCATCCTGGCCGCCGCCACCCCCGGGCTGGCATTCTACCCGGACGCAACGGTCGCCGGCTTCGTATTGACCGTGCTGGCAACATTCACGGTGTATTTTCCAATGACCGCCGCTGTGCTCGCCGCAACCGCACCGCACGTGCCCGAACCAGCCCTGCCGCGGCGCGCCTATTTGTCGCTACTGGCCGCCTGGTCCGTCACAGCCTGGGTTGCCACCGCGATTTCCGCCTAGCCCGTCAACCGCCCGGGCCAGCCGACGCTGCGCGAACATTCGGCCGGGCGACATGTCACGCGCCTATATTCCACTTATAATAATGATTATTACGTGCAATACACGTTCGTAAACAGATGATAACCGGCCCCTATCTGCAACGGAATTCCCTGCCTCAGGAGACGACGATGAATTTCTGGCCCGATCTCTGCCCTGCCAGGCGCTCGCTCGAGCGCTGTCGTCTCGGATCCGGCCTGCCCGCGCGACAGATCCGTGCCCTCGTCTTCTTCCCGAACATCCCCTGATGACAGCCCGAAAGGCCAAGTAGCATGAGCTCACCCCCACCTGACGCCTCCCGCTTGCCACGACGGACATTGCTGCGCGCCGCCGGCATCGCCGGGGTGGCGGCGCCGCTCGGTGTGTTTGCAACCAATGTGTTCGCAAGCAGCCGTCCGACCGGCGCCCTGCCCGCTTCCCTGGCCAATCCGGAGATCTGCCACACCGCTGCCCAAACCGTCGTTCCCGGCCCGGCACGCAACCTGAAGCTGACCTGGAATGCCAGCGCCATCTGCACCGTCGGCGTTCCCGTCGCGGATACCAAGGGCTTCTTCAAAAAGCGCAACCTGAACGTGGAGCTGGTGAATTTCGGCGGTTCCACCGACCAGTTGCTGGAGGCGCTGGCAACCGGCAAGGCCGATGCCGGCGTCGGCATGGCGCTGCGCTGGCTGAAGCCGCTGGAGCAGGGCTTCGACGTGAAGATCACCACCGCCATCCATGGCGGCTGCATGCGGCTGTTCGCCATCAAGGGATCGGGGTTGACGCAGCTCCCCGATCTCCGCGGCAAGACCGTCGGGGTCAGCGACCTCGCGGCCCCCGACAAGAACTTCTTCTCGATCCGTCTCGCCAGGCTCGGCATCGATCCGAACAAGGACGTCGAGTGGCGTCCGTATCCCGCCGACCTGCTCGGTGTCGCCTTGCAGAAGGGCGAAGTGCAGGCCGTCAGCCTGGGCGACCCGCTCGGCTGGATCCTGCGCGACCGCGATGGCCTGTTCGAAGTGTCGAACAACCTGGAAGGCGACTATGCCCACCGCGCCTGCTGCATCCTTGGCGTTCGCGGCAGCCTGGTCCGGCAGGACCGGCCGGCCGCCGCGGCAGTGACGGAGGCGATCCTGGAAGCGCAGGACTGGGTCGCCGCCAATCCGGACGAGGCGGCGGCGATCTTCGCGCCGTTCTCTCCCAAGGCGAAGCCGGAGCAGCTGGCAGCGATGCTGCGCAGCCACACGCATAACCACCACCCCGTCGGCCCGGCGCTGAAACAGGAACTCGCGCTGTACATCGACGAACTCAAGGCGGTGCAGGTCATCAAGCCCGGTACCAACTCGGAAAAACTCTCGGACAAGGTCTTCGCCGATGTTCTCAGCTAAGCGCCCCGTGCCGCTGGGGGCGGGCGACCAGGCGACGTCCGTTGCCTCCCCCGTCGCCCTCCAGACCCCACGTCCCCGCCCCGACTTCTGGTCCACCGGACTGTTGGCCGCCGCTGCCTGGCTGGCAACGGCAGCGCTGACCGCCGGTTGGCCGGATGCGGACGACTACGGCCGCACCGAATGGCTGGCCCTGCTGATGTCGGGGCTTGGCCTGCTGCTGACCGTCGCCACGCTCGGGAGCACTCTTGGCCGGTCCCAGGGATTGGCGCCGAAGGGTCTTCGGCGCCTCGGGCCCTGGCTGATCGTGCTCGCCATGGTGCTCGCGGCATGGGAGGTCGTGACCGCCAAGCTCGATCTGCTGCCGCGGCCCTTCTTCGCCGCGCCGCAATCCCTGCTGGAGGTCTTCACCGATGATTGGCAGCGGCTCGGCAACTCCGTGCTGCATTCCCTGCAATTGCTGCTGACCGGCTACGCGATCGGTGCGGTCGCCGGCTTCGTCACCGGCGTCGCGGTCGGCTGGTCACGCACCGCGGGCTACTGGGTGCATCCCCTGCTGCGCCTGGTCGGCCCGCTGCCCGCCACCGCCTGGCTGCCGCTGGCCTTCTTCGCCTTCCCGACCAGCCACAGCGCCAGCGTGTTCCTGATCGCACTGGCCACCGGCTTCCCGGTGACGGTGCTGACCTGGTCCGGCGTCGCCGGCGTCAACAAGGCCTATTACGACGTCGCGCGCACCATGGGCGCCAGCCAGCGCTTCCTGGTGCTGAAAGTGGCGATCCCCGCCGCCATGCCGTCGGTCTTCGTCGGCCTGTTCATGGGGCTGGGCGCGTCGTTTTCCGTGCTCGTGGTGGCGGAGATGATGGGCGTGAAGGCCGGGCTGGGCTGGTATCTGCAATGGGCCCAGGGCTGGGCGGCCTATGCCAACATGTATGCGGCTCTGCTGGTGATGGCGCTGATGTGCTCCGGCCTGATCACCCTGCTGTTCCGTGCCCGCGATCGACTGCTCTCCTGGCAGAAAGGCCTTGTCCAATGGTAACTGAAACGCTGGATCGGGCCCTGCCCGGTCCGGTCACCCGCCCTGCGGGAACCGCCCTCGATATCCTCCATGTCAACCACCGCTTCGACCTCCACGGCAAATCCCTGCCGGTACTGGACGATGTCACGTTCCGGGTGGAACCCGGCGAGTTCGTTGCCCTGCTCGGCCCCAGCGGCTGCGGCAAATCCACGCTGCTGCGCCTCGTCGCCGGGCTGGAACCGCCGAGCGCCGGGCAGTTGCTGGTGGACGGGCGGCCGATCACCGGCCCGGATCCGTCCCGCGTCGTCGTGTTCCAGGACCCCACGCTGTATCCGTGGCGCACCGTCTGGGCCAACGCCGCGCTGGGACTGGAGGCACGGCACCTGCTGCGGGAGCAGCGCGCGCGCGTGGATGCCACGCTGGAACTGGTGGGCCTGTCCGGTTTCGCCCGCGCCTTCCCCCACCAGCTCTCCGGCGGCATGGCGCAGCGCGCCTCGCTCGCCCGTGCCCTGGTGAACGAGCCCAGCCTGCTGATCCTCGATGAGCCCCTGGGCAAGCTCGACTCCATGACCCGGCTGACCATGCAGACCGAACTGGTCTCGCTCTGGCGGCGCTCCGGCTTCACCGCCCTGCTGGTCACGCATGATGTCGAGGAAGCGCTGCTGATGAGCAACCGCGTCCTCGTGCTCAGCGACCGCCCGGCGCGGATCAAGGCCGAGGTTCCCGTGGACCTGTCCTATCCGCGCCACCGGGGCGACCCGCGCCTGGCGGAATTGCGCAAGGAAATTCTGGGACTTCTGGGCCTGGACGCATCCTGGTAGCCGCTCAATCCGCCACGTCGACCCACCTTCCGAGCGGGTGATTTCCGCGAGGGAGGTGGGCAGGGATGAAACCAGGATCGTTGGAAGTCTTGGCCTCGCGCCGCTGCCCGACCGCAACAGCAAACGGCGCCATTCAACCTATTGAAAAAATAATGGTGCCGACGGTCAGGATTGAACTGACGACCTACTGATTACGAATTACTTGGTTTGGCATTCTCCCGCTGTATCGGCGTGTCGCAGTCCATCCAAAGATCCGTGTGTTTTCCTTGCTCTACCGTCGGATGATCCGCTAATTTCCGTCTCATAGTGTCGCTGGACCAATCAGATTGATGATGCCCCAGTGATGCCCCAGTGATGCCCCAGGGAGAGTCGTATGGCGGTGATACACCTGACGGAGACGGCGATCGCGCGAGCGGTCAAAAAGGCCGCAGAGGTGGGGAAGCGGATTGAGCTGGCCGACAAGACGCTGCCCGGGCTTCGGCTGCGAGTCACGCCAGCCGGCGAGAAGACGTGGATACTGGGCGCACGAGATCAGCTCGGGGCCTCAAGGCGCTTCCTGTTGGGCCACCACCCCGACATGGGCATCTCCACAGCGCGCGAGGCAGCGCGGAAGATGCACGTCGCTATCAAGGCCGGCGCCGACCCCATTGCCGAGGCTAGGCGCACGCGCAAGATCGGCGCTGATGCGAAACTTGGCGTTGGCACCCTGCGGGCCCTGTTGGACCTCTACGGACGCGAACCGACCGACAAGCAGCAGGCTGGACCCGGGCACAAGCTGAAGTCCTGGTCCGAGTATCGTCGCAGGATCGAGCACGTTTTTGCCGCGCACCTGCCGAAGCCGCTGGCGACGCTCAAGGCGCAGGATTTGCAGTTGACCGCGGACAGCCATCCCTCGGCGCAGTCAGCCGCCGCCGCCGTGCGGTGCATCCGCCCGACGCTCAAATGGGCTGCCCAGCGCGGTTACATCGGTGCAGAGGTGGCTGTCCTGCATCCGCCCGCCACGGTTGCGCGCCGATCCCGCGTACTGTCCCGCGACGAGATGGCCGCGCTGCTTCCGGTGTTGCGTGCGTCGAGCAGGCCCCATGCGGCCGCGATGAAGATCATGTTGCTTACGCTCGCCCGCAGAGAGGAAGTCTGCAGCGCCAGATGGTGCGATGTCGACCTTGAGGGGCGGACCTGGCGCATCCCTGTGACGAAGAACGGCGAATCCCACATGGTTCCCCTGAGCCGACAGGCCGCTGCTCTGCTGGCCGCGCGCAAACCAACGAAGCCCGCCCCCGACGCGCTCGTGTTCGCCACCTCTACCGGCGCGCGGCTCGACAACTGGGACCGCGAGCAAGGCGCCGTCCACAAGGCCAGCTCGACCAAAAATTGGCATCGGCATGATCTTCGCCGCACCGGTGCAACCGTGCTCGGCGACCTGGGCGAGCTGCCGGATATCATCGAGGCGGCGTTGAACCATGTCAGCATCCGCTCGTCGCTGGCCGCTACCTACAACCGAAGCCGCTACCGGCCGCAGGTTGCCGCTGCCTTGCAGCGGCTGGCCGATGCCCTGGACGGAATTGAGCAAGGCGGCGCCCAGGTTGTGCCGATCCGCGGTACCGCAGGCTGAGGGCCACCCCGACCGCTGGGGTCGGTCTCACCGGGCGAGAGGGGGGGCACTTTGTGGGGGGATTCGCGCCGAGCACAGGGCTTCGAGCACCCGTGCGAAAATTAAAAAAACAAGGCGTTTGGAAGTCGGTTTCGGACGTAATTATTGGTTCATCCTCAATGAAGGCTCGTTTCGGAGGTAACGGACTATGGATATGTGGAGCATTGTCCGCGAGTTCATCTTCAATGATGCGGATTTGTTGCTTATTGACGTGCGAATTTCATGCTGACTTCATTGTGATCCGGCCCGGCGGTTCCGGGATTTTTCACGACGAGAAGGCGAAGATGGACGAAGTTTCGATCCCGAGTATTTACAAAGGACTGAGGAATGCTAACCGCGCTTTGAAGCGACTAGAAAAGCATGGATACTCGACCGACGAAGAGCTCGACGCAGCCATGGACCGGGTCGAAAGATTGGTGGTCCGAATGGCGAATGCACGGGCGCGGACCCTCGCGGATCTTACGCTGAAGGCTACTGCCGCAAAGCCGATAGCCGAACGAGTGCGGTGCCAGGAGCCGACCATCCCAGAGCTCGATATGGTGGTGTCGGTTTTCGCCGACATCCGACGGCTGACGGCGGGCCTGCCCGACACCTGATCGCGAACAAAAGTGGAACATCGGATCGGAGGGCACCACGGCCCTCCGATTTTTTTTGCCCAGCGTTCGGCGCGTTCATCGCGGGGTGAAATCCGGCTCTCGGAAATCCGCCCCCGCTAAGTATTTCTTCCGGAACACCTTTTTTCGTGGAAGTTATTTCGGGCGATTTATGACTTCATTTCCGCGTGTTCTCGATAACGCATAGTATGTGCAAAATGCACATACGAAAAACGGGATTTTGTACTTGCGCCAGCTTTCGGAGCACGTGCAGGAAAAGGGGACGCCGTGAGTCGCGGCGCGACACACCAGGGAGTTTTGAATGCGCGAAGAGCTGCTGTCTGGCACCGCTGCAACGCCTGCTGCTGACGCCCCCGCCAACGAAAAGAAGCCCAGAGTACGCTCGATCCCAGTCGATCAGGCGCTTCTCTGCTCGATCGACGAGGGCAGCGACTTTATCGACTGCAGCCGCGCCGAGATCTACCGGAAGATCGCCCGGGAAGAGATCAGTGCTGTAAAACATGGCCGGCGCACTTCGCTCGTAGTCGATAGCCTCCGTCAATACGTTGCCCGGTTGCCGAAGGCCTAGGTCCGCCCGGCATAAAGAAACCCCGGCGCATGGGCACCGAGGCTTCGAAGGACGCAGACAGGCACGACGACGCGGCCAATCTGCACCTTCGACGGCCCGATTTCAAGCTCAGCGCTCAATCTGTTCCAATTGAGACGCCGACGATGCAGCAACCACATCAGGACCACGAGAAACTACCGACGCGAGACAATCGGCGGCCCGTCGCCTGGCCCCGGAAGCGCGTCCTGAAGTTCATCGCCTTCCGCGCCGGTGCCGGTTTGCCATGGCCGAGCGCGGCGGAGGTCGCCTCTGCCTGCGCCCTGAGTGAGGCCGTGGCGGGCCGGGTATTGTCGGAAGTGGCTGCCCTCCTGCCGGCGCCCAGGGCCGCGGAGAGCGAGCGGTGAGCCTTGATGCGACCCGCTGGGTTTGGTCCCTCCGGATTCCCCACAATCCGAAGTTCGTCCTGCTCGCCCTGGCCGATCGCGTGCATGACGGTGAACGCGATGCGTGGCCCTCTGTCCGCACGATCGCCGAAGACGTCGACCTGTCGGAACGCTCTGTTCAATACTGCCTCCGGTGGCTCGAAGAGCATCGGCTGATCGTGCGGGAATGGCGGCGTGGCCATAAGACGCCAGCGTGCGTGCTGGCGATGCGAGGCGGGCCGGTCTACCCCGATGAGCCCTCGCAAGGCAGGGGTGCATCTCCTGCACCCGGTGACACTGTGTCGCAGAGGGGTGCATCTCCTGCACCCAGGGGTGCATCTCCTGCACCCAGGGGTGCATCTCCTGCACCCAGGGGTGCATCTCCTGCACCCAGGGGTGCACCTGGTGCGCCGAAGGGTGCACCTCCTGCACCCAAATCTACCATGAACCAACCACTGAACCGACCATCTAATCTTGGCGCCGTTTCTGACGAAACGGGCGCAGAAAGATTTGCCCCAGAAGATGCTGTTGAAGAGATCGACGACGATCCCTTCGCCCATGCGCCTTCCTACCGCCAGCAAGAAAGAGAATTCCGCCCGCCCGCCGATCCGGATGCGTGGGGCATCGCGGCAGCATGCCGAGCGACGACCAACCCGCCGGCCAACCTAGACCGGCACCTCCGGGCGATCGCCAGCTACCTCGCGATCGAACCACGGCGGCTGGACTGGCGCGCGGCGGTCGAATGGATCAGGGGCGGGCTGCACCTCACCGACGCGATTGAGAACGGCCTGGACTTCAGGATCGCCAAGAGCGGGTGTCCCGCGAACCTGCGCTCGATCGGATATTTCGCCGATGCCGTTGAGCGAGAGGCGCTCCACGCCGTGCGCCGCGCCGCTCCTGCTCCTCATTCCATCTTCGCCGAGGCCGACGCGGCCGGCCCGGTGCATTCCCACGCCGCATACGGAGATTGATGTGAACGAAACGAACATTCACCCCTCGTTGGTCGCTCGCCAGGCGGCCGACGTGTGGACCGAGACGAAGCGTCTCTACGGAGCCCTCCGCCGGCGGCCGGACGCGCCGTGGCGCGAGTTGGATCAGGCGCTCATGATGCACGAGCGGGCAGTCGGGCGCGCGCCCAATGCCGCCGAGGCGCTGAGGCTGGCGACCGAGGCCAGGAATTTCTTCACGGCCGCCGGCGATCCTTCCAGCGCGGAAGCGAAGACGCTCGCGGCCAACGCCAACAGCCGCGCGGCTCACTCGCCGTACGGCCAGGTGGCGCCGACGCAGGTCCCGTCGAACACGACCGGCATGGCGGCCGGCTTCAATCCGCTGGGCCTCGTCATGACCCTGGCCGGCCGCGGTATCCGCCTGACCCCCGGCGACAACGGCACGATCACGGTCAGTCCCGCCGGCGCACTCGACGGCACCGCCCGCCAGCAGATCACCGCCCATCGCCAGCAAATCCTGGCAGTCCTCACCTCCATGGAGACGATCTAATGCCGAACCAACGTGACCGAGACGGCCAGTTCCGCGATGCCGGGCGCCAGCAGCGCACCGAGGAACGGCAGGCGGCAGCAGTCGCAGCAGGGTCCGCGATGGCCGAGGCCCGCGAGCGGCAGGCCGCGCAGGGCCGGGCAGAGGTCGAGGCGGTTGCGGCCCGCGTCCATGCCGCCGGCGGCGCCGGGGCGCTGTCCAGGCGCGAGCGCGACGCGGCTTGGGACGCCATGATGCGCGGCTTGCGCAAGCAGGGCCGGTGACGCCGGCACGCCCGCCGGCATGGATCGCGCTGGCCGAACTGCTCGGCCCGCCCGAACCGGCGCTGTCCTTGCCGCCTGATCCCGGTCTGGCCGAACTGACCGCCTGGCTGGCCGCTGACAGCCGCACGGCGGCGACCATCGAGACGTTCACGAGCAACACCCCTCGCCGGCGTGACCGGCGGGGGGGCACCATGGAGCCCCCGAAATGACCAAAAATCCCTCTCCGCTCGCCGGCATCATCAGCTTCCAGTCGCTGGCCGATTTCGTTTTTTGTTTCGATGGCAGGGTGTTCACATTCGAGCGGGGCCGGGTTTACCGCGTTCGCGGCGACCTGGTCGCGGCATTGCAGGACGCCGGCCTGCCGATCTTGGCCTGACAGGGGGGCGACATGGCATTTAGTTTCGAAATCGCGGCGTTATTCGAGGTCGAAGACGACGCGACCGCCACCCTGGCCCGGATTGCTGAAGGCGCCGAGGCCGTGGCGACCGCCACCCGGAACGCGGCGGAGGGCCTGGCCGCGCTGGGCCGAGGTTTCGACGCGGAACGGTCAATCGCTGGCATCAGCGCCATAACCGAGAGCCTGGCCGGGCTGAACCGGGTGGCTTCGGAGACGGGCGCGACAATGACTGCCGGGATGACGGATGGGGCCGAGGCTGCCGGCCAGGCAGCCGCAGCCGATGGGGTGGCGGCGCCGTCTGCGCGAGCGGGCGAAGCGGCGGAGGGCCTCGCCATTGCCGCCAGCCGGGCAGGACGAGGCGGCGGCGGCGATGCAGCAGTTGCGCGGCGTCGCGGCGACGTCGCCAGCGGGCACGATCTGCGGCGAGCGCCGGTCGCCGGAAGGCGTCATGGGCATCGCCCGCGAGTTGGACTTCACCGGCGGGGAAGGGCTGGCCAAGCTGTCCCAGGTCGCGCGCCCGCTGCTGCAGGCGGCTGAGGTCGCGGAAATGACCGGCCTCAGCAACATGGTATCCGCGGGCATCGAGTACGCGCACATGACCGGTAGCTATGAGCCTGCCGCGCTCGAGGCCCGGTTGAACACGCTGCGCTCGATCGCCCGGCTCACCCGCCAGACCATGAAGGGCGAGGAAAGCATCCTGAACTACTCCGTGCCGATCGGCATCGCCGCTGGCATGGACCTCGACAAGGTGGCGATGGAAACCGGCTTTCTCCAGCAGCAGGGCTTCAACACGTCCACCGCCGGCACCGGCCTGGCTGCGTTGATCCTCCCTGACAGGCCGATCGAGGTGCACGACCACTCCGGCATGCTCTACAGCACCAGATCAATCCACACCGGCGCCAAGTGGACGATCCGGGAAAACGACCGGGGGCTCTACCTCGCCAGACATACCGATTTCCCTGCACAGATGCTCGGCCACGTGGCTCACGAGGATGACCCCGCTGCTGCCATAGCCGCTGCCTCGTAAGGTGGCTGTATGCCGACACCTGATGCCCCCAGCATTTCATGCGCAGATGAGCCGCGGCCCAGCGGCGACCCGGCTACCGTCGATGTAGCGGGAGCTGACCTCAACAACCCGTTGGGCCGTAGTCTGCTTTGCGCCCAATATCCCCGCGCGGGCTCGCAGCTCCTGCTCCCGAAAGCGGACCTTCGCTCACCTATCAACCAGTTAGGCTCGTACCTACATCTAATCCAAAGACATCTCTGGTCGCGCTGGAGTTGCGTTTCAATGGCGCGTAGGTATCCCGGGCAGACGCAGAATCTCGAGGATTTGAAGGTTGGCTCGTGACAAGCTTAATGAAATTTCTGCCGTACGTGCGCGGCGCGAAGGCAGCGGCTGGTCGCGCGGTAAGAGCGAGATTGAGGTTCTCGAGAGCGAGTGGCGAGGTGGTAGAGGACCACTCCAGACCCCGCCTCTGTTTATCCCTATCAGGCTGGTGACCATTCTCGAAGTTTTTACGCGCGACTGGGTGACGGAGATTATCAATTTCGGCGAACCCTATACAAGCCGCGCTGCTGACATCGTCAAAGGCTCGCTCAAGATCGATTTCGCGTTGGCGCAGGCGCTTGTGGGCAAGCAGCTCACATTCGGGGAACTGGTGGCGCACGACATCCCAGTTAATGGGGTCGGCGACATCGAGCGCGTTTTCTCTCAGCTGCTGGACGAGCCGCTATTCGGGCATCTCGATGGGGTCGTGGATCGTTGGGCGATGGGGGGAGAAACCGCAAGCCCCATGATGCCCGACCCAAGCTGGACACGGGCGCAGCTGGCACGGCTTTTCGAAGATCGACATATCATAGTTCACGAGCTCCCAGATGATCGCCGTTTCGCAACGGCTTCAATAGCTGATTACATCAATGCAACATCCGCATTTTTGGGCGCTGCAGAGCAAGCCTTCAGCACGCTGCTCCACGGCGATTACCCGCTGACCCAGGCTGATATGAACATTGAGGCAGCAAAGAAGGCCAAAGCAGCAGAAGATGAGCTCGCCGCAGTGCTTGCCCGGTTGGACCCGCAAGAGGCCGACGAGACGCTGTGGGCAGGTCAAGCGGCTTGGAAGGAGTATCGCCGCCTTCACGCAGAATTCCGCTCCGGCATGAATAAGCCTGGGCACGGCAGCATCGCGCCAACGCTCTATTCCTCGGAAATTGAGGCGATTACGCGCCAGCGGATCGAACAGCTTGAACGGGACCTAAACCGTAAGGAAGGGGATCTCTAAGAGAAAGGGTCCGTCCCCTCGTATTCGAGTGCAACGCGTCGGACGCGTAGGGAAACCCTGTCCGCGAGAACAGCCACCGTGAGGCATTTCGCCAATGCCGCCTATTCCGCTTTGCGCCAAAGCTGGTCTGGACAGGCCGATCCGGCAAAATCTCAAAGCGGACTTACAGCGGCCAAGCCTCAGGCGTGACGGGATTTAGAGGATGGCCTGCTGTGTGCTCGATGCACTCAGTATCTCCACTCGGTCTATGGACCTTTTCCTTGCTTGAAGCCCGAAATTGTCAATCGGCGTCCATTAAGCAGATTGGATGCCGATCACCCCGCTAATGGCCCCCCTTTTTCACGTCTATTCACAACAAACAATCAGTTGTGTATGCTGATGACGGTTATACTGGAGATTGCGTGTGGTCGAGGTCAAAGCCAAATTACTCGTGGAAAAAGGGCTGTTCCCCGAAAACCTCCCGCCAGTCTTTACCGCGGACGCGCTATGGGCAGCCCTCTTGCCTAGATCGACCACATACCAAGTGTCTTCGAAGGCTTTAGGTGAAGGTGCTCAATATAATGCCAGCAAAAGAGGCGGACAGCGTCGAATATTTCACACTCCTCACCCCATTTACATTAAAGAGCAGGGCATTTTTTATGAGACTCATTGGGCCGACATTCAAAATATTTTTGATAAGGCGCCAGGATCTCTTTCCAAGCCCCACTTTGAAGAGGACGAGGTGCGGCATGTTCGCATTACACCTCACTCGCATTTGCCTAAAGAACGTTTAAAAGCCTTCTCGCGCTTCAAATACGTTTTGGTGGCTGACGTTTCCCGCTTTTACAAGTCGGTCTACACGCACACTCTTCCATGGGCCATTAACGGCAAGGACGCTGCGAAGGCTGACAACGATTGGAAGTCGACAAGAAGTCTTCGGGAACAGGCTCGATTTCCTGATCCGCCAAGCCCAGTCGCGCCAGACCCAGGGAATTCCCGTTGGGCCCGACAGCTCCGATATCGCTGGCGAGATAGTGCTTTCGGCGGTGGATAAGGAGTTCATTCAGAGGTCAAAGCCAACCGATGTCGTCTATCGTCGGCATGTTGATGACTATTGGGTAGGGGGCCATACAATTGAAGAGTGCGAGCGCCATTTGGCGCTTCTTAGGCTTACGCTGCGCCAGTACCAACTCGACATCAACGAATCCAAGACCAAGATTGTCCTGACCCGCACCGTCCTTGGCGACACATGGCCGAAAGAGTTCGAGAAAGAGATTGTAAAGACACTTGGCAACGGCACTTCAGATTCTGACGTGCTCGCTGTTCTGGCGAAAGTCGTAGACTTCGCTGCGGCCAACAACGACGACGGTATTATCCGGCATATTATACGCGTTATCGACCGCAAAGCATTGTGGGCGCCAAATTGGAGCTTACTACAGCACTTCATCGCCCAATGCTCCATTCAGTTTCCTCACTCCTTCGATTACGCCGCGCGTGTTGTCGCCTGGCGCTTAAGGGTAGCTCGATCCCAGGTTGACATCGAGCTTTGGTGGGATATCGCGAAAAATACGATTAGACTGAATACACCGTTGGGCCGAGATGCTGAGGTCTGTTGGGGCCTCTATCTCGCTAAAGAACTGAACAAGAATATCGCTAAGGCTATTTCAGACCCTATAATCGATTCCTGTAATGGGCTGGTTCTGGCTTTTTTAGCACATTTCAAACAGCACAAGCTGGCGAGTGACCCGAAGATTTACGACAGGCTTCGGAAGGCTGTTGATGGAGAGCCCTTTGCTGGACGGTTCTGGCCGCTGGCACTTGAGCTTTCTTACTTAAGGCAGGCCGATACCGCCTGGGCATCAAGCGAGACCTTAGAGATTTTGCGCAGTTTGCATAAGCACAAGGCCTCGATCATCAATTGGAGTGCAGACCCCAAAGTCTTTGTCGAAACAGATTTCGAAGGCGATTATCCTGATTATGCGATTGAAGATTACGGCCTCGATTATGACAATGACGATGAAGACGAGGACAATCTTGATGACGAGGATAAGGTCGGCAAGTCCCAGACCGCTAGGCCTCCCTCACTACCGTCAGGCTTCAATCCATTCGATCAGCCCCCGCCGCCGGAGCCGATGAGCGACAGCGAAATAGACAAGTTATTGGAAGGCTTAGGGAAGTTATGAGGTTAATCGACCGTCACGCGACACGCCAACCCGATGTCTTGATTAGGCCGAATACCGTCAGTCTCATCTGGCGCGACCCGCGGCGAAGGCACATGAGAAGAAACCCACTTGCGCCTAGATAGAGCAGGAGTTGATTGGTACAAACCCGTGCCGCCACCCTCATAAGTCAGCGGCAAGGATGCACACTGCGGGAATTTTTTGCACTTACATCCGCTGCAATGTCCGCTCTGTCGTTGAGCCCATCCAAAGCTGCCGTTCTGCTTTCGGCCAGTAGTCGCCAGCGTTAGCAGCAGGTAACCTCGCCCCATGCCGCTGGCCGATGCAATTGTTTGGTATGAGCGTCACGCCGGGCAGGTGTTCGGCGGCTACGAGGCCCTGCCGCCAGAGCGCCTTTACCGCTGGCTCGACGGCTTGCTGCCCTCCATCCCGGCCCTGGTGCTCGACATCGGGGCAGGCTCCGGCCGTGATGCGGCCTGGTTCGCCGACCTCGGCCACGACGTGGTCGCCGTCGAACCAGCGGCGGCGATGCGCGCCGAGGCAGCCCGGCTGCATCCCGGGCCGCGGATCCGCTGGCTCAACGACCGCCTGCCTGACCTCGCGGCGACGCTGTGTCTCGGCCTCGCCTTCGACCTGATCCTGCTGAGTGCCGTGTGGATGCATCTCGCGCCCGCCAATCGGCCTCGGGCGCTGCGTAAGCTTGTCACCCTGCTCAAGCCTGGCGGGCTGCTGGTCCTGACGCTGCGGCACGGCCCGACCGAGCCCGAGCGCGGCATGCATCAAGTGAGCCTGGCCGAGCTGGAGGAACTGGCCCGCGACCACGGGCTGGCGCTGGTGCGCACCGGAGATGCGTCAGACGTCCAAGGCCGCCCTGGCGTCACTTGGACCCGCGTGGCGTTCCACCTGCCCGACGACGGCACCGGCGCCTTGCCGCTGCTACGGCACGTGATACTGAACGACGCGAAAAGCTCGACCTACAAGCTGGGTCTGCTGCGCGCCCTGTGCCGGATCGCGGATAGCGCAGCAGGACTGGCGCGCGACGAGGACGAAACGCATGTGGCCGTGCCGCTCGGGCTTGTGGCGCTGACCTGGCTCCGCCTGTACCTGCCGCTCGCCCGCGCCAACCTGCCGCAGTCGCCGCAGAACCGTATCGGCGGGGAGAAATTGGGCTTCGCCGGGCCAGGATTCCGAGCCCTGTTGGGCGAGGACCTGTCGCCCCTCGACCTCCGGGTGGGTGAACGATTCACCGGTCCGCGGGCGCGAGCCCTTTATGTGGCACTCGGTGAGGCTGTCCGCACGATCACCACCATGCCGGTGCGATACATGACTTACCCGAAGGGCGGACCGGTGCTGCCGAGCACGCCGTGTACGCCGCCGCGTCACAGCGCCTGGGCCGAAGCCCTCGATCTTGATGCGGCGACACTGTGGGGCTGGGGCGAGTTGCGAGTGCCGCGGCACCTGTGGCGGGCGCTCGGGCGTTTCGCCTGCTGGGTCGAGCCAGCATTGATCACCGAGTGGCTGCGGCTGATGCGTGGCTACGCCGCTGGACAGGGCCGGACACTCGACCTTGGCGTGCTCGCTACGGCCATGACCTGGGCGGAGCCGAGCCGCGATGTCGCCCTGCCGCGTACTTTGGCGCTGCGCCTGCTTGAGCGTGGCGACGTCCTCCACTGCGTCTGGAGTGGCAAACGCCTCGAGCCTACAACTCTCGACATAGACCATTGCCTGCCGTGGTCGGCGTGGCCATGCGCGGATCTGTGGAACCTTCTGCCGACACATCGAACGGTGAACCAGCACGCCAAACGCGACCGGCTGCCGGCCGAGACGTTGCTGCAGGCCGCACGGGCACCGATCGTGGGATGGTGGGAGGCAGCTTACTTGAAGGGCGAGATGCTGCCGCGGCGCTTTGCCGAGGAAGCACGGGCGAGCCTGCCGGGCCTCTCCGGTGATGCTACCGCACCGGCGCCACCGGATGCGGTTTTCGCAGCCGTCAGTCTGCAACGCTTGCGGCTGCGCCATGACCAGCAGGTGCCGGAGTGGGGCGGTTGAGCTGCGCCCATCTCGGACTTTCGAACTAGCCTTCCACCTTCTAAAAGCGGACGCTACCCACGCTTGAGTGGTCGTTGAAGCGCTCCAAGCCGGTGATAGATGGGATAGATCGCTAAAGTTGGTCAAGCCTGTCGCAGACGGCCTTTCGACAGGCTAGTTAAACGATCTATGCAGCAAGCGCGGTGTAAATCAACGAGCAGGGAAAATAACTTGAACTTCGATGATCGGACTAAGCTACTCGCGAGTGAGCGAATTAACAAAATCCTGCAACGCGACCAGACCTTCGCCGCCACGCCGCCAGAGGACTTCCTCCGCGGCAGCACGGAATGCGTGGACAGGTGGATGGCCGAGCGAACAGCACGCCACTCACCAAGACGCCTCATTTACCACTACTGCGATGCCCCGGCCCTGTTGAACATCCTGAGCACGAGAAAGGTCTGGGCAACCAGCACCAAGTACCTCAACGACACGATGGAACTGCTGGCCCTAATCCGCAATATGAAGGATCACGCTGATCGGCATCGCGATACGGAAGCTGGCGTAGCCTTATCCGACATTGTGGACTTCTACCTCATTAGCGCGGACACGAAACAGGCGCAGACGATCGGCATGGACCGCTTCGCCTGCTGCTTCTCGGCCAACGGCGACCTGCTGAGCCAGTGGCGGGCCTACGGTAACAACGGGAGGGGCTACGCGATCGGCTTCGACCCGCGCGCCTTTCGCGATCTCATTGGTCCGGAGCCCAGGATGAGCCTGCGGCAAATCACCTACGGAGGTAAGAACGAGGATTCGCTCGTCGACGACCTGTTCTCCCGGTTCAAGCCGATCATTGAGCCGCATCTCTCGATACTCGATCAGACCGGATGGGATCGACAGTCCGCGCGCAATTGGCTTTCGATGCGATTCGGCGAATGCCTGTTCGATCTCGTCGACGAGATCAAGGATCCGGCTTTCGCCGAGGAGCACGAATGGAGGCTCTACGCTAACAGCCGAGACACTGTGAGGCACCGAGTATCTCAAGATCGCATCGTTCCCTATGTCGAACTCGAACTTACCTCCTCCGCGGAGCCGACAGTCATGCCCATCGCGGAAATCGTGATCGGCCCGCGCCTCGACTACGACGAGGCGATGATGTCGCTCACGACCTTCACGTCCTCTCTTGGCTATGGCATTTCGATGAACTTCAGGCGGTCGATGGCTCCGTACCGATAGTCGGTAATGCCATAGCGAACGCAGATGTGTTCGCAAGCCCGCCGCGGCTTGTGCATCGCAGTGGAGCCAACGCCCGTCCGATCGATCGTCCGGTGACGACATCGAGGGGAAGCCCCTTCTGGACGGAAAGCTCCCTTCTGATTGACGATCTCCCGCGGGGCGAAAGGTAGGAGGAGCAGGAGGGAACGACCGCTTTTCCTTGCCCTTCATCGGGAAGCGGCCGGACCGCTCTCGGCCAATTTCGGCGGTTCGGACTGCGGGCACGAAGGGCCGCTTCGGATCGCAATGGGTCGGACTGTCTTGTAGAGTGGACGGCATCAACCTCTTTCGCTGAAGCGTCTGCAGGGCATGGCCGCGTGCGAGGACATACCCGGTCCGGCAGTTACGCCGCCGCATCTTGCTGCTGGCCCGTCACAACCACCATAAGACGATCGGCCGACAATGGTCGTTGAAGCGCGAGCGCCTGAGCCGTGTCGGCCTCAAGCCAATTGTCCCATTCCTCGCCGGCCAGGAACACAGGCATCACCTTGCGATGGACCGGGCGCACGATGTCATTGGCCTCGGTGGGTAGGAACGAGAACAGCAGGTGCTCGCCGGTCTCGCCGTTGCGTCTCCCGGTCCATGGCCGCCAGATCCCGGCGAAGGCGAAAGGCGCTCGATCGGCGCCGAGTGCGAACCAGTGCGGCACACTTGGCTGGCTGTCCGTATATTCGCAGAACGACGTCGCCGGCACCAGGCATCGGCGCTTGGCGAATGCACTGCGGAACATGCCGGAGGTCGCGACCGTTTCGGCCCGGGCGTTGATCGGCCGCGGGCCTGTTTGATGTCCTTGATGAAGGATGGGACCAGGCCCCAGCTCAGTAGGTCGAGGTGCCGCTCGCCGGTCTCAGGGTGGCGGCGCGCGACCATGGCCTGCTGCGTCGGGGCGACGTTCCAGGACGGCGCCAGGTTGGGCAGCGGGTTCACCGCCCCGAATAGCCGGGCGGCGGCTTCAGCGGGCAGGAAACTGGCGTAGCGGCCGCACATGCCCGAGGCTATCGCCGGCGCCGCTTCTCCACCAGCGACCCGCCGAACGCCAGCATGTGTAGATGGCGCAGCACATCCTCGATCCCGCCCCTTCCCTCTCCGGCCATGTACGCGATCGGTGACCGGCCAGCGAACACCGTGCTCCGGTTGGGCCGGCGGAGCCAGGCGCCCGCGTCCTGGTGGATATCCGTGGCGTGGCGGTCGATGTCGCGCAGCAGCTCCAGCCGATCCGCCTGCTCGGCCGTCAGCGCGAACCGAGGGCGCTTTCCTGACGGGCTCGGCGGCTGGCCGATCAGTTCCAGGGCTTGGGCGTCGGGGACGCGCCAGCGCGCCATGAGCGCCCAGAACGCGGCGCCCGTAACGGGCCTGTGGGCCGGTTCCTCGGGTGGTGCCGCGGGGGTGCGGGGTCGAGCTGCGCATTCCGACGATTGCAGCCATCGATTCCGATCGAAACCAGCCACCTGTTCCGAGCGAAGCCAGCCGGGGATTCCGATGATCCCAGCCGGGTGACGGTGTCGTTCACGAGCGGGACGAAGTTGGCCTAATCCTCGGCGGTCTCGTCAAGTGTGGCCTTTGCAGCGCGTAGTTTTCGCATGCTCTCTCCCTTCAATTCGAGGCGGTGTGCGCCATGGACCAGCCTGTCCAGCACGGCGTCGGCGATGGTCGGATTGCCGATGTGTTCGTGCCAATGCTCGACGGGCACCTGGCTGGTGACAATGGTGGATGCTCTGTCGTGCCGGTCGTCGACGATCTCCATCAGATCGCGGCGCTGCTCGGCGTTGAGCGGCGTGATGGCCCAGTCATCCAGGATCAGCAACTGAACCCGTGCGAGGTTCTTGAGCATGCGGGCGTAACGCCCATCGCCGCGGGCCAGGCCGAGCGCCTCCAGCAGCCGAGGCACGCGTTGATACAGCACGGAACGGTTGTCGCGGCAGGCGCGGTGCCCGAGCGCGCAGGATAACCACGTCTTGCCGGTCCCGGTTGGGCCGGTGACCAGCAAATCCTGCTGGCGCTCGATCCATTCACCGCCGGTGAGGCGTTGAAACATCGCGCGATCCAGGCCGCGGGCGGCGCGATGGTCGACGTCCTCCGGTGTCGCCTGCTGGCGTAGCCCGGCGAACCGCAGCCGGGCGGCCAGGCGCTTGCTATCGCGCTCCAGAGCCTCGCGCTCCACCAGCATGGCCAGTCGATCCTCGAAGCCAAGCTCAGCGGCGTCAGCGTGCCGTCGTTGCTCCTCGAGCGCCCTGGCCATGCCGATGAGGCCAAGTTCTCGGAGACGGTCCGTGGTGGGGTGGGTCAGCATGGCGTTCTCCTCAATGGTAGTAGCCGCTGCCGCGGATGTTCTCGTGCTGAACGGGCAGCTCGTCCGACACGGGTTCGGGGCGGTAGGCCCGATCGAGGCCGTTGCGCAGGATGGATTGCACCGAGCCGTAGGTGCGGGCGCCGATGTCCATGCCGCGCTGGCAGGCCGCTTCCAGCCGCTCGGGTCCGTAGCTGCGCACCAGGCGCAAGATGCCAAGACAGGCGCGGAAGCCCTGTTCCGGATGCGGTTTGGTGGCGAGAATGCGCTGCACCAGCGCGATGGTGGACGGACCGATCGCCGCGGCCTCGCGCAACAGCCGGGTTGGGGTCCACTCGGCGTGACGGCGGTGCGCGCTCGGCATGTGATCGGGGATCGTGGTGTGCCTGTGTTGCCGCGGATTGCGGACGTGGCAGGCGACACGGGTGCTCTCGTGGAACAACTCGACGGTCTGGTCGGTGATGCGGGCCTCGATGACCTCCCGCATCAAGCGGTAGGGCACGGAGTAAAAATGGCCATGCACCTCGACGTGGTAGTCGAGCCCCGCCCGGCAGCGTCGCCATTCGGCGTAGGTGTAGGGTTCGGTTGGCAGGGGCAGCAGGGCGGGCCTCTCCAGCGCCTCGAACAGCGCGCGGCGGCTGCTGCCGAGATGGCGCATGGGCCGATCGTTGAGGTCGGCGATCAGCTCGCGGATGGCGCCATTGAGTTCGGCCAGCGAGAAGAACCGGCGATGGCGCAGCCGCGCCAGCACCCAACGCTGCACCACCTGGACCGCGACCTCGACTTTTGCCTTGTCGCGGGGCCGCCGCACCCGGGCCGGCAGCACGGCTGTGCCGTAATGGCTGGCCATGTCCTGGTAGGTTCGGCTGATCCCCGGCTCGTAGCGGCATGCGGCGGTGACACCGGCCTTGAGATTGTCGCAGACGATCTGCCGCGCGACACCACCGAAGCTGCTGAACGCGCCGACATGGCAGCCGATCCAGTCCGGCAGCGCCTGCGTCCAGCGTGCCTCGGCATAAGTGAAGTTGGAGGCGCCGAGCGCCGCCACGAAGATCTGCGCCCGCCGTACCTCGCCGGTGGCACCATCGATGACCTCAACGGTCTGCCCGGCATAGTCGACGAACATCCTCTCGCCCGCCGGATGGGTCTGGCGCATCGTCGGCGACAACCGGCCGCGCCAGGCGGCATACAGGTCGCAGAAGCGGCTGTATCCATATCCATCCGGTTGCCCGGCCCGATACTCCTCCCACATCAGGAGCAGGGTCACACTGGGCCGCCGCAGCTCGGCATGCAGCCGAGGCCAGTCAGGCTGCGGCCGGGCTGGCTCTCCCTTGGCAAAGGGCGGCGTGAACAGCTTGCGCTCCAGCGCCGCGTCATCCAGCTCCGCCGGAACCGGCCACGTGATGCCCAGCACCCCGGCGCGACGCAGATATTCGGCGACCGTGTAGCGGCTGACGCCGACCATGGCGGCGATCTGATGGCCGCTATGGCCGCAGACATGTTTGAGGCGGAGGACTTCTCGAACCTGACGCATGGGCAATCTCTGACCTGGCATGGCACTCCCCGGGATCACTGGAGAGAGAGCGTGCCGTCGGTGGACGATTGCTCGCGAACTGCGCCGCCAACCCCCTACTCAGGGGTGGCTGGAATGCCTCGGAATCGGTGGCTGGCTTCCGTCGGAATGACCGGCTGGTTTGCGTCGGAATGCCAGGCTGGGATCCGTCGGAATACGCAGTCGAGCGACCATGACGGCAGAACGCGCGTCCGCGCTTCGGTTGCGGGCCTCAATTATCGGTTCGGCGCCCACAGCGGCGTCATCAGTGGCAGCGGCTGAGAAACAAGCGCAGCCGGGGATGCTTCATGCCGGGCGGTGGAGTGCCCATGTGTCGAGGGCGATCCCGCGAACAGGACACAAGCTATGACCAGGTTCATTCTCGTGGTGTTGCTCTGCTCCGTGACTGGCTTGCTCGGATCAGGCGGCACGGCCTTCGCTCAATCCGTGAATCTGAACCGGAAGGGTGGGAGGGCCGACACCATCTCAAGCAGCTCCGGGCGCACCGCCCATTCAGCTGCGCAGCGGCCCAGCCGCGAGCACCGGCGGCAACGGGCGGACCCAGACGCTTGTCTCGCCGGGCGGGGTCTCCACCGCCTCTCCTAATGGCAACGGAACGACAACGGTCACGCATACCGACGGTCACGTTGAAGTGGTGAATACGCCGCGCCCACAGTAATCGTTAGTTCGTTCCCCATCTGGGGTGATAAGCCACTGCCCGGGCGGCCAGCAACGGGACTCGCCTCGCTGCCTGTTCTTGCTATGTTCGCCACATGCCGGATCTGCCCCAAAAGCCCACACCGCGCCGCTTTCCCGCACCCTGGCGCGCGGTGGAGCCCCCCGGCGGGTATGCGGTCGAGACCGCGGACGGGCGACACGTGGCGTACGTCTACGGCCGCGATGACCTTGCGAAGATCGAATACCGCGCCATGACACGGGACGAGGCTCGGCGGATTGCCCTGGCGATCGCACAATTGCCAGAACTGCTTAAGGCCGATCTCGCAGACCAACCGCCAGCCGGGACCTGACGCACAGACGCTGGAGCGAACGGTTGGGCCAAGCTGGCATGGCGATCACGCTCCGCCGCACGCACTTCAGGCGGTAGCCCCATATTTCGGCGTACAGGGCAGCATCGGCACCGCCGCTAGTATCCCCCTCCCCGAGAGCCAGCCGCCGCCAGCGGGCAAATTCATTGATCCGGCATTGACGAAGGAGCCGCCCCCACACCACGGGGCGGCTTTCGCATGTCCGGCACCAGCAGCAGCAGCAGCCGATCGCCAGCAGGATCAGTACCGGCCAGGCGGCAGGCCCTACCGCCAGCAATCGGGAAAAACCCCGGAAAGTCACCCCCCAAAATCCAGTGATATCCGCGCCATAGGGCCAGCAAATCGAGAGACAAAACAGGGGCATTTGCTCGCCAGCGCGCCAGCCCAGCGGGTCAATCGGGCCAATGGGGAAGTGTGTCCCCCTCCCCGCCCATGACCCGACTCGCGCGCGAGGGCTGCGTGTGCCCGATCGGCTACACTGGCGGGGGACGCTGGGAACGGGGCATCGAGCAGCCTTCGGGCGAAAATCAGATCAGATCAGCCCTGCGTGTCTCAGGCTGACGAGGCGATCGTGATGCCCCAGTGATGCCCCGCGTGATTTTGGCCTGCGCAACGGCCTTCGAAAATGGCCGATAACTCGTTGAAAAATAATGGTGCCGACGGTCAGGATTGAACTGACGACCTACTGATTACGAATCAGTTGCTCTACCACTGAGCTACGTCGGCGGCCGGTGATGGCCTGCAAGGGCGCGATATACCGCCCGGGCGCACTTGCTGCAACTGCGGAAGCCCGCAGGCTCTCATGCCGCCGGCGGGCGCAGCTCAACTGGTGGTGGGGGCTTGCGGATCGTCGCGATTAGCGCTCGCACTTCCGAACGGGCAGCGACATGGCTCATGCCCATCTGGATGCCCAGCCCCGCCTCCTTCACATCCATCAGGGTCAGTCCCTGCAGATAGAGCTCGCGAAAGATCACGCGCTCGCCGAAGCCCTTCACGGTGCGAAAGCCGATGCGCTTGGCCAGCGCATCCAACGTCGCGCCCACGTCGCGCTTGTTGCGGGCCTCGGTGGCACCGAGGCGGTTGCGCATGACGATCCAGTCGATCCTTCCGCGGTCGCGCGTCATCCGGCGCTTGCGGGCTTCCCACACCATCTCGCTGTAGACGGTCGGGTGCACGACGGCGTGGTTGTCGGGATCGACCTTCGCCAGCATGGCGAAATCGACGAAGCTGTCATTGATCGGGGTCACCAGCGTGTCGGCATGGGAATGGCCGAGACGGCTGAGGAAGGTATCCGAACCGGGACAATCGATCACCACGATGTCGAGATCGGCGAGCCCGGCCATCGCGGCCTCGAAACGCGCGGTCTCCTCGGCATCGGCTTCGGCGCGGCTGTCGATGCTGCTGCGATGAACGGCGGCGAAGCGGGGCAGCGGCAGGTCTATGCCCTTGTCACGGGAAAAGCCCGCCCGAGCCGCCAGATAGTTGGACAAGGTGGCCTGGCGGGCATCGAGGTCGATCGCGCCCACCTTGTAGCCGTCGCGCAGAAGCCCGACGATCAGGTGCATGGCCGCGGTGGACTTGCCCGATCCACCCTTCTCATTGCCCAGGACGATCACATGGGCGCGCCGATCGATCGAGACGGTCGCCAAGGCCTTTTCCACCCTCACTGCGGAGTGATGTTATGCCAAGCCATTCCGCCCGCGTCCATCGCCACAACCCGCGCTTCCCTTGACCGATCCCGCCCTGAAAGACCCCGCATGTCCGCACCGATCGTCTTCCTGACCCACACCGACGCTGACCGGGAGGTGTATTATCCCGAGCCGGCGCTGGCCGCGCTGCGCGAACTGGCGGATGTGCGGCTCAACCCTTCATCAGTTCTGCTGCAGGGCCAGGCATTGATCCAGGCCGCTGCCGGCGCGCAGATCATCGTCTCCGACCGGCAAACGCCGGGAGAGGCAGGGCTGTTCGCCGCCAGCCCGGAACTGGTGGCCTTCGTGCGCGGCGCGGTGGACATCCGCACGGTCGATGTAAAGGCCGCGTCCGATATGGGCGTGCTGGTGACGCGGGCCAGCCCCGGCTTCACCGCGGCGGTCAGCGAGCTGATCCTGGGCTTCATGGTCGATCTTGGCCGCGGTGTCTCGCGGGCCGTCGGCGGTTATCGCGCGGGCAGGCCGCCGGCGGGGTCGATGGGGCGGCAGATCGCCGGCAGTACCGTGGGGATCATCGGCTACGGCAGCATCGGGCGCCGGCTGGCGAGCGTGCTGACGGCGATGGAGGCACATCCGTTGATCCACGATCCCTACGCCAGCGTCGATCTGCCGGGCGCGGTGCAGGCGGATCTGCCGGACCTGCTGGCACGATCGGATTTCGTGGTCTGCCTGGCAGCGGCAACGCCGGAAACCGAGAATTTGATGAACGCCACGGCTTTCGCCGCGATGCGGCGGGGCAGCTACTTCATCAATGCCTCTCGCGGCGATCTGGTGGACGAGGCCGACCTCGCCGCCGCGCTGGATGCCGGTCATCTGGCGGGCGCGGCGATGGATGTGGGCCGGGCCGCGGACCAGAAGCCCTCGCCGTCCCTCGCCGGTCGGGCGGATGTGATCGCCACGCCGCATATTGGCGGCGCCACCCCACCCGCGGTGGCGCATCAGGCGATGGAAACCACCCGGCAGGTAGCGGAAATCCTGCAGGGCCGCGCACCGGAGGGCGCGATCAACACCGAAGCGGCCCGCCGCCTGCGCCGCTTCGACCCCAAGCTGCCGCCGGAGGTGGGGGGCTCCGAAGGGCCGGAGCCGACACGCTACGGCGATTGGCAGCATAAAGGCCGGGTCAGCGACTTCTGAGCCGGAGTCAGAGCAACATCCATTCAGATGGAATCATCTGAATGGATAAAGTTGCCCGGTAAAACAAAGAGATAGACAGGATGGGCGCTTCGGTCCGCGCCCATCCTGCTCTATCCCGCCTTGCGGCGGGCCAGCGCGGCCGTCACGGTGTTCTCCAGCAGGCAGGCGATCGTCATCGGGCCGACACCGCCGGGAACCGGCGTGATGGCCCCGGCATGGGGCAGACACTCGTCGAACGCGACATCGCCCACCAGGCTTCCGTCCGCCTGGCGGTTAATGCCGACATCGATGATCACCGCATCGGTGCCGATCCAGTCGCCGCGCACCATCTGCGCCCGCCCGACCGCGGCGATCAGGATCTCGGCCCGGCGGCATTCGACGGCGAGGTCGCGGGTGCGCGAATGGGCGATGGTCACGGTGGCGTCGGCGGCCAGCAGCAAGGCCGCCATCGGCCTCCCGACGATCGGTGAACGGCCCAGCACCAGGGCCCGCGCGCCGGCCGGAGAGACGCCGGCCTCCGCCAGCAGCCGCATGACGCCGAGCGGCGTGCACGGCACCAGGAACGGGTGGCCATCCGCGAGCCTGCCGACGTTCAGCGGATGGAAACCGTCGACATCCTTGGCCGGATCGATCGCGGCGATCACCGCCTGCGAACGTATCTGCGGCGGCAGCGGCATCTGCACCAGGATGCCGTCGACGTCCGGGTCGTGGTTCAGCCGGGTGACGCAGGCGATCAGATCCGCTTCGGAGGTGTCCGCCGGCAGGCGGATGGTCTGCGCCGCGATGCCGGCCGCATTGGCCGCGCGGTCCTTGCTACGGACATAGACGGCGCTGGCAGGGTTGTCGCCCACCAGCACCACGGCCAGCCCGGGCTTGAACGACAGCCCGGCCACGCGCTCGCCCAGCCGCGCGCGCAAGGTGGCGGCGATCGCCTTGCCGTCGATGATGCGTGCCGTCATAGCGATGCCAGGCGTTCAACGAGCCCCGCCGGGTCGCCGGCGACATGCAGGGTCTTTTCGCGTGACGTGGCGCCGGCCAGGACATGCACGGCAGACGCCGGCACTCCCAGCACCCGGGCCAGGGCGGCACAGGCGGCCTGGCTGGCGCGACCGTCTTCCGGCGCCTCGGTAACGCCGATGCGCAGGCGCGCGCCATCCGCCGCGGGCGCGGTGCCCTGCAGGCCGGGGCGGCGGGATTTCGGCTGGACCTTCACCGCGACACGGACACCGTCCGCGGCCACACGCCAGAACTGGTTCAATAGAGGCTCCGGAACAGCGTCATCTGCAACTCGCCCAGCAGCATCCGCGCGGCTTGCAGCAACAGGATCAGAATCACCGGCGAGATATCGATGCTGCCGAAATTGGGCAGCACATTGCGGATCGGCCGCAACGCGGGCTCGGTGACGCGATAGAGGAAGTCCCCGATCGTCCAGACGATGCGGTTGCGGGTATCCAGCACGCCGAACGAGGCGAGCATGCTGAACACCGCGGACAGGATCACGGCCCAGATATAGAGACTGAGCAGGCGATCGATCAGCCAGAAAAGCGCCATCATGGAACGGAACGTCTCCAAAGGGTCGGCGGAACCTAGCTTCACCGGATTTCCGCCGCAACCGGCGCGTCGTGGCACGGCATTGGCACCCATGTGCCAGGGATGCGCCCGGGGCATGCATTTTTGCCGGGCGAATCGCGCGCACGCTCGCTTGACTTCCTCCGGTCCCGTGAGCATTGTCCGCGCCCTCAGGGGAGGCGGTTCGCCGCCCTCCTGGCGAACCCGATCATCGGGTTCACTGGTGGAACCCTCCGGGTTCCGCGCCGCGGAATGGGGCTGTAGCTCAGTTGGGAGAGCGCCTCGTTCGCAATGAGGAGGTCAGCGGTTCGATCCCGCTCAGCTCCACCACCATTCCGCAGCCAAACCACCCGCCCTCACCTCCATACGCATAACCGTTGCATGCGGCGCGCAGCTTGCGCGCGGCATTGTTGCCGCGCGCTGAAACGACAACGGGGGCGCCGTCCTCCCGGACAGCGCCCCCGTGCTTGGCTTAAACGATGAGCGGGGTTGCTACGCCGCCTTCGCCATTCCGCGCAGCACGTATTGCAGAATGCCGCCGTGCTGGTAGTAGGCCACCTCGTCCTGGGTATCGATCCGGCACAGCACCGGCACCCGATCCACCGTGCCGTCGGCGCGATGGATGACCAGGGTCAGGTCCTTGCGCGGGGTGATCTGGTCCAGCCCCTCGATGTCGATCACCTCGTCGCCGACGATCTTCAGGCTCTTGCGGTCCATGCCGTCCTTGAAGGTCAACGGCAGCACGCCCATGCCCACGAGGTTGGAGCGGTGGATGCGCTCGAAGCTTTCCACGATCACCGCCTTCACGCCCAGCAGCATGGTCCCCTTCGCCGCCCAGTCACGCGACGAGCCGGTGCCGTATTCCTTGCCGCCGAAGATCACTAGCGGCACGCCCTCGGCCTTGTAGCGCGAGGCCGCATCAAAGATCGGCAGCACATCGCCCGACGGGTAGTGCTTGGTCACGCCGCCCTCGGTGCCCGGCGCCATTTCGTTCTTGATGCGGATATTGGCGAAGGTGCCGCGCATCATGATCTCGTGGTTGCCGCGCCGCGCGCCGTAGCTGTTGAAATCCTTCTCCAGGATCTGCCGCTGGAGGAGATACTCGCCGGCGGGGGAGGATTTGCGGATCGAACCGGCCGGGCTGATGTGGTCGGTCGTGATGCTGTCGCCGAGCTCCGCCAGGATGCGCGCCCCGGCGACGTTGCCAACCGGCGCCGGCTCCATCGTGATGCCCTCGAAATACGGCGGATTCTTCACGTAGGTGGAGCTGTCGTTCCACTTGTAAGTGTCGGATCCCGCATCGATGGCGATCGCCTGCCACTGCGCCGGGCCCTTGAACACCTCGCCGTAGCGCTTCAGGAACTGATCACGCCCCAGGCTGGAGGCGATCACGTCGGCGATCTCCTTGTTGGTCGGCCAGACATCGCGCAGATAGACCGGATTGCCGTCGCGGCCGGTGCCGAGCGGGGCCGTGGCGATGTCCTGGTTCATCGTGCCGAGCAGCGCATAGGCCACCACCAGCGGCGGCGAGGCCAGGTAGTTGGCGCGCACGTTCGGATGCACGCGCCCCTCGAAGTTCCGGTTGCCGGACAGCACCGAAACCGCCACCAGCTTGTTGTCCTCGATCGCGTCGGCGATGGCGTCATCCAGCGGGCCGGAATTGCCGATGCAGGTGGTGCAGCCATAGCCCACGGTGTTGAAGCCGAGCGCGTCGAGATCGGCCGTCAGGTTGGAGCGGTCCAGATACTCGGTGACCACCTGAGACCCGGGCGCCAGCGAGGTCTTCACCCACGGCTTCACGGTCAGGCCCTTGGCGCGCGCCTTGCGGGCCACCAGTCCGGCAGCCACCAGCACCGAGGGATTGGACGTGTTGGTGCAGGAGGTGATCGCCGCCAGCACCACATCGCCATGGGTGATCGCGTAGTTCTTGCCCTCCGGCTTGACCGACAGATCCGCTTCCGCCGCCGGCACGCCCAGGCCCTTGGTCAGCTCGCCGCGGAAGGCGGTGGAGGCGTCCTTCAACAGCACCCGGTCCTGGGGACGCTTCGGGCCGGCGATACTGGGCTGCACCGTCGACAGGTCGAGTTCCAGCGTGTCGGTGAACACCGGGTCGGGCGTGTTGGTGTCGCGCCACAGCCCCTGCGCCTTGGCATAGGCTTCCACCAGCGCGATGCGGTGGGTGTCGCGGCCGGACAGGTGCAGATACTCCATCGCCACCTTGTCGAGCGGGAAGAAGCCGCAGGTGGCACCGTATTCCGGCGCCATGTTGCCGATGGTGGCGCGATCGGCCAGCGGCAGGTTGTCCAGGCCGGCGCCGAAGAATTCGACGAATTTGCCGACCACGCCCTTGCGGCGCAGCATCTGGGTAACGGTCAGCACGAGGTCGGTCGCGGTCGCGCCCTCCGGCAGCTTGCCGGTCAGGCGGAAGCCGATCACGTCCGGGATCAGCATGGCGATCGGCTGGCCGAGCATGGCCGCTTCCGCCTCGATGCCGCCGACGCCCCAGCCGAGAATGCCGAGGCCGTTCACCATCGTGGTGTGGCTGTCGGTGCCGTACAGCGTGTCCGGATAGGCAAAGGTCTTGCCGCCGTTCTCGCTGGTCCATACGCACTGGCCGAGATATTCCAGATTGACCTGGTGGCAGATCCCGGTGCCGGGCGGCACGACGCGGAAATTGTCGAACGCCTCCTGGCCCCAGCGCAGGAAGGTGTAGCGCTCGCCGTTGCGGTGGAACTCGATGTCCACGTTCTTGGTCAGGCTGTCGGCGGTGCCGAAGGTGTCCACCATCACCGAATGGTCGATCACGAGGTCGACGGGGATCAGCGGGTTCACTTTTTGCGGCTTGCCGCCGAGGCGGAGAATGCCGTCGCGCATGGCGGCAAGATCAACGACGCCGGGAACGCCGGTAAAATCCTGCATCAGGATGCGGGCGGGCTTGAACGGCACCTCGGCGGCGGAGCTGGCCTTCGCGAGCCAACCGGCAACTGCCTTCGCGTCCGCGACACTGTAGGATTTGCCGTCCTCGAAGCGGAGGATGTTCTCCAGCAGGATCTTCAGGCTGACCGGCAGGCGGGAGACGTCGCCGATCGACTTTTCCGCCTCGGAAATCGAGAAATACTCATAACTCTTCCCCTCGACGTTCAAGCTGCGGCGGGTCTTCAGACTGTCCTGTCCGATCGATGTCATCGTACGCGTTCGCCTTCTGTTGGAAGGCGCCTCTATGTTGTGCGACGGCCATCCGCATGGTTCAGGACGGCGCTGCGGGTGAGGGGTTATGACGGGTTTTTTGAGCGGCACCGGATTAGACCATACAGACGGGGGATGTCCATTGGCGCGCACGGCATGAGCGGACGGCAGGATGGCTTGCAGGCGCGTGGCCTGGCGGCATTCCGGGGGGAACGGCTGATCTTCCGCGACCTCAGCTTCGGCGTTCCCGCCGGGGGTGCCCTGCTGCTGGCGGGACCGAACGGCTCCGGCAAGTCGACGCTGCTGCGCCTGCTGGCCGGGTTGCTGCGCCCGGCGGCAGGATCCTTGACGTGGAATGGCGAGGATGCCTTCGCCGATCGCGCCGCGCATGCCGCGCGGGTCGCCTATCTCGGCCACCAGGACGCGGTGAAGCCGGGGCTGACGGTCATCGAGAATCTCGCCCTTCCCGCCCGCGTCGGCGGCGGCGATGCCGCCGCGGCGCTGGCCATGCACGGGCTCGCCGAACTGGCCGACCTGCCGGCGCGGATGCTGTCGGCCGGACAGAAGCGGCGCCTCGCGTTGGCGCGGCTCAGCCTGTCCCGGGGAATGTTATGGCTGCTGGACGAGCCGACTCTCGGTCTGGACACGGCTTCGGTCGAACGGCTGGGCACGGTTCTGGCCGCCCATCGTGCCCGTGGCGGCCAGGTGATCGCCGCTACCCATCTGCCATTGCCATTGCCGGACACCGCCGAATTGCGCCTCGACGGATCGTACGACGTTGAACTTGCCGCCGAACAGGATGCGGTTGGATGACGATCTTCCTTGCCGTGCTGTCGCGCGACCTGCAATTGTCGTTGCGCCATGGCAGCGACAGCCTGGCCGCCTTGCTGTTCTTCGTGCTGACGGCCGCGCTGTTCCCGCTCGCCATCGGCCCCGGACCCGAAATGCTCGGCCGCATGGCACCCGGGATCGTCTGGGTCTGCGCGCTGTTGGCCGCCTTGCTGCCGCTGGATCGCCTGTTCGGGGCCGATTTCGAGGACGGATCGCTGGATCAGCTCCTCGTCAGCGGCCTGCCGCCACCTGGCATCGCCCTGGCGAAGGCGGCCGCCCATTGGCTGGTGACCGGCCTGCCGCTGCTGCTCGCCGCGGCCCCGTTGGCGGTGATGCTGCATCTTCCGGAAGAGGCGCTTCCCGTGCTGCTGGCCGGGCTGCTGGCGGGAACACTGCTATTGTCGCTGCTGGGGATGACCGGCGCGGCGATCGTGCTCGGCGCGCGGCGCGGCGGGGTCCTGCTGCCGCTGCTGGTGCTGCCGCTGGCGGTACCGGCGCTGATCTTCGGCGTGGCCTCGGTCGATGCCGTCTCCGGCGGACAGAGCGCACGGCCGCATCTGCTGCTGCTATGCGCGCTGCTGGCGGCAGCCCTGCCGCTTTGCCCGCTGGCGGCCGGCGCAGCGCTGAGAAGCGCGGCGGAATGAGGAAATGTCCAGGATCAGCCGGCCCGGGCACGAATGCCCGAAGCCCTATTTTGCGGCAATTTTCTGGCGCAATCCGTCTCGCAGACGTGACATCGCCCGCGCCAGCCGATCGGGGGACTGGGCATAGCAGACGCGCAGGTACCCCTCGCCCGATGATCCGAATGCAATGCCCGGCGCCACCGCGACGTGGTGTTCCGTCACCAGCCGCTTGGCCAGGGAAAGCGAGTCGCGAAGCCCCTCCACTCCGATGAAGGCGTAGAACGCGCCATCCGGGGCGGCGTAGTGGATGCCGTTCAGCCCCGCCAGCCCATCGCCCGCCATTTGCCGGCCGCGGGCGCAATGGGCACGAAACGCCTCCACAACCGCGGTATCGTGGACCGCCGCCACGCCGGCCAGTTGAATGAACGGCGCGACCCCTGAGTGGGTCGTCTCGACGATCTCCGTCACCACGTCGCGGGCCCCCTCCGGAAGCACCATCCACCCGAGCCGCCAGCCGGTCATCATCCAGGTCTTCGAGAAGCTGTTGACCACGATCACGCGATCGTCCGGATCAGCGATATCCAGCACGGAGGGCGCCGCCGCAGAGCCGTCATAGACCAGGCGGGAATAGACCTCGTCGGAGATCAGCCATACGCCGCGGCGGCGGCAGATCGCCAGGATCGCCTCGAACTCGGACAGGGTTGCGGTCCAGCCGGTGGGATTGTTGGGCGAATTCAGGATGAAGACCCGGGCACCTTCCAGCTTCGCGTCCAGGCGGTCGAGGTCCAGCCGGAACCGGCCGTCCTCCAGCGCAAGCAGGTCGATCGGATCGACCAGGGCCCCGCGTACCCGGGCGGCGTTGGCGATGTTCGGCCAAACAGGCTCATGAAGAACCACGCGCTGGCCGGCCTGGACGATCGCGGCGAGGGCGATGTTCATCGCCGCCATTCCGGACGCGGTGACCTGCACCCGCGTCTCCGTCACGGGGCGCGCGTGCAGCCCGGTCAGATACGCGGCAAGCGCCTCCCGCAGTTCGGGCAGGCCGCGCACATCGGCGTATTTCGTCTGCCCGCTCGCCAGCGCGGCCACCGCTGCGCGGTGTGCGGATTCGGGGCTTGGCTGATCGGACTCGCCGAAACAGAGAAAATCAACATCCGGAGTGGCATAGGCGAGGCGGCTGACCTCAACGATGCGGGAGCCGGGAATGCGGAGCAGATCCATGCCGCCTTCTACGTCATCCCGCCGGCAGTTTCGAGGGGCGGCCCTCCCTCCCCGCCTACGCCGCCGGGCCGCCGGATCAGCCCGGGAACAGGCGGGGTCAGGCCGCGGATAATGCCTGTTGCTCATGGACCCGCTCCGCCGGCGCCGGCACGACCGGATCCGCATTATGGGCGGATTCGCGGATCATATAGCCGCGGCCCCAGACGGTCCCGATCAGGTGATCCGCGCCGGCCTGCGCCAGCTTCTTGCGCAGCTTGCAGATGAATACATCGATGATCTTCATTTCCGGCTCGTCCATCCCGCCATAGAGATGGTTGAGGAACGCCTCCTTGGTCAGCACCATCCCCTTGCGGAGGACCAGCAGTTCCAGGATGGCGTATTCCTTGCCGGTCAGATGGACGATCTGGCCGTCGACCACGACTTCCCGGCTGTCCAGGTTGAGCTGCAACCTGCCAACCCGCAGCACCGGCTGGCTGAAGCCCTTGCTGCGCCGGACGATGGCCTGCATCCGCGCCAGCAGCTCGGCCTTGTCGAACGGTTTGGTGATGAAATCGTCGGCACCCATGCCGAGGCCCTTCACCTTGGCCTGCGGCCGCGACAGGCCGGACAGGATCAGCACGGGCGTCTCGATCCGGGCCACGCGCATGCGGCGCACGACCTCATAGCCTTCCATATCCGGCAGCATCAGATCGAGCACGACGATGTCGTAATCATAGTGCCGTGCCAGCTCGAGAGCTTCCTCTCCGGTATCGGCCTGATCCACCACCGCACCGCCGGCCTTCAGCATCAGCGTGATGCCGTGGGCGGCTGTCAGGTCATCTTCGACGAGTAGGACACGCATAGGTAGCACCTCCGCTTCCGATGCGTATTCAATACCACCCATAGGTGTGCCGAGCCACGCTTTTTTCACTCATTTGGTGTATTTTTTTCTGAGATCCGATGGATCCAGCAAGACGGACCCGGAACAAACAAGGATCATTGAGATTTTTGCGGTGGAGATGTCTTTATGAAAAGAACGAATATCATAAATAGACTTGCCTTGGCGCGATCCATGGTGGAGGAGCACGCGCCCCTGAAAATCCAGGGCCAAATGGTATCCCTCTCGGGTCTCACGCTCGAGATCGCCGGTCTTGCCGGACATATCTCGGTCGGGGACCGGGTTGCGGTCGCCGCCCGCGATGGCTTGGTTGTGCAGGCGGAGATCATCGGCTTCCGCGGCGATCTGGCGCAGGCCATGCCGTTCGGCGCGGCCGACGGCCTTGGGCCAGGCACCAGGGCCTATGCGCACTCGGCTTCCGCCTTCGCAGGTCGACCAAAGATGATCCCGGGCCAGCGTGGCGATATCGCGGTCAGCGCCGCCTGGCTGGGACGGGTGATCGATCCACTCGGCCAGCCGCTGGACGGCAAGGGCAAGCTGCCGAACGGCCCGGCCTGGCGGGCGCCGCGCGGATTGGTGCCGGACGCGACGCTGCGCGCGCGGCTGGGGCCGAGGCTCGATCTCGGTGTCCGCGCGCTGGACTGCTTCGTCACCTGCCGTCAGGGCCAGCGCCTGGGGCTGTTCGCGGGTTCCGGCGTCGGCAAATCCACCCTGCTCGCCATGATGGCCCGCCAGAGCGCCGCCGATGTCATCGTGCTGGCGCTGGTGGGGGAACGCGGGCGCGAGGTGCGCGAATTCCTGGAAGAAGAGCTCGGTCCGGAAGGCCTGGCGCGCGCGGTCGTCGTGGTCGCCACATCGGATGCGCCACCCTTGCTGCGCCGGCAGGCCGCCTATACGGCCATGACCGTCGCCGAGCATTTTCGCGACGCGGGCAGGTCCGTTCTGCTGCTGATGGACAGCGTCACCCGGTTCTGCCTGGCGCTGCGCGAAATAGGCCTGTCCGCCGGGGAGCCGCCGGCCACCCGCGGCTACCCGCCATCCGTCTTCGCGGAGCTGCCGCGGCTGCTCGAACGTGCGGGCCCCGGCTACCCGCTCCCAGACGGCAGCGCCGGTTTCATCACCGCGCTGTTCACCGTGCTGGTGGAGGGAGACGACCATAACGAACCGGTGGCGGACACGGTGCGCGGCATTCTGGACGGGCACGTGATCCTGGACCGGCGCATCGCGGAAGCCGGCCGCTATCCGGCGGTCGACGTGCTGCGCTCCCTGTCGCGTTCGGTGCCCGGCTGCAACCTGCCGGAGGAGACGGCCCTGGTCCGCCGCGCCCGCGCGATCATGGCCCTGCATGCCGACATGGCCGACATGATCCGGCTGGGCGCCTATCGCCGCGGCTCCGACCCGGCGGTGGACGAGGCCATGGCGCTGGCGCCGAAGATCGAGACGGTCCTGCGGCAGAACCGCGATGAAGCATCGGCGGCCGGTGACGGTTTTTCCCGGCTCGCCAGCGCCCTTGCCGCGGACGGAGAGCTGCATGCCTGACCCGCTGGCAAGCCTCGCCAGGCTGCGGCGGCAGGCGGTGGATGAAGCGCGACGGAGCCTGGCCGAATGCCTGGACCGGGAAGGCGCGGCGGAACGGCGGGCGGCGGCAGCCGAAGCCTCGATCGACCAGGAGACGCAGGCCGCCACCCGCCTGTCGGCCGGCGATTGCGCGGTCGAGGGTTTCGGCCGCTGGCTGAAGCAGGCGCGTATCGCCGCGACAGCGGCGCGGCAGGAACAGCAGCGCGCGGCCACCGACACAGCCCGGTCCCGCGCGGCCCTGATGGCGGCCCGCGCGGCCGCCGAGGCGGTGGACACGCTGCGCGCCCGGCAGGCCGCCGAAAGAAGCGAGGCCCGCCAGCGGCGGGAGCAGGCCGAACTCGACGAAATGACCCGCCACCGCACAGCGCCCCAGAACAGGACGATAATGTCGGCGGTGGAAAAGCATCGGGGGATATGCTCAGTAGCTCCGGTATTTCTCGGCTACGGCAATTTAGGAGCGACGACTTTGCGCATTGCGATGATCGGGGGCGGATATGTCGGCCTGGTTTCCGGCGCCTGCTTCGCCGAATTCGGCTCCGAGGTCACTATCGTCGAGACCGACCCGACCAAGCTGGCGGCGCTGCGCGAGGGCCGCATTCCCATCTACGAGCCAGGGCTGGACCAACTGGTCGCCGAGAACGTCAAGGCCGGGCGGCTCAACTTCACCGGGGCACTTCCGGATGCGCTGGAGGGCGCCGAGGCTGTTTTCATTGCCGTCGGGACCCCGACGCGGCGCGGCGACGGTCACGCCGACCTTACCTATGTCTATGCCGCCGCAGAGCAGGTCGCCCGCGCGCTGACCGGCTATGCCGTCATCGTCACCAAGTCCACGGTGCCGGTGGGGACCGGCCGGCGCATCGCCTCGATCATGCGCGAAGCACATCCGGAGCTTGATTTCGACGTGGCCTCCAACCCGGAATTCCTCCGCGAAGGCAACGCCATCGGCGATTTCATGCGCCCGGACCGGGTGGTCATCGGCACCGAAAGCGACCGGGCGCGGGAGGTGCTGCGGCGCCTCTACCGGCCATTGTACCTGATCGAAGCCCCGATCCTGTTCACCGGCATCGAAACCGCGGAGCTGATCAAATACGCCGCCAACGCGTTTCTCGCCATGAAGGTGACGTTCATCAACGAGATGGCGGATCTTTGCGAAAAAGCCGGCGCCAATGTGCATGACGTGGCCCACGGCATCGGGCTGGATGGGCGGATCGGCCGCAAATTCCTCCATCCCGGCCCCGGCTTCGGCGGCTCCTGCTTTCCCAAGGACACGCTGGCGCTGGTACGAATCGCGCATGATCACGGCGCGCCGACCCGCCTGGTCGAGCAGGTCGTGCTGGTGAACGATGCCCGCAAGGCCAGCATGGCGAGCCGGGTGGAGCTGGCCTGCGGCGGTTCGGTGCGGGGGCGCACCATCGCGGTGCTGGGCCTGACGTTCAAGCCGGAAACCGACGACATGCGCGAATCCCCGTCCCTTCCCATCGTCTCCCGCCTGGCGGAGGACGGGGCGCTGGTGCGCGCCTTCGACCCCGAGGGCATGGAGCAGGCGAAACCCCTGCTGCCCCCTGGCGTGACCTATTGCCGCGACGCGCTGGACGCGGCTCGCGGCGCGGATGCCCTGGTCGTGATCACGGAATGGAACGAGTTCCGCGCCATCGAACCTTCGCAACTGTCCGCGGTGATGCGCGGGCGCGTGGTCGTCGACCTGCGCAACATCTACGACCCGGCAGCCATGCGGCAGGCTGGCTTTGAGTATCACTCCATAGGCCGTCCGGCCGGCTGAAGCAGGGACTCTCGGCGTCGATAAATATCATCGGCTTTCTGCACGCAAAGGTAGAATTACTACTGGATTAACGCTACCAATGCATGTCAGGGTGCGGACTGCTTCCATAGCAGGATGGACCAGCCAAAATGGCAGACGCCCGCGCGCCAGACCCTGTCCCCCAGTCCTTGCCCCAGCCCTCGCCCCCGCTTTCGCCTGGGAGCGACTGGCCCAGCGTCACCGTTTGCATCTGCACATACAACCGCGCCCGATATGTCCGCGACTGTCTGGATGGCCTGGCCAGGCAGACGGTGGGCCAGGATGCGTTCGAGATCCTGATCGTCGATAGCGGCTCCACGGGAGATGCTCCCGCGGAACTCGCCGCGATGGCGGCGGAGACGCCGAATGCCAGGCTGATCCGGATCGACCGCACAGGGGTCAGCATCGCCCGCAATGCGGGCGCCGAGGCGGCACGAGGTTCCTACGTTGCCTATATCGATGACGACGCGATCCCGCAGGCCGACTGGATCGAGCAGATCCGCGCCGCGATCATCGCCCTCGGCGGCGTGCCGGCCCTGCTGGGCGGGCGTATCCTGCCGCTCTGGGAAGCGCCGCTGCCCGGATGGTGGCCAAGGCGGCTGCGCGGTGTGTTGTCGATCATCGAAACCGAGGGCCGGGGCATCTACCGCAGCCCGGGCATGCCCGCGGATCTCGCCCCCTACGGCGCCAACATGGTCGTCCATGCCGCCACCATGCGCAGCGTCGGCGGCTTCGGCGACCGCGCCGGCCGCATCGGCATCACGCTGCTATCCGATGAAGACGTGCAGCTCGCCTGGCGCCTGCAGGATGCCGGCTATGTCGTGCGCTACGAGTCACGGATCGTCGTGCATCACCAGATCCAGGCCGCCCGGCTGACCCCGGATTGGCTGCTGCGCCGCATGTACTGGCAAGGCGCCTCCTCGGTCGCGACCCGGCGGCTGGTCGGCGGCAACCGGCGGGTCTGGTGGTCGCTGCCGCGCCGCCTGTCGGTCGCGCTGCTGTTGTCTCCGGCGATGCTGCTGCCCCGCCGCAGCCTGCGGCTGCTCGCATGGCGCTGGCGGCTGGCCTATTCGCTCGGCTTCATGCGCGGCGTGTTCGCGGACATGAGAGCCTGAGCAGCGCGGGCCGGCGGGCACACCGGCGTGAAATTGTATGTCTGGCGCGGCGAGACGACGAATTTCGGCGACGAATTGAACAGGCTGCTTTGGCCCGCCCTGCTTCCCGGATTTTTTGACGAGGACGAATCCGCGATCGTGCTGGGGATCGGCTCGGTGCTCGACTGCCGGCATGCCCCCGATGCGATGAAAATCGTGCTCGGCGCCGGGTATGGCGGCTATGAGGGGCCGCCGCGGATCGACCGTTCCTGGGCGCTCCACTGGGTCCGCGGGCCGATGACGGCCGCCCTGCTGGGGATCGACCCGGCACTCGGTTGCGGCGACCCGGCCATGCTTTGGCCCTTCGCCGCCCCCCTGCAGGCGCCGGCTGGGAAGCCGCCGGCACGGCAGGATGCAGGCCGGATCGGCTTCATGCCGCATTTCGAAAGCCTCGTCCGCGGTGCCTGGACCGAGGCGGCCGCGGCCGCCGGTGTGCGGCTGATCGATCCGCGGGCGGATCCGCGCGTGGTTCTGGCGGAGATCGCGAGTTGCGACAGGCTGGTCACCGAAGCCATGCATGGCGCCATAATGGCCGATACGCTTCGCGTGCCGTGGATCGCGGTCCGGCCCCTTGCCGCCGTTCACCGGGCGAAATGGCAGGACTGGGCGGGCGCCCTCGGCATGACGATCCGCTTTCAGCAGCTGCCGCCCTCCTCGCCGCGTGAATGGGCGTCCGTTTCCCGCCTGGCGAGCCGTCGCCCGGTCCGCGGCACCCTTCGGCTGTTGGCTGAATGCGGCTCGCGCCGCCTGCTGGAACGCGCGGCGGACGCGCTCCGCCGCATTGCCGCCGGCCCCGGCCAGCTTTCGGGGCTGGCTGCACTGCAGCGGAGCCAGGAACGCATGCTGACCTGCCTGGAGGCCGCCCGCCGCCATCCGTGCGATACGCGCCGCCCCCGGAAGGCTGCCGACGCCGCCTTGGCCGGGTCCGGCTGAGGCGTCCGCGCCAGTCCGAGGGGCCTTGCGCACCGGTCGCAAACCCGCCTACCAACTGATGTGATCCGGCCGGCGGATCGTGACGCTCGGGCAGTCGCGCGCACCGGCACACCCACCCCTCACCCAGCCGACCCGCCGGAGGAGCCTGCGTCCATGCCGCGCCATGCCGACAGCCTGAACCGGGATCTCCTGCGGCATATCCCCCTGACGGCGCGTGTGGTCCTCGATGTCGGCTGCGGCACCGGAGCCCTGGCGGCCGAGTATCGCCGGCTCAATCCGCGGGCGCGCATCTTCGGCATCGAATCCGACGGCGATGCCGCAGCGATCGCTACCCCCCGGCTGGACGGCATCGCCCGCACCGACGTCGTCGACCACCCGCTGCCTTTCGACATTCCCGAAGGTGTGGACTGCATTCTCTACCGCGACGTGCTGGAGCATCTGGCCGATCCCTGGTCCCTGGTGCGGGCCCAGGCGGAGCTGCTGACGGATGACGGCACCATCCTGATGTGCATCCCCAACCGGGACCACTGGCGCCGCCTCGACCGCGGGCTACGCGGCGAGGCCGGCCCGGAAGACCTGGCGGGCGACCCGACGACCGGCGCGGCAATCCCGGGCGGGCTCTCCATCGAGGCCATGCGCGCCAGCCTGGCCGGGATCGGGTTGACGCTGTGCGCGGTCTATCCGCTGGTCCCCGACACGGCGGAGGCGGCGGCGTTCGTCACGGCAATGACGCCGGCATTGAACGCACTCGGCATCGACCCCGGGGCATTCGCCCGCCGCTCCGCGCCGTCGCATTACGCCTGGTGCGTCCGCAAGGCGCCGCTGCAATTGATGACCGTCGCCGCGAACATGCTGGCACCCGTCGGTGGCGTCAGCCATGTCCGGATCGTCGAACCACTGCACGCCCTGGCCACGGATCCCTCGCTCATTACCTACCTCTCGCCCGGCGGCGACCGGGAACGGGTGAATGCGCACTCGCCGCGCATTTTCGTCCTGCATCGCCCGGCCCTGACGGGCAAAGGCGGCCTCATGACGATCGAGGCGCTGCTGCGCGACGATTGGCTGATCGTGACCGAGTTCGATGATCATCCGGATTTTTTCGAGGTCATGCGGGCCGACGCCCAGTTCGCCTTCGCCGGCGTTCATGCGGTGCAGACCAGCACGCCGGCGCTCGCCGCGGTGCTGCGCCGGCGCAACCCAGAAGTCGCCGTGTTCCCGAATGCCATCCGCGCCCTGCCGGATGCGCGCAATTTCAGCAATCCGGATGCAATGACCCTGTTTTTCGGCGCGCTCAACCGGGAAAGGGACTGGGCGCCGCTGATGCCGGCCCTGAATGCGGTGGCGGCTTCGGTCGGCGAGCGGCTGCGCTTCTGCGTCCTGCACGACCGCCGCTTCTTCGACGCGCTGGAAACGCCACACAAGACCTTCACGCCGATCTGCGACTACGAGACCTATATGGAGTTGCTCGGCGGCTGCGAGATCTCGTTCATGCCGCTGCTGGATACGCCCTTCAACCGGGCGAAATCCGACCTGAAATTCATCGAGGCCGGCGCCTGCCGCGTGGTGCCGCTGGCCAGCGACGTGGTCTACGCCGCCAGCGTCGACGACGGGGCTACCGGCCTGCTGTTTCGCGATGCCGAGGAAATGCGCACGCGCCTTTTGCGGCTGGTTGCGATGCCGGCCGTCGCCCGCGATCTGGCCGAAGCCGCGCGCGCCCATGTCGCGGGCGATCGCATGCTGGCCTACCAAATAGCGCCGCGGATTCGTTGGTACCGGTCTTTGTGGGATCGGCGCGACGCGCTCAACGACGCCCGCGCCGCCCGGTTGCGCCTCGTCGGCGCGGTTTGAGCCAGTCCTCTTGAGCCGTACTCCGGGCCGCTGCGGGCCCGGCAGCCCGGTTCAGACCTTCTCCACCTGGCTGTATTCGAGTTCCACCGGCGTGGAACGGCCAAAGATCGAGACGCTTACCTTCACGCGGCCCTTTTCCTCGTCCACTTCCTCGACCGTGCCGTTGAAGCTGGTGAACGGACCGTCGGCCACGCGCACCTGTTCGCCGATTTCGTACAGCACCGACGGGCGCGGATGCTCCACGCCTTCCTGGGTCTGCTTCAGGATACGCTCGGCCTCGGCCTCGGTGATCGGCGAAGGCCGGGTCTTGCTGCCGAGGAAGCCGGTGACTTTTGGCGTGTCCTTGACCAGATGCCAGGCATCGTCCGTCAGTTCCATCTTCACCAGCACGTAGCCGGGGAAGAATTTATGCTCGGCGTTGACCTTCTGGCCCCGGCGCAACTCGACAACCTGTTCGGAAGGCACCAGCACCTCGTCGAACTGCTCCGCCAGGCCCTTCTGGGCAGCCTGTTCCTTGATCTGCTGGGCAATCTTCTTCTCGAAGCCCGAGTAGACGTGCACCACGTACCACTTCTTGGCCATAGCCTTACCTTCCTTCAGATCCCGGCGCCGAACAGGGCGCGAACGCCAATGCCGACGATCTGATCGACAACAAAGAAAAAGATGGCAGACATCGCCGCCATCGCGAACACTAGGCCGGTTGTCACCAACGTCTCCTTGCGGGACGGCCAGGTGACCTTCGACGCCTCGGCCCGCACCTCACGCAAGAATTTGACCGGATTGACCGCCACGCCGCTCATGCCTCCAGAACCATAACCACATCATCCACGCGGGTTCCCGGAGTTGGGCCACCCGCGATCGACCGATTCTCCGACGCCGGCCAGTTCATCCAGGAACGGCCGGCAGGCAAGGGAATCGTCGGCAAGGCTGGCAGGGGTGGAGGGTCTCGAACCCCCAACCTCCGGTTTTGGAGACCGGCGCTCTAGCCAATTGAGCTACACCCCTGCACGGCGAGCCGGTCCGCAGCACCGCCCGGGAGGTCCATTTCGGAATTCCCCGGGGCGCCCAGACCAGACCGCTGAGTTGGCGTAGAAAGAATGTGCGGGCCCCGATGTCAAGTGCCGAGCACCCAAACCAGCTTTTGGGACCGTCCCGAGCCCCTCTTCGCAGGCCCCTCTTTGCAAGCCCCGATGGCAAGGGCTGGAGCGGGTGGAGGGAATCGAACCCTCATAGCCAGCTTGGAAGGCTGGAGCTCTACCATTGAGCTACACCCGCGTCTCGGCCAGCGCTTCTGCAAATAGCCCGAGGGCCAAGCCGGAAATTGGTGGAGGGGGTTGGATTCGAACCAACGTAGGCGTACGCCAGCGGATTTACAGTCCGCCCCCTTTAGCCACTCGGGCACCCCTCCGCCGTCTCCGGTCGCCCCGGCTGATCGCGAGGACCACCGGATGGCGCCGGACTATTGCCAAACAGGGTCGCTTGTCAACGAAGCCCGCGTCCGTTCCGGCAGCGCTGGGCAGCCTGTGCGCATCGGTCTATAGAACATTCATCATGAAACCTCCGCATTCCCGAGGGCCGGGCGGTTCAGGCCGCCCGCCATCCGATCCATCGAGACCACACGGCAACCGCGGGCCCGCTCGCGGGCCGGGCGGCGCGCCATCACGGGAGCATGGTCCAGGCCGATCGGGCGCCCCCGCGGGAGGACACTCCGCGGGAGGACAGGGCCGGGATCGCAAGTTTGCCGGCGCGCCGGCCGCGTCGCACCGCGGCGGCCATGGCGGACCCCAGGGAGGGTCCCAGGCAGCGGCCCAGGATGGATCCCAGCGCGGCGCGCATGGCGCACCGCGTGGGGGACAGCATAGCGGACCGCGTGGCGGATACGGGGCGAAACAGGAATACGGGACGAAACCGGCCACGCGCCAGGAACGTGGCGAGATTCGCACCGATGATCGTACCCGCGGAAGCGCGCGAGGCCAGATCGTCCGACAAGACAAGATGCGCGGCGACAGGGTGCTGGGGCAGCCCCCTGCTCACCGCCCCCCTGCTCACCACACCGATCGTCCCGACCCGGAGCGCAAGCCCCGGACCGGCAACCCGTTGACGATCTCCGCCCCGCCCGGCGAGCCCGCCCAGGATGCGTTTCGCCGGCAAGGATCGCGTCCCGATCACCCCCGTCCCCGTCCGGACAGCCCGGACAGTCCGCGCGGCACGGTATGGCTCTACGGGCAGCACGCCGTCGCGGCGGCGTTGGCCAACCCCTCCCGCCGGCTCCGCCGCCTGCTGCTGACCGCGGAGGCTGAGGCCGCGCTGGCTGGCCGGCTGACGCCCCCCTGGGCGATCGCGCATGAACGGGTGGAACGCGCGCGGCTGGACCAGTTGCTGGGGCGTGACACCGTCCACCAGGGCGCCGCATTGCTCGCCGATCCGCTGGTAACGCCAGGCCTGGCGCAGACGCTGGAGCGGCCAGGCCCGATCCTGGTGCTCGACCAGGTCTCGGACCCGCGCAATGTCGGCGCGATCCTGCGCTCGGCAGCGGCCTTCGGCGCCGCCGCGGTGATCGCCCAGGAACGTAACGCGCCCGACGAGTCGGGAGCGCTGGCAAAGGCCGCATCCGGTGCGCTGGAAGTAGTGCCCCTGCTGCGTGCGGTGAACATCGCGCGCACGCTCGTCGCCCTGAAGGCGGCCGGCGCCTGGGTCGTGGGGCTGGATGGCAATGCCCCCGGTCCGCTGTCGGGCGCGGCCCTGGCCGGCCGGCGCGTGGTGCTGGTGCTGGGCGCCGAGGGCGACGGGCTGCGCCGCCTGACGCGGGAGACCTGCGACGAAATCGCCAGCCTGGCGATGCCCGGCGGGATGGAGAGCCTGAACGTTTCCGCGGCCACCGCCATCGCCCTCTACGAGCTCACCAGGCCATCCTGACCGGCCACGACCCGGAGCTTTCTGACAGGAGCTGTCCGTCATGCGCCCAACCGCCGCTGGCTTCGACGCCCACATGGCTGCGCTGGCCTTGCGCGATGCGCGGGCCCGGCGCGAACGGCTGCAACCCTTGGCCGCGGGCCTGGCGCCGCGCACGGTCGAGGAAGGTGCGGCCGCCCAGCGCGCCCTGGCCGAACTCGGCGGCAACGCCAGCCCGGCCGGCTTCAAGATCGGCGCCACGGCGAGGCGGATGCAGGAATATCTCGGCCTGACCGGCCCGGCCGCCGGCTTCATGCCGGCATCCGGCATGCACGCCAGCGGCGCGGTCCTGCGCTTCGCCGATTTCGTCAATCCCGGCGTTGAATGCGAGATCGTGGTGAAACTGGCGAGGGACCTGCCACCCGGCCCCTGCACCGTCGAGCAGGCCGCCGCTTCCGTCGGCGAGTTCACCGCCGGGATCGAGATCGTGGAGAACCGTTACGGCGACCTCGCGGCACTCGGCACGCCCACGCTGATTGCCGATCAGGTGTTCCACGCCGCCTGCGTGCGCGGCGAGACCGGCGGGATCGATTGGCATCGGATCGACGTTCCAGCCTTGGCAGGTCGCATGGCGGTGGACGGCGCGGTGCAGATGGAAGGCAAGGCCGGCGATCTCCTTGGCCACCCCATGAACTGCCTGGCCTGGCTCGCCGCCTCTCCCGTCGCCGCCGCATTCGGTGGCCTGAAAGCCGGGCAGGTGGTGATGCTGGGCAGCGTTACCCCACCGATCTGGCTGGAGGGGCCCTGTCGCGTGACGGTGGATTTTTCGCCGCTGCCGGTGGTACAGGTGGAATTCGCCTAAAGCATGATCGCCGCTGATAGACGCGCCGATCATGCTTTAGGTCTTTGTTTTAGCAAGCAATTTTATCGTTCGGTTGAGTCAACCTCAAGCGATGTTGCTCTAGGCCCGAGGCGCACGCCAACGCGTCGTTAACCCCGCACCGGCAGATTGCGCCTCGCCCCCGCGACGGAAGCGACGATCGCGGGCCCGCCCCGCCAAAATGGCCAGCCCGGGAAGTGCCCGACATGCTGTCCGACTGGAATATGTTGTCCGAAGACCTGCAATTGATCCTCGCACGCGAAGCCTTGCTGCATGCGGCGGAGACCTTTGCCGGACACGCCGAAACCCTTGCCCGGGAGATGGAGGCAGGCGGGCTGGAGGATCGCGGCGGGCCGGACGCACTGCGCCTGCTGGCGGCCGTCGTACGCGTAACCGGCCAGGACGATCACGTCCCGGCCGGCCACGCCTGACCCGATCCTGCTCGGGTTGTGGGCAAAGCGCCCGGATCAGCCCCAGTCAGGTTAGCCCCTGTCGGATCAACCCCTGTCGGCATCCTTCGCGCTCAGATCGATCGCCACGAAGGCCGGCTTGCCCTGGCGAACGATCCGCAGCGCCACAGACTGGTCCTTGCTCGCGGCGCGGATCGCCTTCGCGGCCTCTTCGGGCGAGGTGACCGGCTGCGACCCGACGCCGACGATCACGTCGCCAGGCCGGATGCCGGCATCCTGCGCGGGCGAGTCGGGCTGGACCTCGCGGACCACCGCACCCTTGGTGCCCTTCGGCAGGTCGAGCTCACCGCGGATCTCCGGCGACAGCTCGGCCAGTGCCAGGCCGACCCTGCCGCGCCCATCGGCGTTGCCGGCATCGGCGACCTTCTGATCGGTCGGCATCGCCGCCAGGTTGAACGTGACGGTGCGCGAAGCGCCGTCATGGAAGATCTCCACATTCACCTTGTCGCCCGGCTTATCGGCGCCGACCATCATCGCCAGTTCATGCGGGTCCTTCACCGCCTTGCCGTTGACCGAACGGATCACGTCGCCGGCGTCGATCCCGGCCTTTGCCGCCGGACTGTCAGGTGCCACGCCGGCAACCAGCGCGCCCTCGGCCGAGGGCAGCTTCAGCGCGCGCGCCATGGCCGGCGCGATCGGCTGGGTCTCGACCCCCGCGTAGCCGCGGGTGACATGGCCATTCTTCTCCAGATCAGCCACCACCGTCTTGACCACGTTGGCGGGAATGGCAAAGCCGATGCCGATCGACCCGCCGGAGGGCGAGAGGATGGCGCTGTTCACGCCGACCACCTTGCCGTCCTGGTTGAACAGCGGACCACCGGAGTTACCCTGATTGATCGGCGCGTCGATCTGGATGAATTGGTCATACGGACCCGCGCCGATGTCGCGGCCTTTGGCCGACACGATGCCCGCCGTCACGGTGCCCCCGAGACCGAACGGATTGCCCATCGCGACCACCCACTCGCCCGGCCGCACGGCGGCCGAATCGCCAAGCTGGATATAGGGCAGCTGCTTGCCGCCGGTGTCGACCTTCAACACGGCCAGATCGGTGCGTTCGTCGCGTCCGATGACCTTGGCCGAGAGTTCGGTGCCGTCATCGAGCATGACGGAGACGGATTTGGCGTCCTTGACCACGTGGTTATTGGTCACAACGGTGCCACTTGGATCGACGATGAAGCCGGATCCCCGCGCCTCGACCGTACGGCGCCGCTCGGGCTGCATCTGCATGAACGGCATGCCGCCTTCAGGCCCTTCCGCGCTCGCCTGCATCTTCACCGTGATGGAGACCACCGCCGGCTTCACCTGGGCAACCAGGTCGGAGAAATCAGGAATATGCGCGGCAGCGGCCGGCGGGTTCACGGGCGCGGGGCTGGCAGTGGGAGCTGCCTGCGCGGCCAGGATCGCCGCACCGGACAAAGTGCTGCCGGCGAGCAGGACGGCCATAAAGCGCAGCCGCAAACGGGTCGGGTGTGCCATAATTACTCCACATTCGGTATGGCGCCGGGATGGCGCCGCTGACAGATGGAATTTAGTGCCGGCCGGATAACGGTTGGACATCTGCAACGCTTAAACCGGGTCCATTGGCGGTTACACGGTCCTGTTACAATTTACCGACCGGTAAACTCCGGGTGTTCCGCGGACGATAAGGTTCGGCTGGGCATCGAAATTTCAGGCTGCAGGCCGCAAGGCCGGTTTCCGTCGACATCCGGCGCGCGACCAGAAAATGAAACGGTTCTGTAAACGGACATTTGCCGCCCTCCGGTCGCTCCGATCCCTGAGCGCCAAGAGAATTTCCTGCAACTGCAAAGGGATAACGTCGGTCAGCCGCATGTCTGCGGCGTCCAATGATTGATACACCGTTGCACGATTGGGATGCGCGGGCGGGCCCTTGCCTGGCCTTGTCAGGCCATCTGCAGCGCGGCGCGTTCGCGGATCTTGCGGGCCATGGCGGCGATGCCGTTGCCGCGGTTGGTCGACAGCGCTTCCAGCAGGCCGAGATCCTTCAGGAATACCGGGTCGGTGGCTATGATTTCCGCCGGGGCGCGGCCGGAATAGACCCGCAGCAGGAGCGCCACCAGGCCGGAGACGATCGCGGCATCGGATGCCCCGGCCAGATAGAGCCTGCCGTCGCGCAGCTGCGCCTCCATCCACACCCGGCTCTGACAGCCGGGCACGCGATGGGCGTCGTCGGCCCACTCGGCGGGATAGGGCGGCAACTTGCGGCCGAGCTCGATGATGAACTGGTAGCGGTCCATCCAGTCGTCGAACACGTCGAGCTCTTCGCCGATGGCGGCGATGGCCTCCGCAGCGGTGGGTTCTTCGGGCAGCAGGAAGGGATCGGGCATGCGAGGGATGTGCGGTCCCCGATGGGCCACGTCAAGCAGCAGCACGGACGTGGCCCAGGGGGCAGCCGGGCCTGAAAAGAAAAGACCGCCCTTACAGGATGAACCGGCTCAGATCGCCCTTCTTCGCCAGCGGCGCGACCCGTTCGGCGACATAGGCGGCATCGACGGTCACCGTCTCGCCGGCCCGGTCGGTGGCGGTGAAGCTGATATCCTCGAGCAGCTTCTCCAGCACCGTATGCAGCCGGCGGGCGCCGATGTTCTCGATCCGGTCATTGATGTCCGATGCCAGCTCCGCCAGCGCGTCGATCGCGTCCTCGGAGAACTCCAGCTTCACGCCTTCGGTGCTCAGCAGGGAAAAATACTGCTTCAGCAGCGAGTGCTCGGGCTCGGTCAGGATGCGGCGCAGATCGGCGCGCGACAGCGGGGCCAGTTCCACCCGGATCGGCAGCCGGCCCTGCAATTCCGGCAGCAGGTCGGACGGCTTGGCGAGATGGAACGCGCCGGAGGCGATGAACAGCACGTGATCGGTCTTCACCGGGCCATATTTCGTGCTGACGGTGGTGCCCTCGATCAACGGCAGCAGGTCGCGCTGCACGCCCTCGCGCGACACGTCGCCGCCGCGAAACCCGCCTTCGGTGGTACGGGCGCAGATCTTGTCGATCTCGTCGATGAACACGATGCCGTTGTTCTCGGCGTGGGCGACGGCGTCCTTGGCGAGCTGATCGGCATCCAGCAGCCGGTCCGCCTCCTCCCGCTCCAGCGCGCGGCGGGCGGCTTCCACGGTCATCTTGCGGTTCTGGGCCGGACGGTTGCCCATCATGCCCTTCATCATCTCGCCGAGATTGATCATCTGTCCCGGCGGCATCCCGGGGATGTCGAACTGCCCGATCGGCATGCCGCCGGGCGTATCGGCCACCGCGATGTCGATCTCCTTGTCCTCGAACTCGCCGGCGCGCAGCATGCGGCGGAACTTGGAGCGGGTATCGGCCGCCGCGCCCTCGCCGACCAGCGCGGTGATCAGCCGCTCCTCGGCGGCCAGTTCCGCCTTGGCCTGGACTTCCTTGCGCTGGGTGTCGCGCAGCATGGTCAGGCTGGCCTCCACCAGGTCGCGCACGATGCTTTCGACGTCACGGCCGACATAGCCGACCTCGGTGAATTTCGTCGCCTCCACCTTCAGGAACGGCGCCTGGGCCAGCTTGGCCAGGCGGCGCGCGATCTCGGTCTTGCCGCAGCCGGTCGGGCCGATCATCAGGATGTTCTTCGGCACCACCTCCTCGCGCAGCCCCTCGGGGAGCTGCTGGCGGCGCCAGCGATTGCGCAGGGCGATGGCCACGGCGCGCTTGGCGTCGCCCTGGCCGACGATGAAGCGGTCGAGCTCGGAGACGATCTCCCGCGGGGAATAGGTCGGGACCTCCATCAGATGGTCTCCACAATCACGCTGTTATTCGTATAGACGCAGATGTCAGCGGCAATCTTCATGGCGCGCCGGGCAATCTCCTCCGCTTCCAGGGCCGGCACGGTCATCAGCGCGCGGGCCGCGGAAAGCGCGAAATTGCCGCCGGAGCCGATGGCGATCACGCCGTCCTCCGGTTCCAGCACATCGCCGTTGCCGGTCAGGGTGAAGCTGCGCTCGGCATCGGCCACGGCCATCATGGCCTCCAGCCGGCGCAGGTAGCGGTCGGTGCGCCAGTCTTTCGCCAGTTCGACGCAGGCGCGCTCCAGCTGATTGGGGAAACGCTCGAGCTTGGCTTCCAGCCGCTCCAGCAGGGTGAAGGCATCCGCGGTCGCGCCGGCGAAGCCCGCCAGCACGGTGCCACCGGCACCGATGCGACGGACTTTTCTGGCATTGCCCTTGACCACGGTGTTGCCAAGGCTGACCTGGCCGTCGCCGGCCATGGCCACTTTCCCGTCACGGCGAACGCAAAGGATGGTTGTCCCATGCCAGCCGATGGGGTCGTTCGATGATATGTTGTGCATGGTGGCGGAGATGGCCCTAACTGTGCCCCTGAGCAAGGGCGATTACCGGCGCGGCCAGGATGGCAGGAATGTCGGCAGGTCAGTCCCGGCTAATAGGTCAGGACCGTGCGGATGCTCTCGCCGCGGCGCATGAGGTCGAACCCCTCATTGATCTGCTCGAAAGGCAGAACATGGGTGATCAGGTCGTCGATGTTGATCTTGCCGTCCATGTACCAATCGACGATGCGCGGCACGTCGGTGCGCCCGCGCGCGCCGCCGAACGCCGTGCCCTTCCAGACCCGGCCGGTCACCAGCTGGAACGGCCGGGTGGAGATCTCCTGCCCGGCGCCGGCGACGCCGATGACGATGCTCTGCCCCCAGCCGCGATGGGCGCATTCCAGCGCCTGGCGCATGACCTTGGTGTTGCCGATGCACTCGAAGCTGTAATCGGCGCCGCCCTTGGTCAGATCGACCAGATAGGGCACCAGATCGCCCTCGACCTCGCTCGGATTGACGAAATGGGTCATGCCGAATTTTTCCGCCATGGCGCGGCGGCCCGGATTGAGGTCGACGCCGACGATCATGTCGGCACCGGCCATGCGGGCGCCCTGCACCACGTTCAGCCCGATGCCGCCAAGGCCGAACACGACCACCCGTGCCCCCGGCTCGACCTTGGCGGTGTTGATCACCGCGCCGATCCCGGTGGTGACGCCGCAGCCGATGTAGCAGACCTTCTCCAGCGGGGCGTCCTTCCGGATCTTCGCCAAGGCGATTTCCGGCACGACCGAGAAATTCGCGAAAGTGGACGTGCCCATGTAGTGGTACACCGGCTGGCCGTCGCAGGAGAACCGGCTGGTGCCGTCCGGCATCACGCCGCGGCCTTGCGTCGCGCGGATGGCGACGCAGAGATTGGTCTTGCGGCTGAGGCAGTATTCGCATTGCCGGCATTCCGGCGTGTAGAGCGGGATGACGTGATCGCCCTTCTTCAGGCTGGTCACGTTCTTGCCGACATCCACCACAACGCCGGCGCCCTCATGGCCCAGAATGGCCGGGAAGATCCCCTCGGGGTCGGCGCCCGAGAGGGTGAATTCGTCGGTATGGCAGATGCCGGTGGCCTTCATTTCCACCAGCACCTCGCCCTCGCGCGGGCCGTCGAGGTCGACCGTCTCGATGCTGAGTTTCTCCCCGGCCTTACGGGCGACGGCGGCGCGGACTTTCATGGTGCTGTTCCGTGATGGTGTCAGGGGCTGGTGTCGGGGGGATGGTGCGGACTTGGTGGATGATTAACAAGCTGCCAGCGTCCGGTCAGCCCCTCCGGGTCAGTCTTGCACCAGAGTCGTCCCGCCGGTGTTTCCTGCGGTACAAAAAAATCGCGAACCGGCGGCACCGCGCCGCCGATCCGCGATGCGTTCCTTCTGCTCGAATCAGTTGTTGAGCTGCGCGACCTGTACCGGCGCGGCCCCCGAACGGTTGTCCACCATCAGAGTGCGCGGAGCGCTGCGCTGCGGGTGCGGCACGACCAACGGCAGCGTCGCCGGCACGCCCGCACCCGCACAGGCATTGCGGGTCGAGCTCACGTCGACCTTCGGCGCCGCGCCGTTGCCCGCATAGACGATCCGCTGCGTGCAGGTGCCGTTGCTATCGGTGAAAGACGTCACCACGACGGTTCGCACCTGCCCGCCATCCTGGGGAATCGCGACCTCCATGGCCCGGTTCTGCTCGGCCCAGTTGGAGTTGGCCCAGTTGGAGTTGGCCCAGTCGGAGTTGGCGAACGCACGCTGCACGTTGGCCATCATCTGCTCCATCTCCCGCATCATTGCGACCGGAGACGGCATTGCCGGGAATCCGCCTCCCGCGTCGAATATGGGCTGCGGCATGGATCCGAAAGGCTCGCCGGCGGGAAGCACCAGCACCACGGCGCCAAGGGGCACCTGGATCAGCCGGTCCTGTCGTGGCGGAGAACCTTGCGCGAGGGCGCTCCCTGCGCCGGCCAGGCCGCCGGCGACCAGGCCAAGCGCGGCAAGAACGACAGAGGTGGATTTCCGCATTGAATGACCTCCATTTGCAGCGATCCGACGACCCGAATTTAGCGCGCCGGCGCGGCCGATTCCACCGCGCCCAACGGCTGGGGCGATTAAAATTTCGACAGCGGGGACAACGTTTTTGTCACATCGGCACCGGGCGAATTTCAATCCCGGCCCCCGGCTCAATCCTCGAACCTGTCGGTCATCGCCATGCGCACGCATTTGCGCATGACCGAGGGCAGCGCTGCGTTCTGCAGAGCGCCAACGGGGTGCAGGAAGCCATCCGCCTCGATCCGCGCGACCGTGGCGGCGAATACGATCAGCCGCAGCTCGAAATGGGTGAAAACGTGCCGGACCTCTCCGGTCCGGCGCCATTTCGCCGGCATCGGCGCCTGGCTCAGCGCCTCCACCGCCGGCAAGGGCGAGCCGAGCCACTCCGTCCCCGGCAGCTCCGTCATGCCGCCGAGCAGCCCTTCCGGCCGGCGCCGGCGCAACAGCACATTGCCGGCCGCATCCGTCAGCCAGAAATGCGCCCCGTAGCGCACCGGGCGCAGGGCTTTCGGCGCCTTGCGCGGCAGTTCCGCCGCGATGCCCGCCTGCCGGCCGGCGCAGGACCCGGACCACGGACACAAGCCGCAGGCCGGCTGCGTCGGCGTGCACAATGTGGCCCCCAGATCGAACAGCGCCTGGGCGAAATCGGACGGTCGGGCCAGGGCAGCCGGATCGGCCCCGAGTTGCCGGGCCGCCGCGCGCAGGGCGGGCTTGGCCGCCGGCATCGGCTCGGCGATGGCAAAGATCCGTGCCGTCACTCTTTCGACATTGCCGTCCACCGGCACGCCGGGCTGGCCGAAGGCGATCGCCGCGATCGCGGTGGCGGTGTATGGCCCGATGCCGGGCAACGCCAGCAGCGCGTCGATATCCCGGGGAAAGCCGCCCTGTTCCGCCACGACCCTGGCGCAGGCGTGCAGGTTTCGCGCCCGCGCGTAGTAGCCAAGCCCGGCCCAGGCGACCAGCACGGCCTCCAGCGGCGAGGCGGCCAAAGCGTTCACGTCGGGGAAGCGGCGGACAAACCTCTCGTAGTACGGTATGGCCGTCGTCACGTTCGTCTGCTGCAGCATGATCTCGCTCAGCCAGACGCGGTACGGGTCCGGCGTCTCCCCTGGCAAGGCCCGCCAGGGCAGCGTCCGCCGGTGCCGGTCGTACCAGGCGAGCAGCGCGGTCGCAGGAGGGGTTGGCATGATCAAGCGGGACACGCAGCCGGGTATGGCGAGCCAGGCACGTCACGTCTATGGCCCTCGCCCGGTGGGGGCGCTGGTACCGGCCATCGCCCGTCCGGCGTTTCGCCGGCGCGCGCCCGCCGCGGCGCAGGTGATGGCGGACTGGGCCGATATCGTCGGGCCCAAGCTGGCGGCGCAGACCGCGCCGCGCCGGCTGTCGGCGGGCAAGCTGACCATCGCCTGCACCGGGCCGGTGGCGATGGAGCTGCAGCATTTGGCCCCGCAGCTGATCGCACGGATCAACACCCATCTGGGCTCGGCCGTCGTCACCGCTCTCGGCTTCGTCCAGGCGAGCACTGTCGTCGCCGAACCTTCCCGAGTCGCGGCCAGGGTTGCGCGTCCCCTGTCCGCGGCCGATGAACGCCGCGCGGAGGAAGCCGTCGCCGCCCTTCCCCCAGGCGATCTGCGGGATGCACTGGCGGCACTCAGCCGCGCGGTGCTGACCGCAGAGCCGGCACGGGGCCGCAGCCGCGCTAAAGCCTCGACTCCTCCACTCCCCAAGCAGTAGAAATACAAGATATAGAGGTTCCGATGCCGTTCACCCGTCGTTCACTACTATCCGTTGTTGCGGTCAGCTCGCTGGCCCCGGCTTTCGCGCGCGCTGCGGAGCCCGCCTCCCAGGGCGAGCGCGCCCTCGGCAGCCCCACCGCCAAGGTCCAGGTGCAGGAGTTCTTCTCCCTCACCTGCACCCATTGTGCCGCCTTCGCCAACACGACCTTCCCCAAGGTGAAGACCGACCTCATCGACACCGGCAAGGTGCGGTTCATCTATCACGACTTCCCGCTGGATCAGGTCGCGCTGACCGCCGCGATGGTGGCCCGCTCCTTGCCGGCGGAGCGTTACGAGCCGTTCATCGCCGCGCTGTTCGCCAACCAGGACCGCTGGGCGTTCAATCGCCAGGCGAATCCGACCGACGAGCTGTGGAAGACCGCGGCCCTCGCCGGCATGAGCCGCGCCACCTTCGATGCCGCGATCGCCGACACCGCGTTGAAGAACTGGATCGTCGCCCGGCAGACGGCGGATCAGGCGAAGTACAACATCAATGCAACCCCCAGCTTCGTGATCAACGGCAAGATGACCTCGGGCGCCATGAGCTTTGAGGATTTCGCCAAGCTGGTCTCCGAAGCCTCCTGAACGGAGACCGATTTGCCCGTCCGCTTTTCGCGACTGCGCATCGCCGGCTTCAAGAGCTTCGCCGAAGCCACGAGCGTCGAGATCCTGCCTGGGCTTACCGGGATCGTCGGACCGAACGGATGCGGCAAGTCCAACGTGGTGGAGGCGCTGCGCTGGGCGATGGGCGAGAGCAGCGCCAAGAACATGCGCGGCGGAGAGATGGACGACGTCATCTTCGCCGGCACCACGGCACGTGCCTCGCGCAACATCGCCGAGGTCACGCTGTCGCTGGAGGAGGCGCAGGGCCTGGCGCCGCATCCGTTCCATGAACAACCGGAACTGGAGATCAGCCGCCGGATCGAGCGCGGCAATGGCAGCGCGTATCGGGTGAACGGCAAGGAAGTCCGCGCCCGCGACGTGCAGACGCTGTTTGCCGACCTCGCTTCCGGCGCGCGATCCTCGGCCATGGTCAGCCAGGGCCGGGTCGGCACGATCGTCAATGCCCGACCGGAGGACCGCCGCTCCGTGCTGGAGGAGGCAGCCGGGATCACCGGTCTGCACGCCAGGCGGCACGAGGCGGAGCTGAAACTGCGCGCGGCCGAGGCCAACATGGCCCGCGCCGAGGATTTGCGCGGGCAGCTGGAAGGCCAGCTCGGCGCGCTGAAGCGCCAGGCGCGCCAGGCCAGCCGCTACCGCAACATCTCCGGCAATATCCGCCAGGCGGAACAGGAACTGCTGTCCGTTCAGCGCGCCCAGGTGGAGCGCGCCCGCGCCGCCGCCCAGGCCGCGTTGCAGGAGGCCGGGCAGGCCGTCGCCGCCGCCACCGCCGCGGCCACGGCGGCGGCCGCGGAAGCCACCGAGGGCGAAACGGCGCTGCCGGAACTGCGCACCCGCGAGGCGGACGCCCGTACGGCGCTCGAACGCCATCGCGTCGCGCAGGAGCAGATCGCGGCCGAGGAATCCCGCGCCCGCACGGCGCTGACCGAAGCCGTCCGCCGGCTGGAGCAGCTGGACCGCGACCTCGCCCATGCCGGGCAGCTGCGCCACGACGCGGTGGCCGCCGAGCAGCGGCTGGCCAAGGAAGACGAGACGATCGCCGCCGCCGACAACGGCCATGAGGACCGGGCGCGGGCCGCCGAAGCGGCGCTGGTCCAGGCGAGCGAGACCGTGCGCGAGGCCGAGGCCGCCGCCAACCGCGCCACCGAGGGGGCTGCGGAGGCCTCCGCCCGCGCCCAGTCGGTGGCGCAGGAACTGTCCCAGGCCGAGCAGCGCGCCCGCCGCCTGAACGACCAGTTCGCCAAGTTGCTGGAGGAACGCACCCGGACCGCTGCCCAGGCGATCGATCCGGCGCGGCTGGAAGCAGCCAAGGCCACGTTCCAGGCAGCCGAAGCGGCCCTCGCGACAGCCCGCTCGGCGCTGGAACAGGCCGAGCAGGCCCGCACCGCCGCGCAGGCGGCGCAGGGTGCCGCCCGCACCCAGGAATCCGCCGCCGCGGCAGCCCGCGCCAAGCTGGCCGCCGAAGTGCAGGCCCTGCGCGAAGTTCTGGCGGTGAAGGACGGCGAGCGCTGGCCGCCGATGCTGGACGCGCTGAGCGTGCCGGCCGGCCTGGAAGCCGCGCTCGGCGCGGCCCTGGGCGAGGAATTGTCGTCGGCCGCCAACCCCGGCGCCGCCCGCCATTGGCGCGACCTGCCGGCATTCGATCCCGCCCCCGCCCTGCCGGACGGCGCCACGCCGTTTGCCAGCCTGATCCGCTTCCCCCCGGCGCTCGCGCGGGCGGTGAGCCAGGTCGGGCTGATCGAGGACAACGCCGCCGGCGATGCGCTGCAATCCGCGCTCGCCCCCGGTCAGATGCTGGTCTCCCGCCAGGGCGCGGTATGGCGCTGGGACGGCTACACGATCCTGGCCGGCACACCGACCGCCGCGGCCGTGCGGCTGCAGCAGCGCAACCGGCTGAACGGCCTGGTCGCGCGGCTGGCGGACGCGGAAGCCGAAGCCAACGCCGCCCGACTTGCCCGCACCCAGGCCGATGAAGCCGCAACCGCCGCCACGAGCGCCGAGCAGCAGGCCCGGACCGCGCGACGCGACGCCGAACAGGCCCTCGAACGCGCCCGCGCCGCCGCCCATACGTTGAACACCCAGGCCGCCACGATCGCCGCGCGAATGGAGGCCGTGGAACAGCAGATCACCCGGCTGACACCCGAACGCGACGATGCCGATGCGGCACTGGCGCGTGCCCGGGAAGCGCAGGCCGCACTGCCCGACATCGCGGCGCTGCGCACCGGCGTGGAGCAGGCCCGTGCGGCCCTGTCCGCCGCCCGAGGCGCGGAGAACGCCGCCCGCAGCAGCCGTGACGGCCTGGCACGCGAACATGCCGGACGCATGGCGCGGCGCCAATCGATCGAACGCGAGCGCGCCGGCTGGGCCGAGCGTGCCGCCGATGCCATCTCCCGCGTGACGGACCTCACCGCGCGCGCCGAGGCCGCCAGGGCCGAGCATGCGGCGCTCGCCGCCGCGCCTGGCACGATCGCCACGCAGAAGGCCGCGGCGCTGGAGGCGCTGAAGGAAGCCGAAGCCGTTCACCGCCGGGCGGCGGAGGCGCTGAACGCGGCATCCAACGCCGGGTCCGCCGCCACCCGCGCCGCCCGCGCCGCCGAGGCCGCGCTTGCCACCGCGCGCGAGAACCTGGTGCGCGCCGAAGGCAACGCCACCCAGGCCGACCACGCCTGGGGCACGGTCGCCGAACGCATCCTCGAACGCCTCGGCGCCAACGCGGCGCTGCCCGAACCGCCGCCCGTGATCATCGCCGAGACCGAGGAGAAGGCCCGCCGCAAGCTCGATCGCCTGGTCAAGGAACGCGAGGAGATGGGCCCGGTCAATCTGCGCGCCGAAATGGAAGCGGACGAGGTAGAGAAGCAGATCGCCACCATCATCGCCGAGCGCGACGAGCTGTCGGCCGCCATCGCCAAGCTGCGCGGCTCCATCGGCCACCTGAACCGCGAGGGCCGCGAGCGGCTGAATACGGTGTTCCAGGAGGTGGACCGGCATTTCCAGCAATTGTTCACCCGCATGTTCGGCGGCGGGCGGGCGCATCTGGCGATGGTCGGCTCGGACGATCCGCTCGAAGCCGGCCTCGAGATCTACGCCCAGCCGCCGGGCAAGAAGCTCGCCACGCTCTCGTTGCTGTCGGGCGGCGAGCAGGCGCTGACGGCGCTGTCACTGATCTTCGCGGTGTTCCGCTGCAACCCGGCGCCGATCTGCGTGCTGGACGAGGTGGATGCGCCGCTGGACGACGCCAACGTGGAACGGTTCTGCACCCTGCTGGAAGACATGGTGCGCGAAACCGCGACGCGCTTCCTGGTCGTCACCCACCATCCTTTGACGATGGCGCGCATGAACCGGCTGTACGGCGTGACGATGCAGGAGCGTGGCGTGTCCCGCCTGCTGTCGGTGGATCTGCAGGCCGCGACCGGAATGGTGGAGCCCCCGCGTATGGCCGCCGAATAGATTTTTCTTCTCCGCCGGTCGACTTCGGGGAAACCTCTATTCCAATAACAGGATAAATTTGGCGTCGGGAGAAGAAACTGGCATTACTGAGCTTATCAATTCAGCACAGGAAGATGCCTGATGACCCAAAAACCGCTCGTTTTCGACCGCCCGCTGCGCGGCCGGATCTATGACAGCATCGCCGAGACCATCGGCAACACCCCGCTGGTGCGCATACCCAAGATCTGCGCCGAAGAAGGCATCACCGCCGACATCTGCCTGAAGCTGGAATTCTTCAACCCGATCGCCAGCGTGAAGGATCGCATCGGCGTCAGCATGATCCTGGCGCTGGAAGAAGCGGGCAAGCTCGCGCCGGGGGCCACGATCATCGAGCCGACCTCGGGCAATACCGGCATCGGCCTTGCGTTCATGTGCGCCGCGCGGGGCTACAAGCTGATCCTGACCATGCCGGAAAGCGTGTCGATAGAACGGCGCAAAATGCTCGCCTTCCTCGGCGCCGGCCTGGAACTGACCCCGCGCGAGAAAGGCATGAACGGTGCCATCGCCAAGGCCAACGAGTTGCTGGCGGCAACGCCGGGCGCGGTGATGCCGAACCAGTTCGCCAACCCCGCCAACCCCGCGATCCATGAGAAGACCACCGCCGAGGAGATCTGGTACGATACCGACGGCGAGGTGGACGCCATCGTTTCCGGCATCGGCACGGGCGGCACCATCACCGGCCTGTCGCATGCGCTGAAGCCGCGCCGGCCCAGCCTGAAGCTGTATGCCGTCGAGCCCGAGGCCAGCCCGGGTACTGTCCGGTGGATCCCCCGCGCCGCATCCGATCCAGGGCATCGGCGCCGGCTTCGTGCCGGAGATCCTGGACACGCACGGCTACGATGAGGTGCTGCAGGTCAGCAACGCCGAGTCGCTCGAGCAATCCCGCCGCCTGGCCCGCATCGAGGGCATTCCCGCGGGCATTTCGTCCGGCGCCGCGCTGGCGGCCACGTTGCGGCTCGCCAAACGGCCGGAGATGGCCGGCAAGCGGATCGTGACCATCATCCCGTCCTTCGCCGAACGCTATATCAGCTCCGTGCTGTTCGAAGGCATCGGCTAGGCGCTTGCGGATATGGGTGCGTGGGGCCCTGGCAGCTTCGACAATGATGTGGCGGTCGACTGGGCGCTGGAATGCGCCCGGTCGGCCGATTTCCTGCTGGTTGAAGCCGCGCTGGACAATTTCCTCGCCGCCGAAGCCGACGAACTGGACGCGGCGGATGCGGAGGAAGCGATCGCGGCTGCCGAGGTGGTGGCGCGCGCAGCGGGAAACTGGGGCGTTCGCAGCGCATATTCCAAGGCATTGGACGATTGGATCGAGCGGATCGGGCAGTCGCCTGCCCGCGGGCTGCTGACCAAGGCCCAGCGGACCGTCCGGCGGGTCCGTAACGAACCTTCCGAACTGCGCGACCTCTGGTCCGACAGCGATGGTTTCGCGGATTGGCAGGCATCTCTGGACGAGTTGCTGGCCAGGCTCAGCTAACGCGGGATGGCCGCGTCGACCGTTACGATCAGGTCGTGAGAACCCGACCGGCGATCGCGTCCAGCCGCGCCAGCAGGGCGGGGTCGCGCTTACCGGGCGCGGTGATGATCGCATGATCCAGCGCCCGGTCGCATCCGGCCGGGCACAGCCCGCGCGGCTCGCCAAGCGCCGGCACCACACGCTTCACCAGTTCGCGGGCGTTGTCGGCGTTGCCGAGCAGCACCTTCACCACCGCCTCCACCGTGACGTGATCATGGTCGGGGTGCCAGCAGTCGAAGTCGGTCACCATGGCGACCGTCGCGTAGCAGATCTCCGCCTCCCGGGCGAGCTTGGCTTCGGGCATGTTGGTCATGCCGATCACGCTGCAGCCCCAGGAACGATAGAGCTCGCTCTCCGCCTTGGTGGAGAATTGCGGCCCCTCCATCACCAGATAGGTGCCACCGCGGGTCACCGGCAGATCCAGGCCGCGCGCCGCCTGCTCCAGGGCGTCGCCAAGGCGCGGGCAAACCGGATGCGCCATCGACACATGGGCGACAATGCCGTCGCCGAAGAAGCTCTTCTCGCGCGCGAAGCTTCGGTCGATGAACTGGTCGACGATGACGAAATGCCCGGGCGGCAGTTCCGCCTTCAGGCTGCCGACCGCCGATAGCGACAGGATGTCGGTGACGCCGGAGCGCTTCAGCGCGTCGATATTGGCGCGGTAGTTCAGATGCGTGGGGGAGATCGGGTGCCCGCGGCCGTGCCGCGGCAGGAACACGCAGCGCACCCCCGCCAGCCGCCCGAACAGGAGTTCATCCGACGGGGCGCCCCATGGGGTTGCCACCGGGCGCCAGGATTTATCCTCCAGCCCCTCGATATCGTACAGCCCCGAGCCGCCGATAATCCCGATCACGGGCTCGATAGTATCCGCCATCACGTTATATCCGGGTTTCCAAAGGGCCTCGCCCTTTGGCTGGGTCCAGGGGGACAGGGTCCAGGGGGCAGCGCCCCCTGGCCTCCTCGGTTAGTGGTCGACGTCGGCCCAGATCTGCCGCTTCACGGCATAGGTGACGCCGGTCATCAGCACCAGGAACAGCGCAATACGCACCCCGATCCGCTTGCGCTCGACCAGTTCCGGATTGGCCGCCCATGCCAGGAAAGTCACCACGTCGTGCGCTTCCTGCTGCAGCGTGTTCTTGGTGCCGTCGGCGTACTCGACCTGGCCATCGGTCAGCGGCTGGCGCATGGCGATCTGATGGCCGGGGAAGTACTTGTTGTAGTTCATCCCCGACTGCATCTTGATGTCCGCCGGCGGATCGGCAAAGCCGGTAAGCAGGTCGTAGATGTAGTCCGCCCCGCCTTCACGCGCATTGACGATCAGCGACAGATCCGGCGGCAGCGCCCCGTTGTTCACGGCGCGGGCCACCTTCTCGTTCGGGAACGGCGCGCGGAACCGGCTGGACGGCGTCGCCGGACCGCTGACCGGCTCGCCGGCGTCGTTCAGTCCCAACGGCACTTCGAAACCGGCGGCGATCGACTTGATCTGATCGAGCGAGAGACCGATCCCCGTCAGGCTGCGGTAGAACAGCTGGTTCATCGAGTGGCAGTTCGAGCAGACTTCCGAGTAGACCTGGAAGCCGCGCTGCGCGGCGGCCAGATCGTAGGAGCCGAAAAGGCTGTCGAAGCTCCATTTCTGCGTCGGCAGGGTGATGGTTTCCTCGGCCGGCGCAGGCACGGCCACGACGGACCCGACGAGCAGGGCCGCGCCGGCAATCAGGGAACGCACAACCTTAGAAAGCGGGGCGCGCATCAGATCTTCTCCATCGGCTTGGCAGCGGCGCCGCCGGGCAAGGGACCACCGCCTTTGCCACCGAGCACGGGTCGGCTGATGCTTTCCGGCAGCGGCAGGGGCCGCTCCAGGAACCCGAGCACGGGCAGAATGACCAGGAAGTGAAGGAAATAATAGGCGGTGGCGACGCGGCCGATGACGACATAGATGCCCTCCGGCTTATGCGCGCCGCAGACGCCGAGTGCCACGACGGAGATCACCCACACCCAGATCAGCTTGCGATACAGCGGGCGGAAGCGGGCGCTGCGCACCTTGCTGGTGTCCAGCCAGGGCAGGATGAACAGCAGCGCGATCGAGCCGAACATCATGCAGACGCCGCCGAGCTTGTTCGGGACCGAGCGCAGGATGGCGTAGAACGGCAGGAAGTACCATTCCGGCACGATGTCGGCCGGGGTCTGCAGCGGGTTGGCCGGGATGAAGTTGTTGGGGTCACCCAGGAAGTTCGGCGCGAAGAACACCAGGCAGGCGAACACCAGCAGATAGACGCACAGGCCGACGCTGTCCTTCGCCGTGTAGTACGGGTGGAACGGCAGCGTGTCCTGCGGCGACTTCACGTCGATGCCGAGCGGGTTGTTGGAGCCGGTGATGTGCAGCGCGACCACGTGCAGGAAGGTGACGCCGACGATCACGAACGGCAGCAAATAATGCAGGCTGAAGAAGCGGTTCAATGTCGGGTTGTCGACCGAGAAGCCGCCCCACAGCCAGGTCACGATCGGCTCGCCCACGATGGGGAAGGCGGAGAACAGGTTGGTGATGACGGTGGCGCCCCAATAGGACATCTGGCCCCAGGGCAGCACGTAGCCCATGAACGCGGTGGCCATCATCAGCAGCAGCAGGGCCACGCCGATCATCCACAGCAGCTCCCGCGGGTATTTATAGGAGCCGTAGTACATGCCGCGGAAAATGTGGACGAACACGACGATGAAGAACATCGACGCGCCATTCTGATGCACGTAGCGCAACAGCCAGCCATAGTTCACGTCGCGCATGATGTGCTGGACGCTGTCGAAGGCCAGCATGCTGTTGGGCTGGTAGTTCATCGCCAGGAAGATCCCGGTGATGATCATGATCATCAGATTGACCATGGCCAGCGCACCGAAGTTCCAAAGATAATTGAAATTCTTCGGCGTCGGGAAGGACCCGTATTCCTTCTGCATCATCGTGAAGATGGGCATTCGGGTATCGATCCAGTTGATCACTGGATTCTGGAAATCGCTCTTGTTCAGGCCGGCCATGGAGATAACCTCATCCTAGTGGGCTGATTTCGTCAGCCGATCTTGATTTTCGTGTCGGTCGTGAATGCGTAGGGCGGCAGCGCCAGATTGAGCGGCGCGGGCCCGTGGCGCACCCGCCCGGACGTGTCGGTACTGGCTGCCATGGCAGGGGCAGAACCAGCCGCCCCACTCGCCGCGGTTGTCGGTCGGCCGGTTGCCCACCGGGATGCAGCCGAGATGGGTGCAGATGCCGATCAACACGATCCACTGCGCATGGTCCGGCTTCACCCGGGCGCTGTCCGCCTGCGGATCGATCAACTGCGCCAGCGGCACATCCTGGGCTTCCTTGATCTCCTGCGGGGTGCGGTGGCGCACGAAGATCGGCTTGCCGCGCCACATGACGGTGATACCCATGCCTTCGGCGATCGGGGTGACGTCCACCTCGGTCGAGGAAGCGGCGAGCACGTCCTTCGACGGGTTCATGCTGTCGATCAGCGGCCAGGCGATGGCGCCGGCGCCGATGATGGCGCCCGCTCCGGCGATCAGCTTCAGGAAATCGCGCTTGGACGGATCCTCGGGAAGACCATGCGCGGCACCGGCGCCGTGAGTGCCAGAGGTTGCAGTCGCGGCTGTGTCGGCCATTCATCCCTCGATCAACCCGTTACGGGCATATAGTTAACCAAAAGCGGCTGAGTTTAGGGCCCGGCCGCATTCTTTCGTATAGTAGAAGCGTCCTTTCGCGGCGGCAACACGCTGTTGGCCACGCAAGTACCCGAAACTCAGCGAGGATTCCCCGTAAAGTGTCTGAAATCCTGTCCCGTCCGCCACATGACTCACTGAAGCCGCCGGCGCAAGCCTGGTTCGAGCGGTTGCGGGACCAGATTTGCGCCGAATTCGAATGCATTGAACGGGAATGCCTGCAGGATGGACCCGCCGGCGGCGTTGATACGGTCGGTACATTTCAGCAAAACGCGTGGAATCGGCCGACCGCCGATGGCTCGCCCGGCGGCGGCGGGGTGATGAGCGTGATGCGGGGACGCGTGTTCGAGAAAGTGGGCGTGAATGTCTCCACCGTCTGGGGCGAGTTCTCGCCGGAATTTCGCAAGCAGATCCCCGGCGCCGACGAGGACCCGCGCTTCTGGGCCAGCGGCATCAGCCTGGTTTCGCACATGCGCAGCCCGCTGGTGCCCGCGGCGCATTTCAACACGCGGATGCTGATCACCACCAAGGGCTGGTTCGGCGGCGGCGGCGACCTGACACCGATGCGGCTGGACACGCCGGAAGCCATGGCGGACGCCGCCGATTTCCACGCCACCTACAAAGCGGCCTGCGATCGGTACGATCCCGGCTACTATGCCGAATTCAAGGCGTGGTGCGATCGCTACTTCTTCCTGCCGCACCGCAACGAGCCGCGCGGCGCCGGCGGGATTTTCTATGACCACCTGGACAGCGGGAACGCCGACAGGGATTTCGCCTTCACCCAGGATGTCGGACGCGCGTTTCTGGATGTCTACCCGCGCATCATCCGCCGGCGCATGCACACAGGCTGGACCCCGGAAGAGCGCGAACACCAGCTGGTCCGGCGCGGCCGCTACGTGGAATTCAACCTGATCCACGACCGCGGCACTCTGTTCGGCCTGAAAACCGGCGGCAATGTCGAAGCGATTCTCATGAGCCTGCCGCCCGAGGTGAAGTGGCCTTAAGCGGCGAAGGCCCCTCACCGGCCTCCACCGTCAGAGTTAGAGCAATATCGCTTGAGGTTGTTTCAACCGGGCGATGGAATTGCTCGCTAAAACAAAGACCTAGACCATGATTGCCGCGTCTATCAGCGGCGATCATGGTCTAGGGCGCCAGATCCTGGCTGCGGACGAGGCGGGCGTAGAGTCCGTCATGCTCGATCAGCTGGGCGTGGGTGCCCTGCTCGACCGCACGCCCGGCGTCGAGCACCACCACCAGGTCGGCGTCGCGCACGGTGGAAAGCCGGTGCGCGATGACGATCGTGGTGCGGCCCTTGCGCAGGGTCGCCAGGGCTTGCTGCACCGCCGCCTCGCTCTCGGTGTCGAGCGCGCTGGTTGCCTCGTCCAGCAGCAGGATGCGAGGGTTGCGCAACAGCGCGCGAGCCAGGGTCACGCGCTGCCGCTGGCCGCCCGGACAGGCGCTGCCCACCAGGCCCGACGCGGGTGGCGAAACCTTCCGGCAGGGCGGCGATGAACCCCGCGGCGGCAGCCGCGCCGGCCGCCGCCTCCACCTGCTGTTCCGTCGCCCCGGGATGGCCCATGCGTATGTTGGTGCCCACGGTATCGTCGAACAGCAGCGTGTCCTGTCCGACATAGGCGATGGCGTCGCGCAGGCTGGCGAGCGTCACGCTGCGCACGTCCGCGCCATCGATCTGCACCTTGCCGGTGGTGGCGTCCTGCAATCGCGGGATCAGCGCCAGGGCGGTGGATTTGCCGGCGCCCGACGGCCCGACCAGCGCCACGGTGGTGCCGGGCAGCGCCTCGAAGCTCAGCCCGCGACAGTCCCGTGCGGCCGTCGGGATAGACGAAGCCGACATTGTCGAACACGACATGCCCGCGGCCGGGCGGCAACGGCACCGCGTCGGGCGCATCCAGGATTTTCGGCTGCTCGTCCAGGACCGCGAAAATGCGGACCAGGCCGGCCAGCCCCTCCTGCACCGCGGCGTTCAGCGAGCCCAGCGCGCGCAGCGGGCGGGAGGCGATCAGCAGCGCGGCGACGAAGCCGGTGAAATTGCCGATCGTGCTTGCCCCCACCGCCGACCGCCAACCGGCGAACCCGATCACCGCGGCGACCGCGGCGCCGCCCAGCACCTCGAGCAGCGGATCGACCCGGGCGCGCGAACGGGTCATGCGCAGCAGCGCGCGATAGAGCTGGGCGAACGCCCCTTCGGCGCGATGGGTCTCGGCCTCCTCCAGCCGGTAGGCGCGCACCGTTCGTGCCTGGGCGAAGCTTTCGTTCAGCAGCGCCGCGGTCTCCCCCATGCGTTCCTGCATGCCGCCGGAGGCGCGGCGAACGCGTTTGCCGATGCGCTGGATCGGCAGCGCGGCCAGCGGATAGAGCGCCGCCGCGATCAGGCTGAGCACCCAGTCGAGATAGATCATCGAGCCGACCAACCCGACCACGGTGATGGCATCCGCCAGACCGTTCACCGCGCGGGTCAATGCCTCACGGATGGTGGCGGCATCGGTGGTGAAGCGGGCCGCGAGCTGGGCCGGCGCCTCGCGTTCCAGGCGCGACAGATCGGCCCGCACGAGGTGGCCGAACATGCGGGTCTGCAGGTCGCGGATGGTCAGCAGCACCACCTGCTGGACCAGAACATTCTGGAAATACTGCGCCGCGGCCTTCACCGACGTGACGACGATCACCAGCAGCGGCAACTGGTACAGGATCCGCCGGTCCCGCGCGGTGAACATGGAAAAGGCGTGGTCGATCACCACGGGATAGAGCGCGGTGGTGCCCGCCATGATGCCGGTGAACAGCAGGACCAGCAGCAGCCGGCCCTTGTAGCGGCGGACATGCTCGCGCCAGAGGCGGCGCAGCAGCGAGTAGGAGCTTTCGCTGACGGGAGGGGCGGCGCGGACGATGGTCATCCGCGCCGTGTATCAGTCGCCGCCGCGTCTCGCCAGTTCGGCCCGGAGCTCGGCCCGGCAGGCGGACGCATCGGCGCGGCACCCGCCGGCCAGCCACCAGGCACGGATCCGGCGCAACAGCGCGCCCATGGCCGGGCCGGGCGCCACGCCGAGTGCCAGCACGTCGCGGCCTTCCAGGGGAAATACCGGGCGCGGCATCGCGGCCAGACGGGCGCGCAGCCGGCGCCATTCGGGCGCGTCGCCGCCGGCCAGCCAGGCGCGGTCGATCAGGATATCCGGCGCGTCTTCCGCCAGCAGGCGGCGCAACGCGTCGTCATCGGCTTCCGGTCGCGGCACCGGCAGGCTGCGCAAGGCGACGAGACGCTCCCGCTCCGCGGTCGATAGCCGCAGCCGCCTGGCAAGCGCTTCCGCATCCCCTTCCAGCAGCGCGGCCAGGCGCAGGATCGGGTCGGCCGGCGCGCTTGCAGCGACGAGGCGGGCGAGCTTCGCCGGATCCGCCCCCTCCGGCAGCACCGCCCCGAGCACGCCCAGCTCTCCCATCAGCTTGACCGCGCCGGATGGATCGGGTGCGGACAGAATGCGCTGCAATTCTGACCAGATGCGCTCCACCGACAGGATCGCCAGCCCGGCCAGCGAGCCTCGGATCGCCGCCAGCGCGGCCGGATCCGGCGCGCCGGTGCCGTAGCGGGCGTGGAAGCGGAAGAAGCGGAGAATGCGCAGGTAATCCTCGGCGATGCGGGTCGCGGGATCGCCGACGAAGCGGACCACGCCGACGCTGAGGTCGGCGATGCCGCCGAAATAATCGTACACCGCGCCGTCGGCGGCCATCGACATCGCGTTGATGGTGAAATCCCGCCGTGCCGCATCCACCTGCCAGTCATCGGTGAAGACGACGCTGGCATGCCGCCCGTCGGTTTCCACATCGCGGCGCAGCGTGGTCACCTCAAAGCCGCGGCCGTCCGTCACCGCCGTGACCGTGCCGTGCTCGATGCCGGTTGGCACCGCGCGGATACCGGCCTCGGCGAGGGCACGGACCACTTCCTCCGGCGGGCGGGGCGTGGCGAGGTCGATATCCGCCACTTTCCGGCCGGCCAGCGCATCGCGCACCGCGCCGCCGACCACGCGTGCCTCGGGCAGCGCGGCCAGTACCGCACGCAGGCTGGGGTCGGCGAGGAATTCGGGCGGCTCGATGCGCAGCGATGGCGCTTCGTTCAAGCTTCACCGCGCAGATGGCGGGCCAGATGCACCAGAATGGCGGCCGTCGCCCCCCAGACGAAATGGTCGGGATGCGGCCAGACCCAGAATTCCCGCATCCGCCCGCGCGAACAATGCATCTCCCGCCGCGGTGCCGCGGGGTCGAGCAGCACGGAGAACGGCAGTTCGAACACCGCTTCAACCTCATGCGGAGAGGGCACGAATTCCAATCCCGGCCGGATCAAGCCAAGCACGGGGGTGATCCGGTAACCGGTGCCGGTGACATAGGTCGACAACCGTCCGAGCAGTTCCACATCGGCCGGCGCGAGGCCGATCTCCTCCTCGGCTTCCCGCAACGCCGCAGCCTCGGGGCCCGAATCCTCGGGGTCGATCCGCCCGCCCGGGAAGCTCACCTGTCCGGCATGCTTGTTCAGATGCGCGGTGCGCTTGGTCAGCAATACGCCGGGAACCGGGCGCAGCACGATCGGCACCAGCACCGCCGCCTCCACCAGCGGCCCGTCGAACGGGTCGGTCGGGTCATCCAGGCGCGGCGCGAAGATGTCATGCGGCGCATCGGATCCCTGCGTGTGCGGCCCGGCCAGCCCGGACAAGCGAGCACGCAGCTCGTCGGCGGTCATCCGTTCCCCGTTCCGGCTATTCGTCGGCGTCCGGCAGCTCGCCCAGGCTGAAGAATTTCCCTTGGCTCCATACGCCCAGCATCTGCCGTCCATTGACCCATTCCGGCACCGCCAGCGCCACCAGCTCGTAATAGACCGCGCGGCCGATCCGCGCTTCGACCGCCAGGTGCCCGCCGCCAGGGCGCACCAGGATATAGGGGGTCGGCTCACAGGTCAGCAGGTCATGGGCGACCCGGATCGGATGCTCCGGCCCGGCCGCGATGACCTGGTCCACATTGGTGCGAAACGACAGGGTCTGCTGCTGGCCGTCGCCGGTCCAATCCAGCTCTACCGCCACGAAGGGCGCGTCTTCCACCTCGATCCGGCCGCGCTCGGCCGGGGTTTCGAGCCAGAACGAGCCGTCTGCCTCGCGCTTGAGCACGCTGGCGAACAGGCAGACCAGTTCCTTACGGCCGATCGGACTGCCGCGATACATCCAGGTGCCGTCCCGGCGGATCACGAAGGGCAGGTCGCCGCACTCGATCGGTACCCGCTTCGGGCGGGGCGGGGCAGCCGCTTCAGCGCTCGGTCGGGGACACGAAGATAGGGATGGGGAAGGTATCGGCATCTCGATAGGCAATAGCGGCTTCGGGAATTCTTCCCCAAAGGATCCCAGAGGGGTTCCGCCCGATTGCGTCATGCTCGCCTCGTTCACGTTCTCATCCCCAATCTGTCGCGGCGCTTTCGTCGGTCCATCTGATATAGGTAGCATTACCCCGTCGATGAAAGTGCCCATATGAGCTTTCGGACAGCAAACAGCGGGATGGACCCATTTATGCCGGCCGACCTGACTTCCCATGCCCCAGGCATGACAAATCCTGCGCCGGCCACCATGCAAGCCGCGCTGCCGGCGGGCGCCGCCGCCGCGATCGAGGCGCTGGGCGCGCGCGTCGCCGCGGTGCGGGCCAGCATCGGCCGGGTCATCTTCGGTCAGGACGAGGTCGTGGACCAGACGCTGATCACCCTGCTGTCCGGCGGCCATGTGCTGCTGGTCGGCGTGCCCGGCCTCGGCAAGAGCCGGCTGGTGGAGACGCTCGGCGTGGTGCTCGGCCTTGCCACCAAGCGGGTGCAGTTCACCCCGGACCTGATGCCGCCGGACATCACCGGCAGCGAGGTGCTGGACGAGGCGGACGGGCGGCGCAGCTTTCGCTTCATCCCGGGCCCGGTGTTCTGCCAGCTGCTGATGGCCGACGAGATCAACCGCGCCAGCCCGCGCACGCAATCGGCGCTGCTGCAGGCGATGCAGGAAGGGCGCGTGGCCGTGGGCGGGGTGGAACATGCGCTGCCGCGTCCCTTCCACGTGCTGGCGACCCAGAACCCGATCGAGCAGGAGGGCACCTACCCGCTGCCGGAAGCCCAGCTCGACCGGTTCCTGCTGGAGATCACGGTGCCCTATCCCGATCTCGTGTCCGAACGCACCATGCTGCTCGCCACCACGGGCGCGAGCGAGGCGAGCCCGATCCCGGTGCTGGGTCCCGACGAATTGCTGGCCGCCCAGGCGCTGATCCGCCATGTGCCGGTGGGCGAGAAGATCGTCGAGGCGATCCTGGGCCTGGTGCGCGGCGGCCGGCCGGAAACCGCCAGCGACGAGCTGGTGCGCCGCCACGTCGCCTGGGGCCCCGGGCCGCGCGCGGCGCAGGCGCTGATGCTGGCCTGCCGCGCCCGCGCGGTGCTGGACAACCGCCTCGCGCCCAGCATCGACGATGTGGCTGCCTTGGCCCTGCCGGTGCTGCGCCATCGCATGGCGCTCAATTTCGCTGCGCGTGCGGATGGAATCGCGCTGGCGCAGGTGATCGACCGCCTGGTCGAACAGCTTGCCTGATCCCGCCACCCGCCTCGGGGCTCGCCGCGCGGAAGCGCTCGGCGCCCGCCTGCCGCCGCTGCTGGTCGCCGCCGAGCGGGTGGCCGCGACCGTCGCGCAAGGCATCCACGGTCGTCGCCGGACCGGCCAGGGCGAGAGCTTCTGGCAGTTCCGCCCGTTCACCGCCGGGGATCTGGTCGCCCGCATCGACTGGCGCCAATCCGCCAAATCCGACCGCGCCTTCGTGCGCGAGACCGAATGGGAGGCAGCCCAGACCGTCGTGCTGTGGCGCGACGCCTCCCCCTCGATGCGCTGGCACTCGCGGCTGGCGGCGAGCGACAAGCAGGAGCGCGCCGGATTGCTGCTGCTGGCGCTGGCCGCCCTGCTGCTGCGCGGCGGAGAGCGCGTGGCATTGCTGGGAGAGCGTCCGGTCTCCGGCCGTGCCGGGCTCGATAGGCTGGCAGGCATGCTGGAACGCGATGCCGGAACGCAGCCCCCGTCCGGCCTGCCGCCTGACGCCCTGCTGCCGCGCCATGCCCGCCTGGTGCTGATCGGCGACTTCCTGGCGCCGCTGGAACAGGTGCAGGCCAGCGTCGCCCGCTTCGCCGCCATTCCCACCGGCCTGCACATGCTGCAGGTGCTGGATCCCGCGGAGGCGACCTTGCCCTATCAGGGCCGGATCCGTTTCCAGGGCCTGGAACGCGAGGCCGACACGCTGATCCCGCGGGTAGAGGCGGTGCGCGACGCCTATACCCGAGCCCTGGAGGCGCATCAGGCCGGGCTTGCCGCCATCGCCGCCGGCGCGGGATGCAGCTTCGCGATCCATCGCACCGATCACCCGGCCGAGGCCGCGCTGCTCGGCCTCTATACCGCCCTGGCGCCGCGCTGATGCTCGCCACCCTGGTTTTCACCGCACCCTGGGCGCTGGTCGGGCTGGCGGCCTTGCCGCTGCTGTGGTGGCTGCTGCGTGTCACCCCGCCGGCACCGCGCGTCGAGCGGTTCCCGGCCATACGACTGCTCGCCGGCCTGGTCGCGCGCCAGGAAACTCCGGCGCGCACGCCGCCCTGGCTGCTGGCGCTGCGCCTCCTGGCCGCGGGGCTGGTGATTCTGGCGCTGTCCGGCCCGGTGCTGGACGCCGGCGGCAGCCTGCCCGGCCACGGGCCGGTGCTGCTGGTCATCGACGATGGCTGGGCCGCCGCGCCGGATTGGCCGCGTCGGATGCAGGCTGCCGGCAACGTGCTGGACCGCGCCCAGCGCGCCGGCCGGCCGGCCGCGTTGCTGGCGACCGCGCCAGATCCCACCGGCGCTCCGCCGGCGGCGACGCCGCCGATGCCGGTGCAGGAACTGCGCGCCCGGCTGGCGGCGCTGGCCCCGCGCCCCTGGCCGCCCGACCGCGCCGCCGCCGCCGCTGCGCTGGCGGCCTGGAAGCATCCCGGCGCCGCGATCGTCTATCTGGCCGACGGGCTGACCGACGGCGCCGATTTTTCCGGCTTCGCCACCGCCCTCGGCAATACCGGGACAGTGACCGAACTTTGCTGCGACCGCCCGCCGGCGCGGCTGTTGCTGCCGCCACGCGCCGAGGCCGACAAGCTGGTGGCGCGGCTGGCGCAGGTGCCGCAGCCGGTTGCCGGGGAAGCCGCGGTGCTGGCGCAAAGCGGCGATGGCCGCACCCTGGCGCGCGCGGTCATCCCGCTGCCAGCGGGCGCTGCCACCGGCGAGGCGACGATCGCCCTGCCCCCGGAGCTGCGCAACCGGCTGACCCGGATGGTGCTGGAAAACATGCCCTCGGCCGGTTCCGTCACATTGCTGGACGAACGCTGGCGCCGGCGGCCGGTCGGGCTGCTTGCCGGCGATCAGGCGGCTTTGCGCCAGGGCGGCGGCGAAACCCCGTTGACCGGGCCGTTGTATTTCCTGCGCCGCGCCCTCGCGCCCTATACCGAATTGCGGGAGGGCAGCCTGGACCAGCTGCTGGCGCGTGACCTGTCGGTGATGGTTCTGGCCGACCGGCCGCTGACGAGCGCACAGGAACGCGCCGCTCTCACCCGTTGGGTGGAGCAGGGCGGCCTGCTGATCCGCTTCGCCGGTCCCCGCTCCACCGGCGCGGGCATGGCGGACATCTCGTCTGCTTACTCGCCGGGCGATCCGCGTGCCGCGCTGGCCGATCCGCTGCTGCCGGAGAAGCTGCTGGACGGGGAGCGCCAGCTCGGCGGCGCGCTGTCCTGGTCCCAGCCTGCGGGTCTCGCCCCCTTCCCGCCCGATTCGCCCTTCGCCGGCCTGGCGGTGCCCGACGAGGTGAAGATCAGCCGCCAGGTATTGGCCGAGCCGTCGCCGGGTCTGGCGACGCATAGCTGGGCGACGCTTGCCGACGGCACGCCGCTGGTGACCGAGGCCACGCGCGGGGCCGGGCGGGTGGTGCTGTTCCATGTCACCGCCAATGCCGACTGGTCGAACCTGCCGCTCTCGGGCCTGTTCGTGGACATGCTGCGCCGGCTGGTCCAGCTCTCGGTCGGCATCGCCGACACCGCCGATGACACGCTGCTATCGCCGGTAGAGACACTGGATGGCTACGGCCAGCTCGGCCCGCCGCCGCCGGCCGCCGCCGGCCTGAGGGGGCGTGAACTGGCCACCGCGCTGGCCTCGCCGCGCCATCCGCCAGGGCTGTATGGGCCGGAGAACGGCCGCCGCGCCCTGAACCTCGGCGCCATGCTGGCCGCGCCGGAGCCCGCGCCCACGGTCACCGGCGCGCGGCTGGAGACGATCGGCAACGCAGTGCCCGAACGCCCGATCGGCCCCTGGCTGCTGAGCGCGGCGCTGCTGTTGCTGGTCGTCGATCTTCTCATCGGTCTGCTGCTGCGCGGGCTGCTGACGGCCGGAACCAAGGGGAAAATGGCCGCGACCGTGCTGGTTCTGATGCTTGGCATCGGCCCAGGCGTGCAGGCCGACGCGCAGGCACAGGAGATCGCCAGCGACCATCCCGCGCTGGCGACCCGGCTGGCCGCAATCGTCACCGGCAACGATGCCGCCGACCGGCTGGCGCAGGCTGAACTCACCGGGCTCACCACCTATGTCAACCGCCGCACCGCGGCCAGCCTGGCGCCGCCTGACGCAGTGACGCCCGGGCAGGACGACCTGAGCTTTTATCCATTGCTCTACTGGCCGATCACTGCCGATGCACAGGCGCTGGCCCCCGCCGCCGTCTCCGCGCTGAACGACTACATGGAGCGCGGCGGGATCGTGCTGATCGACACCAATGGCGGATCGGAGGGGAGTGCCGGCAGCGGTGCCGGTTTCGCCCCGGGCGTGGAAGCGGCCTTGCAGCGCGCCGGGACCGGCCTGTCCATTCCGCCGCTGGCGCCGCTGACCTCCGATCACGTGCTGGCGCGGGCATTCTACCTGTTGTCGGAATTCCCGGGTCGCTACAGCGGCGAGACGGTCTGGGTGCAGCGCGACCAGGACCGTGCCAATGACAGTGTCAGCCCGGTGATCATCGGCGCCAATGGCTGGGCCGCCGCCTGGGCGGTGGACGGCGCGGGACGCAACCCATACGCCACGCTGCCCAACAATTCCGCCTCCGGGACCGCGAGCACCAACAGCGCGCGCCAGCGGCTGCTGGCCTACCGCTTCGGCGTCAATCTGGTGATGTATGCGCTGACCGGCAACTACAAGGGCGACCAGGTGCACGTGCCGCAAATCCTGCAGCGTCTCGGTCAATGAGGTCGGGACCAATGAGACAAGGCCAATGATTGGGGGCCGATGATGCATCTTGAACAGGCCATCGCGGCGCTGCGCTTCTCGCCGCTGGTTCCGGTCTGGCTGCTCGTGCTCCTGGGCGTGCTCTGCGTGCTCGCCCTGGTCCCGGCCTTCTGGCGCCGTGCGCGCGGCGCGCTGCTGCGCGCGGCTGGCTTCGCGGTGCTGCTGCTATGGCTGTCGGGTCCGTTGCTGGTGCAGGAAAGCCGGGAAAGCCTGCCCGATATCGGGCTGCTGGTGGTCGACCAGACCGCCTCCATGCAGATCGGCGAGCGGGCCCGGCTCGCCGAGGCCGCCCGTGCCGCGATCGCTGACCAGGCCGGCCATCTGCCGGGCCTGGAACTGCGTACGATCACGGTGCCGGAAGGCGGCAACACCGGCACCAATCTGTTTACCGCCATCGAGCGGGCGCTGGCGGACGTTCCCCGCACCCGCTTCGCCGGGACGATCATGATCACCGACGGCGAGGTGCACGATACGCCATCCCCGGAACATGCGGCCAAAACACTCGACAACACCCCGCTGAACGTGCTGATCGCCGCCGCCGGCGAGGAGACGGACCGGCGGCTGCGGGTGATCGAGGCGCCGTCCTACGGCCTCGTCGGCAAGCCGGTCACGTTGCGCGCGATCGTCGAGGATCTGGGCGTGGCGCATCCCGGCGGCACCGCCCGCCTGACCATCCGCCGTGACGGCGAGCCGGTGCGCATCCAGAGCGTGCCGGTGGGCACCGAGCAGAGTATCGAGATCCCGATCACCCGCGCCGGCCCCACGGTGGTCGAGCTTTCCGCCGAGCCACTGGCGGGCGAGATCTCGACGATGAACAACCGCGCCGTGATCGAGATCAACGGCGTGCGCGACCGCCTGCGCGTGCTGCTGATCTCCGGCGAGCCGCATTCCGGAGAGCGCACCTGGCGCCGGCTGCTGAAGGCCGATCCGGCGGTGGATCTGGTACATTTCACCATCCTGCGCCCGCCGGAAAAGGACGATCAGACGCCGCTGAACGAGCTGGCGCTGATCGCCTTTCCGGTGCGTGAGCTGTTTCTCGACAAGCTCGACAGCTTCGACCTGATCGTGCTGGACCGGTTCCAGAACCGCGGCCTGCTGCCCACACCCTATCTTGGCTACATCGCCGACCATATTCGCGACGGCGGCGCCCTGCTGCTGTCGGTCGGGCCGGAATTCACCGGTGCCACCAGCCTGGCCTCGACACCGCTCGGCGCCGTGCTGCCGGCGCGTCCGGCCCCGGTGCGCGCCGTGGTGAACGGTGCCTTCCGCCCGCTGGTGACCGACCTCGGCGCGCGCCACCCGGTCACCCAGGCTTTGGCCGGCGCCAATACCGCCGGCAACGCTCCCGATTGGGGTTCCTGGTACCGCCGCATCGATCCCGTCGGCGTGCGCGGCGACGTGCTGATGAGCGCCGCGGACGGTTCGCCGCTGTTGATTACTGCGCGCTACGGCAAGGGCCGGGCGGCCCTGCTGCTGTCGGACCAGATCTGGCTGTGGTCGCGCGGGCACCAGGGCGGCGGTCCGCAGGCGGAGCTGCTGCGCCGCGTCGCGCATTGGCTGATGCAGGAGCCGGAGCTGGAGGAGAACGCGCTGACCGCCCGCGTGGCGGATGCCAGCCTGCATATCGAGCGTCGGACCACCGATCCGGCCGCGCCCGAAACCGTCACCGTCACCGACCCCGACGGCAAGCGCAGCAGCGTTACGTTGGAAGCGTCCGGCCCGGGGCGCGCGACCGCCAACCTGCCCGCCGGTCTGCCCGGCGTCTGGCAGGTGACCGATGGGCTCCGCACCGCCTACGCGGCCTCCGGCGCGGTCAACCCTCCGGAGCTGGCGGATCTGCGCGCCACCGCCAGCATCCTCTCGCCGGTGGCCCGGGCCTTGGGCGGCGGCGTGCATTGGCTCGGCACCGGGAGCGCCGGCGCCCCCCCGGTGGTCCCCGAGCTGCGCCGCACCGAAGCCGGCCGCACGGCTTCCGGCAGCGCCTGGATCGGACTGGCTTCACGCCACGACCACATTGTGACGGGGATTGCCGGCCTCGCTTTGTTGCCGGCCTGGCTCGCCTTGCCGATGATGCTGGGGCTGCTGCTGGCGGCCTGGCGCCGGGAAGGCGCATAGTCAGCCTGCCCGTCCAACCTGATCCTGAAAGGATTCGTGTCTTTCGCCCCTCCCCGCCTACAGGACCCCGACCTTCCCCACGCACACCCTCCGGGCCACCCGGACGCACGACATCGACCCTGATGCTGGTCGGCCTCGTCGGGCTGTGCCTGCTGACCGGGGCCGCGGCCGGCGCGGTGACCACCGGCAATCTGGCATCGTGGTACCGCACGCTGGCGCGTCCGCCCGGCGCTCCCCCCAACTGGGTGTTCGCACCGGTATGGACCGTGCTGTACGTGGCGATGGGCAGTGCGGCCTGGCTTGTGTGGCGCCACGTGGCCGCCGGCACGGCGGAACGGGCCCGCGCCTATGACGCGCTGATGCTCTGGGGCTGGCAACTCGCCATCAACGCGCTCTGGCCGGCGGTATTCTTCGGCCTGCACGCGCCGGGGGTGGGCCTGCTGGTGATCCTGGGGCTGCTGGTGCTGATCGTCCTGACCATCCGCAGTTTCGGGCAGATCGACCGGCCGGCGGCGGCGCTGCTGCTGCCTTATCTTGCCTGGTGCGGATATGCGACCTATCTCAACGCTGGCTTCTGGTGGCTGAACCGCGGCTGAGCTAGAATGGGTCCCATGACACGCTTTCTCCCTCGTATCCGCTGCCTTACCGGTCTCGTGACGGTACCGGTCCTGCTGACCGGCGTGCTCGGCATCGCAACCTCGCAACCGGCGGCGGCGCAATCGCCGGTCACCGGCGGGGTGCTCGGCCCGGGCAGTTCCACCGCCGCCGCTGGCAACGGACAGCCGAGCGGGGAGACCCGTTCACGCCGTCCGTCCGCCCTGCCCGGGACCCACACGGAAAAGGTGGAGCCGGCGCCGGCGGATCGCATCGCCACCGACATGGCCCCGAACGAGGCGCTGTTCGACGCCATCAACCGCGGCGACATGGCTTCCGTGAAGGACGCCATCAGCCGCGGAGCGGAGCTGAATACGCGTAATGTGCTGGGCCTGACGCCGATCGACTTGTCGGTCGACCTCGGCCAGAATGACATCACCTTCCTGCTGCTGTCGCTGCGCGGAGCGGACAGCGCCGGCTCGGCCCCCCCACCTCCCGGCGCGGCCAAGAGTGCCAAGGCCGATCTGCTGGCGGCCGCCAAGTCGCAGCCGAAGCCCGCCAAGACGGCGCGGGCGGCCAAGGAAATCGCGCCGCCTGCCCCGGCAGCGCCCAAGCTGTTCGCCAATGACGGTGGTACCCCGCTGCCCAATGCCGGATTCCTCGGCTTCGGCGCGCAGCGTTAGAGCTGCCTTGGGTTAAGCCTCGGCCGGAGCCGGTGCCATCGGACGCGTCCCATGGATCGGCGCGTCCGAAGCCCCACTCCATGCCCAAGCAGATCCGCCTGAACGCGTTCGACATGAACTGCGCCGTCCACCAGTCGCCGGGACCGTGGACGCATCCGCGCGGCGGCGCCACGGGGGAATGAGCAGCGCAGCCGCCGGCCGGACCGGGAACCGCCGGCCCGCCGGCAATATCCCGGCGCCGGCGTTCAGTCCGGCGCGGTGATCGGCGGCGCCGTCAGGATCCGGCAATCCGGGGCGAAGTTCAGTTCCGCACCGGTGCGCGCCTGCAGGTCTTCCCGGCTCAGCCCGTCCAGGATGTCGCGGACCAGGAAGCCCTGCGGCGTGACATCCACCACCGCGAGATCGGTGTAGATGCGATCGACGCAACGCACCGCGGTCAGCGGCAGCAGGCATTGTTGCAGAAGCCGCGGCTCTCCCTTGCGCGTGTTGTGCTCCATGATCACCCAGACCGAGCGGGCGCAGGCAGCGAGGTCCATGGCGCCGCCCACCAGCGGCCCCTTGTCCGGCACCCGGCTGTCCCAGTTCGCCATGTCGCCGTTCTCCGCCACTTCGAAACAGCCGAGAATGGTGACATCGATATGCCCGCCGCGAATCATCGCGAAGCTTTCCGCCGAGTGCACGATGCAGGCGCCGCTGCGCAACGTGATCCGACGGCTGCCGGCGTCCACCAGATCCGGATCGGCGGCATTGTCCGCGGCCAGCGGGCCGCAGCCGATGATGCCGTTCTCCGACTGGATGAACACGTCCCGCCCTTCCGGCACGTAGTCCGAGGCAAGGATGGGAATGCCAAGCCCGAGATTGACCAGCATGCCTTCCTGGATGTCCTGCGCCGCGCGCCAGGCCATCTGGAATCGATTCAAAGGCTGCATGTCAGGCCCCCACCGTCACGACGCGATCGACATACACGCCAGGTAGTTGCACGTCGGTATGGGCCATCGGCGCCTCATCGAATTCGCGCACTTCCGCTACCGTCACCTTCGCCGCCGTCGCCATCGCCGGCCCGAAATTCGGCTGGGCGTAGCGGAAGGCAAGATTGCCGTAGCGATCCGCGCGATCGGCACGGATCAGCGCCAGATCGGCGAAGATCGCTTCCTCCAGCACATGCTCGCGCCCCTGGAATACCCGCACTTCCTTGCCCTTTGTCAGTTCGGTGCCGAAGCCCACCGGCGTGTAGAAGGCGGGAATGCCGGCGCCCGCGGCGCGGATGCGTTCACTGAAGGTGCCCTGCGGCACGCATTCGAGTTCCACCAGCCCGTCGCGCCATTGCTGTTCGAAGACCGATAGTTCCCGGCCCCGTCCGCGCGCCGCCGTGCAGATGATCTTGCGAACCTGCCGTTTCTCGATCAGCAGATGGGTCAGCGAATACGGATGGGTCGCGGAATTGACCACCAGGGTCAGATCCTTCACCGCAAGCTCGCTGAGCGCCTGGATCAGCACATTGGCAAAGCCCGCGCCGCCGAAGCCGGAGATCATCACCACGGCGCCGTCCCGCACGCCCTCCATCGCTGCCTGCGCGGAGGTAACCCGCTTGTCGATCGCCATCCAATCCCCCTCGAATTTCGTGGCCGGACTGTAGCATCCGCTGGTCGCCATGGGTCAAGCCGGCGGGGTTCAAGGCGGGGTCTGGCGGTTTGCCGCGTACGGTGCCAGTTTCAGCGCAAACAGGAGAATGCCCCCATGATGACACTGCACTGGTCCCCGCGTTCGCCCTATGTGCGCAAGGTGATGATCGCCGCGCATGAAATGGGCTTGTCGGACCGGCTGAACTGCGTGCGCACCGTGGTCGGCGGCACCGTGCCGCATCTGGAACTGATGCAGGAGAACCCGCTCGGCAAGATCCCGACGCTGGTGCTGGAAGACGGAACGATTCTGTTCAATTCGCCGGTGGTCTGCGAATACCTGGACACGCTGCATGACGGCCCGAAACTGTTTCTCAACGGCCCCGATCGTTTCACCATGCTGCGCCGCCACGCGCTGGGCAACGGCATGATCGACACCGGCCTGCAATTGCTGGCGGAGCGTTTCCGTCCGGAGGACCGCCGCTCCCAGCCGCATATCGATTTGTGGACACTGAAGCTGCGCACCTGCGTCACTGCCCTGGAGCAGGAAGCCGACGCAATCGCCGCCACACCGTTCAACATCTCCCATATCTCGATCGGCGTGGCGCTGGGCTACCTGGATTTTCGTTTCGACGTGCTGCAATGGCGCGACGGGCATCCGCGCCTGGCCGCCTGGTATGAAACCTTCCATGCCCGCCCGTCGGTGCAGGCGAACCTGCCGGCGGAGGGTTAGCAGACGGAGGGTTAACAGGCGGGGGGCTAGAAGTAGTTCCAGAAATTCGACGCCCGTGCCTCGTCGGGCAGGCCGTCGAAGACGATCTGGCCGTTGTTCATGATCACCACGCGGTCGGCGATGCGCATCGCCGCCGCGACGTTCTGCTCCACCAGCATCGCCGTCACGCCATGCGCCTGGCAGACGTCCCGAACCTGGTCGAACATCCGTTCCACCAGATTGGGCGCCAGGCCGATCGAGGGCTCGTCGAGCAGCAGGCAGCGCGGCGTGCCCAGGATCGCCAGCGACATCGCCAGCATCTGCTGCTGCCCGCCCGACAGGCTGCCGGAGCGGGTGGAGCGGCGTTCCTCCAGCGCGGGGAAGAGCTTGTAGACATCGGCGGTGCCGAACATCGCGGCCGGGCCGCAGTTGCGCGCGGCCACCACGTCGATGTTCTCCGACACCGACAGATCGGGAAAGATGCCGCGTCCTTCCGGCAGCAGCCGCAACCCCATCGCCACGCGCTCCGACACCGTCAGCCGGTCGATGCGTCTGCCGTCGAAATGCACCTCGCCGGCGCGCGGCGCCAGCAGGCCCATGATCGTCTTCAGCGTCGTCGTCTTGCCCGCGCCGTTATGGCCGAGAAAGGCCATGATCTGACCCGGCTCCAGCGAAAGGGAAACCTCGGAGATCACGGTCTTCGACCCATAGCCGGCGGCGAGCGAGGAGAGCCGCAGCAGCATGGTCAGATCGCTCCGCCGAAATAGATCTTCGCCAGTTCCGGGTCCGAGGTGATCTGCTCGGCGGTGCCCTGCGCCATCAGATGGCCCTGGTGCAGGAACAGCACCTCGTCGGCGATGCGCTGCACGACGCGGGTATTGTGCTCGACCACCAGCAGCGTCTTGCCTTCCGACTGCAGCCGGCGCAGCAGCGCCATGATGTTGTCGAGCGCCCCCGCGCTCAGCCCCGAGGCCGGCTCATCCAGCAGCAGCAATTCCGCCCCCGTCGCCAGCACCCGCGCGACGCAGAGCAGCTTCTGCTCGCCATAGGACAGGTTGCGGACATAATCGCCGGCACGCCCGGCCAGGCCGACATGGTCCAGGATCTCCATCGCCTGCGCCCGCATCCGCGCCTGCGTCCGTGCCGTGTGGAACGGGCGGAAGATCGCCCCCCAGGGCGCCTCGCCGAACTGGCCGGGGATGGCGGTCAGCACATTGTCCAATGCGGTCAGGTCGATGAACAGCCGCAGGTTCTGGAATGTCCGCGCGATGCCCTGGCGTGCACGATCTGCTGGCGCGTCAGCCCGTCCAGGGAACGGCCCTGGAACGTCACGCCACCGGTGTCGGGCGGCAGGAAGCCGGTGATGACGTTGAAGATCGTGGTCTTGCCGGCACCGTTCGGGCCCACCAGGCAGGTGATCCTGCCGCGCGCGATCTCGAAATTGGTGTCGTGCAGCGCCTGCAACCCGCCAAAGCGCTTGTTGACGCCGGAAACCGCCAGATAGGCGCTCATAGTTTCTCTCCCGCCAGGCCTTGCGGGCGGAACAGCATGAAGGCGATCAGCAGCAGGCCATAGAGCAGTTGCCGCGCCGCGGCGGCGATGGTCGTGGGGATGTCCACCAGCGCCAGCAGCTGCGGCAGCGCCAGCAGCACGAACGGCCCGATGATCGAGCCCGCCAGGGTGCGCGCGCCGCCCACCACCACCATCGTCAGCAGCAGGATCGAGGCATCGAGGTCGAACGACGACGGATCGACAAAGGATAAAAAACTGCCATACAGCCCGCCGGCCGAGCCGGCGAAGGCGCCGGCCATGGCGGCGGCGGAGACCTTGGCAAACAGGATATTCTTGCCGGCGGCGGCGACGGCCAGCTCATCCTCGCGGATGGCGCGCAGCAGCCGCCCGTACGGCGCGCGCAGCGCCAGCCAGAACGAAAGGCAGCCCAGCGCCAGCACGGCGCTGGACAACACCAGAAACTGATGCGTCTCGTTCACCCCAAAGCCGAAGGATGTCGGGCGGCGGGATACCGGGCAGGCCGTTGGCGCCGCCGGTGCCGTCCGTCCAATTGGTGAAAACGGCTGTCGCCAGCAGCTGAATCCCGAAGGACGTGACCACGAAATAATCGCCGGACACGCGCAACGAGGGCAGCGTGACCAGGATGTTCAGCGCCAGGCCGCAGCCGGCGGCGATCAGCAAGGCCGGCACGAAGGACAGCGTCCCGCTCATGGTGAACGCCGCGACGACATAGGCGCCGACGCCGAACACCGCGGCCTGGGAGACGGAGAAGATGCCGACGATCCCGACCAGGAGGTTGGTCGACAGGCCGAGCAGCACATAGATCTCGGCGAGCACGAGATAGGTGAACAGGAAATCCATCCCCGCCCCCGTCAGCGCGCGGTGAACAGGCCGGTGGGCCTGAACAGCATGAAGATGACGAAGATGAAGAAGGTGACGCCGATGCTCCATTCGCCGGGGATCACCAGCAGCGACAGGTTCTGCACCACGGCGATCCCGACGGAGAGGAAGAACGCGCCGCTGATGCTGCCGATGCCGCCGGCGATCATGGCGATGGTCGCGGTCAGTAGCGCGTTCACCCCGCTATAGGGCTGCAGCCCGAAATCCAGCGGCACCAGCACGCCGGGCAGCGCCACCACCGCCGAGGCGATGGCAATGACGATGACATAGGCCGTCTTCGGCTCCAGACGGGTGATCTCCGCCAGGAACGGGTTGGACGCCACGGCACGGATGCGCTTGCCCAGCATGGTCCGATGGGCGAAATACATCATGCCCAGATAGGCCAGGATCCCCATCGCCACCGTCAGCAGCTGGGCATAGGACAGCAGCACGCCACCCACGTGCAAAGTCGCCTGGCTCCACGGGATCTGGAACTGCAGGATGTTGGGCGTGTAGATGCCGGCGATCAGGTTCTGGATCACCGCCAGCATGCCCAGCGAGGCGATCAGCACCACCAGATGCGACGCGCGGCGACGCTCCAGCTGGTGATAGAGGAAATGCTGGATGCCGGCACCGACCGCGGCGCAGAACACCACCGCACCGGCCAGTGCGAGCAGGCTCGGCACGCCGCGGGTGCTCAGCGACCAGGCGATATAGCCGGCCAGCGTGTAGACCCCGGCATGGGCGACATGAAAGATCTTGATCGTCGAGTAGACCAGCGAAAAGCTGATCGCCACCACGCCGAGCGCACAGCCGGTCACCAGGCCGTTGATCAACAATTGCAGCAGGATCATCGGCCGATGCCGAATTCGCGGGGATCGCGGCCTATTCGGACTTCATTTCCTTGATACGGACATCCTTGCCGTCCCGCATCACGTTGATGTCCAGCGCCACCGACGCGGTGTTGGACTTGAATTCCATCGGGATCAGGCCCTGGAAGCTGCGGATGTCGAGGATCGCCTGGCGCAGGTTTTCCCCTGTCACCGGCTGCTTGTCTTTCAGCACCTTCTCCAGCGCCGTCATCACCACCTTGGCGGCGTTGTAGTACTGCTTGGCGAAGAATTCGAAATCGGCGTCGTATTTCTTCTTGAACGCGGCCGCCAGTTCGGGCGGCGCGTCGATGCGGACCTGGGTGTGCAGGAACCCGGTCGCGGCAGGATCCGCGATGGTCACGGGATCGGAGAAGAACGTGGTGCCGGCGACGAGGTAGTGCTGGTCGAGCTGCTTGTACTGCTGCGCCATCTGCACCAGCCCGGCGGTGATCGCCACCAGCATCACCTCCGGCTTGGCGGCGCCGACCTTCAGTAGCGCGGGGCGGAAATCGGTCTGGCCGAACTGCGTGGGTTCCTGGGCAACCAGCGTCCCGCCGGCGGCGGGGAAGAACTTGATGTAGTTGTCGCGCCCGGAGATGCCGGCGGCGTCGTTCTCGAACAGGATCGCCCCGATCTTCTTGCCCTCGCCGACGAGGTAGCGCGACAGCACCTGGATCTCGCCGCCGATCGTCGGGATGGTGTTGATCAGATAGGGCGAGGCGTCGGCCAGCTTGTCGGCCTGCGCACCGCCGTTCACCAGCAGGATCTTCTTGCGCGTGGCCAGCGGGGCCATCGCCAGCGTGGGGCCGGAATAGGCGGAGAAGATCATCGGCACGTGCTGCAGATCGACCAGCTTGTTGAACGACAGCACGGACTGGTCCGGCTTGGCCTGGTTGTCCTCGAAGATCACCTCGATCTGATTGCCGAGCACGCCGCCCTTGGCATTGATTTCATCGACGGCGAACTGGATGCCGCGCTGCTGCTGGGTGCCGATCACGGCGCCGGGGCCGGTGAGCGGCAGGATCGCGCCAAGACGAATGGTCTCCGCCATCGCCCCTCCCGCCAGCGCCCCTCCTGCCAGCGCGATGCCGACGATCACGGCGGCCAGGATAATGCGCAGTTTCTGCGTCATGGACGTCCCCCCATGGCCGGTCGCTTGACGCGCGGGCCTTGATTTCAGGCGTTTGATTTCAGGCTAAGACGGCAGCTCCATTCCGGTCAAACATGCGGGGTCGAACGTGATTATTTCTTTACCCCAAGCCCGCGCATGAAGCGGTCGCGGATCTGCGCGGGGTCACGCTCGGTGGTTTCCTTCGGGCCGCCGGTATCGATGCGGCAGCCGATCAGCCAGGGGCCGTCCTCGGCGATCGCACGCTCGATCAGTTCCTCGAAATGACTCTCATCGGCCGCCCACAGGCTTTGCGCGATGCCGGCGCCGCGCGACATCGCCACGATGTCCGTGCCCATGCCGGTGGCGGTGGTCTGCCCGCCGGTGATCTGGTAGGCGCCATTGTCCAGGATCACGATGGTCAGGTTCTTCTGTGCCCTTGCGGCGATGGTCGCCAGCGCGCCCAGCTGCATCAGGATCGAGCCGTCGCCCTCCAGCCCGATCACCCGGCGATCCGGCTGGGCGATCGCCACGCCGAGCGCGATCGGCGCGGCCAGGCCCATGCTGCCGAGCATGTAGAAGTTCTGCGCCCGCCTGCCCGCCGCCCACAGGTCGAAATTGGTGTAGCCGATGCCGCCGATCACGGCCTCGTCCTTGTGCAGCTTGCGCACCATCCGGCTGATGAGGTCGAACCGGTTCATCACCTTGGCCTGCTCGCGGCTGAGCGGATGGTTCGCCGAGGAAAGGGTCGCGCTCATTTCTGGAAAACCTTTCCGCCGGTCAGCAGCGGCGAGAGGATGAGGGTAACCGGGGCCTGCGTCGCCACCGCCTGGCGGATCGAGCGGTCGGTGATGAACTCCACCTCGTCCAGCCGGCTCAGCGTGTGGTGCTCCATCCCCAGGCTGTCCAGCGCCGGGCGCATGGTGCGCGCGACCATCGCCTGGCCGATATTGAACTCGCCCAGCGTGCCGCGTTCGGACACCATCATCAGCACCGGGATCTGGAACGGCACCGGCAGCGAAGCCAGCACGTTCGGCAGCGTGGCGAAGCCGCTGGTCTGCATCAGCACGATCCCGCGCATTCCGCCCATCCAGGCGCCGGAGACGATGCCGACGGCCTCCTCCTCGCGGGTGGTGGTGAAGGCGGTAAAGAACGGATCGGCGTGGACCGCCTCGATCAGCGGGCGCAGCACATTGTCGGGCACATACGTGACCAGGCGCACATCGTGCGCCTTCAGGACGTCGCGCACGATCTCGTGCCACGCCCTGGATGAGTTGCTGTCCGCTGGCATCGTCCACTCCCGGTCGGTCTTGCGCGCAGTCTTCGGTCTTGGGCGCAGTCTGCGGCAAAACGCCCTGCTGGAAAAGCCGGTCGGGAAAAGCCGCCCGCCGGCCGGGGCGTCCGGTTGCGAACCCGCCGGCACGTTCGTATAGGAACAGCCTATCCTTCTGGGAAGGGAGACGAATGAAAGACCTGAGCCGGACCTGGGACGTGCTGGTGGTGGGCGGCGGCAACGCCGCGCTCTGCGCCGCGATCACCGCGCGTGAGGCCGGCTGCAGCGTCCTGCTGCTGGAGCACGCGCCGAAGGCATTCCGTGGCGGCAACAGCCGCCACACCCGAAATTTCCGCGCCATGCACGAAAAACCGACCTCCGTGCTGACCGATGCCTATCTGGAAGAGGAATACTGGGACGACCTCAAGCGCGTGACCGGCGGCAACACCGACGAGGCATTGGCGCGCATGACCATCCGTGCCTCCGCCGGGGTCACCGCCTGGATGCAGGCCAGCGGCGTGCGATTCCAGCCATCGCTGACCGGCACGCTGAGCCTGTCGCGCACCAATGCGTTCTTCCTCGGCGGCGGCAAGGCGCTGGTAAATGCCTATTACCTGACCGCCGAACGGCTGGGGGTGACGATCCTGTACGACACCGAGGTGATCGCCCTGAAGATGGAGGACGGCTTCTGCCGCTCCGCCGATATCACCTATCGCGGCTTCCCGGAGACGGTTCGCGCCAAGGTCGTGGTGGCGGCCTCCGGCGGGTTCCAGGGCAATCTGGACTGGATGCGCGAATACTGGGGCGACGCGGTGGATAATTTCGTCATCCGCGGCACGCCCTATGCCAAGGGCAAGGTGCTGAAAAGCCTGCTGAGCCAGGGCGTGGCGCAGGTCGGCGACCCCACGCAGTTCCACGCCGTCGCGCTCGATGCCCGCGCGCCGCAATTCGACGGCGGCATCGCCACAAGGCTGGATAGCGTGCCGTTCAGCATCGTGGTCAACCGCGACGGCGACCGCTTCTATGACGAGGGCGAGGATTTCTGGCCCAAGCGCTACGCGATCTGGGGACGGCTGATCGCGCAGCAACCGGACCAGATCGCCTATTCGATCTTCGACCAGAAATGCGTCGAGATGTTCATGCCCTCGATCTATCCGGCGAAGAAGGCGAACACGATCCGCGAACTGGCCGTGCAGCTCGGCATCGCCGACCCCGCCAGAGTGGAAGCGACCGTGGCGCAATACAATGCCGCGGTGCGTGCCGGCAGCTTCGATCCCGGCAAGCTCGATGATTGCGTCACCGAGGGGATCACGCCGCCGAAGACGCATTGGGCGCGGCCGATCGATGTCGGTCCGTTCTACGGCTATCCGCTCCGCCCCGGCATCACCTTCACCTATCTCGGCGTGCGCGTGAACGAGCGCGCGCAGGTGCTGATGGAGGATGGGCGACCGGCCGGCAATCTGTTTGCATCGGGGGAAATCATGGCCGGCAATATTCTGGGCCGCGGCTATCTTGCCGGGTTCGGCATGACGATCGGCACCGTCTTCGGCCGGATCGCGGGACAGGAGGCGGCGAAGAATGCCCGCAACTAGCATGGCCGAGGCGCCTTCCGTCACGCAGCAGGAAGCCCTGGGCGATGCGCGCCATTTCATGGAGATCTGCAATGGCTGCCGCTATTGCGAGGGCTTCTGCGCGGTGTTTCCGGCCATGGAGCTGCGGCGCGAATTCGCCGATGCCGATCTGAACTACCTCGCCAATCTCTGCCACAATTGCCAGGGCTGCTTCTACGCCTGCCAGTACGCGCCGCCGCATCCGTTCGGCGTCAACGTGCCGCAGGCCTTCGCGCAGGTGCGGGCGGAGAGCTACGCGCAGTATGCCTGGCCGCGGCCGCTGGCCCGGCTGTTCCAGAACAACGGCCTGATCGTTTCACTCGCCACCGCCGCCGGGCTGGTGCTGGTGCTGCTGCTGTCGATGCTGTTCCGCCCGACGCAGATGCTGACCACCTGGCCGGTGGAGCCCGGCGCGTTCTACGCGGTCATTCCGTTTCCGGTGATGATGGGCATGGGCCTGCTGAGCTTCGGCTTCGCGCTGGTCGCGATGTTCATGGGCGCGCGCAATTTCTGGCGCGATGCCGGCACCACCGGCGTCGCCACCCGCGCCATCGGCGAGGCGCTGTGGGATATCCTGACCCTGAAGAATCTCGGCGGCGGCGGCGATGGCTGCAACGACCGCGACGAGAGTTTTTCCATGACGCGGCGCTATCTGCATCATTTCATGTTCTACGGCTTCATGCTGTGCTTCGCCGCCACCTGCACGGGCACGATCTACCATCATTTCCTGGGATGGGAGGCACCGTACCCGCTGCTGAGCCTGCCGGTGGTACTGGGCACGCTGGGCGGGATCGGCCTACTGATCGGCACCGGCGGCCTGTTCGCAATGAAACTGAAGCGGGATCCGGTGCCCGCGGCGGAAAGATTGCTGGGCATGGATGTGGCGATGCTGGTGCTGCTGGCGCTGGCCGCGCTGACCGGCCTAGTGCTGCTCGCCCTGCGCTCCACCGGCGCCATGGGCATCGCGCTGGCGGTGCATCTGGGCGTGATCCTGGCGCTGTTCCTGGTGCTGCCGTACAGCAAGATGGTGCACGGCGTGTACCGCGGCGCGGCGCTGCTGCGCTATGCGGTAGAGCGGACCGGCAAGCCGCTCGGCACGGAATGATCCAGACCGGCGGGGCCGCCGCCCGCCGGTCGCGTCAGTCCTCCGCCTCCAGCTTCACGCGGGCTTCGGCGAGGCGCTTGCGTTCTTCCGGGCTGGGCTCGGGAAATTTCAGGTCGAGCCGGCTCAGGGCGTCGTTCATCGCGGCGACGACGACCAGCCGGGTGAACCATTTGTTGTCCGCCGGCACGACGTACCAGGGGGCATGCGGGCTGGCGGTGGCGCGGATCGCCTCCTCAAAGCAACGATGATACTCGTCCCAGTAGCCGCGTTCGTTGATGTCGCCGGAATTGAACTTCCAGTTCTTTTCCACCTGGTCGAGCCGGTCGAGGAAGCGGCGCTTCTGTTCCTCCTTGGACAAATGCAGGAAGAATTTCAGGATCACTATGCCCTGGCGTGCCAGATACAATTCATGTGCGGCAATGGCTTCCAGGCGTTGCTTCCAGATGTCCTTGGACTGCACTTCCGCCGGCAGGTTCTGGGGCTTCAGCAGTTCGGGATGCACGCGCACAACGAGCACTTCCTCGTAGTAGCTGCGGTTGAAGATGCCGATCATGCCACGTGCTGGCAGCGCCTTGTTGGCCCGCCACAGGAAATCATGGTTCAGCTCTTCCGAGCCCGGCGCCTTGAACGAGGTGATCTGCACGCCCTGCGGGTTCACGCCGGACATGACATGCTTGATGGTGCCGTCCTTGCCCGCGGCATCGATGGCCTGCAGGACGCAAAGCATGGCCCACTCGTCCTGGGCGTAGAGCTTCTCCTGCTGATCGGACAGAAGCTGCACGCCATGCGCCAGCAGGGCGCTGGCGTCGCTCTTGTTGATCAGGTGCCCGCCGGTATCGCTGGGGTCGTAATCGCGAAGACGGAATTCCCTGCCGTCCTCGATCCGGTAGCGCGGGAGCAACTGGCGCACGGCCTTGCGTGCCAGATCGTGGTTGTCGGCGATGGCAGTGATGGCGGCTGTCGGCTTGGCCATGCCAGTCTCCTTGCGATGGATCTTCTTGTGACGGACAGACGGCTCCTTCCGTTCCTGACTTTGTAGGATGGAACGACGTAGGATGGAACAATCCCGGGCTGAAGCGTCAATCCGGGATCTGGAACTGCACCGATACCGGGCAGTGGTCCGATAGCCGCTCCTTCCACTCCGGGCCCTTTTCCCGGTACATCGTCACCCGCAATGTCTCCGGCTGCATCCAGGCGCGGGCCGCACCGCCGGCGAGGATGTGGTCGATGAAGCCGCCTCCGCCCCAGCACGGGCTCGACAGGCCTTCGGTCGCGCGGGTGAGCGGCGCGGCCTGGCGCAGGGCGGCCAGAAGCTGGTCGCGCCCATCCATCCAGCGGTTGAAATCGCCGAGGATGACGAAGGGCACGCCCTCCTGCCGCCGCTGCGCGATCCAGCCCTGCAGGGCCGGGACCTGCTGGCGCAGTGTTTCGCAAGACGGCCGGGGGGAGCGGTTGAGCGGTTCCTCGCGGCAGCCGGTCTTCAGGTGCACGGCCAGGATACGCAGGAAGCCACCTTGCAGATGCAGCGTGATGTCGGCGCCGCTGCGCAGCGGATGGCGCGCCTGCGGGGCCGGCACCAGCGCCACCAGGTCGGGGTTTGCCGTGAAATCGATGCCGCGCCGCACCACCAGGCCGACACGCTGCACGACGCGATCGTGCGTCATATGGATCGTGTAGCGATCCGGCGGGAAGATCCGGGCGGCGATCGCCGGGCCGTCCACCTCCTGGATCGCGATGACGTCGGCGGCCAGCCGTTCCGCGTAGCCGGCGAGCCGGTCGATGTCGTCCTCCCGTTTCGGCGCCACATCCTCGGGCAATGCCCGGTCGCCCGCTGGCCGGTCGGTGAGCCATTCCAGGTTCCAGGTCGCGAGCTTGAGCGTCGTCGCATACGCCGGAACTGGCGCGACCTGCAGCAAAACGACCACGATAAGCGCAAGAAACGGGCGAATTCCGTTAAGCCCCATGATTTTGTCCTGTTTTTGTGCTGATGACGGGTCAATTTTCTTGTTTGGCCCGATCGAAAATGGCTAAATTGCTTCCAAGCGGGGCTGTCTGAACGGCGGTCACCTCGGCCCATGCCGGGACGGGGCCATGAGCATATTCGAGGGAACGGAAATCCAGGCGGGCAGAGGGCATGGCCGCGGCTGCAGCGTGGCGTGGCTATCGGGGCACGGCCAGCTTGCGCTGGACGGCTTTTCCGCACGGACCAGTCCGAACCGAGGAGATCTCAGGCATGCTCGACAAACCCATCGTCAATCTGTTTTCCCACATGAAGCCGGAGGACCTGAAGCTGGCGGGCGATGGCCTGCGCGACTTCTTCCTCTACCGCGATCTCGGCATCGCTGCCGCGACCGGCGGGCGGGTGATCGCCCATCTGGTCACCGCCAACAGCGCCCCGACCGAGGGCACCGGATGGCATTACCACGAGGCCGATTTCCATATCGTGCTGATGCTGAAGGGCTGGGCGAAATTCATGTACGAGGACAAGGACACGCTGGTGTCCGCCGGTGACTGCGTGCACCAGCGGCCGGGCATTGTGCATTACCTGTACGACTACTCGCCGGACATGGAATATCTCGAAGTCGTCGGCCCGGCCGATTTCGGCACGGTGGAGGTCGAGAAAGGCCCCGCCCCCGTCCCCGCGCCAAAGCCCTGGCCGGCTGCCTGATCGGCTCACCCGCGGGTTACAGCAGCACCGGATGCAGCTCGGGTTCGGGCGATGACGCCGGGACCCGATCCGTGCGCCCGGGTTCGAGCATCCGCGCCCCGCAGCGCAGCAGGAAGTCGGCGATGGCGTCGAATTCCGCCGGTTTGCGGGTGATGTCCTCGGCATCGCCCGCCGGCACCCAGATCACCGTCTCGTAGCGCGCCCGGGTCAGCAACACGCGATAGGTGTTGATCTGGAACGCGATCGCGGCTTCCCCGCGCGGCTCCTGCCAGCGCGTGCCGACGAACGACCGCGCGCGCCAGTCGCTCCGTCCCGCCACGCGGATGAGATCGTTGCCCCAGCACAAGCCGACATGGTCGAGTTCCAGCCCCTGGCAGGCGAACTGGGTGGCCGGTAGTTCCAGCGCATCGGAGGCGCGCACATCCGGCCAGCGATCCAGGAACCAGCCGGCGACCGCATTGGCGTCCATATGCGGAAAATTCGGTGAGATGCCGTCGGCGCGGAGCCGGCGGGCGCCGGCGCTGCATACCAGCCCGGCACGCCGCGTGCCGCGCGCAAGCGCCCGCAGCGCCGCCCGCATCGCCGGCAGGGAGCGCGTCAGCAGGAACGGCACGCCGCCGGCAGCCGCCGCGATCGCGGCCGCCCGCGCGGCATCGCCGTGCAGCACCGCGTCCACCCAGGGCGACGCGGCGGCAGAGCGGATGGAGCGCACGGGCACGTCCAGATGCAGCGCCGGATGGGTGGTGAGCCCTGGCGGCGCGGCGTCGAACAGGCGCTGGCGCGGATCCGTCGCCGTCAGCACGGCCGGCGGCGCCTGCACCTGCCATTGCGGCCGCGCCGCCAGGGCTTCGCCCCAGGCCGCGAGGCCGGCTTCGCCGGTATTGATCTCCTGCCCATTGCCGACCAGGGCGATGATCGCCGCCCAGTCGCGGTGCCGGTACATGATGTCAAGAAACAAGGCCGCCTCGCTCTCGGCCAGGTCGAATTTCCGCCGTCCATAGGCGGCATCCCAGGCGCGCTGCGCCTCGTCGAACACGATGACGTGTTCATGCGGCGGCAGATCGCGGGCCAGGTTGTCGCGCAGGAATCCCATCAGCGGCTGGATGGCGCTTTCGGTCTCCTGCCGCGCCAGGCGGATGTTGCGCCCCTGATCGCGGGCGTCGCGGGCCAGGGCTTCGCGCATGACATGCACCAGCGGCAGATTGCCGGTCAGGAAGGCCGCGCCATCGTTGGCGCCGAACACCGCGTTCAGGCCGCAAAGCGTCTTGCCGGCACCGGAGCCGTTTTCGCGGACCGGGCGGACCGTAGGAAGGCCGAAGACCAGCCTCCGCTTAGGTTTGGGGCGGGCAGGTCGCTTCCTATGCGTTAGGAAGGCCGGAGCATCGCACCCCGTGCCAGCAACGTCGACTGCCCGCCTCTGAGGCGTACGCAGCCGTCCTTCGTTGCTGCACCGTCAGGCACAGCGGCCGCATAGCATTCGGATCTTGGCCATCGCGACCACCACCGAGCCATCCCGGGACGAACCGATGGGCGACCTCGACCGCTGCCGCGGGCGAGCCGCGATCCGCGATCCGCGATCCGCGATCCGCGTTTCCTGGAAACGCCCCGGATCAAAGAACCAAGGAAGCTTGCGAAGGATTCAAGGAATTCGCAAGGAAAACAGGAAGACATCAGGGACACAAGGAAAACGAAAACCCCTCGGGCCAAATGACCAAGGAAACCTTCAAAAGATTCCAGAGATTCTCACGGAAAACAAGAAGAACATCAGGAACCTTAGAAAAACCGAATCCCCTAGTAAAGACTTCACGAAACTCGCAAGAAGAATAAAAAGACATTGAGAACCTAAGGAAAAATAGGACTGTTGACAACGGCGGCAACCTAAACAAGTGCCCGCTGGCAACAATTATCATATGTACGTGTAGTTAGTGATTTCTATATTGAATGTTAGTTGTAGCTATGCTGCAATGAATACCGTGTAGTGGTTGGGAGGTGGTTGCATGACCCGCTTAACACGGCGGATCGAGGCGGCGCTGCGGGCCAAGGAACCCACGGCCGAGGCTCTTGCCAGCGATGATTCGGTGCCTGCTCCGGGCAACAATCGCTCGCGTCACCCGGCAGACACGCGTCGGTCTGGCGGCACCAACCGGGCCATCGCTTCCGGCACCCTTGGAACGCGACGAGCGGGGAGGCCTGAACGTCCCGTCGCACGCCGCATTCCCTCGTGGGAAGAACTCTCGGCTGCTGTCGGTCAGGGCCTAGTGGACGACCTTCAACGCGCCCTGGCGTCGTTTCCAGGTGCCAAACCGCTCGATGCAAGCCGCGCAACCCGGCGCTTCTTTCTGACCCTGGCAGAAAGAAGGCACTCCTCGGACAGGTCCCTACTCAAGTCGCTCCAGGCAAGCTCGTCCGGCCAGACCATCGACATCGGCCCGGTGCTGGCCGCCTTAATCGCCGCGTTCGAGGAGTGGATGGCTGGCGCGGTACACAGCGGTGCCTTACGCGCGACAACGATGGAAGGCTATGCCGCTGCCTTGGCCCACACCCTGGAGCGGCTTGGCACTCTCCCGGATCGTTCGTACCCCAAATTCACTCGTCGCGAGGTGAGAATCCCAGGCGGAGAAGGGGAAGCCCGTTCACTCGGCTCGCTTGATTGGCCTGAGTTCGAGGGCCGGAGCACGACCGTGCGCGAAAGGCTGGGCCTCGACACCGTGCGCGGGCTCGCATTTGAGGCGTTCGCTCGATACGAGGCTCTCTTCCGGTTCGGGCAGGAGACCCTGACACGGGACGATCCTCCCGAGGGGGTCGATGCCGACGCCTGGAGGATGGTGAAGCGCCTCCTTGAGGAGGAGCACGCGTCGTGGCTCGGGCGCGGCCACTCGCTATTCCACCCGTCGGCACCGAAGACGGCCCGAAGGCTCGAAATCATGCCGACGCTCGCCAGCAGGGACGTCTGGCTCCGCGCGGGGGTGCCGAGCGAACTTTCCTCGCAACTTTTCCCGCAGCGGAAGAACCAGGGACGTTACCGGTTCCTCGGCTGGCTTTGCTCGGCGTGCCTGGGGCCGACGAGGTTAGCCACGATCGCCATGCAGACGATTTTGTGCTGCGACACTGGGTGGAACAAGCAGCCCATCGTCGATTTGCACCGCGAGCCCTTCCTCCTGAGGACCGACAATGAGGTCGGGATCGCCACATCGGCTTTTGTCTATTCCTTCAAGAGTCGAGTCGAGCACGACGTCTTCGCGCACCTCGAACGGGGTGAGAAAGTAGCGGGCCTCTTGAAGGAGAGGGTGCTCGCGGACTGGCGGGCCACCGTTTCCGACTTCGATCCGACCGCGACCGGGGACGGCTATGCGCTGCTTCGCATCGCCGAAACGGCGGAGGTGCTTGACGCCATAGAACGGTACCCAGCGATGACAGAAGCTGCTCGGCTGTTCAATGGGGCAGCCCAGTTCGAGATGGACTTTTTCTTCCACATCTCGGCGCCGAATGGCTTCACGAGGGAACGCACACCCTTCGTCTCCGAACTTTTCGAGCACGCGAACGCAGCGCGCGAGGGCGTTTCGTTTCAGGCGATCCGTCGGACATTCCTTGTCCTCAAGCTCGGGGAGGTTGGATCCGCCTCGGGGGTCGTTCCGTTCGCTGCCCATCGGGGCAGCGGCACCGTTTTGGGTCACTACCTGAACACGGAGGAAGTCAAACGCGAGTTCGACCAGTCCATACGGTTCTTCCAGAACTGCTGCCAAGCGCTGATCGTCGGCCGCAACCCGAGAGCATCAATCATCCTTTGCTTAGACCCAGCCAATCTCGACTGGTTCACCTATCTGGCCAAGACCTCCGGTCTGGCCGCGGCGCTCGGCGTTCAGCAAGTTGCACCTGGGAAACGGGTCGGCGGCTCCCTTTGCTTCAGCCCCACGGACCGAAATCTAATGGACCTCTATCTCGCTCGGCTGGCGCTGAAAAACGCAAGGAGGCGCATCGGCCTTCAGCGATGGAGGGTGCAAGGGCTTCCGTTGCTCGCCGCGTCGCAGGCAATGGGACGGGTCGTCCTCGAAAAGGGACTGGCTCCAGCTTACAGAGCTGCAGCGCGACGTGGCCTCGCTGCCTTGGCAGCGGGTAGGGCAGGTACTCCCGCCCGTACTGATCATCTGAAGGAGGAAGCATCATGAGGAGCGCCGACAGTCAATCCGGCGTCAACAAGGCCTACTACAAGCGCGCGCTCAACCGCCTTCATATTCCGAACTCAGTTGTCGCAACGAGCCCGGACCGTAACGCTGCGCGAGTTTCACCGGCGATGGCAGGTCGCTGCTGCATGACCTGTGGGTGCTCTGCACGGACGACCGTCGAGTGAAAAGGAATGGTCTTTGGTCCGCGAGGCATTCCGCCATTGTGGACATCGGTGGATCGCGACTCTCTGACCCCGAGAACCTCGCGGACAAGCTCACGTCCAAACTCTTGTGCCACGGCCTCTTGACCTCTGGCGTTGGCAAGCCGTTGTCCGCGAGATCAGTTTTTGGCTCGACTTTCTGCTTCCATTCGTTTCTCAGATGGAGAAACAGCCTAGGCATCCGCAACAACTCCCAGCTGCAAGAAGCTCATTTCGATGACTTTGTCGCACGCCTGGGTTCGGGCGGGGTGCGTGGCTTGTTCCCGATAGAAGAGCGCATTGAGCGCTTAGAGGCGGCGCTTGCAACGGGTAAGTATGAGTACCCACGCGCATCTACAACAGCGGTCAAGAGGTCCTTGCCTGGGACGCAATCGCCGCCGAACTGGGGGTCAACCAGGAGATACTCTTCAGAAATCCTGTGTTCCGCAGCCTAATCTTGGACGCCATCGCCTCCGCCCCAGGAAATAGTCACCTTAGCTTCAACTCTGAGCAAGAAACCAAGAAAAAAACAGGTGGTCAGCCTCACAGCATCTCCATCGTTTCCCAGGTTTTGGCGATTTGGAGGCAACTTTACCACCTCAGCCGCAAGGGACTTTTCCCCCACGACCCATTACGCTTCGACCCCTTCGCTTCTAGGAGCATCACCGCCGTCGCGCAGCAGATATCGCGTCCGAAGGAGCGCACGCCCACGCTCGCTCCATGGGACCTCTTGCGCCTGATGAATGCGGGCGCGAGCTGGGTGCTCGACTTCGCCACGCATGTCTTCGCCGCCTTGGAGCAGACACAAAGGCTTCACCCGACTATGAAGCGGGTGAGCCGCCTCGAACTGCTGAGGCGATCTGCGGTGCTCGACAAGAAGCTCCCACCCTCGATGCCGCGCCTGTTCCTAGCCTGGCACGCCACGGAGGAGGACAAGCGACTTCCCGGATTCGGGGAGCGGATCGATATGCGCCGAGCAGTCAAATATCTCCTCGTTGCGACAGCCATACTTGTCGGTGCCTTCGCCATGAGGCGTCGCGGCGAGGTGGAGAGTTTGCGGGCCGGGTGCATCGAGGAGCCGCAACCCGGGCTCTGCGTTCTTAGCATCTACATCGAGAAGACGCTGCGGAGGCTCGACTGGGTTCCCGTGCCGAACTTGGTGAACGCGGCGGTGGAGGGGCTTGAGAAGCTCACAAAGGACACGCGGACGGCCACTGGGGAGGACTGGCTCTTCCACTATGACCGGCGGCCCGGGAGCGGCCTCCAGACCGCCGTGAGGTTCGACAGTACGGAGCTCCTGAACGAGTTCGCTGCTGTAAACGGACTCGAACCGCCGGATGGGCAACTCGCATGGAATTTCGCCTTCCACCAGCTGAGGCGAGGCAGTGGGGTTGCCTACTATCACGCCTCTCCAATGAGTTCCCTCGACGCGCTCAGTCGCATGCTGCGGCACTTCGATTCGAATTTGACGCGGCTCTACGTCTACGAGGTGATCCCGGGTGCCATGGCCGAGTTGAGGCAGCTCATCGACTCCAGGGTTCAGCTCGCGCGAGAGGCAATGACCGAGGAGGATCGGGCCTGGGTCTCATCTGCGCGCGGCGTGCTCGATGATCTCGCGGACCGCGACAAAGTGTTCAACGAGGTGCGCTGCGAAGCGCTTGTTCACCGGATGCTCAAAATGCTCGACGGCGAAGAGACACCCATCGGAAGAGGGGCGGCGCGATTGCACCACGACATCCGGGCGATGGTTGCGGATGCGCAGGCGGATGTCCGCATCGGGTCCCGCGCGAACGATCCCTCGGCGGAGCGCGACGCAATCGTGCCGCTGCTGCATGCCTATGCGCTCCGGCATTTTTTGGAGCCGGTGCCCGGCGGCCCCGCCCACTGCCTCTGCGCCCCGGGGAGCGAAGACGACCTAGCGCGAGCGGAATGCTCCAAGGTCGCCGAGCGGCACCGGGCACCATGGGCGGTGAATGGGCCGCGGGCAGGCAGCGGGCTGGCCCCCGTCGAATTCACAAGCACCTACGTCTGCCTGAAGTGCGACCTTTGTGCGGTTTTCTCAGAGGGTCAGCACGCCATTGAGGCTGACCAGCGCAGCGTTGCCACTTCGGCAGAGCGGGGTGCCACTCCCGCTGCCAGGGCGGACGCGACGAATCTGCACGAGGAGTTGCTGGCCGCCACCAAGGCTGCCACCGAGGCTGCGAGGGCGGGATGACCAACCCGGGCGCGGTCGGGGCGGCCCGGCCGCATTGGGACGAAGAACTTACTACGGGTATGGTGAAGTCACTCAGCCCACGCGACCGCGGGATGAGGACGGTGACGTCCCTGACGCGCAAAGTGCAAGTGCTGGAGCGCTGGGCGCGCGAAGGTGTGCCGTCCGACGCTGCCGTTCCCACGAACCGGACCAAGCTGAGAGAGTGGGCAGACGCCGAGCTTCGCCTGTGGCCGTGGAGCGACCCGCAGGTCGACCACCCCTCAGGCCGAAATGCTGCCCTTACGGCAAGTTTCCGCAGAGCCTTGGCGGCAATCGCCACCCGGAGAAAGAGGTCAGCATCCCATCTCCGGCAGGAGATCGAGGCCAAGGACCGGATTATCGCCAGCCTTGAGCGCCAGAACCTCGACCTCCTCGACCAAGTGAGGCGCCTTCAGAAGCGCGTGGTGCAACCTCCGCTCAACAGGAGGTAGCCTTGGTGGTGCGGCCCTCGGACTTCCGGCTCACTTTTGCCCGGGACGACTTCTTCTGGGCTGAGGAGCGGCGCCCCGGGCTCCCGATCCTCCGCTGGCTGAATGGCGCCATCTGCGAACCGGTGGTCACATTCTTCGGGTATTCGACAGAGATTGGCCGAGCCGCCGTCTCCTCCCTGAAAACCGAGGCGTACGCACTTCGAGAGTGGCTGGCCTTTCTGGCAAACCAGGGCGTCGAGTGGCACGAAGTGGATGACCTGCTGATCCACCGTTGGCGCCAGAGCTTCGAGGCTCGCCTCAAGGCAAAGAGCCTGAAGAAGGCTCGTGTGGAGAGGAAGATTTCAGGTCGTCTTCGACTTCTATCGACTGATCCGCGTGGCACTTCCACTCAATGAGGTGGGCCATCCTCGCGAACCCATTGTGGGACCGAGCGGCCCGATCACGTCGAAGGAATCAATCACACCGAAGAACGGCGCCCATCTGTTATGGTATGGAGCCGAACGGGTCCCCAAAGGCGGGGGCAAGCGGCCGACCCCGGACGAGAAACAGGTGGCGCGCATTCTCGCGTGGCTCCGGGGAAAGTCGTTCCGCGGTGAAAGCCGCCGCGCAGACCGGAACGCCAACGTACAGCGGTCGCTTGAGGGCGAGCGGAATTGGCTGCTCGGCCGCTGTAAGATGGCGGCCGGGTTGCGGGCCAGTGAGGTGGCTAGGCTCAGCGTCGACGACATCGCCGCGGCCCTAAATCAGGCCGCGGTCCACTTGCCCACCGAGGGGACTCGACCGCATTGCTTTGCTTCCGGAGAAACGCGCAGCTCTGCTGCAAGCGCTCGACATCATGGAGGCAAGCCACAAGCCAAACGTGTTCGTCGGGATCACCGGGAAGGGCCCAAAGGACCGCAAGGTGCCGTTCGCCCTCGACCTCATGCGCGACCTCTTGGAGGTCGGCATCTGGACGGTGCGCCGTCAGCAACTCGCCATGTGGGGAACCGGCGAGAGCAGGCAGAAACAGGATGGCTGGATCTTTCTGTCTTTCAGCACTAAGCGCCACTTGTCGGCTGGGGCCGTAGGCGACCTTATGAAGGCAGCATTCAAGGCGTGCGGGGTCAGGGGAAGCGGACAGCGTCTCCGCGCCCACTACGCGACGATGATGGCCGCGCGCCTGCTTGACCACAACATGGCGCTGAACAACTTCCAGTACAACGAGAGCGTCAGGACTATGACGCTTGTTCAGTTGGCTGAGGCGCTCGGCCATGCGAGCTTAACGACGAGCGCCCGCTACGTCGACTTCGCTCTCCTCGAACAGTTCGGCATTTCTAGGCGAAAAAAACGCGGTGCTCTTGGGGCTCTGTGGGACACGATCACCAGACTCCGGGCGTCGCTAACCGTCCCCAAGCTCGAGATTTTGAGTTCCATAACTGAGGCACTTGCGACGGCCGACGACGACAGCCTCCTTCCCGACTTCCTGGCCCGGGCGTTGTCCGATCCGCGCCTCGTACCACCGCGCGGCAAACCCAAGCCCGCAGATGATGCGAACGATCGGCATACTCCCGCACTCCGCCTCGTTCCGCCTGGACCACCCGATCGGGGCCGGTAACATTGCCTGGAATGCGGTGATGAAATCCCGGAAGCGCGCCGCCGTACGATGCCCGGAGTTCAGACCTGTATTGCGTGTCAGTCGGGGCGTGATCTCCGTCCGATGAACATCGGGTTCACCCGCAGGGGTAACAAAGAAAGCCAGCTCAGATAGCGCTCGGCGTAATCGCAGTTCGGGGCAATACGCTTCGTTTCGTGTGAATTCGCTTGCAATACTGACTCCCTGAGGGGGGATTTCGCGTCCAATTCCGACCCCTCAGTTCGCTGTGTGAGCATCCTTGTGAATCAGCACCGAACCGGGACCCCGATCGGAATTGCCACTACTGGACTGATTTCACACCAGAAATCGAGTCCTCGCCGGGTCTCGATCGGCGCCGATCGGGACCCTACCCCGAACGAATTCTGTGAGGCATATCAGAACCTTGTAGTGCTTCGGAGCGGGGTCCCGGTTCGGTGCCGATTCACACCATAACCCCCCAACCGCCTCCAAAAAGCAGTCTTGGATCACACCTCAGCGGGGGTGGGGAATCCTTTTGAGTTCACAGCATCTAGTCAGATCGAACGGACGTTTGCCAATAATTTTCGATCTGCTGCACGAGGTGTGGCGGCAGGGGCACATAGCCCAGGGAGGTCGCCTGAGCTTGTCCATGCTCCAGGGTCCATTTGAAGAACCCCAGGAGATCGCGGGTATGTGCCGCATTCTTTGGCTGTTTGTGCATCAGCACGAACGAGGTTGCGGTGACCGGGTAAGCCTGCGCACCGGGAGCATCGGTCATGACCAGATAGAAATCCTGCGCATCGGCCCAGTCGGCGCTCTCCGCGGCGGCTTCAAAGCTGTCCGCGCTCGGTGCGATAAAGTTTCCGGCGCGGTTCTGCACCCGGCCGTAAGTCATTTTCCGCTTCAGCACGTAGGAATATTCCACGTAGCCGATGGCGCCCTTGATCCGGGTTACGGCGTCGGCCACGCCGCTATTGCCGTTGCCGCCCACGCCGGTCGGCCAGGAGACCGACTTACCGGCGCCCACCCTGCTCCTCCACTCCGGACTTACCTTGGAAAGATAATCGACCCAGTTGAAGGTCGTACCCGATCCATCGGTGCGAAACACCACCGTGATCGCCCGGTCCGGAAGGGGGACGCCAGGGTTGACGGCCGCGATCGCCGGATCGCTCCATTTCTTTATTTTGCCGAGGTAGATATCCGCCAGCAGTTGGCCTGTAAACCGAAGCTTTCCCGGATCGATGCCATCAAGATTGACCACGGGCACAACGCCGCCGATCACCAAAGGAAACTGCACCAGCCCATCATGGCTGAGCTCTTCTGGCCGCAGTGGCGCGTCCGATGCGCCAAAGTCGACGGTCGCCGCCTTTATTTCCGTGATTTCCACCGCTGGACCCGATCGGTTGGTAGGCGATGTCGACACCCGAGGCCTTGGCATAGGTTTCGGTCCACGATGCCATGATCGGGTAGACAAATGTGGACCCAGAGCCGTGGATCTGCTCGGCTGTCGCCTGGATCGCAGTCGCGCAGCCAAGCGCGAGCGCACACGCGATGAGTTTCGGTGAAAGCTGCATGGATTGTCTCCTATGACTTTATGTTTGGCTTCTGGGGGCGGCCACTAGGTCACGCGCCTGCGAAGCAGAAAGCGCGCGCCGACACTCGCGATCAAAATGAACAGCGTCGTGAGCAGTGCGCCTGCCCAGGCCAGGGCATGCCAGGCGTCATATGGCGCCAGTGCGAACTGGAAGATCACCACCGGAATATTCGCCATCGGCTCGGACAGGTTGAAGGTGAAATATTGATTGTTAAGTGCCGTGAACAGCAGCGGCGCCGTCTCTCCGCTGATACGGGCCACGCCAAGCAGCAGGCCGGTCAGGATGCCAGTCCTTGCCGCCGGGTAGAGAACCTGTGTGATAACCTTCCATTGCGGCGCGCCCATCGCCAAGGCAGCTTCTCGCAGGGAAATCGGCACGAGACGCATCGTCTCGTCGGTCGTTCGCACCACGACCGGTAGCAGAATGAATGCCAGTGCGATGGCGCCAGCCCAGCCGGAAAAATGACCGCTCGGGCGAACCACAAGCTCGTAGACGAATAGGCCGACGACGATCGACGGTGCCGACAGAAGAATGTCGTTCACAAAGCGGATGATCTCGGCAAGCACGTTCTTCTTGCCGGTACTCGGCGAGGTGTGTCCCCGCCAAAATGCCGATAGGCGCGCCGAACAACACAGCAGTCAGCATCATCACGCCGCTGCCGTAGATCGCGTTGAGCAGCCCCCCGTCGGATCCCGGCGGCGGGGTCATTTGCGTGAACAGTTTGAGATTGAGGGCGCTGATCCCTTTCGCTACCGTTGTGCCCAAAATCCAGATCAACCAGGTGAGGCCGAAGCCGGTCGCGACCGTCGAAAGGCCCAGGATCACGACGTTGTTGATCCTACGCCGGAGGGGCAACGTCCGCGCCGCCATCTACGTGCCCGCCTGCCGGGCAAGACGCAGAAGCATGAGCTTTGCGGCGGCAAGGACGATGAAGGTCACGATGAACAGCAGAAAGCCAAGAGCGATCAGCGCCGACAAATACATTTCCGAATCGGCTTCGGTGAATTCGTTGGCGATCGCGGCGGCAATCGAATTGCCGGGTTCGAGCAGTGATGCGCTGAGCCGGTGAGCGTTGCCCAGCACGAACGTCACGGCCATCGTCTCGCCGAGGGCACGGCCCAGGCCGAGGAAGATCCCGCCGGCGACGGCAGTTCGTGTATATGGCAAAACGACGCCGCGGATGACCTCGGCTCGCGTCGCGCCGAGGGCAAATGCGGACTCCCTGAGCTCGGCAGGGACCAGTGAGAACACGTCCCGCATCACCGACGAGATGAAGGGGATCACCATCACACCAAGGATGATGCCGGCCGTGAGCATCCCGATACCGAGCGGAGGGCCGTCGAACAGAATGCCAAGAATGGGAAGCGGCCCCAGCCACTCCGTCAGCCAGGGCTCGACATGCTCCGACATGAACGGAACGAACGTGAACAGACCCCACATTCCGTAGATGATGCTGGGAATTCCGGCCAGGAGCTCGATCGCAGCAGCGACGGGTCCGCGCAGCCAGCGTGGGGCGACCTCG
>CAVUOB010000010.1:0-20129 GCA_963743035.1 uncultured Alphaproteobacteria bacterium
CCTCCACCCGCAAGGGGATGGTCATCCCCTTGACCCCGTTCCGTTTGGTTTGCCTTGAAGGGGCCGAACCGACGTAGCCGTTGATCGGCTTCGTCGTGGCCCCTTCAAGGCAAACCAGTCAGAGGGATCCAAGGGACGACTGTCCCTTGGCGGGTGCAGGGCAGAGCCCTGCCGGGGTTCGGGGTGGAGCCCCGATCTTGCTTGCTATCCGGCCAGCACGCCGAGCTGGCGCAGGCGGGTGATGTCGGGGTCTGAATAGCCGGCTTCGCGCAGCACGGCTTCGCTGTGTTCGCCCAGTTTCGGGGCGCGGCGGGGCGGGGTTTTGGCCTCGCCGTCCAGGAAGAACGGGCTGTTGACCGTGAGTTGGGTTTCATCCGCGAAGGTACCAGGGCTTCGGCGGCACGCATCTGCTCGTCCGCGGCGATGTCGTCGAGCGTGCCGATTATGCCGAAGGTGATGCCGGCGGCATCGAGCACGGCGCGCCAGTGCGAAAGCGGCTCCGCGACGAAGGCCGCGTCCAGGATGGCGATGAGGGCCGGCGCGTTGGCGCGGCGTGCCTCCGTCGTGGCGAAGCGGGGATCGGCGGCGAGTTCGTCGCGGCCGAGCACCGCCAGCAGCGGGGCGAATTGCCGTGCCTCGTTCAGCAGGACCAGGTTGAACCAGCGTCCGTCGGCGCAGCGATAGATGGCGGTGCAGGCATTGGTGCCCTGCTCGCGCTTCGGGCGCGGCGGCACCTGCAGCCCGGCGAGGGCGGCCTGGACGAAAAAGCCGTTCGCCCACAAGCCGTTGGCCAGCAGCGAGGACGACACCAGGCCGCCGCGGCCGGTCTTTTCCCGCCGGTAGAGCGCGGTGACGATGCCGCCATAGAGGCTCATTGCCGAGGGATGGTCGCCCATTCCCGGCACCGAGCGGGCGGGCGCGGCATCGGCGTCCGCGCGCACCAAATCCATCAGGCCCGAGCGCGCCCAGTAGGCGGTGGAATCGAAGCCGGTCTTGTCGGCTTCCTCCCCGGCTTCGCCATAGGCGGTGAAGGAGGCGTAGATCAGCCGCGGATTGAGCGGACCGAGATCCTCCCACGCGATTTTCAGCCGGCGGCGCACGGGCAGCGGCAGGTTGGTGATGAACACATCCGCCTGGCGCGCCAGCTGGGCAAGGACCGCGTGGCCTTCGGGGCTTTTCAGGTCGAGGCAGAGGCTGCGCTTGTTGCGCGAGGCGAGGTCCCAGGGATAGTTCAGCTCGGTCGCCGGCATGCCGGGCAGCTTGTAGAGGTTGCGGTAGCTGTCGCCCTCGCCCGGAGGTTCGAGCTTGATCACGTCGGCGCCGAAATCCGACAGGATCGTGGCCGCGGCGGGCGCGGCTATGAAGCTCGCGCAGTCGATGACCTTGAGGTCGCTGAACAGGCTTCCGGTCATGATCTGGTTTCTTTTTATACGTTCCCTCCCGCCATGACGCCGGCGAACCCGTCCGGTTCGCCGGCCGGGCAGTGGTTACGGCCCCTCGTTGGTGAAGATGATCGTTCCGGATGCGGCGAACATGCCGCCGACGCCGTGGCAGACGGAGATCTTCGCGCCCGGCACCTGCGCCGGCGCGATGCCGCGCATCTGCCGCACGCTCTCCTGCAGCGCGTACATGCCGTACATGCCGGAATGCATGTAGGACAGGCCGCCGCCATTGGTGTTCATCGGCAACTTGGAGCCGATCGCGGTGTTGCGCCCGGCGATGAAGGCACCGGCCTCTCCGCGTCCGACGAAGCCGAGGTCTTCCAGGCCGTACAGCGGCAGATGCGCGAAGGCGTCGTAGATCATCAGGTGATCGACGTCCTTGTGGGTGATGCCGGCTTCCTTGAACGCGGTCGGGCCGGCCACGCGGAAGGCGCGCGAGGAAGTGAAATCCTCCATCTGGCTGACCATCGGGGTTTCCACGCTCTCGCCGGTGCCGAGGATATAGACCGGCTTGTTGGGGAAATCCTTGGCGCGTTCGGCGGAAGTCAGGATCAGCGCGCCGCCGCCATCGGTCACCAGGCAGCATTGCAGGATGCGGAACGGATAGGCGATCATGCGGGAATTCAGCACGTCCGCGACGGTGATCGGGTCCTTGTACGTGGAGCGCGGGTTCAGTGCCGCCCATTCGCGCTGCACGACGGAAACCATCGCGATCTGCTCATGCGTCACGCCGTAGGTCTTCATGTAGCGCAGCACCGGGATGGGAAACAGGCTGGGCGGTCCCATCGGGCCGAAGGGCTGCTCGAACTGCCCGTTCAGGCTGTCCGGCGGCACCGAGCGCGGCGGACGGCCGATGCCGGAGCGCCCGCTTTCGCCATGCGTGATCAGGATGGTCTTGGCGAGCCCCGACTGGATCGCGGCGGCGGCGTGGCGCACATGGATCATGAACGAACAGCCGCCGACGGAGGTGCCGTCGACGTAGGTGGGGGTGATGCCGAGATATTGCGCCAGCTGCTGCGGGGTTTCCCCGGCGGTGGCGATGCCGTCGATATCCTTCGGCTTCAGGCCGGCATCCTTCATCGCATTCAGCGCCGCGTCCGCGTGCAGCTGGATCTGCGACATGTCCGGCACGACGCCGAGCTTGGTGGTTTCGGACGCGCCGACGACGGCGACCGCTTTCTGTTTCATCTTCTTATCCTTTAGCCGGGCGGAAGAGCGGCAGCGTGATGCTTTCGTCCATGGGGACGAAGGCGACCTCGAGCTTCATGTCGAGTTCGAGCGCTTCCGGCGTCTGCGGGCAGTCGATGATGTTGGTCATCATGCGCGGGCCCTCGTCCAGCTCCACCACGGCGATGGCGTAGGGCGGCGTGAAGCCGGGCACCTTGCGGTGATGGATGACGTAGCTGTACAGCTTCGCGCGGCCGGACGCCCTCAGCGTGGAGACGCTGCGCGAGGCGCAGCCGGGGCAGAATGGCCGCGGCGGGAAATAGATCTTGGCGCATTCGTCGCAGCGCTGCAGCAGCAGTTCCCCCGCTTTGGCGCCGTCCCAGAAATGCTGGGTCTCCGGCGTCGGCACCGGTTTCGCGCGGCCTGGTTCAAGCATGGTACATCTCTCCCTTCGGACTCGGTTGGCGCGATCTTGGACGCCCCGGCTGCTACGGTCTAGCCCGCCAGGCTGCCTTCGAGAAACAATTGCACCTGCTCGAACAGCGACATGCGGTTCCGCTCCATCAGCGCGCTGTGCGTGGCCTCGCCGAGCAGCGCGAAGCGTTTTTCCGGCGCGTTCGCCAGCCCGGAGAACAGCGCCAGGCCCATCGCCGGCGGCGTGTCCTGGTCCCATTCGCCGACCGCAATCATCGTCGGCGCGGTGATCCCCGCCGGATCGTAGAGCGGCTTGCCCTTGGTCCAGTACTCCCGCCCGTCCTTCACCACGCCGTTCGGCGCGCGCAGCACCGGCGGTTTCATGGCCGCGCCCGCGGGGTCGGTGGCGAAGGTCGCATCCGCCCAGGCGTCGAACCAGCCGGGCGGGATCAGGCCCTCGCGCTTGTCCTCCGGCACGCCGTTCAGCCAGCGGGTGCGCGCGGCCGCGCGCGTGACGCCGCGCCAGGCACCGAGCTTGCCGCCGGGATCGGCGGCCGACGGTCCTTCCCGCACCCAGCCCGGCGCGAACAGCACCAGGCGCTCGACCTTCTCCGGGTGTTCGGCGGCATAGCTGGCCATGGTCGCGCAGCCCCAGGACCAGCCGATCAGGCAAAGCTTATCCAGCCCCCGGTCGCGCCTGATGTGCTCGACCACGGCATCGACATCGGCGCGCGCATCCGCGGTGTCGGCGAAGGGCGGATTGGCCTTGGCCGGCGCGTCCATGGCCGCCGGGCGGGTGGAGCGGCCGTAGCCGCGCACGTCCAGCAGATAGACGTCGAAGCCGCGGCGGGCGATGTATTCCATCCAGCTGAAACCATCCAGCCGCAGGTCGAACGAGGTTTCCGCCGGATAGGTGGCGCCATGCACGAACAGCACCGTGCGCCCGGGGGTGAAATAGGTCATCCCCGCCGGATGCTTGTTGCGGACATAGATGGAGACGCCCGGCAATGCGGAGGGGATGAAGGTTTCATGCGTTATGAGCTTGATCATCCGACCAGCACCGCCTTGCCGATGACCTCGCGGTTCATCACCGCCTGCAGGGCGTCGCGCGCGCGCGCGAGCGGCAGGCGGTGGGAGATGCGCACATGCAGCTTGCCCTCCCCGGCCAGCTCGTCCAGCGTGCGGTTGTTGGCGTCGTACAGCTCCTTTTCGTTCTGCTGGAAACCGCCCATGTACACGCCCACCGCCTCGATCCCCTTGATCAGCAGATAGTTGCTCTTGATCGTCGCCGGGCCGCCGCCGAGGAAGCCCAGGATCAGCAGCCGCCCGCCCCAGGCCAGGCAGCGCAGGCTGTCCTCGCTGACCTTGTCGCCGATCGGGTCGTAGACGATGTCCGCGCCGCGCCCGCCGGTCAGCTGCTTCACCTCGTCGATGAAGCCGGCGCGGTAGTCCAGCACATGGTCCGCGCCTTCTTCCAGGCAGGCGGCGCGCTTCGCCTCGCTGCTGGCGGTGGCGATCACGCGGGCGCCGAACAGTTTGGCGATCTGGATGGCGGCGATGCCGATGCCGCCGGCGGCGCCGTGCACCAGCACCCATTCGCCCGCCACCATCCGCCCGCGCTGCAGCAGCGCGTGATAGGCGGTGCCGAAACCGGAGCGGAACACCCCGGCCTGCTCCAGGTCCATCCCCCTGGGCACGAAATCGCAGGCGCCGACGCGGGCGTTGGCGATCTCGGCGAAGGCGCCGGTGCCATGCCGGCTCATGACCAGGTCGCCCGGCTTGAAGCGCGTCACGTCCGGACCGACGGCGATCACCTCGCCGGCCGCCTCGCTGCCGGGGATGAACGGCGGTTCGGGCCGGGTCTGGTATTTGCCGGCCAGCTGCAGCACGTCCACATACTGCACGCCGCGCGCGGCGATGCGGATCTGTACCTCACCGGCTGCCGGCGGCGGCGGATCGGGCAGCTCCCGTTGCACCAGCACCTCGGGCCCGCCGAACGCCTCGCAGACCATCGCCTTCATCTTGGACCCCTCCTTAGCTTCTCTCTGTCGGGCTCGAGTCAACCACGCATTGCCGGGCTCGCGCCAGAGCGGCCGTGTCGTCGCATCCGGAAGCAGGCGCAATCGCGAAGCACTCGCATCATTGCGTTTGTGACTTGACCTTTTTCCGGCCAGCCAACACATAGCCGGCCATGCGCAATTTCTCGGATTTGACCGAGCGGGAGATCCTCGCCCTCGCCATAGGTAATGAAGAGGAAGATGCCCGCATCTACACCGACATCGCCGAGGGGCTGCGGGAGAATTATCCCGGCTCCGCCCAGGTCTTCACCGACATGGTGGCGGAGGAGAACGAGCATCGCCGCCGGCTGCTCGACCTCTACCGGGAGAAGTTCGGCGAGCATGTTCCGCTGATCCGCCGCCAGGACGTGCGCGGCTTCATCTCGCGCAAGCCGGTCTGGCAGATCCGCCCGCTCGGCCTCGAAACCGTGCGCAACCTGGCGCAGACGATGGAGCTGGAAACCCGGCGCTTCTACCACCTCGCCGCCGAGCGCAGCACCGATGCGTCGATTCGAAAGCTGCTCGGCGACCTCGCGGAGGCGGAGATGGCGCACGAGCACATCGCCGACCGGCTGATGGCGCAGAACGTGCCGAAATCCGTGCGCGAGGCGGAGGACGAGGCGGCGCGGCGGATGTTCGTGCTGCGCGTCATCCAGCCCGGCCTGGCCGGGCTGATGGATGGCTCGGTCTCCACCCTCGCGCCGCTGTTCGCGGCCGCCTTCGCCACCGGGCGGTCCTGGGACGCGTTCCTGGTCGGCCTGGCCGCCTCGATCGGCGCCGGCATCTCGATGGGCTTTGCCGAGGCGCTGTCGGACAATGGCAGCCTGACCGGGCGCGGCTCGCCGTGGATCCGCGGCGTGGTGTGCGGGCTGATGACCACCTTGGGCGGCATCGGCCACACCCTGCCCTTCCTGATCCCGAATTTCTGGACCGCCACCACGATCGCCTTCGCGGTGGTGATCGTGGAACTGGCGGTGATCAGCTGGGTTCGGTGGCGCTACATGGACACGCCGCCCTTCTCCGCCGCGATGCAGGTGATGTTCGGCGGCGCGCTGGTGTTCGCGACCGGGATCCTGATCGGGAACTCCTGACGATTACCGGGTCTTAACGCAGGCACCGCCGCCGGGTTATACACTCGGGCCTGATCCGGGAATTTCAGCATTTGTCAGACCAGCGACCCACCTTGGTAACGGGAGCCTCCGGCTTCGTCGGCTCCGCCGTGGCGCGCGCCATGCTGGCGCGCGGCCACAGGGTGCGGGTGATGCTCCGCCCGACCAGCGACCGGCGCAACCTGGCCGGCCTCGACGTGGAAATCGTCACCGGCGACCTGACCGACCCCGCCTCGCTGGCCCGCGCCGTGGCCGGCTGCCGCCATCTCGCCCATGTCGCCGCCGATTACCGCATCTGGGTGCCGGACCCGGAAGCCATGCTGCGCGCCAATGTGGACGGCACGGTGGCGATCCTGCGCGCCGCCGCGGCGGCGGGGGTGGAGCGCAGCGTCTATTGCAGCTCGGTGGCGGCTTTGGGCCTGAACGCGGACGGCACGCCGGCGGACGAGACCACCCCGGTGCGGGAGGAGATGCTGGTCGGCATCTACAAGCGATCCAAATACCGCGCCGAGCAGGCGGTGCTGGACCTGGTGCGGCAGGGCATGGATGTGGTGATCGTCAATCCCTCCGCCCCGGTCGGCCCGCGCGACATCAAGCCGACGCCGACCGGGCGGATGATCCTGGACGCCGCCGCCGGCCGGGTGCCGGCCTATGTCGATACCGGCCTGAACATGGTGCATGTCGACGACGTGGCCGAAGGCCATGCGCTGGCGCTGGAGCGCGGCCGGGCTGGGGAGAAATATATCCTGGGCGGGGAGAATTTCCGCCTCCGGGACCTGCTGGCGCTGGTCTGCGGCATCGCGGGCAAGCCCGCGCCCCGGATCCGGCTGCCGATCGGCGCCGTCTGGCCGGCCGCGATCGTGCTGGAAGCCGTCGCCCGGCTGACCGGCAAGGAGCCGCTGGTGACCCGCGACCATCTGAAGATGGCGCGGAAGACGATGTTCTACTCCTCCGCCAAGGCCATGCGCGAGCTCGGCTACGCGCCGCGCCCGGCGCGGATGGCGGTGGAAGATGCGGTGGCGTGGTTCCGCGCCGCGGGCATGCTGCGCACATGACGAGGCCGGGCCAATGATCTGGCTGGCGCTGATCTCGGCGGCGATCTGGGTCTATCTGCTGGGGTTTCACGGCCGTTTCTGGCAGGCGGGGCCGGTGCTGGCGCCGGCGGCGCCGCGCCTGGCGCCGGATGTCGCCATCGTGGTCCCCGCCCGCGACGAGGCCGGGTCGATCGCCGCCTGCCTGACCTCGCTGCTGGCGCAGGACTATGCCGGGGCGTTCCGCGTGATCCTGGTCGATGACGGCAGCGCCGACGGCACCGGCGACATCGCGCGCGGGCTGGACGATCCGCGGCTGAGCGTGGTCACCGGGGAGGCGCGGCCGGCCGGCTGGTCCGGCAAGCTCTGGGCTGTGCGGCAAGGGATCGCGGCGGCGCTTGATGCGCCCTCATGCCTCGTTCTTGCTCCCCCCTCACCCCTCCCTCTCCCCCGGAGTGGGGGAGAGGGGGACCTTCCCCGGAGGGGGGAGAGGGTGATGGGTTGGGACCGGAATATCTGCTGCTGACCGATGCCGATATCGTCCATGATCCGCGCCACCTCGCCACGCTGGTCGCGCAGGCGGAACGCGGCGGGTTGGACATGGTCTCCGAGATGGTGGAGCTGTCCTGCGTCAGCTGGGCCGAGCGGGCGCTGGTGCCGGCCTTCGTGTTCTTCTTCCAGTTGCTGTACCCGTTCGCGCGCGTGAACGACCCGCTTTCGGCCGCGGCGGCGGCGGCGGGGGGGACGATCCTGGTCCGCCGGCGCGCGCTGGAACGGATCGGCGGCATCGACGCGGTGCGCGGCGCCCTGATCGACGACGTGGCGCTGGCCACGGCGGTGAAGCGCGGCGGGCGCGTCTGGCTCGGCCATTCCGCCCTGGCGCGTTCGATCCGGCCCTATCCCTCCGCCGGCGATATCTGGCGGATGATCGCCCGCACCGCCTATGTGCAGCTGCGCTTCTCCCCGGCTCTGCTGGTCGCGACCACGCTCTGCATGGCGCTGGTCTGGCTGGTGCCGCCTGGGCTCGCGCTGTTCGGCCATGGACCGGCCCGGCTGATCGGCCTGCTGACCTGGATCGCCGCCACCTGGTCCTATCTGCCGACGCTCGGCCGGTTCCGCCAGTCCGTCCTCTGGGCGCTGGCATTGCCGGCGGTGGCCTGTTTCTACATGGCGGCGACGATCGGCTCGGCGATCGATCACCATCGCGGCCGCGGCGTGGTGTGGAAGCGCCGCGCCTACCAGGGGATGGGCGCTTGAGCGCGGCCGGCGCCCTGGGCGAGAACGTCGAGAGCTGGTCAGGCAAGGATCGCGGCGACGAGAATTTCCCGGTCGGCTCGGCGCTGATCCGGGCCGAGCTGCGCGCGCATGTGCACGCCTATTACGCCTTTGCCCGCAATGCCGACGACATCGCCGACAGCGACGCGCTGGCGCCGCAGGACAAGATCGCCCGGCTGGATGCGATGGAGGATGTGCTGCTCGGCCGCCGCGACACCGGGTCCCCCAGTGCCCTGCGGCTGCGCGCCAGTCTGGCCGAGACCGGCGTCACCCCCCGCCATGCCACCGATCTGCTGATCGCCTTCCGCCAGGACGCCACCAAATTGCGCTACGCCAGCTGGGACGAGCTGTACGATTACTGCCGCTACTCGGCGATGCCGGTCGGGCGCTATGTGCTGGATGTGCATGGCGAGGACCGCGCGACCCATGCGCCGTCCGATGCGCTCTGCGCCTCGCTGCAGGTGCTGAACCATTTGCAGGATTGCGCCAAGGACCTCGCCGGGCTGAACCGCTGCTACCTGCCGCAGGACCTGATGGACCGCTTCGGCACGGGCATCGCCGATTTGCGGGGACAGCGCGAGACGGCCGGGCTGCGCCAGGTGTTCGACGCGCTGCTCGGGCAGGTGGATGGGTTGAACCGCGCGGCCCAGGACCTGCCGCGGCGCACCCGGGACCGGCGGCTGCGGCTGGAAACGGCGATCATCGTCGGCCTGGCCCGGCGCCTGACCCGCCGGCTGCGCCGCGCCGATCCGATCGCCGGGCGGGTGAAGCTGACCAAGGGCGACGCCGTGTCCAGCGCGCTGGCCGCGCTGCGGTTCCTGCCATGAGCGCGGTGACCACGCCGCTGGGCGCGGCCCAGGCCGATCTGGACGCGGTGGAGGCGATCGTGCGCTCCGCCGCCACGTCGTTCTATCGCGGCATGGCGGTGCTGCCGCCGGATCGCCGGCATGCGATGTATGCGATCTACGCCTTCTGCCGCATCGTCGACGACATCGCCGACGAGGAAACCGCCTTCGCGGACAAGCTGCCGCTTCTGGCCGCCTGGCGGCAGCGCATCGATGGGCTGTACCGCGGCGAGACGGATGACGCGGTCACCCGCGCGCTGCTGCTGGCGATCCGCAAGTTCGACCTGCGCCGGCAGGATTTCCTCGACATGATCGACGGCATGCAGATGGACGCCGAGGAGGTGATCGTCGCGCCGGACCTGCAGAAGCTCGACCTCTATTGCGACCGGGTGGCCGCTTCGGTCGGGCGGCTGTCGGTGCGCGCCTTCGGCGATGCCTCCGCCGATGCGGACCGCGTGGCCTATGCGCTCGGCCGGGCGCTGCAGCTCACTAATATCCTGCGCGACGTCGCCGAGGATGCCGGCCGGGGCCGGCTCTATCTGCCGCGCGAATACCTGGAGGCGGAGGGTGTGCCGGCCGATCCCCGGGCGGCGCTGGCGCATCCGGCGCTGGCGCGGGTGTGCCGGCGGGTCGCGGCCCTGGCCGAGGGCTATTTCCGCGACGCAAGGGCGGCGATGGAACGCTGCGACCGGCGCGCCATGAAGCCGGCGCGGCTGATGGGCGCGACCTATGCCGCGATCCTGGCGCGGCTGCAGGATTCCGGCTGGGCCGACCCGACGCAGCGCGTCAGCCTGCCGAAATGGCAGAAGATCTGGCTCGCTTTGCGCTATGGTCTGCTGTGAGCCGGAAATCATGAGCGGTCACGTAGGTCACGTACATGTCATCGGTGCCGGACTGGCGGGGCTTTCCGCCGCGCTGGCGCTGACCGCCGAGGGCCGCGGCGTGACCCTCTATGAGTTCGGCCGGGCCGCCGGCGGGCGCTGCCGGTCCTATCTGGACCAGGAGCTCGGCATTCGCGTCGACAACGGCAACCATCTGCTACTGTCCGGCAATGTCGAGGCGATGGCCTATGTGGACCAGATCGGCTCCCGCGGCTCGCTGGTCGGGCCGGGCAAGCCGCTGTTTCCGTTCATGGATCTCGGCACCGGGATGCGCTGGAACCTGCGGCCGAACCGCGGCATGGTGCCGTCCTGGATCTTCCGCCGCTCGCGCCGGGTGCCGGGCACCTCGGCGACCGACTACCTGAAGCTGCTGTCCCTGGCACGGGTGGCCGATGACCGCGTGGTGGAGGGCTTCCTGCCCAAGGGCCCGCTCTATACGCGGCTGGTCGAGCCGCTGGCGATCGCTGCGCTGAACACAAGGCCGGAACAGGGCCTGGCGCGGCTGCTGGGCGCGGTGGTGCGGGAATCGCTGCTGAAGGGCGGCAATGCCTGCATTCCGCTGATCCCCCGCCAGGGCTGGTCGGAGACGCTGATCGATCCCGCGCTGCACTGGCTGGAAATGCACGGTGCCACCATCCGCCTGGGTCAGCGGATCTTCGCCCTGGACGTGACAGGGAACATTGTGACCGCGCTGCGCACGCCGGCCGGCGTTATCCCGCTGCAGGCGGGGGACGAGATCGTGCTGGCGGTGCCGGCCTGGGTGGCGGCGGAGCTGCTGCCCGGACTGACCACGCCGGATGTGTTCGAGCCCATCGTCAACGTGCATTACCGCACCGATGCCGCGAGCGAGGCGACGGCCATGGCCGCCACCAGCGGGGCCGGCTTCATCGGCCTGATCGACGCCACCGCGCAATGGATCTTCGTCAAGCCCGGCCATGTCTCCGTCACCATCAGCGCCGCCGGCGAGATCGCCGACCGGCCGGCCGAGGCGCTCGCCGCCGCCATCTGGCCGGAGGTCCGCACGGCGCTGCGGCTGGGCGGGGCCGCGCCGTCCGAACCGCTGCCGGCATGGCGCGTGGTCAAGGAAAAGCGCGCCACCTTCGCTGCCACGGCGGCGCAGGAGCGGCGCCGCCCGCCGGCGCGGACCGCGCTGTCCAACCTGGTGCTGGCCGGCGACTGGACCGCGACAGGCTTGCCCGCGACGATCGAAGGTGCCATCAAATCCGGCCGGAGTGCGGTGCAGCAAGTGCGCACCGCCTGATCAGCCATTGGGTACCATGCCCTACGACATCTCTTCCCCCGACACCCGCCCTGCCCCCGGTCTCGACGACGAGCAGCTCGTCGCCGCCGTCGAGCGCGCCGGAAGCGCGCTCGGCCGGCGGCAGCGCCCGGACGGGCACTGGGTGTTCGAGCTGGAGGCGGACGCGACGATTCCGGCCGAATACGTGCTGCTGGAGCATTACCTCGATCGGATCGACGCGGAGCTGGAGGCCAAGATCGGCGTCTATCTGCGGCGGATGCAGGGCGAGCATGGCGGCTGGCCGCTGTTCCATGACGGCGCGTTCAACCTCTCGGCCAGCGTGAAGGCCTATTTCGCGCTCAAGGCGCTGGGCGACGATCCCGCCGCGCCGCACATGGTCCGGGCGCGCGAGGCGATCCTGGCCGCCGGCGGGGCAGAGCGCAGCAACGTCTTCACCCGCATCCAGCTCGCGCTGTTCGGCCAGGTGCCCTGGCGCGCGGCGCCGGTGATGCCGGTGGAGATCATGCATCTGCCGCGCTGGTTCCCGTTCCACCTGTCGAAGATCAGCTACTGGTCGCGCACTGTCATCGTACCCCTGCTGGTGCTGATGGCGCTGAAGCCGCAGGCGCGCAATCCGCGCGGGATCGGCATACCGGAGCTGTTCCGCACGCCGCCCGAGCGCGTGCGCGACTGGATCCGCGGGCCGTACCGCTCGGGCTGGGGCCGGTTCTTCAAGGGCGTGGACGTCGTGCTGCGCCGGATCGAACCCTGGTTTCCCGCCGGTCTGCACCGAAACGCGGTGCAGAAGGCGGAAAAATTCGTCATCGAGCGGCTGAACGGTGTGGACGGGCTCGGCGCGATCTACCCGGCGATGGCCAATTCGGTGATGATGTTCGATGTGCTGGGATATTCTCCCACGCATCCGCAGGCCGCCATCGCCTGGGAGTCCGTGCGCAAGCTGCTGGTGATCGGGCCGGACAGCGCCTATTGCCAGCCCTGCTTCTCCCCTGTCTGGGACACCGCTCTGGCCGGCCTGGCGATGGCCGAGGCCGGGTTCATCCCGGAGGGCGGGCCGAATTCCGCCGGCGTCGACGCCGCCACCGCCTGGCTGCGCGAGCGGCAGATCACCGAGGTGGTGGGCGACTGGGCGGTGCGCCGGCCCGACCTGGCGCCGGGCGGCTGGGCGTTTCAGGTACAACAACGCGCATTACCCCGATGTCGACGACACCGCCGTGGTCGGCATGCTGCTGTCGCGCAACGGCGATCCCGCCCACGCCGGGGCGATCGCCCGGGCACGGGAATGGATCATCGGCATGCAATCGAGCGGCGGCGGTGCAACCGATGGCGGCTGGGGCGCGTTCGAGCCGGAGAACACGCATTCCTACCTGAACCACATCCCCTTCGCCGATCACGGCGCGCTGCTCGATCCGCCGACCGCGGACGTGACCGCGCGCTGCGTCTCCTTCCTGGCGCAGACGGGAACGTCCGTTGACGATCCGGTGATGACCCGGGCGCTGGCCTATCTTGAGCGCGAGCAGGAGGCGGACGGCAGCTGGTTCGGCCGCTGGGGCACCAACTACATCTACGGCACCTGGTCGGTGCTCTGCGCGCTGAACGCCGCCGGGATGGCGCATGACAACCCGATGATCCGGCGCGCCGTGAACTGGCTGCTGTCGGTGCAGCGCGAGGACGGCGGCTGGGGCGAGGATGAGGAAAGCTACGCCGACGCGCCGCGCGGGCGCTACAAGCAGAGCACGCCGAGCCAGACCGCCTGGGCGCTGCTCGGCCTGATGGCGGCCGGCGAGGCCGCCCATCCGGCGGTGGCCCGCGGCGTCGCCTGGCTGATCAGCACGCAGCGCGCCGACGGGGAATGGGAGGAGCTGCCCTATACCGCGGTCGGCTTCCCGCGCGTGTTCTACCTCCGCTATCACGGCTACAAGCAGTTCTTCCCGCTGCTGGCGATGGCGCGCTACCGCAACCTGCAGCGGGCCAACACGACCCGGGTGGCGTTTGGATTCTAGATCGATCGGGGTTGTCGTCGGAATGCGGGCGGAAGCCCGGCTGCTGCGGCGGCTGGCGCGCCGGCTGGGGTTTCGCGTCGCCATCGGCGGCGGCACCCCAGCGGGCGCGGAGGCGGCGGCGCGGCGTCTGGTGGCCGACGGCGCGCTGGGCCTGGTCAGCTTCGGCCTGGCCGGCGGGCTGCATCCCAGGCTCCGGCGCGGCAGGATCCTGGTGCCCCGCGAAATCCTGCTGGAGCATGGCGGGCATTTCGCGACCGACCCGGAATTGTCGGAGCTGCTCGGCGGCGTCACGCCGCACGCCATTCTGGGCGGGGAGCATGTGCTGGGCCAGCCGCAGGCGAAGAAACTGGCCTGGAAGATCACCGGCGCGGTCGCCGTGGACCTGGAAAGCGGCGCCGTGGCGCGGGTCGCCGCCGAGTACGGCCTGCCCTGCGCGGCCCTGCGGGCGATCTGCGATCCGGCCGAGCGCCGCCTGCCGCCGGCCGCTTTGGCCGGCCTCAGTCAGACCGGGAAGGTAACCCTGGGGCCGCTGTTGCGGTCGCTGGCGGCCAACCCGCTGCAGATCCTGGGGCTGCTGCGCCTGGCGGCCGACGCCTTCGTCGCCCGCCGGGCGCTGATCCGGCACCTGCGCATGCTGCGCCGGCGCCGGCCCGGATCAGCCGGCGAAGCGGACCAGCCGGCCGGCCGGGGCGCCTAGCACCTCGTCCTCGCGCATCACCGCGCGGCCGCGGATGATGGTGGCGACCGGCCAGCCGGTGATGTCCATGCCCGCGAACGGGGTCCAGCCGCAGGGCGAGACGATCCAGGATTCCTCGATCCGCCGCTGCCGCTTCATGTCGACCAGGGTGAAATCGGCGTCGTAGCCCGCCGCCAGCCGCCCCTTGCCGAGCACGCCGTAGACTCGCGCCGGACCGGCGCAGAGCAGGTCCACCAGGCGGTTCAGCGACAGTCTGCCGGCGTTGACGTGGTTCAGCATCAGCGGCACCAGCGTCTGCACCCCGGTCAGCCCGGCGGGGCAATCCGGCCAGGGCAGCAGCTTCTTCGCCCGAGGATGCGGGGCGTGGTCGGAGCCCACGGTATCGACGGTGCCGTTGCGGATCGCTTCCCAGCTGGCGTCCATGTGGCGCTGGCCGCGGATCGGCGGGTTCATCACGCCAAAGCCCTTCAGCCGGTCATAGACGTCCGGCGCCACCTGGGTCAGGTGGTTGACCAGCACCTCCACCGTGGCGATGTCGCGATAGTCGCGCAGATACTCCAGCTCCTCCGCGGTTGAGACATGCAGGATATGGGCGGGGCGGCCGGTCTTCGTCGCCAGCGCCATCAGCCGGCGGGTGCCGAGGAAGGCGGCTTCCTCGTCGCGCCAGACCATGTGGTTGGAATAGGGATCGCCCGACTTGAACATCCCCTTGCGCGCCTGCAGCCGGTACTCGTCCTCGGAATGGTAGGCGATGCGGCGGCGGCCGGAGCGCATGACCTTTTCGAGGTTCTCGTCGTCCTCGACCATCAGGTCGCCGGTGGAGCTGCCGGCGAAGATCTTGATGCCGCAGACGCCGCGGCCGAGCTCGAGGCCGGCCAGCTCGGGGATGTTGGTCTTGGTGCCGCCGACATAGAGGCCCATGTCGCACCAGGCGACCTGCTCCACGTAATCCTGTTTCCAGGCCAGCTTTTCCGCGTCGACGATGGACGGGCTGGTGTTCGGCATGTCGAACACCGCCGCCAGGCCGCCCAGGATGGCGGCCCTGGTGCCGGTGGGGATGGTCTCCACCGCGGCGTCGCCGGGGTCGCGCAGATGCACATGCGGGTCGATCAGCCCGGGCAGCACGTGCAGGCCGGTGGCGTCGACGGTCTCCTCGGCGGTCGCGTCCGACTGCACGCCGATCGCGGCGATGCGCCCGTTGCGCACGCCGACATCGGCGGCCTCCATGCCCCAGGGCAGGACGCAGGTCCCATTGCGGATCAGCAGCTCAAAATGTTCGGCCATGGTACCTTCCTATCTCGTCTCGCCTATCTCGCCGACAGCGTCTCGAACACATCCCCCGCCGGGGCCAGGCCCTGGATATGGGTGCGGTGCCAGAGCGCATAGAACAAAAGCTCCCAGGCGGTGAAGCCGTGCCGCCAGCGATGGATGTTGCGGAACAGGTCGCGGACCTTTTCCGGCTCGGCGATCTCCATCACGCCCTCCTGCTCCGCCACCAGCGGGCCGAGGCGGGCTCCCTGGCCCTTGATCCAGGTGCCGATCGGCACCGTGAAGCCCTGTTTCGGTGCGAACGGGTTGGCGATCGGCAGATGCTGCTCCAGCCATTTCCGCAGCAGGTACTTGCCGTGCCTGCCGCGGAATTTCAGGTTGTCGGGCAGCCGGAACGAGGCGGCGGCGACGCCCGGATCCAGGAACGGCGTCCTTCCCTCCACCGCATGCGCCATCAGGCAGCGATCCATCTTCAGCAGCAGGTCGTTGGGCAGCCAGTCGTCGATATCCACCGCCTGCGCCGTCTGCAGCCGCGACCGGCCGCCGTCCCCAGCCTGCGCCTCCGACGCGGCGATGCCGTCGCGCCAGCCGGTCGGGCGCTCGCGCAACACGTCCACCCGGTCGAAATAGCCGCGCGTGCGCATCGCCCGCCCGCCCAGCCACCACGGCTTCATCGCCTTGGCATAGCGCGAATAGCCGCCGAACAACTCGTCCCCGCCCTCGCCGGACAGCACCACCTTGACGTCCTGGCGCGCCCGCCTGGCCAGGAACCAGGTCGGGATGATCGCGTAGTCCATCGCCGGGTCGTCCATGCAGGCGACGATCTCCGGCAGATGCTTCCAGACCATCGCCTCGTTCACCTCGATGGTCTCGTGATGCGCGCCCAGCGCCCTGGCGACGATCCTGGCCTGCTCACGCTCATCGGCGACGCCCCTGGCGCCGTTCGGCGTGTCGAACCCGGCGGTGAAGGCCAGCACCGGCTGGCTGTTCAGCCGCGCCATCAGCGCCAGCAGCGTGGAGCTGTCGATGCCGCCGGACAGGAACATGCCGTACGGCACGTCGCTGCGCTGGTGCAGGTCCACGCTCTCCTCCAGCGCGCGGTCCAGCCGGGTCAGCGCCGCTTCCTCGGTGATGGTCTCTGGCGGACCGCCGGGCAGCGCGGCGCGGCGGCGGCGATCCAGCACCTTGCCGTCGGCGCAGGTCAGCGTCTCGCCGGGCAGCAGCCGCTTGATGCCCTCGAAAACCGTCTCCCGCCCGGTGGTGAATTGCAGCTGCAGCAGCTCGTCGCGCGACTGCGTCCGCACCCGCCGCTCGACCAGCCCGGCTTCCAGCAGCGCGCGCGGTTCGGAGGCGAAGGCCAGGCCGCCCTTGATCTCGGCGATATACAGCGGCTTGATCCCGAACGGGTCGCGGGTGAGCGTGACGGTGCGCGCCACCCGCTCATGGATGGCGATGGCGTACATGCCGCGCAGCTCGTCGGCATAGGCCGGCCCGTCGCGCAGCCACAGATGCAGCGGCGGCTCGCAATCGCTGTTGGAGGCGAAGTTGACGCCGATCAGCCCGGCGCGGAGTTCGCGGTAGTTATAGACCTCGCCATTGCCGACCAGGGCGGCGGAGCCGGAATAGAGCGGCTGGTCGCCGGTCGCGAGATCGATGATGGACAGCCGGTTGTGCATCAGCGCCACCCGGCCGACCACGGTATGGCCGGATCCATCCGGCCCGCGATGGGCGAGCGAGCGGGTGAAGCTGTCGAGCGTGGCGGCGTCGGGCGGCGCCGCGCCGGGCGCCAGGATCAGGCCGGCAATGCCGCACATCAGGGCTTCTCCACGGTGGCTAGGAAATGGCGCCAGCGCGCCAGGACAGGGGCGGCGGCGAATTCGGCATCGAAGCGCGCCCGCCCGGCATCGGCGAGGCGCGCGGCTTTCTGCGGGTCCGCGAGCAGGGCCGCAAGGGCCTCGGCCAGGCTGGCAGGATCCTCGACCGGCACCAGGACGCCGTCCTCGTCCGGCACGATGAGCTCCTTCGGCCCGGCGGCGGCGGCGGCGACCACCGGACGGCGGGCGGCGAAGGCCTCGATCACGACATTGCCGAGCGGCTCGTGGCGGGACGGGCAGACCAGGATATCGGCGGTGGCGAGCAGGGCGGCGGTGTCATTGCGCCAGCCCGGCAGATGCAGCCGGTCGGCCACCCCCTCGCGGCGGGCCAGCGCTTCCAGCGCCGCGCGCTCCGGCCCTTCCCCGGCGATCAGCGCGTGCACGCCCGCCAGCCCGGTCAGCGCGCGGATCAGCACGTCGAACGCCTTGTTGGTATGCAGCCGGCCCAGCGCCAGCAGCAGCCTGGCATCGGCCGGAATGCCCAGGGCGGCGCGAATGGCAGCGCGGGCGGCGGCGGGGACGGCCCCCATGTCGGGTGCAAAGTCGGGCGCGAAGTCGGGCGCGAAATTCGGCAGATAATGCACCCGCCCGGCCGGCCAGCCCCGGGCGGCGATCCAGTCGGCGATGCCCCGGGTGTTGCCGACCAGATGGTCGCAATTCTTGTAATAGGCCAGATCGTAATAGCCGCCGAGCCGCCCGACCGTGATCCAGGGGCCGCTGGGGGTGAAGCGCGCGGCCCGGTTCATCCAGGCCACCGCGACGCGCGGCGCGAATTCCCGCAGCCGGCGCGCCAGACGCGGCCCCGTGAGGAGGTCGAGCGGCCCGCCGAAGCCGAGCTGCACCGGCCGCAGGCCCTCGGCGGCGAGGCGGGCGGCGCGATCGGGATTGCGTCGGATCACCGGCAGGATCGTGTCCCCGGCCTGGTGCAGCGCGATGGTCAGCCGCTCGAAGAACAGCTCCGCCCCGCCGGCGGGCGAGCCGGCCATGATCTGTGCCACCTTCATCCGCAGCAGGGCCGATAGGAACCGAGCTGCGTGGAAGGGCGGGGAACGGGGGGGCGGATCGGGGTCATGCAGGGCGGCTGTTTAGCACTTCTTGTTCCGACATGCGCCAGCGCCCAATTATGTGCCCATGACATATCTGACCGAGTTGCCGGAACGCGGCGTGATCGAGGTGACGGGAGAGGACCGGGTGGCCTTCCTGCAGGGGCTGGTGTCCAACGACGTGGAGAAGGTGGCCCCAGGGCGCGCGGTCTGGGCCGCGCTGCTGACGCCGCAGGGCAAGTACCTGGCGGATTTCTTCATCCTGGCCGACGGCGACGCGCTGCTGCTGGATTGCGAGCGGTCGCAGATCCCGACGCTGGCGCCCAAATTGTCGCGCTTCCGGCTGCGCGCCAAGGTGACCGTCGCCGCGCGGGAGGATCTGCATGTGGGTGCCGCCTGGGGCGCTTGCGGCGATTTGGAGTCGCCGGCGGGCGCGGCGGTGGCGCCCGATCCGCGGCTGCCTGAGGCCGGCTGGCGGGTGATCTCGGCCACGAAACCGGCCGCCAACGCCACGCACGACGACTGGGACCGCCACCGCTTGGCGCTCGGCCTGCCGGACGGCACGCGCGACCTGGAAGTGGACAAGACCGTGCTGCTGGAAGCCGGCTTCGACGAGCTCGGCGGCGTGTCCTGGACCAAGGGGTGCTACATGGGCCAGGAACTGACCGCGCGCACCAAGTATCGCGGCCTGCTGAAGCGCCGCCTGGTGCAGGTGACGGGGCAGGGCAGCCTGCCGCCGCCGGGCACGCCGGTGCTGCGCGACGGGGCGGAGGTGGGCACGATGCGGTCCGCGCGCGAGGATACCGGGCTCGCGGTGCTGCGCCTGGATGCCATCGGGGCAAAGCTCTCGGCCGCGGGCGTGGCGCTGACCGCCCGGCTGCCGGCCTGGGCGACCCTTGCCCCGGCGGCCCAATAGCGCGGCAGTCTGTCCGAGCCCATGCCGGTATTCGTCTTGCCCCGGCGGGCCATCGGGCGCGACATTCGTCCTGGTGATTTCATGGAGGTGAAACTGCGAAACCCGATCGAGACCGGCGCGGCGCTGCCCGGGCCCGCGCCGCGGAAGCAGCCCTGAGATGGCGGAAACCCTTCTGCCGCCGCCGAACGGCCTGAGCCTTGGCAACGCATCCGCCAGCGATCCCGCCGCCGTCGCCGCCGCCGACCGCGCGGCGCGATATTGGGTCAGCCAGAAGCCCGGGCCGCTGCGGCCCGGCAGCGCGGAGCACGCGGCGGCGCTGGACCGCATGTTCCGCGACACCTTCAACGGCTACAAGCCGACGATCATCGACTGGCCGAAGCTCGATCCGGCGGCGCGCGAGCGGCTGATCACCTTGCCGATCTGGGACATCGCCGTGCAGACCGAGGGCAAGGCGCGGCTGCGCATGCTGTCCTATGCCCGTTCCCTGCCGCCCGGGCCGTGGCACGACGCCATCGAGCAGAATGGCTGGGAGGAAGGCCGCCACAAGCACGTCCTGTCCAACCTGGTGGAAGCCTACGGCATCACCCTCGAGCCCGAGCCCGAATACATCCAGCCGAAGGACACGGAATGGGCGTATCTGGTCACCGGCTTCAGCGAATGCATCGACAGCTTCTTCGCCTTCGGCCTGTTCGAGGTGGCGCGCCGGTCCGGCTTCTTCCCGCCGGAACTGGTGGATACGTTCGAACCGGTGATGCAGGAGGAGTGCCGGCATATCCTGCTGTTTTCCAACTGGCTCGCCGCGCACCGGCGCAACATCGGCTGGTGGCGCCGGCCCTGGTTCGAGCTGC
>CAVUOB010000011.1:0-284315 GCA_963743035.1 uncultured Alphaproteobacteria bacterium
CCAGGGGCGCGGACTCGACGTGACGCTCGGCGACGCGCTGGAGGCGATCCGGGCGATGCCCGATGACAGCGTCACCGCGATCACCGGGTTCCACATCATCGAACATATTCCGTTTAGCACGGTCGTGAACATGTTCGATGAGTGCCTGCGCGTGTTGCGCCCCCATGGCCTGATGGTGTTCGAAACACCGAACCCAGCTAATTTGCAGGTCGCGGCGGAGCGCTTTTTCTACGACCCGACCCACCGCAATCCGCTACCCTCGGAGTTGGTGGCGTTCATGGCCAATTCCGCGGGTTCTCCCGCGTCGAGGTGCTTCCGCTGCATCCGATCGACGCGCCAGTGCAGACCGAATACGGCGACCCGATGCTCGAACTGCTGCGGCAAAAGCTGTTCGGTGCGCAGGACTATGGTGTCATCGCCTGGAAGGACCGATGAGGCCGCGGGTCGCGGTTGTCGCCCCACGATCGGCGTCGGGCGCTGTCGGGGAAGCGGAGCGGTTCTTTGCCGGGTTGCGCGACGCGCTCGGCTCAGCCGGACTGGACGCCGTGATCGTCGAAGACACCTGCGACGAGACCAACTTCGAGAGCATCCTGGCATCCTATCTGCGATTTTATGACATGGATCTGTCGGGTTTCGACGGCGTGATCTCGACCAAGGCGCCGACCTACGCCGTGCGGCACCCCAACCATGTTTGCTACCTCGTCCATACCATGCGCGTATTCTACGACATGTTCGATCGGGAGTTTCCCGATCCGCCCCTGGCGTTGCATTCACAGCGGCGGCGGATCCAGGAACTCGATAGCGCCGCGCTATCTCCGTCGCGGCTGAAAGCCGTCCATGCGATCGGCGAGGAGGTGGCGGTGCGTCTCGGCGCCTACAACGGCCTGACCGCGTCCGTTCTGCATCCGCCAACAAATTTGAGCGGCTTCCGCCGCGGCGCGTTCCGTCACGTGCTGCTCCCCGGACGATTGCACCGTTGGAAACGCGTTGACCTGGCGATCGCGGCGATGCGTCACGTTCAGGGCGATATCGAGTTGATCATTCCCGGCACCGGGGAAGACGCCGAGCGGTTCAGCGCGATGGCCGCGGGCGACCCTCGCATCCGTTTTCCCGGCCGCGTGAATGATGCGGCCTTGCTCGATCTCTATGCCAACTCCCTCGTCGTCCTGTTCCCGCCAGAGCGGGAGGATCTTGGCCTGGTGACCTTCGAGGCCTTTCTCAGCGGCAAGCCGGTCATTACCTGCGTGGACTTCTGGCGAGCCGGCGCGGCTCGTCCAGGACGGCGTCAGTGGCTTCGTCTGCTTGCCCAATCCGCGGGCGATCGCGACGAGAATCGAGGAACTGGCCGGGACCCAGCGCGCGCGGCTGCGATGGGCGCGGCGGGCGGCAGGTCATTCGCCATATCACCTGGCCAACGGTCGCCGCGACACTCGCTGGCGCACTTGGCCTTGCCGGCGGCGCCCCGTGACATTGCGCGTCACCGTGCTGGACATGCAGCCGATCGATCCGCCCGTCGGGGGCGGACGGCTTCGGCTGCTTGGCCTGTACAGTAACCTGGGACCCAACATCCACGCCGAGTATCTAGGCACGTTCGATTGGCCAGGACCCGGGTTCCGCCATCAAAATTTGTCGGAGAGTCTGGAGGAGATGCTGGTGCCGCTCAGCGCGGCGCATTTTGAGGCCGCGGCCGCACGGTCCCAGGCGGTCGGTGGCAAGGCCGTCACCGATACCACCTTTCACGAACTCGCACGGCTTTCGCCGAACTTCATCAGTGCGGCGCGCGCGGCCGCCAAGCGGGGCGACGTCGTCGTGATCTCGCATCCCTGGATATACCCGCTGGTGCGCGACGTGTTGGACACGACGCGGCAGCCGCTGGTGTACGACGCGCACAACATGGAGGGGTTGCTTAAGACCGACATGCTCGATGACGGGGGCGGGCCGGGTACCGACATCGCCCGCGGCGTCGTGGAAATCGAGCACGCGCTCTGCCACGCCGCGGATCTTGTCCTGGCGTGTTCCCGCGACGACGCCGATGCCTTCACGCGTATCTACGACGTGCCTCCCGGGAAGATCCGGCTCGCCGCGAACGGCACCTTCACAAACGAGATCACTCCGGCGTCACGTGAGGTGAAGGCGGCCGCGCGGGCGGCGCTCGGTGTCGGCACGGCGCCCGTCGCCTTCTTCCTCGCCAGCCATTATGGGCCGAACCTCGAAGCCGGCCGCTTCATCGTGGACCAACTGGCGCCCACGTTGCCCGACGTGGTGTTCGCGGTGGGCGGCGGCGTCAGCGACGCCCTGCGGCACGGGTCGTCGGCTGCGAACGTGCACCTCACCGGCCCGCTGTCCGAGGCGGACAAAAGGGCTTGGCTCGCCGCCGCCGATCTCGCGATCAACCCGATGTTCGGCGGTTCCGGCACGAACATCAAAATGCTGGACTTCATGGCAGCGGGCCTGCCGATCGTCACAACGCCGACAGGCGCGCGTGGCATCGGCACGACACGGGAGGCCTTCGTTGTCGCCGATGCCCTGGAATTCCCGGCCGCGGTCGCGCGCCTGACCGGCGACCCGCCCCGGCGTACCGCGCTGGGCTGCGCGGCGCGGCGAGAGGCGGAGCGATCATACTCGTGGGAGCGCATCTCGCCCACGGTGGGCCGCATCCTCTCTCGACGAGCCCGAACATTAGGCAGACGCCGCTTTTTCTCGATAGTAATCCTGTCACGGGGCTCCCATGACGCACTGTCGCGGTTACTGCGGCGGCTCGAGGCACAGACCTTCTCTGACTTCGAAGTAGTCATCGCCGATCGCGGTGACACGCCATGGGCGCACGCCGGGGAGGAGCGGGGATTCGAGGTCTGCTACGTTCATGATCCGAGTTTTGGCGACAACGACGCACGCAACCATGGCGCCGACCTGGCCTGTGGAACCGTGCTCGCGTTCGCCGACGAGGATTGTGAACCCACGCCCGGCTGGCTGGCGGGCGTGGCCCCGCTGTTCGACCGCCCCGATCTTGCCGCCGCGGAATACCCGGCCGCGGACGACGCGGACACGGCGGATTTCGATGCCTCCGACCTGTTCGTGCGCGCCGCCGCCTTTCACGCGGTGGGTGGATTTCGTCCCTCGGTCGCGGGTGACGATCTTGGCTGGCGCCTGCAGTGGTACGGCGACGTGGCGCCGCCCCCCGGCGAGCGGCCGGGCCGCCCGGCGGCGGGACGACTTACCGTCGCCGTCGAGGGACCGGCGCGGCTCGCCTGGATCTCCACCTGGAACGTGCCCTGTGGCATTGCCGAATATTCGCGGCATCTTGTCGAAGCTTTGCCGAAAGGGACGGTGCGGAACCTGACCATCTTTGCGGACAATCGCTCGACGGAACTCAAGGGCGATGGACTTCGTGTCCTGCCAAGCTGGGAACTCGAGGATCGCGACATCGGGCAACTGGCGGAGGCGGTGGCGGACGACGCGCCTGACGCGCTCGTCATACAGCATCATCCAGGCCTGATTTCCTGGCCGAGGCTCACCGAATTGCTCACCGACCCGCGCGTGACCGGTCGCCCAGTCGTTGTCACGTTGCATAACGTCCAACATCTGATCGGCACCCCACTGGCGGAGCGGAGCGCCGCGGTGCATGCGCTGCAACGCGCCACGTTCGTGTTGGTGCACGCGTTCCGCGATCTGGCGAGCCTGAGCAAGATCGGTTTGGCGCGCAACGTGAGGCTATTTCCTCAAGGGGCCCGAGGGACGCGTCTGGAACCGCCGATCCGCGATCTTCCGCCCGGCTCGGCGCCGCGCATCGCCAGTTTCGGCTTCTTCTTTCGGCACAAGGGCATCTATCCGCTGATCCAGGCGGCGGCGATCATGCGGCGGACATGGCCGGAGCTGCGGCTTCGGTTGGTCAATGCGGCCTTTCCAGAGAGGACTCGGCGCACGAGATCGCCCGCTGTCGCGCTCTCGCCGCCGAACTTGGCGTCGAGGACATGATCGAGTGGATCACGGATTTCCTTCCCGACGAGCAGGTCCTCGACCTTCTCGGGGATTGCGACGTCGTGACGCTGCCGTATGCGCATACCGAGGAAGCATCGAGCGCCGCGCTGCGGATGGCGCTCGCCAGCGGCGTCTCGGTGGCCGTGACCCGCGTGCCCATTTTCGATGAAGCCGAGGGCGTCGTTGCCCGATTGGCTAGCGACGACCCCGCCGACATCGCCGAGGGACTGAGCGCTTTGCTGCGTGACACGTCGCGCCGACAGGATTTGCAGATCCTCGCCAAGCGATGGACCACGCGGCGCGCGTGGCCGCTCATGGCGTTGCGCATCTCTCGGTTGCTGCGCCCGTGAGCCGACGCGAGGCCGGACACCGGCGCGGGGTCCTGATCGACGAAATCGTCGACACGGGGCGCGAGCTTCGATGACTGTCGGCGCCGGTCGCGCGAAATGGTCGGCTATCCGGGAAATATCGGTCCATGAGTGAGCGAGCTTCATCCAAGATCGACGCTATTCAGGCGATGCGCGGCATCGCCGCGCTGGTGGTCGTCTGCTGGCACGCGAGTCGCTACTTCGCGCCCTACGGCACCGGATGGTCGGGGGCCCTGTTTTCCCCGGGTGGTGCGATGGGCGTGGATCTGTTTTTCCTGATTAGCGGTTTCATCATGGTGGTGACAACCCGTGGTAGCGATGGATCGGCGGCCACCGCGGCGCGCTTCATGATCCGGCGTTTCGCCAGGATCTGGCCTCTGTACGCCATTTCGACCATGATGTTTCTTATTCTCATCCCGTGGCGCGGTAGCCAGTACACGACATCGGCTGGCGTGTCGCACCTGGTCTGGGCCCTGTGCTTCATCCCACTTCAAGGCGCCGACAGCGTCGCCCCCACGTTCGGTTTCCCGCCGCTTCCGGTTGGCTGGACACTGAACTACGAGATGTACTTCTACCTAATCTTCGCCGTGTCGCTGCTGTTCGGCCGCATGCGCTGGATCGCCTTCGCGACCTGGCTTGCCGTCACGCTATGGGCCATGCCGCGCTTCCTCTCGCCCGCCGGCGCGGCGTCCATCATCCCGTCCGACGGCAACGGCTTCCAAGGCTATCTGGGCCTGATCACGAACCCGCTTATCCTGCAATTCGCGGCAGGTGTCGCGATCGGCATCGTTTATCAGTCGCGCCTGACCGTTCACAGCGCGTTCTACCTCAAACTGGCGATGTTCCTAACGGTTTCGCTGGTGGTTTTTCAGTTTGCCAGCCATCTCCGTGTCGATCATGGCATTTCCCAATGGGGCTTGTCGCTCATTCCTCTTGTATTCGTTTTCAGCATGGCGTCGAAGGCCGGCCAAATCGGCGTGCCGCGTGCCTTGGTTCATCTCGGAGATATCTCCTTTTCCTTGTATATGTTTCATCCGATGGTACAGGAGGGGTTCGATTATTTCATTGGGTTCGCCGGACACGACCTGTTGTCGGACTTCTCGGTGTTCTTCATCACGACCGCATTGGCGATCGCCACCGCGAGCATTTCGCAACGCTACCTCGAACTTGGCCTTTCCGGCGTCGTGAGGGACGTGTTGCTGCGCGTCCTGCCAAGTACGCGGCCGAGCCGGCCCGTGGCCGAAACAAGGGTGGGCGGGCGCGCCAGGCTGACGGTCCCCGATGCCCATTCATGACGTGGGTTCCGCGGATCTCGCCGGAGCCCTACGCTCATGCTCGGCAATCAAGCCCTGCACTTGCAGCAGCAGGTCGTCTTCGGCCGAGCCGCCGATAGGCCTGTTCAGAAGTGCCACTTCGACGCCGGCACCGCGGAACTCATCGACTGGCAGCACCTGGTAGGCATATCGCCGAGCCAGCCGGTCCGGCGCATGCACGTAGACCCGGTCGATCTCCCCCCCGGCCACGGCGTCTCGCAGCCGTTGAAGTGCCGGGCGAGTCAACGTGGCTCCGCTGTGGCCTTCGTCGACGTAGCCGTGATCCGGGCCAATGACCGCCCCATCGGCCGCCGCGCGCTCATGCAAGGCTGAAGTCTGGCTCGCAATGGTGTTCCCGCGCGCCTTACCGTCGCTCGATACCCCTGCGTAAAGAGCGGCCGTGATCCTACCCACGTTCCGCTCTCCTCCTTAGCGGTGGTTCGACTACGGCTACGAGGCTGGAGATCTCGCTGCGAGCTCCCGTCCGAATCGGACGGCTTGGTGTCGGGACCAGGCGCTCGTCGGCGGCGGACACGCACTGTGCCGCAGTCCGCGCTGCCTCGAAACTTGCCCGAACCTGCAACTCCGCATCGCCCTTCCGCCGGGCCATGGGCATTCTCCTGGGTTCGGCCCGACGCGCACCAGCGCTGTCCTGTCAGGTCGTTCCGAAACCCCTCGCCATACCGTGCTTCCAAACTGTCGCGTTCCAACAACGCGTACAACACCAATCTTGCAACATTATGGGAGAAGCTATCATGCGCCTGATCGGCGCCGTGTTGCTGGAGGCCAACAACGAGTTGCAGCTCCAGCATCACTACATGGAGACCGAGGCGATGGCCGACTTTACACCGCCGCTGATCGACGCCGCGCCCAATCAGATTTCCACCGCGGCCGAATGAGCCGTGGCCGCCTCAACAACACCCCATTTTCCACTACCTTGACGGACACAACCGGCCGCCTCGTCTGGAACCGCCATCGCAACGTGAAGGACCCGGTTACCGGGCAGATCTGCAAGCAGGCGAACGCGTCCAGCGATTTTGTCATCCAGGAGGTCCCCTAGCTGCGCATCGTCGACCAGGATCTGTGGGACCGGGTCCAGGTCCGCCTGGCGGAGCAACAGGCTTTGCCACCCAGGAAGGCGGGGGTCAACTTCAATCACCACTTCTGGGAACGGCGGCGGCCGAAGCATCTGCTGACCGGCAAGATCGTCTACAGCTCCTGCGCGAGCCCTTTCTCGGCACTGGGAAAGGACTATCTGGGCTGCCTGGCCGCAAAACATGGCACGTGCCGCAACATTGCGCGTGTTCGGCACGGGCCCGTCGAGGAGCGGGTACTCGACGCCCTCCGTCATCAGCTGATGCAGCCCGAGCACGTCGAACTGTTCGTCAAGGAGTTCACCACCGAATGGAACCTGCTGACCGTCAAGGCATCTGCCAGTACGAGGCCGACCAACGAGAGCTGGCAGCTGTGGAGCGCAAGCTCACCAAACTCAGCGAGGCTGTTCAGGGCCAGAACGATCCTGCGGCTCTCGAAGCGGCACGTGCCCTGGTCGAGCGGGTCATCGTCAGCCCCCCGAAGGATGACGGTCCGCCTGGGATCGAGTTGATCGGAGAGCTCACGGCAATGCTGGGGATCGCAGGGCTAGACATCAGCCAAGGAGGACTGCGCGAGCACCCGGAGTGTTCTCTGCGTGTTCACCAGTTCGGCAAAAGCGGCTTCGGGGGGCAAAGCCCCCTGACCTTACTTCGACAGGCCCATCCACACGGCTCTACCGCTTGGCCCCGCTCATCTCCTCGCCGACTGCGCGGGGCATCATCAGCGACATCGGCGCTGCCAGCATCGCGAGGGCGGCGATCACCACGAAGGCCAGCCGGAAATCGCTCGTGCCCGGCACATCATGGTGCGACAGCAGCATCGCCACCTGCAGCGAGGCCGCGCCGACGGTGATGCCGATGGTCAGCGAGAGCTGCTGCACCGCGCTGTAGAAGCTGGTCGCCGCACTGATCTGGGTGCGCTGGAGCTCGGCATAGGCCAACGCGTTGTAGGCGGTGAACTGCAGCGATCGGAAGAAGCCGCCGACCAGCAGCACCACATACATGCCGATTGCCGGCCAGGTCGGGCTGAAGGTCGCGCACAGCCCGAGCATGATCGCGGCCAGCGCGGCGTTCCATACCAGCGTGTCACGAAAGCCGAAGCGGCGCAGCACGCGCTGCGCCACCGGCTTCATCAGGAACGCGCCAGCCGCGGAGGCGAAGGTGATCAGGCCGCTCTGCACCGCGCTGTTGCCGAAGGCGATCTGCAGCATCATCGGCAGCAGGAACGGCAGCGCCCCGATCCCGATCCGGAACAGCGAGCCGGCGAAGATGGAAACGGAAAAACTCTTGAACCGAAGCAGCTTGAAGTCGATCAGTGGCGCCGGGTGTTCGCGCGCATGCCGCCAGTACAGAAAGCCCGACACGATCCCGACCGCGAACGCCGCCAAGCTCAGTTCCACATCGACGACGCCGCGGCCGATTGTCTCGAAGCCGAACATCATGCTGGCCAGCGCCACCGCGGACAGCAGCAGGCCCATCAGGTCGAAGCGGGAGGTCTGGGGTTCGCGGACATCCTCGATGAAGATGCTGGCGAGCACGATGCCGATGATCCCGATCGGGATGTTGATGTCGAAGATCCAGCGCCAGGACAGATAGGTGACGATCAGCCCGCCCAGCGGCGGCCCCAGGATCGGGCCGATCAGCGCCGGCGTGGTCAGCCAGGCCATCGCCGCCACGATCTCGTTCTTGGCCGCCGTGCGCAGCAGCACGATGCGCCCGACCGGGATCATCATGGCCCCGCCGGCGCCCTGGACGATCCGGGCGAAGACCAGGAAGGGCAGGCTTTCGGCGCGCCCGCACAGGATGGAGCCGAGCGTGAATACGGCGATCGCCAGGCGGAACACGTTGCGCCCGCCGAAGCGGTCCGCCACCCAGCCGCTGGCGGGAATGAACACGGCCAGGCTGAGCAGATAGGACGTCAGCGCCACGTTCATGTGCACGGGATCGGCGTCGAAGGCCCTCGCCATGGTCGGCAGCGCGGTGGAGATGACCGTCGAATCCAGGTTCTGCATGAAGAACGCGCTGGCCACGATGATCGCTGTCGTGCGCGTGCGCTTGGTGGTGCGCACCCGGGCGGGAATGGCGGCTGCAACCGACTCTGTCATGGCCATAGTCTCGCGCGGCCCGGCGCGCAGGGAAAGAGCCGGCCCAGGCAAAAGATCGGGCCCGGCCCAAAACTCCCGGTACCAGAGTCGGACGCGGAAGTTGATCCAAACCGCCGGGCATGTTTGGCTCGCCGCCATGCCCGAGTCGCCCCATAAATTGAGCATTCGCATCGACCTCGCCTCCGGCGCCCGGATCGGCCCCGGAAAGGTCATGTTGCTGGAGGAGATCGCCCGCACCGGCTCCATTTCCGGCGCCGGGCGGGCGCTGCGCATGTCCTATCGCCGGGCCTGGGAACTGGTGGAGGACCTGAACCGCACCCTCGGCGTCCTCGTTGTCTCCACCGCCGCGGGCGGCAGCGGCGGCGGCGGCGCCAACCTGACGCCGGCGGGGGAAGCGGTCGTTGCCCATTACCGCGCCATAGAGGCGGCGACGGCCGCGGCGGCCAAGAAGCATCTCAGCGCGCTCGCGAAGCTGCCCGGCAAGGCGTAGTCTGCCAATGCGTCTGTCTGCCAGTGCGCCTGCCTGTCAGCGCGCCTGTCTGATCTTTGACTGTGCCTGCGTCCGTCCGTCCGGCGGACGTCAAGCCCAATTGGCCCAAGCCGGCCAGACGGCCGGACGCTACGCGCAGGTTGACCCCGGCCGGACAATCCGGGAAGCGAGGCGGTCGACAGCACAATAGTCCCGGCCGCGGCATCCGTCTCCGCGCGAAAACCTCGCCGGCGGCCGGTGGTTATCGCCTATGCTGCGGCATGGACAATTTCCCGCCGCCGCTGTTTCCGCTGGTGATCGTCGTCGGGGTCGCGCTGCTGGTGATCCTGATCCGCTCCATCCGCATCGCCAATGAATGGCAGCGCGCCGTGGTGCTCCGCCTCGGCCGGTTCATCGGCGTGCGCGGCCCCGGTCTCTATCTGCTGATCCCAATCCTGGACCGCGTGGCCCAGGTCGTCGACATGCGCATCCAGACCACCACCATCCTGGCCGAGCAGGCGCTGACCCGCGACACCGTGGCCGTCGGCGTCGATGCCATCGTGTTCTCCCAGGTGGAGAACGCCGAATACGTCGCCATTCGCATCACCGACTACAAGCAGGCCATCGAGCGCGTCGCCCAGACCAGCCTGCGCGAGATGATCGGCGCGACCGACCTCTCCCGCCTGCTGTCGGACCGCAAATCCGCCGATGAGCGGCTGCGCCAGACCATCAGCGAAAAGACCCAGAGCTGGGGCGTGATCATCCGCAGCGTCGAAATCAAGGACGTCGCCATCCCCCGCGAACTGCAGGACGCGATGAGCCGCCAGGCCCAGGCGGAACGGGAAAAGGCCGCCCGCGTCACACTGGCATCGGCCGAGCGGGAGATCGCCGAACAGGTGCTGGCGGCCGCCCAAATCTACGGCCGCGATCCGGTCGCGATGCAGCTGCGGCAGATGAACCTGCTGTACGAGATGAACAAGGAACGCGGCACCACCGTGCTGATCCCGACCGAGATGGCGGCCAGCCTCGGCGCGGTCGTGGGGCTGTCCCAGGCGCTAGGCAACAAGGGCGGCTGAGCGCCTGTCCGCCAGCTCCGCGACCAGCGCCAGCACGGCGGCGCTCTGCCGGTCGAGCCCGTAGCGCTCCCCGACCCAGTCCCGGTACAGCCCGGGCCGGGCCGAGCGGATCAGCGCGACGGCCTGGTCCACGCTGGCAAAAAGGCATTCGCCCGGCCAGAGACGTTCCGCACCGGGAAAATCATGGATCGCCGGGAAGGCCCCGACCGCCATGGCCTCGCCGATGTTCAGGCCGAAGCTTTCGTACATCGTCGTCGACAGCAGCACGCCCTTGTCGGCGTACCAGCCCGGCATGTCCGCCACCGCGCCGGCGAAATGGATCGCCCGCTCCAGCCCCAGCGCCGGGATCATCCGCTGCAGATAGCGGTTGGTCCGCAGGTCGGTGAACGCCCCGGCGACATGGAAGCTGTAGCGCGGCTCCATCTGGCGCAGCCGATACGCGATCTGCAGCAGCAGCATCGGGTTCTTCTTCGGCTCCAGATGCCCGACCCAGCCGATCCGGTAGCGGTCCATCCGCCCTGCCGGCGCGGGCGCGAAGCGCGCCAGGTCGATGCCATTGGGGATGATCTGCATCGGCACGCCGGCGATGGCCGGAAACCCGGACCGTGCCACGCCGGCGATGTCCTCGCCCACCGTCACCAGCCGGTCCACCCGCGACCAGTCCATCTGGCCCGGAAACCCGGTCTGGAACGCCTCGATCGAATGCAGCCGCACGATGCAGGGGCGGCCGCGCAGCAGGTCGGATCGCGTGGCCCAGACCGCATGGTCCCAGCACCATTCCAACCACACGATATCCGCCCAGCCGATCGCCTCCGCCAAGGCCTGCCCGGGCCCGAGGGACACGAAACGCACCTCGTGCGCCCGTTCCAGCGCGGGGATCAGCGGGGCCAGAAAACTGTCCTGCCGGCCCTTCACCCGATCCGCCAGCAGCAGCCGCGCCATCTTCCCCCTCCCTCGCTGCCGGAAAGGCTAGACCGTCCGGGTTGCCGAGGGATGAATGCCGCCCGGGGAAGCCGGCGCGCCGCCAGGCCCGAGGTCCGGCCCGTTGTTCAACACCCGCGCAGTCCGGTATGCGTCCAGCTGGCGCTGCCCGGGGATCGAAGCGGTCACGCCGCCGGCCTGGTTGTGGAACTCGATCACCACCAGCCCGAGCGCGGGGTCCAGCCGCATCGTCGGATTGGGCAGCGCCTGAGTGCTCGCGGCCTCGGCGGCGGGGGCCGCGCTGCGCGCAGCCGAGGCCGGCTCCACGGCAACCGGGGCGGCGCCCGGGGCGGTGACCAGGGTGGTCGGGCGGATAGCAAAATCGTTCGGCATGGGCGCAGCGCCTCACAAATGAGCGCCATCCTGGTGCAGGAGAGTTGTCGCAGGATAGGACCCAAAGCTTAACGCCGCCCTATCGCGCGCGGATCCGTTCGTCCGGTTCAGCCCCGCCTCAGCCCCATCTCAGCTTGGATGCCAGTCCAGCCGCGCGCCCAGCCAGCGCCGCAGCTCCAGCAGGGCGCCGGCCTCCGGCGCCACCGCGGCGACCTCGACCGCGCCGGCCGCGCCGACGACGGCGCGGATCATCTGCTCGGACGCCGCATTGGCCAATCCGGGCGTCACAGATGCCTCGCTGCCGGCCCGCCGCCATTGCGCGACCATCGTCGCCGGCGTCAGCTGCGGCAGCACAACGGCGAATTCCAGCCGCGCCGCTGCGGCGATCGCGCGCCAGCCGTCGAACAGCGGGCCGGACGCCGCCCCCGGGCGCGCGGTGGTCAGCAGCTCCGAAAATTCCGGCAATTGGGGGAACTGCGGATCGCGCGTGACAGCGCCGCCCTCGTTCAGCGTGCCCAACGCGAAGACCGGCGTCAGCCCTTGCGCCGACATGGCCGCCACCTGGGCGGGCACCTTGCGCCCGCGCAGCAGCACCCCGTCCACTTCGCCTTTCGCCACCGCCGCGCGCACCGCGCCCTCTTCCATCAGGCCGGACACGGCCACCGGCTGCGCGCCGAGCAGATCGACCCCGAGCAGCGCCGCCAGCTCCGGGCTGACGGGCGAGGCCGTGGCGATACGGATCTTGCGCCCGGGCGCCAGAGCGGCGCGTCCGTCGCGCAAGGACACGACGCCGGGGCTCACGCCGGCGATCACCGGCACCCAATGCCCGACATCGAACTGCGCCCGGGGATCGCCGACCAGCCAGGCCAGGGCCGCGGCGCCGGGGGCCACCAGCAACCCGGCGCCGTCCGGAGAGGTGCGGGTTTCGAACTGGTTGGCGCCGGTCACGCCGTCCGCGGCACCGGTGGCACGCCCGTGCAGCACCGTGCCGGGCGGCAGCGTCTGCGCCAGCGCGGCGAGAATGAGGCGTGCCCAGGCATCGGTGTTGCCGCCCTCCTGCCCGGCGATGACGGCGGTGATGTCGGTCGGGAACGACACGCCCGGGCTGGCCGGCGGCAGGCCCTGGCCGGGCAGGGTCTGGGCATAGGCGGCAAAGCTCCGCCCGGCCCGTCCGGTTACGGCCAGGCCAGCCAATAGCCCCAGCAGACGGCGCCGGGTCCGACCTGTCCGCCAATGTCTCGGCGAACCGGCCCCCAGCGGAGCGTCGGTCATGTCGCCTCCTCCAGCAGTTGGGACCGGCGGCTGACCGCCTGTCCCGGGCAAGACTCCTACCTCATCAAAGCCAAATGACAAAACTGAGACGGCACTGTGTCAGGAATCGTACGCGATCAGGGTGTCCACGGGCACGTCCAGACGCTTGCGCCCGTTCAGGAAAGTCAGCTCGATCAGCGTCGCCGCGGCCGGAACCTCGGCACCGACCTTGCGCAGCAATTCGATGCCCGCCGCCATCGTGCCGCCGGTGGCCAGCAAATCGTCCACCACCACCACCCGCTGCCCGGGGATGACGGCGTCGGCCTGCACCTCGATCCGGTCGGTGCCGTATTCCAGCGCGTAATCCAGCCCGATCACCGGGCCGGGCAGCTTGCCGCGCTTGCGCAGCATGATGAAGCCGCAGCCGAGCTTCAATGCCAGCGGGGCGGCGATCAGGAAGCCGCGGCTCTCCACCCCGGCGATCAGGTCCGGCTGATAGGCGCGCACCGCCTTCGCCATCCGCCCCATCGCCACCTGCCAGGCATCCTCGTGCCGCAGCAGGGTGGAGATGTCGTAGAACTGGATCCCCGGCTTCGGAAAATCGGGAATGCCCCTTATATGGTCTTTGAGATCCATGCGCTGGCGGCCTTGTGCAATGTCGGTGGAGGCGGCTTTTACTGTGTTGCCCGCCTCACCGCCAGCTTTGGCCGGCGGACTGAGCAGACGTGGGCCGCTTGGAACACGGATGGATCGGCAAACATTCCGCCGGCGCAAGCCTGTTCAGCTCTTTGTTTGCCCGCAAACCTCCAGAGGTTTGCTTGGGGCTTACACGCAAACCTCCAGAGCTTTGCTTAGGCCGCGACGCCCGGCAGGTTCAGCTCCCGGGCCCGCAGGCAGCGCACCTGATGCCCCGGCGCGATCTCCTCCAGCGCCGGCGTCTCGACACGGCAGCGATCCACCGCATGGGCGCAGCGCGGATGGAAATGGCAGCCCGAGGGGGGCGAGGACGGGTCGGCGACCTCCCCCTCCAGCACGATCCGCTTCGCCCGCTGCCGCGGATCGGGCACCGGCACCGCCGAGAGCAGCGCCGCGGTATACGGATGGCGTGGCATGGCGAACAACGCCCCGGTCGGCGCGATCTCCACGATCCGGCCGACATACATGACCGCGACGCGGTGGGAGACGTGCTTCACCACCGACAGATCATGCGCCACGAACAGATAGGCCAGCCCGAGCCGGTCCTGCAGGTCCAGCATCAGGTTGACGATCTGCGCCTGCACCGAGACATCCAGCGCCGAGACCGGCTCATCGGCCACGATCAGCGCCGGATTGAGCGCTAAGGCGCGGGCAATCCCGATGCGCTGGCGTTGGCCGCCGGAGAATGCGTGCGGAAAGCGGTTCAGGTAGGCCGCGGGCAGCTGCACCAGGTCCAGCAGCTCGGCCACCCGCGCATTGCGCTCGGCGGTGTTGCCCATGCCGTTCACCTGCAGCGGCTCGCCGATGATCTCCGCGATGGTCATGCGCGGATTGAGCGAGGAGAACGGGTCCTGGAAGATCATCTGCATCTGCCGGCGCAGCGGGCGCAGCTCCTTGCGCGCGAGATGCGCGACATCGATGGTCGTGCCCGCCGCTGTCAGGAAGCGGATCTCCCCTGCGCTCGGTTCGATGGCACGCAGAATGCACCGCGCCGTCGTGGTCTTGCCGCAGCCGCTCTCGCCCACCAGCGACAGCGTCTCGCCGCGGGCGATCCGGAAGCTGACATCGTCCACCGCCCGCACCTGCCCGACGACGCGGCTGAACAGCCCGCGGCGGATCGGGTAGTGTTTCTTCAGCTCGCGCACCTCCAGCACCGCCGGCCCGTCACCCGCCATCACGCCGTTTCCGTCGTATGCAGGAAGCAGGCGACCGCGTGCCGTTCGCCCATCTGAGTCTCGGCCGGAAAGCCCTTGTCGCAGATGCCCGGCATCGCTTCCGGGCAGCGCGGATGGAACGGGCAGCCGGGCGGGCGGGCATAGGGATGCGGGATCGACCCGGCGATGGTCGCCAGCCGCTCGCGCGGGCGCGCCAGCACGTTCGGGATCGAGCGCAGCAGCGCGCGCGTGTAAGGATGCTGCGGCGCATGGAAAATGGTATCGACCGGACCTTTCTCCACCTCGTGGCCGAGATACATCACCACGACGTCGTCGGCCATCTCCGCGATCACTCCCATGTCGTGGGTGATCAGGATCACCGCCAGACCGCGCTCGTTCTGCAGCCGGCGCAGCAATTCCAGGATCTGTGCCTGGGTGGTCACGTCCAGCGCCGTGGTCGGTTCGTCGGCGATCAGGATACGCGGCTCGGCCGACAGCGCCAGCGCCACCATGACCCGCTGGCGCAGGCCGCCCGACAATTCGAACGAATAGCTGTCGATCCGCTGATCCGGGCGCGGAATGCCCACCAGTGCCAGCAGCTCGATCGCCCGCGCCCGCGCCGCCTTCCTCGACAGGCCGGAATGCAGCCGGATCGCCTCGATCAACTGGTTGCCGATGGTATGATAGGCCGACAGCGAGCTCATCGGCTCCTGGAACACCAGCCCGATCTCCCCGCCGCGGATGGCGCGCATTGCGGCGCCGTCCACCGGCAGCCCGACCAGGTCCACCACCCGCCCGTTCGCCTGGCGCAGCAGGATCTCCCCGCCGACGATCCGCCCGGGACGATCGACGATGCGCAGGATCGACCGCGCGGTGACGCTCTTGCCGCAGCCGGATTCACCGACGATGCCGAGCGTCCGGCCAGGCTCCAGATCGAACGAGGTGCCGTCCACCGCGCGCACCACGCCCTCGGACGGGAAGAAATGCGTGCGCAGATCGCGCACCGACAATATCGGCTCAACCATAGGGATCCGCCGCGTCGCGCAGGCCGTCGCCCAGGAAATTGAACGCCAGGATCACCACGATCACCGGCAGGGCCGCCACCAGCAGCCACGGCGCCAGGCCCAGTGTCTGCAGGTTCTGCGCATCCTGCAGCAGCACGCCCCAGGAGATCGCCGGCGGCCGCAGACCGAGACCCAGAAAACTCAGCGTCGTCTCGCTGATGATCATCGCCGGCAACGCCAGGCTGATCGCGGCGATGATATGCGACAGGAAGGAAGGCACCATGTGGCGGAAGATGATCCGCAGCCGCGAGGCGCCGCAAAGCTCGGCCGCGGTGATGAAATCCTCCTCACGCAAAGCCAGGAACCGCCCGCGCACCACGCGCGCCAGCTCGGTCCAGCCGATCAGGGAGATGATGATGGTGATGGCGAAATAGACCTGCTGCGGCGACCAGGCGGCCGGAACCGCCGCCGCCAGCCCCATCCACAGCGGAATGGTCGGGATGGAGCGGAGGATTTCGATCACGCGCTGGATCACCGTATCCACCCAGCCCCCGTACAGCCCGGAAATCCCGCCCAGCAGCACGCCCAGCAGCAGGCTGAGACTGACCCCCACCAGCCCGATGGTCAGCGATGTCCGCGTCGCCAGCACCAGGCGGGAAAACAGATCCCGCCCGAGCTGATCGGTGCCCAGCAGGAACAGCGCCTCCTCCGGCTTGCCGCCATCCACCCCCAGCAGATGCCGGTCGGTCGGGATCAGGCCCAGGAAGTTGTACTCGTAACCATGTGCGAACAGCCGCACCGGGCGGATCTCCGACGGATCCGGCACATAGGCCAGCTTGAACGTCTTCGGGTCCCGCTTGCCTTTCATGGCGTAGACATACGGCGCGAAACTTCCGTCCGGGGTAAAGAAATGGATCCCCTGCGGCGGGATATAGCTGCGGCTGGCCTGGGTTTCGAACGGTGCGGCATAGGCCAGGAAATCGGCCAGTATCGCGATGACATAGAACACGCCGACGATGATCCCGCTCGCCACCGCCAGCTTGTGGCGGCGGAAGCGCCACCAGATCAGCTGGCGCTGGGTGGCGACCGCGACCCGGTTCTCGGCCTCGGTGACGAAGGGAAGTGCCGCCTCACTCATCAGAATGGACTCATTCAGTGCTGACCGTGCCGGATGCGCGGATCGATCCACATCAGCAGGAAATCCGACAGCAACGTGCCGATCACCGTCAAAATCCCGAGCAGCAGAATGATCGTCGAACCCAGCAGCATGTCCTGCGATATCAGCGAGCGCAGCAGCAGCGGCCCCACGGTCGGCAGGCTGAGCACCACCGACACGATGATGCTGCCCGACACCGTGAACGGCAGCAGATAGCCGATCGTGCTGGCAAACGGATTGAGCGCGGCGCGAACCGGATATTTCAGGATCACCCGCCGCTCCGCCAACCCCCGTGCCCGCGCCGTCACCACATAGGGACGGCGCAGTTCATCCAGCAGATTGGCCCGCATGATCCGCACCAGCTGCGCGATGCCCGGCAGCGACAGCACCAGGATCGGCAACGGCAGATGCCCCATCAGATCCCACAGCTTCGCCCAGGACCAGGGCGCCAGCGCCTGCTCGGAGGAAAACAACCCGCCGACATTGGTGCCGAAATAGCGAAAGCCCAGATACATGATGATCAGCGCCAGCAGAAACGACGGCACCGCCAGTCCAACGAACCCGATGAAGGTGAACAGGTAATCTCCCAGCGAATACTGCCGCACCGCCGAATAGATGCCGATCGGCAGAGCCAGGCCCCAGGTGACCACGATCGAGCCCAGCGACAACCCGATGGTCAGCCAGATCCGGTCGCCGATCACCTCCGTCACCGGGCGGCCGTACTCGAAGGATTGTCCGAACTGTCCATGCGCGACCAGGTTCAGCCATTTCAGATACTGCACCCAAAGCGGCTGATCCAGGCCGTACAACAGGCGCAACGCATGCGCCTCCTCGGCCGAAATCGCCGTGCCCATGGCGGAAGCCTGCGCCACATAGGCATCGACAAAATCCCCGGGCGGCAACTGAATGATCACGAAAGTAACCAGCGTGATCGCCCAGATGGTAATCGCCGCCAACCCTAGCCGGCGCAGCAGGTAACTCAGCATCCGAACCGGCGCTCCAGGGCCCGGGGCTCGGGGTTGGGGCGGGTGGGTTGGCGTGTAGAGCAGCAAGCAAGGCCAGGGGCGCTGCCCCTGGACCCCGCCAAAGGGTGGAACCCTTTGAAAACCCCATACTGTTTTCTTGAAGAAGGGGGCTGGCCCCGTCCGTGCTGCGGCACGGGCAGGTCCGCCCCCTTCTTCAAGAAAACACCCGGGTGTCCAGAGGCTCCGCCTCTGGTGGGGGTCCAGGGGGCAAAGCCCCCTGGCCTTCGTTCCATCCAGCATACCCAGTCCTCCGCCCAACCCCGAACCCTAGGCCTTGTAGTACCAGGTTTCGGGATGCGAGTTGCCGGGTGTGCGGCAGTGCTGGGCGATGCAGACGCGGGAAGCGATGTTGCCGAGCTTGTTGCTGACCAGGCGCACGCCCATCACCGCCGGGGACTGGCCGACGACGCCGATGCCGTATTGCTGGTCCACCAGGACTTTCCAGATTTCCTGGGCATTCTTGTTTCGGCCAGCGGTATCGAGACCTGAGGCGGCGCTGAACAATTCCCAGATCTTCAGCAGTCCTGGGTCGTCCGGCCTGGTGCCCTGCTTGCCGCCGGAGGCGTAATAGAGGGCGTAGTCCGGGCCCATATAGGCTTCCGTCGGATCGACCGGGATGGCGTGGCGTGGAAACAGGTACAGCAGTTCCGTGCCGCCGTTGTTCCAGACATAGATGTGGTGTTCGTTATTGCGCGAGCGTGTGGTGGCGAGATTGCGCTCCATTTCCTTCACGTCGGCCTGGATGCCGATCTTGCGCCACTGGTTGGCGATCATCTCGCACTGCTTCGGCCAGGGCATGAAGGCCTGGATGGCGATGATCTGGATGCGCAGCCGCTCGCCGTTATCGGTGCGCAGGCGGAAGCCGTCGGCATCCTTCTTCGCCAGCCCGATCTTGTCGAGCAGCGCGTTCGCCTGCGCGACATCCAGCGTCGACCATTTCTTGCGCCATTCCGGCCCCGGGTTCTGCGGCATGGTTTCCGCCGGCGCCGGAGAGCCGGGCGTGCCGACGCCCAGCCAGAACGTCTCGTTCATCTGGTCGCGGTCGATGCCCATGGACAATGCGCGGCGGAAATCCGCGTTGGTCAGCCATTTGCGGATTTCCGGATCCGCCTTGAAGCTCTGGTTGATCTGCAGCACGGTGTCGGAGCCGCCATAGGCGAGATCCAGGTGCACGGTGTAGTTGCCCTTGGCCTGGTTATCCAGGATCACCGGCAGCTTGCCGAGGTCGATATGCCGCTCCTGCATATCGTATTCCCCGGCCATCGCGCGCAGGTTGATGACCTCCAGATCCTCGGCGAGCGAGAGCTGCACCTTGTCGATATAGGGCAGCTGATTCCCCGCGGTATCCACCACGTAGTAGAACGGGTTGCGCTCCAGCAGCCAGACCGGGGTGTTGATCGGGCGCACCGTGCGCCAGGCGCCGAGCGTCGGCAGTTCGGGATTCAGCGACCAGTCCTTCTTGAAGTGCAGCAGCTGGATCCAGTTCTCGAACCCGGCCGCCTTCGCCTGGGCGTTCACCGCGTCCACCGAGGAATATTTCGGCAGGAACTGTTTCAGGTAATGCGCCGGGGCATAGGCGCCGTAGCTGAATTTCTGCGACTGGCGCACCGATTGGCCGCCGCCGATCAGCGTGTCGCCGGCCATCATTTCCTCGAACAGGAAATACGGCACGTCGAACTCGAAGCGGATATTGGTCTCGTCCAGCTTCACCAGCCGCCCGGGTTTACCCTGCGGCGTCATGTCCGGGATCGGGGTCGGGACGATCTCCGGGTTGCTGTACAGGTCCTCGAACCAGAACACGAAGTCATCAGCGGTGAACGGCGCTCCGTCGGACCATTTCATGCCTTTGCGCAAGCTGAGGGAGAAGCTCTTGCCGTCCTCGGCCATCTGCCAGGATTTGGCGACGGAGGGCACGATCTGGCTGCCATCGGCGTTCCAGAATAGCAGCTTGTCGGACGCGTTGATGCGGTTGGCGTTCTCCACGTCGCCCGGGCCGGTGAACGCGCGCCGCCAGGTGCCGCCGTATTTGCCGATCTCGTTCAGCGGCTTCAGCACCAGCGGCTCGGCCGGCACCCGCGCCTCCACCGGCGGCAGTTTTCCGGCCTTGACCAGCTCCGCCAGCGCGGGCGCTTCCTGGAATTTCTTCGGAATCAGCGCGGGATCGAGGATGCGCTCCGGCCCTTCGATATGCCCGACCAGGCCGGATTGCCCCAATGTGCCTCGGGCGTGGGCCACGGCGGCGGCAAGGATATCCGCGCCCGCGACGGCGGCAGCCATGCCGGACAGGATTGTCCGGCGGGACACATGCGATGTCTTCACGCGCAAGGCCTCCCTGATGCTCCCGTGCCTTCAAATCCGCGGCCGGGTTATTGTGTGGCGGGAGCTTAGATCAGAAAATTCGCCTCAGCCATGGCAATTGTTTTCGCCCGCAGCCATGCGGCAGGGCCGGGCCGCGCCCGCGGGAATCAGACGAGCCCGAGCAACTGGGCGAGGGCAACCGGATCGACGCGGTACGGGGATTCTCGTCCCTCGCAGAAATGATGATCGTGCAGCAGGTGGACGATGAGGCCGGGGCCCTGCATCGCCTGGCCTGTCCGCAGGTTCTCGATCCGCCAGTCGACCGAGGAAAACGGCAATCCCCGTCCCGTGCACTGCATATGGTCCGGATCGGGTGACCATGGGCAGATCTGGAAACCCAGATATTGCTGGATGCGCACCTTGTGCACGCCGTTGACGACCGCTTCATGCGTGGGGGAGGCGTTCGCCGCTGCGATCAATGCCTCGATCGCCGCGGCGAGTGTTTCGAAGGTGATCCCGGTCCGCTGCATCGCCAGCTCGTCGTCGGCCAGGACGGCGCGCAGGCTTTCGTTCGGCCCCAGGAATCCCGCCACGGATAGCGCCCCTGGCCGCATGCGGGCCTCGATCCGCTCCAGGTCGGGGGTGGAGGATGTCATGGCCTGAGCAAGGAACTCCTGATGGCGCATGTCAGCCGGCGCGGCGTGCCTGCGCTGCCCGCGCGGGCAGGATGGGCTCGATCGGACCGACCGCGTTGACGGCTGCGGCGACGGGCACCATGGCGTTGATCCGGAAGCGGCCATCCGGCGATCCCAGCCGCAGGAACACGACATAGGCGGGCTGAAGGTAGTCCTGATCCTCGTCCCAACCCAGCTCGAAATAGGCGAGGCGTATGTCCGTCACCTCAATATGTCCTTCGCCGCCGCCATAGCGCCGGCGCACCTCCGCGAGGGCCTCCTCCACCGGACGCAGTCCCAGCACCGGTGCGTGCACGCGCTCGATCTCGTGCCAGAGATGATCGATCCCCGTGAGCCCGCGTTCATGGTCGAGATAGACGACCGTCCGGCCCCCGGCGCCCTCAACGGGGAGGCCGTCCAGGATCCGGTGGAACGGGACCCGGACGCCGATGATCCGCTCTTCGTGGTTCTTGCCGCCCTGCTCGGCATGGGCGACATGCAGGCGCTGGACACGCATCCGCTCCAGCCCGGTGGGAAGCGCGTGCCGCCCGAGGGCATCCATGGCCAGGCGGGTCGCTTCCTCGTCCTCGATGACGAGGTGTCCCCGCCCGTCATCCACCTGCCAGCGTGCCGTGTGCCGGTACTGCCATCCGCCGGAACGCGCAAACAGTTTCAGCCCCCAGCCGGATGGCTCCGAGTAGGATATGCCGCGCGCATTGAGGATGAAGGTGCCGGCCTCGACCGTGGGTCGCAGGCCGAAATGGCTGCCCACCCGGCGGACGGCATCCTGCGTGGCCTCCGGGCGGCGCAGCCGGTAGATGTTCACGCCATGCGGCAGTTCGAACTTGTAGTCCCTGTAGGACGCTATTTCAGCCATCACACTGTTCCCTTCCCATGACCGACAGGCGCGTCGCGGTCAGCTGTACCATTTCCAGGCGAGCCAGTTCGTGGCCGTCACATTGAAGTCGCGCCAGTCGATGGTTTCATATTCACGCCGGTTGATGGCCTCCTGCTGGGTTGCCCCCGCGGCGATGGCGATCGCCGTCTGGTTGGGACCGGAAGCAACCGCATCGGCGAGCCACGCATTCGACAGGCCGGCGCCGGACGCCGCATCGTTGCCGAAACTGGCGCCGCGGCCGCCGTCGTCATAGCCGAGGCCGACGAAACCGAAGACGATGTGGACGCCCTGCATGGGCCCGAACCATTCGCTGACATTCGCCGCGTCGGCCTGCAGCACGAGGTCGCAGGCGTCGAAGACCACCCATTTCAGCGATTTGGCGCCGAGCTTCCACTGGTCGGAAGACGCGAGGCAGTTGGTGTGCTGGGCGGTGAAGGCAATCTGAAACACGCTGCCCGAATTGCCGCCATGGTCGGCGAAGTAGCAGAAATGGACGTTGTCGCTCCAGTTCAGCGAATCGCCGCCAAAGGCGGGGCTGCGGAAATCCGTTTCCCAGGCGTTCAGGTCGCCCCAATCGAACACGCTGGTGTGGCCGTGCGCCGCCATCGCGTTCTGGAACCCTTCCGCATCGTTGGCGCGGTTGCCCAGATTGTTCTGCTTGCAGGGGCCGGAGAAAGTATTGATCCACTCGACGCCCGTTCTCACGATGGTCATGCCGTATCCTCCTCTGGAATGTTCGGGCTATTGCCCTGGAGACTTCCCGTCAGCCGGATCTCCGGAGGCGCGACCCGCGTGCATCCCGCCGAGCCGCAAGGCATTTTGCGTTTGGCCGGAGGGCCGGGGCCCGGACGCGGTTGGCGGATTGAGCGGCTGGGTGAGCCGCCTGGGCTTTCGAAGCGAGCGAGAATGTCATCGCCGCAGTCGTGCTGACCGATGCCATGCAGCGCCCTCTGCGGTAGAGGTGTGGCAGAAGACGGATGGAGCACCGCAACGAAACCACCCTAGCCGAGTTTGCCCGCGCGCCGTGTGATCCACATCACCATCGGCTTTCGCGACGGCATTGCCGTCGCGCGATGCGGCTTCGGGAGTCTCGATCAGATCAATCTGGTGCCCGCCGCCGGACTCGAACCGGCACGCCCTACAGGACTGCGGATTTTAAGTCCGCTGCGTCTACCATTCCGCCAGGCGGGCACGCGGCCTGTATCTAGCCCTTTGCCACCGCGCAGGCGATATCCAGTGCGCGGCGGATCAGCGTGTCGCTGGCTTCCGGGGTGCGGAAGGCGCTGTGCGCCGACAGGGTCACGTTGTCCAGCGTCGTCAGCACATGTCCGGCCGGCAGCGGCTCGATATCGAACACGTCCAGCCCGGCATGGCCGATCTGGCCGGAGCGCAGCGCGGCGATCATCGCCGCCTCGTCCACCACCGCGCCGCGCGCGGTGTTCACCAGGATCGCGCCCGGGCGCATCCGCGCGATCCGCCCGGCGCCGAGGAAGCCGCGCGTCTCATCGGTCAGCAGCAGATGCACGGAAAGCACGTGGCTTTCGGCCAGCAGCCGGTCCAGATCGACGAATTCCACGCCGGGGGCGGTCTTCGGGCTGCGATTCCAGGCGATCACCCGCATCCCCGAGCCGCCGGCGATCCTTGCCACCTGCTCGGCGATGCCGCCATAGCCCAGCAGCCCGATGGTCTTGCCGGTCAGCTGCCTGCCTTCGGTGCGGATCCACTCGCCGCGCCGCAGCCCGCCATCCATGCGCGCCAGGCCGCGCGCCGCCGCCCACATCAGCGCGATCGCATGCTCGGCCACGGCGATATCGCCATAGCCCTTGATGATGTGCACGGTGATGCCGAGCGCTTCCAGCTCCTCCGGGTTCATGTAGCTGCGCGCGCCGGTGCCCAGGAAGATGACGTGCTTCAGGTCCTTGCACTGTGCCATCGTCGCGGTGGGCAGTTGCGTATGGTCGTTCAGGATGAACTGATAGCCGGCCAGCAGCCCCGGCAGCGCGTCGGGCGGGATATCGGCCTGCTCGTTCACGTCCACCGGCGGGTCGCCGGGCCGCTTGTTGGCGTGGTAGACATCCGCCAGCGCATCGACGGCGTCGATGAACAGACCCTTCATGTGAAACCCTTTTCAAACCCTTCCGGCGCGACCGAGTCTGCGCAGGCGGAGCGATCTCCGCAAGCGCCCCTCTTCCTCGGCGCGGAGTCCTTCCCTTAACACTGCCCACTGCAACATCGTCCCGTCAGACCCGGATCCTGGATGTCCCGACCGCCCCGCGCCCTGCCCACGGACCGCCCTGCTGGACAAACTGGCGCACGCCCGACCGGACGCGCGCTCGCGCGCACGGCTGAGGCGGCCGACGTTCCGGACCGCCCGCGGCGCGCGGAACCGAAGCCGGCCAGGGCCAGGCCGGGGCGCCGGCGCTGGCGCGTGCTGGCCTGGGGCTTCATCGCGCTGATCTGGGGCGGGCTCGCGCTCGCGGCCATGCTGCTGTGGTTCGCCCACGACCTGCCGCGCCCGGAAGCCGCCCTCGACGCCGCGCGCCGGCCCAGCCTGACGCTGCAGGATCGGAGCGGGCAGATCCTTGCCACTTTCGGCGATGTCGTCGGCGACCCGCTGCGGCTGTCGGACATGCCCGCCTACCTGCCGGCCGCCGCCGTGTCGGTGGAGGACCGGCGCTTCTGGACCCATCCCGGCATCGACCTGATCGGCCTGGCGCGCGCCGGCTTCACCAATCTGCGCGCCGGCCACGTGGTGCAGGGCGGCTCCACCATCACCCAGCAGGTCGCCAAGAACCTGTTCCTGACCAATGCCCGCACCTTCCGGCGCAAGGTGCAGGAACTGATGCTGACGCTCTGGCTGGAGCACAGTTTTTCCAAGAAGGAGATCCTGGAGATCTGGCTGAACCGCGTCTATCTCGGCTCCGGCGCCTGGGGGATGGACGCGGCGGCGCGGATGTATTTCGGCGTCTCCGCCCGCAAGGTCACGCTGTGGCAGGCCGCCGTGCTGGCGGGGCTGCCGCGCGCGCCGTCGCGCTTCAATCCCCGCACCAACCCCGACGCCGCCGCAGCCCGCGGGCGGGACGTGCTGGCGGCCATGGCGGAGACCGGCGCCATCACCCAGGAACAGGCAAAGCAGGCATCGGCGCAGATGAATTTCGCCCTGGCCGCCCCCGCGTCCCCCGGCTGGTATGCGGACTGGCTGGCGGAACAGGCGCAAAGCCTGGTGCCCGCCAACGCCGATGCCGTGGTGCGCAGCACACTGGATCTGCGGCTGCAGGAATTCGCGCAATCCCGGCTGGCCGCGATCCTGGACGGGCCGGGCGCCGCCGCCGGCGTCGGCCAGGGCGCGGTGGTGATCCTGGATCCCGCCAGCGGCGCGGTGCGCGCCATGGTCGGCGGGCGGGACTACCGCAAGAGCCCGTTCAATCGCGCCGTGCTGGCCCGCCGCCAGCCCGGATCCGCCTTCAAGCCCTTCGTCTTCCTCGCCGCGCTGCAGGCCGGTGTCACCCCGTCCGATACCGTGCTGGACGCGCCGATCCGCATCGGCAACTGGAGCCCGTCCAATTTCGAGCGGAAATACGCCGGCGAGATCACCGTGGAGGAAGCGCTCGCCGAATCCGTCAACACCGCTGCGGTCCGCCTGCTGCAACTGGCTGGCGGCCCGCGCAAGGTGATCGCCGTCGCGCAAAGCCTGGGCATCGCCGGCAAGCTGCCGCCCGACGCCTCCCTCGCACTCGGCACCGGAGAGGTCGGGCTGCTGGAACTGACCGCCGCCTATGCCCCGTTCTTCAACGGCGGCATGCGGGTGACGCCGTATGGCGTGGAGGCCGTCACCGCCGACCGGCAGAAGCTGGCCCTGCCGCGCCCGGCGACCGAAGCGGTCATCTCCCCGGACGAGGCCGGGATGATGATGCGCATGCTCACCGCCGTGGTCAGCCGCGGCACCGGCCGAGCCGCCGCCATCCCCGGCGCGATGGTCGCCGGCAAGACCGGCACCACCCAGGATTACCGTGACGGCTGGTTCATCGGCTGGACCAGCGCGGGCGGCGGCAACCTGATCGGCGTCTGGCTCGGCAATGACGACAACCAGCCGATGCGCAACGTCCAGGGCGGCGGCCTGCCCGCCCGGCTGTTCCACGACATCGCCCTGGGGCTGCGCTGAGCTCTGGGGCTGCGCTGAGCCCTGGGGTTGCGCTAAACGCGGCCATCAATTCGGCACGACCTCAACCGATACCTGTTGCGGGCCGCAACAGGGACGGGGATATTTTTGCCCGGCGCCCTGCGGATCAGGGGCGTCCAAATAAAGGCTCTTGAACAAGAAGCCATAGGGAGAAAGCCCATGTCTCCATCAAATCGCAGCACCGGCGCCACGCGGCGCCAACTCCTGGTTTCTGCCGCGGTCTCGGGCGCCGCCTTGGCATGGCCCGGCAGCACGCAGGCCCGGATGCCGCTCGGGCAGCCGCAGGCACCCTATTTCTACCGCTTCCGGCTGGGCCAGGCGGAGTGCACGATCGTCTCCGACGGGCAGCTGCCGCTGGGCGATCCCAATGCGGCTTTCCTGAAAATATCCAGGGAGGAGATGGCGCGCGAGCTGACCGACAACTTCCTGCCAACCAACAATGCCGTCCTGGAACAGAACATCCTGGTGGCCAATTTCGGCGACAGGGTGGTGCTGTTCGACACCGGCATGGGGACCGACAGGCTGTTCGGCGATTCGACCGGCAAGCTGCTCAACACCCTTCGCCAGGCCGGGATCGACCCCGCCGGCGTCGATGCCGTGGTGATGAGCCACGCCCATATCGACCATTGCGGCGGGCTGATCGGCGCCGATGGCCGTCCGAACTTTCCCAATGCGCAGTATTTCATCGGCGAGGCGGATTTTGCCTACTGGACGGACGATGCCGTCATTCCGTCCAACTACCCGGCGCGGGCACATTTTCTCGGCCAGGCGCGCAACAACCTGCTGCCGGTCAAGGACCGCATCCATTTCTACAAGGACAATGAGGAGATCCTGCCGGGCATCACCGCATTGTCTGCGCCGGGCCATACGGTCAGCCACACGATCTTCATGATCAACTCCGGCGGCCAGCAGCTCTGCTATATCGGCGACCTCGCGCACCACCCGGTGCTGCTGCTGGAACGCCCGCGAACGCAATTCGCCTACGACACCGATCCTGCCCAGTCGGCGGAGAGCCGGGTGCGCATGCTGGACATGCTGGCGGCCAATCGCATTCCGCTGCTGGCCTATCACTTCGCCTGGCCCGGGATCGGGCACGTCGCCAAACAGGGGGAGGGCTTCCGCTACTTCCCGACGCCGACGGACATGGGGTCGGTCACCGCCCTGTAGACGCCGCCGGCGCAGTGCGTGGGACCGGGCCTTGCCGCGCAGGGTCCGGAGCCTCGTGGCGGCCTCGTCTCTTGCAAATATGCGGATATCCTTATATGAGGCCGCCACCCTAGCGAAAGACATTCCCATGAGCGCTGCCGCGAACACGAAATTCACCGACTACAAGGTCAAGGACATCTCGCTCGCCGAGTGGGGCCGCAAGGAAATCGCCATGGCCGAGGACGAGATGCCCGGCCTGATGGCGCTGCGGGCCGAGTTCGGCAAGTCCAAGCCGCTCGCGGGCGCGCGCATCGTCGGCTGCCTGCACATGACCATCCAGACCGCCGTGCTGATCGAGACGCTGACCGCGCTCGGCGCCAGCGTGCGCTGGTCGTCCTGCAACATCTTCTCCACCCAGGACCACGCCGCCGCCGGCGTCGCCGCCGCGGGTATTCCGGTCTTCGCCTGGAAGGGCATGGACGAGCAGGAATTCTGGTGGTGCATCGAGCAGACGCTGCGCGGCCCCGATGGCTGGACGCCCAACATGATCCTGGACGATGGCGGCGACGTGACCGCCATCATGCATGACAAATACCCGGAAATGCTGGCGGATGTCCGCGGCCTGTCGGAGGAAACCACCACCGGCGTGCATCGCCTGTGGGAAATGGCCAAGGCCGGCCGTCTGCTGGTGCCCGCCATCAACGTGAACGACAGCGTCACCAAGTCCAAGTTCGACAATCTCTATGGCTGCCGGGAGAGCCTGGTCGACGGCATCCGTCGCGGCACGGACGTGATGATGGCCGGCAAGGTCGCGGTGGTCGCCGGCTTCGGCGATGTCGGCAAGGGCTCGGCCGCCTCGCTGCGCAATGCCGGCTGCCGCGTCATGGTCACCGAAATCGACCCGATCTGCGCCCTGCAGGCGGCGATGGAGGGCTACGAGGTGGTGACCATGGAAGACGCCGCCCCGAAGGGTGACATCTTCGTGACCGCCACCGGCAACGTGGACGTGATCACGCTCGATCACATGCGCGCCATGAAGCACCGCGCCGTGGTCTGCAATATCGGCCATTTCGACAGCGAGATACAGATCGACAGCCTGCGCAACTACAAGTGGGAAAACGTCAAGCCGCAGGTGGACGAGGTCGTGTTCCCCGAAGGCAAGCGCCTGATCGTGCTGTCCGAGGGGCGGCTGGTGAACCTCGGCAACGCCACCGGGCATCCGAGCTTCGTGATGTCCGCGTCCTTCACCAACCAGGTGCTGGCGCAGATCGAGCTCTGGACCGCCAAGCCCGGCACCTATGAGCGTCAGGTCTACACCCTGCCCAAGCATCTCGACGAGAAGGTGGCGGCGCTGCATCTGGCCAAGGTTGGCGCCAAACTGACCAGGCTGACGCCGAAGCAGGCCGAATATATCGGCACGCCCGCGGCGGGCCCGTTCAAGCACGAGCTATATCGTTACTGAAAAGTTAAAGGATGGCCGGTATTCGGGAGAATACCGGCCGCCCTTTAACCCATTATCTTCGCGCCGAATTCAGGCGTAACCGCCGGTTTCATTGAAGCCGGCGGCCGTGCGTTCAGGGGCAGTCTCGGTATTTTAACAGTTCTGCCACGATTTTATGCTGGTTGCCGGCACCGCGGCTCTACTAGAAAGCAGCCGCCCCCCTGCAGCAGAACGGAATCGTTCGATGTCCTCCCCGACTGGATCCTCGCAAACCGGGCGCTCCCAACCCGGGCCTTCCCTGAACGGCCTGATCCAAACCCCGATAGACGCCCAGGTCCAGACCGAAGCGCTGCGCCGCGCGCTTCGTGCCGTGCGCGACGAGAAATCCGCGGCCGACCTGATGTTCCTGGAGAACTGGGAACTGAGCGCGACCCCCGGCGTAGCCGCGGCACTGCGCGCAAGCCAGCTCCGCCGCGCCAACCCGGCCCTGGTCGCGGCGATTCGCGCCGAATTGACCGCCAACAAGCGCAAACCCGCCTAGCTCCTGATCGGCGATGATGGAATCGCCGATCAGCATCTAGGTATTTGTTTTAGCGATCAATTTTTTGTCGCGCGGTTGAATCAACCTCAAGCGATGTTGCTCCAGGGTCAGGTCGGATCGTCCGGCCAGTGGCAGCGACATGCATCCGACACGGATACGACGGCAAACTGGCGGCTATTCCTATTCGGGCATAGGCTGACAGGATGCGCCGGGCCCGTTTCGCAGATGGCCTGGGCTGGAGATCGCTGTTTCCCTTCCGGGAGAGTCGGATGCCAGAGCTGGAGCTGTATCTAGGCTTCGTCGCTGCCGTCACCATCATCATGCTGATCCCGGGCCCCAACGTGGCCCTGATCGTGGCCAACAGCGTCGCCTATGGATCCCGCTACGGCCTGCTCACCGTCGCCGGTACCAGCTCCGCGATGGTCTTCCAGCTCGCCCTGACGGCGCTGGGAATGACCGAGCTGCTGGGCCGGCTGGGCGTCTGGTTCGACTGGATAAGATGGATCGGCGTCGCCTACCTGCTGTATCTGGGGATCCGGCAGTGGCGGGCTCCGCCGACCGATCTGACCAAGACCAGGCCCGAGCCGAAATCGCCCTGGGCGATCTGGTCGCGCGCGTTCCTGGTATCCCTGACGAACCCGAAGACGCTGTTCTTCTATGGCGCGTTCTTCCCGCAATTCATCAGCCCGGACCGCAGCCTGTATGCGCAGCTGGCTGTCCTTTCGGCCAGTTTTCTGATCATCGCCATCGTGGTCGATAGCCTGTGGTCCCTAGCCGCCGGGCGGGCGCGCGGGCTGCTGGCACGTTATGGCACCTGGAGAAACCGCCTCAGCGGCGGCGTCCTGATCGGCGCCGGCGTTGCCCTCGCCGCCGCCCGCAGCAAATGATCCCGCTCGGCGGGGCGCCGGGTTAGGCTTGTCGGCGATCGGCCAGGCCCGGACCGCGAAAAATCCTTCCAGAAACCGAGCTTTCGTGACTGAATGGCCTGCGGCTTGCATGTCTCGCCGCCCATAACAGTGTTCAAGCCTCGGACCAGGGAGACTATCATGATGATCACCCGCCGGGCCGCTGCCCAGCTCCTTGCCAGCGCGACGCTCAGCGCTTCCGTTCTTGCCGCGATCGGTGCCGCCACCCTCCGGCCCGCACACGCCGCCGACACGGTGGTGAAGGTCGGCATCAACCTGTCGTTGACCGGCGCGGACGCCGAAAGCGCGACCCGGATCCTGAACGGCGCGCTGCTGGCGTTCCAGCAGGCCAACGATACCAACGCCATTCCCGGCTACAGGATCGAGGTCCTCAAGCTCGATGACGGCACCGCGACGTCCGGCCAGTACGATCCGGCGCAGGCCGCGACCAACGCGCGCAAGATGGTGTCCGACAAGGACGTGATGGCCGCGATCGGGCCGCAGATGAGCGGCGCCGGCAAGGCGATGGCGCCGATCCTCAGCCAGGGCGACCTGGCGACGATCACGCCGTCCTCCACCAACCCCGACATCACCAATCCGAAATTCGCCGAGCAGTACCGTCCCGCCGGCAAGCCGATCTACTTCCGCACCGTGACCACCGATGCGTTCCAGGGCCCGAACATGGCGAACTACATGGCCGAGACCCTGAAGATCAAATCGGTCTACGTGCTGGACGACAGCGGCGCCTACGGCGTCGGGCTGGCCGATGCCTACCAGGCCCAGGCCGAAAAGAAGGGGGTCAAGATCCTCGGCCGCGACCGTCTCGATCCCAAGGCGGCCGACTACACGGCGGTGCTGACCAAGATCAAGCAGCTCAACCCGGACGCGCTCTATTACGGCGGCGTGCTGCAGGCGGGCGTGAAGCTGGCGAAGCAGGCCTATGATATCATTCCCAACATGATCAAGGCCGGCGGTGACGGGATGTACGGGCCGGAATTGCTGAGTGCGGTCGGCTACCCCGCGAACGAGGGCTGGTACGCGACGATCGCCTCGCCGCATCTGACCGGCGATACCAAGACGGCCGAGTTCACGAAGAACTATGTCGGCAAGTTCAACATGCAGCCGGACGACTACGCGATCACCGCCTATGACGGCGCGCTGGTGATCATCGACGCGATCAAGCAGGTGGCGGCCGGCGGCAAGCCGGTGACGCGCAGTGCCGTGCGCGATGCGATCCAGAACTCCAAGGTGGCGACCCTGCAGGGCACGGTCTCGTTCGACGCCAACGGCGACCTGGCTGACCGGACCGTGAGTATCTTCCAGATCAAGCAGGACAAGAGCGCCAAGCCGGACGAAATGGACAAGCAGTACCACTACATCGCGGTAGCGCCGCAGTCCTGACGCCCGGGCCCCGATGCTGCCGGTCTGATCCAGGCGCATGACAAACTTCGATCTGTGGCTGCAGCAGATCATCAACGGGCTGAGCCTGGGCGCGATGTATGCGCTGCTCGCACTCGGGTTCACGCTGGTCTACGGCATTCTTGAACTGATCAACTTCTCGCACTTCAACGTCTTCATGGTCGGCAGCTTCATCGCCATGGGCACGTTGCAGATGTTCGGACTGACCGGTCAGGACATCGTCCTGACCGGATTGCCGCTCGTCGGCATCCTGCTGGTGACCTTCGCGGTGACGATGGTTTCATCCGGCCTGCTCGGCGTGGCGATCGAGCGGCTGTCGCTGCGGCCGTTGCGCAACGTCAAGGGCCCGGCGGCGATGATCACCACGATCGGGGTGTCCTATATCCTGTTCAACATCGTCCTGCTGACGGTCGGGGCGGATTCGAAGAACTTTCCCAACCCGCTGCCGCCGGTGCTGTTCCATATCGGCGGCGCGGTGCTGCGCCTGCGCGAAATCCTGATCTGGGCGGTTTCGCTGGTGCTGATGATCGGGCTGTATTTCTTCGTGCAGAAGACCCGGCTCGGCACGCGCGATGCGCGCCACGGCGCAGGACCCGGAAGCGGCGCGGATGATGGGCGTGGAGGTCGACCAGGTCATTATCATCGCCTTCTTCCTGGGCTCGGCCCTGGCCGGCGCCGGGGGGCTGATCTTCGGCCTGTACTACAACTTCACCAGCTTCATCATCGGCTTCAATGCCGGCCTGCGCGCCTTCACCGCGGCGGTGCTGGGCGGCATCGGCAATGTGCCCGGTGCCATGGTCGGCGGGCTGATCATCGGCCTGATCGAAGCCATGAGCGGGCAGTTCATCGCCACGGCCTGGACCGACGTGATCATCTTCTCGATCCTGGTGCTGGTCCTGGTGTTCCGCCCGGCCGGGCTGTTCGGGCGCCTGGCGCCCAACAAATCCTGAAAGCGGGGCAGGGGTGATCCAGACCGCGGCCTTATTCCTGACACGGCCATTCGCCGGGATCGCGCCCGACCGCCGCCGCCAGATGGCCATCGCGTTGCTGGTTGCCGCCTGCGTGCTGTTTCCGCTACTGCACGACAACGACGCCGACATCGATTCCGCCGCCAACGCCGCGGCCTATGCGACGCTGGCGCTGGGCCTGAACATCGTCGTCGGTTTCGCCGGCCTGCTCGATCTCGGATATGCCGCATTCTTCGCCATCGGTGCCTATGCGTACGGCACCATGACCGCCTATCAGTTCGAACCCCCCTGGAGCCCGTTCTGGGAACCGTTCCGCTATCTGCATCTGGTCTCCCGGATCCCCGGCGACAGCGGCGGCGAGGTCGTGCATTTTACCGTGTCGTTCTGGCTGATGCTGCCGGTCTCTGCATTTCTTGCGGCCGGGTTCGGCGTGCTGTTCGGCGCGCCGACTCTGCGGCTGCGCGGCGACTATCTGGCGATCGTCACCCTGGGCTTCGGCGAGATCGTGCCGATCGTCGCGCGCAACTGGACCAGCCTGACCAACGGCGCGGCCGGCCTGAACGGCGTCGCCGCACCCCGCCTGTTCGGCTACAGCTTCGGCGTCAATTCCGTGCCGTACTACTACGTCGCCATCGCGATGGTCGCGATGCTGATGTTCGTCAGCGTGCGGCTGCGCGATTCGCGCATCGGCCGCGCCTGGATGGCGATCCGCGAGGACGAGATCGCCGCCGGCGCGATGGGCGTCGACCGGGTGAAGCTGAAGCTGCTGGCCTTCGCCATCGGCGCCGGCTTCGCGGGCATGACCGGCACGTTCTACGTCGCCAAGCTGCAGACCGCGACGCCGGAGATGTTCGGCTTTCCGGTCTCCGTGATGATCCTGGTGATGGTGGTCTTCGGCGGCATCGGCAGCGTCTGGGGCGTGGTGCTGGGCGCGGTGATCCTGCAGCTGCTGCAATCCTGGTGGCTGCAGGATCTGACCGAGTGGCTGCATGCCCTGGGCCGGCTGGTGGATAACGGCTTTCTGCAGCGGATCGACCTGGTGCCGTCGATCGAACTGATCTTCGGCATCATCCTGGTGCTGATGATGCTGTACCGGCGCGACGGGCTGATCCCGGCAACCCGCAAGACGCCGGCGCTGACCTTCGAGCAGCAGCATGCCGAGGTGCGGCGCGGCGGCTTCGCGGATCTGCAGCTGGATGGGCTGGGCGGACGGAGCGGTCACCGGCGAGACGGCGCTGGAGGTCCGGGGTGTCACGGTGAAGTTCGGCGGCCTGACGGCGCTGAACGCGGTGGATATCAGCGTGCCCGCGGGCGGCGTGGTCGCGGTGATCGGTCCGAACGGATCGGGCAAGTCCACATTGTTCAACGTCATGACCGGTCTGGTGAGGGCAGATGCCGGATCGATCCGGTTCCATGACGAGGAGATCATGCATCTGCTGCCGCACGAGATCCTGGAGAAGGGCATCGCGCGGACGTTCCAGAACATCCGCCTGTTCACCAATCTGACGGTGATGGAGAACGTGCTGGTCGGCCAGCATGCGCGGCTGCGCACCGGTCCGATCCGCGCCGTGCTGCGTCCGAGAACCACCCGCGCCGAGGAAGCCCGGGCGCGGGAATGGGCGCTGGAGATCTGCAAGATCTTCGGCAACCGCCTGACGCCGCGGATCGGCCAGGTCGTCAGCGGCCTGTCCTACGCCAACCGCCGCCGCGTGGAGATCGCCCGCGCCCTGGCATCGCGTCCGCGGCTGCTGCTGCTGGACGAGCCGACCGCAGGCATGAACCCGGCGGAGACGCTGGAACTCGCCGAGCAGATCAAGAGCCTGCACGGGCTCGGACTGACCGTGCTGCTGATCGAGCACAAGCTCGATGTCGTCACCACGCTGGCAGATACGGTCTACGTGCTCGACCATGGCGAGGTGATCGCCAAGGGCCGGCCGGAAGAGGTGCGTCAGGACGAGGAGGTGCTGCGGGCCTATCTGGGGCGCAACGCCCAGGCGGCGCATGCCGGAGCGGGAACGCCGGTGGGGACAAGAATCGATGCGGTCTGAAGCCCACCTGCTCGAATTCAACGACGTCGATACCTATTACGGCGACCTGCACGTGCTGAAGCAGGTCCATTACGCGATCGGCAAGGGCGAGATCGTCTCGCTGCTCGGCGGCAATGCGTGCGGCAAGTCGACCACCATGAAGACCATCATGGGCATCGTGCGCCCCGTGCGCGGCAGCGTGGTGTTCGAGGGCGACGAGATACAGAACCTGCCCACCGCCGAGCGCGTGCGCCGCGGCATCGCCCCCGTGCTGGAGGCGCGCCGCCTGTTTCCGCGCATGACCGTGTTCGAGAACCTGGAAATGGGCGCCTATACCCGCAAGCGCGGCCCGGAATTCGACGAGGATCTGGAACGCGTCTACGCCCTGTTCCCGCGCGTCAAGGAACGGCGCAACCAGGTCGCCGGCACGCTGTCGGGCGGCGAGCAGCAGATGGTGGCGATGGGCCGCGCGCTGATGGCGCGGCCGAAGCTGATCTGCATGGACGAGCCCTCGATGGGCCTGTCGCCGCTATATGTGGAGCAGGTGTTCGACATCATCCAGGAGATCAACCGGCAGGGCACGACGATCTTCATGGTGGAGCAGAACGCCAACATGGCGCTGTCCATCGCGCATCGCGCCTATGTGCTGCAGACCGGCCAGGTCGTGCTGTCCGGCACGGCGGCGGAACTGCGCGCCAATCCGATGATCCGCGAAGCCTATCTCGGCGAGATGCAGGTCGCCGTCTGTTAGAGCAGTTTCAGTCAGACCGGAATCGGTCTGGCTGGTAAAACTGCTCGATAAAACAAAGTCTGGAGCGATTTCACGTCCGCCACTTTGCGGACACTCTGAGTGAAAATGCTCTAAGAAGCGGTCTTCGGCGCCGGTGTCCAGGACACGCACCAGCCGCCCGGCACGATGTCGCCCTGCACGATCTTGCAGCTATTCGGCGCCACGAATTGCGCGCAGTTGGCGCAGGTCTGGTTCGGCTTCTTCGAAACCGGGATATATTGCACCAGCTTCTGCGCGATCTTGGTCTGCGCCCGCGCGCGTTCGCCCGTGACGATCCCGGCGCCGGCCATCGCAACGCCGGTGAGAGCCGCCATGCCCGCGCGGAGCACCGTGCGCCGCGACGCCTGATCCCTGGGTGCTGTCGTCACGTCCTGCACTCCATCTGTTGGTCCCATACCTAGATGGTCGGTGCGGTTACCGGCGGCAAGCCCGCCAGGCAGGGTCTACGCCGCCCGCTTCAGGCTCAGCTCCGACCAGATCGCCGACAGCGATGCCACCAGATGGGCGATGTCCTCGTCGCTGTGCATCGGCAACGGCGTGATGCGCAGCCGCTCGGTCCCCCGCGGCACGGTGGGATAGTTGATCGGCTGCACATAGATCCCGTACTGCTCCATGAGCCGGTCGCTTATCTGCTTGCACCGCACGGCGTCGCCCACCATCACCGGCACGATGTGGCTTGGGTTGTCGCGATGGGGCACCCTCTGCTCATCGAGCATCCGGCGCAGCGTGGCCACCCGTTCCTGCTGGCGGTCGCGCTCGACCGTGCTGGCTTTCAGGTGCCGCACCGCCGCCAGCGCCCCAGCCGCGATGGCCGGCGGCAGAGAGGTCGTGAAGATGAAGCCGGAGGCGAAGCTGCGCACGAAGTCGCATAGCGCCGCCGACCCCGCGATATAGCCGCCGACCACCCCGAAAGCCTTCGCCAGCGTGCCCTCGATCACCGTCAGCCGGTGCGCCACGCCATCGCGCTCGGTGATGCCGCCGCCGCGCGGGCCGTACATGCCGACCGCATGCACCTCGTCGATATACGTCATCGCGCCATAGGCGTCCGCGATGTCGCAGAGCTCGGCTACCGGCGCGATGTCGCCGTCCATCGAATAGACGGATTCGAAAGCCACCAGCTTCGGCCGGTCGCGGCCCAGCGCCGCCAACTTGCGCTCGAGATCGGCGGGATCGTTATGCGCGAAGATCTGCTTTTCGGCCCGGCTGTGGCGGATGCCTTCGATCATGGAGGCGTGGTTGGCCTCGTCCGACAGCACCACGCAGCCGGGAAGCTTGCCCGCCAGCGTGCTCAGGCTGGCCCAGTTGGACATGTAGCCGGAGTTGAACAGCAGCGCTGCCTCGGTGCCGTGCAGGTCGGCCAGCTCCTGTTCCAACAGCACATGGTAATGGTTGGTGCCGGCGATGTTGCGCGTGCCGCCGGCGCCGGCGCCGCAGCGGTCCAGCGCCTCATGCATCGCCGCGATCACGCTCGGATGCTGGCCCATGCCCAGGTAGTCGTTGGAGCACCAGACCGTGACCTGGGCCTCGCCGCTACCCTGGTAATGCGTCGCGCGCGGAAACTCGCCGGCGCGCCGCTGCAGATCGGCAAACACACGGTAATTTCCGTCGCGACGGAGGGCGTCGAGGTGCCTGCGGAAGAATTCGTCGTGGTCCATGAGTGCCTCTACTCAGCGAAGACGGTCGTCATAGCCGGCGTAACGGCGTCTTCGTAGCCGGTACGAATACCTACGTCATGCCGGAATGGTCCTTGGCAGCCAGCCATGGAGGTCATGGCTCCACCTCAGGCCTTCTTCTCCCAGCCGCGCGGGCCCTGCTGCCAATAGGTTAGCACATGGCCGGCCGCTTTTGCCGCCACCCATCGCTTCCGCGCCGCCTGCACGGCGGCCTCGTCATTGCCGTCGAACAGGTCGAATACCCGCTCGAACTCCCCAAGCCGGGCGGTTTCCGCGCCGTCGATCAGGAACAGGAAACTGGCCCCGTTCGGCGCCTCGTCCTTGGTGGTCAGCCATACCGGCTGCAAATCAGGGTCGCCATCAGCCGCGGTGCCGTGCGGCAGCCAGTCCGGCTCCGTGCACGCCCATAACGCCGCATCCAACGCCGCCACCCGCTCCGGCCCGCGGCACAGCACCAGCGCCCGCTTCCCCGCCGCCAGCGTCCGCCCCAGCAACTGCGGCAAGGCCCGCTCCTCCCCTGTGCGCGTCAGGTGGTAGAACCCGATCTCGGTCATCGAGGTTACGGGGCCGAGGGCTCGATGAAGGAAGGAAAGCCAGGGGGCTTTGCCCCCTGGACCCCCAGCAAGGGACAGTCGTCCCTTGCATCCCTTGATTGGGTTTGTCGAAGAGGGGGCATGCCTGCGCCGTTGCTACCGCTCCGTCGGTTCCGTCCCCTCTTCGACAAACCCGTCCGAGGGGTCCTAGGGGATGACCATCCCCTAGCGGGGTCCAGGGGCAGAGCCCCTGGCCTTACTTGCCTCACCAAGCCCCTCAGCCCTCGTAATGCTCGGCGACGAGGCGGTCCAGCAGCCGGACGCCGAAGGCGGTGGCGCCTTTGGGGGTGGTGGGGTGGTCTTTGGTGCTCCAGGCCATGCCGGCGATATCCAGGTGTGCCCAGGGCTTGGAGTTGACGAAGCGCTGGATGAACTGGGCCGCGGTGATGGACCCGCCGGGCCGGCCGCCGACATTCTTCATGTCGGCGATGTCGGATTTGATCTGCTTGTCGTAGGCCTCCGCCAGCGGCATCCGCCACAGCAATTCGCCGGTCTGCTTGCCGGCCGCGGTCAGGCGTTCGGACAGCGTGTCGTCATTGCTGAACAGTCCGGCGTATTCGTGGCCGAGGCCGATGATGATCGCGCCGGTCAGGGTAGCGAGGTCGATCATGAACTCCGGATCGAATTTCTGCTGGCAGTACCAAAGCACGTCGGCCAGCACGAGGCGGCCTTCGGCGTCGGTGTTGATCACTTCGATCGTCTGGCCGGAATAGCTGGTCACCACGTCGCCGGGCCGCTGGGCGCTGCCCGAGGGCATGTTCTCCACCAGGCCGACCAGGCCGACCGCGTCCACCTTGGCCTTGCGCCCGGCCAGCGCGGCCATCAGGCCGATCACCGTGCCGGCGCCGGCCATGTCCCATTTCATGTCCTCCATGCCGCCGGCCGGCTTGATGCTGATGCCGCCGGTATCGAAGGTCACGCCCTTGCCGACGAAGGCGAGTTTCTTGTGCTTGCCCTTGCGCCCGCCCGCGCCGTTCCAGTGCATGACCACCAAGCGCGGCTCGTTCACGCTGCCCTGGGCGACGCCGAGCAGCGCGCCGAAGCCGAGTTTCTGCATCTCCTTCGGGCCGAGCACGTCCACTTTCAGCCCCAGCGACGTCAGCTTCTTGCAGCGATCCGCCATCTCCGCCGGGTTCAGCACGTTGGGCGGCTCGCTGACCAGGTCACGCGACAGGAATACCCCTTCAGCGACCGCACGCAGCGGCGCATAGGCGGCCTTGGCCTTGGCGGCGTCATCGGCCAGTACCGTCAGCTTGGCGAGTTTCGGCTTGTGGTCCGCCTTCTCCTTGGTGCGGTAGCGGTCGAACCGGTAGGCGCGCAGCGTCACGCCCATGGCCACGGCGGCGGCCTGCCCGGGCGCCAGGCCGCTGGCGGCGATCGCGGCGGTGGTTTCGGTTGCAAGCTGCGCCGCGGCCGCGCCGCCGGCTTCCTCCAGCGCGTGATCGGTCAGCGCGCCGCGCTTGCCGATGCCGCGGATGACGATGCGAGACAGCCCGGCGCCGGGCCCGGGGATGGACACGCTCTTGTCCTTGCCGCCCTTGAACTCCGCCGCCGCGATGGCGCGGGCCACCGCGCCGCCGGTCGCCTGGTCCGCCTGCTGCCACAAGCCGGAGGGCGCCTCGTCCTCCGCCACCAGCAGGAGGAGCGCGCCGGATTTCGGCAATGCGGGTTTGGCAAAGGCGATATCGAGCATGGGGGAAACTCCGGAATTCCTGTTGGGCGGGATGGCTATGATCCGATCGTTGGCGGATTTTTCACTCTAGCAGCGCCGCCCGGCTTTGCCATGGCCCATCCGCGCCGCTATCACCCTGCCGATGACCCTTCTTCTGCCCGCCGACGCCGCCGGCATCGCGCATGCCGCCTCCCTGCTGCGGGCCGGCGAGCTGGTGGCGTTCGGCACCGAGACGGTCTACGGCCTCGGCGCCGATGCGACCAACGAGCGGGCGGTAGCGGCCATCTTCGCCGCCAAGGGGCGGCCGCATTTCAATCCGCTGATCTGCCACTATCCCGACGCGGAAGCCGCCTTTCGCCATGTCGAGGCCAACGACGCCGCGCACTGCCTGGCCGCCGCGTTCTGGCCGGGCGCGTTGACGCTGGTGCTGCCGCGGCATATCGCCTGCCCGGTCTCCCTGCTCGCCGGCGCCGGGCTGGACACGCTGGCGGTGCGCGTGCCGGCCCAGGCCACGGCGCTGGCGCTGCTGCGCGCGGTCGGCCGGCCGGTGGCAGCACCCTCGGCCAACCGTTCGGGCCAGGTCAGTCCCAGCACCGCCGAGCATGTGATGGAAGGCCTCGGCGGACGCATCGCCGCGGTGCTCGACAGCGGCCCGTGTCCGATCGGCGTGGAATCGACGGTGCTCGACCTGACCGGCGCGCATCCCGTGCTGCTGCGTCCCGGCGGCGTGACGGCGGAGGCGATCGAGGGGCTGCTCGGCCCCGTCGGCCGGCCGATTCCGCACGCGACGGCGCAGGCGGCGAGGGGGTTGCGTTCGCCAGGATTGCTGGTCTCGCACTATGCCCCGGCCCTGCCGGTGCGGCTGAACGCGACCGCCGTGGCGGCGGACGAGGCGCTGCTGGCCTTCGGGCCGCCCTTGCCTGGCGCGGGCGGCGTGTTCAATCTCAGCGAAGGCCGGGATCTGACCGAAGCCGCCTCCCGGCTGTTCAGCGGCCTGCGCCGGCTGGACAGACAGGGCCAGGATTTGGGATTGAAGCGCATTGCCGCGATGCCGGTGCCCGGCACCGGGCTCGGCCTTGCGATCAACGACCGGCTGCAGCGTGCCGCCGCGCCGCGTGAGTAGGTAAAGGGAGAGAAGAGATCCGATGACAGAGATTCCGACCATCCAGATCCCCGGTGTCTATCACCGCAAGATCGGCGACATTGTGGTGACCGCGCTCAGCGACGGTTATCTGGACGGCTCCATGGAGGTGCTGCGCAACATCACCGTCGAGCAGAGCTCGGAGCTGCTGCGGCAGAATTTCCGCCCGGTGCCGCGGCGCACCTCGGTCAACTGCTTCGCCATCCATTCCGCCGGCCGCCTTGCGCTGATCGAGACCGGATCCGGCAACTACATGGGGCCGACGGTGGGCTGGCTGCAGCGCAACCTGAAGGCCGCGGGCATCGATCCGGAAAAGATCGAGGCGGTGTTCCTGACCCATATGCATCCCGACCACTCCGCCGGCCTGACCGACATGACCACCGGCAAGCGGCTGTTCCCCAATGCCGAGCTGGTCGCGCATGAGAACGAGCTGCCGCACTGGCTGGACGATTCGCTGATGGCGCGCGGCACGGAGCGCGAGCAGCTGCTGTATTTCAAGGCCACCCGCGAGCAGACCGCGCCGTACATGGACCGCTTCCGCACCCACAAGGGCGGCCCGGTATTCCCCGGCATCACCGCGGTGCCGATCCCCGGCCACACACCCGGCCATACCGGCTACCTGATCGAGTCCGGCAACGAGCAGCTGCTGATCTGGGGCGACATCGTGCACGTACCGGAAGTGCAGATTCCGTTCCCCAAGGTGACGATCGCCTTCGACACCGATCCCGACGCCGCCGCGGCCACGCGGGCGAAAGTCTTCGACATGGTGGCCACCGACCGCCTGCTGCTGGCCGGCATGCACGTCCATTTCCCCGGTTTCGCCAACCTGGCGAAGCGCGGCGATGGTTATGTGCTGGTGCAGGAGCAGTGGAAGCAGGTACTCTGATCCCAGCCACGGGAGCCTCCCGGCCAATGGGAGCCCCATAGGAGCTAAGGCATGTCCCCTACGCCGACGCGACGTGAACACGATCTGCTCGGCGAAAGGGATGTGCCGGCATCCGCCTATTACGGCGTGCACACGCTGCGCGCGGTCGAGAACTTCCCGATCACCGGCACCGCCATCTCGATCTACCCGGAGCTGATCCACGCGCTGGCCGCCATCAAGCGCGCGGCGGCGGAGGCCAACCACGCCCTCGGCCTGCTGGACAAGCCGCGGATGGATGCGATCGTCGCCGCCTGCGAGGAGATCCGCGCCGGCGCGCTCAGCGATCAGTTCGTCGTGGACGTCATCCAGGGCGGCGCCGGTACCTCCACCAACATGAACGCCAACGAGGTGATCGCCAACCGGGCGCTGGAAATCATGGGCCACCAGCGCGGCGAGTACCGGTTCCTGCACCCCAACGAACACGTCAACATGAGCCAGAGCACCAACGACGTGTACCCCACGGCGCTGAAGCTGGCGACGCATATCGGCATCCTGTCGCTGATCGACGCGATGGCGCTGCTGCGCAAGGCGTTCGAGGAGAAGGCGGAAGAATTCAAGGACGTGCTGAAGATGGGCCGCACCCAGCTGCAGGACGCCGTGCCGATGACGCTGGGCCAGGAATTCAGCACCTATGCGGTGATGCTGGGCGAGGACGAGGAGCGGCTGCGCGAGGCGATCGTGCTGATCCACGAGATCAACATGGGCGCCACCGCCATCGGCACCGGCATCAATGCCCATCCCGACTATGCCGGCCTGGTCTGCCGCCGGCTGTCGGAGATCACCGGCATTCCGCTGCTGACCGCGCCCAACCTGATCGAGGCGACGCAGGATTGCGGCGCCTTCGTGCAGCTCTCGGGCGTGCTGAAGCGGGTCGCGGTGAAGCTGTCGAAGACCTGCAACGATCTTCGCCTGCTCTCCAGCGGCCCGCGCGCCGGCCTGAACGAGATCAACCTGCCGCCGATGCAGGCCGGTTCCTCGATCATGCCCGGCAAGGTCAACCCGGTGATCCCCGAGGTGGTGAACCAGATCGCCTATCGAGGTGATCGGCAACGATGTCACCGTGACCTTCGCCGCCGAGGCCGGCCAGCTCCAGCTCAACGCGTTCGAGCCGATCATCGCCCACAGCCTGTTCAAGAGCGTCTCCCATCTGCGCCAGGGCTGCCTGACGCTGGAGGCCAGGTGCGTGCGCGGCATCACCGCCAACCGCGAGCATCTGCGCGCCAGCGTGGAGCGCTCGATCGGCATCGTCACCGCGCTGAACCCCTATATCGGCTACGCCAACGCGACGTCCGTGGCGCAGGAGGCGCATGCCACCGGACGGGGCGTCTATGAGGTGGTGCTGGAACGCGGCCTGCTGTCCAAGGAGATCCTGGACAGTGTGCTGCGCCCGGAGGTCCTCACCCGCCCGCAGGCGATCGCCCGGCGCGAATAATGGTCCCTGAAGCAAGGCGCCGAAGCAAAAGATGACCAAGCCAAGCTGGGATCTGACAAAGATCCAGGCGCATGTGATGGCCGGACTGCCGATGCTCGGCCTTTTCGGCGTCGAGGTGACCCACGCCGATCCCGCCAGTGCGACAATCAAGCTGAACGACGGCCCGCATATCACCCGTCCCGGCGGATCGGTAGCCGGGCCGGTGCTGTTCGCGATGGCGGACGTCGCCGCCTATGCGCTGATCTTGGCGACGCGGCCGGACCCGCAAGCTGTGACGGTGGATTTGACGATCCATTTCCTCCGCCCGGCACTGAAACTGCCGCTGCTGGCGGAAGCGACCCCGCTGCGCGTGGGGCGGCGGCTGTTCATCGCGGAGATCGTCATCTGGGCTGAAGCCGAACCGGAGCGAAAGCTGGTACAGGCGACAGCTACCTACGCCCTGTCCTGAGACGCGGTGTCCTGGGACGCGGTCCCGGGACGGGCAGCTTGACGATGCAGGCCCCGCCGGTACCCTGCCGGCGCAAAGGAGCACGTCCATGCCTGACACGAACTCGCCTCCGCTCGAGCCGCTGCTGTCGGCGATCCGGAAAATCGTCGGCGATCGCGGTCTGCTGACCGATCCCGCGGATACCGACGCCTATGCCGAGGATTGGCGCCGGCTCTATCGCGGCCATGCCGCCGCCGTGGTGCGGCCGGGCAGCACGGAAGAACTCGCTTGCGTGGTCCGGCTCTGTGCCGAGGCCGGGGTCTCGGTCGTGCCGCAGGGCGGCAACACCTCCATGGTCGGCGGCGCCACGCCGAACGCCAATGCCAGCCAGATCGTGCTGTCGCTGTCGCGCATGAACCGGGTGGAACGGATCGACCCCGTGGACATGACCCTGACCCTGCAGGCCGGCGTCACGCTGAAGGCGGCGCAGCTCGCCGCTGCCGATGCCGGTTGCCTGCTGCCGCTGTCGATCTCCTCGGAGGGGTCGGCGCAGATCGGCGGCGTGCTGGCGACCAATGCCGGCGGCAACAACACCGTGCGCTACGGCAATGCGCGCGACCTGGTGCTGGGCCTGGAAGTCGTGCTGCCGGATGGCGAGATCTGGAACGGCCTGCGCCGGTTGCGCAAAGACAATACCGGCTACTGCCTGCGCCAGCTGTTCTGCGGTTCCGAGGGCACGCTCGGCGTCATTACCGCCGCGGTGCTGAAGCTGGTGCCGCAGCCGCGGGAACTGGCGGTGGCGCTGTGCGCCGTGGCTTCGCCGGAAGCGGCGCTCGACCTGTTCACCCGGTTCCAGGCGCATGATCCCGCCGCGGTGCAGGCTTTCGAATACATGTCCGGCGCCGGCATGGGCTTGGTCACCGCGCATATCCAGGGCGCCAGCGTGCCGCTGGCCGAACCCGCGGCGCATTACGCCCTGGTGGAGCTCGCCACCCCGCGCCCGAATGCCGGCCTGCGCGCGGCGATGGAGGCGGTGCTGGAACAGGCGCTGGAAGACGGCATCGTGACCGATGCCGCGGTTGCCGAGAGCGAGGCCCAGCGCGCCGCCATCTGGCGCCTGCGCGAGGAGCATGCGGAAGCGCAGAAACGCGAGGGTGCCTCGGTGAAGAACGACGTCTCGGTGCCGGTGTCGAAGGTGCCGGAGCTGATCCGGCGCGCCACCATCGCCTGCGAGGCGCTGATGCCCGGCATCCGCGCCGTGCCGTTCGGCCACATGGGCGACGGCAACATCCACTTCAACCTGGAACAGCCCGTCGGCGCCGATGCCGCCTGGTTCCTGGCCCAGGACCACGCGATCATGGATGTGGTGAACGAGGTGGTGCGAGACCTCGACGGCAGCTTTTCCGCCGAGCACGGCGTCGGCCAGCTCAAGCCCTACATGATGGAGGAATGGCGCGGCGGGGCGGAGCTGGCGACGATGCAGCGCATCAAGGCGGCTTTGGACCCCAAGGGCATCATGAATCCGGGCAAGGTGCTGCCGTAGAAACGCGCCGCGACTAGTCGCCCGCGCGGCTCAGAAGACGATCCCGCGCCGCTGCAGCTCCGCGACCACCTGTTCGGCCAGCACCTCGGCCGGCTGCTCCAGCGTCGGCAGATGCAGCTCCGGATCGAGCGGCGGCTCGTAGGGCGCATCGACGCCGGTGAAGTTGCGCAGCTGGCCGGCATCCGCCTTGGCATACAGCCCCTTCGGATCGCGCCGGCGGCATTCCTCCACCGGGGTGTCGACATGGATTTCGATGAACTCGCCTGCCGCGACCCTGTCGCGCGCCAGCATCGCGCTCGGCGCGGTACGGCGAGATGAACGACACCAGCACGATCAGCCCGGCTTCGACGAACAGCTTCGCCACTTCGGCGATGCGGCGGATGTTCTCCACCCGGTCGGCCTCGGTGAAGCCGAGGTCGCGGTTCAGGCCGTGGCGGACATTGTCGCCGTCCAGGATCATGGTGTGCCGGCCCATCGCCGTCAGCCGCCGCTCCACCAGGTTGGCGATGGTGGACTTGCCGGCGGCGGACAGCCCGGTGAACCAGAGCATGGCCGGCTTCTGGCCCTTCAGCGCGGCGCGCACGCTGCCTTGTCCACGTCCAGCCGGTGCCAGTGGATGTTGTTCTGCCAGGACTTGGTGGAGATCACCATGCCGGCCCCGACGGTATTGCGCGACAGCCGGTCGATCAGGATGAACCCGCCGAGCGTCGCGGCTGTCGGCATAGGGCTCGCAGACCAGCGGCTGGGTCAGCGACAGCACGACCCGGCCGATCTCGTTCAGTTGCAGGTCGCGGATCGGCGCCTCTCCCAGCGTGTCGATGTCCAGCCGCGCGGACAGTGCGGTGACCGTGCCGGTGACCGCTGCGGGTGCCGAGCATCAGCGGTATAGGCGCGGCCGCGGAACAGCGGCGTTTCCGTCCATCCAGACGATCCAGGCGGTCAGCTCGTCGGCGACCAGCGGCGCCGGCGCCGTCGGCCAGCACGTCGCCGCGGGAGACGTCGATCTCCTGGTCCAGCACCAGCGTGACCGCATCGCCTGCCTCCGCTTCGGCCAAATCGCCGTCCATGGTGACGATGCGCGCCACCCGTGCTCCGATGCGCGGAGGTTGCATTGGACGATCAGATCGCCCGCGCGAAGCCGGCCGGCGGCGATCGTGCCGGCATAGCCGCGGAACGAGGCGTCGGGGCGGTTGACGCAGCTGCACCGGCATCCGGAACGCGCGCGCCGCGGCTTCGCGCGACGGCTGCGCCGCTTCCAGTGCCGCCAGCAGGCTTGGCCCCGCATACCAGCCCATGCGATCGCCGGGCCGGATGACATTGTCCCCGTCGCGCGCGCAGACCGGTATGGCGATGACCGGGATACCGCCCAGCCTGTCCCGCAGGCCGCCGAAATCGCACACGATCCGATCGAACACCTCCTGGTCGAAGTCGACCAGGTCCATCTTGTTCACCGCCAGCACAACCTGGCGGATCCCCATCAGCCAGGCGATCGCCGCATGACGGCGCGTCTGCGCCAGCAATCCCTTGCGCGCATCCACCAGCAGCACCGCCACATCGGCGGTGGAGGCGCCGGTGGCCATGTTGCGGGTGTACTGCTCGTGGCCCGGCGCATCGGCCAGGATGAACCGCCGGTTCGCGGTCTCGAAGAAGCGGTAGGCGACGTCGATCGTCACGCCCTGCTCGCGCTCGGCCGACAGTCCGTCCACCAGCAGCGCGTAGTCGACCCCGTTTTCCACCGTGCCGAAGCGCCGGCTGTCGCGCACCAGCGCGGCCATCACGTCATCCGGCACCGAGCCGTATTCGAACAGCAGCCGGCCGATCAGCGTGGACTTGCCGTCATCGACGCTGCCGCAGGTCAGGACCCGTAGAAGGCTGTCGGGCATCAGAAATACCCCTCGCGCTTCTTGGTCTCCATCGAGCTGTCCTGGTCCTGGTCGATCAGCCGCCCGGCGCGCTCGGACAGCTTCGTGGTCCGCATCTCCGCGACGATGTCGTCGAGCGTGCGGGCCGAGGATTCCACCGCGGCGCTGAACGGGTAGCAGCCGAGCGAGCGGAACCGGACCATCCGTGCGACCGGGACCTCGCCCGGCAGCAGGCGCATGCGGTCGTCATCCACCATGATCATCGCCCCGTCGCGCATCACCACCGGCCGCTCGGCGGCGAAATACAGCTTCACGACGTCGATCGCCTCGGCCCGGATATAGGTCCAGACATCGAGCTCGGTCCAATTGGACAGCGGGAACACCCGCAGCGTCTCGCCCGGCGCGAGGCTGGCATTGTACAGGTTCCACAGCTCCGGCCGCTGGCGCTTCGGGTCCCAGGCATGGCCGGGACCGCGGACCGAGAAGATGCGCTCCTTCGCCCGCGACCGCTCCTCGTCGCGCCGGGCGCCGCCGATGGCGATATCGTATTTGCCCGCGGTCAGCGCCTGCTTCAGCGCATCCGTCTTCATCACCTGGGTGTAGACGACGCTGCCGTGATCGAACGGGTTGATGTTCTGCGCCAGCCCCTCGGGATTGGTGTGCTTGCGCAGCTCGAACCCGTGGCGCGCCACCAGCTCGTCGCGGAACGCGATCATGTCGCGGAATTTCCAGGTCGTGTCGATATGCAGCAGCGGAAATGGCGGCCGGGCGGGATGGAAGGCCTTGCGCAGCAGATGCAGCAGGACCGAGGAGTCCTTGCCGATCGAGTACAGCACCACGGGGTTGGCCGCCTGGGCAGCGACTTCACGCAGGATGTGGATGCTCTCCGCCTCCAGAAGCTTCAGATGGGCAGGGAGCATGCTGCGTCGTAAATCCTCTTATCAGGCCCCGGGTTCGACCCGCGGGAGCTCTCGGGTTTAGACTGTGGATAAGGTTCGTCAAGAGGAGTCCGACCATGGCTGGCTGTACGCATGACCACTCGCGCTGGGGCGCGGCCGACCAGATCGGCGCCGCCAATCTGCTGACGCCGGAAAAGCGGCTGGCGGCACTGCGCTCGGTCACCCAGGGGCGGATTTTCGACGTCAGCCACGAAATCGCGATGAACGCGCCGTACATGATGCCGAACCAGACGCCGTACCTGATGTCGCTCTGGACCAACTGGCGCGACAGCATGCGCCGCCGCCGCAAGCTCGGCGCCACCAACGAGGTCGGCGTGAACATCGAGCGAATGGAAATGACCGCGCATGTCGGCACCCATATCGACGCGCTCGGCCATTTCTCCATCGGCAACCGGCTCTACAACGGCGCCGACGCGGAGGAGGAGGTGACCGATTGGGGCCTCAACCGCCTCGGCATCGAGCACGCGCCGCCGATGGTCACCCGCGGCATCCTGCTGGACGTGGCCGGCCTCGACGGCGGCCAGCGCCTCGAACCCGGCCGGGTGGTCACGCCCGCGGACCTGCAGCAGGCCGCCGCCGCGGCCCAGGTGACGATCGAGCCCGGCGACATCGTCATGATCCGCACCGGCTGGGGGCAGTTGTTCGGCATCGACAACCCACGCTACGTCGCCGGCGAACCCGGCATCGACGTGCCCGCCGCACGCTGGCTGACCGAGCAGGGCGTCGTCGCCGTCGGGTGCGACAACATGGCGGTGGAAGTGCTGCCGAACCCGGACAAGGCCCTCTCCATGCCGGTGCATCAACACCTGCTGGTGGAGGCCGGCGTCTACATCATCGAAAACCTGGCGCTGGAGGAACTGGCGAAGGAAAAGCTGCACAGCTTCTGCTTCATTCTGCTGGCCACCAAATACAAGGGCGCCACCGGCTGCCCGGTCCGGCCGATCGCCATGATCTGAGCCCGGCCGCCGCTACCCGGAATCCGGCTTGAACTCGGCGAGCAGGGTGCGGATGGAGGCGGGGTTGGATTGTTCCATGACGCGCCGGGCGAAGCGGGCGCAGCTGTCGATGTCGACCGAGCGGACCATCTGCTTCACCCGCGGCACGGCCGAGGCGTTGACCGAGAAGCTGCGCAGGCCGAGGCCGAGCAGCAGCGGCGTCAGCGCCGCGTTGCCGGCGATTTCGCCGCAGACCGAGACCGGCATGCGCATGCGCAAGGCCGCCTCGGTGGCGAACTGCACCAGGCGCAGCACCGCCGGGTGCAGCGGGTCGTACAGATCCGCCACCTCGGCATTGCCGCGGTCGACCGCCAGGGTATAGGCGGTCAGGTCGTTGGTGCCGATGGCGAAGAAATCCGCCTCCAGCGCCAGCGCGTCGGCGGCCAGCGCCGCGCCGGGGGTTTCGATCATGATGCCAAGCGGCGGCAGCTTCTCCGCCAGCCGCTCCCCGCGCCGGCGCAGCCGCCTCGCCACGCGCTCGTAGATCTCGCGCGCGCCGCGTACCTCGGCGACGTTGGTCACCATCGGCAGCATCAGCCGCACCGGCCCGAACGCGGCGGCGCGCAGGATCGCCGCCAGCTGGGTCTCGAACAGTTCCGGCTGGCGCAGCAGCAGCCGGATGCCGCGGATGCCGAGTGCGGGGTTGGTATCGGCGATTTCCGGCACGATGCCCTTGCTGGACAGCGCCTCGATATCCTTCTCGCCGCCCCAGTCCAGCACGCGGATGGTCACGGGATCGCCGCTCATGGCTTCCACGACGCCGCGATAGGCCTCGAACTGCGCCGCCTCGTCGGGCACGGTCTCGCGGTTCATGAACAGGAACTCGGAACGGAACAGCCCGATCCCGACTGCGCCGGCCTGGGCGATCAGCGGCAGCTCGAGCGGGATTTCCAGATTGGCCTGCAACTCCACCGGCTCGCCGTCCAACGTCTCCGCCGGCAGGCGGCGCAGCCGGCTGAAGCGCTGGCGCTCGCGCGCGAAGGCGGTGACCGCGCGGCGCGCTGCGGTCAGCGTGGCCGGGGAGGGGTTGAGCACGACGGTGCCGCTGCCGCCGTCGATGACCGCGACATCGCCCGGCCGGATCGCCTGCACCAGGCCGGTCACGCCGAGCACGGCGGGAACCCCGAGCGCGCGCAGCATCACCGCGGTATGGCCGTCCGCGCCGCCTTCGTCGGCGGCCACGCCGGCCAGCCGCGAAGGATCGAGCAATGCCGCATCGGCCGGGCGTAGCGCCTCGGCGACCAGCACCGCGCCTTCCGGCAGGCCCGAAAAACTGCGGAACGGGGCGCGGGTCAGGTTGCGCACCAGCCGCCGGCCGATTTCGCGCACCTCGTCGGCGCGGCGCTGCAGGCTGGCGCGCTCCTCGGCGCCGTGGGCGCCCTGCGCCTGTTGCAGGATGACCGAGGCGATCGCCTCGGTCTCCTCGACGACGGCGCTTTCCGCCGACAGCAGCGTCTCGGTGACCCGCCGGCGCGCGCCGCGCACCAGCCGGGACGGGCCGATCATCTGGATATAGGCGTCGATCAGCGGCGCGATCTCGGCCTGGCTCTCTTCCGGCAGCACGGCAAGGCGGGCGCGCAGCTTGGTCAGCTGCTTGCGCGACTGCAGGATGGCCGCGTCCAGCCGTGCGCTTTCGGCGGCGATGTCGGCGGCCTGGATCTTGGTCTTGGTGATTTCTGCGGCGGCCTCGGTGGTGCCGAACACCGGCCCGATCGCCACGCCGGCAGAGACGGGAATGCCGTGGAGGCTGCGTTCCGGCAGCGGCGCGGCGGACGCATCCACGGCCCGGCCGATCCGGCCCAGGCGCTTATGCTGCGGGACTGGCGGCGATGCTGGGGCTGTGGGCGGGTCAGTCCTGCTCATGGAAGCCGGCCTCGACCAGTTCGGCCAAGGCTTCGATGGCTTCCTTGGCGTCCCACCCTTCGGCGTGGAGCCGGATCGAGGCGCCCTGACCGGCCCCCAGCATCATCAGCCCCATGATCGAGCGGGCGGAGACCGACTGGCCATCGCGGCAGACCTCGACGCAGGCGCCGAAGCGCTCCGCCAGGGTCACGAACTTCGCCGCCGCCCTGGCGTGCAGGCCGCGCTTGTTCGGAATGGAGATGTCGCGGGTCAGCATCGGCGCGCGGGCGGAGGCAGAAGGGTCCTCGCCGCCGGATGCGCTGGCGCCCGGACCTATGGGGATACTGGCGCCCGGCAACGGGACCCGGTCCGAGCTCATGGGCAGAAATCCCTCATTGGCAGGTCCCGTTCAGCTTGCCGTGCAGCACATGGGACGCCGCGGCGATGTATTTGCGCCCGGCCTCCTGGGCGCTGTCCACGGCGGAGGCCAGCGGCTCGCTGGAGCGTATTTTCGCCAGCTTGACCAGCATGGGCAGGTTCACGCCAGCGATCACCTCCACATGCTTGCGGTCCATCATGGAGATGGCGAGGTTGGATGGCGTGCCTCCGAACATGTCGGTGAGCAGCACGACGCCGTCGCCGGTGTCGCACCGGTCGATGCAGGTCTCGATCTCCGTCCGCCGCCGCTCCATGTCGTCATCGGGGCCGATGCAGACGATGTCGACATGCCGTTGGGCGCCGACGACATGTTCCATGGCCAGACGCAGCTCTTCCGCCAGTCGCCCATGGGTGACCAGAACCATGCCGATCATCGCGCAGCACGGGTCATCGCGGTCCGCTCGTCCGATCCGAGGTCGGGCCTCGGCAGAGGCTGAGGGCGGGCCGCGGTCAATACGCGGATGGAAAAGCTCATAGGGTTCGTCTCAGGCCTCCTGTGCCTGAACCGGCGGGGGAAATCCGTGCCCGTCGCCGGATATGGTAGTGATCGGGCCTTCATGCGCCAGTTTCTCCGGCTTATCCAGCGCGTCTGATGGGCCTTGCTTGCGTGGCTCGTCGGTCCAGTGGGGCACGGACCGGTTGGACAGATAGGCAGCGGACAGGCCCTCCCGCGCCAGCTCGCGATGCGACACGTGCAACCGCCAGCGCAGTTCCTTCGCCGAGATCAGTTCGGCGAGGTGATCGGACAGCCGTTCCACCAGATACACCGAGCGGTGATGCCCGCCGGTGCAGCCAATGGCGATTGTTGCATATTTCTTGCCCTCTTGTACGAATCTCGGCAAGAGCAGTTCCACCATTTGCGTCAGGCAGGCGAAAAACCGGCCGAAATCCGGGTCCGCGGCGACATAGGCGCCGACCTCGCGGTCGAGGCCGGTATGCGGGCGCAGCACCGGATCGTAATGCGGATTGCGCAGGAAGCGGCCGTCGAACACCAGATCGGCCTCCTTCGGCAGGCCGAGCGGATAGGCGAAGGAGATCAGCGTCACCACCAGCGCCGGCGCCTCGCGCGCGCTGGCCGGGCCGAAATGGCTTTCGATCAGCTGGCGCAGCGCCGCCACCGGCAGGTCGGAGGTGTCGATTGCGAGGTCCGCCGCCTCCCGCAGGCTGCCGGTCAGGCCGATTTCGGCGGCGATGCCGTCCAGCACGCGGCCCTGCGGCGCCATCGGGTGGCGCCGGCGCGTCTCGGTATAGCGGCGCAGCAGGCTCGCCTCGTCGGCGAACAGGTAGATCATTTCGGCCCGCCGCGCCGGATCGGCGCGCAGCCGCCCCAGCGTGGCCAGCACGGCGGTGGCGTTGAAGCCGCTGGTGCGCGTGTCCACGCCGATGGTGAGGTTGCGCTCGGCGCCCTGCACCACGGTCTCGATCATCGACACCGGCAGGTTATCCACCGCCTCGTAGCCGAGATCCTCCAGGATGCGCAGCGCGGACGCCTTGCCGCCCCCCGACAGGCCGCTGACCAGCACGACGCGACGCTTTTCGATATCGGTACCCTCTGTCATGGCACGAATGCCCCGGCCACTTGTGCGACCCGCGCGAGCGCGGAGTTCAGCGCCAAGTCGACGATCGCCGGAGCGGATGCATGGTGTGCCTCGACGGCGATCTGTGGCAGGCCCAAGATGGGGTGCCGGGTTGGTTCCGGCAACCGTACCGCGGCGGCCCCGAGGGTTACTACCAGCGCTAGGCTGGTCTGCGCCACATGCGCCAGTCGCACGATGCCGAGGCCGCGCACCTCCAGCAGCCCGGCCAGGGCTTGCGGCGGCCGTGCCAGGCCATCGACGATCTCTACCCGGTCGTCGGCAACAAGGGAGAAGCCACGGTCGAGCAGGCGCAGCAGGAGATCGGACTTGCCCGAACCGGGCGGCCCGATCAGCAGCACTCCAGACCCCCCCCGTGAAGCGCAGCTACCGTGTATCTGCATGGGGCACCAATGTGACTAGATATAATGAGAAAAGGAAGCATTTTGTCGGAAAATTCAGATGCCAGGGACGTCTAATAAAGCATGATCGGACGAGAGCAGATAACGGCCGCCGCCGCGCGCATATTGCCATATGTACGGCGGACGCCAACCCTTCGCGTGGAGGGTGCGGATTTCGCACTCGGCTTCCCGATATGGCTGAAGCTGGAGCTGCTGCAGCACGCGGGTAGCTTCAAGCCGCGCGGCGCGTTCAACTGTCTGTTTGCGGCCACTCCGGCGCCGGCGGCGGTGATCGCGGCGTCCGGCGGCAACCATGGCGCCGCCGTCGCCTATGCTGCCCGCGCACTTGGCATGCGCGCGGAGATCTTCGTTCCCGGTACTACGCCGGCGGCCAAGGTGGCGCGCATCGCCAGCTACGGCGCCCGGGTGGTGCAGGGCGGCGCCACCTATAACGAGGCGCTGGAAGCCAGCCGCGCCCGCCAGGCGGAGACCGGGGCGCTGGAAGTGCACGCCTATGACGATGCCGACGTGCTGGCCGGTCAGGGCACCGTGGGACGCGAGTTCGAGGCCGATGCGCCCGGGCTGACGCATGTCCTGGTCGCGACCGGCGGCGGCGGGCTGATCGGCGGTGTCGCCGCCTGGTATGCGTCCCGCGTCGCGGTGATCAGCGTCGAGCCCGAGGGCTGCCCGACCTTGCACGCGGCGCTGGCGGCCGGCGCGCCGGTGGCCGCCCCCGTGGGCGGCGTCGCCGCCGACAGCCTGGGCGCGAAACAGGTCGGCGCGCGGATGTTCCCGATCGCCGTCGCCCATGTGGCGCAGGCGGTGCTGGTCAGCGATGCCGCGATCCTGGAGGCGCAGCGCCTGCTCTGGGACCGCGTCCGGCTGGTCGCCGAGCCCGGCGGCGCCACCGCGCTCGCCGCCCTGATTTCCGGCGCCTTCCAGCCGCCGCCGGGTGCCCAAGTCGGCGTGATCGTCTGCGGCGCCAACACCGATCCTTCGAAAGTAGCAGCATGAGCAAGACACAGGTCGTTCTTCTGGACATCGACGCACGCGGCGTGGCCACCGCCACGCTGAACCGGCCGGAGATCGGCAACGCCTACAACCTCGACATGCTTGAGCAGATGATCGCCGGGCTGGAGCAGCTCGCCGGCGACCCGGCGGTGCGCTGCCTGGTCATCCGCGGTGCCGGACGGCATTTCCAGGCGGGCGCCGACATCAACTGGCTGAACGAGGCCGGCCGCTACCCGCCCGAGCAGGCGCTGGCGGCCTCGATGACCACGACGCGGGCGATGGCGCTGCTGAACGAGTTCCCCAAGCCGACCATCGCCATGGTGCACGGCGCCTGCTTCGGCGGCGGCGTTGGCGTGGTGTGTTGCGTGGACGTGGCACTGGCCACGCCGGACAGCCTGTTCGGCATCACCGAAATCCGCGTCGGCACCGCGCCGACGCCGATTTCCACCCACATGGTTCACGCGATGGGCCTGCGCCAGACCCGCCGCTATGCCATCACCGGCGAACGCTTCGACGCCGCGGAAGCCTGCCGCATCGGCCTGGTGCACGAGGTGGTCGCGGCTGACGCGGTCGAGGCGCGGCTGGCCGAGGTGATCGACGCCGTGCTGCTCGGCGCGCCCGGGGCGATCGCCGTGATCAAGAACGCGATCCTCGCCGATAACGGGTTGAAGCTGAGCGACAGCCAGATCAAGCTGATGGCCTTCGAGCACAACCGGGTGCGCAATTCGGCCGAAGCGCGGGAGGGCACTGGCGCCTTCCGTGAAAAGCGCAAGCCGGGATGGTATCGTCCCGGCTGAAGCCCCTCTTGGACGGGGCCGCAATCCGCGCCGCAACGAATCAGGGCGGAAACCGTTGACCAGCCGTGGCCCCGTCCGGAACCGATGATTCCAGGAACCGACGATCCCAGGAAACAATGATCCGATGCCGAAAATCCTAGCCCTGCTGGCCGCCGGTCCCGGCTTTCCGACCGGGAGCACCGAGTACGGGCTGGAGATTCATGTGCGGCTCACGCCGCAGGGCCAGATCGACACCGCGGCGTATTTCGCCGACGCCGCGCCCTGGCGCGCGCGCCGTTTCCGCCCGGGACGGCAGGATTGGCAGGGCGAGGTGGTGCTGGTCGATGAGGAGAGCCCCGATGCCGGCTGGGCGCTGCAGGGCGAGCAGGGCATGGACGAGCCGGTTTGGACGCTGGAGGGGCGGGTCTACCGCCCGGGGGACTACCTCACCATCCGCCGGCCCGACGGCGAGGAACTGGTGTTCCGCATCGTCGCCGTGGAACAGGGCACGGGGGATGAGGGCACGGGAGAACAGGACGTCGGGGCGCCGAGCTGAGTGCCCGGCCCGGTGCGCAAATCGGTCGCGGCAACCGGCCTTGCGGCGTGTTGTCCTTGTGCCTGTTTTTGCTCACAGAATGCTTGAACCGGCCGGGCGATGGGGTTATGTGAACCTTGTCGGTTCCGCCGTCGCGGCATCGTCCGTTCGGCCCCGGAAGGGCTGGGCGCCTGTCAACAACCATTATGGATCACATGAAACCCCGACCTAGCAGCGAACCCGTCGAGCCGTACAGTCCGCGCATCGCGCGCGCTGTCGTCATGACGGAAATCATTGCCCGGGAGTCCCGTGTGACCGCAATGTCGCGGCAAGCCATCACCGGCTGACCGCGCGCGGTCAGCGCCTCCTGGGCCGGTAGCAACCGGTAACCGTAAGGAGGCGTCGCAATGACCGCCTTTATCGACCTCACCCGTTCCCCGCCCGCACCCGCGCGGGCGCTTTCCACGGCGCTGGACACCGCCACCCTGCTGACCCGCTTCGGCCTGGCGCCGCATCTGGTCGCGCATTGGGTGCTGGATGGCACCGGCCGGCCGGCCTGCGTCTGGCGCGAGGACATCGTCCCGCACCGCCCCTCCGTCGCCCGCGGCATCGGTGTTCGCAAGCCGAACGAGGGAGGCACCTGATGGAAGAAGGCTCTAGTCGCGGCCGGGCCTCCGGGCCCGGTCGTTCCTTCCCCATGGGCCGGGCGGGATAACAGCGGACGCCGTCGCCGCTGCTCCCCGTCCGGGTTTCCCCCCGACGCCAGGACCGCGGTTCCATGACCCCTGCAACGCTTCCACGGCAGATCCCCGCACCCCGGCTGCGCTGGCGCCACCGCCTGCTGCATTTCATGGTGGTGGCCGGGCCCGGGCTGATCGTGATGGTCGCCGACAACGACGCCGGCGCCGTGTCCACCTATACCCAGGCCGGCGCCCAGTACGGCACGTCCCTACTGTGGGTGCTGCTGCTGCTGCTGCCGGTGACCTATTTCGTCCAGGAGATGGTGGCCCGGCTCGGCATCGCCACCGGCGAGGGCCATGCGGCCATGATCTACCAGCGCTTCGGCAAATGGTGGGGCCGGTTCTCCCTGTTCGACCTGCTGCTGGTCAATTTCCTGACCCTGGTCACCGAATTCGCGGCCATCGCCCTGGCCGCCGGGCGCCTTGGCCTGCCGGCGGACATCATCGTGCCGCTCTCCGCTGTCGGCCTGATCCTGCTGGTGGGCACCGGCAGCTACCGGCGGTGGGAGCGGATGACGCTGCTCCTCTGTGGCCTCAACCTCGCCTGGCTTTTCCTGGTCTGGCAGGTCGCGCCGAACGCCGGCCAGGCGGTCCGTGACTCGCTGATCCCCAATGTGCCGACGGGCGGGATCACCGGCTCCCTCGTGTTCCTGGTCATCGCCATCGTCGGCACCACGATCGCACCCTGGCAGTTGTTCTTCCAGCAGAGCTGCGTCGCCGACAAGCGCCTGCGCTTCGCCGACCTGAAATCGGCGCGGCTGGACACGATGCTCGGCGCCGTCGCGGTGGTGGTCTTCGCCGCCTGCATGATGCTGGTCGGTGATGCCCTGCACCGCCAGGGCGGCGAGTATGAGGACCCGGCGCAGATGGCGATCGCGCTGATCCCCACCATCGGGCGGACCGGCTCGACGCTGATCCTGCTGATGATGTGCAATGCCGCGCTGCTCGGCGCCACCGCGATCTCGCTGTCCTCGGCCTGGGCCTGGGGCGAGGTCATGGGCTGGAAGAACACGCTGCAGGCCAGGATCAGCGACGCCCCGCAATTCTACGCCGCCTATGCCCTGTGCGTCGCCGCCGCCGCCGGCGTGGTGCTGATCCCCGGCGCGCCGCTGCAGACCATCATCCTCGGTGTGCAGGTATTGGCCGGGGTGATGCTGCCGTCGGCCATCATTTTCCTGCAGTTGCTGCTGAACGACCGCGCCATGCTGGGGGAGGCGTTCTCCAACCGTCCCTGGAACAACTGGGTGAACTGGACCGTCATCGCGGTGCTGTTCGCGCTGTCCCTGGTGCTGGCCGCCCAGGTTCTCCTGCCCGGCCTGTTTCCCGCCACCTCGTAGCGCATCCGAATAAATCGCCTGACTGAAGGAGCCCGACCCCATGTCCGACACCGCGATCGACCTTCGGCTGCCCCGGATCATCCATCCGCTCGACGATCTGCCCGAGGAAAAGCTTTATCATGCCGATCTCGGCCGTATGGCCCTGACCCCGACCGTGCGGCTGTCGCTGCTCGCGTTGCGTCTGTACCTTGCGCTGATGGTGCTGCTGGTGGCCTGGCGGGTGATCGGCGGCTGAGACTGGTTCCGGCCGGCGCGTCGAAATGGCTGAGATCTTTCTGGTCTTCCTGCGCCTGGGGCTGACCAGTTTCGGTGGGCCGGTGGCGCATATCGGCTATTTCCGTTCCGAGTTCGTCACCCGCCGCGGCTGGCTGGGGGAAGCCGCCTACGCCGACCTGGTGGCGCTCTGCCAGTTCCTGCCGGGACCGGCGAGCAGCCAGGTCGGCATGTCGATCGGGCTGATGCGCGGCGGCATCCCCGGTGCGCTGGCCGCGTGGCTCGGTTTCACCGCGCCCTCCGCGATCGTGCTGATTGCCTTCGCCCTGGGGATGGGCGCGGTCGGCGATCCCGCGCACGCGCCCGTCCTGCAGGCAGCGCTGCACGGCTTGAAGATCGTCGCCGCCGCGGTCGTCGCGCAGGCGGTCTGGGGCATGGGCAACAGCCTGTGTCCGGACCGCGTGCGCATGACGCTGGCCGCCGCTGCCACGGCGTTGACCCTGGCCTTCCCCGGACCGCTCGGACAGGTCGGCGCGATCGTCGCCGGCGGGCTGTTCGGCGTGTGGCGGCTGCGCACCGGCGTGCCGGCGGATCACGCCACGCTTGGCATTGCGGTGCCGCGCTGGCTGGCGATCGCGGCGCTGGTTGCCTTTGCCTTGCTGCTGCTGGGGCTGCCTGTGGCGGCCGCGCAGAGCCCGGCCCTGGCGCTGGTCAGCGGCTTCTATCGCGCCGGCGCGCTGGTGTTCGGCGGCGGCCATGTGGTGCTGCCATTGCTGCGCGAGGCGGTGGTGCCGCCGGGCTGGATCGCCGACAATCTGTTCCTGGCCGGCTACGGCTTGGCGCAGGCGGTGCCGGGACCGCTGTTCACCTTCGCCGCCTATCTCGGTGCCGCAATGGGGCCGCCCGGCGGCGGGGTCGGCGGCGGGATCCTGTGCCTGATCGCGATTTTTCTGCCCTCGCTGCTGCTGTTGCTCGGCGCCCTGCCGTTCTGGGACGAGCTTCGCCGCCATCCGTCCGCTTCATCCGCGCTGCGCGGCGTCAATGCGGCGGTAGTGGGCCTGCTGCTGGCGGCGCTGTACACGCCGGTATGGACCAGCGCGATCACCGGTGCGGCCGATTTCGCCCTGGGCGTGAGCGCTTTCGTCGCCCTTGTGTTCTGGCGCGTACCACCCTGGATCGTGGTTCCCGCGGGTGCCGCAATCGCGATCGCGATCTGATCCTTTCCATCCGCCCCTGGATCCGTTGCGTTTCCAGGCCGTTGATGCATTGAATATGGCAATTATTCTATTGCCTGCCATAACAACCCCTGGTAGCGTTACATCACGCGGCTGTGATAGCGCGCGGCGTGCCGGCCCGGTTCGGGCCGCCGTTCCAAAAAGGGGCCCTTTCCATGGTTGCCAATGAGCAAAGTGATTCACTCGTCTCCCTGCTGCGCGGCACGATAGCCGGCCTGGTTCGCAGGGACGCTGCCGATCTTAGCGCACGCCAACTGGCCATTTTCATGATCTGCTATCTGGAGCAGCCGGCCCAGACGGTACGCGGACTCGCAGCCACTCTGCGGCTTTCCCGTCCGGCGGTGACACGCGCGCTGGACCGGTTGTCGCAGTTCGACCTGATCCGCCGCAAGCCGGATCCGACCGACCGCCGCAGCATCCTGGTCCAGCGCACGACCACCGGTGCCAGCTTCATGCGCGAACTGCGCGGCCTGCTGAACGCCGCCGCTGTCCCTGCCTCGGCGAAGCCGGCGCCCGCATCCCGGCGTCAGCGCGCGGGCCTGCTGGCGGCGGACTGAGCCACAGGAAGCCGAAGGCAGCGCACGCCGCAGTTGCGGTATCCGGACCACGGATGGGCTGGTAGAACGCCTCCATGCCGGCACTCCGCCGGCGCCCGAGGAGGTTTGCCATGCATGATCCCGCACTCGCGGTTCCGTGGTCCGCAACCGATCCGACCCACCCTCCGGGCCCGCTGGCTCAGGCGGACAAGCGCACGCTCTACGTCGACCTGGCGCAGGCTCTGGAAGGGCTGCTGGCGGGGGAAAGCGACTGGATCGCCAACACCGCCAACACCGCCGCGTCGATCTATCACAGCCTGCCCGCGTTGAACTGGGCCGGGTTCTACTTCCTTCGCGGGGACGAGCTCGTGCTCGGCCCGTTTCAGGGTAAGCCGGCCTGCGTGCGGATCACCCTCGGTAAAGGGGTCTGCGGCACCGCAGCGGCAGAGCGCCGCACGATCCTGGTGCCGGACGTGCATGCCTTCCCCGGCCACATCGCCTGCGACATGGCATCCCGCTCGGAACTCGTCGTGCCGCTGCTACACAACGGAGAGGTGCTGGGGGTGCTCGACCTCGACAGTCCGACCCCCGACCGCTTCGACGAAACCGACCAGGCCGGCTGCGAAACGCTGGTCCGGGTGCTGCTGGGGGCTGGACGGGCGTAGGCCAGATTGGGGCTTTGCCCCAAACCCCATGAGGGGCTCTGCCCCTCCACCCCGCAAGGGGATGGTCATCCCCTTGACCCCTGTCAGTTTGGTTTGTTGAGAAGAGGGCCTAACCGACGTAGCCGCTGATGGGCTACGTCATGGCCCTCTTCTCAACAAACCAGTCCGAGGGGTTGAGGGGACGACTGTCCCCTCACGGGTGCAGGGCAGAGCCCGCCGGGGTTTGGGGCGGAGCCCCAACCTTGCGCCTTATGGCTCCTCGTGCAGCCACCGCGACACGGCGCCGGCGATCAGCGCGCCGACGATCGGGGCGAGCCAAAACAGCCAGAGCTGGCCGATATATTCGCCGCCGGCGAACAGGGCCGGGCCAGTGCTGCGGGCGGGATTGACCGAGGTGTTGGTGACGGGGATCGAGATCAGGTGGATCAGCGTCAGCGCCAGGCCGATGGGAATTCCTGCGAAGCCGGCAGCGGCGCGCTTGGAGGTGCAGCCGAGGATGATCATCAGGAAGAAGAACGTCGCCAGCACCTCCATCACCAGACAGGCCATCAGGCTGTACTTGCCCGGGCTGAGCGGGCCGTAGCCGTTGGAGGCGAACCCGCCCATGACAAAGTCGGGCTTGCCGGAAGCGATCACGTAAAGCACCGCGGCGGCGGCAATGGCGCCGGCGACCTGCGCGACCCAATAGGGGATGATGTCACCGGTCTTGAACCGTCCGCCGGCCCACAGGCCGATCGTGACGGCGGGGTTGAAGTGGCCGCCGGAGATATGGCCCACGGCGTAGGCCATGGTCAGCACGGTCAGGCCGAAGGCCAGCGCGACGCCGAGAAAGCCGATGCCAAGCTGCGGAAAGGCCGCCGCCAGTACGGCGCTGCCGCAGCCGCCGAAGGTGAGCCAGAAAGTGCCGAAGAATTCCGCGCCGACGCGCCGGGTCATATCCATGTGCAGCTCCCCCATTTCAGCTCAATCGGCTGATCGTTGTACGAATTTGACCGCCCATCATCCTTGACAGATCGGCGATACGGATGCCGCCGAGGCGCCTCAATCACGGTTGAATAGAACCGTCCCCGGACGGATTAGCAAGCGTAACGTGGTCGCCGCAAGCGGCGAGGCTCTGTTGCAGAAGAATTCTCGCCGGCGCCGATGCCGGGCGGGAACCTGGGGTTCCGGCCTTCGCGGCGATGGATGCGGGAAGGCGAATGGTGATGGCAGCCGATGAACGCAGTTCGCCCGATCCGCCCCGGTTCATCCGGTCCTCCGGCCATAAGCCCGGCTGCGGATGCTGTTCGGGCGCGCACACCCGGCGGGGCAGGGACGGCATCAGGAGCTTTCCCGGCGCGCGGCCGCCTTCCGTCACATGGATCGCTTCGCCTGCCGGCTCCTCGCGATCGCCGCCTGCCAGGCATCGACGGATTTGCGCAGCCTTTCATCATATACTTGCCGCAGCCCGCCGGAATCCTGGCGCTCCAGGCAGGCGATGATCTGCCGGTTCTCGATCAGCAAATCCTCGATCCGGTGCCGCATCACGTTGAACACCGAGGTCGAGGAATACTGCCAGACCTGGTCCCACAGATGCTGGATGTGTTCGCGCATGAAGGCGTTGGGACAGCGGGTGTAGATCGAGGTTGCGAATTCCCGGTTATGGATGGCGAACGTGACGGTATCGTCTGCCGCGGCCTCCATCTTCCTGATCACGCGCGCCGCCGCGTCGAGCGACCGGGCGTCATGGTAGGGCGCCGATTCGATCGCGGCCCGGCACTCGAGATGCATGCGAACCTCGGTGATCTCCAGCGCCCGCTCGAACGACAAGGTCGCCACCTGGGCGCCGCGATGGAGGTGCATGACCACCAATCCATCCTTTTCGAGAAGCCGCAGGGCCTCGCGCACCGGCATCTCGCTCAGGTTCAGGCTGGCGGCGATCCGTGACATGCGTAGCCAGTCGCCCGCTGGATAGACGCCATCCAGGATCTGGCCGCGCAGGATCGTATAGGCATGGTTGGTCTTCGAGAACCGGTCGAGCGGCTGGTCGGAGGCGGATTTCGGTTGCCCCAGCACCTTGCTCATCTTCGGCTCGCGGTCCGTGGCGCGGATGTCCCGGCCAGCGCGCGCCCGGGCGCGCGCGGTCCTGGGTGCGGGTGGGTCAGTCTTGTCTAACACAGGCTCTGGCTCACCATGCGTCTCCACCGCTTCGCCTAGCGCGCGCGTGGGCCTCGCTTCCACGCCTTTGTTACGATGTCTGTCCCGCACGCGCAAATTTCCCCGCAAAGGCCGGTTGACTGAGGTTCAACTTATATATCATATCAGATTTTAGCGAAGCCGCGATGAGGGCGACGCGCATCGTTCGAACCGTCGGCATGCCCCCGCATTCGCCGTGCATGAAGGAGATGGAGCCATGAGCAGGCCGTGGGACGGCATTATTTCCGAGGACGAGCAGCGCGCCTATAACGCTTCCGGCTTCGGGCGCAGCACGGGGATCGGCACCCGTCCCGCGCTGCTCATCATCGACGTGCAGTACCGCACCGTCGGCACCAGGCCGCAGCCCTTCTGGGAAGCGATCAAGGAATTCCCCACCTCCTGCGGCGAGGTCGGCTGGAACGCGGTCGGCAACATCCAGAAGCTGCTCGGCCTGTTTCGCGCCCGCGGCTGGCCGGTGCTGTACCCGCATGTCTCGCCCAAGGAATCGTTCGATTACGGCCGACTGTCGGACAAGGTGCCGGCGATCATGAACGTGGCCAGCAAGGGCTATGAGTTCGTGGCCGAGATCGCGCCCGGTCCGACCGACATCCTGCTGCCGAAGAAGCATCCGAGCGCGTTCTTCGGCACGCCGCTCGCCAGCTACCTGATCAACGCCGGCGCCGACACGCTGGTCGTCACCGGTTGCACCACCAGCGGCTGCGTGCGCGGCAGCGTGGTCGATGGTTTCGCCTACAACTTCCGTGTGCTGGTGCCGGAAGATGCGGTCTACGACCGCAGCGCGACCTCGCACGCGGTCAATCTGTTCGACATGGCCTCCAAATACGCGGACGTCATGCCGACGGGTGATGCCATTACCAAACTTGAAGCGCTCGGCTGAAGCGCGCACAAATGAAGGGATTGACCATGGATGATACGTCGGTGGCGCTGCGGCGCCGGACCTTGCTCGCGGGGCTTGGCGCGATCGGTGTGGCCGCAATCGCCGCGACGGACGCGAAGGCGGAGGCGGCGCCCATGCGCTTCGGCCTCGCCATGCCACTCACCGGCGGGCAGGCGACCTATGGCCAGGACCAGGTCAAGGCGGCGCAATGGGCGATCGACGACATCAACAAGGCGGGCGGGATCAACGGCAGGCCGTTGGCCGCGATCGTGCTCGACACCCAGGCCGACGCGCAGACCGGCATCCAGGCCGCCACCCGCCTGGCCTCGGTGGAGAAGGTGCCGGCATTCGTCACCGCCTGGTCCGACGTGGTGAAGGCCGTGGCCCCGATCGCCAACAACTCCAAGGTCGTGGAGCTCTCGGTCGGCGCCAACTCGGCCGACATCGCCAGGCTCGGCGATTATGTCTACACCACCTTCCCGCTGGCGGCAGTCGACATCACCGCGGTCGCCCATTACGCCGCGACCACGATGAAGAAGCAGCGCGCCGCGGTGCTTTACATCAACAACGAAACCGGCACCGTGGCTGCGCAGATCTATCGCGACGTGTTCACCAAGGCGGGCGGCAAGATCGTTGCCTATGAGGCCTATGACCCGAAGGCGACCGACTGGACGGGCACCCTGCTCAAGCTGCGCATGGCCTCGCCGGATATCATCCATATCCAGGGCCTGATTGCCGATACGCCCCAGGTCATCGCCCAGCTGCGCCAGCTTGGCATGTCGCAGCCGATTTCCTCCTATTCCGCCATCTATAATCCGAAGCTGATCCAGCAGCTCGGCCCGGCGGCGAACAACGTCATCGCCACCTCCCTGGCACCCGGCGTCAACGACAGCCCGGCGGTGAAGGCCTATGTCGAGCGCTGGAAGAAGGAGGTCGGCCGCGAGCCGAACGGCCTGCCTTATACGCAGTATCTCTATGACGCGCCCTATCTGGTGGCGGCCGTCTTCAAGTCGCTCGACGACAAGAAGATCCCGGTCACCGGCGAGAATTTCCGCAAGGAGATGCTCGCGATCCGCAGCTTCGACCTGCCGCTGACCGGCAAGCTGACATTCGCCGACGACCACACGATCAGCAAGCCGGTCTACCTGATGGAAGTGAAGGACGGAGCCTGGACCCAGCTGGCCGTGGTCGATTGAGCGACGCGACCACCCAGGCAGCCTGACCGCACGGATCGGATCGCATGTTCTCACTTCCCATACTGGCACAGATCATGTGGACGTCGCTCGCGACGTCCACATGCTTCGTGCTGTTCGCCCTTGCCTTCGCCCTGGTGCTCAAGGTGAACCGGGTCTTCAACTTCGCCCAGGCGGCGATGATGACGGTCGGGTTCTATGCCGCCTTCAGCGTGGTGGGGCTGGCGAACGGCCCCGCCTGGCTTGGCTTCGCCGCGGCGATCGCGGCCTCGGTGGCGATGGCGGTCCTGCTGGAAATCTTCGGGTTTCGCGTGCTGCGCCGGCGGCGGGCTTCCTCGATGTTCGTGTTCATCTTCGCGCTGGTCGTTTCGGAACTGGTCGCCTACCTGGTCATGCTGGTGTTCGGCACCTGGCCGGCGACCATCTTCCCCTCCCTGTTCTGGCCGGTGACGCTGGTGGGGCCCGTCGCGGTCAGCCAGTGGGACGGACCGGCGCTCGCGGCCACCATTGCCGCCGTCGCCGCCCTGTTCGGCTATCTGCGCTTCTCGCGCTCCGGACAGTTCATGATCGCGGTCGCCGACAATCCGGACCTCGCGGAATTCTACGGCATCACCAAGGACCGCATCCATCTGATCACCATGATCGTCGCGGGCCTGCTCACGGGGCTGGCGATGTTCCTGTACGGAACGCGCGCGCAGGTGCAGCCGATGGCGTCGATCGAGCTGCTGCTGTTTGCCATCGCCGCCACCATCATCGGCGGCATCGGCAATCTCGGCGGCACCGTGCTCACCGCCGTGGTGCTGGGCTTCGTGCAGAACGCGAGCGTGCTGTTCATTCCTTCCGAATGGCAGGGCTTCCTGCTCTACGTCTTCCTGTTCCTGGCCATCGTGTTCTTCCCGAAGGGCATCCGCCTGCCGGAGCGCCGGCTGGCCCGCGCCGCGCCGCCGCCATCGATCACTGACGCCAAGCCGGAGGAGGCGTAGCCATGGAATATTTCTATGCCATCGCCATCCTGATGGCGCTCTACGTCATCCTGGCGACCAGCTTCAATTTCGTCATCGGCTATGGCGGGCTGATCTCCATCGCCCATCCGGTCTTCTATGCCATCGGCGCCTATGGCTCGGCGCTGCTGGCACGCGACATGGGGGTGCCGGTCTTCCTGGCGATCCCGGCCGGCGGGTTGATCGCGCTGGTCGCCTCCGTGGCGGTCGCGCTGCCGTCGCTTCGTATCTCCGGAGACTATCTGCTGATCGCCTCGATCGGCTTTCAGCTCGGCATTCTCGAGGTGATCAAGAACCTGCCCTGGACCGGCGGTGCCGGCGGGCTGACCAACATCCCCTCGTTTCTGACGCAGACCGCGGGACGCGAGGCCTATGTGGCCTTCGCCATCGCCGCCGCGATCGGCTCGGTGCTGCTGCTGCGCTGGATCGCGCAGGGGCCGTATGGCCGGGCGATGAGCGCGATGCGCGACGACGAGCCCGCCTTCGCCGCCCTCGGGCGCAACGCGATGGCAATGAAGATCGCGATCTTCGCGCTGGGCTCGGGCCTCGCCGGCCTCGCCGGCGGGATCTACGTGCATTACTTCCGCTTCATCGCGCCCGGCCAGTTCGACATCCTGCAATCCTCGGCGCTGCTCACCATGGTGGTCGTCGGCGGGTTGCGCAGCACCTGGGGCCCGATCGTCGGCGCCATCGCGCTGGAGGCGTTGCCGCAGGCGATCACCTTCGTGAATCTGCCGCCCAGCGTGCTCGGGCCGCTGCAGGGCATCCTGTTCACCACCCTGGTGCTGATCTTCATGTTCGTCCGCCCGCAGGGCCTGATCGCCGCCAGCGAACGCTGGCAAGGCCGCAACGAGGAGGCGCGCGATGCACGCCGGGCTTGAGGTCACCAATCTCTGCAAGCGTTTCGGCGGCATCGTCGTCGCCGATGCGATCCATCTGACCGTGCCGGCCGGGCGCATCGTCGGGCTGATCGGCCCCAACGGCGCCGGCAAGACCTCGTTCTTCAACCTGGTTTCCGGCATGGTGCCGCCCGATGCCGGCCGTATCCGGCTCGACGGCAAGGACCTGACGAGCCTGACGATCCCCGAGCGCGCGCGCCTCGGCCTCGCCCGGACCTGGCAGAATCTCCGCCTGTTCCCGTCGCTGTCGGTGCTCGACAACCTGCTGATCGGCCCGCGCGATTATCCAGGCGAGCGCCTGGCCGCGCTCGCCTTCCATTCCGGACGCATTCGCCGGACTGGGAAGGAAGACCGGCTGAAGGCGCTGGAAGTGCTGGAGCGGACCGGGCTCGCGGGCATCGCCGATACCGAAATCGCCAATGTGCCCTATGGCCAGCAGAAGCTGATCGGCGTGGCGCGGGCGCTGATGAACGATCCGCGCTGCCTGCTGCTGGACGAGCCAATGGCCGGGGTCGAGGGCCATGCCTACCGCACCATCCAGAGCGTGGTGCGTGGCCTCGCCGAAAGCGGTGTCGCGGTCTGCGTCGTCGAGCACAATGTCGCCTTCATCCGCGATCTCTGCGACGAGGGCGTGTTCATGTTCGCGGGCAAGGTGCTCGCCCGCGGCGACGTCGAGAGCCTGGTGGCGGATCCCCGGCTCACTGAACTCTACTTCGGAACCTGAACGGATGCTGGAGATCGATCACCTCACCGCCCGCCACGGGACGCTGACGGCGCTGAACAACGTGTCCTTCGCGCTGGAGGAGGGGCAGCGCCTGGGCGTCTTCGGCCATAACGGCGCCGGCAAGACCACGCTGTTGCGCTGCATCGTCGGCGCCCATGTGCCGCATGCGGGCATGGTGCGGTTTCAGAACCGGCCGATCGCCGCCGGCCATGTTGCCGAGAATGTCCGCCACGGCATCGCCTTCGTGGCGCAGGGCCACAACGTCTTTCCCAACCTGTCGGTCGAGAAGAACCTGCGCATCGCCGGCCTGCTGTTCGACCAGACCTTCGCCAAGGAGGTGCTGCGGATCTTCCCGGTGCTCGAGGAACGCCGCCACCAGCGGGCCGGCTCGATGTCGGGCGGCGAGCAGCAGATGCTGGCGCTGGGAATGGCGCTGATGACGCAGCCGAAATGGCTGCTGCTGGACGAGCCCTCGACCGGGCTCGCGCCGGTGATCGTGCGCAACGTCATGCGCCAACTGCGCGAGATCAATGAAACCATCGGCACCGGGCTGATCATCGTCGAACAGAACGTGCCGGCGACGCTGAAGACCGTGGAACGTGCGGTCATCCTGAAATCCGCTTCGGTGGTGTTCGACGGCCCGGCCGAGACGCTGGGCAGCAGCCCCGATCTCTGGGAATGGTTCTGATGGCAAGCGAACGAAACGACCCGGAGGCGCGCGCGCAAACGGCCGAGGGCATGCGCGCGCTGGCGCGCTGGGCCGCCTCGCCGGAGGCGCGCCGGTTGCCCGATGCGGTCCGCCGCCGTGCCGCGCTGATATTGCTGGACGACCTCGGCGCCATGGTCGCCGGCGCGCGGGAACCGCAGGTCGGCGCCGCCTGCGCCGGATTTCTCCGTGCCGCCGGCAGCGCCGAGGCGACCCTGTTCGCTCCCGGCGCGCCGCGTCTGGACCGCTATTCGGCGGCCGGCGCCAACGGCCTCGCCGCCGCCTGGTGCGAACTGGATGAAGGCTATCGCGCCATTCCCTGCCATGCCGGCGCCTATCTGCTCTCGGCGCTGCTGGCCGAGGCCGAGGCCAAGGGGGCGAGCGTCGGGGCGAGCGTCGCGGATGTGCTGGACGCGATCGCCATCGCCTACGAGATCACCATCCGGATCGCGCACGCCTTTCCCTTCGTGCCGCTGAACGTGCATCCGCATGCCGCCTTCGCGACCATCGGCGCCGCGGCCGGCGCCGCCGCCGCCCGCCGCCTGGACGCGGAGCAACTGCTCGGCGCGGTGACCGGCGCGGCCAGCATGTCCTTCGCCGGGCCGTTCGATCATGCGCCCAAGGGCGCGCTGATCCGCAACGCCTGGACCTCCGCCGGGGCCTGGATCGGCCTGCGCGCCGTGGACTGGGCGCAGGCCGGCATCGCCGGCCTGGCGGAAACGCCGTATGACGTGTTCGCCGTCTGCTTCGGCACCGAGGCGCATCCCGCCCGGCTCGCCGAGGGTCTCGGCGCGGCGTGGGGCGTCTCGCGCGGCTATCACAAGATTTTCGCCTGCTGCCAGTACGCCCACTCCACGGTGGAAGCGAGCCTGAAGCTGCACGCGCGTCTGGGGGACCGGCAGACGGCCGACGCGCTCCGCGAGATCGTGGTCGAGACGCATCCGCTCGGGCTGACGCTGACCACGGTGGAGCCGGCGACGGTGCTGGCCGCCAAATTCTCCATGCCGCACGCCGCGGCCGCGGTGGCGCGGCTCGGCACCGGCGGGCAGGGCGCCTTCTCCGGCGCGGCCCTGCAGGATCCCGCCATCGCCGGCCTGCGCCGCCAGGTGCGGCTGCAGCCGATCGTGCCGATCGGCGCGCCGCCGAACGATCGGCCGGCGCGGGTGACCTGGCGCTTCCAGGACGGCACCGAATGGTCGGAGGCCTGCGACAGCGCCCGCGGCGGGGCGGATCAGCCGTTCGACGATGCGACGTTGCTGGCGAAACTTTCCGACAACACCGCGACCGTATTCCCGGCGATGCGCGCCACCCTGGAGGCGATCCTTGCCGGCGAGCCGGCGGCGCTCGCGCGCGGCTGGGCGGAGACGGTGCGATTGATGACCAACCAGGAGACCGCGTGATGCAGGCTGATGTGGATGTTCTCGTAATCGGCGCCGGAGCGTGCGGGCTGGCGGCGGCGATCGCCGCGCATGACGCGGGCGCATCGGTGGCGGTCGTCGAGAAGCTCGACCGGCCCGGCGGCAATTCCTCGCTCTCCACCGGTTCGGTGCCGGCGGCAGGCAGCCGGTTCCAGCGCGAAGCCGGCGTCGCCGACAACCCGGAGACGATGATCCGCGACCTGATGGCCATCGCCGGGGAAACCGACGATCCCGCCCTGGTCCGCCGGCTGGCCGAGGTGTCGGCCGACACGGTGGAGTGGCTGGTCGATACCGTCGGCGCGCGGCTGAAGCTGGTGACGGCTTACAAGCATATCGGCCACTCCGTGCCGCGGCTGCATGCGCCGCTGTCGCGGCGCGGGCAGGATCTGGTCGACGACCTGCTGGCCGCGGTGGCAAAGCGGGAAATCCCGCTCGCGGTCGGTAACGCGGTGCGCGACCTGATCGTCGATGCCGGCGCGGTCGGCGGCGCGGTGATCGACAGCGGCCAGGGACGCGAGGAGATCCGCGCCCGCAAGACCATCCTGTCGGTCAACGGTTTCGCCGGAAACCCCGACCTGGTGCGCCGCTTCTGTCCGGAAATCGCCGGGGCGCAGTATTTCGGCGCCCTCGGTTCGACCGGCGAGGCGATCCTGTGGGGCGAGCGGCTCGGCGCTGATCTGGCCAACATGGCGGCCTATCAGGGCTACGCCGCGGTGGCCTATCCGCAGGGCAGCCTGCTGTCCTGGACCACGATCGAAAAGGGCGGCCTGCTGGTCGGCGGCGATGCGAGGCGGTTCGGCAATGAGAGCCTCGGCTATTCCGGCTATGCCCGCATCGTGCTCGGCCAGGGAAGCGAGGCCTTCGCGCTGTTCGACCAGCGGATCTTCGATATCGCCGCGCAGGAGGAGGAGTTCATGGAACTCTGGACCTATGGCGGGGTGAAGAAGGCCGACACGCCGGAGCAGGCCGCCGCCGCCTTCGGCCTCGATGGCGCGGTGCTGGCGCAAGAGGTCGCCGCCTATAACGAAGCCGCGCGCGGCGCTGGGGCGGACCTGTTCGGGCGGCGCGATTTCGGCCTCGGCCCGCTGCAGGCGCCGTTCTATATCGGCCGTGTCGTCCCCGGGCTGTTCCACACCCAGGGCGGCTTGCGGGTGGACGGCGACGGACGGGTGCTGCGGCCGGACGGGCAGCCGGTGGCGAACCTGTTCGCCGGCGGTGGCGCGGCGGCGGGGATCAGCGGACGCGCGGGCGCGCTCGGCTACGCCTCGGGCAACGGCCTGCTCTCGGCGATCGCGCTCGGCCGGCTGGCGGCGCTGGCCGCGGCGCGCGAAATCCGGGCCCTGGCGGCATGACGATTTCCGCCGAGCTTGTGCGGCGCTGGCGCGCGCTGCGGAAGGAAGAGCTTCCCGTCCCCGTAATGGCCGCGGCGCGCCAGCATCTGCTGGATGCGATCGGGGTCGGCCTCGCCGCCGCCGGCTCGGGAACGGGCGCGCCCTATCGCAGCTACGCCGCCGCGATCGCCAATGGCGGCAAGGCGAGCGTATTCGGCTGCCCCACCGGCGCGGCGGCATGGGACGCGGCGATGGTCAATGGCGGGCTGATCCATAGCCTGGAATACGATGACACCCATACCGGCTCGATCGTGCACGGCAGCGCGACGCTGGCCGCCGCGGCGCTGGCCGCGGGCGAGGCGGCCGGCGCTACCGGGGCCGCCGTCCTCGGTGCCTATGCGCGCGGCTGGGAGGTTCTGGTGCGCATCGGCCTCGCCGCGCCCGGCGGCTTCCAGGCGCGCGGCTTCCAGATCACCTCGGTCGCCGGCGCGCTGGTCGCCGCCCTGATCGGCGCCGATCTGTTCGGCCTCGACGAGGACCAGAGCATGGCCGCGGTCGGCATCGCGCTCAGCCAGGCCTCGGGAGTGTTCGAGTTCCTGACCAACGGCTCCTCGGTCAAGTCGCTGCATCCGGGCTGGGCCGCGCATGGCGGGCTGATCGCCGCACAGCTCGCCCGCGCCGGCATGACCGGGCCGCTGACCGCGATCGAGGGGCGGTTCGGCCTGTTCGCGACCTTCGCCGGCGATCCCGGCGCGGCCTTGCGGCTGCGCGGCCTGCTCGACGATCTCGGCACGGTTTGGCACCTGCCCGACGCCGCGTTCAAGTTTTATCCGTGCTGCCATTACATCCATCCCTTCGTCGAGGCCGCCGGTATCCTGGCGGACCGCGGCGTGACGCCGGCCGGAATACGGCGGCTGATCTGCCGGGTGCCCGCCGGGGCCGCGTCGATCATTTGCGAGCCCTGGACGGCGAAGCAGGTGCCGGCCACGCCGCACGCGGCGCGCTGGAGCCTGCCGATCGTGGTCGCCGCGCGGCTGGTCGAGGGCAGCGTCGGCCTGGCGACGTTCGAGACGCCGATCGCGCCGGCGGCGCGCGATCTGGCGACGCGCATCGTCTGGGAACCGCTCCCGGATGCCGCTTTCCCGCGCCGGTTCGAGGCGGAGCTGTCCTGCGAGCTGATCGACGGCCGTACCGAGACGGTGCGCGTCGATGATGTCTACGGCAACCATTCCCGCCCGGCCGCGGACGAGGACGTGCGCCGCAAGTTCCGCGCCAACGCCGCCCATGCCCTGGACGCGGACGCGGTCGCAGCACTGGAGACAGCCGTGGCGGAGCTTGACCGGGCCGCCTCGCTTGCCGCGGTCAGCGGCGCCCTCAGACCCGAAATCCGCAAGCAAAGGACAGCATGATGGCATTTGATCTGGTGGTGCGCGGTGCTGACGCGATCCTGCCGGGCAGCGGCCGGGTGGCCTGCGACATCGCGGTCGCGGACGGCAAGATCGCGGCGATCCTCGCCCCCGGCGCGGCCTGCGCCGCCGAGGCGGCGTTCGAGGCGCGCGGGCTGGTGGTCCTGCCGGGTGCCATCGACGTGCATCTGCATCTCGGCCACGGCAAGGACATCTCCCGCCCGCGCGTGCCCGCCGATGCCGACCGGGAGAGTGCCGCCGCGGCGATGGGCGGCATCTCTTGCTTCGTGCCCTATCTGATGGCGACCGAACGCTTCGAGGACATCTTCGAGGATGTGCGTGCTGTCACCGAAGCCGGCTCGCGGATCGATTTCGGCTATCACTTCATCATCTCGACCGAGGACCAACTCGCCGGCGTGCCTTCCTATGCCCGCGAATACGGGGCCCCCAGCTTCAAGATCTTCATGAACAACCGCGGCGGCGAGGGCGCGCGCCTCGGCCTGCCGGACATCGACGACGGCTTCCTGCTGCGGCTATGCGAGGCGGCGGCGGCAAACGGCGGCATGGTCTGCCCGCATCCCGAGACCATCGAGCTCGCCTGGGTGGCGCGCGAACGGGCCAGGGCCGCCGACCCTGAGGGAAAAGGCGGATTGGCGACCTGGAACGCCTCCCGGCCGCCCTTCGTCGAGGCCGACGCCGTGCAGCGCGCCGCCTATATCGCGCATGTGGCGGGTGCGCCGCTTTATGTCGTGCACACCTCCTCGGCCGAGGCGCTGGAGGCGGCGCTGCGGCACCGGCGTGCCGGCGCGCAGGTGCTGGTGGAGACCTGCCCGCATTACCTGACCCATGACGTCACCTCGGCCGGTGACGTCGCCAAGATCAACCCGCCACTGCGCGAGCCCGCCGACCGGGAGGCGCTGTGGCAGGGGCTGCTGTCCGGTGAGATCGACACGGTCGGCACCGACCACGTGCATCGCGACATCTCCTCCAAGGCCGGCGGCATTTGGGCGGCGTCGCCGGGCTGCCCGGGCCTGGAGACCATGCTGCCCGTGCTGCTGAGCGAAGGCCACCACAAGCGCGGGATGAGCCTCGAGCGGATCGCCGCGGTCAGCGCGACCAACCCGGCACGCGCCATGGGCCTCGGGCATGTGAAGGGCGCGATCGTGCCGGGGCTGGATGCGGACCTGACCATCGTGGATCCGGATGCGGTGTGGACGCTGGACCGTTCCAACGTGGTGTCCGGCGCCGGCTATTCGATCTATGAGGGCTGGGAGTTCCACGGTCGCGTCGTGCATGGTTTCGTCCGTGGCCGCCCGGTGCTGCGGGACGGGACGCTGACCGAAGGCGCCGTCGGCACCGGCCGCTACGTGCATCGCCGGCTGAGCTAGCGATACGCCCCCGCGGGATACTCCGGCGTCAGGGGCCCGGTCCGGCCGCCTTGTCCGCGGAGGCGCGTCCGGCGTGGATCCGGCCGGGCGTGATGCCGCCCTGGCGGAAGCCGAACTGGCCGATCGCGTAATTCCCGAGCGCGGCCAGTTCCTGGTCCGTGTAGGCGCCGGTGAATTCGTGCATGAACATCAGGCCCTGGCTGGTGGCGATCTGCGTGCCCTGCGTCAGCACCTGCACCAGGTTGGTGCCGACGGTATCGCCGGTGCTGTGCGATCCCTTCAGCGCCGCCCAGGGCGCCTGGCGTCCGTCGCCGTTCGGCAGATGGCAGCCGGCGCAGGCCTGCGCGAACAGGCGCGGGCCGAGCATCCCGGACGGAGCAGGCGGCGATCCCGCCTGCACGGCGGGTGGTCCGTCCGGCTGCGCCGGAATGGCGCGCAGATAGGTCACCATGGCGCGGATGTCCTCTTGCGTCAGGTAGCGCAGGCTGTCTTCCACCGCCTCCGCCATCGGGCCCGAGGCGGGGCCGCGCCCGTCGGCGTGTCCGGTGGAGAGATATTGCGCCAGCTGCGCATCGCTCCAGCCGCCGAGGCCGGCATTGCGGTCGCTGGTCAGGTTATAGGCCAGCCAGCCCTGCTGTTCGGCCCCAGCGAACTTCCTGGCGTTGTCCAGTCCCATCATGAAATTGCGCGGCGTGTGGCATTCGCCGCAATGGCCCAGCGCCTCGACGATATAGGCGCCGCGATTGTACTCGGCCGGTTGGGTGCTGTCCGGCTGGAAGCGGCGGTCGGGGTTGTTCAGCAGGTTCCAGAAGAACAAGGCCCAGCGCTGGTTGTACGGAAAGGCGATCCGGTTCTCCGGCACCGTGGCGCGGATCGGCGCCACGCTCATCAGATAGGCCTTCACCGCCAGCGCGTCCTCCCGCGTCATTTGGGTGTACGAAGGGTAGGGCATGGCCGGATAGAGATGCCTGCCGCCGCGGCCGACGCCTTGATGCAGCATGGCGACCCAGTCGTCATCGGAGTAGCCGACGATGCCGGTGTCGGGGTCCGGCGTGATGTTGGGCGAGTACAGCGTGCCGAAGGGCAGGGCGAAGGCGCGGCCGCCGGCGAAGGCCTGGCCGCCCGGCGCCGTGTGGCAGGCGACGCAGTCGGCCGCGCGCGCGACGTATTCGCCGCGGGCGATCAGATCGGCCTGTGCATCGGCGTGTGCGGCCGGCGGCGGCCAGGCGAACAGCAGCGTGGCCCCGGCGAGCACCCTGGCGGCGACGGATTTGCGCATCGCTGCGGTGCCGCTCATGCGCCCTGCAGCTGGCCGTTGCCGAACGGCAGCCGCCGCAGCCGCTGCCCGGTGGCGGCGAAGATGGCGTTTCCGAGCGAGGGCGCGGCCGCGACCGTGCCGGTCTCGCCGATGCCGCCGGGCTTTTCGTTGTTGCGTATCTGAAAGACCTCGATCTTCGGCGCCTCGTTGATGCGCATGGCGCGGTAGTCGTGGAAATTGCTCTGCTCCACGGCGCCGTTGCGCAGCGTGATCTCATTGTACATCGCCGTGCCCAGCCCCAGTATCAGGCCGCCTTCGATCTGCGCGCGCACGGTGTCGGGATTGACCGTGGACCCGCAATCCACCGCCACGACCGCGCGGTGCAACAGGATCTCCCCGGCCGGGGAGATTTCGGTCTCGATGACGCAGGACAGGTAGCTGCCGAAGGCGAACTGCACGCTGATGCCGCGCCCGGTCCGGGGCGGAAGCTTGCCGCCCCAGCCGGATTTCTCCGCCGCCAGGTTCAGCACCGCCAGCGCGCGCGGGTTCTTCTGCAGCAGTGCCCGGCGGAACGCCACCGGGTCCTGCCTGGCCGCGGCCGCCAGTTCGTCGATGAAACTTTCGACGACGAACACGTTATGGGTCGGGCCGACGCCGCGCCACCAGCCGGTATTCATGCCGTCCGGCTCGTGGCGCATGTAATCCACCAGCACGGCCGGCATGTCGTACGGGGTCTCCGCGGCGCATTCGACCGCGTCGGGGTCGAGCCCGTTCTTGAACCCCGCCGGCGCCCAGCGCGCCACGATCGAGGACCCGGTCACCCGGTGCGTCCAGCCGACCAGCCTGCCGGCGGCGTCCAGTCCGGCGGCGACGCGGTCGTAATAATAGGGGCGGTAGTAGTCGTGGCGCAGGTCTTCCTCGCGCGTCCACACCAGCTTGACCGGGTAGCTCACCTGCCGGGCGATGGCGGCGGCGACGGCGATGCTGTCGATGTCCAGCCGGCGGCCGAACGCGCCGCCCATGTAGAGGTTGTTCACCGTCACTTTCGCCGGCGGCAATCCGGTTGCGTCCGCCACGGCCTTCTGCGCGCGCACCGGCACCTGCGTGCCGACCCAGATCTCGGCCCGGTCCGGCTGGATGTGCAGCGTGCAGTTCAGCGGCTCCATCGGCGAGTGCGACAGGAACGGGAGCTGATAGATCGCCGACAGCCGGGTGGCCGCGCCGCCGATCGCGGCGGCGGCGTCCCCATCGCGCCGGGCGATCACACCCTGGTTCTGCGAGGCCTGGTCCATCGAGGTGATGAGTGACCGGGTCGTCACCTGGCCGTTCGGGCCGCCGTCCCAGACCGGGTTCAGCGCTTCCAGCCCCTTCTTGGCCGCCCACATATGATCCCCGATCACGGCCACCGCCTCATCCCCGGCACGAATGACGTCGCGTACGCCGGGCACGCGGCGCGCTGCCGCCTCGTCCATGCGCACCAGCTTGCCGCCCTTCACCGGGGTGATCGCGAGCGTGCCGATCCGCATGCCCTCTACCTTGGCGTCGATGCCGAACACCGCGCTGCCGTTTACCTTGGACGGCGTGTCCAGCCGCTTGGCATCGGTGCCGATCAGCCTGAACTGCGCCGGGTCCTTCAGCGTCAAATCCCGCGGCACGGGCTGGCTGGCGGCGTCGCTGGCGATATCGCCGTAGCCGAGCGCGCGATGGCTGGCGTCGTGATGCACCACACCCCGCTCGGCCCGGCAGGTCGCGGGGTCGACGCCCCAGCGTTTGGCCGCGGCGCCGACCAGCATGATGCGCGCGGCCGCGCCGGCCTGGCGCAGCCGCATCCAGTCGGTGCGGATCGAGGTGGATCCACCGGTTGCCTGGTCTCCAAGAAGCGGATCGATGTATTTCGCGAGGTCGGGTGGAGCTGCCTGCACCTGGATCTGGTCAAGACCCACTTCCAGCTCTTCGCCGATCAGCATGGCGGCACTGGTGTAGAGACCTTGGCCGACCTCGGCATGCGGCAGGATGAGGGTGATCGCGCCATGCGGCTCGATCCGCACGAAGGCGTTGGGGACGAACGGGCCGCCGGGGCCGGGCGCGGGATCGGCGGCGGCGGCGAGGCTCGGAAGGCGCAGACCGAGCAGCAGCCCGCCACCCGCGAGCAGCCCGGCCTTCAGCAGCATCCGGCGCGAGGGTATGTCATGTCCCATGGGTGAATGCCTCACGCGGCGGCGGCATGAATGGCGTCACGGATGCGCACATAGGTGCCGCAGCGGCAGATATTGCCGGACATGGCATCGTCGATATCCGCATCCGTGGGCTTCGCGACGCGGTTCAGCAGCGCCGTCGCGGCCATGATCTGTCCCGGCTGGCAGTAGCCGCATTGCACGACTTCCTTGTCGAGCCAGGCCTGCTGGATCTTCCGCCCGTTCGGCGTGTCGCCGACTGCCTCGATCGTGGTCACCGGCTGGTTGCCCAGCAGGCTGACCGGATACAGGCAGGCGCGCACCGCTTCGCTGCCCACATGCACGGTGCAGGCGCCGCACTGGGCGATGCCGCAGCCGAACTTCGTTCCGGTCATTCCCAGCACGTCGCGCAGCACCCAGAGCAGCGGCATGTCGCCGGGGACATCGACCTGATGGACCTGTCCATTGATGAGCATGCTGATCATCGAATTCTCCCCTGGAGGGTACCCGACGCGACCGCCGCAGCCTCGGACGACGACATTTTTCCAAAATAGCGCTCTGGAATGCCCGGGCCAAATCACAATGCGCGAGAGCTGCGATGCTAATTCGCACGCGACCAAATCTGAATGACGAACGGGTTTTAACTCGATATGGGAAACGCATTGTTCAGGTGAAACTGCAGTAAATAGCTGAATTTCCGATGGTATATTCTGAATTATCGTCAGGTATCCTGTCGGCCGGCCTTGACGTGCAGAAATTTACTTGTGCGCTTGACTTGCCGGCTGGGGCGGCCGCTGTCCGTGCCTGGCCGTTCTCTCACCTTCCTGTTACCGTTGCCGGGAGGCCGCCATGACGGCATTTCCGGGAGAACGCCAATGACCGCACCGCTGAAGATTTACGGGATTCCCCAATCGCGCGCCGCGCGCAGCCTTTGGCTGGCACGCGAGCTCGGGCTGCCGCATGAAAACGTGAAAGTGCATTTCGCCAAGACCCGCGAATCGCCGGACCTGCTGCGCGCCAACCCGAACGCCCGCGTGCCGGCGATCGACGATGACGGCTTCACGCTCTACGAATCGATGGCGATCAACCTGTATCTCGCCAAGAAATACGGCCAGGGCCATGCGATCGGCCTCCACTCCCTTGAGGAGGAGGCGCTGGCGACGCAGTGGAGCTTCTGGGTCATGACCGAGGTGGAGAAGCCGCTGTTGACGAACATGCTGCACGGCCTCGGCATGCGCCCGGTGGACGATGCCACGCTGGCGCAATGCAAGGCCGACCTCGCGCAGCCGCTGCAGGTGCTGGAAGACCATCTCGGCGGCCAGCCGTATCTGCTCGGCGACCGCTTCACGGTCGCCGACCTGAACGTCGCCTCCGTCATGGTCTGGGCCAAGGCGGGCAGGCTGGACCTGTCCGCCTATCCCAAGGTCGCCGACTGGCTGGGCCGCTGCATGGCCCGGCCAGCCTTCAAGGGCTGAGCCTTACCCGACCCGGTTCGCCACCAGCTCGGTGACCACCGCCGGGTCGGCCAGCGTGGAGGTGTCGCCCAGCCCGTCCACCTCGTTGGCGGCGATCTTGCGCAGGATGCGGCGCATGATCTTGCCGGAGCGGGTCTTCGGCAGGCCGGGCGCCCACTGGATGGCGTCCGGCGAGGCGATCGGGCCGATCTCGTGGCGAACATGCGCCACCAGCTCCTTGCGCAGCGCCTCGGTCGGCTCCTCGCCGGCGTTCAGCGTCACGTAGGCGTAGATGCCCTGGCCCTTCAGATCGTGCGGGAAGCCGACCACCGCGGCCTCGGCCACCTTGGGGTGGGAGACCAGCGCGCTCTCCACCTCGGCGGTGCCCATGCGGTGGCCGGAGACGTTGATCACGTCGTCCACCCGTCCGGTGATCCAGTAATAGCCATCCTCGTCGCGCCTGGCGCCGTCGCCGGTGAAATACAGGCCGGGGAAGGTGGAGAAATAGGTCTGCACGAAGCGGTCATGGTCGCCGTACACGGTGCGCATCATGCCGGGCCAGGCATCGGCCAGGCACAGATTGCCCTCCGCCTCGCCGTGCAGCTCATGGCCTTCGCCATCGACCAGGATCGGCTTCACGCCCGGCAGCGGCCTGGTGGCTGAGCCGGGCTTGAGGTCGGTGGCGCCGGGCAGCGGGCTGATCAGGATGCCGCCGGTCTCGGTCTGCCACCAGGTGTCCACGATCGGGCAGCGATGCTCGCCGACCACGCGGTCATACCAGAGCCAGGCTTCCGGGTTGATCGGCTCGCCGACGCTGCCGAGCACGCGCAGCGATTCGCGGGAGGTTTTCTTCACCGGCGCCTCGCCGTCGCGCATCAGCGCGCGAATGGCGGTGGGCGCGGTGTAGAAGATGTTCACCTGGTGCTTGTCCACCACCTGCCAGAAGCGCGAGCTGTCGGGGTAGTTCGGCACGCCCTCGAACATCAGCGTGGTGGCGCCGTTCGCCAGCGGGCCGTAGATGATGTAGGTGTGCCCGGTCACCCAGCCCACGTCGGCGGTGCACCAGTAGACCTCGCCGGGCTGGTAGTCGAACACCACCTCATGCGTGAAGCTGGCCCATACCATGTAGCCGCCGGTGGTGTGCAGCACGCCCTTCGGCTTGCCGGTGCTGCCGGAGGTATACAGGATGAACAGCGGATCCTCCGCGTTCATCTCGGTCGGCGGGCAGACCGGGGAGGCGGCCTTGGTCAGCGCCGCGTAATGATGATCGCGCCCGGCCTGCATCGGCACCGTGGCGCCGGTGACCGCGACGACGATGACGTTCTTCACGTCCGGGCAGTCCTTCAGCGCCTCGTCGGCATTGGCCTTCAGCGGAACCTTGCGCCCGCCGCGCCGGCCCTCGTCGGCGGTGATCAGCAGCGTGGAGCCGCAATCCTGCAGCCGGTTGGCCAGGCTGTCGGGCGAGAACCCGCCGAATACGATGGAATGGATGGCGCCGATGCGGGCGCAGGCGAGCATGGCGACGGCGGCTTCCACCACCATCGGCAGGTAGATCGTCACCCGGTCGCCTTTCTGCACGCCGAGCGATTTCAGGACATTGGCCAGCCGGCAGACCCGCTCGTGAAGGTCGCCATAGGTCACCTTCTCGCTGACATTGGGATCGTCGCTCTCCCAGATGATCGCCACCTGCTCGGCGCGGTCCGGCAGATGCCGGTCGAGGCAGGTGGCGGAGGCGTTCAGCGTGCCGTCCTCGAACCATTTGATCGACACGTCGCCGGAGAAGCTGGTGTTCTTGATCTTCGTCGGCCGCCGCATCCAGGAGACGCGTTCCGCCTGCTCGGCCCAGAAATTGTCGGGGTCGCGCGCGGCGCGCTCGAACATCGACCGGTAGCCCGCGGCATCGACATGCGCGCGGGCGGCGAACTCGGCCTTGACCGGGAAGAGCTGGCCCGGCGGGGCGTGGTGTTGGTCGGACATGGTTCAGTTCCTTCCCGGTTTTTCAGTCAGATCGCCCGTCCCGCCGGCGCCGGCCGCCCGGCTTGGGCGCCCAGGCGAGCAGCGCTAAAGCCCGGCATCTTCCGCCACCAGCAACTCGCCATCCTTGATCTGGATCACAACGGCTTCGAGCGCGTCGCCCTGGCAGGGGCCGCGCACGCAATGCCCGTCCGCGATCCGGAACTCGGCGCCGTGGGTCGAACAGACAATAAACTGCCCGTCGACCGAGAGGAAGCGGTCCGGCGCCCAATCGAGGGCGATGCCGATATGGGGGCAGGCGTTCACGTAGACCCGGATATCCGCGCCCTGGCGTACCGCGAACAGGCCGGTGAAGCCGCCCGGGGCGGGCGGAAAGCCCTTGGCGCCCGGATCGGGAAGCTCCTCGATCCGGCAGAGCCGGCGCAGCCGCGGCGGGATCAAGGACGGTTCGACCCCCACGGGATCGCTCGGGTGCGGATCGCTCAGGACCGGCCTGCCGAGGATCTGGCTGCCCGAGAACTGGCTGCGTGAGATCTGGCAGTCTGGGGCTTCCATCCGCCCATCTTGCACAGGATCTTCCAATGCTCCGGCGCGATCGGCATCACCGACAGGCGCGACATGCGCACCAGCGCGACATCCGCGAGCGCGGGCTCGGCCTTGATCTCGGCCAGCGTGACCGGTTTCGGCATCGGGCCGACGGCGCGCATGTCCACGCAGACCCAGTCCCCGCTCTCGGCGGTCGGGTCCGGATAGGCCTCCCGCGCCACCTCCACCACGCCGACGATCTCCTTGCCGATATTGGAGTGGTAGAAGAACGCGAGGTCGCCCTTCTTCATGGCCTTCAGATTGTTCTTGGCCATGTGGTTGCGCACGCCGGTCCAGGGCTCGACGCCGTTGAAGACCTGCTGGTCCCAGCTGAATGCGTCGGGTTCGGATTTCACCAGCCAGTGGTTGGACATGCGGTTCCCGTTCGTGTCGTCATTGTTCTGCATCAAGTGGTTCGCGCCGCGGTCCTGTATCCAATCCTCCGCGAGGCGGCGCCGACAGGGGCGCGATCACGCGTCGCCCCCACTTTAGGGACAACGCGCTGCGCCTTCAAACAGCGCCTGCCTTGGTCTAGGATGGTTGTCGTGGATGTCACCCCCGCCCTTACACCGCGGCCTGCCGGGCAGAGCCAGCCCGGCCGCAGCCTGCATCGGTTCGCCAATCCCGGGCGTTTCCTGCGGATTTCCGGCGCCGTGCTGCCATGGCTGGCGGCGGCCGGGTTCGTGCTGACCGCCATCGGCCTGGCCGCCGGGCTGTTCCTGGCGCCGGCGGACTGGCAGCAGGGCGACGCGGTGCGGATGATGTACGTGCATGTGCCGGCCGCCTGGCTGGCGAGCGGCGGGTATTTCGCGCTCGCCGTCTGCTCGCTGTTCTCGCTGGTGTGGCGCCATCCGCTGGCGGACCTCGCGGCGGCCGAGATTTCGCCGGTCGGCGCCGGTTTCACCGCGCTGTGCCTGGCCAGCGGCAGCATCTGGGGCAAGCCGATGTGGGGCGCCTGGTGGGTGTGGGATGCGCGGCTGACCTCCGTGCTGGTGCTGTTCTTCCTTTATCTCGGCCATGTCGCGCTGGTGCGCGCCTTCGACGACCCGACGCGCGGCTACCGCGCCGGCGCCATCCTGGCACTGGTCGGCGTGGTCAACCTGCCGATCATCAAGTTCTCGGTCGATTGGTGGAACACCCTGCACCAGCCGGCCAGCATCGGCCTGACCGGCGCGCCGACGATGTATGTCGGCATGCTGTGGCCGCTGCTGGTGGCCGGGCTCGGCTATTCGCTAGTGTTCGCCGCCATCGTGCTGACCCGCACCCGCAGCGCCGTGATGGAGCGGCGCATCCGCGGCCTGCTGACCGCCCGCGCGGAGGGCCAGGCATGACCCATCTGCCCTATATCGTGGCGGTCTATACGCTCGGCGTGCTGGTTCCCGCCGGCTTCGCCATCGACGCCTGGCTGCGCTCGCGGCGCGCGACGCGCCGGCTGGCCGCAATCGACACACGCAAACGCAGATGACCCGCAAACGCCGCCGTCTCTGGATCCTCGTTGCCTGCGGCCTCGGCCTCGGCAGCGCCACCGCGCTGGCGCTGATGGCGTTTCGCGACACGCTGGTGTTCTTCATCCCGCCGTCGGAAATCGCCAGCAAGGCGCCAGCGGTGGGGCGGACATTCCGCCTCGGCGGCCTGGTGGAAAAGGGCAGCGTCGAGCGGGTGAACGAGAACGGCCACCCCGCCGCCCGCTTTCGCGTGACCGACGGCGCCGGCACGGTGTCGGTGACCTTTGCCGGCATCCTGCCCGATCTGTTCCGCGAAGGGCAGGGCGTGGTCGCGCTCGGCAGCCTGGCGGCCGATGGCAGCTTCCGTGCCTCGGAGGTGCTGGCCAAGCATGACGAGACCTATATGCCGAAGGATGTCGAGGAAGCGCTGAAGAAGACCGGGCACTGGAACCCCGACGAGGGCAAGCCGCCGCCGGCCTCCACCTGGAACACGCTGATGCCCAAAGAAGGTCGACAACCTGAAGGTCGACAGCCTGAAGGCCGACAGTCCGAAGGTCGGCGGATGATCCCCGAACTCGGCCATTTCGCCCTGGCGCTGGCCGTCGCCTTCGCCGCGGCGCAGACCATCCTGCCGCTCTGGGGCGCGCATTCGCGCGATGCCCGGCTGATGGCCGCCGCGCCGGCTTTGGCGCTGGGCCAGCTGATCGCGCTTGCCGCCGCCTATGGCGCCCTGGTCTGGAGCGCGGTGATCGACGATTTCTCGGTGCTGAACATCGCCGAGAACTCCCATTCCCTGAAGCCGATGATCTACAAGATCTCCGGCACCTGGGGGAACCACGAGGGTTCGATCCTGCTGTGGTGCCTGATCCTCGGCATTTGCGGCGCGGCGGTCGGGATTTTCGGCCGCGCCCTGCCGTCCTCGCTGCGCGCGCGGGTAATCGGCGTGCTCGGCGGCACCTCGGTCGGGTTCGAGCTGTTCGCGCTGCTCACCTCGAACCCGTTCCTGCGCCTCTGGCCGGTGCCGCTCGACGGGCGGGACATGAACCCGCTGCTGCAGGACCCCGGCCTCGCGATCCATCCGCCGGTGCTCTATGCCGGCTATGTCGGCTTCGCCATTCCGTTCGCCTTCGCGGTCGCGGCGCTGCTGGAGGGGCGGATCGACGCCTCCTGGGGGCGCTGGGTGCGGCCCTGGACGCTGGCATCCTGGAGCCTGCTCACCTGCGGCATCGCGCTCGGCTCGTTCTGGTCGTACTATATCCTGGGATGGGGCGGCTTCTGGTTCTGGGACCCGGTGGAGAACGCCTCGCTGCTGCCCTGGCTGACCGGCACCGCGCTGCTGCATTCCGCCATCGTGGTGGAGAAGCGCGAGGCGCTGAAGACCTGGACCGTGCTGCTGGCCATCGGCACGTTCTCGCTGTCGCTGTCGGGCACCTTCCTGGTACGCTCCGGCATCCTCAATTCCGTGCACAGCTTCGCCAACGACCCGACGCGCGGGATCTTCATCCTCGGGCTGCTGGGGCTGGTGATCGGCGGCAGCCTGCTGCTGTTCGCCATCCGCGCGCCGGTGCTGTCTGCCTCCGGCCTGTTCGCGCCGGTATCGCGCGAGGGCGCGCTGGTGCTGAACAACATCCTGCTCTGCTCCATCGCCGCCGTGGTGTTGACCGGCACGGTCTATCCGCTGTTCGCGGATCTGCTGTTCGGCGCCAAGATCAGCGTCGGGCCGCCCTATTTCAACGCGACCGTGCTGCCGCTGGCCGCCCCGGTGTTCCTGGCCATGGCGGTCGGGCCGGTGCTGTCGTGGAAGCGCGCCGCCCTCGGACCCGCCCTGCTCCGGCTCTGGTGGGCGGCGCTTGCCGCCGCCGCGGTCGGCATCGTCGCCGAACTCGGCCTGCGCGCCGGCATGGCGGCGCTCGGCTTCGCCGCCGCCACTTGGCTGGTGCTGGGCAGCTTCGCCGAGATCGTCCAGCGCATCCGCCTGTTCAGCGTGCCGTTCGCCAACAGCCTCTCCCGCCTCGCCGGGCAGCCGCTATCGGTCTGGGGCGGCGCGGTCGCGCATGCCGGCATGGGACTGACCATCGCCGGGATTGCCGGCATGTCGCTGGCGCAAACCACCATCGTCGCGGTCAAGCCGGGCCAGACCATCGAGCTTGCCGGCTATGAATGGACCCTGCTCGGGCTGCACGACGAGAAGGGCCCCAACTTCAATTCCCGCGTCGCCGACATCCGCGTGACCCGCAACGGCGAGGAAATCGCCCTGTTCCACCCGTCGCGCAACGCCTTCACCACCCAGACCATGACCGTGACCAACACCGCCATCCGCAGCCGCCCGCTCGCCGACCTCTATGCGGTGCTGGGCGAGGAGCATGACGGCACGGCGGTGCTGCGGCTGCACTACAACTTCCTCGCGCCCTGGATCTGGATCGGCGCCCTCACCATGGCGTTCGGCGGCTTTCTGTCCCTTGTCGACCGCCGGCTGCGGGTCGGCGCGCCGGCGCGGCGGCCGGTGCCGGTCGCCGCAGAATGACAGCGCTCAATCGCCGGCTGGTTCTGCTGCTGCCGCTGGGCGTGGCCGGCGTCGCCGGCGTCGGGCTCTATGCCATGCTGGACCGCATGCGCGCCGGCAAGTTCGACCCGCGCGGCGTACCGAGCGCGCTGGTTGGCAAGAAGATGCCGGACTTCACCCTGCCCGGCCTGGGAGACGCCCCCGGCTTCGCCTCGTCCGAGCTCCGGTCGCTCGGGCGGCCGGTGCTGCTGAACTTCTTCGCTTCCTGGTGCGTGCCCTGTGTGGCGGAGGCGGCGGTGCTGATGGCGCTGAAGCAGGCCGGGCAGCCGGTGTTCGGCATCGCCTACAAGGACAAGCCGGCAGCGACCGAGGCGTTCCTGCGCCAGAACGGCAATCCCTATCTCCGCGTCGGCCAGGATGCGCCGGGCTCGGTGGCGATCGATTTCGGCCTGTACGGCGTGCCGGAGACCTACCTGATCGACACCGCCGGCATCGTGCGCTGGCGCTGGGCGGGGGAGTTGACGGCGGAAATCGTGCGCCAGGAACTCGCGCCGATGCTGAAGAACCTGGCATGATCGCGCGCCTCGCCGTTCTATTCGCGCTGCTGGCCACGCCGGCGTTCGCTGTCAGCAATCCCTCGGAGATGCTGGCGGACCCCGCGGCCGAGGCGCGGGCGGAAAATATCGGCCATCAGCTGCGCTGCATGGTCTGCCAGAACGAGAGCGTCGAGGAGTTGGAGGCCGATCTGGCGCGCGATTTCCGCCGCATCATCCGCGAGCGCGTCAGCGCCGGGCAGAGCGACCAGCAGATCATGGACTGGATGGTGGCGCGCTACGGCAATTTCATCCGCCTGCGCCCGCCATTTTCCGCGCTGACGCTGCTGCTCTGGGGCGCCCCGCTGCTGGCCGTCGGCATCGGTGCCGGCGCGGTCCTCCTCGGGCGCCGCCGCGCGCCCGCCCCGCCGGCGCCGCTGACGGACGCCGAGCGGCAGAAACTGGCCAAATTGAGCGGCACATGATCTGGCTTGCCCTTCTGGCCTTGTCGCTGGCGGCGCTGGCGCCGCTGATCCTGTCGCTGCTGCGCGCCTCCGCGGCGCGCGGTCGGCGCGATGCCGCGCTGGCGTTGCATCGCGCCCAGCTCGCCGAGCTGGACCGCGAACTGGCTGAAGGCCGCATCGGCGATACCGAACATGCCAGCGCCAGGCTGGAAGTGCAGCGCCGGCTGCTGGCGGCTGCCGACGCCGAGGACGCGCCGACAATGCGCGCCCGGCGCTTTCCGCTGATCGCCGCGCTGACGCTGGTGCCGGCGCTGGCGTTCGGGCTCTATCTCATCAACGGCGTGCCGGGCATGCCGGCCGCGCCGCATACGGAGGTCGTTGCCGCCGAGGCCGCCCGCGCCGCGCAGGAGGACGCGATGATCCGCCAGCTGCGCGCCCGGCTGGCGGTCATGGACCCGCGCAGCGACCAGACGCGGCAGGGCTATATCCTGCTCGGCAATGCCGAGGCCTCCCGCGGCGACATGGCGGCTGCCGCCGCGGCCTGGCGGTCGGCGCTGCAGGCGAAATACGACCCCACGCTGGCCGCCGAGACCGCGGAGGCGCTGAGCGAGGCGGCGGGACAGGTGACGGAGGAGGCGGCCGGGCTGTTCCGCGGCGCGCTGGAAGCCGCCCCCAAGGACGCGCCGTGGCGCCCGATGGCCGAACGCCGGCTGAAGGAAATCAGGTAGTCCGACGGCTTAGGTAGTCCGACGGCGGAGCCGCGCCAGCATCGCGATCGCGTCCGCTTCGGCGCCCGGCGGCCGCCCGCTGGCGAGCCAGGCCAACAGCAGCACCCCGGCATAGACGCCGCCGCCGAGCGCGACCGCGCCGGCGAGCTGCATCGCCAGCGCCGCCGGACTTCCTGATACGGCTCCGCCGGCTGCCGCCGTCCAGCCCAGCCCGGCCTGCACCAGCGCGCCCGCCATGCAGGCGACCGCCAGCAGCCCGCGCCACACGGCCGCCAGCAGCTCTATCGCGCGCACGCCGAAGCGGCGGAAGGTCAGGCCGATATACAACGCGTCCTCGACAAAGACCGACGCGGCTACCGCCACCGCCGCGCCGAGCACGCCGACCCGGGGCAGCAGGACGAGCAGCAGCAGCACGCGCGTCGCCGCGGCCGCGACCGTCACCGCCAGCACCGTGCGCAGCAGGGCATGCGCGCTGAACAGCGTCCAGCCGAGATAGCCGAACACCGTCGCCGCGCCGGTGATTGCCAGCACCTGCACCAGCGGGATCGCCGCCACCCAGTTCGGGCCGAAGGCAAGGCGCACCAGCGGATCGGCGATCAGCGAGGTACCGACCCCTGCCGGCAATGTCAGCAGGGCTGTGGCGGCGACCACGCGCAGATAGATCGCACCGGCCGGTGCCCCCTCGTTGCGCGCAGTGGAAAAACCGGAGAAGGCCGCCCGCGACAGCGGCTCGACCAGTTCGGAGGTCGGCAGCGCGGCGAGGTCGGCGCCGATCGAATAAACGCCCACCTGCCCGGTGCCGAGCATCCGCCCGATCAGCAGGGCGGTGCTGCGCTCGCGCACCATCACCGCCAGCGCCACCACCCAGCTCCATAGCGAATAGCCGACCAGCCCGCGCCAGGCCGCCAGCGTCAGCCGCGGACGATAGGGGTGCATGCGGTAGCTCAGCGCCACCCGGGACAGCCGCATCGCCAGGATGCCCGCCACCAGCGCCCAGTAGCTGTGCCAGACCCATGCGACGGCGATCATTAGCGCGATGCTGAACAGCCGCGGCAGGATCATCGAGACGAATTCGCGCTGGAACGCGAAGTCACGGCGGAATTCCACCAGGCCGATATTGCCGAGCCCGTCGATCGCGGCACCGACGGCCAGGGCGCACAGCACCGGCGTCAGCCGCGGCTCCGCGAACCATTCCGACGCGGGCACGGCCAGGGCCGCCAGCAGCGCCGCCATGATCAGCCCGCGCAGCAGGTTGAGCGTGAACCCGGTGTCGTACAGGCGGCGATCCGGGCGGTGCGCGCGCACAAGCGCGTCCTCGACCCCGAGATAGGACATCGCCTCGATCGCCTGGGTGAAGCCGGTGGCCAGCGCGACCAGGCCGAAATCCGCCGGCAGCAGCAGCCGCGCCAGCACCAGCGTGCTGATCAGCCCCAGGCCGCGCGTGACCATGCGCCAGCCGACGATCCAGCCCGCGCCGGTGAAGATCCTGCCCTGCAGCGACCCCGTCATCGCTGCCAGTCAGCCGGCGGGACGCCGGCCCCACTCATGCCAGCGCCCGCTCATGCCAACGCCTATTCATGCCTGGGGCAGAACGGAAACGTCGTAGCCGTGGCGCAGCCGCCGCCCGAGGATGGGGTCTTCCAGCTCCATCTCGAACCGCGCCGCCGGGCGCAACCCGCCGATCACCGGCATCGTGCCGCCGAACATCGCCGTGCCCGGCGGCAGGCCCCCATAGGCATCGATCAGGTCGCCCGGCGGGCGCATCTCCGCGACACTGCCTTCCTGGTACAGCACGCCGTCGGCATAGGCGCGCAGCACCAGCCGGTCCCAGTGCCCGGCGACATCCAGCAGCGGCCAGGCCTCCTGGCCGATCGGCTTGTCGCACATCTGCTTGGACACGGTGATGCCGTAGGTCTCCACCGCCCGGTCGGTGTGGTCGGAACCGACCGTCACCCAGAGCCGGTCGCCATGGTTGAACAGGACGAATTCCACCTCGCCGCTGCTCTCGCCGCCGGTCACCTCGATGGCGGGCGCCGTGGTCAGCCGCGCCGCGGCGACGCGATAGAATACCGGCACGTGCGCCGGCGGCTGCACGCCGAGGGCGGCGAGCTCGTCGATATGCGCCTGCACCTTGGCGGCGTCCCGCCCGGTCCAGCCGGCGATGACCAGGTTGCGGATCGGCACTGCGGCGATGTGCAGCCCGCCATCCTCGTGCAGGGTCAGCGTCAGCATCCCAGGTCTCCTTGGTTCTTTCCGGTGTTTTTCCCGGGGGGAAGCTCGATGCCCGCAAGTGCCTGCCAGACCCGGATGACGAAGGCGTCGTCCTTGGCCCCGTGGCCGGCCGCGGCGGCGGCCAGGAAAAGCTGATGCGCGGCGGAGGCCATCGGCAGCGGAAAGGTCAGGTTGCGCGCCTGGTCCAGCACGATGCCGAGATCCTTGACGAAGATATTGACCGCCGAGGACGGCGTATCGTCGCCGTCCAGGATATGCGGCACCCGGTTCTGCCACATCCAGGAACTGCCGGCGGAGCTGGAGATCACCTCGAACAGCGTGCGCGGATCGGCGCCGGCGCGGATGCCCAATGCCAGCGCCTCGGCCGCGGTGGCGATGTGCACGCCGGCGAGCAGCTGGTTGACCATCTTCACGGTGCTGCCGATGCCGGCGGCATCGCCCAGGCGCCAGATCCTGTCGCCGATCGCATCCAGCACCGGCTGCGCCCTGGCGAAGGCGGCTTCCGGCCCCGACGCCATCACCGTCATCGTGCCCGCCCGCGCGCCGGCGGCGCCGCCGGAGACCGGGGCATCCAGCATCAGCAGCCCGGCGGCCTCGAGCTTTTCCGCCAGCTTGCGCGCCGCCTCCGGCGCGACGGTGGTGCACAGCAGCACGACCGCACCCCGGGGCAGCCGGGAGGCGCAGCCGGCGGGGCCGAACAGCACATCCTCGGCCTGCGCGGCGTTCACCACGAAGACGATCAGCGCCTCCAGATCGCCCGGCAGCTCTGCGGCGCTGGCCACCGCTGCCCCGCCGCCCGCCACCAGCTCGGCGCGCGCCGCCTCGCGCAGCTCGCAGCCGGTCACCTGGTGCTGGGATTTGAGCAGGTTCAGGGCCGCCCCCATGCCCATCGAGCCGAGGCCGATCACGCCGACTTTCATCCATTCCCTCCTGTTCGCAGCCTCCGCGACCCCGTTTCTGGTGGCCCCGTTTCTGGTGACGTTGTTCCTGGCGGTCCGGTTCTCACCGTCCCTGGCGGAACCGTTCCACCGCGGCGACCAGCGCCCGGCGCACACCCGGCTCCAGCGCGGAATGTCCGGCATCGGGCACCACGGTCAGCCGCGCGCTCGGCCAGGCGGCGGCCAGGTCGAACGCCGAGCGTGCCGGACAGACCATGTCGTAGCGCCCCTGCACGATCTCCGCGGGGATATGCGCGATGCGGTCCATATGGCCGAGCAGGCCGTCGGGCGGCAGGAACAGCCGATGGGCGAAATAATGCGCCTCGATCCGCGCCAGCCCCAGCGCGGTGCGGTCCTGCGCGAAGGAGGCGACCGTGTCCGGGCTCGGCAGCAGCGTGCTGCAGGATCCCTCGTAGATCGACCAGGCGCGCGCCGCCGGCATGTGCACGGCCGGATTGGGATCGGTGAGGCGGCGCAGATAGGCGTCCAGCAGATCGCCGCGCTCCGCCTCCGGGACGTAGCCGGCAAAGGCCGCATGCACGTCCGGGTAGACCGCCGCGAGGCCGTACAGGAACCAGTCCACCTCGGTGTCGCGGCCCAGGAACACGCCGCGCAGCACCGCGCCGCGCACCCGGTCGGGATGCGCCTGCGCATAGGCCAGCGCCAGCGTCGATCCCCAGGAGCCGCCGAACAGCAGCCAGGCATCGATGTTCAGATGCCGGCGCAGGATCTCGATGTCGTCCACCAGGTCCGGCGTGGTGTTCTGCGCCAGGCTGCCCAGCGGGCGGGAGCGGCCGGCGCCGCGCTGGTCGAAGATGATCACCCGCCAATGGGCGGGATCGAAGAAGCGGCGATGCACGATGCCGGCGCCCGCGCCCGGCCCGCCATGCAGGAACAGCACCGGCCGGCCGCGCGGATTGCCCACCTGCTCCCAGTACATGACATGCCCGGCCGAGAGCGGCAGATAGCCGGTCTCGAACGGTCCGATTTCGGGAAACAGGTCGCCACGGGGCATGAGCCCGATTGTATAGACGGCGCGCGCATGGCGGAACAGGTGGGAGGATGGTAGTTTCCGGCCATGCGTCAACATCTGTTCCGGATCTGGATCGCCGCCGGCGCGGCCGCCGGCCTGCTCGGCGTCGCGATGGCCGCGTTCGCGGCCCATGCGCCGCTGGAGCCGGCCGCGCGCGCGATGCTGCACAGCGGGGTGGAGATGCAGCTCTGGCATGCGCTGGCGCTGGTCGGCGCCGGCATCTGGGTGCGGACCGGCGGCGGGGCGCTGGCCGAGTGGGCCGGCGCCGCGTTCCTGCTCGGCCTGCTCGGCTTCTGCGGCGCCATCTACGCCCTGGTGCTGCTCGATGTCCGGCTGCCCATGCTCGCCCCCACCGGCGGCAGCCTGTTGATGATCGGCTGGGCATTGCTCGGGCTATCGGCTTTCCGGGCTCCCGGAGCATGATCGCCGCTGACAGACGCGGCGATCATGCTCCAGGTCTTTGTTTTAGCGAGCCATTCCATCGCTCGGCTGAAGCAACCTCAAGCGATATTGCTCCTGCCAGGTGACGATTCGGGCCGCCTACCTCGCCGCCGAGGGCTTCGAGCCCGTGCTGGCCGAAGAGCTGGAACGCCGCGGCGTGACCGTCGATGCCTGGCACGGTCGGCTGGCGCTGTCGCCGGACCCGCCGATCGATGCCGCCTGGGCGCTCGATATCTGGACCGAGCCGCGGGAAATCCCCATCGCCTCGGTCAAGGACGCCGCCGACGCGCTGCGCGCCATCCAGCGCAACTGGGCCGGCTATCAGGTGGCGAATTTCCGCCGCGCCGCGCTGATCACCGAACGGCTGCCGCCGGTGAAGGCACGCCCGCTGGTCTTCCCCGAGCCGGCGCCCACCGCGCATCTTGGCGCCTGGACGCTGCTCGCACCCGACCGGCTGCTCGCCAGCCCCGGCAAGACCAGCCCCTTCGTCAATGGCGAATGCCATTTCGTCGAGGACCGCATCGGCCCGCCCAGCCGCGCCTATCTGAAGCTGTGGGAAGCCTGCACCCGGCTCGGCTGGTATCCCAGGCCCGGCGAAACCTGCCTCGACCTCGGCGCCTCCCCGGGCGGCTGGACCTGGGCGCTGGCCGAGCTCGGCGCCGACGTGACCGCCATCGACAAGGCGCCGATGGACCCGGACGTGGCGGCCCGCCCGAACGTCGCCACCAGGCAGGAAAGCGCCTTCGCGCTGGCGCCGGAGAAAGTCGACTGGCTGTTCAGCGACGTCATCGCCTACCCGGACCGCCTGCTGGCGCTGATCCAGCGCTGGATCGCCGCCGACGCGCCCGGGCACATCGTCTGCACCATCAAGTTCCAGGGACCCACCGACCACGCCACCGCCGAAACCCTGGCCGCCATTCCCGGCAGCCGCCTGATGCACCTGTTCCACAACCGCCACGAACTGACTTTCGCCTGGGAGCGGCCTGCACGGGGCGGGTGATCCCGATCCGGACGCTGCCCCAGACTCCATCCCTTATGCTTCTGTTAACCTTGTCCGCTTTGCTATCCTTGTCCCAGTCTTCCCTGTCCCACCTTCCCCGTCCCAGTCGCGATTCCGTTCCGTCGCGGCGTTCCGTCATTCCCTCGGGCGCTGGCCGTTATCGGAAGCAGCCGTTCAAACCACGAAGGTCCCCCTGCTCCGGTGCTGACGCCCTACTCATCCGAAGACCTCGGCCGCATTTTCGACGCGCGCGTGCTCACCCGGGGGCGGTCCCTGGCGCTGCTCGGCGCGGTGGAGGTCACGCTCGAGGACGCCTCGATCTCCGTCGTGGTCGAGCATCTCGGCCTGCGCCACACCGCCAGCATCACCCCGTCCTCGCTCGGGCACCGGGTGGTGTTCCTGAACAAATGCAGCTGCGGCCACTCCGCCTGCGCGCATATGGCGGCCGGGGCGCTCGCCGCCCTCGACCGGTTCCCGGCCTTGCGCAAGCCGGTGCAGAAGAGCTTCCTCGACACCCTGGCCGCCCCGGCGGCCGCGGAGCGCCAGCGCCTGGTGTTCGAGCTCTCCCCTGGGGAGCCGCCGCATGCTTGCTTCGTCTCCACCGTGCTGATCGGCGAGCGCAGCGGCGCGCTGGAGCCCACCACCCCCGGCCGCATCCTCGCCGACCGCGCGAGCACCGAGACCACCCGCATCATGGCCCGGCTGCTCGGCGGCGGCGATACCAGCCGCACCCCGGTCGCGCCCGGCGCGGTGCCGTCCGTGCTCGGCCTGCTCGCACGGCTGGGCAGGGCGCGCTGGCACGCGACCGGGAAGACCCTCGTGCATGGCGAGGAACGCGCCTTCCAGGCCAATGTGCCGCCGAACCTGCCGCCGAAATCGGCGATCATTCTGGGCGACACCGGCCCCTGGTATGTCGACGGCGCCACCGGTGCGGTCGGCCGCGTCCGGCTGCGCCGCGCGCCGGTGCAGGAACCGGCCCCCGCCGAAACGCAGCGTCCGTTACGGCATGACCCGAGGCTGCGGAGCAGCCAAGAACCCGGGCTGCGGAGCAGCCAAAATCCCGGGCTGCGGAGCAGCCACGAACCCAGGCCACAGATCCCGAGTGTCCAGCGTCCACCGCCGGCCCGCTTCACCGCGAACCGGCCGGCCCCGCCCCAACCCGCCGCCCGCCGCGCCGAACCGGTCGGCGTCGCTTCCGTCGAGCCGGTGATCCTGGAGCGTCCGCTGACGCCGGTGCTGCGCCTGCGCAAGATCGACTGCCCGGACGAGTTCGGCCGCCTGCAGCGCATCGACGCGCTGACGGTCGATTTCGATTATGACGGCGCGCTCACCCCCGCCGATGACGAACGCCAGTTCGTGCGCGTGAACCGTCCGGGCGATTCCGCCGATCACCAGAGCTTCGTGCGCCGCGACCGCGCCGCCGAGGCGGCGGCGCTGGACGCGCTGAAGCAGGACGGCTTCAGCCAGATGCGGCTCGCCGAGGGCCGCACCGCCAAGGGCCGCATGGTCTTCGTCTATCGCGGCCGCGACGCCGCCGAGCGTTGGCAGGTTTTCGTGACCGAGCGCGTTCCGGCGCTGCAGGCGCTGGGCTGGCGCAACGAGATCGACCGCGAATTCGGCCCCCGCCTGGTCCAGTCCGTCGGCGATTACGACGTGCGCGTGGCGGATGCCGAGACCGGCCGGTTCTCGCTCGATTTCGGCATCGAGATCGACGGCGCGCGCATCCCGCTGCTGCCCATCCTGTCGCGCCTGCTCGACCGCGGCGGCATCGACGCGGCGCAGATCGTCGATGGCGAGCTGATCACCAGCCTCGATGACGGCCGCATCCTGAAGCTGCCGGCGGAGCGCATGCGCCGCCTGCTCACGGTCATGGCCGACCTGATCGAGGCGGCCCGCCGCACCGCCGATGGCGGTCTGACCTTGGCGGAAGCCGAGGCCGCCAGCGTGCTCGACCTCGAGGACCTGCTCACCACGCGATGGGAGAACGCCGCCGCCATCGAGGCCTATGCCCAGCGCTTCCGTGGCGAGGCGGAAATCCCCCGCGCCACCATCCCCGACAGCTTCAAGGCCACGCTGCGCCCCTACCAGCAGCACGGCGTCGACTGGATGCAGCATCTGCGCGCGCACGGCCTCGGCGGCTTCCTCGCCGACGACATGGGCCTCGGCAAGACCGCCCAGACCATCGCCCATATCGCCATCGAACAGGCGGAGGGCCGGCTCGACCGCCCGGCGCTGATCGTGGTGCCCACCAGCCTGGTCGCCAACTGGACCGCGGAACTCGGCAAGTTCGCCCCGCATCTGCGCGTGGCCGTGCTGCATGGCCTGGAGCGCCACGCGCGGCGCGCCGAGCTCGACGGCGTGCATGTCGTGATCACCACCTACACCGTGCTGGCCCGCGACATCGAGGCGATGAAGCCGCTTGCCTGGCACATCGTGGTGCTGGACGAGGCGCAGGTCATCAAGAGCCCGGATTCCAAGGCCACCAAGGCCGTCTGCCAGCTCGACACGAGATACCGGCTGTGCCTGTCCGGCACCCCGATCGAGAACAATCTGCAGGAGCTCTGGTCCGAGTTCGCCTTCCTGATGCCGGGCCTGCTCGGCGACCGCAAGGGCTTCGCCAAGCGCTTCCGCACCCCGATCGAGAAAAACAACGACGCGGTCCGCCGGGTGCAGCTGGTCCGCCGCATCAAGCCGTTCCTGCTGCGCCGCACGAAGGCCGAGGTGGCCACCGACCTGCCGCCGAAGCACACGATCCTGCGCCGCATCGACCTCGCCCCCGAACAGCGCGAGCTGTATGAAACCATCCGCGGCACGCTGTACGACAAGGTGCGCGAACAGATCGCCGGGCTCAGCGCCGCGCAGGGCCGCATCGTCGTGCTCGACGCGCTGCTCAAGCTGCGCCAGGTCTGCTGCGACCCGAGGCTGGTCAAGCTGCCCTCCGCCCGGCTGGTGGACACGTCGAGCAAGCTCGACGACCTGCTGGAGATGATCGAGGAGATGATCCCGGAAGGCCGCCGCATCCTGCTGTTCTCCCAGTTCACCTCGATGCTGGAGCTGATCAAGCCGCGCCTGGCCGCTTCCGGGATCAATTTCGTCGAGCTGCGCGGCGACACGCGCGACCGCGCCGAACCCGTGCGCGCCTTCGAGAACGGCGAGGTGCCGCTGTTCCTGATCAGCCTGAAAGCTGGCGGGCGCGGGCTGAACCTCACCTCCGCCGATACCGTGATCCACTACGACCCGTGGTGGAACCCTGCGGCGGAAGACCAGGCATCGGACCGGGCGCACCGCATCGGCCAGACCAAATCCGTCTTCGTCTACAAGCTGATCGCCGCCGATACCGTCGAGGACCGGATCGTCGAGCTGCAGCAGCGCAAGGCGCATCTCGCCAATATCGCGCTGAGCGAGGAGGGCGATCTGGCCGGCATCGAGATCGACGATTTGGAATTCCTGTTCGCCGCCCCCGAGACGCGACTGGCCGCCTGACCCGCGGGAAAGCGGATGGCTATTCCGGTAGCAGGGAGGCCGCGGCGCGCGCCGCGACGGTGATGGAAAGCAGCACCGGGCAGTCCAGGATCGCGGTCAGGCGCGCCTTGTCGGCGCGCGTGTAGGACATGCAGTCCATGATCACGAGGTCGGGCTTCGCCTCGGCCATGCGCCGTGCCGCCGCGTCGATGGTCGCCGCGTCCGATAGCGGGCGCAGCGGCAGGGCGATGGTGCTCAGACCGGGCCGCGTCCGCATCTCGCCCAGGGTCTGCACCTGCTCGGCCAGCGGCACGAACAGGCCGAGCGTGCCGGACGGCAGCAGCGAGCCGGCCAGCCCGTTCAGCACCTCCGAGGGCTGCACGATATCGGCGCGCTGCGGCAGTCCCTTGAAGGCGCCGGTGCAGCACAGCAGCGCTGGGCCGCCTTCGGCGAGCCGGCCTGCCAGCCTGGCGGTGACGACCGCCTTGGAGATCGTTGTCGTCTCGCCCGAGGGCAGCACGGTGAACAGCGTGTCGGCATCGTCGCGCGGCGCGGCCTCGGTCGCGATCTGCTCGCGCGTCATGCCGTCCAGTGCGCCTTCCAGGCGCAGCGTGACGCCCGGCGCGGCGGAAGCGATTTCCGCCTCCATCTCCGGGCGCGGCGACTGGCCGATGACGAATACGCGCATGATCGGGTTCATCGGCCGGCTCCATCCGAAGGGTGCACGACCTTGCCCAACCGCGTGCCGCGACGCAACGGGAGCGCCGCCAGGGGGCATGCACCGCGCTTGGCAGTCCAGTGTTGAATAACTAATCTGTTAATATTGCACACGTAAGGATCCCATTCTGCATGGCTTGTGTTCCGGCTATCGATCCCCGGGCGGCAACCATCCGCCCATGCCGCCATCGGGAACCGGCCGGTTTCATTCAGCTTTTCCACGGCACTGCGCAGATCGTGTAAAATGCCCGCCACTGTTCAGCGCCGAGGATTTTCATTCGGGCACCGCCAATTCCGTCCCGGCTCGCCATCCGACCTCAGCGCAACCTGTTGAAATCGCTGAACCTTGTGCCGGTCAGATGCCGAGTTCACCACCCGCCGAAAGCACCCGCGTTGCCAAGCACACTCTGGATGGACGTCGAAGACCTGTTCGAATACGCCGCCGTGAGCCCGCGGCCGAGCGGGATCCAGCGCGTGGCCTTCGAGACCTGCCGGGCGTTGCACGAGGCGCATGGCGACAGCGGGCGCATCCGCTTCGTCCGCCATGACCAGCTCCGCAACTCGCTGACCCCCGTGCCCTGGGCCGCCGTGGCGGCGCTGTTCGACCAGCTGGCCGGGACGGATGGCGCCGGGCGCGGCGCCTCGCGGCCGCGCCTCGGCAGCGAAGCGGCAGAAGGAGACGGATCGGGCGGGGGGCTGCCGGCCGAATCGCGCCAACGCTGGCTGGCCCGCCGCCTGATCCGCCGCCTGCCGCCGGAATTCCGCCAGCGATTGCTGCTGGCGCTGCGCCTGCAGTTCGGCGCCGTGAAGGCCGGCGCCGAGCTGCTGCTGTTCCTGGCGCGTGCCGCCGGAGACAGCGCCATTTCCCTGTTCCGCCGCCGGCCGGTGGCAGCCGCGGGAACGGCGGGGTCGCCGCTGCAGGGCAGCTTCGCATCCTCGGTCAGGCCGGGGGATTGTCTGGTTTCCCTCGGCGCGCCCTGGCCCTATCCCGACTATGCCGGCCTGGTGCGGGACATGCAGCGCCGGTTCGGCCTGCGCTTCGCCTTCCTGGTCTTCGATATCATCCCGGCCCGTCGCCCGGAATGGAGCGATCGCGGCCTGGTGCGGATCTTCGGTGCCTGGATCGCCTCGGTGCTGCCGGTGGCGGACGTGATCCTGACGATTTCGCGCGCCACCGCCGCCGACGTCGAGCGCTTCGCCACGGAAAACCGCATCGCGCTGCGCTCCGCCATCCAGGTGGTCCCGATGGGCACCGGCTTTGCCTCCCAGCTGCGGCCCGAGGCGTCCCAATCCGAGGCGCCCCAATCTAAGGCGTCCGGCAGTGCCCGGCTGCCGCCCGCCGGCAGCTATGCGCTGTTCGTCTCAACCATCGAGGCGCGCAAGAACCATGCCCTGCTGTTCCGCGTCTGGCGCCGCATGCTCGATGACATGCCGGCCGCCGAGGTCCCGACGCTGGTGTTCGCCGGGCGCATCGGCTGGCTGGTCGAAGACCTGATGAAGCAGCTCGACAATACCGATTTCCTGAACCGCAAGATCCGCATCATCCAGGACGTCACCGACGCCGAGCTTGCCGACCTGTATCGCGGATGCCTGTTCACGCTGTTTCCCTCATTGTACGAGGGCTGGGGCCTGCCGGTGACCGAGAGCCTGGCGCTCGGCAAGCCATGCATCGCCGCGCGCAACACCTCGATTCCGGAGGCCGGGGGCAGCCTGGCGCATTATTTCGACCCCGATTGCGTCTCCGACGCCTACGCGGTCATCCGTGCCACGATCGAGGATCGCGAGGGCCTCGCCGCCTGGCAGGAAGAGATCGCCCGGTCCTTCGTGCCGGTGCCGTGGGCGGCGACGGCCGATGCCGTCCTGCATGCCATCGACGCCATCCCGGAGCCCGCCGGCCCCGCACGGCCGATCGCCGCCACGCCGGCCCGGCCGGGCTGACCGACACGGCCGATCGGGCGCGTCGTCAGGCCATCCGGTGGTGGCTGGTCCCCCGCTCGACCCGGAGGCCGCGTGGTCGCGCATTTCCCGCCGACACCACCACCTGCGCGACTGCCCGCGGCCCGAGTGCCGCCAGGCATTCGCGGGTCAGGCAGCCATTGATCTCATCGACGCTGAACTGCAGGCAGGGCGAGCAGACCAGGTCGCGGGTGATGACGACGTTCTCCGCGCCGAACGGCGCATAGCGCCGCCAGGGGCTGGATCCGAACACCGAGCAGACCGGCCGGCGCAGGGAGCATAGATGCGCCGTGCCGCCATCCACCGCCACCACCAGGTCCAGCCGGTCTATCTCCGCCAAGAAGGCGGCGAGGTCGCTGCCGCCGCGGATCGTCTCGTGCGGGAGCGGGGCCAGCAGGCGCGACAGCAGCCGCAGATCCGCCACTTCCATCGGTCCGCCGATCAGGCTGAGAGCCATGCCCGCTTCGGCCAGCCGCAAGGCCAGCTCGAACCACTGGCTGTGCGACCAGCGGTTGGTGGGGAACCCGGCGGCGATGCAGAGCCCTACCCGGCGGATCTCCCCGGGCCAGGCGATCGGGCGGGGCGAGAACAGCGCGCGGCGCGAATAATCCCCGATCACCGTGCTGACCGCCTGCTTCTGGGACCAGCTCTCGTGCTCGTGCATGCTGCCTGGGACCAGCACCGTCCGGCCTTTGCATTCCCGTGCCAGCGCCTGCATCACCGGATCGTCGCGTAGGATGAACACGGTATCGAACGGGTCCAGCTCCCGCGCCAGCGTGCCGACCGGCAGATCCGGGACCGGGCGGCGAGAGAGATAGGGAAAATCGGCCGTGCGGATCGTGGCGATCTCCGGGAACAGATGGCGCGCCAGCGCCAGCGATCCGGACGAGACGAACAGCGTGGCCTCGGCGCTGGCGGCGCTGATGGCGCGGATCGCCGGCGAGGCCAGCACCAGGTCCCCGAGATGGTCGGGCTTGAGGATTGCCGCCCGCATGCTCAGTCCTCGGGCTCCGCGCGGTCGATGCGCGCCATCAGGTCGTGCTCGTTGAGCATCGACCGGATCAGCAGCGTCGTCAGCCAGAGATCAACGGTCTTGACCGCGGCGAGGGGCAGCACCAGCGGCCAGAGCAGCAGGCTGGACGGCCGGAATCGGCCCAGCGTCGCGCTCAGCGATAGGCGTTTGGCCTGCTGCACCAGATAAAGATACTCGAGCGAGTACGGGTTGACGTTGCCGCCCGCCGCCGGCCCCTTCGGCATCGGATGAATGCGCAGCCGCAGCAGAAGCTTCCGTTCCAGTGTGTTCCAAGTCCGCCGCATTGTGTGGTCCCTCGATCGGCCGCTTGCCGAAATGCAATTGTTGTGCAAGCGCGGCGAACAGCTGTTCGGTACTCTCCCGCCAGGTCAGCCAGGGCTGCGCCACCCGCCCGGCGGCCGCCGGCGTCGCCGCGAAGTCGAACAGCGCCGCGGTCAATGAGGCCGGATCGGCGAGGCTGAAGAACCGCGCCCGCCCCTCTGCGATTTCGCGGAATACCGGGATGTCGCTGCAGATCACTGGCAATCCGCGCTGGAACGCCTCCACCACCGGCAGGCCGAACCCCTCGATCACCGAGGCGATCACCAGCGCCGAGGCATGGTGATAGGCATGGTCGAGCCCGGCGTCGTCCATGTCGCGGATCACGAATAGCTTCGTGCCGGCCAAGGGGTGCTCGGCCGCCCGCTTGAGGAAGGCTTCGGTCTTCCAGCCATTGCGGCCGACAATCACCAGCCGGCCGCTGCCGCCCGCCGCCCAGTAGCGGTCGAACGCATCCAGTGCAAAGGCGTGGTTCTTGCGCGGCTCGATCGACCCGACCATCAGGAAGCTCGGGTCAGGCGAGGCGAACAGATCCCGGATATCCGGCCGCACCGGGCGGTCCGCGTCGATCAGGTCGAGCTCGGACCCGAGATGGAAGTAGCCGATCGACGTCACGGCAGTTTGCGCGGTCTTGCCGTGGCGCTGGTTCATGTAGGCACGCACGTCATCGGCGGTGGCGCGCGAAATGGCGATGAAGGCGTCCGAGGTTCGCAAATGGTTATCGAACCACCGGCGAAACGCGGCGACGAGCTCCGGGACCGAGGTATCCTGGTGGGTCAGCGGAATCAGGTCGTAGATGACCCCGGCAACCTTGCCCCCGCGCGCCTTGAACCGGTTCGCGGCCGGCCAGATCAGATATGTCCACGAGGAATCGAGCAGCAGTAGCACGCACCCCGCCAGGGAGGAGTATCTGTCGAGCCCGTCATCGACGATCGGTTCCTGCTGGAATTCGACCGGGAGCGGCTGAAAGACGCGCCTGGGATCGCGTAGGTACCAGGCCAGGCCGGGCCGGTTGGGCGGAGCATGGACGAACAGCCGCACCCGAGCGAACGGCAGCGCCGCGCAGATGATCCGTTGGGCAAGCCGCCAGACATGTCGCGATGCGCGGACCGCCAGACGCGGTGGCGGCGGCTCTGCCCGCGCCTGCGCCGGCTCGTCCTCGGTCGGTTCCGCCGCTTCCCGGATCTTGTCGGCGAGCACGCGCCCGATATCGGCGCATATCAGCCGGTTATGCTCGAAGATGACCGGAACCACATCGAAACCGTATCCCGCCGCCACAGCCCCGGCATGGCGCAGGACGTTGCGCACCACACGCTGAATGCCGGTATTGAGATCGCTATGGAAGGTGTGCGTGCACTCGATGAAGATGGTCGGCCGGTCTGGAGCCAGCTGTGCATGCCCCCTGGCCGGAGTGGCGGCGGTCCGATCGGGCCGCGCGTTGTGCTCAGTCAAATTGCATCCTTGTACTGCCGGGCATGCCTAACCCTAACTTCTTGGTTTGTTCTAGATCAGCCCGTTCACGGATTCAACGCGGACTTGCCTTGCGCCTCCGCGTGAATGCAGCCACGCTCGAAATAATCGTAAACTGTACAATGCGCATGTACTCATTCACATAATTGTTATTCATGACATGCCTCCGGTCCGGGGAACGGGCCGTTGGTGGATGGCGCCGGATTCCCCACCAGCCGCCGAAAGTCGTGACCCTACGAAGATAACGGGTTCGGCTTTGCTGCGACCCAACAACAGGCTGTCGCCCTACAGCCTGGGCCCATAGAACTCATCCGCCCGCGCCCATAGCCACGACGGCAGCCCAAACCGATACGCCATGCGCAGTGGCACCGGCGTCGTGTCGTGCAATTCCGGCATCGTCACCGAGACCGGCGGGTGCAAGGGCCGGGTGAGGGCAACGATCCGCGTCCTGTCCGGCAGGGCGATGGCACGCATCTGGTTGATATTCTCCAGCGTGCCGGCAGCGTCGGTGAGCCGGAAGCCGGCGAAATTCACGCTGTCGAACGTCAGCTTGCCGACCGGGAAATCCAGTGCGTCGACACGCTCGCCCGCGTCGGCCGGGACCGGGACGATGCGCACGCAGAGCAGCACCAGCACGACGGCCAGGGCGGCGCCGGCCAGGCGCCGGCTGGCCGGGGTCAGTAGGTCGCGCAGCAGCAGCACGCCAAGCAGCGCAAAGCCGGGGAACGACCAGGTCCAGTAATGCACGTTGAGATAGCGCCAGAAGGCGGTCGGCATCAGGTCGACATAGGAGAGGTACAACACCGAATGCAGCATCAGCGTCACCGCCAGAACCGCGGTCGCCGGCCGCCGCAGCGCCGGCAGCAGCCCGGCGATGCCGAAGATCAGATAAGGGCAGCGCGCGATTAGCCCCTGGCCGCCGCCGATCCAGGCGCGCGGGTCGACCAGGATGACATAGGCTTTCCAGGCCAACCCATGCAGGGTGAAGCCCATCTGGCCGGACTGGCGCATATAGTCGCTCGGATGGGCGCCGTAGATGCGCAGATACAGCGCGGCGAACAACATCGCCGGCACGCCCGCGCCGATGGCGAACCGGACAATATCGCGCAGGCTCAGCCGGCGATGGCGCAGATCCACCAGCAGCGCACCGGCAAGCGAGGGCAGCACCAGCAGAAGCTCGGTCGGGCGCATGATCGGAATGCTGACCGCCAGCAGGCCGAGCAGCATCGGCCGCCGCTTGCCGGCGATATGGGCGGCGGTAACGGCGAGCAGCAGCCAGAGCAGGGCGGCGGTCGGCGTGGTGTTCCAGGGCACCACCCATTCCGCCAGCAGCACGCGGTCGGTGAGGAAGGGCAGCACGAAAATCGCCGCCGCCCACCAGGGGCCCAGGCCGCAGCGCCGGATGAAGGCGGCGCAGGCGGCATAGGCGGTCAGCAGCGCGGCGAGGTCGACGAAGAAGAACGGGTGCATCCGCAAACGCAGCCAGCCGGCAAACGGCGCGCCGAGCAGCGCATAGCCCAGCGGATACCAGTGTTGATCGGGGGAAAGATCGCGCCGTGCCAGCGCGAGGGTCGATTTGAGCACCTGCGACTGGTCGAACCAGCCCCACCATCCGAGCGGATAATCCGTCCGGTTGCCCGGCAGGGCCGGGTAGGCCAGATAGGCGTACAGATACATCAGCGTCAGCAGCAGGGCACCGGCCAGGAGCGGATTCTCCCCGAACCAGCGCCACCACGGCGCAGTGCGGATAACGGGATAGGGGCTCGGGCTGGCTGCATTCGGTGGCATCGATCGAACCTTCTTCGGCGCTTGCCGGCCTGCCACGGGCCGGAAATGGCGGGTGGGCTCGGACGGCAGGCTTTGACCCTGCGTTGCAGTCACTCCATTCAGCGGTCAGTCGACGCGGCGGCGCCAGTCATCCAGCACGTCCCGCAACGTCTGTTCCCACGGAATGAGCGGCGACCAGCCGAGCAGCTTGCGTGCCGCATCGGCATTGCCGACCGCGACGGGAATGTCCGACGGGCGCAACCGGGCGGCATCGGTCGCGATCTCGGCCGTCACGCCGGAGAGCGCCAGCAACGCCGCGAGCACGTCGCCGATGCGCCGCGGCGTGCCGGAGGCGATGTTGAGCAAAGTTCCGGACGCCAGCGTGTCGGCCTGCGCCAGGCAGGACGCATAGGCGGCGCAGACGTCGCGCACGTCCAGGAAGTCCCGGAACGGGTCCAGCCCGCCGACCTGCAGCACCGGCGCCTGCCGACCTGCCGCGATACGGGCGATCTGGGCGGCGAACGCCGCGACCACGAAATCGGCGGACTGGCCCGGCCCGGTATGGTTGAACGGGCGGATGCGGAGAACGCGCAATCCGTCCTCGATCATCGCGCCCAGCGCCAGGTCGGCCGCAGCCTTGGTGGCGGCATAGGTGTTCATCGGCGCCAGCACGGCCGCTTCATCGAGCGGAGTTCCGGGGGCGAACGACCGGCCATAGGCGTCGGAGGTGGAAACGAACAGCAGCACGCAGTCCGGCACATGCGCCAGGATCGCCTGGGCCAGGTGCAGCGTGCCGTGCAGATTGACCTGCCAGGCGCGGTGGGGGTTCTGCCTGGCCGCCGGGATGGCGGCGACAGCGGCCAGGTGAACGCAGGCATCTGGCCGGATTCGCTGCATTTCCGCGGCCACCGCCGCCGCGTCGGTAACGTCGAAGCCGGCGGGATGCAGGATCGCCGCCGGAAACCGCTCCGCCAGGACCGGCAGCAAATGACGCCCGACGAAGCCCTTCGCTCCGGTGACCAGGATCGAACGGGGTTGCATGGGCTAGGCCCGCTGGCGTGCCCGGTGACGTGCCAAATCTGCTTCCACCATTTCCGCGATCATGTCCTCCAGGCTGGTCGCCGCGGCCCAGCCCAGGCGTTCCTTTGCCTTGGTGGGATCGCCGAGCAGCACGTCCACCTCGGCCGGGCGGACGAAGGCGGGGTTGATGGTCACGTGGTCCTCGTAATTCAGGTCGGCATGGCCGAAGGCGATGCGGCACAGGTCGCGGATGCTGGTAGTGCGTCCGGTCGCGACCACGTAGTCGTCCGGCTTGTCCTGCTGCAGCATCAGCCACATCGCCTGCACGTAATCGCGCGCATGGCCCCAGTCGCGCATCGCGTCCAGATTGCCGAGCGGCAGCTCCCGGGCGAGGCCGAGCTTGATGCGGGCAACCCCGTCCGTGACCTTGCGGGTAACGAACTCGATGCCGCGCAGCGGGCTCTCATGGTTGAACAGGATGCCCGAGCTGGCGTGCAGGCCGAAGCTTTCGCGGTAGTTGACCGTCATCCAATGCGCATAGAGCTTGGCGGCGGCATAGGGGCTGCGCGGATAGAACGGGGTGCGCTCGCTCTGCCTCGGCTCCTGGATCAGGCCGAACATCTCCGACGAGGAGGCCTGGTAGAACCGGGCCTGCGGGCGCATCAGCCGGACCGCCTCGAGCACGTTGGTCGCGCCGACGCCGGTGACGGTGCCGGTCAGCAGGGGCTGCTGCCAGGATGCGGCGACGAAGCTCTGGGCGGCCAGGTTGTAGATCTCGTCCGGCTCCGCCGACTGGATGATGCGCAGCAGGCTGGACAGGTCGGTCAGGTTGCCGTCCACGAGCTCCACCTGGTCCAGGATGCCGAGCCAGCGCAGACGCTCGCCGATGACGTCCGAGGAACCGGAGCGGCGCATCATGCCGACGACGCGGTAGCCCTTCTGCAGCAGGAGTTGGGCAAGATAGGCGCCGTCCTGGCCGGTGACGCCGGTGATGAGGGCTGTAGGCATTGATTAGGGGTCCGATCCAACTACGACAGAGGCGTTAGATAGGCCGGACCGTCCCCGCGGCGAAACCCCTGATTCGCCGCCGCGCCGGCAAGGGTCGGCAGGACGGCGCATATTTCCCAAAAATGCGCCGGGTTTGGTTGTTTTCTGCCAAAATTCGCTATCATGCCCTCTCGTCGCAGGGGGCTTTGTCGTTTTCGGCTGCCTCGAACCCGGATTGTCCGCCCGGTAGCGACACGTCGCCATGTCGTTCCGCGCCGGGGCCAAGGTTGTCGATCCGGCCGCGATGCCCGATCATACCGCGAACACGCAGGGGAGAACGCGATGCGTCCGCAGGCTGCCGCGATGAGGGATTTGCTGGATCAACCGCAGATGCAGATCGTGCCCGGCTGCGGCGACGGCATGGGCGCGCGGCTGGTGCAGGAGGCGGGATTCAAAATCGCCTTTGCCTCGGGCTCCAGCATTCACGCGATGCGGCTGGCGATGCCGGACATGGACCTGCTGAGCTTTCCGGAAATGCGCGACGCCGTGGAGAACATGGTGAACGCGGCGCCTAACGTTTTGTGGCTCGCCGATGGCGATACCGGCTACGGCAACGCGATCAGCGTGCAGCGGACGGTGCGCGAATACGCCCGGGCCGGCGCCGCGGCGGTGCTGATCGAGGACAAGATCTGGCCGCGCCCGCTGGGCAAGGGGGGAGCGAAGCTGGTGGTGGAGCGCGACGAGGCCCGCCTGCGCATCCGCGCCGCCGTGCAGGCGGCACGCGACGAAGGCGTGCTGCTGCTGGCGCGCACCGATGCCTGCCGCTCGCGCGGGTTTGATGAGGCGCTGGCCCGGCTGAAGGAGTTCGTGGCCGAGGGCGCCGACATCTTCTTTCTGGATTCGCCGGAGAACGAGGCGCAGATGCGCGCCTCCGTGGAAGCCTGCGCCGGCAAGCCGGCAGTGTCCGTCACCTCCCCGGCGGGCAAGCATTTCATGCCCGACGATGCCGGCCTGGCGCGCGCCGGCATCAAGTTCGCGATCTATCCGCAGGAGATCCTGGCCGCGACCGTGCACGCCGTGCGGGCGGCGCTGGCTGGGCTGAAGGGCGGTCCGCGGGCGGCGATGGCGAGCGTGCCGGAACTGGCGACGGCGACGCGCTCGGCCGAGTACCTGGCGATCGACGGGCGGCTTGCCGCGGACTGACAGGGGAGGGTCGGGCGCGCGGGCCAATGAAAGCGGACCAGTGAAACAAGCTCAGCACCGGCTCAGCATTGAAACGAACGGCAAGGGCCTGATCGAAATCACCGGGCCGGTCCTGGCCTGGGTCGCGGAGCAAGGCATCGAAACCGGCCTGCTGACGCTTTGGTGCCCGCACACTTCCGCCTCCCTGACGGTGCAGGAGAACGCTTCGCCCGCGGTTCGCCAGGACATCGCCCGCTACTTCGAGGCCCTCGTGCCCGAGGATTCGCGAAGCTACATCCACGACGATGAAGGGCCCGACGACATGCCGGCGCATCTGCGCACGATGCTGACCGATACCCAGCTATCCGTTCCCGTGGCCGAGGGGCATCCGGTCCTCGGCACCTGGCAGGGGCTGTTCCTGTTCGAGCATCGCCGCCAGCCGCATCAACGCCAGGTCGTGCTGCATCTGATCGGGGAGTAGACACGTCCCGCCGCGCTTGCGCGGCCTATGCGCGGATTTGGGCGCTCAGTGCCGGGCGGCGGGGGCGTGCCGCCCCGCAGCGATGAAGGCGAGGCGGCCGGCCAGGGTCGCGCCCAGCAGCACCGCGGCGGCGGTCAGCGCCGGATCGCTCGGCCAGAAGCCCACGACCAGCGTGCAGAGCGCGCCGAAGATCATTTGCGTGAAGCCATAGAGGCCGGAGGCGGCGCCGATCATCTGCGGCTGGGTGCCGATGGCGCTGGTGAGCGCGATCGGGCTCGTGGCCCCCACGCCGGTCGAATAGAGCACCAGCGGCACCAGCACGCCGGCGACGCTGAGATGGCCGCTGACGGTGATGCCGAACAGGATGCAGGCGCCGAGAAGGGAAACCGCGTTGGTGGCGAGCAGCAGCCGCCCCAGCGGCATGCGCCGCGCCAGCCGGCTGGCGACGAAGCTGCCCAGCGGAATGCCGGCCATGATCGCCAGGTAATAGAGCCCGACCTCCTCGGCCGGGCGATGCAGCATCCGGGTGAAGATGAACGGCGAAGCGGCCAGATAGGCGTAGATGCTGGTGCTGGTGAACGCCCCGCCCAGCATGAAACCGCGGAAATTCGCCGCCCGCAGCAGCCGTCCGTAGCTCGCCAGCATCCGCCCGGGTGCGGCGCCGCGCGACGCGGCGGTCTCCGGCAAGGTCAGCACCGTTGCTGCCAGAGTGACGCCGCCAAGCCCGACGAGGGCTGCGAAGATCGAGCGCCAGCCCAGCCACGCGCCCAGATAGCCGCCGATCGCCGGCCCGATGCCGGGCGCCAGGCTCTGCGTCATGGTCAGCAGCGCCATCTGTGACGCCGCCTGGCCCTGCTCGGCGCCGTCGCGCACGACCGCGCGACCGAGCACAAGGCCGCCGCAGCCGCCGAGCGCCTGGACCACGCGCGCCGCCAGCAGCACGTGCAGGTTGGGCGCCAGCCCGGCAACGATGCTGGCCAAGACATAGGCGGCAAGCGCCACCAACAGCACCGGCCGGCGTCCGAACCGGTCCGATACCGGGCCGTACAGCAGCTGCCCGAACGCGACGCTGAACAGATAGAGCGTGATGGCGAGCTGGATGGCGCCTGCCGAGACATTGAGATCCTGGGCGGCGAACGGCAGGGAAGGCACCATGATGTGCATCGCCAGCGTGCCCGATGCGGTGATCGCGACCAGCAGCCAGAACGGCGCGCGGGCGCGGGGGAAGATCGGATCGGTGAGCACGGACATCGGGCGACCAAAAGACAGAACACAGCACCGGTAAAGTGGGCCGGACGCATTGCAGGCCCCCGGCGGTCGCCTGCCGTGCCGGCAGGACGATGCCGAGGTGCCGGCTTTCGTCTTTACCTCGATCTGCAGGGAGCTTTTTGCACCGTGCTACCGGCTCCGCGCATAGTTATGCGAACCCCGGAGATGGGTGACGGCCAACGAGCCGGGATTTCGTAGCAGCAGGGGAGATCGAGCCAATGACGATGACGAGCGAACCGAAAGCGGCCTCGGACCGCGAGCTTGTACCTGACCCGCCTCATCGACGCACCGCGTGAGAAGCTGTTCAGGGCCTGGACCGAGGCAGAACTGCTCCGGCAATGGTTCGCGCCGCTGCCCTACACCACGCCGGTCGCGCAGCTCGACGTGCGGCCGGGCGGCGCCAGCCGGATGGTGATGCGTGGGCCGGAGGGCAACGAAATTCCGTGCGGGGGCGTCTATCTTGAGGTGGTCGAGAACGAGCGCATCGTCTTCACCGACGCCTATACGCAAGCCTGGGAACCGTCCCCGAAGCCGTTCATGACGGTGATCGTGACCTTCGCCGACGAGGGCGGCAAGACGCGCTACACCGCCCGGGTGCGCCACTGGAGCGTGGCTGACCGGGAGGCGCACGAACAGATGGGGTTTCACGAGGGCTGGGGAAAATGTGCCGATCAGCTTGCGGCGCTGGTCGTGAAGCTCTGATACCGGCCCCCAAAGAGAGCAAGCCCGGGCTTCGCCCGGACCCACCAAAGGGCAGTCGCCCGTTGGAAACCCATTTATTGAAACCCATTTATTTACGAATGGATGAGGTCCAGGGGCTCGGCCCCTGGCGGGTTCGGGCAGAGCCCGACCTTGCTTCCTTTGAGCCCATGTTCTCGGCGGTTGGCATAGGTTCCGGCGCTCAGGCCGCCGGCGTGATGTCCGGCAACTGCTCGGCGAAATGGCAGCGCGCGAAATGGCCCGGCGTAATCTCGCGCAGGGCCGGCGCCTCCCGGGCGCAGCGTGGCTGCGCGTGCCGGCAGCGGGGATGGAAGTAGCAGCCCGGCGGCGGCGCGGCCGGGCTCGGCACCTCGCCGCCGAGGATGCCATCCGTCGTGCGCACCCGCGGGTCCGCGACCGGCACGGCGCGCATCAGCGCCGCGGTGTACGGGTGGCGCGGGCGGCGGAAGATGGCGTCGGTCGTCGCGAGCTCCACCAGCTGTCCGACATACATCACCGCGATGCGGTCGGAGATGTGGCGCACCACCGACAGGTCGTGCGCGACGAACAGGAAGGTCAGCCGGAGCCGGGATTGCAGCTCCAGCAGCAGATTGAGCACCTGCGCCTGCACCGACACGTCCAGCGCCGAGACCGGCTCGTCGGCGACCAGCAGGCGCGGATTGGTCGCCAGCGCCCGGGCGATGCCGATGCGCTGGCGCTGCCCGCCGCTGAACGCGTGCGGGAAGCGGTGCATGAATTCCGGCCGCAGGCCGACCAGGCGCAGCAGCGCGGCCACCCGGTCCGCCCGCTCCCGCCGGTTGCCGACGCCGTTGACCAGCAGCGGCTCGCCGACATTGTCGAGCAGCGTCATGCGCGGATTGAGCGAGCCGAACGGATCCTGGAAGATCATCTGGATCTCGGGCCGCAGCAGCTTCAGCTCCGCCGCCGACAAGGCGGCGAGGTCGACCACCGCGCCCGCGCGGGTGCGGTAGCGGATTTCGCCGCCCGTGGGATCTATCGCGCGCAGGATGCAGCGCGATGCCGTGGTCTTGCCGCAGCCGCTCTCGCCGACCAGGCCGAGCGTCTCGCCCTCGTTTATGGTGAAATCGACCCCGTCCACCGCCTTCACATGGCCGACCACGCGCTGCAGGAATCCCTTGTTGATCGGAAAGAATTTCTGCAATCCGCGCACGTCCAGCAGCGGCGCGGCGGAAATGGTTTCAGTCATGCCACATCCACTGAATCGTGATGCAGGAAGCAGCTCGCCGCCTGCCGGGGCCCGATCGGTTCAAGGCGCGGCACGGCTGTGGCGCATTTCGCCATCACATCGGGGCAGCGCGGATGGAACGGGCAGCCGGCGGGGCGGTTGAACGGGTGCGGCAGCGCGCCGCTGATCACCGGCAACGCCGTCCGTGTCTCGCCGTACAGGCTGGGGATCGAGCGCAGCAGCGCGCGGGTGTAGGGGTGTTGCGGCGCGTGGAAGATCTCGTCCACCGGCCCCTGTTCCATGACGCGGCCGAGATACATGACCACGACATGGCTGGCCATCTGCGCGATCACGCCGAGGTCGTGGGTGATGAAGATGATGGCGGTGTTGTATTTCCGCTGCAGCTCCCGCAGCAGTGCCAGCACCTGGGCCTGGGTCGTCACGTCGATGGCGGTGGTGGGTTCGTCGGCGATCAGCAGGCGCGGCTTGCAGGACAGTGCCATGGCGATCATCGCGCGCTGGCGCAGCCCGCCCGAGAGCTGCCAGGAATAGGCGTCGACCCGTTGCTCGGGCATGGAGATGCCGACATCGCGAAACAATCCGACGGTGATCTCGCGCGCCTCGGCGCGGCTGACCGGCCGGCCGCCGTTCTGCCAGCGATGCCCGTGCAGCCGGATTGCCTCGATGATCTGCGCGCCGACGGTGTGCACGGGGCTGAACGCCGCCATCGGCTCCTGCGGGATCAACGCGATCTCGGCGCCGCGGATCGTGCGCATCAGCTTTCCGTGCGGCTGCTGGCGGGCGAGGTCGACGATCCCGCCGCCTGGTTCCTGGTCCCTTTCGGGGCGGCGGAACAGGATCTCGCCCTGGGTGATGCGGCCGGGCAGGTCGATCAGTTGCAGGATGGCCTTCATCGTCACGCTCTTGCCGCAGCCGCTCTCGCCGACGATGCCGAGCACCTGGCCCGCCATCACGTCGAAGCTGGTGCCGTCCACGGCGCGGACCAGTCCCTCGTCGAGCGCGAAGGATACCCGCAATCCGCGCACCGACAGCAGCGGCGCTTGCCCGGTCATGGCATCTTCAATGGCTGTAGGGGTCGGCGGCATCGCGCAACCCGTCGCCGACGAGGTTGAAGGCCAGCACGGCGACGATGACCACCAGCCCGGGCGTCAGCAGCCATGGCGCGAGCGCCAGGGTCTGGATGTTCTGCGCCTCCTGCAGCAGCACGCCCCAGCTGATCGCGGGCGGGCGGATGCCGAGCCCGAGGAAGGAGAGCGACGTCTCGTTGATGATCATCACGGGAATGGCGAGCGAGCTGGTGGCGATGATGTGGCTGAGGAAGGTCGGCACCATGTGGCGCAGGATGATGCGCATCCGGCTGCATCCGGCGAGCCGGGCGGCGAGCACGAAATCTTCCTCGCGCAGCGCCAGGAACCGGCCGCGCACCTCCCGCCCGAGCGTCGTCCAGCCGACCAGCGAAAGGATCACGGTGATGGCGAAGAACACCTGGATCGGCGTCCAGTCGCGCGGCAGCGCGGCGGAGAGCGCCAGCCAGATCGGAATCGTCGGCACCGATTGCAGCAGCTCGATCAGGCGCTGGATGATCTGGTCGGTCTTGCCGCCGACATAGCCGGACAACCCACCCAGCACGACGCCGATCACCACGCTGAGCGCGACCGCGACCAGCCCGACCGTCATCGAGGTTTGCGTGCCATGCATGATCCGCGACCACTGGTCGCGCCCGAGCCGGTCGGATCCGAGCAGGAAGATCCGCTGCCCCGGCTCCGCCGCCAGCAGATGCAGATTCGTTTCAAACAGCCCGAGCAGGCGGTAGCTGTAGCCCGGCGCCAGGAAACGCACGCGCAGCTTGCGCGACGGATCGGCCACCCATTCCATGCGCAGCGTGACCGGATTGCGCTTGCCGGCGATGGCGGGAACCCAGGGATCCAGCCGGAAGCCGTCGAACAGGTGCAGCCGCTGCACCGGAATGAACGCCTGGCGCGCGTCGGTGGTCTCGGGGTTCTGGGTGGCGAAGAAATCCGGAAACAGCACGATCGTGTAAAGGAAGATCAGCAGTGCGGCGCTGAACATGGCCAGATGGTGCCGGCGGAACCGCCACCACACCAGCCGCCAGTTGGACGCCACCGCCACCCGGTCCTCGGCGACGGTGCCATCCACGGTTTCGGCAAGGATGTCCTGCGACATGGCGCTAGCCCTGCATGCGAATGCGCGGATCGATCAGCGCGAGCAGCACGTCGGACAGCAGCGTGCCGACGATGGTCAGGAACGAGTAGATCAGCAGGATGCCGCCGGCGAGGTACATGTCCTGGTTGATCAGCGCGCGCAGCAGCAGCGGCCCGATATTCGGCAGGTTCATCACGGTCGCAACGATCAGGCTGCCGGAGAACAGCGCCGGCAGATACCAGCCGATGGTGCTGACCAGCGGATTGAGCGCCAGCCGCACCGGGTAGCGCAGCACCAGTCGCCACTCCTTCATGCCCTTGGCGCGCGCGGTGACGACATAGGGCTTGTTCAGCTCGTCGAGCAGGTTGGCGCGCATGATCCGGCTGAGCCGCGCGGTGCCGGCGATGCCGAGCACCAGGGCCGGCAGCCAGATATGCTTGAGCAGATCGGCCAGCCGCGCCAGGCTCCAGGGCGCATCGGCGAACTCCGGGGAGAACAGGCCGGTGATGCTGATGTCGAAATAGGCGAAGGCGACCCACATCAGCACCAGTGCCAGCATGAAATTGGGCGTCGCCACACCGACATAATTCACCACCGTCAGCACGTGATCGACCAAGGAGCGCTGATGCGTCGCCGAATAAATGCCGGCCGGCACGGCGATCGCCCAGGTCAGCACGAAGGAGAACAGCGCCAGCGCGATGGTGAGGCCGAGCTGCTCGCGGATCAGGTCCGCGTTCGGCCGCTGGTATTCCAGCGACAGCCCGAAATTGCCGTGGAACAGGTTCTGCATCCATAGCAGGTACTGCACGACGAAGGGCTGATCGAGGCCGTATTCATGCCGCAGCGCCTGCATGTTCTCGACGCTGATCGACGTGCCCGAGGACGTCAGGGTGGCAACATACGATGTCAGGAAGTCGCCCGGCGGCGCCTGGATGATGGCGAAGATGATGAAGGAATAGATCAGCATCAGCAGCGGCAGCAGCAGGAGCCGTTGGACGATGTAGCGGGTCATGCCGGTCCCCGCCGGTCAGAGCCCGCCCCTGGACCGGCCAGGCCGGGCGGGGGGCGGATGCGCTGGATCGTCATCGGGCGAAGAAGAACTGCTCGGTGCGCGCGTTGCCGGGGCTGCGCAACGGCCAGTCATTGCCGAGCGTGGGGGGCACGTTGCGGAATTTGGTGCCCGCGACCACTACGCCCTGCACCATCGGCGTCAGGCCGACCGTGCCGATCTCGTAGACGTTCTCCGCCCAGATCCGGTACAGCTCCCGGGCGAGCTTGGCCTGTTCCTCGGGACCGACGGTGCGCGCGGTGTCGACGATCTCGACGATCCGCTTGATCTCCGGCGGCGGCTCCATGCCGTCGCGCCCGCCGGTCGCGTACCAGCGGCGGAACAGCGGGCCGGTGGTCAGGATCGGGGCGTTGCGCGGGTCCACCTTGGCGTTGCCGGTATAGGGGAAGGCGCTGGTGTCCTCGTTCCAGATCTCGGCGATCAGCTCGTTGTTCTCGTTCATCTTGAAGTGCAGCGCCCGCTCGCGGATCTGTACCACGGTCTTGATGCCCACCGCCTCCCAGTCCTTGGCGACCAGCAGCGCCACGTCGGGCCAGGCGCCGAAGGCGGGAACCACGCTGATCTCGATGGTGGCCGGCTTGCCGTTGGCCATCAGCCGGAAGCCCTGGCTGTCGCGCTTGGTCAGGCCGATCCCGTCCAGCAGGCGATTGGCTTCGTCGCGGTTGAACGCGGTGTATTTCTGCGCCCATTCGGGGCCGGGAAAATACGGATGCCACGGCGCCGGCACGCCCTGGCGCGCCTCGCCGAGGCCGAGGAAGACCGATTCCTTGATTTCGTCGCGATTGATCGCCAGCGACAGCGCGACGCGGAAATCCTTGGTCGCGAGCAGCTTGCCGAGGTCCGGATCCGCCTTGTAGGTCTGGTTTAGCGCGATCACCGCATCCGCGCCGCCGAAGGTCGGCCAGGTGATGACGCGGTATTTTCCGGTCTTCTCCTGGTCCTTCAGCACGGGATAGTTGGTCATCTGGATGTGCCGCTCCTGCATATCGAAATTGCCAGCGATCGCGGCAAGGTTCAGGGCCTGCACATCGGCGAAATAGGTGAAGCGGACCTCGTCGATATAGGGCAGCTGGTTTCCGGCGGTATCGACGCCGATGTAGTAGGGGTTGCGGCGCAGCGTGAACACCGGATCGCTGGCGCGCGTCACCGGCGTCCAGGCGGCCATGGTCGGGCGTTCCGGGTTCTCGGGCGGAGCGTTGCGGTTGGCGAACAGCTCCGTCCAGGTCTTGAAGCCGGCAGCCTGGGTCATCCGCTCGATGTCCGCCTTGGCCGCGTAGGCGGGGTGGAACTGCTTCAGGTAATGCGCCGGCAGGAACATCGCATAGGTGCGATCGGCGCCGTCCTGGTTGGCGACCGCGGTCAGGAACAGCGTGGCCGGCGCGGCGTAGCTGAAGCGCACGGTGTTGTCGTCGATCTTCTCCACCTTGGCCGGTGAGCCGTCGGGGTTGCGGATCCAGCCTGGCAGCGTGGGGGTAAGGTCCTTGTTCAGCAGCACGTCGTTGTACCAGAACAGGATGTCGTCGGCGGTGAACGGCGCGCCGTCGGACCAGCGGGAGCCCTTGCGCAGCCGGATCGTCCAGTTGTGGTAATCCGCCGAAGGCTCGGCGCCGGCGGCGATCTTCGGTTCGATCTTGCTGCCGTCGGGCGAGAAGCGGAACAGCGCATCGTAGACCACGCGGACATAGTTGTTGGCATCCGCCGGGCCGAGGAAGGCGCGGCGCCAGACGCCGCCGTAATCGCCCACGCGTTCCACGACGGGCACCACCAGCGGATCCTCGGGAAGTCTTTTGTCCACCGGCGGCAGCTTGCCGGCCTGGACCTGCTCGGCGAGCGCCGGCGCTTCCTTGTAGCGCGCCGTCTGGGCCGATGCGGGTCCGGCGGTCAGCGCGCCGATTGACACGATCCATGACACGACCAGCCCGGCGAGCACGGCACGCCGTTCGACGACTCGTTGCATGAGCGCTCCCTCGTTCTTTTTTTATGCAGGCGCGGCAAGCGTTGTCGGCCGATGCTCAGCCCGATGCGATATCGAGTCAAGCAAATCGCGCCGCGGCACCGTGATGCCGGCGGGCGCGGGAAATCATGCGGGTATCAGCAATAATTATGCATTGCGGCACAATCCGCGGGGCCGGGAGGACGCAAGCGCGATCATCAATCAGACGGCGGCGCCATCCGCGGCAGGGCTATTCTAGCGGCTGGCGACCTGGTTGCTGTCCGGGCGGATTACCATGCAGGCGGTCTTGCGCCTGGCCAGCGCAGCGCAGGCCGCCGGGGCCTCGCCGGCCGACAGCCCGACCAGCTGCGCCCGCCACAGCGACTTGGCGTGCTTGCCGCCGGCCAGCGGCTCGACGCGCGGTTCGCCGGCCCCGGCCACGCGACGCGCGGCATTGGCGGCATCGCGCGCGGCGCGCTCGCTGTTGAACGAGCCGACCTGCACGGCGTAGCGCGGTGCGGGTGCCGGCGGCCGCTGTCCGCGCGGCGCGGAGTAGCTGGCGACCGGCGTGATGATGGCGCTCGGCGTCGCCGCCCTGGCGGTGGAAAACACGCTCGGCAGCCGGCGCTCCGGACGCGGCTCGCGGCGGGCCATCGGCACGTCCATCTGTTCGAAACCCTGGTCCAGCAGGTTCGCCATGTGGATGTCGCGCTCGCCGCCGGAACTGGCGCCCATCACCACCCCGATCAGCCGGACCCCGCCGCGCACGGCCGAGGTGACGAGGTTGTAGCCGGAGGCCTGGGTATACCCGGTCTTCATGCCGTCGGCGCCGGGATAGGTCTGCAGCAGCCGGTCATGGTTGTACATGACGCGCCGGCGGAACGTGAAGCTCGGTGTGCTGAAATAGCCATAATAGCCGGGGAAATCGAGGATCAGCCGCCGCCCCAGGATCGCCAGGTCGTGCGACGTGCTCCACTGGTCGGGATCGGGCAGGCCGGAGGCGTTCTGGAATATGGTGTGGTTCATGCCGAGCGCGCGGGCGCGCAGGGTCATCATCTGGGCGAAGCGTTCCTCGCTGCCACCCATCATCTCCCCGAGCGCGGCGGCGGCGTCGTTGGCGGATTTGGTCACCAGGCCCAGCACCGCCTCCTCGACGGTGATCTTCATGCCCGGCGTCAGGCCCAGCTTGGTCGGCGACATCGACGCCGCATGCGCCGATACCGGCATCAGCTCGCCAAGGCTGACGCGGCGGTCGCGCAGCGCCTCGAACAGCATGTACAGGGTCATCAACTTGGTCAGGCTGGCGGGATGGCGCGGCTCATCGGCGTTGACCGCGGAGATCACGTTGCCGGTCTGCGCGTCGACCACGATGGAGCTGTAGCGGGCGGAGCCGATCTGGGCCAGCGCCTGGGTCGTCCAGGACAACGCAAACAGGCACAGGCTCAGCCCGACAATCACACAACGCCTGATCGCGCGACGCTGCCGCCCATCCGATACCATGCCCGACCACCCCTTGAACCCGGCGGCGAATTTACGGGATCGGGCCTCGGGCTGTCCAGCCCAAAGGGCAAAAATTGGAAAAAACAGAATGGGTTAACCGATGTCGCTGGTTACGCGGCCGGAGTCGCGGATTGCCTGGGCAGCAAGCGGCGGGACAGCGGTCGGGGCAGGGGGGATGCGACACATAAATTTATTGTGCAGTGCACAAAATATTTCCTTGCCCTTCCGAAGGAATTTCATTACACCCATTCACGTGTTGCAGTGCAGCAAAACACATGACCATCGGGCGCCTGCCTAGGCATTGCCGCAGTTTGGGATGCAGCCGACGGCCCGGAACAGCTGCTACAATTGGAGACTAAACATGAGCGACAAGAAGAAGATCGGCGACGCCGTCGAAACCATCAAATCCACCACGACCGAGGCTGCTGCCAAGGGCTTCGAGCAGACCGTCGCCGGCCTGAAGGACGGCATGGCGCAGGCAACCGTCGGGATCGAGCAGACCCAGGCGAAGCTGAAAGAAGGCATGGAGAAGGCGATGAAGACGGCGGAAGAACTGGTCACGTTCGGCCAGGGCAATATCGAGGCGCTGACCAAGTCCAGCCAGATCTGGGCCACCGGCGTGCAGGAGCTGTCCAAGCAGGTTGCCGCTACCGCCCAGGCTTCGTTCGAAGAGACCGTGAGCGTGTTCAAGTCCCTCGGCACCGTGAAGTCGCTGAAGGAGGCGATCGACCTCCAGTCGAACCTGGCGCGCGGCGCGCTGGAGAAGGCGATGTCGGAGAGCGGCAAGCTGACCGATGCCTCCCTGAAGCTGACCGAGCAGGCGCTGGCGCCGATCACCGCGCGCGTGAACCTCGCTGTCGAGAAGTTCGCCAAGCCGGCCTGAAGCCGGTCGGCGGACAGCGGTCGGCGGAGCCGCCGCTTCCCCTCCCCCTGGTGTGCGGCTTCGCTTGAGAGAGGCCCGGGCTCCTGCCCGGGCCTTTTTTGCGCCTGCCGCGCGCCGGGGCAGGCGAAATCCCGGACGGCGCGATTGCCGGGAATTTCGGGTTTCCGTTCATGGATCCGTTGCAGATTCCGCGTCGGTTGGCGCAGTCTTTGCACACATGCTCTTTTATCGCGGCCCTGGCTTCCGATATGATTGTCTTCCCAGTGGCGAAATCTGGTGCCTGCGCAGCGTGCTCGGCGCCGCCCGAGGTCATCCTTGCGGGGGCCGTCCGGTTGGGGGCGCCCATCTGGCAGCGCCCGGCCTTGGCAACACCGAGGCGATGCTTTGGCAAGGATCGGTGATAAGGTCACGCAGAATAGAGATGAGCGACAACCAGATATGAGCGGCCCGAGAATGAGCGACTCCAGATCCAATGCCTCCGACGTGAAGCAGAACCGGCCCAGCGATTTTCGTGCCCCCGATTTTCGTGCCCCCGATTTACGTGCCGCCGATCTGCATGCCCCCGACTTGCGTAGCTCTGATCTGCCCCCGCCCGTTGGGATGCGCCCGATCCGGCTGAGCGATGGCGACAAGCGCGGCGGCGGCGAGGGGCCGAACACCGGCGTGGTGGTCAAGGCCAGGCCGAAGACCCGAAAGCCCGCGATGTACAAGGTCCTGATGCTGAACGACGACTACACCCCGATGGAATTCGTCGTGCATGTGCTGGAGCGCTTCTTCCAGAAATCCCGCGAGGAAGCGACGCGCATCATGCTGCATGTCCATCGCCGCGGCGTCGGCGTCTGCGGCGTCTATACCTATGAGGTGGCGGAGACGAAGGTCACACAAGTGATGGACCTGGCGCGCCAGAATCAGCATCCTCTCCAATGCACGATCGAGAAGGAGTAGCGCAGCCGCCGAACCCGACATTTGGACAGGATGTTGGAACAGCGCTTGCAACGCACCATCTCATGGTAGGCCAGCCGCAAGCGGTGAACCGTCCGGCCGCAATCGTTGAACCGGACACAGCGCGTATAGGAGCGTCGTAGACCATGCTTTCACGTAACCTTGAACAGACGCTGCATCGCGCCCTGTCCTTTGCCAGTGAGCGCAAGCACGAATACGCCACCCTCGAGCATCTGCTGCTCGGCCTGCTCGACGACCAGGACGCGGCAGGCGTGCTGAAGGCCTGCGGCGTCGATGTGGACAAGCTGCGCACCGACCTTTCCGAATTCCTCGACAAGGACCTCGCCGGCCTCGCCACCGACCGGCAGGGCGATCCCAAGCCGACCGCGGGCTTCCAGCGCGTCGTGCAGCGGGCCGCGATCCATGTGCAGTCCTCCGGCCGCGACGAGGTCACCGGCGCCAATGTGCTGGTCGCCCTGTTCAGCGAGCGGGAAAGCCACGCGGTCTATTTCCTGCAGCTGCAGGACATGACCCGGCTGGACGCGGTCAATTTCATCAGCCACGGCATCGCCAAGGCGCCCGGCCGCTCGGCCCAGCGCCCGGTGCAGGGCTCCGAACGCCCGCCCGAGAGCAACAGCCAGGAGCCGGAGCGCGAGGAGAAGCCCGGCAAACGCGGCCAGGACGCGCTGTCGAACTACTGCGTGAACCTGAACAAGAAGGCGATGGCCGGCAAGATCGACCCGCTGATCGGCCGCGAGCCGGAGATCGAGCGCACGATCCAGATCCTGTGCCGCCGCACCAAGAACAACCCGCTCTATGTCGGTGATCCCGGCGTCGGCAAGACCGCGATCGCCGAAGGCCTCGCCAAGCGCATCGTCGAAGGCGACGTGCCCGAAGTGTTGGCAAAATCCACGATTTTTGCCCTCGATATGGGCGCCCTGCTCGCCGGCACCCGCTATCGCGGCGATTTCGAGGAGCGGCTGAAGGCCGTCGTCACCGAGCTCGAGGCCCATCCGGGCGGCATCCTGTTCATCGACGAGATCCACACCGTGATCGGCGCGGGCGCGACCAGCGGCGGCGCCATGGATGCCTCCAACCTGCTCAAGCCGGCTCTGGCCTCGGGCACGATGCGCTGCATCGGCAGCACCACCTACAAGGAGTTCCGCAACTACTTCGAGAAGGACCGGGCCCTGGTGCGCCGGTTCCAGAAGATCGACGTCAACGAGCCGAGCATCGAAGACGCGGTGAAGATCCTGCGCGGCCTGAAGATCAACTACGAAAAGCACCACAAGGTGAAATACACCGACGAGGCGATCCGCGCCGCCGTCGATCTTTCGGCCAAGTACATCCACGACCGCAAGCTGCCGGACAAGGCGATCGACGTGATCGACGAGGTCGGTGCCTCGCGCATGCTGCTGCCCGAGAACAAGCGGCGGAAGACCGTCACGCTGAAGGATGTCGAGGAGATCGTCGCCAAGATCGCCCGCATCCCCGCCAAGTCGGTCTCGGCCGACGACAAGGAGACGCTGCGCAACCTCGAACGTGACCTGAAGGCGATGGTGTTCGGTCAGGACAAGGCGATCGAGGCGCTGTCCGCCGCGATCAAGCTGGCCCGCGCCGGCCTGCGCGAGGCGGAGAAGCCGATTGGCAACTACCTGTTCTCCGGCCCCACCGGCGTCGGCAAGACCGAGGTCGCCCGCCAGCTTGCCAGCGTGCTCGGGATCGAGATCATCCGCTTCGACATGTCCGAATACATGGAGCGGCACTCGATCTCCCGCCTGATCGGCGCCCCGCCGGGCTATGTCGGCTTCGACCAGGGCGGATTGCTGACCGATGCGATCGACCAGCACCCGCACGCGGTGCTGCTGCTCGACGAGATCGAGAAGGCGCATCCGGACCTGTTCAACATCCTGCTGCAGGTCATGGATCACGGGAAGCTGACCGACCACAACGGCAAGACGGTCGATTTCCGTAACGTGATCCTGATCATGACCACCAATGCCGGCGCTTCGGACCTCGCCAAGGAAGCCATCGGCTTCGGCCGCGAGACCCGGGTGGGCGAGGACGAGGACGCGATCAAGCGCCTGTTCACCCCGGAGTTCCGCAACCGGCTGGACGCGACCATCGCCTTCAGCGCGCTGACGCCGGAGATCGTCGGGCGCGTGGTGGAGAAATTCGTCATGCAGCTGGAGGCGCAGCTCGCCGACCGCAACGTGACGATCGAGCTCTCCTCCGCCGCCAAGGAATGGCTGGCCGAGCGCGGCTACGACCGGTTGTATGGCGCAAGGCCGCTGTCGCGCGTCATCCAGGAGCACATCAAGAAGCCGCTCGCCGAGGAATTGCTGTTCGGCAGGCTGGTCAAGGGTGGCGCGGTCAAGGTGACCATGAAGGACGGCAAGCTCGATTTCGAGTTCGTGGAAGCCAGCCTGCCCGCCCTGCCGAAACCGGAAGGCGAGGACGACGGCGGCGCGGACAAGGAGCAGGAGATCGTCGAGTAGAGGCGCGAAGCCGCTCGACACAGGAAAACGCCGCCGGGCCTGCGCCCGGCGGCGTTTGCGTTTGGCGGGGCCGTTACGTCCGCCGTGTGGCTACCAGGCGATCGGCTCGCCGCGGTAGTCCAGGAACCTGTGCGCATGCGTGCCCTTCTGTGCTGCCAGCACGTCGGCCAGGCCCTTGACGCTCTCCTCGATCCCGACGGCCGCGCTCGGCCCGCCCATATCCGTGCGCACCCAGCCCGGATGCAGCGACAGCACGGTGATCCTCCGCCCGCCGAGACCGGCATTGTAGAAGCCGCGCGTCATCGAATTCAGCGCCGCCTTGCTGGCGCGGTACAGCTCGCTGGTGCCGGCCAGGTTGTCGGCGACGCTGCCCATTACCGAGCTCATGAACGCGATCACGCCGGTATCCTCGCGCACATTGCCCAGCAGATGCCGCGCCAGGCGGATCGGCGCCACCGCGTTGGTGAACATCAGCGCCCCCATCTCTTCCGCTGTCGCCTGCATGCCGTCCTTGTGCGCGGGGCCGGACACGCCGGCGTTGACGAACAGCACGTCCAGCACCTTGCCGGCGACCCGCGCGGCGAAGCCGTCCAGTTGCGCCAGATCATTCATGTCCAGCCGCTCGATCGTCACGCGGCCCGGGTTCGCGGCCGCCAGGGCCGAGAGCTCCCCGGCCTTGTCCGGGCTGCGCGCGGTGGCGATCAGGTCGTAGCCGCGACCGAGCAGCTCGCGCGCCAGGCCCAGGCCCAGCCCGCGATTGGCGCCGACGATGAGGGCAAGCGGATGATCGGCCATGTTAGGCTCCTGTTCAGCGAGAAGGTGTGGAAAACGCCAAAAAACGGTCAGACCGTGAACTGCTCGGCGATGATGCGCTCGGAAAGGCCCTGGTCGGGATCGAACAGCACGCGTACGGTTACCGAGCGGTCCTCGATCACCGCGACGGACACGACATCGCGCACCTCGGTGAAATCCGCCACCGCGGCGACCGGACGCTTCTCCGCTTCCAGCACCTGGAACAGCACATCCGCCGAGCTCGGCAGCAGCGCGCCGCGCCAGCGGCGCGGGCGAAACGCGCTGATCGGCGTCAGCGGCAGCAGATTGGCCGATAGCGGCACGATCGGGCCATGCGCCGACAGGTTGTACGCGGTGGAGCCGGCGGGCGTGGAAATCAGCACGCCGTCGCAGATCAGCTCCTCCAGCCGCACCCGCCCATCCACGGTGATGCGGATCTTGGCGGCCTGGCGCAGCTGGCGCAGCAGCGAGACTTCGTTCAGCGCCAGCGCTTCCTCGACCGCGCCGGTCATGGTCACCGCGTGCATCCGCAGCGGGTGCAGCACCGCCTCCTGCGCATGGGACAGCCGCGCCGGCAGGTCGTCCTCGCCCACCGTGTTCATCAGGAAGCCGACCGAGCCGCAGTTCATGCCGTAGACCGGCACGTCGCGCCCGAGCAGGGAATGCAGCGTTTCCAGCATGAAGCCGTCGCCGCCGAGGGCGACGACGACGGCCGCCTGCGCCGGTTCGCAATCGCCGTAGCGCGCCACCAGCCGCTCGCGCGTGGCACCCGCCAGCGCCGGTGGGGCTGGCCACGAACGCGATCCGGCCGGGCACGGCCTCCCGGTTCCGGCTGCCCGCCATCAGCGGCGCCGCGAGCCCCGCGGGACTGACCAGCGTCAAGCCAGGCGCCTGTGTTCGAGCAGCGGCATGTCGCGGCGCACCCGCCCCGTGAGCTCCGGGTCGATCCGCGCCGTGGCCCAGCCGACGCCGTCCGACACCTTGGCGACGATATGGCCCCAGGGATCGCACAGCATCGAATGGCCATAGGCCCAGCGCACATCCCCCGCGCCGTCCGCGGCGTAGCTGCCCCAGGTGGCGGGGGCGGCCAGCCAGCACTGGCTTTCGATCGCGCGGGCGCGGATCAGCACGTCCCAATGGTCCTTGCCGGTCTGCATGGCGAAGTTGGACGGCAGGAAGATCAGTTCCGCCCCGGCGCGGCGCAGCGCCAGGAACATCTCGGGGAAGCGCAGATCGTAGCAGATCGCGCAGCCCACCTTCATCCCGCCGGCTTCATAGGTGACGATCTCGTTGCCGCCGGCGTAGGTGGCGCTTTCCTTGAAGCCGGTGCCGTCGGGCGCGGTGATGTCGAACAGATGGATCTTTCGGTAGCGCGCCAGTTCCTGCCCCTCCGGCCCGAACACCAATGTGGTGTTGAACAGCCGTTCGGCCCCAAGTTCCCCGATCGAGCCGCCGTGAACATGGATCCGCCGGCTGCGCGCGACATTGCGCAGAAACTCGTAGGCTGGCCCGCCCGGTGCGTTCGAACCGGCCGGCGGCAGCGTCTCCGCCTGTTCGAACTTGCCGGCGCGCGAGCCGCCCAGGCAGGTCCAGACCTCCGGCAGGCTGACGATGTCGGGTCGGTCGGCGGCGACCGCGGCGTCGATCAGGCGGCTGGCCTGGGCGATATTCTCCTGCTTGTCGGAACCGGGGTTCATCTGGATGACACTGACGCGCATCTGGTCGTTCCTTCAGCCCCTGCGGACGAGACGCAGCATCAAGCACTGCCCGCCCGCCGGAGGCAAGACATCAGCGCCGGAGGCAAGACATCGACGCCGGAGGCAGGACAGCTCGTGCCGGCGCCGCTCAGCGCGGCCAGTCCAGCCGCGGCTCGGCGCGCGGCGCGCGGCCGGCATCGCTGCGGCGTGCGACCGTGCGGGGTCCGCGCGGAATCGTCGCCATCCAGGTCGTACGCGGCGGGCGGGATCGGCGGGCGGGTGATCACGGGCGCCTGCTCCTGGCGGGGTGCGGCGGTGCCGGGCGGCGCATAGACCTCGTCATAGGCGCTTTGGCGCATCGGCTCGGGCAGCCGGTGCGCCAGGCCGCGCAGCTCGCTGTGCAGCTCTTCCAGCTGCGCCTCCATGGCTTCCAGCCGGCCTTTCAGGCCGATGACGCTGAACGGCATGAACAGGAAGGCCAGCGCCCATAGCAACGCGGGCACCAGCAGCAGGATGGGTGCCCACCAGGGCAGCCAGTCCGGAAGGGTGAATGGCAGGTTCATGGCCAATCCTAGCATCCGTGCCTGGGCGCATCCATCGGTTCTGTGTTTCACCGGTACCCGGCACGCGTTCCATCGGCGGGGCGTCTTCACGGATTGATCACACTCCGTCTGGATTTACGCCGCTCGCCGTGCCAAAGCCTGAAGCGCCATCCGATCAGGTGCGTCCATGCAAATTCCTACGCAGAAGCTGCTGACCCCCGGCCCCGTCACCACGCATCCCGAGGTGCGTGCCGCGCTCGCGCATGATTTCGCCCCCTGGGACAATGATTTCCGTCCGCTCTATGCCGGGGTGCGCGAGCGCGTGCGGGCCATCGCCGGTGGCATAGCTGGGCAGCATGCGGCGCTGGCGCTGCAGGGTTGCGGGCATTTCATCACCGAAGCCGCGCTGCGGACCTTCCTGCCACCGGGCGGACGGATCCTGGTCCCCAAGACCGGCTCCTACGCCGACCGCATGATCCGCCTCGCCACCGAGGCCGGTCGCGTCGCGGTTTCCCTCGCCATCGACCCCGACCGCCCGGCCGATCCGCAGGCGGTGGCGGCCGCGCTGGACGGCGACCCGACGATCTCGCCATGTCGGCATCGTCTACAGCGAGACCGGCAGCGGCGTGATCCACGACCAGGCCGCCATCGGCGCCGCCGCGCGCGCGATGGGGCGGCGGACCATCGTCGATGCCGTGTCCGCGTTCGGCGCGCTGGCGTTCGACATCGCCGCCCAGCCGGAGGTCGATGCCATGGTATTCACCTCCAACAAGTGCCTCGAAGCCCTGCCGGGCCTTGCCTTTGCGGTATGCCCGGCCGAGCGGCTGGCGGCGTGCGCGGGCAATGCCGGGTACTGGTCCTTCGACCTGTCGGACATCCATGCCCATGCGCTGCGCGCGCCGGGCGCGTTCCGCTTCACCCCGCCGGCGCAGGTGCTGTACGCCTTCAACACCGCGCTCGACCGGTTCGACGTGGAGGGCGGCCAGCCCGCCAGGCTGGCGCGCTACACCGCCAATATGCGCACGCTGTACGACGGCGCCCGCGCCCTCGGCCTGACGCCCTGTCTGGCGCTGGAACAGCAGGGCCCGATCATCGTCAACGTGCATCCCCCCGCCGCACCGGAATGGGATCTGGAGGAGTGGGATTTGCAGAATTTCGTCGATGCGCTGAAGGCGCGCGGCTTCCTGATCAGCAATTTCTACAACACCGAAGCGCCCAGCATCCGCATCGGCTGCATCGGCGCCATCACGCCGGCCGACATGGCGCAGGCCGTGGCGGCGATGGGCGGGGCGCTGGACGATCTCGGCATTCGCCTGCGAAAGGCGGCCTGAGATGGCCTCCGACCTGGAGATCGCCCGCGCCGCCAAGCTTCGTCCGATCGCGGAGATCGCGCTCAGGGCCGGCATCCCCGCCGAGGCGCTGGAGCCCTATGGCCGCTACAAGGCGAAGATCGGCTTCGACTTCGTCGAGTCCGTGCGCGGCCGCGCGCCCGGCAAGCTGGTGCTGGTCACCGGCATCAGCCCGACCGCCGCCGGCGAGGGCAAGACCACGACGACGATCGGCCTCGGCGACGCGCTGAATGCCGGCGGCACCCGCACCATGATCTGCCTGCGCGAGCCGAGCCTCGGGCCCAGCTTCGGCCAGAAGGGCGGCGCCACCGGCGGCGGCCACGCCCAGGTGGTGCCGATGGAGGAGATCAACCTCCATTTCACCGGCGATTTCCACGCCATCACCGCCGCCAACAACCTGCTCGCGGCGATGGTCGACAACCATCTGTACTGGGGCAACGCGCTGGGCATCGATCCGCGCCGGGTGACCTTCCGCCGCGCGCTGGACATGAACGACCGGGCGTTGCGGGCCATCGTCAACGGTCTCGGCGGCATCGCCAACGGCTCGCCGCGCGAGGACGGGTTCGACATCACGGTCGCCTCCGAGGTGATGGCGGTGTTCTGCCTGGCCCGCGATCTGGCCGATCTGCAGGACCGGCTCGGCCGCATCATCGTCGCCGGGCGGCGCGACGGCTCGGCGGTGACCGCGCGCGACCTGAAGGCCGATGGCGCGATGGCGGCGCTGCTGCGCGACGCGCTGATGCCCAATCTGGTGCAGACCATCGCCGGTTCGCCCGCGCTGGTGCATGGCGGCCCGTTCGCCAATATCGCGCATGGCTGCAACTCGGTCATGGCGACCGAGCTCGGGCTGCGGCTGGCCGATGTCGTGGTCACGGAAGCCGGCTTCGGCGCCGATCTCGGGGCGGAGAAATTCCTCGACATCAAATGCCGCAGCGCCGGGCTCCGACGCCGACTGCGCCGTCGTCGTCGCCAGCATCCGCGCGCTGAAGATGCATGGCGGCGTCGCCAAGGCCGATCTCGGCCGGAACGACCCAGAAGCCGTGGCCCGCGGCATGGCCAATCTGTCCCGCCACGTGGAGAACATGGAGAAATTCGGCCTGCCGGTGGTGGTGGCGTTGAACCGGTTCAGCTCCGACACCGACGCCGAGTTCGCCGTGGTGCGCGACATCCTGGCGCGCCAGGACGTGGAGGTGTTCCTGTGCACGCACTGGGCGGACGGCGCCGCGGGTGCGGCGGATCTCGCCGCCGCTGTGCGCGCCCGCCTCGATGCCGGGACGGCCAGATACGCCCCGCTCTATCCGGACGCGATGAAGCTGGCCGAGAAGATCCGCACCGTCGCGCGCGAGATCTACCGCGCGGCGGACATCTCGCTCCCTCCGGCGGTAAGCCGCAAGCTGGCCGGCTATGAGGCGGCCGGCTTCGGCCAGCTGCCGGTCTGCATCGCCAAGACGCAGTACAGCTTCAGCGTCGATCCCACGCTGATCGGCGCGCCGGAAGGCCATGTGCTGCCGGTGCGCGAGGTCCGCCTGTCCGCAGGGGCCGGCTTCGTGGTGGCGATCTGCGGCGATATCCTGACGATGCCCGGCCTGCCGCGCGTGCCCGCGGCGGAGTCGATCGGCCTCGATGCCGAAGGCCGCATATACGGCCTGTTCTGAGGCAACTGTCCCGATCAGCGGATCGGGATGCCCGCGCCGTGGCTGATGAATCGCACCAGCACATCGGCCAGGCAGGCATGCAGGGCGTCGATCGCCTTTTCCCGGTCGGCCTTGCGGACATTGTCGAGGTCATGGCGGCCATCTGCGGTCCAGCTGCGCATCAGGTCGTAGCGGCGGAACAGCACCACGCCCGGTTCCTCCGCGGCCTGGCTCAGGACCTGGATATAGGGCGCCTCGTTCACCTTGGCCGCCATCGCCCGGGTGTACTGCGCGTCTACCAGCACCAGGTCCGCCCCGCCGGCGCGGACCTTCTCGATGCCGGCATCCAGCACCTTGCGCAGCTCGTCCGGCGGCACGCCGCGCAGCGCCTCCACGGTCCCGGTTTGCCAGAGCACCAGCGCGAAATGCTGGTCGGCGAATTCCGCCTCGATCAGCTTCAGCATCTCCGCCGCGGTGGCGCCGCGCGAGCCGCGCAGCGTCAGATGGATCTCGCGCCCCGGCAGTTCGGCGCGTAGCGCCTCGATCATGCGATGGGGAAAGGCGTTGCCGCCGCCGCCGTCCTGGCCGACCGTGGTGCCGGACCCGACCGCCAGCACGTCGATCGTGTCCTGTCCCCGCACCGCCGCCGCCAGATGCTCCAGCTTCTCGTCCGGGGTTGAGAATTCCGGCGCGGCCGCGCAGGAATTGGCGGCCGGCGCCGGTGTTCCCGCATGGGCCGGGGCAACCGGCAGCAGTGGCGCCAAGAGCGGCAATGTCAGGGCAAGGAGGACAGGAAAGCGTCGCATTCTATGCAACCGCTATCAGGCAGCGTGTCTGCGGGCAAGCGCCTGCGGGATCTCCGCCCCGAACCCGCCCCGAATTCGGGTCACGCCAGCAGCCCGCCGGCCGCCGCCTGCACGTCCTCCGCGGCGGGACAGCCGGGGTGGCGGGTCAGCAGCAGCGTCTGGCGCCGGATCGCCTCGGGCACCCGCTCGTCCCGGCGGATGACGCCCAGCAGCCCCGGCGTGCGGCCGAGGAAGCTGGTGCAGGCGCGCGACAGGGTGGCGTAGGTCCGCTCCCCCTCGGCGCGGGAGGCGGCCTGGTTGACCACCACACGGCTGACCCCGTGGGGCCGATCGGCCGCGTGCAGCTTCAGCACGGCATAGGCGTCGGTCAGGCTGGTCGGCTCGCCGGTCGCCAGCACCAGCAGCATGTCGGCAAAGGCGGCCATGCGCCGCACCGAGCGATCGAGCCCGGCGCCGAGGTCGAGCAGGATGACGTCGCGCCCCCGCGCCGCGTCGCGCAACCCGTCCAGCACCCGTTCCAGCGCCGCGGGTGCCAGCGCCGACAGCGCGCCGGAGCCGGAACGCCCGACCAGGATGTCGAATCCGCCGGTGCCGTGGCGCAAGGCCGCTTCCTCCAGGCTGGCCTTTCCCGCGAGCACCGTGCCCAGATCGCGTTCCGGCATCAGGCCGAGCTGGATGTCGACATTGGCCAGGCCGAGATCGCCGTCGAACAGCAGCACCCGCTGGCCGCGCTGCGCCAGCGCATGCGCCAGGGTGATGGCGAACCAGGTCTTGCCGACCCCGCCCTTGCCGGACGCCACCGCGACGACGCGTCCCGTCCCAGTGGCGGCCGGCCGGTCCGAACCCGGGGGAAGGGGCGGCGATGCGATATCGGTCATTGCAGGCGCTCCGGTGCGGGCGGCTTGGTTTGCATCAGGCGGGCAGACAGCAGCGCCGGGGTCAGCGCCACCATGCCGTCGGCGGCGCCCGGGCCGATGCCGGCCTCGGCCAGCGCCAGCCGTCCGAGGCTGCCGGCGGCCAGCACCCCGCCGAGCCGGCGGGTGATGTCCAGCCGGGTGACGACCAGCAGGGAGGCGCCCGCCTCGGCGAACGCAGCGGCGAGGTCGGCGCCCTCGGCCGGATCCATCCCGGCGGGCAGCACCAGCGCCACCACGGCCTGCACGGTCGCGGCCAAGGCGGCGATTTCCTCGCGCTGGGCGGGATCGAACGGATCGGTTCCGGGGGCGTCGATCAGCACCGGAGCGCCGGGCGGGCGGCGCGCCAGTGCGCGGCCGAGCGTCACCGGATGGCTGGCGACGATCAGGTTCAGGCCGAGCAGGCGGGTGAAGGCGGCAAGCTGCTCGGTGGCGCCGGCGCGGCGTCCGTCGGCGGTGATCACCATCGGCGTCTCCTCGGCTATCACCAGCCGGGTCGCCAGCCGCGCCACGCTGAGGGTCTTGCCGGCGCCAGGCGGGCCGACCAGCAGCAGCGGGCGTGCCTGCGGCGTCAGGTCCAGCGCCCCGAAGGCGACGACCCGCGAGACGGCATCGGCCAGATCGCCCCGCAGCAGCCCGTCGATCCATTCTGTCCGGCACGCCGTGAAACCGCAATGCCGCCAGCCGGGCCGATTCGGCAGGCGGCATCTGGCGCAACGGCGGCGCCTCCTCCTCCGGCTCCAGCGCCGCGGTCACCTCGACCCCGTCGCCGACGCGCCTTGTCGCCAGGATCAGCGCGTCGGCGCCGAGCTCGGCGCGCACCCGCGCCATGGCCTCGGCGACGCCGCCGGCGCGATACAGTTTCAGGCGCATCGGATACGGCCCATCAGATGCTGCCCGCCATCAGATGCTGCCCAGTGTGCGGATGCGGGCGCGGTGGAAGATCTCCGCCTGCGCCAGCACCGGCGTTCCCGGCCGGATGCGCTCCACGATGGCGTGCACATGCGCGCGAATGCCGCCGCTGGTCAGCAGCACCGGCGACTCGCCGGAGGCCGACGCGTTGTCGAAGGCGGTGCGCAGAAGCTGCATGAATTCCTGCAGCCGGCTCGGCGCCATCGCCAGCTGGCGGTCCTCGGCCGGCCCGGTCAGCGCATCGGCGAATGCCGCCTCCCATTCCCCCGACAGCGCGACCAGCGGAATGTAGCCGGCCGGGCCGGTATGGGCCGCGCTGATCTGGCGCGACAGCCGGGCGCGGACATGCGACACGATCGCCGGAATGGCCCGCGCGCCGCCGGCGCAGGCTTCCTGGATGCCCTCCAGGATCGTCGCCAGGTCGCGGATGGAGACGCGCTCGGCCAGCAGGCCCTGCAGCACGCGCTGCACGCCACCCACCGCGAGCTGGCCGGGGATCAGGTCGGCGACCAGCTTCTGATGCTCGCGCGGCAGCTCGTCCAGCAGCTTCTGGGTTTCCGCATGGGACAGCAGTTCGGCCATCGTCTCGCGCACGATCTCGGTCAGATGCGTGGTCAGCACACTGGGCGGATCGACCACGGTGCAGCCGCGGAACAATGCCTCCTCGCGCGCCGAGGGATCGATCCACAGCGCCGGCAGGCCGAAGGCCGGTTCGGTGGTCCGCTCGCCCGGCAGATCCGCGACGCCACCAGAAGCGGAGCCGCCCGGATCCATCGCCAGCAGCTTGCCCGGCCGCAATTCGCCGTGCGCCGCCTCGATCTCCTTGACCCGGATGGCGTAGCCGTCGGGCGGCAGCTCCATGTTGTCCTGAATGCGCACCGGCGGCAGCACGAAGCCCATCTCGGCGGCGATGGAGCGGCGCAGCCCCTTGATCTGCTCGGTCAGCCGCGGCGCATCGCCGCCCGCCAGCGCCAGCAATCCGTAGCCGAGCTCCAGCCGGATGGCATCGACCCGCAGGCTGTCGCCGATCGGCGCTTCCGCTGGCACCGGGGACTGGGCCAGCGACGGGTCCGCGGGAGCCTGCACCGGGTGGCGATGGCGCAGCCAGGCGGCGCCGCCGGCCAGTCCCGACAGCGCCAGGAACGGCAGCGTCGGCAGCCCCGGCATCAGCGCCAGCACCGCCGGCCGCGCCGGCCGCCATGGCCAGCGGCTTCGGGCTGCTGCCGAGCTGGCGGATCAGCGCCGCGTCCGCGGTGCCCTCCATGCCGCCCTTGGTCACCACGATGCCGGCCGCGGTGGAGACCAGCAGCGCCGGTATCTGCGACACCAGCCCATCGCCCACGGTCAGCGTGGTGAAGGTCGCGGCCGCTTCGGCGAACGGCATGCCATGGCGCAGCAGCCCGATCGCCAGACCGCCGAAGATGTTGATCACGGTGATGATCAGCCCGGCGATCGCGTCGCCGCGGACGAATTTGGCCGCGCCGTCCATCGCGCCGTAGAAGCCGCTCTCCTCCTCCAGCTCCCGCCGCCGGCGGCGCGCAGTGGCCTCGTCGATCATGCCGGCGGACATCTCGGCGTCGATCGCCATCTGCTTGCCCGGCATCGCATCCAGGCTGAAGCGCGCGGCGACTTCGGCGATCCGGCCGGAACCCTTGGTGATGACCATGAAGTTCACCACCAGCAGGATGGAGAACAGGATCACCCCGATCACCACGTCCCCGCCCATCAGGAAGCCGCCGAACGCCGCCACCACATGGCCGGCGGCGGCTGGTCCCTCGTTGCCGTGCGACAGGATCAGCCGCGTGGTGGCCACGTTCAGCGACAGGCGCAGCAGCGTCGTCAGCAGCAGCAGGGTCGGGAAACTGGTGAAATCGAGCGGCCGCTGCAGGAACAGCGCCACCATCAGCACCAGCACCGAGGCCGTCACCGACAGCGCCAGACCGAGATCCAGCAGCAGCGTCGGCAACGGCAGCACCAGCACCGACAGCAGCGCGATCACCCCGAGCGCCAGCCCGACATCGGTGCCCGGCGCCATCGCTGCGCAGCCGGTCCAGCCATCCCCGTGCCGGTCCGGCGAGGACGATCTCCGCCATGCTCGATCAGGCCGCCACGCCGGCCGGAGCCGACGCCGCCGGCGGGCGGGGGAACCGCCAGGCCCTGCGTCGCGTAGTCGCGCAGCTTGTTGCGCAGCGCGCGGATGGAAATGCCGAGGAGGTACGGCCGCGTGCGTGCGGTTGCCGAGCGTGTGGCCGAGGGTCTGCAGGATCAGGTCCCGCTCCACCTCCTCCATCCGCCGCCCGACCAGGCCGGCGACCCCGCTCTGGCCGGCCGGCGCCGCGCCGGCTTCGGCGCGAGGCGCGCGTCGCCGGTCCGCCCTCGGCGCCCAGCTCGATCGCCTCGGCGCTCGATCTCCTCGCCGCCGGCCAGCAGCACCGCGCGGTGCAGGATGTTCTCCAGCTCCCGCACGTTGCCGCGCCAGCCATGCGACAGCAGCCGCGCCAGGGCGGAGCGCGACACCGGCCGATAGGGCAGGCCGTTCACCTCGGCGTAGCGGCGGGCGAAATGCTCCGCCAGCGCGGCGATGTCGCCCGGGCGTTCGCGCAGCGGCGGCACGCGCAGCGACACGACATTGAGGCGGAAGAACAGATCCTCGCGGAACCGCCCGCGCGCGACCTCCGCCATCAGGTCGCGGTTCGTCGTCGCCAGGATGCGCACATTCACCCGCACCGGCGCCGCGCCGCCCAGCCGGTCGATCTCCCGCTCCTGCAACGCGCGCAGAAGTTTTGCCTGCAACCGGATGTCCATTTCGCTGATTTCGTCCAGCAGCAGGGTGCCGCCGTCGGCGGCCTCGAACTTGCCTACCCGGCGGGCCACCGCGCCGCTGAACGCGCCCTTCTCATGGCCGAACAGCTCGGATTCCAGCAGGTTCTCCGGAATGGCGGCGCAGTTCAGCGCCACGAACGCCCCGCCGGCGCGGCGCGAGCGGCGATGGATGTGGCGCGCCATCACCTCCTTGCCGGTGCCGGATTCGCCCTGGATCAGCACCGATGCCTCCGACGCCGCCACCTGCTCGGCGCGGCGCACCGTGGCCGCCATGGCGGGATCGCGCACCACCAGGGCATGGCCGTCGCCGGAGGCCGCCTGCAGGATCGCCGCGATCAGGTCGGGATCGGGCGGCAAGGGCAGGAATTCGCGCGCGCCGTCGCGGATCGCGCGCACCGCCGCTTCCGGGTCGTCGCCGGTGCCGCAGGCCACCACGGGCACCGACATCCGCTCCCCGGCCAGGGCCCGCACCAGCGCGCCCACATCATGCGCGAGGTCGCACAGCACCACGTCGATCCGCGCGTCGCCGCGCAGGCGGGCCAGCGCCGCGGCGATATCGTCCGCCTGGTCCAGCCGCGCGCCGCGCGCCATGGCGATGCGCCCGGCCTGCCCGAGCTCGCCGGCGAGGGACCCGATGATCAGCACTCGCATCGCCCGCCTCCCGATTTCGTATCACCCGCAATGATCATCAGATGGAACGGTCCGCCTTGATGATTTCGGTCATCGTCACGCCCAGGCGGCTGTCGTCCACCATCACCACCTCGCCGCGCGCGACCAGGCGGTTGTTGACGTAGATGTCGATCGCTTCGCCCAGCTTGCGGTCGAGTTCCACCACCGCGCCGCGGCCGAGCTTCAGCAGCTGGCTCACCTGCATGGTCGCCTTGCCCAGCACCACGCTGACGGTGACCGGAATGTCGTAGACCGCCTCCAGGTCGCGCGCGCCGCGCGGCGCGGCAGAATCCGCGGCAGCGGCGATGCCGTCTGCCAGTTCCACCATCTCCAGGTCATTCGCCATGCCGCGTGTCCTCCATGCTCTGATCCCCCGCGTTCGCCAGCAAGCCTTCCTGCAGCAAACCCCCTTGCAGCAGACCGTGGGGCAACAGGATCTCCGCCACTTCGCGCCACAGCGCCGCGCCGTCGCGCACGGCAAGGCCATTGCGCCAGGCGATGCGCAGATCCCCCGGCGCCATCGCATCGGTCGGCAGCATGCGCACGCGGGGTGCCAGATCCGGATCCAGCCGCGCGATCTCCGCCTGCAGCGCCGATGCGGTGTGCGGGCTGGTGCGGATGGTGATCTCCGGCTCCCCGTTCAGCGCCGGCAGCACCGCCCGCGCGACCGCGGCGGCCTCCGCACTGCCATGCGCGGCGCAGAGCACCGGCATCACCGCCCCGAGCGAGGCGAGCAGCAGCCGGGCGATCTCCTCCGCCGTCTGCTCTCCGATTAGCCCGGCGGCATCGCGCGCGGCGTCCAGCCCGGTGGCAAGCGCATCCACGGCCCGGCGCAGACCGGCGGCATCTTCCGCCAGCAGCGCGGCCCGCCCGGCGGCATATCCCTCGTCATAGGCGGCCGCCTTCTCCGCCTCCAACTGCGCCAGATCGAAGACCGGCGTGATCACTTCCGGCTCCGCCGCCGGACCTTCCGGCCCCGCCGGATGTTCCTGCCCGGGCAGGTCGAAATCCTCCGCAAACAGCACGCCGTTCCCGGCCAGTCCCATGAAGCGGTTCATTGCGAATGCAACATCCTAGTACACCAGCTCGTCGTCCTTGCCTTCGCCGATCTCGATCTGGCCCTGCGCGGCCAGGTCCTTGACCAGCAAGACGATGGCCGACTGCGCCTCGTCCACGTCGCGCAGCTTCACCGGGCCCAGCGCTTCGATGTCGTCGCGCAGCATCTTCGAGGCGCGTTCGGACAGGTTCCTGAAGAACAGGTCGCGCACCGTCTCCGATGCGCCTTTCAGCGCGATCGGCAGCTTGTCCTTCTCGATCGATCGCAGCAGAGTCTGCACCGCGGCCCCGGTCAGGCGCGACAGGTCGTCGAAGGTGAACATCAACGACTTGATGCGCTCGGCCGCTTCGCGGTTGCGTTCCTCCAGCGCGGCGATGAAGCGGGTCTCGGACGCGCGGTCCAGGTTGTTGAAGATATCCGCCATCATCTCATGCGCGTCGCGCCGTGCGCTGCGCGCCAGGTTGGACATGAATTCGGCCCGCAGCGTCTTCTCGACACCGTCGAGGACATCCTTCTGGACGCTTTCCATGCGCAGCATGCGCATCACCACTTCCATGGCGAAACCATCCGGCAGCAGCGCCAACACCCTTGCTGCGTGTTCCGCCTTCACCTTCGACAGCACCACCGCCACGGTCTGCGGGTATTCGTTCTTCAGATAATTCGCCAGCACCGCCTCGTGACACGTTACCGAGCTTGTCCCACATGGTCCGCCCGGCCGGGCCGCGGATCTCTTCCATGATCTGCGATGCGCGGTCGCGCGGCAGGCTTTTCTGCAGCAGTCGCTCGGTGCTTTCGAAGCTGCCGATCAGGTTGCCGGCGCTGCCCATGCTCTCGGTGAATTCGGTGCAGAGGCGTTCCACCACTTCCGACCGGATCGACCCGAGCTGCGCCATCGCCGACGAGATTTCCTTGATCTCGTCTTCCTGCATCATCGCGAACAGACGGCCGCAGGGTTCCTCGCCCAGCGCCATCATCAGGATCGCCGCCTTCTGGGCGCCGGTCAGCGTGCGATAATCCTCGACCTTGATCATCCGCCCGCTTTCCTCATGCGCCCGCCTTCCTCACGCCCCGGGCTCGTGGGCGATCCAGCCGCGCAGGATCGACAAGGTTTCTTCCGGATGCTTGTCGACGAGATCGGAGATCCGCCGCAGCGAGGAGGCCCGCATCTGCCCCTCGATCTGGGCGATGTTCACCATGCTCTCGTCTTCCAGCAGAGGCAGGGACGCGCCGCCCGGCGGCGGCAGGGCCGGATTGGCCCCGAACCCGCCGATGGCCCCCGCGTTTCCCGCCAGTGCCAGGCCTCCGCCGCCCAACCCCGCCCCCGCCATGCCGATCAGCGTCTGCGGCGCCGTGGTCAGCCGGTGAACCATCGGGCGCAGCACCACCAGCAGCGCCAGCACCGCAATCAGCCCGAACAGGGCGGTCTCGGCCAGGCGCAGCAGGTCGGCCTTGTCGATCGGCAGGCCGAACAGACCCGGCCGTTCGCCGGGGAGCGCGATATCCTCGTTCACGAATGCGCATGCTGACGATCTCGACATGGTCGCCGCGGCGTTCGTCGAAGCCGATGGCGCTTTTCACCAGGGCGGTGATGCTCGCGAGCTCGGCCTCCGGGCGCGGCTGCCAGGCCGGCTTGCCGTCGGCGCCGGGGGCCAGGACGCCGTCCACCATCACCGCCAGGCTGATCCGCTCGATCTGCGGCTGCTCGCGGATCAGCGTGCGCACGGTGCGGCCGATCTCGTAGTTGATCGTCTCCTCCTGGCGTGCCTGCTGGCTGCCGGCATTGCCGCTGCCGGCATCGGCGTTCGGCAGGTTGTTCTGCACCGAGGTGGTGGCGCTGGCTTCCGTGGTCTTGCTGTTGTCGGTGACGTTCTGCTGGCTGCGGGTCACCTGTCCGTCCGGGTCGTAATGCTCCTGGGTTTCGTTCACCCGGTCGAAGCTCATGCGCACCGACGCCTCGGCCCGCACCCGCCCGGGCCCCAGGCTGCGTTCCAGCATCTCCTCCACCGCGTGCGACAGGCGCAGCTCGGTGGCGCGGCGCGTCTCCTCGCTGGAGGCGGCCGAGGCCACGCCGGCGGCCGGCTCCCCGGCCCGGGCCAGCACGTCGCCACGGGAATCGACGACCGAGATGTTCGGCGCCCGCAACCCCGGCACCGCCGCGGCGACCAGATTGACGATGGCCTGCACGCCGCCGCGGTCCAGCCGCTGGCCGCCGGCCATGGTCAGCAGCACGCTGGCCTGCGCGTCCTGCCGCTCCCGCGCGAAGGGCTCGCGCCGCGGCAGCACCAGATGCACCCGTGCGGCGCGCACGCCGTTCATCACCCGGATGCTGCGCGCCAGCTCCCCTTCCAGCGCGCGGGTTTCATTGATCTTCTGCTGGAACTCGGTGGCGGCCAGGCCGTCGCCGCGATCGAAGATCTCGTAACCGATGGAACCGCCGGACGGCAGGCCGTCCTTGGCCAGCATCAGCCGCGCCTGCGCCACCTGCTCCGCCGGCACTAGGATTTCGCTGCCCTGACCGACCACGCGATAGGGGATCTTCTGCCGTGCCAGCCGTTCTACGACCTGGCCGGATTCGCGCAGATCGAGGTCGCCGTACAGCAGTGCCATGCGTTCGCTGCCGCCCCGCATCGCCAGCATGGCCAGCAGCGCCAGCATCCCCAGCGCCACCGCCCCCATGGCCAGCAGGCGGGTCGGCCCGAGCGCCTTCAGCCCGTCCAGCAGGGCTTTCATCGCGCGTAATCCGGTTGGATGAGTAGGCTGTCCCGCATGCGCGGCCCGATCCCTGGCTGCCTGGCCTTCTGCCATGGCGCCGACCTTGCCGCGTGCCGCTTACCGCCCGATTAACGCCCTGCCCGATTAACGCCCCACCGGACTAGCACGCCGCCTGCCTAGCTGCCGCCGGTCGGAGCGCCGACCGACTGCACGGCGGAGAACGGCACCGTGACCCCGCCCATCTGCAATTGCACTACGTTGTTCTGCACCTGCACGGCGGTCGCCGTGCCGATAACGCTGAACGGAACGGCGGTGCCCGACGAGCTGGCGTCGGCGCTGGTGACCGATATGTTGTAGGCGCCGTCCGCGAGCCGGTTGCCGGCATTGTCGGTGCCATCCCAGGTCCAGGTGTTGGTGCCCTGCGTGGCGGTGAGTTGCACGCTCTTCTGCACCGTTCCGGAAGCGTCGCTGACATTGATCGCGACCTTCTGTCCGGCGGTGCCGGTGAACTGCACCGCGCCGCTGCCGTTCTGCAGCGGCAGGCTGCTCGATTGCACCGCGACCGGCTTGCCGAGCAGCGCGGAGGACTGGATCACCGTGTCGCCCTGCGTCAACTGGATCAGCTGCGTCAGATTGGCGTTGGTGTTGATCTGCTGCTCGACGCTGGAGAACTGCACCAGTTCGGTGGTGAAGGTGTTGGTGTCCATCGGGCTGGTCGGGTCCTGGTTCTTCAGCTGAGTCATCAGCATCTGCAGGAAATCCTGGAAATTGCCCGACAGCGTGGCAAGCGCGTTGGTCCCCGTGGGCGTGGACGTGGACGTGGAGGCGGCCGTGCTGGTTGCCGAGGCGCCGGATTGCTGGGCGGCGACGGTGGCGATGCTCATGGATGCGGGTCCCTTCGGTTTCAGGCGGTGATGTCGATGCCCGCGCGCAGCCAGCCGTGCGGCGCGAGGCGGTCGTCGTTCGGCATGTTTCCCTCCGCCTGCCGGGTCGTGCCCGCCGGCGCGGGCCGGCCGCGCGCGCCGTCCTGACCGCCCTGGCTGTGGCCCGAGCCGCCGCCGAGCCCGGCACCGGGGGATTGGTTCGGGGCGGACGGGTCCGGGGACGATTGGCCGGCGCCATCCGCGGGCGGTGCTGCGCCGTGGAAACTGACCTGTCGGCCCTCGGGAATGCCGGCTTGGTCCAACGCATGGTGCAGCTGGTGCTGGTCGCGCTGCAGCAGGGCCAGCGTCTCCGGCCGCTCGGCGGTGATGCTCACGGCCGGCGGCGCGTCGCCGGTCCGTTCGATCCGGATCTGCACCTGGCCGAGCTCCGCCGGATCCAGCAGCAACGTCAGGCGCTGCGTTCCCGGCGGGCCGCCGGCGAGCGAAATCAGCGCCGGCGCGACCTGCGGATAGACGGAGGAGGAGGTCTGTGATGCCGCGCCGCCAATATCGCCGGCGCGCCCGCCCATTACTGGTTCGGGCGCCGGTCCGGGTGCCGAGCCCGCGGCCGGCACGGCGAATGCCGAGGCCTCTAGCGCCGGACCGGCAGGCACCTCTGCCGTGGCCTTGGCCGCGATCCCGATCGTTCCCGGGTCCGGAGCAGACGGCGATGGCAGTGCCGCCGCGCCGCGCTCCGGGATGGATCGTTCTGCCCGCGCCGCGGCGGAAACCGGCGCGGCCGGATCCGCCTCCGGCGCGCCTGCCGGAGGCTGCCGGGGCGCGGTGACGGGCATGGCCGCCGCGTTTCCGGCCCCGGGTATCCCGCTCTGCACTTCCGTCCCGGGCAGGGGCATGACAGGCGGCGGCCCGTCCGGCGTCACGGCCAGGGCAATGCCGTCTTTTGCCGGCGGCCGCCCATCTTGCGCATCGTTCGGCGTTGCCGCGCCGCGGCCGACACGTGTGCTGGCCGCGGCGTGTGGCTTGCCGGCCGGTGCGGTGCCGGTCGGCGGCGCGTAACCGTCCGCCGTCGCCGGCCATGCGGGTGGCATCGGCGTCGGAAGACCTGCCGGCGTGTCCATGGACGCGGGTACGGGCCCCACCGTGCCGGGTGCTGCCCCGCCGGCACCATCTTCCGGCCCGAGAACAGCCGCCAGGCTGCCCAGGAAGGAGGTCCCGCCGCTGGCGGCGGCGTCGCGCGCGCCGTCCCGCGGCATCTGCGCCGGGGCTGCATTCACTGTCGCTGGTATCGGTACTGCGGACATGGGTCCCTCCTCGCCGCCTGCCGGAGCAATTCCCGGGCCAGCGGCGAAACCGCCGCCCCGCGCCATTTGCAACGCGCCGCCGCCCCGGTACCCGGCAGGAAGTGCCCGGTCAACCTTGCCGCCCGGTGCCCGGTGCCATCGTCCCCGGCCCGCCGATTCCATGAATTTTAAGGAATTCCGTTGGTAACTTTCCGGAAAATGGCCTGGCACGCTTCCTGCTTCTGCCTGCCCACCTACCAGACCTGCCCGCAAGACCCGCCCGCCAGACCTGTCCGGCACCGGAAACCATCGGAACCAGCAAGCCGCCCCGCCATCGCGGGGCCAGCAGGAGAGAGCCAGATGTCCCTGTTCGGCGCCATGAGCACCGCGATCAGCGGCCTGACCGCGCAGTCGAGCGCATTCAGCAATATCAGCGATAACGTCGCCAACAGCCAGACGGTCGGCTACAAGGAGGTCAATACCAGTTTCATCGATTACCTTACCAACAGCACGGCGGCGGTGAACGATTCCGGTTCGGTCGTCACCCGGCCGGACTATGCGAACAACGTGCAGGGCACGATCACCGCTTCCACCGATACGACCGCGCTTGCCATCGCCGGGCAGGGCTTCTTCGCCATCAGCGAACAGAACGGCACCGCCAACGGCCAGCCGACCTTCAGCGCGCAGCAATTCTATACCCGCACCGGCGACTTCCAGATGGACAAGAACGGCTTTCTGGTCAACAGCGCTTCCGGGTTCCTCAATGGCTGGGCCGTCGATCCGACAACCGGGCTCGCCAACCAGAATTCCATCTCGCCGATCCAGGTGACGCAGACGACCTTCAGCCCGATCGCCACCACGCGGGTCTCGCTCGCCGCCAATCTGCCGGCGACGCCGGCCGCGGGCGCGGCGATCTCCTCGCAGATCAATGTCTATGACAGCCTGGGCACGATGCATCCGGTGTCGCTGAACTGGACGCAGAACGCGACCGGCGACTGGACCGTGTCCATAAACTCGCCGGACGATGTCTCCACTCCTGCCGTCGGCACCGCCGATGTGCAGTTCGGCACGGCGAGCGGCAATCCGGTGAGCGCCGGCACGGTGGGCAATATCGGCACCGTCACCGGCACCGTCACCACGCCCGGCTACAGCGCCGGCGGCGCCGCCACGCTCAGCTTCGTCACCGATTTCGGTTCCGGTCCGCAGACAATCCAGGTCGGTCTCGGCAATTTCGGCCAGGCCAACGGTGTCACCCAGTTCGCTGGCACCCAGTACCAGCTCAGCAGCCTGACGCAGAACGGCGTGCCGCCCGGTAGTTTCGCCTCGGTGGCGATGCAGACCAATGGCGATGTCGTGGTCAACTACAACAATGGCCAGTCGCGCACCATCGCCCAGGTGCCGGTCATCACCTTCAACAACCCGAACGCCCTGCAGAGCCAGAACGGCCAGGCCTTCACCGCCACATTGGCCTCCGGCGCGCCGACGGCGAATGCCACCAACGCCAACGGTGCCGGCAATCTGGTAACCAATTCAGTGGAGGGCTCCAATGTCGACATCGCCGCCGAGTTCAGCAAGCTGATCGTTGCGCAGCGCGCCTATTCGGCCAACGCCAAGATGGTCACCACGGCGGATGACATGCTGACCCAGACCATCGACATGAAACGATGACCTGCGCTCGGGGGGTTAAGGTCCCGTGAACCTCGACGCCGCCCTGGCGATCGCTTCCGGCGGGCTCGCCAACATCACCCGCGAGCTCGACGTGGTGTCGCAGAACGTGGCGAATGCGGGAACGCCGGGCTATGCGCGGGAAGTGGCGTCGCAGCAGAGCATCACCGCCGGCGGCGTCGGCATGGGCGTGCGCACCCTGCCGACACAGCGCCAGACCGACGATCTGCTGCAGGCCGGCCTGCTGGCGCAGAACGCGGCCGTTTCCGGCCTGACCACGCGCCAGACCGCCCTGCAGGCGATCGACCAGGTCCAGGGCACGCCCGGGCAGGGGAACGATCTTGCCTCCCTGCTCGGCAAGCTGCAGGACGCCTTCTCCAGCCTGTCCGGCAGCCCGGACAGCCAATCGGGCCAGCAGCAGGTGGTGATCGCGGCGCAGACGCTGGCCACCGGCATCAATAACCTGGCTTCGGCCTATGGCACGCAGCGCCAGGGCGCGCAGGATGTCGTGGTCAGCGACGTCGCCACCGCCAATGCCACGCTCGGCACCATCGCCAGCCTGTCGGACCGGATCGTCGCCCTGAAGGCCGCCGGCCAGGGCACGGCCGACCTCGAGAACCAGCGCGACGCGGCGCTGACCACGCTGTCGAACCTGATCGACGTGAAATCCCTCGCCCAGCCCAATGGCGACATGCTGCTGATTACCTCCGGCGGCCTCAATCTGCCGATCCACGGCGCGGCCAACCCGCTGGCGATCTCCAGCGCCACCATCGGCGCCGATGCCTACTACCCCGGTGGTGGCGTGCCGGCGCTGACCCTGAACGGTATCGATGTCACCCGCCAGGTAGCCGGCGGGACGATCGGCGCCAATCTTGCCTTGCGGGACAACACGCTGCCGACCGACCAGGCCGAGCTCGACGAGTTCGCGCAGAACCTGGCCAGCCGGCTCGACAGCCAGGGGCTGCGGCTGTTCACCGACCCGACCGGGGCGGTCCCCGCCGGCGGCGGAACGCCGGTGCAGTCCGGCTATGTCGGCTTCGCCGATATCATCCAGGTCAATACGGCGGTGGCGGCCAGCCCGTCTCTGGTGCGCGACGGCACCCAGACCGTGGCCGGCAGCCCGACCGGCCCCAGCGCCTTCACCCCCAACCCGGCGGGCGGCCCGGCGGGCTTCGCCACGATGATCAACCGCGTGCTGGACTACGCCTTCGGCACCGAGGCGCAGAGCGGCGTGATGCAGCCGGCCTCCAATACCGCCGGCCTCGGCCCCGCCGGCAACCTGGCCGCGCCCTATGCCGCGCCGGCCACGCTGTCCGCGATCGCCACGGCGCTGGTGGCCAGCCAGTCCCAGGACAGCGCCGCCACGACGGCGCAGCTCGGCACCGAGCAGGCGGTGCAGACATCGCTGAGCAGTAAGCTCTCGGCCGAGACCGGGGTTAGCATCGATACGGAGATGTCGAACATGATCCAGCTGCAGAACGCCTACGGCGCCAACGCGAAGATCATCACCGCGGCCCAGGCGATGTGGACGCAGTTGCTGCAATCCGTGACATGAGGCACAGGGCATGAGCGGTTCGATCGCCACCAACACCAATTACGCCATGATGGACAGCCTGGTCAGCAACGCCGCCAGCGTGCGCCGCAAGCTGGACACGCTGACCACCCAGGTTTCCACCGGCCTTACCGCCAGTACCTACGCCGGACTGGGCGCCGGCGCGCGGATATCGCTCGATCTCGGTCCGCAGATCGCGCATGCCCAGACCTGGCAGGCCAATATCAGCGCCGCCACCGGCAGCATGCAGGTGACGCAGACGGCGATGAGCCAGATCCAGCAGATCGCCAACAATCTCTATGCCCAGCTGCCCAACCTGAACAATTCCAGCACCTCCGAAATCGACAGCGTGGCGGCGCAGGCGCGCAGCGCCCTGCAGCAGGTGGCCAATCTGCTGGATACGCGCAATGGCGATGCTTACGTGTTCGCCGGACAGGACAGCGCCAATCCGCCGGTGCCGGACCCGGACAACATCCTGTCCTCGGGGTTCTACACCCAGATCAGCACCGCCATCGCCGGCCTGGCGGGCAGCGGCGCGGCAGCGACGGTCGCCTCCACGCTTGCCATCGCGTCTTCCAACCTGGCCGGCACCTCGCCGTTCTCGGCCTCCCAGTCCCAGCCTGCTGCCAGGTTGCAGGCGCAGATCCCGACCGTTCAGGTCGGCGATACCCAGCGGGTCCAAATCGGCCTGCTGGCCAGCGCCAATGCCACCGTCACCTCGTCCGGCACGTCCACCACGGGGTCGTATATGCGCGACCTGCTGCGCGGCCTCGCTACCATCGGCTCGCTCAGCAGCAGCCAGAGCGGCCTCAGCGGCTTTCAGGGCGTGATCGCCGACACCACCGCTTCCCTGGGCAATGCGATCAGCGCGATGGCGTCCGATGCCGGCAATCTCGGCAATACCCAGGCGAGCCTGACCGCCACGCAGACCGGTCTGTCCGACACCGTCACCGCGCTGACCGGCCAGGTCTCCGCGGTGCAGGACGTGGACATGGCGGCGGCATTGTCGCAGCTGCAACTTGTACAGACCCAGATGCAGTCCTCGTATCAGCTGATCTCCGGCTTCTCCGCCCTGTCGCTGGTGAAATTCCTGCCGGTGGGCTGACGAAATCCGCTCCCCGCTTCACGCGGAATTAACCGCAGGCCCGCAGGATCGGGTCAGACCGCCAAAACGCGGAAAACGCGAAACGCCTGGATCAACAAGGTAAGATGCCATGTCCCTGAACTCAGTGAATACCAACATGGGCGCGATGGTGGCGCTCCAGTCCCTGAACACCACCACCACGCAGCTGGCGGCGACGGAAAAGCAGATCTCCACCGGCTACCGCGTGGCCGATGCAACCGATGACGGTGCGGCCTATGCCGTGGCGCAGCGGGTACGGTCCGATGTCAGCGCGCTGGGCAGCGCCAACCAGCAGCTCGGCGGTGTGCAGGGCCTGTTGTCGACCACGTCATCGGCGCTGAACGACATCTCCACATTGATGAGCAGCATGCGCAACGTTCTGGTCAGCCTGGCGAACGGCAACACCACCGGCACGCAGCGCACCCAATACACCGCGCAGTACAACTCCCTGCTGGCCAACGTGAAGTCCGATATCCAGAACGCGAGCTACAACGGCAAGACGCTGATCGGCAACATCACCGGCAGCACCGGCAGCTTCGCCGGCGTTGCGGTGACGACGAACGAGTCCGGATCCACCTACGGCATCGCCACGTTCGGCGGGTCGGCGATGTATGGTTCGCTCGCCCTCGGCGCAACCACGCTTGCCAGCGCCACCCTGGCCGCGGCGGCCATCACCGCGACCGGGACGTTCATGAATATCCTGAACAATCTCGGCACGCAGATGAACGCCTACGGCAACGCGACCAATTACGTCACCAACCAGATCAGCTACAACAGCGACAAGATCAATTCGCTGAATTCCGGCCTGGGCGCCCTGGTGGACGCCAATCTGGCCCAGGAATCGGCGCTGCTGCAGTCGCTGCAGATCCGTCAACAGCTGGGTACGCAGGCGCTCAGCCTCGCCAACCAGGCGCCGCAGACGCTGCTCAGCCTCTTCAAGTAGCCGCAACGCCATCACGGGGCGGGGCGGGTAAAATATCCGCTCCGGCTTCGCATTGAAGACGGGTCTGCCCACCGGCGGGCCCGATCCGGGAATTTATGCATGTCCAATCTGGTGCTCGAACTGCGGCAAGGCGAGACGATGATCGTCAACGGCGCACCGATCCGGTTTCGGACCAAGTCGCGCATCGAGCTGACCGCCAAGGCGCGTTTCCTGTTCGGCAAGCAGATCATGCCGCCCGACCAGGCGGACAGCCCGGCCAGGCGGATCTATTTCGCCCTGCAGACCGCCTATATCGGCTCGGAAGACGAACGCGGCGGCGGCCTCAGCGCCGCGCGGGCGTTGATCGGCGAATTCAAGAGCGCCACGACATCCGCGCTGGCCTGCGACATCCTCGATCGGGCGCTGGCGGCGGCGGAGGCGGATGATTGCTATCAGGCGCTGAAGCTGACGCGGCGCATCATCCGCCATGAGGATTCTGTACTGGGGCGCATGGCGGACCCTCCGGCCGCCCGGGCGCTTTCCTTCGATCAACCAAAACGGGATCAGCCCATTCCATGCAGACCATGAAACACGCGGCACAGGCCTATCAGGCCTCCTCCGCACGGCGTAATCCGCGCGAGCAGGAAGCCGACATCATCCGCCAGACCATCGGTGCCCTGCGTTCCGCCCGTACCCAGGGTGTGGTGACCCAGGTCCGCGCGCTGGCCGATAACCGGCGCCTGTGGATGACCGGTACTCGATCTCGTCCGCGACCCCGACAATGCGCTGCCGGCCGGCCTGCGAGCCTCGATCGTCTCGGTCGGCCTGGCGGTCCAGCGGGAGATGGACAAGGACGATCCTGATTTCGATTTCCTGATCGGCGTGAATGAGAACATCGCCGCCGGGCTCTCTGGCGGATAGGGGTCGGGGGCGTGGACCTGACGATCAATACCGGCCTGGTGTCCCTGTTCCAGGGCCTGTCCAGCTCCGGGTCCAGCTCCGGCGATCCGGTGCTGAACGCGCTCTACGGCATCAACGGTCAGTCGAGCGCCAATCCGCGAGCCGCGCTGCAGGCCTTGAGCACGGCGGAGCAGAACCACGCAATGGACATCGCCACCACGGCGAAGCAGCCCCAGGTATCGCGCGACATCGCGGCGTTCAGTGCCGCGGTCGCTGCAGCGAAAGCCCCCGCCACGCTGCTGCAGAATCCCACGGTGATGAAGGTGCTGCTCACCGCCAACGGCCTGGCCAGCCAGCTTCCCTACACCGCGCTCGCCAGCAAGACATTGCTGTCCGATGTCAACGACCCGAAATCGCTGGTCAATCAATTGACCGACACGAGCTGGAAGGCCGTCGTGCAGACCTACGACTTCGCCAACAAGGGGCTGTCGGTGCTGCAGAACTCCCCAGGTCATCAGCACGATCGCTAATGCCTACGCGGAAGTGACCTGGCGCCAGTCGTTGGATGCGACCACGCCGGGCCTGTCCAACGCGCTCAGCTTTCGCCAGAGCGCCGGCTCGATCACCTCGGTCGATCAGATCCTGGGCGACCCGACCCTGCGCACGGTGGTTACCACCGCGCTCGGCATACCGCAGCAGATCGCCTTTCAGTCCCTTACCGCGCAGGAAAAGGCGATCAGCTCGCAGGTCGACATCACCAAGTTCAAGGATCCGAAATTCGTCGAAAGTTTCACCCAGCGCTACCTGATCGCCGCCGGCGCCGCGGCCAGCACCACCAGCACGACCGCGGACCTGACGGCGCTCGCGATCCAGGCCCAGGGCCTGACCGTCTGAGGGCCCCCTTTCCACCCACGGCTCAAAAGGAGCCCATCCCATGGATACGCTGCAGACTTCCGTCGATGCCGAAACCCTGGCGCGCCAGGTCGTGGAGATGATCGCGGCCGGGCGCACCGACGTGGCGCGGCCGCTACTGGCCGCCTTGTGCCGGATGGCACCGCCATCCGCGCGGCTGGCGGTGCTGTCCGCCAGCCTGGCGATGCGTGACAACCCGGAGGATGCGCGCGACGAGCTCGACCAGGCCATCGCCGCCGAGCCGGAGCATCCGGGGCTGCGCATATCGCGTGCGCAACTGCGTATGGAACTCGGCGATCCCCTCGGCGCCGCGCGGGACGCGGCGGAAGCGGTGGTGCTGGACCGTGCCAACTCGTCCGCCAAGGCGCTGCTCGGCGTGCTGATGCTGGAACTCGGGCATATCCGCGATGCGCGCTGCTGTTTGGCCGAAGCGGTCGCCGCGGCGCCGGATAATCCCTGGTTCCGCGCCGGGCTGGCCGCCGCCGAGGAAGCGGCGGGAGAGCCGGCACTGGCCGCGGTCACGCTCGCTGCCGGCATCGCCCGGGCGCCGGGACGGATCGAGCTGCGCTCCGCTGCGATCCTGCTCAGCGTGCGCCGGCGCGACTTCGCCGCCGCGATCCGCGAGGCCGAGGAGGTCAGGCGGCTCGGCATAGCCGATGCCTGCGTGTTCGGGCTGATGGGCCATGCGCAGTCCAGCCTGGGCCGGCACGAGGAAGCGGGAGATGCCTACCGGGAGGCGCTGAAGCTGGGCCCGAACGATCCCTATGTCCGCCACCTCGTCGCCGCATCCGGATTTCTGCCCGGGGCGACGCGGGCGCCGCGGGAATATCTGAGCACCGTGTTCGACGGTTATGCCGGCCAGTTCGAGACGCATCTGATCGCGCTCGGCTACCGGATCCCGGGGCTGATCCGCGCCGCGCTGCTCGAACATCTCGAGCACACCGCGCATCCGCAGATCGGTCCCGTGCTCGACCTCGGATGCGGCACAGGTCTGCTCGGCGTGGTCCTGGCCGACCTGCCGGTGGGCCCGGTCACCGGTGTGGATTTGTCGGAACGCATGCTCGCGCAAGCCGCCGGCAAGGGCGTCTATGCCGATCTGCACCACGCGGATCTGGCCGATTTCCTTGCCAATGACACCAGCCCCTGGCGACTGATCCTGGCCGCCGACGTGCTCTGCTATTTCGGCGCGTTGCAGGATCTGCTGGCCGCCGTGTTCGACCGGCTGGCGCCGGGCGGCCTGTTCCTGTTCTCGGCCGAGGAATTGCTGCCGGATGCCGATGGCCGCCTGCCGGCGAACCTGCGGGGCGGCGGCTGGGCGTTGGGACGGCAGGGCCGCTATGCGCACACAGCGGACTACCTGACCGGGGCGGCGGAAGGCGCGGGCTTCACCATCCGGATGCTGCGCCGGGAGATCCAGCGTTTCGAGGCCGATGCGCCGGTGGACGGCTTCCTCGTCATGCTCGAACGGCCGATCAATGGGCGCTGAAGATGCAGCCCTTGGGATCGCCCTGCTGGCGGAAGGCCGCGCGGACCTGGCCCTGGCAGCTTTGCAGACGGCGGTGGCGGGCGGCGATGCCAGTCCGGCAACCCTGCTGAACCTGGCCCTGGCGGAGGCCGGTGCGGGTGATACCGATCGCGCCCTGGCCCGCATGCAGGAAGTGCAGGACCGCCAGCCGAGCTGGGACGAACCGAGGTTGCGGCGCGCGGAGACCTTGCGTGCCGCCGGCAGACACGCGGCGGCGGAGCGGGCCTATCAAGAGGCGCTGGACATAAATCCGGCGCGGCTGGAGGCGCTGCTGGGCCTTGCCGTGCTCCGGCTGCAGCGCCATGACGGGGAGGGCGCTCGCACTCTGCTGCGGCGCTGCTGCGCCATCGCCTCCGGTCATGCCCAGGCCCATCATGCCCAGGCCCATCATGCCCAAGCCTGGGACGCGCTCGGCCTATCGCTGCTGATGACCGCCGATTACCCGGAAGCTGAGGCGGCCTTCGCGGAAGCCCAGCGCCTGGGGCCGGGCGTGCTGGATTATGCACTGCATCGCGTGGATGCGGCGCTGGCGGCCGGCAATGCGGAGGCGGAGCTGGCGCGGCTGGAGGCGGTGGCGTCGGCCGATCCGCTGGACCCGGTGGCGCCGACCGCGCGGGGCATGCTGCTGGAACGGCTTGGCCGGCGCGACGACGCCATCTCTGCGCTGCAGGCAGCGACCGCGCTTGCGCCGGACGCGCCCCGGCCGGCGGCCTTCCTGGGCGAGCTGCTGGCGCGTTCCCATCGCGGCCGGGAGGCGGAGCGCGCCCTCGTGCATGCCATCGCGCTGGACCCCGGCAATTCCCAGCTGCAGAACGACCGTGCCACGGTGCTGATGCGGCTGCATCGCCATGCCGAGGCGAAGGACGCTCTCGAAGCCCTGATCGCCCGCGACGGACCGGACGTGACCGCGCTGTGCAACCTCGCCAATGTCACCGTCTGCCTCGGCCTGCAGGACCAGGCCGTCGCCATCGCGCGGCAGGCGATTGCGTTGGCGCCTGGCGCGCATCTGCCCTGGCGGGCGCTGTGCAACTGCCTGCCGTATCACGAAGCCATCGGCGGCGCGGCCTTGCTGCAGGCGCTCGGCCAGTGCGCGGCGCTGCTGCCGCGCCCGCCGGATCCCGGCTTCGCCAACGCGCCGGAGCCGGACCGCCGGCTGCGCGTGGGTCTGCTATCCGGCAGCCTGCGCACCCATCCGGTCGGCTGGCTCACCATCGCCGGCCTGGAGACATTGGACCCGCAGATGTTCGAGCTGGTCTGCCTCGGGCACGACGCCGCGCCGGACCCGATCGCGCTGCGCTTCGCGGCGATCGCCTCCGCCTGGCACGCAACCGACGGGCTGGACGATGCCGCGCTGTGCCAGCTCACGCGCGATCTTGGCATCGATGTCCTGATCGACCTCGGCGGCTATGGCGATACCGGGCGGCTGCCGGCCTGTTCCCGGCGGCTGGCGCCGGTACAGGTGAAATGGGTCGGCATGCAGAACCACAGCACCGGCCTGGCGGAGATGGACTGGTTCATCACCGACCGGTGGGAAACGCCGCCGGCGCTCGAGCGCTTCTACACGGAGAGGCTGCTGCGCCTGGAAGACGGTTACATCTGCTACAGCCCGCCGCCCTATGCCCCGGATGTCGGCGCGCTGCCGGCCCGCGCCAACGGCCATGTCACCTTCGGCTGCTTCAACAACCTGGCCAAGATCACCCCGCGGGTCATCGCCACCTGGTCGTCGATCCTGCATCGCGTGCCGGATTCGAGGCTGGTGCTGAAGACCCACCAGTTCGCCGATGCGCCGACCCGCGGGCGGCTGCTTGGCGCATTCGCCGCGCACGGCATTGCCGCGTCCCGCCTCACGCTGCAGGGCGCATCGCCGCATCGCGCCTTCCTGAACGAGTACAACAGCATCGACATGGTGCTCGATCCTTTCCCCTATTCGGGCGGCCTGACCACCTGCGAGGCGCTGTGGATGGGCGTGCCGACGCTCACCTTGCCCGGGGAGACCTTCGCATCGCGCCATTCCGCCAGCCATATGAGCAATGCCGGGCTGGCGGACTGGGTCGCCGCGGACCTGGCGCAGTATGTCGAGCTCGCGGTCGCCAGGTCGGCCGATCGCGACGCCCTGGCCGCCCTGCGCAACGGGTTGCGGGCACGGGTGAAGGGAAGCCCGCTCTGCGACGCCCCGCGCTTCGGGCGCCATCTCGGCCGGGCGCTGCGCCATGCCTGGCGGCACTGGTGCGCCCATGGGACACCCGCCATGGAAACATCGGCCAAGGAAACGTGGGCCGTAAAATAGCGAAGGGCCAGGGTTGCCCCTGGCCCTTGAACCGGATCGAACGGGTGCCGATCAGTTCTTCGTCTTGTCGACCAGCGCGTTCTTGCTGATCCACGGCATCATGGCGCGCAGCTTGGCGCCGACTTCCTCGATCGGGTGCTCGGCCAGCCGGCGGCGCGTGGCCTTGAAGCTGGTCTGGTTCACCTTGTTCTCCAGCATCCAGTTCCGCGCGAAGCGGCCGGACTGGATATCCTCCAGCACGCGCTTCATCTCGGCCTTGGTTTCGGCGTTCACGATGCGCGGCCCGGTCACGTATTCACCGTATTCGGCGGTGTTGGAGATCGAGTAGTTCATGTTGGCGATGCCGCCCTCGTAGATCAGGTCCACAATCAGCTTCACCTCGTGCAGGCACTCGAAATACGCCATCTCCGGCGCGTAGCCGGCTTCCACCAGCGTCTCGTAACCACCCTTGATCAACTCGACCAGGCCGCCGCAGAGCACCACCTGCTCACCGAACAGGTCGGTTTCGCATTCTTCCTTGAACGTGGTCTCGATGATGCCGGCGCGGCCGCCGCCGATGGCGGAGGCGTAGGACAGCGCGATTTCCAGCGCGTTGCCGGACGGGTTCTGCGACACCGCCACCAGGCAGGGCACGCCGCCGCCGCGCTGGTACTCGCTGCGCACGGTATGGCCGGGGCCCTTCGGCGCGATCATGAACACGTCGATATCGGCGCGGGGATCGAGCAGGTTGAAATGCACGTTCAGGCCATGCGCGAAGGCCAGCGCCGCGCCCGGCTTCATGTTGGCGTGCAGCTTGTCCCGGTACAGGTCGCCCTGGCCCTCGTCGGGCGTCAGCACCATGATCACGTCGGCCCATTTGGCGCAGTCGGCGGGGTCCATCACCTTCAGCCCGGCGGCCTCGGCCTTCGCGACGCCCGTGGAACCGGGGCGCAGGCCGACCGCGAGCTCCTTCACGCCGCTGTCCTTCAGGTTGTTGGCATGGGCATGGCCCTGGCTGCCATAGCCGATGATCGCGACCTTCTTGCCTTTGATCAGGTTCACATCGGCGTCGCTGTCATAGTACACGCGCATCGGCGTTCTCTCCTTTGGTGGAAGTGTGTCTGCTTGCGGAAGTAGCTGGGGTAAACTCAGATCGTGCGGGCGCCGCGCGCGATCGCGGCGACGCCGGTGCGCGACACTTCGGCCAGGCCCAGCGGGCGCATCAATTCGATGAAGGCGTCCAGCTTGTCGGTGGCGCCGGTCAGTTCGAAGACGAAGCTGCCGGTGGTGGCGTCGATCACCCGGGCGCGGAACGCATCGGCCAGCCGCAGGCTCTCCACCCGGTTATCGCCGGTGGCGACGATCTTGATCATCGCCATTTCCCGCGCGATGTGCGGGCCTTCGCGCGTCAGGTCGGAAACTTGGTGCACCGGCACCAGCCGGCCGAGCTGGGCCTTGATCTGCTCGATCACCATTTCGGTGCCGGTGGTGACGATGTTGATCCGCGACCGCGACTGAGCGGCATCGACTGCGGCGACGGTCAGGCTGTCGATGTTGTAGCCGCGGCCGGAAAACAGCCCGACCACGCGGGCGAGGATGCCGGGCTCGTTGTCCACCAGCACCGCGATGGTCGCGGTGCGCTGGGTCTTGTCGATCTGTGCTGACATGCAATGCAACCGGGAAAAATGCAGAACGCACCCGCCGCGGATCCGCGGCCGGCGCGTTCATGCGCCAAAAACTTAAACCAGGGCAAGGCCCGCGTCGGTCACACCAGCCGTGCGGCTCGATTGCTCCGCCGTTTCGTGCTCGGGACCCAGGATCATTTCGTTGTGCGCGGCCCCGCTCGGGATCATCGGGAAACAATTCTCCTTCGGATCCACGGCGATGTCGGCGATCACCGCGCGATCGATCGTCAGCATCTGGCGGATCACGTCGTCGAGCTCATCGACCGTGCGCGCGCGCAGGCCGGTGGCATGGAACGCATCGGCCAGCTTGACGAAATCCGGCAGCGCCGCGGAGTAGCTTTCCGAATAGCGCCCGCCATGCAGCAATTCCTGCCACTGGCGCACCATGCCCATATATTCGTTGTTCAGGATGAACACCTTCACCGGCAGCTTGTACTGCGCCAGCGTGCCCATTTCCTGAATGTTCATCAGGATGGACGCCTCGCCGGCGATGTCGATCACCAGCGCGTCCGGATGCGCGATCTGCACGCCCATCGCGGCCGGCAGGCCATACCCCATGGTGCCCAGCCCGCCGCTGGTCATCCAGCGATTCGGCTTGGTGAAATGAAAATGCTGCGCCGCCCACATCTGGTGCTGGCCGACCTCGGTGGTGATGAAGGTCTCCTTGCCCGAGGCGGCGTTCATCTCCTGGCTGATCTCGTACAGCCGCTGGATGGCGTATTGCGGCTTGATGATGCCGCCCTTCTCTTTCGTCTGGGTGAAGCGCAGGCATTCCTTGCTGCGCCAGGCATCGATCTGGCGCCACCACTCGGCGATCGCCTGGGTGTGCGGCTTCTGCGCGTCGGCCTTCCAGGCGCGGATGATCGCGCGCAGCACCGCGGCGGCATCGCCGACGATCGGCACCTCGACCGGCACGTTCTTGTTGATGCTGGACGGGTCGATATCGGCGTGGATCTTCTTCGCGTTCGGGCAGAAGGCGTTCAGCCTGCCGGTCACGCGGTCGTCGAAGCGGGCGCCGATGTTCAGCAGCACGTCGCAGCCATGCATGGCCAGGTTGGCCTCGTAGGTGCCGTGCATGCCCAGCATGCCCAGGAACAGCGGGTCCTTCGCCGGATAGGCGCCCAGGCCCATCAGCGTGCTGGTGCAGGGAAAGCCGGTCAGGCGCACCAGCTCGGTCAGCAGTTCCGAGGCTTCCGGGCCCGAGTTAATCACGCCGCCGCCGGAATAGACCACCGGCCGGCGGGCGTGCTTCAGCAGCGCCACGGCCTTGGCGATCTGGCCGGCATCCGGCTCGGTGCGCGGGTTGTAGCGCGCCCGCGTCGCCTCACCGGGTTCGGTATAGGGCGCGGGGGCGATCAGGATGTCCTTCGGCAGGTCGATCACCACCGGGCCGGGGCGGCCGCTGCGCGCGACGTGGAACGCCTCGTGCACCACGCGGGCGAGGTCCTCGGAGCGGCGGACCAGGTAGTTGTGCTTGGTCGCCGGGCGGGTGATGCCGGTGGTATCGGCTTCCTGGAAGGCGTCGTTGCCGATCAGATGCGTCGGCACCTGGCCGGTCAGGCAGATGACGGGAATGCTGTCCATCAGCGCGTCCACCAGCCCGGTCACGGCATTGGTGGCGCCCGGGCCAGATGTCACCAGCACCACGCCGACCTTGCCGGTGCTGCGCGCATAGCCTTCCGCGGCATGCACCGCGCCGCCTTCCTGGCGAACCAGCACGTGACGGATGGCGTTCTGGTTGAACAGCGCATCGTAGATCGGCAGTACCGCGCCGCCGGGATATCCGAAAATGACATCTACGCCCTGATCCTTCAGGGCGCGGATGAGGATCTCAGCTCCGGTTTCGGACTTCGGCTCGGTCATGGGTTGCTACCTCGATCGCGCCGGCTGGAGGTTCGTTGGCGCAGGCCGCACGGATAGGACCGGATGATGCGGTGCGTCAAGTCAGCCCGCGAATAAAATTTACGAAATCGGCCAGGTCGCTTTCCGAAAATTGCGCAGGACCTGCGAATCGCGCATGGATCGTATGCGTGAGTGAATTTTCCGCGAGTTCATGATGCCGGAACCAGGTCGCCTGGCGCTTGGTGTACTGTCCGGTGACCCGTTCCGTCCGCCCTGCCGCCTCCTCGAGCGGAATCTCGCCCCGCAGATAGGCGGAAAGTTCCGGCACGCCGTGCGCGCGCATGGCCGGCAGGCTCGGATCCAGCCCGAGCGCCAGCAGGGCGCGGACCTCTTCCAGCGCGCCTTGCCGCAGCATCGCGGCGAAGCGGGTGGCAATCGCCGCGCGCAACGCCTCCCGCGGCGGGTCGAGGCGGATGGCGGCAAATCGCCAGGGCGCTTTCGCCCCGGTGTCGGACTGCCACTCGGTCAGGCTCCGGCCGGTGCTGCGCCAGACCTCCCAGGCGCGGGCCAGGCGCTGGCTGTCGGTGGGGCGAAGCCGCGCGGCGGTGCGGGGATCGTGCCCGGCGAGTTCGGCATGCAGCGCGGCCGGGCCGTACAAGGCCAGCTTGGCCCGCGCCTCGGTCCGCGCCGCCTCGCTCGGCGGCGGTATTTCGGACAGGCCCTGGGTGAGCGACAGGAAATACATGCCGGTGCCGCCGCACAGGATCGGCAGCCGGCCGGCGTCCCGGGCTGCCCGCATCGCCGCCAGGGCGGCGCCGCGCCACCAGGCCACGCTGCCGGCTTCCGCCGCCGGACGCACGCCGTACAGCGCATGCGGCACCACGGCTTCCTCCGCCGGCGTCGGGCGGGCCGTCAGCACGCGCAGTTCGCGGTAGACCTGCATGGAATCCGTGTTGATCACCACGCCGCCCAGTTCCTCGGCCAGCATCATGGCCAGCGCCGACTTGCCACTGGCCGTGGGGCCGGCGACGATCAGCGCCCAGGGCTCATGGAGCGTCCTGGGGTCTTGCTGAACCCGGGGGCCTCGGCGCGTTTCATCCGTCACTTGCCACCACCCGCCGTCCTCGCCATGTTCCGCGCAGCATGACCCACGCCCTTACCCTTGTCGCCGACCGCACATCCACCACGCTTTCCCCCGCCCTGATCAGCCAGATCCGCGATGCCATCCGGGGCGGCCCCCCGGACATACTCTCTCCCGGCGAGGCCGCCGATATCCCGCTGGACGCCGCACCGGACATGACCGTCGTGCACGACGCTCTGGGTGACGTCGCGGTGGATGCCATTCCCGTGCGCACCCGCGGGCGGCGCAAGGGGCTGCTGATCGCCGACATGGACAGCACCATCGTCACCGGCGAGACGCTGGACGAACTTGCCGATTTCGCTGGCCTGAAGGCAGAGATCGCCGCCATCACGAAGCGCAGCATGAACGGCGAGCTCGATTTCGCCGGGGCGCTGCGGCTGCGCGTCTCGATGCTGAAGGGCCTGAAGCTGGACGCGCTGGAAAAGACCTGGACGCGGGTGCAGCTCACGCCGGGAGCGACGGAGCTGGTGGCGACGATGCGCGCGCATAATGCGCTGACCGCCCTGGTGTCCGGTGGCTTCACCTTCTTCACCGGACGGGTGAAGGAATTGCTGGGTTTCGATGTGCACCGATCCAACGTGCTGATCGACGACGGCACCGCGCTGACCGGGGAGGTGGAGGAGCCGATCCTGGACCGCGACACCAAGCTCGCCACCCTGCGGGAGCTGGCGGCGGCGCGGAACCTGAAGCTCGGCGCCACGCTCGCGGTGGGTGACGGCGCCAACGATCTGGCGATGCTGCGCGAGGCCGGGCTCGGCATCGCCTTCCACGCCAAGCCGATCGTGGCGGCGGAGGCGCGCGCCCGGGTCGACCACGCCGATCTGCGCGCTTTGCTGTTCGCGCAGGGCTACCGCCTGGCCGATATCCGGACGTCCTGACGGGCGTCTTTTGTCCGTTGGCTGCCTCGATTCCGGATTGTCCGGCCCGGGCGGAAAGCAACTCAAGGCCACGCCGCGCAAGGGCGCGGGCGCTTCGCGCGCCTTGACTTGCCGCCCGCCCCGGCGACTGGCTCAAGATCGAGCAAGCCGGAGATGGGCAGCCTTCCGGCTTGTCTGATCCCAGCCCTTGCTTCGTCCGGCCGGGCGGGGTCAACCCGCGCGCAGCGCCCGGCCGCTTGGCCGGCTCGGGGTTGACGCCGACCGGGTGGACGCAAGCATAATTACAGATCAGACAGGGCCAACAACCCAGGCAATGACGGCTACCGCGTCGCCAGGCCGTGCACAGGCACTCTCGGCTTGCCGGTTTCCGGCATCGCCAGCAATAGCAGCAGCGCCCCGGCCATCCCGATCCCGGCAAGGCAGAGAAACGCCGCGCGATCGCCGAACGCATCGACGATCACGCCGCCCAGCGTCGTGCTGACCGCTGCGCCCAGCGCCATCGCGCAGCCGAGCGCGCCCATCAGCAGGTTGAAGCGGCCGGATTTGCGCGTCAGATCGGCCGCGACCAGCGGCATGATCACGCCGAACACCGCGGCGCTGATGCCGCTGACCGCCTGGCCGAGCACGATCACGAATGGGTCCGGGATGATGCCGTAGAGCAGTCCCTGGACCGGCAGCATGAACCAGCCGAGCAGCATCATCGGCCGCCGCCCGCGCCCGTCCGCGGACCGGCCGACCCAGGGCGCGAGCAGCGCCACCACGACGGTCGGCACCATGATGGTGGCGGCCACCAGAACATCGGCCAGATGCGGCGCCCGCCTTGCCACGGCGGAAGCGGCTAGCGGCAGCATGGCGGCGTTGGCGAGAAAGAACAGCGTGACGCAGGCCGCGAAGATCAGCAGCTGGCGCTCCAGCAGCAGCGCCTTCAGCTCGTCCCAGGAAAGCCTCGGCGGCACCGCGTCGGCAACCGACGCCAGGCCGGCGACCGGCGCGCGCGGCGCCCCAATCATGCGCAGCGCCAGCCAGGCCGGCACGCACAGGATCGCGGTCAGCCAGAACACCGCATCGGCGGAGACATAGGACCCCGCAGCCCCCATCGCGCCGGCTGCGAGCCCGTTGCCGAGCGAGGCGAATCGGGCATTGCGGCCGACCCGCTCGCCAAACGCGGCCCGCCCGACGAGCCGGAGAGTCACCGCCGCGGTCCCGAGCGACAGCACCGAGCTGGCGAAGCCGTGCAGCATTTCGGCGAAGTAGATCGACAGCCGGCTCGGCTGGACCGCGAACAGCAGCGCGCAGGCGCCGAGGCCGGCGATGCCGAATAGCACCGCCCGGCGCTTGTCGCGGATCGCGTCCACCGCCGCGCCGGCCGGTAGCTGGCTGAGCATGGAGGCGATGGTGCCGATGCTGAGCGCGAAGCCAATCTCCCCCGGCGACCAGGCCCGTTCGGCCAGATAGACGGCAATGAGCGCGCCAAAACCGGTCTGCGCCGCGGCGACGAAGAAATTGACCCCGTCCAGCCCGCGGTCGGAGGTGCGGCTGTCGGCGATGACGACGGTGGTGGCGGTGACGGACATGCGCCTATGTCCCCGCGGAGGACAGCACGTCGGGCGGGTCGCCGCGGCGCACGCGGCGCACGCCGTCTTTGCCGGCAACGATCATCTCGTCGGCCAGGCCGATGAACAGCCCATGCTCGACGATGCCCGCTCGCTCCGCCAGCTTGCGGGCGAGGGCGGCCGCATCGGCGATCGGACCGAACCGGCAGTCCAGGATCCAGTTGTCCTGGTCGGTGCGCATCTCGCTGCCATCGGCGGCGCGGCGCAGCGCCACTTCGGCGTTCAGCGAGGCCAGGAAACGGGCCTGCGACTGCCAGCCATAGGGCAGCACCTCCACCGGCAGGGGGTGCAGCGTGCCCAGGCGCGGCGAGAGCTTGGTCTCGTCGACGACGATGACCTCGCGCCGGCTCGCCTGCGCCACGATCTTTTCGCGCAGCAAGGCGCCGCCGCCGCCCTTGATCAGGTTCAGCGCCGGGTCGACCTCGTCGGCACCATCGATCGTCAGATCGATCTGCTTTGGCATGTCCGCGGTCAGCATCGGAATCCCCAGGCTCACCGCCTCCTGCCACACCGAGCGGGATGTTGCAAAGCCGATGACATCCCGGCGCTCGCCGCGGCGCAGCAGCTCGGCGATGTGGCGGGTGGCGTAGATGGCGGTGGAACCTGTGCCGAGGCCGACGATCATGCCGGATTCGACGAGCTCCGCCGCCCGTTCGCCGGCCAGGCGCTTGTAGCTGTCGGTGACCCCGGTCATGCCGTTTGCATGACCCCGGTCATGCCGCCTGCAGCAGGCGGGCGGCGGCGGATCTTTCCACCAGCCAGTGTACCTCGCCGCCGGTGGGACGGATGACCTGCGCGGGCAGCACCACCGGGTCGTAGGGGCCTTCCAGCACGCGGTGCAGCATCTCCGCCTTGTCGGCGCCCGAGACCAGGAAGGCGACATTGCGGGCGGCGTTGATGACCACCGGCGTCAGCGTGACGCGCCACATGCCCATCACCTCGACATACTGCGCCATCACCCAGCGGGACCGCTCCGTCACCGCGGCGAGGCCCGGGAAGATCGAGGCGGTGTGGCCGTTATCGCCCATGCCCAGCAGCACGAGGTCGAAGCCGTCCGGCGGCGGTCCGCCGGCCGACGCATTGCCGCCGAAGCAGGCCTGCAACTCGGCCGCGTAGCTCAACGCCGCCTGTTCCGGCGTCTCTTCCCCGCGCATGCGGTGGATGTTGGCGGGCGGGATCGGCACATGGTCGCACAAGGCGGCGCGCGCCATCTGGTAGTTGCTGCGTGGGTCCTCGGGCGGCACGCAGCGCTCGTCGCCGAAGAAGATTTCTACCTTTGTCCAGTCGATGCGCTCGGCGTAGCCGGGCGTCGCCAACCGGGCATAGATCGGTTTTGGCGTGTTGCCGCCGGCGAGCGCGATGGTGAAGCGGCCGCGCTCGGCGATGCCGCGCACCGCCAGATCGGCGATGAGATCGGCCGCGCCGACGACCAGGCTGTCGAGATCCGGATAGATCTGGGTCCGTGCCATGTCCGCCCGCCTCAGCCGCGCAGCCGGCGATAGCGCCGGATCGCCGCGTTGGTGGAGCTGTCATGCGTCAAATCCGGCTCCGCCGCGCCAACCAGCTCGGGAATGATGCGCTGGGCCAGCACCTTGCCCAGTTCCACGCCCCATTGGTCGAAGGAATCGATTCCCCAGATCGTGCCCTGGGTGAACACGTTGTGCTCGTACAGCGCGACCAGGGCGCCGAGGATCCTCGGCGTCAGCGCCTCGGCGAGGATCAGGTTGGTGGGCCGGTTGCCCTCGGCCACCCGGAACGGGGTCTGGAATTCCGGCGAGCCCTCGGCAGCCAGTTCCGCCGCGGTCTTGCCGAAGGCCAGCGCTTCCGCCTGCGCGAACAGATTGGCCATCAGCAGATCATGGTGATGCGCCAGCGGGCTCAACGGACGGCAGAACCCGATCAGGTCGCAGGGGATCAGCTTCGTGCCCTGGTGGATGAGCTGGTAGAACGAATGCTGCCCGTCGGTGCCCGGCTCGCCCCAGATGACCGGACCTGTCTGGTAGCTGACGCGGCGGCCCTGCAGATCGACATGCTTGCCGTTGCTCTCCATTTCCAGCTGCTGGAGATAGGCGGGAAAGCGGGCGAGCTGAGCCGAATAGGGCATGACGCCGATGGTCTGCGCGTCGAAGAAATTATTGTACCAGACGGTCAGCAGCGCCATCAGCAGGGGAAGATTCGCCTCCGGCGGGGCGGTGCGGAAATGCTCGTCCATGTCGTGGAAGCCGGCGAGCATGTCCCGGAAGCCGTCCGCGCCGATGGCGATCATCGTCGACAGCCCGATCGCCGAGTCCATCGAGTAGCGGCCGCCGACCCAGTCCCAGAAGCCGAACATGTTGGCGGTGTCGATGCCGAATTTATGCACGCCGTCGGCGTTGGTGGAGACCGCGACGAAATGGCGGGCGACCGCCGCGTCCTCGCCCAGCCGGCTGACGATCCAGTCGCGCGCCGTCGCCGCGTTGGTCATCGTCTCCAGCGTGGTGAAGGTCTTTGACGAGATCACGAACAGCGTCTCGGCAGGGTCCAGGTCCTGGGTCGTCTCGGCGAAGGCGGCGCCGTCCACATTGGCGATGAAGCGGAACTGCATCGCCGGATCGCTGTACGGCCGCAGCGCCCGGTAGGCCATTTCCGGGCCGAGATAGGACCCGCCGATGCCGATATTGACGACATTGCGGATGCGCCTGCCGGTATGGCCGAGCCAGGCGCCGCTGCGCACCCGCCCGGCGAAATCCGCCATCCGGTCCAGCACGTCGTGCACATCCGCGACGACGTCCTGGCCATCGACCAGGATCCGCGTGCCGCGCGGCGCGCGCAGCGCCACGTGCAGCACCGCGCGGCGTTCGGTGATGTTGATGAACTCGCCGCGGAACATGGCGTCGCGGCGCCCGGCCACACCGCATTCGCGCGCGAGTTGCAGCAGCAGTTCCATCGTCTTCGCGGTGATGCGGTTCTTGGAATAGTCCAGATGCAGGCCGGCGCCCTCGGCCGCGAAACGCTCCGCCCGGCCCGGGTCGTCGGCGAACAGGCTGCGCAGATGCGTGTCCTTGATTTCCGCGTAATGCGCCTGCAGCGCCCGCCAGGCGGGCGTTTCGGTGGGTGGCTGAGTGACCGGCATGATGCTTCCTTTGGACGTGGCGTCTTATCCTGGGCCAGGAGCCTGCTAGGCCAGAACCTTGCTCTTGGCGTCGATGGCCGCCAGCAGGTCGTGCCAGGAATCCGCGAACGACTTGGCGCCCTCGACCTGGAGCTGGGCGGCCAGGGTGGTGATGTCGATGCCCGCCTTCTGCAGCCGGGCCAGTGCCGCTTCCGCGTCGCCACCGTCGCGCGGGATGGCCGTGCTGGGCGAACCGTGGTCGGCGAAGGCCAGCAGCGTCTCCTCCGGCATCGTGTTGACCGTGTTGGGGGCGGCCAGTGTGCCGATATACAGCACGTCGGACGCCGCGGGGTCCTTGGTGCTGGTGCTGGCGAACAGGAAGCGCTGCGGCCGCGCGCCGAAGCCGGCCAGGCGCTGCCACCGGTCGCTGTCCAGCAGGTCGCGATAGGCCCGGTAGGACTGGCGCGACACGGCGATGCCGAGCTGGTTGTGCAGTTCCTTGGGCAGCTTGCCGATCGTCGCCTTGTCCCAGCGGCTGACGAACAGCGATGCCACAGAGGCGATTTCGGGGCTGAGCCCGGCCGCCACCCGCCGCTCCAGCCCGCGGATATAGGCCTCGGCCGCGGCCAGGTACTGCTCACGCGAGAACAGCAGCGTGACGTTGATCGGGACGCCGGAGAAGATCGCCTCCTCGATGGCGGGCAGGCCTTCCCGGGTGCCGGGGATCTTGATGAACAGGTTCTTGCGGTCGGCCTGGGCGTGCAGGACCTTGGCCTGGGCGACCGTCTTCTCGGTGTCGAAGGCCAGCAGCGGCGAAACCTCCAGCGAGACGAAGCCGTCGACGCCGGCGGTGCGGCGGTGGATCGGCGCGAACAGATCGGCGGCCCGGCGCAGATCCTGCAACGCGAGTTCGAAGAACAGCGTTTCGCCGGTGAGGCCCTTGCCGACCAGATTGCGGATCTCGGCGTCGTACGACTGGCTGCGGCTGATTGCGTTGTCGAAGATCGTCGGGTTGGAGGTCAGGCCGGTGACCGACAGCTCGTCGATATAGCGTTGCAGCGTGCCGTTGTTCAGCAGGTCGCGGGTGATGTTGTCGAGCCAGAGGCTCTGCCCGAGGTCGTGAAGCTGCTGGGTTGCCTTCATCGCGGGATACTCCGGTTACCTTCTGGTGAGCGCCGACAGATCATGCCCGAGCAGATCGCCGATCCGCTCGAGGGTGATGTCGGCGGGGGGATAAAGTTCCTGGATCTTCGGATCGGCGGCGTAGTGGCCCTGGCGCGGAAAGACCGTGGTCACCCGCTCGCCCCATATTGCCTTCATCGCCGACAGGATGCGCAGCTTGTCATCGATCATCACATAATGTTTCGCCGGATACAGCCGCTCGACGTCGTCCAGTTCCTGTTCCTTGTGGACGTAGATCAGGACATGGCAGTCGACCGCCTGCCAGATGCCGGAGCGTTCCACCTTGCGCGGCTGGAACACCGCATCGCCGTCCGACAGCACCACGGTACGGCCCCATTTCCCGGCATGGCGCACCGCCTCCAGCGCGCCGGGATACAGCCGGTCGGCGAACGGATAGTCGACCAGCCAGCTCGACATGCGCAACAGCCGCGGATCGTGCATCTCCTCGATCCGGTAGCGCTCCAGCGCGCCGAGATAATCGGCGTAGCCGAGCTCGCTGCGCAGATCCTCGAAGATCTGCCAGTAGCGGTCGTGCGTCGCGGCGCCGTACTGGCGCAGCAGATGCTCGCCGAGATCGGCCTGCACGCGGTCATTGTCGAGCAGCGTGTTGTCGACGTCGATCAGCACCACGAGCTCGTGCGGCTTGGTCATGGCACCGGGTCCGAATTCGCCAGTATGGGGTCGCGCCAGGGGCCGTCGGCGCCGATCAGCTGCTCGGCCTCCGTCGGCCCCCAGCTGCCGGGCGCGTAGGTATAGAGCGGGGTCGCGTCATCCAGGATCGGCTCCACAATCCGCCATTGCGCATCGACGATATCCTCGCGTCCGAACATGTCGCCGACCCCGTGCATCGCATCCCCGAGCAACCGCTGATAGGGGGGCATATAGGCGCTTTCCTGCTCGGTAAGTAGCATCTCGACGTCGGTGCCGACCATCCGCTCGCCCGGCTGCTTCACCCGCACGCCCATGGCGATGCTGACATCGGGGCTGATCCGCAGGCGCACATGGCCGGAGGAGGCCGGCACCAGCTCGCCGAACGTCTCGCGCGGCGGGCGCTTGAACTCCACGATCACCTCGGTCGCCGTCACCGGAAGCTCCTTGCCGGCCCGGATATAGATCGGCACGCCGGCCCAGCGCCAGCTGTCGATCTCCAGCTTGACCGCCACGAACGTCTCCGCCGTCGATCCCGGCCGCACGCCGGCGATGTTCTGGTAGCCTGCATACTGCCCGCGCACCACATGCGCCGCATCCAGCGGGCGCACCGCCTTCAGCAGCGCCGCTTTCTGGTCGCGCACGGCCTCGTGCTCCTCGCCGGTCGGCGCGTCCATGGTCAGGTGTGCGAGCACCTGCAGCAGATGGTTCTGCACCACGTCGCGCACGGCGCCGGTTTCGTCGTAGAACCGGCCGCGATCCTGCACGCCGAAATGCTCCGCCATGGTGATCTGGATGCTGCGCACATGGTCGCGGTTCCACAGCGGCTCGAACATGGAGTTGGCGAAGCGGGTGTACAGGATGTTCTGCACCGGCTCCTTGCCCAGGTAATGGTCGATGCGGAAGATGTTTTCCTCCGCAAAGAAGCGCGACAGCACGCGGTTCAGTTCGCGCGCCGATTGCCGGTCATGGCCGAACGGCTTTTCGATCACCAGGCGCGCATCCTGCGCGGCGCCGGATTTGGCCAGCCCTTCGCCGACGGTCGCGAACAGGCTGGGCGGCACCGCCAGGTAATGCAGCGGCCGCCTGGCCGCCCCCAGTTCCTGGTGCAACCGGGTGAAGGTGGCGGGGTCGTTGTAGTCGCCGTCGACGTAGCGCAGCAGGTCCGTCAGTCGCTTCATCGCCGCCGGGTCCGCGCCGCCATGGTGCTGGATGCTGTCGACGGCGCGCGCCTTCAGCTGATCGAGCGTCCATTCGGCACTGGCCACGCCGATGATCGGCACGTTCAGTCCTTCGTCGCGAACCAGGCCCAGCAGCGCGGGGAAGATCTGCTTGTAGGCGAGATCGCCGGTGGCGCCGAAGAACACGATTGCGTCGGACGGCGAGGTATCGGACGGGGCTGCAGGGGACGAACCGCTCATGCTAGGCGCCCCCGTCCTTCGGTTTTTCGAGATGGCCGCCGAAGCCGTAGCGCATTGCTGACAGTAGCCGGTCCGCGTACTCGTCCGCGCCGCGCGAGCTGAAGCGGCCGAACAGCGCGGCGCTGATCACCGGCGCGGGGATGCCTTCGTCGATCGCGGCCTGCAGTGTCCAGCGTCCCTCGCCGGAATCCGACACGCGGCCGGCGAAATCGGACAGTTCCGGATTGCCGCGCAGCGCGCTGGCGGTGAGGTCGAGCAGCCAGGAACTGATGACGCTGCCGCGCCGCCACATCTCCGCCACTTCAGCGACGTTGATCTGGTAGCGGTACAGCTCGGGATGGCGCAAAGGCGTCGTCTCCGCATCCACCACCTGTTTTGCCAGGCCGGCATTGGCGTGCCGGATGATGTTCAATCCTTCCGCATAGGCCGCCATCGCGCCGTATTCGATGCCGTTATGCACCATCTTGACGAAATGCCCCGCACCGTTCGGGCCGCAATGCAAATAGCCGTGCTCGGCCTGGGACGGCTCGCCCACCGCGCCCGGCGTGCGCGCGGCGGCGGCGACGCCGGGCGCGAGGTCGCGAAAGATCGGGTCGAGATGGCGCACGATTTCGTCCTCGCCGCCGATCATGTGGCAATAGCCGCGCTCCAGGCCCCAGACGCCGCCGCTGACGCCGACATCGACGTAGTGCAGCCCCTTCGCCCGCAATTCGCCGGCGCGGCGGATGTCGTCATGGTAGTAGGAATTGCCGCCGTCGATGACGATGTCGCCGGCTTCCAGCAGCGGCGTCAGCGTCGCCAGCACCGGGTCCACCGCCGCCGCCGGCAGCATCATCCATACCGCCCGCGGCCTGGACAGGCCGTGGATGAAATCGGGCAGGCTGGCGGAGCCCTTGGCCCCCTTGCCCACCAGTTCCTGCATCGCGGCCGGATGCGTGTCATAGACGTGGCATTCATGCCCCGCCTGCATCAGGCGCTGCACCATGTTGGCGCCCATCCGTCCCAGGCCGATCATGCCAAGCTGCATTGTCATCCTCCCGCAGGGGCGCGCGTCTGGCGGTCCCCGATCCGTTTCATGCTCAATCTGCTTTTGCGCGCTCAGTTCCTGCGTGCGATCGCTTCCCTGGCCGCGGCCACGACATGCTCCGGCGTGAAGCCGAAATGCTCGGCGACGATCTTCATCGGCGCGGACAGGCCGAAGCTGTGCATGCCCAGCACGACGCCGCCCGATCCGGCGAACCGGTCCCAGCCGATCGGCGAGGCCTCCTCTACCGTGACCCGGGCGGTGACGGCAGGCGGCAGCACCGCGTCGCGATAGGCCGCGTCCTGGGCATCGAACAGCTCCCAGGACGGCATGCTGACTACGCGCGCTGCGATGCTCCCGCCGGCCAGGATCTCGCGCGCCGCCAGGCAGAGCGCCACCTCGCTGCCGCTGGCGATCAGAATCACGTCGGGGCTGCCCTGTGGCGGATCGACCAGCACGTAGCCGCCCTTGGCCAGCCCCGCGGCGGGGGCGAAGCGCGTGCGGTCCAGGATCGGCAACGCCTGTCGCGAGCAGATCAGCGCCGCCGGGCGGTTCTTCAGCTGCAGGATCACGCGATAGGCCTCGGTCGTTTCATTTGCATCGGCCGGGCGGATCACCAGCATGCCGGGAATGGCGCGCAGCGACAGGATCTGCTCGATCGGCTGGTGCGTCGGCCCGTCCTCGCCGACGCTGATCGAGTCATGCGTCCAGATATGCAGCACCGGCAGATCCATCAGCGAGGCCAGGCGGATCGCGCCGCGGGCATAATCGGTGAAGATCAAAAAACCCGCGCCGAACGCGCGCAGGCCGGTCAGCGCCATGCCGTTGACCGCGGCGCACATTGCATATTCGCGAACCCCGAAGTGGAGGTTGCGGCCGCGATAGTTGCCGAGCGGACCTTCCGGCTGGAAGTCGCCGGCGAACTCGAAGGTCAGGCCGGTCTTGGTGCTCGGCGTCAGATCCGCCGCGCCGCCGAGCAGCCAGGGCAGTTTCGCGGCGACCGCGTTCAGCACCTTGCCCGACGCATCGCGCGTGGATAGTCCCGTCTCGCTCGGCGGGAATACCGGCAGCGTGGTTTCCCATCCGGCGGGCAGGTCGCGCCGGGCCAGCCGCTCGAGCTGCTCGCCGAGGTCGGGGTACTGGGCGCGGTAGCGCCGGGATGCCTCGGTCCATTCCCGGTGCAGCCTGGCGCCGCGCGCGCCCAGATTGGCGGCGAAATGCGCCGGCACTTCCGCCGGCACGACGAAGCTGCGGTCGGGGTCGAAGCCGAAGAACTCCTTGGTCAGGCGCACTTCCTCCACGCCCAGCGGTTCGCCGTGGGCGGTCGGCGAATCCTGCTTGTGCGGCGCACCATAGCCGATATGGCTGTGCACCACGATCAGCGTCGGGCGGTCGGCGGTGGCGAGAAACGCCCGATAGGCACGCTCCACCCGGTCGAGGTCGTTCGGATCGGTGACGCGCACGACATTCCAGCCATAGGCCAGGAACCGCGCCGCCACGTCCTCGGTCAGCGCGATATCGGTGTGGCCTTCGATGGTCACGCGGTTGCTGTCGTAGATCCAGCAAAGATTGGACAGCCGCAGATGCCCGGCCATGGAAGCCGCCTCGCCGGAAATGCCCTCCATCATGTCGCCGTCGCCGCAGAGCGCGTAGACGTTGAAATCGAACAGATCGAAACCCGGGCGGTTATAGGTCGCGCCCAGCCACCGGCCGGCGATCGCCATGCCGACGCTGGTGGCAGCGCCCTGGCCGAGTGGGCCCGTCGTCGTCTCCACACCGGAGGTCCAGCCATATTCCGGATGGCCCGGGCAGCGGCTGCCGGCCTGGCGGAAATTCTGGATGTCGTCCAGCGTGACCGCCTGGCGCCCGACCTGCTCGTAGGACGGATTGGCGGCCTTGATCCCGGCGAGGTGGATCAGGCTGTACAACAGCATGGAGGCATGGCCGGCGGACAGCACGAAGCGGTCCCGGTTCGGCCAGGCTGGGTCGGCGGGATCGTAGCGCAGAATGCGCTGCCACAGCGCATAGGCGGTGGGCGCGGCGTCCATCGGCGTGCCGGGATGGCCGGAATTGGCCTTCTGCACCGCGTCCACGGCGAGCATGCGGATCGTATTGACCGAAAGCTGGTCCATATCCTGCTGGCGTGTGTCCTGCCGAGATGGGTTCTGCTGACCGGGCATGTCCTGTCCTGCCTCCCTGCGGCGCCGTCGGAGCGCGCGTCCGGCCCGAAGCTACTACATCTTCACGCTACTACATCTTCGGCGCCGTTTCCCACGCGCGAAAGCCGCCGGTGAACGCGTTGGCGTTGTTGCCCGCCCGGCATAGCGGCGGCAAGGCATCCATCAGCCGGACATTGCCGCCGCCAAGCACCACGTCCTCCGGCATCAGGGCGTGCACCAGGCGCTCGGTGACTTCCTGTACATGCGCGCGCCATTTCTTCTTGCCCTTCGCCTTCAGGCCGCGCTCGCCCACGTAATCCTCGAACGTGCCCTTCTTGTAGGGGAGATGCCCGAGCTCCATCGGCACGACGATGCCGTCCACGATCAGCGTGGTGCCAAGCCCGGTCCCCAGGCCCAGGAACAGCATCTTGCCGCCCTGGTAGCTTCCCAGCGCCTGCATCGCGGCATCGTTCATGATCTTCACGGGGCAGCCGAGCGCGGCCTGGAAGTTGAAGCCCACCCAGCCGGGCGCCAGGTTATGGGGCTCGCCGATGATGCGGTCCTTCTGGACCGGCCCCGGATAGCCGATGGTCGCGCCATCGAATTTCCAGCCGGCGGCCAGTTCCTTGAGCTGTGCAACCATCGCGTCGGGCGTCATCTTCGGGCCGGAGGCGAATTCCCGTGGCTTGGCGGCGCCGCTGAGCAGAATTTTGACATGAGTACCGCCGACATCGACCGCCAGGATATTCATGCCGGGTCTCTCCTTGTCTGCATCCAGTACTTCGCCCGAAGGCACTGGAGATTTCGTTCAGGCGTCGTTCGCAGTTGCACAATGAAACCGCGCGCGATGGGACGCCCGCTTAAGTCACGTTGCGGCGAGCGGTTCCGTCGGCGCCGGATCCCCGGCGATGCCGGACGGCCTGCATGGCTCTAGCACCGGCCTGCGGCAACCGGAAGATCGCATCCGCCTCGACAGGTCCGGCAAGGCGGTGTTCTATCTGAAGCGGGCAAGCAAAGGACTTCGAGATCATGGCTTTCAAGGTTCAGGTCGGCCCGCCGCAGATCGCCATCCATCACGGCCAGACCGTGCTCGTTACCGATCCAGACGGGCAGATCGCCTGGCCCAGCGACCGGGGGCTCTACTTCCTCGATACGCGGGTGATCAGCAGCTGGAGCCTCTACGCCAACGGCGAGCCCTGGGATCTGCTGAACGGCGGCGCGATCACCTATTTCGGCGCCCGCATCTTCCAGACCAACGCCGCGTTCGTGACCGAGGACGGTCCGGTCGCAGCCCGCACCCTCGGCCTGACGCTGAGTCGGCACATCGCCGGCGGCATGCGCGAGGACATCGAGATCTCCAACAACAACCAGCATGCGGTGCGCTTCAACCTCGAGATCGCCATACGCGGCGACTTTGCCGACATCTTCGAGGTCAAGAGCGGAAAGATCGTCCGCCGCGGACGGATCGTCTCGCGCTGGTCGGAGGCCCGGCAGCAATTGCGCCTGACCTACCGCAACAAGGATTTCTGCCGCGAGGTCGTGATCACCGCGCGGCCTTCCGGCTCCAAGGGGGTCTATGCCAATGGCCGCGTCAGCTTCGAGGTGGCGCTGGAGCCGAACGAGGTCTGGGATTGCTGCCTGCTGTACGACCTGATCGACGGCAAGCGCCGTCATGTGGCGCCGCGCCACAGCGCCGCCGAATGCCACAAATCCGCGCATGCCCAGTCGATCGAGGAATGGCAGAGCACGGTGCTGAAGATCCAGACCAGCAACGAGGAGTTCTATCGCTGCTTCCATCAGGGGATCCTCGACATGGCGGCGCTGCGCCTGCCGATCGCGGGAACCGATCACATGGTGTTCATCCCGGCTGCCGGCCTGCCCTGGTTCGTCGCGCTGTTCGGACGCGACTCGCTGATCGTGTCACTGCAAACCATGCTGGTCTATCCGGAGTTCGCGCGCGGCGCGCTCGACGTGCTCGGCGCCTACCAGGCCAAGGAACGCGACGACTACCGCGACGCCGAACCCGGCAAGATCCTGCACGAGCTGCGCTATGGCGAGCTGGCGCATTTCAAGCTGATCCCGCACACGCCGTATTACGGCACCGCGGACGCGACGCCGTTGTATCTGATCGCGCTGCATTCGGCCTGGCGGGCGACCGGCGACCGCGGCCTGCTCGAACAGCATCTGGCCACGGCTGAGGGCTGCCTGCACTGGATCGACCATTACGGCGACCGGGACGGCGACGGCTTCCAGGAGTACCAGACCCGCTCCCCGGCCGGTTACGAGAACATGGGCTGGAAGGATTCCGGCGATTCCGTGGTGAACGAGGACGGCACGCTGGTGAAGGGCCCGAAGGCCCTGTGCGAACTGCAGGGCTATGTCTACGACGCCTGGCTGCGCATGGCGCAGATCTACGACGAGCTGGGCAAGCCTGACCGGGCGGAGGAACTGCGCCGCAAGGCGGCGACGCTGTTCCGCCGGTTCAACGAGGTGTTCTGGGACGAGGCGCGCGGCTTCTACGCCTACACGCTGGACGGCGACAAGAAACCGGTATTCTCGGTCGCCTCCAACCAGGGCCATTGCCTGTGGTCCGGCATCGTGCCGCCCAAGCGGGCGGCGCGGGTGGTGGCGAGGATGATGCAGCCGGACATGCTGAGCGGCTGGGGCATCCGCACGCTGTCGGCCACGCACAAGGCGTTCAATCCCTACAACTATCAAACGGGCGCGGTCTGGCCGCATGACAACGCCATCATCGCCGCCGGCTTCCGCCGCTACGGCTTCGTGGCCGAAGCCGCCGCGATCGCGCGCTGCATCAGCGACGCCGCCAGCCATTTCCAGGTGAACCAGTTGCCCGAACTCTATGCCGGCCTGCAGCGCGAGAACGGCAGCTTCCCGGTGCAATATGTCGGCGCCAACGTGCCGCAGGCCTGGGCGGCCGGGGCGCCGTTCGTTCTCATGCAGGCCATGCTCGGCATCCTGCCGGATGCGCCGGGCGAGCGGCTCTATGTCGATCCCGTGCTGCCGGATTGGCTGCCCGACATCACCCTGTTCGATCTTCGCCTGGGGCGGCGGACCTTCGACGTGCATTTCTGGCGCGACGGGGAAGAGACGAAATTCAAGGTGCTGCGCGGCGACCGGAAGCTGGTCGTGCGCCGCAGCATCGCGGAGGCCAGGAGGCTCCTGACGGCGGAGGAGCCCGAGGTGGAAGCAATGCCGGCCGGCTGATCTCTGGCCCGGCATCCGCAGCTGCCAGAGAACCCCTGGGGGCCAGCCGGCGCCAAATTCCCACGCTGTGCAGGCGTAACGGACGCCTGACATCCGCGTCTGACGGCGGTGGAGCTTGTCCGCCAAAGGGCGATGGGCAGCGGGCGATGGGGGCGTGGGGCATGGAAGTTGCGCGACGAGGGTTGCTGCTGGCGGTGTCGGTATGTCTGCCGGTCATGGCTATGCGCGCGGCCAGGGCGGACACCACCGATCTCGCGGTCCTGTGCGATCTGACCCTGGGGCCGGCCTTGCGCGCGGCCGGGGCGGCCTATGACGCCCATGCCGGGGTGCGTATCCACGTGTTTCCCACGCCGCCAGGCCTGATCGTGCCGCAGCTCGCGCGTGACGTGCAGATCGATGTCGTGGTGACGCAGCCGGACATTCTGGACCGGGCGGTCGCGGCGGGCCTGCTCGCCGGGCCCCGGAGCGGCAACTGGGCCGATCCGCTGGTGATCGCGGAGCCGGCCGGCGCGGCTGGGCCGGCCGATGGCGGGAAATTCGCGCTCAGCGAGCTGCCCGCCGCCTCCGGGATCGACGGAGCGGCCGTCGCTGCCGGGCTCGGCGTGCCGACGGAGCGCATCGCCAGCGCGATCGACACGCGGGAGGTGGCTTTCCTGCTGACCTCCGGCGCCGCCCGGGCCGGGCTGCTGTACCGGACGGATGTGCGCACGGATCCCCGGCTGCGGGCGTTGCGCGTGCTCGCGGACCCGCCGCCGGCGGTGTTTGCCGCGGCCGTGACGAAGGGCGCGCGTCGCCCGAACCCGGCGGCCTTCGTCGCCTTCCTGGCGACTTCCCCGGCCGTCGCGGTGCTCGCTGATCATGGTCTGGAGACCGTGGCATGACCGCCCCCCGCGACGTGCAGCGCCACCCGATCGTGGTGCGGATCGCCCATTGGATCATGGCGCTGTCGGTTCTGGTGATGATCGGCAGCGGCTGGCGCATCTACAATGCCAGCCCGATCTTCGGCTTCACCTTCCCGGAGGCGTTCACGCTGGGCGGCGACGGGGAGGCTTCGCTGGCGCGCCACAACGACCCCGGCGTCGCCACCGCGCTCGGCTGGCATTTCGCCGGCATGTGGCTGCTGGCCGCGAGCTACCTGCTGTTCGTGCTGTGGGGCCTGCTGTCGGGCCATTTTCGCCGGGACTTCCTGCCGGTCGGTCCGAAAGCCTTCCTGCGCGACTTCATCGCTGCCGCGCGGTTCCGGCTGGAACACCGGCTCGGCACCTATAACGCGGTGCAGAAGGTCTTCTACTGGGGCGTGCTGGCGCTGGTGGCGGTCATGATCGTCTCGGGCATCGCCATCTGGAAACCGGTGCAGACCTATCCGCTGGAAGTGCTGTTCGGCGGCTTCCAGGGCGCGCGGATCGTCCATTTCCTCGCCATGTCCGGGATTTCCGCCTTTGTGCTGGTGCATGTCGCCCTGGTCGTGCTGGTGCCGAAAACCCTCGTCGCCATGGTGGTGGGACACGCTTCCTCTCCGGCGCACGGGCCGCATCCGGAGGCCGGACAATGAGCATCGACAGGATGGATCTGGGCCGGCGCCGGCTGCTGGGCGGCGGGCTGTCACTCGGCGCGCTGACCCTGCTGACCGGCTGCGACATCAGCGACAACGACGCCGTGCAAAGCGTGCTGGCGCGCTTCTCTGCCTGGAACGATCGGGTGCAGGCGGCCTTGTTCAGCCCGACGCGCCTGGCGCCGACCTTCCCCGAGGCGATGGCGGTCAGGGATTTCCGCTATAATGCCTGGTACGGGCCGGAAAAATCGCCGGTGCTCGATCCGGACAGATATCGTCTCAGCCTGGCCGGGCTGATCGCCGATCGCCGGCCGTGGACTGTGGCGCAACTGCACGCCTTGCCGCAGGTCAGCCAGGTCACGCGCCATGTCTGCGTGGAGGGCTGGAGCATGATCGGCAAATGGACGGGCACGCCGCTCAGTGCTTTCCTGCAACGGGTCGGCGCCGATACCACGGCGAAATATGTCGGGTTCGAATGCGCCGACGGGTATTATGAGGGGATCGACATGCCCACGGCGCTGCATCCGCAGACCATCATGGCGTTCAGCCTGTCCGACCAGACCCTGCCGCGGAAATACGGGTTTCCGTTCAAGATCCGCATTCCCACCAAGCTCGGTTTCAAGAACCCGAAATTCGTCACCACGATCTACGTCACCAATCAGCAGCCACACGGCTTCTGGTCCGACCGCGGCTATAACTGGTTCAGCGGAATATGAGCCTGGGCATATGAGCATGGGGCATAGGAGCATGGCCGCGGGCAGGCGGGACCGGGCGCGGATCTGCGCCATCGCCGTGATGGCCAAGGCGCCGCAGGCCGGCCGGTCCAAGACCCGGCTCTGCCCGCCCTTGCAGGCCGCAGAGGCCGCCGCCCTCAGCGCCGGCTTCCTGCGGGACATGACCGAGAACATCGCGGCCGCCGCGCGGGCGGCGCCGATCCGGGGCCTGGTCGCCTATGCGCCGGCCGGCGCGGCCGCGCTGTTCGACGGCCATCTCGCGAACGGCACCGGCCTGATCCTGGCCGATGGCCTGTCGGATATCCGCGAGGCGATGCCGGGAGATGTGCAGGGCTTCGGCCGCTGCCTGTTGCATGCCGTCCAGGCGATGCTGGCGCAGGGCTTCGGCGCCGCCTGCGTGCTGAACTCCGACAGCCCGACGTTGCCGACCGCGTTGCTGGTCCGCGCCGCGCAGGCGCTGCTGGAAGCGGGCGACCGGGCGGTGCTCGGCCCGGCCGTGGACGGCGGCTATTATTTGCTCGGCGTGAAGGCGCGGCATGCGCGGCTTTTCGCGGATGTCGCCTGGAGCACCGCAGGCGTCGCCGAGGCAACCCGGGCGAGGGCGGCGGAGCTGGGCCTGGAAATGCGCGAACTGCCGCCCTGGTACGACGTCGATGACCGCGCGGCGCTGACCCGCCTGGTGGATGAGATGGAAGGGCCCGACCGGGACGCAAGCCTGCGCCCCTATCCGGCGCCGGCGACCGGGGCCGCATTGCATCGGATCGGCCTGCTCGGCGCCTGGCAGGCGCGGGCAGCCGAATGAAGGCGCTCGCCGCCCTCGGTATCGGGCTCGCCGGCCTGACCCTGTTCGCCCTGGAAGGCCTGCGGCCCTGGGCGAAGGCCGAGGGCGCGGCGTCGCTGTTTCCGTCCCTCGTGGCGGTGCTGGCGGTGATGGTCGCGGTCTATTGCCTCGCGGTGCGGCGGGTGCTGCGCGGCGCGCTGCCGAGGCAGGCGGTCTGGATCGTGCTGATCGTCGCCGTGGCGATCCGCCTGCCGGTGCTGTTCACCCCGCCGATCCTGTCGAGCGACGTATACCGCTATGTCTGGGATGGCCGCGTGCAGGTGGCGGGCATCAACCCCTATCTGTTCGTTCCCGCCGACCCGGCGCTGGCGGCATTGCGCGACGACGCGATCTACCCCCACATCAACCGGGCCAACTACGCGCCGACGATCTATCCGCCGGCAGCGCAGATCGTCTTCGCCGCCATTGCCCGCGTTTCCCCGAGCGTGCTCGGCGAGAAGGCGTTCATGCTCGGCTTCGAGGCGCTGGCGATTGCCTGCGCGTTGCGGCTGCTGGCGCTGGCGCGGCTGCCGGCGGAGCGCGTGCTGATCTATGCCTGGAACCCGCTGACCGTCTGGTCCTTCGCCTGCGACGGCCATGTCGATGCGGTCAGCATCGCACTGCTCGCGGCTGCGTTGCTGCTGCGCTGCCGCCGGCGTGACGGCATCGCCGGCGCGCTGTTCGGCGGCGCCGTGCTGGTAAAGTTCCTGCCCGTCGCCGTCGGCCCGGCGCTGTGGCGGCGCGGCGGCGGCTGGCGGCTCGTGGCCGGCGGGGCGGCGACGATCGCCGCGCTGTATGCCTGCTACGCCGGCGCGGGCTGGCGCGTGCTCGGCTTCCTGACGGGCTACGGCTCCGAGGAGGGGTTCGACACCGGCAGCGGGATCTGGCTGCTCGCGGGGCTGCAACGGCTCGGTGCGCTGCCGGCGGGGGTCGTCGTCCTGTACGTCGCGGTCGTGGGCATCGCGCTTGCTGCACTTGGTTTGTGGATCATGACGCGCGCCGCGCCGCCGGCCGGTACCGAGGCGGATGTGGTGGCGGTCTGCGGCCATGCCGCGGTGCTGGCCGCCTGCGTCACGGTGGCGATCAGCCCGCATTACCCCTGGTATTTCGCCTGGCTGGCGCTGCCCGCGGTCGTGCGGCCCTATCGCGCGGTGGTCTGGCTCTCCGCCGCCCCGGTGCTGCTGTACATCGATCCGTTCAACGATACCTTCCTCTGGCCGTCGCTGGTCTATGTGCCGGCCGGGCTGCTGGCGCTGGCCGATCTTGGCCGCGCCTGGTGGCCGCACGCCCCCGTTGCCCTCTCCTGGCGCAAAGGAGTTCCCTGATGGCAGCTTCCCTGAAGGACCCGCGCCGCTATTTCGAGGCGATCGGCGCCGAGCGGTCCGCCGTTGCCGAGGCGCCGCCGGTCTGCCTGTATCTGGAGGTCACCAACCGCTGCAACCTGCTCTGCGACACCTGTCCGCGCACGTTCGAGGAGCTGGAGCCGCCGGCGGACATGAGCTGGGAGCTGTTCACCCGCATCGTCGATCAGGTTCCCGACATCGCCCGTGTGGTGCTGCACGGCGTGGGCGAGCCGATGCTGGTGCGCGATCTGCCGCGGATGATCCGCTACCTGAAGGATCGCGGCACCTATGTGCTGTTCAACACCAATGGCACGCTGCTGCAACCAAGGAAGTTTCAGGCGCTGATCGATACCGGGCTGGACGAGCTGCGCGTCTCGCTCGATGCCGCCGACCGGGTGAGCTATCTGCGTGTGCGCGGCAAGGATTTTTTCGAGCGCATCGTGCGCGACGTCGGCAGGTTCACCGCCTTTCAGCGCGAAACCGGCGCGACCACGCCACGCGTGTCGCTATGGCTGACGGGCTTGAAGGAGACGGTGGATCAGTTGCCGGAATTCGTCCGGCTGGCCGCAGGCATGGGCGTGGGCGAGGTGCATCTGCAGCGCCTGGTGTTCGACGCCGCCGGCTACGGCCTGGCGCGGCCGGAATTCTCCCTGTTCGAGCAGACGCGGGCAGATGAGAGCGCGGCGATCGAGGCGGCGCAGGTGATCGGGCGCGCGCTCGGCGTGACGCTCGATGCCTCCGGCGCGACGGAGCCCGGGTTGAGCCTGAAGCGGCAGGCCGGCGACCGGCCATGGGCGACCTGCCGGAGGCCCTGGTCGCTGATGTATTTCACCGCCCATGGCCGCGCACTGCCCTGCTGCATCGCGCCGTTCTCTGCCCGCGGCTACGAGACCTATACGCTGGGCGATGCCACCCAGGACACGCTGCGCGAGATCTGGAACAGCCCGGCCTACAAGGATTTTCGCCAGAACCTGCTGGGCGATGCCCCGCCGGCGCCATGCCGGAATTGCGGGCTGCGATGGAGCCTGTAGCCGCCGTCGTCATCCCGACGCTGAACGAGGCCGAGGCCATCGCGGCGGTGATCGCCGAGCTGCCGCGCGACATCGTGCGAGAGGTCATCATAGCCGACAGCGGCAGCACCGACGGAACCCAGGCCATCGCGCGCGCGGCCGGGGCGCGGGTGCTGGATGCCGGGCGCGGCTATGGCCGGGCCTGCGCGGCCGGCGCGGCGGCGGCCGATCCGGCCTGCCAGGTGATCGTCTTCCTCGACGGTGACGGCGCCGATCGCGGCGACCTGCTGCACCGGATCGCCGGCCCCGTGCTGGCGGGCAGGCAGGACCTGGTGCTGGCCTCGCGCACCCGCGGCGCGCGCGAACGCGGTGCCATGAATTGGCACCAGATTCTGGCCGGCCGGCTCGCCGGATGGGGCATCGGCGCGCTGTACGGCGTGCGCTATAGCGACATGTGCGCCTATCGCGCCATCGACCGGACGGTGCTGGCGCGGCTCGACATGCGGGAAATGACCTATGGCTGGAACATCGAGATGCAGATGAAGGCAGCCCGCGCCGGGCTGCGCATCACCGAAATTCCGCTGCCGTATCGCCGCCGGCTGGGCGGGCGATCGAAGGTCGCGGGATCGCTGCGCGGCACGGTGCGCGCGGCGTCCCGCATCGCCGCGACGTTCCTGCGGGTCGCGTTTGCCCGGCGCTGAGGGAACCGTCGATCAGGAAAAGCTCTGATCCAGCGCCGAATTTATATCCAGCCTTCCCGGCAGCACGCCGTGGCGGGTGAACAGATCGGCCTGCTTCTGGGTCTCCGCCACCACCGCTGCGTCGATGCGGATCGGCTCGTTGCGGGCGATGTCGATGGACCGGCGGGCCACCGGCAGCGTCTGCCCGGTCAGCTTCGCGACAATCGCCGCGGTCTCGTCGGGGTGCGCCAGCGCCCAGAGCCGGGCCTGGTCCACGCGCCGAGTGAAATCGGCGATCGCGGCGTGTTGATCGCGGATCGCGTCGAGATGCGCGAGCTGGAAGGTCTTGCTGGGAAAGATCCCTTCGCCGGTTTCGATCGCGCGCGCCCCGTCGTTCAGCACGACGACGGAGACATAGGGCTCCCACACCGCCCAGGCATCGACTGAGCCGCCGGCGAAGGCCGCCCGCGCTTCCGGCGGCAGCATGAATTTCAGGTTCACGGCCCCCGGCTGCATCCCGGCGCGTTCCAGCGCCGCCAGCACCAGGAAATGCCCGTTGCCGCCTCGGTTGGCCGCGATGCGCTTGCCCTGCAGGTCGCGGATCGACCGGGCCGGCGATCCCGGCGGCACCACGATCGCCTGGGACCGCCCGTTCGCCCGCGCCCCGCCCACGGCGCGGATCGGCGCACCGGCGGCGAAGGCGAACAGGAACGGCATGTCGCCGGTGAAACCGAGATCGAGCGCGTCGGCGTTCATCGCCTCCAGCACCGGCGCGGCGGAGGGGAATTGGTGCCACTCGAACCGGTAGGGGAAACCCTCGAAGCTTCCGGCGGCCTCCACCAAAGAGCGCACCCCGGCATTCTGGTCGCCCACCCGCAGCACGCTTCCCGCCCTTGCCGGACGGGAGCCTGCCAACAGGCCGGCGAGGGCGGCGCCGGCCAATTGCCGCCTGCCGAGCACCAGCCCGGATCGCTTCGTCATGTCCATCGCTCCTTCGCCGACCGCCACCCGGATGGGCATATAACATCATGTATTGTCGTTGAACATATATAACCACGAATACATGTCGTTTGAAATGTATCATGCCATCGACCGACCCAGCGACCGGTCTTATACAACGTCATTGGTTCGTTGAATATAAGCCGTGTAATCCGCCCCTTTTCCGACCTGTCGGGACGGCGGTTGGCGTCAGCCGGTGGGAGCTTCGGCGTCTACGCCGAAATACGCGGTGTAGGCGCGGAATTGCTCGCGCAGCTCCGGCGCCTTGAGGCCGTGATCCGCGAGCTTGTAGCGCGGCGTGTTGTAGCCGCCGCGCGGCGCCCGGGTTGCGGATGCGCGGATGCGATCAGCCGTTTCGGCATCGAGCGGCAGGTCGAGATGGTCGTACAGGGCGGCGATCGTGCCGGTGGGATTGGCGATCAGCGCCTGGTGGAACACGTGGAAGATCGGCCGGGCGAACCGCTCGCGCCGGCTTTCGGCCATGATCGCTTCCGCCCCGGCGACCCAGCGCGCGGCTTCCTGGACGCCGATCTGCAGCGGATCGACGTAGCGCGAGAAGGGGCGCCGCAGCACTTCCGTCAGGCGGGCGACCGACGGCAGCACGCGCACGGGGTCTCGATGCACGAACACGATGCGCGCGTCGGGATAGACCGCATGGATGGCATCGAGGGCGAAGACGTGGTCCGGGCATTTCAGGATCCAACGCCCGCCGCCGGTGCCTTCCGGGTCGGCCTGATGCTGCAGATGCTGCAGGAAGCGCTTGTGGAAGCGATAGGCCTCCAGATGCCCGGTGCGGTCCAGCCAGCTGCGGTAGCTGGGGATCTGGTAGGTGGTGTCGAGCCGCAGGCTGCGGAATACATGCGCCGTGATCTCGCTGCATTCCTGCGGCGAGTCGGCCTGCACGGGATGCAGCGGGGGGAAGTCCGGCGCCAGGCGGGCGAAGGCGCGCAGCTGGGCGTTCACGGTGGCGCGCGCCTGGTCCGGCGAGCGCACGCGCCCGACCGGGTAGGGGTAGATCGTCTGCCAGATGCGCGGCGTCAGGTTGCGCCGATCCTGCATCAGCATCCGCGACAGGAAGGTCGTGCCGGTGCGCGGCAGGCCGGTGATGAAGATCGGCGCCTCGATCGCCTGCTCGCGGATCGCCGGCGCGCGCTTTTCCGCCTCCTGCAGGGCGAGGAGGCTGGAGAGGAACCGCACCACGTCCCAATGCGTGGCGATCCGGCCGATCACGCCAAGATTGGCTTCCTGCCGGCAGGCATCGAGGAAGGTCTGCAGCGGGCCGGTGAAGCCGAGATCGCCGAAATCGCGCAGGCCGGTGCGCCGATGCGCGGCATCGATCAGACGGTCGACGGAGAATGGCCGGTCCAGCCATCCGGTCATGGAGGCAAGCCCGTCGGCGATTCCAGCGAAGCGCGATACAAGGGTCAAGATCCGGCTCCCCCCTGAGTAGGGCAGTGGCGGATCCACTGCCCCGAACGATCGAGCAACGATATCGCGGCCGACGACAACGGGAAGAACATACCGAATTTGTCGAAGCGTACGCCGAAATCTATGCCCATGCGGGTAAATGTGAGTTGATGTTGCCAAATTCACAGCACAGACGCCAGTCGCGCCCGGCGGCAGCGGAACGGATCCCGGGCGGGCGGCCCGAATTCGGCCTGCCGTCGACGTTGCCCCTACGGAGCGAATAAAGCCGGGCGGCCTGTCGCGGGGCTGCCGTTGTGAATTGGGTCAATGCAGACGCCTTCGTACGGACCCTGGGGGAAGGTCCGTGCGGCTGCTGGCGGAGGGGTGGGATGCGAGCACGACCGAGAAACTTCGCAGTTCATGGCTAAAACGCTGGAAATCGACGCTCAGACCGGGGTGCAAGGGCGGGGTGCAAGGACGATGCATGCAGCATCCTAGCAGGCCGCGACGGGCCCCCACAGGCACTGCGCGGCAAATCTCGTCCGACTGGCTGGCATGGCTCCAGCGCCGCCGACGCCCCGATAGGGTCCCCCAGGAGGGCCACACGGGCCGTCTGGGTCTGCTGCACGGACGCCATGAGCCAGCGCGGCCTCCAGGGCCTCAGGAACGCCTCTATGGCCCGCCACGGCCCTTTCCAACTTTTTGTATCGAACTACCGGCTATTTCCCGCTAGCAGGCTGTCGGGTTCACGTGTTCGCTGAGCGTCAACGGCATGTCTTGTGTCCTTCAGGCGGCCGTGAGGCGGTGTAGCCGCCTGCAATTGTAAGCCAGGGCGGTCAAGGTCCACTCGGTGGCGACGTTTTGGATGCCGCGCAGGCGGAAGCGGACGAAGCCCATGGCACTTTTGATGATGCCGAACACCGGTTCCACGGTCTGCTTGCGCTTGCGGTAGAGGGTCTTGGCAGCGTCGGTCTGCAACTTGGCCTTCATGGCGAGACGCCATGGCTCGGTGATCCGCCGCGGTGCCTTTGCCTTCGGTGGCGGGCGGAAGTCGTAGGGCCGGTGCGGCTGGGTGCGTCCGATTGCCACCAGCGGCTCGATCCCGCGCACTTGCAAGGCTGCTACCGCTGGATCGCTGGCAAACCCGGCATCGGCCAACACCACTTTGGGCAGTCCGATGGTCTGCTCCATGGCCAGGATGGTGGCGGCAAAGCTCGGCGCGTCGGAGGGGCTGGCGGTCAGGTTGGTGGCCAGGATCAGTTGCGCGCCGTCGGCGCAGACCACCGCCTGTGCATTGTAGGCCTGGCGATACTCATGCGCATCCGAGCGGCGCATCAGCGCGCTGTCCGGGTCGGTCAGGTTGCTCTGGCGCTCGGGCGGCGGGTCATCATCCGGCGGTACCGGCGGACGGCCACGCCGCCCCAGCTTCGCGTCATAGGCGGCCTTCTTGGCCTCGTAGGCCGGCCGGACCGCTGCGGCCTGCTCGCGCGCCTCGGCCTCCAGCCGGGCGCAGGCCGCATCGAGCTTCGCCTTCAGCGTCTCGCGCCGGGCGATCTCGGCCGGCAGCGCCTGGGGATCAATATCCTGTGTATCCGCTGCCTCGGCCTGGGCCGTCAGGGCGGCGATGTCGGCCGCCAGCTTGGCCCGCAGAGCCTGCGCGCGGTCATAGCGCACCGAGCGGATCTTCGAGGCATTCGCGTCCAGCTTGGTGCCGTCGATCGATACCACGCCGACCCGCAGCAGGCCGGTCTCGCGCGCCAGCAGCAGCACCTGCAGGAACGCCGCCTCGAACGCCGCCTTGTTGGTGCGCCGGAAGGCCGCGATCGTGTCATGGTCCGGATGGGTGTTGGCGGCCACGAAGCGCACGCCGATGTCGCGATGCGTCGCCCGCTCGATCCGCCGCGACGAGAACGTCCCGTTGGCATAGCAGTAGATCAGCAGCGCCAGCATCAGCCGCGGATGATATTGCGGCTTGCCCCCAGCCTGCTCGTTCACCTTGAAGGCCGACAGCGCAACCCGCTCCACCGCCGCAACCACGAAGTGCGCCAGGTCATCCGCTGGCAGCCAGTCCTTCAGGTCAGGCGGCAGAAGGAAAGCTTGTCTGCGGTCATACGGAACAAAGGTCGCCATAACCGCAGTTTGACGCCTTTTGCGCCGTTCGGGAATCCGACAGCCTGCTAGACGCTTTTTTTATAGGCAGATCTCGCATGTGCCCATTATATGTGCATTGACGTGGCAGGGGCTGTAGCGACGCTGGCGGGAGAACTGGGTGATCGCTGGGGCTAGGGGGGGCGGTCAATATCCGCCCCGTCCTATCGCTCTCGGGTCGTCGTCCACTCGACTGCCACGCGCAAGGCGGCGGCTTCAGCCTCTACCTACGACCGGGCCTGATCGTAAGAGGTGCAGACCCGCACGGCAGGGGTGCGCATGTTCCAAGCAGCCTCGCTCACGAATGACGCCACATACTTGCCGTCACCCGGATACTCGATCCACGCAATGAGCTTGTGACCGTGGGGCATGTGCGGGTCTCGCCCTAACGTTACCTGTCCGTCTCGACCAATAGCAAAGTCATCCAGTCCTGTCAGCAAGACCAAGCTCGCTGTGACCCTGTGGCCGGCGAACCTTCCCCCAGTCCCCTCCGCGCTGCCAAGCGCAGCCAAGGCCCTTGCGGCCCGGCGTCGTAGCCTGTATGAACACTGTCATCATTCGTTGACAGAGAGCAAACACCGATGGCCCAGGGTCGCTTTGTTGCATACTACCGGGTCTCTACGGCCCAGCAGGGCCGGTCAGGCCTCGGTTTGGAGGCCCAGCAGGCAGCCGTGCAGGCCTACCTGAACGGCGGAGATTGGGTCCTCCTGGGGGAGTTCACCGAGATTGAGAGTGGCAAGGCCGACCACAACCGTCCCGCCCTGACCGAGGCGCTGCAACTGGCCAAGCTGACCGGGGCCACCCTCATCATCGCCAAGCTGGATCGCCTCTCCCGTGACGCCCACTTCCTGCTGGGCCTTCAGAAGGCTGGCGTGCCTTTCCTGGCCGTCGACATGCCCCAGGCGACGCCCTTCACGGTCGGCATCATGGCCTTGGTGGCCCAGCAGGAGCGCGAGGCCATCTCACAGCGCACCAAGGCAGCCCTGGTGGCCGCGAAGGCCCGTGGCGTCGTCCTGGGCGGCTACCGGGGTGCCCCTCCTCCGGACGGCAAGGCGGGTGCAGCGGCCAACAGCAGGAAGGCCGACCAGTTCGCCGCCCAGGTTCTCCCGACCGTCCTCGAGGCCCAGCGCCGTGGCCTGTCGCTCCGTGGCATCGCCGCTGAGTTGGCGCAGAAGGACTTCAGGACCCCCAGGGGCGGGGCGTGGACGGCTGCCGCCGTTCGCTCCATCCTTCTGCGTAGCGGTGCTGACCGCACCCAGCCTCCAGCTACAGCCGCCTGAGCCGCCCTCAGCGTCCCGAAAGGACTGCGCAATGACCACAGCATTCCAGCCCTCCCGCACCATCGGGGATATGCCCGATCAGGACGAGCATGACCGGATGATGGAGGCCTCCACCGCGCGCCTGAGGGCCGCTGGGAAGCCCACCGGGGACTACATCCCGACCAAGCCGGCCAAGAAGGCCGCTTCGACCTCGCCGGCTCCCAAGGGGCCCCTCTCGGCCCCGGCTGCGCTTGGCAGCGCTGAAGCCGCTGAGGCCTCCCAGCAGCCTCGCTGCGCTCAAGCCCAGGAAGACACCCTCTGGCGTCGAAGCCCCAGTGGCAAACTCCATGGCGTCATGCCGCCCGGCCTGACCCCGGACGACTTCTGAACACACCTGACCACCCTGAAAGACACCGGAGAGGGCCCCCCAGCGGGGCCCTTTCTGCGTCTGCCCGAGCGCCGTGACAGCACCGACTGGGGCGAGGCTGCTGACCAACCGCGTCTCCACCGCCCAAGCGGCTGTGCTTTCGGCGCGGGCATTGGGTCCCTGGTAATGGGTCCCTTCCGGCCGGTCCCTACCGACCTTTCCGACCCCCCAGGGGGGTCTTCCAAAATCACCGCTTAAGCCTCCGATGTTGTTGGGAGTTGCGCTGCGCTGTGCCGGGGAAATTTGGGTCCCCTTCTGGGGCATCCGTGACCGCCGCTCCGAGCCCTCAGCGCCCTTCGCGGGCCTGGGGGGTCCTTTTCGTGACCATGTGGGTCCCCTGAGGAGCGCCGGGCGCTCAAACAATCAACCCATTGAAAATGCCCAACCTTCGCCCAATGAGTGCCGAATAACCCCTCATTAGAAGAACCTCGCACCCAGCCGGCCTAGAACCCGGCATCAACTAAACAATCAATTCCACAGAGACCCTGGGTTTTCTGGAATTGTCCCCGGGCTGCCCCCTCATAAGAAGACGGCACCCTGGACACCCCCGAACCCCCTGCCGGGAAAACAATAAGCCCCAGGCAGGGTCTCGAGGACGCCGAAAGGTCCCGGGGTAGTCCTTCCATTAGAACGCCATGCCGCTCAGCGGTGCCCGACCCGGCACAGCCATCATCCCCACGCCACCCATCACCAGCGCAGTCACTCAAGGACCCTACCATGCCCGCCAACACCTCCACGCCCACAGCCACCAGCCACCCGCCCAGCGCCCACCATCGCGAGATCGCCTCTGAAGGCCGCCTGAACTTCCGCTTCACGCCCGCCGACCGGGCCAATGTCAGCCGCCTCCAAGCCCGCGCCAGGACCGCACACGGGGTCACCCTGTCCACCTCGCAGGCTATCCGTGCAGGCCTCGCCCTGGCCGCGCTGGAGCCTGATAGGGCCCTTGGGGTGGTCCCGAGGGTCCAAGGAGGTCGCCCCAGGTCTCCATTGAACGAAGCCCTGGCCAAGGTCCGAGCCGAATATCTGAGCCAAGGACAGGGCTGATCCACAGTATTGCGTGGACCTTCCCCAATTGTGGATCGCCCCCGAGGAATGGGGGTGTACCTTTGCGGCGTTGCGTACTATCCCTCGCTCGCCCAATACTTCTCACACCGCGAAGGACCCCCCGACCATGCCATTCGACAATGCCATCTCCCCCGCCTTCATCACCATGGCCGGCCTGATGGGGGAGATGGCCGTGGCCCGGCAGGCCCTGAAGCACGCTGAGGCCCTTCGTCAGGCCCTCCAGGCCCTCGAGGCTGCGGTTGCGGCTTCCCCCGTGCCTCTCGTTGGGGCCGATGGCGGCGCTGACACGGTCGAACAGGCGGACCTGCTGGACGACATCAACTTCACCCTGGAGCCCTCCTTCCCGGTCCTGCGCCGCCTCGAGGTAGCCCGCGCCGTGCTGGTGCAGTTGGCCGGCCTCAGCGCCGAGCATCAGAGCCAACTTCCGGCCTGACGAGGGCGGGGCGCATGACGAAGCTGGAAGCCATCTTTCTCGTCATCTGGGCGCTGGGCCTGCTGGCTTGTGTGTGGCTGGAAGCAGGCTGAGGGCGTCCACCAGCCCGCCCGAGGGGAACAGTCGCGCCATAGCGGCGCTGACACCCACCCAGAGACCACAATCACCACAGCACCCACCACAGCGCCTCCCAGACCCCGCCAGGGCCCCCCTTGGCGGGTTTCTGCGCGGGCCCCTTGCCCCTCCCATCCGAGAGAACCAAACACATGACCACGACCTCCGCCCTGACCCCGGCGGGCCTGCGACTGGCGATGTTCGACCTGTTGCACCCCGAGGCCAGGGGCTCGGCCCCGCCCACCCTGGATGCAGCATGCGCCGCCCTTTGGCGGGAAGACCCTGAAGCTGTGCAGTTGGCCTACGACGCCGCCGTCATCTCCCAGGGCGGCATCAACTTCGAAGGGAACGGCAGGCACGGCCTCTTCGCCCTGGCCATGAAGGAACAGCACCGGCCCCTGCACGATGGGCCAGTGTCTCCCGGTATCACCATCACGGACATGGCGGACCGTGCAGGGCTCCAGCGCGAGACCTTGGCGGCCCTACTGGAGCATCACGGATACATCGAGACCGCGCCGTTCGGCAGAAGCCAGTCCCGGCGGCTATGCACCGAGGCAACCATCAAGGCCGGCTATGGCAGGAACACTGAGGGCCGACAGACCCATACCGGGGCCATGCGGACCTCCTCGGCCTTCGCGCTGATCCATGAAGCGTGGGTGGAGAAGATCATCTGGAGCCTGGACTGGCCGGGGATCGTGGATGCGGTGGCGGCACTGCCTACTAAGAGGCGGCGACTGTCGTGGCTGCTCGAGCAACACCGATATCTGCCCGACGCTGAGATTGCCCGCCTAGCGGGATGCACCCGGCCATCAGTGGGTCGGGCTCGGGCAAAAGGAGACACGCAAGTTCTATATCAGGGGAGCCTCGAAGGGACCCTGCAGGACGGGAAGGCTTCTACCGACACCCTCAGCGCGCTTGCCTGGGCTCTGCGGGACGGGAAGGCCGGGAAGGCCACCTATGGCCGTCTGGTGTTCGAGAGCGCCAGTCCCGCCAACGCTGCATGAGGCCAAAGGAGACACGCAAGTTCTCTATAAAGGGGAACCTTGAAGGGGCCCCGCAGGCTTCGGCGAGGCTGAAAGTTGGGGTCCACCTAATAGCGATGCGCAGCGGGCTCATCCCTCAAAGGTCCGGCGCAGATCAGTCACAGGGGCCTCCACGGCCCTCAAGGACAGGAGGGAAGCGGCTGCTGCCGCCCTGAACAACGACACCTCCAAGGCCCCGTAGGCCTGCCTTCAGCTTCGCGTCGGGGCCTTGAAGGACCTCGACGGCCTTATCAGCCCGGCACGGACCCCGCGAAGCGTCGCCGTGCATGTCGCCCCCTTCAAGGGCCCCAAGAGGTCTCTGAAGGCCTCACATTACCCTGGTGCGGGGGTTAAGCCTTTTCCGACGATCTCCTGATCTCCCGGCTCAATTCCTCCATCTCGCGACGAAGAGCCCAGCCCTCAAACATCGCCCACACAAACCGAACCGCTAGTAGAACTCCCAGTCCGACAGCTATGGCGACCCACCAGCCCTTGTCCTGATCCAGCGCAACTATTGCCGCCGAGACGCCCATGATGCCGGATATAATTCGCCCGAGGACGCCCATGAAGAATGAGCGCCGGTAACCATCCGCGTCCATCACCGCAGACCGGGCCAGGAGAAGCGACACCACTCCCGCAACGAGGCTGATCCATCTGTCACCGGGAAAGAGAAGGGCGAGGAATGTGGAGACCACGAGGCCGGTTACGATACCAGCGATGCGCCCGACCAGTTTCATCTGCGGTCCTCCCTTATTCCGTCCGGGTTGAATGATGCAGGATAACTTTCCACCGACAAAGTGCATCAGCGCGGCTGGCCTCAGCGGCCCGCTACGAAGCCAGCAGGCCAGCCCATGCGACCGCCCGACTGGCCAACCCTCTGGCGACCCCGGAGGCCCAGGTGATAGCCAAGCTGGCCGAGGTGCAGGCCAATGAGAGCCTGTCCGATGCCGATAGGGCTGCCGCCGTCGCCCACTACCGGGGCCTGCTGGACCTCATGGCCGCCAGTCGGGCGAGGGCAGGGCTGGCGCAGGCCGGGTGAGGGCGGGTGGCCTCAATCAAGGCCCCTGTCCAGGGCCTCCAAGGCCTTCGCCAGCCACGTCCTGGCCACCTCGAGGTCCACAGTGGTCGCATACAAGCCGTAGGACATCGTGGTGATCTCGTGACCCAACATTCCCGCCGCGATGGGCTCCGGGCACCCTGCATCTCGCAGAAGACTGGCGACGGTCTTTCTGAGGCTGTGGAACACCAGCGCCGGCCCATGGCCCTGTGAGGCCTTCAATCGCCCGAACCGCTTCCCCAGGGGGACGCTCCTCTCCCCATACTGATTGTCCGCCGTGCTGTGGATCAGGTAGCCCTCGGGGCCCTGCGGAGCCCTCGCCAACCGCGCCACCAGCCGCTCTGCCGCCCCTACCAGGGGGACGATGCGGTGCCCCGCCGTGGTCTTGCTGGCCAGCCTCAAGGCCTTGCCGTCCTCTCTGAGGTCAGCGACGGTCGCCTTGCATAGCTCCTCGATCCTGCCTCCTGTCATCGCCCCCAAGATGATCAGGTCGCGCAGAGGGCCATCCCCCGCCTTCTGGGTCAGCGCCAGGACCTCAGCGACCGAAAAGGCCTCGCGCTCGGCCCTGATGACCACCCTCGGCTTGGGCACCACCACGCCATCCCAGGGGGTCGCCTCGCGGGGCCTCAGTTATGTCTCCAATACGTCCGCAGGGCAGCCATACGACGCTGAAGGGTCTTTGGGCTGTCCCCCAGCTTCAGCCGAGCATCCACCCAGTCTTGGGCGGCCTCCCGAGTAGCCTCCTGGGTGGTCGGATAGGCCCTGGCCCACATCATCAGGTCAGCGACGTATTGGTCCTGTTGGCGATCCTTGATGTGCGTCGCGGCCTTCCAGGCCTCCAAGGTCTCCAGAAAGGGCGTCGATGCCCCCACGATCCTGCCCAGGACTGCCTGTGCCGCTCGTCCCTCTGGGGTCCTCTGCGGCTCTTGCAGTTCCTCAGGCGCGAAGCCGTTCAGCACGGTGTGGATGGCCTGCTCCAGGACCTCGTCGCTCGTGTCGTGGGGGTGCGCCCTGGCATCCTTGTAGGCCCCGGCGAGGGCCCTGATGCGGGCCTCCAGCGCCCCCTGGGCAACACCCTTGCGGGCATCCTCAATGACGGCCTGAAACTCCCGGCGGATCGGTTCGGCCTTGATGGCTGCCCTGTGGATGTCGTGTTCCCCGGTGGATCGGACGAGGCGGGCTTTGCCCACCAGGGGAACTAGGTCCTTGGGGACCCTGATGGCCACGCACCACGTCCGGTGCTTACGCAGCAGGTTCGGTGGCATGCAGCCACGCGAGGGTAGCGTCGTCCTGGGGGCCCTCTGCGGGGCATTCGTCGTGCGCGTGGGCTGATCCATGGCTGCGTCTCCTGTGCAAGCTGCCACGGTAAGCCTACCGGGGTGCAAGACCAGGGTGCAAGAGGAGCCCTTATGGGCCTCTAAATCGTGGATTTTTCAGGAAAATGGTGGTCTGGCGGAGGGAGTGGGATTCGAACCCACGGTACGCTTTCACGCACACACGCTTTCCAAGCGTGCGCCTTAAGCCGCTCGGCCATCCCTCCACTGTCCGGGTGGTTACCGGGCGCGCAAAATAGCAGCGACTGGCGGGAGGGCAAGGGCCTCGCGGTCCCGCCTGCCGCCGGTCAGCTACGCATCCATCTTCAGCGCGGCCAGGAAGGCGGATTGGGGAATTTCCACCTTGCCGAACTGGCGCATGCGCTTCTTGCCTTCCTTCTGCTTCTCCAGCAGCTTGCGCTTGCGGCTGATATCGCCGCCGTAGCATTTCGCGGTCACGTCCTTGGACAGGGCGCTGATCGTCTCGCGCGCCACCACGCGCCCGCCGATGGCGGCCTGGATGGCGATCTTGAACAGCTGGCGGGGGATCAGCTCCTTCAGCTTGGCGCAGATCGAGCGGCCGCGCGCCTCCGCGGCGCTGCGATGGGCGACGAAGCTCAGTGCATCCACGGGGTCGGTGTTCACCAGGATCGAGATGCGCACCAGGTCGCTCTCGGCATAGCCGTCCATCTGGTAGTCGAAGCTGGCATAGCCGCGGGAGACGGATTTCAGCCGGTCGTAGAAGTCGAACACCACTTCGTTCAGCGGCAGGCGGTACACCGCCATGGCGCGGTTGCCGACATAGGTGAGGTCCACCTGCTGGCCGCGCCGTTCGCTGCAGAGCGTCAGCACGGCGCCGAGATACTCGTCCGGCACCATGATGGTAGCGCGGATCCACGGCTCCTCCATGTGGTCGATCTGGCTCGGATCGGGCATGTCGGCGGGGTTGTGCAGCTCCTCCACCGTGCCGTTGCTGCGGTGGATGCGGTAGACGACCGAGGGGGCGGTGGCGATCAGGTCGAGGTCGAATTCGCGCGTCAGGCGCTCCTGCACGATTTCCAGATGCAGCAGGCCGAGGAAGCCGCAGCGGAAGCCGAAGCCCAGCGCGGCGGAGGTTTCCGCCTCGTAGTGGAAGCTGGCGTCGTTCAGCCGCAGCCGGCCCAGGCTTTCGCGCAGCTTTTCGAAATCGTCGGCATCGACGGGATACAGCCCGCACCAGACCACGGGGATCGAGGGCTTGAAGCCAGGCAGCGCCTCGGCGGCGGGTTGGCGATCATCGGTCAGGGTGTCGCCGACATTGCAGTCGGCCACCGTCTTGATGGCGGCTGTGATGTAGCCCATCTCGCCGGGGCCGAGATCGTCGACCGGGACCATCTTCGGCGTGAACACGCCGACCTGCTCGACCGTGTGGGCCGAGCCCTTGGCCATCATGCGGATCTTCTGGCCGCGCTTCAGCCTGCCGTCCTTCACCCGCACCAGGATGACGACGCCGAGATACTGGTCGTACCAGCTATCGACCAGCAGCGCCTTCAGCGGCGCGTCCGGGTCGCCCTTCGGTGGCGGCAGGCGGTGCACCAGCGCTTCCAGCACACCCTCGATATTGATGCCGGTCTTGGCACTGATCTCCACCGCGTCCGAGGTGTCGAGGCCGATCACGTCCTCGATCTGCTGCTTTACCCGCTCGGGTTCGGCCGCCGGCAGGTCGATCTTGTTCAGGATGGGAATGATCTCGTGCCCGGCGTCGATCGCTTGGTAGACGTTGGCGAGCGTCTGCGCCTCCACCCCCTGGCTGGCATCGACGACCAGCAGCGAGCCTTCGCAGGCGGCGAGGCTGCGGCTGACCTCGTAGGCGAAGTCGACATGGCCGGGCGTGTCCATCAGGTTGAGCTGATAGGTCTCACCGTTTTTGGCCTTGTAGGCGAGGCGCACGGTCTGCGCCTTGATGGTGATGCCACGCTCACGCTCCAGCTCCATGTTGTCGAGGACCTGGTTGGTCATCTCGCGCTCGCTCAGCCCGCCAGTGTACTGGATCAGGCGGTCGGCCAGGGTGGATTTCCCATGGTCGATATGCGCGATGATCGAGAAATTGCGGATATGGTCGATCGGCGTTGTCGTCATCTGGATGCCTTGGCCTGCCCGGGGGCGTGCGCTTGTGAGGGGCGCCTGTGAGATGCGCTTGGGAGCTGCGCGGCCGCACGCGGACAGAAGCGTCCGGTGCGTCCGGTATCAGATAGTGAGTTTTGCCCGCGATGTCAGCCGCGCAAGCCGGCCCCCGTCGCTTTCGCCACCGCGGCGACGACCTTGGCGGCGGCGGCCTCGATCTCGGCGTCGGTCAGCGTGCGCTCGCGCGGCTGGAACACCACTTCGATCGCCACCGATTTCTTGCCCGCCGGCAGCTTGTCGCCTTCGTAGACGTCGAACAGCGACACGCCGGCGATCAGGTTCCGCTCGGCGCCGCGGGCGGCGCGGAGCAGGGTCTCGGCCGGGATGTCGCGGTCGAGCAGGAAGGCGAAGTCCCGGCGCAGCGGCTGGAACGGCGGCAGGTCGGGGGCGGATTTCTTGCGCCGCTTGGGCTCGGCAACCGCGTCCAGGAACAGCTCGAAGCCGGCCACGGGGCCGGCGAGGTCGAGCGTGGCCAGCACCCGGGGGTGCAGCTCGCCGAAGCGGGCCAGCACCGTCTTGGGGCCCTGCCGCACCACGCCAGAGCGACCGGGATGGTAGAAACCGGGCGCATCGGTGGTGATGGTCAGGGCCTCCATCGGCACGCCGAGGGCGGCAAGCGCCGCCCAGAGATCGGCCTTGGCGTCCATGCAGTCCACCGGACGGGACGGCTCGATCCAGCTGCGCGGCGTGGCGCCGGCGCGCAATCCGGCGGCGACCAGCGTCTGGCCCTCCGGCGCGTCGATCTGGAAGGCCGGGCCGATTTCGACCAGGCCCACATCCGGATAGCCGCGTGTGGCGTTGCGCGCCGCGGCCAGGGCCAGGGTGGCCAGCGGCGTCGGGCGGAGCTGGTCGAGGTCGGCGGCGATGGGATTGAGCAGCCGCAGCGCGTCGGGCGTGTCGCCGAACAGCGCCGCCTGCGCCTGGGCCATGAAGCTGAAGCTGACGCATTCCGCTAGGCCCTGCGCGGCCAGCGTGCGGCGTGTCAGGGCCGTGCGCGCCTGGCGCGGCGTGATCGTGGCTTCCGGCACCGGCGCCGCACGCGGCAATGACACGGGCGGCACCGCGTCCAGGCCGCGCAGACGGAGCACTTCCTCGATCAGGTCGCATTCCGGCTCGGTCACCGCCGCACCCGCTGCTGCTGCGGCAGCGCGGGCGGGGTCGAGGCCGGGGGCCTGGTCCAGCGACAGGCTGGCGGCGATGTCGTTGCGCCAGGAAGGGACCGCCACGGTCACGCTTTCGGCGTCGCGGTGGCGCACGGTGAAGCCGAGGCGTTCGAGGGCGCCGACCGCCTCGTCGGCGGGCACGTCCAGCCCGCCGAAGTCGGCGAGCCGCGCGAAGCGCAGCGAGGCGTCGCGCTGCCAGGCCGGCTCCGCGCCGGCGGCGGTGACGGGTCCGGCCTCGCCGCCGCACAGCGACAGGACCATCTGCGTGGCGGCTTCCATCGCGTCCGGCAGCAGCGCCGGGTCGATGCCGCGCTCGAAGCGCTGGCGCGCGTCGGAGACGATCTGGTGGCGCCGTCCGGTCAGCGCGATGCGGACCGGGTCGAACAGCGCGGCTTCGATGAAGACCGCGGTGGTCGCCTCGTCGCAGCCGGTCGCTTCCCCGCCCATGACGCCGGCGAGGGATTGCACGCCGGCCGCATCGGCGATCACGCAATCCTCCGGCGTGGCGACATAGTCCTTGCCGTTCAGGGCGCGGAAGCTCTCGCCCTTGCCGGGACGCAGCGTCAGATGGTCGCCGGCGATCTTGTCGGCATCGAACACGTGCAGCGGGCGGCCGAGATCGATGGTGAAGAAATTGGTCATGTCCACCAGCGCGTTGATCGGACGCAGCCCGATCGCGGTCAGCCGGTCGGCCAGCCAGGCGGGGCTGGGGCCGTTCTTCACGTTGCGGATGACGCGGCCGAGCACCCAAGGACAAGCATTGGGGGGGCAGGCTTCCGGCCAGTCGATGCGCCAGTGCAGGGGATGCTCGAACGCCGCCGGGATCCTGGCGGGGGCGAAGGGCTTCAGCGTGCCGAGGCCGGCGGCCGCGAGGTCGCGGGCGACGCCGCGCACCGCGAAGGCGTCGCCGCGGTTGGGGGTGACGGAGATGTCGATGACGGGATCGTCCAGCCCCGCCCAGGCGGCGTAGGCAACGCCCACCGGCGCGTCCTCCGGCAGCTCGATGATGCCGGCATGGTCCTCGCCGAGGCCCATCTCCCGCGCCGAGAGCAGCATCCCGGCACTTTCCACGCCCCGGATCTTGCCCACCTTCAGGGTGATGCCGGTGCCGGGGATGAAGCTGTCGGGCGGCGCGAACACCGCCTTCATGCCGGTGCGCGCATTCGGCGCGCCGCAAACGACCGAAACGATGCCGTTGCCGGTATCGACCTTGCAGGCGCGCAGCCGGTCGGCGTTCGGGTGCTGCACCGCCTCGATCACCCGGGCGATGCGGAACGGCGCCAGCGCGGCGCCGCGGTCCTCGACGCCTTCGAGCTCCAGGCCGATCCGGGTCAGCGTGTCGGTGATTTCGGCCAGCGAGGCATCGGTCTGCAGATGCGTCTTCAGCCAGGACAGGGTGAATTTCATGGCTCAGACCCCCTCATGCAGCATGACCGGGGCGAGCGGGTTGAACCCGTAATGACGCAGCCAGCGGATGTCGCTTTCGTAGAACGGGCGCAGATCGGGGATGCCGTGCTTCAGCATGGTCACGCGCTCCACCCCCATGCCGAAGGCGAAGCCCTGCCATTCCCGTGGGATCGATGCCGCAATTGGCCAGCACGCGCGGCTGCACCATGCCGCTGCCGAGGATCTCCAGCCAGTCGCCGCCGGCGCCAAGCTCGCCGGTCCGGCGGTTCCAGCCGATATCCACCTCCATCGAGGGCTCGGTGAACGGAAAATAGCTGGAACGGAAGCGCACCGGCAGCGAGCTTATGCCGAAGAAGGCGCGCAGGAAGTCGATCAGGCAGCCCTTGAGATGGCCGAGCGTGATGGTCGCGGTCGATCACCAGCCCCTCGCATTGGTGGAACATCGGACTGTGCGTGGCGTCATGGTCGGCGCGGTAGGTGCGGCCCGGGCGCGATGATGCGGATCGGCGGTTCCTGGCTCAGCATGGTGCGAGCCTGGACCGGGGAGGTGTGGGTGCGCAGCACGCGCGGCGTGCCGCCGTTCTCTCCGGGGAGGTAGAAGGTGTCGTGATCGGCGCGGGCGGGATGGTGCGCGGGGATGTTCAGCGCGCCGAAATTGTACCAGTCGCCCTCCGCATCCGGCCCCTCGGCGACGGAGAAGCCCATGGCGCCGAAGATGGCCGCCATTTCCTCCATCGTGCGGCTGATCGGATGGATCAGGCCGGCGCGGACCGGGCGCGGCGGCAGGCTCGGGTCGAGCCGTTCGGCGGCCAGGCGGGCATCCAGGGCGGCGTCCTCAAGCGCGGCGCGGCGGCTTTCGATCGCACCGGACAGGGCGTCCTTCAACTGGTTCAGCGCGGCGCCGCGTTCGCGCCGCTGCTCGGGCGGGGTCTTGCCGAGTTCCTTCAGCAGGCCGGTCAGGGTGCCGTTCTTGCCCAGCACGGCGACGCGGATGGCGTCCCAGGCGCGCAAATCCTTGGCCGCCGCGAGGGCCGCGTCGGTCTCCGTCTTCAGGGCAAGCAGGTCTGGGGCGAGTAGGTCGTCGGTCATGATGTCCCGCATACGAAAAAAGGCCGCCCTGTTCAGGCGGCCCTTTCCTAAGTTAGGCGATTTCCGAAGGAAACCGAAGCCGGGCCGGTGCTTTGCCCAGGCCGCTGAGTTGCCTAGGCGAGGGCCGCCTGCACCTTTTTCACGACTTCCGCGAACGATGCGGGGTCGTCATAGGCGATGGCGGACAGCACCTTGCGGTCCATCTCGATCCCGGCCCGCTTCAGGCCGTCGATGAAACGCGAATAGGTCAGGCCATGCTCGCGCACCGCGGCGTTGATGCGCTGGATCCAGAGGGCGCGGAACTCGCGCTTCTTCACCCGGCGGTCGCGATAGGCGTATTGCAGCGACTTCTCGAGCCGCTCGAGCGCGATCCGGTAGTTCGTCGACGACCGGCCGACGAAGCCCTTGGACTGCTTCAGAACCTTCTTGTGACGTGCGTGGGTGGTGACGCCCCGTTTGACGCGTGCCATGTGCGGTCCTCCTTACGCGATGCCGTAGGGGGCCCACTGCTTGACGGTCAGGCCGTCAGCATGGGTCAGCACCTGGCTGCCGCGGTTCTGCCGCTTGGCCTTCTGGCTGCGCGCGGAGAGGCAATGGCGCTTCTTGCCGGGGCCGGCGAGCACCTTGCCGGTCGCGGTGATCTTGAACCGCTTCTTGACCGACGACTTGGTCTTCATCTTGGGCATTTGGGTCTCCTTACTGCTGGCCCTGATGCAGCGCGGCCGAAGGGCCGGGGTCAGGTGTCGCGGCCGGGCATGCCCATTTCAGGCCCGGACTCACGGACAAGTCTTTCGACAGGGGCGGGTGTATAGCGACGCGGCGAGGGGGATGCAAGGCAGCAACGCCCGCACAGGCTTTGCCCTCGCGCCGGCCCATCCATATAAGCGCCTGCATGATCGCGCGCTTCACCAAGATGCATGGCTGCGGGAACGATTTCGTCGTGTTCGACGAGCGGTCGGGCTCGCTCGGCCTGACGCCTGCGCGCGCGGCGGGCATCGCCGACCGGCGGCGGGGCGTGGGCTGCGACCAGTTCATCGCCATCGAGAAGCTGCCGAAAGGGGCCAACGCGGACGTGTTCATGCGCATCCGCAATCCCGATGGCGGGGAGGCCGGCGCCTGCGGCAACGCGACGCGCTGCGTGGCGCATCTGCTGGCCGCCGAGAGCGGGCGGGATCGGCTGGTGATCCGCACCGTGGCCGGCGACCTGACGGCCGAGGTTTTTGCGGATGGCCGGGTGCGCGTGGACATGGGGCCGGCGCGGCTGGATTGGTCCGATGTGCCACTGGCCAGGGAGATGGATACGCTGCATCTGGACTTGGCGGTCGGCCCGGTGGCGGACCCCGTCGCCTGCAGCATGGGCAATCCGCATGCGACGTTCTTCGTGCCGGACCTGGCGCGCGTGCCGGTCGCGGAGCTCGGGCCGGCGCTGGAGCATGACGCGCTGTTTCCGGACCGGGCCAATATCGGCTTCGTGCAGATGCTGGCGCCGGACCGGCTGCGGCTGCGGGTATGGGAACGCGGCGCCGGGCTGACCCTGGCCTGCGGCTCCGGCGCCTGCGCCGCGCTGGTGAACGCGCATCGGCGCGGGCTCGCCGACCGCCGCGCCAGTGTGATCGTCGATGGCGGCGAACTGGAAATCGAGTGGCGGCCCGACGGGCATGTGTGGATGACCGGCCCGGTGGCGGTGGCCTTCACCGGCGAGATCGACCTGTCGGCGTATGCCGCATGAGCCGCCAATGAGTATCGACATCCTCACCTTCGGCTGCCGGCTGAACACCTATGAATCCGAGGTGATGCGCGGGCATGCGGCGGCCCTCGACGACACCATCATCGTCAACACCTGCGCCGTCACCGCCGAGGCCGAGCGCCAGGCGCGCCAGGCCATCCGCCGCGCGCACCGGGAACGCCCGGGCGCGCGCATCGTGGTGACCGGCTGCGCGGCGCAGATCAACCCGGATGCCTGGGCCGGCCTGCCCGGCGTGCACCGGGTGCTCGGCAACATCGAAAAGCTGCGGCCGGAGAGCTGGGCGCCGGACGCGCCGGGCGGTGTGGCCGACATCATGGCGGCGACCGAGACCGCGGCGCATCTGGTGACCGAGTTCGCCGGCCGGGCGCGCGCCTTCGTGCAGGTGCAGCAGGGTTGCGATCATCGCTGCACCTTCTGCATCATCCCGTTCGGCCGCGGTCCGTCGCGCTCGGTGCCGATCGGCGCCGTGGTCGATCAGGTTCGCGCCCTGGTCGCCGGCGGCTACAACGAGGTGGTGCTGACCGGCGTGGACATCACCAGCTACGGCCCGGACCTGCCGGGGGCGCCCCGGCTCGGGCAGATGGTGCGCCGGCTGCTGGCGCTGGTGCCGGAATTGCCGCGGCTGCGGCTGTCCTCGCTGGATCCGGCAGCGATCGACGAGGATCTGTGGCGCCTGATCGCCGAGGAGCCCCGGCTGATGCCGCATCTGCATCTGTCGCTGCAGGCGGGCAGCGACCTGATCCTCAAGCGCATGAAGCGGCGCCATTCGACCGCCGATGCGCGCGGCGTGATCGCCCGGGCGCGCGAGCTGCGGCCGGGGATCGCCTTCGGCGCCGACCTGATCGCGGGGTTTCCGACCGAGACCGAGGCATTGTTCACGGAGACGCTGACATTCGTGGCCGAGACCGAGCTGACCTTCCTGCACGTGTTTCCCTATAGCGAACGCCCGGACACGCCCGCCGCGCGCATGCCGGCGGTGGCGAAGCCGGCGCGGCGCGAACGCGCGGCGCGGCTGCGCGAGGCCGGGGAGCGCAGCGCCGGCCGCTTCCTCGCCACCCAGCTCGGCCGCGAGATCGCGGTGCTGGCGGAGACCGAGACCGGCGGGCATTCCGAGCATTTCGCCCCGGTACGGCTGACGGCGGCTTCGGCTCCCGGCCAGGTCACGCGGGCGCGGGTGCGCGAGGCGAACAACACTTTCCTGCTGGCGGAGCCGGTCTGATGGCAATCGGGGCTTTTTTCTCCCGGCTCAAGACGGGGCTGTCGCGCAGCACCCAGAAGCTGACCGAGAGCATCACCGCGGTCTTCAAGAAGCGCCGGCTGGACGACGAGGCGCTGGAGGAGCTGGAGGACCTGCTGATCTCCGCCGATCTGGGGCCGGCGGTGGCGGCGCGGGTCATCGCCGGGTTCCGCCGCACCCGCTTCGGCAAGGAAGTGACGGACGACGAAATCCGCGAGACGCTGGCCGAGGAGATTTCCGCCATTCTGGCGCCGGTCGCTCGGCCATTGGAGATCGACCGGACGCTGAAGCCGCATGTGGTGCTGGTGGTCGGCGTGAACGGCACCGGCAAGACCACCACGATCGGCAAGCTGGCGCAGCACTACACCGAGCAGGGGCTGTCGGCGATGCTGGTGGCCGGGGACACGTTCCGCGCCGCGGCGGTGGAGCAGCTGCAGGTCTGGGGCGGGCGCACCGGCTGCACGGTAATGGCCGGCAATGCCAATGCCGATGCCGCCGGGCTCGCCTTCGACGCGTTGAGCCAGGCGCGCGCGCAGGGAACCGACGTGCTGCTGATCGACACCGCCGGGCGGCTGCACAACAAATCCGTGCTGATGGAAGAACTGCGGAAAATCATCCGGGTGATCCGCAAGGTGGACCCGACCGCGCCGCATTCGGTGCTGCTGGTGCTGGACGCCACCACCGGGCAGAACGCGCTGCAGCAGGTGCGGGTGTTCAAGGAGATGGTGGAAGTGTCCGGCCTGGTGGTCACCAAGCTCGACGGGTCCGCCCGGGGCGGCGTGGTGGTGGCGCTGGCCGAGGCGTTCGGCCTGCCGGTGCATGCGGTCGGGGTCGGGGAACAGGCCGGCGATCTGCGCCCGTTCGATGCCGGCGATTTCGCGCGCGGGCTGGTGGGGACCTGAACCTCCCTGGATGCTCACGCAAAGTTGTTGTGACACCGATAAGCGTGTTTACTTATCGTAAAGGAATGCAACTTAGCATCCAGGAAATGTTGTCCGCGGGCTCTCTTTCGGCGTTCAGTGCCTCGCTCCCCGATTTCCCGGTGGCGCGGGCCCAGCCGGTGCGTGAGGCGCGGGAAGCCGGCCGCCAGGCGCAGGGTGCCGCCAACGGGCCGGCGCAGGGTCTCTCGGCAGGCCAGGACCAGCCGGGCCAGAACAGTTGGGCCAGAACCAGTTGGGTCAGGGCCAGTTGGGTCAGGGCCAGTTGGGTCAGGGCCAGTTGGGTCAGGGCCAGGCGGCCCAGCGTCCCGCCGGCGCGCTGCCGCGCGGATCCATCCTCGACCTTTCGGTCTGAGGGCGCCGCTTCCGGGCCCATTGTCCCGGTTTCATTCCGTGCGTTGGCCGCGCCCGGGCTGGGCCGCCGGCCAGGGGTTGGGCGATAAAACAACCGCTTAAAGCCCGATCCTCCATCAAATTGTAACCAAATACGGGCAAAACCGGCGCCCGGGTATTGAATCCGCGATGGGGAAGCTGCACCTTCGGTGCATGCCGGAATTCATTCGCAGAATCCCAGAAGGCGATAACCGCGAGCGGGACGTTTGCGCCGATTGCGGGCATGTCGCCTATGTGAACCCGAAGATCGTCGTCGGCTCCGTCGTCGAGGCGGAGGACGGGCGCATTCTGCTGTGCCGCCGGGCGATCGAGCCGCGGCATGGTTTCTGGACGCTGCCGGCCGGATTCATGGAGCTGGGAGAGACGCTCGAGGAAGGCGCCATGCGGGAAGCCTTCGAGGAGGCGCAGGCCCGGATCGAAATCGACGGCATTCTCGGCGTTTTCAGCATCAGCCGGATCGGCCAGGTGCAGGTGATGTTCCGCGCCCGGCTGGCGGCCAATGGCGGCGCGCCGCTGTTCGGTGCTGGGGAGGAAAGCCTGGAGGTCGCCCTGTTTCCGTGGGACCGCATCCCCTGGGACGAGCTCGCCTTCCCGACCGTGCGCTGGGCGCTGGATGCCTGGAAGGCGGCCGGCGGCGGCAAGCTCGGCGCGCCCGCGGGCAATCCGCCGGAGGATCCGCGCGGCACGTCGCGCAGCGGTATGCGCACCGAACCCGACCGGGTCGGAACCGGGAGTTGAGGCACCCAGCCATCCTGGCGGTGGTCGGGCTGCTGGTGATGGCGGCCGCGCCCGTGGGTGTGTCCCCGGGAGCGGCGCCGTCGGACGCGCTGCCGGTGCCGCCGATCCCCCCGGATGAGCGTCCGGCTGCCGATGCCGCGCCGGTTCCCAACGACGACGCGCGTGGGCCGGCGGAGCCGCTGCCCAGCAGCATACGCATCGCACCCAGTCTGAACCAGCAGGGCAAGGTCTATTCCCAGGGGGAGGGCTACACGCCCGGATCTTCCTACAATGCCTACAAGGACGGTGAGCGCGACAGGCTGCTCAAGCCGAGCCCGGGCTTCAATCTGCGGATGAGCCTGCCCTGAGAGCAACATCCATCCAGGTGGAATCATCTGAATGGAGGAAGTTGCTCGCTAAAACAAAAGGCCAGAGCATGATCGGGCGCTTCTATCTGCGCCAATGATGCTCTCGCCGGGCTGCCGACCTGCCGGCGGCGCTAAGGGGATGTTAATCACGCTCGGACAGGATCCGGATCGTCCCAGAAACCGGGATCCCGATCCTCGAGCGAAAGCCGTCCCGATGAATAACCCAAAACGATCGCCGGTCCGCGAGCGCGATGGAACCGGATGGATCGACCCGCTGTCGGATTGCGGCGGCTCCGCTACGCCCGGCGGCGCGGCTGCCGGTGACGAGCTTACGCAGGCGATGCTGGCGCGCGGTTCGCGGGTCACCGGCGCTGCCGCGTCGGTGGGCGCGGCCCCGACGGCGGGCGGGAGCCTGTCGTTCGTGGCGATGGCGGATTTTCGCCCGGAGCGGTTTCTCTGACCGAAGCCTGAGCCGGGCGTTCCGGGCCCTGCGGGTATTCCGCCGGCCTGGAGACGGATTCTCTGCACGCCGCGCCGCCGCTCGGCTATAGTTCGGCCATGTCGCGCCGGAGCATGCGGATATCGCCGGAACTGGTCATCCAGGCCTATCGCCAGGGGCTGTTTCCCATGGCGGAAACCCGGCTGGGCGATCGGGTCTACTGGCTGGACCCGGAATATCGCGGCGTGCTGCCGCTGGATGGCTTCCATCTGCCCCGCCGGCTGCGCCGCACCGTGACGGCCGGGGCTTTCGAGGTCGTCGTCGACCGGGATTTCGCCGGCACCATCTCCGGCTGCGCCGCGCCGGCCGCCGGCCGGCCGGACACCTGGATCAACCCGGACATCCTGCAGCTGTTCAACGAGTTGCACCGCATGGGCTACGCGCATTCGGTGGAGTGCTGGCGCGACGGCGCCCTGGTGGGCGGCCTCTACGGCGTGGCCATCGGTGGCGCCTTCTTCGGCGAGAGCATGTTCAGCCGCGCCCGCGACGCGTCCAAGGTGGCGCTGGTGCATCTGGTGGTGCGCCTGAGGCTGGGCGGCTTCCGGCTGCTGGATACGCAGTTCATCACCGGGCATCTCGCGCAGTTTGGCGCAACCGAGATACCGCGCGAGGCCTATCGCACGGCGCTGGCCGACGCGCTCGATGTCGAGGCAAGCTGGCTTTCCGCGCCGGACGCCAATGAGTTTCGCGTGGCGCTCGCGGCGTTGTCGCATCATTGAGCGCGTCACGGCGCAATGCTTGTCACGCGCGTGGGCCTGGCGAGTCTGCTGCCTGATTGCCGATGGGAACGGGCGATGGGGATGGGCGATGGGAACAGGAACATGGCCCCAGGCCAAGGAGAATGACGGATGATGCGACGTAAGATGGTTGCCCCGGGATGGATTGTCTCGGCATGGGTGTTGGCGGGTTTGACGCTGTCGGGCGCCGCCCTCGCCGCCGAGCACCCGCCCTATATGCCCACCCGCGACGTGGCGGTCGCCTACCGGATCCAGGGCACCCAGCTCCCGGCCGGGCAGTTCGGCGGCGATGCACAGGGTTCGCACAGCGTGAAGATGATCTATTCCGCGGCCAGCGGGCGGGTTCGGCTCGAACAGACATCGATGCCTGGCTACATGCTGATCGACCGGACCGGCGGGCGGATCACCATGGTCATGGAGCCGATGCAAAGCTTCATGGACATGCCGTTCGACGCCAAGGCCGGCGCCGGGCTGCTGTTGAACGACAAGATGGCGTTCACCCGGGCCGGCAGCGACCGGGTGGCCGGCGTCGCCTGCACCCTGTGGGACGTGGTGCATGACAAGACGACGGCGCGGCTATGCATCACCGAGGATGGGGTGATCCTGCGCGGCGAAGGCAGCGACCCCAGGCGCGGCAAGGCCTCGCTGCTGGCGACGGCGGTGACCTATGGCAGCCAGCCGGCGGCGCTGTTCAGCCCGCCGCCGGGCTTTCACCGGATGGAGATGCCGGCGCTGCCGTCCAATCTTGGCGGCAATCTCGGCCTCGGCGGCAAGCCGGCCAGGCCGGGCGAATAGGGGGTGCGGGTCATGGCTGCATCGCCCGCCGCCTGGCGGCGCGGCGCCCGGCGCGGCCGCGTTTCATGCCGCCCTGGCGTGACCGGCAGGGCCGCATCTCCCCGTTGAAGTCACTGGTTCTGATCGGCGCGTGCGTCCCGGCGCTGCTGATCGGCTATTGGTGGTGGGACGGCGATCTCGGCCCGCGCACGGTCAATGCGGCGATCCATCTGACCGGCCTCTGGGCGCTGCGCTTCGTGCTGCTGTCGCTGGCGGTGACGCCGGCGCGCGTGGTGTTCGACTACCCAAGGGTCGTGCTGGTGCGGCGCATGCTCGGCGTCACCGCGATGGCGTACGCGCTGGCGCATATCAGCCTGTACGTGATCGACATGAACTTCCATCTGCTGGAAGTGGCGGTGGAGATCGTGCGCCGGTTCTACCTGACCATCGGCTTCGCCGCGCTGACCGGACTGGTCGCGCTGGGCGCGACCTCCACCGATGCCGCCGTGCGCCGCATGGGCCGGGGCTGGAAGCGGCTGCACATGTCGATCTACGGCATCGGCGTGCTGATGCTGTGGCATCACTTCCTGCAGGCCAAGGCCGGGGTTTCGGCCGCGACGCTGGCGGCAGGGCTGTTCGTTTGGCTGATGCTGTGGCGGGCGCTGCCGGCGGAGCGGCGGGCGTCGCCATGGGTCCTGGCCCTGCTGGCGCCGGCGGCGGGGCTGCTGACGGCGGGCATCGAATTCGCCTGGTACGCGCTGGCCACGCGGATCGATCCCTGGCGCGTGCTGGCGGCGAACCTGGATATCACCTTCGGTCCCCGCTCGGCCGAATGGGTCGCGATCGCCGGCCTCGGGGTCGTGGCGCTGAGCCTGCTGGCGCGGCTCCACCTTGCGGACAGGCTGTCGCGGCTGCGCAAGACCTATGCCGCTTTCCCGGCTACGCCTGGGGATCCGGCGGGCCTGACCGCGGTTACCGGGGGCGTTGCGCCCGTCTGATTTGCGCCCGTCTGATTTGTGCCTGTCTGATGGTTGATCGTGCTTGCGTCCGCCCGGCCGGACAATCCGAAGGCAGCCGACAGGGAAAATCTCCCTGGCCGCTACAGCGCGGCGACCGCGTCCATCACTTCCTTGGCGTGGCCGGGAACGCTGACCTTGCGCCAGATTTTGGCGATCCTGCCGTTCTTGTCGATCAGGAAGGTGCTGCGCTCCATGCCCATGTATTTCCGGCCGTACATGGATTTCTCCACCCAGGTGCCGTAGGCGGTAGACGCATCGCCGGCCTCGTCGGAGGCGAGCGGGAAGGTCAGGCTGTATTTCTCGGCGAATTTCTCGATCGGCTTCATCTTGTCGCGCGACACGCCGATCACCTCGACCCCGATCTTGCCGAGCTGCGGCAGGGCCTCCTGGAAGGCGCAGGCCTCCTTGGTGCAGCCGGGCGTGTCGGCCTTGGGGTAGAAATACAGCACGAACGGCTTGCCCTTCAGCGCCTTCAGGCTGACGCTGCGCCCGCCGCTCGCGGGCATCTCGAAGGCCGGGGCCTGGTCGCCTTCCGCTACGCTCATCCGCGATCTCTCCTACATGGCGCACGAACAGGGCGCGCACCTCGCGCCCCAGCCCGTCCAGGGTCATCAGCAAATCGGCCAAGTCAACTGCCGGGGCGCCGGCCCGCGCCGCCGCGCGCAGCAGGGAGCTGGCGGTGGCCTCCGGCAGGTCGCCATGCGCGCCGCGGCCGAGGGTGATGCGCAGCATGCCCTGCACGGTCCGCCAGACGCGGTCGGCGCGGATCAGCGTCGCCGCGTCCTCGCCGGGCAGCATGCCGGCATCGGCCAGCCGGCGCAGCGCGACGCGGGTGGTCTCGCTGCGCACCTCCGGGTGGCGCGCCGCATGCACGAGCTGCAGGGTCTGGGAGACGAACTCGACCTCGATCTGTCCGCCCGGCCGCAGCTTCACGTCCCAGCGTCCGATCGGCGGCAGGTCGCGCGCCAGCCGGGCGCGCATCGCCGCGGCGTCGGCGCGGATGCGCGCCGGCTCCCCGGCATGGGCGATCGCCTCCTCGATCCCGGCCTCGATCTCTGCGCGCAGCGCCGGCGGGCCGGCGATCACGCGGGCGCGGGTCAGCGCCATCCGCTCCCAGGTCCAGGCCGATGTCGCGTGGTAGTGGCGGAAGGATTTCAGCGATACCGCGACCGGTCCCTTGTTGCCGGACGGCCGCAGCCGCATGTCCACGGCATAGAGCGGCCCGTCGATGCCCGGCGCGGTGACCGCGGCGATATAGGTGTGCGCGGCGCGCACGAACCACTGGCTGGCCGGCAGCCGCTTCACGTTGGCGCCGCCGCGGCTCTCGGTCACGTCGTCCGGATGGTCGTAGATCAGCATCAGGTCGAGGTCGGAGCCGGCCATCATCTCCCGCCCGCCCGCCTTGCCCATCGCCACCACGGCCATTCCGCCGCCGCGCACGCGGCCGAAGCGGCTGGCGAAATCGGCCAGCACCGGCGCCAGCAGCGCCGACAGCACGGCATCGGCCAGCGCGGTCCGCTGCAGCCCGGCGCTGTCGGCATCCAGCCGGCCGTCCATGGTCGCGACCGCGAGGGCGAATTCCTCCTCCCGCACCATGCGGCGGATGATCTCGATGACCTCTTCCAGCGCCGTGGCGTCGCGCAGCCGCAGGCGCAGCAGCCGCGCGGGATCGGGCTCCTCCTCCGGGCTGAGCAGCCCGTCGAGCGCGGCGGGATGGCGGGTGAGATGGTCGGCGAGCCAGGGCGCCGCCCCCAGCACGGCGGCGATGCGGTCCAGCAATTGCGGGTTGCGCTGGAACAGCGACAGCAGCTGAACCCCGGCCGGAATGCGCGTGAGCAGGGCATCGAAGCGGCTGAATGCCGTATCCGGCTGGGGCTGGCGGCCGAGCGCCGCCAGCACGGCGGGCAACAGCTGCGCCATCAGGTCGCGCGCCCGCTCCGATCGCAGCGCCCGCGGCCGGCCGGCCAGCCAGCCGCGCACGGCGGCCACCAGCGCGGGGATGTTGGCATAGCCGAGCCCGGCCAGGATGGCGGCGGTCTCCGGCGGCACCTCGTCGACGCCGCTGAAATCGAGCGCCGAGCTGACATCGGCGCCATAGGCGTCGTCCGGGATGTCGCCGAACACCTCCGCGTAGCGCTGGCCGACCTGGTCCATATGGCCGAGCAGTTCCACGGCGAAGCCCTGCGCGTCCGCATGGCCCATGAAGGTCGCGAACTGCGCCAGCCCTTCCGGCGTGTCCGGCAGGACATGGGTCTGCCGGTCGGCCACCATCTGCAGCCGGTGCTCGACCTTGCGCAGGTAGTGATAGGCGCGGGCGAGCTCGGTCGCGGCACGGCGCTGGAGATGGCCGGTGCGCACCAGCTGGCGCAGTGCGTCCAGCGTGGTGGCCACGCGCAGCGTGGGATCGCGTCCGCCCCAGACGAGCTGCAGGGTCTGGGCGAGGAACTCGATTTCGCGAATCCCGCCCTCGCCGAGCTTGACGTTGTGCCCGGCGATGCGCGCGACCGGATCCTGCCCGCGCGCCGGCGCGCCGGCGCCGCGCGCGGCTGCCAGCTGCGACCCGGCCGGCTTGCTGCCGGCCCGCTTGCTGAGCGCGTGCTGGTCGATGCGCCGCTTCATCGCCTGGATATCGGCGACGGCGGCGAAATCCAGGCCCTTGCGCCAGATGAACGGCCGGATCGCGTCCAGGAAGAAGGTGCCGAGCGCGAGGTCGCCGGCCACCGGGCGCGCCTTGATCATCGCCGCGCGTTCCCAGTTCTGGCCCATGCTTTCGTAATAGGACAGGGCGGCGGGCAGGGTGATGGCCGGCGGCGTCGCGGCCGGGTCCGGGCGCAGCCGCAGATCGGTGCGGAAGACATAGCCGTCCGCGTCACGCGCCTCCATCAGGGTCACAAGATCGCGCGCGAGGCGGGAGGTGAAGCCGCCAATCGCCTCGACGGCGATCTGCGGGGTATATATGGGAGCTGCCGGATCGTAGAGCAGCACGAGGTCGATATCGCTCGAGTAGTTCAGTTCCCGCGCGCCGAGCTTGCCCATGCCGATTGCCACGAACCCGCCGCCTTGCGCCGGATCGTCCGGTTCCGGCAGGGCCAGCTCGCCGCGGTCATGCGCGGCGCGCAGCAGATGCGCGACCGCCAGGCGGAGCGTTGTCTCCGCCAGCGTGGTCAGCACGCCGGTGACCCGGTCCAGGTGCCAGATCCCGCCGATATCGGCGATGGCGGTGGCCAGCGCCACCACGCGCTTGGCGCGGCGCAGCCCCGCCGCCACGACCGGACGGCGCGCCGACGGCGCGATGGCGGCCAGATCGGCCATGGCGTCGGCGACGGCCCGGTCCGGCCCGGCGCGCAGGATGGTCTGCAGCGCGGCGGCCTCCCGCAAGGCGAGGTCGGAGAGATAGGGGCTGTTGCCACCCAGCGCGGCCAGCATCGCCGCGACCGCGGGGCGGGCGGCCAAGCGCGCCTCGGCGCGGCCGAGTTCGGCAAAGCGCTCGATAAGGCGCTCGGCGGCGGCCGGATCGTACGGCTGCGGCCAGGTCGTGGGCATTCGGAACGGAGCGGATGTCATGCGTGCGGGCGTGGCCAGGGAATATGTGACCGGGGAATGCGTGACCGGCGAAACACGTGACCGGGGGATGATCGACTGTCCGGCAGGCTGGTCATGAGGCGGCTTCCGGGTCAAGCGGCGCGCGTCACCGGCAAGCTGCTGCATCGCGCCTGCACCCTGCTGCTGCTGGTGGCGCTGGGCGGCACCCTCGCGGTCGCGGCCCTCGCCTGGCGCCTGTCGCAGGGACCGCTCGAGCTGCCCTGGCTGGCGCAGCGCATGCAGGCGGCGGCCAACGCGGATTCCGGCACGCTGCGGGTTGCCATCGGCGGCGCGGCGCTGACCTGGGAGGGCTTCGCGCGCGGCGTCGACCGGCCGCTGGACATCCGGCTGCGCGATGTCCGGGCGACGGACCCGTCGAAGGGCCACAGCGTGACGGTGCCGCAGATCGACGTGTCCCTGGCACTCGGGGGGCTGCTGATGGGCCGCATCCAGCCGAGGGCGCTGGAGATCGAATCGGCCCGCCTGGTCCTGCTGCGCACCGAGGAGGGCAACGTCCGGCTGGATTTCGCCGGTTCGAATACGGCCGTGGACAAGGCTGGTGCGGACAAGGCTGAGCGGAAAAGGCTTCTGGCACGGGCGCCGCGGACGAGCCGGTCACCGAAGCCGGGCCGTCGGCCCTGGGGGCTCTGGTCGCCGAACTGGCGCGTCCGCCGGCCCCGGTCGGTAGTCTGGAACGCCTGGGCCGCTACAGCCAGCTGCGCCGGGTATGGATCCGCAATTCCACCTTCACCGTGGTCGACCGCAAGCTGGCGGTGCTGTGGCGGGCGCAGGCGCCGGACATCGATTTGCGGCGCCAGGCGCAGGGCGGGGTGGAGGGATCGGCCAGCTTCAACCTGGCCATGGGCCCGGTGAGCGCATCGGAGCGCACGTCGGTGCGGGTCAACGGCGTGCTATCGGCCGGCGACGGCAGCATCCGGCTGTCGGCGAAGCTCGCCGACCTCGCGCCGGCGGCGCTGGCGCGCCAGACCGGGACGCTGGAGCCGCTGGAGGCGCTGGACGCCCGCCTGGCGGGAACGCTCGACCTCGATATCGGCCCGCACCAGGTGCTGCGGCGGGTGGCGTTCGACCTGCATGCCGGGCCCGGGAAGGTGAAGGTCGGTGCCAGCGTCGTGCTGCTCGACGGAGCGGACATCGCCGCCGAGGGCACCGACCGCGACCTGCGCCTCAAGGCGTTCGATCTGCGGCTGACCCCGCGCGACGGCGGCCCGGTCTCCACGCTCAGCGGCGCCGGCACGCTGCATCGCCAGGACGGGCGGTTCCGCGCGGAGCTGTCGGTCGGGGTCGATCACGTCGCGTTCGCCGATCTCGGCCAGCTCTGGCCGCGGGCGATCGCCCGCCCGGCGCATGACTGGATCACCGAGAACATCGTCGCCGGCACCGCGCGCGACGGCCATGTCCGGGTCGCCCTGGAGGCCAACGAGGATCTGTCCGGTCTGGCCCTGACATCGGCGACCGGCAGCCTGCTGGGCGAGGGGGTGGCGGTCTATTGGCTGCGGCCGGTGCCGCCGATCGATCACGGCACCGCGCGGCTGAACATCCTCGACCCCGATACGCTGGAAATCCTCGTCAGCTCGGGCCGGCAATCGCTGGAGGCCGGGCAGCGCGAGAGCGCGCTGATAATCAAGTCCGGCCGGATGCGCATCACCGGCGTCGCGCACAAGGACCAGATCGGCACCATCGATGCCGAGATCGCGGGGCCGGTCGCCGATGCCATCGCCCTGCTGCGCAACAAGAAGCTGCATTTGTTCGACCATCTCCAGCTCGATCTGAACAATCCGTCGGGCCAGGTTTCCGGCACGCTCGCGGTCACCGTGCCGCTGGAGGAGAAGCTGCAGATCGAGCAGGTGCCGATCCATGCCAATCTGCGCCTGCAGGACGTGCATCTGGGCGGCCTCGTTGCCGGGCACGACGTCGATCACGGCAATGTCGACATCGCCGCCAGCACCGAGGGGATGAAGCTGACCGGCCAGGCCGAGATCGCCACCATCCCGACGCAGATCGAGGCGGAGATGAATTTCCGCTCCGGCCCGCCCTCCCAGGTGCTGCGCCGGATTTCGGCGACCGGGCGCGCGAGCGCCCGCCAGCTGGCCGCGATCGGCCTCGATGCCGGCGAGGCGCTTTCCGGCGACCTGTCGCTGAAGGCGGTGGTGACCGACCGGCGGGACGGCACCGGCGACATCCTGGTCGATGCCGATCTGTTCGCGGCGAAGCTCTATGTCGCACCGATCCGCTGGCAGAAGCCGGCCGGGCAGGCTGCCTCCGGCCAGGCGCGGCTGCAGCTGCGCCGCGGGCGGCTGGTCGGCATCGAAGGCATAACGCTGGATGGCGGGGTTCCGGGAGGTGGGGGCCAGCCGGACGACGCGCTGTTGCTGCGCGCCCGGGCGGCATTCGCCGACGGCCGCATCGCCGGGCTGACCATCGATCGCGTGACGCTCGGCCGCACCACCGGAAGCGGCAGCGTGCGCTTTCCCGCCGATGCCGGTCCGATCCGCATATCCCTCGACGGCACGGACCTCGATCTGTCGCGCGCCCTGTCCAGCAAATCCGCATCGGACAAGCCCGCATCGAACAAGTCCGCATCAGGCAAGCCGGGCGCGCCGCGTCCGCGGGAGACGGAGGCCGCCGGCCCTCCCTGGACCCTGGATGCCCGTTTCGCGCGGGCGATCATGGCCAATGCGACAATGGTTTCCGGTCTGGTGGCGCATGTCGAAAACGATGGCGCGATCATGCGGGCCCTGCATGTGGAGGCGCAGACCCATCCCAACCAGGCCTATCCGAGCCAGGCGTATCCAAACCAGGCTGGCAGCCCGGGGCCGAACCAGACCCGGGCGGAGCCGCGCTTCCGGCTCGATATCGCCGCGCCGGCCGGCGGCCGTCCGCGCACGCTGAGCGCCTCCGCCGATGACGCGGGCGAACTGCTGCGCGCGGTGGACGTGCTGCACACGATGCAGGGCGGGCGCCTGTCGGTGAACGGCACCTATGACGACGCGCTGTCCGACCATCCGCTGTCCGGCACGGCGGAGATCAGTGATTTCCGCATCCAGGGCGCCCCCGCACTGGGCAGGCTGCTGCAGGCGATGACGCTGTACGGGCTGGTCGACGTGGTGCAGGGGCCCGGACTGGCGTTCAGCAAGCTGGTCGCGCCGTTCCGCCTGACAAAGGAAGAACTGGGGCTGGCCGAGGCGCGGGCCTTCAGTTCCTCGCTCGGCCTGACCGTCAAGGGCCGGATCGACCTGGCGAACGAGCGGCTGGACCTGCAGGGCACGATCGTGCCGGCCTATTTCTTCAATTCGCTGCTCGGCAACCTGCCGCTGATCGGCAGGCTGTTCAGCCCGGAGGAGGGCGGCGGGCTGTTCGCCGCCAGCTACTCGATCCGCGGCGCGGTCGATGATCCGGAGGTGTCGGTCAATCCGCTGTCGGCGCTGACACCCGGCTTCCTGCGCGGGCTGTTCGGCATTTTCTGAGCACCGGCGCGGCAGACGCCGGGCTCTCTCTTGACCGCAGGGGCCGCGCCCGCTTCGCTGTCGTTCATTGCAGGAGAGAACGACATGAACGCAAAGCAGCCCGTCGCCATCGTCTTCGATACATTCGGCACCGTCGTCGACTGGCGCTCCAGCCTGATCGCCGAGCTGACGGCGTTCGGCGCCCGGCGCGGCGTGGCGGCCGACTGGGCCGGGCTCGTGGACGCCTGGCGCGCCGCCTACCACCCGTCGATGGACCGGGTGCGCAAGGGCGAGCTGCCATGGACACGGCTGGACGATCTGCACCGCGCCTCGCTCGACCGGCTGGTCGCCGAATTCGCCGTCAAGGGCCTGAGCGAGGCCGACATGGACCACATCAACCGCGGCTGGCACCGGCTGCATCCCTGGCCCGACGCCGTGCCCGGGCTGACGCGGCTGAAGCGCAAATTCATCATCGGACCGCTGTCCAACGGCAATGTCTCCCTGCTGCTGAACATGGCGAAGCACAGCGCCATCCCCTGGGACATGATCTTCGGTTCCGACCTGTTCGGCCATTTCAAGCCCGATCCCGAGACCTATCTGGGCGTGGCGAAGCTGCTGGATCTGCAGCCCGGGCAGGTGATGCTGGCGGCGGCGCACAACAACGACCTGCGGGCGGCGCAATCCTGCGGCCTGATGACGGCGTTCTTCCCGCGGCCAGGCGAGTACGGTCCGAAGCAGAAGCAGGACTACGCTGCCGACGGCAAATGGGACTACGTGGCCAAGGATATCGAAGACCTGGCGACCCAGCTCGGCGCCTGACACCAGCCGGCGGAGACCGGCGAAAAGCAAGGCCGGCGAACAGCAAGACCGGCGAACAGGGAGAGAGACATGGAATTCGACTACATCATCGTCGGCGGCGGGTCGGCCGGCTCGGTGCTGGCCAACCGGCTGTCGGCGAAGAGCTCCAATAAGGTGCTGGTCTGCGAGGCCGGTCAGGATACGCCGCACGGCAAGGTGCCAAAGCCGATCCTGGATTCCTATCCCGGCACCGCCTACCTGAACCAGGACTTCATCTGGACCGAGCTGCAGGTCACTACCGAGGTCGTTTCCCACAACAATCCGGACGCGCCGAAGCCGCGTTTGCGCAAATACGAGCAGGCGCGCGTGCTGGGCGGCGGCTCCTCGATCAACGGCCAGCTGGCCAATCGCGGCGCGCCGACCGATTACGACGAATGGGATGCGCGCGGCGCGCGCGGCTGGAAATGGGACGACGTGCTGCCCTACTTCCGGAAAGTGGAGCGGGACATGGATTTCGACGGCCCGTACCACGGCAAGGAAGGCCGCATCCCCGTTCGCCGCATCATGCCGGACCTCTGGACCGAGCACGCCAAGGCGGTGGGCAAGGCGCTGGAACAATCCGGATTCGAGTACCTGCCCGACCAGAATGGCGAGTTCCGGCAGGGCTATTTCCCGATCACCATCTCCAACGCCTACGAGACGCGGGTGTCGGCGGCGATTGGCTATCTCGATCCCGGCACGCGGCTGCGTCAGAACCTCACCATCTCCACCGACACCCAGGTGTCCTCGCTGATCTTCGAGGGCCAGCGCTGCGTCGGCGTGAAGGCGGTGGTCGGCGGCCGGGCGCAGGAATTCCGCGGCCGCGAGGTGATCCTGTCCTCCGGCGCGATCCACTCGCCGGCGCATCTGCTGCGCGCCGGCATCGGGCCGGTGGGGCATCTGCGCGACATGGGCATCGATGTCCTGGCCAGCGTTCCGGGCGTCGGCCAGCGGCTGATGGACCATCCCTCCGTCGCGCTCGCCTCGTTCGTCAAGCCGCATGCCCGGATCAACAACGACATCACCCGCCGGCACATGCATGTCGCCTGGCGCTATTCGTCCAACATGCACGGCGCGCCGGCAGGCGACATGTTCGTCACCGCCGCCACCAAATCCACCTGGCACGCGGTCGGCGAGCAGATGGCGGCGATGGTGATGTTCGTGAACAAGACCTACTCGGAGACCGGGCAGGTGAAGCTGCAGTCGAAGGACCCGCGGATCGAGCCGGAGGTCGAGTTCAACCTGCTGTCGGACCGGCGCGACCTGGACCGGATGATGGACGGGTTCCGCAAGCTCGGCGTGCTGCATTCACTGCCGGTGATGGCGGAGGTGGCGACCGATCCGTTCCCCGCCAGCTACAGCGACAAGGTGCGCCAGGTCGGCATCATCAATCGCAAGAACAAGATCCTGACCGACATCATGGCGAAGCTGCTGGACGGACCGGCGGCGTTGCGGCGATACCTGCTCAAGACCTTCGTCATGGAGGATTTCACGCTGGAGCAGGTGATGACCGACGACGACGCGCTGGAGGCCTTCGTGCGCAAGGCGGCGGTGGGCGTGTGGCACGCCTCCTGCACCTGCCGCATGGGCGACGCGGACGACCCGATGGCGGTGACCGATCCGGCCGGGCGGGTGCGCGGGGTGGAGGGGCTGCGCGTGGTCGATGCCTCGATCTTCCCGGTGGTGCCCTGCGCCAACACCAATTTCCCCACCCTGATGACGGCGGAGAAGATCTCCGACGCGATCCTGGCCGGCCATTGAGTACCGACACGACCGGCGTACTGCCCGGGCTGCCGGCCCCCGTGGCGGCCCCCGTGGCGGCCCCCGTGGCGGTGCCCAGGGTACTGCGCTCGTTCGCGATGATCGCGGCCGCGGCGGTGGGGCTGCGGCTTGGCGTCTATGCCTGGCTGGCGCTGCCCTATGGCGGGCTGGTCGATGCCATGTGCCAGTTCGACTGCGGCTGGTACCAGCGGCTGGCGGTCGCGGGCTACGGCGCCGATGCCGAATGGGCGGATTTCGGCAGCTACCCGCATTGGGCGTTCTTTCCGCTCTATCCGCTCGGCGTCTCCGCCCTGCATTTGCTGCTGGGCATTCCCGCGCTCGCGGCCGGGATGCTGCTGTCCGGCCTCGGCCTGTGCGGCTTCGCGGTCATCGGCGCGCGGTATCTGCGCGAGACGCGGGCGGTGCTGCACCCCGCGCTCTGGCTGGCCGTCGTGCTGCTGTTTCCCTACGGGTTCTTCTTCGCGGCGGTTTACACGGAGGCGCTGTTCGCCCTGCTGTCGGCCGGTGCGCTGCTGGCGCTGCGCCGGCGCCGGCCGCTGCTGGCGTCCTGCCTGGCGGCGCTGGCCAGCGCCACGCGCCCGACCGGCGTGCTGCTGACGCCGGTTCTGGTGGCCGACCGGCTGGCCGCGCTCTGGCGCGGACGGTATCGCCGCGACCGCGCCGCGCTGCTGGGCGAGACGCTGCTGCCAATCGCCATCGCGCCGCTTGGGCTGTTCCTGTTCATGCTGGACCAGTACAGCCGCACCGGCGACGCGCTGGCGTTCAGCCATGTCCAGGTGCTTTGGCACCGGCAATGGGGCAATCCGTTCGCGCGGATCTGGAGCGGGCTCGAGAGCTGGGATTTTTCCGTGCTGCTGGCCAGCCCAAGCAGCGCCTATTCCGCCGGCTTCGCGCTGCTCGGCCTCGCCGCCGCTGCCTGGCTGGCGCTGCGCCGCCGCCGGGCGGAGGCCTGGTTCCTGGCCGGCTGCGTGCTGCTGCCGGCGGCGAGCGGGCTCGATTCGCTGCCGCGCTTCGTCGGCGCCAATCCGGTGTTCCTGTTCGCGGTGTACGATCTCGCGGCGCGGCTGACCGGGGAGCAGCTGACCGGGGGGCGGCTGCGTCCGGTCCTGCTCGGCGGCCTCGCCATGGTGCTGGCGGCGTTGCAGGCCGTGTTGCTGATCGGCTGGTTCAGCGGCGCGGGGGGCGTATTCTGATGCGGGCTCTGATGCGGATTCCCGGCTGGATACCGCTCGCCGCCGCGGTGCTGCTGCTCGGCTTCGAGCTGTCGATGCTGGGCATCGGGCTGTTCGGCGCGCGGGTCTCTCCGGCCTACCGGGATTACTTCATCGATCGGCGGACCGTCCTGTGGGCCGGCGAGCCGGCCCCTCACGGTCCGGTTCAGGAGAGCGGGCGCACCAGCCGGTGATGCTTGCGTCCGGAGGAGAGCTTGATGGCGCCGTCGCGCAGATCGGCGGCGCCGATCAGCTGGGCCTCCTCGGTGACCGCGATGTCGTTCACCCGCGCGCCGCCGCCGCGGATCAGCCGCCGCGCCTCGCCGTTGCTGGCGACCAGCCCGGACAGCGTGAACAGGCGGAAGGCGGGGATGCCCTCGGCCAGCTCGGCGCCCGGCACGTCCACGCTCGGCAGCGTGTCGGCGGCCTCGCCTTCCTCGAAGGCGCGCCGGGCGGTCTCGGCGGATTGCTCGGCGGCCTGGCGGCCATGCGCCAGCGCGGTGGCCTCGGTCGCCAGGATCTTCTTCGCCTCGTTGATCTCCGCGCCGCCGAGCGCCTCCAGCCGGGCGATCTCGGCCAGCGGCAGGTCGGTGAACAGCTGCAGGAAGCGGCCGACATCGGCGTCCTCGGTGTTGCGCCAGAACTGCCAGTAGTCGTACGGGCTCAGCCGGTCGGCGGTCAGCCACACCGCGCCCTGGGCGGTCTTGCCCATCTTGGCGCCGGACGCGGTGGTGATCAGCGGCGTGGTCAGGCCGAACACCTGCGCCCCGTCCATCCGGCGCGTGAGCTCCACGCCGGAGACGATGTTGCCCCACTGGTCCGAGCCGCCCATCTGCAGCTTCACGCCGTGACGGCGCGACAGCTCGCGGAAATCGTAGCTCTGCAGAATCATGTAGTTGAATTCGAGGAAGGTCAGCGGCTGCTCGCGGTCCAGCCGCAGCCGCACGCTGTCGAAAGTCAGCATGCGGTTGATGGTGAAATGATGCCCGACCTCGCGCAGCAGCGGGATGTAGCCGAGCTGGTCCAGCCAGTCGGCGTTGTTCAGCATGATCGCGTCGGTGGCCCCGTCGCCGAAAGCCAGGTACGGCCCGAAGCAGCGGCGGATGCCCGCCATGTTGGCGGCGATCTGCGCATCCGTCAGCATCTGCCGGGCCTCGTCCTTGCCCGAGGGGTCGCCGATGCGCGTGGTGCCGCCGCCCATCAGCACCACCGGCTTATGGCCATGGCGCTGCAACAGGCGCAGCATCATGATCTGCAGCAGGCTGCCGACATGCAGGCTGTCCGCGGTGCAGTCGAAGCCGATATAGGCCGGCACCACGCCGGACTGGAACGCGGCATCGAGCGCTTCCAGGTCGGTGCATTGATGGAGGAAGCCGCGGGCGGTGGCTTCTTGCAGGAAGGTGCTTTTCGGCATGGCGGCAGGCTCGTATCTGAATGAAGACGGCTGGCTAGCACGGACGGGGACGAAAAAGAATGTCTGCGGGAACAAGGCTGAACGCGATCGGGCTGATGAGCGGCACCTCGCTCGACGGTGTCGACGCCGCCTGGATCGAGACCGACGGCGAAACCGTGTTCGCCACCGGCCCGAGCGTGACGCTGTCCTATGATGACGGCCTGCGTGCCGATCTGCGGCGCATCCTGGACCGGGCGCCGGCGCTGGCGGAGGACGACCCGTCCCTGGCGGACGCCGTCGCGCGGCTGACCGAGGTGCATGTCCAGGCCGTGCGCGCACTGGATCGCGCCGCCGACATCATCGGCTTTCACGGCCAGACGATCCTGCACCAGCCGCAATCCGGCCGCACCTGGCAGGTCGGCGACGCCGCTTTGCTGGCCCGGCGCACCGGCATCGCCGTCGCGCATGATTTCCGCAGCGCCGACGTCGCGGCCGGCGGTGAGGGCGCGCCGCTGGCGCCGGTCTATCACGCGGCGCTGGCGCGCGGGCTGGAGCGGCCGCTGGCGGTGCTGAACATCGGCGGCGTGGCGAACGTCACCTTCATCGGTGCGGACGGTGAGCTCGTCGCCTTCGACACCGGCCCCGGCAACGGGCCGCTGGACGATTGGGCGGCGCGCCATACCGGCGAAGGCTTCGACCGGGACGGCGCGCTCGCCGCCGCCGGACGGGCCGACGAGGCGGTGCTCGGCCGGCTGCTCGGGCACCCGTATTTCGCCCGGCCCGCGCCGAAATCGCTGGACCGGCTGGACTTCGCCCAGGCGCTGGCAGCGAGCGGGCTCGATGCCTGCTCCCCCGCGGACGGCGCCGCCACCCTGGCCGCCTTCACGGCGCGGGCCGTGGCAATGGCGAAGCTGCCCGCCCCGCCGCTGCGCTGGCTGGTCTGCGGCGGCGGGCGGCACAACCCGGCGATCATGGCCGCGCTGCGCGCCGCCCTGCCGGCGCCGGTGGGTCCGGTCGAAGCCGTCGGCTGGGACGGCGACGCGCTGGAGGCGCAATGCTTCGCCTTCCTGGCGGCCCGCGCCCGCGCCGGCCTGCCGATCAGCTTCCCCGGGACGACCGGCGTGCCGCGCCCGCTGCCAGGCGGATCGCTGGTCCGACCCTGACAACCACCTCTTCCCCTCTCCCGCAAGCCGGAGAGGGTGCCGAGCGCAGCGAGGCGGGTGAGGGCGGCTGGTCAACCCGGCCGGACTGTGGTCGCCTTCGAGCCAGCCGGGGAGGGAGCCGCATGCGAAAAATTCTGCGATATGACGACGTAACCGTGGACGTCATCGCCGAGGGAGAGGGCCCGCTGGCGGTCCTGCTGCCGTCGGCGGGGCGGGATTCGCTCGATTTCGACGATCTGGCGCAGGCCCTGGCCGGCGCGGGCTACCGCGTGCTGCGGCCGCAGCCGCGCGGCGTGTTCGGCTCCGTCGGGCCGGTGACGGGGATCACCCTGCACGACCTGGCGCGCGACGTGGCCCGGGTCATCGAGGACGAGGGCGGCGGCCCGGCCTTTGTCGGCGGCCATGCCTTCGGGCAATGGGTGGCGCGGATGACCGCTTCCGACCATCCGCATCTGGTGCGCGGGGTGATGCTGATCGCCGCGGCGGCGAAATCCATCCCGGCGGAACTCAGCGCCGGCGTGAACAAATGTAGCGATCCCGCGACGCCGCGCGAGGAGCGGCTCGCCTTGCTGCAAAAGCTGTTCTTCGCCCCCGGCCACGATCCGTCCGAATGGCTGGAGGGCTGGCACCTGCCGGCGCGCCTGTGCCAGCGCACCGCCTCCGCGGCCACGCGGCAATCGGAATGGTGGGACGGGGGTGCCGCGCCGATCCTGGATCTCCAGGCCGCACTGGACCCGTTCAAGCCGCGCGAGAAGCGGGACGAACTGAAGGATGAGCTGGGCGAGCGGGTGACGGTCGAGGTGATCGACGATGCCAGCCACGCGCTTATTCCCGAACAGCCGGCGGCAGTCGCTGCCGCGCTGGTGCGCTGGATGCGCGCGGTCGGCTGAACGCCGGACACAGGGAGCAGCCAGACACAGAAAAGGCGGCGGACCGAAATCCGCCGCCTTTTCCGCTTTGAAAGCCTGGCCCGGTCAGTCCGCCGCGAGCGCCATGTTGCGGCGCGCGATGGCGCGGCCGACGTGATCCTCCACCGCCTCGGCAACCGCCTCGGCCTGGTCGGCGAAGACGTGGTCGGCGCCGGCGAAGATGCGGTAGTCGACGGTGACGTTCTTCTGGGTGTTCAGCTTGTCCACCAGCTTGCGCACGGCGGGTTCGGGAACCAGTTCGTCGGCATCGCCATGCACCAGCAGCCCGCCGCAGGGGCAGGGCGCCAGGAAGCCGAAATCATAGTGGCTGGCCGGCGGCGCGACGCTGACCCAGCCGGAGATTTCCGGCCGGCGCATCAGCAGCTGCATGCCGATGAAGGCGCCGAAGGAATAGCCGGCGATCCACAGCCCGCCGGAATTCGGGTTCACCGCCTGCATCCAGTCAAGCGCGGCGGCGGCATCGCCGATCTCGCCGATGCCGCCGTCATAGCGGCCCTGGCTGCGGCCGACGCCGCGGAAATTGAAGCGCATCACCGAGCAGCCCAGCTTCTGGAAGGACTGGTACATGGCATAGGTAATGCGGTTGTTCATCGAACCGCCATGCAGGGGATGCGGGTGCAGGATCAGGGCCACCGGGGCGCCCTGCTCCTTGGAATGATGGTATCGGCCTTCGAGCCGACCGTCTGGGCCGGCAAACATCACCTCAGGCATGGCGTTCCAAAATCCGTTTTCCTGTCATGTCCGACAGTCGTCAGCCGAGCCCTCGCGGCTCAGGCCACTGCCGGTCCCATCCAATCAGTCCTATGCGCCGTGGAGCCGGGACGCCGGGACACGAGCAGAAGAGGGTAACAAACGAGTAGGCTGGCCCCTGAAGGCTTCCGGCCGCGAATTCTTGACCCGCGATGTCGGAATACATAGCTTGCTTGCGATGCCGTGATGCCACGGGGTTCGCATCCGTCTGCCCGTCGTTCGGCCCCCCAGCCGCCTGCGCCCCCGGAACTGGCTCCTTCCAGCCGGGAGCTTGCATGCTACAGGAAGTTGACCGGGCTTTGATAATGGAATTGTCGCATGGCTTTCATGTTTGTACCGGAGATGGCTAGAACATATCGGAAACATGCCCGAGTCGCATGGTTGGAGCAGCCCCGATCCGCGCACGCCCCGGCCGGCGCCGGTCGGGGCTGACCTGGCGCCATGCAGCTTTCCACCCGCGGGCGCTACGCCGTCATGGCCCTGGCCGATCTGGCCGCCCGGGAAGCCGGGCTCGCCTGCGGGCAGCCGGTGACCCTGGCGGAGATCGCCACCGGTCAGTTCCTCAGCCTGTCCTATCTGGAACAGCTGTTCGGCAAGCTGCGCCGTTCCGGGCTGGTCACCTCCGTGCGCGGCCCCGGCGGCGGCTACCGGCTGGCCCGCCCGGCCGACGAGCTGTCGATCGCCGCTATCGTCGATGCGGTGGACGAGCCGATGCGGGTGACGCGCTGCGAGGAGGGCGGACCCGGCTGCATGCGGGCCGACGCCGTCCCGGAGCACGGCGTCTGCGCGCAGGAGCGCTGCCGCACGCATGATCTCTGGCATGAGCTGGGCCGGCAGATCCATCTGTTCCTGGCGGGCGTGACGCTGGGCGACGTGGTGGCCGGGCGGGTCGCCGGGCGCGCGGTGCCGGTGCGGTCCGCCTGTCCCGAAGCCGCGGCGGCGGAGTAGGCCGGCGATGATCTACCTCGATGCCAACGCGACCGAGCCGCTGCGCCCGCGAGGCGCGGGCCGCGATGCTGGCGGCGCTGGACCTGGTGGGCAATCCGTCCTCCGTCCATCGCGCCGGGCGCAGCGCCCGGGCCGCGATGGAGGATGCGCGCGAGGCGGTCGCCGCCCGGTTCGGCGCCCGGCCGGCGGATACGGTGTTCACCTCCGGCGGGACCGAGGCCGATGCGCTGGCCATCCACGCGCTCGGTCATCGCGCCGGGCGGCGGGTGATCGCCGGGGCCACCGAGCACGACGCGGTGCGCGCCGCCGCGCCGGATGCGCAGATATTGCCGGTCGACCGCGACGGCGTGGCCGATCTGGACCGGCTGGCGGAGCTGCTGGCGGAGGAGGGACCGCCGGCGCTGGTCTGCCTGATGCTGGCGAACAACGAGACGGGGACGCTGCAGCCCATCGCCCGGGCGGCGGAACTGTGCCGGCGCGCCGGCGCGCTGCTGCATGTCGACGCGGTCCAGGCGGCGGGGCGTCTGCCGGTCGATCTGCGCGCGCTCGGCGCTCATAGCCTGGCGCTGTCGGCGCATAAGCTCGGCGGCCCGAAAGGTGTCGGCGCGCTGCTGCTGGACGCCGACCTGACCGCGCTGGCGCCGCTGATCGCTGGCGGCGGGCAGGAACGTGGCCGGCGCGGCGGCACGCCGCCGCTGCCCGCCATCGCCGGCTTCGGCGCCGCGGTCGGCGCCTGGAGTGCGACGACACATCTCGCCCCCTTAAGGGATGCGATCGAACGCGCCGCGTTCGCCGCCGGAGGCATCGTGCTTTCTGCCGGCGCGCCAAGACTGGAAAACACCACCTGCCTCGCACTGCCTGGCGTCCGCGCCGATGCGCAGGTGATCGCGCTCGATCTGGACGGCTTCGCGGTCAGCGCCGGCGCCGCCTGCTCCTCGGGCAAGGTGGCGCAGAGCCATGTGCTGGCGGCGATGGGGCTCGGCCCGCTGGCCGGGCAGGCGATCCGGGTGTCGCTGCCGTGGAACGTGACGGCGGCGGACGTGGCCGCGTTTCTGCCGGCCTATGCGCGGATGGCGGCGCGTCTCGGGTCGGTGCAGCCTTCCCCTCTTTCCCCGCGCGCGGCCTGAGCCCACATGCCGGCAATGGACAATATTCCGCCGCCTCCCGCCGTTCGGCCGAACCGCCCGGTCTATCTCGACAACCAGGCCACCACGCGCTGCGACCCGCGCGTGCTGGCGGTGATGCTGCCGTTCTTCAGCGAGGAATACGGCAATGCGCACAGCGCCGAGCACGTCATGGGCCATCGCGCCGAGGCGGCGGTGGAGGCCGCGCGCGCCGAGGTGGCGGCGCTGATCGGCGCCGACCCGCAGGGAAGTGGTGTTCACCTCCGGCGCGACGGAGAGCAACAACATCGCCATCAAGGGCGCGGCCCGGCATGCGCGCCGGATGGGCGATCCGCGCCGGCGCATCGTGACGGTGGCGACCGAGCATAAATGCGTGCTGGAATCGGTTGCCGATCTGGCCGAGGAGGGCTTCGAGCCGGTGGTTCTGCCGGTCCGCCCCGACGGGACGCTGGACCCCGATACGCTGCGCGACGCCCTCGCCGAACCGACATTGCTGGTCAGCGTGATGGCGGTGAACAACGAGACCGGCGTGGTGCAGGACATTCCCGGCGCTGGCGGCGATCGCCAAGCAGGCGGGCTCCCTGTTCCACACCGACGCGGCGCAGGCAGCCGGCAAGATCCCGCTCGACGTCGCCGGCTGGGGCGTCGATCTGCTGTCGCTGAGCGGTCACAAGATCTATGGCCCGAAGGGCGTCGGCGCGCTGTTCGTGCGCCGCCGGCCGCGCGTGCGCCTGGCGCCGCTGTTCTCCGGTGGCGGGCAGGAGCGCGGCCTGCGCTCCGGCACGCTGCCGACGCCGCTGATCGCCGGGCTGGGGGAGGCGTGCCGGCTGGCCAAGCTGGAAATGGCCGAAGAAGCGGCGCGGATCGCCTCGCTGCGCGACCGGCTGCTGCAGCGCCTGCGCGCGGCGATGCCGGACATCGTGCTGAACGGCAGCGCGCAGGCCCGCATTCCCGGCAACCTCAACCTCACCTTCCCCGCGGCCACGGCGGCGCAGCTGATGCAGGCCAGCCCCGATCTGTGCGTCTCCACCGGCTCGGCCTGCTCCTCGGCCGCGATCGAGCCTTCCTATGTGCTGCACGCGCTCGGCCTGTCCGATGACGCGGCCGCGCGCAGCTTGCGTATCGGGATCGGACGCTTTACCTCCGCCGCCGACATCGACTACGCCGCCGCCGCGCTGATCGCGGCGCATGCCCGGGCCCCGGCGGAAGCCGGCTCCCTGGCTTCCTGAACGGAAGAGTTTGCCCATGCCCAAGATGATCTTTGTCGAGCGCGATGGAACACGCCGCGAGGTGGACGCGCCGGTCGGCCTGTCGGTGCTGGAGGTCGCGCACAAGCACGGCGTCGACATCGAGGGCGCCTGCGAGGGCTCGCTCGCCTGCTCCACCTGCCACGTGATCGTGGATCCCGCCTGGATCGGCAAGCTGTCCGATCCGACGGAGGACGAGGAGGACATGCTCGACCTCGCCTTCGGGCTGGAGGAGACCTCCCGCCTCGGCTGCCAGATCGTGATCAGCGAGGCGCTGGACGGGCTGGTCGTGCGGCTGCCTGCGGGCAGCCGCAACATGCTTGCTCGACTAGCATGCGTATCGTCGTCGCGATGTCGGGCGGCGTGGACAGCTCGGTGGTGGCCGGGCTGCTGCACGAGGCCGGGCACGAGGTGATCGGCGTCACGCTGCAACTATACGACCAGGGTGCGGCCGCCGGGCGCAAGGGCGCCTGCTGCGCCGGCCAGGACATCCACGACGCCAGGCGCGTCGCCGACCGGCTGGGCATCGCGCATTACGTGATCGACGCGGAGGCACGCTTCGCCCAGGCTGTGATCGCCGATTTCGCCGACAGCTATGCCGCCGGCGAAACCCCGGTGCCCTGCGTGCGCTGCAACCAGACGGTGAAGTTCGCCGACCTGCCGGCGCTGGCCCGCGGCCTGGGCGCGGAGCGGCTGGCCACCGGCCATTACGTCCGCCGCATCGACGGTCCGGACGGCCCCGAGCTCCATCGCGCCGTCGATCCCGCGCGCGACCAGAGCTGGTTCCTGTTTGCCACCACGCGCGAGCAGCTGGCGTTCTCGATCTTCCCGCTCGGCGGCATGGCGAACAAGGACGCGGTGCGCGCGGAGGCGGCGCGGCTGGGGCTGGAGGTGGCGGACAAGCCGGACAGCCAGGACATCTGCTTCGTCCCCTCGGGCAGCTATGCCGACATCGTCGGCAAGCTGCGCCCGGACGCGCTGGCGCCGGGCGAGATCGTCAGCCGCGACGGCCGGGTGATGGGAAGCCATGATGGCATCGCCCGCTACACCGTGGGCCAGGGCAAGCGGCTGGGCCCGGCGGCGATGGATCGCGGGGAGCGTCAGGTGGTGCTGGCCAGCGACCCCGCCACGCGGCGCATCATCATCGGGCCGCGCCATGCCGGCACGGACGAATTGCGGCTGTCGGAAGTGAACTGGCTGATCCCCATCCCGGCGGCGCCGATCGAGTGCCGGGTGAAGCTGCGCGCCCGCGAGGCGCCGCAGCCGGCGATCGTGGTGCCGACGCCCTGGGGCGCGGAAGTGCGGATGGCGGCACCGGTGCAGCCCGCGCCCGGCCAGGCCTGCGTTTTCTACGCCGGCGAGCGCATTCTGGGCGGCGGTTTCATTCGTCGTCCCGATTGGCGGCCGGCCGACGCGGGTGTTGGAGCGGATGAGGTTGACGGCCGGGGGGTGGGCAGTCTATCTCCCGCGCCTCTCGGCTTGGATGGCGGCGTAGCTCAGCGGTAGAGCAGGGGAATCATAATCCCTTGGTCGGTGGTTCAAATCCGCCCGCCGCTACCATCCTGCCGAGGGCGCGGGTGCCTTTGGCAGAAATGTTTTGCCCCTTTGACCCTGGCGCTCGCCCTGCGGTGGTGATTCTCGCTTGCTGTGCCGCGCCAACCATCCCTCCGACCGAAAGCTCACCCTGACCGAATAGTCTGGACCGCCTGTCAAGGCCTGGCGAACTTATACCTGCACGCCGCCGCCGCTCGTTGCCGCGGAGGCCGCGTTCTTCCAGGATGCGCTGTTGTACGAGGCAGGGCCGAAAACGAAGCCCGCTGAGGGAAGGAAGCTGCGATGGATCTGGGATTTCTGGGCCTTGGCCAGATGGGTGGCGCGATTGCCGAGCGGTTGCTGGGCGAGGGCACGCGCCTGCATGTCTATGATCCGAGCGCGGCCGCCCTGGCACGGTTCCGCGATCTCGGCGCGGTCGGGCATGCCTCGCCCGAGGCGGTTGCCGCCGCGGCCCAGATCGTGTTCGCCTGCCTGCCGGACCCGAAGATCAGCGACAAGGTTGCCGACGGCCTCTGCGCCTCTCCCGGCGCGCTGCGGATCTATGTCGAGATGTCCACCATCGGCCGGCAGACCGTTATCGACATCGCGGAACGGCTGGGTAAGCGCGGCGTGACCGTGGTCGATTGTCCGGTGAGCGGCGGACCCGCTGGCGCGCGGGCGGGCACGTTGGCGACGATGGCGGCCGGTCCCCGGGCGGCGCTCGACGAGTTGCGCCCGCTGCTGGCCCGGATCGGCTCTTCGCCCTTCGAGATCGGCGAGACGCCGGGGCTCGGGCAGATGATGAAGCTGGTCAACAACCTCATGGCCATCGCCAACCAGACGATCGCTTTCGAGGCGCTGGTGCTCGGCGCCAAGGGCGGGCTGGACGCGGATCTGATGGTCGAGGTGGTCAACAAATCGACCGGGCGCAGCGTGGCCACGGAAACGATCGTGCCGGCCGCCATCCTGACACGGAGCTTCGACTTCGGCGCGCGTCTCGCGGTGCCGTACAAGGATCTCGCGCTCGGCCTGGCCGAGGCGGAAGCCCTCGGCGTGCCGATGTGGACCACCGAGACCGCCCGCCAGGTCTGGCGCTTCGCGCTCGGCCAGGGCATGGGCGGGGAGGATTATTCCGCGCTGATCCGGCTGATGGAAGGTTGGGCCGGCGCCGAGGTGCGCGGCAGCAAAGCCGGAAGCCACTGACAATCCATGCAAATCAAACCAAAACTCACGAGAGGAAACAGGATGAAACTGACGAGACGGACCGCGATCGGCGCGGCGGCGGCAATGGCGGTGGGCGGGACTGTCCGCCGAGGGCGGGCCGCCGAGCAGCTGGTGATCCGGATCGGCGTGCTGACCGATCTGTCGGGTCCGTATCGCAGCATCAGCGGGCCGGACGGGGTCGCGGCCGCCAAGCAGGCGGCGGCGGAGTTCATGGCCGCCACGCCGTCGATCCAGGTCGAGGTCATCGCCGCCGATCACCAGAACAAGCCCGACGTGGCGGTGGGCATCCTGCGCGGGTGGTTCGACCAGGGCGGCGTGGACATGGTGACCGACCTGACCAATTCCGCCGTGGCGCTGGCCGCCAACAACATCGCGGCGGAAAAGAACAAGGCCTGCATCGTGACCGTGGGCGGCACGTCAGCGCTGACCGGCCCCGCCTGCACGCCCAATCTGGTGCACTGGACCTATGACAGCTGGAACCTGGCGCATTCGACCACGACCGCGCTGGTGAAGACCGGCGGCGATGCCTGGTATTTCGTGGCGCCGGACTATGCCTACGGCAAGTCGCTGGTGGCCGACGCGACCAAGTTCGTCGAGCAGGCCGGCGGCAAGGTGAAGGGCGCCTCGTTCTACCCGTTCCCGGAAACGACGGATTTCTCCGCCTATGTGGTGCGGGCGCAGAGCAGCGGCGCCAATGTCGTGGCGTTCGCCGCCGGCGGCACGGATCTGGTGAATTTCGTCAAGCAGGCGCACGAGTTCGCGCTGAACCGATCCGCCAAGATCGCGGCCATGACCGGGTTCATCACCGACGTGATCGGCGTGGGCGCGCCGGTCGCCCAGGGCATGATGATCACGGAGAATTTCTACTGGGATCTGAACGACCGCACCCGCGCCTGGGCAGCCCGGATGAAGCCGCATCTGCCGCCGGCGGTCATCCCGAACTCGCTGGTTGCCGGCGACTATGCCGCGCCGCTGCATTACCTCAAGGCGGTGAAGGAACTGGGCGTCGCGCAGGCGAAGGCCTCGGGTCGCGAGACCGTGGCCATGATGAAGAAGCTGCCCACCGACGATGATTGCTTCGGACCGGGCCTCATTCGCGCCGACGGGCGCAAGATCCACCCGGCCTATCTGTTTCAGGTGAAGAAGCCGGAAGACGTCCGCAGCCCGGGCGATTTGTACCAGCTCGCCTACACCACGCCGGCGGAGGAAGCGTTCAGGCCGCTCGCGGAAGGCGGGTGTCCGCTGATCAAGACCTGAGCCGTCAGGGCCTCACCTGGAGCATGACCGCTTCCGAGCGGAACGGCGGTCATGCTCCGGCCACGGCCCGGGCTGTTTACAAGCGGTGCGACGGTTCCTGCAGCGCGGCGGGCTCGGCGCTGCGGGCTGCGGTCGGCTCGTGATCCAGCAGCACATGCGCGAGCATCACCAGGCCGAACAGGCAGGCCGCATAGATCAGCGTCGCGACGAGGGCGAGGACCCGCGCCCGGGAGCGCGCGGTTTCGACCGGACCGCCGAGGTAGAGATACCTGGCGCGGCGGTATGGTAGGAGCATCACCATGGCCTTCCTCCGGGCAGGTTCACGGGTTGACGATGGAAGAGATTTCTTTGCCGCAATGCAATATAGCGCAGGCGGCCGCACGATGATGTGAGCGGGATCACAGCGGGCATGCGCTCCGGTCTGCCCCGATTTGCGTGCGATGGTGCGGCAGCGGGCTGTTCGCCTGCGTTCAGCCCCCGCAAGCCGCGAGCCTCGCTCAGCCCCAGCCTTGCTCAGCCCACGTCGTGGCGCTGGCCGCTGGCGGACTGGCGCAGATCGTTCAGGCGCTCGAGCGCCGCCATCGCCGCGTGCGGCCCGGCGGCGGCCAGGCCCAGGACCACGGCCTCCAGCGCGATCAGGCTCCCGCCGTGCAGCGCCACCCGACCGGCCCGGCCGCGCGGGGCGGTCAGCACGACATCCGCATCACCCGTGAGCCGGTTCTCCTCGCTGTCGGTGATCAGCACCACCGGCAGCCCCAGGCGCTTTGCCTCGGCGAACACGGTCAATACCTCGCGATAGGCGCGGCCATGGGCCATGGCCAGCACCGCATCGTCCTGGCGCAGGTCCAGCAACTGGTCCGCCAGCATGATCCCGGTGGCGTTCAGGCTCAGGCTGCGCCGGCCCGCGCGCTGCAGCAGGACGGAGGCGCAGGCGGCGAGGGGCGCGGACGGGCCGATGCCGAACACGGCGATCCGCTCCGCGCCGTTCAGCGCGCCGACCGCGGCGACGATCGCCGCCCGCGAGCCCGGCGATCGCAGCCGTTCCAGCGCTTCGCTATGGGCGTCCAGCACCAGGTCCACCGCCCGGGCCGTGTTCTCGCCGACATCGTCCAGCGTGCGGCGCATGTCGTCGGCCGGTGTCCGGGGCGCGTGCAGTGCGGCGACCAGCGCCTGCTTGAGCTCCATCAGCCCCCCGAAGCCCAGCTGCTGCACGGTGCGCACGACGGTCGCGTCCGAGGTGCGGGTGCCGGCGGCAATTTCCCGGGCCGAGCTGGCGAGCACCGCGGCGCGGTTGGCGTCGATATGCCGGGCCACCCGCTTGGCGGACGGGCTGAGCTTTTCCCAGGATTGGCGCAGGCGTGCGGCGAACAGGTCGTCCGCCCGAGGCTGCGCCGCTTCCTCCGTCATGGGTGGGCTATTGTTCATGTAGCGGATTCTTAATCTAGGATTTTGTAGTAGCATATGCTACATGACGCGGGCGGCAAGGTGCAAGTGATCCGTTGATCGGGAGAAAGGCATGGTTTTCGCCTGGATGCATGCGGGCCCGTCGCTGCTGGCGGGCTTCCTGGCTTCGCTGGTGGAGTTCGTGGAGGCGCTGACCGTGGTGCTGGCCGTCGGCAGCGTCCGCGGCTGGCGTGGGGCGCTGGGCGGCAGCTTCGCCGCGTTGGCCGTGCTGCTGGCCATCATCGTGCTCGCCGGCCCGGCGTTGACGCACATCCCGCTGACCGCGCTTCAGGTCGCGGTTGGCGCATTGCTGTTGCTGTTCGGCATGCGATGGCTGCGCAAGGCCGTGCTGCGCGCCGCCGGGGTGATCCCCTTGCACGACGAGCAGGCGGAATACGCCAGGGAGATCGCGGCCGCCCGCGCCATCGGCGGTGGCGGCGGCTGGGACCGGGTGGCGCTGTCGACGGCGTTTCAGATCACCATGCTGGAAGGCATCGAGGTGGTGTTCATCGTCATCGCCATCGGCGCTGGCGGGCCCGGCCTGCTCCTGCCCGCCAGCCTCGGCGCGCTGGCCGCGCTGTTGGTGGTCGTCGTGCTCGGGCTCGTCATCCATCGCCCGCTGGCCCGGGTGCCGGAGAATGCGCTGAAATTCGTCGTCGGCGTGCTGCTGTCCGGGTTCGGCGCCTTCTGGTTTGGCGAGGGCGTGGGCATTCGCTGGCCCGGGGAGGATTGGTCGATCCTGGCACTTGCGGCCGGCTTTCTCGCCGTTGCCGCGCTGGCCGTGCGGCTCAGCCGGGCGAGGCTGCTCCGGCGCCGCGGATCGGGAGTTGCGGCATGACCTGGGTGAGGACAATGCTGCGGACCGTTTGGGCCGAAATTTTCGCCCTGTTCGTCGACGATGCCGGTTTCGCGCTCAGCATCCTTGCCGCGCTGGCGGTGGTCTGGCTGGGCCTGTGGGTGCTGTATCTGCCCCCCGCCTGGATGGGCAGCCTCCTGTTCGCCGGTCTGGCCGTCATCCTGCTGGAAAGCACGCTCCGCCGCGCCGATCGTTGATGGGCTGCGGGCGAGCAGGCCTGCCCCGCGTCAGGCCGTCCGGCTTCAGGCAGGCAAGGTGACGATCGCCTTCACGCCCTCACCGGGCTGGCCGTCCGGGCGACGGTTGACCAGCACCACGTCGCCGCCATGGGCGCGGAAGATGTTGCGCGCGATCGACAGGCCGAGGCCGGTGCCGCCGGTCTCCCGGTTGCGGCTGGTCTCCAGGCGGTGGAACGGCTCGAACACGCGGTCGAGCTGGTCGATCGGGATGCCGGGGCCGTTATCGGTGACCTCGATGGTCAGCATCTGCGGCTCCGCCCCGGGTTCCGGCGGGATCAGGCGGACATGGGCGCTGCCGCCATAGGCCATGGCGTTGTTGATCAGGTTGGCCAGCGCCCGCTTCAGCGACAGCAGCCGCGCGGTGATGGTCATGTGCGCCGGACCGTCATAGGTGACCTGGTCCGCCTTGTGGGGATGGGTGTCGGCGGTCTCGTCGACGATGGTGCGCAGCAGTTCCGCGAGGTCGAGCGACGTGACCGGCTCGGAGGTCGCGGCGTCGCGGCCGAAGGCGAGGGTGGCAGAGACCATCGCTTCCAGATCCTCGAGGTCGGACAGCATCTTCCTGCGCTGTTCGTCGTCCTCGACGAATTCCGCGCGCAGCTTGAGGCGGGTGATGGGCGTGCGCAGGTCATGGCCGATGGCGGTCAGCAGCTCGGTGCGGTCCTGCACGAAGCGGCGGATGCGGTCGGCCATCAGGTTGAAGGCGGCGGCGGCGGTGGCGACCTCGCTCGGGCCGGTTTCCGGCAGCGGGGGCGCGTTGACGTCGCGGCCGAGCGCCTCGGCGGCGGCGGCGAGGGTGCGCACCGGCTCGGTCAGCCGGCGCACCGCCCACAGGCTGAGGAACGCGGCGGCGATGGTCATGGCGAAGAAGGCGTAGAGGAAGCTCGGAGAATGCCAGGGCCGCGGCGGGTCGATTCGCGCCTCCACGTTCAGCCAGGCGCGGGCGGGCAAGGCGAGGGAGACCATGATGCGGCCCTCCTCGATCCCGCCATAGATGCGCACCTCGCGCGGACGGAGCGGGGGCGGCAGCGGCACCATGCTGAGATTGACCAGCACCAGGCGCTGCATGCCTGGCTGGGCGATTTCGAGATTGGGGGTCTTCGGGTTCTGCGACACGGTGGCGATATAGCCGACCGGCAGCCAGCCCTCGCCGAGATCGTAGTCGCGGTCCTGCGGCGGCGCGGCGGCCATCTGGCGGTAGAGGCCCATGATCCGTGCCGATACGTCGCGGACCTGCGCCAGGCGCTGCAGGTCCAGCCGGTCCAGGGCGTGAATGGTAAGGCCGGCGGCCTGCACCAGAGCGAGGCCGAGCAACAGCACGAGCGCGGTCTGGGACGCCAGGCTGCGCGGCCAGAACCTAAACATCGCGCGGGTGTTTCAAACCTTCCGGGTCAGATGCGTTCGACCGTGGCCGCCAGCACATAGCCGCCGCCGCGCACCGTCTTGATGATCTGGGCATGGCGGCCGTCGTCTTCCAGCTTGCGGCGCAGCCGGCTGACCGCGACGTCGATCGCGCGGTCGAACGGGCCGGCCTGGCGGCCGCGCAGCAGATCGAGCAGCATGTCGCGGGTCAGCACCCGGTTGGCGCGCTCCACCAGCGCCACCAGCAGGTCGTACTCGCCGCCGGTCAGCGGCACCTCCACCCCGTCCGGGTTCAGCAGGCGGCGGCGCGCCGGCTCCAGGATCCAGCCGGCGAAGCGCAGGTTGCGGGTCGGGTTCTCGGTCTTCGGGGTGGCGGCATGCTCGCCGGCGCGGCGCAGCACGGCGCGGATCCGGGCTAGCAATTCCCGCGGGTTGAACGGCTTGGCGACATAGTCGTCGGCGCCGAGCTCCAGGCCGATGATCCGGTCGGTCTCGTCGGCCATGGCGGTCAGCATGACGATCGGCACTTCCGCATTGGCGCGTAGCCAGCGGGCGAAGTCGAAGCCGCTTTCGCCGGGCAGCATCAGATCGAGCACGACGAGGTTGAAATTGCCGGTCGACCAGACGCGGCGGGCTTCGCGCGCATCGCGCACGGCGGTGACGCGCAGTTGGTGCTTCTCGAAGAACTTCACCAGCAGGTCGCGGATTTCGCGATCGTCGTCGACGACAAGGATATGAGGAGATTGGTCCATACCCCAATGATACAAAAGATTCGCACGGATTGGCAGGGCCCATCGAACGCGGTTGCACTTTGTGTCAAATCGAACCGATGCGTAAGAAATCCTGTGTCTAATCAAGATGTTAAATTGTATTGTATCTGGCTTATAATCGACTTCGTGACGAAATGGCCAACGCCGGCTGCCGCGAAACCGGCAATGGATACAGGCACTTGCGGGATCGGCCGGAACCGACCATCACCGCAGCCGACGGACCCTGCGCAAGGCCATGGGACCGGTAACGGGGCAGCAGGGATAGCCAGATGCGGGGTTCGTTCTCGGTTCAGGCCTTTGCCGCCGGCGTGCTGGCGGCGTTCGTGGGATTCGCCAGTTCCTTCGCCGTCATCGTCCAGGGCCTGGTCGCGGTCGGCGCCAGCCGGGAGGAAGCGGCCTCCGGCCTGATGGCGCTGTCGGTCGCCATGGGTATCTGCGCGATCTGGCTGAGCCTGCGCACCCGGCTGCCGATCAGCATCGCCTGGTCCACGCCCGGCGGCGCGCTGCTGGCCACCTCCGGCGCGGTGGAGGGCGGGTTTCCCGCCGCGGTGGGCGCGTTCCTGGTGTGCGGCGTGCTGATCGTGCTCGCCGGGCTGTGGCGCCCGCTCGGCCGCGGGGTCGCCGCCATTCCCGCGCCGCTGGCCAACGCCATGCTGGCCGGCGTGCTGCTGGGGCTCTGTCTCGCGCCGGTGAAGGCGGTGGCGCAGCAGCCCGTGCTCGGCCTGGCGATCATCGTGGTCTGGGCTCTCGTCGCCCGCTTCCGCCGGCTCTACGCGGTGCCGGCGGCGGTGCTGGTCACGGCGGTGCTGATCGTCGTCTCCACCCATATCGACGCCGCCGCCATGGGATCGCTCTGGCCCCGCCCGGTGCTGGTGACGCCGCGTTTCACCGCCGGCGCCGTCATCGGCGTCGCGCTGCCCCTGTTCATCGTCACCATGGCCTCGCAGAACATTCCCGGCATGGCGGTGCTCGGCGTCAACGGCTACCGGCCGGCGGCCGGTCCGCTGTTCACCACCACCGGCGTGTTCAGCCTGCTCGCCGCGCCCTTTGGCGGCCATGCGGTGAACCTGGCCGCCATCACCGCCGCCCTCTGCGCCGGGGCGGATGCCCATCCCGATCCCGCCCGCCGCTACTGGGCCGCCGTGGTGGCCGGCGCCGGCTACGTGCTGTTCGGCCTCGCCGCCGGGGCCGCGATCGCCTTCATCAGTGCCGCCCCGCCGATCCTGATCGAGGCGGTCGCCGGCCTCGCCCTGCTCGGCGCCTTCGGCGGCGCGACCATGGCCGCGCTGGCCGACCCGAAAGACCGCGAGGCGGCGGTGATCACCTTCCTGGTCACGGCATCGGGGATCTCCTTCGCCGGTATCAGCGGCGCCTTTTGGGGCCTGCTCGCCGGCGGTGCCGTGATGGCCCTGGCGCGATGGAATCCGGCTGGAAGGCAGGGTTTCCAATAGCGCGACCAGCGGGCAGGATCGCAACGCCAACAAAAACCACGCAGGAGGAACAGCCATGGCCAAGAGCGCAACCTATAAAAAGGGCAACGAAATGCGCCGCAAGCTGATGGGAGAGGCCTATGCCGACAAGCTCGACAAGTCGGTCTACACCGACAAGGTCATGGAAGGCTTCGGAGAGGTTACCCGCGAAACGATCTTCGGCACGCTGTGGACGCGCGGCGTCATCGACCTGAAGACCCGCACCCTGATCACCGTCATCTCCGATACCGCCACGGCGCGCACGCCCGAACTGAAACTGCATCTGCGCATGGCCCTGAACCAGGGCTGGACCGAGGAAGAACTGACCGAAAGCATCCTGCATCTGGTCGGCTATGTCGGCGCCCCCACGGTTCGCGAGGCCCTGCTCACCGCGCGGGACACCTTCGCCGAAATCCGCGCGGAGACGTAAGGCAGGTCAGCACGGGGAGGGCTGCCGCCTCCAGGCTGGACTTGGGGGACCCGGCCCCGATCTCAAGCTGGGCGGGCTAAGCCGGGCGGGGCGTCGCCCGGCTTAGCCCACGCGCGGCTTCCAGCAGCAGCGGCGCGAAGTTGCGGGCGAAGGCTTCCGGGTCCCATTCGCCGAGCGATCCGGCGATATGGAGCGCCGCGGCGGGCCGGCCATCGGTGTCGGTGACGGCCGCGCCGAGCGTCACCTCGCCGAGCGAGACCTCTTCTGCCGCCACGGCGTAGCCCTGGGCGCGGGCTTGTGCCACCTGCTGCAGGATGGCGCCGGGATCGGTCAGGGTGCGCGCGGTCAGTGCCTCCCGGTCGCAACGCCGGATCAGCGCCTCGGCCTCCGCCGCCGGCAGCATCGCCAGGATGGCGCGCCCGCCCGCGGTGCTGACCACCGGCACCCGGCGCCCAATCAGGGACGACCAGAAATACTCCCGCTTGCTTTGCTGGCGGATCACGTAGATCAGCGACGCATCCTCCCACAGGCTCAGGCTCACCCGCTCCCCGCAGGCGCGGCGCAGCTCGGCGACGACGGGCATCGCCATTTCCACCAGCGGCGTCGTGCGCAAATAGTGAAAGGCGGTGTCCAGCGCCTGGGTGCCCAGGCTGAAGCGGCGTGTCTTGCCGTCCTTGTGCAGGTAGCCGAGGCGCCAGAGCGTGTGCGTGAAGCGTTGCGCGGCGCTCTTGTCGAGCTCGGCGGCGGCGGCGATCTCGGCCAGACTCATGGCCCCGGGACCCTCGCGGATGGCGTGCAGTACCAGGAAGGCCTTTTCGACCGACCCGACCAGAAGCGGATCCTTGCGCATACGGCCTTCCGTCTCCCCACCGGTTCTTGACACACTGCAGCAATACTGGAGTATGATTTTATATATCGTAATATAATACGATGATCCTGTGCTCACGCGCAAGGTTGCCGTATCGGTTCGGCATCAGACACGAAAGGCATGGCATGTCGCAGCGCAGCGGATCCGGCGTGGATGAACCAGGCAACCAGACTGCCATGAAAGCCGTTGGCGCGGCGGTCATCGGCAATGTGCTGGAATGGTATGATTTCTCCGTCTACGGCTATCTCGCCACCATTCTGGCGCGGCAATTCTTCCGCAACGAGGATCCGACCACCGCGCTGCTCGCCACCTTCGCCGCTTTCGGCATCGGCTTCGTGGTACGCCCGCTGGGCGGCATCGTGATCGGGCGCATGGGCGACACGCATGGGCGCAAGGCGGCGCTGCTGCTGACCATCTTCATGATGGCGTTCGGCACCGTCGTGATCGGCCTGCTGCCGACCTATGACAGCATCGGCGTCATGGCGCCCATCCTGCTGGTGATGTGCCGCCTGGTGCAGGGTTTCGCCGCCGGCGGCGAGTGGGGCGGGTCCACCGCCTTCATCGTCGAATGGGCGCCCAGGAACCGCCGGGGATATTTCGGCAGCTTTCAGCAGGCCAGCGTCGCCGGCGGCCTGCTGCTCGGCTCCGCAGTCGCCGCCATCTGCAGCAGCCTTCTCTCCGCGGACGCCATGGCATCCTGGGGCTGGCGCGTTCCCTTCCTGCTGGGCGGCGTGCTGATCCCGCTCGGCGTCTACATGCGCCGCAACATCGACGAGACGCCCGCCTACCGTGCCGCCGCCGGGCAGGCCGCGCGGCCGCACGCGGCGCAGGCGGGCAACTGGACCCTCGCCGGGCGGGCCTTCGGCTTCACGGTGCTCTGGACCGTCTCCTACTATGTGATGCTGAGCTATATGCCGACCTTCACCCAGGCCTATGCCGGGCTGACACGGACGCAGGCGCTGTGGTCGAACACCATTGGCCTGGTGGTCCTGGTCGGCATCATACCGCTGATGGGCACGCTGTCCGACCGCATCGGACGCAAGCCGCTGCTGCTGGCCTGCTGCGTGGCGTTCATCCTGCTGACCTATCCGCTGTTCCTGCTGCTGGTCTCCGCGGCCGGCCTGGCGACGGTGATCCCGGTGCAGGTGGTCTTCGCGCTGATGATCGCGAGCTTCTCCGGCCCCGGCCCGGCGGCCATCGCGGAAATTTTTCCGACAGCTTCGCGCTCCACCTACATGTCTACCGGCTACAGCCTGGCGGTGGCCGTGTTCGGCGGCTTCGCGCCCTATATCGCCACCTGGCTGATCGCAAAGACCGGATCGCCGCTCTCGCCCACCTTCTACCTGATCGCGGCGGCCATCCTGTCCACGCTGGTCATCCTGCGGCTGCGCGAGACGGCGCATTCCGAGCTGAGCTGATCCCCCCTAAGCCGCCCCCCGTCCCGAACCGATCCCTGCGAGAACCCCCGCCATGGCCCAGAACAATCCGAACGACTTCGCTGCGATGGAGCCCTGGCAGTGGCCGGACCGGCACTGGCAGGGCCTGATCCGGCAGGTGCGTGCCGGGCGGGCGTTACGCCCCGCCAGCTGGCCCGGCGGCGCGCGCTGCGCCGTCGCGCTATCCTTCGACAGCGACCACGAGACGAACGAGTTGCGCGACGGCGGCAAATCCATCGGCCGCCTGGCCTGGGGGCAGTACGGCAACCGCGTCGGCGTGCCGCGCATTGCGAAGCTGCTCGACCGGCACGGCATCCGCGCCACCTTCTATGTCCCGGCCGTCGCCGCCATGACCCATCCCGACGAGCAGCGCGCTTTGGTCGCCGACGGGCACGAGATCGGCATTCACGGCTGGATCCACGAGCTGAACTCGGTGCTGCCCTATGAGGCGGAGCGCGACCTGATGTTCCGCGCCACCGACAAGCTGGAGGAGATCACCGGCATCCGTCCGGTCGGCCTGCGCACGCCGTCCTGGGATTTCAGCCCCAACACGCTGCGCATCGAGCGCGAGCTCGGCCTGCTGTACGACAGCTCGCTGATGGCGGACGAGGATTGCTACGAGCTGGTGATGGACGGCGAGCCCACCGGCATCGTGGAGCTGCCGGTGGAATGGGTGCGCGACGACGCGGTGTATTTCATGATGCACCGCTTTCAGTCGCTGCGGCCCTACACCGCGCCGGAGGACGTGTTCAACATCTTCCGCCGCGAATTCGACGCCGCCCACGCCGAGGGCGGCCTGTTCCAGTTGACCTGCCACCCGCACATCATCGGCTATCGCTCGCGCATCTGGATCCTGGACGAACTAATCGCGCACGCGAAGGCGAAGGGCGATGTGTGGTTCGCGACCCATGCCGAGGTGGCCGCCTACGCCCGTGACCACGCCGCGTGAGCCGTAGAGCCCCCTCTATCCCGCCCCCACCGCCATGGTGGAAACCAACTCGCCCGTGCGGATCGGGTGGTTGGGAATTATCAGGATGTAGGAAAGGGCGGACGCCAATCCGACGGCGGCGCCGACCAGCAGCGCCGGGACGAAGCTGCCGGTGGCCTGCACGATGAAGCCGGTCACCGTCGGTGCCAGCGCGCCGCCCAGATAGCCGCCGAAATTCTGGATGCTGCCCAGTGAGGCCGTGCAATGCGCCGGCGCAGCCACGCTGGCGAGCGCCCAGGACATGCCGCTCGACCCGCCGCCGCAGAACACCGCACCGGAGATGAACGCCACCGCCAATACGTTGCTCGGCGTATAGGCGGCCAGGATGGTGAACACCGCCGTGCCGACCAGCAGCACGACGATCGGCAGCTTGCGGCTGTTGATCGGAGAGAAGCCCCAATCCATCAGCCGGTCGGCTACCCAGCCGGCGCTGATGCTGCCCACCACGCCGCAGGCATACGGAATGGAGGCGACGAAGCCGGTGGTGCGGATGCTCATGTGGCGCTGGATTTCCAGGTAGCCCGGCAGCCAGGCGGCGAACAGCCAGGTCAGGTAGACGATGCCGAAGAACCCGAGAATGAGCCCCCAGGTGGTGCGGAAGCGGAACAGGCCGCGCCATTCCGCCAGCGTCACCTGCTCGGCGCCGCGCTTTTCCTCTCCCTCGGTCAGATGTTCCGCCTCCGCCGGGCTCAGCGATGCCTCGCGGACCTCCCGGTACAGGGTGAACCACAGGATCGCGACGACCACGCCGCTCATGCCCATGATGACGAACATCCAGCGCCAGCCGAAGCTCAGCATCAGAAGGGTCAGCAGCGGCGGCGCGATGGCCGGGCCGAGCGAGGAGGAGCAGTTGAACAGGCCGGTCGGCAGCGCGCGGTCGCGCACGTTCCACCAGTCCCGCACCACACGTACCGCACCCGAGAACATCGGCGCCTCGCCCATGCCGAGAAAGACCCGGGCGACGACGAACTGCCAGAAGCCGCCGACCAGGCCGGCGCAGGCCTGGGCGACGGACCAGACGGCGAGGCCGGCCCCGAGCAGCCACCGCGGCCCCAGCCGGTCCACCAGCATGCCGCCCGGCAGCTGCGAGAACGCATAGGCCCAGAGGAAGGCCGACAGCAGCAGCCCCATATCGGCGATCGACAGCCCGAGATCCTGGCGGATCAGCGGATTGGCGATCGAGAGCGTGGCACGGTCGAGGTAGTTCAGCGTGCCGGCGACGACGAGCAGCGACAGCGCCGAACGCTGCAGCGTCTTCACGCGAGGTGGAACGGCAGCGTGGGCCATCGAACTCCTCCTCTCCGGCGACGGGCCGGGTTCAGGCGTGGACCATCGCGCAGCTTCCATCGGCCATCGGGCGGAAGGCCTTGTCGGTCGGCGTGGTCGCCAGCAGCTTGTAGACATCGCCCGGGTAGCGGCTCTCCGCCGGCGACTTTACCCCAAACAGATAGGCGGGGTGAATGGTGCGGCCGTCGGCGCGGATCGAACCCGGACCGAAGCAGTCATCGTCGGTCGGCATCGCCTTCATGGCCTGCATGGTGGCGCGGCCGGACTCCTTGGCCTTTGCCGGTCCCATCGCCTTCACCACCTTCAGGTAGTGCAGCACCGCCGCGTAGTCCCCGGCGTGGTTCTGGCAGGGGAAGGTGCCCTCCGGCAGATGCGGTTTGACCCGCGCCATGAAGCTGCGGGTGCGGTCGTTCAGATCCCAGTAGAAGGTTTCCGCCTCGGTCATGCCCTGCGCCACCGGCAGGCCCAGGGCAAGGACGCTGTTGATGTAGCCGGAGAAGCCGACAAAGGTCGATTTTCCCTGGGTCAGCCCGAACTCGTGCGCCTGCTTCACGCAGTTGACGAAGTCGGTGCCTGCCCCGGTGAAGGCGATCGCCTTGGCGCCGCTGGCCTGCGCCTGAAGAAAATAGGCGGAGAAATCGGTCGTCTCGGGGAACGGGTAGGAGACGCTGCCGATCACCTTGCCGCCGGCCTGGACGACCGCCTCGGTCACGTCGCCCTGGAACATCTTTCCGAACGCATAGTTGGGCGTGATGAAGAACCAGGTATCGAGGCCCTGCTTGACCAGCGGCGCGCCGGTGGCATGCGCCAGGCACCAGGTGTCGTAGCCCCAGTGCAGCGCGTTGGGGCTGCAATATTCGGAGGTCAGCGCCGAGCTGGCGGCCGACGTGTTCAAATGCAGCTTGTCCTTCTGCTCCACCACCGCCTTCAGCGCGATCGCCAGCGCCGAATTGCTGACGCCGACCACCGCGTCCACGCCCGACTGGTCGAACCATTGCCGCACGATGCCGAGCCCGACATCCGCCTTGTTCTGATGGTCCGCCGACAGCAATTCGACCGCGAAATCCGGATTGGCGGCGCGGAACTCGCGAATCGCCTGCTGCGTGCACGCGACGCTGGTGGCACCGGTGATGTCGCGGTAGGGCCCGGACATGTCCTCGAGCAGGCCGATGCGGATCGTGTTGTCGCCGCTCTTGGCCTGCGCGAAGGCACGCCCGGCGGGAATGGCAGCGGTTGCCAGGCTGGAGCCCATCAGGCTGCGGCGGGTAAATGTCATTCGCGTTTCCTCCTTTGATCGCTATTGGGCGTCATCCTGACACAAGCGCCGCCGGACGCCAGCCGTCGGGGTGCCCGCGTGATCCGGGAGCCTGGGCGGCAGGTGCCCCTGTCGCCAAGCCGGGCGGGTTTGCCTATCCTCGCCCGAAACTGTCCGGAACTTGCCGTCATGACCGAAGCCACAGGCCCGCTGAAGGGCGTCCGCGTACTCGACCTCACCGCCGTCGTCCTCGGCCCCTTCGCTACCCAGACGCTCGGCGACTGGGGTGCCGACGTGATCAAGGTGGAGAACATCGAAGGCGATCAGGCCCGCAATTCCGGGCTGTTCCGCAATCGCGGCATGGCCTCGGTGTTCCTGCAGATCAACCGCAACAAGCGGTCGGTCGCGCTCAACCTGAAATCCGAAGCGGGCAAGGAAGCGCTGCGCCGGCTGATCGGCACGGTCGACGTGCTGGTCAGCAATGTCCGCCCGGCCGGCATGGCGCGGCTCGGCTTCGGCTACGAGGCCTGCAAGGCGCTCAATCCGCGGCTGATCTATGCGGTGGCCACCGGCTTCGGCCAGGATGGCCCGTGGCGCGCCCGCCCCGCCTTCGACGAGATCATTCAGGCAGCCAGCGGCTTCGCCTCGGCCATGGGGTCGGACGACCAGCCACAATTCGTCCCCAGCCTGGCGGCGGACAAGCTGACCGGCATGGCGATGGTCTCCGCGGTCTGCGCCGCGCTGTACCACCGCGAGCGCAGCGGCGAGGGGCAGCTCGTGGAAGTGCCGATGATGGAAACGCTGACCGCCTTCAACAGCGTCGAGATGATGGGCGGCCTGAGCTTCGAGCCGGGCCTGGGGGCGCCGGGCTACAAGCGCATGCGCCACCGCAAGCCGGCCAGGACGAAAGACGGCTGGCTGACGATGCTGCCCTATTCCACGGCCAATTGGTGCGCCTTCTTCGAGGCGGTGGGTCGGCCCGAGCTGATCGAGGCGCTCGGCGTGAACGATCCGGTGCAGCGCAACCAGAACATCGACCGGGTCTATGAGACGATGCGCGAGATCGCGCTGAGCCGAACCACCGCCGAATGGGAGGAGCTGCTGCTGCGCATCGACGTGCCGCACACCGCCTTCACCCGGCTGACCGCGGTTACCGAACAGCCGCATCTGCGGGAGGTGGACATGTTCCCGGTCATGCAACACCCGACGGAAGGCCCGATCCGCGTCGCCAAGCCGCCAACCCGCTTCGCCGACACCCCGGCCAGCATCCGCCGGCACGTGCCGCGTCTGGGCGAGCATACCGCGGAGGTGCTGCGCGAAGTCGGCTTCAGCGACGCCGAGATTGCTGGGATGACGGCCAGCAGGGCGGCCAGGCAGGCCTGACCGGCGGTCGCAACGAGGGGCTGGCGAGAAAGGAAGCAAGGCCGGGCTTTGCCCGGACCCACCAAAGGGCAGTCGCCCTTTGGAAACCCGTTTAATGGGGCCGGGGGGCCGGCCTCACTCGACGGTGACGGATTTGGCCAGGTTGCGGGGCTGGTCGACGTCGGTGCCTTTCAGCACGGCGACGTGATAGGCCAGCATCTGCACCGGGATCGCGTACAGGATCGGGGCGACGAACGGGTCCACGGTCGGCAGTATCACGGTCTCGGTGGCGATGCCTTTCAGCTTGGCGGCGCCGGCCGCGTCCGACAGCACGATCACCTTGCCGCCACGCGCCGCTGCTTCCTGCAGGTTGGAGGCGGTTTTTTCGAATAGCGGGCCGGACGGGGCGATGGCGATGACCGGCACGTTCTTGTCGATCAGCGCGATCGGGCCGTGCTTCATTTCCCCGGCGGCATAGCCCTCGGCGTGGATGTAGCTGATTTCCTTCAGCTTCAGCGCGCCTTCCATGGCGATCGGGAAGCAATTGCCGCGGCCGAGATACAGCACGTCGCGCGCCTTCGCGATGCGGGCGGCGATCTTTTCGAGCTGCGCGCCGTTCTCCAGCACATCCGCCGCGCGGGACGGCACTTCCAGCAGCGCGTCGGTCATGCGTGCTTCCTGCTCGGCCGTAATCGCGCCCCGGGCGCGTCCGGCGGCGAGCGCCAGACAGGCCAGCACGGAGAGCTGCGCGGTGAAGGCCTTGGTGCTGGCCACGCCGATTTCCGGGCCAGCGACGGTTTCCATCACCGCGTCCGATTCGCGAGCCATGCTCGATTCCGGCACGTTCAGCACGGACAGGATGTGCTGGCCCTGCTCGCGCATGTAGCGCAGCGCCGCCAGCGTGTCGGCGGTCTCCCCGGACTGGGAGACCAGCAGGCCGAGCCCGCCCTTTTCCATCGGCGGCGTGCGGTAGCGGAATTCGCTGGCCACGTCGCCATCCGTCGGGATCTTCGACATCGCCTCGAACCACCAGCGCCCGACCATGCCGGCGTAGAAGGCGGAGCCGCAGGCGCTGATGGTGATGCGGGAGATCTTGGCGAAGTCGAAGGGCAGGCCGGGCAGCATCACCGCGCGCGAGTCGGGATTGACCATGCGGTGCAGCGTGTCGCCGATCACCGCGGGGTGCTCGTGCAGCTCCTTTTCCATGAAATGGCGGTAGTTGCCCTTGCCGATGGCAGCACCGGTGAGGCGGGTGAGCTTCACCTCGCGATCCACCGGCTGGCCGTCCTCGGCGTAGAATTTCGCGCCCTTGCGGTCGATCACCGCCCAGTCGCCGTCCTTCAGATAGGCGATCCGGCGGGTGAGCGGGGCGAGAGCCAGCGCGTCGGAGCCGACGAACATCTCGTCCTCGCCAAAGCCGACGGCCAGCGGCGCGCCGTGCTGGGCGCCGATGATCAGGTCGGGGTGGCCGGCGAAGATCATCGCCAGCGCGTAGGCGCCTTCCAGCCGGCGGAAGGCGGCGCCGGCGGCCTCGATCGGCTGCATGCCGCGCTTGAGGTTGAGGTCGACGAGCTGGGCCACGGTTTCGGTGTCGGTCTCGGTGCTGAAGACCTGGCCCTCGGCTTCCAGCTCCTCGCGCAGCTCGGCATGGTTCTCGATGATACCGTTATGCACGATGGAGACCCGCTCGGTGCCGTGCGGGTGGGCGTTGCTCTCGGTCGGCGCGCCATGCGTGGCCCAGCGGGTGTGGCCGATGCCGATGGCGCCGGTCAGCGGATGCTGGTCGAGCACGTTCGACAGATTGCCCAGCTTGCCTTCCGCCCGGCGCCGGTCGATATGGCCGTTCACCAGCGTGGCGATGCCGGCGCTGTCATAGCCGCGATATTCGAGACGGCGCAGCGCGTCCAGCAACAGGGGTGCCGCAGGCCGGTTGCCGATTACGCCCATAATGCCGCACATGCTTCGATCTATCCTTTTTTCGCGTGGGCCGCGCGGAAGGCGGCCGCAAACCCGGGGTTCTCAACCTGCCGCCCGCGCGCGATGCCGAGCGCATCCGGCGCGATGTCTTCCGTGATCACGCTGCCAGCCGCGACCATCGCCCCGTCGCCGACGGCGACGGGCGCGACCAGGGCGGTGTTGGAACCGATGAAGGCCCGCGCGCCGATGCGGGTGCGATGCTTCCTGAAGCCGTCGTAATTGCAGGTGATGGTGCCCGCTCCGATATTGCTGCCGGCGCCGATCTCCGCATCGCCGAGATAGGTCAGGTGGTTGGCTTTCGCGCCCGCGCCAAGATGGGCCGCCTTCAGCTCGACGAAATTGCCGACATGCGCGCCCTCGCCGAGCACCGTGCCGGGACGCAGCCGGGCATAGGGGCCGATGATGGCGCCGGCGCCGATATGGCAGCCTTCCAGGTGGCTGAAGGCGCGGATCTCCACGCCCTGTTCGACGCTCACGCCCGGGCCGAAGACGACGTTCGGGCCGATGCTGACATCCTGGGCGAAGCTCGTGTCGGCGCAGAGGAACACCGATCCGGGATCGGTCATGGTCACGCCCGCCTCCATCGCGGCGATGCGCAGCCGGCGCTGGACCACGGCCTCCGCCTCGGCCAGCTCGACGCGGGAATTGACCCCGCGCAGCTCGTCGGCCGGCGCCTCCACGGCGGCGACGCGGCCGCCTTCGGCGTTGGCCAGGCCGACCACGTCGGTCAGGTAGTATTCGGCCTTGGCATTGTCGTTGCGCACCGCGCGCAGCCAGCGGCGCATGTCGGTCGCGGCGGCGCAGAGCACGCCGGCATTGCACAGCCCGACCGCCCGCTCCGCCGCATCGGCGTCCGCCCATTCGACGATGCGCTCGACATAGCTGTCGCCGCCGGACAGGTCGGGGCCGATCACCCTCCCGTAGCGGCCGGGATCCGCCGGGCGCATCGCCAGCAGCGCCAGTTGCGCATCCCCGGCCCGGCGGCGGTCCAGCAGGCGCTGCATGGTCTGCGGCTGGATCAGCGGGTTGTCGGCGTAGAGCACCGCCACCTCTCCCTCGCCGAACAGCGCGTCGGCCTGCAGCGCCGCATGCGCCGTGCCCAGGCGGTCGTGCTGGACGATGCTGGCATGCGGCGCGGCGGCGCGGGCCACGTTCTCCATGTCCGGTCCGACGACCACCACGATGCGGTCGAACACGCTCTCGCAACTGGCCAGGAGATGGCGCAGCATGGGACGGCCGGCGATCGGGTGCAGCGTCTTGGGCAGGCTGGACTTCATGCGCGTGCCGAAGCCGGCGGCGAGGATTACAGCGGTCGCGGTGTTCGTCATGCCCGGAAGCTCCGTCTCTTCATTCACGCGGCCTGTCCTGCGCGGTGGTGGTAGCGGCGCAGTCTGGGTCATGTCAAAGCCAACCGCCTGTGAGCGGGATCATAACGTATTTCGGAGTACAACATCATTGGCCAGGACCTTGCTGCTGGATCTGGATGGAACCCTGGTCGATTCCGTGCCTGATCTTTGTGCGGCACTGAACCGCCTGATGCAATCGCGGGCAATTCCGCCGTTCTCCTACGCCGAAACGGCGGCGATGGTGGGCGACGGGGTGGCGGCACTGCTCGCCCGCGCCTTTGCCGCCAGGGGCCAGGTGGCGAACGCCGCCGCGCTCGATGCGTTCCTGCGCGATTACGGCGCGCATGCCGCGGTCGAGACGCGGCCCTATCCGGGCGTGGGGCCGACGCTGGATGCGCTGACCGCTTCCGGCTGGCGGCTGGCGGTGTGCACCAACAAGCCGGAGGCGCCGGCGCGCGCGCTGCTGGCGGCGCTGGGGCTGGCGGGAAAATTCGCCGCCATTGGCGGCGGCGACAGCTTTCCGGTGCGCAAGCCGGATCCCCGGCACCTGCTGGCGACGCTGCGCGCCGCCGGCGGCGATGCGGGCTGCGCGGTGATGGCCGGCGATCACGCCAACGACGTCGCGGCGGCGCGCGGCGCGGGCCTGCCCTGCATCTTCGCCGCCTGGGGCTACGGTCCGCCGGCCATGGCGGCGGGCTCGGCGGCGATCGCCGAGCGCTTCGACCAGCTGCCGGCAATCGCGGAGCGGCTGCTAGGATAGGCCGATGGCATAGGCCAATGGCATAGGCCTGCCGGGGGCTACTCGTTCTCCGGGCTGCGGGCCGCGCCGGCTCCGGCGCCGATCAGGTACATCGTGGCGTCGCCGAACCAGGTCGTCTCGAACTGGATGCGCACCGGCAGCAGCGGCCCGCCGGGAACCACGGGCGCGAACCAGGCGGTGCCGTGCCGCGATTTGATGCGTTCGTCGGCCAGGTCCTCCAGCCGGAAGCCGGCCAGTAGCTTGCCGTCGAAATCACAGCGCAGCGCCGAGCCTTGAAAGGTGGAGCGCCTGGTCGCCTCCAGCGCTTCCTCGCCAGTGGTGTGCGCGGTGAATTGCACATTGCGGCGGCCGTCGAAGGTGTCCACGTCGGTGTCGCAGCGCCCGGTTTCGGCGATATGGCGGATCAGCAGCACCATGGCGCTGAGCGTGTCGATGGTGTTGGCCTGCAGCGCGGGCGGCACCGACTCGCGCTCATCCTCGTTCGGCGGTTCCAGTTCGCGCACGACCGGCTGTCCGCCGACATAGTCGATCACCACCCGCCGCGGCGCATTATGCCAGAATCCCAGGCCGGAAAACCGCAGCGGCTCGGGCCGCGACTGCACGATGCGGCCTTCGGCGGTGTCGAGCTGGTGGCCGCGGAACAGCCAGCCGACCAGGCCGAAGGTGCGGAAGGCGACCTCGATGTGGTACTGCCCCGGGTGGAGGTCGAGCCCGGCCTCCAGCCGCCCGATGCGCAGCCCGTGCACATAGAGCTGGTAATCGATATGGGCCTGGGCATCGATCTCGGCTTCGTGCGCCGTGCGCCCCTGGCCGGGAGACGGCTCGGGAGTCCGTTCGGGAGTCTGGGCATTGGCTTGCGGCATCGTCCGGTGCGGACGCGTCTCGGCCCGCACCGATAGGGCGGTCACGGCAAGAAATCCCAGAAACAGCCATCCCGCGCGGTGCATCCGCTGATTTAGGCGACATCCGTACAACATCGCAAGGATGCTGCGGCTTGACACGGTTGAGCCCGCTACCCTATCAGCGCCCTTCCGGGATGGGCGCGTAGCTCAGCGGGAGAGCATCGCCTTCACACGGCGGGGGTCGTAGGTTCAATCCCTACCGCGCCCACCATCCCTACATCGCCAGGCCGGGCAACGCCGCGGCCGGCATCTGCCGGTCCGCCTGGCAGGTCCGCCTGCCCCCCGGTTTCCGAGACAGGCATTCGAACCCCCGGACGTGCGCGCCTGCGCTGGCATCGCCGCCGCCAGGCTCCATCGGCCGCGAAGCTTCATCGAAGCGTCGCGCTCGTGTAACCCTGCCTGCCCGGTCCCTGCTGTATCACCCGCCCCCGGATACGGCAGCCACATGCCCCGCAAGCGAGACCGACCATGATCCTTTGCCAGCTCACCGATCTGCATCTTCGCCCGCCCGGCCAGCTTTCAAACCGCGTGGTGGACACCAACCGCCTGACCGCGCAGGCGTTTCAGGCCGTCGCCCGGATGACGCCGCGGCCGGATGCCGTCGTCATCACCGGCGATCTCACCGAATGCGGCCTCGATGCCGAATACGCCCTGCTGCGCGAGCTGCTGCGCACGCTGCGGATGCCGATATTCGTCATCCCCGGCAATCACGACCGGCGGGAAAATCTTCGGGCCGGCCTGGCGCATCTGCCGCATGTCGGCGGGGACGGAGCCTTCCTGCAGTATGCGGTGGAGGATTTCCCCATCCGCCTGGTGATGCTCGACACGCTGGTGCCCGGGCACGGTCATGGCGAGCTCTGCGAAGAACGGCTGTCGTTCCTGCGGCGGACGCTGGCGGCGGAGCCTGGGAAGCCGACGATCGTCGCGATGCACCACCCACCGTTCGCCTGCGGCATCGAGCACTTGGACCGCATCAAACTGCGCAACTCGGCCGAGTTCGCCGCGATCATCGCCGGGCATCCGCAGGTCTGCCGGGTGATCTGCGGCCACCACCATCGTCCGATCAACGCGCAGCTCGCCCATGCGATCGCCTCGATCGCACCCTCGGTGGCGCATCAGATAGAGCTGGCGCTCACGCCCGGCGCGCGGGGCGCGTTCATGCTGGAACCGCCCGGCTATCAGTTGCATGTCTGGAATGGCGAGCTCGGGCGTGTCGTCAGCCATACCGGCGTGTTCGGCGACTATGCCGGCCCGTTTCCCTTCGTCACCGAGCCGGACTACCCGGGCAAGCTCGCCTGACCTTCTGCCCACTTCGATCGCCCGCTCCGGCCGGGCACGCGCGGCCATCAAAACCATCAAACTGTCACATGCAGGCGGCGCGTGCGCGGCTAAAGACCGCGCCAGGATGGAAATCGGATCGATCGGCTCTGGCGCCGAGGTGCGCCTGACCAACGTGACGCGGATGTGGAGGACGACCGCGGCGTTGGCCGGGGTGTCGCTGCATGTCCGCGCGGGCAGTTTCTGCGTGTTGCTCGGGCCGTCGGGCTGCGGCAAGACCACCTGCCTGCGCATCGTCGCAGGGCTCGACAGCGCGACCTCGGGCCGTGTGGAAATCGGCGGACGCGACGTTACGCAGCTTCCCGCCGCTGCCCGTGGGGTGGCGATGGTGTTCCAGTCCTATGCGCTGTTCCCGCATCTGTCGGTGGCGGAGAACATTCTCTTCGGCCTGAAGGCGAGGCGCGTTCCCCAGGCCGAGCGCGCGCGCCGGCTCGAGCGTGCAACGGAGGTGCTGGGCATCGGCCATCTGCTCGCCCGCCGCCCGGGCCAGCTTTCCGGCGGACAGCAGCAGCGCGTGGCGCTCGGCCGCGCGATCGTCGCCGAGGCGCCGGTCTGCCTGATGGACGAACCGCTCTCCAACCTGGACGCGCAGTTGCGCGCGGAGATGCGGCGGGAATTGCTCGCGCTGCAGCGCCGGCTGGGCATCACCATGCTCTATGTCACCCACGACCAGACCGAGGCGATGGGCATGGCCGACCAGGTCGTGCTGCTGCGCGACGGGCGGGTGGAGCAGGACGCGGCGCCGGCCGAACTCTACGCCACGCCGGCGACGCATTTCGCCGCCAGCTTCATCGGCACGCCGCCGATGAACCTGCTCGCCACGGAGCGGACAGAGGCGGGGCTGGTGATCGCCGGCACCTGCGGCCCGGTGCTGTCCGCTGGCGCCGAGCGCCCCCTGGTCGCCGGCATTCGTCCAGAATACTTGCTGCTGGCTGACCAGGGCCTGGCTGCGACCATCGCCCATGCCGAATATTTGGGTGCCGAGACCATCCTTGCCTGCGCCGCCGGGCCGGCGCGGCTGCTCGCCCGCGTGCCCGGCCGCGTGTCCCTGCCGGAAGGCACGCCCGTTCGACTCGCCTTCGATCCAGCCGCAATTCATTTCTTCGACGCCGAGACCGGGCTCCGCGTTCCCATCCCCCCGCCATCCCGAACCCCAGCCGCAAGAGACACCGCATGCGCACGCCTGAGCTCTCCCGCCGCACCCTTCTCGCCGCCGCCGGCGCCAGCCTCGCCGCGCCCGCCATCCTGCGCGCCCAGGGGGTGGTGGACATCGAGTTCTACTTCCCCGTCGCGGTCGGCGGCCCGATCACCAAGATCGTCGACAGCTACGTCACCGACTTCATGCAGGAGCATCCGGGCATCCGCGTGCACGCCGATCTATGCCGGCAGCTATATCGATACCCTGACCAAGGCGGTGACGGCCACCAAGGCCGGCAAGGGCCCGCAGCTCGCCGTGCTGCTGGCGGTGGACGCGTTCTCGCTGATCGATGACGAGCTGATCCTGCCGTTCGACACGCTGGCGAGCAGCGGCGCCGACAAGGCCTGGCTCGCGCGGCTTCTACCCGGCCTTCCTGCGCAACGGCCAGATCGGCGGCCACACCTGGGGCGTGCCGTTCCAGCGCTCCACCATCGTCGCCTACTGGAACAAGGACATCTTCCGCGCCGCCGGCCTCGATCCCGAACAGCCGCCCGCCACCTGGGCGGAACTGACGGCGATCGCCGGAACAGCCACGAAGCGGGAGCGGCGACCGCGCCACGCAATGGGGCATGCGAGATCCCCGGCACCGGCTTCACCTACTGGATGTTCCAGGCGCTGGCGATCCAGGCCGGCGTGGAGCTCGCCAATCGCCGAAGGGCACCAGGGTGTTCTTCAACGAACCCGGCTGCGTCGCGGCGCTGCGGTACTGGATCGACCTCGCCGGCGAAGTTCCGGGTCCACCCGCCGGGCGCTGGTGGAATGGGGCACCGCGCCGCGCGACTTCCTGGAAGGCAGGACGGCGATGATCTGGCATACCACCGGCAACCTCTCCAACATCCGGGCGAACGCGAAATTTCCCGTTCGGCGTGGCCATGCTGCCGGCCGACAAGCGCCGCGGCAGCCCGACCGGCGGCGGCAATTTCTACCTGTTCAAGGGCGCCGGCGCCGCGCAGCAGCAAGCCAGCCTGGCCTTCCTGCGCTGGATCACCGCGCCGGAGCGCGCGGCGCAATGGGGCATCGACACCGGCTATGTCGCAACCACGCCGGACGCCTGGCAGACCGAGAGGATGAAACAATATCTCGCCGGCTTCCCCTCCGCCGCGGTGGCGCGCGACCAGCTCGCGGTGTCCGTGCCCGAGCTCTCCACCCACGACAACCAGCGCGTCACCCAGACACTGACCGACGAGCTGCAGGCCGCGCTGACCGGCCGCAAGGGCGCCGAGGACGCGCTCGACGATGCCGCGGCCAAGTCCGCGCGGCTGCTCAAGCCTTATGCCGGCTGAACCGACAGCAAGAGGGAGAAAGCCATGATCCGCCGCCGCACCCTGCTCGCCGCCAGTGTCGCGAGCCTCGCCGCCGCCCGCCATTGCGCGGGCGCAATCCGGCGTGAAGCTGAGCTTCTATTATCCGATCGCCGTCGGCGGACCGATCCCGGCGGTGATCGACGGCTATTGCGCCGGGTTCAAGGCGGAGACCGGCATCGAGGTGACGCCGGTTTATGCCGGCAACTACGGCGAGACGCTGACCAAGGCGGTCACCGCCATCCGCGGCGGCGCCGGCCCGCAACTGGCCGTGCTGCTGGCGGCCGAGATGCACAGCCTGCAGGACATGGACATCCTCGCCAGCCTCGACGATCTCGGCATGGACCCAGCCGCGCAGAAGGCCTGGGCCGCGGGCTTCTACCCCGCCTTCCTCGCCAACAGCCGCGCCGATGGCAAACTGTGGAGCGTGCCGTTCCAGCGCTCGACCGCGATCATGTACTACAACAAGGACGCTTTCGCCGAAGCCGGGCTCGACCCGGAGGCCTTCCCGCGCAACTGGGCAGGGCTGGCAAGCGGCCGCGGAAAAGCTGACCAAGCGCGATGCCTCCGGCCGCGTGATCCGCTGGGGCGTGAAGCTGGCCGGGGATCGTCGGCAATGCGCAATGGACCTTCGGCGCGCTGGCCAACCAGGCGGGCCATATCCTGATGAACGAGGCCGGCACCGAGACCTACTTCAACGACCCGAAGGCGATCGAGGCGATGACCTATCTGGCGCGGACTGTCGGCCGACCCACAAGGCAACGCCGGAAGGCGTCGACGAACTGGCCGCAGCTCTCGCCCGATTTCCTCGAAGGCAACGCGGCGATCATCCAGCACACCACCGGCAACCTGACCAACCTGAAGACCAACGCGAAATTCCGCTTCGGCGTCGCCGGCCTGCCGGGCAAGGACGGGCCGCGCACCGTGGTGGGCGGCGGCAATATCTATTTCTTCAAGCAGGCCAGCCCGGCCGAGCGAGCCGCCGCGCTGAAATTCGCCCAGTTCCTCGCCGCCCCCGAGCGCGCCGCCGACTGGTCGATGCGCACCGGCTACATCGCCACCCAGCCGGCCGCCTACGAGACCGCCGCGTTGAAGGCCTATGTGACCGGCTTTCCCGCCGCCGATGTCGCGCGCGGCTATCTGCCGGTCGCGGTCGGGGAGCTGTCCACCTTCGAGAACCAGCGCGTCTACAAGGCGCTGACCGACAACATCCAGGCCTGCCTGAACGGCGCCAAGACGCCCGCCCAGGCGATGGCCGACACGCAGGCGGAGGCGGACCGCATCCTGAAGCCCTACAAGAAGGCCTGATGCGCCCAAGGGATCTGATCGGCCGGGAGACGCTGCAGGCCTGGGCGCTGATGCTTGCCGGCATTGCTGCTGCTGGTCGCCTTCACGCATTGGCCGGCCGTCGCGACGCTGCTGGACAGCCTGTTCACCACGCCGCGCGGCAGCCGCCCGCCGCGCTTCGTGGGCCTGGACAACTATGCCGACCTGTTGGGCGATCCCGTGTTCTGGCGGGCGATCCGCAACAACGCGATCTATGCCGCGGCGACCATCCCGGCCTCCATCGTGCTGGCCCTGATGATGGCGCTGGCGGTCAACACCGCGCTGCCGGGACGCGCGCTGCTGCGCATGGCCTATTTCACCCCGACCATGCTGCCGATGATCGCGGTGGCGAATATCTGGCTGTTCTTCTTCACGCCCGATTACGGCCTGTTCGACCAGATCCTGGCGCCGTTCGGCGGCGGGCGGCACAACTGGCTCGGCGATCCCGCCACGGCGCTGGCGGCCATGATCGTGGTCGCGGTGTGGAAGGAAGCCGGGTTCTTCATGATCTTCTACCTGGCCGCGTTGCAGGCGATGCCGCCCGACCTGAAGGAGGCGGCCTCCCTTGAAGGCTCCGGCCGCTGGAATTTCTTCCGGCGCGTGACCCTGCCGCTGCTGATGCCGACGACGCTGTTCGTGCTGGTGAACGCGGTGATCAACGCGTTCCGGCTGGTCGATCATGTCGTGGTGATGACGCGCGGCGGCCCGGACAACGCGACGACCCTGCTGCTCTACTACATCTACGAGGCCGGATTCCGGTTCTGGGACACGGCGCTCGCCGCCACCTTGACGGTGGTGCTGCTGTGCCTGCTGGGCTTGCTCGCCTGGGTGCAGTTCGGCGTGATCGGCCGGCGCGTGCATTACCGATGACGCGACCGGTGATGACGCGGGAGTTGGAAATCGTCGGGGCCTGGCTGCTCGGCATAATCTGGGTGCTGCCGCTGCTCTACGCGGTCTGGACGGCGTTCCATCCGGCGGCGTACGCGACGCATTTCAACCCGTTCGCGCCGCTGACCTGGCAGAATTTCGAGGCAGCCTGGAACGCGGCGCCGTTCGCGCGCTATTTCCTCAACACGATGCTGCTGGTCACGCTGATCCTGGCGGCGCAGTTCGTGTTGTGCACGCCGGCCGCCTTCGCGTTTGCGCGCATGAACTTCCCCGGCCGGGATCTGCTGTTTGCCATCGTGCTGCTGCAGCTGATGGTGATGCCGGAAGTGCTGCTGGTCGGCAACTATCGCAGCATGGCCCGGCTCGGTCTGGTGGACACGATCCTGGCGATCGCGCTGCCCTATCTCGGCTCCGCCTTCGGCATCTTCCTGCTGCGCCAGACCTTCCGCACGGTGCCGCAGGAGCTTGACGACGCGGCGCGGCTGGAGGGCTGCTCGCTGCTGGCGCGGATCTGGCGCGTCTATGTGCCGCTGGCCCGCCCGACCTATCTCGCCTACGGGCTGGTCAGCGTCAGCTACCATTGGAACAATTTCCTCTGGCCGCTGGTGATCACCAACTCGGTCACCACCCGGCCGTTGACCGTGGGCCTGTCGATCTTCGCCTCCACCGACCAGGGCATCGACTGGTCGATCGTCACCGCGGCGACGCTGCTGACCAGCGCGCCGCTGCTGGTCGCCTTCCTGCTGTTTCAGCGGCAATTCGTGCAGAGCTTCATGCGCGCGGGCATCCGATGATCGCGCGCGCGCCCGGTGCTCCCGATCGGCGATGCGGAAAGTTTCAAATGGGTGACGGCGGTGCGCGGGACGATCGCGCGGCGGCGCCCGCCGCCCGGCGGATGAATATTGCACCGACGCGGCGGCGCGTGCTTTGCAGGCGGGAATTCGATCCCTCAAGAGCTCGATCCCCCCAAAGAACTCGATACCAAGGAACTCGACCCGCTGCGCGTCAGCTTACACGCCGGAGATAGCCAGGACGAAGATGATCATTCAACCCCAATATGGCGCGCTGCCGTATCTGCATGACGAGCACGGGCGGATAAAGGTTCTGTTGGTTACTTCGCGGGGCAGCGGCCGCTGGATCATTCCAAAAGGCTGGCCGATCCGGAATCTGAGCGGGGCGGCCACCGCGGCGCGGGAAGCGTACGAAGAGGCAGGGGTCGTCGGCTCTGTGGTCAGCGACTCCCCGGTCGGGCTCTATCGCTACGAAAAGCGTCAGAGCACGCGCAAGGCGGTGATTTTCGAGGTCGCGGTCTATCTGCTCGCGGTCGAGCGTCAGCTGCGGAAATGGCCGGAGAAGGCGGAACGCGAGACGCGCTGGTTCGAACCGCGCCAGGCATCCGCCCTCGTGGTGCCGGCGGGATTGGCGCAGATCCTGCACGCGTTCGTCGATCATCCCCTGGTCGGCGCCGCCGGCGCCTGATTGCGCGCATCGTCGCGGCGGCCGCCTATTCGCGGATCACATAGGTGTAGAAGCGCACCCCGCCTTTGTCGTCGGTTTCGCGATACAGGCCCTGGATTTCCGTGTCGAAACCCGGGAAGCGGTTCGCCGCGCGCTCGAACGCCCGCAGATAATCGACCATCGGCCGGGCGCGTGCATCCAGCCGCTCGCCGGGGATGATGGTGGCGATGCCGGGCGGATAGACGACCCAGAGCGTGGCGGCGATCCGGCCCCCGACCTCATCCAGCGGCACGTAGTCCACCCGGTTGCGCACCATCTCCCGTGTCGCCGCATGCGGCGGCATGGCCATTTCGGGCAGATGCTCGGCACGAAACTGCGCGCCCTGCAATGTGCTGATGCGGGCCTCGCGGTAGAAGGCGTGCATCTGCGCGCAGAGATCGCGCAGACGCATCCCGCCATAGCGATACGGGCGGCGCGCCACGAAGTCCGGGATGACCTGCTCCAGCGGCACGTTGTCGTCATGCAGCTTCTTGAACGACACCAGATGGGCGAGCAGGGTACCGGCCTTGCTGCTCTCCACCCCGGGAGTAAGCAGGAACAGCAGGCTGTTGAGGTCGTTCTTCTCGGCGACGATGCGGTTCTGGCGCAGATATTCCGCCACCACCGGCGCGGGAATGCCATGCTTGGCATAGGCGCCGGTCACCCGATCGAAGCCCGGGGTAAGCACGGTGAGCTTGTTCGGGTCGGTCATCGCCCAGCCATCGGGCGCATCGGGAAAGCCGTGCCAGGACGCGCCGTTGTGGAACATCCAGTGCCGGGCGTCGCTGGCCAGCAGGTCGGTCGGCGCATCCTCCCACGCCACTTCCCGCCGCTCGCCGCCCGGCTGCGTCACCAGGGTCATGTCCGGCACGAAGGGGTCGAAGAACCACCGCCTGCAGGGATCGGTCTCGGTCTCGCGGAACTCGCGCCGGGTCAGGCGGATCTTCTTGCGCAGCTCGATGCCCAGGCGGATGGTGTCGTCCCACAGCACCTCGCCGGATCGGCCCTTCATCATCTGCGCGCCCACGTCCAGCGAGGCGAAGAGCGGGTAGAACGGGCTCGTCGATGCGTGCAGCAGGAACGTCTCGTTGAACCGGCGATGCTCCACGCGGCGGCGCTGGCCGCGGAGATGGTTGTCGCGCACATGGATCTGCGAGGCCTGCGAGAAACTCGCCAGCTGCTTGTGCGTGCTCTGCGTCACCATGATGCCCGGCGAGTCCGGCCCGAGCGGCGACAAGCCCATGCCGAAGCGGCCGTGAAACATCGGATGAAACTTCATGAAGCCGGCCCAGGCCTCATCGAACAGGATGTAGTCGCACAAATGGCCGATGCGGCTGAGGATCGCCTCGGCGGAGTGGATCGTGCCGTCATAGGTGCACTGCTCCACCACGGCGGCGCGGAACGGCCGTTCGCGGGTCCACGCCGATTTGTCGGTGACCAGCGGGTTGTCGCGTATGGCATGGCGCAGCCGGGTCTCGTCCAGCGCGTCGGCGCGCATCGGTCCGATCAGCCCGTAGGCGTTGCGCGCGGTCTCAACAAAGATGGGGATCGCCTCGCCCAGGAACAGCGCGCCGTGATGGGCGGCCTTGTGGTTGTTGCGGTCGAACAGCACGAGGTCGCCCTCGGTGAGCATCGACGACAGCACGACCTTGTTCGAGGTGGAGGTGCCATTGAGCACGAAATAGGTGCGTTCGGCGCCGAAGATTTTGGCGGCTTCCTGCTGCGCGCGCAGTGCCGGCCCCTCATGGGTCAGCAGGTCGCCCATTTCCAGCACCGAATTGTCGAGATCGTCGCGGAACACGGCCTGGCCGAGATGATCGACGAAGATGCGCCCGATCGGGCTGCGGCTGTAGAACATGCCGCCGTTATGACCGGGGCAGGTCCACAGCATGTTGCCCTGTTCGGAATAATCCAGCATCGCCCCGAAGAACGGGGTCTTCAGGCTCTCGGCATATTTGCGCAGATGCGAAACCAGATTGCGGGCGATGAACTCGGGCGTCTCCTCGGCCAGGAAGATGAAGCCGTCCACGTCGTCCAGCACCTCGACGGGAATATCCTCCAGCCGGTGGCGGCGCACCAGCACGATGATCGGCACATCGAGCCCGCGCCGGCGGATGAAGGAAATCAGCTGCGCCGCCTTGCCCTGCAGGCCCTTCTTGCCCCAGTCGACCAGCACGCAGCCGATGGCGGCATCGGTGCGAACCACCAGTTCGGCATCGTCGTCGCGCCGGGCGCGCACGACGGAGTATCCGAGCCCCTCGACCTCGGCCAGGATCTCGCGCAGGCGCTGGCCCTCGAGATCGGCCTCGTCGAAGGCCGGAGCGCAGATCAGGAACTTGAAGCGGCGCTCATATTCCATCGGGTGGTTTCCGCTTCGTGGGCTGTGCCGGGGTGATGTGCCGGCGTGATGCGGGCCGCTTTAGAATACGAACGTTACGATCGAGTGACATCGGCGTGTCAACCGCATGACACCTTGGAATCCCCGCGATGTTCGTGCGCCCGCCTCCTGGCGGCCCGGCTTCAGTGTCCGCGCAGGATCTGGCTCAGGAACAGTTGCAGCCGGTCGGTGCGGGGGTTCTCGAACAAATCGTTCGGCGGCCCGACCTCGACGATCTCGCCGCGGTCCATGAACACCACGCGATCCGCCACCTGGCGGGCGAAGCCCATCTCATGGGTAACGCAGACCATGGTCATGCCGGTCTCGGCCAGGCCGATCATGGTGTCCAGCACCTCCTTGATCATTTCCGGATCCAGCGCCGAGGTCGGCTCGTCGAACAGCATGATCTTCGGCTTCATGCACAGCGCCCGCGCGATCGCCACCCGCTGCTGCTGGCCGCCGGAGAGCTGGCCGGGATATTTCTTCGCCTGCTCGGGGATCTTCACCCGGGTCAGGTAGTTCATCGCCAGGTCCTCGGCCTCCGCCTTGGGCATCTTGCGCACCCAGATCGGCGCCAGCGTGCAGTTCTCCAGGATGGTCAGATGCGGGAACAGGTTGAAGGACTGGAACACCATGCCGACCTCGCGCCGGATCGTGTCCAGCGCGCGGGTGTCGTCGGTCAGCTCCGTGCCGTCGACGACGATGCGGCCCTGCTGGTGCGTCTCCAGCCGGTTGATGCAGCGGATCATCGTGGACTTTCCCGAGCCGGACGGCCCGCAGACGACCACGCGCTCCTTTTCCGCCACGCTGAGCGAGACGTCGCGCAGCACATGCATCTGGCCGTACCATTTATTGACCTTGTCGAGCAGGATCGCCGGCGTTCCCCCCGGCGGCGCGACCGGCCTGGATGCATGCTGTTGGGTCTGGCTCATGACGTACTCTCTCCTGAAGGGGCGTGGCCTAGCGGCGGCGGGAGCGGTCGAGCTCCCGCTCCAGCCCGCGGCTGTATTTCGACATGGCGAAGCAGAAGGCGAAATAGATCATCGCCAGGACGATGTAGACCTCGGTGGAATAGCCCTGCCAGACCGGCTCGCTGAGCGCGACCTTGCCGGCGGTCAGCAGGTCGAAGATGCCGATGATCAGCACCAGCGAGGTGTCCTTGAAAAAGCCGATGAAGGTGTTGACCAGCGGCGGAATGACCAGGCGCAGCGCCTGCGGCAGGATGACTTTGCCGGTTTTCTCCCAGTAGGACAGCCCGAGCGCGTCCGCCGCCTCCGCCTGGCCCTTCGGCAGCGCCTGCAGGCCGCCGCGCACGACCTCGGCCAGGTAGGCGGCGGCGAACAGGATGATGGCCACCTGCGCGCGCAGCAGCTTGTCGATGTTGATGCCTTCCGGCAGGAACAGCGGGAACATCACGCTGGCCATGAACAGCAGGCTGATCAGCGGCACGCCGCGGATCAGCTCCACGTAGACGACGCAGATCATCTTCACCGCCGGCAGGTTGGTCGACCGCCGCCCGAGCGCCACCAGCACGGCGAGCGGGAAGGCGAAGGCCAGGCCGAAGGTGGACAGGATCAGCGTGATCGGCAGCCCGCCCCAGCTGTCCTGCGGCACGTAGCGCATGCCGAGCACGCCACCCCACATCAGCGTGCCGATGACCGCCAGCGTCGCGAGCCAGATCAGCGCCAGCTCGCGCCGCCAGAACCGGCGCATGGCGGAGACGGTGAACAGGCCGATGAACAGCGCGATGCAAATCGCCGGGCGCCACTGCTCCTCATACGGGTAGCGACCGAACAGAATGAAGCGGTACTTGTCGGTGATCACCGCCCAGCAGGCGCCCACCCCCTTTACGGCGTAGCAGGCGCTGGCATCCGGCGTGCCGTTGGCGCCGGTCGGCACCGTCCACACGGCATGCACCAGCGCCCAGTCGACGAAGCCGACGATCCCGCGCACCAGCAAATAGCCGAGCGCCAGCGTTACCGCGGTCGACAGCCAGGAATTGAACAGATTGGCCCGCGCCCATTGCCAGGGGCCGAGCATGACCGCGGGCGGGCGGAGGACGGGTGCGGGGGCGGTGATGTCGCTCATTTCAGCGCTCCATCCTTCAGCGCTCCACCAGGGCGATATGCGCGTTGTACCAGTTCATGAACAGGCTGATGGACAGGCTGATCGTGAGGTAGACGACCATGATGTAGGCGATGCCCTCGATCGCCTGGCCGGTCTGGTTCAGCGTCGTGTTGGCGATCGAGACCACGTCCTGAAAGCCGATGGCCACCGCCAGGGAGCTGTTCTTGATCAGGTTCAGGTACTGGCTGGTCATCGGCGGGACGATCACGCGCAGCGCCTGGGGCAGGACGATCCGGCGCATCACCTGCGCGCGCGACAGGCCGAGCGCCTCGCCGGCTTCCCACTGGCCGATGGCGACGGCCTGGATGCCGGAACGGACGATCTCGGCGATGTAGGAGGCGGTGTAGATCACCAGTCCGATCAGCAGGGCGCCGTATTCCGGGCTGATCAGCCCGCCGCCCTGGAAGTTGAAGCCGCGCAGCACCGGCATGTCGAGCTGAAACGGGGCGCCGAGCATCGTCCAGACCACGGCGGGAAGCACCACCAGGAAGCCGAGCGCCGCCGGCCACACGATGGGGCGCTCGCCGGTGGTTTCCTGGCGCCGGCGGGCCCTGCGGGCATAGAGCCAGGTGGCGATCAGCCCGGCCGCGAAGACCAGCAATGCCCAGCTATGCGCGGGTTGCCAGACCAGCAGCGGGATCTTGAAGCCGCGGTTGGACAGGAACACCGCGTCGCCGATGCGGAAGCTCTGCTTCGGCGCCGGCAGCGCCTGCAGCAGCGTGTACCAGAACAGCAATTGCAGCAGCAACGGCAGGTCGCGCAGCACCTCGACGTAAACGGCCGCCAGCTTGGCGATAAGCCAGTTATGCGACAGCCGGGCGATCCCGATGACCGTGCCCAGGATCGTGGCCAGCACGACGCCGACGATCGCCACCTTCAACGTGTTCAGGATGCCGATAACCAGCGCGTCGCCATAGGTGCTGACGGCGGGGTCGTAGGGGATCGGGCTCTCGCTGATCGGGATGCCCGCGTTGCGCGACAGGAAAGCGAAACCGGTGGCGATGCGCCGGGCCGACAGGTTGCGGTTGGTGTTGGCGGCCAGGTACCAGACGATCGCGACGATCACGCCGACGATCAACACCTGCCAGACGATGGAGCGGAACACCGGATCGGACCAGGACAGCCGCATGCGCTTCTTCGGTGCGGCGCGCGGCGCCATCAGGCGGGGATCGGTGGTTGAGCTCGACATGTCACTTGTCCCGGGTGTGGCATCATTGAAAAAGCGCGGGGGGGGAAGCACGGGGGAGAAGTACGGGGAGAAGTACGGGGGAGAAGTACGGGGAGAAACACGGGAAGGGCCGATGACGCCGGCCCTTCCCGCGAGGCGTCAGCGTATGGGGGGGGCGTATTGCAGGCCGCCCTTGTTCCAGAGGTTATTCAGTCCACGCGGCGCGCCCATCGGCGTGATGTTGCGATCCCATACCTCGCCGTAATTACCCACCTGCTTGACGATGTTGTACGCCCATTTGTTGTCGACGCCGAGCTTCTTGCCCATGTCGCCCTCGAGTCCGAGCAGCCGGCGGATGTCGGGGATCTTGCTGTCGGCGAAGCTGTCGATGTTCTTGCTGGTAATGCCATTCTCCTCGGCGGTCAGGGAGGCGATGTAGGACCAACGTACCAGATCGAACCATTTGTCATCGCCCTTGCGCACCATCGCGCCGAGCGGCTCCTTGCTGATCACCTCCGGCAGCAGCGTCAGTTCGTCGGCCTTCGGGCCCTGGCTGAAGCGGAACGTGACCAGCGCCGAGCCGTCGGTGGAATAGGCATCGCAGCGCCCGGACAAGAAGGCGCTCTGGATCTCCGGGAGGTCGCCGATCAGGATCGGCGTGAACTTCAGGTTATTCACCCGGAAATAATCCGAGATCGCCAGCTCGGTGCTGGTGCCTGGCTGGACGCAGACCGTCGCGCCATCCATGTCTTTTACCGATTTGACGCCGGAGGCCTTCTTCACCAGAAAAGCGGTGCCGTCATAATAGTTCACCCAGGCGAACAGCAGGCCGAGATCGCCTTCCCGCGCCAGGGTCCATGTCGTGCTGCGGATCAGCACGTCCACCTCGCCCGATTGCAGGGCGGTGAACCGGTTGACGGTGGTCAGCGGCACAAACTTCACCTTGCTCGCATCCCCCAGCGCGGCGGCGGCGACGGTGCGGCAGCCATCCGCGTCGATACCGCGCGTGATGCCCTGGCTGTCGGCGAGCGAAAAACCGGGAACGCCGGTCGACACGCCGCAGAGCAGTTCGCCACGCTTGCGAACATTGTCGAGCGTCGTCGAGCCGGACGCGGCCGGCGCCTGTGCCAGCGCCGAGCCGGCCAGCCCAAGGGAAAAGACTGCGCCGGCAACGAACGCGGCGGCGCGCTTACGCGTGGGTCGAAACATCCAACGTCTCCTTGACATAAGGCGGGGCAACCCCCGCTCCACGCAAATCTGACCCTTGTACAACGCAAGATCAAATTTATTTGGTTCAAGTACGTAATCGCAACAAACAATGGGTGCGACAGCCCGCTGCGGCGGCGCAGTGCAGCAGTTCCGGGCCGGCGTGGCGCGGCGTCCGGTTCAGCGCGGGGCGGGCGTCTTGGCGGGATAGCGGCAGGGCGCCGCGGCCACGCAGCGCCAGCATTCGGGCGTGCGCGCCTTGCACACGTAGCGCCCGTGCAGGATGAGCCAGTGATGCGCATCGCGCAGCATCTCCGCCGGCAGGCGCTTCAGCAGCTGTTCCTCCACCGCCCGCGGGGTCTTGCCCGGCGCCAGCCCGGTGCGGTTGCCGATGCGGAAGATATGCGTGTCCACCGCCATCGTCGGCTCGCCGAACGCCACGTTCAGCACCACGTTGGCGGTCTTGCGCCCGACGCCGGGCAGCGCCTCCAGCGCCGCGCGGTCATGCGGCACCTCGCCGCCATGGCGTTCCAGCAGCAGGCGGGAGAGCTCGACCACGTTGCGTGCCTTGCCCTGCCAGAGACCAATGGTGCGGATATGGCGGGCGACGCCCTCGACGCCGAGGGCTGCCATCGCGGCCGGATCGGGCGCCTCGGCGAACAGCGTCCTGGTGGCCTTGTTGACGCCGACATCGGTCGCCTGCGCCGACAGCACCACGGCGACCAGCAGGGTATAGGGGGTTTGGTACTCGAGCTCCGTCTCCGGCGCCGGATTGGCCGCGGCCAGCGCGGTGATGAAGGCGCGGACTTCCGCCAGGGTCATGACGGGTGTCTTGCGGGGGGTCTTCGGGCGCCGGGATTTTTCGCCGGGCGGCCTTGCTGCGGTGCTCATCGATTGTTGTCGTCCGTGGGCTGCAAACCGGCGATGCAAGCCGCTATATGCAGGTCATGTCCAGCACGGACCTGCCCGGAAACGACACCATCCTGTTCGAGGCCGCGATCATGCCGCATCGCAGCCTGACGCCGCGCGGCCGGCGCATCCTGATCGGGTCGGTCTGCGCCCTGTCGGTGCTGAGCGGGATCCGGTTCTGGCTGATCGGCGCCTGGCCGGTGGCGGGGTTCGTCATCATCGAACTTGGCCTGGCGGCGTTCCTGCTCTGGTTGCACCAGCGCAGCGCCCGGCAGGTGGAATTGCTGCTGCTGTCGCCGGATGCGATCCGCGTGGTGCGCACCGATCCGGACGGCCGGAAGCAGGAGACGCGGCTGGGCCTCGGCTGGCTGATGGTGGAACTGGAGGAGCGGCCGGGCCGGGTGCCGGGCCTGCTGCTCTGCGCGCCGGGCCGGCGGCTGGAGATTGCCAGGGCGCTCGGCGACGAGGCCAAGCGGGAACTCGCCCAGGCGCTGAAATCGGCCGTGCACGACGCTCATCACCCGCGGTTCGACAACCCCCAATTGCGGGAACCCGTGCCGTAGCGACCGATCAGGAGTCGTGCGGACCCATCGACTTGATCAGGTCGAACACCCGTTTGCGCACCGCCGGGTCGGTGATGCGGTAATAGGCACGCACCAGCTCCAGCGTCTCGCGCCGGTTCAACGTGTCATCGGCGAAGCCGTCCTGGGTGTCGGCGAAGCCGGCGACCCGGCGCCCGCTCGGCTGGCCGCCGAAGGCGGTGGCCAGGCTGTCGGGCATGTCGTCGAAGAAGAAGCTGATCGGCACGTCCAGCACGCGGGAAAGATCAAAAAGGCGTGAGGCGCCAACACGATTGACGCCGCGTTCGTATTTTTGGACCTGTTGAAACGTCAGGCCGAGGGCCTCGCCGAGTCGTTCCTGCGACATGCCGAGCAGCGTCCGGCGCAGCCGAACCCGCGTGCCCACATGCACATCGATCGGGCTTGGGCGGCTCTCTTTTTCACTGCCGGCAATCTGTTCACCCCGGGCCATGCGCGTCTCCTACACTTCAATAAATACCCGCATTCATCTCCATATCGCAATCATTTCTGATTCGGACGAAGATCGGCTCTAGCGGTTAGTGTTTCTTTAACCTCACAACCGAGAATTGTCAACACTTGCTGAAAATTATGTATCTGCGTATCGCAAACCCCGCACGATCTTAATAAATAGGCTAATCCCGGCGGTCGCCGCTTCTTTCCTGCCGCGGCTTCCATCGGCAAAGAGAAAGGACGAGTAAAATCAGCGCGAGCGTGCCGGGCAGCCACAACCCGACGCGGGTAAACACCGTCGGAGGCAGTCTTCCCGGCAGGGCGATCTCAAGCGTTCCGGTTTCGTTCAGGCCGAGCCGGCCGAGTTCCCGTCCCCGGGCGTCGAAGGCCGCGGAAATGCCGGTATTGGCGGCGCGCAGCAGCGGCAGCCCCTCTTCCACCGCGCGCATGCGCGCGGCGGCGAGGTGCTGGCGCGGTCCGGCCGAGTTGCCGAACCAGGCGTCGTTGGTGATGTTGACCAGCCAGGCCGGCCGGTCGGACGGATCGACGATGTCCGAGCCGAAGATCGCCTCGTAGCAGATCAGCGGCCCGACCGGCGGCAGCCCGGCCACATGCAGCGTATGCGGCCCGATGCCGGGGACGAAGCCGCCGCCGGGCACCACCTGGATCGGCAGCGGCAGCCAGTCCGGCTGATATTCGCCGAACGGTACCAGGTGCCACTTGTCGTACTGCGCGACGATGATGCCGTTCCGCGGCAGATCCCCCGCCGCCGCGCCGGCGAGCAGGGCGAACAGGCTGTTGCGCGGCCTGCCGTCCATGCCGAAGCGCACGCTGCCGACCAGCGCGGGGGCGTCGCCGGTCGCGGCCACGATTGCGCGGCGCGCACTCGGGTCCTGGTCCAGCAGGAACGGCACTGCCGTCTCCGGCCATACCACCGTCTTCGGCCCCGGTCCGGCACGGTCCACCGCCGCGGCGGTGAGGTCCAGGTAACGGTGGAAGATGGACAGGGCCAGATCCCGGTCCCATTTCTGCCCCTGGGCGACATTGCCCTGCACCAGGATCACGTTGACCCCCGCCGGTTGCGGGTCCGCCTGGTGCAGCCGGGCGAGGCCGAAACCGGCCCAGACGGCCAGCCCCGCGAGGCCGGCGGCGCGGAACCGCCAGGACAGCGCCGGCGTGCAGGCCAGCAGCAGCGTGAACAGGGTGAGGCCCTGCGCGCCGACCAGCGCGGCCGGCTGGATGAACACGTCGCCGACCGGCCCCGGCACGGCCCAGACGCTCCCCCAGAGGTTCCAGGGAAATCCGGTCAGCACGTATTGCCGGGCGATGTCCGACAGCACCCAGGCGCCGCACAGCGCCAGGGCCCGCCGCCAGCCCGGCGCCGCGAACCAGGCGAGGATCACGGGTGCCGCGACGAACACCGCGATCAGGGCGGCGATCATCGGCACCGCGAACGGCACCAGCCACCAGTAGCGCGCCGCCTCCACCAGGATCGCCTCGGTGATCCAGTAGAGGCCGAGCATGTGCAGGCCGAAGCCGAACCACCAGCCGCGCCGGGCCGCGATGCGCCAGCTCGGGGCGGCGGAAATCAGTGCCAGCAGCGCCGGAATCGTCAGCAGCAATACCGGTATGGCGTGCAACGGCGGCAGCGCGGCCGCCGATAACGCGCCAACTCCACAGGCAGCCAGATCGGCTCGCCAGCCACGCAAATCCGCAAACATGCGTGGCGGCTACACGTGCGGCCGGGCCGGCGCAAGCAGCCGGCGATTACAAGCGGGCCATGTTGCGGGGTCTGGCGGCGGCACGGCCTATCCGGCGGCGGCCCGCACCAGCCGCTCCGGCGGTACCACGCCGCCGGTCAGCACCGCCGCGATGCACTCGGCCGCCATGACGCCCATGTTGACCAGCGCGCCGTCGGTGACGCCGGAGACATGCGGGGTGCGGATGATCTTCGGATGATGGCGCAGCGGATGGTCGTCGGGCGGCGGTTCCTGCGCGAATACGTCCAGCGCCGCGCCGGCGATGTGTCCGGCATCGATCGCCGCCGCTAGCGCCGCCTCGTTGACGATGCCGCCGCGGGCGGTGTTCACCACGATCGCGCCGGCAGGAAGCAGCGCCAGCGCCGCCGCGTCGATCAGGTCGCGCGTCTGTGGCGTCAGCGGGCAATGCAGCGTGAGCGCGTCGGAGGTGGCGAGCAGCGCCGGCAGCGACGGCGCGCGGGTGACCCCCGGTTGCGCGGCGGGATCGCCGGAGCCGCCGAAGACCTGCACCCGCATGCCGAATGCCAGCGCCAGGCGGGCGACCTCCTGGCCGATGGCGCCGTAGCCGACGATGCCGAGCCGCATGCCGGCGATGTCGCGCACCTTGGTGGCGCCGCCGCGCCAGCCGCCCTCGGCCAGGCTGGCCGACAGCGTGTGCAGATCCTTCGCCAGCGCCAGGATCATCGCCAGCGTGTGCTCGGCCACCGCCCTTGTGTTCGATCCCGGCGCCCGCGCCACCACGATGCCGCGCTCGGCGGCGGCGGCGAGGTCGACGTCATCGATGCCGACGCCATGGCGCGCCACCACCTTCAGCCGGGCGGAAGCGGCCATCGCCGCTGCGTTCACCGGGCCCTGGCGGGTGAGGATGGCGTCCGCCTGGAGCTGTCCGGTCAGCGCCGCCACCTCCTCGGCGGAGGGAAACGGCCGCATGTAATGGATCGCGCAGCCGGCCCGCTCCAGCAGCTCCACGGCGGGAGCGGCGAGTCTGGGCGAGGTCATGATGACGTTGAATCGGGCCGCAACACCGGCCAGAGGCACGATTGTCGGGGACACGCCGGTCAATCCACGGCGTCGCGGCGGTCGCGCTCGAAATGACGGTAGTATTTCTCGGTGACCAGGTCGGTCTTCACCACGACGGCGACATCGGTGGTGTTGAACTGGGTGTCGATCACCGCGCCGTCGCCGACGAAGCCGCCCAGGCGCAGATAGCCCTTGATCAGCGGGGGTAGCGCGGTCAGCGCGCGCCGGGGATCACCGAGCGCGGCCGGGTCGACCCGGCGCATGTCGATGTAGCGCTGCGGCAGCGCGCGCGGACGGATCTCGGCGGGCGCGAGATGGTGGTAGTAGAGATAGGCGAGCTCCGGCCCGAGCGCGTCCGGGTCGGTGCCGGGCAGGCTGGCGCAGCCGAACATCAGGTCGATCCTGTGGCGGAAGACATAGGCGGCGATGCCGCTCCAGAGCAGCTGCATGACCGCGCGCGAGCGGTATTCCAACGCGACGCAGGACCGGCCGAGCTCCAGCACCTCGCCGGGGAAGTTCTCCATCCTGGAGATGTCGAACTCATCGGCGGAATAGAACCGCCCGATCCGCGCCGCCGCCGCGCGGCGGATCAGCCGGTAGGTGCCGACGATGCTCGCCGTGGTTTCGCCGATGCTGTGGTCGATCACCAGCAGATGGTCGGCGACGGTGTCGTACTGGTCAGCGTCGAGCTTGCTGGCAAAGGTGGCGGGATCCGGTCGCGCGCCCATCTCCTTGTAGAACACCCGGTAGCGCAGCGCCTGGACGGCGTGGATCTCGGCCGCCGTGGTGGCGATCCGGACGCCGAGATGGCCGGCGCGCAACTCGCCGAAGCCGGCTTCGTCGGATAACGGGGCGAGGATGCCGGGGGAGGGGGATGTCGGGTCGGACGGCCTTGGGCCGAATACGGCGGTCATCGCGATGCGCGCCTCTGCCCGGTGGCGGGTGCCTCCGCCGCCGGCTGTCCCGCCGGGCGGACCTCGGACGATCGCTTCGTCTCGCCGGGTGTGGCTGGCGCCGCGGCCGGGCGGGCGGCGGGCTGGCTCTGCTGGCGCCGGCCGAACAGCTCGAGCCGAAGCGAGACGAGATCGAAGCCAAGCCGGGCGGCGATCTTCTGCAGCAGCGCCTCGTGCTCGGCGTCGGAGAATTCGAACACCTTGCCGGATTCGATATCGATCAGATGGTAGTGGTGGCCGTGCTCGGTCGGCTCGTAGCGGGCCCGCCCGCCGCCGAAATCGCGCCGCTCCAGGATGCCCTTTTCCTCGAACAGGCGGACGGTACGGTAGACCGTGGCGATCGAGATGCGTTCATCCAGCGCCGCGGCGCGGCGGTAGAGCTCCTCCACGTCCGGGTGGTCGGATGCATCCGACAGCACCCGGGCGATGACGCGGCGTTGCCCCGTCATCTTCAGCCCGCGTTCCACGCAGAGGCGCTCGATGCGCGATTCCATTCAATCCCTTGCAATCAGGCCGTGGTGATCCGGCGGGCCCCATCTGGCCGTCCCATTGGGCCGTCGGATCTGGCCGCCCCAATCTGGAAACCCCGATCTGGACACCCCAACCTGGACGCAGGCCGGTCACCCTTGCCAGCGCCCGCACGGCGGTCCCGACCGTCGTCGTTCGGGCCGACCTTACCGGGGCAACGCCCTGGCTGGCAAACCCTTCCTGATAATCGCGTGCGGATGGCCGCGCACGGGTGGGGCGGTCGGAGTGGAGAGGGGCGCCCCGCCGATTCCGCCCGCGCCGTCAATCTGCGCGGCAAGGTCCGCCGGCATTCGCGGCCAGCGGCAAGCGGAGTGGAGGAATCGTGCGGGGTGTCGGCGCCGCCTATTTGCGCGGCGGCGCCAGGCGCGGCTTGGTGCCGAGGCCGATCTTCTTCGCCAGGGAGGAGCGATGGCGGGCGTAATTCGGCGCCACCATGGGATAATCCGAGGTCAGACCCCAACGTTCCCGATACTGTTCCGGCGAGAGATTATAGGCGGTCTTGAGATGCCGTTTCAGCATCTTCAGCTTCTTGCCATCTTCCAGGCAAATGATGTGATCCGGAAATACGGATTTCTTCACGGGCACCGCAGGCTGCGGCTTGTCCGGCTGTACTGGTTCCTTCCCGACCCCGGACAAGGTCTTGAAGACCTCCTGGATCAGCGACGGCAGAGCGTCCGGTGAGACGGAATTGTTCGACACATGGGCAGAGACGATTTGCGCCGTTAGTCCCAGCACATTCGAATTCGCCGGGCTTTCCATCATTTGAGACCCTTTCTAAGAGTAGGATAGCGCTATATAATGTGACGACCGCCCGTTTCGCAATGGATATTTGGAAAAATAACCGGTCATACAGTCATGATAGAGATTTATACCGCAGATCGAGAAATCGACATCACCCAGGAGGTATGTCCGATGACGTTCGTGCGCACCCGTCTTGCGCTCGACCGGATGGCGCCCGGACAGATCCTGGGAGTGCGTCTGCGCGGGGAAGAGCCGTTGAAGAACGTGCCGCGAACCGCCGCGGAACAGGGTCACAGCGTGCTGTCGCTGACGACCGACGCCGAAGGGGTCAGCCTGCTTCTGCTGCGCCGGGGCGGGAAGGTTTGAGCGGGGCGCGCAGGATCAGCGCGTCGCCGCCATCGGCGTAATAGCCGCGCCGGCGCCCGACCTCGGTGAAGCCGGCGGAAACATAGAGCGCATGCGCCGCATGGTTGGCGACACCGACCTCCAGGAACATCGTCGTGGCGCCGCGCCGGGCCGCCTCCACCATCGCCGCCAGCAGCAGGGCGCGGCCCAGGCCCTGGCGCCGCGCGCCGGGGGCCACCGCGATGGTCAGGATATCCGCCTCGTCCGCGGCGACCCGCGCCAGCACCATGCCGCCGGCGGGATGAAGCCAGCCGAAGGCGCCGGGCACGCCGAGCTGCAGCGCCATGACATCGGCGCTCCAGGCCTCGGCCGGCGGGAAGGCGGCACGATGGATTTCCGCCAGCACCTCGGCATGCACCGCGGCGGCCCGCTCGAGCCCGCTCAAGCGGGGGCGGGGCGAAGCCCGCCGGCCGGCAGCTTCGCCTCCGGCGGATCGACATAGACCGGCTGCGGCGCGCGCGCCGGCAGCTCCCCGCGCCAGCGCCTGGCCCCGGCCAGGGCGACGTGACGGATCTGCGGCAGCCGCGCGTCGCTGAGCATCACATTGGCGCCGCGCGCGGCGAGGCCGGCCGCAACCGCGACCGCGGCATCCCCGGCGATGGCGACCGGACGGCCGGGATCGGGCAGGGCATCCAGGGCAAAGGCCTCGATCGCACCGTCGGTTTCGCCGATCGCCCGTTCCAGAAACACCCGCCCTCGTCGGCTGTCGACGGCCGACCACAGCGCCCGCCCGCCGAGCCGCGGCAGCGCCTCGGCCAGCGCCTCGCCGATGGTCACGCCGACCACGGGGATGTCTGCGGCCAGCGCGATCCCGTGCGCCAGCGCGAGGCCGGCGCGAATGCCGGTGAAGCTGCCCGGCCCGACCGTGACCGCGACCAGGTCAAGCTCCCCGGCCGCGAGCCCGGCAGCGGCGAGCACCGCCTCCGCCATGTCGGGCAGCAGCGCCGCCTGGCCGCGGCCTGGCGCATCGGCGGGCGTGCGCCGGCTCGCCACCACCGCACCATCCACCACCACGGCCGCCGCACACCGGGCCAGCGCCGCATCGAGAGCAAGGATCCGCATGCGGCGATGCTAGCGGAGCATCCGAGTCTCCGCCTAACCGGCCCCGATGGATCATGCGGCGTATCATGCAGCGAACTGGGCTTCGTCCAGCGCCAGCACGCCGGGGGCGCCGTGCATCGCCGCATGTGCCAGGCCATGCGCCTGGCTGAGCAGGTGGTCGGCGTAAAACCGCGCGGTGCCGATCTTGGCGGTCAGGAAGTCTCGGTCCGCGTTGTCACCCTGGTCCAGCGCGGCCTTGGCGGCCAGCGCGGCGCGGCCCATCTGCCAGCCGCCCGCGACCGTGCCGAACAGCTTCAGCAGCGGCACCGCGCCGGCCAGCGCGACGCCCGGCTGGGCGGGGTAGGTGGCGACCGCCCAGTCCACGACGCGGGCCAGCTGGTCGACGCTATCCGTGAGGGCGCTGTGCAGCACGGCGAAATCCGCGCCCTCCGCTGCCGCCAGCGCGGCCGCGGTTGCGCGCATCTCCGCGATCGTGGCGTGCGCCGCCTCACCCTTGTCGCGCGCGATCTTGCGGCCGAGCAGGTCGTTCGCCTGGATGCCGGTGGTGCCCTCGTAGATGGTCAGGATGCGGGCATCGCGCAGATGCTGGGCGGCGCCGGTCTCCTCCACGAAGCCCATCCCGCCATGCACCTGCACGCCGAGCGAGGCGATCTCGATCGCGTTCTCCGTGCTCCAGCCCTTCACCACCGGGATCAGCAGATCGGCGCGGGCCTGCAGCCGGGCGCGGACCGCCGGGTCCGGATGCCCGGCCGCCAGGTCCAGCGCCGCGGCGGTGGTATAGGCGAGCGCGCGGGCGGCCTCGGTGGCGGATTTCATGGCCATCAGCATCCGCCGCACGTCCGGGTGCTTGATGATGGCCACGCGTCCCCCGCTGGACCCTCCGGCGCCGCGCACCCCGGCCTCGGTGCCCTGGATGCGTCCGCGGGCATAGTCCAGCGCCTGCTGATAGGCGCGTTCCCCGATCGCCACGCCCTGCAGGCCGACCGCGAAGCGCGCCGCGTTCATCATGATGAACATGTATTCCAGGCCGCGATTGGGCTCGCCGACCAGCGTGCCGATCGCCCCGCCGGCATCGCCGAAGGCCAGCATCGCGGTCGGGCTGGCGTGGATGCCGAGCTTGTGCTCGATCGACACGCAGCGGACATCGTTGCGCGCGCCCAGGCTGCCATCGGGGTTGACCAGGAATTTCGGCACCACGAACAACGAGATCCCCTTCACCCCCTCCGGCGCGTCCGGCAGGCGGGCCAGCACCAGGTGGATGATGTTGTCGGTGTAGTCGTGCTCGCCATAGGTGATGAAGATCTTGGTGCCGGTGATGCGGTAGTGATCGCCTTCCGGCACGGCGCGCGAACGCACCGCGGACAGATCCGAGCCGGCCTGCGGCTCGGTGAGGTTCATGGTGCCGGTCCAGCTCCCCTCCACCATCTTCGGCAGGTACAGGTCCTTCTGCGCCTCGGTGCCGCAGAGATGCAGCGCCTCGATCGCGCCGCGGGTCAGCAGCGGGCAGAGGCCGAAGGCCAGGCTGGCGGATTGCCACATCTCCTCCACCGCGCAGGCGACCAGGCGCGGCATGCCCTGCCCGCCATAGGCGGGATCGCAGGACAGCGCATTCCAGCCGCCGGCGACGAATTTTCCGTAGGCCTCGCGGAACCCGGGGGCCGTGGTCACGGCGCCGTCGGTCAGCACCGGCGGGTGCTGGTCGCCCGAATGGTTCAGCGGGGCGAGCTCGTCGCGGGCGAATTTGGCCGCCTCGTCGAGGATGGCGTCCACGAGTTCGGGCCCGACTTCGCCGTTTCCGGGCAGGGCGGTCACCTGCCCGAGCCCGACCAGCTCGTTGAGCACGAAACGCATGTCGCGGATCGGTGCGGTATACTCGCCCATCTTCGCCCTCCTGTGGCTTGTGGCCGAAGGGTTATCGGCTCCCCCCGGGGTTAAGCAAGGCCCGCGACGCCACGCAATGCACCATCGCCGGTAAATCGACCGGCGCCCGGCGGATCCGATTCGGGTCGTTAACCAATTGGTAACACCGTTAACGCAATCTGAAGCCGCGTTAAGGGATGCAGCCAGATGAAGCACCAGCCGTCTGCCCGCCATCTACCCCCGCCATCCGCCAGGAAGTTGTGCCATGCCGGCCGGATGGCGAGGCCGGCATGAATGTCGATTTTACCGGCGAGCGCTTCGTCCCCGGTGTCGAGGGGGACATCCAGCTCGAGCATCTGCACCGCTATCTCGCCGTCCGCCGCCTGGTGCGCGGCAAGCGGGTGCTGGATATCGCCTGCGGCGAGGGCTACGGCTCCGACCTCCTGGCCGCCACCGCGGCCAGCGTGGTCGGCGTCGACATCGACGCGGCCTCGATCGCCCATGCCCAGGAGACCTATGCCCGCAACGCCAGTGGGGGCGCGACCGTCCGGTTCCTGTGCGGGGACGCCGCCGCCATTCCGCTCGGCGATGCCTGCGTGGACGTGGTGGTGAGCTTCGAGACCATCGAGCATCTGGTCGATCACCAGCGCATGCTGTCGGAGATCAGGCGGGTGCTGGCGCCGGGTGGGGTGCTGGTGCTGTCCTCGCCGGACCGGCGCGAATATACCGACATCCCCCGCACCCGGAATCCCTATCATCTGCGCGAGCTGTACCAGTCGGAGCTGGGCGCGCTGCTGGCCGAGCATTTCCGTGCGCATGCGCTGTACGGCCAGCGCGTGCATTACGGTTCCGTGCTCGCGCCGATGGACGGGCGGGCCGGCGGCTTCACCGGCTATCGCGAGGATGAGGATGGCGGCTGCGTGGAAGGGGCGGGACTGCCCAACCCCGTCTATCTGGTCGCGGTCGCCTCGGACGGGGAGCTGCCGGAACTGCCGGCCGGGCTGTTCGTGCCGCGGCTGCCGCCCTATCAGCGCGACATCGCCTTCCTGAGCGCGGAGCTGGAGGCGCATCAGCGCCTCGCGGACGATGCGGCGCTGCGCGAGACGTCGCTGCGCGAGGAACTGCGGAAATCTGCCGCCGAGGCGGCGCTGCGCGAGACCGCGCTGCGCGAGGAGGTGCAGCAATCGGCGGCCGCGGCGAAGGCGTTCCAGGACCGGCATGCCGAGGCCGCCCGGATGATCGAGGCGCTGCATGCCTCCTGGTCCTGGCGCATCAGCAAGCCATTGCGCCGGCTCGGGCTGCGCGGGTGGAAGCGGGCAGGCTATGCCAGGCTGGCACGGGCCGGCCGTGCCGCCTATCGCCGCGTGCCGTTGCCGTTCGGGCTGAAGCTGCGGCTGAAGCATCTGCTGTTTCGCGCCATGGCGCCGGTCTTCGCCGATACCGGGGCCTATGCGCGCTGGCAGGTGGCCTTGCGCCGGCAGGCGCTCGCACCGACGCGGCCGGCGCGCGCGGAGATCCCGCCGGCGGGCCGGAGCGCCGGGGTGCTGCCGGCCGCCGACGGGCAGTGGGAGTGGCGGGGCTATGGGGCGATGCGGGCGCGTATCGCCGCGGTGCTGGCCGCCCGCCATGCGGCGATGGTCTATCGCCCGCGTCCGATGATCGATGTGGCCAGCCTGAATCCGAGTGGGCAAGACCTGGCGCAAGCTGCCGCGCGCATCGAGCTGCGGCCGTCCGGCCCCGCGCCCGAGGTGTCGGTGATCATCCCCGTGTTCAACGAACTGGCCACCACCCTCGAATGCCTGCTCTCGCTCTCGGCCGCCGGCGGCGAGGCCGGGTTCGAGGTGATCGTCGCCAACGATGCCTCGACCGACCGCACAAGGGAGATCCTGTCGGATGTGGCCAATCTGCGGCTGGTGAACCAGGCGGAGAATCTCGGCTTTCTGCGTAATTGCAACGCCGCCGCGAAGCAGGCGCGCGGCCGGCGCCTGGTGTTCCTGAACAACGACGCCCAGGTCATGGCGGGCTGGCTGGACGGCCTGCTGCGCGCGCTGGACGAGCCGGGCGTGGGCGCGGCCGGTCCGCGCATCGTCTATCCGGGGGGCGCGCTGCAGGAGGCCGGCGTCCGCATCCGGCGCGAGGGCGCGGTGGAGATGATCGGGCTGAACGATCTGCCGGAAAATATCCGCTGGTCCTATCGGCGGGACGTGGACTACGTCTCCGGCGCCTGCCTGATGCTGGATGCGGCGCTGTTCCGTGACCTCGGGGGCTTCTGCGACGATTTGGCCCCGGCCTATTGCGAGGATCTCGATCTGTGCCTGCGCATTCGCGAGCGCGGCCTGCGGGTCGTCTACGCGCCGGACAGCGAAATCGCCCATCACCTCAGCAAGAGCTCCAACGCGCTGGGCGATGCCTACAAGCACGGGCTGATCGCGCGCAACATGCAGCTTCTGGCCGAGCGCCACCAGGCCGCGTTCGACGCGCTGGACGATGTGCGGGTGATCGCCTTCTACCTGCCGCAGTTCCACCCGTTTCCCGAAAACGATCTGTGGTGGGGCCCCGGCTTCACCGAATGGAGCAATGTCGGCAAGGCGCGGCCTAATTTCATTGGCCACGACCAGCCGCGCCTGCCATCCGACCTCGGCTACTACGATTTGCGCCTGCCGGAGGTCATGCAGGCGCAATGGGATTTGGCCGCGCGCTATGGCATCGACGGGTTCTGCTATTATTACTACTGGTTCGAAGGGCACCGCATTCTCCACCGGCCGCTGGAGCGGCTGCTCGATGCCGATGCGCCGGCCCATCCGTTCTGCCTGTGCTGGGCGAACGAGAACTGGACCCGTCGCTGGGATGGCCGGGACCAGGAGATCCTGATGGCGCAGCGCCATTCCCCCGAGGACGATCTCGGGGTGATCCGCGATCTCGCGCGCTACATGCGCCATCCCGCCTATATACGCGTGCGCGGCAGGCCGCTGCTGCTGATCTACCGCACCGACCTGTTTCCCGATTTCGCCCGGACGGCGCAAAGCTGGCGGGAGGAGTGCCGGCGGCTGGGCCTCGGCGAGATCCATCTGGCCATGGTCGAGTCGTTCGGGCTGGCGGCGGAAAGCGTGGCGCCGTCCGTCTATGGCTGCGACGCCGCGGTGGAGTTCCCGGCGCACAATATCCTGCCCGGCGAGCGGCCCGCGGAATTGCTGAACCCCGGGTTCAAGGGCCAGGTCGCCGCCTATGACGACGTGGCCCTGCATTCCGCCACGCGGGAACATCCGGGGTTCACCCGGTTTCGCACGGTCATGCCGGGCTGGGACAACACCGCGCGGCGCCAGAACGACGGCTTCATCCTGGAGAACCCGACCCCCGGCGTCTTCCAGGCCTGGATGGAGACGGCGATCGCCGAGACCAAACGCGACCTGCAGGGCGAGGAGCGTCTGCTGTTCGTCAATGCCTGGAACGAATGGGCAGAGGGGGCCTATCTGGAGCCGGATCGCCGCTTCGGCCATGCCTATCTGCAGGCGGTGCGCAACGCCCGGGATGCGGCGCATCTGCTGCGCGGCCGGGAGGACTGAAATGGCGCGGCAGGCCCCGCCACAGGTCACCCTGACCGGCAGCCCCTTCAGCCCGATCGGCATCGGCATGGCGCTGCGCGCGGCCTTCGCCGCCTGGCGCAGCGTCGGCGTCGAGGCCGGGGTGCGGGATGCCTGGGGATACGATCCGCCCGAACCGGCGCAGGTGACCTCCCTCGTGCCGTTCCTGACCACCGGGTACGGGCCGGTGAATGTCTTCCACCTGAACGGGGACCAGATCGCGCCAGCGCTGGAACGGCTGGGACCGCTGCCGCCCGGCCATAACATCGTCGCCCCCACCTGGGAGCTGCCGCGCTATCCGGCGGAATGGGCGCGCGAGCTGGAGCGGTTCGACGAGGTCTGGGCGATGACGGAATATGTCCGGGAGTCCCTGGCCGCCGCGGTCGACCGTCCCGTGCGGCACATGCCGCTCCCCGCCGAGATCACGCTGGGGGCGTTCCGCGGCCGCAGGTTCTTCGCCATCCCCGAAGACCGCTACGCCTTCCTGTTCTTCTTCGACTTCCGCTCCTATGCGATGCGCAAGAACCCGCAGGCCGTGGTCGCCTGCTTCCGCCGGCTGCTCGCGCAGCGGCCCTGGGCGCGTACCTGCCTGGTGATCAAGCTGCACGGCGCCGAGCAGGCGCCGGCCGAGGCGCGGGATTTCCTCGCCAGCGTGCAGGATCTGTCCGAGCGCATCGTGGTGATCGATGCGACCCTGCCCTCGGGCGAGGTGCACAATCTGATCCGCTGCTGCGACGCCTTCGTCTCCCTGCATCGGTCGGAAGGCTATGGCTTCGGCCTGGCCGAGGCGATGTATCTCGGCCTGCCGGTGATCGGCACCGGCTACTCCGGCAACCTCGATTTCATGACGCCGGAGACTTCCATCCGGATCGGCTATCACCTGGTTCCGGTGCCGCCGGGCGCCTATCCGCATGCGGATGGCCAGTACTGGGCGGAGCCGGACCGGGACGAGGCGACGGCGCGCATGATCGGCCTGCTCGACGATCCGGCGGCGGGCCGCGCGCTTGGCCAGAGGGCAAGCCGCCATATGCGGACCGGCTTCAGCTACCGGGCCTGCGGCCTGCGCTATGCGCGCCGCCTGGCGGAGATCACCAGCCTTCCCCTGTGCGCCTGAAGGCTTCTCACCCTCAACCGCCGTTGATCGGCACCAGATGCGACAGGAACATCTCCGCGCAGGCGCGCCAGCTATAGCGTTCGGCATGGACGCGGCAGGCGGCGCGGTCGGCGTCCAGCGCGTCCAGCGCCGCCTGGCGCAGATCGGCGTTCACCGCGCCGACCTTGCCGGCGGCATTGGCCAGCACGTCCTTCGGGCCGGTGACCGGGAACGCCGCCACCGGCGTGCCGCAGGCCAGCGCCTCCAGGATCACCAGGCCGAACGTGTCGGTCAGGCTCGGAAACACGAACACGTCGCCGCCGGCATAGGCGCGGGCCAAGGCCTCGCCGTGCCTGGGTCCGGTGAAATGCACGCCGGGATAGTCGCGCTTCAGGGACGCCAGTTGCGGCCCGCCGCCGACCACCACTTTCGATCCCGGCAGGTCGAGATCGAGGAAGGCGGTAATATTCTTCTCCACCGCCACGCGCCCGACATAGAGGAAGATCGGCCGCTGCAGGCCCCAATCCTCTCGCGCCAAATTGCCGGGCGGGTCGAGCGTCTTCAGATGCGGCCTGAACAGCTCCAGATCCACGCCGCGCGACCAGGCGCGGATATTGCGAAAGCCGCGGGTGGCGAGTTCCTCGCGCAGGCTCTGCGTCGCCACCATCGTCCCCGATCCGGCGGCGTGGAAGCGGCGCATCCAGGCGTAGATCGGCCGCACCGGCAGGCCGGTGCGGGCCTGCACATACTCCGCGAAGCGGGTGTGAAAGGCGGTGGTGAAGCGAAACCCGGTGCGCCGGGCCCAGCCGCGGGCCGCGAGGCCGAGCGGGCCTTCGGTGGCGATGTGCAGCGCGTCCGGCCGGAACGCCTCGATCAGCCGCACCAGCCGGCGCCGGGGCAGCAGGGACAGCGCGATGTCGGGATAGGTCGGGCAGGGGATGGTGCGGAACCGGTCCGGGCCGATCACCTCCACCACATGGCCCATGCCGCGCAGCTCCCGGGTCACGGTGGCCAGCGTGCGCACGACGCCGTTCACCTGGGGCTGCCAGGCATCCGAGACGATCAGGATGCGGTGCGACGGCGCGGAGGGGAGCATGTCGAAATCGAGTGCCGGATCGACTGGGCGCGCGGGAAGCAGGATCGTGTCAGACAGGTTCGGGCAGCCTTGCCGGGCCGGCGGCCGATCGCGGCGCCAGGAAGGAGAACCGGTTCAGCGCCGCCCAGTCGATCAGCTCCAGCCTGCCGTCATGATGCTCGACCAGCGCGGTGCAGCTTTCCACCCAGTCGCCGTCGTTCAGGTACAGCACGCCGTTCACCTCGCGCATTTCGGCATGGTGGATGTGGCCGCAGACCACGCCGTCGAAGCCGCGGCGCTTGGCCTCGTTGGCGAGCGCCGCCTCGAACCGGTCGATCGCCTTGACCGCCTCCTTCACCTGCCGCTTCAGCCAGGCCGACAGCGACCAGTAGGGGTAGCCGAGCTTGCGCCGCGCGGCGTTGAACCAGCGGTTGACGACCAGCGCCGCGGTGTAGGCCCAGTCGCCGAGCAGGGCCAGGAACTTGGCGTAGCGCACCACGCTGTCGAACTCGTCGCCATGCATCACCAGCAGGCGCTTGCCGTCGGCGGTGGTGTGCACGGCGTCCTTGCGCAGCCGCACCCCGGCGATCTCGAGCCCGATCGGCAGCCAGGCGCGGAACATCTCGTCGTGGTTGCCGGGAATGTAGGTGACCTCCACGCCGGCGCGGGCATGACGCAGGATCAGGCGCAGCACCTCGTCATGCGCCTCGTCCCAGTACCAGGATTTGCGCAGTCGCCAGCCGTCGATGATGTCGCCGACGAGATAGAGCTGCTGGCAGGATGTGCGGCGGAGGAAATCGGCGAGGAAATCGCTGCGGCAGCCGCGCGTGCCCAGATGCGTGTCCGAAATGAAGACCGTGCGGTAGCTCGGCCGGGCGCCCAGGGCAGACGATGCGTTCATGCGACCGATCTTGCAAATGGTTGCAGGGCAGGCGGGTGGCTCGCGCCGGGGAGGCGTTGGCGCAGCACATACGCGAGGCCCCGCGCCGCGGAAGTGAAACTTCGGTGAAAGCCAGGTTTTCCCTGGACTTACGGCAAGATCATGCAATCGCCGCTGAAACGTCATCGGAACGCAATGAAGGAATGTTAGGAGGGTAGCTTGTCGCGATGCCGGCTTGCTGTCGGGGATCGCGCATTCTGCCGCTGAACCTCCTTGTCCGATCCCGGGGAACCACATGGGTGCCGGAGAATGAACGTGGCGCGATGATCGTCGTCTTCAATCCCGTGGCCGGAAGGCGGCGGGCGCAGCTGCTCTGGCGCGTGCTGGATGTGATGGTGGCGAACGGCATCCGCGTCGAGCTGGCGGAGACGACACGCCGCGGCCATGCCGAAGCGATCGCGCGTGCCGCCGTGCAGGCCGGCAAGACCCTGGTGGTCGCCGCCGGCGGGGACGGCACGATCGCGGAGGTGGCGAACGGCCTGATGGGTTCCGCCACCCGGCTCGGGGTGATCCCGCTCGGCACCGCCAACGTGCTCGCGCATGAGCTGGACCTGCCCTTCGCGCCGGCGGCGGTGGCGGCGGCGCTCGCCTTCGGGCGCACACGCCCGCTCTGGCCCGGCATCTGCTCGGGCGGCGAGCAGGCCACCCGGCTGTTCGTGCAGATGCTCGGGGTGGGGTTCGACGCGCATGTGGTGGCGCATCTTCCCCTGCCGCTGAAGCGCGCGATCGGCCGCAGCGCCTATGCGCTGCAGACCCTGCGCGAGCTGCCGCGCTACGATTTCGCGCCGATCCGGCTGCGGATCGACGGCGCCGAGATGGAGGCCGCCAGCGCCATCGTCAGCAAGGGCAGGTTGTACGCCGGCACCTATCTGCTCGCGCCCGATGCCCTGTCCGGGGAGCCCGGGTTCTCCGTGGCGCTGTTCGAGCGGGCCGGCGCGTGGCCGGCGCTGATGTACGGCGCGGCGTTGCCGCTGGACCTGCTGCACCGCGCCCCCGGCGTGCGGCATCTGCGCGCCAGCCGGGTCGACTTCATCGGCAACCGCCGCGCGCTGGCGCAGGCGGACGGCGACCCGGTCGGCCACACGCCGCTCAGCGTGGCCGACGCGCCGGGACCGATCCAGGTGGTGGTGGGCTGACCGGCGCTCTTCCAACCGCGTAACGCCGATCAAATGGTTTTGCGTCGTCACGGAAACGCCTAGGGTTTCCCCGGCCGCGCTGATTGCGCGGCAGCAAACCCAATGGGGAGTCGCTCATGATCAAAAGAAAACTTCTGGGGGCCGTGGCCGCGATCGGCGTGACGCTGGCATTCGCCGCTTCCGCCAGCGCGCAGGTCAAGATCGCGGTCGCCGGGCCGATGACCGGCGAATATGCCGCGTTCGGCCAGCAGATGAAGGCCGGCGCCGAGCAGGCCGTCGCCGACATCAACAAGGCCGGCGGCGTGCTCGGCCAGCAGATCTCGCTGGAGGTCGGCGACGACGCCTGCGATCCCAAACAGGCCGTGTCGGTCGCCAACCAGCTCGCCGGCAAGGGCGTGAAGCTGGTCGCGGGACATTTCTGCTCGTCGAGCTCGATCCCCGCCAGCAAGGTCTACGCGGAAGAAGGGGTGCTGCAGATCTCGCCGGCCTCCACCAACCCGACCTATACCGACGGCGGCGACTGGAACACGTTCCGCACCTGCGGGCGTGACGACCAGCAGGGCCTGGTCGCCGGCAACTACATGGCCAAGCAGTTCCCCAACCGGAAGATCGCGATCCTGCACGACAACACCGCCTACGGCAAAGGACTCGCGGACGAAACCAAGAAGGCGCTCAACGCCGCCGGCGTGAAGGAGGTGATCTACACCGCCTATGTCCCCAAGGAGCGCGACTACTCCGCCCTGGTCTCCCGCCTGAAGCAGGCCGGCGTGGAGGTGATCTATGTCGGCGGCTACCACACCGAGGCCGGGCTGATCCTGCGCCAGTCGCGTGAGCAGGGCATGAACGCGACGCTGGTCGGCGGCGACGCGCTGGTGACCAACGAGTTCTGGCAGATCGCCGGCGAGGCCGGGAACGGCACGCTGATGACCTTCGCCTCCGATCCGCGCCGCCGCCCGACCGCGGCCGCCGTGGTGAAGGAGTTCAAGGACAAGGGCGTCGATCCGGAAGGCTACGTCCTCTACACCTACGCCGCCATCCAGGTCTGGGCGGACGCGGCCAAGAAGGCCGGCACGCACGGATCCGAAGAAGGTCGCCGCCGCCATGCATGACGGCACCTGGAACACGGTGCTGGGCCCGATCACCTTCGACAAGAAGGGCGACGTGACGACGTCGGACTATGTCTTCTACATCTGGCATAACGGCAGCTACGCCGAGATGTGATCACGAAAACCAGGGGCCCGGCGCGAGCCGGGCCCCTTGCCTGCCAAGGACCACTGCATGACGGCGCGGCCGTTTGGGATCGAGGACCCGCGCCTGGCGCAGGCGCTGCGGGCCTATGTGAAGCTGCTGCGCGCCAGCAAGGCCGTGCTCGGGCGCATCGAAAAGCGCCTGGCGCTGGACGGCCTGACCGCGACGCAGATCGGCGTGCTCGAAGGCATCCTGCATCTGGGGCCGCTGACCCAGCGCGAACTCGGCCGCAAGGTGCTGACCAGCGCCGGCAACATGACGGATATCATCGACAAGCTGGCCGCGCGCGGCCTGGTGGCCCGCACCCGCGCGCCACAGGACCGGCGCAGCGTGATCGTGGACCTGACGCCAGCCGGCCGCGAACTGATCGAAAACGTCTTTCCGCACCACGCCCAGGACATCGCCGCCGCCATGTCCGGCCTGAACCCGGCCGAAATGGACACCCTGGAAACCCTGCTGCGCAAACTCGGCCTGACCGCCGCCGGCGAGTGAGCAAGACTGGGGCTTTGCCCCAAACCCCAGGAGGGGCGCTGCCCCTCCACCCCGCAAGGGGATGGTCATCCCCTTGACCCCTGTCAGTTTGGTTTGTTGAGAAGAGGGCCCAACCGACGTAGCCGTTGATCGGCTACGTCATGGCCCTCTTCTCAACAAACCAGTCCGAGGGGTTGAGGGGACGACTGTCCCCTGCAGGGGTGCAGGGGCAGAGCGCCCTGCCGGGGTCTGGGGCGGAGCCCCATAAGCGCGAACTTACCGGGTTATTCTCAGGTCTGCGCATTGTAGGGTCCTCTGCCTTGGCGCCTCGGCCAGCGTGTGGCGCATGGCGTTGGTGGCCTGCCTGGTTCGCTTTCTTGGGGTTGGCAATATGGCCCTGACGAGGGTGCGATGGGCGATCTGCCAGGCGCGCCAGATGGACATTCGCCGGCAGCGGACGGCGGCCGGCTTAGGGGGGGAAACCGACAATCTCGCTGGCGATTTCGTCGGTCAATACAGCGACGATCCGTTGGGCCAGCAGCCAGGTCCGCGCCAGCGCGGGGTCCATCGCCGGCAGCCTGTCCAGGCCCCCCAGCGTCTTGAGCCGCTTGAAACCAAGCTCGATCTGCCAGCGGTTGCGATACATCTCGATGATGCGCTCCGCCGGCTGGGTCTGGGCCGATAGCGAGGTCGCCAGGATCAGATAGCCGGCGGCCGTGGTGGTGCGTGCGTCGAGCTTGTGGCCGCTCTTGCCCGCCTTGCGGGCCATCCGCTTGCGCTGCCGCTCGGCGTGTTCGGCCGGCATGGCCTGGATCACCAGCCGCAGCGGGGCGTCCACGCCTTTGAGGTAGACCGGATGCTCGGCCACGCCAGAGGATTGCGGTAGAAGCTGCAACAGGTCGATGCGCTGCCCCGTCGCGTCGAGCAGTCGCAAGGCGTTCCAGCCAATCCGGGTGATGAAGTCGGCCTTGGCCGCCAGCACCGCCGAGAAGTCGCGCACCCGCGCATAGCCGCGGTCCTGGATCACGGTTTGACCGGCTTGGATCTGCGTCCGGTCCACCCGTTCGGCGAGCTTGCCTTGGGTGAGAACCAGGTCGGCAAAGCAGCCCCGCCCGGGATCAAAGCGGGCATGCAGCCGCCAGTCGCTACCGGTGCTGCCCGGCGCGCAAACCACCGAGCCATCCACCAGCGCCAGGTTCAGCGCCGCTTCGCCGCAGGCCAGGCCTCGCCGCTGCTCCAGCAGACGCTGCAACAGATGCTCCAGCCAGTCGCCCATCTTGCGCAAACGCCCGAGCACACCCTTGTCGCTCAGCGCCACGATCGCCCCATCGCCGGCCATCGCCGCCGTCGTGCGCAACGACAAATGGCCGGGTCCATACATCAACGCCAAGCGAAGAAGGTCCTCCGCACGGCGCACCTTTCGCACCCGCTGCAAGGCACCAAATGAGCGCGCGGTCGTCTCCAGATCGGCAACTTCGCTCAGACGCGAGACAATCGACGACCATTGGCCGTCTTCAAGGGAGGCTTCCATTCACCTTACGAATCACCCGCAATCGAGCCGACGCAAGCCTTAAATTCGCGCCTATGGGGCTCCGCCCCGAACCCCGGCAGGGCCCTGCCCTGCACCCGTGAGGGGACAGTCGTCCCCTCAACCCCTCAGACTGGTTTGTTGGGAAAGGGGGCGGAAGCGACGTAGCCGTTGATCGGCTTCGTCATGCCCCCTTTCCCAACAAACCAATTAGAATGGGTCAAGGGAACGAGTTCCCTTGCGGGGTGGAGGGGCAGCGCCCCTCCTGGGGTTTGGGGCAAAGCCCCAACCTTGCTTTCCGACCCACCCGCATCCGGGTTCACACCGTAGCGGCGGTGCCCAGGATGACGGTGGCCTGGGCTGACAGCACGCCGCCGTTGCCGTGCGCCAGCGCGGTGTTCGCGCCGCGCACCTGGCGCTCGCCGCACTCGCCGCGCAGCTGGCGCGTGGCCTCGATCAGCAGGAACAGCCCGTACATGCCGGGATGGCAGTAGGACAGACCGCCGCCATTGGTGTTCACCGCCAGCGACCCGCCGGGCGCGATACGCCCGCCGGAGACGAACGCCCCGCCCTCGCCCTTGGCGCAGAAGCCGAGGTCTTCGAGGAACAGGATCGTGTTGATGGTGAACGCGTCGTACAGCGCCAGCACGTCGATGTCCTTCGCCGCCAGCCCGGCCATCGCGTAGGCCTGGGCGCCGGACTGGATGGCGCCGGTATGGGTCAGGTCCGGCATCGAGGAGATGCTGGCATGGGTGATCGACTGCCCGCAGCCCAGCACATAGACCGGCGGCTTCTTCAGCGATTTCGCCCGCTCCGCCGACGTCACGATCACCGCGCCGCCGCCATCGGTGACCAGGCAGCAATCGCGCACCGTGAACGGGTAGCTGACCGGACGCGCGGCCAGCACGTCGGCGATCGTGAGCGGCTTCTTCTCCCAGGCCGCCGGGTTCAGCTGCGCCCATTTCCGGGCGGCCACCGCCACCTCGGCCAGCTGCTCGCGCGTGGTGCCGAATTCGTGCATGTGGCGCGATGCCGCCATGGCGTAGGCGCTGGCGGGCAGGAAGGGCTTGAACGGGGTTTCGTACGGATTGTATTCGCGCGCGGAGGCCGCGCGGCGGCCGACCGTGCGCTGGGTGCTGCCATAGGTGATGACCGCGACCGAGCACAGCCCCGCGGCGATCGCCGCCTGGGCGTGCGCCACATGCACCTCGAACGACGACCCGCCGACGATGGTGCTGTCGGTATAGGCGTTCGGCAGCCGCAGATACTCGGCCAGCGACATCGCCGAGGTGCGCGCCTGCGTGGTGGCGCAGAACAGCCCGTCCACGTCCTTCAGCGTCAGGCCGCAATCGTCGAGCGCGCGGGCAATGCCCTGGGCCATGAGATCGAGCGGACTCATCAGCGCGGCGACCGCGCCGAGGTCCGATTCGGCGACGCCGACGATCGCTGCGCTGCCGCGTTGCAGGCCGTTCATTTCGCGTCTCCCGCGGGGGTGAAGACAGGATACGGCGGTTCCTCGCCTTCGGCGGGATGGACGCGGAACTTCACCCGCATGCCGATCTTCACGTCCATCGGCGCGATGTCCTCGACCCGGCTCATCAGCCGGAAGCCTTCATCGACGTCGACCAGCGCGACATTGAACGGCGCGCCCTGCTGCGGCTGCACCACGGTCGTCGCATGCACGGTGCCGAGGCCGCCGCTGACGCGCCATTCCAGGTTTGCGCTGCCGGTGCGCGGGCAGATCACACGGGGGTAGAAGACCGCCTCGTTCGCGTCCGGGGAGAACTGGTAGGCCAGTTCCCCCTTTTCGAGATGGCTGAGATAGGTCGTCAGCGGCGATTCGGCCAATCGAGTCATTCTTCTTCCCCCATGCTTGGTGGGGGAATGTTAGGCGGCAACCTCCACCACGACCAGTTCGGTATCCTCGGAGGCGACGATCGAGAGATCGGGCTCCTCGACAATGGCGGCGCCGTCGCGGGTGTTCACCTGCACGCCGTTCACCGTGACGGAGCCCTTGGCCGGCACCAGATACGCGGCACGGCCCAGGCGCAGCGGGATATGCGCGGTCTCGCCCTTGGCCAGCGTGCCCGCGATGATCGCCGCATCCGCGTTCAGCGGCAGCGCGCCGCTGCCGGCATCCTGCTCCCGGCCGCTGGCGAGCACGCTGAGCCCGTCGGTGCGGGGGAATTCGCGCGCGGCCCAGCCCGGCGCCGCGGCGGCACGGTCGGGCAGGATCCAGATCTGGAACAGCGTGGTGTCCGTGCTCTCCTTGTTCAGCTCGGCATGCACGATGCCGGTGCCGGCATGCATCACCTGCACGTCGCCCGCCTCGGTCCGGCCCTCGTTGCCCAGGCTGTCGCGATGGGTGATGGCGCCGGAGCGCACATAGGTGACGATCTCCATCTCCCGGTGCGGATGCGCGTCGAACCCGGTGCCGGGCGCGATGCGGTCGTCGTTCCACACCAGCAGGCGGCCGAAGCCCTGGCGCTTCGGATCGCGGTAATGGCCGAAGGAGAAATGGTGCTTGGCGTCCAGCCATTCGTTGCGGAAGGCGCCGAGCGTATTGAAGGGGCGGATGTCGATCATGTCGGGAGATCCTCTCTGATCGTTCGATATCGAACGGTTGAGGCGAAGATGGTGCCCGGCCCCCGGTGCCGCAAGTGGTAAGCGACCCGCTCCCCTCCCCTATGCGCGCCTCACCCATGCGCGTCGACCATGCGACACAAATGATTGCTCCGGTCCGGCCATCGGATCATGATCCCGCCCCGACCAGCCCCGATGATTCGGCTGATACCGGCGGAGGGCCGCATGACCGACACGCTCACCCCACTGATCCTGGATTTCCTGGAATGGCTGGCCGCCCGGCCAAGATCCTATGCCGAGGTGATGGATATCTGGCGCACCTCCTGCCCGCGGCTGACGGTGTGGGAGGACGCGATCGACCAGGGGCTGGTCATCCCCACCCGTGCGGCGGATCGGGAATTGCGGGTCGGTCTGACACCGCAAGGCCAGGATTTCCTCGCCGCCCATGGCCGGGCGCGGGCGCTGGCCGAGGCCTGATCCCGGTCCCCAGGGGCGTGAACAGCAGGGGCGCGCCGGTTCAACGCTGGGCGACTTTTGTCACCATCTTGTCACATGACGAGTTGGCCGTGGCACGCTAGCGGACAGGCTCTGCGTAGGAGACTCCCGACATGCACGTGCGCCCTGCTGCAATTCTGCTTGCCGTTCTGACCCTCGGCGCCGTTCAAGCTCCAGCGCAAGCCCAAACCCCGCCACCCCCGAACCGTCCGCACAACGTCGTGCTGTTCGTCGCCGACGGGCTGCGACCGGGGATCGTGAATGCCCAGACCGCGCCGACGATGGAGGCGCTGCTGGAACGCGGGGTGCGGTTCACCAACACCCACTCGCTGTTTCCCACCTTCACCACGGCCAATGCCTCCGGCATGGCGACCGGGCATCTCCTCGGCGACACCGGCGATTTCTCCAACTACATCTATTCCGGGTTTCCGGTGCCATCGGCCGCGAACAGCGTGACGCCGTTCCTGGAGAACGACCCCGTGCTCGGCGACGTCGATGCGCATTTCGCCGGCAACTACCTGAACGAAACCACCATCCTGGCCGCGGCGCGCGAGCAGGGCCTGTCCACCGCCAGCATCGGCAAGCTCGGCCCGGTGCTGATCTTCGACCATACCGAGCGCACCGGGCAGAAGACCGTCATCGTCGACGACAGCACCGGAAGCCCGAGCGGCATTCCACTGTCGGACGAAATCACCCAGCGCCTGACCGCCGCCGGTCTCGCGACCCAGGCACCGACGCGCGGCGCCAACGCCCAGACCGGCACCAACGCCACGCCGGGAACCACGACCGCCAACGTGCAGCAGCAGGACTGGTTCACCGCGGTGGCCACCAAGGCCGTGCTGCCGATGTTCAAGGAACGCGGCAAGCCCTTCGTGATGGTCTACTGGTCGCGCGACCCGGACGGCACGCAGCACAACCAGGGCGACAGCCTGGACGGATTGCTGCCGGGCATCAACGGCGTCACCTCGCTCGCCGCCATCCGCAACGCCGACAACGACCTGGCGAAACTGCTGGAGGCGCTGCGCGCGCAGGGGCTGGAGGACGACACCGACGTGATCCTCACCTCCGATCACGGCTTCTCCACCATCACCAAGGAAAGCGCGACCAGCCACGCCGCGTCGCAGAGCTACAAGGGCGTGGACGCCAGGCAGCTGCCGCCCGGCTTCGTCGCCATCGACCTCGCGCACGGGCTGGACATGAACCTGTTCGACCCCGACGGCAAGAACGCCCCCATCCCCGCCGGCGCCTTTCCGTACCGCGCCAACGGCCTGATCGGGTCGGATCCGGCCAAGCCGGACGTGGTGGTCGCCGGCAATGGCGGCTCGGACCTGATCTACATCCCGAGCGGCGACAAGGCGCTGGCGGCGAAGGTGGTGCAACTGCTGGCCGCGCAGGACTACGTCAGCGGGATCTTCGTCGATGACAGCCTGGGCCCCATACCCGGCACGCTGCCGCTGTCGGCGATCGGCCTGAAAGGCCATGCCGTCACGCCAACACCGTCGATCGTGGTGAATTTCCGCTCCTTCTCCACCGGCTGCGCCGATCCCACGACCTGCGGCGTGGAAGTGGCCGATACCGGGCTGCAGCAGGGCCAGGGCATGCACGGCAGCTTCTCGCGCGCCGACACCCGCAACATCATGGCCGCCGCCGGCCCGAGCTTCCGCCAGCACTTCACCGATCCCGCGCCCGCCGGCAACGCCGACCTCGGCAAGACAATCGCTCGGCTGCTCGGACTGCGCATCACCGACAAAGGCACACTGCCCGGCCGCGTGCTGAGCGAGGCCCTGCCCAACGGCGCCATGCCGACGTTCCAGTCCGGCACAATGCGCTCCACCCCGGACGAGGCCGGCCGCGTCACGGTGCTGAAATACCAGATCGCCAACAAAACCCGCTACTTCGACACCGCCGGCTACCCCGGCCGCACTTTGGGGCTGCCGGCGGAGTAAGGAAGGCTGGGGCTTTGCCCCAGGCCCCGGCAGGGCGCTGCCCTGCACCCGTGAGGGGACGGTCGTCCCCTCGACCCCTCGGACTGGTTTGTTGAGAAGAGGGCCATGAGCGTAGCCCATCAATGGCTACGTCATGGGCCCTCTTCCCAACAAACCAAACTGAGGGGTCAAGGGGATGACTGTCCCTTGGTGGGGTGGAGGGGCAGCGCCCCTCCCGGGGTCGGGGCAAAGCCCCATAGGCGCGAATTTAAGGCTTGCATCGGCTCGATTGCGGGTGATTCGTAAGGTGAATGGAACCCTCCCTTGAAGACGGCCAATGGTCGTCGATTGTCTCACGTCTGAGCGAAGTTGCCGATCTGGAGACGACCGCGCGCTCATTCGGTGCCTTGCAGCGGGTGCGAAAGGTGCGCCGTGCGGAGGACCTTCTTCGCTTGGCGTTGATGTATGGACCCGGCCATTTGTCGTTGCGCACGACGGCGGCGATGGCCGGCGATGGGGCGATCGTGGCGCTGAGCGACAAGGGTGTGCTCGGGCGTTTGCGCAAGATGGGCGACTGGCTGGAGCATCTGTTGCAGCGTCTGCTGGAGCAGCGGCGAGGCCTGGCCTGCGGCGAAGCGGCGCTGAACCTGGCGCTGGTGGATGGCTCGGTGGTTTGCGCGCCGGGCAGCACCGGTAGCGACTGGCGGCTGCATGCCCGCTTTGATCCCGGGCGGGGCTGCTTTGCCGACCTGGTTCTCACCCAAGGCAAGCTCGCCGAACGGGTGGACCGGACGCAGATCCAAGCCGGTCAAACCGTGATCCAGGACCGCGGCTATGCGCGGGTGCGCGACTTCTCGGCGGTGCTGGCGGCCAAGGCCGACTTCATCACCCGGATTGGCTGGAACGCCTTGCGACTGCTCGACGCGACGGGGCAGCGCATCGACCTGTTGCAACTTCTACCGCAATCCTCTGGTGTGGCCGAGCATCCGGTCTACCTCAAAGGCGTGGACGCCCCGCTGCGGCTGGTGATCCAGGCCATGCCGGCCGAACACGCCGAGCGGCAGCGCAAGCGGATGGCCCGCAAGGCGGGCAAGAGCGGCCACAAGCTCGACGCACGCACCACCACGGCCGCCGGCTATCTGATCCTGGCGACCTCGCTATCGGCCCAGGCCCAGCCGGCGGAGCGCATCATCGAGATGTATCGCAACCGCTGGCAGATCGAGCTTGGCTTCAAGCGGCTCAAGACGCTGGCGGGCCTGGACAGGCTGCCGGCGATGGACCTCGCGCTGGCGCGGACCTGGCTGCTGGCCCAACTGATCGTCGCTGTATTGACCGACGAAATCGCCAGCGAGATTGTCGGCTTTCCCCCCTAAGCCGGCCGCCGTCCGCTGCCGGCGAATGTCGATCTGGCGGGCCTGGCAGATCGCCCATCGCACCCTCGTCAGGGCCATATTGCCAACCCCAAGAAAGCGAACCAGGCAGGCCACCAACGCCATGCGCCACACACTGGCCGAGGCGCCAAGGCAGAGGACCCTACAATGCGCAGACCTGAGAATAACCCGGTAAGTTCGCGCTTATG
>CAVUOB010000012.1:0-199834 GCA_963743035.1 uncultured Alphaproteobacteria bacterium
ACATGATTCCATCGCCGAACTCCTCCTGGATCAGTTCCTTGAAGGTGCTGCCGTAGACCATCACCAGCTCGTAGAAGCGATAGATCAGGGGATCGGTCGGCGGCATGGCGGGGATGGAGCCGCGATAGGGCGGCTCGTTCAGCAGCGCCTCTTCCGCTCCGGTCAGGCCGAACATCGCGGCGGCCTTGGCGGCCAGGGGCTTGGGCAGCTTCATCTGGCCGAGCAGCGCCGCGGTGATCAGGATCGGCGACAGCCCGCCGATCTGGGCGTGGATATAGCCCCAGGTCCAGCCCATCTCGCGTTTGATATCGAGCATCTTCTCCGTGAGATCGGCGCGCTTCATCTCATGCTTCTCCTGAGGGACATCCGGCAAATCGACCGCAGGCAATGGAAGCAGGCGGCGTGCCAGCGTCTTTCGTGGGCAGACAAGCCCTACGGCGGCGATCGGGACGACGCCCTGCCCAGGATTTCAGCCGCAACGCTGGGGTCCTGACTATAAAATAGACAGACCCGCATAGTCTCGGACCCACCGGCCGCTCACGGACCGCAAGCCACGCGGTCTGGCACGGAGGTTGCTGTGACAAACCCCGGCGGCCGAGTACCGCCCTGGGAGCAGCCTTGTGGAATATCGCCTTCTCTGTCTCGGCCACGCCGGCCCGGTTCACCGGCTGTGACGCCCGTCGCCTCCCTTCAGGCGGCGCTGTCGGCGGATCGCCGGCACGCGGACCCCGCCATCTGGATCGCCCGGCCGGGGGATGACGAATTGCTGGCCCGCGCCGAGGCGCTGGAGGCCGAAGGCCCCCGCGAGCGGCCGCTCTGGGGGCTGACCTTCGCGGTCAAGGACAATATCGACGTCGCCGGGCTGCCGACGACCGCCGCCTGCCCGGACTATGCCTACATGCCGGCGGCCTCCGCTCCGGCGGTGCAGCGCCTGCTGGATGCCGGCGCGCTGCTGATCGGCAAGACCAATCTCGACCAGTTCGCGACCGGGCTGGTCGGTGTGCGTAGTCCCTATGGCACGCCTCGCAACGTGTTCGATGCCGGCCGCGTACCGGGCGGCTCCTCCTCCGGGTCCGGCGCCGCGGTGGCGGCGGGAATCGTCGATTTCGCGCTCGGCACCGATACGGCGGGATCCGGCAGGGTGCCGGCGGCATTCGGCGGAATCGTCGGGCTGAAGCCGACCATCGGCAGCGTTTCGGCCCGCGGCATGGTGCCGGCCTGCCGCTCGATCGACACCATTTCGGTATTCGCCCGCACCCTGGACGAGGCGCTTTGCGCCCAACGCGTGATCGCCGGGTACGATGCGGCCGATCCGTATTCCCGCCCCGCGCCGTTCGCCCACCTGACCGCGGGCGCCTTGGCGCCGGCAGTGCGGATCGGCATCGCCTATGTCGGCGCGTTGTGCACGCCGGAAATCGCCCGGCTCTATACCGAGGCTGCGACGCTGTTCCCGGCCGAGATCGTCGACATCACCCCGTTCCTGGCAATCGCCCGGCTACTCTATGACGGCCCCTGGGTGGCCGAGCGGACCGCCGCGTTGCGCGAGGTGATCGAGCAGGCGCCCGAGAGCCTGCATCCGGTTACCCGCGACATCCTGATGGCCGGATTTACCCGCCGCACCGTGGATGCGTTCGACGCGTTCCACGCCCTGGCGAAGGCCAGGCGGCTGGCGGCGGAGATGTTTTCCACTATCGACGCGCTGCTGCTGCCCACCGTGCCGTTCTGTCCGACCCTGGCGGAGCTGGAAGCCGATCCGATCGGGCCGAATTCGCGCCTGGGAACCTTCACCAACTTCGTCAATCTCTGCGACCTCGCGGCCATCGCGGTGCCGGCCGGGATGGGGGTGGACGGTTTGCCGGTTGGCGTGACGCTGATCGGCCCGGCCTGGTCGGAAGGGCGGCTGGCGCCGCTGGCGGACCGGATCCATCGCAGCTTCGTGCCGGACCTGCCGCCGCCGGCGCCCGCCGCCGATATTCTGGCCGGGGAGACGGCGCTGTTCTGTATCGGCGCGCATATGTCCGGACTGGGCCTGAACGGGCAGCTCACCGCCCTCGGCGGTCGGTTTCTGCGCGAGGCGCGGACCATCGCGGCGTACCGGCTGCATGCGCTCGGCAACCGTCCCGGCATGCTAAAGGCAGATCCGGGCGCGGCGATCGCGGGCGAGGTCTGGGCCTTGCCGACACCGGCGATCGGCACGCTGCTTACGCAGGTACCGCCGCCGCTCGGCTTCGGCACCGTGGCGCTGGAGGGCGGGCCGTGCCTGGGCTTCCTCGCCGAGGCCGCCGGCGTGGCCGACGCGCCGGATATCACCGCGCATGGCGGCTGGCGTGCCTGGCTGGCTCACACCGGTGCGGCGGCATGAGCGATCCGTTGCGGCAGATGCCCGACCAGGGCGGGCCGGCGCAGCCTTTGCTGTCGGTGCGCGGGCTGGTCAAGCATTTCACCCGCCGGGCGAGCCTGCCCTGGCGCGCCGGCACCACGGTGCGCGCGGTCGACGGGATCAGTTTCGACCTGATGAAGGGTGAGACGCTGGGCATCGTCGGCGAGTCCGGCTGCGGCAAATCCACCACCTCCCGGCTGATCATGGCGCTGATGACGCCGACCGGCGGGGAAGTAATATTCGACGGCCAACACGTGGGGCCGACCGGGCTGCCGCTGAAGGAATACCGCCGGCAGGTACAGATGGTGTTCCAGGACAGCTATGCCTCGCTCAATCCGCGGCTGACCGTGGAGGAGTCGATCGCCTTCGCGCCGCGCATCCATGGCCTGGCGCGCGGTGCCTCGATCACCCGGGCGCGCGAGCTGCTGGAGGCCGTGGGCCTGGCGCCGGCGCAATTCGCCCGGCGCTATCCGCACGAGCTGTCCGGCGGGCAGCGCCAGCGGATCAACATCGCCCGCGCCCTGGCGCTGCGGCCGCGACTGGTCATTCTGGACGAGCCGGTATCGGCGCTGGACAAATCGGTCGAGGCGCAGGTGCTGAACCTGCTGGTGGACCTGAAATCGGCCTTCGACCTCAGCTATCTTTTCATCAGCCACGATCTGAACGTGGTGCAGTTCATGTCCGACCGGCTGCTGGTGATGTATCTGGGCCAGGTGGTCGAGATCGGTCCGGTCGATACGATCTACGCGGCCGCCGCGCATCCCTATACCGCGGCACTGCTGGACAGCCGCCCGTCGATGGACCCCGAGCAGCGGCGGATGGAACCGCCGCTGACCGGCGATCCGCCCAATCCCGTCAATCCGCCGCCGGGCTGCCGTTTCCACCCGCGCTGCGCGCTGGCCGAGCCGGTCTGTTCGGTGCGCGTGCCGGTGCTGGCGGCACTGCCGCATGGCCATGCGGCCGCCTGCCTGATGGCCGAACCCGGCAGCGGCCATAGCCGCGCCGCCGCGAGGGCCGCCTGAGATGGAAACCCTGGTTCACGCGCGCGACCTGCATGTGCGCTTCGTCACCCGCGACCGTACCGTGCATGCGGTGAACGGCGTGGATTTCGACGTCACCGCCGGCGAGGTGCTGTGCATCCTCGGCGAAAGCGGTTCGGGCAAATCCGTGACCTTGCGGGCGCTCATGGGGCTGAACCCACTGCGCCGCACGGTCGTATCGGGCACGTTGCGGGTGGCCGGGCATGACCTGTTGACCGCGTCCGAGCGGCAGCTGGAAGAGCTCCGCGGGCGCATGGTCTCGATGATCTTCCAGGAGCCGATGACGGCGCTCGATCCCGTGTTCAACATCGGCCGGCAGATCACCGAGACGGTGAGGCGCCATGAAGGCCTGAGCCAGGAGGAGGCCGAGCGCCGCGCGCTCGATCTGCTGGAACTGGTGCAGATCCCGTCGGCGAAGCAGCGCCTGTCGGCCTATCCGCATGAACTGTCCGGCGGGCTGCGCCAGCGGGCGATGATCGCCATCGCGCTGTCCTGCCGGCCGAAGCTGCTGCTGGCCGACGAGCCGACGACGGCGCTGGATGCCACCGTGCAGATCCAGATCCTGCTGCTGCTGCGCCGGCTGCAGCAGGAGCTGGGCATGGGCGTGGTGTTCGTGACCCATGACCTCGGCGTCGCCGGAGAGGTCTCCGACCGGATCGCGGTGATGTATGCCGGCCGGTTCGTGGAGGTCGGGCCGGTGACGCCGGTAATGCGCGGACCGCTGCATCCCTACGCCAAGGGTCTGCTGGGCGCGACCGTGCATGCCGGGCTGCGCGGCACGCGGCTGACGACGATCCGCGGCGCGCCGCCCGATCTGGAGCAATTGCCCGCCGGCTGTGCCTTCGCGCCGCGCTGCGATCTGGCGGAGGCCGCCTGCCTGTCCGCGGTGCCGGAACTGCGCGGGACCGCGCCGGACCATCGTGCCCGCTGCATCCTGGTGCCCAATGCGGCCGCGCCGGTTGGCATGGCGATTGCTGATACCGAGGCACGCCATCCCGCGCCGCCCCCCCGGCAGGGTTTTTAGGGAACGCCCGCTTGCTCCTGTACCTGCTCAGACGTGTGCTCTATGTCGTGCCGATCGCGCTGTCGGTCAGCCTGGTCTGCTTCCTGCTGGTGCATATCGCGCCCGGCGATCCGATCAACGCGATCCTGCCGCCGGATGCGCCGCCGGACGTGATGGCGCAGGTGCGGCAGATCTATGGGCTGGACCGGCCGCTGCCGGTACAGTTCGCGATCTGGCTGGGGCGTGTCGTCACCGGCGATCTCGGCAAGTCGCTGGCCACCGGGCGTGCCATCTGGCCGGATCTGGCGGTGGCGTTGCAGAACACCGCCGCACTGGCCGCGGCCGCGGCGCTGATCGGCTTCACCCTCGGCTGCGTGCTCGGCGGCCTGGCAGCCGCCTTCGCCGGCACCTGGGTGGATCGCTCGGCGGTGGGCGTGGCGGTGGCGGGCGTGTCGGTGCCGCATTACTGGCTGGGCATGGTGCTGGTGATCGTGTTCAGCGTGATGCTGAACCTGCTGCCGGCCATGGGCTCGGCGCCGAACGGGGCCGCCAATCTGGGGCTGGATTGGTTGCATCTGCGCCATATGCTGCTGCCCGCGATCACGCTGAGCGTGATCCCGATGGGCATCGTGACGCGGACCGTGCGCGGCATCGTCGGCGATATCCTGTCGCAGGATTTCATCACCACGCTGCGCGGCAAGGGGCTGCGGCGCTTCGGCATCTTCCTGCATGTGCTGAAGAACGCGGCGCCGAATGCGCTGGCGGTGATGGGGCTGCAGCTCGGCTATCTCATGGGCGGGTCGATCCTGGTGGAAACGGTGTTCAGCTGGCCCGGCACCGGGATGCTGCTGAACAACGCGATCTTCCAGCGCGACATTCCCGTGCTGCAGGCGACGATCCTGGTGCTGTCGCTGTTCTTCGTGGCGCTCAATCTCTGCGTCGATCTGCTGCAGACCGCCATCGATCCACGGATACGCCGGACATGAGCACGAACCGATGAGCGAGGCGGTCGCCACCAAGATTGCCGCTGCCTCCGTGCGGGTGCAGTCCAGCCCCGGCTACTGGCACGGCGTGCGCAAGCGGCTGTCGCGCGACCGGGTGACGCTGGTATGCGCCGGGCTGTTGCTGCTGCTCCTGCTGGTGATCGTGCTGGCGCCCTGGCTGGCGCCGCATGATCCGTATCAGGGCAGCATGCTGCGGCGGCTGAAGCCGATAGGGTTTCCCGGCTACCCGCTCGGCACCGACGAGCTTGGCCGCGATATGCTGACGCGGCTGCTGTATGGCGGGCGGGTTTCCTGGTTCCTCGGCATCACCCCGGTCGTCATCGCCTTTGCCGTCGGCGGCACGCTGGGCGTGATCGCGGGCTTCGCCGGCGGCGGGGTGAACATGCTGATCATGCGCGCCACCGACGTGTTCTACGCCTTTCCCTCCGTGCTGCTGGCGGTGGCGATCTCGGGCGCGCTGGGGGCGGGGATATTCAACGCCATCCTGTCGCTGACCCTGGTGTTCATCCCGCCGATCATCCGCATCGCCGAAAGCGTGACGACCGGCGTGCGCAACCTCGATTATGTCGAGTCCGCGCGCGCGTCCGGCGCGCGCGCCACCACCATCGTGCGGGTGCATGTGCTGCCCAACGTGCTTGGGCCGGTTTTCGTCTACGCCACCGGACTGATCAGCGTGTCGATGATCCTGGCGTCCGGCCTGTCCTTCCTCGGGCTCGGCACGAGGCCGCCGGAGGCGGAGTGGGGGCTGATGCTGAACGCGCTGCGCACGGCGATCTACACCCAGCCGATGATCGCGGTGCTGCCGGGCATCTGCATCTTCGTCACCAGCATCTGTTTCAACCTGGTCAGCGACGGGCTGCGCGCGGCGATGGACGTGCGGAGCTGACGCCATGACCTTCCTGCGAAGATCGGAGAGACCATGACCCTGAAACGTATCGTTTCAACAGCGACCGTCGTGGCGAGCCTGCTCGCCGCGCCCGTCGCGACAGCCCAGGCGGCGGAGAAGATCCTGCGCATCGCCATGACCGCGTCCGACGTGCCGACCACGACGGGCATGCCCAATAACGGCTTCGAGGGCATGCGCTTCCTTGGCTACCCGATCTTCGAGGGCCTGACAGCGTGGGACCTGAGCCGTGCCGACAAGCTGGCCGGGCTGCGGCCCGGCCTGGCGGAGAGCTGGGAGCAGGACAAGACGGACCCGAAGACCTGGATCTTCCATCTGCGTTCGGGCGTGACGTTCCATGACGGCACGCCGTTCAATGCGGATGCGGTGATCTGGAACCTGGACCGCTACTTCAAGACCGACAGCCCGCAATTCGAGGCGGCAGGGTCGGGCATCAGCCGCGCCCGCGCGCCGCTGACCGCGTCCTACCGCAAGATCGACGACCACACGGTGGCGATCACCACGTCGCGGCCGGCGTCGTATTATCCGTACATGGCGGTCTATCTGCTGTTCACCTCGCCGGCTTCCTGGGAGAAGGCGGGGCATGACTGGGGCAAGGTCGCGACGCTGCCGGCAGCCGGCACCGGACCGTTCAGGATCAGCCAGTTCGTGCCGCGCCAGTCGGTGGAGCTCTCGCGCTACGACAATTACTGGGACCCCGCGCGCAAGGCGAAGGTGGACAAGGTGCTGCTGCTGCCAATGCCGGAGGCGAATACCCGCATGGCGGCCTTGCGTTCGGGCCAGGTGGACTGGATCGAGGTGCCGCCGCCCGACGGGATCAACTCGCTGAAGCAGGCGGGCTTCGTGGTGTCGACCAATTCCTATCCGCATGACTGGCCGTGGATCTTCAACATGGCCGGCACCGAGAGCCCGGTCGCGGATGTGCGGGTACGCCAGGGACTGAACTATTGCGTGGACCGCGAAGGGCTGGTTTCCCTGCTGAGCGGCACCGCCGAGCCCTCCGTCGGCTGGCTGAAGCCGAGCGATCCGAATTTCGGCTCGCCGGCCAATCATTACAAACTCGACCCAGCCAAGGGCAAGGCGTTGCTGGCGGAGGCCGGCTACACGCCGGCTAAACCGCTCACGCTGAAGGTGATGATCTCCACCTCCGGTTCCGGGCAGATGCTGCCGCTGCCGATGAACGAGTTCCTGCAGCAGAACCTGAAGGAAGCCTGCAGCGTGGACGTCACCTTCGACGTGGTGGAATGGGGCACGCTGCTGACCGCGGCGCGGCTGCCGCCCGACCATGCCGGGCTGCACGGCACGAATGCGCTGAATGTCAGCTCCCCGTCTTCCGATGCCGGGGTGATGGCGCGGTACTTCTCCTCCGCCAATTTCGCCCCGAACGGGTTCAACTTCCCGCACTACAAGGACGACAAGTTCGACACGGCGCTGGCCGAGCTCGAGACCGCCACCGACCCGGCGAAGATCCTGGCCGCCACGCGGGCCGCGCATGAACGGCTGGTGGACAATCCGCCCTGGCTCTACATCGTGCACGACCTCAATCCACGGGCGATGAGCAAGCGCGTCACCGGCTTCGTCCCGGCGCAGTCCTGGTTCAACGACCTGACCCTGGTGGACCTGCAATGACCGGGACGGAGGCGGGGCCGATCACCGACCTGGATGCCTATATCGGCTCGGCCTCCGCGCTGCTCGGCATCGGCATCGATCCGTCCTGGCGCCAGGCGATACGGTTCCATCTGGAATTGTCGCTGCGCATGGCGCAGCCTGGTAGAGGCGTTCGCCCTGCCGGACGAGGCGGAAGCGGCGCCGGTTTTCGTTGCCTGATGACATGCAGGCCGACAGGGCGGGGAACATGGACGAGCAGCATCGGGATCGCCACGCCCGGCATTGGGACGATGCCGATTGGCGCGACGCCGGCGGTATCGCCGCGGCGGTGAACGCGGGCAAGGCGCGGGCGGTGGACATCACCGCCGCCGCGCTGGAACGCATCCGCCAGGCCAATCCGGGATTGAACGCCTTCACCGCGGTGACCGCGGACCGGGCGATGGCGCGTGCGGTGGCGGTGGACGCGATGCGCGCGGCGGGCCAGCGCGTCGGCCGGTTGGCGGGCGTGCCGTTCGCGGTGAAGAACCTGATCGGCATCGAGGGGCTGCCCACCCTGTGCGGCAGCCGCATCAACCGCGATCACCCGCCGGCCCCGGCCGATGGCGTGCTGGTGGCGCGGCTGGAAGCGGCCGGCGCGATTCTGGTGGGGGCGCTGAACATGGGCGAATACGCCTATGACTTCACCGGCGAGAATTTGCATGACGGGCCATCGCGCAATCCGCATGACCGCCGGCGCATGACCGGCGGATCCTCCGGCGGCTCCGGCGCGGCGGTCGCGGGCGGGCTGGTGCCGCTGGCGCTGGGGTCGGACACCAATGGCTCGATCCGCGTGCCGTCCTCGCTGTGCGGCATCTTCGGTCTGAAGCCGACCTATGGCCGGCTGCCGCGCACCGGCAGCTTCCCGTTCGTCGCCAGCCTCGATCATCTGGGTCCGTTCGCCCGGTCGGTGCGTGACCTGGCGTTGGCCTATGATGCGATGCAGGGTCACGACGCGGGGGACCCCGGCTGCGTCATGCGCAGGAACGAGCCGGTGCTCGGCAAGCTGGTCTCCGGCATCGGCGGGCTGCGCGTCGCGTGTGCCGGCGGGTATTTCCGCCAGGGCGCCTTCCCCGAGGCGATCCAGGCCGTGGACAAGGTGGCCGAGGCGCTGTCGGTTGCAACCGAAATCGAATTGCCCGAGGCGGCGCGGGCGCGGGCGGCCGCCTATGTCATCACCACGACGGAGGGTGCGGCGCTGCATCTGCAGCGGCTGCGCGAGCGGCCGCAGGATTTCGATCCTGATGTGCGCGATCGGCTGATCGCCGGCGCCATGATCCCCGCCCCGTACGTCGCCCGGGCGCAGAAATTCCGCCGCTGGTTCCGCGACGCGATGCTGCGCCTGTTCAACGAGGTTGACGTGATCCTGGCGCCGGCCACGCCCTGCGCGGCGCCGCTGATCGGGCAGAAGACCTTCGTGCTGGACGGCGTGGAATTGCCGGTGCGGCCCAATCTCGGCATCTATACCCAGCCGATCTCATTCATCGGCCTGCCCGTCGCGGCGGTGCCGGTGCCGCTGCATGGCGGGCTGCCGGTCGGGGTGCAGATCGTCACCGCGCCCTGGCGGGAGGACATTGCGCTGCGCGTCGCCTATGCTCTGGAGGCGGCCGGCGTCGCGCGCGCGCCGCGCCCGGCGGACGTGATGGCGGAGGCATGATGCAGATCGACCTGCCTGAGATCGTTGCCGAGGTGGCGGCCTGTTTCGCCGCGTATGAAACGGCGCTGATGGACAACGACGTGGAGGCGCTGACGGCGATGCTCTCGGACCTGCCGCAGACGATCCGCTACGGCATCAACGAGAACCTGTACGGCGCGGAGGAGATCCGGGCGTTTCGCGCCGCGCGTTCGCCGGCCGGGTTGGCGAGGCATCTGTCGCGCACGGTGATCAGCACCTATGGGCGCGATTTCGCCATCGCGTCCACGTTGTTCGAGCGCGCTTCGGCGCCGGGCAGGATCGGCCGGCAGATGCAGTCCTGGGTGCGGATGGCGCAGGGCTGGCGGATCGTCGCGGCGCATGTGAGCCTGATCGAGGCGCCTGGCTGATGGACCCCGACTGATGGACCCCGGCTGACGGACGATGCGCCGGCCGATCCGCTGAACGCCTTCGTCCCCGGCCCGCGCTGCAGGGTCCAAGGTCGGCAGGGTGGTGCGCTGGATGGCCTGACCTTCGCGATCAGGAGCCCGATCACGTGGCCGGCTCCCCCTCACCCTGCCCTCTCCCCCAAGCGGGGGAGAGGGGATGCTGTGGTCGGCGATCCCCTGGCCGGCTGGCGCCCGCGTGGCGAAGCGGTAAGCTGTTCCGGATGGCGTGCGTACCCGGGGGGATGGCATGATCGCATTCGAAGTGAACGGCCGCGCGGTGCAGGTTTCGGCCGCGGCAGATGTGCCGCTGCTGGACGTTCTGCGCAACGAGCTGGACCTGAAGGGCTCGCGCTACGGCTGCGGGCTGGAGCAGTGCGGGACCTGCATGGTGCTGCTGGACGGGGAGCCGGTCCACGCCTGCTCGCGCGAAATCGGCAGCGTCGCGGGGCGGCGGGTCGTCACGGTGGAGAGCCTGCGTGACCACGCGCTGGTGCAGGCGTTCCTGGAGGAGCAGGCAGGACAGTGCGGCTACTGCCTGTCGGGCATCCTGGTCAGCGCCAAGGCGCTACTGGACCGCAATCCCGCGCCGAGCCGGGACGACATCGTTGCCGCGCTGGACAGGCATCTCTGCCGCTGCGGCACGCATCACCGGATCCTGCGTGCCGTCGCGCGGGCGGCGCAGATGCTGGCTGGCCCTGCAGCGAAGGGAGCGGCGGCATGAACACACCCCTGCCGCTCAGCGTCGTCAATAATCGCCGACTGGACCGGTGGGTGCGGTTCGATACGGACCGGCGGGTGCAGCTTTCCGTCGGCAAGGTGGAGATCGGCCAGGGCGTGCTGACCGCGCTGAGCCAGATCGCGGCCGAGGAGTTGGATGTCGGGCTCGGGCGCATCGCCATCCTGGCCGGCGATACGGATGCGGCGCCGGACGAGGGGTCGACATCTTCGAGCCAGTCGATCGAGATGTCCGGCGCCTCGGTCCGGCTGGTCATGGCGGAGGTGCGGGCGCGGGTGCTGGAGCGGCTGGCGCGCCGGCTCAATTGCAGCCCCGCGGATCTGACCATCGAGGACGGGGAGTTCCTGCGTGGGGATGCGCCGACCGGGTTCGACTACTGGAATTTCGCCAGCGAAGAGGACCTCGCGCATGAGGCGGAGGGAAATGCGACGCCGAAGCCGCACACCGCCTACCGCATCGTCGGGCAAAGCGCGCCGCGGATCGACCTGCCGGCCAAACTGACCGGGGCCGGGTTCATCCACGACATCATCCGGCCGGATCTGCTGCACGCCCGCATCCTGCGCCAGCCTGGCCGCTTCGCGAGCCTGGCGGCGCTGGACGAGGCGGGGCTGCGCCGGGCGGCGCGGGGCGATTACCGCATCCTCCGCATCGGCGATTTCGTAGCCTTCGTCGGCGCCGACGAGACCGCTGTGCAGCGTGCTGCAGCGGCCGCGCCGGCACATGCGAGCTGGGAGAACGCGCGCAGCTTCACCGCCGAACAGGGCGAGGCCGGCTGGCTGGTCGGGCGCGCGGGAGCGATCGAACGCATCGTCGGGGAGCCGCCGACGCTGCCGGAGGCGCCGGTCGTTATCGAGGCGACCTATTCCCGTCCCTATGTCGCGCATGCCGCCATCGCGCCGTCTTGCGGCCTGGCGGAATATCGCGACGGCCATCTGAGCGTCTGGAGCCACACCCAGGGCGTCTATCCGCTGCGCGCGGCGCTGGCCGATGTGATGGGGCTGAACAAGGCGGATATCACCGTGCGCCACGCGCATGGCGCCGGCTGCTACGGCCATAACGGCGCCGACGACGCCGCGCTGGACGCGGCGCTGATCGCCCGCGAGATCCCCGGCCATTGCATCCGCGTGCAATGGCGGCGCGAGGAGGAATTCGCCTATGAGCCGTTCAGCACCGCGCAGTCGGTGCGGCTGCGCGTGGCATTGGACCCGGACGGCAAGCCGGCGGACTGGATGGCGGAGATCTGGGCCGGGCCGCATGTCGGGCGTACGACTTTCGGTGGCATCATGCTGGCCACCGACGCCCTGCCGGGACCCAGGCGCGAAAGCCGCCCCAACGATCCGCCGGAGACCGCCGGCGGCGGCGGGACGCGCAATGCGGTGCCGCTGTACGACATTCCCGCCAAGCGGGTGCTGCATCACCTGGTGACGGATTGTCCGGTGCGCACCTCCTCACTGCGCGGGCTGGGCGCGCTGCCGAACGTCTTCGCGATGGAATGCATGATCGACGAGCTGGCCGAACGGGCCGGACAGGATCCTGTGGAGTACCGGCTGTCGATCCTGTCGGAGCCGCGGGCGCGGCGGGTGATCGAAGCCGTGGCCCGGCTGTCCGGCTGGACCGCGCTCGGGCCCGCCGGCACCGGGCGCGGGCGGGGCATCGGCTTTTCCCGCTACAAGAACCGCGCCACCTATGCCGCCGTGGTGGTCGAGCTCGACGTGGATCAGGAAGTGCGGCTGCGCCACGCCTGGTGCGTCGCCGATGCCGGGCTGGTCATCAACCCCGATGGCGCGCGCAACCAGGTGGAGGGCGGCATCCTGCATGCCGCCAGCATGGTGCTGAAGGAACAGGTGCGGCTCGGCCCGGACGGGATCGGCACGCTGGACTGGGACAGCTACCCGATCCTGCGCTTTTCCGAGGTGCCGGAAGTGACGGTGGAGCTGGTCCATGCGCCGGACCAGCCCTCGCTCGGCATGGGCGAATGCAGCTTCGGTCCGACCGCGGCGGCAATCGGCAATGCGGTCGCGCATGCACTCGGCACCCGCATCCGCGACATGCCGCTGTCGCGCGAGCGCATCCTGGCGGCACTCTTGCGCAGCTGACACGATCCGACCTCCAATCGAACCGACAGAGGGGAAACGACATGCTCGACCTGCATTACTGGCCGACGCCGAACGGCAAGAAGGTGACCATCCTGCTGGAGGAATGCGGCCTGGAATACCATATCGTGCCGGTCAATATCGGCCGGGGCGATCAGTTCAGCGATGCCTTCCTGAGGATGAACCCCAATCACCGCATGCCGGTGCTGGTGGATACCGCGCCCGCCGATGGCGGCGGCCCGTTCAGCATCTTCGAGTCCGGCGCGATCATGCTCTACATCGCCGAAAAGGCGGGAAAATTCTATCCGCAGGATCTGCGCCGCAAATACCAGGTGACAGAGTGGCTGATCTGGCAGATGGCGAACCAGGGGCCGAAGCTGGGCGAATGCGGCCATTTCCGCCGGCTTGGCGATACCCGCGGCGACCAGTCCTACGCCGTGCGCCGCTTCACCGACGAGGCCAACCGGCTCTACGGCGTGCTGAACAACCGGCTGTATGACCATCGCTACCTGGCCGGGGACGAATACACGATCGCCGACATGATCTGCTATCCCTGGTGCGTGAACTGGCAGGCGCAGGGCCAGGACATCGGCGAGTTCAAATACTTCAAGCGCTGGTTCGATGAACTCGGTGCCCGCCCCGCCGTGCAGCGTGGGCTGGCCGTCGGCGCCGGACTGGCCGAGGACCCCGCCACGCTGTCGCCGGAAGAACGCGAGCGCCGGCAGAGGATCATGTACAACCAGCGCGCGCGGCCAGCCCCAGCTGCCGGTGGGCTCGTTTGACGGCGGCGTTGGGGATTGGATTTCTTCAGGCAAGGCAAGGGGGGCCGCCCCCTTGATCCCCGCCAAAAGGCGGAGCCCTTTGGAAACCCCGTACGATGTCGGGCCCGCGGTTATCGCCGCGAGGTCGGAGGGAGCGGGGCGGGCTTGATGCGGGAGCGGTCCGGTCCGCGCGGCATCGATGTGGTGTTGGCGTTGCGCAGCCGGCGGACCATCTGTGCCTGCGGGCTGGGCCTTGCCATCCGCAAATGCCGCCGGATGCTGTAGGCCAGCGCCATCGCGCCGATCGCGGCGAACATGGCGATCAGCGGCAGGAAGGTCTGGTACTCGCCGAGGAATATCTCGGCCCAGCGCCGGAAATCCTCCAGGAAACCGTCCTCGGTATCGCCGGCGAGGGCCTTGGGGTCGAGCAGTTGCAGGCCGACGCCGCTCAACCGCATGGGCTCGTGCGCCGGGCTGAGCTCCGGCGAGGCGGCGCCCAGAGGCCCGGATGAGGGCGGCCCGGATGGGGACGGCCCGGATGGGGAAGCGGGAGCTGCGGGCGAGGCCGCCAGGGCAGGCACGATCAGGCAGAGCCATGCGGCCAACAGCAGCGCGAAGGCCAGGGCTCCGAACCCAGCCAGGCAGGACGAACCTCGGCTGAATGGCGGCACTTTTCGCATCGGCACCTCCACTTGGACGTCCTGGCACCTCAACAATTCGTGTGGAGGTTCGGGCTGGGCGTTCTTCCTGACGCCGGACGGTACTATGTGACCGGCCGCTCGTCCAGCGAAACAAGATGTTTCACTATCCTGCCACACGCCTGGGTGGGAGGGAACTGCCGGGCCACACGCCGCGGGCGTCGGGCCAGCAGGACGCCGAAAGTGGCGGCGGTGGTGAGAATCAGGCTCCCGGGCTGGGGCAAATTCCGGCTCGGCGGCAACACGGCGTCGTCCGGAGCCGCGCCAGGCCCGTCCGCCCATGCCGGGCAGGCAAACGATAGCCATGCGGCCAATATCCATGGGGCCAATATCCATGGGGCCAGCATCCATGGTATCGGCATCCATGGCATCGGCATCCGGGGAAGCGGCATCCGGCTCGGTCGGAGAAGGGCGTGCATGCGAGGCTCCTGGCAGGACAGCGGGTCAGGCGCGGCGCAATATTCAGGCCGCTCCCAGGAACCGAGACTGGATATAAATTCGTAGCAAAACGTTAATGGTCCGCCGCCACAGGCAGAGGCAGATCGTCGCCCGACCCTGCTTGATCGCCGGGGTATCGGGCGGGTAGGAGGGGGAGCATAGGGACGGGCGATGGGAACGGCCACCGCCACATTTCTGCCCCGGCGCCTATTGCAGTGTGGGAACTCGATCCCGCCTGAACCTGAAGGAAAATCCCAGCGTGAGTCATGTCTCGACCAAGCCCTTGCGCAAAGCGGTGTTTCCCGTCGCCGGCCTCGGCACCCGCTTCCTGCCCGCCACCAAGGCCATGGCCAAGGAAATGCTGCCGGTGGTCGACAAGCCGCTGATCCAATACGCCGTCGAGGAAGCCCGCGCGGCCGGGATCGAGCAGTTCTGCATGGTCACCGGCCGCGGCAAGACCGCGCTGGTGGAACATTTCGACGTCGCCTATGAGCTGGAGGCCACGCTGCGCGAGCGCAACCGCAAGGAGGCGCTGGCGGTGCTGGAGCCGACGCGCGTCGAGCCGGGCTCCATGGTCGCGGTGCGCCAGCAGGTGCCGCTCGGGCTTGGCCATGCCATCTGGTGCGCGCGCGCCTTCATCGGCGACGACCCGTTCGCGATCCTGCTGCCCGACGATCTCGTGCTCTCGGAACGGTCCTGCCTCGGCCAGCTCGCCGATGCCTATCGCCAGACCGGAGGCAACGTGGTGGCCGTGACGGAGGTGCCGCGCGAGCAGACCAACCGCTACGGCATCCTCGATATCGGGCAGGACGACGGCAGGCTGGTGGAGGTGAAGGGCCTGGTGGAGAAGCCGGCGCCGAAGGACGCGCCGTCGAACCTGTCCATCATCGGGCGCTATGTGCTGATGCCCGAGGTGATCGGCCATCTCGCCCGCATGGAGCGGGGCGCGGGCAACGAGGTGCAGCTGACCGACGGCATGGCGAAGCTGATCGGCCACCAGCCGTTCCACGGGCTGCGCTACGAGGGCAAGCGGTTCGACTGCGGCGACAAGATCGGCTTCCTGGAGGCGCAGATCGCCTTCGCGCTGAAGCGGCCGGAAATGGCGGACGCGGTGCGCCAGTTCCTGAAGACCTACACCGACGCATGAGCCCGAAAGAGCCCCCGATGCCGTTCAAGCATGATTTCGACGCCACCTCGCTGCGCGAGTACGACATTCGCGGCATCATTGGGCAGACCCTGAGTGCCGCGGACGCCTTCGCCATCGGCCGCTGCTTCGGCTCGATCATGGTACTGGAGGGCGGGCGGAATGTGGTGGTCGGCTATGACGGGCGGCTGTCCAGCCCGGCGCTGGAAGCGGCGCTGGTGGACGGGCTGAAGGCAAGCGGCCTGGACGTGATCCGCATCGGCCGCGGGCCGACGCCGATGCTGTATTACGCGGCGACGCGGCTGCGCGCCGCCGGCGGCATCATGGTCACGGGCAGCCATAATCCGCCGAACTACAACGGCTTCAAGATGATGCTGGGCGGCAAGCCGTTCTTCGGCGCGCAGATCCGGCGCATCGGCGAGATGGCGGCCAGCGGCGATGTGGTGCCCGAGGCCGCCGGCAACGATCTGTCGATCGATATCGCCGCCGACTACGCCGCCCGCCTGGCCGGGGATTACGATGGCGGCGAGCGCGAGCTGAAGGTGGTCTGGGACAACGGCAACGGCGCCGCCGGCGAGGTGCTGCAGCGCCTGGTGCGCCAGTTGCCCGGGCACCACACGGTGCTGAACGGCATCGTCGACGGCAATTTCCCCGCCCATCACCCGGACCCGACCGTGCCGGCCAACCTAGTGCAGCTGATCGACGCCGTGGCCGCCGAGGGCGCCGATCTCGGCATCGCGTTCGACGGCGATGCCGACCGCATCGGCGTGGTCGACGACAAGGGCCAGATCCTGTACGGCGATCAGCTTCTGGTGGTGCTCGGCCGCGACATGCTGGCGCGCCATCCCGGCGCCACCATCATCGCCGATGTGAAGGCCAGCCAGGTGCTGTTCGACGAGATCGCCCGCGCCGGCGGCAAGCCGCTGATGTGGAAGACCGGGCATTCGCTGATCAAGGCGAAGATGAAGGAGACGGGTTCGCCGCTGGCCGGCGAGATGTCGGGCCATATCTTCTTCAACGACGAGCATTGGTACGGCTTCGATGACGCGCTGTACGCCGGCGTGCGGCTGCTCGGCATCGTCGGGCGGATGGGCACGAAGCTGTCGGTGGTGCATGAGGCGATGCCGCATGTGATCAACACGCCGGAGCTGCGTTTCAACTGCGACGACCGGCGCAAGTTCGGCGTGATCGAGGAGGTTGCGGCGCGGCTGCAGAAGGACGGCGCCGATGTCGCCGCCATCGACGGCGTGCGGGTGAAGACGCCGGATGGCTGGTGGCTGCTGCGCGCGTCCAACACCCAGGCGGTGCTGGTGGCGCGCTGCGAGGCGAGCAGCGAGGCGGGGCTGGAGCGGCTGAAGATGGCGCTGGTGGCGCAGCTTGAGGCGTCGGGCCTGCCGGCGCCGGATTTCTCGGCGGCGAACGCCGGGCATTAGGGGTCGCTGCCGGGGACATTGTCCCCGTGTGATCGATGCTCCCTGTCTGATGGATCATTGTGCTTACGTCCGCCCATCCGGCGGACGTCAAGCCCAATCCGGATTCGAGGCAGCCTATAGCGACAGCCTCCCTGGCTAGAACAACCAGACCGCGACAGCCCAGCCAAGAGCGGTAAGGCTGGCGCCGAAGCTCGCGGCCATGCCGGGCGCGCGCAGCAGCGGCGCGGCCAGGTAGCCGGCCCAGAACGCCAGCCGGGCCAGGGCGAAGACCGGCGCCAAAGCGAGCACTTCCGCCATGCGCGGCGCCGGCACGCCGGCGGCGAGCGCCAGGATGGCGGGGGTCAGGATCGCCATCTGCTCGACGCTGTTGCTGATCACCCGCTGGTTCACCCGCAGGAACGGCCCATCCTTGCCGGCGGTCGGGTCGAAGCTGCCTTGCCAGAAGCGCGCGGCCATCTGCGCCGCGACCATCGCCGCCAGCACCGCCGCGGCGGCAAGCAGGGACGCCGCCGCCAGGCCCAGGCGGACGGACATGCTGGCGGCGGCGGGATCGGTCGGGATCAACGCGGCCAGCAGCCGCCAGGCCAGGAAGCCGGCGACGGCGCCGGCGGTGCCCAGCAGCAGCGACAGGCCGCGCACCGCCGGTTCCGGTCCTGGCCCCTAGCCCGCGCCCTAGACCGGGCCTTCGCGGCCCATTTCCAGGTATTTCTCCCGCCGCCGGCGCCGCAGCGCCGCGGCGTCCAGGCCGAGCAGCGGGGGCAGCGACGCGGCCACGGTGTCGGCCACGGCGGCGATGGTGGCGGCGGGGTCGCGATGGGCGCCGCCGAGCGGTTCGGGGATCAGCGTGTCGATCAGCTTCAGGCGCAGCAGATCGTCCGCGGTCAGGCGCAGCGCCTCCGCGGCGGTGGCCGCCTGGGCGGCGTCGCGCCAGAGGATGGAGGCGCAGCCCTCCGGCGAGATCACCGAATAGATCGCGTGTTCCAGCATCAGCACCCTATCCCCGGCGGCGAGCGCGATGGCGCCCCCCGATCCGCCCTCACCGATGATGGTGGCGATCAGCGGCACCGGGGCTTCGAGGCAGGCCTCGATCGAGCGCGCGATGGCCTCCGCCTGGCCGCGCGCCTCGGCGTCGATGCCGGGGAAGGCGCCGGCGGTGTCGACGAAGGTGAGGATCGGCAGGCCGAAGCGGCCGGCGAGTTCCATCAGCCGGCGCGCCTTGCGGTAGCCTTCGGGCCTCGCCATGCCGAAATTGCGCGCCACGCGGGTCTCGGTGTCGTTGCCCTTCTCGGTGCCGAGCACGACGACGGAACGGCCGCGGAAACGGCCGAGGCCGCCGACCACGGCGGCATCGTCGGCGAAGGCGCGGTCGCCGGCCAGCGGGGTGAAATCGGTGATCAGCGCGGCGATGTAGTCGAGCGCCTTTGGCCGGTCCGGGTGGCGCGCGACCTGCGCCTTCTGCCAGGGCGTGAGCTTGGCGTAGGTGGCGCGCAGCTGCTTGTCGGCCTTTTCGGTGAGCTTGCCGACTTCTTCGGTGATGTTGATGCCGTCAGGCTCGGACATCCGCCGGAGCTCTTCGATCTTGCCCTCGAGCTCGGCGATGGGTTTTTCAAAGTCCAGGAAGTGGCGCATGGGCGCGGCTTTAGCACGATTCAGCGAGGTTGGAAGGGCCTGGACCGGATCCGGGAGCGGCGCCTAGGGGCGGGCGAGACGCCTGGCCGTGCGCAGCAGGATCTGGCGGTCTTCCGGCGAGCAGGCGCGGTACAGCCGCAAGATCGCCAGCTCGTCGCCGGTGGCGGGGCGTGTGGGGGTGTGCATGTCGATGCCGAACATCAGCTGTTCGACATGCGTCTCCAGCACGGCGGCGATGCGGGTGAGGTTGCCGGTGATCTGCCCGGCGCGCCCGGTCTCCCACTGCGCCACGGCGCTGCGCGACACGCCGACGGCGGCGGCAAGCTGATCCTGCGTCCAGCCACGCGCCGTGCGGGCGGCGCGTATGCGCGTGCCGATCTCCGCCGGGGTGGGCTCCCCCCGGCCGGTATCGGCAGGCGCATCAGCCTGGCCGGAGTCGAGCTTGGCGGGGGCTGGCCGGCACTGTCCGGGGCGGGTCTGGATCCGGTAGGTGGGATTTGATCATGCCGCCAGCTTACGTTATTTGAACTGACATTTCCAGCAAAATCGGATGGCAGCCGCGCCCTGCCGGCGCTGCATCGTCCGCCCATGTGGAAAGGGTCGGCCAACTCCGCCCCGTCCCCGGGCGTCAGCGCCAGGGACGCGCCAGGGACGCGCCAGGGACGCTTGGGAGCGGGCGGCCTAGCGGCCGCGGGCGCGCGGCAGAGCGACGTTGGGCAGGTCTTCGTCGAGGATGGAGATCGTCAGCGAGAACGACACCTCCCCATCCTCGTCGTCGCGATGGACGGTGCCGATGAACTCGTCGCCCACGCGCACTTCCACACTGCCGCCCTTGCGTTTGGGCACATCGATGTGGATGCGGTCATTGCCCAGCGTGGCGCGCAGATAGGCCTGCACGCGTGCGATATCGGTCTCGTTCAAACCAGCCTCCTATGCAAGCCGGCCAGGCGCCGGCTCCAAGATTCCGTCCCCGTAGCCCGGCAGCGCCCTGTCCGGCTAGTGCCGATTGCGCGAATGGCGCCAGGCCCGGCGTGGCGATGTTAGTCATACCGTCTTTCACGTTATTAATATTGACTCATTCACGTCAATCGGACTAACTTCCGTTCGTTCCTGTTTTGTTCGAACGGAGGCAGCCATGGCGAAGAAGCTCCAATGGACCGCGGCCCAGGACCTGACCATCCGCCGCATGCGCATCGAGGGGGCCACCTGGGATGCGATCGCCGCCGTACTGGGGGTCTCTCGCTACACCGTGATCGAGCGTGGCCGGCGCATCGGCGCGCCCCGCCCGCCGCCGGAGTTCAGGCCAGCGCCGGAGGACCCGAATCGGGACCCGCTGCCGGCCGGGCACCCGCGCAGCTGGTCGGCGATCACCGACGGCACGCTGCTGGAGGGCACGCCCTATCCCCTGCCCTGCTTCGTCCGCTGAGCCGCAGCGCCTGCCCGTCCCCCCCGAGACATTTGCGAGACATTTGAAGGAAGCAGCATGCATCCGATTCCCGCCGATTTTTCCCGATTGCACGGCGGCGACCTGCCGGACGAACGCCCGGACGAACGCCCAGACGAACGCTATATCGTCGCCCGGCTGGAAGCGGCCGGGGCGACCCTGCTGGCGCTGCCGCAGAGCGGATTTTCCACCCGGCTGCGCACCTCGTCGCTGGATATCGTGCGCAATGCCATGGAGGCCTACGGCGCCGGCGAAGCGCGCCTGCGCCCGCCGGTGCCCTCGGCGCGCAAGATCGACGAGATGGAACAGGCGCTGGCTTGGATCCCGCTGATCCCGCAGGACCGCTACGTGCTGCGGCGGATCGTCGGCGCGCGCGCCCTGGTCAGTCCGCTGACCGGGCGGCATTTGTTCACCTGGCGGCGGCTGGCGGCCAGCATCGGCGCCGACCACAAGGCGGTCCAGCGCTGGCACGGCCAGGGAGTGGCGATGATCGTCGCAGCGCTGGCGGCACAGCGGCGCTGAGCGCCTATTTCGCCGGTGCCGTTCCCGGCATGTTTGCCATGCCGTGATCCATGCCGCGGGCAGCTGGCGCGCCGGCGCCGGGCCTGACCACGCTGGCGGCGACCTCCACCGTGCCGGCCTTCTCGAAGCGCAGCGTCACCGGCAGGCTGGCGCCGGCGGTCAGCGCCTGCTTCAGGCCCATCAGCATGATGTGGTAGCCGCCCGGCGCCAGCTTCACGGTGCCGCCGGCGGGAATGTCGATGCCGGCGACCGGGCGCATCTTCATCACGCCGTTGTCGTCGATGCTTTCATGCAGTTCGGCCTTGCCGGAAGCGGCGGAGGCGACGCCGGTCAACCGGTCCGCCGGGCCGGTGTTGACGATGGTCAGGAACAGCCCGCCCACCCCGCCCGCGGGGGCGGCACGGGCGAAGGCGTCGGTGACCCGGATCGGCCCCGCATGCGCGGTGTCTTCGGCGCGGGCGGCCAGGCCGAGCGTCAGCGGGGCCGCCAGCAGGACGGCGGCGAGGAGGCGGACAAGGCGATGCGGCATGGCTGGAGCTCCGGTCGTTACAGCTGCTTGGAAAGTTCGGCGGCGATCTGCTCGGCGCTGGCGTCGGCGCGCAGCGGGGCGATGAACCGGCCGTCCGGGCCGAGCAGGTACAGCACGGAGGAATGGTCCATCGTGTAGTCGCCCGGACCGTCGCCGGTGCGGTGCGGGGCGTAGTAGACGCGGTATTCCTTGGCCACCGCCGCGATCTCCGCCTCGGTGCCGGTCAGGCCGATCAGGCGGGGCGAAAACGCGGCGACGTATTGCTTCATCACCGCCGGCGTATCGCGCCTGGGGTCGACGGTGATGAAGACCGGGCGGATGCGCTGGGCCTTCGGGCCGAGCTGGTCCAGCGCCTCGGTGAGCTGGTTCAGCGTGGTCGGGCAGACATCCGGGCAGAAGGTGTAGCCGAAATAGACCACCGCGTAGGCCCCGTGCAGGTCCTTGTCGGTGAAGCGCTTGCCGTCGGCGTCGGTCAGCGCGAAGGGGCCGCCGATGGCCGGCCCCATGGAGGTGGAGCCGCCGAGCCACAGCGTCGCACCGGCGCCGAGCAGCAGCACGCCGAGGAACAGCCCGATCATGCCGAGCAGGAACCTGCCATTGCCCTCGCGGGGCGGTCCGGCGGGCGGTGGATCAGTGGGTGTGGACATGTGGCGCTCCCCGAGATGGGCGGTTGCTTGTATCGGCGGTGAAATTCGGGTTGTTGGCACGGATGAAGTCGATCAGCTCCCAGATCGCCTGTTCATCCAGCGTGGCGGCGAAGCCGGGCATGACCAGGCGCGGCGCGCCGTCCGGACCGGGCTCGCCGTCGATACCATGGCTGATCCACCAGAACAGCTCGCCATCGTCATGCTCCAGCAGATGCGCCGCCGTCAGGTCGGCCGGGGGCACCGGCAAGGAGCGGGCGAGCGGACCGTCGCCCCGCCCGCCCGGGCCGTGGCAGGCCACGCAATGGGTGGCGTAGAGCGCCCGCCCGGCGATCACCGAGGCAGCGGCGCCGTCGGTCGGGGAGCGGCAGTAGCTGGTCGGATAGGCCGGCACCAGCAGCACCGTCAGATGCGGCAGGGCGGCGATCGTGACCAGCACGACGACCGGCAGCGCCATCAGGCGCAGCCGCCGCCGGATCAGCGCCGCGGCCAGCAGCGCCCAGGCGGCAACCAGCGCGATAGCGGCCAGGACGGGTTCCAGCACCAGCCCCGGCGCTTCCGCGCCGGCCTGCAGGATCGCCAGCGATGGCCGCCATGCAAACGGCCAGACCGGCTGTTCGTGCGCCGCCGGCGGCAAGGCCGCCAGCCAGGCGGCGGCGGAGAGGACGCAGAGGCCGAGCCCGGTTTCCACCGCGACGCTCACCCGCAACATCCCCGGCCCGCTGCCCGGCAGGCCGCTCGCCGACAGCCGGGGGGTCAAAACCAGCCGGTTGATTGCCGCAAGCGTCAGCAGCGAAGCGAACAGAGCGAGCTTCAGCAGGATAACGTGGCCATAGGCGGTGCCCAGCAAGCCGCCCAGCCCGCCGAGCTGTGCCGAGGCGAGCGCCAGGGCGCTGCCGGCCACCGCCACCACCGCGGCGATCCCCAGTCCGGAGAAGCGCTGCGCCGCCAATGTGGCGTCCGGGCCGCGCAGTAGCAGCAACAGCGCCGGCAGCGAACCGAGCCAGGCGCCGACGGCGAGCAGATGCAGGATCTCGGCCGCGAAGATCGCTCCCTCGCCGTTGACCGCATGGGTGAGTGCGGCCTCCGAGACCAGCGCGAGCGCGGCCAGCACCATCGCCGGGATGGACAGCCCGGCGCGGCATAGCAGCAGCGCGAAGGCCAGGAAGGCCGCGCGGGCGAGCACGACGTGCCCGAACCAGGTCTGCGTCAGCACGATCGCCAGCGCGCCGGGGAGCGCCGCGGCCGTGTCGACCTCGGCGATCGCGGCCGCTTCCAGCACCAGCCAGGGCAGCAGCGTCAGCAGCGCCGCCGCCAGGGCAATCCAGGCGATGCGGGCGAGCGGGCCGGGCCCCGATCTCGCCGGCATCAGCAGCCGCCCGGCGAGCAAAGTGCCGAAGCCCGTGCACAAGGCGGCCAGGTGCAGCGCGCGCAGCAGCACCAGCGGCGGGGTACGTCGGGTCCATGGCGGAAGCCCCGCTCAGGATCCGCCCGACCCCGGCGCAGGGGGCAGTATGGTGAAGGTGAAGTTGCCTTCGGTCTTATGGGTATCGACCGAGGTCACTTTCCACGCCACCCGGTAGGTGCCCGGAGGCAGCTTCTGCAGCCCGACGATCAGGCGCGTGGCCTGATTGGGGTCGCGGTGCAGATCGTCGCGATCGACGCGCGTGCCGGCCGCGTCGGTGACGCGGATGCTGCTGAAGGCGGGTTCCACCGCTTCACTGAAGACCAGCGACAGCTGATCGGGCGCCGCATGGATCGACGCACCGACCCGCGGCTCCGCACCGACCAGAAAGGCGTGCGCCTGCGCCGGACGCATGTCCATCAGACCCAGGCCCGCCAGCGCAACGGCCACCCCCAGGGCGAACCGGCGACGGGACAGCACCACCGCGCTCACCACTGCACCAGGGGTTTGCCAAGGCTGTTGGGGAAGAGGTCGTCGAAATAGAGATGGAACTGGGCGATGAAGCCGATGGAAGTACCGGCGGCGGCGTTGAGTGGGATCAGCAGCTCCGCGCCGAACGCGTAGGTGTCGGCGGTATAGTTGATGCCGGGCGCCAGCTGGTAGCTGGTCTGGATGTTCGACGGCCGCGTGGCTGCGGACTCCCAGGTGAACTCGACCACGGGGGTCAGCCGGTTGACCCAGGCGGGCAGGCCGAAATCCTTCACCTGCGAGGTCAGGTACGGGATGGAATATTGCAGCGAAAGACCGCCCGCCCAGACGTTGTTGTTGCCGTTGCTGTAGTTCACGACGGCAGCGCCGCTATCCGGGTCGATCGTCGTCGTGGTCTTCAACCCGACATTGGCGACGGAATAGCCGAAGGTGCCGGTGATCGCCAGCGGACGCAGATAGCCGATCGGCAGGTCGCCGAAGCCCTTGCCCCAATAGATCGTCGGCGTGGTCGAACCATAGGTATCGGCCCCGGCGGCCACGTTGCCGGTTCCGCCGAATTCCTGGATGACACCGACCGACACCATGAATTCGTGCTCGGCATTGGTATAGGCCTGGTACTTGAGGGTTCCTTCCAGGTTCTGGAACCCGGCCTGGGTTTTCAACCCCTGGGTCGTGAGCACATTGTAGCCGTAGTTCACGGCCACGCCGAGATGCTCGGTGATCCGTTTGTCGAGCTCGACATTGACCATGTACTCGTTTTGCTGCGCGCCGCCATTGGAATTGGGCTGCCAGGAGAAGGTGGGCAGCGATGCCTCGTCGGACACTGCGGGGTCATCGATCGTAAGCGTGGAGATAAACACGCGCGCTCCGGCAACGCCGTGGGCTTCGGCGTCACTGGCGAGAAACGGCTGGGTCAACGCGACTGCGGTCGCGAGCGTGGCCGGTAGAACGATGCGGGGCATCGGAAGCACTCCCTGAACATGAACGAAATCGTGCCCAAGCGTCGATCCCTGCGCGGGAACGCTTCGGCTGCGGGGTTCAGGTCAGGAAGGGTGGCGCGCGCGGCTGCGCGCTGGTTTTGACGTCGCGGGGCGGGGCGGTCGCCTGCGGCGGCGGCGCGGCAAGAGCGATGGCGAGGCGGGCGGGCGGCGCCAGGACGGGCGAGGCCGCCGGAATGGCCGCAGGCTGGGCGATGGCGACGCAAAGCGGGCAGAGCGCGCAATCGCCGTGTGGATGCCCGGGGGATCCCGGCATGTGGTCCGGCGCATCACCGGCGTCGGTCTGGCAGAGAACATCCGCGCCAGGCAGCAAGGATGCCAGAAAGGCCAGTTCCGGCCGCTGTTCCCGGAAGCCCTGCCCCGACGCCTGCGCATGGGTCGCCTGCGCATGGGTGAGATGTCCCGGTGCGGCGGCCATGCCGACCGAGAGCTGCATGGCCAGGGCCAGCAGCGCCAGGAACAGGCCGGCAGGGGACAATCGGCGGGTCATCGCGTCTTCAGGTTCGTATGAACCGGAAGCTACCATGGACCGGGATCGATAGGAACATGCCCGGCGGCACCTGCCCGGCCGGCCGCATCCGGGTTGGGCCGCGTCAGGGCTTTGTGCCGAATGGGAAACACCACACGCGATCGTCGGCAATATCGGCCGGGCGCACTGTTTTCCCTGGCCCTTCTGCGCTTATATGCCACGTCATGCCCCTTGATTTCAGTGATTTGTCTCAGAACGCTCGACGAATCGACCGGTCCGGCTTCGAATCGAAGCCCTCGCCGGCACGCCGTGCCGTCGCTTTCTGGCTGTTCGGCGTCTGCGCCATGATCCTGGTGATGATCGCGCTCGGCGGCGCCACGCGGCTGACCGGGTCGGGGCTTTCCATCATGGAATGGGCGCCGTTCCGCGGCGCGCTGCCGCCCGTCTCCCAGGCCGAATGGGAACGGCTGTTCGGGCTGTACCAGCAGATTCCGCAATACGCCCTGGTCAATGAGGGCTTCGGCATCGAGGGCTTCAAGCGGATCTTCTGGCTGGAATATTTCCACCGCTTGTGGGGACGGCTGATCGGGTTCGGCTTCCTGCTGCCGATGCTGTGGTTCTGGGCGCGCGGCGCCTTCGCGCCCGGGCAGGAATTGCGCCGGCTGCGCCCGCGTCTGCTGGGGCTGTTCCTGCTCGGCGGCGCGCAGGGCGCGGTCGGCTGGATCATGGTGGCGTCCGGCTTCGCGCCGGACAGCACCGCCGTCTCTCCCTATCGCCTGGTCGTGCACCTGATGCTGGCGCTGAGCCTGTATGCCGCCATTCTGTGGACCGCGCTTGGCGTGCTGCGCCCGCACCCAAGGCCCGGGCCGGACCGGAAGCTGACGCGGCGCCTGCTCGGCGCCACCTGCGTGCTGGTGGCGCTGACCATCCTCGCCGGCGGCTTCGTTGCCGGCACGCATGCGGGGCTCGACTACAACACCTTCCCGCTGATGGACGGAAGCCTGGTTCCCGCCGGCTACGCGCGGCTGGAGCCGTTCTGGCGCAACCTGACGGAGAACATCGCCGCGGTGCAGTTCGACCACCGGCTGCTCGCCACGCTGACCGCCCTGACCGCCGCCGTGACGGTGGCTGCCGGCCTGGCCACGGGCGGCAGCGGCCGTTCCTGCGCGCCCTATCTCTATGCCCTGGGCGCGGCGGTGGCGGTGCAATACGCGCTGGGCGTCGCCACGCTGCTGTCGGTGCCGGGGCTCGGGCATCTGCCCGCTGGCCTGGGCACCGCGCACCAGACCGTCGCGGTGCTGGTGCTGACCGCGGCGCTGGCGGCGCTGCATGCGACACGCCGCCCGGAACGGACCGGAAGCTGACGCGATGGACGCCAGATGACGGACGCGCAGCCCGCTTCTGGTCTTTTGCCATCGTTCCTGCTGCCGGCGATCATCGAAAAGCTGCCGGTCGGGCTGGCGGTGTTCACATCCGAGGGCACGCTGCGGACGCATAACACGCGGTTCGTCACGCTGACGGGGATACCGACCGACGGGGTCGGACCCGGCTTCAGCGCCGATTCCTGGCTCGAACGGATGCAGGCCAGCGCGGAATATGCCGGCCGCGAGGGCGAGGCCTTCCTCGCGGCGCTGCGGGCCTGGGACCGTTCCAGCCCGCTGACCCTGCGCCGCAAGCGCGCCAACGGCCAGATGATCGACAGCCATTACGACGCGCTGCCCGATGGCGGGTTCACGGTCACGGTCACCGATGTCAGCGATCTCGTCAGCGGCGACGACACGGTGCGCCGGCGGGTCACCGGGCTTGCCGCGATCCTGGAGCACATCCCGCACGGCGTCTGCGTCTACGGGCCGGACCGCCGAGTGAGCATGTTCAACGCCGCCTATACCAGGGTGATGGCCGGCGCGCCGGTGGCGATCGGCGACCACGCCGACGACATCACCCGCCGGCGGAAGGAAAGCGGCGAGTACGGCCCGCCCGGGGAGGCGGAGATCTATGCCGGCGTCACCATCGCCGGGATCAATACCGGCAGCTCCAGATCGCGGCGGCGGGTGCGGCCGAACGGCACCGTGATCGATATCCGCACCGCGCTGTTGCCCTATGGCGGCTATATCAGCGTGGTCACCGACATCACACTGCAGATGAAGGCCGAGGCGGAGGCGCGTGCCCGGGCGGCGCAGATGGAGACCATGCTCACCTCCATCCGCCATGGCATCGTGTTGTGGGACATCGAACGGCGCGTGGCGGCGGCGAACCGGACGGCCGCGGAGCTGCTGGAAATCGACCCCAACGACCTCCGGCCCGGCCAGTCGCGCCAGGAGGTGGTGGCGGCAATGAGCGCGCACGGCGCGTTCGGCGACACGGCGGAAGCGGCGGCCCGGGCGCAGGATCTGCTCGACCGCGGACCGCACCAGCGGGATCCGCGCATCATCACCCTGGCGTCGGGTCGGGTGATCGAGGCGCGCTACGAACTGATCCCGGAGGGCGGAGAGGTCAGCACCCTCACCGACGTCACCGAGGGCCGGGCCGCCGAAGGCGAGCTGCGCCGCGCCAAGGAAGCCGCCGAGGCGGCCAGCCAGGCGAAGTCCCGCTTCCTGGCGACCATGAGCCACGAGCTGCGCACGCCGCTGAACGCGGTGATCGGCTTCTCCGAGCAGCTGCGGCGCCAGGCCGAGGATCCCGCCACGCAGCCGACGGCAACGCAGATCGCCGAGTTCGCCGCGGAGATCAACGCGGCCGGACGGCATCTGCTGGACCAGATCAATACCGTGCTGGACGTGGCGCGGATCGATTCCGGCCGCTTCGACCTGGCCAGCGAGCCGATCGACATGCGGAGCCTGGTCGAGACCTGCGTCCGCCAGGCCGCCATCGAGGCCCGGATCGCGGGGATCGGCGTGAGCCTGGACGCCCCGGACAGCCTGCCCGCGCTGCGCGGCGATGCGCGCCGCCTGGCGCAGGCGCTGACCCATCTGCTGTCCAATGCGGTGAAGTTCTCCGATATCGGCGGCAAGATCCGCGTCCGCGCCGGCCTGGAGAGCTCGGGCGACCTGCTGATCACGGTGCGCGACACCGGCATCGGCATCCCCGCCGCCGACCTGCAGCGCGTGCTGGAGCCGTTCACCCAGTCGGACAACACATTGACGCGGCGCTTTCAGGGCGCGGGACTCGGCCTATATATCTCCCGTGCGCTGATCGAGGCGCATGACGGCACCCTGTCGCTGCACAGCCGCACCGGTGCCGGCACCACCGTCGAGATCCGCCTGCCACGTGCGCGCCTGGAACCGATGCCCCCCCTGGCACAGGAACGGATCGCGCCAAAGGAGAATTCATGACCCCGCTCGCCGCCACCGACCGACTGTTCTTCGAGCGCGCAGACGCGGAACTCGACCGCGCCGGCGCCGAGCGTCATGTCGCCGCAGCCCTCGCCAATGCCGATGACGGCGAGCTGTTCCTGGAATACCGGGAAAGCGAGAGCATCAGCCTGGATGACGGGCGGATCCGCAGCGCCGGGTTCGACACCGCGCTCGGCTTCGGGCTGCGCGCGGTGGCCGGGGAGGCGACCGGCTTCGCCCATGCCGGGGAGCTGTCGGACGCTGCGCTCGGCCGCGCCGCGGCGTCGGTCGGCGCGATCGCCGCCGGCCATTCGGGCGTTGCCTCCGAACCGCCCCGGGCGACCAATTCGCGGCTGTACAGCGACGTGAACCCGCTCTCGGCGATGGATTTTTCCGCGCGCACGGACGTGCTGGCGGAAATCGACGCCTATGCGCGCGGGCGCGATCCGCGCGTGGTGCAGGTCATGGCCTCCATTTCCGGCGAGTGGCAGGCGGTGCAGATCCTGCGCGCGGACGGCAACCGGGTGGCGGATATCCGCCCGCTGGTGCGGCTGAACGTGTCGGTGGTGGTGGAACGCGACGGGCGGCGGGAGACCGGCAGCTACGGCACCGGCGGGCGGTTCGACTACACGCTGATGTGCGCGCCCGGCACCTGGCGCGCGGCGGTGGACGAGGCGATCCGCCAGGCCGTCGTCAACCTCGACAGCCGGCCGGCGCCGGCCGGGGAGATGGAAGTGGTGCTCGGCCCGGGCTGGCCCGGCATCCTGCTGCACGAGGCGATCGGCCACGGGCTGGAGGGGGATTTCAACCGCAAGGGAACCTCGGCCTTCGCCGGGCTGCTCGGCAAGCGCATCGCCTCCCCCGGGGTGACGGTGGTCGATGACGGCACGCTGCCGGACCGCCGCGGCAGCCTGACGGTGGATGACGAGGGCACGCCAACCGGGCGCACGACGCTGATCGAGGACGGCATCCTGGTCGGGTTCCTGCAGGACCGGCTGAACGCGCGGCTGATGGGCGTGGCGCCGACCGGCAACGGCAGGCGGCAATCCTATGCCCATGCGCCGATGCCGCGCATGACCAACACGGTGATGCTGGGCGGCACGCACGACCCGCAGGAGATGATCCGGTCGGTCAAGAACGGGCTGTACGCGGTGAATTTCGGCGGCGGGCAGGTGGACATCACATCGGGAAAATTCGTGTTCTCCGCCAGCGAGGCGTACCTGATCGAGGACGGCAAAATCACCTCGCCGGTCAAGGGCGCCACCCTGATCGGCAACGGGCCGGACGCGCTGACGCGGGTGGAGATGGTCGGCAACGACATGGCGCTCGATCCCGGCATCGGCACCTGCGGCAAGAACGGCCAGGGCGTGCCGGTGGGCGTGGGCCAGCCGACCCTGAAGCTTTCCGGGCTGACCGTCGGCGGCACGGCCGCCTGACTGCCTGAACATCTGACGGGCGGGCTTGCCTGTCCTGCCGACCCGACCTAGCCTTTTGCGGCAAGAAAAAGGGGGGAGCAGGAAAATGGCGAGCACCACGCATGTCTATGCCGGCGCGATGACGACGCGGGACGGAGGCGTCGGCGGCGTCTATCGGCGGGAAGCCTCCGGGCGGACCTGGCAGCACCTGACCGACGGACTGCCGCAAACCAGCGTTCGTGCCATCACCGTCGATCCGGCCAATCCCGATATCGTCTTCATCGGCACCGACCACGGGCCGTTCCGCTCCCGCGACCGCGGCGAGCACTGGGAGAAGCTGAACTTCCCGGATGCGAACACGCAGATCTGGTCGATCATGATCGACCCGCACGATCCGCAGCGCATGTACGCCGGCGGCTCTCCGGTCGCGGTCTACCGCTCCGACGACGCCGGCAGCAACTGGAAGCGGCTGCCCAGCCCGCAGATCCCGAACCGCATCAAGATGGCCTTCGACTGCCGGGTGATGCGCATCGCCGCCAACCCGACCAAGCCGAACGAGATCTACGCCACGCTGGAAGTCAACGGCGTGATCCGCAGCGGCGACGGCGGCAACAGCTGGCAGGATTGCACCGACGACCTGCTGCGGCTCGGCCATCTGCCGCATCTGCAAAGCCGCATCGGCAGCGACGATCCGACCGAGGGCATGCTGGACGGCCACGCCATCGCCATGACCGCGGCCGACCCGGACGCGGTGATCCTGGCGGTGCGCATGGGCCTGTTCCGCACCGCCGATCACGGCAAGAGCTGGCAGGACATGGAGGTCGGCAAATTCTCGCCGGTGACCTATGGGCGGGACATCCGCGTGTCGCCGCAGGATCCGCGCACGCTCTATGCCTGCCTGTCGGTGGCGGCGAACAGCACCTTCGGATCACTGTACCGCAGCCAGGATACCGGCAAGACCTGGAAACGCCTGGACGAGGCGGTGACGCCGACCAGCACGCTGATGGCGGTCGCGCTGCACCACCGCAACAGCGAGATCATCTTCACGGCATCCCGGCACGGCCAGGTCTTCGGCACCCTGAATGGCGGCACGAGCTGGATCGAATCCCCGCTGCCACCGCAGGTGAAGGACGTCTACGCGCTGGCGTGCGGGTAGGAAGGAAGTAAGGCAAGGGGGCGCTGCCCCCTTGACCCCCGCCAAAGGGTGGAACCCTTTGGAAACCCCAGACGTGTTTAAGAAAATGGGCGGGCTTCGGCGGTGCAAACAGCACCACCTCGCCCGCCCATTTTCTTAAACACAACCGGGTGTCCAGAGGCTCCGCCTCTGGTGGGGGGTCGAGGGGGGCAAAGCCCCCTCGCCTTGCTACCTTGCCGCGCCCAACGCCCAGGCGAGCACACCCTTCTGGGCGTGCAGGCGGTTTTCGGCTTCGTCGAACACCACCGACTGGGGGCCGTCGATCACTTCGGCGGTCACTTCCTCGCCGCGATGGACCGGCAGGCAGTGCATGAAGATCGCATCCGGCGCTGCCTTCGCCATCAGCGCGGAGGTCACGCGGTAGGGCGCGAGCAGGTTGTGGCGGCTTTCGTTCGGGTCGTCGGACATGCTGACCCAGGTATCCGTCACCACGCAGCGCGCGCCGGCGACGGCGGTTTCCGGATCGTCGGTCAGCTCGATCTTCGCCCCCTCGGCCATCGCCCAATCGAGCAGTTCCTGCGGCGGGCGCAGCGCGTCGGGGGTTGCCAGGCGCAGCGTGAAGCCGAAGCGCACGGCGGCCTCGATCCAGCTGCGGGCGACGTTGTTACCGTCGCCGCACCAGGCCACGACCTGGCCGGCGATGGGCCCGCGGTGCTCCTCGAAAGTCAGCACGTCCGCCATGAGCTGGCAGGGGTGGGAGGCCTCGGTCAGGCCGTTGATGACCGGGACCGTGGCGTATTCCGCCATTTCCTGGAGTTTCTCGTGCTTGTCCGTGCGCATCATGATGGCGTCGACATAGCGCGAGAGCACCCGCGCGGTGTCCGCCACGGTTTCGCCACGGCCGAGCTGGGTATCCTTGCCGGACAGCACGATGACGTCGCCGCCGAGCTGGCGCATCGCCACCTCGAAGCTGACGCGGGTGCGGGTGGAGGGTTTCTCGAAGATCAGCGCGATGGTCTTGCCCGCCAGCGGGCGGGACGTGACGCCGCCGGTGGCCTTGAAGCCGGCGGCGATGTCCAGCATCTGGCGCAGCGTGGCGCCGTCGAAATCGCGCAGATCAAGGAAATGGCGCAGGCCGGCCACCTCGGAAGGTGACCGGCCCTTTGTCATATCCCCGCCCCTTATCGCAGGGTGCTTCAGCGAGGCGCTCAATTTGCCGCCGCCTTCTCTCGTGCCTCCACGCAGCGCTGGGCCGCGCGGCGCAGCCTGGCAAGGCCTTCGGCAAGGTCCGCGTCGGTCACCACCAGCGGCGGCGCGATGCGGAGCACGTTGTCGCCGGCGGTGATCGCGAGCAGCCCTTCGGCAACGCAGGCGGCCTGCACGTCGCCCTGCGGCAGCACGCATTTCAGGCCGAGCAGCAGGCCGGCGCCGCGGGCATCCTCGAACACGGAGGGGAAGTCCCTGGCGATCTGCACCAGCCCCTGCCACAGCACGCGGGCACGGCGGTCCACATCGGCCAGGAAGCCGTCCGCCAGCAGCACGTCCAGCACCGCGTTGCCGGCCGCGCAGGCCAGCGGGTTGCCGCCATAGGTCGTGCCGTGCGTGCCGGGGACCAGGTATTTGGCCACATGCTCCTTGCCGAGCACGGCGCCGAGCGGGAAGCCGCCGCCGATGCCCTTGGCGGAGGACAACACGTCCGGCTCGATGCCCGCCCATTCATGCGCGAACAGCTTGCCAGTGCGGCCCATGCCGGTCTGCACCTCGTCCATGCCGAGGATGATGCCGGTACTCGTCGCAGACGGCACGCAGATCGCGCAGGAACTGCAGGTCGGCCGGGCGCACGCCGCCCTCGCCCTGCACCGGCTCGACGATGATGCCGCAGGTCTCCGGCCCGATCATGTCCCGCACGGCGTTCATGTTGTTGAACGGCACGTGATCGAAGCCTTCGACGACCGGGCCGAAGCCGGTCAGGTATTTCTCGTTGCCGGTGGCGGCCAGGGTCGCGAGCGTGCGGCCATGGAAGGCGCCCTCGAAGCAGATGATCCGGTAGCGCTCGGGCTTGCCGGTCGAGTACATCGCGCGGCGCATCATCTTGATCATGCCCTCGTTCGCCTCGGCGCCCGAGTTGCAGAAGAAGACGCTGTCGGCGAAGGAGTTGGCGACCAGCCGGGCGGCGAGCTTCTCGGCGCCGGGGATGCGGTACAGGTTGGACACATGCATCAGCTTGGCCGCCTGGGCGGCGATCTCCCCGACCAGGTGCTTGTGGCCGTGACCCAGGGATGCCGTGGCGATGCCGGACCCGAAATCGAGGAATCGTCGACCGTCCACCGTCCACAGCCAGGCGCCTTCGCCCCGCTCGAAAGCGAGGTCGGCACGTGCGTAGTTCGGTAGCAGAGCGGGGATCATGACCTTCTCGAAACCTCGGGTTCTTGGTTCCGGCGGATCACCCGGGCGCACAATCGCGGACGGGTCCGGCGGAAGCGGAAATTCTTGGCTGCGAAGCGCGCGTAAGTCAAACGAAGAGCGGAAGGCCCGCGATCGGACCCGCGATCGGACCCGCGATCGGACTGGCCGCGCGCAGTGGCGCATGGGATACTCGGCCATGGCCCCCAGACGCGGCGCAAGCCCAGATGAATACCCGGATGGAACCGACGGCGGCGCGCCGGACCGGGCGGAGTTGCGCGAGGCGGCGCTGTCGTACCTGGCGCGCTATGCCTCGACGCAGGCCGGGCTGACCCGGGTGCTGGACAAGCGCGTCGACACCTGGGCGCGCAAGCAGGGATCGCGCTACGAGGCCGGAGAGCAGGACCGCGCTGCAACCGCCGCCGCCGTGGCCGGCGCGAAGGCGGTGGTTCGCGAGGTGGTGACCGGCCTCGCCAAGGCTGGCGCGGTGAGCGATGCGGCGTTCGCGGAGATGCGCGCGAGCAGCCTGCGCCGCGCCGGGCGCTCGCGCGCCGCGGTCGTGGCGGCGCTGACGGCCAAGGGTGTCGATCCCGAGACCGCGCGCGGCGCGCTGGAGAACGAGGAGGTCGGCGGCGAGCTGGCCGAGCTGGCGGCGGCGGTGCGGCTGGCGCGCAAGCGCCGGATCGGCCCGTTCCGCGCCGGCGAGACCCCGGATCCGCCGGGCAGGATGCGGGAGATGGCGATCCTGGCGCGGGCCGGCTTCTCCCAGAAGGTGGCGCGCCGGGCGCTGGGCATCGAGCGAGCGGCGGCGGAGGCGATGCTGTCAACATCGTTCGATCCGGCGGCGGACCTGCAGGGAGACGCCGGCAGCTAGAAATTCCCCGGACTTTCGCGCCCGGGGTTTCGCAGCTGCAGCAATTGCCGCAGATTGTCCGCCTGCCGTTCCCGTCCCTTCCCAGATGGAGGCCGCATGGCCAGTCCCAGCCCCCAGACCCGCATCGTTTTCCTGGGCCTGGTCGCCGCCAATGTCCTGGCCTGGGCGTGGGCCTGGTCGGCCTTCGCCGGCCAACCGGTGCTGCTGGGCACGGCGCTGCTGGCCTGGGTGTTCGGCCTGCGCCATGCGCTGGATGCCGACCACATCGCCGCCATCGACAACGTGGTGCGCGCGCAGATGCAGGCTGGCTACAACACCACACGCGGCAAGCCGACGCTCGTCGGGCTGTATTTCTCGCTCGGCCATTCCACCGTCGTCGTGCTGGCCTCCATCGTCGTCGCCATCTCCGCCGCGGCGATGCAGGGCCAGTTGCAGGCGGCGAAGGATTTCATCGGCATCGTCGGCACCGCGGTATCATCCAGCTTCCTGCTGGCCATCGCGCTTGCCAATCTGGTCATGCTGCGCGGCATCTGGCGCAGCTTCCGCCGCGTGCGCGCCGGCATGGCGGAGGGCGCGGGAGCCGCAATGCCCGGCGATTTTCTGACCGGCGGGGGCCTGCTGGCGCGGATCTTCGGGCCCGCCCTGCGCGCCGTGCGCGTGCCCTGGCACATGTATCCGGTCGGCTTCCTGTTCGGCCTCGGGTTCGACACCGCCACGGAAGTGGGCCTGCTCGGGATCGCCGCGACGCAGGCGGCGCAGGGCATGTCGTCCTGGCAGGTGCTGGTGTTCCCTGCCTTGTTCACCGCGGGCATGGCGCTGGTGGACACCGCCGACAGCGTGCTGATGGTCGGCGCCTATGGCTGGGCCTATGTCAATCCGCTGCGAAAGCTCTGGTACAACCTGACGATCACCGCCGTCTCGGTGATCGTCGCGCTGCTGATCGGCGGGGTGGAGGCGCTGGGCCTGATCGCCGACCAGCTGCAGCTGGAGGGCGGCGTATGGCGCGTGGTGGCGGCGCTGAACGACAACATGGCGGATTTCGGCTTCGCCGTGGTCGGCATCTTCGCGCTGTGCTGGGCGATCTCGGCGCTGGTCTACCGCCGCATGGGCTATGACCGCCTGGCGGCCGGAGAGCCCTGACCGCTTGACCCCGGGTCAGGCCGCGGCGGCGCGCAGGCGCTCGACCGCCCGCTCGCGCGTCATCAATTGCAGCAGGTCGGCCAGTTCCGGGCCGCGATCCTCGCCGGTCAGCGCCAGGCGCAGCGCCTGATCCCCGGTCTCGATGCCGTCGACCCAGGCGGCCAGGTCGGCACGGTTCCAGGGCTCCGGCGGCAGCGTGGCCAGGGCGTCGCGGAACAACCGGGGATCGGCGGCCTCGATCACCGGGGGAACGATGGTGCCGGCGACGATGTCCCACCACAGCCGGGCTTCCGTCAGCAGGTCCAGATGGCCGCGCAGCAGGTTCCAGAATGCCTCGGTCGCCCCGGCGGGCAGGCGGTCGGCGACGGCGGCGAAAGGCAGGTCGGCCAGCACGCGCCGGTTCAGGGCCAGCAGCGCGCCGGCATCGAAACGGGCGGCGGGTTCCCGGAAGCGCGACAGATCGAAGCCGGCGGCCAGCTGCTCCAGGCTGGCCGGCGCGGGCGATCGGGCAGTGCCGAGGCGGGCGAGATAGGCCGCGACGGCGGCCGGCTCGATGCCGTCGGCGCGCAGGCTGCGCAGCGTGATCCGGTCGAAGCGGCGCGAGGGCTTATCGCCGTCGGTATCGGTCAGCGCCGGCAGATGGCCGAAATTCAGCCGGGTCGGGTTGACGCCGAGCGCGGAGAACAGGTCGATCTGGATGCCGGTCGCGGTCAGCTGGTCGGCGCCGCGCAGGACATGCGTGGTGGCGGCTTCGATGTCATCGACCACCTCGGTGAACAGATGCAAGGGCAGCCCGTCGGCGCGGATCATCACCGGATCGGACACCGCCGGCAGTTTCACGTGCTGCTGGCCCAGCACCATGTCGATCCATGCCACCGTGGTATCGGTCAGCCGGAAACGCCAGTACGGCCGCTTGCCGTTGGCCTCGGCGGCGGCGCGCTGCTCGGGGGTCAGTTTCAGCATGGCGCGGTCATAGACCGGCGCCTGGCCGCGCTTGAGCCGCATCTCCCGCTTGAAGCGGAGCTCGTCCTCGTTCTCGAAGCAGGGGTACAGCCGGCCGGTCGCCTTCAGCCGTTCGGCCGCCTGTTCGTAGCGGTCCTGGCGGCTGGATTGGCGGCATGTCTCGCTCCAGGACAGGCCGAGCCAGCGCAGGTCGTGGGTAATGGAGTCCAGATGCTCGGGGCGGGTCCGGTCGGGATCGAGGTCGTCCAGCCAGAGGGAAAAATCCCCCTTGTGGCGGCGGGCGAACAGATAGCCGATCAGCGCGTTGCGGGCGCTGGCGATGTGCAGATGGCCGGTGGTCGGGGGGGCGAAGCGGAGCTTGGTCATTCCCCGATGTCGTCCGGCTCCGCCGCGTCGTCCAGCCGGGGATCGAGCGAACGCCAGTCCCGGTCCTCGACGCTGGCCGGACGGTCGGCGAAGTCACCGAGCTCGTTGGCGCTGCGCCAGCCCTGCTCGCCGGCGTCCAGCACCTCGGCGTCCTCGCCGAACGCGAACCAGGTCTCCAGCAATTCCTTGGTGTTCATCCCGGGCGCGCGGCAGCGTTCCAGGCTGTCGCGCACATAGCGGCGGGCGAAGGCGTTGGCGTGCATGATCGTGCCGAAGCCGCCGATCTCCTCGCTGATATTGTCCTCGGCGCCGCCGGACAGGTCCAGGATACGGACACGCCAGCCGCCGGCCGGCGCAAACAGGTCGCTCATTCAATCCATCCAGTGAAGCCGTTGGTGACGGGATAACGGTGGCCGCGGCCCAGGCCGCTCGGTACTCATCATAACGCCGGGGGGCGCCTGGCGCCGCTGGTATTCGGCCTGGGCCAGCATGCGCCAGGCGCGCAGCACGACCGGCCGCGCAAAGCCGCGCTCGATCAGGGCATCGGCCGGGAGCCGGTCCTCGATCAGGCCGCCGAGAATGCCGTCCAGGACATCGAACGCCAGCGCGCCGGGGCCGGTGCGGAGCTGGCTGGCGAGGACGCGTTCCGGCACCACCCGGCCGCGCGGCCCCTGCGCGCCGGCGGGGAAATTGGCATTGCGCCAGCGACAGAGCGCGAGCGCCGTGGTCCGGTAGACATCCTTCAGCACCGCATAGCCGCCGTAGAGATCGCCATGCGGCGTGGCCTCGCCGGTCGAGAATGCCGATTTGTCACCGGCGGACAGCAACAGATGGCCTTGCTCCTCGGCCATCGCCAGCAGCAGCAGCAGGCGGATGCGGGCGCGGATGTTCCGCCCGGCTTGGTCCGGCTGGCCCAGGGGCAGGACGGGCGCGGGGACGGGCGCCAGCGCCGCGGCCAGGGCCTCTGTGGCGCCCGCGATCGGGCCCGCGATCGGTATCGTGTCGCAGCGAATGCCCAGCAGTCCGGCGCAGGCGGCGGCGTCCTCCAGGCATTCGGTCCCATTGTCGGGGCCGGGCAGGCTGACGCCCCGCACCCTGTCCGCGCCTAGCGCATCCACCGCGACGGCGGCGGACAGGGCGGCACCGATGCCGCCGGACAGGCCCAGCACGACGCCGGGAAAGCGGTTCTTCCGTATGTGGTCGGCCAGGCCGAGCATCATCGCGCGGTAGATCTGCTCCAGCCGCTCCGGTTCCGGCGCCAGTTGCTGCGGCGTGCAGACCAGCCGGCCGCCGGCGCGTCGCCACTCGGTCAGGCAGATCCGCTCCTCGAACCACGGCATCTGCACGGCCAGCGAGCGGTCGGCGTTGAGCACGAAGGACGCGCCGTCGAACACGAGCTCGTCCTGGCCACCGACCTGGCCGAGGTGGACGAAGGGAAGCCCGGTCTCCACCACGCGCGCTACGGCATGGCCGATGCGCGCGGAGGACCGGTCCGGCGCGAAGGGGGAGGCGTCGATGCAGAGCAGGAGTTCCGCGCCGCTTTCCAGCAGCGTTTCGGCGACGGCGGGGAAGCGCGCATCCTCGGCGATCAGGATGCCCAGGCGAAAGCCGCGGCAGGCGACCGGGCCGGGCGCGAGGCCGGAATCGAAGACGCGATATTCGCCGAACACCCCGTCATCGCGGAATTCGTGCCGGGCGCGGCGGGCGGCGATCCGGCCGCCATCCAGCAGGAAGGCGGCATCATGCAGCCTGTCCCCGTCCCGCCAGGGGCCGCCGACCAGGATTGCCGGGCCGCCATCGGCGGTGTCCGCGGCGAGGGCAGCGATGGCGGCCTCGCAGGCGGCGAGGAAATCGGGCATGCGCACGAGATCCTCGGGCGGGTAGCCGGCGATGGAGAATTGCGGCGTCACCACCAGATCGGCGCCGAGCCGGCCGGCCTCGGCCCGGGCGCGGCGCAGGGTTTGCAGGTTCGCCTCGATCGCGCCCACATGGGGATTGATCTGCGCGAGGGCGATCTTGATTGTGTCGGACATCGGCGGAAGCTAGGGGGGCATTCGGGGCAGATCAATTGGCGCCCTCAGCCTGCGCTCTCCCCCTCACCCCTCCCTCTCCCCCGAAGGGGGGAGAGGGGGAAGTTGGGGGTGACTACGAGCCGTTGCGTTTGCGTTCGCCGTTCTTGCGCAGCAGGAATTCGCGGCCGACCTTGACGCGGGGCAGGCCGTCATAGGCGACGATGTCGGCGGTGGCGTAGGTCTCGCTCCAGGCGTCGGGGAGGAAGCTGCCGGTGCCGACCACGTCGATCGGCGCGCGGGCATCGGCCATCACCCTGCATTTGTCGGTGCCGAAGCCGGAGGAGGCGACGATGCGCACGCGGGGATATCCGGCATCGTCCAGCGCCTCGCGCATGCGCCAGATCGCCGCCGCCGAGACGCCGGTGCCGACGAGGTAGCGCAGTTCGGTGTCGCTGCGGTAGCGGCGGATGGCGCCCGGCGCGCGGCGGTCCAGCACGGCATAGCTCTCGGCGGGGTCGAGCCCTTCGAGGAAGCGACCGCCATGGGTGTCCAGCCGGAACGACAGCCGCCCGCCGGAGGCGAGGTCGGGGAAGCGGGCGCAGACCGCCAGCGCGTCGCTGATCTCCCGGCCGAAGTAATCGACCAGCACGGTGAGGTTCTCGTCGGGGAAGGTTTCGCGGAACATCTCCGCCGCGCGCACGGTGGAGCCGGCATAGCCGATCAGGGAATGCGGCATGGTGCCGAGGCCGCGTTCGGTGCCGAACCAGTGCGCGGTGCCGTCATTGGCGTTGCCAACGAAGCCCTTGGCCCCTTCCCGCCGCGCCGCCTCGCTGCCGACGGAGGCGGCGTAGGCCATCATCTCCTGCATCTCCGCGCCGGCGCAGTGGCGCGCCTCCATCGCCAGGAAGGCGACATGCGGCAGCGCCAGGCACATCTGGTAGGCGTTGTGCGCGGCGACGCAGACCGCGCCGAGCTTCTGCAGCAGGATGGTTTCAAGGTCCGACAATTCGACCATGCTGCCGGTGATGTAGACCATCGGCTCGCCGGCGCCGACCCAGCCGCCCTCGGGATGGATCAGGTCGATATCGAACACCGTGCCGCGGGCGGCGGCGACCTCGGCCAGCCAGTCCAGCATCAGCCGCGGCGCGGAGATGACCGGGCGGCGCATGAACACCGCGTAGGTGACCCGGCAATCGCCGTAGCGCTGCACCACCGCCTTGGTGCGATTGAAATACGTATCGGTCCGCGCCGCGATATCCGCCGCCAGCCGGGATGCCGATCGGGGCGTGCCCTCGGCGGCGCTGGTGGTCGTCACGGCGTCCCCGATGCCCCCGTCGTCCATCCTCCCGCTCCGCGTCTAAAGCGACGGCTTCGCGGGAGGATGCGCGGCGGCGTTCATTGCGCGGCGACCGCCGGGAGATGGCTGTTGGGCTGGCGGCGGGATTTCAGTTCCTCCGCCACCAGGAAAGCCAGCTCCAGCGACTGCTCGGCGTTCAGGCGCGGATCGCAGAAGGTCTCGTAGCGCTCCGACAGATTGGCCTCGGTCAGGCGCTGGGCGCCGCCGACGCATTCGGTGACGTTCTGCCCGGTCATTTCCACGTGCACGCCGCCGGCCCAGCTGCCTTCCGCCGCATGCGCGTCGAAGAAGCCGCGCACCTCGGTCAGGATCGAGTCGAAGCTGCGGGTCTTCACCTTGGAGGCGGTGGAGATGGTGTTGCCGTGCATGGGATCGCACAGCCACAGCACCTTGTGCCCGGACCGGTTCACCGCGCGCAGCAGCGGCGGCAGCTTGGCGGCGATCTTGTCCGCACCCATCCGGCTGATCAGCGTGATCCGGCCGGCCTCGTTGTTCGGGTTCAGCGTGTCGAGGATGCGCAGCAGATCCTCGGCCTCGGTGGTCGGGCCGACCTTCATCCCCAGCGGGTTCTTCACCCCGCGCAGGAATTCCACATGCGCGCCGTCCGGCTGGCGGGTGCGATCGCCGATCCAGAGGAAATGCGCCGACAGCGCATACCAGTCGCCGGAGGTGGAATCGACGCGGGTCAGCGCCTCCTCGTACGGCAGCAGCAGCGCCTCGTGGCTGGTGTAGAAATCGGTCTCGCGGATCTGCGGCGTAGAGGCGCTGGTCATGCCGCAGGCGGCCATGAAGCCGAGCGTCTCGTCGATCCGGTGCGCGAGATCCTGGTATCGCCCGGCCAGCGGCGAGCGGGCGGCGAAATCCAGGTTCCAGCGATGCACCTCGTGCAGGTCGGCATAGCCGCCGGAGGCGAAGGCGCGCAGCAGGTTCAGCGTGCCGGCGGACTGGAAATAGGCGAATTCCATCCGGTCCGGGCACGGGATGCGCGCCTCCGGCGTGAATTCCGGGCCGTTGATGATGTCGCCGCGGTAGCTCGGCAGCGTCTCGTCGCCGATCGTCTCGGTATCGGAGCTGCGCGGCTTGGCGAACTGGCCGGCCATGCGGCCCATCTTCACCACCGGCACGGCGGCGCCGAAGGTCAGCACGACGGCCATCTGCAGCAGCACGCGGAAGGTGTCGCGGGTGATGTTGGCGGTGAAATCGGCGAAGCTCTCGGCGCAATCGCCGCCCTGCAGCACGAAGGCGCGCCCCTCCGCGGCCAGCGCCAGCGCCGCCTTCAGCCGGCGCGCCTCACCGGCAAAGATCAGCGGCGGATATTTCCGCAGCTTCGCCTCGACCGCGGCGAGCTTGCCGAGATCCGGATAGGTCGGCACCTGGCGGATGGGCGCGGAGCGCCAGGAATCCGGGGTCCAGGGTTGAGCGCGTGCAGTCATCGTCGTCCTCCTCCGCCGCCCGGATGGGCGGCGCGCCCGGTTGCGGGCCTGCGAACCGGCATTTATCCACTTATTTGGGCAGAAAGGCTACTCGGCTGCTTGCGCGACGCCTGCAACCCTAGTCCGCGTCCGCATCGTCACGAATTCCTCGGCCGCGGTCGGGTGGATGCCGATGGTGCGGTCGAAATCGGCCTTGGTCGCACCGGCGACGATGGCGATCGCCAGGCCCTGCACGATCTCCGGCGAATCCTCGCCCAGCATATGCGCCCCCAGCACCTTCTGGCTGGCCTGGTCGACGACCAGCTTCATCAGCGTCCGGCGCGCGCGGCCGCTGATGGTGTGGCGCATCGGGGTGAATTTCTCCACATACACGTCCGCCGGCCCGCGCGCGGCCGCCTGCTCCTCGGTCAGGCCGACGGTGGCGATCGGCGGGGTGGTGAACACCGCGGTCGGCACGTTCTCGAGCGAGATCCGGCGCGGCCGGTGGCCGTACAGCGTATCGGCCAGCGCATGGCCCTCCGCGGTCGCGACCGGGGTCAGGTTCAGCCGGTCCGTCACGTCGCCCATGGCGTAGACATGCGGCTGGGCGGTCTGCATCTGGTCGTCGACGATGACGGCGCCGGATTTGTCGGTGGTGACGCCCGCCCTGTCCAGGCCGAGATTGGCGGTGGCCGGCGCGCGGCCGGTGGCGAAGAACACGATGTCGGTCTCGATCGCCGCGCCGGAGGAGAGATGCAGGATGCGGCCCTCCCCCTTGGCCTCGATCCTGGCCGGCGTCACGGCGGGATGCAGCGTGATCCCCTGACCGGTCAGCGCCTCGGCCAGCGCCTCGCGCAAATCGGTGTCGAAGCCGCGCAACGGCAGCGGCTGGCGGTAGACCAGGTCCACCTCGGCGCCGAGGGCGGCGAAGATGCCGGCGAACTCCACCGCGATATAGCCGCTCCCGAGAATAGCGATCCGCCTCGGCATCGCGGGCAGGTAGAAGGCATCGTCGGAGACGATGCCGAGCTCGGCGCCGGGTATGTCGAGCCGCGTGGGGTGGCCGCCCGTGGCGATGACGATGCGCTCGGCGGTGATGCGCTGGCCGCCGACATCCAGCGTGTGCGCGTCGAGGAAGCTCGCGCGGGCATCGAAGATGGTGGCGCCGGCGTTGTTCAGCAGGCGGCGATAGATGCCGTTGAGCCGGGCGATCTCGCGGTCCTTGGCGGCGATCAGCTTCGCCCAGTCATGCGGGCCCTTGCGGATGTCCCAGCCGAAGCCGGCGGCATCGACGGCGAATCCGCCATATTCGCCGGCCTGGACCAGCAGCTTCTTCGGCACGCAGCCGACATTGACGCAGGTGCCGCCCCAGAAGCGGTCCTCGGCGATGGCCACGCGGGCGCCGTGCCCGGCGGCGATGCGGGCGCAGCGGACGCCGGCCGAGCCGCCGCCGATGACGAAGAGATCAAAGTCCATGGGTTCCGACCTTTGCCTGGGTCAACAGAGTTTGTGCGCGGACCCCGCCGGTATCAAGGTCGCGCGGCAAGCGGGGCGCTCCCGGTCAGCGTGAATAGTCGTCAGCGCGAATAGTCGATCGCGCAGAAGCCGCCGCCCATGTAGCGCTCCGCCACCGGGTCGCCGCTGACCTTGCCGGCCAGCTGCCTGGCGAAGCCATCGGCGCTGTCCTGCGGCTCCCAGCCCAGCGCCGCACGGGAATCCTTGCCCCACCAGGTCATGCGCTCGTTTTTCGACGCGCCCCAGACCACGCCGCAGCCGACCTTCTCGGTCACCACGCAGCGCTGGATCAGCCGGGCCAGGTCCGGAAACGACAGCCACGTCGCCAGCATCCGCGCGTCCACCGGCTCGGGGAAGGCCGAGCCGATGCGGATGAACACGCTCTCCACGCCGTGCTTGTGCCAGTAGAGCCGGCCCATCAGCTCGCCATAGGCCTTGGACAGCCCATAGAAACCGTCGGGCAGGAAGTCGCAATCGGCGTCGATCGTCTCGGTGCGCTCGTGAAAGCCGATCGAATGGTTGGAGGAGGCGAACACCACGCGGGCATGTTCGCGCCGCGCCGCCTCATAGACGTGGTACAGGCCGCGGATGTTCGGGCCCAGCACCTCCTCGAACGGGCGTTCCACCGACACGCCGCCGAAATGCAGGATCGTGCCGCAGCCCTCGGCCAGGCGCAGCAGGCCGACGCCATCGTTCAGATCGAGCCGGGTGAATTTGGCCCCGGCCGGCACGGTATCGGGAAACGGCGCGATGTCGGTCAGGCGGAGCGAAAAGCCCTCCGTGGCCAGCGCCTTGGTCAGCATCCGGCCGAGATTGCCGGACGCGCCGGTGAGAAGAACGGGTTTTGCTGTCATGGACGGCTCCTTGCACGGATGGGATCGGCGCGGCAGGTTTGCGTTATGCGCACCATCGAAGACCATGTCCAAGCCCTCGAAGCCGGCACCGTCACCGCCCGCGAGCTCGTCGAAACCTGCCTGTCCCGCATCGCCGATCCCGCCGGCGAGGGCAAGCGTGCCTTCATAAAGGTCCATGCCGAGCCGGCCCGCGCCATGGCGGACGCGATGGACGCGCTGCGCCGCGCCGGGCGGGCGCCCAGCCGCTATGCAGGCATCCCGATCAGCGTGAAGGATCTGTTCGACGTCGCCGGCGAGCCCACGCCGGCCGGATCGCGCGCGCTGGCCGATGCGCCGCCGGCCACGGCAAACGCCCCCGTGGTGCAGCGCATGCTGGCGCAGGGGTTCATTCCGCTCGGGCGGACGAACATGACCGAGTTCGCGTTCTCCGGCCTCGGCATCAATCCGCATTACGGCACGCCGCGCAGCCCGTGGGACCGCGACACCGGGCGCATTCCCGGCGGCAGCTCCTCCGGCGCCGCCGTGTCGGTGGCGGACGGCATGGCGCTGGCGGCACTCGGCACCGATACCGGCGGGTCCTGCCGCATTCCCGCCGCCCTGTGCGGCATCGTCGGCTACAAGCCGACCGCGCGGCGGGTGCCGATCGACGGGGTGCTGCCGCTGTCGCCGAGCATGGATTCGGTCGGGCCGCTGGCCCCCTCGGTCGCCTGCGCCGCCGCGGTCGACGCGATCCTGGCCGGCGGATCGCCGGCGCCGCTGACGCCCTTCGCGCTGTCCGGCCTGCGGCTCGCGCTGCCGGCGAATTTCATGCGGGACGGCATGGACGGCCCGGTGTCCGCCGCTTTCGACCGCGCGCTGGCCAAGCTGCGCGCGGCCGGGGTCAGCATCGCCAGCGTGCGGTTCCCGGAATTCGACGACATCCCCAAGGTCAACGCCGGCGGCGGCTTCACCGCCGCGGAGGCCTATGCCTGGCATCGCCGGCTGCTGGCGGAGAAAGGCGAGCTGTACGACCCGCTGATCCGCAAGCGCATCGCCCGGGGCGAGCAACCAAAGCGCGGCCGATTATGTCGACCTGCTCACCGCGCGCCGGCGCATCATCGCCAGCTTCAATGCCGCCACGGCCGGCTACGACGCGCTGGTCATGCCCACCGTGCCCGTGGTGCCGCCGGGGATCGCCGAGCTCGACGAGGAAGCCGAGTACAACCGGACCAATCTGCTGCTGCTGCGCAACAACGCGGTGGGAAATTTCCTCGACCGCTGCGCCATCAGCCTGCCCATCCACCGCCACGGCGACGCGCCGGTGGGACTGATGCTGATGGGCGAAACGCTGGGCGACACCCGGCTGTTCAACATCGCCGCTGCCGTCGAAGCCGCGATCGGAAGGTGAGAAAAGGCCAGGGGGCGTTGCCCCCTGCACCCCCAGCAAGGGACAGTCGTCCCTTGCATCCCTCGGGTGGGTTTGTTGAAGAGGGGGCATGTCATGAGCGGTTGCAACCGTTCCGTCGGTTGCGCCCCCTCTTCAACAAACCCGTCTAAGGGGTCCTAGGGGATGACCATCCCCTAGCGGGGTCCAGGGGCAGAGCCCCTGGCCTTCCTTCACCGCCCGGTCAGGATCCGCTCGACCAGCTGCCGCACGGTCGGGATGAAGCCGTTGGAGTAGAACGGGTCCGTGGCGAAGCGGTAGGCGTTGTGGCCGCTGAACATCAGGTTGCGCTCGACCGCGTCCGGCGTCGTCGCTCGCGATGCGCGATGTCCTGCAGCGTCTTCTGGATGCAGAAGCTGCGCGGATCGGCCTTCTTGCCGTTGTTGTAATCCGGGCTCGTGCTGGCTCCAGTTGGAGAAGCGGCAGGTCGCTCAGGCAGCCCATGCAGGCGACCTGGTCGGCGATGATCTCCCGCGCCTTCTCGGGCGTGACGAAGATCAGCGTCGAGTCCGGCGTGCGCAGCGCCTCGGTGAAGCCCTGCGGCCTCCCAGCCGCGCACGCGCTGCAGGTCGGCCGGCGTCAGATAGACGATGCGCTTGCGCGGGCCGACGCCGTACTCGGCGACGTGCTCGCCGACCGGCTCGGTGGTGTAGGCCACCTGGCGCTCGTTGCGCTCGCGCAGTTCGCTGGATGAAGCCGTTGTTCACCGCCGACGGAATAGAAGCCGGTCGGGCTGAAGCGGTTGAGGAACACGTCGCCCTCCTGCAGCGTCAGCAGGCGCTGCTTCCAGGCGTCGCCGATCGGGCTTTCCTTGGTCAGCAGCGGACGGGTGCCGAACTGGAAGGCGATCGGGCCGAGCTCGGGGTTGTCGATCCAGTCCTCCCATTCCTCCAGCCACCAGACGCCGCCGGCCATGATGATCGGGGTCTCGTCCAGGCCGAACTCGCGCATCAGCTTGCGCAGCGCCAGCACGCGCGGGATACGGGTCTTCCGGCTTGTTCGGGTCCTCGCTGTTGGACAGGCCGTTATGCCCGCCGGCGAGCCAGGGGTCCTCGTAGACCACGCCGCCGAGCAGGGCGGCGGCCTTGTGGTAGGCGCGCTTCCACAGCGCGTTGAAGGCGCGGGCCGAGGAGATGATCGGGTAGTAGTGGACGTTGAAGCGCGCGGCGATGTCGGACAGGCGATAGGGCATGCCGGCGCCGCAGGTGATGCCGTTGATCAGGCCCTTGCGCCTGCTCCAGCACCTCGGTGATGATGCGCTCGGCGCCGCCCATCTCCCACAGGATGTTGGCGTGGATGCGGCCCTTGCCGCCGGCCAGCTCGTAGGCCCGGCGCGCCTGCGCCAGCGCGCCCTGGATGGCGTAGTCGATCAGCTCCTCATGCCGCTCGCGGCGGGTGCGGCCGTGATAGATCTGCGGGATCGGCCGGCCCTCGGTCGTCGTAGCTGTCGGCGTTGACGGCGCTGAACGTGCCGACGCCGCCGCCCGCGGCCCAGTGGCCGGCGGAGATGCCGTTGGAGATCGGCAACGCCCTTGCCGCCCTCGACCAGCGGCAGGACGTCGACCCCGCCCATGCGGATCGCGTTGATCGCCTTCATGACCCTAGTTCCCTCACCGGGCCGGTCCCGCTGCGTGCGACGTTCGCAACGCCGGTTACCAGCCCTTCATCTTCCGAATGCTTCAGACAGAACCCGGATGCAAGCGGCTTTCACCGCCGCGCATCCGGGCCCGACCTGTCACATTCGCCGCTTCAGTCTCGGGCGCCCTTCAGTCTCGGGTAGGCTTCAACCCTCGGGCTGGGCGGCGCCTTCGGCGAATTCACGCCGCTCGCCCCGCTCCGGACGATCGCCGCGATCCCCGCGCCCGGGCTTGGAGCCGACCTGCTCGGTGATGTCCGCGCCGGTCGCCTGATCGACCACCCGCATCGACAGCTTCACCTTGCCGCGCTCGTCGAAGCCGATGACCTTGACCTTCACCGCGTCGCCCACGTTGACCACGTCGGTGGTCTTGCTGACCCGGCCCTGCTGCAGCTCGCTGATATGCACGAGCCCGTCCTTGCGAGCCGAGGAAGTTCACGAAGGCGCCGAAATCGGCGGTCTTCACCACCTTGCCGTTGTAGATCACGCCGATCTCCGGCTCGGCGACGATGCCGCGGATCCAGTCGATCGCCGCCTGCGCCTTGTCGGCGTCGGACGCGGCGATCTTGATCGTGCCGTCGTCCTCGATGTCGATCTTGCAGCCGGTCTGCTCGACGATCTCGCGGATCACCTTGCCGCCGGTGCCGATCACTTCGCGGATCTTCTCCTTCGGCACGTTGATGATGGTGATGCGCGGCGCGGTGGCGGCGACGTCGCTGCGGGCGCCGGTGATGCGCCTTCGCCATCTCGCCCAGGATGTGCATCCGGCCGTCCTGCGCCTGCTCCAGCGCGATCTTCATGATCTCGCGGCGTGATGGACGTGATCTTGATGTCCATCTGCAGGCTGGTCACGCCACTGCTCGGTGCCGGCCACCTTGAAGTCCATGTCGCCGAGATGGTCCTCGTCGCCGAGGATGTCGGACAGCACGGCGAAGCCGCGGTCTTCCTTGATCAGGCCCATGGCGATGCCGGCCACCGGGCGCTTCAGCGGCACGCCGGCGTCCATCAGCGCCAGCGAGGTGCCGCAGACGGTCGCCATCGAGGAGCGAGCCGTTGCTCTCGGTGATCTCGCAGACCACGCGCATCGTGTAGGGGAAGACGTCCTTCGCCGGCAGCAGCGGGTGGATGGCGCGCCAGGCGAGCTTGCCGTGGCCGATCTCGCGCCGGCCCGGGCTGCCCATGCGGCCGGCCTCGCCGACCGAGTAGGGAGGGAAGTTGTAGTGCAGCATGAAGTGCTCGCGGTACTCGCCCTCGAGCGCGTCGATGATCTGCTCGTCCTGGCCGGTGCCGAGCGTGGCGACGCACAGCGCCTGCGTCTCGCCGCGGGTGAACAGCGCGCGAGCCATGCGCGCGCGGCAGCACGCCGACTTCGGCGACGATCGGGCGGACGGTCTGGTGTCGCGGCCGTCGATGCGCAGGCCGGTGTCGAGGATGGCGTTGCGGACGATGTCGGCTTCCAGGTCCTTGAACAGGCCCTTCGCCTTGTCGGCGTCGAGGCCTTCCTCGGTCAGCGCCGTCGGCGGCGGCCTTCTTGGCGGCGCCGACCTTCTCGTAGCGGGCCTGCTTGACCTTCTCCTGATAGGCCTCGGCGATCGGGGCGCGGGCCAGCGCATCGACGCGGGCGGCGAGCGCCTTCTGCTCCTCGGACGGTCTCGGGCAGCGGCCACGGCTCCTTGGCGGCGTGCTCGGCCAGTTCGATGATCGCCTGGATCACCGGCTGGAAGCGCGGCGTGGCCGAAGGTGACGGCGCCGAGCATCACGTCCTCGGACAGCTCCTGCGCCTCGCGACTCGACCATCAGCACGCCTTCGGTGGTGCCGGCGACGACCAGGTCGAGCTGCGCGGTCTTCATCTGGTCGGCGGTCGGGTTCAGCATGTACTCGCCGTTGGCATAGCCGACGCGGGCGGCGGCCGACCGGGCCGAAGAACGGAATGCCGGACAGCGTCAGCGCGGCCGAGCAGCCGATCATCGCGACGATGTCGGGATCGTTCTCGAGATCGTGGCTCAGCACGGTGGCGACGACCTGGACCTCATTGCGGAAACCCTCGGGGAACAGCGGGCGGATCGGACGGTCGATCAGGCGGCGAGGTCAGCACCTCCTTCTCGGTCGGGCGGCCTTCGCGCTTGAAGAACCCGCCGGGGATCTTGCCGGCGGCGAAGGCCTTTTCCTGGTAGTTCACGGTCAGCGGGAAGAAATCCTGCCCGGGCTTGGCTGGATCTGCACGCCGACGGCGGTGCAGAGCACGATGGTGTCGCCGTAGCGTGACCAGCACGGCGCCGTCGGCCTGGCGGGCGATCTTGCCGGTTTCCAGGACGAGCTTGCGGCCGCCCCAGTCGAGTTCCTTGCGGAAGTAGTTGAACATGCAGTCACGTCCTTCAGATGCGCGGCATCGGCGGACGGCAGGCCGGACGACTCCGTCGGTCCCGTTCTGGGCGGGAGACGGCGTCTCGGGCGGCAGGGAGGCGGTCTGCGCCGGTTGGAACTGCGCAGCCGCGGCCATGTGGCCGGAAACGCCGTCGCTTGTCCCATGCGGGGTTGGCCGATCGGCGGTCTGTCGGTCCGCCGCGTGTCGCGGCGTCGGGGGGCATGTCCCCCGGCGTTGCCCCGCGCCACCATGGTGCGGGGACTTCCCGATGGCTGCCATATGGGCAGCCATCGGCGATTGTCAGGCTGAGCGTTAACTGGCCCGTTTGGCACCCCGTATCAGCGGCGCAGGCCCAGGCGGCCGATCAGCGTCTCGTAGCGCGTCTGGTCCTTGGCCTTGAGGTAGTCGAGCAGCCGGCGGCGACGGCCGACCAGCATCAGCAGGCCGCGGCGGCTGTGGAAATCCTTCGCGTGGGTCTTCAGGTGTTCGGTGAGGTTGCTGATCCGCTCGGACAGCAGGGCCACCTGGACTTCCGGGCTGCCGGTATCGGTCGGCGCCGGTCTGGTAATCGCCAATCAGCGCCGTGCGGCGCTCCGCGGTAATCGACATCGACTATACTCCTGAATTGAGGTTGAAAGGACGCGAGCGGAGCTGCTCAGAGCATCCGTTCGGGCTTCAGCCAGCCGTCGTGCCAGCCGGCACAGCCCGATCACGCGGCTCCCCGCCATGGCGCGGGCCAATCCACCAGTCGGGATCGGCCGTCCGCTGGAATCCGGCCCATCAGCGTCGACCAGGCTGATCGCCTGGCCATGCGACAGGTCGGCGGCCTCCGCTTCGGTCAGGGCCAGCGCCGGGATGTCGGCCAGCGCGGTCGCGACCGGAAGCAGAAGGTCCGGGGAAGCCGGCGGGGTATCCTCCGTCGCGCGCAGTTTGTCCAGCGGAATCGCCTGCGTCCTCGGTGAAGGGGCCGACCCGCAGGCGGCGCAGGGCGGCGACGTGGCCACAGCGTGCCGCAGGCCGACCGCGAGGTCGCGCGCCAGGCTGCGCATGTAGACGCCCTTGCCGGACTGCACCTCGAAGATCGCGGTGTCGGCGTCGGCGCGCTCGATCAGCTCGAAGCGGTCGACGCGGGCGGGCCGTGGCTTCCAGCACCGGCGGCCGGCCTTCGCGGGCCATGTCGTAGGCGCGCTCGCCGGCCACCTTGATGGCGGAGATAGGCCGGCGGGATCTGCATGATGTCGCCACGGAAGGCCGGCAGGGCGGCGTGGATCTGCTCGTCCGTCGGGCGGACGTCGGAGGTCGCGGTGACCTGGCCGTCGGCGTCGTCGGTGTCGCGCGCCTCGCCGAGCTTCAGCGTGAAGCGATAGAGCTTGGTGCCGTCCATCACGTACGGCACGGTCTTGGTGGCGGCGCCGAAGGCGATCGGCAGCACGCCGGTGGCGAGCGGATCGAGCGTGCCGCCATGGCCGGCCTTCTGCGCGTCGAAGCCGCGGCGGACGCGGTTGACCACGTCGGTGCTGGTCATGCCCGCGGGCTTGTCGATGATCAGCCAGCCGTCGAGCGGCAGGCCCTTCGGGCGCCGGTTCTGGCGGCCGCCGGAGCGGGAATTCTGGCGAGGCATGGTTCGGGTATCAGCTTTCGGTTCGGGTCAGGCGCCACGTTTACCACGCGCCGGGACAATGAGGACGCGGCTTGTGGCATGGTTTGGCCGGCGGCGGAATGGCGAAGCTTTTCGGGACGGCCGGCGGCCCCGGCAATGATCCCGCCCCAACACCCCAACAGATGCCCGGGCAGACGCCGGAGCCGACGCTGGGGCAGCCGCTGGGGCCGGAACAGGCAGAATCTTGCCTGAACCACCCGCTGCCCCGGCAGACATAACGCCTTCAATCAGAACTTGACCCGGCAGATCGATTGGAGAATACATCTTATATATCAATGTTGTTTTACAATCAGGTTCACCTGCGGCATTTCATGCTCATTATGTTATATATCGGCAAAGACAATATTGGTGGATATCGACACCCTGATCGCTGAGCAGGCGGAAACAGGATTGCGCTGGGCCATGGCGTTTCTCATGGCTGTTTCGATATTGTTGCCACCGCCAACCGCAACTGCCGCCCATGCGCAGACCGCGGCTCCGGGAAGCGCGCAGGCCATCTCCTCGGCCGTGACGCAGGTCGTGCTGAACATCATCAGCTACACGCGCTGGCCGGCTGGCACGACCGATCTGCGCCTGTGCGTCGTCCCCGGGCCCAGTCACGCCGACGCCCTGCTGAAAGTCCCGGCGGCGGTCGCCGGCCACCGGATCCTGCCGGCCCCGCTGGCGTTGGAGGCGGACGGAGATGGCGCCGATTGCGACATCGTCTATTTCGGGATGCTCTCCGATGCGCAGCAGGTGCGGCTGCGCACGGCGATCACCAGCCGGCCCTTGCTGACCATCAGCGAGGACGAACCGTCCTGCGCCACCGGCGCGATGTTCTGCCTGGACACGCAGGACGGGCAGGTCAATTTCGCGGTCAATCTCGACTCCGTGGCGCGAAGCGGCGTGCAGGTCAGCGCCCGGGTTCTGCTGCTTGGCCGGGGGCGGACGGCGCCATGAAGGTGGCTCGCAGATGGGGGGCGGCCAGGCCGCGCCGCGATGCGCGGCCAACCCTGCTCATGGTCCTGCGGCGGGCGCATCTGGGCGTTGCCCTGGTCAGCGTGACGATCGGCGGGCTGGCGCTGACGCTGGTCGGCGTGCTGACCATCAGCGCCTATGCCAACAACAATCTCAGCCTGATCGCCCGCTCCATGGCCTATACCGCCGAGGCGGCGGTGGTGTTCAACAATGCCGCCTCCGCCGCCGAGGCGCTGGCCTCGATCGGGGCCATGGAAGGCGTCGCCAAGGCCGTCGCCATCGCCGGCAACGGCCAGGTGCTGGCGACCTGGCAGCCGGTCGGCCAGCCGTTCCCCCGGTTATCGCTGCAACTCGCCCGTCTGCTGCTCGACCAGCCCGCCACCGCGCTGATCCTGCATAACGGCGAGCAGGCCGGCGAGATCCGGATCTGGGGCAGCGGCAGCGAGTTGCTGTGGTTCGTCCTGGCGGGGATCGGCGGCGTGGTGGCCTGCCAGTCCCTGATCGTGGCGAGCGCGCTCTATCTGTCGCGGCGGATGCTGGACAGCATCGTCGGGCCGTTACGCTCGTTGGTGGCGGTAGCCCATGCGGTGCGGCGCGAACGCGCATTCGGCCGGCGCGTGCCGTCGGCGAAGATCGCCGAGCTGGACGAGCTCGGCAATGATTTCAACGCCCTGCTCGACGAGCTCGAGAGCTGGCAGGACAGGATCCAGCGCGAGAACGCCATGCTGGCCTACCGCGCTTCCCATGATGGCCTGACCGGGCTGCCCAACCGCACGTTCTTCGAGCGGCGGCTGCGCCGGGCGATCGCCGATGCGACGGTGGATGAAAGCCGGGTCGCGGTGCTGTATATCGACGTCGACCGTTTCAAGGACGTCAACGACAGCTTCGGCCACAACGCCGGGGACGCCGTGCTCGCGGGCGTCGCGGGCCGCATCAAAGCGCGGATGCGCGAAAGCGATCTGGTCGCCCGGATCGGCGGCGACGAGTTCGCGGTGCTGATCGCGCCCGCGCATGATGAAAGCGATCTCCGACGCATCGCCGATGCGATCCAGGCCGACATGCAGGCGCCGATCCAACTGCCGGAGCACAGCGAGATCATCCCCTCCGTCAGCATCGGCATCGGCATCTTTCCCGACAATGCGCGCCATGCGGAAGCGCTGCTGCATAGCGCCGATCTCGAGATGTACCTCGCCAAGCGAAGGCGGCGGGCGGCCGGCGCGCCGGCCCGCGAACCATGACCCTGCAACGACCCGAACGACAGGAAGTCCCTTGTTCAGACGATATGCCCCCTGCGCCATCCACTCCCTGGCCCTCGTGCTCCTGCTGGCGCTTTCCGCCTGCCAGCCGGCCAGCCATGAGCTCACGCCGGCACAGATCGCCCTGCTGCAGCTGCAGGGCTTCCAGCCCTGCGATGACGGCTGGACCTTCGGCCTCGACGACAAGGTGCTGTTCGGCTCCAACGAGAGCGTGCTGACGCCGGCGGCGAACCAGATCGTGGGGAATATCGGGCGCGCCCTGGTCTCGGTGCAGATCCGGCGCGTGCGGGTGGACGGCTACACCGACTCCTACGGCACTCCAGCCTACAACGAACAGCTCTCCATCAAGCGCGCCAACACGGTGGCGGATGCCCTGGCCGTCACCGGGCTGGCGCGCCGCACGATCGAGACGCGCGGCCTGGGCGACCGCAATCCGGTTGCCGACAACCGCACCGCGAGCGGCGCGGCGCAGAATCGCCGCGTCGCCATCGTCGTGCTAGCCGAGCAGTAGCGCGGGTTCGGGGGCGTCACCGATCAGACAGGCGCAGCGTCCGCGATAGCCCCAGCGAGAGCAGTTTCAGTCAGATCGGAATCGATCTGGCTGATAAAACTGCTCGATAAAACAAAGCCTAGGCCGGCTTCTCCAGGTCGCGCGCGACTTCCGGCTGGTGCATCAGCGCGTCGATCTTCATGGCATATTCCAGCGTCGCATCCGGCTGGAAGGACAAGGCCGGGATCGCCCGCATCTTCAGCAGCGGCGCGATCTGGCTGCGCAGATACGGCGCCGCCCGCTTCAGCGCCGGCATCAGCAGGTCCACGTCCGACCGGCCCAGGCGGGCGACGAAGGCGGTCGCGTTCTTCATGTCCGGGCTGATGCGCACCTCGGTCACGGTGATCTTCACGTCCGCCAGGTCCGGATCACGGAACTCGCCGCGCGTGAAGATGGCGGACAGCACGTGGCGGATCTCCTCCGCCACGCGCAGCTGCCGCTGGGTCGGGCCTACCTGCTGCTTTCGCTTCAACCCGGCACCATCTCGATCTCGAAGCACTCCACCACGTCGCCTTCCTGCAGGTCGTTGAAGTTGGCGAAGGACAGGCCGCATTCGTAGCCGCGCGCCACTTCGCGCACATCGTCCTTGAAGCGCTTGAGCTGCGACAGCTCGCCGTTGTGGATCACCACGTTCTCGCGCAGCACGCGCACGCCGGCGCCGCGCTTCACCACGCCCTCGGTGATCATGCAGCCCGCGACCTTGCCCACCTTGGTGATGTTGAACACCTGGCGGATTTCGGCGTAGCCCAGGAACTTCTCCCGCGCTTTCGGCGCGATCTTGCCCTTGACCAGCTTCTCGATGTCGTCGGAGACGTCGTAGATGATCGAGTAGTAGCGGATCTCCACGCCTTCGCGCTGGGCGAGCTCGCGCGCCTGGCTGGTGGCGCGGACGTTGAACGCCACGATCATCGCCTTGGACGCCATGGCGAGCTGGATGTCGCTTTCGGTGATCTGGCCGACCGCGGCGTTCAGCACGCGCACCCGCACTTCCTCGTGCGACAGCTTCAGCACCGTGGCCTCGATCGCCTCGGCGCTGCCCTGCACGTCCGCCTTGATGACGACCGCGACTTCTTTCTGCTCGCCGGCCTGGATGCGGGCCAGCATCTGGTCCAGCGTGCCGCGCGCGGCGAGGTTGCTGCCGGCGGTCTTGTCGCGATGACGACGCTCGCGGTGCTCGGTGATCTCGCGCGCGCGCGCCTCGTTCTCGACCACGACGAACGGTTCGCCGGCGGAGGGAACGCCGGCCAGGCCGAGGATCTCCACCGGGGTGGACGGGCCGGCGGATTTCAGCTGCTTGCCCTTGTCGTCCAGCATCGCGCGCACCCGGCCCCATTCGGCGCCGGCGACGATGATCTCGCCCTGGTGCAGCGTGCCCTTCTGGATCAGCACGGTGGCGACCGGGCCACGGCCGCGGTCCAGCCGGCTTTCGATCACCGAACCCTCGGCGCTGCGCTCCGGATTGGCCTTGAGGTCGAGCAGCTCAGCCTGCAGCAGGATCGCTTCCTCCAGCTTGTCGAGGCCGGTCTTCTTCAGCGCGGAAACCAGCACGTCCTGCGTCTCGCCGCCCATGTCCTCGACCACGATCTCGTGGCTGAGCAGTTCGGTGCGCACGCGGCTGGGATCGGCGCCGGGTTTGTCGATCTTGTTGATGGCGACGATGATCGGCACGTTCGCCGCCTTGGCGTGGCGGATCGCCTCGATCGTCTGCGGCATCACGCCGTCATCGGCGGCCACCACCAGCACGACGATATCCGTCACCGCGGCGCCGCGCGAGCGCATGGCGGTGAACGCCTCGTGGCCCGGCGTGTCGATGAAGGTGATCGCGGCACCCGACGGCAAGGTCACCTGATAGGCGCCGATATGCTGGGTGATGCCGCCGGCCTCGCCGCCGGCCACGTCGGTGGCGCGCAGCGCGTCCAGCAGGCTGGTCTTGCCGTGGTCGACATGGCCCATGATGGTGACCACGGGCGGGCGCGGCCGCAGGTCGGCATCGGCATCCACCGCGCCTTCCAGGCCGCTTTCCACGTCGTCCTCGGACACGCGCTTGGAGCGGTGGCCGAATTCCTCGACGATCATCTCGGCGGTGTCGGCATCGATGGACTGGGTGACGGTCGCCATCACGCCCAGCTTCATCAGCGCCTTGATCACGTCCGGCGTGCGCGCGGCCATGCGGTTGGCGAGTTCCTGGACGGTGATGGTGTCGGGCAGAATGACGTCGCGCACAACCTTGACCTGATCGGAGCGCAGCCGCTCCAGTTCCGCCTGACGGCGCTCGCGTTCGCGCTGGCGGCGCACCGAAGCCAGGCTGCGGACGCGGTCGTCCTCACCCTCGATGGCGGCCTGCACGTCGATCCGGCCGGCACGGCGGCCGTCGGCGGTCTTCTTGGCCGGCGCCGGCGGCGCCTTGCGCGGCACCAGGGTGGTGCCACGGCGGATCATGCCGCGGGATTCCTCTTCCTCCTCGCCGCGCGCCGGCTTCAGGCGCAGCGTTTCGGACGGCGAGCCGGGAGCGGCGCCCGCCGCCGGGGCGGCGGCCGGAGCCTGGGCCGGGGCCTGGCCCTGAGCGGGTGCGGGGCGGCGACGCGCCTCCTCGGTGCCGGCGCGCGCGGCGGCAGGAGCCGACGGCGCCACTTCGGCGGCCTTGGCGGCGGCCTCGGCGGCGGCGCGCTGCACTTCTGCTTCCTCACGGGCGCGGGCTTCGTCGAGCGCCTTCTGGCGCGCCTCTTCCTCGGCCGCCTTGCGGGCGTCTTCCTCGCGCCGGCGGGCTTCCTCGGCGGCGGAGAGGATCGAGATCTTCTCCTGCTCGCGCCGTTCGGCGTCGCGCCGGGCGTTCTCGCGCACGGAGTCGGCCACCGCCCGCTGGCGGGCGGCGAGTTCGGCCGCGGTCAGCGCCCTGCCGGCGCCGGCCGCCGGCCGGCCGGCCGGCGCGTTGCCGCGCGCGGCGGGGGCCGGGGTGGGCGGGGCGACCAAATTGGCACCCGGCGAGGACGGGGCAGGCCCGGGAATGGGCGCATGCGCAGCGGGCGGCGGGGTGATCGGCGCGCGCTTCTTGCGCACCTCCACCTGCACCACCTTGGAGCGGCCATGGCTGAAGCTCTGCCGCACCGATCCGGCGGCCTCGGTACGACCGAGCTCCAGCCGGCCCGCTGGCCGCAGACTCAACCGGCCCTTGGCCGTATCCTGATCATTGCTGTCGCTCATGCACCCGCCCATTTATTCGAACCGGCCGCGCCGGTCCCGGTCTGCCCGGTCCCGGTTTGTCCGGTCATCGTCTTTCCGGCATCGCCGCCGGCAGCTTTCCGTCCCGCTTGCGCGTCCTTCAGGCCCGGCTCCGCCCGGCGTGTCACGCCGTAGAGCCGCGCAATCTCGTTGGTCAATGCCTCGGCCAGGCGGCCAGGGGCTACAACCACATGCACCACATGGTCACGCCCGAAGACCGCACCAAGTGAAGCCGCCGAGAGCGGCGTCCCGACCGGGACCGCAACCCTCGACGTATCGTCTGCCGCGCCGGCGCCCCCGGCGGTATCGCCGGGTTCGGCCAGGTTCGCCGCCGTCACGCCGGACAGGAACCGCGCACGCTCGTCCACGCTGCCATCCGAGGCCTGCAGCACCAGCCCGGCACGGTTGGAAGTCAGCCACTCCCGTGCCTTCTGGAAGCCGCAGACGGCCTGCCCGGCACGGCGCGCGAGGCCCAGCAATTCGACGACCCGGCGGAGCAGCATTGCCTCGATCAGCTCGGGAAGATCGGGGGGCAGCGTCACTGAAACCCGTCCGGCCCTCGCCGCAGCCTTCGCCCCGGCTATCGCAAGACCGGCTGTCGCAGCATTGGTTGCCGCAACATCGGCCGTCACGGCGCCTTTCGCAGCGTCTGCCGCGTCGTCCCGCGCGGCGCCCCTGGCGGCATGCCTCGCGAAGGCGCGTGCCAAACTCCCCTGGGCGCGAGCGGTTTCTAACACATCCCCCCGCGCGCTCAACCATATTCCCCGTCCAGGCAGCCTTGCGGCCAGGTCGGGCACGACGATTCGCTCCGGGCTCAGCACGAAACGGATCATCCGTTCCTTCGCCAGCCGCTCACGGGTGACCACGCAGCGCCGCAGCGGGCCGGTCTCGGGCTCGCCATCCTCCTCCCCCTGCAGCAGCTCGGGGGCGTCAGGATGCGGCGCGGCAAGAGGCTCGCCTTCAGTCGTGGGGGGCTCGGCTTCAGTCGTGGCTGGCCTCCTGCTGCGCGGCCTGCGCGGCGCCGCCATTGGCGGCGTCATCGGCGAACCAATGCGCGCGGGCGGCCATGATCACGGCGTTGGCGGTGTCTTCGTCCATCTCCTCGCCGCCGACGATCTCGACCAGTTCGTCGGAAGCGAGGTCGGCCAGGTCATCCAGCGTCTTCACGCCCTTCTCGCCCAGCGCCACCAGCATCGCCGGGGTCAGCGTCTCGATCGCGGCGACCTCGTCGGTCACGCCGAGGGCGACGCGCTTTTCGGACAATTCGGTGTCGCGGACCAGCAGCGCCTGCTCGGCGCGGCGGATCAATTCGCCGGCAATGTTCTCGTCGAAGCCTTCGATGGCCGCGAGTTCTTCAGGATCCACGAATGCCAATTCCTCGATAGTGGTAAAACCTTCGGTGACCAGCAGGCCGGCGATGACGTCATCGACGTCCAGCGCTTCGACGAACAGGCCGCTGCGGCGGCGGAACTCTTCCTGCCGGCGCTCGCTTTCTTCCGCTTCCGTCAGGATATCGATATCCCAGCGGGTCAACTGGCTGGCAAGGCGCACGTTCTGGCCGCGCCGGCCGATCGCCAGCGAGAGCTGCTCATCGGGCACCACGACCTCGACGCGCCCGGCCTCCTCGTCGATCACCACCTTGGTCACCTCGGCCGGGGCCAGCGCGTTCACCACGAAGGTGGCGGCCTGCGGCGACCAGGGAATGATGTCGATCTTCTCGCCCTGCAGCTCCTGCACCACGGCCTGCACGCGCGAGCCGCGCATGCCGACGCAGGCGCCGACCGGATCGATCGAGGTGTCGCGGGAGATCACCGCCATCTTGGCGCGCGAGCCGGGATCGCGGGAAACCGCCTTGATCTCGATGATGCCGTCATAGATTTCCGGCACCTCCTGCGCGAACAGCTTGGCCAGGAAGCCGGGATGGGTGCGCGACAGGAAGATCTGCGGCCCGCGCGGCTCTTCGCGCACGTCATAGATATAGGCGCGCACCCGGTCGCCGTTGCGGAAGCTTTCGCGCGGGATCAGCTCGTCGCGGCGCAGCAGCGCCTCGGCGCGGCCGACCTCGACCATCAGGTTGCCGTACTCGGTGCGCTTGACCACGCCGTTGATGACTTCGCCGACGCGGTCCTTGAACTCGTCGTACTGCTTCTTGCGCTCGTATTCGCGCACCCGCTGCACGATCACCTGCTTGGCGGTCTGCGCGGCGATGCGGCCGAAATCGATCGGCGGCAGCGGATCGACGATGTGCCCGCCGAGCTCGATGTCGGGCTGGAACTTGCGCGCGATGTGGATGGGGATCTGGGTCTCTTCGTTCTCCACCACCTCGACCGCCTCGGTCCAGCGCGACAGCCGGACGTCGCCGGTCTTGCGGTCGATGGTGGCGCGGATGTCCTTCTCATGGCCGTATTTGGCGCGGCCGGCCTTCTGGATGGCCTGCTCCATCGCCTCGAGCACTTCCTCGCGCTCGATGGATTTCTCCCGCGCGACGGCATCGGCGACCAGCAGCAGTTCGGGACGGGCGATCGAGGTATCCATGGTGGCCTCTCAGTTGGTCTGAGTTGGAGTGGTCTGGGTTGCGGAGGCGGCGATCAGCGCGTCGGTCAGCACCAGGCGCGCGCGGCGGAGGCGTTCGTGCGGCAGCGAGACTTCGGTGCCGTCGTCCAGCCGCAGCCGCGCCGCCGTCGCGTCCGCGCCGAGCACGGTGCCGGAAAAGCGCTTCCGGCCGTCCACGGGCATGTCGGTCTCGGCCCGCGCGATGTGGCCGGCGAAGCGGTTCCAGTCCTTGATCCGGGTCAGCGGCCGGTCGATCCCGGCCGAGCTGACTTCCAGGTGCCAGGGGCCGGGGATGGGGTCGTCCACGTCCAGCACGGCGGAGACGGCGTGGCTGATGGTCTCGCAATCCTCGACCGCGATCAGCGCGCCGTCGGCACGGTCCGCCATAACCTGCACGGTGGGTACATCGCGCCCGAGCACGGCGACGCGCACCAGCTCATAACCGAGGCCTTCCAGCGTCGGCGTGATGGCGGCGGCGATCCGGGCTTCTAGGCCGGTATGACGAGGTTGGTCAGGATCCAAAGCAAAAAAGGCGGCCCGCGAAGGCCACCCCCCGTATCACGATCGGAGAATGAAGATTTATGAATGTTCAGATAGTCCAGCAAGGGAGGAAATGCAAGCTCCGCGGAACACAACCATAAGTGTTGCGGCGACTGCAATCTATGCGGGTAATGTGCGCATATGAAACGGCTGGAATGCCTGGACGGGCTGCGCGGCCTGCTCGCCGTCTATGTCATGGTTTCGCACATGGCGTCGTTCGCCGCCATGCCCGGATGGCTGACCCGGGCGCTGTCCCATGGCGGGGCGGCGGTCGATGTCTTCTTCATCCTCAGCGGCATGGTGATCCTGCGGTCGTTCGATGCCTATGCCCATCGGCCCGCGCCGTTCCTGGCCACCCGGGCGTTTCGCATCCTGCCGGTATTCCTGGTGGTGTTCGCGGTCGCGGTGATGATCCAGAACCTGCAGGTGAACCTGGCCGGGATGCCCTGGATCGGGCCGGAGAGCCTGGCCTACCGGATGTGGGCGGACAACGAGCCGCAAGACTGGACGATCAGCATCGCGGCGCATCTGGCGATGATCCACGGCCTGTTTCCGGACGGCATCCTGCCCTATGTCTGGCTCGATTTCCTCGGCGCCGCCTGGAGCCTGTCCACCGAATGGCAGTTCTATGTCCTGGCGGTATGGCTCGCCCGGCACGATGGCGAGTGGCGGATGGCGTCGGCCCTTCTGGCGCTGTCGGCGCTCGCCGTCCTGTGGCAGCACGCGGCGCCCGCGGAATGGCTGTTCAGCCGGGCGTTCCTGCCCAACAAGGCGCATTTCTTCGCCCTCGGCATCGCCAGCGCGGCGCTGGCGCGCGACGGCGATCTGCGCCGCTTCCTGGCGATCCTGGCGGGCGTGCTGGCGGTATGCGTGATGGCCGACGGCAATGCCGGCAAGATCGCTGCGCCGCTGACCTGGATGCTCTGCCTCGCCACCGAGCTGCGCCCGGTCGGGCCGTTGTCGCGGCTCTCCGCCTGGCTGCGCGCGCGGCCGGTGCTGTGGCTGGGGTCGGTGTCCTATTGCGTCTACCTGGTCAACGAGCCGGTGCAGAAGCTGCTCGGCTGGGCGCTGGCGCGGGGCGCGGCGGGAGATGCGGTGCTGTTCACCGCGCTGTGGCTGCCCCTGGCCGTGGCGCTGCCGCTCGGCGCCGCCTGGGGGTTGCACCGGACGGTCGAGCAGCCGGCGATCCGATGGGGCCAACGGATTGTAAAGACCCTGGTTTCGCGCGCGCCTGCCCTCAATTCGCCATCACCGCGCCCTATATCTCCGGGTGCCTGACGCGCGGCGATACCACGGCCGCTCGCGTGAAGTTGTGATCGCCGAGGCCAGGAGTTGCCGCCATGCGTCCCATTCGTCTCGTCATTCCCGCGCTCGCCGGTCCGCTGGCACTGGCCGCCTGCGCCGTGGCGCCGCCTGCCGGTCCCGGCGTCATGGCGCTGCCCGGCGAGGGCAAGAGCTTCGAGGCGTTCCAGCAGGACGATTTCGCCTGCCGGAACTACGCCTTTCAGATGAGCGGCGGCCAGCAACAGGCCAACGCCGGCACCGAGAGCGCGGTGGGCAGCGCGGTGGTCGGCACCGCGGTCGGTGCGGCGGCCGGCGCGGCGATCGGGTCGCTGGCCGGGCAGGTGGGCGCGGGGGCGGCGATCGGCGGGGCGACCGGCCTGCTGGTGGGCAGCGCCGCCGGCGCCGGCAATGCCCAGTACCTCCGCCGCCGGCCAGCAGCAGCAATACGACGTGTCCTATACCCAGTGCATGTATTCCAAGGGCAACTCGGTCCAGTCGGCGCCGCCCGGCGCCGCCTATGCCGGCGGCTACCCCGTCTATGGCGGCTACCCGGCCTATGGCGGCTATTACGGGTCCGGCGTCTACGGATACGGGCCCAGCGTCATCATCGGCGGCGGAGGATGGGGCTGGGGCGGTTACCGCGGCTACGGATATGGCTACCGTGGATACGGATATGGCGGCTACCGCGGAGGATGGGGCGGCGGCTGGCACCACTGAACGCCCAGTTATCCATGGCACCCATTATTGAGCCGGGGGGCCGGTCAGCCCCGGCGGATGAACCGCCAGTACAGCGGCTGCCGGCCGGCCCGCAGCGCCTTCGCCTCGTAGCGGGTCGGCGGCCAGTCCTCGGGCCGTTGCGCGACCGGCGCGATGACGTCGAAGCTGTCCTGGCGCCCCATCACCTCGCTCACCCAGGCCTGATAGGTCGGATCGTCGCTCGCCACCCGCCATTCCGCGCCCGGCTTGAGCGCCCGCGCGAGTTCGCCGATCTGCCCGGGATGGACGAAGCGGCGTTTGGCATGGCGTGCCTTCGGCCAGGGATCGGGAAACAACAGGAACAGGCGGTCCAGGCAGGCATCCGGCAGCATCCGCAGCAGGATGCGCGCGTCCTGCGTCCACAGGCGCAGATTGGCCGGCAGCGCGGCCTCCGCCTCGCCGCCTTCCGGCACCAGCCGCGCCAGCAAGGAACAGATGCCGTTCTCGAACACCTCGCAGGCGATCAGCCCGGCCTGCGGATGCGCGGCGGCCTGAGCCACCGCGTGCTCGCCGCCGCCGAAGCCGATCTCCAGCCACAGCTCGGACAGCCCGGGGAAGGCCGCCGCCGGCGTGCCGGCCAGGGCCGGATCGAACGCCAGGCGGGGGAGCGTCACATCCAGCAGCACCTGCTGCCTGGGGCGGAGAGTGTGTCCGCGGGCGCGGCCGTAGAGCCGGTCGGGGGGAGGCTTAAGCAAGGCCAGGGGCTCCGCCCCTGGACCCCGCCAAAGGGCTAGCCCTTTGGAAACCCTATGACTGTTTTCTGGATGGAGGGGGCGACCATAATAATGCCGCAGCACAGGCTTCGCCCGCCCCCTTCATCCAGAAAACAACCGGGTGTCCAGAGGCTCCGCCTCTGGCGGGGGTCGAGGGGGCGGAGCCCCTCGCCTTGCTGCAAACCTACCGCCCGAACGCGGATTTCAGGCTGGGGACCAGGTCGGTCTTTTCCCAGGTGAAGGTGCCCTTGTCCAAATCCGGCTCGCGGCCGAAATGGCCGTAGGCGGAGGTGGGCACATAGATCGGCCGGTTCAGCTGCAGATGCTCGCGAATGCCGCGCGGCGACAGGTTCACCAGCTCGCGCAACGTCGCTTCCAGCCGTGCCTCGTCCACGTCCGCGCCGGTGCCGTGCAGGTCCACGTAGACCGACAGCGGGTGCGAGACGCCGATGGCGTAGCTGATCTGGATGGTGCAGCGCTCCGCCAGCTCCGCCGCCACCACGTTCTTGGCGAGGTAGCGGCACACATAGGCCGCCGAGCGGTCCACCTTGGTCGGGTCCTTGCCGCTGAACGCGCCGCCGCCATGCGGCGCCGCGCCGCCATAGGTGTCGACGATGATCTTGCGCCCGGTCAGGCCGCAATCGCCGTCCGGGCCGCCGATGACGAAGGTGCCGGTCGGGTTGACGTAGAACTCGCGCTCCTGCGGCATCCAGCCCTTCGGCAGGCTGCTCTCCACCAGCGGCCATAGCATCTTCTTGATCTGCGCCTGCTCCATACCCTGCACATGCTGGGTGGACACCACAATCGAGGTCGCGCCGACCGGCTTGCCGTCCACGTAGCGCAAGGTCACCTGGCTCTTGGCGTCGGGCAGCAGGCCCTCGACCAGGACGTCGTGGTTGCGGCGCAGCTCGCTGATCCGGCGCAGGATCAGATGCGCGTAGTACAGCGGCGCCGGCATCAGCACCTCGGTCTCGCGGCAGGCATAGCCGAACATCAGGCCCTGGTCGCCGGCGCCCTCGTCCTTGTTGCCCTCGGCGTCCACGCCCTGGGCGATGTCGGAGGACTGCGCGTGCAGGTGCACCTTGATATCGGCGTTCCGCCAGGAAAAGCCTTCCTGGTCGTAGCCGATGTCGTGGATGGCCAGGCGCGTCAGATGCGCCAGATATTCCGGGGTGATGGTCTCCGGCCCGCGGGTTTCGCCGGCCAGCACCACGCGATTAGTGGTGACAAGCGTTTCACAGGCCACGCGCGCGTAAGGATCGGCGGCGAGGAACGCATCCAGCACCGTATCGCTGATCCGGTCCGCAACCTTGTCCGGATGACCTTCCGAGACGGACTCGGATGTGAACAGGAATTCGCCCTTATCGCGCATCGTTCAATCCTTGCACAACGACGCCCGGCCGCCTGCCGGGCCGGCGGTGTGTGGCTTAATCATTCGGGGGGGTCAAGGGAACGCCCACGCTACCCGGACATGCCGAGCACGTCCATCATCGAATAGAGCCCGGCCGGACGGCGCCCGACCCACAGCGCGGCGCGCACCGCGCCGGACGCGAAGGCGCGGCGGTCGAAGGCGCGATGGGTCAGCACGATGTGCTCGGCGCCGGCGGCGAAGATCAGGCTGTGCTCGCCCACCACCTGGCCGCCGCGCAGCGCCGCGAAGCCGATCGCGCCGGGCTTGCGAGGGCCGGTATGGCCGTGCCTTCCGCTCTCCATCACCTCGGCGAGCACCTGCCCGCGGCCCTTGGCGACCGCGCGGCCCATGCCGATCGCGGTGCCGGACGGCGCGTCCACCTTCTGGCGGTGGTGCATCTCCACGATCTCCGCGTCGTATTCCGCCGCCGGCAGGGCCGCGGCCATGCGCTCGGCCAGGGCCAGCACCAGATTGACGCCGGAGGCGAAATTCGCCGCGTAGACGACCGGGATGCGCGCGGCCACCGCCGCCACCGCCGCCTCGTCCGCCTCCGACAGCCCGGAGGTGCCGAGCACCCACGGCTTGCCCGCATCGGCCAATGCTCGGGCATGCCCCTGCGCCAGCGCGGCGTTGGTGAAATCGATCACCACGTCGCTCGCCGCGGCCAGCGCGGCGATGTCGGTGAAGCCGCCCGAGCCGTCCCGGCTGGTTCCGCCCGACAATTCCGCCCCGGCCGCCGCCACCTCCTCGGCCAGCAGCCGGCCCATCCGGCCGGTGATGCCGGCGATGCCGATCCGCATGCTGCATTCCTCCCAATTTCCAATGGCGCGATCCCGCTACGCCCGGCATCCTGCGTCCAACAAACGGGGGAGCTTACCATGGACGGCATCACCGACCAGACCACGCTGCGCGAGTTCTACGGCCAGGTCGGCCTGCTGGCCGAGCGCAAAGTCATGAAAACCCTGGACAAACACAGCCGCCGGTTCATCGATCTCTCGCCCTTCCTGGTGCTTGCCAGCGCCGACGACCAGGGCCAGGTGGACGCCAGCCCGCGCGGCGACGCGCCCGGCTTCGTGCTGGCGGTGTCGGACACGACGCTGCTGCTGCCCGACCGTCCCGGCAACAACCGGGTGGACAGCTTCGCCAACGTCCTCGCCAATCCCGGCGTCGGCCTGATCTTCTTCGTCCCCGGCATCGATGAGACGCTGCGCGTCAACGGCACCGCCCGCGTGACGACCGACGCGGCGCTGCTGGCGGGTGCCGAAGCCCAGGGCAAGATCCCCAGGGCCGGGCTTCTGATCGAAATCGAGCAGGTGTTCTTCCACTGCGCCAAGGCGCTGAAGCGCTCCCGCCTATGGGATCCGGCCAGCCATGTTGAGCGCAAGAGCTTTCCCACCCTCGGGCGCATCATCGCCGAGCAGACCGGCGCCATCAGCCCCGAGGAAGCCGACGCCAGGGTCGAGGACGGCTACCGCCATAGGCTCTACTGAGAGGAGCCGCCCCTTACTCTCGGGTTTCCACACTCTCAGGTTTCCACACGCTCAGGTTTCCACCGGCTGCGTCGGGAAGGCGAGCTCGTGCCGGGCGCGCCATTCCGGCGTGACGTAGTTGATAATCAGCGACCGGCGCACGCCGCGGATCTCGCGCGGCGCGAAACCGTGCCAGGTGTCCGCCCCCGGCAGGAAGATCAGGCCGGAGTTGAAAATGGCCGGCGCGCGGCAGACCAGGCGGTGATCGGCGTCGAGGATGTCGGTGCCCCACTCCCCGGCATCCGGATGGTCGGACAGATAGACCAGCATGGTAAACAGCTTGGCGCCGATATCGGTGTGCGGCTCCAGCCAGAACCCGCCGGTGTCGAGGCAGTATTCGATGCGCAGGAAACTGCCGGCGATCCGGCGGCCGCAGAGATCCTCCAGCAGCGCGACGGTGGCCTCGTCCTGGAAGCTCTCGGCCAGGTTCTCGCAGACGGGATGGCACGCCCGGTTCGCCTCGGAGACGAAGATGCGCGCGCTGTTATGGGTCTCGCGCCTTCCGCGCGTGTCGTCGATCACCGGCGCGTCGAACGCCAGCCCGGTCAGGGCGCGGCAGGCCTCCGCCGGCAGCACGTCCCGCGGCAGCCAGTGGCGGAACGGCACTTCGTCGCGCGGCGCGGTGCGGATCGCGCGGCGGATATGGCAGCCATACATGGGCATGCCTCCTCTACACCGGGAACAGGCGCTTCGCGCCGGCAGAGATGGCGTGACGCAGCATCTCGCGCCGGGCCGCGCCGGCATTGACCATCCAGTTCAGCATGATCGATTTGCGCGGCCCGTCGAACGGCTTGTGGCCGTGCCAGGATCGGTCCGAGCGCCGGAAGGTGATCAGCGTGCCGGCATCCGGCGGCACCTCGGCTGCCATGTCCTCGATATCGTCCGGACCGCGCAGCACGCGCAGCCGGCCGCCGCCGGCCGACCAGTCCTCGTTAAGGTAGATCAGCGCGGTAACGAGCTTGCTTTCGCTGTCGGTATGGATCTCCCCGTCCCGCGGGCGGGTGCGCGCGCGCAACGTGATCATCAGCGCGTCGGTGCTGAGCTTCAACCCGTATTTCTCCGCGAACAGGCGGGTGAGGCCCGGCGTGCGCAGTTCCGCCAGCAGACGGCCGCAGGCATCGTCGCGGGTCTCGGCCGGCGCCGGCGCCGGCAGCACGCCAGGCAGGTCCGGCGCCGGAAAGCTCGCCGCGGCCGCGATGGCGATCTCCCGCGGCACGAAGCCGGGAAGCACCAGATGCTCGTACGGCGTCCGCGTCAGCGCGGCGGCGGCGAAACATTCCGTGTCGATCATGCTCATCGCGTCGTTCAGCCGGTCCTGATCCCGTTCCAGGCCGCCGGAGCGGCGGTCTGCCAACGTGATTTCGTAGCCGGTCTTACGGTCGGCTCATTGATCCGGATCAATTGTTTGCAAATGAGATCGGCGGCAGGCACGTCGGGGTCGGACATGGTTCGCTCCCGCGGGTCCGGCATTCTGCGGCCGGATAACGGCATGAGTGAGATGTCAATCCCCGATCCGGATCATCTGCAACGTCCCGGAAACGAAATGGCCTCCGGGGCAACCCTTTCCGGGCTGCCACGAAGGCCATCGCAGGATCGGCCCGAAGACCGAGAGGCAGCAGTTATTCCGCGGCGATCTTCTTCGCCAGCAGCCCTTGCGCGATCATCGTCTCGGCGATCTGCACCGCGTTCAGCGCCGCGCCCTTGCGCAGGTTGTCGGACACGCACCAGAACGCCAGGCCGTGCGGCACGGTCGGGTCCTTGCGCAGCCGGCTGACGAACACCGCGTCCTCGCCGACGCAGTCGAGCTGCGTCGCGTAGCCGCCATCCTCGCGCGTATCCATCACCACCACGCCGGGGGCGGAACGCAGCACGTCGCGCGCCTCGGACGCGGTCACCGGCTTCTCGAACTCCACATGCACCGCTTCGCCGTGGCCGATGAACACCGGCACGCGCACGCAGGTGGCGATCACGGAGATGTCGGGGTCCAGGATCTTCCGGGTTTCCACCACCATCTTCCACTCTTCCTTGGTGGCGCCGTCATCCATGAACTTGTCGATATGCGGGATGCAGTTGAAGGCGATTTCCTTGGTGAACTGCTGCGGCGCGCTGCTCTCGTGCACGAACGAGGATTTCGTGTGCGCGAACAGCTCGTCCATGCCTTCCTTCCCCGCACCCGAGACGGACTGGTAGGTGGACACGACGACGCGCTTGATCTTGTAGCGGTCATGCAGCGGCTTCAGCGCCACCACCATCTGGATGGTGGAGCAGTTCGGGTTGGCGATGATCCGGCGCTTGGCGAACTTGGCCAGCGCCTGCGGGTTCACTTCCGGCACCACCAGCGGAACGTCGGGGTCCATGCGGAACTGGCTGGTGTTGTCGATCACCACGCAGCCGGCCCCGGCGGCCTTGGGCGCGTAGATGGCGGACACCGAGGCGCCCGGGCTGAACAGCCCGATGTCCCAGCCGGTGAAATCGAACGTTTCCAGGTTCTTGACCGTCAGGATGCGTTTGTCGCCGAACGAGATTTCCGATCCCGTGGACCGGCCGGAGGCGAGCGCGACCACTTCCGTAATCGGGAAGTTCCGCTCGACCAGGGTTTTAATCATCTCGCGTCCGACCGCCCCTGTGGCGCCGACAACCGCGACCCTGTAGCCCATCGTCATTCTCCGTTCTGCCTAACCCCTGGCAATACCGCCGGGAAAGGAACGGTTAGCGCCCGGTCGGCCGCACGGCAAGGGTTTCCGCCCCTCCGCAGGGCTGCATCGTTCAGGAAACACGGCGCAAAGCCTCCCGCCAGATCGCCGTCTTCGCCGCCCCGTCCGCCCCGATCGTGCCGCGATACATCCCCTGGCTGTTGAACGGCAGCGCCACGTTCCCCGCCGCGTCCACCGCGATCAGCCCGCCCGAGCCGCCAACCGCCGCCAGCCCCGCCACCACGTTCTGCGCCGCCTGGCCGACGGTCTCGCCCAGATAGCGCATCCGGGCGGAGACGTCGTGCGCCACCGCCCAGCGGATGAAGAACTCGCCATGGCCGGTGGCGGAAACCGCGCAGCTGGCGTTGTCGGCGAAGGTGCCCGCCCCGATCAGCGGGCTGTCGCCCACGCGTCCGGGCAGCTTCGCCGTCATCCCGCCGGTGGAAGTGGCCGCCGCCAAATTGCCGTCCCGGTCACAGGCCACCGCCCCCACGGTGCCGTGCTTCGCCGCGTCGTCGCGCGTGTCGGCAAGCCCGCCGGCCCGGCGCGCCAGTTCGGCCCGCAGCATCGCCTGGCGGCGCTCGGTGAGGAAATAGTCTGCCGCCTCCATCGCCATCCCCTGCGCGCGCAGGAAGCGCATCGCCCCCTCGCCGATCAGCAGCACATGCTCGGAGCGCTCCATCACCATCCTCGCCGCCAGCACCGGATTGCGCGGACCGAGGATGCCGCCGACCGCCCCGGCCCGACGCTCTGCGCCCTCCATCACCGCGGCGTCCATCTCCGGCAGCGCGTCCGTGGTCAGCACCGCGCCATGCCCGGCGTTGAACAGCGGATCGTCCTCCAGCGCCATCACCGCGCGCGTCACCGCCTCCAGCGCGGGGCCGCCATCGGCCAGCACCGCGTGCCCCGCCAGCAGGGCGCGGCGCAGCCCGGCATGGGTGCCGGCCAGCATCTCCGCGCTCATCGCCTCCGGCCGCCGCGTGCCGGCACCACCATGGATTGCCAATGTGAAAGACATGCACCCTCTTTTCGCTATTGCCGATCCGGCCCCCGCACGGATCATCCGCGCGACCCGGCCCGAGGCACCCCACCCCTATGCGCGGGCGAGCGAATGGTCTTTATCTAGCCCGGGATTCGGCATCTCGCCAAAGCTCCCTATCCCAAAGCTCTCTATCCAGGAGGAAACCCATGCGCGAAATCGGGCACTTCATCGGCGGCAAGGTGGTTGCCGGCACCAGCGGCCGCACCGCCGACGTGTTCAATCCCGCCTCCGGCGAGATCACCGGCAAGGTCGCGCTGGCCAATACCGCCGAGGTCAACGCCGCCGTGGAGGCCGCCGCCGCCGCCTGGCCCGCCTGGGCCATGATGCCGCCGCTGCGCCGCGCCCGGGTGATGTTCAAGTTCAAGGAATTGCTGGAGCGCGACCGGAGGGAATTCGCCGCCATCATCACCTCCGAGCACGGCAAGGTGCTGTCGGACGCCGATGGCGAACTGCAGCGCGGCATGGAAGTGGTCGAATTCGCCTGCGGCATCCCGCACCTGATCCGCGGCGAATACACCGAGGCGGTCGGCACCGGCATCGACGCCTGGTCGATCCGCCAGCCGCTCGGCGTGGTGGCCGGCATCACGCCGTTCAACTTCCCGCTGATGGTGCCGCTGTGGATGATCCCGGTGGCGCTCGCCTGCGGCAACTGCTTCATCCTGAAGCCGTCGGAAAAAGACCCCTCCGCCAGCCTGAAACTGGCCGCGCTGCTGAAGGAGGCCGGCCTGCCCGATGGCGTCTTCTCCGTCATCCAGGGCGACCGGGTGGCGGTGGAAACGCTGCTGGCGCATCCGGACATCCAGGCCGTCAGCTTCGTCGGCTCCACCCCGATCGCGCAGTCAATCTATCGCGGTGGCACCGCCGCCGGCAAACGCGTCCAAGCCCTCGGCGGCGCCAAGAACCACCTGGTCGTGATGCCCGATGCCGACCTCGATGATGCCGCCGACGCGCTGATGGGCGCCGCCTACGGCTCCGCCGGCGAACGCTGCATGGCGGTCTCGGTCGCGGTCGCGGTCGGCAATTCCGCCGACAAGCTGATCGTCAAGCTGGAACCGCGCATCCGCGCGCTGAAAGTCGGCCCCGGCACCGACCCCGAAGCGGAGATGGGCCCCCTGGTCACCCGCGAGCACCGCGAGAAGGTAAAAGGCTATGTCGATATCGGCGTCAAGGAAGGCGCCAAACTGGTCGTCGACGGCCGCGGCATGTCGCTGCAAGGCTACGAGGACGGCTTCTTCATCGGCGGCAGCCTGTTCGACAACGTCACCACCGATATGACGATCTACAAGGAAGAGATCTTCGGCCCCGTGCTCTCCGTCGTACGCACGCCGGACATGGCCGGCGCGGTGCGCATGATCAACGACCACGCTTTCGGCAACGGCGTCGCGCTGTTCACCGCCGATGGCGGCGCGGCACGCGATTTCGCCGCCGGCATCAAGATCGGCATGGTCGGCATCAACGTGCCCATCCCGGTGCCGATGGCCTTCCACAGCTTCGGCGGCTGGAAGCAGTCGATGTTCGGCGACCACCATATGCACGGCATGGAAGGGGTGCGGTTCTACACCCGCTACAAAGCCATCACCCAACGCTGGCCCTCCGGCGCCCGCCGCGGCGCCGAGTTCACCATGCCGACCTTGGGGCGCTGAGCGGAGGCGGGGAAGGCTGCGGCTCCGCCCCTCAGGAGCATTTTCTGACCCGATCCCAGACGCCTTGAGCAAGGCGATCAACTCGACGCCCGGCGGATTGCCGTCGGCTCCCGGCGGAGAGATGACGATCTTGTCGATCAGAGCCCGGGGCGCCTCCAGCGCTTCCGGGCGATCCTCCCGGGTGATGGCCGCCTGTAAGTTGGCGACCTTTGCTGCGTAGACCTGCGCGATTCCTGGATGCAGGGAGCTCGGCCGCCCTTCAGCGTCTTTTCGTCATCCATGACGCACTTCCTGCGCGGAAATCATCCGCTACGAGGCTCGACGGAACTTCGTCCGGCGGGCACTTGATGAGGGCCGCCGTCCCCGCCATAGTTTGTTAAGCCTCGCCTCGCCTCGCCTCGCCTCGCTGCGGTAGCGCAGCGTACCGGGCGTTTGGCCTGTCGATGAGTTGCGCCGCCCCCTGCGGTTGGCTCTGGCATCGACACGGGTGATGAAGTCCACCTGCCCCAACCGCCCCTGGGCTGATGACTCCTGCCGACGGACGGGCAGGAGATATGCCATGGACGGTTTGCACCCGCCACGTGCCGGCACAGGTTGTTCGGGGCCCGATCCGGCTCCGGCCTGCCCGCCAGGGTCGTCCGATGACCTGGACCAAGGCGCTCTGTCGACGGTATTGTCACGGTAACTGGCGGTCGGCAGTGGCTTGGCACAGGATGGTAGGATGAAAAAGCCACCAGACCCGCACTACCGTCACCGCTTTCCGGCCGAGCTCATCAGTCACGCCGTCTGGCTCTACCACGTGTTCAGCCTGAGCTTTCGCGATGTCGGGCTGATTCTGGCCGAACGCGGCGTGATCGTGTCCTACGAGAGTATCCGTCGTTGGTGCCTGAAGTTCGGCGCCAGTTTCGCAAACAATCTGCGTCGGCGCCGGCCACGACCGGGTGACAAATGGCACATGGACGAGGTCTTTATCCGGATCCAGGGAGAGTTGCGCTATCTCTGGCGCGCCGTCGATCAGGACGGCATCGTGCTCGATATTCTGGTGCAGACTCGCCGCGATGCCGGGGCGGCAAAGCGCTTCTTCAAGCGACTGCTGAAGGGCCTGAAGTATGTACCCCGCGTCCTGATCACCGACAAATTGAAGAGCTATGGCGTCGCAAAGCGCGAGCTTCTTCCTGACGTCGAGCACCGGGAAAGCCGTTATCTGAACAATCGCGCTGAGAACTCGCATCGACCGACGCGGCGCCGAGAGCGGCAAATGCAACGGTTCAAATCCGTACGACAGGCACAGCGTTTCCTGTCGGCGCACGCCTTCATCGACGGGCATCTCCGTCCGCGACACCATCGGTCAACAGCAAAGAGCTACCGTTCAGCGCGTGCGAAAGCCTTCAAAGTTTGGAAGGAGGAGACTTGTGCCCGAAAGGCCGCATGACCGCGTCGCACCCAACACTTCGAGCCCAGATTCGTCCTTCGTCAGTTAACGTGACAATGCCATATCGACTACCACGAGTTGCACGGGCTGCGCGTGGGCTGACCTGCGGTATCCGGCAAAGGCGAGGCCGGTCGCTACCACGAGCGTGGTCCAAGCGTTACGGCGGCTTACGCTGGGAAGGCCCACCTTGCACCTATCGTCATGTTTAAACCCTCCCCGCTTGGTGCGCTCGGATATCCACAGACGGTCCGTTGTCCACCAGCACCGTCACATGCCGGGGGAATTCGCATTGGTCGTCACCCGGCAACGCGCATCGTTGCGTCGATGACCGCTGGAAGCCCGGCCGGCCCCAACGGGTGGTCGAACCGGACGCCGTTGACGAAGAACGCTGGTGTGCCGTTGACGCCGCTGCGCACACCGCCGGCGAAGTCGGTTTGGATCTTGCGGAGGAAGCGGTGGGTTGCCAGCGCATCCCGCAACGAAATTGGCGAGAGCTTCAGGCTTGCTGCCAGCGCAATCAGCAACGGTGTGTTCAGACGATGCTGATTGGCGTAGATAGCGTCGTGCATCGGCCAAAATAGCCCCTGGCTGCCGGCAAACTCGGCCGTCTCGGCTGCAGGTTCGGCATGAGGATGCATTTCGGCCAGAGGGAAATGGCGGAAAGCGAAAAGCAGGTTCCTGCCGTGACGGGCCAGGATCTGCTTTACAATCGGCTGAGCAGCCGCGCAAAACGGGCACTCATAGTCGCCATATTCCACGATCGTGACGGCCGCATTCTCGTCGCCAATGACGTGATCAAGCGACGTGAGGGGGATTCTGAGCTGTGCCATCATTTTTCTCCAGTGGAGGCAGCGCCTCGAGCGCATCGAGAATGCCGTCAGCGCCGGGATTAACAGCGAGTGGGGAGCAGTAGCTCCAGGCGACCATCCCGTGCTCGTCGATCACGAACAATGCGCGCTCGCAGACCCCATCCTGGTCCCGATAGGCACCATACGATGTGGCCACCGCGCCTTTGGGTTCGAAGTCCGCCAGCAGCGCGAAATGCAGCTTGCGGTCGCGTGCGAACGCTTGATGGCACCACGCGCCATCCACGGAAATGCCGAGAAGCTCGGCGCCGTTCCGGCGGAACTCCTGCAGGACGTGGTTGTAGAGGCTCATCTGGTCACCGCAAACGGGGCTCCAGTCCGCTGGATAGAAAGCGAGAATCACTCGGCGTCCGGCGAACTCGCGCAGCGAGAGGGTCTGGTCCGGCGTGACATGGAGCGTGAAGTCAGGAGCCTTCGCGCCCTTCGGGAGAATATTGGCCATGATGATCTCCGGAGCGTCAGATGGGGACTGTGATGGCACCGGGGAAGCGTTCCCCGCGATGCTTACGGAGCTTGAACGCCAGAACGATCAGGGTGACGCCAAAGACCAACGCGTGGGCGCCCACCCACCAGGTGAGGTCCAGGGCTCCACTCAGCGGACTGGCGAAAAGGAGTGCTCCATAGACCAGCGAGATGAGTGCGCCGAACACAAGAAACCAGCGTCCGTGGCTTATCTTCAGGCTCAGGGCGGCACCCAGCATCAGGCCGCCGGAAAGCAACGCCCAGGCACCGACCATGAAGACGAACGCCAGCACGGTGATGCCTGGCCACATGGCCGCGGCGATGCCGATGACGATCCCTAGCAGGCCGTTGATCAGAAGCAGGCCCCAGAGTTCGTGCTTGCGGGCGCCACGGACGGCCAGAACAATGTTAACGATTCCGTCCGCTATACTGTAGGCACCGAAGACCAAGACGAGCGCCAGCATCGCCGCGCCGGGCATGGCGAAGGCAATAATGCCGAAGAGGATGGCGAAGACTCCACGCAACGCGGCGTCCCACCAATTGTCCGCGAGCATCGCGTTCTTCGCGGCTATCAGATCAGGGCTTGAGGTTTCGAAAAGGACCATGATGCGCCTTGCCGTTTATGAGTAGATCGACATGCATTGCAGATGGACGAAAGGTACCAGCCTCCGTCCCCCCATGCCTTGATGGCTGTCAACTTCCTCCGGATTGCTCGCCGGAAAAATGCTGATCGCCGGTCGCGGCGGAGTGATGATCCGCGCAAGCAAAGATATAGGACCTTGACGACCATCAAGGTGTGCGAAGCGACGCGATCATAGATTAAGCGATGAGGAGATCGGCCGCATCGATTTCGCGTTTCCACGTGGCCGAGTCCCGGAGAGATTGCCGATGATATGACGCAAGCAGGGAAGCTGACGAGCGCATCATGAGATCGGACACGGATATCAAATGCGACGTCCAAGCCGAACTTGAGTGGGACCCTGACATCAAATCCGCCGACATTGCGGTCGCGGTGAGAGATGGGGTCGTCACGCTGACCGGTTTCGTCCGCAGTTATACTCAGAGATGGCAGGCGAAGACTGATGCTAAGCGTGTAAAGGGCGTGGTCGCCATAGCGAACGACATCAAAGTACGGCTGCCGCTTATCAGTCAAAGGCCGGATCCGGCCATCGCCCGCGACGTTGTCACCGCCCTGCAAAACGAATTGCCTTACTCATACGAGCAGATCAAGGCGATTATCAAGGATGGATGGGTCACCTTGGAAGGCGAGGTCGAATGGAATTACCAGCGTGAGCGAGCCGTTGCCGCCGCAAGACGGGTGCGAGGTGCCAAGGGCGTCACGAATTCCATCAAGGTTAAGCCAATCACCCCCGCACCGGCACAGGTCAGGCAAAAGATCGAAGAAGCCCTTGAGCGCAGCGCCATGATCGAGGCCGATCGAGTTGGGGTCGGGACGAAGGATGACACGGTTATTTTGCGCGGAACCGTACGATCCTGGGCTGAAAGCCAAGAAGCTGAGCGCACCGCTTGGAAGGCCCTGGTGTTCGTCACGTGGAGAGCCGGCTTATCGTGAGCCTTTGACTCCGACCGAGGGTTCGAAGGCTGGCGGTGTATCGGCATGCGATTCATCGAGCAAAAGCTTGTGGATGATATTCTGATGGTTCCACCCGTCAAATCCTGTCCGCCATGCATGCCATGGACGCATCGCTGACGCCGACAGACCCGCAGACCATCGCTACGATCGCCGCGGCGCATATCACGGCTGATGCGATCGTGCGGGCAGCCATGGTTCAAGCCGGCGCCGCGGCGGGTGCGATCGCGGCTGGAGCACTCGCATACTTGGGCGCAGTTCGTCAGGTGAGACTGCAGGAACGCGCACACGAGGCCCGTGCAGTGGCTTATCGATTCCGATTGAGCAAGGTTGTGCAAGATTATCTGGCTCAGGTCGATACGGCCTACACCGCTGCCCGGCGCCAACGCGATGCGCCGGACACTCAAGCAGCGACCCCAATTACCAGTTTCTTTACGGAACGGCCTCAGACCCTGCACGACGATAACTGGCAAGCTCACGCCTTGCTCGGCCCGCGCGCGGTCGAACTGATCCTAGTCATCGACGAAGCAAGCCTACGACTAGCGCAGTTCGATACGGAAATCGGGCACGGTAACGTCATGACCGACGCACATTTCCAGGCTGGGAGAATGACGCCCAGCAATACAGCAGATGAAGGACCAGTCATTTACGCGCGGAAACGGGCGATTGTCGATTATGTGGATGTGTTAGAGCAGCTCTGTCGGGCCTTGACTGATTTGCAAGGCGAGCTGGCAAAATCACTTCGTCGATCGCCATGGCGTCGGTTCTGGCACAGAGCCACGCCCACAACAATCGGGCACGTCCGCGCCCTCAGCGCCGCGAAATCAGCGCGGCGACGCAAGGCGCGGCACGGATGACATGTGCGGGCATTGCCAAGTTAACCGTGGCTGGTGGTTGGGCGAGAGGCAGGCGAAGCTGACCGGACGACGCCAGAGCCCCGTTCGTACCACCGCCATCGCTTTCCCGCTGAGATCATCAGCCACGCCGTGTGGCTTTATCACGTGTTCAGCCTGAGCCTGCGTTACTGGAGTTGACCCGGTTTGGTGGACAGCTTTCCCTTTGAGAAGGAGGTCCCCCCCGATGCCGAAGGGTCACCGCCCGTATGCGCCGGAGTTTCGGCGCCAGATGGTTGATCTGGTCCGATCTGGACGAACGCCGGAAGATTTGTCGCGCGAGTTCGAGCCGACGGCTCAGGCGATCTGGAACTGGGTTCGCCAGGCCGATCGCGACGAAGGCCGCAAGCACGACGGTCCAACCAGCGCCGAACGCGAGGAACTGAGCCGACTGCGCCGTGAGGTACGTCAGTTGCGCCAGGAGCGCGACATCTTGGCAAACCATCGCGGATCGGCCGTCGGCCTGTGGCCGCAGAAACTGGTGCGCCTATAATTGGCGGTGGAGGGGAGCGGACGTCCGCCTTTTGGTGACGATTACCCCGATGGCAAACATGGTCCATGGGCTGCTGCGCACTTGAGAGTGGTGACGCCTTGGCGATCCCGGTTAGGAAGTTGATCTGCCGCGCAGCCCACGCCCTCCGTTCGGTCAACAAGGAGGGCACAGAACCATGGCTCGAGGAGTAGCTTCTCGAAGGCAAGCAGAGTTGTCGCCGGTTCACGCCAATGCGGCTGCGATCGACATCGGCGCGACCATGCACGTCGCGGCGGTCGGCCCCCAACACGACGCAGAGCCGGTGCGGACCTTCGCGACGTTCACGAATGACTTGCATCGCTTGGCGGATTGGTTCGCGGGCTGCGGGATCCAGACGGTCGCCATGGAGTTCGACCGGCGTTTACTGGGTTCCGGTGTTCGAACTGCTCGAGCAGCGGGGATTCAAAGTCGTGCTGGTCAACGCCCGTGACGCCAAGCATGTTCCTGGCCGCAAGATCGATGTCAGCGACGCCGCATGGTTGCAGCGGCTGCACGAATATGGGCTGTTGCGGGCGAGCTTTCGTCCTGAGGCGGCGATCGCGAGCCTGCGGGCTTATCTGCGACAACGCGAACGCCTCCTCGACTAAGCTGCGTCCCATATCCAGCACATCCAAAAAGCGTTGAACCAAATGAACCTGCAGATCCATCACGTCGTATCGGACGTGATGGAGGCTACCGGCATGGCGATCATTCGCGCCATCGTGGCAGGCGGGCGTGATCCGGGCGTGCTGGTATCGTATCGCGACAAACGCTGTCGTGCCTCTACGGAGACGATCCGAGGGGCGCTGATTGGCAACTATCGAGAAGAGCACGTCTTTGCGCTAACGCAGGCGCTGGAATTATATGATGTCTACCAAGCCAAGGTCGGTGATTGCGACAAGCGCATCGAAATGGCGGTAGAACGGCTGAAGGCGAACAGCCCCGGACCCGCGAAGCCGCTTCCCGCCCCCCGCCACAGGACGCAGCAACCCAACGCCTTGGCCTTTCCGGCACGGGAAGCCCTGCACGCCATCCTTGGCGTCGATTTGACCCAGATCCACGGCCTCGGACCCTATCTGGCGCTCAAGCTGATTGGCGAGTGTGGGACCGATCTCTCGGCATGGCCGAGTGCCAAGCATTTCACCTCCTGGCTCTGCCTGGCGCCAAGCAACAAGATCTCGGGCGGCAAGGTTCTTTCGGCACGTACCCGACCATCAGGCAGCCGGGCTGCCGCGCTATTGCGGCTGGCGGCAGCGACGATGGGACGGACCGAGACGGCTCTGGGCGCCTTTTACCGCAGGCTTTCTGGCCGGATCGGCAAAGCCAAGGCGGTTACCGCTACCGCTCGGAAGATCGCTGTGCTGTTCTACAATATGCTTCGGCACGGAATGGACTACACTGATCCGGGCGCCTCGTATTACGAAGAGCGATATCGACAGCGAGTGCTGGCCAATCTCCGGCGCCGAGCAAAATCACTTGGATACGCCTTGCAGCAGACCGACCCAGGACTGGTCGTGGAGGGTGGTGTTTCTTAGGAAGGCGGCAGCCTGGTTCGCCAGGGCTTGAGCTCCGAAGGAGATCGAGAAGGTAATCCCGTCCGGGTCTTCCAGTTCATGAGGGCGAACCAGGCCGTTTTCCCCATTGCCAGGATGGCACGCGTGCTCGGTGTTTCCACCGCGGGCTACCATGCGTGGTTACGCCGGGCGCCGTCCGCTCGCGCCGAGGCGGATGAAAGGCTGCTGGAACAGATCCGCACAGTGCATGCCGCCTCGCGCGCCACCTACGGTGCGCCACGGGTGCATGCCGAGTTGAAGGCTCGAGGCAAGAGGCTCGGGAAGAAGCGCGTTGCCCGGCTGATGCGGTCTGCCGGGATCGCCGGTGTCAGTCGCCGCCGTGGCGTGGTGACCACAAGGCGTGACGCCGGTGCTCGTCCCGCGCCTGACCTGGTGGATCGCAACTTCACGGCCACGCAGCCCGACCAGTTCTGGGTCGCCGACATCACGTTCATCCCCACGCTGGCCGGGTTCCCGTATCTCGCGGTCGTGCTGGACGTGTTCAGCCGCCGCATCGTCGGCTGGTCGATGGCCAACCACCTGCGAACCGAACTCGTGCTGGCGGCGCTCGACATGGCGCTTGGGCAACGCCGGCCGATCGACGTGGTTCATCACGGCGAACGAGGCAGCCAAGGCGGATTCAAACGGTCGTCGCAACACCTTGACGAAGGAGATTGCGATGACCATTCGAAAGCGGCGTTCAGATCGATCTGGACGGGCGCCATTGTCGTCACCAGGTCGGCCGCCGGTGGCCGGACGAGATGAGCGGCGACGGTCTGGGCAGCGATTGCGACAGGCTTGGCCAGTGAGAGTGCTGCGATCGGGGAGGGTGTGCCGCAGGCTGTCGGATCCAGATGGTTCCGGAAGGCAGGCGGCATGCCACCAGCGATGTTTCGACTATCGGCAAAGCCGCTCTCCGGCCGGTATCTCTCGTTGGCCGAGCGGGAGGAAATCGCGCTCTTTCGCGTGCAGGGCTACACCATGCAGGAGGTTGCTCGCCGAATCGGGCGGGCGACGTCGACGATCTCTCGGGAGTTGCGGCGCAACGCCGCCACGCGAAGCGGCGGCCTGGAGTATCGCGCGACCACGGCACAGTGGCATGCCGAGCGGTCCGCCCGTCGTCCAAAGCAGGCGAAGCTTGCGCTCAACGCTGCGTTGCGGACGCATGTGCAGGACCGGTTGGCCGGTGTGGTTGTCGCGCCAACCGGGGTTCCGGTTCCAGGGCCGATCGTATCATGGAAGGGCCGTCGGCGTGGGCTACGACAGAACCGACGTTGGGCAAGCGCCTGGGCCGCAGCAGTGACACCGGGGCCGCTGCGAGCCTTCTACGTCCGGGTGCAAGGCCGCAAGGGCAAGCAGGTCGCCGCCGTCGCGACCGCGCGCAAGATCGCCGTGCTGGCCTGGCATCTGCTCACGAAGGAGGAGGACTACGCGTTTGCCAGACCGGCGCTGGTGGCGATGAAGGAACGCCAAATGCAGCTCAAGGCAGGTGCCAAGTCGCGTCGCGGCGGGAACACGCCCGGAAAAGCGCGCGACTACAGCATCAAGACGCTGCGTGAGAAGGAGCGCGCCTTGGTCGAGCAGGCCGAGAAAGCTTACACGCGATTCGTCAGTGCCTGGTCCGAGAAACCGAAGCCGGACAACGCGCGAGCACGAAACCGCGGCACGAAGGCAAAAACAGAGTAAGGCAACCGGAACACAACTCGGCCCCGGGCAACTCCGGACTTGTCCAACGCATCCGTCGAGTGGATCTTGCTGCGGTGCTGGGTGGGAAAATCCATGTGCGCCAGCACGTCAGCCTCACTGTCGTCGATGAACGCTGCGAGCTTCGGCCACTTGCCGCGGAGCTGGTCGGCCACGTGACGCAGCGTCTGGCTGGCGCTCGGGCGATCGGGCTGGATGAATGCCTGACGGAGTGCGGCTGACACCATGCTCTGCTGCCCCTTCGGCACGTAGGACAGCGCGTTGCGCATCCAGTGAACGCGGCAGCGCTGCCAGGAGGCGCCGATTACTCGGCGGATCGCCGCCTTCAGCCCCTCGTGCGCGTCCGAGATGACGAGCTTCACCCCCTGCAGGCCGCGGCGGACCATGCTCTTGAGGAACGTGGTCCAGAACGTCTCCGCCTCCGATGGCCCGATGTGCAGACCGACGATCTCCCGCCTGCCCTCGGTGTTGGCCACCACAGCGATTATCGCGGCGACCGAGACGATGCGGCCGCCCTCGCGCTGCTTGAGGTAGGTGGCATCCAGCCAAAGATACGGCCACTCGCCGACCAGAGGGCGATCGAGGAAGGCGCCGACACGATCGTCGATGTCCTTGCACAACTTGCTGACGGTGCTCTTGCTGATCCCGGCCAGCCCCATCGCCTGCACCAGATCGTCCACGCGCCGGGTCGAGACGCCGCTGACCCCGTTGATCCGCTTCGCGGCTCAACCCTGGATCACCGCGACCAGGGCCTTCTCCGAGGTTTTCCTGGGCTCGAGGAAGGGAGGGACTTGAGCCGCGAAGCGGATCAAGGCTGCCCCGCCGCAGTTTGGGGATCCGAAGCTGCAGGGCGCCGAGCCGCGTGTCCAGGGTGCGATCCCGATAGCCGTTCCGATAGGTGGTGCGATCGCCGGATCGCTCGTGCCGGCCGGCGCCGATCAGCCCTTCCACATCGGTCTCCATCAGCAGCTGCACCACGGCCTCGGCCACGCTGCGCAGAAAGTCGCCGTCTCCGGCTTTGGCCAGCAACTCGGCCAGCGGTAATGTCTCCTCGGTCATCGGGTCCTCTTGGCGTCAGGGGGAAGTCTCGCAACTCCATCTTAGCCAGCCGATCCGATGGCCACCTCCGCCTACACCGTTGTCGTCAGCGGATTTCCACCACGTCCACGGACACTACCTGGACCGCTGCCAGCAAAAATCGCCAGGACTGTTGATCGCGGTCAATGCGTCAATTGAGGGCGTGCGCGACAGTGTGCTGCGTCTCCTCCTCCTAGACTTGGCCCTGTCGTCCCGGCTGGCGACAGGGCTTCTTTTCGGAAGGAACCGCGGCACCAAGCTGCATCCCGTAATGCCGGCAGCCACGCTTGGCTTCGCCATGTGCGGTTTTGGTAGCTTGCTCCGCCATTGCTGTCCGGAAGGCGTCCCGCCTACGTTCTTGTCTGCTGGCGCTACACGATCGCACGGGCAAGGTCCGGGGAAGAGGAAGACTCTTGCGGGATGGCCCGATAAGCATCAGCCTGATCGACCGACTCACGCTGCGCGCCTGCCCGCAAACGCCAGGCCGATTTGTCGCCGCGATCTCTGTCGGCGGTGCAAATGCCCTCACGGCATGAAAAGCTGATCGACGTAGCACCACTTCCAAGTCTCGCCGGGCTCGAAGGACTGCATGACCGGGTGGCCGACCGCATGAAAATGCTTCGTGGCGTGCTTGTTCGAGGACGAGTTGCAACAGCCTACGTGCCCGCATGTCAGGCATATACGCAGATGAAACTGGGTAGCCCCGATCGCGAGATACTCTTCGCAGCCATCGGCGGACGGGGTGACGTCGCCAGTGACCTTGCGGAGATGCACGCATTCCTGAGGCATCGCGTTCTTTTCCTCGACAGCCGCATCCGCGTGGCTGACCGAGAACCAGGTTCGCTATCCGAGATATTTTTCGACAGTGTCTGCCGGACGGACATGTGCCTCGGATGGATCCCGCCCGAACTCCCGCAGCGCCCGTCTCCGCCGCAGCAGATCCCACGCTTGATCGAGTGATATGCCGAGACTTTTGAGCCGGTCGCGGTCGGCATCCGACCGGGTACCCTGCTTACGTATCTGCCCCTCTTCCGTCACGAGACGTTGGATGTGGCCGAGCACCGTCTGGTCGGTGATGTGGTCAGCCATGAGGGTCACGCTCCGACGACCCGGGACGGCCGGTCCGTGTGGTGGCCGTCCGGCTCGGCGGATCGCTCGCGGGAAAGCCTTCGCGAGAGTCCGTCTCTGTCGCGTCGATGCCGGAATGCGACGGAAGTCGTTCCTCCTCGGGGCGTCCCGCCTGCATGTGGGTCGTGAACGCGTCGAGCGTGCGGGCTGAGTAGACGAGTGCCGCACCCGCATTCACCGCGACCGCGACGCCCAACGCTTCGATCAGCTCCTCCCGTGTCGCGCCGGCCTTGATCGCCGCTTCGGTGTGGGTGGTGATGCAGCCGTCACATTGGCGCGTCACGGCCACGCCGAGCGCGATCAGCTCCCGGGTTTTCGCATCGAGCCTACCCGTCTTCTTTCCCGCGTCGCTCAGCGTCCGGTAGCCCCTGAGAACATCGGGGCTCACCCTCGCGACCTCGCCGAGCATCGAGATCAACTCCTTCGCGTACAAGTTCCAGTCCAGCATCATCGCGGCGCCCCCTAACCAGGCAGCTTGGCGGCGAGCACGTCGAGCTTCTCGATCACCGGCGGCCCGGCGAACAGTTCGGGCGCCTTCTCCATCAGCGCCGCGGCGACTCGCCCGGACAGATGGGTCTGCCGGCCGGCCTCGTCCGGGAAGGCGTCGAAGATGCCGAAGGTCGACGGCCCGATGCGTATGCCGAACCACGCGATCGTTGCGGGCTCCCCTTCGACGATCGCCAGACCGCCCTTGAGAAAGCTCTCGACCTCCGCCTCCTTGCCGGATTTGGCTTCAATGCGAACGAGCAGCGCGAATTTGACCACGTTCTGTCTCCGTCATGTGCGCCGCGAACGGCGGCACCGCGAGCGACGCGCCCGCCTACAGCATCGGCAGCGAGCGGGGGCGGCGACCGAGCGGAAAAGCCGCGTCGATCCGCGCGACCTCCGCCGCCAGCAGGCGTAGACCGCTGGCCGCCGCGTTTTTCTCCGTGTGGAGCCTACTGGAGGCTTTTGGAATGGCAAATACCGGGGGCTGCCGCGTCAGGAAGGCCAGCGCGACCTGGCGCGGCGTCGCATCGTGCGCGTCGGCGATCTCGGCGAGAACCCGGCCGCCCGGTGTCCTGGGATCGACGAACCTTGCATGCCCGAAGGGGCTGTAGGCGGTGACGGCAACGCCGTGCGCTTTGCACCACGGCAGGACGGCGTGCTCGATCGCCCGTTCCTCCAGGTGATACAGCACCTGGTTGCAGGCAATGCGGCCGTCGCCGGCGATTGCCCTGGCTTCCTCGAGGTCGGATACGTCGAAGTTGCTGACACCCCAGGCGAGGATCTTGCCCGCCGCAAGCAACTCCTCGAAGCCGGCGATGGTGTCCGCCAGGGGAAGGCGGCCGCGCCAATGGAGCAGATAGCAGTCCAGCCGGTCGGTGTGGAGCCGGGCCAGCGATCGCTCACAAGCGGCTTTGACGCCATTCCTGGAGGCGTTGCTCGGTACCACCTTGGAGACCAGGAAGACTTCCTCGCGCCGGCCGGCGATCGCCTCGCCGACCAGCACCTCGGCGGCGCCCGACCCGTACATCTCCGCCGTGTCGATATGCATCATGCCCAGATCCAGCCCGCACCGCAGGGCAGCGATCCCGGCGGCGCGGTCGGATTGGTCCAGGTACCAGGTTCCCTGCCCGATCGCCGACACCGCGCGACCGGTGGGGCCGAACGGCTTGTGCTCCATGCCGCGCATCCGGAACGGCGGCGGCAGGTCGCACATCTCGGTCACGCGGCGCTCCGCTGCCCGCACTGGGCTGCGAACAGCTTGATCATCTCCCGGTTGAACGCCGGGATGTCGTCGGGGCTTCGACTTGTCACGAGCCCCCGATCCACGACGACCTCCTGATCCACCCAGTCCGCGCCGGCGTTCTTCAGGTCGGTCTTGAGCGACGGCCATGATGTCATGCGCCGGCCGCGCGCCACACCGGTCTCGATGACCGTCCACGGCCCATGGCAGATCGCCGCCACCGGTTTGCCGGCGTCGAAGAACGCGCGGGCGAATTCAACCGCCTTGGGTTCGATCCGCAGCGCGTCGGGATTGAGCACGCCGCCGGGGAGCAGCAGCGCGTCGAACTCCGTGGGATCGGCCTGGCCGAGCTTCACGTCCACCGGCAAGGTGATCCCCCAGTCGGTGAAATTCCAGGCCCGGACCTGGCTGTCCTTCGGCGAAACGATCCGGGTGACGGCGCCGGCCGCGTCGAGCGCCTTCCGCGGCTCGGTTAGCTCGACCTGCTCGAAGCCATCCGTTACCAGGATCGCGACCTTCACCCCCTTCAAAGTGCTGTCAGCCATATCTCATTCTCCTATTGATCGATGTCTGCCTCGCAATCCATTGCTAGAGCGGTTTCATACCGGTTATCACCATCGTCATTGCGAGCCGCTGCTTGGCGGCGCGGCAATCCCGCGAGACCGCATTGCAGCGTGGTCGCACTGGATTGCTTCCTCCCAAGGGCTCCTCGCAATGACGCGCTTCAGCCGGGATGAAAACGTGCTAGTGCGCTTGCGACGCGACCGGCGCGGGTCCGTGTTGGATTTTGATGCGCCGGCCCTGCTGATGACCGGCCGGAGCGGGTATCGTGATTTCCAGCAAGCCATTCTGGAATGTGGCTTGAGCCTTCTCTCCGTTGACTCCTTCCGGCAGTGGAATGCGACAGTTGAAGCGGCCGTACTGCCGCTCGCTGATACGAACGCCCTGACGGGTTTCGTCATGTTCCTCGCGCCGTTCGCCCGAGATCGTCAGCGTGTCCTCCGCCAGCTCGACGCTGAGGTCGTCCTTGCTGAGACCAGGCAAGTCGGCTCGCACGATGAATTGGCCGTCGCGCTCGACCACCTCGATCTGTGGTGTCGGCGGTCCGGCGTTCAGCGCTTCGCCGAACAGCCGGTCGATATCCATCGAGAACTGGCGCATCAAGGCGAAAGGACTTGCTGCCCAAAGGGACGGCAACCGCCGCCCTCGGTGAGTGACGAGCTGGTGCTGGCCGCTCTGCGTGTCCGCTTTCTGCACGTCCTGAGCGGCTGACGGCGCGGCACGAGTTCGGGTCTGGGACATCGTGGTTCCCCTTTCCAGTGAAGCGGCTGATGGCGAAACCGGCGTCGGCGGTGGAGGTGGCAGGCGCGCCAACTCCCCGTCTCGCGAGGCCGGCCTACGCGGCCTTCTTCACACTGCCATGCGGGTCGATGACGAATTTCTTCGGCGAGCCCTTGCTGAACTCCTTGTAGGCGTCGGGCGCGTGCTCCAACGCAATGATCTCGGTGTTCAGCATGGCGCTCAGATAGGGCATGCGATCCCACAGGATCGCCATCATCAGGTCTCGGTTGTAGTGCATGATCGGCGCCTGCCCGGCGGTCAGTTTCGGCGACTTGATCCAGGCCTTGCCGAAGTCGATCGGAAGCTCGCCCTTCTTCGTCAGGTCGGTGCTCGCCTTTGGATCGGCATCGGTATAGATGCCGGGAACACCCATCGCGCCACCGGCCCGAACTACCTGGATCAGCGTGTTGATCACCGCCTCGGAGTGCTCCTTGCTCGCCTCCGGGCCGTTGCCGTGCGCCTCCAGCCCGACGCAATCCACGCCGCAATCGACCTCTCGCTTGCCCAGGATCGCCTCGATCTGGTCCGGTATCGGTGTCTCCTTGGTGAGATCGACCACCTCGCAGCCGTTGTTCTTCACCAGATCCAGCCGGGCTTTGTTGGTGTCAGCCACGATGATGCAGGACGCGCCGAGAAGGCGGGCTCCCGCCGCGGCGCACCTTCCAACCGGCCCGGCGCCGGCGATATAGACGGTCGAGCCCACTTTGGCCCCGGCCTCCATCAGACCGTGGAAGCCGGTCGGCAGAATGTCCGACAGCAGGGTGAGATCGCGGATCTTCTCCATCGCCTGGTCCTTGTCCGGGAACGGCAGTAGGTTCCAGTCGGCGTAAGGCACCATGAGGTAGTCGGACTGGCCGCCCTGCCAGCCGCCGAGGTTGAAGCCGTAGGCGCCGCAATCGACCTGGTCGTTGACATTCATGCAGACGTCGGTGTGCCGCTCCTTGCAGTTCCGGCAGCGTCCGCAGGAGACGTTGAACGGCACCGAGCAGAGGTCGCCCTTCTTGATGAATCCGACGTCCGGGCCGACCTCGATGACCTCGCCGGTCATCTCATGCCCCATCACCATCCCCTTCGGCGCCGCGAACCGGCCGTGGTAGATGTGCTGGTCGCTGCCGCAGATATTCGTCGTCACGACCTTGAGGATGGCGCCGTGATTGGCCTTCTTGCCCGTGGGGGTGACAAGCTTGGGATAGTCGAACGTCTGGAGCTCCATCTTCATCGGGCCCTGAAACGTGATCACGCGGTTGCCGTTGGCAGCCATGAGAGGTCTCCTTGTTTCGTGTGAGAGTTGTTCGCCGCGCTAGGGGCGGGCCGGCTGTTCCAGCAGTTCCTGCTGGGCCATGCCGGCGGCGTTCAGCCTTTCGCCGGATGCGCTCGCCAGCCGGGACAACAGAGCCTTGGCGCCCGCTTCCGAAGAGGCCGGATTTTGGCCGGTGATCAGATTACCGTCGACCACGGCGTAGGGCTGCCAGTCTTGCGTCTTGGCGTAGACGCCGCCGTTCTGCGTCAGCGACTCTTCCACCAGGAACGGAACGACATGCGTCAGTCCCACCGCCTCCTCCTCCGTGTTGGCGAAGCCGGTCACGGATCTGTCCTTGACGAGCGGAGAGCCATCGGGGGCGCGGGCGTGACGGAACACGCCCGGCGCATGGCACACGGCCGCGATTACCTTTCCGGCTCTGAACATATCCTCGATCAGATGGATCGAGTCCTGGTCCTCGGCCAGGTCCCACAGGGGGCCGTGGCCGCCGGGGTAGAAGACGGCGTCGTAGTGCCCGGCGGAAACACTGGACAGTCGGATCGTATTCGCGAGGGCGGTCTGGGCGTCCCGATCGGCCTTGAAGCGGGTGGTTGCCGTCGTTTGCAATCCAGGCTCATCGCTCTTGGGGTCGATTGGCGGCTGTCCGCCTCCAGGTGACGCCAATGTGATGTCGGCGCCAGCATCCCTGAACACGTAATAGGGGGCGGCGAATTCCTCCAGCCAAAACCCGGTTTTCCGGCCGGTGTCACCGAGCCGATCGTGCGATGTCAAGACCATGAGTATATGCACGGCAAACCCCGCTAAATCTGCCGGCCGCCCGGGCAAACCGGGCCTGGGCCGTTCCGAGGGGAGGTCTAGATGCAGGTCTCGCGCGACGCCTTGACGGGCGTCAAATACGTGGAGACTTTTCGGCCGCGAGGGTCCAAGGAGATGGTCGTTGTGGTTCCCGTTCCCTCACAATAGCTTTGGTTGTAGCTTGGCTAGACGCCGTGACGCCCCCGGGCGCGCAGGTGATCGCCAATGTTTTGCGGAGCGCAGGCAAGAAGACCGTCTTTTCGGTGGCAGGCAAGGGAGGCGCGCATGTCCGGTTTCGCTGCGTTGAAGGCTGATGCGACGCTCGACGGATCGTCGGCGTTTTTGGGCACATTCACCGCCAACCGGTCGTCCAACGGCGCGATGCCATCGGAAACCGACGCCGTTCTTGCCAGCATGTTGGCCACGTGCGGCGACTGCATAAAGATCCTCGATCTCCAGGGCAGGGTGCTGTTCACCAACGATGCGGGTCTGCGGATGATGGAGTTTGACGATTTCAGCCTGCTCGAGGGACGGCGCTGGACCGATTTCATGGTTGGCGAAGCCGCCGCCGCGGACGACGCGTTGGCTCGGGCAGCGCGGGGAGAGACCGCCAGGTTTCTTCTGGAGGCGCGCAGTGCAAAGGGGAATGTGCGCTACTGGGACGTGCTTATTACGCCTATCCGCGACCATCGGGGCCGTCCGGCTCAGGTTTTCGCCATCGCCCGGAACATGACCGAACAGCGTCTGTTAGAGCAGCAGAAGGAACGGCTTCTCGACGAGTTGCGGCAGGCCAACGAGACGCTGGAACGAAGGGTGCTCGAGCGCACCGCGGAACTGGCCGCCGCGAACCAGCGGCTGGCGGCCGAAATGGCCGAGCACAAGCGCATGGACGCGCGGCTGCAGGAACTCCAGGCCGAGCTTTTCCACGCGGCCCGGCTCAGTGCCGCCGGCCAGATGGCGGCCAGCCTGGCGCATGAACTCAACCAACCGCTGACCGCGATGACGAGTTCCATCGGCGCCGCCCGCCGCCTGCTCACCGACGGCGAAGTCGATCTGCCGACCACGCAGGAGGTGATCGACGAAGCCGCGGGCCAAGCCCGACGGGCTGGGCAGATCATTCGCCGGCTGCGCGACTTCGTCGCCCGCGGCGAGACGGAGAAGCGCTTCGAAAGCGTCACCACGATGGTCGAGGAGGCGGGCGCACTGTCACTGGTGGGCGCGGACACTCTGGGTGTGACGACACGCTTCGGTTTCGACCCGAACGTATCGGCGGCGTTCGTGGATCGTATCCAGATCCAGCAGGTTCTCGTCAATCTGATGCGCAATGCGACCGAGGCGATGGCGGGGCGGCCCGAGCGCAGGCTTGCGGTGAGTACGGCGCTGACCGGTGACGGCATGGTCGAGATCGCCGTCGCCGACACCGGGCCGGGCCTGCCCAAGCAGGTCGCCGATCACCTGTTCGAGCCGTTCGTTTCCACCAAGCGAAACGGCATGGGGCTCGGCCTGTCGATCTGCCGTTCCATCGTCGAAGCGCATGGTGGCCGGCTTTGGAGCGAGGCCAACCCAGGCGGCGGCACGGTATTTCGCTTCACAATCGCAACGGCCATCACGGAGCACGAGGCCGGTGCCTGCTGAGCGCACCATCCACGTTGTCGACGACGATGCCGGTGTCCGCCGTGCGCTGGAGCGTCTGTTGCGCGCGGGCGGCTTCACGCCGATTACGTACGCGACGTCGCTCGCCTTTCTCGACGCGCCGCAAACCCTGTCGGCTGGTTGCCTGCTTCTCGACGTCAGGATGCCGGGAATGGACGGCTTGCAGCTTCAGGAAAGGCTCAATGAGCTTGGGCGCCGTATTCCGGTGATCATCATGACGGGAAACGGCGACATCCAGACCGCGGTGCGGGCGATGAAGGCTGGCGCGGTCGATTTTATCGAGAAGCCCTTCGACGATGACGCTCTGCTCGCCGCCATCGAGGCTGCGCTGGCGATGACCGCGCAAATCGACCGGGAACAAGCCTCGGTGCGGGCGGCCGAGCGTCTTGCCGATCTCAGCGCGCGCGAGCGCGAGGTGCTGGACGCACTGGTGGCCGGTCATCCGAACAAGGTGATTGCCGGCGATCTCGGGATCAGCGTTCGGACGGTCGAGGTGCATCGGGCGCGGATGCTTCAGCGGCTCGGGACGCGGCGCCTTGCCGATGCCATCCGTCTTGCGGTGATCGCATCCCTGGCCGCCGCACCGCTCCAGGAGCCCCCCACTGAAGCTCAGTGACGACCGGTTCTCTGACTTCCAGTGCGGCACGGTCGACGATCCTAATTTCCCGGCGCCCCGAAAATGCGATCGCGCCGCGACGACGCAGTGCCGTCAGCGATCGGCTGACCGTCTCGACCGACATAACGAGATAGTCGGCGATGTCATAGCGAGACATCGGCAGGTCGAATCGGCAGCGGTCGTCAATCGACAGTCGGTCCGCCATGTCGAGAAGGAATGCGCTGACCTTCCCGACGGCGGAGGCCCGGCCGAGGATCAGGATCTGTCTTTGCAGGCGGTGGGCGCCGGCGAGCGTAAGATCGCGGAACTCGCCTCCCAGACCAGCTGCGGAGCCGGCGAGCTGTTTGATCGCCCGCCTTGGGAACGAAGCGACGATCGTATCATCGGTGATGGCCTCGACAGCGAACTCTTCGTGGGCAGTGGTCGGACCGAAGACGTCCCCCGGCAGGATGAAGTCGATGATCTGCCGCTGCCCGTCAACCCGGGACGCGCATTGCCGCGCCGCTCCACGAACGATCTGGTGCCAGCATTCCTGTGCCCCGCCCGGGTTTGCAATCGACTGGTCTCGCCCACACCGGGCGAAAGACGCGACGCCGGAAAAGCGGCCAAGCAGGCCGGCCTCGCGGGCGGTGAATTGTTGCAAGCGGTTGGCCGGCCCGTTCGTGCGGACTGGCACTGCGGCGAACTGCATCGTGGCCTCCCGTGCGCTGAAAGCAACCGCTATCCGTGGGGGGAACATGACACCAGGCCGATACCGCGGGAATTCGGCAATACTTCGTACGCAGAAATACGTAACGGCGCGGGCTCAGCCGCTCAACGTGCAAGCTGGCAAGGTGAACCCGACCTCACTCGCGCCTGCGCTTCCGGCGCTCGCCCATATGTTTCCGCCATATGCCTGGAGAATCGACCTGCTGACCCAAAGTCCGAGACCGAAATGCCCCGGCTTGGTCGTGACGAACATATCGAACATGCGTTCCAGGTTTTCCCTCGCTATTCCAGGCCCCTGGTCCTCCAACGTGACGGCAACACGACCGCTTTCGTCGAGCCGAGACCTGATCGTCAGCCGCCGTGCGTCATCCGGCGCCGTTTCCATCGCCTCGATCGCATTGCAGACGAGGTTGTAGACGACCGTCTGAAATCGGACATTGTTACCGGAGACGGGCGGCAAATCCGGGTGCAAGTCGGTGCTGACGACGACGGCGTGCCAGGCAAAGTCCGGTTGAGCAAGCGACAGCACCTCCTCGATGACGCGGTTGATGTCGACCGACTGCCGCTCGGAACGCCCGTCTTGGAGGCGGGCCCGCATACCTCCGACGACATCGCTGGCGCGTCTGCCGTCGCGCGCGATATCGACGAGCGCTGCCCGCACATCGCCCAGGCGCTCGTTGGTAATTCTTGCCTGGCCGGGCTCGAGCGGTGCCAGCAAGCGCGAGCATGCGTTGGCGTTCGCGACGATGGCGGTGAGAGGCTGGCTGATCTCGTGGGCGATGAACATCACCAGCTCGGCGAAAGAGGTGGCCTGCGCCGCTCGCAACAATGTATGGCGTGCTGGCTGGAAGCCTTCTCGGGAGAGCCCTGGCTGACGTCCTCCGGAGGATCCGAAATCTGATTGTCGGCTCATCTACGCTCGTTCGATTGATAGCCTCGTCCAGCCGCGCGGCGCCGGCCGCTACGACATCGCGGCCGGTCGGAGCGATGGGCTGTGAGGGTAGGTTGGTAAAATCGGATAGTCATCCGATTGCGATCATCCAAATGGATGAATAGGCTAGCGCACGCGCGCCCGGCATCGGTCCGGACCGCGCATTACCTCGCGAACACCGGGTGTCCACGTGCCAGCTGACCCGCTCAATCGCATCGTCTCGCGAATCCACGACGCGGCGCTCGAGCCGCGCTTGTGGCCGGTCGTCCTGCAGTCGCTCACCGACGCGACCGGGGCGATCGGAGCCGCGTATATCGTCCGAAACACGCGGACCGGCAGGGTCGATTGGGCCAACTTCTCCGGCCCCAGCACCGAATACAGATCAGACTACGTCACCCACTTTTCGGCGCTGGATCCCTTCCCCGACCTTTTTACGGGCAATGAAGCGACCTGGATGCGGCTCTCCGATAGCTTGCCCGCGCCGGTGTTGCGCCAGAATGAATGGTACAATGATTTTGTGCTGAAATGCGGGGTCGGAGACATCATCGCAGCTCAGATCAGCAATACTGGGTCGCACACGGTCGTTTTCGGCCTCCACGAAGCGATTGGAGGAAAGCCGCTTCGTACACAACTCGCCAAGCGTCTGGATCAACTACTCGAACCACTCGGCAAGGCCGCCGAGGCGCAGCTCAGGTTGCGGGAGCTGGGATGGAAGTCCGCGATCGCCGTTCGTGCGCTGGATCAGCTCTCGACCGGCGTCATCGTCGCCGACCGCAATGGCTGGGTTATCGGAATGAACGGCTTGGCCGAGCGGATCGTCCGGCGCGCCGACGGGCTCGTGGTCCGCAACGGCAGGCTCGGCGCGCTGCGGGTGTTCGAGGACGCCAAGCTGGCGGCCTCGCTCGCCTCGGCGACAAAAGCGGAGGCGGCGGCCAGCAACCGGGTCCTCGTCGGCCGGCGCGGCAGCATGCGCAACTACATGCTCACCGTGACCCCACTGGGTGTCGATCTCGGCTTCTACACCGACCCGATGGCACTCATCCTCGTCGTCGACCCCGAGGCGCGATCGCCCAAGGCCAGCGACCTCTCCGGCTATTTCGGGCTATCCCAAGCGGAGGGCCGGCTTGCCATTCAGCTCATGTCCGGCAAGCAGCTGCGCGCCATCTCGGCGGATAGCGGCGTCGCGATCTCGACGTTGCGCTCCCAGTTACGTTCGATTCTCAGAAAGGTCGGGGTCGAGCGGCAGGCCGATCTTCTGCGTCTCCTCGCCAGCGTCCCGTCCTTCCCGACCGGGGACGCCGGCCCGGAGTGAGCCGGGTCGTCCGCTGGGTGGCGGAAACGCACACCGAACCTGCCGTTCCTTTGACCGTCGTCAACGCTTCCCGCAGTCGCACCCGCTAAAGCTCTGAAGCGTCCCGGGTTTCCCGGAGGCAGTTTTGTTTGAGTCATGCACCATATCGAGGTTCTCTATGGTGCATAGTAATTGGCTTCGGCCACGGCGGGCGGGATATGGCCGATGGGGCCGAAGAGGCGGTGATTGTTGAACCAGTCGACCCAGCGCAGGGTTGCCATTTCCACCGCCGAAGCGCTGGGCCAATGACTGCTGCCGCCAGATGACCTCGGCTTTGTAGAGACCGTTGATCGTCTCGGCTAAGGCGTTGTCATAGGAATCGCCGACGCTGCCGACCGAGGGCACCAGCTTGGCTTCGGCCAGACGTTGGGTGTAGTTCATGGCAAGGTATTGCACGCCCCTGTCGCTGTGGTGGATCAGTTCGTCCTCGGGTCCGGGCCTGCGGGCGTGGATTGCCTGCTCCAGGGCGTCGAGCACGAAGCCCGCCGTGGCCGAAGTGCCGACCTTCCAGCCAACGATCCGCCGGGCGTATGCATCGATGGCGAAGGCCACGTAGACGAAGCCCGCCCAAGTGTGGACGTAGGTGAAGTCGACCACCCACAGGGCGTTGGGCCGGGTGGCGCGGAACTCCCGGTTGACCTTGTCCAGCGGGCATGGCGCCTTGGGGTTGCTGACAGTCGTCACTGTCTTCTTGCCCCGACGGACGCCTGCCAACCCCATGATCCGCATCAGCCGTTCCACGGTGTACTTGGCCACCTTGATCCCCTCGCGCCGCATCTGGTGCACGGGCCGAACGCCTGCCGGGATCGACAAGGCGCGCCGCATGTTCGTGCCAGGAGGAAGGGGCGACTGCCAGTTCGCGGCAGATCGGCTCGATTCCCAGTTCCTCGCGATGGGCGTCGATGAACGCCATCATCATCTCTCGCGGCGGTCGAGCTCCGCCATCGCAAAATACGCGGACGCCTTGCGCAGGATCTCGTTGGCCCGGCACAGTTCCTTCACCTCGCGCTCCAGCTGCTTCAAGCGATCCTGGTCATTGGCGGCCAGCGCCGCTGGTCCCGCTCGTCGGCTCGCCTTATCGCGCCACCAGCGGCGCAGCGTCTCCGCCGTGCAGCCGATCTTCGCTGCAATCGACGTCATCGCTGCCCACTCCGAGCCGTAATCGGCCCGGTGCTCCCCAGCCATCCGCACCGCCCGTTCGCGGACCTCAGGCGAAAACTTGTTCCTTGTCGTCATCATAGCTCCTTCTCACAGTTAGGAGCCTCCGGAAAACCCGGGACGGTTCGCTTTGGCATCTTTCAGTCGCCTGTCAGCGGATGCGGAGTACGACCTTCCCCAGCACATGACCACGCGCCAGCCGAGAATGTGCGTTAGGTGCCTGGTCCAATGGGTACTCGGAATTGATCGGTACCTGCAGTTTCATCGCCTCGATCGCCCGGCGCAGCTTCGTGAATTTGCTGATATCGCTGACAGCATCATAAGACGCCATCTTGATACCGGGGCGCAGCTTCGGTTCCGGCTCGATGCCATTCGGCCAGGCGACGCGACCGCCCTTATGGAGCGCGGCAATACAGGCTTCGAACGCCTCGCCACCAGCGAGCGCGAGGATCGCATCCAGCCCATCCGGCGCGAAATTGCGCGCCGCGGCCGCGACATCCTCATGCCGGCCGTCCACCACTTCGTCGGCGCCCAGCCGGCGTACCAGCGCGACGCCATCCGGACCTGACGCAGAGGCCAGGACACGGGCGCCGCGCAGCTTGGCGAAATGCACCACCAGCGTTCCCACGCCGCCGGAGGCGCCGTGGACCAGCACCGACTCGTGGCGTCGCACGTGCAGGACGTCGTCGATGCCTTGCACAGCCGTAAGGCCCGTCGCGGGAATTGCGCCGGCCTCCCGCAGTGCAAGGCCACGCGGCACATGCGCGACGCGCTCAGCCAGGACCGCAACGTATTCTGCATAGAACCCGCCCTTCGGGTTGGCCCAGCTATACGAATAGACCTCGTCGCCTTCCTGGAAGCCGCGCACGCTCGATCCGACGGCCGCTATCCGCCCAGAGCCGTCCGTTCCCAGCACGAGCGGGAATTGCAGCACGGTATCCTCTGGGACCCACCCTGCCCTGATCTCAGCGTCCCACGAACCGACGCCCGCGGTGTGCACGGCGATCAGCACCTCCTCGTCACTCAGTTCAGGCACCGGCAGGTACATGGGACGTCAGTACCTCCGGGCCACCGAACCGGTCGATCGCAGCGGCGCGCATCGTTTCTGGGATGGTGTTCATGCGTTGTGCCTTTCAGACGATGTAGCTGATGACGCCACCATCCACGCGAAGTGCCGCGCCCGTCGTTGCCGAGGCCGCCGGCGAGGCGAGATAGACGACAAGGTTCGCCACCTCTCGCGGTTCGGCAAAGCGTTGGATTAGCGACGTGGGCCGCGCGGTGCGGAAGAACTCCGCCTCGATCTCGGCGCGCGCCTTGCCCTGCTGCTGTGCCATTTGCTCGAGGAAGGTCTCAACACCCTCGCTGCGGGTCGGACCCGGCAGCACAGCATTCACCGTGATGGCGCTGCCCGCCATTTCCTCTGCCAGTCCGCGTGATACCGCCAGTTGCGCGGTCTTGGTCATCCCGTAATGGACCATGTCCTTGGGAATGTTCAGGGCTGATTCGCTGGAGATGAAGATCACCCTACCCCAGCCACGCTCCCGCATCCGGGGCGCGTAGTGGCGCGACAGGCGAACGCCGCTGAGTACGTTGGTTTCAAACATCCTCAACCAATCGGCGTCTTCAATGTCGAAGAACTGCTGGACCTTGAAGATGCCAACATTGTTGACGAGGATGTCGATCCCGGGCTCAGCTGCAATCAGTGCGTTGCAGCCTTCGGCGCTGCTGACATCGGCCGCAATGCCGTTGACTGACGCACCGGGGACGTCGTTGCGAAGTCGCGACATTGCGCGGTCCACCGCGGCCTGTGTGCGTCCATTGACCACCACCGCCGCGCCCGCTGCGGCCAGTTCCCGCGTGATGGCAAAGCCGATTCCCGCGGTCGATCCGGTGACGAGCGCACGACGATTATGCAGGTCGATTTTCATGGCAATGGCCACTTTTTTTACAGTCCTGCGTCCTCGGCTGCCACGCGCGCCAGCGCAGACCAGTCGAGGTTTTCACCGCCGCGCGCGATGCCGCTGATGAAACGATCGCGCACCAGGCTTGCCACCGGCATCGGCACACGCTTCGCCTCGGCTGCCGCCAGTGCGGATCGAATGTCCTTGAGGCCAAGCGGCATCGCAAACCCCGCCGGCTCGAAGTGCTGCTCGACGATCAGCTTGTCGTAGGTTTTGTACACTGGCGCTGCGAACAGGCTTTCCGTCATGACATCGACGAAACGCTGTGGATCGACGCCAGACTTGCGCATCAGGGCGACGGCTTCGCCAAGGCATTCAATCATCGACGCGATCAGGAAGTTGCCACCGAGTTTCACGAGGTTGGCCCAGGGCGGCACATCGCCGATGATGAAGGTTCGCTGTCCGATGGCGTCGAACACCGGCTGGCACTGCGCGATCACGTCCGCGTCGCCGGCGGCAACCACGAATAGTTTGCCGGCCGCCGCGGCATCTGGCCGGCCGAACACCGGCGCTGCGAGATAACGGCGGCCGGCTGCAACATGTGCGGCGGCAAGTTGGTCCGACAACGCCACGGTGATCGTGCTCATGGAAATATGCGTGGTTTTTTCGCGCATTCCCTGAAGCACACCGTCCTTGCCGAGGGCCATCGCCAAGACGGCCGCGTCGTCGGCGAGCATGGTGATCACCGCGTCGCCGGTGCTGGCGGCGGCCGGGTTGTCGGCAATGATCGCCCCTGAAGATTGCAGCTGTTCGGCGCGACTGCGGGTGCGATTGTAGACGGTGACCCGATGCTTGGCCTGGATCAGGCGAAGGGCGATTGCACTGCCCATGTGGCCCAAGCCGACGACACCTACATCCATCGGTTACTCCTCTGGAATCTCTCTGGATCTCCCCTGGGTAAGCTGCGGTCCAGAAGCCGGCGATCGCGCCAATCAGTGGTTCGGCTGCGCCGTACTGGTCCAGCTGCAGTGGCCTCACTACCCATTCTGCATCTCGGCTGGATCATGCGGCGGCGAGGCCGGCATTACCATGACCGTTGTCAACTTCGCCCCAGCGTCCTGTCTCGAACCTCAGTTGCTGGTCCGCGCCGAGTTCACCACCCTGCGGCTGCGGCTGAACAAGATCAGCGCACGGATCGTGGAGACGGCAAGCCGCGTGCGCGTCGCCTTCGCCGCAGCGCACCCCGAGGCGCAACTGTTGGCTTTGTCAGCGCTCGCGCCAGTCTGTCTGGTCGGCCAAGATTGGGCTGCGGTCGAGGATCTAACCCTTCCCCGATATGGTGCGAACCGTCCCGGGTTTTCCGGAGGCTCCTAACTGCGAGAAGGAGCTATGATGACGACAAGGAACAAGTTTTCACCTGAGGTCCGCGAACGGCATTGTCACGTTAACTGACGAAGGACGAATCTGGGCTCGAAGTATTGGGTGCGACGCGGTCATGCGGCCTTTCGTGGACAAGTCTCCTCCTTCCAAACTTGGAAGGCTTTCGCACGCGCTGAACGGTAGCTCTTTGCTGTTGACCGATGGCGTCGCGGACGGAAGTGCCCGTCGATGAAGGCGTGCGCCGACAGGAAACGCTGTGCCTGTCGTACGGATTTGAACCGTTGCATTTGCCGCTCTCGGTGCCGCGTCGCTCGATGCGAGTTCTCAGCGCGATTGTTCAGATAACGGCTTTCCCGGTGCTCGACGTCAGGAAGAAGCTCGCGCTTTGCGACGCCATAGCTCTTCAATTTGTCGGTGATCGGGACGCGCGGTACATACTTCAGGCCCTTCAGCAGTCGCTCGAAGAAGCGCTTTGCCGCCCCGGCATCGCGGCGCGTCTGCACCAGAATATCGAGCACGATGCCGTCCTGATCGACGGCGCGCCAGAGATAGCGCAACTCTCCCTGGATCCGGATAAAGACCTCGTCCATGTGCCACTTGTCACCCGGTCTTGGCCGGCGCCGACACAGATTGTTTGCGAAACTGGCGCCGAACTTCAGGCACCAACGACGGATGCTCTCGTAGGACACGATCACGCTGCGTTCGGCCAGAATCAGCCCGACATCGCGAAAGCTCAGGCTGAACACGTGGTAGAGCCAGACGGCGTGACTGATGAGCTCGGCCGGAAAGCGGTGACGGTAGTGCGGGTCTGGTGGCTTTTTCATCCTACCATCCTGTGCCAAGCCACTGCCGACCGCCAGTTACCGTGACAATGCCTGCAACTCGCCCTGGATCCGAATGAAGACCTCGTCCAAATGCCATTTGTCACCCGGCTTCGGCCGGCGCCGGCGAAGATTGGTGGCGAAACTCGCACCGAACTTCAGGCACCACCGTCGGATGCTCTCATACGAGACGACGATGCCATGCTCCGCCAGGATCAGCTCCACATCCCGAAAACTCAGGCTAAACACGTGATAGAGCCAGACCGCGTGGCCAATGAGTTCAGCTGGGAAGCGATGGCGATTGTGCGGGTCAGGTGGCTTCTTCATACCACTATCCTCGTCCAAGCTGCCATCAGCCGCCAGTTAACGTGACAATGCCCGCGCCGCTCACCTCACGTTGCGCCAATCTCCTTTCACCGTCGCATCGATCGCGGCGGCAAGGTCGACCGAAGCCTCGCCGGGCACGCGGATGCGGGTGAACTTACCCTCCGGGGCATCGAGCGGCACCGTCGCGTCCAGGCCCATCTTTGCGCCAACGCCGCCGTGGGTCGAGGGGTCGAGCTTGGAGCCTTGGCTGTTAGAGATCACCACCAGGTCGCGATCCGCCTGGAAGCGGGTGGTCACCGCCCATTCGACTTCGCGCGAGTTGTGGATGTCGACATCCTCGTCGACCACGATGACGGTCTTGAGGTCGTAATGGCCGCCGAACGCGCCGAGGATGACGTTCTTCGCCTCGCCCTCCTGACGCTTGTGCATCTGCACATACAGCACGTAGCGTCCGATGCCGCCCATCGATAGATGCACGTCGCGCACGGTGGGGAAAGAGCGTTGCAGATGGCGCAGCAGCGTAGATTTGCGCGGGATGGCGCCGAGCAGCAGATGCTCGTTCGCGCCGCCGACGATGGTGTGAAAGATCGGATCGCGGCGATGGGTGATGCGGTCGATCCTGGCGACGTGGCGATCCGCCCGTTCGCCATAGTATTGCGGGAACTCGCCGAACGGCCCCTCCGGCGCGCGGGTGCGCGGCAGGATGCGCCCCTCCAGCACGATCTCGGCATGTGCGGGCACGCGGACCTGGTTGGTGCGGCAGCGGACGACGTCCAGCGGGGCGCCGTGCAGGGCGCCGGCGATTTCCAGCTCGTCATGGTCGATCGGCACAATGGCCTGAAAGGCGAGGGCCGTCAGCGGATCGACGCCGATGACGATGGCGATCTCCAGCGCGTCGCCCTGAGCCTCGGCGGTCTCGAAGAAAGCGTTGGTGTGGCGCGGCAGCAGTACGCCGAGTTCATCGGGCGCGCTGACCTGGCAGCGATGGATCGACACGTTCTGAATGCCGGTGCGCGGGTTGCGCGCGACCATCAGCCCCGCGCTGACATAGGGGCCCGAATCAAGCTCGTTATGCGTGGGGATGGGGAGCTGGGCGAGCAGATCGACCGGCGCGTGCTCCACGTCCTGGACCGGCGCATCCGAGACCTCGCGCCACGGCAGCGGGTTGGCGGCGGCGTGGGCGAAGCGGCCGAGCACCTCGCTGCCGGCCACGCCCATCGCATCGGCGATCCAGGCGCGGTCGCCGAGAAGGCCGGAGACCACGGTAATGTCGTGGCCGCCGGGGCGTGGGAAGAACGTGGCCCGTTCGCCGTCCAGCCGCTTGGAGATGGCCGCAAGCTCGTGGCGCAGTGCCACGCCGGGGCGGATCACGGCCAAGCGGTCATGGGCGGCGAGATGGTCGAGCCAGTCCCGCAGCGAGGTGACGGGCTGCATTTGGCTAGCTTCCCTGGAATTTCGGCGCGCGCTTCTCGTGGAAGGCCGCGACACCCTCGCGGAAATCATCGGACGAACGCAGCCGGCTGTAGCAGTGGCCTTCCATCTCAATGGCGATGGAGAGTGTTGCGTCCTCGGTGTCGTTGAGCAGCTTCTTGGCAGTGCGCTGGGCGAGCGGGGAGAACTCGATCAGTTCGCGCACCAGCGCATCGGTCGCCGATTCCAGTTGGTCGTCCGGCACGACCTCGGTAACGACGCCCCAGTCATAGGCCTGCTGCGCTTTGATCCGCCTGGAGCGCATCACAATGTCTTTCGTGCGGGTGATGCCGACCATCTTCTGCAGCCGCGCCGAACCGCCGGAGCCGGGGATCTGGCCGAGTTTCTGTTCGGGCAGAGCGTACTGCGCGGTCTCCGACGCGATGCGGAAATCGCAGGCCAGCGAGATTTCGAAGCCAACGCCGAAGCAGTACCCGCGATTTGCCGCGATGACCGGCTTGCTACAGCGCGCAGGCGCCGCGATGTTCCAGGCGAGCTTGGAGACATGTTCGGGCGAGGCTTCCAGGAATCCGCGGATGTAGCCGCCCGAGGAGAAATGCTTGCCAGTGGCGCGCAGCACAATGATGCGCAGGCGCGGGTCGGCGTCCAGCGCTTCGAAGGCCGCGCGCAACTCATCGCGCTGCGACATGGCGATGGTGTTGTACTCCGGGCGATCCAGCACGATGTCGCCGCGCTGGCGTGCGAGGTCGATCTCGACGCGGAAACCATCATGCTGGGTAGTTTCGATAGCGGTTTCGTTCATGACCTGATTTCCTTTGGTTCCTGGCGATATGGTTGGGTTTCCGGCGAGTAGTCACCCTCGACGAGTTTGCGTCGCAGCAGCTTGCCGACCGGTGATTTCGGTATCGCGTCGACAAAGACGAAGCGGCGCGGACGCTTGAAGTTGGCCAGGCCGGAGGTGCGGCAATGCGCGTCAAGCTCAGCCTCCGTGACCGGGGCGCAGCGCTGGATGAAGGCGGTGACGATCTTGCCCCAGCGCTCGTCGGGCAGGCCGACTACGGCCACTTCTGAAACAGCAGCGTGCAGCGATAGGCAGTTCTCCACCTCGACCGGCGAGACGTTCTCACCGCCGGTGATGATCATGTCGTCCACCCGGCCGGTGACGAACAGGTCGCCGTCGGCGTCGATGTAGCCGGTGTCGCCGGTGAGATACCAACCGTCGCGCAGGGCGCGGGCATTGGCGTCCGGGCGGCGCCAATAGCCCTCGAAGGCCTCGTCGCCCGCGAGGAGCGCGGCGATTTCGCCCTCCTCACTCGGTGCGGCCACGATATTCACGTCGTTGTAGCCCAGCTTGATGACGCGGATCATCTGGTTCAACCCGGCGCGGCCGGCGCACGCGGGCTTGCGCGTGGCGTCCTGGTTGATCGTCACGGTGTAAACTTCGGAACTGCCGTAGTGGTTGACGAACAGGTCGGGCGCAAAAGCAGCTTGCAGTTTCTGCAGCAGCCCGTCCGTCATTGGTGCGCCAGCGAATCCAAGCTTCCGTACGCTTGTGGTATCGGTGGCAGCGAAGTCCGGGTGGTTCACAAGGTCATGGTACAGCGTCGGCACCAAATAGAGGTTCGACACCCGTTCGGCTGCAATTAAAGCAAGCGCGGTCTTCACGTCGAAGCGCGGCAGGCAGACGAACTTGCCGCCAATCAGTGACATCGCCAGCAAGGACCGCACGCCCATCGTGTGGTAGATCGGCATCACTCCAAGCGTCGCCTCGCCGCGCCGGTAGAGGTTCTGTGCCACATGCGCAAGCGCCCCCGCGCGTTCGGCATGGTGGCGCCGCGGCACGCCCTTGGGGCGCGAGGTGGTGCCGGAGGTGTAGAGCATCAGCGACCAGTCAGAGGACGCCGCCTGCGGCACCGCGTCAGCGGCGCGCGCGTCCCGCAGTTCGGCGAAGCTCTCACTTCCGACGCGGAGACGCCGCAGGGTGGCGGCACGTGGCGCCGCAGCAACGGAAGTAGCCGAGACGTCCTCGAAGACGATCGCCCGCGCCTCGGCGTCGACCAGGCAGTATTCCAGTTCGTCGGCCGTCGCACGCCAATTGAGCGGAGTAATGATGATGCCGGCGAACTGGCAGGCCCAGTGGAGGGTGGCCGCGTCGAGGCGGTTCTGCAGGAGAGTGACGAGATGGTCGCCCTTGCGCAGGTCAAGCTGGCGCAGCCCGTCGACCAGGGCGCTGACCTGCCGGAACCACGCGCTGTAGGTCAGCCGCACGGGCCCATCGACGATGGCGACCGCGTTCGGGTCGCGCGCGACGCTGGCGAGGAAGGAGGTGCCGAGATCGAGCATCAGGGAACTCCGGCCGAAAGGCGCTCTTGTGCAGCGCGGGCGGCGCGCAGGATGGGGGCATAGCCGGTGCAGCGGCAGAGGTGGCCCGATAGCAATTCGCGCAGTTCCGCCTCGCTCGCATGAGGCTGGCGCGTGAGGAACGCATCGAGCGACATCAGGATTCCGGGTGTGCAGAAGCCGCATTGCAGGGCGTGGAATTCGCGAAAGCATTCCTGCAGGACTGACAGCCGGTCCGGCGCGGGGGCGAGGCCCTCGACCGTGCGGATATCCGCGCCGTCCATCTGTACCGCGAGCACCAGGCAGGAACGGGTTGGTTCGCCGTCGATCTGCACCGTGCAGGCGCCGCAGACGCCGTGCTCGCAACCGACATGAGTGCCGGTGGCACCCAGCGTGTGGCGCAGGAAATCATGCAGCAGGCGGCGCGGTTCGGCCTCGCCCGAAACCGGCCGGCCATTCAGGGTAAATCGGACAGTGTGACGCTGTTCGGCGCTCAGGCGAGGCATTGCTGGGCCTCCAGGCAGACGTCACGGCCGAGCCGGCGGACGAGTTCGCGGCGGTAGTGGGCGGTGGCGTGCAGATCATCGCGCGCATCGAGCGACCAGGCGAAGGCGTCGAGCGCATCGTCCCAGGTCTTGGGATCGACGGGCAGCAGCACGGATCGCGGCGTGTCGGCGACGCCCGCCACGGCAAGGCGCACACCGTCGGGTCCGGCGGCGGCGGCACAGCCGACAATGGCAAAATCGCCGTGGCGGCGGGCGACCTCGCGGAACGCGTAGCCGTGGCCGGCGCGCGCAGTGGGAATCGAGATGACTTCGATGACCTCGTCATCCGCTCGGGCCGTGGCCATCATGCCGGTGAAGAACTCCGCCGCCGGCAGCGTCCGCGCCTTGCGGCGGGAGCGGAGATGGACGCTGCCTTCGAGGGCGGTCAGCACCAGCGCTACCTCGGCACTCGGGTCGGCATGGGCCACGGAGCCGCAAAGCGTGCCGCGGCTGCGCGTCTGTTCATGCCCGAGCCAGGGCATGGCCGCGGCCAGCAGGGGAACGCGCTGGCCGAGACTGGCGTGGCGCATCACCGCAACCTGCCGCACAGCCGCACCGATGCGCAGGGCGGAACCCGTGTCGGAGATGGATTGCCACTCGGCTACGTGCATCACATCGACCAGCACTGCCGGCCGGGCGAGACGCATGTTCAGCATCGGCATCAGCGACTGGCCGCCGGCGATTACGCGCGCCTCGCTGCCCTCCTGGTGCAGGGTCTCCAGCACCTCGGCAGCATTCCGGGCGCGCAGATAGTCGAATTTCGGCGGCTTCATACGAGGCTCCTGAGGCGCTGCCAGAGCCTGGCGAAGAAGCCCGGCCGCCGCCCTCCGGCCTGCATGGCGAGGGCGGTGAAGAACTGGCCGATGATGACTTTCGCCGCACCGTCGAGCAGGCGGCCGCCGATGGAGGCCACCTTGCCGCCGATCGCGGCCTCGTAGCGGTAGCTTAGCGTGGTCTGGCCTGGCGTGTCGTCGTGCAGCGTCACATGTCCCGCGCCTTTGCCGAAGCCGAGCGCGCCTTCCGCCCCGCCGGAGAGGGTGAGGGAATTCGGTTCGTCGATCTCCGACAGCATAATCGTGGCCTTGTAGACCCCCTTCACCGGTCCGATGCCCAAGGTGACAGTGGCGCGGAACTCGGTGTCCGAGACTTTCTGGATGTCGTGCGCGCCGGGGACGATGGCGGCGAGCCGAGCGGGGTCCATCAGCATCGCCCAGATTTGGGCGCGCGGCGCCTTGACGCACGCCGAACCTTCACCGAACAGGCTGCGCTCGCCCGGCTTGGGCGCTGGGCGGGCGGTGGCACTGCGCGGCGGCTCCTTTTCGGCGGGATACAGATGGGCCGCCAACCGGCCTGGCAGGATCGGAAGTTGGATGTCGGCGAGCCCCAGCGCGTCGGCCACGGCATTGGCGATACAGACCGGGGTGGACATGCAGTTGCCCTCGCCCACGCCCTTGGCCCCGAGCGGCGTGAAGGGAGAGAGCGTCTCATGATGCAAGATCACCAGATCCGGCACTTCCATGGTCGTTGGGATCAGATAGTCGGCGAGGGTTCCGGCCAGGAAACTGCCGTCCGAGCCATAGGCATGCTCCTCCAGCGTCGCCGCTCCCAGCGCATGGGCGAAGCCGCCTGTCACTTGACCTGCGACCATGCCGGGATGCAGGACTCGGCCGCAGTCATGCATCGTGACGTAACGGTCGATGCGCATCTCGGCCGTGGCGGGGTCGATCTCGACGCCGCAGAAGTCGAAGATGAAGCCATGGCAGAGTGAGGAATTCACCTCGTCGGCCGGGTTCGGCGCGGTCAGTTCCGGCGGTGTCCAGAACACCGTTTCGCGGATCGCCTGATCGATATCGCCCGGCAGCGTGGCAGGCGCCCAGTGGCCGGCCGCGGCGACGCGGCCGAAGGACACGGAATTGTCCGGATTGCCCCGTGCGGTGATGCGGCCCCGGGCGAAGACGGCGTCTTCGACCGGCACATTCAGCTGGGACGCGGCGATTTTCGCCAGTTTATCGTGCAACCGGGTCGCGGCCAGATGTGCGGTGCCGGCGACGGCGGGGGCAAAGCGGCTGGCGTAATTGCCCGAGGCGATGGACCAAGCATCCTTGCCCGTGTCCATATCGGTGATCACACGGATCTCGGCCGGGTGCAGGCCGAACACGTCGGCGACAACCTGTGCCAGCACGGTGCGGTGACCCTGGCCCTGCGGCACGGACGCGACATGCACGCTGACCGCGCCAAGAGGGTCGAGGCTGATGGTGGCGGTGGCCTGTGCACCGTTCTTCGGCCCGGCCCGGCGGCGCTCCTCCGGTGTCAGGACGGCGGTGATGTAGCCCATGTTGGACACGCTGGGTTCGACCACGGCGGTGTAGCCGATGCCGTAGAACCGGCCCTCCGCCCGGGCCTTTTCACGGCGTGCCAGCAGCTCCGCGTGGCCGCCCTCCCGCAGGGCGCGCTCCAGGGTGATGGCGTATTCGCCGGAATCGAGCAGTGCGCCGGACGCGGTGCGATAGGGGAATTTCTCCGCCGGGACCAGGTTGCGGCGGATGACGTCGAGCGGGTCGAGGCCCAGCGTGAGGGCGATGCGCTGCATCAGCCGTTCAAGCGGGAAGTAGACTTGCGGCCCGCCGAAGCCCCGGTTTAATCCGGTCGGCATCTTGTTTGTCAGCACCACGCGGTTGCGGATGGCCATGTGGCGGATGTCGTATGCGCCGGTCATGTTGCCGTGCATGCGGTAGAGCGTAGCGGGTTCCGGCGCGCGCAGATGAGCGCCGCAGTCCTCCACCTGATCCCAGTCCAGCGCCAGCACGCGGCCGTCATGGTCCACGGCAGCGGACAGCCGGGTGGAGCGGTTGGTGGCGCACACGCTGGCCGCGAGATGCTCCAGCCGGTCTTCGACCCATTTCACCGGGCGGCCGGCCACTCGAGCGGCGGCGGCGATCAGCACGATATAGGGGAAGACGCCCTGCTTGACGCCGAAACTACCGCCGGATTCCTGCGGCGTGCGCAGGCGTAACTTGTTGCCCGGCACCGTGAGAGCGCGTGCAATCACCGCATGGATCGAGAACGGGCCCTGGAAATTGGCCAGCACATCGAAGGCATCGTTACCCGGGTCGTACTCGGCAAGCACGCCATACGTCTCGATCGGTGTGCAGGCGTTGCGCGGATAGGTGACGTCGATCCTGATCCGGTGCGGGGCGCTGGCGAACGCCCCTTCGGGATCACCATACCGGAAGCTGCGGTCGCTCGCCACATTGCCTTCCAGACCCGGATGCAACACCACCGAGGCAGGCTCCAGTGCGGCAAGCGGTTCCATTACGACCGGCAGGATGTCGTAGTGCACCTCGATCAGGTCGAGCGCATCCTCGGCCACGTATCGGTCGGTGGCGACCACAACGGCAACTGGCTCGCCCATGTAGCGCACACGGTCCGTGGCTATCGGCCAGCACTCAATCGGCGCCTTCACACCGACGACGAGGCTCGTGGTCAGTCGCTTGATATCTGCGCCGGTGAGCACGGCGGCCACACCGGGCAGGGCAGCGGCCTTCTCGGTGTCAATACTCAGGATTGTGGCATGACCGTGCGGCGAGCGCAGGATCGCGGCATGCAGTGTGTTCGACGGGGTGGCAGTGTCGTCAAAATACCGGGCACGACCGGTAAGCAACGCCGCATCCTCGAATCGCGGCAGCGACTGGCCGACGAATGGCAGTGCCGGGTCGATGTCAAGGTCTTGGTCCAAACTGGCGTAGCTCCTCTCGCCGGCTGATCGGGCGGAGTGGGATTTAAACGCCGCCGGGGCGGAGGCGCTTACCCGAGCGTCTGAATTTCTGTCACGCGGCCTGCTGCAGCCGGGCGATGCTGCGGAACTCGCTGGGCACTGATCCGGCATGACTGCGGAAAAAGCGGGTGAAGTGGGCAGGCACGCTGAAACCCAGTTCGTCGCTAACCTCGGCCAAGCTGCGCCGGCCCACGACCATCTCCCCCACCGCCGCTTCCATCCGCAGCATGTTGGCGAACATGCCGGGCGCCATGCCGGTCGCCTCGGCAAACAGGCGGAAGAAATGCGCGCGCGACAGTCCGCTCTCGCGCGCTAGTTTCCCCATGTCGGGCACCGCCCCCGGATCGCGCCGGATTGTCGCGATGGCTCGACGCACCCGCCAGTCCAACCGGTTTCCCGGGGGGCTGACAGCACGCCAGTCCGAGAAACGCTCGATCACGGCGACCATCAGCGTGCCGAGCAGGGCCTGATGTGCCGTGCCGGCCTTGGGATCGGCCAGCATCGCCTGGGCTAGTTCGTCGGCAAGATTCCGGATCTGCAGCGTCACGCCGCCTGCATGGCTGGTAAAGAAGCCAGGGCCGCCGCTGGCCGCCCAGTTGTGGCGGAACAGGCTGAGCCATTTCGGCTCGATATAGAGGGCAAGGATCTTGCTGCGCTGGGACTGCGGGCGATGGACATAGGCGTGCGGTTCCCAGGCGTTGATCAGTACCGCGCTGTCATCGGTCAGATCGGCCAAGTCGTCGCCCACCGAGAATTGCGTGTCCTCGCCCCCGGCCTTGAGCAGCACGTGGCAATGCGGGTGGGCGTGGCGCACCAGCCCCTGATCCATATCGAGCAGCGCCACCCGACCGAACGGGCCATGCCCGATTCTGACAGCATTCGACATGGAGGTTCTCCCGCGGCCGTGTGTTGCCTTTCCCAGCGCCGCACGATGCCGGCATCGATGTCGAACAGGTCAAGCACCCGCCCTACGGTCTGATTGATGTCGTACAGGGTGGCGCGCCTAGCATAGAAGGCCGGCACCGGCGGGGCAATGGCGATGATGGCCGCGGCGATCGGGCCGGCCCAGTCGCTGTTGGCCTGGACGCCGCCGCTCATCGTGAGGCCCGGAGCGAGGCAGTTCACACGGATGCCGTCCCTGCCCAGCTCGCGGGCAAGCGAGCGAGTCATCGCCACGATCGCGCCCTTGGAGGCGACGTAATGCAGCATCCGCGGCGCGCCTTTGAAGACGGTGTCGGAGGCGATGTTGATGATTTTGCCGTAGCCCTGGCGGCGCATCACCGGGATAACGGCGCGGCAGCATTCGAAACTGCCGCGCACATTGACAGCCATCACCTGGTCTCATTCGGCGGTTGGAATCTCCTCGGCGGGTTTCAGAGCAAGGCTGGCGAAGATCGCGGCGTTGTTCACCAGAACCTGCACATCGCCGAATGCGGCCACGGTGGCATTGGCCATGCGGGCGACCGCGGCGCGATCGGTCACGTCGCAGGGCTGGGCCAGGGCTTCCCCGCCGGCGTCCCGCACCGCCAGGGCGGTGGCCTCGGGTGCGGCGAGATCGCACAGGGAGATCCGTGCGCCGGTCTCCGCCAGGGCCAGCGCGTAGGCCGCGCCGATCCCCTGCGCAGCGCCGGTGACAATGGCGACGCGGCCGGCCAAAGGACGGTTGCTCATTGCGCGGCCTCCGGCGTCTTTGCCCCGGGGCGCATGCGCAACTCGGCGCGCATATGTGCGTGGCTTGGTCCGTTGAACAGAGGGCTGATCAGGCCGCGATCCAGATCGGAGGTGCCGAACAGCGCGTCGCAGATCGGGAAGGTGAGGTTGAAATTGCGGGTCTGCATGAAGCCGAGCACGTGGTGCATGTAGTGCATACGCCGAACAGTGTTGACCAGCGGAACATGGCGCAGCCACGGATGATCGGCATCCTCCAAATGCGACATCGTGTACAGGTCTTCGTACGGAAGGAAATAGGCCGCCATCGTTAGCGCGGTGAAGTAGCCGGCATTGGCTGACATCGCCGCAGCGAACACCAATGCGGGACCGTGTTGCATGGATCGCGCAGACGGCACAGTGACTTTGCGTTGTCGTTGCTTATACGATGCGGACGGATTTTGGGCATCCGAAGTCGAGCATGCGGTTCAGGGCAGCGATGGCAATGGCCACTTCGGTGGCCTGGCGCGGCTCGCTACGCGAGCGCAGGCCATCCCCGATCACCGCCCGCCAACCCGCGGCCGCAGCGTACCCTACGATGAAGCCCCCTGTCCACAATGACGATCCTTGGATCCGTCGGATGATTGGCGGCTTTCGGGGACCGCGCCCATGGCCGATCCTGACACCGGTCCGGTGACCCGCACCTGGCTAGCAGGTTCACGAATCGGTCTTCTTTCTCCCATGGAAAGAAAGCCCCGCCAGCTCGCGCCGGCGGGGATCTTCCTGTCAGGCTACGCGATCTGCTTGGTAGGTTTTTCAATCCGCTCGGCGCAGCCGAGGTGCTCCTACATTTTGATCGGGGGGCTCAGCCCAGGGCGAAACCGTCACAGAGCGGTATATCGTGCACGCTCCCTCGCAACTTCTTCAGGGGTATAAGCAGGCGCTTCAGCATCGAACGATGACCATCCGTCTTCGCGATAGACAGTGGCACGTGAATTCAAGTCCACTGCCTTATGGCTCTGGAGAATCGCCTGCGCCTCGCCCTGCCGCGCGTCGTCGACTTTAGCGGTGACAAGCGTGCCTCCGCGTCGCACGCCCTCAGCGTATATATTCGCTTCAGTCTCCGGCACACCCGCGCCTGTGAGAGCTCCGACGATACCGCCCGCGGCTCCGCCGACTGCCGCTCCCACGACAGCGCCAGCCGCTGTGGCTGCCAGCCATCCTGCCGCGACGACCGGGCCGACGCCAGGGATCGCCATAAGTCCGAGCCCCGTCAAAAGGCCGCCAGCGCCGCCCAGAGCGGCACCGATCCCAGCGCCTTTCCCGGCGTCCGCTCCCGCCTCGGACGTGCGATCCCTCTCATGCCAATTATCGGAATTGTTCGCGACGATACTGATATCGGAACGCGGGATTCCTGCCGCCTCGAGCGCACTCACTGCGGATGCAGCGGCGGCGTAAGTGTCATAAAGGGCGGATACTGTTTTTGTCATCGGTTGCTCCTTCAAGGATGCCACATTCAATCGCTCAGACGGTCACTTGGGGGAGACATTGCCCTGATAATCCAGGCTAACGTCGTAAGACGTGCCGGATTTTGTGGCCTTCCCTCGCCACACTCCGTCTTTGTCTTTGGTCAGCTTCGAGACGTCGGCATAACCAGCAGCCTCGATCCGCGACCTGGCCTGGCCTTCGGTGAAACTATTGGCCCCCGCGACAGGTGCCCCGGGGGCAGTCGCTATTGATTCAGCGGGGGGCCGTTGTCCGGGGTCAGCCGGCGTCGGAGATTGGGCGAGCGCCCCCCCAGCAGAAAACGCAATAACAGCCACGGCGACGAAGATCTGCCTCATGACGTGCTCCCACAAAAGATTGCCTGAGCCCCCAACGCGGCGCCCGAAGGTTCGTTCCCGCGAAGGCCCGCGCGGGGAACTAATCCCTGGCGAGACATTGCGCACGTGGGTGGCTCCGGAGGGGAGTTCCGGTCCTTCGGCGCAGACACGCGTGCACGGCGCCATGAACGACCCGACGTGAAGATCGCAACGTTAGACATCAACACCATCAGCCGCCGCCCCGGCGACCCACCAGGCCTGATCCCGACCCTGACTGCGACGTCCGCTTGCGGATGGGTCAAGTCCATCGCCGGCGGCGCAAGTTTCACCGCAAAATCTATTCAGCATCCTGCCGGCAGGATGAGGGAACCGATCCTGGGAGCAATCGTTTTTTCCATCACCGGAATTCGGATTGGGAACATCGCGTATGGCCACAGCGGCGGCAGCCCATAGAAGAATGCGCAGCCTCCCATTCAACAATGTCCGCTCCATCTCTGGCGGCAAGCCTGTCCTGGTCCTCGCGCCACACCCGGACGATGAGGTGCTGGGATGCGCCGGCCTTATTTTGCAGTCGCTCAATGCCGGGTTGCTGCCATCGGTGACGATCGTCACCGATGGGTCCGGATCGCACCCGAATTCGCTAAAATATCCGCCGCCGACCCTGAAGAACCTGCGTCAAGCGGAGGCCCGACACGCCGCCGCGTGCCTGGGGCTGCCGCAATGCCGCCTGCATTTTCTTTCTTGCCGCGATACCGCTGCCCCGCATGAGGGCCCGGCGTTCGACCAGGCTGTCGCGGCGATCGTCGCCCATGCGGTCGCTTCCGGCTGCGCCACGATATGCGCGCCCTGGCGCATGGATCCGCATTGCGACCACCTGGCGACGCACAAGCTGGCCGCCGAGGCGGCGCGGCGCGGGGGCCTGCGTCACCTGTCCTATCCCGTGTGGGGCTGGGTTCTACCTGGCGACCAGGATTTGGGACCGCTGCATATATCCGGATGCCGGTTGTCCATTGGTCATCTGCTGGACCGCAAGCGCTTGGCCTTGCAAGCGCATGCGTCCCAGCTTGGGCGCGTCGTGGATGACGACCCGACCGGATTTCAGCTCCGAGCACCGGTGCTCGACCAGCTCCTGCAACCCTTCGAGGTATTCCTGGACAACCCATGAAGCGAATTCCGGATGCCTATTTCCATGAATTGTACAGTGTCGATCCGGACCCCTGGGACCTGGCGAGCAGCGAGTACGAGCGGAAGAAATATCAGGCCACGCTGGCCGTTCTGCGACAGCGTCGGTTCCGCAACGTATTCGAGGTCGGTTGCGCCATCGGTATCCTGACGCGTCTGCTGGCGCAGTGCGCCGATCATCTGCTGGCAGTGGATATCGAGGAGATCGCACTGGCGCAAGCAAGGCGGAACTGCGCCGGTCTGGCGCATGTCGAGTTCGAGCGGATGGCGGTCCCCGCCGGCTGGCCCGACCGCCGATTCGACCTGATCGTGATATCGGAGGTCCTTTACTATTTCTCGTTGGAGGATGTGGTTCGCACCGCTGAGCAAACGCGGCGAAGCGCAACAGAGGATGCGCTGGTGCTGCTCGTTCACTGGACCCGCCCGACGGATCTGCCGCTCAGCGGAGATGACGCCGCCGAGCTCTTCCTGCGTTCTGCCGGACCCGAACTGACGCTCGCTCGCCGGATCCGGACACCCGACTATCGCATAGACGTCCTATCGTATCTTCAGAAACCGGACAGGTGACGGGATTATAGGCATTGACCTGGCATTTTAACCGCGATGGGCCAAGACCTGGAACCTGTGGCGATGATCCGCATTGCACGCGATGACTCTCTCGCAAGGTGGTCCAGCCAATGAATGCTATCGCATCGATACAACTCGCCGAGAAACTTCCTGTTGTTGCCATCCCAGTCAGTAATGAAGCCCACCATATTCGCCTCTGCCTGGCGGCCCTGGCCGCGCAATCCTTCCGGCATCAATTCGAAGTGCTCCTGCTGCTGAACAACTGCACGGACGGCACGGAGCGCGTCGTCGAGGCCATCGGACATCAGTGTCCCTTTCGACTGCATGTGACGCAATGCGAGCTGAAGCCCGCGCAGGCGCACGCCGGCGCGGCTCGGCGGTTGGCGATGGACCTTGCCGCCACGCTGACGGATGGTGTCTTGCTAACGACGGATGCAGATTCTTGTGTCGGGCAGAACTGGCTGGCCGCCAATATCGACGCCATCGACGCCGGCGCCGACGCGGTTGCCGGGCGCGCGGAAATCGATCCGGTGGACGCGGCCAGGCTTCCCGCCCGCCTGCTGGAGAACGAAGCCCGCGCCCAGCTACTGGTTACCCTGCTGGATCGGATCGACTGCCTGATCGATCCTGACCCGGCGGATCCCTGGCCACGCCACGTGCAGCATTCCGGCGCCAGCATCGCTGTCAGAGCCGATTGCTACCGGCGCGCCGGCGGTCTGCCGCCCATAGCGCTTGGGGAGGACCGGGCGTTCTTCCGGCAATTGCGCCGGATCGACGCCCGCATCCGTCATGCCCCCGAAGCAATCGTAACCGTGTCTGGCCGTCTGGTGGGACGAGCCAGAGGCGGCATGGCGGATACGATGCGTCGACGGTTGGAGCAGTCGGATGCGTGGCTGGACGAATGCACGGAACGCGCTGCCGATCGAGCCAACCGCGCTGCCGCGCGTTCCCTTGCGAGAACGGCGTGGGACGCTCGTGCCAGAGGCTGCCTGCTGACGCAGCTCGCGTCCAATCTGCAGCTACCCGCCCGAACGATCCGCACGCTGCTGCAGGCCGAAACCTTCGGCGCGGCGTGGGACAACCTGGAGCGGCGTAGCCCGCGGCTGCGGCATCGTCTTGTTCCCGTTTCGCGGCTGGAAGCGGAGATAAAGCTGGCCCTGGAAATCCTGGATCACATATCGCCTGTCAGCCCAGCCGGCAGGCTGCTATCGGTTGAGGGGTCATCCCCGGCCAATCCGCCGTTCTCGGCAAACCATCGAGCCGCCTCAGTCAATGCCTCATCGGCAGCGGGCTGACGAAGATAGATCGTCAGATTGCGGATCATGCCCTCGACCGGATTCGCGGTCAGCAAGGCACGGAGGCCCAGGCTGCGCTGAACGAGGATAATGACGTCCAGGCAGCAGCGCTCGATGGCCACCCGGGCGAGGTTCACGAGCGCCCGAACCGCTTCCGGCGAAAGACCGGTCGCCGCCGCCGTGTTCGCCGCCCTGATGCCCCACATCCGCGCGGTCTGAGAGGCGATCAGCATCTCCCCGATGCGTGCACTCTGATGCGGATCGATGTGGCGGTCGCGCGCGCGCAATTGCGCGATCGCCTCGGTGACCAGGCCTTCCAGTCCGCCGACGGTGACGACGGAGGTGCGCCAGGCGCCGCCCGAGAATTCAGGCTCGCGCAGGTAGTCGCCAGCTTCGCCGATCATGGGGCTGGCGGCCACCTCCATGTTGAACCGCACCGGCCGCGTGATGGCCGAGCGCATGCCGTGCATCTGCCAGGCCTGTTTCGGCTCGACGATCGCCTTGCGGGCATCGACCCAGAGCAGCCGCTCATTGCCCAGTTCGTCGCGCGCGGTAATCACCGCGCGGGTGGCATGGCCGGCAGCTGAACAAAACTCTTTGGTGCCGATGATTCTGTAGCCGTGCTGCAGACGAAGGACGCGCACGGGATCGGGGGAGGGTGCGACCCAGACGGCAAACAGATGCCCGGCGGCTGCATCATCCGCCATCTGCGCCGCGATGTCTGTGGTTGCGTAGCAGGCGACCAACCGCAGCGCATTCACATGGCCTTCGTAGATCCGCCCAAGCACCAGCGACGCGGTGCCGAGCAGGCGGAGGATTTCGAACAATGTTTCATTTGTCTTCGGCCCGCGCCCGGGTGGCCATGGCGATGCCATGCGCAGAAGCCCCAATCGGCGCAAAATAGTCACGCCATCGGTGGGAAACTGCTCGGTGGATTCTGCCTCCGCCGCGATCCTGCGTAGCGCCGGCAGCTCCTGGCGGAGCGGATCTGCATGGAGACGATCGGTCACCGAGGCGGCCGGGCTTCGAAACCGGGTTCCTGGTATCCCGCCAGGACCGCCGCGGCCCGATCGTGCGACAAAGTCATCAGGATTTTGTGCAGGTCAGGCGGAGGTGAAAGAAACAGCACAGGCAAGGCGATCGTCGTCGATACCAGGATCATCTTCAGCATCGGTCCCGTCCCAATGCCGGTCGCGTCAACAGTGTGAGGACCGGTTGTTTTGGCAACGGGAGCGGCAGCCAAGAGTTCCCGATTTGGAACCGGGCGCCGTCACGGCGGCATTGTCACGGTAACTGGCGGTCGGCAGTGGCTTGGCACAGGATGGTAGGATGAAAAAGCCACCAGACCCGCACAACCGTCACCGCTTTCCGGCCGAGCTCATCAGCCACGCCGTCTGGCTCTATCACGTGTTCAGCCTGAGCTTTCGCGATGTCGAGCTGATTCTGGCCGAGCGCGGCGTGATCGTGTCCTACGAGAGCATCCGTCGTTGGTGCCTGAAGTTCGGCATCGGTTTCGCAAACAATCTGCGTCGGCGCCGGCCACGACCGGGTGACAAATGGCACATGGACGAGGTCTTTATCCGGATCCAGGGAGAGTTGCGCTATCTCTGGCGCGCCGTCGATCAGGACGGCATCGTGCTCGATATTCTGGTGCAGACGCGCCGCGATGCCGGGGCGGCAAAGCGCTTCTTCAAGCGACTGCTGAAGGGCCTGCAGTATGTAGCACGCGTCCTGATCACCGACAAATTGAAGAGCTATGGCGTCGCAAAGCGCGAGCTTCTTCCTGACGTCGAGCACCGGGAAATCCGTTATCTGAACATTCGCGCTGAGAACTCGCATCGACCGACGCGGCGCCGAGAGCGGCAAATGCAACGGTTCAAATCCGTACGACAGGCACAGCGTTTCCTGTCGGCGCACGCCTTCATCGACGGGCACCTCCGTCCGCGACGCCACCGGTCAACAGCAAAGAGCTACCGTTCAGCGCGTGCGAAAGCCTTCAAAGTTTGGAAGGAGCAGACTTGTGCCCGAAAGGCCGCATGACCGCGTCGCACCCAACACTTCGAGCCCAGATTCGTCCTTCGTCAGTTAACGTGACAATGCCAGCGCCGGTGATCGTAGGCTTTGTCGGCGTGCAGCTTGGCGGGCCGGCGTCGCGGCCAGCCTCGCTTGCCCGCGACAGGCGGCACGGCATCGAGTAGTTCCTCGAATGGCATGCTGTCGTGAACGTTGGCTCCGGTCAGGGGAAAGGCGAGCGGGATGCCGCGGCGGTCCGTGATCAGGTGGCGTTTGGTCCCCGGCCTGCCTCGATCGGTCGGGTTCGGGCCTGTCGCGGCGCCCCCTTTTTGGCGGCGATGGACGAACTGTCCATGCAGGCCCAACTCCAGTCGATGCGGTCTGCGTCTCGAAGTTGGTGCAGCAGTGCGCGGTGCAGGCGGTCCCACACCCCGGCCGCCTGCCAGTCGCGCAGCCGCCGCCAGCAGGTCACACCCGTCCCGCATCCCGTCTCTGCTGGCAGCATCTCCCACGGAATGCCGGTGCGCAGCACGGACAGGATGCCGGTCAACGCAGCACGCGCCGGAACAGGCGGCCGGCCTCCCTTGGGCTTGGGTGGATCAGGGGGCAGCAGCGGCTCGATGATTAGCCACAGCGATTCGGGTAACAAGGGAGCGCGCATCCCCCCTCATGAATCAGCCCCGATAAGAGTACAAGCGTTTTGAAAGACGTTCTTGTACCGAACCGTTATCCTGACTTGCCCCTGAATGTTCATCCAAGGGCGAGTCAGCTGTAGGCGAGAAGCTCCACTCATCGCCCTGTCCAGATTTTCCGTTCCAGCTCTCCAAACACCCGCCAAGGCGCCACGTCGCCGCAGGGTTCAATTTGGCGGTTTCAGTATCTTGATATCCGGGAGAGTTTCCGGCCCGCTGTGTGATAGCCGGATCGATATGACACTTGACGCTCTCCCAGGAGCGCTTGGTGTCCAGATTCGCATCTGACCCGTAACAGGCTCGGGGATCCAGACTTCCACTCGATCAACGTGCGGCGCGCCTACGATCGGCGCCACGCGGCCATGTGACCAGCCTGCCAGGACACGGTCCCGGTACGGGCCGCCGCGCTCGGAGGTAGCAGAGTGGTAGGCGGCAACAGCTTCCTCCCAACTGCCGGTCCTGGCGCGCAGCGCCAAAAGAAAACGGGCGGCATAGGTAGCGTTCGCCTGCGGATCGAATGCGTCCTCCAGGCTGGTGAAGGCCATCGGGTGGTGCAGTAGGTTGACCTGAAAACATCCAACGTCGATCGAGGTCAAGCCGCGCGCCTGCAGCTCCCGCGTCGCGGCCAGCGCCGCAGCCGATGTTTCGAACATCCGTCCGACGCCCGCGGCGTTGATCGTCCATGGCCAGGCTACCACACGGCCCGTAAGCGGGTCAGTCCGTCCGCTTTCGACCAGGCCGATGGCGAGAAGCAGGCCAGACGGCAGGTTCAGCTTGCGCTCTGCCTCCAAACCGGCGCGCTGACACGCCGTGGCGTCGATGAGGTGTTCCTGCGCCAAAGCAGGCTGGATCGCCCATACTGCCGCCAATTGCATGAAAACGGCAACGATACGCCACTTGCACTTAAATCCATCCTTCGAACGCGACCCTATGGGCTTCATCGCGCTCATCGATCGTTCCGGCCGACGCGGCAACGGCCAGGACGCGTGGTTTGCGGTTTCGTTGTCGTCAGCATGGCGTGGCTCCTGTCGGGTAGTACGCGACAGCGGTCAGCGCCTCGTTGCTGAATGGTGGCGGCAGCAATCCGCCAGCCCAGAATTGGGAGGTGATCGTCACCTTCATGTATGGCATGTGCGAAATGCAGACGATTGCCGGTGCCGGGCTGACATTAGTCTTGCCGATGATACCGGGGAAAACCCAGCTTCCTGCCGTGGTGACGGCAAACTGCTGGGCGTCGGTGCAGTTGGCCGACGCGATCGCCGCGCATCTTGCCGTGAGGGAGGCGGCGGACTGCAGGGCCCCCTGTGTCCAGAGCAGTAGCCCGGCGTCGAGGATTGCCAGGCACAAAGGCAGGAATATGCCGGCGACCAGGGCGAATTCGACCGCCGTCGCGCCGCTCCGCCCGCGGGCCAGTTTTCCCCAGCCGGTCATTGCAGTTTCACGGTGACGGTTTCGGCAACCGTGGGGCTTGCAAGCTGACTGTACAACGGCATCAGTGGTTGATAGGTGTAGCTCGCCTGAATGACCAAAAAGGCCTGCGGACTTGTCGTCGTACCGGGGCAACTGCCGGTGCAGGTATAGGTGGGAGACAACGCGGTCGAGGAGGTGGACAGCGCGGCCGGCTGACCCGATACGCAGTAGCAGGCGGGACCCGTTACCGTTACGGATACGGCAGGCTGCACGCCGGACCGGGAAGAGCCGGTCTGCACGATGCTTTTGACCGTTGCCGAGGACACGCTGGGCCCCACCAGAAGGGCGTATTGCACGCCCTGGGCAACCCCGTTTGCGAGCTGGCTCTTGCCCGACATCAACAATCCGAAATCCGTCACCCCGCCCAGCATCAACAGCAGGACAGGCGCAACGATGGCAAACTCCACTGCTGCGACGCCGCGTCGATCACCTCTCCGCGGAAAACAGGGCCCGCTCATTGGACGAGCGCGATTGACTTGGAGGCCGGCATGCTGCCGAATGGCTTGGTCCCGTATGTTGAGCAGCCCAGCGCGGAAAGGTTTGCTGCGCCGTTTATTGTGATTGTTCCCGCAATGACTTCGCTGCATCCCGATCCGTTTGCACTGGCACTTCCGTTGAAAGAGATATTTCCGTTTGGATAGTATATGACTCCTGCCAAAGGAAGAGACGTCGCTCCGTTGAAACTACTTGCGCCGCTGGAATTACCAGCGAACAATATTCCCGGAATTCCTACGCCCGAAGCACTTGTCGGAGCCGTAAGCGATACGGACGCACTGCCATTGTTTTGCAATACACCGGAAAATATGATGGTAACATTATTTCCGGTTACTTTTGCAGCACCAGCGAATGTGACATTACCATTTACAATATACGTGCCAGGGCTAAGAGTGGTATTTGACGATCCCCCGAGCGTCAAACTGGAATACGTGCCAGGCGTGATAGTCGTCGTTTTATAGCTGGTATTCGGATCTGGTTGCCCTCCAGAAGACAAGGACGAGAACGCATTTTGCAACGGAGCATAGCCTGCGTAAGGGTCGGGAATTTGGCCCGAGTTCGGGTATGTTCCGCCTTGGATTGCGGAGGGATTCCACGAAGGAATGGTGATTGCTCCCCCCGCATAGGTTCCTTTTACGTTAAGGGCGGTGGCGCCATTTAAAGTTATTCCGGCATTGGAGCGGACAGAGCAATCCGAGGATGTCACGTTAGCGGAGCCATTGAGAGTTATGTCTGTCACCCCGCTTCCGCCTGACTGCAGCGCGACGAGGCAGGGCTGGGGAGTAATCGGGGCGGTGCTAACAATCTCAGCCACGGCTACCGCCGAAACCGTCACCGACGATTGAGAACTCGGGATGATGCGGGAGAACGACTTTGCGATGGTTCGCTTTACCGTCACTTTGATAGCTACGTCAGCAGCATTTTTGACGCCGCTCACTACTTGGGCGGTGATCAGGTTGTCCGTCGTGGTCAGCGTCTGCGGGTTCCAGGTGCGTGAGGACGCGCTGGACACGCCGTTGATCTCGGCCAGATCGGCCGCTGCATTCGTTGCCGCCTGAGGATCCGTGGATGCGGCATACTTCGCCGCGCCCGCCCAGGCCGAGACATCCGCGATACGCTGCAGCTCCACCTTCGTCACGGACCAGGACGTCACCTCGATTCCCATCGCCAATGACATGACCATTACCGGCAGCATGATCCCGGTCATCAGAGCTACCGAGCCCCGCCTGTGCTTCCATAGATTCACGGGCCGAGGGCTCCATATGCCTGCAAGGCGCGTTGAACCTGGTCCGGCGTCAGATCCGTGCTGAGGATCCGGGCCGCGGCTTGCCTGTCACCGGCCATTGCCGATGCAGCCGCGAGGTCGTGCCGCAAGCGCCGCGAAGCGTCGGGGTCGGCCGCCAATGGCCGGAGCAATTGCACCGCCTCCGCTGCCTGTCCGCTCAAGGCCATGGACAGCGCGAGATTCACCTCTGCGGCCCGCATGGCCGGATCGGCCGCCAACGCGCGGCGGTAGGCACTCTGGGCGCCGGCATGATCGCCTTGCAGATCATAGGCGATGCCCAGATTGTTCAGCGCTGTCGCGTTGCGGGGTTCGCGCTGCAGCACGTTGAGGAACGCCAACTGTGCGGCTGCGGGATCGGAGCGCAGGCGCAATCGGCCCAATCCGATCCCTGCCCCGACAGACCCGGGATCGAGGGCCAGGGCCTTCGTATAGCTCTCCGCCGCTTCGTCCGGTCGGCCCAGGACGGTCAGCGCATCACCCTGGCTCAACAATGCGGGCACGTTGCGGGGGTCTTTCGCCAGGATCCCGTTGGCGACGTTCAGCGCGAGACCCGGGGACCCGCCGGAGAGCGCCGCCTGGGCGACATTCAGCCCGGGCTGCCCGCTGCTGAAGCTCGATGCATCCTGGCTCGCACAGGCGGAAAGCAGCGAAGCCAGGATAATGATGGCGATCCTCATCCGGGGTCCCTAGTTCCCGACCCGAAGAGCCTGAACCACGGCGGGTCCTCCAACCACGAGAAATACGCATGGAAGGATAAAGACCACCATGGGAAGCGTCAGCAGCACACCCAGGCGCGCCGCCCTGGCTTCGAACCGCGTCAAACTGTCCTGCCGGATTTCTGCCGAGAGCGTGCGCATCGACTGCGTCAGCGGCGTGCCGTATTGCATGGATTGAACAAGTGTCGTCCCGAGGCGCGTCAGTCCCTCGATCCCGGTGCGCGACCCCATGTTCAACAATGCCACCCGGCTGTCGGCCATGAGGTTCAGTTCATTGGCGGTGATCGCCATCTCCATGCCGATGTCCTGGTTTCCTTGTTGCAGTTCTTCCGCGACCCGCGCGATCGCGGCGCTGAGGCCCAGGCCTGCCTGCGTGCAAATCACCAGCAGGTCCAACGCATCCGGCAAGCCTCGCTCCACACGTTGGAGGTAGCGCTTGTGTCGATAACGCACAATGGTATCCGGCAACAGCATCCCGGCTATGGCCGCGGCAGTCGGGATCACGAAGGACAGCATGGGCGGAAGCGACATCCCCCGGAGCGCCAGTGACGCCAGCAATGGAAAGCCGACAAGCAGGCAAATCTTGCTGCCGACGAAGGTTTCCAGACCGTTCCGTCCAGGCAACCCCGCCGAGACCAGCGTCATTTCCAGTTCCGCCCGCGTGCGGGAGGACAGCAGTCCCGTGCGCAGGATCAACTGGCCGAGCGCCGTAACCATACCCCGCCAGGCGCGACGAACCGCTTCCTGCTCGGTCGCGGCCGGGGCGGGCGTGAGCCCTCGGCTCATTTGCACGCGCGCGGCCAGACGCTGCTGGCGGCGAAGCAGCCTGAGCAGTATCCACGCCGCGGCCAACAGCAGCAGGGTTCCGGCGCCGGTGATGCCGAGCAGCCAGACCCTGTTCACGACAGGCTTTTCTTGATGATGGTGCGCATGGTGAGCGCCCCGCAGGCAAGCAGGAGAAAGGCAGCGCCAAGGATCGCCCGGCCCGTGCTGGTGGTGAACAATACCCCGATATAGCCGGGATTGAGCGCCCACAGCCCGGCTCCCATCACGACCGGCAGACCGCCGAGGATCATGGCGCTCGTTCTGGCCTCGGCAGATAGCGCGCGCCCGCGTTCCCGAAGGGCGAGGCGCTTGCGGATCAGGTCCGCCAGGTTTTCCAGGGTCTCGGTCAGCGTGCCGCCCGTCTGGGCCTGTAGAGCGATGACGGTCGAGAAGAAGCTGTACTCCGTCAGACCGTTGCGCAAACCCATTTCAGCCACGGCGTCGTCCAGCGGCTTGCCGACGGCGACGTCATTGGCAAGCCGGTCGAATTCAAGCGATGTCGGGGCCGGTGCCTCGCGCGCTATGCCGGTTATCGCGCCGAGCACCGGGATTCCCACACGAACCGACCGCACCATCATGGCGAGCGCGTCAGGGAATTGTTGGATCAGCATCTCACGCCGACGTGCGATGACCGAACCAAAGAACAGGCGGCACGATGCGACCCATATCGCTGGCACACTGACGAAGCCCAGCGGACCCAGGATGTCGGCGACGAAATTTCCGACAACCCAGGCCACGACAAAGGTCACACCCAGTACGATCCCCCAGTGCACCGGATATTGGTCCAGCCTGTCGGGATTGAAGGCAAATATCGAGGCTGCCATCTCGGCAAGAGACCGGTCCTTTGCCGGAGCCGGACGGAAGGCTTGAATCTCCACTGCCCGGCTCTTTCGGTAAGGTGCGACAACCTGGTGCAGCCGGAGTGCAACCTTCTGCCTGCGCGCCTGCGCCTGGGAGACCAGCAGCGCGCCGATCCCCAATCCGATGAGGCTCAGGCAAGACAGTGCCACAAGTATCCAGGGCAGCCCCCCCGTCATACCGTTTCTCCGGCCATGGCGGCAGCCCAGGCCCGGTCGAGCCCGAAATAGGCCAATCGTTCCTGAAAGCCTGGCGGCAGCCGGTTGACCCTGTACTGGCCGAACAGCCTCCCATCGGGCCCTTCCCCCTGGAGTTCGAACTGGAAGATGTCGTTCATCAGGATCATGTCGCCCTCGATGCCGCATATCTCGGTTACCTGAGTGATGCGGCGACCACCGTCGCGATGGCGCTCTACCTGGACCACGAGATCGACGGAGCTGACAATCTGGCTGCGGATCGCCTGCGAGGGCAGACCCATGGATCCCATCTGCACCATGTTCTCGATGCGTGCCATGGCGTCACGCGTATTATTGGCGTGGATCGTGGACATGCTGCCGTCATGGCCGGTGTTCATCGCCTGGAGCATGTCGAACGCCTCGCCGCCACGGACCTCGCCGATAATGATGCGGTCCGGGCGCATTCGCAGCGCATTGCGCACCAGGTCACGCTGGGTGACCTCACCCCGCCCTTCCAGGCTCAAGGGGCGCGTTTCCAGGCGCACGACATGCGGTTGTTGCAACTGCAGTTCTGCCGCGTCCTCCACCGTGACGACGCGTTCGCCGGCATCGATCAAGCGGGACAGGGCATTCATCAGCGTGGTCTTGCCCGAACCGGTGCCGCCGGAAATGATAATATTGAGCCGTGCGCGGGAGGCCAACTCCAGCACCCGTGCCACCTGAGGCGTAAGCGCCCCAAAGCCCACCAGCTGGGCGAAATCCATCACCTTCTTGCCGAACTTGCGGATCGAGACATAGGGTCCGTCCAGCGCCAAAGGCGGAAAGACGATGTTGACGCGGGAGCCATCCTTCAGCCTGGCGTCCACCATGGGGCTGGCCTCGTCGATGCGGCGGCCGATCCCGGCAGCGATTCGCTGGCAGACATTGATCAGATGCCCGGTGTCGCGGAAGCGTGCATTCGACAGAAATACCTTGCCCCGGCGTTCGACGAAGACCTTCTGGGGGCCGTTCACCATGATGTCGTTGATCGCGTCGTCTGCAAGCAAGGGCTCGAGCGGCCCGAGACCCTGAATATCGTTGACGAGGTCCTGCGCCAGTTCGCGCTGTTCGCGGGCGTTCAGCTGCACGCGCCGTTCCGTGGCGATCTCGGAGATCAGGCGCTCGATGTCATCCGTCAGCCGCTCGCTCGGCATGCCGGCGATGGCGGAAGGTTCCAGGCGCTTGAGACAGAGGGTCCGCAGCTCGACAATGGCGGATAACGGAGCCTGACGGGCGGCTTCAACCTGACGGTCGGGCTCCGGCGCCGCCGCCGGCCTATCATGCGGTGTTCGGCGCAAGCCGTCCGCCGTACCGGACGGCTGCTCTCGTTTGCCAAAGCGCGCGACAGGCAGCGGGAAGTTCATGGCTTGCGCCGGAACAGGCGCCAGCCATGCCGGACACTGTCTTCCACTTTGGCCGGCCCCGAGGCCGCGGTGGAATCGAGCATTCCAACAAAGGCAACGCGGCGGGCCAATTCCAGAATGCCGTTGCGAAATCCGCTGCTGCTGGCCGTCGCCATCTCCCCCATCGTGGCGGCGGCCGCCACCTGGCGCGGCAGATCCGGCACGACGACATCGACCTTGACGGCAAGCGCATCCTCCACCTCGCGGCGCGACAGGCTGCCCGGACTCCCCAGCCGGTTCAGCACGATCACCGGACGCTGCGCCGAAGCCGCCCTTGTCGACAGAGGCAGCAGGCGCAGCGCCGCACGAACCGACGCAAGCGTGGGTGACATGACCAGCACACGCTGGTGCGGAAGTTCCAACAGATCGCTATAAAGAGGCCCTTGTCTGAACGGGGCGTCGGCGACGATAAAGTTGTACCGCCGGCGGAGTGCGGCGAGCAGGCTGGGGATGGCGCCCGACGCGTAATTCAGCTCGCTGGTCAACGCCTCCTCGCCGGCGAGTACGTGCAGGCGCTCTGCGGCCGGCTGCGCGGCCCGTTCCGCCAGCAGCGCGTCGATCCGTTCGGGCGCCTCCAGGGCCATTCGAAGCCCGGGACCCGGCTTGATATTCAGCAGGAAAGAGACGTCGCCCAGATACAAATCCGGATCCAGCAAAATAGTATGCCGGCGCATCGACACGCCGAAATGCCCCGCCAGGTTCACGGCCAGCGTGGTGGCGCCCACCCCCCCGCGGACACCGGTGATGACGACCAGGCGGCCGCCCTGCACGCCCTCGGCCGCGTGGGGTTGACCGGCCACCAGCGCGCCAAAATGACGGGCCACCTTGTCATTGGTCAGCGGCTTGGAAAGGTAGTCGTGCGCGCCCAGGCCCCGGGTAACCTCACGATAGAAATCGACGCTGTCCAACTCCCCGATCACCAGCACGCAGACATCCGGCTCGACCACATTCGACAACTCGACGAGCGCGGTCAGCGGCTGATCCTCGCCGCTTATGTCCACCACCAGGACGCGGGGGGTCGTGGCCTTCTGCATCCAGGCGATCGCGGCACGGATCCCGCCGCGGCGCACATCGAGCTCGCCCGGCATGACATCCGCCAGTCCGTCGCAAAGCGCCGCTTCCGAGGCCGCATCGGTAACGAAGGCGATAAACGCGGCGCGGTCATGGCGGGCCGCCTGGCGATCGCTCGATCTGCGGGCCGGCACCGAGGCTTCCGGATACGCCCCCGGATCGCTCGGCAACGCGGTAAGGCTGATATCGTCAGGCATGAACTACTGCCCCCCTGCCGCAGCACCGCCACCGCCGCCGCCAGGCGGTGCGGCGCCGGCGGTGCTGAGCAGCGGTTTCGTCCGGTCCAGCCAAACCCGATCGACGGCAGTGCCAGCCTCGCGGGCGTCGGTCCGATTCGCGCCTCGTCCACGGATCAGGTCATGCGGGTCGGCCACCATCGCCGCGATGTTTCCCGCATTGGCCCCTGCGGGGTACCAGACATCGTTGCGCCGATACGGATCGGCGTCTTCGCAGCCGGCCAGCAGAAGCAACGCCAATGCGAGGCTGATGCGCGTCATTGGACGATGAATCCGGCATCCCCGGGAATACGCAGCCGAACCGGTGGAGCGCCCGGTTGGCCAACCTGGCGCGCGAGCAGGATGCGCTCCAGATCCGTCGGCGGGGTGAACCCGTCCGTCGGCAGCTGCAGCGACGCGACATCGTTGACCGGCTTCACCACAAAGGGCGTGACCAGTATCACCAGTTCGGTTTCGTCGCGTTGGAAAGAACTCGACCGGAACAGCGCGCCCAGAACAGGGATGTTGGAGAGGAACGGCAGGCCGCTGATGGCCTGTTTGCTGGTGTCCATCAGCAGGCCGGCGATGGCGAAGCTTTGGCCGCTGCCCAGCTCCACGGTGGTCTCGGCCCGGCGCACGAGCAGTGCGGGAACCTGAATGGCGGAGTTGCCGGCGGACAGCGTCACCGCGCCCTGAGTGGTAAGCTGGCTGACCTCCGGATTGACATGCAGATTGATGTGCCCGTCGCTGAAAACCGTGGGAAGGAAAGCCAGCGTGATGCCGTATTTCTTGAACTCGATCGTTACCTGGCCTTGCGACTGGCCGACCGGTATCGGGAATTCGCCGCCAACCAGGAAGCTGGCCGGCTGGCCGCTCATGACGGTCAGATTTGGCTCCGCAAGGATATGCGCCAGATTGTCCTGCGCCAGCGCGTCGATGATCCCATTGAAACCGGCCCCCTGACAGGCAATGCTGCCCGGCACGCCGGCAACACAGGGCAGCGCCAGGGCTCCATTGGCCGCCAGTGACAGGGCCGGAAGCTTGGCAATGCTGCCGATCGTGCCGAGCGCCTGCCAGTTGACCCCGAGGTTCCGCACCACCTCGCGCGACATTTCGGCGATCCGCACGCGCAACGTGACCTGCATCGTGGATTGCACGGTGAGCTGATTATCGACCGCCTGGTTCTCCCCCACATAGCCGCGGGCGATCGCCATCGCCTGCGCGGCATCGGCCGGGCTGTTCACCTGGCCGCTCAGCAGCAGGCCCTTTGCCTGCGCCTGCGCCTTCACCCGGCTGCCTGGCAGCAGCCGGGCGATGGCGGCCTGCGCCTCGATTGCCCCGAACATGGAAGGCTGGACCGTCACCTCGTATTGCGCGATCTGATGTCCGTCCGCGTCCATGGCTGCGACCGTGGTCCGGCCCGCGCCGACGCCGAACACGAACAGGCTGGTCGGGCTGGCGGGACGCACCTCCGCCACCTTCGGGTCGGCGACGAAGACATTGGCCGCGGCGCCGTGCAGGGTGATGACCTGCCCGGAGCCGGATTCGATCGCCAGGGTGCCACGATCGACAGGGGCGGCGAACGCCTGACCAATCATACTGCCGTTGCCAACGCAACAACCCAGAATGAGCGCCGCACGCAACAGAGTTTTTCGCAGAAGCCGCATCAGAACCGGAACTCCTTGGCATCCGCGGAGCCCTGAAAGACATGCAGCGTGCTGCGCGTACCCTGGGCCACGTTCGTTCCCAGCGCGGGCGAGACGTCGCTGGCCCAGGTGGTTGTTGGCGGATCGGCCGGCGCCGCAGCCTGCGCACGATCGGCGGATCGTACCGCCAGCGACAGCCGGCCGATGCGCGTGGCAACGGAAACGCGCTCGGCCTGGGCAGGGGTGACTTCCATGGTGACGGTGCGGGCTTTTCCTTCCGTGCCGTCCGGCGCAACGCCCTGCACCAGCTGCTGATCGATGGCGATCACCCGCACATCGCTCACGACCGTTTCCGATGCGATGCGGCGCCCGAGGGGAACGGCGGGATCGCCGATCGCCTGTGTGAGGATCAGATCGACGCGGTCGCCCGGCCAGATCAGGCCGGCGGTGCCGGTGACGGCGTCCACGCCCACGCTGACGGCACGCATGCCCGGGCCGAGCACGGCGGCCAGGAAGCCATGGTCCCCGGGACGCATGACGTCCTTCATCCGCACGACATCGCCAGCCCCGAGGCTGCGGCGAACCATGGCGCCGGCCAGAGCGTGGCGGGTATCCTGCGTGTCCAGGCTGCTGTCATCGCCCGCTTCGCGCGCGGTGATTTCCTTGGCGGTCAGATCCTCGGGCTTCAGCAGATTGCCGGCGCGGACAGGATGGGCTGCGACCAGGACGGTAACCCTGGCCGCCGCCGCAACCGTCGCGGCGTCCGGCGGCGGTGGGCGCGTCGCGAGCCAGGCGACGGTGCCAAAGCCCAGCAGGCCCATGGCCGTCAGTGCAAAGAAGGCGAAACGGAGGATCATCCCGCGCCCCCTACAAGGTCACGAACAAAACGCCGGCCGCGATCGCGCAGGCATAGGGCAACGGGCCGCCGCGGCGGATGCGCCAGCGTTCCACCCGCACGGCGCGACCGGCCAGGCCTTTGGGGCGCGCGGAAGCCGGCGCGGGTACCAGCGGCCGGGCAGCCAGATACAGGATGGCGAGCCCACCGCCGGCGATGGTCACGGCGGCAACGAACGGGAGGACGGAACCGGGGGGCATGCCAAGGGCCGCCGCGCCGAGCAGTTTCACATCGCCGCCGCCCATCCAGCCGCGGCGCCAGCACAGGGCGGAAAGCAGGAAAACGCCTCCGGCGGCAAGCAGGGATCCAAGGAGGGTCCCACCGATTGCCGCTGCAGCAACACCGGCGATCGCCAACGCCAGCGCCAGACCATTGGGGATGGTCCGTGCAACGATGTCATGCATGGACGCCGCGAGGGTGAGCACGACGCAGACAAATGGAAGAATAGAGAAAAAGGAGGGCGTCCCGCTGATCAGCAACACATGCCTCAAATAACAAGGGACCTGGTGGCAGGGAAAACGGTCATGACGCCCTCTTCCGAGGACGCCATGACCGGCTATAATCAATTCAGGGCGGTACCAATCGTGGTGAAAACGGCCGCTAGTTTGGTGCCAAACAGTCCAGCGCCAGTAATGATAACGATCGAGATCAATCCGGCGATTATGCCGTATTCCAGCGCAGTCACGGCGCGACGATCGTTCTTCAGTTGCGTCCAGGTCTTCAGATGTCCGATCATGGTCTAATCCTCGTGTTTAGAATTTGTCGCGAGCCTGCAGTCGCAGATCAGAAAGTTTAGCGATCCCTGAACGACTTAACCCGTCCAAGGTAGGACAGAAGAGGCGTCCTATTGACGAAATTGGATCACGACCGCGCGAGTATGCAAGAGGGAATCGAAGGCTACATGAACTTATTTGACTTACGAATATTCGGAAAAAATTCTCTCTTATCCTTAAAAATGTAGACGAGCCGGGCGGATAGCGTCCGTTCAACTTGGCCCTCCCGCTGTAAGCAAGGGCGCGATCGGGCGTCTATGGCATCAATGCGCAGACCTCGGACGTCGCGCGGGCCAAACCCGCAACGGCGAAGCCGGGCGGACGCCTCGAATACCCGGATGACCAGCCGATCTGTAGAGACTTCGGTCGGTTCGGCGAGCCATATCTGGCTTGGCCCGCTCGAACCTGGCGCCTTCTGAGGGCTGCGGCAGCTGCTTCGGCTTTGTTGGCTTCAGGCGAGGGCTTCTGGCGTCGATTCAGATCAGCCAGCGCATGTTGTCGGCCAGGGTGGCCTGGGTGATCTTGGCAGTGGCGCGTGCCAATCCGATGGTCACTGGTGCCCGCCGCCGGACTCGAACCGGCACGCCCTGCCAGGCTAGGATTTTAAGTTGGCATACGATTTAAAAGCTCTCGTATTTCGGCGGCGGCGGAGCGGGCTTTCACCCCCTAAAATGTCCCCCCTCGCATGGTGGATAACTCGCGCTCGTCGCGGGGGGCGCTGCTTACCAAGGCGGCGGGCGAGAGGTAGCCGATACCGGAGTAACGGCGGGCTGGATTTCCCTCGATGTAGCTGAAGACCGCCATTCTGGCCTCGGTCTGCGAAGTGAACCGGCGACGGGTCAGCAGTTCGCATTCGAGGGTAGCGAAGAAGCTCTCGCACATGGCGTTGTCGTAGGCGTCGCCAACGGAGCCCGTTGAGGGCCTCACGCCCGCCTCCCGGCAGCGGCCGCCGAATGCCAGGGAGGTGTATTGGGCGGATTCAAGCAGTCGTCGCAACAGCTTGACGAAGGAGGTTGCGATGAACATTCGAAAGCGGCGCTCGGATCGATCTGGGCGAGCGCCATTGTCGTCACCAGGTCGGCCGCCCGTGGCGGGACGAGATGAGCGGCGACGGTTCTGGGCGGCGATCGCGGCAGGCATGGCGAACCCAGTTCCAGATCGCCTGAGCCGTCGGCTCGAACTCGCGCGACAAATCTTCCGGCGTTCGTCCAGATCGGACCAGATCAACCATCTGGCGCCGAAACTCCGGCGCATACGGGCGGTGACTCTTCGGCATCGGGGGACCTCCTTCTCAAAGGGAAAGCTGTCCACCGAACCGGCTCAACTCCAACTCCAACTTCAGTGATGCCGTATTCGTTCAACCGTATTTAATTTTATCCAGGTCTACCGGCGGCCTGCCTTTCGGTTTACTCGGGCCAAGCAAGGGGCTGACCAAAGGGATGACAGCAGCGGCAATGCGCTCCACCCGATCCCGCATCGGCCCGGCTTCGGCGTCGGTCGTCGGAATCCCTCTGGCGATGCCGGTCACCCCTTGCGACAGGCTGTAGGGCTGGCTCGCGCGCGCGACCTTCCCATCCGCATACACGGTTGTCGTGGTCTGCAAACCCGCATAGGCGAAGACCTCTCTGAAAGCGAGCTTGCCGTCATCGCTGGCCGTGAGTTCCCGAAAGATTTGATTGCCGAGGGCGGTGACTGACAGCGCGTCCTCGCGGCGCCGAATCTCCACGAGGTAGCCCCCCTCGACTTTTTCGGAGCCGAAGCCGAATGCCTGGTAAACACCTTCCGCAGCCTTGCCGTCGCGTATATCTTTGTAGTTTGCGTAAACCGTCATGAAATCCTCCCAGGAAAATGGCCGCTGCTTCAATGACGGAACGGGCGGTGAGCGAGCCGGTTGCCGCCAGTCGCATTATTACGGTTTGAGGCCGAAACGCCGCATCTCCGCCCGTGCCTTCGCGCTCGGTTCCCACGGGCGTCTGAATTCCAAGACCTGGCCGCGAGGTTCCATTGCGGTGTCGCTCTTTATGCTGGCCCGGCCCTACCCTAGCCATCGAGCATCGTTAGAGGCCGTCGTGCGTCCCACCCTTCACGCAAGATCAGCTCGTCGTTGAGCAACCTTTTCAGCTGAAGCTCGTCCATAGGGGCGGCAAACAAGTAGCCTTGGCCCACCGAGCAGCCCAGCGCCCGCATGATCGCGCGCTCGGCCTCTGTCTCGATCCCTTCGGCGACGACACGGATGTCCAGCGCCGCGCCGAGCTTGACGATGCTCTCGACAATGACGCGCTTGGCCGCGCTGTGCGCCACGTCGTGAACGAAGCTGCGATCGATCTTGATCTCGCTGAGCGGAAAGCGCTCCAGATAACGCAGGTTTGAATAGCCCGTGCCGAAGTCGTCGATCGAAATGCCGACGCCCCGGCGCCGCAAATGCTCGAAAGACCGGCGGATATCGTCCGGCTCGGGGACCAACAGATTCTCGGTGAGTTCCAGCGTCAGCCATTCAGCCCGGCAGCCGGTTTCGTCGAGGATCCGTTCGACAAAGGCGACCATATCCTGTCGCGTGAATTCAATCACCGAGACGTTGAAGGCGAAGCGAAGCGGCGTGCGACGTTCCCGATTGACCCGCGCCGCATGCGCCGCGAGCGTGCGCAGGCCCCAGGCCCCGATTTCCATCATCGTGCCGGTTTCCTCGGCGACGCCGATGAAGCGGGCAGGCGACTGGAGGCCGAACGCGCCGTGATTCCATCGCAGCAACGCCTCGACGCCGACCAGGTCGCCCGAGCCAAGGTCGACCTGGGGCTGATAGTGGAACAGCAGTTCCTCGTTCGAAACAGCGGTTTGCAGTTCGTTCGCCAACCGGATGCGGTTGCGCGCGTCCCGCTCGTCCGCCGCCACGAACGGATGCGGCGGGTGGGCAGGCATCGCCTTGGACCGTTGCAATGCCGCGCTGGCCTGCCGTACGAGCTGAAGCGGGTCGGTGCCAGCGAACCCGATGGCGAAGCCGGCGGCGAACTGCACCGCGAGCGACGCGCCAGGAAGGACGAAGCGCGGTCTCAAGAGGTCCAGGACATCGTCGACTACCTTTGCGGCGCGACTAGCATCGTCGAGTTCGAAAGCGAGCACGAATTTGTTGCTGCCCACGCGGGATATGGCCGCCGCCGGCAGCGTTGCCAGACGCGCGGTTGCCGAGCGAAGCAGGGCATCGCCGACATCATAGCCGAACCCGTTGTTGACGTCGTGGAACCGCAGGATGTCGAGCTTGACCAGCAGCAGGACGGAGCTTGCCGGCATATCCATTTTCGCCAGCCTGTCGAGCAGGCCGTAGCGGTCGAGCAGGCCAGTCAGGCGATCGATACCCGCTGCATGCGTGACATCGCGGATCAGTCCCACGAAATGCGTGACGTGCCCGACGTCGTCCCGAAGCGGCTCCAGACGCAGCGTATTGCGGAACATCGTCCCGTCCCGCCGGTAATTGCGCAGCGTCACCGAACAGGCGCGCCCCTCCGCAAGCGCGGCGCGAATTTCGGCGATCTCGGGCTGCAGCCGGTCGCTGCCTTGGAGGTAGCGGCAATTCTTGCCGATCGCCTCGGAAGCCGCATATCCAGTGATCGTCTCGAAGGCCGGGTTCACCTGGACGATCGGCTGCCCTCGCAAGCGCATGTCGGCGACAAGTAGGCCATCGCTGGTATGGGCGAGCGCCAGCAAGGACGCAGCAGCGGGAACCGCAGCCTGGCTCGGTCGCCGGATCAGCGCGTACCACCGCATCGGCGTGAATGCGGAGCCTCGAGGCCCCGGAACGGCGCCACCTGCTTCATGCGTCATTGCGCAACCATGTCCCCGATGCGGGCGACGCAGTCGCGCGTTCCTTAGATTTCGCCGCGCCGTGCACGGCGGTTTCAATGCGCATGTCATCGCCTCCGGGCGCGACGATGCGGCCCCGGCGCCGGCGCTTCAACTTCGCACGAGCGACGCTTCAGGACAAATTGGCGGCATTTTCGTCTTCGATGGCGTTTCCTGATCCGGTTGTCTGAAAGCGCGAGCGATACTGCAGGGGGGTGACGCCCATCCTGCGCAGAAATGCCCGCCTGAGCGTCGTCGTCGATCCGAAGCCGGCGGTATAGGCAATCGCCTTGATCGGAGCGGCGCTGTCTTCCAGCAATCGCCGAGCGATATCGATCCGCGTCAATTCGACATAGGCGACCGGGTTCATGCCTAGTTCGGCGCGGAACAGCCGGGAGAGGTGGCGGGGGCTCACACCGGCCACTTCGGCAAGCGCTTCGAGGCCCAGCTTCGCGCGCGGGCTTTCAAGTATATGCAGCCTTATCCTGTCGATCGGGCTGGTGGTGGCGGTTTGTGCGGTCAATGCTGCGCTGAACTGCGACTGACCGCCGGGCCGCTTCAGGAAGACGACCAGGCGGCGTGCCACCCAAAGCGCCAGCGCGCGGCCGTGATCTTCTTCGATCAGCGAAAAGGCGAGGTCGATTGCCGCAGTCACCCCGGCAGAGCTGAACACCGGACCGTCGCGCACGAAGATACGGTCGGGTTCGACCAGGATATCGGGAAAATCGGCGGCAAGGCGTTCGGCATATTGCCAGTGGGTTGTCGCGCGGCGGCTCGCCAACAATCCCGCATGAGCCAATAGGAAGGCGCCGGTGCAAGTCGAGCCGTAGCGCCGCGACTGCAGTGCCTGCTCCCGCAGCCACTGCGTGGTGGCTTCGCTAGGCGGAACGGGTACGCCATATGGTCCCGCTACGATCAACGTGTCGCAGGGCTCGGTCACATCCCGGATGCCTGCATCAGGTACATAAGTTATGCCGGAGGCGCTCTGCTCTGGCACTCCCTGTTCGGTTACCAACTTGACGCGATAACGATGGCCGGATGCCATCTTGCAGTTCGCCTCGAATAACGCGTCGCGCACGCCGGCGACTTCAAGCAGATGCACGTTGCATGGGGCGAAGATTGTAATGAGCATAGCCTGACCTCCGCTCGGCGGCGGCGCCAGGTCGCCGATCGGACACAGAATAGGCCGCTATCACCCGATCAGCTAGAACGATCGCAAGAACGCAATATGCAGGCCTCCGGTCGCTTCCAGAGCATCCGTCTCACCGCTTTACGAAAGCGGGACCGGTAATGGCGCGTGAAGAGCGTTCGTATTCCGCAAGGTGTAACGGCCGCTAATCGACGTTTGCTATTGCGACCGGCCTGACTGCTATCGACCTCCCGACTCGTGCCAGCCACGACTGGGCTAGTTTGGATGCAGGTAGTGTCCGTGGACGTGGTGGAAATTCGGTGACGACAACGGTGTAGGCGGAGGTGGCCATCGGATCGGCTGGCTAAGATGGAGTTGCGAGACTTCCCCCTGACGCCAAGAGGACCCGATGACCGAGGAGACATTACCGCTGGCCGAGTTGCTGGCCAAAGCCGGAGACGGCGACTTTCTGCGCAGCGTGGCCGAGGCCGTGGTGCAGCTGCTGATGGAGACCGATGTGGAAGGGCTGATCGGCGCCGGCCGGCACGAGCGATCCGGCGATCGCACCACCTATCGGAACGGCTATCGGGATCGCACCCTGGACACGCGGCTCGGCGCCCTGCAGCTTCGGATCCCCAAACTGCGGCGGGGCAGCCTTGATCCGCTTCGCGGCTCAAGTCCCTCCCTTCCTCGAGCCCAGGAAAACCTCGGAGAAGGCCCTGGTCGCGGTGATCCAGGGTTGAGCCGCGAAGCGGATCAACGGGGTCAGCGGCGTCTCGACCCGGCGCGTGGACGACCTGGTGCAGGCGATGGGGCTGGCCGGGATCAGCAAGAGCACCGTCAGCAAGTTGTGCAAGGACATCGACGATCGTGTCGGCGCCTTCCTCGATCGCCCTCTGGTCGGCGAGTGGCCGTATCTTTGGCTGGATGCCACCTACCTCAAGCAGCGCGAGGGCGGCCGCATCGTCTCGGTCGCCGCGATAATCGCTGTGGCGGCCAACACCGAGGGCAGGCGGGAGATCGTCGGTCTGCACATCGGGCCATCGGAGGCGGAGACGTTCTGGGCCACGTTCCTCAAGAGCATGGTCCGCCGCGGCCTGCAGGGGGTGAAGCTCGTCATCTCGGACGCGCACGAGGGGCTGAAGGCGGCGATCCGCCGAGTAATCGGCGCCTCCTGGCAGCGCTGCCGCGTTCACTGGATGCGCAACGCGCTGTCCTACGTGCCGAAGGGGCAGCAGAGCATGGTGTCAGCCGCACTCCGTCAGGCATTCATCCAGCCCGATCGCCCGAGCGCCAGCCAGACGCTGCGTCACGTGGCCGACCAGCTCCGCGGCAAGTGGCCGAAGCTCGCAGCGTTCATCGACGACAGTGAGGCTGACGTGCTGGCGCACATGGATTTTCCCACCCAGCACCGCAGCAAGATCCACTCGACGGATGCGTTGGACAAGTCCGGAGTTGCCCGGGGCCGAGTTGTGTTCCGGTTGCCTTACTCTGTTTTTGCCTTCGTGCCGCGGTTTCGTGCTCGCGCGTTGTCCGGCTTCGGTTTCTCGGACCAGGCACTGACGAATTGCGTGTAAGCTTTCTCGGCCTGCTCGACCAAGGCGCGCTCCTTCTCACGCAGCGTCTTGATGCTGTAGTCGCGCGCTTTTCCGGGCGTGTTCCCGCCGCGACGCGACTTGGCACCTGCCTTGAGCTGCATTTGGCGTTCCTTCATCGCCACCAGCGCCGGTCTGGCAAACGCGTAGTCCTCCTCCTTCGTGAGCAGATGCCAGGCCAGCACGGCGATCTTGCGCGCGGTCGCGACGGCGGCGACCTGCTTGCCCTTGCGGCCTTGCACCCGGACGTAGAAGGCTCGCAGCGGCCCCGGTGTCACTGCTGCGGCCCAGGCGGCTTCCACCAGCATTCCTCGTGCGTGCGAGCGGCCCTGTTTGCTGATTCGGCCGTGCTGGGCCGCGTGGTCCCCGGATTGCCTGACCCGGGGATCAAGGCCGAGATAGCTGACCAGCTTCGCCGCCGAGGCGAACCGGCTGACCTCGCCAATTGCGGACAGTATCCCGGCCGCGACCACCATGTTGATGCCACCGATCGTCATCAACCGACGGACCCGATCATCGCCGAGGCAAGCGGACGCGACCGCCGCCTCGGCTGCCCTCAGCTCCTCCTCCATGGCATCTAGCGCCGTTAGCCAGCGGTTCACGGCAGACCGCTCATGCACGGCGAGGGGCTGCTCGGCCAGCCACTTTCGGCCCGGCGCCATGAACAGCTTGCCTGAGAACGGCGGGATCAGGTTCGCATGCAGCACCGCGTGAATGCGGTTCTTGGTGCGCGTCATGCCCTGCACGATGCTCGCCCGCCGCGCGACCAGAGTGCGCAGCAGTTCGGTTCGCTCGTCGGGCTGCCAAACTTCCGGCAGGTATCCGGCCGCGTGCAGGCGGGCGAGTGCTGCCGCATCGATCCGGTCCGTCTTGACCTTCGCCTCCGCGATCACGCGAACCTGCAAGGGATTGGCGATGACCACTCGGCCCACATGCGGCTTCAGCAAGCGCACGATCGCCATCGTGTTGCCGGTCGCCTCCAGCACGACCTCGTCGTCGGCGCGCAGCGTCCGCGCGAATGCCAGCACCTTGTCGCGGACGAGGTCTACCCGGCCGCATTGTCGCAGCACGCCATTCTCCAGCTCCGCCACCTGGGCAAAGCTTCGATGCACGTCCAGTCCGATCACCCTCATCGCCGTTCTCCCGATCAGTGCAGAAGCCGGCGGGGCAACACGACACCTACGGATCCGCGCTCGCAGCGCAACCGGGCTGGTCGCAGGGGCGGCCAACTACTAACGCGAGCTCACAGCTCATCCAATGACAACGGCCTGCCCACCTTCCGTGCTCCAAGCTCCCCTGTCCCGGTTGCCCGGAGACTACGCACCCACCTCCTTGGCGGGAACGACGGAAGCCACCAACGGCATACCCGATACCAATCCCCTGGAGCGCCTGAATAAGGAAGTGAAGCGGCGCGCCGATGTCGTCGGTATCTTCCCCAACGAGAGCGCCATCGTCCGTCTGATCGGCGCCGTGCTGCTGGAGGCCAACGACGAATGGCAACTCCAGAACCGCTACATGCAGACCGAGGCCATGGCTGAACTGACACCGCCACTGCTCGACGCCGGGCCTACCCAAATCGCCACCGTAGCGGCGTGATCCATGGCCACCTCAATCTACACCGCTATTTCCACCACATTGACGGACGTGACCGCCCCTGAAGAGCCCTGAAGCAAACGATGGAGCATGCGAGAGCGGTGAAGGCATAGTGGATGTCGATGCGGCGCTCATATCTGACGGAGAGCCGCCTGAACCTGTTGATCGATGCGAAGGTTCGCTCGATCACCCACCTGTGTCTGCCAAGGCGTTGGCTGCCGTCGACGCCGCGCCGGGCGATGCGTGGCTTGATGCCGCGCTGCCGGCATGCGGCCCGGCAGCGGCGGTGGTCATAGGCCTTGTCAGCATGGAGCTTGTCTGGCCGGCGTCGCGGACGGCGTCGTTTGCCAGCCACCGCGGGGACGGTATCGAGCAACAGCTCGAATGGGACGCTGTCGTTGACGTTGGCGCCGGTCAGGATGAAGCCGAGCGGAATGCCGCGCCGGTCGGTGATCAGGTGGCGCTTGGTGCCGGGTCGGCCGCGGTCGGTCGGGTTCGGACCTGTCGTTTCGCCCCCCTTTTTGCCGCGACCGACGCGCTGTCGATGCAGGCCCGGCTCCAGTCGATGCGATCCGTCTCATGCAGGCGATTGAGTAGCTCCCGATGCAACCGGTCCCACAGACCCGCCTGCTGCCAGTCGCGCAGCCGCCGCCAACAGGTCACGCCGGAGCCGCACCCCAACTCCAGCGGCAGCATCTCCCACCCGATCCCCGTGCGCAGCACGAACAAGATCCCGGTCAGAGCCGCACGAGCCGGCACCCGGGGACGGCCGCCTTGCGGCTTCGGCCGATCAGGCGGCAGCAACGGGGATATCAAGGACCACAGTTCGTCAGGCAGAAGGGGACAGCGCATCCCTCCTCATGAATCATTCCGATTCAACGTACAAGGGTTTTGAAAGGCGCTCTAAGGCTTGCGTCGGCTCGATTGAGCGTGATTCGTAAGGTGAATGGAACGCTCCCTTGAAGACGGCCAATGGTCGTCGATTGTCTCGCGTCTGAGCGAAGTTGCCGATCTGGAGACGACCGCGCGCTCATTCGGTGCCTTGCAGCGGGTACGAAAGGTGCGCCGTGCGGAGGACCTTCTTCGCTTGGCGTTGATGTATGGACCCGGCCATTTGTCGTTGCGCACGACGGCGGCGATGGCCGGCGATGGGGCGATCGTGGCACTGAGCGACAAGGGTGTGCTCGGGCGTTTGCGCAAGATGGGCGACTGGCTGGAGCATCTGTTTCAGCGTCTGCTGGAGCAGCGGCGAGGCCTGGCCTGCGGCGAAGCGGCGCTGAACCTGGCGCTGGTGGATGGCTCGGTGGTTTGCGCGCCGGGCAGCACCGGCAGCGACTGGCGGCTGCATGCCCGCTTTGATCCCGGGCGGGGCTGCTTTGCCGACCTGGTTCTCACCCAAGGCAAGCTCGCCGAACGGGTAGACCGGACGCAGATCCAAGCCGGTCAAACCGTGATCCAGGACCGCGGCTATGCGCGGGTGCGCGACTTCTCGGCGGTGCTGGCGGCCAAGGCCGACTTCATCACCCGGATTGGCTGGAATGCCTTGCGACTGCTCGACGCGACGGGGCAGCGCATCGACCTGTTGCAACTTCTACCGCAATCCTCTGGCGTGGCCGAGCATCCGGTCTACCTCAAAGGCGTGGACGCCCCGCTGCGGCTGGTGATCCAGGCCATGCCGGCCGAACACGCCGAGCGGCAGCGCAAGCGGATGGCCCGCAAGGCGGGCAAGAGCGGCCACAAGCTCGACGCACGCACCACCACGGCCGCCGGCTATCTGATCCTGGCGACCTCGCTATCGGCCCAGGCCCAGCCGGCGGAGCGCATCATCGAGATGTATCGCAACCGCTGGCAGATCGAGCTTGGTTTCAAGCGGCTCAAGACGCTGGGCGGCCTGGACAGGCTGCCGGCGATGGACCCCGCGCTGGCGCGGACCTGGCTGCTGGCCCAACGGATCGTCGCTGTATTGACCGACGAAATCGCCAGCGAGATTGTCGGTTTCCCCCCCTAAGCTGGCCGCCGTCCGCTGCCGGCGAATGTCCATCTGGCGCGCCTGGCAGATCGCCCATCGCACCCTCGTCAGGGCCATATTGCCAACCCCAAGAAAGCGAACCAGGCAGGCCACCAACGCCATGCGCCACACACTGGCCGAGGCGCCAAGGCAGAGAACCCTACAATGCGCAGACCTGAGAATAACCCGGTAAGTTCGCGCCTATGGGGCTCCGCCCCGGCCTGACTTGCTAGCGTTCAGCCGCGCCCATAAACGGCGTCGGCATTGGTGCGGAAGAGCTGGCGGCGCTTTTCTTCGGGGATGCGCAGCGGCAGGGCGAAGGCCGGGTCGTCGTAATCCCAGTGCGGGTAGTCGGTGGCGAACAGGAACCGGTCCCAGCCCAGCCATTCGATGGCATCGAGCAGATGTTCGCGGGGTTCGGGTTCTTCCATCGGCTGGGTGGTGAACCACACCTGGCGCTTGACGTATTCCGATGGCAGGCGCCGCAGATGCGGCGTTTCCGCCTTCAGTTTCCGCCACTGCCGGTCCATCCGCCACAGCAGCGGCGCCGCCCAGGCGGAGCCTGCCTCCACCAGCACGACTTTCAGGGCGGGGATGCGTTCGAACACGCCCTCGATCACCAGGCTGACCAGGCCTGCCTGGCTGGATTGCGCGTGGCCGACCATGTCCTCGATATAATAGGACGGCCAGCCGCTGGCGGTGTTGGGATGGCCGCCATGGCCGAAGGCGTGGAACGCGACGGGCAGGCCCGCCGCCGTCGCGGCCTCGTAGATCGGCCAGTAGCGGCGCTGGCCAGGCGGTTCGCCGGTGCGGCTGAGCAGCAGCACCTGGGCGAAATTCGGGTTGCCGGCATAGCGCTCGATCTCCGCCACCGACGCGGCGGTGTCTTCGTAGGGGATCACGACCGAGGCGCGCAGCCGGGAATCCTGGCTGGTCCAGTTCTCGATCTGCCACTCGTTCACCGCATGCGCCATGGCGCCGGACAGATCGGGATTGACCGCGCCCTGGCCGGAGGGCGTCAGCGGATTGAGGATGCCGAGTTCGACGTTGTTCGGGTCCAGGTGCTGCCAGGCCATGAAGGCAAGGTCGCTGCCGGGGCCGCCGCCACTGGGCGGGAACGCGTCGCGGCGCGACGCCATCGGCTGCGCCTTCGGGTAGGCCGGCCCCTTCTCGTAGGGCTGGCGGTGGATCATCCCGAAGGTTTCCAGATGCTCCTGCCAGCGTTTGGACAGCCAGGGATACAGCGCCTTCACGCCGGCAACGCGGGGGTGGATGTCGCAATCGGCGATCATCAGCCGGTTGGACGACGCCAGATGGGTGCCGGAACGGTTCAGAACATCGACGTTCATGACGCCAACTCCTTGTTGCCTTGCGCGCCGGCTCCCTGGGCAAGCCTGAGGCGCGGAAACGCGTTCAGCGGATTATCGATCGTGATCTTGCGGATGAGTGCGGGCGAGAAACCTTCGGGCATCGCGTTCTGCCCGTCAAACTGCCAATGCGGATAGTCGGTGGAGAAGACCAGCAGTTCGTCGGACTTCATGTGCTCCATCAGCCGCCCCATCGCCGCCGCGTCGGGCGGGCCGTCGAACGGCTGCAGGGAGAAGCGCACATGCTCGCGCACGATGTCGCCGGGCAGGCGATCCACCCAGGGGATCTCCATGCGCACGCCTTTCCAGTATTTCTCCAGCCGCCACAGATAGCTGGGCAGCCAAGTGAAGCCGGATTCCAGCATGACGACCTTGAGCCCGGGAAACTTGGCGAACACGCCCTCGCAGACCAGCGAGGTCAGCTGGGTCTGAAACGCCCCGGCCTGGTTGATGTATTCCTCGGTGTAGTAGCTGGTCCAGCCGACCGGCGAGGGCGGATTGCGATAGGAGCTGCCGGGGTGAATGGCGATCGACAGGCCATGCCGCTCGGCCGCTGCGTAGATCGGCCAGTGCTGCCGCCGCCCGAGCGGGATCTCGCCCATCACCAGCAGCAGCACCGAGACGAAGCGCTTGTCATGCGCCAGGCGCTCGATCTCCGCCACCGCCAGCTCGGCGCTCTGCACCGGCAACACGATGGAGGCACGCAGGCGAGGGTCGCGGTCCAGCCATTCCCTGGCGATCCAGTCGTTCACGGCGCGCGCGAACACCGCGCCCATGTCCTCGCTGAACGGCAGTTGGACGCCGTACAGGCAGTTCAGGATCGCCGTGCCGGTGCCGAACGGCTGGAGCGCCTGTGAGGCGAGCAGTTCCGGCGTGGTCGCGGTGCGGCCGTCGGCGCCCCGCCAATCCGCCCGCGTGGTGATCGGCGCGTGCGTGGGATAGGAGATCGACACCAGCTCATCCACGCCGCGGCGCAGCACCAGCTCGCGCCACATCTCGTCCAGATACGGCATCAATGCCGGCAAGCCGGGCACGACGGGATGCACGTCGCAGTCGATCGGAAGATCAGCCGTCATGGATAGAACGTTCCCCTGTTCCTGGGTTACCCGCCAGTATAGGGCCGGGTAACCCAGGTTCATAGGGTATCGTACACTCAGGCTATCGAAGACTCAGGCGCGCTCCACCCGGACCAGCAGGCAGCCCGGCTTGGCGGTATGGATGTTCACGAACTTCGTGCGCGGATCGGCGATCGCGCGCGCCAGCGGCAGTTCCACCTGCCGGCCTTCGACCGCCTCCCCGAGATCATAGAGGCACTGGTCGTCCCGATCATAGGCGCGGACCGATACCAGCCGGCCGCGCACGGTCTCCGGCACCTCGTCCGTGCCCTCGAACCGCTCGCAGGGCTCGGCATGCACGAAGATCGGGCTCGGCGTCCAGTAAATGCCGAGCGGGCCGGACAGATTGTAGGAACCGAGCAGCATCGCGTCCCCTGCCTTCGCATTGCGCAGGCAATGGCGGCATGGCGCCGCCCCCGCTTCGGCGATCACGCGGCGCAGCGTGTTGCCGGCATCGTCCATGCCGGTGCGGCGGAAGCGTTCCGCGGTTTCGGTGGGTATGGGGATGCAGCGGAAGGTCATGGCCGGTCTCCTGGGTTGACCCGGCAGACCTAGCCCGCCCCGCCGCCATGCGCCTTCCGCTTGTTGCGCCCGCTCTATCGTGGGGCGCCTTGCTCAGCCGGGCAGTTTCGCCAGGATGTCGTCGCCTTCCACCTTCACCTCGAACACGTCCAGGTCCTTGTCGATCGGCGCGCCCTGTCCCTTGCCAGTCTTGACGTCGAACCGGCCGGCATGCAGCGGGCATTCGATGCAGCCATCCTCGAACCAGCCATCCGAAAGCAGCGCGAATTCGTGCGTGCAGATATTGTCGGTGACGCAGAAACCCCCTTCCGGCATGTGGTAAACGGCGAGGTCCCGCGAGCCGGCGCGCACGCCGACGACCTTGCCCTCCGCCACGTCCGCCGTGCCCGCCACCCGCACCCAAGTCGCATCCGCCATGTCGTCCGTCCTTCGTTTGAGATGCGGGCAGAATGCCAGGGTCTCCGGATGCTTCCAACCCGCCCCCCTGTCCCGGCCTATTGTCCCGGCCCTCTTGGCCCACCCCTCTTGGCGCGGATTGATTCCCGGGCGAGCATTGCCGGATGAAAACCACTCACGTCATCATCGGCGCCGGCCAGACCGGCGGCTGGGCCGCCACGGCCATGCGCCAGGCCGGTTTCACCGGCCGTATCCTGCTGCTCGGCGACGAGGCCTGGCGGCCGTATGAGCGCCCGCCGCTGTCCAAGGCCTGGCTGACCGAGGCCGAGCCGCCGGCGGTGCAGTATTTCCACAAGCCGGATCGCTACGGCGAGCTCGACATCGATTTCCGGCCGAACACGCGGGCGGTCGATATCGACCCGATCGGCCAGCGCGTGCGCCTCGCGGATGACAGCGTCCTCGCTTACGACAAGCTGCTGATCGCCACCGGCGGCCAGGCGCGCCGGCTGTCCGTGCCGGGTTCGGAACACGCGTTGACGCTGCGCACGATCGAGGATGCCGGGGCCATTCGCAGCCGGCTCTCCGTCGCGCGGCGCGTCGTCTGCATCGGCGCCGGCGTGATCGGGCTGGAGATCGCCGCCTCCGCCCGCAAGCGCGGCGCCGAGGTGACGGTGCTGGAAGCCGCGCCCGCGCCGATGGGCCGCAGCGTCACGCCGGAAATCGCCGGCTTCATCACCGACCTGCACCACGGCGCCGGCACCGAGCTGCATTTCAACATGGCGGTGGAAGCGATCGACGCCGCGCCGGACGGCACGCTGTCGGTGTTCTGTGCCGGCGGCTTCGGGCTGTCGGGCGACCTCGTGCTCGCGGGGGTGGGCATGGAGCGCAACCTGGACCTTGCCCGGCGCGCCGGCGTGGCCATCGACGGCGGCATCGTGGTCGACGAATTCGGCCGCAGCTCGGTCGCCAACATCTTCGCCGCCGGCGACGTGGCGGCGTTCTTCCACCCGCTGTTCGGCAAGCATCTGCGCCTGGAAGCCTGGCGCCACGCGCAGAACCACGGCGTGGCGGTGGGCCAGGTCATGGCCGGCGGGGACAAGCCCTATGACGACATCCCCTGGTTCTGGACCGACCAGTACGACGTGAACCTGCAGGTCGCCGGCCTGGCGGTGGAAGCCACCCGGACCATCCTGCGCCCAGGCGACAATCCGCACCAGTTCACCGCCGTGCATCTGCTGGACGACGACCGGGTGATCGCGGTCACCGCCGTCAACGCGGCGCGCGACATCCGCGCCGGAACCGCAATGATCAAGGCCGCGAGACCCGTGGATGCGGCCGCCATCGCCGATCCGGCGACGCCGCTGCAATCGCTCGTGCCTCGCTAGGTCCGGTTTCGTTAGATACGGTTGGAGTTTTTCAAGCCGCCTGAACCAGCTCGGCGGCCCGGCGCAGATCGGCGACGAAATTGCGGTACTCGCGCGCCTTGGATTCCGCGTCCGGCAGCCGCAGCAGATAGGACGGGTGCACCGTGACGAACACGCTTTGCCCATCCGCCAGGCTTATCGGCCGCCCCCGCTCGCGCCCGATGGTCACCTGCCGCCCCAGCACCGCCTGCGCCGCGGTGGCGCCCAGCAGCACGATCAGCTGCGGGCGCAGCACCGCCCGCTCCTGGTCCAGCCAGACGCTGCAGGCGGCGATCTCGCCGGCGACCGGCTTTTCGTGGATGCGCCGGGTGCCGCGCGGGGCGAACTTGAAATGCTTCACGGCATTGGTGACATAGGCGCCGCGGCGGTCGATCCCCGCCTCCTCCAGCGCCCGGTCCAGCAACTGCCCGGCCGGGCCGACGAAGGGACGGCCGATGATGTCCTCCTGATCGCCGGCCTGCTCGCCCACGAACATCAGCCGCGCGTCGCCGGGACCCTCGCCGAACACGGTCTGCGTCGCCGGCCCGGCCAGCGCGCAGCGCGTGCAGGTCGCGGCGTCCGCCGATGCGGTATCCAGCGTGGCCGAAACCCCGCGCGCCATCACCACCGGCCCGACCGCCGGGCGGTCCGGCGGGCGCGGGTCCTCGTCCAGTTCCTCCGCCGCCGGCAAGGTGGAACCCGGCCGTGCCGCGGCCAGGATCTCGCTGCCCCGTTCCCGCCAGAGCCGGGCCAGCGCCGCATCGTCGGCCGGGTCCGCGCCGGCTCCGAACACCGGCTCCCCACCTTGCCAGTGGGCGCTGCCATCCGGGGTCAGCACCGAGACAGCGAAGCCGGGAAATCGCCGCGCCAGCAGCCTGGCATTCGCCTCCAGCACGAAATGCCGCGGCGCATACCAGCCGACATAACGTTCCCCGAGCGGGAGATAGCGCAGCTGCGTGCGCATGCGATGCGCTTCCGCCCGCACCGCCAGCGCCAAGCCCCGGGCCTCTGCCATCACCGCGTCATCGGCGGCTGCCACCAGCCGGTGCAGCAGTGCGAACCGCCCGGGCACGCGTGCCTGGATCGCCATTTGCGCCAGCGCGACGAGCGTGCGCGAAACCCCGAAGCTGCCGCTGCCCGCCGGCAGTTTGTCGCCGCCCGCGCCGACGAACCAGGCCACGTCCGCGGGCGGCACGCCCGCCAGCACCAATGCCCGCGTGGCCTGCCGCCACCCGTCCCAGTCGGTCTCGCTTGCCAGCCCTACCCGGATCATTCCCCATCGAAGCCCATCGGCGGCGCATCGGGCAAGCGCGCCCCGGGATAGCACTTCCGGGGGCGGCACTTGAGGTGACCCGCCAAAGCCGCCACGATCGGGCAGGCGGCCAAGCAAATGGCCGCGCCGAATAAAACGCATCGGAGGAAACGGGCATGTACACCGGCAAGCGGCTTCTCGACAAAGTGGCGATCGTCTCGGGCGGTGCCTCCGGCATCGGCGCGGAGACGGCGCGCGTGTTCGCCGCCCATGGCGCCAGCGTGGTGCTGTGCGATGTGCAGGACGAGCTCGGCCAGGCGGTGGCGAAGGAGATCACCGATGCCGGCGGCGTCGCCGAATACCGCCCGCTCGATGTCTGCAGCGAGGCGCAGTGGATCGCCCTGGTCGAGGCGACCGAGCGGCGCTACGGCAAGGTCGACGTGCTCGGCAACATCGCCGGCATTTCCGGCCGGGCGGCCGGGATGACGGTGCAGGTCGGCAACATCGCCGGCGTGCCTTTGGCCGAGCAGACGCTGGAAAGCTGGAACCGCATCATGGAGGTGAACGCGACCGGCGTCTTCCTCGGCAGCAAGAGCGTGATCCCGGCGATGCAGCGCGCCGGCGGCGGGTCGATCGTCAACATCTCCTCGATCTGCGGCATCATCGGCTCCTTCGCCAATGCCGCCTATCACGCCTCGAAGGGCGCGGTGCGCATCTTCTCCAAATCCGCGGCGATCCAGTACGCCAAGGACCAGATCCGGGTGAATTCCATCCATCCCGGCTTCGTCGACACGCCGATGGCCCGGCCGGGCCTGCGCGGCAACGAGAGCGGCAAGGCGCGCATGGATGCGACCCCCCTCGGCCGCTTCGGCAAGCCGATCGATATCGCCATGGGCTGCCTGTACCTGGCATCCGACGAGGCTTCCTGGGTGACCGGCACCGAGCTTGTCATCGATGGCGGCCTGGTGGCGAACTGATTGCCGCTTTCCGGAAGGTTGCGCCTGTCTGATTGGAGATTGTGCTTGCGTCCGCCCGTCCGGCGTCAACCCCGAGCCGGCCAAGCGGCCGGGCGCTTCGCGCGGGTTGACCCCGGCCGAGCGGACGAAGCGGGTGCTGGGATCAGACAAGCCCAAGGTCTGCGCATCTCCGGCTTGCTTCGATCCCAGGCCACCTGCCGGGGCGGGCGGCAAGTCAAGGCGCGCGCAGCGCCCGCGCGCTTGCGCGGCCCGGCCTTGAGTTGCCGACCGGCACGGCCGGACAATCCGGGTTCGAGGCAGCCAAGAGCATTCACGACAATGACAACCGGCTGAACGGCGGCATCGCCGAATAAATAGACACAGGGAAGGAACCACCATGAAAGTCTACGAAGCGATCGCCCAATCCCTTCTTGCCGAAGGCGTGACCGATTTCTTTGGCCTGATGGGCGACGGCAATATGTGGCTCTGGGGCGCGCTGTGCCGCGATCCGTCCGTTCGCGCCTATTCCGCCCGCCACGAATCCATGGCCGTCTCGATGGCCGACGGCTATGCGCGCACCACCGGCAAGGTCGGCGTGGCGATGGTCACCTGCGGGCCGGGGTTGACGCAATGCGGCACGTCCCTGATCGCCGCCTATCGCGGCAGGACGCCGGTCGTGCTGATCGCCGGCGAGATCATGCAGGGCGCGAAGAACCGCACGCAGTCGATGGACCAGCGCCGCTTCGTCGAGGCCAGCTACACGCGGTTCCATACGATCACCAGCATCGACAACATGGCCGACGAAATCGCCGAGGCATTCTACGCCGCGCGCGTGCATCGCTGCCCGGTGGTGCTGAACCTGCCGATGGATTTGCAGGAGGATGATTTCGATTGGGACTATGACTACCGCCCTTCCACCCTGTTCCTGCCGCCGCGCGTGGAAACGCCGAGCCCGGACCTGCTGGCGCCGGTAATCGAGAAGCTGATCGCCGCCGAGCGCCCGGTCATCATCGGCGGGCGCGGGGCGATCGCGGCGGGCGCCAGGGACGAGATCATCAAGCTCGCCGACCGCGTCGGCGCGCTGCTCGCGACCTCATTGCAGGGCAAGGGGCTGTTCGCCGGCCACCCGTGGGATGTCGGCATCTCCGGCGCCTTCGCCTCCGCCCCGTCCGAGCAGTTGCTGGCGGAAGCGGATTTCGTGCTGGGGGTCGGCGCCGAGCTTGGCTACTACACCACGGAAGGCGGGCTGATCTTCCCGTCGGCCGAGGTCGCGCGCATCGACATCAAGCCGATGCCGGAGGAGATCGGCGTGATCCCCGGAATGTATGTGCAGGGTGACGGGCGCCGCACCGTGGCCGCGATCAACGAGGCGCTGGAGGCCCGCCAGATCCGCAAGGAGGGAATGCGGACCGCGGCCACGCGGGCGGTGCTGGATGCGCCCGCGCATAAATTCGACGCGCCTTCCGACGGCCTCGATCCGCGGGCGCTGGCCGGGCACATCGGCGCCGCCTTGCCCAAAGGCGTGCTGCTGACCTGCGGGGCCGGGCATTTCTTCTCCTGGGTCGGGATGTACACGCCGCTGCCGCAGGGGGCGGAGATCCAGGTACTCCTATAATTTCGGCGCGGTCGGCCAGGGGTTGGGCGTGGCGATCGGCACCGGCGCCGGCAATCCCGGCCGCCAGCACGTGGCGATCGAGGGCGACGGCAGCCTGATGTTCAACATCCAGGAACTCGAAACGGTCGTGCGCCACAAGATGCAGATGGTGCTGGTGGTCTGGAACGATGCCGGCTACGGCGCGGAGGTGCACAAGCTGGTGGCCAAGGGCTTCGACGAAAAACTGGCGCAATGGGAATCGCCGGATTTCGTGGCGCTGGCCAAGGCGTTCGGCGGCGACGGCGTATTGCTGTCGGATGCGTCGGAGGTCGGCCCTGCGATCGCCGAAGGCCTGCGCAAGGGCGGCCTGTATCTGATCGACGCGCGCGTATCGCCGACCACCCCGACCGAGCCCTATGCGAAGGTGTATTTCGGCCAGGAAAGCCACGCCCCGCTGCTGCGTCCGGTCGCGTAGCGGGCGATGCATTTCGAGGGCGAGTTCCGCGTTCCCGGCAAGGCGGCGGATGTCATCCGCCGTTTCGCCGACGTGCCGCGCATGGCGGGCTGCATGCCCGGCGCGGTGCTGGAGCCGCAGGCCGAGGACGGGTCGTGGCCGGGCGCGATGGTGGTTTCATTCGGACCCAAGAAGATCAACTTCAAGGGCCGCGCCACCTGCGAGTTCGACAACGATGCGCTGACCGGCGTTGTCCATGGCCGGGGTGCGGCGGATATGCGCGCGGCGCGGATCGGGGTGAAGGTGTCGTTTGCGCTGGCGGACGATCCGGCGGCCGCCGCGCCGACGACGATCGTGAAGATCGTCTCGGATGCCGAACTCGGCGGCGTGCTGGCGGATTTCGCCCGTACCGGCGGGATCGCGGTGGCGAACGTGATCATGGCCGATTTCGCCCGCCGCGCGGCGGAGGAGTTCGCCAGGGACGATGCGCCGGCGCCGGAACCGGAAGCCGCTCCGGCAGTGGAGGCCGCGTCGCCGCGCCCGGCATCGCCGCCGCCCGTGCCGCTGGCGGCGCAGGGGCTGATATGGGCGGTGATCAAGGCCTATCTCGCCCGGCTCGGCCGCTGGCTGGGGCTGAGCAAATAGGACTGGGCAAATAGGACTGGGCTACCGGGCGTTGGCCGGCGCATCCAGGGGCCACAGCGCCGCCCGCCAGCGCAGCGCGATCGCCAGCGTCAGCGCCAGCCCGACGGCGCAATAGGCCGACGCGGTGGCGGCGAAGCCGATCCGCTCGATCAGCGCGCCGGCGGCCAGCAGCCCTACCGGCAGGCCGTAGACCGCCAGCATCCGCACCCCCATCACCCGGCCGCGGAATTTCGCCCCGGCGCCGTGCAGCAGCATCACCGCCATCGGCACCATCGACAGGCTCTGCGCGAACCCGGCCAGCGCCAGCATCAGCCGCCCGCCGGTCGCGTTCGGCATCTGCACGAAGACCAGCAGGAGCACGTACCAGAGCCCGGCGAATACCAGCATCATCCGCGCCGGGCGCAATGAGCGTCCGGCCATGCTCACCATCAGCGAGCCCAGCAGGGCGCCGACCGCGAAGCTGGCCACCAGCGTACCGAGGCCGGTCTGGCCGATATGGTAGATGTTGCGCGCGACATAGGGCAGCAGCCCGCTGGTCAGCGGAAAGGCGGTCATGTTGACCAGAAAGGCCAGCCACATCGCCGCCAGGGATTGCGGCGAGTCGGCGATGAAGGCCATGCCCTCCCTGAGGTCGCGCCAGAACGACACGCGCGCCAGCCGGTCGGCCGGGTTGCGCGGCGCGCCGACCCCGAGCGTCAGCAGGAAGCCGCTGGCGTAGAACAGCGCCACCACCAGATAGGCGCCGCCCATGCCGAGCAGCGCGAACAGCCCGGCCCCGGCCAGCGCGCCGACGACGCGCGCCGAGTCCGAGGTGGTGCGGGCGACGCCCATCGCCGCCATCAGCCGGTCTCCCGGCATCGTCTCGGCCACCAGCGCATTGCGCATGGCGAGGTCGGACGGGCGGACCAGGCCGGAGACCGCGGCCACGCTGAACACGCAGACCGGATTGAGGATGCCGAGCAAAGCGAGAATGGCGATCAGACTGGCCAGCGAGGCATAGATCGCGCGCATCCCGCACAGGACGTTCCGGTGCCCCAGCCGGTCGCCGGCCAGGCCGAACAGCGGCGCGATCAGCGTGCCGAAATACTGCAACGCCCCGAACAGCGTCAGCAGCAGCACCGATCCGGTCTCGACCAGGATGTACCAGCCGAGAATGAGCAGCTCCATCTCGATCGCCCAGGAGGTGAGCAGATCGGCCGGCCATTGGAAACGGAAGCTGCGAACCTCGAACGGCGCCAGCAGCGGCAAGCGCGGCCGCGCCGTCCCTGGAGGGATGATCGGTGAGCCCCGGGGCAAAGAGACGTTCCTCGTTCGGCCGGTCTCGATCGCCGGCTGCCTAGCGGCAGGCTAGCGCCCGCCGGCAGTCGGCTCAACCCGGGGCCGCCCCGGGGCAGGCGAAGCCCGATAGTTGCGGTTAACCGGGCCATTGTTCCGCGGCTGCCTCGATTCCGGATTGTCCGGCCGGAGCGGTCGGCAACTCAAGGCCGGGCCGCGCAAGCGCGCGGGCGCTGCGCGCGCCTTGACTTGCCGCCCGCCCCGGCAGGTGGCCTGGGATCGAAGCAAGCCGGAGATGCGCAGTCCTCGGCCTTGTCTGATCCCAGCCCCCGCTTCGTCCGCCCGGCCGGGGTCAACGCGCGCGAAGCGCCCGGCCGCTTAGCCGGCTCGGGGTTGACGCCGGACGGGCGGACGCAAGCACAATCACAGATCAGACAGGCGCGACGACCCGAGCAGCGTCAGTGCGCCTCGGCCCAGTTCTGGCCGATGCCGGTTTCCACCACCAGCGGCACGGACAGCTCCGCGGCCGCTTCCATCACCTGCCTGGCCAGGGTGGCCAGGGCTGCGGCCTCGGCGGCCGGCGCCTCGAACAGCAATTCGTCGTGCACCTGCAGCAGCAGCCGCGATTGCAGCCCGGCCTGGCGCAGTGCCGCGGGCAGCTTCACCATCGCGCGCTTGATGATGTCGGCGGCGCCGCCCTGCAGCGGCGCGTTGATTGCCTGGCGCTCGCCGTAGCTGCGCCTCGCGGGGTTCTTGTCGGCGATGCCCGGGATCCAGCAGCGCCGGCCGAACGGGCTGGTGACGTAGCCGTTGGCCCTTGCCTCCGCCTTGGTGCGGTCCATATAGGTGCGAATGGCCGGGTAGCGGGCGAAATAGGCGTCGATATAGACCCGCGCCTCCCCCGGCCCGACGCCGAGCTGGCGCGCCAGGCCGAAGGCGCTGATGCCGTAGATGATGCCGAAATTGATCGCCTTGGCACGCCGCCGCGTCATCGGGTCCATGCCGGCCATGGGAATGCCGAACACCTCGCTGGCGGTGCGGGCATGGATGTCCTCGCCCTTCAGGAAGCTTTCCTTGAGCTGGGGGATATCGGCTACATGCGCCAGCAGCCGCAGCTCGATCTGCGAATAGTCCGCGCTGACCAGCACATGGCCGGGCTCGGCGATGAAGGCGCGGCGGATGCGGCTGCCTTCCTCGGTCCGCACCGGGATGTTCTGCAGGTTGGGGTCGGTGGAGGACAGCCGGCCGGTGGAGGCGATGGCCATGGCGAAGCTGGTATGCACGCGCCCCGTCTCGGGGTTGATCTGCCCGACCAGCGCGTCGGCATAGGTGGATTTCAGCTTGGCCAGCTGGCGCCATTCCAGGATCTGCGCCGGCAGCTCATGGCCCTGGTCGGCCAGGTTCTGCAGCACCGAGGCGTCGGTGCCCCAGGCGCCGGTCTTCATGCGCTTGCCGCCGGCCAGGCCCATTTCGTCGAACAGCACCTCGCCGAGCTGCTTGGCGCTGCCGACGTTGAATTCGCGGCCGGCGAGACGGTGGATGTTCTTCTCCATCACCGCCATGCGCTGCTCGAAATCGACGGACATGCGGCGCAGATCCGCTTCGTCCACCTTCACGCCGGCGGTTTCCATCTCCAGCAGCACCGGGATCAGGCGGCGCTCCAGCTGCTCGTACAGCGCCAGCGCATGCGCCGTGCGCAACCGCGGGCGCAGGGTCTGCCACAGCCGCAGCGCGATATCCGCGTCCTCGGCGGCATAGGGCGCGGCGCGCTCGATCGGCACCTGGGCGAAGCTGACCCGGCTGCGCCCGGTGCCGGTGACCTCGTCATAGGAGATCGGGGTATGGCCGAGATGCAGCACCGAGAGCTCGTCCAGCCCGTGGCCGTGCTGGCCGGCCTCCATCGCGTAGGAGATCACCATGGTGTCGTCGATCGGCGTGGCCAGCGGGAAGCCGGCGCGGCGCAGCACCATCATGTCGAACTTGGCGTTCTGCAGGATCTTCAGCACCGAGGGATCGACGAGCAGCGGGGCGAGGATGTCGATCGCCTCCGCCAGCTTGAGCTGCGGGGTCAGCTCCTCATGCGCGAGCGGCACGTAGCAGGCCCGGCCCGGGGCGGTGGCCAGGGAAAAACCGATCAGCCGGGCACGGGTGGCGTCCAGCCCGTCGGTTTCGGTGTCCAGCCCGACGATGCCGGCCGTTCGCGCGGCGGCCACCCAGGCACGCAGCTTGTCCGGCTCGGACACGGTCTCATACGGCCCGAAGCCGGGCTGGCCGGGTGCCGCGGCATCGGGCACCGGCACTGGCATTGGCACTGGCAGGCTGGCGGGGTGGGGCTGGCCGGCGGCGACGGGGGCGGCGGGCAGCTCGTCCAGGCCGAGCCGGGAGGCGATACTGCGAAAGCCCTGGGTCGCGAGGAAGGCGGTGAGCTTCGGCTTTTCCGGCTGGCGCAGGCCGAGCTCGGCCACCGGCACCGGCAGCGGCGCGTCCTCGCGCAGTTCCACCAGCTGGCGGGAAATCCGCGCCTTGTCGGCGTGCTCGATCAGCGAATCCCGGCGCTTGGACGGCTTCATGGCCGGGGCCGCGGCCAGCACCGCCTCGAGATCGCCGAATTCGTTGACCAGCTGCGCGGCGGTCTTCGGGCCGATGCCGGGAATGCCCGGCACGTTGTCCACGCTGTCGCCCATCAGCGCCTGGACTTCCACCAGGCGATCGGGCGGCACGCCGAACTTCTCGATCACCTCGTTCGGGCCGATCGGCTTCTGCTTGATCGGGTCCAGCATGTCCACGCCGGGCCGGATCAGCTGCATCAGATCCTTGTCCGAGGAGACGATGCTGGTCCGCCCGCCGATATCGCTGACCGCGCGTGCGTAGGAGGCGATCAGGTCGTCCGCCTCCCAGTCCGGCAATTCGATGGCGGGCACGCCGAACGCGTCGGTCGCCTCGCGCACCAGGGCGAATTGCGGCACGAGCTCTTCCGGCGGCGGCGGGCGCTGGGCCTTGTACTGGTCGTAGATGCGGTTGCGGAAGGTCAGCCGCCCGGCGTCGAAGATGACTGCGATGTGGGTGCCGACATGCTCGCGCAGCAGCTTGGCCAGCATGTTGGCGAAGCCGAACACGGCGTTGACCGGCGTGCCGTCCGGGCGTGTCATCATCGGCAGCGCGTGGAAGGCGCGGAAGATGAAGCCGGATCCGTCTATGAGGACAAGATGCGGGGCCCCTGTCGAGGCAGCAGGTCCGGGCGAGGCAGCCGCCCCGGCCTCGGGCGCCGGGGCCACCGCCGGCTCAGTGTCCGCTGTCGTGGCCGGCTCCTGCGTTCAGCACGTACAGGCGCGAGCAATACGGGCACATCACCTGATGGTCGACGATGCGGAGGAACACGCGGGGATGGCCGAGCGTGCCGTCGCCCCCATCGCAGGCTACGGCGTGTTCATCGACGTGAATGATCTCGGTCGGGGTTGGGGCGCCGTCCGGCATATGTGTCCTCTATGGTCTAGCTGATCGGCTGATGATAGCGATGCCGGCCGTGCATTCAACTGCTTCCCGTATTGCCGCCTTGCTGGGCTGGCTGCCGCTGCTGGCGTGGCTGCTGCTGCTGGGGGGCTGCGTGGCCATGAGCGCCGATCCCGGCCCGGCGGTGATGCAGCCGGTGCAGACCGCGGATGCGTTCGTGATGGCGGACGGCACGCGCCTGCCCTACCGCGCCTGGCTGCCGGAGCCGGCCCGCGCCGACCCGTGGGCGGTGGTGCTGGCGCTGCACGGCATGAACGACAGCCGCGATGCCTGGGAGATCCCGGCACCCGAGCTTACCTCCGCCGGGATCGCGGTGTTCGCCCCGGACCAGCGCGGCTTCGGCGGCACCACGGATCGCGGCCTGTGGCCGGGCGGGGACGTGCTGGCGGAGGATGCCGGGGAGATGGCGCGCCTGCTGCGGGCCCGCTACCCGCATGCCAGGCTGATCCTGATGGGGGAGAGCATGGGGGCCGCGGTGCTGATGCGCCTGGCGACCATGCCCGATCCGCCGAAGGTGGATGGCTATGTGCTGATCGCGCCGGCCGTCTGGGGCCGCTCGGCGATGAACCCGGCGATGCGTAGCGCGCTGTGGCTGGCCTATCACCTGATACCCGGCTTCGAGGTGACCGGCCGCGGCCTGCACGTGGTCGCGACCGACAACATCGCCGCCCTGCGGCGCCTGTCCACCGATCCGCTGACGCTGAAATCCACCCGTGTGGACACCCTGCGCGGCCTGGTGGACCTGATGGACGCGGCCCAGGAAGCGGCCCCGGATTTCAACGCCCCGGCGCTGGTGCTGTACGGCGGCAAGGACGAGGTGATCCCGCCGCGTGCGACGCGCCAGATCTGGGACCAGATGCCCGACGGGGTCCGGCGCGCCTTCTATCCGGCCGGCTACCATTTGCTGCTGCGCGATCTCGGCCGCGGCGAGCAATTGGGCGACGTCATCGCCTGGATCGAGGACCCCAAGGGCCCCCTCCCCAGCGGCGCCGACACCCGGGCCGCCGGCTGGCTGGCCAGCACGGATTCCGAGGCCAGGTGAGACAGGCCTTTCATCCCCGGCAATTTCCGGCTATGAGCGCGCTACTGGACCCGTAGCTCAGCTGGATAGAGCGTCGCCCTCCGAAGGCTGATGTCAAGGGTGTTTCGTGAGTGAGTAACTGAAGAAAGGTTTGTAAAAACAGTAGCTTGAGAGGTTCCACGAACGCCGCCAAACCCCGGAAGATTTTCGCGTAAGCACTGCGTAAGCAGTTTTCGGAGAACGGGGGCGGAACAGCGGATAGCAGGGCGTAGTCGCCCGGCCACTGCGTTGTGGGACCGGTTTGTGAAGGCCGAATCCGTTGACCCGCACAGGTCGGTCGGGCTAGGCGAAATTGAGATGCACCCGTAGCTCAGCTGGATAGAGCGCCACCCTCCGAAGGTGGAGGCCACACGTTCGAATCGTGTCGGGTGCGCCATTTCTAAAAAATCGCCGTCGACCGTGAGGTCAGCTTGGCCTGCGTCCCTGTTTTGAACGGCGACGACTCGGCCGCGAAATTGTAGACCGATCATTGCGACCAGCTTGCGAGCATCACCTCATCAGGTAGCGAGATAACGGCGTCATCCGCCTCGACCGCCGAGTTCGGCAGGTTGGTGAAAGCGGTTGCGACCTGGCTCCCCAATCGCCATTTCCAATGTCATTAGGTGGATGCCGCGAGAAAAATCTGTTGCGATGAGCTTGAAGAAAATCGACCTGTTGGTCGCCTTGGCGATGGTGGCGATCGGAAGTCCTGCAATGGCTGTCGAAGAACCCTCTTTCCAAACCGTCATGCATGATGGCGCGTTCGAGGTCAGGGCTTATCCCCGGCTGATCGTGGCCGAAGTCACTGTATCTGGAGAGCAGAAAGAAGCAGCCAGCAAAGGATTTCGGCTGCTAGCTGGCTATATATTCGGTGGAAATAAGGGCCGCCAAACGATCGCCATGACTGCTCCCGTGGCTCAACAGCCTGTCAGCGAGAAGATCGCAATGACGGCTCCCGTCACCCAGACGAAAGTCGCCGACCGCTGGGTCGTCAGGTTCACCATGCCGAGCGCCTTCACGACAATCGAGATGCTTCCCGAGCCCAACGATCCGCGAGTGACATTGCGTTCGTTGCCGGCGACACGGGTCGCGGTGCTGCGTTTCTCAGGCTTGGCGCGCAGAAGCGAAGTCGAAGCCAAAGACACGGAACTTCTTGCCGCAGTCAGATCTCATCATTTGCAGCCAATCGGGCCGGTCACGCTAGCTCAATACAATCCGCCTTGGACGCCTTGGTTCATGCGCCGGAACGAGGTCATGGTCGCTCTGGCGCCCGGATAACCGGCGGTCTACCCGGCGAACCGGCCCGCCCCGCCTTAGTTCCCGTAACGCCAGGTTCAGAACTCAGCGATCAGCATGGGGTTTGGCCTGGTTCGCGGGGTGTCCAGTCGGCTCTGAGCGGGGCCTACCTACGCAAACATCCCGGCAATCAGGGCCTCTGACCGTTTCCGCAGAACGAGATTGAGGATTTCGAGGTCGTTGAGCACGGCTATGGGGTCGCGCGGCAATGCCTCCTGCAAAGCCGTCTTCAACCAATCACTCATGCCGGGATGTTCGAGTATGAAAGCAATGTGCGCGTCAGACTCGAACTGAGGGCCATCCCCCGAAGTACCTCCTGCTACACTCTCAACCATTGGCTTCGCTCCGATGATAATTTGGCGCATCGACGCCTAGGGATTGCATCCATCGCACTGTCCGGGATCTGCCGTCGTCTGATCGCAGGCCGGTCGCTCAAGCCTGTGACCACATGATCGGCAGGTGAGAACGTTGGTCATGACAACGCGCGTCGGCTCGCCGCACCAAGCGCACGGCAGGCCGGGAACACGCTCGGTCACGTCGAATCCCGGGTAGTCGCAGTCCGGGCAACGGCTGTGAAAGCGGCGCACGAGGTCATTTGTGGCCCGTTCGATCGCGGCCATTCGGGTTGGGTTCCGATGGGCGCGCATGTCGGTTTCGACAAAGGCGGCGCCGCACCTGCTACACGCCTCCCGCACCGCGGACGCGAGCGTGTCATGGTCCGTGCCGTCCTTCCGCAGAAGGACTTCCGGCGCCGACTGGTCATCGCGGCATCCCATGACTATCAAACCATGCTCCGGGAACCTGACGCGTTCGGCGAATGCAATGACTTCATCGAAATCGCGCGCGACCACATGCGCGAAATTGGCTTCCGGGCTCGCGTCGTAGCCGATGAGTTCCAGACCATTGTCGCGGTCGACCATCAGTACCAGTTCGCGGCCGAGCGCCAGGAAGGGAATGTGGGGATGTGGTCCGAAGCTGCCCTCGCTCGCCAATCCAACGCGCGCGCCAGGAGCCCGGTCAAACCCAGCGGCGATCTTCGCCTTCGCTGCGTCGAGTTGCGAGCCGCTCCGTTCGACCTCGCGACTGAACGTGCCGAACCGATCCGTATCGACAGATCGGGCCAGTTCAACGCGCAGGCCCAGCCCTTCTCGCAGGATTGGAGCAATGACACGCTCTTTGGCGTGCATCGTGGTCAGCACCGCCTGTATGTCGTGATAATTCCACAGACTTGAGCCCGCCATCAGAAATAGCCTTCGCGCTTTTTCTGTTCGAGCGAGCCGCCATCCTCGCCGTCGCTGATGCGTCCTTGCCGCTCGGATGAGGATGCTCTGAGGGTTTCGTCCACGACGGACCGCAGGTCGGAGGCGTCGGATTCGATGGCGCCCGTCACTGGCCAGCAGCCGAGCGTGCGAAAACGCACCTTGCGGATGGACGTCTGCTCGCCGGGGAGGAACCGCATCCGGCTTTCGTCATCGACCACAATGAAGGCGCCGCCGCGTTCGACCACAGGGCGTGGAGCGGCATAGTAGAGCGGCGCGAGCTCGATATCGTTGAGCAGGGCGTAAGCCCAAATGTCCGTCTCGGTCCAATTGGACAGGGGGAAGACCCGCGCGGTTTGGCCCTTGGCGAGGCGCGCGTTGTAGAGTTTCCAGAGCTCGGGGCGCTGCTGGCGAGGCTCCCAAGCGTGCGCTGCGTTCCGGATCGAGACGATCCGCTCCTTGGCTCGTGACTTCTCTTCGTCGCGGCGAGCCCCGCCGAAGATGATGTCGTACCCGCCGGCATCGAGCGCCGCCTTCAACGGCTCCGTGCGCATGACCGTGGTGTACCGCTCCCCGTGGTCGAACGGGTTGATGCCCGCGGCTCGTCCCTCCTCATTGGCGTGCGCGATGAGACGCAAGCCGTGCTTGCTGGCGAAAGCGTCCCGAAATTCGATCAGCGATCGGAATTCCCAGGTCGAGTTCGACATGGAGCAAGGGAAATGGTGGCGTACCCGGAAAGAAGGCTCGGATGGCGAGATGCGCCATCACCGTCGAGTCCTTGCCGGCCGAGAAGAGCATCACCGGGTTTCGCGCTTCGGCAACTACTTCACGCATGATGTGGATCGCCTCCGACTCCAGCGCGGCGAGATGGTTTGCGGCTCGGGTCATGACCCTGGCTCCTGACCGGAGTTCGCACTGCGGGGCTGGCAGGGCACGCGGTCAGACAGCCATTTCGAGAGGCCGCGATGCGTGAGGGGCGTCGGGGTCTCCCGTCGTCGACCATTTGAGATCGCCCGCGTAACGCCAGGCCATGCGCCCGGCCTCGTCCAGGGCGAACAGGTGCAGCCAGCCATTGTCGAACAGGGCCCGCACGCCGGCGTGCCGGCCAAGGATCTCCGACATCGCTTGGCGCGGCGCCTCGATGCAGACCGAGAGGCGCAGCGGATCGTGCGCATAGCGCTCGCCGTCATGCACCGATTGCCAGGGCAAGCCGACGCGCAGGAGCCCGCCATTGCCCTCGACCACACCGATCCCGCCGGTGACATTGTGTAGGAGCTTATTGCCGCCCCCGAAGACATCGGGCGCGACGGTCGATCCATAATATTGCAGGCTGATCCAGCTCGCCACGACGACCGGAGCGGTCAGGATCAGCTCGAGAACGCTGAAGCTCTTGTCCTGCTTCCAGTCGTAGTCATGCAGGAAGGCCCGCCCCTCCAGACTCTTGCCAGCGGTGCGCCTGCGCGGCGCGGCGATGAAGGCCTGGCATCCGGCGAGCGCCCATTCGGGTCGGATCTCGGACCAGTCGCGACTCCTGCGATGAAGAGCGGCCTCGCTTGCGACCCGCGGCAAGCGAAGGGCGCGTTCCGTCCGGGCGATCTTGCCCGCAGAAGCCAGCCAGGTTCTCGCCTTCTCGAGGTCGCTTCGGTGGGCGGCGGACGGATGATCCTCGTCATAGAGGGTCACGTCGTCCGTGGTGGTGTCGTGCAGCGCCGCCATAAACAGCGTGTCGTCGGGTATTTCCACGCCGCTGCTTGCGAGTCCCTCTCGCACCTCAACATCGTTCAGGAGCGACGCGAGCAGCCGGGCGTTGACCTCTCCGGAATAGCCGCCGCAGGCGCCGCAATGCAGGGCGCTGGCATGAGGATTGTTGACGACGTTGGCGCCGTGACCGGCCAGCAGCACCAGCCGCGCGAAATCGCGGGTCAGGGACATCGCTCGCAGTACCGGTCTCGGCCGCCGTCACCCGGGCCGCAGGGTCGAGCGCGGGATCGAGCCGAGGCGGCGGGTCGCTTGGCGGTTGAGCGCCCTGCAGGCCCAACGCATCGGTCAGGAGCTTGCCGACATAGACGGGACCGGTCGCCTCGACGAAGGCGAAAGATGAGACTGCGGCGAGCTTGAAACGGCCCCACGCGCGCTTTGCGCGCGCCTTGAACCGCGTGACCTGATCCTTCGCATGGACATCGGGGCCGCCGGAGCACGACCTGAGTGCGGGATTGAGCAGAACCGGCAGCCGCCGTTCCTCGACGTCCGAGGCGAAGCGCCGATGCGCGGTGGTAAGACCGAAAAAGCCGGCGAAGCCCATGGTCTGGATCCGGGGATCGAGGCTTTCCAGCGCCCGGCGCAACACCTCCGAACGAACATCGATGCAAAATGCGGCCTGGAGCGCGGGTCGGCCATCGCGCGCTTGAGGAGCCTGTCTTGCCAGCGTCTGCGCCAAAGCCCGTTGCGCGGCTCTCTCGGCGGCCTCCTGAAGGACGGCGTCGATTGCGCAATCGAGCGTCGGCGCAAGGGGCGCGGCATGCACCGTCCGCACGCTCGCCCAAGCCTCCGCGATCTTGGCGTCGTAGCGCAGAAAGAGCGCTTCTTCCCAGATCAGCCGGATCGCCAGGAAATCGGTGATCGTCTCGTCCGCGCCGCCGGCGAGCTCGGCCTGCCATAGCGCGTAGCGGGCATACTGCGCCCAGCCGCCAAGCGTCATGAGCATCTGATGGAAGTAGGTCTCAGCGGCGTCCGCCTCCAATCCCAGCCGAGTGACGACGCGTTCGACCACAGCTGAGGCGGTCTCCGGCGCCTGCGATACGTGCAGGGCGAAGTTCAGGGAGCCCAGCGATTTCGGGCGTTAGGTCGTGGGTGGCGATCGCCCGCCAGGCGGCGTAGGCGCCCTTGCCCTTAGGCGCCGCCCACAGCGCCTGCCCTTCGTCGAAATAGCCGGCGGCCCAGGCTCCGAAGCGTTCGGCGATCATCCCCGGCCAATCGACGCCGGACGCGCGCGCCGCCAGGTCGGCGACGGTCGGAAGCGCTTTTGGCGGTGGCGCTTCGACGCCGGCAGCGGCCTTTAGGGCCGTGGCATCCGCAGGTCTCGGCCCCGCCGAGACGCTCGCCAGAGCGTCCGAAAGGTCAGCGTCACTGATCACGCCTGTGGCGATCTTCTGAGCATACCAGCTCCGGGGCATGGTGACGGCGGCGCCGGCGACCCTTGCGAGCCGCGCGCCGACCTTGGCGAGGGGCTCGTCGGTTTGTCCAAGAAACGGATTGACCGCGACGCTGGAAGCCAAAGGCCAGGCGGGCGGCGCCGCGCGGGCGGCGCGATCCATCGCCAGCGTCAACGCTTGCGGGGCGGGCCAGGTCGAGAGGTTGTCCGTGGTCATGATTGCTTTCCTGGCGGGTTAGGACGGGCTGCGGATGGACCAGGCGCCGATCAGCCGGTCGAAGACCGCGTTGGCGTAAAGTCCATTCGAAAGATGCACGCGCAGGCCAGCGGCCGCAGGGTGGTTGGCCCAGAGGGGAAACATGGCCTGCACGACGGCGACGAGGCCGAAGCTTGCGGCCGTCAGTGCGATCAGCGCCCATTCGAGCGGACCAGGCGCCGGCGGCGCCGGCAGGACATTCGCGGTGATCGCGGTCGCCGCCCACTGAAGGGCGAAGTAGCCGACCGAGGTCGCCACGGCATAGACGGCTGTGCGCCGTGTCAGCGCTCTGGGCGCCGCGTCGGCGAACCCTTGCGCCAGCATATAGGCGACGCCGAAGATCAAGATGGCGCCGAGCGCAATCGCCTGAGGCGACTTGTGTTCGAAACCGAAGCAAGCCCCGACAAGGACATAGATGGCGAGCGCCGACAGGAAGGCGCGTGCCACGGCGCCGGCCTTTGGCACGGCGACCGGGCCGGGCCTGCGGATCGCAGCAACGCGCTCAACGGCGCCGCCGGAGGCGAGGAAGGAGTGCGCCTTGTAGAGCGAGTGGGCGACGATGTGCAGCAGCGCGAGGGGGAAGAGCGCCAGGCCGCACTCGAAGATCATGAACCCCATCTGGGCCACGGTGGACCAGGCGAGCGAGGTCTTGACCGCGGGCTGGGTCAGCATGACCAGGCTGCCGAAAAGCGCGGTGAACCCGCCGATCACGACCAGCGCGGCAAGCACGCCGGGCGCCAGCAGCATGACGTCGGCAAAGCGGATCAGCAGAAAGCCGCCGGCATTGATGACGCCGGCATGGAGGAGCGCCGACACCGGCGTCGGTGTCTCCATCACCTCGGTGAGCCAGCCATGGGCGGGAAACTGGGCCGACTTGAGCACCGCGGCGATCGCCAGAAAGCCGGCGGCGGCGATGGTGAGACCTCCACCCGCGCCCAACTTCGCGGCGGCAAGGATCGTCCCGACGTCAGGCGTCCCATAAGCGGCGGCCAGCAAGAACGCGGCGGCCAGCAGCGCGGCATCGCCAAGCCGCGCGGTGATGAACTTCTTCCGCGCCGCCCGCTGCGCGGCGATGCGCTGCGGATAGAACAGCAGCAGCCGGTGCAAAAATAAGCTGGTGGCGATCCAAGCGATCACCAGCTGGAACAGATTGCCGGCGGTCACGAGTAGCGCCACCGACGCCAGTGTCAGGCAAAGCCACCCGGTGAAGGCGCCTTGGCGGGCCTCGCCGTCCAGGTAGGTCCGCGCATAGCGGACGACGATCCAGCCGACGAACGTCACCAGCAGCAACATGGTCGCGCTGACGGCGTCGAGCCTGACCGACGGACCGAATCCTTTGAACCCGAGGACGGGACTTTCGACAGCGCCGAAGAGGATCAGGCCCCCGGCTGACAAGATCGCCGCAAGCAAAGCGAGGAGCGAAGCGGTTTCGGCCAGTAAGGGGCTGAGTTTCGGCCGCCGACCAGGATCGAGGAAGCCGATTGCTCCGGCGAGAAGCAGCGGAACGGGCGCCGACAGCGGCGCGAGGAAGTGCTGCACGAGAGCCCCCTTCAAAGACAATAACTGTTCGGGGACGTTGGTACCTGATCACGAAATGCGAAAAAAATTCATTGTTTCGGCAAAGTCGTTCGTTTTAATAGAACGATATGAGAGACCTGAACTACAATCACCTGCGCTACTTCTGGGTGGTGGCTCACGAGGGCAGCCTCACGCGGGCGGCCGAGCGCATGAACCTGTCCCAGTCGGCTCTTTCTGTTCAAATTCAGAAGCTTGAGCACCAGATGAGCCATCCGCTTTTCGAGCGCGTCGGCAGGAAGCTGATTTTGACAGAGGCCGGGCAGATCGCGCTCGACTACGCCGACACGGTGTTCAAGGCCGGCGACGAACTCATGAGCACCCTGCGGGGACAGCCGCTGGCTACCCGTCAGGTTCTGCGCGTCGGTGCCCTGACGACCCTGTCGAGGAATTTCCAGCTCGAATTCCTCCGGCCCCTGGTCGGCCGATCGGATGTCGAATTGATCGTCCGCTCAGGCAACATTCGAGATCTGCTCACGCAATTGGAGGCGCACGCCATCGACGTGGTCCTGGCCAACAGCGCCGCGCCGCGCGACGCCCGCTCGTCCTTGCGCAATCATTTGCTCAACGAGCAGCCCGTGAGCTTGGTCGGCCATCCGCGTGCCGATGGGCGCAAGTTCAAATTTCCCGAGGATCTCCGGTCGGAACCGATTCTTTTGCCGAGCCTGGACAGCGATATTCGCGTCGCCTTCGATCGGGTGCTCGAGCTAGCCGGGATAAGACCCATCATCCTGGCCGAAGTCGACGACATGGCGATGCTGCGTCTGCTCGCCCGTGAACGGGAGGGCGTGACCCTCGTGCCTCCAATTGTCGTCCGCGACGAGCTTGAGGCGGGTGTCCTCGTCGAGCACTGCCGGATACCCGAGGTCACGGAGACGTTCTACGCCATCGTGCAGAAGCGGCGGTTCCCCAATCGGCTGCTGAGCGAGCTTCTCCCGGTCGGGAAGCTTTAGGCGAGGGCGCGACCACTGCGGGGCCTTGAATTAACCCCACCCGCTATTAAGATATACGGCAATATGCTTTAATAGCGATGAAGCTAATTAAAGGATCGCGCGTGACGGACGGGGAGAATCAAAGGCTCGGCGCCTATGTCGAAACGAGCGCGGGAGGCGAGCGCGTGCGGGCCTATGTGCCTGCCCCGCTGCCGCCAATACCACCGCTCGAACTCGGGCGGTTCATGCAGGTCTATGAACGGGCCATCGCCGCTGTCGGGCGCCTCGACGGCGTGACGACGATCCTGCCCTCGACGCCTTTGTTCCTGTACATGTACGTCCGGAAGGAAGCCCTCCTGTCTTCGCAGATCGAGGGCACGCAATCCTCGCTGTCCGACCTGCTGCTGTTCGAAAATCACGAGGCGCCGGCGGCCCTACTCGACGACGTGACTGAGGTTTCGAACTACGTTGCGGCGATTGAGCATGGCGTCTCCCGAATGCGGGGCGGATTTCCCCTGTCGCTCCGGCTGATCCGCGAAATGCACGCCATCCTGCTCAAGTCGGGACGGGGCGCCGCGAAGCAACCGGGCGAGTTCCGCCGCTCGCAGAACTGGATCGGCGGAACCCGGCCGGGCAACGCCCTGTTCGTGCCGCCGCCGCCGAACCGGCTGGACGAATGCCTCGATGCGCTGGAGCGCTTCCTGCATAGCGAAGATTCGGCCTTACCCCCGCTCATCCGAGCGGGCCTAGCCCACGTTCAGTTCGAGACGATCCACCCCTTTCTCGACGGCAATGGGCGCCTGGGCCGGTTGCTCATCACGCTGATCCTGTGTGAGGCGGGGGTGATGCGCGAGCCGATCCTCTATCTCAGCCTGTTCCTGAAATCCCGGCGCGACGACTATTACCGGCTCCTGCAGGAGGTCCGGCAGGCCGGGACCTGGGAGACCTGGATGGAGTTCTTCCTGACCGGCGTGGCGGAAACCGCCGAACAAGCCGCCGCAACGGCGCGCGATCTGATCGCCATGTTCGAGGCTCACCGACAGCAGATCGCCGGCCTCGGCCGCGCGGCTCCATCCGCGCTACGGGTCCACGAACTGATGCAAGCCAGCCCGATCGTCACCATCCAGACGGTCTGCGAGAAGCTCGCCGTCTCCTTCCCGACCGCCAGCACGGCGTTGGACAAATCTCGCCAAGATCAATGTCGTGCGTGAGACCACGGGACGGCAACGCGGCCGGATTTACGCCTATTCGGACTATCTGGCCTTGCTCGATCGCGGCACCGATCCCTTGCCGGCCTGACGCGCAGGGGGAAATCGAAACCAAACGCAACGTATATCGTCAGATGGAGGCGACCAGGGCGGGGAGGCAGAGTTTATAGGAGGCGTCGGCGCGTAAGCAGGCCGACGATGTGAATGGCGTGGATATAGAGCTTCGTGATTTGCGTTTGGCAGTCGTAACCTCACAACACCGCAGTCTGCGACAGGCGGCGGAAGCTCTGAACATACGCCAATCGACCCTGAGCCGCCGGCTGCACGAGATCGAGCGCCAGCTTGGCGTGGTGTTGTTCGAAAGGACGAATGGCGGCACCCGCCTCACCACGGTGGGGCTGGAGTTCGTCTCGAGCGCCAAGCGGATACTCGATGACGTGGACACAGAACTCCGGCGGCTCAGGAGCAGAAGCCGCGGCGAACTCGGCTTGTTAACGATCGGCGTTCATGCCTCGCCTTCGGCCGGGAACATGCACGCGACGCTGGTCGAATACCATCGGCGTTTTCCGGATGTGGATGTACGCACGGTCGATGGGAGCCATGATCGGCTGCTTTGTGCCCTCGCGGGCAACGCCGTCGATGTCGCGATCATGACCGGCCAAGCGACAGCATGGGACGGCCGGATGCTTCCGCTTTGGAGCGAACGCGTGATCGTGTCTTTCCCGCAGCATCATCCGCTTGGCCAGAATTCGAGGATTCGCTGGGCAGATCTTGCAAACGAAAAGTTTCTCGTCCCGCAGCAAGGCCCAGGGCCGGAATTGGAGGGGTTGCTCGCGGCGAAGCTTCGTCATGCCGTCGGCTCCCAGCAGATCGTCCATCAGGACTCGTCACTGGACAGGCTGCTGAGCCTGGTCAGTGCGAACTATGGCACGCTCTTGATGTTCGAGGGCGCGACGGGGGTGCGCCACGAAGGCGTAGTCTATAGGGAGGTCTGGGACGACGACGGTCCGACCCAAGTCAAATTCATGGCGTATTGGCGAGACGCGAACAGCAACCCGGCCTTGGGGTCGTTCCTGGCGATGTTGCGCGAACACTATCCCGATTTCTCGGCCGAACCGAAAGCGACCTGAGCGCTCCGATCGCGACGTGCCTTGGCAAAAGCGCGGTCGGTCGCCATGAATCGCTCGACCATCGGCACGATGAGCTTCGAGGGGTCGGGAGCCGTTTGGCCAGTCGTCCGGCCGAGCACTTGAGCATAAGCGACAAGATCCCGATGCACGGCAGCGGGCAATTCGATGCTGATTTTGACCGGCTTGTCGTCGGCCAGCGGCCCAAGCTTGAGCTTCGTCATGGATTCCCTCCGTGTCCGTAGGGCGTCAACACCAGATCGCGGGTGACGATGACACGGACCGGGAAGCCCGGGCGGATGGTCAGCGTCGGCTGGATATTGAGCTGGCGCTGAACGATCTGCTGGCCGGTCTGGCTGATGCTGTTCGAGGCGCCGCTGCGGATCGCCTGCACGAGATTGTTCTCGTTCTGGCTGGTGCCGGCTTCGGCGCCGACACTGAGTAGCGTCGACAGCACGGCGGCCTTGAACAGCATACCCCAATGGTTGTCGACCGCGTCCTCGAGCCCCGCATAGCCTTCCGTGTCGGCGCCAGGCTGGCGCTCAAGCACGATCGACGTGCCGTCCGGCATGATGATGCGGGTCCAGACCAGCAGGATGCGGCTCTGACCGAAGGCGACGGAGCTGTCGTACTGGCCGATCAGCTTCGCACCCTGCGGGATCAGCAGATATTGGCCCGTAGGGCTATCGTAGACCGCCTCCGTCACCTGGGCGGTGATCTGTCCGGGGAGGTCGGAGCGGATGCCGGTGATGAGCGCCGCGGGAATAACCGTTCCCGCCTGTACCACGTAGGGCGAGGCTTTAGCTTCGATCCGATCCGGACTGACCGTACGCTTGTCGGTCGAAGCATTGAGAAATGCCGTCTTGCGGTCCTGCATGTTCTGCGCAGCGCCGGCGTCGACCGGCGGTGTGGGCGTCGGACCCACCGTGGTCCCCGTCGCAGCCGGCGTGGCGAGCCCGACCGGCTGCGGCTGCTGATTGGTCTGGGCGAAGAGACGGCTGAGCCGCGCCGCCTCGATCTCTTGCGCCCTGCGCTGTGCCTCCGGATCAGGCGTCGTCCCGGGAGTCACGGTATTGGGCGCAGCCCCGGCATTGAGGATCGGCTTGCCGAGATCGCCGGGCAGCGGCGGCCCGAGCGGGGGCGCCTGGCGCGGTAGGCCGGTGTAGTCCTTCGGTAGGCCAGCGAGGCCTTCGGCGGAGGGACGGTTCTGCGTGCTGAGCAACTCCTGGCCGGTCTGCGCCGCGTTGCGAGTCTGGAGCGCGTAGCCGAGCGCGCCGGCAACGGCGAGCGCCGAAACGGCGCCCAGGCCAATCAGCACCCTGCGCGACAAGCGCGTGACGCGCGGCCGCTCGCCCCGAAGCCGAAGGTCAGGCGGTACGACGGGCGTCGGCGACGGCGGCTGTTCTTCAGGACCTTCCGCCGTCATGACCGCGGCCTTCCGTCGGTGCGGACGATGCGCACGCGCCGCTCGCTATCCTTGTCGCCGAGACGCAATTCAGCGGCGGCGAACAGGCGGTCGACGATGTAGTAGTTGCGGTTGACCCGGTAGTTCACCAGCTCGGAGCCGCCGGCCGGTCCGATGACGAACAGTGGCGGCATTTCGCCCTGAGCAATGCCGCTCGGGAACTCGATGTAGACCTTGTGCCCGTCGTCGAAGGCGCGCAGCGGACGCCAGGCCGGGTTGTCGCCCTGGATCGCGTAGCGGAAATTGATCGAGGCGAGATCGACGCCGCTGGCAATCGGCGCGGCTGCGTCGGCCTCCTGGTTCTGCCGCCGAAGCGCGATGAGCTGATCTTCGGGATACTGCCAGGAGACCGAGGCCATGTAGGTCTTCTCGGTCGAGCGCAGCTCGAGGAGATAGGTCCGCCGATCCGTGTTGATGACCAGATTGGTGAGCAGCTCGGGTCTCGTCGGCTTGACCAGGATGTGAACTTTCTTGGTGGCGCCCGCGCCGCTCTCGGTATCGCCGATGATCCAGCGCACGGTGTCGCCGGCGGCGACGGGCCCGGAGCCGACGAGCTGCTCGCCCTCCTGCAGCGCGATGTCGGTGATCTCGCCGGGCGCCGTATAGACTTGGTAGAGCGCGCCGCCGGAGAAGGGATAGACCTGGACCGCGTTGATGAAGCCGTTGCGCACCGGCTGGATCCGCGCGGCGGCGTTGGCCTGGTTGACGCGCACGGTCGGGTCGGCGGCTTCCGGTGTCGGCTTTCCACCGTCGATCGGCTTCAGTTGCCCGGGCAGCGGCAGAAGGCTTCGGCAACTCCACGATCTTGATGGGTGCTGGCGGATCGACGGTGAGCTTGGCCGGCGCTGCGCTGTCGTAATTGATGTCAGGCGGAATGAAATTGTGCGCGCAGCCGCCGAGCGAGGTGACGGACATCAGCAAAGCCGCCAGGGCGGCTTTACGGAAAGGCGCAATCCCTCCTTTCCGGCTCTGCTGAATGGTGGAGAGACGCGAAGCCGGACCGCCGGCTTCCATGGAAATCGGCGGGGTCATTGTCCCAGCTCCTTCGACCAGTTGATGGCGGTGACGTAGATGCCGAGCGGGTTCTTGCGGAGCACGTCGGCGGAGGTCGGCGACTGGATCGCGATCGTCAGGATCGCGGTCCAGCGCGAGTTGTCGGCGAGCGCGCCGTCCTGGTAGCGGTGCTCGACCCATTCGACTCGGAAGCTCGACGGCGAGGCGCGGATCACGCTCGAGACATCGATGGCGATCTGCTGCTTGCCGAGCTTGGCGAACGGGTCGTTGGCGCGGGCGTAGTCGTTGAGGGCTTGCGAGCCGGAGGTGGTGGTGAAGTCGTAGGCCTGCAGCCAGTTCTGCCGCACGATGATCGGATCGGCCGGCAGCGAGCGGACGATCTCGATGAAGTGGGCGAGATACCAGGCGATTTGCGGGTCGCTCGGGCGTGTAGTCGGCGGCGGCGGGCGCGACAGCCTGCGCCTGGCCGAGCTTGTCGACCTGCACCACCCAGGGGACGATGCTGCCATGGGTCGATTGCCAGACGAGACCGCCGGCGAGGCCCATGGAGAGCGCGAGCGAGCCGAAGGCCATCAGCCGCCAGTTCTTGGCCTGCACCCGGGCCGAGCCGATGCGGTCGTCCCAAACCTGGGCGGCGCGCTGATAGGGGGTCTCAGGCTCGGGCGTCCGGCCGTAGCGAACCGTGGGGCGGCGGAACAGCGCCATGTCTTATTCTCCTCCTGAGAGATCGACGGAATGGCCGCCGCCATGGCTGTCGCCGGACCTGAGGACCTGCGCGGCGGTCTGCGCCCCGTGGACCATCGACTGGTTGCGCTTCATGCGCTGGGCCCAGGCGGGTGGGCCGGAACCCTCCGATCCGCCCGTGGGCGCCGTGGGCGTGCTTGGTGAATTGCCGCCGACCGTCCCTCCGGTCGACGAGCCGCCGGTTGCGGCGAAACTGGACCGGGCGCCGGCGGCGAAGCTTTCCCGCATCGAACTGCCGGCTTGAGCGGCGGCGCGCCGCACAGGAGCCGCGGCGGCTGAAGCGGCCGCTCGCCCGACCCCGCCGAGTCCGGCCGCGACGCCCGACGCGCCGGACCGGCCGGCTGAAGCAAGGCTGTAGGCGGAGGACGCGCCGCCGGCCATTGCCGCCCCACCGCGCGCGGCGGCGGCAGTGCCGGAAGCCGCAGCCATCGCTCCCCTGCCGGCCAGGCCGAGCGCGCCGGCGCCGGCCATCGCCGTACCCGCGACGGCCAGGCCAGTCCCGACGGCGGCGCCCGCGCCGAGCTGGGGCGCGCCGGAGACCAGGCCGGTGGCGATGCCGGGGCCGAAGATGCCGAGGCCCAGCATGGCGAGGGCGGCCAGCACGACGGACAGCGCTTGCTCGACCGTCGGCTGGCCGCCGGCGTAGGTCTGCGTGAACTGCGAGAAGAGCCCGGTGCCGATGCCGACGATGACGGCCAGCACCATCACCTTGATGCCGGACGCGACGATGTTGCCGAGCACCTTCTCTGCGAGGAAGGCGGTCTTGTTGAAGAGGGCGAAGGGAATAAGGATGAAGCCGGCCAGTGTGGTCAGCTTGAATTCGATCAGCGTGACGAAGAGCTGAACCGCCAGAATGAAGAAGGCGATCAGCACCAGGACCCACGAGACCATCAGCACCGCGATCTGCACGAAGTTCGCGAAGAAGCTGGTGAAGCCCATCATCTGGTTGGCCGCATCGAGCAGCGGCTGTCCGGCGTCGAGCCCGACCTGGGCGAGCTTGCCCGGCCGCAGGAAGTCGGCGGTGCTGATAGACGAGCCGCCCGCCTTCAGGCCGAGGCCGGCGAAGCTGTTGAAGACGATGGCCGATAGATTGTTGAAGTTGTTGATGATGAAGGCGAAGAAGCCGATGTAGAGGGTCTTCTTCACCAGGCGCTGGAGGATGTCCTCGTCGGCGCCCCAGGCCCAGAACAGGCCCGCAAGGGTGATGTCGATGACGATCAGCGTGGACGAGAGATAGCCGACTTCGCCCTTGATCAGGCCGAAGCCGGAATCGATGTAGGTGGTGAAGGTGTTGAGGAAGGTGTCGATGACGCCGACGTTGTTCATCGCGCATCTCCCTTAGAAGGGGTGGCCGGCGCGGCAGCGCCTGGGGGCGTTTGTGGCGGCAGAGGCCGCGCCGGCCTGCCGAAGAATCGCTGGCGGTTCTCCTCCCAGACCGCGACGCAATGCGGATCTTCGGCATCCTGGGGACCGAGCGCGCTGCAACGGCGCAGCTCGGCCGAGAGGTCGTCGGATGCTGGTGTGACGATGGTCGGAGGGGTCTCGGCAATGGGGGCCGAGTGGCGCCGGTTGGTCACCACAAGAGCCGTGATGGCGACCGCGATCAGGGCGACGATCGCGGCGGCGCGGAAGATTTCCGACCGTCCCAGCATCGCCGCGCCTCAGTTGCCGCTGAACATGGTGACGTTTCCGGGCTGATAGCCGGTGCGCGTCGAGAAGGTCTTGTAGTTCTGCTGGCCTTGCGCCTCGGCCGAGGCGGTACGCGCCTGCTCCAGGGCGTCGGCCCGACTCTTGGCCGACAGCACGGCGACGAGATCGGAAAGCTGCTGAGATTGCAGCGCCAAGAGTTGGTTGCCGGCCTGTGCCGCCTGCAGCGCGCCGGTGGCGCTCTGGCTGGCCGTGACTAGCGAGGTCATCGCACTGGAGTTCGTCGGGATGTTGCCGACCACGCCCGCCTGTACCTTCAGGCTGTCCTCGAAGGCGGCGACGGAGTTCTGCCAGCGGGTCTGCGCGTTGGCGACCATGGCGGTGGTCGAACCTGTGCCGGCGGCCGAACCGTAGCTCGTCGAATAGGCCTGCTCGATGCGCTGGACGTTGAAGGCGATGTTCTGCGCCTGACCTAGCAGTGACTGGGTCTGGGCGATCGACGACTGAAGCTGGGTCAACGTCGACATCGGCAGGTTTGCAAGGTTGCGCGCCTGGTTGACCAGCGACGTCGCCTGGTTGGTCAGCATCGTGATCTGATTGTTGATCTGCTGCAGCTCGCGCGCGGCGGTGAGCACGTTCTGGCCGAAGTTGGTCGGGTCGTAGACGATCCACTGCGCCGAGGCGGGCGGCACGGCGACGGCCAGGGTGAGCACGGCGGCGCTTGCCGCCGCCAGATGGCGCAGCTTGATCATGATGATGTCTCCAGGTTGATCAGGTCAGGGATGAGATCGGCGGCCCAGAGGAGCTCGTGGTCCGCGAGCCAAGCGGGCGTGAAAGCATCGCGGCCGTGCTCGGCGACGACGCGCTCGATCGCGGCGTGGTCCGCCTTGGAGGAAGCGGCACAGAAGGCGAGCGCTACGGGGCCGAGACCTAGCTCGAACAGGCGATTGCCGCGGCGCGACTGGCAGTAGTAGTCGCGCTTCGGCGTAGCGCGCGCGAGGATCTCGATCTGGCGATCGTTGAGACCGAAGCGGCGGTAGATCGCGGTGATCTGCGGCTCGATCGCGCGCTCGTTCGGCAGGAAGATACGCGTCGGACAGCTCTCGACGATCGCGGGCGCGATGTTGCTGCCGTCGATATCCGAAAGCGACTGCGTGGCGAAGACGACGGAGGCATTCTTCTTGCGCAGCGTCTTCAGCCACTCGCGGAGCTGCTGGGCGAAGGCCGGATCGTCGAGGACCAGCCACCCCTCGTCGATGATGAGCAAGGTCGGCCGGCCGTCGAGGCGGCCCTCAATGCGATGGAAGAGATAGGTCAGCACGGCGGGCGCCGCTCCGGCGCCGATCAGGCCCTCGGTCTCGAAGGCCTGGACAGGTGCGGAGCCGAGCTGCTCGGTCTCGGCGTCGAGCAGCCGGCCTGAAGCGCCGCCGACGCAGTACGGTTGCAGCGCTTGCTTCAACGCTGTCGATTGCAGCAGCACCGCGAGGCCGGTGATCGTGCGCTCCTGCGCCGGCGATGATGCCAGGGAGGTCAGCGCCGACCAGACGTGCTCCTTCGCGGTCGGGTCGATGGTGACGCCTTCCTTGGCCAGGATGGCCGTCACCCACTCGGCCGCCCAGGCGCGCTCGGCTTGATCGTCGATTCGCGCCAGCGGTTGCAGCGATACCGAATGCTCCGAGCCGGCGGACAGGCTACCGCCGAGATCGTGCCAGTCGCCGCCCATGGCGATCGCCGCGGTGCGGATCGAGCCGCCGAAATCGAAGGCGAAGATCTGGTTGTTCCGGTAACGGCGGAACTGCATCGCCATCAGCGCCAGCAGCACCGATTTGCCGGCGCCGGTCGGGACCGACGATCAGCGTGTGGCCGACGTCGCCGACATGGAGGCTAAGCCGAAACGGCGTCGAGCCTTCGGTCTTGCCGTAGAGCAGCGGCGGCGCCTTGAAATGCTCATCTCTTGCCGGCGCCGGCCCAGACCGCCGAGAGCGGGATCATGTGCGCCAGATTCAGCGTCGAGACCGGCGGCTGGCGGACGTTGGCGTAGGCGTGGCCGGGGATGGACCCGAGCCAGGCCTCCAGCGCATTCACCCCTTCCGGCATGCAGGTGAAATCGCGGCCCTGGATCACCTTCTCCACCAGGCGGAGCTTCTCGCCGGCGAGACCAGGGTCCTCGTCCCAGACGGTGACGGTCGCGGTGACATAAGCTTGGCCGACATCGTCGGAGCCCAGCTCCTGCAGCGCCATGTCCGCGTCGGCCGCCTTGTTGGCTGCGTCGGAATCGACGAGGGTCGATGCCTCGTTGGTCATCACCTCCTTGACGATGGCGGCGATCGACTTGCGCTTGGCGAACCACTGCCGCCGGATCTTGGTCAGCAGCTTCACCGCTTCGGTCTTGTCGAGCAGGATCGCGCGGGTGGACCAGCGGTACGGGAAGGCGAGCCGGTTCAGCTCGTCGAGGATGCCCGGATGGGTCGCGGTCGGGAATCCGACCACGGTGAGCGTGCGAAGATGATGGGCGCCGAGGCGCGGCTCGAGGCCGCCGGCAAGCGGCTCGTCCGCGAGCAACGCATCGAGGTGCATCGGCGTCTCGGGGACGCGGATGCGCTGATGCACGGGTCGAGATGGTCGAGTGCAGGTAAGTCAGCGTGTCGCTGTCGTCGAGCCAGGCCACCTCGGGCATGAAGCCCTCGACCAGTTGGATAACGCGGTTGGTCCGATCGACAAAGCCGCGCAGCAGCTCCCACGGATCGACGCCGGTCTGCGCGCGGCCCTCGTAGAGCCAGCCCTCGACGCGCGAGGCGTCCTCGGCGGGCGGGAGCCAGACGAAGGTCAGGAAGTAACGGCTCTCGAAATGCGCGCCAGCCTCTTCGAAGGCGTCCTGGCGCTCGAGATCAACCAGCGCTGACGCCGGATCGGAAAAGCTGCTGTGCGGATAGGTCTGCGCGGCGATCCGTTGCGCCTCGACAAAGATCGCCCAGCCGGAGCCGAGACGGCGCAGCGCGTTGTTGAGTCGGGCGGTCACGCCCACCAGCTCGGCCGGCGTGGCGCTATCGAGGTCCGGTCCGCGAAAGCGCGCCGTGCGCTGGAAAGAGCCATCCTTGTTGAGGACAACGCCCTCTTCGACCAACGCCGCCCAGGGCAGGAAGTCGGCGAGACCGGCGGGACGACTGCGATATTCTGCAAGGTTCAGCATCGGAGCCTCAGACGCCGAGAAAGGCTGGGTAACGAAGGTGCCGGCGCACCACGTCGACGAACTGCGGATCGCGCTTCGCCGCCCAGACGGCCGCGGTGTGACCTACCGCCCAGATCAGCGCGCCGGGGATCCAGAGCCGCAGGCCGAGGGCGATCGCCGCGGCGAGCGTGCCGTTGGCGATCGCGACGGTCCGCGGCGCGCCGCCCATCAGGATCGGGTCGGTGAGCGCGCGATGGACCGGCGCGAAGAAGCCGGGCACGTCGGGATCGACGATCGCGGCCATCAGACCAGCGCTCCGCCGGAGAACGAGAAGAAGGAGAGGAAGAAGCTCGACGCGGCGAAGGCGATCGACAGGCCGAACACAATCTGGATCAGCCGGCGGAAGCCGCCGCTCGTGTCGCCGAAGGCGAGCGTCAGGCCGGTCACGGTGATGATGATGACCGAGATGATCTTCGCGACGGGCCCTTGCACCGACTCCAGGATGGAGTTGAGCGGGGTCTCCCACGGCATGGAGGAGCCGGAGGCGTAAGCCGCCGGGGCGAAGGCGAGCGTCAGGGTCGCGAGCGTAACGAGCTCGGCCACGCGGCGACGCGAAGAATGAGCGACAGCGAGAACACGGATCATGATGGGTCTCCGGGGGGCAAGAGGTCGCCGCCCGCCCCGGCGGACTGGACGCGGTAATCGCCGGTGGCGGGATCGAGACCGGCGATGAGTGCGAGTTCGGAAAGGCGGCGTTCGCTGCCGCGCCCGCGCAGCACCGCGACGAGATCGATAGTCTCGGCGATTAGCGCCCTGGGGACGGTGACGACGGCTTCCTGGATGAGCTGCTCGAGGCGGCGCATCGCGCCCAGCGCGGTGCCGGCGTGGATCGTGCCGATGCCGCCGGGGTGGCCGGTGCCCCAGGCCTTCAAGAGGTCCAGCGCCTCCGCGCCGCGCACCTCGCCGATCGGGATGCGATCGGGGCGCAGGCGCAGCGAGGAGCGGACCAGATCGGAGAGCGAGGCGACGCCGTCCTTGGTGCGGAGCGCCACAAGGTTGGGCGCGCGGCATTGCAGCTCGCGGGTGTCCTCGATCAACACCACCCGGTCGGTGGTGCCGGCGATCTCAGCCAGGAGGGCGTTGGTGAGCGTGGTCTTGCCGGTCGAGGTGCCGCCGGCGACGAGGATGTTCTTGCGATCAGCCACGGCGGCGCGGAGCACCGCGGCCTGGCCGGCCAGCATGATGCCGGCGGCGACATAGTCGTCGAGGGTGAAGACGGCGACGGCGGGCTTGCGGATCGCAAAAGCCGGCGCCGCCACCACCGGCGGCAACAGGCCCTCGAACCGCTCTCCCGTCTCGGGCAGCTCGGCCGAGACACGCGGTTTGTCGGCATGGACCTCCGCGCCGACATGGTGCGCAACCAGGCGCACGATCCGCTCGCCATCGGCGGCGGACATCGTCCGGCCGCTATCCTCCAGCCCCCCCGACAGCCGGTCTATCCAAAGCCGGCCGTCGGGGTTGAGCATCACCTCGACGATCGACGGGTCTTCGAGGAAGCCGGCGATGGCGGGACCGAGCGCGGTGCGCAGCATGCGCGCACCGCGGGAGAAGGCCTCGGAATGAAGTGGTGTGACCGCCACGATCGTCCCCGTCATTGGCCAATCGCGACACGCGACTAGCGACGGGGACGATTAGAAAAGGCAGTAAGTAGGGCGATTCAACAAGTATTCAGATGGCGTAGGGACCAGGCGTAAAGCAGAGAAAAAATACTTGCTGGGTGCGGACTCGGTTTCAACGGCTTCGGTGATGCTCCGGTTATTCGGGATCGCGTCTAGTCGGTGTCCGCCGATCGAGTCGGGTCTTCCCGAGCATCGTCGGGGATCTCTTGCCGAAGCTTTGGCCCCTGGCTGAGGCGCCGGCCAAGCGCGGCGACGAAGTTGTCGTAGCGAGGTCCAGCCTGCGCCCGCGCCGCCTTGGCAGCCGGTTCAGGAAGCGCCGGTGTCGTGGTGAGCCAGAAGCGGATGAACAGGGCGAGCGTCTCGACGGCGATGCCGACGTCGCGCTCGAGCCGCGCCAGGCGCCGGTCCTGCTGATCGAGGCGTTTGGCGATGGCAGCCTCGCGCCGCTCATCTGCGTCCGGCGAAAGGAACGAGGCGATGGCGGCCTCGGCGATCAGCGACATCGGTTGCTCTCGCCGCGCCGCGTAGACCGACAGGGACCGCATCACGTCCGGATCGAGATAGACGGAGATCTGGGCCTTCTTCTTCGGCGCCGGCATCCCAGCCTCACAGTCCCAGGTCGTCGCCGGGGTCGAGGGAGGCTTGGCGCGCCAAGCCCTGCATGAGGTCGTTCATCCGACCTACGCGGGGCGCATCCTCCTCAAGCTCGTCGGTCGGATCGAGGGCGAATTCGTTGTCGATCGGCTGCTTCTTCTCGACCGTCTCCTGGTTCAGTTCAGGCTGGCGACGGCGGTCCGAATTCTTCGGATCTTCATCGTCGGCCTCCTCGCCGTCACGCATCGCGGGCGCCGGTGGCTGCGGCGGCAATGGCCGTGAACTCCAGTCGTCGGAACGACTCACTTTCGGCGGCGTCGGCACAGGCGGCGGCAGGATGCGCTCCTGCAACCGCGCGTCCTCGTAGTAGCGCGCCTTCTTCGCGCGGATCGGATGTACGCCAGACATCATGACGATCTCGTCGGTAGGCGGGAGTTGCATGACCTCGCCCGGCGTGAGCAGTGGGCGCGCCGTCTCCGATCGGGAGACCATCAGATGTCCGAGCCAGGGCGAGAGGCGGCTGCCGGCATAGTTCTTCATCGCCTTCATCTCGGTCGCCGTCCCAAGCGCGTCGCTGACGCGCTTGGCGGTCCGCTCGTCATTGGTGGCGAAGCTTACCCGCACATGGCAGTTGTCGAGGATCGAGTTGTTCGGCCCATAGGCCTTCTCGATCTGGTTCAGCGACTGGGCGATCAGGAAGCTCTTGATGCCGTAGCCCGCCATGAAGGCGAGCGCCGACTCGAAGAAGTCGAGCCGCCCCAGCGCCGGGAATTCGTCGAGCATCAGGAGGAGCCGCCGCCGGCCCGCCTTAGCCTGCAGCTCCTCGGTCAGACGCCGGCCGATTTGGTTGAGGATCAGGCGGATCAGCGGCTTGGTGCGGTTGATGTCCGAAGGCGGCACCACGAGGTAGAGCGTCGTCGGCCGCTCGCCGGCCACGATATCGCCGATCCGCCAGTCGCAGCGCCGCGTCACCTCGGCGACCACCGGATCGCGATAGAGGCCAAGGAACGACATGGCCGTGCTCAAGACGCCGGAGCGCTCGTTGCCGGATTTGTTCAACAACTCCCTGGCGGCGCTGGCGACGACGGGATGAACGCCCGCCTCGCCGAGATGCGGCGTCCGCATCATGGCCGAGAGCGTGGTCTCGATTGGCCGCTTCGGATCGGACAGGAACGACGCGACGCCGGCGAGCGTCTTGTCCGCCTCGGCATAGAGGACGTGAAGGATGGCGCCGACCAGAAGCGCGTGACTGGTCTTCTCCCAATGGTTTCGCTTTTCGAGGCTGCCTTCGGGATCGACGAGGATGTCGGCGATGTTCTGGACGTCGCGCACCTCCCACTCGCCTTGGCGCACTTCGAGCAGCGGATTGTAGGCCGATGACTTCGCATTGGTCGGATCGAACAGGAGCACGCGGCCGTGCTGGGCGCGGAAGCCCGCGGTGAGCTGCCAGTTTTCGCCCTTGATGTCGTGGACGATCGCCGAGCCCGGCCAGGTCAAGAGCGACGGGATGACGAGGCCGACGCCTTTGCCCGATCGCGTCGGCGCGAAGCACAACACATGCTCCGGCCCGTCGTGGCGCAAATAGCTGCGCTGGTAGCGGCCCAGCACGACGCCATCGGGTCCGCTGAGTCCGGCGGCTTCGATCTCCTTCGGTTGCGCCCAGCGGGCAGAGCCGTAGGTCTCGGCATTCTTCGCTTCGCGGGCGCGCCAGACGGACATGCCGATCGCGACAGCCGCGGCGATGATCCCGCCCGATGCGGCGATGTAAGCGCCCTCGATGAAGATGTCAGGCGCGTAGGCGTCGTAGGCGTACCACCACCAGAAGAAGGCCGGCGGAAGGTAGAACGGGAAATGCAGCAGCTCGAACCAGGGGTGGCCGAGCTGGGGCTGGAAGCCGAGGCGCCAGGCCGTCCACTCCGTCGCGCTCCAGATCGCCAGCAGGACGATCGCGAAGACGGTGATGACCTGGCCCCAGAGAATTTTGGTGGCGGACATAGAAGACGTCCTTTCCTGAGGTCGATGATTGTAGGGATCGCTCACAGACCGAGCCCCCGGTTGCGGCCGAAGCCCCAGTCGATCCCGCCATCCGCGCGGGCGACGCCGGAGACGTGGCGGCCGAGCTGCTTTTCGAGGGTGGGCGTCCAGGGCACGAGCTGGAAGCCAAGGCCGTCGTCGATCATGGCGAAGCGGCCGGAGGCGAGCGCGAAGCGTTGTCGGTAGGTCCCGGCGACATACTCGCCCGTCGCCGCGCCATTGAACGGCTGGCCGGTTTCGGCGGCGAGCCGCTCGCCCAGCGCCTCCACCTCCCGCCGTCGAAGCGTTCCGATCAGGCCGGAGGCGAACACGATCCCCCGCGCCTGTCGCTCGGCGAGGCCCTGCTCGATGAGCTGGTCCGCCCGGCGATCCATCGCCTCGCGGACCTCGGCTCCGAAGCCGGCCTGGCCGAGCGCCACCGGATCGCGCGCGACCGCCTGGCGATCGAGCCAAGTCGCGCCGCTCGCCGTCACCTGGTCTTCGATGGCGAGGTCGGAGCGCGCCGCAATGGCAACGCGACGCCGGCCTTGCGCGTCGTCGAACTTGCGCAGCTCGACGATCGAGCCTGGTGCGCTGTCGCCGGCGGCCTCGAGATCGGGAAGCTTGATGTGGTGGGTCCGCCCGTCGACACCGTCGACGACAGCGTAGGCCGTACCCTTCAGCTCATCGTCGAGGCCGCGATCGACCAGGCGGCCGATGATCGGGACATCCAGGCTCTCGCCAGCGAGCACATAACTCGCCGCGGCTCGCTCGATGCCACGTTCTGTCAGGCTGCGGTGGATGCGCTTGATGATGTCGCCGCGCTCGCCCAGCTCGCGCAAGGTCGTCTCCGCGGCCGAGTCCATCGTCCATTGGCCCGGCCCGTGCTGGTGCGCGAGACCAAGACCCTCCAGGCGCCGCAATCGTCCGACCTTGAGCGCTTCGAACGGATCAGGCTGACGTCCGGCATCTGGTGCGAGATCGATGACGCCGTGTCGATCGGCATCGCGGGCGAGCTGCCGGTCGAGTTGGGTCCAGCGCTCGGCGTCGACCTGGCGCTCGAGCGCGCGACGGATGTCGAGATCGCTGCGCAGCCCCAGCTCTTGCGTCACCAGGTCCTGGGCCCGGGCACGCATCCCCTCCTTGATGTAGTCGCGCGAGATGACGAGGTCCTGGCCGTCGTCGGCGACGCCGCGCACGATGATGTGGACGTGGGGATGCTGCGTATTCCAGTGATCGACGGCGACCCAATCGAGCTTGGTGCCGAGATCCTTCTCCATCTGGCCGACCAGCTCGCGGGTGAAGCCTTTGAGGTCGGCCATCTCCGGCGCGTCCTCGGGCGAGACGATGAAGCGGAAGTGATGGCGGTCCTTCTCGCCCCGCTCCGCGAAGGCCTTGGGGTCGGCGTCCTCGGTCTCGGGACCGAACAGCCTGGCCTTCTCCCCGTCCCGGGTGACGCCCTCGCGCCGGAGGTAGCCGAGGTGGGCTGCGAGCGGCGCAGCGCGAGCGGTATGGCGGACGACGCGGGTCTTCACCGTGACCAGACGAGAGCGGCCAGTCAGCAGATGGTTGGCCCGAACGCTGGCGGCTCGGCCGCGGCCGAAGGTGGAGCGCCGTCCGCTGCGCAAGAGACCTTGGCGCGAGACGCCGCCGCCGGCGCGTTGGGCGGCGGCGAGCGCCTGGGCGATGAAGGGCTTCGCGCGCTGGCTGCGGGTTGAGCGGATGCGGCCCGGGCGAGGCTGGAAATCGTTCTCGTCAGCCATCGCCGGCCCCGGCAATGTGCGGAAAAGTCAGCTCCGGCAAAGCGTTGTGGGTCCGGCGCACCTTGCGCCCCAGGGCCGCACATTGCCGGATCGCTGAAAAATCCCAATAAAAACAACCGACCGACCGAGCCGCACCTTGCGGCCTTTTATCTCGCCCTCGGTCGGTTGGTTTCTGCGTTCCTTCCCTGCCTGCCCTTCCTTCTTCCCGGAAGGACGCTGTGCCGCGCCCGCCTGCGAAATCGCGCTCTATAGCTGCGATGTAGCCTCCGGGGACGTCAGACGCCGCCGAGCGGACAGGGAAAGCGCGGGCCGACTGAGGTGATGTAGCGGCACATCGGCGGGAGAGCGGCGCGATCACGGTTTCGGCCCCGCTGCGGAAACGTGGACGAACAGCCCATCGGATTGCGGTGCGATGGCCGACAGGTCGCGCACCGCGATGGCAGCCGGCGCATCGCTCGACGGCTGTTTGGATGGCGCGCGATCGACAGGCTCAGCGCTTGCCGATCGCGTGATGAAGAGAGGGGCCTGTGTCCAAGACGGCGGACCGGAGGCCGCCACGAGGACAGGCCCATCGGTCGCGCCGTCCCCGACAAAAGGGACAAGCGCCGCGACGTAAGCGACGGTTTCAGGCGGCAGCGGACGATGCCGGTCGCGATAATCTTCGTATCGCCCCGGCCCGGCATTATACGCCGCGAGGAATCCCGGCGATCCGTAGCGGTCGTGCATTTCCCGCAGGAAAGCGGCGCCCGCCAAGATGTTGTCGTGCGCATCGAACGCGTCGCGCCCGAGGCCGTAGCGAGCGCGAAGCGCAGCCCAGGTTTCGGGCATGAGCTGCATCAGGCCCATCGCGCCCTTGGGCGAGACGGCACGGCGATCCCCACGACTCTCGATGCGCATGATCGCCCGTATCCACGCCTCAGGGATGGCGAAGCGCTGGGCCGCTTCGGCAATCAGACCGGCGTAGGAATCGCTCGCCGACCTCACCGCGATCGGCGTTGCCTGGGCGTAGACGGCGACGGCGGGCATACCGAGCGCCGTCACGCTGGCGAGCAGAAGAAGCGCGCGCCGCATCCGATCAGCCCCGATCGCCGCGCTTCGGCGGGCGGTTCCAGTTCAGCACCCAGGCGGACTTGTCGTCGCCCGACTGGAAGAGGTTGGCGCGGATCGGCTGCGCGAGTGCGGGATCGTCGATGACGAGTGAGACGTACTCGCCGGCCTTTTCGCCGGTGCGCTTCCAGCCCGCGCCGATCTCAGGGCCGTCGCCGTCGCCGAGATGGACGCGATAGTCCGGCGCGTTCTCGGCATCGGAGGATTCGGCCGGAACGAGGGAGAGGTCACGGTAGAAGAAGAGCGTCTGGATGCGCCCGGTGAAGCCGGACTTGTCGCGGGTGAACTGACCAATCTGCGCCATGGGAAACCTCCGTTGTTGGCGGGTTGAGAAGCGGGTCAATCAGTGGCGGCGCGCCACACGAAGCGGCCGTCACCGGCCTCGTCGGTCCACAGCGGGACCGCGCGGGCGACAATCGCGGTGGTGGGAAGTGGACCGAAATAGCGTCCGTCCAGGCTGTCCGGGACAGTCGGGTTCATGAGGAAGACTTCGCTGGGGCTGAGCGTGTGGCAGCCGCTCCAACGCGGCAGCGGACGGCCGAGATGGTCGCGTTCACGCGCCGCGCCGACGGCGATGTGATCGACGGTGACGGCATCGCCCGCGCGGCACACCGTCTGCCCAGGCAGCGCCATCACATGCTTCAGCAGCGGCACGCCCTTGGGCAGAAAGCCGCCATCGGCCAGGTAGCTGGCGATCGGTTCGGGCGCGCGCACGGCGACCAGCTCGAGCGCGTGGAGCTGTCCGGCCGGGCGGAGCGCATAAAGCCCGGTCGGCGTGCTCGCCGTGGCGTTCCAGATCAGGCGCGGCGCCGGATGGACGAAAGCCAAGCCGATGAAGACGAGCATGGCGAAATACGTCGTCATGACGTAGCCAAAGCGGGTCATAGCGTGACGCTCCGGCGCTTGAGCCAAGCGGCATGCTGATCGCGCGTGTAGGGGCGCGCTTCATGGCCGGCAGCGAGACGGTTGTGGAGGTGGCGCCAGTATTCCGGCGCGGCGTCGGCGGGATCGATGTCGAGCGCCTCGACGGCGTCGATCGCCTGCAGCACGCGCTCGACCTTCGGCCAGCTATCGACGCGCAGCAGGATCTCGCCGCCGGGGCGCACGAAAGGCAGCGTCTGGAAACGTGCGCCAGGCTCGACCGCGCGCACGATGTCCATGCGCGAGACGACGGTGCCGTAGTCGTTCGACGCCCAGCGCACGAACGCGAAAATGCTGCCGGGCTTGAAGCTCGAGATGCTGCGGCGGCGATCGAGGATCTTCTCCTCGGCGCGCCGGCCGAAGCGTAGCCAGTGCTCGATCTTCTTCTCGATCCAGGTCAGTTCGACATGGGTAAGTGCGACGGTGCGCCGATGCGATGGCGGCACGACACGCGGCGGCGACGGCTCGTTATCGTTCATGAGGTCTCTCCGGGATCGGCGGGGAATTCGCGCGCCAGGAGGTCGCGCAGCATGTCGGCGACGGTGATCCCGCGCCGGAAAGCGGCGACCTTGATGCGGCCGCGCAGCGCCGGCGTGACGTCGATCGTCAACCGGGCGGTGAAGGCGGAGGGCTCGTCGCCGTGCCGGCTTGGCGCTTCCGGCGTCTTGATCCAGCTCTCGGCGTCGCCGGGCCGGGCGGCGAAGCCGCGTCGGGTGGCGCGCTCGCTCATGGCGCGATCCTCGCGACTTCGGCGGCGAGCGCTGCGATCTCGCGCGCCGCGGCGCTCTGCTCGGCCAGCTCGAACACGAGGCGGCCGGACTGTGCGGCGTCGGCAAAGACGACACGCTGGCCGACCGTGCTGGACGAGCACCGGCGGGTCGTGATCGGCGAGCGTCTCGGCCGTCTCGCGGGCGATGACCGTGCGCGCGCCGCAGCGGTTCAAGCACGAAGCGCGCCGCGAGCTGGGGTCGATAGATGCGCGCCTCGCGAAGCAGGCCGAGCATCTCGGCCGATGCCCAGCCGTCGAACGGCGACGGCTGTACGGGGATCAGCACGAGGTCGGCGGCTAAGCAGCGCCGAGCGCATCAGCCCGGCGATGCGCGGCGGTCCGTCGATGACGACATGATCGGCGGTGCGCGCGATCTCGGGCGCCTCGCGATGGAGCGTGTCGCGCGCGAGACCCACCACGCCGAACAGCCGTGAGACGTTTTCCCGCGCCCGCTGCTGCGACCAATCGAGCGCCGAGCCCTGCGGGTCCGCATCGATCAGCGTAACGCGCTTGCCGTGCAGCGCCAGCTCGCCGGCGAGGTGCAGCGCAAGCGTCGTCTTGCCGACGCCGCCCTTCTGGTTGAGCAGAGCGACGATCATCTGCTTCCCTCCCGGCTTGCGGCCGAAGGGCAGCGACGGCTGTCGTGCTGGTGGTTCGGAGGTCTGCGCAGCGGTGGTGGCGCGCTTATCCGCAGATCGCGCGCGCCAACTACAAGAGTTAGATTCTGAGTTAGACTCTAAGTTAAGGCCCGGAATCGCCGTTTCCGGCCAAAGCGTTAGCTGCGGTTCGTGCGTGCGAAGTCCCGATAGGGCTGCGTGCGGAGTCCCGATACCGTTTGCGTGCGAAGTCCCGAGCGCTTCCACAGCCCCATCCACAGGGGCTGTGGATAAGTGGGCCGGCAGGATGCGCAGCAGCTCGCGGCGGCCCTGCCACTCGATGCGCAGGCGATAGCCGGGCAGCGGCTGGCGCGCGGCGATGCGCCGGATCTGGAGCGCGAAATCGGAGACGCGCACCAGGCTTCCGGACTTCTGGTGGAGATGGGCGATCTCGAACAGCCAACCCTTGGGCTGGCGGCCGGCATGCTTGCGGGCGACGCGATAGAGCCAGCGCTCGATGCCGCCGGTCAGACGGAAGTAGGCGGGGTCGATGGCCAGGACGAGCGAGCGGTCGATGACGCCGCGGTAGAACCAGTCGGGGAGCACGAACTCCATGCCCTCGATGCGGCCGTCGCGCGTCGTGCATTCCTCCCACTCGTTGATCCAGGAGAACTGGTGGCGCCGCCAATGCTCGCCGTTGCGGATGGTGGTGCGGATGACGGTCGATTGCAGGCGGGCGAGCGCGCCCTTCAGGAGCTTGTAGTCGCGGGCGCCGGTCTGGCGGCCGATCGCGGTCAGGAGCTGATAGGGCGTGAAGCGCAGGAAGCGCGAGGTCTTGAAGCCGAGGTTTTCGGCCTCGACGATCTGGCTCGCCGCCCAGATCAGCACGTCGGCGTCCCAGATGGTCGCCATGCCGTGCTCGGGCACGGCGTAGACCTCGACGCGGACATCGCCGGCTTCGTAGAGGATCGGCGTCGTGCGCCTGGCTTTGGCGAGCGAGAAGAACGGCCGCTCCATCAGGTCGCGCTGGTCGCGCGGGCTGGCGTCGCCGGTGGCGACGACGAACGGTTCGAGCTTGCTCCGTTCGCTGGCTGGTGATGAGGCGGCGGCGACGACATCGACGGAGCGCCGCTTCAGCGATGCGCGTGGCCGGCGGCGCGGGCCTCGACGTAGCGAGGATCCGACGTCGAGCTGCACGCGGCCTGGTCGGCCCAGGCTTCGAGGTCGTCGACCGCGTAGACGACGCGGCCGCCGAGCTTGCGGAAAGTCGGGCCGCTGCCGTGGCAGCGATACTTTTCCAGCGTGCGCGGCGAGATGCCGAGGATGCGCGCCGCCTCATGGGTTCTGACGTAGCGGGCGGCGAGCTGCGCGGACCTGTCGAGCATGGGAAGCCTCCGTCTTGCCTCGAAGCGCCGCGGCCAAGTCGCGGCATGTCGAGGTCACGGTGGCGGAGGGATCAGGCGTTGGGGGTGGACGAAGATTTTCGGAAGGTTGTGTCCCCCTTCACGCGGCAATGAGCGGACGATTGTCCAATTCGTCACGGGCAAGGCGGGGATGAATGGAGGGGTAGTGCGCGCTGAAGGCCGGTATGCGTGGCTGGTCAGCCGCCGCGCAGAAGCTTCAGATAGCCGCGTTCGACGAGTGCAATCGAGTCGTGGATCAGACGGTTGGCCGTAGCGCCGGGCGTGGGAGTCTTTCCACTCGACCGATGGAAGTTGGGCCTGATCGGAACGCAAGAACTTCTTCGGCGATGTCGCGAGGGCCACCGCCCATCCTCGTGAATGTCGAAGGCATGAAGAAGCTGAACGAGCCGGCGCTTGCGCTGCGTCGTCAGTCGGAGCGCCCGAGGGAGAAGGCCGATGGTTTGGCCGCTAAGCCGGCGTATGAAGCGCGACGCGACATCGAGTCGAAGATCGACCGATGCCGCGCCGAGCGGCAGGAGAATCATGGGGCGCCGAATGGCCAGATCGCTGCTGAGCCGGATGTGAAGCTCGCCCGACCCATCGACGATTACGACCTCCCGGCCCTCGTCATCGGTTCGGTCAGCGACAATCGTGCCGAGTTGGGATGGGTCGAGGGCTACAGGCGCAAACCCGCTCGGCGCCGCATCGAGCAGCAGCGTGCCGGGCGATAGTTCCGGCAGCCAGGTGACGGGTTCGGAGCCGACCGGAATGCTCGGGTCGTGGGCGAAACCGCAACCCCCATCGCCGGGCGAAATCCGCGCGAGCGGACTCCGCATCGACATGATCGCGCGCGATCTGGCGCTGGATTTGGGCGTAGTCGCGCCGGTATTCGGCGTTGCGACGCAGGAATTCGACGGCGAAGCCGGGACGTTCGAGGCGATTCAAGTGATCGATCGTCTCCGGCGAGCGCCAATACTCTGTGGGCATGGCGTTTCCTCTCGTCTTGCTCCCCTATTCGGGGAGCTTCAGACCATCCGGAAACGCGGTCTTTGCGCTAGACCCTATGATTGCATCGCGTGCGACGACAACCCGTACAACAGACGTGTGGCGGCTCACTGCACCCGTGGCTCGAGCAGGTGCTGATAGCCGGTTTCGGTCATCCAGCGGGCGCGCGCCAGGTGGCTCTCATGGACGATTTTGGCGCGGCAGGGCTCTTGCGCTGGATCGAGCCCAAAGAGCACCAGCACGACCTCTCGCCAGTCGGCGCCCTCTTCCTCGGCCATCAACAACCGAAGGTATATCGCCAGATGCTGCTCGTCATAGGCGTTCACGCGGTCGGTAAGCGGCGGCCGGTCATAGAAAGGCGCCTCGGTCATTGCGATCTTTCCCCCGTCGAGATCAAAGCAATGGAGTAGGGATTCATTTACCGCAAATTTTAACAGACTTCGCGCCCGATTAAGCCAGCGCCGCGATGCTTATGGCGCATCACGTTGCTCAAGTTGACGGTGCAGGAGCGCTCGGAACCAGGGATGAATAGCATAACCCTCGGACGAATCGGAACGATCGTTCCTGGAACGATGATTCCGATATCGGCTCCATCGTTGCCATGGATCTCAAGGAGGTCGTGGCGATCAATCTGCGTCGGTTGCGTCATGCGAAAGGAATGACGCAAGAAGAGTTGGCCGAACGGGCCGGGTTGAGCGCCCGGTACATTGGCGCGATCGAGCGCGCCGACGTGTCGGCGAGCGTCACGGTGCTGGGTCAGGTAGCCGAAGCGCTGGAGGCGGAGGCGGCCGAGTTGGTGCGAGGCCCTCATCGAAAAGGCGACTCGGCGGTCTCGGCCGAGCCTCAAGAATAGCGTCTTCGCGCCGTGCGCCTCTGGGTTCGACCTGGGCCGACGGCGGTCGAGGAACTCTCGCAAAATAGAAGCGATGCCCCGCCCGGACCAGCCGGACGGGGCATTGTAGGCGGGGTCAGTCGCTCCGGCGGCCGTTGGGGCGGGACCAGATCAGGCTGTAGCCTTCGCCCTCTTCGTCGTCGAAGAGGTTGGCGAAGATCGGGGCGGTGAAGCTCGGATCGTCGAGCTTGAGGCCCAGATAGTCGCGGCCCTCGTTGGAGCGCTTGGCCCAGGCGGCGCCGATCTCGACTCGGCCGACATAGACGCGGTGGCTGGGGCTGTTGTCGCCGGAGCGGGTGGTTTCGGGGACGATCCGGACGTTCTTGGCCTGGACCGAGAGGGTGACGATTTCGCCGGTGAATTCGTTCGAGCCGGTCTTCTTGAAGGTGCCGATGGTCGCCATGGTAGTTCTCCTTGATCTCTGTTTCCGAGCCCGCACCATTGCGGCCTCGATGGTGATCGAGGGGCCGGAGGCGATCGACGGCGCACCCCGAAGGGGCTCGACAGCAAAGGAGGGACTTTCTTGTCTCGCGAGGAATGACGGCGCAGCCGGCAGGGGAAGAAAGTTTTGACGCCGCTGTTGCGCCATAGGCGGTCGAGGCTTCAGCCGGCCTTCGGCCAGATCAATCCATCGAAGAGGCCGTTCGGTGCGCTCGGCCTGACAGAGCTGACATCAAGGGGAACGTGGCGACTTTCGAGTCACCGCGGAGGCTGGCCAGTGAATTCGACGGTAATCCGGCCCCCGTCCTGGCCACCAACGGATCTCCTGCTTCGGAGACCAAGCTCCGGCTGCACGCCCCGTCACGCGCTTCGTTGGCCATATCCGTAAGACGTCGCCACCTCGGCCATGCCGCCTCAACAACCCGCCACGACGCCCGGTACTCTGCGATTTATCGGGTGAGCTTCGACGCCAGTCGGCCCTCACTCCGCGTTCGACGACGAGGATCGCGAGCATACGGAATGCGTGATCTGGCCCGCCCCAACGGCCGTCGACGTGATGATGTCAGCCCCGCGCTAAGCCCTGTCCGGCTGGTCCGGGCGCGGCCATTCCGGTGAAGCGGACGAACGCCGTGACGCTGACGGCGATTGCGCCGATGACAGCGAAGATCGTCTGCCAGGTGGGTGAAGGCATCGCCATCTGGGCGATTCCATGCGTGGCGCTGTAGCCAGCGACGGTGGCGGGCGCGACATAGAGAAGGATGATCAGGAGCCGAGCCCACGCCCATGGCACAACGGCGAGCGCAAGCTGGCCAAGGCCAAAGGTGACGCCGCCGGCTACAAGACCCACGGCAATGCCGCCGAGCACGCCGGCCCCTGTGTGAAAGGCCCAGATGCCGATCGTCAGACCGGCGAAAAACGGCAGCGCAAAGACAGCGAGGGTGAACAGCAGCCAGCAGATAAAGCCGATGCCGACGATGACGAGGAGTGGTCCGAAGATGATCATGGCGGTGTACTCCGTGAGATAAAGGTCTGACGGTCGCGCCTTCCACCACCACCACGGCGCGACCATGAGTATAGCCGCAAACAGGCGCCAGCGGGAGCGGAAATCCCGCTGGCCCTGTGCGGTCCAGCTTGCGTGGGGATGCGCCCCTTCATCGCTGGAAGGGGTCGAATTCGTGGATGACGGCGGCGGGATCGCCGTCATATTCGGTGGCCAGCATGACGCCGAAGTTGCCAGCGTCAGCATGAAAGACGACGACGCAGACCATGAGAGTGATGGCGAGGTTCCAGCCGTTAGCGAATGCGAGGGCTTGAGACATTGATCCGGCTCCTGTGCTGAGGCGGGGACCATCCCCGCGCGACAGGCGCCCGATGTGTTCGGCCGAGGGCCGCAATCACCGCGAAGGCGAAGACGCAGCGGCGGCACGCTTCGCGTAAGCCGACCCTTTACGGGTTGATGGCGTCAGGCCCTCGGCCGGACCAAGGATCAGCGCTGATAGACGCGGGGTGGCGCCCGCCGGCAGGAGCCGCCACTCAAAGGCCGTCGCGGACAATGCATGGAACCTCGTTGTCCTCACGGTGCGCTGACCGATCGGCTAAGGTGTGCTTACGAGTGACATGATGGTTGAGGCATGCGGCATGGCGGAATTCACGGGACGTGACCTGCATCTGGTGAAGAAGGCGCTGGCCATCGCGGTGCTTTCGATCGAGCGGCAGCCAGGGCCATTTCAATCGGCGTCCGATCAGAGCGATATGAAGGCGCTGCTCGATGGCCTGATCGAGAACGATACGGAGTTGGCGCACTATGCTCGTGCGGCCAGGATTGCGGTGACGGGTGAACCGGACTGAAAGGCGGCTTCGCGGAAAGCCGCTGATCCGCCTTTCCGGGTTCACGTCATTGCGGATGAAGAGAAGGCGGCGCTCACGCGCCGCCGAACTTCCAGACCGGGATGCCGAGCTTCTTCGCCTTGTCGGCGAGGTTGTCCTGGATGCCGGTGCCGGGGAAGTGCAGGACGCCGATCGGCAGCGTCTCCACCATCGCATCGTTGCGCTTGAACGGCGCGGCCTTGGCGTGCTTCGTCCAGTCGGGCTTGAAGGCGATCTGCGGGACCTTGCGGTTGTCGGCCCATTTGGCGGCGATCAGCTCGGCGCCCTTGGGCGATCCGCCGTGCAGCAGCACCATGTCGGGATGCTTGGCGTGGACCTGGTCGAGCTTCGCCCAGATCAGCCGGTGATCGTTGAAGTCGAGCCCGCCGGTGAGTGCGACCTTCGGACCCGCGGGGAGGAGCACCTGGTTCGCCGGCGCGCTTCTTCGCCGCCAGGAAATCGCGGCTGTCGATCATCGCGGAGGTCAGATTGCGATGGTTGACCTTCGACCCGTTGCGCGGCCGCCAGGCTGAATGGGTGTGGTGCTCGAATTGGTCGGCGGCCTGGTCGCGCATCAGCTCGAAGGCGTTGCGGCGTTCGATGAGCGTCTGGCCTTCCGCCGTCAGTCGTTCCAGCTCGACGGATTTGACCTCGCTGCCGTCCTGTTCCCGCTGCGAGCGCTGCTGGGCCAGCTCGTTGTCGTCGAGTTCGCGCTCGATCCGTTCGATGGCGCGATGGAAGACGTTCACCGTCGACCAGAGCAGGTCCTCGAGGTCGGGTTCGAGGCGAGTGTCGGCCAGCGCCACCACGAGGGCGTCGAAGATGTCGGAGATGCTGCCGGCGAGGATGTTCGCTTCTGGAAGCGGCCTGGGATCGGGCTCGTCGTTGAAGGGACGGTAGCCATAGAGCTGGAGTTCGTGGAGGACCTGGTCGGTCGGGGATGAGCTGTGGTGCGGCTCGAAATCGTCGTCGTGGTCGGTGGTCATCGCGGCTTTCCTTGTCGGATCGGCCGCGCCCATCGCGGCCTTCATGGCGACGAAGGCGGCGGGCGGAACGGACTTGCACCCGCAGCGCAGCGGAGGGCCGAAGCCTCGGCGGAGGACCGAAGGGGGCCGACTATTTTGTCTCGCGATGTAAAGGCGGCTCCGCCGCCGACGGAAAATAGTCGGCCCACAAGGTTGCCGGTCCGGGCCGCTTGCTGCCCGATCGCCCTCTCAGAAGGCCGTGGGCGTGGTCCTCTCCGACGCTGAGGGAAAGCATGACCGCCGACCCTGTGGCGACGACGCCGGCGAACCGCCTCTCATCCCATTCCGGCTAGGCCGCCAGCTCCATGAAGCGGGCGACGTCCTGTGCCGCGATCTGCACCCGGCTGGCCGCTCGAAGCGCGTCGATCCCGAGCAGGCGGAGATCCTCGTTGAAGTCGCCGAGCCGTGGCGAGATCACGATCGCCTCGATCCCGACCTCCTGCGCCCGGTCAACCAATGTCGCCATCGCGCCATCGCCGGCCGGATCGTCGTCGCGGGCGATGTAGAGTCGGCGCAGCGTGTCCGGGAACAGGATGGCGGAAAGATGCGCTGCCGAGAGGGCTGCGACCATCGGCATGGTCGGCAGGACGCATCGGAGCGACAGCATCGTCTCGATACCTTCGCCGGCCGCCATGACCTCGCCCGCCACGCCAAATCGAACGGCATGACCGAGAAGGTCGCCCATCGCCCGTCTCGGCGTGTCGATCGGCGCCTTGCCGAGCGTCGCCTCGGTGAAGCCGCCGGGATCGAGCCAGGTGCGATGCGCCCCGGTCAGATGCCCCGCGAGATCGGTGACGGAAGCGATCATCGCCGGCCAGGTCTCGGTCGGGCTGTGGTCGTCCGGCCGATAGTAGCAGCGCGGGTGGAAGCGGAGGCTTCCGGTTCCGTGCAAAGTCGTAATGCCGCGATTCCGGAGATACGCTTCTACGAGAGTGCGTTCGATCGGCTGCGACATGGCGAACAGTCGCTGCGCGGCCTCCGGCGATCCGGCTGGAGCGCTGGGTGTTGCGCGATCGGGGACGATCCGGCTCAGGCTCAGGGTGCGGCAGGCTGAGGAACGAACGTGCCTCATCGGCGACGTCCTTGAAGTCGACCAGGCCGCAGCTTTCCCGGATCACGTCGAGCAGATCGCCATGCTCGCCGGTCGCGGCGTCGGTCCATTTGCCGGCCGGCCCTTTCGGCGACTCCTTGAGCCGAACGAACATCGAGCGGCCCGGCGTATTGCGCACGTCGCCCACGAGCCAGTAGCCGCCTTCGCGGCGGCCGGCGGAGAGGTAGCGGCGGCACACCGCCTCGGCGTCGCGCGCGAGACGGTGCGCCAATTCGGATGCGTCGTGGCGTGCCATCACGCGGCCTCCCGCTCGCCGATGCGCAGGGCCGGATAGTGGTCGAGGACTTTCGCCAGCACGCCGGCGCCGGTGGCGTCGGTCGGCACGAACATGCGCAGCTTCCACGAGATGATCTCGCTGAAGAGGCCGTAGGCGCGCAGGCGGTCGCGCATCGTGTCGGTGAAGCCCGACAGCTCGATGCGGTGAGCGCTCATGACGCGCGCGCGATGGAGTTGCAGGCCCTCGGCAAGGTCGAGAACGGTGCGGCCCTCCATCAGCGCCGTGAAGGCGGCGTCCGGCGTCAGGGCGGTGGTCCCGGTCACGGACGCGTTCGCCGCCCAGGCGGGCGAGACCCTGCGGCCGATGATGCGCTCGCCGGTGTCGGTCTGGAGGCGATACACGCGCGTCGATTCGTTCGGCAGGCGCTTCCAGATCGGCAGCAGCAGGCCGGCGACGATATGGATCGTGCTGTCGGCGAACTCGGGGACCTCGGCGACTTCGCGAGCCCATGCGGTGGCGAAGGCCTCGCGCTCCGCCGCCTGCCAGTGGCTCTCGTCCATCATCTTCAGCGACGCATGATGGTGCTCCATCGGCCGGATCAGCCGCACGCGGCGTTCGATCTCGCCATCGTCGAGCATGAGGCTCGGCGCGGGGATCTGCACGGCGCCGCGGCCCGAGCGCTCGTTGACCAGCAGCATGGAGCGGGGATCGGTGAGATGGTCCAGCGCCTCATCGAGCGTCACCGGGCGATTGCGCCGGCGCTCGGTGATGGTGAGCAGCCGGGTCTCCGCGCCCGTGGCGGGATGGGTGTAGATCGCGCGGCGATCGGTGACGACGAAGCTCTCGGCTCGCAGCGTCTCCAGCCCGACGTCATAGACGCCGCTGGCGATGGCGCCTTCGATCTTGGCGTTCAGCAACTGCTCGAACGCGGTGAACAGCACGCCTTGCAGATCGATGGTGAGAGCGAGCAGGCGGTTGAGGAAGGTCGTGATCGGCGGCAGCTCGTCCTTGATGCCGTTGGCATCCATGAGCTTCAAGCCCGTGGCGTCCTCGAACATCTGGAGCGAGCAGCCGTCGATCTTGCCGCGCACGAGCAGCATGTAGAGCTGGCGCAGCGCGTCACGGGCGTAGTGCGATTCCAGATTGTCCTCGGGCCTGAAGAGTCCCTGGCCGCCGGTCTGGCGCTGACCGCGCGTGATGGCGCCGAGCGTGTCGAGCCGGCGGGCGATGGTCGAGAGGAAGCGCTTCTCGGCTTTCACGTCGGTCGCGATCGGCCGGAACAGCGGCGGCTGCGCCTGGTTGGTGCGGTTCGTCCGCCCGAGGCCCTGGATCGCCGCGTCGGCTTTCCAGCCAGGTTCGAGCAGATAGTGGACGCGCAGCCGCCGGTTCCGCGCCGACAGTTCGGCGTGGTAACTGCGGCCCGTCCCGCCCGCCTCCGAGAACACCAGGATGCGCTTCATGTCATCCATGAAGGCGGCGGTCTCGGCGAGATTGGCGGAGGCCGCGCGGTTCTCGACGACGAGGCGGTCACCCTTGCGCACCACGCGGCGCGAGCGTCCGGTCACTTCGGCGACGAGGTCCGTGCCGAAGCGCTGGACGATCTGGTCGAGCGCGCCGGGAACGGGCGGCAGCGAAGCCAGGCGCTCGATCAGCTCATTGCGGCGGGCGACGGCCTCGCGGCTCTCGACGGGCTGGCCGTCCCGGAAGACGGGCCGCGAGGAGAGATTGCCCTCGCTATCGGTGAACGGCTCGTAGAGCTGCACCGGAAAGGAATGGGCCAGGTAGTCGAGAACGTATTCGCGCGGCGTGATGTCGACGCGGATGTCGTTCCATTCCTCGGTCGGAATCTCGGCGAGGCGGCGCTCCATCAGCGCTTCGCCGGTCGAGACGATCTGGATCACGGCGGCATGGCCGTCGGCGAGGTCCTGATCGATCCCGCGGATCAGGGTCGGCGTCTTCATCGAGGTCAGCAGATGGCCGAAGAAGCGCTGCTTGGCGCTCTCGAAAGCCGAGCGGGCGGCCGACTTCGCCTGGGCGTTCAGCGTGCCGCTCTCGCCGGTGATGTTGGCGGCCTGCATCGCCGCATCGAGGTGATTGTGGATGATCGCGAAGGCGCCGGCATAGGCGTCGTAGATGCGCCGCTGCTCGTCGGTGAGCGGGTGCTCGATCAGCTCGTATTCGACGCCGTCATAGGAGAGCGATCGGGCGGTGTAGAGCCCGAGCGACCGGAGATCGCGGGCTAGCACCTCCATGGCGGCGACACCGCCATCCTCGATCGCCTCGACGAACTCGGCGCGTGTGGCGAAGGGGAAATCCTCGCCGCCCCAGAGGCCGAGCCGCTGGGCGTAGGCGAGGTTGTGGACCGTGGTGGCGCCGGTCGCCGAGACATAGACGACGCGCGCGTCCGGCAGAGCGTGCTGCAGGCGCAAGCCCGCACGGCCCTGCTGCGAGGGCGCAACGTCGCCCCGCTCTCCCTTGCCGCCACCGGCGTTCTGCATGGCGTGGCTCTCGTCGAAAATGATCACTCCGTCGAAATCGGAGCCCAACCATTCGACGATCTGGCGGACGCGGGAAAGCTTCTCGCCGCGGTCGTCGGACCGCAGCGTAGCGTAGGTTAAAAATAGGACGCCTTCGGACAGCCGGATCGGTTTGCCCTGGGGGAAGCGCGAGAGCGGCGTGATGAGCAGGCGCTCCATGCCGAGGGCCGACCAGTCGCGCTGGGCGTCCTCGAGCAGCTTGTCGGACTTCGAGATCCAGACCGCCTTGCGCCGGCCCTTCAGCCAGTTGTCCAGGATGATGCCGGCCGACTGGCGGCCCTTGCCGGCGCCGGTGCCGTCGCCGAGCATGAAGCCCCGGCGAAAGCGGATGGCGTTCGGCGCATCGTCGCGGGCGGCGGTGACGAGATCGAAGGTCTCGTCCACGGTCCACGCGCCGGCGAGATAGTCGCCATGCGCCTCTCCGGCATAGATCACCGTCTCGAGCTGGGCGTCGGACAGCAGCGCGTCGCTGACGAGATTGATCGGCAGCCGTGGCCGATAGCTTGGCTTTGGCGGCGCGACCGAGGCCATGGCGGCGGACTGCACCAGCTTGGTCGGGTGCGCCTCGGCGCCCGGAATCCGGATCGATTGAAGCCGGAACTCCTCATAGATCGCATCGCTGAGACCTGCGCCTTCGGGCGGTGTCCAGTCGATGGTCTCATAGACGAGATCGACCGCTTCCGGGTCCACGACGGACGGCTTGTAAGGCCGCGCCATGGCCCCGCGCGCGAGATAGCCGCGCACCGTCCGCGGTGCGGCGGCAGCCGACATCGGGATGGCGAGGTTTGTCGCGAGCGGCAGGCGGATCGGAACATGCTCCTGCGATCCAGCCCAGCAAGGTCGCGACGTCGGGCGCCGTGCCCCGCGATTCCGGCAGCGCCGCCGGGTTCTCGGCGGGCGCCTTGTCGATGACGATCAGCCGCGTGTCGATCGTGGTGCCGTGCTTGGCGTAGACCGCGCCGTCGATCGTGGCCGTGAACACGATGCGGCCGCGCTCTTGCAGCCGGACGAAGGCGTCGCGCCAGGCCGGGGTGTCCGGCCCGAAGCTCGCGCCGGTGATCGCCACGAGCCGCCCGCCGTCGGCGAGACGCGCGAGCGCCGAAGCGATATGGCGAAAAGCGGTGTCGGCCATGCGGCCGGCGACGTTCGCCATCGCCGAGAACGGTGGGTTCATCAACACGACGCTCGGGACCGCGCTGGGATCGAGGTGATCGTCGATCTGGGCGGCATCGAAGCGTGCGACGGAGACGGCCGGAAAGAGGGAGGTGAGCAGCGCCGACCGGGTCTCGGCCAGCTCGTTCAGCACGAGCGCGCCGCCGGCGATCTCGGCCAGGATGGCGAGGAGGCCGGTTCCGGCCGAAGGCTCCAGCACACGGTCCGCGGGCCCGATGGCGGCGGCGGTCAGAGCCACGAAGCCGAGCGGGGTTGGCGTGGAAAATTGCTGGAAGGCCTCGCTCTCGGCGGAGCGGCGGGTGTGGGTCGGGAGAAGGCCGGCGATCTTGGTCAAGGCGGAAAGCCGGGAAGCCGGAGAGTCGGCTTTGCGGAACAGCGCCTTTCCGTATTTGCGGAGGAAGAGGACGGTCGCGGCCTCGCAGGCGTCATAGGCCGTCTTCCAGTCCCAGGCGCCGGAGGCGTCGGAAGCGCCGAAAGCCGCTTCCATGGCGGCGCGCAGGATCGCGGCGTCGACGCGCTGGCCGCGCTCGAGATGTGGGAGGAGATGCTGGGCGGCGGCGATGATATCGCCGGCGACGTCAGGACGATGGACAGGCGACGGCTGCGCGGCCTGGTCGGCCGCGATTGGAGAAAGGTCGTTCATGAAGGGAGCCTCGGGAGAGCGGGAATTGGGCGAGCCGGGCGGCGCTCTCTCTCGGACCGCACCGGCTCAAACCCGTTCCGGCCGCCCTCTTCCTCTCATCCCGCCGCCGCCTTCACGGCGCGCCACCAAGCGATCCGCACGTCGCGGGTCGCGTTCGCCAACCGACGCAGGAGGTCGCCGTGGCAGGGAAGCGGCGCACAGAAGCAGACGAGGTCGCGGCCGCGCAGCTCATCGAGCGCGCGCAGCAGATTGTGCTGATCCGCCAGCCAGCCTTCATGCTTCGCGATGACGGCGGTCCGATCGCCGTCAGGGCCGATCCGGAACGGATTGCCCCATTTGCTGCCGCGGCCGATATAGACGGCGCCGGCTGGGACGCCATTCACTCGCTTGTTGAGAACCTTGCACATCTGCGCCGCCTCCGATCCGTTGGGCGGTTTCGGCCACGGACGGCGTGAAGCGGCGACGGTCACGCGCCTTGCGCGGAAACGGCCTGCCCGTTGACCGGCGTCGCGCGTCGTCCAGGCAAGACAAGCCCGGCGATCGGGAGCGGCGCCGCAGGGTTCTGAAAGCGAGGTGTTGGCCGTCAGCCGAACCGGCGGCCTGCAGCGGTGAAGGTATATGCGTTGGCGGTGATGGCGTCGTCGACGACGTCGGCCGAGGTCAGATAGTCATATTCGCGTTCGAGCTGGCGATAGAGCCAGCGTGCGAGATCGCGCAGCGCCTCGGTGACGGTCTCTTCGCCATCGGCCGTCATGTCCTGGCCGGTGGGGCTGTCGCGCTCGACCGAGATCGCCATGCAGTATTCGTGGTAGTAGCGATCGCGGTGGGTCACGGTGGCGCGGAGTTGATAGAAGTTCCGGCGCTGGATCGCCTGCAAGGCATCGGCGATGCGGTGAAGCTCGCCATCTTTCGGCGCATGGTCGCGGATCTTCCGAGGCGCGTCCTTCACGTAGCCGTAGCGCCCTTCGAAACAGGCGCCGTCGCCCTGGCTCCAGAACCCGGAAAACCAGATGCAGGGCTTCTGCCGTGTGCCGCCGCCGTAAAGGCGAACCGGCACGGTCTTGAGATCGACGCCGATGATCACGCAGATGCGCTCGAAGTCGCCATAGACGAACTCGAACCAGTCATGGTCGAAGCCGGTCTGGCGATACCAGGCACGGGCCTTCTCCTTGGCCGCGTCGGAGAGTTCGTCGAGGCGATAGACCGTGGTTTCGATGATCTCAGGCATCGGGATCATCTCCTTCCAAGGCGCGGCACAGCCACTCGTTGGTGCTGGTCCAGCCGACGCTCTTGCGCGCGCCGAGGTCGATCACATGCGCGCCGCCGCCGAAGGCATCGAGGCGCGGCTTCGAGCAGGTGTTGGCGTATTCGAAGCCCCAAAGGCCTTTGAGATCGAATTCCTCCGCGCAGAGCAGGACAAACTCGATCACCCGCTCAGGGTCTCCCGAACAGTCGTCGTGAATCCACAGTTCTGATCCGCCTTCCGTCTGGACTGAAAGGTCGAACCCGTCCGAGAGGCGAAGGTCATCTTCGTCCTCGGGCGTGTTGGCGTAGAGGTCGAGTGCGCGCGCAGCGTTCTCGGGTGTGCCGAGGTCGAGCAGGCATGAAAAGTGGGTGAAGTAGTCGGCCATGTCAGTCTCCCTAAAATGCGAAAGCCCGGCGCGGGGCCGGGCTTCGGGTGGGTTCGGATGTGGTTGGGATCAGCTGGCGGGCGGACCGTGGATGCGGTCGTCGTCGAACGCGACATCCTCGATGACGGGCTCATGGCCGTCCGGCGCGGTCCGGTCGATGTAGGCGATGACGCCTTCCCGTCGCTCGTCGGTGTCGATGTGTTCCGGGAACGCCGTCGATTCCATTGCGGCGGTCGCGGCTACTTTTGCCTTCTCGACCGCTTCCGCGTCAGACGCAGCCTCGATGGTCACGCTGTCGAAGGCGCGCAGCCAGAAGGCAATCTTGACGACATATTCGGTCATAACGCGCCTCCTTCGTCGTCTGGATCGCGTGCGCCTGCGAGGATCGCCTCGGCCTTCGTGATCGCGGCGTGGCACCGCTGTCGCCAGAACGGCTCGTCAGCCAGGCCGCCATCGGGCGGGAGCGCGAAGACCTTGAGCAGTCCGAGCAGAACCTCGAAGTGCTCGGCCTTGCGCTGAAGGGACTCGCCGAAATGCGATGGGATCGGAAGCGCCGCGACGCTGTAGGGCGTGACGTCGCCCGGCCAGACGCCGGTCACATAGGTCTCGCCCGCGGATTCGCAGTCCTCCTTCTGCCCCTCCCAGTCATCGTCTTCGATGGCGAGGCGGCAGGCTTCGGCCAGCGTGTCGGCAAGGTAGCTGCGCTGGCGAAAGATCGGAATGCGGTAGGTGGATTCGACGGTGAACGTGGTCATGACGGTCTCCAGACATGCGAAAGCCCGGCAATGCCGGGCTCAGGTGAACGGAACGAAGGTGGTTGCCGCTAGGGATGCAGCGGCGGCTTGATCTCGACGGCGTCTGCGTCGGATGCGGCGAAGGGATCGACCAGCTTGTGGATTGGCTGCGCGCGGCCCATCCACGGCTGGGGGCGAATGCAGCGCACCCAGTCGGCAAAGCTCGGGATGAAGCCGAGATCTTCGACCACATGCTGCTCGCCGATAAGCCGCACCGGAACGACGCGGCCTATCGAGATAGTGATGGTCGCGCCGAAGAAGCGCTCCAGCATGAAGATGCCTTCAGCGTGATGCCGGAGCGCCCGATGCCGGAAGTCGGCGGTGATCGCCTTCGACTCGTCGAACCATTGGTGCAGCGGCAGATAGTCTTCCGCGACGCCGCCCCATTTTCTCACCGACGAGAGAGCGTGGTGATGGCAGTGTCCCATGACCGCCTCCTCAGAAGGCGTGGGTGTAGTTTTCGGACGCGGTGTAGCGCTCGTTGTAGTCGAGCGTGATCACCCCATCCGCGACATCGAAGATGACGTCGCCGTAAGCACCGTCGCTGTTCTCCCAGCCGCAATGGGTCTTTTCGAGAACGTCGTAGGCCAGGCTCTCGACGACGGCGGCGATACCGGCGGACGAACGCCTTGGTTCGGCTTGATCCCAGATGGCCTCGTAGAATTCGATGGCTGCGCCAGGCATGGCGACCTGATCGTCTCCAGCCTGAACTTCGACATTCTCGATCTGACCGGAATCGCCATAGCCGTCGAAGCTGACGACGACACGCGTTACGCCGGCGAGCGCCAGCGCATTGAGCAACGCGCTCTTGTTGAGGGTGAACAGTTCGGCTTCGAGCTTGGCTTGGGCGACCGCCTTCATCTCCCAGTCGGAGAGCGGCGCAACGGGCTCGGGGATAGTAGCGGGTGTGTCGGTCATGAGGGTCTCCTGAAACGAAAATGCCCGGCACGATGGCCGGGCGGTCGGGTCGGCTGAAAAGGGGAAAGGGGCGCGGGACGGCCGAAGCCGCCCCGCGCGCGAGCTATTCGGCCGCGATCATCTGCGGCACGTCGGCTTCCGCTTCCTCGTCGTCGCCGGCGAGGAATTCCGGCAGCGCTTCGCCGTCGTCATCGGCTTCGGTGGCTTCGACTGGCGCGTCGTCCACGGCGGCGATCCGCAGCGGCTCCGGCAGCCAGCCCGTATCGGCCAGGAGCCGTTCGGCCTCCTTGGCCATGTCGCCCTTCTTCAAGTGGTCGATGAGTTGAGCCGCCCGCTCGCCGGCGCCTTCCTGCACCGCCTCGAGGATGCGGCGCTTCGGCACCCGGCCGAGATAGTTCTCGACGGTCGGACGCCAGCCGGCCTGCACCATGTCGAGATCGACGGCCTGGGCTAGGCGATCGGCCTCGGCGATGCGCTGCTCGACCGTGTGGCACGAGACGCCCGCGCCGTAGCGGTCGCCCTTCTCGTAGAGCGCATTGACGCCGAAGGAGGCGCAATGGGCGAAGAGCGTTGCCTGCTCCTCGCCGGTGAGGGTGGTGAGCCAGTCCCAGAGATCGGCCTTGTCCTTGGGCAGCCGCTCTTCCCAAGCCTTGTGGCGCGCATCGATCGCCTTGGCTGCGGGCGTGTCCTTCAGCCCCTGGGCCTGCACCGGGAAGCTGGCGCTGCGCACCGACACCTCCATCGCCGTCCCGTAGGAGAAGTAACGGGAGAAGACGTCGAGGCAGAACTTGTGCAGAACGGCCTGGAACGCGACGGCAGGCGTGGTCGCAAGCTTGTCGCGCAGCGCCAGCGTCCGCTCTGCGGTCAGCTCTGTCACGAGGCGATCCGGGAGCGGCTTCAGGTCCTCGTCGTCCTCATCCTCCGGTCCGGCGACCTGCCCGCCGATGGTGATGACGGCGCGCTGAACCACGGGCGCGCCCGGTTCGATGTGGTCCGCTCCAGCCGTCGCGGGATCGGTCTCGCCGTCCTGCTCCGGCTCGTCCACGGGCGCCTCGTCCTGCGGCCGGACGTAGCCGCGATCGACCGATAGAGCGCCTTCGGCATCGATGCTGACGAAGACGCCAGCGCGGGCAATGTCGGCCGGATCATAAGTGACGGGCCGATCGTCGAAGGCGGCGAGCGCCGCCTCGATCTCGCCGAGGCGTTCGTCCACTTCGTCCGGCAGCTCGTCGGCGCCGTCATTCTCCTCCTCCAGTTTAACGTATTCGGCCTTCAGCGCGTCGATCGTCGCCTGCTCCTCGCTGGTGAGATCGGTGGCGACGCCCTCCAGTTCGCGCAGGCCGTGGGTGTGGCCGTAGGGGAAGTCGATGGCGACCTCGATCCACTTCCACCCCTCGGCAGCGACCGTCTCCGCCTCGGCCTTCAGTTTCTCGGCGACCATGCCGTCGAGCAGCGCGATGTCTTCGAGCCAGCCCCCATCGTCGGACTGGAACAGGTCGCGCAGCACCACGCCGCCGGCCGCCTCATAGGCGTCGAGGCCGACGAACACCGCACGCCGGTCGGAGGCGCGCACCGTCTTCTCCGTCAGCATGCGGCGGATCTGATAGGGCTCCTTCTGCCAGGAGCCGGAAATCGCCTGCCAGACCTGCTCCTGCCGGGCATGGTCGGTGGTGACGGTGAACGCCATGAGCTGATCGAGCGACATGCCGTCCTCGGCATAGATGTCGAGCAGGGCCGGCGCGACCGACGCGAGGCGCAGGCGCTGCTTCACGACGTTCACACCGACGAAGAAGGCGGCGGCGATGTCCTCTTCGGATCGCCCCTTCTCGCGCAGGGCCTGGAAGGCGCGGAACTGGTCGAGCGGATGCAGCGGCGCACGCTGGATGTTCTCGGCCAGGGAGTCATCCTCGCCGAGGATGTCGGTGCCGGGATCGCGGACCACGCACGGAACCGGCGCGGTCTTCGCCAGGCGCTTCTGCTTCACCAGGAGCTCGAGCGCGCGGTAACGCCGGCCGCCAGCCGGGATCTCGAACATGCCGGTCTCGGCGCCCTCGGCGTCGAGGACCGGACGGACGTTCAGGCCCTGGAGCAGCGTGCGCCGGGCGATGTCCTCGGCCAGCTCCTCGATCGAGACGCCGGCCTTCACACGCCGGACATTGGACTGGCTGAGCACCAGCTTGTTGAAGGGAATGTCGCGCGAGGACGACAGGGTGATCTTCTGAACTGCAGTAGCCATGGGGTAGTCTCCGCGGCGGGCGGCCAAGAGACTCTCTCTCGACCTCCAACCCGCCACGAAAACCGGCGCAGCCCTCTTCCTCTCG
>CAVUOB010000013.1:0-185000 GCA_963743035.1 uncultured Alphaproteobacteria bacterium
GGCGATCGATTTCGACATGAGCATCGAGCGTGAGCCGAACCCGAAGGGCGACCGCGTGAAGCTGACGATGTCGGGCAAGTTCCTGCCGTACAAGTACTACGGCAACGAGCAGGGCATCCCGGATTACGGCTTCAAGGAATGACCCCCGCTTTGCGGGAATAGCCGCCCACGGCTAGGCTTCCCCCAACAGCCGATCAGGCCAACGGGGGGAAACCATGTTCTACGAGCTGCGGACCTACACGTTCCACCAGGGCAAGCTGCCCGAGTATCTCAAGCTGGCCGAAACGATCGGCCGCCCGGTGCGCGGCAATGATTACGGCACCGTGCATGGCTACTGGACCGCGGAGTTCGGCGCGCTCAACCAGGTCTGGCACCTCTGGAGCTACGCCAGCTACGAGGAGCGCGAGCAGAAGCGCAAGGCGCTCGGCCAGAACGAGCGCTGGATCCGGGAATATGTGCCGGCCATCCGCCCGCTGATGATCCGCCAGGACATCCGCTTCCTGAACGTCGTCTCGGATCTCAAAGTGCCGGAGACGCCCGGTGGCATTTATGAGCTGCGGATCTACCGCACCCATCCCGGCATGGCCGGCCCCTGGGCGCAGATGTTCAAATCCTATTTCCCGGTGCGGGAGAAATACTCGAAGAATATCGGCCTGTGGACCGGCGAGGCGCCGCAGCCGAACGAGGCGGTGCATCTCTGGAACTATCCGGACCTGAACACCCGTATGGCCACCCGCGCCAGGCTGGCCGCCGATCCGCAATGGCAGGAATTCGTCCGCAACGGCGCGTCAAGCCTGGCGGAGATGCACTCGACGCTGCTGATCCCGACATCCTATTCGCCGATGAAGTAGTTGCGGATGAACTGACCTCGCGTTCGGCCGCGACCGTGCGGCCCGGCTTCGCCCGGCGCGGCTTCGGCGGTGCGAAGGACATGGCGCAGACCGACGCCGCGCCGGGGGACGCTCCGGCAGCCGGTCCGTGTCGATGCCGGTCAGCGCGCGGATCATCGCGGGCTTGCCGTGATCGACATGGCCGGTCATGGCGATCATCAAGGGGCACCTACCGGTAGGGCGCGAACCCGGTCCGCCGCGCCGCGAAAGGGTCAAGGTCCGCCGGATTCCGATCCGATCGGTGCGGGCTTGATCCATGTCACGGATCGGTAGAGTTTTCGGTGGCAGATTTTATTCGACCTTATGGAGGATTTTTCCGTGTTCAAGACGATCCTGGTCCCCTCGGGCGGGGCCATCACCGATCTGCCGGTCTTCGAGACGGCACTGGCCGCCGCGCGCATGTCGGGCGCGCATCTGGTATTTTTGCATGTCCGGGTGGACATACGCGACGTCATCGCCAGCATGGCGGCGGGCGATTTCGGCGCCGGAGCCGGCATGGGCAGCCTGATCGACGATATGGAGGCCGACGCGGCCAGGCTGCAGGCCGAGGCGAAAGCCGCCGTGGAGGCGTTCTGCGCCCGTGAGCAGATCCCGATGACCGACGCCCCGACCGCCGGGGACCCGGGCAAGCAAGGCGTTACCGCAGAGTGGCGGACCGAGACCGGAAGGCTGTCGGATTTCGTCTCAGCCTATGCCCGCACCGCAGATCTGATGGTGGCCGGCCGATCCCCCTCGCGCGCGGGCGTCGGTGGCGAGGTGCTGGAAGCCGGTCTCATGGACAGCGGCCGGCCGCTGCTGATCGCCGCGGCCAAGGCGCCGGAGAATTTGGGCGGCACCATCGCCATTGCCTGGAAAGACACCCCGGAAGCCGCCTGTGCGGTATCCGCGGCCCTGCCGTTGATCCGCGCGGCGGCGAAGGTGGTCGTCGTTACCGTGAGCGAACATGCCGTCAACCCGGACAAATCCGCCGACCGGCTGTTGTCCATGCTGCGTTGGCAGAACCCGAATGTCTCGCTGGTCAACCTGGAGACACATAACGACGCCCCGGTCGAGGTTTTGCTGGCGGAAGTGGTGAAATCCGGTGCCAGCCTGCTGGTCATGGGCGGCTACGGCCATAGCCGGCTGCGCGAGGCGGTGTTCGGGGGCTTCACCCAGCGCATCCTGGACGGAGCCGCAATCCCCGTGTTGATGGCGCACTGAAGGCAAGGGAACGCGAGGCTGGGCGCGCGGGGAAGGCTTGCCGATACGCTGAGCGCCGCGGCTGATGCTGCGCGCGCCTGCACGATCTGCGCCGCCCACCTGCCGCTTGGGCCCCGGCCGGTTCTGCGGGTCTCGCGCACCGCCCGGCTGCTGATCATCGGCCAGGCGCCGGGAACCAAGGTGCATGCGACGGGTATTCCCTGGAACGACCCGTCCGGCGACCGGCTGCGGCTTTGGCTGGGGATGGACCGGGATACATTCTACGACGAGACACGGATCGCCATCCTGCCGATGGGCCTCTGCTACCCTGGCCGTCTCGCCAATGGCGGGGATGCGCCGCCGCGGCCGGAATGTGCGCCGACCTGGCATCCGCGTTTGCTGCCGTTGATGCCGGAGATCCGATTGACATTGCTGGTCGGCACCTATGCGCAGGCCCGCATCCTGGGCAAGGGCGCGATGACGGAACGCGTGCGCGCATTCCGCGAGTATCTGCCGGCGGGCCGCTTTCCGTTGCCGCATCCCTCCTGGCGGACCGGTGGCTGGGAGAAGCGCAATCCGTGGTTCATCGAGGAAGTGCTGCCGGCCCTGCGAAGCCGGGTCGCCGCGGTGCTGGCTGGCCATGGCGATATTGCCTGAGCCCATCCCCGACCGCCGGCGGCGTTGTGCCTGTCTGATCTGTGATTGTGCTTGCGTCCGCCCGTCCGGCGTCAACCCCGAGCCGCGCAGGCGCGCGGGTTGACCCCGGCCAGGCGGACGAAGAGAGGGCTGCAATCAGACAAGCCAAAGGTCTGGCCATCTCCGGCTTGCTTCGATCCCCGCCGCACAATCCGGGTTCGAGGCGGCCGACCGGCACAACGCCCCCTGAAAAAGGCGGCTAATCCATCTCCGATTTAAGGATAGAGATATCCTCGTCGGAAAAGCCGAAATGATGGGCGATCTCGTGCACCAGCACATTGCGGACCAGCCGGTACAGATCCTCGCCGGTCTCGATCCATTCGAGCAGTATGGGTTCGCGATACAGCACAATCAGATCCGGCTGCCGGGCGATATCCTCGATGCTGCGCTGCGTGAGCGGCGTGCCGCGATAAAGCCCGGTCAGTTCCCAGGCGGACTCGATTTCGAGTTCCTCCATGGTTTCTTCGTCCGGCATGTCCTCGACGGCGATGCTGACGCCGCGCACATGCATGGCCAGCCTGGCCGGGATGGCGGACAGGGCCCTTTCGGCCATTTCCGCTATGTCGTCGTTGTCCGGCGGCGGGCCGAAATTGGACCGGGGTGAATAAGTCGCGCTCATTGCAGTAGAAAGGACAGGACCGGCCGCGCGGGTCAAGTCTCCGGTCGAATTGTCAGGCGATCCGGTGGGTGAAGGAATTCGATATGCGTACTCTTTTGACCGAGGACGAACGGGCGGCCCTGTCGGAGCGCCTGCCGCTCTGGCGCATCGCCGAGGACGGCAAGGCGCTCCAGCGCGTGTTCAGATTCCGTGATTTTTCCGAAGCCTGGGGCTTCATGGCCCGCGTCGCCCTGCTGGCCGAGAAGCTCGACCACCATCCGGACTGGTCGAATGTATGGAACCAGGTGGCGATCGTGCTGAGCACGCATGATGCCGGGGGGCTGACCAGCCTGGATCAGACGCTGGCGGAGGCCATCGACGAGTTGCTGCCCTGAGGGGTTCGCGATGGAGCCGATCAGCTTTCCCGATCGGGCGCTGCTGGTGCGCAGGGCCGCGGCGCGGTTCTGCCTGCTTCTCGGCTGGGCGCCGCTGCATGAGGTCCCGTTGCCCAACGGCAGGCGTGCCGACATCCTGGCGCTGCGCCCGGATGGCGGGTTCGTCTGCATCGAGGTCAAATCCGGCCCGCGGGACTTCCTGGTCGACAGCAAATGGCCGGAATACCGGGATTTCTCGGACGCGCTGTTCTTCGCCGTCGATGCCGATTTCCCGCAGGCCCTGTTACCGGTGGAGACCGGGCTGATCGTCGCCGATGGGCTGGAGGCGGCCATGCTGCGCGACGCGCCGGCGCACAGGCTGCCGACCGCGAGGCGAAAACTGCTGACGCATCGGTTCGCGATGCTGGCCGCGTCCCGGTTGGCGACGGCGGAAGATCCAGCGGCGCGCGCCGCGGTTCTGGCGGCGCTCAGGCCGGAGTAGCGGCCGGTTTCACCGTCCCACGGTCGGGGTACTGCAGGCACAGGATTTCCAGCCCCGCAGCGCCGGCCTTCGCCTCGAATGCCGGTTCGTCGGGGGAGACGAATATCAGGGAGAAGGGCGGGAATGCGGATCGGTTCTCGCCAATGAGTTCGCCGCCCAGCACCAGCCAATGCTGCCCCGCGCCCGTGCGCGGATCGGGGCCGAGGACCTTGCCACCGGCGGGCAGGCGGTAACGCCACGCGCCGAGGCCGTCTTCCTGCGGGGGGATCGCCTCGACGCAGGACAGCACGGTGTCGGCCAGTTCCCCGGGGTTGAGCGGAGGAAGCGGCGGGACGGTCGCTTCGCGGAAACTCCGCGGCACCTGGCGCAGATCGGGGCGGGACTCCGGCATGTAGCGCGCGGTGCGGTCGTAGCTGTTGCGCAGCGTGAAGTAATGCACGCCCTCATCCCCGGCCACGATCGGTCCGTAGGGGGAGTGGGTGCGTATTCCGACGGATCCCAGCCTGGCATTCCGACGCAAACCAGCCGGTGATTCCGACGGAAGCCAGCCACCGATTCCGAGGCATTCCAGCCACCCCTGAGTAGGGGGTTGGCGGCGCAGTTCGCGAGCAATCGTCCACCGACGGCACGCTCTCTCTCCAGTGATCCCGGGGAGTGCCATGCCAGGTCAGAGATTGCCCATGCGTCAGGTTCGAGAAGTCCTCCGCCTCAAACATGTCTGCGGCCATAGCGGCCATCAGATCGCCGCCATGGTCGGCGTCAGCCGCTACACGGTCGCCGAATATCTGCGTCGCGCCGGGGTGCTGGGCATCACGTGGCCGGTTCCGGCGGAGCTGGATGACGCGGCGCTGGAGCGCAAGCTGTTCACGCCGCCCTTTGCCAAGGGAGAGCCAGCCCGGCCGCAGCCTGACTGGCCTCGGCTGCATGCCGAGCTGCGGCGGCCCAGTGTGACCCTGCTCCTGATGTGGGAGGAGTATCGGGCCGGGCAACCGGATGGATATGGATACAGCCGCTTCTGCGACCTGTATGCCGCCTGGCGCGGCCGGTTGTCGCCGACGATGCGCCAGACCCATCCGGCGGGCGAGAGGATGTTCGTCGACTATGCCGGGCAGACCGTTGAGGTCATCGATGGTGCCACCGGCGAGGTACGGCGGGCGCAGATCTTCGTGGCGGCGCTCGGCGCCTCCAACTTCACTTATGCCGAGGCACGCTGGACGCAGGCGCTGCCGGACTGGATCGGCTGCCATGTCGGCGCGTTCAGCAGCTTCGGTGGTGTCGCGCGGCAGATCGTCTGCGACAATCTCAAGGCCGGTGTCACCGCCGCATGCCGCTACGAGCCGGGGATCAGCCGAACCTACCAGGACATGGCCAGCCATTACGGCACAGCCGTGCTGCCGGCCCGGGTGCGGCGGCCCCGCGACAAGGCAAAAGTCGAGGTCGCGGTCCAGGTGGTGCAGCGTTGGGTGCTGGCGCGGCTGCGCCATCGCCGGTTCTTCTCGCTGGCCGAACTCAATGGCGCCATCCGCGAGCTGATCGCCGACCTCAACGATCGGCCCATGCGCCATCTCGGCAGCAGCCGCCGCGCGCTGTTCGAGGCGCTGGAGAGGCCCGCCCTGCTGCCCCTGCCAACCGAACCCTACACCTACGCCGAATGGCGACGCTGCCGGGCGGGGCTCGACTACCACGTCGAGGTGCATGGCCATTTTTACTCCGTGCCCTACCGCTTGATGCGGGAGGTCATCGAGGCCCGCATCACCGACCAGACCGTCGAGTTGTTCCACGAGAGCACCCGTGTCGCCTGCCACGTCCGCAATCCGCGGCAACACAGGCACACCACGATCCCCGATCACATGCCGAGCGCGCACCGCCGTCACGCCGAGTGGACCCCAACCCGGCTGTTGCGCGAGGCCGCGGCGATCGGTCCGTCCACCATCGCGCTGGTGCAGCGCATTCTCGCCACCAAACCGCATCCGGAACAGGGCTTCCGCGCCTGTCTTGGCATCTTGCGCCTGGTGCGCAGCTACGGACCCGAGCGGCTGGAAGCGGCCTGCCAGCGCGGCATGGACATCGGCGCCCGCACCTACGGCTCGGTGCAATCCATCCTGCGCAACGGCCTCGATCGGGCCTACCGCCCCGAACCCGTGTCGGACGAGCTGCCCGTTCAGCACGAGAACATCCGCGGCAGCGGCTACTACCATTGAGGAGAACGCCATGCTGACCCACCCCACCACGGACCGTCTCCGAGAACTTGGCCTCATCGGCATGGCCAGGGCGCTCGAGGAGCAACGACGGCACGCTGACGCCGCTGAGCTTGGCTTCGAGGATCGACTGGCCATGCTGGTGGAGCGCGAGGCTCTGGAGCGCGATAGCAAGCGCCTGGCCGCCCGGCTGCGGTTCGCCGGGCTACGCCAGCAGGCGACACCGGAGGACGTCGACCATCGCGCCGCCCGCGGCCTGGATCGCGCGATGTTTCAACGCCTCACCGGCGGTGAATGGATCGAGCGCCAGCAGGATTTGCTGGTCACCGGCCCAACCGGGACCGGCAAGACGTGGTTATCCTGCGCGCTCGGGCACCGCGCCTGCCGCGACAACCGTTCCGTGCTGTATCAACGCGTGCCTCGGCTGCTGGAGGCGCTCGGCCTGGCCCGCGGCGATGGGCGTTACGCCCGCATGCTCAAGAACCTCGCACGGGTTCAGTTGCTGATCCTGGATGACTGGGCCATCACGCCGCTCAACGCCGAGCAGCGCCGCGATCTGATGGAGATCGTCGACGACCGGCACGACAGAGCATCCACCATTGTCACCAGCCAGGTGCCCGTCGAGCATTGGCACGAACACATCGGCAATCCGACCATCGCCGACGCCGTGCTGGACAGGCTGGTCCATGGCGCACACCGCCTCGAATTGAAGGGAGAGAGCATGCGAAAACTACGCGCTGCAAAGGCCACACTTGACGAGACCGCCGAGGATTGAGTGGGCGTTGGTGTAGTGGACGGCAACGCCTTCGACCGGATGGGAGGCCATGCGGCCGGAGCCGCCGACGATCACCTGGAACTGGTCGGCCTCATGGAAATGGGCGCGGACCGTGGTGCCCGGATCCTGCTCCACCAGAAAGCCCACGGGATAGAGCGTGCCGAGATCCGGCAGCGGCCCCTGGGAGAGCGGATGCTCGGGATATTCGCGGCGGATGATCCGGTTGGTGCCGATGAACGTCGTATGCCAGAAGCCCGTGCCGTCCGAACTCGACCGGCGGCGGGTACTGGCGGCCTCGGTGCTGGATGCCATGACGACCATGTTTGCGTTCTCCCGCGCAGCTGAGCTGGCGGATAGTAACGCTCAGTCATGGCCGCCGGCAACGTCGGCAGACCCGGACGGCGGATTACTCCGCCGCTTGCCGATAACTCTGGGCGTAGCGCAGCAAGGCGTCATCATCCACCGGTATGATCGGCGTGAAGTCCTGATGCGCGATCCACTCCGGCCGGGTCGGCTTGCGGATGTAGTTGGAGACCGCGTTCAGCGTCAGATAGACGATCTTGCGCGGGTACGGCGTGATATTGCCGGCCGAGCCATGCACGATGTTGCCATGGAACAGCAGCACCGCCCCCGGCTTGCCGATGGGGGTGACAATGCCGCCCGCCTCGACCAGCTTGGTCACCGTGTCGTTGTCCAGCGTCCAGAGCGGATAGCTGGTGGTTGACAGGTCATGACCGGCGGCGAGGACGCCATGTGTGTGGCTGCGCGGCACGATCATCAGCGGGCCGTTGATGTGGGTGACCTCGTCGAGGAACACGGAGATGTTCATCGCCTTCGGCTCCGGCATACCGTCATCGCGGTGCCAGGTGCCGAAATCCTGGTGCCACTGCCACACCTCGCCATCGAACGCGGATTTCGCGTTGATCTTGTATTGATGCATGTAGAGCTGCTCGCCGAACAGCTGTTCCACCGGGTGAATGAGGCGCGGATGGGCGCCGAGCAGCCGGAATGCCTCGTTATAGGTATGGGCGGCGAAGGCGGTGCGCGGGGCGCCGGATTTCTCGCGCCAGACTTCCGGCCGATCGGTGTCGTAGATAGACATCGCTTCCTGCCGCAGGGCCGCGACTTCCTCCGGGGAGAAACAGTCGGGAAGGAACAGATAGCCTTCCTCGTTGAACTGCCGGACCTGTTCTTCGGTAAGGCGCATGGTGATGTTTCCTCCTGTCCTTTGCGGCCAGTCTAGCATGCCAGGCGGCGAATGTCCGGCTTCAGCGCTGCCCGCGCACCAGGCGCCCAGGCAGGGCGCCGGTCGCCTCGCCATTGCGGTAGGTGACGGCGCCCGCAACGATCGTGGCCTCGTAGCCGTCGGCCTTTTGCAGCAGGCGTTTGCCGCCGGCCGGCAGGTCATGCGTTACGTAGGGTCGCCCGAAGCCGAGCCGGTCGTGGTCGATGACGTTCAGGTCGGCCTTCTTGCCGGGGGCGAGCACCCCCCGGTCGGAAAGCCCGGCAGCGCTGGCCGGATCGGAGGTCAGGCGGCGGATCAGCTCCGGCAGCGGCCAGCGGTTACGGGCCTTGCCCCAATAGGTCAGCAGCCAGGTCGGATAGCCGGCATCGAGGATGAAGCCGACATGCGCGCCGCCGTCACCCAGGCCCATGATGGAATTTCGATCGTCCAGCATCGCCTCGGAGGCGGAGAAATCGTAGTTCGCGTAGTTCGACAGCGGCGTGTAGATGAAATTCTGTCCCTCATCCTCGATCAGGATGTCGTAAGCGACCTCCGGCGCGGTGCGGCCCTCGCGCTCGGCGATGGCGGCGATGCTGTCCTCGCGCTGTGGCTGGTAGTTCGGCGGATTGCCGAAGCGATACATCTGCGCATAGGTCAACCGGTGGAATAGCGGGAAGGTGGAGCCTGCCTTCGGATCTTCCGAGAGGATTTTTTTCCGAACTTCCGGGTCGCGCATGGCCTGAACGCGCTGGCCGCGCGGTAGATGGGCGATGGATTTGTAGGTGGGGGTTCCGGAGAACGGGTTCTGGCTGCCATCGAGGCCGAGCAGGACGCCCACGCCGCGCGGTGCGCAGACGGGGCGGATGGAAAGCCCGTCCTGGCGCGCCTGCTCGGCGTGGATCATCAGCTCCTTCCAGTAATGCGGACGGTTGTTGCGCTGCGAGCAGGTGAATACCGCCGTGCGTCCCGACCGCTCCACGACGCGGCGCAGGATGCCGAACTCGGTGGCCGTGTCCGGCTGGTTCCATTCGGAGACCAGTTCCAGGAAGCCGGCGCCGGCGTCCTTCATCCCCATCGCGATGCCGGTGAGTTCTTCCTCCTGGGCGCGCAAGGTCGGGGTGTAGTCGCCCTTGAGGGATTTGTGGCTGGTGGTGCGGGAGGTGGAAAACCCGAACGCGCCCGCGCGGATCGCGTCCGCGGCGATCCCGCGCATCTGGGCGATGTCGGCCTGATTGGCATTTTCCAACCGGATCGCGCGGTCGCCCATGACGAAGACACGAACGGCCGCATGCGGAAGCAGCGCGCAGAGATCGATGTCGCGCTGGCGCCGGTCCAGCGCGTCGAGATATTGAGAGAACGATTCCCACTCCCATTGCAGCCCCTCATGCATCACGGGGCCGGGGATGTCTTCCACGCCTTCCATGAGCTCGATCAGCTTTTGGCGGTCGTCGGGCTTGCAGGGGGCGAAGCCGACGCCGCAATTGCCCATTACAGCGGTCGTGACGCCGTGCCAGGACGACGGAGCGGTGTGGGGGTCCCAGATCGCCTGGCCGTCGTAATGGGTATGGATGTCGATGAACCCGGGGGTGACGATTTTCCCGCGCGCGTCGATTTCTTCCTTGCCCGAACCTGAGACCTTGCCGATCTCGGCGATCTTGCCATCGGCGAGGGCGATGTCCGCCCGATAGGTCGCGCCGCCGGTGCCGTCGACAATGGTGCCGTTGCGCACGACGATGTCTGGCTGGCTCATGGCCTGCTCCCTTGTCCGTTATGTTTCCTTGGACAAAGCCTAGGACTGGGAACGGGTCGGCGTCAAAACGCAAAAAACCGCCAGGAGCTTGGCTCCTGGCGGTTCTTCATGCTGGCTGAGAGGTGGGCATCAGTTCGCGCGCTGGCCGCGGACCATCCTGCCGGGAAGGGCGCCGGTGGCTTCGCCGTTGCGATAGGTGACCTGGCCGGAGACGATGGTGGTGTCGTAACCATCCGCCTTCTGCAGCAGCCGCCGGCCGCCGGCGGGAAGGTCGAAGGTGACGTAGGGCCGGCCGAAGGCGATCTTTTCCCAATCCAGAATGTTCAGATCGCCCTTCTTGCCGATCGCGATCTCGCCCCGGTCGTGCAGGCCGGCGGCGCCGGCGGTGTCGGACGTGAGGCGGCGGATCAGTTCCTGCGGTGTCCAGCGCTGCTTCTTGCGGCCCCAATGGGCCAGCAGCCAGGTCGGGAAGCCGGCATCGAGGATGAAGCCGACATGCGCGCCGCCGTCGCCGATACCCATGATGGTGTTGCGGCTGTCCAGCATCGTCTCAGACGCCGAGATGTTGTAGTCGACATAGTTGACCAGTGGGCAGTAGATGAAGTCGCGCCCGCCGTCTTCCAGCAGGATGTCGTAGGCGACCTCTTGCGGGGTGCGTCCCTCACGTTCGGCGATGGCGGTGATGCTGTCCTCGCGCTTGGGCTCGTAATTGGCGGGGTGCCCGAAGCGGAACATCTTGGTGTAGGACATCCGGTGGAACAGCGGGAAGGTGCTGCCGGTCACAGGATCGTCCGACAGGATCTTGGCTCGGATTTCAGGATCGCTCATGATTTTCACCCGCTCCGCGAGCGGCAGATGGGCGATGGATTTGTAGGTGGGCGTGCCGGAGAACGGGTTCTGGCTGCCTTCGAGTCCCAGCAGGATGCCGATGGCGCGCGGCGGCGCGACGGGCCGGATCGACAGCCCGTCTTCGATCGCCTGGTTGGACAGGGCCATCAGCTCCTTCCAGACCTCGGTGCGGTCATGTCGCTGGGTGAGCGAGAATACCGCCGTGCGGCCGCATTTGTCGACCACGCGGCGAAGCATGGCGAATTCCGTGGCGGGATCGGGCTGATTCCAGTCGCCGACGATCTCGAGGAAGCCGGAGCCCGCGTCCTTCATGCCCATGGCGAGCCCGGTCAGCTCTTCCTCGGCGGCGCGCAGGGTCGGGATGTATTCACCCTTCAGCGATTTATGGCTGATCGTGCGCGAGGTGGAGACGCCGAAGGCGCCGGCGCGGACCGATTGTTCGACGATCTGGCGCATCTGGGCGATGTCGCCCTGATTGGCGGCCTCATGACGGATGGCCCGCTCGCCCATCACATAGACTCGGACCGCGGCGTGTGGCAGCAGGGCGCAGAGGTCGATGTCGCGCTGCCGGCGTTCGAGGGAGGTGAGGAATTCGCCGAAGCTTTCCCACTCCCATTTCAGGCCTTCGGCCATCACGGCACCGGGGATGTCTTCCACGCCCTCCATCAACTCGACCAGCTTGCTGCGGTCCTCGGGCTTGCAGGGAGCGAAGCCGACGCCGCAATTGCCCATGACCGCGGTCGTGACACCGTGCCAGGAGGAAGGGGTCATGCGGCTGTCCCAGGCGGCCTGGGCATCGTAGTGAGTATGGATGTCGACGAAGCCGGGCGTGACCAGCTTGCCCTTGGCATCGATTTCTTCCGCGCCCCGTTCCGTGATCTTGCCGATCGCGACGATCTTGCTGCCGGCGATGGCGACATCGGCTTCGAAGGGCTCCGCTCCGGTGCCGTCGATGACGGTGCCGTTGCGTATGACGACGCTTATTTGCTCGGCCATGTATTTGTTTCCCTCGGGTTTCCTCGGGAAAGTCTAGGTCCGACTCGACGCGGCGTCAAAAAGAGAACGTTCAGCCGGATTGGCCGGATGCGAGCTGCGCGAGATGTTCGTCCTTCCGGGCAGACCCGGCCGAGGAGCCGACCCAGTAGCTGACAACGCTGGTGGCCATCGCGGCGAGGGAGCCGAGCAGCATGTTCAGGATCGTTTCACTGCCCGCCGGCAGGCTGCGGGTGAAGGCGAGTGTCATCACCGTGGCGAAGGTGATCAGTACCGAGGCCGGAAACCACCGGCGCGCCATAGGCGATTCTGCTGCCGGCCTGCGCCAACGCGATGGTCTGCCGGCGGGCGTTGTCGGTGTCCGCGATCTGGGCGAGTAGGGTGTCGAGTTCGGCCTTGCGGCTTGCCTCGGCGGCTCGGTTGGCCTCGGCCTCGCGGTCGGCGGCGATCTTGGCGAGTTGGACCTGAATCTGAACGGCAAGTTCGGGCTTGCCCTGGAGCACGGCCTCCACCGCTGCGATCCCCTCATTGGTGTGGGGTTCGGCAACGCCAGTTGCCTGTGTGACCACTGTGGCGACCTGCTGGACGACTTTTTCACTGTCATCGCCGAAAAGCCATTTGGCGATCGTCGGCGCGATCTGGATGGCCAGGGGAATGAGCGGTAGCATGGGTCAGCGACTCCGCTTGGCATACAGGTGGTTGGATAGAATGTACAAAGGAGCGAGGAGGCCAAATCCGAGCAGATGCGTGACGTGGCAGAACGCTCCCGCCGATCGGGGGGATTCGGCCATTCCGACCTCGCTCGAAGTTGCCGAACATGCTTTGAAGATCGACGTATTTGAGACCTTGGACTGCGACATCGTCGGTTTCCTACTCGGTCATCGTGAGAGAGTCATAAGGCAGTCGGCACAGTCGGCGTGACCAACCAAGGCCGAAGACTTTCCAGGTTGGCAAGGAGGCCATGAATGCCAGGCGCTGGGCCTGGAACTCCGCGCAGATCGAGGCGCCGTTCGGTTGCTTGTGGGCCAGGGTCAGCCATTGCCGCGCGCGACCGAGGCCATTGTTCACCGCGGCATCGAATGCCAGCAACGCCAGGGGGGGCGGCAAGCTGTCGGCTTCGAGCCGGTCCCAGTAATCTCGGCGATAGATCGTCTGGGCGTCTTCCAGCGTCAGAGCTGCAATATCCGTATCGGGGTAGGCGTGTGCGCTGATGCCGTATTTGGTCCCACGGCATTCCCCCTGGCCAGGCCTGCCGCCGGTCCAGTTGCCGGGGTCCGCCGGATTGTTGGTGAACCCCCCTTCGTTGCCGATGATATGGGCGAAGGCTTGTTCGAAGGCAGCCATGTCCGGGCGTCCCTGTGATTGTTTGCGGTCGATATGTGCCGTCAATGTGTCCCTGGAGGCTGGGTCAGATGGCCATGCAGCCAGGCGGCGACGGAGATGGTTATGCCGACGATCCATCGGATGGCCTTGGTGTTGCCGGTGCCGGCGGCCTGTGCCATCAGCGCGTCATCGAGTTTTGCTTCTATGGCATTGAGCTTGGATGCAACGAAGGTCTCATGGCGATCCATGCGGGATTCGAGTGCAGTCAGCCGGCCGTCCATCCTGCCGATATGCAGGTTCGTGCTTCCGGGTAGGTCCGGCATCTCTTGTCTCCCCGATGGTAGGGTTCAATCGTCAGGGCGTGTCGGACAGTGCGATGGGGGCGGCTGTGGCCGCCAGGGGATAGTCCTGGCTCCAGGCGCTTCCGAGATCCGCGGCTATGTCCCAGCCCGCCGGCTTGGCGAGCGTGGACGCATTGTCGGTGACGGCATTGCCCCGCCCGATCGTGGTGCTGCCATAGGGGTAGAACAGGAGGCAGGCGGCGCTTGTGTTCATAAGCGGTGTGGCGAGCGTGATCTGTAGATGTGTGGCATCGATCCGCATGCAGGAGGTGGCGGCAATCACGGATCCGGGACTTGCCACCGATCCACCATCCATGACGGCAAAGCCAATTCCGCTCGATGCCTGGAGGGGCAGGGTCAGGTCGGTGCCGATATCGTGCTGGATCGTCAGAATCAGGACCGTGCCGGATTGGCGGTAGGCGTGCACGATGCGGGGGCCGCCTTGGCTCGGCAGAGAGGGTGGAATGGAAACGAGGCTGTCGTGCCGGCCGCTGGCCAGCACCGCCCGTGCCACGATCGGAGCGGCAAGCCGGGCGAAGCGTTGATTGTCGATCGTGTCGCGGTGCGGGGGGTCGCCGCCGCTCGACTGGCCGGTTAGCGGATTCCAGGTGGCGCCGCGCGGCAGGCTGTCACTGGTCTGGGGATTGCCGACGACGATGTTCTGTGCCGGATCGGCTGCGAGCTCGGCTACGACTTCGCGGTGCATTTGCATGCCGTCATTGTCGCCGTAAGGGATCGCATTCCACCAGATTAGCGGCAGGTCGGCGGCACTGCGGCCGAGCATGGCGCGCTCCAGAGCCAGGAAACGGGCGGCCGCGGCCTTGAATACCGTCTTCTCGCTGTAGGACCGGAGGGCATCGGTCTCGTTCCAGGGCCAGACGATCGCCGCGATATCCGCCTGGTCTTCCGCCGACAGGGCGTCGAGCGCGGCCGCGACGGCCAGACCATCGGCACCGAGAGACCATGTGGCGGGGTTGGAGCCATCGTTTGGATTGGTGACGAAGCTCCCCGGGTAATCGCCGTTGGCGGCGGCATAAATGCCATGCCCGCTGGCCATAGTGTAGCTGGCAGGGCTTCCCGTGCTGGCAACGATGTTCCAGGCCAGGGCGCCGAGATGCCAGGCGACACCCTGGGCCAGCAACTGAGCGGCACCGTCATTGAGCGCATAGTTGACGGCATTGGACTGGCCATCGACGATCAGCGTCACGCCACGTCGCGCACCGCGGATCCAGCGGGTGGCGGCGGCGTGTAGCGTGGCAATGTCCCCGTCGGGCAGTGCCCGTTCCCATAGCGCGACTTCGTGCAACCAGCACTGAGCGGCGCCGAGCACGGTCGTGTCGTGCAACAATGTCATGGGTTGAATCGCGGAAGACGGCAGCGGATTGGTTGCCGCCGCCGCAATCTGGATGCCATCGAGCCAGACGTCGACACCCTGACCCGGCGTGTGACAAAGCACGATGGAGTGGGTGTGCCGGCGCTCGATACTCGTGCTGAGGATTGTCTGACTTGCGCCCGGGAAAAGGATCAGGCGATTTGGAGCGCCGACGCTGTCTATCTGCAGGATCGGGGTGGAACCGCTGGTCAGCAGGGTGACGGGCGACGTATCCCGACCGGAGTTCTGCCGCCGGTTCGGCCGGGACCAGACCAGATAGCGGGTCCAGGCCGCGCCTGAGCCGAACTGCGTGGCGGGGAGCTGAAAGCCCAGGTCCGGATCGAGTGCGGGGGCCAGGGTGCCGGTTCCGCCGGCGATGCGGCCAACGCCGCCCAGCAGCCCGGACAGGCGCGGCACGGCCAGAGGGACGCCTGACGATGTCGCGAAACTGTACGGTCGCAGTGGACGGCCGTTGCCGGATTTGTCCTGCAGGGAGCCAAGCTGCTGGTTCCAGCCAGGCAAGGGCACGCCGGTTGGATCGAGCAGGTCGGTGACCGTGCCGGCGTCCCACCAGCCCGAAAGACCCGCCACCGCAGACAACGACGAGCTCGCAGCCGGCGTCCCCGACCCAGAGGTTCGGAGCGGACGCCAGAGGGCGCGGCGATTATTGCCAATGGCCATGGCCATGCCGGGGGCGATAAAGGCTATGCTCATCTAGGTCACCGTGAAGGCGGTCGGATAGACGGTGGGAGCAGAACCATCGGTTCCTTCCGCCCAGGCATACCAGGTGCCCGCGGTCGCGGGCGCGTTCGCATAGACCGCCCAGATATCGCCGTTGACGTACATTCCGGCGGTCCAATTCGTCGGCGGAATGGTGGCCGAGTTCGAAAAGCCGAACTGTATGGCGGCATTGGACGGGCTCACATGGACGTTCATGCCGACGCTGCTGTCATGCGTGTAGGAAGCGGAAGGCCCTTGGCCCCAGGTGAGGGAGCTAACGAGGCCGGCGCTGACCGTGCCGACAGTCAGGGTGGACGAGGCCGGGCCGGTTCCGGACGCGTTTACGGCGAGAACCTGGATATTGTAGGCAGTGGAGGCGGCAAGACCGGTCAGGACGAAGCTGGTACCGGTCACGCTGCTGCTGGCGTTGATCCACGTCGTCGCCCCGCTTGCACGGTACTGCACGATGTAGGTGGTCGGAGCGCCTCCGGTGACCGGCACGGCCCAGGAAACTGCAATGGAACTCGCCGTGATGGCGCCGGCAGCAAGGCCGGTTACCTGCCCCGGTGCGGCCAGCGTGACTGTGCCGCCAGAGATCGTGGCAAAGATGATGTTGCCGAAGGAATAGGTTGCGGCACGTACATGGGCGCTCTGGCCGGCCGACAATGTGCTGCTGCCGCTTGATGTAACGATTCCTGTTCCAAGGGTGACGTTGCCACCGGAGAGGTTGATCACCTCACAGTGAAAACCGCTGCCTATGTTGATGAAGGCGGGCGTCAGGGTGATCGGCGCGCTGCAAATCAGCAGGCGGCCATTATGGACCGTGCCGTCCAGTGTCGTATTGGCCGTGAGCTCGACGACCGGGAGTTTGTACGCGGGAAGTTTCGAGACGATCCAACTCCAGACGACGGAGAAGCTCTGACGCAGCATCGTACTGCTGCCCTGCGCGACCCAGAAGCTGTCGGAATCGGAGGCGGCAACAGCCGGCTGAGCCAGATCGATGGTTTGGCCGTTCAGCAGATTGGCGTAGGTGATCGTATGATCCACACCACCCTGGCTTATGGCGACCAGATCGTTGGCGGCAATCGTGCTGACCTGACTGAGGCCAGTGATGGTGGATGCCGCCAGGGCGCCGGATATGGTGCCCGAGCCATCGATCGTGATGTTGGCGCCGGCCGAGAACAGACCGCGCAGCAGCCCAAGCGCCATGCGCTTCGGGGTGCCACCGCTGTTCAGAACAACCTCGTCCGTTGGTTGCAGCGTGCCCTGTTCAGCGAACCCGGCATGGTCGGTGCCATTAGCGGCGAGGGTGGCATTCGCGAGCGAAAGGCCGGCACCTACGGCAATCGGCTCCGGGCCACCGGGCCCCAGGCTGACTCGGCCCAGCAGCGTACCGGTGGGGGCGAGGATTGCGGGCTGGGTTGAGGCGAGCAAGGTTCCCACCGAGGCGGTGCGGGTGATACCGCCCTGGCTGAGCGGGATTTCGTCGGCTGCGTTGACCTGATCCGTGGTTGGAAGTTGCGGTATCGTTGGCATCGAACGGTCCCTGTTGAACTGCGGTTCGGGATTTGCGGCGGTTCCTGAGCCGGCCTTAGCCCAGCGTTACGAACTGGCGCTTGCACCGGAGTCCGTGAGTGTCGATTGGCCCGCGGCAGGGGGTGGCGTATGGGTGATGGGATTGGCGTTCGCCTGCTCCATGATGGTTGCGATGAGCGGCGCGGATACCCGGTAGGGTGCCTCGTTGAGTGCAGCGAGGACGGTATTCACCTGCGATACCGAGAGATTGAGGGAAATAATGGGTTCTGCCGTCATGATGTTGTGCTGTCCGTGATGAGCCCATAGGTGGCGAGGGCAGTGATGATTGAGGCCAATGCGGCGTTGCCGCCGCGTGAACCGGTGATCGAGGGTTTGACAACAGGAGTGGAGCCGCAGAATCCGATCTTCTGGCCTGATCCGCCGATGGAAATGCCGTTTGCCACCGACCAATTCAGATTGAGTGTAGCGCCGAGGCCGGAACCGCCGGAGACGGAAACGGGATTGGCCGGTGCGGTGTTGGCATATCCGATGGCGACGATCGTGACCGCGCTGACGCCCGTGCCGGCCAGCGCAGCGACCGCATATATGTCGCCGGCCGGTCCGTACAGATATTCGCCCAACTGGTAGCCGGTTCCTGCCGTATTCACCGCTGCCGATGATACGAATTGACCGTCCGCACTGATCGTCAGGCCGAGCGGCGACGGGCTCAGCCGTACGGTCCCGATAGTGACCATGCCCTTTCCATCGACCTGAAAGCCGGAGGATCGCCATGCCTGGTTGACGATGTTGGCGCCCCAGAGGTCGATGCCCCAACCGATATTGCTGGGATAGATTGGCGCGCCCCCGCTGTTGGTTCCGGGGGCCTGGGCGATCCAGCCGATCATCTTGGAGCTTGCACCGAAGGACCATTGATGATGGTCGTGGCCCCAGACGATGCCGTAATCCATGTCGGGTATTGTGTTTGTTGATCCTGTAGGAGTCTGCGTCCCCGCGAACATCATCGCACGAAACTTTGTGACCGGACCCGCGTCGGTGCTCAGACGCGATATCTGGAATCCGTTGAGAATGGCGGCCGATGCACCAGAGTCGACGCTCATGTTGATTTCGCCGAAGCCGGACACGACGACGAGATTGGTGGCCCCGCTATAGGCTCTTCCCACCGTATTTATGGGTACGATCTGGCCGCGTGCGCCTCCACCGAGATCCGTGCCGCCAAAGGGAAGGTTGCTGGTGGAGAATATCTCCGAACCGACCTGGAACGGGTTGGCGCCACCGACGGTTCCGATGGGATTGATGACAATCCGCAGTCCCGTGCGCCCGCCCGTGGTTCCGGTGCCGCCGGTACTGGTAGTTGATCTTCAGCGCGGCATTGTTGATCGGCGCGGCATCTTCGTTGCAGGTATCCGAAAGGACATAGATCGCATTGGACTGTGACTCCACCGATCCGTAACTGCCGGTATAACTCGAGCTGATATCGAGACCGCGCTGGGCCGTGGAGATTGCCGCAGAGGCCAAGGCGTAGGTCGGGTTTCCCGTTCCGATATGCCCGACCTGGAGTGGGACTTGGCAGAACAACGGCGTGGTCGCGCTGGACGTGTTGTTCAGGTAGGACCAGACCGGCAGGCGAGTGCCACTGCTGTTGACGCCCCACAACACCACATTGTCGCCGCTGGTCGCGATTTGCGGCCTGTGGCCCGCGGTATCGGTGAAACCGACGCCGCGGCCATTGCTGCCGATGATGACATCGGCGCCTGTCAGGGTCAGGTTGGACGATGTCGAGATCGGGCCGGTCACACCCAGGGATGTGAGACCGGAGACTACTCCGCCGGTGATGGCGACATTGTTGGCAGCCTGTGTGGCCATCGCCCCGAGGCCGAGATTGGAGCGAGCCGCCGATGCGCTCGGAAGATCGGCCAGATTGGCGGTCTTCAGGGGCGAGAGGGCGGATAGTGCATCGGCATATTGTTTGGTGGCCGACTGCATCGAAGCGGTGGGATCAGCCGACAGCGTGAGCGGACCGGTGAGGACGCCACCGGATTTTGGCAGTGCAGCGATTGCCAAAGGGAGCGCTGTGGCCGCGGCGGCGGCCGTATCCGCGAGGCTCTGGCTGGCTGTCATTGCCGTGGGCGTGACCAGCATTTGCGACGCATCCAGACCGGACAGACCCGAAATGCCCGTCATGAACTGGGTGTAGGTCACGGCGGTATTCGCGCCGGATTGGCCGAGGGGAACGAGATCCGTTGCGGCAGGGATTGTACCGGCCGGAAGAGAGGCGATTACATAGGGAGCGGCGGCGGCGGACAGCGTGCCGTTGGCGAGTGCCAGATTGGCACCGATCGCGATGGTCTCAGGCCCGCCGATATCCGGACCGGTACGACCAAGCAACGCTCCCGAGCGCAGTGCTATCTGGGGCTGCACACCGGCGAGAAACTGGGCACGGGTGAGTTTACGAGCGATGCCGTTCTGGCTTACCGGAATTTCGTCGGTGTCGGATGCGGCCGTTGCCGGCGCGAGCTCGTCAATGGTCGGCATGGTGGGTGAACTCCGGACTTTGCATGCGGACAAGAGGTCATAGGCAACGAAACGCAGCCTTTCGGGCGCGGAAGCATGAACGCGACGCGATCTTCATGCAGTCAGCACGGGATCGCCGCCTTGATCGGTGATCGGGAAGCCTGTGTCGGTCTGAAGCGCGGTGGCAGGAGTGGACGCCGCGGACAATGCGAGCACCGGCAGCAGGATGCTTCGGTGAATGCTGCGGCCGTTCACCGTTCCGATGCTGATGGAAACCGTGTAGACAATGTTGGGTTGGCCGGCGGCGAACCAAAGCACGGCTGATGTGCCGTCGGCGGCCGAGGAGGTCAGGGACAGGTCACCTGGCTGACTCGGTGAGATTTGGACGTCCAGCGTGGCGATGCTGTCCCCGTCATTGCCGACCAGGGCTGGAGCAATGTCGATCTGGTAGTCCAGAATGTCCCCAGGGTCCTTGGTCGGCCAGGTGAGGAGCGGTGGGGCAATCGCGGTGGCGCCGCGGGCCACGGGAATGAAGGTGTCGAGCAGGATCCGGCGCGCGTTGCTGGGGCGCCAGACATGCGTGGCTGTAGTGGCCATGGGAATCTCCGGCGATTACTTGGGGTTGCGGAGGCTCTGGTCCGACGCGTTCAGGCCGTTGCCGACAGCGCGGCGAGCTGGGCGCTGATTGCCGTGAGTTGCGCCTGCAGCTCAGCCAGGCTGGGCACGGACGGGGCGGGTGGTGCGGGCGGTGGTGAGAATCCGCCCGCCGTCTGCTGCCATCCGGGAGCGATTCCGGCGATCGAGCTGACATCCACCCAGACCAGGGCGGGATGGAAGCGGCCGGAGATGTCCAGATCCGTGGTCAACAGTTCCGCGACCACCTGATCCTGAATCCTTGCGTATGTTTTCATAACCTACGTCACCACCTGACTATGACGAGACCGGGGGCGCCGGCCGCACCGTTATACGCAACTCCACCGGGATTGCCGGCGCCGGCAGCGCCGCCGCCCGGGAAGGTGCCGGGCAGGCCGTAGGTGCCGCTGGACACGAAGCCGCCCGCAGGTCCTCCGCCGCCAAGCCCCCCTTTTCCCGCGACCGAATCCTGTCCCATGGAACCTGTAAGGTTGATATCGCCGCCGACGCCTGTTCCCGGCGGATAGGCGCCGTATTGTGGCGCGGAGACGGTGTCGAGATAGTTGAGGCTCGCGCCGGTGGCGGTCACGTAGGTACCCAGGCTGGAACTCTGACCAGGGCCCGGCAGCGTGCCGGCGGTCGTGCCTGCCGCCCCCCCGAATCCGACGGTGACAGGGATGGACTGGCCGGGGACCAGGCCGGTGATACGCTTGCGCGCGTAGCCACCACCGGCACCGCCGCCAGAAGCCATGATGGCAGTGGAAGCAAAGCTGCCGCAGCCACCGCCCCAAACCTCCGCCTCGACCTGGCTGACGCCCGCCGGGACGACGAAATTGCCGGATGCCGTGTAGATCTGCACTCCGGATGCGAAGCCGGGGCGCAGGGCCGGCAGCTTCCAGGACAGAAGCGGCGCGCCTGGAAGGGTGGCTATGGCGGATGCGGTGACCGAGGTTTGACCATAGGCGACGGTAATGACGTAGAGACCCACCCAGCCGCTATCGATTGGCGGCGTCGATTGGGATCCGGCGGCTGCGGGCGCGCCGGCCTTGAGCTGTAGTTGCACGCGTTGGATGCGCTGGGTGTTCTGTGCGATGCCCGAATTGGCCGGGCCGCTGTATGGCTGCGACGGGTTGGCAGCGTTGTAGTAGGGTAACACGATCGCGCCTGTATCGGCTTCCTGCAGGGCTGCCTGAATCAAGTAGTTTATCGCCTGGCCGGAAGTGGTGGGCGCGGCGAGAGTGAAGCTGACGGGTTGAAGATTGATGCCCATCTTCAGGAGTGGATCCGTCGTATCGGCCGGCAGGGAGCCGAAGGCGAGCGTGTCCACCACGGATAGCTGGGTGATGCTGCCCGGCTGGACCGTGACGCCGAGCGACGCCGGCGAAGTGGGCACGCAGGCTAATCCATCGACGACGGGGGAAGTGCCGAGCACTGCCTGGGCCAGGTAGCCGAGCGCCACCATGGTGTTGCGGTTGAGCGTGAGTAGATCGGAGTTCGAGCGGAATACTGCCCGGATAGACCAGGTTCCTGTCCATTCTAAGCCCTTTGTGGCAGTTAATTTGAAATCTGTGTCCAGCCTGTGGACGCCGCGGGCATCACGGCGGCGACAGCCCGGTAGATCTCGGCATCCGTGACGTGGCCTTGCACCATGTCGAGCGATGCGTACTCGATGGCGCCAATTCCATAGGCGCCTGTCCCCGTTGCTATTGGGTCGCCACCCCAGCCGGCGACCGAGGCGATGCCGCTGCCGGAGGGCCGGTATGCCGTGACGAAGCATTGGAAGGGCAGATCGAGATTGCCCCAGCCACCGGCGATGCCCCAGCCAAGCCCGCCGCCTGCACCCGCCAGGCTGCCATAGGCGCCCGTGTCGGTTGCGCGTGCCGGCTCGAAGATGCGGGGAGTACGGCCTGTCAGGTCTGTGAGGACCGACACGATGGCGCCGCGGGTGCCGCGCTCACGCAGGAGCTCCCGGAGTATCCGGTGGCGGAAGGCGCTATCCGCTTCGCCGGTGCGCCGAGAGAGTCGATCCGCAAAGAAGTCCTGCGCGATCACATCGAGCCAGATATCGCTGGCGGAGGCGATGCGGGTTTGCGCGATGACATAGCCGAGCGATGAGAACAGCCAGACCCAGCCCCAGGCGAGGCCGGCCAGCATGCCGTCCAGCACCGGGCTTTCATCTGCAAACCAGCGCGCTGGCAGAGCGGCCTTGAGCCGCTTCAGGATGTCGGCGGCGTCACCTGTCATGATGGGAGCTCCGCGCTCAGTTCACGGCGACAATGCCGGCCTTCACCACGCCGGAGACCGGCGGTGCGAGGTCGGCGGCGGCGGCGTTGATTTCGACCTGGCTGACATTTGTGATCGACGCGTCCGACGCATAGGCGAGCTGGGCGATCTTGGTCAGCGGCAGCGCGCCGCCGATCGGCAGGCCGTTGATGTAGGTGGAGATGGCGGTGCCGGCCGCACTGGCGGCCGCGCTGTGCGATCCGGCCGCGGCCGTGCTGACGGTCAGCGTTACGTTGGCAGGCACGATGGTCGGGGGTTGGATCGTGAATGTGGAGCCGACCGGGCGCACCGCATCCACTGCTGCGCTGACCGAGGCGAGCAGGGCAGTGGACGGGCTGCCGGAGCCATCGTCGGCCGTCACGACGAAATTGCCCATACGTGACGCGCCGGTCGGGTCGGTGTTCTCCTGGATCGTGTATTCGAGGCCCTGCTGAACCTGGGAGATCGCGTATCCCACGGCAAGCGGCGTGGCGCGGGAGCGGCTGTCGATGTAATTGCTGAAGCGGGCGCGGAAGGCGTTGTCCGTTTCCGGGTCGAGGCCGTTCTGGATGGCGGCGGCGTTGGTGACGGCATCGATCCCGGGGATCGCGGTGGCAAGCAAGGTAACCGAGCTGGACTGGACGTTGCCTGCGGCACCGGGAACCTGTGCCTGAACCGGAACATCCAGCGCTGCGGTGCCGGCGGGCAGCGTGTAGCCGTTCAGCGCGGGGTTGAAGGCGGGATTCGCGGCCGCGGCGGAAACGGCGTAGGTTTGCGTGCCGTCTGCGGTGCGTACCAGCGCGCCGGTCGGAATAAAGGCCGAGGTGGTCGCGGTATAGCGAGAGAAGGTCACGATCCCGCTCGCGGGCACGGCGGGAAGCCGACTGAGCGAGAAATCGGCCATCCAGGAGTCGAGATCGGAATCGCTGCTGCTGGCGGCGCGCGTGGTCTGCAATACTTGCAGGATCAACCATTGCATCCAGAGGGCGATGGCGGCGTTGGCTTCCAGGACCGCGCGCAATGTCGAGCCGACGGTGAGATCGAGCAGCTGGGTCGCGGCCGACTGTACCGCCGCGGCCATGTTCTGTACCAGGGTAGTGAAATTCTGCAGCTGGAGTTGCATGGGATCACGCACTCACTGAAAAGGAGAGGAGCTGGGTCTGGCCGGACTCGGCATCCACGTAGCGGATGTGGACATATACCGTGCCAGTCGCGCCGGCAGGGCTGAAGCTTACGTCGATGACCGGCTCCGGGATCCGGGCCACCGCTGCCTCCTTGAAGATCTGGCTTCGCACGACGGCCCGGATCTGCAAGGCGTTGGCGGGCTGTCCAATGAAGCGGGCGAGGCCGGCGCCATAGTCGAGCTGCCATATGTAATCACCGGGATTGGTGAGCAAGCGGCGTAGCATCCGCTGCTGGCCAAGGTTGGCGCCCGCGACGGCAGCCAGGTCTCCGGTGGAGCCGATGGTGAGATCGGATCCCCATTGATGCGAAATGTCGGCCATGGATCAGTCCTGCTGGTCGGGCGGTGATGTCTGGCCGCCGCGGCTGTCGGTGTGGTGATGCGCGTTGTAGTGGGCGCGCAGATCCGCGAGTTTCCCATGCCCGTCATAGATATTTCCGGTCGCGTGGAGATCGCCGGTGACGGTGATGTTTCCCTGTAGCTGGATGGTGCCGTCTTTCAACAGCTTGATGAAACTACCGCTCGCATGGACCAGCCAGAATTCACCTGAGGGTGCGGTGGGTGGCGCCGACACGGTGCTGTAGGCACGGCCGACGATGACGCCGTGCTCTGCATCACCTTCCTGGGCGAGAACGAGGACCTGGTCGCCTGGACTGGGCGGACAGGACATTCCCCAGCCGGCGCCGATCCAGGGCGAGAGGACGGGCAGCCAACCCGACAGGACCGCTTCGGGCTGCAGCAGGACGCGGGCGGTGGCGGTGTCGGGGTCGACCGAGGTGACAGTGGCGAAGCGTGGCTGCGCCATGCCCTGATCGAGTGCCCCAGCCTGGCTTTTCAGGGCATTCAGGAACCGGTCCACTCGCTTATCCCGTTACCGACAAGACGACATCCGCGGGCGTCGTGGACTGAGACCGCGGACTGCTGTTCTTGGCGCGGATATGCTGGGTGAAGCCGCTGTCGAAATTGATGACTCGCTCGATGGTGTCGACGAAATAGGTTTGGTCGAAGGCGGACCCCGTGCCTGCCAGCGTCAGCAGCGAACGGGGCGACAGCGTCAGTTCCCCGGGCATGTTCAGCTGAATCACCCGCTCATGCCGGGTCAGTTCGGCGAGCTTTTGCTGTGCCAACTTCAATGCATCCTCCGGGGACAGGTTGGGGCGGACGAATACGTAGCGCTGCGGAGGTCCGGAGCGAGCCTGACCTGGCTGCGATCCGCCACTTGTGCGCCTGGTGGCGCGGGCGGTCTGGGTGAAGGCTTTTTGATTACGGGAGTTCCAACTCTTCACGGTGACCTCGATGTCCCGGGCCAAAGTGAGGGAGCGTTCCAGGTGGATCGTGATCAGGTCCTCGGGGCGGATTAGCTGGACAATGTCTGGTGTCGGATCCGCGGGTTGGAAATGCAATTCGGTGCCGCTGACGAAGACATCGAAGCCTTCTTGCTGGGCAAGGAAGACGAGGAGATCCCATTCGGTGGTGGCGCGGCTGAACAGACCGAGCGTGATGCGGTCATGCTCGTTCTGGTAATAACGGCCGACGGGCGAGGTGGTGCGGGTGACCACAGGTGTCAGGCCATGGCGGCCGGCGAGGATTTCGGCAACCTCGCTTGCCGTGCGATTGGCGAATGTTTCCTGGGTGCGGGTTTCGATCAATGGCGCGGTGAGGTCACGACCTTCGAGACGGAGTTGGCCGATGATGGGGTCGATGGATATAGAATCTACCGCGCCGGTCATAACGCTCTTGAAGCTGGCGCCGGCATCCAGGCTGAACTGGATGTCGAGCAGGACGTCCGGCTCAGCGGCCCAGGATGCGGCAGTTGCCCAGGGAGAGGGACCAAGCGCAATGGCCACAGAGAAGCGGTCGGCGGCGTAATGATTGTTGGCGAAGACCTCGGCACTGATGACATCGGGTAGAGGGGCGCCATTTGCTAAGATGCGCATGCGGGGCGAGCGCCATGGGATGAGGGCGTTATTGGGCAGCAACGCCGCCTCCCGCATTGAGGTCGGTGTCGGGGATGCGCAAAGTGGTAACACCGGTGAGCATAGGATCCGATAGTCCGTTCAGCTGGGCGATCCGGATCCACTGCGTGGCGTCGCCGAGTTGCTCCGCCGCGATGCGGAACAGGTCGCCGCCTGCGACCGTCACTTGTCTCATGGTTCATGTGCTCGCATTGGCCAGGTTGACGGCTGCGCGTCCCAGATAGGCACGGGCCTGGGTGATCTGGCCGAGCTGGCCTGCGGCATCGGTGGCCTGGGATAGCCCGGCGATGCCGGCATTGGCGGTGGATGCGCCGGCAAAATTCACGCTGGAGAGCGATGCCTCGGACGCGGCGAGGCCATCACCGAGCGCGGATTGGGCGGTGACGAGGCTCGATTGGGCTGAGGCGAATGCGGCCGTGCCGCTTGTGGTGGCTCCCGAAGTAAGGATCGCCGGCTGAGTAGCGGAAAGGTCAATCCCGGCGGTTGCGGCCGACGCAAGGGCGGTACTGACATCAGCGAGGGCAGATGTGGCGAGAGAGGCCGCGGCTTCGATTAGGGCGGCGGCTTCGTCGCGGATGACGGTGCAACTGATCCGGTAAGGGATCCAGTTGCTGTTGCGATAGTCGGCCTGGAAGCTGTCGATGACCACACTGTAGAAGAATACGTCCCAGGTCAGCGGCAATGGCAGGCCCGCCGAGCGGAGTTCGTCGACAGCGCGGGCGCGCAGCGTGGCGTCCGAGCCCGTGAAAATGCCGGCGAAGGTGAGAGCGGCGTCGTCACGGCCAAGAGCGTCGATCACGCGCGTCCCGCCAGGCAGGCGGTGCACGGCGAGACGCTGGGTGCCGCCGAAGGTGATGCCAGCGGGGATCTCGAAGTCCTGGAACACGAGAGGACCCAGGAGTAGGACGATGTCAGACATGAAAGCATGATCCGATGCGCGTTGGTGCGTTCGGGGAAAGGCGTCCCGTCCATTCGAGTGGAAGCCGGCTATTTGCCGTCGCTGCCGGCGGTTTCGGCGTCCTGCGGTTCGGCAATGGGCCGGAGCCAGAATGGGATTGCGAGAGGTTCGGAGAAGCCTTGCAGGTCCGGTGTCGGTTCGCCGGCCCAGCGAAGCTTGAAGGGCAGATGGATGTCTTCCATTGACGATGATCCGTTGCTCAGGAGCCGTTAGGTGCACCCGCATAGTTGGCGCTGATACGGGGATCGAAGCTGGTGACGCCGGATTGCGGACGATCGGCCGCACGGGCGAGCCGGTCGGACATCCAGCGGCCGAGGCGGGCTCCGTCGAGGATGATCTCGCCGTGTGGAGCGCCCGGGGAGGGATGTCGTGCGGGCGGCGATGGTGCTGGGGGGGGCATGGGTGGCGGCGGTCGTTCCGATTGGTTCGGCATGGCCGTACGCGGCGATGGCGCAACCGGCCGGGCGGGCCTGGGAGCGAATTGGAAATCGGCGGGCGAGGTAGGCCGTTGGGCAGGCGGAGGCGAGGCGGCCCATGGCGCGGCGGGGGGTGCAATGGTTGTTGGACGGGGCGATTCGCCGGCGGATGGGGCTGTCGATGGCGGGGCGATGATGGGCTGGGGGCGGGGCGGATCGATATCCGGAACCCGGACGGGGACTGGTGCAACGGTTACCGGATCGGGCCAATTGGCCGCGGCGATCGGGCGAAGGATGGCCGGTGCGTCATCCGGTTTGGCCGGCTGCGGCGGTGCGGCAGGGACTACAGGTGGCGGCGGCGCGGGCTGCTCGGCAGGGGCAATACTCAGGATCGGTGGTAGGGCGGATTGCACGGTCGGTGCAAGAATCTGGATCGGAGGTGGCGGGGAGTGTGCGGCCGGCACATCGAACTGGATCGGCGTTGGCTGGGGTGGGGTGGGCGGAGGCAGCGGCGGAAGTGCCTCACACGACTCCGGCTCCCGAAGAGCGACGGGGGCAGGTGCGGGCTGTGGTGCCAGCGCGATTGCGGCGGGAGCGGGCGGACGGACGGCGGGATCAGCTGTGGCCTGCGCGGGCTCCTGCACCGAGAGGGGGGAGGGTGTCGGGAGGGGCGGATAGGACCGGGTGATGGTGGCAAGACCGGCGGAAAGGCGGCTCAGGCCGAGCAGGCCAGCGGCGGAACTGGCTGCGGCGCGATCAAGCGCGTCCAGATCCTGCCGTATAGCCGCGATGCCGGCGGAGACGCCGTTGTCCAGTGCGAGGGTGATGCCGATCTCAAAGGCCTCGATCATGGCATTGTTCCCTGAGTGGTATCGCGGAGGGCGGTGGCGACGGCCTCGGCGATACGGTGGGCGACATCGTTCGCCTGTGCGGCCGCCGTGGTCGACAGGAAGGGACGTGGCGGGATATCGCGGGTGCCGAGTTCCTGGTCGATCGCTACCGGGTCGTCTGATCCGATCACGGCCATATCCGTGTCGGATCGGTGATCGATGGAAGCCTGCAAGGATCCGGTGCGTCGCCAGGGGGCGTCGTGGTCTCTGCCGGGCGGGGTGGATAGCGCTTCTTGTACGGCGTCCTGAAGCATTTGGGCGGCGTGTTCGAGTGCCGCCTGTTGGATTTCGGTGATGTCCAGGTGGCCGAGACGATCGGACAAGGCGCGCAGGCCGGATATTCTGATCATGCCTTGTCCTTCCAGGTAAGACTGGACCAGTCGAATTCCCGGCCATCGAGCGTCCCGATGGCGACGACGAAGGCCAGGCGCTCGTCCTCGGGAAGCGAGAAGGCAACGTCGAACGGCACCCCGTTCCTGACCAGATACAGGCAGTCGATCAGGTCGGGGTGCCGGCTCAGTTTCCCGCGTTGGCCAGGGCTTCGGCGCTATGCGGGGCGGGCGCCGGATCGAGCGTGGCGGCGACGGCGGCTATGCCCGCGTCGCCGAGGCGATGGACGAGTGCCTCGATCTGCTGTTCGTTGCCTGGCTGGGGAATGGGGATATCGTCGATGGCAGCGACGGAGACGGCGAGCATGGCCATGCCGAGCCAGCGGTCGTTCTGGGAAAGCACCGGGCCGGCCGCCTTGAAGAGCCGCAGCCGGTCGAGCGCGGTGAGACGGCGAAGATTGAGCTGGCGGCCCTGGCCGTCCATGACGATGGTTTCCGGCTGGGTGGCGATGGTTTGCGACGGTGTCATCAAACTCTCTTGCGGCGTGCGGCGAAGAACTGGAGCTTCTGCTTCACCGAGGCATCGCCCTTCCACTGACCGGCACTGAGCAGCTTGAACGTGACGCTGTCATACTGATAGGTGGAGACGGAACCGTCCGGTTCGGTGACGTATTGGTAGAGCGCGCCGTAATTTACGCGATTTCCGTTGAAATAGGACTGTTCTGCCGCGGCGATGAAGTCGTCGACCGCCGAGTTGCCGCGCTCGATCTCGAAGCTGCCTTGCCAGCCCTTTGGCAGCTCCGCCGACATCTGGATGCCGTCCAACCGGTCGACACGGACCGGCAGGGTGATCTGGCTGGCCTCGAAGCCGGTGACGTGGGTGAGGTCGACCCGGCCGGCGGGGCCCATGAGGACGAGCTGGGTGTCGCGGCCTATGGAGAAGTTGTTGGTTGCCATTCGATGATCCCCTTGTGGCTTGCTTTACGCCGGCTGGCCAGCGGGAAGCGTCTGGCGGGAGACCTGCACGGTCTGGCCACCTTCCATGTTCACGATGAACTTCTCGTTGATCGCCTGGTACTGGACCTGTGCATCCGACTGGACGTAGCCGAGACCGGTGCGGCTGGCGGGATTGTTGGAGAGGTCGCAGACAACGCTGAAGGGCAGGCTGCCATCGGTGCTCCCAAGCAGGCCCTGGCCGAGCATGGCCTGCAGGAAGCTGAGTTGCGTCGCGCGGATACGGCGGAACAGCCCGGCATTGATGACCTGACCGACATACAGACCCATGCCGGCCGCCAGCGTGGCGGCGATGTGGTTGGTCAGGCGCGTGTAGTTGTCACCGTTGGTGGCGGTATTGGTCGAGGAATTATGCCCACCACGCACGCCCCAGAACGTGCCGGCGGGCTGCGGATTGGCGATGACGTCGATGCCCGCACCAAGCAGAACCGCGAGCTCGGCCGAGGAATACGATGTGTTTTGGCCGGAGCCGGGGGTGCCGGCCTTCTGGCTGCCGATGACGCCGTAGAGGTTCTTGTTCAGGCTGGACTGTTCGGGGGACAGATTGGCCAAGCGGCCGGCCGTGAAGCCCTGGGGCGAGACGAGGCGGACGATGTTGTTCACCTGGTCGGACCACCAGAGCCAGTCGCCGAACATCAATTTGGCGGCGTAGCTGTCAAGGCCGACTGATTGCTTGACCGTGACGGCATTGCTGATCGTATCGCCGGCAGGGCCGGTGAGGATCATGTAGACGCCTTCCTGCAGGCCGAACGCAGCCTGGACGGTCCACTGGGTGGAATCATCGGCATCGGCGAGCATGCCGATCGAGCAGCCCTGACCGCGTAACGCATACATGCCACGGCGCGGCGCGACATCCGCCCCCACGAGGGTGGCGGTCGTGACGCCGGTCGCGCCGTCGGTGCCGGCACTGCCGGCACCGAGGGCAAGCGCGAAGGCCGCCGGCGCGGCGGTGGCACCGCCGGGATTGACGGTGACGAGCTGGGATGGGCCGCGCTGCGGGCCCTGGCCCTGGCCCTGGTTCACCGCGGCGGCGAGCGCGGCCCAGAACGCGGCACCGGTGCCGCTGATATTGTCGAACACCTCCGGCGCGATGCCTGGAAGTGCGACGGTGAGGCGCCAGGCGCCTGCACGCGATGCGGGGCTGAGCGTCAGGGAAACCTGGTTCCCGAGGCTGCCGGAATAGAGCGCGGTAAAGCTGGCGGTGGTCGACGGAACCAGCACCGAAGCGGCGGTGTCGGTCCCATCGGTGACACGCACGCAACGGAAATTCTGTGCGCCCTGCTGCACGGCGGTTGCGATCTGCGTTCCCAGATCGAATTTGCGCGCAACGACCGGACCGAAGATGCGCGCGTAATCGGCCATGGTCGCGACGATGACGGGTTGGTTGGTCGGCCCCCAGGGGGCGGTACCGACCGCGCCGATGACGTTGGTCGGCACCCCGTTCAGCACAAGGTTCTGCGGCGGAACGATCTGGACGTAGAGGTCAGGCACCACCAAGGCGGTGGTGTTGATGCTGCCCTGCTGGACGATCGGCATGGGGATCAGGACTCCTTTTCAGGCTCGCGCGAGCAGACCTTGACGACTTTGTCGGCGTGCTCGCTGTTGAGGATCTGCTCGATCCGGGCTGCGTCGGTGATGGACTCGCCGCGGGTGAGGCCGGCAAAGGGCCTCACCACGACCAAATGGAGGTTCATGGAAACTCCGGGATTATGCGGTGATTTGCAGGGCGTTCAGGCCCAGGGCACCGAACAACATGGCGGGCTGAGACTGAGTGATCGTGGTGGCGTATTCGACGGCATAGAGAAGATCGCGGCGATACAGCGAGGCATCCTGCGACTGGTCCAGCACCGCCCCGCCGGCAAAAGTGAGCCTGGCCTGGGAGCTATCGGCAAGGGTCAGGAACTGAATCGCCGCGAATGCAGTGTCTATGGCCGCGGCGGTCGCGTCGCGTGTTGCCGGACTTGGACACCAGCAGGTGATGCGTATCGTCAGGCGCTGACGGCGGATTTCCTTGAGGGCCGAACGGTCGGCGACGACGCGGGCGAGAAGGTCGTGCGCACCGGGAATGTCGAGCGAAGCCCCGCTGAGATGGACGATGCGATCGACCCGGACGAGCGAGGCGATCGTCGCCGCGACCAGAGCGGGCGTATCCTTGGGCTGGGTTCGATAGACATAGGTTTGGCCGTCCACGAGGATGCCGGCCAGTTGACCCGGATCGGCGCTGCCGGCGAAGGTGACCTTTGTGGCCGACACCGATGCCTGCAGGCTCGGCGTGACCGGCGCGGACAGCCATTCCTCGGCGAAGCGCGTGGTCGGGCGGGGGGCTGCGTCGCCGGCGAAGATCGTGACATTGATACGGCCCATCGCCAGATCGGCATCGAGCGCGGCGGGGTTGGGCCAGCCGCGATAGACGCGACAGGCGGGGCCGGGCAGGCTTGCCGCCTGCGGACCGTCCGGATAAAGCGCGGCGGCGGCGAGCGCGGCCAACGCGATCTCTACATCCGATTGATCGGCCATCAGGTGGTTGCCTGCTTTGCGGTGAGACGCCAACCGAGATCCGTCAGTTCCGCGCCGGCGATAACCGCCGTTCTGCCTAGATCATCGGTCATGAGATCCGCCGGCCGCAGGACCACCGGCGAGCCGTTCCTATCGGTCACGGCTGGGAGCAGCACCATCCAGTAGCCGATGGAACCATCGCTTGGCAGGCTGGCGGCCGGTTGCCCGGCGCCGGAGGCGCCGAGAATGCTGGCCGGGTAGTTGCGAATCAGCGTTGTTGCGGTTTCCAGGGAGACGCCGCCATAGGCGTTCAGGCCGGTCGCGCCGGGGGCGGCGGGGCGGACGAAGCTGACCATGCGGTTCGTCTGCACGCAAAGCACGGGCAACAGCGCCTGCTGGGCAGCGATGAACCAGATATCGCCTTCCTGCACGAGGAAGTCGCCTGGTTGGGTGTAGGCACTGTCGAACACGCCGTGCCAGAGGGGATTTCCGTAGGCGCCGGGGCGCAGGAATTTTCCATCCGGTGCACTGAACGCGGCGTGCAGACGCAGGAAGCGGTTGGTGGGCGAGAGCGGGTCGGCCGGGCCCTTTGGACGGTAAGCATCGATGCTGCGGCCGACATGGCGGGCCGTGATGTTCAAGCCCCAGCTGATGCGATCCTGCAGATGGGTCCGATCCATCACACGACCAATGTCAGGGAGCCGCCGGAGGCAAGGGCGGGGCCGGCAGGGATTCCGAGAAAGCCGCAGAGGCGACGACGCCAATCGTCGAACAGGGCGGCGCGATCCTGGGCCTCGCTACGATTGCGGGTCCAGATCGCCGCCTGGTCTGTGTCGAGATTCTCGGCCGCGCGCGGAACGGCCACTTCCAGGCCGCACAATGTTTCGAGATAGCGCCGCAACACGGCGAGCTCGGCATTGGCGAGGTTGTCCAGGCGGAATTCCAGCAGGCCGTAGGCCTGGTAGAAGCGCCAGTTCTGAAACCCCGCGGTACCCGCGCCATAGGCGGGGTAACCGCAGAACCGGCGCGCGTCGGTCTTTTCGGCATCGGTGAGAGACATCGGCGGACGGATCCTTGGGTACGCTTTCGGGGGCACACGGGAGGGACGGCGACGCATTGGCGCGCCGCCGTCCTTGCGGTCAGTCTCGGGCTGTCATCCGGTCAGGGCTGTTATCCGACATGCTCGACCATCACTGCGCGCTTGAAGGCGGCGTTGGTCGCGGTGGGGATGGTGGTCGGATTGGTGGTTGTATCGGACGGGGTGCAGAAGCCGCCGATCCAATACCAGGACTGGGCGATGATCTGCTGCAGGCGGTCGATCGGCTCACGCGTTACCATCGCCACGCCGTCCACGAGCGAGACAATGCTGTCGGTCGGCGCGACATCGTCGGCCGCCATGCCGGCGAAATCGCCTTCGATCAGGGCGCCCTGGCCGCAAACGATGGGCCGGCGGACCATCAGGCCGGCGATGGAAGGATGCGGCTGGACATAGGCTTCGGTGGTGGGGATGAAGCGCAGGCCGAGGAAGTCGTTCACCATGCCCTGGCGGAACACCTGGTTCGCGGATGTCGCACCCTGGAAGAGCTGACGGAAATCGTTGTCGGCAAACAACTGGCGGGCGGAGACCGGATCGAGATAGCAGTTGTAGACGCCGTCGATCTCCGGCACGGCGTTCAGGCGAAGCTTGGCGACGGCATCCAGCAGGTTGGACATTGTCAGCGTATCGCCAGCGACCAGGTTGGCCGTGTTGGATCGGCTGGAGGGGCGCACGATGACGGAGGCATTGGCCGCGGTGACGGCGACGCCGGCGGTGCCGTCCGCGACGCTGACCGTGGTGGACAAGGTCAGCGTGCCGGACAGGCCGCCAGGGGTGGTGGAGACGTTGGTGGCATCGACCGTGGTTCCGGTCAGCGTATACGCATCGACGCCGATGGTGACGGTGAGCGGAGCCGTCGCGCTGACCGGGGTCTGGACGCCGTTGACGAAGACGTACTGGAAGCCGCGGACGTCATCGACATTGATCGTCGGGCCGGCCACGCCGAGCGTGGTGCGCACGCGGGTGTTGCCGCCGAAATAGGAGGCGAACAGAGCGTTGCGTGCAAGTTCGTCCAGCGATCGCGCCGCCTGCTCGCCGTTGATGAAGGCATTCTGCAGGAACTGGCTGGCGATGCCGACCCGGGCGGTGACCATATTTAGATCGGTGGTCGCGGCGTAATGGTTGATGGTCAGGGTGTACTGCTCGACGCCCCAGGTGGTGGGCGTTAGGCCATTGTCGAGGTTCGTGTTGGTGGCTGGCGGAAGCGGGGTGGTGACGCTCGGCTTGAGGCCGGCGCGGGTCTTGGTGAGGGTTTCACCGATGCCGACTGCAATGTCTTCCCGGTCGGCGACCGCGCGATAGCCGAGACGGGATTGCAGCGCCTGCTGGAATTCACGTTCCAGGAAGCCCTGCTGGATGATCGGCTGCAGCGCGGCGGGAAAGTTCTGGATGCCCATGCGGGATATTCCTCTGACTTAGGTATGGATGGATCAGGTTCGGCGTTTGATGAGTTCCGCACGGGCGGCCCGGTATTCGGCGTCAGTCATTTCGGTCGCCAGCTTCTTGCGCGGCGGTTGGGCCGGCGGCGGGGTAGCGGGCGAGGAGGAGGATGCGGCGCCGAAGAGCCACGGTTTGGCCTGTCGCAGCCTGGACAGGATGTTTCCGGCATCTTCAAGCTCGCCGGATCTGGATAGTTTCATGCCCGACAGATCGATCAGCTTGAGGCCGTCGAGATCGACGATGCCGGCGCGGATGGCTTCTGCCTTAAGTTCCGCGCGCACCAGCCGTGCTTCGGTCTCGGCCCGGGTGGCGGCAAGTTGATGTTCCAGGGCGTCGGCACGGGCGCGCAGCTCAGCGAGCGGGTCAGGAGCGTCTTGCGGCTGTTCTGGAATGGTCATCAGGCCTTCCTGAGCGGTTTACGGGATGCTGCAATTCGCGCGAGCTCGGCCGGCACGTCCTCGATGTCGTAGGTGTCGGCGATGGATTGCACGGCGGTCTGGCGGGAGATCTGGCCGGAGGCAGCGAGGGTGGCGAGGGTCTGGGCGTCCCGCTGGCGGTCCTCGGAGGTGGGGGGATACCAGCGGGGCCATTTCAGGGTCAGACGCGCCGCCGGGTCGAGCGCCGGGATCTCCATGCCGAAAACCTTCAGCCGATAGGTGTTGGAGGCATGCAAGACCATGCGGGCGAGCTGCAGCAGGGCGCCTTCGCCGTAGCTGACACGGAGATTGTCGGCGAGCCAGATCAGCCCCTGGTTCATCAGCTCCAGCGCGCGCCCGGATTGGGCTGCCGTGAGGCGATCGGCGCTGGCCCGGTTGCCGTGCACGCTTTCGAGCGCGAATTCGCGCAAGGTGCGGACATAGTCGATTACCGCGGCGGAAGCCGTGCCGCCGATTTCCAGCAGTTTCGCATCGCCTTTTTCGCTGACGACCAGCGCGTTGCCCGCGCCTTTGACGATCTCGGTATCGGCGGCGGCGGGTTCCTTGATCAGCAACGTGGGGTCCGAGCTGTATTTCAATCCCCGGCCGGCCTGGCTGAGCTGGTAGTCGATTTCGATCTGCGTCTCGATGGCGCTGCGAAAAGTGCAAGCGCCGTCATTGGCGTCGCCGGTGGCGGACAGGCCGGGGAGATTGCGGATCCAGGCGATGGGAACAAAGCCGAGCCCGTGGCGGACGCTTCTTTCGGGGTCGATTTCCGGTGGCTCGCTGCTGCCGACGGGTTGCGGCAGGTACCAGGTCTCGCCGCTGCTGTCCCAGCTGCGGGAGAACCAGTAGTCGAGGCCGGGATCGGCGATATCGTAGCCGGTGGCGGCCAGGAAATGCCCGGCGACCTTGTAGCGTTCGGTGACCGTCTTCAGCGCGTCCGGTGCCTCGGGGTCCCAGACCGGGGTCAGCCAGGTGGTGTCGAGGACGTCGAAGAAGATGCGGCCGCGCAACACGCGCAGCAGGATCGCGACCGAGCCTACCGATCCGCGAATAGCGGCCTCGGTCATGATCTGGTTGAGGCGGGTCTCCTTGGCGATGTCTGCCAGGGCGGCGCGGATCATCCGGTCGGCGCAGTCGATCGTCGGAAAATGCCCCTCGCTGAACAGCAGGGCGACGCTGTCTTCGACGACGATGCGGGACAGGGCGTAACGCACCGATGGACGGCGGTTGCGCAGCGGGATGTATTCGCCGCCGGCGCCCCGTTCCTCATGAAACTGGTAGGGCAGCACGTCGTAGAAGGTGCCGTCCAGCACGCGCTTCAGGATGTCCAGCGCGCGAGTGCGCGGGGGGTAGTCCCGATCCTGCGGGATCAGGTCGCAGATGGTTTCGAACATGCGGGTCCTAACGGGCGAGGAAGGGCACGGTCATCCGCCGGGCCGGGGCGCCCTGCTCGATCAGTGCGGCGAAGGCACGGGACAGGGCATCGACCTGGTCGTCCTTGACGCCATGCGGGAAGTCGCGGAGTTCCTCGATGAAGGCATGGTTCCAGGCGGCGCGAAGGATGGAGACATTGCCGGCCTCGATCTGGGCGGCAACGGGCGTGGCGCGGGACGTCTTCGAGCCTGTCTCGGAGGTGACGATGACATTGTAGCCGGCGAGTTGGCTGACGAGGTAGCTGGCGACGAAGCCGCCGGCCGAACCGGGATCCTTCGGCAGAGAGATGGTCACCGACCTTCCGTCGAGCTTGGCGGTGTGCAGGATGGCTTCCTCGACCTGATGGGGGCTGCCCTGCAGGCGGACGACGTCGGTGATCGTGAAGTGATGATCATCGCTGCAGTGCAACCTGATGCCGGCGGTCCAGTCCGGGTCGTTGTCGGACCGCCTGGGCGTGGCGGCGAGATCCCAGGCGCGGACCGCACGACCGGGTGGCGGGGGCGTGTCGAGGATCTCGAGTGATCGCACGGCGAACAATGTGCCGTGGGCGGGACGCGGGGTCTGCTGGTACATGGCCGACCAGACCCGGTGACCGACGGTGAGGCGCTTGCGCTGGAGGGCGTCGGCGCTTTCCCATTCGGGCCAGAGGGGCGCGCCATCGGGGCGGCCCAGCGGATCGTCCGGCTCGGCCAGGGCCGGGAGGCGAAGCACACGCCATTGACCTTGCTGATGGGCCAGCAGCCGGCCGCCTAGGTCGTCTTCATGCCAGCGGGTCATGATCAGCACGATGCGGCCGCCCGGTTTGAGGCGGGTGATCAGGTCCGCACGGTACCAGTTCCAGACGAGATCGCGGTAATGGGCACTGTCAGCCTCCGCATGGGATTTGATCGGATCGTCGAGGATGGCGAGGTCCGCCCGGCGACCGGTAACCGGTCCGCGAATGCCGGCGGCAAAATAATCTCCCCCGGCGGAGGTGCGCCATCGTCCGGCCGCCCGGCTGTGCGGGGCCAGGCTGTAGCCAAGCCGTTCGCCTTGCGCGGCGACGACATCGCGGACCTGACGACCGAAGTGGTGGGCGAGGTCCGCGGTGTGGGACGCCGCGATGATCGAGCTTTTGGGGTGCTGGGTGAACCACCAGGCGGGGAAGAGCACCGAGGCGTAGGTGGATTTTGCGCTGCCGGGCGGCAGCAGAAGCATGAGGCGGTCGGTGGCGCCGGTTGCCACCCGTTCCAACTCGGAAATCAGCAGATGGTGGTGCGCCGCAGGGGACTGGCCCAGAGGGGCCAGCGCCAGCCTGGCCCAGTCAGTCAGGCTGGTGCGGATCGTCTGGCGGGTCGTCTGCTCCTGGGTGAGCCGCCGCCAGTCTGGTTTCGAGCTCTTCATCCGTCAGACGATGCAGTTCCGTTCGGGGGTCGGCGGGACCGGCGGCGGCAGTCCGGCGGGGATGGACGTAGGGGGCGGCGATCTTGGCGATCGCCATGGCGCCGCCATGATCGCCCTCAGACCATTTCTGCCGCATGATGGACAGCAGAATGTCGAGTGGCGTGGGGTTTTGCATGGTGACAGAGGTCTGTGTGACTGCAGCGGTACGCGGTGTAGCGCGCGTGTCTGCATCATGGATGAATTTATACGATTTCCTGGGGCATCTGGGCAAGGCAAAATTTCCTCTTGTCGGCTTTTTTTCTTATGGCGTTCGGATCGGCCTTCTTCTTTTGCTGGCCGGCTGCGCAGGGGGCGATCCGGCAGCGATCCTGCAGTCCGGGCGGGTGGTGGGAATCGGCGGCCTGGAGGGTCGCTGGGCCGGCCCCGTATCGCCGGAAGGGGCTGGATGCGGCAGCGCGACGACGGGATTGATGAATATCGGCCAGGGGAGCTTCGGTTTCGCGCCGTTTCAGAACACCGTGGCCATTCGCGGCAAGGTCGGTCCTGATGACACGCTCGAGGGGACGTTGGAGCGCGTTGGCGGTGACAAGCAGACGCTGACCATCACGCTGCGGGCCCGAGTTGTCCACAAAGCGGATGAGGCGGATCGTATCGAAGGGGATCTGGTCTCCGGGCGGTGCCGATGGGCGGTGAAATTAATGAGAGGGTAACAATTAACGGTCTTTCACGGAAAATTTCCGGCAATTAACGATGTAACCATGGGTTGAAATCTTTAATAATAATTAACCGCGCCTGACACTGTGTGTGTCCGGCGAACCCGAGAGGGGTCCGGCCGGTCAGGGCTTTTCATCGTCGGGGAGTGGTATGGGACACGTAATCAACAACGATCCGAACTGGACTGATGTGAATTTCTGGGACGACGCCGAACCCGCATCGCCGGCACCGGCGAACAGGCGCTCCGGCAGCGGTCGGCGGGGCAAGATCGAGACGATCGGTGCCCAGCGGCGGGAACCGCTGGTACTGGCGGTAGAGGACCAGACCCGATTCTCGCCGGGTCTGGAGACGATCTGCGAATTCCTGGGGGTCAAGCTCGAGCAGGTGAACAGCCATCGCGACCTGGCGTCGCTGTTGAAGTTGCGGCGGCCGATGGCGGTTTTCTGTGAGCTGGATAGCCCGGGTCAGGATGGCTGCCACGTGATGAAGATCGTGGCCAAGCACGACCGGACGCTTCCCGTGCTTGTGGTGACCGGCGACGACCCGAGCCTGCTGGGTGCGGCGCAGGCCGTGGAGGAAATCTTCCATCTGACGGGGGTTGTCGTGTCCCAGCGCCTGCCGGCGATCGGAGAACTCGTTGAATTCCTGTTCTCGGCGGGTCGGAAGGGACGGTGCCTGAGCCTGATGCCGGGTTGATGACGCCATTGGGAGCCTGATCGCGGGCTGCGGTCAGGCGTTCTTCTGGCCGACCGGGCATCGGCGGCGCTTGCGTGCCTGGGTGGCGTAGGCGCCGAAGGCGCGGTCGGGACGGGAATTGGGCTCCGCGACGCTGGCCCGGTAGGCGTCCCAATCCGCCGACGTGAGCGCGGCGAGGTCGGGCGCGAGCCCCGTGGAGGCAAGTGTTTCATCGCCGTATGCGTGGCGAGGGATGGGTTGGACCTGGGCGAGCGGGAAATCCGCTGCCAGGTGGATCGGGGTGTGGCTACGGGTGAAGCGCAGATTGGTGAACAGCGGGCCGAACCATCGGTCGGACTCGACGATGCCTTCATAGAGGGCATAGCCGCCGGACAGGGCCAGGTTAGCGGGCGGGCGGATCAGCAGAACTCCAATCCGGCGCGGTGCGGGCGATCAGACCGCTCCAGATCTGCAGGGTGCCTGGCTCCGGCAGAACGGTGAGGAAAGGAGGGGCACAACCGGCGAGATCGGCCGGCGCCGCAGCGTCGAAGGCCGAGGAAAAACCCGGAAACTGGGCGGCGGTAAGGGCCAGCCAGTCATCCCTGTAGCGCCAGAAGACCGTGTCACCGTCCCATAGCAGCGTCAGGTCGGTCGGTGGGAATACCCACCATCCGAAGGCGGCGGCGGATGTCGCGGCTTCGCAGTAGCGCGTGGCGCGCGTGGGTAGCGTTCCGGCAGCGGAGCGGTCAGCGCGCATCGGCGCCCGGGCCTGTTCGATGAGCCGGTGGAAATGGACGATCGGCGCCCTGGCGGCTTCGACGGGGGAAGGCTGCGGCATGACCGGTTTTCCTGGTTGGGGCCGGGTTGGACAGGCAGTGAAAAGGCCAGGGGAGCTATCCACTTCCCTGGCCTTTGGTTACTGGAGAATCTTCCAGCGTGACAGCGCTCCAATGGAGGTTTGCGAGCGATTCCAGGATCTTGGGATCGCAGCGCAATTCCAATCAGGCTGGTGTTGGGCTAGGCGTTGGGCAGGCGGAAGCCGCCGCCGACGCGGATGCGGGCGTTATCGGCGATTTCCGCCGCCGGGAGCCGGAAGCCGCCCCCGACGCGGATACTGCCGCTATCCGCGATGGAGGTTTCCGGCTGGGCGGGTTTGGGTAGGGGGGCGTTCCAGGGGAGCTGGGTCATATAGGGTCCTTCCGACCGATGTGGAGGATGTCAACGGGTGAGTGGATGATCCGAACCGCTGCTTCACCCCCGAGCACGCGGTCGCGCGCCCGTGGTGCCGGATGCAAACATCCGACGGCGAGAACGCGAAAAACGGATTTGGGGGGAAAACCTACGGGCGCAGTACGCCTGCTGACGCCGGGACGCTAGGCTGAGCCCAATGGCGCGTCAAGACAATTTTCCTAGTTTCAGACTGATAATGATTGTTGCCGGTTCGTTAAACTCACGATAATGTGAGCACGATATTTCACCTATGGGTTGCGTCTGGGCGTCGGCACCTGGCTGGGGAAGTTTCGGTAATCATACGTTGCCTCACATAGAAAGAGACCGAGTCAAGTCCAGCCTGGCAATGGTGCATCCGCTCCTGCGGGTCAGGCTGTTTTCGACAATGGAAGTGCGTGGGGCGGATGGGGCGAGTTTGCTGCCCAAGGGCCGCAAGACGCGCGGCGTGCTCGCAGTGCTGGCGATGAATGCCGGTAGACCGGTATTGCGGGATTCGCTCACCGAATTGTTGTGGAGCCGGCGTGAACGGGACCAGGCGCGCGCGTCGCTGCGGCAGGCCGTGCACGAGTTGAGCGACCTGCTGGGCAGGATCGATCCCGCGCTCTTTCTGGTGGAACGCACGCATCTGTCCCTGGGCAACCCGACTGGCAGCAAGATCTTGAACGAATTGCTCTGGGTGGATGCTCAAGCGCTGACGGGGGCCGGAGTGGTGCGGCCCGAATTGCTGGAATTGTTCCGCCCGGGACTGGTGGAGGATCTGGTGGGGATCGATCCGGCGTTCGACCGCTGGCGTGCGGCGCAGATCGAGCGGATATCCGGATTGGCGCGCAGCCGGGCCGAGGAGTGGCTGGCCATCTGCCAGGAGGCGGCGGACGATCCGACCGATGCCGGGGTGGCGGCTCTGGTGGGAGCGGCCGAACGGCTCATTGCGATCGACCGTGCGCATGAGGGCGCGTGGCGTGCGTTGATCCGGGCGCATGTGGCAAGAGGCGACCGCGCTGCTGCGGTGAACGCGTTCGAGCGATGCGCCGATGCGCTGGCCGCGGTGGCGCAGCTCACTCCGTCGGAAGAGACAGCGGCCCTGCTGTCGAGCATCCGCGGCCGGGGCCCCGCATCCGGTCCAACATCGATCGGCCCTGGAGCAGACGGTGGGCAAGCCAGGGCACCGGATGCACCATCGTCGCGGGTAGTGGCGGGGCGTCATCCATTGCGGATCGGCGTGATGCCGCTACGGACATTGGGCGCCTCGCAAACCGACGAATTGTCTTTGGGTCTGGCGGCGGAGATCACCTATGCGCTGTCGCGGCTCAGCTGGCTGTCCTGCGTTGCGCCGAGTTCCGTGGGCGTCGCAGCTCAACAGAAAGCCTTGGCGCATGTAAACGGGGACACATCGTGGCGGTCGCTGGACCTGGATCTGTTGCTGGAGGGGACCGTGCAGCGCGGCGGCGGGCGGGTACGCGTCATGACCCGGCTGTTGGATCTTCGCGCCGGCGATGAAGTGATCTGGGCTAGACGGTTCGATCGTCATGAGACCGACACCCTGACCTTGCAGGAGACGATTGCGGCGGAGACCGTAGCCCAGCTCGACCCCGAGTTGCTGGTGCACGAGGGGGAAAAGGCCCGCGCGCGGCCGGCGGAAGGTGGCAGCACGCATGACCTGCTGCTGCGTGCAATTCCGGCGATCTACCGCCTGGAACTCAAAGGGTTCCACGATGCCGGGGAACTGCTGGCCGCTGCGATCGCCCTGGATCCGGGCCACGCAACGGCCCATGCCTGGTACGCATATTGGCATCTGTTGCTGAACGGGCAGGGTTGGGCGGAGGATCCGGCGGCGGCGGCGCAGCGTGGCAGCGAGTTGGCGGAGCGCGCCGTGACGCTCGACCCCACGGATGCACGGGCGCTGACCATTGCCGGGCATGTGAGCGGCTTCCTGGCGCGACGGCCTCGGGAAGCATTGGAGCTGCATGAGCGGGCACTGGAGGTCAATCCGCATCTTGCCCTCGCCTGGTGTTTCTCCGGCCTGTCGCTTTCCTATCTGGGGCGGCATGAGGAGGCGCTTGCGAGGATCCTGCAGGCGCGCAGATTGTCGCCATTTGATCCGCATGGATTCTTCTTCGATATGGCAGCCATGATGCCCTGCCTGATGCTTCGCTCGTACGAGTATGCGGTCGAGCTCGGCAATCGGGCGTTGGTCCTGAATTCGAATTTCTCGTCCACTTGCAAGGGGTATTTGTCGGTGCTGGGGCATATGGGGCACCAGGCTGAAGCCAGGGACATGCGGGCGCGGCTGCTGGCTTTGGAGCCGGGGTTCTGCGTGCGGGATGCGGTTGTGCGTTCTCCGCTGACCAGGGAGGAGGATCTAGCTCATTACGCCCATGGATTGCGGTTGGCCGGGTTGGCGGAAACGCCCACGCAGGTCGCCTCGGTAATCCGGTTGGATCGTTTCCCGCGGAGTGACGATGATCCAGTTTAGTCTTCTCGAGCAATTCCAATGTCTTGGGATCGCTTTGCGATTCCAGTCGGACTGATATCGGTCTATAGCCGCCGGACCGGGATGCTCCAGGCCAGGAGCAGGGCGGCGGCGGCGAAGCCGGCTACGGTCAAGAAGGCGCCACGAAAGGCTTCGGCGATTTCGGTCTGCACGAGCTGGCGGCGGAGCGGGTCGAAGGTCGCGAGGACGTGTGGGCCGCGCTGGACCAGTTCGGTGAACATGGCGGCGGTTTCCGGGTCCTTGGCCGCGAGAATGGCAAACAATACTGCACCGACCACCGCGGTGGCGAAGGCGGCGCCGACGGAGCGGGAGATCTGCACGGAGGCCGCCGCGGCGGCGAGCGATGTGGGCCCGGCAATCGTCTGCACCGTGATCTGCACGACCGGCATGCCGGTGCCGAAACTCATGGCCGTCAGCGCGAAGGCCCAGGGTAATGCCCAGATCGGGAGGCGGGGCGCCATGATCGCCAGGAAAACCAGCATCGCCACGCTGACGGCGAGCCCAAACGAGGGCCAGATGGCGGTGCGGCCGGTAAGCGCGATCATGCGGCCGGTGAAGATGGAGCCGATGCCGATGCCAGCGGTCAGCGGCAGCATAAGCATGCCGGTGTCGCCCGGCGTGACGCCGCGGGCGACCTGCAGGTAGAGCGGCAGAAACGTGATCATGGAAACGACGGCGCCGGCGAGACAAAGCGCCATCAGGTCGCTGCGCAGGATGGTCGGGTCACCCAGCAGATTGATCGGCAGCAGGGGGGTGGGGGCGCGGCGCTCCTGGCGGATCAGGACGAAAAGCGCGGCCGAGGCGAGTGCGACCAGCAGCGCGATCAAGGGCAATGCGTGGGCGTCCAGCTTGCGGATCTGTTCCAGGGCGATCAGGCCGGGGACGATGGTGAGGGTGAAGAAGACCGTGCCCCAGACATCGAAGCTGAAACGGCCGCCGCCCTGGTATTGCGATTTCAATCGGATCGCCAGCAGCATCGACAGCAGGCAAAGCGGGATATTGACCAGAAACACCGCCTGCCAGCCGAAACGCTCGGTCAGGTAGCCGCCGACCACGGGACCGAAGGTGCTGGCGGTGACGAAGGTGGTGGCGAGATAGCCCTGGTAGCGGCCGCGCTGGCGGGGGGGCACGGCCTCTCCGATCAGGGCTTGCGACAGGGTCATCAGCCCGCCGCCGCCCAGACCTTGAATGACCCGGGCGAGGACGAGCACCCAGAGGCTGGGAGCCAGGGCGCCGAGCACGGACGCAACCATCAGGATCGACAGCGCGACGTAGAGCATGCGCTTGCGGCCGAGCGCGTCGCCGAGGCGTCCGTAGATCGGGGCGGCGATGGTGTTGGCCAACAGATAGGCGACGACGATCCAGGAGATCTGTTCGACATTGCCGAGAGAGCCGGCGATGGCGGGGAGAGCGGTCGAGACGATCGTCTGATCCAGCGCCGAAAGAAACATCGGCAGCATGATCGACGGGAAGACCCGGAAGAACAGCTTGCGCGTGGCGGCGGTAGGCGGTCCGACTGCGGCGCCACTTTGCGTTGGTGTCATCGGAGCAACGTAGCCGTGCACCACCCGGTCTGGCCAGTCAGTCGCGGCCTCAGGCTGTCTTCGAAGGAGAGCGAGTATCGGGGGCCTCAGGTCCGGACACGCGTGCCGGCGGGGAGCGGATCTGTCCGCCGAACGGTAGAGGCGCCGCCGGGATGGACGTGAACATCGACGCCTGGGGAGAAATATATGCTTCCGGACGTGCGGATATTGTCATGACAAATAAAATTCATCTATAAAGAAAGGCATATATGGAAGGGAATTCGCGTATGGCTGATGGCAAGGAGCTCGACCGTCTGGACCGCGCGATCTTGCGGCTGCTGGCCGATGACGCCTCGCTATCTTTGGCCGAGGTGGCGGAGAAGGTGGGGCTGACGCCGACGCCGTGCTGGAAACGGATCCGGCGCATGGAGCAGGACGGCATTATTCTGCGACGGGTCGCGGTGCTGGATCCCGCCAAGATCGGCGTGCCCGTGTCCGTGTTCGTCGAAGTGGAGACGGCGGATCATTCGAGCAACTGGCTGGAGCGCTTCGCGACGGTGGTGGCGGGCATGCCGGAGATCGTCGATGCCTGGCGGATGAGCGGGGACGTGGACTATCTGCTGCATGTGGTCGTGGCCGACATTGCCGCCTATGACGAGTTTTATCGCAGGCTGATCGCCGCGGTGCCGCTGCGCAACGTGACCAGCCGGTTCGCGATGGAGCGGCTCAAGGCCGGGCCGCTGCCGGTGTGATGCTGCCGCGACGATAACATCTCCCGCTCACCGGGGCTGAAGCGGCGCGTGGGAACGGTTATTTAACCCGGATCTGCCTCACTGTGCTTGCGAGTTGCATGGAGGCAGGTGGATGTCCGGCAGCAGATTGGTCAATCGCAATGTGGTCGGCGAGAAAGGCCGGACCAGCATGCGCCTGGAGCCGGAACTCTGGGAGGCGCTGCGGGAAATTTGCCGACGGGAGCAGGCCGATGTCGGGACCATGATCCGGCGGATCGAGGCGCTGGGCCGGGCGCAGTCAGGGGATGGCGGTCGTTCCGGGGGGCGCACCAGTGCGGTGCGGGTGTTCATCGTGCAATATTTCCGTGCGCTCGCCGAGGGTAGGGTACAGAACGCCCCGCAGGCTGCGTTGTTCGGCAGTGGCCGCGACGTTGGAGGTCGCTCCGCTTGAACCGGTCCATTTCTAGCGGGTCAGTCCTCGCCGGCGGCCACCGCCATTTCCGGGTCTGTGGACACCGAGTTGACCGCATCGTCACCGGTGTAGAGATGCGGCCAACGGCGCTGGACGACCGGGCTGTTCGTGCCGTAGGCGAGGCAGGTGCCGAGGATGGCCGGTGGGCCGCCCCATCGCTCGGTGATCTTGGCGTCCAGCGTCTCGCCGCTGATTTTTTCTCCGCGCCTGGCGGCGGCATCGGTCTCGCGCTTGGCGCGGTGGGGATTGATGGTCTGGAAGGCTGTCGTGGCCATCTGCTGCAGCAATTCCCGCAAATGGGTGCAGCCATGCGTGCCGCCGATACGCAGATTGGCTTCCTTCAGGAAGCCGCGGCCGATCTTGAGCCCGGCCAGGCGGGCGAAATTCGGCGCCGCGCTTGGGCATATTGCATAGGGGGTGTGGTCCGAGACGGCTTCGCATTCGGTGATCGCCATGTCCTCGGTCACGGTCATGCGCATGAACATGCCGTGCAGCGGCTCGTTCGGGGCGATGAAGCCGCGCTCGTCGTTTGGAAATCCAAAGGCCTTGGTGTCGGTCAGCGACGCCTCGATGTCATATAACCCGTCGGTCCGGCGATAACCGTAGATGGTAATTGCGCGCGTATGGGACAACTCGCGCGCGACAGGGGGGCTTAAAGGCATAAGGAACGCTCCGGCACGGATGGGACTTGGTTGTGCAGTGCAGCAGAAACCTATACTGCGGCGCCAGGGCTGGCGCAAACCCAGGTTCGGTCGCTGCTGACGGGCGCAGCGGGCATGGTGTGCCTCTTTGGCCCGGCTAGAAAATCTGCCGCTGGTTTGGGATCAGCCTCTGGCCACACGGCCTAGGGTTCGCAGCCTTCCAGCCGCAACAGGTCGACCACCGCTTGTTCATCGACATTGGAAGCGGTGAAGGCCTGGCCGATTCCATGCACGAGGACGAATTTCAGCGCGCCATCCTGCACCTTCTTGTCGCGGCGCATATGGCCGATCAGCGTGGCGGCCGAAAAGCGACGGTTCAGGGTGCGGATTTCGGCGGGCAGGCCAAGGCTTGCCACGTGCGATACCACACGATTTGCGTCCTCCGGCGGGCAGAGGCCGAGGCGGGCGGAAAGCCGGAATGCCAGGCCGAGGCCAACCGCGACGCCTTCGCCGTGCAGCAGCCCGCCGCCATAGCCATACTCGGCTTCCAGGGCATGGCCGAAGGTGTGGCCGAGATTGAGCAATGCGCGGCCGTCATTAAGCTTTTCCTCGCGCTCATCATCGCCGACGACGCCGGCCTTGAAGGCGCAGGCCTGACGGATGGCTTCGGCCTGGGCCTCCGGGTCCCCGCCGATGACCGCGCCACCATGCACTTCGCACCATTCGAAGAACTCGGAATCGGCGATCAAGCCGGCCTTGACGATCTCGGCGTAGCCGGCGGCGAGCTCCCGGCGTGGCAAGGTCGCCAGAGTGCCGGTATCGACCAGCACCATGCGGGGCTGGTGGAAGGCGCCGAGCAGGTTCTTGCCGCGCGGGGTGTTGATCCCGGTCTTGCCGCCGACCGAGCTGTCCACCTGGGACAGCAGCGTGGTCGGGATCTGCACGAAAGGCAGGCCACGCAGCGTACTGGCGGCGGCAAAGCCGGCGAGGTCGCCGACGACGCCGCCGCCGAGCGCGATCACCGTGGTTCGGCGTTCGACCCTGGCTTCCAGCAGGGCGTCGGTGACGCGGCCGAAGACTTCCAGGTTCTTGGACGCCTCTCCGGGCGGCACGATGATCTGGCTGACGGCCACGCCGGTCTGCGCCAGGCCGCGCAGCAGGGTTTCCAGGTGCAGGCCGGCGACATGTTCGTCGGTGACGACGACGGCGCGCTTCTGCGGCAGGCGGGGGGCCAGCAGCGCGCCGGCGCGGGCAAGCAGATTGCTGCCGATAACCACGTCATACTGGGTGGTGGAGAGCTGCACCGAGAGCCGGCGCGGCGGGTTCCAGGATTGCAGCGTGTGCATGACGGCATTGGTGCTGTGTTCGAGACTTTCGTCGCCGCAATCCACGATCAGGTCAGCCTCCGCATAGACGGGATAACGCCGTTCCATAAGTTCGCGGAGGATCTTTTCCGGATCTCCGGCGGCGAGGAGCGGGCGATTATCGCGCCCGGCGACGCGGCGGACAAGGACCGGCAAGGTGCAGCGCAGCCAAACCGAAACAGCGTCCCGGCGGGTCGCGTTTCGGGTCTGTTCGTCCATGAATGCGCCGCCACCGGTGGCCAGGACCACGGGTTCACCCGACAGCAGGCGCCGGATGACGCGGCGTTCCCCGTCGCGAAAGCTCTCCTCCCCATAGCGGGCGAAGATTTCCGGAATGGTGCGGCCGGCTGCCAGCTCGATCTCGGCGTCCGCGTCGTAGAAGGGCATGCCGAGCCTGGCGGCGAGCCGGCGGCCGATCGAGGTCTTGCCGGCGCCCATCAGGCCGACCAGGACGATGCTGCGGCCGGCAAGCGCGGCAGGTAGCGGGCCGTCCGGCGAGCCGAGGCGGACAGTCTCTCGAAGAGCGGTGTTGCGTGACATGGCGGCGGAGGCTAGCACAGCCGGGCGTGCGCTGGCCAAGCTGGGTTGGCCCAATGGAGTCGTCTAAGGCCAAATGAACCGCATCTTCCTCGTTATTGTCCTGGGCGGCCTGGTCCTGTTGGGTGCGGGCGCGTTGCTCCTGGGCGCATTTCCGCCGTCGCCACATGTGCAGCCGGTGGAAAAAGTGCTGCCGAACGATCAGTTCAAGAGCGGCTGAGTGGTCGACGCCGCGCCGCGTTCCCAGGATCGCCACGTCGAGGCGTTTCTGGAAATGCTGGCAGCGGAGCGGGGCGCGGCGCGCAACACGTTGGCGGCCTATGGTGCCGATCTCGGCGATTTTGGCGCGTTTGCCGGAAGCCGCGGCTGTGGCCCCGCGGCGGCGGACGCTGCCGTTTTGCAAAGGTATATGGCGGGTCTGGCGCATTCCGGGCTGTCGGCGCGCACCGCGGCCCGGCGGCTGTCGGCGTTGCGGCAGTTCTTTCGCTTTCTGTTGCGCGAGGGCGTGCGCCAGGACGACCCGACCACGCTGTTGGACAGCCCGGGCCTGCCTCGGTCATTGCCGAAATTCCTGACGGAGCAGGAGGTGGATGCCCTGCTCGCGGCTGGTGGGGCGCGGGCGGGCCAGCAGGGGCTGCTCGCGCGGGCGGCACTGGAAATCCTGTATGCCACGGGGTTGCGCGTCTCCGAGCTACTGGCTCTGCCGCGAGGCGCGCTGGCGGGAGACGCGGCGATCCTGTTGGTGCGCGGCAAGGGCGGCAAGGAGCGGATCGTGCCACTGTCCGATGCTGCGAAGGAGGCCGCCAGGGTCTATGTCAACGGGCGGTCGCCCGCGGATGACGGAAAGGACGGGGCCAGGGACGTGAGCCCCTGGCTGTTTCCCGGGCGCGACCCGCGGCAGGCGATGACGCGGCAGGGCTTTGCGCTGCTGTTGAAGCAGATTGCGCTGGATGCCGGCCTCGACCCGGCGCGGGTGTCGCCGCATGTGCTGCGGCATTCCTTTGCGTCCCATATGCTGGCGCGGGGGGCGGATCTGCGCAGCCTGCAATTGCTGTTGGGCCACGCCGATATCGCCACCACGCAGATCTATACGCATGTGCTGACCGAGCGGCTGCAGCGTCTGGTGGAGGCGCATCATCCATTGGCCAGGAAGGCGCCGGGATAGGGCTGTATCCGGTGTCCTCACCCAAGCGGGGCGCCGACATAGGTTTCCGCCAGCGTTGTCGACGCGGAGAGCGAGCTGGTCACCAAATCCAGCTCGGCGAGCTGGCGTCGGTTGTCGAACGGGGTTGCATCGTTGAAGCGGTGCAGCATCGAGGTCATCCACCAGGAGAAATGCTGAGCCCGCCAGACCCGGCGCAGAGCCGTGGCAGGATAGGCGTCCAGCAAACCGGCGGAGCTGGTCTCGTAGTGGAAGGCGAGGGCTCGGGCGAGGATGAACACGTCGTTGACCGCGAGGTTGAGGCCCTTGGCCCCGGTGGGCGGCACGATATGGGCGGCGTCCCCGGCCAGGAACAGGCGACCATGGCGCATGGTTTCGCAGACGAAGCTGCGCATGACGACGACGTTCTTCTGGAAGATACTGCCTTCCTTCAGCGCAAAGCCGCCGCCGCTGGTGCGGGCCTGTAATTCGGCCCAGATGCGGTCGTCGGACCAGTCGCCGGTCTGCTCGTTCGGGTCGCACTGGAAATACATTCGCTGGACCTGTGCGGAGCGGGTGCTGATCAGCGCGAAGCCCCAGTCGTGGCGGGCATAGACCAGCTCTTCCGACGAGGGCGGGGCGTTGCACAGGATGCCGAACCAGCCGAAGGGGTAGACGCGCAGGTATTCCGTACGGATCCCCTCGGGGATGGCGTGGCGGCATATGCCGAAGAAACCGTCGCAGCCGGCGATGAAATCGCAGTCGATCTGCTGGGCCTGGCCGAGGCTGTCGAAGAAGCGGATCTTCGGGTGGTCTTCGGTGAGGTCATGGATGCTGGTCTGACTGACGCCGAAGCGGAGATCGCCGCCGGCTTCGAGCCGCGCATGGATCAGATCGTGCAGCACTTCGTGCTGTGCGTAGACGGTGATGACGCGCCCGCCGGTCAGTGCATGGACGTTGATCCGGTGCAACTGGCCGTTGAACATGATCTCGAAGCCGTGATGGACGAAGCCTTCACGCTGCATGCGTTCGCCGATCCCGGTCTCGACCATAAGATCGGCGGTGCCCTGTTCGAGCACGCCGGCGCGGATGGTCGTCTCGATCGCTTCGCGGGAACGAGTGTCGATGACGACCGAGGAGATGCCGCGCAGATGCAGCAGATGGGAGAGCATCAGCCCCGCCGGACCGGCCCCGACGATTCCTACTTGCGTGCGCATGTCGCGGAATCCTGCCCGGCGATCGCTTAGCCGGCGTGGACCAGCGGGCAGCCGCCTTGATCCAGCGGGCGGAAGGCATGATCGGGGGCGATGGTGTCAATCTGTTCATAATAATCCCAGGCGCCGCGGCTTTCTTCCGGGCGTTTGACGCGGAAGATATGCATCGCGTGCACGGCGCGGCCGTCGCGGCGGATTGTGGTCTCTCCGAACAGCGGGTCTGGGATCGGTTTGCTGCGCATCTGCTCGACCACCTTTTCGCCCTCGATCGTGCCGATATCGCGAACGGCGCGCAGATAGGCCAGTATGCACGAATACACGCCGGCATGGTTCTGCGTCGGCATGCGTCCGCCCATGCGCTGGGCGAAGCGCCGGCTCCAGGCGCGGGTCTGGTCGTTGAGATCCCAATAGAACGCCTCGCACAGCACGAGGCCCTGGGCGGTCTTCAGGCCGATGGCGTGAATATCGGAGATCTGGATGAACAACGCGGCCAGGGTCTGCTTGCCCTGCAGCATGCCGAACTCGGCGGCCTGCTTGATGCCGTTGATGACATCCGCGCCGGTATTGGCGAAGGCGAGCACCTTGGCGCCGGATGCCTGACCTTGCAGCAGGAAGGAGGAAAGGTCTGCTGCGTTGAGCGGGTGGACCGCGTCACCCATAACCTTGCCGCCGCCTGCCTGCACCGCCTTTGTGGCATCGCGCTCCAGGGTCTTGCCGAGTGCGTAGTCCACGGTGATGAAAAACCAGCTGTCCTTGCCCTGGTGCAACAGGCCGTTGACCACGCCGTTGGCCTGCGCCCAGGTATCCGTCACCCATTGTACTGTCGTCGGCGCGCAGGCGGGGCCGGTGAGGTCGGAACTGGCGGTGGAAGATGCCAGGGTTACCCGGTGCTTGTCCTTCAGGATGTTTGAAACGGCCAGGCCGACGGCGGAGTTCGGCAGATCGGCGATCGCGGCGACGCCGTCTTCGTCCACCCAGCGCCGCGCCAGGGCGGAGCCGATATCGGGCTTGTTCTGGTGATCGCCGGCGATGATCTCGACCTGGAGGTTGCCGGCCTCGGGGGCGAAATCCTCGGCGGCCATTTTGGCGGCGTTGACCGAACCGGGGCCGGTCTGGTCGGCGAATGGGCCGGACTGGTCGGTGAGGATGCCGATCTTGACCGATTTCGGCGCGGTCTGGGACCGTCCCGGCGTGGGACCGGCGAGCATCACACCGCCGGCCGCGAGCAGGCCGAGCGCATGGCGGCGTGTCGGCATCGCGGAACGCAGGTTGGACGATATGATGGTCATTGACGGGCCCTCCTGAAACCATTTGCGGTGCGCGGACAGCGTTCCCCGATCCGTGCCCATCATCTTTAGCACGACTGATCTACAGGAAACCGGTGGAAAGCCACGGCATGCAGGCGACCGCCAGAAGACCAACCATGAGCGCGGCCATGTAGGGCCAGATGCGGCGCATGCCCGCATCGGGCGAGACGCGGCCGATCGCGCAGGCGGCGTAGTAGCCCACGCCCAAAGGCGGTGCGAACAGCCCGATGCCCATCGCCAGGATCACTACCATCGCGTAATGTACCTCGTGGATTCCCGCCGCGCGGGCGATCGGGAACAGCAGCGGACCGAACAGCACGATCGCGGGGATCCCCTCCAGCACGCTGCCGAGGATCACGAACACGACGATGGAAACCAGCAGGAAGCCGAAGCTTCCGCCGGGCATGCCGGCCATTGCCGCGGCCAGTTGCCGGGAGAAGCCTGATTGGGTCAGGGCCCAGGCCATGCCGGTAGCGGTGCCGATGATCAGCAGGATTGCGCCCGACAGGGCGGCGGTTTCCAGCAGCATGGGATACAGCCGACGCCAGTCGAACTGGCGATAGACCAGCAGGCCCATGGCGGTGGCGTAGACGATGCCGATGGTCGAGACCTCGGTCGCGGTGGCGATCCCCTCGACCACCGAGGAACGAATAACGACGGGTAGCAGCAGCGAGGGGAGGGCGATGATCAGGGTGCGGCGGATCACGGCCCCGGAGGCGGGCGCACCGATCGCCTCGTGACGGGAACGCCACCACGCGACGCCGGCCAGGGCGATTGCCAGCACCAGGCCGGGCAGCAGGCCGCCGGTGAACAGGGCCGCGATGGAGACGCCGGTAACCGAACCGATGGTGATCAGCACCAGGCTGGGCGGGATCGTCTCGCTCATGGCGCCGGAGGCGGAGAGGATCGCGACGAGTTCGCCCTCGGACGCCCCGCGCTGCTTCATCTCAGGGAACAGCACCGGCGCGACGGCGGCCATGTCGGCGGCCTTCGACCCGGAGATGCCGGAGACGAGGTACATCGCCCCCAGCAGCACGTAATAGAGGCCGCCGCGCACATGGCCGAGCAGCCCGGCCAGGAATGCCACCATGGCGCGGGCCATGCCGGTCATTTCGATCAGCAGGCCGAGGAACACGAACAAGGGGACGGCGAGCAATACGAGGCCGCTCATGCCCTCGTCCATGCGCGAGACGACGATGGTGAGCGGGGCGCGGGTCATCAGTGCCAGAAACGCGATGGTGGCGGTGCCGAAGGCGAAGCCGATCGGCACGCCGAGCAGGACAAAGGCCGCGAGCAGGAGCACGAAGAAGAAGGCAAGGTTCCAGTTGCCGAGCCCTTTCAGGGCGGGCGTGGCGATATGCAGGGCGGCCATCAGGATCAGCAGTGCGACGGCCACTTCCAGCACCGGGCGCAGGCGCAGGCGGAGGAGGCGCAGCGCGCAGTCCGCCAGCATGATGGCGCAGCCGACAGGGATGGCGCCGGCGCGGACGATATTGGACCAGCCGAGCGCAGGGGTCTCGATGAACCATTCATCCCGGGCGTAATCGATCGCCCAGGGCAGCAGGACCAGCAGGAATATGCCCGGCACGGCGACCGCCAGCGCATCCGCGCGCCCCTGCCATCGGCCGGGCAGCATGGCAACGATGGCGGTCAGCCGCATGTGCTGCCCGCGCTGCAGGGCCACCACGGCGCCGAGCATGGCGAGCCACAGGAACAGGATCGAGGCCAGCTCGTCGGACCAGGTGAAGGGATGGTGGAACACGAAGCGGCTGACCACGCCGGCCAGCAGCACCACGATTTCCACCAGGACCAGCAGGGCCGTGGGTATTTCCACCAGCCGGTGGAAGATGGTTTCCACGCGGCGGATCAGGCCAGGGCCCACGGGCCCCGGTGATGTTTCCGCCGTTCCCTGATGCGCCGCCATCCGTGGAGCCTCAGGCGAGGCTGCCGACTGCGCTTTCCAGGGTTGCCCACGCCTCCGGGCCGAATTTTTCCCGCCATTCCGCGTAGAAGCCGGCCTTCTTCAGGGCGGCACGGAAGCTGGTTGCATCCGTGTCGATGAACTCCATGCCCTTGGATTGGAGCTGGGACTTCAGCGTGGCGTTCAGTTTGGCGATGTCCTCGCGTTCCGCCATGGCGGCGGCGTTCATCTCACGTTCCACCACGTCGCGCGCGGCGGCGGGCAGGGCGTCCCAGGCGCGGCGATTGGCCAGGAACCAGAAACCGTCCCACATGTGATTGGTGACAGAGAGGTATTTCTGCACCTCATAGAGCTTGGCGGTGTCGATGATCGCCAGCGGGTTTTCCTGGCCGTCGACCAGGCGGGTCTGCAGGGCGGAGTAGGTCTCGCTGAAATTGATGCTGGTGGGGGCGGCGCCGAAGGCCTTGAACAGGCTGGTCCAGAGCGGGCTCGGCGGGACGCGGATCTTGAAGCCGCTGAGATCGTCCGGCGTGCGGATCGGCCTGGTGGAGCTGGTGATCTGGCGGTAGCCATTGTCCCAGATGCGGCTGAAGGCATACAGGCCGCGCTTGGCGATTTCGCCGCGAACATAGGCGCCGAGCGCGCCGTCCATCGCCGGCCAGACCTGGCCGTAATCCTTGAAGGCGAAGCCGACGCCGTTGATGGATGCCGGCGGTACCAGGGTTGAGAGAATGAGGCCGGAGAGGGTGAAGAATTCCACCGCCCCCGAGCGCAACTGGCTGAGCGTGTCCGTGTCCGAGCCGAGCTGATTGTTCGGGAAGACCTGGATGTCTACCTGGCCGGACGTGGCTTCCAGGATGCGCTTCACCGCCTCGTTGGCGCGGAGGTTCATTGGGTGGGTGACGGGGAGGTTGTTGGCGTATTTGTACGAGAACTCGGCCGCATGGGCGGGGCGCGTGCGGATCGCGAACAGCGGCAGGGCAGCGCCGGCGACGAGCGCGCGGCGGGTGAGTTCGGTCATTCTGGCTAGTCCTCCCGTTTGCAGGCGCGGCCTTTGTCGCTGCCTGTGTGGCGTTTCGATCCGTGACTGGGATATTCGCCATCCCGGAGGGGAATGCAATCCGAGGCCGGGCGGCGCCGAGGTCCTCGTCAATGCCGGCCGTCGGCTTCGGGTGGCAGGTTTTATGTCACGATCCTCAATAATTGTTCTCGGCCCGTCGCAAGTTTCTGTACGGTCATTGGCCCGACCCGGAGCGATGGGCATGGATCAGGAACAATTGACGACGCAGGCAGACGCGCCGGCGGTTGCCGGCCTGCAGCGCATTATTGTGGTAGGCGGCGGCGCCGCCGGCCTGGAACTGGCGACCCGCCTCGGCAACACATACGGCAAGGGCAAGCTGGCGCAGATCACGCTGGTCGAACGCGCGCGCACCCATCTATGGAAGCCGCTGCTGCACGCCGTGGCGGCGGGCAGCCTGGACCGGACGCAACATGAGTTGAATTACCTCGCGCAGGCGCATTGGCACCATTTCACCTATCGGTTCGGGGATATGACCGGTCTCGACCGCGCGCGGCACGAGATCCATATCGGCGCCACGCACGACGACGAAGGACGCGAGGTCACGCCGCCATCCGTCCTGCCATATGATACGCTGGTGATTGCGGTCGGCAGCGTGACCAATGATTTCGGCACGCCGGGAGCGAAGGAATTCGCGGTCCCACTGGAAACCCCGGATCAGGCGTCGCGGTTCAATCGGCGCCTGGTCAATGCGTGCCTGCGGGCCAATGCGCAGGCTGAACCGGTGAGCCCCGGGCAGTTGCACGTCGCCATTATTGGGGCCGGGGCCACCGGGACCGAACTCGCGGCGGAGCTGCACCGCACGGTTCGTGCCGTGGTGGCGTATGGGCTGGATCGGATCAACCCGGAAAAGGATATCCGGATCGAATTGGTGGAGGCCGCAGATCGGATCCTGCCGGCGCTGCCGGAGCGGATTTCGACGGCGACGACGCAGCTGCTGAACGAGCTTGGCGTGCATGTGCGGACTGGCGCGCGGGTCAGCGAAGTGCGGGCCGATGGAGTCTGCCTGGCCAGCGGGGAATTCATACCCGCGGAGCTGGTGGTCTGGTCGGCCGGCGTGAAAGGGCCCGATTTCCTGCACGAGATCGACGGGCTGGAGACGAACCGGATCAATCAGCTGGTGGTGCTGCAGACTTTGCAGACGACGCGCGATCCCAACATTTTCGCCATCGGCGATTGCGCGTCCTGTCCGCGGCCGGGCTTTCCTCAGCCGATCCCGCCGCGGGCGCAGGCGGCGCATCAGCAGGCCTCGCACATGGTCCGGCAGATCGGCCATCGACTGGACGGCCAGCCGTTGGAGCCGTTCGTCTATCGCGATTTCGGTTCGCTGGTTTCACTTGGCAAATACAGCACGGTGGGCAGTCTGATGGGATTTCTGGTCGGGCGGAGTTTTTTCATCGAGGGCTATTTTGCCCGGATGATGTACCGTTCGCTCTACAAGATGCATCAGGCTGCGTTGCATGGCGGCCGATCGGTGCTATGGCGCACCTTCGCCAGCGCGGGATCCGATCGGCCGGAACCGAGCGTGAAACTGCATTGATACGACCGCAGGGAGCAGCGTGCCGGCTCCGTGTGCTGGCAACGACGCGGTACTGGTGCTGTGCATGACGCTCAAGCTTATCGTCGCGGCGACGGTGAGGCAGGCGTGGGGCCGACGGCGATGCGTTCGGGCTTGAGCAGATGCAGCCGGCGATCGCCTGCGGCGGCCAGGGTGTGGATGTAGAAGCAGGTCGTCATGCCTTGCGTCGCCTCCATCACCGGGGAGGGGGCGGAGACGATGGTCAAATCCGCGCAGGCGCCGATCCAGTCTATATGGCGGTGGCCGTGCATGACCATTATCCGGCCGGCATAGGGCTGCAATTTGCGGACGAACCAATTGCCGTTGATCAGGGCTGTGCCGATGCGCTCGGACAGCGCCTTGGCGGCGCGCGGATACTCCAGCAGGTGGTGGTGCAGGGCGATGATCCAGATGGCGTTCGGATGGCGCTGCAGCGCGGTTTCCACGCCTTTGGCCTGTTCTGCGGATACCAGGCCAAGCGCATTGGTGAACGAGAAATGTGAGGCGGCGTTGGAGTTCAGCAGGATGATACCGAGGCCGTCCTCGGTGGCGGGGGGGAGCACCATCGGAAAGATGCGGTTCCATAGATCCGTGACCGTGGCGCTGAAGCGCGGTGACCCAGTGGAGGCGAAACGGAGGATTTCGGCGATATGCGGGGCCAGGGTTCGGGTCAGGGTCTTTCCGAGCGCACCGGCTTCGGGATCGATGATGCGGACGCGGTCGCCCTGAAGCCCGGCCATGGCCGAGATTGTGCGGATCAGGCGCAGGCGGCGGTTGGGGCTGTAGGGCAGGTCCAGCCGGGCGGGGTTGGCCCGGTCGACAATGTTCACGTCGTGGTTGCCGGGCAGGATCAGGGTGCGCTCGGCGAGGTTTGGGTGGGCGGCGAGCGTGTCCTGGAATTCCACCCATTCGGCGGACCGGCCGGCATCGGTCATGTCGCCGGTGATCAGGACGATGTCGATCGGGTTTTTGGTATGGATGGCGGCAAGGCGGTCCAGGGCCAGTTTCCATTGGCCGTTGCCCTGCGGGCCGGCGCGACCGCTTTCGATGCGAAAGCCGTAGGGCTCGCCGACGATGTGGAGGTCCGACAGGTGGGCGACGCGCCAGGTCTTGCCGGCGGAGGGGCGTGGCGAGAACGCGGTTAGGTCGTGGGGCTGAGCCATGGTCGCATCGGCGATGGCCCAGACGATGGCGGCGACCGCGAGGTAGGCGGCGATCAGCAGCGCGCTGTTGGACAGAACGGTGATCGTGAGTTCCCGGACGGAGTTCAGGGGCGGAATACCGGTGAGCAGGTGGGCGGTGGGCCACAGGAGGAGAATGACCAGACCGGCAATGGCGCTGACGATGACGCCGGAGACCAGGGCCGTGGCGGCCCTGAGCGTGGAGCGGCGGGCCATGGAGGCGTCCGTGGGCAACGTGCGTTCGGCCAGATGGCGGAGGACTTCGCGAAAGCTGGCGTAAATGGGCTGAACGATCAGGGAATGCAGCGACCAGAAGCTGCTTTCGACCGCGCGGAACAGCGGGTGCCAGCCGAACCAGCCAATGGCACCCACCACCGCGAACAGGACGGCGGAGCCCAGCCCGGCAAGAATATAGGCCGCCTTTGAAGTCAGCGTGGTGAGCCAGGCGGACGCCGCGATGGGGGCGGCGCCGAGCAGCAGGCCGGGAATGAGCAGGAGGGAGACCAGGGACACCCCCAGCCTGGGAAGACTGATTTCCGACAGCAAGGTGCCGGCCAGCGACAACAGTGACTGGTTCTTGGTGCTGGAGGCGTCGTCTTCCAGGTCGCCGGAGCGGGGGTCGAGAATGGGCTCCATGCGCGTCCTTTGGCTCTGCCGGCGAATTGACAATGTGGGTGAATATCTCCCAATGGGAAGGAAGCCAATTGGAAAGGTTGCTCATGCCAGCGGATCGTACTGTCACCACGATGCTGGCCATCTGCATGGCCATCCTGGTCTTTGCCGCCATGTATCTTGCGTCCGGCATCCTGGCGCCGATCGCGTGTGCGCTTTTCGTGGTTGCCATCGTCTGGCCGTTGCAGCGAGTGCTGCAGAAAGGGCTGCCGAAGCTGCTGGCATTGTTGGTGGTCATTCTGGTGACGTTCGTGGGTGTAGGGGCGCTCGGCTCCATGGTGGTGTGGGGCGTTACCCGGGTGGCCGGGTGGCTGGTTGCGAACACCGCGCGGTTTCAGGGGCTGTATGAGCAGAAGGCGGCTTGGCTGGCGCAGCATGATATCTTTATCGGCAGCCTGGCGGTGGAGCATTTCAGTGTGGGCTGGATGCTGCGGCTGTTTCAGGGACTGACGGTGCAGCTGCAGGGGTATCTCAGCTTCGGTTTCGTCACCTTCATCTTTTTGATGCTTGGGCTGCTCGAGGTCGATATGAGCCGCGACAAGCTGGCCTCACTAACCAATGGGGCCGGCGGGCAGATGGTCATACGTGCCGCCACGGAAACCGCCGCGAAGCTTCGGCGATATATGCTGGTGCGGACGCTCATGAGCGTGCTGACGGGCCTGGTTGTCTGGGGGTTCGCTATGCTGGCCGGGTTGGACCTGGCGGTGGAGTGGGGGGTGATTGCGTTTGCGTTGAACTATATCCCGTTCATCGGGCCGCTGGCCGCCACGGTGTTGCCGACGCTGCTGGCGATCGCGCAGTTCGAGTCCATGCAGATGGCGATCTTTGTGTTTGCCTGCCTGAACCTGATTCAGTTCATGATCGGGAGCTATCTGGAGCCGCGGATCGCCGGGGCGACGCTGTCGCTGTCGCCGTTCATGGTGTTGTTTGCCGTGTTCTTCGGGAGCTTTCTGTGGGGCATCTCCGGGGCGTTCATCGGCGTGCCGGTGCTGATTGCCGCGGTGACGCTCTGCGCGCAGTCGCCTTCGAGCCGCTGGGCGGCGGATCTGTTGTCCGGGGAAAGCAAGCGGCCGCGTTGATGGGGATTGTCCTGGGGTAGGATGACGCCCCGGAATCTTCTGCGACTGCCAGAGCGGTTGGAGCCGTCGGCATCATCGTAGGAGTGTTGGATATGAAGAGGCGGAGTAAGAAGATAACGCCAAGCAGGCAGACAACACGGGCATGAGTGTCCGCGCTGCCGGCGCCATGTCGCAAATGCGTACCTATCCAGCTGGTGGCGTAGCTGTTCGCCACCAGCCTGCTGGCGTTGCTCCTGGGCTTATCCCTTGATCATCAGCGTCTTGGTGTCGAAGTTCACGACGCTCATTCCGCCGGCTGTCAGTTCGACGACCGCGACGCCGCGGGCGAAATCCATGGCGACGATCCGGCTGGCCGGATGCTTGGCTTTGATGTTGTTCAGCAGGATCGTCGTCAGGACCTCGCTCACGGTATTGCCATTTACCGCTCTGGCCTTCACTTCGGCCTGTTTTTCCGGGCTGAGGCCGGCGAGCTCTGCCTGCTCCAACGTCGTTGCCACCTGCGCGTGGGCGACGGGCATAGCCAGCAGAACGGCCGCGCACACTGCCGGGGCCAAAACCTTATAATTGAACATGATGCTACTCCATTGCTCTGGTCGGGGCATTGTCTGGCCAGTTGTTGAGACCCGGCAGAACTCTGGTTCCCCATACGTTGCGCTTCGACGATATGTTTTCGTCTCCGCTAGACCCATCTTATTGATATCGACTGTGCCAGGGATGAGCCTGGACTCCCAGGAGTGTGCCTGGCGTCCCAATCCTTGCCACGTGTCATTTCACCGCTTCAAATCCACGTGGAACCGAAGTACATTTCCTGCAACTTTTGGCCATGTTCAGCCGAGCTGTCCGCGGGCTGCACTGCCTTGAATAGCAGGGATCGGGGACACCAGGCATAGTTTCGGGACGTCCAGCCCAAGCCAACCGCGCAGAACGTCGCTACGGTGCCGTTTGGTTGTGAAGTTGCGTTTGACCGATCTCCGGCTGGGCCCAATGGTGGTTGTTGTGTGCGTTTCTGCATCGAGCCGGACGCAGCAGCGCCCGCGTGGTTTCGGCCCAGGCGATCGGATCTGCTGCCGGCGATCCATGTTGGGCAGTTTACATCTGCGGAGGGGTTGATGTACGCCGAGATCGGGACCGATATGCAAGGCCCACCCTATGTGTCCACGGGTCACTTGCCGCCACCCGATCTGGTGCGATCTCTGGTTGCGCAAGCCCATGAGCGCTTCAAGAGCTTGGATGAGGGACAAGTCGCCGACTACATCCCAGCCCTGGCTCGGACACCGCGGCAGCTGTTCGGTCTGAGCGTGGTGGGGGTGAACGGGGAGACCCATGCAACGGGCGACACCGACCACGCATTTTCCATCCAGAGCATTTCCAAACCCTTCGTTTTCGCACTGGTCTGCCAGGTGCTTGGCGCCGAGACCGCGCGCCAGCGGATTGGGGTGAACGCGACCGGCCTTGCCTTCAATTCGGTGATGGCAATCGAGTTGAACCCGGATCGGACCATGAATCCGATGGTCAACGCGGGGGCCATTGCGACGACGAGCCTCGTCCCGGGCGATACTGCAGATGCGAAGTGGCATTTCATCCAGGACGGATTGTCCCGTTTTGCCGGTCGGAAGCTGGCGCTCGATGAGGAGGTGTATCGCTCGGAAGCGGCCACCAATCTGCGCAATCGCGGCATCGCCAAGCTGCTCGAGGGCTATGGCCGGATGTATTTCGATGCGCTGGAAACGACGGATATCTACACCAGGCAGTGTTCCCTGAATGTGACGGTCCAGGATTTGGCCGTGATGGGCGCCACATTGGCGGATGGCGGGGTCAATCCCATCACCGGGGAGCGGGTGATCGATGCACCGCATTGCAAGCACGTGCTCGCGGCTCTCGCGACCGCCGGGCTGTACGAACGCTCCGGTGACTGGCTGTTCGAAATCGGGTTGCCGGGCAAGAGCGGGGTCAGCGGCGGGATCGTGACGATCTCGCCGGGCAAGGGCGGCCTTGGCACATTCGCCCCTCTGCTCGACAGCGCCGGAAACAGCATCAAGGGGCAACGCGCCACCAAGTTCCTTTCGGAACGGATGGGCCTGAACCTGTTCGCGTCCAAACCAGACGAACACTGACCTGAAGTACAGGAGCGTCGCGGGTTGGCGGCCTATGATAGCCCGACCCGGCGACCGCCACGAGGGGAGCAAGGAAGAATGACAACAGAACGGGCTGCGGCCAGGAGCGGCGAGGACGAGGCACGAAACTCCTGGGTGCCGATGATCACGATCGCGCTTGGACAGGTGCTGATGTCGTTCAACGTGGCATCGTTGCCGGTGTCCCTGGGGGGCATGGTCGCCAGCTTCAATACCCCCCCGACCACCGTTGCCACGGCGATCGTCATGTATTCGTTGTCCGTGGCTGGCCTGGTCATGCTCGGCGCCAAGCTGAACCAGCGTTTCGGCTCGCTGCGCGTATTCCGTGCAGTCGTGGTCCTGTTTGGGGCGGCGATGGTGCTGATGACCTTCAGCCCGAACGTGACGCTGATGATCACCGCCCAGGGCATGGCAGGCGCCGCGGGCGCCGCGCTCGTGCCCTCGTTGGTCGCGCTGATCGCCAATAACTACAAGGGCAAGCAGCAGGCGACGGCGCTAGGCGCGCTCGGGTCGGCACGTGCCGGCGCCGGCGTCTCCGCCTTTCTGATCGGCGGCATGCTGGGCACCTTCATCGGCTGGCGGCCGGTCTTCGCGATTTTGATCGTACTTGCCGCGGTCGTATTTCTATTGAGTTTTCGCCTGAAGTCGGACGAGGCCCGGCCGGAGGTGCAGATCGATCTGGTCGGCGTCGTGCTTGCGGCGGTTGCCATCATCCTGATCAGCTTCGGCTTCAACAATCTCAATCGCTGGGGGCTCGGGGTGGCGCGACCCGGCGCACCGTTCGATATCTTCGGGCTGTCGCCCGCACCCGCGATGATCGTCATTGGCATTGTGATCGGCCAGATATTTCTGGTCTGGACACGCCGACGTGCGGCGGCGGGAAAGACGCCTTTGTTGGCTCTCGAAGTGGTCAACTCGCCGACCGAGCGGGCGGCTGTTTATGCGATGTTCTCCGTTGTCGCGCTGGAGGCGGCGCTGAACTTCTCCGTGCCGCTCTACATGCAGATCGTGCAGGGGCGGACACCCCTGGAGACGGCGATCGCCATGATGCCATTCAATCTGTCGGTGTTCTTTTCGGCGCTTTTCATCATCCGCCTCTACGACGTATTGCCGCCACGGCAGATCGGGCGGCTGGGCTTCCTCCTCTGCACGATCGCGCTGACCTGGCTCGCCTTCGTGGTCCACAATGACTGGAGCACATTCCCGGTCCTCATTGGCCTGATCGTGTTCGGCATCGGCCAAGGTTCGCTGGTCACGCTGGTGTTCAACGTGCTGGTCACTGCCTCGCCCAAGGAACTGGCGGGCGACGTCGGTTCGCTGCGTGGTACCGCCAACAATCTCGCCGCTGCCATCGGCACGGCGGTGGCTGGTGCGCTGCTAGTCGGTCTGTTGAGCGCCAACGTGATGCGCAGCCTGGTCGAAAATCCCGTGCTGACACCCGAACTCCAGTCCCAGGTCGACCTCGACAGCATCACCTTTGTCAGCAACGACCGGCTGTTGTCCGTGATGCAGCGCACAACAGCGACACCGGAGCAGGTGACCGAGGCAATGCGCGTCAATACCGAGGCGCGACTGAAGGCGTTGAAGATCGGCCTTATGATCATGGCGGGGCTTGCGCTGCTGACGATCATCCCGGCCGGCCGCCTGCCGGGGTATCGTCCTCAGGAACTGCCTGCTGACCCTGCCCCCGCGCCGACTGACAAGGCGACTGCTGCTGGCCGGGCGGCCTAACGAATGCCGCTTCCTCGGGTTTTTGTGCTGTCGCTCGGCGGCACGATTACGATGATCCCTGACGCGTCCGGCGGGATCGCGCCCAAGCTTGGGGCGGCGGATCTGGTGGCCTCGGTGCCCGCCCTGGCCGAGGTGGCGGAGATCGAGGCACATTCGCCATTCCGCCTGCCAAGCCCTTCCCTGACCCCGGCGAACCTGGTCGAGGTTGCCCGGCTGATCGAGAGCGCCCTGGCGTCCGGCTTCGATGGCGCCGTCGTCATCCAGGGAACGGATACGCTTGAGGAGTCTGCCTTCATCCTCGATCTGCTCGTTGACAGCGACAAGCCGGTTGTTGTCACGGGCGCGATGCGCGGTGCGGATGCGCCAGGTGCGGATGGGCCGGCCAATCTGCTGGCCGCCGTCATCGTCGCGGCGTCACCGGAGGCCCACGGCCTCGGCACACTCGCGGTACTGAATTACGATATCCACACTGCGCGCTTCGTGCAGAAATCGCATACGGCGTTGCCCTCGGCGTTCTCCTCTCCGTTGGTCGGGCCGCTCGGCGTAGTCGCGGAACGACGGCCGCGCTTCTATGCGCGGGTGGCGCGGACACCTTGCCTGGTCGCATTGGAAGGATCGCCGGCCCCGGTCGCCCTGATCAAATGGGCGATGGGCGATGACGGGCGCTTGCTGCGCGGTTTACCCGAACTCGGGTTTGCCGGTGCCGTGGTGGAGGGCATGGGGGCAGGCCACGTGCCGGCTGAGGTGGCTCCTATGCTGGGCGAACTTGCCGCGCGGATGCCGGTGGTGCTCGCCACGCGCGTCATGTCCGGCCCTGTATTTACGCGTACCTATGGATATCCAGGATCGGAGATCGACCTGCTGGCGCGCCATTTGATTCCTGCAGGATATTTGTCTGGCCTCAAGGCGAGGCTGCTGCTGGGCTTCAGCCTGCGATCGGGTAAGAGCGCCAAGTCGGCGAGCGAGGCTTTCGCCGCCTACCAATAGGGTTGCCCGCCAATCGACGTCCCGGTTGGTAGCATCAGAAGAGATGTGCCCCAATCGCACGCCGCGCCGCGGCGCGATCCCGAAAATGCCTTCCTATAATCTGGGGGCCGCGCTACATGCGCGTAGCGGATTGTTCCATGGGATGCAGCGCACGCGTTGTCGGCGTTAGCCGCCCCTGGGGACTTCTCCTGCCAGCGACCATCCATTTCCGGAGCGGAGCGACGATGACGACTGCAACCATGCGAGACGAGGCCCATGTCAGCTGAGATACCGGGCCGCGAGCCGGTTCTTGTCGATCTGGCACTGCAGGGCGGGGGTTCGCATGGCGCATTCACCTGGGGCGTGCTCGACCGCCTGCTGGAAGAGCCATGGCTCAACATCGAAGGGATCTCCGGCACGTCGGCAGGCGCGATGAACGCAGCGGTCCTGGTGGATGGCTATGCCGAGGGCGGTGCGGCGGGTGCCCGCGCGTCACTCGAACGGTTCTGGCGAACTGTTTCCCAGGGCGCCCTGCTCAGTCCGTTTCAGCGTGGGCCGATCGATGTTCTGCTTGGCCGTTGGACCCTCGATCATTCGCCCGTCTACATCGCGACGGACCTGATGGCGCGCCTAGTCTCGCCCTATACCCTGAATCCCGGTGGGTCCAATCCGCTCACCGATATTTTGGCAAAGTGCGTGGATTTCCAGCGCCTCGGGCGGGCGGGGATCAAGCTCTGGATCACCGCGACCAATGTGCATACCGGCCGGGGTCGCGTGTTCCGCAACCACGAGATTACTCCCGACGTCCTGCTCGCCTCCGCCTGCCTGCCGACGATGTTCCAGGCCGTGGAGATCGACGGACAAAGTTACTGGGACGGCGGGTATTCGGGCAATCCGACGATAACCCCGCTGATCCGGGAATGCACTTCGGACGATACGATTCTGGTTCAGATCAACCCCGTCGAGCGGCCCGACACTCCGAGAACCGCGCGCGATATTCTCAGTCGGCTTAACGAGGTTTCTTTCAACGCCGTGCTGTTGAAAGAGCTGCGCATGATGGCGTTGTTGCGCCAGCTTGGCACGGCCGGCAATCCCGAAGGCGCGCATTGGGCGGCAATGCGTATTCATCGCATTACCAGCGAGAAGTTGGCCAGCCTCGGTTCCTCATCCAAACTCAACGCGGAGTGGGCATTTTTGACCATGCTGCGCGACGAGGGACGCAAGGCGGCCGACGCTTTCCTGCTGGCGCACGGAGCGGATGTCGGACACCGCTCATCGTACGATATCGACGCCCTGTTGGCCGGCGTCTGACTGCCTTGCACCGCAAGGGCGGGTGATCTCCCGCATCCTGGGTCCGATTATCGCGCTCGGGAGGTCGTCGTTCGGTTCGTTCCAGGCGCCTGGGCCGTGATGATGACGGCCGTCCCTATATGGGATTTTCCGCCGAACATTGGGACGCAGCGTATAGTCTTCGGGGTTGCTCTCGCCATGCCGATTGGCGATTCTCTCGACCCTGTGTCGAGGAAGACTCATCATGAGGTTCAAATCGTGATCTTCAGATCCTGCGCCATCGTGGCCGCTCTGACATTCGTGCCGGTAGTGGCGCATGCTGTCAGCGAAGCCAATTTCGACGCCAAGACGACGGCCGATCTGGTCGCGTTGTGCGAGGCGAAGCCGGATGACGCAATGGGCATCGCGGCAGTCAATTTCTGCCAGGGTTTTGCGCAGGGCGCGGTTCTGGTGGAAATGCAGAACCTGGCTGCTTCGCGCGGACCGAAGCTGTTCTGTCTGCCGGACCCTCCTCCCACCCGGAACGAGGCGATACAGGAATTCATCCCCTGGGCGCGGTCCTCGCCAGAACGCATGAGCGAAGCGGCGACCAATGGATTGGTCCGCTTCCTCTCGGAACGCTTTCCGTGTCCGAAGTCGCGCTGACCGATCCGTAGGGGAAGTCGAATGAGAAAGCTTCTGCTGGCTACCAGCATCGCCCTGCCGGCTTGCGCCTGTGCAGACCTGACGCCGACGCAGCAACGGGCGATGACCGGCACCATGGGCGGCGCCGGGGTGGGCGCGGTCGCGGGTGCGATCGGCGGCAATGCGGCTCTGGGTGCCGGCGTCGGCGCCGGCGCTGGACTGCTCGGAGGATTGATCTTCGATCAGCACCGGCGCGCGGAGGAGAGGGCGTTTCAGCAGGGCGTAGCCGTCGGCCGCCAGGGAACCCCGCCTTCCCGGTAGGCGCTCCTTTTTTGCCATCGCGGCCAACCATGCTGTGAAGGTCGCAGGCCCGTCGCACAGGATGCGAGACTACGTAGCCCATTGTGTCGGTCTAACCGATTGGGCGTGACGCATGGCCAACCTGGCAGGCGGGACCGCGCTACCCGGCGCGATCCCGAAGCGTCCCGCGCTAGGTGCGATCCGACCCGGAAGCGTGGTTCATGGCGGCGAGCAGAAGCCCCGAGACGACAAACGCAAGCAGGATGCCGACGCTCCAGGCCAGCTCGCGGTCGCTTGTCTGGCCGATGTTCATGAAGATTTCCAATACGTGGATAGCGGAAATGGCAACGATGGAGGTCAACAGCTTGAGCTTGAGATCGCCGAAGTCGACATGCCCCATCCAGTTGGGCTTGTACTTCCGATCATCGAGTTCGAAGCGGGCGACAAAGTTCTCGTAGCCGGTGAACATCACCATCAGCAGAAGATTGGCGATCAGCGAGAGGTCGATCAGGGACAATATGTCCGTGATCACGTCATTGCTGCCCGAAGAGACGGCAGAGGAGACGAGCCTGAGCGTCTTCTGCGTGAATTTCATCAGCAACACCAGCAGGCTTAAGCCAAGTCCGACATAGAACGGCGCCAGGAGCCAGCGGCTGGCAAAAATCGTCCGTTCCACCGCGCGCTCGGCAAGCAGGCGTGGCTCGCTTGCAGGTGGGGAGTTATCCATCGCTTCCTCGTTGCGCCAGTGCAAGGTCATCGACGGCAGGCGCGCGAATTTCCGTGCAAATATCGTCGGTTCACCCAGATAGATGGCAAAGGCAGAGCTGTCGATGGGAGGCCAGCCCGCGAGCCGGGCGCCTTGCCGCGATTGGCAACGGTCCGCCGGTGCCCTGCCATGGCTTTAATGGAGCGACCAGAGCGTCGGTACCAGAAATGTCGCGACGACGAAAAACCATAACATTAGGGGTAATCCGAGCTTCCAGTAATCGCCGAACTGGTAGCCGCCGGGTCCCATCACCATCAGGTTCACGGGGGTTGCGACTGGCGTCAGGAACGAAGCGGCCGCCGCCACCGTGACGCTCATCAGCACCGGTCGTGCGGATATGCCGATGTCGGCGGCCGCGGACACTGCGATCGGGATGATGATCAGCGCCGTCGCGGTGTTGCTGATCAGCTGGCCGAGGACGGCGGTCAGCACGAACAGGCCGCCAAGCAAGGCATAGGGACCGGCCTCGCCGACCAGGCCGACCAGCCCGTCGGCCAGCAGCTTTGCCGCCCCGGTCTGCGACATCGCTGTCGACAGGGGTATCATGGCGCCGATCAGGATGACTGTCGTCCAGTTGATCGATCGGTAGGCCTGCTCGACCGTCAACACGCCCACCAGGATCATGGCGCAGGCGGCGACCAGGCCGGCGATGACCGCCGGGACGATGCCGGTGGAGAGCAGGATTACCATTCCGAACAGGACCACGAGCGCCTGCTTCGATCCGGCGCCCATCCGGACGGCCTGGCGTCGAACGATCTCCGGCGAGTTGACGACCAGGACGTCGGGATCGTCGAGCCGTTCGTCCAGCGCCTTCCAGGTTCCCTGCAGGAGAACCGTGTCGCCCGCGGCCAGCAGTGTCTCGCTCGGACCCTGGTCCTCCCCCCTGCGTTGGACGGCCAGGATCACGAGGTCGCCGCTGGGGGTGACCATGCCGGGAAAGACCGGTTGGGAGATCAATCCGGAGCGCGGCGGGATCACCACCTCGGCCAGGCCGGATGTCCGGTTGAACAGCGTGTCCGCGAGATCGGCATCCGCCTCCTCGGCCCGTGGGGCAAGCACCTTGTCGGAAGCCAGACTGCCGATCATTGCAGCCTCGCCACGCACGACCAGGATGTCTCCCTCGCTGATGGTGGCGCGACGCAGCGGGCCGCTGCGGTCGCCGGCCTGGATGGCGACCAGCGTCAGGCCCGGATAGGGCGTGAGGTCGACGGCACTTGGCGGCCAGCTGACATAGGGCGAATGGGCGCGGACGCGGAGCTGGAACAGTCCGTCGTCCAGCTTGTATTGCTCGATGAGCGTATGGCCATGCCGGCTGAAGTCGGACGGAATCGTCCGACTGGTACGCTTGGGCAGCAGGCGGTCGCCGAACAGCACCACGATCGCAATGGACCCGATCAGCAGCGGAATCCCGACATAGGCGAACTCGAAATACCGGAATGGCGCCAGGCCGGCATCCATCGCCGCTTCGGAAACAAGCACGTTCACCGGCGTGCCGGTCAATGCCAGCATCGATCCGGCGTGCGCGGCGAACACCAGCGGCATGAGAAGCTGGGAGGGGGAGCGCCCGAGCCGCACCGCGGTGACGACGATTACCGGCAGCAGGGCCGCGACGGCTCCGTTGACGCTGATCAGCGCAGTGAGCAGTGCACAGAGCAGCATGATAAGGGTCAGCAGCCGTGCGCGGCTCTTGCCTGCCTTGGCGATCAGCAATTGGCCGGCCCAGGCCGTCACGCCGGTAGCATCGAGGCCGGCGCTGACCACGAACAGCGAGGCTATGAAAATCACCGCGGGATCACCGAGGCCGGAGAGGGCGTGGCTGAGATCGAGGACGCCCGTCGCATACAGCGCGACAGCCGTGCCAAGGGCCACGATGACCACGGGAATCCGGTTCCAGACAAACAGAATCACGATGGCGACGACGATCGCGAAGGTGATGGTGATGTTACTCAGGGCATTCGTCCTTCTTGTCTGGAAGCCGAGATAGCCATGGCTGACCGGTCGCGCCGCGTTATATCCAATCGTGCCGCCCGACCAATAAAGGATTTGCTACAAGCCGCTTCGGATATAGGCCGAGCACATTATTTTGGGCACCAGTCTTTATATGAGGCGTCGTACTCGCGCCATCAAATCTGCGCGCCGGCGACCGGGTGGTTTATGTCGGAACAACATCACCAGCGGCGACTCTGCCAGCCCTTGCCCAGCCGGGATTGGTGCGAGATATTGCCGGGCTGAAGACGCCGGGGAAGCGTCGGGCGGATGGGTGGAAAATGCTTCAGGATGTTGGCGAAGCACAGAGGTTCCGGCCGCCGGATGGACGTAACGGTATCGGACGGCCTGTGACCTGTCGTCAGGTTGTAATGAGCCGGCGCTGCCACAGCCCCGCTTTGTCCCGTCCCGCCGTATTGCTCCGCGCGTGACATCGCCCGACAAAAGACCCGCCAGACACGCACAAGCCAGACACGCACAAGAAAGACATGCCGACATGGACCCTGCGAGAGCCGTGCCCAGGACATTGATGCAGAAATTGCTGGACGGTGTGGAGGCGGTGGGCAACAAGGTCCCGCATCCGGCCGTGATCTTCCTGCTGCTGGCGGGCGTCGTTATTGTTCTGTCGCATGTCTTGTACCTGATGGGAACGAGCGTGTCCTATCAGATCGTCGATCTGCAGACGCACACCGTCGAGTACACGACCGCCGCTGTGAGCAGTTTGCTGACGACGGAAGGGATCCGGTTCATCTTCACCTCGGCAGTGCGAAACTTCCTGGGTTTCGGCCCGGTCGGCGTGATCCTGATCGCGATGGTGGGGGTCGGCCTTGCCGAAGAAGCCGGGCTGATCAACGCCCTGATCCGCAAGATCGTGGAAATTGCGCCACGCCGCGCCATCACCTTCATCGTGGTGTTCCTCGGTGTGCTGTCGAGCATCGCATCCGATGCCGGCTATCTGGTGCTGATCCCGCTCGGCGCTGCCGCTTTTCTCAGCCTGGGCAGGCATCCGATTGCCGGGCTGGCGGCAGCGTTTTCGGGCGTGGCCGCTGTATTTGGCGTGAACCTGATCATCACGCCGATCGACGGCGTGCTGACCGAAATCACCAATGATGCGATCCACCTGCTCAATCCCACCTATTCCATCGATCTGACGGCCAATCTGTATTTCTCGATCGTGTCGAGCCTGCTGCTCTGCGTCGTCTGCACCGTGATCACCGAGAAAGTGGTCGAGCCCCGGCTCGGCGAATACAAGGGAGAGCGGCCACGCGAAGACAACCAGGGCGTTTCGGTGGAGGAGTCGAAAGGGCTGCGGGCCGCGTTCTATGGGCTGATCGGCGTGGTTGTCGTCTTCGGCCTGCTGACGCTGCCGCCGGGCGCGCCGCTGCGAAACCCGGAGACCGGGGCGATTGTCGGCGACTCGCCCTTCATGAACAGCCTGATCGTTCTGATCATGCTGTTGTTCCTGGTGACCGGCGCAGCCTATGGCCGCGGCGCGGGAACGATCCTGAATGCCACGCAGGCGATCGGCGCGATCACGAAGACCTTCTCCAACCTCGGCGGCCTGATCTTCCTGTTCCTGGTCATCAGCCAATTCATTGCCTATTTCAACTATAGCCACATCGCGACGGTTGCGGCGGTCAAGCTGGGTGATTCTCTCGAAAGCGCCAATTTCGGCTTGCTTCCCTTGCTGCTGGGGTTCGTCGTCGTCACCGCGATCATGAACCTGATCATTCCTGCCGCGATCGCCAAATGGGCCATCCTGGCGCCGATCTTCGTGCCGCTGTTCATGAAACTGAACCTGCCGCCTGAAACCGTGCTGGCAGCCTATCGGGTCGGTGATTCGCCGGGGAACGTGATTACGCCCTTGATGGCCTATTTCGGCATGATCGTGATATTCGCTCAAAAATATCAGAAAGACGCCGGGGTCGGCACGGTCGTGGCGATGATGCTCCCCTACGCTGCCGCGCTCTATGTGGTGTGGACGGTGTTCCTGGTGACTTGGTATTTGCTCGGGTTTCCGTTCGGCCCCGGATGATGCCGGGCGATCGCCGTACCCAATAGTTCCGTTTGCGGCCATCCAGGGCCGATCCGTGAATTTCTTGCCGGTTGCGACCAGAATCAGGGTGGCGGTTCGGTCGTTGGGCTGGCAAACTGCGATTGCTGCGCCGCAATCAAGTTGAGATGAGCTCCGATGCCAGACGGCCCGGTCAAGCTTCGTGAAGGACTGACCCGGATGGCGGGCCTTTTTGTCCTGTGGCTGGCGCTCGCCGGGGCCGGCCCCGCCGATTTGCTGCCCGGCGCGGCGGCGGCGTTTGCCGCCGCCTGGGTAAGCCTGCGCCTGCGGCCGCCGGGCGACTGGCAGTTCCGCCCGCTGGCGCTGGCCGGGTTCGCGTTGCGCTTCCTGCGCCAGTCCGTCACGGCCGGGGTGGATGTTGCCTGGCGCGCGTTCGACCCCCGGCTGCCGCTGCGGCCTGGCTTCGTCATCTGTCCGTTGCGTCTGCCGCCCGGCCCGACGCGCAACCTGTTCTGCACCATCACCAGCCTGCTGCCAGGCACCGTTCCGGCCGGATCGGCAGCCGGCGGTGGCCTGATCGTCCATTGCCTCGATACCGCTCAGCCGGTGGCGGCCGACCTGCGGGCGGAGGAGGCGCTTTTGACGAAGGTGCTGCTTGGACATACGCAGGGAAGCTCCGGCAATGGCTGACTTTCTCACCGCTTCTGCCGGCTTCGTGCTGCTGACGGTTGCGCTTGGCCTGGTGCGCATCCTGCGCGGGCCCGGGAATGCAGACCGCATGATGGCGGCGCAGTTGCTGGGTACCGGCGGCATCGCGGCGCTGCTGTTGCTGGCCGCTGCCGACGCTTTGCCGGCGGCGGTCGATGTCGCGCTGTCCCTTGCGTTGCTGGCTGCCTTCGCCTCGGTCGCCTTCGTCAAGAGTGCCGCCGCGGGGGCCGCGGATTCCGGGGATGGCGGATGAACCTGGCCCTTGATCTCTTCACCATCGGGGCGGTTTCGGCCGGCGCCTTCTTCTTCCTGGCTGGCACGGTCGGTCTGCTGCGTTTCCCCGACGCGCTCACGCGCCTGCATGCGCTCACCAAGGCCGATAATCTGGGTCTCGGCCTCATCGTGCTGGGTTTGTTGCCGCATGCGGGCGGCGTGCTGGCCGCGTTGAAGCTGCTTGCCGTCTGGGCGCTTGCCCAGCTCGCGGGGGCGACCGTGACCCAGCTGATCGCGCGCGCGGCCCGCGGTGGAGCGGCAATTCAAAATATGGGTGGAGCGGCGATCCGGGGCGTATCCGATGGAAGCCCGAGTGCATGAATCTGGCGCTCGACATCGTTCTGGCCGTGCTGGTCATGGCCATTGCCGTCTGGACGATCGCCGCGCGCGAGGCCTTCGCTGCGGTCGTGGGCTTTGTCGCCTACGGGCTGCTGCTGGCCCTGGTCTGGGTTCGCCTTGCGGCGCCGGATGTGGCGCTCACCGAGGTGGCGATCGGCAGCGGCATGACCGGCGTGCTGCTGATCGGTGCCTGCGCCCGGCTGCGCCGTGCCGAGGCACCTGCCGTTGCGGACCAGCCCGGCATCGCGCTGCGCCTGGCGGCCGGCGTGATATGCGCGGCGGTTGCTGCGGCGCTGGCGGCGATCGTGCTGATGCTGCCCGGTACCGCACCTACCCTTGCCCCGGCCGCGGCGGCGGAGCTGCACGCAACTGGGGTCGGCAATGCCATCACCGCGGTGCTGCTGGCCTTCCGTGCCCTCGATACGCTGCTGGAGAAGGTGGTGCTGCTGCTCGCCCTGGTCGGGGTCTGGTCTCTGGCGCCGGACCGGTTCTGGGGCGGCCGGCCGGGGCTGGCGCAGCGTGCCGACCGGGACGGAATTCTGACCTTTCTCGCCCAGATGTTGCCGCCCGCCGGCATCGTGGTCGGCATCTATGTCCTTTGGGCTGGTGCGGATGAGCCCGGCGGAGCCTTCCAGGGCGGGACCATTCTGGCAGCGATGTGGATGCTCACCATCATGGCCGGCCTGACGGACGCTCCTCCGATCAGCCGGCGATGGCTACGCGCCGCGCTGGTGGTGGGGCCCGCATTGTTTCTCGCCATCGGCCTGGCCGGGTTCGCCATGGCAGGACATTTCCTTGCCTACCCGGCGGGTTTCGCCAAGCCGCTGATCGTCATCGTCGAAGTGGCGCTGACCTTTTCCATCGCCGCGCTGCTCGGCCTGCTGGTGGCCGGACCACCCGAACGGGCGCCGGAACCATGAAGCGGCACATATGAAGCTGCACACATGAAGTCCGGGATATCGAGGCGGAAGCCATGAGCGCGGCGACATTATTCGGCCTGTGCGGCGCGGCGCTGGTGGGTCTCGGGCTGTATGGCGTGATCGTGCACCCGCAGCCGTTGCGCAAAATATTGGCCTTCAACCTGGTCGGCGGCGGCGTGTTCGTGCTGTTCGGCATCGTCGCCCGCCGAGGTGCGGCAGCCGGTATGGGCGGCGATCCGGTGCCGCAGGCCTTGGTCATCACCGGCATCGTCGTCGCCTTCTCGGCCACCGCCCTGTCGGCCGCGTTGCTGTTGCGGCTGTTCGCGGAAACCGGCCAGGACACGCTGCGCCCTGAGCCGCCGGCCTGATGGCTCTGATGAGCATGACCGAAACGGCAAGCGGGTGGCTGCTTGTGCTGGCGATCGCCTTGCCGGTGGCGGGCGTGCTGCTGGCGATGGCGCTCGGCGGGCGCCATGCCGATCGCATCGCCCTGGTTTTCCTGCCGGCGGGTCTGGCTGTCGCGGTGGCGGTCGCCGCCAGCGTGCGGAGTTCCGGAGCGGCGTTGGTCTATTTCCTCGGCGGTTGGGCGCCCCCGCTTGGCGTTGCCCTACGCGCGGACGGGTTCTCGGCGGTGATGATGGTGACCAGTTCGGTGGTGCTGTGTGCCACCGCGCTGTACGCCCGCGCCGGGTTCCGTAGTCCGGCGGGAAGGCCGGAGACTCGCGTGGCGCTGGTGTTCTGGACGTTGCTGCTGGCGCTATGGGGCGCGCTGAACGCCGTGTTCCTCGGCAATGATCTGTTTGCGCTGTATGTCGCGTTGGAGCTGCTGACCTTTGCCGCGGTACCGCTCGTGTGCCTGGACGGCAGCGCCGCAACGCTGGCCGCGGCCTTGCGCTACATGCTGTTCGCACTGCTGGGCTCGGTGCTCTATCTGCTCGGCACCGGGCTGCTGTATGGCCAGTACGGCACGCTCGACATCCTGCTGCTTCGCGACCGTATCCATGCCGAGCCTGCCGCCTTTATCGCCGCTTCGCTGATGACGGCCGGGCTGCTGGCCAAGACCGCGCTGTTTCCGCTGCATCTTTGGCTGCCCCCCGCGCATGCCGGGGCCCCGCCCGCGGCCAGCGCCGTGCTTTCGGCGCTGGTGGTCAAGGCGTCATTCTTCCTAACCGTCCGGCTGTGGTTCTATGTCATGCCGGGGCTGCTGGACCATGCGGCGGCCCAGCTGCTCGCCACGCTCGGCGCGGCGGCGATTTTGTTCGGCAGCGTGGTGGCCTTGCGCCAGGCGCGGCTGAAGCTGCTGATCGCCTACTCCACCGTTGCGCAGATCGGTTATCTGTTTCTCATGTTCCCACTTGCCGCCGGCCCGGCGACGGCGGAGTTCTGGAGCGCGGGTGCCTGGACCGGCGGCATTCTCCAGGCGGTTTCCCATGCCTTCGCCAAGGCCGCCATGTTCATGGCCGCCGGGCTGATGGCGGAAGCGCTCGGCCATGACCGCATCGCCGGCCTGGCTGGCATCGGACGGGCGCTGCCAATGACCGTGATCGCCTTCGCGCTGGGCGGGCTGTCGCTGATGGGCGTTCCCCCGAGCGGCGGCTTCATTGCGAAATGGCTGCTGCTGGCGGCGTCCGCGGCCGATGGCCAATGGTGGTGGGCGGTGGTGATGCTGACCGGCGGGTTGCTCGCGGGCGGCTATATCTTCCGGGTGCTGGCCCGGGCCATGGCCGATCCCGATGAGCCGCTTGTGCTGCGCCTGGCCGTGCCGCGGTATCGACAGGGTGTGGTGCTGGCGCTGGCGCTATGTTCCGTGCTGCTCGGCCTGATGCCGTTGCGACCGTTCGAATTGCTTCAGATCGGTCGCCCGGACGCGGCGGCGGCGGCCTTGCGATGAGCGGTTTGCTCGCTGCGGCGCTGGTCGCGCCACTGGTCCTGCTGGTGACCTGCCTGTGGCGGACGGGCCGCGAGCGCATGCCGGCGCTGCTGGCGCTGGCACCGGTGCCGGCACTGACCGCCGCGCTGCTGGCATATGGCAGCCCGGCATGGGTGCTCGACCAGCCGCCGGTGCGCATCACGCTGGCGCTCGATCTGCCGGGCGCCATGCTGCTCGGCGTTGCCGCGCTGCTGTGGATCGCTGCTGGCGTCTATGTCTCGGCCTGGCTGCGCGGCCGGCCGAATGGCGGGCGTTTCGCGGTGTTCTGGCTGCTGACGTTGACGGGCAGTCTGGGCGTGTTCCTGGCCGCGGACCTGGCGAGTTTTTTTCTGGCCTACACTCTGGTCAGCCTCGCCGCTTACGGCCTGGTCGTGCACGACGACACATCGAGCGCCTGGCGCGCCGGTGGCGTCTACGTCACGCTCGCGGTTCTCGGTGAAACCTTCCTGGTGGCGGCCTTTGTGCTGTTGTCGGTGACCACGCCGGGCGAGCGCCTGTTGATCCGAGATGTGGTGGCGGCATTGCCGGCTTCGCCCTGGCGGGACGCGACGCTGGCGCTGCTGATCGCCGGCTTCGCCCTGAAGATCGGGCTGGTGCCGCTGCATGTCTGGATGCCGCTGTCGTACAGGGCGGCGCCGATGCCGGCCGCCGCCGTGCTCAGTGGCGCGGCCGTCAAGGCCGGGGTGATCGGGCTGATCCGCTTTCTGCCGTTTGCGACCGCTTTGCCGGACTGGGGCGGCGTGCTGGTGGCGGCCGGGCTGTTCAGCGCGTTCTACGGCGTGGCCATCGGGATCACACAGGATAATCCGAAGACGGTGCTGGCCTATTCCAGCGTGAGCCAGATGGGCGTGATCGCGGCAACGCTGGGCATGGCGCTGGCCGCGGGTGATGGCGGGGCGACCATCGTGGTGGCGTTCTATGCGGCGCACCATGTGCTGGTGAAGGGAGGCCTGTTCCTGGCCGTGGGGGTTGCCGCCGTGACCGGCGCCGGCCGCCGGCGATGGACGGTGCTGCTGCCGGCTGCGGTCTTGGCCCTGGGCCTGGGCGGGTTGCCTTTCACCGGGGGCGCACTGGCGAAGCTGGCGGTGAAGGGGCCGTTGGGGTACGGCGTGGTCGGGACATTGGCCGCGCTGTCGGCGGCCGGAACCACGTTGCTGATGCTCCATTTCCTGCACCGCCTGACGCAGGCCGGTGCACCGGAGCCGCAGGCAGAGGCGCCTGCGGGGCTCGTATGGCCATGGCTTGCGATGGCGTTCGCCGCCGTTGCGATTCCCTGGGGGCTTTATCCGGCCGCCACGGGGAGCAGCCTGGCCGACATGGTCGTTCCCGCTGCGCTCTGGGCCGCACTTTGGCCACTGCTGCTCGGCGCCGGACTGGCCGTCGCATTGCGGCGCTGGGGGCACCGCCTGCCCCGCGTGCCGGAAGGCGATCTGTTGGTGGTGGGCGAGCGTGCCGGACGCGTGACGACCGCATGGGGCGCGGCAATGGAGCGTGCGGACTTCCTGCTGCGGCAATGGCCGGTGGCCGGCCTGTCGCTGCTGGCGCTGGCGATCTGCCTGGGCGCGGCCATGCTGGCCGGGCGATGATGCACAAGCGCGGTTGCGCCGGCCGAAGGCGCGATGACCGTCCGGACTGTTGCACTCCTTTGAACCGCGCATCGGACTGGCGTAGGCTGACAGCCGTGCTGCAGGCACGAAAATTCATTACCGGAGACTTGGGCGATGTTCGCGCGTTCTGAAACTGCCAGACGGTACCATCGCTCGCTCGGGGCGCTATCGGCCGTTGCGATGCTGGCGCTGCTGACGTCCTGCAAGCACGAGGACAAACCGGTCGTTGAGGGCATTCGCCCCGTGCGATCGATCACGGTCGAGAAGCAGGCGGCTGGCGATACGGTGACCCTCACCGGTCACGTGCAGGCCCAGGAGGAAGTGAGCCTGTCGTTTCGGATCGGCGGACGGATGATCGATCGCAGGGTCAATGTCGGCGACCGGGTCAAGGCTGGACAGGTCATCGCGACCCTCGAACCCGACCCTTGGCTCGATGCGCTGGCGACGGCACGGGCGAACGTGGCGGCGGCGATGGCGCAGCTGGTGCAGGCACGCAACCACTTCAACCGCCAGGACAGCCTGCTGAAGGATGGCTGGACTACACGCGCCAACTGGGACATGGCGCTGCAGGCGCAACAAACCGCCCAGGCCCAGGTGGATGCCGCCGAAGCGCAGCTTAATACCGCGCGCAACAATGTTGCCTACACCCAGCTGGTGGCCGATTCCGACGGTTCCGTGACCGCGCGGGGCGCCGAGCCTGGCGAGGTGGTTCCGGCCGGGCGCATGATTGTCCAGATCGCCCGCCAGGGCGGCCGCGACGCCGTGTTCGACGTGCCGGCCCGGGTGATCACGGCGGCGCCGCCGGACCCCGAGGTCACGGTGTTCCTGACCTCGGACCCGTCGGTGCGTGCCACCGGGCGCGTGCGAGAGGTGGCTCCGCAGGCCGATCCGGTCACCCGGACCTTCCAGATCCGGGTCGGCCTGAGCGATCCGCCCGAGGCGATGCGGCTGGGCTCGACGATCACCGGCAGCATCCAGCTCGGCGATCGTGCGGGCATCGATATTCCTGCCTCCGCGCTCACATCGACCAACCGCCAGCCGGCGGTCTGGGTCGTGGACCCCAAGACCAGCACGGTGTCACTGCGCAATATCGATGTGCAGCGCTACGATATTTCCAGCGTGATGGTCTCCCAGGGATTGGAGCCGGGCGATGTCGTGGTGACCGCCGGCGTGCAGTCGCTGCGGCCCGGCCAGAAGATCCGACTGCTCGGCGCCGCTTCGTGAGCGGGTTCAACCTCTCGGAATGGGCTCTGAGGCAGCGCCCGCTCGTCATCTTCTTCATGATCGCGCTGGTCATTGCCGGCGCATTGTCCTACCGCAATCTCGGCCGCGCGGAGGACCCGCCCTTTACCTTCCGTACCATGGTCGTTCAGGCCGGCTGGCCGGGGGCATCGCTCGACGATACGCTGCTTCAGGTCACCGAACGGCTGGAACGCACGCTGCAGGAAGTCCCGAATCTCGATTTCCTGCGCAGCGAAACCGTCGCCGGGCGCACCACGATCTTCGTCACCGTCAAGGGCAGCACGCCGCCGGACCAGGTGCCGGATATCTGGTACCAGGTTCGCAAGAAGATCGGCGACATCCGCGGTACATTGCCGGCCGGCATAGTCGGCCCCGGCTTCAACGACGAATTCGGCGACACGTTCGGGATCATCTACGGCTTCACCGCCGATGGTTTCACTCATCGGGAGTTGCGCGATTACGTGGAGGCGGCGCGCTCGCGCCTGCTGCAGGTTGCCGATGTCTCGAAGATCGACATCATCGGCGCGCAGGACGAGCGGATTTTCGTCGAATTTTCCATGGAAACGCTCGCCGGGCTCGGTGTCGACAGATCGACCCTGGTCGCGGCCCTTCAGGCGCAGAATATCGTGCTGCCCGCTGGCGTCATCCAAACCGGCGATGAGGCGCTGTCGCTGCGCGTGTCGGGCGCGTTCCGCTCCGTGCAGGACGTGCTCGCGGTCAATTTCGTCGCCGGCGGGCGCATCCTACGGCTCAGCGACATCGCCCAGGTCCATCGCGGCTATGCCGACCCGCCGCAGCCGAGTTTCCGCATCAATGGTCATCCGGCGATCGGTCTTGCCATTGCGATGCGCGAGGGAGGCGACATCCTGGCGCTGGGCAGAAACATCGCCCAGGCGATGGCCGCGATCCGTGCCGACCTGCCGGTGGGCATCGACGCGATCCGCGTGGCTGACCAGCCGGTGACGGTGGATCACGCCATCGGCGACTTCACGACCTCACTGTGGCAGGCGATCGCGATCATCATGGCGGTGAGCTTCGTCAGCCTCGGCGTCCGTCCGGGCATGGTGATCGCGCTGTCGATCCCGCTGACGCTGGCAATCGTGTTCCCGGTGATGGAGTTGATGCATATCGATCTGCAGCGCATCTCGCTCGGCGCGCTGATCATTGCCCTGGCGCTGCTGGTCGATGACGCCATGACCGCGGTGGACGCGATGACCACCCGGTTGCAGGCCGGCGACGATATGGAAAAGGCAGCGGGCTTTGCCTATCGCACCCTGGCCTTTCCGATGCTGACGGGAAGCTTCGTGACGATGGCCGGCTTCGTGCCGATCGGCTTCGCCAAGAGCGCAGCCGGCGAATATACCTATTCCATCTTCGCCGTCGTCAGCATCGCCCTGCTGGTATCCTGGCTGATCGCGGTGCTGTTCGCGCCGCTGCTTGGTGCGGCCTTCCTGCGACGCCCCAAGCCGGGAGAGAAGCCACCCGAGCCCGGTTTCTCGATGCGGCTCTACCGTCGCTTCCTGATCGGGGCCATGCGGGCGCGCTGGCTGACGCTCGGGGTGACGTTGCTGATCTTCGCGGCATCGCTGCTGGGCACACGCTACGTGGACCGGCAGTTCTTTCCGGCATCCGATCGCCTGGAGTTGCTCGCGGATCTGCGTCTGCCACAGAACGCCTCAATCCATGCCACGCAGACGCTGGTCGATGCGTTCGAGAAGCAGCTGGCCAAGGATCCGGATATTGACAGCTGGAGCACCTATGTCGGGCGCGGGGCCATCCGTTTCTACCTGCCGCTGAACGTCCAGCTGGCCAATCCCTTCTTCGCCCAATCGGTGATCATTGCCAAGGATCTCCACGCGCGCGAGCGGCTGCAGGTGAGATTGGAAAAGCTGCTGGAGGAACAATTCCCTTCGGTGGTGGCGCGCATCTCGCCGCTTGAGCTCGGGCCGCCGGTTGGCTGGCCACTGCAGTACCGCGTCAGCGGCCCCGACCCGAACGAGGTGCGCGATATCGCCCTGAAGCTGTCCCAGGTCGTCGCGGGCGATGCCGATGCGAGACGGGTGAATTTCGACTGGATGGAGCCGGCGCGCGAGCTTCGCGTTCATATCGACCAGGACAAGGCCCGCCTGCTCGGTCTCAGTTCGGCCGCGGTGGCCTCGGTGCTCAACTCCGCCATCTCCGGTTCGGTGGTCACGCAGGTGCGTGACAGCATCTACCTGATCGATGTCATCGTGCGCGCGACGGATGAGGAGCGCGTGTCTGTCTCGACCCTGCGAACGCTTCAGGTGCCGTTGGCGAACGGGCGTACCATCCCGCTCAACCAGTTCGCGACATTCGATTACGATCAGGATTTTCCGCTGATCTGGCGCCGTGATCGGGTGCCGACGCTCACCGTGCAGGCTGACGTGGCGCCGGGCGTTCTGCCAGACACCGTGATCGATCGGCTGGAACCCGCGATCGCTGCGCTGACGGCGAGTCTGCCGCACTCCTATCACATCGCGCTGGGTGGCATCGCCGAGGAGAGTGCGTCGTCGCAAGCCTCCGTGATGGCGGTCGTGCCGCTGATGCTGTTCATGATGCTGACCTTCCTGATGATCCAGCTGCGCAGCTTCCAGCGGCTGATCATCGTGCTCAGCGTGGTGCCGCTCGGCCTGATCGGGGTGGTCGCGGGGTTGCTGGTGTCGGGCAAGCCGCTCGGCTTCGTCGCCATCCTCGGCATCCTGGCACTGATCGGCATGATCGCTCGCAACGCCGTGATCCTGATCGAGCAGGTCGAGGCGGAGCGCGATGAAGGCAAGAATGTATGGGACGCGGTCATCGAGGCGAGCTGCTCTCGCTTCCGGCCGATTACCCTGACCGCGATCTCCACCGTGCTGGGGATGATCCCCATTGCGCCGACCGTGTTCTGGGGGCCGATGGCCTACGCGATCATGGGCGGATTGCTGGTCGCGACCGTTCTGACCCTGATCTTCCTGCCGGTCCTCTACATCACCTGGTTCAAGGGCGGCGAGGGAGAACGCCCCCGGACTTCCACAACGCCCGTTGCGCCAATGTCGGCAGCTGCGGGCATCGATCGGTGAGCGTGCCGGCGGTTCTGGAATGGGGCGTCGCGGTGGGCGCCCGTCTCAGCCGGCGGTAGCCGGCCTGGGTGTTTTGGCGTTGTGAACGGGCCGCGACGCACGGGCCCGCGGAGCGGCAGGTTCGGGCGGCCTGATCGGATAATTGTCCAGGAACTGCCGCAGCGGCTCCGACGTCACCACCGCGCCCTGGCCCGCCTCGATCAGCTGGTCCACGTTCTCCCGGCTCAAGCTCAGCGTCGTCGGAATGGCCAGCAACTGCTCCCGTCTCGCGCTGTCCTGTATGTCCCCCAGCGAGATGCGGACGATGCTCGCCTCGACATCCTCACAGGGCGCAGCGTCGATGACCGGCGCACGCGCGCATCGGGCGGCGCGGATTGCCTGCGTGACCTCCTGGAGCTGCTGGTTCAGCGTTATCATCGTTTCGAAATTCATCCGGTTGATCTGCGACCCGCTGACCAGTCCGAATATTTCGAACAACCCGCCGACGGCGCGGCGCTGCGACACGGAGTAATCCTGCCCTGCCTGGCCATCCACGCTGATGACCAGGATGCGACGTATGCGGTCGAACCCGCGTGCGGCCAATGCCTGCGGCGACTGGGCCAGGTTCTGCATCATGCCGCCGATCATGCGCACGCCGAGATTGTCCGCGATCCCGCCATCGGCGAGATGGACAAAGCGCATGCGATCCGGGTCCAGGTAGCGATCGACGATATTTGCCTGTGCGCCGAGCCGGGAGAGCGGGTCCTGTCGCTCGGCCTCCGTGATGCGGCGCAGCCATCCCGGCTTACGGCCGTTACAATCGGCTGCGTGATTGGTCAGCGTGATCGGAGAGAACAGGCCGGGGAAGGCGGCCGACGCGGCCACGGCACGGGCGAGGGGAAACTTCTTCACGTCCGAGCAGATCAGGTCGAACACCTCCTGGCCGAAGATGAACGGTGTGCCGGAACTGATCTCGGTCGCTCCGACCGCGATCAATGGCCGGCCGCGTTGCGCCAACGCGTCGAAATGCGCGCCCTGGAACATTGTGCGGTCATACACGCGTGCCATGTAATCATTGGTGCCGACCGTCGGGTCGATCAGCCATCCCCAGTTCCAGGGCAGCAGATAGATCCCCCAGACATAGGCATTGGTGTTGCCGTAAAGAAAATCCTCTTCGAACCGTCCGAAGGTTTCCTCCCGGTGCAGGCCATAATAGGTCGCCGTGAAACTGCCGCCGGATATGCCGGATATTCCGTCCACCTGATCCAGCAACCGGCGCGGACCGCTCGGCGTGGCAACCGAGACCTCCCGCATGCCCTTCAGCGCGCCATAGGCATAGGCGGCCGAGCGCTTGCCGCCCCCTGAAATCGCAACCAGTACCAGAAGATCGGGAGTGTCTTCCGCCGTGGCCAGAGCATCGAGACGGTAGCCGTCCCTGGAGATGGTCGCGCTTCCCGGCGGATTGAGCTGGTCCGGCGAGAGCGGTGTCGTATCGGCCACGATCAGCGACGCACAGCCCGTCAGCAACAGAGCAGCGCAGAACGAAGCGGCAGACATCCGCGACAACATGATGTTCAGCTTGCCCCTGGCGCTGTGTGTGCGAGCAGCGTATCAGCAGGGGCGGATACACGCCAGATACCGAGCGCCTGCCACTGGTGACGCGATAGGTTCGGAAGGCGGCTCAGCGCCCGCCAATGCGGGTATTGCCTACGGGTTGACTGTGTTCGCGACGAATATTCAACAGAGCCGGGACGATGCGGGCCAGAATTATCAAGATTGTTAAGCGTGTGACGATCGTGCTTGCGATCAGCCTGATCACGTTGTTGGGGATCCGGGCCTATGATTCGCAACGCGGCCTGCCGCTGGAACCGTGGCACATATTCGTGCCGCATGAACTCAGTGCCAAGGCGATGGAGAACGCCGACTGGGCCCAATACCTGAAGGCCGAGGATGCCGTTTTCGATTCCGTGCGGACCGAGGTCACGCAGAGGCTGCCGCCCGAGGACCGCGTTCCCGTCAACCGGTATTTCGAGGATAGCCCCGTCTATCCGGAACATTTTGCACAGGACTGGAACCGCTCCTATGTGCTGGAACCCGATGGGCCTCCTGTCGGTGCGGCGGTATTTCTGCATGGCCTGACCGATTCGCCCTACAGCCTGCGTCATATCGCCCGGCGCTATCGGGCACACGGCTTTGTATCGATTGCCATCCGGCTGCCGGCCCACGGCACCGTTCCGGGCGCGCTGACCGATGTGGAATGGGAAGATTGGATGGCCGCCACGCGGTTGGCGATCCGGGAGGCGCGCAGACGCATCGGTCCGTCGCTGCCGCTGCATCTGGTCGGGTTCTCCAATGGCGGCGCGCTGGCGATGAAATATTCGCTCGACGCGCTCGAGGATCCCAAATTGACGCGGGCGGATCGGATCGTGCTGATTTCGCCGATGATCGGCATATCCACCTTCGCGCGCTTCGCGGGACTTGCCGGCTGGCCGGCGATCTTTCCGGCGTTTGCGAAGGCGGCGTGGCTCAGCGTGGTGCCCGAATTCAATCCGTTCAAGTACAACTCGTTTCCGATCAACGGCGCGCGCCAGTCGTATCGCCTGACCGTCGCCCTGCAGCGGCAGATATCGGACGGCGCACGGCAGAACCGGCTGGGTGAATTGCCGCCGATCCTGACGTTCCAGTCGGTCATGGATTTCACGGTGAGCACGCGGGCGGTGATTGCCTCGCTGTACAACCAGCTTCCTGCCAACGGCAGCGAGCTTGTCCTGTTCGATATCAATCGGGCGGCCAAATTCGGTCCGCTCTTTCGCCTTGCGTCGGAAACCTTGCTGACCCGGCTGCTGCCGTCTCCGCCAAGGCCGTATCGCACGACGGTCATCACCAATCGCGACACTGAGAGCGGGGACGTGGTCGAGCGCGTCATCGAGGCAGGTGCCACCACCGAACAAATCCGTGACCTGGCAGAGGCCTATCCGACCGAGGTGTATTCCCTCTCCCATGTCGCGCTGCCATTTCCGACCAGCGACGGCCTGTACGGATTACGGCCGGACCCGGCTGAGGATTTCGGCATCACCCTGGGCTCGACGGCGACGCGGGGCGAGGTGGGAGTGTTGATCGTCAACCTCGATTCGTTGCTGCGGATGTCGTCCAATCCGTTCTTCCCGTTCATGATGGGCCGGATTGAGGCAGGCATCCATTGAGCCGATTTCGATCGGCGCGGTCGACGGCGACGATAAGGCGGCTCTGCAGCGCGGATGGGTAGCCACTTGAGGCAGTCGGGCCGCGGGTATACGCTGGCCGGGCCTGAAGAATGCTTTTGCCTCATACCCTGATGGCCGGCTGGAACACACGGCGGGGACATGATGACACCCGAAACATTCTCCACCCACTCGTTGCCGGCGAAAGAACAGCTCGACGCCTGGCGCGGCTGGTTCGATGCCGTCTTCGACGTGATGCCTCGCCAGTCGGTGGAAGAGTGTTTTCGCGCGGAGAGCCAGCTCTGGACGCTGGATGGGTGCGCGATCAGCCGGGTCTCCGCCCCATCGCTGCATGCCGCCCGGACAAAAGCCCTGATAAGGCGCAATCCGGTGGATCATTGGGTGATTACCCTCGGCCACCGGGTTACCACAGGTATTGTAACCCAGAACACATCGCTGGAAGCGCCTGCCGGGACGCCGTTTGTCTTGTCGCTCGGCGACGAATTGGTCAGTGAACGAGGCCAGGACGAGCGGCTGCAGCTCTACCTGGCGAGAGACGGTTTCCGCGATATCGCGCCGCAGCTCGACGCGGCGCGGGGGATGGTCCTGGACACGCCGCTGGGACGATTGCTGGCCGATTACATGATCCTGCTGGAGCGACGCCTTCCGGAGATGAGGCACGAGGACCTGCCGCGACTGACCGGAGCCATCCGCGCCATGGTTGGGGCTTGCATTGCGCCGTCATCCGATCGGGTCGCCATCGCTTCGGCGCAGATCGATCTGAGCCGGTTGGAGCGGGTGCGGCAGGCAGTCCGCAGACACCTGCATGTGCCGTCGCTGGGGCCAGGTATGCTCTGCCGGCTGGTGGGCACCTCGCGGTCCCAACTCTATCGTCTGCTCGAAGGCGAGGGTGGCGTGGCACGTTACATCCAGCGCCAGCGTCTGTTGGCGAGCTACGCGGCGTTGTGCGATGTGTCGAATACCAACCAGATCGCGGCGATCGCCGAGGATCTGTGTTTCCAAGACGCGTCGAGCTTCAGCCGGGCGTTCCGACAGGAGTTCGGCATGAGTCCGCGCGATGTGCGGGCCTCTTGCGTAACAGGGGTGGTTCCGGTGGCACATCTGAAGGATCGCGTGGGCACCGAAAGCCGCAGTTTAGGCGACTGCCTGCGCGCCTTTTAGAGGTCCGGGCCCAGAACGGCGTTGACGTGTGGATCGGATGATGGGGCGAGCCAATCACCACGCGCTCCCGAGAGGGAGGGAAGCTGCCCAATTCATTGAAAAAATCTGGAGCGGGCGAAGGGATTCGAACCCTCGACCCCAACCTTGGCAAGGTTGTGCTCTACCCCTGAGCTACGCCCGCGTCGTGAACCGGTGGCCGGTCCAAATCGCGTCCAGGGCGCGGGTTCTAGGCGGGTTTTTCGGCGAATGCAACCCACCAACCTGCATCCGCCGTCGATTCGTGCTCGGCTGCTCTGGACGACGGGGGCGGGGGGCGGCATGGTCCGCGCAGTGCATCGCGATGCTTGTCTTTGTCGCCGGCAATCAACATCTATCCACTCTCAGCGCTCAGCCAGGAAACGCCGACCTATGGACCACATGATCAGCCCCAACGCCGGGCAAGTCCCCGGACAGGCTCCGAATGATGCCTCCCTGATCGTCGATGGCGACCAGAAGACGTTCATGCAGGATGTCGTCGAGGCCTCGCGCAGCATGCCTGTGCTGGTGGATTTCTGGGCGACCTGGTGCGGCCCCTGCAAGACCTTGACCCCGACGCTGGAGAAGGTGGTGCGTGCCGCCGGCGGGCGGGTGAAGCTGGTCAAGATCGATATCGACGCCAATCGCGGCCTGGTGCAGCAGCTGACCCAGCTCGGCCTGCCGCTGCAATCCGTGCCGACCGTGGCCGCCTTCTGGCAGGGCCAGATCGCCGACCTGTTCCAGGGCGCTCTGCCGGAATCGGAGGTGAAGCGCTTCGTGGAAACCCTGCTGAAGCTCGCCGGCGGCTCGATGCCGGGCGCCGATCTGCTCGCCGAGGCCAAGGAAAGCCTGGAACAGGGCGACGCCCAGCAGGCCGGGGAGATCTTCTCCGCGCTGCTGGAGCAGGAGCCGGAGAATCCCGAAGCCTGGGCCGGCCTGATCCGCGCATTGATGGCGCTGGGCCAGGAGGAGCAGGCCAGGCAGGCGCTGCAACAGGTGCCTGCCAAGATCGCCGAGCATGCGGATATTGTCGGCGTGCGCAGCGCACTGGCGCTGGCCGAAGAGGGGCGCGCCGCGCAGGGGCAGCTGACCACGTTGCAGGAGCGGCTTGCCGCCGACCCCGCCGATCACGCGGCGCGCTATGACCTTGCCACCGCCCTGAACGCCATGGGCGAGCACGAGGCCGCCGCTGATGCCCTGCTCGAGATCATGCGCCGCCAGCGCGGCTGGAACGAGGATGCGGCCAGGCTACAATTGCTGAAGTTCTTCGAGGCCTGGGGCATCGACGATCCCGTCACGATGGCCGCCCGCCGCAAGCTTTCCACACTGCTGTTCAGCTGAGGGCCGGATCCCGCCCATGGCGGCATTCAACCCTGGCCTGAAGGACCTGCCGGCTACCTTTCCGGTATTTCCGCTGCCCGGCGCGCTGCTGCTGCCGCGCGGCAAGCTGCCGCTGAACATCTTCGAGCCGCGCTATCTCGCCATGGTCGAGGATGCGCTGGGCGCGGGGCGGATGTTCGCCATGATCCAGCCCGACGCATCCGCGCCGGCGGGGGCCAATGGCCCTGGCCTGTTTCGCGTCGGCTGCCTCGGGCGGCTGACCTCGTTCAGCGAGACCGAGGATGGCCGCTACATGATCACCCTGACCGGGGTGATCCGCTTCCATGTCGCCGAGGAACTGGACATGGTGCGCGGCTACCGGCGCGTGCGCGGCGATTTTTCGCCCTTCGCCGCAGATCTGGATGTGTCGGTCCGGCCGGCCGGCGTGGACCGGGGAACCCTGTTCACGGCGCTGCAGGACTATTTTTCCCATCGCAACATCGATGCCAACTGGGAAGCCATCCGCAGCCTGCCGGAAGCTGCCCTTGGCGTGACGCTGGCGATGGTCTGCCCGTTCGAGCCGGCGGAAAAGCAGGCATTGCTGGAAGCGCCCACCGATGCGGAACGCGACCGCACCCTGCTCGCGCTGCTGCATATGGCGGCGATGGACAATGACGATGGAACAGGCCGGCCGGCAAGCTGAGCCGTGCGAAAAGGTGCAACCATGACCGAATCAGAAACCGAACCCGCTGCCCGCCACGCCCCGATCGATCGGCGGCTGCTGGAAATCCTGGTCTGCCCCGTCACCAAGGGCCCGCTGGAATACGACGCCGTGCATGGCGAGCTGATCAGCCGCCGCGCCGGCCTGGCTTTCCCCGTGCGCGACGGCATACCGATCATGCTGCCTGAGGAAGCGCGGCCGCTGGAGCCCTGATGCCCACCGCGGTCGAGATCCGTCTGAACCGGGCCGATCAGGTGCTGGATGTCACCTTCGATGACGGCACCAGCTTCGCTCTGCCGGCCGAGTATCTGCGGGTGGAGAGCCCGAGCGCCGAGGTGCAGGGCCATTCCCCCAGCCAGAAGGTGACGGTGCACGGCAAGCGCGACGTCGCCATTACCGCCGTCGAGCCGGTTGGCAATTATGCCGTCCGGCTCAGTTTCGACGATCTGCACGATACCGGGATCTATACCTGGGACTATCTCCATGAGCTCGGTGCCGAGCAGTCCCGGCGCTGGTCGGCCTATCTGTCGGCGCTGGCGGCAAAGGGCCTGAGCCGGTAGAGGGGGCGGTCATGAAGGGGCGCATGCGGGTTCTGGAGACCGACATAACCCGTCTCGATGTCGATGCCATCGTCAATGCGGCTAATTCTTCGCTGCTCGGCGGCGGCGGCGTGGATGGTGCGATCCATCGCGCGGCCGGGCCCGAACTGCTGGCGGAATGCCGGCAGATCGGCGGATGCCCGACCGGGCAGGCCCGCATCACCGCCGGATACCGGTTGAAGGCCCGCTTCGTCATCCACGCGGTGGGACCGGTGTGGTACGGCGGCGCACAGGGCGAGGCGGAGCTGCTGGCCAGCTGTTACCGGGAAAGCCTCCGGCTTGCTGCCCGTCATGGCATCGCCAGTCTGGCGTTTCCCGCCATCAGCTGCGGCGTCTATGGCTATCCGATCCCGCAGGCGGCCGAGGTGGCGGTCGGTACCGTCGCGGCCGCGCTGGCGGATCATCCATCGGTCACCGATGTCGCCTTTGCCTGCTTCGGGCCGGAGGTTACCGGCGCCTATCGCGCCGCCCTGGCGGCGTTGCCGATGGCATAGCCGGCCGCCGCTGCGGTGCCGTCAGGCTGGTTGTGCGACGATCAGCATATGGCGGCCAAACCGGCGTTCCAGGGCGCGAAACATCGCCGGCGGCATGGCGGCGAACCATGGCTGCAGCTCGTACTCGCCGCGCGCATAAGCTTCCGGCACATACGGGAAGATGTAATCCTGCGTAATCGAGGTGGCGGCGAAATCATTGGCCCGCAGCAGTGCCCGCGCCTCGGCCCGCGAATAGCTCGCGGCCGCCGGCGCGCCGGGCGGATCGGTCGGCTCCAGCCCGGCCTGGATCCCGGACTCGCCCAGGGCGTCGCTCCAGGACTCGCTGGCCGGCAGCATCAGCCGGAATTCGCCATCGGCACGAATGGCACGCCGCGCCTGGCGGATCACCACCTCCGGGTTCGCCATCCGGTGCAGCGCGTCGAAGCAGTAGATCAGGTCGAACGAGGCCTGGCGCACATGTTCCATGAGCTCCGCGGCGTCGGCATGGACCAGTCCGCCATCGACCTTGGCAAGGCGGAACCATTGGCGCGCCTGGCGCAGCGCCGCGCGCGAGATATCGATGCCGGTATATTCCGCGCCGGCGCGCAGGAACCCCACCGCATCGGCGCCGATCCCGCAGCCGAGTTCCAGCACGCGGCGATCGTTCCAGCGCGGATATTCGGCAAAAACCTGGATATGCGGCGTGAGAAAGGCGCGGTGCGCCGCGAATGCGTCAAAGAATTCCTGCGTGCCGGGCTCTCCGGCAGGGCGCGGGGCAGCACGCGACATCTCCTCCGTTGCGGCGTCTGTTCTGGCGTTCATCCTGCCCTCTCTGCCGGTTGCGTCAGGCCGACAGCGAGGTGACGGATGCCGGCGCAGGCGAACAACTTTTAGGTTCGCCGTGCCGCGAATTCAATCCTGGGGGTCCGGGCCAGATCCCGGCCGGCGGACCGCAGGTTGCCGTCCTGCAACCTGCCGGTTGATTACCGCTGCATGCGCGGGCGTCGGGACGCGAGGAGGCCGAGAAGCCCGATGCCGAGCACGGCGAGCGTGGTTGGCTCCGGTGCCGGGGTGATGACGCCGAACAGGCCGTTGGTCTCCCCATCGGGGCCGGCGGAGAAATAGAGTTGTTGGCTGCTGCCGCCGCTGCCGTCATTGCCGACGCGCAGGCCCCATAGCCCGGGGATGTGGATCGGCTGACCGTTCGCGTCGGTGAGCTGGCCGACAAAGCTGTCGGTCAGCAGGCTGAAGGCGTTGATGGTGCCGTCGCCGAAATTGCCTACCAGCAGATCGCCGGCGAAGGAGCCGAAGGAACTGGGGGCAATGGCAAGGCCCCAGGGCGAATTCAGCGTGCCGCCGGAGCCGATGCGGCCGAGCAGGTCGCCCTGCAGATCAAAGGCATCGACAAAGCCGTTGCCGGGGCCGGCGACATCGTCATGCCCGGCGGCGTCCTGCCGGGCGTAGGTGACAAAGAGCTCGCCGCCGAGGTTCTGGACGTTGAACGGGGCAAATCCGGCGGGAATGCCGGGGTCGTTGAAGCTGCCGGTCAGTGCCGGGGCCGCAGCGTCGCCCCTCAGCACGTCGATACTGCCGGTGCGGAAATTGGCACTATAGAGATAGCTGTGCCCACCGGTGGTGGCCAGGGTGGTGCCCTTGTAGACGTTGGCGGTCGAACCGGGGACGAGGGTTTCCGCCGCGGTGCCGAGGGCGGGGCGCCAGCCGGAGATGGTGCCGTCCTCGCTGGCGAACAGGAACAAATCGTTATTGAAGGCGGGCGTGCCGCTGGCATTGGAATTGAAGACCTGGCCGGTGGCGCTGCCATCGCCGGGGATGCTGACGACGAGCGCCTGTGCGGCAGTGGCGTTGGTGACGGGATTGACGCTGTAGAGCGTCGCCAGACCGGAGGCGTTGTCGGAGACCCAGAAAGGACTCGTCGGTGACGAGGATATGCCCCAGGCGTTCTGGAGATTGGGATCCGTGATCTGCGCGGGATGGGCCGACTGGTCGTTGGTTACAAGGTTGGTCACGTCAAAGCCGGCGGCACTGGCCGCGCCGGCCGCTGGAAGCAACAAGGCCGCGGCGGTGAGCAAGGCGCGGCGGAGCTTGGACATGGCGGATCCTTCCTGTCGTGGCCTGGACGAGAACATGGGGCGGCTATCGAGGGAGGGACGCGTGCCGGGGGTGAAAATTCCGTTCAATCACGGAAAGTTCACCCTGTGCACCTGAAACTATGCCCATTTGTCCGGACTCCTTTTCCCGACCTGGGCGTCAGCCATGAAAAGCGGTTTCCTTGCGGATGTAGTCCGATGCCCGGTCGAGCTCATTGTCGGGCAGCGTGGCGACAACCGCATAGCCGAGGCCGTTCTCGATCCAGGCGCACAGGTTCACGGTGCCACGGGTCATTTCCATTTGTGGCGCGCGCAGTTCTGGGGCCATCGGGCGCAGCACCACGCTCAGGCGCGTGTGGACATCATTCTCGTACATGAACAGCGCCGCGGCGCCGCCGCGTTCGGTCGCCAGCAGGCGGCCGCCGATCAGGTGATAACCGATTGCCGTCAGGTCCGGCGGCGCCGCGCGCCGATCGAGCCGGTTGGACAGCCATTGCGTCAGGTGGTCGCGCTCGTCCGCGCCGACCTCGATCGGATGGCGGCGGTCGGCGGCATAGACCATATGGCTGGCCATCGCCTGCTGCTGCAGCACCGACATGGCGAGCGTGTTGCGGCTGGCGAACGGCGTGGCGTGCAGCAGCCAGCCGCCGGCGCCGCCAAGCGCGAGCAGCAATACCGCCGCCGCCGCCATGCGCCAGGAGGCCCGGCGCCGGACGAGACGCGCTTCGATCAGCCGCGACAAATTCAATTCCGGCGGTAATGGCCCCGCTGCGCGGGAAGCGAAGGCGGCGTGCAGGGCGTCGCGCTGCGCGGCATAGGCGGCGACGCGGCGCGCCTCTTCCGGCCTGGCGGCGAGATAGCGCTCGATATCGGCCCGCCGGGACGGTTCAAGCTGCTCGTCCACATAGGCGTGCAGGTCCTCTTCGCTGATCGGCAGATCCGATCCGGTCACTTCACTCTCCTCAGAGCCGGCTTCGCCTCAGACTTCAGATCCGGCTGCGCCCGGGAACCCAGTAGCTGTTTTGTCTCGGCTTCGCCGTCCATCAGGCGCCGCAGCCTTTCCCGCGCGCGCGACAGGCGCGACATGACCGTGCCGACGGGAACGCCGGTCACATGCGCTATTTCCGCGTAGGACAGGTCCCCCACCGCCACCAGCAGCAGCACGTTGCGCTGCTCCTCCGGCAGGGTATCCAGCACGCGAACAAGGTCGTCAGCGGCCATATGCTCGTCCTGATTGGCGCTCACCGCCGTGGCGCTGTCGTTGACGGTATCGAGCGGTTCCGTCCGGCCGCGTGCCTTCTGGCGGCGGGTGCGGCTGATGAACAAATTGTGCAGGATCGCGAACAGCCAGGCGCGCAGATCGCCCTCGTCACGGCGCGTATGCAGTTTGTCGAGCGCGTGCACGAGGCAGTCATGCACGAGGTCATCGACCTCCTGGCTGTCTCGCAGCAGCGCGCAGGCGTAGCGGCGCAACGCCGGGATGCATGCCTCCATGCCTGCAAGCACGCCTGACAAATCCTTCGGCACCCCGCTTGGCCAGCGCAACGACCTGGCAATGTGGTCCGGCACGTCTCCTAGAACGATGACGGAGAGCGGTTATCCAGCTTCAGGCCATGGACGTTATGGCTGATCGAATTATTCCCGCCAGCGGGAAAAATTTACTCCTTGGGCAATTTGCCGGCTTGCCGGTATCGGTTTCGGCACGAGGGCCAGCCGTGTCAGAACCCAGCCTTGTCAGAACAGCGACAGCTGCGATTCGGCAAAGCCCTTCCTGCCATCGTTCGGGATCGCGAATTTCGTGCAATCCAACCCCTCCCGCGCCTCGTCCAGGCCCCATTTGCGCGCGGCACGGGCGAAGCGCTTCAGCAACAAATCGGCATAGACGCCCTGCCCGGAGAAGCGATGATGGAACCGCGCATCGTTCAGCTCGCCGGCGCGGGTTTCACGGATCAGGTTCAGCACATGCTTGGCGCGATCCGGGTAATGCGTGTTCAGCCAGTCCTCGAACATCTGCCGCAGCTCGTGCGGCAGGCGCAACAGTACATAGGCGGCATGGCGTGCGCCGGCACGGGCGGCGGCCTCGATGATCTTTTCCAGTTCCGCATCGTTCAGCCCGGGGATCATCGGCGCCGTCAGCACGCCGACCGGCACTCCGGCGCGGGCCAGTTCGCTGATCGCCGCGAGCCGCCGGGCCGGGGTGGCGGCGCGCGGTTCCATCCGCCGGGCCAGTACCGGGTCGAGCGTGGTGACCGACAGATACACGCGCGCGAGATTGCGCCGCGCCATCGAGGACAGGATGTCCAGATCGCGCAGCACGCCGGCGGATTTGGTGACGATGCCGACCGGGTGATTGAACCTGTCCAGCACTTCCAGGATCGAGCGCGTGAGTTTCAGCGTCCGTTCCACCGGCTGATAGGGATCGGTGTTGGTGCCGAGCGCCATGCTGCGCACGGCGTAGCCGGGCTTGCGCAGCTCCTTTTCCAGCAACTCGGCCACTTCCGGCTTGAAGGTCAGCTTGGTTTCGAAATCGAGGCCGGGCGAATAGCCGAGATAGGCGTGCGTTGGCCGGGCGAAGCAGTAGACGCAACCGTGTTCGCAGCCGCGATACGGGTTTACCGACCGGTCGAAGCCGATATCGGGCGAGGTGTTCCAGCTGATCGCCGAACGGCTGGCATCGCGTGTCAGCGTCGTCGCCAGGGGCGGCAGCTGTTCGATTTCGCCATCGGCAACGCCGAGCGCCCCCCAGCCATCGTCGAACGGCATTCCGGCCAGGCTGTCGAACCGCACCGGCGGGTTGATCGTCGCACCGCGGCCGCGCCGCGCGAGGGAGCGGTGGCGTTCCACCGGCGTCGGGTCGGGCGATCCGGCTGCGGCGAGCGCGGCGAGAGCCTCCGCATCGGGTTCCGAGCGGCGCAGATCCGTGGACACCGGCGGCGAGGCAATCTTGTCAGGATCGGCGTGATCGCGCATGGTCCCGTTCCCTTTCCGTTCACGTCGAGATTGGCAAAATCGGCGACGACGGTCAAGAACATAATAGGAACATATTCTGTTTGAGCGCCTCTGCCCTGTCCGTGTATCCGTCGTGATCCCCGCGCTGAACGCGGCGGCGTTCCTGCCGGCGACACTTGCCGCGCTGACGGGCGAGCCGGTGGAGGAGATCGTCGTGGCCGATGGCGGCAGCACGGACGGCACTGTCAGCTGCGCGATGCGGGCGGGCGCGCGGGTGATCCCGGCGCCACGAGGACGTGGCGTGCAACTGGCCGCCGGCATCGCCGCCGCCAGGCAGGATTGGATCCTGCTGCTGCATGCAGACACACGACTTGGCGAAGGGTGGCGCCAGGCAGTGATGGAGCACGCCGGCGCGAGCGAGGGCCGTGCGGCCTATTTCCGTTTTGCCCTCGCCAGCGATGATCGCCGGGCGCGCCGGCTGGAACGGTGGGTGGCGTGGCGGTGCCGGTTTCTGGCTCTGCCCTACGGCGATCAGGGGCTGCTGATCCATCGCCGCTTGCTGACGCAGATTGGCGGCATCCGGCCATTGCCGTTGATGGAGGACGTGGATCTGATCCGGCGCCTGGGCCGGCGGCGCTTGGTGGGGCTGGACGTGCCGGCCATCACCTCGGCCGAGAAATGGGAGCGCGAGGGCTGGCTATGTCGTTCCATGCGCAACCTTTCCTGCCTGGCATTGTATTGGCTGGGCGTGCCGCCCCGGCTGATCCGGAAACTATACGCATGAGGCCTATCGTCATCATCTTCGCCCGGGCGCCGCGTCTCGGCGCTGTCAAGCGTCGGCTGGCGCGGGACATCGGCGATCGGGCGGCGCTGCGGTTTCATGCATCGACGCTGGATCGGCTGCTGCGCAATTGCGCGCGCGAACGGCGGTTTCGCACGGGTACTGGCGATGACGCCGGATCGCGCGAAGATGCGGTTGCCGGCCCGTGTGCAGCGCATTCCGCAAGGCGGTGGCGATCTCGGTAGCCGCATGCAGCGCGCGTTTCGGCGCTTCCCGCATGCGCATGTCGCACTGGTCGGCTGCGATATCCCGGACATGCGGATGGCCGACCTGCAGGATGCCTTTCGTTGGATGGGGACCGTGGATACTGTTTTCGGCCCCGCCGATGACGGTGGCTACTGGCTGGTGGCAATGACGCCGCGGCGCCCGGCGCAGCCGTTCCGGAATGTGCGTTGGTCGAGCGAACATGCGTTGGCGGACACGATGGTCAATTTCTCCAACCACCGGGTGGCCAGGCTGCGCATATTGCAGGACATCGATACGTCGGATGATTTCCGACTCTGGCAGGGCCGATCCGGATAGCATTGCCGGAGCAGGAAAGTAATACTTGCAACCAATATCACAAGAACGCGCAGCAGAGCGTAGCTGCCGGGAAGCCCATGCCGCCGGGCATCCATTACCCCGCCGCGTTCGTCAGATGCTCCAGCAGTCGCGGCATCAATTCCACCAGATTGCAGGGGCGGAAACGATTATCCAGCTGATGCACGAGGATGTCGTCCCAGCCATCCTTCACCGCACCGGAGCTGCCCGGCAGTGCGAACAGATAGGTGCCACCGGCCACGCCGCCGATCGCACGCGACTGGATCGTGGAAGTGCCGATCTTCTGATAGCTCAGCATGCGGAACAGCTCACCGAACCCCTCGATTCGCTTGTCCAGAACCCGGTCGAACGCCTCCGGCGTCACGTCGCGTCCGGTAATGCCGGTGCCGCCGGTGGTGATCACCACGTCGATGGTTTCATCCGCTATCCATTCGCGCAGGCGCGCCTCGATCGCGCCGGCATCGTCCTTCTCGATCGCGCGGGCCGCTACGACGTGCCCGGCCTTGACGATACGATCCACCAGAATGGCGCCGGACGTATCGGTTTCGGGCGTGCGGGTATCGGATACCGTCAGAACGGCGATGTTGACGGCGATGAAACGGCGGCTTTCGTCGATGCCTGGCATTGCGCGCTCCTCTCGGTTCGTTCCTGCCGCATGATAGCCCAGACTACGAACGCGGGATAACCCTGATATGGACGATCAGCGATATCGGCGATCAGTTCAGGCGCGCCGGAACTTTCAGGGCGGCATGGTCCTCGCCGGTGGAGAAGCGCGGGAAGGTGCCGGCCGCTAGTTCGGCCAGGCTGGGTGCGGGTAGTTCCAGCCGTGCTGCATAGATCCAGGTATAGACCAGCGCATGCTGCACGAAGCGGCGCGTCTCGGTGTTCGGGATCGCCTCGATGAACAGCAGCGGATCGCCGTCATGGCGCACCGATGGCCCCCATCGCGCGAAACTCCCCGGGCCGGAATTGTAGCTGGCGAGAATGCGGATCAGGTCGCCGTTGATGCCGTCCTGCTCAGCGAGATAGGTGATGTAGCGCTGGCCGAGTTCCAGATTGAGCGCGGGATCGTGCAGCCGCAGACTGCCGAGGGAGGTATCGCCGGCGATGTATTGCGCGGTCACCGGCATGATCTGCATCAGTCCGCGCGCGCCGACCGGCGAAACGGCCGTGGTGTCGAAATTGGATTCGAGCCGGGTCAAGGCGTAGACGATGGCCGGATCCACCTGGAAACCGCCGCGCGGCTTCAGCCTTGGCACCGGGAAGCGCAACTCGTCGCGCGGCTGGCCGTCGGCAACCTGCACCAAGGCGGCCAATTGGGCTGTCAGATCGGTCAGATGGGCGGCTTTCGCCACCAGCATCAGGGATCGCTGCAGCCCGGCGCTGCCTTGGATGGAAGGCCACAGGCAGCGCAACTCCGCCTCGGCGCGGTCGGGCTGGCCGACCTGCAGCAGCGCGAAGGCCCGCAATCCCTGCGGCGTGGCGGCGACCGCATCCACGTCCGCCTCGCCGAGCACGTCGCGGCTGCGCGAGAAGCCATAGGACAACCCGAGCGTGCTGCGAGCCAGCAGGCCGTGGAAGGTACGTTTTTCCTGCGCCGCGCGGCGCATCCAGGGACCGTAGCCGGCGGGGTCGCCGGTGCGCAGATGCGCCCGCGCGGCCCAGAAGGCGGCCGCGGCACGTTGAGCGGCGGTCGCGATCGGTGCTGCGGCCGCACGTTCGAAATAATTGCGCGCGGCCTCTGGCTGATCGAGCCGCCAAGCGGCCAATCCCGCCATATAGCCGGCCAGTGCCACCTGCTCGTCGGGCCGGCCGTGGCGCATGGCCGCAGTGGCGACGTCCAGCGCCTCATCGTCCCGGTTCTGGGTGAACAGGATCTGCGCCACTTCGGCCCGCAGCTGCATCGCATAGACCGCCGACAGGCCTTTCGTGCCGGCGATCAGGCGCAGGGCGGTGGCGGAATTGCCGTCGCGCGCGCGTTCGGCAACCGAACGGTCGAGCAGCGGATTGCGGGGAATGCGCCGGTCCTGCGGATCGGCATCTTCCGGCACGGGATCGGTGAGGCCTTCGCTGAGCAAAGGCGACGTCTCCGGTTCCGGCACGGATGCGGCGGTGTTGGGTTGGCGGCGCAGCAGCAGGGCGCGGATCTCCGGGGCGTCCGGGTGGTCGGCGAACCGGGCCATCCAGTCGATCAGTTCCGCGACGGAGGTGCGATAGAACGGTCCCAGATAGCGTTGGGCAAGGATATGGCCGAGCAGCAGGCTATCGCCCAGCAGATCGGTCTCGCGCCTGGCCTCGGCGATGTTGCCGCGTTCCTGCAGCGCGAACACCCGGCGGATGCGGATGGCATCGCTCGGCGCCAGCGGGTGCGGCAAGGCCACCCCGCTTCCGCCACGCGTAGCGTTGCGCGGCAATGCCATCGCGGATTCGTCGCCATTTCCCGAGCCAAGTGGTTGTGCATGCGCTGCCGAGAGCATGGCCCCGGCGAGTAGCGCGGCCCCGGCTATGAAAGCCCGGGCGGCGGGAAGGCGGGAGAGCGTATGTCCGATCCCTCGCATAGTGGGAGGCTGTTAAGCATCAACTGCATCCCGCTGCAACCGCGGTCCATGAGACGCGTCTCATGCCCTGGAGTGACTTTTTGTAAAACCAACCGCTTAGGCCGATCGCATGGCAGATATTTTTCGCCGATCCGTCAGATCGGAGGTTCCGTGGGGTGCAGGGCGCGGCTCAACCGGCGCAGATCGGCCCATGCCTCCCGCCGCCGGGCAGGCAACTGCATCACCGCGCCGACGCTGGCGCTGGCGAGCGTGGGGACCGGATCGGGCAAACCCGGCACGTCCAGTGCCACCCAGTTGCCGCGCTGGCGTCGGCGCTGCGCCGCCGGCAACAGCGCGCGCGCCGCGAGCGTGCTGAACAGGACGATGTGGCGCGGCCGGGTCAGGCGGATCAGCCGCCACAGGAAAGGCAGGCAAACGGCCAGTTCCGCTGGATTGGGCGGCCGGTCGCCCGGCGGGCGCCAGGGGATCAGCGGGCTCAGCAGGGCCTGGGCGCGGGTGAGCTCGATGCTTGCGAGCATGCGATCCAGATACGCCCCGGCAGCGCCGGCGAAGGGGCGGCCGGCGCGGTCCTCGTCCGATCCGGGCGCATCCCCGATCAACAGCAGTCCGGAAGCGGGATCGCCTTCGGCGAAAACCAGGCTGGTGGCGGTATCGCGCAGCGCGCAGCAGTCGAAACCGGCGATCGCCGCGCGCAAGGCGGTCAGGTCGGCAGCCTCGGCGGCGGCCTGTTCGGCCCGCGCCGCGGCTTGCGCGGCTTGCGTCTGTGTCGCCGCTTGCGCGGTGTGGGGCGGCGGCGCGGCCGACTGCGTCGGTTGGGCGGCTGCCGAGACGGCGCGAATCACCGCCGGCGCGTCTGGGCGCGTCTCTGGCCGCGCCTCTGGGCGCAGCCGGTTCACCGGCGCGTCGTCCAGCGCCTCGTCCGCGCCCCATTCGAGCTGCAGGCGAAGCGCGGCCAGCAATTCGGCGCCGGAGATCTCCATGATGGACGGTTCCATGCCCCGAGTCCTGGCGGCAAGATGGATTTTGCGCAACAGCGCGATTACATCCTAAGGAAGAGCGGCAAGTTGCGAAGGGACGGAACATGACGGACGAGCTGAAAACCGAGGCGATGCCCGAGTTGCCCCCGCGGGAAGCGATGGAATTCGACGTCGTGATCGTCGGCGCGGGTCCGTCGGGCCTGGCCGCGGCGATCCGTCTGAAGCAGGTTGCGCCCGACGCCACCGTCTGCGTGGTGGAGAAGGGCGCGGAGGTCGGGGCTCATATCCTGTCCGGCGCGGTGCTGGAGCCCCGCGCGCTGAACGAGCTGATCCCGGACTGGGCCGCGCGCGGCGCGCCGCTGGAGACACCGGCGGGCGAGGACAAATTCCTGTTCATGACCGAAACCCGCGCCATCCGCATGCCAACGCCGCCGCAGATGCATAATCACGGCAACTATATCGTTTCACTCGGGAATGTATGCCGCTGGCTGGCGACCCAGGCGGAGGAGCTGGGGGTGGAGATCTATCCGGGCTTCGCCGCGGCCGAGGTGCTGGAAGAGGATGGCCGCGTGGTCGGCATCGCCACCGGCGACATGGGCGTCGGCCGGGATGGCAAGCCCACCGAGACCTTCGCGCGCGGCATGGAATTGCGCGCGACCTATACGCTGTTCGCCGAGGGCTGCCGCGGCTCGCTGTCGAAACAGCTGATGCGGCGCTACAATCTGCGCGAGGGCGTCGATCCGCAGACCTATGCGATCGGCATCAAGGAGATTTGGGAAATCCCGGCCGAGAACCATCAGCCGGGGCTGATCGAGCACGCCATGGGCTGGCCGCTGGACAGCGCGACCTATGGCGGCGCCTTCGTCTATCACTTCGGCGAGAATCTGGTTTCATATGGCTATGTGATCGGGCTCGATTATCGCAATCCCTGGCTGTCGCCGTTCGAGGAGATGCAGCGCTTCAAGAGCCATCCCGATATGCGCAAGCATTTCGAGGGCGGCCGGCGCATCGCCTATGGCGCGCGCGCGCTGAACGAGGGCGGGCTGCAATCGATACCGAAACTGACATTTCCGGGCGGCGCGCTGATCGGCTGCGCCGCGGGCTTCCTGAACGTGGCGAAGATCAAGGGCAGCCATACCGCCATGAAGTCCGGCATGCTGGCCGCCGAAGCGGTGGCCGCTGCCCTGGCCGGCGGACGCGCAGCCGAGCCCGAGACCTATGGCGACCTGATCCGTGCCAGCTGGGTGTGGGAGGAATTGTCCGCCGTGCGCAACATCCGTCCGGGCTTCGCCAAGTTCGGCCGCTGGGGCGGGCTGATCAACGCCGCGGTCGACACGTACGTGTTTCGCGGCAAGGCGCCGTGGACCCTGCATCATCCGCACGCCGACAACGAGACGCTGCTGGATGCGGCCACAGCGCCGCAGATCGCCTACCCGAAACCGGACGGCGTAGTGACCTTCGACCGGAATTCCTCGGTGTTCATCAGCAACACCAATCACGAGGAGAACCAGCCGGTGCATCTGACGCTGCGCGATCCCGCGGTGGCGATCGATGTCAACTGGCAGCGCTACCGCAGCCCGGAGACCCGCTACTGCCCGGCCGGCGTGTATGAAATCGTCGGTGCGGAGGAAGGGGCGCCGCGGCTGCAGATCAACGCGCAGAACTGCGTGCACTGCAAGACCTGCGACATCAAGGATCCGACGCAGAATATCAACTGGGTGACCCCGGAAGGCGGCGGCGGGCCGGTATATCCCGGCGGGATGTAGGCGCGGGTATTCGACGGGACGCGTCTTCCGATAACGCGTCCCGCGGCCGGTCTATTGCCTGGCGATGATCTTGTTGCGGATCTTCTCGTAGACGCTTTGCGAGATGATCCTTTTTGATACCAACTCGTCTTTGCCCAGGTATGGCCGCCCGGCAATGATTGCCTTGGCCCGCACCGGCCCGATCTGCGGCATCGCCGCGAGCTCCGCCTCTGACGCCGAGTTGATATCGATCAGCGAGGCTGTGGCTGACGTGGTGGCAGGCGGAGCCTTGGTCGGTGCGGCTGGCGCCGCCACGGTGGCTGGGGCGGCCGAAACCGCGGTCCAGGGCGTGAACGATGCCGGCAGCGCCAGGGCGAGGGCGACGGCAATGATGCGACCGTATTTCATCCGGATATCCTTTTCGATCGGCTGGGGGAAGGCTGCGCTGTTTCGGGAAGGCCCGGCTCCAGCGTCTTGGGCGTGGCGGCGTCTACCGCCGGACCCTGTCAGGCGCCCGGCCGGGACAGCCGGGTGCGGTCGCCGCGCAGGATCAATACCTGGTCCCCGACCTGGAAGTGAAGCTCATTGGTCTGCACCACCGCGATCGTTCCGCCGCCTGCCTCGCGGACGATGAAATCCATCGGCTGACCGGTGGCCGGATCCGATGGGGTTGCGTCCCCGGACGGCGTGGCGGCGCTGGAGAGGCCCTCCAGCGCGCCGGCGGAGCGGGGCTGGTCCCCACGCATCGGCAGGGTTGGGCGCATCGCCAGGATCGTGCCGTGGGAGATCGTCTGGTTGGTGGCCTGTGACGCGAGGGGGGCTGGGTTTGCCGGCGCGCAGGCGCTCATGCCCAGCAGAACCGCGAGCACGGCGATCGTCCGGCCGAGGGGGAAGGCGGCAGAACCGCCATCCGCCATAACCGGCCGGATCAGGCGGCCTGACAGCAGAAGACCTCGGCGCAAAAGCTTCATCGTCCTTTCCCCGCTACCCTTTCCGTGCTGCCGCGGTCGCCACCCTGTGTCGGCGCGGCACGCTGCCGCAATCTTACCGTCTTTGGTGGCGATAACATATTGCCCAGAACAGCGGTATCGGATAATGGGTTAGAGCCTATTGCTGATACCCCACCTGAGCGACGGCCGTCCGGCCGCCGTACCACCCACTGTATCATACGGCCAGCCATGGCCACGCTACGACGGAGGCTATCCGCGGATGACGCTGTTTCCCCGCTCCCCCGCCGGCACAACCGTATGGTTACGCAGGTTCGGCTGCGTCGCTGTGCTGGGATTGCTGGCCGCCTGCGGCACCAGCGGTCCGCAAGTGAGCGCCAAGGACGAAGCGTCGCAATATGCCGCCAAGGCCCGGGGCGACTACCGTCCGCCCGGCCCGCCGAGCGATCCGTGGGGACCGTATATCAAGGAAGCCTCCGCACGCTTCGACGTTCCCGATCGCTGGATCCGGGAGGTCATGCGCCAGGAATCGGGTGGCACGCTGTACCGCAATGGCCGGCTGATCACCTCCGGCGCAGGGGCGATGGGGCTGATGCAGGTGATGCCCGCGACCTATGACGAGCTGCGCGAGCGCTACAATCTCGGCCCCGACCCGTTCGATCCGCATGAGAACATCCTGGCCGGCACTGCCTATCTCCGGGAAATGTACGACATCTACGGCTCGCCTGGCTTTCTGGCCGCCTACAACGCTGGCCCGAACCGGCTGGACGACTATCTGAGCAACAATCGCACGCTGCCGGACGAGACGCGCAAATATGTCGCCTCGATCGGTCCGCGCCTGGCCGACGCCGCCCCCAACCGGCGCTCGCCGGCCGAGCAATATGCGATGAACGCGCTGCCGACCTACATCCCGGCCGGCACGCGCTACGGCCGGAACGGTCCGCCGCCGGAAGTCAGCAGCGGCTTCGCCTATCGCCTTGCTCCCGGCAGCGACGGCCGGCCGGCCGGCGGCGTCCCGGCTCCCGCTCCTGGCCCGGTGCAGGTCGCCCAGCTGCCGGAACCGCCGCGCGCGCCGGAGCCTTCGTCGGCCCCCGCGCCAATGCGGGTTGAACAGGTGGCGCTGGCCGAGCCGCCGCCCCCGCCGCCCGCACCGATCGAGCAGGTGGCGATGTATGTGCCGCCCGCCCAGCCGCATTCGCGCTTTCACCTGATCGCGCGTGCGGAAGCGGCCGAGCCGGTGCCGATGCGCCGCGGCACGCCTGCCAGCTCCGCGGGCGGACACTGGGCGATCCAGGTCGGTGCGTTCGGCAGCGAGAACCTCGCCCATGCCGCACTTGGAGCGGCGAAGGATCAGGCGCGCGATCCGCTTTCCGCGGCGCGTCCAGCGGTTTCCAGCGTGCGCCAGCCGAAGGGCACGCTGTACCGCGCCCGCATGGTGGGGCTGTCGCGCGATGCGGCGGTGCAGGCCTGCGAGAAGCTGAGCCGCGGCCGGTCGAACTGCATCGTGTTGTCACCGGATGCCCAGTCCTGACGATTTTCCAGTCCTGACGATTTTGTCGTGACCCGCCTGAAACGAGTTATTTGAACACAAACGCGTGAACCGGCCGCCCCGCCCGCTTGATCGGGTGCCCGCTTGCGGGACGGTGAGCGGCGGGTCAAAATGCGCAAGCAGATCGGCCCCGGCCGAACTGGAAGACCGGGCCTTGCAGCCCGGCGTCCCATCGCCAGAGGAAATTTCCCCTATGTCCATCGCTACCTCCGGCGCCGCGCGCCAAACGACGCTCGTCACGCAAAGCCGCTTCGCGAGCCTCACGCCGCTGCTCGCCCCCCGCTCGATCGCCATTATCGGCGCCTCGAACGATCCGATGCGGATCGGCGGGCGTCCGATCGCATTCATGAAGGACCAGGGCTTCAAGGGTGCCATTTACCCGGTGAACCCGATGCGGCCGGAAGTGCAGGGGCTGAAGGCCTACGCCTCGGTCGCCGACCTGCCGGAAGCGCCCGATGTCGCCATCATCGCGGTGCCCGCGGACATCGCGGTGCAGTCGGTCGAGGATCTGGCCAAGCGGGGCGTGAAGGGCGTGGTGATGTTCACTGCCGGCTTCGCCGAGGTGGACGAGGCCGGCGCGGAGGCGCAGGCACGCGTCGTGGCGACGGTGCGCGCGAATGGCATGCGTCTGCTGGGGCCGAACTGCCTGGGTGTGTTCGACGGCCGCACCGGCTATTACGCCACCTTCTCGGCCTCGTTCGACAGCGGCTGGCCGATCCCCGGCCGGATCTCCATCGCCAGCCAGTCCGGCGCCTATGGCACCCATGTGTTCGCCCAGGCCCGCAATCGCGGCATCGGCGCCTCCTTGTGCGTGATGACCGGCAACGAGGCCGACATCACCATCGGCGACACCATCGGCTGGCTTGCGGAGAACCCGGAGACCGACGTGATCGCGGTCTATGCCGAGGGCATCCGCGAAGCCGACAGCTTCCTTGCCGCACTGGAAGCGGCGCGCCAGGCCAAGAAGCCGATCGTGCTGATGAAGGTCGGCCGCAGCGCGCTCGGCAGCGCCGCGGCGAAGTCCCACACCGCTTCCATCGCCGGCGACGATGCGGTGACGGACGCGGTGTTGAAGGAGTTCGGCGTGGTGCGCGCGCGCACCACGGAAGAGCTGCTCGACATCGCCCATACCGCCACGCGGAAGGTATACCCGGCGAAGAATTCGCTCGGCGTCATCACCGTCTCCGGCGGTGCCGGCGTGCTGATCAGCGACGTGGCCGAGCAGATAGGCCTCGACATGCCGGAAATGCCGCAGGAGGCGCAGGCGAAGCTGAAGGACCTGGTGTCGTTCTGCGCGCCGCGCAACCCTGTGGACTGCACCGCGCAGGTGACCAATGACCTGTCGCTGCTGCGCACCTTCACCGCCTCGCTGGTCGAGGATGGCGGCTATGCCTCCATCCTGGCGTTCCTGACCCAGGCCGGCGCGTCCAAGCGCGGCCAGGTGATGGGCGAACAGCTCAAGCTGGTCAGCGACGAGCATCCGGACCGGCTCTACGTGCTCAGCGTGCTGGCCGGTGCCGAGCGCATCGCCGAATTCGAGGCCAATGGCTGGATCTGCCACGAGGACCCGACCCGGGCGGTGATGGCGATCGACGCGATGGGCAAATTCGGCGCCGCGTTCAATGCCCCACCGCTGGCCGCGCCGCCGGTGGTGCCGGCTGTCGACCTGCCCGCAACCTCGCCCAGCGAAGCCGATGCCAAGCGCCTGCTGGCAGATGCCGGCATCGCCTCCGCGCCGGAAGCCGCCTGCGTAACGCCGGATGCCGCCGTCGCCTGGGCCGAGGGCTTCGGATTCCCGGTGGTGATGAAGATCCTTTCGCCGGACATCGTGCATAAATCGGAGATCGGCGGCGTGCTGCTGGACATCGCCGACGCGACCGCGGTGCGCGAGGGCTTTGCCCTGCTGATGCAGCGCGCCAAGGAGGCGGCGCCGGACGCGCGGATCGAGGGCGTGCTGGTGGCCAAGCAGTTGAAGGGCGGCGTCGAGTGCATCCTCGGCATTCACCGCGATCCCGTGTTCGGCCCGGTGGCGATGTTCGGCCTGGGCGGGATTTTCGTGGAAATCCTGAAGGACGTGGTGTTCCGTCGCTGCCCGTTCGGCGAGGATGTCGCTGAGGAGATGATCCGCTCGATCAAGGGCGCGCCGCTGCTGCTGGGCGCGCGCGGACGCCAGCCGGCGGATGTGAAGGCGCTGGCCGCCATGCTCGCGCGGCTGTCGGTCTTCGCGGCGCAGGCGGGGCCGCGGCTGCAGTCCGTCGACCTCAACCCGGTCTTCGCCATGCCGGAGGGTGAAGGCGCCTTTGCAGTGGACGCGGTGATCGAAATCGGCAGCGGGGATTGACCGGAGCGGGATTCCGCGCGCTATAGCCGCGCGTAACCTACCGGCACTCAACGAACACGGGATACTGCTTGCATGATCAACAAGATCGTTCAGTCCATCGCCGATGCGATGGCGGGCATCCGGGACGGGTCCACGGTGCTGATCGCCGGCTTCGGCGCGGTCGGCCAGCCGAACGCGCTGATCGAGGGTCTGATCGAGCAGGGCGCGCGGGATCTGGTGGCGGTGGCGAACAACGCCGGCGTCGGCCATGAGGGTCTCGCCCGGCTGATGGAGCTTGGCCGGGTGCGGAAGATCATCTGCTCGTTCCCGCGCAGCTCCGACCCCGTGGTGTTCGAGAGCCTGTATCGCGCCGGCAAGATCGAGCTGGAGATCGTCCCGCAGGGCACTCTGGCTGAGCGCATGCATGCCGCCGGCGCTGGTATTCCGGCCTTCTTCACCGCCACCGCGGTCGGCACGCTGCTTGCCGAGGGCAAGGAGGTGCGGGAGTTCGACGGCAAGCAATACCTGATGGAAAAGGCGCTGTACGGCGACGTGGCGCTGGTGGAGGCGTGGCACGCTGATCGCTGGGGCAACCTCACCTACAAGCAGTCCGGGCGGAACTTCAACCCGATCATGGCGATGGCCTCCAAGCTGACCATCGTGCAGAGCCAGCACATCGTCGGGCTCGGCGATATCGAGCCGGAGAACGTGCATACGCCGGGCATCTTCGTGGACCGGGTGGTGCACGTGCCCTATGGTGATCCGTCCGGATTTTAACCCCTCCAACCGGGAGCAGCACGATGGCTGAGACAGCAATCCCTGGCACCGCAACCGCCGACTTCAAGCCGCTCTCCCGCACCCAGATGGCCGCGCGGGCCGCGCGGGACATTCCGGAGGGCTGGTATGTCAATCTCGGTATCGGGATCCCCACGCTGATCTCCGATCACGTGCCGATGGAGCGCGAAGTCGTCCTGCATTCCGAGAACGGCATTCTCGGCATGGGTCCGCTGGCGCCGAAGGATGCGATCGAGCCCTGGCTGATCAATGCCGGCAAGCAGTATGTCACGCTGCGCAAGGGCGGGTCGTATTGCCACCACGCCGACAGCTTTGCGATGATCCGCGGCGGGCACATCGATCTCTGCGTGCTCGGCGGCTTCCAGGTGGCCGAGAACGGCGATCTCGCGAACTGGGCGACGTCGGTGAACGACACCGCGCCGGCCGTCGGCGGGGCGATGGATCTGGCGGCCGGGGCCAAGCGGCTCTGGGTGCTGATGGAGCACACCACCAAGGACGGCACCAGCAAGATCGTGCGCCGCTGCTCCTATCCGCTGACCGCCGTGGGCACCACGAGCCGGGTCTATACCAATCTGGCGACGCTCGACATCACGCCGACCGGCTTCCTCGTGATCGACATGGCGCCGGGCCTGACTTTCGAGAACCTGCAGGCGCGCACCGATGCCCCCCTGCGGATGGCTGACTAAAAGGGCGGATGGCTGATTAACGGAGAAGAAGAATGAGCGCAGCCGAGGATCGCAGCGAAAACCTGCGGATGCTCCGCGACAGCGCGGCGGCGATCGCCCCGCGCACAGGAGACCTGAAACGTATCCGCGAACTGCGCTTCACGGAGCCGGGGTTCGACCGGGCCGTCTGGCGCGAGATCTGTGCCATGGGCTGGCCCGGCCTGCGCCTGTCCGAGGACAAGGGCGGCTCCGGCCTCGGGATGGCCGAGTTCTGCGCGCTGACCGAGGAACTCGGCGCCGCCCTGGTGCCGGAACCGCTGATCCCCGTGGCGATGGCGGCCTCGCTGCTGCCGGCGGACCAACTCTCGGCGGTGCTCGCCGGTGATCGGATCGTCATTCCGGCCTGGCAGGAGAAGCCGAACTCGATCGAACTCGGCGGCACCACGACCCTTTCCGGCGGCAAGCTGACCGGCAGGAAGATGTTCGTGCCGATGGCGGCCGGCGCGGATGCGTTCCTGGTCACCGTGCCCGGCGGACTGGCGCTGGTGGAGCGCGGCGCGCCCGGCGTGTCGCTGCACGTGGAGCAGACGCAGGATGGCGGGCATTTCGCCACGGTCAGCTTCGACGGCGCGCCGGCGGCCGCGATCGCCGGCGATGCGACGGAAGCTTTGGAGGAAGCCGCGCTCGCCGCCAGCGCCTATCTGCTGGGGGTGATGGACCGCGCCTTCGCCATGACGCTCGACTACATGAAGACCCGTCAGCAGTTCGGCCGCACGATCGGCAGCTTTCAGGCGTTGCAGCATCGCGCGGTGGATCTGAAGATCCAGGTCTCGCTGACCCGCGCCTCTGTCGAGGCCGCGGCGGTCTCGATGGACACGTCCACGATCCCGGCACTGCGCCGGTCCGCCGTTTCCCGCGCCAAGGCACGCGCGGCGGAAGCGGCGATGATCGTGACCAAGCAATGCATTCAGTTGAGCGGCGGCATCGGCTATACTGACGCGTATGACGTGGGACTGTTCCTGCGCAAGGCGATGGTGATGGCGCCGCTGTACGGACCGGCGGCGCTGCATCGCGCGCGCTACGCCCAGGTGACACCGGAGGACGACGATGAATGAGATTTCCCAGATCGGCGCGCCGGAAGACTACAACACGTTGGACGATGCCAGCTTCCGTCTGATGGTACGCCGCTGGGTGGAGGCGAACTACCCGCCGGAGATCCGCAATCCGCCGAAGCGGCTGCACTGGGCCGAGAACAAGGTCTGGTACTTCAAGCTGGCGGAAAAGGGCTGGCTGGCTCCGGCCTGGCCGCGCGAATACGGCGGCATGGGGCTGTCCTCGGCCAAGCAGCTAATCATGATCGAGGAGTTCGAGCGGCACGGCTGCGCGCGCACCAATGACCACGGCATCGTCATGGTCGGGCCGCTGCTGATCCAGCACGGCACGGAAGCGCAGAAGCGGCATTACCTGCCGAAGATCCTCTCGGGCGAGTACATTTGGTGCCAAGGCTACTCGGAACCGAATGCCGGGTCCGACCTGGCCGCACTCCGTACCGAAGCGGTGTTGGACGGCGATGAGTACGTCATCAACGGCCAGAAGATCTGGACGACGCTGGCACAGGATGCCAATTGGATTTTTTGCCTCGTCCGCACCGACAAATCAGCCAAGAAGCAGGAAGGGATTTCGTTCCTGCTGATACCGATGGACACGCCGGGCATCACCATCCGCCCGATCATCACCATCGATATGCATGACGAGTTCTGCGAGACCTTCTTCGACAATGTCCGCGTGCCCGCGGCCAACCTGGTCGGTCAGGTCAACAAGGGCTGGACGATGGCGAAGGCGCTGCTCGGCTTCGAGCGCATCTTCATCGGCGCGCCGAAGCAGTCCCAGTACGCGCTCGCCCGATTGAAGCAGTTGGCCTCCCGCATGGGCGTCTGGGAAGATGTGGAGTTCCAGGAACGCTACACGCGTCTGCGCCTGGACCTTGCCGATCTGCGCGAGTTGCACGCGACCTATGTGGATCTGGTGCGCCGCGGCGAGGCGCTGGGGCCCGATGTGTCGCAGCTGAAGATCTGGCAGACCGAGTTGTTCCAGCGCATCACTGAGCTCAGCCTGGAGATCGCCGCGGAGAACGGCGCGCTGCTGGAACCGATGGAAGGCAACCGGGAACTGCACCCGTCCGGCCTCTATCTGCAGGCCCGGCCGGCGACGATCTATGGCGGATCGAACGAGATCCAACGCAACATCATCGCCAAGAACGTGTTGGAACTGCCGGACCGGTAGCTGTCGCTACCGCGGAGGCTGTGCCTGGCTGATTCGTGCCGGCCTGATTTGTGATCAGCGAGGGCTGCAATCAGGCAAGCCCGAGCGCCGCTCATCTTCCTCTGGCTCGACCCAGGTGATTTCGGGCGGGCGGCAAGGTCTCGGGTAATGGCAGGCTGAGGTATCCCCCTGTCCGCCTCCCGGCGGACAGGATCCGGCTACAAGGCCAGTTCGACGCAGACGGGCACGTGGTCGGAAGCCTGCGTCCAGTCGCGGGCATCCTTCAGGATGGTCTGGCGGGTCAGCTTGCCCTGCAGATCCGGCGTGACCCAGATATGGTCCAGCCGCCGTCCGCGATCGGACAGGCGCCAGTCGCGGTTGCGATAGGACCACCAGGTGAACAGCTTTTCCTCCGGCGGCACGAAATGCCGGATGGCATCGACGAAGCCGGTGCGCTGCCAGGCGAGCAGGCCTTCGGTTTCCGGCGGGGTATGGCTGACCACATCCAGCAACTGCTTGTGGCTCCAGACGTCGTGTTCGAGTGGGGCGATGTTGAGGTCGCCGACGATCACGCTGCGCCGAAGGTTGCCGCGGCCGGAGAACCACCTGGTGGCTTCCGCCACGAAATCCAGCTTGTGGCCGAATTTGACGTTCACCTCCCGGTCCGGGACGTCGCCGCCGGCGGGGACATAGAAATTATGCAGCTCGACCGGGCCGCCCTTGGCGTCGATCACGACGCCGATGTGGCGGGAATCGGTCTTGCCGCACCAGTCGGGCGTGTCGTCCTGGGTCACGATCGGCAGGCGGGAGAAGATCGCCACGCCGTTATAGCCTTTCATGCCGCGATAGGCGGCGTAGGGGTAGCCGAGCTCGGCCGGCGCCTGCTTCGGAAACAGGTCGTCCGGGACCTTGGTTTCCTGCAGGCAGATCACGTCCGGCTCCAGTGCGGCGATCAATTCCGGCAGGCGCGGCAGGCGCAGGCGCAGCGAGTTGATATTCCAGGTGGCGATCCGCAGGGTCATCGAAGGATTCCGGTCAGACGATCCGCGTGCGCAGGCTGCCCACGCCTTCGACGCGGCCTTCCAGCACGTCGCCGCGCACCACCGCGGCCACGCCCTCGGGCGTGCCGGTGAAGATCAGGTCGCCGGGCGCCAGGCGCACCAGGCGGGAGAGGTAGGCGATGGTCTCGGGGATGTTCCAGATCATCTTTGACAGGTCGGAGGTCTGACGCACCGTGCCGTTGACCTTCAATTCGATCAGCCCCTTGTCGGGATGGCCAATCTTCGCCGCCGGCACGATGTCGCCGATCGGGGCGGAATGGTCGAAGCCCTTGCCCATGTCCCAGGGGCGGCCGGCCTTGCGCGCGACGTTCTGCACGTCGCGCCGGGTCATATCCAGGCCGACGGCATAGCCCCAGACATGCTGCAGCGCATCCTGCTCGGAGATGTCGACGCCGCCAGTGCCGAGCGCGACGACCAGCTCCATTTCGTGGTGCAGATCCTCCGACGCCGGCGGGTAGGGCATGTCGGCATTACCGGTCAGCAATGTGTCGGCCGGTTTCATGAAGAAGAACGGCGGTTCCCGGTTCGGGTCGCCGCCCATCTCGCGGGCGTGCTCGGCGTAGTTGCGCCCGACGCAGAACACCCGGCGGACCGGAAAGGCGCCGCCGCCGGCGACCGGTACGGAGACGATGGCGGGCGGGGCGATCACGTAATCGGTCATTGCGGCGGATTCCTGCGCTGAAGGAAAGGTTGACTGACCATAACGGGGCCGCCGCCAGGCGGAAAGCGGGCACGGCCGCGGCGGGGTCAGGCCTCGCGGTAGGACAGCAGCATCAGGCCGACGAGAAGGAAGCAGATCGGCCAGACCCAGCCGGCGATGCGGTTGCCCGGCGGATCCAGCCGCAGCTCCAGCCAGCGCGCCAGGCCCGCGGCGATGCCGGCGAGCGCGAGCGGCGTGTGCGTCAGCTCGATGAGCAGCTGTTCCTTGATGTTGGCGATCGCGTGGCTATGCGTCAGCAGCAGGATGCCGCCGATCGTGCAGAGCAGCGGGAACACCAGCGGCGCCCAGCGATTCCGCCAGCCGCCGGCGCGGACGCGCCATTCGAACCAGGCGAAGGCCACGATCAGCACCACGAAGACGCGGTGCTGCAGTACCTCCACGTCGCGGAAGCTCTCGAAGAAGCCGACCGAGCCGAGCGGCCAGGTCTCGGGGTCGGAGCGGAAGAACAGGAAGCCCGCCAGGCCCAGGAACACCAGCGGCCAGTGCCGCGCGATGCGCAATCCGGCCTGGTTGAGCAGCGCCAGCACGGCGATCGCCAGCACGAACAGCCCGGACCAATGGTGATTGTATTCCGACCAGGCGATATCGGCGGCGTTGCGCGGCTGCAGGATGCCGGAGCCGGGTATCGTCGCGGGCGATGGTGCGGCGCGATGGGCGGCGGCCTCCGCGTCCAGCTTGGCCTGCAATTGCGGCAGGGCCAGGCTGTCGAATTCCGGCGAGCTCAGGCGCGGGATCACGGGCGTGTTGCGCTCGATGATTTCCGGGATCGTGACGCGATCCTGCGTCAGGTCCACCGCGGGGGGGACGGAGGTCAGCGATGCGGCGGCGAAGAAGATCGCCACGCCGACGCCGATTTCCACTTCTGCGAAGCGCTTCAGCCGGTTCACCGGGGTTGCCGGGTTCCGCCGCAGCCGCTCCACCAGCCGGAAATTGCCCAGGCCCAGCAGCAGCAGGGAGAGGAACATCACGATCTTGGCGCCGACCATGACGCCATAGGCGGTCCCGTAGAAGCCCTGCCAGTCGCCGATATACATCACGCTCATGGTCACGCCGCTGACCAGGATGCAGGCGACGCCGACCATGGACATGCGGGAGAACCGGGCGCCGATGGCGCGGAAGGAGCGCCCGTCATTCACCATGGAAAGGGCCAACAGGAAGCTCGGGATTCCGCCGATCCAGAGCGCCGCGCCCAGCTGGTGCAGCCCCGCGACAAGCAGCAGCACCTCCCGCCCGTCAAGGCGCGCCGCGGCGTGCGTGGTCAGTGTTGCCGCGGCCAGTTCCAACAATCCGAGGCCGAGCAGCGCGGCGCCGGGCGTTCCCGGCGGCGATCGGGTGCCGCGGGCGAACAGCGCGATGGCGATCGCCAGCGCGGCGGCGATCTTCACCAGCTCGGCGCTGAAGAAGCTCGCCCCGGCCACCTCCCCGACCGTGAGGTCGACGGTGCCGACCAGCACCGCGGTCTGCATCGCCAGCGAGGCCGCCTCGCACAGGATCAGCGCCACCGCGCTCCAGGCGGCGATCCGGGCCGTGCCGGCCTGGATGCCGGTGCCGGCCATGCCGAGGCCGGCACCGAGCGGACGGGCGAGAAAGACCAGGAACAGTAACCCGCCCAGCATCGTCGACTGCGCGGTGATGGTCAGGCCGTGCAGGACGATGGACAGGTAGCCGAACAGGTCGATCAGCAGGGACACGCCGTCAGTTCCCCTTGACCGTCGCCGGGGGAGGCGACGAGGCCGGAAGCACGGTAAAGGGGACGTCCCCGCGGGTGATGTGACCATCCACCGCCAACACTTGCCAGTGTACGGTAAAGGCGCCGGGGATCAGCTCGGCATGGCTCGCCAGCACCTCGTCATCGGTGTCCGGGTCGATCTTCAGCACGGTTTCGCTGCGGTCCGGCCAGATCAGGGTCAGGCGGGAGCGGGCATGGTCGATGCGGCTGTTGAAGCGGAACTCCAGCGCCGCCGATCCCGCCTGCAGACTGCCGCCCGTGGGCGGGCGGCTGGTCAGCAGGATCGCATGCGCCTGGGCGGCGACTGGGGACAGGCCGAAAGCGAGCAGCCCCAGCAGGGCAAGCCGCCGTGAGAGGTGATGAATTGGCAAGGTCAGCTCCGAGGCCAGAAGAGCGCCCAGAAGAGCGCGAGGCAAAAAAAGCGCGGGCATGAAGCGCGGCATCTAGCGCGCGAGGGGCCGTGCTGTCCAACTTTGGCCCCTGCTCCCCATCGGGGGATGTCCGCCCGCCATAGACGCGATGGCGCAAACCGGCTGTAGTCGGGGGAACCGCAACCACCTGTATGGACCGCATGAGCCGCATACCGCCGGGCCGCCGCGCCGATTACCGCTACTTCCAGACCGTCACGACCCGCTGGAAGGACAACGACATGCTCGGGCACGTGAACAATGTCGAGTACCTGTCCTTTTTTGATACCGGCCTGACCACGTTCGAGATGCGCCATGCCGGGATCGACCTGATCAACGGCGCCATCCGCGTGGTGATGGCGGAGGTGAATTGCCGCTTTCACCGCTCGGTTTCGTTCCCGGATACGCTGACCGTCGGGTTGCGCGTCGCGCATGTCGGCAAGAGCTCGTTCAGCTACGATCTTGCGGTGTTCCGCGAGGACGAGGACATCGCCGCCGCCGAAGGCCGTTATATCCGCGTCCTGGTCGACACCGATCAGCGACCGGTGGCGATACCCGAGCGAACTGCGCAACTGCCTGCAGGCCTATTCCCTGACCGGCTCCCCAACCGCGCCCCGGGCCGGCGAGCCGGCGGCGGCGATGCCTCATACAAACCAATAAAACGGAGGAAATCATGGATCTCGGCATCAAGGGCAAGAAGGCGATCGTCTGTGCCGCCAGCAAGGGGCTCGGCCGTGCCTGCGCGATGTCGCTCGCGCGTGAGGGGGTGGAGCTGGTCATCACCGCCCGCACCCGGGAGACGCTGGAGGCAACCGCGGCCGAAATCCGCGCCGCCACGGGCGCCAAGGTGACCGCGATCGCCGGCGACATCACCACCGACGCCGGCCGCGCCGCCGCGCTGGCCGCCTGCCCGGAGCCGGACATCCTGGTCAACAACGCCGGGGGGCCGCCGCGTGGCGATTTCCGCGACTGGACCCGCGACGACTGGATCAAGGCGCTTGACGGCAACATGCTAACGCCGATCTTCCTGATCAAGGCGGTGGTGGACGGCATGATCGCGCGCAAGTTCGGCCGCATCGTGAACATCACCTCGGCCTCGGTGAAGTCGCCGATCCCCGAGCTCGGCATGAGCAACGGCGCGCGTGCCGGACTGACCGGCTTTGTCGGCGGTCTGGCCCGCCAGGTGGCGAAGCATAACGTGACCATCAATGGCCTGTTGCCCGGCCCGTTCCTCACCGACCGGCTGCGCAGCGGCTTCGAAGAGGCGGCCAGGCGGTCCAACCGCCCGATCGACGAGGTGATCGCCGAGCGTTCGGCCAATACCCCGGCCGGGCGCGTCGGCGATCCGGCGGAATTCGGCGAAGCCTGCGCCTTCCTGTGCGCGGCCTCCTCGGGCTTCATCGTCGGGCAGAACCTGCTGCTGGATGGTGGCGGCTTCAACTCGACGATGGGGTGATCCTACCCCGCCAGGGGCGATAAACCGCGCAAACGCCGCACTCCGTTCTTGCTGCATCGCATCGCCTGCCTCTACGGTTGCATTCGAAATGGATCGAAACCGTAGGAGTAGGCATGCGCACGCGTTTCCGGCTGGGCGGCGTTCTTCTGGCAGCGGTTCTGGCCGGTCCGCTCGCCGTCTCTCTGGCCGCCCCCGCCATGGCCCAGAAATCCGCGGACACGCTGCGGGTGACCTGGCGCGACGCGATCCCCAATGTCGATCCCTATTACAATCAGCTGCGCAGCGGCATCATCCTGGCGCATCAGGCCTGGGACTACCTGGTCTACCGCGATCCCGAGACCTTGCGGATCAAGCCGCTGCTCGCGGAGTCCTATAAATGGGTGGACGACACCACGATCGACTTCACGCTGCGGCCGAACGTCACCTTCCATAACGGCGACAAGTTCACCGCCGACGACGTGGTGTACACGATCAATACCGTGATCAAGGACAAGCAGGTCTCGGTGCCCAGCAACTTCCTGTATCTGGCCGGGGCGGAAAAGATCGACGACCTGCATGTGCGGGTGAAGCTGACGCGGATCTTCCCGGCGGCGCTGGAATACATGGCGATGACCCTGCCGATCTGGCCGAAAGCCTATCGCGAACGGGTCGGGGCGGACGAATACGCCAGGCATCCGGTCGGCGCCGGCCCCTACAAGATCACCAAGGTGGACGGCACCACCGAGATCGATCTGGAACGCTATGACGGCTACTACGCCGACAGCCCCAAGGGCATTCCGGCGATCAAGTACCTCGTCATTCATGAGGTGCCGGACGCCGCGACCGAGATGGCCGAGCTGCTGGGCGGACGGGCGGACTGGATCTGGAAGTTCAGCCCGGACCAGTACGACGCTGTCAGCCGGATGCCGACGCTGCAGGCGATGCGGTCGGAGTCGATGCGGATCTCCTACCTGGGCCCGGACGCCGCCGGGCGAACCGGCGCCGGCAACCCGCTGACCAATGTGAAGGCGCGCCAGGCGCTGATCATGGCGATCGATCGCGCGACGATGGCCAGGCAGCTCGTGCAGGGCGACAGCCGGCCGCTGGACGCGCCCTGCTACCCGACCCAGTTCGGCTGCGATTCGACGGTCGCGGTGAAATACCCGTACGATCCGGCGAAGGCCAAGGCGCTGCTGGTCGAGGCCGGCTATCCCGAACGGGTTCGACACCGAGATCGTCACCTATGAGCTGTCACAGTGGTCCGGCGCGATCCAGGCCTATCTGAAAGCGGTCGGCATCAATGCCAGGATCACCAGCCTGCAGGTCGGCGCGCAGATCCAGCGCGTGCAGGAAGGCAAGGCGCCGATCGACGAGGGGAACTGGGGCAGCTTTTCGATCAACGACGTCTCCGCGATCCTGCCGCAATACTTCACCGGCGGCCCCGCGGACCAGACCCGCGACCCCGAGGTGAAGCGCCTGGTGGAGGCGGGCGGCAGCACCACCGACCCGGACCAGCGGCGGAAGAACTACAGCGAGGCGATCCAGTTGATCACCGCCAACGCCTACTGGGTTCCGATGTTCACCCAAACCATAACCTACGGCATGTCCAAGCAGCTGAACTTCAAGCCGTTCCCGGATGAACTACCGCGCTTCTACCTTTCCAGCTGGAAGTAGACGATGCCAGATGGCGCATGATTCCAGGGGCTTGCGCCCCTGGAATTGTTGCGTTGCTCCAGGCCTTTGTTTTAGCGAGCAATTCCATCGCTCGGTTGAAGCAACCTCAAGCGATATTGCTCCAGGCGGGCTCCGGCATCAGCCGCCGAAGCGCTTCCGGTGGTTTTTGGCCATCAGCTCGTCGAGGCGCGCGCCCGGGAGGAAATCCGCCATCTCCTCCGGGATCGCCAGGCCGGGGATCTGGCGTTCGCATTCGGATTTCTCGCCCAGCACCTGGGTGATCGGATAAAGCGCGGACCAGGCCGCCACATCGGCGTAGTCCTCCTCCTCGTCGGCCACGTGCTTGTCGCGGATCTTGCCGGACGCGGTCTCGATCTCCATGCCCAGCATCGTCGTCGCCTTGAATTCCTGCTTGTTAGGCTGGCGGATCAGTTTGGAACGGCCGGGATAGATCCGGTCGATGAAATTATCCATCAGCCGCAGCTTCTCCGCCTCGTCCTCGATCTTGTGCGCATGGCCGAACGCCATCACCGAGCGGTAATTCACCGAATGGTGGAAGCCCGAGCGTGCCATCACCAGCGCATCCAGATGGGTGACGGTCAGGCACACCGGAATGCCCTTCGCCTCCGCCCGGATCATCCGGCTGGCCGAGGACCCGTGCCAGTACAGGTGATCGCCCTCGCGCCAGAACGCCGTCGGCGTGCAATAGGGCTGGCCGTCGATGACATAGGCGATATGGCAGACCAGCGCCGCATCCAGGATCTCGTAGACCGTCTTGCGGTCGTACCGCCCGCGGTCGTGCACGCGCTTGACGCGGTTGACCTCGGTGATCTCGAAGGAGGGCGGTTTGGCGGTTTCGGCTTCGGACATAAGACTTCGCTCCAGTGCTGGAGCGGATAAGATAGCGCGATTGGACCATTCCAAAGCGCCAATTCTCGTGCAGAGCGCCAGTCCAATATCCCAGCCGCCGCACGCCCTCTCCAGGAGACCCGATAGGGATCAGGTAGCGCAATGTCGGGCCTTGCCGATCCGCGTTATGCCGCGTCCGGCAGGTCGTCATCGCTGAAACGATAGCCGACGCCGGGCTCGGTCTCGACCAGCGCGCCGGCGCGGCCCAGTTTCTGGCGCAGCTGGCGCACGTAGACGCGCAGGTACTGCACATCCTCCGCATGCGCCGGTCCCCAGACGCCGGTCAGCAGCTGGCGGTGGCTGACCACCTTGCCGACGCTGCGCACCAGCAGTTCCAGCAGCGCGTATTCCCGCGGGGTCAACTCCAGCTTCTCATGATCCAGGCTTACCAGCCGGCGTTCCAGGTCGATCTCCACCGGCCCGGCGCGATAGACCGGACCCAGGCCCTGCTCCGCCAGCCGGTGGCGCCGTGCCGTGCGGATGCGCGCGAGCAGTTCGCCGACGCCGAACGGCTTTTCCACGTAATCGTCGGCGCCGGAATCCAGCGCGGCGATCTTGTCCTGCTCGCGCTCGCGCGCGGACAGCACGATCACCGGCACGACGCTGAATTCCCGCAGCCGCTGCAGCACCATCTGCCCGTCCATGTCCGGCAGGCCGAGATCCAGCAGCACGACATCCGGCGCGCGTGCGGCCGCCAGCCTCAATCCCTCGGTGCCGGTTTCCGCCCGTTCCACGGTATAGCCCGCCGCTTCCAACGCCGGCTTCAGGAAGCGGTGGATCTGCGGCTCGTCGTCGATCACCAGCACCTTGCCGATGTCCCCGGCGCCGGTCATGGCGCCACCGGCAGCGTGATCGTGATCACCGTGCCGGGCGAGCCGTCCGCCGGCGCATCCGGGCGGGGGCTGGCGGCCGAGATGCTGCCCCCCATCGCATCCACCAGGCCGCGCGCGATCGCCAGGCCGAGGCCCGTGCCGACGCCGCGGTCGCCATGCCTGGCACGGTAGAAGCTGTCGAACACATGCGGCAGGTCCTCGGCCGGAATGCCGATGCCCTCGTCGGCGATGCGCACGGTCATCTCGCGGCCGAACACCTGTGCCGAGATGCGGACGAAGCCGCCGGGCGGGCCGTATTTGCGGGCATTGTCCAGCACGTTCACCAGGACCTGCTCCAACAGCGCCGGATCGGCCGCCACGCGCGGCAGGTCGTCCGGCAGGTTCAGCGCGACAGGGCCGAGCTGCGGCACGCGCGCGATCGCCGCCTCGACGATTTCGCCCAGCGCGACGGGCACGACGCGCGGCATGATCTCGCCGCTTTCCAGGCGGGTCATTTCCAGGATGTTGGACAGGAAGCGGGTCATGCGCGCGGTATCCTCCTCGATGCTGCGCAGCAGATCCTCGCGCGTTTCCTTGTCCAGCGCCTCCCACGCCGTGCGCAGCGTATCCGCCGCGCCGCGGATGCCCGCGAGCGGCGTGCGCAGGTCGTGCGACAGCGATGACAGCAGGGCCGTGCGCAGTTTTTGCGTCTCGGACTGTGCCTCGCTGCGCGCGGTGTCGTTGGCCAGCCGCACGCGTTCCATCGCCTGCGCCGCCTGGTCCGCGAGCGCCTGCAACGCCTGCAGCCGCGCCGGGTCCAGATCGCCGGGCGGGCGTACGCCCAGCACGCCGACCTGGCCGCGCGCGGTGCCCATCGGCAGGAACCGCCAGGGCGAGGAGGGCAGGGTGGCCGTGCCCTTTCCCGCCGGCGCCCGGTGCGCGTAGCACCAGCGCGCCGCCGCCCAGCCGGCGGTGTCCATCGTGTCCATCCTGGGTTCGGAGGCGCGGATGTTCAGGTCCTCGCCCTGCACCGACAGCACCAGTGCGGCGCCGGCGATGTCCGCCGCCTCGCGCACGATCACGTCCAGCAATTCGTGCTCGGTCGCGGGTTCGCCCAGCGCGCGGCTGAAGGCGCCGATGCGGCGCAGCCCCTCGATGCGGCCTTCGGCCACCCGTGCCGCGTTGCGCAGCCGGCTGGCCAGCGCTCCGGTGGCGGTGGCGACGCCCAGGAACAGCACGATGGCCACCACGTCGCGCGGCTCGTGGACGGTCAGCCGATAGATCGGCGGGATGAAGAAGAAGTTCCACGACATGAAGCTCAGCACCGCGGCGAAGATCGCCACCAGCAGGCCCCAGATGGAGGCGGCGCAGACCACTGCGGCCAGGAAGACCATGCCCAGCGCCTCCTGCGAGACGTAGCGGATCAGCAATTCGCAGATCCCGGTCACGCCAGCCACCAGCGCGACGGTCGCGGCCCAGGCGAACCAGGGCTCCGGCACGCCGGGGCAAGGCGCGCCGCGGGGCCGCCAGCACCGGCAGCGGCACGATGTGCAGGGCGAAGTCCGGTGCCCGCATCAGGATGCCGCGCATCACGCCGTGCCGCAGCAGCCGGGCCGGGGACAGCCGCCGCCAGAACGGCAGCAACGTCCGTCCGATGACGATCCGCGTGGCGTTGCGACTGCGCGCCAGCTCGATCGCCGCACCGACCACATCGGTGGCTGGCGTCACCTCGATTTCCGCCCCCAGCTCCGCCGCCAGCTCCATCGCCAGGCGCGAGCCGCCGGGGTCCGCGGCAGCGGTCGCCTGTTCCACGTGCAGCGCGATCCACGGGCCCCGCAAGGCTTCGGCCAGCAGCCGCGCCTCGCGCACCACGGCCTCCGCACCAGGGCCGTTGCCGACCAGCGCCAGCACCCGCTCCCCTGCCGGCCACGGCCCCTCGATCGCCTTGGCGCGCATATAGCCGGTGACATCGGCGTCCACCCGCTGGGCGGCGCGGCGCAGCGCCATCTCGCGCAGTGCCGCCAGGTTGCCCTCGCGGAAGAAGCCGCCCATTGCCCGCCTGGCGACGTCCGGGCGGTAGATCCGCCCCTGCTCCAGCCTGGTCCGCAATTCCGCCGGCGGCAGGTCGATCAGCTCGATCTCGTCGGCCTGTTCCAGCACCTTGTCGGGCAGCGTCTCGCGCACCCGCACGCCGGTGATGCGCGCCACCGCGTCGTTCTGGCTTTCCAGATGCTGCACATTCAGCGTCGCCCAGACATCGATGCCGGAATCCAGCAGCTCCTCGACGTCCTCCCAGCGCTTGTGGTGGCGGCTGCCGGGCGCGTTGGTATGCGCCAGCTCGTCCATCAGCAGCAGTTTCGGCCGGCGCGCGAGCGCGGCGTCGAGGTCGAACTCCTCCAGTTCCTGGCCGCGATATTGCAGCTTCTGGCGCGGCAGGATCGGCAGGTCGGCGACCTGCGCCTCGGTCTCTTCCCGGCCATGGCTTTCGACCACGCCGATCAGCACGTCGAGCCCTTCCTTGTGCTTCTGACGCGCGGCGGTCAGCATTTCCCAGGTCTTGCCGACGCCGGGGGCGGCACCCAGAAAAACCTTGAGCCGCCCCCGCCCTTCCCGGGCGGCGGCGGCGATCAAGGCATCGGGGTCTGGTCTGCGGTCGCGTTCGTCGGGTGGCATGTAGCCAGTTTAGCCCGGCGGCAGCGCGTCGAGGGCAAGATTCAGCTTCAGCACATTCACCCGCGGCTCGCCGATGAAGCCGAGCCACGGCTCCTGCGTCGTCTCGGCGACGAGGGCGCGGACCTTGCCTTCCGGCAGGCTGCGCGCCTTGGCCACCCGGTCGACCTGGCGGAGCGCGTTTGCCGGCGAGATATCCGGATCGAGGCCGGAGGCGGACGTGGTCACCGCGTCGGCCGGAACCGGGGCCGGTCCCAGTTTCGCCGCATCCGCGGTCACCCGGTCGACCAGCGCCTTGGACGTCGGCGCCAGGTTGGACGCGGCGGAAGCCGTGGCGTCATACGGTGCAGCCACGGTCTTGGTCGCGTCGTTCGGATCGGGGTTGGTGATCGCCGACGGGCGCGGCCAGAAATACTTTTCGGACGTGAAGTTCTGGCCGATCAGCGCGGAGCCGATCACCTTGCCGTCCCGTTCGATCAGGCTGCCGCCGGCCTGGAATGGCACCGCCACGCCGGCAACGAAAGTGAACAGCACGGGCATGACGACGCCCAGCAGCAGGGTGAACAATGCGATGAGCACAATGGCGGGACGCAGATGTGCGGTCATGACGATTTCCTTTCAAACCAGCCCGAGAACGGTGAGCAGCATGTCGATCAGCTTGATGCCGATGAACGGCGCGATCAGCCCGCCTACGCCGTAGACCAGCAGGTTGCGCCGGAGCAGCGCCGAGGCGCCGACCGGGCGGAAGCTGACGCCGCGCAGCGCCAGCGGCACCAGGGCAACGATGATCAGCGCATTGAAGATCACCGCCGACATGATCGCGCTCTGCGGCGTGCTCAGCCGCATCACGTTCAGCACCGACAGCTCGGGATAGGACGCGACGAAGATCGCCGGCAGGATCGCGAAATACTTGGACACGTCGTTGGCGATGCTGAACGTGGTCAGCGATCCCCGGGTGATCAGCAGCTGCTTGCCGATTTCCACGATCTCGATCAGCTTGGTCGGGTCGCTGTCCAGATCGACCATGTTGCCGGCCTCGCGCGCCGCCTGCGTGCCGGTCTGCATGGCGACACCGACATCCGCCTGCGCCAGCGCCGGCGCATCGTTGGTGCCGTCGCCGCACATCGCCACCAGCCGGCCGTCGGTCTGCACCTTGCGGATATAGTCCAGCTTGTCCTGCGGCGTCGCCTCGGCGAGGAAATCGTCCACCCCCGCCTCGGTCGCGATCGCCGCGGCGGTGATGCGGTTGTCGCCGGTCACCATCACGGTGCGGATGCCCATCCGGCGCAGGGCGGCGAAGCGTTCGCGGATATCGGGTTTGACGATGTCCTTCAGCTCGATCACGCCCATCAGCCGCTGGTTGTACGACACCGCCAGCGGCGTTCCGCCGGAGCGGGCGATGCGCTCCACGGCCTGGCTGAAGGCGGCGGGCGGGGCGGCGCCGCAGGTCAGCTTCAGCATGGAGTCCACGGCCCCCTTGCGCCAGGACTGTCCGCCATGGTCCAGGCCGGAGACGCGCGTGGTGGCGGTGAACGGAACCACCGTGGCGCCAGCGGGCAACTGCCCGATGACGCCCGCGGGCCCCTGCCCGACGATATCGTAGCGGCGCGCATAGGCGAGGATCGAGCGCCCCTCCGGCGTCTCGTCGCCGAGGCTCGCCAGCACAGCGGCGTCCGCCAGCTCGCGTTCCTCCACGCCGGGCACCGGCACGAAGGCCGCGGCCATGCGGTTGCCGAGCGTGATCGTGCCGGTCTTGTCGAGCAGCAGGATATCGACGTCGCCCGCCGCCTCCACCGCGCGCCCGGATGTCGCCATCACGTTGAAGCGCACCAGGCGGTCCATGCCGGCGATGCCGATGGCCGACAGCAGGCCGCCGATGGTGGTGGGGATCAGGCAGACCAGCAGCGCCGCCGCCACCGGCACCGACAGCAGGGTGCCGGAATAGATCGACAGCGGCTCCAACGAAACCACCGCGACCAGGAAGATGATGGTCATGCCCGCCAGCAGGATATCGAGCGCGATCTCGTTCGGCGTCTTGCGCCGCTCCGCCCCTTCCACCAGCCGGATCATGCGGTCGATGAAGGTGCTGCCGGCGGCGGCGGTGATGCGCACCACCAGCCAGTCCGACACCACCGTGGTGCCGCCGGTCACCGCAGAGCGGTCACCGCCGGATTCTCGGATGACTGGTGCTGACTCGCCGGTGACTGCGCTTTCGTTGACGCTGGCAACGCCCTCCGTCACGTCGCCGTCCGACGGGATCAGGTCGCCGGCCTCCACCAGCACGATGTCGCCGACCTGGAGCTGGGTGGCGGGGGTGGGCTTGAACAGCGCGCGGTCGTCCGGGCGCAGCAGCAACTTGGCCATGGTGTCGGTCCGTGCCCGGCGCAGCGATTCCGCGCGGGCCCGGCCGCGGCCCTCGGCCACGGCCTCGGCGAAGGTTGCGAACAAAACCGTCAGCCAGAGCCAGACGGCGATGGCAAGGGCGAAGCCGGCCGGCTGGCCGGTGACGAGGTTGCGCACACCGAGGAATGTGGTCAGCGCGGCCACCACCTCGGTGGTGAAGATCACGGGGTTGCGGATCAGCTGCAACGGGTTGAGCTTCTGCACCGAGTCGGCGGCGGCGCGGGTGAGGATGCCGGTATCGAACAGCGAGATCGCGTCCGCCCGGGAGGATGCGGCATTCATGTTCGGATGTCCTTAGAAGGTGCGGCCGGCGAGCATGGAGACATGCTCGGCGAGCGGGCCGAGGGAGAGGGCGGGCATGAACTGCAGCCCGCCGATGATGACGATCACGCCGACCATCAGGCCGATGAACAGCGGGCCATGGGTGGGGAAGGTACCGGCCGAAGGTGGCAGCTTCGGCTTGGACGCGAGCGAGCCCGCGATCGCCAGCACCGGCACCAGATAGCCGAACCGCCCCAGCAGCATGCAGATGCCCAGCGTGATATCGAGCCAGGGCGTATCCGCCGAGATCCCCGCGAAGGCGCTGCCGTTGTTCGCGGTGGCGGAGGTGTAGGCGTACAGCATCTCCGACAAGCCGTGCGGTCCGGCATTGTTCAGCGATGCGGTCGCCACCGGCAGCACGATCGACATCGCCGTGCCGCCCAGGATCGACAGGCACAGGATCAGCACCGACAGCATGGCCAGCTTCACCTCTTTCGCCTGGATCTTCTTGCCGAGATACTCGGGCGTGCGCCCCACCATCAGCCCGGCGACGAACACCGAGATCAGCGCGAACACCAGCATGGCATACAGGCCCGACCCGACGCCGCCAGGCGTGACCTCGCCCAACTGCATCTGGAACATCGGGATCATGCCGGCCAGCGGCATCAGGCTGTCATGCATGACGTTGACCGCGCCGCAGGACGTGCCGGTGGTCAGCACCGCGAACAGCACGGACATGGCGGTGCCGAAGCGGATTTCCTTGCCTTCCATGTTGCCCATGGACGGATCCACGCCGAGTGCGGACAGCAGCGGATTGGCCGTCTCCGCCGCGTAGCAGAGCGCCGTGAAGCCGACGGCGAACACCGCCATGACCGCGAACAGCGCCACGCCCTGGCGCATGTCCCCGACCAGCCGCCCGAAGAAGAACGGCAGCGAGAAGGAGATCGTCACCAGGGAGACGATCTCCAGGATGTTGGAGATCGCCGTTGGGTTCTCGAACGGATGCGCGGAGTTGGCGTTGAAGAAGCCGCCGCCATTGGTGCCCAGGAGCTTGATCGCCTCCTGGAACGCCACCGGGCCCAGTGCGATGGTCTGCTTGGCGCCTTCCAGCGTGGTCGCATCCACATAGGCGGACAGCGTCATCGGCACGCCCGTGACGATCAGCACGGCGCCGACGACGATTGCCAGCGGCAGCAGCAGATAGGAGGTGATCCGGGTCAGGTCGGCCCAGAAATTGCCGAGATCCTTCATCCCGCCGGCCGCAAAGGCGCGCGCGATCGCCGCCGCCGCGGCTATGCCGGTGGCGGCGGACAGGAAATTGTGCACGGTCAGGCCGAACATCTGGCTGCCGTAGGACAGCGCGCCCTCGCCGGCATAGGCCTGCCAGTTGGTGTTGGTGACGAAGCTCATCGCGGTGTTGAACGCGAGCGTCGGCGACATGCCGACCATGCCCTGCGGGTTGAAAGGCAGGTAGAACTGCAGCCGCAGCATTGCGTAGAGCAGCAGGAAATGCAGCGCGTTCACCAGCAGCAACGCGAAGGCATAGGATTTCCAGCCCATCTTCTGCCGCGGATCGATGCCGGATAGCGCATAGAAGCCCCGCTCCAGCGGGCCGAACACGGGGGTCAGGAAGACCCGGTCCGCGCTCAGTATGCGTGCGATGTAGAGGCCGAGCGGGTATGCGCACAGCAGGATCAACGCAAAAACGAGCGCGATTTGCGCCCATCCGGTGACTGTCATTTTACGGCTACCTCAAAGGTCTTCGGGCCGGACCAGCGCCCAGAACAGGTAGATCAGCAGCAGCAGCGAAACCGCGCCGCCCAGGATCAGATCGAGCATGGCGTCAGATCCGCTCGCACAGCGCCACATAGGCGGCCATGAGCAGGATCCCCCCCGTGCCGAGGAGGATCATCGCAATATCAAGCATGGTCGGACCTTTCGCGGAGTGATCCAACGCACTTACCGCAGACCGTCATAAGGGCGAGATGGGAAGCCGGCCCGTTTCGCATAAAGAACGCATAAAGACGGCTGCCCGTGGCCCGCTTGGCTGCACCCGGGGCATGGCTGGCCGCTCCCGGGGAACAGTGCCAGGATACCGCAAATACCGGCCTGACGGCTTCGAGAGGGAACAGACAATGGATATGGGTGCCACGCTCACCGGGCCCAGCCTGCGCAGCATGATCGACAGCGGGGAGCCGGTCTTCGCGCCGCTGGTGCTCAATCCGATGATGGCGAAGCTGGCGGAGCGGGCCGGGTTTCCCGCGCTATATCTCGGCGGCGGGTCGATGGGCTACCTGAACTGCTTCACCGAGGCCAATCTGTCGGTTACCGAAATGGCGCAGGCGGCGCTGGACATCCGTGCCGTCTCGTCCCTGCCGCTGATCCTGGACGGGGCCTGCGGCTGGGGCGATCCGATGCACATGCATCGCACGATCCGCCTGGCCGAGGCCGCCGGCTTCTCCGCCATCGAGGTCGAGGATCAGCTGCTGCCGAAGCGGGCGCATCACCACATCGGCATCGAGCACATCATCCCGGCCGAGCTGATGGTGGCGAAGATCGAGGAATGCGTGCGCGCCCGCCGTTCGGATGATTTCCTGATCATCGCCCGCACCAACGCGGCGCGGCAGAAGGATGGGCTGGACGAGGCGCTGCGCCGCGGCGAGGCCTTCAAGAAGGCCGGCGCCGACATCCTGCTGGTGCTGCCCGGCAAGCCGGAGCAGGCCAGGGTCATCGGCGAGCGCCTGCCGGGACCGCTGATGCTGATGGCCAGCGGCAACCGCATCGCCGATAGCGGCATGACGGTGCCGGAACTCTCCGCCATCGGCTACCGGCTGTTCGTGGATGCCCAGACGCCGCTGATGGTGATGCACCACGCGCTGGCGCAATGCTACGCGGCGATGAAGAGCGGACAACCCGATCCGCTGATCGGCAGCGATGCGCGCGCCGAGCAGGACCGGGTGCACGAGACGATCGGGCTGGAAGCGATGCTGGAAATCGAACGCCGCACGGTCGAGCGGTAGGGCGGACGGCCATGGACGGCGCACGATCCTTCTACCATGACGGCATGCGCGAGCTGCAGGACCGTTTCGACGGGCGGCGAGTGGCCGACCGGCTGGCGGAGCATCGACGCCGCTATGATTTCTGGGATGCCGACCGCGAGCTGATCGAAACGACGCCGTTCTTCTTCATTGCCACCTCTTTCGGCGACTACACCGATTGCAGCCTGCGGTCGGGCATGCCCGGCTTCGTGAAGATCGTCGGACCCGGCACGGTCGAATTTCCGGAATACGACGGCAACTCGATGTACCGTACGCTCGGCAATATCAGCCGCAACCCGAATGTCGGCCTGCTATTCGTCAAATTCGACGGTGCCACCCCGCGCATCCGCATCAACGGCCAGGCGACGATCCTGGACGACCCCGCCACCCTGGCCCGCCACCACGGGGCGAAGCTGGTGGTGCGGGTGGTGTGCGAGCTCTATTCCAACTGCCCGCGCTCGGTGCATGACCTGAGCACCGGCAGGCTGTCGGACTATCTGCCCCGCCCCGGCCATGAGCCGCCCGCCCCGGAATGGAAAAGCCGCGACTACATCCGCGACATTCTCCCCGGAAACGACCCGCATGCCGGCAAGGCCAACACGGAGAAGCAGCCAAAATGAACCTCGCATCCGGACTGATCCGCGCGGAAGTCAAAGGCCCCATCGGCTGGCTGATATGGGACAACCCCAGCAAGCTGAACGCGTTGTCGCCCGGCATGTCGGAAGACGCGCTGACCGTGATCGAGGCCTATGAAGCCGACCCCGCGATCAAGGTCGTGGTCATGCGCGGCGCCGGCACCAAGGCGTTCATCTCCGGCGGTGACATCTCCAGCTTCGACAAGACCCGCGCCAATGCCGAGGTGGCGAAGCGCGCGCGGGAGGCGCCGACCAAGCTCCGCCTCAAGATGCTGAACCTGGAAAAGCCGCTGATCGCCATGATCCACGGCTACTGCCTCGGCGGCGGGCTGGGCATGGCGTTGAACGCCGATATCCGCTTCGCCTCCACGGACAGCCAGTTCAGCGTCCCCGCCGCCCAGCGTGGCATCGCCTATGCGCCGGAAGGGCTGAAATCCCTGGTGGACCTGGTCGGCCCTAGCATCGCCAAGGACATCATGTTCTCCGCACGGCGACTGAAATCCGATGAGGCGCTGCGCATCGGCCTGATCAATCGCGTGGTCGAGCCGGAAGAACTGGAGGCCGTCACGATCGAATATGCCGAACGCCTCGCCGCCAACGCGCCGCTGTCCATCCGGGCGTCGAAATTCTTCATCAACCAGCTTGGCCTGGAGCGCGCCCAGCGCGACGAGGCGAGGATGGATACGATGCAAAGGGAAGCCGAGAACAGCGAGGATTTCCAGGAAGCCACCCGCTCGTTCCTGGAAAAGCGCAAGCCGGTCTTTCACGGGCGATAGCGCTTCCGGCCGAACGAGGGGGAAACAAGCAATGAAAATCACCGGGATCGAAGACCTGCACTGCGACGCCGGCTGGCGCTATTTCTCGTTCCTGAAGATCACCACCGATACCGGCCTGGTCGGCTGGTCGGAATATCAGGAGCGGTTCGGCACGCATGGCCTGACCGGCACCATCCATGGCCTGGGCGAGTTGCTGATCGGTCGCGATCCCCGGCCCGTGGAGGCGATCACCGCCTATATGCACGGCGTCATCCGCCAGGTGCAGGGCGGCATCGCCCAGCAGGCCATCGCCGCGATCGAGAACGCGCTGGTGGACATCAAGGCCAAGGCGCTGGGCATACCGGTCTATGAACTGCTCGGCGGCCCCGTGCGCGACCGGATCCCGCTCTACTGGTCCCATTGCGGCTATGTCCGCACCCGCTGGCCCGATCAGGTGAAGGAATGGACCGGCAAGGACCCGATCCGCAATCGGGACGACATCGTCCGCCATGCGCGGGAGGTGGCGGAGGCTGGTTTCAAGGGGCTGAAGACCAATCCGATGCGCTTCGACGGCCCGAAACCCTATGTCCATATGCCCGGCTTCAACGGCTCCCCGGGCCATCCCGAGCTGAACATCAGCAAGGACATCGTCGACGCCGTCGTGGACCAGATGGAAGCGTTCCGCGAAGGCGCGGGGCCACGCATGAACCTGCAGCTGGACCTGAACTTCAACTACAAGACCGAGGGTTATATTCGCCTGGCGCAGGCGATGGAGACGTTCGACCTGTTCTGGCTGGAAATGGACACCTACGATCCCGCCGCGCTGGCCACCATCCGGCGTTCGTCGCGCACGCGCATCGCTTCCTGCGAGTCGCTGTTCCATCGCCGCCAGTACCGGCCGTTCTTCGAGCAGCAGGCGGTGGATGTCGCCATCATCGACGTGCCCTGGAACGGCATCCTGGAGGCCGTGAAGATCGCCTCGCTGGCCGATACCTACGAGATCAACATCGCTCCGCATAATTTCAACGGCCATCTCGGCACGCTGATGAGCGCGCATCTCTGTGCCGCGGTGCCGAACGTAAGGGTGATGGAGATCGACATCGAGGACGTGCCCTGGAAGGACAGCGTCGTCACCATCCCGCCGAAGATCGACGCCGGCGATCTGCTGCTGCCCACCGGGATCGGCTGGGGCGCGGATGTGAACGAGGATGTGCTCCGCGCCCACCCGCCGAAGACCCGCAAGGCCGGTGCGCAATAGGCAAGTGGTGATCGATCATGGACCCGACCAATCATCCGCTGCTCATCAAGGGAGGCTACGCATGACACTCGCCGGTCAGATCGCCATCGTTACCGGGGCGGGGGCGGGCATCGGCCGTGCCTGCGCCGTGGCACTCGCCGAGGCGGGAGCGAATGTGGTCTCGGTTGATATCAACGCCGAGACCGCCGAAGCCACCGCCAATACCGTTACCGAGTTCCAGCGCCGCAGCCTTGCCGTGCAGGCGGATACCGGCAGCCTGGCGGACATAGAACGCACCGTGCAGCGCGCCTTGCAGGAATTCGGGAGGATCGACATCCTGGTCAACAATGCCGGGGTGACGCGCCGTGCCGACATCATGGAGATCACCGAAGCCGATTGGGACCGGATCCACCGGGTGAACGCGAAAGGCGTGTTCTTCTGCCTGCAACGCGTCGCGCGCGAGATGATCGGCCAGCGCAGCGGGCGCATCATCAACATCGCCTCGATCGCGGGGAAGGGGTATCTCGGCACGTCGAACGCGGCGTATGCGGCCAGCAAGGGCGCGGTCATCAGCCTGACGAAGACCGCCGCCCAGCAGCTCGGCAAATACAACATCAACGTCAACTCGATCTGCCCCGGCGTCACGCGCACCGCGCTCGGGATCGCCAATCTCGAGGTGCGGGCCCGGCAGGCTGGCGTGAGCACGGAGGAAATGGCGCGCCAGCAGGTGGAGGCCATTCCGATTCAGCGCGCCAACGATCCCGAGGATATCGCCGCGATGGCGGTTTTCCTGGCCTCGCCGGGGGCGCGCAACATTACCGGGCAGTCCTACAACGTCGATGGCGGCATCATTCCGGATTGATCGGCTTCAGGAGCAAGAGACAGATGCAGGCTGATTACGTCATCATCGGCGCGGGCTCGGCAGGATGCGTGCTGGCCAACCGGCTGACCGAGGATCCCGGCAACCGCGTGCTGCTGATCGAGGCCGGCGGGCGCGACTGGAATCCGCTGATCCACATCCCCGCCGGCTACATGAAGCTGCTGGACCACCCGACGCTGACCTGGGGCTTCAAGGCCGAGCCCGACCCGGGCACCGCCGGCCGCGCCATCGCATTTCCGCGCGGCAAGGTGCTCGGTGGGTCCAGTTCGATCAACGGTCTGATCTATGTGCGCGGACAGCCGGAGGATTTCGACCACTGGGCGCAGCTGGGCAATCGCGGCTGGTCCTGGGACGATGTGCTGCCTTACTTCAAGAAGGCCGAGAACTGGGAAGGCGAGCCCGACGCCGTGCATGGCAAGGGCGGGCCGCTGTTTACTGCCCGGACCGCGGATATGCCGCCCTTATGCCACGCCGCGATTGAGGCTGGGCAGCAGATCGGCCTGCAATACCGCGAGGACGTCAACGACCTGCCTGCCGGCGCCGGCGATGGCATCGGCTGGGTGCAGCAGACCCGTGGTGGCCGCAGGCGCGCCAGCGCCGCCCGCAGCTACCTGCGCCCGGCGATGAAGCGGCCCAATCTGCAGGTCGTCACCGGCGCCCTGGTCCATCGCATCCTGTTCGACGGCACCCGGGCGATCGGCGTCGAGTTCGCCCGTGGTGGCGCCCGTGGCGGCCAAGTGCAGCGGGCCGGTGCGGCGAAGGAGGTCATCCTGTCCGCCGGCGCGATCGGCTCGCCGCACATCCTGCAGCTATCCGGCGTCGGTGATCCCGAGCATCTCGGCCGCGTCGGCATTCCCGTCCATCACGCCCTGCCCGGCGTCGGCAAGAACCTGCAGGACCATTTCCTGGCGCGCATTTCCTGCGAGATCACCGGCGCAGCCTCGCTTAACCAGAAATCGCGCGGCCTACCGTTGGTCGGCGAGATGATGCGTTATGTGTTCGCCGGCAAGGGCATCCTGACCTACGCCGCGTCCCTGGTAGCCGCGTCCGTGAAGGTGCTGGAGGAATCCGCCACGCCCGATATCCAGTGCCTGTTCGCCAATGCCAGCTACGCCGCGGGGCCGGTGCGCAAGCTCGACCACAAGCCCGGCATGACCGCGGGGATGTGGCAGATGCGCCCGCAAAGCCGGGGCTACGTCGAGGCGAAGTCCAACCGGGCGGAAGACGCGCCGGCCATCAACCCGCGCTATCTCAGCGCGGAGGCCGACCGGCGCGCCGTCATCGGCGGGCTGAAATTCATCCGCCGGCTGTTCGACGCCCCCGCGCTGGCCAGATACGTGGTGGCCGAAACCGTCCCGGGCAGGGATACGCGCAGCGATGACGAACTGCTGGAATACGCGCGGCAGACCGGGGGTACCGTGTTCCATGCGACCTGCACCTGCAAGATGGGTCCGGACCGGATGGCGGTGGTCGATGAGCGGCTGCGCGTTCACGGCCTGCAGGGCCTGCGGGTGATCGACGCATCGGTGATGCCGGCGGTAACGTCCACCAACACCAATGCCCCGACGATCATGATCGCCGAGAAGGGCGCGGCCGCGATCCGCGAAGATGCCAGGCGCATGTAATCGCGGGCGACCGGTTCGCGCGACAGCGGACCCGGCCCCGGGGCCATTCAGTGCTGGCGCGGGGGGCGGAACCGGATCAGTCTCGCAAGACGCGTGTCCGTCTTTCCTTGCCGGGCCATGATAGGCCGGCCCGAGGAGGTCTTGCCGCATGTGGTTGGCGATGCCGATGGATTGGGTGGAACTCGGGGGCCGCTGGACCCACGTGACTGCCGCGATCTGCTGGATCGGGTCGTCGTTCTACTTCATCGCGCTGGATGCCAGCCTGAGACAGCCGACGTGGCCGGACCCGCAGGTGAAGGGCGAGGCCTGGCAGGTGCGCCAGATCATGAACCAGGCGGTGATCACGCGCGCCATACCGTTGGACAACCTCACCCGCATCACTGATGCCGAGCGCCAGGCCATCGCGTCCTGGATTGCCGCCGGCGCGCGGCCGGATTGAACGCCATGACCCTCTCACTCGCCGAATTGAACGCCATGGACAGCGCCAGCTTCGGCCAGGCGTTGGGGCGGATCTTCGAGCATTCACCCTGGATCCCGACCGCGGCGCATGCCGCCCGGCCATTTCATTCCACCGGGGAACTGCACGCCGCGATGGTCAATGTCGTGGCGCTGTCGGGCCCCGAGAGGCAGCTTGCGCTGTTGCGGGCGCATCCGATGCTGGCCGAGCGTAGCGAGCTGACCGACACATCGCGGGCCGAGCAGGACGGCGTGGGGCTGGACCGCCTGGAAGCGGCCGAGGCCGCTTCGTTCGAGACGCTGAACCGGGAATACCAGCAGCGTTTCGGCTTTCCCTTCATCATCGCCGTGCGCGGACAGCGCGACCGCGCGGCGATCCTGCAGGTGCTGCAGCACCGCCTGGGCAATGGCGTGGAGGTGGAGCGGGCCACCGCGCTTGCCGAGATCGCCAAGATCGCCCGCTTCCGGCTGGACGATCTGGTGGGGCCCCAGGGATGGTAGGGCGGCTGACCACGCATGTGCTCGATACCACCGGCGGCGGACCGGCGGTGGGCGCGATTGAATTGTTCTGCCTGCAACCGGTTCGGCGCAAGCTGGGCGATTGGAGGTCCAACGCCGACGGAAGGTGTGACACGCCGCTGCTGTCCGATGCCGCGCTGGAACGGTTCCCATCTCGCCTGCTGCCGCCTCCGGCAGCGATCTGAACGGCTGGGCCGCCAGGGCATGGAGGCGGCGCGGATCGAGCGGTTGATCTGCCCGTCGGCCTGCCCGGTATCGGCGGCAAGCTGCCGGCGGAGATCGCTGTATCGGTGGCGGCACAGATCTTGCTGCAACGTGACTTGCGCCTTGGCTTGCCGGGTGACGGGGCGGCGAGCGTGCCGACAACAGATGGGAAAGATATGCAAGGCTCCGAACGATCCGCTTCCGGCCAGCGCGAAACCGGCTGTGGCCCTTGCGCCTGTACGGATCGGCCGGTGCGGGAGCCGGCGGCATGACCCCGGAAAACCATATGCGCCGGGCCATCGCCTTGTCCTTTGAGATGATGCAGGCCGGCCATGGCGGCCCGTTCGGCGCGGTGATCGTGTGCAATGGGGAAATCATTGCCGAGGGCCATAACCAGGTGACCACCGCCAACGACCCGACGGCGCATGCCGAGGTGACAGCGATCCGCCTGGCCTGCCAGGCACTCGGCCGTTTCGACCTGCGCGGGTGCGAGATCTACACGAGCTGCGAGCCCTGTCCGATGTGCCTGGGCGCGATCTACTGGGCGCGGCTGGAAAAGATCTATTTTGCCAATTGCCGCGCCGATGCGGCCGCGATCGGCTTCGACGACGATTTTCTCTATCGAGAGATCCCGCTGCCGATCGAGGCGCGCAGCATCCCCATGGTGAACCTGCTGCCCGAGGAAGGCCGCACGGCGTTCGCGGCGTGGGAGCGCAAGCCCGACAAGGTTCCGTATTGACCGCGCCAGTCCATCCGGTGGCACCGCGCCTTCAGTTGCGTGGCATCGCCAATCGCTGGCGATGCGACACATCCAGGCAAGGCCAGGGCCTCCGCCTCCTGGCCTTGCCTGGATGTGTCGCAGATCGCCGGATAGCCCTGACGGCAGGCTATTCTACGGGCGGGCTTCGAGGATCATGTTGAACGGCGTTTCGGTCGCGCGGCGGACGGTGGAGAAGCCCCCTGCGCCGATCGTGTCCTTGAGGCGCGCAAAGCCGGCCTGGGCGCCGAGCGCGGCGCCGACGGGCTGGTCGAGCGAGGTCGGCACGCAGATCATCGTCGAGGCCCCGTAGTACAGCCGTCCCACCGGGTTGAGATTGTCCTCCAGCCGGTCGCCGGCCATCGGCTCGACGATCATCCAGGTGCCGTCCGGCTTCAGTGCCTCGCGCACGTGCCGAGCCGCGCCCACGGGATCGCCCATGTCGTGCAGGCAGTCGAAAAAGGTGACGAGGTCGAGGTTGCTGGCCGGGAAATTTCCGGCTAACGCCACCTCGAACCTGGTGTTATCGGTCACGCCGTGCTGGCGGGCGTGTTCCTTGGCCTGTTCGACGGAGCCGGGGTGGAAGTCGTAGCCAATGAAAGTGGATTTCGGGAACGCCTTGGCCATGATCACGGTCGAGAAGCCGTGGCCGCAGCCGACATCGGCGACCATCGCGCCCTGTTCCAGCTTCGCCACCACATCCTGCAGCTTCGGCAGCCATTCCGAGACCAGGTTGTTCTGGTAGCCCGGGTGGAAGAAGCGGCCGACGGCGCAGAACAGGCATCCGGCCTGGTCGCCCCAGCCGACGCCCTTGCCGGTCCGGAACGCCGCTTCCACCAGTTCCTTGTTGTCCACCATTGCGGCGGCAATGTCGAAGGCGCCCTGCATGTAGACCGGGCTGTCGGGGTTGGCGAAGATCATCGCCTGTTCCTTCGGCAGCGAGAATTTCTGCGTGGCCGGATCATACTCCAGGTAGCCGGAAGCCGCCTGGTGCGAGAGCCATTCACGGGCGTAGCGTTCGGCGATGGCGGTCCTGGCCGCCAGTTCGGCGCTGGTCAGTGGGCCGGCTTCGTTCAGCGCCGTATAGAGCCCGAGCCGGTCGCCGATACGTACCAGCGACACGCTGTACGCCCCGCCCAGGTCGGTGAGCATCTGACCGATGACGTGGTTGAGCTTGTCCGGATCGACCATGGCCTGCCTCCCGTTTTTTGCTTGCTTGGATCGTGTGCGTGACCGGGGCCGGAGGCTAATCCCTTGCTCATCGATATCGCAACGACTACTTCGTCCTCGATGATTACTTCTCCTCCATCATACCCCGCACCGCGTCCCGCAGCGCGGCGCGAGAGGCATCGCGGGTATAATGCATGTGCCCGCCGGGGAAGACCTCGAGCCGGACGCGGCCGGGCGGGCCGTAGTCGGGGATCTGATCGAGAATCAGTTTCGTGCCGAAATACGGCGTTTGCACATCCGTGAACCCGTGCGTCACCAGCACACGGAAACGCGGGTCCAGCGCCAGCATCTTACGCAATGCATCGGTGCTCGACGGCGGGGTTGGGCCGCGGCCCCAATCCCAGGCCCGAAAGGCGGAATTGTCGATAACCTCATAACGCTGCTCGGTTTTCCAGTTCAGGCGGCGGGACGCGAGATCCGCGATCGCCTCGCCCAAGGGTGCCGTGAACCCGTCCGCGACCGGGTCCAGCCAGTCGCCGCGCAGCGTGGCGGGATAGGCATCATAGGACTGGATCGTGGTGTCGTAGAAAGCGCCCACCTTGCCTTGTTCGCGGTTTATCTCCCGCCGGAAGCCAAGGCCGGGTATGCGGCCCTGCAGGCGGGATACGAAACCGGGATCCAGGCTCGTGAGCGCCGTTACCTTCTGCTCCATCCGCGCCACTGCCGCAGCGTCGCGCGGGCCCTTGAGGAAATCGAGGATATAATCGCCGCCCGCGTAGGTTTCGGCGTCCGCCAATGTTTCGCGCGTCACGGGCTCCCCCCGCTTCTCTTTGGCGGCAGCGGCATAGGAGGGGAGGCGGGTGGCGAAGCCCGACGCGTCCGGTGCCATGAAGCCGGCGAAGTCGATTACCGGCGAAATCATGATGATGCCGGTGATGCCCACCCCCCGATCGGTCGCGAGCACCTGCGCGAGCCGCGGCGCCCGGAACCCGCCATAGCTTTCGCCGGCGAGGTATTTCGGCGACATCAGGCGATCATTGCGCACGAGCCAGCGCTGGATGAAATCGGCGAGAATGTTGACGTCGCCGGTAACGGAATAGAGCCGCTTGCGTGTGTCCTCGCCGCCGAGCGGACGGCTGTATCCGGTGCCCGGCGGATCAATGAAGACGAGATCGGTGAACTCGAGCCAGGTCTCGGCGTTTTCGACCAGCTCCGGCGGGGAGGAGGGGGACAGCCCCTCCAAGGGCAGCCGCCAGGGCCCGATCGCGCCCAGATGCAGAAAGGCCGAGCTGGAGCCGGGGCCGCCGTTGAACGCGAACGTCACCGGCCGCGTGCGCGGGTCCGCGCCGTCCTTCTGATAGGCGAAAAAGCCGATATCGGCCTGCGGTTCGCCGGTCGGCGAGGTCAGGCGGATGGCGCCGGCCGTCGCCTTGAAGGCAAGGCCGGAGCTGGCCAGCTTCTGTTGCGTGACGCTATCCGGGGGAAGAGAGGCCGGCGCCCCGGCGGGAACCGTTTGGCGGGAAGCCGCCGCGGTTGCGGGTGGACCCGCGGGAACGGCCCTGGCGGCGCCCGGTGCCGGCGTGGCGTCCTGGGCGATGGCGGGCGCGGCAAGGATGGCGATTGCGACGATCGCGGCGATCCGGAGAGACGATTTCATCGGCGTCATTCCAAAAGGATCCGGCAACGAAGCGCAGCTTGTCGGCGGGTCAGCCGTTTAGCAAGACGGATCGTTCTTCAATGCATCCGCCAGGGAAATGGTGGCGCTGCCGCGCGCGGCGGGCCGGGGCTGGGATGGGGCGGGGGCCCAGCCGGTCAGCATCGCCAGGCGCAGCGTGGCGGGGACACGATCGCCCTCGGCCTCCAGCAGGGCGAGTGCAGAGGGGAAAAGGGAACGGGGCGGGATGCGCCGGTCACGCTCGCGCACCGCGTTGGTTTCCCCGCCGGCGCGCAGGTCGCGCAGCAGGGCGAACGGGTCGGCGTAGAGCAGCCGTATCTCCTCCACATCCGCCACCGGCAACGCGAAGCCGGCGCGTTGCAGCAGGGCGGCGCAGTCGCGTAAATCGGGAAAGGGAGAGACGCGCGGGGCGGCTCCGCCGGTGATCCCGGCCTCCGCCTCGGTCAGCGCGCGGCGGAGTTCGGCCAGCGTGCCGAGCACGGGGATGCTGGCGAGGAACAGCCCGTCCGGACGCAGGATCTGGCGGATCTGCAGCAGCGCGCCGGGCAGGTCGTTGATCCAGTGCAGCGACAGGCTGGCGACCACGAGATCGAACGAGGCCGGCGCGAATGGCAGGCATTCCTCGTCCGCGGCGACGCAGGGCCCGCCGTTCAGCGGCGCCATCGCCACCGACAGGTCGCTGCTGACCACATCGATCCCGCGCGCGCGCAGTATCGGCGCGACGATGCCGCGCCCACCGATCTCCAGCGCCTGGCCGAAGCGGCGCGTGGTATCGTCGAGGCGGTCGAGCAGGCGTTCGGCGGCGTCGCGCAGGATATCGGCGACCCGTTCCACCGATCCGGCCGCGCGGTCGCGGTGCAGGCGAACCGCCCGGCGGTCGAAGATGTTCATCGCGTCGCTCATGCGCCCTCTCTGCCGCGCGGGGGCGGAATTGCCAAGGGTTTGGACACGCGCCTAGGTTTCACGGCGCAAGGATTGGGAGGCGGCATGAAGACGGTCGATGCGAAGACGCTGCGGGGCTGGATCGAGGATGGGCAGGAGCTGGCCATCCTCGATGCGCGCGAGGAGGGCGAGTTCGGCGCCTCCCACCTGTTCTGGGCGGTCCCGTGCCCGCTGTCGCGCGCGGAGATCCGCGCACCCGCGCTGCTGCCCCGGCGCGCCACGCGCGTGGTTTGCGTCGATGACGGGCGGGGGCTGGCGGAACGGCTGGCGGCGTTTCTGGAGGGGATCGGCTGCACCGATGTCGCCGTCCTCGCCGGCGGCACGAAGGCCTGGGAGGCGGCGGGCTACGTGCTGTTCAGCGGCGTCAATGTGCCGTCCAAGGCGTTCGGCGAATGGGTCGAGCATCACTACGGCACCGAGAGCGTGGATGCGCCGGAGCTGAAGCAGTGGATCGATTCCGGGCGGGACATGGTGGTGCTGGACAGCCGCACGGCGGAGGAATTCGCCCGCATGACCATCCCCACCGCCCTCAGCGTGCCCGGCGGGGAGCTCGCCTACCGCATCGGCGATCTGGTCCCGAGCCCGGATACGCTGGTGGTGGTGAACTGCGCCGGGCGGACCCGCAGCATCATGGGCGCGGAAAGCCTGCGCCGGGCGGGCATTCCCAACAAGGTGGTGGCGCTGCGCAACGGCACGATGGGCTGGGAGCTGGCGGGGCTTACCTGCGATCGCGGACGGACCGACAAATTCATCCCGGGAACGCCGCAGACCGCCGCCGAGGCGCTGCGGCGGGCTGCCGCCTTCACCGATGCTTCCGGCGTGCAGGTGATCTCCCCGGCCGAGCTCGCCCGCTTCGAAATGGACCCGCACCGCACGCTGTATGTGCTGGATGTGCGCGACCCCGCCGAATTCCGCTCCGGCTATCGCCCCGGCAGCCGCAACGCGCCCGGCGGGCAGCTGGTGCAGGCGACCGATACCTGGATCGGCGTCCGCGGCGCGCGGATCGTGCTGCTCTGCGACACCGGCGTGCGCGCCCGTATGTCCGCCGCCTGGCTGCGGCAGATGGGGCACCCGGACGTGTTCGTGGTCGATGGCGGGCTGAACGCGCTGCGCGGATCGGCCCCGGCGCCGGCCGAGGCGGCGCAGCCGGCGGCGGCGATGATCGACGTCGCTGGATTGGCGGCGCTGCTGGAGCAGCCCGGTACGGTTGTGGTCGATCTCGGCCGCAGCATCGATTACCGCGATGGGCATATTCCGGGCGCGCTGTGGGGCATCCGCACCCGGCTTTCGGCGCTGCGCACGACGCTGGCCGCGGCAAGGCAGGTGGTGGTTGCCTCCCCGGACGGGGTGCTGGCGCGGCTTGCGGTGGCAGAACTGAGCGGCCTCACCGGCGCCGAGATTCGCGTGCTCGATGGCGGCACCGCCGCCTGGAAATCCGCCGGCCACAGGCTGGTGCAGGACCGTACCAGCCCGGCGGATGAAGATTGCGTCGATTTCTACCTGCGCCCCTATGATCGCAATTCCGGCATCGAGGAAGCGATGCACGCCTATCTGTCCTGGGAGATCGACCTCGTGCACGAGATCGTCCGCGACGGCACCGTGCATTTCGGTGTCGGGCATTAGGGTTCTGCATCGACTGAATGAAGGCGCCCGGTTCGCCGGGCGCGGCCTGCTGGACGTGCTGCTGCCGCCGAACTGCGTCACCTGCGACCAGCCGGTAGGAGCGCCGGGCCAGCTCTGCGTCGATTGCTTCCGCCTGACCGGGTTTGTCTCCGATCCCAGTTGCGTCCGCTGCGGGGTACCGTTCCCGATGGCCTCGCTGGGCGGGGCGGAGCGGCATTGCCCCGCCTGCACGTTGCTGCCGCCGGTGTTCGGCCAGGCGAGGGCGGCGTTTCGCTATGACCGGCAGTCCCGCAAGCTGATCCTGCCGTTCAAGCACGCCGACCGCACCGATATGGTGGCCGCTCTGGCGCCGCAGATGCTGCGCGCGGGGGCGAAATTGCTGGATCGGGCGGATCTGCTGGTGCCGGTGCCGCTGCATCGCCGGCGGCTGTTCCAACGGCGCTACAACCAGGCGGCGCTGCTGGCGCGCGCAGTCGCTTGCCTGGCCCGTCTGCCGGTGCAGCCGGACGCGTTGGTCCGCATCCGCGCGACCGAATCGCTCGGCGACAAATCGGCCGAGGCCCGTGCGGCGGCGGTGCAGCGCGCTTTCGCGGTGCGGGCGTCGCGCGTCGGGCGCATCGCCGGGGCGCGGGTGCTGCTGATCGACGATGTGATGACCTCCGGCGCGACCGCCAATGAATGCGCCGCCGCCCTGCTCGGCGCGGGGGCGCTGGCGGTGGATGTGCTGGTCGCGGCGCGCGTACCCGATCCCCGATTGGAGTGATTGCCTCGGCCGGGGTGAGAGCCTGGAATGATGCGCCCGGTTGGGTCCGCCTCTTGCGCAAACCGGCCGGAGACCCGATTTTGGCCGGCAAGGAGAGAATTATGCCGGAAATCGAAGTCTATACCCAGGATTGGTGCCCCTATTGCGCCCGCGCGGTGAACCTGCTGCAGGGGAAGGGCGTGGCCTTTCGGGAGATCCATGCGCCGCAGGGCTCGCAGGAACGCGTCGAATCCGTGCGCCGTGCCGGCGGGCGCACCTCGGTGCCGCAGATCTTCATCAACGGTGCCCATATCGGCGGCTGCGACGACCTGATGGCGCTGGAGCGGGCCGGCCAGCTGGATCCCCTGCTGCAGGCGGCCTGATCCACTCCGGCTTTCGCCGGGGATCTTTTATCGCTGCATCAACTTAGGCTGGCACGGCATTGTCGCGAGTGCCAAATTCGCCGTCCCGGATACGCTGGGGACGGCTCTTTCCGGAACGGGAGCATGATTCACTACCAACTGCGTTGCACTCAGGGCCATGAATTCGATGGCTGGTTCAAGGACAGTGCCGGTTTCGAGCGGCAGGCGAAGCGTGGCCTGATCGAATGCCCGTCCTGCGGCGACGTAAAGGTGGAGCGCGCCCTGATGGCGCCGCACGTGCCAAGTAAGCGCCGCGGCGCCAGGCCGGCCGAAATCACTCCCGAAACCACCCCCGAAACCGCTCGGCCCGCGCCGCAGACCACCCCGGTCGCCGGCGGCAGGATGCCCGATCATGTCCGCGTAATGCTGCAGCGCCTGCGCGCGGAGGTGGAGAAGAACTGCGACTATGTCGGCCCGCAATTCGCCGACGAGGCCCGCAAGATCCATCGCGGCGAGAGCGATAGGCGCGGCATCTACGGCGAGACCACGCCCGAGCAGGCCGAGGCGCTGTCCGAAGAAGGCATCGAGATTTCCGCGATCCCCTGGCTGCCCCGCGCCGACAGCTAGGCCGGGCGGCAAGTCTGGGCGCGCAGTTCGGGGCGCGCGCAGCGCCCGCGCTCGCCGCGGCACGGCCCTGAGTTGCCGGCCGCTTCGGCCGGACCATCCGGGATCGGTGTAGCCGGCCGGGATCATTTCCCTACACAGGCGAATTGAATTGAATGCTCCGGGCCTGCCGGGCCACACTCCCCTTGGGCGGCACGAAACCGCCTTGCTGGATTGCTGTCGGCTGAACCACAAGCGCGGCCGCCATGTCGGAACTCCCGCAGAAGGAGCGGCCGCAGGGAGTTGAACATGTCAGATCCGGTCTACAAGGTGGTCGAGATCGTCGGCACCTCGGAGAAAAGCATCTCCATGGCGATCGAGAACGCCGTCGCCAAGGCCTCCGGCTCGCTGCGTCATCTCGGTTGGTTCGAGGTCATCCAGGTGCGCGGCAATATCGGCGACAGCAAGGTGAAGCGGTATCAGGTGACGCTGAAGGTGGGTTTCACGCTGGAATAGGCCGCGCGCCGCTACCGCTTCTCGGCCACCGCGATATAGTTCACGCTGAGGTCCCGCCCGGTGCTCCAGCCGCCCGACAGCGTGTTGGGCGTCATGCCCGCCATGTCGACGGCGCCGAGGCCGGCCCGGCGCAGGCCGGCGCCGAGTTCCGCGGGGGTGACGAACTTCTTCCAATTATGCGTCCCGACCGGCAGCAGCCGCAGCAGGTATTCGGCTCCGAGCTTGGCCACCGCGAAGGACCGGGGCGTGCGGTTCAGCGTGGACAGGAACAGCAGCCCGCCGGGTTCCAGAAGATCGGCCAGGGTGCGCAGGAATGCCTCCGGTTCGGCGACGTGCTCGATCACCTCCAGCGCGGTGATCACTGGAAACCGTGCCCCCTCGGCTAGCAGCGTCTCCGCCGTGACCGCCCGGTATTCGAGTGCGAGGCCGAGGCCGGCCGCGTGCAGCCGCGCCGCCTCGATCGCCTCGCCGGCGGCGTCGATTCCCAGCACCGGGTAGCCGCGCCTCGCCAAAGCCTCCGCCGCCAGGCCGGCGCCGCAGCCGACATCCAGCACCCGCACGCCGGCGGGATCGGGGAAGCGCACGGCGATGTGCGCCGTGATCCAGTCGATCCGGGCCGGGTTCATGCGATGCAGCGGGCGCATCGGCCCATTCGGATCCCACCAGCGCGCGGCCAGCGCGTCGAACCGTGCCACCTCGGCCGGCACGACGGAATCGTCGCGCACGCCATCGGCTCCTGTGGCGGATATATGCTGCATGGTTGCCCCTCAATCCCTGCGCCAGTATGTGTGCGCCCCCAACAAACTGCGCAAGCCGCGCATGCCAGCCCAAAACGCCAACCTGGAGCCCGACCCGACCGCCATGGCCCGTATCGTGATGAAGTTCGGCGGCACCTCCGTCGCCGACCTCGACCGTATCCGCAACGTCGCCGCCCGCGTGGCGCGCGAGGTGGAGCGCGGCCATGAGGTCGCCGTCGTCGTTTCCGCCATGTCCGGCACCACCAACCAGCTGGTCGGCTGGTGCCAGGCGCTCGCCCCGCTGCATGACGCGCGGGAATACGACACCGTGGTTGCCACCGGCGAGCAGGTCACCACCGGGCTGCTGGCGATCGCGCTGCAGGAGCGCGGCGTGGATGCCCGGTCCTGGCAGGGCTGGCAGATCCCGATCCAGACCGACGGCGCGCATGGCAAGGCCCGCATCGCCAGCATCGACGGCAGCGAGCTGGTCCGGCGCATGGGGCAGGGCCAGGTGGCGGTGGTGTCGGGGTTCCAGGGCATCGGCCCGGACAACCGGATCACCACGCTCGGCCGCGGCGGGTCCGATACCTCGGCGGTGGCGATGGCGGCGGCGGTGGGCGCCGATCGCTGCGATATCTATACCGATGTGGACGGGATCTACACGACCGATCCCAGGATCGTCAGCAAGGCGCGCAAGCTGGACAAGATCGCGTATGAGGAAATGTTGGAGCTGGCGTCGGTCGGTGCGAAGGTGTTGCAGACCCGCAGCGTCGAGCTGGCGATGAACGAGCGGGTGCGGGTGCGGGTGCTGTCCAGCTTCGTGGACATGGACCCCAACGACCCATCGGATGGGGACGATGCCGGCACCCTGGTAGTGGACGAGGATGAGATTGTGGAAAAAGAGATTGTCTCCGGGATCGCCTATTCGCGTGACGAGGCGAAGATCACGCTGCGGCGCATTCCTGACCGTCCCGGCATCGCCGCGGCCATTTTCGGCGCGCTGGCCGACCATAACGTCAATGTCGACATGATCGTGCAGAACATCTCCGCCGATGGCATGACCGACCTGACCTTCACCGTGGGCAAGGCCGACCTGCCGCGCGCCCAGGCGACCCTGGCCGAGGCGCAGCCGCAGATCGGGCATGCCGAGGCCATCGCCGATCCTTCCGTCGCCAAGATCAGCGTGGTCGGCACCGGCATGCGCAGCCATGCCGGCGTCGCCAACACGATGTTCCGGGCGCTGGCCGACAAGGCGATCAACATCCAGGTGATCTCCACCAGCGAAATCAAGGTCAGCGTGCTGATCGCCGCCGACTACACGGAACTGGCGGTGCGCGCGCTGCACACCGCCTATGGCCTCGATGCCGCCTGATATCCTGCACCCGGACCCCGCGAGGGTCGCCGCCCGGGCCGAGCTCGACCGGTTGTGGTCGCGCGGCACCGCGTTCCTCGGCAGCGAGCGTCGCCATCCTCGGCGGCGCGATGAGCTGGGTGAGCGAGCGCCATCTGGTCGCCGCCCTGTCCAATGCCGGCGGCTTCGGCGTGATCGCCTGCGGCGCCATGGGCCCCGACCTGCTGGCCAGGGAGATCGCCGGCACCCAGGCGCTGACCGACAGGCCGTTCGGCGTCAATCTGATCACCATGCATCCGCAGCTGGACGATCTGGTCCGCGTCTGTCTGGAGGCGAAGGTGGGGCATATCGTGCTCGCCGGCGGCATTCCGCCGGGCGGTGCGGTGCGCGCGGTGAAGGATGGCGGCGCCAGGCTGATCGCCTTCACTCCGGCGCTGGTGCTGGCGAAGCGTCTGGTGCGCTCCGGCGCGGATGCGCTGGTGATCGAGGGTTCGGAGGCCGGTGGGCATATCGGTCCGGTGTCGCTGACCGTGCTGGCGCAGGAGATCCTGCCGCATATGAAGGACGTTCCGATCTTCGTCGCCGGCGGCCTCGGCCGTGGCGAGGCGATCCTGTCCTATCTGGAGATGGGCGCCTCCGGCGCGCAGCTCGGCACCCGCTTTGCCGCGACCACGGACAGCATCGCCCATCCCCGCTTCAAGCAGGCCTTCCTGAAGGCCAATGCGCGCGATGCCCTGCCGTCCGTGCAACTTGATGAACGCTTTCCGGTGATCCCCGTGCGCGGACTGGTCAACGAGGGCACCAAACGGTTCCTGGCGCATCAGGGGGAAACGCTGAAACGCTTTCAGGCCGGCGAGCTGACCAAGGACGCCGCGCAACTGGAAATCGAGCATTTCTGGGCCGGCGCGCTGCGCCGCGCGGTGATCGAGGGCGATATCGACACCGGATCGGTGATGGCCGGCCAGTCCGTTGGCATGGTGACTGCGGAGCAGTCGGTCGCGGAGGTGATCGCCGAACTGGTTGACCAGGCGGTGACCGCGCTCGCCGCCCGCGGCCGCCCGACCTGACCGCCCCATGACCACCCCGCGCCGTCTGCTTTCGCGTCTGCGCGAGCTGATGGCGTCGGGCAACGCGACCCCGGATGCCTCCCCGTACGGCTCGCCGCTGGCGGAGCTGGTGCGCCTGGTGGCCAGCGAGCTGGTCAGCGAGGTATGCTCGATCTACGTCCAGCGTCCCGGCGACATCCTGGAACTCGCGGCGACCGAGGGCCTCAATCCGAATGCGATCGGACGGACCCGGTTGCGCGTCGGCGAGGGGATCATCGGCCTGTGCGCGGCCACCGCCACGGTGGAGAACCTGCCGGACGCGCAAAACCATCCGGCCTTCGCCTATCGCCCGGAAACCGGGGAGGAGCCCTACGCCTCGCTGCTGGCGGTGCCGGTGCGCCGTGCCGGGCGCACGCTCGGGGTGCTGGCGGTGCAGAACCGCACGCCGCGCCAGTACAGCGACGACGAGGTGGATGTGCTGGAGACCGTGTCGATGCTGCTGGCGGAGGTGCTGGCAGCGTCGGGGCAGGCCGACGGCACGGATGAGGGCGTCGCCGGCACCGTGCCGCGGGTGTTCAACGGCACCACGCTGGTTGCCGGCATCGTCATCGGCCCGGTTCTGCTGCATGGCGGCTTTCACATCGCGCGCAAGCTGCTGGCCGATGATCCCGAGCTGGAACTGCAGCGCCTGCACGTGGCCGCCGAGCACATGCAGCGCGGTCTGGACGAATTGATCGAGGCGCGCATGCCGGCGGCCGAGGCCGGCAACAGCGCCGAGGCGTCGGCCTCGCGCGAGGTGCTGGAGGCCTACCGCCTGGTCGCCGCCGATGCCGGCTGGCTGCGCCGCGTGGGCGAGGTGATTCGCGGCGGCCTGTCAGCCGAGGCGGCGGTGCAGCGCGTGGCCGGTGAGCTGCGCGACCGGATGCGGCGCATTTCCGACCCTTATCTGCGCGAAAGGCTGGCCGATCTCGAGGACCTGGCGGGACGGCTGCTGCGCGCGCTGGCCGGCAATGTGCTGGTCCACGAGCCGGTGCCTGCGGGCGCCATCCTGCTGGCGCGGCGGCTGGGGCCGGCGGAACTGCTGGACTGGCATGCCCGCGGCGTCGCCGGCGTCGCGGTCGAGGAGGCAAGCCCCTCGGGCCATGCCGCGATCCTGGCCCGCGCGCTGAACCTGCCCATGATCGGCGGCACGCGCGGCGTGGTGGACGCGGCCGGCCCGCAGGACGACGCGGTGCTGGACGGCGATGACGGGCAGCTGATCCTGCGGCCGGAGGCGGATGTTCGCGGGCTCTATGCCCGGGCCATGGAGGCGCGCAGCGCAAGGCAGGCCGGCTGGGCCGCCTTGCGCGACCGGCCCGCGGTCTCGCGCGACGGGGTGCCGGTCAGCCTGATGCTGAATGTCGGGCTGGGCCTGGAGCTCGATCAGCTCGACGTGACCGGGGCGGCCGGCATCGGTCTGTTTCGCACCGAGATCGCGATGCTCGCCCGCGGGGCGATCGCCGATACTGCCGAACAGGCGGGGATCTATGCCCGGGTGCTGGATGCCGCGGGAGATCGGCCGGTGCTGTTCCGCACGCTGGATCTCGGCGGCGACAAGCTGCTGCCGGGCGCGGTCCCGCTGGTCGAGGAGAATCCGGCCATGGGCTGGCGGTCCCTGCGCATCGGCCTCGACCGCCCGGCGCTGCTGCGCCGGCAGCTGCGCGCCCTGCTGCTGGCCGCCGGGGGGCGGAAGCTGTTCGTGATGTTCCCGATGGTGGCGACGGTGGCGGAATTCCGTGCCGCGCGTGCCCTGCTGCTGGCGGAGGCGCGCCGCGTGCGCCCGGCGCCTTCCCGGCTTTCGATCGGCACCATGCTGGAGGTGCCCTCTCTGCTCTGGCAATTGCCGGTGCTGCTGGCCGAGGCCGATTTCATCTCCATCGGGTCCAATGACCTGCTGCAGTTCCTGTTCGCCGCCGATCGCGGCTCGCCGGCGCTGTCCGGGCGTTACGATCTGCTGTCCCCGCCGGTGCTGGATCTGATCGAGACCGTGCTGAAGCAGGCGCAGGCGGCCGGTGTGCCGGTGTCGCTCTGCGGCGAGGCGGCGGCGCGCCCGCTGGAGGCGATGACGCTGATTGCGCTGGGCATCACCTCGCTGTCGATGCCGGCGCCGGCGCTGCTGCCGGTGAAGGCGCTGCTGGCGAGGCTCGATTTGTCGGCGTTCCGCCCGGTGCTGGCCGCCGTCCGGCGCAACGCGGCCGGGGAGGCCAGCCTGCGCGAGCCGATCCTGGCCTGGGCACGCGAGCACGGGCTGCCGCTATGAGGCGGAACGATGCGTCGTTGGCCCGGTCGTTTCCGCGCGAAGCTTTTTGGGCGAAGATTTTGGGGCGAACTCGACACGGCCGCGCCGCATGACAGGGCTGCGCTGTTGTTCCGAAAGGACGAGATCCGATTCGACGTGATCATTAAACCAAGGCAATCTAGGGTCGTTGGCAAGGCTGGTGATCCTGGTATAGAAGCCCGCGGTTCGTGCCCCACGGTCCTTGCTCAGCATGGCGCAAGCCCCGGTGGGGAACGGTTCGGCGGGCGGTGGATCGAAGAATGAACTCGCGGGATCGGGGCTGCCGTGCTGCAGGATAGCAGGTCGAAACTGGCCAAAAGCCAGAATATGCAGAGCCGGATTATGATGTTGAGCACAGGTATCGAGCCGCCGGGCATGTCTGGCGCTTCACGCGTCGGGGAGGATCTGCGCGCGGCGCGCGAGCGGCTGGGCTGGAGCCTGCGGGAATGCGCCGAAGGGCTGCGGATCCGTCCGGAATATCTCGCGGCGCTGGAGGACGGTAATTTCAACGTGATGCCCGGCGCGGCCTATGCCGCCGGCTTCCTGCGCAGCTATGGCCGCGCGCTCGGCCTGGACGCCGACGAGCTGGTGCGCCGCTACAAGGCCGAGGCGGCGCGCGGCGGCACCCAGACCCAGCTGGCGTTTCCGGTTCCCGCCCCCGAGCGGGGCTGGCCGACCGGCGCGGTCGTGCTGCTCGGTGCCCTGCTGGCGGTGGGCGCCTATGTCGGCTGGTATCGTCTGTCCGGCGAGGGACGCCTGCCGGCCGAGGTCGTGCCGGCGGTGCCGGCGCGGCTGGCGCCGCTGGCCGAGCAGGTGGTGCCGCCATCAGCGCCGCCGCCCGGCGCCGTCCAGCCGGCGGCGGTGCCCGGCGACATCCCCGAGCCGGGCGACGCGCCGCAGATGCCGGCGATCTCGCCATCCTCCGCCGCCGCCGCCATTCCGCTCCCGCCGGTTCCCGCCGCCGTGCCGCCCCCGCCGGTGATGCAGACCTCCCTGCCGCCCTCGGTTCCGGCGGCCACGAACCCGGCGGCCACAAGCCCGGCACTCTCGCCCGATACGCCGCGCCTGGTGCTGCGCGTGCATGGCGATGCCTGGCTGCAGGTGCGCGATCGCTCCGGCCAGGTCCTGCTGCGCAAGGTGATGAAGGCGGGCGAGAGCTGGCCGGTGCCGCCCAGGCCCGGTCTGTTGCTGAACACCGGCAATGCCGGGAATACCGAAATCGTGCTGGATGGCAGCCAGATGATCGCCCTGTCCGGTGCCGGCATCACCCGGCGCGACCTGCCGCTGGACGTGGATCTGATCAAGGACGGCAAGCTCGGGCCGCAGGTCATCCTGCCGAAGCCGCGCCCGCCGCCGGCCGAGGCCGCAGATGGCGCGGCGCCCGCACCCGCGAGCAACTAACCGCAACATATGAGGTTTTCCCAGGTGGCGGATCCCTGGCGCGGGTAGCGTTTCGGGCCGCCAATCCCTATTGTTCAACGACCCGATATCACCGGCGCCCCCAATTCCGGCGCGGTCCTCATCGCATGAGCCGGAGAGTTATCCCATGAACTACCGTCCCTATCAGCAGATCAGCCGCCGCGTGTCGCGCAAAATCCACGTCGGGCGCGTACCGGTCGGAGGTGACGCGCCGATCACCGTGCAGACCATGACCAACACGCTGACCACGGACGTGGCCGCCACGGTAGCGCAGATCAAGCGTGCGCAAGCCGCGGGGGTGGACATCGTGCGCGTCTCCTGCCCGGACCAGGAGAGTGCCCTGGCGCTGAAGGATATCGTGCGCCAGGTGGACGTGCCGATCGTCGCCGACATCCATTTCCACTACCGCCGCGCCATCGAGGCGGCGCAGAGCGGGGCGGCATGCCTGCGCATCAACCCCGGCAATATCGGCAGCCCCGAGCGCGTGCGCGAAGTGATCCAGGCCGCCCGCGACCATGGCTGCTCCATGCGCATCGGCGTCAATGCCGGATCGCTGGAGAAGCACCTGCTGGAGAAATACGGTGAGCCGAACCCCGAGGCTCTGGTGGAATCCGCGCTGGAGCACGCCAAGATCCTGCAGGACCACGATTTCCACGAATTCAAGATCAGCGTGAAGGCGTCCGACGTGTTCCTCGCCGTCGCCGCCTATCAGCAGCTGGCCGAGGTCTGCGACCATCCGCTGCATATCGGCATCACCGAGGCCGGCGGGCGGCGCATGGGCACGGTGAAATCCTCCATCGGCCTGGGCTCCCTGCTCTGGGCCGGCGTCGGCGATACGCTGCGGGTGTCGCTGTCCGATGAGCCGGAGGAGGAAGTGCGGGTCGGCTGGGACATCCTGAAGGGGCTGGGCATCCGCCATCGCGGCGTGAAGGTGATCTCCTGCCCGTCCTGCGCCCGTCAGGGCTTCAACGTGATCGAGACGGTGCAGATCCTGGAGGACCGGCTGGCGCATATCGAGACGCCGATGACGCTGTCCATCATCGGCTGCGTGGTGAACGGGCCCGGCGAGGCGCTGATGACCGATATCGGGCTGACCGGCGGCGGCAACGGGCGGCACATGATCTACGCCGCCGGCAAGACCGACCATACGATCGAGAGCAGCGGCATGGTCGACCATATCGTCGGCCTGGTGGAAGCGAAGGCCGCGGAGCTGAAGGCCGTTGCCGAGGCGGAGAAGGCCCGGGCCGCGCTGGAGGCCGCCGAATAACGTGGCCGACCTGCAACCCGTCCGCGGCACCCGTGACCTCATTGGCGAGGATCAGCGGCGCCACCAGCATGTGATCGAGACCGCGCGGCGGATCGCCGCGTCCTATGGCTTCGACGAATGGTCGACGCCGGTGTTCGAGGATACCCGCGTGTTCTCCCGCACTCTGGGCGAAACCTCCGACGTGGTGATGAAGGAGATGTACACCTTCGAAGACCGCGGCGGCGACAGCGTCACGCTGCGCCCGGAGGGCACCGCCGGTGTGTGCCGCGCGCTGGTCACCAACGGCCTGACGCAGTCGCTGCCGCAGAAAGTGTTCTACGCCGGCCCGATGTTCCGCTACGAGCGGCCGCAGAAGGGCCGCTACCGGCAGTTCCACCAGATCGGGCTGGAACTGATCGGCCCGGCCGAACCGCTGGCCGACGCCGAAGTGATCGCCTGCGGCTGGGACATCCTGACCGCGCTGGGCGTCGCTGGGGACACCATGCTGGAGCTCAACACGCTCGGCGACCGGGAGAGCCGGGATGCCTACCGCGCCGCCCTGGTGGCCTATTTCACCGCGCATCGGTCGGCGCTGTCGAAGGACAGCCTGGAACGGCTGGAGCGCAACCCGATGCGCATCCTCGATTCCAAGGACGAGGGCGACCGCCGCCTGGTGGCCGGTGCGCCGACCATCTATGCCCATCTGAGCGAAGCCGCCGCTGCATTCTACGCCGCGCTGAAGCGGCATCTGACCCGCTTCGGCGTGCCGTTCGTGGAAAATCCACGGATCGTTCGCGGCCTCGACTATTACGGCCACACCGCCTTCGAATTCGTCACCCAAAAACTCGGGGCCCAGGGCACGGTGCTGGCCGGCGGTCGCTATGACGGGCTGGTGGGCGAGATGGGCGGGCCGCAGACCCCCGCCGTCGGCTGGGCCGCGGGGATCGAACGGCTCGGCATGCTGCTCGATGCGCCGCCGCCCGCGCCTTCCGGCATCGCGGTCATTCCCGTCGGTGACGCGGCCGAGGGGGCGGCGCTGGAAGTGCTGCAATCGCTCCGCCATGCCGGTCAGCGCGCGGAGATGGCCTATCGCGGCAATCTCAAGCGCCGCCTGGAACGCGCCAACCGGCACGGAGCGCGCGCCGCGGTCATCCTGGGCGAAGACGATCTGGCCCGCGGCGTGGCGCAGGTGAAGGACCTCGCGACCGGCGCGCAGGAAGCGGTGAAGCTGGCGGACATCGCCGCCTATCTTCAATCGGGTGGCCTGCGATAAACTCCTGCCGCATGAATCTCGCTACCAAACTGGACCGCATCGCCGCCCGCGCCGAGGAACTGCGCGCGCTGCTCGGCGAAGGCATCTCCGGCGAGGCCTATGTGAAGGCCTCGCGCGAGCTGTCGGATATCGAACCGGTGGTCTCGCGCATCGGCGACCTCCGCGCCGCCGAACAGGCGCGCCAGGAGGCGGAGACGCTGCTTTCCGACCCTTCCATGCGCGAACTGGCGGAAGCCGAATTGTTCGAACTGAAGGACAAGATCCCGGCGCTGGAACACGAAATCCGCGTCGCGCTGCTGCCGAAGGACGAGGCGGACGAACGCTCCGCGATCCTGGAAATCCGCCCCGCGGCCGGCGGCGACGAGGCCGGGCTGTTCGCCGCCGAACTGTTCGCGATGTACCAGAAATACGCCGACAGCCGCGGCTGGCGTTTCGAGATCCTGGAATTCGCCGAAACCGGGCTGGGCAGCCTGAAGGAAGGTATTGCCGAGATCACCGGGCGCAGCGTCTTTGCCCGGTTGAAATATGAATCCGGCGTTCATCGAGTCCAGCGTGTGCCCGCGACGGAAAGCCAGGGTCGCATCCACACCTCCACGGTGACCGTGGCGGTGCTGCCCGAGGCCGAGGAAGTGGATGTGCAGGTGGACGAGAGCGATCTGCGCATCGACGTCTACCGCGCCTCCGGCGCTGGCGGGCAGCATGTGAACAAGACCGAGAGCGCGGTGCGGATCACCCATATGCCCTCCGGCATCGTGGTGGCGATGCAGGAGGAGCGCAGCCAGCACAAGAACCGTGCCAAGGCGATGAAGATCCTGCGCGCCCGGCTGTACGAGCAGCAACGCGCCAGTCTCCACGCGACCCGCTCCGCCGACCGCAAATCCCAGGTCGGCACCGGCGACCGGTCCGAGCGGATCCGCACCTATAACTTTCCGCAGGGGCGGGTGTCGGATCACCGGATCAACCTGACGTTGTACAAGATCGACAAGGTGATGCAGGGCGACCTGGATGAGTTCATCGACAAGCTCACGGCCGAAGACCAGGCCGCGCGGCTGGCGGCGGATGAATGAGAAGGGTGGATCGGTGACAGGGAAGGCCAGGGGCTCTGCCCCTGGACCCCGCCAAGGGCCGGGAGGCCCTTGGATCCCGCTACCGGGTGCGGCCGCTTGCTGACGCTTGGGCAAATTCTTTGCCGGGGTGCGTCGGTCCTGCGGGCGGCGGACATCGACAATCCCCGGCTGGAAGCACGGCTGCTGCTGGCCCATGCGCTCGGTGTCCCTTCGGAGGCGGTGCTGCGCGACCGCCATGCGCCGGGCGAGGCGCCGGGCTATGACGCATTGATCGCGCGCCGCGCCGCGCACGAACCATTGGCGCTGATCCTGGGCCGGCGGGAGTTCTGGAGCCTCGATTTCGCCGTCTCGCCGGCCACGCTCATTCCCCGCGGCGACTCCGAAACCTTGATCGAGGCGGCCCTGGCGGCGTTTCCGGACCGCAATGCGGTGCGCCGCGTGCTCGATCTCGGCACCGGCACCGGATGCCTGCTGCTGGCGGCCCTGCATGAGTTCGGCTCGGCGTTCGGGATCGGCACCGACCGCGTTCCCGCCGCGGCGCGGCTCGCCGCGAGCAACGCCGCGGCGCTCGGGCTGGCGGACCGTGCCGCCTTCGTGGTCGCCGACTGGGCGGAGCCGCTGTCGGGACGCTTCGACCTGATCCTGTCCAACCCGCCCTATATTCCGACCGGCGACCTCGCCGGCCTGATGCCGGAGGTGGCCGGCCATGAACCGGCGAGCGCGCTCGACGGCGGCATGGACGGGCTGACCGCCTATCGCCGCATCATCGCCGGGCTTCCCGCCCTGCTGGCGGCCGGCGGCGCGGCGGTGATCGAGCTTGGGATCGGCCAGGCTGGGCAGGTCGCGGCGCTGGCGGCTGCGGCCGGGTTGTCGGCCGGCTTGCGCGACGACCTCGCCGGCATTCCGCGGGCGCTCGTTCTGCGCCCGGCTTGACCGCCGGGGTCGCTACATTGCGGGCAAAATCGGTCCCTGCCGGATCTGGGCTGGTATGTGCTGCGCGCGGTACAGTCCGCCCACCGGAAAAAATTGTTTGGCAGACTGGCCAAGGGCGGCTAGCTTGCCGACGTGGCAGGGATCGCTGCGTGACGGCGTATCCCAGATTGCTTGGCCGACTCGGCTCATATCCTGTCTAATTGGGACAGCCGGCAGACCGGGCATTCGCCGGTAACAGCGACGATGGATTGAAGTCTGGCCAAGGAGCGCTTCCCGGGGCTACGCCCTGGCGAAACACTTGGTAAACGGGTGGCAGCGTATACGTGCGCAGCGCCCTCGTGCGGATGATCAACCAGACCGTCAACAGGAAAGCGCGACGGGACTAGAATGAACAACATGAAACGCATGCGCGGACGCCAACATCGGGGCGGTTCCGGCGGTAACGGCGGCGGCGGGGGCGGCCCGGTCCGCCATCAGGGCGGCAACATCCCGCTCAATCGCAACCACGTGTTCGACAGCAGTGGCCCGGATGTCCGCGTGCGCGGCACCGCGCAGCAGCTGTTCGAGAAATATCTGCAACTCGGCCGGGACGCGACCAGCGGCGGGGACCGGGTGATGGCGGAGAGCTATTTCCAGCATGCGGAGCATTATTTCCGCATCATCAACGCCATGAACCAGGCGGTCCAGCAGACCCAGCAGGGCGCGGGTCCGCAGCATGGCGGCCAGCGTCGCTTCGGCGACAGCGAACCGGCCGGCGAGTTGGGTGAGGACCAGGGCCAGGACGAACGCGGCGAGAGCCGGCCCGAGGCTCGCCAGGACAGCCGCCCCTACGACAACCGCAACCGCGGCCAGGAGGGCGACGAGGGCCCGGCGCGCGGCCAGCAGCGCCAGGAGCGCGGCGAGGCCCGGACGGAAGCGCGCCCCGGCCACCGTCCGCCCGGCACCGGCGATCAGCCGGACGCGCGGGAAATCCCCATCGCCGCCGCCCCGCCGGAGGGCTGAGCGCTCCGGGTCAGGCCTGCCCGGCCTGCAGCGCCGCCCTTAACCTTGTGCCTGCGGCGCCGGTGATCATGCCAAGCCGCAGGAACAGGTCGATCAGCACCAGGTTCACGTTGAACTTGAACGCGTCGGTGTCGCGCACGGCGTCCATCACCTTGGGCAACGGCCAGAGCTCGAAGGCCGAAACCTCCCCGTCCATCGGCTGCGGCGTGAAATCCTCCGGCAGCAGCAGGTCGAAGCAGTGCAGCCGGTCGCGCCGCAGGCCTTCGGGCCGGTCCATCGCATAGGACAGCAGCGCCACTTTCCGCGCCTGCGCCGCCAGTTCGGCCGGGATGGCCGCTTCCTCCGCCGCTTCCTTGATCAGCGTCTCCTCCGGTCCCAGCCCGGCCGGAATCCCGCCGGCGACGATATGATCGAGCTTGTCGGGGTCCAGTTCCTTGCTGGCCGCCCGCCGCCCGACCCATAGCCGCAACGCTTGCGGCCTGCCTGGCTCCCCCACCAGCCCGTTGACGTGCACGCCTTCGGCGGCGATGCCGAACGCCGGCAGAGCCCCGCGGTCGATCTGCGCCAGCACAGTCCCGTCCGGGTGCGCCCGCACATCGAACGCCTCGCCGCGCCAGCGCATCAGCCCGCGATCCGCCAGCGCCCGGTTGATCGCCGGTAGCGAGGCCGGCGCGGTCAGTGTCACGCCGTCCCCCGCAATCTCCACGCCGGCAAATTCCGCCATGGCCGCGGCGATGCCCGGCGCCATCCATCCCACCTGCTCCGCCCTGGCCCGGTCCGGGCCGATCCGGAATGCCACCCGTCCGCCAGGCAGGCTGGCGCGGTTGCATGCGGCGATATGGCGGAGGAAACCCTGCTCCGATTGACTGCCTTGCATGCCCGTTGCCTTTCCATGAGCCCTGCGACATGCCACATGCGTTTCATGCGCTCGCTTGGGACCCCTCATAACATGCCCGCTCTGCCGCCGGGCGGCCAGGCAGCCGAACGTTCCACGCTCGCGACCATCGGCTCGCTGCTGCCCTATCTCTGGCCGCGCGGCGACTGGCGCGCGCGCAGCCGCGTGGTCGTGGCGATGAGCTTCCTGGTCCTGAGCAAGGTCGCCACCGTCTATGTGCCCATCGTCTACAGCCACGCGGTGGATGCCCTGGCCCCCAGGCTCGGCGCCGCCGGAGGTGCCGCGGGCGGCCTGCTGCTGATCCCCACCGCGCTGATCATCGGCTATGGCCTGCTGCGCGTTGCCGCGTCCGGCTTCGGCGAGATGCGCGACGCCGTGTTCGCCTCGGTGCAGATGCAGGCCGCGCGTCGCGTGGCGCTGGAGACCTTCCAGCACATGCACCGCCTGTCGCTGCGTTTCCACATGGACCGCCAGACCGGCGGCCTGTCGCGCGCGATCGAGCGCGGCACGCTGGGCATCCAGCAGATGCTGCGCATGGCGGTTTTCAACGTCATCCCGACCGTCATCGAAATGCTGATGGTCACGGCGATCCTGTGGGCGATGTTCGACTGGCGGTTCGCGCTGGTCACGTTCCTTGCGGTGTCGCTCTACATGGGCTTCACGCTGTACTTCACCAATCAGCGCGTGCGCATCCGCCGCGCCATGAACGAAAGCGACAGCGACGCCCAGACCAAGGCGATCGACAGCCTGCTGAACTACGAGACGGTGAAGTATTTCGGCAACGAGGCGCATGAGGCGCGCCGCTACGACGAGTCGCTGGCCCGCTACGAACGCGCCGCGGTCCGTAATCAGGTCACGCTGAACATGCTGAACCTGGGCCAGGCGACGATCATCGCCATCGGCCTCGCGGTGGTGATGCTGATGGCCGCGGACGGCGTGCGCGACGGCTCCATGAGCGTCGGCCGCTTCGTGCTGGTGAACACCTATCTGATGCAGCTCTACCAGCCGCTGAACATGCTCGGCTTCGTCTATCGCGAGATCAAGCAGGGCCTGGTCGACATGGAGCAGATGTTCCGCCTGATTCGCGTCAACCCCGAAATCGCCGATCGCCCGGGCGCCGGCGCGCTGGCGGCGCATCTGGCCGACGGCCCGGCCGGCGAGGTGCGGTTCGAGGGCGTGCATTTCGGCTACCGCCCGGACCGGGAAATCCTGAAGGGCGTCGATTTCACCGTTCCCGCCGGCGGCAAGCTCGCCATCGTCGGCCCCACCGGCGCCGGCAAGTCCACCATCAGCCGGCTGCTGTTCCGCTTCTACGACGTGACCGCGGGGCGGGTGGTGATCGACGGGCAGGACATCCGCGACGTCACCCAGGAAAGCCTGCGCGCCGCCATCGGCGTGGTGCCGCAGGACACGGTGCTGTTCAACGACACCATCCGCTACAACATCGCCTATGGCCGGCCCGGCGCTACCCAGGCAGAGATCGAGGCGGCGGCGCGGGCTGCCCAGGTGCATGATTTCGTGCTGCGCCTGCCGGAAGGCTACGACACAAGGGTGGGCGAGCGTGGCTTGAAGCTGTCGGGCGGCGAGAAGCAGCGCGTGGCGATCGCCCGCACCATTCTGAAGGACCCGCGGATCCTGATCCTGGACGAGGCGACCAGCGCGCTGGACAGCCGCACCGAGCAGGACATCCAGATCGCGCTGCGCGCCGTTGCGCGCCATCGCACGACGGTGGTGATCGCCCATCGCCTGTCCACGGTGGTGGACGCGGACGAAATCATCGTGCTCGACGACGGCCGCGTGGCCGAGCGTGGCACCCATGCCGAACTGCTGGCCAAAGGCGGCATCTTCGCCCGCATGTGGGCGCTGCAGGCCGAGCAGGAGGAGCCGTCGCCACAGGATCGATCCCAGCCTGATCCGCGTCAGCCTGATCCGCCCCAGCCTGACCCACATGTATCGGGCTGGCCGGAGCCCGTGGCGGGCAATTGAGACCTGGCGGCCCGACAGATCCGGCCGCCCCGACAGAAAGGAACGAACCGATGACCGACAAGCAGTCCGACCAGACCCGCGACCCGCCGGCCGATCTCAGCCATGCCGGCGCCGTGGTGGACAAGGCGATCGAATACATGGTGGGCCAGAACATCGGCTCGCTGGCCATCGCCTCCGCGCTGCTCGGCGGGGCGCTGGGCCTGCTCTCGCGCTCGATGACGGATGATGGGGTGGTGCAGATCCTCAACAACGCCATCGCCTCGGTCCGCGGCGGCGAGATGCGCCGCATGGCCGAACAGCATGACCATCCGGAATAGGCGGGCCGGAATAGGCGGGCTCGCAGACCAGCCCAGACTTGACTGCGGGCAGGGCATTGGCCATAACCCGCCCCTGCCGAACAACCAGCGCGCCCGGCTTTGCGCGCCTTTCGTTTTTTGAGGGTATCTGCGATGTCCCGCCGCTGCGAGATCACGGGCAAGGGTGTGCTGTCTGGCAACAATGTCAGCCATGCCAACAACAAGACCCGCCGGCGCTTCCTGCCCAATCTGCAGGAAGTGTCGATGCTGTCCGATATCCTGAACGAGACCATCCGTATGCGTGTCTCCACCCGGGCGATGCGCACGGTCGAGCATAATGGCGGCATCGACGCCTTCCTGCTCTCCACGCCGAACCGAAACCTGCCGGAAGAGGCGCAGGCCGTGAAGCGCCGCATCCTGCGGGCCAGGACCAAGCGGGAAGCCGCCGCGGCCTGATCGGCCCGCTTCGCCGCCGGCGCGGCGAACCGAATTGCCTCATCAAGACCCGCTCCGGCGGGTCTTTGTTGTTTCAGGGGCGGTTTCCGCTCCGGTCGTTAACCGGTCTTTTTCGGACACCGGCTAGATCGGGGCGATGGACCATGCGCCCCTCCTGTTCGCCGTCCTCGCCACGTTGCTGGGCATCGGGCTGGTTTTTGTCCTGGCCTGCATGCGCCGGCAGACCGGCGCATTGCGGGCGGCGCTGCGGGAGCGTGATCGCGCCGTCGCCGCCGAACAGGGCGCGATCCGCATGCTGCGCCTTGCCGCGATGGAATTGCGCCTGCCGGCCATGACGCTGCTCGGCCACGCCGATCGGCTGAGCCGGGCCGGGCCTGCCATCGCGGACGACGATCTCGCCATCCGGTCCGCGGCCATCGCCGGGGTGACGATGCAGGTGCTGAACCTGGCCGATGAGTTGCAGGACCACGCGGTCGGCGAACCCGCCGCGCGCGTGCTGCGGCCGGAAACAGTGGCGCTGGAGCCGATGTTGCGCGATGCCATCGCCGCCACCGACGCCACGCTGGGTCCCAGCCGCCGCCACTGGCGCCTGGCGCCGGGCCCGCCCGACACCGCGCTCCTGGCCGATCGCCGCGCGCTGGCGCAGATCCTTATCCGCGTGCTCGGCAATGCCGCGCGGCTGTCGCGCCATGAGGATTGGATCGACATCCGGGTAACCCGGGAGGACGAGGGCGTTGCAATCCTTATCGAGGATGAGGGGGCCGGACTGCCGGCCTGCCAGGATGCGGCCGCCGTCGCGGCCGCGCATCCTGCCAGCCGCGGCCTCGGCCTCGGCCTTGTTCTGGCGCGGACCCTGATGGCGGCGCATGGCGGCGCGCTGACGGTCGAATCGGCATCCCGGGTCGGCAGCCGGGTGGTCCTGACATTCCCGCTCCACTCCCTCGTTGCCGACCGGGCATTTACCTGAACAGGTCAGAATCAGGCTTTTCGCCTTTTGCCGAAGCCATGTGCATCGGCGCCGAGATGGCCATTCCTCGTGCGCCTCCTTGCGCACCTGGGGCCGATTTTGCTTGAGAATCGTGCAATCAGAACGTTACTATTAAAAGATAATATGGTTTTGCGTGGGATGAAGCGCAAAAACAGGCGGGTCTGGCCCTCCCGGTCACGACCGAAGGATAACAAACGGGGAAGAGACAAAATGCTCGTGAACCTCATCATCCAACTGGTTTCCGGCGCCGTGGGCGGAAATATCGTCGGCGCGTTGCTCAAGGAGTACGACCTCGGGCCGATCGGCAACAGCATCGCCGGCGTTGTCGGGGGTGGCATCGGCGGTCAGCTGCTCGGCATGGTCATGGGCAGCGCGGGTGCGAGCGGCGGGCTGGACATCGGCTCGATCATTGCCATGGTCGCCAGCGGCGGCGTTGGGGGCGGGGTGCTGATGGCGATCGTCGGCATCATCCGGAAGATGATGGGCGGCTCGGCCGCTTCCTGATCCCGTCCGCCGCGGCGAGCGGGGATCGCTGGCGGGAGTCCGGCGCGACGTTCCATCGATCGGGCCGGGGTCAGAGCTGACGCAGGGCGGCGCCGAGGCGGCGGGCCGCGTCCGCGGCCAGCGGTGTCGGCAGGCCGGCGAAGCCCATGACCAGCCCGCCGCTGCGCGGCTCATTCGCTGGGGCAGGGGCCGCGTAATAGGCTGCCAGCGGCGCCACCGCGAGGTCCCGTGCGCGGCACGCCCGCACCATCGCCGCCTCGTCCACCCCGCCGGGCAGCATGGCGACCAGATGCAGCCCGCCCGGGGCCGGCACCGGCGTCAGTGCCGAGGCAAATCGTTGCATCGCATCCAGCAGCGCCGAGCGGCGGCGGGCGTATTCGGTACGCATCCGCCGTATATGCGGGGCCAGCCGGCCTTCCCGCATGAATTGCGCCAGCACCGCCTGGGGCAGCGCGCCGGTGCCGCGGTCCACCAGGGCGTGCAGCCGCACGAAGGCCGGCACCAGCGGCGCTGGGACCACCGCGAAGCCCAGCCGCAGAGCGGGGGCCAAGGTCTTGCTGAAGGTGCCGCAATAGATCACTCGCCCGGCCCGATCCAGTGTCGCCAGCGGCGGCAGCGGCCGGCCTTCCCAGCGGAATTCCGAGTCGCAATCGTCTTCCAGCACCCAGGCTCCGGCCCGTGCCGCCCAGTCCAGCAGCGCCAACCGCCGCCCGACCGGCAGCGCCCCGCCCAGCGGCGTGGCGTGCGAGGGCGCCACCAGCGCCATCCGCGCATCTGGCGCCTTCCGTATCCCCGCCGCCACGTCCAGACCTTCCTGGTCGGACGGCACTGGCACCGGCATGACCCCCGCTGCGAGCAAGGCGCCGCGCCCGGCGATATAGCCGGGATTCTCCACCCAGACCGGGGCGCCGGGGTCGAGCAGCAATTGCGCCGCCAGGTACAGCGCCTGCTGCGTGCCGGAGGTGACGACGATGCAGCCGGGGTCGGCGATCAGGCCGCGCGTGGTTGCGAGATGGGCGGCGATCTGCACCCGCAGATCCATCAGCCCTTGCGGCGGCGGATAGCTGGCCAATTCGTTGTCCAGCCGCTTCAGCACCCGCGCGGTGCAGCGCAGCCAAACGGCGGCCGGAAACAGGTCCGGCGCCGGCACGCCGGCCGGCAGCAGCGAACCCGGGGGGACCGTCACGGGCGCGGAACCGGGGGCGGCATCGGCCGTCATGGCGTTCGAGGGCACCAGCGCAAGCGCCGCGCCGCGCGCCGACAGCGCCGCGGCGGCGGTCTGCGGCAGGCCGGCGGGCTCCGGCGCCGCATCGGGCAGGTCCGCGGCGACATAGGTGCCACTCCCCGCCCGCGCCCGCACATATCCTTCGGCGGCCAGCCTTTCATAGGCCAGCACTACCGTCTGGCGCGCCACACCGAGCTCCTCGGCCAGGGCCCTGGTGGCCGGCAGCCGCGACCCATGCGCAAAGGTTCCGGCCAGAATACCCTGGCGCAGCCGGTCGAATACCGAATGCTGGCGGCTTTGGTCTAACATAACCATATGAAATCGGCCTTTTGCCTGGGACCAATTACAGCCTAGAACCCAGGCGAGAATGCGATCAAGAGGTCTGCCATGTATCTGCGCCCCGCCTTTGTCGAGACCGACACCGCCCGGATCATTGCGCTGATCCGCGACAATCCGTTCGGCCTGCTGGTCACCGCGCCGGCCGGCGGCGCGGGCGAAATGCCGGAGATCGCCGGTTCGCACATTCCGTTCACGGTACACGCAGATTCCTGGGCAGGAGATGGCCGGCGGCTTTCGCCTGTCGGCGCATCTCGCGGCCGATAATCCGCAATGCGCGCAACTGGCCGGCGGGCAGGCGATGGCGGTGTTCACCGGGCCGCATGCCTATATCGCGCCCGGCTGGTACCGGACCCAACCCGCAGTTCCCACCTGGGATTATTGCGCGGTGCATGTGCATGGCACGTTGTGCCTGCTGGAGGACGAGGCGGAGATCATTGCCAATCTCCGCAGCCTCGCCAGGCAGGATCCGGCGGGTTTCGATCTCGATGCGCTGCCGGAGGTCTATCGCCGCAAGATGGTCGCGGGCACGCGCGGCTTTGCGCTGCTGCCGAGCCGGGTCGAGGCGCAGTGGAAAATGAGCCAGAATCGCAGCCCGGCGGATCGCTGCTCGGTCATCGCGGCCTTGCGCGCGCAGGGCGATGCCGGTGCCAGCCAGGTCGCGGACCTGATCGAGGCCACGTTGCCGCCCGGGCGAGAGCCGTAGCCCAGAAGCCGGCACGCGCAAAAAGCGGCCAATGGGGCTCGATCCCACGCCGCTTGTCTCCGGATATTACGAGCCATCGTCCCCCGGAAAATCCGGGGGCAGGTATCGAAGCCTAGAAGCCTTCGCGCTCCAGGCGCTTGCGCTCCATCTTGCGGGCCCGGCGCACTGCCTCGGCAGCCTCGCGGGCGCGACGCTCGGACGGCTTCTCGAAATGCCGCCGCAGCTTCATCTCGCGGAAAATCCCCTCCCGCTGCATCTTCTTCTTGAGCGCCTTCAGCGCCTGGTCGACATTGTTGTCACGAACGAGAACCTGCACTTGGCCGCCTACTCCTCTTGTCGAACGCGCCGCCACCATTGGAGACGCGAAAAAATGCCCGCTGCCGGGTGCGGATGCGGGGAGAGGGGCTATAACACGCCCGCCGCGCCACGCAAACGAGATTTCCACGCGGGCGCGGTTTAGCCGTCAACCGATCGGAGCGCCCCATGGCCATATTGAAGATCGCCCGCATGGGACATCCCGTGCTGTTGCAGAATTGCGCGCCGGTGGCCGATCCCGGCGCGCCGGAAATCCGCCGGCTGGTCGCGGATATGTTCGAGACGATGGAAGACGCCGCCGGCGCCGGGCTGGCCGCCCCGCAGGTGCATGTGCCGCTGCGCCTGTTCGTGTTCCGCGCCATGCCCGACCGCGGCAGCGGTGACGAGCGCGACACGCCGATGGGCAATACCGTGATGATCAACCCCGAGGTCGAATTGCTGACCGAGGAACGGGTGCTGCGCTGGGAGGGCTGCCTGTCCATCCCTGGCCTGCGCGCCGCGGTGCCGCGCGCCCCGTTGATCCGTTATCGCGGCGTCGATTGCGACGGCAATGCCTGGGAACGCGTGGTCTCTGGTTTTCATGCCGGCGTGGTACAACATGAGTTCGACCATCTGAACGGCATCCTCTACCCAATGCGCATGCAGGACTTTTCGCTGTTCGGCTTCAACGAGGAACTGATGCGCGCGGCCCAGGGCCAGTACCAGGGCCAGTACGCGAATCCCGACCAGCAGAAGTCGGAAGCAGAGGCACCGAAGACATGATGCAGCCCCCCGAGCGCCTGCCCGAACGCGACGCCGCCATGGCGGCGATGCTGCCGCATGTGCCGTTCGACGGTTGGACCAAACGCGCTCTGCGCCACGGTCTCGCCGATATCGGCGCACCGCTCGACGATGCCGAGTTGTTGTTCCCCGGCGGCGCGGTCGATCTCGTCACCTGCTTCTGCGACCTCGCCGACCGCCGGATGCAGGAGGCGGCGGCGGCGATGGACATGTCCGGCATGCGTCTGCCGCAGCGCGTCCGCGCCGTGATCGCGCTCCGCCTGGCGCAGAACCGCCCGCACAAGGAAGCGATCCGCCGCGCGCTGGCGCTACTGGCGCTGTGCAACCGGGCTGCCGCCGCCGGCTGCACCGCGCGTACGGTGGACGCGATCTGGCATGCGGCCGGCGATCGCTCGGCCGATTTCAGCTGGTACACCAAGCGCGCCATCCTGGCCTCGGTCTATACCTCCACGCTGCTGTTCTGGCTGCGCGACACCAGCGAGGAGGATGCCGAGACCCTGGAGTTCCTGGACCGCCGGCTGGCAGCGGTGGGCGGCATCGGCAGACTTCGCAAGCGCGCCGAAGCGGCCCTGCAACGCTTCGTGCCGCCCAGGTTTCGCAGCGCCGACGCCTGATACCGCATGACTGGGATCTTCCATGCCTAAGGTCCAGGTCGTCCATACCACCGAGTACCGCTACATGCGGCCGGTGCGGATCACTCCGCACCGGCTGATGCTGCGCCCGCGTGACAGCCACGATCTGCGTCTGCTCGACGCCACGCTCGGCCTCAGCCCGCCGGCCGCCACCACGCGCTGGGCGCATGACGTGTTCGGCAATTCCACCGCCTTCGTCGATTTCGGTGAGATAGAGACCGACCGGCTCCGCATCGTCTCCACGCTCGATCTGGAGCATTTTCCGGTGCGCACCGACCTGCCGCCGATCCTGTCGGCCGAAACCTACCCGTTCCGCTACGCACGCGAGGAACTGCCCGACCTCGCGCCGCTGATCCGCCAGCAGGCGCCCGACCCGGCCGGCAGGGTCAAGGCCTGGGCGATACGCTTTCTCAACGGCGCCGGCCCGACCCGCACGCTCGAAATGCTCAGTACGATGACCCGGGCCATCAAGGCGGATTTCCGCTACGAGGCGCGCGAATCCGAGGGTACCAACCTGCCCGGCGCCACTCTCGCCACCGGATCCGGCACCTGCCGGGATTTCGCGCTGCTGATGATGGAAGCCGCGCGCTCCCTCGGTCTCGCTGCCCGCTTCATCAGCGGCTACCTCTATGACGAGGCCCTGGTGGACAGCGCCGACCCGGTGGTTGGCGGTGGCGCCACCCATGCCTGGTGCGCGGTCTACCTGCCCAGGGCGGGCTGGGTGGAATTCGACCCTACCAACGGCCTGATCGCCGGGCGCAACCTGATCCGCGTCGCCGTCGCCCGCACCCCGCAGCAGGCGCTGCCGATCACCGGCGGCTATATCGGCGCGGAAAATGATTTTGCCGGGCTGACGGTGAATGTCGAGGTCGCGGTCGGCGTGGGGCCGGAACCGGCCCCCGGGCTGTCGCCGGAGCAGTCCCTGTCGGTGACCCAGGTACAGTCTTAGATCCAGGCGCAGGAGGAGACAGGACCCCGCCCCCGGCCGCCTTTGCCGCGAAAGCCGGCCGGCCTCAATTTTCAGCAACCCGCTTCTCGCGCCGGGAACGCCGGATTGCCTCTTCGGATGCGCGCGTGCTAATTGAGAATGAGACGCACTGACGACAATATCCAGGCCTGATCCGCATGGAAGCTCGCCATTGCGATCGAAGCATCCAAAACTGACGACAGGGGTTCCCATGAATTGGCGTCTTCCGACGTTCGCCCGCATATCGATGCTGGCCGCAGCAATGCTGGCTGTGGCCACGCCATCCAGGGCGCAGAGCGCCGCTTCGGAGGGTATCGTCGTCTACAACGCGCAGCATGTCAGTCTCACCAAGACATGGGTCGAGGCCTTCACTGCCGAGACCGGCATTCCGGTGACGCTGCGCAATGGCGGAGACACTGAGCTCGGCAACCAGATCGTGCAGGAAGGCGCGGCCTCGCCGGCCGACGTATTCCTGACCGAGAATTCGCCGGCCATGGCGCTGGTCGAGCGGGCCGGGCTGCTCGCGCCGCTCGGCGCGGATATCCTGGCGCAGGTGCCGGAGGCGTTCAGGCCGTCCGACGGTCACTGGATCGGCATTGCCGCGCGCAGCACCGTGTTCGCCTACAACAAGGGCAAGGTCGCCGAGACCCAGCTGCCGAAATCGATCCTGGATCTGGCGAATGCGAACTGGAAGGGGCGCTGGGGGGCATCGCCGGCGGGTGCAGACTTCCAGGCCATCGTCAGCGCGATGCTCCAGCTCAAAGGTGAGGCCGCGACGCTCGCCTGGCTGCGCGCCATGAAGGAAAACTCCATCGCCTACAAGGGCAACGGCAATGTCCTGAAGGCGGTCAACGCCGGACAGATCGATGGCGGGGTGATCTACCACTACTATTTCTTCGGAGATCAGGCCAAGACCGGCGAAAACAGCAATAACGTGGCGCTACATTATTTCCGCCACCAGGATCCCGGCGCGTTCGTCAGCATATCCGGCGGCGGGATCCTCGCATCCAGCAAGCACGGGGTGCAGGCGCAGGCGTTCCTGAAATGGATCACCGGCAAGGCCGGCCAGGGCATCCTGAAGACCGGCGATTCCTTCGAATACGCGGTGGGTGTTGGCGCCGAATCCAACCCGAAACTGGTGCCGTTGGCTGATCTGCAGGCGCCAAAGGTTGACCCGGCGCAGCTCAACAGCAAGAAGGTCACCGATCTGATGACGCAGGCTGGAATACTGTAATCGGACGTTTGAACGACGATTTCGACCATCTTGACACTGTTCCTGCGAGGACCGGCCTTCTCGCGGGAACGGATGGACCGACCTATGCCAATGCACATGATATGTCGCGTCCCGCTCCACCCCTGATTTTCGTGCGGGTCCATGTCTTCGTCGGTTGAGTCTTCGTCGGTTGAACGGGCCGCGCTGGGCCTGCCGCTTGGCGCTCCGCGACGCTACCGGACCCACAGGCCGGCGATACCCGGCATGGCGCTGGCCGCGCTGCTGGTCTCGCTGATCGCCCTGCTGCCGCTGGCATTCGTCCTGCTGGTCGCCATCCAGACCGGATGGGCCACGATCTACACGCTCGTGTTCCGCCCGCGTGTCGGCGAGCTGCTGGCCAACACCGTCCTGCTCATCGTTATCACCGTGCCGCTCTGCGCCGCGCTGGCGGTGGCGCTCGCCTGGCTGACGGAGCGCAGCGACCTGCCGGGAGCGCGCATCTGGGCGTGGCTGGCGGTGGCGCCGCTGGCGGTTCCGGCCTTCGTCCACAGCTATGCATGGATCACGCTCGCCCCCGGCCTGCACGGGCTGTTCGCCGGCGTGCTGGTATCGGTGACCGCCTATTTCCCGTTTCTCTATCTGCCGGTCGCGGCCGCCTTGCGCCGCCTGGACCCGGGGCTGGAAGATATCGCCGCGTCGCTCGGCCTTTCCCCCTGGCAGGTGTTCCTTCGCGTCGTCCTGCCGCAATTGCGGCTGGCGTTGTGCGGCGGCTCGCTGCTGGTGGGGCTCCATCTTCTGGCCGAATACGGCCTGTATGTGACGATCCGGTTCGACACGTTCACCACGGCCATCGTCGATCAGTTTCAGTCGGCCTATAACGGACCGGCGGCGAACATGCTCTCGGGCGTGCTGGTGCTGTGCTGCCTGCTGCTGCTGGGTGCCGAACAGGGGATCCGAGGCAAAGAGCGCTACGCCCGTGTCGGCAGCGGCGCCGCCCGGGCGGCGCGGCGCTGCCGCCTTGGGCGCTGGACCCTGCCATGCCTGGCGCTGTCGGCTGCGGTCGCGCTGCTGGCGCTCGGCGTCCCCCTCGCGACCCTGGGGCGATGGCTGGTAGCTGGCGGCGCCGCGGTCTGGAAGATGGACGAGATCGGCATGGCGCTGGGCCAGACATTGCTGCTCGCCTTGGCCGGGGGGCTGATGACGACGGTCGCGGCCGTCCCGATGGCATGGCTCTCGATCCGCGCCCCGGGGCGGCTGCAACGCATATTGGAGGCGAGCAACTACATCGTGGGCTCGCTGCCCGGCGTCGTGATCGCGCTGGCCTTGGTCACCATCACGGTGCGGGTGGCGCTGCCGATCTATCAGACCGTCTTCACCATCCTGTTGGCCTATGTCCTGATGTTCCTGCCGCGCGCGATCCTCAGCCTGCGGGCCAGCATCGCCCAGGCGCCGGTGGAGCTCGAACAGGTTGCCGGCAGTCTCGGGCGGTCTCCGGCGCAGGCGCTGTGGGCAGTCACCGTGCGTCTGGCCGCCCCGGGCGCCGCATCGGGCATGGCGCTCGTGTCTCTCGGGATCACCAATGAGCTGGTCGCCACCCAGATGCTGGCGCCGAACGGCACGCAGACGCTCGCCACGATGTTCTGGGCCTATAGCAGCGAGATCGACTACGCGGCCGCAGCGCCCTATGCCCTGATCATGGTGCTGTTTTCCCTGCCTCTGACCTGGCTGCTCTATGTCCAGTCCAAGCGGACCGCCGGACGATGACGTTCCTGGTCCTGCAATCGGTGTGCAAACGCTACGGGGCGGTGACCGCGCTGGACCATGTGGACCTCAGCGTGCCCGCCGGCAGCCGAACCGCCATCGTCGGGCCGTCGGGCTGCGGCAAGACGAGCCTGCTGCGCATCGTCGCCGGCTTCGAGGCGCCCGATGCCGGGCGCGTCAGCCTGGCCGGGGAGGTGCTGGCCGACGAGGCCAGCATGGTGCCGGCGCATCGCCGCGGCGTGGGCCTGGTTTCCCAGGATGGCGGCCTGTTTCCGCATCTGAGCATCGCCGACAACATCGCCTTCGGTCTCGAACGCGGCGATGCGGGGCGTGCAGCGCGCGTCGCCGAACTGGCGGAACTGGTCGGGCTGGACGCGGCCATGCTGCGCCGCAGGCCCGACGAGCTTTCCGGCGGCCAGCAGCAGCGGGTGGCGCTGGCCCGGGCCATGGCGCGCAAGCCGCGGCTGATGCTGCTGGACGAGCCGTTCTCGGCGCTGGATACCGCGCTGCGCGTCAGCACGCGCAAGGCGGTGGCCGATCTGCTGAGCGCCGCGGGGATCACCACCATTCTGGTGACGCATGATCAGACCGAGGCGCTGTCCTTTGCCGACCAGGTTGCGGTCATGCGCGACGGCCGGCTGCTGCAGACCGCCCCGCCCCGCGAGCTGTACCTGCATCCGAGAGACCCGATGATCGCGGCGTTTCTGGGCGACGCCATCATCCTGCCGGCGCGGATGGAAGCCGGCGTGGCGGATTGCGCCCTCGGCCGGGTCGGCGTCGCCGCCGATCAGCGCCGGGGGACGGCGCAGATCATGCTGCGCCCGGAGCAGATATCGCTGACTCGGGCGGCACCGCGGCTTGTCGACGAAGCATCCCGGCCGGACATGCCGGTCGGCGAGGTCGTGGATGTCGATTTCGGCGGGTCGGTCTGCACCGTTGCCGTGCGCCTGCTGAACGGCGGATCGTCCATGGCCGAGCCGATGATGTTTCGCCAATCCGGTATCGAGGCATTCGAGATCGGCGCGATCGTCCAAATCAGGGTCGCGGGCCAGGCCCATGTGTTCGCGGGCGGCGGGACCTAGGGAGCCACCGCCGACGATCCCTGGGCGCAGGCCTGGCTCAAAGAGAATTCCGCTGCCGGCGGCGCCTATAGTGTCGAGATATATCGTCCCGGTCAGCAGGTAGTGCTGAAACGCAACACGCCTGGAAGAACGGACCGAACGGCAAGCTGCCGTCCTTCCAACGCGTCATCGCTATCTGGTGGCCGATCCGCGCTTCGTCGATGAGTTGTTGCTGGCGAAATATGCCGATGGCTGGAAAATCGTCTGCAAGATCTGGGCGTATGACGCCTGATCCGGCAATGGTTGCGCCGGCGACGGTATCGCCGCATTGGCCGGCCGGCGTCGATCTGACGCTGGGTCCGTTGCCCCAGCCTCAGCGCCGCGCTGCGGCTCTCGGCCGGGCGCCCGAACATGCGGCGCTGGCGTTTCACGGTGCCGGCAATCACCTATGCCGATCTGCTGGCGCGGGTCGAGCGCCTCGCGGCCTTCCTGCAGCATCGGTGCGCCCTGCGCGGCACCGACCATGGTGGTGGATGTGCCGGCCTCGCCCGGCTTCGATGCGCGCGCCTTCGACCGGCTGCGCATCCCGGGGGCTGCGCTTCGTGGAAGGCTACGGGCTGAGCGAGGCGATCTGTGCCACCCATCTCAATCCGGTGCACGGCCCCAAGCCGCAATGCATGGGAATTCCGATCCAGCACACGATCAGCCGGATCGCCGAGAGATCCCTATGCTCTCCTACCTCACTGCGCCATGATAATAGGAGGGTGGCGAGCAGGGGGCGTGTGGTAATGCTCGTCGCCTGCAGGTTCGGATTATGCAACCTTGCAACCAGGGTTAGGGGCACATCAACTGCGGCTTGGGGAAAAGGCGCCGCGGCGAATATTCAACAAGCTGGCGGGCGGGCCTGGCATGAGTCGGCGCATAGTTTTTTTCGTTTGGATATTCCTGATGCTGGCCGGGCCTGGTGCCGGTGGCGAGAATACGCCCACTGTCTCCGACCTGCTGGCACAGTACCAGCCGCCGGCAGGGCATGGCGAGCCCTATGATGGCGGGAGCGACAAGATCGCGCTCGGGCAGCAGCTGTTCTTCGACCCGCTGCTGTCCAGGGGAGGCAATCAATCATGTGCGACATGCCACAATCCCGGCCTTTCCTGGGGCGATGGCCTGCCGCGCGCGGTTGGCGATGACGGCCGCGTCATGGGTCGACGCGCGCCGACGATCCTCAACATCGACCAGTTGGGGCGGCTCGGCTGGGATGGCAGGTTTTCCGACATCGAAGCGGTTACCTTCGCGGCGATCACGTCGCCGGCGAACATGAACCTGCCGGAAGCCGAAGCGCTCGACCGCATCCGGCGGAACCCGAGCTACGCCAGCCGCTTCAGCCAGCTCTACCCCGGCCGCGACGTGTCCCGATCGACGGTCGAGGACGCCATCGCGGCCTATGAACGGACGATCGTGTCGGGCCAGGCAGCGTTCGACCGCTGGGTGGCAGGGGACACGGGCGCCATCAGCCCGGAGGCGCAAGCCGGCTTCCTGCTGTTCAACGGCAAAGGGCGATGCGCGTCTTGTCATAGCGGCTGGGCATTCACCGACGGTTCCTTCCATGACATCGGTACCGCCACCGGCGACGATATCGGGCGCGGCGCCCTGTTCCCCTCGTCGCGCAAGCTGCGGTACGCATTCAAGACGCCGACGCTGCGCGACGTGGCTCGTCGCGCGCCGTATATGCACGACGGAACGGTCCCCGATCTTGCCTCGGTCATCGATCTCTATGATCGTGGCGGCATCGATCGCCCGAGTCGATCCGAGTTGATCCGGCCATTGGAACTGACGGAACGGGAAAAGGCGGAGCTGATTGCTTTCCTGCAGACACTGACCGAGCCGGCGAAACCGCTGCTCGTGCCAGTGCTGCCCCGTTGACCCTTACTCCCTCATTTCTGCAGGGTGGCCTCAGTAGGATGGGAAAATTGTACCGAGCAGGGCGAGCCCTGCGATGATCATGATACCGGCGAAGTGTTCGAGCTTCACGCGCTGGCCGGGATAGATCCGGGAGACATAGGCCAGGCCGGCCCCGGCCAGAAGCATGGCTACGCTGAGCGCCATCAGGCCCTGGACGCTGGACAGTTTTCCCGCAAAGGCCAAATCTATCTGGTTCAGCACGTTATTCGCGACCTTATTGCATTGGAGTCGGAGTTTGTGTTCATACGGTCTCTCCCTGTGCAAGACGTAAGCGCCGGCCGGTGAAGCGCTCCTTAATATCATTGAGCCTTCTGCTCTGCGTGGCGTCGACAAATTCTGCTTCGGCGCACGTCAAGTGGTTTTGCGCATTCGATGTCGCCGAGCGGCCGCAGCCACTTGGCGATGCGCTTACCGCAAGCTTTTTTTATCTCATCGCGGTCGCCTGCGCGGTCTTTCTTGTGGCCGGCGTGATAAACAAAACGCTACTCGGCCGTGGGCTCATCTGGTCGATGGACCGTGCGACCGGGCCGCTGCGGGGGCAGATCGAAATCCTCCTGCGTGCAACCTACGGCGCGTTTTTCGTCTCGCTCTGGGCCGTGGGCGGGATCATCCTGACGCCGGAATTGACCACCAAGGTCGCTGCCATATCCTGGCTCCAACTGGCCATCGCCGCCTGTTTCCTCTGGCGGCGCTCCATGATCCTGGCCAGTGCGGGCATCGTGTTCCTGTACGGCTATGCGATCTGGAACTATGGTCTGTTCCACCTGCTGGATTACCCGATCTTCCTGGGTGCGGCCGCGTATTTCGCGATGTCCAGCCGCAACTGGTACCCCTGGGGGATTGCACCGCTCGACGTGGTTCGATTTGCCAGCGCGGTCACCCTGATGTGGGCGTCGGTGGAGAAATGGGGATATCCGCAATGGACCTATCCTCTGTTCGTCACGCATCCTGAAATGTCGATGGGGTTCGATATCGCCTTCTACATGACCGCGGCGGGCGTCGTCGAGTTCAGCCTGGCCTTCGCGCTCATCGGGCCGCCGCTGATGCGGCGTGCCGCTGCGATCCTGTTGGCCGGCATGTTCGTCGCCGCCATCGGCGAGTTCGGCAAGATAGACGCCGTCGGCCATTCACCGATCATCATCGTCATGATCGCGATCGCCGCCGATGCGCGCCCGGCGAGGCCAAGGTCGGTCTTTGTCGAGCCGCTCCTCTATATGGCCGCCCTCGTCCTGGTGATCGCTGCCTACTACACGGGGCATCTGATGCTGTTTCCGCGCGCCGCGCGGATGCTGCCGCAACTCGGCGGATGAGGGGGCGCGCCACTCGGGGGGCATGGGTCATCCGGCATGCCTGTGGGGTTCGACCAGCATTCCATCGTCGATGAACGCGAAGGCGTCGCGTGCCGCCAGCGGCATGCCGATCAGATAGCCTTGCGCCTCCTCGCAGCCTTCCGCCTGCAACAATTCCATTTGCTCGACGGTCTCGACGCCCTCCGCGGTGACAGGGATCCGCAAATTCCGCCCGAGCGCCAGGATGGCGCGGATGATGCCGCTGGCGTCGTTCCGCTGGCCGAAATCCTCGACGAAGGAGGCGTCGATCTTGATCCGGTCGAAGGGAAAGCTTCTCAGATAGCTCAGCGAAGAGAAGCCGGTGCCGAAATCGTCCAGCGCGACCTTGACACCCATCGCCTGCAGCTGGCGCAACGTGCTGAGCGTGGATTCGTTGTTGTCCAGAAGGGCCGTCTCGGTGATCTCCAGTTCCAGCCGTCCGGGGGCAAGGCCGCTCTGCGCCAGCACTTCCTCCAGCCGGCTGCAGAGCCGGCCCGACCTGAACTGGATCGGCGAGACATTGACCGCAACCTTGAGGTCGCCCGGCCAGCGGGCCGCCTCCATGCAGGCCTGGCGCAGCACCCAGATGCCGAGCTTGTCGATGAAGCCGGTCTCCTCTGCGAGCCAGATGAATTCGGCCGGCTTCATGACACCCCGTGTGGGATGCGCCCAGCGGATCAGCGCCTCGAAGCCGCGGATCGAGCGGTCGTGCAGTGCGATGACCGGCTGATACACCAGCTCCATCTGCTCCTCGGCGAGCGAGCTCATCAGGTCGTGTTCCAACGCGCGGCGGGCCTTCAGCTCGTAGTCCATGCTGGGCACGAAGAGGCTGTAATTGCCGCGGCCCTCCCGCTTGACGCGATAGAGGGCGATGTCGGCGTTCTTGAGCAGCCCCTCGGCATCGGAACTATGGCCGGGGGCGATGGCGACACCCACGCTGGCGCCGATCTCAAGCCGATAGCCATCGATGGCGAAGGGCTGGCCGAGCGTCTGGATGATGCGCCGCGCCAGATGCTCGCTTTCTTCCGGATCGTCGATGCCGATCTGGATGACGGCGAATTCGTCGCCGCCCAACCGTGCCACGATGTCCACCCGTCGGCAGCAATTCTGCAGCCGCTCGGCGACCGCGCATAGCAGACGGTCACCGGTCGGGTGGCCGCGCGTGTCGTTCACCTCCTTGAACCGGTCGAGATCGACCAGCAGCACGCCGAAATTGGCGCCGCTGTCCAGGGCGCTGTGCAGCCGCTCGCGGAACAGCGTGCGGTTCGGCAGGCTGGTCAGGGGGTCGTGGCGCGCCATGAACGAAATCCGTTCCTCGCTCCGGTGCCGCTCCGTCATGTCCTCATAGGTCAGCACCCAGCCGCTTTCGGCGATCGGGCGGTGTGAGAACGAGATCACGCGCCCGTCCTTGAGCACCTGCTGGACCGGCAGGGCCTGCGTCGCCTCTGTCAGCGTACGCGGCGCCCTCCCGTTGCTTCCCTCTATGTGCCAGCTTCTCTCCATGCCGCCGCTGGTCTGCGTGCGGGCCTCCACGATCGCGAACACGTCTTCGAACGACATGCCGAGCGGAAGCTGGTCCGGCGAAATGCCGTAGATGCTGCAGAACCTGGGATTGGCTACCTTGAGCCGGCCATCCTTGTCGTAGACGCAAAGCCCTTGCGACATATTGGCAAGGGCGGCGTCGAACCAGATATTCGTCTGGGTGAGTTCGGCCTCGCGCTTGCGCGGCACGGTGATGTCACTGAAGAAGGCGACGAGGCCGCCTTCGCGCGTCTTCCACCAGCTGACCCGCAGCCAGCTGCCGTCGGTCAGTTCCACTTCGATGACCCCCGGTGCGTCGTCCGCGGGGGGCCAGTACAGCGCCCGCAGCGCCTTGGCGGACTCGCCGACAAGCTTCGTCCCGGCCCATCGCCACAGGAGCTTGGAAAAGGAGACGCCGGGGGCCAGTTCCGACTCCAGGCCGCTGAAATAATGCGCGACCGGCAAATTTGTGATCACGACGTCGCCTTCGGCATCGACCAGGACAACGCCTTCCTGGGAATTCTCGATCGCGTCGATCAGCCGCGCCTGGGCGGATCGCCGCTGCGCGACCTCGGCCTGCATCATGGCCCGTATGCTGTCGCGCATGGTCGCCATCGAATGCAGCAGCGTGCCGAATTCGTCGCTGCGTCCGATCGGGATCGCGACATCGAGGTCGCCGCCAGCGATTCGCTGCGCGATACCGGACGCCGCGGCAATCGGGCTGGATATCCGCCTGACCAGAATCCATGTCACCGCGCCCGCCAGCGCCAGCGCGGCCACGGTCAGCATGATATCCAGCTCGGCCTCGGTCTGGATGGATCGCAGCGCCTGCTGGCGGTAGAGGAAGCCGTCGCCGGCGGTCAGGTTGATCAGCAGATCGATCTGGTGGCTGACCGTCGCCGAATAGGCGTCGAGCCGATCGAGCATGGCGGCGGATGGCAGCTTCTCGTCGATGCTGGCGCGGCTGGTCTGCCAGCCGTCCGCCGCCTCCTTGACCAGCTGGGCGGCACGCTTGGCGCGAGGCGACTGCGCCCGCTCGGCGCTGATGGCGAGGTCCTCGTAGAACGTGTCGGCGAGCCTGACGAGCGCCGCCGCGGCCTCGGCCTGCCGGGCCGGATGGGTGGCGAACCGCTCGCGCAGGAAAGCGACCTGCATCGCAACGAAATCCGTCTCCGCGGCGCGGGCATAATTGATCGACATCAGCGAACGATCGTAGGTCTCGACCACCAGCTCGGCCGATTTCCGTATCATGACGAAGGCGGAATATCCGAGCAATCCCATGAGGACGCACATCACGGCGAAGCTCAGGAGTATGCTGTTGCGGACGCTCGACAGGAAAAAATATCGGTGCATACTGCCCGGCCGGGGCCGGAGGAGGGTCTTCAGGGCTTGCAGGTTTTGCGTGATAGGGCGGCGGCTTAAACGAGACGCGAGGGTCATTTTTATGCCGTCTGACTATAGAGGAGGGGCTGTCGGAGAGCCCAAGGGGACAGTCAAAAGCTGTTTCAATTCTCCGGGGAGCGGCGCCGGAAGCCTGCGGCCCGCTTCCAAACGGCTTATTTCCATCGCCGTCGGATTGGCTGCTCTGGCAACGGTCCCATTTGTTGCCGCGCGGGGGGACGGCGCCAACGCGAATGTCGTCACGCAATCAGGCCAAAAATTCCACCCGCGAGAGCTTTCGATCAATAAGGGCACCACGGTAAAATTCATCAATGACGACGGGGAGCTTATACATCACGTATACATCGCGTCGAAGGATTTCAACTATGATTCCGGGGATCAGGAGCCTGGCACAACCCGCGACATCGTATTTGACGTGGCCGGCACATTCACCGTCCTGTGTGGCATCCATCCCAAGATGCGCCTTGATGTGACGGTCCGATAGCGTCCCGCCTCCGAAATAGGGCGGGGCATCGTCACGTCGGTCGGAATTGGCCGGCCAAATGCGGCCGAGCGGCATCGCAGAGCGATATCACGCCGATAAAATATCTCGCGAGAACATAGGCTGGATCGTTTTCACTCTCTGAGAACGATCCAGCCCCGAGCCTAAGTCACCTGCTCGGCCAGCCGGTCCAGGTGATACGCGGTGTCGCCGAACAGATGCTCGATCACCATGACCCGGCGGAAGAAATGCCCGACGGCATATTCCTCCGTCATGCCGATGCCGCCATGCAGTTGCACCGCGTTCTGGCTGACGAACCGGCCCGACTGGCCGACGCCGACCTTAGCCATGGAGATGTTGCGTTCCCGCTCGACCGCGTCCGGCTCATCCACCATCATTGCCGCCAGCATCGCCATCGACCTTCCCTGCTCCATCGCCACCAGCATTTCGGCGGCACGGTGCTGCAGGGCCTGGTTCTCGCCGATCGGCTTGCCGAACTGCACCCGGGTCTTTAGGTAGTCGAGCGTCATCGACTGCATGGTCTCCATGGTGCCGATCACCTCCGCGGCCGTGGCGGCGATCCCCGCCTCCACCACGCGCAGGATGGTGGGCAGGGCGTTGTCCACCTCGCCCAGCAGATTGGGCCTGGAAACCTTCACCCCGGACAAGGAGATCTCCGCCGCGCGAGATCCGTCGCGCAGCGTATAGCCGCGCCGCGCCAGGCCATCCGCCGACCCGTCCACCAGGAACAGCGAAATTCCGCCGGCATCATCCCGCCCGCCGGATGTCCGCGCGCTGACCACCAGCTTGTCGGCGCTGTCTCCGTGCAGCACGACGCTCTTGGCCCCATCCAGCACATATCCGCTGCCGTTGGCCTTGGCGGTGGTCAGGACATCGGTGACGTCATAGCGCGACTGGCGCTCGTAATGCGCGAATGCGAGCTTGGTGCCGCCCTCCGCGATGCCCGGCAGGATATCCGATTGCTGCTCGGAATTCCCTGCCAGCCGGATCGCCGTGCCGCCCAGCACGACCGTGGCCAGATACGGCTCCAGCACCAGATGCCGGCCGAACGCCTGCATCAGCAGCATCACGTCCACGGCGCCGCCGCCGAAGCCGCCGAATTCCTCGGCGAACGGCAGCCCGAGCAGGCCGAGTTCGGCATATTGCGCCCATAGCGCGGTACTCCAGCCTTCCGGCGCCTTCAGGAAGGCCTTCCGCTTTTCGAAGGTGTACTGGTCGGCCAGCAGCCGGTTGACGCTGTCGGTCAGCAGGCGTTGGTCGTCGGTCAGATCGAAGTCCATTGGAGCCCCTGCTTCCTTAGAGTCCGAGAACGGCTTTGTTTAGAATATTCTTCTGGATTTCGTTGGTGCCGCCATAGATCGAGGCGGCCCGCAACATCAGATAGGCCGGCGCCATCTGCGGCGCCCATTCCGGCCCGATCGCCGGCTCGTTGGTCAGCGCCGACAATTCCTGCTGCCAGACCGGCATGGCCTGCGGCCCGCCGACATCCATCACCAGCTCCGAGCTGTTCTGCAGCAATTCCGTGCCCTTGATCTTCAGCACCGAGGATATCGGATCCGGCTTGCCGTCCTTGGATTTGTCATAGGCCGAGATCACCCGCAGCTGGGTGATCTCCAGCGCCTTCATGTCGACTTCCAGCTGCGCCACCCGGGTGCGGAAATTATGATCCTCGATCAGGGGCTTGCCGTTCATCCGCACCTCGCGTGCGACCTCCTTGGCGTAGCGCACCCGCTCCTTGGATTTGCCGAGCCGCGCGATGCCGGTGCGTTCGTTGCCGAGCAGGAATTTGGCGACATTCCAGCCCTTGTTTTCCTCGCCGACCAGGTTTTCCGCCGGCACCTTCACATCGGTGAAGAACACCTCGTTCAGGTGGTGGCTGCCGTCGATGGAGATGATCGGCCGCACCTCGATCCCTGGCGTCTTCATGTCGATCAGCAGGAAGGAGATCCCCTCCTGGCGCTTGGCCGCCTGCGGGTTGGTGCGGACCAGGCAGAAGCACCAATCGGCGTTATGCGCCGTGGAGGTCCAGATTTTTTGCCCGTTGACGATGTAGAAATCGCCGTCCCGCTCCGCCTTGGTGCGCAGGGATGCCAGGTCTGAGCCGGCGCCGGGCTCGGAGAAGCCCTGGCACCACCAGTCGTCCAGATTGGCGGCGCGCGGCAGGAAGCGCTGCTTCTGCGCCTCGGTGCCGAACTGCACCAGGACCGGCCCCAGCATGGTGATATTGAACGACGAGAGTTCCGGCGCCGGCGCCGCCAGGTTTTCCTCCAGGAAGATCATCTTCTGGATCGACGTCCATCCCGGCCCGCCCCATTCCTTCGGCCAGGACAGCGCCGCCCAGCCCCTCTTGTTCAGGATCCGCTGCCAGGTGACCGTGTCTTGCTTGCGCGCGGGGTAGCCGAGCCGCATGCGCTCGCGGATATCCGCCGGCAGATTGTCGCGGATGAAGGCACGGACTTCCTCGCGGAAGGCGGTCTCTTCCGGTGTGAAGCGCAGATCCATGGCGGTTGCTCCCTTGGACAACGAATTGGTTGGCTCAATACTGTTCCTACCCGCCAGTATGGGCAAGGGGGACACAACGCCTGGAAGGGATGCCAGCGATGACCTGCTCGATGCCGATCTTCCACCTGCTGCACATCGTCCACGCCGACGGGACGGCGGGGCTGCGCATGGAACCCGACCTCGCCGCCGCGCTGGCCGAGGCGGCGGCGGCCGAGCGAGGCGGAAGCTGGCGGGCCGAACGCATCACGCTCGGGCGCGACACCGTGTTGGAAGGCGAGGCCCTGCGCGCCGCACTCCTCGGCCGCTGAGGCTCATCGGTTACGCGGGCATCCGTTCACGCAACCGGCGACAGGCCCATGGGGGACAGTTCCGCCAGCACGCCGGAGCGGATGTCGAAGCGGAAGCCGTGCAGTTCCAGCTTTCCCTCGTCGATGGCGTCCCGGATCCATGGAAACGTCACCAGATTGGCCAGCGACAGCCGCACCACTTCCGCCTCGCAATGGTCGAGGAAGTGGTCGGCGTGGACATGCCTGGGAACATTCCTGAGCGCCGGCGCGGCCATCGCCACCCAGGGCTCGACGAAGTCCCGGGCCTCCTCGGGCGCGCCCTCCACCATGGCCCGCACACCGCCGCATTGGGCGTGGCCGAGCACGACGATGCGCGCCACCTTCAGCACGCGCACGCCAAACTCCAGGGCCGCGCTGGTGCCATGGCAACCGGCGTCCGGCTGGTAGGTCGGCACCAGGCCGGCGATGTTGCGCACCACGAAAAGCTCGCCGGGTCCGGCGCCGAACACGGTCTCCGGATCCACGCGCGAGTCGGAACAGGAGATCACCAGCGTTTCCGGCTGCTGTCCTCGGATCGAGAGCGTCTCGTAGCGTGTGCGTTCGGCCGGCCAGACATCCGAACGAAACCGCCGATAGCCTTCGAGCAAACGGTTCATGTTTCTGCCTCCGATCCAGCCCATAATCGCGCTGCATCGCACAATCGGCCATTCGGTCAGGGGGATCAAGCAGGTTTGCCATGCGAGGGGCCGGGTGCGCGGACGAGGGCGGCGTGGGCGTTCCGATGGCGCCGGTCGGCGGCAACGGCCCGGAGCGGTGCCCCGGGTCCGGATTGCCGCCGCTATTCAGAACGCGACCCAGGCGAACAGATAGAGCGTGTTGTTGCCGCTGGCGTTGCGCCCATTGCCGTCATAGTTCTGTGACGCGCCGTTGAACTCGGTGAAGATGGTGTATTGCACGCCGAGCTTCAGGTTCGCCCACGGCCCCATCCAGGATTCCGCCTTGCCGAACGGTATCCAGTCGGCCTCGATGATGAAGGCATTGGTGTTCGGCTTGCCGTTGGCGCTGCCGGTGACCGGCGGCGGCAGGCCGGTGGCGGGGTCGGTCGCGCCGTACAGCGCCATGTTCTGGTTGCCCCAGGTCTTCTGCCAGGCCAACGTCAGGCCATAGGTCTGCTGGTAGAAATAGGACGCGTTCATCCGGATCTGGTTCAGGCTGTTGCTGACCTGATCCGAACTGCCGGCCGCGAAGGCGCCGTTCAGGTTCTGCTGCTCGTGCACGTAGATGCCGTACAGCGTCCCCACATGCGTACCGTCGCCGAGGAACTGGTAGCCGCCGTCCACCGCTATGTCGGAGTAGTTGTTGCGGCCGAAACTGGAATCGACGCTGCGCATCTTGTCGCCGGTTTGCGGATTGAAGTCGGAATACAGGAACAAGGTGCCGACATGCGCCGATTGGGCATTCCAGTTCCATTCGTAAGCGGCGCGCAGATAGGGTGCGATGCCGTTGGTGCCGCCGAGCGGGTTGGCCGGATAGGTGGTGCCTGCGGCGCTGAGCAGGGATGGCCCGTAGGATGAATAGCCGCCCGCCTCCAGGTACAGGCTCTTGTCGTACCAGGCATAGCCGGTCACGCCGATCGTGTTGCCGATCATCGCCCCGGTCAGCAATGGCTGCGCCTGCGGCACCGGCATGAAGGCAGAAGCGACGTACGGATAGCCCCAGGCAAAGGTGGAGTTGAACGGATCCTGCACGGTCGGACCGTTGTTGACGGACATGCCGACGCGCAGCTCGGTGCCCTTGACATCGAACGGCGTGGTCAACCGCAGATCGGTATTGTCGAGCTTGAAGGTGCTGGTGATGCCGTTGAAGGTGCCCTGGATGAAGCCGCCCAGATAATCCGTCGCCCGCCCGGCCAGGAACACGCTGATCTGGTCCATGGCGAAGTTGTTGTTGGTCGCGTAATGCTGCGGCTGGGTGCCATCCGGCACGCTGCTGCCGGTATTGTTGAAGGAGCCGAGCAGCATGGCCGATAGCGGGATCTGCGAGGCAATCCCCTCGCCGCCCTGCTGCGTGTAGCCGCCGATCTTGAACGCCCGGCCGAATGGCGTGAGCTGCGGGCCGAAGGCGCCGATATGGCAGGCGGTGCAGGGCTGGCCGGTCTGCGCGGCGAAGCTCGGGACCGCCTCGGCCGGTGTGGTGCTCAGCAGGCACCCTGCTGCCAGGAAGGCCGCCATCAGGGCCTTTGTTCCAGACAGCGTCTGCAGCATTCGCCGCATTGGGGATAACCCCCGCGGGGGCGAATCGGCCGTGCGATGGAACATTGGCGCCTGCTCCCTTCTCAGGTTCGATTAAGAAACATTAATCAACCTGTAAGGAGCGAACTTGATCTATGTCAATCGATGTGTCCGTCTATGACGGGTTCCTGGGCGGAGTGTTGCGATGCCGACACACAAACGCAGTGGTCGCGTTTCCGTGTTGGACGCTATTTGACGGTCGCGAGATAAGCGATCAGATCGGCCCGCTTGGTGTCGTCCTTCAGGCCGCCATAGGTCATCGTGGTTCCCGGGATCACCGTGCGCGGAGCCTGGAGATACCTGTCGAGGGTCGCCGCATCCCAGGTTAGGTTCGCATTCTGGTTGGCGGGGGAATAGTGGAAGCCAAACTCCGATCCCGTTTTGCGGCCGACGACCCCGAACAGGCTCGGTCCAACACCATTCCGGCCGGGTTGCGCGGAGTGGCAGATGGAGCAGACGTTCGTGAAAACCGACTTGCCAGCCGCGGGATCCGCCGCAAGGGCGGACGATGCCGCACCGATCAGGGCCATTCCGGTGAACGACAGTGCGAACGCGATTGCGGCGGACCTCTTCATGGCATTGTCGGTCATTATCGCTTCTCCTTGGTTGCGGATGACGCCCGCATCGACGGGCGTCCGCATCGACAGGCGTACGTCAAAACAAATACCGTACGTAAGCTTGCGCGTCGCAATACGCATCGCGTTGCCACACGACCGGGTAACTGCGGCTGTCTTCGTACAGGCAACTCGCGTCTTATGCAACCTTTGCCTCATTGCAAAGATCGCAAAAAGGGGCGATGATCGCTCAAATAAAGCGCCGAGGAGCGAATGCCATGAAGTCGGTATCTTCCGTCACTACGGCCATCATCTTCGTTGCTGCCATTGGGCTGACCGGTGCTGCGGGCATCGCTGCCGCTCAGACATCGTCGCATGTCGGGGATATTCCGCAGTCGCTTCGGGTTGAACACGACAACACGCTGACGCAACTGACGAGGTTGAGCCACAAGCACGGACCGGTCGGGGTGGAAGCGCGCAAGGCGCTGGTGCTCTTCAAGAAGCATCTGCTACGGGAGGAGGAGTTCATCCTTCCGCCCCTGACGCTGCTGTCGGCCCTGGCCGACGGAAAGATCACACCCGATATGAAATGGGCGATCGCGATGTCCGACCGCGTCAAGGCGGAGCGTGAGGAGACCTTTCTCGAACACACGCGGATCACCGACGCGTTGAACACGCTCGCGGCGGCGGCCCGGACGGCACATGACCAGGAAGCGCTCGATTTCGCGCAAGGTGCGGCGGCCGAATCGCTCAACGATATCGAAATAACAGAGCCGACATCCATCGTGATCGGCGACTACCTTCGGGCCAGGCTGCCCGCGCAATAGAAGCCGGGCTACTTGCCTTGCAGCAGGTCCATGAACGGCGGGAAGGTCATCAGCAGACTGAGCGCCAGTAGCACAAACGCGGCGAAATTGACCTTTGCGATCGCGACCTGGCGATTTGCCCAGCGGCGCCCGAGAACGAACCACATGATCAGCCAGACGACGATCGCCGTCGACGTTACGCCGGAGAGGCCGCCGGTCGGTCCATAGAAGGTCAACAGATGCGAGACCGTGGGAAACGCATCTTCGAGCGTCGCGAAAAGTCCGACGGCAAAGCAGCCTATGCCGGCCGCAAGAATTGCGGCGGCGCCCGGTCCGTTCGGGATGGAGGCCCTTTCCAGCGGTTCCTCCCGGCTCATGCCTATTCCCCCTGCATGATCTCGAACGTCGTACCGCCGCGGACAGGCGCGTATTTGTTCAGGAATGCACCGAATATTCCGGCCACGCCCGTGGCGATGAAGGCGATGACCGCGAAGACCAGCACGGCGGTACGAATGCCCCGCTGCCGGTTCAGTGCCGGCCCATATTTCATGAACACATAGGCCACCATCGTCATGGCGATGGGAGCCAGCCAGGCCACATGCTCCTTCCATTCCATCCCGAGACTGTGCCAGCCGGACGTCTTGGGGCTCGATAGCAGGAGCCGCCGCGGATAATCGGCAAGATCGACGGCGCCGGGGGGCGGAGAGGCCCGATACCAGGGGTAAACGATATAGGCACCGGAGATTACCGTGGCCCAGGCCAGGATGATCATGGCCGCGAGATAGACCTTGAGCGCTATATGGCCGCCGACACTCGCGTTATTCGGCATGCCCGGCGCGGAGATACGATAGAGTTCGGCAAGCGCGCCAGAGAATGCGAGCATGAACAGGGCACCGAACCCCATGCCGTGCAGAACGGTCAGAAGATCGCGGAGCGAGATCTCCATGAAGTCCTTTCCGGTTTGACGAACGCAATCACACAGGATTCCCCTGACGAGCGGCCCATCCCATCCCTGTCGAAGGTATGCTAGCTGTTGATAGACGCATCGTGCAACGATGGAACCGTCCGCAAGGCCGCCGAAGCTCCACGGGTTGGTCGCAGATGGCCGCGTGGGTGGGCGCCCCGACCTGCAACTGCGCATGCAGTCGCAAATTTCCCATCAACAGCCGGATAGACTGCCGCCCCTAATCTGGCAGCACCTCCACGCCGTCGCCCAGCGCGAACCGGCCGCCCTCGATCACCTCGGCATGGATACCCAAATCCGAATGACCGTACAGCCGCTGCAGCTCCTCCACCGGGTCCGCATCCCGTTGTGCCGTCTCTGGGTTCACCTGCGTTGCCGCGCAGCGCGTGATCCGCTTGTTCACCCGCAGCAGCGCGCCGCCGAGCTGGATCGTCCGTCCGACCCATTGCAGCTCGCTCCACGGCGTCGCCCCGTTGAACCACACATTCGCCCGGAACCGCCGCCGATGCCGGCGCGCGCCCACCTTGGCCTCATAGTCGCGCAGGCTGGCCAGATTGATCAGGCTGACCACGGGGGTCCGCTGGTCGGCGAACACGTGCCCGGGCAGATAATGGAACCGCGGCTGGCCGCGCGCCTCCTCGCCCAGAAAGCCCGTCAGATAGGCGGCGATCCGCTCCCGTCCCTCCGGGCTCAGCGCGTCTTCCACCACCCCCGACCCGTCCGGCGCGCGGATGGCGAGCAGCCCGCTCCGCTCATCGAAATGCGATCGCAGCGCGGCGATCCGCCCGTTCTTCATCAGGCACATGAAGTGATATTTCGGCAGCCACCCCGGCGCCGCCGGATCGAACCCGGAATCGCCCTGGGCCAGCGCGAAAGCACGGTCCCACGGGATCACCCCGCCGGACTGGACCTCCGCCTGTTCCAGCGCCTCGGCCGTCAGGCCCTTTACCGGGAAGCGATAGAGATGTTCGATGCGCATAATTGCAGGCCTCCCCCCTTGAGCCCAGTCTGCGCTGAACCATCTGTTTTCTCAAAGGTCCGTTTTCGTCGCCTGCTATTTAGGGACGGGAGAGGGCCGGTCGCCTACTGAAAGGGACATCTGATATGGACATCGAAAAATTCACCGATAGATCGCGCGGCTTTCTTCAGGCTGCGCAGACCATCGCCATACGCGAATTCCACCAGCGCATCACGCCCGAGCACCTGTTGAAGGCCCTGCTGGACGATGAAGAAGGGGCGGCCGCCGGCCTGATCAAGGCTGCCGGCGGCGATCCTGTCGCCGCCCGGAACGCCACGGAAGCCGAGATCGCCCGCCAGCCCAAGGTACAGGGCTCCGGCGCCGGCCAGCCGCAGATCACGCCGGAACTGGTCCGCATCCTGGATGCAGCACAGCAAGCCGCCACCAAGGCCGGCGACGAATATGTCGCCCAGGACCGTCTGCTGATCGCGCTCGCCGCCAGCGACACCCCGGCCGCCCGGGCGTTGCGCGCCGCCGGCGCCACGCCGCAGGCGCTGGACAAGGCTGTGGCCGACATCCGCAAGGGTCGCAAGGTCACCAGCCAGAACGCCGAGCAGAGCTTCGACGCGCTGAAGAAATATGCCCGCGACGTCACCGCGCTGGCCCGTGAGGGCAAGCTCGATCCGGTGATCGGCCGGGACGAGGAAATCCGCCGCGCCATCCAGGTGCTGGCCCGGCGCACCAAGAACAATCCGGTACTGATCGGCGAGCCCGGCGTCGGCAAGACCGCCATCGTCGAGGGCCTGGCGCTGCGCATCGTCAACGGCGACGTGCCCGAAGCGCTGAAGAACAAGCGGCTGCTGGCGCTCGACCTCGGTGCCATGGTCGCCGGCGCGAAATATCGCGGCGAGTTCGAGGAACGGCTGAAGGCCGTGCTGAAGGAGATCGAGGACGCCCAGGGCGAGATCATTCTGTTCATCGACGAGATGCACACGCTGATCGGCGCCGGCAAGGCCGACGGCGCGATGGACGCGTCCAACCTGATCAAGCCGGAGCTGGCCCGCGGCGCACTGCACTGCATCGGCGCCACCACGCTCGACGAATACCGCAAGCACGTGGAGAAGGACGCAGCACTGGCCCGCCGGTTCCAGCCGATCTTCGTCGGCGAGCCCAGTGTGGAAGACACCATCAGCATCCTGCGCGGCATCAAGGAGAAATACGAGCTGCATCACGGCGTGCGCATCACCGATGGCGCGCTGGTTGCCGCGGCAACCTTGTCCAACCGCTACATCACCGACCGCTTCCTGCCGGACAAGGCGATCGACCTGATGGACGAGGCCGCCTCCCGCCTGCGCATGCAGGTGGACAGCAAGCCCGAGGAATTGGACGAGCTCGACCGCCGCCTGATCCAGCTCAAGATCGAGCGCGAGGCGCTGCAGAAGGAAACCGATGCCGCCTCCCGCGAACGGCTGGTGAAGCTGGAGAAGGAGTTGTCCGATCTCCAGGAGAGATCCGACGCGATGACGGCCGCCTGGAAGGCGGAAAAGGAAACCCTCGCCAGCGCCCAGAAGCTGAAGGAACAGCTCGACCAGGCCCGCAGCGAGGCCGAAGTGGCGCAGCGCCGCGGCGACCTCGCCCGTGCCTCTCAGCTGCTCTACGGCGACATCCCCCAGCTCGAGAAGAAGCTCGCGGAAGGCAGCGAAGGCCAGCTGGTGAACGAGGCGGTGGACGAGCAGCAGATCGCCGGCGTCGTCTCCCGCTGGACCGGCGTGCCCGTCGACAAGATGCTGGAAGGCGAGCGCGGCAAGCTGATGCGCATGGAGGATGAGCTGCGCAAGCGGGTCATCGGCCAGGAGGATGCGCTGAAGGCCGTCGCCAACGCCGTCCGCCGCGCCCGCGCCGGCCTGCAGGACCCCAACCGCCCGATCGGCAGCTTCCTGTTCCTCGGCCCGACCGGCGTCGGCAAGACCGAGCTCGCCAAGGCGCTGGCCGAATTCCTGTTCGACGACGACCGCGCGATGGTGCGCATCGACATGAGCGAGTTCATGGAGAAGCACGCCGTCTCCCGCCTGATCGGCGCGCCTCCGGGCTATGTCGGCTATGACGAGGGCGGCGTGCTGACCGAAGCCGTCCGCCGCCGGCCCTATCAGGTGATCCTGTTCGACGAGGTGGAGAAAGCGCACGAGGACGTCTTCAACATCCTGCTGCAGGTGCTTGATGACGGGCGGCTGACCGATGGCCAGGGCCGCACGGTGAACTTCCAGAACACCATCATCGTGCTGACCAGCAATCTCGGCAGCGACATCCTGGCCGCCCAGCCGGAAGGCGAGCCGGCGACGATGGTCCAGGGCCAGGTGATGAACGTCGTGCGCCAGCATTTCCGGCCGGAGTTCCTGAACCGGCTCGACGAGATCATCCTGTTCCGTCGCCTGCAGCGCGCCGACATGGCGGCGATCGTGTCGATCCAGCTCAAACACCTGGAGAACCTGCTGGCGGACCGGCATATCCGGATCGAGCTGGACCGCGCAGCGCTCGATTGGCTGGGTGCGGAGGGCTACGACAGCACCTACGGCGCTCGGCCGCTGAAGCGGGTGATCCAGCGCAGCCTGCAGAACCCGCTGGCCGGCATGATCCTGGACGGCACCATC
>CAVUOB010000013.1:190000-232324 GCA_963743035.1 uncultured Alphaproteobacteria bacterium
CCCAGACCACCAGCTAAGGTCCCCAAATCGTGGCTAAGTGGGAAAGGATGTGGGAATTCCAAAACAACCAGGAGGTTGGCTTAGAAGCAGCCATCCTTTAAAGAAAGCGTAATAGCTCACTGGTCTAATAGAAATCCTGCGCCGAAAATGTAACGGGGCTCAAGCCACGTACCGAAGCTGTGGGTTCACACTTAGGTGTGAGCGGTAGCGGAGCGTTCTGTAAGCCTGCGAAGCCATACCCGTGAGGGGTGGTGGAGGTATCAGAAGTGCGAATGCTGACATGAGTAGCGACAAACAGAGTGAGAAACTCTGTCGCCGAAAGTCCAAGGGTTCCTGCGCAAGGTTAATCCGCGCAGGGTGAGCCGGCCCCTAAGGCGAGGGCGAAAGCCGTAGTCGATGGGAACCAGGTGAATATTCCTGGGCCTGCTAGAAGTGACGGATGCGAAGTGTTGTTGGGGCTTATCGGATTGTCCCGGCTTTCTGAGCATTCCAGGAAATAGCTCTAGCATATAGACCGTACCCTAAACCGACACAGGTGGACTGGTAGAGTATACCAAGGCGCTTGAGAGAACGATGCTGAAGGAACTAGGCAAATTGCCCGCGTAACTTCGGGATAAGCGGGACCCGTTGGTGGGCAACCATCGGCGGGTGGCACAGAGCAGGGGGTAGCGACTGTTTAGTAAAAACACAGGGCTCTGCGAAGTCGAGAGACGACGTATAGGGTCTGACGCCTGCCCGGTGCCGGAAGGTTAAGAGGAGGTGTGCAAGCACTGAATTGAAGCCCCGGTAAACGGCGGCCGTAACTATAACGGTCCTAAGGTAGCGAAATTCCTTGTCGGGTAAGTTCCGACCTGCACGAATGGCGTAACGACTTCCCCACTGTCTCCAGCGTCGGCTCAGCGAAATTGAATTCCCCGTGAAGATGCGGGGTACCCGCGGTCAGACGGAAAGACCCTATGAACCTTTACTGCAGCTTTGCAGTGGCATTAGGAGAGTGCTGTGTAGGATAGGTGGGAGGCTTTGAAGCCAGGGCGCTAGCTCGGGTGGAGCCAACCTTGAAATACCACCCTGAACTCTTCTGATGTCTAACCGCGTCCGGTCATCCCGGACCGGGACCCTGCATGGTGGGCAGTTTGACTGGGGCGGTCGCCTCCCAAATAGTAACGGAGGCGCGCGATGGTGGGCTCAGGCCGGTCGGACATCGGCTGCTGAGTGCAATGGCATAAGCCCGCCTGACTGCGAGAGTGACAGCTCGAGCAGAGACGAAAGTCGGCCATAGTGATCCGGTGGTCCCGCGTGGAAGGGCCATCGCTCAACGGATAAAAGGTACTCTAGGGATAACAGGCTGATCTCCCCCAAGAGTCCACATCGACGGGGAGGTTTGGCACCTCGATGTCGGCTCATCACATCCTGGGGCTGGAGCAGGTCCCAAGGGTTCGGCTGTTCGCCGATTAAAGTGGTACGTGAGCTGGGTTTAGAACGTCGTGAGACAGTTCGGTCCCTATCTGCCGTGGGTGTTGGAGACTTGAGAGGATCTGTCCCTAGTACGAGAGGACCGGGATGGACGCACCTCTGGTGCACCGGTTGTCGCGCCAGCGGCACGGCCGGGTAGCTATGTGCGGACAAGATAACCGCTGAAAGCATCTAAGCGGGAAACTTACCTCAAAACCAGGTCTCCCTGAGGGCCGTGGAAGACCACCACGTTGATAGGCCAGGTGTGGAAGCGCGGCAACGCGTGAAGCTAACTGGTCCTAATCGCCCGATAGGCTCGATTTCAATCCGATCTATCTGTCCCCGACAGACGATCGAAACCACCATGCGCAGCAATCATCCACTTCCGGCAGACAAAGCCAAAGCACATCGCAAACACCTTACCAGAACCTGCATCGCACTCCCTGACGGGGGGCGAGTGTATGCCCGGTAGACGGCATACGCTGGCGCGTTTCGCCAAAGCGAAACGCTGGATTAGATGACCTGGTGGCCATGGCGGGGTCCCCCCACCCGATCCCATCCCGAACTCGGCCGTGAAAAACCCCAGCGCCCATGGTACTGCGTCTCAAGACGCGGGAGAGTAGGTCGCCGCCAGGTCTTCTAATCCACCCAAAAACCAAACCAACACACAAACCACCCGCGCGGGGTGGAGCAGCCCGGTAGCTCGTCAGGCTCATAACCTGAAGGTCATAGGTTCAAATCCTATCCCCGCAACCAGAGATAGAAAGCCCCCAGGAACACTCGTTCCCGGGGGTTTTCGTTCGTGGTCACGCCAGATCAATGCCCGCCAACAGCGCCCGCCAGCGGGCCCGCGATCACGTATCCGCCCGGTGAGCGCCGCCGGAAAGCGGACGGTTCGTCGCAGTCTTCAATCCACGTCTTCAATCCACCCTCCCGGTGGCGGACGAGACCGAAACGCCGACCCGCTGGATGCCGCGCTGGCATATACGAATGCCGACACGGCATTGGCATTCCTGCGTGCGAAGGTTCAATTGGAAGGGCGGAAGCGGTTTCGCCTGTGATCATCTTCACCAGGCAACTTCCGAAAAACACAGGGGCGACGGGCATGATCAAGACCATTCTGATCGTCGTCTCTTTCCGCCAACAGGAGAATCCCATGAACAAGCTTTCCACAATGGCCCTTCTGGCCGCCCTCGCCCTTGGTGTTGCGACGCCCAGCTTCGCACAGACCGTGACCGCCCCGTCCGGTGCGCGTGCCAGCCGGCTCGTCGGCGCTCCCGTCTACAACAACAAGGGTGAGCAGATCGCCACGGTCGAGGACGTGCTGCAGAAGGACGGCAGCGCCGAGCCGACGGTCGTGCTGTCCGTTGACGGCGATTTCTCGCCCGGCTCCAAGCTGATCGCGGTCCCGCTGAGTCACCTCAACGTCAGCAACACCGCTCCGATGGTCGGCACGACCAAGGCGGTCCCGCTGAACCAGCCGGCTTTCGTTGCCTTCCCCGTCGGCGGTGCGAACGGCTGATCACGATCCGACAGACAGGCCCGGTCACCTATCGTCATCCGGCCGGGCCCGTCTGGGAGTAGCGGCTTCTTCCTGAAGAAGGCGTACGCCGCGATATCCGCCCTCCGTCCAGCCCGCGCGGCTGGACCTGGGGGCTCAATTACACGGCGGGTTCCGGCACCGTCTCGAAGCGCTGGGAAAGCTCCAGTGTCTTGGCGACCCGGCTGATCAGCCTGCGCAGCCATCGATGCGCGCCGACATCGTCGAATCTCCGATGCCATAGCAGCGCGGTCACGACCTTCGGCGACGAAAACGGCAATTGCATTATTTGTAACGATCTCCTGCGGGCGAACTCCCGGGCCGCACGGACGCTAAGGACAGCGACCAGGTCGGATTGGGCCAGCAGGTCCCCCGTGGCAATGAGCGGCGCATGCAGGGCGATGTGCCGCCCGAGCTCGTGCCGCGCGAGTTCCTCGTCGACGAACCCGGTGCCTTCGCCGTTCGAGGACACCGCCAGATGCGGAAGGCTGGCGAGGGCTTGGAGGGTGATCGTCCCATCGGGGCTGCAAGCCGGGTGCCCCTGGCGGAGCAGCGCGGCAAATCCGTCCTCGAACAGACGCAGGTCCGAGAAACGCTCACCGGGGGCGGCGAGGCCGCCGATGGCGAAATCCAGTTCCCCCCGATCCAGCCGGTCCTCGACGTTCAGGGTGCGGGCCGCGCGCATGTCCAGCGTGATCCCCGGAGCTTCCGCCGCGACCGCCGCTGCCAGCGGTGCCGCCAGGACAAGGGTGGAGTGATTGTTGACACCCAGCGTGAAGACCCTCTCGGCCACCGCGGGTTGGAAATCATCCGCGCTTTCGAGCGCGGTGCCCAACTCCTCCAGGGCGCGCCGAACCGGATCAGCCAGACGCTTGGCGTAGGGGGTAGGTTCCATGCCGTCCGGCGTGCGGACGAACAAATCATCCTTCAATGCGCCGCGGAGCCGGGAAAGCGCGTGACTGACAGCCGGCTGCGTCATATTCAGCCGCGTGGCTGCCGCGGTCGCGCTGCGCTCCTGCATGACGGCATCGAAGACGACGATCAGATTGAGATCTAGCGCGCGCCACTTCACCTGTGGGTGTCCTCATTTTGTCATGGTCTGACGGCTTGCCGGGTCGATGCCGATGGGCCTGGCCGGGCACGGCGGGCATGCTTCAGCCGGCCGACTATATCGCCTCGGGCTTGCCCGCGGCGGCAATGTCGCACCGGCGCGCGGCGGATGGAAGCTGCCTGTGGACTGGCTGATATGCCTACATCGCGCTTGGACCGGGGCCGCACTGGAGCCGCACTGGGGCCGCACGGGGGGCGAGCAGGGTCCGCGTGGCTGAGCGGCCTGGTCGTGACGACGCATCCACAATGAAACCACCCGCCTATTGCCGGCGGGGGGAAATGCTGCAAGAAATCGTAACAACGCCAGCAGCGCCAATCACGCCAACGGGGCAGCTCCAGACGATGCACAGGTTTACCGAGCTGGCGCATGCCGCCGTCCAGAACCAGAACATGGCGGAAGCGGTGGGCTGGTTCGAGAAGGCGGTACAGCAAAATCCGGAGGATATCGGGTCGCTTGCCTGGCTTGGGCAATGCCTGTGCAGCGTCGGCCGGCGGGCCGAGGGTGTGGCAATGCTCCGCCGGGCCGGACGGCATTTCCTCGTCCCGGCGCACGAGAGCGGCGACGTGCGATTGCTGCTGGAGCTGACCACCGAGCTGCAACATTGGAGCGATTTCGAAGGCGCTCTGGAACTGGGTGAAGCGACCACACGGATCGATGCTTCCGAGGCGCAAGGCTTTCAGCTTCTGACGCTGACCTATGCCCAGTTGAACCGACTGTCCGAGGCCCTGGAAGCCGGCCGGCAGGCGCTGAAACTGGCGCCGGACAACGTCGCGATGCAGGTGTTGCAAGCCAGCCTGGAGGCCGATTCCGGCCAGCACGCAGCCGCCCGGACGCGGCTCGAAGCGTTGCTGCGCGATGCGCTGGAGCCGCGCCAAGCTTACCGCGCGCATAAGGAGCTGGCGCGGGTTCTGGACAAGCTCGGCAAGCACGATCGGGTGTTCGTGCATCTGCGGCAGTCGGCCGCGCTATCGGGCTCGCTGCCGGAGTTCACGGAGCAGAACGCCGCGGCCATGCCCGCCCTCATCCGGGGCAACCGGGCGGGTTTCGATCGGGACCTGCTCGCCCGTTGGTCCGACACGGCGTTCGCGCAGGACCGGCCGGCGCCGGTGTTCGTGATCGGTTTCCTGCGTTCGGGTACCACGCTGACCCAGGAGGTGCTGGGCGCCCATCCGGACGTCTTCGTCAGCGACGAGGTCGATTTCCTGTCGGCGACGCTGCAGCAGTTGCATCGGATGAACGGGGCCAGGCTCGGCACGGCCGACAAGCTGCGCCAACTCGGCGCCGCGGAGGTCCAGGCGCTCCGGAATTTCTACTGGACCCGGGTCGAGGAGCATTTCGGCGGCGCGATCAGCCAGCGCGTGTTCGTCGACAAGTTCACCATGAACACCGTCGATATCGGCCTGATCAACGGCATCTTCCCGGACGCGAAAATCGTCTTCGTCCAGCGCGACCCGCGCGATGTGTGCCTGAGCTGCTTCATGCAGCTGATGGTCCCGTCACCGACGACGGTGCAGTTGCTGCAATGGGAGAACACGGCCCGGTTCTACGCGCAGGTCATGGAGTGGTGGCTCCACGTCAAGCCGCTCACCACGCTCGACATCATCGAGTTTCGCTACGAGGACGCGGTGGCGGCCTTCGAGCCGACGTTCCGGAAAGTGTTCGAATTCCTCGGCCTGGCCTGGGACCCGGCGGTAGTGGATTTCCACAAGAACGTGGCGGGCAAATATATCGCCAGCCCCAGCCGCAGCCAGGTCTCCCGGCCGTTATATGCATCCTCGGTCGCGCGGTGGAGGCGTTTCGAGGCGGAATTCGCCCCGATTGCGGAGATACTGCAGCCGTTCGTGCGGAAATTTGGCTACGAGCGCGGCTGATCCGCGCATCCTTCGTCGCTGTACATGAAAAGGGCGGCACCATCGGGTGCCGCCCTCGTAGTCAGCAAAGCCGGAATGCTTAGCGGAACTTGCGGCGGGCTGCCGCGAGGCCGAGAACGCCGGCGCCGAACAGCAGCATGCTGGCGGGCTCGGGGACCGACGGAGGGGGAGGGGCGGCGCCGAAGCCGTCCAGATAGACATAGCCCCAATGGCCGCCATAGGGGCAGTCAGCGGCAAGCAACGACATGGTCAACTGGTCGCCGCTCTGGAAGATGTTGGACGGCAGCACGCTCAGGTCCAAATTCTGGACCTGCCAGTCCGTGTAGTAGTTGCCGCCAAACGTATGGAACAGGCCGGAGCCGGCCGCGCTCGCCGAGCTGAAGCTGACGCTGTACAGATCCTGTCCGGTGGTGTCGTCGTGCAGCAACAGGGTGAAGTTGTCGGAGTCGGTAATGCCGTGCGACCCCTCCAGCACCGCCGCCCAGGCGAAATAGACGTGGTCGTCCGTATAGTTCGCGACCGTCTGGCTGATCGCCGTGACCGAGTAGTTGTTGTTGGTGTCGTTCAGCCTGGCCGAATGGGCGCCGCTGTAGACCATGTTCAGGGCGCCGCCGGTGTTCGGATCGCCGCCGGGGTTGGTGATGGTGAACACGCCGGGAGAGCCGCTGCCGCCGCTGTCATAGGCTCCGCCCGGCAAATAGAGGGACGGGAGCAGATTGCCGCCCGGGCCGGTGTAATAGGTGGGGTAGGGCGCGCCACCATTGGCATTCCAATAGCCGCTGCCCTGCGTCCAGCCGGTAAAGTCGCCGGTTTCGAAGTCGCCGTTGATGAAGCCGGCCGCCTGCGACGCGGCGGGCGTCAGCAGCAGCAGGCTGCTGAGGAAGGTCGATGTTGCCAGAACTCGCGAGAGTCTCATGTTACGCTCCATGTTTCAGACAATTACAAACTACGTCTAACAAACTCAACGAGTCCAGGCCGCCCCAGAAAAGTTACGGATATTTAAGGTCCGGGGTTGCATACTGTTTCTGGAGCGTAGAGTCGTTCGGAAAACAGAGTAAGTTAAAATATCGTAACGTCACGGACACTATTACAACATGCGTAACATAAGCCGTCCGGATCATGCCAACGGGCGCGTCGGGTGCGAGCGGCGCATGGCCCAGATGACCGGATAGCAGGCAGTCGGGCCTGCGCGGACACGGCAGGCTGGCCTTGAGCCGGGTCTGGCTGACTGGAACAGGACCGAACGGGAGCCGCGGCACCGCCGGAAGCCCGATTTCGTGATCGGCGGGAACAGGCGCGCGACCGGCATGCGCGCGCTCTTGCCGCGAGCCCGGAGTTGCGTCACTTAGCAGGCAAGATCCACCCAACGAGGATGTCCAGGATGTTCCGCCGCTCCCTGCTCGCCGCGCTCGCGATGGCATCGCTGTCGGTCCCGGTTGCCCGCGCGCAGGCGCCGGCCGCGCCGGCTGAGATCAAGATCGGTCATCCCTATGCGGGCTCCGGCGCCTTCGCGTCGATCTCCATGCCGGTCTATCTGGGCCTCAAGCTATGGGTGGACCGCATCAACGCCGATGGCGGCGCCTTCGTGAAGCCGTTCAACAAGAAGATCCCGCTGAAGCTGATCGCCTATGACGACCAGAGTTCGACCGCCACCACCGCGACGCTGGTGAACCAGCTCATCACCCAGGACAAGGTGGATCTGCTGGTATCCGACAGCGGGTCGGTGCTGACCTCGGTCGCGGTTCCGATCGCGCGTGAACACAAGCAGTTCCTGTTCAACCCGACCGGCACCGGGGCGGCGTTCTTCACCAAGGACAACCCCTATATCGCGCTGCTCGCCGATCCCGCATCCACGGTCTGGCCGAAATACATCAACGAATTCCTGGTGGCCTCGGCCAAATCGAACGGTATCAAGCGCGTTGCCATTCTCTACTCGACCAATGACTTCACCGGCACCCAGGCCAGCACCGTGCGCAACTACCTGAAGGCACACGCGGCCGACGGGATTGAGATCGTCTACGACCAGGGCGTCCCGACCAACACGTCCAACTATACGGTCCTGATCAACAACATCGCCGCCGCCGCGCCCGATGCCGTGGTCGCGCTGGGTTATGTCGGCAACGACATCGCCTTCCTGCGCAACCTGCAGGACAGCGGCCAGAAATTCCCCTTCCTGTTCATGCTGTATCCCGGCATCGAGAAGGAAGAACTGCTGAAGAATGTCGGCGCCGCCGGGCTGGAGGGCGTGTTCACCTACGTCACCTCCAATGAGATCGAGTACAAGCCGAATTTCGGCATGACCGCGGCCGAGTTCAAGGAAGCCTGGCACAAGGCCTATCCGGACGGAAAATACGAATTCGGCTTCAATGCCATCGCCGGCTACACCGTGGGCCTCGTGCTGGAGCGGACGCTGGCCACCACCGCGAGCCTCGATCAGCTGGCGTTGCGTGACGCGGTGCACGGGCTGTCCGGCAAGCTCACCACGCTCGACGGTCCATTCGAACTCGACCCCGAGACCGGCGCCCAGCTCGGAGAGATCACGCCGATCGGTCAGATGCGTGCCAACGGCCATGTCGATGTCGTCTGGCCGCCGGAACTGGCCACCGGAAAGCCGGTCTTCGGCAAGAAATAAGATGCAGCTTCCAAGCGGCGGCAACGCCATCGCCGGGGCGGGCAGGCGGAGCGTCCAGCCTTGCTGACCGGTGCCCTGATATCCGGCATCGTCTTCGGGTTGTATTTCACGCTCGTCGGGCTGGGCCTGAACCTTGTTTTCGGCGTCATGCGCATCGTCAATCTGGCGCATGGCGATTTTCTGATGCTCGGCGCCTTCGGGGCCTACTGGCTGTTCGCGCTGTTCGGCCTGCATCCGCTGGTGGCCGCGGCCGTGGTGCTGGTGTTGTTCGTGGTGATCGGACTGCCGGTCTATTATCTGGTCGTGCCTCGCCTGCAGATGGCGCGGGATGCCGAGATGCTGTCGATCATCCTGTTCTTCGGCCTATCGCAGATGATCGAAGCGGTCGCCAGCATCGCCTTCGGCACCACCGAGCGCTCCATACCCGGCCGCGTGCTCGGCACCGGGCCGGTGATGATCCTCGGCCAGCGGCTGCCCTCGGCTTGGGTGTTCGGCGCCGCGGTCAGCGCCGTCGCGGTGGCTGGCGTCTATCTCTATCTCTACCGCACGCGGCTCGGCACGCTGACCCGCGCGGTGATGGTCTCGCGCGAGGAAGCGCTGGCGACCGGCATCGACGTGCACCGCGTTTCCGCCATCGCCTTCGGCATCGGCATCGCGCTGGCGGGAATCGCCGGCGTGTTCGCGCCGTTCATGCTGGGATCGGTGACCCCGGCCATGGGTCCCGAGATCAATGTCGCGGCCTTCGCCGTGATCGTCGTCGGCACGCTCGGCAATCCGCTTGGCACCGTGCTGGGCGGCATCATCTACGGAATCGGCCTGATGCTGATGCAGACCTATCTCAGTTCCTGGGCCAATTTGCTGCCGAATCTGCTGCTGATCGCGGTACTGTTGCTCCGGCCCGAAGGGCTTCTGGGCAGGGCGACCCGCCGTGCGTAAGCCGGGCAAGGGCAGGGTCCTCGGGGATCTGTCGCTGGCGGCCCTGGTGGTCGCGGCCATGGCGCTGGCGCCCGGCGTGTATTCTAACCAGCTGCTGCTGTTCAACTTCGTCATGTTCCTCTCGCTCGCCCAGGGCCTGAACATCATCTATGGTTTCACCGGCTACCTGCCGTTCGGCTATGTCGGCTTCTTCGGCGCCGGCGCCTACGGGTTTGCCCTGGCGGTCATGCATCTCGGCTTCGGTCCGCCCGCCGCGATGCTGGTGGGTGCGGCGGCGGCCCTGGTGCTCGCGGTCATCCTGACGCCGATGTTCCGCTTGTCGGGCGCGTATTTCGCCATCGCCAATCTGGCCGCCGCACAGGCGGTGTACGAAGTGGTCTCCAACCCGGCACTGGAAGACATCACCAAGGGCCCCTACGGCGTCTCCCTGTCCGGCGTGTTCGCGCCGGCGCAGAGCTACGGCACTGCCGTCGCGATCCTGGCCTTCACGCTGCTGTTGGTGGTCTGGCTGCGCAATTCGCGCTTCGGCCTGAGCCTGCGCGCCATCAAGGAGGATCCGATCAGCGCCGCCATGGCCGGCGTCTCCGTGGTGCGCAGCCGCACCATCGCCTGGTTGCTCTCGGCCCTGGTCGCCGGACTGGTCGGCGGCAGCTTCGCCTGGCAGGTCTCGGTGTTCTATCCGGAGACGGCGTTCAGCCCGCAATTCTCGATCTTCGCGGTGGTGTTCGCGCTGTTCGGCGGCACCGCGACGCTGACCGGGCCGCTGCTCGGTGTGTTCATCCTGTACGGCGTCTACAACTGGATCGGCATCACCGTGCCGCAGTATTTCCAGCTCATCTACGGCTCGCTGATCGTGGCGCTGGTGCTGTTCCTGCCCAACGGTCTGGTTTCCCTCCTGACGCGGCGAGGCATCCGTGTCCCCTGAATTCCTGTTGAAGGTCGACCGGCTGGAAAAACGCTTCGGCGGGTTTCGCGCCCTGGACGGGGTGAGCTTTCATCTCCGCCCCGGCGAAGTGCTAGGCCTGGTCGGGCCGAACGGTTCCGGCAAGACCACCTGCATCAATGTCATCTCCGGCCTCTATCCCGGCGATGGCGGCCAGGTAGTATTTGAAGGCGCGCGCATCGACGGCACCGCGATGCACCGCCTGGCGCGGCTTGGCATCAACCGCACCTTCCAGTCGCCAAAACCGTTCCTGTCACTGACCGTGCGCGAGAACGTGGAAATCTCCGCCACCTACGGCCATGCGGGCGGGACGGGGGTCGATCTGGACGCGCTGCTCGCCTCGCTGGAGCTCGATGTCCACGCCAACCGTCCGGCCGAGGATCTGAACAGCGCACAGCAGAAGACGCTCGACCTTGCGCGGGCACTGGCCACCGCGCCGCGCCTGCTGCTGGTCGACGAGCTGGCAGCGGGTCTCAACCCGGCCGAACTTGGCCGCATGGCCGAGCGACTGCGGGCCCTGGCGGATGGTGGCATGGCGATGCTGGTGGTGGAGCATCTGATGGGGTTCATCGACAAGGTGACCGACCGCGTCGTCGTGCTCAATGCCGGGCGCGAGATTTTTGGCGGCACGCTGGCCGAGGCGACCCGCGACCCCGACGTGATCCGTGTATTCCTGGGGGGTACCCATGCCGGATAAGCTGCTGGTCGCCCGCGGGATCGAGGCCGGCTACGGCAAGGTCCAGGTGCTGTGGGGCGCCGGGCTTGACGTCGCCGCCGGCGAGAGCGTGGTGCTGCTGGGCCCCAACGGCGCCGGCAAGACCACGCTGCTGAAGGTTCTGCTCGGCTTGATGCCGGCCTGGGCCGGCAGCATCACGATGGCCGGGGAGACGATCACCGCGATGCGCACCGACAAGCGCGTGCGCCGCGGCATCTCCTATATGTCGGAGCTGGGTGTCTTCCCCGGCCTGTCGATCGAGGAAAACCTGCGTATCGGCGGACAGTTCGTCGATACGCCGACGCTGCGCACCCGCATGGACGAGCTCTACGCCGCGTTCCCCGATCTGGCCGCGCGCAGGGGCGCGCTGGCCGGCAGCCTGTCGGGCGGGCAGCGGAAGATGTGCGGTGTCGCCAAGGCGCTCGCCGCGGGACCCAGGGTGCTGGTGATGGACGAACCCTCTTCCGGGTTGTCGCCGCTGTTCGTCTCCCAGGTGATCGAGATACTCGGCCGGTTCCGCAGCACCGGGCTGTCGCTGCTGATCGCCGAGCAGAACGTCGCCTTCCTGGATCTGGCGGACCGGGTGTTCACCCTGGAGAACGGCCGGATCGGCTTCGAAGGCACGGTCGCCACCCTGCATCAGGATGACGCGCTGCACCGGGCCTATTTCGGACTGGAATGACCGGGGCGGGACGTCCGCCGGTGTGATACGCGAATTCGTTTCTGTTGTGCCCCATGGCCGTTCGGCCCGTGGCGGTTCATCCACGAGCGGCAAATCGCTGGCGGTCCCGACCTGACATAGGGTGCCTTCTTCCTTGAACGAACACGGATCAGCCGGGAGACCCGTCATGAGAAACGCCAATCGCCGCATCACGCTGAAGACGCGCCCGGTCGGCCTCGCCGGGCCGGAGAATTTCGCCGAGGATGTCGTGCCGATCCGTCCGCCCGGCGCCGGCGAGGTGCTGGTCGAATCGCTGTCGATCTCCATCGATCCGGCGATGCGTGTCTGGATCAGCGAAAATCCCGGCTATGTGCCGCGGATCGAGATCGGCGAGGTGATGCGCGCCGGCGGCGTTGGAAGGGTGATCGAAAGCCGGGCCGACGGCCTGGCGGCGGGCGACCTGGTGCAGGCCCGGCTGGGGTGGCAGAGCCACCCGACGCTGCTGGCGGCGGAGGTGCAGAAGCTGGACCTGAGCCTTGGCACGCCCGAGGACTGGATCGGTCCGCTCGGCATGACGGGCCTGACCGCCTATTTCGGCATGCGCGATGTCGGCCGTATCCGCCCCGGCGAAACCGTGCTGGTTTCGGGCGCTGCCGGCGGGGTTGGGCAGATGGCCGGGCAGATCGCCGGCATCGAAGCCTGCCGGGTGGTCGGCATCGCCGGCGGGGCGGAGAAATGCGCGTTCCTGACCGGCGAACTCGGCTTCCATGCCGCCATCGACTACAAGGCCGAGCCGGATCTGGCGGCCGCGATCGCGCACGCCTGCCCGGATGGCATCGACGTGTTCTACGACAATGTCGGCGGCCCGACGCTGGAGGCGGCCATCGCCAATCTGCGGATCGGCGGACGCGTCGTTGTCTGCGGCCGGATTTCCCAGACCGCCGCCGGCGAGCCCCATGGCGTCCGCAATCTCGGTCAGTTCATCGGCAAGCGGGCGCGGATGGAGGGTTTCGTGGTGTTCGACTACCATGATCGTTACGGCGAAGCGCGCGCCTGGATCTCCGCCCATGTAAAGTCCGGGCGGCTGCGCCAGCGTCTGCACGTGATCGACGGGCTCGAGCGAGCGCCCGAAGGTCTGGGCATGCTGTTTCGCGGCGAGAATACAGGCAAGCTCGTGGTCTCCGTCGCCCGGCTTTAGCTGTCGCCACCACGGAGGCCATGCCGGTCTGATTGGTCATTGTGCTTGCGTCCGCCCGTCCGGCGGACGCAAGCACAATTGGCCCAAGCCAGCCTAGCGGCCCGGCGGAGCTAATGGAAGGCGCACAGGCAGGTATCCTCGCCCGCCACGTCTGCGATCATCGTTGAGCCCCGGTATATCCGGACCGCATTCTTCCCGATGATCTCCAGCCGATCCCCCTGGCGGAGCAGGCGGGCCAGCCCGGTGGCTGCGGTGGATCGCAGGTCTTCCGGCCCGTAGGCGATCACGCCGTTGCAAAGCCGCGCGCGAATAAGATGCAGTCCCTCGTTCTCAGTGTAGAGAATGTTCGTTCGCTGCAATGCGACGAATCCGCTTGCCCAGGCGGCATCGCAGCCGGCGAGCATGCGCAGAGTGCTCTCAGCCACCGCGGCGGCTGCCGGACAGCGGAACGAACAGGGAAAGAAGCTCAGCAACGACCGGCCGAAATACTGTGCGATGTAGTTCAGCCGCCAGTCATACGGCATGGCGCCGCTGGTATTCTGTGACACGTAAGGTACGAAATCGCATTGCTTCTCCGCCGCCAGGGACCTGAACCGCCCGAAGGCCTCGCGGCAACAGGCGGGTATGCCGAGCAGCGCGCCGAACAGATCGTCTTCGCCGGCCTCGTCCAGCATCTTTCCTGTCTCGGCCAGGGTGGTATCGGATGCCATGTAGACGTTGCGAATTGCACCTTCCTCTTGCGGTTGGGCCAATCTGTCCACCCGGTTGGCCCAGCCGCCCTTGCCGCGATCGGGCTGGAGGATCCATCGGTCCTCGCTGGGGAGGATCTGGAATCCGTGCCGCTCCGCCGCCGCGCGCAGCAGGGGGAGCCGGGCGTCCGTCAGGCTCGTGCGGGAAATCTTGACATCCGCCGCGGCCAACAGGATCTCCCTTGTCATATTGTCGTCAAAATGGTCCTTCAGATCCAGATACAGGCCGCGGTTGAGGCATGTCGCCGAATCCCAGGCGCTGTGCTCATCGAAGAACATGCCCCAGGGGCCGGACAAGCGTTGCCCATTGGCGCCCGGATTGCCGGCTCGCACCTCGGCGGCCAGCGTGTCATCGAGCGCTTGCCGCAAGATGGCGCGCAGCCGGTCCTTTTGCGTATCGGCGGTCATTCTTCCTGGCTCTGGCTTCCTAGCTCTGGAAAACGCTGGCGTCTGCTGCGCCGAGACCTGGAGCCGATTCCGTCGCAAGCATTCGCCGGCGCTCGCCGGTCTCTTCGACGCTGACGCCCATCCGTGCCCGGACGTGGCCGAACAGCTTCAGCAGGTCCGCGCACCAGACGCTCGGATTGTCGAAGCCCCTTGCGCTGGAATAGCGGTGGGGCAGGTAGCCGCCGCTACAGGTCTGCCCTTCCCGGCAATGACGGCAGGCCTGGGCGAGCGGCATGCCCGCGAAGATGGCCTGGGCATGCATCGTCTCGCTGTGCAACAGGTCGGAAAAATCCGAATCGCGAATGTTCAGCCTGGTGCGGGAAAGTCCGTCGGCGCAGGCGCGCAGATTGTCCAGCCCCTCCATCTCTCCGTCCGGCTCGATGAAGACATAGCAGGGCGGATCGTTGCCAATGCCTTCGCTATGGCTTTTGCCGCCCATGATGACCCTGGCCACATTTTTCAGATCGTCGATTTGCACCTCCATGGTGCTGGTGAACCACCAATCGTCGAAAATCGGGATCAGGAAATCCGCGCAGGGCGTCGCGCCATGGCGCTGCCGGACGGGCGCGATCGTGTCATGGGTGAAGTGCGGCATCAGGTAGGTGATCTCGGTGCAGCCAAGACGCAGGAAATGGTGGTGCACGACCAGAGGATCGGCTCCCAGCGGGATCACGCAGCCGACCCCATGTGGCAGGTGCGCGTCCTGCAAAAGCTTCAGCCCCCGCTCCACCTGGTCATACGAACCGCGTTGCCGATGATCAACGCGCACGGCGTCGTGGATCTCCCTGGGGCCGTCCATGCTGATCCCGACGCTTACCTGGTGTTTGCGGAACAGCTCGATCCATCGCCGATCCAGCAGCGTTCCATTCGTCTGGATGACTAGGCTGAGCTTGACGATACCGCCCAGAACGGCGCGGGCTCTGCTACACCAGGCATCGAACAAATCCGGGCCGACGAGGCAGGGCTCGCCGCCATGAAAGGCGATCCGAAAACTGTCCTGCCCGGTGTTACGGCATTGCTGACGGATCCGCTCCAACGCCAGTTCGAACACGTCGTTCGACATCAGCGCCGGCCGTTTCATCCAGGTGGAATCGGCCATGTTGTAGACGTAGCAATAGGAGCAGTTCAGGTTGCAGCGGGACGCGACCTTCAATATGGCCTGGTGGATATGCCGCGCCTGTCCCGCGTCTCGAGCCTCATTCATTCGGACGCTCCCTTGACCCCTCCCTCGCAGCAGCGGGCGGGATCACTGGCCAGGGGCGATCGCCCGCCCTACAGCAAGGATCGGGACGCCGCAGACCTATTCGTCGACGACAATGCTCAGATGCGTGACGCTGTAGTGATGGGTTCCAACGATACGCTGTGCGGAGATTTCCTGCTGCAGCGCAGTCTTCAGCGCGCCTTCCACCTTCACTTTCATTTCGTTGGCCATAGGCTTGCCGTCCACTTCACCAACGATGTTGATTCTCTCGGCCATTTCAACCTCCCCGTTTCATGTGAAGCATGTTGGACATCCATTCCGGTCTCTTCAGAACAGTCCGATAAATAACGCAGTGGGAGACCTTCGCGCATTCCATATACAGAACATACGGCATCACGGAGATCGTAACGCTCGTCACGCTTCTTCCCGGATGCCGCAAGCGCCGGGGATCAAAAAAATACCCCCAAAATCGGCCATTGCAGATGTCTTCGTGATATCCGAAACGTGCCGCGGCACGAGGTGTGATTACCCTCCGGCGCCATCGTAAGCAATAACCGCGAGAGTTTCAGGTTACTCCGACACGCGCGCGATCTGCAATTCTTTTTGGGTGGTCCCTGCGGATTGGAAGCCCGCGGGAAAACACGATTCCGTGCAGTCTTGCGCAACGTTCCATCCACGCCATGGCGGGCGTTCCTTAATGCCGGTCGCGAAGGCTCAGGATATAGCTCACGAGCGGGGCTATCTGGTAATCGACGAGCGGAAGCCCGGGCATCTTGCCGTGCGGTCGCACCAGAAAATCGTGCAACGAGTTCTCCGTCGTCGCGGGCCGGTTGGCGATGGCATGGAAGTCCGGGGCCGGTGGCTGGAGGGTCGGCTGCAAGGGTTGATCGGCGGCAATGACATGACATGCGGTGCAGATGATCAGCGCCAGATTCCGTCCCTGGTTCGCATCGCTTTCGCTCACCGGGCTCGCTGGCTGTTGCATCGCATTCGGGGCGGCGGCTGCCGCACTTGCTGCCCGGGCCGCTATCTGATCGGCGGTGCTCCTGGCCAGTTCCGCCAACGTCCTGGCCTGGCCCGCCCGATCCATCGCCTGGTTCGCCGTCGCGCCCGCCAGGGCCGCGGCGGCCTCGGCGCGGTCGGATTTTGCGGCGATCTCCGCGATCACCTGCCGCAGCTCCCGAACATCCCGCTGACGCAGCCAGGCCTCAAGGCCCGCGGCGCCGACCGCAACGACGATCACCGCCGCGGCAAAAACGAGAACCCTGCCCGGCACGGACATGCGAATCTCCCACGAATCCGGCTGCCTTGCGGCCCGGTGCTTTCACGTCAGGTGCTTTCACAGGCCGGCACGCAGGAAGCCTGGTGCACAAATTCCGGTCGCAGCCTTGATCCATGTCAACGACGTGCCTTGCCGATACGGCGATGCGCGATATTCCTGCCGTCAGGCCGATGCCATGGTGCCGGGTGAGGGATTTGAACCCCCGACCTTCGGTTTACAAAACCGCTGCACTACCACTGTGCTAACCCGGCGCGGCCTTCGACATAACACGGCGGGGGCGTTCTGGGCAAAGCCGTGTGGGTCGGGCCGAACGTCCCGATCCATCAATGGCTTAGGCGGAACCGCAGGCATCATCGACGGGCCAGCCACGGCATTGCCGCGCGCCGGGCCACGTCCGCAAAGCCGGGACGCCGCCTGTCTGTCGGGCAAATGAAGCGCCTACCGAAATGATGGACTTCGTGCCGGCACCGTGTAATAGATCCCGTAGCGAGGGCTTTGCAGTGAAACTCCTGCCAGTTTTCCTTAGGATGGTCCTTGGAGTGGTGGGCGCCGTGCTGGCCTTGCAGGGACCGGCTGCCGCCCAGGCCGGTGCCCAGTCTGGCGTTCAGTCTGGCGCCGGAGCCACCGATCTGCGGTCGGCCCAGATGGCGCGCAAGGCGCCCGAAGTGCAGGCGATCGAGAGGCTCAATGCCTGGACGGTTGGGCTGGCCGGCGGCCTGCTCGAGGGGGCGCCGATCCGCTTTGCGACCGAGATCGCCCGCGTCGTGGACGATGGCGACAATTTGCACGTGCTTCCAATCGTCACGCGGGGCCCGGCCGAAAACGTCGAGGCGCTGCTCTATCTCCGGGGTGTGGATGCCGCGATCATCAATTCGGATGCACTGGACGAGTTCAAGTCGCTGGTTCCCAACATCCAGCAGCGGATCAACTACATCCTCAATCTGTTTCCGTCCGAGTTGCATATTTTCGTCCGGCCCGAGATCAAGTCGCTGAACGACCTCAAGGGCAAGAAGGTCAACTTCAACACGCCCGGCACCGCCGCGGCCTACTCGGGTCCGCTGATCTTCGAGCGGCTGAAACTGGACGTGGAAAAGACGTTCATCCCCCACCAGGTCGCGCTGGAGCAGATGAGAACCGGGCAGGGGGACATGGCAGCGGTGGTGTTCATCACCTCCAAGCCCGTCGATGTGTTCCTGCACGGCAAATGGGAGCCCGGCTTCAAGTTCCTGCCGGTGCCGTACGAGGATCTCGGATCCTACCTGCCGTCGACGCTCACTTCCGCCGATTATCCGCAACTCATTGCGCAGGGCGAGGATGTGCAGACCATCGCCGTCCCGACGATCCTGGCAGTCTATAGCTGGCCGAAGGGATCGGATCGCTACCGGCGGGTCGCGCGGCTGACGGATTATTTGTTCAGCCGACTGGACAGGCTGCAGGGACCGGGGTTTCACCCGAAATGGAAGGACGTCAACCTCAACGCGAAAGTGCCGGGGCTGGACCGTTTCCCGGCGGCCCAGGAATGGCTCGACAGGGCGGCGGCATCCAGAGCGGTGGCGACATCTGCCGGAGGGGCCGGTCGTGCCGGCCCGCCACAACCGGGACCCCCTGCGCCGCCGGCCACGGCGGAGGAGCAGAAATTGTACCAGGAGTTCCTGGAGTGGCGAAGACAGCATGGAAAGTAGCGGACACCGCATGGCCGGCATAGGGATCGGTTCGGAGGAAACCAGATGCGCCTGATGCAGGCAGCCGCAATCGGGGTCGCTGGCCTGGTGATCGTTCTGGCGCTGCCTGGTGCGGCCCGGTGCCAGACAAGCCAGTCCCAGACAAAACCACCGCTCAACGCGGCGCATTCGACCTGGAACAGGACCCACCACGTGGTCATTCAGGTTACCCAGAACGATCCCGCGGTCATGAACATGGCACTCAACAACGCCGAAAACCTGGCGAAATTCTACAAGGACAAGGGCGAGCAGGTGGAGATCGAGCTGGTCGCCTACGGTGCCGGCCTGAATATGGTCCGCAGCGACACCTCCCCGGTCAAGGACCGCCTGGCGGCGATCAGCGCCAGCATGAAGAACGTGACCTTCTCGGGTTGTGGCAATACGTTGGACAGTCAATCCAGGCAGGAGAACAAGTCGATCACGCTGGTTCCCCAGGCCCATATCGTGCCGACGGGGATCGCCCGGATCGTGGAGCTGGAGGAACAAGGCTGGACCTATGTGCGGCCCTGACCGGCATAGGTGAAATTGCCGTTCGCCCGATGGCCACCCCGTCGGGGCGTCGCGGAACCTGGAGAGGATCGTGAAGGTAGCAGTGCTTGTGCTCACGCTGGCTGGCTGGATGTATCCAGTTCTCGTGACCGCGCAACCTGCGAATGGTTGCGCGACCTGCGTTGAGTCGGCCGGCTGCGATGCGAAGCACGAATCCTGCGTTGCCGAATGCCGGGCGCGACTTTTTAGTATAGACCCGAAACGGAACGCCTGTATGGCCGACTGCTCGAACAAGGCCGTCCATTGCGCCCAGGTCGCGAACAACGACTGCCGAACCCGCAACGTCTGCCGGTAGCGCAACCGGAGCGCGGCGCACGCGGGAGCTGGACAGGCCGCGGTGATCAAATGGTCGCTACCGTTCTGCCGTGGTCGTTGTGTTTTGCGACCAAAAGAGCGGACATAGGTTGCAGCAGAGCCGATGGTCAGGAAACCCGATTTGTACGATGCAACCCGCGATTGATGAGTGGCGTCCAGTACTGCACGGGCAGATCGACCAAATCCTGGCCAGCGGTGACCTGCACATCTTCCACGGTGCTGACCGGGAGCATGCCAGCGCCGTCCTGGACCTGATCGCGGCAGAGCTCCGTTCCACCCTTACCCGCATCCTGCGGGTCGTCGCGCCGGAACAGGGAGGGCTGGGGTTGGTCGCGCTCATCGCCCAATTGGCCCGCCGGCCGCTATCGCAGGCGCCGGCGGGAGAACAACTGACCGATGACGAAATAGAGCGCGGGCATCGCGCTCTGACGGAGCTGGATGTGAGCTGCGACAGCGTCGTGCTGATGATCGACAATGCCCAATCGCTGCAGCCAGCGGCGTTGCGCTACATCCAGCAGGCCTGCCTGTTCGCGCCGCATCTGCGCATCGTCTTCTCGGGGGCGGAGGGGCTGGCCGCCCTGCTGGGCGACGCCGAGTTCGTCGCCCTCCGTCGGCGCCCGGCAACGGAGCTTCGTCTGGACGGACCTGCGGCGATCGCCGGTATTTGCCGGGAGTCGGCACGGTCTCCGCCCGTATGGGCCGACATCCTGCCGTCCGCGCAAGAGGAACCGGTCGCCGGGCCGTCCCGTGCGCCGACGGAGGCACTTCCCCCGGCTGCGTCCGGCCAGCGCAAGGCAGCGGCAGGGCGCTGGCTGTCCCTGGCCATGTTCGCCCTGCTGGTCCTGGGGGGGGGCGGTGCATGGCTGCTCAAGGACACGCCCTTCGGGATCATGGCCTGGAACGAGATCAGGTCGTTTCACCGGGCAGAGACTGTGTCGCCCATGCCGCCGGCGCCAGTTGTTCCGCCGCTGTCCTCTGTGGCAGAGCACAATCCTGCCCCGCCGGTGACCTCTGACGAGACAGCCCCGGCGCCGGAAAAATCCCGGCCGCCCGCTCCCGGCGCGCCCCCCGTGACGCCCGGGCCTGTCCTTCCCAAGACCGTCGAGACCGGTGTTTCCCAACCGGCGCCGGAAATCGGCCCAAGCCAGGCGCCGGCCGAGCCGGGCGCAACGCAGGAGCGAGCGGCGAAGGACGTGCCAAATTCCGTCGTGCCCGCCGGTGCCGTCTCGCCCCCGGACCGGGTGCCCGCTCCGGTACCTGCTTCCACCCCTGTCCCGACGCTGGCCGTACCGGCGGTCGGGGGCGCGGGCGCCGCCGCTTCCGGGCCAGCGGCTGTTCCGCCCGCGATGCCCGTGGGATTGGCCGAGACGTTGGTGCGGCGCGGGGACGCGTTGCTGCGGCAAGGCGATGTTGCGGCGGCGCGGCTACTGTACGGGCGTGCGGCGGGCGCCGGCTCCGGCCACGCGGCGACGGCTATGGGCAAGACCTTCGACGCGGGCTTCCTGACGCGGATCGGTGTGGTCGGAACCATCCCCGACCCCGCACAGGCCGCCGCCTGGTACCGCCGTGCCCTCACCCTCGGCGATGCGGAGGCCCGCGCCTTGCTGCAGGACCTGCCGGCTGACACCCGCCCGAGCATTGCCAGTCCGGGCGGGTCCAGTCCGGGCGGGTCCAGTCCGGGCGAGTCCAGTCCGGGCGAGCACCCATGATCGCTGCCCTCCGGCGGGCACAACGGAAACCGTTGGAGCCTGCGCCTCTTGCCGTAGGGCCGGGCTCTGACCGCTGCGTCGGTTGGGAATACCGATATGGCCGATAGATGCGGACGACCTATCGGGCAGGCTTGTAGACCTTCGCGACCGCGTCTGCCTTCTTCATGCCCGCCACGGCTTCCGCACCCGACATGAGAACGGTCGTCTTGGCGGATGTGACGGCGCCTCCAGCGGCGACGGCCAGCGCGATGGCCGTCATGCTCTCGTTGTCCGGCATGTCGGCGATCAGCACGAGGTCATGGTCGCCGAAGCAATACCAGGCACCCACGAGCTTTCCGCCGGCAGCTTCACACAGCGCACGGCCCACGGTTTCGGCGCGGTTCTGCGGGTTCTTGAGCTGGGCGGCCCAGGATTCGGGCGTGTAGCTGCCTTGAAACATATATACTGGCATGTTTGCCCCCCTTTTTGTTGATCCGAGATCCCTCGAATAGTGGACGGTTTCGCGCGTCCGGAGCGGACGATAGTCCTTTCCGTAACGTCATGACAATGAACTTGTCGATCAGAACCCGGTCAATGCCGCCTCAATCCATCAGCGTCGCCGCCGTGCGGTCCGACGTCGTGCGCAGATTGGGCTCGGCCAGCGTGGTGACCCGGTCGCGCGATACCTTGTGGATCATCGCGCCGAGATGCGCCGGCTTCTCGGCCCGGAACCAGGGCTGCGCGGTCAGCGCCTTCTGCATGTCGGCGTAGCCGGCAGCGCGCCGCTCGACAATCGAGGCGCGAGAGAACTCGGCATCGCTCGACGGGATCTGATCCGCACCCGGATGGTAGATAATGTGGACGATATCGATCCTCTGTTCGGCGTTAAGAGTCACGGCATCGGGTACGGCCGCATCCACGGCGGCTTTGCCGTGCCCCTTCAGCAAGGTCATGGCGCGCCGCAGATTGAACTTGGTTGCGACGCTGTCGATATGGTGGGAAGTACGGCTGGCATACTGGATCTGCTTGGCCCGCCACAGCACCTCGTTCATGGTTGCCGGCGGAGTGCCGGCCGCGTCCCAGAGGTCGATCATGAAAACCACCGTATGGCCGGATGGCGTGTCGTTCAGCACGGCTTCCAGCGGCGTATTGGAAACGCAACCACCGTCCCAGTAGAACCGGCCGTCGATCTCGGTGGCCGGGAAGCCTGGCGGCAGCGACCCGCTGGCCATGGCATGCTCCGGACGGAATGGTTTCCCTGGCACGGTATTGTCGAAAAACACCAGCCCGCCGGTCGCCACATCCGTGGCACCCACCGATATCCGTACGTCCCGGCGATTGATCAGATCGAAATCGGCATAGTGCAGCAATGTCTCGCGCAGCGGCGCGGTGTCGTAGAAGCTCTCCGTGGCGGCGCTGCCGGCCGGCGCCAGGTATGGATTTACCAGCCTTGGGCTGAAGAACGCGGGTTGGCCGAATGCGAGTGCCTGCGCGTTGCTCAGATTGTTCAGGAATGTGCGAACATTGACGCTGTCGAATGGCGGCAAGAGATCGGGCCAGGAGATCGCCTGCCACAGATCCTCGATCCGTGCCAGCCGCTGCTCCGGCGGATTGCCGGCCAGCACGGCGGCATTGATCGCGCCGATCGAGATGCCGCAGAACCAGTCCGGCTCGAAATCATGCTCGGCAAGCGCCTGATACGCGCCGATGTGGTAGGCGCCGAGCGCGCCGCCGCCCTGCAGGACAAGGACGCAGTTCGGCTTCCTGTGGCTGGAAGGGGCACGGCCCATGGCGAACCTCCATCGTCGCTCTTCCCCCGGGGCCCATTATGAGAGAACTCGGGATGAATTCACAATAAAATCGCATGACATCGCATGCCTTGAATGGGCTCGCGAACCGGCTCTGATGCCGAGGGGGTGGTCCTACCTGGCGGAACCAGTCGCCAGCAGGAGCCTCACGCCGATGGCCGGTGCGCTGCGTACTTCCGGGCGATCTTGACGTTGCGTACCGTTTGTATCCTAGGATACAGTCTCATCAAAGTGGACGGAACGGCCGCTCATCCGGCGTCGGTCTAGTCACGTTGTCAAACCGATGGGATCCCCGATGGCCACTCTTCCGTTTGCTACGGTCACCACCGAGGCCGAACTCAACGACGACCTCAGCGCGATCGCCGGTGGCACCGGCAGTTACACCATCACCCTCGCCAACAATATCGTGCTGGACACCGACCTGCTGGCGGTGAACCTCGGTGCCGGCGGATCGCTGACCCTGCAGGGCAACGGGCAGACGATCGATGGCGGGGACACCTATCGCGGGCTGTTCGCCTATGCCGGGACATTGATCGTCAACGACGTCACGATCGCGCACGCGACTGCCACCGGCGGCGCCGGCGGCCAGGGAAGCAGGAATGGCAGCGGCGGCGGCGGCGGTGGCGCCGGTCTCGGTGGCGGTCTGTTCGTCGCGGCGGCTGCCAGTGTCACCCTGAACAACGTCACGTTCACGGATGATCGCGCCATCGGCGGCGCCGGCGGAAATACAAGCGGGGGGTCGACCCAGGCCGGCGGCGGGGGCGGCGGTCTCGGCGGCGCAGGGGGACGCGCGGCCCCATACTATGACAGCTACAGCGAAACCTATCTCCCGGCTGACGGCAGCGGTGGCGGCATCGGCGTTTCGGCGACCGGTGGCTCACTGACCACCCTGGCGGGCCAGGGCATCATTCCGACCAGCGTCGGCACCAATGCCGGGGGCGGGGGCGGCACGGGAACAGGCGGGGATGGCTATTCGCCATCCGGCGGCGGTGTGCCCAATTCCGGTTGGAACGGCGGCTTCGGCGGTGGCGGCGCCGGCAACGATCAATCCAGCAGCGGCAGCGGCGGCAATGGCGGGTTCGGCGGCGGCGGCGGCGGCGATGGTGGTGCTGGCGGGTTCGGCGGCGGCGGGGGCAGCTACTACGGAACGGGCGGCTTCGGCGGCGGCAATGGCGGTGTGATCGAGACCGCTTCCGACACTTATGGTGGTGGCGGCGGTGGATTGGGGGCTGGCGGCGATATTTTCGTGCAGCAGGGTGGCCAGCTCACCATCGGCACGGTCGCACTCGGCCTTGGCAGCGTTACAGGCGGAGCGGCCGGCGGCATGCCGAGCGGCGCCGATAATACCCCGTCCACAGCCGGCCAGGCATTCGGCAGCGACATCTTCATCCAGGGCAACCAGTCGATCACCTTCGCGCCGCCATCCGGCGTCACGACCGAGATCGGCGGCGTCATCGCCGACATGAACGGGTCGGTCCCAGGCAGCGGCGGCGCTGGCAGCGTGATCCTGAATGGCCCTGGCGTGCTGAAGCTCGATGTTGTCAACACCTATTCGGGCGGTACCGTCATCAGCAGCGGCACGCTGGAGCTTGTGGTTGCCGGCGCGGCGGGAAGCGGGAACATCAGCTTCGGCGGCGTCTCGCGGCTGCAGATAGACGCGTCTCCGGGAGCTATGCCGACGAACACCATCGTCAATCTCGGCACCGCCGATGTCATCGACCTCACCGGGCTGGCCTATGCGGCCGGTGCGACCGCCTCGATCGTGAACCACAAGCTTTCAGTGACGAGCGGCGGCACGACCGCGACGCTGAATGTGAATTCGCCCGACCAGACGCTCATCGTCCAGGCTGACGGGACGGGCGGCACCGCGGTGAACACATTCTTCGCCACGGTCACGACCGAGGCGCAGCTCAACGCCGACCTGCTGGCGCTGGCCAACAGCCCGACCGCCAACGTGATCACGATCGGTGCCGACTTCACGTTGAACACCGATCTGAACATGATCAATCTCGGCAGCGGCGGCTCGCTGACCATTAACGGCAACGGTCATCTGATCAGCGGCGGCGACCTGTTTCGCGGCTTCACCGTCTATACCGGCACGGTCACATTCAACGACCTCGATCTATTCCACATGGTCGCCAAAGGCGGCGCGGGCGGCGACGCGGCCAACCCCGGCGGCGGCGGGGCGGGGCTGGGCGGCGGCCTACTTATCGCTTCGGGCGGCCATGTCACGCTCAACAACTTCAACTTCAGCTTCGACCAGGCGATCGGCGGCGCCGGTGGGAATTACGTCAATAGCGGCTATGGGGCCGGTGGCGGCGGCGGGTTGGGTGGCGCGGGTGGTTCTTCCCCCACCGGCAGCAGCGATGGCGGCGGCGGCGGTTTCGGCGCCGGGGCCGCAGGCGGCCAGCACGATGTCAACTCCGGCGCCGGCGCCGCCGGCTTGGCGGTGGGGGCCGGATCCGGCGGCAATGGCGCCCAGGGAACCGCGGGCGGCCTGATCGGCGGCGGCGGCGGCGATGCAGGAAATGGTGACGCCGGCGGGGGCGGTATCGGCGGGGCCAATGGCAACGCCGGCTCCCTCAATTACGGCGGCGACGGCGGCTGGGGCGGCGGCGGCGGCGGCGGCGGCAGCGGTCCGTCCGGCGCTGGGTTCAACACCAACGGCGGCGGCAGCTCTCCGGGACTGGGTGGCTTCGGCGGCGGCTCGGACGGGGGAAGTAATTATGGCGGCGGCGGTGGCGGCGCCGGCCTAGGGGCCGACATACTCGTCCAGGAAGGTGGCTCCCTCACGCTCGGGTCGGGCTTCGTGGGTTACGGCAATGTGGCCGGCGGCGCCGGGGGCGCGGGCCGCTCGAGTAATCCGGGTTCGGCGGGCAGCGCCTACGGCTCGGGGATATTCCTGCAGGGCAACCAGACCATCACCCTGGCGCCGGCAACCGGCAAGACGCTGAGCTTCAACGGCCCGATCGCCGATCAGAACGGATCCGTCGCGAACAGCGGCGGGATCGCCGGACTTGGTCGTGAACGGCCAGGGCCTCGTCCAGCTGACAGTGGACAACAACTACACCGGCGGAACAACGCTCAACAGCGGCACCCTGGAACTGTTCACGTTCGGAGCGGCGGGAACCGGAGCGATCACGTTCGGCGCGACCGGCAGCACGCAGGTTCTGAAACTCGACTATGTGGACGCGAGCGACGGCGGCATCAGTCAGGTCATTCAATCCCTTCCCGGGGGCGGCAGCTCCTACATCTATCTGCCGAACGTCACCAAGAGTGACGTGATCTTCGGCAGCTACACCGGCACCGACCTGCAATTCACAGCCGGCGGTTACGCGTATCACTTCAGCCATCTCGCGACCGCCGCCGGCTACCGGATCGACGCGAGCAGCCTGGTTACGGACGCGTCGGGCCTTGGCGTCGACATCATCGCCACCGTGGTCTGCTTCGCCGCCGGCACCCGGCTGCGCACCGCGCGGGGCGAAGTCGCCGTGGAGGCGCTGGCGCCAGGCGACCTGCTCGCCACACTGTCTCCCGACGGCGATGCCTTCCACCCCATCACCTGGATCGGCCGCCGCCACGTCGACATCGCCGCCCACCCCGATCCCGAACTGGTGCAGCCGATCCGCATCCGCGCCGGCGCGGTCGCGCCCGGCCTTCCGTCGCGTGACCTGTGGGTCTCCCCCGACCATGCGATCCATCTCGACGGCGCGCTGATCCCCGCCCGCCTGCTGGTGAACGGTGCCAGCATCGTGCATGAAATCGGCCCGCTTCCGGTCACCTATTTCCACGTCGAGCTCGCCCGCCACGCCATCATCTTCGCCGAGGCGCTGGAGACCGAGAGTTACCTCGACACCGGCAACCGGAATATGTTCGAGGATCCCGGCGCAGCGCTGTTGCCGGCCGATTTCTCGGTCCGCGCCCGGCTGCGCCACGGCCCGGCGGAGACCTGCGTGCCGCTTGCGGTGGACGCCGCGGTGGTGCGCCCGATCTGGTCGCGCCTTGCCGCCCGCGCCGCGGAGCTCGGCCACGTGCCGCGTCTGGCACCCGCAACCACCACAGACCCGGCGCTGCGACTGCGCGTCGGCGGCCGCGAGCTGCGCCCGAGCCAGGCCGACGGCAACCGCGTGGTCTTCGTGCTGCCGCAGCATCCCGGCCGGCGGGACGTGCAGCTGATATCGCGCGCGGCCAGGCCGAACGAAGCGCTGCCCTGGCTCAATGACCGCCCCCGCCTCGGCGTCGCGGTCAGCGGTTTCCTCGTCAGCCAGGACGGCGTCAGCGTGCCGATCGCGCCGGACCACCCGGACCTCGCCGATGGCTGGTGGGAGGCCGAGCGGGAAGGCAATCGCGCCTGGCGCTGGACCGCCGGCGCCGCCCGTCTCACGCTGCCGGCGGACGCCACGATGCTGGAAGTCGAGCTGGCCGCGACGCTCGCCTACCGCGTGGACCCGATGCGGCAAATGCCGGCCCCGCATATCTGAGGGTTTTCGGTCCGTTCCTTGCCGTTTGCGAACGGCAAGGAAGAGGCGGCGGCTGCAATCCGGTCTGCATGGCAGTCCCTGCGTGCCATCGCGAGCGATGGTCAGGAAGCCGGCTGACGGCCAAGGTTTGGAAGGCGGCTCCCGCTGGCTCCGCCGTTGTTCCGGTCATGGTCTGGGTCGTCGGTGGTTCGCATGCGCCGGGTATCGGCTTGCGTCCGGATTGTGCAGGGCCCCACCGGCATCCATCTGCCGGCAAATCACAGGTTGAACCCCGGTAATGAATCAGATTACAGTTCCACTGAATGAAGGAGAGTTCCGTTCAGTGGAACAGACTTGAGCGTCCTGCGTAACGCCTGCGCCGTGCTCCGCCTGTTCGGGCCGGACACGCTGGTGCTGTCCGTAACCAGCGTCGCGGGCCGCCTCGGGATGCCGAAGAGCACGACTTCCCGCCTCCTGGCGATGATGGTCGAGGAAGGCCTGCTGGAACCGGCCCCTGGCGGCCAGGGCTTTCGTGCCGGCCTGCTGCCGCTCGAAGTCGCGCGCAGTTTCCGCGCCAGTTCCGGTCTGCTGAACGATATGGCCACCGAGCTCGCGGTTCTGGTCGGCGCCTTCGGGCATGCCGGTTTCGTTTCGGTGCGTGACGGCGCCTTCGTCTTCGCAGTGCGGGCGCTGCCCGGCCGCAACCCGGTGCGCGTCATGCGCCCGGTCGGCGAACGGATGGCCGCGCATGCCACCGCCACCGGCCGCACCCTGCTCGCCCGTCTGCCCCGCGCGGAGATCGCTGCCCTTTATGCCGCTGGCCTGCCGCCCGCGCCAGCCAACGCGCCGCGCGAGCTTGCGGCGCTGGAAGCGCGCCTCGACCGCATCGCCGCCACCGGCATCGAGGAAGCGCTGGACGAGGCCAATCCCGGCGTCGGCTCCATCGCCGCCGCGGTCGCCGACCTGGCGGGCGGGGAAATCGCCAGCCTGTGTCTGTCCTTTCCCCTCGCCGACGCGGATGCCGGGCAGCGATCCGCCATGCGGCTGGATGTGGAAGCAGCGGCCGCCCGCCTCGGTTTCCGCTTCGCCGATCCGTTCTGGCGCGCCCGCGCCACCCAGAAACCGCCCACCCCGGAACATACCACATGACCACGACACCCAGACTGCGCATCGGCTTCGACATCGGCGGAACCTTCACCGATTTCGTCCTCGCCGACGCCGATACCGGCGCGCTGCGTTTGCATAAAAGCCTGACCACGCCGGCGGACCCGGCCGTCGGCGCGCTGGAGGGGCTCGCCGCCCTGATCCAAGCGCATGGCGTCGGCCTGGGCGATGTGGGTGAGATCGTGCACGGCACCACGCTCGTCACCAATGCGGTGATCGAGCGGAAGGGCGCGCGCCTGGGCCTGATCACCACCGCCGGTTTCGCCGACATCATCGAAGCCGGCACCGAGCAGCGCTACGACATCTACGACCTGTTTCTCCGCTTCCCCCGTCCGCTCGTGGCGCGCCGCCACCGGCTGGAGGTCGGCGAACGCATCGACCGCGATGGCCGCGTGGTGACGAAGCTCGACCCCGCCTCGGTCCGCCAGGCCGCGCGCCGGCTGAGCGCCGCCGGGGTCGAGGCGGTGGCGATCTGCTTCCTGCACGCCTACCGCAACCCGGCGCATGAACAGGAAGCCGCCGCCATCCTGGCCGAGGAAATGCCGGGGATTCCCGTGTCCATCTCGTCCGAGGTGGTGGCGGAGATCGGCGAATATGCCCGCTGCGTCACCACCTGCCTGAATGCCTATGTGCGGCCGCTGATGGCGACGTATCTCGCGCGGCTGGAGCGGGAGCTGCGTGCCCGCGGCTTCACCGGCCCGTTGCGGCTGATGCATTCGGCCGGCGGGCTGATGTCACTGGAGGCCGCCGGCCAGCTGCCCATTCGCCTGCTGGAATCCGGCCCCGCCGGCGGCGCGCTCGCCGCGGCGCTGCTGGGCGCGCGCGCCGGGCATGACGACCTGATCGCCTTCGACATGGGCGGCACCACCGCGAAAGCCTGCCTGATCGAAAACGGCCGCGCCGAGATCGCGCCGCTGCTGGAAGCCGGCCGGGAGCATCGGTTCAAGAAAGGCTCCGGCCTGCCCGTCAAGGCGCCGACCATCGACATGATCGAGATCGGCGCCGGCGGCGGCTCGATCGCCGCGATCGACGAGGTCGGGCTGCTGCGCGTCGGCCCGCACTCGGCCGGCGCCGCGCCGGGGCCCGCCTGCTACGGCGCGGGCGGCGACCTGCCGACCGTGACCGATGCCAATCTGGTGCTGGGCTTCTACGACCCCGCCTTCTTCCTGGGCGGCCGGATGCGGCTGGACGTCGCCGCTGCCCGAACCGCCATCGCCCGCGTCGCCGCGCCGCTGGGTCTTTCCATCGAGGCCGCCGCCTGGGGCATTCACAAAGTCGTCGTCGAGAGCATGGCCGATGCCGCCCGCGTCTATCTGGTCGAGCGCGGCAAGGATCCGCGCCGCTACGCCATGGTCGGCTTCGGCGGCGCCGGCCCTGCCCATGCCGCCGAGGTCGCCCGCGCGCTCGGTGTCGGGGAACTGGTGATCCCGCCCGCCTCGGGCGCGGCCTCCGCGCTCGGCTTCCTCAGCGCGCCGTTATCCGCGACCCGCGCGCGGTCCCTGCCGGTGCGCCTCGCGCCGGGCTTCGATGGTGCCGCCGTCGAGACGCTGCTGGCCGCGCTGGAAAGCGAGGCGCGCGCCGAACTGGCCCTCGGCGGCGTGCAGGACGCCATCCGCATCGAGCGTCAGGCCGATATGCGACTGGTCGGCCAGATGCACGAGATCTCCGTCCCGTTGCCGGATGCCGCGCTGAACGACGCCGCCCTGCCCGACATCGCCGCCGCGTTCGAACGTGTCTACACGGCCCGCTACGCCGCGCTGCAACCGGATGCGCTGATCGAGGCCATCAGCTTCCGGGTGGTCGCCACCGGCGCCTCGCCCGCTGTCGCCCTCGACGAGCCCGGCGCGAAGGGCACGCAGCCGCGCAAGGGCAGCCGCCCGGTCTGGTTCGGCGACGGCTTTCGCGATACCCCGGTCTTCGACCGCTACGCCCTGCGCCAGGGCATGGAGATCGCCGGACCGGCCATCGTCGAGGAGCGGGAATCCACCACCATCGTCTTCCCCGGCGACACGCTGCGCATCGACCAGGCCGGCAATCTGCGGATCGCCATCGCCGCCGCCACCGCGATGGAGCTGGTGCGGCCGGACATGTCGCTGGCCCAGGCGCGCGCGGCGATCGAGGCCGATCCGATTGCGCTGGAAATCATGTGGAGCCGGCTCGTCACCGTGGTGGACGAGATGTGGCTGACGATCTGCCGCACTGCGTTCTCGTTGATCATCGCGGAATCGCAGGATTTCGCCTGTGAGCTGCTCGATCCCCAGGGCGAGACGCTGGCCCATTCGCCGCGCGCCATGCCGGTCTTCAACCTGACGCTGCCGCGCGCCGTGAAGGCGCTGCTGGAAAAATTCCCGGCGGCGATGCTGAAGCCGGGCGACATGCTGATCACCAACGATCCCTGGCTGTGCGCCGGGCATCTGTTCGACATCGCCGTCGTCTCGCCGGTGTTCCGCGACGGGGAGGTGGTGGCGCTGGTCGCCACGGTCGGCCATGTCGCCGATATCGGCGGCACCAAGGACAGCCTGCGCGCACGGGAGATCTTCGACGAGGGGCTGCAGATCCCGCCGATGAAGCTCTCCCGCGAAGGCGTGGTGAACGAAGATCTTATGACGCTGATCGCCGAGAACGTGCGCAACCCGCGCCAGGTGATCGGGGACATCAACGCCTTCATCGCCGCCAACAAGATCGGCGCGCAACGCCTGCTGGCGTTCATGGACGAATATGGCCTGGCGGATTTGCAGGCGCTTGCCGCTATCGTGCAGGACCGCGCCGAGCAGGCGATGCGTGCCGCCATCCGTGCCGTGCCTGACGGGAATTATCGCACCGCCATCAGCCTCAGCCCGGCGGGGTCGGAGATCACGCTGCCGGTTAGCCTCACGGTTGCCGGCGATACGATCGCCATCGACTTCGCGGGCGCGCCGCCGCAACTCGCGGTGGGTGGGGTGAACTCGACGATGAATTACACGGCGGCGCACGCGACCTATCCGCTGAAATGCATGCTGACGCCGAATGTGCGCGGCAACGCCGGCTGCTATCGCGCGTTCACCGTGACAGCGCCTGAGGGCTCGATCCTGAACTGCCGCCGGCCCGCGGCGGTTGGCTCGCGCACGCGAACCGGCTGGTATCTGGCGCCCGCGATCTTTGCCGCGTTGGCCGAAATGGTGCCCGACGCGGTGCAGTCGCCCACCGGATTGCCGGTCGCGGTCAATGTCTACGGGCATGACGCGGCCGGCGCGCTGTATGCCGACCATCTGTTCATGGGCGGCGGCCAGGGTGCCAGCGCGCATGGCGACGGCAAGTCCGGGCTGCTCTACCCGACCTCGGCCGCCAACACGGCGATCGAGGTGTTCGAGGCGCGGGTGCCCGTGCTGGTGCTGGAAAAGAGCTTCCTGCCGGACAGCGGCGGCGCCGGCACGCATCGCGGCGGCCTGGGCCAGCGGGTGCGGTTCCGCAAGCTGCGCGATGACGGGCTGCCCACGCTGGCGGCGTTGTATCCCGAAGGTGTGCGTGCCGCCCTGCCTGGCCTGGCCGGCGGCCTGCCGGGCGGGCGCGCCTTCGCCGGGGTGCGGGCGTCGGACGGCAGCCTGACCCGCGATTGCGGCGTGGGCGAGCTGGTGACGCTGACCGGCACGCACGAGATCGCCGAAATCGTCTTCGCCGGCGGCGCCGGCCACGGCGATCCGCGCCTGCGCTCCCGCTCCGAGGTCGAGGAGGATCTTGCCGATGGGCGGATCACCGCGGACGCCGTGCGCGATCTGTATGGCATGGCCGATCGCGAAGCCGCGGAATGACCGCGCCGGCCGGCGCGTAACCGTCACAACCGGAACACAAGGGAAATCATCTCGATGGATACGCGGACGCCGGCACCTGCACACCACCCGAGGTTCTTCGAACCTGCGACGCTGGTGCTGATCACCATCCTTTGCGTCATCGGCGCCATCATCGGCATGCAGCTTCTGGTGACCCTCGGCGTGACCGCCAATACGTCGATTGTCGGCGCCATCATCGCCATGGCGCTCGCGCGCGTGCCGATGCGGGTTTTCGCCCGCTATCGGTCCATTCATGTGCAGAACCTGGCGCAGAGCGCCATCTCGGCCGCGACGTTCGGCGCGGGCAACAGCCTGCTGCTGCCGATCGGCATTCCCTTCCTGCTCGGCCGCAGCGACCTGGTCCTGCCGCTGCTCGGCGGCGTGGCGCTGGCGATGCTGGTGGACGCGACCATGCTGTACCGCCTGTTCGCCACACGCGCCTTCCCCGCCGACGGCGCCTGGCCCCCGGGTGTGGCCGCGGCGGAAGCGATCCGCGCCGGCGACGAGGGGGGACGGCGCGTCTACATTCTCGGCGGCGGGGTGCTGGCGGGGATTTTCGGCACGGGGTTCCTCGGCGTGCCGATGTCGGCCTTCGGCGTCGCGTTCATCGGCAATATCTGGGCCTTGAGCATGTTCGGGATCGGCCTGCTGCTGCGCGGCTACGCGCCGCAGCTGTTCTCGGGCTGGCTGCCGGGCGGCGATATCGCCAAGGCCTATATTCCGCATGGGCTGATGATCGGCGCCGGGATCGTGGCCCTGGGCCAGGTGATGGCGACGATGTCCGGGCGTGGCGCTCAGGCGGGGGAGACGACGGCAGGGCAGGAGAAGACGGGCGCGAGCCGGGCGTTTGGTCTGGGCTTCGCCGCCTATCTGGCGATTGCCGTGCTGATCGCGCTGGCCGGCGGCCTGACTTCCGAAATGTCGGGCGGTATGCTGGTTGCGTTCGTGGTCTACGCCGCCTTCGCCGCTTTGGTGCATGAGATCATCGTCGGCCTGGCGGCGATGCATTCCGGCTGGTTTCCCGCCTTCGCCGTGGCGCTGATCACGTTGATCATCGGCATGCTGGCAGGTTTCCCGCCGGTGGCGCTGGCGCTGCTGGTGGGGTTCTCGGCCGCCACCGGCCCGGCCTTCGCGGATATGGGCTACGACCTCAAGGCCGGTTTCATGCTGCGCGGCAACGGCGCCGATCCGGCGTTCGAGGCAGACGGACGCTGGCAGCAATACCTTGCGGCGATGTTCGCGTTCGTCGTCGCCGGGATCGTCGTGTTGCTGTCCTACCGCGGGTATTTCGCCAATCAGCTCGTGGCGCCGGTGGCGAAAGTCTATGTCGCGACCATCAAGGCCGGAGCTTCGGCCGAGGTGGCGCGTCAGCTCGCCCTTTGGGCGATCCCCGGCGCGCTGCTGCAAATTCTGGGCGGGCCGAAGCGTCAGCTGGGCGTGCTGTTCGCCACCGGGATGCTGATCCTGTTCCCGATCGCTGGATGGGCGGTACTGGCCGGGATCGCCTGCCGCCTGGTCTACGCAAGGGTGCGCGGCCCGGAGGGGAAAGGCGAGATGGAGGTCTTCGCCGGCGGCGTCATCGCCGGCGATGCGCTGACCGGGTTCTTCAACGGCATCGTCGCCAATCTGAAGCGGTAGGTTTCGGCTGGGGCGAAAATTGCCGCGGTAATCATCCGGTCAGGACGCGCGCCCGAGGCTTCCTGGCGGGCCGGGCACCGGCCGCCTTTCCTCTACTGCTTTAGGGATTGCAGATCAGGCTGTCCTGAGTGGAGGGGCCGGAGGCTCCGCTCGAACACAAATCGTAATCATGCCCTGGCCGGGTGGAGGGATTGCGATAGGCGTAGGGGTGGTTCCATGGATCGGCCGGCGGTTCCGTCGCCTTGAGATAGGGCCCATTCCATGCCGCGACCCCGGAAGGCTTGACGATCAGCGCTTTCAATCCCTGCTCGGTGGACGGGTAGCTGCCGATGTCCAGCTTGTAGAGATCGAGCACCGAGCCAAGTCGTTCGATCGATTGTTTGGCGACCGAATTCCGCGCGGAGCCGAGCTGACGCAGGACGGCGGGTGCCACTAGGCCGATCAGCAGGCCGAGGATGGCGATGACAACCAGGATTTCCAGCAAGGTAAAGCCGGCTTCGGAGCGGCGCCGATTTCCGGTCTCGTTGTCGCTTGTGCATTGCCTGCGGCAAACCGTTGCCTGTTGGCGTAGCGGGAAGGGCAGGGCTGGCTTTGGCATATGCTATCCACTCGTGACGCGCATCATGAAACGGCAGAACAGGGTCCGTGCCGCCGTCATCCTGAACGCGTCCGGATAACACGGAAGCCGCCGAATAGGATGGCAGTTCCGTGAAGACTGATCCGTGGCGCTTCAGCCGGCGGCCAGGATTTTCACGCGCCCGGTCAGCCAGTTCACACGGATCTGCATCTGCCGTCCGGGGGCAAATACCTCGATCCGCCCGCCCGAGGAACTGCCGTCCGGAGCGAAGCGGATGCCTGGCACGGCGCCACCGCTTTCGGACACCGCGCGCAGCGACAGAGCATTCGGCAAGGTACGGACCTGGCCGTTATCGATTTGGATGCTGCCGCGGACGCCGTCGACATTGAGCGTGACCGGATGGTTTTCGGCGATGGCGGTGGAGCGGGCGAGGCGCAGCGCGCCGGCGATGTCGCGCACCGCGGCGTCCATCTCCAACCGTTGGCTGCGCATCGGCCCGCGGGTGAGGACAAGGCCTAGCAGCAGGCCAAGAACCGCCAGCACGATCACCATTTCGAGCAGGGTGAAGCCGGCATCTGGGTTCTGGCGCCCGGATGGAAATTGCCTCACGGATCGCCGATTGCGGTCCATATCCTTCGCCCCGCCAAGGCTTTGCCCGCCAAAACTTTCAGGCGACATAAAGGAAGATCGCCCAGGTCGCGACAGCCAGGCATGGACCGAAGGGCAGCGCGGTGGTGTGGGTCATGGTTGCGCCACGCAACTGTAACCAAAGTGCCATACCGATCCCGGTCAGCGCGGCCAGCAGCACGACCCAGGGCAGCGGCTGCCAGCCGAGCCACGCTCCGGCGGCGCCCAGAAGCTTGGCGTCCCCCAGACCGATGCCCTCGCGCCCGCGCAGCCGGCGATAGGCGAAGGCCGTGAAGGACAGGGAAATATATCCGGCCGCCGCGCCCAGCGCATGCGCCGGGAGTGCATCCGGATCCTGCCACCAGGTGACCGCCAGCCCGGCGAGCAGCAGCGGCAGCGTGAGGATATCGGGCAGGCGCATGTGTTCGGCGTCGATCCAGGCCAGTGCCAGCAGGGCCCAGCCAAGGCCGCACGCGGCCCAAAGCAGCGGCATGTCGTCCTCGATCGCCCACGCGGCCATGACGGCCGCCGCCACGGCGGCCAGTTCCACCGCCGGATGGAAGCGCCCGATCGGGGCGGCGCAGTGGCGGCATCGGCCCCGCAGCGCCAGGAAACTGAGCAGCGGGATCAGGTCCGACACGCCAAGGGCATGGCCGCAGCTTTCGCAGGCGGAGCGGCCGCGGACAAACGCCTGCCCGGCCGGCAGCCGGCGGATCAGCACGCCGAGGAAGCTGCCGATGAAGGGGGCCAGCAGCACAGGCATGAACCAGTCGGGCAAAATGACACTCCTGCGGCAGTCCGGCCGATTTGCGCGCGTGGCCTTGTCGCTGGTCCTCACATAGTGGCAAACGTCACGTGGTGAAATCATCCGATGAAATCATGAGGAGCGCGACCGTGGCACGCGCCCGCCCCGAGCTGTTGCAACCCGCTTCCGTTTCCACCCATCCGATCGATGCGCTTGCCGATATTCTGGTGCGCGAGGGCCATTGCGACGATCGGACGCTCGAGCGCGGCCGGCGGGTGGCCGTGGAAAGCGGACAGCGGCTGGATGCGGTGCTGCTGCAGCTTGGCCTGGTGGGCGAGCGGGATCTGGCGCGCGCCTTTGCGACCTTGCTGGACCTGAAGCTCGCGGATCCCGATCGCTATCCGCAGGAGCCGGTATTTCCGGAGCGCTTGCGTCCGAAATTCTTGCGGAACCTGCGCTGCCTGCCGCTGGCGCTGGAGGATGGCACCCTGGTCGTCGCTGCGGCCGATCCGTTGGAAAGCTTCATATCGTCGGCGATCCAGGCGGCAACGGGGCACAATGTGCGGCTGGAGGTGGCGGTGCCGATCGAACTGGAGGCGGCGTTCGAGCGGCTGTATGCCGATATCAACCCGGAGGCCGCATCCGATCCGGACGGCGCGGGCGGAATCGGCGCGGATGGCGGGCCGGTGGAAGAAGACGCGGAGCGGCTGAAGGACCTGGCCAGCGAGGCGCCGGTGATCCGTCTGGTCAACCAGATCATCGCCCGCGCGGTGGAGACCCAGGCCTCCGACATCCATGTCGAACCGTTCGAGGACCGGCTGCGGGTCCGCTATCGCTATGACGGCGTGTTGAGCGAGGCGGAAAGCCCGCCGGCGCGGCTGGCGGCGGCGATCACCTCGCGCATCAAGATCATGTCCAAGCTCGACATCGCCGAGCGGCGGCTGCCGCAGGATGGCCGCATCAAGCTGGCGGTGCGCGGCCAGGAGATCGATTTCCGCGTCTCCACCATTCCGTCCTTGTATGGCGAGACGGTGGTGATGCGCGTGCTGGACCGGTCCGCCGTGGCGTTCGATTACGCCAGGCTGGGCCTGGCGCCAGCGGTTGTGACTCGGCTGGGCGACGCGTTGAACCTGCCGAACGGGATCCTGCTGGTGACCGGGCCGACCGGCAGCGGCAAGACCACCACGCTGTATACCGGGCTGCTGGCGCTGAACGCGGTGACGCGCAAGATCGTCACCGTGGAGGACCCGATCGAGTATCAGCTGCGTGGCATCAACCAGATTCAGGTGCGTCCGCAGATCGGGCTGAATTTCGCCGCGCTGCTGCGCTCGATCCTGCGCCAGGATCCCGACGTGATCATGGTCGGCGAGATCCGCGATATCGAAACCGCTGAGATCGCGGTACAGGCGGCGCTCACCGGGCATCTCGTGCTGTCGACGCTGCATACCAACTCGGCCGCGGCATCGATCACCCGGCTGCGCGACATGGGGCTGGAGGACTATCTGCTGACCGCGGTGCTGCGCGGCATTTTGGCCCAGCGGCTGGTGCGCCGCCTGTGCCCGCATTGCGCGACCCGGGCGGAGGCCGCGCCGGAGATCATCCGGCGTTTCGACCTCGACCGGCGGACCAACGGGGAAAAGGTGATGCTGTCGCACCCGGTCGGGTGCGCCCAGTGCCGCCATACCGGGTTTCGCGGCCGGCAGGCGATCGCCGAGTTCCTGGTGCCGGATTCGAATGTGGAGCGGCTGATCTTCGCCCGCGCGGACCATGGCGAGATCGAGCGCGCGGCGGTTGCCGCCGGCATGGTGACGATGTTCGAGGCCGGTCTGGACGCGGCGCTGGCCGGCACCACGACAATCGAGGAACTGGTGCGCAGCATCCGGGCGGAAGGCGCCTGATGCCGTCGTTTCGTTACCTGGCGATCGCCCCAGGCGGCGAGATGCAGCGCGGGGTGATGGAAGCGCCGAGCGAGGCGGCGGTGGTTGAGCGGCTGCAGCGCCAGGGCAGCATCGCGTTGCGTGCCGACCCTGCCAAGGGCGGCTTCCTTTCCGAGTTGATGCACCTGGAATTCGGCCGCGGCCAGACGTTGCGCGGGCAGGAAGTGACCGACCTGACACGCGAGCTGGCGATCATGCTGGAAGCCGGCCAGGATCTGGACCGGGCGCTGCGCTTCCTGATCGAGACGGCACCGAACAGGCGGATGCAGGCGGTGATGGAGCAGCTGCGCGCCACCGTGCGCGATGGCGGCAGCTTCGCCGCCGCGCTAGGGCAGCATCCGCACAGTTTTTCACGGCTGTATATCGGCCTGGTGCGGGCTGGCGAGGCCGGCGGCACGCTGGCGCCGACGCTCGACCGGCTGGCCGGTCTGCTGGAGAACCAACGCCGGCTATCGGCCACGGTGACCTCGGCGCTGATCTACCCGGCGCTGCTGGTGGTGGCCGCCATCGGCGCCATCACGCTGATGTTGACGCAGGTGCTGCCGCAATTCGTGCCGCTGTTCGAGCAGAACGGCGCCAGCCTGCCGGCCTCTACGCAGTTCCTGATCGATGCCGGGGCGTTCGTGTCGTCCTGGGGGCTTGTGGTGCTGGCTGGCGTGGCTGGCGCTGGCCTGAGCCTGCGCGTGGCGTTGCGCCGCCCGGGGTTTCGCCGGATGTGGGATGGCTGGATGCTGCGCCTGCCGGTGATCGGCGGGCTGCTGCGCGAGGCGCTGGCAGCGCGGTTCGCGCGCACGCTGGGGTCCCTGCTGATGAACGGCGTCGGATTGATTGCCACATTGGGCATGGTGCGCGACGTCGTGGGCAATCGGGCCGCGGTGCAGGCGGTGGATCTTGCCACCGTCAGCGCCAAGGGCGGCGCCGGCTTGTCGGGGCCGTTGGCGGCGGCGGGGATTTTTCCGGTTCGGATGATCCACCTGCTCCGTCTCGGCGAGGAGAACGCGCAGCTGGGCGCGATGGCGCTGCGGGCGGCGGAGATCCATGAGGACCGCACGCGGATCGGCGTGCAGCGCCTGATGGCGATGCTGGTGCCGGCGATCACCATCCTGATGGGGGCGGCCATCGCGGGCATCGTCGCGTCGCTGATGATGGCGATGCTGAGCCTGAATGATCTTGCCTCGTGATTTTCACAGATGCCAGGCCAGGAAAGGCAGCGCCGGATTATGACCCTTCTGTTGCCATTGTCCTTTGACAGGCCCCGGCCGTTGCATTGGGTGGCCTGGACGCGTAACCGATGAACGCCGCGAAGTGACCGATCCGCACAAGCCTGCCGGGTAGGTTTCGCAGGTTTTTCGGATCACCCGTGCGTGTCGGTACCCCCGAACGCTTTGGATCTTCTCTGGGGCGGCGCGGCTGTCGGCATGCTGAGCGATCTTCATATCGGGTGGACGGAGCAGATCTTGGTACCGGCGGCTTTGCGCCCGGCGCCGGTTGGCCCCGCGGGCAAATGAGCCGCCGGCTTGTGTTTGCACTCGGGGTTTCGGCCACGGGGCTCATCGCCGCGATCGCTCTGGAACTGAACAATCCGGAAGCCGGCGTCGAAGTGCCGGTCCCCGCTTCCCGGCCCGTGGTGGCCGGCCAATCGGCGCCGCCCGTCGACATCGCCAGCCATATCCCGGAATGGGCGGATAGAATTCTGGAGCGGCCGCTGTTCAGCCGGGACCGGCGACCGGCCGCCCGATCAACGCCCACGGCTTCAAGTGGCACAGGCCCGGTGCCGCTGCCCCGGCTCAGCGGCGTGATCGTGAGCGGCTCTGGCCGCAGCGCCATTTTCGCGGGTGCGGCGGGCGGACATGTCACCGTGATCGGGGAGGGCGCTAAAATCGGGCGCTACACAGTGGACAGAATTGAGGCAGGCCGAGTGACGGTTGCCGGCCCGGAAGGCAAGCAGGTGTTGAGGCTGCACGCTCCGAAGGGCGCGCCGGCCAAGGCCATTGCAGTCAAGTCCGGTTCAGGCAGGCCGGGTTCAGTCGGGGCGGGGTCGGCGCAGGGGGGGCCAGCCCAAGGGGATCCCACGACCAGGACCGATGGCGCCGATGTGGAATCCGAACCTGTATTGACGCATCAGGATCGGAGGAGTCCCGGACCATGACGTTCGGGGTGGAGCTGTTTGCAACAACATGGACCTGGCTGAGTTCCGGGGCATGGGCGCGTACCCCTCGGTGGCCTTGCGGCCCTCATCGCGGGCGGGCTGGCCAGGCGCGAGTTTGGGGAATGGGCCTGCTCCATGCTGCATGATGTCTTCACCTGGTGGGCCGAGCAGATGCAGGGCCTGCTGCCTGCCGGCCTTGCCCGGATCGGCGCCACCGGCAGTGCGAATGCGCTGGTCGTCACCTGCAGCCGGGACGAGTCGGCCCACATCGATATCGCCATCCGCCGCGACGGGCGGACAGCCGCCATCGGCAATTTTCGCCTGGACGAGGTGGGGATCGCCGCGGCGGGCCGCGCTCTGGATGGCCGGAAGCGCCCTCCGGTGACCGTTCTGCAGATCGCCGCGGAACAGCTGCTGGAACGGCGGATCGAGCTGCCGCTGGCAGCGGAACGCGACCTGAACCGCGTGCTGCGCTACGAGATGGACCGGCTGACGCCGTTTGACGCCGAGGAGGTGGTCTGGCACGCGGCGGTGGAACGGCGCGACCGCGCGCGCGGGCGGGTCCATGTGCGCCTCTCGTTGGTTGCGATTGCCGCGGTGGAGCCGTTCATCGCGGGCTTACGGAGCATCGGGATAAGCCCGATGCAACTGGAGGCGCCGGCCCCGGAGGGCGGCAGCCGCAGGATCGAGCTCGCCTCGGCCGATGACGGGCGCGCATTGCGGGGCCGTCGTGTCGTCCTGGCGGCGGCTGGCGCCTGCGCCGTATTGGCTCTGGTGGCAATTTGCCTGCCTTTCCTGCGCCAGTCCCTGGCCTTTGTCGCGATCGAGGCACGCATAGACCAATTGCAGCCTAAAGTGGCGGAGGTGGAGGCGCTGCGGCGGCGGATCGCCAGCGAGGGGGCAGGCGCGGATGTGATATCCGCCGAGCGGTCGCAGACCGGGGATCTGTTGCAGGTACTGGCCAGCGTGACGGAACTCCTGCCCGACGACACGGTGCTCACCGACTTTACCCTCAGCCAGGGGCGGCTCGGTATCGGCGGCACATCTTCCGCCGCGGCGCGGCTGATCCCGGCTTTGGCCGGCGACCCGTTGATCCATGATCCCGCGTTCATCGCTCCGGTGACCCGTGCCGAAGAGGGCGGGGTGGACCGATTCGCGATCCGTGCCGACCTGGCGCACTGACATGGCGAGCATGGCCAGCAGTGGCTTGCCTACCGGCATCCGGGGCCGGGCGCTGGCACTGGCGCTGACAGCGACGTTGCTCGCATCGCTGTGGCTCGGCGTCGCCGTGCCGTTGATGGACCTGTACGCCGACCGGGCGGATCTGCTGGAGCGGCGCATTGCACTGGCGCGGCGCATGGCCGGGGTCGTCGCGACGCTGCCGGCGTTACAGGCCCAGCAAAGCCAGGATCAGGGGCCGCAGAACCGGTCCGGGACCACCCCACCCGCGCAGGCCCTGCTGGCCGGCGGCTCGGATGCGATCGCGGGCGCGGCCCTGCAAGGCCTGGTTCAGGATATGGCACGCGATGCCGGCACCAGCCTGACGCGCATCGAAACCCTGCCGGCAGAAGTTCGGAGCGGCTACCGCCGCATCGCCCTGCGCGTGGCGCTGACCGCCCCCTTGCCCGACCTGGTGACGTTCCTTACCGCCGTGGAGCAGGCCAGTCCGCAAATGCTGATCGACGATGTGCAGCTGCGCGGGACGAACACGCGAGAGACGCCGGCCTCTCCCCCTATCGACGTCACGCTGACGATATTGGCCTTCCGTTCGGGGGCGGCCGGCGGATAGGGATCCGATCCCGGGGCAGGGACCGCCTATTCCGGCCGCCCCACGGATATCCGCATGCCTGCGTCGCTACTGGCGAACCGGGGCGCGCATCGTCACCTCATAGCCGGGCGCAAGCCATCTCACCGTGTACTCCTGATCCTCGGCCCAGGTCTGGGTCCGGTATTTGATATAGTCGAAATCCCTGTGCACCACGGTCACGGCACAAAGAACGACGGCCGACACCTGGCTCGGCCGCTCGCCGATGGTATCGGTCAGCATCTGCGCATAGGGAGAATTTTGCCGAACCTCCCGTCCAACGAAATCGACGATTTCCGGGCGCGTGCAGATCGGCTCCGGTTCGTCCTCCGCCCATGCCGGGGCGGGCCCGGACAGCAGCAGCACGCCAAGCCAGACAAGCCCCCGCTTCATTGTCCTCTGCCTCATGGCAAGTGGCCGAACATCGCCTTGGCGGAGCGCATGATCCGCGCCAGATACGCGTCGCGCCGCGCCGGCGTATGGGAATGATAGTAGCCGACAGCCAGCATCACATCGCCCTCGGTCTCGTTCAAATAGGTCCGCAGAATGGCGCCCGACGCCGCGATGTTGAAGCAGCCATCCTGGATCAGCCGCGCCC
>CAVUOB010000014.1:0-91460 GCA_963743035.1 uncultured Alphaproteobacteria bacterium
ACGGCCAATCTCGGCCGGGCGGGCCGCGGCTGGAAAGGACCGCTTTGGGTCGAAAGCAGCAGAGCTCTGGACCTCCTCTTTGCATGAGGTTTCGTAAGGGCGGGCCCTTTGGCGGGTTCGGGCAGGGCCCGACTTCTCGTTGTTTCGGGCTTGGGGTGGGTTTGGCTTGCGTTGGCGGGTTGAAACCCGCCCTACGGTTTTTGTTGCCTAGTTAGTTTTGATTAACTGTATTCTAACGTCATGGAACATTTTCATGATGGGCTGACCGATCCGCAGGGCGATTGGGGGCGGTTGCTGCCTCGGGCGGCTTTTGCCGAGATCATTCTGGTTTTGCGCGGGGCGTTGCCGCCGCCGTTACGGATGAGCCGGCGGATGAGGTTCGGCGGGATCGGGCGGCGCTGGCGGCGGTGGCGGCGCTGCTGCCGGTGACTGCGGCCGAGGGGCGGTTGGCGGCGCAGTTTGTGGCGGCGGATGCGTGGGCGATGGATTGTCTGCGGTTGGCGCAGGTGAAGCGGCGGGAGCCGGATCTTGCTCACAAATGCCGGGCGCAGGCGATGAGTTTGATGCGGGAGGGGAAATCCTCGCTGCGCTTGCTGCTGCGGTTGCAGGCGGCGCGGGAGAAGGTCGGGGCGGATGCGGCGGCGGCGGAGCGGGCGGCCTGGGTGGAGCATGGTGCGGCGGGGATGATGGAGGAGGCGCTGCCCCCTGCGCCGGAGCCGTCCCGGGTGGCCGCGCGGCCGGTTGCGGCAGGCGACGACCGGAAATTGGGACCCATCCCAGTTTCCGGCGCGAGTATCACCCAAACACCGAATGGGACGATGGCGAGACCCGACGTCCTGATCTTATAATCAGGGTTTCCAAAGGGCTCCGCCCTTTGGCGGGTGCGGGCAGAGCCCGCCCTTCCTTCCCCTGCTAAGCCGCCACCCGCTCCGCCTTGATGTCCTTGATGTCGCGGAACACCAGGGCCGGCGACAGCTCCGCCGTCCGGCGCATCATGAAGGCCGAGCTGGCGAGGAAGACCGGGTCGCCGTCGACGTCGTCGGCCATCGCTGGAGCGGTTGTCGGCGATGAAGCGCGCCAGCGCTGGCTTGTCGTCGCTGGTGACCCAGCGGGCCAGGGAGAAGGGCACGGTCGTCGAAGCCGATCGTCACGCCGTATTCGCCCGCCAGCCGGGCCTGCAGCACGTCGAGCTGCAGGGTGCCGACCACGCCGACCAGCGGCTGGCGAGCCGTCCTGCGGGCGGAACAGCTGCACGACGCCTTCCTCGGCCAGTTCCTGCAGGGCCTGGCGCAGCTTCTTGGCCTTCATCGCGTCGTCCAGCCGGACGCGGCGCAGGATCTCGGGGGCGAAGTAGGGCACGCCGACGAAGTTGATGTCCTCGCCCTCGGTCAGCGTGTCGCCGATGCGCAGCGTGCCGTGGTTGGGGATGCCGACGACGTCGCCGGCGAAGGCCTCGTCGGCGATCTCGCGCTCGCGGGCGAAGAAGAACTGCGGCGCGTGCAGCGGGATCAGCTTGCCGGTGCGCACCTGCTTCAGCCGCATGCCGCGCACCAGGCGGCCGGAGCAGACGCGGGCGAAGGCGATGCGGTCGCGGTGGTTGGGGTCCATGTTCGCCTGGATCTTGAACACCAGCGCGGTGAGGCTCGGTTCGGTCGCCTCGACGATGCGGGTGTCGGCGGGCTGCGCGCGCGGGCGGGGGCCGTATTCGGCCAGGCCGTCGAGCAGGTCGGAGACGCCGATCTCCTTGATGGCGCTGCCGAAATAGACCGGCGTCAGGTGGCCGGCGGCGAAGGATTCCAGGTCGAATTCCGGCAGGGCGGCGCGCACCAGGTCGATTTCCTCGGCCATCGCGACTGCAGGCGCGGGTCGGATTGCGGCAGTTCCTGGTGTCACGTGCAGCTCGCGGGCGCGCAGGTCGTAGGTGCCGACGAATTCGGCGGCGCGGCCGACCGGCCAGGTGACCGGGGCGGTGTCGAGCGCCAGGGTGTTGGACGACCTCGTCCAGCAGCTCGAACGGGTCGCGGGCCTCGCGGTCCATCTTGTTGATGAAGGTGATGATCGGGATGTCGCGCAGGCGGCAGATCTCGAACAGCTTGCGGGTGCGCGCCTCGATGCCCTTGGCGGCGTCGATCACCATCACGGCGCTGTCGACCGCGGTCAGCGTGCGGTAGGTGTCCTCGGAGAAGTCCTCGTGGCCGGGCGTGTCGAGCAGGTTGAACACGCAGCCGGCGTATTCGAAGGTCATCACCGAGGTGACCACGGAGATGCCGCGCTCGCGCTCGATGCCCATCCAGTCCGAGCGGGTGCGCCGGCGCTCGCCCTTGGCGCGGACGTTGCCGGCGAGCTGGATGGCGCCGCCGGCGCGCAGCAGGCGCTCGGTCAGGGTGGTCTTGCCGGCGTCGGGGTGGGAGATGATGGCGAAGGTGCGCCGGCGGGCGATTTCGGTCGATGCGTCGGTCATCAAGAGACCTTCCAGATCACGCCTTCAATGAGAACGTCCCAATGAAAACGCCGACCGGAGACCCGATCGGCGCTTGCACAGGCATATAGGATGTCGGATCAGCGCGAGTAGAACTCAACCACCAGGTTCGGTTCCATCTGCACGGGATAGGGCACGTCGGTCAGCTTCGGGGCGCGGCCGAAGCGGCCCTTCATGGCGCGGTGATCGACTTCCACGATAATCGGGCACATCGCGCTCGCCGGTCTGCGCGGCGTCCAGCACCATGGCGAGCTGCTTGGACTTCTCCTTCACCTCGATGATGTCGTTGTCGCGCACCTGGTAGGACGGAGATGTTGACCCGCTTGCCGTTGACCATGACATGGCCGTGGTTGACGAACTGGCGGGCGGCGAAGGGGGTGATGGCGAACTTCATGCGGTAGATCACCGCGTCCAGCCGGCGCTCCAGCAGCTCGATCAGGTTCTCGGAGGTGTCGCCCTTGCGGCGCACGGCCTCCTCGTAATACTTGCGGAACTGCTTCTCGCCGATGTTGCCGTAATAGCCCTTCAGCTTCTGCTTCGCCATCAGCTGCACGCCGAAGTCGCTCGGCTTCTTGCGGCGCTGGCCGTGCTGGCCGGGGCCGTATTCGCGCTTGTTGACGGGGGATTTCGGCCGGCCCCAGAGATTGACGCCGAGGCGGCGGTTGATCTTGTACTTGCTTTCGGCGCGCTTGGTCATGCGCGTGTCCTTTTCGGTCTGTGCCGCCCCGGTGGCTTCCCGGGTTGTCGGCTTGTTGCACCGGTAGTCCGCGCTTGCGGCGCGGCGGGCGCGGGTTTGCGGGGTTTGCCCCGTCAGCCCGTCCACGTTCCCGGCAATGGGATCCCACCCGCCGTGCTTGCGGCCCGGCAGGAGAAGGGCGGTCGTATAGGTGCCGGGTTGCGGGTTGTCAAACCGGAGGCGCAGGGTTACCTCGGGCCGCACGGCGCGAGGCCGCTTCAGAACGTATGGACCCAGCATGATCAACCGCGGCGAGATATTGTGGCTCGGCATCGCCTCCGGCGTGACCGGCTGCCTGCTCGGCGGCCTCATGCTCGGCATCGGCATGAACCTGATCGTCGGCGGCCAGCCGCTGGGCTGGCTGCTGCTGATGCCGGCGGCGCCGGCGGGCGCCCTGCCCGGCTGGCTGATGGGCCGGCGGCTGGCCAGCCAACTGAACTGATCATTTCAGGGCGCCGCAACGACGGCGCCCTTAACGGGAGGAACGAATGACCCGATCCATCACCCGCCGGGCCGCCATGGTCGGGCTGCTCGCCGCCCCCGCCGTCACCGGCCTGTCGCGCCTCGGCCGCGCGGAGACGCGCACGCTGAACATCTCGCACCAGTTTCCCGGCAGCACCGGCGATACCGGCGATTTCCGCGACCAGCTCTGCCGGCGCTTCGCCGCGGAGGTGACCAAGCGCAGCAACGGCGAGCTGGCGTTCAACATCTATCCGAACTCCTCGCTGATGAAGACCTTCGCGCAGTTCAGCGCCATCCGCAAAGGCGCGCTGGACCTGAGCCTGGTGCCGACCACCTATGCCGGGGGCGATATCCACGAGCTGAACATGACGTTCATGCCGGCGCTGGTGTCCAGCTACGCCCAGGGCATGGCCTGGAAGAACGCCGAGATCGGCCGCGAGCTGACCCGGCTGCTGGAGGCGAAGGGCGTCAAGATCCTGACCTGGGTGTGGCAGTCCGGCGGCATCGCGTCGCGCACCGTGCCGATCCTGCTGCCGTCCGACGTGAACGGGCTGAAGGTGCGCGGCGGCTCGCGCGAGATGGACACGATGTTCAAGGCGGCGGGGGCCACCGTCTCCACCATGCCGTCCAACGAGCTGTACATCGCCATGCAGACCGGCACGGTGGATGTGGGCGTGACCAGCTCCACCTCATTGATCTCGTTCCGGCTGGAGGAAACCTGCAAGAACCTGACCGGCGCCAGCGGCGGCAGCTTCTTCTTCATCTTCGAGCCGATCCTGATGTCCAAGCTGGTGTTCGACGCGCTGCCCCCGGCGCAGCAGAAGATCCTGCAGACGGTGGGCGAGGAACTGGAGCCCTGGGCGATGCAAAAGGCCGAGGAGGACGATACCGAACTGAACCGGGTCTACCAGAAGGCCGGCGTTCCCGTGCACCAGTTCAACGCCGAACAGCTCGGGAAATGGCGCGAAGTCGCGGCCCGCAGCTCCTGGAAGGAATTCGCCGACAAATCCGAACAAGCCGCCCGGTTCCTGAAGCTCGCGGAGGCGGTGAAGGCGTAAGGCAAGCAAGGCGGGGGGCTCCGCCCCCTCGACCCCCACCAGAGGCGGAGCCTCTGGACACCCGGTTGTGTTTAAGAAAATGGGCGAGCAAGGCTATGCAACCAGCACCACCTCGCCCGCCCATTTTCTTAAACACGTCTGGGGTTTCCAAAGGGCTCGGCCCTTTGGCGGGGTCCAGGGGCAGAGCCCCTGGCCTTACTTCCCTTCCGTCTCCAACCGCCCCCGCTGGCGGCGGCCGATGGCGAGTTCGGTGACGATGCCGTGCAGGGTGCGGAGTTCCTGTTCGGTCACTTCGCCGCGCTGGAACAGATGGCGGATGTTGCGGATCATGCCGGGGCGCTTGGGTTGGTTGCGCAGGAAACCGCAGGCGTCGAGTTGGTCGACCAGATGGGCGAGGAAGTTTTCCAGCTTGTCCTTGGTGGCGACGCGGCTTTCGTTGGTCATCAGCTCGCGCGGCGGGGTGGGGTCGTCGGCGGTCCACCATTCATAGGCCATGACCATCACCGCCTGGGACAGGTTCAGGGACATGAAGGCGGGGTTGAGCGGGTAGCGCACCAGTGCGTCGGCGCAGGCCATGTCGTCGTTGTCGAGGCCGGCGCGCTCGGGGCCGAACAGGATGCCGACGCGGAGGGGCCCGCCTTCCTGGGATCGGGAGCACATCTCGCGCATTTCGGCGGCGGCGCCGCGCGCGGTCAGCACGGGTTTGACGATATGGCGCGGGCGCGGGCAGGTGGCGAAGACGTGGTGCAGGTCGGCCACCGCGCCGGCGACGGTATCGTGCACGCTGGCGGCTTCCAGGATGCGGTCGGCGCCGGAGGCCATGCGCCAGGCGCGTTCCTGCGGCCAGCCGTCGCGCGGGCTGACCAGGCGCAGATGGAACAGGCCGCCATTGGCCATGGAGCGGGCGACCGCGCCGATATTGTCGGCAAGCTGCGGGCGGACCAGCACGACGACCGGCGAATTGCCGATTGGCGCCAGGTCGGCGCCGCCGTCGCGGCCGGTCATGGCCGGAGGTCGATCATGGCGGGTTACGGGGCGGGTGTTTCGCCAGCCAGCGCCGCATCTCGGCGATTTCCTTCTCCTGCGCGGCGATGACGCCCTTGGCCAGGCGGCGCATTTCGGGATCCCTGCCGTATTTCAGCTCGACCTTGGCCATGTCGATGGCGCCCTGGTGGTGCGGGATCATGCCGACGACGAAGTCCCGGTCGGCATCGCCGGTATAGGGGATGTCCATGCCGTGGTGCATCTTCTCCATCGACGCGCGGTAGTCGGCGGTGGACGGCGCTTCGCCGGCAGCGGGCGGTTGGGCTGGCGGCATGTTCATGCCAGGCATCCCGGGCATCGGCTGCTGGGCGAAGGCGGGGGCGGCCAGCAGAGCCGAGGCGAGCAGGCCAAGCGCTGGTAATGTGGAGCGGAACGGCATCGTGTGTCTCCTGCTAGCCGGCGCGGCGCCAGGTGGTGCCCTGGGGGCCGTCCTCGAGCACGATCCCGCGGGCGGTGAGGTCGGCACGGATGCTGTCCGCCAGGGCGAAGTCGCGCGCCTTGCGCGCCGCCAGCCGGGCGGCGATCGCGGCCTCGATCTCGGCGCCGTCATCGCCGCCGCGAAACCATGCGGCGGGCCCGGCCTGCAGCAGCCCGAGCAGATCGCCCGCCGCGCGCAGGCCCGCGGCGGCCTCTGCGTCTCCGGCCAGCGCCGCATCGGCCAAAGCGTGCAGATGCGACAGCGCCAGAGGCGTGTTCAGGTCGTCGCAGAGCGCGTCCAGCACGGCCGGCGGCGGATCGCCTGCGGCGGCTTCCGGGTGGCGTTCCAGCGCGCGGTAGAACCGGTCGAGCTCGGCCTTGGCCGCGGCCAGCGCGGTGTCGGTGAAATCCAGCGCGCCGCGGTAATGCGCGCGCAGCAGCAGCAGGCGCACCGCCTCGCCGGGGGCTTTCGCCAGCACGTCGCGCACGGTGAAGAAGTTGCCCAGGCTCTTGGACATCTTCTCGCCGTTGACCAGCAGCATGCCGTTATGCATCCAGACATGGGCGAATTCGCTGCCGGGGAAGGCGCAGCAGCTCTGCGCCAGCTCGTTTTCGTGGTGCGGGAAGATCAGGTCCTGCCCGCCGCCATGGATGTCGAAGCTCTCGCCCAGATAGCGCCAGGCCATGGCGCTGCATTCGATATGCCAGCCGGGCCGTCCCCAGCCCCAGGGGCTGTCCCAGCCGGGCAGGTCCGGCGTGGACGGCTTCCACAGCACGAAATCGCCGGGATCGCGCTTGTACGGCGCGACGTCGATGCGCGCGCCGGCCAGCAGCTCGTCCGGGCTGTGGCCGGAAAGCTTGCCGTAATCGGGATCGCTGGCGACGGAGAACAGCACGTGCCCTTCCGCCGCGTAGGCGTGGCCGCCGGCGATCAGCCGTTCGATCAGCGTGATCATCTCGCCGATATGCTCGGTCGCGCGCGGCTCCACGTCCGGCGGCAGCGCGCCGAGGGCTGCCATGTCGGCGTGGAATTCCGCGGCGGTGACGGCGGTGATTGCGGCGATGCTCTGGCCGGTCTCGGCCGCGCGGGCGTTGATCTTGTCGTCCACGTCGGTGATGTTGCGGACATAGGTCACGCGCGGGAAGAGCTGGCGCAGCAGCCTGGCCAGCACGTCGAACACCACCACCGGGCGGGCATTGCCGACATGGGCGAGGTCGTAGACGGTCGGGCCGCACACGTACATCCGCACATGCGCGGGATCGAGCGGCACGAACCGCTCCTTCCGGTGAGTGAGGCTGTTGGTCAGCAGAAGTTCTGGCATTGGGGGTTGTTGTCCCAGGTGCTTTGTTTGGTCAAGCGCGGGGGCGGGATTTCCGCGGCGGCTCCGGTCTTGTAGGTTCGCGGCCAGACGAAGGAGGAAATGGACCATGCGCAACACGACGCTCGAAATCCGGCCGATCGCGGGGGCGATAGGGGCGGAATTGCACGGCGTTAATCTGGCCGAGGAGCTGCCGGACGCGGTCGTGGCCGAGATCCGCCAGGCGCTGCTGGACCATCTGGTGATCTTCTTCCGCGACCAGGACCTGCCGCCGGAGCGGTTCGCCGCCTTCGCCAAGCGCTTCGGCACGCCGGTCGAGTACCCGTTCGTCAAGGGCATCGAGGGCTTTCCCGAGATCATCGCCGTGGCCAAAATGGAGCATGAGACGGTCAATTTCGGCGGCATCTGGCATTCCGACACCACCTATCTGGAACAGCCGCCGATGGGTTCGATGCTGGTCGCGCGCGAGGTGCCGCCCTATGGCGGGGACACGTTGTTCGCCAACCAGTACCTGGCCTACGAGACCCTGTCGGCCGGCATGAAGCGGTTCCTGGACGGCGCCACCGGCGTTTCCACCTCCGCCAAGGCGGATGTCAGCCGCACGCGGGAGGACCGGATCAAGTCCGACGGCACCGAGGCGGCGCGCCAGCCGCTGTCCGCCGGGCATCCGGCGGTGCGCACGCATCCGGAAACCGGCAGGCGCGCGCTGTACGTGAACGTCGCGCACACGGCGCGCTTCGCCGACATGACGGAGGAGGAGAGCGCGCCGATCCTGAACTATCTGTTCCAGCACCAGGTCCGCCCGGAGTTCACCTGCCGCTTCCGCTGGGCCCCGGGCTCGGTGGCGTTCTGGGACAATCGCTGCGCCCAGCACAATCCGATCAACGACTACCACGGCTTCCGCCGGATCATGCACCGCATCACCCTGGCCGGAGACACGCCCCGCTGAACCCCACCCGGACCCCATAAACGGGTTTCCAAAGGGCGACTGCCCTTTGGCGGGTTCGGGCAGAGCCCGACCTTACTTCCTTGCAGGCTCCCTACAGCAGGAAAGCGGCGCCGCGGTACCAGAACAGCACCAGCACGACCTGCAGCGCCGCCATGCCGATCAGCACGACGGCGCGCAGCCGGGGCGAGCGCAGCATCGCCAGCAAGTCGGCCACGGCGAACAGGAAGCCCGGATTGGTCGTGACATAGCGGGGCATGCTGAACAGCGTGCCGGAGGTCAGCGCCATCAGGATCGTCATGCCGCAGAGCCAGGCCTCGGCGAAGCGGCGGCGGACCAGCAGGCAAGCCGCGGCGGCAAGGCCCAGCACGGCCCAGCCCGCCAGGTAGAACGGGCCGGCGCGCGGATGCGCGGGGTCGAAGCTGCGGAGCTCGTCGACCAGCACGGAGAGCGGGTTGCGGGCGGTGCGCTGCCAGGCGGTCTGGATATGCAGGAAGGCCAGCGGGTCGCCGGTGCGCCAATACAGGAACGCCATGTAGGCCAGCAGGCCCAGCGGGGCGATCGCCGCCGGCAGCAGCAGGCGCGGGATGCGGGACGGCGTGCCCGCCCGCAGCGCCTGCCACAGCCGGTCAAGCCCGATCCAGGCGGCCAGCAGGATGCCGGTGGGGCGCGTCGCGGTCAGGAACGCGGCGGCGATCCCGGCGGCGAGCGGCCGGCCCTCGGCCAGTGCCAGCAGCGCCGCGGTGGCCAGCGCCGCGTACAGCGCCTCGCTGTAGGCGGCATGGAAATAGAAGCCGAAGGGCCAGGCGCAGATCGCCAGCAGCCAGGGCCAGGGCGAGGCCTCGCCGCGCGTGATCCGGCGGTAGCGCGCGCCCAGCGCGACGAAGGCCAGGCAGCAGGCGGTCGAGACCAGCAGGCCGGCGAACTTCGGGTCCGTGCCGGCCAGTGCGTCCAGGCCGCGCACGAGCAGCGGATAGAGCGGGAAGAAGGCCCAGTTGGCCTGCCACCACCCGTCCACCAGATGCGGGGCGGCATCGTAGCCGTGCTGCGCGATGGAGACGTACCAGTTGCAATCCCACTGGCACAGCGCCCGGGCTAGGTCGAAGCGGGCCAGCAGGGCATAGATCAGCAGCCGGGCGCCGATGAGCCCGCAGGCGATGCATGCCGTTCGCCAGAACCAGGCGCGCGCCATGCTACCGCTTGCCCCGGATTTCGGTGCCGGCGCGGGCGATCAGCGCCGCCGCGAAATCCCGCCACGCCGCCTCGGCGATGCCGGCGCGCGCCGGCGCGGCGGGGCGGTTGCGGCACAGCTCGCGCAACGCGGCGGCCAGGCTGGCGGCGTCGGGATCGCAGAGGATGGCGAGGTCTTCGCCCGCCAGCTGCTCGCGCAGGCCGCCGACATTGGTCGCAACCACCCAGCGCCCGGCCGCGATCGCCACCGCGCCGGCGCCGCTCTGGCTGGCTTCACGGTACGGCAGCACCAGCGCGTCCGCCCAGGCGATCACGCCGCCGATCTCCTCCTCGGCGACCCAGCGGTTCTCCACCGTGACGGATTTCTGGGTGCGCAGCGCGGCCAGGGCCTCGCTCTCCGGCCCGCTGCCGACGACGCGGACCTCCGGCGCCGGATCGCCCATCGGATCGCCCAGCAGCGCCAGGGCCTCGGACAGCAGGTCCAGCCCCTTGTAGGCCAGCAGGCGGCCGAAAAACAGCAGCCGGGGCGGGCCGCCATGGGCGAAGGGCGGTGGCGGCGGGGCGCCGAATGCCAGCGGCGGGTGGCGCAGGACGATGACGGGCTTGCCTGCGTCGGCCAGACCCTGTGCTCGCAGGCGCTCGGCCACATGGGTGCTCGAGCGCCACCAACCCGTCCGCCCGGCGGGCCAGGCGGCGCTGCAGCCACATCAGCAGCGGCGCGCGCTCGCCAGGATGGGAATCGGCGTCATGCACGATCACTAGGAAGCGCGTGCGCGTGCAGGCCAGCGCCGTCGCCATCAGCAGGTCCAGCGGGCCCGGCATGGCGCAGATGGCCAGGTCCGGCCGCAGCCGGCGCAGGCTGCGTATCAGGGCAACGACCATCGCCGGCGCCCGCAGCAGCCGCCCGAGGAGACCGGCCATCCCGGCATAGGTCGCCACCGGCAGAGCGCATGCGGGAGCATCGGCGCCGCTCAGGATCTCCGCCCCCTCGGACAGCGACAGGATGGCGGTGGTGCCGGGAAGCCGGCCCAGCGCGCGGGCGAGCTCGACGGCGATGCGCGGACCGGAGCCGCGGCGGCCCCATTGCCAGACCAGGACGCGCATCAGGAGAGGTCCGTCACGGCCGCACGCCGATCTCGGCCAGCGCCGCCGCCATCGGCGCGGTGCCCAGGCGCTCCAGCGCCATCATCCGCCCGCGCGCGCCGAGCGCTGCCCGCAGCGCCGGATCCCCGGCCAGGCGGCGCAGCGCATCGACGGCCTGGCCGTGGTCCGGGTCGGCCCAGACCGCGCCCTCCACCTGGTAGACGCCGCGCGGGTCGGCCGCCGGGATCAGCCTCGCGTCGATCAGCATGGCGCTGTCGCGGTCCATGAAATCCATGTTGCCCGACCAGGCGGTGGCGATCACCGGGCGGCCGAGCAGCATCGCCTCGGCCGGAACCAGGCCGAAACCCTCGCTGCGATGCAGGGACAGAACGATATCGGCCGCCGCGGTCAGGGCATGGCTGTCGGCGGCCGGCATCGTGCGGGTTTCCACCCGGATATTCGCCGCACCGGCGACGGCGTCCTGCAACAGGCGGAAATCCTCGGGAAAATGGCCGGGATTGCCGATCTTCAGCACCAGCAGCCGGTCGGTGCGGCCGGCGAAGGCGTCGCGGAACGCCGCGATGGCGCCGAGCGGGTTCTTGCGCACCAGCGAGGACGCCAGGTTGAACGAGACCAGCACCACCACCGCCTCCGCCGGCAGGCCGAAATCGGCGCGGCCGAGCGCGGAGGGCACCGGCGGCGCCACGGCCAAGGGATGCACGACGGCGCGCACCCGCCCCGGCAGCAACGGCTCCAGCGCCGCGGCGGTGAAGCGCGACGGCCCCCAGAGCCCGTGCACGAATACCGTGCCGTCCAGCCAGTCCGGCGGCGCCATCGGCAGTTCCCACGCCCATTGGCCGATGACCCGCCGCCCGCGCAGCAGCTGGCGCGGCAGGCGCGACAGCACCAGGGGCAGCAGCGGCGGATTGACATGCAGCAGCAGCGGCACCCCCGGCGGGGGCAGGGTCACTTCGGTCCGGGCGCCGCCGTCGCCGGGCAGCACGGAACCGATATCCACGGCATAGCCGGGCACGCCGATCCGCTCCAGCGCCGCCAGCGACAGACGCGCCGCCTCCCCCAGACCCGAGGCGCGCGACAGCTCGCCCACCACCGCCAGCCCATTGGCGCAAGGCGGCGGATCGCGGTCGGGCTTTGGCGCCAGCCGCGCGGTCAGCCGCGTCACCAGCCGCCGGCGCCGGGCCGCCGGCAGCAGGCGCCACAGGCGGTGCAGCGGATGCAAACGGAAATTCGAGTCGGACATGGATGGTACGATGCAAGCCGGCCATCCGGCCGGCGAGGCTTCCCTAGTCGTTCAGGTGGCAGGCACTGCGGTGGCCCGGCGCGATTTCGCGCAAGGCCGGCGCCTCGATCGCGCAGCGCTTCATCGCATGCGGGCAGCGCGGATGGAAATGGCATCCGCCTGGCGGGTCGAGCGGGCTCGGGATCTCCCCCTTCACGCCGGAGAACTGCTTCCGCCGCGCCTCGATCCGCGGCACCTCCGCCAGCAGGGCCTGGGTGTAGGGATGGTTGGGGCGGGAGAACACCTCCTCGGCCGGCGCCTCCTCGACGATGCGGCCGAGATACATGATCATCACCCGGTCCGAGAGATGCTCGACCACGCCGAGATCGTGGCTGATGAACAGGTAGGTCAGGTCGAGCTCGGCGCGCAGGTCCATGAACAGGTTCAGGATCTGCGCCTGGATCGACACGTCCAGCGCCGCCACCGCCTCGTCGCAGACCAGGAATTCCGGCTGCACCGCGAGCGCGCGGGCGATGCCGATGCGCTGGCGCTGGCCGCCGGAGAACTGGTGCGGGTAGCGGCGCTTGTAGGCGGGATCGAGCCCGGCGCGGCGCAGTTGCGCATCGACGTAGCTGTCGAACTCCCCGCGCGGGATCATGCCGTGCACGCGCGGCGCCTCGCCGACGATCTCCGCCACGCGCAGGCGGGGATTGAGGCTGGCGTAAGGGTTCTGGAAGATCATCTGGATCTTGAGCTTCGCCGCCCGCGCCTCCTGCGCCGACAGCGAGGTGACGTCCCTGCCCTGCCAGAGCACCTGGCCGTCGGAGGGCTGGATGATCCCGGCCACCATCCGCCCCAGCGTCGACTTGCCGCAGCCGGACTCGCCGACCAGGCCGACCACCTCGCCCTTGCGGATGGTCATGTCGACATGGTCGACGGCGCGCACGGTCAGGTCCTTCGGCGGCCGACCGAGCGCGGTGGATGCGCGCCGTGCCAGGCGCGCGGCGATGTCGAAGGTCTTGCCGAAGCGCTTGGAGACGCCCTTGAGCTCGATGGCTGGGGTCATACTGCGGGCCGCACGGCTGTTCGAGGGTGGTTCCGGGCGCGTGCCGGTGGCAAACCACGATCGGAAGTGCCGTCGGTCACGCCACGGTCTCCAGTAACGGATGAAAGCAGCGCAGTCTGTGCCCGGGCACGGGCTCGGTGATCTCCGGGTCCTGTTCGCAGGCCGCATCGGCACGGGCGCAGCGGGTGCGGAAGGCGCAGCCCTTCGGCAGGTCGAGCAAGGACGGCGTCATGCCGGGGATCTGGCGCAGCCGGCTGCCGCGCTTGTTGCGGCTGGGCACGCTGCCGATCAGGCCCTGGGTGTACGGATGCAGCGGCCGGTCCAGCACCGTGCCGACATCGCCGGTCTCCACGATGCGACCCGCGTACATGACCGCGATCTCGTCGGCGAGGCCGGCGACCACGGAAAGATCATGCGTGATCCAGATCAGGGCCGTGCCGTAGGTAGCGGATAACTTCTGCACCTCGGCCAGGATCTGCGCCTGGATGGTCACGTCCAGCGCCGTCGTCGGCTCGTCGGCGACGATCAGGTCCGGGCGGTGCAGCAGCGCGATGGCGATGGCGACGCGCTGGCGCATGCCGCCGGAGAACTGGTGCGGATAGGCCTGCAGCCTTTCATCCGGGCTCGGAATGCCGACCATGCCCAGCGCGTCGCGCGAACGCGCCCGCGCCTCCGCGCGGCTGACCCTGGCATGGGCCTGCACCGTCTCGATCATCTGCGTGTCGATGCGCAGGACCGGGTTCAGCGTCATCATCGGGTCCTGGAAGATCATGGCGATGCGGTTGCCGCGCAGGTCGCGCATCTCCGGCTCGCTCAGTTTCGCCAGGTCGATGCCCTGGAACAGGATCGACCCGCCGGCGATCCGGCCGGGCGGATCGACCAGGCCGAGGATGGAAAACCCGGTCACCGTCTTGCCCGAGCCGGACTCGCCCACCAGCCCCAGCACGCGCCCGCGCCGCACGGTGAAGGACACGTCGTCCACCGCGCGCACCACGCCGGCGCGGGTGAAGAAGTGCGTGCGCAGGTTGCGCACGTCGAGCGTCATGTCGCTCATCGGCGCAGCCGGGGATTGAGCACGTCGCGCAGCTGGTCGCCGACCAGGTTGATGGCGACGATGGTCACCAGCAGCGCGATGCCGGGATAGAAGCTGATCCAGTATTTGCCCGACAGCATGTACTGGTAGCCGTTGGCGATCAGCAGGCCGAGCGAGGGCTCGGTGATCGGCACGCCGAGGCCGAGGAAGGACAGCGTCGCCTCCAGCGTGATGGCGGTAGCGATCTGGATGGTGCCGATGACGATCAGCGGCGGCAGGCAGTTCGGCAGCAGATGGCAGGAACACCAGCCGCCATCTGGGCAGCGCCAGGCATTCGGCGGCCTCGATATACTCCCGCCCGCGCTCCACCAGGGCGGCGGCGCGCGCGGTGCGGGCGTAGCGCGCCCATTCCACGATCACCAGCGCCAGCGTCACGTTCAGCACGCCCTTGCCGAGCCCGGCCAGGATCATCAGCGCCACCAGGATGGCGGGAAACGACAATTGCAGATCCACCAGGCGCATGATCGCGGTCTCGGTCTTGCCGCCGGCATAGGCGGCGAGCAGGCCGAGCGAGGAGCCGATGATCCCCGCGATCACCGCCGAGCCGATGCCGACGCCGAGGCTGATGCGCAGGCCGTACAGGATGCCCGACAGCATGTCCCGGCCCTGATCGTCCGAGCCCAGCCAGAAGGTGAAGCCGTCGGCCGATCTGGAGCCGGGCGGCAGCCGCCCGTCCATGATGTCGAGCTGGGCCAGGTCGTACGGGTTCTGCGGCGCGATCCAGGAGGCGAACAGCGCCAGCAGCGCGATGACCACGACGACGATGAAGCCCAGCAGCGCCAGCTTCGATTCCGCGAACTCGCGCGCGAAGCGGCGGAACGGCGTTTCTTCCTTTGCGGCGATGACGATATCGCTCATGACCCGCCATCCAGCCGCACCCGCGGATCGAGCAGGGTGTACAGCAGGTCCACCGCCAGGTTGATGAACACGAACAGGAAGACGATCATCATCAGATAGGCAACGATCACCGGACGGTCCAGCACGTTGATGCTGTCGATGATCAGCTTGCCCATGCCCGGCCAGGCGAACACGCTCTCGGTCACCACGGAGAACGCGATCAGCCCGCCGAACTGCAGCCCGAGCACGGTGACCACGGGGATCAGGATGTTCTTCATCACGTGCACGAACACCACGCGGTTGGGCGACAGCCCCTTGGCGCGGGCGAATTTCACGTAGTCCATCGGCAGGTTCTCCCGCACCCCGGCGCGCGTCAGGCGCAGCACCAGCGCGATGCTGCCGAGCGAGAGGTTGAAGGCCGGCATGGCCATGTGCGCGAGGCCATCCCGGGTCAGGAACGACCACTGGATGCCCAAAAACTCCGCCGTCTGCCCGCGCCCGGTGCTCGGCAGCCAGCCGAGCTGCACCGCGAACACCATGATCAGCATCAGCCCGACCCAGAAGCTCGGCAGCGAGAAGCCGAGGATGGAGCCGGCCATCGTCGCGCGCCCGACGATCCCGTCCGGATGCAGCCCGGCATAGAGGCCGAGCGGGATGCCAACCACCACCGACAGCAGCACCGCGGTCACCGCCAGTTCCATGGTCGCCGGCATGCGCCCGGCGATCAGCTTCAGGGCCGGTTCGTTGAACACGAAACTACGCCCGAGATCGCCGTGCAGCGCGCCCTGCAGGAACAGCAGGTATTGCTGCCACAGCGGCTTGTCGAGCCCGAGGGCGGCGATCGCGCGCAGCCGCTCCGCCTGGTCGGCATCCGGGGAGATCAGGATCTCCACCGGGTTGCCGATGACGTTGACGCCCAGGAACACGATCACCGTCATGGCCAGGACGACGAACACGGCCTGGATCACGCGGCGCAGCAGCCAGGTGGTCATGGGCCGGGCGCCCGGCTATTTCGCGGGCCGGATGTCGATCACGCGGTTCTGCTCGTCGGCGCGCGCGACATAGGTCAGTCCCTTGCGCATCGCCCAGATGTTCTTCTGCTGGTGCAGCGGAATGATGGCGACGTCGTCCATCGCCATCTGCGTCGCCTGCTGCAACAGCTGCTCGCGCGCCTCGTCGTCGGCGGTCACCACCGCCTGCTCGATGACGCTGTCCACCGCCGGGTTGGAATAGCGCCCGCGATTGACCGTGCCGAGGCCCTTCTGCGCGTTGTAGGTGGCGATCAGCGCCCGCAGCGGGTTCGAGGCCTCGCCGGTGCCGCTGGACCAGCCCAGCAGGAAGGCGGAGAATTCCTGCTTGCCGGCGCGGCCGATGAAGCTCGTCCAGGGCAGCGCCTCCACCTGGGTCTGCACGCCGACCCGCGTCCACATCTGCCCGACCGCCTGGATGATCTTGGCATCGTTCACATAGCGGTCGTTCGGGCCGTGCAGCGTGATGCGGAACCCGTTGGGATAGCCGGCCTGGGCCAGCAATTCCTTGGCCTTCGCCGGATCATAGGGCGGCGCGCGCAGATCGGGGACGTAGCTGAAGCTGCCGCGCGGCAGGAACTGGCCGGTGGGGATCGCGGTGTCCTCCATCACCCGCTCGGTCACCGCCGGGCGGTTGATCGCCAGCGACAGGGCGCGGCGCACGCGCAGGTCCTGCAGCGGGTTGCGGTCGAGCTTCTCGCCGTTCGGCCCGGTCACGAACATCGACCCGTCGGCGTGCTGATGGTCGAGCCAGAGGAAGATCAGCCGCAGGCTGACGATCTCCGAAATCGACACCTTGGGATTGCCGCGCAGCTTCCCGAGGTCGCTGGTCGGCACCGCGTCGATGAAGGCGACGTCGTCGGACAGCAGGGCGGCGGTGCGCGCGGCGTCGTTGCTGATGATGCGGTAATCGACCTCCGACCAGGCCGGCTTTTGCCCCCAATAGCCGTCGTTGCGCGCCAGCTCGATCCGGTCGCCAGGCTTGAAGGCGACGAACTTGAACGGCCCGGTGCCGATGGCGTCCTTGCCGCTGTTGAAATCCTCGGTCTTCGGGTCCGGTCCGACCCCGTGGCTGATCATCGCCACCTGCGTCAGATCGACCGGCAGCAGCGGATAGACGCCGGCGGTGCGCAGGCGGATGGTGTGGGGATCGACGATCTCCACCCCGGTGACCGCCTTGGTGTAGATCGAGAAGGAACCCGGGCTGTTCGGCACCCGGGGCACGCGGTTCAGCGTGAAGGCCACGTCCTCGGCGGTGAAATCGCTGCCGTCATGGAATTTCGCCGGCCGCAGCCGGAATTCCCAGGTGTGGTCGTCCACCAGCTTCCAGCTCGTCGCCAGCGCCGGCACCGGATGCGCGGTGGCGTCCATGTCCACCAGCGGATCGAAGATATGCGAGCCCAAAGACTGGTTCGGCGACAGCGTATGGTAATGTGGGTCGATGCTGGTCACCGGTGCGGCAACGCCGATCGACAGCTTCTGCGCCAGCGCCGACCCGCTGTTCAGAAGCCCCAGGCCAAGGATCGCCGCCAGGGCCGTCGCACGCCGAGCCGCCCGCACATCAACGCGCATCGCTGTCTCCCAAATAGGACATTCGTCACCGGGCCATCGCCGGGCGCCCTGTAGCCTGTTGCCACCTGTACCCCATCGACGCTGATCGATTCCAGCGCATCCGGCAACTCCCCTGGGATCATCACGTTCTATCCGGGCGCGGTTGCCGCGGAACGAGAGCCGTATAGACTGTTCGCATGACAGACTGTCCATGCGGCCTGCCCGCCATTGCCTGCCCAGCCTGCCGCTTCCGTGGCCCTGGCGGCACGATGACCCGCGCATGAGCCACCCGATCGCGCAGCCGCCGCTGCCGCAGTTCGACGTCCGCCTCGATCCGCCGGACATCGACGCCTGGCGCGAGGGCAATACCGGCATTCCCGGCTTCACCCGGCTCCGCGCCGGCGCCCCGGGGCCGCATGTCGCGCTGCTGGCGCTGACCCATGGCAACGAGTTTTCCGGCGCCATCGTGCTCGACCGGCTGCTGCGCCGGCGGTTCGCGCCGCTGCGCGGCACGCTGACCGTCGGTTTCGTCAACCTCGCCGCCTTCGACCAGTTCGACCCGCAGCAGCCCACGCTGTCGCGCTTCGTCGACGAGGACATCAACCGTCTGTGGGACCCCGCCGTGCTCGACGGCTTCCGGCGGTCGGTGGAACTGGATCGCGCCCGGCAGATCCGCCCGGTGATCGAGACGGTCGACATGCTGCTCGACCTGCACTCCATGCTCTGGCCGTCCGACGCGCTGACGCTGTGCGGCGAGACGGAACGCGGCCGCCAGCTCGCCGCCGCCATCGGCGCGCCGGGGATTGTGGTGGCCGATCATGGCCATGCCGGGGGGCGGCGGATCATCGACTACCCGCGCTTCACCGATCCCGACAGAACCGCCGCCGCCAACCTGGTCGAGGCCGGACAGCATTGGGAACCGGAGACGGTGGCCATGGCAGGGGCCAGCGTCACCGGCCTGCTGCGCCATGCGGGCATGCTGGCGCCCGCGCCGCACGGAAAAAAGCCCGGCCCGGTGCGCTTCGCCACCGTCACCGAGGTGGTGACCGCCTGCACCGCCAATTTCGTCTTCGTGCAGCCCTATCGCGGCGGCGAGGTGATCGCCGAACGCAACACGCTGATCGCGCTGGACGGCGCCAAGGAAATCCGCACGCCCTACGACAACTGCCTGCTGGTGATGCCAAGCCTGCGACCGAGCCGGGGGCACATGGCCGTCCGCCTGGCCAGGTTCGCGCCCTGAGGGGGAGAGGTTGGGGCTCCGCCCCAAACCCCGGCAGGGCCCTACCCTGCACCCGCCAAGGGACAGTCGTCCCTTGGATCCCTCGGACTGGTTTGTTCAGAAGAGGGCCGTGACGTAGCCTATCAACGGCTGCGTCGGTTGGGCCCTCTTCTGAACAAACCAAACTGACAGGGGTCAAGGGGATGACCATCCCCTTGCGAGGTGGAGGGGCGGAGCCCTCCTGGGGTCTGGGGCAAAGCCCCAGCCTTCACTCCGCAGGCTCGCCCTGGATCGGTGTCTTGCCGAGGTCCTCGATCAGCCGGGTCACCGCCAGGATGGCGGCTTCGGCGTCGGCGGGTTCGGTGCCTTTGGCGACGATCGTCACGCCGTTGCCGGTGGGCTGGTAGAACGGGTAGCTGCCGAGATCGAGGTGCGGGTAGTGGTTCTGCACATCGGTCAGCCCCTGCGCGATCAGGCCCTCGGCCAGGCCGAAGGCATGCACGGCGCGGGAGACGACCGGCTTGCCGCCCTTCAGGCTGGGGGCCAGGGCCTCGAACATGACCTGCATGACCCGCGGCACGCCGGCCATCACGTGCACGTTGCCGATGCTGAAGCCGGGCGCGATGGAGATGTGGTTGTCGATCAGGCTGGCGCCGCGCGGCATGATCGCCATGCGCTGGCGCGCGGCGTTGAACTCGCCCGGCCGGTAGGCCGCTTCCATGCGCGCCCAGGCCTCGGGATGCGGCTCCCACGGCACGCCGAAGGCGGCGGCGATACATTCGCTGGTGATGTCGTCATGCGTCGGCCCGATGCCGCCGGTGGTGAACACGTGGTCGAATTTGCGCCGCACCTCGTTCACCGTGGCGATGATGGTCTCGGCCACGTCCGGGATCACCCGCACCTCGCGCAGCGGAATGCCGGTCTCGCCCAGGCGGATCGCCAGGAAGCGGATATTGGCGTCCTGCGTGCGGCCGGAGAGCACCTCGTTGCCGATCACCAGCAGGCAGGCAGTCGGATTCGTCTCGGACATGATGCTCTCCTCCACCGATTGGCGGATCACAGGAATGGCGGATCACAGAAAATCGCGTAAAAGCGGGATCAGTGGCTTGTCCGCCGGCGGCATGGAATAGGTGGCCAGCTTCTCCGGCCGCACCCAGGCCAGGGTCTGGCCCTCGCGCGGCTTGGGAATGCCGCGCCAGCGCCGGCACAGGAACAGCGGCATCAGCAGATGGAACCCGTCATAGGCGTGAGAGGCGAAGGCGAACGGCGCCAGGCACCCGGCGGAGACGTCGATGCCGAGCTCTTCCTTCAGCTCGCGGATCAGCGCCGCTTCCGGGGTTTCCCCGGGATCGAGCTTGCCGCCGGGGAATTCCCACAGCCCGGCCATCTTCTTGCCCTCGGGGCGGCGGGCCAGCAGCACGCGGTTGTCGGTGTCGATCAGTGCGCAGGCGGCCACCAGCAGCAGCGGCATCGGCGTTGTTCCTTCGGGATGGATCGGGGCGTCGGCGTCGGGCAGGACGATGGTGCGACCGAAGATGTCCTCGCGCGTAGCCTCGAAGCGCAGCACTCGCACCTCGCCGCTGCGGGCGACCGATTTTTCCATGCCCTCGCCGACATGGCGAAAGCCGATGCGGCGCAGTACGGCCATGGAGGCGGGGTTGTCGGTGAAGACATTCGCCTCGATCGCCTCGATGTCCAGGTTGGCGAAGGCCCAGCGCACGAAGCGGGTCGCCGCCTCGGTGCCGACGCCATGCCCCCAGAAGCGCCGTCCGACCCAGTAGCCGAGCCGTCCGTGCCGCGTCCTGGGATCGATGCGCAGGCCGATCCCGCCGATCAGCAGCTCCTCCGCCCCCTCCTTGCCGGTGATGGCCAGGGGATAGGCGGTGCCGGCGTCGATCTGCCGGCGGGTGGAGGCGATCCAGTCATCGGCGAGTTCGCGCGGATAGGGGAAAGGCACCACCGCCAGATTGCGCACCACTTCCCAGTCATTGATCAGCCGGTGCAGCGCGGTGGCGTCCTCGGGGACGAAGGCGCGCATCGTCAGGCGTTCGGTCGCGATGGGGGCGTAGCCGGGCCGCGGCGCCTCCAGCGCCAGTGTGGCGGTCTTTGCGGCCCGGCGGGTGCGGGGGGAGCGCGCCTTGGCCGGCGACGTCATGCGTGCATCAGCTGCGATAGCTGCCGTTGATGTCGATGTAGCCATGCGTGAGGTCGCAGGTCCATGCCGTCGCGCGGCCGCGGCCGAGGCCGAGATCGATGGCGATCTCCACCTCGCGTCCCTTCATATGCGCCACCACCGGGGTTTCGTCGTAACCCGCCACCACGCCGCCATCCTTCGCCATCCAGGTGCCGCCCACACCGACCGAGAGCTTGTCGCGGTCCGCCGGCTCGCCGGCCTTACCCACCGCCATGACGATTCGGCCCCAATTGGCGTCCTCGCCGGCGATGGCGGTCTTTACCAGCGGCGAGTTCGCCACCGCCATGGCGACCCGCTTGGCCGATTTCGCCGTCACTGCACCCGTCACGTCGATTCGCACCAGCTTCTGCGCGCCCTCGCCGTCGCGGATCACCTGCAGGGCGAGGTCCAGCAGCACCTCGTCCAGCGCGCGGGCGAAATCCTTCAGCATCCGGTTGCGCGCGTTGTTGCCGTCGCCCGAGGGGATGCGCGGGTGCTTGGCCTGGCCGGTGGCGAACAGCAGCACCGTGTCGGAGGTGGAGGTGTCGCTGTCCACGGTGGTGCAGTTGAAGCTGCGGTCCGTGCCCTTGCGCAGCAGGGTCTGCATGGCGTCGGCCGGCAGCTTGGCGTCGGTGAAGATGAAGCACAGCATCGTCGCCATGTCCGGCGCGATCATGCCGCTGCCCTTGGCGATGCCGCTGATGCGCACCGTGGTCTCGCCGATCTGCGCCGTGCGGGTGGCGCCCTTGGGGAAGGTGTCGGTGGTCATGATGCCGCGGGCGGCGTCTTCCCAGGCGGCGTCGCTGAGCTGCTTCTGCAGGCCGGGCAGCGCCGCCACCAGCTTCTCGTGCGGCAGCACCTCTCCGATCACGCCGGTCGAGGCGAGGAACACCTGCTTGGCCGGGCAGCCCAGCAGCTTGGCGGCGGCCTGCGCCGTGGCGGTGCAGGCCTGCTCGCCGGCGCGGCCGGTGAAGACGTTGGCATTGCCGGCATTCACCACCACGGCGCGGGCCTTGCCGCCCTTCAGCGCGGCGCGGCACCAGTCGACCGGCGCGCCCGGGCATTTGTTGGAGGTGAACACGCCGGCAACCGTGGTGCCGGCGGCCAGCTCGGCCATCACCACGTCGGTGCGCCCCTGGTAGCGGATGCCGGCGGCGGCGGCGGACAGGCGGACCCCCGCGAGCGGGGGCAGCGCGGGCAGCGCAACGGCGAGCGGGGAGACGGGCGTGGCCATGGGGGTTCTTCCTGCGATCGACGGGTCCGCCGGCCCCGGCAGGGGTCGGCCGGGTTTTCGGTATTTTTATGGCTTGGTCGCGGGGGCCGGCGCCGGAGCGGACGCCGGGGGAGCGGACGCGCCGGGAGCGGGAGGCGGCACGGCGGTGTCGGTGGCCTTCGGCACCGAGCCGTCCATGTTGAACCGCTCGATCTTCACCTCGGCGCGGGCCTTGGCGATGGCGGCGGTCACGCCCTCCTGGATCATCTTCTGGCGCAGCTGGTCGCGGCTCTGCTCAAAGCTCGGCGGCGGCGCGGTGCGGCGTTCTTCCAGCTTGATCACGTGCCAGCCGAACTGGGTGTGCACGGGCACCTGGGAGACCTCGCCCGGCTTCATGGCGAAGGCGGCGCTGGCGAATTCCGGCACCATCTCCTCCTTGCGGAAGAAGCCGAGGTCGCCGCCCTGGGCGCCGCCGGGATCGGTGCTGTATTTCTTGGCCAGCGCGGCGAAATCGCCGCCCTTCTTCAGCTCGGCGATGATCTTCTTGGCGTCCGCCTCGTCGGCGACCAGGATGTGGCGGGCGCGCACCTCCTCCTCGCCGGGCTTGCCGGCGATGTCGCGATCGTAGCGCGCGCGCACCGCGGCGTCGGTCAGGGTCGGGCCGACCTCGCGCCCGATCAGGGCCGATTGCAGCGCCCGGTCGGATGCGTCGCTCATCTGCCGGCTGACGACGGGATCCTTGTCCAGGCCCATCTTCCGCGCCTCGATCAGCAGCGCCTGGCCGTCGATCACCTGGTCGAGCAGCATCGGCAGCAGCACCTGCGCCGGCATGCCGCGCGCGTTCTCCGGCAGGGTCTCGGCGGCCGCCTTGACGTCACTCTGGCGGATCACGTGGTCGTTCACCTTGGCGACGATGGGGTCCGCGGCGGGAGCGCCCGGCGCGGCAGCGGGCGCCGGGGCGGCGGCGGCCGGCGCCGCGGGCGCGGCGGGAGCCGCAACCTGGGCCATGAGCGGGGTCAGCGCGCTCGCGCCGCACAGCGCGCCGGCAAGCGTTAGGATGGTCAAAGAGCGGGCCGGGACCCTGACGAAACGCGACATATCTACCCCTGATTCAAAGTGGCCGGATCATGCCGCAAGCCTCGTTGCGCCACAAGGACGCCACTTTTCTGTCATGTTGCGCGCCAGTCGGGCGCAATCGGCGCCGCGGCTGCCTATATGGCACAGGGCACAGCCGGGAAACGGTCGCGCGGGCCTGCTCTCGCGCGGCGCATCGTTGACCCCGGGCCCCTCGGGTCCTATCTGAACGCTGCTTTGACCCGCCCATCCCGTTGCGCACCGGTACCGGTGCGGCCACACCGACGGCGTGGAGCGGGGCAGCCATACAAGAAGGTACGCATGTTCGCCAGCATCGCCCGAGCCATCTTCGGCACTGCAAACGACCGGTCGCTCAAGTCCTATCAGCGCCGGGTACCGCAGATCAATGCCCTGGAGCCCGCCATCCAGGCGCTGTCGGACGAGGCGTTGCGCGCCAAAACCGTGGAATTCCGCGAAAAACTCGCCGCCGGCGCCACGCTCGACGATATCCAGGCCGAGGCCTTCGCGGTGGTGCGCGAGGCCGCGACCCGCACGCTGGGACAACGGCATTTCGACGTGCAGATGGTCGGCGGCATGGTCCTGCACGACGGCAAGATCGCGGAGATGAAGACCGGCGAGGGCAAGACCCTGGTCGCCACCCTGCCCGTCTACCTGAACGCGCTGGCCGGCAAGGGCGTGCACGTGGTCACCGTCAACGACTACCTGGCGCGCCGCGACGCCGAGTGGATGGGCCAGATCTACGGCTTCCTCGGCCTCACCACCGGCATCATCGTGCACGGCCTCGACGACGAGCAGCGCCGCGCCGCCTATAACGCCGACATCACCTACGGCACGAACAACGAGTTCGGCTTCGACTACCTGCGCGACAACATGAAGTACCGCCTGGAGGACATGGTCCAGCGCGACTTCTACTTCGGCATCGTCGACGAGGTGGACAGCATCCTGATCGACGAGGCGCGCACCCCGCTGATCATCTCCGGGCCGGCCGAGGACAGCTCCGACCTGTACCGCCGGGTCAATGCCGTGGTGCGGGACCTGGTCACCGATCCCGAGACCTACGACAAGGACGAGAAGATGCGCACGGTCTCGATGACCGAGCCGGGCTCGGAACGCGTCGAGGACATGCTGCGCGAGGCCGGCATCATCACCGAGGGCAACCTCTACGACATCTTCAACATCTCCGTCGTGCATCATGTGCAGCAATCCCTGCGCGCGCACACATTGTTCACCCGCGACGTCGACTACATCGTGCGCGACGACAAGGTGATCCTGATCGACGAGTTCACCGGCCGCATGATGGAGGGACGGCGCTACTCCGACGGCCTGCACCAGGCGCTGGAGGCCAAGGAGGGCGTCACCGTCCAGGCGGAGAACCAGACGCTCGCCTCCATCACCTACCAGAACTATTTCCGCCTCTATCCCAAGCTCGCCGGCATGACCGGCACGGCGATGACCGAGGCGGACGAGTTCGCCGAGATCTACAAGCTGGAAGTGGTGGAGATCCCGACCAATGTCCCGGTCACCCGCAAGGACCAGGACGACGAGGTCTACCGGTCGGCGGCGGAGAAATACGAAGCGGTGGCCGGGCTGATCGCCGAGGCGCGCGGGCGCGGCCAGCCGGTGCTGGTCGGCACCACCAGCATCGAGAAAAGCGAGATCATCAGCGACCTGCTGAAGCGCAAGAAGGTGCCGCACGCGGTCCTGAACGCGCGCTTTCACGAGCAGGAGGCCACCATTGTCTCCCAGGCCGGCGCGCCGGGCGCGGTGACCATCGCCACCAACATGGCCGGCCGCGGCACCGACATCAAACTCGGCGGCAATGTCGAGATGCGGGTGAAGGCCGAGCTCGCGGCCATCGCCGACCCGGCGCTGCACGACGCCAGGGAGGCCGATATCCGCGCCGAGGTGGCGCGGGCGCATGACGCGGTGATGACCGCCGGCGGCCTGCTGGTGATTGGCACCGAGCGCCACGAGAGCCGGCGCATCGACAACCAGCTGCGCGGCCGTTCCGGCCGGCAGGGCGATCCCGGCGGCTCGCGTTTCTTCCTGTCGCTGGAAGACGACCTGATGCGCATCTTCGGCTCCGACCGGATGGGCGGCATGCTCTCCCGTCTCGGGCTGAAGGAAGGCGAGGCGATCGTCCATCCCTGGATCAACAAGGCGCTGGAGAAGGCGCAGAAGAAGGTCGAGGCGCGCAACTTCGACACCCGCAAGAATGTGCTGAAATACGACGACGTGATGAACGCCCAGCGCAAGGAGGTCTATGCCCAGCGCCGCGAGTTCATGCGCGCCGACGACGTCGCCGAAACCGTGGCCGAGATGCGCTCGGAGATCCTGCACGCCATGGTCGCGCGCCATATCCCGGAGAAGGCGTTCTCCGAGCAGTGGGAGCTGGCGGAACTGGCCGGCGACGTGCGCCGGGTGCTCAATATGGACCTGCCGATCGAGGAATGGGGCCGCGAGGAGGGCATCGACGAGACCCATCTGCGCGAGCGGATCGAGGCCGCGGCCGACAGCATGATGGCGGCCAAGGCGGCCAATCTCGGTCCCGAGCTGATGCGCTACATCGAGAAATCGCTGCTGCTTCAGGTGCTGGACGCGGTCTGGAAGGAGCATCTGCTGGCGCTCGACCATCTGCGCCAGGGCATCGGGCTGCGCGCCTACGGCCAGAAGGACCCGCTGAACGAATACAAGAGCGAGGCCTTCGCGCTGTTCAACGCCATGCTGGACGAGCTGAAGGAGCGGGTGACCACCATGCTCTCCCGCGTCGAGCTGGCGCCGCCGGAACCGGCCGAGCCGGATTTCAGCCGCACCATCGAGAACCACCCGGAGCCGGAGCCGATCCTGGCCGACTACGGCAGCGGCGGCGGCACGGCGCTGCTCGCCGCCCCGCAGGCCCGGACCGCGGTGGACCCCAACGATCCCGAGACCTGGCGCTCCACCCCGCGCAATGCTCCCTGCCCCTGCGGATCGGGCAAGAAGTTCAAGCACTGCCACGGGCGGCTCTGACCGGCCCTTCCCCAAGCTGGGTAACGGGGCCTGGGTAATGGGGCCGGACAATGAAACTGGCTGAGCGGGCCGGCCGATAGGGTATAGATCCGGGCCATGACCCCGATGCGTCCCCCTGCCTGGACAGCCATGACCCGGGCCGATCTGCCGGCGGTCGAAGCGATCGGCTGCGAAGTGCATCCCGATCTGCCGGAAGATCCCTGCGTATTCGCGGAGCGCCTGGACCTGTACCCGGCCGGCTGCTTCGTGCTGCGCGGCGCCGGCCCGATCGCCGGCTACGCCATCGCCCATCCCTGGCTGCTGGGACAGCCGCCGAAGCTCGATACGCTGCTGCTGCGGCTGCCAGAGGCGCCGGACAGCTTCTACATCCACGACCTCGCGCTGCTGGCGCAAACCCGGGGAGCGGGCACCGGCAGCGCCCTCGTGGCCAGGCTGGTGCAGCAGGCCAGGCGGGAGGGACTGACCAATCTCTCGCTGGTTGCGGTGAGCGGATCGGCCGGCTTCTGGCGGCGCCATGGCTTTCGGGCCATCGACGACGCCGCCCTCCGGCAGAGGCTGCGGACCTACGGCGATGACGCCTGCTTCATGGTCCGCACGATCTGATCAGGCCGCCAGCACGTCAGGCCGCCAGCACGCGGATCTCCGTCAATCCCGCCGCCAGCAGCCGCCGGAGATCTGGCAGCTGCAGGGCAATGCAGCCCTCGGTCGGCGCCAGGTCGGGCCGCGCGACATGCAGGAAGATCGCCGAGCCGGCTTTGCGCACCACCGGCGCGTCGTTCCAGCCCAGCACGCCGATCAGGTCGTAGACCGCATCGGCGCGCCACAGGGCCTCGTGCCGCCCGGCATGCGGAAGGCGTACCATGCGGTTGTAATCGGCATGGCCGGGATCGTCGCACCAGCCGTCATCGGGGGCCAGCGGCTCCACCGGCACGGCGCAATCGGGCCGCGCCAGACGGTCGGCGCGGAACAGCACGCGGCGCAGCGCCAGCAGCCCGGCCGGCGTGGCCTCGTCGCCCTCCTGCTTGTGCACGCGCACGCCGGCGCGGCCGAGCACGGCGCGGTATTCGTCGCGGCCCATCGTCAGCCGCCCGTCGGGGTGAACCACCGCTTGCACCGGGTCAGTCCAGCATGTGGCCGAAGCGTTCCGCCTTGGTGGCGAGGTACTGGTCGTTGACCCCGTTCGGCGCGAAGGAATGCGCCTCCCGCCCCTCGATCTGCACGCCGCAGGCGGCGAGTGCGGCGATCTTGTCGGGGTTGTTGGTCAGCAGCCGGATGCGCCGGATGCCCAGGCTGTCGAGCATGGTGGCGGCCACCATGAAGTTGCGCTCATCCGCACCCCAGCCCAGCGCCCGGTTGGCGTCCAGCGTGTCCAGGCCGCGGTCCTGCATGGTATAGGCGCGCAATTTGTTGACCAGGCCGATGCCGCGGCCCTCCTGCGCCAGGTAGAGCAGCACGCCGGCGCCGTCCTCGGCCATGCGCGCGATGGCGCCGCGCAGCTGCTGGCCGCAATCGCAGCGCAGGCTGTCCAGCAGGTCGCCGGTGAAGCACTCCGAATGGATGCGCACCAGCGGCGCCTCATGGCCTTCGAGCTGGGCGTCCTCCGGCCGTCCGACCAGGATGGCCAGGTGCTCGATCCCCGCATCGGGGGCGCGGAAGGCCACGATCCGCGTCAGTTCGGAGGAGCGCAGCGGCACCTCGGCCTCGGCCACCGGGCGCAGCGCGATCGCCGAGGCGTTCGGATAGGCCAGCACATCCGCGGCGGGGACCTCGAGCAGCTGCAGATTGGCCGCCGCCTCCAGCGCCTCCGGGCCGGCGGGAGCCGCCAGGACGGCGGGCAGCAGCCGCGCCAGCTTCACCAGCGCCAGCGCGCCCTGCGCCAGCGGCGGCAGGGTGGTGGTCACCGGCTGGTCCGGCAGCATTTGCTCCACGGTCGGGTCGGCGATGCTGAGCAGCGTCTCGGGCGCCAGCAGGCGTTCCGACAGGCTCAGCGCCACCGCGGGGACGTTCTGCGGCACCGGGCGCTGCAGCACCGCCGCCGCGCGCATCGGCGCCAGCAGCAGCACCGCCGGCCCGGCGGCCAGCGCCGCCAGCTCGTTCAGCGTCGCGGCGCTGGCCGTCTCCGCCGCCAGCAGCAGCATCGGCGTCTCCCCGGTCAGCAGCACCGGCGTGCCGCGGCGCAGCTCGGCGACGGCGCGGTGCACCCCGCGCACGCGCATGATTGCCGAATCCGGCACCGAAGAGGGAGAATGGGCCGGTGGCGCGTCCGGGGTCTGAATCACGGCCGAGCCGGTACCTGATGGGAAAATTCGATTCATTTCTTCTCGTCACACGGGACCGGGGCGGCAGGATCGGCTATCACTACACGGAACATGGCGCACATATAGCCACCTTGCTGTGGCGAGGAGTATATGGCTGGCATGCGAGCTTGTCGCGGCACCGCTCACGGAAAAGTGAGCCGCGATCACGAAGTAGAAGACGGTATCGTAACGTTCTTCCCCTCGGGTCGCTTGCGCGGGGCGGTACACCAACTAGGGATAAGAGACGTCGGACGTATGCGAAGCCCGGATTGCCGGTTATCCGGGCACGGCACCCTACAACGACAAGGAGTACTTTATGGCGGGTGAACGCCCCATCCTGATCGTCGACGACGATCGCGCGCTACGCGACACCTTGGTGGAACAACTGACCCTCGACGGAGAATTCTCCGCCGCGGAAGCTGCCTCGGTCGCGGAAGCGGAGACGGCGCTGGCGAGCAAGACCGCACGGTTCGACGCCATCATCCTGGATGTCGGCCTGCCGGACGGGGACGGGCGCGACCTGTGCATCAAGCTGCGCAAGCAGGGCGTCAAGGTGCCGATCATCATCCTGACCGGCTCGGACGACGAGGCGGACGTCGTCCGCGGCCTCGATGCCGGCGCCAACGACTACATCGCCAAGCCGTTCCGCCTCGCCGAGCTGCTCGCCCGCGTGCGCGCCCAGCTGCGCATTTTCGAGAACAGCGAGGACGCGGTGTTCAACATCGGCCCGTTCGTGTTCCGCCCCTCCGCCAAGCAGCTGTCGGAGCCGGCGAAGAACCGCCGCATCCGCCTGACCGAAAAAGAGGCGGCGATCCTGAAATTCCTCTATCGCGCCGGACCGCGCCCGGTGCCCCGCCAGGTGCTGCTGAACGAGGTCTGGGGCTACAACGCCGCGGTGACCACGCACACGCTGGAAACCCATATCTACCGGCTGCGCCAGAAGATCGAGCCCGACCCCTCCAACGCCCGCCTGCTGATCACCGAAGGCGGCGGCTACCGCCTCGACCCCGAAGGCGCCACGGCCGTGGCATGAGCCGACAGGCGAGGTTGGGGCGCGGCCCCGACCTTGCCGCCAGCCTCGTGGGCCGCCAGCCTCGCGGTCAGATCACCAGCCCGCCATCGACATGCAGCGCCTGGCCGGTGATGTAGCCGGCGGCGGGGGAAGCCAGGAACGCCACCGCATCGGCGACATCCTGCGGCAGGCCGAGCCGGCCGAGCGGGATCTTCGCCATTTGCGCCGCCAGCACCGCCGGATCGATCGCCGCATGGGCGCCCGCGTCCTTGCGGATGAAGCCGGGCACCACCGCGTTCACCGTGGTCCCCGCAGGGGCCAGCTCGATCGCCAGCGCGCGCACCAGCGCCTCGACCGCCGCCTTGGCGGCGGCGGAGGCGGGAAAAGCGTGATGTCCGGGCGGAAGGCATGCGCGACGAAGCTGCTGACCGCCACCACGCGGGCATCGGCGGCGGCGGCCAGATGCGGGATCGCCGCCCGCGCCAGCCGGAAGAACCCACCCTGAATGGCCTCGATCGAGCGCGTCATCGCCGCATCGGTCAGGTCGGCGAGCCGCGTCCGGTCGGCGAAGCCGGCATTGGCGACCAGCACATCGAGCCGGCCGAAGCGCCCGACCGCCCGCGCCACCAGCTCCGCCGAGATCGCGGGCTCCGCCAGCTCGCCCAGTGCGCATTCGGCCTCGGCGCCGGCCGCGCGCGCGGCATCCGCCACCGCCTCCACCCCGGCAAGATTCCGGCGCGTGTGCAGCAAAATCGCGACCCCCGGCGCCGCCAGCCGGCGGCAGATCGCCGCGCCGATGCCGCTCGCCGCTCCGGTGACGAGGATGACCCGCTTCAAGCGGGACGGCGCTGCGGCCGCGCGGCGGCGGGACGCGAGAGCAGGAAGATCAGCCCGAGGGTCGCCGCATAGACGATCAGCTGCAGCCCGTTCGGCTGGTCGGTGTAACCGACCAGCGTGTGCAGCAGCCTGCCGGCGATCGAACTCTCGGCCAACAGCCAGCCGGTGTTCCATAGCGGCACATCGAGCACATCGGCATAGCCGGCCTGCTGGAGGGTGCCGATCGCCTGGCTGGCGAGACCCGCCGCGACCAGCATGATCAGCCAGGACGTCACCGCGAACAGCCGATGGGCCGGTATGGCCAGGAGGCCGCGATACATCAGCCAGGCCAGGGCACAGCCCGCGACGATGCCGAGCGCGCCGCCGATCGCCATCGATCCGGCCGACACGCCGCCGCCGGCCATGATGCCGTACAGGAACAGCACGATCTCCGCCCCCTCCCGCAGCACGGCGACGCCGACGACGATCGCGAGCGCCCACAAGGTGCGCGAGCCGGCGCGCACCGAGGCACCCAGATCCCGCATGTCCTGCGCCGTCTGGCGGCCGTGGCTCGCCATCCAGATCGTGTGCCAGCCCAGCATCAGCACCGCCAAAGCCAGCACCGAGGCCTGGAACAATTCCTGCCCGACCCCGTCGAACAGCGCACCGATCTGCCCGGCGAACACGGCCAGCAGGCAGGCGCCGGCCACGCCGCCACCGACGCCCAGCGCGATCATCCGCCCGCGCCCCGGCACGTTGCGCGTCGCCGCCATGACGATGCCGACGATCAGGCCGGCCTCCATCGCCTCTCGAAACACTATCACCAGGGCGGCCAGCATGATCTTCCTCGATCCGTGACAGCGGGATTGGGCGCGCCCGCCTGAATAGTGCGGTTTAATTGCGAACTATTCGCATCTTCCGCCGAGATGTAGCGAGGATGGCAGGGAGGGTCAAGGCATCCGTTCGATGCCGGTGCGACATTGCGGTTCCGGTTGACACCGCATGCACCGACCGCCCAACTTGCGCCGCCCTGGAAACAGCAGAACGGGCATCGAACGCGGGGGGTTTTCATGGCCGATCATCAATCCAGCGCTCCGCAACCAGGCTCCGGGCGGCGCCTGCGCTCGCGCCGGTGGTTCGACGATCCCGCCGATCCCGCGATGACCGCGCTCTATCTCGAACGCTATATGAATTACGGCATCACGCCCGACGAGCTGCGCGGCGGCAAGCCGATCATCGGCATCGCCCAGACCGGATCCGACCTCTCGCCCTGCAACCGCCATCATTTGCAGCTCGCCAGCCGCATCCGCGACGGCATCCGCGATGCCGGCGGCGTGCCGCTGGAGTTTCCCGTCCACCCGATCCAGGAAACCGGCAAACGCCCGACCGCGGCGCTCGACCGCAACCTGGCCTATCTCGGCCTGGTGGAGATCCTGCACGGCTATCCCATCGACGGCGTGGTGCTGACCACCGGCTGCGACAAGACCACGCCGGCCTGCCTGATGGCGGCGGCGACGGTGAACATCCCCGCCATCGTGCTGTCCGGCGGGCCGATGCTGGACGGCTGGTGGAAGGGCAGGCTGTCCGGCTCCGGCACCATCGTCTGGGAGGGCCGCAAGCTCTATGCCGAGGGCAAGATCGACTACGACGAGTTCATGCGGATGGTCTCCTCCTCCGCGCCTTCGGTCGGGCATTGCAACACGATGGGCACCGCGAGCTCGATGAACGCGCTGGCCGAGGCGTTGGGCATGTCGCTGCCCGGCTGCGCCGCGATCCCCGCCCCGTACCGCGAACGCGGCTGGATGGCGTTCGAAACCGGCCGGCGGATTGTCGGCATGGTGGCGGAAAACCTGCGCCCGTCCGACATCATGACCAAGGCCGCGTTCGAGAACGCCGTGGTGGCCGCCGCCGCACTCGGCGCCTCGTCCAACTGCCCGATCCACATGGTGGCCATCGCCCGGCACATGGGCGTGGACCACACGCTGGACGACTGGCAGCGCCTGGGCCCGGAAATCCCGCTGCTGGTGGATTGCCAGCCGGCCGGCCGCTTCCTCGGCGAACGCTTCCACCGCGGCGGCGGCGTGCCCGCGGTCATGAAGGAGCTGCTCGACGCCGGCAGGCTGAACGGCGGCGCGCGCACCGTCACCGGCAAGACGCTGGCCGAGGACCTCGCCGCCGCGCCCGAGGCGGACCGCGAGGTGATCCGCGCCTTCGCAACCCCGCTGCGCGCCAATGCCGGCTATGTCGTGATGACCGGCAATTTGTTCGAAACCGCGGTCATGAAAACCAGCGTCATCGACGCGGCGTTCCGCACCCGCTTCCTGTCCAATCCCGACCGCCCCAACATCTTCGAAGGCCGCGCCATCGTGTTCGAGGGGCCGGAGGACTACCACCACCGCATCGAGGACCCCGCCCTGAACATCGAGGAGCAGTCGGTGCTGGTGATCCGCAATTGCGGCCCGATCGGCTATCCCGGCGGCGCCGAAGTGGTGAACATGCAGCCGCCGGCCGCGCTGCTGAAAAAGGGCATCGACGCGCTTCCCACCATGGGCGACGGGCGCCAGTCCGGCACGTCAGGCAGCCCGTCGATCCTCAACGTCTCCCCGGAAGCGGCGGTCGGCGGCGGCCTGGCGCTGCTGCAGACCGGCGATCGCATCCGCATCGACCTCGACAAGAACAAGGTGGACGTGCTGCTGCCCGAAGGCGAGCTGGAAGCGCGCCGCGCCGCCTGGACGCCGCCCAGGCTGCTGCACATGACGCCGTGGGAGGAAATCTACCGCTCGATGGTGGGACAGCAAGGCTCCGGTGCCTGCCTGGAACCGGCCACGCTGTACCTGGACATCATCGAAACCCGCGGCGAATCCCGCAACAACCACTGATCCATGACCATGGTCCTTTGTGCTGACCGGTCGCAAGCAAGGTTGGGGCTCCGCCCCAAACCCCAGGAGGGGCTCTGCCCCTCCACCCCGCCAGGGAACTCGTTCCCTGGACCCATTTCCGTTTGGTTTGTTGGGAAGGGGGCATGACGACGCCCATCAACGGCTATGTCGGTTCCGCCCCCTTCCCAACAAACCAGTCTGAGGGGTTAAGGGGACGACTGTCCCCTTACGGGTGCAGGGCAGCGCCCTGCCGGGGTCTGGGGCGGAGCCCCAGCCTTGCCTTGCGACCGGGCGGCACCAAGAACCGTCGGCATTAGAACAGGGAGGTTTCCATGGCGGATCGGCTGGCGGGCAAGACTGCCTTTGTCACCGCGGCGGGGCAGGGGATTGGCCTGGCGACCGCGCTGGCGTTTGCTGCCAACGGCGCGAATGTGATTGCGACGGACATCAACGAGGGGCTGGTGGCGCAGATCGCGTCCGACCGCATCCGCACGGCGAAGCTGGATGTGCGGGACGCGGACGCGATCGACCGGGTGGCGGACGCCGCCGGCCGCGTGGATATCCTGTTCAACTGCGCCGGCTTCGTGCACCAGGGCACGATCTTCGAGGCGACCGAGGCGGAATGGGATCTGGCCTTTTCGCTGAACGTGCATTCGATGTTCCGCACCATCCGCGCGTTCCTGCCGGGGATGCTGGAGGGAAAGGGCGGGTCGATCATCAACATGTCCTCGGCCGCCAGCAGCGTGAAGGGCGCGCCTTCGCGCTTCATCTACGGCACGACCAAGGCAGCCGTGATCGGGCTGACGAAGTCGATCGCAACGGATTTCGTGAAGCAGGGCGTGCGCTGCAACTGCATCTGCCCGGCCACGGTGCAGACGCCAAGCCTGAACGAGCGTATTGCCGCCAATATCGGCCAGGCCGGGTCGATCGAACAGGCGCGCGCCGCCTTCGTCGCCCGCCAAGCCATGGGGCGGCTCGGCTCGCCGGAGGAAATCGCCGCGCTGGCGGTGTATCTCGCCAGCGACGAAAGCCAGTTCGTCACCGGCCAGGCACTGGTCATCGACGGCGGCTGGACACTTTAGAGAAGGGAAAAGACCACATGAAACTGCTGCGCTATGGCCCCGCCGGGGCCGAGAAGCCGGGCGTGCTCGATGCCGCCGGCGCCATCCGCGACCTGTCCGGCGTGGTGCGCGATATCGACGGCTTCGCGCTGTCCCCTGCCTCATTGAAGATGCTGGCCGGGCTCGACCTGGCGTCGCTGCCGAAGGTCGAGGGCAATCCGCGCATCGGCGCCTGCGTGGCGCGGCCGCTGAATTTCGTCTGCATCGGGCTGAACTTCGCCGACCATGCGGCGGAGACCGGCAATCCCATCCCGAAAGAGCCGATCGTCTTCCTGAAATCGCTGAGCGCCTATTCCGGACCGTACGATGCCGTGAAGATCCCGCGCGGCTCGGTCAAGACCGACTGGGAGTGTGAGCTCGGCGTGGTCATCGGCCAAAAGGCCAGTGCCGTGCCGGAGAACCAGGCGATGGAATACGTCGCCGGCTATTGCATCTGCAACGATGTCAGCGAGCGCGAGTACCAGATCGAGCGCGGCGGCACCTGGGACAAGGGCAAGGGCTGCGACACCTTCGGCCCGACCGGGCCGTGGATGGTGACCAGGGACGAGATCCCCGATCCGCAGAACCTGCACATGTGGACCGAGGTGGACGGCAAGCGCATGCAGGACGGCAGCAGCAAGACGATGATCTTCAACGTGGTGAAGCTGGTCAGCTATGTCAGCCATTTCATCACGCTGCAGCCTGGCGACATCATCAGCACCGGCACGCCGCCCGGCGTCGGCTCCGGCATGAAGCCGCCGACCTTCCTGAAGCCGGGCCAGATGATGAAGCTCGGCATCGCCGGGCTCGGCGAGCAGGCCACTCCGGTGGTGGCGGCCTAGCTGAGCGGGTTCGCCGGGGTGACTTTCAGGTCACCCAGGAATTCCGTGCTCTGGCTGATCCTGGCCGCGACGCTGGTGCGGCTGGGATTTGCCTGGTCCCTGGGGCTGGGCGTCGACGAGAGCTACATGGTCGCTTCCGGGCGGGTGTTCTCGCTCGGCTATTTCGACCATCCGCCGGCGTCCTGGTGGCTGTCCTGGGGTTCGGCGCAGATCTTCGGCGAATCGCCGCTGGCGGTGCGGCTGCCGTTCATCGCGCTGTCGGCGCTGTCCACTTGGCTGGTGTTCCGCCTGGGCGGTGAGGCCGGCGGGGAGCGTGCGGGATTCTGGGCGGCGTTCGCCTTCAGCCTGTCGCCGGTGCTGGGCGTCACCAGCGCCACCTGGGTGCTGCCGGACGGGCCGCTGGACTGTGCCCTGCTGGGCGCCGCCCTGTGCCTGATGCACGCGCTGGCCGGCCGCGGCCGGGCGTGGTGGCTGGGTGCCGGTGCCTGCGCCGGGCTGGCGTTGCTGTCGAAGTATTCCGCCGTGCTGACGATCGGCGGCGCCTTCGTCTTCCTGCTGACCAGCCGCGCGCACCGGCACTGGCTGGCGCGGCCGGAGCCCTATGTCGCGGCGCTGCTGGCCTTCGCGATGTTCAGCCCGGTGGTCATCTGGAACGCCACGCATGGCTGGGCGTCCTTCGCCTTCCAGGGCGGACGGGCCGGTGCGGCGCGCTTCCGCCCGCTGATGCCGCTGACGACATTGGCCGGCGAGGCGCTGTTCATCCTGCCCTGGATCTGGGTGCCGATGATGCTGGCCTTCGTCGCGGCGCTGCGCCGCGGCCCTGCGGAGTGGCGTGGCTGGCTGCTCTGCTGCCTGGGCGCCCCGCCGATCGTCCTTTTCGCGCTGATCTCCGCTTGGTCGAGCCAGCGGGTGCTGCTGCACTGGGCGGCGCCGGGATATCTGATGCTGTTTCCGTTGCTGGGCATGCTGATCGTCCGCTGCCTGGACCGCGGCAGCGTCGCCGCGCGGCGGGTGCTGGCGGGGACGGCCATCTTCGTCGTGGCGGTGCTGGCGGTGCTGGGCATCGGCGTGCGGTTCGACCTGCTGCAGCCGGCGGTGGCGCTGTTCGCCCCGCGCACGGACCCGATCATCGAGGCGGTCGACTGGACGTCGCTGCGCCCCGAGCTCGCGGCGCGCGGCCTCCTGGACCGGCCCGGCACCGTGCTCGCCGGCCCGACCTGGCGGGAATCCGGCAAGATCGCCTATGGGCTCGGCCCGGACGTGGCGTTCACCTGCCTCAACCTGGACTGCCGCCAGTTCGGCATCGCGCGTCCGGCCGCGACGGCGGTGGGCCAGGACGTGCTGCTGATCGTGCCCGAGCACGCCGACCGCGTGGCGCAGGAGATGGCGCCGCTGTTCGATCGGCTGGAGACGCTGGCGCCGCTCCCGGTCCGCTATCGCGGCCGGGTGCTGAAGGATGTCGACCTGCTGCTGGGGCACCGGCTGAAGCGGTGGCCGCCCTAAGCAGACGCTGTATAGGGCATGCGGATGGAGGGATCGTCCGGCGGGAGTTCATCGCGGGCGGCTTCGATACCACGCAGATAGTCGATCAGGATATTGGTATCGAACAGGACCCTCACCATTCGGCGCGGGCTTTCTCCTGATATTCCATGCTATCCGGCGCGGCCGCTCCCCACAGACCGAAGGCATTCTGCTCGGCGTGCCGCCGGCGTCGGGCGAGGTAATCCGCTATGGCATCACGGATGACGGCCGCGCCCGAGCGATTGATCTTCTCGGAGAGTTCGCGGATTTGGCTCTCGGGGATGTCAACCCGGGTTCTCATGGCGTTACTGAATGTTTTGAAGTCGACATCATATATCAACACCCTGGCCGATATCCATCCCCATCTGTTCAGGCCAGCAGCGGCGCCACCCTTTCCAGGGTCAGCGGCGCCTCGTCCAGCAGCAGGCCGATGGCCTCGTCCTCCCCTGCCCCATCCTCGATCTCCAGCGGGTCCTGCGGCGACAGCCGGTGGGCGATCACCATCCGGGCCAGCAAGGCACGCCTGGCGTCGGCGCCGAGGCGCGAGCCCTCCCATGCCAGCAGCACCGCGCTGGCGGCGTCATACAGCGCGGTCGCGGCGCGGCGGGCCTGCGGCTCGGCGCCGCTTTTCGCCACTTTCTCCGCCAGTTGCACGGCGCGATCGAGAGTCTGTTCCAGCCGGTTGCGGAAATCCTCCGGCAAGGGCGAGGCGTTGCCCAACCGGCGGCGCAGCATGGCCTGCAGAGCACGATGGCCACCGGCCTTGCCGACCGCGCGGGTGATGACGTCCAGCGCGTTGATGTTGCTGGTGCCTTCCCACAGCAGGCCGACATGCGCGTCGCGCACCAGCCTGGGGTTCACCCAGTCCTCGATATAGCCGTTGCCGCCCCTCACCTCCATCGCGCCGGTGGCGACGGCGATGTTGTCGCGGCAGGCGCGCAGCTTCAGCAGCGGCGTCAGGATCCGCAATTCGGCCTCGGCGTCCGCGTCGCCGTCACGCGCGCGGCCCATGGCGTCGGCGGAGGCCATCGCCATCGACAAGGCCTGCTCCGTCGGCACGATCAATTTCAGCAATTGCCGGCGCAGCAGCGGAAAGTCGATGATCGGGTGGCCGAAGGCGATGCGGTTGCGGGCGACCGCCAGCGCCTCGTTGACGCAGCGGCGCATCATCGCCGCGGCGCGCACGCCGTGCGACAGGCGCGAGAGGTTCACCTGCTCCATCATCTGCTTCAGGCCCTGGGTGACGTCGCCGACCAGATAGGCCTCCGCCCCCTCCAGCCGGATCTCGCCGCTGGCCATCGAACGGGTGCCCATCTTGTCCTTCAGCCGCGCGATCCGGTAGGCGTTGCGGCTGCCATCCTTCAGCCGGCGCGGCAGGGCGAACAGCGCCAGGCCCCTTGTGCCCGGGGGGGCGCCCTCGGGGCGTGCCAGCAGCAGCGCCACGTCGGCATCGGTATGCGAGCAGAACCACTTGTCGCCATACAGCCGCCAGGTCCCGCCTTCGTTGCGCGCGACGGTCTCGATCGCGCCGACATCGGAACCGCCAGCCTTCTCGGTCATGAACTGCGTGCCTTTCCAGAAGGTCTCCGGATCGGCGGACAGCATTTTCGGCAGCAGGTAGTCCTGTAGCTCCGGGCTGGCGAATTTGCGGATCAGATGGGTAGAGGTGTCGGTGACGCTGATCGGGCACATCAGCCCGAACTCGCCCTGCACGAACAAGTAAGTAAAAGCGTATTTCGCCACCGGCGACAGCGGCCGATCCATGCCGAGCACGCCGGCGCGATGGCTCATGGCGTGGAACTGGTAATCTTCAAATGCGATCTTTTCCATTTCGCGGTAGGCGGGGTGGTACTCGATCCAGTCCTCGTCCCTGCCGAACTTGTCGCGGGCGTGCAGCACGGGGCCGTGGCGGTCGGCGGTGCGCGCCAGCTCGTCCAGCCGGCCGCCGGCGAGCGCGCCGAGGGCGGCGTAATGCGGCGTCAGATGGGCGCGCACATCCTCCGGCAGGTAGATCGCCAGCAGGTCGCGCAGGCCGCGGTCGATGTCGTAGAAATTCTGGCCGGAGCAGTCCGGCGCGATCCAGTCGGAACCGTGCCTGAGGGGGCGGGGTTGATCGAGGGGCACTCGGCGTTTCCTTTCCTGATCCAGGCGGTTGGTTGCCAGCGTGGCACAAGCAGCCAAAGCTGTCATGGACGGGCGCCGGCCAGAGTCTCGGATCCGTCTCATGGTGCGATCCACACGACTTTATCGCTCGATATGGGTTTGGTCCAAATTTCGATGCGCCGATTAACGCGACATCCAGCCTGTCGCCCCAGCCCTCGCGGCGGACAGCGCCTCTGCCATCGTCCCCACGGCACCCTGCTCGACCCGGGCTGCGCGGCTCGCCGCTTCTTCATCGTCCCCAATCGCCTGCCGTGCCGTCTGCAACCGCAGCAGCCTCTTTTCCCTTTCCGCATCGGGCTCATCGCCTGCCCCTGCATTTGCGCGCAATCTCCAACTCGCACCGGCAAATTGGGTAATGGGTCAGTCGTGTTAGATTACCGTTATTTTCATTGACCGGCAACCAGGAAGCCTCCGTTGGGCGGGCGCAACCCGCCGAAGCAGGCCAAACTCGAGAGAGCTTCCGGCCCCGGTGCCGATGGGTTATTTCGCCGACACCTCGTAGGTGCCGGTCCAAATCACTGCCGTCGGACCCGTGGTGGGCATCTCGCCGGTCGCGGTGGCACCGCCGGTCATCCCGGCAAAGCGGCCGATTCCATCCACGAAGGTACCCGCGCCGCGCTGTCCGGCCCCATTCCAGCTCCCCTCGAAGCGCAAGGTGAAGCCGGAACCGTCCTTGAACCGGTAGACCGCATCGGCCGTGGAGGTCCCACTTGCCCAGGAGCTGCCCTGCCCCTGGATGAGGTTGATGACGACATGCGCCTCCTCACCGGTCATGAAGACTGCGGTTCCCTCTCGGGTGAAGCGGTTGCCTTCGCCGGCGGTCACCACGGTCGTCGCGCGCCACGAGATATCCTTCGCCCAGGCCGGGTCGGAAACGGCCGCAAGGCCGACCGACATAAGGCACACGACCAACCAAGACAGCATAAGTCGCTTGATCCGCTGAATAAGCACGTTTCCTCCGTTTGCGGCGTTGCAATCGAAGTGCCTGATCTGTGGTCGAGCGCTACTTTGCGCGCCGATACGTGATGACGAACCGAACCATGCCTTTCTCGGGGTGGATCGGCCACGGCATCAGGTCCGTGGACTCCTGAAGACGGTCCCCCTCCAGTCTGAACGCGCGCTCCTGTTCCGTTCCCAGCAAGGCCGGGTTGGCGGCCACATCGACCCTGGTCGTCCATTTGTCACTGTCGAGTCGGTATATGCCCGAGTATGCGACCATCGACTGGAACAGCTCGGCGCGATCCTGACCGGTGCTTGGTGCCTTCCGCCCTTCATTGGTGATCAGCACCATCATCCGTCCTTCGGGGGTGAAGATGGTGTAGCCCGAAGGATGTTCGCCACGGGCCGGCTCGCGCTCACCCGTCGTCGGAGAGACTGCTTCGAACGAAACCACTTCCCAGGTGCCGATCAGGCTCTGCCGATCGTCGGCGAAGCCCGGCCGCGTTGCGGCCAATGCCATCAGCAGCGCGAGTCTCCATGACGACGCGAGCATCCGGTGGTGCCTCCGACGAACCTTGCAGACACCTGAACTCACTAATGACCCGCTCAGCAGACCTCATTGATCTGGATCAAACGGCGTCGAATGCACGGGGTCAGGCAGGTCGATCCAGGCATCGATATGGAACGGCTTCGGGGTTCGGGTTGGACGAACAGCCTGTTCCGCTCACATCGTCGCCCCAAGCACCCAGGGAGCGAACTCCGCAGCGCCGAAATCGAATTGCTCGGACTTTGTCTTCTCCCCCGAAGCCACCCGCAGCATGAGGTCGAATATCCGCTGCCCGGCTTCCTGCACGCTTTCGTCGCCGTCCAGGATGGTGCCGCAGTTCACGTCCATGTCGTCTTCCATGCGCGTGTACATCGGCGTGTTGGTGGCCAGCTTGATCGACGGCGCCGGCTTGCAGCCGAACACGCTGCCGCGCCCGGTGGTGAAGCACACCAGATTGGCCCCGCCGGCGACCTGGCCGGTGGCGGCGACCGGGTCGTAGCCGGGCGTGTCCATGAACACGAAACCGCGGGCCGTCACTTCCTCGGCATAGCGCACCACGTCCACCAGGTTGGTGCTGCCGGCCTTGGCCATCGCGCCCAGGGATTTTTCCAGGATCGTGGTCAGCCCGCCCGCCTTGTTGCCGGGGGACGGGTTGGCGTCCATCTCCGCCCCCTCGCGCTTGGTGTACTCCTCCCACCAGCGCATCAGCGCGACCAGCTTCTCGCCGACCTCGCGCGAGACCGCGCGCCGGGTCAGCAGATGCTCGGCGCCGTAGGTCTCCGGCGTTTCGGACAGGATCACGCTGCCGCCGTTGCGCACCAGCAGGTCGCTCGCAACCCCGAGCGCGGGATTGGCCGAAATGCCGGAATACCCGTCGGAGCCGCCGCATTGCAGCGCCACGGTCAGCGCCGAGGCCGGCACAGCCTCGCGGCGGACCTGGTTGGATTCCGCCAGCACCTCCTTCACGAACCCGACCGCGGCCTGCACCGTCTTGCGGGTGCCGCCCATGGTCTGGATGTCCATCGCCTTCAGCCTTCCGGCCAGCCGCTGCTCCTCCATCAGCCCGCCGATCTGGTTCACCTCGCAGCCCAGGCCGAGCACGATCACGTGGGAGAAATTCGGATGCCGCGCATAGCCGGCCAGGGTCCGGCGCAGCACGCGCAGCGGCTCGTCCTGGGTCATGCCGCAGCCGGTCTTGTGGGTCAGCGCCACCACGCCGTCCACATTGGGGAAATCGGCCAGCGGATCATAGTCGGAGAAAGGATTGCGCTTGAACATGTCCGAGACCATGCCGGCGACATGCGCCGAGCAGTTCACGCTGGTCAGGATGCCGATGTAATTGCGCGTCGCCACCTTGCCGTCCGGGCGCAGGATGCCCTCGAACGTCGCGGGCGTGTTGACATACTGCGTCGGCACCGCGGTCTCGCCATAGGCGTAGTCGCGGCCGAAATCGCCCATGCCGCAATTATGCACATGCACGTGCCGGCCCGGCTCGATCGGCACGGTGGCGAAGCCGATGATCTGGCCGTAGCGGCGGATCGGCTCGCCCACTTCATGCGCGCGGATCGCCGCCTTGTGGCCGGCGGGAATGCGCTCCGCCGCCGCCACGCCGTCGGCGAGCGGCGTTCCCGGCAGCAGCGTGGCGCGTGCGATCACCACGCTGTCCTCGGGGTGCAGGCGCAGGATCACGGACGGGGTATTGGCAAGGGACATCGGCGCAACTCCCTGAAAGCAAGAACGGCCGCGGATGCACGTGCACCCGCGGCCGTATTCTACACGCTTGCGGTCCGATCAGGCAGCAGCGCCCGGAAAGTTGCTGCTGCGCACGGCGGCGACCGCTTCCTTCGCCGCCTTCGCCATCAGGCCGCTGTCGTTGGCGATGGTGACGAGCTGGAAGCCCATGCCGATCATCCGCGCCGCATAGGCGGCCGAGCCGTTGTGCAGCCCGGCGAATTTGCCGTGCTTCTTGCAGGACGCCAGCAGCTTCTCATAGATCGCCAGGATATTCGGCTCCTCGCGGTCCAGGATCGGGATCATGCCGAGCGACAGGCCCATGTCGGACGGGCCGATATAGATGCCGCTGATGCCGGGCACGGACAGGATCTCGTCGATGTTGTCGATCGCCTTCGCGCGTCTCGATCATCGGAATGACCATGATTTCGTCATTCGCGGTCTTCTGGTAGTCGCTGGCCTCGCCATACATCGCGGCGCGGATCGGGCCATTGGAGCGCTTGCCGACCGGCGGATACAGGCAGGCATCGGCCAGCGCCTTCGCCTCGGCGGCGTTGTTCACCATCGGGCAGATCACGCCCATGGCGCCGCCGTCCAGCACCTTGCCGATGATCCCCGGCTCGTTCCAGGGCACGCGCACCAGCGGCGTGACGGGATGGGCCTGCATCGCCTGGAAGCACTGCACCATGGACTGGTAGTCCTGCACGCCGTGCTGCATGTCCACGGTCACGGTGTCCCAGCCGCATTGCGCCATCACCTCGGCCGAGAAGCCGGAGGGTATGGCCAGCCAGCCATTAACGCAGGCTTTTCCGGCGGTGATCCGTTGCTTGAGCTTCGTCGCCATGATCGGCGTTCCCCCTTGATGAATGCGCCGGACAGGCTAGGCGGCAGACCCCCGGGGCGTCAACGAATGCACCTGCCAACCCGCTTTGCGGAGATCCCGGGCCGCCCCGCTACTCCGCAAGCAGCCTTCGCACCTCGCCTTTGCCCTGCAGCACGATCTTCCGCCCGGCGAAACTCTCGACGAGGGCCAGGTTGCGGGTGCGCCGCAGCCGGTTCCAGTCCCAGGCGAAGCGCAGGAACGGCAGGTCCAGACGTTCCGCACAGCCAGGTGCGGCGTCCGCGCGCACTCGCCCATAATTGACGAGCATGCGCCGGACGATGCGCAGGATGGACAACCATGACGGCGTGTCCAGGTAGATCAACGTGTCCGCCGCGCGCAGCCGCGGTCCGATCGTATCCGTATAGTTGCCGTCGATCACCCAGGCGGGCAGAGCGGCGATACGCTCCACTTCCGCACGGAACGCGCGCGGCGCCGCCTCGACCCAGCCGGGCTGCCAATAGGCCTGATCCAGGTGGAACACAGGCAGGCCGTGCCGCGCACCAAGATCCCGGGCAAGCCTGGACTTGCCGCTCCCCGGCGGCCCCATCACCATCACTCGCTGCATGGGGAGAGGATGCCATCGCCGCGGCAGGCGCGCCAATCATTTCGAAAGGCGAGGAAGAATCACCGCCCGATCAGCCTGCAAGCTCCAGCACCGCATCCAGCAGCACTTCCGCGCCGCGCGCCAGATGCCCGGGGGTGGAGTACTCGGCGGGGTTGTGGGTGATGCCGTTGACGCTGGGGACGAACAGCATGGCACTCGGGCAGAGCGGCGCGAGCAGCACGGAATCATGCCCGGCGGCGGCGGTCATGTCGCGGGTGGTGAGCTGGCGCGCCTCCGCCTGCCGGCGCAGCACCTGGCCCAGCGCGGGGTCGAAGGCGACCGGGCCGAAGCTGGTGTAGTGGTCGATGTCGAATTTCACCCGCCGGCGCGCGCCGATCTCCGCGAGCCGGGCGCGCAGGGCATGCTCCATCTCGATCGCCACCGCCGCGCTGTCGTGACGCACATCGGCATGCAGCCGGGTGACGGCCGACACGGCGCCGCGGGCATTGGGCGAATTCTCGATCCAGGATACCGAGGCGCGGCCGCTCGGTTCGGCGCCGATGCCGATCCGCTCCACCGCCAGGATCGCCTCGGCCGCGGCGGCCAGGCTGTCGCGGCGGCGGTCCATGGAGGTCGGGCCGACATGGCTCGGCTCCCCGGTGACCACGATCTGGAAATAGCGCGCATGCATGGTGCCGGTGACGATGCCGATATCGCTGTTCGTCGCCTCCATCACCGGTCCCTGCTCGATATGCGCCTCCAGCCAGCAGGCCCAGTCGCGCGGCGCCGGCGCCAGCGGACCGGCGAGGCCGGTTTCCGCCAGTGCCTGGCGCACGCTGACGCCGCGGTCGTCGGTCACCTCCAGCGCCGCCGCGAGCGTCATGTCGCCGGCATGCACGCGCGATCCCATCATCGCCGGGCGGAAGCGGCTGCCTTCCTCGTTGGTCCAGTTGACCAGCTCCAGCGGCGCGCGGGTCCGCTGTCCGGCATCGTGCAAGGCGCGCAGGATTTCCAGCCCGGCCAGCACGCCGAACACCCCGTCGAACCGCCCGCCTGTCGGCACCGTGTCCAGGTGGCTGCCGAAGGCGACCGCCTTCGCCGCGGGATCGGTGCCGGCGCGGCGCAGGAACATGTTGCCGATCGCATCCTGCTCATGCGCCAGCCCGAGCGGCGCGCACCATTCCAGCAGCAGGGCGCGCGCCCGCGCATCCTCGGCCGACAATGCCTGCCGGTTGGAGCCGTCGCCATCGATCGGACCGATCCGCGCCATGTCCATATGCGCGCGCCACAGCCGGTCCTGGTCGATTATGGGCCTGCGCATGCCTCAGACTCCTATTGCAAGTGAAAGGTGGCTGGGCGAATGCTCCGCCGCGCCGGAATGCTCGAACGAGGTCAGGATACCGCCATGTCGCTCACAGTCGATGCCCTCCCAGTCGAAAATGTGGTTGCAGCCGCCCGAAATCTGCTGGGCGAACGCATCACCACCAACGCCGCCTTGCGCGAACATCATTCGCACGGCCAGGACAGCTACCCGCCGGCGCAGCCCGACGCCGTGGCCTTCATCGAGACGTCGGAGGAAGCGGCGGCGCTGCTGAAGCTCTGCCATGCCCATGGCGTGCCGCTGGTGCCCTACGGCGCCGGCACATCGCTGGAAGGCCATGTGACGCCGGTGCGCGGCGGCATCACGCTGGACCTGTCGCGCATGAACAACGTGCTCTCGGTCAGCCAGCCGGACATGGATTGCCGGGTGCAGGCCGGCGTCACCCAGGAGCAGCTCAACACCTATCTGCGCGACCAGGGGCTGTTCTTCCCGGTCGACCCCGGCACCGCGGTCTGCACCATCGGCGGCATGTGCGCCACGCGAGCCTCCGGCACCAACGCGGTGCGCTACGGCACGATGCGCGAGAGCGTGCTGGGCCTGACGGTCGCGCTCGCCGACGGGCGGGTGATCCGCACCGGCGGGCGGGTGCGCAAATCCTCCACCGGCTACGACCTGACCCGGCTGTTCGTGGGATCGGAGGGCACGCTCGGCGTGATCACCGAAATCCAGCTCCGCCTGCACCCGATCCCGGAGGCGATTTCATCCGCAACCTGCCAGTTCCCCACGCTGGCGGACGCGGTGGAGACGGTGATCGCCGTCATGCAATCCGCCATTCCCGTCGCGCGGATGGAATTGCTGGACGATGTGCAGACCCGCGCCTGCATCGCCTATTCGAAGCTGGAGGGGCTGGCGGCGATGCCCTCGCTGTTCTTCGAGTTCCACGGCACCCCCGCCTCGGTGCAGGAAGCCGCCGAACAGGCAGAGGAACTCGCCACCGGCTGCAACGGCCAGGGCTTTCGCTGGGCGACCGACCCGGCCGAGCGCAACAAGCTCTGGCAGGCACGCCACGACGCCTACTGGGCGGCGCTGGCGCTGCAGCCCGGCCACAAGGGCTTCGTCACCGACGCGGTGGTGCCGATCTCCCTGCTGAGCGAGGCGATCCTCGGCGCCCAGGCGGACATCGCCGCCTCGGGTCTGACCGCGCCGATCGTTGGCCATGTCGGGGATGGCAATTTCCACACCGTGATCCTGGTTCCGCCGGAGCCGGACGGCCTGGCGCGGGCCTGGGAGCTCGACAAGAAGATCGTCGCGCGCGCCCTGGCGCTGGGCGGCTCCTGCAGCGGCGAGCACGGCGTCGGCATCGGCAAGCGCGAGTTTTTGGAGCAGGAGCACGGCGTGGAGACGCTGGCGGTGATGCGCGCGATCAAGACGGCGCTGGATCCGAAGGGGATCCTCAATCCCGGCAAGATATTCCTGAACTGAATATTCCTGAACTGAATATTCCCGAACTCAGGGGGCGGCGCCTACCGCGCCGCTGCCGCGATCGGGCCGGCGAGCGCGGCCGCCAGGCAGGCGAACAGCTGGCGGGCGACCTGTCGCCGCGCCTCCGGCTCGCGGGCGTCGAGGTCGAGGATCCCGCTGTCGTTCCAGTAGATCATCAGTTCATAGCGGCGCAGCAGCGGCACGTCGTGCACCGCCGCCGTACCGGCGAGTGCCGCGTGGAACGGGGTGCCGCCGGTGATGCGGGCGATGGACGGGGCGTATTGCATGTCCACCAGCAGGATGTCGGCGCCGGCTTCGCGCACCGTGCGGACGCCCTGTTCCAGGGCTGCCACGAACGGATCCACATCCGCGCTTGTCGCGATCTCGCGCGTACCGGCGGCCCAGATCACCAGCCGGGCGCCACTCTCGACGAGCAGGTGCGGAAGATGCGTCAGGACGGAGGCCGCGGTGGCGCGGGGAACGGCGCCGTTGACCACGCGCACCTGCACGCCGGGCAAAGCGTCGGCAAGATCGGCTTGCAGCCGTGCCGGCAGGGTCGCGGACGGATCGCCCGCCGCGCCGCCGGCCATCGCGGCGCCGCCCAGCACCAGAACCGAGAGCGCCCCGGCCGCAGCCGCCCGCTTGACCGCCGGCAGGGCAAGGTCGGACAAGGCCAGGTCCTCCGGCACCGGGCAGGGCGGCTGTGCCCCCGCGCGCGGCGCGGCGAACAGCAGTCCCAGCAACAGCAGCCATAGCGAATGCCGCATCAGGCTGGCCTCCGAAACCGGGCCGAGCCCGGGCGCACCGGAAGCCTGCCCCCGGCAGCGAACCACGCACTCAGCTGCCCCAAACCGATCATGATCAGCACGCCCCCAAGATTGACCGCGATGATGACAGGCACGGTCTTGTCGATGAAGGTCAGCACGATGTTGCCGAGCAGCGACAGCAGGATGCTCAGGCAGAAGACATGGAGCGAGTTCTGGCCGCAGAGCACCACCATCCAGCCGAACCGGCTGGTCATGAAGGGCGCATTGCGCCGGACCCGCAGACCGACCAGGAGAGCCAGCGCCAGGATGGAGACCAGGCGTATCGGCGGCAGCAGCGTCTTGTGGATCGGGAACAGGCTCTGGAACAGCAGGCCGGGGATGCGGGCATCCCACAGATGCAGGGTCCAGGACACCTGGATCGCGGCGCCCGCCGCCACCACCGCGCCGGCGATCCACAGCAGCGCACGCATTGTCCGGCCGGCCTGCGGCAGCACAGAGCGGCCCCGCGCCCGGGCGAAGCCGAGATAGGCGGCGATCACGAACAGAAACTGCCAGGCGAACGGGTTGAAGAACCAGCCGTCTGCATCGGTGTTGCCGGGCAGGTTCACCTCGGTCACCTGCGCCAGCACATAGAGCGCGGCCGAGGGAAGCAATGCCAGCCAGGCGTGCCGGCGCATCGCCAGCATGAACAGCGGCAGCACCGCGAGCAGAGCGATGTAGAGCGGCAGGATGTCCAGCAGCGCCGGCTGAAATTCCAGCAGCAGCATCCGGATCACCGCCTCGTCGGGGCGGGCGAGGAAATCGCCGATGCCGAGTTCGTCGGAAAACAGCGGATTGTCGAAATGGCGCACGGTGTAGGCAACCTGGGCGGTGTAGAGCACGAACAGGCAGATATGCGCGAGATAGAGCTGCCAGACCCGGCGCAGGATCAGCGCGGAGGCATAGAGCGGCCCGTCCTGCAGCATCTTGCGGCCGTAGACCATGGCGGCGGTGTAGCCGGAGATGAAGATGAACACCTCCGCCGCATCAGCCAGCGCGAAGCCGCGCAGCGTGAAATAGCCGAGCGGATTGCCGGGAATATGGTCGATGAAGATCGCGAACAGCGCCAGGCCGCGGAAGAAATCCAGCCTGTAGTCCCGCTCTGCCGCCACGCCCAGTCCAGCCATCAGCCCCGCCCTATCGTGAGCCATGGCGATAGCATTCGCAGCGTTGCAAGGGACAGCGCCCGCGGAAGATGCCGGCCGACGAAACGGCGCAACCAGGAGGGGGCTATGCCGCGTTCCGCCCGGACCGGACGGTCAGCGCGGCTGGTGCAATGTCGGCGCGCTGTCGGCCACCGTGGTGCGGTGCATGTCGCGCACCTGGGTGGGATCGAACGGCCGTGCGCGGTGCATGGTGCAGCGGTTGTCCCACATCACCAGGTCGTATTGCCGCCATTCATGCGCATAGACGAACTGGCGCTGGGTCGCGTGCTCGATCAGGTCGCGCAGGAAGGCGCGGGCTTCCGGCACCGGCCAGCCATGGATGGTGCCGGCATGCGAGGCGAGATACAGCGACAGGCGGCCGCTGGCCGCATGGCGGCGCACCAGGCGCTGGGGCACCGGCACCAGCCGTTCCTGGTCCTCGCCGGAGAAATCCTCCAGGCGGAAGCCGAGCATGCCGCGGGAATAGATCTGGCTGTGATCGCAGACGAGATCCCAGCACTCCTTCTGCGTTGCCTCGTCCAGCGCGTCCCAGGCGGCGCGCATGTCGGCGAACTCGGTGTTCCCGCCGGCGCCGGGGATCACCCGCGCGGATAGCAGCGAGTATTTCGACGGCGTGGCCTTGAACGAGCTGTCCGAATGCCAGAGCCGGTTGCCCAGCGAAAACAGCCGGCGGCGATTGTCCCGCGCCAGGATGTTGCCGTCCTTGTCGAGGTTGGAGATGTCGTTGATGTCCATGCTCAGGCGGCGGTCCTTCGGCATGGCCAGATCGCCGGTCGCGGTCTCCATCGGGCCGAAATTCCTGGAGAATGCGTATTGCTGGGCATCGTCGATGCGCTGGTCGTGGAACACCAGCACGGCGTAGCGGTCCATGCCGGCCTCGATCGCCGCGGCCTGTTGCAGAGACACCCCGGCGGCGATGTCGATGCCGGACACCACGCCGGCGAAATCCGGACGGGCGGGATCGACCGGGCGGATCGACACCTGGGGCTGGGAGGCAGCGGACGCCTGGACGGATGCGGACATGGCTCGTTTTTCCCTTGCATGGCTCGATTTCCCTTGCAGGTTTCCCTTGCAAGGCGGCTTTGCGCCGTATTTGCGGAAACTATAGCCACACAAGCCGGATAACCGTCATCGCGGGCTTGGCATGGCTCATATTCCGTACCGCCGCCATCGGTCCGCTCCTTCCGGGCTCAGCGATAGACGAGCACCGGCGTCCGGGAATGCGTCAGCACCTTCAGCGTCTGGCTGCCCAGCACCAGGGCGGAAATGCCGCGCCGTCCATGCGAGGCCATCAGAATGAGGTCGCAGCCCCGCGACGCCGCGGCATCGATGATCGCCTGGTAGGGATAGGCATGTTCAAGATGCACGATCTCGCACGGCACACCCGCCTGCCGCGCCTGGTCGGCCGCGGCCTCGAGCACCGGGCCCACCCGCTCGGCGATACGCCTGGCGTATTTCGCCTCCGCGCATTCGAGCATCTCCGGCGCGGATATCTCCGGCGCCCCGGATAAAATCGCAAACGGCTCGGTGACCATCAGCACGGTGACCCTGGCCCCGATCTCATGGGCGAAGCACATGCCGTGGGTGACGGCCTTGTTCGCAAGCTCCGATCCGTCGGTCGGTATCAGGATGTTCTTGTACATGTTGCCCCCTGGTCACCCGGTTCGGGTCGCCACCCCCCGGCGTCATCCCTGGCGCTCACCTCTGGGACCCGCATTTTGGGACCCGCATTTGGAGTATACATTTCGCCGCCGGTGAGCGCATGGCCTGGCGCAGCATCCGCGGCGAAGGCTTTCGGGACCGTATGGGGGGCAGGATGCGTCGATTGGCTCGGCTCGCTGTTGTCCTCCTCGCTTCGGCGGTTTCCACCGGCGCTGGCGGCCAGCCCATCCGGCACCGGCTGCAATGCCCCTCGACGGCCCCAGCGGAATGGGGGCTCGGCCCCAGCGTGCCGCTGGCCCGGGTTTCGGTGCTGGCCCAGCAAACCGGCCGCCCGATCGACGAGAGTGCCCCGCCATCGCTGCACCCGGATCGTTCGCTGGTGGTGGGCGATGTCCTGCACAACATCTGGGTGATGGACGACGAGCCCGGCTGGTACCGCTTCGTCGACTGCCAGTACAGGGGCTCCCCGCGGATCCTGCGGCTATGGGCCGACGGGCTCAAGCGTTGCGAGCAAACCGTCCGGCCCTACGCCCCCCGCACGGGCATATCGGAGACGGCGGCGCAGACATTGGAATGCGATTGAGAGCTGCCCGGGCGGTTCTGCCCAGGCGGTTCCGGCGGTCTGCGGGCACGGTTTCTCCGCCGGCCCGGCGCCGGGCGCCTTACCCACCGAAGCTGTGGGTAACTTTGTGGGTATCGTCAGGGGCAACTTTACAAATGACAGGGAATCCTTGGCCGCCGGTCAGATTGCCTAAATATAAGGCGGAAGACCAAGTCATTGATTTATAATACTTCTTCTGCGCAGGACCGGCCGATATCGGCGACCTCCGGGATTCTTGTGAACATGATCCGCTAGGTCCCTGAAACTGCATGTATCCGCCATGGCCGGTGGACAAATCGTCTCGGTTGCGTCCGGTTCCCCGGTTTCGCTTCGGATCGGACCGCGAAAATGTCAAGGCCATCGAGGCCTGTTTTCGTCGGCCCGGACGGGCGGCGGGCTGTGGACAATGTCGCGATCGGATGGCGGAACAAGGATCGAAAGCCGCGGATCCGTCCGGGACGATTTTCTTGACAATATCCGCTCCGCCGGCGTAGCATTGATAGTGTCCCCACAAGAGGAGGGTGCATAAACAGCATGACTCCACCGGGTATAGTTGGAGTTACCGACCACCGTGGCATCGGTAGCCGCCTCAAAAGTCCACGCCATAGTTCAGCCATCTGCGCTGAACCGCGAAGTACATCTTCGCAGTAAGACCCCCGTCTAACGCAGAGGCGTTCGGGGGTCTTCGTCGTTCTGATCCTGGCTGTACCCGCTTCATGCGGAACCCCGTCATCTTGCGGGACGATCCGTTTTTCCACCGGTTCCTTGCCATTACCAAACAGGCTACTAGACTGCGCCGAACACAATTGCGCGGCGATTGCGTGACCGGCCCACTACCGGCGGTTAAGCCCGTGGTCCGTTTCCGTTGCACCGGGTCGGAGGATTTCGTGATGCCATCGTATCGCCTGCGGCTTGCCTTGCTGGCCGCGCTCGCCACGCTTCCCCTCGTCGGCGCCCAGGCGCAGCAGGCGCAAACGCCGCCCGCGCCGACCCCGCCCACGGCGCCACCCCCTGCGGTCCCACCCGCCCTGGCCCCACCTGGCCTGGCCGCGCCGCCCGATCTCGGCGTGCGCGTCGGCCTGGAGCCGAAGGCGATCGACCTGCTCAAGGCCATGAGCGCCCGCCTGGCCGCCGCCAGGACCATGAGCTTCACCGCCATCGCCACCTACGAAAGCCCGGCACGGACCGGGGAGCCCTTGGCCTACACGACCACCTCCCAGGTCACCCTGCAGCGCCCGGACAGGTTGCGCGTGCTCACCCCGGGCGATGGCCCGCCATCGGAATTCTATTACGACGGCAAGGCGATGATGGCCTATTCGCCGGAGGCCAACCTCGTCGCCGTGTCCGCCGCACCGCCGACGATCGACGCGATGCTGAAGGCGGCCTTCCAATCGGCCGCGATCTATTTCCCGTTCACCGACGTGATCGTGACCGATCCCTATAAGGACATCGCCGAGGGGTTGAAGATCGCCTTCGTCGTCGGCCAGTCGAAGGTGGTCGGCGGCACGACCACGGACGTCATCGTGCTCGTCAACGACAATCTGCAGGCCCAGGTCTGGATCGGCGCCGCCGACAGGCTGCCGCGCATGGTGCGGGCGACGTTCTTCAACGAACCCGGCCATTACCGCCACGTCGTCGAGTTCACCAACTGGCACCTGGACGGGGCGGTTCCGTCCGGAACCTTCGCCTCGGCGCGCGCCGCGAAGGCGCCGCACATGCAGTTCGCCGCGCCCAATGCCAAGCTGCCGGAACTGTCCCAGACGCCTGCAGCACCGCCTGCAGCGCCGCCTGCGGCGACACCCCAGGCGCCCGCGGGAGGAAACAAGCCATGAAGCGATACGCCATTCGCGGAATGCTGGCCGGCACGGCCGGCCTGCTGATCGCGGCGATTCCGCTCGATCGTGCCGACGCCTGGTTCCATGCCAACTACGCCGGCGGCCGCACCGTGGGCGGCGACGGCAGCTGGGCCCATGAGGGCCGCTATGGCGGCACCGCGTCCGGCGGCGGCGGTTCCTGGAGCGCGAACGGCGCCCGCGGCGGCACGGCCTCGGGCGGCGAAGGGTCCTGGCATGCCAGCGGCGCCAGCGGCGGCACCGCCTCGGGCGGCGAGGGCAACTGGCACGCGACCGGAGCCAATGGCGCCACCGCCTATCACGGCAGTTATTACGGCGGCTACCATCCGCCGACCGTCGTGAACAACTACAGCACCGGCTGCTACAATTGCGGCGGCTGGAATGCGGGCGGCGCGGTGGCCGCCGGCGCCGTCGGGCTCGCGGCGGGCGCCGCCATCGGCGCCGCCTCGGCCAGCGCCGCCAGCGCCAATGCCTATGCCGCCGGGGCGGCCGCTGGGGCCGCCGCCGCGACGCCTGTTTATGTCATGAGCGATATCTACCCCGCGTTGCCGGCCGGCTGCGGCTATTACCCGGTCGGCGGCGCGGCTTATTACCGCTGCGGCCCCACCTGGTTCAGCCCCTATTACGGCGCCAACGGCATGTACTACCGCGTCGTGCCCGCCCCGTAACGACCGACGCCAGCGCGCGCCCGGCGTCAGGGCAAAGAGCCGGAGGAGCCGCCGGGGCGGCCTTGACGCTGCGCGGAACGCTCTGCACCATCCCCCCACAACAAACCAACACACGGACCGGACAGGCTGAACAGGCCGCGAATGACGGGCCGGCACGGGAGGGGCGCACGCCATGACTGCACGCGTACTGGCTTCAGGAATCGGCCGCCGTTCGGCGCTCGCGTTGTCCGCCGCCGGCTTGCTGGCGGGACGCGCGCGGGCAGAGGGCAAGGAGCCGTTCAAATTCGGCTGCCTGATGCCGACCACCGGGCTCGAGGCCGGCTACGGGCTCGATTTCGTCAAGACCTTCGAGATGGCGGTCAAGGACGTCAACGACCGCGGCGGGGTGAACGGCCATCCGCTGGAAATGATCGTGCTGGACACCCAGGCCAAGCCGGAACTGGCCATTCCCGCGGCCCAGAAACTGATCGATGTGGACAAGGTGCCGCTGATCGTCACGGCCTGGAGCTCGGTGGTGAAGGCGCTGGGGCCGGTGATGAACCGCGGCCAGGTGGTACAGATCAACATGGGCGCCAATTCGCCCGATATCGCCAATCTCGGCGACTACACCTACTCCACCTTCCCGCTCGCCGACGTGGACGTGACGGCGCTGGCGAATTTCGCCTACGGCAAGCTCGGCAAGCGCCGCGCCGCAGTGCTGTACATCAACAACGACACCGGCATCGGCGGCGCCAAGCTGTTCCGCGACACCTTCACCAAGGCCGGCGGCGAGGTCGTCGCGTTCGAGGCCTACGATCCGAAGGCGACCGATTTCACCGGGCTGCTGCTGAAGCTGCGCGTGGCCAACCCGGACATGGTGCACATGCATTCGCTGGCGGAATTGACCCAGGTGGTCGCGCAGATGCGCCAGCTCGGCATGACGCAGCAGGTCACGACCTATTCGGTCGGCTACAACCCCAAAATCCTGGCCCAACTCGGCACGGCGGCGGAGGGGCTGATCGTGACCTCGCTGGCGCCGACCTCGGCCAACAACCCGAACGTGGCCAAGCTTCTGGAACTGTGGAAGCAGGTGGGCCGCGCGCCGAACGGGCTGCCCTATCTGCAATACGCCTGGGACACGACGATCTTCGTCGCCGAGGTCTATGGCTACATGGACAAGAAGGGCATGGCCATGACCGGTGAGAACTGCGTCAAGGCGCTGCTGGCGATCCGCGAATTCGACCTGCCGATGACCGGCAAGCTGGTGGTCACCGACGACCACCGAGTGAAGAAGCCGGTCTATCTGTATGTCGTGAAGAACAACAAGTTCGAACTGCTGGAAACCGCGAGCTAAGCCAGCAGCGGCCGGAACCCCACCGATGATCGATACCACGATTCTGCTGCAGATCCTGTGGACCGGCATCGCCATGTCGTCCTACTTCGTGCTGCTGACGATCGCCTTCGCGCTGACGCTGAAGGTGGAGAAGCTGTGGAACTTCGCCCAGGCCGGGCTGATGGGCATCGCTTTCTTCACCATGTTCTTCACCGTGAACAGGCTGGCATGGCCCGCCTGGGCCGGGCTCGGCACCGGCCTGCTGGTGACCGTGGCCGCCGCCGTGGCGCTGGAGGCCGGCGCGATCTCGGTGCTGCGGGGGCGCAATTCCGGCGGGCTGACGTTCTTCATCTTCACGCTGGTATTCTCCCAGTTCGCCGCCTACGTGCTGACCTTCCTGTTCGGCACCGAGCCGGAGACGATCTTCCCGAGCGTCATGTCCCCGGTGCGCATCCTCGGCGGCATCGCGGTCAGCGACTGGGACATCCAGGCGGTGGCGACAACCATCCTGCTGTCGGCGGCGCTGTGGAGCTTCCTGCGTTTCACCCGCGACGGTCAGTTCATGATCGCGGTGGCCGACAACGCAAAGCTGGCGGAGATCTACGGCATCTCGGCGAAGCGAGCCTATGTGCTGTCCGGCGCGATCGCGGCGGTATTCCTGACCGTGGGGATCTTTCTCTATGGCACCCGCGCCGGCGTGACGCCGGACGTGCCGCTGGTGCTGGTGCTGACCTCGGTGATCGGCACCCTGCTCGGCGGGCTCGGCCGGGTGTTCGCCGCCGGGGCGGCGGCGGTGTTCCTCGGTCTGCTGCAAAGCTTCTCCATCCTGGCGATCCCGTCGAAATGGCAGGCGATGCTGCTGTACGGCGTGCTGTTCGGCGCGCTGATCCTGTTCCCGCGCGGCATCCCCGGCTGGCGGCTGCGCCGCGTGCAGGCACCTGCCGCCGCGCCGCCGGTCGCGGCCCCCAGCACCGCGAAAGGCTGATCACGCATGGAATATCTCGCCGGAACGGTGATCCTGATCGCCTTGTTCATCATGCTCGCCTCCAGCTACAACCTGATCATCGGCTATGGCGGACTGAACACGGTCGCGCATCCGATCTTCTTCGCGCTCGGCGCCTATACCTCGGCGCTGCTCGGCATCCATGCCGGGCTGCCGATGGTGGTGTGCATCCTGGCCGGCATCGCCGCCGCGGTGCTGGCGTCGGTGGTTCTGGCGGTCACCACCTTGCGCATATCCGGCGACTACCTGCTGATCGCCAGCCTGGGCTTCCAGCTCGGCCTGCTGCAGCTGATCAACAACCTGGAGTTCACCGGCGGCCCGGCCGGACTGTCGGCGATCCCGAACACCTTCGTCGGCCCCGGCCGGGGCACGATCTACGTGGCGATCTGCGTCCTCGCGGCGGCGGCCACGGTGTGGGCGATCTGGCGCACGATGCACGGCCCGTTCGGCCGCGCCGTGCGGGCGATGCGCGATGACGAACTGGCCTGCGCGGCGCTGGGCCGCGGGCTGATCTCCATCAAGATCCTGATCTTCGCGCTCGGCTGCGGCGCCGCCGGTCTCGCCGGCGGGCTTTATGCCTATTACTTCCAGTATATCAGCCCCGAGCAGTTCCAGGTGGCGCAGTCGGCGCAGATCCTCACCATGGTGGTGCTGGGCGGCATCGGCACGACGATGGGCCCGATCGTCGGCGCGCTGGTGCTGGTGGCGCTGCCGCAGGCGATCAATTTCCTGCAGCTGCCGAACTCGATGGTCGGCACCGTTCAGGGCCTGATCTTCACCGTGCTGGTGATCCTGTTCCTGTTCCTCCGCCCGGGCGGGCTGGTGGGGCATGCTGGCCAGGGGGCGGCGCATTGATGGAACCGGTGCTGCGGATCCAGGATCTCTGCAAGGCGTTCGGCGGCATCGTCGTCGCCGACCACGTGGACCTCGCCATCGCGCCGGGCGAGATCCTCGGCCTGATCGGGCCGAACGGTGCGGGCAAGACCTCGCTGTTCAACCTGATCTCCGGCGTGGTGGAGCCCGATTCCGGCCAGATCCGGCTGCAGGGCCGCGACATCGCCGGGCTGTCGCTGCATCTGCGCGCGCGTGCGGGAGTGGCGCGGACCTGGCAGCACATGCGGCTGTTCCGCACCATGACGGTGCTGGAGAACCTGCTGATGGGCCCGCGCGACTATCCCGGGGAATCGCTGTTCGGCAGCGTGCTCGGGCTGGGCCGGGTGCGCCGGGCGGAGGCCGAGGCCCGCGACCAGGCGCTCGGCATCCTCGAGCGCATGGGTCTGGCGCAGACCGCGGAGTCCATCGTCGTCGATCTGCCGTTCGGCCAGCAGAAGCTGATCGGCCTCGCCCGCGCGCTGATGAATGACGGGCGGCTGCTGCTGCTGGACGAACCGATGGCCGGGGTCGAGGGATCGAACTACGAGACCATGCAGCGCGTGGTGCACGACGAGGCCGCCGCCGGGCGCGCGGTCTGCGTGGTGGAGCACAATGTCGGCTTCATCAAGGATCTGTGCACGACGGCGGTGTTCATGGCCCAAGGCAGGATCCTGCAGCGCGGCACGGTGGACGAGCTCACGCATTCGCGCGAGCTGACGGAGCTCTATTTCGGCACGGCGGAGGAAACCTGATGCTGGAATTCCGCAATCTCAGCGCCCGCTTCGCCGGCTTCCGAGCGCTGCACGACATCTCGTTCTCGGTCGCGCCCAGGGAGATGGTGGCGGTGTTCGGCCATAACGGCGCCGGCAAGACGACGCTGCTGCGCTGCGGCATGGGCGACGTGACCGATACCGACGGCTCGGTGCGCTACAACGGCTCGCCCGTGGTGCCGGGCGCGGTCTATCGCAATGCGCGGCTCGGCATCGGCTTCGTGCCGCAGGGCCACAACGTGTTCCGCGACCTCAGCGTGGAGCGGAACCTGGCGATCGCCGGGCTGCTGCACGATCCCGCCTTCATCACCGAGGTCTACCGGCTGTTCCCGATCCTGCGCGAACGCCGGCCGCAGCTCGCCGGCTCGCTGTCGGGCGGGCAGCAGCAGATGCTGGCCATGGGCATGGCGATGATGACGCAGCCAAGTATTTTGCTGCTCGACGAACCCACCACGGGGCTGGCGCCGGTGATCGTGCAGGGGATGTTCCGCAGCCTGCTGGAGATCAACCGCACCACCGGGGCGGCGATCGTCATGGTGGAGCAGAACGTCGCCGCCACGCTGAAGCTGGTGCAGCGCGCGATCGTGCTGAAGACCGGACGGCTGATCTTCGACGGCCGCGCGGCGGAACTGGCCGCGCATGAGGATCTCTGGAGCTGGTTCTGAGCCGCGCCTGCAAAGGAACCGTATCATGCGCATCTGGCATCAGAGTTTTACGGTTTTGCAGGACCTGCCCGCCTATGCCGAGGCGATGAAATCGCACCTGGCCCGCACCCTGCGCCCGGATACCGAGGTGGTGTTCCACGGCCAAGTCGAGGGGACCTATCCCGGCAACTACCCCGGCGACGATATCGGCTACGGCTTCCTCTATATGATGCACGGGCTGCAATGGGTGGAAGCGGGACGCACCGCCGAGCGGGACGGGTTCGACGCCTATGCGATGTGCACCATGCCGAACCCGATGCTGCGCGAAATCCGCTCGGTGCTGGACATTCCGGTGATCGGCTTCGGCGAGACCTGCTTTCACCTGGCAACCATGTTCGGCCAGCGCTTCGGCCTGATGCTGTTCATCGACCGCATGATGCCGCTCTACGCCGAGCAGATCCGCGCCTACGGCTTCGCCGAGAAATGCGGCTCCATCCGGCCATCCGGCCTCACGTTCAATGAAATGCTGGCCGGCTACACCGATCCGGCGCCGCTGATCGACAAATTCACCGAGGCCGCCAGGCGGATGATCCGCGAGGACGGGGTGGACGTGATCATTCCCGGCGAGGTGCCGCTGAACGTATTGCTCGCGATCAACGGCGTGAACCGGGTGGACGACGTGCCGGTGCTGGACGGCCTGACGGCGACGATGAAGATGGCGGAGATGATGGTGGATCTGCGGCGCGCCACCGGCATCGCCCATAGCCGCCATGGCTGGTTCAACGGCGTGAAATCCAGGGAACGCGTGGCCGAGGTGGCGGCCTTTTACGGACTGGACCGGCTGAAGTTCTGACCGCGGGGGAGCCGCCCCCGACCCATGCAAAGAAGTGGCCGGCCCGGCGGGTTCGGCTGTATCGTGCCGCGCATGATGGACCCTGTCTGCCACTCGCACCGCCGGCGCGTCGGCGCGTCCCAGGCCATCCCGACCGCCGATGCCGGCACCGGCGCGGACGTGCCGGCGTGAGCCTGCTCAGCTCCGTGAACCCGCTCTATTCGCTGTCCGGCTTCCTGGTGGGGCTGCTGGTCGGGCAGACCGGCGTCGGCGGCGGGTCGCTGATGACGCCGCTGCTGGTGCTGCTGTTCCACATCCACCCGGCGACCGCCGTCGGCACCGATCTGCTCTATGCCTGCCTGACCAAGAGCGTCGGCACGCTGGTGCATGGGCTGAACCGGACGGTGGACTGGCGGGTCACCGGACGCCTCGCCTGCGGCAGCGTCCCGGCGACGGCGCTGACGGTCGCCGTCATTTCCCGGTTCGACCTGACCTCGGCCGAGGCCAGCCGGAACATCTCCGCCGTCCTCGGCGTGGTGCTGCTGCTGACCGCGGTGTCGCTGGTGTTCCGTGCGCACGTCATCGTGTTCGCCGGGCGGTTGGCGCCGCATCTCCCGCCGCGCCGGACGGCTCTGCTGACGGTGGCGACCGGCGTCGTGCTCGGGGTGCTGGTCACCCTGTCCTCGATCGGCGCAGGGGCGCTCGGCGTCACCGCGCTGCTGCTGCTCTATCCGCGCCTGCCAACGGCCAGGATCGTCGGCTCCGACATCGCGCATGCCGTGCCGCTGACCCTGATCGCGGGCATGGGGCATCTGATGCTGGGTTCGGTGGACGGGCCGCTGCTGGTCTCGCTGCTGCTCGGCTCGGTGCCGGGCATCATCCTGGGCAGCTATCTGTCCCTGCGGATGCCGGACGCGGTGCTGCGCATGCTGCTGGCGGCGGTGCTCACGTTGGTGGGTGCGCGGCTGGTCTTCTAGCTGCCGCCCAGGAAGATCGGGCGCCGCCCGAACCCGCCAGGGGCCGAGCCCCTGGACCTCATCTATTGGTAAAGGGTTTCCAAAGGGCGACTGCCCTTTGGTGGGTCCGGGCAAAGCCCGGGCTTGCTTGCTTCCAGCTGCCCTCGGCACCCCGTCAGCGTCAGGCTTCCGGCACGTTCCGGGCCAGCTCCGCCAGCCAGGCGGCGGCGTTGCCGTCGGACGGCGCGCGCCAGTCGCCGCGCGGCGACAGCGCACCGCCGGCCGACACTTTCGGCCCGTTCGGCAGTGCCGAGCGCTTGAACTGGCTGAACGCGAAGAAGCGGCGCAGAAACACCTCCAGCCAGTGGCGAATTTCCGCCAGGGTGAATTCGCCGCGACGATCCTCGGGAAAATGCGGCGGCCAGGCGCCCGACGCGACATCCGACCAGGCACGCCAGGCCAGGAAGGCGACCTTCGAAGGCCGGAACCCATAACGCAGCGTATAGAATAAATTGAAGTCCTGCAGCGCGTAGGGGCCGACCTTGGCCTCCGTGCTCTGCGGCGCCTCCCCGTCCCCGGCCGGCACCAGCTCCGGCGAGATCTCGGTGGCCAGGATCGCGGTCAGCGTCTCGCCCACCTCTTCGCCGAACTGCCCGGTGCGGACCACCCAGCGGATCAGATGCTGGATCAGCGTCTTCGGCACGCCGGCATTGACGTTGTAATGCGACATGTGGTCGCCGACGCCATAGGTGCACCAGCCCAGCGCCAGCTCCGACAGATCGCCGGTGCCGAGCACGATGGCGTCGTGCTGGTTGGCCAGGCGGAACAGGTAATCCGTGCGCAGCCCGGCCTGCACGTTCTCGAACGTGATGTCATAGGCCGGCTCGCCGCGCGCGAACGGATGCTCCATGTCGCCCAGCATCTGCCGCGCGGCGGGGCGGATATCGAGCTCGCGCGCGGTGGTGCCCAGGCTTTGCATGAGCCGCCAGGCATTGCCCTTGGTATGCTCGCTGGTGGCGAAGCCCGGCAGGGTGAAGGCAAGGATGTTCGCCCGTGGCAGGCCGAGCAAATCCATCGCGTTGGCCGCGACGATCAGCGCATGGGTCGAATCGAGGCCGCCGGAGATGCCGATCACCACCCGCTTGACGCCGATGGCGCGCAGCCGCTGCACCAGGCCGGCGACCTGGATGTTGTAGCCCTCGTAGCAATCCTGCTCGAGCCGGGCCGGATCGGACGGCACAAAGGGGAAGCGCTCGACCCGGCGCAGCAGGCCGAGATCCGTCTCGTGCGGCGGATCGAGCCGGAAGGCGATGCGGCGGAACGCGTCGGTGCGGGCGGCATGGGTGCGGCGGTTGTCGTCGAACGTGCCCATGCGCATGCGTTCCTGGCGCAGCAGGTCGAGGTCGATATCGGCCACCACCTTTTGCGCATCGGCGGGGAAACGTTCCGCCTCGGCCAGCTCGGCGCCGTTTTCGAAGATCATCACCTGGCCGTCCCAGGCGACGTCCGTGGTGCTCTCCCCGGTGCCGGCGGCGGCGTAGACATAGGCGGCCAGGCAGCGGGCAGAGGCGGACTGCGCCAGCAGCCGGCGGCTTTCGGCGCGCCCGATGGTGATCGGGCTGCCCGAGAGATTGGCCAGCACCGTGGCGCCGGCCAAAGCGGCCTCGGCGCTGGGCGGGATCGGCACCCAGAAATCCTCGCAGATCTCCACATGCAGGACAAAACCGGAAAAATCCTCGGCGGCGAACAGCAGATCGTTGCCGATGGGCGCGGTGGCGCCGGCAACGGTGATCTCGCCGCGCAGCACATCGCCGGCGGCAATCTGCCGGCGCTCGTAGAATTCCCGGTAGGTCGGCAAATAGGATTTCGGCACCACGCCCAGCAGGCGGCCACGATGGATGACCAGCGCCGTGTTGTAGACCCGCCCGGCATGGCGCAGCGGCGCGCCGATCACCAGCACCGGGGCCAGGCCAGCGGAGCCGGCCAGCACCGTGGCGATCGCCTGCTCCGCCGCATCCAGCAGCGTGTCCTGCAGCAGCAGGTCCTCGATGGAATAGCCGGACAGCGTCAGCTCGGGGAAAACCGCCAGCGCCACGCCAGCGGCGTCGCAGTCGCGCGCCATGGCGAGCACCGCTTCGGCATTGCGCGCGGGATCGGCGAGATGCGTTCGCGTGGTGCAGGCGGCGACGCGGGCGAAGCCATGGTCGTAGAGCGATCGGAAGTTCATGGCGTGAATGTGGCCTGCCCGGCGCCGCTGGGGAAGAGCCCCGCTGGGGAAGAGCCTCGCCCCCCGCCTGCCCCGTTACTCGCCGGTGAAGGTGGGACGGCGCTTTTCCAGGAAGGCCTGCGCGGCCTCGCGATGGTCGGCGGTGGTGTGCGCCAGCGCCTGCATGGTGGCGGACATTTCCAGCAGCGTGTCGAGCCGCGTGTGGCGGCCTTCCATCAGCAGGCGCTTGGCCATGCGCACGGCATGCGGCGGATTGGCGGCGATGCGGGTGGCGAGCTTGCGCGCCTCGGCCATCAGCTCGGCGTCGGGCACGACGCGCGACACCAGGCCGCAGGCCAGGGCTTCCTGCGCGTCCAGCATGTCGCCGGTGAAGGCCATCTCGCAGGCCTTGGAGTAGCCGACCACGCGCGGCAGCAGCCAGGCGCCGCCGTCGCCGGGCACGATGCCGACCTTGACGAAGCTTTCGGCGAAGCGGGCGCTCTCCGCGGCGATGCGCAGGTCGCACATGGTGGTGAGGTCGAGCCCGGCGCCGATCGCGGCGCCGTTGACGGCGGCGATCATCGGCACGTCCAGCCGCTCGAACGCCATCGGAATGCGCTGGATGCCGAATTTGTAGTATTTCGGCGTCAGCACCGGCGCCTTGGCGCGGCGCTCGGCTTCCTCGTGCATGCGCTTGACGTTGCCGCCGGAGCTGAACGCGCTGCCGGCGCCGGTGAGGATGCCGACGCGCACGGAGCCGTCGGCGTTCATCCGGTCCAGGGTACTCGACGATGGCGTCCACCACGTCGGTATCGGTCAGCGGGTTGCGCGATTCCGGCATGTTCAGCGTGATCGTCACGATCGCGCCATCCTGTGCGTACAGCACCTTGTCCGTCATGGTCGTCTCCTGGAGAAGTCTTTTGAAGGGGAGAAAAGCGGTTCTTACCGGAGCCCGAGGCCGCGGGCGATGATGCCGCGCAGGATCTCCCGCGTGCCGCCGCGCAGGCTGAAGGACGGCGCATGCATCATCACGTAGGACAGCACGGCGAGGTAGCTGCGGGTCGATTCGGCCTCCGGTTCGGCCTCGATCAGCAGCCGGGCGATCTCGGGGATCTCCTGTTCCAGCACGGCGCCGAGGTCTTTCACCAGCGCGGCCTGGGTGGCCGGATTGCCGCCGGCCTGCAGCATGCCGGCGACCGAGCGCGACAGGCGGCGCAGGGTCATCATATGCGCGGACAGCCGGCCGATCGCGATCTCCGCCTGCGGAGTGGGGTTCGGCGCCGAGCGCGCGGATGAGCTCGACCACCAGGGTGAAGGAGGACAGGAAGCGCTCCGGTCCACTGCGCTCCAGCGCCAGCTCGCTGGTGACCTGGTTCCAGCCGTCGCCTTCGCGGCCGAGCAGCGCCGATTGCGGCAGGAAGGTATCGCTGAACACCACCTCGTTGAAATGATGCTCGCCGGTATGGGCGTAGATCGGGCTGATCTTGATGTTCGGCGTGTTGCGCAGATCCACCACGAACTGGCTGACGCCGCCGTGCCGGTCCGCGGCATCGGGCGCGCCGGTGCGGCAGAACAGGATCATGTAGTGCGACTTGTGCGCGAACGAGGTCCAGACCTTGGTGCCGTTCACCAGATAGCCGCCCTGCACGGCCGAGGCGCGGGTGCGCACGGAGGCGAGGTCGGAGCCGGTATCGGGCTCGCTCATGCCGATGCAGAAGAACGCCTCGCCGGCGGCGATCTTCGGCAGGATCTCGCGCTTCTGCTCCTCGGTGCCCTTGCGGAAGATCAGCGGGCCGGACTGGCGGTCGGCGATCCAATGGGCGGAGACCGGCGCGCCGGCGGCCAGCATCTCCTCCAGCACCACGTAGCGTTCCAGCGCGCTGCGCTCATGCCCGCCATATTGCTTCGACCAGGACATGCCGATCCAGCCGCGCTCGCCCATCTTGCGGGAGAATTCCGGGGAATGGCCGTTCCAGCTTTCGGCCCGTTCCCGCGGGCTGTAGCGCGGCATCTCCGCGGCCAGGAAGTCGCGGATCTCCGCCCGCAATGCCTCGGCTTCAGGCGAAGGGGGCGGTGGTGCAAAGGTGAAGGCGTTCATGTCTGGCAATCCTCCCGGCAGGCGGGCGGAGCATACCAGCCGGAATCACGCCGGCAACCGCTTGTGCGCATTTCCAATTCTGTGCAGTTCGGGGCGCAGTTCGGGGCCGGGACGAACTGGCGCCCCATCGGAGGAACGCAATGCTGCCACTACAGGGTATCAAGATCGTCGAAATCGCGCAGAACCTGGCCGGGCCGTTCGCCGGACAGATCCTGGGCACGATGGGCGCGGAGGTGCTGAAGATCGAGCGCCCCGGCACCGGGGACGACGCGCGCGGCTGGGGTCCGCCGTTCCATCACGGCATGGCGACCACGTTCCACGCGGTGAACCAGAACAAGCAGAGCATCACCCTGGATTTGAAGAACGCCGAGGACATGGCCTGGCTGAAGGCGCGCATCGCCGACAGCGACGCGGTGGTGCAGAACATGCGCCCGGGCTCGCTGGAGGAGCTGGGGCTGGGCGGGGAGGCGCTGTGCGCGGCCAATCCGCGGCTGGTCTACACCTCGCTCTGGGCGCTCGGCGCCAAGGGGCCGATGCGACTGAACCCGGGCTACGAGCCGATGATCCAGGCGTTTTCCGGCATGTTCAGCCTGAACGGCGCGCCGGAAGGCCCGCCGTCGCGGGTCGGCTGGCAGGTGCTGGACCTCGGCACCGGGCTGTGGGCGGCGCTCGGCACCGTGGCGGCGCTGTTCCGGCGCACGGTGACGGGCAAAGGCGGCATCGTGGACACGTCGCTGCTGGAGACCGCGCTCGGCTGGATGAGCGTGCATTTCGCCGGCTTCGCGGAAACCCGGAAGATGCCGGTGCGTGACCGCAGCGGCAACCCCAAGGTGGTGGTGTTCGGCGCGCTGCCGACCGCGGACCGGGAGCTGGTGGTCGCGGCGGCCAATGACCGGCTGTTCGCCAAGCTGGTGACGGAACTGGGCCACCCCGAATGGGCCACCGATCCGCGCTTCACCACCAATGCCGACCGCGTGGCCCATCGCGACCTGATCCTGGGCTGGATCGGCGACATCATGCGCACGCAATCCTCGGCGCATTGGCTGGAGCGGATGGAGGCCCTGGGCATCCCGGCCGCGCCGATCAACGACATGAGCAACCTGCTGGTGGACGCGCAGGTGGCGGCGCTGGACATCATTCAGCCGCCGCCGGGGTTTTCGCTGCCGCTGGTCGGGTTTCCGATGTCCTTCGATGGCGAGCGTCCGGCAATGACCCGCGCGGCGCCCGTGCTGGGGCAGGACAACGCGGTGATCCGGGGGTCGTAGCCCGCGGCCCGGCCGCGGGGCGCAGGCCCTTCTCGACGAGATCGATCTCGATGCGGTCGATCTCCTGCTGATCGAGCGCCGGCGGGCGCTGGCGGGAGTGCTCCATGGCGGCGCGGTGCGCCGCCATCAGCGCCACCAGCGTGGTGACGCCGACCGAGAAATGTCGTTCCATCGGAAAACTCCCTTGCCGGCGGTCAGTGGAGCGTTTCGCCGGGGACGGCGGACATCCAGGCCTGCGTCATGCCGGACCCGGACAGATCGTCGGCGGGCAGGCGCCGGCGGCGGAGGAACAGCCGTGCATCGGTGAAGGCGGCACTCAGCCCCTCCAGCGGGCCGAGCGCATAGGCCGCACCCTGCGACGAGAGCAGCGCCCGGCACAGGCTGCGTTCGGCCAGCGCACTCTCCCCCGCCTGGGTCAGGCTGGCGGCATGCAGGAGTTGCTGCTCGTCGGCGAACAGGCCGGGACAGCGCGGGCCGTGGATGTCGATCGGGCGCCGCGCGGTGCGGGCCACAGTGCCCATCAGCGCATCCACCGACTGCGCCGCTTCGCGCGCGCCGGCGATTTCCAGCCCCTGGTGCAAGCGCGGCATCGGGTCCTCGCCCTGGCGGAAGGTGGCAACCCACCAGCGGATGGCGATCAGCAGCACGCATTCGGAGCGGTCCAGCCCGGCCGCGCGCTGCGGATACGACAGGATGGACGCGGTGGCGGGATTTTCGTCGGCGGGCAGGAAAGAACGACCCATGTGCTGGCCTCCATGATGGGAGCCCATTCTGCGCCCAATTGAGAATGCGTCGCAATAGCGATTCTTCAGCGCGGGTGTAGGAGCGGCACCGCGGCCGGGTTAGGCTGGCGCGCGACGGGCCGTGCCGGCCAGCGATGAGCGGGGAGAACCGCCGTGTTCGATGCGATCCACCAGCTTCCGCGCCTGGATGCGCGCAAGTTTCGCGACCCCGTCCTGACGGCGAACGGGGAGCGGCGGGCCTCGGTGGCGCTCGGCCGGCTGCAGACGCTGTGGTTCAACACCGGCACGCTGTGCAACCTCACCTGCCGGAACTGCTACATCGAATCCTCGCCGCGCAACGACCGGCTGGCCTATCTGAGCCTGGATGACGTGCGGGCCTATCTGGACGAGATCGCGCGCGAGCGGCTGGGCACGCGGATGATCGGCTTCACCGGCGGGGAGCCGTTCATGAACCCCGAATTGCCGGAGATGCTGGAACTGGCGCTGGAACGGGGTTTCGAGGCGCTGGTGCTGACCAATGCGATGAAGCCCATGCGCAAGCTGCGCGAGCGGCTGCTGGCGCTGCGCCGCTTCGGCCCGGCGCTGACGATCCGGGTGTCCGTCGATCATTACGACCGCGCTGTGCACGAGCAGGAGCGCGGCGCGCGCAGCTGGACGCCCACCATCGAAGGGCTGCGCTGGCTGGCGCAGCAGGAGTTCCGTGTCCATGTGGCCGGGCGCCACTTCACCGAGGAGCCTGAGGAGGAATTGCGGGCGGGCTATGCCCGGCTGTTCGAGGAGCTGGGCGTGGCGATCGATGCCAATGATCCGGTGGCGCTGACATTGTTTCCGGAAATGGACGCCACCCGGGACGTGCCGGAGATCACCGAGGCGTGCTGGGGCATCCTGCATAAATCGCCGGCGGATGTGATGTGCGCGTCCTCCCGGATGGTGGTCCGGCGCAAGGGCGCCGCTTCCCCGGCGGTGGTTGCCTGCACGCTGCTGCCGTACGATCCCGCGTTCGAACTCGGCGCCACCTTGCGCGACGCGGCGGGAGACGTGAAGCTGAACCATCCGCACTGCGCCAGGTTCTGCGTGCTCGGCGGAGCCGCCTGCAGCGCCTGAGTTCGAGCGGGACCCAACCAAGAAGGCCGAGAATGTACCTGAATACATTTGCCCAGAGCACCCAGCCGCTGGACATGACGCAGACCGACGAATTCCGCAGCCTGCTGACCAGCGCCGGCGACCTGGCCATTCCGCATGCGCCGGACGTGCCGTACCGGTCCTGCAACATCGTGCTGCGCCAGCAGCGGTTCCACTTCCTGGAATGGGGCCATCCGGACGCGCCGCCGATCGTGCTGCTGCATGGCGGCCATCAATCGGCGCATTCCTGGGACCTCGTCAGCCTGCATCTGGCGCAGGACTACCGGGTGCTGGCGCTGGACCAGCGCGGCCATGGCGACAGCGAATGGTCGCGCGACGTCAACTACTCCAACCACACGATGGCACTGGATGCCGGCGCCTTCCTGGATGCGCTGGGCCTGGAGCGGCCGATCCTGATGGGCCATTCGATGGGCGGGCGGAACGCCCTGCTGCTGACCAAGGAAGACCCGTCCCGGCTGCGGGCTCTGGTGGTGGTCGATATCGGCCCGGAGATCTCCGACGAGGGACGCAAGGCCATCGCCGGTTTCGTGCGCACCAACCAGGAGTTCGACGATCTCGAGCATTTCGTTGCGAACGTACGGAAATACGATCCGTACCGCCCGCGCGAGCACATCGAGCGCACAGTGAAATACAACATGCTGCAGCGCGCCGACGGCAAGTTCGTCAGCAAATGCGATTCCACGCCGCGCCGCCTGGGGCTGCTGCATGGCGGCGGCACGCGCGACAACGTGACGCTGGAGGATGTGACGGCGTTCGAGCTGCCGGTTCTGGTGGTGCGCGGCGCCGACTCCAACATCCTGACGGCGGAAGCGGCGGAGCGGTTCCGCGACGCGCTGCCGGACGGCGAACTGGCGGTGGTTCCCAATGCCGGCCACAACGTGCATGGGCAGAACACGCTCGGCTTTATCAGCGCGGTCGGGGAATTCCTTTCGCGCCTGGCCTGAGGCTATTCGCTATCGGCTGCCTCGATTCCGACGACAGGCGCAACGACAACAGGATCCAGTGCGAGGAGGCGACAGATGACGATCAGCCAGAGCGACAAAGCCGAAAAATTCCGCGCCCTGCACCAGGGGCCGGGCGCCTTCGTGATCGCCAATCCCTGGGACATCGGCTCCGCGCGCATCCTGGCCGGGCTCGGCTACCAGGCGCTGGCGACGTCCAGCGGCGCGTTCGCCGGCACGCTCGGCCGGCGCGACGGGCGGGTGAGCCGGGACGAGGCGCTGGCGCATGCGCGCGCCATCGCCGGCGCGGTCGATATCCCCGTATCCGCCGATCTGGAGAACGGCTTCGGCCACCAGCCGGAGTTCGCCGCCGAGACCGTGCGCCTCGCGGCCGGCACCGGCCTGGTCGGCTGCTCGATCGAGGACGCCACCGGCGAGAAGGACCGCCCGCTCTACGATTTCACCCAGGCGGTGGAACGCGTCGCCGCGGCGGCGGAAGCGGCGCGGTCGGTCGGCTTCGCGTTCACGCTGACCGCGCGGGCGGAGAATTTCCTGCGCGGCAACCCGAACCTGGACGATACCATCCGCCGCCTGCAGGCCTTCGCGAATGCCGGCGCCGACGTGCTGATGGCGCCGGGGCTGCCGGATCTCGCCGCGGTGAAGGCAGTCTGCGCCGCCGTGTCCCGGCCGGTGAATTTCATGGCGGGCATTCGCGGCAAGTCGTTCACCAAGGCGGAGCTGGCCGCCGCCGGCGTGCGGCGCATCAGCCTGGCGACATCGCTGTACCGCGCGGCGATGTCGGGGCTGGTCGACGCCGCGCGCCAGGTGAAGGAAAGCGGGGAGTTCGGCTATCTTGAAACCACCCTGGCGACGCCGGAGCTGAACGCCTTCATGCAGGACTGAGCGAAGCTGGCGGCAGCTGCGCCAGGATCGGCACCAGATAGTCGGCGAACAGCTTTGGGTTTTCGGCGAACGGGAAATGCCCCATGCCTTCCATCGCCTGGAAGCGCACGCCGGGGATCTTCGCTGCCGTGGCCTGCGACATTTCGGTGGTACAGGAATAGTCGTACTCGCCGGTCAGCATGAACAGCGGACAGATATTGGTGTCGATGCGGCCGACCCGCTCGCGCGCGTCCCAGTCGCCGGCGTAGAAATCGATGTCGCCGGCGAACACATGCGGACCGCCCTGGGCGTAGCCCCAGGCGACATCCTGCGCCGGCTCGGCCGGGCTCTGCGGCGCCATCAGGCCGAGGATCCATTCCGGAATGAAACAGGCCTGGTTGACCCGGGGGTCGAAGGCATAGGGCGTCTTGCGGCCGAGGATGCGCTCGCTCGCCTCGCAGGCGATGATGGCGGAAAACGCCTCCGGATGGCGGTAGCCAAGCTCCAGGCAGATCTCGCCGGACATCGACGCGCCGATCACGATCGGCCGCTCCAGCCCGGCGGCGGCGATGAAGCCCATGATGATCTCGACATACAGATCGGTGTTCAGGCTCCAGGAACCGGGAATGCCGCCCGCCGGCGGCAGCGAGCGTCCGTGCCAGGGCAGGTCGAAGGCGGTCAGCCGGTGGTTGGCGATGACGCGCGGTTCGGCCATCAGCCGGTGGAACTGCCGCGCATCGGCGCCGGCGGTGTGCAGGCACAGCACGTCCCGCCCGGTCCCCGCACGCTCATGGAACACGCGGGTACTCGTTGCCGCCGGCGCGGACGGAAACATAGCCGCCGGCGAGCTCCGCACGCGGCCAGGCGCCGAGCGCGGGGCGCTGCGATACCGGCGCGGGCGCGGCGTTGCCGAGGGCCAGCCACTTGCCGATCTCCAGCACCCGGCGCGCGATGTGGCAATGCTGGGCGAAGGCCAGCTCGTCGCCCTCGATGGCGAATTCGGCCACCTGGCGCTGCATGGCGAAGATGGAATGGTAATGGCGCGGCGGCACCGGCTGGAGGAATTTCTCCCAGACCGCCTCGGGCGCGGACAGGGTGAACTGCGCCGCGCCGTCCATGCCGGTGATCACGCCGCCGGCGAAGGCGAAGCCGGTGAGCGTATCGGCGCAGCGCACCGCGAAGCTGACCGACCAGGCGCCCGCCCAGGCCTTCAGCACGGGGTCGATGACGCAGGCGCTGCGCCAGTGCAGCGCGTCGGGAAAGCGGCTCATGCCGGGTCGATCAGATGGCGCACGGCAGGGAAGTATTCATCGCCGTAGCCGTTGGTCTCGGATTGCTGCAGCCGCTTCATCGTCAGTTCCGCCCCTTCCAGATCCAGCCCCGCCGCCGTCGCCATCTCCAGCGCGTAGGACAGGTCCTTCATCGCATAGCGGGTGGAGAAGGCGCGCAGCGGGTAGTTGTTCGGCACCATCGCCTTCATGCCGTGATTGCGCAGCGCGAAACTGTCGCCGGAGCCTTTCGCCACCGTGGACAGCAGGATCTCCGGGCTCACGCCGTTGCGCCGTCCCACCGCGATCGCCTCGGCCAGGGCGCAGACATTCTGGAACAGCAGCATGTTGTTCAGGATCTTGACGACCTGCCCGGAACCGACCGGGCCGCAAAGGGTGACGTCGGTGCCCATGGTTTCCAGCACGGCGCGGATATGGGCGAACACCGCGTCCTCGGCGCCGACCATGATCGAGAGCTCCCCGCGCGAGGCCGCCTCCCGCGTGCGGGCGATCGGCGCGTCGGCGAAGGCGATGCCGCTCGCGGCCAGGCGGGCGCCGATCTCGCGCGTCATCGCCACCGGAGAGGTGCTGGTGTCCACCACGGTCTGGCCGGGCCGCAGCCGCGGCTCGATCTCGGCCAGCACGGCCTGCACCGCGCCGCCGTCGGGCAACGACAGCAGGATCAGGTCGCAGTTCTCCGCCATCTCGACCGGCGCCATGCCGCGCACGCCGTCGGCGGCGACGCGCTGCAGCGGCTCGTTGCGCCGGTCATGCGCCATGACCTTCAGGCCGGAGCGGCGGGCGAGGTGCCCGCACATCGGCTCCCCCATCACCCCGAGGCCGATGAACCCGATGGCACCGATCGGCCGCAGGGCGATTTCCGTGGATGGCATGGGCGTCTCCAATTCGCTTTGACGCCACCTTATCAGCGCCGCCGCGCCTGTCCAAAATGCGCCGGCGGCGGGATAATCCGGCAGGGACGCAAGGGAGCGGGCGATGCACGCGGCAATCAGGGGCACGCGGATCTATTTCGATATCGAGGGCGCCGGGCTGGTGGCGGACGGGCCGGCGATGCGCGAACACAAGGCGGCCTTCATCATCCATGGCGGCCCGGGCGGCGATCACAGCGGCTTCAAGCCGGGCATGGGGGCGCTGGCGGGCGATCTTCAGCTGGTCTATTTCGACCATCGCGGCCAGGGCCGGTCCGGCCGCGGGGATCCCGCGCTATACACGCTGGACGAGAATGTCGAGGACATGGAGGCGCTGCGCCGGCATCTGGGCCTGGAGCGTATCGTTTCCATCGGCACCAGCTATGGCGGCATGGTGGCGATGGCGCATGCCGCGCGTTACCCCGACGCGGTCTCGCATCTGGTCCTGATCGTCACCGCCGCGCATGGCGGCTTCATCGAGCGCGCCCGGCAGATCGTGCGCGAGCGCGGCACGGCGGAGCAGCGACGGGTCTGCGACATCCTCTGGGCCGGCGGCTTTCGAACCCGCCAGGAGCTGCAGCATTACTACGAGGTGATGGGGCCGATGTATGCGCGCCGGTACGATCCGGCCGGGGCGACGGCGGCACGCGCGCGCACCCTGCACGAGCCCGAGCCGCTCAACCGCGCCTTCGGTCCCGGCGGCTTCCTGCGCGGCTTCGATTTGCGCCCCGAGCTGTCACGCATCACCGCGCCGAGCCTGATTCTGGCCGGCCGGCATGACTGGATCTGCCCGCCGGAATTCTCCGAGGAGATTCACCGGCTGATCCAATACTCGGAACTGCGCATCTTCGAGAACAGCAGCCATTCGATCCGCGTCGACGAGCCAGAGGCCATGCTCGACGCGATCCGGAGCTTCCTGGTTTAGCCAGTCCGGTCCGGGGTTTCCAAAGGGCTCCGCCCTTTGGCAGGGGGTCGAGGGGGGCAGCGCCCCCCTCGCCTTGCCTCAGATGTCCGGCTGCTCGGCGCTCGGATCGAACAGTTCGAGCGGCTCGGCCTCGTCTTCCTCGGCGGCCAGGCCAACGGCCTCGCCGCGGACCTGCTTTTCGGCTTCCTCGGGGCTGCGGGCGACGTTCACCGTCACCGGGATCGACACCTCGGGATGCAGCACCACGCGCACTTCGGTCAGCCCGAGCGTCTTGATCGGCGCCGGCAGGATGACCTGCTGGCGGGTGACGGTCAGGCCGGAGGCGGTGCAGGCGTCGGAGATGTCGCGCGGCGTCACCGAGCCGTACAGGCTGCCGGATTCGCCGGCCTGGCGGATGATGACGACCGACAGGCCGCCGACGCGCTCGGCGATGCGTTCGGCCTCCTCGCGGCGCTTGATGTTCTGCGCCTCGAGCTGGGCGCGCTGTTCGTCGAACTGCGCGACATTGGCCTTGCTGGCGCGGATCGCCTTCTTCTGCGGCAAGCAGGAAGTTGCGGGCATAGCCCGGCTTCACCTTCACGAGATCGCCCATCTGGCCGAGCTTCTCGACGCGCTGGAGCAGGATCAGTTCAACGGCTGCCATGATGCGTGCTCCCTCAGGCCAGGATGTAGGGCAGCAGGGCCAGGAAGCGGGCGCGCTTGATGGCGTTGGCGAGCTCGCGCTGCTTCTTGCCGGAGACCGCGGTGATGCGGCTCGGCACGATCTTGCCGCGCTCGGACAGGAAGCGCGACAGCAGGCGCACGTCCTTGTAGTCGATCTTCGGCGCGTTCGGGCCGGAGAACGGGCAGGATTTGCGCCGGCGGTAGAACGGGCGGCGGGCGCCCGCGGCGGCGCGGCGGCCGGCGGGGTTGGCTTCGGTGGTCTCTGACATCTGTTCTTACTCCTCGATCGCCGCGCGGAACTCGTCGCGCTGGGCGCCACGGAAATCGTCTCTGCCGCCGCGCGGGAATTCGTCACCGCCGCGGGCATCATCGCGGGCGCGAAATTCCTCGCGGTCGTCGCAACCGTCACGCCGGCGTCCGCTCTCGAAGCGGCCAGGCGGCTTGGGTCCGCGGAAGCCGCGTTCCCGGTCGTCCGACTTGCGCGAGAGGATCGCCGAGGGCTCTTCGGCGTTGATGGCTTCGACGCGGATGGTCATGAAGCGCAGGATGTCTTCATTGAGCCGCAGCTGGCGCTCCATCTCGGTGATGAAGGCGGGCTTGGCGTCCAGGCCGAGCAGCATGTAGTGGCCCTTGCGGTTCTTCTTGATCCGGTAGGCCAGGCCGCGCAGGCCCCAGTATTCGCGCTTCAGGACAGCGCCGGCCTCGGCCTCGAGGTTGGCGGCGATCTGGTCGGCGACAGCTTCGACCTGCTGCTGCGTGACATCATTGCGTGCGATCAGCACGCATTCGTATAGCGGCATCCGGTACTCCCTCTGGCTTGTCTCCGCCCGCGATCCGCTTCTTCCGAACTGAAGGAAATGGACCACACCCCCCAATGGGGTGGTGGGCATAGCCGGGGACGGTGCCTGTTCCCCGGCAGGGAAGCCGCGGCGTAAAGCACGGATCGGCCTAATATGCAACAGCCCGGTGTGCGGCGCACAAGCCGGCGCCCAGGCCGGCCGACAGCCCGCGGGAGTGTGGCGGATTTGTGGTCGGTGCATTGACACGGCGTTACCTGGAAGCTACGCCGCCGCGCCACGCCGAACTGCGTGAACCGCATCCGATTTCTATCATGCTTCCGCCTCCTCACGAGGAAATCCCCTGATGCCAGTGCATGCGTTCATCTTTCCCGGCCAGGGCAGCCAGTCCGTCGGCATGGGCCGCGACCTCGCCGCCGCGTTCGCCGCCGCCCGCGAGGTGTTCCAGGAAGTCGACGACGTCCTTGAGCAGAAACTGTCCAAGCTGATGTTCGAGGGGCCCGGCCGAAGAGCTGACCCTGACCGAGAACACCCAGCCGGCGCTGATGGCGATGTCGCTGGCGGTGCTGCGGGTGCTGGAGACGCGAGGGCGGCTTTTCGCTGGCGCAGAAGGCGGTGCTCGTCGCCGGCCATTCGCTGGGCGAATACAGCGCCCTGGCGGCCGCCGGCAGCTTTTCCATCGCCGATGCGGCCCGGCTGCTGCGGCTGCGCGGCCAGGCGATGCAGAAGGCGGTGCCGCGCCGGCGAGGGCGCGATGGCCGCCCTGCTCGGCGTGGAAATCGATCAGGCCGGCGCGATCTGCGAGGAAGCCGCGCTGGTGCCCGATAGCGTGACCGAGGAACACCCCAACGGCATCCGCCAGGTGGTGGAGCCGGCCAACGACAATGGCGGCGGCCAGGTGGTGATCTCCGGCGCATCGCGAGGCGGTGGAGCGCGCGATCGAGGTGGCCAAGGCGCGCGGCGTGCGCCGGGCGATGCTGCTGCCGGTCTCCGCGCCGTTCCATTGCGCGCTGATGGCGCCGGCGGCCGACGCCATGGCCGAGGCGTTCGAGCGGACCCCGCCGGCGCGCGCCGCTGGTGCCGCTGATCGCCAATGTGTCCGCCGCCAAGGCGACCGATCCGGCGGCGATCCGCGACGTGCTGGTCCGCCAGGTGACCGCCACGGTGCGCTGGCGCGAGAGCGTGCAGGCGATGGTCGGCATGGGCGTGGACAGCTTCGTCGAACTGGGCGCCGGCAAGGTGCTGGCCGGCCTGGTCAAGCGGATCGCGCCCGACGCGGCCGGCCTGTCGGCGGGGACGCCGGCCGAGATCGAGGCCGTGCTGAAGGCGCTTTAGCGATCCGATAACGATCCATAACCGGGGCGCTCCGGCGCCCGGTCTGCGAAAGAAAGACGGGGAAACGACCATGTTCCGGCTGGACGGCAAGACGGCCCTGGTCACCGGCGCCTCGGGCGGCATCGGCGCCGGCATCGCCCGCGCGCTGCATGCCCAGGGGGCCGTCGTGGTGCTGTCGGGCACACGGGTGGACGCGCTGGAGGCGCTGGCCGGCGAACTCGGCGAGCGGGCGCATGTCTGCCCTGCCGATCTGCGGACCCGGCCGCGCCGGACGCGCTGGTGGCCGCGGCCGAGGCGGCGGCCGGGCCGCTGCATATCCTGGTCAACAATGCCGGCTTCACCCGCGACATGCTGGCGCTGCGGATGAAGGACGAGGACTGGCAGGCCGTGCTGGACGTCGACCTGACCGCGCCGTTCCGCCTGGCCCGCGCCGCGCTGCGCGGCATGCTGCGCCGGCGCGCCGGGCGGATCATCGGCATCTCCTCGCATCGTCGGCGCCACCGGCAATGCCGGCCAGGCCAACTACGCCGCCGCCAAGGCCGGGCTGGTGGGCATGACCAAGGCGCTGGCGCAGGAGGTCGGCTCGCGCGGCGGTGACGGTGAACGTCGTCGCCCCCGGCTTCGTCGAGACCGCGATGACCGACGCGCTGGCGGAGGCGCAGCGGCAGAAGCTTGCCGAGCGATCCCGCTGGGCCGGCTGGGCCAGCCCGCCGACATCGCCGCCGCGGTCGTGTATCTGGCCTCCGACGAGGCCGGCTGGGTCACCGGCGCCACGCTGCACGTCAACGGCGGCATGGCGATGCTCTGAAACCGCCCCCTGTTGCGGCGTTGCCGATGCCGGCGGGAAGAAGTTTCCGGCCTGTTGGCGCTGATGACGGAACCATGCTAATCGCGCCCAAGCTTCGTCCGGCGCGGATTCTCACCATCTTCGGGTCTCCCGGAAAAGCCTAACCCCCCTAACGGGGATACCCTGCCGAAATCCGGCCAGGGGCTCACCGGGTGGACATCACGGTCCGAGAGCGCAGGACCCTATGCAGGAGTTGCAGATTCAATGAGCGAGATCGCCGACAAGGTTAAGAAGATCGTGGTGGAGCACCTCGGCGTCGAGGAGAGCAAGGTGACGCCGAGGCGTCGTTCATCGACGATCTGGGCGCCGACAGCCTGGATACGGTCGAACTGGTCATGGCCTTCGAGGAAGCCTTCAGCGTCGAGATCCCCGAGGACGCCGCCGAGAAGATCAGCACCGTGAAGGACGCGATCGAATACATCGAGAAGCAGAAGGCCGCCTGAGCGGTTCGGCATAGCAGGGTCGGCGACGATGCAGCGTCCGGAGTCTCGCGTCCGAATGGGCGGCGCGTGGTAGTGACGGGCATGGGCATCGCCTGTCCGCTCGGCATTGGCGTGGAACATGTCTGGAAGCGCCTGATCGACGGCGAATTCGGGCATCAGCGCGATCCAGTCCTTCGATACCAAGGACATGGCCTGCAAGGTCGCCGGGCAGGTGCCGCAGGGCACCCGCGCGGAGGGCAGGCTCGACCTCGCCGAATGGATCCCGGTGAAGGACCAGAAGAAGATGGATCGCTTCATCCATCTGGCGATGGTCGCCGCCACCGAGGCGGTGGAGGATTCCGGCTGGGTGCCCGAAACCGAGGAAGACCGCTGCGCCACCGGCGTGATGATCGGCTCCGGCATCGGCGGCCTGCAGACGATCTCCGAGGCCGCGGTGCAGGTGCATCAGGGCAAGGCGCGGCGGCTGTCGCCGTTCTTCATCCCGTCGGCGCTGATCAACCTGGCCTCCGGCCATGTCTCGATCAAATACGGCTTCAAGGGCCCGAACCATTCCGTGGTCACCGCCTGCGCCACCGGCGTGCACGCCATCGGCGATGCGGCGCGGCTGATCATGCTGGGCGATGCCGACGTCATGGTGGCCGGCGGCGCGGAAGCGGCCGTATGCGAACTCGGCATCGCCGGCTTCTGCGCCTCGCGCGCGCTGTCGACCGGCTTCAACGACCGCCCGACCGAGGGCCTCGCGCCCCTGGGACAAGGACCGCGACGGCTTCGTGATGGGCGAGGGCGCCGGGCGTGCTGGTGCTCGAGGAATACGAGCACGCCAAGCAAGCGCGGCGCGAAGATCTATGCCGAGGTGGCCGGCTACGGCATGTCCGGCGACGCATATCCACATCACCGCGCCGGCCGAGGGCCATGACGGCGCGTTCCGCGCCATGAAGGCGGCGCTGCGCAACGGCGGCATCCGTACCGAGCGACATCCAGTACGTCAACGCGCACGGCACCTCGACGCCGCTCGGCGACGATCTGGAGCTGGAGGCGGTGGAGCGGCTGTTCGGCGAGGACGCCAAGGGCCTGGCGATGTCTTCCACCAAATCGGCGACCGGGCATCTGCTCGGCGCGGCCGGCGCGGTGGAGGCGGTGTTCTCGATCCTGGCGGTGCGCGACGGCGTGGCCCCGCCGACGCTCAATCTGCATGAACCCAGCCGCGACAGCGTGATCGACCGGGTGGCGCAACGCGGCGCAGGACCGGCCGATCAACGTGGCGCTGTCGAACAGTTTCGGCTTCGGCGGCACCAACGCCAGCATCCTGTTCAGCGCCGTCTGACTTGCCGGCCGACGCGCCGGCGGCTGCAGCGGACCCCACCGGACCCGTTTCCAGCGAGCCTGTCGCGACAGACCACGCACCGGCGGCGGCCGAGACACCACCGCCGGCGCCCCCTGATCCACCAGATACGGATCCACCAGATACGGATCCGCCAAACACCGATCCACCGAACACAGATCCGGCAACCGAGGCGCCCCCACCGGTCCCTCACCCCCGGCTCCTGCGCCGCATCCTGCGTGGACTGGCGATGGCCGGCGTGCTGCTCGGCGTCAGCCTCGGCGCCCTGGCGCTGTATGCGCAGCGCATGTTCAACATGCCCGGACCACTGCCCGCCACGCTGAACGTGGTGGTGCCGCGCGGCGGGCTCGATCCGATCTCCGAGCGGCTGCTGGCCCAGGATGTCATCGCCTTCAGGCGTAACTTCCAGATCGCCGCCCTGCTGACCCGCGGCGAAGGCCCGGTGCGCGCCGGCGAGTTCGCCTTTCCCGCCCACGCCTCGCTGCGCGAGGTGCTGACGGTGCTGCGCACCGCGCGCCCGGTGCAGCACAGCCTGACCATCCCCGAAGGCCTTACCGGCAAGCAGATCCAGGCCATCCTGGCGCATACCGAAGCCCTGTCCGGCCCGCTGGAGTCCGTGGAGGAAGGCAGCTTGCTGCCGCAGACCTATCAGTTCGAGCTTGGCACGCCTCCGGGCGCGGTGCTGGCGCGCGCGCGTATCGCGATGGCCCGGGCGCTGCAGCAGGAATGGGCCGTCCGCGCGCCGGACCTGCCGCTGGCCTCCGCGCAGGAGGCGCTGGTGCTGGCCAGCATCGTGGAGCGGGAAACCGCGATCGCGGAGGAGCGCCCGCTGATCGCCGCGGTGTTCCTGAACCGGCTGAAGCGCGGCATGAAGCTGCAATCGGATCCGACGGTGATCTACGCCGCCTCCGCCGGCGGTCGGCACGCTGGACCATGCGCTGACCCGCGCCGAACTGGACCACGACGACCCGTACAACACCTACCGCGTCCGCGGCCTGCCGCCCGGGCCGATCTGCGCGCCAGGCATCGCCAGCCTGCACGCGGTGCTGCATCCGGCCGCCACCGACGATCTCTATTTCGTCGCCGACGGCACCGGCCGGCATGTGTTTGCTCACACGCTGGAGGAGCATAACCGCAACGTCGCCCGCTGGCGGGCCGGAGCGGGGACGCCGGCAGGCGCCGCGCCACGCTGAACTAGCCGCCGGGCGTTGCAGAGGCCGGGGTTCGCAGAAGCGGGGGTCACTGTTAGAAGGCCGGGAAACCGGAGATCGCATCGAATGACTAGGCCTGCCCCCCCCGCGCTCGCGTCAATGACCGGATTCGCCCGCAGCGAGGGCGCCGAAGGCGGTGTGACCTGGGCATGGGAGCTGCGCAGCGTCAACGGACGGGGGCTCGACCTGCGCTTCCGCCTGCCGCCCGGGCTCGACACGCTGGAGCCGGCCCTGCGCGACCTCGCCGGCAAGGCGCTCAGGCGCGGCAACGTCACCGCCAATCTGACGGTCAAGCGCGAGGAAGCGCTGCAATTGCTGCCCGACGCGGCGGCGCTGGAGCGCATGCTGGGCCTGGCGCTGGAGCTGCACGCACGCATCCCCGGCAGCCCCCCGCCGAGCGCCGAGGCGCTGCTGGCGCTGCCCGGCGTGCTCCGCCAGGCCAGCGCGGAACAGACCGAGGCGGCGGTGGCCGCCACGGAGGCGGCGGTGCGCGCCGGCTTCGCCGCGGCGCTCGATCAGCTCGTCACCGCGCGGCGCAACGAGGGCGCGCGGCTGCAGGCAACCCTGGCCGCGCAGCTGGCGGAGATCGCAGCACTCCGCGCCCGGGCCGCGGACGAGGCGGCCGACCAGCCGGCGCTGCAGCAGGCCAGGATGCTGACCAATCTGCGCGCGCTGCTGGCCGATCAGCCGAACCTGCCGGAAGAACGCATCGCCCAGGAGGTCGCGCTGCTGGCCGCCAAATCGGACGTGCGCGAGGAGCTGGACCGGCTGGACGCGCATCTGCACGCCGCCCACGCCCTGTTGGCCGAGGCCGAGAACATCGGCCGGCGCTTCGATTTCCTGGTGCAGGAGTTCAACCGAGAGGCGAACACGCTGTGCAGCAAATCCGCCAGCGTGGCGCTGACCGCCACCGGCCTGAAGCTGAAGGCCACGATCGAGCAGCTGCGCGAGCAGGTGCAGAACATCGAATGATCCGGCCCGTGAACAGGATCCGCCGCCGTGGCGTCTGCCTGGTGATCGCCGCGCCCTCCGGCGGCGGCAAGGGCGCGATCACCCAGGCGCTGCTGGCCGAAGAAACCGAACTGTCGTTGTCGATCAGCGTCACCACCCGCCAGCCGCGCGGCGGCGAGCAGCATGGCGTGCACTACCATTTCATCGACCAGACGCGCTTCGACGCGATGGCCGAGGCCGGTGAGCTGCTGGAATATGCCCGCGTGTTCGGGCGCAACAACTACGGCACGCCGCGCGCGCCGGTACAGGAAGCCCTCGCCGCCGGACGGGACGTGATCTTCGACATCGACTGGCAGGGCTACCGCCAGCTGCGCGAGGCGTTGCCGGCCGACGTGGTAGGGGTGTTCCTGCTGCCGCCGTCGATGCAGGAGCTGGAACGCAGGCTGCGCGGCCGGGGCACAGACACGGAGACCGAGATCGCCCAGCGCATGGCGACCGCGCATAGCGAGATCTCGCACTGGATCGAGTTCGACCACGTGGTGCTGAACGACGACTTCCCGACCACGCTCGCCGCGGTGCGGGCGATCCTGCTGGCGGCGCGGCTGAGCACCGAGCGGCAGACCGGAATAGCCGATTTCGTCGCCCAGTTGGGCGCCTGACTTTATCGGCCCAGCTGGGCGCCTGACCTACGGCCCCCGCCTCCGCCGTCAACAGCCTGGCCAGGCGGTCGAATTCGGCCACCGACAAGGTCTCCGCCCGCCGCTCGGGCGCGATGCCGGCCCGCTCCAGCAGGGCGCCGCCGCCCAGCGGCTTCAGGGCCCCGCGCAACATCTTCCGTCGCTGCCCGAACGCCGCCGCGGTCAGCCGCTCCATCGTCGCGAACAGCGCGGGCTCCGGCTGCGCCGGGCGCGGCACCAGGCCAACCACGGCGGAAAACACCTTCGGCGGCGGCACGAAGGCCTCCGGCGGAATGCGCAGCGCCAGATCGGTCGCGCAGATCCACTGCGCCAGCACCGACAGCCGCCCGTAGGCCGGTGTGTCCGGCAAGGCGCAGATGCGCTCGGCGACCTCCAGCTGGAACATCAGCGTCATCCGCTCGAACGCCGCCGCCTGGCGCAGCCAGCCGATCAGCAGCGGCGTGGCGACGTTATAGGGAAGATTGGCGATGATCTGCCGCGGCGCCGGGACCAGCCGCGCGAGATCGAGCGTCAGGGCATCCGCCTCGATCACCCGCAGCCGCCCGCCGGCTTCGGCGGCCAGCTCCTCGATCGCTCCCACCGCGCGCGGGTCGAGCTCGATCGCCGTCACACCCGCCGCCCCGCTCTCCAGCAGAACCCGCGTCAGCCCCCCCGGCCCCGGCCCAACCTCGATCACCTGCCGACCATTCAGGGACCCGGCCGAACGCACGATCCGCCCGATCAGATTGGCATCCAGCAGAAAATGCTGCCCAAGCTTGCGCCTGGCATCCAACCCATGCCGCGCGATCACGTCGCGCAGCGGCGCGAACGTCATGGTTGGGGGGTGGGTTGGAGGCAGTAAGCAAGGCCAGGGGCGCTGCCCCTGGACCCCGCCAGGGGATGGTCATCCCCTGGACCCCTTAGACGGGTTTGTCGAAGAGGGGGCGGAACCGACGGAGCGGCAGCAACTGCACGGATATGCCCCCTCTTCGACAAAACCACCCGAGGGATGCAAGGGACGACTGTCCCTTGCTGGGGGTCCAGGGGGCAAAGCCCCCTGGCCTTACTTGCTGCCTCCAAACCCCACCCCCCAAGCATCAGGCCGTGCCGCTGCGCTGTTCGATGGTAGCGCGGCGGCGGAGGTCGCGGAGCATTTGGCGCGACAGCAATTCGACGCGTTCGTTGATCATCTGCGCCTCGATTTCCTTGGCGCTCTGGTGGGCGATGTTCTTCTGCTCGCGCGCGCAGACGATGATCACGGCGATCCCGTCCGTGGCAACCAGCGGCTGGGTGGCGCGGTCGAGCGGCAGGGTGGTCAGCGTTTCCTTGAACTGCGGCGGGGTGACGTTTTCGAGGCGGATGTCGCCGGGGTTTGCCGGGCGGGGGGATTTGTTCGCCGCGGCGGCGGCTTCCATCGCGTCGCAGCTATGGATGCTGGCGCTGAGCGCCTTGGCCTTCTCCAGCGTCTGGCGCTGCTGGTCGGTGGGCTGGCTGGGATTGAGCGGCGAGGAGAACGGCAGGAACACCTGGCGCAGCGACACCATGGTGGCGAGTTCGTTGCCCAGTTCGCGGCGCGCGGCCAGCCGGATGATGGAGAAGCCGCCGGGAACCTTCAGCGCGTTGCTGATGGCGCCGATGGGCATCTGCTGGGCGACGCGCAGCACTTCAGGGTCGAGCTGGTTTTCCTGCAGCCAGCCGAGGTCGCCGCCCTGCAGGGCGGTCTGGCTCTGGCTGAACTGCGCGGCGACGATCTGGAACGGCGCACCGGCACGCAGCTGGCCGACCACGGTCTCGGCGAAGCGCTCGGCATCCGCGGCGTGGGTGGGATCCTCGACCGGGATGAAGATCTCCAGGATGCGGTATTCGGGCTTGCCGGTCTGCTTGTCCTGTAGCTTCTGCAATTCCTCGATCTCGCCGGGCGGGATCTGGATGCGTTCGCCGATCTGCTGGTGCAGCACCTGGCTCCAGGCCATCTGGGCGCGGATCTGGTCGATCAGGGTGCGCATGCCGGTTCCGTCGGCGGACAGGCGCTGGCGCAGCGCGCCCGGCGGCATGTTGTTGCGCGTCTCGATCTCGCGGATGGCGTTGGCGATTTCCTTGTCCTGCACCACGATCTTGCGGCGTTGCGCCTCCTGCAGGCGGAGCCGCTCCTCGATCAGCTGGCGGGTGATCTGCGGCCGCAGCCGGGTCAGCACGTCGGGCGTGATCGGCATGCCCGTGGACAGCGCGAACAGGCGCCCCCGGCTGGTGACGTCGGCATTGGTGATCACGTCGCCGTTGACCACGGAGACGATGCCGGTGGCGGCCCCCGGCGGGGAGGTGGCGGGCTTGCCGCCCGGAGCATGGGGCGCCGGCGACGTCGCCGCCCCGGGCGTACCCGCCGGCGCACCCACCGGTGCGGCCTGCAGGGCGTGCGAGGCCATGGCCAGCAGCAGCCAGGCGTATGGTGCGGCGAAGGCGATGCGGTAGAGCGGGCGAAGCGAAGCAGACATATTCTGTATTCCTGATCTCACGGCGCCATGACGGACCCGCTGTCGAAAGCCGCAATCGAAGCGGGGTTCCCCGTGATGTTCAAACCCCGGTGATCGGATCTCTGCGGCAACCGGGCCTTGGCTGTCAAAGAGCTTTGTAGCCGAACTGGCCGATGGTCTTGAAGGTCATCTGAATCAAAACCGTGGTCGCCCCGTTATCGCCGTTATACGAGGTATATCGCTTGTACAATATCGCCTGCAGGATGTAGCACTCGTCCTCGTAGGCGGCATTGGCGCCGACGGTGACGAACTGGCCGTTGGTCAGGTTGCGCCGCACATAGGCGCCGAAGCGATACGCGTCGATCCGGGAGTTCGCCGCCAGCGTGACCTCGTTGCGCGGCGACGTATAGCCGGAGGAGGCGGGCGGCGGCGGCGGCTGGTTGTAGAAATTATACGGATCATAGGTGGTGTAGATATAGCCGCCGCTGATTTGCAGCTTCGGGCCGCCGACGGTGGCCAGGGCATCGGAGAAGCGGGTGGCGCCCGAATTCTTGTCCAGCCGGGTGCGGTAGGTCAGGTTCAGCCAGGTGGTGGGAGCGAAGCTCGCGCGCGCGACGATGTCGGAGACGGTATCGCGCAGGCCGGAGCTGACCGGCATGATCGTGTCGGTTTCGGTCTGGTAGGACTGGCCGACGAACGCGTCGAAGGTGGTGCCGCCCAGGTACCAGGTGCCCTGCAGCGCCGCATTCAGCCGCGTGCCGCCCTCGAGCCGGTCGATGCCGGGGAAGCGGTTGAAGCCGAACAGGTTCTGGTCGGTGAACTCGAGGTCCAGGCTGTCCTCGTTCGGGATCGTGGTCAGCTGGCTGTCGCCGGCCCGGGGCGCGACGACGAGCTGGATCCGGGGTTCGATCACCTGGCTGCCCCAGTCGCCGCTGTCGCGCACGAACGGCCAGCGGAAATCCACCGCGACCTGCGGCAGCGCGCGCGCGGTCGAGTTGGATGTCAGCGGCGAGAAATTCGGCTGTTCGTTCAGATGGGTCGCGTTGTAGGCGGCCGCGTCGCCGTGCAGGGTGATCTTCCAGAGATCGCCCAGCGCACCGGTGAACGGCCGTTCCCAGTCCAGCGTCAGGTTGGCGCGCTGGGTATTGGTGCCGGTCGTGCGCAGGATGTTGAACGCCCCGGCATTGGCCGACAGCCGGCCGCCGAGATCGTCGAGCTGGCCGAAGTAGTTGTAGGAGTAGCGCGGCATCACCACCGGCAACGTGCTGTCCACGATGGTGCTGGACAGGCCCTGGTAGGCACGCGCGTCCAGCCTGGTGTAGGCGCCCTGGCCGAAGCCCTCGATGTAGGCCTGGCTGCTCAGGATGTTCGGATCGCCCGACAGGTACGAGCTGAGGCTGAAATTGCGCACATAGTCGGAGGAGGACGCACGGTTGAGATCGAAGCCGTAGCGCCACGTGTCGTCGTAGTTGAACCTTCCCTTGGCGTAGATCGAACCCTGCGCCTGGCCGTTGACGTCGGCGCCGGAGCCGAAGATCGACAACGTGCCGGCGTTGAAGCGGCGTCGGTACTCGCCGCTGAGCTGCATGCCGGACTGGGTGGTGACCATCGGCGTCAGGGTCACATCCGACTGGTCGTCGAGCACCCAGTAATACGGCTGGGCGAAGAAGGCGCCGAGATGCTTGCTCGAGCCGAACGAGGGCAGCAGCAGGCCGGACGCGCGCTTCACCGACGGATCGGGGTGCCAGAAATACGGGAAATACCCGATCGGCACGCCGTACATCTCCATCACCGCGTCGTAATACTCGATCTTCTTGTTCTCGGTGTCCTGCACCGCCGACAGCGCGCGGATCTGCCAGAGCGGCGGCCGGGTGGGGTCTTCGGCGCACAGGTTGCAGGTGGTGTAGACGACCCGGCTCAGCTCGTTGATCGTCCCCCCGGTGCGCCGGGCGCCGTTGGCGGCGAGCCGGCCGTTTTCCGCCAGCCTGGTGCGCATGCCGCGCAGCACGCCGTCGCGCATCGCGTCGGTCAGCTCGGCGTAATCGGAAAACACGGTGTCGTTCGGCTCGAACAGCACGACATTGCCGAAGGCGGCGGCGACGTCGGTGTTGCGGTCGTAGACGATCTTGTCGGCGCGGAGCACGTGGTCGCCCTGCCAGGCCTCGACATGGCCGCTGGCGGTGACGATGCCGGCCTCGCGGTCGTATTCCACCTTGTCGGCGATGAAGGTCACCGGCTGGTTGCGGCTGACCGGCGTGGTGCCGAGGCCGCCACCGCCGAGCAGCGACTGGGCGTGCGCGACGCCCGCGCCGGCAGGCAGCAGCGCGATCAGCAGAACGAGGCCGATGCGGCATGAAATCGGGAGATCAGAAAAACGGCCGGAAGGCATCCGCAACTTATCCATCTTCGGTGTGCAGCAGCAGCGCGAGCGCCAGCAGCATGCCGGCCACCGCCGGCGCCCAGGCCGCGAGAACGACCGGCAGGGCGCCGGACTGGCCGAATTCCTCGGCGACCTTGGAGATGACGAACAGCACGAAGCCGGCCATCACGCCGCTGCCGATCATCCGCGCGACGCCGCCGCGCCGCGCCGGGCGCATCGAGAAGCCGGCGGAGACCAGCGCCATGGTCGCCGACAGCAGCGGCAGCGCCAGCAGGGAATGGAAATGCAACCGGTGGCGCAGCGAGGAGAAGCCGGACCGCTCCAGCAGGGAGATGAACCCCGGCAGGGCCCAGAGCGACAGCGTGTCCGGAGAGGCGAAGCTGTCCTGCACCCGCGCGACCGTCAGGTCGGTCGGCAGCATCAGCGTGCGCGGCTGGTCCGGCAGCTTGTCGGGCAGGATGACGCGGGCGGAATCGAGCTTCCAGGCCCCTTGTTCGAGCGTGGCCCCGGTCGCCTCGATGCGCGCCAGCAGCCGGTCGCTCGCGTCGATCCGGAACACGCTGACATCCTGCGTGGTCAGTTTCTCGTCGCGCAGCTGCACGCCATGCGCATGCAGAATCGCCACCCCCGGACCGCTGGCCGAACTGGTGCCCCCAGGATTGGCCCCAGAATTGGCCCCAGGATCGGTTCCGGTCAGCTCATGGTCGGACTGGCGCAGCCAGAGCTGCCCCCCCGTCAACGCCAGCGGGCCGCCGCCGGCGCGCAGATAGGTGTTGTCCAGCACTTCCGCCCGCGCCAGCATCGCCGAGGAAAGCGGGCTCAGCCCGCCGGAGGCGAGGGCGCCGAGCATCATGGCGCAGAGCATCGGCAGCGCCAGGAACGCCCAGGCCGACACGCCGGCGGCGCGTGCGACGATCAGCTCCGAGGAACGGGTCAGCCGCCAGAAGGCGAGGATGCCGCCCAGCAGCACCGCGAAAGGCAGGATCTGGATCATCACATAGGGCAGGCGCAGCGCGGCGATCTCGCTGACCAGCGCGAAGGTCGCCTCCGGCTTGCTGGCGGAACGGCGCAGCAATTCGATGAAATCGAACATCGCCACGAGGCTGGAGAGCGCCACCAGCATGCCGAGTGAGGCGGCGACAAACTGGCGCGAGATGTAGATCGAGAGGGTGAGCGGCACCTTCATCGGACGGCACCGTCAGCAGGGGCGAAACCGAAAGCGCGGGCTGGGCGGAGCACCGGCTGCCGGGCAGGTATCCTCGGCCGATTCACGCGGAGCGCACCGTGCGGGCGGACAGCAGCTGCGGCCCGATCAGCAGCCAGAAGCAGACCAGCCCGGGAAGCACCGCATGCACCCAGACCAGCGGCATGAGCCGGTTGTCGCGTGCCGCCAGATTTCCGATCGCCAGCCCGACGGCCAGCAGCGCGACGATGCCGGCGATGGCGATCAGCGGACGCATGAACCCGCCATGCCGGCGGAACGCGCCGGTCAGCACCGAGAGCAGGGCCACCAGCGAGAACGACACGGCGGTCAATGGCGAGGACAGCCGCTTATGCGCCTCCGCCCGCCATTTCGGGATGTCCTGGGCATTGATCGGATGCGGGTCAAGCAGCTCTGCCAGGGACACCTCGGTCATGTCGAGGGGACGCACCGATTCGCTGCGCGTGGCCTGCGCGAGGTCGATCGCGTTCTCGCGGAAGGTCAGGATGTTCAGCCGCCCGGTGGTACGGTCCAGTTCCTGGCGGGTGCCGTTCTCCAGCAGCACGCGCGGGCCGTTCGGCCCATCCACCAGATGGCCGCGCTCGGCCAGGATCGTCGCATGGGCGCCGGGCTGGCGCGCATCGTCCACCAGGATCCCGCGCAGCATCCCGTCCCGGTCGCGCGAGCGCACATAGACCGTGAGATCGTCCGACATGGAGGTGAACACGCCTTCCTGCAGCAGGAACGCGGCGACGCGGTTGCGGATCTCCCACTGGAACTCGCGGAAGGCGCTGAGGCTCATCGGCACCAGCCAGAGATTGAGCAGGTAGCCGGCGATCATCACCAGCAGCGCCAGGCACAAAGCCGGCCGGGCGAGCGAGAGCGGCGACAGGCCGGCGGCGCGCATGACCGTCAGCTCGCGGTCGCCGGCCAGGCGCTGGTAGACGAACTGCACCACGACGAAGCTGGTGATCGGCAGGATCACCGCGACGAAGCTCGGCAGCAGCAGTCCGGTCAGTTCCAGGAACACCACGAAGGACAGGCCGCGGTTCACCACCAGCTCGACAAAGCGCAGGCTCTGCACCAGCCAGATCAGCATGGCCAGCCCGCCGGTGACCGCGACCAGCGCGACCCCGAGCTGGCGGAACATGTAGCGGTCGATCCGGGTGATGAAGGGGCCGGTCATCATGCGGCTTGCGGTCTCCTTTGCCGGCGGCGCCAGCGAAAAGCGGGGGCTATCATATTTGTCCCCGGCGCGGCGAGGAGATCGGACGGAACCGCGCGCAGTCTAGCGCCGAAGGCCGGTCCGGCCAAACCCGCAAGCATGGCCGGGGCGGCAACTTTACACGCCGCGCCCGCCCTATGCCGGGCCGGTTCACGAATGCGCTACAGGCGGCGCTTCGCCAGCGCGGCCGGGCTAGATCGCCGCCTCCGCCAGGATCGGGCGCACATCGCCCCGCCAGACATTGTGGTAGCGGTCGAGCCAATGCTCCGACTGCGTCGGGCCGCCGGCGGCGATCGCCTCCAGCGGCGCCAGATACCCCGTCTCGTCCGCACCGGAGGCGTCGCGCAGCGCCCGGGCCCGCAGGCCGTCCCGGGCGATGGCGACGATGTCGCGCGCCAGTTCGCGCAGCGGGGCGCCGCGGAACGGAGCGTCCAGCCCCAGGCGCGGCACCGCCTCGCGCAGCGCCACGGCATCCGCCCAATCGGCCTGAAGCCGGGCGGCCCGCGAGCCAGCCTGCATGCCGCTGCCACCGGCCAGCCGCCGTTCGGCCGCGGTCAGCGCGGCGTCGTCATACAGCAGCCCCACCCAGAAGGCTGATTGCGCCAGCATCATCTCCGGCGTGCCGACGTCGGCGCCGCGCATTTCGATGAACCGCTTCAGCCGGACATCGGTGAAGGCGGTGGTCATGTGGTCGGCGAAATTGCCGACCGTGGCGACCTCTCCGGCCAGATTGTGCAAGCGGCCTTCCATGAAGGCGCGGAAGGACTGGCCGGCGACGTCGATATACCTGCCGTCGCGGTAGACGAAATACATCGGCAGCTCGTCCACCAGCCAGCGCGCGTAGCGTTCGAAGCCGAAGCCCTCCTCGAACATCACCGCGGGAATGCCGGAGCGGGCGTTGTCGGTGTCGAGCCAGGCAAAAGCGCGGTTCGACAGCAGGCCGTTCGGCTTGCCCTCCACGAACGGCGAATTGGCGAACAGGGCGGTCGCCAGCGGCTGCAGCGCCAGCGACAGGCGCAGCCTGCGCACCATTTCCGGCTCTGAGCCGTAGTCCAGGTTCACCTGCACGGTGCAGGTGCGCGTCATCATGTCGAGGCCCCGCGTGCCAACGCGCTGCATGTAGCGGCGCATGATCGCGTAGCGGCCCTTGGGCATCCAGGGCATCTCCTCGCGGGTGGCGAAGGGATGAAAGCCCAGCGGGGCGAAGCCGATGCCGAGCTTTTCCGACACCTCGCGGACCTCGGCGAAGTGCTTCTCAAGCTCGGCCCGGGTCTCGTGCAGGCTGGTCAGCGGCGCGCCGGACAGTTCGAGCTGGCCGGCGGGTTCCAGCGAGACGGAGGCGTTGTCGTCGAGCTTGATGCCGATCGGGTTGCCGCGATCGAGAATCGGCTCCCCGCCGAAGCCCAGCAGGCCTTCCAGCACGGCGCGGATGCCGCCCCGGGTCTCCCCGTGCGGTCCGGAGGGTTCCGCCTCGTAGGCGGGAACCTTGAGGTCGCTGCGGTGGAAGCCGAACTTCTCGTGCTCTGTGCCGATACGCCACTCGGCCTTCGGCTTGCAGCCGACGGCAATGAAATCGGCCAGCTGCGGGATCGACTTGATCGGCGTCGCGTCGGTGTCTCCGGGATTGGACATGTCTCTCCGGGTAATCTCTCGGCAGGTTTCGGGGCGCGTTTCGGGACGGATTCAGGGCTCGCCGCGGCAGCTTCTACCCGCAACCGGGCGCAAGCAACAGCACCAGCCCGGCGATGGCCGCGGTCTCGGCCCGCAGCACGCGCGGGCCGAGGCTGGCCGGGACCAGGAACGGCCGCGAGCGCAGCAGGCCGATCTCGGCCGGCGAGAAGCCGCCCTCAGGGCCGATCAGCAGCCCGGCACGGGCCAGCCCGCGCGGCGGCGGCGGCGCCTCGGCGCGTTCGATGGCGGCGACCAGGCTGCGGTCCGCCGGCCACCCGGCCAGCAATTCGGGCAGGCGGCGGGGCGGCTGCAGCACGGGAACCGTCAGCCGCTCGCTCTGCTCGGCCGCCTCCATCGCGATGGCGGCGAGGCGGGCGAGGTTGACGCGCTCGGTGTTGGTGCGCTCGGTGAGCACCGGCAGCAGGGCGGACGCGCCGAGCTCGGTGGCCTTCTGCACCAGCATGTCGGTGGCGTCGCGCTTGAGCGGGGCGAAGACCAGCCACAGATCCGGTTCCGCCGCCTGCGGGCGGAGCGGCGCGTCGACCAGCAGCGTGGCGCGATCCTTGCGGATGGCGGCGATCCGGGCGCGCCACTCGCCGTCGCGGCCATTGAACAGGCGCAGGGCCTCGCCGGCGGTGCGGCGCATGACGGTGCCCAGGTAATGTGCCTGGGCCGGCGTGGCGGCGATCTCCTCCCCCAGCGCGAGCGGCGCGTCGGTGAACAGGCGGAGCGAAGTGGTATCGGTTGACGCGGCGATCATGACGGTGAGAGTAGCAGCGATGAATCCAATATCAGAGACCGGCCACACGGATATCGTCGCCGGCGGCTGGGTAGCCCGGCTGCCGGAGGGCTGGCGGCCCTATGCGCTGCTGGCGCGGGTGGACCGGCCGATCGGCGTCTGGCTGCTGTTCCTGCCCGGGCTCTGGGGGATCCTGCTGGCCGGCGCACCCGCCCGGGAAAGCGCCTGGCTGATCGCGCTGTTCGCCATCGGCAGCGTGGTGATGCGCTCGGCCGGTTGCGTGATGAACGATCTGTGGGACCGCGACATCGACCGGATGGTGTCGCGCACCGCGGGGCGGCCGCTAGCCTCCGGCGCGCTCCGGGCACGCCACGCGCTGGTGTTCCTGGCGGTGCTGCTGGCGGCGGGGCTGGCCGTGCTGCTGCAGCTCAACGGGCTGTCGCAGGTTGTCGGCGCGGCGTCGCTGCTGCTGGTGGCGCTGTATCCGCTGGCCAAGCGGGTGACGTGGTGGCCGCAGCTGGTGATGGGGTTCACCTTCGGCTTCGGCGCACCGCTGGGCTATCTGGCCGCCACTGGGCGGTTCGACTGGGCCTGGGCCGCCATCTACGGCGCGGCAATCCTGTGGGACCTCGGCTTCGACACCGTCTATGCGCATCAGGATCGCGAGGACGACGCGCTGGTGGGGGTGAAATCCACCGCGCGGCTGTTCCTGGAGAACACCCGGCCATTCCTGGCGACCTGCTATGGCGGGACGATCCTGCTGCTGGCGCTGGCCGGCTGGCTGGCTGGCCTGTCCGCCTGGTTCTACCCGGCGCTGGCGCTGCCGGCGGGGCTGCTGGCCTGGCAGGTGCGCGCGCTCGACATCGACGACCCCGGCCTCTGCCTGCGGCTGTTCCGCGCCAACCGGGAGGTCGGGCTGGCGGTCGGGCTGGCGATCCTGATCGGGCGGCTGTGAACGATCCGGCGGCGTTCCTGCGGCAACACACCAGCCTGGACCGCGCGAAGCTGGTACCGGAGATCGCGCTGCACCTGGCGAGCGAGATCACGCCGATCTGGCAGGCGAGCGAGGACTGGCTGCGCGAGGCGAATATCGAGCCGCCGTTCTGGGCCTTCGCCTGGCCGGGCGGGCAGGCCCTGGCGCGGCATGTGCTGGATCACCCGGAGACCGTCACCGGCAAGCGCGTGCTGGATTTCGCCGCCGGCGGCGGCATCGCCGCGATCGCCTGCGCCATGGCCGGCGCGGCATCGGTGGAAGCTGCCGAGATCGACGCCATGGCGGTGGCGGCGATCGCGCTGAACGCGGCGGAAAACGCCGTGACCGTCACGCCCCTCGGCGAGGACGTGGTGGGCGCCGCCTGCCGCTGGGACCTGATCCTGTGCGGCGACGTCTGCTACGAGGCGCCGATGACGCGGCACATCCTGCCCTGGCTGGAAGCGATGGCGGCGCAGGCGGAAGTGTGGGTGGCCGATCCCGGCCGGGCCTATCTGCCGCGCGAGGGGCTTTCGCGCTTCGCCGACTACAAGGTCGCCACCAGCCTGGAGCTGGAAGACCGGACCGAGCGGCACGTGGTGCTGTACCGGCTCGGTCTCTGACGCAGATGGGTAGCAAGCAAGGCCGGGGCTTG
>CAVUOB010000015.1:0-246087 GCA_963743035.1 uncultured Alphaproteobacteria bacterium
CAGATCCGCCGGCGCCAGGTTGATCAGCACCCGCTTCGGCGGCAGCGCCAGGCCCATCGCGGTCAGCGCCGCCCGCACCCGCTCGCGCGCCTCGCCCACCGCCTTGTCCGGCAGGCCCACGACCAGAAACGCCGGCAGGCCGGAGGAGATCTGCACCTGCACTTCCACCGGCACCGCCTCGATGCCGGAAAAGGCGAAACACTGGACCCGGGCCATGCTCATGCACGCCATGGTAGAAAATCAGCGCCGGTTCGTCACCCAGAATAAACGTATAGATTGTATCCGATGGCAGAATAACCGCTCAGCCGCCGAAGCCCTGCAGGAAGCGCGTCAGCAGCGTCCCCAGCACATCCACATTGTATCCGCCTTCCTGCACGATCGCCGCCGGCAGGCGCGCGGCCCCGATCGCCGCCCCGGCGCGGGCGAAGCCGTCCGCGGTGACCGACAGGGCATTCAGCGGCTCGTCCTTGGACGCGTCGAACCCCAGGCTGACCACCAGCGCCTCCGCTCCGAACCGCCCGATCTCCGCCATCCCGGCAGTGATCGCCGCCAGCCAGGGATCGTCGCCGGTGCCGAAGGCCAGCGGGAAGTTGAGGTTGAAGCCTGCGCCCGGCCCGTCGCCGCGCTCCCCCGCATGGCCGGTGTACCAGGGATAATAGCGGTTGGGATCGCCATGGACGGACACGAACAGCACATCCGCCCGGTCGTAGAAGATCCCCTGCGTGCCGTTGCCGTGATGGCTGTCGATGTCCAGCACCGCCACCCGTTTCGCGCCCCTGGCCAGCAGCCGCTCGGCCGCCAGTGCCGCGTTGTTCAGGTAGCAATGCCCGCCCGCCCGCGCCGCGTAGGTGTGATGCCCAGGCGGGCGCGCCAGGGCATAGGCGCTGCGCCCGCCCGCCGCCTCGTCCGCCGCCGCGATGGCGCCGGCGGCGGCTGCGGCCGAGGCCGCCCAGGTATGCCGCCCGATGGGACAGGAGGTATCGGCCGTGAACCAGCCGATCTGCCCGGTGATATGCGGCGGCATCACCGCGCCATTGGCCAGCATCTCCGGCGAGGGATGCACATTCGCCACCATCTCCGGCCCGGCATCGCCCAGCGCCGCCCAGGCATCGAATCCATGCTCCAGGAAATCCAGATAGGCCGGCGGATGCACGCTCCCCAGCACCTCCCGCCCGACCGGGCCGGGCGCGGCCACCTCCATGCCCATCGCACGGCACGCCGCCAGCAGCGCCGACGCCCGCGCCGGGATTTCGAAATTCGGCCGGACCTCTCCCCGCACCAGGAAGAACGCCGGCGCATGGGTCAGCTGGGCCGGGTTCCAGAATGCCTTCATCGATGCGTCCTCGCCGGTTAGGATGGTCGTGCGGGCCGCAGCCTATCCCCGCAATTCATCCACGGGGAGAGCTTGATCCATGAGCCTGCGCATCGCCATCGGCGGTTTCCTGCACGAAAGCCATTCCTTCGCCCCGCGGCCCACCCGTTTCGCCGATTTCGTCCAGCCCGGCGGCTTTCCGCCGCTGCAGCGCGGCGCCGGGCTGATCGAGGCGCTGCGCGCCACCGCCGTGCCTATCGCCGGCGCCATCGCCGCGGCGCAAGGGCAGGGGGTGAGCCTCGTCCCGCTCGCCTGGTCGGTGGCCAACCCCGCCGGCCCGGTGCAGGACCCGGCGTTCGAGCGCATGTCCGCGCTGATCTGCGCCGAATTGTCGGATGCGCTGGCCGCCGGCCCGCTGGACGGCATCTATCTGGACCTGCACGGCGCCATGCTGTCGGACAGCTTCCCCGATGCCGAGGGCGAGTTGCTGCGCCGCGTGCGCGCCATCGCCGGGCCGGAGCTGCCGATCACCATCAGCCTGGATCCGCACGCCAACCTCACGCCGGCGATGGTGCGCCTGACCGACGCCGCCGTGCCCTACCGCACCTACCCGCATGTCGACATGCGCGAGGCCGGCGCCCAGGCGATGCGCCTGCTGCTGGCGCGCATCGCCCGCGGCGCGCCCTGGGCGAAGAGCTTCCGCCAGCTCGATTTCTGGATCCCCATCACCAGCCAGTGCACGCTGATGGCGCCGATGCAGCCGGTGATGACCGAGCGCGCCGCGCTGGCCGAACGCGCCCAACTGGCCGAGCTCGCCTTCTGCTTCGGCTTTCCCTACGCCGATTTCCCCGATTGCGGCGTCGCCATGGCCGCCTACGCCGATACCCAGGCCGAGGCCGACCAGGCCGCCGACGCATTCGCCGCCTTCGTCGCGTCGCGCGAGACCGAGTTCCTGCAAGGCATCCTGGACGCCCCCGAAGCCGTCGCCGAAGCCATCGCCGCCCGCTCCGCCAACGGCCCCGTCGTCATCGCCGACACCCAGGACAATCCGGGCGGCGGCGGCCACGGCGACACCACCGGCATCCTGGCCGAACTCGTGCGCCAGGGCGCGCGCGGCGCCGTGCTGTGCCTGATCAACGACGCCGACAGCGCCGCCGCCTGCCACGCGGCCGGGCAGGGGGGATCGGTCGCCCTGTCCCTCGGCGGCAAGTCGGACGGCGCGCCCTTCGCCTGCACCGCGCGGGTGCTGAAGACCACCGACGGAAGTTTCACCCTCACCGGCCCGATGGGCGCCGGCAACCCGGCCGATCTCGGCCCCTGCGCGCTGATCGAAATCGACCCGGGCATCCGGGTGGTCGTCGTCAGCCGCAAGATGCAGGCCTATGACCAGGCCATCCTGCGCCATGTCGGCATGGAACCCAGCGGATTGCCCGATCCTGGTGCTGAAATCCTCGGTGCATTTCCGCGCCGATTTCGGCCCGCATCGCCTCGCAGGTGATCGTCGCCGCCGCGCCCGGCCCGGTCGTCGCCGATCCCGCCACGCTCACTTTCAGCCATCTCCGCCCCGGGCTGCGGCTGCGTCCCGGCTCCAATCAGCGGATCGCGGCGAGCACCTCGGCCGCGGTCGGGATCGGCGCCACCGCGCCATAGCCGGTGCAGGCCAGGGCGGCGGCCACCGAGGCATAGCGCGCCGCCGGCTCCGGCTCGTCCCCGGCCAGGATGCGCGCCAGGAACGCCCCGCAGAACGTGTCGCCGGCGCCGGTGGCGTCCAGCACGTTCACCTTGTGCGGCGGCACCAGCACCCGGTTTTCCGGCGTCGCCACATAGGCCCCGTGCGCGCCCATCTTGAGCACGACCACCTTCGGCCCCAGCCGCAGATAGAAATCCAGCATCGCCTGCGGCTCGCTCAGGCCGGTCAGCGCGGCGGCATCCTCCAGGCCGGGAAAGGCATAATCCGCCTGCGCGATCGCCGCATGGGTCACCGCGGCCGCGCGCGATGCCGGCCATAGCCGCGGCCGGTAATTGGTGTCGTAGGCGATTTTCCCGCCGTTGCGCCGGACGATGTCGATGGCGGCGAACACCGCGTCCGCCGCGCTGGCCGAAATCGCCTGGCTGATGCCCGACGCATAGAACATGCGCGCCGCGGCGATCGCCGCTTCCGGCAGATCCGCCGGCCGGTAGAAGCTGGCGGCCGAGCCGTTGCGGTAATACAGGAAATGGTGGCCGTTCAGGTCATGGGTGACGAAGTACACCGCCGTCGGATGCTTGCCCGAGCGCAGCACGGTGCTGGTATCGACATTTTCCCGATGCCAAAGCTCCAGGAAGCTGTTCCCGGCCGCATCCTCCCCGACCGCGGTAATATACCCGGTCCGCACCCCCTGTCGCGCCGCGGCAATCGCGGTGTTGGAAGTATCGCCGCCATATCCCTGAAGATAAAGAATACGTCCATCCGCCTCGACCGGCTGCTGGTCGAATTCCAGCATCGGCTCGCCCATGCACAGCAGATCCACGCTCACGGCGCGTTCACCCGGCGCGCCACGTCCAGGATCGCGTCCCGATCCCCCGCCGCGATGCGGCGTTCGTCCACCAGCGCCCCGCCCATGCCGACGAAGGCCGCACCGGCGGCCAGAAATGCCTGCACATTGCCGGGCTCGACCCCTCCGGTCGGGCAGAACGCCACATCCGGAAACACGCTACGCAGCGCCCTGATATGACCGGGCCCGCCGGCGGAGGACGCCGGGAAGATCTTCACCACATCGGCGCCGCCGGCCAGCGCCGCGCGCACCTCGGTCGGCGTCAGCGCGCCCAGCATCAGCGCCGCGCCGGCATCCCGGCAGGGCGCGGCCAGCGTCGCATCCACCCAGGGCGCCACGATGAACCTTGCCCCCGCCGCCAGGCAGGCCTCGGCCGTGGCGCGATCGGGCACCGTGCCGGCGCCCACCAGCAGCCCGCGATCCGTGGCGAGCTCGCGGATCAGCCCGACCGCATGCGGCACCGTCAGCGTGATCTCGAAAATGGACATGCCGGCATCGCGCAGCCATTGCACCGCGGTGACGGCGTGCCGCGTCTCCTGCGTGCGCACCACGGGGACCACCCGGGCCCGGCGCAGCCTGTTGATCAGATCCATGGCAGATCCCCTATCGGATCCACGTAGGATCCATGGTGTTTCCCCCGCTCACGCGCAGAGCCTGCCACGCGGCCCGGCCCGGCGAAAGCCGCCCGGCATTTCGCCGCCGGCGAATACCGCAGCTGTCAACAGGGCACCGGTAAATCATGCCTGTCTGAAGCTCCGCGCCGACGGTATGCTGGCATGCGGCCGGTTTCCGGCCCAGCACCGTGAATGGAACTGGCTGCCACCATGAACTTCGCCATCGAGATCGTCATCGTCCTGCTGCTGATCGGGCTGAACGGCCTGTTTTCGATGAGCGAGCTGGCGCTGGTTTCGGTCCGCCGCGCCCGCCTCGCGGTGCTGGAGAGCAAGGGCGTCGCCGGCGCCACCGTGGCGCGCGGCCTGGCCGAGGATCCGCAGCGCTTCCTGCCGACGGTGCAGATCGGCATCACCCTGGTCAGCGTGCTGACCGGCGTGTTCGGCGGCGCCCGCCTGGCCTCGAACATCCAGGTCTGGCTCAGCGCCGTCCCGGCGCTCGCCCCGTTCGCCGAGACCCTGGCGCTGGCTATCGTCGTCGTCGTCACCACCTACCTGACGCTGGTGCTGGGCGAACTCGTGCCCAAGCACCTGGCGTTGCGCTACCCTGAGCAGCTCGCCGCGCGTGTCGCCCGCCCGATCGCGCGCATGACCCGGATGACCTCCCCGGCGGTCTGGCTGCTCGGCAAATCCTCCGCGCTGGTGCTGCGCGTTTTCGGCCTGCAGCGCGCCAGCCAGCAGGAGGTGACCGAAGAGGAGCTGAAGGCGCTTCTGGTCGAGGGCACCCAGGCCGGCGTGCTGGAGATGGAGGAGCGCGACATGATCGAGCGCATCCTGCGCCTGGCCGACAAGCCGGTGCGCGCGATCATGACGCCGCGCACCGACATCGCCTGGATCGACCGCACGGACCCGCCGAAGGAAATCGTGGCGACGCTGAAATCCGCGCCCTATTCCCGCTTCGTGGTCTGCGACGGCTCGGTGGACAATGTCGTCGGCGTGGTGCAGGCCAAGGACATCCTCGACACCCTGCTCGGCGGCGGCGAGCTTTCCATCGCCGCCTCGCTGCGCCAGCCGCTGGTGATGCCCGACACGGTCACCGCGCTCGATGCGCTGGAACGGTTGAAATCCGACCAGCTCGGCCTCGCGCTCGTCATGGACGAATATGGCAGCTTCGAAGGCGTCGTCACCGCGGCGGACGTGCTGGAGGCGATCGTCGGCGATCCGACCGACTCCGCCGCCCAGCCCGGCACCGGTCCGGACGCGGCGGACGCGGTGCTGCTGATGGACGGCATGATGCCGGCCGACGAGCTGAAATCGCGCCTGATGCTGCCGGACCTGCCCGCCGAGGGCAGCTACCATACGCTGGGCGGCCTGCTGCTCGCGCTGCTGCGCCGGGTGCCGCGCCCGGGCGACCGGATCGTCTTCGGCGGCTGGCGCTTCGAGGTGATGGAAATGGAAGGCCGTCGCGTCGACAAGGTGCGCGTCAGCCGGGAACCGCTGGCGGAACCATGAGCCGTTTCCTCCGGCGCCTTTCCGGGTTTCGCGCGGGCCGCGCACGAAGACGTGATGTGTCGCCGGCGCGCCCGCACCGGCGCCGCGATTTCCGGGCAGGCGAGTGCCATAGCGGTAAACCCAGAAATAACAAATGCTTGGGGCGGCACCGGCGGCCAGCAGCGCCCGTGCCTGCATAATATTACCAAATAGTAATTAATGAATGGTCATTTGCGGAGCATTGACCTCACAGAACGCGACATTTATACATTTTAATGATGATTTAGTATCGTTTTGATACATGTCGGCGCGCTCCGCCACCAGAAACAGGCTGCATCCGAAACAATCATCGTCCGTGTGGAGGATTGTCATGGCTCCGGAAATTCAGCGATCGGGATTTCAGCGATAATGCCTCTCGCCGCACTGAGGAATGACCAACTCGTTCTTCTGGTCGGCGCGCCGCGCTCCGGGCTGACCCGTCTCGCCGATGTGTTCAGCCTCCATCCCGGTGTCTTCCTGCAGCGCGAGCCGGAGATCCCGCCGCTGCAGCCGATCCTGCCGGAGATCTGCACCGCCGCGGATGCCGATCGTTTCAGCGACACGGCTCGCAACTACCTGCTCCGACTGGTGGAAACGGCGTCAAGGGGCCGGGCCGCCCTGCTGCGCCGGTCCGGGTTCGGGCCCGGTCCGGGGTGGGGCGTCCTTCGGCGGATGTTCGGGCGCGCCCACTCGTCCGGCGCACCGGTGGTTTCAGATGGGATGCCGGCGGAGCAGACCAACTCCCCGGACGACTGGCGTCTCGTCGTCGGCTCCTCCGACCTGCTCGGGCGTGTTCCGCTGTTCGCCGCCTCTGCGCCGGGGCTGCGGGTCATCCTGATCATCCGCAACCCCTTCGGCCATGTCGCCTCCACGCTGCGCGCGCTCGCCAACGACAGCCGCGAAAAGCTGCCCCGGACCGACGCGCTGCTGGGGACCGCGCCGGCGAAATCCTATGGCCTGTCGGAAAAGCGGCTCGGCTCCATGCCGATCATCGAGCGGCTCACCTGGAACTGGGTCATCCGCAACGAGCTGGCGGTCAACGCGCTCGCCGATATACCGCAATCGCGCATCGTGCGGCGCATGGATCTGGTTACCAACCCGATGAAGACCGCGAAGGCCCTGTTCACCTTCACCGGCCTTCCCGGTCAGCGCGGAAGCGCTGATGCGGAAGGGCGGGTCATTGCCCGGCGGCATGGACTGGCTGAAGGGCGAGGAATGGCCGGAGCGCTACCCGTACGTGAACGGCTTTGTCGATCCTTGCGTGCAGGCCTTCGACAGCGTCCCGCGTTCGCTCTATGGCGGCGTGGCGCAATACGCGCTGCGCGCACCCATCATCCGCCGCCCCCGCTACGGCTGGGAAGGCGCGCTCGGCGTCAAGGAGCGGCTGCGTATCCTGAACGTGGTCCGATCGACATCGCTGAGCACGATGTATTCGGAACTCGAGGAATGGGCCCACCTGCACTGACAGGCGGCCGCCCATCCGTGCCGGCCTATTTGCCGCCCTTGTCCGGAGCCGCTCCCGTCTTGCGCGCCAAAGGCGGGACGAACTGCGCCTCGGTGTCCCAGGGAAACAGGATCCAGGTATCCTGCGACACCTCGGTGATGAAGGTATCGACGATCTGCCGGCCGGCGGGCTTGGCGTAGACGGCGGCGAAATGCGCCTTCGGCAGCAGCGCGCGCACCACGCGCGCGGTGGTGCCGGTATCCACGAGATCGTCGACGATCAGGAAGCCCGTCCCGTCACCGGCCGCCGCGGGCGGCTTCACCACCACCGGCTCGCCCCGGGCCTGGTCCTCGTAGGTGACCACCGACACGCTCTCGATCAGCCGGCATTCCAGCTCCCGGCCGATGATCGCCGCCGGGATCATCCCGCCGCGGGTGATGGCCACGATCCCCTGGAACGGTCCTTTTTCCATCAGCCGCCAGGCCAGGGCCCGTGCGTCCCGGTGCAGCTGGTCCCAGCTCACGGTGTATAGTCAATGCTGTGCCATCACGAATGGGCCATCACGAATAGGCCATCGGGGCCCGCGCCATCAGAACAGCTTTCCGCCGTTGGGCACTTTCAGGTCGGGCTTGATCAGCACCACCGCGCCGTCCGGGTCCGGCATGCCCAGCGTCAGCACCTCGCTGACGAAGGGGCCGATCTGGCGTGGGGGGAAGTTCACCACCGCGCAGACCTGCCGGCCGATCAACTGGTCCGGCTTGTAATGCACGGTCAGCTGGGCGGAAGACCTCTTCACGCCAAGCTCCGCGCCGAAATCGATCGTCAGCTTGATCGCGGGCTTGCGTGCCTCGGGGAAGGCCTGCGCGTCGATCACCGTACCGACGCGGATATCCACCGCCTCGAAATCGCCATATGCGATGATATCCGTCACGCGCCGTACTCCCCACGCCTCGATCCCGCCAGTTAATGCCACGCCGGGCCAGAAAGCCAAAGCCAAAGCCTCGCCTCGATTGCCATCCGGTCCGCCCCATGCAAAGAGCGTCGATCCGTCCTGCCGGCCGCCCCACCAGCGCTCGTCGGCTGGCCAGGCATGGCGAGCACCCTCGGGAGACCTCGATGCGCGATTTCCAGCTACCCGGCCGCAGCCCCGTCTATGCCACCAACGGCATGGCCGCCACCTCCATGCCGGCCGCCACGCTCACCGCGCTGGACGTGCTGCGCGCCGGCGGCAACGCGATGGACGCGGCGGTGGCCGCGGTCGCCGTGCTCGGCGTGATCGAGCCGCAATCCACCGGCATCGGCGGCGACTGCTTCTGCCTCTACGCCCCTGCCGGTACCGGCAAGGTGATCGCGCTGAACGGCTCCGGCCGCGCCGGCGCCGGCTATTCCATCGACTGGTTCGAAAGCCAGGGCATCGCCGGAATCGAAAACACCTCGCCGCATACCGTCACCATTCCCGGCGCGGTGAACGCCTGGGAAACCCTGCTCGCCGCCTATGGCACCAAGGGCCTCGGCGAACTCCTGCAGCCCGCGATCCGCTTCGCCGCCGAGGGCTGGCCGGTGCACTCCAAGGTCTCCTGGGACTGGAAGCGCAACGAGGACAAGCTGCGCAAGAACGCCGCCCATGCCTTCCTGCCGAACGGCCGCGCGCCCGAAGCCGGCGACCGCTTCGTCCAACCGCAACTCGCCGCCACGCTGCGCGCCATCGCCAAGCACGGCGCCCGGGCGTTCTACGAAGGCCCGATCGCCGCCGACATGGTCGCCACGCTGCGCGCGCGCGGCGGCCTGCAGACCGAGGCGGATTTTGCCGCCGGCCTGGCCAACGCGCAGTTCGTCACCCCGATCAGCATCCCCTGGCGCGGCTATGACATCTACCAGTGCCCGCCGAACGGCTCGGGCATGCTGGTGCTGATGATGATGGGCATCCTCGGCGGCCTCGATACGCCTTCCGAAGGCCCGCTCTCCGCCCGTCGCCTGCACCGCCACACCGAGGCGGCCCGCCTGGTCTATCGCGACCGCGACGCCTTCCTCGCCGATCCCACCCAGGTGAACGTCCCGGTCGATCGCCTGACCAGCGGGCAGTATCTCGGCGCGCATGCGCGCGCTGATCGACGACGCCCGCGCCATGCCGCATCTTCCCGCGCCGGGGGAGGCGATGCTGCCGGTGCACGCCGACACGGTCTACCTCACCGTCGTCGATCGCGACGGCAATGCCTGCAGCTTCATCAACTCGCTGTTCCAGGCTTTCGGCTCCGCCATCCTGGCCGAGGATTCCGGCGTCATGCTGCAGAACCGCGGCTTCGGCTTCCGCGTCGAACGCGGCCACCCGAACTGCATCGCGCCGAACAAGCGCCCGATGCACACGATCATCCCGGGCATGGTCATGAAGGACGGCCAGGCGGTCATGCCCTACGGCGTCATGGGCGGACATTTCCAGCCGATGGGCCAGAGCCTGTTCCTGACCAACATGCTGGAATTCGGCCTGGACATCCAGGAAGCGATCGATCTGCCCCGGCTGTTTCCCTACGCCGGCAAGCTCCAGGTGGAGCGCGGCATTCCCGCCGATACCGTCCGCGAACTCGCCCGCATGGGCCACGACATCGAAACCATCGAAACGCCGCATGGCGGCGGCCAGGCGATCTGGATCGACCGCAAACGCGGCTGCCTCGTCGCCGGCTCCGAACCCCGCAAGGACGGCCTCGCCCTCGGGTATTGATGCCGGCAGCGTTCCGCGGGGGGCGTCAGGCAGGACCGGCAACAGGGTTGACCGGATCGGCGAACGCCGCGTATCCGGCGCCACGTTCGATTTCCAATTATCTATCGGGGTCGGGCCAGACATCGCGCGGTCGGCCGCGCAGGCCCGAGGGAGATTTCAGCATGCGTCTTGAACCCGGCTACACGCGGACGGCAGCTTCCATGGCCGTTCGATGAGCGTTCCCACGGCGCTCCCGTCCCAGCGCGAGCTGTTCGATATCCCGCCGGACGTCTGCTATCTGAACGCCGGCTTCGTCACCCCTATCCCGCGCTGCGTGCGAGCGGCCGGGGAGGCAGGCGTGGCGGCGAAGGCCGCGCCGTGGCATCTCACCCGTGCCTCCTTCTACACGGATGTGGAGGCAGCGCGGGAAGCCGCGGCAGGCTTGATCGGCGCCGAGGCGCAGGACATCGCAATCGTCGGCGCCACCAGCTACGGCATCGCCACCGCGGGCGCCAACCTGGCCCTTGCGCCGGGGCAGGTCGTGCTGGTGATGGAGGGCGAGCACGCATCGCAGACCTATGAGTGGATCCGCTTGGCCGAGGCGACCGGCGGGGAGCTCGAAATCCTGCCCCGCCCGGCCGATGACGACTGGACGGCGGCATTCCTGCGGCGCCTGGCCGATGCTGTGGCACCGCCCGTCGCCATCGTTGCCGCAACGAACGTGCACTGGGTACTGGGCAGCGCGCTGGATCTCGAAGCGATCGGTGCAGCGGCCCGCGCGCGGGGCGCGGCGCTGGTGGTCGACGGCACGCAGAGCATCGGCGTCCGCCCGTTCGATGTGCGACGCGTGGATCCCGATTTCCTCGTCTTCGCCACCTATAAATGGCTGCTGGGGCCGTACGGCCTGGCGTTCCTGTATGCCGCGCCGCGCCGCCAGCACGGCCGGCCGCTGGAACAGCACGCCTTCAGCCGCGCGGGCGCCGACCAGGCGGTGAACCGCTATGATTTCGGGCTGGAATTCATGCCCGGCGCCCGCCGGTACGACATGGGCGAGCGCGCGAATTTCGTCACGATCCCGATGGCGGTCGCGGCATTGCGGCAGGTCCAGGCATGGGGCGTGCCGGCCATCGCCGCGCGGCTGCGCGGACTGACGACGCGCGCGGCCGATGCAGCGCTGGCGATCGGCCTGGAGACGGTGCCGGCATCGCTGCGTTCGGACAACATTCTCGGCCTGCGTTTCCCGGGCGGCTTTCCTTCCGGCCTGGTCGAACATTTGGCCGCCGGGAACATCCATGTCAGCGCCCGCAACGATGTGCTGCGGGTCGCGCCACATGTCTATAACGACGAGGCGGATATCGACCGGCTGATCGAAGCGATCCGCCGCTTCCTCGCACGCGGCTGATCCCGGTCCTCGGCGCGGCGAACCAGCCGCGTCAGGGTAAAGCAGGGCACGAAATACAGCACGGCGACGGCCAGGTACATCTCCGGCGCCTCGGCGCGCCAGGCCGGATCCGCGATGGCCGCACGGGCGCTGCCGAGCAGGTCGAACAACCCGACGATTAGAACCAGCGACGTGTCCTTGAACGCGCCGATGCAGGTGTTCGCCAGCGCCGGCAGGCTGGCCCGCAGCGCCTGCGGCAGGATCACCAGGCGCATCGCCTTCCAGCGCGACAGCCCAAGCGCCATGGCCGCGTCCGTCTGGCCCTCCGGCACCAGCTGCAGCCCGCCGCGCAGAGCCTCGGCCAGGTAGGCGCCGGTCACCAGCACCAGCGCCGTCAGCACCCGCGGCAGCTTGCCCACCGACCAGTCCGAGGGCAGCAGCACCGGCAGCAGAAACGCGGAGGCCAGCAGGATCGTAACCAACGGCACCGCCCGTGCCGCCGCGACGAAGCCGCGCGAAGCCGCCGACAGCGCGCCGAACCGCGAACGCCGCGCCAGCACCAGCAGGATGGCGAGCGGCGCCGCCGCCAGGATGGTGGTCATGGCAAGCCAGAGCGTCAGCGGCAGGCCGCCCCAATCGGCCGCCTGCACCGGAACCAGCCCCGCCCCGCCGGCCATCAGCCACAGGCAGATGCTCCACGCGACGCACCACAGCAGCCCCAGTCCGCGGCGAGGGCGGCCCAGGCTGAGGGCAACCATGCCGATCGTCATGGCGATGACCAGGACCGGACGCCAGCGCAGCTCTTCCGGGTAGGTGCCGAACAGCACCAGCGGCCATTTCTCCGCCAGCACCGCCCAGCAGGCCCCGCTCGCCCGCCGGCACGCTCCGGCCCCGCCGCTCCAAACCGCGTCGAGCACCGCCCATCGCAGCGCAAACCAGCCGAGCGCGCACACCACCGCGCCCAGCAGGATTTGCGCCGGCCAGGAGCGCCTGGCCGGCGCCTCCTCGGTTCTACTGTTCTCCGTGCCGACCAGCCGATAGCGGTTGTATCGGCGGTCCAGCGCATCGACGATGGCGCCGAGCGTCAGATTGATGAGCAGGAAGGCGCCGAGGACCAGCACGATGCCCTCCAGCGCCTGCCCGGTCTGCGTGATGGCGGTGTCCGCGACCGATGCCAGATCCGGATACCCGATGGCGATCGCCAGCGTGCTGTTCTTCACCAGCCCCACGCACTGGATGGCGAGTGGCGGCAACACCAGCCGCAGCGCCTGCGGCAGCACCACCAGGCGCAGCACGGCGGCCGGCCGCAGGCCGAGTGCCAGCGCGGCGTCGCGCTGCCCGGACGACACCGCGCGAAAGCCTGCACCGAAAATCTCGGAGAGGTACGCGGCATGAAACAATGCGAGCCCCCCGACCAGGGCCACCATCTCCGGGCTCAATGTCCAGCCGCCGGTAAAGCCGAAGCCGGCCCGGTGCGGCAGGGACAGGAAGGGGAAGGCGGGCAGCACCAGGCCGCGTATACTCAGGAACACGCCCGGCAGCGGCGACCAGGCTGCGGTTACCGGCGGCAACAGCGCCCGCAGCAGCCCGGACCACAGAAACAGCTGCAGCAGTACCGGCGTGTTGCGCAACGGTTCCACGATGCAGCCTGCCACCGCGGCCGGAAGCCCATCGCGGCGGCGCAGCATCGCCAGCGCGACGCCGCCCAGCACGGCCAGCGGCAACGCCAGTGCGATGGCGAACAGCGTGTTCGCCAGCCCCGCCAGCAGCACCAGCGCGTAGCTGTCATCCGAATTTACCGGAAATGGCGCGCTGGCGATCTGAAAGCCCGCAGGCTCCCCCAGGAAGCCGAAGCCGGTATGGATGCCGCGCGCTGCCAGCCGCGCATCCACACCTTGCAGCGCCAGCGCCGCCAGCAGCAGCCCCGCCAGCAGGAATGCGCCGCCCCGCGCCCTGTTGAACAGCGTCCTACTGGATGGGCGGCGCATAGAGCAGCCCGCCCTTGTTCCACAACGCGTTCAACCCACGCTGGAGATGCAGCTTCGTGTCGGGGCCGAGGTTGCGATCGAACACCTCGCCATAATTGCCGACGGCCTGGATCGCCCGGTAGGCCCATGCTTCATCCAGCCCGAATGCCTTGCCGATCCCCGGCGTGACGCCGAGCAGGCGCAGCATCTCGGGATTGGCGTCGCTCTTGCGCGCCTCGACGGTGGCCTGGGTTACGCCCAGCTCCTCGGCCGCGATCAGCACGTTGATCGTCCAGCGCGCGATCGCCAGGAATTGCGGATCGTCGTTGCGCACCATGGGGCCGAGCGGCGACTTGGTGATGCGCTCCGGCAGGATCACGTAGTCGTCCACCTCCGGTGCGCGTGCGGCCCGGCTGGCGGACAGCGTGGAGGCATCGGACAGGTACACGTCGCAGCGCCCCGCGTAGAATGCCGATTCCAGCTCGGCCAGGTCCTCGATCACCACGGGGTGGAAGGCCATCTTGTGGCCCTTGAAATAGTCCACCAGGTTCTGCTGGTTGACCGTTCCCGGCTGCACGCAGACCGCGGCGCCGTCGAGTTGCGTCGCGCTGGCGACGCCGAGCTTCTTCGGCACCATGAACGCCTGCCCGTCATAGAAGGTGATGCCGGCGAAGCTCAGGCCCAGCGCATAGTCGCGGCTCGAGGTCCAGGTGGTGTTGCGTGCCAGGACATCGACCTCGCCCGCCTGCAGCGCCGAAAAGCGTTGCTGGGAACTCAGCGGAACGAACCGCACCTTGTCCGCCGCGCCAAGCACGCCAGCGGCCAGGGCGCGGCAATAATCCACGTCCAAACCCGTCCACCGCCCGCGGCTGTCCGGCATCGAGAGGCCGGCAGAACCCTGACTGACGCCGCAGACGAGCTCGCCGCGCGCCTTTACCTTGTCGAGCGTCGGACCAGCCAGCGCACAGGACGCCCATGTCGTGAGGGTCAGGGCGGCAACGACAGCAAGGGTCGATTTCACGAGACACATCCGTTCGCTCTCCATGGGGGCTCGGTCAGAGCAAATATCGGTGGAAAAGGCAAATCAGGCCCGGCGGCTGGCGTACGGATGCGGGATCGGTCTGAAGTGTCATCCGCAACGAAGTCGAGCCACCGGTCTGGCGGGACCCGAATGAACCCTGGCCTCGCCGGCCGGTTCACGCGAAGATCCGTTGGGATGGATTTCCGGAGGGAGACACGATGACCGAGCCTTGCGATCTCACCGCGCTCGATGCGCGCTTTCTGATCGGCGCCAAGAAGCTGTCGCCGTCCGAGCTGCTGGAAAGCTGCATTGCCCGGATCGAGGCCATCGATCCCGCCGTCAACGCCATTCCCGAGCGCGATTTCGACCGTGCCCGGAAGGCGGCGAAGCACGCCGACGACATGGTGGCGCATGGCGGAACGCTGCCGCCGCTGCACGGCCTGCCGATCGGCATCAAGGATCTGGAGGACGCCGCCGGCCTGCGCACCACCCATGGCAGCCCGATTTTTCGCGATTTCGTCGCATCCCGGGACCAGGGCGCGGTGGGCCGGGTGCGCGCGGCCGGCGGGATCATCGTCGGCAAGACCAACGTGCCGGAATTCGGCGCCGGCGCGAACACCCGCAACACCGTCTACGGCGTCACCGGCAACGCGTTCGATCCGGGCAAATCCGCCGCCGGCTCCTCCGGCGGTTCGGCGGTCGCGCTGGCAACCGGCATGGTCCCGCTCGCCACTGGCTCGGACACCGGCGGCTCGCTGCGCAATCCGGCTGCCTTCAACGGCATCGTCGGCTACCGCCCCACGCCTGGCCTGGTGGCGAACGAAAAGCGCGCGCTTGGCTGGTCGCCTTTGCCGGTGCTCGGCCCGATGGCGCGCACCGTGGCCGATGCCGCCCTGCTGCTCTCGGTCATGGCCAGCGACGACAAGCGCGATCCGCTGGCCAGCACGATCGACGGGCGCGCAGTGCGCCATCCCGGCGAGTTCCACCCGCTGCCGGCAATCGACCTGTCGCGCCTGCGCGCGGCGTTCACGCCCGATTTCGGCTTCGCGCCGACGGAGCGCCACATCGCCGAAGTCTTCGCCGAGAAGACCGGCCTGTTTCGCAACATCTTCGCCCGCGCCGAGGACAAGGCGCCCGATTGCCGCGACTGCGACACCGCTTTCGAGGTGCTGCGCGCGCAGAGCTTCCTGGCCGGCCATCTGGAAAAGACCCGCACCCGCCCGCAGGATGTCGGGCCCAACATCATCGCCAATGTCGAGGAGGGGCTGCGCTATTCGGCGCTGGACGTGGCCCAGGCGCACGCCCACCAGACCGCGATGTATCACCGCTGGCAGGCGTTCTTCGAGGATTTCGACGTCATCCTGACCCCGGCCATCACCATCAGCCCGCGCTCCTGGCGCGAGCTCTATCCGGCCGAGATCGACGGCAAGCCGACCCGCACCTATTTCCACTGGCTGGCGCTCGCCTATGCGGTCACGCTGGTCGGCCATCCCGCGATTTCGCTGCCGCTGGGCACCGACCGCCACGGCATGCCGTTCGGCCTGCAGATCGTCGGCCCGCGCGGCGGCGATGCGAAGGTGCTGGCGGTGGCCGGCGCGCTGGAACGCGTGCTGGCGGCCGATCCTCGCACCGCCCGTCCGGTGCCAGACCTGGCCAGCCTAAAGGCCGCCAGGCCGATCCGCGAGAGCGAGGCGTTCCTGAGCTTCGCCTAGGCAAGACGCCGGGCATGGAACCTCGCCATGCCCGGCGTTTGAACCTACGACCGGGCCCCGGCCTGCCGGCGAAGCTCCCGAGCGGCCGCGACCAGGCTTTCCAGCGCCGGTCTGACTTCCTCCCATTTGCGGGTTTTCAGCCCGCAATCCGGATTGACCCAGATCTGCCAGTCTTCCAGCCGCTGGCGCGCCAGGCCCAACAGCTCCGCCATCTCCGCCGCGTCGGGCACGCGCGGGCTGTGGATATCCCAAATGCCCGGCCCGATCTCGGCCGGATAGCCAGCCGCATTGCCGTCCTGTCGCGGCGCGAAGGCGTCGAGCAGTTCCATGCGGCTGCGTGTCGTCTCGATGGAGATCGCATCCGCATCCATGTCCGCAATGGCGGGCATGATGTCGTTGAACTCCGAATAGCACATGTGTGTGTGGATGCTGGTGGCATCCCCGACGGAGCTGGTGGAAAGCCGGAAGCAGGCGACTGCCCAGTCCAGGTACTCCGCCCAGTCCGCATGGCGTAGCGGCAGGCCTTCCCGGAAGGCCGGCTCGTCAACCTGGATAACCGGAATCCCGGCCGCCTCGAGATCCGTCACCTCGTCACGGATTGCCAGCGCGATCTGGCGGCAGACCAGGGCACGCGGGACGTCGTCACGCACGAACGACCATTGCAGCATCGTCACCGGCCCGGTCAGCATGCCTTTCATGGGCAGGCTGGTCCGCGATTGGGCGTAGGCAGACCAGCGCACCGTCATTGGCGCCGGGCGCGATACGTCACCCCAGATGATCGGGGGCGCCACGCAACGGCTGCCGTAGGATTGCACCCAGCCATGCTGGGTGAAGGCGTAGCCGCTCAACTGCTCGCCGAAATACTTGACCATGTCGTTGCGTTCGAACTCGCCGTGCACCAGCACGTCCAGGCCAAGCTCCTCCTGCCAGCGCACCAGCTCGTCGATCCAGCCTTTGACCACCGTCTCGTAATCGGCTTCGGTCGTCTCCTGCCGCAGAAGGCCCGCCCGCGCCTGGCGGACTTCCGGGGTCTGCGGAAATGACCCGATCGTCGTCGTGGGGAACAGCGGCAGCCCGAGCTTCGCCTGCTGAGCGATCCTGCGCTGCGGATACGGGGTCGCACGCCGCGCCATGCCGGCCGTGATGCCGGCCAGGCGGCCCGCAACCTCCGGCCGGTGCACGCGCGGACTGGCCTGGCGCGACCGCACGGCCGCATCACTCGCGATGAGCTGCGCGGCGATCGCGGCCTCCCCCTCATCCAGGCCGCGGGCGAGCACCGCCACCTCCTCCAGTTTCTGCACCGCGAAGGCCAGCCACCCCTTCACCTCGCGATCCAGCTTGGCCTCCTGGGCGAGATCGACCGGCACATGCAGCAGACTGCACGACGGCGCCACCATCAGCCGCCGTGTCCCGCGGATTGCGGCGACGCGTTGCAGCGTGCCAAGCGCCGCGCGCAGATCGGTGCGCCAGACATTGCGCCCGTCCACGACACCCAGCGAGAGCCATCGTTCCGCCGGCACCTCACCGACCACGGCGTCCAGCTCCGCTCCTCCGCGCACGAGATCGACGTGCAGCCCGGCCACCGGCAGGCGTGCGGCGGTGCCGAGATTGGCACCGAGCGGACCGAAATAGCTGGTGAGCAGGACGCCGGGCGTGGAGTGCGCGGCGAGCGCGCCATAGGCCAGGCCGAGCGCAACCTTGGCCTTCTCCGTCAGATCGAGCGCCAGCACCGGTTCATCCAGCTGCACCCAGGACGCGCCGGCCTCGGCCAGCTCTCGCAGAACCTGGGTGTAGAGCGGCAGCACACCATCCAGCAGGTCGAGCGGGTCGGAGTCGTCCGTCATCTTCGACAGCATGAGGAAGCTGACTGGCCCGAGCAGGACAGGGCGGGTGCGGACGGGAATCGTCATCGCCTCGCGGAACTGGGACAGCAGCCGGTTCGAGGTAAGCGTGAAGCGTTGGCCGGGCGACAGGCGCGGTACGAGATAGTGATAGTTGGTGTCGAACCACTTGGTCATTTCCATTGCGGGCAGTCCGGGTGCAATGCCGGCCGCCCGCTCGGCGGCGGTGCCGCGGGAACCGCGGGCGAGAGCGAAATAAGTGGAGAGCGACACCTTTCCATCCGACCAGCCATAGCCCGGCGGGATCGCCCCCAGCATGCAGGCAGTGTCCAGCACGTGGTCATAGAGCGAGAAATCGCCCGAGGGCACATGGCTGATACCCAGGCCCACTTGCAACCGCCAATGCCCGGTACGGAGCGCCGCCGCCGATGCTTCAAGGCCGGCCTCGTCGAGCTCCCCGGACCAGAACCGCTCGAGCGCGGTCTTCAGTTCGCGCCGGTGACCGATGCGCGGGAAGCCGAGATTGCCCGCGACCGTCATGCGAGCCTCCCGTCGTTCGGGATGCGCCGGATGGGGAAAGCAGGGCGCAACTCAGCGCCCACATGACGGCGTACATCGCCGGGATTGGTTGGCATGGTCGTCTCCAGCCCCCGGTGCACCCCGCCCGGCAGCATTGGTTTGTGCGACGACGGCAGGTCTCCTGGCTCACGGCTCAGCGTCGCGGACCCTGTCTTCCCGAACCCTTTTCGGGTTCAGTGACCCGCCCCCGGAGGGGGCGGACGGGCTAGCGACTTGCCGCTGACAGTTGCGGGGGCAGCTGCCGACTTGCCCCCGGACCAGCGGTCCAGCCGGGGCTCACGGCATTCCCTTTTAATCCGCTCGCGCGGGACCATCGACACATAAGCATAACTTTATGTGCGTGCGCCAAGCAAGGGGGAAATAGGCGCTGCCTTGGTTCAGGCCCGCCCACCGGTAAACGCATTGAACGTGATCAGCGTATAGGTGTCCTTCACCCCCGGCAGCGTCTGGATCCGCTCGGTGACGAACTTGCCGGTATCCTGCTCCGGCTCCAGGTAGAACTTGCCCAGCAGGTCGTACTGGCCGGAGGTCGAATACAGCTCGGACAATTCCGCGACCTCGTCGGCCGCCTCCTGCGCCACCCTGTAGGCTTGGCCCATTTCACATTTAATCTGCACAAAGATCGCCCGCATGCCGGAACTCCACACCTGAAAACGCCCGCGCCCCGCCGTCCTGTCCTTGGGGCAGGCGTCGGGGCGTTGTCATATTAGCGCATACCGTCCGGCGATTGCGCCTGGGGCGTGGAACCGGCGACGCGATCAGGCCCGCTAGGTGATCAGTATTGTATCGACCGGATAGATGATGCCGCCCGCGGTTTCGATCGGCGGCAGGATCACATTGGCCACCTGCTGCGTCAGCCTCGGATCGGGGAAGCCTATCCCGGTTTCCATATTGGGCTTCAGCAACAGCGTGAGCTTGCCCGGCTGCGTGCCGTCGGCGAAGAACTCCGTGCCGGCCAGGGTCAGCACCGGCTGTATCCGGCCCGCGAAGGCGGAGAGCGGGAAGACGCCTGCCACGAAATGCATCCGCAGCAACCCGATGACCCGTGCCCGGTTGTCAAACCCGCCGACGGTCCCGGGGGAGGGGTAGGTATCCGCTTTCCAACCGGGCGGCAGCTTGTCGTAGGCCCCGTTGATCGGCGCGAAAATCGTGTACTGCTTCGGGGAGGCACGCAGCGTCAGCCACATTCCCTCCTCCTGAATCACCCAGACGAAGGTGCTGAAGCGGGGGTCCGCCTCCAGGGCGGCCGCCAGGGCATTGCCGCCCGCCGGCTGACCGGTGGGGCCGACCGCCGGGGTGCACGCCGCCAGGCCAAGCATGCCGAGCGAACCCAGCACGAACCGGCGGCCCATGCGCGGTCCCGGGTGAAGAGCCATGGACATGACAAACCCTCCTCTGGCGATCGATATGAAGGCAGATGAAACCAACCTACGCCGGTGCGAACATCCGTTCCTTTTCGTCCTTCTTTTCGATCGGCGCCGGCTCGATCTCGCCCTGGAACGCCGAGTCGCGCTGCAGCACCGGCAGCACCTTGTCGGCGAACAGCCGCATGTTGAGCTCCGCCTGATAGTGCGGCATGGATCCGAACGAGAATTCCGTCACCAGATGATCCATCCCGGTAAGCCGGCGCAATTCGCCGATCTGCTGGATGCAGTCATCGGGTGATCCCACGACCTGGATACTGACATAGAAATCGGTGGCCTTGGAACGATAATTCGCGTCCTTCATCTTGGCGTAGGTCTTTCCCACCTTGGCGTAGGATTCGTAGCCCTTCACATTGGCCAGATGCCCGTCCGAGAAATGGTAATGGTTGTCGATCGAATCCCATTTCTCGCCGAGATAGCGATAGGCCCGTTCCCGCGCCTCCTCGCCCGTCGGCGCGCAGGAGATGTTGGTCAGGATGATCGGCGGGCGCGGCGTGTGCCCCACGCTGCGGGCGATCTCGCGGTAGCGGTGCACGTCCTCCGCCGCTTTCGGCCATTCGTTCTGCATCACGATCAGCATGCCGAAGCCGAGCTTGGCCATGATCTCCGAACTCTCCGGGCTGACCGACGAGGCATAGAAGCGTTTCTCCGGCGCGGAGATCGGCCGCGGCCGGATCGCCGTCTGCGGGATCTGGTAGAACTCGCCCTGCCAGTCGAAACTCTCATTCGCCAGCGCCTTCACCACCAGCTGCGCCGCCTCCACGAAGCGCGGCCGCGCCTCGTCCATCGGAATGCGGAAGCCCTCGTATTCGACGCTGGCCGCCCCGCGCCCGAAGCCCATCAGAGTGCGCCCGCCGCTGAGCACGTCCAGCAGTGCGATCTGCTCGGCAACCCGGATCGGATCATGCCAGGGCAGCACGATCACGCAGGTGCCGAGCGTGATCCGCTTCGTCCGTCCGGCATAGTAGCTGAGCAGCTGCAGCGGCGCCGGCGACATCGAGTAGCCGGTGAAATGATGTTCCAGGGCAAAAAGTGAATCGAAGCCCAGCGGCTCCGCCAGATCCCCCAGCGCCATGTGCTCGTTGTACAGCGCGACATCGGGAACGCCGGGCTGGGCAAGGACGCTGAGCGCGGTACCGACCTTCATGGCTTGTCTCCTCAGGAGGGTTTTCTACCGGTCAGTATGATCCCGCTACCCGGCCCGCGTCTATGGTCGCGGCGGGGCTGCCGGCGGTGGGGTGACGCACGCCGTTCCGGCGCCCTATGCTGCGCGCCACCAGGCAGGTGAGGAGACGAGAGCGTGGACACAATTCCGGTGCGCAAGAGCCGCATCACCCCCCGCATGGGCGGCCGCATCCTGGCGGACACGCTGGTGGCCCAGGGCATCGACCATGTCTTCGCCGTGCCCGGCGAAAGCTATCTCGATGTGCTGGACGGGCTGTACGATGTCCACAAGAGCCTCAAGCTCGTCACCTGCCGCTTCGAGGCCGGTGCGGTCAAAATGGCCGAGGCCTATGGCAAGCTCACCGGCCGTCCGGCGGCCGCCTTTGTCACCCGCGGCCCCGGCGCCTGCCACGGCTCCATCGGCGTGCACGTGGCGATGCAGGACAGCACGCCGATGCTGCTGTTCGTCGGCCAGATCCCGTTCGACGAAACCGACCGCGACAGCTTCCAGGAAGTCGACTACCGCAAGATGTTCGGCCCGCTGGCCAAATGGGTCACGCAGATCGACCAGGCCCGCCGCATTCCCGAGCTCGTCGCCCACGCCGTGGACGTCGCCACCACCGGCCGGCCCGGCCCGGTGGTGATCGCGCTGTCGGAGGAGATGCAGAAGGACCTCGCCGAGGTTCCCGACCTGCCGCGCGTGCCGGTCTCCGTCGCCTATCCCGACCCGGCGGCGATGGAGAAGATGCGGACGATGCTGGCGAGGGCGGAAAAGCCGCTGGCCGTGCTCGGTGGTTCCTGCTGGAACCCACGGGGCCGCGCCTCCATCCGCGAATTCCTCACCGCCAACAAGCTGCCGGTCACCGTCGGCTTCCGCCGGCAGGCCAATTTCGACGGCACGCTGGACAATTTCGCCGGCGATCTCGGCGTCGGCGCTGATCCCGGCCTGCTGGGCAAGGCGAAGGAGGCCGATCTGATCCTGGCCATCGGCACCCGGCTCGGCGAGGCGGTGACCCAGGGATACACGCTGTTCGAGCTCGCCGGCGACACGCCGATCATCCATGTGCATCCGGATGCCAGCGAGATCGGCCGGGTGTTCCGCCCGGCGCTGGGCATCACCGCGGACCTGAACGCCTTCGCCGTGGAAGCGGCGGCATTGGAGCCGGTGCGGGCCCGCTGGGGCGCCTGGACCGCGGAGCTGCGCAGCCTGCGCGAGGCCCAGCGCTCGGTGCCGAACTACCAGGGCACGCTGAACCTGGCCCAGGCGATGCGCGAGCTCGAGGAGCTGCTGACCGAAGACGCCATCGTCACCACCGATGCCGGCAACTTCGCCGGCTGGGCGACGCGCTTCCTGAACTTCTCCGAAGACCAGCGCTATATCGGTCCGACCAACGGCGCCATGGGCTATTCGGTGCCGGCGGCGGTGGGCGCGAAGATCGCGTTTCCGGACCGCATGGTGGTCGGCATGGTCGGCGACGGCGGTTTCATGATGACCGGGCAGGAGATCGCCACCGCCTTCCATCACGGCGTGGCGCCGATCATCCTGGTGTTCAACAACCAGATGTACGGCACCATCCGCATGCACCAGGAACGCAGCTACCCCGGCCGCGTCTCCGGCACCGCGCTGACCAACCCCGATTTCGCCAAATACATCGAGGCATTCGGCGGCCATGGCGAGGTGGTCACCGAAACCGCGGAGTTCGCCCCGGCATTCAAGCGCGCGGTCGCCAGCGGCAAGCCAGCGGTGATCGAGCTGCGCATGAACCCCGAGCAGATCACCACGCGCGCCACCATCGCCGATCTGCGCGCGGCCAGCGGCAAGGGCAACGCGGCCAAGCCGGCAGCCAAGGCCAAGCGCGCCCCGGCAGCACCCAGGGCCAAGCCGGCGAAGAAGCGGGGCTGAACGGGCCGCTTCAGCCCAGCGCCTCCAGCACCAGCTCGAAGGTGATGCAGACCGGGTTCTCGCCCCGGATCAGCCAGCCTTCGTGCACCGCGCCCTGCATGTCCACCACCAGCATGTCGATGCTGGCGCGGAGCTCGCCGGCTTCATCGGTCTCCACCCGCCCGCTGCGCACCAGCACCTCGGTCGCGTGGTCCTGAACCTCCGCGCCATCGGTGAAGCGCGTGCCGATCAGGCTGCCCAGGCTGCCGCGCACGATGGCGGAGCGGATGCCGTGCCGCCGGCAGACTTCCTCCATCGCTGTGGCGATATCCTCGTTCGGCCGGATGCGCGCGACAATGAACCGCCCGGTGTCCTCACTCGCCGGAGGCTGCGGACGGAACAGGGTGAAGTTGGTCTCCGGGTCCGCCTCGGCCGCGATGCGCACATCCGCAAATGCCCAGGCGCGCACCTCCGTCGCCGCATGAACGAAGGTTTCATGTGGCATCATATGGCCGCCGCGCCGCTGCCCGTCCGGCTCGGTCCAGGCGCCGTGGCAATGCACGAACGGCGCCCCGTCGCGCCAGCCGAAGGTGGCGGTGGCGATCTCCACCGCGCTCTCTCCGGGCGTGCGCGGCTCGCTGAAATACGCGACATGGCGGGCATCCCGCGGCTGCGCCGGCACCACATAGACGAAGGGCGCCAGCGCCCCGCCCTCGAAGGCCAGCGCCGCGCTCTGCATTCCCGCCGCGACCAGCCTGTCGGTCAGCGCCTCGTTCAAGGACTTCCCCGGTTCCAGCCGGAACGACATTTCCCGGCCCTGGGTAGCGAAACTCTCGATGCGTTCGCCCTGTACCGGGCCCGGCTGGATTAGATGCCGCATCAGCGCCCGACCGCGTAGCCCTGCATGCCCCGCGGATTGGCGCCGGCGAATATCTGCCCGTCCGGCTCGATCCGCGCGCCCGACAGCCGGCCTTCGGACCAGTCCTCGCCCTTCTCCGCCAGATGCCCGCGCGCCAGCAGATCTTCCAGCACGGCGTCGTCGTAGCGCCCCTCGATCACCACTTTCCCCGGCCGTGCCGCGCGCGGCCAGAAACTGCTCGGCCAGTGCTCGGTGTGGAAATTCGGCGCGTCGATCGACTGCTGGATGTTCAGCTTGTGATGCACCATGCGCAGCAGCATCACCGGCTGCCACTGGTCCTGCTGCTCGCCGCCCGGCGTGCCGAAGGCCATCCACGGCTTGCCGTCGCGCAGCACCAAGCTCGGCGACAGCGTGGTGCGCGGCCGCTTGCTGCGGCGCCAGGCTGTTCGGCAGCCCCGGCTTCAGCCAGAACATCTGCCCGCGCGTGCCCAGGCAGAAGCCGAGTTCGGGAATCACCGGAGAGGATTGCAGCCAGCCGCCGGACGGCGTGGCGCTGACCATGTTGCCCCAGCGGTCGATCACGTCGACATGGCAGGTATCGGCGCCGATCACGCCGAGGCGGGAGACCGTCGGCTCGCCCGCGCCGGCGGCGCGCGGCGCCATCTCCGCCCGGCTGGCCGCGTCGTGGTCCACGAAGGTCTCGAAGCCCGCCACATTGCCCGGCCGCAACGTCCATCGACGCCATGCTCGCCGATCAGCTTGCGGCGTTCGTCGTTGTAGCCATCCGACAGCAGCACATCCATCGGCACCGCGACGAAGTCGGGATCGCCGTAGAAAGCCTCGCGATCGGCGAAGGCGAGCTTGGCCGCCTCCACCACGGTATGCACGAACGTCCGCGCCCAGCGGGTCCATGGCGCCGAGGTCGATGCCGCGCAGCAGCGCCAGTTGCTGCAGCAACACCGGCCCCTGGCTCCAGGGGCCGCATTTCAGCACGGTATGGCCGTGGTAGTCGTAGCCGAGCGGCGCTTCCACGCTGGCCGACCAGCCGGCCATGTCCTCGCCGCTGAGCAGGCCGCGGTGGTGCCGGCCGGACACGTCCAGCACGTCGGTAGTGCGGAAGAACCGGTCGACCGCCTCGGCCACGAAGCCGCGGTACCAGGCATCGCGCGCCGCATCGATCCGCGCCTCCCGCGTGCTGCCCACGGCTTCCCGGCACAGGCGCTCATAGGTGTCGGCCAGCGCCGGGCGGGCGAACAGGCTGCCGGGGGCGGGCACCTTGCCGCCGGGCAGGAACACCGCGGCCGAGGTCTTCCATTCGCTCTCGAACAGCGGCTGCACGCCGTCGATCGTGGCGCTGACGCGCGGCACGATGTGGATGCCGTTGCGTGCGTAACCGATGGCGAATGCCAGCACGTCGGCGAATTCCCAGGTGCCCCAGTCGCGCAGCATCAGGCACCAGGCATCGAAGGCGCCGGGCACCACCGCCGGCAGCAAGCCGGTCGCGGGGATCAGATCGAGGCCGAGCCCGGCGAATTTGTCCAGCGTCGCCGCCGCCGGCGCGGTGCCCTGGCCGCAGATCACGTGCTGCCGCCCGGTCTTCGCATCGTGGAGGATGATCGGCGCATCGCCGCCCGGGCCGTTCAGATGCGGCTCGGCCACATGCAGCGTGAAGGCCGCCGCCACCGCGGCGTCGAAGGCGTTGCCGCCGCGCTCCAGCACCGCCATGCCGACCTGGCTGGCGATCCAATGCGTGCTGGCGACCACGCCGAAGGTGCCGGCGATCTCCGGTCGGGTCGTGAACATGGACATTTCTCCGTTTGCCTGCTTGCCGCAGCCTCGGGTCCAGGCTACCGCCGTGGCGGGCTGGATGAAAGCGGGGGGCGTATGCTGGTTTTGGTGGTGGGACCGTCCGGGGCGGGCAAGGACACGCTGTTGATCGCCGCGCGCGAGAGCCTGGCCGGCGATAACCGGTTCCACTTCGTCCGCCGCGCCATCACCCGGCCGGCAGACGGCGGGCGGGGAGGCGCATGAGGCATTGACCGAAGCCGAGTTCGCCGTGCGCCAGGCAGCCGGCGGCTTCGCCCTCTCCTGGCAGGCGCACGGCCTGTCCTACGGCATTCCCGCCGACATCGCCGGGCTGCATCTCGCAGCGGGCGCGCGTGGTCATCGCCAATGTCTCCCGCGCGATCATCGACCAGGCTGCAGGCAGCTTTCCCGCCCGCGTGATCGAGATCACCGCCCCGCCGGAAATCCTGGCCGCGCGGCTGGCCGCGCGCGGGCGGGAAACTGCTGCCGACATCGCCGCCCGGCTGGCCCGCAGCGTCGCCCTGCCGCCCGGCATCTCGATCGAGCACGGTGATGAACGACGCGACGCTGGAGGAAGGCGTCGCCCGCTTCCTCGCCGCCCTCAACCGCGCAGCGGAATCCGTTCCGCGATCGATGAACGGCGCGCCCGGGCCGGCCTGGGTGAACAGGCAGATATCCGCCACGCGGCGCCGCACCCGGACCGCCTCGGCGAAATAGGCTTCCGCCGCCGGGCGGTAGATGCGCCTTCTCGGTCTCCGACAGCCGCCGCGTCAGCGTCATGTGGAAGAACCAGGTGTCGAACACGTAAGGATAGCCCCAGCGCAGCAGCATCGCGTCCTGCTCCGGGCGTCAGCCCGCCGCGCCGGCGCTTGGCCAGCTCGGCGTCATCCGGCGGCGCGCGGAAATCGTCGAGTTCCGCGACGCAGCGATCGGCCAGGGCTTGCAGCGGCCGGGCAGGGGACGGTTTCGCGCAGCGCCAGGAAGCCGTGCACGTCGGACACCGCCAGCTCCGGCAGCTCGAACGGCGCGATCCGGCCGGCGAGCGCGGTGCGCGGCCTCGAGCACGCGAACCAGTCCCGCCCCGCCGCCAGGCGCATCGGCGGCTTCAGCGTGGCGTGGAAGCCGTAGCCGCGCGGCTCGGCGGTGATCGCCGCGATATCCGGCAGATCCGGCTGCGGCAGCGGCGCATTGCGTCTCGCGCGTCCCGCCCGAGCCATGCGGCGCCGGCCGCCGCCAGCGGATCGTCCGCCGGCGGCGCGTAATAGACGGCGACCCGGGCCCCGCGTTCATCGTCGGTCATGCCGGCGAGGTCAGGCCACCCGCTCGCCGGCGCGCCAGACCTGGCGCACCACCGGCATGTCCTCGTGCACGCGCACGCGCACCAGGTCGGCGCGCATGCCCGGCCTCCAGCCGGCCGCGATCGGGCAGCGCGGCCATCCGCGCCGGCGTGTCGGTGATCAGCGCCACCGCCTGCGGCAGCGTGATCCCGGTGTCGCGCACGCACAGGAACGCCGCCTCCACCAGGCTCGCCGGCACGTAGTCCGACGCGAAGGCGTCCACCGCGCCCGCCCGCACCAGCTCGGCCGCCGACACGTTGCCGGAATGCGAGCCGCCGCGGACGATGTTCGGCGCGCCGGCGATCACGCTCCATGCCGGCTGCTTGCGCGCGCGTGGCGGCCGCCAGCATGGTGACCGGGAACTCGCTGATGCGGATGCCGTCGGCGGAGTTCTCCGCGACCTCCGCCTCGGTCTCGTCGTCATGGCTGGCCATCGCCACGTCCGACCCGGCGAAGCGGGCGAGCAGCGCGCGCGCGGTTCGGTGCGCGCAGCAGGGCCCGCTGCTCGGCAGGTCGGCGATGCGGCGCTCGATATAGTCGTCCGAATGGCCGTCCTTGCGCCGCAGCGCCCGGTAGCGATCCAGATTGGCGTATTGGCCGACGCCGGGGCTGTGGTCCATCAGGCTGACCATGCGCACCAGCGCTGATGGTCGGCGACCGGGCTCCACCAGTTCCAGCACGTCCGTCGCCGGCATTTCGCAGCGCAGATGCAGGAAATGGTCGGATTTCAGCAGCCCGGTGTCCGCCAGCGCATCCAGGTCGGCCACGCCTTCGCGGAACGTGCGGATGCGGTCCTTGTCGAAGCCGAGATCGCCCAGGCACAGCGCGTCCAGCACCGTGGTCACGCCCGCGGCGGCGCATTGCGCGTCATGCGCCAGCAGCGCCGAGCGCGACGGCCAGCGCGCGTTCGATGCGCGGCTGCACCTGGCGTTCCAGATTGTCGGTATGCACGTCGACGACGCCGGGGATCAGGAAGTCGCCGTCCATGTCCAGCGCGCCGGGCAGGGAGGACCGCCCGGGCGCGACCTCCCGGATCACCGTCGCCTTCCATCACCAGCGTGCCGAAGACCAACTCGTTCGGCAGCACCAGGGTCGCGTTGGTCAGGATGGTCTGGGGCGTCATGCAGCGTCCTGCAAAGGCGTCACGGGAAACAGACGATCGGCCACGGCGTCGCGCACCTCGTCGTCGTGGAAGATGCCGACAATGGCAATCCCCCGCGACTTGGCATCGGCGATCATGCCGATCACCACGTCCCGGTTGGCCGGGTCCAGCGAGGCGGTCGGCTCGTCCAGCAGCAGGATCGGATGTCCGCCGATGAACCCCCGCGCCAGATTGACCCGCTGCTGCTCGCCGCCCGAGAACGTCGCCGGCGGCAGGCCGTGCAGCCGGGCGCGGGATGTTCAGCCGGCACAGCAGCTCCCGCGCCTGCTCGCGCGCCTGGGTCGGCTGGGTGCCGCGCGCGACCAGCACCTCCGCCACCACGTCCAGCGCCGAGACGCGCGGCACCACGCGCAGGAACTGGCTGACATAGCCGAGCGTCGTGCGCCGCACCGTCGATCACGGTGCGCGGATCGGCCGATGCCAGGTCGACCATCGCGCCGTCATGGCGCACCCAGTATATGCCCGGCCTCGGCGCGGTAATTGCCGTACAGGCTGCGCATCAGCGTGGACTTGCCGGCGCCCGACGGGCCGGACAGCGCGACGCAGGTCGCCCGCGCTGCACCGCCAGGTCGATCCCGGCCAGCACGGGGATGCGCACGCCGCCCTGCAGATGCAGCGTGAAATCCTTGGCCAGCCCCTCGGTCCGCAACACCGCGCCGCTCATGCCGCAGCACCGAGCTGACCAGCAGCTGCGTGTAGGGATGCTGCGGATCGTCCAGCACCTGGTCGGTCAGCCCGGTCTCCACCACGCGGCCGCGCTGCATCACCATGATCCGCTGCGCCAGCAGCCGCGCCACCGCGATGTCGTGCGTCACCAGCACCACGGCGATCGCAGAACCGCGCCACCAGGCTGCGGATCAGGTCGAGCAGCCGCGCCTGCACGGAAACATCCAGCCCGCCGGTCGGCTCGTCCATGAACACCAGCCGCGGATGGGTCACCAGGGTGCGGGCGATCTGCAACCGCTGCAGCATGCCGCCGGAGAACGTCCGCGGCAGGTCGTCGATCCGCCCGGCGTCGATCTCCACCTGCGCCAGCCAGCGCAGCGCCTCGGCGCGGATATCGCCGTAATGGCGTGCGCCCTGCGCCATCAGCCGCTCGCCGACATTGCCGCCGGCGGACACGCCCATGCGCAGATTCTCGCGCGGGTTCTGCTGCACGAAGCCCCAGTCGGAGCGATGCAGGCTGCGCAGGGCCGGCGCCGGCATGGCGTGCACGTCGACCATCCTGCCGTCCGGCATCGCGATAGCGGACCTCGCCGCGGTCCGGCCGCGACGCGCCCGGCCAGCACGTTCAGCAGCGTGGTCTTGCCGGATCCGGACTCGCCGACGATCGCCAGCACCTCGCCCGGCCAAAGCTCGGCCCGCACATCCACCAGCGCCGGAATGGCGCCGAAATGCAGCGTCAGACCGCTGGCCGCAAGCAATCTCGCCTCGCTCATTCCGCCGCCTCCGCCACGCCGTCCGCGCCGACATGGCCGTGTGCGCGGCGCTCCGCGCAATGGTCGGTGTCGGAACAGACGAACAGCCGCCCGCCCTGGTCGTCGGTCACCACCTCGTCCAGATACGAATCTGTCCGCGCCGCACAGCCCGCAGAGATGCGGCGCGCGGATGGCGCGGAACGGATGGTCGTCGAAATCGAGCGAGCGCACATCGGTATAGGGCGGAATGGCGTAGATCCGCTTCTCCCGCCCGGCGCCGAACAGCTGCAGCGCCGGCATCCGGTGCATCTTCGGATTGTCGAAGGCCGGGATCGGGCTCGGCGACATCAGGTAGCGGTCGTTCACCATCACCGGATAGTCGTAGCTGATCGAGATCTGCCCGAACCGGGCGATATCCTCGTACAGCTTCACATGCATCAGGCCGTAATCGGCCAGCGCCGTGCATCCGCCGCGTTTCGGCGCGGGATGGTTCCAGCCTGGCCATCGGCTCCGGCATGCGGCACCTGATAGACGATGATCTGGTCCTCGCGCAGCGTCCGCTCGGGAATGCGGTGGCGGGTCTGGATCACGCGTCGCATCCGCCGTGCGCGTGGTGGTCGCGACGCCCGCCGTGCGGGCGAAGAAGCGACGGATGGAGACGGCGTTGGTGGTGTCGTCCGCGCCCTGGTCGATCACCTTCAGCACGTCGTCCGCGCCCAGCACCGACGCCGTCACCTGGATGCCGCCGGTGCCCCAGCCATAGGGCAGCGGCATCTCGCGCGAGCCGAACGGCACCTGGTGCCCGGGGATCGCCACCGCCTTCAGCAGCGCGCGGCGGATCATCCGCTTGGTCTGCTCGTCCAGATAGGCGAAGTTGTAGCCATCCATCCGCGCGTTCATTCCGCCGCTTCCTTCAGGGTCTCGGCCTCCCGCGCGCATGCGGCGGACATTCTCCAGTTCGCTCTGGAAATCGACGTAATGCGGCAGCTTCAGATGCTCGACGAAGCCGGTCGCCTCGATATTGTCGCAGTGCGACAGCACGAACTCGATGTTCTGTGCCGGCGCCTTCACGTCCTCGCCCAGTTCTTCCGCCCGCATCGCGCGGTCCACCAGCGCCATCGCCATGGCCTTGCGCTCGGCAATGGCCGAACACCAGCCCGTAGCCGCGGGTGAATTGCGGCGGCGCGGTTTTGGAGCCCTTGAACTGGTTGACCATCTGGCACTCGGTCAGCGAGATGTCGCCGATATCGATGGCGAAGCCGAGCTCGGCGGGCACGATTTCCACCGCAACCTCGCCCATGGCGGATCTCGCCGGCGAACGGGTGCGTGCCGCCATAGCCGCGCTGGGTGGAATAGCCCAGCGCCAGCAGGAACCCCTCGTCGCCGCGCGCCAGCGCCTGCAGCCGCACGTCGCGCCCGGCCGGAAACGCCAGCGGCTCGCGCGTAAGATCGCCGGGCTGCCGGTCATCCGGCCGGTCGGTTTCCATCAGCCCCTCGTCGCCGAGGATGTCGTGCACGCGCGGCACGAAGCCCTCTTCCGGCACGGCCTCCGGTGCCGGCGGCGGGGTCGCGCCGGCGGCCAGCATGAAATCGATCAGGCGATGCGTATAGTCATAGGTCGGGCCGAGCATCTGGCCGCCGGGCAGATCCTTGAACACGGCGGAGACCCGCCGCGCGATCGCCATCGCTCGCGGTGTCCACCGGCACCGACTGGGCGAAGCGGGGCAGGGTGGTGCGATAGGCGCGCAGCAGGAACGCCGCCTCGATCAGATCGCCCTGCGCCTGCTTGATCGCCAGCGCCGCCAGCGTCGCGGTCGTACAGCGAGCCCTCGCCCATCACCCGGTCCACTGCGCGGCCAAGCTGGCCGGCGATCTGGTCCACTTCCAGCTCGGGCACCGCGGGATCGCCGCGCCGTGCCTCGGCCAGCCAGGCATGGGCGTTGTCGATCGCCTGCTCGCCGCCCTTGACTGCAACATAGGCCATTCAGACCTCCTCGATCCGCACGCTGCGCGGCAGCGCCGCCAGCCTTGTACCGGCGCAGAGCACCAGATCCACGCCGCGCGGATACAGCGCGTGGTTCTTGCGCCAGATGCCGGCGAAGCCCTCCGGCAGCCCGCGCACCCGCAACACCGCCGGCGCGGCCAGGCCCGGCCCGGACAGCCGGTAGGCCGGCCCGTCGCCGAGTGCCGCCACCTGCACGATCACGGTCGCCGCCGTCTCCGGCGCCTCGTCGGTGCCGGCGTTCAGCGCATCGAGTTCGGGCAGGGCGCAGCCGAGAACGAATTCCGCCTGCCCCGGTTCCTGAACAAACGCCGCGCCGCAATGGAACGCGGTCCAGCCGCGCGAAGCCGCCAGCGCGGGATCCAGCCATAGCGTGGTTTCGCTGTCGGCCAGCGTCAGCAACACCGCCGCCGTGGCCGGGTCCAGGCAGGCGGGCGGCGTCAGCTCCGCACCCAGCGAGTGCAGGCTGCCCGGGCGCGACATGGCGGCCAGCATGGAGCGAAACCCAAGCTGCGCCCCGGCGACGGGATCGGCGAAACCGGGCAGATCGATATCACTGTCCATTGCGTCAGGTCCGCATCGTGGCAAGGGTGAAGAACTGCACCTTGGTGGCCGCCGCCTTGCGCGCGGTCCGTTCCCGGCGCTCGCGCTGCGCCGCGGCCAAGGGCTCGATCACGCGCCGCGCCAGCGTGGCGTTGCGCGCCGGATCCTGCAGCAGCGCGTCCAGCACCGCCGCCAGTTCCGCCTGCCTGGCATCCCGCCCGGCGACATAGGCGTGCCCGGTCCAGCCGCATTCGGTGCGCACCGTGCAGCGCGTCACCGTCATCTCGCCCAGGTTGAATGCCGCCCCGCCGCCGCCCTGGCGGCCCCGCACCATCACCAGCCCCGGCTCCGGCCCGCGCAGCCGCCGATATTCCGGCAGCTCCGGGCATTCGGCCAGGCGGGCGGAAATCTCATCGGCTCCGGCCCGCGCCAGCACCGCCATCCAGCGCTGCCGCTCGGAGACGGGCAATTTGCCGCCGGGTTGCGCGCTATCGGGGGATTCGGCGTCGGCCATGCTGTATTCCGGTTTCCAGTCATTTAGACGTCTAGACAAATAACTGCCGCTCCCGGTATCGTCAAGCATCCCCTCGCACGGAACGCCGGCCGCATGGATGAAATTACGATGACCCGTCAGGACGGCGTCGCCCTCTGGCGCCAGATCGCCAATAATCTGCGCCAGGAAATCACCTCGGGCGCCCACGCCCCCGGCGGCCGCCTGCCGACCGAGGCCGAGCTGTCCGCGCGCTTTGGCGTCAACCGCCACACGGTGCGCCGGGCGATCGAGGATCTGTCGCGCGGCGGCCTGGTCCGGGTGGAGCAGGGCAGGGGATCCTTCGTCGCCGAGGACGTCATCGACTACACGGTCGCCTCGCGCACGCGGTTTTCCGAATGGATCCGCCGCCACAACAAGGAACCCTCCGGCCGCCTGCTGCAATTGCGTGAGCTGGCCGCCGAGGCCAGCGTGGCCACCGCGCTGAAGATCCGCCCCGGCGCCAAGGTGGTGCTGCTGGAACGCCTGGGCCTCGCCGATGACCGGCCGGTCAGCCTTACCAGCCATTATTTCCCCGCCGCCCGCCTGCGCGGCGTGCTGGAGGCGCTGCGCACCGCCGCCGGCATCACCGAGGCGCTGAAATCCGTCGGCGTGTCCGACTATCAGCGTCAGTCCAGCCGCGTCACCGCGCGCATGCCGAACGCGGAGGAAGCCGAGTTGCTCCGCATGCCGCGCTCGCGCCCATTGCTGGTCAGCGAGAACATCAACGTGGACCATGTCGGCCAGGTGGTGGAATTCGGCGTCGGACGCTACCCGACGCCGCGCGTGCAGATCGTTTTCGAACCGTGAAGGCAAATCGAATGCAGAATTTGAACATCACCGGCGGCAAGGTGCTGCTGAGCGACGGCGACCAGCCGGTCACCGATATCCGGCTGCAAGACGGCCGGATCGCGGCCATCGGCGCATCCGGCGGCGGCCTGACGCTCGACGCTACCGGCCTGCTGGTGCTGCCGGGCATCGTCGATATCCATGGCGACGCCTTCGAACGCCAGGTCCAACCGCGCCCCGGCGTCGATTTTCCCGTCGGCCTGGCGCTGCACGACACCGAGGCGCAGTTGCTGGCCAACGGCATCACCACGGCGTTTCACGGCATCACCCTGTCCTGGGAGCCGGGCCTGCGCAGCCTGCAGAGCTGGCGGATGCTGCTGGACGCGCTGGATGCCGGGAGCTGGATTTGCGACATGCGGGTGCATCTGCGCTGGGAGGCGTTCAACCTCGAGGCGCTGGATACCGCGCTCGCCGACATCGCCGCCGGGCGCGTGCATCTGCTGGCCTTCAACGACCACACGCCGGCGATCCTGCGCAAGACCGCGGATCCCGTGCAGGGCGCCAAATACAGCGACCGCGCCGGCATGAGCCTGACCGAATTCCGCGGTCTCGCCGACCGCATCGCCGCCCGTGCGGAGGAGGTTCCCGATGCGCTCGACCGCATCGCCGCCGCCGCGCGCGATGCCGGCATCCCGCTTGCCAGCCACGACGACGACGCCATCGCCGTGCGCGATCATTTTCGTGGCCTCGGTGCGCGGATCTGCGAATTCCCGATGGCCGAGGATGTTGGCCAGGCCGCCCGGGATGCCGGCGATGCTGTCGTCATGGGCAGTCCCAATGTGGTGCGGGGCGGCTCGCATCTCGGCTGGGCCTCCGCCGCGACCCTGGCGGAGGCCGGCATCTGCACCGTGCTGTCGTCGGATTACTTCTATCCGGCGATGATGCGCGCGGCGCTGATCCTGGCCGGCCGCGGCAGGCTCGATCTGGCCGCCGCCTGGTCGCTGATCTCCGCCAACCCCGCCGCCGCCAGCGGGCTCGCCGACCGCGGCGCCATCGCGCCCGGCCTGCGCGGCGATGTGGTGCTGGTCGACCCCGCCACGCCGCGCATCGTCGCCACCATCGCCCAGGGCCGGATCGCCCATCTGAGCGCCGACGGCGCCGCGCGCCTCAGCGCCTGACCCGGGCGCCCCTCCACGCCTTCCATCGTCCGGTTCGCGTTTGCGCGACCGGACGCATTTTGCCGTTGACATGAATTAACCGGTTAGTTCATTAAACCGACAAGATCGCAGCAGCCGGCCGCCGAACAGAAGGCGGAACCGGCGGACATGGCGGGAGGAACGAAGCATGGCATCGAAATCGATCGCGCGTGATCGTGCGGATCGCGGCCCGGGGACCGGGCAATGAGCGCCGCCAGGGCCCCGGCCTCCCCGATCGGCCCGGCCTTCCTGATCGGATTGATCGGATCGGGCATCCAGGCATCCCGCACGCCGTCCTTGCATGAGCATGAGGGCGACGCCCAGGGCCTGCGCTACCAGTACAAGCTGATCGACCTGACCCAGCTCGGGCTCGGGGCCGAAGCGCTGCCCGGCCTGCTGCAAGCGGCCGAGTGGATGGGCTTTTCCGGCCTCAACATCACCCATCCCTGCAAGCAGGCGGTGATCCCCTATCTGACCGAATTGTCCGAACATGCCGAGGCGCTGGGCGCGGTCAACACCATCGTGCTGCGCGACGGCAGGCGCATCGGCCACAACACGGATTGGTGGGGCTTCGCCGAGAATTTCCGCCGCCGGATGGCGGAGGCGAAGCGGGGCAGGGTGGTGCAGCTCGGCGCCGGCGGCGCCGGATCGGCGGTCGCCTATGCGGCGATGACCCTCGGCGTCGAGCATCTGTCGATCCTGGATGTCGATGCCGACCGCGCCCGTTCCGTCGCCGATGCCCTGTGCCGGCGCTTCGGCGCCGGCCGGGCCGAGGCCTGCACGGACGTCGCCGCGGCGATGGCGGCAGCCGACGGGCTGGTCAACACCACGCCGGTCGGCATGGACAAATATCCCGGACTGCCCTTGCCCGAGGCGCTGCTGCGCCCGTCGCTATGGGTCGCCGACATCATCTATTTCCCGATGGAAACCGCGCTGCTGCGTGCCGCGCGCAAGCTCGGCTGTCAGACGCTCGATGGCGGCGGCATGGCGGTGTTCCAGGCCGTCGAAGCCTTCCGCCTGTTCACCGGCGTCACGCCCGACGCCGAACGCATGCTGCGTGATTTCGACACGATGGGCGCGCCGACAACCGTCGCCTGACCGACGAACAAGAACATGTGAAACAAAATCACGAGGAACACACCATGTCCGCCACGCTGCAGGCCCGCAACGGGCCGCATGAACCCGAAGGGGTCAAGACGCCGAAGAAAGCCGCCCTTGCCAGCTGGATCGGCAGCGCCGTCGAATACTACGACTTCTTCATCTACGGCACTGCCGCCGCGCTGGTGTTCGGCAAGATCTTCTTCCCGGCCTACGACCCCACCGTGGGCACCATCGCCGCCTTCGCCACCTTCGGCGTCGGCTACGTGACCCGGCCGCTGGGGGCGGTGCTGCTCGGCCATGTCGGCGACAAATTCGGCCGCAAGAAGGTGCTGATCTTCACCTTGCTGCTGATGGGCGTTTCAACCTTTGCGGTCGGCCTGCTGCCGACCTACGGCCAGGTGGGTGTCGCCGCGCCGATCCTGCTGGTGGCCCTGCGGATGCTGCAGGGCCTGTCCGCGGCCGGCGAGCAGGCCGGGGCCAATTCAATGACGCTGGAGCATTCCCCGCCGGACCGGCGCGCCTTCTTCACCAGCTTCACCCTGAGCGGCACGCAGGGCGGCCTGATCCTGGCGACCCTGATCTACCTGCCGCTGGCGCAGCTGCCGGAAGAGCAACTGCTGTCCTGGGGTTGGCGCATACCCTTCTTCCTCAGCGCGGTCGTGGTCGCGGTCGGCTTCTGGGTCCGCCGCACGCTGCCGGAAACCCCGGCCTTCGAGCAGGAGGAGAAGGCGCACGAGGTGGCGAAGCTGCCCGTCGCCGTGCTGTTCCGCGACCATGCGCCCGACGTGTTCCGCGTCATCTTCGCTGCCCTGGTCTCGGTCGTCAGCACCATCTTCAGCGTGTTCACGCTGTCCTATGCGGTCAACACCATGCATATCTCGCGCACCACGATGCTGACCGTGCTGGTGCTCGCCAATATCGTGGCCCTGGCCGCCATTCCCGCCTGGGCGGCGCTGTCGGACCGGATCGGCCGGCGTCCGGTGTTCATGTTCGGCGCCATCGGCTGCGCGGTGCTAATCTGGCCATATATCTGGGCGATCAGCCAGGCCGACATCCCCCTGATCTTCGTGCTGGGCCTGCTGCTGTCGGGCATCGTCTACAGCGCCGCGAACGGCGTGTGGCCGGCGCTGTACGGGGAGATGTTCGACACCAAGGTGCGTCTGTCGGGCATGGCGATCGGCACCCAGATCGGCTTCGCGCTCGGCGGCTTCGCCCCCAGCATCAGCGCCGCGATCCTGGAGCCGGGCCCGACCGGATGGATGCCGGTGGCGGCCTTCACCAGCGCCACGGCGATCATCGCGGCGATCTCCGTCGCCACCGCGAGGGAGACCTACCGGACGCCGATGAACGACCTCGGGCGCCCGCACCCGATGCTGGCCCACGCCTGAGATCCGGAAATCTTCCTGAGCTGAGCTACGCCACCTTGCGCGGGCGGGCGCCATGGGCGTCCGCCCGGTCGCGCGGTTCGAGCAGACGCAGCACCGCTTCCACGATCATCTGCTTGTGCTGGCGCCGCGATTCCGGCGCGGAGAAATCCTGGGCGAACAGCGCGCCGAACGTGTAGCGGTTGGACACCCGGAAAAAGCAGAACGCGCTGACCAGCAGATGCAGATCGACCGGCGCGAGATCGGTGCGGAACACCCCCGCCTGCCGGCCGCGATCGAGAATGCGGGCGATGACGTCGATGACCGTGGAATTCAGCGCCCGGATCGCGTCCGACTGTGCGAGGTATTTGCCATGGTGGATGTTCTCGATGCTGACCAGGCGGATGAAGTCCGGATGCGCCTCCTGGTAGTCGAAGGTAAACTCCACCAGGCGCCGGATCGCCTCCTCCGGCGCCAGGCTGTCCAGCGCGAGATCCTGCTCCACCGAGCGGATCCCGGCATACGCCTCCTCCAGCACAGCCAGATACAGGCCTTCTTTGCTGCCGAAATAGTAATAGATCATCCGCTTGGTGGTCTGCGTCCGCGCGGCGATGGCGTCCACCCTCGCACCGCTCAGCCCGTGCTCGGCGAATTCCTCGCGCGCGACGGCGACGATGTCGCGCCGCGTCCTCTCCGCATCGAGCTGGCGCTTCTTCGGTGCCTGACCCGCATCGGGCGCTTCACGTGGCATGTCATTCTCCCGATCCGCCACATTTCCGCGGCAGCTTGAACGAACCGGATAGGACATAGACCGGCGCGAGGTCTGCGCAAAGGGCTTTGCGGCTGCCGATCGGACCTACAGCCCGCCGAACCAGCCGCCGAAATAGCCGGCATACAGCGCCGGGTGTTCGAGATTCATGGAATGGCCGATGCCAGGCACCGATGCCAGCCGGCAATGCGGCATCGCCGCCGCCATCTGCCGCAGATCCGCCGCGGGGATCCAGCCGTCCCGCTCGCCCCAGACCACCAGATGCTCGTTCGGGATCTCGGCCATGCGCGGGACCAGTTCGCTGCGCTCCCGCTCGAGGTTGAGATTGATCGGCGTGCCGATCCAGATGCCCTCGGCGACGCTGAACGTCTGATCCACCAGCCGGTCGAAGAACGCCGCGAGCTGGCCGACGCCCTCGCGGAAGCGGGGCGCGCCGCCCGGCACCAGGCTGTCCGCGGCGAACAGCGAAGCGGCTGCCGTGGCCATCACGGCGCGGGTCAGTTCCCGGCTGGCCATCATCGCGCGGAACAGGCCGATCTGCTCGGCATTGAAGGCCAGCCCCAGCGGCGTGACCGGATCGAGCGCCAGCACCCGGCCGAAGCGGCCGGGCCGCGTCAGCATCATGCGCGCGGCGATGATGCCGCCGGTGGAATGCGTGGCCAGATGGCAGAAGCCGATGCCCAGCGCGTCGATCGCGGCCAGCATGTCTTCGGCGTGCTGCTGCATGCTGTAATTGGCGTAATCGGCAGTGGCCGCCGGCCGGTCGCTGTCGCCGCAGCCGCGCCAGTCGATCCCGACCACGCGCAGGCTTTTGGGGAACATCGGCGCCGCCAGCTCGATCCAGTCCTTGCTGGCGAGGTTGCCGTGAATGAAGACCACGGTCGTCGGACCGTCGCCCCATTCACGCCAGCCAAGCTCGACCTCGCCGGCGCGGACCCGCTTCACCCCGGACAATAATCCGGACGACGACGGCCCCATCGCCTTACTTGTTCAGGCCGGCGGTGGGCGAGGCCGATGGCGGCGGCGCGGCGGCAGCCGCCACGGGCGCACCGCTGATCAGCCGGTCGATTGACACGGGCGAGAGGCTGTCCACCCGTCCGGTCTGCACGAAATCCACCACGTCGGTCGCGAACTCGACCGGGTTGTCGGTGTGGATGAAATGCCCGGTATCCGGATAGATCTTCACGTCCGGCCGGTTGCCCGCGATCGTCATGCGCGCCACGAACGGAATGATGATGTCCTTGCCCAGGTCCTTCAGCCCGTTGAAGGCGGTGCCGGGAATGAACGGCTCCTTGTCGCCGAAGGCCAGGAAGATTGGCATCTTTAGCTGGACCTGCCGTTTGTACAGGCTGTTCGGATCATCCTGCTGCAGCTCCGACACCATGCCGTAGATGTCGTAGATGAACACGTTGGCCCATTGTTCCAGCTCCTTCCGCGGCCCCTTGGTCAGGCCGACGCGCTGTTCGGTGTGCAGCCTGGCGTATTCGCTGTCGCGCAGGAAATAGCCCGTGCTGCTCGGCACCGCCTCGCCGGTCACCGGATCGCGCCGCATGAAGTTGAAGAAGTCACGGATGCTCTGTTCGTTGCGGTTGATCTCGGCGTCCAGGATGCCGGTCTGGTCCCAGACCGAGCGCCACTTGTCCCAGTTGCCGGAGAGCGAGGCGTCGAACAGCGCCACCTTCTTGCCGTTGATGGTCACGTCGCGCGGATATTCCTCGAGCCCGGCCGGCGCCTCCAGGATCAGGCTGCTGACCGCGTCAGGCCAGGTCAGCGCATAGCCGATCACGATCTGCCCGCCCAGCGAATGGCCCATATAGGCGGCCTTCTGCACGCCGAGCTGACGCACGACCAGGTCGTTCACCACCTCGCGCATGTCCTGCATCGTGCGGGCCATGTTCTTGTCGAGGTTGCCTGGTCCGGACATGCCGTACATCGGCAGGTCGAGCGCGATCACCCGCAGGCCACGCTCCAGCGCCAGCTTCATCACGTTGCCGTAATGCCCGGCGAACGCGCCCTTGCCGTGGATGATGACCAGCACCTTGGGGTCCGGCGCGGTGCCGGAGTACTCATCCATATAGCCGATCTTCCAGACCGTGCCCTTCTTGTCCTTGGCGTCGGTGAATTTCACCGGGAAGGGATAGGTCATGGCGTTCAGCCAGAACGACTTGTTCGGGTCGATATTGGCCGCCACGCCGGGCGTGCGGTAGTTCTTGGCAACCAGGAAGGACGGATCGGTCTGCCGCGACACGTCGGTCAGGAAGCTGACGAGCCGGGGGTCGCTGGCCTTGTGGTTGACGATCGAGAACACGCCGTAATGCGCCACCGGGCTGGTCTCGGACAACAATTCCGCGCCCGGCGTCAGATCGACTGCCCGCTTCGCCAGCTTGAAGTTCAACCACTGGTCGTTTTCGATATGCATGACCAGCGTGCGCGCCCGGATGCGGCGAAGGTCGTTGTTGATGTTGTAGGTCTCGCCGGCGCGGTTGCGGTAGATCAGGTCCACCGCATCGAACAGTAGCGCGCGGGCGGCGACCGAGGACCCGGCCTTGGGGTTCGGCGGGGTCCAGTAGAACACGTCCGGCTGCACCGCCGCCCAGTCCTGGGTGGAGCGGAAGCCGAAATCGAAACCGGTCAGCGACAGCACGGACCAGCCGAATGCCACGCCCGCGTTGGGATGCTGTTCCTTCGGCAGGTTGTAGTAATTGCCGCCGGTGCTGCGCCAGACCGGATCCGATTCGATCGCGGCGGTCATCAGCTGGAAGGTCCAGTTGCCGACCGGGTCCGAACCGTCCGACTGGGTGGTGCCCCCGACCGGCATCAGTCCGGTAACGAAGCCCGGATACATGATGCCCCAGACATAGGTCTGGGTTCCGCCCATGGAGGCACCGGTAATGATCGCGGCATGGCCGATCTTGAGATGATCATGCAACATCCGGTAATTGGCTTGAACCATGTCGAAATAGCTGTACTGCGGGAATTTCTGCCCCAGCCCGTCCGACGGCTTGCTGGTGCCCCACAGGCCCAGCGCGTCGCACAGCACGACATAGTATTTGTTGGTATCGATCAGCTTGCCCGCGCCGATGACAGGACCGCCGGACAGCGCCGTGCCGACCACCCATTGCTGATACATATCGGTGGAATCGCCGGAGTAGTAAGAATTCACCACCACCGCATTGACGATTTCACCGGCCGCGTTGCGGCGCGGCGTGCCGAGCGCGATAAAGGCGGTGCGCAGCTTGCCGCCGCCGAGGGATTCCAGCGTGGTGCCGCCGACCCCGCCATCCTGCCATTTGGACGGATCGTCGAGATCGTATTTGCCGCCGATGCGGAAATCGGCAATCTCGTAATATTGTTTGAGGTTGTCGTATTGGACCTGGGACGACCGTCGGGTGAACGGCTGAGCCATTGCCGTGGATACGGCGCAAACCAACAGCAGCAGAACAATTGTCCACCGACGCATGAGACTTCTCCTCCAACCCATTATACTGCTGCGATTCTTGCCAGGGCTTGGTCTCGCCAGGGCTTGGTTATGTTCCGCAATCAATATCCGAACGCGGAGTAGTTGACAATGTTCATCATGGCGAAAATGATCTCTCATGCCCTTGATCGAAATCAATGCGCACAAGGTTTTCTACGAGCTTCACGGTCCCGACGATGGTCCGGTCTATGTGCTGGTCAACGGGCTGACACAATACTCGGCCCTCTGGCATCCGTATCGTGACGCTCTGGCGACGGCCGGCTTCCGCGTCGCCACCTTCGATCTGCTGGGCCAGGGCCAGTCCGACAAGCCCGAATTGTTCATCGATCAGGATGACCAGGTAGCCCTGCTGGATGGCCTGGTCATCACGCTGTCCCCCGGCGGAACGCGGCCGGTGTTCCTGGCCGGCATCAGTTTCGGCGGCGTGATCGCGTTGCGCTATGCCATCGAACATGGGGACCGCCTGGCCGGCCTGGTGCCGATGAGCACCTTTGCCGCGCTGTCACCGCAACTAATGCTGCTGGGCAGCGCGCTGCGCGAGGGCCTGATCCTGGGCGGTGTCGGCTATCTGCAGGACCTGCTGCTGCCGATGAACGTGTCCAGCGAATGGCTGGCGCCGAGGCTCGGCAGCCTGGACGCGGTGAAGCGTCCGGGATGGCTGATCAACGATGCCTACGCGCTGCAGAACCTGATGGAATTGTTCCTCGACTTCGAACCGATGACCGAGCGGCTGGCCTCCATCCGGTTACCGACGATGATCCTGAACGGCGAGCTCGATTTCCTGACGCCGCGCGCCCTGCACGAAACCATCCGTGCCAACATCGCCGACAGCGCGCTGGTGCTGATCCCCCGCGCCTATCACGCCTTCACGCTGGAGAAACCGGCCCTGACCGCCTGGCTGCTGACGCGCTTCGCCCAGGACGTGCTGGCGGGAAAATGGCACGGCGGCGGCTCGGTCTGGATCGCGCCGGAGGAGGCGGGCGGCACCATAGAACCATTCCCGAGCGGCTTCGACCATTTGCGCTCCCTGCCGGCGCCCATCCTGAAGCCGGTCGTCAGGCAACCGGGCGCAGCCGCGCCCCCGGCGCGCCGGGCCGCGCGTGCCCGCGCGCCAGCCCGGAAGCCGGCCCGATGAAAGGCGAGTTCGGTCCCCTCGAACCCGGCGGCCACGTGCCGGCCTGGCAGCAGACGCGGGTGGCCGCCTTCCTGATCTCGGCGCATGGCGCCTGGATGCGGCAATTGGCGGCCAGCCTGGCCACGCCGGTGCGCGACGCCTGGCAGGTGGAGCTCCACGCCCAGTATTGCCGGGAGGCGGAGACCGTCTCCCTGCTGGGCAGGGCCACCGCCTGGGTGCCCGATCCGGTGCTGCTGTCGCTGGCCTGGACCTGGGAAATGGCCTGGATGCCGCAGATATCGCCGGCCCAGGGTGTGGGGACCGACCTGACCCAGGCGCTGAAGGTCGACCTTGCGGCATTCGGGCTCGGCCTGCATGCGGCGATCCGTCCGGCGACGTTGCTGCCGGCGGATGTCTGCGCCACCGACGCCTTCGTCATCGCGCTGCGGCGCATTGAGTTCGAGAGCGGACGGCTGATGCAGGCGCAGCTGCGTTTCCTCAAGGACCCGGCGCTGTCGGCCGGCCGCGCGGTGGTCGAGCCGGCGGTCGAGCGGCGCCATGCCCAGATCAAGGCGCTGTGGGAGCAGCTGGTCGCCGGGCTGGAGCACGCCCCGCCGCCGCTCTGGGGCTCGTTCGACCTGTTCCGCTCCCTCGGCCTGTCACGTGGGTTGCCGCGGCCGACGGGTTGACCGCCGGCGCATTCCGCTTGCGGCGCCGCCGGCCAGGATCGGGCTGCACAGTTTTTGCCCAATGCGATGAAGTCTTCGTGATTCCAGGCCGTTCGTGCCCGTTCCGGAAGGATTATCCACAGCTTCGTCCACACAACCTGGGAATAAAATGGTTCTCAAGGTTTCCCGTAATGGCTGTATTCCGGATGCGATATATCCGGACAAGCACGCGGCCGGACCGATCCCTCGCTGGCCCTGGCTCCTCCGCCCCCCTAGGATCGGGGGCGGGGCACGGACCCGGTGCCTGCCAGGAAGACTACCGGCCAGGAAGGATGGATGAAGCCATGCGAGCGTTTTTCGGACATTGCCGCCGGAGGATCCGGTAGATGAAGCTGCAGCCGCAACGGTTGCTCGCGCCCGGGGAACCCGAGCCGGCGATGATCGGTCACCCCGACGGCTCCTCGCCGCTGTTTCTGGTCTGCGACCACGCCGCCAACCGCATCCCCGAACGCCTGGGCCTGCTCGGGCTGACGCCGCAGGAACTCGCCCGGCATATTGGCTGGGATATCGGCATCTGGGAGGTGTCGCGGCGGGTCGCCGAGGCGCTGGACGCGCATCTGATCGGGCAGGCCTATTCCCGGCTGGTGATCGACTGCAACCGGCCGACGACCAGCCCCACCTCCATCCCGGAGATCAGCGAGGCAACCGAGATACCCGGCAATATCGGCCTGGATGACCGCCAGCGCGCGGCCAGGGTGCGGGAGGTGTTCCGGCCCTACCACGACCATATCACCGCTATCCTGGACGCCCGGGAAGCGCGCCCGACCGCGCTGGTCGCCATGCACAGCTTCACCCCGGTCTACAAGGACGCCGCGCGGCCATGGCATGCCGGCGTGCTGTTCAACCAGGATCTGGGCCTCTCGCGCATCCTGCTGGATCTGCTGCGGGCCGAGCCCGGTCTGTGCGTCGGGGAAAACGAACCCTATTCGGTGTCGAACACGTCGGACTTCACCGCGCCGGTGCATGCGGAGGCGAGGGGTCTGCCGTATCTGGAGATCGAGATCCGCCAGGACCTGATCGAGCACGCGGCGGGGCAGCAGGCCTGGGCCGAGCGGATGATCCGGCTGCTGCCGGAAGCCTGGCGCCGCTACAGCGCCGGCGCCTGACCGTAATGAACCGCGAGCCAGACCGTCGCCGGCTCGGATGCTGTCCACTCCACGCGATGGCGCGTGCCGGCGGGGATGGCCAGGTGATCGCCCGGGCCTAGCCGGATCGGCTCGGCGCAACCTTCCATCCGCAGCATCGCTTCTCCCTGCATCAGCAGCACCCATTCGCCGTGGTCCTGCACCAGCCACTCGCCCGGCGGGGTGGCGTGCCCGATCGAGACGATGCGTTCGATCCGCAGCCCGGGGGCGGCGAGAAGATCGATGAACTGTTCCGTGTCCAGCCGGTCGGGGACAGCGCGAAAGATATTGCCGGGAGGCGTGCTCATGCGACGGCTGGCGCGGTCGCCCCAGTCACCCACACTTCTGTCACCCGTACCGTATCAGCCGCGCCGCGGCCCGAACACGGATTTGGCGTCGGGGCCCGGAGTCTTGCCCGCGGACATGCCGCCGAACACCGCCTGGTCGCGGTTGTCCTGCATCAGCCGGGTAACGCCCGGAATGCTCTGCAGCCCAAGACCCCCGGGAAAGCCGCTATCGGCGTCGGCTTCGATCTGCGCATAGGGCGCGCCGGCGATTTTTTCCCATTTGCCGGACGGCTTCTTGATCTCCAGGTTCGCAACCGTTGCCTTCAGAACGATCCGCACGATCGCCTCGTTCGGCCGGGCCGGCTTGGACAGGCTGGGATGGCCGTCGCGCAGGCGCCAGCCATTGGCCAGTGCCCATGTCGTGATCGCATCCTTGTCCATGGCGATGGTCCCCGTTTGCAGGATTGCGGCTTTATCGCCAGCCCGGCGGCGGCACTTTCTTCACGCGGCTGGTGATCTCCTCGAAGGAATCGATCTCGCCGTCCCAGAACTCATCGATCAGGTCGCGGTTCGCGTTCGCCCATGCCGCCACCCGCTCGAAGTCGCGCGCATGCAGGCCGCCGGCGATCTGCAGGATCATCGGCTCCAGCGCCAGCACGGTCACGTTGTCGGGATCGTAGCGTCCGCCCGGCGTCACCTCGATCACCAGATTGTCCCGCCCGTTTGCCCGCTGCAGCCAGATCACCTGGTTCAGTCCGGTCAGATGCGATTTCAGGCTGATGGTCTGGCGAACCGGCTCGCGGGAAACATCGCGGGCATGCGGCGCCGGCGCCCCCGGGCGCGGCTCAGCCGGCGCGGGATTGTCGGGCACGGCAACGGATGCGCTCACGGGCGGCGGCGCGGCCAGGGAATTGGTGACGGAACTGGCGATGGAACTGGCGATCTCGGCCGCGATCTGGCGCGCCATGTCGTCTTCGGCGTCTACCTCGATCTCCGCCGGGACCATCTCCGCCGGTTCTTCCAGGGCCACGATCTCCGCCGGCGCGGGTTCCGGGCTTTCCGCCGGCGTGACGGCCGGCTTGGCCACGGGCTCTTCCACGGATGCTTCCACTGGCGGGACCACGGCAGCCGCCGGCGGCGCGACCGGCATCCGCCGCGCGGAGACACGGCATTCCACGCCCTGCTCGCGGATCACCAGAGAGACCTGCGGGCAGAGTTCGGACACCTGGCGCAGGCATTGCTCGAACGCCGTGCGGAATTCCTCGAGCTGCTGGGAAGCCGGGGCGAAGCGCGCCAGAAGCTCTTCCCAGCTGGCGAAAGACGCAGCGCCCGCCTCGATCCTTGGCAGCAGGAAGGACAGCCAGGTATAGGCGTCGAGCGCCATCGGCGTGTCCGCGAGCACGCCGACCACGCGGCGCTCCAGCTCCACCGGCTGCGCGGCCAGGCTGGCGAAGAACTTGCTGTTGAGCCGAATGTTCGCCCGCCAGGACGGCGCGGTTCCCCGCGCGCGGCCACGCGCATCGAACATCGCCAGCGAGGGGCCGCCATCCAGCGAAACGGTGATCCTGGCGGCAAGCACGCGTTCGAGCTGATCGAGCAGCTCGCGCAGCTTCGGCCCCTTGAGATCGGGGTCGAAATTCTCCGCGAAGTCGCGCGCGCTCTCGCCGAGTTCGACCACCGGGCTGTCGGCGCGGATCGCCGCGTCGCAGATATGCATCAGCAGCAGCCGGGCAAATTTCCCGGTCGGAATGGGCTGGCCGGGTTCGCGATGTTCGCCGTCGGAATCGAGCGACGCCCCGGACTCGATCGTCACCGCGGCGGTGCCGACATCGCGCCGCCACACCCCCTTCGACGAGCGCACCGGCAGGGCCAGCTGGCAAAAGCCCGGATGCGCCCGGATGACAGCGTCAGCGGTCGGCTGCGCGTCAGCGCCGGCGATAGGACGAGGATCAGAGACGACGTTCATGCGGAGGATAACCTGATCTAAGTCGAAATGGTCGGCCTTATGCCTTCGGATGCCGCACTGGCATGATCGGGAAAGCAGCCGTCCATGAGAATATATAGTCGATAGGCGCAATCCGGCACGAGATCAAGGGACGGCTTGGCCCGTCAGACGCAGGTTTTCCGCCCTGTCCCGGCCTCCGACCCGGTCAGGCCAGCAGCTGCCAGGTGGAGGTGGCGACGGCCATGTCCTTGCCCTCGCCATCCACCATGCGGGATTCGAGGAAGTTGATGCTGCGGCCTTTCTTCAGGAAGGACGCGCTGGCCTGCACGATCCCCGAGCGCGCCGGGCGAAGGAACTGCGTGCGCATTTCCAGCGTCATTCCCACGCCGATCGCATGGGTCAGCAGATGGCCCATGGAAATGTCCAGCACCATGGCGATGATGCCGCCATGCAACGATCCCTGCGGATTGTACATGAAGTCCCGCACTGGCATTTTCACCAGGCAGGTATCCTCGCCATAGGAAATGTCGAGATCCAGGAAGCGGGCGAGAAAGAAGGTTCCGAACCCCGGCGCGTGGGTGCGCAGCGCGGTCTCTAGGGCGGTGCGAGCGGCATCTTCATCCATGTTTCCGGCATCCTTCGCTGGCGTGATCGGCGCAGTTTTGCCCATCCCGCCCGGCTTCGCCACACTTGGGCGAAAGCAAGGGGGAAACGACATGGACGGCAATCTGCAGATCCGGCTGGCACGCCGCCCGGTGGGCGCGCCGGTGGCGGAAGATTTCGCCTTCTCGCCGGCGCGGATGCCGATACCCGCGCCGGGCGAGCTTCTGCTGCGCATCCTGTTCCTGTCGATGGACCCGTATATGCGCGGCCGGATCGGCGCGCCGCAACTCGGCGGCCCCGAGCCGCTGCCGCTCGGCGCCGTGGTGGAGGGCAGGGGCATCGCCGAGGTAACGGCCTCCACCGATCCGCGCTTCGCCGCCGGCGATATCGTCTATGGCGAGCTCGGCTGGCAGACCCATGCGGCGATCCCGGCCGATCGGGCCTTGAAGCTCGATCCCGCCCTGGCGCCGTTGACCGCCTGGGTCGGCCTGCTCGGCCATCCCGGCCTGACCGCGAAGGTGGGCGTCGCGCGCATCCTGCGCGTCCAGCCCGGGGAGACGGTGGTGGTCTCCGCCGCCGTCGGCGCGGTCGGCCAGGTCGCGGGCAGGCTGGCGAAGCTCGCGGGCGCGGCGCGGGTCGTCGGCGTTGCCGGTGGGGCGGCGAAATGCCGCTTCGCGGTGGAGCGGCTCGGCTATGATGCCTGCATCGACCGACACGGCGAACCCGATCTCGGCGCCGCCCTGGCGCGGGAATGCCCGGGCGGCATCGACGCCTATTTCGACAACACCGGCGGCGCGGTGCTGCAGGCGGTCTGGCCGCTGCTGAACCGCTACGGCCGCGTCGCGCTCTGCGGCCATGTCAGCGAATACAACGCCACCGGCGAGGAACGCCCCGGCCCCAACCTGGGCTCGGGCGTCGGCCGCCGGCTGCGCATCGAAGGGTTCGGCGTCGGCGACCACCTGGATCTGATGCCGGCCTGGCGGCAGGAGGCGGCCGGCCTGCTGCGGGACGGCCGGATGGTTATACAGGAAACCATCATCGATGGTTTCGCCAACACCCCGAAAGCCTTCGCCGCCATGCTGGCCGGCCAGAGCTTCGGCAAGACGATCGTGCGCGCAGCGCAGGTACCTTAAGCATGCGTGTATCGCCGGTGGCCCGAGCCTCAGCGCAGTAGGTCGATGACCTGCCGGGTGATCAGCCCGTCCGGCGCCTGCAGCTGATCGAGGATGTCGAAATGATCGGCCCCCGCGACCGGCAGCAGCAAGCCAGGCGCGTGCGCGCAGGCGCGCTTCGCGTGCAGCGCCCGGCTGTCGTCCACCAGCGCCGGCAGTTCCGCGGTGCCATAGGCGATGCTCATCGGCTTCATCACCACCGGCAGGCGCAGCGGCGACAGCATCTCGATTTCGCCGTCGGCCAGCCGCAGCTTTTCGTTCAGGTAAGTGTCGCGGATCGGGCCGAGCTCGAACACGCCGGAGATCGCCAAAGCGGCGGTCACGGCCGGGTGCGGCAGTGCCATCGCGGTCAGGTGCCCGCCGGCGGACCAGCCGGTGACGACGATCCTGCCGCCGATGCCGTGCGCGGGGCCGTGCCGCGCCAGCCAGTCCAGCGCGGAATGGATCTCCGCGACGATCTCGGTAAGCGTCGCATCCGGCGCCAGGGTGTAGCCGGGGAAAGCGGCGGACCAGCCATTCGCGCGGATGCCCTCGCACAGCACGCTCGATCCGTCGCGGCTGTTGCGCTGCCAATAGCCGCCATGGATGAACACCAGGCAGGGTGCCGCGGGATCTTCCGCCGGAAACAGGTCCCAGGCATTGCGCTCGCGCGGGCCGTAGGGGATGTCGAGCCCAGCCGGATGGCGGGCGCGCCAGGCGGCGGAGGCGGCGGTTCGCCTGGCAACGATCGCGGCGCTGTCGGCCACCGCCTCGGTGTTGTTATAGGCGGCGTCGCGCGCGGCGCGGCTCAGCCGGCCCCATTCTGTCAACGTCGTTACCGGCATTATCGTCACGGGCTTGCCTTTTCGTACCAGTCCAGGATCTGCCGCCCCTGCCAGAACAGCGCGCCCGGCCGTTCGGCGATATGGTCGAGGATCTTCTCGAACCAGGCGATGCGGTGCGGCACGCCGCTGATATAGGGATGCACGGCCAGCCCCATCACCTTGGCGCCCTCGGTCTCCGCCTCGGCATAGAGCCGGTCGAACTGGGCGACGCTGCGCTCGAACAACTCCTCGGCGCGGTGGTGCTGGATCATCATCATCGGGATGTCGTTCAGCTCCACGCTATAGGGCATGGCCAGCAGCCGGCCGGTGCGGGTGCGGATCGGGCAGGGCAGATCGTCCACCACGTAGTCGGCGCAATAGCGGATGCCCGCTTCCGCCAGCAGATCCGGCGTGGCGTTGGTCTCGGTCAGGCCCGGCGCCAGCCAGCCCACCGGATCGTGCCCGCCGGCCTCGCGCAGCGTGTCGATGGCGCTGCGGATCATCGCGCGCTGGTCCTCCACCAGATGCGTGGCGATCTGGTTGTAGCCATGCACCATGAATTCCCAGCCGGCGTCGCGGCAGGCCTGCGTCACCCGCGGATAGGCCGCCGGCACGGCGCCGTTGATCGCCAGCGTCGGCGCGATGCCGTGTCGGTCCAGCGCCGCCTTCAACCGCCAGAACCCGACCCGCATGCCGTATTCATGCCATGCCCAGTTCGGCAGGTCGGGCACCACCGCGGCGTTCTGCGGCGCCGACAGCACCTGGCGCGGCGTCGCCCGGTCGATGTCCCAGCGCTCGACGTTCACCACCAGGAACACCGCCACCCGCGCATCGTCGGGCAGCGCCAGTTTCGGGCGGTCGACGCTGGCCAGATAATCGAGCCGCTCATGCGGCTTCAGCGGCGGGATCACGCGGAAACCTTCCCGTGGTGGGAGTGCAGCTGCGCCGACAATTCCCGGCGCAGCTCGTTGAACGCCGGAGAGGATACATCGCGCGGCCGGTCCAGCAAGATCCGCCGCTCCGACACGATGCGCCCCGGCCCGGGCGACATCACCACCACGCGGTCGGCCAGGAAGATCGCCTCCTCGATCGAATGGGTCACGAAGATCACCGTCAGCCCGGTGCGCTGCCAGAGATCGAGCAACTCGTCCTGCAGCCGCTCGCGCGTCATCGCATCCAGCGCGCCGAAGGGCTCGTCCATCAGCACCACCCGCGCGTCATTGGCCAGCACCCGGGCGATGGCGACGCGCTGCTTCATGCCGCCCGAGAGCTGGTGGGGATAGGCGTCGGCGAAGGCGCGCAGGCCGACAATGTCGATGATAGCGCTCGGCGATTTCCGCCACCTCCTTGCGCGCCAGGCCGCGGGCGGCGGGGCCGAAGCCGATATTGCCGCGCACCGACATCCAGGGGAACAGGCCGTAATCCTGGAACACCATGCCGCGGTCCGGCCCCGGACCCGCCACCGGCCGGCCGGATACGATCACCTGGCCTTCGCTGGCATCCTCGAAGCCGGCGACGATGCGCAGCAGCGTGGATTTGCCGCAGCCGGACGCGCCGATCAGGCAGACGAACTCCCCGGCGGCGATATGCAGATTGGCGCCGCGCAACGCCTCGATTTCCCCGGCCGGGCCGGCAAAGCGCTTGCTGACGTGATCGACGCGAATGAGCTCATCCATGTTGGGGGCTCCAGCGCAGCAGCCTTTTGCCCAGCAGCTGTACCGCCTGGTCCGACAGGAACCCGGCGATGCCGATGGTGATCATGCCGGCGATGACGATTTCGGTGCGCGAGAGCTGGCGTGCATCCATGATCATGGCGCCGAGCCCGGTCTGCACGCCGGTCATCTCGCCGACCACGATCACCACCCAGGCGAAGCCGAGGCCGAGGCGCAGACCGGTGAACATGCCGGGCAGGGAGGCCGGCAGCACCACCTTGGGAAACATCGCCGCGCGCTTCACGCCGAGCATCGCCGCCGCCTCGAACAGCCGCGGCTCCACGCTGCGCACGCCGAAGATGGTGTTGACCAGGATCGGGAAGAACGCGCCGAGCGCCACCAGGAAGAAGGCCGAGCGGGCGCCCAGCCCGAACACGATCATCGACAGCGGCAGCCAGGCGGTGACCGGCACCGGGCGCAGCACCTGCAGCATCGGGTCCAGCAGGTCGCGCACCACCGCCAGCCGTCCGATCAGCATGCCCAGCGGCAAGGCCAGGGCCGCGGCCAGCAGGAACGCGCCATAGACCCGTCCCGCGGACGCCAGCAGATGGTTCAGCAGCGTCGCGCTGAACGCGTCGTCATAGATGCCGCCGAACGCCAGGTCCCAGAATGCCACGCCCACCTCGCCGGGCGGCGGGATCAGGCCGGGGGTGCCGCGCGTGCCCAGCCACCAGCCGAGCAGGCACAGCCCGGGCACCGCCACCGCCAGCAGCGTGCGCCTCGGGTCCAAAACGATGTGGGTCAAGCGGTGCGCGCCACCTCGTCGGAGAACCTGGTATCCAGGAAGGCGGCGAAATCCGGCAAGGCGCGGATCTGCTTCAATTCCAGCATCTGCTGAGCATAGGTCTTCACCTGCTGCACCATCAGCGGCGTCATCTGCCAGTTCAGCTCCACATTGGGCACCGACACGGCGATGGCCTCGCGCTTCTGGCCGAGCTTCGCCACCGTCATGGCGATCATCTCGTCGTGGTTGGCCATCGCGAAGGCGCTGGCCTTGCGCTGGATATCCACCAGCATCCGTACGATGGCCGGGCGCTCGGCCACGGTGTCGCGATGCGTGCCGATGATCATGTTCAGGCTGCCCATCGGCGTGGAGTACGGATACTCGACGATCTTGCCGACCCCGGTGCTGACCGACACGCCAGGCGCGGGCTCGGCGCCGACATAGGCATCCACGTCGCCGCGGGCCAGCGCGGCGTTCATTTCGCTGAAGCTGACCCGCACCGGCTGGATGTCCTTGACGCTCATGCCCTCCATCCGCAGCCGCTCCAGGATGAACACCTCCTGCGTCGATCCGGGCCAGATCGCGACCTTCCTGCCGCGCAGATCCTTCAGGCTGCTGATCGTCGCAATCCTTCGCGGCGACCACGGCCATGCCCTTGTTGCAGGCCGAGGAGATCACCACCACCGGCTCATGCGCGGCGGCGCCCAGGATGCCGGCGGCGATGCCGAAAGTGGCGAAATCGACCGATTTCGTGACCACGGCGTTCTTGCCCTCGGTCGGGCTTTCGAACGGGATCACCTCGATTTTATAGCCGGCGGGGGTGAAGCGCTCGTAGAAATACGGCGTGATCGAATGGATCAGCTTCAACGCCCCCATCTTGATGACCACGGGTTCATCGGCCGCAGCGGAGCGGATGAAGGGCAGGGACAGGCCGGCGGCCAGCATGGAACGGCGTTTCAGTCGCATGGCGATTCCCCGGATGGTTGCAGCTTGGTGGAAGGCTCGGCGTCCGATGGCAGCGGGGGACGCCTGGGATACAGTGCAGCAAGCCCCATGCCAGATGCGTCCGCTGCCAGAGACCCGGGGCCGCGGGAACCGACCGTTTTGGGGATTTGTCGCCGAATTGGGCATTTGCCCGGTTTTAAAGCGATTGCCGGCAGGGTTTATCCATTCATGCCCCCAAACGAACGGGCGCAAACGAATGGCCCCAATGAATGGATCGACAGAGCTGGACCGCGCGCGGGATAATGCGCGGCGCGGACGTCACCAGAACGATCGCGGTGGCGGGAAAACGGAGGCCAGGGCCATGAGTTCGCTGTTGCTACTGAGGCCGGGAGGATAGCGGATGGACGATACATCCCCCGATACATCCCGCGACGCATCTCCCGCGGTCGATCCGGACGAGGCGGCCTTTCAACGCCTGGCGGAGGGACTGGCGGCGCTGCGCCGCGAAACCGGGCGCCTGCGCGAGCCTGGAGCGGCCCCGGCACCGCCGCAGGTTGACCAGCAGGCAATCGCCGACGCCCTGGCGGAGGTCCATCGCCGGCTCGACACCGTATCCGCCCGGGTGACCGTGCTCGGCAATTCCGGGCCGATCCTGGCCGCGCTCGCCTCGGTCGAGGAGAAGATCGGCACGCTCACCACCGGGCTGGACCGCTTCGCCGAGAAAACCGCACTGACGGATGCGCTGGCACAGGCGAACGGCAAGATCGAGACCCTGGCCGCACGCCTGGATGCCCGGCTGAACCGACTGCAGGAAACCCAGGCGGCGCTGGACGCCAGGCTGAGACCATCGGTTCTGCCAGCGCCAGCGGAGCCAAAGCCGGAGCCGGAGCTGGAGCCGGTAGCGCGGCGCCCGCATCTGCCGGCCCTGCTGCTGATCCTGGCCATGCTGATCGCCGCCGCGCTGGCGCTCGCGTGGCTGCGGCCGGACCTGGTCCGGCCGGACTGGGTGCGCCACGAATGGGTGGAACCCGCCCGCGACAAGCTAAGCCACTGGCTGCATCTGAGCGCGGCGCCAACCGGGCATGTCCCGGGTACTGGCCGCGCTGCCCGCGACACCGGCGCCGGCCGAGCCCGCGCAGTCCGCGGCAGTGATGCAGGCTGAAACGCCGCCCGCACCGCCCGCCGCTACCGTGGCGGCCAGTCCGCCGCGCGACGAGCCGGCGCCGGCGATACCGGAGGCGGGCGCGCAGGAAACGGCGACGCCGGCAGCCGTGGCTGCGCCAGCGGCCGCCGAAGCGGTGCTGCCGGCCGCGGAACCGCTGCCGCCGGCCGGGCCGGCGCCGGACCTGACAGTGCCGCCCGCACCCACCACTGCACCCGCGCCGGCACGCGCGACGCCGGGGGCGCCGAGGATCGTACTCAGCGCCAAGGCCGATGCCTGGCTGATGGTCCGCGACGCGGAAGGCCGCACGCTGATGGCGCGCATCCTGCACGAGGGCGAAACCTGGAAGGTGCCGAACCAGCCGGGACTGCGCCTGTCGACCGGCAACGCCGGCGCAACGGTCGTGCTGGTCGATGGCGTACCGGTATCCTCGCTCGGCGGCAGCGGTGCCGTGCGCCATGATCTGCCGCTGGACGCCATGCTGTCGGGCACTGCCGAGCCTGCGCCGGCACCGGCGCAGGCGCCCGCTGCATCCCATGGCAGGCACCGCTCCAATTCGCGGCCGATGACCCTGGACCCGGAGGAGCCTGCCACGCCGGCGGCAACGGCCAGCCGCTAGAGCCCTTTGTTTTACCAGGCAATTTTATCCTTTCAGATGATTCCATCTGAATGGATGTTGCTCTAAACCTGCGCCCGCCGGTTACGAAGCGTCCGAAACCGGTTTTACCGGATACTCCAGCGATCGGCTGGACAAGGTCTGGAACGGTCCGCCGGTCTTGCCGAAATGCGGATTGTAGAACGGATCGTCGGCGAGTTCCTTGCCCCACCGCACGGTCATCAGCTCGTGCTCATAGACGAAGCGCGGCAGGTTGGATGCCTCCATGTCCGAACCGCGGCTGAGGGATTCGTGGTGCTCGGCGGTGAAGGCCGGGGTCCACAGGACGCGATAGCCGAGCTTGCGGATCTTCAGGCACAGATCGATATCGTTATAGGCGACCGCGAGATCCTGTTCGTCGAACCCGCCGGCGGCCCGGAAGGCCTCCGCCCGGCACAGCATGCAGGCCGCGCTCACCGCCGACAGGTCCTGGGCGCAGATCGCGCGGCCCATGAAGCCGGGGTCGTGCGGCACCAGGCCGCTATAGGCATGGGCGGCGACGCCATCGACGCCGAGGATCACGCCGCCATGCTGCACGGTCCGGTTCGGATAGAGCAGCTTGCCGCTGACGATGCCGACATGCGCATCCGCCAGCGCCTCGTCGACCAGTATGCGCAACCACTCCGGATCGGTCACGAACACGTCGTTGTTCATGAACAGGAAGAACTCGGCGTCGTTGCCCCGGGTCGCCGCGTTGTTCAGCCGGGAATAGTTGAACGGCTCATCGACGCGCAGGAAGCGGACCTTGTCCCCCTCGGCACCATCCTCGGCAAAGGAAGCCGCGAAGCCGGCGGCTTCCTCGCTCACCGACTGGTTGTCGACCAGCACGACGTCGAAACTGGCATATTCCGTGTTGCGCAGGATCAGCTCCAGGCATCTGCGCGTCATCTCCACCTGGTCGCGGAACGGGATGATGATGCTGACATGCGGCGTTTCGCGGAACTTCCAGCGCACGTCGTAATGCGTGATGCCGAGCGTGGACGTGATCTCGCAGGCCTGGCCGCAGCGGGTCAGATGGTCGCGGACGGCGCGTATTCCCGCTTCCACCGCATAGGGCTTCACCGAGATCTGCGAGGCCGTCGAAGCCGGCGTCTTGCGCCAGTGATACAGCAATTCCCGCACGTGATGGATATCCGCCGGCGCGACGATCTCGGTCAAGCGAAGCACCAGGTCATGGTCCTGCGCGCCGTCATAGACCGTCTTCAGCGGGCCGGCCTGCCGCAGCGTCTCCCGCTCCACCATCAGGAAGTGGCAGATATAGTTCTGCGCCAGCAGCAGGCGATAGTTGAAATCGGATTTCAGGTTCGGCTCCGAGAACCGGCCGAAATCGTCGATCTTGTCCTCGTCGCTGTACAGCACCCGCGCGCCGGTGGAGCGCGCGGCCTCCACCATCACCTCCAGCGCCACGTCCACCAGCAGGTCGTCATGGTCGAACAGCGCCACATATTCGCCCCGCGCCGCGGCGATCGCGGTGTTGGTGGCAACGCTGATGCCGCCGTTCTTGCGGTGCTTCAGGCTGCGGATGCGTGGGTCGCGCTTGACGAAATCGGCGATGATGGCAGCCAGCTCCGGCCGGTCGCTCTTGTCATCGACGATGATCAGTTCCCAGTTGCCATAGGTCTGCGCGATCACGGATTCCACCGCAGCAACGAAATCGCCGGTCCGCGGCCGGAACACCGGGCAGAGCACGCTGACCAGCGGCGCCTTGCCGCGCGCCGCGCCGGCGCCGCCGATCCGGCGTTGCTGCGCCACGCGCAGGCGCAGCGCCGCATAGTATTTCCGCGCCCAGCTGTCGTATTCCGATAGCGCGAAGCTCTCCTGCGGCAGCAGCGAGCGTAGCCGGCGCCGGATCTCCCAGAGCTGGGTCGACATCTGCTCGATCTGATGGGTCAGCTCGGCGATCTTCGTCTGGGTCAGCTGGCTGGGGAATTCGACCCGGAACGGGCTGTTGTTCAGCGCCACATTTTCCGGCACCGCGGTGAAATGGAACTCGAACGGCCGGGAGCCACGAAACGCCAGCGGCGGGACGAAGGAGAACCCGCAGTAGGGATCGCTGTCGAACACCTTGCCGACATCCGGGCGCAGCCGCTCGGCCTTGACCTGGCCAATGGTGATCCCGTTGCAGGTGACGACAATCTGAACCCCGCCGGTGCGCTTGCCGGTATACGGATCGGCGCGCAGCACCCAGCCATGGATGGCGCCATTGGACACCTCATCGACCACCCCGTCGATGATCGCGGTCCGCGGCGAGAGGATGAACCCCGCCTCGGTGACATTCTTCCCCAGCGCCGAAAACGACAGCGCGCCGACGCCGGACGAGAACCGCAGCGACAGGCTGTGCTGCTGGTTGTCGCGAAACCGCGGCGGGATCTGATAATGAAACCCGACCCGATCCGAAGGAAACCCGGCGGCCACCACATCCGGCCGGCTGAGCTCGCAGATCAGGTTATCGACCGGCGACCCGTCGATGAAAACGAAGATGCTGACCAGCGCCCCCGGATCCACGAGGGATCCGGCCCAGCCGACGACATCGCCGTCCACGAAGGAATTGACATAGCCGATCTCGGCGGCTTGGGGCGTATTCCGGGCGGTAGGGGGGAGCCTTTGGGTGCTCTGTCTGGCCATCAGGCGACGATGAAAAGGCGCGTCATAAACATAGGCTCACAAATCTCCCGTTCAGGCAGATATCGCATCGCCGCCAAACGCGCGCAATTACCCTTCTTGTGCCATGCAGCATAGTGGATCGCAGGCGGCCGGCTGTCCAGCCGGAAGGCGCCGCGTCACGCCCGATGTCGCGAGGCAAGCCATTTCTGCGCGCCCAGAAGGGACTGATTTATGACCTGGTGCATGTCCAGATACTGATAGGTGCCGCAGCGGCCGATGAAGGTCATGCGGTCCTCCCGGGCGGCGAGTTCGCAATAGGCCCGGTACAGCGCGTCGTTGCGCCCGTCGCTGGTCTTGATCGGGTAGTAGCGCTCCAGATGGTTGTCCCGATAGTCGCAGGGCTGCTCCAGCGTGACCGTCTTCCGCGCCGTGCCGCCCGCGTGTCCGGGCAGGCGGCTCCAGTCGGTCTCGCGCGTATAGGGCCGCGCATCGGTGAAATTCACCACCGCCGCAGTGCCGCGCGCGTATGCCGCCGGTTCTTCGCGGTGCAGGAAGCGGATGGAGCGGTAGGGCAGGGGGCCGAGCGCCTCATCGAAATACGCGTCGATCGGCATGCTGTTGAAGCAATGGTCGTAGCCCCGCAGCATGGCCGGATCGAACCGCGTGGACAGCGAGACGCCGATGCGGTCGTGATCCAGGATGTTTTCGAAGACCGCCGCGTAGCCCCGCTCCGGCAGGAACTGGAACGCGTCGTCGGGGAAATAGCGGTCGTCGTCGTCGAAGCGCAGGGGGATGCGCTTGATCACCGCGGCATCCAGCTCCTCAAGGTCGAGGTCCCACATCTTCTTCGTGTACGGACGAAAGAACAGATCCGTCAGCCGCTTGCCGATGCGGCCATGCAGATGCTCGGCGGCGTTGCGCGGCGTCGGTACGGGCATCGCCTGCGCGGCGAGGAAGTCCCGCACCTCGTCCTCGGTCTCCAGCACGACATCGAACACCATGTTGATCGTGCTGCGGTTGATCGGCAGCGGGGCGCAGCGTCCGCCGGGCAAATCGGCCTCGACGCGATGCTGGTAGGGCACGAACGCCGCGAAACGGCGCAGCCAGTCCATCACGTGCTGCAGGTTGGTATGCAGCAGATGCGGCCCGTACCGGTGCACCCGCACACCGGTCGGCGCGGTCTCGTCATAGGCATTGCCGCCGACATGCGGCCGCTGATCGATGACATGCACGCGCAGGCCATTTTCCGCCAGGGTGCGCGCATAGACCGCGCCGGCGAAGCCCGCGCCCACCACCAGCACGGTCGGCACGCCATCTCTAAGTCCGCCGGAATTACCGTTCGCGCCCGGCTCAGCCGGCATGCAACACTCGCACGGCAACCTGCTGGTTGCCCGGTACCAGGCCCAGATATTCGTAACGCAGCCCGCGTTCGCGCACGAATTCCTGGAAAGCCTGGTACTCGTGCGCGCGCCAGCCGGGATAATTGAAATACTCGTCGAACACGATCACGGTCCCGGCGACGATCCGCTCCCCAAGCTGGCTGAACACGGTCCGCGTCGAGGAATACAGGTCGCAATCGACATGCAGCAGCGCCACCGGCTCGCCGGGGCGTTCGGCCAGGAAGCCCGGCAGCGTCTGGTCGAACCAGCCGACGACCAGGTCCACATTCCCGGCGACTTCCGGCAGGTCGGTGCGCCGGAACGCGCCCTGTTCGAAGCCGGGGCGCCAGGCCTCCGGCAACCCCTCGAACGAGTTCGAACCCGTACACCCGGCGATCGGCGAACCGCGCCGCGAGGAGGTTGATCGTCTGCCCCGAATAGACGCCGAATTCCAGCACCAGCCCGGGATTTGCCGCGACACCGGCGGCGGATGCGAGCAACTGAAACCGATCGGCGAAGCGTCCCGCCCCGTCCATATGCGCGACCGCATACTGGCTGGAATCCATGCCCGCCGCCAGAAAGGCCAGGTCGTCGATGTTGTAGCTGTCGAAACTGCGGCCAAAAACCTTGTTGTGCACCACCCCTGCCACCGCATCGGCGAAATGCTGCCGCCCGTCCGGGTCCGCCAGCAGCCCGGCAAGCGACACTGGCTGGGCTTGGGGCTGGGTCGGGGGCGCGGCCAGGGCCGTCCTGTCCGCCGTATCCCGGGGCACGCCCGCAAGCCCAAACACCCGTACCCGGCGCAAGTGCATGACATCGTGCCCGAACTGCGTGATGCGGACATGGCGGGCCCTGACCGGCTCCGGGAAGATCGCCAGAAAGGGCGACACCGGATCGTTGGAGACCGGGCTGTCGTCGGATTTGGTGAACTGCGTCTTCCAGTAATCGCCGTCGAACGACGTCTCGATCCTGAACCAGCGGAACCGTCCCGGAACCCGAACGCGGTTCAGGATCTCGACCTCTTCCACCAGCGCTTCCTCGCCCAGGTCGACCTGCCACCAGGGATCGTGCTCGAGCTCGGTGTGGAAGGCGAAATCATGGGCCAGGAACCCGCATACGGCCTGCGCCGCGTCCGCGGTGCCGTCGTGGCCCTGCGACCATCGCGATTGGCTGCTCTGGCGGGCCGGCTTGCGGTATGCCAGGTCCGTCAGCGTCGCCCCGCGTCCGTCATGCGGGGGCTTCTGCGCCGGGCGCAGCACCAGCCGCAGCGCCCCGCTCCGCGGGTCGCGCTCCACCGGCGCGCCGAGTTCATCCTGCAGGTCGCCGGGGTCCTCGCGCTGCAATTCCGCGCACAGGCCGCCATCCGCCAGCACCAGCGCATCCAGCGGAACGCTCGCGGTCAGCGCCTTGATGTAGTTCCTGCCGCCCAGCACCGGATGCGCCAGGGAGTCCGGCCGCTGCAGGTCCGGCTCGCGCGTGCTGAGATAGGGGCGAAACCGCAGCAGCCGCGTATCGACGAAATCGCTCAGCGGCGCGAACGTCATCCGACTGTCCTGCAGCACGGCGGTCGGGATGAAGGTTTCGCAATACGGCCAGTCCGTCATCGTCCCGGCGGTGATCCGCGCGGCGATATCCAGGCGCGTGCGCAGCATCGCGTCGATGGCGCGGGCGGAGACGACAAGGATCGGGATCAGCGCCCACCAGGGCTCCGCGCTCAGTTCGCGGATCGAGGCGAACCACGGCGAGTCGGTGCCGAGCCGCTTCAGGTCCTGGGCCGCGAGATCGACGCCCATCGCCGCGCATCGCGACAGCAGCTGGTCCAGGTCGCAATTCACCAGGACGTCGTATTCCAGCATCACGTAGTAGTCGAAATCCGGCAGCGCCTTGCGTGCCGCGTACAGCACGTAGTCGGCGTTCCACCACAACACGCTGCCGCGCGGCAGCGAAGGCAGGGAAAGTGCCGAGAAATCGTCGGTATGCGGCAGCGTTTCGAACCCCTCCACCCCCAGCGGTCCGCGGGTCTCATCCGTCGCGACCACGAAATGGCCCGACGGCGCGGCCGCCCGCGCGCGCTCCGCGATGGCGGCGATCGACGCATCCCACAGATGGGTGCGAAACACGGTCAGGTATCGCATGGCGGCTAGAATTTCCCCGCGCTGCAGATGGCGGGGCTTCCCCGGGCCCTCATGCGCGAGCCGCCCTGTACGGCAGGGCGCCGCGCCGGCCGGGGCCGGACCACTCCAGCATTTGATATCCGGGGAGGTTCATCCTGGGTTGCTTTTGAGGATGGCGTACCGGGGAAGGCACAGGGGATTCTGGCGTGTTAAATGCGTGTAACGCGAAGTGTCAGGGGCTTCGGTAGCGAAAGTCAAATTTTCGGGCGCTTCCGCGCCGCGTCGGCCTGGCACGGCCAAAGAAAAGCAGCGCCTCGTCGCCCGCCGCGTGTCCGATTGCATGCCCTGCACTGGTTCGGATCGCGTGGAGATGGATGGCCAGCCTGGAGGTCAACGCGGAACCCCATGATCGGGTGCGCTATCTTCCGTGCCGCTCACAGGCAACCTATCGCTTGTCTGCCGGCCCGGCTATGGAGAAAATGCCGTGTCGCTGGGGAGTGCCTGCCGCCGTGTATCGTTATTCGATTATTGCCTGCGCCCGATGGGAGACGCCCTATATCGCCGAGTGGATCAGCTATTACGAAGCGATCGGTTTTGATCATATCTATCTGTATTGCAACGATGATGATCCCGCGGAACTGCGGACAGAGGTGGAAGCCGCAACCAAAGACCGCCCGAACTTCGTCTCGTTCACTCATTTTCCAGGCCAAGGCCGCCAGATAGACATGTATCTTGCGGGCCTGGAGCATGCCCGTTCTGAGACGGAATGGGTGACATTCCTCGACATCGACGAGTTCCTGGTGCTGCGCGGTTGCGACAACATCGACAAATTTATGGAACCGTTCGCCAACACCGTGGATAGCGTCCACTTCAATTGGGTGTATTTCGGGAACAGCGGTTATGTCGAGCGGCCGCCGGGGAGTGTTCTGCGCCAATACACTTGGCGACAGGCATCGCTGCATGCATGCAACAAGCATTTGGCGCGGGCGGCATTGCTGGACCCGGCTAGGCTGCGGCAATTTGCTCATCCTTTTTGGCATGGGCTGTCAGATCCGGTCTGGTCCGATTTGAAGCGCGTCAATGTCCTGGGTGCAGAAATCGGGCCGATTCTCGCGGATTTCCCTCGCAGCGCCTGGGACTATCTTGCCGACCCGGCCATTCAAGAGGCGATGTTCGCCAAGGCGGTCATTCATCATTACTCATATAAATCTGAGTCTGACTTCTTGCTTCGCGTCAAGCGAGGTCTTGGCGGGCAGTTCTCGAATCAAATAGACCGTAGAGAGCAATTCGAGAGCGGGAGCTATCGTTCGATCCTTGCGGGGATGAGCGAAGTTGAGGACACTTATCTAAGAAACTTCAGTCTATGGGGCTCCGTTGGAAAGACCCCGCCTCCACGCCGTTCTGAACCTACGCGCCCATTTCGCGTTATCCGCGCCCGGCATCCGCGGTGGTTTGGCAACCTGGAGCTTGGCCCCAACGCAAGGCTGCGCCACGCTGATCATGGATCTCTAGCCAGTTACCATCTGGAGAACGGTCTCCTGCATGTGCATTGGGATAGCTGGCCCGCTGAAATATTTATCGAGCGCGACGGCATTTTTGTGTCCCCTTCGATCCTCGGCTCTCCCGCCACGCCTCTGAGTCAATCATTGAGCGTGGAAATTACATCGAAGCGGATCGACGTGGAGGCAGTTGTCCTGCCGGTGCCGGAGTCTGACGGCGTCGTGGAAATTCGGCCCGGCACCTCGGATGTGGATGTGTTTGGCGCCGTGTTCTGTTCGGGCGCTTACGGACCATCGAGCCTGAAGTCGCCAGTATGCGTCATTGTGGATCTCGGCGCAAATATTGGTCTGTCCAGCGTCTTCTTCGCCCAGCGCTACCCCGATGCCAAAATCATCGCGGTGGAACCGGAGGCCGGCAACATGCGAATGCTCCGGCGCAATGCCCGCCATTGGCCCGGCATTGTCCCGGTCCATGCTGCCATCTGGCCCGAGGATACCACGCTCAACCTGCAAACCCTCGATGCGGCAGGAAACCGGCTCGCGGACTGGGCCTACCAGACCGTCGAGGCGCCAACGGCGGGCGATGCGAAAGTGCCGGCGCTGTCGATCGCCACCCTTATTCGCCAGCATGGCATCCAGCAGATCGACCTGCTGAAAATCGACATCGAGGGAGCGGAGTTCGAGCTCTTCAGCCGCGGCACGGATGCCTGGCTGGCGATCACCCGCTGCGTGATGATCGAGACCCATGAGCGCTTCCGCCCCGGTACGGACGCGATCGTCCAGGAACGCCTGAGCGCCGACTTCGACGAACTGCCGCCCAAGGGCGAAAACCGGATTTTCCTCCGCCGTTCTTGAAACGCTCTGCGGGAAGGACCGGCACGATACGGGCATGGTCCGACCCGCAAGCCAGCGAAGGCTGGCGCCTGCCGCCGACCGCCCCGGAACCATCCAACCCCCCAGGCATTGCCTCCCCCGCGGGATCCCGCAAAACTCAGGTGGAAGGCGCGCCGTGAACCCGGTCGGCAACACAAAAAATCGACTGGCGTCGGCGGCCAACCGGACGCAGGCTAGCGTCCAGAACCGAGACGGAACACGCTGATGGCGATCGGCGAAGCAGACCCGTGGCGATTTCAGTATTTCGAGGGCATTCCGTGTCCGGACGGCGTCGACATCCCGACCGAGGATGCCGATGCCTGGACCTGGTTCCCCCGCCATCGCTGGATCTATGACAAGCTGGCGGTCGCGCAGTCCCAGGGCATCCCGGCGGCGCCGCACGGCGTCATGCCGCCCAGCTTCCCGGTGTTCTCCAAGCCGCTGATGAACCTGCGCGGCATGGGCACCGGCAGCCAGGTCATCGCCTCGCCCGAAGCCTATGCCGCGGCGCTCACGCCCGGGCATTTCTGGATGGAATTGCTGGAAGGCGAGCACGTCAGCACCGACGTCGCGGTCCAGGCCGGCCGCGCCGCCTGGTGGCGCCACGCCACCGGCATCCCGCGCCCCGGCGGCACGTTCGACCGCTGGGTGGTCCACGCCGAGGCTCGCCCGCAGCTGGAAGCCGCCTGCGGCGCCTGGATCGCCTCCCATCTGGCCGATTACACCGGCATGCTCAACCTGGAGACGATCGGCGGGCGGATCATCGAGGCGCATCTGCGCTTCGCCGATCAATGGCCGGACCTGTACGGCGAGGGCTGGGTGCAGGCGCTGATCGGCCTCTACGCCACCGGCCAATGGACCTACCCCGACGTCGCGCGCCGCACCGGCTTCAGCGTCGTGCTGTTCGCCCCCTCCGGCCCGCGCTACCGCCACCCGCCGGCGGCAACGCTGGAAGCGCTGAAGCGCCGCCCGGGCATAACCAGCATCCAGATCACCTTCCACGAGGACCGCGACCCCGCCCATCACCCGATGCCGCCGGGCGGCTTCCGCCTGGCCATCGTGAATTGCCACGACCTCGGCGCCGGCCGCGCGGTGCGGGCGCTGCTGCGCGAAGCCCTGGCGGAGGCGCTGCCGCCGGATGTCCATTACCTCAGGGGTGCCGCATGAACCACGCTCCCACGCTGGCGGATGCACCGGCCGCGCTCCGCCGCTATGCGGGCATCCGCGCCCATACCGAAGACCTCGCCGCCGACCTGACGCCGGAGGACCAGTGCGTCCAGTCGATGCCCGATGCCAGCCCGGCCAAATGGCACCGCGCGCACACCACCTGGTTCTTCGAGCAGTTCGTGCTCCGCCGGTTCCTGCCGGGCTATCGCCCCTTCGATCCGGATTTCGCCTACCTGTTCAACTCCTATTACGAGGAAGTCGGCCCCCGCCACCCCCGGCCGATCCGCGGCCTGCTGACGCGCCCCGGCTCGGCGCAGATCGCCGCCTATCGCCGGTATGTCGATACCTCCATGGAGCGCCTGCTGGCCGATCCGCCGCCAGGTGCTGCCGGGGTGATCGAAATCGGCCTGCAGCACGAGCAGCAGCACCAGGAGCTGCTGGTCACCGACATGCTGCACGCCTTCGCCCAGAACCCGCTGGCCCCGGCGCTGTCGCCGCGATGGCGGGAACCGCCGGGCGACACGGGGCAGCCGCGCTTCGTCCCCCAACCCGGCGGCCTGGTCGAAATCGGCCATGCCGGCGACGGCTTCTGCTTCGACAACGAACAGCCCCGCCACCGGGTGTTCCTGCCCCCCTTTCTGCTGGCGAACCGCCTGGTGCGCAACGCGGAATGGCGGCAATTCATCGCCGATGGCGGCTACCGCACGCCCACGCTGTGGATGTCGGACGGCTGGGCGCGGGTGCAGTCCGATGGCTGGCAGGCACCGCTGCACTGGCGGGAAACCGACGGAAACTGGCGGCAGATGGGCCCGGGCGGCCTCGCGCCGCTCGATCCGGAGGCGCCGGTGCGCCATATTTGCTGGTACGAGGCCGATGCCTATGCCCGCTGGGCCGGCGCGCGCCTGCCGACCGAAGCCGAGTGGGAGGCCGCCTCCGCCAGCGCCGAGCTCCGGGAAATGACCGGCCATGTCTGGCAATGGACGGCCAGCGCCTACAGCCCGTATCCCGGCTTCTCGCCGCCGCCCGGCGCGATCGGCGAGTACAACGGCAAGTTCATGGTCAACCAGATGGTGCTGCGCGGCGGCTCCGCCGTAACGCCGCCGGGGCACGCGCGTCCAACCTATCGGAACTTTTTTCATCCCGACCGCCGCTGGCAGTTCTCCGGCGTCCGGTTGGCGCGCGACGTCCCGGCAGGGACAGGCGGGGGAGGGACTGCGCATGCCCGATGACGGTTTCGTCACCCAACAGCTCGACGGCGAGGTGGTCGCCGCGGCCCTGCCCGGGCTGCTCGGCGAGCGCAAGACGCTGCCGCCAAAACTGTTCTACGACGACGAGGGCTGCCGGCTGTTCGGCCAGATCACCGAACTGCCGGAATACTACCTGACCCGAACCGAACGCGGCCTGCTGGAAACGGTGGCCCCCGCCGTCGCCGCCCTGTGCCCGGCGGGCGGCGCGCTGGTCGAATACGGCGCCAGCGACGAGGGCAAGGCCGAGTTCCTGCTGCGCCAGCGCGACCCGGCCGGCCGGAAGGTGTTCGCCACCTACGTGCCGATCGATGTCGCGCAAGCGGCGCTGGAGCAGGTCCGCCTGCGCCTGCTCGTCTCCCACCCTGATCTGCGCGTGCACCCGGTGGCGGCCGATTTCCTCCGCCCGCTCGCCTTGCCCGCCCTGGCGGGCGACCTGCCGCTGCTCGGCTTCTTCCCGGGCTCGACCATCGGCAACCTGGAACCCGCCCAGGCCGGGCGCTTCCTGGAACAGGTACGCCAGACGCTGGGCACCGGCTCGCGCCTGCTCGTCGGCGTGGACCTGCGCAAGGACCCGGCCCGGCTGGTCCCCGCCTATGACGACCCGGCCGGCATCACCGCCGCCTTCAACCGCAACATCCTGGCCCGGCTCAACCGCGACGCCGGCGCCAATTTCGACCTGGCTGCCTTCTCCCACCAGGCGCTGTGGAACGACGCCGAAAGCCGGATCGAGATGCACCTGGTCAGCGATGTCGCCCAGACCGTGCAGGTCGCCGGCCGGCGGATCCACTTCCGGCAGGACGAAACCATCCATACCGAGAACAGCTACAAATGGACCGTGGAAGGCTTCATCCGCCTGGCCCAACGGGCCGGCTGGTCGTCCCGCCAGGTCTGGACCGACCCGGCCCGGCTGTTCTCCATCCACCTGCTGCAGGTCACGTAGCCGCCGCGTCGCCGGTCCTGGGCCGCCGCAACGTCGCCATCATCAGCTCGATCTGCCGCGCGATCCGGCCCAGCGCCTGGGCCTGCGGATCGGCCGGCAGTGCCGGGCGCGGCGGCAGGGCGCCGGCGCCGGACGCCAGCACCGTCATCGCGGCATCGATCCAGCTTCGCCATCCCCGCCAGAACTCGGCCGGAAACGCCCCGGCCAGCCCGGGATCCAGCTGCATCGCCAGCAGCCTTCCGGCGAACCGGCGCAGCGCGGCATCGATGACCATGACCACCTCCAGCCGGTCATGCGCGGCGGACCCGGGCTCCAGCAGCGCGCGCGAGACCGAGGCCTCGACATTGTTGGTGGCAAGGCCGGCGGCCCGCCGCGCCAGCTCCACCTGCTCGGTCCCGGCCTCGTGCAGGAACAGCGACATCACCGCCTCCGCGAAGCGCCGATGCGCCTCGATGGCGGTGCGCAGCTCCGCATCCAGCCGCTCCGGCTCCCAACTCGGCCACAGGAAATAGCAGCCGGCAATGGCGATCACGCCGCCCGCGAGCGTCAGCAGCGCGCGGGCCCCGGCGATGATCCATTCGCTGGTGCCGGGCTGGCCGAGTTCCACCAGCAGCACGATCATCGGCGTCAGCGCCGCCATGAACAGGCCGAAGCTGACGGAGCGGATCGCCAGCGCGAACACCGCCATCGGGAACATCGCCACGGCCATGCCGAGCCTGGTGGTGACGAACAGCCCGATCACCGCGGCCAGGATGCCGCCCAGCATGGTGCCGCCGACGCGCTCCAGCGCGCGGGTGAACGTATTGCCGAAATAGGGCTGCATGGTCGCGACGATGGTGATCGTCAGCCAATGGTCGTACGGCGTGAACCACACCAGCGTGAACGCGATGGCCGGTGCCGCCGTCACCGCGGCCCGCAGCGCATGGCGGAAGGCCAGCGACTCCCATTTCAGGTTGGCCCGCAGCGGCACCCGGATCTTCTGCCAAAGCGGCGTCGGCTGGCCATCCAGCCCGGCGCCGGGGATGAAATTCACCGGCACCGCCAATGTATGCGCAACCTGCAGGCGCTCGACGATGGCCTGAAACAGCGGCCGCAGCACCGATCCAGGCGCCAGGCGCTCGACATCGGCGGCCATGGCGGCGATCGACTGGCGGACCTGCTCGTCGGAATCCAGCCGGTCGCTGATGATCGAGCGGCCGATCTGCACCAGCAGCGGCGGCAGCAGACGCAGCATGTCGGCGGCCAGTTCGCGCTCGCCCGACCGCGTCTCCTCCAGCGGATCGCTCAGCGCGATCAGCGCCCCGAACAGCTGATCGGCGGTCTCCAGCCGGATCAGGCTCTGCGCCGCGCGGTTGCTGGCCGGTCCCCGCGTGCGGACGGTTTCCAGCACCGTGGTGCGCGCCGCCTCGATCGCCTGGCGCACCGCGCCGCGACGGGCGCGGGCGTGGCTTTCCCAGGCCGCGGCATCGCTGTTGCCGCTCTCCAGCAGCCCGTGCAGATCCTCCGCCAGCAGCGCCAGCGCCTCGTACACCTGGCTGACGGCCGCGCGCGCCAGCCGGTACGGATAGACCGGCCAGAGCACCATGGTCAGCAGCGTCGCCCATAGCCCGCCGGCCAGGAACATGCCCGAAAGCGTGGCGGCCGTCCGGAGGTCGGTCAGCGAGCGGTCGAGCGACAGCACCACCACCACACACAGCAGCGCGCCCACCTGCTGCGCCGACTGGCCGAGCACGCGCACATAGGCGCCGCAGAAGATGCCGATGACCGCGAAGGGCAGTGCCACCGCCATGCCCAGGCCGCGAACCAGGCCGCCGGCGCCGACGATGAACGCGCCGATCACCGCGAAAGCCAGCAGGGCCGGCACCCGCCGACGGATCGGGCCGCCGGCATCGCACAGGCAGGTGAACAGCGCCGCCAGCGCCGCCTCGATCAGCCCGGGCCAGTCCAGGAACTGGCTGGCGGCGATGATCACCGCGGTGGACAGCCCGGCGCGGATGCCCTCCGCCAGGCTGAAGCCGCGCAGGTTGAAGGTGATCGGCAGCCGGCCCAGATCCGGCGCGGCGGCCTTGATCCCGCCCTGTCCGGACGCCCGTTCCGTCAAGTCGGAGTCGCCCACGTGGCGGTTCTGCAGGCATTCGGCATCGGCGGCACCTTGTAAGCGGGGAAGTGGGCGCAAGCGGAGAAATCGGCATGCGGTCCGCCGGGGCGGCACCGCAATGGATCCAGCGAACTACCATATATCGTGGCGGGATCGGCACACCGACGACGACAGGCATCGTTCCGGCCCAACTTCCCCCCGGCTCAACTTCCCTCTGGTCGGGCAGCATCGCTGACCCTAACGTCATCGGAGCGCGCCCCCCATCACGGGCCCGTTACCTGGAGCAAGGCATGACCGAAGGCCTCCCTTCCAATCGATCCAATGACCGCAAGGTGCCGCGGGCGATCGTGCTCACCTCGCACCCCGCCGCCGCTTCCGGCGTGGGGGCGGGCCGGTCGCCCGCCATCGTCTGGGGCGCGACCGACCCCGCCATTCGCGGCCCGGTGGTCGCCACCATGACCTCCGCGGCCAACGACACCGGCGGGCGCAACACCATCGGCACCCATGCCGGCGCCTATTCGCTGTACCGCGCCCTGGCCATCGCCGCCGGCCAGCTGGACCCGCAGCACCGCGCGGACCTGACCGACACCGCCCCCGCCGTGCAGATCGGCCCGTTTCCGCAGTGGTACGACCCGGACCGGATCGTCTCGCTCGATCCCTGGGGCCACATGACCGGCACGGTCTTCGCCGACCGGATCGCCGCCGGCTGGGACATCCGCCCGACCATCGCCGTCACCCGCGCCCATATCAACATGCCCGAGATCGTCGCCGCCATGGCCGCCGGCCGCCTCGCCGCGGACGGCGTGGTGCTCGGCCCGAACGGCGACGCGCGGGTCACCAAGATCGCCATAGAGCCGGTCTGGTGGCTGCCCGGCATCGCCCGCCGCTTCGGCATAGACCTGAAGGACCTGAAGCGCGCTTTGTTCGAACAGACCGGCGGCATGTTCCCCGAACTGGTCACCCGCCCGGACCTCGACGTGTTCCTGCCGCCGATCGGCGGCATGACCGTCTACCTGTTCGGCGACGTGTCCAGGCTCGGCCGCGCCGACACAAGCATCACCTGCCGCGTGCATGACGAATGCAACGGCTCGGACGTGTTCGGCTCGGACATCTGCACCTGCCGGCCCTACCTCGCGCATGGCATCGAGCTCTGCATCGACACCGCCCAGCAGGGCGGCGTCGGCGTCGTCGTCTACAACCGCAAGGAAGGCCGCGCCCTGGGCGAGGTCACCAAGTTCCTCGTCTACAACGCCCGCAAGCGCCAGCAGGGCGGCGACCGCGCCGAAAGCTATTTCGAGCGCACCGAATGCGTGGCGGGGGTCACCGACATGCGCTTCCAGGAACTGATGCCGGACGTCCTGCACTGGCTCGGCATCGCCCGGATCGACCGTCTCGTGTCCATGAGCAACCTGAAATACGCCCCCCTGGTCGCCGGCGGCATCGATGTCGTGGCCCGCGTGCCGATCCCGGACGAGCTGATCCCGCCCGACGCCAGCGTGGAAATGGACGCCAAGAAAGCCGCCGGCTACTTCACCACCCAGGTGCCGGACGCGGCGGAACTCGCGATCACCAAGGGCCGGGGTCTCGAGGCGTGAGCGTTACCGTCGTCGACCATCCGCTGGTGCTGCACAAACTGACCCTCCTGCGAAACCGAGAGACCAGCACGACCAAATTCCGCCGCGTCACCCGAGAGATCGCCCTGCTGATGACATACGAGGTGCTGCGTGAGCTGCCGATGGAGACGGTCACCATCGACACCCCGCTGGAGACCACGGAGGCGCCGCAACTGGCCGGCAAGAAGCTCTGCTTCGTGCCGGTCCTGCGCGCCGGCAACGGCATCCTCGACGGCATGCTGGACCTGGTGCCCTCCGCCCGCGTCGGCCATATCGGCCTGTACCGCGATCCCAACACGCTGGTGCCGATCGAATACTACGTGAAGCTGCCCGACGACATCCGCGACCGGCTGGTGATCATGGTGGACCCGATGCTCGCCACCGGCCACTCGGCCGCCGCCGCGGTCGCGCGGCTGAAGCAGGCCGGCGTCACGCAGATCCGCTTCGTCTGCCTGCTCGCCGCCCCCGAAGGCATCGCCGCGCTCGCCGGCGAACACCCGGACGTCGCGATCTTCACCGCGGCGATCGATCGGGGGCTGGATGAGCATGCCTATATCCGGCCTGGGTTGGGGGATGCGGGGGATCGGCTTTACGGTACCAAGTAAAGAAAGGTTGGGCTCCGCCCAAACCCGCCAGCGCCGAGCGCTGGACCTCATCCTGAGGCTGTTCGGACGGGGAATGCGTCGGGTCTCGGCTTCGTCTCGATAGGCGATCCGGGTAGACCGGCGTCATGGCGTGAGACGGGTCTGAATACCGGAACCGCGCGCGCCGCCGGAGCCTCCGGGGCAGGGGACAGCGCCTCCTCCATCATCCCCACCGCACTGTGCTCCACCCAGGCGGCCCGCTCCGCCGCCGAAGCATCCGCCTCGACCTTCTCCCGCGCCGCCTGCAACCTGAGCAACAAGCGCAGCGAGGACTTCCCCTCGCGCATCATGCTCATCGCCTGCGCCCGGCATCTGTACGCGACCTCGATATCCCGCCGCTTCTCCTTCGCCAGCCGCAAACAATCCTGCGCCCAGGCATCCGCCGCCACGAACTGCGCCGCCAGCCGCCCCTCGGCCGCAGTCACCGGCAACAACGCCGCCACCGCCGCCATCGCCGCCCGATCCCGCCGCACCTCGTCCGCCGGATCATCCGAAACCGGCGGCGGCAAAGCCTCCCGCAGGACGAATAGAATCTCCTGAAAAGCCTCCCGGGGCAGCAAACGCGCCCAATCGGGTTGCACATCAGCCGGGACATCCTGCAATGGGTTCATGTCGTTAGAATACAGTCAATCAAACTAACGAGGCAACAAAAACGTAGGGCGGGTGAAACCCGCCAACGCAAGCCAAATCTCCCCGCAAACCTCGCCCGCAAGCCTGGCCGGATGACAACCCCACAAGCCGCCTTCCGTTCACCATTGTAACACAACCGTGATCCGGGGCCAAAAGGTTGCACACGCCGTATTATCGTGCTGCAATCCGTTACGCGGTCCTCTATTGACCCGCCAAACGGTGGAAAGGTCTGGGGTATGAAAGCAAAAATTTCGGCTGTGGGCGCCCTGATCGCGGCGATGGCGGTCGCACCGCAGGCAAATGCCGGCGTGATCGCGTTCCAGTTCAGCGGCGGCGGGTTCAGCGGCAACGGCCTCCTGACGTTCGCGCCCAACGTCGCGCCAGCCGATCCCAATCCTGCCTGCGGCACCCCCGGCAACAACCCCTGCCGCACCGATCCCCCCGGGGCCTATGCGATCACCGCCGTCACCGGAACGTTCTCGAACCCCGCGAACGGCATCGTCAATGCCGCCATCACCGGCCTGGTGCCGATCAACCCCGCGAACGAGCGGGACGCGGTCTTCGACCCGCTGGTTCCCTCCAGCCTCAGCTTCATCGATTACGCGCCGCCGACCGGCTACCTGACCTACAACAACCTGTTTTTCCCCGACGGCTCCCCGATCGACTGCGACTTCCCCTTCACCGGAACCTTCGTGGACGTCTTCGGCCTGGCCTTCACCGTCGCCGGCGGATACACGGTCGATCTATGGGGCGACGGCGACATGTTCGGCCCCGGCACCACCACCTATGGCGTCGGCATAACCGACGGCACCAGCCTGCTCGGCTACCAGTTCGCCGGCGTAGACGCCTCGGTCCCCGAACCCAGCTCCCTCGCGCTGCTCGGCACCGGCCTGCTGGGCGCCCTGGCCTGGCGCAGGCGCTTGGCCGCGACGCGTGGGATGGCGCTTTCAATGGAGTAAGGAAGGGCGGGCTCTGCCCGCACCAGCCGGCGCCGAGCGCAGCACATCCCCTTATCGGTTCGGCGCGGTGGGCAAACGTAAATTGTTGATGGGCAAAACTGACAGCTGGTACCTGAAGCTGACGGTTGCACCGGGCAGTTCAAGGCCTTAGGTTTGCGCATTGCGCGCCAAGTTGCAGTCTCGCATAATCTAAATTATGAAATGTACCTAAAATACGACATCTCGTACGGTTGTGGGAGTTCTCTGATTGTCTGCTCATGGGGCCGAATTCCAAGGTCTGCTAAGTTTTCATTTTTTTCAAGGGACATCGCCGACTGGAAGACCCAAAACCCCAAGCGGACGATGGACGAATGAACTTCTTGCAAAATCGATCGGTGTTCAGACATCTACGGTAAATAATTGGAGAAATGGTTATACGTTCCCTACACTAGATAACTTTGTGAGCATTCTAAAGTTATTGTTCGGAGTGGGTTATATCCACAGTATTCCAGCTCGAAATCTCATAAAATCCTATAATCAAGAATCCCCTTACCATTTAGATGTATTGGAGCCACTGGCTGATGTCGACGAGATTGCAATTCAACAACTCCCGGCTGCATTTCGGTTTGGCGTACAGAATGGCAAGATAGATGCGATATCGGAAACATATCAAACGGTAGATGGTCCCGCAGCTAAAGATCTCTACGACGAGCTACGGGAAAAGCTGCAAGCATTAATGGACCGCTTGCGACGTTCAAACATCGATCCCCACGCGCGCTTCTCGGCGGAGAAATTACTTCGAGCGTTGGGAACAGTCTTTGAAGATGTGCGCCCTGGCGTAGTATTGTCGCGTATGCGTAGCATGGAAGCGATTCGCGATGCCTTCAGCACTGAAGAGGGCCGCGAAGGACTTTTCCCCAATGCAATTGCAATGATCGATGATGTATGTCTGACCGGGCAAGACTTTCTTGCAACATATCCGATTATTCGACAGATTGAGCGGCAGCGTCTTGCGCTAGGGATCGAGAAAACGCCCGACGCTATCAACAACATTCAAATTGAAATTGAGGCGGTTCAGAAAGCTGCGGCTGCTAGCGAGGTTGTCGCAGCCGCAGCAGTTAGCGCACTTGGAGAGAACGATTCAGACATAAAGGACGCGAACAGTGCGGAACAGACAGCAGAACTCATAGGCGATAAGCTACTCATAATTCGTAACTTCGTCAGTGAAGCGATCCGCTCGGTTGTACAGGGAGCCACAGCTTCTGCAGCAGGCGCTTGGGGCGTTATAAAACCTGACTTTCATGACGGTGCGCGTGCAGCGGCGAGAATACTGCCTCCCCTTGCGGTGATCGCTCTCATAACCTCGATAGCTGGACCAATTGCCGGCCTAGCTGGGCTGCTTCGAGGGAACATTTTTACGCCTATACGAAGCGCCGTTTCCCGAGTTCAGAGCGCTGATCAGAAGGCTCACCGAACTCGAAAAGACTAGTTACGATAAATTCCGCATCGTTCAGTGTTCGAAAGCCAATAATTGGTCACAACGCGATATGGCAGTGATAGACAGGCTTAGTTTGCGACTGAGCGAGTGCCTCTAGACGCATCTGGTAGCCTCTTTCAACACAATCGATCGCGGGCAATCATTCATCAAATACGTACCAAGCGTCTGATTTTGTCCGGCAAGATCGTAATGGTCTTAACAAACGGGTTTCCAAAGGGCTCCGCCCTTTGGCGGGTCCAGGGCAGAGCCCTGGACTTCCTACCCGCGCGCCCGCTCCACCGCCCGCATGAACACCGCCACTCGTTCCGGATCCACCGGATTCCACCACACCCCATCGCGCTTCAAAAAACTCGCCACGATCACCCCGTCGCCATTGGCCAGGATGTCGCCGACATTGTGGGGATTGCAGCCGCTGCCCACCAGCACCGGCAGGGACGTGCCAGCGCCGATGGTGCGCAATTCCTCCAAACTGGCCGCATCGCCGGTCCGCTGGCCGGTGGCGATGGCCACGTCGGCGTCGAAAAACTCCGCGTCGCGCGCCATTTCGCCGATTTCGCGGTCCGCCACGATGGCGTGCGCGCCGTGCTTCACATGCACATCGGCGAAGATCTTCACCCCCCGCGCGCGCAGCCAGGCACGGTAGCGCGCGGCCTCGCCGGCCGGGCCCTCGATGAAACCTTCATTGGCAACGTAAGCATTGGCCCATTGATTGACACGCACGAACGCGGCACCCGCGGCCTTCGCCACCGCCAGCGCCTGGATGGCGCCATTGGCCAGCACGTTCACCCCGGTGGGGCAGCCGGCCGACAGCCGCACCGCGCGGGTGATCACCGCCATGGCCGCGGCGGTTTCCGGTCCCAGCCGATCGGGCTTGGCGAAGGGGATATCGCCGTGGTTTTCCACGATCAGCCCGTCCAGCCCGCCGCCCCGGTAGCGCCCGGCCTCGGCGACCGCCTCGGCGATGATGTCCTCCATCTCCTGGCCGTCATAATCGGGCGACCCCGGCAGGGCGGGCAGATGGATCACGCCGATCACCACCTGGCGCCGGCCGAACAGCACCTGCACGGCGTTCGGCTTCGGGCGGTAGACCGGCGTGGCCGCCATGTCAGGCGCCGACCATCTTGCAGCTTCCCGGCGTCATCGGCCGGAACGCCTCCTCGGCGGGCGTGGTGTCGCGCAGCGTGTAATAGTCCCAGGCGTAACGGCTTTCCGAGGGCTTCTTCACCTCGAACAGATACACCTGGTGGATCTTGCGCCCGTCCTGGCGGATGCGCCCCTTGCCGAAGATCGGATCGTCGGTGGGGATCTCCTTCATCTTCACCACGGTCGCCCGTCCATCCGCCTTGGCCGCATCCGCGCCCATCGCCACCACCGCCTTCAGGTAATGGATCACCGCCGAATACATCCCCGCCTGGGTGGAGGCCGGCATGAACCCATGCATCTCCGCCGCATAGCGTTTGGCGAAGTCCCGCGTGCCATCGTTCATGTCCCAGTAATACGCATCCGTCAGCAGCAGCCCCTGGCCGGCCTGCAACCCGATCGCATGCACCTGCGGAATATGGAACAGCGTCGCCGCCACCTTCATGCCATGGCTGGTCAGCCCGAACTCGGCCGCCTGCTTGATGGTGTTCGCCGCATCGCCCCCCGCATTGGTCAGCCCGAGCACCTTGGCCCCGCTGGCCTGGGCCTGGATCAGGTAGCTGGAGAAATCCGTGGTGCCGGGGAAGGGGTGCTTGGCCACGCCCAGCACCTTGCCGCCCAGCCGTTCCACCTCCGCGGCGGCGTCGCTGGTCAGCGAATTGCCCATGGCATAATCGGCCTGGATGAAGAACCAGCTCGTGCCCCCGGCCTTGTACGCCGCCCGCGCGGTGGAGGTGGCGAAGGCGTAGCTGTCATAGACCCAATGCACATGGTTCGGCCCGCAGGCCTTCGTGGTCAGGTCGGATGTCGCCGGCCCCGTCAGCATCAGCACCTTGTTGCGCTGCTCCGCCTGCGTGCGCAGCGCCAGCGCGCCGGCCGAGAACGGAATGTCGAAGATGGCATCGACCCCCCCGGTATCCCACCAGGAACCCGCCAGGCTGACATAGGTATCCACCTTGGTGCCGGCATCGGCCGAAAGCAGCTCCACCTTCAGCTCCGGATGCTCCCTGGCGAAATCCGCGACCGCCAGCTTGGCGCCGACCACCGAGCCGGGCCCGGCATCCTCCGAATACGGCCCGCTCATATCCGTCAGGATGCCGATGCGCACGGTCTGCGCCGCGCGGCTGCGCCTGGGGGCCAGCGTGGTGCCGAGCCCGGCGGCGATCGCGGTGCCGCCGGCGCGCAGTGCGCCGCGGCGGGTGAGTATGGACATGTGTTTCTCCCGTTTTTCTTGTCTACGCCGCCGCCCGCAGCGCCGGCTGCAGGATCAGGTCGGACGCCTTTTCGGCGATCATGTTGGTTGCCGCATAGGTATTGCCGGAAACCATCGTCGGCATCACCGAGGCATCCGCCACCCGCAGCCCCTCGGTGCCGATCACCCGCATGGTCAGCGGATCCACCACCGCCATCGGATCGGTGCCGAGCTTGCAGCTCCCCACCGGATGATAGGTGGTGGAGCCGGTGGCCCGCGCATGCTCCATCCAGTCCGCGTCGGTCACCACGCCGGGGCCGGGGAAGTTCTCGTGATCGACGAAATCGGCCAGCGGCCGCGTGTGCAGCAACTGGCGCAGATATTTCAGCGCCGCCAGCAGCGCGTCGCGGTCGATCGGGTCGGCCAGGTAATTCGGCTGGATTTCCGGCTTCGCCCGCGGGTCCGCCGAAAGTGCCTTCAGATGCCCCTTGCTCTCCGGCCGCAGCTGCGAGCAGCCCAGCGTCATGCCCGGCCTGGTGTCCAGGTCCGTGGTGCCGTATTTGCCCGCGTCATAGCTGGCGGGAGCGAAATAGAGCTGCATGTCCGGCGTCTCCAGCTCCGGCCGGGTCTTCATGTAGCCGCCGGCATGGCTGGGGCTGGCGGTCAGCAGCCCCTTGCGGCTGACCGCATAGCGGATCACCTCGGCCACCAGCCGCAGCCCGTGCGACCGCTCGTTCAGCGTGCCCGCGCCCTTCACCAGGGCGGAAACCCGCGCCGCGTAATGGTCGCGCAAATTCCTGCCCACCCCCGGCAACGCATGCACCACGGCCACGCCGATCCCCGCCAGCCATTCCGGATCGCCGATGCCGGAGATCTGCAGCAATTGCGGCGTGTTGATGCTGCCGCCGCTCAGGATCACGTCGCGCCGGGCGCGGATCGTCACCGGCTCCCCGCCATCCGGACGATACCTTATCCCCACCGCGCGCCGGCCCTCGAACACGATCCGCTCGGCCAGCGCCCGCTGGATCAGATGCAGGTTCGCCCGCCGCAGCGCCGGGCGCAGATAGGCATCCGCCGGGCTCCAGCGCCGCCCGTCCTTCATCATCTGCTGGTACAGGAAGGTGCCTTCCTGGTTGCCGCAATTATAGTCCGGCGTCCGGTGCAGCCCCAGCGCCTCGTTGGCGGCGATATACGCGTCCGACAGCGCATGCGGATCGCGCTGGTCCTGGATGTTCAGCGGCCCGCTATCGCCGCGCACCGCCGGATCCCCGCCGCCATTGCCCCGGGTCTCCGCGCGCTTGAAATACGGCAGCACGTCATCCCAGGACCACCCCCGGCAGCCGAGCTGGCCCCACATGTCGTAATCCGCGGCCTGCCCGCGCACATACAGATGCCCGTTGATCGACCCCGACCCGCCGAGCACCTTGCCGCGCGGAAACGCGATCTTCCGGTTGTTGATATGCGGCCCCGGCGCGGTCTCGTACCCCCAGTTCAGCTTCGGATCGTACACCGTCTTGTTGAACCCGGCCGGGATCTTGATGAAGATGTTGCGGTCCGGCCCGCCCGCCTCCAGCACCGCCACGGAATGTTTTCCGGACGCACTCAGCCGGTTCGCCAGCACGCATCCCGCGGCACCCGCCCCGACCACGATATAGTCAAACTCTTCCATCCCGTTCCGGTCCCGTTCTTTTGTCGGTGATATCAGCCATATAACGGCAGATCCGCGCGCCTGAACAGGCAGGCGTCAGGACCGCACCCAGTCCACCACCTCCGCCAGCTCGGCCCGCCTGGTGCGAAACCCGTTGGCGGGATGCCGCTCGTCCGCATAGCCGAAGGAGATGCCGCAAACCACGTTCCGCGTCTCCGGAATGCCGAAATGCGCATGCAGGAACGGCGAGCACCGCGCCAGCGCCGCCTGCGCGATCGTCGCGATCCCCAGGCTTTCCGCCGCCAGCAGGAGGCTGCCGACATACAGCCCGCAATCCACCGCGCCATAGGTGCCGAGGTCGCGTTCGGACGTGATGATCATCGCATGCGGCGCGCCGAACAGCCGGAAATTCTCCATCGCCTGCCGCCCGGACCCCTCCCGGTCCCCCGGCGTCACCCCGACGCTGCGATACAGCTGCCAGCCGCATTCCCGCCGCCGCTCCCGGTAGACGCCGAAATAGCCGAGCGGGTAGGGGATATCGGGCTCCGCCGGCTCCCCGGTGGCGCGCACATGCGCCTGCAACGCGGCGCGGAACCGCTCGGTGCCCGCGCCCTCGGTCACGATCGCCTGCCAGGGCTGGGAGTTGCACCACGAAGGCGACAGCTGCGCCAGCGTCAGCATCCGCTCGATTTTTGCGGATGGCACCGGCTCGGGCAGGAACGCCCGGCAGCTGTACCGCCCGGCCAGCAGGTCCGCCAATACCGTCGTGGCCGCCGCGTCGTTGCCGGAGGCAGCCAGGGCGTCGCGTCGTTCCATTCCGAAACTCCTCCTGGAATTTTCCTCCGCATAGCAGCGCGCCCGCCCCCGGAACAGCCCGCCCGCCGATCGAACAGCGCACCGCACCCGCACCCACCGCCGCACACATCACCCTCTCCCCCTCGGGGGAGAGGGAGGGGTGAGGGGGCCCGGCCCGCCAACCAGGCGCCCGCCACTTCCCCCTCTCCCCCCTCGGGGGAGAGGGAGGGGCGAGGGGGCCCGGCTCGCCCACCAAGCGCCCGCCACTTCCCCCTCTCCCCCCTCGGGGGAGAGGGGGGGTGAGGGGGGCAGGCAGCCGCCCACGACCAATCCAACCGATCCCCGATTGACCCCCCCGTCCGCGCCGCAGCCTGCGCCGGCAAATATCCGGCAGGGGGAAAGGAAATGACCGACCGCTACGCCGGCTACACCCGCCTGAAATTCGACCGCCCGCACCCCAGGGTGCTGCGCATCACCATGGGCAACGGCAAGATGAACTCGGCCGACCACCGGATGCACGACGAGCTCGCCCGCATCTGGCGCGACGTGGAGGCCGACCCCGACACCAACGCGGCGATCCTGACCGGCGCCGGAAAAACCGTCTCCGCCGGCGGCGATTTCGCCACGATCGAGGACCCGATGAACGATGTCGACCGCCGCGCCCGCAAAGAGGCGCGGGACAGGGCCTGCAACATCATCAACTTCTCCAAGCCCATCGTCAGCGCCATGCGCGGCGTCGCCGTCGGCGCCGGCCCAATCTGCGGCCCAGTCTGCGGCCCGCTGGCGGACGTTTCCATCGCAACCAGGGACTGCCGCATCGTCGACGGCCACACCCGCCTCGGCGTCGCCGCCGGCGACCACGCCGCCATCATCCGGCCGCTGCTCTGCGGCATGGCCAAGGCCAAATACTATCTGCTCACCTGCGACCAGCTGCTGGGCGAGGAAGCCGAGCGCATCGGCCTGATCTCCCTGGTAACCGAGGATGCCGACCTCGACGCCAAATCCCTGCAGGTCGCCACCAAACTGGCCGAGGGCGCCCAGACCGCGATCCGCTGGACCAAATACACCCTGAACAACTGGCTACGCCAGGCCGGCCCGAATTTTGATACCTCCCTGGCGCTGGAGTTTCTGGGTTTCACGGGGCCGGAGCCGAGGGAGGGGCTGGCATCGCATAAGGAGAAGCGGAAGCCGGTGTTTCCGCCGGGGTCGCCGGTTTGATGGGGGTGTCCGGACCGTCGGCCATTGTGGACCCATTGCAGACCACATGGTATTCAGCGACCATCTATTGGTTGATAACCAACATCATGATTGGGATGTTTGCAAGCCAATGTCGGATCTTCGTCACAGACGTGGCTACGTGTCGTCTCGAAATATAAAAACTTAGGCCCATTCGGAAAACAGAATTTCCAGCACCGATAATGTAGCAAAGGGCTTAGGGCAATGTCTAAAAAAATACGCGTGGATACCATAAATATTGCAGAATTCAAGCGGCTATCAAGCCTGACTATTGATCTTAAGCCCATCACTGCTCTTGTTGGGGGGAACACTAGCGGAAAGAGTAGCGCCCTGATGGCGACACAGCTCTTTGTTTCCATTCTCCAGGCAAGTTACGAACTAATTGGAAAAGGCGGCCACCGGTTTAAGACGACAATATCAAACGATGATGTCGCGTTCAAGCCAACTGGCAATCTTCTCGATTTACGACATGGAGCGCCGGCAACACAGATCAATGGCTTTAAGATTGGCATCCAATGTGTGCAAATCTCTGATAATGATGAGGTAGATAGTCTACAAGTGTGCGAACTGACAGTTCGCCGCGGAAAAAACGCAAATCTTTCATTGGAGGTCGAAAGCAAGAGTGGGCTCGGTCGGATTTTGGCGGACCGCAATCAACCGTTTTCGATATTTACCCCTGGCCTTTCCGGAATTCCGTTACGTGAAGAATGGCGCACTCGTGGTGCCTTGGACGCAGGGGCGATGCATGGCGATGCAAATCTCTATCTTCGAACATTGCTAGATCATTTGTTTGTTGACAGTGTTCCCGAGATCAGGGCTCGGACTACCTGGTCCGATGCCAGTACAATAGAAAAATTGCCTCAGGGAAGTGCTTGGAGAACCTTTTCCACATTGCTCGACCGTTGTTATGGTGGCGCTAGGGTTATTGTCGAGCACGACCCTGCTAGATCGAGATATGTTGAAGTCTACGTCCATTTCGAAGGTCGGAGGATATCTCTAGATTTAGCATCGACGGGCATGCTCCAAGTCATTCAAATACTGGCTTACGCATGTTTCTACAGACCGCCGCTTCTGCTGTTAGATGAGCCGGATGCCCACTTGCATGCTGACAGTCAGTCACGCCTATACGATGCGCTGCGCGGCCTCGCATCTGAAACTGGGACCCGGATCCTCCTCGCGAGTCACTCCCCCCAGTTAATTCAACGATTAATGTACAGACTCGGACGCAAGCGTCATTTGGCTACACAATGGGACAAAAGTCGAATTGAATGCTGGCCGACTTCCGGCTGTTCCTATCCTCATGGAACTCGGCGCTCTAACGGTGGGGGCGGACCTGTTTGACCCCAATAAAAAGATTATCCTTTTGACCGAAGATAAGATTGTAGGCCCGGTCATCGCGCTCGCCGAAGCTAATGGTGCTGGTGTTGGTCTTGCAACTCTTTCATACAACGGTTGTGGAAATCTAAGTGGGGCACGTCAGCTTGCTCGCTTGATAACAGACATGCGAGCGGATGTCCGCGTGATTATTCACCGAGATCGTGACTTTCGAACGGATGAAGAAATGAGATTTGAGGAGCTCAACTTCTTGGCTTGGTGCAATGAGGAGAAGCTTGAGCGCATCAAAGAAATATTTAGTCCACTTAATGATGTCGAGCATTCCTTTGCTCAAATTGGACATTTGGTCGAGGTATTTGATGGTTTAATTTCCCAGAAAGAGATTAAGAGTATCGTCAGCGACACCATTGCTGAACAACGAGATGAGCAGACTGGCTTAATACGTTCTTTGCGAAGTGCGATAGGCGAAAAGCTCTATAGTAGCGAGAGATATCGAAAAAAGGATAGCTGGGCCGCAGCCGGCATGCCAAGTAGTGCACCGAAGGTTGCCGACTTTCTTCCGGCAACGGGAAAGGAACCACTGACGATTGATCAATGTCATGGAAAAACCCTTCTTCGCGCGTTGAAACCAAGACTCCACGCAAGCATGAAGGGCTCGACCGAAGACCTATCCCAGCGGCTTTTCAAAGCCTCTCCAGTTCTTAAATACCAAACGTGGGCTGATGTTTTCACAACATAAACAAAAACCGCAAATACCTCCTTATTCACAACTTTCCATTTGTCATAGGGAGTAATTTTAGTTTCTGCCAATTACGTCCGCTCACCTGAAGCGGCCGCCTCCAAGATCTCGCTAAGGGTGGAATGCCCTTCGCATTCCACCAAACAACTTATCGACCGCTCCACGGTTCACAGCGCGAGCCTACGGTCGGGCAGCACACCCAGGAATAGATATGGAACGGCATAGGCACACGTACACGTCGCACCGACACGCGCAACAGCTCGATCCGCTCGACGAGCAGTCGGGACCGGTGCACGAACTGCTGATCCGCCAGCGCACGCAGTTGGTTAACGCGCTGCGGGGGCACGCCACCGAGTTCGGCGTGACGCGCCGCAAGGAGAGAAGGGATTGGCGTGGCTGCAAGGCGACATCGCCACGGCCGATGAGGGCATCATGCCGGCGGCGGCGAAGAAGGTGCTGAGGCAGCTCGGGAAGATCGAGCAGATCGAAGCACGGCTCGCGGGCGTCGACGCCAAGCTGATCAAGCAGCACAAGGCAGACCCGCCCTACGGATTAGGCACCCAGATATGGATGTTGGGGTCATCCCCCACCCCGCGCCTTCACCATCCTCAACGGATTATACGTAATCGCCACCTTCCCATCCTGCTTCACCACCCGGTTAAACGTCCGCACCAGCCCGCGGTTCGGCCGGCTCTTGCTCGCACGGCTTTCGACCACCTCGCATTCCACATGGATGGTGTCGCTCGACGAAGCAGGGGTTCTCCACGTTCAGTTCCATGTTCAGGAACGCGAACCCGGTGTGCTGCATGGTGGCATGCACCAGCAGCCCCTCGGCAAACGAATACACCATCGCACCCGGCACCACGCGCTGCGGGATGTCGCTTTCCCCGGCCAGGAACTCGATGTTGGAGAACAGCACCTCCGTCATTCCCGTCACCCGATGAAGTTCAACAGGTCCGCTCGGTCAGGTGCGGCCGATGGTGCGGAATTTCCGCCCCACCGGCAGATCCTCGAAATAAATCCCGAGGCCGAGAACCTCGTACCCGTCCACGACGGATTTCACGCGCGGAACGCTTTCACCGCCGCCTCGTCGAATGTCAGCCCGAAGCCCAGCGTCTGCGGCAACACCAACTGCCCCTTCTCGATCACAGGCGTTTCCTCGAACAGTTTCAGCATCCACGGCATGTATTCCACCGTCAGCCCGTTCGGCACCGCCGCGATCAGATGCTGGTGGAATTCCGGGATCACGTGGCTCACCACCGGCAGGTTGAACGCCTCCGCCATGCCCGCCACCTTCATCCCACTAGGTGATCCCGCCGCGTGCAGGCATCCTTGGAGATCATTTTATAACTTGCAATGCATTTGGAAACCTACGACGATCGTTTCGTCCCTTGGTCGTATCGAGCTTTGGACATGCTGTTTGATGATGCCAAGGGGGCGATTGCGGTGCGTCTGCAAATCACTTTCAATTCGGCCATTCTTGCAGCCCTCTGCGCTGTTGGGCTTCTAAGTTCCTGTGCACCGCCACCCCGGGTTCAGACTGCTTCGATCCAGACCGCCTTTAGCGAAATGAACACGCCTGACGTGGTCAACCAATGCGGTCTACCTCCCAGTACGGCTGTGTTCAGCCAAAACTTCCAGAAAGCACAGAACTGGCTTAAACAGGATTACATAAAAAACACGTTCGGAGCGAGCGCGACCGTTCCCATCGAAGACGTCCCGGTTGATCTCGGCGCCAACAGCGCTTCTTCCTCGGGATCAGCATCGAGTGTTTCTTCCAATGAGAGCGAGGCTCTCTATTGGGTTCAAAGAGAAATAGCTAACAATCGTCAAGCAATGGTTGCCGAATGCGGATATCGTATATGTTTGCTTGATCGGCAACAGGGAAGTCAGGATAAGCTAACAGAAGCTTCAAGTGAGATAATGGGTAGGATCTGCACGTCGGCTCTCGGAGGACCTGCGGTAACTTCCACCGCAGCAGGGGGAGAAATTAGCTTCGTTCCGTCACGGAGGGTATTTGTCTTCCCAGCAGGACAGGACAAAGCTCAACTGAGCTTGACGCTAAGAGTTTGACTTTGAACTCATGTGGAACGACCCAGCCGTCTGATCAGTAGCATTGCGGATGCTGCGTAGAGGAAGGCGGTTGCCGAGGCGATTGTGGCCTCGAAGTCCTTGGCCAGACGCCGATTTCGGCCCAACCAAGCGAAACAGCGCTCCACAACCCAGCGACGGGGATGGACCTCGAACCCGACTTGCCCTGGGATTTTCCGGACGATTTGGATGGCAATGCAGGTCGCGTCCCTCACGCGCTCGGCCGCATAGGCGGTGTCAGCGAAGGCAAGTTCGATGAACGGAAAGCTGCGGCGCGAGGCCTTGAGCAACGGCACGGCGCCATCGCGATCCTGCACCGATGCTGGGTGGACCTGTAACGTCAATGCACGGCCATCCGTATCGACCATCGCGTGCCGCTTGCGGCCTTTGATCTTTTTGCCCGCATCGTAACCACAAGGGCCACCAGCCTCGGTCGTCTTCACGCTCTGACTGTCGACGACGGCAGCACTGGGGCTGGCGTCACGCCCGACACGCTCACGGTCGAGCATGACCAGGCGATGGTTGATCGACTGCCAAACGCCTGCGTCTCGCCAGGCCGCGAACCACCCATAGACGGTCTGCCGAGGTGGAAAGCAGGGCGGCAGCATCCGCCACGGAATGCCGCCCCGCAGGACATAGAAAATCGCGTTGACCAGTTCTCGCAATGGCCACACCGGCCGCCGTCCCACCGGTGAAATCGGCGGCAGGAGCGACTCCAGCACGGCCCATTCAGCATCGGTCACGTCACTGGCGAAGCGAAGCCCGTCGCGCATATGCTGCGCACGGGTGGTTGCGGTCCACATGGGTCTGTTCATCCAACTCGGTCTCGACAACCCGTTGGAATCACATCCTACCGTGACCACCCAACCCCCATTCCGCTAGCGTTCAGAGACAGCCTCTAAGGCATAATGTCGCTGGATCCCTCGATGTAAATGCGCCGGACCCTGCGGCTCCAGGGTACCTCGTGAGCTATGCCGGGGCCCTAGGTCCCTGGCATTGGCTAAGAGTTTGACTCTGAACTCAAGTGGAACGACCCAGCCGTCTGATCAACAGCATAGCTGACGCGGCATAGAGGAACGCGGTTGCAGAGGCGATTGTCGCCTCGAAGTCCTTGGCCAGACGGCGATTTCGTCCCAACCAGGCAAAGCACCGCTCCACGACCCATCGGCGTGGATGGACCTCGAACCCGACTTGTCCTGGGATTTTCCGGACGATCTCGGATGGCAATGCAGGTCGCGTCCCTCACGCGTTCGGCCGCGTAGGCGGTGTCAGCGAAGGCAAGTTCTATGAAGGGAAAGCTGCGGCGCGAGGCCTTGAGCAACGGCACGGCGCCATCGCGATCCTGCACGGATGCCGGGTGGACCTGCAACGTCAATGCCCGGCCATCCGTATCGACCATCGCGTGCCGCTTGCGGCCTTTGATCTTTTTACCCGCATCGTAGCCAGCAAGGGCCGCCAGCCTCGGTCGTTTTCACGCTCTGACTGTCGACGACGGCAGCACTTGGGCTGGCTTCACGCCCGACACGCTCACGGTCGAGCATGACCAGGCGATGGTTGATCGACTGCCACACGCCTGCATCCCGCCAGGCCGCGAACCAGCCATAGACGGTCTGCCGAGGCGGAAAGCAAGGCGGCAGCATCCGCCACGGAATGCCGCCCCGCAGGACATAGAACATGGCGTTGACCAGCTCTCGCAAAGGCCACGCCGGCGGCCGCCCAACCGGCGATATAGCGCGGCAGGAGCGGTTCCAGAACGGCCCATTCAGCATCGGTCACGTCACTGGCGAAGCGGAGCCCGTCGCGCATATGCTGCGCGCGGGTGGTTGCGGTCCACATGGGTCTGTCTCATCCAACTCGGTCTCGACAACCCGTTGGAATCACACCCTACCGTGACCACCCAACCCCCATTACGCTATTGTTCAGAGACAGCCTCTAAACCCAAAGCCGAATCCCATCGAACTCCAAGGAACCGGCGATCAACGCATCATTCTGTTTGACGCGTCGCGCCCGCCTGGGAACGACCCAATCACGAACAAGCTAACCTTTACAGCAGAACGCCAGGTTACAGCTGACGCAGTCTTCGTCCTGATCAAAGATGCTGAAGTCCTTGCGCCTCTTGCTCAGATCGGTTGTGGGCAGATTGACCCTCATGCCCGGCTGGACATTGTGCTTGAGGACAGAAATGCGGGGGATCTCCACATCTTAGTGGGCCACAGGGCTTCAATGACATAAATAGAGGTGACCTCGGCATATCAGGCAACGATCACGAGCCAGCGGCAGGAATCGCCATAAAAGGGACATGCGACCCAGTTCAGACGACCTTCGCCACTGCTGTTCGCAAATTTACGACGACGTTTGCTGCGGGCGCCGGCCACAATACAGCGGCTGAGTGGCATCACGGTGACTTGGCCGCGGTTTCGTGGGCACCTGAATGGAAATTTCCAGTGAGTGCACCATTGGACAACCAACACACCTATATGCTCCGGGCAGAAATTCAGACTGATCTACCTAATATTTGCCAAATCTCTCTTGATGCCGGAGCTTGGGAGAGAATTACCCCTTCCAATGGGTATTTCAAAAAGGAATATAATAGCACGCCATCTGCAAATCACGTAATTAACATCAAGTGCGATGAAAAGAACGCGGGGTGGAATTCTCCAGATCAAAATATAGATAGTAACAAGAGATCTTACACGATGACAACGATGCTTACGGCTATACGCTCCATCGCGTCAGCAAGTAATGTCGTATCCACAAGCAATCTGTTCCGCACCGCCTCAGCACCTCATTAACACACAACGTCGGTTTGAGCTTCCGAGAACCTTTCCGTCAGGGAACATCTTGATTCCGCTGGGGCAGCCGTCAGCCGGCGCGGAAGAATTTCACCGCTTGCTCGTCGAACATCAGCCCGAAGCCCGGCGTCTGCGGCAGCACCAGCTGGCCCTTCTCGATCGGCGGCGTCTCCTCGAACAGCTTCAGCATCCACGGCATGTATTCCACCGTCAGCCCGTTCGGCACCGCCGCGATCAAATGCAGGTGGAATCTCCGGGATCACGTGGCTCACCACCGGCAGGTTGAACGCCTCCGCCATGCCCGCCACCTTCATCCATTGCGTGATGCCGCCGACGCGCACCAGGTCGATCATCACGATATCCACCGACCGCGCCTCGATCATGTGCCGGAACGGCACGATGCCCCAGACATACTCGCCCCCGGCGATCGGCGTGGACAGCGCCGCGTTCACCCGCGCCAGCCCCTGGTAATCGTCGCAGGCCGTCACGTCCTCCAGCCAGAACAGCCCGACATCCTCGGCCCGCCTGCCGATATCGATCGCCTGCTCCGGCCGCCAGCGCTGGTTGATGTCGCACATCAGCTTGATGTCCGGCCCGATGGCATCGCGCACCACGCGCACGCGCCGCACCTCCTCCGCCGGCGACGGATTGCCGGGCAGCGCCATCTGCGTCTTCATCTCCACAAAGCCCTTGTCCAGCAGCCGCCGCGCGGCGGTGGCGGCCTGCGCATCCGTCAGCCCCCGGCGCAGCGACCCGCTGGCATAGGTCGGCACCCGGTCCCGCGTGCCGCCGAGCAGCTTCCACAGCGGCTGCTCCAGCGCCTTGCCCTTGATGTCCCACAGCGCCAGGTCGATCGCCGACAGCGCCAGCAGGAAGATGCCCGCCGGCCCGCAGGTATCCCCCGCCGCCAGCCGCAGCTTGCGCAGGATCGCCTCGATGCGCATCGGGTCCTCGCCGACGATCAGCGCGCCGAGCTCGTCCACCGCCGTCCGCAGCGTGCCGGTCATCGCGCCGCCGTAAAACGTCAGCCCGATGCCCTCGATCCCCGCATCGGTCTGCACCCGCAGGATCACCACCGGCCGGAACCGCCCGGCCTCCTCCGGCATGTCCGCGAGCGGGTCATCCTCGGGAATGCGAAGGATGTCGGTGACGATCTTGGTGATTTTCATGGCGGCACTTCCGCGGTTTCTGGATTTTCCTGGACGCCGCAAGCCTATCCCGCGGGGGTGGCGTTGCAAACCCGGGGGCAGGGCGGTCACGTTGACCCGCCTTTTCCCAGCCCCTAGTGTTTTATCCGAGTGTTTTATCCGTGCCGTAATGATGGCGCCCGCTTCGGCAGCCAAAGCCACCGGGCGCCGGCGAAAGTTGCAGACGGTCTTTCTTCGGCCAGCCGCCCCGGATACCGCTTACCAGGGAATACGCACGCGAATTAGTCCGCCAGAAGACAACAATAAGAACGGAGGAAGCCAGCCCATGGACCAGATCATGGATCCCTTGCGGGGAGGCGGGCAGAACTGCCTCGCCGGCGTGAAAATCCTCGATCTGACCCAGTTCGAGGCCGGCCCCTCCTGCACGGAGGCGCTGGCCTGGCTCGGCGCCGAAGTCGTCAAGGTGGAAAACCCCAAAAGCGGCGATCCCGGGCGCACATCGGCCGGCCTACCCGGCTGTGATTCCTGGTATTTCCTGCAGTTCAACGCCAACAAGAAATCCGTCACCGTCAACCTGAAATCGCCGCGCGGCCTGGAACTGGTCAAGGACATGGCGCGCCAGGCCGACGTCTTCATCGAGAATTTCGCCCCCGGCGCGATCGAGCGCCTCGGCCTCGGCCCGGACGTCATCCGCGCCATCAACCCCGCGATCGTCTACGCCCAGGTCAAGGGCTTCGGCGAAGGCAGCCCGTACGAGCACAATCTGGCCTTCGACATGATCGCCCAGGCCTGCGGCGGCACCATGAGCATCACCGGGGAGAAGGACGGCCCGCCGCTGAAACCCGGCCCCTCGCTCGGCGACACCGGCACCGGCATGCTGCTGGCCATCTCCATCCTCGGCGCGCTGTTCCGCCGCAACAGCACCGGGCCTGGGCGATCATCTGCAGGTGGCGATGCAGGATTCGCGATGATCCACTACATCCGCATCGCCTTCGCCGCCCAGGCCGCGATGGGCCACGCGGCGCCGCGCGCCGGCTCCAGCAGCGTCACCGGCGGCAACCCGCCGATGGGCACCTTCCCCTGCAAGGGCGGCGGCCCGAACGACTACGTCTATGTCTACACCAGCCGCGCCAACCCCGAGCACTGGCGCCGCCTGCTCGGCGTGATCGGGCGCGAAGACCTGCTCGGCGATCCCCGCTACGACACGCCGGCCGCCCGCGCCGAGCGGGAGACGGAGGTGAACGAGATGATCGCCGCCTGGACCCGCCAGCACGACAAGCACGAAGCCATGCGCATCATCGGCGCCGCCGGCATCCCCTCCGGCGCGGTGCTGGACACGATGGAACTGCACAACGACCCGAGCTTCGAGCAGCGCGGCATCATGCAGACCATCCAGCACCCGAAGATCGGCGCCTACAAGATGCCGGGATGGCCGGTGCGCTTCCAGGGCACGCCCCCGCCGGTATCCCCCGCGCCGCTGCTCGGCCAGCACAGCCGCGACGTGCTCGGCGAATGGCTGGGCCTCGGCAGCGGAGAAATCGACAGCCTGAAGCAGAACGGCGTGATCTAGGCGGCCCGGTCGCAGACCCGGGCGAAAGCAACAAAAGCAACGAGGGAATGAACCAGATGGCCCAACTGACCGGATCCGAGATTCTAGCAAAATGCCTGAAGAAGGAGGGCATCGAGGACCTGTTCTTCATCATGGGCGGCCCGATGCTGCTGGCGGAGGCCACCTGCGTGAAGGAAGGCATCCGCATGATCGACGTCCGCCACGAACAGGCCGCCGCCTTCATGTGCCAGGCCTATAGCCGCCTGCTGCAAAAACCCAGCGTCTGCATGGCCGCATCGGGTCCCGGCGTCACCAACCTGATCACCGGCATAGCCAACGCCCTGATCGATTGCTGCCCGGTGGTGGCGATCGGCGGCTCCAGCCCGATCAGCCAGTTCGGCCGCCAGGTGTTCCAGGAAATCGACCAGGTCGAGCTGATGCGCGGCTGCACCAAGCATGTCGACCGCGTCCACAACCTCAAGCGCATTCCCCAGCAGGTGAACTTCGCCATCCAGAAAGCCATGTCCGGCAAGCCGGGACCCGTCTATCTCGATTTCCCCGGCGACATCCTCTACCAGAAGATCGACGAGGAGGAGGTGGACTGGAGCTTCGCCGGCCGTCCTCTGCTCGACAGCCGCCCGCTCGGCGATCCGCGCCAGGTCTCGAAACTGATCGACGCCCTGGCCAGCGCCAAGCAACCGCTGATCGTCTCCGGCAGCGGCGTGATCTGGTCGAAGGCGTGGGAGGAGATGCACGCTTTGGTCGATGCCGCCGGCATCCCGTTCTACACCACGCCGCAGGGCAGGGGCGTGGTGCCGGACGATCACCCGTACTGCTACCTGTCCATGCGCTCCACCGCGTTCCGCGACGCCGACCTGATCCTCGTGCTCGGCACGCGCATGAACTACATCATCGGCCACGCCTCGCCGCCACGCTTCGGCGGCAACGCGATCATCTCCCGCATCGACATAGACCCGGTGGAGATCGCCACCGCCGCGCGCTACGTGGACATCCCCGTCGTCGGCGACTGCAAGATGGTGCTGCGGCAATTGCTGGAGGGGCTGAAGGGCAAGGTCACGCCGGACACCTACAAGGCCTGGCGCGGCAAGCTCGCGGACGGCGAGGCAGCGAAGCGCGAGGCCGCCGGCGCGAACAAATACGCCGAGGACGGCGACATCCATCCGGTGCGCATGCTGGAAGAGGTGCGCGACTTCATGGACCGCGACGCCATCCTCTGCGTCGACGGGCAGGAAACGCTGAACTACGGCCGCCAGACCATGCCGACCTTCGCGCCCGGCCATCGGCTGAACTCAGGCCCGTTCGGCACCATGGGCGTCGGCCTGCCGTTCGGCGTCGGCGCCAAGGTGGCCAAGCCGGACACCCAGGTCATCGTCGTGCACGGCGACGGCTCGCTCGGGCTGAACGCGATGGAGCTGGACACCGCTATCCGCCACAAGATCCCGATCCTGGTGGTGGTCAGCCTGAACGGCGGCTGGACCGGCGATCCCAAGCGGGAGAAACCGGGCCGCGAACTTGGTTACACGCGTTTCGACAAGATGTGCGAGGCGCTGGGCGGCTACGGCGAATACGTCACCAAACCGGAAGAAATCCGCCCCGCGCTGGAACGCGCCAAGGCCAAGGTGAACGAGGGCATGGTGGCGCTGGTGAACGTGAAAACCGATTATCGTGCGCGCTTCGCGGGCGTGGCGTTCTCGGATTATTCGACCTGAGCAAGGCAGGGTCGGGCTCTGCCCGAACCCGCCAAAGGGCGGAGCCCTTTGGAAACCCATCCGAAAGATGAGGTCCAAGGGGCGGCCCTGCTCGTCCAACAGGTCGGTTTTACGGCTTGAACTGGAAGCGCGTGATCGTAACCGACTGCTCCGCGGCGGGCGCAACCCCGTGCATGAGCCAGAGATTTATATGCAGGCGCTCGCAGCTGGTGGCTGTGTGCCTGGGAATAAGGGCCTGGAACCCCTCGGACTTCCAGCTGTGGATTGCGCTGTCCCAAGGCGGGAGATTGTTGATGTCATGGTCACCCGCAAAGAGGTACATGTGCGCCGACAGGACGACCCCGTTCTCATACTCATTCCACAACATCACGGAGGTGATGACGGGGGTATTGGGCGGAATCATGAAGGGCGACCACGGATGCGGAGGCGAGTTGCCGAACGGCTGCAGCGTGAACTGCGCGTTGCTGCTTCCCCCGCGCAATACCTCAAGCGCGTCGATCTCCCGATGCTTATTGGCGCCCTGACCGGCAGGCGCCTCCGAGAATTGATACGTGAAAATGCCGAAGACCGCATTCGGGTCGAGGTCCGAGAACGATCCTCCATTCATGCGGGCGGTCACGACATACATCCCATAGCCCAGCTTGGGGACCAGGACGAGTTCGGATGTCTTCCATGCCTCCTGGCCGTTCTCGGGAGGCTTGATCCAGAGCGTGATACCGTTCGCATCCTGCTGGATGATCTTCGGGTCGAACACGGACTTGAACGGCTCCCACACATAGGTGCCTTGCTGCTGGCTCCAGTGGTAATTGATCCACCATTCGTAACCAGCGAATTTGATGATCGGATTACCGTTTGGGCAGTAGCCGTTGGCCTCGGCGTTCTGCATGTTCTTTATGTGATCGTCATTATCCGGAGGGAGCAAACCGTCTGCCATTGGAGCGTTTCCTCTGTTACTGGTTCCTAAATCGGAACCGTGCGTAGTAGGTAGCGCATATCCGGAACAATCCTGACTTGTATCACCGTCGCGGTCAACAGCGCCAAATTGTATATCTATCGGGAATTTCTGGTCGAAATGCGCGCCGGCGGCGCTGCCGCCGCCGCCAGGTGCGGGATCAGGAAATCGCGGCGGAATTTCATTCGGTGGATCACCGCACCGGCCCGATCCAATCGGACGACGCGTTTCGATCCTGGATGGATGCCCGCCAGTGCTAACAGGCGATGTGCTCGCCCGGTGGCGGTGCGCAGACGAGGCGCATCGAAATCGGCCCGGATCTCAGGAACAGATTATTGAAAATGTCATATTGGATCATTGGAAGCCATCCATAGCTTAAATGGTTTCATGACGCGGCCTCCCGCGGAGAGGGTGTGGCCAAAAATTTCCCAAATCATTTTGCGCGACGCCGCGAAACGTCGCCCCTGGGGGACGAAACCTGCAATCCGACCTCCTCCGGGAAATCCGGGTTACTGGCTTTCCTTGATCGAAACACGCCAATGAATCCGGTCCTCCTCCGGCGGATAATCCCCGGCAGCCCGATGCACCGAGCATCGATTGTCCCAGATGACAATATCCCCCACGCGCCATTGATGCCGGAACTCCGCGTCCGGCTGGATCATGTATCCCGTCAGTTCCTCGATCACATCATCGCTTTCCGCCGGCTCAAAACCCTCCAGGAACAGGATCTTGCCGGGATCGAAATACAGTGATTTCCGCCCGGTCTCGGAATGGGTGCGGATGATCGGATGAAACGCCGGCGGGCGGTCGCGGTCTTCCGGGTTCAGCAGCGCGTTCGCTTTCCGCCGCCCGCCATAGGTGAACGCCCCGCGCACGCCCTCCAGCCGCTGCTGCAGCCGTTCCGGCAGCGCGGCATAGGCCGCGTACATGCTGGCGAACAGCGTATCGCCGCCGGTGGAAGGAATCGCCAGGCCATAGAGCTGCGTCGCCTTGAACGGCACCTCGTCATAGGCGCCGTCGGTATGCCACCCCTCGGCGCCGCGCCGGTACACGGCCTGGTTCAGCTTGCCGTCCGGCCCGAACTTGTTGATGCCCAGCAGCGTGATTTCCGGATACTCCGGATGGCGCGTGCTCTTGGACGGATGCGGCTCGATACGCCCGAAACGGCGGCTGTAGCGCAGGAAATCCTCGATCCCCAGCTCCTGGCCGGGAACCACGATGACGTTGTAATCCAGCCAGGCGCGATAGATCGGGGCAAAGCCGGCATCGTCCAGTCTCCGGACATCCACGCCGCGGATTTCGGCGCCGATCTGCGGACCAAGGCGGCGAACTTCCACCATCGGATATTCCTCCCGTTGCGGCAGACCCGGAACTATGCGCCGCGCCCCGGCACGTGTCACCTCCGCGCACCCCGTTGAAGCCGGCGGAATTGTCGCGCACGATGTGCCATCAATCGGGGCTGCAACACCGAAGGGGAAACGGACATGTCGGTATTCGTAATCGGCGGCGCGGGGTTCATCGGCATCCGCGTCATCCCGCTGCTCGTGGCGCGCGGGGAGACGGTGGTCTGCATGGACATCAACGCCAACGCCGCCCCCTTCGCCGCCCTCGGCGACAAGGTCAGCGTGGTGCGCGGCGACATCACCCAGTTCGATGACGTGATGTCGACGATGGCGGCCGCGAAACCGGATCGGGTGCTGAACCTGTCCTACCATATCGGCAGCGACCTCGCGCCGCATGTGGCGATGAAGCTGAACGTGCTGGGCATGGATAATTGTTTCGAGGCGGCTCGCCTGCTCGGCGTGCAGCACGTTGTCTATGCCAGCTCGCTCGCCGTCAGCGGCCAGCAGCGGCATTTCGGCGAGCGTGCGGTCAACGAGGACGATTTCCGCCACGGCAATGTGCAATACGCCATGCACAAGATCTTCAACGAATGGCAGGCGCAGGACTACTCCGAGAAATACGGCATGCTGATCACCGGCGTGCGCCCCGCCAACGTCACCGGCCCGGACAAATTGCGCGGCTCGGTCGACCACGTGAATTGCATCACCCAGCCCGCGCGCGGAAAGCCGGTATCGTTTCCGTTCAAGGACGCGATGCGCATTCCCATCCACGTGGACGACATCGCCGAGGTATTCGCCCGCGTGCTGCTGGCCGACAAGCCGCGCCACCGGATCTACAATTCCGGCGGCCAGACCATCAGCCTCGGCGACCTGGCGGCGATGGTGCGCGGCTTCCTGCCCGACGCGCAGATAAGTTTCGAGCAGGACACCGGCGGCAAGCAGATCTCCGGCAACTACCTGATCGACAATTCCCGCCTGGTGCAGGAATTCTCCCTGCAGTACCGCCCGTTCCGCGAGCGCGTGTTGCAGATCATCAACGAAATCCGCGCGCAGGAAGGCCTGCCGATGGTTTCCGGCTGACAGCGTAATCAGCTTGCAATGCCGCGCCGCGCAGGTTAAATGCTGCATTGCAGCAAAAAGGGGAGGCGTCCTTCACATCCGGGTCTGCTGAGGACCCGCGGAGGAAGGGCTTCCCCATGAGCAATTTGGACAAAAGCAATTTCGATCGGATGGGCGAGACGCTGCTGCTGATGGCCGAGGGCAACCGCCAGATCGCCGCCGCCCTGGCCGGGAGCGTCACTGCCAATATGCGCAAGATCCGCCAATGGACCACGAAATCCTCCCGGCCCAACCCGACATCAGCGTCCTCGCCGACCTAGAAGTTCCGGGCCCACCTAAGAATTCCGGCACGATCGGCGGGCCATCCTTGAACATCGCCCTGGTCCGCCATCCCGCTCCGCGGATCGCGCCCGGCATCTGCTACGGCCGGCTGGACCTGCCGCTGAGCCGGGATGGCGCCGAGGCCGTGCCCGGCCTCGCCCGAGGGCTGGCGTCGTTCCCGGCCCGGGCGATCTGGTCCAGCCCGGCCCGCCGCTGCGTCGCGCTGGCCGAAGCGATCGCCGCTGGCAGATCCGCACCCAACCAGCAGGACGCACGGCTGCTGGAAATGGATTTCGGCGACTGGGAAGGCCAACCCTGGGATAGCGTGCCCCGCGATGCGCTCGATCGCTGGGCCGCCGATCCGCCGGCATTCGCCCCGCCGGGAGGCGAAAGCGGCACGGCGCTGATCGCGCGGGTGCAGTCGTTCCACATGGATCTTGTCGCGGCAGCGGCAGGATTGCGTGGTGGTCTCGCATGGCGGTCCGCTGAAAATCCTGGCGGCGCTGCTGCGCGGGCAGCCGGCGGATCTGCTGGCCCCGGCGCCGGCTTTCGGCCAGGTCGATATCGTCCCCTGCTGAACGACTACGCCGCCAGGGCCGACAGCACGAGGCATTCCACCACGATCTCGGTGGCCCCCAGCACGTCCCCGGTATGGCCGCCGATCTGCCGCCTCGCCAGCGCCGCCATGACCAGGGTTCCCGCCACGGCCAGCGCGATCACCGCCAGCGCCATCCCCGGCGCCAGCAGCACCGCCGCCAGCAGCGCGATGCCGATCCCCGCGGCCGCCTGGGCGACGGGAATGCGACCGAGCGACGCGGCCAGCCCGTCGTTCCGCGCCGGCCGCAGCGCCAGCAGCATCCCGATCATCGCCGCCCGTCCCAGCGCGCCGGCGACGATCAGGGCGACGCAAGGCGCGCCGGCCAAGGCAAGGGCGGCGCCGCGCAGCCCCAGCGACAGGATCAGCGCGATGGCGCCGTAGCTGCCGATGCGGCTGTCGCGCAGGATCGCCAGCTTGCGCTCCCGCGTGGCCCCGCCGCCGAAACCATCGGCGGTGTCGGCCAGCCCGTCTTCATGAAACCCGCCGGTCATCAGCACCAGCGCCACCAGCGTCCAGCCGGCGGCCAAAGCCGGGGCCATGCCGAGCAAAGCGGCTACCCGGAACACCGCCGCCCCCAGCGCCCCAACCGCCAGGCCAACCACCGGATAGGCCCAGATGCAGTCGGCAGGTTCCGGCACCGGACCCGCCCTCAGCGCCCAGCCGACCGGCAGGCGCGTCAGCAGGCCGAAGGCGCCGGCCAGCTCCCTGCCGCGGCGGGTCAGGTCCAATCCCTCACTCCCGGTCGGTCACGCCGGCCTGCGCGAAGGTCGCCATGCCCTGGTGGCAGGCCAACGCCGCGCGCAGCAGCAGGATCGCCAGCGCCGCGCCGGAACCTTCCCCCAGCCGCATGCCGAGGTCGAGCAGCGGCGCCATGCCCAGCGCCTCCAGCAGCGCGCGATGCCCGGCCTCGGCGGAAACATGCGCGCTGACCGTGTGATCCAGCGCACCCGCCGTCAGCCTCGCCAACGGCGCCGCCGCGGCGGTGCAGACGAAACCGTCCAGCAGCACCGGAACCGCCTGGTGCCGCGCCGCCAGCGTCGCGCCCAGTATGGCCGCCAGCTCCCGCCCGCCCAGCGCGGCGGCGATCCGCAGCGGATCGTCCAGCGACGCCGCATGGCGCGCCAGCCCGGCATCGATGGCGGCGATCTTGCGCGCCAGCCCCGCATCGTCGACACCGGTGCCGCGCCCGGCCCAGCGCGCGCCACCACTGCCGAACGGCCCGGCACCGAACAGCCCGGCGGCGATGGCGGCGCCGGCGGTGGTGTTGCCGATCCCCATCTCGCCCAGGCACAGCAGGTCGGTGCCGGGCTCCACCGCCTGATATCCGGCCGACACCGCCTGCAGGAACGCCGCCTCGTCCATGGCCGGCGCGGCGGTGAAATCTGCGGTCGGCGTCGTCCAGCATCAGCGGGATGGCCCGCAGCCTGGCCTGCGCCAGTCCCGCCAGCTGGTTGATCGCCGCGCCGCCGGCGGCGTAGTTCGCCACCATCTGCGCGGTGACGGCGGGCGGGTAGGGCGACACGCCCTGCGCGGTCACGCCGTGATTGCCGGCAAACACCAGCACCTCCACCCGCTCCAGCCGCGGCATCTCGCGCCCCTGCCAGCGCCCCAGCCAGGCGGCCAGCTGCTCCAGCCGCCCCAGGCTGCCCGGCGGCTTGGTCAGCACAAGCTGGCGTGCCAGCACTGCTGCCTCCGCCGCCCTATCGCCGGCGGGCAGGTCGCGGCAGGCGTCGCGCAGTTCGGCAAGGCGGGTGAAGATTGTCATGGATTTCCTGGCCCCGAAGCGGGCGCAATGGCGTGGAAATAGGAACCGGTGACGAACCCCCGCCGCCCACCCGCCGGCCCCAGGCTCTGGCCCCGCGCATCGCGCAATTCCGCGAGCGGCGCGTCGATGCCGGCGCCGGAGGTGGTGGCATAATGGAACTCATGCCCGCGCAGCACGCTGCCGGCGGGGCCGAGCGGGCAGGGGGCCAGCAGGGTCGCCTCGCGATAGCCCAGATGCAGCTTGCGGCGGGCAAAGCTGGTGGCATGGCCGAGCAGGCCGGCCATGGCATGGGTCTCCCCGGCGGCATCCTGCAAGGTCCGGCCCAGCACCATGTAGCCGCCGCATTCGCCATGCACCGGCCGGGTCTGGGCGAAATGCCGCAGCCCGGCACGGAACCGGCCGGCGGCGGCCAGCAGCGCGGCGTGCAGCTCCGGATAGCCGCCGGGCAGCCAGCAGGCATCGCAGCCATCGGGCGGCGCCTCGTCGGCGAGCGGGGAAAACGCGACGATCTCCGCCCCCGCGCGCCGCCAGGATTGCAGCAGATGGGCATAGACGAAGCTGAACGCGGCGTCGGACGCCAGCGCGATGCGCTGCCCCGGCGGCGGCAGCTCGGCGGCCCCGCCCGGGTTCGGGCCCGGCTCCGCGCCCATCACCGGCGCGGCGCAAGCCAGGATCGCGTCCAGGTCCAGCTCGCGTTCCGCCATATCGGCCAGCCGGTCCAGATAGGCCGCAAGCTCGCCATGCTCGCCGGCCTGCACCAGCCCCAGATGCCGCTCCGGCAGCGTGATCGCGGCATCGCGCATGACGCAGCCGAGCACCGGCAGGCCAATGCCGGCGATCGCCTCGCCGCAGCCCTCGCGATGCCGGGCGCTGCCCGCGCGGTTCAGCACCACGCCGCAGATCCGCACATCGGGGTCGTGCAGCGCGAAGCCGCGCGCCGTGGCCGCGGCCGATTGCGATTGGCCGGTCACATCCAGCACCAGCACCACCGGCAGCGCGAACCGCGCCGCCAGATCGGCGGCGCTGCCGCGCCGTCCCGGCTCGCCGCCCACGCCGTCGAACAGCCCCATGGCAGACTCGATCACCAGCACATCCGCGCCAGCGGCCGCCTCGGCCGCGATGCCGGTCAGCAAATCGGGCGGCATCGCCCAGCTGTCCAGATTGACGCCGGGCGCCCCCGCGGCGGCGGCATGAAACGCGGGGTCGATATAATCGGGCCCGGATTTGCCCGCGCGCACGGCCAGCCCGCGCCGGCGCAGCGCCGCGATCAGCGCCAGCGTCACCGTGGTCTTGCCGCTGCCCGAACGCGGGGCGGCGATGATCAGGCCCCGGGCCAATGCCGCGCCCCCCAGTTCTGATGACAGCGCCGCTGGTGACAGCGCCGGGGGGCACCGATATAGCTGGCCGCGTGCAGAATGAGCGTCCGCTTCGCCGTGGCTGGACCACGGGCGCCTGCGCCACCGCGGCCGCCAAGGCCGCCGGCGTGGCGCTGTACGGCGGCGTCTTTCCCGATCCGGTGGAAATCACCCTGCCGCGCGGCACCCGCGTGGCCTTCGCCCTGGCCGAAACCCGCCTGCACGCGGACAGCGCCAGCGCCGGCGTGGTGAAGGATGCCGGCGACGACCCCGACGTGACCCACGGCGCCCTGGTCCGGGCCACCCTGCGCCGCGGCGCGCCCGGCTCCGGCATCGTATTCCGCGCCGGCCCTGGCGTGGGCATGGTCACCCGGCCCGGCCTGCCGATCCCGCCCGGCGAGCCCGCCATCAACCCGGTGCCCCGCCAGATGATCCGCACCGCCCTGGCCGAGGCGACTTCGGAACCAAACCCGGACCTGGAAGTGGAGATCTCCATCCCCGACGGCGAGATCCTCGCGCGGAGCACGCTGAACCCGCGCCTCGGCATCGTCGGCGGCCTGTCGATCCTGGGCACGACAGGCATCGTGATCCCGTTCTCCTGCGCCGCCTGGATCGACAGCATCCATCGCGGCATCGACGTGGCGCGCGCCATCGGGCTGGACCAGATCGCCGGCGCCACCGGCCGCAATTCCGAACAGGCGGTGCAGCAGCTGCACGGGTTGCCGGAGGTCGCGCTGATCGAAATGGGCGATTTCGTCGGCGGGATGCTGAAATACCTGCGCACCCATCCGGTTGCGCGCGTGACCATCGCCGGCGGCGTGGCGAAGATGACGAAGCTGGCGCAAGGCCGGCTCGATCTGCATTCCAAACGCGGCGCGGTGGATCTCGCCGCCCTCGCCAGGTTGGCGGGCGGCTCGCCGGCCCTGGCCGCGCGCATCGTCGCGGCCAACACCGCGGCCGAGGCCTTCGCATTGGCGGCGGCGGAGGGCGTCGCCCTCGGCGATGCCGTGGCCAGGCTGGCCTGGCGCACGGCGGCCGATGTGCTGGCCGGATCCGGCATCGCGCTCGAAATAGTCCTGTTCGACGCTACCGGCGCGCTGGTCGGACGAACGGAGTTCCTGCCGGTTCATGGCGCCCCCCGAAACCGGCGCTGATACGCGGGATCGTACAGCGCGCTGTCGCGGAAACCGTCGGCCGCCAGCGCCGGGCCGACCAGCACCAAGGCGGTGCGCTCGATCGGCTCCGCCGCATGCTTCGCCACGATGTCGCCGAGCGTGCCGCGCAGGATGCGCTCGTCCGGCCAGCTCGCACGCGCGACGATCGCCACCGGGCAATCGGCGCCGTAGAACGCCACCAGTTCCGCCACCATCCGCTCCAGCGCATGGATCGCCAGGTGCACCGCCAGCGTGGCACCGGTGGCGGCGAAGGCGGCGAGGGTTTCGCGCGGCGGCATGCGCGACGCGCGGCCGGACAGCCGGGTCAGCACCACGCTCTGCGCCACCTCCGGCAAGGTCAGCTCGCGCCCGATCGCGGCGGCGGCGGCGGCGAAGGCGGGCACGCCGGGTGTCAGCGTGTAGGGGATGGCATGGCGTTCCAGCCGGCGGATCTGCTCGGCCACCGCGCTGTAGATCGACAGATCGCCGGAATGCAGCCGCGCCACGTCCTGCCCTGCCGCGTGCGCGGCGACATATTCCGCCTCGATGCCGTCCAGGTTCATCGGCGCGGTATCGACCAGCCGCGCGCCCGGCGGGCAATGCGCCAGCAGCGCCGGTGGAATGATCGAACCGGCATAGAGGCAGACCGGGCAGCTCGCCAGCAGATCCCGCCCGCGCAGCGTGATCAGGTCGGCCGCACCCGGCCCGGCGCCGATGAAATGCACGGTCACGGCGCCACCGCGATGGCGCAGGTGGCGCAGGCGCTGGCGATGCGCGGCAGCCGCAGCCGGCTGTCGGGGCCGGCGGCCGCCAGCGCGCTGCCTTCGGCGACCGAAGCGGTCCCCGTCGCCGCCTCGGCGCGCGCGGAACGGGTGACGCAACGCGGCTGCGCGGCGGCGAGGTCGGCAGCGGAAACCGGCAGCAGCGCCAGGCCGAGCAGGAAGGCCGCCGCCTGCAATCCGGCTTCATCCGCCTTGAAATCCGGCGCCGCCAGTGCGGTCGGCTCGCAGCCCGACAGCGCGGCCGCCCGCTGCACCAGCGCCGCGATCTCCTCGGCGGCGCAGCCCTTGCGGCAGCCGATCCCGGCGATGATCACGTTCACGGCAGTTTCACCCCCACAAATTGCGTAACCGGCATCGCCGGGCGGAACCCATGCATGCGCCCGATCTTATCCAGCCGCTCGACCGAGATCCGGGTCAGCGTGCCGCCATATTCCTGCCGCGCCTGGAACAGCACGGCTTCGGTTTCGATGGTAACGGCATTCACCACCATCCGCCCCCCCGGCTTCAGCGCGGCCCAGGCGGCGGACAGCACGCCGTCACCCCCCGCGCCCCCGCCGACGAACACCGCATCGGGCGGCGGCAATCCTTCCAAAGCGGCCGGGGCCGGACCGGTCAGCACGCGCAGATCGGGCACCCCGAGCGAAACCGCATTGCGCACCGCGCGCGCCGCCCGGTCCGCGCGCTGCTCGATGGCGATGGCCCGGTTGGCGGGATGGCGCAGCATCCACTCGATCGAGACGGAGCCGGACCCCGCGCCGATATCCCACAGCAGCTCCCCCCGGCGCGGCGCCAGCGCCGACAGCGTGACGGCGCGCATCTCCCGCCGGGTGATCTGGCCGTCATGCTCGAAAACATCGTCCGGCAGGCCGGATGCCAGCGAAATCACCCGCGCATCCGCCGCCGCCACCACCTCGATCCCGACCAGGTTCAGGGCCGAGACACCCCCCGGCGGATCCGCCTCCGCCGTCATCGCCCGGATGCGCTCGCGCGGCCCGCCCAGCGCCTCCAGCAGATGCAGCCGGGACGCGGCGAAACCGTTCGCGCGCAGCAACGCGGCAAGCTGCGCCGGCGTGCCGGCATCCGCCGACAAGGCCAGGATCCTGGCCCCCGGCTGCAACAACGGCGCGATGGCCGGCGAGCGGCCGGCCGCAGAACGATATCGTGGCCGTGTCCTGCAACGCCCAGCCCAGCCGCGAGCAGGCGAGCGAAAACGCCGACGGCGCCGGCAGGCTCAGAATCTCCTCCGGCGCCACGATCGCCGCCAGCGTGCCGCCGATGCCGTAGCAATAGGGATCGCCGGAAGCCAGCACCACCACGGGCTCTCCGCGCCGCGCCAGGATGGCGGGAAACGCGCCGGCGATCGGGCTCGGCCAGGCCAGGCGCGCGCCGGCGATCAGCCTGTCGGCCAGCGCCAGATGGCGGGCACCGCCGACCACCAGCACCGCCCCGGCGATCAGATGCCGCGCCGCAGCCGACAGACCCTCGACACCGTCCTCGCCGATTCCCAAGATGGCGAGCCAGGGCTTGGTGATCGTCACTGCCCGGCTCCGGAGTTCATGCCGACATGCTGCGCGTTCTGATCCTGGGCGGCACGACCGAAGCTTCCGCCCTGGCGCGCGCGCTGGCGGGCGATGCGCGGTTCGACGCGACAATGTCGCTGGCCGGCCGCACCCGCGCGCCGGTGCTGCCGCCGATCCCCTGCCGCATCGGCGGCTTCGGCGGCGCGGCGGGGCTGGCGGCGTATCTGCGCGCGGAGCGCATCGGCGCGCTGGTCGACGCGACCCATCCCTTCGCGCAACAGATGACCCGCAACGCCTGCGCCGCCGCCGGGCTGACCGGAATTCCCCTGCTGCGGATCAACCGCCCGGAATGGCAGCAGCAGCAAGGGGATTGCTGGATCTCGGTGCCCGACATGGCGGCGGCGGCGCAGGCCCTCGGCCCTGCGCCCCGGCGCGTGCTGCTGACCATCGGCCAGCAGGACCTGGCCCCCTTCGCCGCCGCGCCCTGGCACAGCTACGTGGTCCGCAGCGTCGACGCGCCGGCGCCTGCCAGCCTGCCGCCGGGTGCTGCGGTGATCACCGCCCGCGGACCGTTCACCGAACCCGGGGAGCGCGCGCTGCTGGCCGAACGAAAGATCGAAGTCCTGGTCACCAAGAATTCCGGCGGCAGCGCCACCGCGGCCAAGCTGGCGGCGGCGCGGGCGCTGGGCCTGCGAGGTGGTGATGGTGGTGCGCCCGCCGGTGCCGGAAGTGGAACAGGTCGCCGATGCCAAGCGGCCGCGCTGGACTGGCTGGCGCATCAGGCGGCGTCCAGCCCGCGCGGCGTATAGATCCAGGGCGCCCCGCCCGGCCGCTCGATCCGCCGCGTCGCGGCGGTGCCGACCAGCACCAATGTGCGCATATCCGCCCGCGCCGGATCGGCGTCGGCCAGCGGCACAATATCGATCGCTTCCTCCGCCCGGCTGACGGCGGTGGCGAACACCACCGGCGTCGCCGGCGGCAGGATGCCGCGCAACAGCGTGAAGGCGGCGCCGAGCTGCCAGGGCCGCGCGCGGGAGATCGGGTTGTACAGCGCCAGCACGAACCCGGCCCCCGCCGCCGCCGTAAGCCGCTGAACCACGACCTCCCACGGCTTGAGGTTGTCGGACAGCGAGATGGCGCAGAAATCATGCCCGAGCGGCGCGCCGATCCGCGCGGCGACGGCGAACATCGCGGAAATCCCCGGCACGATCTCTACGTCCAAGCCGCGCCATTCCGCCGGCCCGTGCTCGATCGCCTCGAACACCGCGCTCGCCATGGCGAACACGCCGGCATCGCCCGACGACACCACCGCCACCCGCCGCCCTGCCTGCGCCAGCGCCAGCGCATGCCGGGCACGGCTGATCTCCTCGCGATTGTCGGAGGCATGGCGCACCAGGCCGGCACGATCCGGCACCCGGTCCAGATACGGGCCATAGCCGACCAGATCGGTTGCCAATGAAAGCGCCGCGTCGGCCTGCGGCGTCCGCATGCCGGGATCGCCGGGGCCAAGCCCGACCAGGAACAGCTTGCCGCTCATCGCTGCCGCTGCCGCCCGGGCACCAGCACCATCGAGAAATACGGCGCGGTCGCCTCGGCCATGTCGCACAGCTTCACGATGCGCTCGTCCGGCATCGTGCCGCGCTCGACATAGATGGCGCGATCCGTCAAGCCCGGCGCTGTGCAGCGCCGCGCGGATCTTCGGCAGGTTGCGGCCAACCTTCATGATCACCGCGGCATCGCATTGCGTCAGCCGCTCGGCGAGGCTCGCTTCATCGAGCGTGCCGGGCAGGACCGTCAGCACGTCGTCGCCATGGGTGAACGGCAGCCGGGCCCGGGTCCAGCAACCGCTCATGCCGGTGATCCCCGGCACGATCTCGTTGCGGTGGGAACTGCCGAGCCGGTCGAACAGATACATCGCCGAGCCATAGAAGAACGGATCACCCTCGCACAGCAGCGCCACATCCTGCCCGGCATCCAGCCTCTGCGCGATGGCAGAAGCCGTGGCCTCGTAGAACGCCCCCATTTCCGCGAGGTAGCGCGGATCGTCCACCGCGATCTCGGTGGTGAACGGGTATTCGAAACGCAGTTCGGTTGCGCCCTGCGCTGACATGCGCCCCGGCGATGCTGCGCGCATGCCCGGTCCGGCCGCGCTTGGCGAAGAAGGCGATCACCGGAGACGCGGCGATGATCCGCACCGCCTTCAAGGTCAGCAACTCCGGATCGCCGGGGCCCATGCCGATGGTGTACAGCGTGGCGGGGGACATCATTCGGCCTCGCTGGCCAGCGCGTTGACGGCGGCAACCGCCATGGCGCTGCCGCCTTTGCGCCCGGTGACGATCAGGAACGGTATCCGGCCATCCTCCAGCAAAGCCTGCTTGGACTCGGCGGCACCGACGAAGCCCACGGGCATGCCGATGACCGCGGCCGGCGGCGGGGCGCCGGCGTCGAGCAGTTCCAGCAGATGAAACAATGCCGTCGGCGCATTGCCGATGGCGACCAGCGCGCCCGCCATCCGCTCGCCCCAAAGATCCAGCGCGGCGGCGGATCGCGTATTGCCGATGCGCGCGGCCAGCATTGGGGTTTCGGCGGCCTGCAGCGTGCAGATCACCTCGTTGCCCGCCGGCAGCCGGGCGCGGGTGATGCCATGTGCAACCATCTGCGAGTCGCACAACACGGGCTTGCCGGCCAGCAGCGCCGCGCGCGCCGCTGCCGCGAAGCCGGCGCCGAAGCGCAGATCCCGGGCAATGTCCACCATGCCGCTGGCATGGATCACCCGCACGGCGATGCGGGCCTCGTTGGGGTCGAAGCCGGAAAGATCGGCCTCGGCGCGGATGGTGGCGAAGGATTGCCGGTAGATCGCCGCACCGTCGCGGATGTAGTCGCGTTTCATGGGATATTTGCCAGCATCTGTGCCGCCTGCGCGAGGGTCAATTTGGCTTCAGCAGGCGGATCGCCAGCTCGTCCGTTGCGAATGATATCATAGCGTCCATGGTTGCCGACCAGGGTAACGGGCGCGGCGCCGGGATGGGCGCAGCCCTTGGCGCAGCCGGAGACATGGATGCGGCCAAAAAGCGCGGGAATGGTCAGGGCGGCCAGCCGCGCCGCGTCGCCGCGGGCATCGACCATCGCCGAGGCACAGCGCGGCTGCCCGGCGCAGGCAACGATGCGCCGCCTGGGGTCCGCGGGATCGCTGATCCACGCACCGGCCGCCTCGCGCAGCGCAGCGACATCCGAAACTGCGATCCCGGTGACGATCACGGACCGCCACGGCGTCACGCGCAGGCCCGCATCCCCGTATCGTTCCGAAAATGCCGCAAGCTGCCGAAGGCCAGCAGCATCCGTCTGACCGAACGCCACGCCAAGCCCAAAGCCGCCGGCATCGCCGTCATAGGGCAGGAACCCGATCGGCTCGGCCCCCGCTTCGGCCGCCACCGGCAAATCGGCGACAAGCCCCGCAGCCCGAAACAGGCAGCCCGAGCCGACGACATCGCGCATCCGTCGCGCGCCGCGGCCCATCGCCGCAAATACATCCGCCAACCGCGCCACCGCCTGGGGGATCGCGTCCGGCTCGCAGGCGGCCCCGGCAAGTTCGCCGTCGATCCAGATCGCCCAGCCCCGCTCCCTCGCCCGCACGGCGATGTCGGCGCGGATGCCCTGCAGACCCGCCACCCGCCGCCATCCACCGCGATCAGGAACTTGTCCGGCAACCCCGCCATGCCGGCAAGCGCCGCCTCGATGGCATCGGCAATCGCCAGGGTCCGCCGATCCACCCCGGGGTCGGCTCCGGCCAGCGGCGAAACCAGAAGGTTCGCCCGGGCATGCCCGTCCGCCACACCGGCGGCAAGCAGGGTATCGGCAAAACCGGCGGCCGATTCCGGCGACAGCCCGCGGATCTGCAGATTGCCGCGATTGGTCAGCTCGATGATCCCGTTGCCATGCCGCTCGGCGGCATCGGCCAGAATGCAGGCATCGGCCGCCGACAGCATCGCCCGGCGCGGCTGCACACGCACCAGCCAGCCATCGCCGGACTGCATCGGCGCCAGCAGCGTCGGGCACCATCCCTTGACTGTCATGGCTCCAGCACCGCCGCGACGATGTTGCGCCTGGGACGCCAGAGATCGCGGCGCAAGGCCTCCTGGAACCGCGTCGCCATCGCCGCGCGGGCGGCCGGGTTTTCCTTGCGCAGGAAGCGGTCGGTCTCGGCATCGCCCAGCGTCGCGTCGAACACCAGGTCGAACTGCACATCGAAGCGCTCCGCCATCGTGGCAGCGAACCCGTGCAGCGCATCCAGCGCGCGGGCGATCTCCGCCGCGCCGCGATAGCCATGCCGGCGCATGCCGGCGATCCAGGCCGGATTGGCGGCGCGGCCGCGCACCACGCGGGCGATCTCCTCGGACAGGGTGCGCGTGCGCGGGTCATCCGGGCGGGAGGTGTCGGTGTGGTACAGCGCCGGCGCCGCGCCCAAAGCCTCGGCGGCCGCCGCGAAACCGCCCTCATGCGCGGCATATTCCGGGCTGTCCAGCAGATCGGTCTCGGCATGGTCCTGCTGGTGCACGAAGGCCTGCGCGCCGGCGATGCGCGCGGTAAAGCCGGCGGCGTCCGCGTCTCCCTCCAGTCCGCTGCCATAGGCGCTGGCGGAACCCGCCAGATAGGCGGCGCCGAGTTCGGCCCGGTCCCGCCAGGCGCCGCGCGCGATCCGCTCGCCGATCCCGGCGCCATATTCCCCAGGCGCGGCGCCATAGACGCGGGTGGTGGCCTGCCGCAATTCGGCGCCCTCCAGCCCCCGCGCGGCTTCGGCCAGGCCGTTCCAGTCCGCCGCCTCGTCGCGCCCGGCGATGGCGCGCACCGCGCTGTCGAACAGCGCGATCTGCGCTGGCGAAGGCGTCGCGGAACAGGCCGGAGATGCGCAGCGTCACATCCACCCGCGGCCGGTCCAGCAACGCCAGCGGCAGGATCTCGATGCCGCCGACCCGGTCCGATCCGTCATCCCACACCGGTCGCGCGCCCATCAGCACCAGCGCCAGCGCCAGATCCTCGCCGCCGGTGCGCAGGCTGGCGCTGCCCCAGAGGTCGATGACCACGCTGCGCAGCCAGTCGCCCTGGTCCTGCCGGTGGCGGCGCAGCAGATCGGCGGCGGCCTTCTCCGCCAGCGCCAGCGCGGCGCGGGTCGGCACGGCGCGGGGGTCGATGGTGAACAGGTTGCGCCCGGTCGGCAGCACATCGGCCCGCCCGCGCGTCGGCGCTCCGGCCGGCCCGGGGGCGACGAACCGGCCGTCCAGCGCCGCCAGCAACCCGGCGGCCTCGGCCTCGGCGCAGGCGGCGAGATCGGCGCGCAGGATGGCTTCGGAAACATTGGGGGAAGCGCGCCGCAGCGCATCCAGCAAGGCGTCGTGCTGGCGCGGCGGGGTGGCAAAGACGTGCAGGCCGTCGCGGATCTGCAAATCCTTCACGTCACACAGATAGGCGTCCAGCCGCGCCAGCGCCTCGTCTTCCGGCGTGTCCCGGCGAATGCCGCTCTCGGCCAGCAGCCCGCTCTCCGCGGCGCGGTCCAGGATCTCGCGCCGCAGCAGCGCGCCGCGGCGGCGGTCCAGCCCGTCGGCGGCGGCGTAGTCGTCGATCAGCCGTTCCAACTCGGCGGCCGGCGCCGTGCAATCCGGCGGTCGCCAGCGGCGGCGTCAGATGGCCGATGGTCACCGCCCCCAGCCGGCGCTTGGCGGCGGCGGCCTCGCCCGGGGTTGTTGACGATGAACGGATAGATCACCGGCAGGCCACCGATCAGCGCGGCCGGGAAACAGCCATCGGACAGCGCCACCGCCTTGCCGGGCAGCCATTCCAGCGTGCCATGCGTTCCCAGATGCACGATGGCGTGCACCTGCCCGGCCGCGCGCAGCCACAGATAGAACGCGATATAGCCGTGACGGGGCGGCAGTTCGGCATCGTGATAACTGGCTTTGCGGTCCAGCCGATTGCCCGCGATCCGGCTGCACGGCGAGCAGCAGGGAACCCAGGCGATGATGCCGCAAAGTGAAATGGTTTTCCGCCAGCGCCGGATCTTCCTCCGGCTCGCCCCAGGCGGCCAGGACCCGCGCCTGCGCCGCCAACGGCAGCTTCGCGAACAGCGCACGATAGCCCGGCAGGTCCAGGATCGGCGCGGCGGGCGCGTCGCACAGCAGCGCCGCCAGGCCGGCGCCATCCGGCCGAGCCTCCCCGGTGGCGTAGCCGCCATCCCGCAGCCTGTCCAGGATCGCCGCCAGGCTGGCGAAACTATCCAGCCCGACCGCATGCGCAACCTGCCCGCCGGCACCCGGATAATCCGACAGCACCACCGCCACCCGCCGCTCCGCGCGCTTCGTGCCGGCCAGCCTCGCCCAGCCCGCGGCCCGGTCGGCGGCCAGCGCCACACCCGCCGGATGCGGCCGGTTGAAGCTCGGGGCGAATTCCAGCCCGGCTTGCGGCTCGGCCTCGGCCTTGAACGAGATCGCCGTGCTCAGCAGCCGCCCGTCCAGCTCCGGCAGCACCACCTGCATCGCCAGATCGGTCTGCGACAGGCCGCGGAACCCGGCCTGCCAGGCCTCGATGCCGCCGACCGCGAGCACGAGCTGCAGCACCGGCACCCCGGCGGCATCCAGCGGGGAGCCGCCCTCGCCACGGCGGGCGGAAAACCCGGTGGCATTCAGCACCACCGCCGGGCCCAGACCGCGCAAGGCGGCTTCGACAAATCCCGCCGCCGCCGGGTCCTTCAGGCTGCTGACATGCACGGCCCGGACCGCGAACCCTCGCCCGGACAACGCCTCGGCCAAGGCCTCCACCGGCGCCAGGTCGCCGGCCAGCAGATGCGAGCGGTAGAACACGATCACCGCCAGCGGCGCGCCTTCTTCCGCATAGGGCAGGGGGTAAAACCCCGCGCCCGGCACCGGCGTCGCGGCCGCGCCGTCGTCGGGCCCCAGCCCGGCCAGATGCCGCGGCAAGCCTCAGCGCCCCCGCGGTGTTCTCCGGACCGCCCTCGCGCAAAAACGCATCCAGCCGCGCAAGTTTTTCCGCCCCTACCGTGGACAGCCCGGCCAGGCGCGGATCGTCGCTGCTATCGCCCGGCAGCATCGCCAGCGCGATGCCGCGCGCGCGGCAGATGGCGGCGACCTCCTCGGCGCCGTAGCGCCAGTAATCCAGCCCGCCCAGCAGCCGGATGACCACGCATCTCGCCCCGGCGATGACCTGCTCGACATAGAGATCCACCGACATCGGATGGCGCAGCCGCGCCAGGCTGGCCAGCCGCAGCCCGGGCCGCGCATCCCCCATCGCCCGCCAGGCCGCCGCCAGCGCGCCCAGATCGCTGTCGGAAAACGACAGGAACACCAGATCCGCCGGCGTCTGGCCGAGATCGACCGCCGGGTCCTGCTCGTCGAGCGTCTGGGTTTCGCGGACCAGAAGATGCAAGGACTTAGACCGGTTCGCTCGCCAGGATCGCCGCCTCGATGGCGCCCCTGTCCATGCCGGTCTGGCCGATCACCACCACATGCCCGGCGCGGCTCTCGCCCGCTTCCCAGGGCCGGTCGAAATGCTGCCGGAACCGCGCGCCCACGCCCTGCATCGCCAGCCGCATCGGCTTTCCCTGCACGGCGGCGAAGCCCTTCATGCGCAGCACGCCATGCGCCTCCGCGGCGCGCGCCAGCCGGGCCAGCAGCGCCTCCGCGTCGTCGATTTCCGGCAGCACGACGAAGAAACTCTCGAAATCGTCGTGCTCATGCGCGCCGTCCTCGGCGTCGTGATGCGACGGCCGCGCCGCCAGATCGTCCTCGGCGGCAGCGCCCAGGCCGAGCAGGATGGCAGGGTCCAGCCGCCCCTCGCTGACGGCGATCACCTTCACCGCGCGCGGGATCGCCCCGGCGATTTCGGCCCGCACCCGCGACCGCCTCGGCGCCGTCCAGCAGATCGGTCTTGTTCAGCAGCACCAGATCGGCGGCCCGCAGCTGGTCCTCGTAGACCTCGGCCAGCGGGTTGTCGTGATCGAGCGACGGATCGGCCGCGCGCTGGCGGGCGATCGCTTCCAGATCGTCGGCGAAGCGCCCGGCGGCAACCGCCGGGCCGTCGACCACGGCGATCACGCCATCCACGGTGACGCGGGCGCGGATGCCCGGCCAGTTGAACGCCTTGATCAGCGGCTTCGGCAACGCCAGGCCGGAGGTCTCGATCAGGATGTGCTCGGGCGGGTCGGGCCGGTCGAGCAGCGCCTCCATCGCCGGCAGGAAATCCTCGGCGACCGTGCAGCACAGGCAGCCATTGGCCAGTTCCACGATATCGTCCTCGGTGCAGCCGGCGATGCCGCAGCTGCGCAGCGTCTCGCCGTCGATGCCGAGCGCGCCGAACTCGTTGACGATGATCGCCAGCCGCCGCCCGCCGGCATTCTCCAGCACATGCCGCACCAGCGTGGTCTTACCGGCGCCGAGGAAGCCGGTGATGATGGTGGCGGGGATTTTTGCCGATGTGGCTCATGCGCGCAGCTCCGGTTCGAATCCAACGATCGGGGGCTGGAAAGCGGGCGATGATCGCGGCTTTCGAGCGAGGCCGGGCGGCGCGACGGCATAATCGTGCCGGTCTTCGACGCGCCATAGGAGGCGGCATAGGTCAGGATGTCGGCCGCGTCGCCGGCGGAAAGCCCGCCGAGCAGATAGCCCCATTTGCCCGCCATCGAGATCGCGGCGGTGCAGCCGCGCTCGCAGGACGCCAGGCAGACGACCTCGCGCAGCTCGACCGCCGCGTCCGGCTCCTGGGCCAGCAGGCGGGCGATCGCCGCGTGCAGATGCGCGCCCGGCGGGGTGGCGCCTTCGGCCAAGGTCCTGGCCGGCGCGGCAGGTCATGCAGATATGCAGGCATGGAACGGCGTCGGCCATCGGACCCCCAAATACGTTCCACGCGCGGCAAGGCACGTGCAGCCATGGGGTGCAAACCGCCCCCGGAGCCCGATCCAGGGGTCGACGGTCGACATCGTCGTCACACCGGGGCACCCCGCCCGGCATCGCGGTCCGTCCGGCCACCGTTCGGCCGCCGGGGATGGCAGGTCTCCTGGCTCGCGGATCCGGGGCCTGGCGCCTGCGCGCCAAACCCGCTCGCTGCCCGTCGGCCTTCCCGGAGTCCGAGCCTTCCAGTGGCCGTGCGACGGGCTGCTTTCCGCTTACAGTTGCGGGGGCAGCCGCGGCATTGGGGGAAACCCCCGCACCGCATTCCCTTTTCACCTTCCGCATGGAAGGACCATCTGCGCTTCAGCTATTACCCGCCGCGTCCTCCTTTCGTCAAAGGCCAGCCTGTTGTCCCTGACCCTCGTCCTCGGCGGTGCGCGTTCCGGCAAGAGCCGCCATGCCGAGGCGCTGGTGACCGGCCACCCGCCGCCCTGGGTCTATATCGCCACCGCCCAGGCCTTCGATGACGAGATGCGCGCCCGCATCGCCGATCACCGCGCCCGCCGCGCGGCCGGCTGGCGCACGATGGAGGCGCCGCTCGATCTCGCCCGGGCGCTGGGCGAAGCGGCGGATGCCCCGGTGCTGGTGGACTGCCTGACCCTGTGGCTGACCAACCTGATGCTCGGCGAACACGACCTGCCGGCCTCCATCGCGGCGCTCGAGGCGGCGCTGTCCGCCCGCACGGCGCCGACCGTGCTGGTCAGCAACGAGGTCGGCCTCGGCATCGTGCCGGACAACGCCCTGGCCCGGGCGTTTCGCGACCAGGCCGGCCTGCTCAACCAGCGCATCGCCGCGCGGGCCGACCGGGTGCTATTCATCGCCGCCGGCTTGCCGATGCGGCTGAAATGATGGGACGACGATGACCGAGGATGCCGAGGCGCATCACCGCGCGAAAATGCAGAAGCGCAAGGCAGTGCAGGACCAGGAGGTCGCCGGCAAGACGATCGAGAAGGGGCTGCTGATCGTCCATACCGGCGCCGGCAAGGGCAAATCCACCGCGGCCTTCGGCCTGCTGCTGCGCATGCTCGGCCATGGCCGCAAGGTGGGCGTGGTGCAGTTCATCAAGGGCGCCTGGTCCACCGGGGAGCGTTCCGCGCTGGAACGCTTTTCCGACCTCGTCACCTGGCACACGATGGGCGAGGGGTTCACCTGGGAAACCCAGGACCGCGCCCGGGACGTCGCCGCCTGCCGGCGGGCCTGGGAAAAGGCGGTTGAATTGATGCGGCGGGAAGACATCGCCCTGCTGCTGCTCGACGAACTGAACATCGCGCTGCGCTACGAATATCTGTCCGTGGACGAAGTGCTGGCCGGCCTCGCCGCCCGGCCGGCGGGCATGCATGTGGTGATCACCGGGCGCAACGCCCGCCCGGCGCTGATCGAGGCGGCTGACCTGGTGACCGAGATGGTCGCCACCAGGCACCATTTCGCCGCCGGGGTGAAGGCGCAGCCGGGCATCGAGTTCTGACCGCCCGGGTCCTGATGTTCCAGGGCACCGGCTCCAGCGTCGGCAAGTCGGTGCTGGTGGCGGGGCTGGCGCGGGCCTTGCGGCTGCGCGGCATCGAAGTGCGTCCGTTCAAGCCGCAGAACATGTCCAACAATGCCGCCGTCACGCCCGATGGCGGCGAGATCGGCCGCGCCCAGGCGCTGCAGGCGCGGGCCTGCGGCGTGGCGCCGAGCGTGCACATGAACCCGGTGCTGCTGAAGCCGCAGAGCGAGACCGGCGCGCAGGTCATCGTCCAGGGCCAGGTCTTCGCCACCGCCCGGGCGCGCGAGTACCAAGGCCTGAAACCCGGCCTGATGCCGCGCGTGCTGGAAAGCCTTTCCCGGCTGCGGGCGGAGGCGGAAATCGTGCTGGTGGAGGGCGCGGGCAGCGCGTCGGAGATCAATCTGCGCGCCGGCGACATCGCCAATATGGGCTTCGCCCGCGCCGCCGGCGCGCCGGTGGTGCTGATCGGCGACATCGACCGCGGCGGGGTGATCGCCAGCCTGGTCGGCACAAAGGCGGTGCTGGATCCCGAGGACGCCGCGCTGATCCGCGGCTTCATCGTCAACCGGATGCGCGGCGACGCCTCGCTGTTCGCCGCCGGCATGGACGCCATCGCCGCGCGCACCGGCTGGCCCGCGCTCGGCCTGGTGCCGTTCTTCGACCGCATGCGCGATCTGCCGGCCGAGGACGCGCAGGATCTCGCGGACCGCGCCCGCCGCCGGCAGGACGGCGCCCGCCTGCGGATCGCGGTGCCGATGCTGCCGCGCATCGCCAATTTCGACGATCTCGATCCGCTGGCCGCCGAGCCGGACGTCGATCTGACGATGGTCCCGCCCGGCACCGCTTTGCCGGTCTGCGACCTGGTCATCCTGCCGGGCTCGAAGGCCACCATCGCCGACCTCGCCGCGCTGCGCGGCGAAGGCTGGGACATCGACCTCGCCGCGCATCACCGGCGCGGCGGGCACATAATCGGCCTGTGCGGCGGCTATCAGATGCTGGGGCGCAGCATCGCCGATCCCGCTGGGATCGAGGGACCGCCGGGCTCGGTGGCCGGGCTGGGGCTGCTGGACATCGACACGGTGCTGACGCCGACCAAGACGCTGGAGCCGGCCAACGGCATCGTGCGGGCCGACGGCGAAAATTTCACCGGATACGAAATGCACATGGGCCGCAGCACCGGCCCGGCAACGGAACATCCCCTGCTGTCACTGTCGGACGGGCGCCCCGAAGGCGCGGTCTCCCCCGACGGCCGGGTCAGCGGCACCTATGTGCACGGGCTGTTCGCCGCCGACGCGGCCCGCGCCGGCTTCCTGCGCCGCCTCGGCGCGGTCCCGTCCGCGCGCAATCATGACGGCCGCGGTCGAGGCGACCCTGGACGCGCTGGCGGCGCATCTGGAAGCCTGCATCGACATCGACCGCCTGCTCACCCTCGCGCAATAATCACCGCGATCAAGAGCAGGATCGCCGCGAACTGCACCACGCAGGCGCGGCGATACAGCGCCAGCGCCCGGTCCAGGTCGGCCGGCGTCGCCTCCGCCCGCCCGTCGCCCATCCAGCCATCCTCCACGCGCGTCGCTGCCATAGACCCGCGGCCCGGCCAGCCGCAGGCCCAGCGCGCCGGCCATCGCCGCCTCCGGCCAGCCGGCATTGGGCGAGCGGTGCCGGCCCGCATCCCGGCGCACCGCGCGCAGCGCCGCCAGCCGGCGACGCGCCGGGCAGCAGCGCCGCCGCCAGCACGATCCAGCACGCGGCCAGGCGGGACGCCGGCAGGTTGATCCCATCGTCCAGCCGCGCCGCCGCCCAGCCGAACGCCGCGTGGCGCTCGCTGCGATGGCCGATCATGCTGTCGGCGGTGTTCACCGCCTTGTAGAACACGATCCCCGGCAGCCCGCCCAGCGCGCACCAGAACGCCGGCGCGACCACGCCATCGGAAAAATTCTCCGCCAGGCTCTCGATGGCGGCGCGCACCACGCCGGCCTCGTCCAGGCTGTCCGGATTGCGCCCGACGATGTGCGACACGCCCGCCCGCCCGCCGGCCAGACCGTCTCGCCGCAGCCCGTCGCCGACGGCGCGGACATGCGCGAACAGGCTGCGCTGGGCGAGCAGGGTGCTGGCGAGCAGCGCCAGCACCGCGAGCCCCACGGGAATGCCCAGCCATTCCAGCAGCACGGATTGCAGCACCGCCGCCGGCCCCGCCGTCGCCACCACCAGCAGCACCACCGCCAACACGCCAAAACCGCGCCGCGCCGCGCCGGACAGCGTCTCCCGGTTCAGCGTCCGGTCCAGCCAGCCGATCAGCGCGCCGATCCAGACGACAGGATGGCGCAGGATGCGGTACAGCGGGTCCGGATATCCCACCCCCGCCTCGATCGCGAGCGCGCCCGCGACCAGCAGGAGGTGGTGGATGGCGGTCAGCGGAGGCACGGGTTTGCGGGGGACATGGATCGGTGGCTAGCACGGCATTTCACGGCGGGGCAGGGGAGGCCATCGCCCATGGCGGGCGGATCGGCCAGGCGCGCATCCGCTTTCCCGGCGCGCCCGAGCCGTTCATCGACCTGTCCACCGGCATCAATCCCGTGGCCTATCCGCTGCCGCCCTTGCCCGCCTCCGCCTTCGCCCGCCTGCCCGAGCCGGAGGCGCTGGACGCGTTGCAGCAAGCGGCGGCCCGCGCCTATGGCGCCGCCGACCCCACGATGGTGGCGGCCGCGCCGGGCACGCAGATCCTGATCGACCTGCTGCCCCGGCTCTGGCCGGCGGCCCGCGTCGCGGTGCTGGGCCCGACCTATGCCGAGCACGCGGCCGCGTGGCGGCGGGGCGGCGCTCAAGTCGCGGACATCCCGGCAACGGACATCCCAGCACTGGCAGCTTCCGGCGACGCAACCTGCGTGGTGGCGTGCAACCCCAACAATCCGGACGGAAGCCGCATCCCGCCCCCGGCGCTGCTGGCCCTGGCGGACCGCCTGGCCGCGCGCGGCGGCCTGCTGGTGGTCGACGAGGCATTCGCCGACCTGGAACCCGAAGGCTTCAGCCTGGCGCCGTTTCTGCCGCATGCCGCGATCGTGATCCTGCGCTCCTTCGGCAAGACCTATGGCCTGGCCGGCCTGCGGCTCGGCTTCGCCCTGGCCACGCCGGACCGCGCGGCGCAGATCCGCGCCGCGCTGGGTCCCTGGGCGGTGTCCGGCCCGGCCCTGGCGGTCGGCACACAGGCCCTGGCGGACCGCGCCTGGCTGGAGGCCGCCCGCCGGCGCCTCGGCGCCGACACCGAACGGCTGGACCGCCTGCTGCGCGAGGCAGGGCTGCGCGTCATCGGCGGCACGCATCTGTTCCGCCTGGCAGAGACGCTCTCGGCTGCCGCCGTCTTCGACCGCCTGGGCCGCGCCGGCATCCTGGTGCGCCAATTCGACCGTCCCGACCGGCTGCGATTCGGCCTGCCCGGCAGCGAAGAAGAATGGACCAGGCTGCGCGCCGCACTCGCCTGAGGCCCGGAACGGTCAAGTGGAACCGCCGCCCCGTATGGCCAATGTTCATGGCCAATGTTCATGGGTCCATGCCAGGAAACGCGTGCGGATCGGGGGGGACAACGGCGCGGATTCATGGCAGGATCACGCCGTGACAACCTCGGACCTTGCGACCGCCGATGCGACAATTGCTGCTCCTGCGCCACGCGAAGTCGTCCTGGGACGATCCGCAGCTTTCGGACCACGCGCGGCCGCTGAATTCGCGCGGCCGCAAGGCGGCCAAGGCGATGCGCCATGCCATGCGCGACCTCGGCCTGGCGCCCGACATCGTGCTGGTGTCCTCCGCCAGGCGGACGCTGCAGACGCTGGAAGCGCTGGAGCCATGGGACGACCAGCCGCTGATCGAGCCGATGGACCAGCTCTATCTCGCCGACGCCCAGAAGCTGCTCGCGGCACTTCGGGACGTGTCGGACACCGCGCGCAGCGTGCTGCTGATCGGCCACAACCCGGGCCTGCACGACCTCGCCATGCTGCTGGTCGGCGACCGCGCCATGAAGGGGGCCGAGCCGCCCCGCAACATCAGCCGCCTGGCGGAAGGCTATCCGACCGGCGCGCTGACCGAATTCTCCATCCCGGGCCCCTGGTCGCAGCTCAACGAGGGCGGCGGGCGGCTGCTGCGCTTCCTGGCGCCGCGCGACCTGCCAGAACTCGCTGCCTGACGTGACTGGCTGCGTGATTTGGCTGGCTGCCTGACCTGAGGATCTGCTGGCCTATGCAATGGGACCTGGTTCTCCGCCCCGAGGACGCCGCGCGCCTGAGCCGGCTGAAATCGCTCGCCCCCCTGCGCGAGGGGCGGTCGCGCAGCCGCGCGGTGCGGATCGTCTGGCACGACTCGCCGGAGGCCGCGCTGGCCAAGGCCGGCCTGGCCCTGGTGGAACAGCGCGCAAGCTGGCGGCTGGAGCGGATGCGCCCGGCCCAGGCCGCAAATCCCGGCACGCTCTGGACCCCCGGCACCGCGCCGCCGGTGCTGGCGCAGGCCGCCACCCGGGATGAACTCGCGGCCACCCTGGCCGCCCCCGGCAACGACGAGGCGCCGATCCCGCTGCCCGCGCCCGGCCTTCCCGAACCCTGTATCCCCAAACCTTGTATCCCATGGGCGGCGTTCGAGGGCAGGGCGCTCGCCCTGACGCTGCGCCATGAGGCCGGCCCGGTCGAGCTGACCATCCTGCAGGGCGCGATCCGCACCGTGATGCGCGAGCACCCGGTCTGCCGGGTGCAGCTCGCCGGCCCGGTGCCGGCCACGGCGGCGATCGCGCTGCAACTGGCCGGCGAGGCGGGCCTCGCGGTGCCGCGCGCCAGCCTGGCCGAAGAGGCGCTGGCGGCGGCGCGCGGCGCTACGCCGGGCCCGCGCGCGCTCGGCGCGCCCAGGCTGTCGCCGGGGCTCACCGTCGCGGAGGCGTTCGACCATATCGTCGCCCATCTCGGCGACGTGATCCTGTACCTGGGCGCCGATCGCCGCAGGCGGCAATGACGGGCCGGAGCCGGTGCACCAGATGCGCGTGGCGACGCGCCGGCTGCGCTCGGCCCTCTCGGTGTTCAGCCGCGCCACCGCCTCGCCCAGCGTGGCGGAGGCCGATGCCGGGCTGAAGGCGCTGGCCGCCTCGCTCGGCCCGGCGCGCGACTGGGACGTGTTCAATGCCGGCATCGGCGCGACCATCGGCCAGGCCTTCGACGCCGACCTGCAGGAGGGCCAAGCGGTCGCCCGGCTGCTGGCGGCGACCGAGCGCCAGCGCCTCGCCGGCTACGAGGCGCTGCGCCGCTTCGTGGCCGCGCCGGAATTCCGCCTGCTGGGCATCCGCCTCGCCGTGCTGGCGGGCGCGCGCCCGTGGCAGGCGGAAATCGACGAGGCCGAACGCGCCGCGCTCGATCTGCCGCTGAAGGAATTCGCCGCCGGCGTGCTGGCGCGGCGATGGAAGCGGATGTTCGCCGAAGGCGACGACATCGAGCATCTGGAAGCGGACAAGCTGCACGAAATCCGCCTGCGGGCGAAGCGGCTGCGCTACGCGGCGGAATTCTTCGCCGCGCTGTTCCCGCACAAGGCCACCAGGCGCTTCATCCAGCGGCTGAGCGCGCTGCAGGAGGAGCTGGGCCTGCTGAACGATGGCGCGGTGGCGGCCAGCCTGCTGCAGGCCTTGCCCGGCAGCGGCACCGACCGGGCCTTCGCGATCGGCGCGGTGCGCGGCTTCGTCGCCGCCATCGGCGGGGCGTCGCGCGCCGGGATCGCCGGGGCCTGGAAGAAGTTCCGCAAGCAGGAACCCTTCTGGACCTGACAAAACCGCGGCACAGGACGGATCCGTGGTTGCGCGCGGATGCCCAGCGGGCTACCCGTGGCCGCCCATCGTCCCCGCGCCGCCGGCCCTTCGTCGCCGCCGGCGCCTATAGCAATCATGCCGCCGGCCGACCGTCTGCCGGCAGCGCCCATAGCAATAAGGCTCCGCGCACCGTGGCACTGCGCCGCCCACGCCGTATCTTCCGCTCCTCCCTGCCTCGCCCGCGGCGCAGGATGCCCAGGCTCGGCTTTTCCGTCCGCCCGATGCATGTCGGCATCGGCGCGATCGCGCTGGCCTTCCTCGGCCTCGCGGCCCTGGTCACAGCCGGCACCCGCTTCCCGATCGGTTCCCAGGGCGCAGGTCCACAGGATAACGCGTCCGCCGGGCGTACCGCGCCCGCGGACCGGCTGGAAGCCAGGGCATCCGACGTCTCCGTCGTCGACGGCAGCACCCTGCGCCTGGCGGACCGGGTGGTGCGGCTGGCCGGCATCGACACGCCGGCGCGCGGCCAGGCCTGCCAGGCATCCGGCTTCGATTGCGGCGCGGCCTCCACCGCCGCCCTGGCGGCCCTGGTGCGCGACCGCCGCGTCGCCTGCGAGGTGCGCGACGCCAACTCCATGGGAAGGCCACTGGCGATCTGCGCGGCGGGCGGGACAGAGTTGAACCACGCCCTGGTTGCCGCCGGCTGGGCCCGGGCCGGCAGCGCCGCGAGCGTGAGCGGCGCCCGGGCGGAAGACCTCGGGAACGCCGAGAAACTGGCCCGCGCCGAGCATCGCGGCCTCTGGGCGCATCGCGCCGGTGGCCAGGCCGGCGCTGCGGACGACGCCGACGCGCCCAACTGGTAGCCGGGAAGAACGCATGGTGCGGGCCATGCTGCGGGCGCGAAGGTTGCGTCCGCCGCCACTCCGCCATAATTTTCCCCCGAGCCAGAATTCCCGACCAATTGGCTTTGCCGGAGGATGCGTCCATCACCATTTCCAGGGCAGAGGTTCCCCCTGGTGAGGTGCAGCCGTCCGGCACGAAGTTGGCCCGGCTGGAATACGTAACACCGCGAACTTTCACGCGAAGGCAAACGCCTTCCAACGGACACAAGGAAAATAGCATGGTCAGCAACGGGTCGGTTACCATCACGATGGATGGGTCCAACAAGTCCACCAAGCTGCCCTTGATCGGCGGCACGATCGGCCCGCAGGTGGCCGACATCCGCAAGATCTACAACGATCTCGGGATCTTCACCTTCGACCCCGGCTACGGCGCCACCGCGTCCTGTGAAAGCAAGATCACCTATATCGACGGCGACCAGGGCGTGCTGCTGTATCGCGGCTACCCGATCGAGCAGCTGGCCGAGAAATCGACCTTCCTGGAGGTCGCCTACCTGCTGCTGAACGGCGAGCTGCCGAACAAGGCGCAGTCCGAGGACTTCCACTCCGGCGTGATGCTGCACACCATGCTGCACGAGCAGCTGCGCACCTTCTACAACGGCTTCCGCCGCGACGCGCATCCGATGGCGGTGATGTGCGGCGTGGTCGGCGCGCTGTCGGCCTTCTATCACGACAGCCTGGACATCACGAACCCCGAGCACCGGCGCATCAGCGCCTTCCGCCTGATCGCCAAGGTGCCGACGATCGCCGCCTGGGCGCATAAGTACAATATCGGCCAGCCGTTCATGTATCCGCGCAACGACCTCGGCTACGCCGAGAATTTTCTCTACATGTTCAACGCGGTGCCGGCCGAACCTTACAAGGTGAACCCGATCCTGGCGCGGGCGATGGATCTGATCATGATCCTGCACGCCGACCATGAGCAGAACGCCTCGACCTCCACCGTTCGCCTGGCCGGCTCCACCGGCGCCAATCCGTTCGCCTGCATCGCCGCCGGCATCGCCAGCCTCTGGGGCCCCTCGCATGGCGGCGCCAACGAGGCGGTGCTGCACATGCTGGCCGAGATCGGCCATGTGAAGAACATCCCGGCCTTCCTCGAGCAGGTGAAGGACAAGAACAGCAAGGTCAAGCTGATGGGCTTCGGCCACCGGGTCTACAAGAACTTCGACCCGCGGGCGAAGATCATGCAGGCCACCTGCCACCAGGTGCTCGGCGAGCTCGGCATCAAGCACGACCCGCTGCTGGAGCTGGCGGTGGAGCTGGAGAAGATCGCCCTGCACGACGACTACTTCGTCAGCCGCAAGCTGTATCCGAACGTCGATTTCTATTCGGGCATCATCCTGAAGGCGATGGGCTTCCCGCTGTCGATGTTCACCGCCCTGTTCGCGGTCTCGCGCACGGTCGGCTGGATCAGCCAGTGGCAGGAGATGATGGAAGACCCCGACCAGCGCATCGGCCGGCCGCGCCAGCTCTACACCGGCGCCGCCCAGCGGGACTACGTGCCGCTCGACAAGCGCGGCTGAACGCACGCCACGGACCATGACGACCGCCGCCCGGCAGGGGTCCCTGCCGGGCGGTTTTCTTTTGTGATCGGGCTATTGCGGAGACCTTGAGCTGCGGACGAAAACACCGGCAGGACGGCCGCGCTGGCGGGCTGCGCGGCCAAATGCGTTTCACACAGCGAAATTCGGCGCCGAAGCGGTCATGTGGATAAAAATATCCACAGCCTGTTGATAATCTAGGTCAGCTACAAACCGCAACCGATTCTGAAGACTCAAGAATTTCCGGCAAGTAACCGAATTTCCATCCAATTCGCGCCATGGTTGCACGTGAAAGGGATCGCCGGCCTGCGGTATTTTATCGTGAATTCATCGTGAAAAATGGAATTTCCTGAACGTTTTGCTACCTGAAGTTAATAAATGTCTTCCTTCCGGGTGATTCCTCGGCTCAAATACATCCCTGGGTTGAATTACTGCCCTGGATATATCGAGGAGGAAGAATAATGCACCCCACCATGTCGCTCGATGCCCTCGTCAGGAACCGCCTGAAGACCTGGCCGCAGCGGCCGCCAGGGCTCGGCGGAACCGGCTCGCGACCCGACACCTGGCTGCGCGGCCGGCCGGCCGGACCAGCTCAGCAACACGCCTTTCCTCAAGCTGCCCGGCAGCAACCGGCTGCGCACGCTGCCGGACGGGCTGTGGCTGAATTTCGGCGGCACCCCTGTGGAGCCTTTTGTGGATATCCTGGCGGTGGAGGCCTGCGGCTCGGTGCCGAACCTGCTCGACAAGCGCTCCCGCTTCGCCCCCAGCACGCATTCGCTGCTCGCGGTCTGCCCGGTGCCCTGGCTGCTGGCCCCGGTGACCGAGAGCGATCCCACGCCGCGCTGGGAGACGATCGGCCTGATCCGCCAGGAACCGGCGCTGTCCTTCATCGTGCCGGTGCGCGACATGCGGGTGCTGTACGGCCTCAAGCAGCGGCACTATCTCGGCTTCGCCAGCAGCCAGGTGCCCCACCCGCACGAATATTTCGTGCCGATGGAGGCGCTGACCGCCGAGGAGGGGGACAAGGACCCGGCGCTGCAGGCCTTGCTGGCACGCGCTTCCGTCGGCGCCAATTTCCTCACGCCGCCGCAAACGGCCGGCCGAGCAGCCGGCGCGCGACATCCGGACGATCGGTGATCAGCCCATCCACCCCCCAGCCGATCAGCCGGCCGATATCGGCCGGCTGGTTCACGGTCCAGGGGATCACCAGCAGCCCGAGCTCCCGCGCCTCGGCCAGCAGGTCCCGGGTGAGGTCGGCGAAGGCCGGGGCCCAGATCGTCCCGCCCTCGGCCGCCACCGCCCGGGGGACCGAACCGGCGAAATCCGCCGGGCTCGGCCCGTCCCACCACAGCCGCGCCTCGGCGACCGTCTCCGCCGAGGTCAGCCAGGCATAGGCCAGCTCCGGGCGCAGCCGGCGCAGATGCCGCGGCCCGCGCCAGTCGAAGGACTGCACCACGATCCGCCCGGCCGCGCCGGCCGCATCGGCGACCGCGGCCACCGCCTCGGCCATCGCCTCCGGCGCGGCGGTCCAGCCGGGATGGGCGGGGAAGGTCTTCATCTCCACGGTGAAGCGCGCCGGCAGCGCGAGCGTCTCGGCCAGGGTCGGGATGCGCGCGCCGTCCACCGGAAGCTGCTCCGGATACAGCGTCGCATAGGCGCTGCCGGGCCGGATGCGCCCGACATCGAAGCCGGCCAGCTCCGCCAGCGCGCAGCTCGTGGATCAGCCGGCCGCGTCCCGCCAGCCAGGCCCCGTCGGCGCCGCGGGTGAGGACGGGATTGAGCGCGGGATCATGGCTCACCACCGCCACGCCGTCGGCGGTCATCGCCACGTCGATCTCGATCCCGTCCACGCCCAGCGCGAGGGTGCGGCGAAACCCTTCCAGCGTGTTCTCCGCAAACAGCCCGCGCGCCCCGCGATGTCCGATCACCTGCATCTGCTCTGTTCCCGTCATTGAGCCGCTTGTTCACCGGCGCCATTGCCGCCCATCCTGCGCTCCAAGGCAACGGGACGGACGAGGATATGACGGAAGACCACGCACCCAACGGCCGCGTTCTGGGCGTGCTCGGCGGCATGGGCCCGCTGGCCAGCGCCCAGTTCATGCTGCGCCTGACGCTGCTCACCCCGGCGGCGCGCGAGCAGGACCACATCCCGGCCGTGCTCTGGTCCGACCCGCGCGTGCCGGACCGCACGAACGGCAAGCGCGCCGGCGGCGACGACCCGCTGCCCTGGCTGCTGCGCGGCATCGACGGGCTGAAGCGCGGCCGGCAGCGGCGCCATCGCCATTCCCTGCAACACCGCGCATGGCTGGTACGAGGAGATGCGCGCCCATGCCGGCCTGCCCATCCTGCACATCGTCGACGCCGCCGCGGCCGATCTGGCGCGCCGGCGCATCCAGCCCGGCCGGATCGGCCTGATGGGCGACCCAGGCGACGCTGGACATGCGGCTGTATCAGGACCGGCTGGAACGGCATGGGCTGGGACTGCCTCACGCCCACGGAGGAGGAGATGGCAGCCCTGGTCAGCCCCGCCATCGCCGCGGTGAAGGCCAACCGCGTGGCGGAGGCCTACGCCCCGCTGGCCGAGCGTGGTCCGCAGCTCTGGCCGCGCGCGGCGCCCAGGCGGTGGTGCTGGGATGCACCGAAATCCCGCTCGCCATCCAGGCCGGCCCGCGGGAGACGCTCGGCGTGGAGCTGGTCGACACGATCGACGCGCTGGCCCTGGCGGCGATCGCCTGGGCGCGCGGAGCGGCCTTAGACAGTTTTGCTCGCGGAGCGACCATCGACAGCCACAGCCTCAAATAACGATCTACCCCGGCGCGCCGCTCAGCGGCGGCAGGTCGATCCAGGACAGATGCCCGCCCTTGCTCGCCCCGGTGTCGAGGAACACCGCCGCCCCCCCGCCCATGCCGGAGCGGCGATAGGGCCGGCCATCCGTGCTGCGCCGGTCATGGCCGCAATACACGGTCATGCCGGCCGGGATCCGGTCCACCCAGCCCAGGCTGCGCTCGGGAAACCCGTCCGCCTGCATCCGCCCGGTCGGCTCGCCGTACAGCGCGCGCGACAGCGGCCCGTCCGGCCGGCGCAGCTCGATCGCCGGCGCCTCGCCGGCCAGCATCGCCGGGTGGAACCCGCCATGCACGAACAGCGCGCCGCCATGGCGCAGCCAGGCCGGCGCGCGCAGGAATTCCGCCAGGGCCCGGCTGCGCAGCTCCGGCCCCAGCATGCGCAGCGTCTCGGCCAGCATCGGGGTCATGTACACGTGCTGCCCGGCCAGCGCCCGGGCCAGCTTGAAATCATGGTTGCCGATCAGGAACAGGCCGCGGCCCTCGTCGATCAGCTGGAACATCAGCTCCAGCGCCGTGGCGCTGTCGGGGCCGTAATCCACGAGATCGCCGAGCTGCACGACGAAGCGGTCGGTGGCGGCCGCATAGGCGAAGGCCCTGGCATCGCCGTGCACGTCGCCGACCACGCGGATCGGCACGCCCGCGGGAATGACCGGCCGGCTGCTGCCGTTCAGGTGCGGCGCCTCGTTCATGCCGCCAGCCCGCGCCAGGCCGCCAGCGCCCGGTCGCGCCCGGCGGCGAGATCGACGACCGGGCGCGGATAGCCGCGCCCGAGCGCGATCCCGGCCGCCGCCAGCACGGTCTCCGGGGCTTCCCAGGGCGCGTGCAGGTGCTTGTCGGACAGCCTCGCCAGCTCCGGCACGAAGCGGCGGACATAGGCGCCGTCGGGGTCGAATTTGCGGCCCTGCAGCACCGGGTTGAACACCCGGAAATACGGCGCCGCATCGGCGCCGCAGCCGGCCACCCATTGCCAGCTCGCGGCATTGGCCGACAGGTCGGCGTCCACCAGCGTGTCCCAGAACCAGGCCTCGCCCGCCTGCCAGGGCAGCAGCAGATGCTTGGTCAGGAAGGACGCGACGATCATCCGCACCCGGTTATGCATCCAGCCGGTCTGCCAGAGCTGGCGCATGCCGGCATCGACGATGGGAATGCCGGTCCGTCCGCGCTGCCAGGCCGCCAGCGCCGCCGGATCGTCGCGCCAGGCCATGGCGGCGAAACCGGCCCGCAGCGGCTGTTCCGGCAGCTCCGGATGGTGCCAGAGCTGGTAGATGGAGAATTCGCGCCACAGCAATTCGGACTGGAACACCGCCAGCCCCTCTCCGGCGCCGCCGGCCTCGGTCTCGGCGGCGTGCCAGGCCTGGGCCAGGGAGATCTCGCCCCAGGCGATATGCGGCGACAGCATCGAGGTGCCGGCGACCCCCGGCAGGTTCCGCCGCGCGGCATAATCCGCCAGCCCCCCGGCCAGGAAGCGCCGCAGCCGCGCCTGGCCGCCGGCCTCGCCCGGCGTCCAGGCCGCGCGCAGCCCGCCCGCCCAGTCCGGCCGCGTCGGCAGCAGGCCCCAATCCTCCAGCCGGTCCGAAGCAGGCGGCGCGAGGGCAGGGGATCGCCTTCGGCGCCGGCAGCGGCGCGCGCGGCCCGCCGGCGGCGCGGCAGGCGCGGGCGAAGGGGGTATAGACGCCATACGCGCCGCCCCCGCCGTTGCGGATCGCCTCCGGGTTGAACAGCATCCGCGTGCGGTGGCGGTGCAGCGCCACGCCATCGGCCTGCAGCGCCGCCGCCACGTCCCGGTCCAGCGCCCGCGCCCAGGGCTCCGGTCCGCCGCCGGTATGCACCTCGCCGGCGCCGATCTGCCGCGCCAGCGCGGGGATGATCTCCACCGCCGATCCGCGCCGCAGCACCAGCGTCGCGCCCAGCGCCGCCAGCCGCGCGGCCAGCGCCGCCAGGCTGTGATGCAGCCACCAGCGCGCCGCCCCGCCCGGCGCCCAGGCGCCGGCGGCTGCCTCGTCCAGCACGAACACCGGCAGGACCTTCCTGCCGCCGCGCAGGGCCGCCTGCAGCGCCGCATGGTCGGCCAGCCGCAGATCCTGACGAAACCACAGCAGCGCCGGGGCGTCGGTCACCGTGGCGCACCCCGCTTCGGCACGCCGAGCGCGAACGAGAACAGCCGCTCCCGCCCGAGCAGGAACACCCGCCCGCCGCGCGGAAACAGCCGGGCGATCTCCGGATGGGTCACGTCCAGCCCCCCGGTATAGGCGCCGAAGGCCGGCAGCATGACGCGCCGCGTGTCGGTGACGAAGCAGGCGCGGCTCTGCGTGCCGCCGCGCACCGCGATGGCGGCCTTGGGGTGGTGGTGGCCACAAATCTCTCCTGACGATTCGGGTCTTGAACCTGTCGCATTACCTTCATGACGGAATATGAGCCCGCCCAGGGAGAATTCATCCACCCAGTCGCCGCCAAGTTGCATGGCCGGCTCCGGATCGTGATTGCCGAGCACCCAGACGAAGCGCGCCGCCGCCGTCATGGCGGTGATCCGCGCCACCTCCGCCGCCGGCAGCCGGCCCGCGCCGGCACGGTCATGGAAGCTGTCGCCGAGTGCCACGACGATGCGCGGCCGGTGCCGGCGCAGCAGCAGCGTCAGCCGGTCGAGCGTGGCGCGCGTGTCCCAGGGCGGCAGCAGCATCCCCTGGCGGGCAAAGGCGGTGCCCTTTTCCAGATGCAGGTCGGAGACGGCCATCAGCCCCTGCTCGGGCCAGAGCAGCGCCCCGGCCGGGTCCAGCATCAGCCGCTCGCCGGCGACATGGATCGGCGCCGCGGTCATGCGCCGAACAGGTCGCGCTGCACGGGAGCCTGCACGGGAGTCTGAGCGGGGGCGCGGCGGTTCGCGCGCCCGGGTGGCGGCATCGGCGGATCGGCCTCCGCCATGGCCTCGGCCACCACGGCTTCCGCCTCGGCCAGCAGCTCGTCCCGGTCGGCCTCGCTGCCCACCTGCTCGCGGCCGATCTCCAGCAGGATCGGCACCGCCAGCGGCGACACGCGCGACAGCACCATGTGCACGATCCGCCCATGCACGCGCGCCAGCATGCCCGCCACGCGATCGAGGTCGATCAGCCCGTGCGCCGCGTCCGCCCGCGTGGCGCGCAGCAGGATGTGGTCCGGCTGGTGGCGGCGCAGCACGTCGTAGATCAGGTCGGAATTCACCGTCACCTGCCGGCGGTTCTTCTCGGCACCCGGCTGCTTGCGCTGGATCAGCCCGGCGATCACCGCGACATTGCGAAAACTCCGCTTCAGCATGGAGCTGTCGGCCATCCATTCCTCCAGATCGTCGCCCAGCATGTCCTGGGCGAACAGGGCGGCGACATGGGTCGGCTGGAACGCCGACCAGATGCCGATCACGTAGTCGGTGGCGACGAAGCCGAGCGGCGCGAAGCCGGCGCGCTCCATCCGCCGCGTCAGCAGCATGCCGAGCGTCTGGTGCGCGTTGCGGCCCTCGAAGCAATAGGCCACCAGGTACCAGCGTCCCTCGCGCGGAAACGTCTCTACCAGCAGGTCGTCCCGCCCCGGCAGGCGGGAGCGTTTCTGTTGCAGCCGCAACCAATCGGCCACCTGCTCGGGAAAGCGGTGCCAGCTCTGCGGCGAATGCAGCAGCCCGCGCACGCGCTCGGCCAGATTGGTGGTCAGCGGCAGCCGCCCGCCCTCATAGGCCGGCACCAGCGGATCGCCCTCGCCGCCGTCCGTGGCCTCCACCGCCATGTCGCGCAGGCGCAGGAATTTCAGCTTGCGCCCGGCGAAGATGAAGGCGTTGCCGGGGCGCAGCAGATTGGCGAAATATTCCTCGAGCTCGCCCAGCACCGGGCCGAAGCCGCGTCTGCCGACCAGCCGCACCTTCAGCATCGGCGCCTCGACGATGGTGCCGATATTCATCCGGTACTGCGCGGCGATGCGGGCGGAGCGGACATGCATCCGGCCCTCGCTGTCGCGGAACAGCTTGTGATTGTGCTCATAGGCGGCCAGCGCGTAGCCGCCGGTGGCGACGAAATCCAGCACCGCGTCGAAATCCTCTCGCGACAATCCGGCATAAGGCTGGGTCGTGCGAACTTCCGCATAGGCGTCGTCCGGATGGAACGGCGCGCCGCAGGCCATGCCCAGCAGATGCTGGGCCAGCACGTCCAGCCCACCCGGGCGCGGCGGGTCGCCGTCCAGCTCGCGCGCCGCCACGCCCTCGATCGCCGCCTCGCATTCCAGCACCTCGAACCGGTTGGCCGGCACCAGCACGGCGCGCGACGCCTCGTCCATGCGGTGATTGGCCCGCCCGACCCGCTGCAGCAGCCGGGAAACCCCTTTCGGCGCGCCGATCTGCATCACCTGGTCCACGCCCCCCCAGTCGATGCCGAGATCGAGCGAGGACGTCGCCACCACCGCGCGCAGCCGCCCGGCCGACATCGCCGCCTCCACCTTGCGGCGCTGCTCCACCTCCAGGCTGCCGTGATGCAGGGCGATCGGCAGGGTGTCGTCGTTCAGCTTCCACAGCGCCTGGAACATCAGCTCCGCCTGCGCGCGGGTGTTGACGAAGACGATGGTCATCCCCGCCTCGCGAATGCGCGCCAGGACGTCCGCCGCCGCCTCCAGCCCCATATGCCCGGCCCAGGACAGCTCCCCCGGCGGCACCATCAGCGAGATCTCCGGCGGCGCGCCGTCCGGCTCCTCGATCAGCCGGTCGGCGCCGCAATACGCCATCAGCGCCGCCGGATGCGCGACGGTGGCCGACAGGCCGGCGCGGCGCATGCCGGGCGCGATGCCGGCCAGCCGCGACAGGCACAGCGCCAGCTGGTCGCCGCGCTTGGTGCCGGCCAGCGCGTGCACCTCGTCGATCACCACCCGCGACAGCCCGGCGAACAGGGCAGGGGCGCCGTCCAGCGACAGCAGCACGGCCAGGCTTTCCGGCGTGGTCAGCAGGATGTTCGGCGGCGTCTCGCGCTGCCGCTTGCGGCGGTTGGCCGGCGTGTCGCCGGTGCGGGTCTCGATCGTCACCGCCAGGCCCATCTCGCTCACCGGCGCGGTCAGGTTGCGCGCGATGTCGGTGGCCAGCGCCTTCAGCGGGCTGACATACAGCGTGTGCAGCCCCTCGCGCGGCGCCTCGTGCAGCTCGACCAGGCTGGGCAGGAACCCGGCCAGCGTCTTGCCGCCGCCGGTCGGCGCGATCAGCAGCACTTCCTCGCTTGCGCGCGCCGCATCCAGCATCGCCAGCTGGTGCGGACGCGGTTTCCAGCCCCGCTGCGCGAACCAGCCGGAAAAGAGTTCTGGCAATGTTCCAACCATCCCCCCTTATCTAGGGTCTGTTGGCCGTGCCGGAAAGGACAAGATGCCGCATCCCGATACCTGGCTGAGACCGCTGCCGCAGGGCCTGTACTGCGAGCCCGGCGGCTTCTTCATCGACCCCGTGCGCGCCGTCGACCGGGCGGTGATCACGCACGGCCATTCCGACCATGCCCGTCCCGGCAACCGGGCCGTGCTGGCGCACAAGGACACGCTGGCGGTGATGCGCGCGCGCCTGGGGGATGGGGCCGGGGACACGCAGCAGGCGCTGGCCTGGGGGGAGGGGATCACGCTCGGAGATGTCCGGGTCTGGCTGCAGCCCGCCGGCCATGTGCTCGGCAGCGCCCAGGTGGCGATGGAGTATCGCGGCAGCCGCGCCGTGGTCAGCGGCGACTACAAGCGCGCGGCCGACCCCACCTGCGACGCCTTCGTGCCCATCCCCTGCGACGTGTTCGTCACCGAGGCGACGTTCGCGCTTGCCGGTGTTCCACCATCCGCCGGCCGACCAGGAAATCGCCCGGCTGCTCGCCAGCCGGAAACTGTTCCCCGACCGGACCCATGTCGTCGGCTGCTATGCGCTCGGCAAATGCCAGCGGGTGATCGCGCTGCTGCGCCAGGCCGGCTGGGAGGCTCCGGTTTTCCTGCACGGCGCGCTGAGCCGGATGTGCGAGGTCTATGAGCAGCAGGGCGTGAAGCTCGGCAAACTGCTGCCCGCCACCGCCGCCTCCAAGGCCGAGTTGAAGGGCGCGCTGGTGCTCGCCCCGCCCGGCGCCGTCGCCGATCGCTGGGCCAACCGGCTGACCGATCCGGTGGTGGCGATGGCCTCCGGCTGGATGGCGGTGCGCCAGCGGGCCAAGGCGCGCGGGGTGGAACTGCCGCTGGTGATCTCCGACCACGCCGACTGGGACGCGCTGAACGCCACCATCGACGAGGTCGGCGCGCCGGAGATCTGGGTAACCCATGGCCGCGAGGACGCGCTGATCCACGCCGCCGGCCTGCGCGGCGTGCGCGGCCGCGCGCTGCGGCTGCTCGGCTACGGCGAGGAAGACGAGGTGGAAGCCGGCGCGGAAGCGGGCGCGGAAGCCGGCGCGGGCGCCGGGGAGCCGCCGCATGATCGCCTTCGCCGACCTGCTCGAACGCCTGGCCTTCACCCCGTCGCGCAATGCCCGCATCGCGCTGCTGGCGCGCTATTTCGCCACCACGCCGGACCCGGATCGTGGCCTGGGCCTCGCCGCCATCGCCGGCGAGCTGCGCTTCAACGCCGCCAAGCCCGGCCTGATCCGCGACCTCGCTGCGGCGCGCACCGACCCCGTGCTGTTCGAGATGTCCTACGACTATGTCGGCGACCTCGCGGAAACCGTCGCGCTGATCTGGCCGGCCGCGCGCACCAACGCGCCGCCGCCCAGCCTGTCGGAAGTGGTGGAAACGCTGGCCGAGGCGCCGAAATCCGCCTTGCCCGCCATCGTTGCCGGCTGGCTGGACGCCTGCAGCCCTTCCGTCCGGCTCGCATTGCTGAAGCTGATCACCGGCGGCCTGCGCGTCGGCGTCTCCGCCCGGCTGGCGCGGGTGGCGCTGGCGGAGCTTACCCAGGGGCGGCCCCAGGGGCGCATCGGCGTCGAGGAACTGGAGGAGGTCTGGCACGGCATCGCGCCGCCCTATCGCAGCCTGTTCGCCTGGCTCGCCGGCGACGGCCCGCGCCCCGATCCGAACGGCGCCCCGGTGTTCCGCCCGCCGATGCTGGCGCACCCGCTGGAGCCCGCCGACCTCGAGGCGCTCGATCCCCGGGATTGGCGGGCGGAGTGGAAATGGGACGGCATCCGCGTCCAGCTCGTCGCCGGGCCCGGCGGCAGGCGGATCTTCTCGCGCGGCGCCGAGGACATCTCCGCCGCGTTTCCCGACATCCTGGCGGCGATGGATTTCCACGCGGTGCTGGACGGCGAGCTGCTGGTGGTGCGCCAGGACATCGTGGCGCCCTTCGCCGACCTGCAGCGCCGGCTGAACCGCAAGACCGCCTCGCCGCAGCTGCAAAAGACCCATCCCGCCGGCGTGCGGCTGTACGATTTCCTGTTCGACGCCGGCGAGGACCTCCGCCCGCTGCCCTTCGACGCCCGCCGCGCCCGGCTGGAAGCCTGGCATGAACGCCAGGCGCCCGCCCGCATGCAGCTCTCCGAACTGATCCGCTTCGAGACCTTCGACGAACTCGCCGCGCTTGCGCGACGGCGCCCGCGCCGCCGCGATCGAGGGCCTGATGCTGAAGCGCGGCGACAGCCCGTACCTGGCCGGGCGGCAGCGCGGTCCCTGGTGGAAATGGAAGCGCGACCCGCTGCGCATCGACGCCGTGCTGATGTACGCCCAGCGCGGCCACGGCAAGCGCAGCGGCAGTTTTTCCGACTACACCTTCGGCCTCTGGCGCGACGGCGATCTGCTGCCGGTCGGCAAGGCCTATTTCGGCTTCACCGACGCCGAGCTCGCCTTCCTCGACCGCTGGATCCGCAACCACACCATCGCCCGCTTCGGCCCGGTGCAGGAGGTGGAGAAGGCGCTGGTGCTGGAAGTCGCCTTCGACGCGGCGCAGCTCTCGACCCGCCACAAATCCGGCGTGGCGCTGCGCTTTCCCCGCATCTCCCGCATCCGCACCGACAAGCCGGCCGAGGAAGCCGACCGGCTCGATGCGCTGATGGCGCTGGTGGAGGACCGGCAGGCAGAAGACCGGGAAATGGCCTGAGACTTTCACCGCAACCCCGAAACTTTCACCGCAACATTGACCGCGTTCCGCGCGCGTGCTGCGCTCTCTGGCATAAGCTCCGGGGAGGGTGCCATGCCGCTTGTCGAAAACACCGCGAAACGCAAGATGCAGTCGGGCGGCGTCGCCCTCGGCTTCGGGGTGCATCACCTGCGCACTTCGGCCGTGCCGGTGCTGGCCAAGGCCACCGGCCATGACTGGATCTTCATCGACACCGAGCACGGCGCGTTCTCCGTGCAGGAGGCGACGCAGCTCTGCATCGCCGCGCTGCCGCATGGCGTCACCCCGATCGTGCGCGTCTGCGCCGGCGCGCTGGACGAGGGCACCCGCGCGCTCGACAACGGCGCGCTCGGCATCGTCGTGCCGCATGTCGACACCGCCCGCGAAGCCCGCCGCATCGCCGAGGCGTTCCACTACCCGCCCGACGGGCATCGCAGCTGGGGCGGCCCGCCGGCGGCCTATGGCTACCAGCCGCCGCCGGCGGCGGAGGCGCAGAAGGCGCTGAACCAGGAGATCCTGGTGGTCGCGATGATCGAAAGCCCGGAAGCGGTGGCCAACGCCGACGCCATCGCCGCGGTGGAGGGGATCGACGTGCTGCTGATGGGCACCTCCGACCTGACGGCGGAGATGGGCATCTCCGGCCAGCTCGGCCATCCCAAGGTGATCGAGGCGTACCAGGCCATCATCGATGCCGCCCGCCGGCACGGCAAGTTCTCCGGCATGGGCGGCGTCTACGACCAGGAGAACGCGCGGCGCTACATTTCGATGGGCGCGCAGTTCATCCTCTCCGGCGCCGACCACAGCTATCTGATGGCCGGAGCCAAGGCCCGAACCGACTTCCTGAGCACGATCGAGGTCGCGCCACTTACGGCCAAATCATCCGGCAAGGCCCCCGACCCGAAGAAGAAGGACAAGGGCAAGAAGTGACGCCGCTCCGCCCGGGCGCGCGACGCTGATGGACACCGAAACGATCCGCGAGGCCGGCGACCTGATCTGGGGCCTGTGGCAGGGCGGCACGCGCGTGCCGCTGCTGCCGCCGGATCTGCGCCCGGCCACCCGCGCCGAGGGCTACGCCATCCAGGCGCAGCTCGAAACCCACAGCGCCGCCGGCCCGGTCGGCTGGAAGATCGCCGCCACCAGCAAGGCCGGGCAGAAGCATATCGGCGTGGACGGCCCGCTCGCCGGCCGCCTGCTGGCCGAGGGCCTGGGCGAGGACGGTGGCGAACTGGCCTTCGGCGCCAATCTCATGCGCGTCGCCGAGCCGGAATTCGCCTTCCGCATGGCCCGCGACCTGCCGCCGCGAAAAACCTCCTACAAGATGGAGGAGGTGCTGGACGCCGTCGCCTCCCTGCACCCGGCGATCGAGGTCCCGGACTCCCGCCTCGGCGAATTCGCCACCGCCGGCGCCGCGCAGCTGATCGCCGACAATGCCTGCGCGCATCAATTCGTGCTGGGCCCGGCGACCGCGGCCGACTGGCGCGCCATCGACCTGTCCCAGCACCCCGCCACCGCAGCGATCACCGGCAAGCTGACCCATGAGGGGATCGGCTCCAACGTGCTCGGCGATCCCCGCATCGCGCTGACCTGGCTGGTGAACCAGCTTTCCGGCCAGGGCGTAACGCTGAAGGCCGGCCAGGTCGTCACCACCGGCACCTGCGCCACGCCGCTGCCGATCGGACCGGGTGACGAAATGGTGGCCGATTTCGGCGTGCTGGGCCGCGTCTCCGTGCATTTCTCCGCGGCCTGAAGGGCAGGGCGGCCGACCTCCGGTTCAGAGCCGGCCTTCCTGCGCGCCCAGCCGCTCGGCGAGGAACCCGATCATGGCGCGCACTTTGGCGGGCGGCCGCCGGTCGCGCGGATAGACCGCGTAAATGCCGCCGAGATCGAGCAGCTTGTGGTCGAGCTCGATCACGCTGAGCCGGCCGTCCTCGATGGCATCCGCGGCGATGAAGCGCGGGCCATAGACGATGCCCTGGCCGGCGATCGCGGCGGCGACCAGCATTTCCCCGTTATTGGCGCGCAGGCTGCCGCGCACCGGCACCTGTAGCGGCGGCTTGCCGGCGAAGGTCCAGTGATCCGTGGCGAGCTCGCTCGACAGCGTGTAGCCGAGGCAGTCATGCCCCGCGAGATCGGCCACATTGCGCGGCGTGCCATGCGCGGCCAGATAGGCCGGCGCGGCGCAGATCACCGTCGTCGCCTTCGCCAGCAGCCGCGCGACCAGCTCGCTGTCGGCCAGGCGGCCGATGCGCACGGTCATGTCCCAGCCTTCCTCCATCAGGTCCACCACCCGGTCGTTCAGGCCGATCTCGACCGTGAGCCGCGGATGCGCCCGGGTGAATTCCGGCATCAGCGGCGCGAGGTAGCTGGTGCCGAAGGACATCGGCGCGCTCAGCCGCAGCAGCCCCTCGATGACCACCGTGCGGGCGGACGCCGCCGCTTCCGCCTCCGCCACCTCCGGCAGCAGCCGCTCGCAGGCCTCCAGGTAATGCCGCCCCGCCTCGGTCAGTGACAGCCGCCGCGTGCTGCGCCGCAGCAGCGTGGTGCCGAGCCGCGCCTCCAGCGCATCGATATGCCGCGTCGCCATCGCCGGCGACAGGCGCATCCCGCGCGCGGCGGCGGACACGCTGCCTTCCCGGACGGCGCGGACGAACACCTCCATGCCGGTCAGCCGGTCGAGCATGGCCATCTCCTATCCAGAGTGAGAACTGATCTCTCCTGGCGACGGATTATCACCAAAATGACGGCGCGCCATATCCACCGCATCAACAGGAGGTTTTCATGACAATCGACGAACGTACTGCACCCTATGCGGCGACCCTGCTGCGCATGACGCTGGGCGTCTGGTTCCTGGTCCATGCGGGCATGAAGCTGTTCGTGTTCACCCCCGCCGGCACCGCCGCCTATTTCGGCAGCCTCGGCCTGCCGCCGGCTCTGGCCTATGTCACCATCGCGGCGGAAGTCGTGGGCGGCCTGGCCCTGATCCTCGGCATCTACGCCCGCCTCGCCGCGCTGCTGCTGACGCCGCTGCTGCTCGGCACCATCGTGACGGTGCACGGCGCCAACGGGTTCTTCTTCAACAATCCGAATGGCGGCTGGGAATTCCCGGCCTTCTGGGCGATTGCGCTGGTTGTCCTGGCGCTGCTGGGCGATGGCGCCGCCGCGCTGCTGCCGACCCGCCTCGGCGGATCGCCGCGGGGCGCTGTCCAGTCCTCCGCACGATGAACGGCAACGCCAAGGAGCAACAGGCATGAAGATCGCAGTCATAGGCGCCACCGGCCGGGCCGGTTCGCAGATCGTGCGGGAACTGGCGTCCCGCGGTCATCAGGTGACCGCCATCGCGCGGCACGTGGAGCAGGTGCCGGCGCTGCCGGGCGTGACCGCGAAGGTCGGCGACGCCGGCGATCCCGCCGCACTCGCCGCATTGCTCAAGGGCCACGACGCGGTGGTAAGCGCCGTCCGCTTCCAGTCGGCATCGCCGGAAGCGCTGATCGGCGCCGTGCGCGCGGCGGGCGTGCCGCGCTATCTCGTCGTCGGCGGCGCGGCCAGCCTGGAGGCAGCTCCCGGCAAGCGGCTGTTCGACGCGCCGGGCTTTCCCGATGCCTACAAGGGCGAGGCAGCGGGCGGCATCGCCTTCCTCGCCGCGCTGAAGGCGACGCAGGACATCGACTGGACCTTCCTGTCGCCGTCCGCGGCGTTCGACACCGGGCCGCGCACCGGCAAGTTCCGCCTCGGCGGCGATGGCCTGCTGACGGCCGCGGACGGCACCAGCCGCATCTCCTTCGCCGACTACGCCATCGCGATGGCCGACGAGATCGAGCATCCCGCGCACAGCCGCCAGCGCTTCACCGTCGGCTACTGACCCACCCGGAGAGATTCAAGACATGAGCACCACCACCCGAGAGCCGGCGCTGTTCCTGCCCCATGGCGGCGGCCCGTGCTTCTTCATGGACGATCCGGCCGGCACCTGGACCGGCATGGCCGCGTTCCTGCGCTCCATCCCGGCCAGCCTGCCGGCGAAGCCGAAGGCGATCCTGGTCGTCTCCGGCCATTGGGAGACGCCGGGCTTCGCCTTCACCGCCAGCCCGCAACCGAAGCTGATCTACGACTATTCCGGCTTCCCGCCGCATACCTATCAGCTGCGCTACGACGCGCCGGGCGCGCCCGACCTCGCCGCGCGCGCCGCCGCGCTGCTGCAGGGCGCCGGCCTCGCGGCCGGCACCGATCCGGAGCGCGGGCTCGATCACGGCGTGTTCGTCCCACTGAAGGTGGTCTTTCCCGACGCCGACATCCCCGTGGTCGAGATGTCGGTCGAGCGCTCGCTCGATCCCGCCCTGCACATCGCCGCCGGCCGCGCCCTGGCGCCGCTGCGCGACGAGGGCGTGCTGATCGTCGGCGCCGGCATGAGCTTCCACAACATGCGCGGCTACGGCGATGCCCGCTTCACCGCGCCGTCCGATGAGTTCGACCGCTGGCTCGAGGCGGCGGTCACCGCCGATCCCGCCACCCGCACCGAACGCCTCGATCACTGGGCCGAGGCGCCGGCGGCACGGCTGTCGCATCCGCGGGAGGAACATCTGCTGCCGCTGATGGTCGCCGCCGGTGCCGGCGCCGGCCCCGGCCGGCGCATCTACGGCGAGCACGTCATGAAGACCGCCATCTCCGGCTTCCGCTTCGACTGAACGGCGCGAAACCCAGCCATCGCCGATGCCGGCCAGGGCAGGGCGCTAAGAGCAACATCCATTCAGATGGAATCATCTGAATGGATAAAGTTGCTCGCCAAAACAAAGGCCTGGAGCAGGATCGCCGCGTCTATCAGCGGCGATCCTGCTCCAGGGATCACGAAGGCGGCGTGCTGCGCTCGTTCCAGCCGCCGCCCAGCGCCTTGTACAGCGTGACCAGGCTGGCGAGCTTGGCCTGCTTCATCACGATCAGGTCCTGCTCGGAGCGGTACAGTGAACGCTGCGAATCCAGCGTCGACAGGTAGCTGTCCACCCCGGCGCGAAACCGCATATCGGCCAGGCGGTAGCTGTCGGCATAGGCCGCGACCAGCGCACTGTTGCGCCGCCACCTGGTCCACATAGGTGCCGCGCGCGGCCAGGCCGTCGGACACCTCGCGGAACGCCGTCTGGATCGTCTTTTCGTACTGCGCCACGTAGATGTTCGTCTGCACCTTCGCCAGGTCCAGGTTCGCCTGGTTCTGCCCGGCGGTGAAGATCGGCACCGTGATCTGCGGCGCGAAGCTCCAGGTGGCGGCGCCGCCGGTGAACAGCGAGCCCAGATTGGTGCTCTGCACCCCGCCCGACGCGGTCAGCGAGATGCTGGGGAAGAACGCCGCGCGCGCCGCGCCGATATTGGCGTTCGCCGCCTTCAGGTTGTGCTCGGCCGCCATGATGTCGGGACGGTTGGTCAGCAGGTCGGACGGCAGCCCCTCCGGCAGATCGGCCAGCAGATGCTGGTCGTCCAGCCCGCGTCCCGCCGGCAGGCTCGGCGGGATCGGCTGGCCGATCAGCTGGGTCAGCGCATTCTCGTCCTGCGCCACCTGCCGCGTGTACAGCGCCAGGTTGGCGCGCGCGGTGTCCACCGACGTCTCCGCCTCGCGGAGCGCGAGCTGCGTCGCCGTGCCCTGCTTGAACATCGCCTGGGTCAGCGCGTAGGAGTTGGTCTGGCTGTCCAGCGTCTCCTTGGTGACGCCCAGCAGCTCGCGGTCGGCCAGCAGCGCCAGATAGGCGTTCGCCACCTGCGCCACCAGGCTGATCTGCGTGCTGCGCCGCGTCTCGTCATAGCCGAGATACTGCTCGAAGGCCTGCGTCGACAGGCTGCGCACCCGCCCGAACAGATCGAGCTCGTAGGAGGTAAACCCGCCATTGATGGCATAGAGATGCGTCGTCCCGCCCTTCTGGCCGTACAGCGTGGCGGAAGGGTTGGAGGAGTTGTTGGTCGGCAGCCCGTCGACGTTGCCGGTGCCGGCGAAGCCGAGCTTCGGGAACAGGTCGGAACGTTGCACCCGATACTGCGCCTCGGCGGCGGCCACGTTCAGCGCGGCGATGCGCAGGTCGCGGTTGTTGTTCAGCGCGATCTCGATCAGCGCCTGCAGCTGCGGGTCGGTGAAGAAGTCGCGCCAGCCGGTCGCCTCGGCCGAGGCGACCGGGTTCGCCGCGCCCGCCGCCGGCGGTGGCGGGGCGCTGTAGGCCGGGCCCGTCGGCCAGGACGCCGACACCGGCGGGTCCGGGCGCAGGTAGTCGGGTGCCAGCGAGCAGCCGGCGAGCAGGGTCGCCGCCGTCAGGGCGGAGAGGGTCGTGCGTTTCATGGCGGTTATTCCCCTGCCGCTGGATGCGGCGCGGGCCGCGCCTTGCCAGTATCATCGGAAACCGGATCGTCGGAAACCGTGTCGTGCGAAGCCGGCTTCACCTTGAACAGCTTGAGCACCACGACGAAGAACACCGGCACGAAGAAGATCGCCAGCACCGTCGCCGACAGCATGCCGCCGACCACGCCGGTGCCGATGGCGTTCTGCCCGCCCGAGCCCGCGCCGGTGGAGATCGCCAGCGGCAGCACGCCCAGCACGAAGGCCAGCGACGTCATCAGGATCGGGCGCAGGCGCTGTTGCGCGGCCTCGACCGCGGAAGTCGGCCAGGCTCGTGGCCCTTTTCGTAATGCTCCTTGGCGAACTCCACGATCAGGATGGCGTTCTTGGCCGCAGAGCCCGATCGTGGTCAGCAGCCCGACCTGGAAATACACGTCGTTGGACAGGCCCCGCAGCGTGGTCGCCAGCACCGCGCCGATCACGCCGAGCGGCACGACCAGCAGCACCGCCACCGGGATCGCCCAGCTTTCGTACAGCGCCGCCAGGCACAGGAACACCACCGCCAGCGAAATGGCATACAGCGCGCCGGCCTGCGATCCGGCCTTGCGTTCCTCGAAGGACAGCCCGGTCCAGTCGAAGCCGATGCCCGCCGGCAGCTGCGAGGCCAGCCGCTCCATCGTCGCCATGGCGCTGCCGGTGCTCTGCCCTGGCGCCGGCATGCCCATGATCTCCACCGACGGCACGCCGTTGTAGCGCTCCAGCTTCGGCGAGCCATAGGACCATTCGCCGCGCGCGAAGGCCGAGAACGGCACCATCTGCCCGGCATTGTTGCGCACGTACCAGGTGCCGAGATCGTCCGGCAGCATGCGCGAATTCGGCTCGCCCTGCATGTAGACGCGCTTGACGCGGCCGCGGTCGAGGAAGTCGTTGACATAGGCCGATCCCCAGGCGGCGGACAGCGTCTCGTTGATCGACGCCAGCGTGATGCCGAGCGCGCTGGCCTTCTCGCGGTCGATGTCGATCCTGTACTGCGGCTCGTCGTCGATGCCGTTGGGGCGGACGCCGACCAGCGTCGGCTCCTTCGCGGCCATGCCGAGCAGCTGGTTGCGCGCGGCCATCAGCTTGTCGTGGCCGACATTGCCGCGGTCCAGCAGCTCGAAGTCGAAGCCCGTGGCGTTGCCGAGTTCCAGCACGGCTGGCGGCGCGAAGGCGAACACGAAGGCGTCCTTGATGCCGGCGAAATGGCGCATGGCACGCCCGGCGATGGCCTGCACGCGGTTGGCCTCGCCCGGCCGCACGCTCCAGTCCTTCAGCTTGATGAAGGCCAGTCCGGAGTTCTGGCCGCGGCCGCCGAAGCTGAAGCCGTTGACGGTCAGCACCGAATCGACCGCGGCGCCCTCCTGGGTGTGGAAATAATCCACCACGTCCCCCAGCACCTGCGCCGTCCGCCCGGACGCCGCACCCGGCGGGGCGGAAACCTGAACGAACAGCACGCCCTGGTCCTCATCCGGCAGGAACCCGCCGGGAATGCGCACGAACAGCACCGCCATCACGCCGATGATCGCGGCGAACACGATCAGCGAGCGTACCGGCCGCCGCACCATGCCCTTCACGCCGCGTCCGTAGCGCGCGTTGCCGCGGTCGAAGTTGCGGTTGAACCAGCCGAAGAAGCCGCGGCGGGGCATGCCATGGCCCCCTGTCGGCGCGGCTTCAGCAGCGTCGCGCACAGGGCCGGCGTGAACACCAGGGCCACCAGCACCGACAGCGCCATGGACGGAGACCATGGTGATCGAGAACTGGCGGTAGATCACGCCGGTGGAGCCGCCGAAGAAGGCCATCGGCAGCGAACACCGCGGACAGCACCAGCGCGATGCCGACCAGCGCGCCGGTGATCTGGTCCATCGATTTGCGGGTCGCCTGCTTCGGCGACAGGCCTTCCTCCTCCATGATGCGCTCGACGTTCTCGACCACGACGATCGCGTCGTCGACCAGCAGGCCGATCGCCAGCACCATGCCGAACATGGTCAGGCTGTTGATGGAGAAGCCGAAAGCGGCCAGCACCCCGAAGGTGCCCAGCAGCACCACCGGCACCGCGATGGTCGGGCATCAGCGTGGCGCGGAGGTTCTGCAGGAAGACGTACATGACCAGGAACACGAGCACGATGGCTTCGAGCAGCGTCTTGACCACCTCCTCGATCGACAGCGCGCACGAACGGCGAGGTGTCGTAGGGGTAGACCGCCTCGATGCCGGGCGGGAAGTTCGGCCGCAGCTGCTCTACCGTGGCCTTCACCGCCGCCACCGTATCGAGCGCGTTGGCGCCGCTGGCCAGCTTGACCGCCAATGCCGGAGGCCGGATGGCCATCGACCTTGACTTCGGTCCCGTAGGTCTCGCCGCCGAACTCGATGCGGGCGACGTCGCGCAACCGCACCTGCGCGCCGTCTGGCTCTGCACCTTCAGCAGGATGGCGCCGAACTGCTCGGGGGTTTGCAGATAGGATGGGCCGATGATGGTGGCGTTGAGCTGCTGGCCCTCGCGCGCCGGCAATCCGCCCAGCTCGCCGGACGCCACCTGCACGTTCTGCGCCTGGATGGCGGCGCTGACATCGGCCGGCGTCAGGGCGAAATTGTTCAGCTTGGCGGGATCGAGCCAGATGCGCATGGCATAGTGAGGTGCCGAACAGCTGGAAGTCGCCCACGCCCGGGGTGCGGCTGATCGGGTCCTGCACGGTGGAGGCGATGAAGTCGGCGATGTCGACGGCGTTCATGCTGCCGTCCTTGGACACGAAGCCGACCACCATCAGGAAGTTCTTGGTCGCCTTGGCGACCCGCAGCCCCTGCTGCTGCACCACCGCGGGCAGGCGCGGCTGCGCCAGCTGCAGCTTGTTCTGCACCTGCACCTGGGCGATGTCCGGATCGGTGCCCTGCTCGAAGCTCAGCGTGATCACCACGCTGCCGTCCTTGTCGCTCTCGGACGTGAAGTACAGCAGGTGGTCGATGCCGTTGAGCTGCTGCTCGATCACCTGCACCACGGTGCTCTGCACCGTCTCGGCCGAGGCGCCCGGATAGTTCACGGTGATCGAGATGGCGGGCGGCGCGATGGGCGGATACTGCGCCACCGGCAGCGAGAGCAGCGACAGACCGCCGACCATCATCAGGACGATGGCGATGACCCAGGCGAAGACGGGCCGGTCGATGAAGAACCTGGACATGACGGCGCCCTCAGCGGGCCGCTTGCTTGACGGGCGGCGTCTGGCCGAACGTGGCGGTCACGTCCGTCACGCTCGCCTGCGCGCCGGGCCGCACCTTCTGCACCCCGGTGACGATGACCTTGTCGCCGTCGGCCAACCCCTGGGTGACCAGCCATTTGTCGCCGATGGCGCGGTCGGTGACGAGCTTGCGCAGCTCCACCTTGTTGTCGGCGCCGACCACCAGCGCCGTCGGCTCGCCGCGCTGGTTGTGCGTGACCGCCTGCTGCGGCACCAGCAGGCCCGCCTGGCGAACGCCTTCCTCCAGCTGGGCGCGGGCGAACATGCCCGGCAGCAGCAGCCCGTCATCGTTCGGGAAGATCGCCCGCAGCGTGACCGAGCCGGTGCCCGAATCCACCGTCACCTCGGAGAACTGCAGCCGCCCCGGCTGCTCGTAGGTGGTGCCGTCGTCCAGCAGCAGCTTCACCGGCACCTGGTTGTCGCCGGACGCCTTGATCTGCCCGCTGGCCAGCTCGCGCTTCAGGCGCAGGATCGTCGTGCTCGGCTGGGTCACGTCGACATAGATCGGGTTCAGCTGCGTGACCGTGACCAGCGCATTGGTCTGGTTGGAGGTGAGCAGCGCGCCCTCGGTGACCGAGGAACGCCCGGTGCGCCCGGCGATCGGCGAGGTGACCTTGGTGTAGGCCAGGTTGATCGCCGCGGTCTTCACCGCCGCCTGGCCGGAAGCGACATCCGCCTGGCCCTGCTGCAGGGCGGCGACAGCATTGTCCAGGTCCTGCCTGCTGACGGCGTTGGCCTGCACCAGCGGGCGATAGCGGCTGACGGTGGCCTGCGCCGAGACCACCGTGGCGCGGGCGCGGGCGAGCGTCGCCTCGGCGCTGGCCAGGGCGGCCTGGTACGGAGCCGGGTCGATCTGGTAGAGCTGCTGGCCCTCCTGCACCTCGTCGCCTTCGGTGAACAGCCGCTTCAGCAGCACGCCGCCGACCTGCGGGCGCACCTCGGCCACGCGGTAGGCGGAGGTGCGGCCCGGCAGCTCGGTGATCAGCGTCACCGGGGCGGCATGCAGGGTCACCGTGTCGACCTGCGCCGCCGGCGCGGCGGCCGGGGCGGCAGCGGCCTTTTCGTCCTTGCAGCCGGCCACTAGGCTGGCCAAAGTCGCAAGCATCATCCAGCCGGCGCACGAAGCGGCAACCCGGCGATCACGAGGAAGCATGTGTTGACCCAATCTGTTCTGCGGTGTCAGCCAATGGGGCCGGACGGGAGCCGGCGGGCTGGGGTTGCGTGCCAATATTCCGTCGATCGCCCCGTTGCCTCGGGCCGTTCTTTGGGGATGGAGGGTTTGAGGGATCGGTTCAAATAGGAAACCTTACGGTTTCCGGATTTCGGAAACTATGGGGTTTCCAAATCGGTGTCAACGGGGATAATGTGCGGCAGAAAGGTAGGCACCCGCACAACTCACAAGAACCGGACAACCGCACCGGAACAGGGGGCCGCAGGATATGGTGGAACAGGAAGCGTTACCCCGCTCGCACTCCGATCAGCCCGGTGGCGAGCAGACAGCCGGCCGGCCCGGCCGGCCGCGCCAGCAATCGCCGGACTATCGCCGCGAGCATCTGATCGACGCCGCCGAGGATGTCTTCCTCGACAAGGGCTATCACGCCGCCACGATGAACGACATCGCCGCGCGCGCCGGCATGTCGAAGAAGACCGTCTACCAGGTGTTTCCGTCCAAGGAGGTGCTGTTCGGCGCCTGGATGGGGGACCGGCTGGCGGTGCTGCGCGTGCCGATCGAACCGGATGGCCGCGACCCCGAAGACGTGCTGGTCGATCTTCTGGTGAAGATGGCGCTGTTCCTGCTGTCGCCCCGGCACATCGCGATGACGCGGCTGTTGGTGGCCGAGGGGCAGCGTTCGCCGGAAATCGGCCGGGCTTTGCAGAGCCTCGGCCTCGGCCGCGGCGACGGCACGCTGGAGAAATATCTCGCGTCGCAGGCCGACTGCGGCGTCCTGCGCCTCGACAATCCGCTGGAGACGGCCAGCATGCTGTTCGGCTGCGCCATCGGCGAGCCGATGCTGAAGCTGCTGGTCTGCAATGAGCCGGCGCCGGACGTCGCCGAGATCGAAAGGCGCGCGCGCGCCTCCGTCCGGCTGTTGCTGGCCAAGGTCCTGACGGCCGGTGTCAAGGCGGGCGGGATCAGGTAGAATTCGGTCCGCCGGCTCAGGCGGCGGCGAACGCGTCCCAGGAACCGGCAGCGGCGGCGAGTATGCGCTCGGCGTCCTCGTCCAGCAGCAGCCGCGCGGCGCGCATGTGCTCGGTGACCGCCCGCAGCCGTCGCACCCATTCTTGCCGCGTAAAGTAGCGTTCCGCGAGCGACGGCCTCGGGTCCTCGCCGCGATCCGCCCGCGTCGCCGCGAAGGGAACGAAGCTGCCCATGATGCTGTACAGTTCCCCGGCGGCGAAGCCGGGCGCGCGCAGGTTCCAGCCGGTATGGGTGCCGACCGGGGCCTGGGTCAGCGGATGGCGGATGCCGCCGAGCGCGTTGCCGTCGCCGTCCGGGCGGGCGACGAACACCGGATAGGCGGCGCCCTCGGCCGGCGGCTGGCGCGAATGATCCAGCAGCCGCAGCCCGTTGAGCCGCTCGGGCAGCGCCATGCCGGGAATGGCCGGAAACGCCGCCCGGGCCTGCTCCAGGGTGACCAGCGTGCCGTCCGCCCGGCTCGGGAAGCAGCTCGGCGGCGGCGCCGTGCCGTCCTCCACCCAGGCTCGCAACGCCGCGAGTAGCGGCCGTAGGATCGCCTGGTAGCAGAGCGGGTTGGCGCCATGCCGGGTGACGCCGGGGGGAGGGGGCGTGTAGGCGCCGTGCTGATGCGTCGCGGCCAGGTAGACGCGCACATCGTCGGGCTGGGCGATGTCGTTGCCCTCGGTGTCGGTCACCACCAGGGAGGCGCGGGCGGCCCAGAGCTCGCTGTCGGTATCGACATGCATCACCTTCGGCCGCACGCCCTGCGCGGCGGCCCTGGCCAGGATGCCGTCGGTCCGGCCGCTGATCGGGTCGTGCAGCGTGGCGTAGGTGAAGGGGAACTGGTCGTCCGGGAACGAATGGTCCTCGTGCTGGCGCGGATAGCGGCCGGGCTGGGCGAAGGACGCGTTGACGAAGGTCCGCCGCGAGCCGGCCACGGTCGGCAGGATGGCATCGAACACCTTCCCGCCCGAAGGCGACAGGTTGAAGCCCTGGTGCACGAAATCGCGCAGCACGCGGCCCGATTGCGACAGGCCGAAGCCGATCACGTGACGGATCCGCCCGGCGAGCGGGTTGGCCGGATCGCTGCCGCGCAGCAGCGTGACGAAATCGCGGATGGCGGCGAAGCCGATGCCGAGCACCACCGGATCGCGCGCGGTGTAGATGAACTCGTAGATCGCCCCGCGGTCATATCCCGGATCGGACGGGCGGGTGATTTCGATATGGAGGGCGTCCAGATAGCGCCAGGCCAGACCGGCCGGCACGGCCCGCGCATCGCGTTCCCGCTCGCGCACCGTCAGGCTGGCATCGCCAGGGTCAAGGCTGGTGGCGGGATAGCTCAGCGTGGCGACGAAGCGGTCCGGCCCGAGCTCGCGGGTGCGCTCCTCCGGCGAGGAGCCGGGCGCGTCGCAGATGAACTCCTCGCGCGCCCGGCCGGTGATCGGGCGCCCCTGGTCGGTGGCGGTCGGAAACCGCGCGGTTAGCCGCCCGTCGCCGGGCGCGACATCGCCCTGCCAGGCCGACCAGGCCAGGCAATAGCCCTGGCGCATCAGATAGCCGTTCCCCGCATCCTCCGGCGAGGACGGGCGCTGGCTGGCCGGCGCGGTGTTGAAATACGACAGCGAGCGCAAGGTGCCGCGGTTGAGCACGTCATACAGCAGGAAGCCGTTGCCGCCCTTGGGATCACCATTGGGATCAATCGGGTGCAGCAGGCAGAAATCGGTCTCGTACCGCACCTGTCCGGCGGCATCGCGCGGGGCGCGGTCGAGATGGACGATGCCGGCATTCAGCGGATGCAGCGGATCCAGCGTGCCGGTCAGCCGGCCGGCGAGGCGGGCGAACCGCCCGGCGCCGGCGAAGCTTTCGCCCCCGAAGCAGGGGGATTCGCGGTCGGTGATATCGATGTTGCGGATGCTGCCGGCGGCGGCGCTCAGTGGCTGGTCGTCCATGGCCGATCCCCCCCGTGAATGGCCGAAATAGACTGACATTCCCGGCACGGACCGTCCATGACGCCCCTCGTTATTCCGGCCGGCACGATCTACCCTGGCAGGATCGGCGCTGGCAGCGAACTGGATTCCTGCGGCAACAGGACAGGCAGGACATGATCGCATCGGCGCAAGCCCATTTCGTGACCTTCGCGGTCGACGCGGCCCGGCTGGGCCTCTGGCTGTTCATCCTCGGTGCCATCTTCCTGCCGCTGGAGCGGCTGTTCGCGGTGCGGCCGCAACGCATCCTGCGCCGGCAATTCGGCGTCGACCTGGCCTATTACTTCGGCAACAACCTGCTGACGCTGGCATTCCTGGCCAGCCTCACGGCCATCCTGGGCGCGGCGCTGCACCGCGTGGTGCCGGATGCCCTGCAATCTGCCGCTGCCGCGCTGCCGTTCTGGGCGCGCCTGCTGGCCACGCTGGTGGTGGGCGAGTTCGGCTTCTACTGGGGCCATCGCTGGTCGCACGAAATCCCGCTGCTCTGGCGCTTCCATGCCATCCATCACAGCCCGGAGCAGATCGACTGGCTGGTCAACACGCGCCTGCACCCGGTGGACATGATCTTCACCCGCCTGTGCGGCTTCGTGCCGCTCTATGTGCTCGGCCTCACCCCGGCGAGCCTCACGCGCGGCGGCGCCCTGCCGCTGCTGCTGGTGCTGTTCACCACGGTCTGGGGCTTCTTCATCCACGCCAACATAGGCTGGCGCTTCGGCTGGCTGGAAAAGCTCATCGCCACCCCGGCCTTCCATCGCTGGCACCACACCAACGACGCCAACCGCGACCACAACTATGCCTCCACCCTGCCGCTGTTCGACCTGCTGTTCTCCACCTTCCATCTGCCGCGCCAGGGTTCGCCGCCCTGCTACGGCATCGACGCGCCGATGCCCGCCGGCCTGGCCGGCCAGCTGCTGAACCCGTTCGCCGCCCCAATTGGCTCGGCGGCGGGCGACGCCTCGCCGGCCGGCGATGGAATAAATCACGCCGCCGCGGCGTCTGATCAGCACGGGCCGTCCGCCGACTGATCCAAAAGGCGGCCTGAGTCGTTCCTGTAGGGTGTAGGCTATACAATCGGCACGGGTGCCCCATATGCAGGGCGTTGGAGCGAGACATGACCCACGACAAGTGCGGCGATCGACCCGGCCTGTTCCGCCAGCCCGGCGCCTGGGGCCTGGCGCTGGCGCTCTGCGCGCTGGGCCTGCCCGGCAGCGCCCGCGCCGGGACCTACGCGCTCGACCAGCGCTTCGCCAGCATCGAGTTCAGCGTGGACAATATCGGCCTGTTCACCTCCGAGGGGCAGTTCAAGCGCTTCCAGTCCAGCCTGACCATCGACGAGGCGCATCCCGAACGCAGCCAGATCGACGTCGACGTGGACGCCGGATCGGTCGACATGTTCTGGGAAGAGGGCGTGGCGATGCTGCGCTCGCCCGAGTATTTCGACGTCCAGCATTTTCCCGACGTCCGCTTCAAGAGCTCGGCGATCGAGCCGGTTTCGCCCGATCGCTACATCATCCACGGCGTGCTGGAGATCCGCCGGATCCTGCAGCCCTGCGTGCTGGAGGCGAAGATGGTCGGCCGGCATTTCGATGCCGCCAGACATATCGAAATTGCCGATTTCATCGCCTCGGGGGAGCTGAAGCGGTCGATCTTCGGCATGGTCGCCGATCGCGGCTTCATCTCCGACGTCGTCAAGCTGAAGATCACCGCGCATATCCAGCTCACCCCCGTCGCCAATGCCGAGTGACCGGCCGGCGGTATGGCCGGCGGTGCAGCGCCGGCTGCACTGGGCAACCGCGGCGCTGGTGCTGATCGCCTTCCCGCTCGGCTGGCTGATGGTCAACACCCCGCTCAGCCAGTTGCTGGCCAAGTTCCTGCTGTACCAGGTGCACAAGACCATCGGCCTGATCGTGCTGATCCTGGTCTGCGCGCGGCTGCTGCTGCGGGCCGGCCGCAACCGCCCGGCATGGGACGCGGACCTGCCCGCCTGGCAGCTTCGCGCCGCGAATTGGATGCATGCGCTGCTCTACGTCCTGCTGCTGCTCACCCCCGTGCTCGGCTACCTGACCGCGTCCGCCGCCCCCGCCCGGGTGCCGACCTTGTTCCTGGGCGTGATCCCGGTGCCGCATCTGCTCGGCCCCGACCGCGAATGGTTCGCCTGGCTGCGCCAGCTGCATCGCGGCGCCGCCATCGCCCTGGTGGCGCTGGCCTGCGCCCACGCGGCGGCGGCGATCCACAACCACCTGCAAGGCAGGGCCACGCTGGTGCGCATGTGGCGCGGCCGTCCCGCGCGTTCCCGCGCATGACGTCAAACCGGAGGAGAACAGGTCCGATGTCACACCCCGTCAGGACCATCATCATCGCCTGGGCTTGGGCCTTGGCCGCCTGCTGCCTCGCCACCGCCGCCTTGGCCCAGGCGCCGCCCACGACCCGCATCCGCGGCACCATCGCCGCCATCGAAGGCCCGGTCATGACGGTCACCACCCGCGAAGGGCCGAAGCTGCCGATCACGCTCGCCGAGCCGTTGACGGTGCTGTCGGTGAAGAATGTGGAGCTCTCCTCCATCCAGCCCGGCACCTATATCGGCACCGCCGCCAAACCCGGCCCGGGCGGCCAGCTCCAGGCCATCGAGGTCCTGGTATTCCCGGAATCGGCGCGCGGATCGGGGGAGGGGCATTACGCCTGGGACCTGCAGCCCGACAGCACGATGACCAACGCCAGCGTCACCGCCGCCGTGCAGGGCAGTTCCGGCCGCGACCTCGACCTCGCCTACAAGGGCGGCTCCACCAAAATCCATGTGCCCGACGGCGTCCCCGTCGTCACCTTCATTCCGGCCGAGCGATCGGACCTGAAGCCCGGCGCGCCGGTTTTCCTGTCCGCCACCAAGGGCGCCGACGGCGGCCTGACCGCCGCGCGCGTCATCGTCGGCAAGAACGGCGTCGCGCCCCCGATGTAATCCGCCGCCACGCCGTTATCGCGTGGTATTCACCGTATTGTCGCTGCGCACGGGAATGCCCGTCTCCTCGAAGCAGACCCGCGCCAGCGTCCGCACGCCGTCCTCGATCACCTGCGTGGACGGCATGGCGAAGCACAGCCGCATATAGGATTTCGCCGCGTCCCCGTCGCAGGCCCATTCCGGCCCGGCGTTGAACACCAGCCCGGCCTTGGCCGCGGGCGCGATCAGCTTGCGCACGTCCACTTCGTCCGGCAGCTTCAGCCACAGGAAGATCCCGCCCTTCGGCCGGAAGGTTTCAACCGAAACCCCGAACTCGCGCCGCAGCGCCTCCTCCATCACATCCAGCTTGCCTTCCAGCGCGGTGCTGAGGCGCTTGATGTGCTCGTCGTAGAAACGCGAGAAATACTCCGCCACCACCATCTGATCGACGGCGCCGGTGCCGCCGTCGCCCTTCAGCGCGATCAGCTGCGACAGCGCCGACCACTCCGCCACCAGATACCCGACGCGCAGCGCCGGGGCCAGGGATTTGGAGAAGGAGCCGATATGGATCACCTGCGTCGGGTCCAGGGAATACAGCGCCGGCGGCGCGTCCCAGGCCCAGATCAGGTCGGCGTAGCACTCATCCTCGAAGATCGGCACGCCATAGGCCTTGGCCAGCCGCAGCAGCGCCAGGCGCCGCTCCAGCGGCAGGATGCTGCCGGTCGGGTTCTGGATCGTCGGGATCGTGTAGATGAATTTCGGCGCCACGCCCCGGGCCTTCAGCCCGGCCAGGATCTCCTCCAGCGCGTCCATCCTTATGCCGTCGTCATCGAGCGGCGCGCCGACGATGTTGAGCCCCATCTTGCGGAACTTCGTGATCGCCCCGCCATAGGAGAACCCCTCCACGATGATGGTGTCGCCGCGCGCCGCCAGCAGCCGGCAGACCATGTCGATCCCCTGGCCGGAGCCCGAGGTGATCGCGATGTCGTCGCGGCTGCAGGTGATGCCGCGCCGCGCCGCCAGCTTGCCGGCCACGAAGTCGCGCAGCGGCGGATAGCCCTGCGGCCCCAATCCCAGGTTGTAGATCGCCAGGCTCGCACCCTCGCGCCGCAGCACGGACGCGGCCGCCTCGGCCAGTTGCTCGCAGGGGATCAGCGTCGGGTCGTTGTTGCCGCCGACGAAATAATAGGGCGGGAATCCGCCCCAGCGCGGCGTCGGCGGCGGCAGTTCCTCGGTATAGAGATTGGCGTACGCAAACCCGTCCATGGCGGTCTCCCCCGTATCGTCGCGATTTGGCGCCAAGCCTGAACCTCCGCCGCCCAGGCACGCAAGCCCCCCATGCAGCCCCCCCATGCAGCTATTGGGAACCGGCGGGTCTGCCCCGGTTTGAGCCCGCCGCCCCGCTGTGGTAGAACACGCGTTACCTCTTGCGCCTGTGAATGCGCGCAAAATCAACCTCCCAGCTGAACTGAACCGAGCACATCTTGAGCGACACGCCTGAAGCCCCACCCCCCACACCTCCCCAGGGTGGGCCGCCGGAAGACCTGCATCCGGTGATGCTTGAGGAGGAGATGCGCCGCTCCTACCTCGACTACGCCATGTCGGTCATCGTCGCCCGGGCGCTGCCGGATGCGCGCGACGGGCTGAAGCCGGTGCACCGGCGCATTCTGTACGCCATGCAGGAAGCCGGCTACACGCCGGACAAGCCGTACCGCAAATCCGCCCGCGTGGTCGGCGAGGTCATGGGTAAATACCACCCGCATGGCGACGCCTCGATCTACGACGCGCTGGTGCGCATGGCGCAGCCCTTCTCCATGCGCGTGCTGCTGGCCGACGGGCAGGGCAATTTCGGCTCGGTCGACGGCGATCCGCCGGCGGCGATGCGCTACACCGAAGTGCGCATGGCCAGGGCGGCCAGCCTGCTGCTGGCCGACATCGACAAGGATACCGTCGATTTCCAGGCCAATTACGACGACAGCGAGCACGAGCCCAAGGTTCTGCCGGCCAGTTTCCCCAACCTGCTGATCAACGGCGCCGCCGGCATCGCGGTCGGCATGGCCACCAACATCCCGCCGCACAACCCGACCGAGATCATCGACGCCACGCTGGCGCTGATCGCCAACCCGGACGCGACGCTGGAAGATCTGATGAAGATCGTCCCCGGCCCGGATTTCCCCACCGGCGGCATCCTGATGGGCCGCGCCGGCATCCGCAGTGCCTTCGAGACCGGCCGCGGCTCCATCATCATCCGCGCCCGCGCCGAGATCGAGCAGATCCGCAAGGACCGCGAGGCGATCGTGGTCACCGAGCTGCCCTACCAGGTCAACAAGGCCACGCTGCAGGAACGCATCGCCGAGCTGGTGCGCGGCAAGCAGATCGAGGGCATTTCCGACATCCGCGACGAGAGCGACCGCTCCGGCATGCGCCTGGTGATCGAGCTGAAGCGCGACGCCACCGGCGACGTGGTGCTGAACCAGCTCTATCGCTTCACCTCGCTGCAGGTCAGCTTCGGCATCAACATGCTGGCGCTGGACAATGGCCGTCCGCGCCAGATGGGGCTGAAGGACGCGCTGCAATGCTTCGTCGCCTTCCGCGAGGAGGTGATCCTCCGCCGCTCCCGCTTCGAGCTGAACAAGGCGCGCGAACGCGGCCATCTGCTGGTCGGCCTCGCCATCGCGGTCGCCAATATCGATGAGGTGATCCGCATCATCCGCGCCAGCCCGGATGCCGCCACGGCGCGCGCCGCCCTGATGGAGCAGGACTGGATCGCCGGCGATATCGGCGTGCTGTTGGCGCTGATCGACGACCACCGCAACCAGGTCACCGAGGCCGGCACCGTCCGCCTGACCGAAGACCAGGCGCGCGGCATCCTGGAACTGCGCCTGGCCCGCCTGACCGGCCTGGAACGCGACAAGATCCAGGCGGAACTGACCGAGGTCGGCACCCGCATCCAGGAATTGCTGGAAATCCTCGGCTCCCATATCCGCCGGATGGAGGTGATGCGCGACGAACTCGCCGCCGCCCGGGCCGAGGTCGCATCCCCCCGCCTGACCGAGATCACCGAGGGCCTGGCGGACCAGGACGACGAAAGCCTGATCGAGCCGGGCCAGATGGTGGTCACCATCACCCGCGACGGCTTCATCAAGCGCACCCCGCTCGAGACCTATCGCGCGCAGAACCGCGGCGGGCGCGGGCGCAGCGGCGCCGGCACGCGCGGCGACGACATCGTCATCCGCAGCTTCAACGCCCACACCCATCAATGGGTGCTGTTCTTCTCCTCCGCCGGCAAGGCGTTCCGCGAAAAGGTCTGGCGCCTGCCGGAAGCCGGCCCGACCGCGAAGGGCCGCGCGCTGGTGAACATGCTGCCCGAGCTCGGCTCGGACACCATCACCGCCGTGCTGCCGCTGCCGCAGGACGAGACGCTGTGGGACAGCCTGCACCTGGTCTTCGGCACCGCCTCCGGCAATGTGCGGCGCAACCGGCTGTCGGATTTCCGCAATGTCCGCGCCTCCGGCCTGATCGCCATGAAGCTCGACCCCAACAACCTCGGCGGCGAGGACAGCCTGATCGGCGTGGCCACCTGCCGGGAGGGCGACGACGTCATGCTCGCCACCCGGCTCGGGCGCTGCCTGCGCTTCCAGATCACCGAGGACACGCTGCGCGTCTTCGCCGGACGCGACAGCGACGGCGTGCGCGGCATCAAGCTCGGCAAGGACGACCGCGTCATCAGCCTGTCGGTGCTGCGCCATGTCGAGGCCGACCCGGAAACCCGGCTGGCCTATCTGAAGATCGCCAACCAGAAGCGCCGCAACGGCGCCGAGGAAGAGGCCGAGTTCGGCGCCCGAGTCGTCCGGTGAGGCCGACGAGGTCGCCGCCGAGGTCGCGCTGTCGCCCGAGCGCGTGGCCGAGCTGGAAGCGGCGGAGGAAATGCTGCTGACGGTCACCAATGGCGGCTTCGGCAAGCGCTCCTCGGCCTATGAGTACCGCGTGGCCGGCCGGGGCGGGCAGGGGATTGCCAACATCACCCTGTCCAAGCGTAATGGCACCGCGGTGGCGGCCTCCTTCCCGGTGCGCCCTGGCGACGATGTGATGCTGATGACCGATGCCGGCCGCCTGATCCGGGTGCCCGGCGATCAGGTGCGCATCACCGGACGCCAGGCCATGGGCGTGATGCTGCTGCGACTGAACGCGGACGAGCGGGTCACCAGCGTCTTCCCCGTGCTCGAGGAAGCGTCCCCGGATGAGGACGCGGATGCGGCAACGGGCGGCAGCATGCCGGACGTCGCGGAAAACGGCGAAGGGACGGAGGACGACACCAATGCCTGAGAACGACGCTAAGCCGCGGATCGGCCTCTATCCCGGCACGTTCGATCCCGTCACCAACGGCCATATCGACATCATCGGCCGCGCCGCGCGGCTGATGGACAAACTGGTCATCGGCGTCTCCATCAGCACCGGCAAGGGCCCGCTGTTCTCGCTCGAGGAGCGGGTGGAGCTGGTTGAGGCCGAGGTCCAGGAGATCGCGAAGCGTAACGGCACCGTTATCGAGGTGCGCCCCTTCCAGGGCCTGCTGATCGATTTCGCCCGCAAACTGGGCGCCTGCATGATCGTGCGCGGGCTGCGCGCGGTGTCGGATTTCGACTATGAATTCCAGATGGCCGGCATGAACTACCGCATGGCGCCGGACGTGGAGACGGTGTTCCTGATGGCCAGCGAGCGGCATCAGTTCATCGCCTCCCGCCTGGTCAAGGAAGTGGCCGCGCTCGGCGGCGACATCACCAGTTTCGTGCCGGCCCTGACGCTCGACCGCACCCTGAAGCGGATCGGCCGCAGCTGATCCTCCCGCGCTCAGCCCAATCGGAGAACCCCATGCGCCTCTTGACGCGCCGCCTTGTCCTGGCTTCTGCATTCGCAGCCCTAACCCTTATGATGGGAACCCTCATGTCCGACCCCGCCGCCGCCCAGCCGAAGCTGGACCCCGAGAACACGCTGTACATGGACCTGAAGGGCGGGCGGGTGGTGATCCAGCTCTACCCCGATCTCGCGCCAAAGCATGTCGAGCGGGTGAAGATGCTGGCGCGCGAGCATTTCTATGACGGCACGCCGTTCCATCGCGTGATCGAGGGCTTCATGGCCCAGGGCGGCGACCCCACCGGCACCGGCACCGGCGGCAGCAAGTATCCCGACCTGCCGGCCGAGTTCACCTCCAAGAAGCACTTCCTGCGCGGCACCGTGGGCGCCGCCCGCACCCAAGACCCGAACAGCGCCAACAGCCAGTTCTACATCATGTTCGCCCCCGCGCCGCATCTGGACGGCCAGTACACCATCTGGGGCCAGGTGGTGTCCGGCATGGAATTCGTCGACCAGATCAAGCGCGGTTCCGGCGGCGGCGGGGTCGTCACCAACCCCGACAAGATCATCCAGGTCCGCGTCGCCGCGGACGTGAAGTAGCGCCTCCAGCAGCCCATCCAGTAGCGCTTCCCCGGGGCCGCGCGGCACGCCGCGCGGCCCCGGTCGATATCGTGCCTTGACGTTGCGCCCGACCTGTCGTTTTAAGCACCCGACAGGCCGCCGCAGACAGCGCCTGGCAAGTCCACGCCATCCAATGTGGGCCGGTAGCTCAGCGGTAGAGCAGTTGACTTTTAATCAACTGGCCGCGGGTTCGATCCCCGCCCGGCTCACCAAAACCCTGTCGGACCGCCGGACGGCGCGGGACAGCACCACCCAGGCCACCCGAAGATGCCAACAGAAATCGAACGGAAATTCCTCCTCGCCGCCGATGGCTGGCGCGCGCTTGCTATCAGAAGCGAACGATTGCAGGACGCGCTGATCGCCGCCTCGAACGGGCGCAAGGTGCGCGTGCGAATATACCGGGATCGCGCCACCCTGACCGTGAAAACCAGGCAGGAGGGATCGTCGCGCGCCGAATTCGAGTACGAAATCCCGGTCGGCGACGCCAGGGAACTCATCACCGTCCATTGTGCCGACGACGCCATCACGAAAACCCGCCACTACGTGCCGCACCAGGGTTTCCTGTGGGAAGTCGACGTCTATGACGGCGTTCTCGGCGGCGTGATCCTGGCCGAGATCGAGCTCGAACGGGCCGATGCCGATGTGCCCCTGCCGGACTGGATCGGCCGCGAGGTGACCGGCGACCCCGCCTACAAGAAGATCAACATGCTGAAGGCGCGCCTGGCTCGCCACGATCCCGCGGGTGCGGCCGCCGGCAATGGCGGCGTGCCCGGGCCGTGATCGCGGCGGTCTCGGAAGTGTGAAGCCCGCCGCGCGGTGGAGCGGCGGGCCCCGGGCGCGCCAGCGGCCACAGCGGCGTCCGAATGACGCGGGCTAAGCTGCTGATGCCAAACCGATATGCGCCAGGGGAGGTGGATTCCATGCCCGAAGTTCGGGCGCGTGGAAGCCGCCTCCCATGGCGGATGCGCCAGCAACGCTGTGAATTGGATCATAGCATCCACCTGGCAATTCTGTAATAATGCCGTGGTTCAACGAAACCGTTCAAACCGTTTCACTTTCATCGGACCCTGCGCCGGCCCGGGATTGAGCCTCTCAACGCGGGGCTGGCCAGCCGATCCGATACCCAGTTCCGCCTGCAAGCGTGATCGCGTTCGAAATCACCGCCTCTCCGGCCGGCCGCCTGACGGATGGCGCCGGGCCGCCGGTCGAGCGCACGAAGACATCGCAAAGGGGAACCGTCACATGATCAGAATGTCCCAGGTGCCGCTACTTCTGCTGGCAACGCTGTGCACCGGCTGTGTCGCTCCGATCGCCTTCATCAGCCCTTGTGCCCCCGGCCCGGATCCCAACAACAATTCCTGTCAGGCATCCGCGCCGGTAACGCAGACAACAATGAGCTTCGATACGAATTTCGACCCGTCGAACTCGCTCGCCGTAACCTATGACAACCAGGCCATCACCGGGAATTTCTCGCCCCCGCCGGCTCCGGGCGGGAACAGTTCCGCCCCGCTGCCGCCGCCGCCGGGCCCGAACTACTACACGACCGGCAGCCACGTGCTCCAGGCCAGTTCCACATGTGGTTTCTTCTGCGTCTATCCGACCAAGACGGTGACGTTCACGCCGCCATCGCTCGCGGTCAGTTCGGCGAGCGCCACCAACTTCCCGAACAACCCGGTCTCCGCGAGCCTGACGGTTCCCGCCCGGACCTTCGTCGTCACCAACCCGATCATGAACTCGACGGTGCAGGTCACCCTGACGGCGAACCCGCCGGTCGTGCTGTTCATGGCTTCGCCGCAGGGACCGGGTAGTTCGGCGATCACCGTGCCGGTCACCGGCGGCGAGGCGAGCTTCTATGTCCGGGGTGTCGGTGGAACGCCGCTGAACACGGCCTTCACGATCACGGGGATCGCGGCGGGCTGCCAGATCGGCGTCCAGTCCGGCACGATCACACCCTGACGCAAAGACCTTGTCGGGCACAGGATGATTCCGGTCCGGAGGGCTGAGCTCCGGACCGGCTGTTGCCGGCGCGCCGCTGCCGTGGCGTCCGTCCCCTCAGGGCTTGTCATTCCTGCGCGGGGCGGCGAATAACCTCCGGACAGGCGGCGCAGGCCGCGCGCCTGTGCTGGGCGAACCAGCGGCAGGTGGCGCGGATCGAGCAATGGGGCAGGGTCTCCGGGCCCTCGGTGATGCTGAGCGCTTCCAGCGCGTGATCGATCAGGCCGCATCTGCCCGCACCCGGCTTGCCCGCCCATTGCACGCAGCGATGCTCCATGCACGGGCCGGAGAAGCGCATGCGGTTCTCGACCGGGATGCCGCTGGCGGCCAGGCTGTCGATCATCTCCTGGGTCGCGGGCACGCCCGGGTTCAGATACGCCACCTGGCCCGGACCGGTGACCACGCCGAGCAGGACCGAGCCGGGTTCCGGCGGCGCGCTCGGGCAGGTGGTCTCATGCCGGTCGGGCTGGCCGTCCGGCCCGCTCATGTAGCCTGGACGGGGCCCTGGGCCGGCTGGCTATTGAGGACGTTCTGCAGGCCGATCTTCTCGGCTTCCGCGACATCGATCCAAAGCCCGCCATAGATGCGGAACAGGTTCAGGAAGTTCGACCGCGCCGGCCCCGGCTCCTCACCGGCGAGCACGCTCGCCACCGCGACGCCGATGGCCTGGGAGATCCTGGCCTGCTGCTCGCCCGAAAGCCGCACGCCCGAAACGGTATAGACGAATTTATGGTCCGGCATCGAAGTCCTCCCATTTTTCCGCGCGCTTCGCCCGTCATCCGGAACGGGGTCGCATTGGTTTCATGCTTCGTGGACGTTCGTGGAACGCGATCGAGCCGCTGTCACTATGCTGGCACTACGCCCGCCACCGCAACGAAAACGCCGTGCGGGCACGAGCTTGTGATGCCCGCGCCGGCCGATTTCGTACCCATCGATACCGACCGGGCGCGCCGGGCAGGCCGGCCGCGCGAGCCCGGATGCGGTCCTCGCCCACGCATGCCAATTTCGCCGGGCAGGGTTATGACAGTACTGCTGAAAAGGGCTTCACCAAGCTTAATCCCGGGTCTAGACAGGGCCATGTTCTGATCCCCGGGAGATCGACAACGCCATGCCTCGAGCGCTCGATCCGATCCAACCGGCGGTCCCTTGCCGACAGGTCCCGGCGATACGTCCGGCGGCCTCCGCCGCCCGGCGCCTAACCCGATGATCGGGTCTGCGACCATAACACCCGAACCGTCTGACGGCTTGCCGATACCGGAGCGCTACTGGGGCATCCTGACGATCGCGCTGGGCCTGACCCTGGCGGTGCTGGATGGCGCCATCGCCAACGTCGCGCTGCCGACGATCGCCGCCGATCTGAACACTAGCCCGGCCAACTCGATCTGGGTGGTGAACGCCTATCAGCTCTCGGTCACCATTTCCCTGCTGCCGCTGTCCTCGCTGGGCGACATCTTCGGCTATCGCCGGGTGTATCAATGGGGGCTGGTGGTGTTCACCCTGGCCTCGCTTGCCTGCGCGCTGTCCTGGTCGCTGCCGACGCTGGCGATCGCGCGGGTGTTCCAGGGCTTCGGCGCCGCCGGCATCATGAGCGTGAATTCCGCGCTGGTGCGCTTCATCTATCCGCGGCGCTGGATCGGGCGGGGGCTCGGCATCAACGCCACCATCGGCTCGATCGCCTCCGCCGCCGGACCCACCGCCGCCGCCGCCATCCTCTCGGTCGCCAACTGGCCCTGGCTGTTCGCGATCAACGTGCCGCTCGGCGTGATCGCCGTGGTCATCGCCTGGCGCGCTTTGCCGGCCACCCCCAGCTCCGGCATCAAGTTCGATGTGGCTGCGGCGGTCATGAGCGCGGTCAGCCTGGGCGTGCTGATCACCGCGATCGACGGCGTCGGCCATGGCGAGCGGACCGAATGGGTCATCCTGCAGGCGTTGGTGGCGCTGGCGGTCGGCGCGGTGCTGGTGACGCGCGAACTCAGCCGCTCGGCGCCGCTGGTGCCGGTGGACCTGATGCGCATCCCGCTCTTCGCCTTGTCCATCGTCACCTCGATCTGCGCCTTCACCGCGCAATCGATGGCGATGGTCTCGCTGCCCTTCCTGTTCGAGAACACGCTGGAACTCGGCCAGGTGCAGACCGGCCTGCTGATGACGCCCTGGCCGCTGATCGTGGCGGTGATCGCCCCGTTCACCGGCCGTCTGGCGGACCGTTATCCCGTCGGCATCCTGAGCGGCGCCGGCCTGACGGTGCTGGCGATCGGCTTCGCCCTGGTCAGCCTGCTGCCGGCCCATCCCGGCACATTCGACATCGCCTGGCGGATGGCGATCTGCGGGCTGGGGTTCGGCTTCTTCAACACGCCCAACAACCGCGCGATCATTACCTCGGCGCCGCGCCACCGCACCGGCGGCGCGTCCGGCATGCAGGCGGCGTCGCGGCTGGTCGGCCAGACCACCGGGGCCGCGCTGGTGGCGCTGGTGTTCGGCCTGGCGCCGGTGAACGGCACCACCATCACCCTGGTCTGCGGCGCCGCCATCGCGGCGGCGGCGGCCGGGATCAGCCTCCTGCGGATGATGGAGCGGTAGGGACGGGAAGGGGGCTGCGGTCCGCGGATCGTCTTATTCATTCCCCGACTTATCCGTTCCCTGGGCGATCGGTTATTTGCTAGGCTGGCCCCCGGCCCGCCCGCGCGGCCGGAACCAGGAGGGGTGCCATCATCATGTGGAAGGCTCTGTTGCTCGGCTCGGCGCTGCTCGGCGCGTGCGCGGGTGCGGCGCGCGCCCAGGGACAGCCGCCCGATCCGGCGCCCGCTTCCGGGCCCTTGCCGGCGCCCGGCGTGATGGCCAGGGATCCGTTCTCCGGCGCGGTTTCCACGTCGTCCGCCACCGGCGCCAATAACGGCAACAACACCTCCGCCGCGGCGCTTTCCGGCGCCGGCGGGGCGCTGCATCCCGGCGAAGCCAGGCTGCGCTTCGGCGGCCGGGTGAACGTCACCGGCGGCGCCGGCTGGTCCAGCCAGGACAGCGTCCCGGGCCGCTCGGCGCACTAATCGCCTCCGGTCGGCCGGCCCAGCCGGCGGTTGTTGCATGGCTGGATTGTGCGTGCGTCCCTCGTCGCCCGGAGGGTGCTTGGTAAGGTCTGCTCCCATGGACGCCAGCACCCACACGAATCTGCTCTTCGATCGCGCGATGAAGAGAAATCTGTTCCTGCTGACCTGCTGCCAGGCGATCGGGCAGTCGGCCAACACGATGATGTTCACGGCCACCGCGTTGTCGGTGATCACCTTCGTCTCGGAGCGCGGGCTGGCGACGCTGCCGGTGACGATGCAGCATCTGGGCGTGATGCTGTGGGTGTTCCCGGCGGCGCTGCTGATGCAGCGCCAGGGGCGGCGCTTCGGCTTTCGGGTCGGATCGGTATTCGGCATGGCCGGCGCGGCGACCTGCGGCCTCGGCCTCTATTTCGCCAATTTCCCGGTCATGTGCCTGGGCGGGCTGATCCTCGGCTACGCGGTGGCGAGCCTGCAGATGTACCGCTTCGCCGCGGTGGAACTGGTGCCGCCGAGCTACCGGGCAAGGGCGATTTCCTGGGTGACGGCGGGCGGGGTGATGGCCGGCATCATCGGCCCCGCCGTGGCGCAGTGGTCGTACGACAAGCTGGTGCCGATGTATGTCGGCACCTACGCCTCCATGGTGGTCGTGCACATCGTCGTCTTCACCATCATGTCCTTCATCAAGTTCCCGCCGATGCGCGAACCGGCGCCGACGGCGGGAAGCACGGTCATCCCGCCCCGCCCGCTCTGGGAGATCGCCACCCAGCCGCGCTACGCCGCCTCGGTGATCGCGGCGATGGTGGCGTTCGGCACCATGTCCTTCCTGATGAGCGCCTCGCCGCTGGCGATCGTCGAATGCGGCCTGCCGCATACCGAGGCGCATTGGGTGATCTTCCTGCACGTGATGGGCATGTTCGTGCCGTCCTTCTTCACCGGCAACCTGATCAACCGGTTCGGCGTGCTGCGGGTCATGTTCTGCGGCGCGGGGATCCTGCTGGCGGGCGTGCTGACCGCGCTGATGGGGCTGAGCGAGTGGAATTTCCGCGTCGCGCTGACGCTGAACGGCGTCGGCTGGAACTTCCTGTTCGTCGGCGCGACGACGCTGGTGACCACCTGCTACCGCCCATCCGAGCGCGGCAAGGCGCAGGCGCTGAACGATTTCCTGGTGTTCGGGACAACGGCGACCGCGAGCTTCCTGGCCGGCTTCCTGCAGGAGCGGCTGGGCTGGTTCCCGCTCAACCAGGCCTCCATCGTGCTGATCCTGGTGGCGGTGCTGGCCGTGGCCTGGCTGCGGGTGCAGCAGCGCCGGCCGGTGCCGGCCTCCACGATAGCCTGAAGCAGCCGGGACAGCCTGACGCAGCCAGCGCGGCGTCACGGATCAGGCGCCTCGCCATCGGTGATCCGGCGGGTGCGCAGCTCCTCCAGGTCGAGCTCGTGCTCCAGCGCCTGCAGCACGCTGTCGTCGAGTTCCCCGCTCCGGTGCAGCCGCAGCAACTCCGCCCGCCCGGCGGCGATGGCGGCCAGCACGACGGAGAAATGCGCCAGCCGCTCGCTCTCCAGCGCGCCGCTGGCCTCGCTGAACCGCGCGGCCAGGCGGGCGCGATGGCCGTACTGCTCCACCAGCCTCGGATGACGCTGCTTGCCGTCAGCCTGCGCCGATAATTTGTCGACAGTGGCGGCCTCGGCCGCGGCCACGCGCGCCCGCGCCTCGGCCGCCGACAGGGTGGCGGGCCGGGTGCTGACGAAGCCGCTGAAATTCAGCGCGCGGACCAGGGGGGCGAGGGTGGTGCCCCATAGGCGCGAATCTAAGGCTTGCGTCGGCTCGATTGAGGGTGATTCGTAAGGTGAATGGAAGCCTCCCTTGAAGACGGCCAATGGTCGTCGATTGTCTCGCGTCTGAGCGAAGTTGCCGACCTGGAGACGACCGCGCGCTCATTCGGTGCCTTGCAGCGGGTGCGAAAGGTGCGCCGTGCGGAGGACCTTCTTCGCTTGGCGTTGATGTATGGACCCGGCCATTTGTCGTTGCGCACGACGGCGGCGATGGCCGGCGATGGGGCGATCGTGGCGCTGAGCGACAAGGGTGTGCTCGGGCGTTTGCGCAAGATGGGCGACTGGCTGGAGCATCTGTTGCAGCGTCTGCTGGAGCAGCGGCGAGGCCTGGCCTGCGGCGAAGCGGCGCTGAACCTGGCGCTGGTGGATGGCTCGGTGGTTTGCGCGCCGGGCAGCACCGGTAGCGACTGGCGGCTGCATGCCCGCTTTGATCCCGGGCGGGGCTGCTTTGCCGACCTGGTTCTCACCCAAGGCAAGCTCGCCGAACGGGTGGACCGGACGCAGATCCAAGCCGGTCAAACCGTGATCCAGGACCGCGGCTATGCGCGGGTGCGCGACTTCTCGGCGGTGCTGGCGGCCAAGGCCGACTTCATCACCCGGATTGGCTGGAACGCCTTGCGACTGCTCGACGCGACGGGGCAGCGCATCGACCTGTTGCAGCTTCTACCGCAATCCTCCGGCGTGGCCGAGCATCCGGTCTACCTCAAAGGCGTGGACGCCCCGCTGCGGCTGGTGATCCAGGCCATGCCGGCCGAACACGCCGAGCGGCAGCGCAAGCGGATGGCCCGCAAGGCGGGCAAGAGCGGCCACAAGCTCGACGCACGCACCACCACGGCCGCCGGCTATCTGATCCTGGCGACCTCGCTATCGGTCCAGACCCAGCCGGCGGAGCGCATCATCGAGATGTATCGCAACCGCTGGCAGATCGAGCTTGGTTTCAAGCGGCTCAAGACGCTGGGCGGCCTGGACAGGCTGCCGGCGATGGACCCCGCGCTGGCGCGGACCTGGCTGCTGGCCCAACTGATCGTCGCTGTATTGACCGACGAAATCGCCAGCGAGATTGTCGGTTTCCCCCCTAAGCCGGCCGCTGTCCGCTGCCGGCGAATGTCCATCTGGCGCGCCTGGCAGATCGCCCATCGCACCCTCGTCAGGGCCATATTGCCAACCCCAAGAAAGCGAACCAGGCAGGCCACCAACGCCATGCGCCACACACTGGCCGAGGCGCCAAGGCAGAGAACCCTACAATGCGCAGACCTGAGAATAACCCGGTAAGTTCGCGCTTATGGGGTGGTGCCCTGCACCAGCACCGTCACCAGGATCACGGCAAAGGTCGACACGAGGATGAAGTCCCGGCCGGGAAAGCCGCCGGGCAGCGCCAGCGCCGCCGCCAGGCTGACCACGCCGCGCATGCCGGCCCAGGAAACCACCACCGGCACGCTGATCGGCGGGTACGGATCGCGCCGGCGCAGTACCGGGGAGATCGCGCGCACCAGATAGGTCGACGGCATCACCCAGGCGAAGCGTGACAGCACCACCCCCGCCACCACCGTCGTCATCGCCGGCAACAGCGCGATGAGCGACTGCCAGTCGCCGCCGAGCCGCTGGCGCATGCTGCGCAGCGACAGGCCGATCAGGATGAACACCATGCTTTCCAGCACGAACTCCGCCACGCCCCACACCACCCGGGTCTGGGAGCGCGCGGCGGCGGTGAACAGATCATGCTGGCGCCAGCCCATGACGATGCCGCAGGCCACGGTCGACAGCACGCCGGACACGTGCAGCGCCTCGCCCGCCATGTACGAGCCCCAGGCCACCAGGAAGCTGCAGATGACATTCAGCTGCGGATCGCGCAGCCGGCCGAGCAGCGTGCTGGCGACCAGGCCGAAGGCGATGCCCGCGGCCACGCCGCCGATGCCCAGCACGGCGAAGCTGACCACCGCCTGCCCGCCGTCGAAGGCCCCGGTCAACCCGGCGGCCACGGCGAAGCGGTACAGCACCAGGCCCGTCGCGTCGTTGACCAGGCTTTCGCCCTCCAGCAGCGCCACCACCCGCGCCGGCAAAGGCAGGCCGTGCAGCACCGCCTTGGCCGCCACAGCGTCGGGCGGGGAGACGATGGCGCCGAGGGCAAAGCAGGCCGCCCAGGGCAGCGACGGCATGACGAAGTGGGTGCCCCAGCCGACCACGAGCGTGGTGAACAGCACGGCGCCGATGGCGAGCTGGAGGATGACGCGCAGATCGGCGCGGAAATCCCGCCAGTTGGTGAAATAGGCGCTGGCCGCCAGCAAAGGCGGCAGGAACAGCGCCATCGCCAGTTCGGGGTCGAGCGCGACATCGGGCGTGCCGGGGACCAGCGCCAGTGCGATGCCGCCCAGGATCAGCGCGGTCGCCGGCGGCAGATGCAGCCGCCTGGCCAGCAGCTTGAGGACGACCGACGCGGCGATCAGGAACAGCGTCAGCTCAAAGCGGTCGACGGCGGTCATCGCGGCAGGCGGCAGCCCCCTTTCGCCAGGGAGCATCCCGATACGGCCCTCCGGCTTGCCATGAAGCCGCAGCCTCCGCCGCGATCGGGCCGCGCGGCGTGTCTCGGACTGCCTGGCAAGTATCGGACCGGCTGCATCGGCGGCGACTATGCGCACCGGCCATGGCGGGTCGCAACCGCCGCGAACGCAACGCGGTCCCGCGGCCGACGGCCGCGTGCGACACACATGCAGGCGGCCGCGTGCGGCACATATAGTTGTATGGAGCGCGTCATCCACAGCATTTTGTGGGTGGGCTCGCAATCCCGGCTGTCCGGCCATACATCCTAGTGCTAGGTTGCGTCTTTGCCAATTCACCGCGCAGCCAGCTCAAGGGCCCAGACATGTCAGAAGCCAGTTCCCCCGACGAACACCCCGTCAAATTCGACCTGCTGGCCGAAAATCCCGTCTACAAGCCGTTCCGCTATCCCTGGGCCTACGAGGCCTGGCTGACCCAGCAGCGCGTGCACTGGCTGCCCGAGGAAGTGCCGCTGGCGGACGACGTCAAGGACTGGCACCGCAACCTCACCGATGCCGAGCGCAACCTGCTCACCCAGATCTTCCGCTTCTTCACCCAGGCGGATGTCGAGGTGAACAACTGCTACATGAAGCACTACAGCCAGGTGTTCAAACCCACCGAGGTGCTGATGATGCTGTCGGCCTTCTCGAACATCGAGACGGTGCACATCGCCGCCTACAGCCATCTGCTCGACACCATCGGCATGCCCGAGCTCGAGTACTCGGCCTTCATGAAATACAAGGAAATGAAGGACAAGTACGACTACATGCAGGGCTTCCGGGTGGACAGCAAGCATGAGATCGCCAAGACCCTGGCCGCGTTCGGCGCCTTCACCGAGGGCCTGCAGCTGTTCGCCTCCTTCGCCATCCTGCTGAACTTCCCCCGCTTCGGGAAGATGAAGGGGATGGGGCAGATCATCTCCTGGTCGGTGCGCGACGAGAGCCTGCATTGCATATCCATCATCAAGCTGTTCCGCACCTTCGTGCAGGAAAACCCGGAAATCTGGACCGAGGAGCTGAAGCGCGACATCTACCTCACCTGCGCCACCATCATCGATCACGAGGACGCCTTCATCGACCTGGCGTTTGAGGCGGGCGCGGTCGAGGGCCTGACCTCGCGCGAAGTGAAGGAATATATCCGCTACATCGCCGACCGCCGCCTGACCCAGCTCGGGCTGAACGAGCTGTTCCATGTCAGCCGCAACCCGCTGCCCTGGCTGGACGACATGCTGAACGCCGTGGAGCACGCGAACTTCTTCGAGAACCGCGCCACCGAGTACAGCAAGGCCTCGACCGTCGGGACCTGGGAGGACGCGTTCGGCGACCCGGCCCCCGCCGAAGCCGCCCCCGCCGAACCCGCGACCACCGCGGGGCCGCTGCCCGCGGAATGATCCCGGCCGGCTCCCCGGACAGCTCCCCGGATGGGCGCGAGTGGCGCATTCCGTGCAATTCTCTCTTGCTGGCTACGGGTAAGATTTATTGAACATATCGCTTGCGCGACCCTGGCCTGCGTAGGAATATGGGCGTGTCTGGTCGTCGGCATTCGCTCATTCGGATCGAATTGGGGAACCGGGCATCCGAAGTCGGATGCAGCGCGGGATGGTGCGTGGATCGGGCAAGAAGATGCGGAATTTGCACGACCCAGATGCGTGAAGCGTGACAGCTTGCCGATTATCAGTATAAGTTGACAACGAATTCATTGACGACAACGGCGCCCCCGGAGCGTCACAGGACTGGAGACATGGGGATTTTGACTGAGGACGCGACACACCAGGCGGAGGAAGGTTTTGGCCGGGAAGACGCGCCGGCAACGGCGCCCCGCTACACCCGGCGGCTATCCGACAAGATACTGATCGCGTTCCATCACGCCTGCGATCAGGCCGATTTCGAGGTCGCCGAGCAGTTGCTCGCCGTGCTGGAAATGATGCTGACCCGCCGCCCGCTGACGCCCGACGGTACGCGGCGCAGAAACATGGAAAGCCTCGTCGCCGCCCATGAACGGCTCTGGCATCTGCGCCACCCGCACGTGGAAATGACCTGACCCTCCGGGCCCTGGCAACGTCCAGTCGGCTGGTATCATCCGAATGGACGAAGTCGTTCGCTAGAGTAGTTTCAGTCAGACCGGAATCGGTCTGGCTGATAAAACTGCTCGATAAAACAAGGTCTAGAGCGATTTCACGTCCGCCACTTGGCGGACATTCTGAGTGAAAACGCTCTAGAATTCCAGCGCCTGCCCGTCGCGCAGGATCGCGTCCGCTTGCGAGGTGAAGCCGCCCGTTTCCGTGTGCAGGATCAGGCCCGGAAGCAGCCTCAGCGCGCCGCGCCCCTCCTTGATGCCGCGCAGCAATACCAGCTTGGACTCCCGCCCGGATTTCGGCCAGAGCGGCAGGATGGCGGCGGCCGGACAACGCGCCGCCAGCATTGCCGCCAGGCAGTCGGGCAGCGCGCTTGCCGGCACGATCAGGGTCAGCGTGCCGCGCGGGCGCAGCAGGGCGCCCAGGGAAGCGGCCCAGACGGCAAACAATCCCGCATGCGCGCGCTTCGCGCTCTCCCGCGCCGCCAGCCCGGAAGGGGTGCCGGAAGCCGCATGATAGGGCGGATTGGCGAAGGCATGGTCGAAGTTGCCGGCGTCTACCCAGCCATCAACCGGCGCGCCGATATCGGCGGTCAGGAACGATAGAAGCTCGAAGCCGTTGCCGGCCGCATTGGCGCGCGCCAGCGCGGCCATCGCCGGATCGCGCTCCACCCCGACGCCGGCGATGCCCGGCACCCGCGCCGCCAGGCACAGCAGCGCCGCCCCGGCGCCGGTGCCGGCCTCCACCACAAGCTGCCCGGCCCGGGCGGGGATGCAGGCCGCCAGCAGCACCGGCTCGATGCCGCTGCGAAAGCCGCTGCGCGGCTGCGCGTAGCGCACCCTGCCGCCCAGCAGATGCCCTTTTGTGGTCTCAGCCTCGGCTTCGGTAATGCCGGCGTCGGCCATGGAAGCGGTCAGATCTCGCCGGCATCCGCGAGCAGCCGGCGCGCCCGCGTCTCGTCCTCGTCCGCCACCGCCAGGCGGCGCTGGATGGCGCCGATGCTGCCCTCGACCACGCTCGCATGGGTGTCCAGCAGCACCGAGCCGATGCCGGCATCGGCCAGCAGGGCGGTCAGAAAGCTCAGCCGGACCGAGTCGTTGGAACGGACGAGAATACGCATATGCCCCCTGACAGGCTCCTTTCTTACGCCGCCCGGGCGGACGGCGCGGCGATATCCGACGCGGACACACGATCCCGGCCCCGCGTGTGGTGCCCGGATGGCTTTAAGACTAGCTTGTTCGGGGATTAGCCGGCAAATACCCGACGCACGGTCAGGTCGCCTTGACCCTGTTTCCGCCGCGCCGATATGTTGCCTGGGCCATCTGACCAGACTGCCGAAACCCAGACTGCTGAATTCGCAGCCGCATTATCCAGCCGGGAGATCAACTTGGGCGCCGCCGCCAGCCTTTTGCAGTCGAGCCCCCCGCTGCCCGCTCCCGGGCGGCCAGGCGAGGGAGCGGACGGCGTCTTGCCCGCGCCACAAGCTGTCGGCGGAGAGGACGCGCTGACCGTCCTGATCGGTCTGGTGCAGGACGACCTGCACGCCTGCAACCGCACCATCGTCGCGCACATGAACAGCGAGGTGGCGCTGATCCCCCAGCTGGCGGCGCATATCGTCGCCGCCGGCGGCAAGCGCCTGCGCCCGCTGCTGACCATCGCCGCCGCGCGCATCTGCGGCTACGACACCGGCGCCCGGCACGTGAAGCTCGCCGCCTGCGTGGAGTTCATCCACACCGCGACACTGCTGCATGACGACGTCGTGGACGAAAGCGTGCTGCGCCGGGGCCTCGCTTCCGCCAACGCGGTGTTCGGCAACAAGGCCTCGGTGCTGGTCGGCGATTTTCTGTTCGCCCGCGCCTTCCAGCTGATGGTGGAGGACGGATCGCTGCGGGTGCTGGCCATCCTGTCCCAGGCCGCCGCCACCATCGCCGAGGGCGAGGTGCTGCAGCTGGCGACCCAGCGCGACCTATCCACCACCGAGGAACGCTACCTGGACGTGGTGCGCGGCAAGACCGCGGCGCTGTTCGGCGCCGCCTGCCAGGTCGGCGCCGTCGTCGCCAGCCGCGGGGATGCCGAGGAGGACGCGCTCTCCGCCTATGGCATGAGCCTCGGGATCGCGTTCCAGCTCGTCGACGACGCGCTGGACTACGCCGCCGACCAGGCGACGCTCGGCAAGACGGTCGGCGACGATTTCCGCGAGGGCAAGATCACTTTGCCGGTGCTGCTGGCCTTCCAGGCCGGCGATGCCACGGAGCGCGCTTTCTGGACCCGCACCATCGAGGCCGCGGAGCAGACCGAGGCCGACCTCGAGCACGCCATGGAGCTGATCGCGCGCTGCGGCGCCATCCGGGCGACGCTGGACCGCGCCGCCGGTTTCGCCGATGCCGCCAAGGCCTCGCTGATGGGCTTTGCCGATACGCCGGTGCGCGCGGCGCTGATGGCGGTGGCGGACTACACGGTCAACCGGGTGCGGTGACCGCGCCAGATCGCGCGCATGCAGGCGGCCGGTAAGCTCCCCAGGGTGGCAATGTGGCCAGCGGAAACATGGCCAGCGGAAACATGGCCAGCGACCTGATCGGCCAGGCGGTCGCCGGCGCGCGCAATCTGGTGCGCGGCACCACCGCGGCGCTGGACGACCAGCTCAACGAGACGGTGATCCGCCTCGCGGTCACCGGCCTCAGCCGGGCCGGCAAGACCGTGTTCATCACCTCCATGATCCAGAACCTGCTCGCCCTCGGCCAGGGGCGGGACACGCTGCCGCTGCTCAGCCGGCGGCTGAACGCCGGCGGCGGCCGGCTGCGGTCGGTCCGGGTCGTCCCCGCCGGGGTGCAGACGATGCCGCATTTCGATTTCGCCGAAAAACTCGCGGACCTGGCCGCGGACCAGCCCAGTTGGCCGCCGCGCACCGAGGATCTGGCGGAGATCTCGATCCAGCTCGAGATCGCCCGCGGCTCCGCGCTCGGCCGACGGCTCGGCCATCGCCGCATCCGGCTGGACATCCTGGACTATCCCGGCGAATGGCTGCTGGACCTGCCGCTGCTGCAGCAATCCTTCCTGGACTGGTCGCACGACACCATCGCCCGCCTGCGTCAGCCGCCGCGGCGCGAACTGGCGCAGGACTTCCTGGATTTCCACGACCACGTGCTGCATCCGGACGATGCCGCCGACGACGCCATGATCCGCCGCGGCAACCGGCTGTACCGCGACGCGATCGAGGCCTGCCGCTCCCGCCTCGGCCTGCGCTACCTGCAGCCAGGCCGGTTCCTCTGCCCCGGCCCGCGCGGTGATGCGCCGTTCCTGTGGTTCTTTCCGCAATTCCCGGGCCCGGCGGTGCCGCGCGCCGGCAGCGCCGCTGCGCTGCTGCGCGACCGCTTCGAGGCCTACAAGCGTGAAATCCGCGACAATTTCTTCGACAGCTCCTTCCGTTCCTTCAGCCGCCAGGTGGTGCTGGTGGACGTGCTCGGCGCGCTGCATGCCGGCCAGGCCTCGTTCGAGGATACCGGCCACGCCATCGCCGACATCGCCCGCGGCCTGCGCGACGGCTGGGGCTTCTGGAGCCGCCAGCGGCGCCAGGCGCTGTCGGCGCATGTGGGGCAGGGTGCGCAGATCGCCGGGGCGCAACTGACCCGGCGCGGCTCGCCCGCGCTCGGCATTCCGCTCAACCTGGCGGCCTCCGTGCTGTCCGGGGTCGTCGCGCCGCGGCCGATCGAGCGGATCGCCTTCGTCGCCACCAAGGCCGACCACGTGCCGGCGATGAGCCGGGACAATCTGCGCAATCTGCTGCAGGCGCTGGCGAAACCGGCCACCGCGGTGGCGGGGGATGCGAAGACCGCGGTCAGCTACCACGTCGCCGCCTCCATCCTCTCCACCGTGGACGGCACCGCCCCGCTCGGCGGGCGCAGTGTGGAGGTGGTGCTGGGCGTGGTGCTCGGCGAGGACACCCGAAGGCCGTTCTACGCCGGCAGCGTGCCGTCCAACATTCCCCCGGCCTCGTTCTGGTCGGACCGGTATTTCGAAATGCCGGTGTTCCGCCCGCCGCGGATCGACCCTTCCGGCACGCTCGGCATTCCCCATCTCGGACTGGACGAGGTGCTGGACAGCGTGATCGGAGATTTGCTGTGAGCGGGGAGGGGCCGCGCTTCCTGGACGAGTCCGCCGCGCCGCCGCCGGCGCCCCCGGCCGAGGACCGGCCCCGGCTGCTGGAGCCGGAGCCCGGCGCCGGCGGCGTGATCGATTCCGGCTGGAACCCGGCCGACCTGACGCCGCCCCGGCGCGGCATCGGCTCGATCGGCTACGCGCTGCTGGGCGGCTCGGTGCTGTTCCTGACCTGGCTGGTGGTCTCGACCGTGTCGCTGGTCCGCGCGCAGTTCGACCTGTCCCCCGCCCTCGGCGCCGCGGTGCTGGCGGCGGTGCTGGCCGGGCTCGGCCTGGTCGGCTTTGCGGCGTGGTGGGAGCTGCGCGGCCTGCGGGCGCTGCACCAGGTCGACCGGCTGCGCGCCTTGCTGGCCGGCACCGAGCAGAATCTGGAGTCGGCGCGGGCGCAGAGCCGGGTCTGGCTCGCCCGGGTCGCGCCGCATCTGCCGGATGCGGCGGCCACGGACCGGGCGCTGCAGGGCGCGGCCAGCCTGGCCGAATTGCGCAGCCTGCTGCGCAACCGCGTGGCCGGGCAGTTGCTGGAACGCGCGAAGCGGATCGGCCGCAATGCCGGCATCCAGGCGGCCGCGGCGGTCGCTCTGACGCCGCACGCCTCCTGGGACGGGCTGGTGGTCGGTTTGCGCGGCCTCACAGCGATCCGCGAAGTGGCCGAGCTGTTCGGCCTGCGCCCGGGGCCGGCGGTGTGCTGGGTGCTGCTGCGCCATATCTCCCGCGCGGCGCTGGAGACGATGGCCGCCGATCTGCTGACGCAGAAGGTCACCGACCAGGTCCTGACCGCCACGCCCTTGCGCCACGTGGCCGCCGCCGTGCCGGAAATGGGCATCGCCGCGGCGCGGCTGTACCGCCTGGCGGTCATCACCGCGAAGGAATGCAGCCCGGTCCCGATCTGATGCCGTCCGAAGGCGGACGGTTTTCGATACGCATTCGTGCAAGTTAACCGCACGCCGGCCCTGGCATGGCGGCCCTGCTGTGCCCATTTGCGATTCCAGGATCCTAATGGAGGCGCAATATGTTCATTTCCGACGTGCTCCGCATAAAGGGGCGCCTGGTTTCCACCGTGTTGCCGTCCGACAGCGTCAAGACAGCGGTGCAGATGCTGGCGGACCAGCGCATCGGCGCGGTCGTCGTCCAGGATCAGTGGCAGAAGCTCGTCGGTATTTTCGGCGAGCGGGAGTTCGCGCAGCTGCTGGCGCGCGACTGGAGCCACGGGCTCGACAGCCGGGTCAAGGATGCCATGAACCACCTGATCATCACCTGCCGGTCCTCCGACCGGATCGACGCCGTGCTGGCGGCGATGACCGTCAACAAGATCCGCCACGTGCCGGTCCTGGACGACGGCGCGCTGGTCGGGATCGTGACCATCGGGGATCTGGTGAAGCACCGGCTGGACGAGAAGGAGCTCGAGACCGGGGTGCTGCTCGAAATCGCGCGCATGAGAACCTGACCTGCCTGCGCGATCACCGATCCGGAACGGCACGCGGCCCGGCGCGCCCGAACCTAGGCTGGCGTTCAATGGGTGTTGACCGCGAGACCGTAAAAATTACAGAATATTCATCTTTACATCGGTATAGTTGCCTGCGGGGACTGGTGGGACCGCCGACGTCCTGCTCTCGGGAATGGGGAAAGGGAGTTCGATGCATCATTCGACCGACCAGCCTTTCGCTCCGCCTGCCGCCAGCGCGGCTTCCTGCCCGAACCGGCGGCTCTCCGATGCGCTGCTGAAGGCTTTCCACCAGGCCTGCGACCAGCGCGACGTGGAGGTTGCCACGCGGCTGGCCGACATCCTCGATGAGATGCTTACCCGTGGGCCGATCGGCCAGGCGCCCGTCGAGCGCCGCAGGGTGGAAACCACCGCCGAGGTGCATCTGCGGCTCTGGCACCTGATCCACGACAAACCGGCCGCCCGATAGGTCGCCCCAATAAGTCGCCAAATAGCCGCCCCGGCAAAGCCGGCCGGGGATTTTTCCCCGGCCGTATCGCTCAGCCGACGACCGCGAGCTTCTCCCGCCGCAGCTGCACCGTCAGCTCGTCCAGCGAACGCTGCACCCGGTCCAGCATGTCGTCGATCTCGGCCTTGGAGATGATCAGCGGCGGGCTGAACACCAGCGCATCGCCGGGGCAGACGCGGCCGATCACGCCGTTCTCCTGCATCAGCGCCGTCAGCCGGGCGCCGACCTTGTCGCCCGGGGCGAAATTGGCGTGCGTCGCCTTGTCGGCCACCAGTTCCACCGCCGCCATCAGCCCGACGCCGCGCACCTCGCCGACCAGCTCATGCCCGGCGAAGCGCCGGCGCAGCTCATCCTGCAGATGCGGCCCGACGCTCTGCACATGCGCGCCGATGTTGATCTCGTCATAGATCTTCAGCGTCTCGATCGCGACCGCGGCCGGCACCGGGTGGCCGGAATAGGTGAAGCCGTGGCCGAAAGTGCCGATTTCGTGGCTCTGGGTGACCAGGCCCTGGAACACCCGGTCGTTCACCATCACCGCGGAGATCGGCAGATAGGACGAGGACAGCGCCTTGGCGCAGACCAGGATGTCCGGCTGCATGCCGAAGGTCTGGCTGCCCCAGTAGTTGCCGGTGCGGTGGAAGCCGCAGATCACCTCGTCGGCGACGAACAGCACGTCGTATTTGCGCAGCACCGCCTGGATCTTCTCGAAATAGCCGCGCGGCGGAACGATCACGCCGCCCGCGCCCATCACCGGCTCGGCCCACATCGCCGCCACCGTGTCGGGGCCCTCGGCCAGGATCAGCTTCTCCAGCTCATCGGCGCAGCGCGTGGCGAAGGCCTCTTCGGTCTCGCCCTCCTGGGCGCCGTGGTAGTGATGCGGCGTCATGGTATGCACGAAGCCCTGCAGCGGCACGTCGAAGGCCCGGTGGTTGGCCGGCAGGCCGGTGATGGAGGCGGCGGCGATGGTGATGCCGTGATAGCCCTTCAACCGGCCGATGATCTTCTTCTTGGCCGGACGGCCGAGCGCGTTGTTGAAATACCAGACCATCTTGACGGCGCTGTCATTCGCTTCCGAGCCGGAATTGGCGAAGAACACCTTGCTCATCGGCACCGGCGCGCGGGCGATCAGCATCTCCGCCAGGTCGATCATCGGCTCGTGCGATTTGGCGGTGAAGGCGTGGTAGAACGGCAGCTTGCGCATCTGCGCGGCGGCGGCCTGCACCAGCCGCTCATTGTCGAAGCCGAGCGAGGCGCACCACAGCCCGGCCACGCTTTCGATGTAGTCGCGCCCGTTCTCGTCGAACACGCGCACGCCCTTGCCGCTGGTCACCACCAGCGGGCCGATCTCCTGGTGGGTCTTCAGATCGGTGTACGGATGGATCACGTTGGCGATGTCACGCGCGGCGGCCGAATTGGCACCGAAGGAGGCGGGGGGCGGCGGGGTCATGGCGGGGTCCTCTCGCGGGAAGGGGCGCCTTCGATACGCGGCGCGGCGGGCGAGGTAAGTCTAGGGCCGAAGGGCGGGGAGGGGAACCTTAATCCCCGCTCATGTTACGGAATCCGCCCACGCCGCGCTCGATTTGTGTCACGTGATGCGGCTGGAAGCCGGACGGGTCGGTCAGGCCGCACGCATGGGCGATGATCTCCACCTCCTCCTGCACCCGCCTGGCGTAGCGGCTGGCGCGCACCGCCTTGTCGGTGGGGTCGAGCCCGGCGATCAGCTTGGGGTCGGACGCGGTGACGCCGGTCGGGCATTTGCCCGAGCCGCATTTCATCGCCTGGATGCAGCCGATGCTGAACATGAAGCCGCGCGCGGAGGAGACGAAATCCGCCCCCATGCACAGCGCCCAGGCCACCTTGTCCGGCGTGATCAGCTTGCCGGCGGCGACCAGCCGGATGCGCTGCTCCAGCCCATGGCGCGCCCGCGCCGCCGCGACCAGCGGCAGCGCCTGGGTGATCGGCAGGCCGACATAATCCGCCAGCGCCGCCGGCGCCGCCCCGGTGCCGCCTTCGCCGCCATCGACATGGATGTAGTCCGGACAGCCCTCGGGATGGGCCAGGCAATCGGTGAACCAGTCGTCGAAGAACGCGGGATCGCCGACCACCACCTTCACGCCCACCGGCTTGCCGCCCAGCCTGCGCACCCGGTGCACGAACTGGCCGAGCTCGCGGATGCTGCCGATATCGGTGTGCCGGTTGGGGCTGATGCTGTCCTGGCCGATCGGGATGCCGCGTATCGCGGCGATCTCCGCCGTCACCTTGGCGGCGGGCAGTATGCCGCCCTTGCCGGGTTTGGCGCCCTGCGCCAGCTTGACCTCGAACATGCGCACCTGCTCATGCGCGGCGATGGCGCGGAGCTTCTCCTCCGACAAATTGCCGTGCTCGTCGCGCACGCCGTATTTGGCGGTGCCCATCTGCATGACGATATCCGCCCCGCCGGCCAGATGCTGCGGCGCCAGCCCGCCCTCGCCGGTGGCCATCCACACCCCGGCCAGCTTCGCCCCCTTCGAAAGCGCGCTGACCGCCGCGGGGCTCAGCGCGCCATAGCTCATGCCGCTGATATTGAAGAACGTCCGGGCGAAATACGGGTTCGCGCAGGCGCCCGGCCCCTCGCTGACGCCGATCTGCTTGCCGGGATAGGGGCGCTTCTCCATGTCCAGCACCGGGAAGGGGGCGTTGCGGAACACGAAGCTCGGCACGTTCTCGCTGCCGAAGCTGACCAGATTCGAGACGCCCTTGGCCGAGCGGTAGACCCAGGACCGGTCCAGCCGGTTGAACGGCCGTTCCGCCCAGTCCGGCAGATAATGGTACTGGCGCATGTACTCGCCCCAGGTCTCCGCGAAGTAGCGGAAATGGCCGATGACCGGGTAGTTGCGCAGGATGGTGTGGTTGGTCTGCTTCTTGTCGCGGATGTAGAGCGCGACGATCGCCACGGCGAGGGCGATCGTCAGCAGCGTCACGACGTCATGGATGAGCACGGCACTCCCCCCCGGTTCCGGGCCGCCCGCTTGTGTGTGGCGGCGTTATTGCGTGCTGGCAGGGACGCAATACACCCGGGGGCATTACAGCGCTCGGATAAGTTTTTCCTTTACGCCTCCGCCGTCACGCGCCGCGCGGCGGCTTCCTCGGCGCTGGCCACGCCGCCATGCGCGCCCGACCAGGCGACCGGGTTCTCCAGGAACTTCCGCACCTCGGCCAGATCGGCGTCGGAGAAATACGGCTTGTCGCGGCAGGCCTCCAGCACGTCCCACCAGGTGCAGAGATGGTGCAGATGGATGTCCATGTTCGCCAGCGTCTCGAAGCTGCCGGGGAACACGCCGTAATAGAACACCACGAAGGTATGGTTGACGATCGCGCCGGCGTTGCGCAGCGACTGCGCGAACTTGATCTTCGATCCGCCGTCGGTGGTCAGGTCCTCCACCAGCAGGGTGCGCTTGCCGAGCGGCACATCGCCCTCGATCAGCGCATTGGCGCCGAAGCCCTTGGGTTTCTTGCGCACATAGGACATCGGCGCCGACAGCCGCTCGGCGATCCAGGCGGCGAAGGGAATGCCCGCCGTCTCGCCGCCGCACACGGTCTCGACGGTCTCGTAGCCGATATGGCGCTGGATCTTCTCCACCGCGAGGTCGCAGATCTTCTTGCGCGCCTGCGGGAAATAGATGATGCGACGGCAATCGATATAGACCGGCGACTTCCACCCGGCGGTGAAGGTGTAGGGCTCGCTCGGGCGGAAATTCACCGCCTCGATCTCCAGCAGGATGCGCGCGGTCGTCAGCGCGGCGTCGCGGTCCCATTCGGTCATGTGCGATGTGGTTGGCTGCTTGGCCATGGTCTTGTCCTCGTGATCGGTCCCGCATCTCCTAGCCGTCCCGATCCGGCGGATGCAAGGGAGCCCCGTTGGGGAGCCCCATTGCGGGAGCCTGGCTGGCGGCCGTGCCGGCCCGCAATCGACGTGTTTTGTAACGATTCAGTCGGGAAGCAGTAGCACCTCAGAAATCGTAGGAAATGTTTGACCCAACTCCATAAGACACCGTAGAATGCGCGCAATAAAAAAGGCTTTTTGCTAAAAAGAGCCGGCGCAGGCGCGACCGGCCGGAAAGGGAAGGAGCACGGCCATGAACAGCATGAGCCGGCGTCTGGTGTTGGCGGGATCCGCGGGTCTGGCGGCGACCTGTGCCCTGTCGCGGCCCTATATCGCCAGGGCCGCGGCCAAAACGGCGGTCGTCTGGATGAACCAGGGCTTCGTGCCGGCGGAGGACGCAGCCTTCAAGGCGACGGCCGAGGCCTACATGAAGGCCAGCGGCAACACCCTCGACTACAGCATCATGCCGTTCATGGCGCAGAACCAGAAGACCATCTCCGCGCTGACCAGCGGCGACGTCCCGGACCTGGTGTTCATGGACGCGCCGCAGTCGATCCTGCCGCAGAACGCCTGGGACGATAAGCTGATGGACGTCAGCGACGTCGTGTCCGCCTACGAATCCCAGCTCAGCGATACCGCCAAGCTGTGCTCCACCTTCTACAACCAAAGCACGAAAAAGCGCAGCTACTATCTTTGTCCGATCAAGCAGGGCGCCACCCCGTTCCATATCTGGGGCGACCTGGTCGAGAAGGCCGGCCTGAAGCTGTCGGACGCCCCGAATACCTGGGACGCTTTCTGGGACTTCTTCAAGCCGGCGCAGAAGGAATTGCGTGCCAAGGGGATGCGCAAGATCTATGCCCTCGGCCTGCAGATCACCACGGTCGGACCGAACGACGGCAACAACGTGTTCACGCATTTCGTGATCGCCAATGGCGGGCGGAATTTCGTGACGCCCGACGGCAAGCTGCACACCGACGATCCGCAGGTCCGCGAGGCGGCGATCAAGGCGTGCACCTGGATGACCAACGCCTACAAGGACGGCTACGTGCCGCCGGAGGCGCTGAGCTGGAACGACGCCGACGACAACAACGGCTTCCACGAAAAGCTGTTCCTGATGGATTTCGACGGCACGCTGTCGACCGAGCTGGCCATGATCAAGGACACCAAGGCCTACATGGAACAGATGGTGACAATGGGAATGCCGCACGGCAATGACGGCCAGCCGATCCCCTGCCAGGTCGGCGCCGGCGGCGGCTTCATCCCGAAGGGGGCGGCGAACGCCGAGGTCGCCAAGGACTTCATGAAGTTCTGGATGCAACCAAAGGTGATGAACGACAACCTCAAGGCCGGCCTCGGCCGGTGGGTGCCGGCGATACCGCAGGTCGTGAAGGACGACCCGTGGTGGCTCGATCCCGCGGACCCGCACCGCCCGCCCTATGTGCGCGAAGCGGTGCTGGAGCCGACCACCGCCGTCTATGAGGGGTTCACGCCCGCCTGGGGCCAGGTCAGCGCCGAGCAGATCTGGGGCCAGGCCCATGCCGATGTCATCAAGAACGGCATGACGCCGACCGCGGCCATCGACAAGGCGTTCAAGCGGGCCGAGGCGATCTTCGCGAAATACACATTCGGATAACCGGACGGATAACCCGGGCGGGTAACCTGGCGAGGCGAGCATGAGCGTAACGGAGCAGGCACTTCCGGCCGGCCGGGCCCTCGCCCCCGCCCGTCTCCTCCGGCGCGGCTGGCACCGGCGGCCTGCGGGATTCCGAATACATCTGGGCGATCGCCTTCGCCTTGCCCTACGCCTTCGTGTTCTTCGCCTTCGTGCTCTATCCGATCTGCTACGGGCTGTGGATGGGCAGCCAGCCGGCGCTCTACACCCAGCTGTTTGCCGATCCGCGCTACATGACGGCCGTGGTCAACACGCTGCTGTACGTCGGCATCGGCGTGAACGTGAAGATGGTCCTGGCCTTCCTGCTGTCGGGCTTCTTCATGCGCAAGCGCTGGTGGATCAAGGCGCTGCTGGTGATCTACATCCTGCCCTGGGCGACCCCGGCGCTGCCGGCCTATATGTCGATCCACTGGTTCCTGAACGGCCAGTGGGGCATGCTCAACAATGTCCTGTACCTGCTGTTCGGCATCGACGGGCCGGTCTACCTGAATGAGCGCTCGACCGGGCTGGCATGCAATATCGCCGCCTATATCTGGAAGAATCTGCCGTTCTGGACGGTGATCCTGCTGGCCGGGCGGATGGCGGTCCCGCAGGAGCTGTACGAGGCCGCCGAGGTGGATGGCGCGACCGGCCTTCGCCGCTTCGTGCATGTGACCCTGCCGCTGATGGCGAATTTGTATCTCGTCTGCGTGCTGCTCGACACCGTCTTCGCCCTCGGCGACTTCAACGCGACCTATTTCGTCTCCGGCGGCGGCCCGGCGATGTCCACCGAGGTGCTGGCCACGCTCGGCATCCGCTATGCGTTCACCAACGCGCTGCCCCGCCTCGGGGTGGCGGCGGTGATGACCGCCCTGCCGGTGCTGATCCCGCTTGTCATCGTCCTGATGCGCAAGCTCCGTTTGAAGGAGGTGCAGTTGTGAGCGCCACCTGTCGTGTCGGCGAAACCGCTGCCGCCGAACATGGCGGCGCCCCACGGGCCGCCACCCGCCGCAAGTCCCGGGCGCATTACCGGCTGCGGCGCTACCTGGTCGAGGCGCTGTCGGTGGCCCTTTGCCTCGCGCTGATCGTCTGGTCGGTCACGCCGATCTACAACATGGTGGTGATCGCGCTCGACAGCCATGAGGGCGTGTTCAGCGGCGCGATCTGGCCGGAGAGCCCGACGCTCGAGAGCTTCCGCGTCGTGGTGACCCAGGATTTCTGGTATCTCGAGCATTTCTGGCACCAGTTCGCCAACAGCTTCTTCGTCGGCCTGATGACGATGTTCCTGACCTTGCTGATCGGCTCGCTGGCCAGTTTCACGATCGGACGGATGCATCTGCGCAACGGCTGGCTGCTGAGCAACGCGGCGCTGATGACCTATGTGATCCCGGCATCGTTCCTGGCGATCCCGTTCTATCGGATCATGCAGATCTACGGACTGACCAACCACCTCTGGGCGGTGATCGCGGCGATCACGACCTTCGCCACCCCGTATGCGATCTTCATCTTCTCGCAGTACGGCCAATCGATCCCGATCGAGCTCGACGAGTCCGCGCGCATCGATGGCGCCAACCCGCTGCAGATCTATGTCCGGATCTATCTGCCCCTGATGGCGCCGGCACTGGTTGCGGTTGGAACCTATGCCCTGCTGCTGGCGTGGAACGAGTACCTGTACAATTTCCTGATGCTGTCGACGCCGGAGAGCATGACCGTGGCGGTCGCACTGGCGCAGTTCCTCAACAGCGACGAATCGCCGTGGAACTTCATGATGGCCACCGCCATCCTGTACGCGCTGCCGCCGATCCTGATGTATTACGGCTTCCGCCGCTACATGGCGGCGGGCCTGACCATGGGCGGCGTCAAGGGCTGAGACGCACGCCTCCCGCGCCTGGGCTGGTGGCATGAGCAGCACGCAGCAGATCCTGGCCGTCGGCCGGTCCGCAGCGGTCCATCGGTCCTGGCGCCCGCGCTGGCCCGGCGGCCTGCAGGGCTCCGACCACGCCTGGGCGATCGCGTTCCTGGTGCCCTATCTCGCGGTGTTTCTCGCCTTCGTCACCTATCCGGTGGCGTACGGGCTCTGGATGGGCAGCAGGCCGGCACTGTACGCCGACCTGGCCGCCGATCCGCTCTACTTCCAGACACTCGTCAATACTCTGCTGTTCGTCGGCATCGGCGTGAACGTGATGATGTTCGCCGCACTTCTGCTGTCCGGCTACTTCATGAGCCGGAGCCGCTGGATCAAGGCCCTGCTGGTGCTCTTCATGCTGCCCTGGGCGCTGCCGGCGGTCCCCGCCTTCCTGGCCGTCCATTGGATGCTGGTCGGCCAGTTCGGATTTCTCAACAGCCTGTTGTCCCAGCTGTTCGGCATCGACGGTCCGATCTGGCTCAACTCGTACTGGCTCGCCCTGGGGGCGAACATAACCGCCAGCATCTGGAAATGGATGCCGTTCTGGACCCTGATCTTCGTGGCAGGCCGGATGGCGGTTCCGCAAGACATCCATGACGCGGCCGACGTGGACGGCGCCACCGGCGTCCAGCGCTTCGTGCATGTAACCTTCCCGCTGCTGGCCAATCTCTATCTGATTTGCACAATGCTCTCCACGCTCTGGACGATCGGCGACTTCACCACCGTGTATTTCGTCTCCGGCGGCGCGCCGGCCTTGTCCACGGAAGTGCTGGCCACGCTCGGGATCCGCGCGGCCTTTACCTTCTCCAATCCGCCGCTCGGTGTGGCGGCGCTGATGTCGGCCCTGCCGCTGCTGATCCCGCTGGTGATCCTGCTGATGCGCCGGGTCCATGTCGCGCAGGTGCAGCTGTGAGCCTCGCTTTGACCTCCGGATCGTCGCGCCATGGGCCGCGCAACCGGCAGCGCCGGCGGCTTCACCGCGTGGGCTCGGCGATGCTGGGTGTCGTGCTGGTGATCTGGACGCTCCTGCCGGTCTACAACATGGTGCTGATCGCGCTGGACGAGGATGCCGACGAGTACGCCGGCAATATCTGGCCGCCGGACCCCTCGTTCGAGAGCTTTCGCGTGATCTGGACCGAGGACTACTGGTATCTCGAGCATTTCTGGCACCAGTTCGCCAACAGTATGTTCATCGGTCTCGCCACGATGGTCCTGACCGTGGCCATCGGCTCGCTTGCCAGCTTCGCGCTGGGCCGCATGCGCTTGCGCAGGGCCTGGCTGCTCGGCAATGCCGCGCTGCTTACCTACGTGCTCCCGGCATCGTTCCTGGCGATCCCGTTTGTCCACGTGGCGCATCGATATGGGCTGTCCGACAGCCTCTGGGCCGTCATCGCGGCGCAGGTGATGTTTGCCACCCCCTATGCGATCCTGATCTTCCAGCAACACGCCAGGCTGATCCCGCTGGAACTCGATGACGCCGCGCGGGTCGATGGCGCGTCCCCGGTCCAGGTGTATGTCCGCATCTATCTGCCATTGATGGCACCGGCGCTGGCGGCGGTGGGTACCTACGCGCTGCTGGTGGCCTGGAACGAGTATCTGTACCAGTTCCTGCTGCTCTCCTCGACGCGGAGCATGACCGTGGCGGTGGCCCTGGACCAGTTCTTCGACAGCGACGAGGCGCCGTGGAACTACATGATGGCGGCCGCCATCGTGTATGCGCTGCCGCCGATCGCGATCTACTACGCCTTGCGCCGCTACATGGTGGCGGGCCTGACCATGGGCGGCGTCAGGGGATAGGCCTGCCAGGCCATCTTTCAAGCCAACGCCGGGCGGAGCCTGATGAACTCTCCGTCCGGCGTCGGCCGTCGTCCGCTGAACGCCTACTCGGCCGCTTTCGCCGGCGCCGCTCCGTTCTTCGCCCCCTTGTTCTTCCAGCTCTGCAGCACCGGCAGCACTTCCCTGGCGAACAGATGCAGCGAGGTCTCCGCATCCTGATAGCCGATGCCGCCGAAGCGGAACGAGGCATTCAGCTCGAAATCGCCGATCAGTTCGCGCCTTGCCTCCAACTCGCGCAGCACGCGGTCCGGCGTGCCCCAGATCGCGGCCTTCATGAAACCTTCCACCGCGCCTTCCAGCCCGCCCTTGCGGGCGATTTCCGCCTTCTGCGCATAGGCGTCATAGCCCTTCACCGCCTTGAAGTGCTCGCCCAGCAATTCGTAGTGGTGGAAGTTGCTCTCCACGAACTTGCCCATGTGCTTGCGCGCCAGTTCCTCGGCACGATCCAGCGTCGGCGCGCAGATGCAGAAATCGGTGATCATCATCGTCGGTGCCTCGCGGCCATGATATTGCCGCTGCAGCGCCCGGTTCTGCTCGATCGCCGGCAGCCGCATCGGCCAGGGCCGGTCGGAGAACATCACCATGTGCGCGCCGAGTTTGGCGGCGCTGTTCACCGAATCCTCGCTCGACGCCACGGCATAGATGCGCCCGTCGAAGCTGCGCTCCGGCCGTGGCCGCAGCTCGATACGCGGCTGCGGATAATGCTTGCCGTTGCCTTCCATCCAGCCGCTACGCAGCGCCTCCACGATCATCGGCGCCGCTTCGTCGAACCGTTCCCGGCTTTCGTTCATGGTGCCGCGGAAGGCGCTGAACTCCCGCCGCGCCAGGCCACGGCCCATGCCGAAGCGGAACCGCCCGTTGGCCAGCATGTCCAGCACGACGGCCTGCTCGGCAACCCGCAGCGGGTCGTGCCAGGGCAGGATCACCGCGGCGGTGCCGACATCGATGTCCGGGCACTTGGCCGTCAGATAGGTCATGAGCTGAATATTATCCGGGCAGAACGAGTAATCGAAGAAATGGTGCTCGGCCGACCACAGCGCATCGAACCCGAGCCCCGGCGCCTGCAGCGCCAGGCGGATATCCTCGTCCCATACCTGCCGGTCGGAGACATTCTCCCAGCCATAGCTGGAGAAGATCATCATCAGGCCCACGTCCATATCCGAACTCCGGAGTTGTTTTGTATACTCTCCAGTATCCTGCCGCCGGCCGGCCGGCCTGGCAATCTCCCCCTTGCCATCCGGCTTGCGTCCTCCGCCGCCCAACGGCACCTTGGCGCCATCCAAGGAGGAGCGGACATGAGCAAGACCTATCGCATCGCGGTCATCCCCGGCGACGGCATCGGCAAGGAAACCGTGCCGGAATCGCTGCGCGTGCTCGATGCCGCGTCGCGCAAATTCGGCTTCTCGCTGAAACTCGACGAGTACGACTGGTCCTGCGAGACCTACAAGAAGACCGGCGCCATGATGCCCGCGGACGGCATGGAGAAGGTCGCCGAGGCGGACAGCATCCTGCTCGGCGCCGTGGGCTTTCCCGGTGTGCCGGACCATGTCTCGCTCTGGGGCCTGCTGATCCCGCTGCGCCGCGGCTTCGACCAGTACGTGAACCTGCGCCCCTGCAAGCTGATGCCCGGCGTGCGCACGCCGCTCGCCAACCGCACCGAGGCCGATATCGATTTCTACGTGGTGCGGGAGAATACCGAGGGCGAATACTCCTCGGTCGGCGGACGGATGTTCGAGGGCACGGACCGCGAATTCGTCAGCCAGCAATCGGTGTTCACCCGCGTGGGCACCGACCGCATCCTGAAATTCGCCTACGAACTGGCGATGACGCGGCCGAAGAAGCACCTGACCTCGGCCACCAAATCCAACGGCATCATCCACACCATGCCGTACTGGGACGAGCGCTTCGCCGAGATGGGCAGGAACTACCCCGAAATCCGCACCGACCAGTACCATATCGACATCCTCTGCGCGCATTTCGTGCAGCACCCGGACTGGTTCGACGTGGTGGTCGGCTCCAATTTGTTCGGCGACATCCTCTCCGATCTCGGCCCCGCGGTCGCCGGCTCGATCGGCATCGCCGCCTCCGCCAACATCAACCCCGAAGGCACCTACCCCTCGATGTTCGAGCCGGTGCACGGCTCGGCCCCGGATATCGCCGGCAAGCATATCTGCAACCCGATCGGCCAGATCTGGTCGGCGGCGATGATGCTCGATCATCTCGGCGAAACCGCGGCGGGTGCGGCGATCGTCGGCGCGATCGAAACGCTGCTGAAGGAAAGCGGCCCGCGCACCCGCGACATGGGCGGGCAGGCCGGCACCGCGGATGTCGGCCGGGCCCTCGCGGAAATCGTCGCCGCGGGTTGACAGGATAGGGCTTGCGGAGCCTGACGCCCGACCGTATTGTGAACATTCAATTGCGAGTTATTCGCAACTGGGAGCAAGATCGCGATGGGTCAGGTTTCGGGGCGGGACGATTTCAGCCAGATAGCCCGCAACTGCGAGCGTGCGGTGGTCACGGCGTATCGTGACCTCCGCCAGCTCGGCACCGACGACATGGCCGCCTACACGGCCTGCACCACGCTGTACCGCATCCACCACCCCGAAGCCTCGCTGAACGAGGCGCGCCGACTGGTGGCGGAGTGGATCGACCATCACATCACCCGCGAACTGCAGGGCGCCACGCCGGGTTGCGACTGCGGCTAAACCTGGGCAAACCTGTCACCGCTGGCGCGCGCGCAGCAATTCCAGCGCCGCGACCGTCGCCACCGCCAACACGATCAGGATGGTCGAGATCGCGGCGATGGTCGGCTCGATCTGATCGCGCAGCGCGTTGTACATGCGGCGCGGCAGCGTCGACATCTCGCCGCCGGAAATGAAATACGACACGATGACCTCGTCGAAGGACGAGATGAACGCCAGCAGCGCGCCGGACACCACGGACAGGCGGATCTGCGGCAGCGTGACCGACCAGAACGCGCGCAGCCACGGCGCGCCCAGGCTGCGCGCCGCGCGTTCCTGCGCCATGTCGTAGCTGCGCAGCCCGGCGCCGACGCTCAGCACCACGAAGGGCAGCGCCAGCATCGCATGCGCCAGCACCAGGCCCGGCACCGTGTTGTTCAAGCCGAGCAGCGCATAGAGGTAGAAGATGCCGATGGCGGTCAGGATCGCCGGCACCAGCAGCGGCGCGATCACCAGCAGGCGGAACACATTGCCCCAGCGAAACCCGCCCAGATGCAGGCCGTACGCGGCGGCGACGCCTGCGGGCGTCGCCACCAGCGTCGTCAGCACCGCGATCTTCACGCTCAGCCACGCCGCGTCGCGCCATTCCACCGAGCCGAGGAAGCTCCGGTACCAGCGCAGCGAATAGGCGCGGGGCGGGAATTCCAGGAAGGTGGAATTGGAGAACGACACGGGAATGACGATCAGCACCGGCAGCACGAGGAAACCCAGCACCAGCGCGCCGAGGGCGAACAGCCAGACGCGGCGGCCGGCGGGGACGTGATCGCTCCCGTTCAATGCGGGCCGTCCCCGGTCAGCGCGCGCAGCGGCAGCAATCGGCTGGTCAGCCAGAAGATCCCCATGGTCATCGCGAACAGCACCACGCCCAGCGCGCTGGCCGCCCCCCAGTCGACATAGGTGGTCACGTTCTGCTGGATCTTCATCGACACGGTGGTGACCCGCCCGCCGCCGAGGAATTGCGGCGTGACGTAGAAGCCCAGGCAGATCACGAACACCATCACCGTTCCCGCCGTCAGTCCGGGAAAGGTCAGCGGCAGGAAAACCCGCCAGAACGCGCGCGCCGGACTGGCGCCCAGGCTGGCGGCGGCGCGCATCATGTCGCGGTCGAGCGCGCGCATATTGGCGTAGACCGGCAGCACCAGGAACGGGATCATGATGTGCAGCATGCCGATCGCCGTGCCGGTGAAATTATGCACCAGCGCCAGCGGCTGATCGATCAGGCCCCATTTCTCCAGCAGCGTGTTGACGATGCCGCGCCGCTGCAGCAGCACCAGCCAGGCATAGGTGCGCACCAGCAGCGCGGTCCAGAACGGCACCAGCACCAGCGTCAGGCAGATCGTCGCCGCCCGGCGCGGCAGCAGCGCGATCATGTAGGCCAGCGGGTAGCCCAGCAGCACCGCCAGCAGCGTCACCAGCAGGCTGAGTTCCAGCGTCACCTCGAAGGTCGCGAGGTAGGCGGGCTCGATGACCATGCGGGCGTAATTGGCCAGGCTGAGCCCGGTCTCGTCATAGAAGGACAGCCAGAACAGCCAGCCGGCGGGAAGGAACAGCAGCCCGCCCAGGATCAGGAAGGCCGGGCCGGTCAGGCCCGCCAGGATCCTGCGTTCCCGCCGGGCATCCTGCTGCAGTTCCGCCACCTGCAATCCGGCTGTCTCCGTCGTCATGGCGCCGGCACCAGCAGCGTGTCCGCTTGGTCCAGCACTAGGGCGACGGCTTCCCCGCGCGCGGGCAGGCAGGCGATGCGCGCCGCCCGCGCCGGCTCCTGCAGCGTGACGGCGCCGCCATCGGCCAGGCGCAGATCGATGCGCAGGCTGTCGCCCTGGTAGACGATGTCATCGACCACCGCGTCGATGCGGTTGCTGCGCTCGATCATGGCGCCCGGCCCGATGATGGCGAGTTTTTCCGGCCGGATGACCAGCAGGTACCGCCCGTCCTCGCCGGGCGGGCCGGGGAGGGCGAGCGGCCGGTCCCGCCAGCGCGCCACGCCGCCGGCGACGGTCACCGGCAGGAACGTGCTGTCGCCGATGAAATCGGCCACGAAGAAACTCGCCGGCGCCTCGTACAGCCGCCGCGGCGTGTCGATCTGCTGGATGCGCCCGCGGTCGATCACGGCGATGCGGTCCGACAGCGTCAGCGCCTCGCGCTGATCGTGGGTGACGTAGATCACGGTCATGCCGAGACGCGCATGCAGCCGCCGCAGCTCGATCTGCATCTGCTCGCGCAGCTTCTTGTCCAACGCCGACAGCGGCTCGTCCATCAGCAGGATGCCCGGCTCGAACACGATCGCCCGGGCCAGGGCGACGCGCTGGCGCTGGCCGCCGGAAAGCTGGTCGATCCGCCGGTCCCCGAGTTCGCCAAGCTGCACCAGCTCCAGCGCGTCGCGCACGCGCCGACTTCGCTCCGCCTTCGCCATGCCGCGCAGATCGAGCGGGAAGCCGACATTCCCCGCCACATCCATATGCGGGAACAGCGCGTAGCTCTGGAACACCACGCCGAGATTGCGCCGGTGCGGCGGGGTGCGGATCATTTCCTGCTCGCCGAAGCGCAGGCTGCCGGCATCCGGCCGGGTGAAGCCGGCCAGGATCATCAGCAGCGTTGTCTTGCCCGAGCCCGACGGCCCGAGCAGGGTCAGGAACTCGCCGCTGACGATATCAAGGTCGATCGCCTCCAGCGCCGCCGCGCGGCCATAGCGCTTGGTCAGGCCGCGTACGGTAATGGGCAGCGCGGTGCGTGGCGCGCCGGCCATGCTCAGCGCTGCAGGAACGCGTCCATCGTCTCGGTCAGCTTGGCCAGGTTGTCGGTCCAGTAATCGAAGCTGATCACCGTCTGGCGCGCGGCGTTCCTGGGGGAGGAGTTGATGCGCTCCGCCTCCTCCGGCGTGATCTTGCCGGTCTCGAACGCCGTCGAATTGATCGGACCGTAATCGATGTATTTGGGGATGTCCGCCTGCAGCTCGGGCGATACCATCAGCGCGATCACCTTCTGCGCCAGCTCGGCGTTCTTGGCGCCTTTCGGGATCACCAGGCAGTCGGCGTTCAGTATGCCCTGGTTATAGGTGGTGGCGGCCTTGGCGCCGTCCTTGATCGCCGCCCCCGCGCGGCCGTTCCAGATCGCCACGATATCGGCCTCGCCATCCTTCAGCAGCTGCGCCGACTGCGCCCCCGAGGCCCACCAGGCGACCACGTTCGGCTTGATCTTCTCCAGGCTCTTCATCGCCCGGTCGACATCCAGCGGATACAGCTTGTCCGGCGCCACGCCATCGGCCATCAGCGCGATCTCCATCGTTTCGCTGGCCCCGCGCGAGAAGGACCGCGTGCCCGGGAATTTCTTCACGTCCCAGACATCGGCCCAGCTTTGCGGCCCGTTGGCGCCGAATTTCTCGGTGTTCCAGGCGATGACGGTGGAATAATAGATCACCCCGATCCAATCCTTGTGGACCATCTTCGGGCTGATGCCGTCGGTCTTGATCACGGAATAATCGAGCGGCTCGAACAATCCTTCCACGGTGCCGCGCGCGCAACTCGCCCCGCCGAGATCGGCGACATCCCATTTGACCGCGTTGGCGCGCACCTGCGCGCGCACATCGGCCAGCCCGGTCAGCGTGTCTTCCTTGATGACGATGTTGAGTTGCTTCTGGATCGGGTCCAGCAGCGCCTTGCGCTGCGCCGCCTGATAGGCGCCGCCGAAGGAGGCGAAGGTAATGACCTGTTGGGCGGAGGCGGAGGCAGCGCACGTGAACAGCCCGGCGGCGGCGAGGCATAGGCGGAGCGCTTGACGCATCGTTTTTCCCTTTTGACCCCTGCAGCATGACAGTATCGCCTAAGGAATCATGTCTCGGCTAGAACAAAATTGCGCCGTCCGTGAGTTAGGGGCTAGGCTTTCGCCACCGGACCAACAGGTTTTTCCGACGCAGCGAGATCGACCGTGCACGCAAGATTGCCGCTTCCGCCCAGCCTGTATGCCGACACCGCGCGCCCGCCGATCGACACGCCGCCGCTGGATGGCGACCGGAGCGTATCGGTCGCGGTCATCGGCGGCGGCTTCACCGGCCTGTCCACCGCGCTGCATCTGGCCGAGCAGGGCGTCGACGTGACGGTGCTGGAAGCGCAGGAGCCGGGCTGGGGCGCCTCGGGGCGCAATGGCGGGCAGGTCAATCCCGGCCTGAAGCACGATCCCGATCAGGTCGAGGCGGATTTCGGTCCGGAACTCGGCCGGCGCATGGTGGCGATGTCCTGGGGCGCGCCGGATGTCGTGTTCAACCTGATCGCCCGCCACCAGATCACCTGCGAGGCGTCGCAGACCGGCACGCTGCGGGCCGCCTACAACCAGGCCAGCGCCACGGAAGTGCGCGCCAGCTTCGAGCAGGGCGCGCGGCGCGGCATGCCGGTGCAGTTGCTGGACGCGCCCGCGCTGCGCGCCGGCACCGGGGCGGAGCGCTATGTGGCCGCGCTGCTCGATCCCCGCGGCGGGCATCTGAACCCGCTCGGCTATGCGCGCGGCCTGGCGCAGGCGGCGGCGCAGGCAGGCGCGCGGGTGCATGGCAGTTCCCCGGCGCTGTCGGTGTCGCGCCGCAACGGCGGCTGGGCGGTGAAGACCCCCACCGGCACGCTGCAGGCGGAAAAACTGGTGCTGGCCACCAACGGCTATACGGACGGGTTATGGCACGGCCTGCGCCGGACGCTGGTGCCGGTTTATAGCGGCATCGTCGCCACCGAACCCTTGCCCGAAGATGTCGCGCGCTCGGTGATGCCGATGGGTTCGTCGGTCTACGAAATCGGCAAGGTGACCGTGTATTACCGGCTGGACCGCGGCAACCGGCTGCTGATGGGCGGGCGCTGCCGGCAGAGCGATGCCAGCGATCCCGGCCAGATGGCGTTCCTGGTGCGCTATGCCCAGCGCCTGTGGCCGCAATTGCGCCCCTTCCGGTGGACGCATGGCTGGAACGGCCAGCTCGCGGTCACCACCGACCATTATCCGCATATCCACGAGCCGGCCGAGGGTGTCCTGGTCTGTCTCGGCTATAACGGCCGCGGCGTGGCGATGTCGAGCGCGATGGGACCGCAGCTGGCCAGGCGGGTGCTGGGCGGCCAGGCGGCCGATATCGACATGCCGATCACCGACCTGAAGGAGATCCCGTTCCACGGCCTGTGGAAGACCGCCGTGGCGGCGCGGATCGCCTATGGCCGCATCCGCGACTATCTCAGCGTATAGTTTCATCCGCCCGGATCTCCCGGGCGTCGGACGATCCCGCGGTCATTTCCCGCACTTCGGCCAGGATCTCATAGGAACGCAGCCGCGCCCGGTGGTCGAAGATCTGCGCCGTGACCATCAGCTCGTCGGCCCCGGTGCGGGCGATGAATTCATCGAGCCCGCGGCGGATGGTTTCCGGCGAACCGACGATGGAGCAGGCCAGCGAATGTTCCAGCATCATCCGCGCCCGCGGATCGAGCCGCCCGTCCAGATCCTCCACCGGCGGCGGCAGCTTGCCGGGGCGCCCGCTGCGCAGGTTCACGAAGGCCTGCTGCAGCGAGGAGAACAGCCGCCGCGCCTCCGCATCCGTATCGGCCGCGAACACGTTGACGCCGAGCATGACATAGGGCGTTGCCTGCTGCGCCGAGGGCTTGAAGGTCGCGCGATAGACCGCCATCGCCTCCATCATGCTGTCGGGGGCGAAATGCGAGGCGAAGGCATAGGGCAGCCCCAGCGCGGCGGCGAGCTGGGCGCCGAAGGTGCTCGATCCCAGGATCCATACCGGGACCTCCAGGCCGGCGCCGGGCACGGCCTGCACCGGCTGGCCCGGTGCCGCCGGGCGGAAATAGTTCAGCAGCTCTACCACGTCCTGCGGAAAGCGGTTGGCGTCGGCATCCAGGTTGCGCCGCATCGCCCGCGCGGTGATCTGGTCGGAGCCCGGCGCGCGGCCGAGGCCGAGGTCGATGCGCCCGGGATGCAGCGCCGCCAGGGTGCCGAACTGCTCGGCGATCAGCAGCGGCGCGTGATTGGGCAGCATGATGCCGCCGGCGCCGACGCGGATGCTCTGCGTTCCCGCGGCGATATGGGCCAGCGCGACCGCGGTGGCGGCGCTGGCGATGCCGGGCATGTTGTGGTGCTCGGCCATCCAGTAGCGCCGGTACCCCCATGTTTCCACGTGCCGGGCCAGGTCGAGCGAGTTGCGCAGCGCCTGGCCGGCGTCGCTGCCTTCGGGAACCGGGGAGAGGTCGAGGACGGAGAGCGGGATCATCCCCGATATGTAGGGGATGGCGGCGCCTGCGCAAAGGGAGCGGCGGGGCCAAGGGGGCAAAGGCTTAGCTTTTCGTCATCTTGCGGATTCCGTTTGCAATCGTTCCATCCGCCGGTACAGGCTCGCCGACGCGCCAGCGAACCGCCGCCGATGACGGCGGACGCGGGCGTTCGGCGATGGTTGCGAATCGACAACACGAAAAAACGGCACCGCCGAACCGGAACGGGGCGAAATCGCCCGGCTATACAGGGAGGAATGGATGGACGAGGCCCTCGAAAAATCGGCCATGCGCAAGATCTACATGCGCCTGCTGCCGTTTGCGGTACTGAGCTATTTCCTGGCCTATATCGACCGGATCAATGTCAGCTTCGCCGGGCTGACGATGCGCGGCGACCTGGACATGACCGCCACCGCATTCGGTTTCGCCACCGGCACGTTCTACTGGGGCTACTTCATCTTCGAGGTGCCCAGCAACGTTGTCATGGAAAAGGTGGGCGCGCGGCTGTGGATCGCGCGCATCATGATCACCTGGGGCATCCTGGCCGGCATCACCGCCATGGTCACGGGACCGACCAGCTACGGCATCGTCCGCTTCCTGCTCGGCGCCGCCGAGGCCGGGTTCTTCCCGGGCATCGTGCTGTATTTCACCTACTGGTTCCCGTCCTACCACCATGCCCGCATCGTCTCGGGCTTCCTGATCGGCCTGCCGATCGCGGTGGCGCTGGGCGCGCCGGTCTCCACCGCGCTGCTGAGCCTGGACGGGATGTTCGGCCTGAAGGGCTGGCAGATCATGTATATCGCCGAGGCGATCCCGACCGTGATCATCGGCGTCGCCACGCTGTTCGTGCTGACCGACCGGCCGGAACAGGCGAAGTTCCTCACGCAGGAGGAACGGATCTGGCTCGCCGCGCGGCTGCTGGCCGAACGCCGCGCCAAGGAAGCGGTCAAGACCTTCAGCATCTGGCAGGCGATGTTCGACCCGAAGGTGCTGCTGCTGTCGCTGAACTATCTCGGCATCGTCACCGCCAGCCTGGGCATGCTGATCTTCATTCCGCAGATCATCAAATCGCTGGGCAGCTTCAGCAACATGACGGTCGGCTGGCTGACCATGATCCCCTATATCGCCGGCGGCATCTCCCTGGTGGTCTGGGGCCGGATATCGGACCGGATGAACGAACGGCGCTGGAACCTGCTCGGCGCCTGCGTGGTCTCCACGATCGGCCTGGTCATCGCCGGGCTGGCGATGGGCAGCTGGTGGGCGCTGGTCGGCATGTCGATTGCGGCGGTGGGCTTCTACGGCTCCAAGGGCCCGTTCTGGGCCATGCCGCCGATGTTCCTGACCGGCACCGGGGCGGCGGCGGCGATCGCCTGGATCAACTCCATCGGCAATCTCGGCGGCTTCTTCGGGCCCTGGTATGTCGGGGTGATGAAGGACGCGACCGGCAGCTACGCCGGCGGCCTGTTCGGCCTGGCGCTGCTCAGCCTGGTGGCCTCGCTGGTCTGCGCCTTCTTCCTGCACATCCCCGACCATGCCGCCTCGGTGCGCCCGCTGGTGCCGAGCCCGCAGGCCCGGTAGGGCAGGCGGGCTGGTCAACGCATCGGGGTCGGTTAGGATCGTGCCCGCCCAGCAAGGGCACGAGCCAAACAGGCGAGCCAAACCAGCCGGGGGGAAAAGCCATGCGTGCCGCCATCTACCGACAGGGCGAGATCGTCGTCGGCGACGTCGCCGATCCCAGGCCCGCCGAGGGCCAGGTGCTGGTGAAGACGCTGTGCTGCGGCATCTGCGGCTCGGACCTGCACGCCGCCAAACACATCCAGCAATTTGCCGATCTCGCCCGGCGCACCGGCGGGCGCTGGGGGCTGGACCCGAAGCGGGACGTGGTGTTCGGCCATGAGTTCTGCTGCGAGGTGGTGGAGCACGGCCCGGGCACGCCCAAGCGCCTCAGGCCCGGGGCGCTGGTCGTCTCCATGCCGATGACGCTGGCCGGCAACACCGTGCAGGGCATCGGCTATTCCAACGACATCGCCGGCGGCTTCGCCCAGTACATGCCGCTGGCCGACCGGCTGCTGCTGGAGGTGCCGAACGGCCTGCCCGCCGCGCAGGCCGCGCTGACCGAGCCGATCGCGGTCGGCTGGCACGCCGTGCAGCACGCCCGCCTGGCCGCCGAGGACGTGCCGCTGGTGATCGGCTGCGGCCCGGTGGGCCTGGCGGTGATCGCGAGCCTGAAGGTGAAGCGGGTGCATCCCATCATCGCCGCCGATTTCTCACCCGCGCGGCGCGCGCTGGCGCTGCGGATGGGCGCGGACATCGTGGTCGATCCGGCCGAGGCGTCGCCGTACAAAACCTGGCAGGACGCGGCGACACCCGCCGGCCACGACCCCAGCCGCTTCGCGCAACTGTTCGGCGTCGGGCCGAAGATGCGCCCCGGCGTGATCTTCGAATGCGTCGGCGTGCCCGGCATGATCCAGAACGTGCTGGAAGGTGCGCCCGCCGGTGCGCGCGTCGTCGTGGTCGGCGTCTGCATGGAGACGGATCGGTTCGAGCCGTTCTTCGGCATCGTCAAGCAGCTCAACGTGCAGTTCGTGCTGGCCTACACGGCGGAGGAATTCGCCGCCAGCCTGCACCACATCGCCGAGGGCCGCATCGACGTGACGCCGCTGATCACCGGCCAGGTCGGGCTCGCCGGGGTGCAGGGCGCGTTCGACGACCTGGCCAACCCCGAACGCCACGCCAAGATCCTGGTCGATCCCTGGAAATGACAGAGGGGAGCTGACAGAGGGGAGCTGCCAGAGAGGAGCTGACAGAGGGGGGCTGAACGACATGTCGAACCCAAACGGATTGGCCCAAAATGGATTAGTCCTATATGCGAGCGTGGGCCCGGAGCTGACGCAGTACGACGTGGACGTCGAAGCCGCCACGCTGACCCGGCGCGGCACCATCTGCCTGCCGGCGAACGTGCAGTATGTCTGGCCGCATGCCTCGGGGCGCTTCCTGTATGCCGCCACCAGCAACGGCGCCTCCGGCATGGGCGCCGGCGGCGACCGGCACCATGTCAGCGCGCTCCGCATCGATCCCGCCACCGGCTCGCTGGCCTGCCACGGGGCGCCGATCCCGCTGCCCTCGCGGCCCATCCACATGGCGACCGACATCCCGTCCGAGCATGTGCTGGTCGCCTTCAACAACCCGGGCGCGCTCCGGGTCTACCGCATCCGGCCGGACGCCACCCTGGGCGCGGAGGTGGCGCAGCCCGGACCGATCGATCCCGGCATCTTTCCCCATCAGGTGCGCGCGACGCCGGACAACCGCCAGGTCATCCTGGTATCGCGCGGCCACGACGCCGCCGGCGACCGGGCGGAGGAGCCGGGCTCGCTGCATCTGTTCGACTTCCATGCCGGCGAACTGACCCGCAAGCATACCGTCGCGCCCGGCGGCGGCTACGGCTTCGGCCCGCGCCATCTGGATTTCCACCCCTCGCAACCCTGGGTCTACGTGTCGCTGGAACGCCAGAACCGGCTGGACATGTTCGAGCGGATCGACGGCAGAGTGTCGGCGGAGGCGAAATTCCGCCGCGGCACGCTGGCCGATCCGGAGAACCGCCCGGGCCGCCAGGTGGTCGGCACGGTGCACGTCCATCCCAACGGGCGCACCGTCTATGTCGCCAACCGCGCCAGCGACACGGTGGAGGCCGGCGGCCAGCGTGTGTTCGCCGGCGGGGAGAACTCGCTCGCGGTCTTTGCCATCGATGCCGCCAGCGGCGAGCCGACGCTGATCCAGCATGCCGACACGCACGGCATCCATCCGCGCACCTTCCATATCGACCCGGATGGCCGGCTGCTGGTGGTGGCGCATATCCTGGGGCTGAAGATCCGCGACGGAGAGGCGGTCCGCGACCTGCCCGCGCGCCTGTCCCTGTTCCGCATCCGGCCGGACGGCCGGCTGGACTTCGCCCGCGCCTACGACATCGATGTCGGCGACAACATGATGTGGTGGATGGGCATGGTGCGGCTGCCGGCGCCGTAGCCCGAAGGACTACAGATAGGGCAGCAGCAGGCGCGATCCGGCATCGCGCAGCCGGATGGGCAGGTTGCGGCGGAACAGCTCTTCGGTGGTCAGGGCGTCGCCTCGCCGGTCCAGCATCACCGTCTGTAGCAGCTGCGCCAGATCGGTGCTGTAGACTTCCATGTTCAGCTCGAAATTCAACCGGAAGCTGCGCACGTCCCAGTTGGTGCTGCCGATCAGGGCCCAGGTTCCGTCCACCACCATCAGCTTGGAGTGATCGAACGGCGGCGGGTTCTTCCAGACGCGGCAGCCCGCGCGCAGCAGCGGCCCGATATTGGCCCGCGTGGCGTAATCCACCAGCCGGTGATTGCTCTCGGCCGGAATGATCACGTCCACCGCTACGCCGCGCAGCGCGGCCAGGCTGAGCGCGCTGACCAGCCGGTCGTCGGGCAGGAAATACGGGGTCATGATGGTCACCGAGCGCTGCGCGCAGGTGATCGCCATGGCCGCGATGAACTCGATCTTCTCGACATCCTGGTCCGGCCCGGCCGTCACCACCCGCGCGGTCTGCGGCCCGGTGCCGGCCAGCGCCGGAAACCAGGCCTCGCCGGTCAGGGTCTCGCCGGTGGCCAGCAGCCAGTCATTGGCGAAGGCCTCGGCCAGTTGCCCGACGACCGGCCCGCCGACCGCGAAATGGTAGTCCAGCACGAGCTCGCGCGGCTTCATGGCGCTGACGTTTTCCGCCGCGATGTTCAGCCCGCCGGTGAAGGCCGTGGTGCCGTCGGTGACCAGGATTTTCTTGTGCGTGCGCAGGTTGATGAACGGCATTCGCCAGGGCATCAGCGAGTGCATGAAACGCGCCGCCGGCACGCCGTCGCGGCGCAGCCGTCGATAGGCCCGGGAGGTGAAGTAGCCGCCGCCGATGCCGTCGATCAGCACCCGGACCTCGACCTTGCGGGCATGCGCGCGCGCCAGCGCGTCGAGGAACGGGCCGCCGGCGGCATCGTCGCGCAGGATGTAGCTGGACAGCGCGATGCTGGACCGCGCCGCCTCGATCGCCGCCAGCATGCGCGGATAGGCCTCGTCGCCGTTGCGCAGCGGCGTCACGCTGTTGCCGCCCAGGGCCGGCCGGCGGGTGATCGCCGCCGCGGCGCGGTCTAGCGCCGCCAAATGATCGTCGCGCTCGCTGTCGCCCGACCCCGCGCGCGGACCGTTCGCATCGGGCAGGGTCTCGCGCAGTTCCAGCGCCCGCCGGCGCACCCGGTTGATGCCGAGCACGTAATACAGCGCGCCGCCCAGGAACGGCGACAGCCAGGCCAGGCCGATCCAGCCGGTGGCGGAGCCGACATCGCGCTTGTGCAGCAGGACATGAACGCTGACCCGGCTGGCCACGAGGATATGCAGCAGCATGACCATGGCTGCCCGCTCGTCCCACAGCATCGTGGCGAGCCAGTCGGACTCGGTTATGGGCAATGCGGCGACCTCCCGTCGTCGGTCCTAAGGCGATTTTTTGGTGGTTTTTGGGTCGCGCCGCGATTCCCGGCTTGCGGGTATCCCGCTACCCGGCGGCCCCGCGGCGCCCCGGCCGGCTGTCAGGCCGCCTCCGCCCCGCGCGCGATCGCGACCTCGAGGGAGACGACGATGGGATGATGGTCGGACATCTCGCGCGGCAGGATGCCGGCCCGGTTGCAATGCAGGCCGCGCACCAGGCAGCGGTCCAGCCGCAGCGGCACGATATCCGCCGCGATATGGGTCGGGCGGCGCGGCCCAACATCGTGAAAGCCCGCCACCAGGGTCGGGCCGACGAGGTTGTAGTCGCCCAGCACCGCCGCGCGCGGCGGCAAGGCCTGGGCGATGCGGTTCAGCTGCCGGCGGTTCAGCACCTGGCCATGCGAGAGATGCACATTGGCGACGCTGAAGGCGCCGAGGTCCAGGATCTGCGCCACCCGCTGCACCAGCGCACCCGATTGCAGCTTCAGAATGACCGGTGCGGCATGGAAGCCGTTCGGCTGCCACATCGCCAGGCCATGAATCCGGCCCGGCAGCGGGCAGCGCGCGTAATGCCCGCCAAGGATCGCCGGCAGCTGGTCCATTTCCCGGGTGGCTTCCTGCATCAGCAGCAGGTCCGGCCGCTCCCGGCGCACCAGGCTCGCCACATCCTGCACGGAGGCTCCCGTGAGTCGTAGCAGGTTCCAGCTGATGATCTTGGTCATGAATGCGCTTCTTACCGCTGAGATGTTGAGGAAGCCAGAACGTCCCGCATATCTTCCAACGTCCTTATGACACTTATTTGACTGATTCCGCGCAGGATTGCAGCAAAGACCTGCCCCGACCAGCCATGCAAGAATGCTGCCATGCAGGAATGTCCGCCAAGCGCGCTTCCGGGTCGCCCGGAGCCGCGCCCGGAGCCGCGCCCGGAGCCGCGCCGGCAGCCGCCCGCAGCCTACTCGGTCTCGATGATCACCTGGCGCAGGCGATCCTGCAGCTTCTGCCTCGCCTCCGCCGGCACGGCTTCGTCGATCGCGGCCTTCAGCCGGCGCATGGTGCGGCGGGCGTCGTGCAACTGGTCCAGCAGCGACAGAACGATCGGCACCGCTTCCTCGTCCACATGCATTTCCTGGTGCAGCGTGACGATCAGCCGCACGCGCGCGACGTCGATGTCCTCGAAGCGATAGCGCCCCGATTCCCCCAGCGGGCGCACCCAGTCATTGGCGATCCAGCGCTGCAGCGCGTCCATCTGCAGGCCGGCGACCTGCCGGCGCAATTCGTCGAGCGTGATCATGCGGCCTCCATCAGCTCGCGGCGCGGATCGAAGCCGGGGCGCGGCTCGCGCTCGCGCAGGAAGGTTGCCAGCGCCTCATCGGCGGGATCGAGCACGATCTTCAGCGTCACGTACTGATCGCCCGCCGGGCGGTTGCCGCGCGCGGGTATGCCGCGGCCGCGCAGGCGCAGCCGGGTTCCGGTGCTGGATTGCGGCGGCACGGTCATGTTCACCGGCCCGGTCGGCGTGGGCACGCTGATCTTGCCGCCCAGCACCGCCTCGGCCACGCTGACCGGCACCTCGATCAGGATGTCGTTGCCGCTGCGGGTATAGAGCGGGTGCGGCTGGATATGGATCTCGATCAGCGCGTCGCCGGCCGGCCGCCGCCGATGCCCGGCCCGCCCTGGCCTTTCAGCCGGAGAATCTGCCCGTCCTCGATCCCGGCCGGGATCCGCACGTCCATGCTCTTGCCTTCCGGCAGGCTCAGGCGGCTGGTGGTGCCGCGCACGGCATCCAGGAACGGCACGTCCAGGGAATAGACCCGGTCGCGCCCGCGCATGCGCAGTCCCGGCCCGCCGCCGCCTTCCTGGTGGAACTCCCCCTGCTGGAACCCGCCGCGCCCGAACAGATCGCCGAAGATGTCGGAGAATTCCTCCGCGCTGTAGCTCTCGCCGCCCGGGGCGGAGCCGCCCTGGTAGCGGTATTTCTGCCCGCGCGGACCCTCCGCGTGATAGCTGTAGGATGGGCCCTGCGGCCGTTCCTGGCCGGTCTCGTCGATCTCGCCGTTGTCGTAACGGGCGCGCTTGGTGGCGTCGGAGAGGATGTCATAGGCCGAGGCGATGGCCTTGAACCGTTCCTCCGCGGGCTTGTTGCCGGGATTGAGGTCGGGATGGTTCTTCTTGGCCAGCTTGCGATAGGCTGAGCGGATCTGCTCGGCGGTGGCGTCCTTGGCCACGCCGAGGGTCTCGTAGGGGTCTACCGGCATAAGGACGGTCTCCGCGCCACGACGGGCGCCGCTGAACAGGCAGAATGATTGCCGGGAAGGGCGGAAGCGGAAAAGCGCATTGCTGTTAGGGTAGTCACTGCAGGGCGGTTTCTCAACCCGTGGCGGCCGTCTCCTGGGCTGACCGGCCCGCGGCGGGGCTTCCCATCGGCGATGCGGTCGGCTCAACTTGCCGCCACCGTTCGCGGACCTGCCCGGGAGTATGTGCATGCAGCGTCTCTTTCCCGCCTTCGTCGCCCCCGCCTTCATAGCCGTCATCTTGTTGCTTCTGTCGCCGTCGCCGGGACGGGCGGCTTCGCGGGCGGAACGCCATGTCGAAATGGTCCGTTCCGACGGCGTGGCCCTGGAGACGATCGTCGAGGGCGCCGGCCCGGCGATCGTCATGCTGCCGTCTCTGGGGCGGGACGGCGAAGAGGATTTCGACGCCGTGGCGGCGCGTTTCGCCGGGGCCGGCTATCGCGTGCTGCGCCCGCAGCCGCGCGGCATCGGCGCCTCCACCGGGCCGATGGAGGGCGTCAGCCTGCACGACCTCGCGCGCGACGTGGCGATGGTCATCACAGAGCTCGGCGATGGCCGCGCCGTCATCGTCGGCCACGCCTTCGGCCATTTCGTCGCGCGCATGACGGCGGTGGATCATCCGAAGCTGGTGCGCGGCGTCGTCCTCGCCGCCGCCGCGGCGCATAGCTGGCCGCCGGACATCGCCGCCGCTCCGGCCAGGGCCGGCAATCTCGGCCTGCCCGATGCCGAGCGGCTGGCCGCGCTGCGCCTGGCATTCTTCGCGCCCGGCAACGACCCGACGCCGTGGCTGAAGGGCTGGTATCCGCGCACCCTGAAGATGGAGGCCGACAGCGGCGAGAAGCAGGGCGTGAAGCAGGCGGATTGGTGGTCGGCGGGCAGCGTCCCGCTGCTGGAGCTGATCCCGGATTCCGACCCGTTCAAGCCGAAGGACAAGTGGAACGAGCTGCGCAATGAGCTCGGCGACCGGGTCAGCGTGGCGGTCATTCCGCACGCCAGCCACGCCTTGTTCGCCGAGCAGCCGCAGGCGGTCGCCGATGCGGTGATCGCCTGGCTGCGCCAGCTGCCGCCCTGAACCCGCAACACCGGAGGCCTGCGCATGTATTTCGACTGGCGGCTCTGGCAGATGACCAAAGGCCTGCGCGGCCGCATCGCCGCCTGCGTGCTGCTCGGCCTGCTGGCGCTGGCGGTCGGCATCGCGCGCTTTGTGTTCGTGGGCCTGTTCCTCGCCCGCGTGTTCGCCGGCGCGGGCATCCTCAGCCTGCTGCCGCTGCTGGCCGCCGCCGCCGCGGCGATCCTGCTGCGCGCCGGGCTCGACCATGCCCGCACGCGGGTCGCCCATTCGACGTCGGCGCGGGTGCAGTCGGCGCTGCGGGCGCGGCTCTATGACCGCATCGTGGCACTCGGCCCGGCCTGGTTCGCCGGCGAGCGGACGGGCGGGGTGATGCTGTCGATGATCGACGGCGTCGAGCAGTTGCAGACCTTTTTCGGGCAATACCTGCCGCAGGTCTGCATCGCCGCCTGCGCGCCGGTGGCGATCTTCGCCTTCATGGCCTGGTGGGACGTGCCGGTGGCCTGCGTGCTGCTGGCGGCGGCGCTGTTCACGCTGGTGCTGCCGGCAGCGGTACACCGCAGCGACCGCCGCGCCAGCCTGGAGCGGGGCCGCGCGTTCAAGGCCTTCGGCGAGGAATTCCTCGATGCCGTGCAGGGCCTGCCGACGCTGAAGGCCTTCGGCCAGAGCGCCGCCTATGGCAGGCGCCTGGCGGACAAGGCGCGGGAATTGTCCAACAGCACGCTCTGGGTGCTGGGGCTGAGCATCCTGACCCGCGGCATCACCGATTTCGGCTGCGCGTTCGGCGCCGCCGCGGCGCTGATCCTGGGCGCCTGGCGGGTGTCCGAGGGACGCATGAGCCTCGCCGCGTTGCTGATCGTGCTGATGGCGGGCACCGAGATCTTCCGCCCGCTGCGCGACCTCCGCTCCGTGCTGCACCAGGGCATGGTCGGCCAGTCCGCCGCCGCCGGCGTGCATGCGCTGCTGGAGCAGGCAAGCTCGATGCCCGCCGGGCCGCACGCCAGGCCGGCGGTGCTGACGCCGGACATCGCGTTCGAGGGCGTCGGCTTCGCCTATCCCGGCGGGCGCGGGCCGGCGCATGACGGGCTGAGCTTCCAGGTCGCCGCCGGGGAGCGGATCGGCATCGTCGGGCCGTCCGGGGCCGGCAAATCCTCCATCGTGCGGCTGCTGCTGCGGCTGCACGATCCGCAGATCGGCCGCATCCGCATCGGCGGGCGCGACCTGCGCGAGCTGGATCCCGAGCAGCTGCGCTCGCTGATCGCGGTGGTTGCGCAGGATACCTATCTGTTCCACGGCAGCATCGAGGAAAACCTGCGCCTGGGCCGCCCCGACGCCACGCAGGCGGAGCTGGAGGCGGCGGCCCGGGCGGCCAACCTGCACGACTTCGTGCTCGGCCTGCCCGACGGCTACGCCACGATGATCGGCGAACGCGGCGTGCGCCTGTCCGGCGGCCAGCGCCAGCGCGTGGCAATCGCCCGCGCCCTGCTGCGCGACGCGCCGATCCTGATCCTGGACGAGGCGCTGTCGGCGGTGGACGCGGAGAACGAGGCCGCCATCCAGCAGGCGCTGGACCGGCTGATGCGCGGCCGCACGACGCTGATCCTGGCGCACCGGCTGTCCAGCGTCATCGCCGCCGACCGCATCCTGGTGCTGGATGCCGGCCGCGTGGTGCAGTTCGGCACCCATGCCGCGATGATCGCCGAGGAAGGCCCGTATCGCAGCCTGATGGGGGGCCAGGCCGCCGACGACGCCGGTGCTGCGATCGCCGAGCTCGCCCCCGCGCTGCTGTCGCCCGATCCCGCCGCCGATTCCGTCTCTGGGCCCGATGCCGCCCGCGCGGAGGTGCGGGCATTGGATCAGGATGCGGCGGAGATCGGCTGGGGTACCACGCTGTCCACGCTGCTCGGCTTCATCCGCCCCTGGCGCGGGCAGCTCGCCGCCACGGTGCTGTTCGGCATCCTCCGTGTCGCCGCCTTCATCGGCATCGGCGTGCTCGGCGCGCGGGTGATCGCCGATGTCGCCGCGGGCCAGGACTACAGCCGGCCGGCATTGGCGCTGCTGATCGTGGCGCCGCTGGCCGGGCTGCTGCACTGGCTGGAATCCTGGCTGGCGCATCACATGGCCTATCGCCTGCTGGCGGAGATGCGCATCGACCTGTTCGCCAAGCTGGAGGCGCTCGCGCCGTCCTACCTGCTGCGCCGCCGCTCCGGCGATCTGGTGGCGCTGGCGACGCAGGACATCGAGACGGTGGAGTATTTCTTCGCCCACACGGTCGCCCCCGCGGTGGTCTGCGTGCTGGTGCCGGCGACGGTGCTGGCGGTGCTGGCCTGGTTCGCCTGGCCGCTGGCGCTGGCGCTGCTGCCGTTCCTGGCCTTTGCCGCGCTGTCGCCGGTGATCGGCCGGCGGCGCATCGACCGGATGGGATCGCAGGCGCGCGACGCGCTCGGCCTGCTGTCCGCGCATGTCACCGAGACGATCCAGGGCCTGTCCGACCTGATCGCCTTCCAGGCCACCGCCGCCCGGCGCGCCGCCTTCCTGGCCCGGGTGCGCGAGTACCAGGAACTCCGGCTGGCGCTGCAGGGCGATTTGTCGCGCCAGAGCGCGGCGCTGGAGGCCGCCACCGGGTTCGGCGGCCTGGCGGTCGCCGCCACCGGCGCGGTGCTGGTGCTGCATGGCTGGATCGGCCCGGGCTTCCTGCCGCTGGCGATCCTGATCTCGGTCGCCGCCTTCCTGCCGGTCTCCGAGATCGCCCAGGTCGGCCGGCAACTGGCCGACACCATCGCCTCCACCTGCCGGCTGCATGTGGTGCATGCGGAACCGGTGCGCATCACCGACGGCCCGCAGGCGCCGCCGCCGGCCAAAGGCGGCTCGGCCATTCGCTTCGACGACGTGACCTTCGCCTATGAGCATCGCCAGGCCCCGGCGCTCGATCAGGTGCGCTTCGCCGTCGTGCCCGGCACCACGGTCGCCCTCGTCGGTGCCTCCGGCGCCGGCAAGACCACGATCGCCAACCTGCTGCTGCGCTTCTGGGACCCCGACAGCGGGTCGGTGCGGATCGACGGGATCGATCTCCGGCAATGGTCGCTGGACGCGCTGCGCGGGCGCATCGCGCTGGTTGCACAGGATACCTATCTGTTCAACGACACATTGGAAGCCAATATCCGCATCGCCAACCCGGGCGCCTCGGCGGCGGAGATGGAGCGCGCGATCCAGCGCGCCGCGCTGGCCGGCTTCGTCGCCACCCTGCCGGACGGCCTCGCCACGCGCGTGGGTGAGCGCGGCGTGCAGCTATCGGGCGGCCAGCGCCAGCGCATCGCCATCGCCCGGGCCTTCCTGAAGGACGCGCCGATCCTGGTGCTGGACGAGGCGACCTCGCATCTGGACGCGATCAGCGAGGCGCAGATCCGCGCCTCCCTGGAAACCCTGATGCGGGACCGCACGACCATCGTCATCGCGCATCGCCTGTCCACCATCCGCGCCGCCGACCTGATCCTGGTGCTCGCCGGCGGCCAGGTGATCGAGGGCGGCACGCACAAGGACCTGCTGGCCCGCCGCGGCCCCTATGCCCGCCTGGTGGAGCGTCAGGTGGCCGGCGTTCGTACCGGCTGAGGCGTCAGCGCACGCCGCTCGGCCACAGCACGACGCGGATGGTCTGCAGCAGGATGACGATGTCGAACAGGATCGAGAAGTTCTTCACGTAGTAAAGGTCGTAGCTCAGCTTGGAGCGGGCGTCGTTGACCGAGGCGCCATAGGGGTAGTTGATCTGCGCCCATCCGGTCAGCCCGGCCTTCACCATATGGCGCTCGTTGTAGAGCGGGATCTCCTTCGCCAGTTCGGCGATGAATTCCGGCCGTTCCGGCCGCGGGCCGACAAAGGACATGTCGCCCTTCAGCACGTTGAACAATTGCGGCAGCTCGTCGATGCGCGTGCGGCGCAGGAAGGAGCCGACGCGGGTGATCCGGTCGTCCTGCGCCCGGGCCCACACCGCGCCACCCGCCTCCGCGTCCACGCGCATGGTCCGGAGCTTGAGGATCTTGAAGCGGCGGTTGTCCTTGGTCACCCGTTCCTGGCGGTAGAAGACCGGCCCAGGCCCCTCCCAGCGGATGGCGATCATCGCCGCCAGCAGGAACGGGGAGGCCGGCAGCAGCACCGCCGCCGCCGCCGTCAGGTCGAACAACCGCTTCAGGAAGCGGTCCAGCACGCCGAAATAGAAGCCTTCCGAATACAGGATCCAGCCGAGATCCATCCGCTTCAGGTCGACGCGGCGGATCTCCTTCTCGACGAAGCTCAGATACTGCACGACGGGAAAGCCGGACTTCTTGCATTCCAGCAGCGGCATCAAATCCATGCCCCGGCGCTCGTCCGGCGCCACCACCACCTGGTCCGCGCGCACCGATTTCGCCGCCTCCAGCACGCCGATCTCGCTCGACCACAGGATCCGCACCGTCGGGTCGTTCGCCAGCCTCGGGTCGACGCAGCCGAAGGCCGGATCCTGGTGAAAGGCGACGTCGTATTGCAGGTTGCTGCCTTCGCGGCTGAGCATCCACAGCAGATCCCAGGCCCGTTGCCCCGCGCCCACCACCAGCAGATGCCGGCGCAGCACCCGCCGGCGAAGCAGCACGGAGACCACCAGGCGCGCGAGGAACGCGCAGCCGGTGAAGCAAAGCCCCGCCAGCGCGAAGGTCAGCGCCTGGCGCTGGCCGCCGAGCCGGGTGAACAGCTCGGCATTGAGCTCCGGCAGCGCCATCGTCAGCATCAGCGCGAGGGCGGCGCCCATGCCGACGACAAGCGGCACGCGCGCCAGCGAGTTGCGCGTTTCCAGAACCGCCTCCCGGCGATACAGCCCCATCGCATAGAGCACCAGCAGGTCGGCGGCCGGATAGAGGATGCACCAGATATCCATCGGCCGCCCGCGCAGCGTGATCGGCGCCGGCCAGCCGGCCCACAGCGCCAGCGGCCAGGCCAGCAGCACGCACACGACATCCAGTACGAACAGCGCCGCGCCGGCAGTGATCATCGATAGCTTCAGGAAGTGCATGCGCGCGCTGGCTCGGGGGTTTCGTGGGCGGAGGCGTCAATCATGGCCGGCTTCAAGCATATCCGTGTTGTGTTGGCCAAGCTTGGGCGAGTCGGCGCGCGGATGCGGGCGCTGGCGATCGAAGGAGATGGGCAGGCCGACGATCTTCATCCCGCTGCCGGGCAAAATGCGCATCAGATCCACGGCGGCGAGCTGCTCACTCACTGCCAGCTCGGCGATGTCGTTCACCGGCGAGCACGGCACCCCGACGGCGCCGAGCGCCGCCATCCAGTGCTCCCGCCCGGCGGTGAGAAGCACCGCCTGCATCCTTTCCACCAGCGCGTCGCGGTTGACCGCGCGCTTGCGGCCGTCCTCGAAACGCGGATCGGCGCACCATTCCGGGTGGCCGAGGGCGGCGGCGCATTTGACGAACAGCCGGTCATTACCGGCGGCGATGCAGATCGGCCGGTCCGCGGTCTCGAAGGTCTGGTACGGCACCAGCAGGTTGCTGGCGGTGCCGTGGCGCGTCGGAACCTTGCCGGTGAGGTGATAGTTGTTCAGCGGTCCGGACACCCAGTTGACCGCGGTCTCGAACAAGGACGTGTCGATGACGCAGCCCTTGCCGGTGGCGTGGCGCTGCTGCAGCGCGGCCAGCGCGCCGATCACGCACCACATGCCGGTGGCGGCGTCATTGATCGCGGGGGCGCAGAAGGTCGGCGGGTCTTCCGGGCGGCCGGTCATCGTCATCACCGCGGCATAGGCCTGCAGCAGCGGATCGAAGCCGGGTGCGAGGCGCAGCGGCCCCTGGTAGCCGAACGCCCAGATCGAGCAGTAGATCAGCCGCGGATTGACCTCCAGCATCGCCTCCGGGCCGATGCCGAAATCCTCGACGATGCCCGGGCGCAGATTCTGGATCAGGATGTCGGCGTCCTTCGCCAGCGCCTTCAGCGTGGCGATGTCAGCCGCGTTCTTGATATCCAGCGTGACGGATTTCTTGTTGCGGTTGTTCGCATGGAACATCGCGCTGTCGCCTTCGACGAAGGGCGGGCCCCATAGCCGCGCATCGTCGCCGCCATCCGGCTTTTCCACCTTGATGACCTCCGCGCCCATGTCCGACAGGATCGCTCCCGCCAGCGGCCCGGCATAGGCCTGGCCGATTTCGATCACCTTGATGCCGGCAAGCGGTGTGGTCATGCGTATTCCCCCTGCGTCCTGCACGCAGGGGGATTAACGCCGTTGCAGCCGGGCTCCGCAAGCCTACCCTTGGTGGTCCAGGCCGATATCCAGCACCGTTGCGCTATGGGTCAGCCAGCCGATGGAGATCAGGTCGACGCCGGCGGCGGCGACCTCCGGCGCGGTGGCCGGCGTGATGCGGCCGGAGGCCTCGGTGATGGCGCGCCCGGCCACCATCGTCACGGCCCGGCGCAGCATGTCCGGGCCCATATTGTCGAGCAGCACGGCATCCACGCCGAGCGCCAGCGCCTCCTCGAGCTGCGACAGCGTGTCGACCTCCAGCTCGATCTTCACCAGATGGCCGACGCCGGCGCGGGCGCGCTCCACCGCCGGGCGGACGCCGCCGGCGATGGCGACGTGATTGTCCTTGATCAAAACCGCGTCATCCAGGCCGAAACGATGATTGGAGCCGCCGCCGACCCGCAGCGCGTATTTCTGCGCCGCCCGCAGCCCGGGCATGGTCTTGCGGGTGCAGCAGATGCGCGCCTTGTGGCCGGCGATGGTATCGACGATGGCGCGTGTGGCGGAGGCGACGCCGCTGAGATGGCTCATGAAGTTGAGCGCCACCCGCTCCGCGGTCAGGATGCCGCGCGCCGGCCCGCTGATCTCGGCGATCACGTCGCCGGGGGCGAGCCGGGCGCCGTCCGGCCGCTCGACCCGGATCCGGATCTCGGGGTCGAGCAGGCGAAAGGCGGTCAGCGCGAAATCGAGGCCGGCCACCACGCCGACCTGCCGCGCCACCAGCGCAGTATCGGCGCGCGCATCGGCCGGCACGATGGCGTCCGTGGTGAGGTCGCCGGCGCGGCCGAGGTCTTCCAGCAGGGCTGCGCGCACCAGCGGCTCGATCATGATCTGGGGCAGGGGAGGCACCGGCGCCTCGACGGGGGAACGGCTGGGAATGGAAAGGCTGACGACCGACATCGCTCAGACCGCCAGCATGCGTTCGACTGCCAGGCGCGCGCGATCCGCCACGGCAGGGTCGATGGTCACCTCATGCGTCATCGTCTCCAGCGCGTGACGGATATTGCCGAGGTCGATCCGCTTCATGTGCGGACAGAGGTTGCAGGGCTTGATGAACTCTACCGAGGGATGATGCACGGAGATGTTGTCGGCCATCGAGCACTCGGTCACCAGCACCACCTGGGCCGGCCGCTGGCGGCCGACATAGGCGGTCATGTCCGCGGTCGAGCCGGCATAATCGGCTTCCGCCACCACCTCGGGCGGGCATTCCGGATGCGCCAGCACCACCACGCCGGGATGGTCGGCGCGCACCTGGCGGATGTCGCCGGCGGTGAAGCGCTCATGCACCTCGCAATGCCCGGCCCAGGTAATGATCTTGACCCGTGTCTGTGCCGCGATGTTCTGCGCCAGGTACTCGTCCGGCAGCATGATCACCTCGTCCACGCCGAGCGATTCGACGATCTTCAGCGCGTTGCCGGAGGTGCAGCAGATATCCAACTCCGCCTTCACCGCCGCAGAGGTGTTCACGTAGGTAACCACGGGCACGCCGGGATGGCGCTGGCGCAGCAGCCGCACATCGGCCGCGGTGATCGATTCCGCCAGCGAGCAGCCGGCGCGCAGGTCGGGGATCAGCACGGTCTTGGCGGGGTTCAGCAGCTTCGCCGACTCCGCCATGAAATGCACGCCGGCGAGCACGATCACGTCGGCATCCACCTTCATCGCCTCGCGCGCCAGCGCCAGGCTGTCGCCGGTGATGTCGGCGACGCAGTGGAAGATCTCCGGCGTCTGGTAGTTATGCGCCAGGATCACCGCATTGCGCTGGCGCTTCAGCGCCAGGATGGCGTCGATGTCGTCGGCGAAGACCGGCCATTCGATCGGCGGGATGAACTTCCGCACGCGGTCATAGAGGGGCGCGGTGCGAGTAAGGATTTCCGTCGCGGACATGGCAACCTCTGTGCTCTTGATGAGCATAATATGCGTCTGCCATCCAGGGGGGTCAATCACCCCCTTATGCTTAATTTGAGTATAAAAAATCCGTGATCGGTGGAACGTTCACACGCCGCGCGACAGCGGCAATTTGGTCCCGGAAATGGCGCGTTCCACCTGAACCTCGCGGCGGAAGCGGAACAGCTTGGCCGGCCGCCCGCCGGTTTCCGCCGTGGTCTCGCCGGTCTCCTCCACCAGCTCCTGCTGGTCGATCAGGCGGCGGAAATTCTGCTTGTGCAGCAGCCGCCCGGCCAGCGCCTCCACGGTGCGCTGGAGCTGCAGCAGCGTGAAGCGCGGCGGCATCAGCTCGAACACCACCGGGCGATACTTGATCTTGGCGCGCAGCCGGGCGAGGGCCGTGGCCAGGATGCGGCGGTGGTCATGCAGCATCGGCTCGCCCGGAATGGGCATCGAAGCGTCGATGCCGAAGGCGGAGGCCTCGGGCACCAGCTCCGCCTCGTACAGCAGCTCGTAGCGCTGCAGCACCATCTCCTCGTTCCAGGGGCGGCCGTTCAGGCCGAAATTGACATCGGCCCGCTGGCGCCGCGCCCGCCGGGTGCCGGCATCCTCCGCGGCATCGGACCAGCGGCGCAGGAAAGGGGCGATGCGCTCGGTGACGATGGCGCCGCCGTGCTCGCGGTGGTCCTCCCAGGGGAAGTAGCGATACCAGCTCTGCCAGCTCACCGTGTCGCCGGTGTGGGCGTTCGCTTCCCGGGTCAGGCCGAGATAGCTGATCGAGATCACCCGCCGCTCGGTGCCCGTGGCCGTGCGGTCCTGGTCGGCGAAGGTATAGAGCTGCTCGACATAGCCGAGGGGGTGGTGGGTCTGTTCCTCCACCCATTGGCGCAATCCCGCCTGCAGCGAGCGATGGACGGTCTGGAACGGACCCGAGGGCAGAGCGCGGGCGTTTTCCAGCGTGAGCACGCGCGGCGCGTCGCCGGTAACCGCGACGATGACGGCGATCAGCTCGGCGGCAAGGCTCGTGCCGGGTTCAATGGCGTGGGTCTGACTGGAAGTCCTTGGCATGTTGGGATGTTACCCGGATTCGCGGGGTTTTGTCGGGGCCGTTCGCTGCGACGATGGGCTTTTCGATGACCGGGAACATTCTGCGCGATGCCCGCTTCAGCGGGCCGGACAGGCCGGCGTCTCGTGCAAGTAGCGGTTGCATGCCGAGGGGAATTCAGGGAATGTTTCGGAACCCGACGGGTGAGGCAAGAAAATGCAACGATTTCTCCTCATTGCGATCATCGCCGCGCTGGGCTTCGGCTGCACCCCAACGCCTCCGGTGCCGCCCACCATGCCGACGGTGTACCAGGGGCCGAATTGGACGCTCGCCACCCGCGCGCGCTTCTACAGCCAGGACCAGGGCTCGCAGATCATGCCGGTCAGCTGGATGAAGGCGCTGAGACAGCCGAACGGCGATCCGTTCCTGGCCGACCACCTGACCCGCTACGGCTATCTGTCGAATGACGAGGACCCGACCACCATCCTGCCGGTAGGGTTCACCGTCGCGGGCCCGCCGGATGGCCAGGTGATCGGCATGACCTGTTCCGCGTGTCACACCCGCCAGATCGAGGTTGCGGGCGCTTCCTATCGGATCGATGGCGGCCCGGCGATCGCCGATTTCCAGAGCTTCCTTGCCGATATCGACACGGCCGTGAACACCGTGATCAACGACCCCGCGGCATTCAAAGGCTTTGCCCAGGCCGTGCTCGGCCCGCCATCGACCCAAGCGGACGAGGCCCGGCTGATGGCGGACCTGCAAGCCTGGTATCTGCGCTACCACACGCTGATGACGCGCGCGCTGCCGGCCACTCCATGGGGCCCGTCGCGGCTGGATGCGGTGGCGATGATCTTCAACCGCCTCACCGGCCTCGATCTCGGCCCGCCGCCTACCTACCTGATCCCCGACAACATCCAGACGGCCGACGCGCCGGCGCGCTATCCGTTCCTGTGGAACGCCTCGATCCAGGACATGACGCAGTGGCCCGGCTTTGCGGATAACGGCAACGACCTGCTCGCCCTGGCCCGCAACCTGGGCGAGGTCTACGGCGTGTTCGGCGTTTTCCATCCGCGGCAGGATCCCCTGATCCCGCTTCTCCACGTCGACTACGTCACCGGCAACTCGGCGAATTTCGACGGTCTCGGGAAGCTCGAGGACCTGATCCGGAAAATCGGGCCGCCGAAATTCCAGTGGCCGATCGATGCGGCCCTCGCCAAACAGGGCGAGGCGATTTTCGCCCGCCCCACCGCGCAGGGCGGCTGCAAGGATTGCCATGGAATAAAGGACGGCCAGACCCGCCTGTTCGACCAGAAGACATGGGCGACACCGATCATGGATGTCGGCACCGACGGAAGGGAGCACGACCTTCTGGCGCGCACGGCCCAGTCCGGCGTGCTCAGCGGCGCTAGCATTCCGCTTATCAGCAAGCCGCTGAAACCGACCGACACCGCGTTCAGCATCCTCTCGACCTCGGTCGTGGGATCGATCCTGCAGGCGCCGTTCGCGCAGGCGTTGCAGGAACAGGCGAAATTGTCGGCGCGTCTGGCCGGACGCGCCGTGAGCGGCGCGGCCAGCACGCTGACCGCCACGCCGGAGGCGCAGCAATTGCGCGGTGCGTTCCAGGCGCCGGCGACCACGGAATACAAATACGAAGCGCGCGTGATGCAGGGTATCTGGGCGGCGGCGCCCTACCTGCACAACGGTTCCGTCCCGACGCTGGCCGATCTGCTGAAGCCCGCGTCGGAGCGGCCCGCGTCGTTCAAGATCGGCCCGGCCTACGATCCGGATGCCGTCGGCCTGGCCAGGGTGCAGACCAAATTCGACTACACGCTGACCACGACCGACTGCAGTGACCGGAATTCCGGCAACAGCCGGTGCGGCCATGAATATGGCACCACCACCCTGACCCCCACGGAGAAGCGGGCGCTGCTCGAATACCTGAAGCAACTCTGATACCTGAAGCAGCTCTGGTCGTTGCGCCGGCCTGCCCGGAATGCCGCTTTCGACCCTACGCCGCCTTCACGCCCAGCCGTCCGGCCATCTCCTGGATGAACTGCCAGGCCACGCGCCCGGACCGCCCGCCGCGCGTCACCGACCACTCCACGGCGGCGGCGTGCAGATCCTCCTGGCTGATCGGCAGGCGCATGTACTGTGCATAGCCGTCGATCATGGCGAAGAAGGTCGGCTGGTCGCAGTTGTGAAAGCCGATCCACAGCCCGAAGCGGTCCGACAGCGAGATCTTCTCGTGCACGGCCTCGTCGGGGTTGATGGCGGTGGAGCGCTCGTTCTCCACCATGTCGCGCGGCATCAGATGGCGGCGGTTGGAGGTGGCGTAGAACAGCACATTGTCCGGCCGCCCCTCGATCCCGCCGTCCAGCACCGATTTCAGCGCCTTGTAGTCGGCATCCTCCTTCTCGAAGGACAGATCGTCGCACAGGATCAGGCAGCGGCGCGCGTCGCCGCGCAGCATGTTCAGCAGCTCGGGCAGGGTGCGGATGTCCTCGCGGTGGATTTCGATCAGCGCCAGGCTGCCGGGCATGTCGGCATTGGCGACCGCGTGCGCAGCCTTGACCAGCGAGGATTTGCCCATCCCGCGCGAGCCCCAGAGCATGGCATTGTTGGCCGGCAGCCCGCGGGCGAAGCGCAGCGTGTTCTCCAGCAGGATCTTCTTCTGCTGCTCCACGCCCTGCAGCAGGGAGATGTCGACGCGCGAGACCTTTGGCACCGGCGCCAGGTGCGCCGGGCTCGGGTGCCAGACGAAGGCATCGGCGCCGGCGAGGTCCAGTGCCGGCGCGGGCGGCGGCGCCAGCCGCTCCAGCGCCTCGGCGATGCGGGTGACGAGGTCGATCATCGGCTGGTTCATCGGCTTGGGTCTCTTGGTGAATTTGCAGAAACTTGACGTGGGGGGAGCGGAAACTATGGTCCGCGCCGGATAACCGCAACCAGGATGGCGCCGCCACGGCCCGCCACCCGTTCAGGAATTGGAAAAGATGCTGATCTCCACCGCCTATGCCCAGGATCTGACGGCCATGATGGGCGGGGCGACGCAGTTCCTGCCGCTGGTGCTGATCTTCGGCGTCTTCTACTTCCTGCTGATCCGTCCGCAGCAGCAGCGCGCCAAGGAGATGAAGGCGATGCTGGCGGCGCTGAAGCGCGGCGACCGCGTGGTGACCGGCGGCGGCATCCTGGCAACCGTGCAGAAGGTCAAGGAAGGCTCCAACGAGGTCGAGGTCGAGCTGGCGCCGAACATGCGCGTGACGGTGCTGCGCGAGACCATCACCTCCGTGCTGAAGCCGACCGCGGCCAACGATTCCAAGGCGGCCTGAACCGGCCGGCCCACTCCCTGGCGACGGGAATAAAAAAGGCCCCTTGCGGGGCCTTTTTCGTATCAGGCGGCCTTCAGCGCGGCTTCGGCGTATTCGTAGTTGGCAATCTTGTCGAGCCAGTTGGACACGTAGTCCGGCCGGCGGTTGCGGAAATCCAGGTAGTAGCTGTGCTCCCACACATCGAGGCCGAGCAGCGCCTTGCCCTCGCCGGTGGCGAGCGGGTTGGAGCCGTTCGGGGTCTTGGTCACCTTCAGCTTGCCGTCCGGCGCCAGCACCAGCCAGGCCCAGCCGGAGCCGAACTGCGTGGTGGCGGCGGCCTTGAAGGCGTCCTTGAACTGCGCCACGCCGCCGAGGTCGGCGGTGATCTTGGCTTCCAGCGCGCCGGGGATGGCGCCGCCCTTCGGCGACATGTTTTCCCAGAACAGGATGTGGTTCCAATGCTGGCCGGCATTGTTGAACACCGGCGCCATGTCGGGCTTGTTGTGGGAAAGCTTCACGATTTCCTCGAGCGACTTGCCCTGCAGGGCCGGGTCCTTCTCGACGAAGCCGTTCAGCGCGGTGACATAGGCCTGGTGGTGCTTGCCATGGTGCAGGTCGAGGGTTTCCTCGCACATGCCCTGCGCCGCGAGAGCGGTTTTGGCATAGGGAAGCGTCGGGAGTTCAAAGGCCATGGGACTGTCTCCGGGTTTACTGTGAAGCCCAATCGGGAAAGCACTATCGGGGTGGGGCCGGCATGGCCGCCAGTCCTTCAAGAGGCCTGTCCTAGCTATGGGCAGCCCCGTCTGGCGTCAAGCCGACCTGCGTCAAGCTTGCATGACCGCCGGTTTCGCGCCACCTCCCGGCGATGACTGAACCGCTGATCGATTTCGTCCGCCGGCATGATCCGGACCGGTTCCTGACCGCCCTGTTCGCGCCGCCGGAAAAGCGCGGCGCGCTGCTGGCGCTGTATGCCTTCAACCATGAGCTGGCCCGCGCGCGCGAAGCGGTCACCGAGCCGGCCCTGGCGATGATCCGCCTGCACTGGTGGCGGGAAGTGGTGGAGGGAGCGGACAAGCGCCACGAGGTGGCGACCCCGCTCTCCGCCGCACTCGATAGCCCGGGCGCTGGCGCGGGAAGAACTGCTGGCGCTGATCGACGCACGCGAGATCGAGGCGGACCAGGCGATCCCGACCCTGCCGGCATGGCGCGACTACCTGCTCGCCAGCGCCGGCGGCCTGGCGGTCGCGGCGGGGCGGCTGCTCGGCGCTCCGGAGCCGGAGAGCCTGCGCGCGCTCGGCGCCGCCTATGGCGCGGCCGGCCTGCTGCGCAGCGTGCCGGCCCTGGCGCGCCAGGCGCGCTGCCTGCTGCCGGAGGATCTGCTGGCGCGGCAGGGCCTGTCGGCCGAAGCGGTGGCGCAGCATCCGGACGCGCCGGAACTGGCGCCAGTGCTCGCCGCGCTGCGGGCGGAGGGCCTGGCGCTGCTGGCCCGGGGCAGGGGCGAATGCAGGGGCGGCCGCCTGCCGCGCGCGGCCATCGCCGCGGCGCTGCCCGCCGTGCTGGCCCGCCGTGACCTTGGGCGTGACGTGCCGGCCCAGGCCCCTGGCCGGGGGATCGGCGACCGGCTGGCGGTGGTGCTGGCGGCGGCCACCGGCAAGGTCTGAACAGCATCGGTCCGGGCAGGTCAGCTGCCCACCCGTGGCGTAATGCCTGCCGGGCCCACGCGTCCTACAGGAAGCGTTCTACACGATGCGTCCCAACGCCTGCGTAGTTCAACCGATCGGAGACGATTGCATGACAACCACAGGAATTCCGAAACGCCCGGCCGCCTACGACAAGCGCGTCGCCCTGGTGCTGCAAGGCGGCGGCGCGCTCGGCAGCTACCAGGCCGGGGTCTACGAGACGCTGTCGACATCGGAATACCTGCCGGACTGGGTGGCCGGCATCTCCATCGGCGCCATCAACGCCGCGATCATCGCCGGCAACGCGCCGGACAAGCGGGTGGAGCGGCTGCATGATTTCTGGAACCGCGTCACCAGCCGGGAAGCTCCCTGGCCGGTGCCGGCGCCCTGCCTGCTCGTTCCCGACCTGTTCAACCCCGCCGTGTTCGCGGACGCGCGGGGGTTGAGCGCGCTCAGTGCTGCGATGTTCGGCCAGCCCGGATTCTTCACCCCCCGCCCGCCGATCGAGTGGCTGGTAGGGCCAAAGCCGACAAGTGTGTACGACACCGCCCCGTTGAAGGCCACGCTGGAGCAGCTGGTCGATTTCGACCGCATCAACGCCCGCGAAATGCGCTTCAGCGTCGGCGCGGTGAACGCGCGGACCGGGAATTTCGCCTATTTCGACAATGCCCAGATCCACATCCGCCCGGAGCACGTCATGGCCAGCGGCGCCCTGCCGCCGGGGTTTCCCCCGGTCGAGATCGACGGCGAGCTGTACTGGGATGGCGGCCTGGTTTCCAACACGCCGCTGCAATACGTGATCGAATACTATCCGCGCCGCAGCCGGCTGACCTTCCAGGTCGATCTGTTCTGCGCCAGCGGCGTGTCGCCCACGGATCTCGACGAGGTCTGCGAGCGCGACAAGGACATCCGCTATTCCAGCCGGACCCGGGCCGGCACCGACATGATGCGCATCGCCCATGACCTGCGCTACAACATCAACACCTTGTGGGAAAAGCTGCCGGAGGCGCTGCGCGAGACGCCGGAGGCGCAGTTTCTCTACAACTACAGCTGCGTCACCACGATGGACATCGCCACGCTGATCTATCGGCCGGCCGAACGGCAGGGCAACGCCAAGGATTTCGCCTTCAACCGCGACACGATGCTGCAGCGCTGGGCGCAGGGCCGCGACGACGCCCGGCTCACGCTGGAGGCCTCGCCCTGGCTGGCGCCGATGGCGTCGGACGAGGGCGCCCGGACCTTCGACGTGCCACTGGACCGCGCCAGGAAGGCCGCACACGGCGACTGAGGTCGCAGCCGGCGCCGGCCGCCCAAGCCGCGCCGGCTGGTCTTATGGGAAGGAGTGGATGAAGGCGGGGCGTCGCGCCGGCATCCCGGCTATTGCGTGACCCTCAGATGCGGACCAGCGGAGGCTGGTGTCGGCCGGTCCGCGGCACCGAAATGCCCGCTGAGGAACAATTGCCTTGCCAGGCGGCGAACGGTGTCGAGGTTCGGCCAGGTGGTGCCGTCCAGTTCCTCGACCCGCAGGTTCAGCGCGACGAACCGGTAGCCCTTGTCCAGGCGCACGGCGGCGCCGACGAAATTTCCGTTAACGTCGATGATGTGAGATTGCAGCATGGTAGTATCCACCAGCCCGCGAGCGGGCACGGCGCCTTTCAGGAATGTAGATGATGGGCAGCGTCAGCTTCGGTGCGTGCCTGGACAGCAAAGCTCCGTCCGCATCATTCGCGTCTGCGCCTTCAAGGGCAGGCGGATATTCGGCCTTGTGCCGTGCGGCGGCTTTTGCATGACCCATTCTCCGTGGTCGCGCCCGATTTGGACGTTCTGACCGCGTGAATATTGGGCGGTATCCACGTCGGCGTCAACATAATTATCGGCCACGGTAAACACGACATTTTGTAGTATATTAAGCGACACCGGAAGGAACCGCGTTGGCTAGGCCCGCTTGCGTGCCTTCTGCGGCTTCGCCGCCCCCAGCAGCGGCGCCAGGAACCGCCCGGTATAGCTGTCGGGCGACGCCGCGATCTCCTCCGGCGTGCCCGCCGCCACGATCCGCCCGCCGCCCGCGCCGCCCTCGGGGCCGAGATCCAGGATCCAGTCGGCGGTCTTGATCACTTCCAGATTGTGCTCGATCACCACGATCGAGTTGCCCTGGTCCACCAGCGCGTGCAGCACCTCCAGCAGCTTGCGCACGTCCTCGAAATGCAGCCCGGTCGTCGGCTCGTCCAGGATGTACAGCGTCCGTCCCGTCGCCCGGCGCGCCAGTTCCTTGGACAGCTTGATCCGCTGCGCCTCGCCGCCCGACAGCGTGGTGGCCTGCTGTCCCAGCGAGATATAGCCGAGCCCGACCTGCTGCAGGATCTTCAGCCGGTCATGGATCCGGCTCTGCGCCGAGAAATACGGCACCGCCTCGTCAACGGTCATCGCCAGCACCTCGGCGATCGATTTTTCCCGAAATTTGATCTCCAGCGTCTCGCGGTTGTACCGCCGCCCCTTGCAGACGTCGCAGGTCACGTAGACGTCGGGCAGGAAATGCATTTCTATCTTCAGCACGCCGTCGCCCTGGCACGCCTCGCACCGCCCGCCCTTGACGTTGAAGCTGAACCGCCCCGACTTGTAGCCGCGCGCGCGGGCCTCCGGCAGCTCGGCGAACCAGTCGCGGATCGGCGCGAACAGATCGGTATAGGTCGCCGGGTTGGATCGCGGCGTCCGCCCGATCGGCGACTGGTCGATGTCGATGATCTTGTCGAGCAGTTCCAGCCCCTCGATCCGTTCATGCGGCGCCGGGATCAGGCCCGAGCCCATCAGCCGGCGCGACGCCGCCTTGTACAGCGTGTCCACCACCAGCGTGGACTTGCCCCCGCCGGACACGCCGGTGACGCAGGTGAACACGCCCAGCGGAAACGCCGCATCGACTTCCTTCAGATTGTTGCCGCGCGCGCCGATGACCTTGAGCATGCGGGATTTCTGCACCGGCCGGCGCAGCGCCGGCACCTCGATCCGCCGGCGCCCGGACAGATAGTCCCCGGTCAGCGAGGCCGGGTTGGCCGCCACTTCCGCCGGCGTGCCCTGCGCCACCACATGCCCGCCATTCACCCCCGCCAGCGGGCCCATGTCGATCAGATGGTCGGCGGCGCGGATCGCGTCCTCGTCATGCTCCACCACCAGCACGGTGTTGCCGAGGTCGCGCAGCCGGCGCAGCGTTCCCAGCAGCCGCTCATTGTCGCGCTGGTGCAGCCCGATCGAGGGCTCGTCCAGCACATACAGCACCCCGGTCAGCCCCGAGCCGATCTGGCTCGCCAGCCGGATCCGCTGGCTCTCCCCGCCCGACAGCGTCGCCGAGCCGCGGGCCAGCGTCAGGTAGTCCAGGCCGACATCGACCAGGAAGCGCAGCCGGTCGCCGATCTCGCGCAGGATGCGCCGGGCGATCTCCTGGCGCTGCGGCGTCATCGTGTCGATCACCCCGGCGAACCAGTCCAGCGCCAGGTCGATCGAGAATTCAGACGCTTCGGCGATGTTCTTGCCGGCGATCTTCACCGCCAGCGCTTCCGGCTTCAGCCTGGCGCCGTTGCACACGGAACACGGCTTATCGGCCTGATATCGCGACAATTCCTCCCGCACCCAGGCGCTGTCGGTCTCGTCCAGCCGGCGCTGGAGATTGCGGATCACCCCCTCGAACGGCTTGGTGACGGTGTAGGACCGCATCCCGTCCTTGTAGGTGAACGCCACCGGCTCGCTCCCGGTGCCGAACAGGATGGCCTGGCGCACCTCTTCCGGCAGGTCCTCCCACGGCGTGCGGGTGGTCACCTTGAAGTGCCGCGCCAGGCTTTGCAGCGTCTGGTCGTAATAGGGGCTCTGCGCGCCGGTCCACGGCGCGATCGCCCCGCTCGCCAGGCTGGCGCGACCGTTCGGCACCACCATGTGCGGGTCGAAGAACTGCTCCAGCCCCAGCCCGTCGCAGGCCGGGCAGGCGCCATGCGGGGAGTTGAAGCTGAACAGCCGCGGCTCGATCTCCTCGATCGTGAAGCCGCTCACCGGACAGGCGAAGCGGGAGGAAAATACCGTTCTTTCCGTGGTATCGGCGTTCTCGGCGTAGACGATCCCGTCCGACAGTCCCAGCGCGGTCTCGAAGCTGTCGGCCAGCCGCGGCGCGATGCCCTCGCGCACCACCACGCGGTCCACCACCGCCTCGATCTCGTGCTTGATCTTGCGGTTCAGCGCCGGCACCTCGCCGATTTCGTACAGCGTGCCGTCCACCTTCACCCGGGTGAAGCCACGGCGCTGCAGATCCTGCAATTCCTTGCGGTATTCGCCCTTGCGGTCGCGCACCACCGGCGCCAGCAGCAGCAGGCGCGTGCCCTCCGGCATGGCCATCACCCGATCCACCATCTGGCTGACCGTCTGCGCCTCGATCGGCAGCCCCGTCGCCGGGGAGTAGGGCACGCCCGCGCGCGCCCAGAGCAGGCGCATATAGTCGTGGATCTCCGTCACCGTGCCGACGGTGGAACGCGGATTCTTGCTGGTGGTCTTCTGCTCGATGGAGATCGCCGGCGACAACCCGTCGATCGCGTCCACATCCGGCTTTCCCATCAATTCAAGGAATTGCCTTGCATAGGCCGACAGGCTCTCGACATAGCGCCGCTGGCCTTCGGCATAGATCGTGTCGAACGCCAACGAGGACTTGCCGGAACCGGACAGGCCGGTGATCACCGTCAGCTGGTCGCGCGGGATCTCCACGTCGACGTTCTTGAGGTTGTGCTCCCGGGCGCCGCGCACATGGATCGCATTATGCGCACGCACCTCGCGCGCAGGGGTCGGTCCGGCCATTCATGATTCCCAGATGTTCTCAGGATGTTCTATACCCTATATGGCGAGAACGGACGGCAATGGAAAGTCTGGTCGGGACGCTTTCGAGCGGTTAATCTGGGATACACGCTCCGGTAGCAGGCCGGACGTCTCATTTGGTGAGGAACTGGTAAAATGGCAGGTAGCGTCAACAAGGTCATCCTGGTCGGCAATCTCGGCAAGGACCCTGAGGTCCGCTCCACCCAGGACGGGAGCAAGATCGTCAACCTGGCCCTGGCCACCAGCGAGACCTGGAACGACCGCGCCAGCGGCGAGCGCAAGGAACGGACGGAATGGCACCGCGTCGTCATCTTCAACGACCGGATCGCCGATGTGGCCGAGAAATACCTGCGCAAAGGCGCCAAGGTCTATGTCGAGGGCGCGCTGCAGACGCGCAAATGGACCGACCAGTCCGGCCAGGAGAAATACACCACCGAAGTCGTCATCGGTAAGTTCCGCGGCGAACTGACCATGCTCAGCGGCCGCGGCGAGGAAGGCGGCATGGGCGAGGGCGGCGGCTACACCCCGCGGGAGCGCGCCGCCCCGATGCCCGCCCGCAACGCCAGCGCCGGCGCTGGCCGCGGCGCCGGCGGCCCGTCCTGGGACTCGCCGAAGGGCGGCGATCTCGACGACGAGATCCCTTTTTAACCCCGGGAAGGAAGCAAGTCCGGGCTCTGCCCGGACCCGCCAAAGGGCGGAGCCCTTTGGAAACCCATTTTTGGGGGCCAGGGGGCTCGGCCCCTGGCGCTTGCGTCAGGTGCCGGAAATAATATGCCCGTTCAGGCTGCCGGCGCTGCCGACGCCCAGGAAGGTGATTTTCGTATTGTCCGACAAGGTCAGCGTGGTGGAACCGCCGGCGCTGGTGGCGGTTGCGAGGGCGTTGGCCGCTTCGCCCACCGCGTAGCCCGCCAGGATGACGCCGTCGCCCTGCGCCGCCGAGAAATCGGTGACGATGTCGGTGACATCGTTGCCAGCCAGCGCATTATGCTGGAACACGAAATTATCCGCGCCGGCGCCACCGGTCAGGGTGCTGGACGCGCTGCCCGCAGTGAACGTGTCATTCCCGCTGCCGCCGGCCAGGGACTCGGCCCCGGATCCGCCCCAGAAGATGTTGTTCGTGCTGGATCCCGCAGCACTCAGCGTCTCGCTGCCCGCGCCGCCGACGAACGTTGCGGCGCCTGCCGAGCCGGTATAGTAGGACTGCCCGCCCGCGGCGCCGAACAGGGTGGTGCCGCCCGTGCCACCCTGGACGGTTGCCTGCCCGCCGCCATTCGCCACCACCAGGGGCCCGCTGCCGCCGACGATGTTTTCATGGCTGGAAGCGGAGCCGACGATGGTGGCGCTACCCGAACCGCCGACGAAGCTGAGATCGGACGTCCCGTCGAACACCGTCAGGTCGGTGGCGCCGGCCGCGTTTATGGTCGCGGTCCCCACGCCTGCCGTCCCGGCGCCCCCGACGATGGTGTCGTTGCTGCCGTTCTCCACGATGTTCAGGCTGCCCGATCCACCCAGAATGGTCGAATGATGGCCCGCGCTGGTCACCGTCGCCACGCCGGTCATCCCGACCAGGGCGGTGGACCCCGTGGGCAGGGCGACGCTCGACGTTCCCCCGCCGGTGACGGTCTGGTCCCCGGCAACGCCGGTATAGGTCAACGGGCCGTTGCCAGCCACCACGACGCCGCCCGCCGATCCCGTCAGCGTCGCGGGAACGCCGTCCGCGACGTAGATCGCATCGCCGGAATTCGGCAATAGCGGCGCGCCGAACCGGTCGAGGCCGATCGAATTATCGACCACCTGGATGTCGCTTGCGCCGGCGGCCAGCGTCACGCCGTTGCCGGTGTTGCCGCTGATCAGATTGGCCGTCGGCGTCGACGGGTCCGTGCTCGTCCCGCCGATGACGATGTTGTTGGCCCCGCCACCAACGAGGACGCCGCCCAACTGGTTGCCCATGGCGGCAAGCCCCAGGGCATCCGTGCCGATGTAACTGTTGAATACCTTGTTGTCATGGGCCTGGCCGGTGATCGCCACGCCGTAACCGCCGTTGCCCGAGAACGTATTCTGCGGAATCACCGAATTCGTATAGCCCCCGATCACGTTGTCATGCGCGGTGCCGTCGATCAGCAGGCCGTTATTCCCGTTCGGCAGCGGGGCGTTGCCGACGGTATCCAGGCCGGCGATATTCGGATCGACCGTCACCCCGGAGGCGTCCCCGGCTATTTCGATGCCGTTATTCAGGTTGCCGGAAAATACGTTGGTGCGGACCGTGTTGTTGCCGCCGGTGGAGGTGATCAGCAGGCCGTCATTGCCGTTGGGGGCGGCGCCCTTGAACGCCAGCAGGCCGCCAAACGTGTTGAAGGTGATGAAGCCGCTGACGGTGTCGCGCACCTCGATGCCGTTCAGCCCGTTGCCGGCGGCCACATTGCCCAGCGGGATCACGCCGCCCACCTGGGTATTCGCCGACGATCCGTCCACCAGGATGCCGTCGCCCTGATTGGCCACGATGCTGGTATTGTTGGCGCCGACGCCAAAGAAATTCGCCTGAACGGTTACGTTGTCCGAGTTGGTGATCTGCAGCCCGTTGGCGCCGTTGCCGCTGACGACATTGTAGTAAACGAACGGATTGTTGACGAACTGGCAGCCGATCAGGGAGTTGTTGTCCGCCCCGTTGATCCAGACGCCATCGGCGGCATTGCCGATCGCGGCATTCCCGTCTGCCGTGGTTCCGACGAAATTCCCGTTCAGCACGTTGTTCTGCGAATTCGTGTCGATCAGGATCCCGTTCTGGCCATTGCCTGAAACCAGATTGCCCAGGGGCGGCACGACAAAGACCGGCGTGGCCGTGCCCTTGTCCCCGGTCGGATTATTCACCTGGCCCGTGGCGGTATCGACGAACTCGGTTCCGCCGATCACGTTGCCATCCGACGCCGCCGTGACCCATATGCCGTTGCCGCCATTGGCGATCGCCGTCGTGCCGGTTGCATCCGTGCCGATGCGATTGGAAACCACCGTATTGCCCGACGAGCCATGGAAGCTCAGGCCATTGCCCGCATTGCCGGAAATGACATTGGCGACCACGCCCGACGCGCCCAGCGGATTGAGCCCGATCAGGTTGTTCGAGGAAGTCGCGGAAACATAGACCCCATCGCCGCCGTTGCCGTACGCGGCGCCGGCCAGGTTCAGGCCGATGTAATTGTCGTTCAGCGTGATCGAGCCGGCATTCAGGGTCACGCCATTGCCGCTGGCGTTGTCCACGGCCAGGCCCAGCAGCCGCGATCCGTCCGAGCCGGCGGCGAACACAAGGCCGCCCTGCTGGTTGCAGTCGATTTCCACCACCGGTGCGCCGCCGTCCACGTGGCCCGGCGCCGAGGTCGCGTCGATCGTCACGTTCCGGCTGATCTCGGGCAGGTCGCTGGTCAGGGTGATCGTGCCGCCGACGCTGAACTGGATCACCGCCGGGGTTTCCGAGGAATCCGCGTTCGCCGCCTGAATGGCGGCCCGCAGCGAGCCCGCGCCGGCATCATTCAGGTTGCTGACAGTAAATGTGGCCATGGCGGCCTCCCTTTATTGAAATGACGTCAACTAAAATCGTTTGAGTCGGCCCGACCCGGGGAACGGCATCGACGACACACTGAACGTAATTGATAAGGAACGCAATTTCCCCCACCCGGTGCGCGGCAGGCAGCGGGTTGACGTCATCCACTTCCGTCGGAATGTCCTGACGGCGCGCCAGAAACGCAAAGGGCCGCAGAAATGCGGCCCTTTGGCTTCTGGAAGGGGGGCTGGCTAGGCGCCGGCGGCCGTGCCCAGCGGCGGCCGCACGGCGAGGCCCGCCGCCGCCTGGCCGTCGATCACCGCCTCGCGCAGCTTTTCGAACAAATGCGGATTGGCCGCCACCACGTCGCCGGTGTCGCGCGGCTCCCCGCCATGCGGATCATGCGCGTAGCCGCCGGCCTCGCGCACCAGCAGCAGGCCCGCCGCCATGTCCCACGGCTTGATGCCGAGTTCCCAGTAGCCGTCGAACCGTCCGGCCGCGACCCAGGCGAGGTCGATCGCCGCCGCGCCGAAGCGGCGGATGCCCGCCACCTGCGGCATCAGCGCCCCCAGCGTGCGGGCGAAGGCCAGCCGGCGCTGCGCCGACACGGCGGCGAACGGGATGCCGGTGGCGAACACCGCGTCCTTCAGCTCGCGCCTGGCGGATACCCGCAGCCGGCGCTCGTTCAGGAACGCGCCGACGCCCTTTTCCGCCCAGAACATCTCGTCGGTCGCCGGCGCATACACCAGCCCGCAGGCGAGCTCGGAGGTTCCGTCCGGCAGGCGCTTTTCCAGCCCGATGGAGATCGCCCAATGCGGCATGCCGTGCAGGAAATTCGTGGTCCCGTCGAGCGGATCCACCACCCAGCGCCAGGCCCAGTTGTCCGAGCCGGAGGCGCCCGATTCCTCCATCAGGAAGCCATAGCCCGGCCGCGCCTTGGTCAGCTCCTCCTTCAGGGTCGCCTCGGCGCGGAGATCGGCCTGGGAGACGAAATCGGACGGGCCCTTGATGCTGACCTGCAGCTGCTCGACCTCGTTGAAGTCGCGCAGCAGCCGCTTCGCCGCCTTCTGGGCGGCGTTTGCCATGACGGTCATGTGGGCCGATAGGCGCATGGCCATGGCGTTTATCCCAGCCCTCGGATGGTTACGGTATCAGGCGCGGGCAATTACTTCTTCGCCCGCTCCACATAGGTGCCGTCCTCGGTGCGCACCACGATGCGCTCCCCGGCCTCGATGAACGGCGGCACGTCGGTCTTCACCCCGTTCGACAGCCGGGCCGGCTTGTAGGAGGAGGAGGCGGTCTGCCCCTTCACCACCGGATCGGCCTCGACCACTTCCAGGATCACGGTCGGCGGCAGGTGCACGGCGACGATCTCGCCCTCCACCAGGTCGCATTCCACCTTCATGTTGTCCTGCAGGAACGGCGCGGAATCGCCCAGCAGGGCCACCGGCACCATCGTCTGCTCGAACGTCTCGTCGTCCATCAGCACGAGGTTGTCGCCGTCGGTGTAGGAGTAGGTGAACTCCTTGTTGTCGGTCATCAGCCGCTCGACGGTATCGGCGGTGCGCCAGCGCTCGTTGGTCTTGTTGCCGGTCTTGAGATCGCGCATCTCCACCTGGATGAAGGCGCCGCCCTTGCCGGGCGTAATGATCTGCTGCTTCAGCACGGTCCAGCGCCGCTTGTCGTGCTCGATCACCTGGCCGGCACGGATGAGGTTCGCCTGCTGCTTCATCGGATCGCTCGTTTCGGAAGGGAAGGGGTCAGAAAGGGAATAGGGTGGCGGCTTCTAGACCGAACGCCCGGATGCGGCAAGTTCGTGACGCTCCCCGCCGGGGGAGCGGACCCGGCCGTCCGGCTCCAGATACTCCGGTCCGATCGGCACTTTTCCCGCTCCGCCCGGGATATCCAGCACATAGGTCGGCCAGGCCAGGCCGGTTACACGGCCCCGCAAAGCGGCCAGCAACCGGCGGCCTTCCTCGATCGGCACATGGAACCGCGCGGTGCCGGGGGCAGAGTCGAGCTGGTGCAGGTAATAGGGTTTTACCCTCGCGGCCAGCATGGCGCGGAACAGCGCCTCCAGCGCCTCGGCGCTGTCATTGACGCCGCGCAGCAGCACCGACTGGCCCAGCACCGGGATGGCGCGCGACTGCACGCGCAGCAGCGCGGCGCGCGCCTCGGCGGTGAATTCGCGCGCATGGTTGGCATGCACCACCAGCCAGAGCGGCTTTTCCGTCGTCATCGCCCCGGCCAGCGCCTCGGTCAGCCGGGACGGATCGGCGATCGGCACGCGGCTGTGGATGCGCAGCGTCTCGACATGCGGGATGGCCGACAGCCGGCCCAGGATGGCGGCCAGCCGCCGCGGCGACAGCATCAGCGGGTCGCCGCCGGTGAGAATTACCTCGCGGATCGCCGGGCGGGCGGCGATCCAGCCGATGGCGGCGTCCAGCTCGGCATCGTTCAGCAACCCGCCATCGGGGCCGACATGCTCGCGGCGGAAGCAGAAGCGGCAATAGACCGGGCAGACCAGCAGCGGCTTCAGCAGCGCCCGGTCTTCGTAGCGGTGCACGATGCCCTTGATCGGCGACAGCGCATCGTCGCCGATGGGGTCGGCGAGCTCATGCGCGGCGGTGACGAGCTCGGCGGGATCGGGGACGAACTGCCGCCCGATCGGGTCGTCCGGCGTTTCGATCAGCGCGCGCATGGAAGGTGTTATGGCGATGGCGTAGCGCACCTCCACCGCGGCGATCGCGTCCTGCGACGCGGGCGCGACCAGCCCGGCCTCGACCAGGGAAGCGGGCGTGCGCAGGCTGCGCTGTTCAGGGGCGTGTCCGTCCGGCATGCTGGGGCCTTAATCCCACAGGTCCCATGCCGCAACCCGTTTGGCACCCAGACAGCCTCGCCGCCCGCCTGCCATTCCTGCATCGCCGGGCACGGCTGACCGCGGCGACGCGCGATTTCTTCGCCGCCCGGGGCTTTACCGAGGTGGAGACGCCCTACGCCGTGCCCGCCCCTGGCGAGGAGGTGCATCTCGCCGCCTTCGCCACCACCCGCGTGGGCACCGACGGCGCCACCGAGCCGCTATGGCTGCACACCAGTCCCGAATTCGCCATGAAGAAGCTGCTGGTCGCCGGCGCCGGGAAGATCTTCCAGCTCGCCCGGGTCTGGCGCAACGGCGAAGGCAGCGCGCTGCACGCGCATGAATTCACCATGCTCGAATGGTACTCGCCCGATGCCTCCCTCGACGGGTTGATGGACGAGACCGAGGCCTATCTCCGCGCCGTGCTGCCCCCGGTCGTCGCCTGCCGCGGCACCACCACGGACCTGTCGCGCTTCGAGCGCCTGACAGTGGCGGAGGCGTTTTTTCGCCATGCCGGCGCGGACGTGCTGGCGACCGCCGGCGATGCCGCGGCACTCGCCGCCGCCGCCGGGGCCGGGCTGCGCGACGGCGAAACCTGGGAGGATCTGTTCTTCCGCCTGCTGCTGGAGCGCGTCGAGCCGCGGCTCGGCCGCGAGCATCCGACCTTCCTGACCCATTGGCCCGCCGCCCAGGCCGCCCTGGCCCGGCGCGACCCCGCCGATCCCCGCGTCGCCGAGCGGTTCGAGCTGTTCGTCTGCGGCATCGAGCTGGCCAACGCCTTCGTGGAGCTGACCGACGCGGCCGAGCAGCGCGCCCGCTTCCTGGACGACCGCGCCCGGCGCCATGCGCTGTACGGCCCGGACTGGAACATGGACGAAGATTTTCTCGCCTCGCTTGCCTTTGGAATGCCATCTTCGGCCGGTATCGCGCTGGGATTCGATCGGCTGGCGATGATCGCGTCCGGAGCAAACCGGATCGATCAGGTGCTCTGGCTGCCGCCGGAGCCGCGCTGACACGGGCCGCGCTGACACGGGCCCCCTGGGAGAGAAGTCGATGCGCCGCCGCCCCGTTCTGTTCGCCTTTCTCGGCATGCTCGCGCTTGCCGGCTGCGCCTACGACACCGCGGCGCGGGAAGCGCGGCTGCGCCCGTTCATCGGCCAGCCGGTGGGCGTGCTGGTCGCCAATCTGGGCGTTCCGACCCGTACTTTCGAAACCAACGGCGTGCAGTTCCTGGCCTATACCGAACGCCGCGTGGATTATCTGCCGGGCTCGCCGGCCTATGCCCCCGGTTTCGGCTGGCCGTACGGCCCCTATGCCTTCGGCGGCCTGCCGCCGCAGGTGGTCGAATGGGTCTGCGAGACCACGTTCCAGGTGGTGCAGGACCGCGTCGTGTCCTTCAGCTTCCGCGGCAACGCCTGCGGCTGAGCCCCCCTACCAGGTCGCCCCTACCAGGTCGCCCCTACCAGGTCGCAACGAATGCGTCCTGGACCTTGTGCGGGTCGGTGATGCCGTTTGCGATCAGCAACTGGGACAGCACCCGCGCCTTCTGCGGATTGAGGTCGAGCGCCACGGCGAAGCCCAGCTTGTCGTCGTTGACTTCCACGTTCCGGTTGACGAACCCCGAACCGACGCGGGAGGCGCGGACAACCAGGACCCCTTGCTGCACGGCCCTGGCCAGCGCGTCGATCGCCGCCTGCGACCCGTTGCCGTCGCCCACGCCGGCCAGCACCAGCCCCTTCGCGCCGCCCTTCACCGCATCGTCGATCAGCGCGGCGTCCATGTTGGCGTGGGCATAGATGATATCGACGCGCGGCAGCGGCGGCGCGACCGGCAGCGCGTAAGGCGGATGCGCTCCGCCGGCCGGTGGCGGCGTCGTGAAACGAATGCTGGACGGGTCGACGAAGCCGACCGGTCCGCCGCTGGGGGAAACGAAGGTTTGCACGCTGGTGGTGTTGCTCTTCTCCACCAAGCGGGCGCCGTGGATCGTATCGTTGAGCACCACCAGAACACCCCGGCCGCTCGCCTGTGGAGAAGCCGCCACCTCGATGGCTTCGTACAGATTCCCGGGGCCGTCGGCGCTGATGGCGGTGGATGGGCGCATGGAACCGACCAGCACCACCGGCTTGCTGGTGCTCAGCACGGCATTCAGGAAGAAGGCGGTTTCCTCCATCGTGTCGGTGCCGTGGGTGATCACCACGCCGTCGGCCTCATTCCTGGCGAAGATGTCGTTGATGCGGTTCGCGAGGGCGAACCAGACCTTGTCGTTCATGTCCTGCGAACCGATCGAGGAGATCTGCTCCGCGGAAATGGCGGCGAGCTTGTCCAACCCCGGGACCGCGGCGACGAGCGCGGCCCCGCTGACCTTGCCGGCGTCATAGCCGATGGCGGCCCGGGTGGAGGCCTGTCCGGCGATCGTGCCGCCGGTGGCAAGGACGATGATCCGCGGCAGGGGCGTTCCGCCCGCCGGCTGCTGTGACTGCGCGGGCGGTGCCGCGAGACCGATCAGCGACAGCGACAGGATGAAGGCATGCACGAAGGACCGGGAGATAAGTGACCTGTGCATAGGATTTCCCCTGTGTAAGGGCCATCCCGTATGGCGGAAAGGCACGGCGAACTGAAGTCAAGAAATGTGAGCGAAACTGCTTGTTCTGGTCTGCGGTCGCCCGCCAAAGCGCTACCGCAGCGCCGCCGCGATCGCCGCGTTCAGCGCCCGCACGCCGGCGGCCTCGCCGTCGGGGTGGTTCCAGACCGCGCCCACCACGGCCAGGAAATTCGCCCCGGCCTTCACCAGCGGCGCGCAGTTCGCCGCCGTGATGCCGCCGATGGCGCAGCAGGGCAGCTCCATCAGCTCGGACCACCAGGCGAGGATTTCCGGATCGGCATGGCGCGTGACTTCCTTGGTCGTGCTTGGGAAAAACGCGCCGAACGCGACATAATCGGCGCCGTCCTCGCCGGCCTGCATCGCCAGGTCGCGGCTGTCCTTGCAGGTGACGCCGAGCGTCAGCTCCGGGCCGATCAGCTTGCGTGCCTGCGGCGCGGGCATGTCCTCCTGGCCGACATGTACGCCGTCGCATCCGGTGGGCACCACCAGGTCGGCGCGGTCGTTCAGCAGGAACGCCACGCCGCGTGACTGCGCTACCGGGCGCAGCGCGTCGATCGCGCGGCGCCACGTATCATCATCCACGTTCTTCAGGCGAAGCTGGACGGCGGCCACGTCGCCGGCGTCCAGCGCCCTTGCCAGCCGGTCGGCGAAGGGCAGGGGGTCGAGCACTTCCGGGGTGATCAGGTACACCCGGCAGCGATCGTCCAGTTCCTGCCGCTCCGCGTTGGCCAATGGTTCAGGCCTTGCCCTGGTAGATGGCGATGATGTTCGCCAGCATCTCCAGCGCCTGCTCGCGCGGCCGCTGGAAGGTGTTGCGCCCGATGATGGAGCCGTTGGCCCCGCCGTCGCGCAGGCCGCGGATTTCCGTGTACAGCCCGTCCAGGTCCTTCGCCTCGCCGCCGGAGAACACGACGATGCGCTTGCCGGCGAAGCAGGCCTGCACGACGTGCGCGACGCGCTCGGCCATCGTGGCCATCGGGATCTTGTTGGTCTCGTAGGTCTTCTTCGCCGCTTCCAGGCTCACATTGGCGGTCGGCGGCTTCACCTTGATGATGTGCGCGCCCATCAGCGCCGCCATATGCGCGGCATAGGCGCAGATATCCAGCGCGGTCTCCGCCACCTTGTCCAGGTTCGGGCCGCGCGGATAGCTCCACACCACCACGGCGAGGCCGGCGGCCTTGGCTTCCTCGGCCAGCTCGCGCAGCTCCTCCATCTGGTCGAAGGCGTATTCGCGAGCCGGGATAGATGGTGAAGCCGATCGCCGAGCAGCCCAGCCGCAGCGCATCCGAGACCGAGGCGGTGACCGCCTGGTCCTTCGTGGTGGCCAGGCTGTTGGAGCTGTTCATCTTCAGGATGGTCGGGATCGAGCCGGCGAAATGGTCGGCGCCGGTCTCGATCATGCCGAGCGGCGCGGCATAGGCGGACAGCCCGGCGTCGATCGCCAGCTGGTAGTGGTAATGCGGGTCATAGGCCGGCGGGGTTCGGGCGCGAAGCTGCGCGCCGGGCCGTGCTCGAAGCCCTGGTCGACCGGCAGGATCACCAGCTTGCCGGACCCGCCGAGCTTGCCCTCCATCAGGATGCGGGCGAGGTTCGCCTTGGTGCCGGGATTGTCGCTCTCGTAGTTGTCGAGAATCTTCTTCACCTTCTGGGTGATGCGCATGACGTTGCTCCTCCTGGATTTCGGGCGGCGGGGTGAGTGATCTCGCGGTTTGCGTCCTAGCCGAGCGGCGGGCGTCTGTCGACACGCGGGACCGTAATCAAAGGGTTCCGAGGCCGGAACCTTGCGCCCGCAGCCACGCATCGAGCCGGCGGGACGCGCCGCGTTCGGCCATGTCCAGCGCCGGCGGGCGTTCGCGCAGCAGGCACAGGCCGCGCGCCCCGGCGATCGCCGCCACCGCAGCGAAACCCGGGGAGGCCGGGGAGAGGATCAGGCAATGCTGGCCGATCCGGATCGCCTCCAGCGCGCGGCCGGCGGCGTCGGCGCAATCCAGCGCGTCGGCGATGGCGATGGCGGGAAATTCCTGCCGCGCCAGGCGCGCCAGCTCGCGCCACCAGCCGCAGCCGGCATAGAGCGCGGCACCCGGGCCGGAGAGCAGCGTCAACGGCAGGCCAGTGCACAAAGCGGTGCGGACATCTTCCGCTCCGTGCACGATGACGGCAGGATAGGGAACGCAGGGATCTGGAATCATCTTTGAACTTCGGCGTATCAGCGCAGTTTGTTCAAGTCGCCGTATAATTCGCTATACTGCTGCCCGGCTGGCCTGCCGTGCAGCGGACGGGCCGATCCCACGGGAACGCGGGGCCACAGGAGTGCGATAACGATGGGTGATACGACGGAAACCGGGGCGGACGAAGCGGAAGCGGCGGCCGAGCGGCTGGAGGCGGCGCTGGCCCGAATCGCAACGGGTTTGTCAAAACCGGCGCCGGCAGGTGATGCGGCGCCGGCAACGGCCCCCGATACGGCCGCCCTCGACACGGCCGCATTGGCATCCCGGCTCGACGGGCTGATCGAACGCGTGCGGGCCGAACTGACGGCTGCGGCCGGCAAGACCGGCTAGCGTTCGCCGGATAGACAACTAGGGACCACGCAATGGCGCAAGTCACGCTTCGCATCAACGGTTATGCCTACACGCTCGGCTGTCGCGACGGCGAGGAAGAGCATCTGCAACTCATGGCCGGCGAGGTCGAGCGGCGCATCGAGGGCATCAAGGGGGCGATCGGCCAGAGCGGCGAATCGCGGATGCTGGTGATGGCGGCGCTGATGATGGCGGACGATCTGTACGAGGCGGAGAAGAAGCTGCAGGCCGCCGGCACCGGCGAGGTCGCGGCAGCACCGGCGAAACCGGCCAAGCCGGACCCCAAACTCGGCCGCAAGCTCGGAAAATTGGCGAAACAGGCGGAAGAGATTGCCGCGCGGCTTGAACATCCCTAGATAGAAGGGGCGGGGCTGCTGGGTTCGTCAGGTACATACATCCCCAGGGCCAATAAGCTCCTCCAGGGAGCTGGCTCTGTCGGGATCTTGGTCTCGGTAACCGGCGCCCACCTGCACTTGCAGGCTCTGGGAGGATGCAACGCCAACGGCCATGGCGGCTCCGCACATTTCTCCTGATCTGAACATGGATCTGGGCGCGCTGAAGCGGTCAGCGCGCGAACGCGCGCTGCAGGCCCGCGCCGGCTGCGATCCCGCCTGGGGCGCGGATCTCGCCGCGCATCTGCTGCGCGAGCTGCCGCCCCCCCCGGGCGCGGTGGTCGCCGGCTTCTGGCCGCTCGCCGGCGAGATCGACATCCTCCCGCTGCTGCACACGCTGGCGGGGCACGGCCATCCGGTCGTCCTGCCGGTCACACCGAAACTCGGCAACCCCTTGAGTTTTCGGCTTTGGTCGCCGGGCGACGCGCTGGTCCGGGAACGCTTCGGCACGATGCGCCCGGTCGGCGAGCCGGCGATCCCCGATTACCTGCTGGTGCCGCTGCTGGCCTTCGACCGGCGCGGCCGCCGCCTCGGCTATGGCGGCGGCTTCTACGATCGCACGCTGGCGGTACTGCCCGGCGCCACCGCCGTGGGCTGCGGTTTCGCCGCCCAGGAACTGGACGAAGTCCCCGCGGGCCCCTACGACTTCCGGCTCGCGGCCATCGCCACCGAGCGGGGCGTGATCTTCACCTGATCCCTTTATGTCCAAACCTACCAGCGGGGCTCGATGCGCATTCTGTTCCTCGGCGATGTCGTCGGCCGTTCCGGCCGGGAGGCGGTGCTCGCCACCTTGCCCGGGCTGCGCGCCGAACTGGGCGTCGATCTGGCGATCGTGAACGCGGAGAACGCCTCGCACGGCTTCGGCCTGGCGCCGGACATGGCGCGCGCGCTGTTCGCGGCCGGCGCGGACGTGATCACGCTCGGCAACCACGCCTGGGACCGCAAGGAGATCATGGCCTTCATCGGCGATCATCCGCGACTGATCCGGCCGCTGAACTTCCCCCCGGGCACGCCCGGCGCCGGCGTCGTGCAGGTCGAGGTCGCCGATGGCCGCCGCGCCATGGTGCTGCAGGTGATGGGCAGGCTGTTCATGGACCCGCTGGACTGCCCGTTCCGCACCGCCGCGGTGGAGCTCGGCAAGCACCGGCTTGGCGGGACGGTTCACGCCATCGTGGTGGACGTCCACGCCGAGGCCACCAGCGAAAAAATGTCCTTCGCCCATTCCTTCGACGGCCAGGTGTCCCTGGTGGTCGGCACCCACACCCATACCCCGACCGCCGACCACCAGATCCTGCCGGGCGGCACGGCCTACCTGACCGATGCCGGCATGTGCGGCGACTATGACAGCGTCATCGGCATGGCCAAGCAGGGCGCGGCCTCGCGGTTCTGGACCAAGCTGCCGAGCGAGCGCCTGGCGCCGGCCGAGGGCGCGGCGACGGTGTGCGGCATCTTCGTCGAAACCGACGAGCTGACCGGGCTGGCGCTGCGCGTCGAGCCGGTGCGCATCGGCGGGCGGCTGTCGCAGGCGATGCCGACCTTCTGAGCCTTCATTCTGGACACCGGTTGTTCGACGACGGTTGTTCGAAGCGGGGAAACCGCTCTAAAACCCCGCACTTTCAACCCAACCGACGGAAAGCGGCATGGCCGGCCACAGCCAATTCAAGAACATCATGCACCGCAAGGGCGCGCAGGACGCCAAGCGCGCCCGGCAGTTCGCCAAGCTGATCCGCGAGATCACCGTCTCCGCCCGCTCCGGCCTGCCCGACCCCGCGGCCAATCCGCGCCTGCGCAGCGCCATGGCCGAGGCGCGGGTGGCCAACATGCCGCGCGACACCATCGAGCGCGCGATCAAGAAGGCCGCCGGCGCCGCCGGCAGCGACGACTACGCGGAGGTCCGCTACGAGGGCTACGGTCCCGCCGGCGTGGCGGTCATCGTCGAGGCGCTGACCGATAACCGCAACCGCACCGCCTCCGACATCCGCTCCGCCTTCGCCAAGCATGGCGGGGCGCTGGGCGAGACCAACTCGGTCGCCTTCCTGTTCAACCGGCTGGGCGCCATCCGCTACCCGCTGGCCGTCGCCGACGCCGACACCATGCTGGAAGCCGCGATCGAGGCCGGCGCCGACAATGTCGAAACCGACGCGGAGGCGCATGAGGTCACCTGCGCGATCGACGATTTCTTCGCCGTGCGCGACGCGCTGGAAGCCCGTTTCGGCCCGCCCGCGCAGGCCAAGCTGGACTGGCGCCCGACCACGCTGGTGACGCTGGACGAGGACCGCGCCGGCGCGCTGCTGAAGCTGCTCGACGTGCTGGAAGACAATGACGACGTGCAGAACGTCTACGCCAATTTCGACATCCCCGAGGCCGTGATGCAGAAGCTGTCGGCGTGAACGCGGGCATTGGGGCAGGGGGCGGCGCGATGAACGACCTGTACGCATTCTTCCTGCAGGGCCGCAACCAGCGCCGCATCGACAAATGGCACCATTATTTCGAGATCTATGAGCGCCACCTCTCCCGCCTGCGCGCCGCCAGCCCGACCATGCTGGAAATCGGCGTCGAGCGCGGCGGCTCGCTCGAGATGTGGCGGCAGTATTTCGGCGGCTCGGCGCGGATCTACGGCCTGGACGTCAATCCCGCCGCCCGCCGCCATGAGGATATCGCCACCCGCATCTTCATCGGCGACCAGGCCGATCGCGGCGGGCTGCGCGACATGCTCGCCCAGACCGGCCCGCTCGACCTGGTGATCGACGACGGCGGCCATACCGCCAACCAGCAGATCACCGCCTTCGAGGAAATCTACCCGACGCTGGGCGAGAACGGGATCTATCTGGTGGAGGACACCCACACCTCGCTCTGGGGCGGGTCGTTCATGGACCGGCCCGACGGGCAGAGCTTTCTGCAGTTCGCCTTCGCCCGCTGCGCGGAGCTGATGGAATGGACCGGCCGGTTCGCCAATTTCCAGGCGCTGGGCAACCGCGACGCGGCGCGCGCGCTGGAAGCCTCGGCCTCCCTGTTCTGCCGCACCACGAAGTCGATCAGCTTCTACGACAGCGTGATCGTCTTCGAGCGCGGCCGGCGCCAGCCGCCGCTGCACGAGGTGCGCTAGGCTTTGCCGCCAGACAATGCTGTGCCGGCAAACTCGGGGGCAGCGTATACCCTGGCGCCGGCAACAAGGAGAGGTTCGAGTCGTTCATGGTCAGGCTGCCGCCGGTCCGTCTGTTGGGGATCGATCCCGGCCTGCGCTTCACGGGCTGGGGGATGATCGAGGCGGATGGCAATCGCCTGCGCCATATCGGCGACGGCGTGATCGCCACCGACAACACCCACAGCGTGCCGCTCAGGCTGAAATTCCTGCACGATGCGCTGACCCTGCTGATGGCCGAATACCACCCCGACGAGGCGGCGGTGGAGGAGACCTATGTGAACCGCAACGGCGCCGCCACCCTGAAGCTCGGCTATGCCCGCGGCGTGGCGCTGCTGGCCCCGGCGCTGATCGGCATTCCCGTGCTGGAATACGGCGCCATGGCGGTGAAGCAATCGGTGGTCGGCACCGGTGCGGCGGCCAAGGAGCAGGTGCAGATGATGGTCCGCCGGCTGTTGCCCGGCGCCACGCTGAAGCGTGCCGACGCCGCGGACGCGCTGGCGGTGGCGATCTGCCACGCCCATCACCGCGCCAGCCGCCGCGCCTGGGCCGCCGGGACCCAGATGGCATGATCGGCAAGCTTACGGGCAGGATCGACCAGATCGAGGACGGCCGCTGCCTGATCGATGTCGGCGGCGTCGGCTATGTCGTGCAGGCCTCCAGCCGCACGCTCTCCGCCTTGCCGCAGCCCCCGGCCCAGGCGGCGCTGCTGATCGAGACGCATGTGCGCGAGGACGCCATTCTTCTCTACGGCTTCGCCGATCCCGCCGAGCGCGACTGGTTCCGCCTGCTGACCACCGTGCAGGGCGTCGGCGCCAAGGTGGCGCTCGGCATCCTCTCGGCCATGTCGCCGCGCGAGCTGGTCACCGCCATCGCCGCCTCGGACCGCGCCGGCATGACCCGCGCCCCCGGCGTCGGCCCCAAGCTCGCGGTGCGCATCCTCTCGGAACTGCGCGAAAAGGCCGGCGCCATGCCGGTCGGCTCCGGCTTCGTCCCCGCCGCTTCGCTGCCGAAGGGCGTGGCGGAGGACGTGCTCTCCGCGCTGCTCAATCTCGGCTACCGCCGCCAGGAGGCGCAGCCGGCCGTGACGCGCGTCATCGAGCGGCTCGGCGAGGACGCCGGCCTGGACGCGGTGATCCGTGACAGCCTGAAGGAGCTGGCACGATGAGCGACGAAGACCGCACCGTGTCCCCCGCGCGCGGCGAGGAAGATGCCGCCGAGGCCAGCCTGCGGCCGCAGACGCTGAAGGAATTCATCGGCCAGAAGGCCAGCCGGGAAAATCTTCGCACTTTCATCCAGGCCGCCAAAGGCCGCGGCGAGGCGATGGACCACGTGCTGCTGCACGGGCCGCCCGGCCTCGGCAAAACCACGCTGGCGCAGATCGTGGCGCGCGAACTGGGCGTCGGGTTCCGCGCCACCTCCGGCCCGGTGATCCAGCGCGCCGGCGATCTTGCCGCGATTTTGACAAATCTTCAGCCCAAAGACGTCCTGTTCATCGACGAGATCCACCGCCTGCAGCCCGCCATCGAGGAGGTGCTGTACCCCGCGATGGAGGATTTCCAGCTCGACCTGATCATCGGCGAAGGGCCGGCCGCCCGCTCCGTGCGCATCGACCTGTCGCCGTTCACGCTGGTCGGCGCCACCACCCGGGCCGGGCTGCTGGCAACGCCGCTGCGCGACCGCTTCGGCATTCCGCTGCGGCTGATCTTCTACACCCCCGCCGAGCTGGAGCTGATCGTCGCGCGCGGCGCCGAAAAGCTCGGCTTCCGCCTGACCCAGGACGGCGCGACCGAGATCGCCCGGCGCTCGCGCGGCACGCCCCGCATCGCCGGGCGCCTGCTGCGCCGTGTCCGCGACATCGCCGCGGTGGAAGGCAACGACCCCGTGGATCGCGGGGTCGCCGACGCCGCGCTGATGCGCCTGGAGGTCGACCGCATCGGCCTCGACGCCATGGACCGTCGCTATCTGCGCCGCATCGCCGAGCACCATGCCGGCGGCCCGGTCGGCGTGGAGACGCTCGCCGCCGCGCTGGCCGAGGCGCGCGACACGCTGGAAGACGTGATCGAGCCCTATCTGATCCAGGAAGGCCTGATCCTGCGCACCAGCCGGGGCCGGATGCTGGGCGAGCCCGGCTGGCGCCATCTCGGCCTGGCGCCGCCCTCGCAGCTGCCGGCCCAGATGGATTTGCTGAGGGACGAACCGTGAGCGGCCTGGTTACGGACCGGGGCCACCGCTACCGGCTGCGGGTCTATTACGAGGACACCGACGCCGGCGGCATCGTCTATCACGCCAATTACCTGCGCTTTGCCGAGCGGGCCCGCACCGAAGCCCTGCGCGAGGCGGGAATCCCCCATGCCCTGCTGGTAGAGGCGTTCAACCGTATGTTCGTGGTGCGGCGCGTCGAAGTGGACTATGCGCTGCCCGCCCGGCTGGACGAGGAGCTGGTGGTGGTGACCGTCCCGCTCGACGTGGGCGGCGCGACGTTGGTGCTGCGCCAGGACGTCCGGGGACTGGACGGCGCCAGCCGCGCGGTGCTTACCGTGCGGCTGGCCTGCGTCAGCGTGGACAGCACCCGCCCGGCGCGCATGCCGCCGCCCTGGCGCGAGGGGTTGCGGGCGATGATGGCTGCGCGGGACGTGCCGGCACGGGACGAAAGACTGGACTGAACGTGTGACCACGCAGGACACGCGACCAAACAGGACACGGGACTAGACAGGCTGGGCTGAACAAGGAGAGCGCGGGTGGACCGGGCAGTGGATGCAGTAAATCTGGGAACGGCGGGGGGCGACCTGTCGCTGTGGGGCCTGTTCGTTCAGGCCGACATCGTCGTCAAGATCGTCATGCTCGGCCTGCTCGCGGCCAGCGTGTGGGTCTGGGCGATCGTGTTCGAAAAATACACGTCGCTGCGCCGGGTCAACAAGGCGGCCGACGGGTTCGAGGACCGGTTCTGGTCCGGCGGCAGCCTGGACGATGCTCTACGACACGAGGGGCCGAAGCCGGAGCACCCGATGGCCGCGGTGTTCGGCGCGGCGATGAGCGAATGGCGCCGCAGCCAGCGCAAGCCGGCGCGGACCCGACCCGTTCGGGCGTGCGCGACCGCGTGGACCGCGCGATCGGCGTGACCGTGCAGCGGGAGATGGACCGGCTGGAGCGCTGGATGGTGTTCCTGGCCTCGGTCGGCTCCACCGCGCCGTTCATCGGCCTGTTCGGCACCGTCTGGGGCATCATGCACAGCTTCTCCGCCATCGCCGCGATGCACAACACCAACCTCGCGGTCGTGGCGCCCGGCATCGCCGAAGCGCTGTTCGCCACCGCCATCGGCCTGGTCGCGGCCATCCCGGCGGTGCTCGCCTACAACAAGATCAGCACCGATCTCGGCCGCTTCGCCTCCCGCCTGGAAGGCTTCGGCGCCGAGTTCGCCGCCATCCTGTCGCGCCAGAGCGAGGAGCGGTCCGCATGACCGCGCCCGGGGAGAGGGGCTGAGCCATGGCCGGTTTCATGCAGCCGAACGGCAAGGGGCGGGGCCGCTACCGTCCGCTGGCCGAGATCAACGTCACGCCGCTGGTCGACGTCATGCTGGTGCTGCTGATCATCTTCATGGTCACCGCGCCGCTGATGACCTCCGGCGTGCCGGTGGATCTGCCCAAGGTCAGCGCCAAGCCGGTCAATTCCGACAGCGAGCCGCTGACCGTCTCGGTCAACGCCGAGGGCAAGATCTACCTGCAGGACCAGGTGCTGGAACTGTCGGAACTGGTGGCCAAGCTGCAGGCGATCGCGAAGGACAACAACGACCGGCGCATCTTCGTGCGCGGCGACAAGGGCGTCGCCTACGGCACGCATCATGCAGGTGATGGGCACCATCACCCAGGGCGGCTTCACCAAGGTGGCGCTGCTGGCCGAGCAGCCGGCCCCCGGCGCCGCGCCGCAGGCGCCCGCCGGCGCGGCCAAGCCGGCAACGCCGCCCGCCGCCGCCCCCACATCCGCTCCGGCATCGCCGGCCAGGGCCGCCGAACCGCATTCCGGACGGCGCTGAGCCCGGTGCTGAGCTAAGGACGCGCGCAGCCTTCCATGAGCCCGCAACTGCGCCACGGCGCGATCGTCTCGTTCATCCTGCATCTGGCTCTGCTGGTGGTCCTGATCGTCGGCCTGCCCGGGCGCGAGCCCGACGAGCCGCCGCCGGAGACCGAGGTGTCGATGGTGTTCGAGGGCACCGCCGCCAATTCCATGCAGGCGCCGACGCCTGGAGAGGTGGCGGCGCCCGCCGACCGCGCCGAGCCCACGCCCAAGCCGCCGGCGCCCGAGCCGCCGAAGCCCGCGCCGGAGGAGGCCCCCCCGCCGCCGCCCCCGCCGCCGCCACCACCCCCGGCGCCGCCGCCTCCGGTGGAAGCGCCGGAGCCTGCGCCCACGCCGCCCCCGCCGCCGCAGAAGCCGACGCCGCCGCCGCCGCCGCCGCCGCCGCCCTTGCCGGTGCCGCCCCCGCCGGTGCCGCCGCCGCCGCACGCCGCCGGTGCCCAGCACCACGTCGCAGCCGAACGCGACCAAGAACCCGGCGCCGGAAAGCCGCGAGGTGGAGAACACGCTGGACAAGCTGCGCGCCCTGCAGCGCCAGACCGAGCCGCCGAAGAACCGCTACAACCCGTCCCAGGGCGGCGCGCCGCACGGCGGCGGCAACCCGCAGGGCGACGCCACCTCGCAGCTCACCGGCGACCAGCGCGGCGCCATCGGCGAAGCGGTCCGCCGCTGCTGGACCTATGATTCCGGCGCGCTCGGCGCCGACAAGATCCGCGTGCTGTTGACGGTCACCGTGGACGAGGCGGGGGTTGCGCGCCGCGCCATCGTGACCGGCGACGATGCCGGGCGCATGGACGATCCACGTTTTCGCGCATTCGCCGAACGGGCCGTGCGCGCGGTGCTGGACGCCCAATGCGCCAATCTACCGCTTGCCCAAGACCATGCTGGGGCGGCAGACCACGCTGACTTTCCGCTTCAGCCCGTGACCCGTACCTTGACGTCCACCCCTGGAACCAGCCTCGCCGATAACCAAGTGCTCGCACGCCGATCATGGGAAACCTGATGATGACCGACCTGCCGAACCTGTCCCTGCCTCTCCTGAACCGCCGCGGCCTGATCGCCGCCGGGCTCGCGGGCACGGCCTCGCTGCTGGCCGCGCCGCGCGCCCTGCACGCCCAGGGCGCTCCGGGTGCCGCCGCCCCCAGCGCGGTGATCGACGTCAACCGCGCCCGCACCGATCCGATCCCGATCGCCATCCCCGATTTCGCCGGCGCCGGAGAGGCGGGGCAGATCGGCCGCGACATGGCCAACGTGATCACCAACGACCTCGCGCGCAGCGGGCTGTTCCGCCCGATCGACCGCGCCGCGTTCCTCAGCGCCGGACAGGGCGCCGGCGACGTGCCGAACTTCCAGAACTGGCGCGCGATCGGCGCCCAGGCGCTGGTGACCGGCAAGGCCGACAGCCAGGGCGGCGGTTCCGTGCGGGTGGAGTTCCGCCTGTGGGACGTGCTGCCGCAGACGCAGATCCAGGGCACCGCCTACACCGCCACGCTCGGCAACTGGCGGCGCATCGCGCATATCATCAGCGACGTGATCTATGAGCGGCTGCTGGGCGAGAAGGGCTATTTCGACACCCGCATCGTCTACATCGCCGGCACCGGGCCGCGCGAACAAGCGCATCAAGCGCCTGGCGATCATGGACCAGGACAGCGAGAACAACCGCTTCCTGACCGACGGCTCCTGGCTGGCGCTGACGCCGCGCTTCCACCCGACGCGCGACCAGATCGCGTTCATGAGCTACGCCAACAACCGCCCGCGCGTCTACCTGTTCGACCTCGGCTCCGGCCGCCAGCAGGTGCTCGGCGATTTCGAGGGCATGACCTATTCGCCCCGCTTCGCGCCGGACGGCAACAGCGTGATCATGTCGGTGACCAACGACGGCGGCGGGTCGGACATCGTCACCGTCGGGCTGGGCGGCCGGCGCGGCGCGCCGGCTGACCAACTCGGGCGCGATCGACGTCAGCCCCTGCTACAGCCCGGACGGCTCGCAGATCGTGTTCAACTCCGACCGCGGCGGCGATCAGCAACTTTACGTGATGGGCGCCGACGGCGGCGGCGTGAAGCGCATCAGCTTCGGCAAGGGCCGGTACGCGACGCCGGTCTGGTCGCCGCGCGGGGACCTGATCGCCTATACGCGGCTGGGCAGCGGCAACTGGGCCATCGGCGTCATGCATCCCGGACGGCACCGGCGAGCGTATCCTGTCGGAAGGTTACGCCGTGGAAGGTCCTACATTTGCCCCGAACGGACGGGTGCTGATGTTCTGGCGCGAAACCCCGGCGCGCGACGCGCGCGGCAGCGGCTTTTCCTCGCGGCTGGTTTCGGTCGACATCACCGGCTTCAACGAACGCCCGGTGCCGACGCCGACCGACGCCTCCGAGCCCGCCTGGTCGCCGCTTGCTGCCTGATCTGCGGCCGATAATGGCCTGTCAGGGCTCAAGCGCACTTGACCGGATCCGAAGCGCGGTTTTAATCGCTTGCGCGGGGCCCAGACAGACTTTACGCGGACAGGCGCTACGCCTTCAGCCTTGCCTTTCGTGCTGCCAGCTCCGAAGCGCAGCCTCCTTTCCCAGGGACGAATAAACATGAATGTCAAGATCCTCGGCGCCTTTGCGGCTCTCACGCTGCTTGCGGCTTGCGCCAGCGAAGAAAAGACCACCAGCACCGGTGAAGGCGCATCGGCGGCACGTTCGGGTCCGGCGCCGGGCAGCCAGGAAGATCTCGTTGCTTCCGCCGGCGATCGGGTGTTCTTCGCTTTTGACAGCTCTTCGCTCGACGACACCGCCCGCTCCACGCTGACGGCGCAGTCCGGTTGGCTGGCCAAGAATCCGCAGGTCAGCGTCCGCGTCGAAGGCAATGCCGACGAGCGCGGCACCCAGGAATACAATCTCGGCCTCGGCCAGCGCCGCGCCAAGGCGGCGCGCGACATGCTGGTGGCCAAGGGCGTCTCCGCCAGCCGTCTCACCGTGATCTCGAACGGCAAGGAAAAGCCGGTGGCGCTGGGCTCGGATGAGCAGGCCTGGGCGCAGAACCGCAACGCCATGACGGTCGTCCGCTGATCCGGCCATCGTGAAGCCGCACAGCGCACCGGTGTGAATTGAGCAAGATCGGGCTGAAATCCGCAAGCGGGCGGTGTGCGGCACTGCTGTTTGCCATCTGGGCCGGCGCGCTGGCGGCGCCGCCGCCCGCGTCGGCGCAGATGGACAGCCGCGAAGCGATCGAGCTGCAGCACGAGCTGCTCGAGTTGAAGCGCGATGTGCAGAACCTGCGCGACCAGGTGGCCCGCGGCGCGCCGTCGGGCGGATCGTCCTCGGGTGGTTCGTTCCTGGGGGGGCGCGGTTCGTCCGAATCTGGCGGCAGCAGCGAGATCACCGGCCAGCTGCTGTCGCGGGTCGAGGCGCTGGAGGACCAGATGCGCCGGCTGCGCGGCCAGATCGACGAGGTCGCCAACCAGACCCAGCGCCAGGGCGACGACCTGAACAAGAAGATCGGCGACCTGAATTTCCGCGTCCAGTCGCTGGAGCCGGGCGGCGGCGGTGCCGCCGCCGCATCGGCGCGTGCGCCGGCTCCGCTGGCTCCGGCGCCGTCTGCGGCCGCGGCCGCGCCGCCACCCCCGCCGGCCGCGCCCGTGCCGGCCCGGCGCACGCCGGAAATGGCCTTGCAGGAAGGCTCCGCCGCTTTGGCACGGCGCGACTACACCGCCGCCGAGGCGGCCGCGCGCGAGGTGCTGAACAACAACAAGACCTCGCCGCGGGCCTATGACGCGCAGCTGCTGCTGGCGCAGTCGCTGTCCGGGCGGAAGGAATTCTCCCAGGCCGCCATCGCCTATGACGACGCCTACAAGCGCAACCGCAAGGGCGCGCGCGCGCCGGATGCGCTGCTCGGGCTGGCCAACTCGCTGACCGCGATCGGCGAGCGCCGGGCCGCCTGCGACACCATCGGCCAGCTCCGCGCCGAATTCCCGAGCCCCCGCCCGGACTTGAAGGACCAGATCGCTTCGGCGAACCAACGTGCCGGATGCAAATGATCCGGCACCGGACGGCGGCACCGCGAAAGGCGGGGCAGGGGATCTGACCCCAACCCGGGGCCCGGAGATCGGGGCGGCCGAGTTCGCCGCCCGCATGGCGCATCTCGGACCGTTCGAGCCGGCGCCGCGCCTCGCCGTGGCGGTTTCCGGCGGCGCCGATTCCCTGGCGCTGGCCTTGCTCGCCGATCGCTGGGCGCGCGGCGAAGGCGGCTCGATCCTGGCGCTGATCGTCGACCACGGATTGCGCGACAGCTCCGCCGCCGAGGCGGCGGCGACCGCCGATCGTCTTGCGGCCCGCGGCGTCGACCGGCTCGTGCTGACCCTCACCGACCTGCCGCGCGGCGCCGGCCTTGCCGAGCGGGCCCGCCAGGCCCGCTACGACATCCTGGCGCGGGCCTGCGCGGCTGCCGGCATCGTGCATCTGCTGCTCGGCCATCATTTGGCCGACCAGGCGGAGACGCTGCTGATCCGCGCCCTCGGCGGCAGCGCCGCGCCCGGCATGGCGGCGATGGCGGCGCTGACGGAAACCCGGGATTTGCGCCTGCTGCGTCCGCTGCTCGCGATCCCGCCGGTGCGGCTGCGCGCGCATCTGCGCGCCGCCGGCATCGACTGGATCGAGGATCCGTCGAACCGGGATGCGAGCGCCCTGCGGCCCCGGCTGCGCCTGCTGCGGGCGGACCGGGACGGTACCGGCCCGGCCAGCCGGGCGCTCGCCGCCGCGGCGGCGGCGCATGGCAGCGACCGCGCGCGACGCGAGGGTCAGGCCGCGAGCGCGATGGCGCGCGACGTCATGCTGCGCCCGGAAGGCTTCGCCATCCTGCCGCGCCGACCGGTCGCGCCCAGCGTGTTCGCCGCCCTGGTGCAGGCGGTCTCCGGCGCCCGCTATCCCGCCGACAGCGCCGGGATCGCCGCGCTCGCCGCCGCTCCCCACCCGGCGACGCTGGCCGGCGTGCGCCTGATCGAGGCCAGGCGTGCGGACGGCGCAGCCCTGCTGATGCTGCGCGAGGAAGCCGCCATCGCCCCCCCGGTGCCGGCCCGCCCCGGCGCCGTGTGGGACGGCCGGTTTCGCATCGGCCGCGTGCCCGGCCGGGCTGACACCGGCCCGGAGGGGCTCACTCTGGGCAAACTCGGCGATGCCGCCGCCGGCTTGCGCCGCCGCCCTGGCCTGCCTTCCGCGGTGCTGCGCACGCTGCCGGCGCTGCGTTGTGGCGAAAAGCTGGTGGCGGTGCCGCATCTGGGTTATCGTGACCCCGATGTATCTGCTGCAATCGAGGTCGGTTTCGCGCCCCTCCGGCCGGCGGGGCCCGGCGAGTTCGTCGCCATGCGGGAATGGAATACGTAGCATCGCCGGGGGACGCCGGTAACCAATCGGGGCAGCAGGCATGTTAGGGGATGCAGAGCGCGCCGCGGCTCCCTATGTTACTGATAGGTCCCGAGCGGACCGACCATCCGGCGACCGGCCCCTGGCCGAGCGTTCGGCGCTATATCCCGGCCGACTTCCGCCTGTCGCGGATGAACTGGGCACTGAAGCTGACATGATCCAAGGGTAGGACTGAGCCACAAAACATGAGCAATTTCGGCCGCAACCTCGCGCTTTGGGTCATCATCGCCCTTCTGCTGGTGGTGCTGTTCAATCTGTTCCAGCCGGGTGCAACGCACACCGCCTCCACCCAGGTCGCCTATTCCGACTTCATCACCGAGGTGAATGGCGGGCGCGTGCGCGACGTGGTCATCCAGGGCCGCACCGTTTCCGGCGCGCTGACCGATGGGCGCAGCTTCCAGACCTACACCCCGGAAGACCCGTCGCTGGTCCAGCGCCTGACCGACAAGGGCGTGCGCGTGATCGCCAAGCCCGAGGAAAGCGACGTCAATCCGTTGCTGCACTACCTGCTGTCCTGGTTCCCGATGCTGCTGCTGATCGGCGTCTGGGTGTTCTTCATGCGCCAGATGCAGTCGGGCGGCGGCCGGGCCATGGGCTTCGGCAAGTCCCGCGCCCGCATGCTGACCGAGAAGCAGGGCCGCGTGACCTTCGAGGACGTCGCCGGCATCGACGAGGCCAAGGGCGAGCTGCAGGAAATCGTCGAGTTCCTGAAGGACCCGCAGAAATTCCAGCGCCTCGGCGGCAAGATCCCCAAGGGCGTGCTGCTGGTCGGCCCGCCCGGCACCGGCAAGACGCTGCTGGCGCGCGCCATCGCCGGCGAGGCGAACGTGCCGTTCTTCACCATCTCCGGCTCGGACTTCGTCGAGATGTTCGTCGGCGTCGGCGCCTCGCCGCGTGCGCGACATGTTCGAGCAGGGCAAGAAGAACGCCCCCTGCATCATCTTCATCGACGAGATCGACGCGGTCGGCCGCCATCGCGGCGCCGGCCTCGGCGGCGGCAACGACGAGCGCGAGCAGACGCTGAACCAGATGCTGGTCGAGATGGACGGCTTCGAGTCCAACGAAGGCGTCATCCTGATCGCCGCCACCAACCGCCCGGACGTGCTGGACCCCGCGCTGCTGCGCCCCGGCCGCTTCGACCGCCAGGTCGTGGTGCCGAACCCCGACGTGAACGGCCGCGAGAAGATCCTGCGCGTGCACATGCGCAAGGTGCCGCTGGCCTCCGACGTCGACCCCAAGATCATCGCCCGCGGCACGCCCGGCTTCTCCGGCGCGGATCTGGCGAACCTCGTCAACGAGGCCGCCCTGCTCGCCGCCCGCATGGGCAAGCGCGTCGTCGCCATGCTCGAGTTCGAGTACGCCAAGGACAAGGTGATGATGGGCACCGAGCGCCGCTCGCTGGTGATGTCCGAGGCGGAGAAGCGCATGACCGCCTATCACGAGGCCGGCCACGCGCTTGTGCGCCATGCACGAGCCGGAATGCGACCCCGTGCACAAGGCGACGATCATTCCCCGCGGCCGCGCGCTCGGCCTGGTGATGAGCCTGCCGGAAGGCGACCGCTACTCCAAGTCCAAGTCCAAGCTGCTGGCGGAACTGACGATGGCGATGGGCGGCCGCGCCGCCGAGGAGATCATCTTCGGCGCCGACAAGGTCTCCAACGGCGCCGCCGGCGACATCAAGATGGCGACCGACCAGGCGCGGCGGATGATCACCGAATGGGGCATGAGCGACAAGCTCGGCATGATCGCCTATGGCGACAACAGTCAGGAAGTGTTCCTCGGCCATTCGGTGACCCAGGCGAAGAACGTGTCGGAAGCCACCGCGCGGGAGATCGACGGCGAGATCAAGGCCATCATCGACCACGCCTATGCCTCCGCCCGGCGCCTGCTGAGCGAGAATGTCGAGGAGCTGCACCGGCTGGCGCGCGGGCTGCTGGAATACGAAACCCTGTCGGGTGACGAAATCCGCACCGTGCTGCGCGGCGAGCCGGTCATCCGCAAGGTGGTCGACGAGCCCGCGCCGGAAAGCCGCCGCGCCTCTGTGCCGACCTCCGGCCGCCCGGCCGCGCCGCCCGCCGGTGGTTTGGGTCCGGCGCCGCAGCCGGGCTGACGCAGGAACCAAAGCCAGGGGCCGCGCCCCTGGCTTTTCCGATTCGAAGACACCCCCATCCGATGCACCTGATCGAACCCCTCGGCCTGCTGGCCGGCGCACAGGCGCGCGAGGCCCTGGCCGCCGCCGTGGCCCTGCCGCTGCGCGCCGGCGCGTTCACGCTGGCCCGGCGGATCGGGCCACAGGGGATCGGCCACAGGGGATCAGGCCACAGGGGATCAGGGAGCGCGCCGGCCCGATCCTGTGCGCCGCCGACATTCCGCCGGATTGGCAGGCAGGGGCGCTGGCGCCGCTGCCGCCGCCCTGGGCCGGGCTGGCCGCGGACCGGCCCGCCGTCATGGGCATCCTCAACGTCACGCCGGACAGCTTCAGCGATGGCGGCCGGCACGCCGATCCCGCCCGCGCGGTCGCCGCCGGGCTGGCGATGGCGGCCGCCGGAGCCGACATCATCGATGTCGGCGGCGAATCGACCCGCCCGGGCTCCGCGGCGGTAACGCCGGACGAGGAACAGGCGCGGGTCGTCCCGGTCGTCCGCGGCCTGGCCGCCGCCGGCTTGCGGGTCTCCGTCGACACCCGCAACGCGGCGACCATGGCAGCGTCGCTCGACGCCGGCGCCGTGATCGTCAACGACGTCTCTGCGCTGGCGCATGACCCCGCGGCAGCGCGCCTGGTGGCGTCGCGCGGCGCGGATGTGGTCCTGATGCATATGCGCGGCGAGCCGGCCACGATGAACAGCTTCGCGCGATATCAGGACGTTGCGGCGGAGGTGACGCGCGAACTGGCGGAGCGGGTGGATGCCGCGCTTGAGGCCGGCATCGCGCCTCACCGGATCGCCATCGACCCCGGCATCGGATTTGCCAAGACGGCGGAAAATAACGTTGAGTTATTGAATCGTTTGCCGGTCTTGTTTAATCTGCCCTTTCCAATTCTGGTAGGCCTATCTCGAAAATCATTCATTGGTAAGATAACTGGAGCGGATAACCCCATGCATCGCGTATCCGGATCGCTCGCCGCTGGACTGTTCGCGATTACCCGGGGGGCCTCCATCCTGCGTGTCCACGACGTGGCGGAGACGGCGCAGGCGATTCGGGTGCTGACGGCCTTGAACTGACCGGGGGTTGTCATTGCATTCCCGTCCGTCTCCGGCTGCACTGGCCATTCCGATCGGAGTGGAATTTTTGCATGGAACGCCTTCCGGTGTGAACACTTCTGGGAAGGACAATTCTGCCCTAAACGCTATTCCTGCATGCGCGAACCGAGACGGCACCGACGCCGCTGCAACCTGGACGGTCCAATCATGAATCATACAAGGCGTTTGTTCGGCACCGATGGCATTCGGGGCAAGGCCAACGTCGATCCGATGACGGCGGAAACCGCGCTGCGGCTGGGCCAGGCCGCAGGCCTGCTGTTCACCCGCGGCACGCATCGTCATCGCGTGCTGATCGGCAAGGACACCCGCCTGTCCGGCTACCTGGTCGAGCCGGCGCTGACGGCGGGCTTCATCGGCGCCGGCATGGACGTCACCCTGGTCGGCCCGCTGCCGACGCCGGCGATCGCCATGCTGACGCGCAGCCTGCGGGCCGATATCGGCGTGATGATCTCCGCCTCGCACAACTCCTTCGAGGATAACGGCATCAAGCTGTTCGGCCCGGACGGGTTCAAGCTGTCGGACGAGACGGAAATGCGCATCGAGGCGATGATGTCGTCCGACCTCAGCGCCGACATGGCCGGCCCGCGTGAGCTCGGCCGCGCCAACCGGCTGGAAGACGCCGGCGGGCGCTATATCGAGGCGGCGAAGGCCAGCTTCCCGCGCGGGCTGCGGCTGGACGGCATGAAGATCGTCATCGACTGCGCCAACGGCGCGGCCTATCGCGTGGCCCCATCGGTGCTGTGGGAGCTGGGCGCGACGGTGATCCCGCTCGGCGTCAAGCCGGACGGGTTCAACATCAACCAGGGATGCGGATCGACCTGCCCGGACTATCTTTGCGCCCAGGTGCTGGAGCACGAGGCCGATCTCGGCATCACGCTGGATGGCGACGCGGACCGCGTGCTGATGGCCGACGAGCACGGCGAACTGATCGACGGCGACCAGTTGCTGGCGCTGAT
>CAVUOB010000016.1:0-104600 GCA_963743035.1 uncultured Alphaproteobacteria bacterium
GCGTCGCCTCACTGGAGGCGCCGGTGACGCGGGCCAGAACCGGTACCCAGCGGGTGTTGACCTGCATCACGCCCAGATCCTCCGAGCCGTCGGTGTTGGGGCTCACGGCGCCGACGCTCCCCCCCTCCACGGCCTGGATCGCCGGCAGCACGCGGGGCGGCAGATGGTAGAACGCCGCGGTCGCAACCATGCAGGCCAGGAACGGAATGGCCATGTTGCGATACCGCTACGGCCGAAACTTCTGGCGCAGCCGCTGGCCGGGATCAGCGAAGCCGGCGGGACGGGAGCCTTGCAGATCTCCTGGCACCGCAGCGGCATTCACCAGCTGGTCGCGCAAATCCGCGGTCAGGGCCCGCGCATCGCGCTGGTCATGCACCACATGCGGCGTGATCAGGATCAGCAATTCGGTGCGTTCCCGCGCATTGGTCTGCTGACCGGCCAGCAGCCCCAGTACCGGGACATCCTTCAGCCACGGAATACCGGCGTTCTGCCGGGTAACGTTATCGCGGATCAGCCCCGCCAGCCCGATTGTCTGCCCGTCCTGCACCACGATGCGAGAGCTGACGCTGCGCTGCTGGAAGGTTGGCGAGTTGATCCCCGCGGTGGTGACATTGGAAGCGACGTCGCTCACCTCCTGGGAGATATCCATCGTTACCAGCCCGCCGCTGTTCACCCTCGGCGTTACCTGCATGATAACGCCGGTCTGCTGGTAATTGATCGAGCTCACCACCGGAGCGTTGGCGGAGATCGTGCTCTGCGAGGTCTGGCTGAGATACGGCACCACGTTGCCCACCTGAAGCCGGGCCGGCTGGTTATCCAGGACCATCAGCTCCGGCGACGACAGCACCTGCACGGAGGTGACCGCCTGCAAGGCGGAAATAACGAACGGCGCCCCGCCCAGGCCGGATCCGCCCACCACCAGGCCGGGCAGGCTGGTGTTGAACACGGCGGCGGACAAATTGGCGCTGCCCAGATCCTGGGTGGCGCCGCTCAGGATGCCGTTCACGCCGCCCGATTTGAAGAAGAACTGGGTGCCGTATTTCAGGCCGTCATTCAGCGTCACCTCGGCGATGACCGCGTCGATGCGAACCTGCAGCGGCAGGATGTCGATCTTGCGGATCATCGCATTGACCGTGTCGTTCTCCCGCGGCGTCCCGTAGATCAGGATGGCATTGTTTTGACCGTTGGGAATGATGCGCATCGTATCCGGATTGACGTCGCCGCTCATGGCAGTCGGGTCGAGCCCGCCGAGCAGCGGATTGGCGTTGGAGCGCGACGCCGTGGCCGTGCCGCCCGCGGTGTTCAGGCCACCTGCCGTTCCCGGAATGCCCCCCGACTGTCCGCTGCCCGAACTGCCCAGCCCGCCGCTCTGCTGCCCGGACTGGCTGGAACCGCCAAACCCGCTGCCCGTGCCGCTGCTGCTCCCGAAGCCGCCACTGGCGCTGGCGCCCGCTCCGCCGATGGTTGACTGCGAGCCCAGGCCGGAACCGGACTGTCCGGACCCGCCGCCCGGCTGCGCGGTCACATCATGCGGGGTGAAGGCGCGTTGCAGCGTATGGGCGACATCATTGGTGGGGCTGTTTTGCAGATAGACCACATGCCAGCTGCGCACGGTCTGCGCGCGCGTCCGCTCGACCAGCGAGAAGACGCGCCGCGCTTCCTCGATGTAGCGCGGCTGGCTGGAAACCACGAGCACCGCGTTCACCCGCTCCATCGGCACGACCCGTACCAGGCTTGCCAGCGCGCCGCCGGATTGGGCCCGCAACGCCTCCTGCATGGCGTTGGCGAAATCCTTCACGCTACCGGCATCGCCCGGTATCAGTGCGTAGGATTGTCCGGCCAGGATATTGGTGTCGAAGGCCTGCACCAGGCTGCGCAATGTCTCCCGCGTGCCCGGCTCGCCATCGATCAGGAGAGCGTTGCGGCCGGGGGCGGCGATGATTTTGCCGCCATTGGCCACGAAGGGGGTCAGCACCTTGGCGAGGTCTTCCGCCGAGGCGTAGCGCAGCGGGACCACGATGCTGCCCGCGGTGGCATCGACGCCGGTGCCGCCGATCGAAACACCTCCGCCGGCGGCCGCGGCCGGCACCACGCGGTACAGCGCGCCGGACCGTACCAGTGCGGCGCCGTTCTGCGCCAGCAGCGCCTGCAGGGCCGGCAGCAGCTGGACCTGGGTGAGCGGCCGCTCGGTTCGCAGCGTCACCGTGCCGTGCACCGCCGGATCGATGGTGTAGTTGACATGCAGCGTGCTGCCCAGAATCTGCGCCACCACGTCGCGAATGTCGGTATCCTCGAAATCCAGCGATATGTCGCCCGACCCGGCCCTGCTCCCCGAAGGGCCGCCCGACGAGCCTTCAGGGCCTGCGCCGCTTCCACCTCCATCCGGAGCCGCGCCGATCGAGCTTTGTATCGGCAAGGACGCACTGACGTTACCAATCGGACCATCGACGCGCCGCGCCGCCGGGCCGAGCGGGTCTGCACTGCCAGGCAGCGGTGGCAGGGCCCCCAGCACCGGCTCCGGCGGCCGCTCGCAGCATGTGACGGCCAGCAGCGCCGCAAGCAGGCAGACAGGTGCAGGTTCAGGGGGGGCGAACCGAACAGGCCGGGTTTCAGCCCACCACATCCGAATATCATTCAGCATGCCAAAAGCCAGATCGCCCTCAAAACTCTTCGAAACGCGCAGGGGATCCCCAGCTGTCCGGTTATCCGAAACGCAGGGGGAATCCAAAAAGGTTGCAAGAATCTTCCTGGCAAGCCCGTGCGGACCGTCCGCTTCCTGAGAAGCAAGCGGTTACGCGCCCGGGTCCGCGAAAGCAACTGGCTCAGTCCGTGAAACGGCGATGGCAACAGAAGCGTCATAATCCGGCCTTCGCCGCCAGGACGCGCAGACGACTGTGACGGCGGCCTTCGGCCATGATCCGGGTGATCCGTTGTCCGAACCCGGCGACAGGTTGGCGGTTCCCAACCGCCGGTTCGCCTCAGCGACCGGGTGTTTCCCATGTCAGTATCTGGAACGCCGGCCGCGACGCTTTGGGATCTGCATTCAGCCTGACCACCGACTGGCGCACGAACTGCGCCCCGGCTGCCTTGGCCGCCGCCGTGATACGCACGACCACAGCGCCGTCTGTGGCATAGACCGACAGAAAGGGCCGCAGCCTTGCCAACAGCTCGGGCGTCGTCCCGATCACCAGCCCGACCTCGCTGATGCTTTCGAACGGCCGGTTTGTCGGCGCGTAGGGCAAGCCTGCGGAACGGTACTGATCGAGTTTTTTGCCGCCCGAAAGCGATTCGGCGCTGGCGGATCGCCAGTCGATCACGGCCCGTGCGATGCTTCTTGCGCGACCCGGCTCGGCGCCAACCTGTTCCAGCAGCACGCGCATGGCCTCGATACCAGTTTGGTTGGGATTGAGCCGGGTCGCCTGGTTTTCGACCCGTACCCGGACCATGGCGCCCGGATTGCGTATCCACTGGTCGGTCCCGTCCGGCATCCACCGCCCTTGCAGCAGGCGCAGCATCGCTTCGTGCACGGCGCCATCCGCCGCGGCCTGGGCGATTGCGTTGGCGCGCAGGTGATCGGCCAGCTTCACTTCCATGCGGCCGGCAGCGATGAACTGTGAAACCAGAAGCGCCAGTGGACCCAGCGTCAGCAGCACGATCAGCAAGGCGAAGCCCCGTTCGCGCGGGGCACTCATCGCTGCATCCGGCTTCGCCTTGGAGCCACGACGATATCGGGAAATAGCCGGCCGCTCCCGGCCATGAACACGATGCGGATCCGGATCAGGTCTGGCAGGCTGGGCTGTCGCCAATTCGCCTGCCAGCCGGCTCCTTGGGCCTCCGTGCCCAGGTAGCTCAGTTCGATATGATCGACGCCATCGAGCAGCAGGGTGGAGTCAGGTGCCGGTGCCTGGCCCTGTTGAACGGCCAGATGCGGCGTCCAGGACAGCCGCAGGCGGCGAGCCGCATCCACGTTCAGGGTTACGTCGGCCTCCTGCGCCGGCAAGCCGAATGCCGTGGGCAGGTCGCTGGTGAACGACAGGCGGCAGGCTTCCCCGACGAAATAGGGCGGCTGGCCAGTGACGCTGCCCGGCTTCATCGGCTCGATCAGCATGCGCAGGGTCCGGTCCACCACATCCAGATCGCTTACGCGTTGCAGCAGCTTTTCGTGCTTCAGAGATGCCAGCACGCCGAAATGCATCCCCTGGGTCAAGACCGCCAGCACGATGCCGAGCACCACCATCGCGATCAGAAGTTCGAGCAGCGTAAACCCTTGTTCCATCGCTCTGCGCATGGTGGCCCGATAGCGTGGATTGTCCCGTCGCACCATCGCGGCGGGCGCCGGGCGCCTAGTTCTCCGGGATTTGCGCGTCCTCGACCTCCGGCAGAATGCCTGGCACGGCGGCTTCGGTGGCGGAACCCAGGCGGGTGCTATCGAGCCGAACCTCGCGGGTGGCGCCGGCCTCTCGCCACATGATGTGGACCGTGATGGCGTAGAGCGTGACAACCGTGACGCCGCCGGCAGCGGCGCCCGGCGCGCCGTCCTGGCGCAGCCGCGATGTTTCGATGACGCGTACCCTCTCGCGCCAACGAAACCCGCTGCCGTCATCGCCAGAAACGTCGCGCACCGCGAGATTCGCACCAACCGAGTCGAGATGCGAGCGGGCGCGGGAGACGGCCTGTTCATAACGTGACGCCACCGCCACGCCGGCCAGCGATTCCAGGCTGGCGTTGAAAATGACGGCAAGCGAGATGCTGGCGACGGCGAAGGCGATCAGCACTTCGAGTAGGGTAAAGCCTGCTGTTCGGTGCGATTCCCGGCGGGTCATGCAGGCCAATATCTACCAGACGGACATCTCCGCCCACCCCCGGATACGCCCGGCCTCGCATGCGTGGTCCGGTACCACGATCACGCGGACTTTCACCGGATATCCCGAGGGCTTCGTCGCCCCGGGGAACGAACACGACTCCGACATTCGTATCGTAACATATCTGATCTGTCAAACCGGATACCTGTCTGCCACACCGAAATCGAGGGAACCAGGGCATATAACTCGTTGATTCATGACTATTTCTTCATGACCGTTGTTTCATGACTTCTGCGTCATGCGGCGTCTCAATACAAAATCGTCAATCCCGTCATCAAACCTTCTTCGCCTCGTAACTGTTCAAGGCCGACGGTAAACAGTAGTGGCACTGCCAGGCGTTGTTCGACGCCCATCGATTTAAACAGGCAATCGGAGCGGTTAAAATGATGAAGAGTTCCAGGTTCGGGAATTCGAGATGCCGTTGGCTGCTGGGCAGTGTGTCGACGGCGGCAGTCGTCTGCATGATGTCGCAGGCCGCCGACGCGCAGACCCGCTATGTCAGTGGTGACTTTCACAACCATACCACCTGCTCGGACGGCACGTCGTCCCTGCCGCGTATGATGACGGCCGGTTCCGTGACGTTCGGGCTCGACTGGCTCATTCAGACCGATCACGGCGGCAGCACCTATCGCGATTGCAAGTTCGACGATTATCCCGCCGGTAACGTCAACGGTACTCTGTCGCCTGCGGCGACCGCGCCCGCGGACGCCAACGACCACATGTATGTGGCGTATGACGCGGATCCGTCGGTGGTCTTCAAGGGTGACAGCACCAGTTCCACTGGCCGCGATGGCGTCGGCCACAAGGCCATGTGGCGCTGGCAGAACATTGCCGAGCACCAGTATGGGATGATCGAGAGCCTCAGCCGCAGCACCGGCAAGGTGATGTTCCAGGGCGTCGAGCAGATCGTTCCCGGCCACGAGCACGCGGAAGCGACCGTGGTGAACGGGCAGCTGCCAGCGAGCCTGAGCCGGAGCGGCAACTCCCTCGCCGTGGCGAAATTCGAATACCTGTTCGACATGGCGGACAGCGACATGACCGGCGGTGTGGCCCAGGGTTGGACCGGCAAGATCGCCAATGCCGGAACCAATACGGTCCCGGGTGTTGCCGGAACCAGTGTGGCCAGCACGGCCAGCGTGGATACCGGCAAGGGCAACGGTGCCCATCAGAAATCCGTTGTTGGCGTGAAGTGGCTGCAGGACAATTACCCGCTGGCGAGTTACTACGTCCCGGCGCATGTCGAGCGTCAGGGGCCGTTCAGCACAAGCGGAAACAAGGGCTACAACGTCGAGCATTTCCGCGACTACAACAACGCCGGACCGACGGTTGCCGTTGGCTTTGAAAGCCAGCCCGGCCACCAGGCCACGGGAGGTAGCGGCCGCGGCAGCTATAGCTCGAGCTCCGTGGGCGGTGGGACTTTCGGCGGCACCGGCGTGTATGCCGCCGCGGTCGGTGGCCTCTGGGATGCGATGCTGGGCGAAGGCCGCAACTGGTTCTTCTTCGCCAGCTCCGACTTCCATAACCGCGGCATCTTCGCGCCGACCCAGAAGGAATTGACCGGAGATTTCTTCCCGGGCGAGTATCAGAAGCAGTGGGTGAGCGTAACCGGCTCCATCACGCCGCAAGCCGTCGTGAACGCGGTCCGCAGCGGTGACGTGTTCTCGGTGCAGGGCGACCTGATCACCAACGACCTGTCGTTCAGCGCCTGTGAATGGGTGGCCAATGCCTGCGTCGGCACGCCGGTCGGCATGGGCCGGACCCTGGCGGTCAATTCCGGCAGCGACGTGAAGGTCACGTTGACGGTCACGCTGCCTGCAGCGGGCGCCAAGAACAACAGCCCCTACAGCTTCCCGAACCCGGTTCTGAAGTCCGCCGGATTGCCGGATGTTCCGATGAACCAGCCCAAGCTTGACCATATCGATTTCATAACCGGTCAGGTGACGGGTGTAATCGCTCCGGACAGCGCGAACTACGCCGGCCTGATTGGCTCGGCCGCGGCGTCCAACCCGACCACCGCCATCGCCGCCAGCTTCGGCAGCGCCACCTGGACGCAGGTGGGCCAGAAGATCACGGTCAGCTACATCGTCCACAACGTGACCGGTCCGCAGTATATCCGCGCCCGCGCCACGAACCTGCCTGCCGGCATCCCGAATGCCACCGATGCCAGCGGCAACCCGCTCCTGGATAACCTGCGCAACAACATTTCCTGCACCGATGCCGCCTGCCCCGCGCATGTCGTGATCGGTGGCAGCAAGAAGGTTGACGCGGATGTCCGCGCCTGGTCGGAACTCTGGGCCTACATCAACCCGATCTTCATCCGCACGCACAGCAATGCGCCGCTGCTGGTGGAAACCAACATGAACAAGGCCCGCGCGCTGGCCGGTCTGTCGCCGCTCTGATTGCCTCCTTCCTGCTCCGCTCTTGAGCGGGGCAGGGTTGGCTGCCTGCCGGTGAGGACTTTCAAACCAACGCTACGCGACGAAGAAAGGATGGCTCGCCCGAGCCGTCCTTTCCTTCGTTTTTTCGTTTCTCTCTCCTGCTGACTCCTGCTGACCGGGGCGCCCATCTTTGCCGCATGATTTGAAGCCCGCCGCACGTTCTGCCGGATCGCCTGGCCTTTACGCGGTCGCATGCCTGTCAGGCTTCGCGGGGCTTGGCTATGAACTGACCTGGACGCGTATGCTCGGGCTGGCGCTCGGCCACGAAATCGTGGCGACGCTCTGTGTGGTCATGGGGTTTTTCGCCGGTGTGGCGCTGGGAAGTTTTGTCCTGGGCGGCCGTATCGGGCGCTGCCGCAACCCCGCGCTCTGGTATGCCGCTTTGGAAACCACGATCGCGATATGGTCGCTGGTGCAGATCTTCCTGTTGCCATGGCTGGGCCATTTGATCCCGGCCTTGCTGGGCCCGGACCCATCGGCCGCACTGCACTGGGCCGTTGTGTTCGGTGCCGCCCTGCTGGCCCTGCTGCCGGCGACATTCGCCATGGGCGGCACGTTTCCGGCGCTTGTCGTGTTTCTGGACCGGCTCCGCCCGGGGCGCGCCGCGGTCGGTGCCGTCTATGCCGCCAACACGTTCGGGGCGGTCTCTGGCACGCTGCTGTCCACCTTTGTAATGGCTCCCGCTTTCGGCTTCACCGCCACGCTTCTCCTTCTGGCCTGCATGAATGCGATCTGTGCGGCCGCTGCGTTTGCGGCGCGCGCCCGGCGCGACAGGCCGGAACCGTCCTTCATCCGGTTGGGCGACACGCCTGGCCTGACCGATCGGCGCGTGCTCGCGAGCCTGTTCGCCACCGGTCTTCTCGGCATCGGCTATGAGGTTCTGGCAATTCGCGTGCTGAGTCAGCTGATGGAGAACACGGTCTACACCTTCGCCGTCTTGCTGGCGGTCTACCTGCTCGGCACGGCGATCGGTGGGACGCTGCACCCGCGGCTGCAACGGTGGCGCCCGATTTATCTGCTGGATTGGCTGCTGGTGACGGCATCCGTGTCGTGTCTGATTGGAACCTTCGCGCTGTTCGGCGCCGATGATTGGCTGACGGGCCTGCGCCAGGCCCTGCCGGCGACGCTTGCCGGGGGCGTTGCGGCTGAAGCGATATTGGGATCGGCGATATTCCTGCTGCCCAGCATCGCGATGGGGGCATTGTTCAGTCATCTCGGCCAGGCGTTTGCGCGGCGCGACGGCGGTCTTGGCTGGGCCGTGGGTTGGAACACGTTGGGGGCGGCTGCGGCGCCCGTGTTGTTTGGACTGGTGCTGCTGCCGGCGTTCGGCGCCAAGTCCTGCCTGGCGGCGATCGCCATCGGTTATGCGCTGCTGGCTCGCCCGGCCGGCTGGTTCGCCCGCGCTGCCGCGGTTTTGCCCGCAGCTGTCGCACTGGCCTTGATCGTATGGCCGGGCAGGCTGCAATTCAACCATGTGCCCCCGGGCGGGAGGCTGGTGGAACAGCAGGATGGCGTGATGGCCAGCGTGGCCGTGGTGCAGGACCGGAGCGGCGAGCGGCGGTTGCAGGTGAACAGCCATTTCCGCATGGGCGGCACCGCCACCGCGCGCCTGGATCGGCGCCAGGCGCTGCTGCCATTGCTGCTGCACCCCGATCCCCGGCGCGCGCTGTTCCTCGGGCTTGGCACGGGGACGACCCTGGCGGCAGCGGCCGAGTATCCCGGACTGGAGACAGACGGCGTGGAACTGGTGCCCGAAATCCTCTCGGTACTGCACCATTTCGACAAATCCGCCGGCGACCTCACGGAAAGCCCGTCGCTGCATCTGCATGTCGCCGATGCCCGTCGTTTCGTACGGGCGGCCCCCGTTCACTATGACGTCATTGTTGCCGATCTCTACCATCCCTCGCTCGATGGTTCGGGGTCGCTCTATACCCGTGAGCACTTCCAGGCGATCGGCGAGCGCCTCGCGCCTGGCGGCGTGTTTTGCCAATGGCTGCCGCTGCACCAGCTTGATCTGCCGACGCTACGCATCATTCTGCGCAGCTTTCTGGCGGCGTTTCCGAACGGTTCTGCCTATGTGGCCAATTTCGGACTGGAGACCCCGCTGATCGCCCTGATCGGACAGGACGACCCCACCCGCTATGACCCCAATTGGGTCGAGCGGCATATGCGCGATAGTCGCTTGCGGGAAACTTTGGCCGCGGTCGGCTTCACCGATGATCTGAGCCTGTTCGGCGGGTTCCTGTCCGATGCCAGGGGGCTTGCGGCGTTCGCCGGACCGGGCGAGCTGAACACGGATGATCATCCGGTGATCACCTTCCTCGCACCCGGCATGGTGTACACGGCCCAGGATACGCCGGCTGCGCGGCTTCTGGCCTTCATCGGCCAGCTTCGTCCCATGCCGGCGCAGCTGCTGCATGACGCCACTGCCGGCGCCTTGTCGGCCCGGCTGGCCGCCTACTGGCAGGCCCGCGACCGCTTCCTGGAAGTCGGCAGATCTGCTCTGGCGTCTTCTGACAGTGGCGATCCCATTGCGCGGCTTGCCCCGGAACTGCTGGCGGTGCTGCGGATCAGTCCCGATTTCGACCCGGCCTATTTCCCGCTGCTGGCCATGGCCCGTAGCCTGGCCGCCCGGGATATCGGCCGGGCGCGGCAGTTGCTGACGGAATTGGATCGCGCCGCACCCGGGCGAACCGAGGCGGCGCGTATGCTGGAGCCGCTTCGTTGATCGATCTGGCGGCTGCCAGGGCAGTTTCGGTGGGTTACGGCGCCTTGATCGTGAAGTGGATTTCGCCGCTGTCCATATGCCCGTGCGGTGTGACGAATACATGCCAACTCAGCGTATAGGCGCCGGGGCCGAGGTCGTCTGGCAACCAGATGGTCATCGACTCGATGTCATCCTCGGGAATGCCGAAGCGCACCGGGATATTGTTGCCTTTTGCATCGACCATCGACGCGCCCTTGAACGCGACCCGATCGGTGAAGGTGATCTCCACCCGGTGTGGATTGGCGGCGAGCACTTCGGTGTCGTACGGCTCGGAGTGATCATACACCTCCCACGCCCTGGCCTCGGCATGCAGGCCAAGCAGCGCCATCATCGTGAAAGCAAGTATTGCCGGTTTGTTCATCGCTGTCGCTGCCTTCGTCACTTTTCATTTGCGGAAGTTTCGTGCGGTATGCTGCGGCCCCTGTTGGCCATGCGCTCCCGCATGAGCCAAGAGCTTTCACCGGATCGCCGCAAGCATTCCGCTTTGACCGGCAATAGACCGAACCCGGGCGTCTTGGCGTCTGTCAATTTATGAACTTTCTGTGGATACCACCCTTGGTTCCGGTCCTGTGATTGAACAAACCAACGCCGGCAGCTATCAAACTCTTCGTGTGTAACAGATCGAAGGACAAGGTCACGAAGGCCGGTCCAAGATCTCGATACCTTCCTGGACGGGAAGGCTCAGATTCCCAACCTTTGTGAATTGGAACATTCGTATGAAGAAGCTGCATTTGCTCGGTTTGGCTCTGGCGCTGGCCGGCGCCGCCGCAGCCGGTCAGGCGAAAGCTGAAACCATAACCATCGGTGCCCCCGCCGTGCCTGGCAGCGGTACGTCTCTGCCTTTCGGCAGCGATGCGTCCACCTGGGGCTATCGCTACCAGCAGGCCTACGACTTCTCTCAGTTCGGCACCTCGGCCGGGCTCGATCTGCTGACCATCACGCTGTATGCGAACCAGTATCTGGGCACGCAGGGTTCCGTGCCCACCGGCACCTACACGATTTCGCTGTCGACAACGCCGGACTTCACCAATCTTTCGTCCGATCTTGCCGCCAACGTCGGCGCCAACAGCGTGGTCGTCTATTCGGGCGCCTTGTCGTCGCTGTCGAACGGCATGTTGACCATCGCCTTCACCAACCCGTTCCGTTACAACCCCCAGGCAGGCCAGGACCTTCTGCTGGATGTGACCTCCACTGACGCGGCGAACGCGACGCCGGTGTATTTCGATTACACCGATGGTGGCGTGACCGCCCGGACCGATAGGCTCATGGGTTATGGCGATCAGATGGGTCTGGTTACCGCCTTTGAAGTGCCGGAGCCCTCGGGTGCTCTCGTGCTTGGAGCCGGGCTGTTCGGGCTGCTGGGCGCCATTCGCCGCCGGGCCTGATCGTTTCTTTTGTGGCTTTGGGCGTCGTGCACGTGCGCGGCGCCCTTTGTTTTGGAAGCTGTCATGCGGGTCGGGTGCTTTCCGTCGTATGCGGTCTTCCAGGCGGGGTCTGACGGAGCTGATGAGTGAATTTTGAGACTGCGATCCCGGGCCGCCAGGCAGTTGACGCAAAGCCCAGGCGGCGCGGTCTGGTTCTGACCTTGCTGCACGAACCGCTGGCCCATTTCCTGTTGATCGGCGCGGTGATCTTCGCGGTTAGCCATTGGATGGACGTCACCAACAACGCCCGCAAGACCATTGTGATTACCCCCGACCTGCGCCGGCAACTGACCGAGGAATTCACCGAGCTGCAGGGGCGTGCCCCGACAGACGATGAATATCAGCGTGCCGCGCAAAACTGGATCCGCAACGAGATCCTGTTCCGGGAGGCGCTGGCGCTGAAGCTCGACAGCGGCGATGAGATGATTCGCGAGCGCGTCGCGCAAAAGATGCGGCTGCTGGTATTTGGCCAGGTGGTCGTTCCCACGCCTACGGTCGCGGAATTGCGGGCATGGTTCGAAAGCCGGCGAGATGCCTACGACATCCCGGTTCGGTATGATTTCTTTGAAGTTCCCATCGATGGTGAAGGCGCGGAGGCCAAGGCAAGGGGCTATCTCGCCGACATTGAAGCCGGCCGCGAGCCGGAGGCCTTGCGGGTTCGCGCCCGCGTGTTCGCCGGCCGGTCATCCGCCGCCCTTACCGAGGTGTTCGGGGCGTCATTCGCCACCGCGATCGCGGCGATGCCGGTCCACACCTGGCAGGTCGTGCCCTCCAAGGTCGGTTGGCATCTGATCCGCGTCGATGCCGTGCATCCCGGTCAGCCCGCGGATTTCGAGGCCTTGCGATCGAATCTGGAAACTGCCTGGGCGGAGGAACAGCGCCGGCAACTTGCCGTCAAGGCCATGAACGACCTTGCCGCCAGCTATGACATCCGTCGTCAGGATCTGCCGTGACGGTCAGGGCCGGGCTGATCGCCGCCGTATTCTGGATGCTCTGCTTCGTCTCGGGGGCTAGGGCGCATGAGCCATCGATGGCGGTGCTGGATCTCCGGGAGATCCGGCCCAACGCGTTCTTCGCTCAGTGGACGCTCGCCCCCAGCGACGACACCTCCACGCTGCGGCCGCTGTTTCCACCGCAATGCAGCTACGCGCCGCCCCAGCTCGATTGTACCGCTCCCGGTTTCGAGGGGCGCATCGGATTTGATGGCATCGGCACCAAGACGTCGGCGGTGATGTTCCGGGTCAGCCGGCTCGGCGGCGATATGCAGTCCTACACACTGACCGCCGCCCACCCGACGATGGCGCTGGCCAGTGGGCCGCGCGTTGGTTTTACGGCCTGGGCGGGCCTGGTGTTCACCTATGTGGCACTGGGTGCGGACCATATCGCGCTCGGCGTCGATCATCTGTTGTTCGTGCTCGGGCTTGTGTGGATTGTCGGATGGCGCTGGATGCTAGTGAAGACCATTACGGCCTTCACGATCGCCCACAGCCTGACATTGGCGGCCACGACCTTCGGCATGGTCACGCCGCCGGTTGCTGCGGTGAATGCAACCGTGGCGCTGAGCATCCTGTTTCTGGGGCCAGAGATGCTGAAGGCCTTGCGCAACGAGCCGAGCCTGACACGGCGGAGGCCCTATGTCGTGGCGTTCGCTTTCGGTCTGCTGCACGGCTTCGGTTTTGCCTCTGCGCTTACAGATGCCGGGCTGCCGCGTGCCGAGCTGCCTTGGGCTCTGCTGGGCTTCAATATCGGCGTGGAGGCCGGGCAACTCGGCTTCATCCTGATGCTGGCATTGCTGACCCGTGCCGGGCGGCAGCTACAAATCCATCTGGCCGGCTGGAGCGCCGCGGTACCGGCTTACATCGTTGGCACGTTAGGGGCCTTCTGGACCATTGGACGATCGGTGACAATCCTGGGTGTACTGCAATGAAATCAAAATTTCGCTTCAGTGTTTTGTGGGCATCGGTGAGAACACCGGCCCTTTGGGTTGTCCTGTTGGCGCCCCAACTGGTGCTGGCATCCAACACGGCATGGGCGCATTCGGCCGACGGTCACACGGGCGGGCTGCTCGATGGCTTGCTGCACCCCATCTCCGGCCTCGACCACGTGCTGGCGATGGTGGCGGTTGGTTTGTGGGGCGCGCAGCTTGGCGCGCCGGCGATCTGGTTGTTGCCGATTACGTTTCCCGTCGTCATGGCGTTCGGCGGCCTGCTTGGCCTTTTGGGCGTGGCGCTGCCGGGAACCGAGATCGGCATCGCCCTGTCCGCGCTGGTTTTGGGCGCCATGGTATTCGCCGAAGCCCGCCCGCCGCTCTGGCTGTCGATGACCATCGTTGGCGTGTTCGCGGTGTTTCATGGCCATGCCCACGGGTCGGAACTGCCGGAGGATGCGGCACCGCTGCTTTATAGCCTGGGGTTCGTGACGGCTACCGGCCTGCTTCATGCCGCCGGCATTAGCGTCGGCCTGATCCATCGCTGGCCCGTCGGCCGCATGGCGCTGCGTGGCGCGGGCGCGGCGATTGCCTGTGCAGGGCCGGTGTTCCTGTGGATGTCGCTGGCGTGAACAAGAATCCTGTCCTTGGCCTGTTGATCGTCGGGCTGCTGTTCGCCCCACGCGCCGCCTCGGCGCATTTGATCTCAACCGGCTTCGGGCCGCTCTATGATGGGCTCGCCCATCCGTTTTTGAGCCCAGGGGATCTGCTGCCGGTCCTGGCGCTGGCTGCCTGGGCCGGTTTGCTGGGGCCGCTATATGCCCGCTGGATCGTGCTGCTGCTGCCGGCCGCGTGGCTGCTGGGTGGCTTGGCGGGGACGGCGATGCCGGCTTCGCGGGCGTTGATGGGCGCGGAACTGGTCGTGGCCGTTCTGCTCGGCGTAGCGGCGGCGGCCAATCTTGGGGTGTCACGTGTCGTCCTGCTCGCGGTCTCGGCCCTGCTCGGCCTGCTCCACGGTATCGCCGCCACCGCGGGTGAGGATGGCAGCCTGATTGCGATTGGCGGATCGGCCATCACGATTGGCATCTGCTACGCTCTTGTCGCGGGTCAGGTTGCGTCATTGCGGATGAACTGGACGCGGATCGCCGCCCGTGCCCTGTGCAGTTGGACAGCCGCAATCGGGCTGCTGCAACTCGGATGGATGTGGCGGACCTAGTGCGATGAGCGAGGTCATCGGCCTGTTTCCAACCCCGGTCATGCGTGTCGAGAGGTTGCTGGACGACGCGCTGCTGGCCTCGATAGCCGGCCAGGCGGACGCGGCGAAGACCACCAACGCCAAGTCGGACCTGCTCACGCATACCGACATGATCATCCCGAGCTCGAAGGGGCCTTTCTTCCGTATCGCCAAGCTGGTGGCCCCCAGGTTGGTCGAATTCGGCGCCTTGCTGTTCGGCGAGACGCTGAATTGGTCGGTGAAGGAAATGTGGGTGAACGTGCTGGAAGCCGGGGGTGCGCAGTCGATGCACACGCACGCGAACAGTTTCGTGTCCGGCGTGATCTATGTAACCCGCCCGCACCCTTCGGCCAGCACGGTTTTTATCAAGGGTATTGGCGGCACGGATTTCGTGTTCAGCAATCAGCATCGCAACTCCCGGACCGGGCCGTTCAATGGCGGCAAATGGGTCATGCCCCAAGCCAATGCCGGGGACATGGTCCTGTTTCCCAGTTATCTTCTGCATGAGGTGCCGCCCAACCGAGGTGAACGCCGCATCTCGGTCGCATTCAATGCGATTCCAGACCGTCTCGATAGCTGGGGCTACTCGGTTCGCTTTTCCAAATAGCGGCGCCCGTGCAGGGCGGTCCGAATGAAGATTTCGATGACCCGTCCGGTCGCGGTTGGCGGGTTCATGGCGCGCCTCGGACTGCCGGCGCTTCTTGAACGTATCTCTGTGCATGGGCGGCTTTGGCTTGCCGTGGACCACATCCGCCAGTGCCGCGTCCGCCATTGCATGGAAGGCGTTGTCACCTTCCCTGTCCAGTCCCGGCCGGCGGAGCGAAAGCCATGCGCAGTCAGGTCGGACCGCTGCGACCTGTGCAACCGCATCGACATCGCTGTGCTGGATAATGGACTGCCGGCCGTCAGCCTGGGGGAGACGAATGCGGGGTGAGCATCGACGCGCCCGGCACTCATCGGTCCGGGCAATGGCCAAAAGAGCGCATATTCCAGGGCGCGAGAGGCTACGCTCGACCTCTTGCGAAGGACGGCCATGAAGGCGCCGCGCTCCCGCCACGGGAGTGCTGGAGCGTGCTGCTCGGGCGCTGTTACATTGTCAGATTAGAACTTGCGAACAGTAGCGGTCGGAAAAATAATGACTTCTGGCGGAGAGGGTGTCCGCCGATTTACGATCTGGCTAGTTCTGGGGACTTTCAATAACATCATGAAAACAGGCATATTATTCTGGATTTGCGTCTAGCGCATTCCAATGCGATCCACCATAATCCAAGTCAGGAACGTGGGTAGGAATGTGGGTAGAAGATGGCGCGAAGCGTTAATCGGTTGTCGGCCAGAACGGTCGCTACCCTCGTCAAGCCAGGCTATCACGCCGACGGTGCCGGCCTCTATTTGCAAGTAAGCCCCTCGGGCTCGAAGTCCTGGATCTTCCGTTTCACCATGGCGGGCCGGTCGCGCGAGATGGGGCTCGGGCCGGTGCACAGCACATCTCTCGCCCAGGCGCGGTCGCTCGGAGAGGCGTGTCGACGGCGCCTGCGGGACGGCATCGATCCGATTGATGAACGGACCACCGAGCGCAAGGCGGCGCTACTGGCCGCAGCGGGAGCCAGGACCTTTAGGTCCTGCGCGGTAGCATATATCGAGGCGCATCAAGCCGGTTGGCGAAATGCGAAACATATCGACCAGTGGCGCAGCACCCTGCAGACATACGTGTTCCCGATATTCGGGGACGTGCCGGTGCAGGCCATCGATACTACCCTCGTCATGAAAGCAATCGAGCCATTGTGGCAGCAGAAGACGGAGACCGCCAGCCGATTGCGTGGTCGGGTGGAGGCGGTGCTGGATTGGGCGACAGTCAAAGGGTATCGCCAGGGCGATAATCCGGCCCGCTGGCGCGGCCATCTCGATCACCTGCTGCCGGAACGGGCGAAGGTGCAGAGGGTCGTTCACCACGCGGCTTTGCCATACCAAGACATGAGCAGGTTCATACTGGCGCTCAGGCAACATGACAATGTCGGGGCACGCGGGCTCGAATTCCAAATCCTGACGGCGGGGCGCACCGGCGAGATTATCGGCGCCCACTGGAACGAGTTCGATGAGGTCGATCGGATTTGGACTGTGCCTGCCGATCGGATGAAGGCCAAACGCGAACACCGCGTGGCGCTCTCCTCACGGGCGGTCGACATCCTGAACGAGATGAAAAAGAAGCGGCAGTCGGACTTCGTGTTTCCCGGTTTGCGCCCCGGCAAGCCGCTGTCCAACATGGCTTTCCTGCAGTTATTGAGACGGATGGACCGTCCTGACATCACCGCGCACGGGTTCCGGTCGACATTCCGCGACTGGGCGGCGGAGCAAACGGATTATGCGCCGGAGGTGGTGGAGATGGCGCTGGCGCACACCATCAGCAACAAGGTCGAGGCCGCTATCGACGGGGTAATCTGCTGGAGAAAAGGCATCGCCTTATGCAGGCTTGGGCGGAATACTGCGAACCGAAAATCGCCTGATGCGGGCCGGAAGTGGTGACGGCGGCGGTGTCGACGGCAAGCAGCGGCGTTCGGTAGCTGAGATCGAGGCTCGACTGGCGGAGCTCGACACCGAAACCCGCGGCCAGGATAATGAACGAAAAGGACTATTGCGTGAGCGCCGTGCCACCGTTGCCGGCCAGGCTAGCGCCCGGGCGCGCCAGCAAAAGGTGAGGGAGCGGAATCAGAAGATCCGCGCCGAGTACGATGCGGCAGGCAAGAACTACGGCCTGATCAAGCGATTGGCTCGCAATTACGGCCTGTCGGCGAAGCAGATACACCGGGTACTCGCCGATGGCGGGCAACAGCAGTCGGCCAAGCAGGGACCGGTTAACCACAAGGCGGAACCCCGGATACCAAGAGAACAGGCGGCTTCACTCTCAAGCGCGATGTCGGACGACAGGGCGCCAGCGGCAACGGCCATTGCGGGTCGCCAGATCGCTCCCCGCATAAGACCGCCGAAAAATCCGCGCAAGCGAAGCCGCCATCGCGAGTCTCCATCCGTCCAGCCGGATTTTTTCGACTAGGCTATATGGAAAAGCTGATCCAGAGGCGGATGCAGCCGAGCGGGACGCACCCAAGGCAGCGGTGGCTGTCTGATCGTAACGCGTGGCCACGCGGCGGCAGTTCTTCTACCTGTTGATGAAGCATTCGATGCGGGCGCGCAGGTCGTAGAGGCGCTTGTTGACGCTGTGCTGTGCCTTGCGACTGCGCTTTGTCTGGATTTCCGGCTGGGCGTGACGGTTGCGAGCATCGCGGCGCAGCGTCGCTGTTGTAGCCCGGTCGCCGAGCGGGGACGCCGGGATTGCTGTCGCGCTCGGCCCTCAGGTCGTCGCAGGCGGTGAGGTCACGCGCCTCGCAGGGCGTCAGCACGACCCCGATAGGCAGGCCGTCTGCATTGGCGCAGGGGTTAGAGCTTGGTCGAGAAGCCGCCGCGCGAACGGCCAAGAACCTGTCCCTGAGCCTCTCTTTGGTCCGGCGGAGCCGTACGGGCCCGGACGATGATGCTGTCGATCATCTGGAGCAAAGCTGTGAATTAGCACCGAACTGGACCCCCGCTCCGAAGCACTACAAGGCTCTGATATCCCTCATAGAATTCGTTCGGGGTGGTGTCCCGATTGGCGCCGATCGGGACCCCGGCAAGGACCCGATTTCTGGTGTGAAATCAGTGCAGTAGTGGAGATTCCGATCGGGGTCCCGGTTCGGTGCTGATGCACACGCCGGACGCCTGGCGTGACTTCGCCCCTCTCCCTGCAACCACGTAGCGCCGGCATCCGTAGACCATCTGAGAGCTGCCCTGGCACCCGCTGGGGCGGCTTTCCAACTGGTAGGTCGGAACCTCCGGTGGCGAACGCGCTTTCCATTTAGGGGAGCCGGAATGATTGAAGGAGAAATGCGGCCATAAAACTGGAAACAGTGGCGATGGCGGTTGTGGTCGCAATTACCGGGGGATTTGTCTGGGTGGTGACTTACGGCCTTTTCCTCCTCGCCAGATGACGAGACTGTCGTCAGGCGTGCGTGCGCGTCGGCGTGAGGATGAACCGGACCTGCCGGCCGCCGCAGATATGGCTGCCGATGCCGTCGGAATCGGGCACGATCGCCCGACGCGTCCAGGACAATCCCGAGGGCTCGCCGACCGCCAAGGTCACGGGTGGACAGGGCCTGGAGGTCCACCGTCCGTTCATGGCCATAGCGGCGGCAGGTCATGCGCAGCTGGTGTTCCAGCGCGACCAGGCGGCTGATCGTCATCAGCAGAGCATACCAAGAACACGTGGCGAGGCCAGTCCCGTTGCTGGCCGCCCGGGCCGTGGCTTATCACCCCAGATGGGGACCGAATTAACGATCACTGTGGACGCGGCGTGTTCACCACTTCAACGTGACCGTCGGTGTGCGTGACCGTCGTCGTTCCGTTGCCATTAGGAGAGGCGGTGGAGACTCCGCCCGGCGAGACAAGCGTCTGGGTCCGCCCATTGCCGCCGGTGCTCGCGGCTGGGCCGCTGCGTAGCTGAATGGACGGTGCGCCCGGAGCTGCTTGAGATGGTGTCGGCCCTCCCACCCTTCCGGTCGGATTCACGGATTGGGCGAAGGCCGTGCCGCCTGATTCGAGCAAGCCAGCCACGGAGCAGAGCAACAACGCGAGAATGAACCTGGTCATAGCTTGTGTCCTGTTCGCGGGATCGCCCTCGAGACATGGGCACTCCACCGCCCGGCATGAAGCATGCCCGGCCGCGCTTGTTGCTCAGCGGCTGCCACTGATGACGCCGTTGGGAGCGCCGGACCGATAATTGAGCCCCGCAACCGACAGCGCGGACGCGCGTTCTGCCGTCATGGTCGCCCGATCCCGCACCCCTGCGGCATCACCCGAGGAACCGGTCCACAGGCCCGTCACCGGCGCCGCGTTCTGGGCGCTGATGGCGCGCTGGGTCGTCCCCGACGACCAAGCCCTGAAGCTGATCGACCAGCCTCCCAGTCCGTCAGGAAAGCGCCCTCGGTTCGCGCTGACAGCCGAGCAGGCGGATCGGCTGGAACTGCTGCGCGACATCGACCGCCACGCCACGGATATCCATCAGGACGCGGGCGCCTGGCTGCGCCGGCCCAACCGGAGCACGGTGTTCGGCGGCCGGTCACCGATCGCCTACATTAGCCGAGAGGGAAGGGGCGCCTACATCAGAAGCGATAGCCGACCCGCAGCCCGACATCGTTGAGACCTTCGTTGTAGTGGGTGAGGCCGGCATTGGAGACGTGCTCGAACAGCACATAGACGCCAACCGGAGCTGGCCAGAGGAGGAAGATATTTGGGAATGCGGCGCCGGGCTCAAGCGACGGCGCGTGCCAGGCATGGAATGTCTCGATGCCCGCCCGGCGCGGGCGGCGAAAGGCGAGATAGAAGCGAGCGGCGTTGGAGCTCCAAGCGCCTTAGCGCGATCGGGAGTGTCGGGCGCACGTGCCCGTCGTTCAGGGGGCCGGGCCGGAGATCACCGCCTCGATCGCATGCAGCTCCTCGCGGAAACTGAGCGTGTCCATCCCGGTGGCCAGTTCCGGATCGTCACCGCGGGCCGCGTCCAGCCACCGCCGCCAGGTCGGCGCCGACGGCTCCCAGGGCTGCCAATGCATATGGATCAGCGTATGCCGCCCAGGTCCAGGGTCCGGCTGTCGCGTGGCGGATAGCAAGGCTGGACTGAACGGCAGAAACCGTCGACAGGTCATGGGCATCAGACGCCGATTGGTCGCGCCGGCGGATGGTGAGGTCGCCTCCCCGGCCGGCAGATCGGTCCCGCGGCCGGGCCGATGATGTCCAACGCGATATCCGGATGCGCCTGCCGCCACAGCCGAAGGCGCGGCACCAGCCAGCGATGGGCGAAGGCATTGGTGGTCGTGACCCGCAGCGGACGCGCCGCCGCCTCGCCGGCGATCCCCGCCATGGCCGCGGCGAAGCTGTCCAGCCCCTGGCGCAGCACCGGGAACAGAACCTCGCCGGACCCAGGTCAGCGCCAGCGGCCGGGGCCGCCGGCGGAAAACGGCGGGCCGCAGCTTTCCTCGAGCTGGCGGATCTGGTGGCTGATCGCGGTGGGCGTCACGCCGAGTTCGTCCGCCGCCGCCTTGAAGCTGAGATGCCTGGCGGCAGCCTCGAAGGCGCGCAGCGCACCGAGCGGGGGCAGCTTCCTCATGGGCCCGAACCTAGATGAAATCGGCTCATCCTGGCGATGAAAACTTCGCGTTTGCCTGCGCCGCCTACCGCGGTCGAGCATCGGTGCCGGACCTGGCAGGGAGGCTGGCATGAACACGAATATCGAAACGCTATCCGGGCGCGGCGCGCCGCTGGTCTTCGGCGCCGCCATCGAGCGGCTGCGCGCCCGGCTGCGCGGCGGCGTGTTGCTGCCGGATGCGGCTGGCTACGAGGCGGCGCGGCGCGTGTGGAATGGCCTGGTCGACAAGCGGCCGGCCGCCATCCTGCGCTGCGCGGATGCGCCGGATGTGGCGGAGGCCGTGACCGTGGCCCGCGCCTGCGGCCTCATGGTCGCGGTACGGGGTGGTGGCCACGGCGTCGCCGGCGCTTCCGTCTGCGACGGCGGGATGGTGATCGACCTGTCGGGCATGAAAGCGGTCCGGGTCGACCCGGAGCGGCGCGTGGCGCAGGCCGAACCCGGCGTATTGCTTGGCGAGTTCGACGCGGCCACGCAACGCCACGGCCTGGCCACCACGCTGGGGGTGAACAGCGATACCGGGATCGCCGGACTGACGCTCGGCGGCGGGTTCGGGCGGCTCGCGCGCAAGCATGGGCTGGCCTGCGACAACCTGCTCGCCGCTGAGATCGTGCTGGCGGACGGACGGATCGTGACGGCCAGCGCGGCGGAGAATCCGGACCTGTTCTGGGCCATTCGTGGCGGCGGCGGCAATTTCGGCATCGTCACCCGGTTCGACTACCGCCTGCATCCGCTCGGCCCGCAGATCCTGGGCGGGCTGCTGTTGCACGAATCGCCCGGGCGCGCGAGGTGCTGCGGTTCTACCGCGAATTCTCCGCCACCGCGCCCGACGAGGTCAGCGCCGATGCGGTGTTCCTGACCACGCAAGAAGGCGAGCGCCTGCTGGCGATTTCCGCTTGCTTTGTCTGCCAGCTCGGACGGCGAGGCGCTGCGCATGCGCCGCGCCCCGCCGGCCAGGATCATGACCTGGCCGATACACCCATACCGTGCTGCAGGCCTCGGCCGACCCGCTATTCCAGCGGGGCCGGCGCTATTATTGGAAGGCGCAGTTCCTGTCGCGGATTTCCGATGCGGCGATCGATGCGATGGCCGAGGGATATGCCGGCGCGACCTCGCCGCTGTCGCTGGCCGTGCTGCAACAGGTGGGCGGCGCCATCGCCCAGGTGGACGGGGCCGCGACGGCCTATGCCAACCGCGATGCGGCCGATGATTGCTTCCCCGCGGCGATCTGGGAGGATCCGGCGGAGGACGATCGGCACATCGCCTGGGCCCGCGGCTTCTGGGAGACGATGCGGCCGTTCGCGACCGGCGGTGTGTACGCCAACAACCTGGGAGAAGAAGGCGAGGCACGGGTGCGCGCCGCCTACGGCGCGAACCATGCGCGGCTGGCGGCGCTGAAGGCGAAATCCGATCCGGAAAATCTGTTCCGGCTGAACCAGAACATCCGGCCGGCAGGATGAAGGTTCTGTGCCGGTTTGGAGCATGATCGCCGCTGACAGACGCGGCGATCATCAGGACTGTCGCGGGGGCTGACCGAAGCATGAGCATCGCCTGCATCCCCCGGCGTCTGCCCAGAACGCAACAAGAACCGCCATGTCAGCCACGTGTCAGCGTCGTGGTCCGGTTCACGACCTATTCTGACAATTTCTGTCCGGGTGAGGTGGGATGCCCTGGGTTCGTCACGCCGTAAGCCGCTGAAATGACTGGCGGAAGATGGTGCTGCTGGAGGGGATTGAACTCTCGACCTCTCCCTTACCAAGGGAGTGCTCTATCACCGCGGGCTTCAGCAGCTCGGGCGATCGCCAAGCGCCAGGCCTACGTATGCGTGCGCGCCGGCGTGATGATGAACCGGACCTGCCGGCCGCCGCAGGTATGGCTGCCGGTACGTCGAAGTCCGGCACGATCGCCCGGCAGGTCCAGGACAATTCCGCCGGCTCCCGGCGCGAAGACCGCGGGCGGCCAGAGCCTGCAGATCCACCGTCCGTTCGTGGCCGCAGCGGCGGCAGGTCACGCGCAGCTGGTGTTCCAGCGCGACCAGGCGGTTGATTGTCATCAATAGAACATAACGAGAACATGCGACAACGGGAGTTCTTATGACACCCGCCCGATTAGTTGATATTATGCGTCTAAACTCAACCAATGGAGATCTCATGGCTGACGCACCAATAATTCACGTGGGGGAAAACACGCCGAGCACGTCGCCTATGAATTGCTCTTGCATGTAGCTTACGTCGAAAAGAAGCCTGCTCTCCAGCATACACGTTACTACGACTGCCGACCGAAAATGGATTCTGGATACATACGCTGAGTGCCTAGATGCGGTGCAAAACCCGGGCGCGAGAACGCGCGTCTAATCCCCCCGCGCGGTCGGTCCCCGATCGCCTACATGGCCCGAGAGGGAAGGGGCGGGATCGAGGATGTGCTGCGCCATCTACACATGCTGGCGTTCGGCGGGTCGCTGGCGAAGAAACGGTGCGGCCGGTAGCCTCGCGGCATGTGCGGACGCTACGCCGTTTCCTGGCCGCTGAAGCCGTCGCCCGGCTGTTCGGGACGATAAACCCGCTGCCCAACGTGGCGCCGTCCTGGAACGTCGCGCCGACGCAGGCCGCCATGGTGGTGCGGCGCCACCCGGATACCGGCGATCGCCATCTCGACCTGCTGCGCTGGGGCCTGGTCCCGTACTTCACGAAAGACATGAAACAGGCCAGGAAGCCGATCAACGCCCGATCAGAGACGGCGCCCGGGCTGGCCGCCTTGAGACGATGCCTGGTGCCGGCGGACGTGTTCTATGAGTGGCGGGCCGAGCCGGGCGAAGCAGCCCTACGCCATCGCCCGGACGGATGGGGCACCTATGGCATTCGCCGGACTGTGGGAAGGCTGGCGGGAGCCCGACGGCGAGATCCTGCGCACCTTCACGATCCTGACCACGAACGCCAACGCCACGATGGCCGTGCTGCATGATCGGATGCCCGTCATCATCGAGCCGTCAGACTGGCGGGTGTGGCTGGGGGAGGTCGAAGGCGACCCAACCGCCCTGCTGCGCCCGGCCGCGGATTTCGTGCTCCAAGTCTGGCCGGTCAGCCGCCGGGTCAACACGCCCGGAATCAACGAGGCTCACTTGCTCGATCGGGTGCCGGATGCGCCGGTTAACGATGCTGGCGGCCCTCCGGTTTAGCGCCATCGGCCGGTAGCGGCGTGGCAATCGGCTGTGGCAACATCCATGGTCTTCTCAACAAGGCAGGAGCATAGGCGCCGACATGCCGATCCGCCGCGAGTTTCGGTCTCTATATCCCCCGCACTGGCGCGAGCTGAGCCGGCGGATCCGGTTCGAGCGCGCCGGCGGGCGCTGCCAGCATTGCGGCCGGCCGCACCTGGTCGAGCTCCGCTGCCTGCCGGACGGGCGCTGGTTCGATGAGGCGGCCCGCACGTGGCGCGATCGCCGGGGGAAGCCGTGTCGCTGGCCGGACCTGATCGAGGCGGCCAGGCTCCGGACTACCCGCTTCGTGCTCGCCGCCGCGCACCTGGACGGCAACCCTGCCAACAACGGGCTGCGTAACATCAAGGCGCTGTGCCAGCGCTGCCACGTGCTCCGTGACGTGCCGCATCACGCGCGCCCGCGCTGGTTCACCTACCGTCGGCGCTGGACGGCGGGCGACCTGTTCGTAGGCGCGTACTGAGCGGCGCTTTCCTTCGCCGTTATCCCGGTTTTCGGTAACGCGGATCCTGAGCCCGGCAACGCCTGTTGCCGGTCGGGGCCAACGACCCACGCATCGTGATGACGCACCAGAACAGCAACGTGAGCATGCTGATCCCGCTGCCCAGCGCGCAGACACCGACCCAGCCCCAGCGCGCGTAGACCAGTGTGGTGGCGATCGCACCGCAGGCGCTACCCACGGAGTAGAACACCATGTAGGCGCCGATTAGGCGGCTGCCGGCGTCCGGCCGCGCGGCGAGGATCATGCTCTGGCTGCTCACGTGCACCGCCTGGATGGCGAGATCGAGGAGCAGCACGCCGGCTATCAGCCACCAGAGCGAGACGGGCAGGAGCGCGATCGGAATCCAGGCCACCAGCATCAGAACCAGCGCCACGCCGGTGGTGCGATTACCCCAGCCACGATCGGCAAGGCGCCCCGCACCCCCCGCTGCGAGGGCGCCGACCAATCCCCCGAGGCCGAGCAGTCCGATCACAGTATGCGACAGAGAGAACGGTGGCGCGCTCAGCGGCAGCACAATGGCAGTCCAGAACGTGCTGAAGGTCGCGAAGATCAGCAACGCGAACAAGGCGCGCACGCGCAGCACCGGCTCCTCGATGAACAGGTGCATGGTCGAGCCGAGCAGATCCGCATAGCCCGTCCTTGTCCCGCCGCCCCTATGCTGCGGCAAGGCGCGGTGCAGCAGTCCCGCCATGATCAACATCGCGGCGGCCGAGGTGAGATAGACTGAGCGCCAACCCGCGAGGTCGGCGAGCAGGCCGGCCGCCAGGCGGGCCAGCAAGATGCCGACTACCACGCCGCCGGTAACCGTGCCGACCGCCCGGCCGCGCTCCTCCGGTACGGCGAGCACTGCAGCGTAGGCCACCAGGACTTGGACAACAACTGCCAGGAGCCCGGTCGCGGCCATCGCCGCGAGCAGGACAGGCATGGTTGGGGCCAAGCTGGCGGCCAGCAGCGCGCCGGCAGATGCTACGAACAGTCCCAGGACCATCCGACGGCGATCCAGGAGATCGCCGAGCGGCACGATCAGGACCAGCCCGATCGCATAACCAATCTGGGTGACTGTGACGACGATGCCGATCGTCGCCTGCGTGACGGCGAACTCCGCCGCCATGGCATCGAGCAGCGGCTGCGCACAGTAGATGTTGGCGACGCTGAGACCGCAGGAAACGGCCAGGAGCAGGGTCAGATGGGACGAGAGACCGGTTCCTGCCCTTGCCCGCGCCGGCGTCGCCGTCACGGTATCGGTTCGCCGATCGCGTCGACCTGCCTCTAAACCATCGGCCATCCAATTGCCTCCAAGCTATCTGGTCCTTTTATAAGACCGATTGCCTGGAGGATGTCTAGTCCTATATTGAAACCGTGATGAGGCAACGCTGACACACGGGGAGAACGACGGATGGTGAAGCGAACCAGTCTGGAAGGCGCGGATTGCCCCGTCGCCCGCGCCTTGGATGCTATCGGGGACTGGTGGTCGCTCTTGATCGTCCGCGACGCGTTCGAAGGCATGCGGCGCTTCGGCGAGTTCCAGAAGAGCCTGGGTGTGGCCAAGGGCATCCTGACGACGCGGCTGCGCCGCTTGGTCGCGCTGGGCGTGCTGGAACTCGTGCCCGCCTCTGACGGGAGTGCCTACCAGGAATATGCATTGACGGAGAAAGGGCGTGGCCTGTTCCACGTCATGGTGGGTCTGCGCCAATGGGGCGAGGCGCATCTCTACGCACCGGGCGAACGGCATTCGGAACTGGTGGACACCGGCCTTGGCGAGCCGGTCGGTCGGCTGGAACTGCGCTCCGCGGCCGGACAGTTGCTCGGCTGGGCGGGGACCACCGTCCGCAAGTTACCGTCTCCTCCGCTCCCGCAGCGATCACGCCCGCCGGCCATGGCGCGTCGCCGGCCGGGTCGCGACGGAGGCAGTGGGGCATGACGGCTGTCCTGGACATCGAGCGCCTTCGTGCCGGGGCCCCGGCTGCGGCGGCACCCAAATCTTAGGAAAGCGAACGAAATAGCGAGATCCGAGTGTAAACTTGCTCAGGCTAGACAGGTGGCGACGGCCTCATAGCCTGGGGCACCGGGATAGGTAGCGACGCGGGTCGGCGGGCTGTGATTGGCGGGGCAGAGGATGATCGCCTCGTCAGCACCCACGGCGGCCAAATCCAGGATCGCGCATGAGCGCGTGAGGAGGAAGAGCGGCCGCGCGCCGGGCCCACGGCCGCGCAGGTGGGCGATCAGGGCTTCCTGGGCGGACTGGTCCAGCCCCTGTTCCACCATGTCGACGACCAGAATGGCTGGGCCTTCGGATTCCAGTCCGGCGAGCAGGGCGAGCAGGGCCTCTGACACCACGACGCCGTCCTCGACGAGCCAGGCCAGGGTCTGATCGACCCGCGACTTGAGAGCCGGGTCGGCGTCCAGCTGCGCCCGAGCCGCCGTTCTGTAAATCAGCACCGAACCGGGCCACCGCTCCGAAGCACTACAAGACTCTGATATCCCTCATAGAATTCGTTCTGGGTGGGGTCCCAATCGGCGCCTATCGGGACCCCGGCAAGGCCCCGATTTCTGGTGTGGAATCACTGCAATAGTGGAGATTCCGATCGGGTCCCGGTTCGGTGCTGATGCACACTCTGCGACGCGCGCCGACGAGCTGAAGGCGGCTGAAACCGGCTGATGCCTATGGTAGTAAGGCAGCGCTCAAATGCGGACATGAACTTAAACTTTAGGTGCCAGTCCCGGTCGTGAAGACAGCCTCCAACCAATTCCACTGGGTTCGAGGTCTTCGCATGGTTAGATTTCTTCGCCGTCCCGCTGTCACCGAGCGATACGGACTTCCTGTCAGCACGCTGTACGACTGGATCTCGAAAGGACGGTTTCCCAAGCCCGTCCGCCTCGGCGAGCGTGCTGTGGGGTGGGCGATCGAGGAGCTTGAGGCGTGGGAGCGCGCTCGCACGGATGCGCGCGATGATGTTCCCGCCACTAGCCCGGCAGGCGGTTGCGTCGACAGCCGCGATAGCGGCTCAGGTCCCGGGCAGAATTTCAGCGTCTCGATCGCTCATAAAACAACAGCCCCGACGCAATGCGCCGGAGCTGCTGGCTAGCTAGTTCGATCGTGACAACTCGAATCTAGCGTCACGCCAGGAGACGCGGCACCGCCGGGGCATGGAGCCATACCATGCTCGACAGTAGCCTGTCGGACGCGCCGATCGACCATTTACCGCAATCAAGCCTAAACCTCCGCATCTGCGATGCGGGAACGAGCCATCATCTGGTCAGCCGCGCGATTGGCGTGGCGACCCGCGCCGCCCCACATCTGGCTCCTGTGGCCGGTTTCCTGATCCCGCGCCTCCCGACGCGGCCGATCGCGTCTGACGCCCTCCACACGGCTGCTCCGACCAGCAGCGCGATGCCGATCTGCGACGCGATCTCGATGCCGTGGATCGCGTTCAACAACGCCGCCTTCACGAACGCCATCACGGTCGACTGTGACCATGCCGACGCGGAGCAACTGGTTGACGACTTCATGCGGTATCTGTGGGCGGTGGATCTGGATGCTCCGAGGCCGATCATCGTCCGCGATCCGTTCACCGTGCGGGCGCACGTGACCTGGTTCTTTGCCCGGCCGATTTACACCGGCCCGCAGCAGGGTGGCACATTGGACCGAAGCGCCCGGGTACTCCGCACCCTCGATGCGGTGCGGGTCGGTCTCAATGCTGCGTTGCGCGGCGATCCGGCATACGTCAACCGCCTTACCAAAAACCCGTTCGGCCAGGGTTTCTGCCGTCCGAGATCGGGCCCACCGGCTGAGCCAGAGCTATGGCAGGCCTACCAAGCGAGTGGCAGCCCGCTTCGCTTTCATACTCTCGCCGGCGGATGCCGGCCTGTCGGCCTGACAATCCTCTGGCAGGCGCTGAAAGCGTGGTACGACGACACCGGGCAGCGGATCCCGTGGCAGCCGCGACGGCGTGAAATTGCCGACACTCACAAGGGGCGGCGGCTGTTCGATACGGCACGCTTTCGGGTCTATGACACTGGGACGTCTGACCTCGGCGCCATCATGGCGATCGTCGAGGAGGAGGCCAGCCGGCTCGGCTCGCAAGCCTCGTCCCGGCAGCACGACAAGATAGCGAGGTCGATCGCGCGCTTCATGCAGAAGAGATGGACCGGCACGAAGCGCGGCACGCCGCGCATCCGCCGCGGCATCATGGGGCTGGAGGCCGCATCACTCGATCTGTCGGAGCGCCAAGCATTGGGCGGCAAGTATGGCGCCAGGGCGAACGCCGCCGACACCGATCGGCGCATCACCTCGGCCATCGCACGGCTTCAGGTCAGAGGCGTGCGGCTGACCCAGGTAGCCATCGCCACGGAAGCCGGCATTAGTGAACGCACGGTTCGGCGGCGGAGACCGGACATACAGTGCCTATCCGGGTCCTGTCGCTTCCGCCGTGCCAGCGCTGGCTGTAAATGGGCGCCGAACCGGGGACCCGGCAGACGCAGTTGTGACATGCGATGTTCTGCGGATAGCGGCCAGCGTACCGAAGGCGCCGGCGGATCCTGAGGAACGGCCCCGCCACGGGCGAGGTCCGGGATGCGGTGCTCGCCAAGTTCCCGCGGGAGATAGCTACCGTGCTCCCTGGCTATTCCCAGCGGAAGGCGGAGATCCGGCCGGCGCCGAAGCCAAACCATGTCCTCGTGACGCCGGCGGAGCGCTTGGCGCAGCTCGAAGCTCTGACTGGTGGCGCGGCGACGGTCACCCCGAAATAGCGGCGCGGGTCGCCTCGCTGCGGGCAGAGGTTGCGGCGTGAACAATACTGTCGGGATGCGGCGCAACGGCCATGGACGCCGTGATCGGCCGGCAGGCGATAGAGCGGCACCGTCCCCTCCAAGGTTCTGTCAGCGCCGCTCCGGCCGCGTCAGCAGTTCGTCAGCCCGAGGCGCCCCGACCTGAAATCCGTGGTCGAGGAGCAGATAGCGCACTGGTATCACAAGGGTGCCGATCCAGCCGAGCTCCTCATCGTCATGGGCTGTCGGGATCGTCTCGTCGTGATTGCATATTGAGACTATGAGACTGGACCGTGAGACTGGACTGAGACTGAGACTGCGCAGTGAGACTGCGGTTTCGCGCCTGCCATGACCCTTCCAGCGCCCGATGCCCCGACAAGGGATGAGGTCGAGGCCGCCATCACCGAGGCGATGAACCGGCTCGGCCCGGAGGGGTTGGACAAGCTGAGCATCGCCAAGCGGTTCATGGCGCGCGGGCTGAGCAAGGCCACGGCATACCGCTGGATCAAGGAAATTCTGGCCACGGGCCGGCCTGGCGTGGCGATCGAGGCCAAGGTGGTAGAGGCGGCGCGGGCCAGGGCTGAGCGCACGCCGGAGCCCGCCCGAGATGCGGACGAGGAGATCGTGGCGCTGATCCCGCCGGTGGCCACCATCGGCGACCTGACCGGCGATCCTGGCACGGTCGGCGTGGTGCAACGCATCTGGAAGATCCTGGCCGACATGGAGCTGCTGGTGGCGCACGCCAAGCACGACGACGGCAAGGTGAAGAACAGCAAGCTCCTCCTCGCCGCGTCGCGCGAGATGCGGCAGGGCCTGGAGACCGCGATGAAGCTGCGCGAGGGCATGCGCCAGGAGCGCGACCTGGACGATATGATGCAAGCCATCGTGGCCAAGGTGGCGAAGGAATCGCCGGGCTGCGCTGAGCGCATCCTGAAGCGCATGACGGGGGTCCTGACGCTACACGGGATCTGACCCGGAAACTGGGCCTGCCGCCAGCCGCGCCGCCTACCAATGACGCGCTTCGGTCGGCCTCATTGTCCTCGCCTACGCCGCCCCGGCCCGCGCGGAGCCCACTGGAATATCCGCGGGCTAGCTAGTAGTCTCATTAATTGCCGACGTTCGCCAAAGCCTAGGCGCCTTCCGAGCCACTCCTCATCCCCGAGATTGTAGGAGCATACTTTTATCCCGTCCCACAGGAGCGGGATCTCGCCGCGATGCCAGTCGGCAACATCTAGCAACGTGCAATAACCGCTTTTACGCGCCGGCTTCAATGGGTTGTAGCGTCCATAAGGACAGTCGCAACAGTAACCACCGACTGGAATGATTGCGGTATTCTTCCCTTGTGGATTTGCCGGCCGGCAATATCTGATCTTATCACGAAAATTGCGCATGAGGGCGGTATAGCAGCGGAAGATACGATATACATGCAAAAAATTGGTCACACGTGGACGGCCGCTTGGCTCAGGCGTATTTCATGACTGCTTGGTAGCGTCCGAGGTCGTGGTGAAAATTCCACCGTCATAACGGTATAGGCGGAGGTGGCCACTGGATCAGCTGCCTCAGGTGGAGTTGCGAGGCTCCGTCCCGAATCGAACAAGGATCCGATGACAAGCTACCGCTGGCCGAACGGTCGGCCAAAGCCGACGATGGTGATTTCATGCGCAGCACGGCCGAGGCCAGGATGCAACTTGGACTTGCTCTGGAAAATCGGGGGGCCTGAAGAATGGGGCACTAGCCTGATCTATTCACCGCGGGTTGGCGCCCTCGGCGAATGCGGCGCGGTTCAGGGAGGCAATTCACCGGGGCGGGGCGAGTGGAAGGACGCATCGTGGCTGAGGCGATCGCCTGGAGGGTGCCGGCATTGGCTGCGGACGCCGCCACTACTTTCAACGCGAGTGCCGGCGCCACAGCGCGCATGCCACTTGCGACCCATCTGAGTCTTGCTATCGTAAAACGATGGAGATTCATAATTCTCGAATTATCCCGACGCCGGCATCCTTGTGGGCGAAACTGGAACGAAATTCCAGCCAGGAAATCACAGGTTGGCATAGCTTGGTCGATCACTCGGCCGATGTCGCCGCCGTCGTCGCGGCCCTTCTGGAGCAACCCACTATCAATCATCGCCTCGCGTTCGCCGCCGGGCGTAAAGTGCTTGACACCGTAATTTGTGCTCGACTGACTGCGCTCTCGTTTCTGCATGATATCGGAAAGGCTAATCGAGGCTTCCGCCGACGCGTGGACACGAAGGCTCCCACCGTGGGGCATATCGACCAACTGGCCTGGGTATTCAACTCGGATCTTGCCGGACGTTTATCAGCGGTACTCGGCATCGAACGGACGGACACCTGGTTCGCGTCCGAGGATGCGCTTGAGCTTTGGGACACGGTCTTCGCTCATCACGGCCGCCCCTGGTCAGCAGACCCGGCCAACGCCGCGCCGTATTGGATGCCAGACGCGTCTGGCAGCGATCCGATAGCCGAGTTGGCGCCGATGCGTGCCGCACTCGATGCCTGGTTCGCCCCCGCTTTTGCCGCCGGCTTGCCGTTACCTGAAGCGCCCGCATTCCATCATGCATTCGCCGGCTTGCTGATGCTGGCCGATTGGCTTGGTTCGGACACGCGGTTCTTTCCGTTCGCGCATGGCGCTGTTACGGATCGCATGCTGCATGCCGGGCCCGCTGCTCGGAAGGCGTTGCGGGACGTGGGCCTCGCGGTAGACGAACGACGCCAAACGGTCCGGCGGCGGAGCCTTGGCTTTGCCGATCTGTTTGCCGGCGCGCGCCCCCGGCCAATGCAACATGACGCCATCTTGCCCACGGCGAATTGCTTGGTGCTGGAAGCGGAGACCGGGTCGGGCAAGACCGAAGCGGCGCTGTGGCGCTTCCAGCACCTGTTCTCGACCGGGGCCGTCGATGGGCTGTATTTCGCGTTGCCTACCCGCGTGGCAGCTAGCCAGATGTTCGCCCGGGTAAGGCAGTTCCGTGATGCCCTGTTCCCTCCGGACGACCGCCCGGTTGTGGTACTGGCGGTGCCGGGCCAGGTGGGCGCCGATGATGCACAGGGGCACATGCTTCCAGGCTTCACTTTCGAATGGAACGACCGCCCGGACGAGGCATCGCGGCAGGCGCGTTGGGCTGCCGAGCATCCCAAGCAATTCCTGGCCGCCCAGATCGCCGTGGGCACGGTTGACCAGGCTCTGCTAGGCGCCATAACGACCCGGCATGCGCATCTGCGCGGCACCGCCCTGCTGCGACATTTGCTGATAGTGGACGAGGTGCATGCGTCCGACCGTTATATGGAGACGCTGTTGGGCAATCTGCTGCGCGGGCATCTGCAGGTCGGCGGCCATGCCTTGCTGCTGTCGGCGACGCTGGGAGCGGGCATGCACGCACGCCTTCTCGGCACGCGATGCCCGCCATTGGCGGCTGCCGAGATGGTTCCATACCCGGCGCTGAGTTGGGCGGAGGCCGGGCGCTCCTGCGTCCATAAGGTCGATCCGACGGGTATGACGAAGGCGGTGCGGCTCGATCCAGCATCGTTGATCGATGACGCCAATGCCATCGCTTCCGTCGCGCTGGACGCCGCTGCTGCCGGCGCGAAAGTGTTGGTAATCCGAAACACCGTGCGCGCGGCAATCGCTACGGCGGAGGCGCTAGAGGCGGCAGCCGGGCAGGCACACCCGGCGCTTTTTCGGGTCGCGGGTGTCGCCACGCTGCATCATGGCCGCTTCGCCCCATGCGACCGAGAATTGCTCGATGCCGCGGTGGAAGCCACATTGGGTAAGGCCAGTCCCGCCATTGCTCAGGTGGTGATCGGTACGCAGACCTTGGAACAGTCGCTGGACCTCGACGCTGACTTCCTGATCACCGATCTCTGTCCGGTAGACGTGTTGCTGCAACGCATTGGCCGGCTCCACCGGCATGCTGCGCGCCCCCGTCCGGCGGGGTACGTCGAGCCGCGCGCTCTGGTGCTGACCCCGCCGGACCGCGATCTGTTGCCTCTCTTGCGCGGCGGACGCGGCCGTCACGGGTTGGGCCGGGTATATGACGATGCGCGCGTGATCGAAGCGACCTGGCGGCTGATCGAGACCGAACCGGTCTGGCATATTCCGCGGATGAACCGCCATCTGGTGGAACAGGCCACGCATCCGGAGCGCCTGGCGACGATTGAGGCCGAATTGCGCGCGCGAGACCCCGCCTGGGCCCGCGTACTGGACCGATACTACGGCGATGATCTGGCCCGCGCCCAGCAGGCCGGTCTGGGGTTGTTGGATCGAAGCGCGCGGTTCACGGCCTTTACCCTTGACGCTGCCGATCCCTTTTCAACGAGGCTGGGCGCGAAGGATCTGCTGATTGAAGTGCAGCCGCCGGTGCCCGGCCCGTTCGGCCGGATGCTGGAGGCCATCAAAGTCGCGCATTATCTGGCCGGTGACGTGCCGGCGGATGCGGTCATGGAGGTGCTGGAACATGGTCCGGACGGGTTTGTGTTCCGGCTAGGGCCGACGGCGTTGCGTTATGACAGATATGGGCTACGCGGCCAGAGTGCTTGACTGGACATTTTTGCGAACTAGGCTAGTTTTTCATCATCTGGTCCAAATGAAATGGCCTCTCCATTCTACATTCCTTGCGCAACGACCCGGTCCGAATGACGTGACGTCACAACGCGGTAGATTGGCACTGCATACCGTGGGTAATAGACAATAAGTTTCTCTGCCTTAATTGATCAGTCCAATCCCGCGGTCGTTGGATCCAACCACCACTTTAATGGAACTGAATTAATGGGACGAAGCAGGACCGGGATCGTAGCGGTGTCGGTCTATCGCTGGCCCATAATATGCTCCGGCTACTTAGAGATGGTCCGTAGGCCTTGCGGATGCGCACGCATTCTCGCCCACGCGGGGACCAATATTTGGATAGTCGCATGAACACGCTCGTCGTCCCATTGATCCGCGCCATGAAAACCGACGGGACGGTGGCGGCCCTGACCCTGCCTGGGGTGCTGGCCTGGATGGTGCGCGATCAAGTGACGTCCTTCCCGGCCCTACGCGCGCATCAGCGCCATGCCTGGCATTCTTTCCTGGTGCTGCTTGCGGCCAACGCTCTGCATCGTTCTGGCTTGGTGGAACCGCCGGACGACGAGATGCGCTGGTGCGACCTGCTGCGCGGATTGACGCCGGATGATGGGGATGACGCGCCCTGGTGCCTGGTCGCGCCGCCGAATCGGCCTGCGCTGCTGCAACCGCCAATTCCCTCCGGTGCATTGGCCGAGCTTAAGAACGTCATCGCCACGCCGGATGCGCTGGACATGCTGGTTACCGCCAAGAACCACGATCTGAAGCAGGCGGTGATGGTGTCGGCACAGCCGGACGACTGGTTGTTTGCGTTACTGACCTTGCAGACGATGGAAGGTTTCCTTGGCGCCGGCAATTACGGCATCAGTCGGATGAATGGCGGTTTCGCCAATCGCGCCGCGCTCGGCATCGCCCCGCGGGGCGGTCCAGGCGCGCATCTGCGGCGTGACCTGAGCCGATTGCTGGCGCTACGTGGGAAGCTGCGCGGTGCCATTGGCTACGCCGCCGAGGACGGGTTGGCGCTGGTCTGGCTGCAGCCCTGGGACGGCAACGCGTCGCTGCGCCAGGATGCGCTGGACGAATGGTATATCGAAATTTGCCGGCGGGTCCGGCTGACCTTGCATGAGGGGGTTCTTGGCGCGCGGACCGGTGGGTCGAAAGTGCTACGCATTCTGCCCATCGAAGGTGGTGTCACCGGCGATCCGTGGTCGCCGATCGTGGTTGAAAAAGCCGGCACCGCCAAATCGCTTACCGTGGACGCACGTGGATTCGGCTATCGCCGCATGGTGGACATCATGTTTGCCGATAACGGCGTGCTGCCCGCGCCACTACAGCAGCCAGATATCTCAGACGAACCCTCGGGGCTGCTGTTGGTGGCCCGTGCTTTGGTGCGCGGCCAGGGCAAGACCGAGGGCTATCACGAGCGCCGCGTGCCGCTGTCCAAGCGAGGCACCAGACGTGGTCCTGGCCAGGGCGCCGCTACCGATCCCGCCGCCGAGGCCGCACGCGACCGGGTGCGCCTGGCCGGGGAGGTCCAGGACCGGGTGCTGAAGCCGGCGCTTCTGTCGCTGTTTCAGAACGGCCCCGAGCAGATCGATTTTCATGACAAGGACTCGAAGCGCAAGGCGGAAACATTCCTGCGCCAGTTCGACGCCCTTGTCGATCCGACCTTCTTTGAGGACCTCTGGGTGGAGACTGATCACGACGAGCCGGAGGCACGCCAACGCGAGCGTTCCGCCTGGGTGGCGCGACTTCTCGGCCATGCCAGGATGCTGCTGCACCGCGCCGAGGCCGCCGCCGCCCGCAGCTCTCGCCGCAGGTTCCGCGCCAGCGTCCGCGCCGCCGATCGGCTACGTGCCGGTGCGCACCTCAGCGCATTGATAAAACCCTATCTGCAAGAGGCGGGACCGCATGACGCAGGCTGATGCACCACCGACACAGAGAGACGTGGTCGGCGTTCTGGTTGCGCGGATCGGAGACCCATCGTTCGGCACCGGGCCGCTGGCAGAGCTTCGTCGTATGGACCCGAAACAGGCCGCCCCGGGTCAACCGACACTGCACCGCCTGCTGGCCCGTTACGTGACGGAAGACCGGCTGCGCGGCGGCGGCACGAACCGTTGGGCGTTGCTGATCCATCTGCTTGCTCTGGCCGCCCCGGATCAGCATCGCGGCGGTGACAAATTAGGGCGCGCGCTGTTCGCCGCCGGCTATTCTGAGGGCAGGCTGACCCGGCTGCTCGAAACGTCCGCGGCGGATTTTGCCGTCGTGCTACCGCGCATGGTGCGCTTTCTGGTCGCCAAGGGCGAGCGCCTTGACCCGTATGAGCTGGCCGATCTGGTGATCAGAGGCGGTGCCGACCGCGAGCGGCTCCATATCGCCCAGGAATACTACCGCGCCGAAGCCAGGAAAACCCAAGCCGCGTAAATTCACTGCACAATTCCACCGGGAACGTCATCGAAATGTCTACTCCACGCTTTATCCAGATCCACACCCTGGCTTCCTACCCTGCTGTCCTGCTCAATCGGGATGATGCCGGCCTCGCCAAGCGCCTGCCCTATGGGGGCGCCTCGCGCATCCGGGTGTCCTCGCAATGCCTGAAGCGACATTGGCGCATGGTCAAGGACGAATGGGCGCTGCGCGAGATCGGCGCGCCGATGGCGGTGCGGTCGCGCGAGGTGGTGGAGCGCGAGATTGTGCCGAACCTGAAGGGCGCGACGCCGGAGGTGATCGAGGCGGTGCGGATCGCGTTGGTGAAGAAGCTGTTCGGCGACAAGAACGTTGAGATCAAGAGCCGCCAGGCGCTGCTGCTTGGCCGCCCGGAAATCGATTACCTGACGCGGCTCGGCCAGCAGGCGGTGGCGGCGGGTGGCGTGAAGCAGGCCGAAGCCGCGATTGAGGCCGCAATCGGGAAAGGTGACGGTAAGAAGAACCTGGCCGCCATGCGCGACGTGGCTGGCAACCTCGCCGCCGGTCTCGAATCCGCCCTATTCGGCCGCATGGTCACGTCCGACCCCGAAGCCAATACTGACGCCGCCATCCATGTCGCGCATGCTTTCACCGTGCATGCCGAGGAGAGCGAGAGCGACTATTTCACCGTAGTCGATGACCTGCGCCAGGAAGACCCTGGCGAGGCTGGTACCGCCGGGATCTTCGAGACCGAACTCACCTCCGGCCTGTTCTATGGCTATGTCGTGGTGGATGTGCTGGCACTGGTGTCCAATTTGGGCAACGACCGCGCGCTGGCCGGACGGGTGATCGAGCACCTGCTGCATCTGATCGCCACCGTCTCCCCCGGCGCGAAGAAGGGCAGCACGGCACCTTATGCTTACGCCGAGCTGATGCTGGTGGAGACCGGGCGTGCTCAGCCGCGCTCGCTGGCGGGCGCGTTCCGTCGTGCGGTTTCGCTGAAGACCGCGGATGTGCTGGGCGAGGCGTTGGCGGCGCTGGGAGCCCAATTGCAGGCGATGGACGCGGCATACGGAGCGCGCGAGCAGCGTGCCGCCCTGTGCACGGTGGATGTCAGCCTGCCCGGCGTGGCCGCACGTCGTACGCTTGGCGACATCGCCGCATGGGCCGCCGCCGCCGTATCCGACCAGGCTGCCTGACATGGCAGATCATCTGCGGCTGGTGCTGGAAGCCCCATTGCTGGCCTTCGGTGGCGAGGTCGTCGATGCCCGTGGCGTGATCGCCGACTTCCCCGCCGCCTCCATGCTCACCGGCCTGCTGGCGAACGCGCTGGGCTGGCGGCGCGGCGATCGCGATGCCCTGGCGCGGCTGCAATCCAGGTTGCGCTACGCCGCGCGGATCGACCGCGATGGAACCAGGCTGACCGACTTCCAGACAGCCCAGCTTGGCCGTAACGACCAGGGCTGGACCACGCGCGGCATTCCGGAAGGCCGGGCCGGCGGGCCCGCCACCTATAGCGGCCCGCATCTACGGCAGCGCGACTACGATGCCGACAAGCGGGTAGTTGTGGCGCTCCGGCTGGAGCCCGCCGCGGAAGCGCCGACGCTCGCCGAGCTGGAAGCGGCATTGGACGAGCCGGCGCGCCCGCTTTTCCTCGGCCGCAAACCCTGTCTGCCGACCGGGCGGATTTCCGCGGGGATCATTGACGCCGATGGTCTGCTCGCGGCGCTGGCGTCTCTGCCGCAACCCGAGGGCACCGCCGCCCGCGTGCTGCTGCCCGCCAGCGAACCGGGCCAGCCCGGGGACCACGTGCGCCCCTGGAGCGATGCGCGCGACTGGCACTCCGGCGTGCACGGCGGTGTCCGAATGGTCCTGATCCGGGTTTTACCGGCCCAACAAGGAGCAGCCGCGTGACCCTGCACATGCTCCAGCTTACCCCTGACATACCACGGCTGATCCGTTGGGCGGAGGTCCAACGGCTGCTGGCCGCGCGTCAGGAGGATGATCTGGGCTATGCCTTGCATGCCCTGCTGCGCGCTGCATTCGATACGCTAGCGCCCGCTCCGTTCGCGATCCTCCGCCAGGCCACCCGCCCACCGCGGCTGCTGGCGTATTCTGCGCATGCCGCCGCCGACCTGCGCGAGCAGGCCATGACCTTCGCCGAACCGGAGATTGTCGAGATCATCGGGCTCACTGGGATGGCCGACAAGCTGATGCCCGATCACTTTGCCGCTGGCCGCCGCTTGGGATTTACTCTACGCGCGCGGCCCACCATCCGGACCGACATTAACGGCGACCGCACCCGCACGCGGGAGCGTGACGCTTTCCTGGCCGCGATCACCGGCACAGAACCCCAAGACGGCCCTAGCCGCGGCGAGGTGTATCAGCAATGGCTGGCAAAGCGCCTGCGCTCAGGGGGTGGCGAGCCCGAGCATCTGGTGATGGATGGATTTCGCCTGACGACGACCTTGCGGCGCGATCAGGCGCGCAAGCTGCATCTGCTGTCCGGCCCGGACGCCAGTTTCACTGGTGTCTTGACTGTCACCGACCCGGACCGTTTCGCCGCCCTACTGGCTCATGGGGTTGGTCGCCACACGGCGTTCGGCTTCGGCATGCTGCTGCTGAAACCGGCGTAACGTCGTGCTGAAGGGCCGCCTCGGACTGGAGCATGCCCGTCTGCCGCACGCCGACCGGCACGGGCTACTGTATCTGGAGCGCGGCCAGCTATCGGTCGAGGATGGTTGCCTGCGCTTCATCGCCGCTGGCAGCCCGATGGTGGTGGCCGGCGATTACCGCATTCCGCACCAGGCGGTGTCGCTTGTGCTCCTGGGCCCGGGGTCAACGGTCAGCCACGACGCGCTCCGCCTGTTGGCCCGGCATGGCACCGGCCTGTCGGCGATCGGCGAGGATGGGGTGCGATTCTACACCGCTCAACCGCTGATGCCGGATCAGTCAGCACTGGCACGTGCACAAACTCGCGCGTGGGCGGATGCAACGGGAGCGCGCATGGCGGTGGCCCGACGGATGTATGCGTGGCGACTGGGCGAAGTACTGCCGCATCGTGACATCGCGGTGCTGCGCGGCATCGAGGGCGCACGGGTGAAGGAAATCTATCGCCTGACCGCCGAGCGGATCGGTATTCGCTGGAACGGCCGGCGCTATGATCGCAAGGACCCACTGTCGGCCGATCTACCGAACCAGGCGCTGAACCACGCCGCCAGCGCGGTGGAGGCAGCAGCCGCCATCGCCGTGGCCGCCACCGCGGCGATCCCGCAGCTCGGCTTCATTCATGAGGATTCCGGCCAGAGCTTCATCCTCGATATTGCGGATCTGTTCCGCGACGAACTGACGGTTCCGTGCGCGTTCAAGGCGGCGCTCGTGGCGGAACGGCGCCCCGGCGAGTCGATCGAGCGGCTGGCACGACGCAGCGTGGGCGAACGACTGCGCCGCGAGCAGGTTATTCCGGCGATGATCGACCGGATCAAGTCGCTGTTCGCGGAGGAGGCGACGAACTAATGCCGATGACTGTGGTGGTCACGCGCGATGTTCCAGATCGTTATCGCGGCTTTCTGGCCTCGATCATGCCCGAGATCGGACCTGGTATGTTCGTCTCGCCCGAACTCTCACGCGGCGTGCGGGTTCGGATTTGGACCGTACTGTCGGGCTGGTGGGATGGCGTGCCCGGCGGATCGATAATGATGGTGTGGAAAGACGAACTCCGCCGCCGGCCGCCTGGGGCTGTTGACGCTGGGTTTACCCCCAAGGACATTGGTTGATCTGGATGGGGCATTGCTGGTTCGCCGGGGGTAATGCCGACGGTTCTTTGACAAGTGAATAGGATCAAGTGTTTATGCGTTAGAGGTTCCCCCGCCTGCGCGGGGATGGTCCCTTGGCGAGATTGACGTGCGCCGCGCTCAGCATGGTTCCCCCGCCTGCGCGGGGATGGTCCCCCTGGGCGTCCCGTTCTCCGCGATCTGGCGCAGGTTCCCCCGCCTGCGCGGGGATGGTCCCGAGACGTCCGGCGCCCCATTCGCATCGACCCAGGTTCCCCCGCCTGCGCGGGGATGGTCCCCCTCGATTCGAGGGCGCTGTCGCCGGCACGCCGGTTCCCCCGCCTGCGCGGGGATGGTCCCGATGGCGCGCAAATGCGACTGCGACCGGCTGCGGTTCCCCCGCCTGCGCGGGGATGGTCCCCTATGGGGTCGGCCGCATCGACTATGCCGCCGGGTTCCCCCGCCTGCGCGGGGATGGTCCCGTCGGGCGCCTCACGAAGACAGAAGGCGGTCCGGTTCCCCCGCCTGCGCGGGGATGGTCCCCGATAGGCATGCTGTTGGCGAGCGCCTGCGTCGGTTCCCCCGCCTGCGCGGGGATGGTCCCTCGTCCTGCACGCCGGGAGATTTCGACCAACCGGTTCCCCCGCCTGCGCGGGGATGGTCCCTTGTCGAACCGCATGTCGTGGTTTCCCACGGTGGTTCCCCCGCCTGCGCGGGGATGGTCCCCTCCTAAATGCCTCGGCTACCCTCCCGTCTGGGGTTCCCCCGCCTGCGCGGGGATGGTCCGTGGCTACACCGGTGCCTGTGCCACCGAGCGGAGGTTCCCCCGCCTGCGCGGGGATGGTCCCCATCGCGCTACGCATCGGCCAGTTCCCCGGCGGGTTCCCCCGCCTGCGCGGGGATGGTCCCATGTCCATGTTCATGCCGCCGTTGCTGATATCGGTTCCCCCGCCTGCGCGGGGATGGTCCCGACGCGGCGCTTGCGGCATTGCAGGTGCACGGGGTTCCCCCGCCTGCGCGGGGATGGTCCCCCGGCATGCCGCTTTTCGTGGCCGCCTGATCGGGTTCCCCCGCCTGCGCGGGGATGGTCCCCGGGTATGCTGACGGATGCAAAGCTGAGACAGGGTTCCCCCGCCTGCGCGGGGATGGTCCCCTGCCCCCCCTTCGCTCCCTGATGCCGCTTGGGGTTCCCCCGCCTGCGCGGGGATGGTCCCTTAGCCGCGCCCATGCCGAACCCGCACGCGAGGGTTCCCCCGCCTGCGCGGGGATGGTCCCATGGAGCTTCTGACCGGCCCGGCTATCGGCGGGGTTCCCCCGCCTGCGCGGGGATGGTCCCGACGACCTAAACCTGAGGTTCGATCAGCTAAAGGTTCCCCCGCCTGCGCGGGGATGGTCCCGGAACGGGCGGGACGGGGACACTGACGCTCGTGGTTCCCCCGCCTGCGCGGGGATGGTCCCCTCGATCTCCAAGCGATGGGACCCAGGCCGAGGGTTCCCCCGCCTGCGCGGGGATGGTCCCCGCGTGGCCGAGCCCAAGGGCGAAAATTACGTGGTTCCCCCGCCTGCGCGGGGATGGTCCCTCGGCCAAGGTGACGGCGCCGGTCGTGGATACGGTTCCCCCGCCTGCGCGGGGATGGTCCCCTCGCCGAGCGCCTCGACGCGGGCGGTCGCGAGGTTCCCCCGCCTGCGCGGGGATGGTCCCCCCTCTGCTCGGATGAAAATCATGATCTCGTTGGTTCCCCCGCCTGCGCGGGGATGGTCCCTACCGCTACTACCTGGCCCTCTATGGCGGCACGGTTCCCCCGCCTGCGCGGGGATGGTCCCCCGAGCCCCCAGGCGTCGATCACCTTCCGCGCGGTTCCCCCGCCTGCGCGGGGATGGTCCCGCACAATGAGCGACACATTCACGACCGAGGAAGGTTCCCCCGCCTGCGCGGGGATGGTCCCCTCGGGGGCGACCGAGCCGACCTGGACGGTCAGGTTCCCCCGCCTGCGCGAGGATGGTCCCCACTCTGCGCAGTCGCAGGTTGTCGTCTGATGGGTTCCCCCGCCTGCGCGGGGATGGTCCCCTTCTCTGTGTCGGCTACCGGCACCATTTCGTGGTTCCCCCGCCTGCGCGGGGATGGTCCCCCCTGACCACGCGCCAGATCCTTGCGCGCGCAGGTTCCCCCGCCTGCGCGGGGATGGTCCCGCCTCCTCGTGGCGGCGACGTTCCGCGCTTCTGGTTCCCCCGCCTGCGCGGGGATGGTCCCATCGTCGGGCGCATCTCGAACCCGGCCTCGCCGGTTCCCCCGCCTGCGCGGGGATGGTCCCTCGGCCGGAACCTCGGCCGGCGACGGCCGCAGGGTTCCCCCGCCTGCGCGGGGATGGTCCCGGATCCAACCATCTTATCCTGACCAAGACCGAGGTTCCCCCGCCTGCGCGGGGATGGTCCCATGTGGCTGTAGGTCGCGACCGGCAGGACCGAGGTTCCCCCGCCTGCGCGGGGATGGTCCCCGGACCGTCAGCGCGGTCATCGGCTCGCGAGCGGTTCCCCCGCCTGCGCGGGGATGGTCCCTTCCAATGCTGGATGCCGCAGACTGCAGTGGCGGTTCCCCCGCCTGCGCGGGGATGGTCCCGCTTTGTCGATCCATCCAACAACCCTCGGGCAGGTTCCCCCGCCTGCGCGGGGATGGTCCCGGAGAAGTAAGACATGGCGGCCGGTTCGTTTAGGTTCCCCCGCCTGCGCGGGGATGGTCCCTACTCGGCGCAGGGGCTGTGCCAGACCTGGGGGGTTCCCCCGCCTGCGCGGGGATGGTTCTGCTTTCGCCGGGTGTTCGGCGCCGAGCACGTCGGTTCCCCCGCCTGCGCGGGGATGGTCCCTGGGCCAGCGGCCAGGCATTGTGCGGCCAGGAGGTTCCCCCGCCTGCGCGGGGATGGTCCCCACACGACTGGGTATTTGTCCGTATGGGTTGAGGTTCCCCCGCCTGCGCGGGGATGGTCCCCAGCGCGGGGTTCTCGTGGACATACCGATGACGGTTCCCCCGCCTGCGCGGGGATGGTCCCACGGCTGCTGCAGCGGCGGCTCAGACCACGGCGGTTCCCCCGCCTGCGCGGGGATGGTCCCCGCGCAAGGACGGTCGGATCATGGCCAGCCGCGGTTCCCCCGCCTGCGCGGGGATGGTCCCGGCCCGTCTCCATCCTCGCTGATGTCGTCTCCGGTTCCCCCGCCTGCGCGGGGATGGTCCCCCGATCAGCGCCAGGTCCGCGCCCATCTCTCGGGTTCCCCCGCCTGCGCGGGGATGGTCCCGCGACCAAGAAGGACGGCGATACGGAGGTGTGGGTTCCCCCGCCTGCGCGGGGATGGTCCCGCGCAAGCCGACGACTTCATGGCGGCGTGCGAGGTTCCCCCGCCTGCGCGGGGATGGTCCCTGGTATCTGTGGGACGGCTCGCGGTGGAAGCGGGTTCCCCCGCCTGCGCGGGGATGGTCCCTACAGCTCGGCCCCGACGCTCACTTACAGCCTGGTTCCCCCGCCTGCGCGGGGATGGTCCCGGCCCGTCTCCATCCTCGCTGATGTCGTCTCCGGTTCCCCCGCCTGCGCGGGGATGGTCCCCGGATGCCGATGCTGGGCGTCGCGACATCCCGGGTTCCCCCGCCTGCGCGGGGATGGTCCCCATAAGAAGGAAATCGTTACGAATTTCACGAAGGTTCCCCCGCCTGCGCGGGGATGGTCCCCAGATCGAAGCCCTCAACTTTCGTGGCGGCTCGGTTCCCCCGCCTGCGCGGGGATGGTCCCGCCTGGGAATCCGCCGCCGGTAAGATCGTGGAGGTTCCCCCGCCTGCGCGGGGATGGTCCGTCCGGATCGCGGTCGCGCATCTCATACGCGGTGGTTCCCCCGCCTGCGCGGGGATGGTCCCCTGATGGACTGGCCGATCACGCCGGCCTACTGGGTTCCCCGGCCTGCGCGGGGATGGTCCCCTGCACTGCATGTCCCGGCTGTTCGGAGAGGAGGTTCCCCCGCCTGCGCGGGGATGGTCCCTGGGACCGGCCCGGAGAGCACGACGAATGACCGGTTCCCGCGCCTGCGCGGGGATGGTCCCCGGTCGAGGCCGAGCGCGAAGATCTGGTCCGAGGTTCCCCCGCCTGCGCGGTGATGGTCCTGGATCCGGCCCGGCGTGGAATACGACGATCTCGGTTCCCCCGCCTGCGCGGGGATGGTCCCGCGCCTTGGACATGGGGAAGGGGGCCTGGCGCGGTTCCCCCGCCTGCGCGGGATGGTCCCGTAAATCGCCGCGTCGTGAAGGTCCGGATCACGGTTCCCCCGCCTGCGCGGGGATGGTGCCTTCAAGAACATCAAGAACATGAGGGGATGGTGCTGTGGTGCCGAACGCTGAGGGCCGATCGGCGCTGCGCAGCCAGTGCCCGGTTTTCGCGGGAGGGCCCAAACCGTCCTTGGGGGTAGATATGGGGGTAAAAAACGCTACTGCAAGAATTATATTAGATATTTCAATGGGTTATGGCGTCTCTCTGGCGGAGAGGGTGGGATTCGAACCCACGGTACCGGTGAAGGTACAACGGTTTTCGAGACCGCCCCGATCGACCACTCTGGCACCTCTCCGCAGGCGGCGGGTTATAGGGGGCGATGGGCGGGTCTGCAACCGGACCCTGCGGCGGTGCGTGGCTGCCATGCAGGGCTCGGCTGTGGCGGTTGCGTGCGGTTTGGATTGACACCGAACGGGCCGGCGCTATAACCGCCCCTCTCCGGCCGCCGGGAGCCTCCTGGTGGCCTTGTTTTCTATGGTTCGGGCGGGTCTGCCGCCTGCTGAGACGACTACGACGACACCCTACGACCGGCCGCGTCCGGCCAAGCTACAGGAATTCGAAGAGATGTTCGCAGTCATCCGCACCGGCGGGAAACAGTACCGCGTTACCGAGAACGCCGTGCTGAAGGTGGAGAAGCTGGAGGCCGAGCCTGGCTCGACCGTCACCTTCACCGATGTGCTCGCCGTCGGCGGGGAGGGCAACCTCACGCTCGGCGCCCCGATCGTGGCCGGCGCCAGCGTGACCGCGACCGTCATCGCGCAGGACCGGCTGGACAAGGTCATCATCTTCAAGAAGCGCCGCCGGCAGAACAGCCGTCGTCGCAACGGCCATCGCCAGCATGTGACCGTGCTGCGCGTGTCCGGCATTTCGGCCGCCTGAGCAGGAGACCCAACCCATGGCACACAAGAAAGCTGGCGGCTCGTCGCGCAACGGCCGCGATACCGAGGGAAGGCGCCTCGGCGTCAAGAAATACGGCGGCGAGAAGGTCGTTGCCGGCAACATCCTGATCCGCCAGCGCGGCACGCGCTGGAAGCCCGGCACCAATGTCGGTCTCGGCAAGGACCACACCATCTTCGCGCTGGTGGACGGCAACGTGGAGTTCCAGACCAAGGCCGAAGGCCGAGTGTATGTCTCCGTGAAACCGCTGCCGGTCGCCGCAGAATAACGCGCCGTACCCTCACGCCTGAGAATCGACGGGGGTCGGCAGCAGCCGGCCCCCGTTTTTCGTTGTAGAAGAAAATGAAATTCCTCGATCAAGCCAAGATCTATCTGCGGTCCGGTGACGGCGGCGACGGTGTCGTCGCCTTCCGGCGTGAGCGCTTCATCGAGTTCGGCGGTCCCGATGGCGGCAATGGCGGCAAGGGCGGGGACATCGTCTTCGAGGCCGTGCAGAACCTGAACACGCTGATCGACTTCCGCTACACCCAGCATTTCCGCGCCCGCAAGGGCGGCAACGGCGCCGGGTCGGACCGCACCGGCGCCGGGGCGGACGACGTGGTGATCAAGGTCCCGGTCGGCACGCAGATCATGGCCGATGACCAGGAGACGCTGCTCGCGGACCTCGATGTTCCTGGCAAGCGCATCACCCTGCTGCGAGGCGGCGATGGCGGCTACGGCAACGCAAACTTCAAGAGCTCGACCAACCGCGCGCCGCGCCGGGCCGACAAGGGCTGGCCGGGGGCGGAGCGCTGGGTATGGCTGCGGCTGAAGCTGATCGCCGATGTCGGGCTGGTCGGGCTGCCCAATGCCGGCAAGTCCACGCTGCTGGCGGCGAGCTCCGCGGCGCGGCCAAAGATCGCGGATTACCCGTTTACCACGCTGCATCCGCAGCTTGGGGTGGTGCGGCTGAATGCGACCGAGGAGTTCGTGATCGCCGACATCCCCGGGCTGATCGAGGGCGCGCATGAGGGCGCCGGCCTCGGCGACCGGTTCCTCGGCCATGTCGAGCGCTGCGCGGTGCTGCTGCATCTGATCGATGGCGCCGCCGGCGACGTGGTAAAGGCCTGGCGCCTGGTGCGCGAGGAGCTGGCCGCCTATGGCGGCGGCCTCGCGGACAAGCCGGAGCTGATCGGCCTGAACAAGAGCAATTCGATGACCCCGCGCGAAACCTCCGGCCGCCGCGCCGCCTTGGCGAAGGCGTCGGGACGGCCGGTCATGGTGCTGTCCGGCGTGACCGGCGAGGGCGTGCCCGAGCTGCTGCGCGCGCTGCAGAACGCGGTGAACGAGGAGCGGCGAGGCAAGGCGGCATGAACGCCCCCGATCCTGCCGGCGCGCCCCGATTGGACGCGCCCCGACTGGCCAATGCCCGCCGCCTGGTGGTGAAGATCGGCAGCGCGCTGGTGGTGGACAAGACCGAGCCGCGCGCCGCCTGGCTGGACGGCGTCGCCGCCGATATCGCCGCCCTGCGCGCCCGGGGCGTGGACGTGATCGTGGTTTCCTCCGGCGCCATTGCCCTGGCGCGGCGCACGCTGGGCCTCGTGCGCAAGCGGCTGAAGCTGGAGGAGAAGCAGGCCGCCGCGGCGGTCGGGCAGATCCGGCTGGCGCAGGCCTGGAGTGTCGCGCTCTCCGCCCACGGGCTGACCGCGGCGCAGCTGCTGCTGACGCCGGACGACACCGAGGACCGCCGCCGCTACCTGAACGCGCGGTCCACGCTGACCACGCTGCTCGGCCTCGGCTGTATCCCCGTGATCAACGAGAACAATTCGATCGCCACGGCGGAAATCCGCTTCGGCGACAACGACCGGCTGGCGGCGCGGGTGGCGGAGATGGTGCAGGCCGACCAGCTGGTGCTGCTGTCCGATATCGACGGGCTCTACACCGCCGATCCCCGCCGCGATCCGGCGGCCTTGCACATCCCCGTGGTGGCGGCGATCACGCCGGAGATCGAGGCGATGGGCGGCGAGCCGCCGCCCGGCTATTCCTCCGGCGGCATGCGCACGAAGCTGGTCGCCGCCCAGATCGCCACGCAGGCGGGCTGCGCGATGGCGATCGCGGTCGGCAATGTGGCGCATCCGCTGGCGACGCTGGAGCGGGGGGCGCGCTGCACCTGGTTCCTGGCCGCCCCGGAGGGCCGTTCCGCACGCAAGCGCTGGATCGCCGGCGCGCTGGCGCCACTCGGCACGCTGCGGGTCGATGCCGGCGCGGCCAAGGCACTCGCGGCCGGGCGGTCGCTGCTGCCGGCGGGGGTGCGCGCCATCGAGGGCAGTTTCGAGCGCGGCGACCCGGTGATCGTGGTCGGGCCGCACGGGGAGCTGCTCGCGCGCGGCTTGTCGGCCTATGCCAGCGGGGATGCGCAGAAGATCGCCGGCCATAGGTCCGACCAGATCGAGCCGATCCTGGGCTGGCGCGGACGCGACGAGATCATCCATCGCGACGATCTGGTCCTGGTCTAGCCCGCCCCCGTCCTGGAAACCCCACACTGGAAACGAAGCCCGAGCCGCGCCAGACTAGCCACCAAGGAAACGCCGAATGCATATCGAGACCGAGGTCACCCAGCATCTGCACCGCGCCGCGACCGCCGCGCGGGAGGCATCGCGCATCCTCGGCCGGGCGCCGGCGGAGACGCGCAATGCTGCGCTGCGGGCGATGGCGGCCGCCATGCGGGCGCAGAGCCAGCAGATCCTGGCCGCCAATGCCGCAGACCTGGCCGCGTTCAGCGGCAGCGCCTCGTTCCGCGACCGGCTGACCCTGAACCCGGCGCGGGTCGATGCGATGGCGCAGGGGCTGGACGATATCGCCGAACTGCCCGATCCGCTCGGCCGGGCCCTGGCCGAGTGGACCCGGCCCAATGGCCTGAAGTTCCAGCGCATCGCGACGCCGATCGGGGTGATCGGCATGATCTATGAAAGCCGCCCGAATGTCGGCGCCGATGCCTCCGGGCTGTGCCTGAAATCCGGCAATGCGGTGATCCTGCGCGGCGGGTCCGAGAGCCTGCAATCGGCGCGTGCGATCAACGCGGCGATGGTGGAGGGGTTGCGCCAGGCCGGGTTGCCGGAAGCCTGCGTGCAGATCGCGCCGAACACCGACCGCGCCTATGTCGCGGCCATGCTCGACGGCGCGGGTCTGCTGGACCTGATCATTCCCCGCGGCGGCAAGTCGCTGGTGGAGCGGGTGCAGCGGGAGGCGCGGGTGCCGGTGCTCGCGCATGCCGAGGGGCTCAACCATACCTATGTGCACGCAGCGGCGGACCCGGCGATGGCGCGCAGCATCCTGGCCAATGCCAAGATGCGCCGCACCAGCGTCTGCGGCGCGACCGAGACCCTGCTGATCGACCGGGCCATCGCGCCGTCCTTGCTGCCGCTGCTGGTGGCCGATCTGCGGGCGCTGGGGTGCGATTTCCGCGCCGACGCCGCGGCGCGGGCGATCGTCCCGGACCTGCCCGCCGCCGGCGAGGCCGATTACGACACCGAGTGGCTGGACGCCGTGCTTTCCATTCGCGTGGTCGATGGGGTCGAACAGGCGCTGGCGCATATCGGCCAACATGGCAGCGAGCACACGGACGCGATCGTTACCGAGGACGCGGCGATCGCGGAACAGTTCCTGCTTGGCGTGGACAGCGCGGTGGCGCTGTGGAACGCCTCCACCCAGTTCTGCGACGGCGGCGAGTTCGGTTTCGGCGCGGAGATCGGCATCGCCACTGGGCGCATACATGCCCGCGGTCCGGTGGGGCTGGAGCAGCTGACGATCTACCGCTACCTCGTCACCGGCACAGGGCAGGTGCGTCCCTGACCCATTTCCCGGCCGTGGACCCGCTGCCCCGTTTCGGGGACCGGCGCCGCATGCGCATCGGATTGCTCGGCGGTTCGTTCAACCCGGCGCATGCAGGCCATCTGCACGTCGCGATGCTGGCCCGGCAGCGGCTGCGGCTGGACCAGGTGTGGCTGCTGGTCTCGCCTGGCAATCCGCTGAAGGCCACGCGCGGGATGGCGCCGCTGGGTGCGCGGCTGGCCAGCGCTGCGCGCATCGGCGACGGCAGGCGTGTGGTGGCGACGGCGATCGAGGCCGCGTTCGGCACCCGTTTCACCGCGGATACGCTGCGCGAGCTGCGCCGGCGGTTTCCCCGCGCCCGCTTCGTCTGGCTGATGGGCGCCGATAATCTCAACCAGTTGCCGCGCTGGCGCGACTGGATGGGCATCATGCGCAGGATGCCGGTCGCGGTATTCCCGCGTCCGAGCTATAATCACCGAGCGCTGGCCGGACGGGCCGCGCATCGGCTGCGCCGCGCCCGGCTTCCCGTTGCCGCGGCGCCGGTGCTGGCGCTACGTCGTCCGCCTGCCTGGATGTTTCTGCCTGCCCCCCAACATGCCGCCTCGGCCACCGCCATTCGCGCCGCCGGCTCAGGAGTCGTGCTATAGCCCGCAAACCAGCCTCCCCCCCGAACGATCCCCCCGCCGCCGGGGCCGCGCCGCGTAAGCGGGCCCCCGCGCGCAAGGTGACGAAGCCCGACCTCGCGGAGGCGGCGAAGTCGCCGGGCACGCCGCGCAAGAAGGCCACCGCCGCCGGACCGCGCGCGGCGGGCGTACGGGCGGTGAAGCGCGCCGCCCGGCCCGAGCCGTCGGTGTTGGACAGGCTGCAGGCGCTGATCGTCGCCAGCCTGGAGGACGACAAGGCGGAAGCGGTGGTGGCGCTGGACCTGACCGGCAAGGCGTCGTTCTGCGACCGGATGGTGGTCGCCACCGGCATCGCCGACCGCCAGATCACCGCCATGGCGACGCATCTGGAGGACAAGCTGAACGAGGCCGGCGTGAAGCGCGTGCAGATCGAAGGCACCGGCGGCTCGGACTGGGTGCTGATCGATGCCGGGGACATCGTGGTCCACCTGTTCAAGCCGGAAGCGCGCACGCTGTATGCGCTCGAGAAGATGTGGGGCGAGGATCTGGACGCCACCGAGGAGAGTGTGACCGCCGTCTGACCCCAGGCATGACAATGTGCCTCGCAAGAGGCACAACCCGGGGTGCGCCGGGGCCTACAGGCCCTGCACCGCCAGCGCCTGGTAGAATTCGCCGACGGCGCGGTCCACGCAGGCCGGGTCTGGCTCCGTGCCGGCCGGCGGGGGCGGGATGATGAGGCCGAACACGCCCTGCTGCTCCCCGGACTGGAAGATCGTGTAGGTCAGGGTCATGCAGGACCGCTCCCCGCGCAGCCAGGGGGAGACCCGAAGCCGTCCGCCGGCCCAGGAGGCGAACAGCCCTGCATTCTCCGCCGTGCCGAGAAACACCACCCGGGCATTCGGCATTGCCGCGAGGTCGGCGATAAACCGGTTGGTGTAGGGCAGCTGCGGCAGCGGATCGCCCTGCATCCGCTCGATCCCGATCATCCATGGCTGTGCCAGAGACGTTGGCCCGGGCACGCCCGCCGGCTGCGCGCAGCCAGCCAGCGGTCCGCAGACCAACGCGGCGACCATTGCCGATGCGCGCACGGGCGTCTCCCTTCCGCGCGCGGAAACAAGCGCGTCCGTGTATTGGCGCACGATTTTGCTATGGACTGGTTAAAGCTGTGCAGCCGCATGGCAATTCTACTCGGAGCGCAGCCGCAATCTGCCGTCCCCAGCATTCCACGTCCACATCGGCAGGCCGGTCAGCAGATGGGTGCCTCCCAACCATTCGTCGCGATGAATAAGGCTCCATGCATCTGTCCGACCCAGGACAACATCGTGGCCGACAGCTGTCAGGGTCAGTCGCTGTCCCAGAAAGTCATCGCGTGACACGGTCTCGTTTGATCGCAAGCGAAACCGTCCATAAGGTTTGCTGTGCAGCAGCGGTTGGGATGCATTGGCCAGATCGGCGATGTGTTGAAATGTCCGCAAATCCCCCTCGAACAGGACCGTCTCCCGGTCCATGTTGGCGGCAAAGATGCGCCCTGGCGCTGCAATTCCCTCGGATACCAGCGAAAGAACCTGACGCTCCGTTCGGGTGAGACCATCGGATGACCAGGGGAACTCTTCAAGATGGCGAACCAACGCCGCGCGCAGGAATTGCAGCGGAGTCAGATCGCCGCTCAAGAATGTTTCCAGCGCTGTCGGGTCAGGTGATCGAAAGGCTGCCCAGCCAGCGCTTGCCAGCGCCAACTGCGTTCCTGTTACAGGATGGCGAGAAGAAAGCAGTGAAACCATTTGTTCCGGATTTAACTGACCCAGTCCACGGAACGGCTCGACGCCGTGAAAATGGTCGATGCAGATCAGGGTAAGCCTGGTTGCCGCCATAGGGGCGTTCGAGAACCAGTCCAGAATCTGAAGAATCTGCAATTGATCCAGCAGGTCGTGTTCGAACCAAAGGATCACCTCATCATATTGATCGGATTTCCTGAGGCAGTCGTTCCGGGATTGGAAGCGACGGGCTTTGTCGTGGTCACCGTGCGGGCCGTTGAGGTACTTGGCTCGCAGGTCGCTGACGGCATCAAGATCGAGATCCAGGGGAAACGGACCATGATGCATCGGATCACGCCAGGGCAGGACGTCGCCGCCCATGCCGCTGACCTTGAGAATATCGGCCGCGCTATCACCGTTCGTGATGTGCAGACGGCTCATGACCCGTAGCCCATCTCCAACCAATATCTAACCGACGCTTGGGGCCGGCGGGCGCTCTGGCCTCAGGCCTCCGCGTAAGGCTGTCCCCATTTCCCGTCGAACACCACGTCAGACAGCTTCGTTCGGCCGACTGGGCCGAATTTTCCCATCGGATAGCCGATCGGCAGGATGGCGTAGGAGTGCGCGCCTTCGGGGATTCCCATCGCCTTGTCCGCTTCGGCGCCATACCGGATATGCCGGGTGGTTAGCGTGGAGCCCAGGCCCAGCGCTCGGGCGGCGAGCAGCATGTTCTGCACCGCCGGATAGATCGAGGCGCCGGCCGACCGGGACGGGTTGGGGCCGTCTTCCAGGCAGGCGACAATCCAGACCGGGGCTTCGTGGTAATGGTCCGTCAGATATTCTACAGCGGCGTGCTGGCGGAGGTATTTTTCCTTGGTGATACCCGGCGGCGGCTCGCTGGTCAGATAGCGCGGCCCGATCCACTCGTCGAAGGCGCGCTTATACAGCACCTGCACTGCCTTCTTCACCGCCGGGTCCTTGATCACCAGAAACCGCCAGATCTGCGTGTTGCCGCCGTTCGGGGCGGAAACGCCGGCCTGCAGGATCTTGTGGATCAGCGCGTCGGGAACCGGGTCCGGCTTCAGCCGGCGCATGGCGCGCATGGTCTGCATGATCTCGAAAACGTCGCTGGTCATTCTCGGTTTCTCCCGTTTCTATCTGGAGGCGGCTATTTGAGCTTGCGCGCCCACATGGTGAAAATCTTGTCCCAGGAATCCTCGGCGGCCAGCGTGTCGTAGACGGCGCGCTCGGGGAAGGCGAAGCCGTGATGGGTGCCGGGATAGACGTCCACGGTGCTGGTCACGCCGGTCTTCGCCAGCGCCGCCTTCAGGTCCGGAATGACGTGGTCGGGCACGGTCTGGTCGTGCTCGGCGAAAGCATAATAGAGTTCGCCCCGCACGCGATCGAGCAGCAGATGCGGGCTGTCCTCCTTGTCGGTCACGATCCCCACGCCGTACAGCGACGCGGCGGCGGTGATGCGATGCGGAAAGCGGGCGGCCGCCGTGGTGATGTAGCGCCCGCTCATGCAATAGCCGACGCAGCCGATCGGGCCAGGCTTCACCTCCGCCTGGGCGTCCAGATATCCGAGCATCCCCGCCGTGTCGTCGGTCACCAGCGCGTTGGTCAGGTGGTTCATCGCGCCGCGGATGACCACCGACATGGCGTCGGTGCGGTGCGGGATATCGAAGCGCAGCAGGCCCATGCGGTAGTACATGTCCGGCAGGATGACGAAATACCCGGCCTTGGCGATGCGCCGCGCCATGTTGCGCAGTTCCTCGCGGATGCCAGGCGCGTCCATGTAGAAGATGATGCCGGGATAGGGGCCGGACCCGTCCGGATGGACGGTGAAGCTCGGCATGTTGCCGTGCTTGGTGGTGACGATGACGTCCTTTTCGATCATTGGCTGTCCTCCCTCGCGCCCTGGCATGCTGCGCCGGGCATGCTGCGCCGGGCATTCTGTGCAGAACCCGGTGGCGATGGCGATAGGGCCGCAATCCCTACAGCGGCGGCCAGCGCCTGGTGCGGTTCGCTTCCTGCGCGGGGGTGAGGGTGGTGGGCCCGTTGGCCACAGGCGGCGGCAGGTTGACCAGGGCTTCCGGGTTGGACCAGCAATCCACCACCCCAAGGCTGCGCGTGCAGTATGGCGGGGGCAGCGGCGGCGGTTCCTGTGCCTTGCAGTAGCTCTGGCCGCGATCCAGGTAGACGATCGAGCAGTCTCGGCCGCTGACCGTGGAAACCAGCGTGTCGATCATCCCGCGATGGAGCACCGCGATGGAGCTCACTTCCGCCGCCACCAGCGCCTCGGCCGGCAGTGCCCAGGGGGTCGGCGTGTCGCCAGCGCAGGATGCCAGCAGGAACGGGGCGGCGAGGCAGGGCCACAGCCCTGCCGGCCGCCGCAGCTTCTGGCGGATCGGACGCGTCATGGCGGCAGACTGCGCCGCAAAGATGAACCGCGGGTTTAGCGGCTGCATCCCTGGCCGCGAAAACGCCGCGTACGGTTTGCCCCATCGGCGCGCCGTCGCTATGGTCCGGCCCGCGACGGCGCCCCGACATTGCGGCGCAGCGTGCGCGAAACGCGCGAACCGACGAAACTGCAACCGCCAGGCCTGGCAGGAGAATACGTGGTCGATATCTTCGACGAGGTCGATGAGGAACTGCGCGCCGAAAAGGCGCAGGCGGTGCTCAAGCGCTATGGCGGCCTGATCCTCGCCGCGGCGTTCGCGGTCGTGCTCGGTGTCGCCGGCTGGCAGGGCTGGCAATGGTGGCAGGTCCGCAAGGACCAGGCGGCCGCCGGCGGCTTCCTCGCTGCCATGCGCATCGCCGACAATTTGTCCCCCACGCCGGGGATCGCCGCGCCGGACAATGCCGCGACGGCGGAAAAGCGCGCCCAGGCAATCGCCGGCTTTGCCGCGGTGGCCGCCGATTCCCCCGCCGGCTACCGCTCGCTCGCGCTGCTGCGCGAAGCCGGGCTGAAGGCCGATGCCGGGGACCTGCGCGGCGCCGTCGCGCTCTGGGACCAGGTCGCCGGCGACAGCTCCGCCGATCCGCTGCTGCGCGATCTCGCCAATCTGACTTCCGTCATTCGCCAGGTCGATACCGGCGACGCCGCCCAGCTCGCCGCCCGGCTGAAGCCGATGGCCGTGGCCGACAACCCCTGGCGTGCGCTGGCCGAGGAACAGCTGGCGCTGCTCGATATGCGTCAGGGACATACGGACGCCGCGAAGCAGACGCTGGGCCGGCTGGCCCATGATACTGCCGCGCCGATCGGCGTGCGCAACCGCGCCGGCGCGCTGCTGGCCCGCCTGGGCGGCCCCGCCGTCGGCACGGTGGGTGGATGAACGAATGAACCGCAAGACCCCGTCCGACCCTGCCGCCCCTCGTTGCACGAGCGAGCCCCAGGAAAATTCCCGGCGTCAGGGCTCCCGGCCCGATGCTTCGCTCGGTCGCCTGTCGCGCCGGACCGCGTTGCTCGGGCCGCTGGCCCTGCTGTCCGGCTGCAGCCTGTACGATGATTGGTTCGACAAGCCGAAGCCTCCCTTGCCCGGCCAGCGCGAGCCTGTCGGCAACCTGGCCCGCGCGCTCGACGTCGAAGCCGGCGCGGCTCGCCCGGTGGTCCTGCCGCCGGCGGTGCGCAACGCCAACTGGTCCACGCCCGGCGGCAACCCCTCCCATGTGATGGGGCATCTGGCGGTGGCCGACACGCTGACGCGGGCCTGGAACGCCTCCATCGGCGCCGGCGGCGGCTATCGCCGCAAGATCCTGGCCCAGCCCGTGATCGAGAACGGCATCGTGTTCGCGATGGATTCCGACGCCGAGATCACCGCCTTCGACGCCGCCACCGGCTCGCGCCGCTGGCGGCTGGACACGCGCGGAGAGGACGATGACAGCACCAATATCGGCGGCGGGCTGAGCGTCGACCAGGGCGTGCTGTACGCCGTGAACGGCCTCGCCGACGTGCTGGCGATCGATGCCGCCACCGGGAATGTGCGCTGGCGGCGCAATACCGGCACGCCGGCACGCTCCGCGCCCACCATTGCCGGCGGGCGGATGTTCTACGTCACGTTCGACGACCGGCTGCTCGCGCTCGATGTCGCCGACGGGCGGCAGGTCTGGTCCTATCACGCGCCTTCCGCCACCACCTCCCTGCTCGGCCAGCCGGCCCCGGCTTATGCCGACGGGCTGGTGGTCGCCGGCTTCGGTTCGGGGGAACTGGCCACGCTGCGTGCCGAGTCCGGCACCGTCGCCTGGACCGACAGCCTGGCCGCCGTGGTCGGGCAAAGCCCGGTCAACGAATTGTCCACCATTCGCGGCCTGCCCGCCATCCTCAACGGCCAGGTCTATGCCATCGGTCTCGGCGGGCTGTGCCTCGGCATCGACCTGCGTTCCGGCAGGCGGTTGTGGGAACGCGACATCGGCGGCAGCAACAGCCCCTGGGTCGCCGGTGACTGGATGTTCGTGATCACCAGCAATCTGCAGATCACCGCGCTCAGCCGCGCCGATGGCCGTCCCGCCTGGGTGTCCGAGCTGCCGAAATACGAAAACGAGGAAAAGAAGCGCGATCCGATCCACTGGTTCGGTCCCGTGCTGGTGGGCGACCGCCTCGTCGTCGTCGGCAACAACAGCCAGGCGCTGGCGATCAGCCCCTATTCCGGCAAGACCCTCGGCCAGCAGGATCTGTCCGGCCCCGCCTCTCTCGGCCCGTCTGTCGCCGATGGCACGCTGTATGTGGTCACCGACGACGGCAGCCTGACGGCACTGCGATGACGCCGGCCGATCCTCCCGCCATGGATCCGGCTGGGGCAGGGGATGGATCGCCGCGCGGCGGGCCGGCGCTGCCGGTCGTGGTCATCGCCGGCCGGCCGAATGTCGGCAAATCGACGCTGTTCAACCGCCTGGCGGGCAAGCGCGCCGCGCTGGTCGCCGACACGCCCGGCGTGACGCGCGACCGCAAGGAGGCGGAGGCGATGCTGCGCGGGCGCCATGTGCGCCTGATCGACACCGCGGGGCTGGAAGAGTCCGCCCCCGACACGTTGTCTGGACGGATGCGCGCGTCCTCCGCCGCGGCGGTCACCCAGGCCGACCTGGTAGTGTTCGTGATCGACGCGCGCGACGGCGTGACCCCGGCCGATGCGCATTTCGCCGCCTGGCTGCGCCGGCAGAACCGCCCGGTGCTGCTGGTCGCCAACAAGGTAGAGGGCCGGGCCGCCAGTTCCTCCGTGCTCGATGCCTATGCGCTGGGCCTGGGCTCGCCGCTCGCCGTCTCGGCCGAGCATGGCGAGGGCATTTCCCAGTTGATGATGGAAATCGCCGACCGGCTGCCGCCGGAGCCCAGGGCCGGGGATGACGAGGCCGCCGGCGCGCCCGACCGGCCGCTGAAGCTCGCCATCGTCGGGCGCCCGAATGCCGGCAAGTCCACGCTGCTGAACCGGCTGCTCGGCGAGGAGCGGATGATCACCGGCCCCGAACCGGGCCTGACCCGCGACGCCGTCGCCTCGATCCTGACCGACGCCCAGGGCCGCCGGATCGAGCTGGTGGACACCGCCGGGCTGCGCCGGCGCGCGCGCATCGAGGCGCCGCTGGAAAAGATGTCGGTCAGCGCCTCGCTGGAGGCGCTGAAAATGGCCGAGGTGGTGGTACTGACCATCGACGCCGTGCTCGGGCTGCACGACCAGGATCTGCAGATCGCCAAGCTGATCGAGCGCGAGGGTCGCGCCTGCGTCATCGCGCTGAACAAATGGGATGCCGTCGAGGACCGCAACGCCACGCGCAAGGCGGTGTCGGACCGGCTGGAAACCTCGCTGGCGCAGATGAAGGGCATCCCCGTCGTCACCTTCTCGGCCATGACCGGGGCCGGCATCGACAAGCTGATGCCGGCGGTCTGGAAGGTCTACGCGACCTGGAACTCCCGCATCCCCACCGGCGAGCTGAACCGCTGGTTCGAGAACGCCCTCTCCCGCCACCAGGCGCCGCTGGTCCAGGGACGACGGCTGAAGCTGCGCTACATCACCCAGGCTAAGGCCCGCCCGCCCACCTTCGTCGCCTTCGGTACTCGCGCCGAGCAGATGCCGGAGGATTACCAGCGCTATCTGGTCAATTCGCTGCGCGAAACCTTCGACCTGCCGGGGACCCCGATCCGGCTGCAACTCCGCGGCACGAAGAACCCGTTCGCGGAGTCATGAGGCGAGCCGCAAGCTGGCTGTCGGCCGGCTCCGCGTCTCTGTTGGTGGTCGGCTTCGCATCTCTGTTGCTGGTCAGCTCCGCCTCGGCTCGCACTCTGGAGGTCGGGCCGCAGCGTGAGCTGAAGAACCCTTCGGACGCGGCCAGGATCGCCGCGGAGGGCGACCGCATCGTCATCGACCCCGGCGAGTATTTCGACTGCGCGATCTGGCGCGCCAACGGCATCACCATCGAAGCCGCCGGCTCCGGCGATACGGCCGGCGAGGTCGCGCGGGTGATCCTCACCGACCGCGCCTGCGCCGGCAAGGCATCGTTCGTCATCGGCGGCAACGACGTCACGCTGCGCGGCCTGGCCTTCACCCGCATCCGGGTGCCCGACGGCAACGGCGCCGGCATTCGCGCCGAGGGCCGCAATCTCACCGTCGAGCGCAGCGCCTTCACCAACAACCAGACGGCGATCCTGGCCGCCGACCAGCCGGCCGGCTTTCTGGACATCCGCGACAGCGCGTTCACCGCCAATGGCGCCTGCAGCGCCGGCGGCTGCCTCGGCGCCGTCGTCACCGGCCGGCTCGCCCGGCTGCGGATCGAGCGGTCCCGCTTCCGCGATCCGCGCGCCAGCCAGCCGGGCGACGCGCCGCGAGCGGGTGCGCAGATCGGCACCGCCGCCCAATCCGCCGAACTCGTCGACAACCGGATCGAGGATGGCGACGGCGCTTCGTCCTCCCTCGTTGCTTTCGCCTCCGGCGGCGCCCTGCTGATGTCGGGCAACACCCTGGAGAAGGGGCCGAGGACGGAGAATTCCCGCGGTGCCATCCTCGCCACCGGGACCGGCTGGGGTCACGCCGATCGCCTGGTGTTTCGTCACAACACGCTGGTCAACCAATCCGGCCGTCCGGGCGTGTTTCTGCTGAACCTGACCACGGCCGATCCGGAATTCGACGGCAATGTCATCGGCCCCGGCGATGCGGCGGTGTCCAGCAGCGGCGTGTGGCGGCATCGGCTGCGCCATGCGCTCGACCTCCTCATCGGCGTGAAGGACACGGCCAGGCATGCGGCCGGCAGCCTGCTGCGCAGCCTGAGGTCCGGTTAGGCCCAGGGGCATCCCACCATGGGCCAAGCCCGTGGACCGCATCCATTTGTCGATAAATGGGTTTCCAAAGGGCGACTGCCCTTTGGTGGGCCCGGGCAAAGCCCGGTCTTGCTTTCTTAGAGCGGCCGACTTCGGCATGTGACTTTACAGTGGCAAACTTCCCTGGAGAACCGGCTTGGCGCCGTCGGCGCGGGCGCCGATCTCGCCGTCGGCGAAGCGCAGCCGCAGTTTCGCGCCGGGCGCGACGGCGGCGGCACTGGTCAGCGGGTGGCCGGCAGGGTCGGTAACCAGGGCGTAGCCGCGCGCCAGCACCGCCATCGGCGAGACGGCTTCCAGCCGGGCGGCCGAACCGTCGAGCCGGGCGCGGGCCTCGCGCAGGGACGCGCGCAGCGGCGCGTCGGTCAGGCGCGCCAGGGTGCGGGCACTGCGGTTCCTGGCTCCGGCCAGCGCATGGCGCAGGCCGCCGGTCAGCCGGGCGCTGGCCAGGCCGAGGGCTGCGCTGCGGCCGGCGACCAGATTGGGCAAGGCGAGCCGCAGGCGGAGAGAGCGGTCGTCCAGTCCGCGGCGCGCCGTCAGGATCATGGCGGGCAGGTCGGGCAGGCGCCGCTCTACCGCGAGCAAGCCGGTCCGGCGCGCGGCCAGCAGGTTGGGCAGGGCCAGGCTCAGCCGTTCTGCCCGGTCGTCCAGGCGCTGGCGCGCGGTGCCGAGCAAAGCGGGCAGGTCGGGCAGGCCGCGCTCGGCGCGCGACAGGGCGAGCCGGCGTTCCTGCAGCAGGCGGTTCAGTGCGCCGGTCAGCCGCGCGGTCTTCTGCTGGATGTCGCCCAGCAGGTCGGCGCGGGCGGGAATGGCCATTTCCGCCGCCGCGGTCGGGGTCGGCGCGCGGCGGTCGGAGGCGAAGTCGATCAGCGTGGTGTCGGTCTCGTGGCCGACGGCGGAGATCAGCGGAATGCGGCAGGCGGCGGCGGCGCGCACCACGATTTCCTCGTTGAAGGCCATCAGGTCTTCCAGGCTGCCGCCGCCGCGGGCGATGATCAACACGTCCGGCCGGGGGATCGGGCCGCCGGGCGCGATCGCGTCGAACCCGGCGATCGCGGCGGCGATCTTCTGCGCCGCGCCTTCGCCCTGCACCGGCACTGGCCAGAGCAGGATCATGCGCGGGAAGCGCCGGGCGATGGTGGTCTTGATGTCCTGGATCACCGCGCCCTTCTCGGACGTCACCACCCCGATCACCCGCGGCAGCATCGGCAGGATGCGCTTGCGTGCGGCGTCGAACAGACCTTCCGCGCCCAGGCGGACCTTCAGCATCTCGATCTTCGCCAGCAGCGCGCCGGCGCCGGCATATTCCATCCGCTCGACGATCAGCTGGTAGGACGAGCGTTCGCCGTAGGACGACACCTTGCCGGTGGCGATCACCTCGACGCCGTTCTCCGGCTCCATGCCCAGGCGGGAGACGGCGTATTTCCACACCACGCCGGCGATCTTGCCGCCCTCGTCCTTCAGCGAGAAATAGATATGGCCGGAGGGGTAGCGCTTCACCTCGGTCAGCTCGCCGCGCACCCGCACCCGGCCGAAATTCTCCTCCAGCGTGCGCTTCACCGCGCTGGAGATTTCGCTGACCGTGTATTCGGGCAGATTCGACAAAGGCCGGGTTTCGTTCATGCCCCCAGCCTATGCTAAGGGCCGCCGCAGGTGAACAAGGGGCTGAACGATGCGAGTGCTTGTGGTCGGTTCTGGCGGACGGGAGCACGCGCTGTGCTGGAAGATCGCCGCCAGTCCGTTGCTGAAAAAACTCTGGTGCGCGCCGGGCAATCCCGGCATCGCTGCGGTGGCGGAATGCGTGGACATCGACGCAATGGACATCCCCTCGCTGGTCGCCTTCGCCCAGGACAACGAGGTCGACCTGGTGTTCCCCGGCCCGGAGGCGCCGCTGGTCGCCGGCATTACCGATGCGATGAACGACGCCGGCATCGCCTGCTGCGGCCCGTCCAGGGAGGCCGCTCAGCTGGAAGGCAGCAAGACCTTCACGAAGGAATTATGCGATGCCGCGAACATCCCGACCGCGCGCTGGGAACGGTTCGAGGACAGCGAGGCGGCCAAGGAATTCGTCCGCCGGCGCGGCGCGCCGATCGTGGTGAAGGCGGACGGCCTGGCCGCCGGCAAGGGCGTCGTGGTCGCGGCCACGGTGGCCGAGGCGGTGGCGGCGATCGAGACCATGATGCAGGACCGCGCCTTCGGCGAGGCCGGTGCGTCGGTCGTCATCGAGGAATGCATGCTCGGCGAGGAGGTGTCGCTGTTCGCGCTATGCGACGGGGAGGTGGCACTGCCGTTCGGCTCCGCCCAGGATCACAAGCGCGTGGGCGACGGCGATACCGGCCCGAACACCGGCGGCATGGGCTCTTATTCGCCGGTGCCGGTGTTCACGCCGGAGCTGGAGCAGTGGGCGATGGAGCGCATCGTGCGGCCGGCGCTGGCGGAGATGGTGCGCCGGGGCACCCCGTTCCGCGGCATCCTGTATGCCGGGCTGATGCTGACCGCAGACGGCCCGAAGCTGATCGAATTCAATGCCCGCTTCGGCGATCCCGAGTGCCAGGTGCTGCTGCTGAAATTGCGCTCGGACCTGCTGCCGGCGCTGCAGGCCGCCTGCGACGGGGAGCTCAGGCATTTCGACCTGCGCTGGCATGACGGCGCCTCGATCGGCGTGGTCATGGCGGCCCCCGGCTATCCGGAGGCGCCACAGCGCGGCAGCGCGATTCGCGGCCTGGCGCGGGCCGCCGCGCTGGCGGACGTGCAGGTCTTCCACGCCGGCACCAGCGCCGATGCGGACGGCACGATCCGCGCCGCCGGCGGGCGGGTGTTGACGGTCTGCGCCACCGGGGCGGACCTGGCCGCCGCGCGCGACGCCGCCTATCGGGCGGTGCACGAGATCGACTGGCCGGAGGGATTCTGCCGCCACGATATCGGCCATCGCGCGCTCGGCTGACAGGGTAAGTGAGGCGGGGGCGAGGCCTCAGTGCAGGTGCAGCACCGCGGCGGGATGGCTCCATTTCGCCGGCTGGATCAGCCCGGCCGAGGCGACGCGGACCGAATAAAGCCGACCGTCCAGCTTGGCTTCCCAGAAATCCAGGAACTTGCGCAGCACCGGGTAGCAGGGAGCGATGTCGAGGTCCTGCCAGATATAGGTCTGCAGGATCTCCGGATGGTCGGGCAGGCGGTAGAGGATTTCGGCGGTGGTCAGGCGGTAATCCTGCAACTGCTTGGCGAGGCTCATCTGCGTTCGTCTCCGTGACATCTCCATCGGCGGTTCAACGGGCCTCCCCCCATATCGTTCCGGCATCTGATGACCGGATTCTGCCGAGTGTCATCAGCATGACATGCGGGCAGGGGGGCTGCGCAAGAAAAAACCGCAGTCATTCCAATGCATTAGCACTCGTCATAACAGAGTGCTGCCGAAAGCTTGACTCCCGGCCCGCAAAGCCCTAGATCGCTGGCACTCTCGAGAGGAGAGTGCTAACGGCTGGTTGCGGTGCCTGATGGGGCCGAGGCTGGCTGAAGCAGATCGAGCGTCCAATCACACTCTGACAGACATCAACTAGGAGCGATCCGCATGAAGTTCCGCCCCCTCCACGACCGGGTCGTGGTCCGCCGGCTGAATGCCGAGGAAAAGACCCGCGGTGGCATCATCATTCCCGACACCGCGCAGGAAAAGCCGATGGAAGGCGAGGTTATCGCGGTTGGCCCGGGTGCTCGCAATGAGGCCGGCCAGATCGTCGCCCTCGACGTCAAGGCCGGCGACCGCATCCTGTTCGGCAAGTGGTCCGGCACTGAAGTGAAGCTCGATGGCGAGGAGCTCCTGATCATGAAGGAGTCCGACATCATGGGCATCATCGAAGGCTCGCCCGCCAACAAGAAGAAGGCCGCCTGATCCGCCACCGGATCTGGCTGTCTTTGCTACACGCAAGCTGAATCAGAAGGATAGAACACATGGCTGCCAAGGAAGTTCGCTTCGGCGGTGACGCGCGCGCCCGTATGCTGCGCGGCGTCGACATTCTCGCCGATGCCGTCAAGGTGACCCTGGGCCCGAAGGGCCGCAACGTCGTGCTCGACAAGAGCTTCGGCGCGCCGCGCATCACCAAGGACGGCGTCACCGTCGCCAAGGAAATCGAGCTCGCCGACAAGTTCGAGAACATGGGCGCGCAGATGGTGCGCGAAGTTGCCAGCAAGACCAACGACACCGCTGGCGACGGCACCACCACCGCCACCGTGCTGGCCCAGGCCATCGTCCGTGAGGGCTCCAAGTCGGTTGCCGCCGGCATGAACCCGATGGACCTGAAGCGCGGCATCGACAAGGCGGTCGCCACCATCGTCGAGGAGCTGAAGAAGCGCTCCAAGAAGATCACCACCCAGGCGGAAACCGCCCAGGTCGGCACGATCTCCGCCAATGGCGAGACCGAGATCGGCAAGATGATCTCCGAAGCCATGCAGAAGGTCGGCAACGAGGGCGTGATCACGGTCGAGGAAGCCAAGGGCATCCAGACCGAGCTCGACGTCGTCGAGGGCATGCAGTTCGACCGCGGCTATGTCTCCCCGTATTTCATCACGAATGCGGAGAAGATGGTCGCCGACATGGACCAGCCCTACATCCTGATCCATGAGAAGAAGCTGTCCGGCCTGCAGCCGATGCTGCCGCTGCTGGAAAGCATCGTGCAGTCGGGCCGTCCGCTGCTGATCATCGCCGAGGACGTCGAGGGCGAAGCCCTGGCCACCCTGGTGGTGAACAAGCTGCGCGGCGGGCTGAAGGTCGCGGCCGTGAAGGCGCCGGGCTTCGGCGATCGCCGCAAGGCGATGCTGGAAGACATCGCCATCCTGACCGGCGGCCAGGTGATCAGCGAAGACCTCGGCATCAAGCTCGAGACCGTGACGCTGGCGATGCTCGGCAAGGCCAAGAAGGTCCTGATCGAGAAAGAGAACACCACGATCGTCGAGGGCGCCGGCAAGAAGGCCGACATCCAGGGGCGCTGCAACCAGATCCGGGCGCAGGTCGAGGAAACCACCTCGGACTACGACCGCGAGAAGCTGCAGGAGCGTCTGGCGAAGCTCGCCGGTGGCGTGGCCGTGATCCGCGTCGGCGGCTCGACCGAGGTCGAGGTGAAGGAGCGCAAGGACCGCGTCGATGACGCGCTGCATGCGACCCGCGCCGCGGTCGAGGAAGGCATCGTGCCCGGCGGCGGCGTCGCCCTGGCTCGCGCCAGCCTGGTCCTGGCCAAGCTGAAGGCCGACAATGACGACCAGCGCGTCGGCATCGAGATCGTGCGCCGCGCGGTGCAGACCCCGCTGCGCCAGATCGCCGAGAACGCCGGCGAAGACGGTGCCGTGATCGCCGGCAAGGTGCTGGACAAGGACGACTACAACTGGGGCTTCGACGCGCAGAGCGGCGAGTTCAAGGACATGGTCAAGTCCGGCATCATCGACCCGACCAAGGTGGTTCGCACCGCCCTGCAGGACGCGGCCTCGGTCGCCGGCCTGCTGGTGACGACGGAAGCCATGGTCGCCGAGAAGCCCGAGAAGAAGGCCCCGCCGATGCCCGGCGGTGGCGGCATGGGCGGCATGGACGGCATGGATTTCTGATCCCTCGCGGGGCTGGCGGGGCAACCTGCCAGCTTCGGGGGACAGAGTTCCGGTCACTCGTGCAAGACCAGAAGGCAGGGGCGGACCGCAAGGTCTGCCCCTATCCTTGTGGAGTTGGGCATTTTTACCAGTAAATCCGGCAACAATTCCGGCCGTTGCAATATGCTTGCGACTGTCGTTGACATTGGCGCAGGATTCTGCCTCAATTAAAGTACGCAATCGTATTTTGGCTGGCTTGCTGCGCTTCCCCTCTGTCGGGTGCTCTCAAGACGTTCCAAAGGCCCGGTTGTCTACGTGTCGTGCGATCCCGCACGATGCACACAGACGGAGAGAGACGCAGTTATGGCTATCGGTACGGTCAAGTGGTTCAACACCACGAAGGGTTTCGGGTTCATCATGCCGCAGGATGGGGGCAAGGATGTTTTTGTTCACATCACCGCGGTTCAGGCTGCCGGCCTGCGCGGCCTGAATGAAGGCCAGAAGGTGAGCTACGAAGTCGCCATGGAACGTGGCAAGGCTGCCGCCACCAACCTCAAAATCGCCTGAGATCCACCCGGAGCGGCGCGGCGTTGCCATGATCGCATTTGCCATGACGAAGGTTGCCCAATCGCACCTGAAGCTGTCGAATACGATTCTGGTTCAGCCGGTGGCGGCGACGCCATCGGTGGCCCGCTCCGGGCCCCTTATGCCCTTCACGGCCCGTGACGCCGTTCGTGGGGCGCATTTTCCCCCCGCCACACACGCCGAACGTGCTGTGCCTGCATAGGAGTTGATCGATCATGGCCATTGGAACCGTGAAGTGGTTCAATGCAACCAAGGGATATGGCTTCATCATGCCGCAGGATGGCGGCAAGGATGTGTTCGTCCATATCACCGCCGTCCAGGCCGCCGGCCTGAAGGGCCTGAACGACGGCCAGAAAGTCAGTTACGAAGTGGCGATGGAGCGCGGCAAGGCCGCTGCCACCGATCTGCGCCTGGCGTAAGCCGACTTCCTTCATAGCCTGGGATTCGATCGACCCCTGCTTGCGTGAGGGCCGCGCTTGGTTGCGGCCTGGCCGTATGCCGGACCATGGGCCTTACTTCGACAGGTCGCCACGGGCGTGCACCAGCATGGTGTGCGCGATTTCCCGCTCGCCCATGACGACCATGCTGGCGCCATGGCTGGTGAGGTGGGCGACCTCCTCGTCGTGATGCGCGCGGGCGATGATGTCGAGGCCGGGATTGATCGCCCGCGCCTGCTCGACGATCTGTCCGGCCTCGAACGCATCCGGTATGGCCACCAGCAGGATCCGCGCCTGCTCCAGATTGGCCGCCTGCAGCACCGCCGGCTGGGCGCCGTTGCCGGAAATCACCCGCATTGCCGCGTCGTGCGGCGCGGCCGCGAAATCGCGGCTCGCCTCGATCACCAGTAGCGGCCAGTGCTCCCGTAGCAAACTCTCCCCGACCAGCCGGCCGACACGCCCGAAGCCGACGAGCACGGCATGGTCAGCCAGATCGGTCTTGGGAATTTCCTCCCGTGCCACCGCCCGCGGCGCCGGCGCGGCCGCCGCCGGGGCCTGCGCCGGCCGGCCTGGCGCGACGGGGGCCGGCCTCGCGACCAGGCGTTCCACCAGGCCCATCAGCACCGGGTTGAGGAAGATCGTCAGGATCGAGCTGCCGAGAATGAGGTCGCGTGCCAGCGGCGGCAGCAGCTGCTGGCGTATGCCGAGCTCGGCCAGGATGAACGAGAACTCGCCAATCTGCGCCAGCCCGGCGCCGACCACCAGCGCGGTGCCGAGCGGCTGGCGCATCAGGCGCAGCAGCAGGAAAGCGGCCCCGGCATTGCCGATCAGGATCACCAGGCAGGTGGCGATCAGCGCGACGGGGTGGTGCAGCAGGATGCCGGGATTGAACAGCATGCCGACGGAGACGAAGAACAGCACCGCGAAGGCGTCGCGCAGCGGCAGGGTTTCCTCCGCGGCGCGCTGGCTGAGCTGCGATTCGCTCAGCACCATGCCGGCGAAGAAGGCGCCGAGCGCGAAGGACACGCCGAACAGCTCCGACGCGGCGAAGGCGACGCACAGCGCCACCGCCAGCACGGAGAGGCGGAACAGCTCGCGCGAGCCGGTATGGGCGACATAATGCAGGATGGCGGGAATGACCCGGCGGCCGAACCCCAGCATCAGGGCCACGAAGGCGGCGACCTTGCCGAGCGTGATGGCGATGGTCTTCGCCAGGGCGACGGTATCGGGGCCGGCGGCGCCAGGCACGTCCTTCAGCACGTCCGACAGCGTCGGCAGCAGCACGAGGGCGACCACGGTCAGCAGGTCCTGCACCACCAGCCAGCCGACCGCGATGCGCCCGATGCTGCTGTCCATCAGCCGGCGTTCCTGCAGGCCGCGCAGCAGCACCACGGTGCTGGCGATGGAGAGCGCCAGGCCGAAGACGATGCCGGCGCCGATCGACCAGCCGAGCAGATGCGCCAGCGCCATGCCCAGCGCGGAGCTGGCGAGGATCTGCAGCACCGCGCCGGGGAAGGCGATGGCGCGGACCGAGATCAGGTCGCGCAGCGAGAAATGCAACCCGACGCCGAACATCAGCAGGATGACGCCGAGCTCGGCGAGCTGCACGGCAAGGCTCTGGTCGGCGACGAAGCCCGGCGTGAACGGGCCGATGACGACGCCGGCGAGCAGGTAGCCGATCAGCGGCGAGATCCGGAACCGGTTCGCCAGGGTTCCCAGCACGAAGGCGAGGCCGATGCCGGCGACGATAATGGTGATCAGCGGCGGCGAGTGGCCCATCAGCGGCATGCCTTCAGGCCGGATCGGCCAGTTTGGGGGCGGGTTTGCGGAACTCCCTTATCGTACAGCAATTGCCGGGGTGCGGAAACCAAGAAGCGACATTAAGTTTATGAAATTGCAGGCAAACCAATCACGCAGTCCGATCGATGTCGTCACGATCTGTGTCAGCCAGCCCAGGCGGCTTCGGGCAGCTTGCCGAAGAACCCGGCGATTTCCGCGCTGGCCAGGTCGGGATCTTCCCAATGCGGGAAATGGCCGACGCCGGGCAGCGGCCTGAAATCGACATCGGTGAAGAACTCGCCCATCCGGTCGCCCCACGCGGCCGGCAGCACCGAACCGCCCTCGCCCCAGCGGCAGCAGGTCGGCACCGTGATCGGCGCGGGCCGCGGCGCCTCGCCGCGCAGCATCGCCAGGCGGGCGGCGTTGTTGGAGATGTACCAGTTGAAGCCGCCCTGCAGGTTGCCGGGCTTCAGGAAGTTGTCGACCCAGGCCTCGATGTCGTTGTCGAAGGCGTCCTTGCGCATCGACCAGTGGCGCAGGAAATGGGAGAAATACAGCCGGCACGCCTCGCGTGAGCTGGCGACCATCTCCGCCGCCCAGGGCAGCTGGTGGAAGAACTGGTACCAGATCTCCTTCAAATGGTCCGGCGCCGCGCCGCGCGGGCCGATGCCGGGATAGGGGCAGTCGAAGAAGAACAGCCCGGCCACGCGCGGGCCATGGGAGCGGGCGATGGACTGACCGACATAGGCGCCGACGTCATGCGCGACGATGCCGCATTTGCCCACGCCCAGCGCATCCAGCACCGCCAGCATATCGGCGGCATGCACGTCGGAACCGGCCTTGTCGGTGGGGCCGGGGTCCGGCTTGTCGCTGTCGCCGAAGCCGCGCAGATCCGGCGCGATCAGCAGGAAGCGGCCGGCCAGCCGGTCCATCACCTTGTGCCAGACGGCGGCGAATTCCGGCCAGCCATGCAGCAGCAGGATCGGCCGCCCGCTGCCGGCGCGCCAGACATTGAAGTTCAGGCCGTTCGCGTGGACGCGGATCTGTTCCAAGTCTTTCCCTCCTCTGTTCTTCTTCCTCTCCCCCGCTTGGGGGAGAGGGCGGGGTGAGGGGAAAGACAGTGCTGCCGCCGGCTTGTCCTTGGGGCCCCTTACCCCTCCCTCTCCGCGAAACTGGGGGGAGGGTGCTTCTTCTGCGTCCTCAGCCTGCGGGAAGGCGGAGATGGGATCAAGCGTCCGGATGGTCGCCCAGGAACTCCCGCGTTTCCGCCACCGCCTGCGCCAGCCCGACGCGTCGAACCGTCACGCCGGCGGGAAAGGCGGACAGCAGGCGGCTCGGCGTCTGGCGGTCCAGCAGCACGAACACGCCGCGGTCGGTGGCGCGGCGGATCAGCCGGCCGAAGGCCTGGCGCAGCCGCAGCCGGGCGATGCGGTCGTCATAGCCCTTGGGATCGCCGCCCGAGAGATGCACGCGCCGCTCGCGGTGCAGGATGTCCGGCCTTGCCCAGGGGGTCTTCTCGAACACGACCAGGCGCAGCGCGCGCCCGGGCACGTCGACCCCGTCGCGCATCGCGTCGGTGCCGAGCAGGCAGCTCTCCTCCTCGGTGCGGAAGATGTCGACCAGCGTGGCGTTGTCCATGGCGTCGACATGCTGGGCGTAGAGCGGAATGCCGGCCGCCTCCAGGTCCGGGGCGATGCGCTGCGTGCACCGCGCGCAGCCGGCTGATGGCGGTGAACAGGCCGAGGCCGCCGCCGCCGGAGGCGGCGAACAGCGCGCGATAGGCCGATGCCAGCGCGCCGATATCGCCGCCCATGACATCGGTGACCACGAAGGCGCGGGTCTGCGCGGCATAGTCGAAGGGGCTGGCCACCGCGGCGCGGATGGCGGGGGAAGGCAGATGCGGCGCGCCCACCCGCGCCTCCGCCGCTTCCCAGGCCAGTTCCGGATCCCGGTCGCCGGAATCGCGCAAGCGTGGCGGAGGTCACCAGCAGGCCCTGCGCCGGCGCCGCCAGGGTCATGGCAAAGGGCATCGTCGGGTCGAGCCAGTGGCGGTGCAGCCCGACATCTCGGTCGGTGCCGTCGCGCCGGTCGAGCCGCAGGAACAGCACGTGGTCCGGCCGTGTCCCCGGCTCCGGCGGGGTCTCGCCGATGGCGCGCAGCATCGCCCGCCAGGCGCCGAGCGGATCGATCGCGCGCCGGCCGAGCGAGCGGCAGGCGGCCTCGATCCGGTTGCGGGTGGCGGCGTCCATGTCCTCCGCCTCGTCCTCGAGCCGCGCCAGCAGCCGCGTGCGCAGGGTCACCAGCGGCTCGCTGATGCGCAGCAGGGCGCGGCTGAGCTGTTCCGCCGTTTCCGGCATGCCGGCAGCGGCGGGAAACAGATCGCATTCCTGCGCGCCGTAGCCGCCAGGGGCGCCGGGGCCGCGCGGGTTGCCGTCGCCCTGGGTCCGCGCCAGCACCTGCTGGCGGGCCACGCGCAGGAACGCCTCGGTCGGGTTCGGCCGGCCGGCTTCCAGACCGGTGATTTCCAGGCCGGCGATTTCCCGGCTGCCGCCGGATCCGCCGCCGCCGATGCGCGACGCCCAGCCCGGCGCCGGCAGGGCGCGGGCGGCCTGCAGCGCGGCGTCCAGCGGCGCCTCCAGCAGCGGCCGGGCTGCCACCAGCTCCTCGATCCGCCGGCGCAGGCCGCGGGCGCGGGACCGCCCGCCCTCCGCGCCCAGCAGCCAGCGGCGCAATTCGGCGGTCTCCATGCCCGACAGTTCGGCCGAGAAGGCGCTGTCGGCGGCGTCGAACAGATGATGGCCCTCGTCGAACACGTAGCGGGTCGGCACTGCGTTGTCGTCGAGACCGCCCCAGGCGGCCTGCGCCATCACCAGCGCGTGGTTGGCCACCACCAGCTCGGCGGTGCGGGCGCGGCGGATCGTGTGTTCCACGAAGCAGCGCCGCCAATGCGGGCAGGCGGCATGGATGCACTCGCCGCGCCGGTCGGCCAGCGCATAGAGCGTGGCGCCGCCGAACAGCTCGGCGAACCAGCCGGGCAGGTCGCCGCCCTGGATGTCGCCGTCCTGGGTCGCCATCGCCCAGCGGGCGATCAGGCCGAACGGGATCAGCCCGGCCGGCGCGAAGCCGCCCGACGCGCTGGCGATGGCATCCTCCAGGTTCAGCAGGCAGAGATAGTTCTCCCGCCCCTTGCGCACGACCACGCGGCGCCGGCGCTCGGCGGGGTCGGGGAAAAGGCGGGACAGCTCGCCGTCGATCTGGCGCTGCAGGTGGCGGGTAAAGGTGCTGATCCAGACGGCGCCCTTGTTGCGCTCGGCCCACAGGCTGGCCGGCGCGATGTAGCCGAGCGTCTTGCCGGTGCCGGTGCCGGCCTCCGCCAGCACCAGATGCGGATCGCCGCGCTGCTCGCGCGGAGCGAAGGCCGCCGCCGCGGCGCCGGCATAATCGGCCTGGCCGGGCCGCTGCTCGGCATCCGGGCCGAGCATCACGGCCAGGCGCGCGCGCGCCTCGGTCTCGCTGACCGGGAAGGAGGACGGTGCCGGCAGGGGGGCGGCATCCTCCCATTCCGGCAGGCGCTTCCACACTTTCAGCGCCTCCGCCGAGGGGGCGGCGTCCGGCCGGCCGAGCGCGGCGGCGACGAAGGGTGCCCAGCCCCAGCCGCCCGTGCCCATCTGCGCGGCGAGCCCGGCCGCATCGCGGTTCAGCGCCAGCAGGCGCCCGGCGGAGAGCTGGCGCAGCAGCGTCAGCGCGATTTCCGGCAGCGCCGCGGCCGCGTCCTCCAATCCGCTGCCGAGCGGGTCCAGCTCGAGCGCCAGCGCCAGGCCGCGCGGGGTGGGCGCGACCGGGCGGGCGGGCATGGCGAAGGCGAACAGCTCCAGCAGGTCGAAGCAGGGCAGCGCCCTCAGGCCGAGCCGGCGCAGGGTCGCCGGCGCATGCACCAGCAAGGGCGGCGGCAGAGTGCGCAGCCGGCTGGCCACCTGCTCCGCGCTGCCGGAGAAGAACTCGCCGTCCGGGGTCAGGATCGCGGCGCGGCCATGGCCGGCGACCACCGCAGGGGCGTCCGGCAACAGGATCCGCGCGGTCGATGAGAGGCTCATGTGGCGCAGACGGTCATGCTGACACTATAAGGGCGCCCGCCGATTGACCAAGGCACCTCCTGTTCATAGCCTCATCGACATGTCCGCAACACCGCAAACCCACGTCTCCCACCCGCGCGATACCCCGGTTCCCAAGGCCTGGCCCTTCGAGGAGGCGCAGAAGGTCGCCGAACGCCTGGCCGCGTCCGGGCAAGGGGCATGCGCTGTTCGAGACCGGCTACGGCCCCTCCGGCCTGCCGCATATCGGCACCTTCGGCGAGGTTGCGCGCACCAGCTGGGTGCGCCACGCCTTCACCGAGCTGACCGGGCTGCCGTCCCGGCTGCTGGCCTTCAGCGACGACATGGACGGGCTGCGCAAGGTGCCGGACAACGTGCCCAACCGGGAGATGCTGGCGCAGCACCTGGGCAAGCCGCTGACCCGCATCCCCGATCCCGTTCGGCACCCATGACAGCTTCGGCGCGCACAACAACGCCCGGCTGCGCGCCTTCCTGGACAGCTTCGGCTTCGAGTACGAGTTCGCCTCCGCCACCGACTACTACGCTTCCGGCCGGTTCGACGCGGCGCTGGTGCGCGTGCTGGAATGCTTCGACCCGGTGATGGCGGTCATCCTGCCCACGCTCGGGGCGGAGCGGCGGGCGACCTATTCGCCGATCCTGCCGATCCATCCCCGCACCGGCATCGTCATGCAGGTGCCCGATCGAGCAGCGCGACCCCGCAGCCGGCACGATCGTCTGGCGCGACCCCGATAGCGGCGAGGCGTTCGAGACCTCGGTGAAGGGCGGGCATTGCAAGCTGCAATGGAAGGCCGACTGGGCGATGCGCTGGTACGCGCTCGGCGTCGATTACGAAATGTCCGGCAAGGACCTGATCGACAGCGTGCGCCTGTCCGGCGCGGATCTGCCGCATCCTCGGCGCGCCGCCGCCGGAGGGCTTCACCTATGAGCTGTTCCTGGACGAGCACGGCGCAGAAGATCAGCAAGTCCAAGGGCAACGGCTTGTCGGTCGACGACTGGCTGCGCTACGCGCCGGCGGAGAGCCTGGCGCAGTTCATGTACAACCAGCCGCAGCGGGCCAAGCGGCTGTATTTCGACGTGATCCCGCGCGCGGTGGACGAGTACATCGCCAATGCCGGCAAGGCCCTGACCCAGCAGCGCCGACGAACAGCAGACCAACCCGGCCTGGCACATCCATGCCGGGCGGATGCCGAACTCGGCGGCCAGCCCGATCTCTTTCGCCATGCTGCTCAACCTCGCCAGCGTGGTGAACGCGGACAACGCCGGACATGCTCTGGGGCTTCATCCGCCGCTACATCCCGGACGCGAACGCCGAGACCCAGCCGATGCTGGCCCGGCTGGTCGATCACGCGATCGCCTACTACCAGGATTTCGTCCGCCCGGCGAAGCAGCTACCGCCAGCCCGACGCGAACGAGCGCGCGGCGCTGACCGACCTGGCGGAAACCCTCGCCGCCCTGCCGGCGGACGCCGATGCCGAGGCGATCCAGAACGCCGTCTTCGAGGTCGGCAAGCGCCATGACTTCCCCGAACTGCGCGACTGGTTCGGCTGCCTGTACCAGGTGCTGCTCGGCCAGCAGGAAGGCCCGCGCTTCGGCGGCTTCGTGGCGCTGTATGGCCTGCCGGAAACCATTGCGCTGATCGAGTCGGCGCTGTCGCGCCCGCCGCGGCGGCCTGAGGCCGCCGCGGCGCAGTGCCAGCCGAGCCGTGCCGGCCGAGCTGAAGCAGGCGCTGCGCCACCTGCCGGCGCTGCTCGGGCGTGGTGCTGCTGTTCGGCGCCGATCTACGTGGTGCAGCGGGAGTTCCGCAACCTCAAGCTGGCGGATATCGAGGAGGCGCTCGCCGCCATTCCGCATCGGGCGCTGGCGATCTCGTTCCTGTGGACCATCCTGTCCTACGGCATCCTGACCTTCTACGACCGGCTCGGCACGATCTATGCCGGGCACAAGGTCTCCTACGGGCGGGTCGCCTTCGCCTCGTTCTGCGCCTATGCGCTGTCGCACAATCTTGGCTTCGCCGCGGTGTCGGGTGCCGCGGTGCGCTACCGGCTGTATGCCCATTGGGGGCTGACGCCGCTGCAGATCGCCAAGACCGTGGCGTTCTGCCGCCTGACCTTCGGGCTGGGCGGCATGGTGCTCGGCGGTTTCGATCCTGTTCATCGAGCCGACCACGATCCCGTTCTTCGGCGAGCGCGTTGCCGCGCCGGTGATGTATGCCATCGGCGCCGCGCTGTGGGCGATCGTCGCCGGCTACGTGACCCTGTCGCGGGTGGTCGGCAGCATCACGCGTGTTCGGCCACACGATCGAGCTGCCGGGCTGGCGGATGGCGATCCTGCAGGTGCTGCTGGCGACCGTGGACGTGGCGGTGACCGCCTCGATCTTCTTCGCGCTGCTGCCGCAGACGCCGGGGCTGACCTGGCTGACGCTTCCTCGGCGTCTATCTCGCCTCCTATTCCGCCGGGCTCGCGGCCAACCTGCCGGGCGGCATCGGCGTGTTCGACACCGCCATGCTGCTGGGGCTGTCGCCGTGGCTGGACGCGCCGCGCATCGTCGGCGCGCATCGTCGTGTTCCGGCTGTACTACTACATCATCCCGCTGTTCCTGGCCGGCTCCCTGTTCGCCGGCAACGAGGTGCTGCTGCGCGGCGGCAGCTTCCTGCGCCGCACCAGCAAGCTCAGCGGCGTGCAGGCGATCGGACGATGGAACGAGCCGGACTTCGCCGGTCGCCACCGCCACCGGCGTGGTTGCGCTGTGCGGAGCGATGCTGCTGTCGCTGGGCGTGCTCGCGCCGATGCCCGACTTCTCGTGGATCGACCCGGATTTCGCCGAACTCGCGGCCCAGGCCGGCCAGTTCATCCCCTCGCTGATCGGCGCCGGGCTGCTGGTGATGGCGATCGGGTTGTCGCAGCGGGTCAATCTGGCCTGGGGCTGCACCATCGTGCTGCTGCATGGGCGGAGCGTTCTTCATCGCCGCGCAAGCGCATACGGACCGCATGTGGATCGCCGGCGTGCTGGTGCTGGCGGCGCTGGTGCTGGCGCCGTTCCGCGCCAGCTTCTACCGCCATGCCAGGCTGCTGTCGGGCAAGATGGATCCCTCCACGGCGATATCGGTGCTGGCGCTGGCCGCCTGCGTGCTGGCGCTGATCGCCTCCGAACGCACCTTCCGCGACCACCCGGACAATTCCTGGTGGGAGATCGTGCTGTCGCGCGAGGTGCCGAACTCGCTGCGCGTCACGTTGGCGCTGACCGTGATCCTGGCGCTGGTGGCGATCTGGCGGCTGCTGATGCCCGGGCGCGTGGTGTTCCAGCCCTGGGGCAACGAGGCGCGGGCCAGGTTCGCCCGGCTCGGCGCCCTGCCGGTCAACGGCGCGGACGGCCTGATCTGGGGCGAGGCGGACCGGGCGGCGATCGCCTTCCGCCGCGTCGGCCGGGTGATGCTCGGGCTCGGCGATCCCGTCGGCGCGGAGTCCGATCGCGCCTCGGTGATCTGGCGGCTGCGCGACGTGGCGATGCAGGAGGGGCTGGACCCCGCGGTGTGGCGCGCCGGCGCCGGGCTGCTGAAGGTCTATGGCGATATCGGCCTGACCGCCCTGCCGCTGGGGCCGGACGGCCTGCCGCTGCCGGAATCGGAGGACGAGACGCCGGCCTCCTGCCAGTACCTGGTCTGCGTCGCCCAGCGCGACCTGACCGCCCTGCTGCCGCTGCTGCCGGAGCTGGCGAAGGGCGGTTGACCTACCGCCCGCGACTCGCCCGCAACTCCGGGCATGACGGATACTGCGTTCGCAGTTTCCGGAAGCATCCATGCAGATCGACCATCTCGCCGACCCCAAGATCCTCGCCGCCATCCTGACGGACCCGGTCCTGCTCGGCCCGATCCTGGCAGGGGTGGCCGCTCTGGCGGCGCTGCTCGCGCTGATCCTCGTGTTGCGCCAGGGCAGGGCGCGGGAACGCGAACTGGCGCATCTGCGCCTGCTCGCCGAGCAGGCGCTGGCGGGAACACGCGCGGAGGCGGAGACCACGCGCGCCGAGCTGCGCGCCGCCGGCACCGCCACGGTCGAGCGGCTGGCGGGCCTGGGCGGGATGCTGAACACCGGCATCGAGCAGGTGCGCACCACGCTGTCGCGTGAGCAGGGCGAATTGCGCCTGGCGCTGGCGGACGGCCAGCAGAAGACCGCGTCCTCGATCGGCCTGCAGTTCGAGACCACGCGCAGCCTGCTGGAGAGCAAGCTCGGCGAAATGCGCGAGGGCAGCGAGAAGAAGCTGGCCGAGATCCAGAAGACCGTGAACGAGCAGCTGCACGAAGCGGTCGAGAAGCAGATGAAGACCAGCTTCGAACGGGTGATCGACCAGTTCACCGCGGTGCAGAAGGCGATGACCGACGTGCAGGCGGTAACCGCGCAGATCGGCGACATCAAGCGGCTGTTCGCCAATGTGAAGACCCGCGGTGGCTGGGGCGAAACCCAGGTCAAGGCGATGCTGGACGACGTGCTGCCGCCCGGCACCTACCTGACCAACCACAAGGTGCGCGCCGACAGCGACGACGTGGTGGAATTCGCCGTCATCATGCCGATGCGCGGCGAAACCCGCCCGCTGCTGCCGATCGACGCCAAGTTCCCGATCGAGGATTACGAACGCCTGCTCGCCGCCTCCGAGGCTGGCGACGCGGAGGCCGAGCGCGCCGCCAGCCGCGGCCTCGACCGGCGCATCCGCGACGAGGCGAAGAAGATCCACGCGAAATACATCAATCCCCCGGTCACGGTGGAATTCGCCGTGCTCTACCTGCCGACCGATGCGCTGTATGCCGAGGTCGCGCGCATCCCCGGCCTGATCGACGATATCGGCCGCGACTGCCGGGTGCTGGTGATGGGGCCGAGCCTGTTCCCGGCCTTGCTGCGCACCATCCATCTCGGCTTCGTCACGCTGGCGCTGGAGCAGAAGGCGGACCAGATCCGCACCCTGCTGGGCGCCACCCGCACCGAGATGCTGAAAATGGACGACGTGCTGGAACGCCTGCTGAAACAGGCCGGCACCTTCACCACGACCATCGAACGCGCCCGCACCCGCACGCGCGCCGTGGGGCGCAAGCTGAAGGACGTGAGCCTGATGGAGGCGACGGCAGCGGAACAGCTGCTCGAACTCGCCGCCGATGACGACGAGGACGCGGCCCTGTGAGCTGACGCCTGAAGCAAGCCAAGGGGGATGGAGCAGCCTTTATCGAACGGATGTTTTCGTTCTTTCACGGCGGTAACATAAGCTCGGTTGAGGCCGACCGGGCGCAAGCAGGCACAATCATCCATCGGACAGGAACAACCAGCCTGGCAATGACAGTCTGCAGCGCGGCGCAGGCCCCGCTGTTATCGCGCACGGCTTGTCTCCCCGACTGTCCAGCCGTGATATCCCGATCCGTGGATATCCAGCCGCTACGCGGCTTCCAGGCCACGGGCAAGATCGGCCAGAAGATCCGCCTCGTTCTCAAGGCCTATGGAAAGCCGCAGCAGGCTGTCGCTGATCCCGGCGGCGAGTCGTGCCTCCGGGCTCATGCTCGCGTGGGTCATGGTGGCGGGATGTGCGACCAGGCTTTCCACGCCTCCGAGGGATTCCGCGAGTGTGAACAAATCCAACGTCTCGACGAATCGCCGCACGCCATCGATGCCACCTTTAATCTCGAAGCTCAGCATGGCGCCAAAGCCGCTCTGCTGCGCCTTGGCGATTTCATGCCCGGGGTGGGTGCGCAGACCCGGGTAGTGGACTGCCGCAACGGCCGGATGCTGGCCGAGGAACTCGGCGACCGCGGCTGCGGTCTTCTGCTGCCGCTCGACACGCGCGAACAATGTGCGCAGGCCGCGCAGAGTAAGGTAGGCATCGAAAGGCGATCCGGTCACGCCCGTGATGTTCGCCCAGGAGACGAGCTCATCGACATCCTTCTGGTTCGCCGCGATGACGGCGCCGCCGACGACGTCCGAATGGCCATTGAGGTATTTTGTCGAAGAATGCACGACCAGGTCCGCGCCTAGCTTGATCGGTCGCTGTAGCGCGGGCGACAGAAAGGTGTTGTCGACGACGATCTTCGCCCCGCCTGCTTTGGCCTGCGCGGCGATCCTGCGAATGTCGACGACGCGCATCAAGGGGTTGCTCGGGCTCTCGATCAGAACCAGCCGAGGGGCACGCAACAGCGCCATGGCCAAGGCGCTTTCATCGGCAAAGTCGATGAACAGGACGTCGAACTGCCGTTTGGCGGAACGTGCGTTCAGCAGCCGCCAGGTTCCGGCATAGCAGTCGTGCGGCGCGACAATGAGGTCGTCCGGCTCGAGGCCGGCGAGCGTGAGATCGATGGCGGCCATGCCCGTGGAGGCGATCACCGCCCCGGCGCTCGCTTCGAGCTTTGCGAGCGTGGCGGCCAGCAGATCGCGCGTCGGGTTGCCCGCGCGCGTGTAGTCGTAGGCCCTCGCCCGATCGAAGCCTTCGAAAGTGAAGGTGCTCGACAAATAGATTGGCGCCACCACGGCCCCGAACGCGCTGTCCTGTCCGATGCCGTTTGCGGCTGCAATCGTTTGTGGTGCCCGGCTACGTGACATCGAGTACGTCTCCATTGGTCTACCGGTATTCATTTGTCGGTCTGCCCGCGGTCTTGGGGAACACCATAGTCGAAGCCCTCGAACAGGCGAAGCAGCGAAGACTGCATGCGGTGGAGCTCCTCCAACCGCGTCAGCCATGTATGCCCGCCGGTCTCGACATGCCGGTTGAGCGAAACCGTCGCCGCGAGGACCCCCTACTTCGTGTGCAGCAGCGTTCGCAGTTCGGCTTGCTGTTGCACGAGGTCGGTCAGGCTGTAGCGGTCGAGCACAGCGAGGAACGCCTGCCTCGCCTCATGCAGGGCGCCCTTCAGGCCGCAGGCGGGCACGATCGGACAGGATGCGTGCGACGGCCCGAAGCATGGCACCAACTCCATGTCCGGCTCGGTGTGGCGCACGACCTCCCCCAGGCTGATCTCCCGGGACGGCCGGGCCAGGCGCAATCCGCCACCCTTGCCTCGTACAGTCTCCACATATCCGGCCAGACCGAGCTGATGAGCGACCTTGGTCAAATGCGCCTTTGAGATGCGGTAGGCGGCCGCCACCTCGGCGATGGTGGCGCGGCCGTCCCCCTGCACGGCCAGGTACATCAGCATGCGCAGCGAGTAGTCGGTGTAGACGGTCAGACGCACGGCCGTTGGCTCCAGGAGGAATGGATAAAAGATATATGAGGGGTATTGCTTTTGCCCAGGCTTGTTATAAGATACATTATAGATGCATGTTATAATGCACGGCGCCGGAGGGCGGACGATGATTGGCAGAGCGATGCTTTGGATGTTCCTCTTGCCCGGCAACCTGGTCAGCGACGTGCTGGGCGCCCACGAGGAAGATGACCGGATCCTGATCCGGACTTTGGTCAATATGCTGGTATGGAGCCTGGTCGTCGTGTTGGCGGTGGTGCTGTGGTAGCCGCACCACCCACAGGCACCGGTGCAGGGCTTGCCGAGGATGCCATCCGTTGGAAGGACCAGCCGAGCAAAGCAGCTTTGTTCTCACCTGGATCAAGAATGGTTTGATATGGAACGGGGAAGGAGTGATCGCATGTATCCACCGGCCACGCGCGAGATTGCGCAGAAACGGCGCGCCCTCGCACCCGAGACCCAGGCTGCCTTCGATGATTTCAGCAGAAAGGTATTCGCCGAAGGCGCGCTTTCCACGAAAATGAAGCAGATCGTTGCCGCTGCCATCGCGCATGTGACCCAATGCCCTTACTGCATCAAGGGGCACACGAAGGCAGCCCTTCGCGCCGGTGCCACGCGCGCGGAACTGATGGAGGCCATCTGGGTCGCGGCTGAGATGCGGGCGGGCGCAGCCTACGCGCACTCCGCGCTGGCGATCGAAACCTTTGACCAGGAACAGACTGGTGAGGAACAGACGGGCCAGGAACAGAAGGGGCCGTCCGGCGGATGACCGAGATCCACGTCAAGCGGGCATACGATCCGCCTTCAGCCGGTGACGGCGTCCGTGTTCTGGTGGATCGCTTGTGGCCCCGAGGTTTGAAGCGGCAGGATGTAAAGTTCGACCTCTGGCTCAAGGACATCGCGCCGAGCGCCGAGTTGCGCCGCTGGTTCGGCCACGATCCCGCCCGGTGGCCGGAGTTCGAGCGTCGCTATCGGGCGGAGCTGGCTTCCAATGCGGCGCTGGACAAGCTGCTGGCATTGGCCACGCAAAGCACGACGCTGACGCTGCTGTTCGGGGCCAAGGACACCGAGCACAACAACGCGATCGTGCTGCAACAATCCTTGCAGGCGCGGTTGGAGCCATGAATGGACCCGGCACCAGACACCCTGCTGCTGGCGTCCTGCCGCCGGGCTGCAAAGCCTACCGCAGCACTCCCGTATTCACCGAGAACACGATACCTCCCGGGCTGCTTCGGTCGCACCGAACCGCCCCCGGGACCTGGGCGTTGATCCATGTCCTGGAGGGCAGGCTGCTTTATCGGGTGCTGGCGCCGCATTCGGAGCGGACCCTGGATCCCTCAAGCGCCCCGGGCCTGGTCGAGCCCGGCGTGTCGCACGAGGTCGTCCCGCTCGAGTCGGTGCGCTTCCAGGTCGAGTTCCACAAAATACCGGAAACGGCCAGCGAGACTGCCATGGACAATGAAGCCGGTCGCAAAGCTGACGCGCAAGACAGCCAGGAGGCAGGGGCTCCGCTGCCTGTAGGATGCCAGCATGGATGACATGACGATCGCTAGCGCGCTCGTTGTGCCCGGTGGCACACCCGCACCTGGATGAACACGGTCCGGCCAGGCTTGTGCCGCAGGTGGAAGCCGGCGCCCGCCAACAGCCGGCGCATGAACGCGGGCGCGTCGCGTTCATGGGACGCCCGTACCGACCGCTTCGGGCCGGAGAAAAGCGCGTTCCAGGATGGCCTGCAACGCTGCCGCACCCGGTTGTGGCGAACCGGCCATCTTGCGGAGTAGATCGAGCCAGACCTCCTCGTCGCCATGGTCCAGCAAATGGCGCACCGTGGCGGCGACAAAGGCGCCGGTGCTCACGCCGCTGGCTGCAGCGCCTTGGTGGACCTGGGCCAGAACCGTTTTGTCGCCGATGGCGGACAGCACTTCCTCCGCCATCGCCTCGTTGGTGAGCCCACCCAGGATGGTTCCCAGCATCGCCGCCTCCTATTGCACCAGGGATGACCCGGGGCCCGCGATCTCGAAGCCAAGGATCCGCGCCTGCCCCGCAAGCACCGCGACATATTGGGCCGCCGCCCGGCGCAAGGTGTTCTCCTCCAGATAGGCGGCCACCCGCTCGCGTACCTGCGCGAACGCCAGCACCTCCCCGGCGATTTTGCGGTCCAGCCGCAGCACGTGCACGCCGTAGCGGGTGCGCACGATGTCCGGGCAGATCTGCCCCGGTTGCAAGCCGAGCAGGGCCGCCTCGAACTCGGCTGTGGTCTCGCCGCGGGCCACCTGCCCGAGGCGGCCGTCATCGCGCGCCGAGGGGCAGTCGGACAGCGCCATGGCGATGCTTTCGAACCGGTCCGGGGCGGCTTTCACCTCCGCCAGAACAGCTTTCGCACGCTCCTCGGCCCGCGCGAAGGCGGCCACATCGGCCCGCGCCGCCTTGAACAGGATGTGCAACGGCTCGAACAAATCCGGACCGTGGAACCGCGAGAGATTGGACTGGTAGTAGCGGCGGCACGCGTCGTCATCGGCGGTGGGCGTTCGGACCTCCGCGCCCAGCAGCGCCCGGATCAAGGCCTCTTCCTCAGTCTCCCGCACGCCATCCTCGGTGCGCGGCGCCGGTGTCAGGCCAAGCGTTGCGGCGCGCTGCAACAGCAGTTCTCGCACAACCAGCGCCCGCGTGGCGGCCTGCCAGGCGGCGGCCGGAGAAGCGCCTTCGTGGTTCTGCACCTCGCGGGCGATATCGCCGTTGGCGATGATGACGCCGTTGACGCTGACATCCCGGGTCGCGGTGCGCATGGCTCAGTCACCACCCAGGGAAGTATGCCCGGCCTTCGCGCGAGCCGCCGCGGGCCGCCTGGTGCGCACCAGCTGGTAGCCGGTCCGGCCGAGATACCAGACCGGGGCGCTCAGCACATGCACCAGTCGGGTGAACGGAAACACCAGGAACACGGTCAGGCCCAGGAACAGATGCAGCTTGAAGACCGGGCTGGCATCGGCGACCAGCGCGGCCACACCGGGCCGCAGCGTCAGTACGCCTTGTGCCCAGGTCATGAACTTTACCATTTCCCCGCCGTCGAGGTGCTGTGCCGAGATCGGAATGGTCGCCAGCCCCAAGGTCAGCTGTGCCCATAGCAGCAGCAGGATCGCGATGTCAGCGAAGCTCGACGTGGCGCGGATGCGCGCGTCGAACAGTCGCCGGTGCGCCAGCAGGGCGATGCCGATCCAGCAGGCAATCCCGGCCACACCGCCGAAGCCCATGGCCAGCAGCTGCTTGAAGGTGTGACTGATGCCGAGCGCGTCGAACACGGCGACGGGTGTCAGCAGGCCGAAGAAATGGCCGGCGAAGATGGCCAGAATTCCGACATGGAACAGGTTCGACCCCCACATCAACTGCCTGCGCCGCAAGAGCTGGCTGGAGCCGGTTCGCCAAGTGTATTGCGAATAATCGAACCGCACCACGCTGCCGACGAAAAACACGGTCAGCGCCACATAGGGATACCAGCCATACAGCGCGTTGTTGAGCCAGGCGTTCATGATCGCTTCTCCTCAGGCCGCCGTTGCGCCGCGTGATCGCGTGACGGGATCCGCATCCCGCGCCGCGGCGCGCAGCCGTGTGCGCAGCCGGTCCACGCTGCAGCCGTCCATCGCCTCGCCGGGGCCGAAGCGCACGGTGGCCTCCTCCCAGGCGGCGTCCATGGCTTCGAGATCGTCCGGATCCTCCTCGGGGATGTCGGACACCGCAAGCGTCGGAGCGGCCGCGATATCCGCCAGTGCGGCCATCACGCTGGCATAGCCGGCGTCGCGGGCCTCAAGCCGGTCGGTCAGCGCACGCAGGATCCCGGAAGGCTCGGTCAGCATCGACAGCGCCTCCGCGTCCGCCAGCAGCGACAGGAACTCCAGGAACAGCGGCAGGAAGTCGGGTAGTTCACCCGCCGCCATTTCCAGTCCATGGCTTTCATACAGCGCGATCAGATCGGCCATCGCCTGGCCACGATCGCGACTCTCGCCGTGCACATGTTCGAACAGGTGCAGCGACAGCGTGCGGCTGCGGTCGAACAGCGCCACGTAGCGTTCCTGCAGCGCATAGATGTCCGTCGTCGCGATCTCGTTGAGGAAGGCCCCGATCGCCTGCTGGCGCGCCTGCGGAACCATGGCGTCCTCGGCCAGGGCGGCGGCGATCTCGCATGTGGCTGCCTGCAGGTTTTCCGTCGGATAGGACAGCAGGGCAGCGAGGGCGCGATAGGTGCGGGCCATCACCGCACCTCCATCGGGGTTTTCGCTCTTGGCCTGGCGGCGCCGAACAGGTCGAAGCCGGTCTTGCCGCCGCAGCCATTGCCGAACGAAAAGCCGCAGGAACCGCGCAGGTCGAAGGCGTCCTCGCCGGTTTCCCGATGTGCCGTGGGAATGACGAAGCGGTCCTCGTAATTGGCGATCGCCATCAGCTGATACATCGCCTCGATGTCATTGCCGGACAAGCCGACATTTTCGGCGATGCTGTCGACGATCACGCCGTCCACCGACTTCGCCCGCATGTAGGACCGCATCGCCAACATCCGTTCCAGCGCCAGCTCCACCGGCGCCGTGCGCCCCGCGGTGAGCAGGTTGGCGAGGTACTGCACGGGAATGCGCAGCGATTTCACATCGGGCATGCCGCCGATCTCGCCGATGTCGCCCTTGGCCGCGGCCGCCTGGATCGGCGACAGCGGCGGCACGTACCACACCATCGGCAAGGTGCGGTATTCCGGATGCAGCGGGAAGGCGATCTTCCAGTCCATCGCCATGCGCCACACCGGCGAATGCCGCGCCGCCTCCAGCCATGCGTCGGAAATGCCGTCGAGCCGGGCCTGCGCCTGCACCACGGGGTCGAACGGATCGAGAAACACCTTGAGCTGGGCTTCATAGAGATCGCCCTCGTCGGGAACCGAAGCCGCCTCGGCGATGCGGTCGGCGTCGTAGAGCACCACGCCGAGATAGCGGATGCGCCCGACGCAGGTTTCCGAGCACACCGTCGGCTGGCCGGCCTCGATGCGCGGGAAACAGAAGGTGCATTTCTCGGATTTTCCCGATGACCAGTTGTAGTAGATCTTCTTGTACGGGCAGCCCGAGACGCACATGCGCCAGCCCCGGCACTTGTCCTGGTCGATCAGCACGATGCCGTCCTCCTCGCGCTTGTAGATCGCGCCGGACGGGCAGGCCGCGACGCAGGCCGGGTTGAGGCAGTGCTCGCACAGGCGCGGCAGATACATCATGAAGGTGTTTTCGAACTGCGCCGTAGATCTCCTTCTGCACGCCCTCGAAGTTGCACGTCCTGCGAGCGCTTGGCGAACTCGCCGCCGAGGATCTCCTCCCAGTTCGGGCCCCACTGGATCTTTTCCATCCGCTCGCCGCTGATCAGCGAGCGCGGGCGCGCGGTCGGCATGGCCTTGCCTCTCCGGCGCCGTCTGCAGGTGCGCGTAATCGAACGTGAACGGCTCGTAGTAGTCGTCGATCTCCGGCAGGTCCGGATTGGCGAAGATGTTGGCCAGAACACGCCATTTGCGCGCCGATGCGCGGCTCGATCTTGCCGTTGGCCTTGCGCATCCAGCCGCCTTTCCAGCGCTTCTGGTTCTCCCAGTCCTTCGGATAGCCGATGCCGGGCTTGGTTTCGACGTTGTTGAACCAGGCGTATTCGACGCCCTCGCGGCTGGTCCAGACGTTCTTGCAGGTGACCGAGCAGGTGTGGCAGCCGATGCACTTGTCGAGGTTCAGCACCATCGCGATCTGCGCGCGGATTTTCATGCCACGGTCTCCATTCTGCACGCGTGACGGCGCGCGGGTTCCGTCTCCAGCCAATCGACCTTGTCATCTTGCGCGACGACGATGAACTCGTCGCGGTTGGTGCCGACCGTGCCGTAGTAGTTGAAGCCGTAGGATTGTTGGGCGTAGCCGCCGATCATGTGCGTCGGCTTGAGCACCGCCCGCGTCACCGAGTTATGGATGCCGCCGCGCTGGCCGGTGATCTCGCTGCCCGGCATGTTCACGATCTTCTCCTGCGCATGGTACATCAGCACCATGCCGGGATTGACCCGCTGCGAAACCACCGCGCGCGCCACCAGGGCGCCGTTCGTGTTGTAGGCCTCGATCCAGTCGTTATCGGTGATGCCGACCTGTTTGGCGTCGGTCTCGCTGATCCAGATGCAGGGTCCGCCGCGGCTCAGCGTCAGCATCAGCAGATTGTCGGTGTAGGTGCTGTGGATGCCCCATTTCTGGTGCGGGTGATGAAGTTCAGCAGATCCGGATTGCCGTTGTCGTGCCGCCCGCTGCAGCGGGTGGTGGCCTTGGTGTCCACCGGCGGGCGCTAGGTCACCAGCCCTCGCCGAAGGCGCGCATCCAGAGATGGTCCTGGTAGAGCTGCTGGCGCCCGGTCAGCGTGCGCCACGGGATCAGCTCGTGCACGTTGGTGTAGCCGGCATTGTAGCAGACCTTGTCGCTCTCGATGCCGGACCAGGTGGGCGAGGAGATGATCTTGCGCGGCTGGGCGACGATGTCGCGGAAGCGGATCTTCTCGTCCTCCTTCGCCAGCGCCAGATGCGTGTGGTCCAGTCCGGTCATGCGGCCCAAGCGCCTCCCAGGCCTTGACCGCGACCTCGCCGTTGGTCTCGGGGGCGAGGCTCAGGATCGCCTCGATGGCGTCGATATCGCGTCTCCAGGCGCGGCTGCCCGGAGGCTCGGGCCGGAGCTGACCTGGCCGTTCAGGGCGCGCAGGAAATCCATTTCGTGCTGGGTGTTCCAGCCGATGCCCTTGCCGCCATTGCCGGCTTTCTCCAGCAGCGGCCCGATCGAGGTGAAGCGGGCATACAGGCTCGGGTAGTCGCGCTCGACCACGCTGACCGAGGGCATGGTCTGGCCCGGGATCGGGTCGGGCCCGCCGCGTTTCCAGTCGGCCACGTCATAGGGCTGGGCCAGCTCGCCGGCGGTATCGTGCAGGATGGGCGTGAGCACGACATCGGTTTCGCGCCCAGCACTTCCGGCGCGATATCGGAGAACACGCGGGCGAGGTCCTTGTAGATCTGCCAGTCGGTCCGCGCCTCCCAGGCCGGGTCCACCGCCGTGGTGAGCGGGTGGATGAACGGATGCATGTCCGAGGTATTGAGGTCGTTCTTTTCGTACCAGGTCGCCGTCGGCAATACGATGTCGGAATAGACGCAGGTGGTGGACATGCGGAAATCGAGCGTCACCAGCAGGTCGAGCTTGCCTTCCGGCGCCTTGTCGTGCCACGCGACCTCGCTGCGGGCTTTCGCGGCCTTCTGCGCCGAGATCCTTGCCCAGCACGCCGTTGCGTGGTGCCGAGCAGGTGTTTGAGGAAATACTCGTGCCCCTTGCCGGACGAGCCGAGCAGATTGGAACGCCAGACGAACAGGTTGCGCGGCCAGTTCGCCGGGTCGTCGGGGTCGTGGCAGGACAAGCTCCAGCTCGCCCGAGCGCAGTCGCCTGCGCGACATACTCCTTCGGCTCCAGCCCGGCCGCCTTGGCGCGCGGCGGCGATGGTCAGCGGGTTCTGCCTGCAACTGCGGCGCCGAGGGCAGCCAGCCCATGCGCTCGGCGCGCACGTTGTAGTCGATCAGCGCTGCCGCTCCAATCGCCGTCGGGCGCCGTGGGCGAGAGGATCTCCGAGACGTCGAGCGTCTCGTAACGCCACTGGTCGGTGTGGGCATAGAAGAAGGAGGTGCGCGTTCATGCTGCCGCGGCGGGCGGGCCCAGTCGAGCGCCGAAGGCGAGCGGCGTCCAGCCGGTCTGCGGGCGCAGCTTTTCCTGGCCGACATAGTGCGACCAGCCGCCGCCCGATTGGCCGATGCAGCCGCAGAACACCAGCATGTTGATGATGCCGCGGTAGGCCATGTCCATGTGGAACCAGTGGTTCAGCCCGGCGCCGAGGATCACCATGGAACGGCCGTTGGTCTTCTCGGCGTTGGTGGCGAACTCCCGCGCCACGTGGATGATGTGGTGCGCGCGGCACGCCGGTGACGTGTTCCGCCCAGGCCGGCGTGAACGGCTTGTCCTCGTCATAGCTGGTCGCGACATTGATCGCCGCCGAAGCCGCGGTCGAGGCCGTAATTGGCGCATATCAGGTCGAACACCGTGGTCACCAGCGTGTCGCCGTCGCGCAGTTGCCAGCGCTGCGGACCGGCACGTTGCGCGACCAGCACGTCGGGGTGGTCGGTGGCGGTGAAATGCCGTTGGTGGCGGTGCCGCCGAAATACGGGAAGGCGACGGCGGCGAGTCGTCGATTGCCGCCGGCCAGCGTCAGCGCCAGCGTCACCTCGCGGCCGGCGCTCGTCGCGTTCGCTTCGCAGGTTCCACTTGCCCTGCTCGCCCCAGCGGAAGCCGATCGAGCCGTGCGGCACGACGCGGATCGACCGTCCTGCGTCGAATGCCATCGTCTTCCAGGCGGCGTTGTTGGCCTCGCCGAGATTGTCCGTCGAAATCCGCGGCGCGCAGCAGTCGCTCGGGCACGTAGGGGCCGCCCTTGCGCACCAGGCGGACCAGCATCGGCAGGTCGGTGAAGCGGCGCGCGTAGTCCGTCGAAATAGGCGACGCTGCCGGTCGAGGTGGAATTCGCGCAGGATGACGTGGCCCATGCGCCAGCGCCAGCGCCGCGTCGGTGCCCTGCTTGGGGTGCAGCCAGAGATCGGCGAACTTGGTCGCCTCGCGCATAATCGGGCGAGATCGACGACGCTCTTGGTGCCCTTGTAGCGCACCTCGGTGTAGAAATGGGCGTCCGGCGTGCGCGTCTGCGGCACGTTCGAGCCCCAGAGCATCAGGTAGCCGGCGTTGTACCAGTCAGCGCTTTCCGGCACGTCGGTCTGCTCGCCCCAGGTCATGCGGGCTGGCCGGCGGCAGGTCGCAATACCAGTCGTAGAAGCTCAGGCAGACGCCGCCGAGCAGCGACAGGTATCGTGCGCCGGCGGCGTAGGAGACCATCGACATCGCCGGGATCGGCGAGAAGCCGATGACGCGGTCCGGCCCGTAGGTTCTTGACGGTGTAGGCGTTGGCGGCGGCGATGATCTCGTTCACCTCGTCCCAGCTGGCGCGGACGAGGCCGCCGAGGCCGCGCTTGCTGGTGTAGCTGGCGCGCTTGTCGGCGTCCTCGACGATGGAGGCCCAGGCGGCGACCGGCGTGCGGGTCGCGCGCGCCTCGCGCCACAGCTTGAGCAGCCGGCCAGCGCACCAGCGGGTGCTTCACGCGGTTGGCCGAATAGAGATACCAGGAATAGCTGGCGCCGCGCGCGCAGCCGCGCGGCTCGTGGTTGGGCAGGTCCGGACGGGTGCGCGGATAGTCGGTCTGCTGCGTCTCCCAGGTGACGATGCCGCCCTTGACGTAGATCTTCCACGAGCACGAGCCGGTGCAGTTCACCCCATGCGTGGAGCGGACGATTTTGTCGTGCTGCCAGCGCTTGCGGTAGCCGTCCTCCCAATCGCGCGGCTCGTTGGTGACGATCCCATGCCCGTTGGCGAAGGGTTCAGCCCGTTTCGTGAAGAACGTCAGCCGATCGAGGAAATGGCTCATTGCTGGTTTCCTGCGGTGCGTTGGCGTCCCGACTGGGGATCGCCGGAAAGCATGGCGCGACTATCAGGGCGCGGCCGGGCACCGTGCATTGATTTCGATCAATGCATGAATGTGACCAGGCGTGGTTTTTGACGTGACTTTGGTCAATTCGACGGCGCGGCGCCGTTCATCACGAGGGACAGGCCCGTCAATGGAGGTCACGCTGCAGCAGGAGTGCTCTGGTTGTTCGGTAACGCCACGCGAGGCGCTTGCGATGGCGCCATGGCTCGCCGCGGTTCCGGCCGCGACACTGGACCGGCTAGCGGCCAACGCGGTCCTGCTTGGTATGCCCAACGGCAGCGTGCTGTTCGAACAGGCCGAGACGCCGGCCTTCATGCTGTGCCTGATTGGCGGCGGCGTGGAACTGCTGGGCGTTCGGGGCACCGACGAAACCCTGGTCGAGCTGCTGCGGCCGGTGGACCTGCTGCTGCCGGCGGCGGTGCTGAACCGCCAGCCTTATCTGCTGCGGGCGCGCGTTCTGGAGGACGCTCAAATTCTCATGATCCAGGCGGAGACGTTCCGCCAGGCGGTGGCCGCGGACCATGCCCTCTGCCTTGCGGTTCTGGCCTGCGAGGCGGCGCATTTCCGCCGTCAGGTGAAACACGCCAAGAACATGAAGCTGCGCACCGCCGAAGAGCGCGTCGGCTGCCATCTGCTGAAGCTGGCCGAGGGCGCCAGGCCGGGCGCGAAGCTGCCGCTGCCGATGGAAAAGCGCCTGATCGCCTCGCAGCTCGGCATGACCCGCGAAACCTTCTCACGAACCCTGGCCGCAGTGGCCCGTCACGGGCTGCGGGTCGAGGGCGACCACGTCCTCGTCGAGGACATCGCGGCTGCGCAGGCGCGGTTTCGGCTCGATCCGCTGATCGACGGCCCGGAGGCGGTGATCCCGCTCAACGTCACGACGGCCTGGCTACGAAACGGCCCGGCGAAACATCGCTTTGCGCAATCGACTTCATGAATTCATAGGTGCGGACATGTCTTCGGCGTCGGTAAATCCGGGCGACCAGGGACGGGCCCTGTGGCTCTCCACCATCGCCTTCACCATCTGCTTCTCGGTCTGGACGATCTTCTCGATCATCGGCATCCAGATCCAACGCGACCTGGGCCTGACCGACACCCAGCTCGGCCTGCTGGTCGGCACGCCGATCCTGACCGGCTCGCTGATCCGCCTGATCCTGGGCATCTGGTCGGACCAGTATGGCGGGCGCCTGGTATTCTTCCTCACCATGCTGTCCGCCGCCGTCATGACCGCGGCGCTGACGCTGGCCTATGACTATCCAACCTTCCTGCTGGCGGCTCTGGGCGTTGGCATTTCCGGCGGTTCGTTCTCGGTGGGCGTCGCGTACGTGGCGAAGTGGTTCCCCAGGCAGAAGCAGGGCACGGCACTTGGCATCTTCGGCGCCGGCAACGTGGGCGCCGCGGTTACCAAGTTCGCGGCCCCCACCGTCATGGTGGCGCATGGCTGGCAGGCGGTCGCCCTCGTGTGGGCCGCGGCACTTGCGATCATGGCGTTCGTGTTCCTGCTGATGACCAGGGACGACCCCGATCTGCAACGCCGGCGCATCTCGGGCGAGAAGCCGGAGACGCTGGCAGAGATGCTGGAACCGCTGGGCAACATCCAGGTCTGGCGCTTTTCGCTGTATTACTTCTTCGTCTTCGGCGGCTTCGTCGCGCTGGCACTGTGGCTGCCGCATTACCTCATCGGCGTCTATGGCCTGAGCGTCATCGCGGCCGGCATGATCGGGGCCGCATATTCGGTCCCCGCCTCGGTATTTCGCGCCTATGGCGGGCATCTGTCGGACAAGTTCGGCGCGCGGCGGATCATGTACTGGACCTTCCTGGTCTCCGTGGTCTGCACCTTCATCCTGTCCCACCCGCCGACGCAGTACATCATGCAGGGCAGAACGGGCCCGATCACCTTCTCGATGCATCTGAGCGTCGTGGGTTTCATGGTCGTGGCCTCCGTGCTGGGCTTCTTCATGAGCCTCGGCAAGGCGGCGGTGTTCAAGCATATCCCGGTCTATTACCCCGACCGGGTTGGCGCGGTCGGCGGCGTGGTTGGCATGGTGGGCGGTCTTGGCGGCTTCATCTTGCCGATCGCTTTCGGCGCGCTCGCCGACCTGACCGGCATTTGGCAGAGCTGCTTCTGGCTGCTGTTCGCCACCGTCGCGATTGCGCTTCTCTGGATGCATCTGTCGATCCGCCAGATGGAGCGCACGGCACAGCAGGCAGGCGTTCCGGTGTCCACGCTGCCCGAGCTTCCGGAGATGCAGCCGCTGCACGGGCCGGGCCAGCGGGGCGCGCTGGCTGGCTCCGGCGCTATCCAGGACTGGCGGCCGGAGGATGCCGCGTTCTGGAACGCTGGCGGACGCCGGATCGCCCGGCGCAATCTGTGGATTTCGGTGCCCTGCCTGTTGCTGTCGTTCGCGGTCTGGATGGTGTGGTCGGTGGTGGTGGCCAAGCTGCCCATGGTCGGCTTCGCCTTCACCAACGATCAGCTGTTCTGGCTGGCGGCGTTGCCGGGCCTGTCCGGCGCCGCCCTGCGCGTATTCTATTCGTTCATGCCGGCGGTGTTCGGCGGCAGGCTTTGGACGACGTTGACCACCTGGTCGCTGCTGCTGCCAGCGTTGGGCATGGGGCTCGCGGTGCAGGACCCTGGCTCGCCCTATGTGGTGTTCCTGGTTCTGGCGCTGCTCTGCGGTCTTGGCGGCGGCAATTTCGCGTCATCGATGGCCAACATCTCGTTCTTCTTTCCCAAGGCCGAGAAGGGCAACGCGTTGGCGCTCAACGCAGGCCTGGGCAATCTTGGCGTCAGCGTCGTGCAGTTCGTCGTGCCGCTGGCGATCACCACCGGCGTGTTCGGCTGGCTCGGCGGCGATCCACAGACGGCCACGCGAGGCGGCATCACCACCATGCTGTGGCTGCAGAACGCGGGCTTCGTGTTCGTGCCGCTCATCGTAACCAGCGCCTTCGCCGCCTGGTTCGGCATGAACGACATCGCCACCATGAAGGCCTCGTTCGCCGACCAGGCGGTGATCTTCAGGCGGACCCATAACTGGATCATGTGCTGGCTCTACACCGGCACATTCGGCTCGTTCATCGGCTTTTCGGCGGCATTCCCGCTGCTGTCACGGGTGCTGTTTCCGGAGGTGAACGCGCTGGCCTACGCCTTCCTGGGGCCGCTGATCGGCGCCGTGGCGCGGGCGGCGGCGGGCAAGCCCAGCGACCGGATCGGCGGCGGGCGCATAACCCTCTGGGTGTTCGTGGCCATGAGCCTGGGCACGCTCGGCATCCTCTACGCCCTCGGCATGAAGGGCAGCCCGACGGCGTTCCCGGTGTTCTTCGCCAGCTTCCTGTTCCTGTTCGCAGCCAGCGGCGTCGGCAACGCGTCCACTTTCCAGATGATTCCGGCGATCATGCGCAAGGAAGTGGTGCGGCTGGAGCCGGGGTTGACGGGTGCGGATTTCGTCAAGGAATCCGACAAGGAGTCTGCCGCCATCATCGGCTTCACCTCGGCGGTGGCGGCGTTCGGCGCGTTCTTCATTCCCAAGGGTTTCGGCTCCTCGATCGCAGCCACCGGCGGGGCCGAATTGGCGCTCTACTGCTTCCTCGGATTCTACGTCAGCTGCATCGCCATCACCTGGTGGTTCTACACACGGCGCGGCGGCCTGCTGTTCGACATCGAGCACCGTCTCGTCGCCCAACCGACTGCCCGCTAACCGCTGGTCTGCCAGTGCTTTCTTTGTTCACAAATCCGGTAAAGGCGGCTTCAGGGGGCAAAGCCCCCCGACCCTGCTTCAAGCCGCCGGCTCACAGCGCGCGCGCCACGTCCCGCAGGGCGAATTTCTGGATCTTGCCGGTGGAGGTCTTCGGCAGGTCTTGGAACACGAAGCGGCGCGGCACCTTGAAGTGCGCCATCCGCTCGCGGCAGAAGGCGATCAGCTCGTCCTGCGTTGCGGTCATGCCCGGCCGCAGCTCGATGAAGGCGCAGGGGGTTTCGCCCCAGCGCTCGTCCGGCTTGGCCACGACCGCGGCGCCCATGACCGCGGGATGGCGGTACAGCGCCTCCTCCACCTCGATGGAGGAGATATTCTCCCCGCCGCTGATGATGATGTCCTTCGAGCGGTCGCGGATCTTGATGTAGCCGTCGGGATAGGTCACCGCGAGGTCGCCGGTGTGGAACCAGCCGCCCTCGAATGCCTTGGCGCTTGCCGTGGGGTTCGACAGGTAGCCCTTCATGGTGATGTTGCCGCGGAACATGATCTCCCCCATCGTCTCCCCGTCCCAGGGGACCGGCGCCAGGGTTTCCGGGTCCAGCACGGCCATCGCCTCCTGCATCGGCGTGCGCACGCCCTGGCGGGAGTTCAGCTCGGCGCGGTTCTCCAGCGGCATCGAGGCCCATTCCTCGTGCTTGGCGCAGACCGAGGCCGGGCCGTAATTCTCGGTCAGGCCGTAGACATGCGTCAGCTCGATGCCGGCCTGTTCCGCGCCCTCGATCAGCGCCGCCGGCGGGGCGGCGCCGGCGACCTGGCCGGCCACGACATGGTCGATCCCCTCCCACAATTCCTTCGGCGCATTGACCAGCAGCGAATAGACGATCGGCGCGCCGCACATATGCGTCACTCGTTCGGACCGGATCAGGTCCAGCGCCGGCTTGGCCGCCACCTGGCGCAGGCAGACATTGGTGCCGGCGCGCTCGGCCACCGACCAGGGGAAGCACCAGCCGTTGCAGTGGAACATCGGCAGGGTCCAGAGATAGACCGCATGCTGCTTCATGCCCCAGTTCACGATGTTGGACAGCGCGTTCAGATAGGCGCCGCGATGATGGTAGACGACGCCCTTCGGATCGCCGGTGGTGCCGGAGGTGTAGTTCAGCGCGATGGCGTCCCATTCGTCGTCGGGATTGCGCCAGTCGTACTCCGGATCGCCTTCGAGCAGGAATTCCTCATAGGTCTTCTCGCCGACCAGCTTGCCGCCGGTAAAGGCGGGGTCGTCGATATCGATGACGATCGGCCGGCCCGCCGCCGACATCGCCGGCATGAGCTTCAGCGCCGCGTCGATCGTGGCGGAATACTCGCGGTCGGTGATCAGCACCTTGGCCCCGCCATGGCCGAGCATGAAGGCGAGCGTCGCCGCGTCCAGCCTGGTGTTCAGCGTGTTCAGCACCGCGCCGCACATCGGCACCCCGAAATGCGCCTCGTAGATCGCGGGGATGTTCGGCGCCATGACCGCGACGGTGTCGTTCTTGCCGATGCCGCGCCGCGCCAGCGCGGAGGCGAGCCGCCGGCAGCGGGCATAGGTCTCCCGCCAGGTCTTGCGATGCGCGCCGTGCACGACCGCAAGCCGGTCCGGATACACGTAGGCGGCGCGCTCGATGAACGTCAGCGGCGTGAGCGGCGCATAATTCGCCTGGTTCTTCTCGAGCCCGCTCAGATAGGCCGGATTGCCAGCCATGGCCATTCTCCATCATGTCTCCGGCTACCGGCCGGCGCTGCCGATCAACTCCATCCGGGTCCGGAGCACCCTGATACAGGTCAATCCCAGATCCAGGTCAACTGGGGATCCAGGTCAACCGGGGATCCGGATCGGCCTTCAGCTTCCATATACCAGTTGCGGCAGCCACATCGTCAGGATCGGCACATAGGTGATGATGCCGAGTACGATCAGCAGCAGGATCAGGAACGGCAGGATGCCGCGGATCACCTCGCCGACCGGGGCGGCCGAGATGGTGGACAGCACGAACAGGTTCAGCCCGACCGGCGGATGGATCAGGCCGATCTCCATGTTGTGCGTGAAGATGATGGAGAAATGCACGGGATCGACGCCGAGCGGCTTCAGCGCCGGCGCCAGGATCGGCAGCACCAGCAGCAGGGTCGCCACCACCTCCAGGAAGCAGCCGAGGATCAGCAGCAGCAGGTTGATCGCCAGCAGGAACTGCCAGGTGGAGAAATGGTTCTCCAGCACGAAGGTCACCAGCTGGGCGGGCACGCCCGACGACGTCATCCAGTGGCCGAAGGCGAGCGCGCTGGTGATGATCAGCATGATCGTGCCGGCGCTGCGCAGCGCGTCCGCGATCACCCACAGGGTGCGGGTCCAGTGGAAGCCGCGATAGAAGAACAGGCTGATCAGCAGCGCCACCACGGCGGCCATCGCCGCGGCCTCGGTGACGGTGACGATGCCGCCATAGATCCCCACCAGCACCGCCACCGGCACGGCGAGCGCGGGCAGCGCGTGGAACGTGACCGTCAGGCGCTGGCGCATCGGCATCCAGTCGTCCTTCGGGAAATTCCGCCGCCGCGCGTCGTACCAGACCCAGAAGAAGAACGCCGCCGCCTGCAGCAGGCCGGGCAGGATGCCGGCCAGGAACAGCCGCGGCACCGATTGCTCGGCGACGATGCCGTACAGGATCAGCGCCAGCGACGGCGGGATGACGATGCCGATGGTGCCGGAAGCGCCGATCACGCCGAGCGCGAAGCTGCGCGGATAGCCCTTTTCGATCATCGCCGGCAGCAGGATCGTGCCCATCGCCAGCGCCGTCGCCACCGAGGAGCCGCAGATCGCCGCGAACAGCGTGCAGGCGACCACGGTCACCAGGCCGAGCGAGCCGCGGATGCCGCCGAGCCAGGCCATCGCCACGTCCACCAGCGCCTTGGCCACGCCGCCATGGCGCATGAAGGCCGCCGCCATGACGAACATCGGCAGCGCCATCAGCGTGGAGGAGTTCAGGTGATCGATCATCACCTGCGCCACGCCGATCAGCGGCTCGTTGGATACGTAATAGAGCACCGCCGCGCACGCGCCGAGCACCAGGAAGATCGGCGTGCCCGCCGCGAGCAGGCCGAAGAACAGCACCAGGAATCCGATCGTCCACATGATCGTTCAGTGTCCCTGGTGCGGGGCGGCGGTACCCGACGACGGCGAGCCCGCCGGGAGCCGCATGTCCATCGGCAGTTCGTGCGAAATGGAATGGCCGACGGTCATGGTGGCGGGGTCGTAGAAGAACAGGAAGCGGACCAGGCGCATCACGTAGCGGATGAACATCAGCCCGCCGCCGGTGGGCAGCGCCAGGTAATAGATCCACATCGGGAATTCGAGCCCGGTGGAGCTGCGCTCGTCCAGCAGCATGGCGGTGTCGACGATCTGCCAGCCGTACCAGACCATGCCGGCGCAGAACGCCAGCGCGATCAGGCAGTTGAACACCTCCAGCACGCGCTGCATCTGCGGGCGCAGCACGCGCAGCACCAGGTCCGGGCGCACATGGCCGTCCGTGCGCACGAGCTGGGAGGAGGTGATCATGATCGCCCAGATCATCAGGTAGACGATCACCTCTTCCGCCCAGCCGATCGCATGCGCCGGCGAGACGTAGCGCCCGACGATCTGGACCATGCCGACGACCAGGGCGCAGGCACCGAGCAGGCCGACGAGCAGCTGCTCGATCCTGTCCCACAGCTTCATCATCGTGTCGGCTCCCGGCCCGTTCTTCAGGCAGTCGCGCCGAGGTCCTGCATCACCAGCTTGACCATCTCCGGCGAGACCTTGATCTCGGCGGCTGCCTCGTCCTGGCGCGCCATCATCGCGGCGCGCAGCGCGGCGGTGGCTTCCGGCTTCGGATCGTGGAACTTCACCCCGTTGGTTTCCAGGATCGCGCGGGCCTCGCGCTGGGCCTGCAGCACGTTGGCGCTGTAGGTCGGAATGTTCGCCGCCCAGATGTCGGTGACGGTCTTCTGCAGGTCCGCCGGCAGCCGGGCCCAGAAGCTCCCGCTCATCATCGGGATATAGGCGCCGCAGAACTGGTGGTCCTCGAAGGCGTAGCGCACGCCGGCTTCCCACAATTTGGCCGCCACCAGGCTCATGTTGGTGGAGATCAGGCCGTCGAAGGTGCCCTGCGACAGCGACAGCGGCACGTCCGGCCAGGCGGTGGTGTTCGGGATCGCGCCCAGGAAGCGCAGGCGCCAGGCATTGCCGGCGCCGCCGGGGCTGCGGATCTTCAGGCCCTTGAAATCATCGGTGGTGAAGATCTCTTTCTTGCTCGTGTAGGAGTTCTGGTAGCCGAGCTCGATCCAGTCGCCGAGGAGATGCACCTTGAGCTTCTGCTCCAGCTCCTGGTTCAGCCGCGCGCCGGACTTGCCCTGGATCACCTTGCGCACTTCGTCGGTGGTGCGGCCGTAGAACACCGGCAATTGGACCATGTCGGCGTCCGGCACGAAGCCGGTCAGCGTCCAGATGCCGGGCGCGGCCATTTCGACCTGGCCCTGCACCAGCGCCTTGGTGACGTTCAGATCGGGAAACAGCTGACCGGACTGGAACAGCTCGGTCTTGATCCGGCCGCCCGACGCCGCTTCCAGCTTGGCCAGGAAGTCGATGATGCCGACATTGCGCAGATGGCTGGGCGCGGTGTCCAGCGAGCAGCGCAGCCGCAGCGGCTCGTCGCCGCGGGCGCGGATGATGCCGAAACCGGTGACCGTCGTGGCGGTGGCCGCGAACCCGAACGCGCGGCGTGTCATGCCTTGCTGCATCGACGTTATCCCCAAGGTAATTGTTTCCCGGACCTTACACCTGGTCCACGCTGACGCGATTGATTGGCCGCGCCCGGCCCGCGCGTCAAGTGAGTCTGTAAGCGGCAGTGACTCTGTGGGTGGGGCCGTGCCCCGCCTGCAAGGTTTCATTACCCGATCGGCTGCCTCGATTCCGGATGATCCGGCCGGGGCGGGCGGCAACTCAAGGCCGAGCCGCGCAAGCGCGCGGGCGCTGCGCGCGCCTTGACTTGCCGCCCGCCCCGGCAAATGGCTTGGGATCGAAGCAAGCCGGAGGTGGGCAGACCTGTGCCTAGTCTGATCACAGCCCTCGCTTCGTCCGTCCGGCCGGGGTCAACCCGCGCGCAGCGCCCGGCCGCTTGGCCGGCTTGGGGTTGACGCCGGGCGGAGGGACGCAAGCACAATCCCTGGATCGGACAGGGACAACCTCGCCTCCTAGGCCGCTGTGATCTCCGCCCAGAGCCGGTCGGCGCCGGCTGCGGTCATGTGCCGGCCCACCAGCTGGTTCCACTCGGTCTCGTTGCCGAACTCGTCACGCCAGGACCACAGCCGCTTGGTGAAGAAATGCAGATTGTGCTCGTAGGTGAAGCCGATCGCCCCATGCGCCTGGTGCGCGATCCCCGCCGAGATCGACGCGGCCTCGCCGCAGCGGGCCTTGGCGGCGGCGATGGGCAGGATGCGCACACCATTCGCCACCCCCTCGGCGGCGAGGTCGGAGGCGGCGACGGCGGCGGCGGTCTGCCCGGCCATGACGGCAAGGTTCTGCTGCACCGCCTGGAACTTGCCGATCGGGCGGCCGAACTGCACCCGGTCCTGCGCGTACTGGCAGGTCATGTCCACGACCCGGGTCAGCGCGCCGGCGATCTGCAGCGAGCGCATCGCCGCCCCGGCGGCGCGCAGCTGCGCAAAGCCGATGCCCTTGGCCGCCGGCGCCGCCAGTTCGATGTCGGCATCGACGGTGATGGTGTCGCGCGGCTCCCTGGCCAGGTTCTCGCCATGCGCGACGGTGAAGCTGCCGGCGGGTAGCAGGGCGACATGCGGATGGTGGTCGTGCTCGGCCAGCACGGCGATGGCGGCGGCGTCGCGTGCCCAGGGAATGCGCGTGGCGGTGCCCGACAGATGCCAGCCGGCGGCGGTCCGGGTCAGGGTCAGCCGGTCCTTCGCCGCGACCGGGGCGATGCTCAACGGGCCGTCGGGGATATCGATCCGCGCCCCGGCCAGCAGCCAGCTGGCCAGCATGGTCTCTGCCAGCGGCAGCGGCAGGGCGAATTCGCCGGCCACGCGCAGCAGCGACAGGGCATCCGCGATGTCGACGCCGTAGCCGCCGAAATCCTCCGGCACCAGCGCGCGGTGCAGGCCGGCATCCTCGACCGCGGACCAGGCGGCGGACTGGAACACGCCGGTCTCCGCCTCGCGCAGATGCTTCGCCTCGCAGAACTCCCCGAACAGCTTCGTGGCCGTTTCGCGCAGCATGTCGGTTGTCGAATCCATCCCGTTTACGCCTTCTTCCCGCTCTCTGTGCGTGCAAGGCTAGCATCATCGGAGCCAACGGGAAGAGAGGATGTGCATGACTGCAATCGAACCAGGCCCAGGGGCGGAAGCCTTGGCGGCGGCTGTGGCGGCCCAGGCCGGGCTGGCGGCGGCGCTGTTCGACGTGCTGCGCGCCGACAGCCTGGACGAGCCGGGTGTGACCCGCGATCCCTACGGCCCCGGCGAGCAGCGCGCGCATGCGACGGTGACCGAGACGGCGCTGCGGATGGGCCTGCACGTCGAGCAGGATTTTGCCGCCAACACCTACATGACGCTGCCGGGCCGGGACCGCGCCGCGCCGCGCGTGATCGTCGGCTCGCACCTGGACAGCGTGCCGCATGGCGGCAATTTCGACGGCGCGGCCGGCGTGGTGGCGGGCCTCGTGGCGGTGGCGGCACTGAAGCAGCTCGGCATCACCCCGTCCTGCGACCTGACGGTGATGGCGATCCGCGCGGAGGAGAGCGTCTGGTTCCAGGTCTCCTATATCGGCAGCCGGGGCGCGCTGGGCACGCTGCCGGACGGCGCGCTGGACGTGCGCCGGCGCGATACCGGCCGTACCCTGGCCGAGCATATCCGCGATTGCGGCGGCGACCCCGACGCCCTGGCGGCGCGGCGGCGCTTCATCGACCCCGCCGGCGTGCGTGCGTATCTGGAAGTGCATATCGAGCAGGCGCCGAGCCTGGTGGAAGCCGGCCGCCCGGTGGCGCTGTGCACGGGCATCCCCGGCAATGTGCGCTATCCCGATGCCTGGATCGAGGGGCAGCCCGATCATGTCGGCACGCCGCGGCGGTTTCGCCGCGACGCGGCGCTGGCGGGCGCGGAGTTCGCCATGGCGCTCGATGCGCTGTGGGAGGAGCGCGAGGCGGCCGGCGTGCCGATGGCCTGGACGCTGGGAAAATTCCACACCGACGCGGCCAGCCACGGGCTGACCATCGTGCCCGGCGAATTCCGCTTCTCGCTGGATCTGCGCGCCTATGACGAAACGGTGCTGGCGGAGCTGGACCGGCGGGTGGACGCGATCATCGCCGGCATCGAGCAGCGGCGCGGCGTGACGTTCCATCGCGGCGTGAAGGCCGGCGCCAGGGTGGGACCGGTCGATCCCGCGATCACCGCGGCGATGGAGTCGGGTGCGGCCGGCCTCGGCATTCCCGTGCTGCATATCGGCAGTCCGGCATCGCATGACGGCGCCGCCTTCGCCGCCGAGCGCGTGCCGATGGCGATGCTGTTCGTGCGCAACGAGAACGGCAGCCACAACCCCCGCGAGGCCATGGAGGTCGCCGATTTCATCGAGGCCTGCAAGGTGCTGACGCTGTGGCTGGCCCGGAATCTGGGCTAACGGAAGGCCTCGGCCCGGGGCACGCCCCGGCCGAGGCTCCGTGTCAGACCCTCGGCACCTGCCAGAACCAGCGGGTCGCCTCATAGGTCGCCTGGGCGCGGGAAATGCCGATGTCGCTCAGCATCCGCTCGTCCATCTCCAGCAGGTCGCGCCGGGTGGTCATCACGCGCCAGGCGACGCGCACGCCATGCCCGGCACGGCGCAGCAGCGGGCGAAGGCGCGTAGCCAGCTCGCTGGGGGCGGTGGTGGCGGGCTGCAGCGTCTGCATCGCGGACATGACTGGCTCCTCTGTGCTGCCGTCGATGCCGGAGATCTAGGCGGCCCCAATGCATAAGAAAAACGAATTGCGTTGATGGCAAAAATCAGAAATATTGATCCGCATGAGCGCCCCGGCCGGCCTTGATCCCGATCTCCTGCGCAGCTTCGCCTTCGTCGCGGAGGAGCGCAGCTTCACCCGCGCGGCGGAGCGGGTAGGGCGCACGCAATCGGCGGTTTCCATGCAGATGCAGCGGCTGGAAACGCTGCTCGGCCAGAAGCTGCTGCTGCGCGGCAAGGGCGGCAGCGTGCAGCTCACGCCGCATGGCCATTATTTGCTGGACCGTTCGCGGGACCTGCTGGCCATGAACGACCAGATCTGGACCGCTTTCCGCGCCCCAGCCATGCACGGCACGCTGCGGCTCGGCACGCCCGACGATTATGCGCTGCGCTACCTCCCGAACATCCTCAAGCGCTTCGCCGATTCCCATCCCGGCGTGGACGTGGACGTGCTGTGCGAGCCCTCCGAGGATCTGCGCGAACGGCTGCTCGACGGCGACCTGGATCTGACCCTGATATCGGAGGGCAGCGAGCCGCCGCGCTGGCCGGCGACCGAATTATGGCGCGGCAAGCTGCTCTGGATCACCTCCGAGCGCCACGCCCCGCACCGGCAGGACCCGCTGCCGCTGGCGCTCGCGCACAAGGGCTGCTCCTGGCATGCCGCCGCGCTCACCGCGCTGGAACGCGCCGGGCGGCGGTCGCGCGTGGCCTATACCTCCGCCACCCAGGTCGGCACCCACGCGCCGGTGCTGGCCGGGCTCGCGGTGACGGTCTCCACCCTCTCCTGGGTTCCGGAGGGGCTGCGCATCGTGCGCCCGGACGAGGGCCTGCCGGAACTGCCGGAATTCGGCATCCTGCTGCTGAAGGGCCGCACCCCGAACCAGCCGCTGACCGACATCCTGGCCGCCCACATCACCGAGACCTTCCGCCAGGAGACCAGCCGCCAGCACTGGACCGCGTGACCCGGCTCGCGTGACCTGGGGCTGCGTGCCCGGGGCCGCGTGACCGGGGCCGCATGTCATCGTTCGCCGCTATCGTGACGCATCCGTTATCCTATTATGCTAGGGTGAACCGCGATAACAGAAGGTGTTGAGCGATGTCCGACCTGACCGCCAGTGGCCCGCACGGGCTGGGCTACACGCATATCACCGGTAAATGGGGCTGGTTCGTGGCCCTGGGGGTCGCCCTGATCCTCATCGGCATGTTCGCCCTGGTCGATACCGTCGCCTTCACCCTGATCAGCGTCATCTTCATCGGCGCGTCCCTGCTGGTCGGCGGCGTCATCCAGGTGTTCCAGGCCTTCATGACCAAGGGCTGGAGCGCCTTTGCCCTCAACCTGCTCTGCGGCCTGGTCACCGTCGCCGGCGGCTTCCTGATCATGATGGAACCGGTGCAGGGGTCGATCGTGATCACCCTGTTCCTGCTCGCGGCCCTCGTGGTCGGCGGCGTCCTGCGCATCGTCATCGCCCTGCGCCACCGGGAGCTGCAATACTGGTGGCTGATGGTGATCGGCGGCCTGATCAGCATCGCGCTTGGCGTGCTGCTCTACGCCACGCTGCCCTGGTCGGGCCTGTTCCTGCTCGGCACGCTGATCGGCATCGAACTGATCATCCAGGGCGTGACCTGGCTGCAATTCGGCCTGGGCCTGCGGCGGCATCGCATCGCCTGAGCCTCCAGGCCTGTAACGGGCCGCCCGAGCCGGGTGGCCCGTTTCCGTTTCTGCCGTATCGGTTTCTCCCGTATCCTTTTCGGCACCTATCTCGGCCCGGCGGCCGCTTCCGGCGCATGCGCCTCTTCCACCGGCGCCGCCCGCGGCACCCCGCCGCAGCTGGCGAGCCCCAGATACGGCTTGGGATTGACCGGCCGGCCGTTGATCCGCACCTCGAAATGCACATGCGATCCGTGCGCCCGCCCGGTGGCGCCGACCGCGCCGATGATCCCGCCCGCCGCGATCGGCGTGCCGGCCCGGATGCCCGGGGCGAAGGCGGACATATGCGCGTAGCGCGTCACCACGCCGTCCGCGTGCTGGATGTCGACGATGTTGCCATAGGCGAAGTACCAGCCGGCATAGAGCACGGTGCCGCCCGCGGCGGCGCGGATCGGCGAGCCCATCGGCGCCATCAGGTCGATGCCGCTATGATATCTGCTGAACCCGCGCGAAATCTCCCGCAACTGCTCCGGCGGCATTTCCATATGTCCGCAGAACGCGAACGCCGGCACCGGCCCGGCATCGCCGGCATCCTCCTGCCCGTCGTCATGGCGCCTTATCGCGGCCTCCCGCTGCGCGCGATGCTTGGCGGAGACCGAGCTGCGCGGCTTTATGCGAGAAGAGTCGCTTTCTTTCGATTGTTGGGATGCGAGAACGGGCGGGGCGAAGGCAAAAAGGGCGATAATCGGCGCAACCACACATATCCGCATGGTAAGTTCCTATCACGGCAATCCTTAACGGGAAATCAAGAAAGCGGCACCGTTCCGAAACCGGCCGGCTTTCGTAGCCGCCGGCGGAGGCTCTAGGCTCGCCGCCGGAACAGGGCATTTGGGGAGCACGGACCGATGGAAACGCCGGCACGCGGAGCGTTGGACGGCCCACAGCGCGGAGCGCTGGACAAATTTGCTGGTGCTGGATCTGACCGGCCATCTGTCGGGTCCGTACGCGGCGATGATGCTGGCCGACCACGGCGCCGACGTGCTCAAGATCGAGCAGCCCGGCACCGGCGATTCCGCCCGCAACATGCCGCCCTTCGTGAACGGCGAAAGCGCCCCGTTCATGATCTGGAACCGCAACAAGCGCTCCGTCGCGCTGGACTTCAAGCAGCCCGCCGACAAGGCGGCGTTCCTGGAACTGGTGGACCGCGCCGACATCCTGATCGAGAACTACCGCCCCGGCGTCATGGACCGCCTCGGCATCGGCTGGGAGGTGCTGCACGCCCGCAACCCCCGCCTGATCTACGGCGCCATCTCCGGCTTCGGCCAGACCGGCCCCTACGCCTCGCGCGGCGGCTTCGACCTGATCACCCAGGGCATGTCCGGGCTGATGAGCACCAACGGGCCGGAGGACGGCCCGCCGCACCGCCTGCCGATCGCCATTTCCGACGTCACCGCCGGCATGTTCCTCGCCTTCGGCCTGCTCGCCGCGCTGGAGGCGCGCCACCGCACCGGCGAGGGCCAGATGGTGGAAACCTCGCTGCTGGAGTCGGCCACCTCGCTCGGCGTCTACGAGGCGGCGCATTATTTCGCCACCGGCACCCGCCCGGCCCGCATCGGCCAGCAGCATCGCGGCAGCGCGCCGTACCGCGTCTTCGCCACCGCGGACGGCTACATCACGCTCGGCGCCTCGCAGCAGAAATTCTTCATAGCACTCTGCGACCTGATCGGCGCGCCGGAACTGCTGGCCGATCCCAGGTTCGCCAGGAACGCCGACCGGGTCGCCAACAACGCGGCCCTGGTGGACCTGATCCAGCAACGCCTGGCCACCAAACCTTCCGCGCATTGGCTGGCCGCGCTGGAAGCCGCCGGCATCCCCGCCGGCCCGGTGCTGCATTACGACGAGGTGTTCACCGACCCGCAGATCCTCGCCCGCGACATGGTGGTGGAGACCGAGCACCCCGTCACCGGAAAATTCCGCACCATGGGCGTGCCGGTAAAGCTGTCGCAAACCCCCGGCTCCGTCCGCCGCCCGGCGCCGAAACTCGGCGAGCACACCGGCGAGGTGCTGGCGACGGTCGGCAGGAAGGCAGCGGAATAGGCCGGAACCCCTGCGTCGCCAGGATCCTTCGCGGGATGGCGGGGCGAAGCGCCACCCGTCACGCCATTTCCGGCCTCTCCATCCTTGCCGCGGCGGCTCCCGCCCACCCCGTCACGGCGCCGCCCGGGCCAGCGCCGGCGACGCCGCCCGCGCCGGCGGCGCGAATCCCGTCTCCGTCTCACGCCGCGCGTCATGAGAAATCATCCCGCTTCCTGAGACGATCCCGGGCGCGCCCATAGCCCTGTCCGGCCCGTCCCTGTCCGGCCCGTCCCGGTCTGGCCTGTTCTCCGCCGGCGCGCTCCCCGCCGCCCGGGGCGGCGCCGCTGCCCGCTCGCCGCTGCCCGCCGCGCGGCCGGAGCCGCGGCCAGCGCCTCCGCCATCATCCCCGCCGAGGCATGCTCCGCCCAGGCGGCCCGTTCCGCCGCCGCCGCATCCGCCTCGACCTTCTGCCGCGCCGCCTGCAACCGCAGCAGCAGCCGCAGCGAGGATTTCGCCTCCCGCATCATGCTCATCGCCTGCGCCCGGCATCTGTACGCAACCTCGATATCCCGCCGCTTGTCCTTGGCCAGCCGCAGGCAATCCAGCGCCCAGGCCTCCGCCGCGACGAACTGCGCCGCCAGCCGCCCCTCCGCGGCATTCTCCGGCCGCAACGAAGCCACCGTCGCCATCGCCGCCCGATCCCGCCGAGCCTCCTCCGCCGGATCGTCCAAGGCCGGAGGCGGCAACGCGTTCCGCAAGGTCAGGATGATTTCGGCAAACGCCTCCCGCGGCAGCGCACGCGCGAGGTCGGCCGGCAGCTCGGATAACTATGTTCATGACGTTAGTATACCAGTCATCATAACTAACTGGCAACCGCGATGATCGGTTCGAAGCAGGCTTCGCGTGGGGTGCCATTCAAGAGCATGGCACCCCACGCCAGGGGTCAGGATCTAACGCTTGGTACCCTAACGTTTACCCTCTGCCGATCCACTGTCGAAATAGCCGCTTCCGACCCTGAACAGCGAGCCTCCGGCCGCCCCACCGAACCGCCCGTTTCAATCCTTCCAGGACATCGAAGCCAAGCGACCGAACGGCAGT
>CAVUOB010000017.1:0-127162 GCA_963743035.1 uncultured Alphaproteobacteria bacterium
CCACCCATCAGTGGCTGGGTGAAGAATAATGTCCCTTCGAATTCGATCGACCCGTGACTGTTGACGAGGCGATGCTTCAGCTTTCGATGATGGACTTGCCAGCGTCCGAATAAAAAGTCGAAGTCATGCAGTCCCGGCACCGCACTTTCTGCATGAGCTATCTCTATCCCGAACCTGGGGAGGATTGCGCCATGGAGAGCCCCGACGATGCCAGGCCTATCCCCCAAGCACAACATCACAGCAATGTGCTGACGTATTTCCACGTGTGACTCCTCTTCGTTCCGAAACACCGCCGGCGATCCGTCCGTATCCCGTCGAGTTTCGGTTGATTTGTTTTTGTCTGTCTACTGTTTCAAGTAACGAAGCGCAACACATCCCGACTTAAAAATCTTTGACTCAACAAGTTTTAATTGTAATTTCTCTTGCAGGTTGATACCTTCAAACAACCGTCTCCCTTCTCCTAAAACTATCGGGTGAACCACAAAATGATATTCATCAATCAGACCAAGCTCTACAAGTTGTGAAGGAATGGTTACACCACCGGTTAAAATATTTTTGCCTTGTTCTTGTTTCAATTTAAGTATTTCGTCGTGAAGGCTCGTACGAACAATTCTCGTTTTTTTCCCTTCAGCGCTGTCTAATGATTGTGAGAAAACAATAATTTTGTCGACGGCGTCAAATGCCTGGGCAAATTCGATATCTGCTTTTGTCTGCCCGGAAGGGTTTTTCGCCACATCGGGCCAATAAGGAACCATCAATTGATAAGTTTTACGCCCGTAGAGGAATGTGTCAGCATCTCGCGTGAGGTGCGTAAAATACGTCAATCGTTTCTTCATCGGGATTGAATTTGGTATGGTCGCAGCAGCCATCCAAGGTCATGTTGATTGCGAAGATTACATTTCTCATTTCCGCCTCAGATCGGGAACATGCGGTGCAAGAGTCGCCAGGTTCGACCTCCTGCTCCTTGCTCTGTGCTCTGTGACTGAGCATCATAACAACACTCCGAGATGGCGCAGTTCCGTATGCTGCCAGATCCAAGTCAAGATCGAGATCAACGTCAAAGGCAACGGACAGGAGTGTTCGTTCCACACGGGATTGTAGGGGTAGATTCGAAGGCAGATCTCCTGAGCCCTTCCTCGCCGCTTGGCGCGGCTGCGAAGGGGTTCGGAATGACAAAATTTGCCCGGCGGACAGCCGGGGGCGGCTGTCCCCACATGAATGCTGCCCACGTGCGGTTGGGCTTCTATTCATGGGCTTTTTGCGGTAGGCTTTAGGCCGCTGGTTAAAGGAGGCTTTATGGCGCAGACTTCGGGGGAGATGGTGCGACAGGCTTCGACGGTTTCGATTTTGTGGGGAGTGTTGCTGATTGTGTTTGGCATGGTGGCGGTGGGTTTGCCATTTCTGGCTGCGGTGGCGATTAACGCGCTGGTGGCGTGGCTGATTATCCTGGCGGGCGTCGTCCACCTGGTGCTGGCTTTTCGGGCGCATGGCGCGGAGAGCATGATCTGGAAGCTGCTGGTGGGAGTGGCTTATTTGTGCTTCGGCGGATACGTGATCGTGCATCCGGTGCTGGGAGTGGCGTCGCTTACGCTGCTGCTGGCAATTCTGTTTTTAGTGGAAGGCGTGCTGGACATCATTTTGTTTTTCAAGATGCGAGCCATGCAGGGAGCGGCTGGGTGCTGATGGATGGCATCGTTACGCTGCTGCTGGGAGGGTTGATCTACCTGCAATGGCTTTGAGTTTGGCGTGGCGATTGGGACGCTGGTCGGGATCAGCATGATCTTCAGCGGTGGCGCGGATAATGATGTCGTTGGCAGTGCGCAATGTTGGGGACGGGGTCGACGTGTCGCTGGCGGCTTAGCGGGCGCCGCGTTCGACTCCAATAAACGGCAAGGACAAGGTCAAAGTCAAAGGCAACGGCAACGGACAGGAGTGTCCGTTCCACACGGAGCGATCCCGACATGGAGGACCGAGAAATGGGAGGATTGATCCCGCTAGGGGATGTTTCTCGGCGTCCGAGACGCAGCCGCTCGTTACAATCCTCATCATCGTGGTGAATGTGTTCGTGTTTGTGCGGGAGTTGATCGGTGGCGAAGCGTTCGTCACCCAGTGGTCGGCGATTCCCGCACAGATTTTTTCGGGGCATGGCTGGATCACGATCTTTACAGCGATGTTCATGCACGCCAGCTGGTCGCACATCATCGGCAACATGGTTTTCTTGTGGGCGTTCGGGCCGGAGATGGAAGACGCGATGGGGCGCGGGCGCTATCTGGTCTTCTATCTGGTGGGCGGGATCGTCGCCATGCTGGCGCAGATGCGGCCAGTCCTCATTCCACCGTGCCCAACCTGGGCGCCAGCGGGGCGATTGCGGCGGTGATGGGCGCGTTTCTGGTGACGTATCCCCACGACGGATTCGCTCGATTTTGCTGATCGTTATCTTCGTGCAGATCACATTCATTCGGCGGCGCTGTTGATCGGCTTCTGGTTCTTACCCAGCTCTTTAGTGCCGGCCGGTGGCGCACGCGCAGACGGGCGGTGTGGCGTATCTGGCGCATGTTGGCGGCTTCATCTTCGGGGCTGCCACGGCACGGTTGTTTGAGAGTGCGGAACGGCGGTCGGTGGAGTCCGGCGCTTAAGTTGGAATCAAGGTCAAAGGCAGCCGGGCTTTGCCCGGCAGACAGCCGAGGGCGGCTGTCCCCACATTGGGTGTTCCTTGCTCACCCATTACTTGCCCACACTTTGGTGTGAAAGACGTCCGAAACTTCCTTTCGACTTGTAACTCTAATTGGGTGACGACAACGGCCGTTCGCGGCCGGGAGGGTTGGTATGTCCAGAATTTCGGTACGAAGGGTGGCGATGATGTTCGATGGTGCTGGCGGGGGACGGCGGCTTGCCGCGCGGGGAGCGGAGCGAGCGCGGCGGTGCCGGGTCCGGTGGTGGATGAGGTTAAGGCTGCGCGGAGGTAGGAGAGACGGCCGTGGTGGCTGGGGGATGCTTCTGGGGAATCCAGGCGGGTGTTTCAGCATGTGAAAGGTGTGCACAGCGCTACCTCGGGAGACTCGGGCGGGACGGTGAAGAATCCGGATATATGAAACGGTGAGCAGCGGGAGCACGGGGCATGCGGAGTCGGTGAAGAATTGTTTGACCATCTGTCGCAGGTGGGGTGACTTATGGAGAGTTGCTGTGCGTGTTTTTCTCGGTGGCGGGCTGGGCCACGACGGAGCTGAACCGTCAGGGGCCGGATACGGGCACGCAGTACGGCGGTGATCTTCTACAGCAATGACGAGCAGAAGCACATTGCCGAGGCTTACATTGCGCAGCTTGACCAAGCGAAAGTGTTTCGGCGGCCGATCGTGACGCAGGTGGTGCCGTTGCAGGCGTTCTATGATGCGGAAGATTATCATCAGAATTATGCGGAGATGCATCCGAGCGATCCTTACATCGTGTTTAACGATGCTCCGAAGGTGGCGAATTTGCGGAAGGAATTTCCGGAGCTTTATAACAAGTAGCAGTTCTCAGTTCTCAGTTCCCAGTTCTCAGTCGTGAGGTAAGGGTCTTTGGTGGGACTGACTCGGTGGCGGAGGAGTTATGTTTGATTTGGTGAATCGGAGTGATAAGGGTGAAACGAATTTGGGGCGGCGCGTGTTTTTGGCGGGCATTGGGGCGGCGCTGGGCGGGGCGCTGTTGTGGAAGTGGCGGAAGCCTTACGTGATTGCAGTGGCGGCGAAGGCGGAACCGGGGGAAGTGACGATTGTGCAGTTCTCCGATGACGGCAAGCGGCTGGGAAAGGCGAAGATTGCCAAGGTGGTGAAGTCGGAGGAAGAGTGGCGGCAACTGCTTTCGCCGGGAGCATTTGAGATCACGCGGCACGCCGATACGGAAATTGCCTACACCGGGAAGTATTGGAATCTGCACGACAGGGGGATTTTTCGCTGCATCTGCTGCGATAATGCGCTGTTCAGCTCAGCGACGAAGTTTGATTCTGGAACCGGGTGGCCGAGCTTCTGGGCGCCGATCGCGCAGGAGAATGTTCGGGAGATACGCGACACGAGCATTGGGATGGACCGGACAGCGATTGCATGCACGGAATGCGACGCGCACCTGGGGCATGTGTTCGATGATGGTCCGCAGCCGACGGGGTTGAGGTATTGCATGAATTCGGCGGCACTGCGGTTTGTGAAGACGTAGAGCGTCGAATCGCTTTTAAAAAAATGGAGTGACGGAGGATCCGTCACTCCATTTTTCTTTGGCTCAAGTTTCTGGAGATTAGATTGGAGTGGTTAGTGACTATCGCCGTCGTGATCGACGTCGCCCGCACTCTGGGTGCTTTTCAGCGTGACGGTGTCTGAGGGTTGCGGAGTGTTTTCTGTTGCGTCGGCTGAGGTTTGGGTGCGGCCGGTTTGGCGGCTTCGCTGGCATGGCTGATGTTGGAGCTAATTGGGTTCACCATGTGGGGAACATCGGCGATGTCGTGAGAAGCTTTAGTTGAGGCGAAGGTTATTGTTATTAGTGATTCTTAACGCGGGTTATCGGCATTTTGCTCCCGGTTAGGTGCCTCAGGGGCTGAAGCCCGATTCAGAGTCGCGCTGCTATAACGCAGGCCTGTAAGGCCTGCTCCACCCTCTGACTCCCATCTGGAAGGCCTGGTCCACTCTCGTCCTTCGGTTCAGGCGCCGGTTACGAAGAAGTTTTCCTCCGGCTTTTGTTCGGGTTGATTGGGGGCTGCGTCGGCGGTGACGTCCTGGACGAAGTCGCGGCGGCGCTCCGGGCCCTTGCGGTCGATCACGCGCACGCGGCGGGCTGGCATGTTGCTGGGTTCGAGGCTGACGATGCGGCCATCGCGTACCTGGATGTGGGAGCGAAACCAATCGGTGCGGAACATTCGTCCGGAACAATAAAACGTCATGCAGGCGGCGATGGGGCCTTCGAATTCTTTTCCGGTGCAGGCGAGGATGCGCTTGCCCATTTCCTGGTTCCAGGTCAGGCCTCCGACCAAGGGGTCGTTGAGGCGGCAGCGCTCGAAGGGAACGGCGTGCGAGATCTTGCGCAGTTGCAGCAACTGCAGCAGGACGGAACTCTTGGCCAGGTTGGTGACGATGACGTTGGCCTCGGTGCTCGATACGCGCTCGAGCTTGATGTGCAGATCGGGCGACCATTCGCGCTCGAATTCTTCGCGGGCAAGGGCCAGGCCTTTGTCGGTTGCCTCCACGTAACGAAGGGTGGCGCGGACGAGGATTACGCTGAAGAAACAGGTGACGATGGTCGCGATGATGGGAATATAGCTGACCAGAGTGGTGAACGACATGCGGAACGAGTTGATCCACTGCATATCAGGTTTGGCTCCTCGCTGCGCGCCAAGCGCGGCTATGGCTCAAAAGGGGGAAGGGCTGGCGTTCTGCGTCGTTCTGTCTGGCTGGAGGAAGTCTAGCTAGAGAGTTACGGGGGCTCCAGATGCGTATGGTGCTGCGGCTAGAGCGTGGCGATGGGGAGACTTTGGTAACTGTGGAAAAGATCCCTAACACAGAGGACACGGGGGAACACAGGGTAGAGCGAATGAGAACGGCACTCGCAGTTAATTACTTTGACAATAGCATCGACAGTCGACGTCAGAATCAAAGTCAAAAGCAGCGGACGGGGGCGTCCGCTCTACACGGATTATTCGAGGACGCTGTCGTCTAGTTTTTTGCGGCCCCAGTCGGCTGCGGCTTGCACGAAGGCTAAGACAACAGGGTGCGGATTTTTCTCGGTGGATGAAAGTTGCGGCTGGAACAGAGTTGCGATGAAGAAGCGGTGAGTGGGCGACTCGATGGCGCGGATTTCGTCCTTGGAGCCGCGGGCTACGACTGGAAATCCCGCTTCCATGGTCATCCATTCGTACTCGGGATTCACTTCGAAGTTGCAGAAGAATTCTTCGGTTACGACTTCTTTTCCTTGCCATAAAACGATGCAGGTAGGAGCCGGGACGGAGGCGGATCTCGGACTTTTCCGGAGAGTTTCGGGGCGTCGCCTTTGCGGTTGGGAACGGCGCAGGCTACGGGATAGATGACGATGTTTTTGCGATTCGGAGTCTTTTTCGGCGGTGGTGGCGTCAGGGATGCCGAGCACATTGCGGGCGAACTCGATTAGCGCGTACTGGAAGCCGCCGCAGGTGGCCAGAAAAGGCCAGTCGTGGACGCGGGCGAACTCGATGCCTTTGAGCATGCCGTCGAAGCTTTTGTAGGGGCTGCCCGGCGAGGCCCAGAGGCCGTCGAAGGAATCGAGAAGTGTCCGCGCCGGCGGAGGTTAGCGAAGGGGTCGGAATCCAGGCGGATTCGAGTTTCAAATCGAGCTTGTGGGCGGCGTGCTGCAGCGAATCTTGGTGGCGTGATGGGAACGGAATTCAGGATTGAAGTCGCCGAGGATGCCGATCCGAACGGCGTTACTCACAGGGGCCATTGTACTAGAGCGGGTTGGGGTGGTTGGCGGGTCGCGGTTAGAGGCTTGGTGCGGGCCCTATGGGTGCGGGTTCGCGGTTCTGACGGCTTCTGGGCTGCGCCGGGTTGAGGCGTGGGTGATTGTGGTTGGCGTGGAGGAGATGGACGCTGAAAGCAGATTCCTCGCTTCGCTTGGAATGACAAGGGTTGCTTATTGTTCCTCGCTGCGCTCGGAATGACAAGAAATCTCTTAGAGCATGTGGGTTATGGCTAGCAGGAGGTAGAGGCTGAGCAGAGCTAGGGCGGGGCCGCCCCAGATCATCAGAGTGCATTTCCATCCCAGCGAGCTGGCGAGGTCGCGCTGGCTGCGCCAGGAGATGAGGAAGGTTGGGTTGTTCTTGCCTTTCATCAGCACTACGGCGGGGCGTGGGTCGAAGCCGTCGGTGGCGGTGGATGTCGCGCCGCCGGTGGGAGTTACTTGGGCTGCGGCCCAGGCTGCCGGGCTGGTGATGCCTGCCTTCTGAAGTCTCAAATGCGGCGTAGACCCGGTTGCCGTGGCCCCAGACGCCGATGATCAGATACATCGGGATCAGCACGGCCTCGAAGAACATATAGAACACGACGAAGTCGAGCGCGCAGAACATGCCGACCATCATCGTTTCCAGGATCAGGAACGAGAGCATGAACTCCCGCACCTTCGTCTGGATCGATTCCCAGCTCGCCAGGATGCAGATCGGCGTCAGCGCCGTGGACAGCAGCACGAACAGCACGGAGATGCCGTCCACGCCCATCTTGTAGCCGACGCCGTATTCCGGCAGCCAACTGACGCTTTCGACGAACTGGAAGCCGCCCTCCTGCGGGTCGAACTTCACCCACAGCACCAGCGAGACGAAGAACACGATCAGGCTGGTCCAGAGCGCGGCCCAGCGGGCGTTGGAAGCGACCACCGCCTCCTCGCCACGGATGGTCATGATGATCAGCCCGCCGATAAGCGGCAGGAAGGTGATCAGGGAGAGCAGCGGAAAGCCGGCCACGTTCATGTTAGCACCCGTCACCGGAACAGCAGGAATACGCTGACCAGCACAACCACGCCGATCAGCATCGAGAAGGCATAGGCGGCCAGCGACCCGGTCTGCAGCTTCACCGCTTGCCGCGCGGAACCGACCGCCAGGCTGGCGACGCCGTTCGGCATGCCGTCGATGATGCGGGCATCACCGACCTGCCACAGCACGCGGGCAAGGCGTATCGCCGGCTGCACGAAGATCGCGTCGTACAGCTCGTCGAAATACCATTTGTTCAGCAGGAAGCGGTACACGCCGCCGAACATGCCGGCGAGCCTGGCCGGAATCCCGGGCGCGAGGATGTACATCACGAACGCCAGGGCGATGCCGGCCACGCCCATCACCAGCGGCAGCGCCTCCACCCAGTGCGGCACATGCTCCAGCTCCGCGATGATGTCGTTGCCGGGGCGGTTGAAGATCGCGCCCTGCCAGAACTCGCGCCACTCCTCGCCGATGAACCAGCCGTTCAACGCCATGCCGCCAAAGATCGCGCCGACCGAGAGCAGAATCAGCGGTCCGATCATCACGAACGGGCTTTCATGCACATGCGAGAGGACGTGGTGGTCGGCGCGGCTCTTGCCGTGGAAGGTCATGAACAGCAGGCGCCAGGAATAGAAGGCGGTCAGGAACGCCGCCGCCACCGTGCAGATGAAGGCATACATGCCGACACCGGAATGCGCGGCGTATGTGGCGGAGATGATCGCGTCCTTGGAATAGGACCCGGCCAGCGGCGGGATGCCGGCCAGCGCCAGGTTGCCGATCCACATCAGGATGCAGGTGGCCGGGATCAGCTTCGCCAGGCCGCCCATCTTGCGCATGTCCTGCTCGTCCGACATCGCGTGGATCACCGAGCCGGCGCAGAGGAACAGCAGCGCCTTGAAGAAGGCATGCGTGATCAGGTGGAAGATGGATGCCTGGTAGGCGCCGACGCCGGCGGCCGCGAACATGTAGCCCAGCTGGGAGCAGGTGGAATAGGCGATCACCCGCTTGATGTCGTTCTGCGCGCAGCCCACCGTGGCCGCGAACAGCGCGGTGGAGGCGCCGATGACGGTAACAACGGCCAGCGTGGTCGGGGCGAACTCCAGCAGCGGCGACATCCGCGCCATCAGGAACACCCCGGCCGTCACCATGGTCGCGGCATGGATCAGCGCGGAGACCGGCGTCGGGCCTTCCATCGCGTCCGGCAGCCAGACATGCAGGCCGATCTGCGCCGATTTACCGCAGGCACCGATGAACAGCAGGATGCCGATCACCTCGAAGGCGCGGTAATCGCCGCCGAAGATATGGTACATGTCGCCCTGGTGCTGGGCGATGGAAGCGAAGATCGTGGAGAATTCGATCGAGCCGAATTTCACGAACACCAGCGCGACGCCCACGGCGAAGGCGACGTCGGCGATGCGGTTGACCAGGAACGCCTTGATTGCGGCCGCACAGGCGCTGGGGCGATCGTACCAGTAGCCGATCAGCAGATAGGAGCACAGCCCGACGCCTTCCCAGCCGAAGAACAGCTGCAGCAGGTTGTCGGCCGTCACCAGCATCAGCATGGAGAAGCTGAACAGGCTGAGATAGCTGAAGAAGCGATAGCGCGGATAGCTGTCGTGGCCCATGTAGCCGACGCTGTAGATATGGATCAGCGTGGAGACGAAGGTGACCATCGCCACCATGACCGCCGACAGCGTGTCGTAGCGCAGCGCCCAGGTGACGTGGAACCGGCCGACATCGACCCAGGTGCCGAGCAGCAGCGTACCGGGATGGGCGGCGTCCATCGCCAAGGGGAAGAACGCCAGCGCGCCGCAGATCGCGGCGACGATCATGCACAGGATCGACACCGCCTGCGCGGCGCGGTCGCCAATGGCGCGGCCCAGCAGGCCGGCGATCGACGCGCCCGCCAGCGGCGCCAGCACCGCGATGGCGTAGATGAACGGAGGGGCCTCGGAAGTTAGCGTCATTTCAGCCCTTCATCAGTGTCACGTCCTCGACCTCGATCGAGCCGCGATTGCGGAAATAGATCACCACGATGGCCAGGCCGATCGCCGCCTCGGCGGCGGCCACGGTCAGCACGAACATCGCCATCACCTGGCCGGCGAGATCGTTCAGCACCGAGGAGAAGGCGACGAGGTTCAGGTTGACCGCCAGCAGGATCAGCTCGATCGACATCATGATGACGATGACGTTCTTCCGGTTCAGGAAGATGCCGAAGATTCCGAGCACCAGCATGATGGCGCTGACGGTCAGGTAATGGCCAAGGCCGATGGTCAGCATTGCGCCCATGATCAGCGTGTCTCCCGGCATGTGATGCGCGCCCGCATGGCCGGGGGCGCCGTGATGGCCGGCCTCCGCGTGTTCAGCTTCGGCCTCCGGCTCGACCACCTTCGGGCGATAGATCCCGAGCGTGCCGACGCCGGCGCCGATCGCCACGTCCACCATTTCCAGCGTGTCTTCCACCCGCCGCTCGTTCTGCATGCGGATGATCTGATGGCGGGAGGTCTTGCGTTCGCGCAGCGTCAGCACGATCGCGCCGATCATCGCCACCAGCAGCACCAGCCCCGCGGTCTGGAACAGGAAGATGTAGTCCGTATAGATCAGTCGTCCGAGGGCTGCGGTGTTGCTGACGCCGGCGGGCACGGTGGAAAGCCGGGTCGACATCGCCGCCGGGGCGAACTTCCAGCCACCGAGCACGAAGATCAGCTCGGCGAACAGCACCGTGACCACCGCCAGGCCGACCGGCAGATAGCGCTGGAAGCCTTCGCGCATGGCGACGAAGTCCACGTCCAGCATCATGACCACGAACAGGAACAGCACCGCGACCGCGCCCACGTAGACGATGACCAGGATCATCGCCAGGAACTCGGCCCCCGCGATCAGAAACAGGGCTGCGGCGTTGAAGAAGGCCAGGATCAGGAACAGCACGGAGTGGACCGGATTGCGCGCGGTCACCACCATTGCGGCGGACACCAGCAGGATCGTGGCGAACACATAAAAGGCGATTGCGGCGATCATCTGTAGGGCGCGTCCAGTTCGAGCCGGCGGGCCAGCTCCGGTTCCCACCGGTCGCCGTTCTCCAGCAGCTTGTCCTTGTTGTACATCAGCTCTTCGCGGGTCTCGGTGGCGAACTCGAAGTTCGGCCCTTCCACGATCGCGTCCACCGGGCAGGCTTCCTCGCAGAGGCCGCAATAGATGCACTTGGTCATGTCGATGTCGTAGCGCGTGGTGCGCCGCGATCCGTCCTCGCGCGGCTCGGCCTCGATAGTGATCGCCTGCGCCGGGCACACCGCCTCGCACAATTTGCAGGCGATGCAGCGTTCCTCGCCGTTGGGATAGCGGCGCAGCGCGTGCTCGCCCTTGAAGCGCGGACTGATCGGCCCCTTCTCGTACGGGTAGTTAATCGTCACCTTCGGGCGGAAGAAATATCTCAGCGTCAGCGCCATGCCGGAGACCAGCTCTCCTAGCAGCATGCCGCGCGCGGTGCGGTCCAGGAATGCCACGGATCAGGCTCCTTGTTCGAAGAATGGTTCAGGCGCCATGGGGCAGCCAGCCGAAGGCCATCAGCACGCCGGCGGTCAGCACCAGCCAGAGTAGCGAGAATGGCAGAAATACCTTCCAGCCCAGGCGCATCAGCTGGTCGTAGCGGTAGCGCGGGAACGTGCCGCGGATCCAGATGAAGACAAACAGCAGGAAGCAGATCTTGGCGATGAACCAGATCGGGCCCGGAATCCAGGTGAATGGCGCGAACGGAAGCAGCGGCAGCCAGCCCCCCAGAAACAGGATCGAGGTCATCGCCGACATCAGGATCATGTTGGCGTATTCGCCGAGAAAGAACAGCGCGAACGACATCGAGCTGTATTCGACGAAGAAGCCGGCAACGATCTCGCTCTCGCCTTCCGGCAAGTCGAACGGCGAACAATTCGTCTCCGCCAGTGCCGAGATGAAGAAGACGATGAACATGGGAAACAGAGGGATGCAGTACCAGGCCGGGATGAACCCGAACCAGTAATGGCCCTGCGCCTGGACCACATCCGTCAGGTTCAGGCTGCCGGCGCAGATCAGCACGGTGACGATGACAAAACCCATCGAAACCTCGTAGCTGACCATCTGCGCCGCCGAGCGCATGGCGCCGAGGAACGGGTATTTCGAGTTGCTGGCCCAGCCCGCGATGATGATGCCGTAGACGCCGAGCGAGCTGATCGCGAACAGATAGAGCACGCCCACATTGATGTCGGCGATCGCCCAGCCGTCGTTCACGGGGATGACCGCCCAGGCGACCATGGCCAGCGCGAAGGTCAGCATCGGCGCCAGCAGGAACAGCCCGCGATTGGCGCCGGAAGGGATGATCGTTTCCTTCATGATCATCTTCAGCGCGTCGGCGAAGGGCTGCATCAGCCCGAACGGTCCCACCACGTTGGGTCCGCGGCGCAGCTGGATGGCGGCGAGCACCTTGCGCTCGGCCAGGGTCAGGAAGGCGACGCCGATCAGCAGCGGCACCAGCAGCGCCAATGCCTGCGCAACAACGATGACCAGGTGCCCCAGGGGCGTAGCGAAGAAGGCCATCATGATCTCACTCCGCCGCCAGTCTGGTCGCGGGCACGTAGGTGGCGCTGCATTCCGCCATGGTCGGGCTGGCCCGGCTGATCGGATCGGTCCGGTAGTAGTCGGCGATCGGGTCGACGAACGGCGCCTCGGTCATGGCACCGGGCGCGCGGCCCGGACCAGCTAGGTCGGTGCAGGGAAAACGCGGCAGGAAGTCGATCCGCGCGAACACCGGGTTCACGCTTTCCAGCCGCGCCCGCAGCGCGCCCAGGGTGTCATATGGCAGGGTCTTGCCGATCACCGCACTGAAGGCCCGCAGGATGGTCCAGTCTTCGCGCGCATCGCCGGGCGCGAAGGTGGCGAGCGTACCGCGCTGCACCCTGCCCTCGGTGTTCACATAGGTACCGTGCTTTTCGGTATAGGCCGCACCCGGCAGGATCACGTCCGCCCGCGCTGCGCCGGCATCGCCGTGGTGGCCCTGGTAGACGACGAAGGTGCCGGTGCCGATCCGCGCGGTGTCGAACTCGTCGGCCCCCAGCAGCCACAGCACATCCACGCCACCGCCCATCATTCCGGCCAGGTCTTTGCCGCCGGTGCCCGGCACGAAGCCGAGATCCAGCGCGCCGACCCGCGCGGCCGCGGTGTGCAACACGTTGAAGCCATGCCATTCGGCGCCGAGCGCACCGCAGCGCGCGGCCAGCGTCCAGGCCCCATCCAGCACCGCTGCGCCGTCCGGACGCGCCAGAGCACCCTGGCCGACGATGATCATCGGTTTGACCGCGGCTTTCAGCACCTCGGCGAACGGATGGTTGCCATCCAGCAGCGCCTTCAACACCGCCGGCCCGTCGCCCAGATGCTGGGTGCGATAGGTGAGATCGGAGGCCGTGCCGATCACGCCGATCGGAATGTTCGCGGCGACGAAGCGCTTGCGAATGCGCGCATTCAGCAACGGCGCCTCGTGACGCGGGTTGGAGCCGATGATCAGGATCGCGTCCGCGTCCTCGATCCCGGCGATCCCGGTGTTGAACAGGTAGAAATCCCGTCGCGAGGGATCGAGCTTTTCACCCTTCTGCCGGCAGTCGAGGTTGATGGAGCCGAGCGCGCCCATCAGATCCTTCAGCGCCAGCATGCTCTCGGCGTCGCAGAGATCGCCGGCGATGGCGCCGATGCGGTCCCCGGCCACGCCCTTCAGCCGGGCGGCGATGGCGGCGAATGCCTCGTCCCAGCTCGCCGGGTGCAGCTTGCCGTCGCGCCGGACCCAGGGCTTGTCGAGCCGGCGACGACGCAGGCCATCGATGGCGAAGCGCGACTTGTCGCCGAGCCACTCCTCGTTCACGTCTTCATTGAGCCGCGGCAGGATGCGCAGAACCTCAGGGCCGCGGGTGTCGACGCGAATATTGGCGCCGACCGCGTCCAGCACATCGACGCTGTCGGTCTTCTTCAATTCCCAGGGCCGGGCGGTGAAGGCGTAGGGCTTGGAGGTCAGCGCGCCGACCGGACAGATATCGATCAGGTTGCCGGACAGCTCCGAACCGAGGGCCTTTTCGACATAGGTGCCCACTTCCATCGTCTCGCCTCGGCCGGTGGCACCGAGATCGGGCACTCCGGCGATCTCGGTGGCGAAGCGGATGCAGCGCGTGCAGTGGATGCAGCGGGTCATCACGGTCTTGACCAGCGGGCCGAGTTCCTTGTCCTTCACCGCGCGCTTGTTCTCGGCATAGCGCGAATGGTCCATGCCGTAGGCCACGGCCTGGTCCTGCAGGTCGCACTCGCCGCCCTGGTCGCAGATCGGGCAGTCCAGCGGATGGTTGATCAGCAGGAATTCCATGACGCCCCGGCGCGCCTTGCGCACCATCGGGCTGTCGGTGTGCACGACCATCCCGTCGGCCACCGGGAAGGCGCAGGAGGCATGCGGCTTGGGCGGCGCCTTCTCGATCTCCACCAGGCACATGCGGCAATTGCCGGCGACCGAGAGGCGTTCGTGATAGCAGAAGCGCGGTATCTCGACGCCGGCGGCCTCGCAGGCCTGGATCACGGCGGAGCCGTTCGGAACTTCGACCTCGATGCCGTCGACGGTGACTTTGGCCATGACTTACTCCGCCGCCATTTGCGTGACCGGCGCCCGTCCGGCCTTGTAGGCGGCAATACGTTCCTCGATCACCGGACGGAAATGGCGGATCAGCCCCTGGATCGGCCAGGCAGCAGCATCGCCGAGCGCACAGATCGTGTGGCCCTCGACCTGCTTCGTGACCTGCTCCAGCGTGTCGATCTCGTCCAATTCGGCCCTACCCTGCACCATGCGGTTCATCACCCGCATCATCCAGCCGGTGCCTTCCCGGCACGGCGTGCACTGGCCGCAGCTCTCATGCTTGTAGAATTGCGACAGCCGCGCGATCGCCTTGATCAGGTCGGTCGACTTGTCCATCACGATGACCGCGGCGGTGCCGAGGCCGCTTCGCGCGGCGCGCAGGCTGTCGAAATCCATCAGCATGTCGTCGCACATCGCCTTCGGCAGCAGCGGCACCGAAGACCCGCCGGGGATCACCGCCAGCAGATTGTCCCAGCCGCCGCGCACGCCGCCAGCATAGCGGTCGATCAGCTCGCGCATGGGAATGCCGAGTTCCTCTTCCACGTTGCAGGGCTTGTTCACGTGGCCGGAGATGCAGAACACCTTGGTGCCGGTATTGCCGGGCCGTCCGAGACCGGAAAACCAGGCCGCGCCGCGGCGCAGGATGGTCGGCGCGACCGCGATCGAACTCGACATTGTTCACTGTGGTCGGGCAGCCGTACAGGCCTACCGCAGCGGGGAACGGCGGCTTCAGCCGCGGCATGCCCTTCTTGCCTTCCAGGCTTTCCAGCAGCGCGGTTTCCTCGCCGCAGATATAGGCACCCGCGCCGCGATGCAGGTAGCAGTCGAAATCATAACCGGAGCCGCAGGCGTTCTTGCCGATCAGCCCGGCCTCGTAGGCCTGGTCGATCGCCGCCTGAAGATGCAGCGCCTCGTTATAGAATTCGCCGCGGATGTAGATGTAGGCGGCGTTGGCGCCCATCGCGAAGGAGGCGATCAGGCAGCCCTCGATCAGCTTGTGCGGATCGTGGCGGATGATGTCGCGGTCCTTGCAGGTGCCGGGCTCCGACTCGTCGGCGTTGACCACGAGGTAATGCGGCCGGCCGTCCGAGGTCTTGGGCATGAAGGACCATTTCAGGCCCGTGGGGAAACCCGCGCCGCCGCGGCCGCGCAGGCCGGAGGCCTTCATCTCGTCGACGATCGCGTCGCGCCCGCGCGCCAGGATCCCCGCCGTGCCGACCCAGTCGCCGCGCGCCCGCGCGCCCTTCAGGCCCCAGTCATGCAGGCCATACAGGTTGGTGAAGATGCGGTCCTTGTCATCGAGCATCGCATCACTCTCCGCGAGCGGGAAATTCGAGCGTGGTCAGCGTCTGCGGACCGCCTTCGGGGGCGGACGCCTGACGGCCCTTGACCGAGCCGACCGGCGGCTGCGTGCCGCGCTTGAGCGCTTCCAGCAGTTCCACGGTCGAGGCCGCGTCCATGTCCTCGTAGAAATCATCGTTCACCTGCAGCACCGGCGCGTTGACGCAGGCGCCGACGCATTCGACCTCGGTCATGGTGAACAGCCCGTCGGCGCTGGTTTCGCCCCAGCCCTGGATGCCCGTGAACTTGCGGCAGGCGGCGACCACGTCGTCGGAACCGCGCAGCCAGCACGGCGTTGTCGTGCAGAGCTGCAGATGCCAGGTGCCGACCGGCCGGGTGTTGAACATGAAATAGAAGGTCGCGACCTCATAGACGCGGATCGGCGCCATATCGAGCCGGCGCGCGATCTCGTCCATCGCCACGCGGGGGATCCAGGCGCTGCCGGTGATACGCTTCATCTGCCTCTGCGCGATATCCAGCAACGGCAGCACGCCACTGGCCTGCTTGCCGGGCGGATATTTCTTCAGATGCGTCGCGATCGCCGCGTCGCTTTCGGCGTCGAAGCTGAATTCGGTCGGTTCAACGGGGTTGGTTTCAGTCATGACTACCTGTCGATCTCGCCGAACACGATGTCAAGCGATCCGATGATCGCCACCGCGTCGGCCAGCATGTGGCGCCGGGCCATCGTTTCGGTCGCCTGCAGATGGGCAAAGCCGGTCGCGCGGATCTTGCAGCGATAGGGGCGGTTGGTTCCGTCGGCAACCAGATACACGCCGAACTCGCCCTTCGGGCTTTCCACCGCCGTGTAGGTGGCGCCGGCGGGCACGTGATAGCCTTCGGTATAGAGCTTGAAGTGATGGATCAGCGCTTCCATCGACCGTTTCATCTCGGCGCGCGTGGGCGGCGAGAACTTGCGGTCCTGCACCTTCACCGGGCCCGGCTTCATCTTCGCCAGGCACTGCTTGATGATCTTCACGCTTTCCCGAACTTCGGCGATGCGCATCAGATAGCGGTCATAGCAATCGCCGTTGCGCCCGACCGCGATGTCGAACTGCACCTCGGCGTATTTGTCATAGGGCTGCGCCCGGCGCAGATCCCACGGCACGCCGGAGGCGCGCAGGCAGGGGCCGGTGAAGCCCCAGGCCAAAGCCTCCTCGGCGGTCAGCACGCCGATATCGACCGTGCGCTGCTTCCAGATGCGGTTGGAGGTCAGCAGGCCTTCCAGCTCGTCCATGAATTTCGGGAAGGTTTCCGCCCACTCGGCGATCCTGTCCTCGAGGCCCGCCGGCAGATCCTTGGCCACGCCGCCGGGACGGAAGTAATTGGCATGCAGCCGGGCGCCGGAAGCGGCTTCATGGAATTCCATGAGCTTTTCCCGCTCCTCGAAGCCCCACAGGCTCGGGGTGATGGCGCCGACGTCGAGCGCGTAGGTGGTCAGGTTCAGCAGGTGGTTCAGGATCCGCGTGATCTCCGCGAACAGGGTGCGGATCCACTGGCCGCGATCGGGCGGCGTGATGCCGAGCAGCTTCTCCACTGCCAGGGCGAAGGCGTGCTCCTGGCACATCGGCGAGACGTAATCGAGCCGGTCGAAATACGGCACCGCCTGGATGTAGCTCTTGTACTCGATCAGCTTCTCGGTGCCGCGATGCAACAGGCCGATATGCGGATCGGCGCGCTCCACCACCTCGCCGTCCATCTCCAGGATCAGGCGCAGCACGCCGTGGGCGGCGGGATGCTGCGGGCCGAAATTGATCGAATGGGTGTCGATCTCGACCGTGCGGGTGGTCTTGGCGGCGAGCTCGGCGGGGCTCGGCGCGGCCTGGATAGGGGCGTCGCTCTGGCTCATCTGGTCAACCCCCCGGTGTTCCCCTGGGTGTTCCCCTGGGCCTTCGCCTCTTCCGCACGCTCGACATGCACCTTCTCGTCGCCCGGCAGGGTGGTCATCGCTTCCCACGGGGAGACGAAATCGAAATTGCGGAAATCCTGGGTCAGCTTGACCTTCTCGTAGACCACCGCCTTGCGGTCCTCGTCATAGCGGACTTCGACATAGCCGGTCAGCGGGAAATCCTTGCGCAAGGGATGCCCCTCGAAGCCGTAATCAGTGAGGATGCGGCGGAGATCGGGCTGGCCGGAGAACACGATGCCGAACAGGTCCCAGGCCTCGCGCTCCCACCAGGTGGCGACCGGCCAGATGCCGTGCACGGACGGCACGGGGGCCTGCTCGTCGGTGGTGACGATGACGCGCAGCCGCTGGTTCAGCGAGACCGAGAGGAGGTTGTAGACCACGTCAAAACGTTCGGCCCGCTGCGGCCAGTCCACGCCGCAGATGTCCATCATCTGCTCGAATACGAAGCGGGGATCGTCACAGAGGGTTGCCATCAGGCCAAGCAGCTCGTCGCGACGGGCCAGGGCGACGACCTCCCCCTTTTCGACCGAGGTGGAGGTCACCCCCGGCAGGGTGGCGACGGCAGCGGCGAGGATTTCGGCCGGGGTCGGCGGCGGGGGCGGCGGCGCTTCGGGCGCGGCGGCGGGTTCGTCAGCCACGGAGGATGGTCCCGGTGCGGCGGATCTTCTTTTGCAGTTGCATGATGCCATAGACCAGCGCTTCGGCCGTCGGCGGACAGCCAGGGACATAGATATCTACCGGCACCACGCGGTCGCAGCCGCGCACCACTGAGTAGGAATAATGGTAGTAGCCGCCGCCATTGGCGCAGCTGCCCATGCTGATCACCCAGCGGGGCTCCGGCATCTGGTCGTAGACCTTGCGCAGCGCCGGCGCCATCTTGTTGGTCAGCGTTCCCGCGACGATCATCACGTCCGACTGGCGCGGCGAGGCGCGCGGGATGACGCCCATGCGATCGAGGTCGTAGCGGGGCATGTATGCGTGGATCATCTCCACCGCGCAGCAGGCCAGACCGAAGGTCATCGGCCACAGGCTGCCGGTGCGGGCCCAGTTCACCACCTTGTCCAGATTGGCGACGATGAAGCCCTTGTCGGCGATCTCTCCGGTGATGCCCTTGATCACCGCGTCCTGGCCGGGCCCCGGGGGCAGTTCACGGCCGTTCCAGGCGATGCCTGTCGGTGCGCTCATATCGGCTACTCCCACTCCAGCGCGCCTTTGCACCATTCGTATACGAAGCCGACGGTCAGCACGGCGAGAAAGCCGACCATCGACAGGAACCCGAACAGGCCGATCTGCGACAGGCTGACGGCCCAGGGGAACAGGAAGGCGACTTCGAGGTCGAAGATGATGAACAGGATGGCGACCAGGTAGAACCGCACGTCGAAGCGTCGGCGGGCGTCGTCGAACGCCTCGAACCCGCATTCATAGGCCGACAGCTTTTCGGCGTAGGGCTTCTGTCGCGCCGCGACCAGCGAGCCACCCACCATCGCCAGGGCGATCACGCCGGCGATGACCATGAACACCAGGATCGGCAGATATTCGGTGAGCATCGGGGTATCTTCTTTCCGGTCCGTCTAAGGCAAACACCCGGTGACCAGGTGCCGGAGAAGGCCATACATGACCTGATCGTGTCCGCCAAGTGTGCGTTGCAGCACGACCTTAGACACCTCCCCCTCCGACCGCCAGCGCGAATACAAATGGCGTTTCCCCCTGCTGGAAGGGGAAACGCCATATGCGGAAAAATGGGGAAACCTGCTGCGCTGCTGGCGCGAGAGACGGGGCTCGAACCCGCGACCTCCGGCGTGACAGGCCGGCGCTCTAACCAACTGAGCTACTCCCGCAGCGGCAGGCAGGGCGCAGCGTTTAGGCTGGCATTGCAGCGGCGTCAAGGCACGAAAACAAACATCGCCGGGACATTCGGGCGACCCTCTCGCCCCGGCCTGATTCCGCCCCGATTCCGCCCGTATTCCCCGGTCCGGCCGGGGAAGAAGGCCGGAGAATCGGGGAAGATCGGGGATGCGAATCGGCTGGAGGTATGGGCGGTGACGGGCTCGAACCGCCGACATCCTGCGTGTAAAGCAGGCGCTCTACCAACTGAGCTAACCGCCCGCACCAGCCATGCGCACCGGCGATAGCTGCGCATTATACCGGTGCGGCGCAAAAGCAAAGAGCCGCCCAGGGATGCGCTCCCCGGGCGGCTCCTGCAGACGCTGAAAGCGCTGGCCGGCTTAGTTGACGGCGTCCTTCAGGCCCTTGCCGGCCTTGAAGCGGACATTGGTCGACGCGGCGATCTGAATTTCCTCGCCGGTGCGCGGATTGCGGCCGGTGGTCGCTTCCCGCTTCGCGGTGGCGAAAGTGCCGAAACCGACCAGGCGAACCTCTTCTCCGCTCTTGAGTGCGGCTTCGATCGCCCCGAACACGGCATCGACTACCTCCGCTGCCTTGGCGCGGGTGACGTCGGCCTGCTCGGCGACGCTGGCAATCAGATCCATCTTGTTCACGAAGTCGTACTCCTACAGGGGGGATAGATATTGAACACCGGCACGAATCGGCCGGGACACGCGGCAGACACTAGAGGCGAGGTTTCCGTCACGTCAACGTAACCCGCGCGGTTTTCCAGGGAAAACCGCCAAATTCTTGCGCGCAAAAAACGACCCGCCGGGGTGAGCCGGCGGGTCGATGCGCGTTCGTCGGACCTAATGCGGCAGGGAGGCCCCCGCCGCTTCGCTGGTGGCGGCCGCTACGGGCTCGGGCGGCTCCACCCACTCGATCGCCTCGGGCTTGCGTGCCAGAGCCTGCGCGATCACCTGGTCGACATCGGCGACCGGGATGATCTTCAGGTTCTTTTTCACGTTATCCGGGATTTCCACCAGGTCCTTCTCGTTTTCCTTCGGGATGAACACGGTGGTGATCCCTGCCCGCAAGGCGGCGAGCAGCTTCTCCTTCAGCCCGCCGATCGGCAACACCCGGCCGCGCAGCGTCACTTCGCCGGTCATCGCCACATCCCGGCGCACGGGAATGCCAGTGAGCACGCTGACCATGGAAACCGCCATGGCCACGCCGGCGGACGGGCCGTCCTTCGGGGTCGCCCCCTCCGGCACGTGCACGTGGATGTCGCGCTTCTCGAACAGGGTCGGCTTGATCCCGAAGCTGATCGAGCGGGAGCGGACATAGCTCAACGCCGCCGACACGCTCTCCTGCATGACCTCACCGAGCTTGCCGGTGCTCTTGACGCTGCCCTTGCCGGGCAGCAGCACGCTCTCGATGGTCAGGATCTCGCCGCCTACCTCGGTCCAGGCCAGGCCGGTGACGACACCGACCATGTCCTCGTCCTCCGTCTCGCCGTAGCGGAACTTGCGGACACCGGCGTATTTGTCGAGGTTCTTCGACGTGATCGCCAGTTTCTTGGCCTTGGTGGTGACGATCTCCTTCACCGCCTTGCGGGCGAGGTTGGCGATCTCCCGCTCCAGGTTCCGCACCCCAGCTTCACGGGTGTAGTAGCGGATCAGGTCGTGCAGGGCCTCGTCAGTGATCGTCCACTCGTCCTTCTTCAGCGCGTGGGCCTCCGACTGCTTGGCGATCAGATGGCGCTTGGCGATCTCGACCTTCTCGTCCTCGGTGTAGCCGGCGATGCGGATGATCTCCATCCGGTCCATCAGCGGCTGCGGCATGCGCAGGCTGTTGGCCGTGGTGACGAACATCACGTCGGACAGATCGTAATCCACTTCCAGATAGTGATCGTTGAAGGTGGAGTTCTGTTCGGGGTCCAGCACCTCGAGCAGGGCCGAGGACGGGTCGCCCCGCCAGTCGGCGCCGAGCTTGTCGATTTCATCGAGCAGGAACAGCGGGTTGGACGTCTTCGCCTTCTTCATCCCCTGCACGACCTTGCCGGGCATGGAGCCGATATAGGTCCGGCGATGGCCGCGGATCTCCGCCTCGTCCCGCACGCCGCCGAGCGACATGCGGACGAAGTTGCGGCCCGTGGCGCGCGCGATGGACTTGCCGAGCGAGGTCTTGCCGACGCCGGGCGGGCCGACGAGGCACAGGATCGGACCCTTCACCTTCTGGCTGCGCGACTGCACGGCGAGGTACTCAAGGATGCGCTCCTTGACCTTCTCCATCCCGTAGTGATCGGCTTCCAGCACCTTTTCGGCGGCGACCACGTCGTTGCTGACCTTGCTGCGCTTCTTCCAGGGGATGGACAGCATCCAATCCAGGTAGTTGCGCACCACCGTCGCCTCGGCGCTCATCGGGCTCATGGTCTTGAGCTTCTTCAGCTCGGCCATGACCTTCTCGCGGGCTTCCTTGGTGAACTTGGTCTTCTTGATCTTGGCTTCGAGCTCGGCGGTCTCGTCCTTGCCGTCCTCGCCCTCGCCGAGTTCCTTCTGAATCGCCTTCAGCTGCTCGTTCAGGTAGTACTCGCGCTGCGTCTTCTCCATCTGCCGCTTCACGCGGTTGCGGATGCGCTTCTCCACCTGCAGCACGCCGATCTCGGACTCCATGTGTCCGAACACGCGCTCCAGCCGCTCGCCGACCTTGGGGAGCTCCAGCAATTCCTGCTTTTCGGCGATCTTCAGGTTCAGATGGCTCGCGACCGTGTCGGCGAGCTTGCTCGGCTCCTCGATCTGGTTCAGCGAAACCAGCACCTCAGGGGCGATCTTCTTGTTCAGCTTGATATACTGCTCGAACTGGGAGACCACGGTGCGGCCGAGCGCTTCCAGTTCCTTGGAGTCCCCGTCTGGATCGGGCATCGGCTCGACCATGGCCTCGAAATAGGCCTCGGTCTCCTTGAAGCTGGCGATCTCGGCGCGCCGTCCGCCCTCCACCAGCACCTTCACCGTGCCGTCCGGCAGCTTCAGCAGCTGCAGGATCGTGGACACCGTGCCGATGCGATAGATGTCCTCCACCGAAGGATCGTCCTGCGCGGCGTTCTTCTGGGCGACCAGCAGGATCTGCTTGTCTTCCTTCATGACCGCTTCCAGCGCGCGGACGGATTTTTCCCGGCCGACGAACAGCGGCACGATCATGTGCGGGAACACGACGATGTCGCGCAGCGGCAGCACCGCCATCAGCTCAGGCTTGGCCGGGCCGGCGGCCTTTTTCGGGGGTTCCGGCTTCTCGGGAGGGGTCCCGGAGCCCGACCCTGTTTCATCCGTCATATGTGACCTCCTTAAGGACGATCGGTGCGCCGTCCGCCCAGCTTGGCACGGACCGCACCCCTATGGGGCAAAAACCCCATTTCTCGATGATGGATATCGGTAAGCCGGGGAACCCGCACAAGGCCTTGACAGAGATCAACTGCCGCACTTGCTGCAGTGCAGGGTTACCCGATCCCGGCCAGGGCCTCAGGCGCTGGTTTCCTTCCGCTCCTGGCCGTGGATGTAGAGCGGGTTGGCGCGGGATTCGGCGACCTCGCGGTTGATCACCACCTCCTCCACCCCGTCCAGGCCGGGCAGCTCGAACATCGTGGTCAGCAGGATCTGCTCCATGATCGAGCGCAGGCCGCGCGCGCCGGTGCGCCGGGCGATGGCGCGGGTGGCGACGGAACGCAGCGCGTCCTCGGTGAAGGTGAGCTTCACCCCCTCCATCTCGAACAGGCGGCCGTACTGCTTGACCAGCGCGTTCTTCGGCTTGGTCAGGATTTCCACCAGCGCGCCCTCGTCGAGGTCTTCCAGCGTGGCGACCACGGGCAGGCGGCCGATGAACTCGGGGATCAGGCCGAATTTCAGCAGATCCTCGGGCTCGACCTCCTTCAGGATCGCGCCGGTGCGCCGCTCATCGGGGGCGCGGACATCGGAGCCGTAGCCGATGCCCGACCCCTTGCCGCGGGCGCCGATGATCTTCTCAAGCCCGGAAAAAGCGCCGCCGCAGATGAACAGGATGTTCGTCGTGTCGACCTGCAGGAACTCCTGCTGCGGATGCTTGCGCCCACCCTGCGGCGGCACGGAGGCGACGGTGCCTTCCATGATCTTCAGCAGCGCCTGCTGCACGCCCTCCCCGCTCACGTCACGGGTGATCGAGGGGTTGTCGGACTTGCGGCTGATCTTGTCGACCTCGTCGATATAGACGATGCCGCGCTGCGCCCGCTCCACGTTGTAGTCGGCCGATTGCAGCAGCTTGAGGATGATGTTCTCCACATCCTCGCCCACGTAGCCGGCTTCGGTCAGCGTGGTCGCATCCGCCATGGTGAACGGCACGTCGAGGATGCGGGCCAGCGTCTGCGCCAGCAGCGTCTTGCCCGAGCCGGTGGGGCCCACCAGAAGGATGTTGGACTTGGCGATCTCGATGTCGTTGTTCTTCTGGCCGTGCGCCAACCGCTTGTAGTGGTTGTGCACCGCGACCGAGAGCACCTTCTTGGCGTGGTCCTGACCGATCACGTAATCGTCCAGCACCTTGCAGATCTCGCGCGGCGTGGGCACGCCATCGCGGGACTTCACCAGATGGGTCTTGTGCTCTTCGCGGATGATATCCATGCACAATTCGACGCATTCGTCGCAGATGAACACCGTCGGACCGGCGATCAGCTTGCGCACTTCATGCTGTGACTTGCCGCAGAAGGAACAATACAGCGTGTTCTTCGAATCAGCCGGTGGTTTGCTCATGTGCACTCCTGTCCCGGGACGTCCCCGGGCCGCCAACATATAAGTCTAGCCCCCGCCGGGGGAACCGGACAAGGACCAGAGCGGCACGAACGTGACAAAGATAAGACCGAGGTCCAGGAAACGGCCACGCGGGAACGGCCCAGGCCGCCCCCGCCGGACACGCCATGGACGGGTCGGTTCAGGTCTTCAACGCCCCGGATTTCTCCAGAACCTTGTCCGCGTCCTCGCTCGGGGGACGATTGAGCACCACCTGGTCGACGATCCCGAAATCGAGGGCTTCCTGGGCGGACATGTAGCTGTCGCGCTCCAGCTTGCTCTCGATCGCCTCGATCGGCTGGCCGGTGTGGTGGACATAGATCTCGTTCAGCCGCTTGCGCAGCGTCAGGATCTCGCGCGCCTGGATTTCGATATCCGTCGCCTGGCCCTGCGCGCCGCCGGAGGGCTGATGCACCATGACCCGCGCATTCGGCAGGGCGTAGCGCTTGCCCTTGGCGCCGGCCGCAAGCAACAGGCTGCCCATAGAGGCCGCCTGGCCGACGCACACGGTGCTGACCGGGCTGCGGATATATTGCATGGTGTCGTAGATCGCCAGACCGGCCGACACCACGCCACCCGGGCTGTTGATGTAGAACGAGATATCCTTGTTCGGATTCTCCAATTCCAGGAACAGCAGCTGCGCGCAGAGCAGCGAGCTCACCTGGTCGAACACCGCACCGGTCAGGAAGATGATCCGTTCCTTCAGCAGCCGGGAATAGATATCGTAGGCCCGCTCCCCGCGGGCGGTCTGTTCGACCACCATCGGCACCAGCGAGTTGTTGTAGATCTCGACGGGATCACGATCCCTCATCAGATTGTCCTTCTCAACTGGGATCTCGCCACCGCCTGCAGCCGGGCCTTCGTGGCCGCCGGCAATCCTGCGATGCGAAACCTATCCCTTAACTAAATAGGCTGATCGCGCGCCGCGTCCAGTCGTCCCCGTGGCCCATCATGCGGCGGCGGGAGCGGCCGGATCGGACGGGGGCTCGGCCACCAGTTCTTCCGGCGTGACGACCACGTCGTTCACGGAGGCCAGCTCCAGCACATAGTCGACCACCTTGTCCTCGAACAGCGGGCCGCGCAGCAATTCGGCGGCCTGCGGGTTGCTGCGGAAGAACTCCATCACCTGCTGTTCCTGGCCGGGATAGCGCGACGCCTCCATGCGCATCGCGCGGCTCATCTCGTCGGCGCCGACCGTCAGGCCGTTCGACCGGCCGATTTCCGCCAGCAGCAGACCGAGGCGCACCCGGCGCTCGGCGATGGCGCGGTACTCGCTGCGCAGGACTTCCTCGTCCTTGGACTTGTCTTCCTCGTCGAGCTTCCCGGCGGCCCGGTCGGCCTCGATGCGCTGCCAGATCTGGGCGAACTCCGCCTCGACCATGCCTTCGGGCGCGGGGAAGCTGGCGGTGCCCGCCAACGCGTCCAGCAGTTCCCGCTTCAGCCGCATGCGGGCGAGCTGGTCGTATTCGCGCTGCATCTGCTCGGTGATGGCGGTGCGCACCGGCTCCAGCCCTTCGAAGCCGAGCTTCTTGCCGAGTTCGTCATCGACCTCCGGCAGCTTGGTGGTGCGCAGCTTCTTCGCGGTGATGTCGAAGGTCGCGGCCTTGCCGGCCAGTTCCTTGGCGCCGTACTCCTCGGGGAAGGTCACGTCGATCGTCCGGGTCTCGCCCGTCTTCATGCCGATCATGCCTTCCGAGAAGCCCGGAATGAAGCCGGCGCCGCCGATCTCCACATCCATATCGGTGCCGGTGCCGCCCTGGAACGCCACGCCGTCGATCTTGCCGAGGAAATCCACCGTCAGCACATCGCCCGGCGCCGCGGTGCGGGTCTCGACCTCCTCCGGCGCCAGCTCGACCAGCTCGCGGTTGCGCGTCGCCAGCTCGCCGAGCGCCTTGTCAACGGACTCGCCCTGGACCTCGGCCTTGCGGCGAGTCACGTGGATGGCGGAGAAATCCGGCATGGGGATTTCCGGCAGCAGCTCCATCTCGACCTTGAATTCGAGATCCTTCACCCCCTGGCCTTCGGTGTCGAGGCTGATCACCTCCACCTTGGGCTGCATCGCCGGGCGCAGGCCGCGGTCGGTCATGACCTTTTGCGTCGCCTCGTTCACCTGCTCCTCGACCACCTCGGCGGTGACCGCGGTGCCATAGCGCTGGCGCACGATCGTCATCGGCACCTTGCCGGGGCGGAAACCGGGCAGACGGAGAGACTTGCCGAGATCGGCAAGACGCGCCGTGCGGCGGCTCTCGATGTCGCCGGCCGGCACCACTACGGTGAAAGCGCGCTTCAGCCCGTCGGAGAGCGTCTCGGTAACCTGCATCTGTCCGGAAATCCTCAGTTAATCGTCGCCAAGTTTCATCGTCGCCCCGGTATTCTCGGCTTCCCCGGCCGCGCATGGGCCGGAAAATCCGGGGTCAGGCCAGTGGGTCGGACCAGTGGTGCGGGCGGAGGGACTTGAACCCCCACGGCTTGCGCCACCAGAACCTAAATCTGGCGTGTCTACCAATTTCACCACGCCCGCGCCCCGCTGGCGGAGCCATATACACCCCACCGGCACAGCGATACACGAAAGAGCCGGGGGACTTAGCGCAGGTGTCACGATACGACAAGCGCCCGTACACAGCCCGCCGATCGCCGCCCGGCGGAACGTGCCAAAGAACGTGACAGAGTTTTCATAACTCCGTTCCGGTCTCAATGCGATTATGGCTGCATCATGAGAAATCCGGGTCCGGCTTCGTCGCATCCGAAGGCGTGGTTGCTCGCGAGTACAATGGGCAGCCGCATGCCCGATAGCCTGACACGGCCGCGTGGCTACCATGTGACCGCGGTCGACCGGCTGGCGCGGCTGACACCGCGGACCCGGACCGATCCGACCTGGATCAACGCCGATCTCCGGCGCATCCGCGTGCGCGGCCATCTGCTGACGACGGACGAGGTCACCGAGGGCGGTGTCACCATCGCGGCGCCGGTGCGCGACCAGAGCGGCGAGGTCATCGCCGCCCTGTTTATCGCCTCGTCCGCGCTGCGCCTCTCGGTCCAGCGGGCGTAAAAACTGATCCCTACCGTACTCGCCCATGCCGCCAGCCGGTCGCGCGCCCTCGGCGGCCCGGCAGCGGAACAGACGGAAACGGATGCCGAAACGGGCTGAGATCAGGCTCCGAGCAGGGCCTGCGCGCAGGCATCCAGGATCGCGTCGGTATCGACACCGTATTCGCGATAGAGGTCGGGCAGGTCGCCGCTCTGGCCGAAATGGTCCGGACCGAGCGGCACCACGCGCTGGCCGCGGACCGCGCCGAGCCAGGAATGCGCCGCCGGATGCCCGTCCAGCACGGTGACCAGCGCCGCCTCGGGAGCCAGCGGCGCCGAGGATGCGTCTCGATATGCGCGCGCGCGTTGCGATCGCCCTGCCGACGGGCGCGCTTGGCGTCCAGCCAGCCGGCATGCAGCCGGTCCGGGCTGGTGATGGCGAGCAGCCCGGCCCCGGGATCCTCGGCGCGCAGTTCGGCGAAGGCGGCCTCCGCCTCCGGCGCGATCGGCGCCCTGGTAGGCGATGGCGATGCGCGCGCCCGGCGCGGGCGCGACCGACCCAATGCGCGCCGGCGATCACCGCGGTCGGATCGAGCCTGCGCTCGGGCTGGTCGAGCTGGCGGGTGGACAGGCGCAGCCAGACCGCCGAGCCGTCCGGCTGCTGCATGAAATGCGAAGGCATGGCGCAGCAGGATCGCGAGTTCGTCGACATGCGCCGGCTCGAAGCTGGCCAGCCGGTCGGCGGCCATGCCGATCAGCGGCGTGTTGATCGACTGGTGCTGCCCGCCCTCCGGGCGCCAGCGTGATGCCGGACGGGGTGGAGACCAGCAGGAAGCGCGCATCCTGGTAGCAGGCATAGATCAGCGCATCGAGGCCGCGATTGACGAACGGATCGTAGACCGTGCCGATCGGCAGCACCCGCGCGCCGGTCAGCGAATGGCGCCAGGCCCGCGGCGCCGAGCAGCAGGAACAGATTCTGTTCGGCGATGCCGAGCTCGATGTGCTGGCCCTTCGGGCTCATGCCCCAGCGCTGGGCGGAGGCGAGCTTGGCGTCACGGAACACGTCGTTGCGGGTGTGCCGGTCGAAGATGCCGCGCCGGTTCACCCAGGGGCCGAGATTGGTGGAGACGGTCACGTCCGGGCTGGTGGTCATGATGTGGTCGGCGAGTTCCTTGTAGCGCGCCCTGCGCCGCGGCCGATCTCGGCGAGCATGTCGCCGAAGCCGGCCTGGGTGGAGACCTTGCGTCCCGCTACCTTCGGCGCCGGCAGAACGTCGGGCACGGCGACGACCGGCGCCGAGAGCTTGCGGCCCTCCGGCGTCAGTGTTTCGGCGAACGGCACGCAGGCCAGGAACGCGCGCAGCTCGGCCTCGCCGATGTCCAGCCCTTCGAACAAATCCCACTCATGGCCGGGGCGAATGCCCAGTTGGGCGCGGAACAGCTCCATCTGCTCCTTGCTCATCAGGCCGGAATGGTTGTCCTTGTGGCCGGCGAAGGGCAGGCCCATGCCCTTGATGGTGTAGGCGATGAAGCAGGTCGGCTGGTCGCCCTCGGCATCCGCGGCGCGCAGGGTTTCGATGATGGTCTCGATGTCGTGGCCGCCGAGATTGGTCATCAGCTCGGCCAGTTCGTCGTCCGACAGCGGATCGAGGATGGCGCGCACGCTCCTTGGACCGGCCGAGATCGGCCAGCAGCGCCTGGCGCCAGGCGGCCCCGCCCTGGAAGGTCAACGCGGAATACAGGCTGTTCGGGCAGTCGTCGATCCAGGCGCGCAGTAGCCTCGCCGCCATCGCGCGCGAACGCGGCCTCCAGCTTGCGGCCGTATTTGATCGTGACGACGTTCCAGCCCATGTCGCGGAACAGCCCCTCGATCCGGCCGAACAGCCGGTCCGGCACCACGCTGTCGAGGCTCTGGCGGTTGTAGTCGATGATCCACCAGACATTGCGGACGTCGTGCTTCCAGCCCTCCAGCAGGGCCTCGTAGATATTGCCCTCGTCGAGTTCCGCGTCGCCGCAGATCGCGATATGCCGGCCCGCCGGCAGACCCGGCCGCGACAGGCCGTGCAGGCGCACATAATCCTGCATCAGCGCGGAGAAGCTGGTCATGGCGACGCCGAGCCCGACCGAGCCGGTGGAGAAATCCACCTCGCCGCCGTCCTTCACCCGGCTGGGATAGGGCTGGATGCCGCCGAACTGGCGCAGGCCTTCCATCTTCTCGACGGTCTGCCGGCCGAACAGATAGTTGATGGCGTGAAACACCGGCCCGGCATGCGGCTTCACCGCGATGCGGTCCTGCGGCCGGGCCACCTCGAAATACAGCGCCGCCATGATCGAGATGCAGGACGCGCAGGACGCCTGATGGCCGCCGACCTTCAGCCCGTCCCGGTTGGGGCGGATGTGGTTGGCGTTGTGGATCATCCATGCCGACAGCCACAGCAGCTTCTTTTCCAGCTGCTTCAGCAGACGGATGCGATCGATATCGCCGGAAGCTGCCTGAGCCAGGGTGGCCGGGGGTGCATTCATATCGGACATTTCCTTGAGGCTTCAGGCCTGCAGCAATATCGCTTCAGACCAGCTCAACCAAGCGACAAAACTGCCCGCCAAAACAAGGGCCTAGAACATGGCGCCGAGCGGCTTTCATGGCCTAGCCGCGCGCCAGCCGGCGGACCGTCACCGACGCGTTGCGCTTGCCTTCGCCGGCGTAATCCTCGTGCCAGTCCTCGATCTTCTGCAGATCATAGAGGTAATTGACCATCAAGGTGGCGCTTTCCTTGTTGCCCTTGTCGGAGGTATCGCCCCGCGGGTTGAGCCGCTCGACCCGCGCGCCATTGGACAGATGGAAATGCGCCACCGGATCCCTCGCACGCTTGCCGGAGCTCGCCGTCAGCAGGTAGCTGGCGCTGAGCCGGGTCAGAACCGGCTCGACGGCGGCGAGCAGTTCCGCATTGTTGAACCAGCCGCGCCGCTTCAGGATGGCCGCCAGCGCGGCGGCGGCGGTTTCCGCGTCGGGGCTGGCAGCGCGCAGCGCCACCGCCTCTTCCTCCGAGAACAGGTCGGGCGCGTCGGCCTTGATCGTCTCGTCGAGCCAGGCGCGGAAGCCAGGTATTGGAGAGAGCGTCGCGAATGTTTTGATATTGCGAAATTCTGCCGACAGAAGCTCGACCACACGCTTGATCAGGAAATTGCCGAAACTGATGCCGGCCAGGCCGCGTTGGCAGTTGCTGATGGAGTAGAAGATCGCCGTATCCGCCGCGTGCGGATCGAGCAGCGGCGCCTCCTCGTCCAGCAGGGCCTGCACGCTGCCGGCAAGGCCGGTGACCAGCGCGACCTCCACGAAGATCAGCGGCTCATAGGGCATGCGCGGATGGAAGAAGGCATAGCAGCGGCGGTCGGAATCGAGCCGGTTCTTCAGGTCGGTCCAGGAGCGGATGGCGTGCACCGCCTCGTAGTTCACCAGCTTTTCCAGGAGTGACGCCGGGCTCGACCAGTCGATGCGGGCCAGATCCAGGAAACCGAGATCGAACCAGCTTGCCAGCAGCCCGCGCAGGTCCGAATCCAGCGCCGCCAGCTGCTTGTCGCCGCGCGTCCTGGTCAGCAGCAGCGCGCGCAGATCGACCAGGAACTTCATGCCCTCCGGTATCGTCGTGAACTGGCTCAACAGCCGGATCCTGGGGGCTTCCAGCGCACGGCGCAGCCCGGCGGTAGCGGCGGCGCGCCCGGCCGGATCGGTTTCCGCCTGCACCGCGGCGAACGCGGCGGCGACCGCCTCGGGGTCTGAATCGAAGCCGGCGAGCGTGCGCAGGAACTCGATGCGGCCCGGCTCATCCAGCGACAGATAGGTCTGCGCCAGGCCGGCGGCGCGGTTGCGCGCGCTGACCTCGCCGCCGCGGCCTTCCAGGCAGGCACGCATCTGCTGCTCGATGCTCAACTCGGCCGCCGCGGCGGCGCTGGACGCCCGATCGCGCCAGAGCGAGCCGAGGCGGCGCATGGTGCGATCGAAAAGACCGCCGGAGGGGACGATATCGTTCATCGAAAGCTCCTGAGAATGCGCGATTATAGCCTGTCCGGGCCGCCCCAGTCTTGAGGAAAGCGGGTCCCACCCCGGCCTCATCCCGCTTGCGCGATCGCCGCCGGCAACATCGGCGCGATGTCCTCGGCCAGCATGCCGGAACCGGCCAGCGCGGCGGCCCGTCCGTGCAGCCAGGCGCCGGCGGCGGCAGCATCGAAAGCGGCCATCCCCTGCGCCAGCAGGCCGGCGATGATCCCGGACAGCACGTCCCCGGCCCCGGCGGTGGCAAGCCAGGGCGGGGCCGAGGCGTTGATGACCGCCTGCCCGTCCGGCGCGGCCACGACGGTATCGGCCCCTTTCAGCAGCACGACCGCGCCGGTCTGCCGCGCCGCCGCCCGCGCGGCCTGCAGGCGATCGGCGCCGATCGGGCCGAACACGCGCACGAACTCTCCTTCATGCGGGGTCAGCACGGCGGCGCCACGCAGCGCGGCGGGGTTGCCGGCGCAGGCGGAAAACACGTCCGCATCGCAGACCACCTGCCGGCTGGAAGCCAGCAGGACCGGCAATGCGGTGCGCGCGGCGTCGACACCCAGGCCGGGACCGCAGACCCAGATCTTGCGGCGGGGATCGCGCAGCAGGGTTTCGAGCGGATGCTCATCGACCAGCACGCCCGGCGCGCCGGCCCGGTACAGATCGGCGTTGGCGCTGGCGGCGATCGTCAGCATTCCCGCACCGGCGCGTCTCGCCGCCTCCGCCGCCAGCCGCGCAGCACCGGTCATCGTCGCGCCGCCAAGGATCGTCACGTGCCCACGCGTGTATTTATGGCCGTCGGGCTGGAGCGCCGGCACCCGCCAGAGGCAAGGCAGGTTGATCCGGCAATCCGGCCGGATCTGCGCCAGCACCGCCTCCGGCAGGCCGATATCGGCCAGCAGGATCTCCCCGCAAAGCTGCCGGCCAGGCATCAGCAGATGCCCGGGCTTGAGACGGAAGAATGTCACGGTCAGAACGGCCTGCGGCGCGAAGCCGCGAATGGCTCCGGACCCGCCGTCGAGGCCGCTCGGCACGTCCACCGCCACGATCCGCGAGGCGGCGGCCAGGGTCTCCGCCGCCAGGCCATCGACATCGCGCGCCAGCCCGGCGCCGAAGACGGCATCCACCACCAGCGCGGCACGGCCGGCCTCCCGCGGATCGAACGCCGTCATCGGGCCCTGCCAGGATTTCGCCGCCCATGCCGCGTCGGATCCCGGCCGCGGCGGGGCCAGCGCCGCGACCGTCACCGGCCAGCCCTCCTGTTCCAGATATCGCGCGGCCACATAGCCGTCGCCGCCATTATTGCCGGGGCCGCACAGCACCAGCGTCCGGGAGGGACGCAGCCGGGCGAGGATCGCCCGCGCCACCGCCCGCCCGGCCTGCTCCATCAAGGCCGGTCCGGGCGCACCGAGGCCGGGCGCGAGCGCGTCGGCCCGGCCCATCTGCGCGGGCGCGAGCAGTTCGGGCCGATGCAAGACGGTCTTTTCCCATGCGCGATCGAATTCCATGCGCGGAGTGTGCCAGAGTAACCGGATGCATGTCCTGATCATCGGCGCCGGGATCGTGGGAATTTCTGCCGCCTGGCATCTGCGCGCGGACGGGCACGACGTGACGGTGATCGATCGCGCCGCCGGCCCAGCGATGGAGACCAGCTTCGCCAATGGCGGCCACGTGTCCGGCACCAACGCGTCGGCCTGGGCGGCGCCCGGGGTGCCGCAAAAGGTGCTGAAATGGCTGGGGCAGGCGGACGCGCCGATCAAATTGACCCTGAATGCGTTCGGACTGCCGGATTGGCGCCTGCTGCCCTGGACGGTGCGGTTCCTGAAGGAATGCCGCGCCGATCGCTCAGCGGCCAACACCGAGGCCGTGCAGCTTCTGGCCGCCCACAGCCGGGCCGCGCTGGCCGAGCTCGACGCCAGGCTGGACCTGCCGCGCGACCGCAACCCGTCGGGGATCCTAAACCTGGTGCGCACCGAGGCCGAGCTGACCGCCCTCACCCGGCGCATGACGCTGTGGCGGCGCATGGGCCTCGACCCGCTTGTCCTGGATGCCAGGGGCGTGCTGGAGATCGAACCGGCGCTGGCCGGCAGCGGCAATATTTATGCCGGCGGCGTCTACACCGTATCCAGCGAGACCGGCGACACGCATCTGTTGGCCACCGCATTGGCGGGTTACTGCGCCGAAGCCGGCGTCACGTTCCGCTATGGTGTCTCGGCCGACCGCATCGTAACCGAAGCCGGGCGCGTGCATGGCGTGCGGACCAGCGCCGGGCTGCTGATCGCCGACACAGTCGTGCTCGCCGCCGGGGCCTGGTCCCCGGGCCTGCTGCGCGGCCTCGGGGTGCGGCTGCCGGTCTATCCCGGCAAGGGCTATTCCGTCACGGTGCCGGTGGGTGGGCGCAACGCCGCGCCGCGCGTGGCGCTGACCGACGAATACGAGAAGATCGTCTATGCCCGTCTCGGCGACCGGCTGCGCGCCGCCGGCACGCTGGAATTCGCCGGCCTCGACCGCAGCATTCCCCGCGCCCGCGCGGATGCCCTGCTGACCGCGATGCGCCGCGCCTTTCCGGATGGCGGGGACTACACGCGGGCCGAAACCTGGACCGGCCTACGGCCGATGACCCCGGACGGGCGGCCGGTCGTGGGCGAGACGAGGGTGCCGGGGCTGTGGCTGTGCACCGGCCACGGACCGCTGGGCCTCACGCTGTCCGCGGGTTCGGGAAAGCTGCTCGCCGAACTGATGGGCGCGCGGGCCGCATCGGTCGATCCCGGATTGGTATCCCCTTCCCGCTTCTGATCAAATCCCGCCTCGGATCAAATACTGTGCTGCACCGCACAAACCGCCTACTGTGCCGGGCGCAAAACAAGCGAGGAGTCGCGCCGCATGGCTATTGTCATCACGGTTGCCCAGCAGAAGGGCGGAGCCGGCAAAACGACGCTGGCGGCGCATCTCGCCGCCGCGCTGGCCGCCGACCGGCGCGTGGCCCTGCTGGACATCGACCCGCAGCGCAGCCTGTCGCGCTGGCATGCCCTGCGCGCCGGCCGCGCCAATGCGCCGAACGCCATTCACCTGTCGCAGGTGTCGGGCTGGCGGCTGAGCGCCGAGCTGGAAAAGCTGAAGCGCTCCCAGGATGTCGTGCTGATCGACAGCCCGCCGCAGATCGACACCGATGCGCGCCTGGCGATCCGCAGCGCCGACCTGGTGCTGGTCCCGGTGCAGCCGAGCCCACCCGATCTCTGGGCCGCGGAGGGCACGCTGAAGCTGGCCCTGTCCGAAAAGCGCCCGGCAGCCTTGGTGCTGAACCGCACCCCCAAGGCATCGCGGCTGCGCAGCGCGATGGAAACCGAGATCGCGCGCCAGGGTTTTCGGCTATTCTCCGCCACGCTTGGCAGCCGCGCCGGATTCGCCAGCGCCTTTGCCGCCGGGTTGGGGGTGACGGAAGCCTCGCCCCGTTCGCTGGCTGCCGCGGAACTGGATGCCTTGCTCGCGGAAATCTTTGAGGGAATCGACCGGAAATGATCTGGGCCATCGCGAAGGCCATCCACCTGCTGGGTGCGGTAATCTGGGTGGGCGGCATGTTCTTCGCCCTGCTGGTGCTGCGCCCGAGCCTGGCCGTGCTGGAACCGCCGCAGCGCCTGACACTGCATGGGCAGGTGTTCCGGCGCTTCTTCCTGATCGTGTGGCACGCCATGCCGCTGGTGCTGTTGAGCGGCTATTTCATGCTGTTCGGCCTGTACGGCGGCTTCGCCGGCGCCAACCCGTATATCCATGTCATGCATCTGCTCGGCCTGATCATGGCGGCGGTGTTCGTGTGGATCTTCATCGGCCCCTGGAAGCGCTTTCGCGCCGATCCCGCCGGCCGGGCGGAAGCGACGAACAGCATCCGTAAGCTGATTCTGGTGAACCTGGTCCTGGGCCTGCTGACGGTCGTGGTGGCGGCCCTGGGGAGCTAGCGCTTCAGCCCCAGCGTGACCTCCCGCCGATAGATATACATGCCGGATGCCACCACGATGGCGATGCCCAGGATATTCCAGGCATCCGGCAGCTCGCCCCACACGAACATGCCGAGCAGCGTGGTGTACAGGATGGCGCTGTATTCGAACGGCGCGACCAGCGTCGTCTCGCCGGTGCGGTAGCCCTCGGTCATCAGCAACTGGGCGACGCCGGAAATCGCCCCCACGCCCAGCAGCGCGGCCAGCTGCGCCGGGTCCGGCGTGACCCAGACCGGCAGGGTGCCGACAGCCGCGATCGCGGCACTGCCCAGGCTGAACCAGGCGACGATGGTGACGTTCGGCTCGCCGACCCGGCCCATCTTGCGGATCGAAATCATCGCCAGCGCCCAGGTCATCACGCCCAGCACCACGAACGCCACCGCACCCAGCGCCGTCGGGTCGTCGCCGATCCCGCCATGCCCCGACCCATCCGGCCACGGACGGACCATCACCACGACCCCGGCGAACCCGACCAGGATGGCGGTCGCCCGCCGCCAGCCGACCCGCTCGCCCAGCAGCGGCACCGACAACACGGTCAGGAACAACGGCATCGCAAACCCGAGCGCTGTCACCATCGCCAGCGGCAGCATCCGGTATCCGTAGAACGAGGTGACCATGCCGAGAAAGCCGTAGGTGGTGCGCAAGGCATGGCTGAGCGGGCGGGTGGTCTTCAAAGCCCGCCAGCCGCCATGGCGCAGCAGCAGCGGAACGATGACCGCGAACGCCACCAGGCTGCGGAACAGCACGATCTCGATGGTCGGAATGCCGGTGCCGATGCTTTTCACCAGGGCCGCGCTCAGGGCAAAGGCGGCCGATGCGCCCAGCACACACAGGATCGCGCGACGTCGGGCCGTCTTCAGCGCGGCAGCGGGGATAGCGAGGGACGTTCCGGTCATTGGATTGGAAACTAGCCCACCCCTGCTCTCCGCCACATTGCCAAAGGATGCGGAGTGGGGTTGCATTGAATGCGCAGAAGCAACTGGGCGCAATAGGCGCACACAGGCCTGAGCGGGAGACGCCGGATGAACGATCGGTCGCGCTGGGACCCGGAGATGGTCGCCAACCAGCAGAAATTCGACGAGGAAGCGGCCAAATATCCGCCGGTCCAGCCGGTGCAGCCGCTCGGGCCGCATCGCCGCGTCAATGAGTTGCTGAACCTGCCCTACGCCCAAGGCGGCCCGGAAATGGCCGAGCAGACCGACCGCTGGGTCATGGGCCGCGGCCGCCGCATCCTCTGCCGCGTCTATCGGCCGCGAACCGACAAGATCCTGCCCACTTTGGTCTATCTGCATGGCGGCGGCTGGGTGTGGATGTCGATCGACACGCATGACCGGATCTGCCGGGAACTCGCCGCCGCCGGGCAGGTATCGGTGATCAGCGTCGACTACACCCTGTCGCCCGAGGCGCAGTTCCCCCAGGCCATTGAGGAAGCCGCCGCCGTAGTGCGCCACGTCGCCGAGCGCGGCGCCGAATGGGGCCTCGATCCCACCCGCATCCTGATCGGCGGCGATTCCGCCGGCGCCAACCTGGCCCTCGGCACCACGCTTATGCTGCGCGAGCAGGGCGGGCCGGCGATCAAGGCCATCCTCGCCACCTACCCGGTGTGCGACAGCACGCTGGACACGCCGAGCTACAAGGAATTCGAAACCGGATACGGGCTGACGCGGGAACGGATGGCGTTCTACTGGAGCGTCTATGTACCGCACGCGGCGGATCGGGCGCATCCCTGGGCCGCGCCGATGCGGGCCGATCTGCGCGGATTGCCGCCGACGCTGATCCTGCTGGCGGAACTGGACGTGCTGCGCTCCGAGGGCGATTTTTTCGCGGAAAAGCTCCGGGCCGCCGGCGTGCAGGTGGAGACGGAGATCTATCCGGGCCTGGTGCATGGTTTCCTGCGGGCCACGAACATGGTGCGCAAAGCCCGTGACGCGGTGACGCGGGCGGGGAATTGGCTGCAGCGTGTGGGCCCGTAGATGCCGAGGCGCCTGCCATGACGATCCAGGGCAGGCAGTCTGCGCCTTGACCGGGCGACGACCTTTCCCCAGTCTCGGCGGAAAGCAGGGGAAACGTCACATTGCATAAATTCATCGGATCGGCGCTGGCCGCCATGCTGTCGTTTGCGGTAATCGCGCAAGCCTGGGCGTCGGGCGATACCGTCAAGATCGGTGTGCTGAACGACCAGACCGGCATGAACGCCGATCTCTCCGGCCAGGGCTCCGTGATCGCGGCGCGCATGGCCGCCGAGGACGCCGGCGGGACCGTGATCGGCAAGAAGATCGAAGTCGTCTTCGCCGACCATCAGAACAAGGCCGATATCGGCTCCTCGATCGCGACCCAGTGGTACGACAAGGACGGCGTGGACGTTATCGCCGACATGCCGTTCTCCTCGGTGGCACTGGCCGTGCAGGACATCGCGCGGCAACGCCAGAAGGTCGTGATCTTTTCCGGCCCCGGCTCGTCGGACCTCACCGGCAAGGCTTGCTCGCCGTTCGGGTTTCACTGGACCTTCGACACCGTCGCCCTCGCGCGCGGCACCGGCTCCGCGGTGGTGAAAAGCGGCGGCAAGACCTGGTTCTTCCTCACCTCCGATTATGCGTTCGGCCATGCGCTGGCCAAGGACACCATGGCCGTCGTGCGGGCCAATGGGGGCACCGTCGTCGGCGAGGCGATCCATCCGGTCAACAATTCCGACTTCTCGTCCTATCTCGTCCAGGCCCAGGCGTCGGGCGCGCAGGTCATCGGCCTGGCGAACGGCGCGACCGACACCACCAACTCGATCAAGCAGGCATATGAATTCGGCATCGCCAAAAGCGGGCAAAAGCTGGCCGGCCTGCTGGTATTCATCACCGACGTGCACAGCCTGGGCCTGCAGGTCGCGCAGGGCCTGCAGATGACGGAAAGCTTCTACTGGGACCTGAACGACGAGACGCGCGCCTTTGCCAAGCGGTACGCGGCGCGGATGGGCGGCAAGATGCCGAGCATGGTGCAGGCCGGCGTCTATAGCGGGGTCGCGCATTACCTGAAATCCGTTGCCGCCGCCGGCACGCTCGACGGACCGACCGTCGCCGCCAAGATGCACGAGCTGCCGGTCAACGACTTCATGAGCCACGATGTGCATATCCGCCGCGACGGGCGCGTCATGCGCGATTTCTATCTGTTCCAGGTGAAATCGCCGGCGGAATCAAAGGGGCCGTGGGACTACTACAATCTGATCCGCACCATCCCGGCCGAAGAGGCCGCGCGGCCGGAGGCCGAGGGCAACTGTCCGCTGGTCAAATAACGCGATCGCGCCACGCAGGCGCGCCGCGATCATCGTTTCGGGAAGGCCTGCAGGATCGCGCCGGCCAGCCCGGCGGACTCCAGGAAGACCAGTGTTTCCGTTTCGATCCTCGGCGTCATGCGCAGGAACGCCGCGAGGTCGATGGGATGATCGATGTCCATCCCGATGCCGGGAACCGGCACGATGGTCGGCTCAATCCCGGCCTGACGGGCGGCGGCCAGATGCGGGAAGTAGCTGTCGTCGCCGAAGCGCAGCCTGACGCTGTCCGGCGGCGTCAGCAGCACGGCGTTGGAGCCTTTTTCGTCATGCGCGGGGGCAATCGTGAAGGCAGGCCCCGGCCGGTGCGCGGCGAGCACGGCGCGGACCTCCTCGGCCCGGATGCGGGGGATATCGCCGGGAACGGTCAGCATCCCGGCCCTGCCCTCCCGCAGCAAGACGCGCCCGCCGGCGGTCACCGCGCCGGTATGGCCATCGCGCGCGCCCTCGGTGATGACGCGGGCGCCGAGCGTTTCCGCAAGTTGCATGGCGTGGGGATCGAGCGTGACGACGGCGATGCCCGCCAGTTCCTTCACCTGAACCAGCGCGCGCAGCACGTCGCGCAGCATGGTGGCGGCGAGGGTGCGGCGTTGCTCCGGGCTGAGGAAATCGGACAGCCGCTGCTTGGCGCCCTCGATCTCCTTGACCGGCACGATCGCCCAGATATCGGAGTTCATATCGGCGCTCATCGCCGCTTGCGCCCGATATGGTCGGCCGCCTCCAGCATCGTGCGGGCGAGGCGTTCGCGGTCTGCCAAGGTCTTCATCAATGTCTGCGTCACGAACACGGGCAAACCTGTCACGCTGCCGGCATCGACCTCATCCAGCACATAGCCGTCCAGCAGATCGCCATAGCGCGCGGCCACGCCGGCTGCGCTGGGATCAAGGCCGAGTTCGGCCATCATCTTCGCTGTCGGACCCTTCACCGCGCGCCCGCCGATGATCGGCGACACCGCGATGACCGGTGCGCCGCAGGCGGTCAACGCTGCACGCACGCCGGGCAGGGCCAGGATCGGCTCCACGCTGATGAATGGATTGGACGGACAGACCACCACTGCCCGCAGGCGCGGATCCGCCAGCGCCGCCAGGAAATCCGGCTGGGCCCGTGCCGCGGAGGCGCCATCGAAGGCCAGTTCCGCGACCACCGGGCGGCATTGCCGGTGGACGAAATATTCCTGGAACTCGATCCAGCCGTCTTCGACCCGCACCTGCGTGCGCACCCGGTCATCGGTCATCGGCAGCACGCGCGGCGAAACCCCGAGCCGCCGGCAGAAATCGGCGGTGACCGCGGATAGTGTATCGCCGGCACGCAGCCGCCGGGTACGCTCGACATGCACCGCGAGGTCGCGATCGCCGAGACGGAACCAGCTTTCCCCGCCCAGCGCGCCGATCGTCTCCATGAAGGACCAGGTCTCGTCCCCCCTTCCCCAGCCAAGCTCCTGGTTGGCCAGTCCGGACAGCGTGTACATCAGCGTGTCGATGTCCGGGGAGATCGCGAGGCCCAGATGCTCGAAATCATCGCCGGTATTGGCGACGACCAACAGGTCCTCGGGCGGCAGAATGCGCGACAGGCCAAGCGCCAGCTTCGCGCCGCCAACCCCGCCGGACAGCGCGACGACAAGCCCAGCAGAGGCGTTCACCGAAACAGGTCCTCCGTCTCCGGGCGCAGCAGCGCGCTGGCGGGCGCGGCCGGCGCGGTCCAGTCCAGGCCGCGCACCAGCACCGCGGGCCGCGCCTCGGCCGCCTGGCCCTGCAGCAGCGATGCGGCGGCCGCGATCTCGTCGGCGAAGCCGATGATGCTGACTTCCAGGGTGCGGCCGAACAGGTCCGGCTGGCCGCGCAGATCGATCAACGCCGGCAGGCCGGCCGCGCCGATCGCGACACCCACCGTGCCCCGGCGCCAGGCGCGGCCGAAGCTGTCGCTGATGATGACCGCGAGCTGGACGCCGAAACGCGCCGACAGCCGGGCGCGCAACGCCTCCGCGCTGGCATCGGGATCGACCGGCAGCAACAGCGCACGCTGGATGCCGTCGGCGGGTGCGACGTTGGACTGGTCCACGCCCGCATTCGCCATGACGAAGCCGAGCCGGTGCTCGACGATCAGCAAATTGGGCCGCGCGCGGACCACGCGGCGAGACTCCGACAGCACGATCTCGACCAGCCGCGGGTCCTTGCCGATCTCCGCGCCGAGCCTTTCCGCCTCCGGCGACGGCTTCACCGTCGCCACGTCGACCACCCGGCCCTCCGCCTTGGAGACGATCTTCTGCGCCACCACCAGCACATCGCCACCGCGCGGGCGCAGCGTGTCGGTGTCCAGCGCATCGCCGAGAATTTCGGCCAGATCCTGGCCGGCCTGCACCATCGGCAGGCCACGCACGGCATGCAGTTCAAGCGAGGAAGACAGCATCTGGAAAAATCCGGCCGCGCTCAGCCGAATTTGGCGCGCAAACGGGGCAGGACGTGATCGGCATATAGTTTCAGGAACCGCGCCTGATCCGGCCCCGGCGCGTGAAACACCAGATGGCGGAAGCCGAGGTCGTGATAGTACCTGGATCTTCTCCACATGCTCGTCCGCATCGTTGGAAACGATCCAGCGCTTGGCAGTCCGCTCCAGCGGCAGGGCGTCGGCCAGTCGCTCCATCTCCACCGGGTCCTCGACCGACATCTTCTCTTCCGGCGTCAGCGCCAGGGCGGCCCAGTGGCGGGTATCCTCCAGGGCGCGCTGCCTGTCGGTGTCGAAGGAGACCTTGACCTCGATCATCTTGTCGTAGCCGGAGGTGTCGCGGGTGGACAGGCCGATGCCCTCGGCGACGTTCGGCATCAGCGTTTCGGTATACAGCGTCGGCGCCTTGCCCGAGGTGCAGATGAACCCGTCGCCCGCGCGCCCGGCGTATTTCGCCACCATCGCGCCGGCGGCGGCAACATAGATCGGCACCATCACCTCCGGCCGGTCATAGATGGTGGCGGCCTCGGTCTTGTAATACGTGCCCTCGAACGTCACCCGCTCCTCCGACCAGAGCTTGCGGATCAGGGTCACGGACTCGCGCATGCGCGCGAAGCGTTCCTTGAAATCGGGCCAGACCATGCCGGTGGAGGGCACCTCGTTCAGCCCCTCGCCGGTGCCGATGCCGAGGATGACGCGGCCGGGGAACATCGCCCCCAGCGTGCCGAACGCCTGTGCCACGATGGAGGGGTGGTAGCGGAAGGTGGGGGTAAGCACGGAAGTGCCCATGACGATGCGCGAGGTGCGCGCGCCCAGCGCCCCGAGCCAGGCCATGGAGAAGGGGGCATGGCCGTCGGTATGCTTCCAGGGCTGGAAATGGTCACTGACCCACACCGAGTCGAATCCGACCTGCTCCGCCATGACGGAGAAATCCAGCAATTTGGTCGGCGCGAATTGCTCGGCCGAGGCCTTGTATCCCAACTTGAGCACGGAACATCCCCCTTGACGTCACGAACGCGGCACCGGATCGGCCGGCCTGGCGGCGGATGTTAGGTCAGGATGCGCCGCGCCACCACCCATGCCGGACCGGTGCGAACGCGGGGACGAACCCGGGGGGGACGCAGGCGGGGACGCGGGCGCTAGGCCGGGGCGGCGGCCCCGGCGCGGCGGGCGAGCACGGCGGCGCGGGCGCGTTCCCGGCGCTCATCGAAGCGGGGCACGCGCTTGCGGGTGTTGGGGATCACGACATTGTCCGCCTCGCCAGGGTTCTTCTGCGCGCCGGACCAGCCGCCCTCGCTGATGTCGAAGATCACGCCGGCGGGGTCAGTGTATTTGATCTCAAAGCCGCCCTGGGTGCGAGGATCGCCCATGATCCAGGTGGCGCCGGCTGCGGTGGCGGCATCGCCGGACTCCACGGCGCTGTCCACCCAGAAGCCCAGATGGTGCAGGCCGACGAAATCCTTGCCGGTGCCCTGCGCGGCCTCGTCGCTCTTGAAATGCAGCAGGGCCAGATTGACCACGCCGTCGGTCAGGAACACACCCTCGGCCAGATGCCCGTCGGTCTCGCCCAGCTCTTCCAGCCCGAATGCGGCCTTGTAAAACTCCGCGGCTTCCCAGGGATCGGCGACGCTGATGGCGATGTGGCGCAATTTGCCCTTTGGCGATGCGATCATGTTCAGGCTCCCCTGCTTTTTTCATTGCGGTGCTGGACCGCATCCTAGTCCGCGCGCCGGAACCGATTCCAGCAGATTGACCGCCTTCCCCAGGGGATTAACCTTGCAGGCGAAAATCAGGGACGGAGCGAGAGAATGATCGTCGAAATGCGCACCTATCAGCTGAAATCGGGTGCCGTGCCCAAATTCCTGGAACGCTTTTCCGAGGCGCTGCCGACTCGCGAGAAACACTCCAAGCTGGCGGCGTTCTGGTACACCGAGGTCGGCGCGCTCAATCAGGTCATCCATGTCTGGCCGTACGAGTCTTTCGAGGCCCGTGTAGCGGCCCGTGCCGCCGCCATGAAGGAGCCGGGCTGGCCGCCGGCCACGCGGGAACTGACCATCGAGCAGAAGAGCGAGATCTACCTGCCCGCCCCGTTCTCGCCGAAGCTGGAACCGCGCGCGCTCGGCGGCATCTACGAAATCCGCAGCTACACGCTGGCGCCCGGTGCCGTGCCGGGCATGATCGATCGCTGGGCCGAAAAGATCGAGGAGCGGCAAAAACTCTCGCCGCTGGTCGCCGCCTGGTATTCGGAAGTGGGCGGATTGAACAAATGGGTGCATATCTGGGCCTACAAGGACGCGGCGGAGCGTCAGAAAATCCGCGGCGAGGCCGTGGCACGCGGCATCTGGCCGCCCGGTTCCCCGGAAGGCACGCTGCTGAAGATGGAGAACATGCTGGTGGTGCCGGCCCCGTTCTCGCCATTGAAATAAAGCCGCTGAAATAACCAGGAAGGACAGGCGATGCCATGACCGCAACCAGCACCGACGACCGCATCGCCCATATCCATCTGCTGCTGGAAGGCAAGGCGGATGGCCGCTACGGCCTGCATGACGTCACGCAGCGCCAGCATGCGCTGCAGGCGGCCATGTTCGCCGAACGCGACGGCCATCCCGCCGCGTTGATCACCGCGGCGCTGCTGCACGATGTCGGGCATCTCGTCCATGATCTCGGCGAGAACCCGGCCGGGCGCGGCATCGATGACCGGCACGAACAGGTGGGCCATGATTTCCTGGTCCAGTGGTTCGGCCCGGAAGTCACCGAGCCCGTCCGCCTGCATGTCGCCGCCAAGCGCTTCCTATGCGCCACGGAAGCGGATTATTTCGGCAAATTGTCGCCGGATTCCGTGCTCAGCCTGTCCCTGCAGGGCGGCCCGATGTCGGCGGCCGAAACCGCCGCGTTCCGTGCGCTGCCGCATTGGCGGGAGGCGGTGCAGCTGCGCCGCTACGACGAGATGGCCAAGGTGAAGGACCTGGCAACCCCGCCGGCGGCGCATTTCCTGCCCTTCGTCGCGGCCTGCCTGAAGCCGGAGGCCTGATGCCAGCGACCACCGAATTGCGCGCTTCCGTCTGCCCGCATGATTGCCCCTCCACCTGCGCGCTGGAAGTGGAGGTGCTGGACGCCAGCCGCATCGGGCGCGTGCGTGGCGCGGCCGCCAACAGCTACACCGCCGGCGTGATTTGCTCCAAGGTCTCCCGCTACGCCGACCGCATCCACCATCCGGACCGCGTGACCCAGCCGCTGATGCGCACCGGGCCCAAGGGCTCCGGCCAGTTTCGCGAGATTTCCTGGGACGAGGCGCTGGACCGCACCGCCGAAGCCTTCATCGACGCCGCCGCCCGGCATGGCAGCGAGGCCGTGTGGCCGTATTACTACTCCGGCACCATGGGCCTGGTGCAGCGCGACGGCATCAACCGCCTGCGCCATGTCATGCGCTACTCCCGCCAGCAGAACACCATCTGCACCGCGCTCTGCGAGGCCGGCTGGATGGCGGGCGTCGGGCGGTTCACCGGGCCGGACCCGCGGGAGATGGCGAAAGCAGATCTGATCGTGGTCTGGGGCGGCAACCCCGTCGCCACCCAGGTGAACGCGATGGTGCACATCACCCGCGCGCGAAAGGAACGCGGCGCGAAGCTGGTGGTGGTCGACCCCTACCGCACCGGCACCGCCGAACACGCGGATATGCACCTGGCGCTCCGCCCGGGCACCGACGGCGCGCTGGCCTGTGCGGTCATGCATATCGCCTTCCGCGACGGCTACGCCGACCGCGCCTATATGTTGCAGTACAGCGACGTGCCGGGCGAACTGGAGACGCATCTGCAAACCCGCACCCCGGAATGGGCCTCGTCCATAACGGGGCTTCCGGTGGCCGAAATCGAGGCCTTCGGCAAACTCTACGGCACCACCGAACGCGCCTATATCCGCACCGGATACGGCTTCACCCGCATGCGCAACGGCGCCGCGGCGCTGCATGCCGTGACCTGCCTGCCGACCGTGACCGGCAAGTGGCGCCACGAAGGCGCCGGCGCGTTCTGGAACAACCGCAGCATCTACAATTGGAACAAATCGGTCGTCGAAGGCTGGGACGTGCGCGATCCCAAGACCCGGATACTGGACATGAGCCGCATCGGCAGCGTGCTGACCGGCGTGCGGGATGCGCTGGGTACCGGCCCGCAGGTCCATGCCATGCTGATCCAGAACACCAACCCCGTCACCGTCGCACCGGACAGCAACCGGGTCCGCCGCGGCTTCCTGCGGGAAGACCTTTTCACCTGCGTGCATGAACAGTTCATGACCGAGACCGCGCAGCTCGCGGATATCGTGCTGCCCGCCACGATGTTCATGGAGCACGACGACGTCTACCAGTCCGGCGGCCACAGCCACATTCAGATCGGGCCGAAGCTGATCGACCCGCCCGGCACCTGCCGATCCAATCACGAGGTGCACCAGGGCCTCGCCGCGCGCCTCGGCGCCGTGCATCCGGGCTTTGAGATGACGGCGATGGAGCTGATCGACCAGCTGCTGACCAGCTCCGGCTGGCCGGACGCCGCCACGGTGCTACGGCAGCGCTGGATCGACGTGCAGCCAAGCTTCGAGGACGCGCATTTCCTCAACGGCTTCGGCCATCCGGACCGGAAGTTCCACTTCGCCCCCGATTGGAGCCGCATTGGCGCGGACCACGCCCGCATGCCCGCCCTGCCCGACCATTTCGCCATCATCGACGACGCCGCCGCCGACCGGCCGTTCCGCCTCGTCACCGCACCCGCGCGCGGCTTCCTGAACACCAGCTTCACCGAAATCGCCTGGTCCCGCCGGCGCGAAAACCGCCCCACCGCCATGATCCACCCAAGCGACGCCGCCAGGCTCGGCCTGAGCGAAGGCGGCAGGGTGCGGCTGGGCAACGAGCGCGGAGAGGTCGTGGTGCATGCGCGGATCACCGATGGCATGCAGCCGGGCGTGGTCATCGTGGAAAGCGTCTGGCCGAACGCCGCTTTCGAAGGCGGCATCGGCATCAATGCGCTGACCAGCGACGAGCCCGCACCACCCATGGGCGGTGCCGTGTTTCACGACACCTCCGTCTGGATGCGCGCAGAAGCCGCCACGCTGCCGATCGCCGCGGAGTAGCAGGACAGATGCCGGCGGGTCTCGGGCACTGAGCCTGTAAGAAAGCATGGGGCCTTGCCCCAAACCCCAGGAGGGGCTCTGCCCCTCCACCCCGCAAGGGGATGGTCATCCCCTTGACCCCTGTCAGTTTGGTTTGTTGCGAAGAGGGCCACGGCGTAGCCTATCAACGGCTATGTCGGTATGGCCCTCTTCGCAACAAACCAGTCCGAGGGATCCAAGGGACGACTGTCCCTTGGCGGGTGCAGGGCAGCGCCCTGCCGGGGTCTGGGGCGGAGCCCCAGCCTTGCCACAGGCTCAGTGCCCGAGACTTGCCCGCATCAGACCTCCAGCCACTCACGGCGGACATCGGCGTTGGCGTTGAGGTCGGCGGGTGTGCCTTCGAATACGATTCGGCCGTGGCCCATGACGTAGAGCCGGGCGCAGATTTTCAGCGCGATGGTCAGCTTCTGTTCGACCAGCAGGATCGAGACGCCGCGCCGGGCGATTTCCTCCAGCAGCACGCCGACCTGTTCTACCAGTTTGGGTGCCAGGCCCTCGGTCGGCTCGTCGATCAGGATCAGGTCGGGATCGCCCATCAGCGTGCGGCACATGGTCAGCATCTGCTGCTCGCCGCCCGACAGCACGCCGGCGGCGGTGTCCTGCCGCGCGTCCAGGTTCGGGAACAGCTTGAAAACATCCTGGAAATTCCAGCGGCCGAATTTTCCGGCGCGCTTCAGGCCAAGTTCCAGGTTCTGCCGCACCGTGAGCGTCGGAAAGATCTGCCGGTCTTCCGGCACGTAGCCAATGCCGCAGCGCGCCACCAGATCGGAACGCAGGCCGGCGACATCCTTGCCGCGGTAGCGGATGGTCCCCTGCGGCGCGACCAGCCCCATGATCGCCTTGCAGGTGGTGGACCGCCCGACCCCGTTGCGGCCCAGCAGGCTGACGATCTCGCCCTCGCCCACATCCAGGTCCACGCCATGCAGGATGTGGCTCTGGCCGTAATAGGCATGCAGGTTGCGGACTTCGAGCATCATTCGACCAGCGCCCCGAGATAGGCTTCCTGCACCGCCGGATTGGCGCGCACGCTTTCGGGCGGCCCGGAGGCGATGACCTGGCCGTACACCAGCACGGTGATGACGTCGGCGAGATCGAAGACCACTTTCATGTCGTGCTCGACCATGACCAGCGTCTTGCCCCGGGTCACCCGGCGGATCAGCGCCATCGCGTAGTCGGTCTCGGTATTGCTCATGCCCGCGGTCGGCTCGTCGAGCAGGATGACGGACGCGCCGCCGGCGATGGTCATGCCGATTTCCAGCGCCCGCTGCTCGGCGTAGGACAGCAGGCCGGCCGGAATGTCGCGACGGCTTTCCAGGTTGAGGTCTTCCAGCAGGAATTCCGCCTGGGCGTTCAGTTCGCGCTGGCGCCAAAGCGGGGACCAGAAGGAATAGTGGTAGCCGCGGCTCCACAGCAGGGCGCAGCGCAGATTCTCGAACACCGACAGGCGATGGAAGATCGAGGTGATCTGGAAGCTGCGCGACAGGCCCATCCGGTTGATCTTGTGCGGCGGCAACTGGTCGATGCGGGTGCCGTTCAGGTGGATCTCGCCGGAGCTGATCGGAAAGCGACCACTGATCAGATTGAAACAGGTGGTCTTGCCGGCGCCATTGGGCCCGATCATGGCATGACGCTCGCCGGTGGCGATATCGAGGCTCACGCCGCGGATGATCTCGGTCGGGCCGAAGCGCTTGGTGATGTTGCGAATGCTGAGCGCGGGGGTGCCAGACGGGGTATCCGCGGGGACGGAACTCATGCCACAGCCCTCTCCACCTTGCCATCTGCGGATTTGAGGTCAGCCATCAGGCCGTCCCAGACCCGGCGGAAGGATCTGGCCTCGACCCGCAGCCAGGCCCCGCCGCCGAACAGGGCGACCGCGGAGATCAGCCAGGGCATCGTGGCGTGCACGTCGATCTTGTGGCCGTTCAGCATCAGCGTCTTGCCCTGGGCGGCCCCGATGGTCAGGAACGAGGTCAGTTCCACCAGGCCGACGAAGCCGAGCACCAGCGCCAGGCCGGGAATGAGGACCCGGACATAGGGGATGGCCAGTTGGCCCAGCTTGCCGGCCCGCAGGATCGGACGATGCGCGAGGATCAGCCCGGCGATGCCCGATGGAGCGAAGATGACCATGGAGATGAACAGCACGCCGACATAGACCAGCCAGGAATTGGACATCAGGCTGACACCGCTCTGCAGCAGCGTGATCAGCACGGCGCCAAGCACGGGGCCGCCGAAGACGGTGGTGCCGCCAATATAGGCCATCAGCAGCGCATTCGCCGACAACGGCGCGGCCAGCGCGTCGAAGGTGACGATCTCGTAGGTGATAGCGTACAGCCCGCCGCCGATGCCGGCAAACAGGCCGGACAGCGCGAACTGCAGGAAGCGGACCATGCGCGGGTCGTAGCCGATGAACTGCGCCCGCTCGAAATTGTCGCGCACGGCGTTGGCCATCCGCCCGAGCGGGGTCTGGGTCAGGAAGAACATCCCCAGCGCGGCAATCAGGGTCCAGGCCAGGATCAGGTAATAGACCTGGACGCCGGATGCGTAGCTCAGGCCGAACAGGCTCTGGTCGATCATGCGGTTGGTGGAAACGCCGCCCTCGCCGCCGAAGAAATGGTGGAACATCAGCGCCGCGGTGGCCATCAGCTCGCCGATGCCGAGCGTGATCATGGCAAAGGCGGTGGCGCGCTGCTTGGTGGCCATGTAGCCGAAGACGATGGCGAGCCCGAGGCCGCTCAGCCCCGCCAGAAGCGGAATAAGCTCCATCGGCACCGGCAGCCCGCCATCGCCCGCCGCGTTCAGAAAATGCACCGTCGCATAGCCGCCGATGCCGAAGAACGTCGCGTGGCACAGCGAGAACAGGCCGGCCTGGCCGAGCAGCATGTTGTACGACAGCGCCAGGATGATCATCATGCCCATCTGGCTCAGCATCGACAGCATGAAGCCGGAATGCCGGCCGGTATGGAAATCGTAGAAGCACCACGGCAGCAGCAGCGCCAGGGCGATGGCGGCGATCCAAAGCCAGCTCTTGCCCACGGCTCCGCTCATGTGTCGCGCGTCCCCAACAGGCCGCGAGGCCGGAACAGCAGGATCAGGATCATCATGGCGAACGGCAGCAGCGCGCCGATCCGCGCCACGGGAACGGTCAGGATCTCCGTCAGCAGGTTATCGGCGGTGATGGAGACACCGAGCGGCTTGACCACGTCGATGAACGAATAATCGATGACCACGGCGAAGGTCTGGATCATGCCCATGATGATCGAGGCGATGAAGCAGCCAGCCAGCGAGCCAAGGCCGCCGAACACCACCACCACGAAGACGATCGGGCCCATGGCGTCGGCCATGCCGGGCTCGGTGGTCTGGTAGTTGCCGCCGATCACGCCGGCGAGGCCGGCCAGCAGGCAGCCGCCGGAAAACACGATGGTGAACACCATCGGCACGTTATGGCCGAGCGAGCTGGCCATCTGCGGATGGGTCAGCGCCGCCTGGATGATCAGCCCGATCCGGGTCTTCTTCAGCAGCAGCCAGGTGGCCAGCAGCATGCCGGCGGAGATCAGCAGCATGAAGCCGCGATAGGCGGGGAAATTGGCGCCGTAAATGGTGAACAGCGGAAAATCGAGGATCGGCGGCACCCGGTAGGCCATCGGCAGCATGCCCCAGGTCATCTGCACGCCGCGCTGGATGATGAACACCAGGCCGAACGTGAACAGCAGCTCGGCGATATGGCCGTTGTGATGCACCCGGCGCAGTCCCCAGACCTCGATCCCGGCGCCGAGCAGGCCGCATAATATCGGCGCGATGATGAGGGCCGGGAAGAAACCGAGGACCTGGCTGACGGTGAACGCCAGATACGCGCCGATCATGTAGATGCTGGCATGGGCGAAGTTCAGCACGCCCATCATGCTGAAGATCAGCGTCAGCCCGCTGGCCAGCATGAACAGCAGCATGCCATAGACCAGCCCGTTCAGCAGGGAGATGAGGACTATCTCCATGACCCAGCCCCCATCCGGTGCAGCACTGTTGCTCTCCGCGAAACGCTAGGAGGCGGGACGCTTCATCTTGCAGGTGGTCGGCAAGGTCAGGTCGGCGGCTGAGGCGGTCATGATGGTCTTCCAGCCGAAGCCGGTATGCTCGGAATCGTATTTCACGTCCTTGCTGAACACGCCGACGTAGTAGGGCATCAGCAGCTGGTGGTCGTCCTTGCGCATGATGTTCTCCTGGCCGACCATGTCCTTGACGTGCATGTCTTCCAGCGCCAGCGCGACCTTCAGCGCGTCGGTGGAGCCGGCCTTGTCGATGGCCTTGGCCAGCATGTCCAGCATGGTCATGAAGTTCAGGGTGGAGAAATCGGTTTCATGGTTGGCGCGCCAGTCGTTGCCGAACTGCTCGGCCTCGGGCACCTTGAGATCGACCGGAACGTTGCCGCTGTATTCATAGACCGAGGTCAGCCGGTTCTCTCCGGCGGCGCCGATCGCGGTGGGCCCGCCGATCAGATGGGCGAGATAGGTGTCGAAGCGAACGTCCAGCCCGGCATCGACGGCCGCTTTGATCAGCAGGTTCAGGTCGCGGTTGTAGTTGCCGGTGAGCACGCTCTGCGCGCCGGAGGCCTTGATCTTGGTGACGTAGGAGGAGAAGTCCTGCACCTTGCCGAACGGCATCAACTCGTCGCCGACGATCTCGATGTCCGGGCGCAGCAGTGCTAGGTATTTCTTGGTGTCGTGCTGGATCGACTGGCCGAACAGGTAGTCCTGGTTCAGCAGATAGACCTTCTTGACGGATGCCGGCAGGGACTTGATCCGTGCGGCCGCGCGCATCTCAACATTGCCGGCGAAGCGGAACTGCCAGAAGTCGCATTTCTCGTTGGTCAGTTCGGTCGCCAGCGCGCCGCAGTTCAGATAGATGATCCGGTTATCGGGGTTGCGGGCGTTATGCTTGGCCACGCCGTCGATCAGCGCCGCGCCGACATTGGATCCGGTGCACTGCATCACGAAGGGAATGTTCTGGTCGGTGATGTTCTTCAACGCAATCAGCGCTTCCGCGGGCTGCAGCTTGTCGTCGAACGGCACCAGTTCGAACTTTCGGCCAAGCGCACCGCCCTTGGCGTTCTCGCGGTCGAACAGCACCTTGAAGATCTTCAGGAACTCGTCGCCGCCGGATGCGAAGGGGCCCGAGAAGGGATCCACATAGGCGATCTTGATGGTGTCCTGCGCGACCGCGGGGCGCACGGCGAGCAAGGGGGCGAGCAAGGCGATGGCACAGATCAGCAGACGCGAACGGATCGTCATCTTTCCTCCGGGCAGCCCTTGGATGCAGGCTTGATGCTTATGCTTGTTGTTGAAACCGTAGGCACGGGAGGAATGGCGAGTCAATTATCGTACTGGTTACTACGCCGGTGCGGCAGCCAGCGGATCCGGTGCCCTTTCCGCTCGCCTTCTAGCTTGCCGGGCGTTTCATCTTGCAGGTGGTCGGCTGTGCCAGGTCCGCGGCGGGAATGGTCATTTCCGTCCGCCAGCCGGCGCCGGTTCCTTCGGAATCATACTTCACACCCTTGACGAACTTGGCCTGGTAGAACGGCACCAGCAACTGGTGATCGTCCTTGCGCATCATGTTGGGCTGGCCGAACAGATCGGTGAACTGCATCCCCTCCAGCGCCAGCGCCACGGCATAGGCATCGGTGCTGCCGGCCTTGTTCACGGCCAGCCGCAGCATCTCGAACATCGTGCGGTAGTTGATCCACGTATAGTCGAACTCCGGATGCAGGTCGCGAAAGCCCTTCATCCAGGCGTCGGCCTCGGCATTGCCCGTCTCGTTGCCGATATTCATGTGGGAATCCACCACGGCGTGCACGCGCCCGACGCCGCTCTCCCCCATCGCCGTCGGCCCGCCGTTCAACTGCGCGGAAGTGGTATAGTATTGAACATCCAGCCCCGCATCGACGCCCGCCTTCAACAGCAGATTGAAATCGGTACCCCAGTTCGATGTCAGCACGGCCTTCGCGCCGGACGCCTTGACCTTGGAGACGTAGGGCGAAAAGTCCTTCACCTTGCCGAACGGCACCAGTTCGTCACCGACGATCTTGATCTCCGGCCGCCTGGCCGCCAGAAACGCCCGCATGTCATGCTGTATGGACTGGCCGTACAGATAGTCCTGATTGATCAGGTAGACGGAACCCACGTCCTTGGGCAGCGCGCGCACCAGCGTTTCGATCCGCATCCCGACATTGCCGGCAAAGCGGAAATGCCAGAAATCGCATTTCTCGTTGGTCAGCTCATTGGCCAGCGCGGCGCAATTCAGATAGAGGACGCGATGCTCGGGATTGCGGGCATTGTATTTCGCCACGCCGTCGATCATTGCCGCCGCCACGTTGGAACCGATGCACTGCATGATGAACGGGATGTTCTGATCGGTTGCCGCCCCGAGCGCGATCAGCGCTTCCGCCGGCTGGATCTTGTCATCGAACGTGACGATTTCGAACTTCTTGCCGAGCGCCCCGCCCTTCGCGTTCACCGCATCGAGCGAATATTGCAGTTCCTTGTAAAACGCGTCCCCCTGCGGCGCGAAGGCGCCGGAGAACGGGCCGATAAAGGCGATCTTGATGGTATCCGCGGCAACCGATGGCCGCATGAAGAACAACACACCCAGGCCCAGGCTCAGGCCCAGCAAGGCAAACGCCAGACGGCGAAGATAGTGACTCATAGCCCCCCCGATCACTGCGGTTCACGCTTATGTTTTTATGGCAACGGGATGTTCGTGCCGGCGGCCGGGCCGGCAGCAAGCGCTTCGGCCGGGTTCAGCTGGTCGGACGCTTCATCTTGCAGATTGTCGGCTGTGTCAGCTCGGCTGAAGTCGCCATCGTTTCCGTCTTCCAGCCAAGGCCGGTGTTCTCGGAATCGTATTTGACGTCCTTGCTCAGTACCGATTCGTAGAACGGATGGATCAACTGGTGATCATCCTTGCGCATGAAGGTGGCCTGGCCGACCATGTCCTTGGTCTCCAGCCCTTCCAGCTGCTGCGCCACCTTGAGCGCATCCGTGGATCCCGCCTTGTCGATGGCCAGCGCGAGCATTTCGAACATCGTGCGCCAGGGCGCCATGAAGAAATCGATCTCGCCATGCTGCGCGCGGAAACCGCGGATCCAGGCATCGGCCTCCATGTTGCCGGTTTCGATGGGGACGTTCTCGTTGAACTCGGCAACCGTGCGTAACCGGTTCTCCCCGGCCGCGCCGATCGCCGTGACGCTGCCGACGACATGCGCGAGATAGGTGTAGTAGCCGATGTCCAACCCGGCATCGACGCCGGCCTTCAGCAGCAGGGCCAAATCGGGGCCGAAATTGCCGGTGATCAAACCCTGCGCGCCGGAAGCCTTGATCTTGGCGACATAGGGCGAGAAATCCTTCACCTTGCCGAGCGGAACGAACTCATCGCCGACGATCTGTATATCCGGCCGCATCTCGGCGAGGAACTTCTTGGTGTCCTTCTGGATGGACTGGCCGAACAGATAGTCCTGGTTGATCAGATAGACCGTCTTCAGCGATTTTGGCAGCGACTTCACCAGCGTATAGGCGCGCATGCCGACATTGCCGTCGAAACGGAAATGCCAGAAATCGCATTGCTCGTTGGTCAGCTCCGTCGCCAGCGCGCCGCAGTTCAGATACAGGATGCGGTTGTCGGGATTGCGGGCGTTGTGCTTGGCGATCCCCTCGATCAGCGCCGCGGCGATGTTGGAGCCGTTGCAATGCGTCACGAACGTGATGTTCTGGTCGATCACGCTCTTCAGGGCGATCAGCGCCTCGGCGGGTTGAAACTTCGAGTCAAAAGCGACGATTTCGAACTTGCGGCCAAGCGCGCCGCCCTTGGCGTTCACGCCGTCGACGATGTAGTTCAGCACCTTCAACCCGACATCGCCCTGGGCGGCAAAGGTGCCGGAATAGGGATCGATATTGGCCACCTTGATGGTGTCCGCGGCCAGGGTCGGGCGCGCGGCGATCAGCAGGCCGAATAGCGCGATAGCCACGAAGGCGCGCCGGAAATGGCTCGTCATGACCCCTCCCGTTATGCTGCGCGAACGCAGCTTGTTCTTATTTGGGTAGCAAAAGGGTAGGCGGGCGCTGCTCGACAAGTCAATCATTCATATGCGGATCCCCTCCCCCGGCGCCCCCTTCTGGCTGCCGGCGGGATCGGCTAGCCTGCTGGCAAGAAAGACAAAGGAGGCGGAATGACCAGGATGTTGTCGGTGTCCGGGGTGAACCTGGAATTGGTCGAGGGCGGCGCGGGCCGTCCGTTGCTGTTCCTGCACGCCGGAGAGGGCCTGAAGCCGAAGCAGCCCTGGCTGCAACTGCTGGCCCGGCATTTTCACGTCGTCGCCCCCTACCACCCCGGCTTCGGCGGCTCGGCGCTGCCGGACTGGTTCGCGACGGTGGACGACCTGGCCTATCTCTATCTCGACCTCGCCGAGCAGCTGGACCTGAAGGACGCCATCCTGGTCGGCGCGAGCTTCGGTGGCTGGATCGCCGCCGAGATGGCGGTGCGCAATACGGATCGCTTCTCCAGGCTGGTGCTGGTCGATCCGCTCGGCATCAAGACCGGCGGCGTGACCGAGCGCGACATCGCCGATCTGCATTCCCTGCCGGAGGATGCCTGCCTGCAACTCGCCTGGGCCAATCCGGCCAAAGGCAGGGTGGACTATACGGCGCTGCCGGAAACCGAGCTCGCCGCCATCGTGCGTGGGCGGGAGGCCCTGGCCCTGTTCGGCTGGAAACCCTACATGCACAACCCGCGGCTGAAGAACTGGCTGCACCGGATCGCCATTCCCACGAAACTGGTCTGGGGCGCCCAGGATGGGGTGGTCAACACCGCCTATGCCGAGGGCTGGCGCAGCCGCATCGCCGGCGCCACCCTGGATGTGGTGCCCAATGCCGGCCACTATCCGCATTGGGAACAGCCGGAGGCCTTCGCGGCCAGGCTCGCGGCCTTCGCCAACGCATAAGCCAAAAAGCAACCACCGGAGGATCTTCCGATGCGCGTCTGGTATTTTTCGGAAATGGCCTACCACCCGGCCTGGGAAGAGGGCAAAAAGCGCGGCTCGCTGCGCGTGGTGCTACCCAACGGCAACTATGACCCGACGATCGGGCACACGCTGCTGAACCGCTACCTCGACGAGTTCGCGCTCTGCGACGAGGTCGGGCTCGACATCATGGTGAACGAGCACCACGCCACCTCCACCTGCCTGACCGTCTCCGTGCCAATGGCGCTGGCGGTCATCGCCCGGGAGACCCGCAAGTCCCGCCTGCTGTCGCTCGGCTCGCCGATCGCCAACCGGCCGGACCCGGTGCGCGTCGCCGAGGAGATGGCCTGGCTGGACGTGCTGTCCGGCGGGCGGCTGGAAATGGGCCTGGTGAAAGGCGCGCCCTACGAAATCGCACCGGCCAATTCGGTGCCGGCGCGGCTGATGCGCCGCTACTGGGAAGCGCATGACCTGATCCTGAAGGCGCTGTCGACCACCGACGGGCCGTTCAACTGGGAAGGCGAATACTACCACTACCGCAACGTGAACATCTGGCCGCGGCCGATCCAGCAGCCGACGCCACCGGTGTGGATGACCGGGCTCAGCGCGGATACCGGCCGGATGGCGGCCGAGCGCGGCCATGTGGTCGGCACGCTGCTGTCGGGCAGCGCGGCCAAACCGATGTTCGACGCCTACCGCGCGCGTGCGCAGAAGCTGGGCTGGACCGCGACGCCGGACCGCTTCGCCTTCGCCGCCGTGATCGGCGTCGGCAACACGCGCGCGGAAGGCCATCGCCGGGCAGACCTGATCGCCGACTACGTGCGCACCAACATGATCGTCGCCGAACCGTTCACCAACCCGCCCGGCTACAACTCGGTCGGCGCCAATGTCGCGATGCTGAAGGCCGGGCCGGCGAAGAAGATGGTCGACCGCTTCGGCAACGAGATCGACCAGAAGACCGCGACGGTGGAACAGCTGATGGCCACCGACACGGTGTTCGCCGGCACCCCCGACGACGTCTATGAACAGATCGTGGATTTCAGCAACCGCATGGGCGGGATCGGCCACATCCTGTTCTTCGGCCAGGGCGGCTTCCTCGACCATCACGACACCAAGGAAAACATCCGCCTGTTCGGCCAGGAGGTCATGCCCCGCCTGCGCGAGCTGAACCCCGAACCCGCGCGGCTGCGGACCGCGGCGGCGGAATAAGGCCCCATCTTTCCCTCAGCAGCAGGGGAAAGATGGCCGGGCAGTCGCGCAGATAGCGGCGGGCCAGCCGGCGCGGATTGCCGGCCAGGCGATGGAGCCATTCGAGGCCGGCATGCTGCATCCAGACCGGCGCGCGCGTGGCCGCGCCGGAGAGGAAGTCCAGGCTGGCGCCGATGCACAGACCGATACCGGTGGCCTGGCCGGTGGCCGCGATCGCGGCGGCCAGGATTTCCTGCCGGGGGGAGCCCACCGCCAGCAGGGTGAACCGCGCCGGGTTGACCAGCGCGAAATCCACCGCCGCGCGCAGCGCCGCCGGATCCTGTTCGAAACCAACGGGCGGGTCGTAATGCGCGGGCGGGGCGATGCCGGTGCGCGCGATCAGCCCGGCGAGATGGTCCGGACGCAGGCCGATGAGGGTGATCCTCTCGCCCGGCTCCAGGTGTCGGCGCAGGATCAGCGCGGTCAGGTCGCTGCCGGGCGCGACCGGCGGAACCGGCAGCCCGATCGCGCGCGCCGCGCGCGCGACCACCCTGGAATCCAGCAGGCGCAGCAGCGCCCGATCATACAGCGGCGCCAGCTCCGGTCGGCGGTGCAGGCGCACGAGGTGGTCGGCGTTGGGGGTGACGACATAGCCGAAAGGCGCATCGCCCGGGCGCCGCGCCAGCCAGGCGGCGGCTTCGCCGGCGGCAAGAGGCGCGAAATCCAGCCCGAGCAGGCGGACGCCGGGGGGCGGGCGGATCACAGCGCCACCCGCAGCGTCATCAGCAGGATACTACGGTCGTAGCTGCTGCTGCCCGGCAGGGCATTGGGCGTGCCCTGCTGGGCGGTGAAGGCATAGTCGCCGGACAGGCGCAGGTGACGATCGATCAGCCAGGTGACGCCGGCGCCGAGCGTGCCGCTGTTCTGGGTCCCGCTGCCCTGGGTAAAGACCGCGCGCTGCGCGGTGGCGCTGGCGTGCAGCAGGACGTTTCGCAGATACTCGTGATCCAGGCGCAGCCTGGCGATGGTGTAGGTGTAGCCGGCGGTGCCTTCCTGGGCGGCGTCCTCGATGGTCTGCGACAGCGTGACCGAGACCGTGGTCAGGCCCGACGGCGTCCAGATCGCCCCGGCCTCGGCGATCGGGGCCGAATGGGTGGCGTATTGCGGGGCAGCGAAGTCGCGGAGCTCCCAGCCCAACAGCAGGCGCGCGCGCCAGACGCCGTCATAGTCGTAGTCGATGCCGGCCAGCATCACGTAGCCGATGGAGTTGCGGCTGGGACTGCCGGCCTGCGGTGCGGTGTAGCCGGTATCCGTTGCCCGCCCGACGAGGATCAAATGGCCGCCGGCGGCCAGCTCATAGCGCAGCGTGACGCCGCCCTCAGCGACATTCCGGTTGCGATAGCCCTGCGGACTGGGCGCCCCCGCAATCATGGTGCTATCGTAACGATACTGCGAATAGTTCGCCTCCGGCGTCACCGACAGCCGGCTCAGGTTGAGCGCGTAGGCGGCGCGCACGTCGTTGATCGAATAGGCAACCGGAATGTCGGAGGGCAGCGCGTCGATATCAGTGCGCGCCTGATGCAGCGACAGATGCGCGGCCGCCAGGGTGGCCCGGTCCCGGCCGATATCGAACCCGCCGCCGAGCGACGCGGACCCATTGGTCTGCCCCTGAGCCGGCAGGTTGGGGGTGCGGATGTCGTCCACACTGACATAGCCGCCGACGCTGTCGCGCGACCAGTTGGATGCCGCCAGCAGCGAGGCGCGGGTGACGATGCCCCAGCTGCCGGAGGCATGCGCGGAGCCGAGGACATTGGTGTCGTATCCGACCCCTTCCTCCAGCACGGGGTGCAGGATGAAGCCGCCGGCCGGGATGCCCGGCGGATCGTAAAGCGGCCGCTTTCGGGTGAGCACGGTGACGCCGCGCGCGGTGTCATAGCCGGGTATGCCCTCAGGGAAATAATTGGCCAAAAGCTGGGCCTCGGCCGGCATGGCGGTGACGAGCATCCCGATGCCGGCCAGTCCGCCGGCACGGCGCAGCAGGGCACGATGTCCGCGCAACGCCAGCAGGGCGAATGGCGCCAGCACCGATGCGCCGGCCAGCAGGCGCTCGACGATCCGCCAGGCATGGGCGGGCCCGCCAGCGCCGGGCGGGGCACCAAACAGCGCCGGCAGCGCGAACCCGAGGAGCACCGCGGCACCCGAGACCGCCAAGGACGGCAGGCCGGCACGCAGCGGGCGGAGGATACCCACATGCAGCAGCCGCGCGTTCATCGCCAGGCCGTACGGGCTGGTGACGGCCTGGCCGCCGGCCCAGACCGCCACCGCCTGCAGCGGCGTCGCCGGCAGCAGCAGCGCCGCGGCCGGCAGCGTTACGGCCAGCGCGGCCAGGTTGGTGAACAGCGCGTATTTTGGCTGCCCCCGCGCGATGCAGGCAACGCCGCCGGGAAAGCCGAGCAGCCCATAGGCCATTAGCCCGACCAGCCATTGCGCCGAATGGCCGGCATCGGCCCAGACCGGCCCGAGCAGCAGAACGACCAGCGGCGCCATCACCAGCGCCATGACGGCGCAGATCGGAAACACCACCAGCCCGGCGCGGGCGAGGCAGCGGTCGACGCAGGCGAGCAGGCCCGGCGGATCGTGCTGATGCTCGGCCATGGCGGGCAGCAGCAGGCGCCACAAGGCCGTCATCAGCAGGTCGCCGACGGTATCCACCAGACGGAAGGCCAGATGCACCTGCCCGAGCGCGGCCGGCCCGGCCGTCGCGCCGATCAGCAAGGCGAACAGCCGGTAGCGTCCCTGCTGGACCAGCGTGCTGGCGGTCAGCGGCAGGCCGAGGCGGAGCAGCGCCCGCACCTCCGCCCATTGGCAGCGACGGCACGGGCGCCACGGCGCGCGCAGCAGCAGCGCCAGCGCGCCGGCAGCGGAAACACACAGCTGTTGGAGCACCAGCGCCCAGGCCCCGGCACCGCCGAGGGCGACGGCGATGCCGATTGCGGTGCCCAGCCCCTGCCCGATCACCGCGCGGCCGGCCAGCACCCGGTAGGCGCGCGCGCGCGTCAGCATGCCCTGCACCGGGCCTCCCCCTCCGACCATCGGCAACGCCAGCGCCAGCACCCCGGACATCAGCGGCAGGCGCGGATCGTGCAGGGCCCGCACCAGCGCGAAGCCGGCGGCGAGTTGCACAAGACCGGCGAGGCAGCCAACGCCTGCGGACGCCCAGAACGCGCTGTCGACGGCCTCCTTCGACAAATCGGCGCGCTGCACCAGCGCGTCGGCGAACAGCCCGTTGACGCCGACCCACAGCAGCACATGCACGGCGACCGCGGCAGCGCCGATGCCGAGTTCGGCCGGGCCGATGATCCGGGCGATGGCGAAGGCGGAGACGCAGGACAGCCCGCCGGAGACCGCCGCCTCCAACCCGGACCAAAAGACGTTGCCGCCCGTGAGGCTTCGCCCGTGGCCCGCCGGCAGGGATGCGGGGCGCATCATCCCGAGCGGAACCGGGCCGGCCGCGGCACCGGCAGGATCGGCGCGGCCAGCAGGGTGATGGCCAGCGGCAGCCAGACGATGCGGCTCTGGTAGCGGTCATGCGGACCCGACAGGCCGCCGGTGATGGCGGCGTTGGCAAGCACCGCGAGCAGCGATGCGGCGGCGAAGCCGGCGGCGATGTGGCGCCGGCGCAGCCCCTGGACCAGCACGACGACAGCGCCGCACAGCCCGGCGATGGCGGCGGCGCGGTGCAGCGCGACGAACGGTGCCGGCAGCAGCGAGTATTCCGGTTCCGGGTCCAGAATCTGGTCCGGCACCGGCATGTCGCCACGCTGCTGGCGGGCCGCGGCGTAGGCGGCGGCTTCGGCACGGGGGAAGTCGTGCACGATCGCCGGGGTCACCGTGTCCGGCCAGGGCCGCAGCCCATCGCCGGTGGCGAAACGGGAAAGCTGGGAGACGGCGTTGGCGCAGAAGCCGTGCAGCACCGCGCCCGGGCTTTCGCGAATGGCGGCCAGAATGATCGCGCCCGCCTCCGCGGAGACGATCTTAGCGCCGCCCAGGACCGCCAGGGGGCTGTCGGCGCGCCAGAGGAAATCGTCGCTGTTCGGCGGCAAATGGCCGAGCGCGGCACATAGGCGCCAGCCCGATTGCGGGCAGTTCCGCTCCAGCGCGGTCAGGCCGGGACCGTCGTAGATAAGTCGCGCCAGCAGGAAGACGTTGCCGAACGGCGACAGCGAGGCCCGGCCATGGCCGATCAGATTGACCGACACCAGCGCCGCACAGGCCAAGGGCAGCGGCAGCACGGCGCGCCAGATCCAGGACCGTCCCGATGCAATGGTCGTTGCTGCTCCCAGCATCCGACGAAACGCCGGCAGCACCAGCAGCAGCGCAAACGCCAGCAAGACGTGAGATTGGTGTGCCACGATCATGAAGCAGGTGACGGGCAGCAGCAGCCAGGCCTCTACCGGCGACAGGCGTTCGGGCGTGAAGACCGCCAACGCGATGGCGATCACCAGCAGGGAGGTGAAGACATCCGGCATCAGCTGCGAGGCGACGAAGGGCAGCGCGGTCAGCCCGGCCAGCAGGCCGACCAGGGGCAGCAGGACCCAGGCGGAAGCGTCCGGCAGCAGCACGCGGCGCAGCAGATGCAGCAGCCAGGCGGCCAGCACTGCCTGCGCCATGATCGGCGGCCAGAGCGTCTGCTGCAGATGCAGGGGATAGAGGAACAGGCTGTAGAAGACCGGCCGGTCCCAGCCGAGATAGCGGTGGATGGCCTGGGTCAGATACGTACCGGTATCGGAAAAAACCAGCGGATAGACGTTCCAGAACGCCGGCCAGAGCAGCACCAGCGCGGCCAGAACAATCGCCCCGGCGCTGGCCGGCAGGCGCACCGGCGCGGCAGCATCACCCGGTTCGATCGCGGGAATGCGGGGGGCCTCTGTCATGTCATGGCCGCGAGTAGCCGCCGTAGCGGGGGTGATAGATTTCCGCGTCCGCGAACCCGGAACGGATATGGGCGCGCACATCCACCCGGGTCAGCGCGACGCCGATCAGCCGCGCCTGGGCGTGTTCCAGCAATTCGAGCGAATCGCAGACCACGCTGCGCGGCGTGCTGCGCCAGCGCAGGCACAGCAGCGTGGCATCCGCCAGCCGGGCGACGATGCGGGCATCGGCCATGGCGAAGGCCGGCGGCGCATCGAGCAGCACGAGGTCGTAGTCCTGGCGCAGCGCCTGCAGGATCGACGCCATCGCATCCGACATCAGCAGGCCCAGAGAATGGATTTCCGACGCACCGGCATGGATGAAATCCAGGCTGGTCAGCCGGTCGCGGCGGATCACCTCGCCGAGCGCGGCGTGGCCGAGCAGGCAGTCCACCAGGCCGAGATTGCCGTCCGCCGTCAGCCTCCGGCCCAAGCCGGGCTCGCGGATGTCGCAGTCCAGAATCGCCACGCGCTCCCCGGCCATGGCAGCCGCACGGCCGAGCGCGAGGGCCACGGTGGTCTTGCCCTCGGCCGGACGGGCGGCTGTGACGGCAACGATCCGTGAACGGAGCGACGCGCCCTCACCCGCTCCCGCGCCGCTGCCGAGCCATAATCCCGCGCGCAGCGCCCGCATCTGCTCGGCGAACGGAGATAGCGGCTTGTAGGCGACGTAATCCTCCACCCGCAGACGGCCGAGCGTGCGGTGGGGAATTTCCGGCACCAGCGCGAAGCAGGGCAGGCCCAGGATGTTGCGCACGTCCTCGCCGCTGCGGAACGTGGCGTCCGCGAGTTCCAGCAGATAGGCGAGCAGCAGGCCGAAGAACACGCCGAAGGCCGCTGACGCCGCCAACAGCGGCACGACACGCGGGAAGCTTGGCGTACCCGGCGGCACCGCCGCGGAAATCAGCCTGGCATCCGGGGTTTCGATCGCGGTCTGCTGCACGGTCTGCTGCATCCGCTCCAGCACCGATTGCAGCAGCGTGCGGGAGGCCTCGGCATCGCGCTCCATGGCGTTCAACGGCACCTGCGCCTGTTCATTCTTCTCCTGCGTGGCCTGCGCCACCCGCAGGCTCGCTTCCAGGCTGGCGACGCGCTCGCGGTCGGCGCGCCATTCGGCCTCGGCAGCGGCAACGACACGGGCGATCTCGGCGCCCACCGACCGGGTGGCCTCGGCCAGCTGGCTCTGCAGCGCAATCGCGTCCGGGTGGCGCGGACCATGCCGGGCCAGAAAGGATTGCAGCTGCGCTGATAGCTGGTCCTGCTGGGCGCGCAAGGGCGCGACAGAAGGGGCAATGGCAGCCTGGGCGGCGGCGCCAGATTTGCCGCGCGCCGCATCCAGCCGGGCCTGGACCTGGGCCAGCTCGTTGCGCGCCTGCATGAGATCGATCGACAGCCGGCTGACCTGTTCCGTCTCCAGCCCGGCCTGGACCCCCTTCACCAGCCCCCGGCTGCTGCGATAGGCGGCGATCCGGTCCTCCGCCGTGCCGACGTCGCGGCGCAATTCCACCACCCGGGTTTCCAGCCATTCGGTGGCATGGCGGACAGCGGCGAACTTGGCTTCCAGCTGATCGCGGATATAGAGATCCGCGACCAGGTTGGCGGCCGCCGCGGCGAGATGGCGGTCTTGCGAGGTAAAGGTGATCTCCAGCACGCGGGACGCCTTCGGCGTCGTGACCACGGTCGCATCGCGCACCGCGAGCGCGACCGCGTGGCGGATATCGACGGCGTCCGGCGCGGGCGCGGCGGTGCCACCGGGACCGAGGCCGGACAGCCAGGCCGCGGCGATGGCGCGCGCGTCCTCCAGCCAGCGCCGTGCCAGGAAACGTGGCTTCAGATCCGGGTTGAACTCCGGCTTGTCCTGAAGGGCGAGTCGATCAGCGACGCGCTCGGCGATGGACAGGCCGCGGACGATCTCCGCCTGGCTGAACATCACCGCCTCGGTCGTTGGATCGACCCTGAGGATGCTTTGCAGCTCGCGGGCGGCGAAGCCGTTCGGCTCATACAGGATCGTCGCGACGGCGCTGTAGCGCGGCGTGATCTGGCCGAGCGCGATCCAGGCGAGCAACGGCACCAGCAGCGCGCAGCAGACCAGCGGCAGCCGGCGGCGGCGCAGCACGGCCAGAAAAATCCCGAAGCCTGGGGAGCCGGCAGCCGCGCCCTCGGCCACGAAGCCGGATGAGCCGCGCCCCGCACGCGGTTGCGGACCCGGAACGGGCCCTCGATCCCTGGATGCGGCGTCGGCGGGGCTGTCCAGCATCCTCGGGCCTGAATATCCTCTGCAGATGTTCCGACGGCGTAGCGGGAGACAAAGCTTGCGCGGCTGGCGCATGCGCCTGTCTGCCATCCAGGGTTACATTCATTGCCAGAATAAATCTACCTTAAGTTGTGGTTGGGGATAAAATAAACGCGCCTGTTCGTCTCTCCCCCGGGTGGGCTGGCGGGAGCCGGACCAAACCGATAGGGCTGACGACCATGCGGACAATGCGCTGCGCGATTCGGAGAGCGTTTCTGGTCCATCGTCTCGCCGGGCCTCTGTGCCTGGCGCTGTTGGCGCTATCCGGCCTGGCGGCCTGCGGACGCGCCGGCGCGGACCTGCCGCCGCTGCCCGAGGCGCCGGAGCGGGCCTACCGGCTCGGTTCCGGCGACCAGGTGCGGATCCTGGTATTCGGCGAGGACCAGCTCAGCGGCGAATACCGGGTGAACGATACCGGGCGGATTGCCCTGCCCCTGCTCGGCAGTGTCCGCGCCGCGGGATCGAGCACCGCCGAACTGGAGGGTATGGTCTCCGACAGCCTGAAGAAGGCAGGCATGATGCGCGATCCCTCGGTAGCGGTGGAGGTGATCGCCTACCGGCCGATCTTCGTGCTGGGCGAGGTGAACAAGCCCGGCCAGTACCCCTACCAGCCCGGCATGACCGTGGTGACGGCGGTCGCAGTCGCCGGCGGCTTCACCTATCGCGCGATCGACGACTATGCTGCGGTGGTTCGGACCTTCGACGCCGGCAGCAAGGAGGCTCACGCGACCGAGGGCCGGGCCTCGCGGCAAAGCTTCGTGCAGCCGGGCGATGTCATCACGATCTTCGAGAGACGGTTTTGAATTTCAAGCTCTTTCCCCTGCTCGCCGCCCTCGCCGCTGCCGTCCCGGCGCCCCATGCGGCCGTCGCGGAGACTCCCGCACCCGGACCGTTGCGGGTGATCGGCGGCCCCTCGGTCGGCTGCATCGGTGGCGCCGAGGAACTGCCACCGCAGGGGCCGGGCTACCAGACCATCCATGTCGCCATCAGCCATTTCTGGGGCGCCCCCGGCACGGTCGCCGCCATCGAGCAGCTCGGCCGCGACACGCAGGCGGCCGGGCTCGGGGATATCCTGGTCGAAGAACTCTCTCGCGCCCGCGGCGGACCGATCGTCGGCGGCCATGCCAGCCACCAGACCGGACTCGATGTGGACGTGGCGCTGGACACCAGCCGCAAGCGCGCGCTGAGCCCGGCGGAACGCGAAACCATCGAGCTGACGAGCCTGGTCCGCCCGGACCGGCGCGGCGTGCGCCCGGACAGATGGAACGACGATGTGGTGACGCTGCTGCGCCTGGCGACCCGGCTGCCGCAGGTGGATCGGGTGTTGGTCAATCCCGCGATCAAGAAACAGCTCTGCGACACGGTGGTCGGGGACCGATCCTGGCTGCGCTTCATCCGGCCCTGGTACGGCCATGCCGCGCATATGCACGTGCATTTCCGCTGCCCGCCGGGCCAGGCAAGCTGCGTCGACATTCCGCCTCCGCCGCCCGGCGATAGCTGCGACGCATCGCTGCAATGGTGGTTCGACCAGCTCGACGCACCGCCGGCCAAGCCCGCACCGCCCAAGCCGCCGGCGCCCATGCCGGCCGAATGCAAGGCGATCCTCGCCGGGCAATAGGCGCGCAACACCCCGGAGACCAGCTAATGGGTGCGTCGTGGCAGCCTGCCCGACCCTATCCTGCATCATGGGCGAGACAGTGATCGGTAACGGATCCAAACGGCCGGCGGGATGATCGCGGCCGGGGGGGCCTGCGCCATGGCAACCGGCCAGACGTGACAAGCGCCCTTACTGGCTTGCCTTTGTTACTTGCATAATGGTAGTTAGTCGATTAATTGAAGCTACCATGACGATAGTTACTGGACAGGACCCGAGGCACAGACCACGGACGCACACTGAAATTCCCCAAGGAGTTTGACCATGAACCCGTCCCGCACCCCCGACCTCGAAGCTTCCCCAGCTGGCACCGCCCTGATCACCGGCGCTTCCACCGGCATCGGCGCCGTCTATGCCGATCGCCTGGCCCATCGCGGCTACGACCTGATCCTAGTCGCCCGGGACCTGCAGCGGCTGGACGACCTCGCCGCCCGCCTGCGGAACACCACCGGCCGCAAGGTCGAAACGCTACGCGCGGACCTGACGCACAAGCCGGACCTGCTGGTGATCGAGCACCGGCTGCGCACCGACCCCGCCATCACCATGCTCGTCAACAATGCCGGCATGGCGGTGGATGGCCTGCTGGTGGGTGGCGACGCCGACAAGCTGGAGACCATGATTTTGCTCAACGTCGTCGCGGTGACCCGGCTGGCGAACGCCGCGGCGACCGCGTTCGTGCAGCACCGGCGCGGCACGATCGTGAACATCGCCTCGGTGCTCGCCCTGGCGCCCGAGCGGTTCAACGGCGTCTACAGCGGCACCAAGGCCTATGTGCTGAACCTGACCCAGGCGCTGGCCGCGGAGGTCGGCAAGGCCGGCGTGCGCGTGCAGGCCGTCCTGCCTGGCGCCACCCGGACCGAGATCTGGGAACGCGCCGGCAGGGCCATCTCCAGCCTGCCGCCGGAGATGCTGATGGAGGTGGACGAGATGGTCGATGCCGCACTTGCCGGGCTGGACCAGGGCGAGCCGGTGACCATCCCCTCGCTGGAAGACCCCGCACTCTGGCAGGCGTTTTCCGATGCCCGCATGGCGCTCGGGCCGCTTCTGTCAAGAAACCGCGCCGCCGCCCGCTACCGCACGGCACATCCCGCCGGCCAGCCGGCGAACGCATGAGACCCAATTCCCGGAGATCCGCATGCACTTGCGTGAGGTCGTTCCCGGCGTCCGGCGCGCACGGCCATGGACCCCGGCCGCGGCATAGCGCTGGCGGTTGACGCAACCTGACACATCGCGCCGTCGCCCTGGTCGACAGGGCCGGGTGCGCCAATCCACCCCCGAACCATGCCGGACCAAGTGCTCGCACCCCGGGCGGTCGCTGCGTCCATTTGCGAACGACACGTTGCGAACGACACGCCATACCTATATCGATCCCTATCGCGGCGGGCATGCGAGGTGTGGGGGCATGAAACCTCTGGTTCTCGGCGTCATCGGCCACGTGGACCACGGCAAGACCGCCCTGGTGCGCGCCCTCACCGGCATGGAGACCGACCGGCTGGCGGAGGAGAAGCGGCGCGGCATCTCCATCGCCCTCGGCTTCGCCCATTTCGCCGTTTCCGGGGCCGAGGTGGATCTGATCGACATGCCCGGCCACGAGCGATTCGTGCGCACCATGGTAGCGGGCGCCAACGGCATCAACGCGGTATTGCTGGTCGTCGCGGCGAACGAGGGCATCAAGCCGCAGACCATCGAGCACATCAACATCACGCAATTGCTGGGTATCCGCCACGCGGTCATCGCCGTCAGCAAGGCCGATCTGGTGGCACCGGAGCAGGCAGCCGCCACGGCGCGCGATGCGGCGGCGCTCGTCACCGCCTCGGGACTGTCGACCCCCGACCCGATCGCCATATCCGCCGTCACCGGCCAGGGGCTGGATGCGCTGCGGTCGGCGATCGCGCAGGCGTTGCAGGCCGCGCCCGCGCCGGAGGATGACGGCTTCGCCTGGCTGCCGATCGACCGCAGCTTCAGCATGGCCGGGCATGGCACGATCGTCACCGGCACGCTGCGCCACGGGAACCTGTCCACGGGCGACCAGATCGCGATCCTGCCCTCTGGCCTGCCGGCACGCGTGCGTGGGCTGCAGGTGCATGGTGCGCAGGTGGCTGGCGCCGGTCCTGGCCAGCGCGTCGCCGTCAACCTGCGCGGGGTCGAGCCGGCGCGGGCGCCGCGCGGCGCCGCCCTGGCCGGCGAGGCCGTGTATGCCGGCCTGGCAGCCTCCGCCTGGCTCAGCGTGGCGCTGCAGGCCGCGAACGGCGCGCCCGAGCTGCGCAATGGCGCCCGGCTGCATCTGCTGGCTGGAACCTTTGAGGTGGAGGCGCGGCTGCGGCTGCTCGACCGCGACGTCCTGACCGGGGACGATCTGGCAGGCGGCGGTTTCGCCCTGGCGCAGCTGCACTGCACCAAGCCTGTCGTGCTGCCGGCGCGCGAGCCCTTCATCCTGCGCAGTACCTCGCCGCCGCTGACCGTGGCTGGCGGGCGAGTGCTGGAGCCGGAGACACGGCGCTTGCGCCGGCGCGCGCCAGGCGGCCTCGCCCACCTGTCCGCGCTGGCCGGCATGAACGCGCGGCAGATCGTTGTGCGGGAGGTCGAACGGGCCGGACAGGGCGGCACGACGCTGGACAGTCTGGCACGCCTCGCCGGCCTGGCGCCGGCCCGCGCGGCGGAGGCCTTGCAGGGGCAGCCGATACGGATCGGCCGCAACCGGAGCGTGGTCGGGCTGCCTGCCTTCGAGGCATTGCTCCATCGCCTGCCTGGCCTGCTGGCGGAGCTTCAGGCGGTCTATCCGGATGGCGTGCCGCTCGCCCGCCTGCAGGCAAAGCTGCCCGATGTGGGGTGCGCAACGCTGAACGAAGCGCTGGCGCAGCTGGCCGCGACAGGCATGCTGCATCAAGCCGGCGGCAGGGTTGGATTGCGCCACGCCGCGCAGGAGCAAAGCCGTGCCCGCAGCGAGGCAGCGCTCGCCGCCCGCCTGACCGAGGCGCTGCGCCGTGGCGGCCTGCGCCCGCCCGGCGCGGCCGAGATCGCACCCGACCCGCAGTCACGGCGCATGCTGGAGCGCCTGATACGGGAGGGCGTCATCATGCGCATGACCGATCACGGGCAAAAGCGCGACGTGCTGTTCCATCGCGACGCGGTCGAGGCTGCCCGCCGCCAACTTGGCCCGCTGCTGGCAAGCGGGCCGGGCCTGATGGTCACCGAGATCGGCGCCGCCCTCGGCGTATCCCGTAAATTCAGCGTTCCGCTGCTGGAGTATCTCGACGCCATCCATTTCACCCGCCGCATCAACGACCGCCGGGTGCTGGCCCAACCCGCCCCCTCCCGCACCGGCCTGTGATCTCCCGCAGGCTCTGCCTCCCGGCATCTCGGGGGCAAGGCGCAATGATTGCTTTGTGACCGGGCGGCCATCGGGCTATGATGTAAATCGTCAGACGATTTCAACTTGATGCTTTTGCCATACGGCCAACGTCCACAGGGCAGGATGGCCACAGGAGCACAGGGCGATGCAACTCAGCCGTCGCGGCTTCATCCAGATCACCGGCGCCACCCTGGCCGCCTCCAGCATCGGCGCCCTCGGCTTCGGCTTCACCGGGGAGGCGCTGGCTGCCTCCATCCGGCCCTTCAAGCTGGCCGCCACGACCGAAACCCGTAACACCTGCACCTATTGCTCGGTGGCCTGCGGCATCCTGATCTACAGCATGGGCGATCGCGCCAAGAACGCCCATTCCAACATCATCCACATCGAGGGCGACGCCGACCACCCGGTGAACCGCGGCACGCTGTGCCCGAAGGGCTCCGCGCTGCTCGACATCGTTCATTCGCCGACCCGGCTGCAATATCCGCGCTACCGCGCACCTGGCAGCGACGCCTTCAGGCAGGTCACCTGGGACTTTGCGCTCGATCGCATCGCCACGCTGATGAAGCAGGACCGCGACCGGAATTTTATCGCCCGCAACCAGGCCGGCGCCACCGTCAACCGATGGATCAGCACCGGCATGTTGGCCGCCTCGGCCGCGTCCAACGAGACCGCCTATCTGACCTGGAAGGTGGCCCGATCCTTCGGGATGGTCGTCTTCGATAATCAGGCGAGGGTTTGACACGCCCCTACGGTAGCCAGTTTGGCTCCAACTTTCGGTCGCGGCGCAATGACCAACACGTGGCAGGATATCAAGAATGCCGACGTGGTCCTGGTGATGGGCGGCAACGCGGCGGAGGCACATCCCTGCGGCTTCAAATGGGTGATCGAGGCGAAGATCGAAAACCACGCGAAGCTGATCGTGGTGGATCCACGCTTCACCCGCACCGCCTCGGTCGCCGATGTCCATGTCCCGATCCGCCCGGGCACCGACATCGCCTTCCTCAGCGGCGTGATCCGCTATTTACTGGAAGCCGACAAGATCCAGCATGAATACGTCCGCGCGTTCACAAACGCGGCCTTCATCGTGAAGGAAGGCTTCGGCTTCCAGGACGGGCTGTTCACCGGCTACCAGGAAGACACCCGCCAATACGACCGCTCCAGCTGGGACTACGAGCTTGACGAGCAGGGCTATGCGAAGATCGACGAGACCTGGTCGCATCCGCGCTGCGTCATCAACCTGCTGCGCACCCATGTCGGGCGCTACACGCCGGAGACGGTGTCGCGCATCTGCGGCACGCCGCAGGACAAGTTCCTGCGCGTCTGCGAGATGCTGGCTGCCACATCGGCGCCGGACAAGGCGCTGACCAGCCTGTTCGCGCTCGGCTGGACCCAGCATTCGATCGGCAGCCAGAACATCCGCACCATGGCGATGATCCAGCTCCTGCTCGGCAATATCGGCGTGGCCGGCGGCGGGATGAACGCGCTGCGCGGCCATTCCAACATCCAGGGGCTGACCGATATCGGCCTGATGTCGGCCCTGATGCCCGGCTACCTCACCATGCCGCAGGACAAGGAAGCGGGGCTGGCTGATTACATGAGTTCGCGCCAGTTCAAGCCGCTGCGCCCGGGACAGATCAGCTACTGGCAGAACTACCGGAAATTCTTCGTCAGCTTCCAGAAGGCGATCTACGGCACGGCCGCGCGGGAAGACAACGACTGGGCCTATGACTGGCTGCCAAAACTCGACAATGATGGCTACGACATCCTGCGCGCTTTCGACATGATGGCCAACGGGCAGATGAACGGATACATCTGCCAGGGCTTCAATCCGCTGCAGGCGTTCCCCGACAAGGGCAAGATCCGCCGCGCACTCGGCAAGCTGAAGTTCCTCGTCGTGATGGACCCGCTCGACACCGAGACCTCCCGTTTCTGGGAGAACCATGGCGACAAGAACCCGTCGGACCCCGCGACGATCCAGACCGAGGTGTTCCAGCTGCCGACCAGCTGCTTCGCCGAGGAAAACGGCTCGCTGGTGAACTCCGCCCGCTGGCTGCAATGGCACTGGAAGGCCGCCGATCCGCCGGGGGAGGCCCGCTCCGACATCTGGATCATGGCCGGATTGTTCCACCGCATCCGCGCGCTCTACAGCCGCGAAGGCGGCGCATTCCCCGATCCGATCCTGAACCTCACCTGGGACTACACGAACCCCACGGAACCAAATCCGGAAGAATTGGCGAAGGACATGAACGGGCGTGCCCTGGCCGAAGTGAAGGACGCATCCGGCGCGGTAACCCTGCGCGCCGGCCAGCAGTTGGACGGCTATGCCCAACTGCGCGACGACGGCACCACCGCGTCCGGCTGCTGGATCTTCTCCGGCAGCTTCACCGAGCGCGGCAACCAGATGGCCCGCCGCGACGCCACCGATCCGCGCGAGCAGGGCCTGGCACCCAACTGGGCCTGGGCCTGGCCCGCCAACCGCCGCATTCTTTACAACCGCGCCAGCGCCGATCCCTCCGGCAAGCCGTGGAACCCGGCCAAACCGATCATCCAATGGACCGGCAAACTCTGGACCGGCATCGACGTGCCGGACTACGTGCCGACTACGCCGCCGGAGGCATCGATCGGCCCCTTCATCATGAACGCCGAAGGCGTCGGGCGGTTGTTTGCCCGCGGCCTGATGCAGGAAGGCCCGTTCCCCGAGCATTATGAGCCGTTCGAATCCCCGGTCCCGAACGTGCTGCATCCACAGATCGCCTCGAACCCGGTAGCGCGCGTCTTCGCCGCCGACCGGGCTGCGTTCGGCACGCCGAAGAACTTCCCCTATGTGGCCACCACCTACCGGCTCACCGAGCATTTCCACTACTGGACCAAGCACGCGCTGATCAATTCGATCCTGCAGCCCGAGGAATTCATCGAAATCGGCGAGGCCCTGGCAAAAGAAAAGGGGATCGGCCAGGGCGACTGGGTGCGGCTGTCCTCCAACCGCGGGCATATGGTCTGCAAGGCCTATGTCACCAAGCGCATCAAGCCGATGAGCGTGGACGGCAAGCCCACGCATGTCATCGGCGTGCCGATCCACTGGGGTTTCACCGGCCAGGCGCGCAAGGGCTACGGCGCCAATACGCTGACCCCGTTCGTCGGCGACGCCAACACCCAGACGCCGGAGTTCAAGGCCTTCCTGGTCAACGTCGAAAAGACCACCCCGCCGGTGGCCTGAGGGAACCCAAAATGGCCGATCTGCAGTCGCAGGACTACATCCGCCGTTCGGCTTCGACGATGACGCCGCCGCGCGTGCGCGACCACGAGCAGGAAGTTGCAAAGCTGATCGATGTCAGCCGCTGCATCGGCTGCAAGGCCTGCCAGGCCGCCTGCATGGAGTGGAACAATCTGCGCCCGGACATGGGCTATTTCGAGGGTTCCTACACCAACCCCGCCGACCTCGACCCCAGCACCTGGACGCTGATGCGCTTCACCGAATGGGACAATGACGAGGGCAACCTGGAATGGCTGATCCGCAAGGACGGCTGCATGCATTGCGAGGACCCCGGCTGCCTGAAGGCATGCCCCGCGCCCGGCGCGATCGTGCAGCATGCCAACGGCATCGTCGACTTCATCAGCGAGAACTGCATCGGCTGCGGCTATTGCGTGAAGGGTTGTCCGTTCAACATTCCACGCATCAGCAAGGTCGACCACAAGGCCTATAAATGCACGCTGTGCTCGGACCGCGTCGGCGTCGGGTTGGAGCCGGCCTGCGTCAAGGCCTGCCCGACCGGGGCGATCCTGTTCGGCGCCAAACCCGACATGACCGCATGGGCCGGCGAACGCGTCGAGGAACTGAAGTCCCGCGGCTTCGACAAGGCCGGCCTGTACGACCCGCCCGGCGTCGGCGGCACGCATGTGATGTATGTGCTGCACCACGCGGACCGGCCCTCGCTGTATGCGGGCCTGCCGCATGATCCGCGCATCAGCCCATTGGTTTCGATCTGGAAAGGCGCGCTGAAGCCGCTGGCGGTGGCCGGCATCGCGTTCACCGCGGTCGCCGGGTTCCTGCACTGGATCACCGCCGGCCCCAACGAGGTGACGGCGGCGGACGAGGCCGCCGCACAGCGCGTCCTGCAAGGGAAGGAGCCCGAGCCATGATCCGCCCCGACGGCAACCTGACCCGCAACCCCCCGCTGATCCGGATCAGCCACTGGATCACCGCCGCCTGCTTCATCCTGATGGCGCTGTCCGGCCTGGCGATGTTCCACCCTGCACTGTTCTTCCTCTCCGAGCTGTTCGGCGGCGGCCAGTGGACCCGGGCAATCCATCCCTGGATCGGCATCGTGCTGTTGCTCAGTTACGCCCTGCTGTTCCTGCAGGTGCTGCGCGACAATCTTTGGAACCGCGACGATATCGCCTGGCTACGCGCCATCCGCCCCGTGCTGATGAACCAGGAAGAAGGCGTACCGCCAATCGAGCGCTACAATGCCGGTCAGAAATTCGTGTTCTGGTCGATGTCGCTGCTGCTGCCGGTGCTGCTGCTCAGCGGCCTGGTCATCTGGGAGGTATATTTCTCCACCTGGACCAGCATCGAGCAGCAGCGGATCGCCGTCGTCATCCATTTCCTGGCCGCGGCCGCGGCGATCATGATCTGGATCGTGCATGTCTATGCGGCGATCTGGGTCCGTGGCTCGGTTCGCAGCATGACGCAAGGCTACGTGACGCCCGGCTGGGCCTGGCGGCATCACCGCAAATGGCTGCGCCAGCAGGCACGTGACCAGCAGCTGGGCGGCAGCCCTCCTGGCCCGTGAGCGGGCCTGACCGGCCAGCCGGCGATCTGCTGGGCGGCGTCAGCGCTCCCGAGCCGCTGGTCCTGCCCGACCCGTCCAGCCGCTTCGCCCGCACCGCCGCGCGGCTGGATGTGCTGGCCGTCGGCCATCCGATGGCGGAATGGCTGCGCTTCATCGCCCGGCTATGCCGCGCCCAGCACGAGGCCGCCATCGCCGCAACGCCGCCGTCCGGCCCTTCGACGGCCGAGGTGGAACAGGCGGTCGCCGCACGCCGGCCGCCACTCGCGGCGGATGCCGGCAGACGGGACCCGGCATGGCACCACGACCTGACCGTCCTGCTGAACGCGTTCGGCGATCCGGCGTTGCCCCCGCAGGCACGCGCCGCCATCACGGGCCTGCACAGCCGTGACACCGCCAGGCTGGAAGCCATGGCGGATGCCTGTCTGCAGGATGCGCTGGAACCCGCCGAGACCGGCGCCGCGCTGTTTGTCGTCGCCGCCCTTCAGGTCTGGTTCACCCGCCTGGCCGCCGCGCTGCCCGTGGCCTCCTTGCGGCTGCTCGAACGACGTGGCCTATGCCCCTGCTGCGGCTCCGCCCCCGTCGCGGGCCTGATCACCGCCGGCGGCCGGACGCCGGGCACGCGCTACCTGCATTGCGGGCTGTGTTCCACCGCCTGGAACCATGTGCGCGCAGTCTGCATCACCTGCGGCGAGGCACGCTCGCTCGGCCTGCGGGAGATCGAGGGCGGCGCCGGCGCGGTGAAGGCCGAAATCTGCGACGCCTGCGGCACCTACGCAAAGATGCTGTACAAGAGGAAGGACATGCAACTCGACCCGGTGGCGGACGACCTCGCGACGCTCGGCCTGGACCTGATGGTCGCGCAAGCCGGCTGGTCCCGGCACGCTCTGAACCCGCTGCTGCCGGTCAGCACGGCCGGCAGTACAGCGTGATAACTAACCGTCCGCGTGCACCGGGGGTTTTCACCCCAGCAGCATTCACCGGCAGCGGTCAGTTCTTCAGCGCACCGGAGGCCTTCGCGATATGCGTCGCGATCGCATCCATCAACGGCGGCGACAGACAGTCATAGGGCTCGAGGCCAAGCTCCCTCAGCCGCCCCCGGATCGCACTCATTTGATCGGGGCGGACGCCAGACTCGATGACCGAGGACACGAAGGCAGCAAAGGTCGGCGAGGCCCAGCCCGTTTCCTGCGACAATTCCGGATGGAAGAAGTCGAGGCCATAGAACGGATGGTTCTTGTTCTCGATCCGTCCGAACATGTGAACCCCGCAGGTCGTGCAGGCATGACGCTGGATGGTCGCAGCCGGATCGACGACGGCCAGTTTGTTGCCGTTTGCCGTCGTGCTGACCAGATCCCGCGACACGACCGCCACCACGGAAAACATCGCTCCGGCCGGCTTCCAGCATTTTGTGCAGCCGCATGCGTGGTTGTGGGCACATTGTCCCGCGATCCGGACCGTGACGGTATCACGGTCGCATTTGCACCGGAGCGTGCCGCCGGCGAAGTTCGCCGCCCCGGGGTTCACGCGCTGATCGACGGATGGATGGATAAGGACCGCATCTGACATTTTCGCCTCCCCCTCGGCAGCCTTGACCGAGCATACTCGGTCGCGCCGGCATTTTGTTGCCTTGTCGCACTGGGCCACCCCTTGTCGGATCGTTATGATGTCGCGCGGTGGGCGCCACGTCAAACATTCTCCAAATTGCACCAACTAATGTGCGGCACGTCGTTGTTGGCCCAGCTTGCGGCAAGGTCGTCGCTTCCGACCTTCGAGATGAAGCGGCGCGGCTCTTCCTGTTTTGCTATGATCACGGTGGCGACAAGGGCGCGATCGGAAGCAATCTTCAGGTGGATGGATCGTCCACATGGGAGCAAAACGACAAATGCGGGCGGCGGCGGTCCCCCGGTCTTCTGGCATCGCCAACATGGTGCTGGCTCTTGCCGCGTCCATCGTGATCCATGGCGTGGCGGGCCTGGGTTTGCTGTGGGCTCCGTGCCCCGCGGTCGATGGGGTGGCCGAATTGGAAGTCCCGGTGCAGGTCTTGTTCGAAGCGCCGGCGGCTCCCGAGCCCGTTGCAGCAGCGCCTGCCGCACCGACGATCGGGGCTTCGGCGGAACCCGCACCGCAGAACGTGCCGGAGACACTTCCGGCGATGCAGCCGCCAGCCGACACCCAGCCGGCCGCGTCGCTCCCATCGCCGATCTTGCCGCCGCCCCAACCGGCCCCTCAGGTCGCAGCGCCGTCACCGGAGCCGGCTAAACCGGCGCCACCCCCTCCCCGTCCCGCCCCCCGTACGGCAACGGTCCCACGACCGGCCCGGCCGCCCCTCTTCGCCGGCCTTCCGGCTGCTGGACCAGCAACCACGCCGCTCGGCCCGGCCATGCCCGTCGCAGCCGCGCAGGCGGCACCGCTGGTTCCCCCCCGTCCGATCCGTGGCCTCGTCAGCAATCGCGACCCGGTCTACCCCGACATGGCCAGGCGCCGCGGCGAGCAGGGCCGGGTGATGCTGCGTGTCGAGGTTTCCGCAGAGGGTGGGCCGGTTTCCATAACCGTGGCGCAAAGCAGCGGCTTCCCGCGACTTGACGAAGCCGCCGCCGCCGCGGTCCGCCAATGGCGCTTCGAGCCGGCCTCACGCGAAGGCCGGGCTCTGGTTGGGGTCGCGGACGTGCCCATCGTGTTTCGCCTGGAGAACTGAGCCCGGCTCCCTGATTATTGCAAATGCCCTCTGGACCGAAGGACCGGCCTCGATCATTCATTGCGCAAGACGCAATGCAAAAATCGTCAGAATCCGCCCCCGGGGGGACATTGTGGATGAGACGCCTAACAGGAACCATGGCCGTGGCGCTCGCTTTGTCCGGCCCCGCCTGGGGCCAGACCACGCCCGCACCACCCGCCCCCGCGCCACCGGCCGAAACGGTTCTCCCGCCACGGGAGGTGATCTCCACCGCTCCCCTGCTCGGCTCCGGCATCGACCGCGACAAGGTCCCGGCAGCAACGATCAGCCTGGGCAGCGATGATATCGCCCGCGAAGGCACGCCGGATGCGACCCGCGCGCTCAATCAGCAGGTGGGTGGGGTCACGGTCGACAGCGCCTCGGGAAACCCTTTCCAGCCCACGCTGTTCTATCACGGCTTCCAGGCGTCGGCGCTGCAAGGCACTCCGCAGGGCCTCGCCGTCTATGTCAACGGCATGCGCTTCAATCAGCCGTTCGGCGACACGGTGGACTGGGACCTGATCCCCGACATCGCCATCGACCGGATCGATCTTGAAGGCTCCAACCCGGTGTTCGGGCTCAACGCGCTCGGCGGCTCGGTGAACATACAGCTCAAGAACGGCTTCACCTATCACGGCGGGGAGGCGGACATCTCCGGCGGCTCGTTCGGACAGGTCCAGGGCGAGTTCCAGTATGGCCGCCAGGCCGACAACACCGCCGTCTACGTCGCCGGCAACGTGCTGCACCAGGGCGGATGGCGCAATTTGCAATCGTCCGATATCCAGAACATCTATGGCGATATCGGCTGGCGCGGCGACCGGTCGGAAGTCCACCTCAATATCACCGGGGCGAATTCGACCCTCAACGGTCCGGGAACCGCCCCGGTGCAGCTCCTGGAAGCGGCCCCCAGCGCGCAGTTCACCGCACCCAATTTGATCCGCAACCAATATGCCGCCATCAACCTGTCGGCCAATCTGGAAGTCACCGACACCACCTCGGTGCAGACGCTGGTCTATTACCGCTACTTCCAGCAACAGGTCAGCAATGGCAACGCTCCGAACAACTCGCCCTGCAATGATGGTTCCGGGCTGCTCTGTTCCGCCCCCGGGGTTCCCAGCACCACGGTCGGCGGCGCCACGATCCCCGACTTCCTGAACGGCGGGCCCTATTCGCAGTCGGATACCCAGAGCACGACCACCAACGCCTACGGTGCCTCCGTGCAGGTGACGAACACCGATGACGTCTTCGGCCACGGCAACCATTTTGTCCTGGGCGCCAGTTTCGACGGGGCGCAGACCGGCTTCACCGGCACGTCTTACATCGGCGGGCTGACGCCGCTCGATCGTGTCTTCGTCGGTCCCGGGATTGTGATCGACGAGGGCGGGTCCAATGTGCCGGTGCGCGTGAATGTCGCGAACGCCTATTACGGCCTGTATTTCGCCGACACGCTGGACCTCACACCGCGCCTGTCCTTGACGATGGGCGGTCGCTTCAATGCGGCGCAGATCAACCTCGCCGATCAGAATGGCGGCGACCTCAGCGGCAACCACCTCTACACGCATTTCAACCCGGCAATCGGCCTGGCGTACAAGGCGACGTCCTGGCTGACCGCCTATGCCGGCTACTCCGTGGCGAACCGAGCGCCGACCCCGGCCGAACTCTCCTGCGCCGGCCCGGCCAATTCCTGCAGCCTGGCGAATTTCTTCGTGGGCGACCCGAACCTGAAGCAGGTCGTCTCCAGGACGATCGAAATCGGGGTACGCGGCTCGACCTCGCCATTCGAGGGCGTGAAGCTCAGCTATAATGTCGGCTTTTTTCACTCCATCCTCGATGACGATATCGCCTTCATCAACAGTGTCACCCAGGGCCGAGCCTATTTCGCCAATATCGGCCAGACGCAACGCCAGGGCGTGGATGCCAGCGTGCAGCTCAAGGCGGCAAGCTGGTTGGCCTACATTGCCTATTCATACATAGACGCCACCTATCAAAGCGGCTTTACCGAGTCCGCCGGCAACAATCCGGCGGCAAGCCCGGACGGCACGATCACCGTTCGTCGCGGCGACCGGTTGCCCGGAATTCCGGCCAACCAGCTCAAGCTTGGCGGGACCTACAAAATGACCGGCAAATGGACAGTGGGGGCGGCGGTCATCGCTGCCAGCACTGCGTATCTGATCGGCGACGAGGCCAATCTGACGCCGCCGCTGCCCGCCTATGTCACCCTGAACCTCAGCACCTCGTACCAGCTGACCGAGCATATTCAGTTGTTTGCCTGGGCGCAGAACGTAACCAACCAGCGCTACTATACGTTCGGCACCTTCTCGCCCGTCACCTCGGTATTCCTCGCACAAGCGCCGAATGCGACAAATCCGCGCAGCTACAGCATTGCGGCCCCCGCTGGCGGCTTCGTCGGCGTGCGCGCGACCTTCTGACCACACCGGAGATGATGGCACGTGCGTTGGGAGCCGTCACGGCGATCGGTGGACGACATCGCCGGAAATTTCTTGAACAGATCTATTGTGCACTGCAGTATAGCATCCTGCGCATCCGTCATTGCGGATCGCGTCCAATGACGGATCCGTCGAGATGAAGATCCGCACTACGCGCAACAGCTTGTGCGGCCGGGAACGCAACACGCAGCGGCGAAATGGAAGCATATGGTTCAACTTGTCATCGTCTACTGCATGATCTCGAACGCCAGCATATGCACGGAAAAGCGACCGATGTTCGAGCAACCCATAAGCCTGATGGGCTGCATGACGACCGGGCAGCAAACTGCGGCGACCTATGTCGACGAGCATCCGCAATGGCGCCTGGTGAAATTTCGCTGTGAAATAGATGTCCCGCGGGACGCGCGCCTTTAGGCAGCCGCGTCCAAGCAAGGGTCAGGCCCGGTAGAGCACGCGCGGCATTGTTCACGTCTTGGTTTCATCCGCGGCTGTTCTTGACGAAACACGCGCTCATCCTTAAGTTTTCAATTCAATCATGAAAGTGAAAAGAGCGGTGCGCCAGCAGACCGCTGACATCTGGATTGCCTTTCATGGTTGCACGCGAAGTCGGCGCAATGAATTGCCCTCCGGGCGAATCAAACAAAAATACCAAGGAGGAATGGATGGCCTGGAAAACCCCGAAGATCGTTGAAATCGCGCTGGGCGCGGAAATCAATTCCTACGCCTGCGCTGAAGTAAAATGACGTAAGGCGCCCGCGCCGTCGGTTCATCCCGACGGTGTGAGCAACGCGCAGGGTCGGATTCGACCGATGTTGGTGCTTGTCCTTGGCGCTGCGGCGGGCGGTGGCTTCCCGCAGTGGAATTCGAACGCGCCCGTCTGTCGTCGCGCCCGGGCGGGCGATCCGCACACGAAACCGCGATCGCAGGCCTCGGTAGCCGTCACCGCTGACCGGTGCCATTGGTTTCTGCTCAACGCATCGCCGGACCTCCGCCAGCAGATCGAGGCCAATTCGATGCTGCACCCGACGCACTCCCTCCGGTCCACGCCGATAGCGGGGGTTGTGCTGACAGGGGGCGATGTCGACGCCATTGCCGGCCTGCTCACGTTGCGCGAGCGCCAGGACTTCACAATCCTCGCCACCGCATCGGTGCACGCCATTCTGGAGGGGAATCCGATCTTCAATGTCCTCGCCCGCGACATCGTCCAACGCCAGGTCGTCGGGCTCGATGAAGGCGTTTCCTTGAACATTCCCAATGGGGGACCCAGCGGTCTGCGCCTGGAGCTGTTCGCCGTCCCGGGCAAGGTGCCGCTCTATTTGGAAGACGTGGCGCTGCAACGCGGCGAGGCGAACCCGGCAATCGAGGAAAACGAGCAGACGGTCGGCGCGATGATTACCGATGGCTGCAAGCGTTTGTTCTTCATCCCCGGCTGCGCGAGCGTAGCGCCCGGACTGGCGGAACGCCTGCGTGGCGCCGACCTGCTGCTGTTCGACGGCACCCTTTGGCAGGACGATGAGATGATCAAGGCCGGCCTGGGGACAAAGACCGGTCGGCGCATGGGCCATATCAGCGTCTCCGGCCCGGACGGCACGATCGCGGCGATGCAGGCCGTGCCGGTATCGCGAAAGGTGCTGATTCACATCAACAATTCGAACCCGATCCTGATCGACAATAGCCGGGAACGGGAAGCGGTGGAGGCGGCTGGCTGGCAGGTCGCTTTCGACGGCATGGAGCTGGAACTGTGACCGAAACGCCCCGGACGCCCGACCAGCTGGAAGCCGCCCTGCGCGACATCGGCGCGGAGCGCTACCACGACCTGCACCCGTTCCATATTCTGCTGCATGCCGGCAAGCTGTCGCGCGGACAGGTGCAGGCCTGGGCGCTGAACCGCTACTACTACCAGTGTCGCATTCCCGCGAAGGACGCCACGCTGGTGGCGAGACTGCCCACTTCCGAACTGCGGCGCGAATGGCGCCGCCGCATCATCGACCACGATGGCGACGCGCCCGGCACCGGCGGGATCGCGCGATGGTTGAAACTGACCGAGGGCGTCGGGCTCGACACCGCCTATGTCGAATCTACCGAGGGCATCCTCGCCGGCACGCGCTTCGCCGTGGATGCCTATGTCGCCTTCGTTCGCGACCGCTCGATCCTGGAGGCCGTTGCGTCCTCGCTGACCGAGATGTTCTCTCCCACGATCATCGCCGATCGGGTCAGCGGCATGTTGGCGAACTACGATTTCATCACCGCGGAAACGCTGGCCTATTTCACCCCGCGGTTGACGCAGGCGCCGCAGGATGTGGATTTCGCCCTGAATTACGTAAAACAGCACGCCCGGACCGTCCCTGAACAGGCCCAGGTGCTGGCGGCATTGCGTTTCAAGTGCGACCTGTTGTGGGCACAGCTGGATGCGCTGCATTACGCCTATGTGGAACCCGGCCACATCCCGCCCGGCGCCTTCGTGCCCGACCGTTCCCCGGCTTCCATTGCATCGGTCGACAGCGTATCGGTCACCAGCGCATGACCGCGCTACCACAGGACGCGGTGCCCGCCTTTGCCAACGGTGTCCGCTTTCGTTTCGATACGACCCGCGGCGCCTGGGTCGTGCTTGCTCCCGAACGGCTGTTCCTGCCGGACGAGCCGGCGGTGGAGATACTTAAACTGGTGGACGGGATCCGAAGCCTCGCTCAGATCGTTGACGACCTGGCCGCGCGGTTCGACGCCCCGCGCGAAGTGCTGGCCGCCGACGTGGCCGCCATGGTCGGCGAACTCGCGGACAAGGGAGCCATCCGCCTGTGACAGACCCGACCGCGATCCTGCCGGAACCACCGATGGGCCTGCTGGCCGAGCTGACCCATCGCTGCCCGCTGCAATGCCCGTATTGCGCCAACCCGCTTGAGCTGGAACGCGCCGGGATGGAACTGGACACCGCCAGCTGGCTGCGCGTGCTGGAGGAGGCGGCGGCGCTGGGCGTGTTGCAGGTGCATTTCTCCGGCGGCGAGCCGACCGCGCGCAGGGATCTTGCCATACTGGTCCGCCGCGCCGCGGAACTGCAGCTTTACAGCAATCTGATCACCTCCGGCGTGCTGCTGAACGAGAAGCTGCTGGACGAACTGGTCAAGGCCGGTCTCGATCATGTCCAGCTCAGCTTCCAAGACGTCGTCGAAGGCGAGGCCGACCGGCTGGGCGGCCTGCGTGGCAGCCACGCCGGCAAGCTTCGCGCCGCGGCCCTTGTGCGGCAGGCCGGGTTGCCGTTGACGCTGAATTTCGTCGTGCACCGCCAGAACCTGGCACGCGTGCCGGACATGATCGCGCTCGGCGAGGCGCTGGGCGCCTCCCGGATCGAGGTGGCGCATGTCCAGTACTACGGCTGGGGCCTGGTCAACCGTGCCGCCCTGCTGCCCACGCGGGCGCAGATGGATGCCGCCACCGCCGCGGTCGCGGCCGGGCGGGCACGGCTGAAGGGGCGGCTGACCATCGACTATGTGCCGCCCGATTATCATGCCGAACGTCCGAAAGCCTGCATGGGCGGCTGGGGACGGCGGATGATGAACATCACGCCAGCGGGGCGGGTGCTCCCCTGCCACGCTGCCGAAACCCTGCCGGGCTTTGACTTCCCATCCGTGCGTGAGGCTGCGCTCGGTGCCATCTGGCGCTATTCACCCCTGTTCCAGGCCTTCCGCGGCACCGAGTGGATGGCCGAACCCTGCCGGTCCTGCGACCGGCGTGAGATTGACTGGGGCGGCTGCCGCTGCCAGGCCTTTGCCCTCACCGGGAACGCGGCAAACACCGATCCGGCCTGCGCGCTGGCGCCGACGCATGGGCTGCTGATGGCTGCGCTGCGCGCGAGCGAGGCACCGCCACCCGATTTCGTGTATCGCCGCATCGGTGCTCCGATACGCACCCTTGTGCCCGCCAAATGAAACGCCGCGCCGCCCTGACGCTGCTCGGCGGCCTGGCGTTGCACGGCGCGTGGCCCTCGCGCAGTGACGCGGCCGCGCCATTCAACGAGGTGGCGCCGGGCATCTATGTCCGCCAGGGCGTGCACGAGGACGCAACCGCACAGAACGGCAACGCGATCGCCAATATCGGCTTCATCATCGGCGGCGACGCTGTGGCGGTCATCGATCCCGGCGGCAGCGGCGAGGACGGGATGGCGCTGCGCGCAGCCGTACGGGCGGCCACCGACCGACCGATCCGCTATGTGGTGTTGAGCCATGTCCACCCCGACCACATCTTTGGCGCCAGCGCCTTCGTCGCGGACAATCCGATATTTGTCGGTCACGTCCGCATGCCGGCGGCGCTGCAGGCGCGGGGGGATTTCTACCGGCGCAAACTGGTCGATATTCTCGACCCCGACCGAGCCGGCTCCTGGGTCGTGCCGACGCTGCTGGTGGAGGATACCGAGGAGATTGAACTCGGTGACCGGGCGCTGCGTCTGCACGCGCATGGCGTGGCCCATACCGACAATGACCTTTCGGTGCTGGACCGGCAGACCGCCACGCTGTGGGCCGCGGATCTGCTGTTCGTCGACCGTATTCCCTCCATCGACGGCAGCCTGATCGGCTGGCTGAAGGAACTGGACCGGCTAAAAGCGATGCAGGCTATCCGCGCGGTGCCGGGCCACGGGCCGGTCTCGGTGCCCTGGCCCGCTGGCGCGGCCGATGAGGAGCGCTACCTGAACACCCTCGCCCGCGAGATCCGGGCGCTGATCGCGCGGCACGGCGACATCGAGACTGCAATCGCCACTGTCGGCCTGACGGAGCGCGACCGCTGGCAGCTGTTCGACGACTACAACGGCCACAATGTGACCGCCGCCTTCAAGGAGCTGGAGTGGGAATGATCCTGCTCGGCCATTTGCAGGAAATGAAGCCATGCCGAAGCCAATCCTGGCGATGCTTGCCACAATGCTCGCCCTGGCGGCGCTGATCACGCAGCCGGCCTGGGCGCAGCTCGAGGACGACGCCGCCCGCGCTGCACGCTGGCAGGATCTGAAGCATGCGGTCTACGGCGATCGCGCCGTGGAAGACGGCACCGGGGTGATCGCCCTGGAAGCGCCGGAACGCGCGCTGGACGCCGCACTCGTGCCGATCACCGTGACGCTGAACGGTGCGGGACCGATAAAATCATTGGCGATCCTGATCGACGCCAACCCCTCTCCGCTCGCCGCCGAGTTTCATTTCGGCCCGGCCGCCGACCCGCATATCCTCAAGACCCGGGTGCGGGTGGACGCCTATACGCTGATGCATGCGGTGGCCGAGACCGCCGACGGCCGGCTGTTCGTCGCCGAGCGCTTCGTCAAGGCCGCCGGCGGCTGTTCCGCTCCATCGACCAAGGACCCGCAACTGGCCGCGGAACGGCTCGGCCAGATGCGCCTGCGCGTCGAGGAGCCAGTCCCGGGCAATAACAGCCTCGTGGCCCAGTTGCTGATCAGCCATCCGAATGCGAACGGCATGCAGATGGACCAGATCACGCGCCACTACACGCCGGCCCGGTTCATCCAGGACATCAAGATCAGCTACGGTGAGGCCCTGGTGTTCGACCTCACCGCTGACATCTCGCTCAGCGAGGACCCGGCCCTCACCTTCGGCTTCACACCGCACGGCCCGGGCCGCCTGACGGTGGAGGTGCTGGACAGCAAGCAGGCGGTTTTCAGGCAGAGCTTCGACGTTCCGGCCAGCGGAACCTGATGGCACTATCTGCAGCGAAGATTCACCTCCGCCTCGGCGGCGCGGAGCTTCTGCATTTCCTCCCTGGCGATCGGCGTATCGCGAAACAATGCGCCGCGCTCGCCAAGGCCGCCTTGCTGCATGCTCAGGATCGTCTCGGCCTTTTCATAGTCCTCGTAGGGCATGATGTCGGCGATGGTGTCGATGCCGCAGGCGCAATGGCTCAGCATCTCCCGCTTGAACCCGTTGGCCGCCAGGCAGCCGATCACATAATCCGCCCGCGCGGCGGTCGGGTAGTCATGCGCCGGGTGATGCTCCTGCTGCGCAAGGCATGGCAAGGCTCGCAGGCCGGCCGCGCCGATCGCCAGCATCATCGCCCACTGCAGAGCCGTGCACCGGGATATCCGCGTGCCCACCCGGGCCGGCACCTGACCGGCTGGCGCTGCGAACAGGACAAGCCTCGCGCGGTGCCCGCCTGACATGCCAGCAGGCCTCAATACAGCACGACGCTGCGGATCAACTCGCCGGACGCCATCAGGTCGAAGCCTTCGTTGATGCGCTCCAGCGGCAGGATGTAGGTGATCAGGTCGTCGATGTTGATCTTGCCGTCCATGTACCAGTCGACGATTTTCGGCACATCGGTGCGGCCGCGGGCGCCGCCGAAGGCCGTGCCTTGCCAGCGCCGTCCGGTGACGAGCTGGAACGGCCGCGTGGCGATCTCCTGTCCGGCGCCGGCCACGCCGATGATCGTCGAGACGCCCCAGCCCTTATGCGCGCATTCCAGCGCCTGGCGCATCAGGCCGACATTGCCGACACATTCGAAACTGTAATCCGCCCCGCCATTGGTCAGCTCCACCAGGTGGCCGACCAGGTCGCCCTTGACCTCCTTCGGATTGACGAAATGGGTCAGGCCGAACTTGCGGGCCAGCGTCTCGCGTTTCGGGTTCAGGTCGACGCCGATGATCCTGTCGGCGCCGGCGATGCGCGCGCCCTGGATCACATTCAGGCCGATCCCGCCCAGGCCGAACACCACGACATTCGCTCCGGGCTCCACCTTGGCGGTGAACAGCACCGCGCCGATGCCGGTGGTCACGCCGCAGCCGATGTAGCAGACCTTGTCGAACGGCGCGTCCGCGCGGATCTTTGCCAACGCGATCTCCGGAACGACGGTAAAATTGGCGAAGGTCGAGCAGCCCATGTAGTGCAGGATCGGTTTGCCATTGTACGAGAACCGGCTGCTGCCGTCCGGCATGACGCCGCGGCCCTGCGTGACGCGGATCTTCTGACACAAATTCGTCTTGCGGCTAAGGCAATACTCGCACTCGCGGCATTCGGGCGTGTAGAGCAGGATGACGTGATCGCCTTTCTTCAACGTTCGGACATTGGTCCCGACATCGACCACGATCCCGGCGCCTTCATGGCCGAGGATGGCGGGAAACAGGCCCTCCGGGTCCGCTCCCGACAATGTGTACTTGTCGGTGTGGCAAATCCCCGTGGCCTTCACTTCCACGAGCACCTCGCCATCCCTGGGTCCGTCAAGTTGAACCGTTTCCACGCTCAAGGGTTTTCCGGCTTCGAAAGCGACGGCGGCGCGAACGTCCAAGATCGATCCTCCCCTGCTTGCTTTTGTAACCAATCACAGGTATTCGCCGCACAGTGTAGATGCGATGGCAGAATTTTGCACGTCTGTTTGCATCCTTGCGTGCTGAAGATCGGCGAATTCTTCCTCCGCGACCGCGATCAAGAGCGGATCGTTTAAAGGATCCAGACGATCAATCACGTTGCCGTGTTCGTTATTTAATCAACCCACCGTTCTGCTGCATCTCTGCAAGTTACGGAAGGTTTCCATCACATTCCGACGGTCACTTACTTGCCGCTTGTCTCGGCTAGTACTTCGTTGCTATGCTGCGCAAAATGAAGCTGGGACGTTCGCGGTCCGGTCCGCATGAGTCCGACAAGGTTCCTGTCGCTTATAAACAGGCAAACAGCCGGCGAACGGCTAGAAGAACAAAATGGAGGAAACGAGTGTCAACCGCCCGTACATATCTGCTTGCCTGTTCCGCCCTCGTCGGCGCCATGGCTCTCGCTTGCAGCGCCGCTCCCGCGCGCGCGAATGACGAGTTGCTGAAGCTGCAGGGCGATGCCAACCAGTGGGTGATGCCGACCGGCGATTACAGCAACCACCGGTACAGCACGCTCGATCAGATCAACGCCACCAATGTTTCCAAGCTGCATCCGGTATGGACCTTCTCCACCGGCGTGCTGCGCGGCCATGAGGGCGGCCCGTTGGTGATCGGCAACACCATGTACGTGCATGCACCGTTCCCGAATACCGTTTTTGCACTCGATCTCAACGACAACGGCAAGATCATCTGGAAATACGAGCCGAAGCAGGATCCGAACGTCATCGCCGTGATGTGCTGCGACACGGTCAACCGCGGCGTCGCCTATGGGGACGGCAAGATCATCCTCGACCAGGCCGACGCTACCGTGGTGGCACTGGATGCCAAGACCGGCAAGGAAGTCTGGAAGGTCAAGAACGGCGATCCCGCCAAGGGCGAGACCATGACCTCCGCGCCGATGATCGTGAAGGACAAGGTGATCGTCGGCATCAGCGGCGGCGAATTCGGCGTGCAGGGCCGGCTGACGGCCTACAATCTCAGCGACGGCAAGATGAGTTGGAATGCCTACTCCGTAGGCCCTGACAGCGAGATCCTGGTCGATCCGGTCAAGACCACGAGCATGGGCAAGCCGATTGGTGCGGATTCCTCTCTTGCCACCTGGCAAGGCGACCAATGGAAGACCGGTGGCGGCGCAACCTGGGGGTGGTATTCCTACGACCCCGCGCTCAACCTGATCTATTACGGCAGCGGCAATCCCAGCACCTGGAACCCGACCCAGCGGCCGGGTGACAACAAATGGTCGATGACCATCTTCGCCCGCGATGCCGATACCGGCATGGCGAAGTGGGTGTACCAGATGACCCCGCATGACGAATGGGACTATGACGGCATCAACGAGATGATCCTCGCGGACATCAACGTCGGCGGCAAGCCGGTCAAGGCGCTGGTGCATTTCGACCGCAACGGTTTCGGCTACACGCTGGACCGCACCAATGGCCAGCTGCTGGTTGCACAGAAATACAATCCGGCGGTGAACTGGGCCACGCATGTCGACATGGCAACCGGCCGGCCGCAAGTGGTTCCCGCCTTCTCCACCCAGGCGCAGGGTGCGGATCATAATACGCAAGGCATCTGCCCCGCGGCTTTGGGCACCAAGGATCAGCAGCCGGCTGCCTTCTCGCCAAAGACCGGCCTGTTCTATGTGCCGACCAACAACGTCTGCATGGATTATGAGCCGTTCAAGGTGTCCTATACCGCTGGCCAGCCCTATGTCGGCGCCACGCTGTCGATGTTCCCACCGAAGGGCCAGACCAATCTCGGCAATTTCATCGCCTGGGACGCCGACAAAGGCAAAGTGGTGTGGTCCATTCCGGAGACGTTCTCGGTGTGGTCCGGGGCGCTCGCAACCGCCGGTGACATCGTGTTCTACGGCACGCTCGACGGCTACCTGAAGGCCGTGGACATCAAGACCGGCAAGGAACTGTACCGCTTCAAGACACCGTCCGGTATCATCGGCACCATCAACACCTACACCCATAACGGCAAGCAGTACATCGCCGTGCTGTCCGGTGTCGGCGGATGGGCCGGCATCGGTATGGCAGCCGGCCTGACGGAGGATACCGCCGGACTTGGCGCCGTGGGTGCCTACAAGGCGTTGTCAAACTACACCCAGCTCGGGGGCGTCCTGACCGTCTTCGGCCTCGACTGACCCAGACGGCGTGCCAGCCAATCCTGTCCCGGTTGCGTTGACGCGCGACCGGGACGCTTGTTTCAACCATGGATTTTTATGGCAACGCGGATACGGGCGTTCGTTGCAACGCCTGATTTCTGCGGGAGCGAATAAAAGAGGATTCGCAGATGCGAAACGGTGCTTTGCCCCGGCTTTCCGCCGCCGGGTGCGTCGCGTTGGTCGGCCTGGCAATAGCCCTTCCCCAGGCAGCGCGGGCGGCGGACGACACGAAACCTTATGAGGTGATCGACGGAAAAGTCGATATGCATGTCTATAACGGCTACCGCCGCTACGGGGAATCCTGTCTGCGCTGCCATGGTCCCGACGGCGCCGGCAGTTCCTATGCGCCGGCGATGACCGACAGCCTGAAGAAGCTGAGCTATGACCAGTTCGCCGAGATCGTGATCAATGGCCGCAAGAACGTCACCACATCTGCCAACAATGTCATGCCGGCCTTCGGCACCACCGAGGACGTGGTGAACTACCTCGACGATATCTATGCCTATCTGAAGGCGCGGTCGGATGGCGCAATCGGCCGTGGCCGGCCGGAGCGGATCGGCGGTAATGGCTAGCCTTATGCCAGGCACACCCCGGTATCGCAGACGGGGTCATTGGGGCCCCGTTGGGGCCTGCGTCGTCGCTATGCTGGCCGCCAGCCCAGCGCGCGCACAGACCGCGGAGCTGGTTTCCCGTACCGAGTTGCGCGTCTGCGCCGATCCGCACAGCCTGCCCTTCTCGAACCAGAAACTGGAAGGCTTCGAGAACCGCATCGCCGGCCTGGTCGGCCGCGCGCTGAACCTGCCGGTGACCTATGTCTGGTTCCCGCAGGTGATCGGCTTCGTGCGCAATACCCTGCGCGCCAATCTTTGCGACCTCGTGATGGGCGCGGTCACCGGCGATTCGATCATGGATACGACCACGCCTTATTATCATTCCGGATACATGCTGGTCACGCGGGCCGAGGATGCCATCGCTACCCAATCCCTCGGCGATCCCGCGCTTGCCGACAAGCCCATCGGGCTGATCGCCGCGACGCCGCCCACGGATCTGCTGCTGCGCCACAATCTGATGGGCCACACGACTTCCTACTCCCTGGCCGTCGACACCCGTTACGAAAACCCCTCTCGCGCCATGATCCAGGACCTGCTGGATCACAGGATCGATGTCGGGCTGCTGTGGGGGCCGATCGCCGGCTATTATATTGCCAAGGAGCACCTGAAGCTGAAGGCCGCGTTCCTCACCAGCGAGCCCAACAGCCCGCGGCTGGATTACCGCATCGCCATGGGCGTGCGCGCCGGGGAACCGGAATGGCGCCGGCGCATCAACCAGGTGATCCAGGCACACCAGACGGAATTTACCGCCATCCTGGCGGAGTACGGCGTGCCGATGCTGGATGAACGCAACCAGCCGATCGTTCCCACCGTGGCGGAGCCGGACCTCTATCGCATGGACGACTACCGTGCGCCGGTACCGGCGACCCTCAAAGGCGGCAGCGTGATCCACACCGATGCGCTGAAAACCTTGACGGCCCAGGGCAATGCCGTGCTGGTCGATGTACTGCCGGCGCCGCGCCGGCCGGAGGGCATGAAACCCGAGATGCCATGGATGCCACTGCCGAGACGCGACATCCCGCACAGTCTATGGCTGCCCGATGTCGGCCGCGGCGCCCTCAGTGCGGAGATGGATGCGTGGTTCCGCGACCAGCTGACGAAGGCAACGTCCGGCGATCCCGACAGAACGCTGGTCTTTTATTGCCTTTCGGACTGCTGGATGGGCTGGAACGCCGGCAAGCGCGCCATCTCCTACGGCTATCGCCACGTCGTCTGGTATCCTGAGGGTTCCGATGGCTGGGAGGCCGCTGGCCTCGCCGTGACCGAAGCTGCGCCGCAGACGCCGCCCGAATGAACAGGCTTTACGGCGTGCAGTTTGACAGGTCGCGCTCGGCGATCGCAAACGCATAGCGTCCGCCTGCCTTCACCTCCACGTTGCGGACCGTGCAGCTGCGCCCGGACTTCTCGGTCAGCTTCACATCATAACGGCCAGGCGTGACACCGATGATACGTAATCGCTCATCTGCAGAAACCGACCCGTCCGGATCGTTCGCCGTCTGATTGGCTCCCCACGAAGCTGTCCCGGCCGGGGCCAGGTAGACACCGGTGAACTCCCTCGATGTGGTGTTCCAGAACCGCAGCACGTCGCCAGCCAGCGCAGGACCGCAGAGGCCGATCAGCGCGACCGCGAGAGAGGTCAATTTCCAGCGCGGCATTTAAGGCTTTCCTTGCAGCGTGCGGGCATAGGCGCCCAGGCGGGCCTCCAGCTGCACCGGGACGTCGCAGGCGTAGCGAATGGTCCGCTCCGTCTCCTGGAAGCCGCGGATCACCAATGCCCGGCGCTGGATGATTTCCTCCCGCCGCGCCGCCGCCTCGCCCGTGGCGTCATCGGGGATGGCGCTCAGTTCGCCCGTGATCCGTGCCACCAGATCGCCGACCGCGCGCTGGCGCCTCGCAAGTTCCTTGATCCGCTCGATCACCTCCCCGCGCTGCCGATTGGTCTCATCAACGAGGCCCGTAAATGCTTCTGCGATCGAGGCGGCCCGTGCATCCGGCGGCAGGCTCGCGGCGAAGGCGTCGAGCATCGCATTGCCCTGGCTGGCCGGGACGGACCGCGGCGACACGGCCTCCACCACGCCGGCCACCGCCTTGTCCTGGCGCCAACCCGCGCCATCGGGCACCGGCGGTCCGCTCCAATAGGTGCCGGCGGTCAGCACGGGCACCAGGCGCTGCACGCACGGCCAATCCGGGTCGCTGCGTGCCGGCGCGGCGGCCACGGCTGTCACCCAGCCGAGCAAACAGGCGGCCAGAGGCAATGTTCGGATCATTCCGCCCCTGCCCGGCGCGCGATCAGCCCGCGCCCTGGGTCGTAGCCAAAGATGGCCAGCGCCATGAACAGCGCCAGAAATCCGACCACCACCGCCGTCGACAGAAAATTGACCTGGCCGTAAAGGGCGAACCGCGTCAGCTCGACCGCATGGCTGAAAGGATTGAGCTGGCAGATCCAGTACAGGGTCAGGCTGGATTCCTTCACCCGCCACAGCGGATAGAGCGCCGAGGAGGCAAAGAACATCGGGAAAATGACAAAGTTCATCACCCCGGCAAAATTCTCCAGCTGGTGGATGAAGGACGACAGCACCAGCCCGAGCGCTCCCAGCAGCAGGCCGGACAATATCAGCGCCGGCAGCACCGCCAGATAGCCGAGCAGCGGAGGCTGGATTTCCCAGAACCAGGCGATGCCCAGGAAGATATAGGCCTGCACCACCGATACCGCGACACCCGCGAACAGCTTGCACACCAGCAGGAACCAGCGCGGAAACGGGCTGATCATCAGCGTCTTCATGCTGCCCATCTCGCGGTCATAGACCATCGACAAGGAACTCTGCATGCCGTTGAACAGCTGGATCATCGCGACCAGGCCGGGCGCGATGTAGACCTCGTACGGAATATAGGTCTCGTAAGGCGGAATGATCGACACGCCCAGGACGAAGTGAAACCCGGCGGCAAAGATCGCCAGCCACATCAAGGGGCGCACCAGCGCCGAGACGAAGCGGCTGCGCTGATGCACCCAGCGCAGCGCCTCGCGTCGCACGACGCCACCCAGGCACCGGCCGTATTGAACCGGCGTCATGCGGGCGCCTCTCGCACCAGCCGGTCGAACGCCGATTTCAGGGAATCCGCGCCTGCCGCCGCCACCACGCCCGGCACCGGGCCGGAGGCAAGTATCCTTCCGCGATGCAGGACGATCACCAGCGACCGGTCATCCGCTTCGTCGATCAGATGCGTCGCCCAAAGCACGGCGAGGCCTCGCTCGCTGCACAGGCCGCGCACATGGTCCAGCAGCATCTGCCGGCTCTCCATGTCGAGGCCGACGGTCGGTTCGTCCATCAGCAGCAGGCCCGGATCGTGCAGCAGCGCCCGGGCCAGTTCCACCCGCCGGCGCTGTCCCCCGGACAGCAGCCTCGCCTTGTCGTGGCGGCGATCGGCCAATCCGCTGCGGTCCAGCTCGGCGGCAATCCGCGGCGCGGCCTGACGTCGGGCCATGCCGTACAGCGAGGCGCTGTAGAAAAGATTCTGCTCAACCGTCAGGTCCAAATCGAGCGTCGGCTGCTGGAACACCACGCCCATGCGGGCCAGCGCTGGCGAGGGTTCACGCCGGACATCATGACCGAACACGGCGATGCTGCCGCTGCTGCCATGGAACAGCCGCGTGATCAGCGCGAACAACGTCGTCTTGCCGGCGCCGTTCAATCCGAGCAGCACGGTGAAGTCACCGGGCGCCACCATGAACGTCACATTGTTCAATACCTGCCGGGCACCGAATGCGTGATCGAGGCCACGTACCTCCAGCGCAGGCAGGATGTGCGCAAGCGATACCGGCGCGCCGGCGGGGAAATCGTCATCCATCAGGGCGCCACCACCACGCCCCAGGGCAACTGGCCGACCGGCACCGACTTGACCACGCGAAGCCCGGGCACGTCGATCAGGGAAATATCGTTGCTGACGCCATTGGCCGTGTAGAGCCGCTTGCCGTCGCCCGAGAAATCCATGTGCCAGACGCGCTGACCGACCAGCAGATATTTCTTCACCTCGTATGTCTTGGCGTCCACCACCGCCACGCGGTTTGCCGGCCCGAGCGCCACGAATCCAAGTGTCCCATCGGGACTGAGCGAGATCCCCACGGGCTGGACCTGCTCGTTCGGAACGCCGGGCACCGCAAAGTGAATCGTCTGCACAATCTCGTGCCGGGCCGCATCGATGACGGCCACGGTGCCGCCCACCTCCGACGATACCCACACCTTCGATCCGTCCGCGGTGAACACCGCGAAGCGGGGCCGGCTGCCGACCAGCACATTGGCGATGGACGCATGCGTCGCCGCGTCGAAGAAATGCGCCATGCTGGTCGTTTCCGATGTGTTCACGATCGTCTTGCCGTCCGGGCTGACCGCCATGCCCTCCGGCTCCACGCCCGTCGCCATCTCGTTGACGATCCGCCCCTGCGCGATGTCCAGCACCGAGACCAGGCCGTCATCCTCGTTCGAGATGTAGAGCGTCGTGCCGTCGGGGCTGAGCGCGAACAACTCCGGATCCGGACCGCTCGGCAGGGTCCGCGTCACCGTCAGGCTGGCCAGGTCGAGCACCTCGATGTGGTCGGCATCGCTGGTGCAGATATAGAGGCTCTTGCCATCCTTCGACAGCACAATGCCGCGCGGCCGCGCGCCGACGGGAACGGTAGCGAGAACCGACAGCGACTGGCCGTCGAGCACGGTGATGGTGTTGTCCTTCTCGTTCGACACCAGCACCCGTTCGGCGCGCGCAGGCCCGGCGAGCAGACAGGCTGCGACAGGCAACGCGAAAAACAGGGCCGCCGCGCGGCTCACCGCATGACGCATTTTGTCTCCGGCTGGTCGACGCCCAGCGTATCGAGTTCCGAGAACTGATGCAGGAAGCCCGGCTGCGGGGATACCGAAACCAACGTCCGGTCGCTGGCCAGCAGCACCGGCTGGCGCAACTGGCCGTCCCATGGGCGCAATGTCAGCCGTTCGCCCTTGAACGCGGCGAGTTGGAAGTCGCTCCCGTGCAGAAACCGCACGATCGCTGTCGGATCCACACTGGCGCTGCGCGTCGCCGCTTCGCCGATAGCGCGTACCGCCATCCATGCGCCGTAATCCCGATCGGTGGCCCAACGGCCGGTCTGGCGCAGGAAGCGGTTCTGCAGCTGGGTCGCGCCCCATTGCTCGAACGGTCGCGCCCAGGCGGTGGGGATCAATCCCTGGGTGCCGGCCACGGGACGCGGGTCGGTGGTGTGGTAGCTCAGGTCATCGCCGAAATTATCCGCCTCGTCGGCCACGACAAGCACATCGTAGGTGATGCCCTGGGTAAACCGCGCGACCTCGGCCTCGATCGCGAAATGGCCGGTATCCGTGCGCCTCGCGCCGGGCTTGAAGCTCCATGGCTTGTCAGCGACCACATGGACCTGGAATTTCCGCGCCGCTCGGCGCATCGCCTCCCCATACAACTGGTCCTCCGGCTGCGGCCCGACCACCAGCAGGATATTCCGCCAACTCTTGACCACGAGGTATTGCATCAGCGCGTCGGCCAGCATCGCGCGGCTGGGCAACATGTGCAGCACGTTCCGCCGGCACCCCTCCGCACGCAGCATGTCGTCGGGATCCGTCGCATCGATCAGGATGCTGTCGCGCGCCTCCGGCAAATCGGCCACCCGCAGCAGCAGCGGCGCCGGCAGATCGACCACGAAAAGGCGATGGCCGGAAGCCGCCAGCTCGCGGAAGGCGCTGACGACCGAATCCGCGTCCGGTTTCAGCGCCTCTTCGAGATGATAGCTCTGGCTGACGAACCGCCCGGTGGTATTGTTGTCCGACAGCGCCAGCCGCGCCCCCTGCACGCCCTCGTCGGCGGGCGGCTGGTCGAGGAAGCTGCGTGGCAGCACGCGCTTGATGGTCAGTGCAAGGTAGACGATGTCGACCTGCCCGGCTGCCTGCCCATCCTGTTGGGGGCTGTCCTCCTGGGCGCGCGCCGGGGGCAGCCCCAGGCTCACGAGAGCGAACGCCAGCAGGATGCCGGCGCAACGCGGGATCGGCATTCACTTCCTCCGGCCGGCAGGCCTCGCTGCGATGGACGGAAGCCGCCGCTTGTTATTCGATACGTTTAACGCAGAATAGGCCTTGGTGCCACCTGCAAAGCTCCGATATCCGAAGAGTGAGCAAGGGGGAACGCGCGATGCCGTGCAAGGCAAGCCTGCTGGTCGGCGGTATCCTGCTGCTGCAAACGCTCCCTGCGGCCGCCGCGGAGCCGCCCGGCATCGCGGTGTTCGACATGCAGCTGATCAACACCTCGCCCGCGCCATCCACCCCCGAGGAGATCGGCCGCACGCGCCGGATCAGCGACGCGCTGCGCACCGGCCTTGCCGCCTCTGGCCGGTACCGCGTGATCGATACCGGACCGGTGCAGAAGGCGGTGGAGGCCGGCCCGGAATTGCGTAGCTGCAACGGCTGCGAACTGGACTACGCGCGTAGCCTGGGCACGGACTACGTCGCCGTCGGCTGGGTGCAGAAAGTCAGCAATCTCATTCTCAACATCAACCTGGAGATCGAGGATGTCGCCACCGGCAAGGCCATTGCACGCGGCAGCGTCGACATTCGAGGCAACACGGATGAAGCCTGGCAACGAGGGCTCACCTATCTCCTCGATCATCGCATCCTCGAGCATTGACCGACGATAGAGCCTGGAGGAGTGAAAAAACTTTCCATGAACATGACCCGACGTGGCGCGCTGCTTGCGGCCCTGTGGGTGTCGGCGGTAACCCGATCGCGCGCGACGGGGACCGCTACGGTCCGCATCGGCGTGCTGCGCTTCGGCACGGTTTCGTGGGAGATGGATGTCATCCGGCGGCACGGCCTGGATGCGGCGCACGGCGTGGCCATGGAGGCGGTGGAATTCGCCGATGCCTCCGCGACGCAGGTCGCACTGCAGGCCGGACGGGTGGATCTGGTCGTGCTGGACTGGCTGTGGGTGTCACGCCAGCGTGACAACGGTGCGGACTGGACCTTCACGCCGTTTTCCAACGCCGTCGGCAGCCTGATTGCGTCACCATCCTCGCCGGTGCACGACGTAACGGACCTGCCCGGCCGGCGCCTGGGGATCGCCGGAAGCCCGCTGGACAAAAGCTGGCTCATTCTGCGGGCCTATGCGCAGCGCCGCTATAGAATCGACCTTGATGCCACCACCGACAAACGCTTCGGCGCACCGCCGCTGCTGGACCAGGAATTGCAGTCGGCGCGGCTCGATGCGGTCTTGACGCAGTGGTCGTTCGCCGCGAGGGCTGAAGCCGCCGGGATGCGCTCGGTCCTGACCATGGAGCAGGCTATCCAGGGCCTGGGCATTTCTGCCGCCGTGCCGATCATCGGCTACGTGTTTTCTGAATACTGGGCCGATGCCAACGCATCGGCGATTCAGGGCTTCCTCGCGGCTTCCCGCGCCGCCCGCGACATCCTCGCCAGCTCGGAGGCGGAGTGGCAAAGCCTGGCCCCGCTGATGGGCACATCCGATGAAGCGGTCCTCGCCCAGCTCAAGACCTACTACCGTCGCGGCATCCCGCACGCCTGGGGAACCGCCGAACAGCAGGCCGCGGCCGAACTGTATCAGGTCCTGGCCGGGATCGGCGGCACGGCGCTGGTCGGCCGGGCCACCCGCCTGGCACCGGGAACATTTTGGCAGCCGGCGTCCCTGTAGCGCGCGCAGCGGCCCACGGGGCAGGCGCACTTCCGATGCGCCTGCTCTCCCTTGTCGTCCTGCTGCTGGTCTGGGAAATCGTCGCGCATCTGGTGGGAAGCCGCCTGCTGCCAGCCGCCTCGACGGTGGCGCTCGTCATGGCGCGGGAGACGGCAACCGGCACCCTGCCGCGAAACCTCGCGATCACTTTCGCGCGCATCGCCTGTGCCTTCGCGCTGTCCATGTTGCTAGGCACCGCGCTCGGGCTGGCCATGGGCATATACCGGACGCTCGACCGCCTGCTGGACAGCTGGGTGACCGTGCTGCTGAACCTGCCGGCGCTGGTGGTGATCGTGCTGATCTATGTCTGGTTCGGCCTTAGCGAGGTTTCGCTGGTACTGGCGGTGACGCTGAACAAGCTGCCGACCACCGCCGTAACCGTGCGCGAGGGCGCACGGGCGCTCGACCGCGAGTTGGACGAGATGGCACGCAGTTTCCGCATGCCCCGTCGGCTGGTGTTGCGCCATGTCGTGTTGCCGCAGTTGACGCCTTATCTGATCGTCGCCGCCCGATCCGGGCTGGCGCTGATCTGGAAGATCATCCTGGTCGCCGAGCTGTTGGGGCGCAGCAGCGGCGTGGGATTCCAGATCGGCGTCTTTTTCCAGTTGTTCGATGTCGCCGGTATCCTGGCCTACACCATCGCCTTCGCCCTGATCGTGCAATGGATCGAGTGGACCGCGCTGCAGCCTCTGGAACGCAGGGTCACCCGATGGCGCCGGTGAAGCCGAACCCGATCCTCGATGTCGCCATCACGCGCAAGTGCTATGGCGAGCACATCATCATACAGGATCTGCGCTTCACGCTGCATGCGCAGGAAATCGTGGCCCTGGTCGGACCGTCCGGCTGCGGCAAGACGACGCTGTTGCGCCTGATCGGCGGCCTGGACAGCGACTTCGCCGGCCGGATCAGCTGGAGCGGGCTGGCCTCCCCGCGCATCGGCACCGTCTTTCAGGAACCGCGGCTGCTGCCATGGCGCACCGTGCACGAGAACCTCCGTCTGGTTGCGCGACCGGAAGGCGGAACGGCGGTCGATGTCTTGCTGCACGCGCTGGACCTCTGGGCGTATCGCGACGAGTTTCCTACCCGCCTGTCTCTGGGCATGGCCCGGCGGGTGGCGCTCGCCCGGGCTTTCGCCATCGGACCGGACCTGATGCTGCTGGACGAACCGTTCGTCTCGCTGGATCAGCCCATGGCCGCGCGCAGCAAGGAGTTGTTGCTGCAGACCTGGCGGGCGCGTCCGGCCGCCGTGCTGCTGGTGACCCATGACTTGGTCGAAGCGGCGTCACTCGCCGATCGCATCCTGCTGCTGTCGTCCGGCCCGATGCGCCTGGTCGCCGATGTGCCGGTCCCCGAGCCCGTGCGCCGTGGCGGTCTGGACCTGGCCGAGGAATTCGCCCGCTCATTGCGGGCGCGGCAGGGCTATTGCCCAGGGGGCGATTTCTCGGAAGGTCCTTTCCAGAAGGGCCCCTCGCCAACGGGTCACTTTAACGTCTGAAGATAGGCGATCAGGTTCTGCCGGTCCGTCTCGCTCTTGAGGCCCGGAAAGATCATCACCGTGCCGGGCACGAGGGCTCGGGGATCGGTGACATAGATGTCCAGCTCCGCTTCGTCCCAGACCTTGTCTGCCTTGCGCATGGCGGGGGAGTAATTGAAATTCTGAATGCTGGCAGAGTGGCGGCCGACGATGCCATACAGGCTCGGCCCGATCTTGTTCACGCCGGCCTCCGGCGAGTGGCAAATGCCGCATTTGGCGAAAAGCACCTTGCCGGCCACGGGATCGCCCGCCGCCAGCGCCGTGTGACCGGCGAGACAGAACGCCACCAGCGCCAACGCAACTTGGAAAATCCGCTCCCTCATCCTGATATCCCTTTTTCATTGATGGCTTCTGCCATTCATGCAACCAAGACCCGCCACGTCCTGGATCTTCCCGCCCGTCCTATTTGCCACCAATCCGCATCGATTTCGACCCGGAGAAACATCCATGACCCTGAAAATCCGCAGCGAGCAACGGTGCTACGACGGCACGATGGGGTTCTACACGCATAAATCCGAAGCCACCGGGACGGAGATGAGCTTCGGCGTGTATGTGCCGCCGCAGGCACGCCATGCCCGCCTGCCGGCGCTGTACTGGCTTGCCGGACTGACCTGCACGGAAGAGACATTCATGATCAAGGCCGGCGCGCTGCGTCTGGCCTCCGAGCACGGGCTGGTGCTGGTCGCGCCCGACACCAGCCCGCGCGGCGCCGCTCTGGCCGGGGAGGATGACGACTGGGATTTCGGCACCGGCGCCGGATTCTACCTGGATGCCACGGCGCAGCCATGGGCGCGGCACTACCGGATGGCGCGCTACATCACCCGCGAATTGCCGCCCTTGATCGAGGGTCATTTTCCCGTTCGCGCGGGCGTGCGCGGGATATTCGGCCATTCCATGGGGGGCCACGGCGCGCTGGTGACGGCGTTGCGCGATCCGTCTGCCTGGCGCTCGGTGTCCGCCTTCGCGCCGATCGCCAACCCGATCGCCGTACCATGGGGACAGAAGGCGTTTTCCAACTACCTCGGTGACGATCGTGCCGCCTGGGCAGACTGGGATGCCAGCGAGTTGATGCGCAAGCAACCCTATCCCGGGCGCATCCTGGTGGATCAGGGTACGGTGGATCCGTTCCTGGAGACGCAACTGCATCCCGAAGCGCTGGAAGCCGCCGCCGCTGCGTCCGGCCAGGACCTCCTGCTGCGTCGGCAGGCCGGCTATGATCATAGCTACTGGTTCATCCAGACCTTCATGGCCGATCACATCGCCCATCACGCCAGTCTGCTCGCCGCATAGGCTGTCAGCCCATCGGAATCTTCTATCCCGGAGTTTGCAACCAACGGAGAAAGAAAATGATCGTATCGGTGGTTTATCAGGTGGATTTAGGCCAGAAGTTCGACCTCGACTATTACATGAAGACACATGTGCCACTGGTCGGCTCGCTGTGGGGGCCATGCGGGCTAAGGGGCGCGCAGGTGCTGCATGGCACCGGTTCCCCCAGAGGCGAGGCGGCGCGGTACAAGATCATCGCATTGCTGGATTTCGAGTCCCTGGAAGCGTTCCAGGCAGCGGCAAAGAAGCACGGCGCGGAAGTTATTGGCGACATCGCCAATTTTACCGATGTGCAGCCGGCGATCCAGTTCAACGAGCTCCTGACATAGCGTGCCGGATCGGCCATTGACCGGGGAGCCGCTTCGGGGATCAAAATCACGAACCAGATACCGTGCCATGCCGCGAACCGAAACTGTTGGCGCGGCCCGCTTGCATAAGGTCCCTCCGTTGGCCTGACATCCACATAAGGTCGCCGGGTTGTTCGCATCACCCGACTTCGCGCCACTGCAGAACGATGGATGAATGCCGCCACCAAAGGGCAAAAACCCAATCTTCTGCACGATCGGTGCAACGGGCTCCGGTGCGCGGACTATATCGATTACGCGACGATAGTCACCTCCTCAACCATTCTGGCTGAGGTAATTGCGCGGCGATGATCCGAGGATACGCTTGAACATGGTCGTGAACGCAGCCGGGTTATCGTAACCAAGATCGATTGCGATCGCCGTTACCGGCTCTCCCGCGATAAGACGCGGAAGCGCTGCGAACAGACACGCCTGCTGGCGCCACGCAGCGAAGCTGAGGCCCGTCTCGCGCCGGAACAGCCGGGTGAAGGTGCGACGGCTCATGCCCAGGGCCTCGCTCCACTCGTCGATCGTCTCGTGCGGCGTTGGGTGTGCGAGGAAGCGCTGACAGCACCGTGCCAGCGGGCCATGCGCCGGGAACGGCAAGGAAAGCGGCAAAACGGGGAGTTGCCGCATTTCATGCTGCAGAAGCGTCATCAACGCCCCCGCCCGGCTGTCCGGGTCGTATTCCACCGGCAAATCCACCGCCTCAAGCATCAGGCTCCGCATGAACGGTGAGATCCCCACAACCTGACAGCTTTCCGGCATGCCGGCTGCCGCTTGCGGATCCAAATAGAGGCTGTGCGTTCGGACCGTACCGAGCATCCGCACATCGTGCTCGATACCGGCGGGGATCCACATCCCGCGCTGCGGCGGCACGACCCAGGTGCCCTGCGTGGTCGTAACCATCACCACTCCAGACGCGCCGTGCAGCAACTGGCTGCGCCGGTGATGGTGCGGGGGGATGGCATGGCCGTCGGGATAATCATTTCCCACCGCAATGACCGGACGGGGCACGGTGTCGAAGACCTCGACCTGGGTATTCCGGACCATGGCCCACTCTCGTAAGTGATCGGCCTGATTGCGGTGGCAGGCCGCGCTCCTACCCTTAATCTCAGAAGCCGTCACATGCAACAAGGCCTCTGCCGGACGCGTCGATCCAGCGGGGGGACGAAAGGTATTCTTATTGTGAGCCAGACCATCACGGCGCCACCCAAGGCCGGCGTGGCCGCTTTCTCCATCCTGGGCGCGATCAGCTTCTGCCACCTGCTGAACGACATGATGCAGGCGCTGCTGCCGGCCATCTATCCGATCCTGAAGGGTGGGTTCGATCTCAGTTTCGGCCAGATCGGCCTGCTCACACTGACCTACCAGATCACCGCGTCGCTGTTGCAGCCCATGGTCGGCCTCTGCACGGATCGCCGGCCGCAGCCCTACTCTCTGCCCGTGGGCATGGGATTCACGCTGCTCGGACTGGTCACTTTGGCGCTGGCGTCAAGCTATGCACTGTTGTTGGCGGGTGCCGCGCTGCTCGGGATCGGTTCATCCATCTTCCATCCGGAATCGTCGCGTATCGCCCGGTTGGCCTCCGGCGGCCAGCACGGGCTGGCACAGTCCGTATTCCAGGTCGGTGGCAATTTCGGACAGTCGCTCGGCCCGTTGCTCGCCGCCTTCTTCATCCTGCCGCATGGGCAGAACAGCCTCGCCTGGTTTGCGCTCCCCGCCCTCGGGGGTATGGGCATTCTGGGGTTGCTCGGGCATTGGTACAAGAGCAACGGCCATGCGCGTGGGCCTGGCCGCAAGTCAACCGCCGGACATCCAACCTTATCCGGACGGCAGGTAGGGCGGGCGATCGCGGTTCTGATGGCCCTGATCTTCTCCAAGTATTTCTATCTGGCGAGCATCACCAGCTACTACATCTTCTATTTGATGCACCGCTTCGATCTGCCGACGCAGATGGCGCAGATCTATCTGTTCGTCTTCCTCGCCGCCGCCGCAGCCGGCACGGTGATCGGCGGCCCGATCGGCGACAGGTTTGGCCGCAAGATGGTGATCTGGGGCTCGATCGTGGGCGTTTTGCCATTCACGCTTGTGCTGCCCTATGTCGGCCTGGCCGCGACGGTCGGCCTCAGTGTCATAATCGGCCTAGTGCTGTCCTCGGCGTTCTCGGCGATCGTCGTCTACGCGCAGGAACTGATGCCGGGCCGGGTCGGCATGGTCTCCGGCCTGTTCTTCGGGTTTGCCTTCGGCATGGGCGGCGTCGGCGCTGCGGTGCTCGGCGAATTGGCCGACTGGACAAGCATCGAGCTCGTCTACCGGGTGTGTTCCTTCCTGCCGCTGATCGGGCTGCTCACCGCGTTTCTTCCGGACGTGGAGGCCGCCCACAAGTCGATTTCGGCACGGTGAGGACAGTTGCTCCTTGACAAGGGGCGGCGAAGCGTCGGCCTGAGCCGCATGGGCACCGGCACCGGAGTCGACCCGGGGATCAAAATTCACGAATCAGATACCGCGCCACGCCACGCGCCGAAACTGTTGACGCCGCCCGCTTGCATAAGGTACCTCCGTTGGCGTGACATCCACAAAATCCAAGTCTTTCGTCCGCGTCAGCGGTCGGTCCTTTATGGCTATCGTGCTTGCCCCCGAGTTGCCGATCGACGATTGGCTTGCTCGGCTGGATGAGCAGACGCGACGTGCGCCCCTGTTCTTCGACGAGCGCCCGGTGGTCCTCGACCTCTCTGCACTGCCGCCGGAGACCGACTTCCCGCAGGTGGTCGCCGCGCTGAAATCCCGCGACCTTCGCATCATCGGCATCGAAGGCGTCGGCCCCGAGCGACTCGGCACGGAGAGCTGGGGATTACCAAAATTGCTGGGCGGCGGCAGGCCTGTCGGACTGATCAACGTGCCCGAGCATTCCCCCGAACATTCCAATATCGCTCCACCACCCCCTCCGAACCCGTCCCTGGTGATCGAGGGGCCGATCCGTTCCGGCCAATCGGTCGTTTCACTAAGCGGGGATGTGACGATTGTCGGATCGGTCGCCTCGGGCGCGGAGGTGATCGCCGGCGGCTCCGTGCATGTTTACGGCACGCTGCGTGGACGGGTGATCGCCGGCTTCGCCGGCGGCAAGGGCGTTCGGATCTTCTGCCGCCGATTGGAAGCGGAGCTTCTGGCCATCGACGGCGTCTATCGGACGGCCGAGGACACCGAGGCCGCACTACGCGGCAAATCCGTCCAGGCCTGGCTGTGCGGTGAGGTCCTTGCCGTAGCTGCTCTGGATTAGCGCCAGGAAGAAGATGCGCAGATAATGGGAAGGAATTTGGGATGGCGAAGGTTGTAGTCGTTACGTCTGGTAAGGGAGGCGTTGGCAAAACGACTTCCACGGCGGCACTGGGTGCGGCGCTGGCGAAGCTCGGCCAGAAGGTTGTCGTCATCGATTTCGACGTCGGCCTGCGCAACCTCGATCTGGTGATGGGCGCCGAGCGCCGGGTCGTGTTCGACCTTATCAACGTGGTCCAGGGCGAGGCCAAGCTGGCGCAGGCGTTGATCCGCGACAAGCGGGTGGAAACCCTGTCGCTGCTGCCGGCGTCGCAGACCCGCGACAAGGATGCGCTGACGATCGCTGGCGTCGAAAAGGTGATCAACGAACTGCGGGAAAAGTTCGATTGGATCATTTGTGACAGCCCTGCCGGCATCGAGAAGGGCGCCACACTGGCGATGCACTACGCCGATCTCGCCGTTGTGGTGACCAATCCGGAAGTGTCGTCCGTGCGCGACTCCGACCGCATCATCGGCCTGCTCAACTCCAAGACCGAGCGTGCCGAAAAGGGCGAGAAGATGGAAAAGCATCTGCTGATCACGCGCTTCGATCCCGCGCGGGCGGAACGCGGCGAAATGCTGAAAGTCGACGACGTCCTTGAGATCCTTGCCATTCCGCTGCTGGGCATCATCCCCGAGAGCGAGCAGGTACTGACGGCGTCCAATCTGGGTGCGCCGGTCACCCTCAACAGTCCGGACGGCGCGGCCGGGCAGGCCTATTTCGACGCCGCCCACCGGCTGATGGGCAAGACGGTGCCGATGCGGATTCCCAGCGACCGCAAGGGCCTGCTCGGCAAATTGTTCGGTCGGAGGGCGGCATGAGCTTGCTGGGCTTCTTCACCCGACGCAGTTCCGCGCCTGTGGCGCGGGAACGGCTGCAGATCCTGCTCGCGCATGAGCGCCTGGCTGGCGGGGAATCCAACCTCGTCGCCCGGCTGCAGGAGGAAATCCTGCAGGTAATCGCCAAACATGTGGCGATCGACCGCGATAAGGTCATCGTCAAGCTGGAACGGGGCAGCGCAGTTTCCACGCTGGAAATCGACATCGAAGTCCCGGCCGCCATGATCCAGGCCGGCGCGGCCGCAGGTACTGCAAAGCTCGCAAGCTGAAGCAACGAAAGCGCGGGCCGGGGCGCGGCCCGCGCGCCGGTGAGGCCGGAACGGGCCGGTTTTGCCTATAGGCGCATCGACGCACCTCCAACTCCACGGTTTTTGCGTTCGGGTCTAGCCGGCATCAGTGGACTTGCGGCCTGCCGGTCCCTAGGCTCAGGCCGGTCGCCGAGCGTTGCCTGCACCCCTGCCCCGCCCACCCACGGCTACGCCTTCTCTGAGACGAAATCTGAAGCTATTCGTAGCAGCTTGGGATTCCCGATGAGCGAGCGTCCAACCTCCTCGCCCCGACAGGACACCGGCCCGTTCCGCGAGCCGGCGGCAAGCCTCCGCTGCACGTTCTGTCTCGAGGCGGTAAAGCCGGGGGCATCGGTATGCCCACATTGCGGCGGGGTTCTGATATCCTTTAGCCAGTTGCTTGATCGACAGCTGTCGCTCGAAGCCAGGCTAGACGCGCTCACGGTGGAGATCACAGCCTTGCGGGCAATGCCGGTGCAGGCTCTGCCGACCACCGACGCCCCGGCTGCCGCCAAGTCAGCGCAACACCCGGCCGGTTCCTTCGGATGGCCGCATATGGCGGATAATCTGTTCCTGGGACTGACGGCACTGCTGGCTGCGCACTGGCTGGTCACAACGCTGCCTGGGACGCACCGCGCGGTCTACCGGTTGGCGGCCCTTGCGGTGGCAATGCCGTTCGGTTTCCGTTTTCAGGCCTATGCGCATGGCAGCCTGTCGGAGCAGGTACTGTCGGCGCTGGCTTTCGGAGGTCTCGGCACGTTCGTCGTGGGGATCCTCGATATAGCGCTGGCAGGCGGCGTGCTGGCGGGTGTGAGCATGCATGACCTTGCCGCATCCGTGGCGGCGATCGCGCTCAGTCATCTGGCGGGGAGCTTCTGGGCTGACGTGCGGCGGAAGCGTATTGAGCAGGCGGCGTCGCCAGCCCAGCCCCCAGAGGCTGCGGCGGTGGCCTCTCTCGCCATCGCGATGACGGCGATCCGCCAGGTCAAGCCAGACAAGATCCAAAGCAACGCCGCGGCGGTGAAGGCCGTCACGGACGCGGCCGCCGCCATCATCGCCTCCGCCGCGGCCGTATGGGCGGCATTTTCGCATATTCTGTCCTGACGACGATGTCCGGTTGGCAACGCCCCAGAGAGATCCAGAGAGAGATCTAGCCCATGGCCGATGAGCCAATGGTACGCAGCGATACCGGCCCCGGGATCCCACGGGTGCGCAAGGCTGGTGCTCCGGCCGCCGCCATGATCGTCGTCGCTGTCCTGTTCGTGGCCATGATCGGCCTGTCGGTCTGGTACCTGACGCGACGCGAGCCCCTGATCGTCCAGGGCGAGGTGCAATGCCGCACCTTCGACATGGCGGCCCGGGTAGACGGACGGGTCGCGGATATCGTCGTTGCACGCTCCGAGAACGTGAAGCAGGGCGCGCCGATCATCCGCATCGACAATCCGGAGCTGATCGCGAAATACAACCAGAGCAAAGCCGACCTGGACGTCGCGCAAGCGGAACTGGCCCGCGTGAAGGCCGGATTCCGGGCCGAAACCGTCGCCGTCCGAAAGGCGCAGGTGGCACGCGCTGAAGCGGATCTGACCCTCGCGCAGCAGACCTATGAGCGCAAGCGCCAGCTCGCCGCCAACCGGGATGCGCCGCAATCCGATCTGGACAAGGCGACCGCCGCGCTCGCGGTGGCCGAGCGTGCGCTGGAGCAGACCCGGTTCGCCTACAACGAGGCGGTCGCGGGCTTCACGCGGGAGGATCTGGGGATCGCCCTGGCGAAGGTCGAGGCCGCCAGGGCCGGGGTCGAAACCCTGAAATCGCTGGTCGATCAGATGGTCGTCGTTGCGCCGGCCGACAGCCAGGTGTTCCGCATTCCCGTCGAGGACGGCGAGTTCGTTCTGCCCGGCATTCCGCTGATCACGCTGGTGGATCTGAACGATATGTGGGTGCAGTTCGACCTGCGGGAGGATCTGCTGCGCGACGTGAAACCGGGCACGAAGCTCACCGTCCGGGTTCCGGCGCTGCACGACCGGGCGGTCGTACTGGAAATCCGTGTCATCGGTGCCAAAGGCGAATACACCGGCTGGCGGGCGACGCGCGCGACCGGCGATTTCGACCTTCGCACGTTCGAGATCCGTGCCTATCCGACGCAGCCCGTGGAAGGCTTGCGCCCCGGCATGAGCGTCTACACCGACTGGTCGGATCTGCGTCAGTGACCGACTTCGTTCCGGGTCTGCTGGCCGTCGCCTTGCGGGAGGCACGCTGGATATGGCGGGATCGCGTCGCTCGCTTTCTACTGTTCGGCGTACCGGTAATCGCCTTCGCCGTACTCGCGCTGACGTTCAGCTCCGCCGTCGTACGCGGCCTCGGGGTTGTCGTCGTGGACATGGACCATTCGGCAACCTCGCTGCTGTTCGTCCAGACGATCGCGTCCGCGCCGGGGATCGAAGTCACGCGGCGCGCCAATGACCTCGGTGCCGCGGCCAGCGCGATCCGCGCGGGAGAGGCAATCGCCGCGATCTATCTACCGCCGGAGTTCGAAAAGAACCTGCAGTCGGGCCGTCGCCCGCGCCCGGTAGCCTTTTACAACACGCAATATTTCACGCCTGGCAGCAATGCATCCAAGAGCATTACGGACGCCATGAACACGGCTTCCACCGCGGTCTCCCCCGCGGGTGCGGTAGTCCCACAGCTGGGGGAAGCAGCGCCAGGCCTGGTCCCCGAGGAATACGTACTGACCAATCCCGCGTTGAACTACGCAGGGTTTCTGCTGAGGGCGGTGCTGCCCACCGTGCTGCATGTGGTGATCGCGATTTCCGCCGGCTACGCGGTGGGGTCGGAGTTCCGCCGCCGCAGCATCCGGGCGTGGTGGGCCGTCTCCGGCCAAAGCATCTCGGCTGCCCTGGTCGGCAAGATGCTGCCGTACTTTGTGGTTCTGATGTCGATGTTCGCGCTGATGGTTGCCATCCTCGACGTGGCGTTGGGCGTGGGTTTCCGCGGCGATGCCGTGCTCATGGCGGTGTCCGCCACGTTGCTGATCGTGGCCTATCAGATGGTCGGCTGCCTGATGCAGTTGCTGACCCGGAATCTGGCCCTGGGTCTCAGCCTGACCGGCATCATCGTCTCACCCGCCTTCGGTTATGCGGGCGTGGGCTTTCCGGTGATTGCAATGGAAGCGTTCCCGCGGGCCTGGGGCGCCGTACTGCCGCTTCGCTGGTATATCCAGATCCTGTTCGACCAGGCCTCCCGCGGGGCTCCACTGCGCGCGACCGCACAGCCGTTCGCGTATCTCTGCACGCTCACAATCATTCTGATGCTGTTGGTGTGGCTGCGCTTTCGTTCGCTCAGCCGCCAGGGTTTCCCGATCCCGCCGGAAGACACGCCGGTGATACAGCGTGACGTGTTCGGCATTGCCGGCTCGTTCCTGGCCGAGTGGCGGCGTGTGCTGAACGACCGCAGCGTGCTCAGCCTGTTCGTGCTCGCGCCTGTGCTCTACGCATTCTTCTATCCGCAGCCCTATCTCGGCCAGATCGTGCGCAACATTCCCGTGGCCGTGGTCGATCAGGACAATACCGAGCTCAGCCGCGGCCTGATCCAGGCAATGCAGGCACACGGAAACATCTCGGTCGCCTTGCATGCCAGCAACTATCGCGAGGCGCAGGACGCGGTATTCGCGCGCCGGGCATTCGGCGTCGTCGGCATTCCACCCGATACCGAACGCAACGTCTTGAAGGGCGTGCAGGCCAGACTGCCGATCTACGGGGATTCCACCTACTTCATTCTGTTCAACCGCACGCTGCAGGGCATCCTCGAATCGGTACAGGCCTACGCGGCCGATGCGGCCAGCCACGGCAGCCGGCCACAGGGCGCCCCTGCGCAAACCGCGATGCTTGCGGCCAATCCGGTGCAACTGGTCATGGTACCCCTGTTCAACCCGACTTCATCGTATTCGAGCTACGTCGTGCCGGCCGCTTTCGTACCTGATCCTGCATCAGACCCTGTTGATGGGTTCGGCGATGCTGGGTGGCGCCGTTTTCGAGCAAGGCGGCGCGGCGGCACACCGGCCCCGCGCGTCGGCTGCCGCGATCCTTGGGCAAGGGCTGGCACATTGGAGCATCTACATCCCTGCCCTGCTGCTCTATTTCGTCATCATGCCCCGGGTCTACGGGTTCTCGACGCTGGGGAACGTCCGGCAGCTGGCGGCGCTGTCCCTCCCGTTCATCCTGGCGACCAGTTTTCTCGGCCAGGCGCTTGGCCTCGTGTTCCGCCACCGGGAGACCGCTGTCCTGCTAGTACTCGCGAGCAGCCTGCCGCAATTCTTCCTGGTTGGGGCAGCCTGGCCGGTCGAAGCCATCCCATCCTTCCTCCGGCAGGCGCGGGAGGTGTTGCCAAGCGTCAGCGCTATCGACGCGTTCGTGCGCATCGGCCAGATGGGCGCCAGCCTGTTCGAGGTGCGCCAGCGTTGGGAGACGCTCTGGGTCCTGACACTGCTGTATTTCCTGCTAGCCACCGTGCTTGCGTACAGGCGCGGACAAACGGATTTCGAACATGCACCAACCGTCTAAACGGCAGGCGCTCTCCATCGTGGTCGGCCTGGTGGCGATCGCCGCGCTGGGGCTCTGGGGCGCACGGTTCAGGCATTCCGTCGCCCCCGCGGTAGCCGGGGTCGTCCGCGAGACCGAAATCCGCATCGCGCCAGAGGTCAGCGGCCGGCTGGCGACCGTCCTGGTCAAGCCCGGGCAGCCGGTTGCACGGAATGAACCGCTTGCGCAACTCAGCAACCCCGAGCTTTCGGCGGCGGTGGAAGAAGCGCGTGCCCGGGTCGGCAAGGCAATGTCCGACAGGGACCGCGTGTATGCGGGCGTTCGCCAGGAAGAAGTCGACACCCTCGGGCGGGAGATCATCAAGGCGCAGGCGGCCCTGACACTCGCCCTGCAGGACCTCGCCCGCAAATCCGCACTGGTCACGCGCTCGGATGCGTCCGTCCAGGCACTGGATGAGACCCGGGCAGAAGCAGCGCGCGCCGCGGCGGATGTCGCCGTCGCGCAGGAACGCTATGCCGAGGCTCAGACCGGCCCGACCAGGGAGGAGCGGGCGCTGGCCGACGCGCAGGTGAAGGCGGCCGAGGCAGCCCGTGACGTGGTCGAGGCCAGGGCCGCGAAGCTGTTGTTGCACGCTCCCACCGCCGGGGCGATCGGGATCGTGGTTCCCGAGATCGGCGAAGCCGTGGTGCCGGGAGAGCCGGGTACTGACCTTGCTTCCCGAACATGGGCTATGGTTCGGCTTCAACCTGCGGGAGGACGCGTTGGGCAATTTGGCAATCGGATCGCCGGTGCCGGCCGGATTGCGGGATGCGCAAGGCCAGACGCCTGGTAACCAGACGCCCGGTAACCAAACTCTGGGCAAGCTGACGGAGATGCGCAACTGGGGGGAGTTCGCTACCTGGCGAGCCGCCCGGGCGGCCGGCGATCACGACCTGAACACCATGTTCCTTCGTGTCGATCCGACGGAGCCTGTCCAGAACCTTTCTGCCGGCCAGACGGTCTTCCTGAAGCCGTTCTAGCAGGCTGTCGGGTTCACGTGTTCGCTGAGCGTCAACGGCATGTCTTGTGTCCTTCAGGCGGCCGTGAGGCGGTGTAGCCGCCTGCAATTGTAAGCCAGGGCGGTCAAGGTCCACTCGGTGGCGACGTTTTTGGATGCCGCGCAGGCGGAAGCGGACGAAGCCCATGGCACTTTTGATGATGCCGAACACCGGTTCCACGGTCTGCTTGCGCTTGCGGTAGAGGGTCTTGGCAGCGTCGGTCTGCAACTTGGCCTTCATGGCGAGACGCCATGGCTCGGTGATCCGCCGCGGTGCCTTTGCCTTCGGTGGCGGGCGGAAGTCGTAGGGCCGGTGCGGCTGGGTGCGTCCGATTGCCACCAGCGGCTCGATCCCGCGCACTTGCAAGGCTGCTACCGCTGGATCGCTGGCAAACCCGGCATCGGCCAACACCACTTTGGGCAGTCCGATGGTCTGCTCCATGGCCAGGATGGTGGCGGCAAAGCTCGGCGCGTCGGAGGGGCTGGCGGTCAGGTTGGTGGCCAGGATCAGTTGCGCGCCGTCGGCGCAGACCACCGCCTGTGCATTGTAGGCCTGGCGATACTCATGCGCATCCGAGCGGCGCATCAGCGCGCTGTCCGGGTCGGTCAGGTTGCTCTGGCGCTCGGGCGGCGGGTCATCATCCGGCGGTACCGGCGGACGGCCACGCCGCCCCAGCTTCGCGTCATAGGCGGCCTTCTTGGCCTCGTAGGCCGGCCGGACCGCTGCGGCCTGCTCGCGCGCCTCGGCCTCCAGCCGGGCGCAGGCCGCATCGAGCTTCGCCTTCAGCGTCTCGCGCCGGGCGATCTCGGCCGGCAGCGCCTGGGGATCAATATCCTGTGTATCCGCTGCCTCGGCCTGGGCCGTCAGGGCGGCGATGTCGGCCGCCAGCTTGGCCCGCAGAGCCTGCGCGCGGTCATAGCGCACCGAGCGGATCTTCGAGGCATTCGCGTCCAGCTTGGTGCCGTCGATCGATACCACGCCGACCCGCAGCAGGCCGGTCTCGCGCGCCAGCAGCAGCACCTGCAGGAACGCCGCCTCGAACGCCGCCTTGTTGGTGCGCCGGAAGGCCGCGATCGTGTCATGGTCCGGATGGGTGTTGGCGGCCACGAAGCGCACGCCGATGTCGCGATGCGTCGCCCGCTCGATCCGCCGCGACGAGAACGTCCCGTTGGCATAGCAGTAGATCAGCAGCGCCAGCATCAGCCGCGGATGATATTGCGGCTTGCCCCCAGCCTGCTCGTTCACCTTGAAGGCCGACAGCGCAACCCGCTCCACCGCCGCAACCACGAAGTGCGCCAGGTCATCCGCTGGCAGCCAGTCCTTCAGGTCAGGCGGCAGAAGGAAAGCTTGTCTGCGGTCATACGGAACAAAGGTCGCCATAACCGCAGTTTGACGCCTTTTGCGCCGTTCGGGAATCCGACAGCCTGCTAGAGCATGATCGCCGCTGATAGACGCGGCGATCATGCTCTAGCTGTCGTTGCTACGGAGGTTGTCCCTCCGGGGCTGGGCTGAGAGGCTGTGGTTGCGAGGCCGCCAACCCACAACCCGGAGCCCCGGATGGACGTCCATGAGAATGCGCGCACGACGCGCCATAGTCGAATGCTGATGGTGCAACGCCTGGCGAGCGGCTGGACGCCGGCCGCGGTTGCCCGGGCTCAAGGCGTGACGGCCCGGACCGTGCGCAAATGGCGCGACCGCTTTGCCGCCGAGGGCGAGGCCGGATTGGCCGATCGCTCGTCGCGGCCGCATCGCAGCCCGACGCGGCTGGATGGGCGGGCGGAAGAGGAAATCGAGGCGCTGCGACGCCAGCGCCTGACCGGACCGGCCATTGCCCGCCAGCTCGGCCGGCCGCTGTCCACCGTCGGCGTCGTGCTGCGACGGCGCGGCCTGGGCCGGCTCCGCTCCCTTGACCCCCGGCCGCCCGTGATGCGCTATGAACGGGAGAACCCAGGCGAACTGATCCACATCGACATCAAGAAGCTCGGGCGTATCGAAGGCATCGGTCATCGCATCACCGGCGATCGCACCGGCCAAAGCAATCGACGATCTGTGGGGGTGGCCTCGGCTGGGAATACCTTCACGTCGCCATCGATGACCGCTCGCGTCTGGCCTACACCCAGCTGCTACCCAGCGAGCGCAAGGAAGACGCCACAGCCTTCCTCCATAGCAGTCTTGCTTGGTTCAAACGGCATGGCGTCACGGTGGAGCGCGTCATGACCGATAACGGCGCCGCCTACAAAAGCTTCGCTTTCCGCGATGCCCTCCTCGCCCACGGCGTGCAGCACAAACGAACCCGTCCCTACACACCACGCACCAACGGCAAAGCCGAGCGGTTCATCCAAAGCAGCATCCGCGAATGGGCCTATGCGCAGCCTTTCCAATCATCGGCAGAGCGCGCCAAAGCGATGCATCCTTGGCTGCAAGACTACAACACAACCCGACCTCACGCAGCCCTCGGCGGGAAACCACCCGTCAGCCGACTGAAGCGGGACAACGTCCTTGGTAGCGACACCTAGACAATGCCCCCATCCCGGAAGGCCCTCATCTCCGCGGCGGAGTATCCAAGCTCGCCCAGCACTTCATCGGTGTCACGTCCCAGGGTCGGCGGCGGTGTCTCAATGCGCGCGCTGCCATGCGCGAGCTTGAAGGCCGCAATCGGCACGGTGAAACCACTGCCGACGCCTGGAACCGTTTCATGACGGTGCAACACGGCACGATGATCCAGTTGCGGATCCGCCAGCGTCTCCTCCAACCGGCGCACGCGGCCGGCGGGAATGTGCCGGGTCTGGAAGAATACCTCCCACGCATCGGCCGAACGCGTGAGCAGGGTTTCGGCAACGATCTGTTTCTCCCGTGCTTCGTCGGCCTTGCGTTCGGCATGGGTGGATTTCGCCATGTCCTCTCGTTCCAGCGCAGCCCAGAAACGGCGTTGCTGGGCGATGTTCATGGCCCCCAGCATCAGCAAACCATCCTGGGTAGGCCAGCACGATCCGCTGGCGAAGCCCTGCCAATCGCCATGCGGTTCCGGGTGGTGGCCGGAGCGGGTGAAATCGGTCACATGACTGGACATCATCACCAGGGCAACATCCATCATCGCCATGTCGATATGCTGGCCCTTTCCGGTGCGTTCACGCTGAAACAGCGCCGCCGCCAGGGCGAAGGCACCGGTGGTGCCCGTGGCATAGTCGATCACCGGAGACCCGAACTTGACGGGACGGCCGCCCATCTCTCCGGTCGTCGCCATGATGCCGGAACTGGCCTGGATGACGTGATCATAGGCCGTGTAGTTGCCGCGCGGGCCATGTTGGCCGAAGGCGGAAAAGCTCGCATAGATCAGTCGCGGATTGATGGCGGCAAGATCCTGGTAACTGAGGCCGAGGGCAGCGAGCGCACCGGGACGAAAATTCTCCACCAGCACATCCGCCGCGGCGGCGAGGCGCTTCAGCACTTCCTGACCCTCCACCCGCTTCAGGTCCAGGGTGATGGCCCGCTTGTTGGACGCCTGGGTCAGGAATGCGCTGCCCATTCGGCGTCCGTTGTCCCCGGCATCGGAACCGAGGATACGGACCATGTCCGGGTCCTCAGGATTTTCCACCTTGATCACATCCGCCCCGTGCACGGCGAGCTGATAGGTGGCGAAAGGGCCAGCCAGCACATGGGTGATGTCGATCACCCGGATACCTTCAAAAGGACGCGGCGCGAGGGTCTCGGTCATAGGTCGGCTCCAGCCAATGGGGGTGTCGAAAGCTTGCCCATGGCCCAGGTCAGCGCGCAAGTTGGCCCGGTGCAAATCTATCCGTGCCCGGCTTCCCGCCGGCAGTCGTTCAGGAAGGATCCTCCATCATGACCAGGACGCCCACGACCGAAATGCTCGCCGAACTTCGCAAGATCGATACCCCGACCATCACCAATGTGGTCGCGACCTACCCGAAGAACCCGCTCTGCCTCGGGCTGTACAATCCCTGGACCGAGAATTGGTACACCGACACCTCGATCCGTTGCATATACCCCGAAATGGGCGCGGTCATCGGCCATGCCGTCACCTGCGTGTTCGGCCTGCCGGATCCGAACTACACGGGGCGGCTGAGCTTCATGGACGTGATCGACGCGCTGGACGCGATGAAGAAACCGACGATCCTGGTCATTCAGCAGAAATGGCCGGCCGGCCTGATGGCGAAAGCGGGCCTGGCCGGGGAGATCATGGTCACGTCGATGAAGGCGGTCGGCTGCATCGGCATGCTGTCCAACGGCCCGTCGCGCGACGTCGACGCGATCCGGCGGCTGGATTTCCAGATGCTGCTGGGCGGCATTACCGCCGGTCATGGGGAGATGGCGGTGCAGGCGGTGAACGTTCCGGTTTCGGTCGGCGGCATGGATGTGGCGCCCGGCGATCTGATCCACATGGACGAGAACGGCGCGGTGAAGTTCCCTGCGGATAAGGCCGGCCAGGTGCTGGAGAACGCCCGGAAGATGCTCGAAGGCGAGGCCGAGCATCTGGCCCGCCTGCGGGCGGCGAAGACCGCGGCCGAGGTGCGCGCGGCCGGCGGATCCTACGCCGCCAGGCGCGACAACTAACGCCGGGTCATCGTCGCTGGTTCGGCTCAGATCTGAAGATTTGCGGGTCGTCACGGCAGAGAGTGGAAGCGTCGGTTCGCGCCGGATTTCCGGCGCCGAGGATCGTTCACAACGTTCCGGTGTCCAACATAATGTCGTAACCGTACAACCGGACCTCCGGCATGGCACGACGAGGTTTGCATTGTCCGGGGCAGGTGGGTGCTGCAACGGGTGGGTTTGCGTCCGCCACCTGAACGGGCGATCATCCCCACCGAGCCATGCGTCCTGGCCAAAAAGAAACCTGCACAGAGACCCCGTACATGAACCATGTCGCCCCCGCCGTTCTGGAAACCTCCACTGCCGATCAACCGCGCGCTGCCATCAGCCAATGGCTGGGGCGTTTCGAGATAGCCTTGCGTGCTACGGACAAGGCAGCACTGACCGCCCTGTTTGCGCCGGAATGCCATTACCGCGATCTGCTGGCGTTTTCCTGGACCATCCGTCCGGCGGAGGGTGTGGGACCGATCACCGATCTCCTGGCCGGGGCGCAGACCAGCATCCAGGCGCGGAATTTCGCTATTGCTGAAGCGCGCACGCCGCCTCGGCGGGTGAAGCGCCTGGGCATCGAGGTGTTCGAGGGCATCTTCCATTTCGAAACCGCGCTCGGCCGCGGCCATGGCGTGGTGCGGCTGCTGGCGGATGACGCCGACCTTGCATGGGTGCTGCATACCTCGCTCGACGAACTGAAAGGCCACGAGGAGAAGCTCGACGCCAGGCGGCCGAGCGGGTCAGCCTATTCCCGCAATTTCGGTGGTGAGAACTGGCTGGATCAACGCAACAAGGCGCGCGCCTTCGCCGACCGCGACCCGGTGGTGCTGGTGGTGGGCGGCGGGCAGTCCGGTCTGGCGATCGCGGCCAGGCTGCGGCAGCTCGACGTGGATACGCTGGTCGTGGAAAAGAATGCGCGCATCGGCGACAACTGGCGGGTGCGCTATCACTCCCTGGCGCTGCACAACCAGATCGACGTGAACCACCTGCCTTACGTGAAGTTCCCGCCGAGCTGGCCGCGCTACATCCCCAAGGACATGCTGGCCAACTGGCTGGAAATGTATGCCGAGATGATGGAGGTGAATTGCTGGACGGAAACCGAATTCCGCGAAGGCAGCACCTACGATCCGGTCAGCCAGAAATGGACCGTGAAACTGCGGCGCGCCGACGGCACCGAGCGCGTCATGCATCCGCGCCATATCGTGTTCGCCAACGGCACCAACGGCATTGCCCGCATCCCCGACCTGCCCGGGCTGAACGAATTTGCCGGCGATGTCATGCACTCGCACGGGTTCAGGAACGGTTCCGCCTGGCGCGGCAAGAAGGCGCTGGTGCTGGGCACCGGCAATAGCGGCCACGACGTGGCGCAGGATCTGCACAGCCATGATGTGGACACCACCATCATCCAGCGCGGCTCCACCACCGTGGTCAGCATCGAACCCAGCGCCAGGCTGAACTACACGCTGTACGAGGAAGGCAATCCGCTGGAAGATTGCGACCTGATTGCCACCGCCACCACCTATCCGCTGATGATCCGCGGCTATCAGGCCGGGGTGAAGCGGATGATCGAATTCGACAAGGATCTGATCGCCGGCCTGAAGGCGCGCGGCTTCCAGTACGACATCGGCGAGGACGAGACCGGCCACCAGATGAAATACCGCCGCCGCTGCGGTGGCTACTACCTTGACGCCGGCTGCTCCCAGCTGATCATCGACGGCGAAATCGGCTTGCTGCAATACGCCAATATCGAGCGTTTCGTGCCGGAAGGCGCATTGCTGAAAGATGGCACGATCCAGAAGGCCGACCTGCTGGTGCTGGCCACAGGGTATTATTCCCCGCAGGAAGTGATCCGTCGCCTGCTCGGTGACGAGGTGGCCCATCGTATCGGCTCCGTCTGGGGCATCGATGCGCAAGGCGAGATGGAGAATATGTGGAAGCGCACGGCCCAGGAAGGCCTCTGGTTCATGGGGGGCGGCCTGACGCAATGCCGCGTCTACTCGCTGCATCTGGCCCTGCAGATCAAGGCAATCGAACTCGGCCTGATATCGAAATCGGCCTGATCCGGCCGCCGGGCCTGCGGTCTGGCTGGAGGCAGACGGTCGGCTAGCCTGTCCAGCGCCCCCGACACCGGTGCACCCGACACCGGCGGCGCTGGATGGGGGCCGCGCCCAACTCAGGTCCGGTTGTCATGCAACTTTCCGGGCTGATGAAGCATGAAGTCACGCCGGGCGCATCGACATGCGGCCGTGATCCGGAGATGTGCACGTAACCATTCCGGCGATGTCGAAAGCCTGGTTCCGCGTGCTAGGCCGATACGGTTGTTTCCTCGACTTGTTCAAGCTCGCTGCCTGATCCCGCAGGTCGGCGGGAAAGCCGTTGAGATGGCGACGCCTTTCGGGCGGTCTGCCGAAGAATCAACTGTTGCATGGCCACGAAAGTCATGGAACATTTGGATCCATGACGAAGTCAGTTGTCGAACAGTTGACGATCGCGGCGCGCAGGCTTCCGCCGCGCCTGGCAAGCGCCGCGCGCTATGTCGCGGCGCATCCGTTCGATGCGGTCACCACACCGATGCGCGCGCTGGCGCGTCAGACCGGGCATACCCCTGCTACTTTCACGCGCCTTGCGCAGGTGCTTGGCCATACCGGATGGGATGAGCTGCGCGCGGTGCTGGTCAACCAGACCCGGAGCGAACGTTCCGCCGCGCCGTTCTCCGAGCGCCCGCTGCCGACCTCCGGCGCAGGAACGATCGCGCGCGGCATGATCGCGGCCGATGCGGATGCCCTCGCCGCACTGGATACGGAAACGTTGGGATCGGTCGCGGCATTGCTGGAGCAGGCGTCGCGGATCTTTGTCGCAGGATTCCGGAGCTGCCATGCGCCTGCGCATCTGTTCTACTACCTCTACAGCCTGTTTCGTCCGGAAGTATCTCTGCTGGGCGCGGCGGGCGGCGTGCTTGACCTCGAACTCGGCGGCCTGCGTCGCGACGATGCGATGGTGTTGATCTGCTTCGATCCCTATTCCCGCGACCTGCTGCTGACGGCGCAGGCCGCGCGGGCGGCAGGCTGTTCCATCATTGCCGTGGTCGACCACGAGGATGCGCCGGTCGCCGAGGAGGCGACGCAAGTGCTGCTGTATTCAACGATCTCGCCCGGTTTTTTCCCCTCGCTTACCGCCTGCACCGCCTTGCTCCAGGCCCTCGCCGCGCTGCTGTACGCACGCGCCGGGCAGAAGGGGCGCGCGCGGCTGAAGCAGGCCGAGGCCCGCATCCAGGCACATACTGCCTACATTCCGTCGGAAAGGTCCTGAACCGATGAGCCGCATGATCCATCGTACCTTGCACGCAACGCCAACCGCGGTGGTCGGCGGCGAAGGCATCCGCCTGCATCTCGCCGACGGGCGGCAGGTGATCGACGCTTCGGGCGGAGCGGCGGTTGCCTGCCTCGGCCACGGCAACCGCCGGGTGGTGGACGCAATCGCCGCACAGGCCGGCCGCGTGGCCTATGCGCATACCGGTTTCTTCACCTCGGAGCCGGCCGAGGAACTCGCCGAGATCCTGCTAGGCGATGAGCCGGGCGGCCTGACCAACGCCTTCTTTGTCAGCTCCGGCTCCGAGGCGATGGAGGCGGCGCTGAAACTGGCGCGGCAGTATTTCCTGGAAATCGGCCAGCCCGAACGCTGTCGTTTCATCGCTCGGCGCCAGGGCTATCACGGCACCACGCTGGGCGCGCTCGGCGTCGGCGGCCATGTCGCGCGGCGCGCGCCGTATGAGCCGATGCTGTCCGATGCCTTCAGCCGCGTCTCGCCCTGTTTCCCCTACCATTTCCGCGGGGAGGGCGAGAGCGACAGTCAATATGTGCAACGTCTGGCAGACGAGCTGGAAGCCGAGTTCCAGCGGATCGGACCGCATCGCGTGGCGGCCTTCGTGGCCGAGCCGGTGGTGGGTGCCGCGACCGGCTGCGTTACTGCCGTGCCGGGCTACTTCCCGGCCATGCGCGCGGTCTGCGATCGTCACGGCGCGCTGCTGATCCTGGATGAGGTGATGTGCGGGATGGGCCGCACCGGCACCCTGCATGCCTGGGAACAGGAAGGTGTCACGCCGGACATCCAGGCCATCGCCAAGGGGCTTGGTGGCGGTTACCAGCCGATCGGCGGCATTCTCGCCGCCGGGCGGGTGATCGATGCGCTGCGGCGCGGTTCCGGCAGCTTCATGCACGGGCAGACCTATCAGGCCCATCCCGTCGCCTGCGCCGCGGCGCTGGAGGTACAGCGCATCCTGCGCGAGCAGGATCTCGTGGCCAATGTCGCGCGCATGGGCGAGGTGCTGGAATCCTTGTTGATCGAGCGCTTCGGCAACCATCGCCATGTCGGCGATATCCGCGGTCGCGGCCTGTTCCGCGCATTGGAATTCGTCGTCGATCGCGCGACCAAGACGCCGTTCGATCCGGAGTTGAAGATGAACGAGCGGATCAAGCAGGCGGCGTTGGATCGCGGTCTGGGCATCTATCCCTCCGGCGGCACGATCGACGGGGTGCGCGGCGATCATTTGATCATCGCACCGCCCTATATCGTCACGCCCGAAGAGCTCGGCACGATTGTCGACCGGCTGGGAGAGGCGGTGGACGCGGCGCTGGCGAGCGTGTGACGTCGCCCGCGCATCCATTCTCAGACTGAGAAATCTGCAACGCATATCGCAGGACTCCGCGTCACGCGGACACCGAGAGAAGGGCTGGCACATGAGAAGTTCGGGTATTGTCGCGCCGCTGGGGCGGCGGAGGCTGCTGCGTGGGGCTGCTGGTGGCGCGCTGGCCGGCGCGTTGGCACTGCCGCGCGTGTCGCGCGCCGCTGATGGCATCACCTTCGGCAGCATCACGCCCAGTACCGGCCCGTATGGTTTCGCTGGAAAGCTGGTGACGAACGGGGCGCAGCTTGCCATCGAGATGGCCGGCGGCAAGGTGCTCGGCCAGCCGATCCGCTATATCTCGCGCGATGACGAAGGCCGCTCGGCGACGGGCGTGCGCCGGTTGAGCGAAGCGCTCGCCAATGATGACCTGAAGGTTTTCAACGGCAACTACTCAAGCGACATCGGGCTGGCGGAATCGGCCATCGCCCGGCGCGAGAAGGTGCTGCAATACGCGGCCGGCGGCTCGGAAGATTTTACCGGGGCGCGTTGCAGCCGCTACACCTTCCAGTGGTCGGCCAACCCGTACACCGCAATGAAGACGGTGATGGACTATGTGGGAAAGGCGCATCCGGAAGCCAAAACATGGTACACCATCACCGCCGATTACGTATTCGGCCAGGCGCTGCTGAAATACGCCAAGGTCGTCGGCGAGGCCAAGGGCATCTCGTTCGTCGGTAATGCCGCGCATCCGCTCGGCGAACGGCAATACACGCAATATCTGACCCAGGCGGTGGCCGCCAAACCGGATGTGCTCTGCTTGCTCGATGGCGGGGCGGACGCGGTCACCTGCTTGCGCCAGCTCGCGGGCTTCGGCGCCAAGGACATGCTGGTGGTGGCGCCCTGGGCGATCGAGATCGACCAGTTGCCCGAAGTGCCGGAGGGCATGCGGGACGGGCTTATTCTCGGCGAGAACTATTTCCATTCGATCGACACCCCCGCCAACCGGACATTCGTCGAGGCGTATCAGAAGAAATATGGCTCCCTGCCGGGCTACGCGGCGGCCTATGGCTATGACAGCTTCCGCACCGTGCTGTTGGCGATGGAGAAGGCCGGGACACTCGATATCCCGAAAGTGGTCGCGACGATGGAAGGCATGCATTACGACAGCATCCTCGGTCCAACCAGTATCGATCCGGCCACGCACCAGACAGTGCGGCCGTATTTCGTTGTGCGCGGCAAGGCGCCTGGCGCCATGAAATCACCCGACGACTATGTCGACGTGGTTGCGACCGGCAGCGATATCCAGCCGCCGGAGCTGAATGCCTGCAAGGGAATCGGCGAGCTGTGAAGGAGCGGCGGCCGAGCAGTCAAGGAGGGCGGCGGCGGTGACAGCCTCCCTGCTTGGTGTGCAGCTGGTGAACGGGCTGGCCGTCGGTGCGCTCTATGGGCTGATGGCGTTTGGCCTGTCGATCATCAAGGGCCTGCTCAACGTGCCGAATTTCTCCCACGGTGCATTGTTTCTTGTCGGCGCCTACGTCGCCTGGTCGGTGTGCGAGGTGAGCGGCTCCTTCTGGATCGGCCTTCTCGCCGCGGCGATCGTGGCGGGACTGCTCGGCGCGATCATCGAGCGTCTGCTGGTGCGGCGGCTGCAAGGCGGCGCCTATCTGTTCCAGCTGCTGCTGCTGTTCGGCACGGCGCTGGTGATGGAGCAGACGGTGATCGCCTTCTGGGGCGGGCTCGGTCGGTCCATGTCCCCACCTTCCTGGCTTGCGGGTGCCGTCGATCTCGGGTTCTCGCGTTCCCCCGCTACCTGCTGTTCACCATGCTCGCCGCCTGCCTCATGATCCTTGCCGTCTGGGCCTTGATCGAGCGCACGCGGATCGGCGCGCGCATCCGTGCCGGCATCGAGCGGCCGGAAATGGCGCAGAGCCTGGGCATCAACATCGAGGCGCTGTTCACCGCCGCCTTCGCGCTCGGCGCCGCCCTGGCAGGTCTGGCGGGGGCGCTGGCTGCGCCGCTGACCGGACTGTCCGTCACCATGGGAACGGACATGATGGCAATCGCGCTGGTTGTCGTCGTGCTCGGCGGGCTTGGCAGCATCTATGGCGGCGTCCTCGCCGGTCTGCTGGTCGGCGTGATCCAGTCGATGGCGGCCCTTTGGGTGCCGCAGGCCAGCACGGTGGTGATCTACGCGTCGATGATCCTGGTTCTGGCGGTGCGGCCCCAAGGCCTGTTGGGGGAGCGCTAGCATGCAGCGCAATAATTTGATCGGGGTCGCACTGTTCGCGCTGTGCATCCTGTGCGCGCCGTTTGTATTTCCCTGAGCACCGCGACGGAATTGCTGATCTTCGGTCTCACCGCCTCGGCCGCCTATCTGGTGATCGGTGTCGGTGGATTGTTCTGGTTCGGCCAGGCGGCGCTGTTCGGCATCGGCGGCTACACCGGCGGCTGGCTGTTGGCGCATACCGATTTGCCGCTGGTCGTCCCCCTGCTGGCCGGCGCCGCGGCGGCGGGGCTGTTCGCCGCGGCCATGGGTGCGATGTGCGTCCGCCGAAGCAGCATCTATTTCATCATGCTTACCTTTGCCTTCAACCAGCTTGTCTATTACGCGATCTACAGTTGGCGCGATGTCACCGGCGGGCAGGACGGCCTCGGTGATATCGCGCGCCCGACGCGGCTGTTGCCCTATCTGCCGGGCGTCAATCTCGACCGGCCGCTGAATTTCTACATCCTTGTTGCCGGCATCGTCTTTGCCTGCTTCCTGGCGCTGCTGTGCATCACCGACAGCCCGCTGGGCCGGGTGCTCAGCGCGGTAAAGCAGAATCCGCGCCGCGCGGCCTCCATCGGCTACGACATCCACCGCGCGCAAACCCTCGCCTTCGCGCTCTCGGGCGTGTTCAGCGGCATCGCTGGCGTGCTTTACGGCATGCTGTCCTGGATCATGCCGATCGACGCGGTGGCCTGGGTGAACTCGGGAAACATCGTGTTCATGGTATTGATCGGCGGACTCGGCTCGATCTTCGGCTCGTTGATCGGGGCCGCGATCTTCATCCTGCTGCAGGACAGTCTCTCCCTGGTCTGGGATCGATGGCCTCTGCTGTTCGGCCTGATCATCATCGGCGTTGTGCTGTTCCTGCGCGGAGGGGTGATGGAGCTCGGCGGAATGGCGCGCCGGATCCTGCGCCGCTCCGTGCGGGCGGAGGCACCGCGATGACCCCGCTGCTCTCGGTCTCCGGTCTCGGCAAGGTCTTTGGCGGACACCACGCCGTGAGTGACGTGACGCTCGATGTCGAGGCCGGCGCGCTGGTGTGCATCCTCGGTCCGAACGGCGCGGGCAAGACCACGCTGTTCAATTTGCTGACCAAGGATTTGCAGCCGAGTTCGGGGACCATCCGGTTCGAGGGGCGCGACGTGACGGCCCTGCCGCCGCACGGCGTCGCCCGGCTCGGCATCGGCCGGTCGTATCAGATCACCTCCGTCTTCCCCGAACTGAGCGTGGAGGACAATGTCTGGATCGCCGCCTATCGGCAGGACCACGCCGGGCGGCTGGTGTTCTGGCGTGGCGCGGCGCGCTATCGCCGATCGGAAGCGCGCATCCAGGACCTGCTGGAAACCGTGGGCCTGCTGCATCTGCGCCACGTGGCGGCGGGCGCCTTGTCCTATGGCGACCAGCGGCTGCTGGAGATCGCCATCACGCTCGCCACCGAGCCGCGCCTGGTCCTGCTCGACGAACCGACCAGTGGCCTGTCGCAGGAGGAGACGCGCCGCGTGGGCCGGCTGATCCGCATGCTCGCCGCCAGCGTCACGGTGGTCATGATTGAGCATAAGATGGATGTGGTGATGGAAATTTCCGACCGGCTGGTGGTGATGAATCGGGGCCGGGTGATCGCCGACGGCACGCCCACCATTGTGGCAGCGGACGAGGCGGTCAAGGCCGCCTATTTCGGGACCTGAAGGCGCATGCTCGACATCGAGGACATCCATACTTTCTATGGTAACAGTCACGTATTGCACGGCGTGTCGCTGACGGTGAACGAGGGCGAGGTGGTGGCGCTTCTCGGCCGCAACGGCGCAGGCAAGACCACGACCCTGCGCTCCATCATGCGCCTGACGCCGCCGCGCGCCGGGCGCGTCAGCTATCGCGGCCGCGATCTGGCCGCGGTGCCGACCTACGGCATTGCGCGGGCAGGCATCGCCTATGTTCCGGAGCATCGCGATCCGTTCTCCCTGCTGACGGTGGAGGAGAACCTGATGCTGACCGCCAGCCCGAATTCGCGCTGGAAGCTCGACGATGTGCTGCGCTGGTTTCCCGGGCTCGGCGGATTGATGTCGCGCAAGGGGAACCAACTTTCCGGCGGGCAGCAGCAGATGATGGTGATCGGCCGCGGCCTGCTGACCGGGCCGGACCTGCTCCTGCTCGACGAGCCTTCCCAGGGCCTCGCACCCGTGGTGGTCAACGCCGTGCTCGACATGCTGCGCGACCTAAAGCGCCAGCGCCTGTCGGTGCTACTGGTGGAGCAATCCATCCGGGTGGCCCTGGAACTGGCGGACCACGTCTATGTGCTGAACAACGGCCGCGTGGTGCTGGAAGGCGATGCCGCCGACCTGCGGCGGGACCCGGAACGCGTGGAGCAATATGTGGGCGTCAGCGCATGACGCGGACAGGAACGAGCGAAGCATGACCGATACAATTCCGAATGAACTTCCGGTAACAGGCTATTTCCACCATTTTCCGCCCGGCCTGGCGGCGCGCTGCAGGTGCATGTCAGCCTGCGCGACGGCGGCACCTGTCGCCGCGGCTCGAACACGTGATCAGCGGCGATCCGAACCCAGCCGGTCCCGGCCTTCGTTTCGAGGACCTGTCCGATTGCTTCGACCGCACGCTGCCGGGCCGCCCGTCAGGAGATCCACGCCGGTTCCTATGCCCGGCTGCCGGCACCTCGGGCGGCGGCAGGCTGAGCTGGCAGGACTGGACGGCGCTCGCCTGGATGGTTCGCCCCGGCGCGTCCCGGGCGGTGCTGTCGCAGGAAGCGGGCGGCGCGCGCGTGGTGCTCTCCATCGGCGGCGCGGGGGCCGAGGCCCGGTTGGAATGGCCGGGCGGGCAGGTGACGCTGGCGACCGGTGCGCCGGTGGGAAGGCGACGCTGGGTGCGGCTGTGGCTTTCCGCCGATCCCGCGACCGGCACCGTTCTGCTCGGCCAGCTCGTGTCCGGTGAGGCCACGGCAAGCATTGTCACGGCCGATGCGGACGGGATCGTCCTGGCGGATGGCGGGAATGTGCTTGTTGCGCGGAAAATGCCGCCGCCCCGGCGCGCCATTTCAACGGCAAGATCGAGGCGCCGGCGATCCTGGCGGGCGGCATTGCTGGCTGGGCCGATCTGTTGGCATTGCCCGTGAACCCCGTGCTTGCCGCCTGGGATTTCGCGCGCGGCATCGACGGCATGGACATCACCGAACCGGTCCGCAAGCGTGCACGGCAGCGATCAACCTGCCCACGCGCGGTATCGTGGGCGCGCACTGGACCGGCAGGAGACATGCTGGCGGCACGCGCCGGCGGATTACGCGGCCATCCATTTCCACGATGACGACATCGACGATTGCCGCTGGGCCCCGACTTCGCTGCAGATTCCCGAAGACATGCCAAGCGGCGCCTACGTGCTCCATCTGGCCTGCGTGGGCGGCGAGGATCGCTTGCCTTTCTACGTGCTGCCGCGCCGCGGCGGCCCGATGCGCCGGTCGCGTTTCTCGCCTCGACCTTCACCTATCAGGCCTATGCCAACCATGCCCGCGGCAACTTCGGCACACCTTTCCGGCGCGCGTGCAGGAGTGGGGGGCGTATCCCTACAATCCCGACGAGTACCCGGTCTACGGCCATTCCACCTACAACCGGCATGCCGACAGCAGCGGCATCGCCTTTCCTCCAGCCGCCGTCCTATGCTAACCATGCGGCCCGGCTTCCTGACCTTCAACGACGCCCGCGGCTCCGGTCTGCGCCACTATCCGGCCGACACCCATCTGCTCGCCTGGCTGGAGGCAAAGAAATCGCCTTCGACATCATCACCGACGAAGACCTGGACGATGAAGGCCCGCGTTGCTCGCGCCCTACAAGGTGGTGCTGACCGGATCGCATCCGGAATATCACACCCTCGGCACGCTCGATGCCCTGCAAACCTACACCGACCCCGGCGGCCGGCTGGTCTATCTCGGCGGCAACGGATTCTACTGGCGGATCGCGCGGCGATGCGATGCCGGGCGTCATCGAGATCCGCCGCGCCGAGGGGGGCATCCGCGCCTGGGACGCCGAACCGGGCGAATATCACCACGCCCTCGACGGGCAGCTCGGCGGCCTGTGGCGGCGCAACCGCCGGCCACCGCAGGTTCTCACCGGTGTCGGCTTTTCCGGCCAAGGCCTGTTCGAGGGGACGCATTATCGCCGCCTGCCGGCGTCCTACGCGCACGAGTACGCCTGGATCTTCGAGGGCGTGGAAGTCGAGACCGATCGGCGGTTACGGCTTCTCGGGCGGAGGCGCTGCGGGATTCGAAATCGATCGCGCCGATTTCGACCTGGGCACGCCGGCCCACCGTGATCCTGGCAAGGTCGGAGGACCCGCCCCAATCCTTCGTCACAGTCCCGGAAGAGCTCCTGTCGCATATCCCACAGTAACGGTGAAACACCGGACCAATTGAAACGCGGCGAGATCGTCTATTTCAAGACCGCCGCCGGCGGTGAAGTGTTTTCCGTCGGCTCCATCACCTTCTGTGGCAGCCTGTGGCGGACGACGGCTTCGAAGGACCGATCTCGCGCCTGTTGGAAAACGTGGTGCGCCGCTTCGCCGGCTGAACGGGAGATAGTTTCATGCGGCTCGCTATTGCCATGCTGTGGCACGAAGGCAATTCCTTTTCCCCGGTGCCGACCGATCTCGACTGGTTTCGTGCCGGTGGCTGGGCGATCGGTGACGAGGCTCGGGAGATGTATGCCGGCACCGCCAGCGAAATCGGCGGTGCGCTCGACTATGTGGATGCCCACCCCGAATGCGACGCGCAATTTCTGCGGCTTGCCTGGCGCCCGCAGACCCGGTGCCGCACCAGGTCCATACGGCCATTTGCGACGAAATCCTCGCCGGGCTTGCCGGCGGCACGTGGGACGCGGTCTATTTCGCACTGCGCCGGCGCACTGGTAACCGACCTCGATCCGCTGGCCGACCTGCATTTCCTCGAGCGCGTGCGCGTATGCATCGGGCCGGACGTGAAGCTCGGCATCTCGTTCGACCTGCATGCGAATATCGACCCGCGGATCGCCGGCCTGGTCGACTTCGCCACCGATTGGCACCCATTCGCATGTCGACCAGCACCCGACCGCCCAGCGCGTGCTGGAAGTTCTTGCGCGGTGCGTGAGCGGGGGACTGTCTCCCGGTCGGGCACGTGGCCAAGCTCGACGCCATCCTGCCCAGCATCAACATGCGCACAGCGGAGGGACCGATGGCCGAACTGGAAGCGATCGCCCGCTCACGCGAGACCGGCGGCGTGATCGATGTCGCCGTCTTCGGCGGGTTCTCCTACGGCGACACGCCGGCGGCCGGCGCCAGCGTCATGGCCTTCGCCGATCGCGACCCGGCACTGGCGCGCAGTGTGGCCGAGAGCGTGCGCGATGAGATGCGGGCGCGGCGCGACCGGTTCTATATCCACCTGCCGACGCCAGCGGAGGCATTGCGCCGCGCGCTGTCGGAGCAGCGCTTCCCGGTCGCCGTGACCGATCCGGGTGACAATCCGGATTCTGGCGGCATCGGCGACACGCCCGCGCTGCTGCGTGCGCTGGTGGAGGCACGGCCGACGGTGCCGGTCGTCTTTGCCTTCATCCACGATCCGGGCCTGGTGCAGCGCGCGGTAGCGGCGGGTGTCGGGGTGGTGCTGTCGGGTTAGATGGGCGGCCCCGGCTGACCAGTGCCTACGGTCCGCCGGTGCCGTTTTCGGCACGGGTTGAAAGGCTTACCGACGGTGCCTTCGCCGCTATCGGCCCCATGCTGCATGGCCTGCGCGTGGATTACGAGCCGACCGCGCTGCTCGCTTTCACCGATCTGCCGATCCGCGTGATCGTCACCTCGCTCTGCCGTTCGCCGAACGACCCGGGCCTGCTTGCGCTGCACGGCATCGATCTCGCGAATACCGCGATCCTCTGTGCCAAGGCGAAGAACCATTTCCGCGCCGGCTATGTGCCGCTGGTGACGCAGATCATCGACACCGATGCCCCCGGACCCGCGGCGCTTGATATCGCCAGCTTCACCTTCCGGCACGCGCCGCGCGGCTTGTACCCGCTTACTTCCTAGCGAGTTCGGCAAGCGGAAAGTTGCGCTCTGCCATCCCTGGTACCGAACGGCGTGACGGGAAGAACAGGCTTTGCGGACAGAAATTTTACCATAGGCGAATGGCTGTCGTCATGAGAAGGCGATGACCGTATAAATCGCTGACATTCAAGGGCCATTGGGCCTCATGCCCACACCGCC
>CAVUOB010000018.1:0-445000 GCA_963743035.1 uncultured Alphaproteobacteria bacterium
CGCGCGGCTATTTCGACCGGGTGGACGTGTTGCGCGAGCGCCCGACCGGCTGGCGCGACGCATCTCCGCGTCGGAGGCGCAGGCCGGGGACGGCGGCCAGTAGCCGCTGCAGACGGCGCAGGCGGTGGATATCGACGACTGGCTGCCCAACGACCTGCTGCTGAAGATGGATCGCTGCCTGATGGCGCATGCGGTGGAGGAAGGACGCCGTTCCTGGATCCGGGCGTCGCCGCCGCCTCGTTCCGGCTGCCCGACAACCTGAAATTCCGCGGCAGGCACGGCAAGTACCTGCTGCGGAAATGGCTGGAGCAGCATCTGCCGATCGCCAACCCGTTCGCACCGAAACAGGGCTTCACGGTGCCGATGGGCGCCTGATCAAGGGCCAGGGAGCCCGCCTCGGCCCGCTGGTGGCGGAGCAGGAGGGCGTGATGGAGATCGCCAAGCCGGAAAAGGTCCGCGACCTGTTCCGCAACGTCCATCGCTGGCGGCACGGCTTCACCGCCTGGGAGCTTTTGTTCTATGCGCTCTGGCACCGCACCCATATCCAGGGCCTGGCCCCGGCGGGGGATGTGTTCGAGACGCTGTCGGCGAGATAGGCGAGACGAGATACGAAGGTCCCGTGGCAACATTTTGAGCTGCTGATCCGCAATGGGACCTGCGTCCTGCCCTGGGGCATGGAGGCCGCCGATGTCGGCGTGCGCAACGGGCGCATCGCCGCGATCGGCGTGCGGTCGACGCGACCGCCGAGGAGACCGTCGACGCCACCGGCCTGCACGTGCTGCCCGGGCTGATCGACCCGCATGTGCATCTGCGCGACCCCGGCGACGCCGCGGTGGAGACCATCCCCACCGGCACCAAGGCCGCCATCCTGGGCGGCCTGGCCGCGGTGTTCGACATGCCGAACACCAGCCCGTCCATCGTCGACGCGGAAAAGCTGGCCTGGAAACAGGATTACGTCGAGCAGGTCGCCTGGTGCGACATGGGCCTCTATATCGGCGGCACCAAGACCAACATCCCCGAGCTGGCCGGCCTCGAGCTCCCGCGGCGTCTGCGGCATCAAGATCTTCGCCGGCAGCTCCACCGGCGACCTGATGGTCGAGGACGACGAGAACCTCGAAAAGGTCATGCGCTCCGGCCGCCGCCGCATCGCCTACCATTCCGAGGACGAGTACCGGCTGCAGGCCCGCAAGGGGATGTTCAAGTCGGGCGATCCCTATTCCAACCACATGGTCTGGCGCGACGAGGAAGCCGCCTTCCTCGGCACCCGCCGGCTGATGGCGCTGGCGCGAAGACCGGCCGCCCCGCGCATATCCTGCATGTCTCGACCGCGGAGGAACTGGAGTATCTGAGCGATTATCGCGACATCGCCACGGTGGAGGTGCTGGTCAACCACCTGACGCAGGTGGCGCCGGACTTCTATGACCGGCTGAAGGGCTTTGGCGTGATGAACCCGCCGATCCGCGGCCAGCGCCACATGGACGCCGGCTGGAAAGCGATCCGCAACGGCACCGTCGATACCATGGGCTCCGACCACGCGCCGCATCCTCGCGCGAAGAAGCTGCTGCCCTGGCCGGATTGCCCCGCCGGGCTGACCGGGGTGCAGACGCTGGTGCCGCTGATGCTGAACCACGTCAACGCCGGCAGGCTGTCGCTGAACCGCCTGGTGGACCTGCTCTGCGCCGGTCCGGCGCGGGTCTACGGCGTGCTCGGCAAGGGGCGGCTGGCGGCGGGCTACGACGCCGATTTCACCCTGGTCGACATGAAGCGGCAGCGGCGGATCGAGGAATCCTGGATCGTCTCGCCCTGCGGCTGGACCCCGTTCGCGGGCATGGACATCACCGGCTGGCCGGTCGCCACCATCATCCGCGGCCGCGCGGTGATGCGCGAGGACGAGGTGCTAGGCGCCCGGCCGGCCGGCTGGTCCGCTTCGCCGGCTGATCCGGGCCGGCGCCGGCGCAGCATGCGCAGGTGCCGGATCAGCGCCCGGCGGGCGACGAAGGCGTCGGCCGCCAGGCGCAGCAGCCCCAGGATCTGCAGCGGGTTGGCCGCCAGCGACCGCAACAGCGGCCCCAGGGTTACCTTCCCGGTCTGACTGAGGCCGGCCAAAGCGGCCGGCGGCAGGCGGCGCTCGGCCGGATCGCAGATCGCCCGCAGGGCCGCGCAGGGCAGGCCGTACTCGGCGGCGACCCGCGCCACGGCGCCGCTTTCCAGGTCCACGGCGACCGCGCCGGTGATCTTCCAGGCCAGTTTCTTCGCCTGCGGCTGGCCCAGCACATGCTCCCCGCCCAGAATGGCGTGCGGCGTGACGCCGCCGAGCAGCTCCGACAATTCCGGGTCGGTCGCGAAATGCCCGCCATGCTCCAGCAGGATTTCGCGGGGCACCAGGATCCTGCCGCGCCGGAGCCTGGGATGCAGCCCGCCGGCCAGGCCGAAGCTGACCAGGCCCAGCGCGCCGTCGGCCACCAGACGCCGCGCCGCCGCCTCCGCGCCCGCTGGGGTGCCGCCGCCGATGGCGACGCGAAACCCCAGCCGGCGCGCCAGCCGCCGCAGCAGCCGGGCTTCCGCCCGCATTCCGACGACAACCCCGATCGATCTAGAATCCAAACGCCACCCGGGTCGTGTTGCCCCGCTGCAGGTTGCGGTAGCGCGCCAGCGCCAGCAGCGGGAAGAACAGCCTGTAGCCGTGATAGCGCAGGTAGAACACGCGCGGGAAACCGACCGCGGTGTAGGGCGGCTCCTCCCACTCGCCGTCGGCGCGCTGCGTGCTGATCAGCCAGGCGATGCCGCGCGCCACCGCCGGATGGTCGGCCTCGCCGGCCGCCATCAGGCCGAGCAGCGCCCAGGCGGTCTGGCTCGGCGTGCTCTGCTTGTAGCGGCCGTGCGGCGCGTCGGCGTAGCTTTCCTCGTCCTCGCCCCAGCCGCCGTCCTCGCGCTGCACCGACAGCAGCCAGTCCACGGCGCGCCGGATCATCGGGTCGTCATGCGGCATGCCGGCGGCGTTCAGCGCGCACAGCACCGACCAGGTGCCGTAGATGTAGTTGGTGCCCCAGCGGCCGAACCAGCTGCCGTCCGCCTCCTGCTCGCGCGCAAGATAGGCCAGCGCGCGCGCCATCACCGGGTCGTCGACGGGCGTTCCCGTCTGCGCCAGGAACGAGACGCAGCGCGCGGTGACGTCCGCGGTCGGCGGGTCGAGCAGCGCGCCGTGATCGGCGAACGGGATGTGGTTCAGGTAGGAATGCGTGTTCTCCGGCTCGAACGCGCCCCAGCCGCCATGGTTGGGCCGCCGCTCGACTGCATGCCGATGATCCAGTCGCGCGCCCGCGCGATCGCCTCGGCGTGGGCGGGATCGCCGTTGCGGGGCAGCAGCATGCCGACCACGGCGGTGTCGTCGACGTCGGGGTAGTGCGCGTTGTCGTACTGGAACGCCCAGCCGCCGGGCGCCAGGTCGGGCCGGCGCACCGCCCAGTCGCCGACCACGTCGGTGATCTGCCGCTCGCGCAGCCAGGCGCTGGCGGCGTCGACGCCGGCGGAATTCGGCCCGCCCTCCGGGATGAACCCGGCCTCGGCCATCGCGTGGCCGGCCAGGCGGTGTCCCAGACCGGCGAGAGGCAGGGCTGGCAGTAGGCGCGGTCCGGCCCGATCACCAGCAGCTTGCGCACGGACGCCCAGGCGATGGCGGCGTGCGGATGGTGGGCGGATAGCCCAGCGCGTCGAACATCATCACGCTGTTGGCCATCGCCGGGTAGATCGCGCCCAGCCCGTCCTCGCCGTTCAGCCGCTCGGTGACGAACGCGACCGCCTTCTGCACCGCGTTTCGGCGCAGACCGGCGGGAAACCAGGGCTCGATCCGGCGCAGCACGACGTCGACGCCCTTGAAGAACCGGCCCCAGGCCGAGCGGTACGGCCCGCGGATCCAGTCGCGCACCCGCTCGGGCGGCGTGCGGAACAGCTCCGGTATGCCGATCCCGCGCGGATTGCGCGCCTGCGGCCGCAGCGCCATCAGCACCAGCAGCGGCACGATCACCGTGCGCGACCAGTAGCAGACCTTCGAGAGGTGGAACGGAAACCAGCGCGGCAGGTGCATGATCTCCACCGGCATCACCGGCACCGCGCGCCACGGCACCTGGCCGAACAGCGCGAGCTGGGCGCGGGTGAAGACGTTGCTGCGCTCCGCCCCGCCGGCGGCCAGGATCGCCTCGCGCGCGCGGGCCATGTGCGGCGCGTCGGGATCGTCGCCGATCGCCTTCAGCGCGAAATACGCCTTCACGCTGGCCGAGAGGTTGAACGCGCCGTCATGGAACAGCGGCCAGCCGCCATGCTCGCCCTGGATCCGGCGCAGATAGACGCCGATCTTGGCCTGCAGCTCCGCGTCGATGCGGTCGAGGAAATGCTCCAGCAGCACGTATTCGGCCGGGATGGTCGCGTCGGCCTCCAGCTCGAACACCCAGTGCCCGTCCGGGCGCTGGCGCCGGCCGAGCGCGCTTCCGGCGCGCTCGACGGCGGCGACGAGCTGCTCGTCGTCGAGACCGGGGGCAGGGCGGGTGTCGGGGGAAGAGATGTCGTAGGGCATGGTACCCAATGGCTGATCAGGCGGTGCGCACTTGCGGCACCGCATCCGGCCGGATTTGATGGCACCTTCGATGGTCGCGGGCAAGCCGGTCGCGGTCCAGTCGCCGGCGAGCACCAGATTGGACAGCGCGGTCCGCGCCGCCGGGCGGCGCCGCTCCTGCGCCGCCGTGGCGGCGAAGGTGGCGCGCTTTTCCTTCACCACGCGCCATGCCGGCAGCGGTCGGACGGCGCGGCCCCGCCCAGCCGCAGCGCCGTGCGGACCTCCGGCCAGACGGCGGCGGCGAGCTCCTCGGCCGGCCGGTCGACGATCTCGCCGGCGGCGCTGATGGTGACGGAGACATGGCCGGGCTTGACGAAGACCCACTCCGCGGTGCCGCCGATCAGGCCGACGAAGCCGGCCCCGCTGGTGGCGGCCATGGCCGTCGCCTCGCTCGCGGCATCGGTGCGGAAATGCACGTTGACGATGGCCTCGAACACATCCGGCGTGGTCAGGCCGGGCAGCAGCTCCGCCGCCACCCAGGCCGGCACCGCCAGCACGACCTCGTCCCCCGCCGCAGCGGGATACGCCGGCCGGCGTGCGCAGCGCGGTCACAATGTTCCCTGTCACGTCCAGGGCGGAGATCCGCCGGCCGAGGCGGATGGTGGCGCCGTGCACTCCAGCCAGCGCAGCGCCGGATCGATCAGCGTCTCCGACAGCCCTCGCGGGGGAACAGCGGAATGCAGGCATCGCCGCCCTTCAGCAGCGATTCCCGCACCACCGCGCCCAGCAGCCGCGCCAGGCCCTGTTCCGGCCGCGTGTTCAGCGCGGCGATGGCGAGCGGCTCGAGCAGCCGCGTGTAGAGCGGGCCCTTGGGCAGGAAGCCCTCCACCACGCGGTCATCGGCCACCCGTGCGAGGGACAGCAGCCCCAGGTAGTCGGTCGCCTTGGTGCCCGGCACCCGGCGCGAGCGGCGGAAGATCCAGCACGGCACCATGCCGCGGTTCGGCCGCAGGGTCCAGCGCATCCCGGTGCCGAGATCCATGAACGGAAACAGCGGCTCGCCCGGCCCGCCCAGCGAGCCGCGCGCGCCGATCTGGTCCACATAGGCCATCGCCGCGACATTGCCGGACAGCAGCAGATGGTTGCCGTTGTCGACGCGGAAGCCGAGCTCGCGGTCGAAATAGGACCGGCAGCGCCCGCCGGCGGCCGGGCCGGACTCGTAGAGGGTCACGCCGCGGCCCTCGGCGGTCAGCGCCAGCGCGGCGGACAGCCCGGCCAGGCCGGCGCCGATGACATGTACGTGACCGACGTGACCGCTCATGATTTCCGGCTCACAGCAGACCATAGCGCAGCGCGAGCCAGAGCTTCTGCCATGTCGGCAGGCTGACGCGCTCGTCGGGTCGGCCCAGCCGCGCCTCCTCCAGCCGCGCCAGGATCGCCGCATAGGTCGCGCCCATCAGCCGCGCCGGCTTCATCGCCCGCCGGTCGCAGCGGCCATCGCCGCCCGGGCGTCGCGGAAATGCCCTGGGCCAGAGCGGCCACGCGCTCGCACACCCGCGCCAGCGCCGGATGCGCCAGCGCCGCCCGGGGTCGGGCGGCACGCCGGCCGCGTCCAGCCACTCGCGCGGCAGATAGAGGCGGCCGCGCTCGGCATCCTCGGCGACGTCGCGCAGGATGTTGGTCAGTTGCAGCGCCCGGCCGAGCGCATAGGCCACGCGGTCCGCATCGGCCGAGGCATCGCCGAAGGCGCGCACCGACAGCCGCCCGACCGCCGCGGCCACCCGGTCGCAATAGAGGTCCAGCTTCGGCAGGTCGGGGGCGACGATCGGCGCCTCGGCGTCCATCTGCATGCCGTCGATCACGGCGAGGAAATCCTGCCGGCGCAGGCCGAACCTGCGGACCGCCAGCAGCAGCACGCGGGTGACCGCGTCGTCGGCCTCGCCGCGGTACAGCCCGGCGATGCGCTGCCGCCAGGCATCCAGCCGCGGCGGCTTGTCCGCGAAGTCGGCTTCCTCGTCGGCGATGTCGTCGACGATGCGGCAGAAGGCGTAGATCGCGTACATCGCATGCCGCCGGTCGGGCGGCAGCACCGCCATGCCGCGATAGAAGGAGGTGCCGGCGGCGCGCACGATCGCCTCCACCGCGGCCAGATCGGCCTGGGCCGCGCCCAGCGGCGTGGTCACCGCGCTCACGGCAGGAACCGCAGCGCGGCCAGCACGCTGGCCACGGCGTCGGCCTTGGTCAGCTTCACGCGCGCCGCCAGCGGATCGCCGCGGCGCAGCCGGCGGGCCAGCCGCCGCGCCAGGCCGACGATGACCGCCGTCTCCAGCCGCAGCCGCCGGTCCCGCGTGCGCCGCGGCAGGTCCTGGGCCGCGCGGTTCAGCGCGTCCACCTGCCCGAGCAGCGCGTCGAACACCTGGCGCAGCCCGGCGTCTCGCGCGGCCGCGCAGATCGGCGATGCCCGTGCCGAAGCGGCCAGCAGGTCCTGCGGCAGGTAGCAGCGGTCGAGCGCGGCAAGGTCCTTGGCGCAATCCTGCAGATGGTTCAGCACCTGCAACGAGGCGCACAGCGCGTCCGACGGCGCATGGGTCGCGCGGTCCTCGCCATGCAGGTCGAGCACATACCGCCCGACCGGCATCGCCGAGTAGCGGCAGTAGTCGAACAGCTCGTCCCAGCTGGCGTAGCGCAGCTTGGTCGCGTCGCGGCGGAACGCGATCAGCAGGTCGGTGGCATGGCGCGGGGTGACGCCGGTCTCGGCCAGGCTGGCGCGCAGCCGCAGCGCGCTGGGCGAGCCGGTGTCGCGGCGGCCGAGCAGCACGTCCTCCATCACGTCGAGCCGCGCGATCTTGTCCTGCGGCGCCAGCGCGTCGCTGTCGGCGATGTCGTCGGCATTGCGGGCGAAGGCGTAGAAGGCGTGCACATGCGGGCGCAGCGCGGCGCGGATCAGCGCCGAGCCGACCGGGAAGTTCTCGTCGCCGCGATCCTTGCCCGACCAGCTCTCGACGTTCTCGCCCAGGGCGCCGGCCGCGCTCATGCGCCCCTCTCCTGATAGGCGCGGTGCTTCCAGACCACGCCGCGCCCGCGATGGTGATCGACCGCCGAGCCGATCGTCGCCGCCATGTAGAAACAGGCGATCGCCGGCAGCGCCAGCGCCCAGAGCCGGGACAGGCCGAACCGGCCCAGCGTCGGCAGATAGGACCAGGTGGCGGCGATCCAGGTCAGCAGGCCGATCAGCCGCGCCGGGCCATGGCCGAACAGCGCGAGCCCAGGCGGCACCAGCCAGACCAGCGCCATGCCGAGCGTCGTCGCGACCAGCAGCAGCGGCGAGAAGCGCAGCTGCACATAGGCGGTGCGGGCGACCATCCGCCAGATATCGCCGGCGGAGGGATAGGGCCGGATCGAGCGCGCCAGGGCGGTATGGCCGAGCCAGATGCGCCCGCCGCGCTTGACCGCCGGGCCAGCGCCACGTCGTCGATCAGCGCGCCGCGCACCGCGTCGATGCCGCCGATCCGCTCCAGCGCGCGCCGGCGGATCAGGATCGTGCCGCCCGCCGCCGCCGCCGTGGCCGAAAGCGGGTCGTTCACCCGCGCGAACGGGTAGAGCAACTGGAAGAAGAACACGAAGGCCGGCACCAGCGCCCGCTCGGCCAAGCTGTCGCAGGACAGCGCCACCATCTCGGAGACCATGTCCAGCCCGCCGCGTTCCGCCTGCGCCACCAGCGTCGCGAGATGGCGCGGGTCGTGCACGATATCGGCATCGGTCAGCAGCAGATATTCCGGTCCCAAGCCATCACCCTCTCCCCCCTCCGGGGAAGGTCCCCCTCTCCCCCACTCCGGGGGAGAGGGAGGGGTGAGGGGGGAGCAAGAACGAGGCATGAGGGCGCATCAAGCGCCGCCGCGATCCCTTGCCGCACAGCCCAGAGCTTGCCGGTCCAGCCGGCCGGGCGCGGCTTCCCGGTGACCACGCTCAGCCGCGGATCGTCCAGCCCGCGCGCGATGTCGCCGGTGCCGTCGGTGCTGCCGTCATCGACCAGGATCACGCGGAACGCCCCGGCATAGTCCTGCGCCAGCAGCGAGGCAGGCAGGCGCGATCGACCCGGCCTCGTCGCGGGCGGGGACCACGACGGCGACAGCCGGCGCCAGGCGCGGCGCCGCCGGCGCCAGCACCGGCCCCGCCTGCCAGAACCGGCCGTGAAACCCCAGCAGATAGACCCAGATCGCCGCCGAGACAGCGCCAGCCAGATCAGCCCGGCCTCGTCATGTGCGCAGCATGCCCGCGGCGCGGAACCAGGCCACCGCATCGTCCACCGCCATCCGCGCCGGGCGCGGCGCGTAGCCGAGCTCGCGCATGGCCTTGGCGGAGGAGAAGAACATCTTCTTCCGCGCCATCTTCAGATGGTCGCGCGTCACCAGCGGCTCCATGCCGGTCAGCCGGGCGACGGCTTCCAGCACGATCGCGGCCGGCCAGACGGCGCCGATCGGCAGCCGGATCCGGGGCGCGGCTTGCCCGCGATGCCGCAGACCAGCGCCAGCAGGTCCCGGAGGCGGAAATTCTCCCCGCCCAGGATATAGTTCTCCCCGACCCGGCCGCGCTCCAGCGCCAGCGCATGGCCCTCGGCCACGTCGTCGACATGCACGATGTTCAGGCCGGTATCGACATAGGCCGGCACCCGGCCGGCGGCGGCGTCCAGGATCATCCGCCCGGTCGGCGTCGGCTTGATGTCGCGCGGGCCGACCGGGGCGGCGGGATTGACGATCACCACCGGCATGCCCTGCCGCACCAGGTCCAGCACCGCCTGCTCGGCGCGGTATTTGGATCGCTTGTAGATGCCGACCAGCATCTCCTCCCGCACCGGCGTCGTCTCGTCCGCCGGCGTGCCGTCCGCGTTCAGGCCCAGAGCCGCGACCGAGCTGCAATAGACGATGCGCTCCACCCCCGCCGCCGCGGCGGCGCGCAGCATCGCCACCGTGCCCTCCACATTGGCGCGCAGCATGGCTTCCGGGTCCGGCACCCAGATCCGGTAATCGGCGGCGACATGGACGACATAGCGGCAGCCGGCCACGGCGCGGGCCAGCGAGGCGGGGTCGGTCAGGTCGCCGGCGACGATCTCCGCGTCGAGGCCGGCCAGGTTGCGGCGGTCGCTGGTCGGGCGGAGCAGCAGCCGCAGCCCGTGGCCGCGCGCCAGCAGCGCGCGCGCCACGGCGGAGCCGACGAAGCCGGAGGCTCCCGTTACCAAGGTGGGTCGCTGGTCTGACAAATGCTGAAATTCCCGGATCAGGCCCGAGTGTATAACCCGGCGGCGGTGCCTGCGTTAAGACCCGGTAATCGTCAGGAGTTCCCGATCAGGATCCCGGTCGCGAACACCAGCGCGCCGCCGAACATCACCTGCATCGCGGCGGAGAAGGGCGGCGTGTCCATGTAGCGCCACCGAACCCAGCTGATCACCGCCAGTTCCACGATCACCACCGCGAAGGCGATCGTGGTGGCGGTCCAGAAATTCGGGATCAGGAAGGGCAGGGTGTGGCCGATGCCGCCCAAGGTGGTCATCAGCCCGCACACCACGCCGCGGATCCACGGCGAGCCGCGCCCGGTCAGGCTGCCATTGTCCGACAGCGCCTCGGCAAAGCCCATCGAGATGCCGGCGCCGATCGAGGCGGCCAGGCCGACCAGGAACGCGTCCCAGGACCGCCCGGTGGCGAAGGCGGCCGCGAACAGCGGCGCGAGGGTGGAGACCGAGCCATCCATCAGCCCGGCCAGGCCGGGCTGGATGACGCGCAGCACGAACATCCGCCGCGCCGCCTCGTCCTCCGCCTCGCGCACGGATTTCGGCACGTTCTGCGCCATCAGCCGGTCGGCGATGTGCTCGTGCGCCATCTCCGCCTCCGCGAGGTCGCCGAGCAGCTTTCGAATCGACGCATCGGTGCTGCGCTCGGCGGCGAGGTGGTAGAAGCGCCGGGTTTCCAGCTCCATCGTCTGCGCCAGGTTGCGCACGGTTTCGAGGCCGAGCGGGCGGATCTGCCAGACCGGCTTGCGCGAGATGAAGCCGCGCACGTCCTGGCGGCGGATCAGCGGAACATGCTCGCCGAACTTCTCCCGGTAGAGGTCGAGCAGCCGGCGGCGATGCTCGTTCTCCTCCGCCACCATGTCGGTGAAGACCTGGGCGGAGCCGGGATAATTCTCCCGCAGCCCCTCGGCGATGTCGGTGTAGATGCGGGCATCTTCCTCTTCATTACCTATGGCGAGGGCGAGGATCTCCCGCTCGGTCAAATCCGAGAAATTGCGCATGGCCGGCTATGTGTTGGCTGGCCGGAAAAAGGTCAAGTCACAAACGCAATGATGCGAGTGCTTCGCGATTGCGCCTGCTTCCGGATGCGACGACACGGCCGCTCTGGCGCGAGCCCGGCAATGCGTGGTTGACTCGAGCCCGACAGAGAGAAGCTAAGGAGGGGTCCAAGATGAAGGCGATGGTCTGCGAGGCGTTCGGCGGGCCCGAGGTGCTGGTGCAACGGGAGCTGCCCGATCCGCCGCCGCCGGCAGCCGGTGAGGTACAGATCCGCATCGCCGCGCGCGGCGTGCAGTATGTGGACGTGCTGCAGCTGGCCGGCAAATACCAGACCCGGCCCGAACCGCCGTTCATCCCCGGCAGCGAGGCGGCCGGCGAGGTGATCGCCGTCGGTCCGGACGTGACGCGCTTCAAGCCGGGCGACCTGGTCATGAGCCGGCATGGCACCGGCGCCTTCGCCGAGATCGCCAACGCCCGCGTCGGCGCCTGCGATTTCGTGCCCAGGGGGATGGACCTGGAGCAGGCCGGGGTGTTCCGCTCCGGTTTCGGCACCGCCTATCACGCGCTGCTGCAGCGCGGGCGGATGGTGGCGGGCGAATGGGTGCTGGTGCACGGCGCCGCCGGCGGCATCGGCATCGCCGCCATCCAGATCGCCAAACTGTTCGGCGCCCGCGTGATCGCCACCGCCAGCAGCGAGGCGAAGCGCGCCGCCTGCCTGGAAGAAGGCGCGGACCATGTGCTGGACTACCGCGCCGGCTTCATCGACGAGGTGAAGCAGCTGACCGGCGGGCGCGGCGCGGACATCGTCTACGACCCGATCGGCGACAAGGTCAGCGAGGACAGCCTGCGCTGCCTGGCCTGGGGCGGGCGGCTGCTGATCCTGGGCTTCCTCGGCGGCGGCCCGGCGACGATCAAGAGCAACTATCTGCTGATCAAGGGGATCGAGGCGGTGGGCGTGTACATGGGCGGTTTCCAGCAGAACGAAAAGGAGCTGTACGACGCCAACAACCGCACGCTGGACGAGCTGGCCGGGGAGGGCAAGCTGCATGTGCGCATCTCCCACCGCCTGCCGCTCGCGCGCGCGCGCGACGCCCTGCAGGCGGTGATGAACCGCGAGGTCATCGGCAAGGCGGTGCTGGTCGGATGATCAAGCTCATAACGCATGAAACCTTCATCCCCTCCGCATTGCCGGGCGTCTCCATCTATGTCCGCAACAAGCATCCGGCGGGGATGACCTATTTCACCCCCGGGCGCACGGTGCTGTTCGTGCATGGCGCCACCTATCCGGCGGAAACCTCGTTCGACCTGCGGCTGGATGGTTTCAGCTGGATGGAATACATCGCCCGCCGCGGCTTCGACGTCTATCTGCTGGACGTGCGCGGCTACGGCCGCTCCACCCGCCCGGCGGCCATGGACGCGCCGGCCAAGGCCAATCCGCCCTTCGCCGACACCGCGGATGCGCGCGCCGATGTCGATGCCGTGGTCGAGCACATCAGGCGCGACCGGGGGCTGGATAAGCTTTGCCTGATCGGCTGGTCCTGGGGCTGCGCGACCATGGCCAGCTATGCCGCCGAACACCCGGAGAAGGTCGAGCGCCTGGTGCTGTTCGCGCCGGGCTGGGTGCGGGAAGGACCGTCGGCCGCCGATCCCGGCGGCAAGCTCGGTGCCTGGCGCGGCGTCACGCGCGCGGCCGCGCGCACCCGCTGGCTGAACGGCGTGCCGGAGGACAAGCGCGAGGGCCTGATCCCGCCCGGCTGGTTCGACGCCTGGGCGGATGCGACCTTCGCCACCGACCCCGCGGGCGCGGCCATGAAACCGCCGGTGCTGCGCGCGCCGAACGGCGTGGTGAAGGACGGGCGGGAGTACTGGACCAAGGGCAAGCCGCTCTACGATCCGGCGGGGATCACCGCGCCGACGATGATTGCGGTCGGCGAATGGGACCAGGACACGCCGCCGGCGATGGGCCTGGCGCTGTTCTCCGGGCTGGCGAACGCGCCGGAAAAACGCTTCGCGCTGCTCGGCGAGGCCACGCACAGCGCGCTGATGGAGCGGAACCGCATGTCGCTGTTCGAGCAGGTGCAATTGTTTCTCGAAGGCAGCCTGGCGGGCTAGACCGTAGCAGCCGGGGCGTCCAAGATCGCGCCAACCGAGTCCGAAGGGAGAGATGTACCATGCTTGAACCAGGCCGCGCGAAACCGGTGCCGACGCCGGAGACCCAGCATTTCTGGGACGGCGCCAAAGCGGGGGAACTGCTGCTGCAGCGCTGCGACGAATGCGCCAAGATCTATTTCCCGCCGCGGCCATTCTGCCCCGGCTGCGCCTCGCGCAGCGTCTCCACGCTGAGGGCGTCCGGCCGCGCGAAGCTGTACAGCTACGTCATCCATCACCGCAAGGTGCCCGGCTTCACGCCGCCCTACGCCATCGCCGTGGTGGAGCTGGACGAGGGCCCGCGCATGATGACCAACATCATCGACTGCCCGCAGACGCCGGAAGCGCTCGAACTCGACATGAAGCTCGAGGTCGCCTTCGTCCCCATGGACGAAAGCATCACGCTGCCGCTCTTCCGCCCGGCTAAAGGATAAGAAGATGAAACAGAAAGCGGTCGCCGTCGTCGGCGCGTCCGAAACCACCAAGCTCGGCGTCGTGCCGGACATGTCGCAGATCCAGCTGCACGCGGACGCGGCGCTGAATGCGATGAAGGATGCCGGCCTGAAGCCGAAGGATATCGACGGCATCGCCACCGCCGGGGAAACCCCGCAGCAGCTGGCGCAATATCTCGGCATCACCCCCACCTACGTCGACGGCACCTCCGTCGGCGGCTGTTCGTTCATGATCCATGTGCGCCACGCCGCCGCCGCGATCCAGTCGGGGCTCGCCAAGACCATCCTGATCACGCATGGCGAAAGCGGGCGCTCCGGCATCGGCCGTCCGCCGCGCTCGGTGCCGCCGGACAGCCTGAACGGGCAGTTCGAGCAGCCCTTCGGCCCGATGGGACCGCCCAGCCTGTTTCCCATCCCGGTGCTGCGCTACATGAAGACCTACGGCGTGACGCATGAGCAGATCGCGATGGTTTCCGTCGTGCAGCGCGAATGGGCGGCACTGAACCCGCGCTCCACGTACAAGGACCCGATCACCGTCGCGGACGTGCTGAATTCCCGCATGATCGCCTATCCGTTCCGCATCCTGCAATGCTGCCTGGTGACCGATGGCGGCGGCGCGCTGATCCTGACTTCCGCCGAACGCGCCAAGGATTTCCCCAACAAGCCGGTCTATATCCTCGGCACCGGCGAGAGCGTGGAAACCCCGATGGTCAGCCAGATGGAGGATTTCACTTCCTCGCGCGCCTTCCGCGTGGCCGGCCCGACCGCGTTCAAGGAAGCCGGCATCACCCACAAGGACGTCGATCACCTGATGATCTACGACGCCTTCGCGCATCTGCCGCTGTACGGCCTGGAAGACCTCGGCTTCGTCGGACGCGGAGAGGCCGGTGCCTTCATCGCCGGGCGCAACACCGCGATCGGCTCCAAGTTGCCGATGAACACCAATGGCGGCGGCCTGTCCTACATGCATTCCGGCATGTACGGCATGTACGCGCTGCAGGAGAGCGTGCGGCAGATGCGCGGCATCGCGCCGGCGCAGGTGCCGGGCGCGAAGATCTCCGTCTGCCACGGCGTCGGCGGCATGTTCGCCGCATCCGGAACGATCATCTTCACCAACGAGGGGCCGTAACCACTGCCCGGCCGGCGAACCGGACGGGTTCGCCGGCGTCATGGCGGGAGGGAACGTATAAAAAGAAACCAGATCATGACCGGAAGCCTGTTCAGCGACCTCAAGGTCATCGACTGCGCGAGCTTCATAGCCGCGCCCGCCGCGGCCACGATCCTGTCGGATTTCGGCGCCGACGTGATCAAGCTCGAACCTCCGGGCGAGGGCGACAGCTACCGCAACCTCTACAAGCTGCCCGGCATGCCGGCGACCGAGCTGAACTATCCCTGGGACCTCGCCTCGCGCAACAAGCGCAGCCTCTGCCTCGACCTGAAAAGCCCCGAAGGCCACGCGGTCCTTGCCCAGCTGGCGCGCCAGGCGGATGTGTTCATCACCAACCTGCCGCTGCCCGTGCGCCGCCGGCTGAAAATCGCGTGGGAGGATCTCGGTCCGCTCAATCCGCGGCTGATCTACGCCTCCTTCACCGCCTATGGCGAAGCCGGGGAGGAAGCCGACAAGACCGGCTTCGATTCCACCGCCTACTGGGCGCGCTCGGGCCTGATGGATTTGGTGCGCGCGGACGCCGATGCCGCGCCCGCCCGCTCGGTGCCGGGAATGGGCGACCATCCCTCGGCAATGAGCCTCTATGGCGGCATCGTCACCGCGCTCTACCGGCGGGAAAAGACCGGCCGCGGCGGCCTGGTGTCGTCCTCGCTGCTGGCCAACGGCTTGTGGGCGAACGGCTTCTTCGTCCAGGCCGCCCTCGCCGGGCTGCAGGTGCCGCCGCGCCCGAAGCGCGAGCAGGGCACCAATGCCTGCACCGCCATCTACCGCTGCGCCGACGGGCGCTGGTTTAACCTGGTGTTGCTGAACGAGGCACGGCAATTCGCCCCCCTGCTGGCCGTGCTCGGCCGGGACGAACTCGCCGCCGATCCCCGCTTCGCCACGACGGAGGCACGCCGCGCCAACGCGCCGGCGCTGATCGCCATCCTGGACGCGGCCTTCGCCGCGGAGCCGCTTTCGCACTGGCGCGCCGTGCTCGATGCCGCCGGCATCACCTTCGGCATAATCGGCACGCTCGACGACATCGCCGCGGACGAGCAGATGCGTGCCGCCGAAGCCCTGGTACCCTTCGCGGATGAAACCCAACTCACGGTCAACAGCCCGTTCTTCCTGGACGGCGAGGCCAAAACCCCGCCCCGCCGCGCCCCGAACCTCGGTGAACACAGCGAAGCCGTGCTGCGCGAAGCCGGCTATTCGGACCCCGACATCACCCGCCTGCGCCAACTCGGCGTGCTGGCCGGATAGCAAGGAAGATCGGGGCTCCGCCCCGAACCCCGGCAGGGCTCTGCCCTGCACCCGCCAAGGGACAGTCGTCCCTTGGATCCCTCTGACTGGTTTGCCTTGAAGGGGCCACGACGAAGCCGATCAACGGCTACGTCGATTTGGCCCCTTCAAGGCAAACCAGACGGAAAGGGGTCAAGGGGATGACCATCCCCTTGCGGGGTGGAGGGGCAGCGCCCCTCCTGGGGTTTGGGGCAAAGCCCCAACCTTGCTTCGCTACCGGGCCAGCCCCGGCACGCGGGCCCAGGGGCGGAGGCGGCGGTGGAGCAGGAAGGCCGGCACGGACAGTAGTGTGATCACGGCGGCCGCGAACAGCGCGCCTTCCGCGCCGCCATACAGGTCCGCGGCGCGGCCGCAGATTGTCGGCACGATCGTGCCACCGACGTAATACGTGGTGTAGAACAGCGACATGCCCACGGCGCGGTTCTCCGGCCGCGCCGACAGCGTGCCCGCGGCCATGATGACGCTCGGGTGGATTGAGCCGATCACGCCGATCAGCAGCGCGCAGAGGATGGGCCAGCCCACCACGCCGATGGCGGCCAGGCCGAATGCCAGGGTCAGCGTGCCGATGAGGAACAGCCGCAGATGGCCCAGCCGCATGGCGAAGCCGCCGCCGAACAGGATCGCCGGCACATTGCCCCAGGTGGCGATGGTGACCACCAGCGCGATCAGTCCCGGGCTGTCGCCGCGATGGGTCAGCAATGCCGGCGTATAGGCCAGGAAGCTGGCATAGGGCGCGGTGTAGAAGGTCCAGATCAGCCCGCCGATCACCACCATCACGCATTCCCGCCCGCCGGGGAACGAGAAGGACCGCGGCACCGGGCGGGCGAAGGGGGAGGGCCGGTAGGCGGCGATGAACCAGGAAGCGGCCAGCGCCGCCAGGCCGGCGCCGAACAGCATGGCGGAATGCCAGCCGAATGCATGGGTCAACGGCGGGGCGATCAGCTGTGCCATGCCCACGCCGATCGGGAATGCGGCGACGGAAATGCCCAGCCCGAGCATCAATTGCCGCCCCTGGCACCAATCGGCGATCATCTTGCCCTGCAGCACGATCATCGCCACCGAACCGACGCCGGACAGGCAGCGGCCCAGGAAGATCGCCCGGGTGGCACCGAACACCCCGCCGATATCGGCCGAGGCCAGCGCCCCCGCCGCCATCAGACTGAGGCCGATGCCGACCACCAGGTGCTCGCCGAAGCGCCGGCCGAGCAGGCCCAGCGGCAGGGCGGCGAAGATGCCCAGCAGCATGTACGCCCCGACCAGTGTGCCGAGCTGGGTGTAGTCGATGCCGAACTGCGCGATCAGCTCGGGGCCGATGCTGCCCACGGACTGGAACTGATAGCCGAACGCAATGCGCGACAGGCCGATCGAGAACAGGATCAGCCACCGCCGAACGCCATCCGATGCCAGCAAACCCGTAATAGCCCGTTCCCCCGCCTGGCGCCCGTCCGGACCGGCGGTTCGCCATTCCTGATCCTGGTCCGCCGAGCCTAGCCCAGCGTACAGCAGGTGGCTATCGATCCAGCTTCCCATCTGGCGCAACCCTGCCGGCTTTCGTTCTGCTGTCCCCTGCGTTGCTTCGTGCCGCGGGGCATTCCTATGTCACCCGGGCCGTCCTATCTTATGGCGATGTCCGACACGCCCGCCTTTCTCGACAAAGACCGTCCTCCTGTCCCCCACATCGTGGTGCCGCGCGGCGTAACGCCCTTCTTTCTGCCAGGGCGTCCGGTGCGCGGGCGCCTGGTGCGGCTCGGCACGCTGGCCGATTCCCTGCTGACCCGTCACGACAGCCCGCCGCAGGTGACCCGCCTGGCCGGCCAGGCGCTGGCGCTGGTGGCCGGCTTGGCCTCGGGGCTGAAGTTCCAGGGCTCGTTCAGCCTGCATGCCAAGGGTGACGGCCCGGTGCCGATGCTGCTGGCCGACTGCACCGATACCGGGGAGCTGCGCGGCTACACGCGGGTGGATGCCGACCGGCTGAACGGCTTGCTGGAGGCCGACCCCTCGCCGGCCGCCGACGCGCTGCTCGGCGGCGGCTACCTCGCCTTCAGCGTCGACCAGGGCCCGGACCGGGAGCGCCATCAGGGCATCGTCGCGATCGAGGGCGGCAGCCTGGCCGAAATGGCGCTGCATTATTTCGAGACCTCCGAGCAGTTGCGCTGCCTCGTGCATCTCGCCTGTGCGCCGACCGAGGCCGGCTGGCGCGCCGGGGCGCTGATCCTGGAACGGGTCGCCGGCGATGGCGGGATCGACCCCACCATCGATGCGGAGGAACACGAGGAAAGCTGGCGCACCGCGCTGGTCCTGGCCGGCACGCTCAGCGATGACGAATTGCTGGACGATGACCTGCCGCCGGACCGGCTGCTGTACCGGCTGTTCCACTCCGAGGGCGTGGCGACCGACCGGTCCCGCGCGCTGTCCTATGGCTGCCGCTGCTCGCGCGCCAAGCTGTCGGGCATACTGGAGACCTTTCCGACCGGCGATCTCGACCACATGGCCGTGGACGGCGACATTGTCATGACCTGCGAGTTCTGCAACTACGATTTCCGCTTTCCTCGCCAGGATGTGCGCGGCAAACAGGGAACCGGAATCGTGGAGGGCGGAGCGTGAGGCAATCAAGGCTGTTTCAGCGTGTCGCCCTGCTGCTCGGCGTCTTGACCCTGGCTTCCTGCGGCGGCCCCTCCAAGCCGCGCGATTTCCCGCCGATGACCTATGACTATCTGCCGCAGATCCGGCTGAACGTGGCCTCGGTGGAGGTCGACAACCGCTTCGTGCCGGCCAGCCGCAACGAGGTGAGCGACCGCGCGCCGATCCCGCCGGTCGTTGCCCTGCGGCAGATGGCGAATGACCGGCTGAAGGCGTTCGGCACCAGCGGGCGCGCAGTGCTGGTGATCAAGGACGCGTCACTGCTCAAGAGCGGTGACGAGATCCTCGGCCACATGGCGGTGGAGCTGGATGTCTACACCTCCGACGACAAGCGCGCCGGCTTCGCCACCGCGGAGGTGGTCCAGCGCCGCACCGGCGACACCAGCGACCTGCAGGGCACCTTGTACGACCTGACGAAGACGATGATGGACCGCATGAACGTGGAGCTGGAGTTCCAGGCCAGGCGTTCGCTGCGCGACTGGCTGATGCCGGACAAGCCGACGGCGGCGAAGGCGCCGGTGCAGCAGCAGGATCTGGCTGCGCCGAAGCGCTAACCGACGCGGATCCGCTCGGGCGCGGCACCGCGCTCAATCACGCGCCCGACGATGGCAGCCTGCGCATAGCCGGCTTCGTGCAGGGCGGAGAGGCAGGCCGCCTCCCGTTCGGGCGCGATGCCGGCCAGCAGGCCGCCGGCGGTCTGCGGATCGAACAGCAGGGCAAAGCGCGCCTGCGTCCGGATCGCGGCCGGGGCCGCCACCCGCGCCGCGGCGGCCAGGTTCGTGCCGTGCAGCGAACTCGCCGATCCCTCCCGCATCAACGCCTCGGCGCCCGCCAGCACGGGCACGGCGGCTAGGTCCAGCACGATATCGACGCCTGACGCCTCCGCCATTTCCAGCAGATGTCCGGCGAGACCGAAGCCGGTGACATCGGTGCAGGCGGCGGCGCCCTGCGCGATCAGGATCTGCGCGGCCAGGGCGGCGGGCTGGGTCATCTGCGCCAGGGCGGCCTCCACCCAGCGCGCCCGCGCCCGATGGCGCATGTCGGCGGCGAAGGTCACGCCGGTGCCAATCGGCCGGGTCAGGATCAGGGCATCGCCGGGGCGCAGCCCGGATTTGCGCAGCATATGGCCGGGATCGGCCAGGCCGTTCACGGACAGGCCGAGCATCAGCTCGGCCCCTTCCGCGCTGTGCCCGCCGATCAGCACCGCCCCGGCCGCGCGCAGCACCGTGTTCGCGCCGTCCAGCAGCTGGAACAGATCAGCCTCCATCTTGGCCGCGGGGCCGAACGGCACGGTGGCCAGCGCCAGCGCGCTGTGTGGCCTGGCGCCCATCGCATAGAGGTCGCCCAGCGCATGATGCGCGGCGATCCGGCCGAACAGATAGGGATCGTCGATGAAGGCGCGGAACTGGTCGGCGGATTGCACCAGCATCGTGCCCGGCGGCACGGCGAAGGCGGCGGCGTCGTCGCGCGCCGCCAGCCCGATCGCGACGTCCGTGGAGGCGCCGTCCAGCCGGCCCAGCACGCGCTGCAGGATGGAACTGCCGATCTTGGCCGCGCAGCCGCCGCAGCGCATGGCGGCTTCCGCCAGCGCCGCCCGGCCCGCGGCATCGGCCACGCCCGCCGCCACTTCCGGCCGGGGGAGCGGCATGTCCGGCAACTTGCAGTACATGCGCATGAATTTCCGGTCGATCCGGTCTTTCCAGCGCCATACCCAGGCGCCCTCGAAGCTGACATTCCCGCGCACGCCGATGGCGTAGCGGTCACCGGTCGTGATCAGGCTCAGCCAGCGCCGTTGCGGCACGAAGCGGCGCAGCTCGCGCCCGGCGACGGCGCGGCGGATATTCTCCGCCAAGGGCGGTCCGGCGCGCACCGCCATGACCCCGGACTTGGCGCGCGCATGGCCCTCGATGGCGGCAATGTCGCCGGCGGCGAAGATCTCGGGGTGGGAGACCGATTGCAGCCGGTCCGACACGCGCAGGAAGCCGCGCGCATCGGCCGCGAGCCCGGCCTCGGCGGGCCAGGAGGGGCTGCTCGCCTGGGTGGCGATCAGGATTTCGTCCAGCGCGGCCGGCGCGGCGCGGCTGAAATACACCTGCCCCGCCTCGATCCGAACCACGGGATGCCCCATTTGCACCGCGATGCCGCGCGCCGCCAGCAGCCGCCGCGCCCGGAACCGTGCGCCGGCGCCGAGCTCGGGCAGCACATCCGCCTCCGCCCCGAACAGCGCCACCGTGGCCTGCGCCGGCGTGAAGCGATGACGCAGCGCGAAGGCCAGCTCCAACCCCGCCGCGCCGGCCCCGATCACGCCGATGCGGGCCGGCACCGGCCGCCGCGCGATCCGCGCCGCCAGCGTTTCCCAGCGGGCGATCAACCGCCCGATCGGCTTGACGGGGATCGCATGCTCGGCAGCGCCGGGGATGTCCGCGAGATCGGGCGTGGAGCCGATATCGATGGAAAGCACATCATACGCCACCGCCGGCCGGTCGCGGCAGAACACCAGCCGCTGCGTGGGATCGAGTCCCGTCGCCTCCGCATGGTACAGCCGCGCGCCGGCGAAACGCGCGAGGCGTCGCACATCGATATGCATGTCGTCGAAGCCATACTGCCCGGCGAGGAAGCCCGGCAGCATGCCGGAATAGGGCGTGTCCACCTCCCGCGTGATCACCGTCAGCCGCACGCCGGGCATCGGCCGCATTGCGAAGCGGCGCAGCACCGCGACATGCGCGTGCCCGGCGCCGACCAGCACGACATCCTTGAGAATGGGGGTCGCCGGTGTCACCTTGGGCGCCTCGCTCGCGGGGATTGCGCATGCAGGTTAGGCCATCGCCGGCTACCGTCCTACCGTCGGTGGACGCCCTGCTGCGCCGCCCCGCCATGGCCGCCGCCGCGCTGGAGCATGGCCGGGCGCTGGTGCTGGATGCATTGCGCGCGGCGTCGGAGGGATTGCGGCTCGGCCTGGCCGACGGGGCCGTCATCGCCGACCGCGACGCCGCCGCCGCGGAGATCGAGCACCAGGCCCTGGCCGAGCTGGCGCGCCAGGCGCAGCCGCCGATCCGCAAGGTGTTCAACCTGACCGGCACGGTGCTGCACACCAATCTCGGCCGTGCCCCGCTGCCGCCGGAGGCGATCGCCGCCATGACCGCGGCGGCGGATGCCTGCAACCTCGAATACGACCTGGGCACCGGCGGGCGCGGTGAGCGGGACGATCACGTGGCCGCGCTGATCTGCCGCCTCACCGGGGCGGAGGACGCGCTGGTGGTCAACAACAACGCCGCGGCGGTGCTGCTGGCCCTGAACAGCCTGGCGAACCGGCGCGAGGTGCTGGTCTCCCGCGGCGAGCTGGTGGAGATCGGCGGCGCCTTTCGCATCCCCGATGTCATGGCCCGCGCCGGCGCCCGGCTGCGCGAGGTCGGCACCACCAACCGCACCCATCTGGCCGATTTCGCCGATGCCATCGGCCCGCGCACCGCCGCTATCATGAAGGTGCACGCCAGCAACTACGCGATATCGGGCTTCACCGCGGCGGTGCCGGAGCCGGAACTCGCCGCGCTGGCGCGGCAACGAGGCATTGCCTTCCTGAACGATCTCGGCAGCGGCAGCCTGATCGATCTGGAGCGCTACGGCCTGCCGCACGAGCCGACGCCGATGGAGGCTCTGCGCGCCGGGGCCGATCTGGTGAGTTTCAGCGGCGACAAGCTGCTGGGCGGCCCGCAGGCCGGGCTGGTGGTCGGCAAGGCCGCGCTGATCGCCCGGCTGCGTCGGAATCCGCTGAAGCGGGCGCTGCGCGTGGACAAGCTGACGATGGCGGCGCTGGCCGCCGTTCTGCGGCTCTATCTGGACCCCGAACGCCTGGCCGCCCGGCTGCCGGCCCTGCGGCGCCTGACCCGGCCCGAGGCGGAGATCCGCGCCGCCGCCGCCCGCCTCGCCGCCGCCTTGTCCGCCCGCCTCGGCGCTGGCGTGACGATCGAGATCGTCCCCTGCGCCAGCCAGATCGGCAGCGGATCCCGCCCGGTCGATCTGCTCCCGAGCGTCGCCATCGGGCTGCGCGTGCCCGGCAACCGGGCGCTGGCCGGCCTGGCGAGGTCGTTCCGGGAACTGCCCGTGCCGGTGCTCGGCCGGCTGCACGACGGCGCCCTGCTGTTCGACCTGCGTTGTCTGGAGGACGAGGCCGGATTCATCGCGCAACTGGATCGTCTGCCGCCCGGCTGATAGCGTGCGCGGCGGAAGGGAACCGTACCCCGGTGGGACGCGCGGACTTCAAATCCGTAGGGAGGCGCCTGGCGCCTCCGGTGGGTTCGACTCCCGCCCCTTCCGCGAGAACCGCTTCAGGGTTCGGGCCCGGGCGATCCGCAAAACCTGGCGGTCGCGCCGTCTGTTCGTGATCAAGGATCACTCTCTCGCCGTGAACACCTGTCCCGTCACGATCTGCCGCCCGGGCCGCAACGCTGCGTCACGAGATAGTTCACGGCGTCCTGCACCGTTATCATCTTCTCGGCCGCATCCTCGGGAATTTCGACCCCGAACGCCTCCTCAAAGGCCATCACCAGTTCGCAGGTATCGAGGCTGTCCGCGCCCAGATCCTTGATGAATTCCGCTTGCGGGGTGACCTTGGCGGCATCGACACCCAGGTGCTCAGACAGGATTTTTCGCACCTGGCCTTCGATCACGGGAGTCGTGGCCTGGATGCAAGAGACGTTCGCGGCCTTGGCTTCCACGGTCACCGCAAGAATCTGGGCGGCCAGAACCAGGCTGCGTTTGGGCGCGAGCAACCCCGCGATGACATAGCGTCTGCGAATGAGCATTTCCTTCCTCCTGCACCGATCTTGCCGGCGCTTGGCAACTCCATGATGTTGCGTGGGCTGACGGCGGAACACGGGAAGCCGAAACAATCCCTTATCGAAATAAAAATTGCGCGCGAACGATGCTGCCGGATGACAGGGAGCGAACCAGGAACAGGAACTGGCCAAAAGAATTACGCGATCTCGTACAGGGCAAGCTCATCGGTAATGCCTCGCAGCAAGCTCTGGCATCGGGTCGGCACCAGCCCGGCCGCATCCAGCACTCCCGCTGCCTTTGCGTCGTCGATCACCGAGCCGGTGGCCAGAATCAATCTCGATACCGCGCTGCCGGATATGCGCGATGCGATGTTCACCGTCTGGCCGAAATAGTCCTGCCGATCGTTCAGCGTAACCGCGAGGCAGGGACCCTCGTGAATGCCGATCTTCAGCAGCAGGTCGTCGCGCCCGCTCTCGATGTTCAGGCGATCCATGGCGTCGCGGATGCGCAACGCCGCACGCACCGCCCGATCCGGTGTCGAAAATGTCGCCATCACGGCATCGCCGATGGTTTTCACCACCGCACCACCTTCCTCGGCGACGATGTCGAGCAGCACGCGGAAATGCGTGCGGACCATGTCAAAGGCGACGAGATCGCCGACCCGTTCGTACAGCTCGGTGGAACTGCGGAGGTCCGTGAAGAGAAACGTCAGGCTGGTGATCTTCAAGCGCTGGTCAACGTTCAGCGTGTCGGCGCGATAGATGTCCCGAAAAGTCTGGTTGGAGAGCAAGCGCTTGGCGGTCAGGAATGGCTTTCGCCTACCGAGCATTTCGTGCAGGGCGTCGCCGGCGACCCAAACGGCGGGAAGCACGCGCGTGTCAGTCCGGTTCTCCATGGAGATCCGCAAGGGACCGGGGCGCATCCCGGTCGTGCCGGTGGGCGCCTGGACATTGTTATAGACAAGAGCCAGATGCTGCCGCTCGTGGGTGGGATCGCCCTTCACTTCGATGAATTGCGCGGCATGGGTCACGGGCTCGAAGACGATCAGGAATTCGGCCGGAAGTTTCAAAGACAATATAGCCTTTTCGCCGGCCGGAAGCTCCACCGCATCCAACGTTACGCTGTTGATCAGATCCTCGAACCGTTCCTCCGGCAGCGCTATCCCTGAGCTCCAGAACACCTGGCGGTAATACTCCCAGAAGGGCAACTCATGTGGATGATGCGCGCCAATCTGGCGCACGCGCGGATGGACCGTGAATGTTACCTCGACCATTTCGTCGAGGGTTGGTTCATAGCCCGCGGCGCAGAGGGCGCAGTGATAGGCCCCGTGGTGAACCGACTTTAACGTGGCATTGGCGCCCAGAACGCCCGAGCAACCAGGACAGAGTACATTCCACGACAGGTCGAACAGCTTGAGCCTGCAGGCTTGCAGGAACGCGGAAATCACGCGTTCTTCGTTCAGGCCGGATCGGGCCGCAAAATCCAACGCGTTCGTGCGGCTGAGAGCGCGGTCCGAGCCGTTGCGGACCAACGCCTCTATGGCGGCTACCGCGTCCGGATCGGCCGATTGTCGAAGCACCGCGAACAAGGCTTCAGTATCGCTCATGGTGACCAGAATTCTCCGATCACCCAATCATCGGCCGGTCCACGTGCACGTCAAACCACGTTCGCGTGGGGAGAGCGCCGGATTACCTCACGCGTATCGTGCTGCACCAGAGCTGCAACCCGGAACCAGGAAGCGGGCGCCATTGAACCTCGCCGTTCCCCTCCATCCGCGACCTTATCAGGGGACGGACCGGGGACGAGATCAATTCGCCTGACCTAACCTACTGATATAGCGCCCGTTATTACGGACGTCTTTTCCACCGATCTTGCGTGCCGGGAAGCTGACCAGGCGGCCTCAGCCTGCCGCCAGCAGCGTGCGGCGCAGCGCATCGCGCCAGCCGGCGATCATTTGCGTGCGCTTTTGCGGGTTCATCCGGGGCTCGAACCGGCTTTCCTGTGCCCACACCGCGGCGATCGCGTCGGTGCTGGCCCAGACGCCGGTGGCGAGCCCGGCGAGGAAGGCTGCCCCCAGCGCGGTCGTCTCCAGCACCGCGGGACGCACCACCGGGATCTCCAGAATGTCGGCGAGATACTGACAAAGCCAACCATTTGCGGCCATGCCGCCATCCACCCGCATTTCCCGCGGCTGGCCGCCGCCATCTTCCTGCATCGCCTCCACCAGGTCACGGGTTTGATAGGCGATCGATTCCAGCGCCGCGCGGGCGATATGCGCCGCCGTCGCATCCAGGGTCAGGCCGCAGATCAGGCCCCGTGCATGCGGATTCCAGTGCGGCGCGCCCAGGCCGACAAATCCCGGCACCATGTAGACGCCGTGGTTGTCCGCGACCCCCGTCGCCATGTCGTCGGTCTGCGAGGCATGGGTGATCAGGCCGAGCCCGTCGCGCAGCCATCGCACGGCGGCGCCGGCGGCGAAGATGGCGCCTTCCAGCGCATAGGTCGCGCGTCCGTCCAGGCGGCAGGCGATCGTGGTGAGCAGCCGGGCGTTGGAGACGACCGCCTTTTCTCCGGTGTTCAGCAAGGCGAAGCAGCCGGTGCCGTAGGTGGATTTCACCATTCCCGGCGCGAAGCAGGCCTGGCCGAACAGGGCGGCCTGCTGGTCTCCGGCCATGCCCGCGACAGGGATGGATGCGCCGAGGAGATCGGCAGCGGTGTGGCCGAAAATGCCGCTATTGTCGCACACGGAGGCCAGCAGCGGCGCCGGGATACGGAACAGGCGCAGCAGGTCGTCGTCCCAGCGCTGCCGGTGAATGTCGAACAACTGGGTCCGGGATGCGTTGGTCGCGTCGGTCGCATGCACCTGGCCGCCGGTGAAGCGCCAGAGCAGGAAGCTGTCCATGGTGCCGAAAGCGAGTTCCCCACGCTCGGCGCGGGCCCTGGCGCCGGGTATGTGATCGAGGATCCAGGCCAGCTTGGTGGCGGAGAAATACGGGTCGAGCAGCAATCCCGTCCGCGCGCGTAGCTGCGTCTCGGTGCCATCCCGGCGGAGCGCGTCGCAAAGCTCCGCCGTGCGGCGATCCTGCCAGACGATCGCGCGATGGATCGGCTCGCCGGTCGCCCGGTCCCATACCACCACGGTCTCGCGCTGGTTGGTGATGCCCAGCGCGGCGATCGCGCCGGGCGCGACCCCGGACCGGTCGATCGCTTCGCGCGCGGTGGTCAGCACGTCCCACCAGATTTCCTCGGCGTCGTGTTCCACCCAGCCCGGGTGGGGATAGTGCTGGGCCAGTTCGCGCTGCGCCTGGGCCACCGGACGGCCGGCGCGGTCGAACAGGATGGCGCGCGTGGAGGTGGTTCCCTGGTCGATGGCCAGGACATGACGTGACTCAGACATCGGCGCGTGCCGCGATATATCTGGCAACCTCGTGCTGCTGCTGCGCGCTCAGATGCAGACCGAGCTTGGAACGCCGCCACAGCACGTCTTCCGCCGACATCGCCCATTCCTTGTCCAGCAGGTAGTCGATTTCCGCCTGATACAGGCCGGAGCCGAAATCGGTCCCGAGCGCTTCCAGCGAACCGGCGCTGCCAAGAATGCGGCCGACGCGCGTGCCGTAGGCATGCGCCAGGCGACGCGCCAGCGCGACCGGTAGCCAGGGATGGGCCGCGCGCAGCAGGGTCAGGAAATCATCGAAGCCAAGGTCCATGTCCCCGCCGGGCAGCGGCGTGCGCGCGGTCCACGGAGCCGGGCGCGGCGGCGCGACGAAGGGCTGCAGTTTTTCGATCGCGTGCTCGGCCAGTTTGCGGAAGGTCGTGATCTTGCCGCCAAAGACGGAGAGCAGCGGCGCCTGGCCCGGCTCGCCATCGAGATCGAGAACATAGTCGCGGGTCACCGCCGAGGCCTGCCGGGCCTCGTTGTCATAGAGCGGGCGGATGCCGGAATAGCTGTGCACGGCGTCGCCGGGCGTGACGGGCGTGCGGAAATGGTTCGAGACCGCGCGGCAGAGGTAAACGGCCTCCGCCTCGCTGATGGCGACGCTGGACGGGTCGCCCTCGAAGGCGACGTCGGTCGTTCCGACCAGGGTGAAATCCTGCTCATAGGGAATGGCGAAGATCACGCGCCGGTCGTCGTTCTGCAGGATGTAGGCCTGCTCGCCCTCATACAGCCGCGGAAACACCAGATGGCTGCCCTTGATCAGCCGGGAGCGCCCCTTGCCCTGGACCGCCGCGCGCTGGTGCAGCATTTCCTCCACCCAGGGGCCGGTGGCATTCACCAGGGCGCGCGCGCTGACCTGCCGCTTTTCACCCGTAAGCCTGTCCTCCAGCTCGGCCCGCCACAACCTGCCGTCGCGGCGGACGGAAAGGCAGCGCGTGCGCGTGAGGATTTCCGCGCCGCGTTCCCTTGCGTCCATTGCGTTCAGCACCACCAGCCGCGAATCGTCGACCCAGCAATCGGAATACATGAAACCGGTGGTGAACCGCTCCTGCAGCGGCGCGCCCACGGCGTTCTGACGCAGATGTACGCGGCGGGAGGCGGGCAGGCGGCGGCGCGGGCCAAGCCAGTCGTAGATCAGCAGGCCGAGGCGGATCAGCCAGACCGGGCGCTGCGCGCCGTCATGCGGCAGCACGAAGCGCATCGGCCAGACGATATGCGGGGCGATGCCGAGCAGCACCTCGCGTTCGATCAGCGCCTCCCGCACCAGGCGGAATTCGTAATGCTCGAGATAGCGCAATCCGCCATGCACGAGCTTGCTGGAGGCGGAGGAGGTGGCGCTGGCGAGATCTGCCTGTTCGCAAAGGATCACCGACAAGCCGCGCCCGGCGGCGTCGCGCGCGATGCCCGCGCCGTTCACCCCGCCACCGACAACCAGCAGATCCGCTTCAGACCTCTTGGACACAGGCATTTCCTCAGGCTTCTGCCACAGGCGCACCGGGCGCCGTCGCGCATTGCGCTGCGAGCGGGGCTTAGCGCATGGGCGCGAATACGAAAAGGTACATTTTCGTATTCAGACATTCATCCCGGACACGCGTCCGAAATTCGTATCCGAAAACTGCCGATGGCGGGCTGGCTTCCGCGGCGCCTTCGCCTATGCTTTTCCCATGACAGGCGATACCCCGCAAAAACCGGCCGAGCGCGCCGAGGAAAGGCTGAGCGCTCCCGACCGGCAGCGGGCCATCATCGACATGGTGATGGACCGCCATTACGTGGACATCGCCTCGCTGTCGCGCCATTTCGGCGTGACGGTGCAGACCATTCGCCGCGACCTCAACCAGCTCGGCGCCGCCGGCCTGCTGCATCGCCATCACGGCGGCGCCGCGGCGAAGGAATCGAGCGTCGAGAATATCGGCTACGCGGACCGGCAGGTCATCAACCGGCCGGAAAAGCTGCGCATCGCGCAGGCCGCCGCGGCGCTGATCCCGGACAATGCCTCGCTGTTCGTGAACATCGGCACCACGACGGAGGCAGTGGCCGATGCGCTGGTGCATCATCGCAACCTGCGCATCGTGACCAACAACCTGAATGTGGCCATGCGCCTCAGCCGGGCGACCAGTTTCGAGATCATCATCGCCGGCGGGGTGATCCGCAATGCCGATGGCGGCGTGGTCGGCGAGACGACGGCGGAGTTCTTCGAGCAGTTCCGGGTGGATTTCGGCATCATCGGCATCAGCGCCATCGATCCCGTGGACGGTTCGCTGCTCGACTATGATTACCGCGAGGTCCGCGTGTCGCAGGCCATTCTGCGCAACGCCAAGCGGGTGGTGCTGGTGGCCGACCATTCGAAGTTCGAGCGGGACGCGATGGTGCGCCTGGGGTCGATCCGCCAGGTGCATATGCTGTGCACCGACCGGCCGCCGCCGCCGAATATCGCCGCCCTGCTGCAGGAGGCGGGGGCGGAACTGATCATGGCGCCGCGGACCGGGGGGTAGCGCCGGGCCCCATGTTCGAAAGCGAATGAGGGCAGGGCAGCGGACGATCCCGCCGCCCGGCATCAATGCGAATGCGCCCGTTCCGTGCCCATGTCCGTGGGCAGGTGCGCCTTTTCCAGCGGCGTTTGGGCGGAATTTTTCGTTCGTCATGCACGAAAACGAAAAACTCCCTTTTCGCTTTCGCATTCCTGGATTAGCTTGCTTCGGCCGAGCGGCGGAAAAGACGGGGAACCTCGTCTGCCGGCGCGATGGCCTGGGGAAACGGTAGCGTCCAGACGAACGCGGCGAATGCGGCGGTCGTTCGCGGCGGTCCGGGATCGCTTCCAGACAATGCAGTGTGGAGCAGCGCCGCGGCTGGCCCGGTGGGTGAGCGAGGGTGCGTAAGCGAGGGTGCAGTGAACGACAATCAAAAGAACAAGAGCAAGCTTTCCCGCAGGGCGGTTCTCGCCGCGGGCGCATCGGTGATTGCCGCGCAGGCCGTCGCCGCGAAGGGCTTCGCCGCCGCGCCGGGCGAAGGCCTCGGCACCGCGGACGCGCCGCTGGAAATCCGGATGATTGCCAACGAGGCGTTCGCCAAGCAGTGGCAAACCAACATGGTGCCCGAGTTCAACAAGACCCAGCCGCATATCAAGGTCACGATCGATGGCGTGCCCTATCCGGAATTGCTGGCGAAGAGCCTGCTGGACGTCACCGGCGCCAACCCGACCTATGACATCATCATCGCCGACGATCCCTGGATCCCCCAGCTCGCGCAGACCGGCGCCCTGCTGGACCTGAAGAAGGATACGGCGGCCTGGACCGATCCGGGCTACGACTGGGACGACTTCAATGCCGCCCCGCTCGCCGCCGGGGAGTGGAAGAAAGCGCAGTACGGGGTTCCCGTGCGCTCCAACATGCTGCTGATGTTCACCAACAGGACGCTCTACAAGAAGGCCGGCCTGCCCGCCCCGACGCCGAAGCTGACCTGGGCCGAGGTACATGGCGCAGGCGCCGAAGCTGGTGCAGGACGCCAACGGCAGCGGCAAGGTCAATGCCTGGGCGGTGGACACCTATTTCATCCGCGACGTGCTCACCCCCACCATCTGGCAGGCGATCCTCAACTCCAATGGCGGGCGCCTGCTGGACGAGAACAACAAGCCGGCCTTCAACAATCCGGCCGGGATCCAGGCGCTGCAGGCCCACATGGACCTGCTGAAATACGCGCCGCCCGGTGCGGTGAGCCACGGCTTCAATGAATCGCTGCAGGCGTTTCGGCAGGGGCAGGTGGCGACGATGTTCATGTGGGGCAGCGTCTTCAAGGGCACGGCGATCGACAAGGCGGCCACCACGCTCACCCAGGACGAGGTCGGCATCCAGGTAATGCCCGCTGGCAGCCAGCTTCCCGGCACTCATCGCGGAATCTGGACCGGCGCCATCACCAACAAGAGCCGGCAGCCGCGCGCCGCCTGGGCGCTGCTGCAATGGCTGAGCTCGAAGCAGGGCGAAACCTGGCACGCCAACACGCTCGGCGCATTTCCCGCGCGCAAGTCGACACTGGCGACGCCGCCGCAGAGCGACTGGCTGGTTCCCGTCTACGCCACGCTGCAGCAGGCCTACGATGCCGCCGAGGCCGGCCAGATGTGGCGCCCGCGCCTGCCGAAATCCGACGCGGTGCAGCAGATCCTTGCCGAGGAAACCAGCCGCGCCATGGCCGGCGAGATCGGCGCGGAGGCCGCCATCCAGAACGCGGCACGAAAGATCGACAAGCTGCGGCTGTAGCGCGTCTTCGGAACGGATGTCATGAGCACGGTTCGACAGGCAAGGCCGGGGCGGCGCCCCGGTCGGGGGTCCGCTCGGGGCAGGACATGGATGGCCGACTGGCTGAGCCGGTGGGCCTTCATGACGCCGGCCGCCGTGCTGCTGCTGGCAGTGCTGGCCTATCCGATCTTCTACACGATCCGGATCAGCTTTTCGGAGCTCGATCTCGGCACGTTCACGGCCACCGAATGGGTCGGCTGGGACAATTACGCCACCGTGCTCGAGGATGAGCGGTTCTGGAATTCGCTGCGGGTGACCGGCGTCTATCTGGCGCTGGCGCTGCCGTTGCAGATGCTGCTCGGTTTCGGGATCGCCTTCCTGATCAATGCAGAATGGCGCGGGCGCGGCGTGGTCCGCGCCCTGTTCATCATTCCCATGGTGGTGGCCCCGGTCGTCGCCGGCGGTATCTGGCGCATGCTGCTCGACCCGCTCTGGGGCCTGGTCAATTACGGGCTTGGGCTGGCCGGCATGGGCCCGGTGGACTGGCTGGGCAATCCGACGCTGGCGATGGTGACCGTGGTCATCATCGATACCTGGCGATGGACGCCGTTCGTCACGCTGATCGCCACCGCGGCGCTGCTTTCCCTGCCGCGCGACGTGTTCGAGGCCGCGGAGATCGACGGCGCCAACTGGTGGACAAAGTTCTGGTCGATCACCGTCCCGCTGCTGATGCCGATGATCGCCGCGACCTTCATCGTCCGCTGGCTGGGGGCGGTGAAGATGTTCGACATCGCCCTGGCGGCCACCAATGGCGGCCCGGGGCGTGCTACCAATGTCATCAACCTGTTCATCTATGACGAGGCCTTCCGTTCGTTGAAATTCGCCGAATCGGCGGCCATGGCGGTGATCATCCTGCTGATCACCATGGTGCTGACCGGGATATTCCTCCGTGGCGCCAGGGCGCTGGAGAACAAGTCGTGAGAAGCCATGCGGTTTCGCGGCGCCGGCGGCGCAAGCTGCCGGTCGGCCGGTATCTGCGCATCGCCGGTGGCGTGGCGGCCTGCGCGGCGTTCCTGTTTCCGGTGTTCTGGATGGTGCTGACGTCGTTCAAGTCGCCGCGCGACATCTTCACCACGCCGCCGACCTTCCTGTTCACGCCGACGATCGATACCTATACCAGCTATCTGCAGCACGCCGACGTGCCGCATCGGATGCTGAACACGGTGATCGTCGCCTGCGGCGCCGGGCTGGTGTCGATCGTCGCGGGATCGATGGCCGGGTACGCCCTGGCCCGCATCCAGCTGCGCGGCGCCGCCACGATCGGCACCCTGATCCTGCTGTCGCGCGGCGTGCCGCCGATCGCGCTGGCGGTGCCGATGTTCCTGGTGGCCCGCAATGTCGGGCTGATCGACAAGCACATCACCCTGATCCTGGCCTACTGCACCTTCCTCATCCCCTATGTGATGTGGCTGATGCGCGGCTTCTTCCAGTCGCTGCCGGCTGAATTGGAGGAGGCGGCGAAGCTCGACGGATGCAGCCGGTTCGGCGCGTTCTTTCGCATCATCGTGCCGATCTCGCTGCCCGGATTGATCTCCACGCTCATTTTCAGCGTGATCCTGGCCTGGGAAGAGCTGCTGTTCGCGCTGGTGCTGACCAACCGGAACGCGACGACGATCCCGGTGGCGATCGCGGGGATCGCCGGCGACACCGTCAACGGCGCCAACTGGGGCGCCCTGGCGGCGGTTGGCACGCTCACGGTCATTCCGGTGATGATCTTTGCGTTGATCGTGCAGAAATGGCTGATCCAGGGCCTGGCCGATGGCGCGACGAAGGGCTGAGGGGCAAGGCCGTCCCCCTGCGGCGGCCGGGCGGCCAAGGCGCGATCGAACGGAAATTCGACCCGATTCAACAACGCATATCCGGAAGGCCGTCGGCCTGATGGCGGAGATAGGCAGATGGCTGGCGGCGTGAACAAGACCGAGCGCGAAATCACCCGGCCGGTCGATCTCTGTCTGCCGGACGGCACGCTCAATCCGGCGGCTGTCGGCTGGACGCGCAAGCCGCTGCACCGGGCCAACCTCCGGGGCTGGGGGCGGAACAAGCGCTTCGAATACTGGTGCATCGTCACGCCGGAGATCATCGTCGCGGTCAATGTCTCGCATTCCGACTACCGGGTGACGCTGGCGACGTTCTTCCTCGACCTCAAGACGTTGGAAGCCATCCCCGAGGCCGAGATCCATTGGCTGCCGCGCGCCAGGGTGGATCCGATGCCCGAGCGATCGGGAGACGGCGCGATCATCGGCAGGGGCGATCGGATGCAGATCCGGATGCTGCCGACCGAAACCGGCACGAGCCTGCATGCGACCACGCCGCGGGTGAGCGTGGACCTCCAGGCCATCGAAGAGGAAGGCCACGAATCGATGGGCGTGGTGGTGCCCTGGGATGCGCGCCGCTTCCAGTACACACGGAAGGACAATTGCCTTCCCGTCAGCGGGCGGGTGACCGTCGATGGCCGGACATACGAGGTCGATGCCGCGACGGCATATGCCACGCTGGATCACGGCCGCGGCCGCTGGCCCTATTCCATCGTGTGGAACTGGGCGTCGGGCAGCGGGCGCAGCCATGGCCACGAAATCGGCCTGCAATTCGGCGCGAAATGGACCGACGGCACGCCGTCCACCGAGAACGTGCTGCGCATCGACGGAAGGCTGCACAAGATCAGCCAGGAACTGGAATGGAACTACGACCGCGCCGATTGGATGCGGCCCTGGACCATTCGGGGAGACCGCGTGGATCTGACGTTCACGCCGGTATACGACCGGCAATCATCCTTCGACCGGCTTGTGGTGATCAGCAAGGAACATCAGTGCTTCGGATATTTCGACGGCACCGTCATCGACGATTCCGGCCGGAAATTCGAGGTGGAGAAATGCTACGGCTGGGCCGAGGAGGTCCGGCGCCGTTGGTGACCGGCAAGGTCCCGACCCCCTCATTGCCGCGACCAAAGGCTGACCAAAAGGAAATTGTCCATGGCTGAAGTATCCGTCCGCAAGGTCGTCAAGGAATACGACGGCGGCGTCCAGGCGGTGAAGGGGATCGATCTTGAGATCGCCGACCAGGAATTCGTCGTCCTCGTCGGCCCGTCCGGCTGCGGCAAATCCACCACTCTGCGCATGATCGCGGGGCTGGAGGAGATCTCCGACGGCGAGATCTGGATCGGCGGCAACGTCATCAACGACGTCCCGCCCCGCGACCGTGACATCGCCATGGTGTTCCAGAACTACGCGCTCTATCCGCACATGTCGGTGTTCGACAACATGGCGTTCGGGCTGAAGCTGCGAAAGTTTCCCAAGGACGAGATCAAGCGCCGGGTGGACGAGGCGGCGCGCATCCTCGACATCCAGGTGCTGCTGGACCGCAAGCCGAAGGCGCTGTCGGGCGGCCAGCGCCAGCGCGTGGCGATGGGCCGCGCCATCGTGCGCAACCCCAAGGTGTTCCTGTTCGACGAGCCGCTGTCCAACCTGGATGCCAAGCTGCGCGTGCAGATGCGCACCGAGATCAAGAAGGTGCACCAGACCGTCAAGACCACCACGGTCTATGTGACGCATGACCAGATCGAGGCGATGACGCTGGCCGACCGCGTGGTGGTGATGAACCACGGCGTGATCGAGCAGGTCGGGCCGCCGCAGGAGCTGTACCACAACCCCGCCACCCGCTTCGTCGCCGGCTTCATCGGCAGCCCGGCGATGAATTTCTTCCAGTGCCGCGTGCAGGTCGGTCGACGGCGTGCCCGCGGTGCGGGTGGACGACTGGCGATCACGCTGCCGGTCCCCGCCAGCCGGCATGGATCGCTATGCGCCCTACAGGGACAAGACGATGATCCTGGGGTTGCGCCCGGAGCATCTGACCGAGTGGCAGGACGACCCCCGGCCCGGCGTGGTCAGGGTGGACGCGCTGGTGGACGTCGTCGAGCCGATGGGCATGGAGACGATGATCCATTTCCGGATCGGCCGGGCAGAGATCTGCGCCCGGGTCGATCCTGCCACGCAGGCGTTCCCCAACCAGGTCCTGAAGCTGGCGGCGGACATGAACCACATGCATCTGATGGAGGCGGACAGCGGGCGGGTGGTCTAGCGCGGGCAGGCGGCCTCGAAGCAAGCAAGCCCGGGCTTTGCCCGGACCCACCAAAGGGCAGTCGCCCTTTGGAAACCCGTTTGACGAGGTCCAGGGGCTCGGCCCCTGGCTGTCAGCTCTTCAGATAGGGGCAGCCCAGACGCTCCATCGACATGAACACCTGGTCGGCCGGAATGGTGGCGAGCCGCTTGTAGTAGTCGAACTTGTATTTGCTCTCCGCCGGCGACTTCACCTGCCAGACATGGGTGTCGTGAATATACTTGCCGTCGGCGCGAACCGTACCGGGGCCGAACAGCGGGTCGTCGGTCGGCATCGCCTTCATCTGATCGGCCATCGCGCGGCCGCTCGCCTTGGCTTTCTCGATGCCGAGCGCATGGGCGGCCTTCAGGATATGCAGCGTCGCCGAATAGGCGCCGGCATGGAATATGGTCGGCTTGCGGTCGGGAAACTGCGTCTCGAACCTGGCGGCGAAGGCGCGGGTGCCGTCGTTCAGGTCCCAGTAGAACGCCTCGGTGAAAACCACGCCCTGCGCCGTCTTCAGCCCCAGCGCTTCGACGTTGTTGATCGAGAACACCAGCCCGGCGATCCTGGTGTCGCCCTGCAGCAGGCCGAACTCGGCCGCCTGCTTGATGCAGTTGGTGGTGTCATCGCCGGCATTGGCCATGCAGATCACGTTCGCGCCGCTGGCCTGCGCGGCCAGCAGCGCCGAGGAGAAATCGGTCGTGCCGGGAAACGCGTAGAGGACCGAGCCCACCACCTTGCCGCCGGCACCGAGGATCGACTCCGTGGCATAGCCCTGCATCGACCGGCCGCTGATATAGTCGGGCGTAATGAAGAACCATTTGTCGCCGCCCAGCCGGGTAAGCTCGCGCGCCGTTCCGGCGGAATTGCCCCACAGATCGTAGGTCCAGTGAATCTGGTTCGGCGTGCAGTATTTGCCCGTCAGGTCCGGCACCCCGGCGCCGGTGAACACCACCAGCTTGTCCTTCTCGCGCGCCACGTTGCCGACCGAGATGGCGGCGGCGGATTGCGGCAGGCCGATGACGCAGTCGACGTCGCTGCGGTCATAGAAGCTGCGCGAGACGGTGGTGGCAGTGTCGACCGCGGTTCCCATGTCGCCCGACAGCACCTCGGCCTTGAAGCCGGGATGGGCGGCCATGAAATCGGCCGCCGCCAGCCGGGCGGTGAACAGCGATCCCGGGCCGTCGCCGGCCGAGTAGGTGCCGGACATGTCGTTGACCAGAGCCAGGCGATAGACCGGCGCCTCGGCGCGCGCCGCGCCTGGCAGCAGCAGCCCGGCGCCGCCCGCTGCGGCCAGCAGGGTGCGGCGGTCGATGGTATTGCGGGTCATGGGGGCGTTTCCTGATCGGTTTCTGATTATATGGCCTGAAATGTCACGCCGGCCTCAGCCGGGCCGGGTGGGGATCTGGTTGAACGGCTTGTCCTTGTCGACGCGGATGTCGCCGGGCATGCCGAGCACGCGTTCCGCGATGATGTTCCGCATGATCTCGTCCGAGCCGCCGGCGATCCGCCCGCCCGGGGAGGACAGCAGCGCCTCCTGGAACATGGCGTAGAGCGGCACCAGCTCGGGCTCCATCACGCCGCCCGCGGCATCCAGTAGGTCCATGCCGTACGAGGCGATATCCTGCACCATGCTGGCTTTCACCAGCTTGCCGATGGAATTCTCCGGCCCCGGGTCCCTGCCTTTGGACAGCGCCGTCAGCGTGCGGAACTGCGTCAGCTTCAGGCCCTGCGCGCGCACATACCAATCGGCGATCTTTTCGCGCACCGCGCTGTCGCGGATCGCCGGCTGCCCGTCGATCGATATGGACCGCGAAATGCCGACGAGGTCGTCGACATCCGGGCGGAAGGCGATCCCGCCGACCGCGAGCCGCTCGTTCATCAGGGTGGTCAGGGACACGCGCCAGCCCTGGCCCACCCCGCCCAGCCGCTGGCTGTCGGGAATGCGCACATCGGTGAAAAAGACCTCGTTGAAATGGCGGGCGCCGGAGATCTGGTGGATCGGCCGGATCTCGACGCCAGGGGATTTCATGTCGAGGAAGAAGAAGGTCAGGCCCGCATGCTTCGGCACGTTCGGGTCGCTGCGCGTGACCAGGATGCCGAAATCGGAAAGATGCGCCCCGGAGGTCCAGATCTTCTGCCCGTTGATCACCCAGTCATCGCCGTCGCGCTCCGCACGGGTGCGCAGCGCCGCGAGATCGGAACCGCCGGCGGGTTCGGAGAAGAGCTGGCACCAGATCTCCTCGCCGCGCAGCGCCGGGCGCACATAGCGTTCGAGCTGTTCCGGCTTGGCGTAGGCCATCATCGTGGGAATGCACATGCCGAGCCCGATCTCGAACACGCCGGCCGGCACCACGTAGTTCGACTCTTCCTGCTGGTAGATCACCTGCATGATCGGCGAGGCGCCGCGCCCGCCCCATTGCTTCGGCCAGGTGATCGCGGCGAAGCCGGCATCGGCCTTCTTCGCCTGCCACGCCTTGGCGCGCCTGACTTCCTCCGCCCCGATATCGCCGCGGAAATTCACCGGCCTGGCACGGCCCTTGGGTTCGGCATTGGCCTGCAGGAAGGCGCGCGCCTCGGCGCGGAACGCGGCTTCCTCTGGCGTGTCGTTGAAGTCCATCGTGCCTCCCCCTACGCCGCGTTGCGCGTTTCGAGTTGATCGACCAGCCGGTGCTTCCAGTATCGCGCCGCACCCAGGGTCAGCGCGAGGTGCTTGGAACGCCGGTAGTAGAGGTGGCAGTCGAACTCCCAGGTGAAGCCGACCCCGCCATGGGTCTGGATATTCTCCTTCGACGCGAGGTGGAACGCCTCGGTCGCGGAAACCCGCGCCGCCGCCGCGGCCAGCGGCAGTTCCGCGCCGCCCTCCACCAGCGCCCAGGCGCCATAATAGGCGTTGGACCGGGCCAGCTCGAGCGCGACATACATATCCGCCAGCTTGTGCTTGATCGCCTGGAAGGAGGCGATCTGCCGGCCGAAGGCGATGCGTTCCATGGCGTAGTCGCGCGCCATGGCGAGCGAGACCTCGGCGCCGCCCACCTGCTCGAAGGCCATCAGGATCGCCGCGCGCTCGAGCACGCGCTGCACCAGCGGCCAGGCATCGCCGGGCGGTCCCAGCCGCACGGCCGGCACGCCGGTGAGGTCGAGCCGCGCCTGGTCGCGGCTCGGGTCCACGGTGCGCAGCTTCTCGCGCCGGGCGTTCGCGAGATCGACCCGGTAGAGCCCGATGCCGCCTTCGTCGCGCGCCACCACGATGGCGAAATCCGCGATGGTTCCGTCCGATACCGGCCATTTCTCCCCCGTCAGAACGCCGCCGGCGGCGCGCAGCTTCACCGCGTCCGGTCCCGGCTGCCCGGGGCCTTCGGCCAACGCGAAAGTGCCGATCAGCGAGCCGTCCGCCAGCTTCGGCAGCAGCTCGCGCTTGTCCGCTTCGCTGCCGGCGGCGAGGATCGCCTCGGTCGCGAGATAGACCGAGGACGCGAAGGGCACTGGTGCGACGACGCGGCCCAATTCCTCCGCCAGCACGCACAGGCCTTCATAGCCGATATCGGCGCCGCCATATTGCTCCGGGATCGCAGCACCCAGCCAGCCCAGGCCGGCGATCTCGCGCCACAATGCGCGTGCGTACGGCTCCTGTCCTTCGAGCACCGCCCGCACCACCTTCGGGCCGCATCTGTCCTTGAGGAAGCTGCGCGCCTGGTCGCGCAGAAGATTGGAATCGTCAGAGAATTCGAAGTTCATTTATGCCGTTGTCCCCGCAACTTGTCCTTCCGGCCGCACCTGCCTGGCGGCGGCCCGATAAGCGGCCCAGTACCTGGTCCCGCAACGCGTTCTTGTACAGCTTTCCCGTCGGCAGCCGCGGCAGCTGGGCGATGAAATCGATGCTCCTCGGCAGCATGTAGCGGGCGACCTTGCCGGCCGCGAATCTGATGAGCTCGGCGGCCAGCGCGGCGGAAGGCTCCACATCATCGGCCAGTTCGACCACCGCCTTGACCTCTTCGCCCATCTCCTCGTTCGGCACGCCGAAGACCGCGACATCGCGCACCCGGGGATGCGTGACCAGCGCGTCCTCGATCTCCCGCGGGTAGATGTTCACGCCGCCGGAGATGATCATGAACGCCTTGCGGTCGGTGAGGAACAGGTAGCCGTCCTCGTCGACATGGCCAATGTCGCCGGTCGTGCACCAGGTGGTGTGGACCGGATGCTGCGCGGCCTTCGTCTTGTCGGGGTCGTTATGGTATTGGAACGGCATCCGGTCCCGCTCGAAATAGATCAGTCCCGACTGGCCGGTCGGCAATTCCGCTCCGGTCTCGTCGCAGATGTGCAGGATGCCGAGCGCCGCCTTGCCGACCGAGCCGGGACGCGCGAGCCATTCATGGCTGTCGAGCTGCGTGGTGCCGATGCGTTCCGTGGCGCCGTAATATTCGTGGATGATCGGCCCCCACCATTCGATCATCTGCCGCTTCACCTCGACCGGGCAGGGGGCGGCCGCGTGGATCGTGACACGGTGACTGGAGAGATCGAACGCCTCGCGTTCCGGTGCGGGCAGCTTGAGTATGCGCACGAACATCGTCGGCACCCATTGGCTGTGCGTCACCCGGTGCTGCTCGATCAGCCGCAGCGCGTCGAGCGCGTCGAAGCGCGGCATCATCACCACCGTTCCCCCGAGGCGTTGAACCGTCAGCGAGTAGGAGATCGGCGCGGCGTGATAGAGCGGCGCCGGCGACAGATAGACCGTATCCGGGCCGAAGCCGTAGCGGCGCATCGTGCCCTGCCAGGTGGTGTCCTCGCCGACCTTCAGATCCTGCAGCGGGCGCTTTATGCCCTTGGGCCGGCCGGTGGTGCCGGAACTGTAGAGCATCGCATCGCCCAGCCACTCCTCGCCGAGCGGATGGGCGGGCTGCGGCGCGACCGCTGCCTCGTAGGACGACCAGTCCCCGATCACGCCGTCGATCATCAGCCGCAAGCCGCAGGCCGGAATGAGCGGCGGCAGCGCCACGGCAATTTCCCCGCGCGCGACCGAGGTCACGATCGCCTTCGCCCCGCAATCATTGACGATATAGGCCGCTTCCTCGGCCGTCAGGTAGCGGTTGATGGTCGTGTAGTAGAGGCCCGACCGCAAGGCTGCCCAGCAGACTTCCAGGAAGCGCGGATTGTTCTCCATGAACAGCGCGATATGGTCGCCCCGACGCAATCCTTGCGCACGAAACAGATTGGCCAGGCGGTTCGAGCGTTCGTCGAGCTCGCGGTATGTCAGGATCTCTCCGGTGGCGCCGTTGATCAGCGCCGGGTGGTCGGGTCGGTCTCGCGCGTGGTCGGCAACATACATGTGGGCAATCACCCTGAAGAACGGCGTATCCCGCCGGTGAACGGGACGCGCCGGGCACGGCGCGTCCGCTCATCCGGAAGCTTGTGCGTCAGGCTGCCAGCCGCTGGTGCGGCGGAACCTCCAGCTTGAAGAAGTGGGCGGCGTTGAGGCCGAGGATCTTGGCGCGCTGCACGTCATTCAGCATCGGCATCGTGCGTTCGATCGCCTCCGCCGAATGCGGCCAGGTGCCCTCGTGGTGCGGGTAGTCGTTGGCCCAGGCGAAATTGTCGATCAGGCCGAACGGCTCGGCCACATAGAGGCCGACCGGATCTTCCTGGAATGTCGCCAGCCCGTGCGCCTTGAAATAGTCGCTGGGCAGGCCCTGCAGCTTCGGGCGCACCCACATGTGATGCTTGCGGTAGGCCTCGTCCATCGCCGTCAGCAGCCAGGCGACCCAACCGATGCCGGCTTCCACGGTGGCAAAGCGCAGGCCCTTGAAGCGCTCCAGAACCCCGGAGGCGCAGAGATTGGCCACCGGCTCGATCGTCGGCGCCAGCGAATGGGTCACGTAGTTGACCACCGCCCCGCCATTGCCGCGGGAGGCGCGCGGGTCGCGGCCGGTGGAGACATGGAAGGTGATCGGAAGATCGGTCTCCTCGATCAGGCGCCACATCGGATCGAAATGAGGCAGGTTGTAGTTGACGTGATCGACGTCGTGCCCGCCCCAGATCGGCTTGCACGGCAGCGACAGCGCGCGAAAGCCGATCTTCGCCACCCGCTCGATCTCCGCCATGGCACTTTCGAGATCGCCGGTGGCGATCGCGGCAACCGGCAGCATGGAGTCCGGATAGGCGCCGAACTGCTCCCACGCCCAGTCGTTCCAGACGCGGCATTGGGCGTTGGCGAACACCGGGTCCGGCGTCGCCCACATCGCCAGGCCCTTGTTGGGGAAGATGATCTCGACATCGACGCCGTCGGCGCGGTTGTCGCGGATGCGGTCCTGCACGTCGGCACCCGCCTTCGAGCGGACCCAGTCCTCGCCCTCGAAGCTCATGACCCGCACCCGGTCGGGCCGGTAGCCTTCGCAATAGCGCCACTGCACGCCCTGCTCATCGGTGATGATGCGGGGCACGCGCTCGCGGTATTTCGCCTCGATCCGCGTTTCCCACAGATCGGGCGGCTCGTTGGCGTGGCTGTCGGTCGAGACCATGAAGTATTTCCCGGGATCGCCGACACGCGCGGTGCGCTGCCAGCCCGAATGGCCAGGCGTCTCGAGCCGCCAGAGATTGGGTGCGTTGATCGGCACTTCGTTCATTGGTTCCTCCGTGTTGTGATCAAGCCTGTTGTTCGGCCTTCGTGACTGCGATTGTCTCCCTACGCCGGCTTCCACTGCACCAGCGTGTACGGCGTCTTGGCGTCGTCATGCGGCTCGAACACCGCCTCGACATCGGCGCCGATCGTGACGGTCTGCTGCGGGTCGCCGAGCAGGTTGCCGAGCATGCGGATGTTGCCGGCATGCGGCAGTTCCACCAGCACCGCGAGATACGGGCCGCTGCCCTTCAGCGCCGGATGCACCGGATGCCAGCAGCGGGTCCAGGTCCAGATCTTGCCCTTCGGCGCCACCTCCACCCATTTCATGTCCCAGGAATTGCATTTGTGGCACAGCCATTCCGGGCCCCATTGCCAGGTCCCGCAGGCGCCGCAGCGCTGCACCATCAGCTTGCCGGCGCGCGTGCCTTCCCAGGTACGGCTGGTCGAGCTTGTCGGTCTCGGTGACGGGCTCGGGGAGCCCCTTCGGCAGATAAGACATCAGAGCGTCTCCTCGGAGCCAAAAACCATCGTCGATACGGGTGTAACCATCGGGCCGGCGATCACGCCGGCCACCTTCGCGCCCGGCACCTGGGAGGTGGCCGTGCCGCGCAGCTGGCGCACCGCCTCGATCTGCAGTTCGAGCCCGTGCATGTAGCATTCGGCCAGGTTGCCGCCCGAGGTGTTGAGCGGCAGCTTGCCCGACGGCGCCAACAGGTTCTCGAGCTTGAGGAACTCGTTGCATTCCTCCGGTTTGACGAAGCCGTGCTCCGTGAGGCTCATCAACACGCCGCCGGTGAAGTTCTCGTAGCTCTGCAGCACGTCGACGTCCTTCGGGCCGAGCCCGGCCATCTCCCACAGATGCGGCGCCACCGGGCCGAAACTCGCGGAATGGAAGTCGGGCGCGTTGAACGAGCGCGCGGCGTTGCGATGGTCCGAGCCCTGCGCGACCGCCAGCACATAGGCGGGCTTCTGCTTGAAGTCCTTCGCCCGCTCGGCCGAGACCAGGACCAGCGCGGCCGCGCCGTCATTCTCCTGGCAGCAATCGAACAGATGGTAGGGCTCGGCGATCCAGCGGGAGGCGTCATACGCTTCCTCGGTCAGCGGCCGGCCGTACATCACCGCGCGCGGATTGGACTGCGCGTGGTGGTAGGAAGCCATCGCCAGGGCCCGCAAGGCTTCCTGCTTGATCCCGTGCTCGTGCATGTAGCGCATGATCTTCAGCGCAAAGCGCTGCGCGGGAACGAAGATGCCATAGGGATTGATCAGCGCGTTGTCGCCGGAGACGGTGCCGCCGGCCTGCGCCTGGCCGTAGCGCTGGAACTGGCCCTGGGCGAGGGCGCGGTAGACCACCGCGATCTCCGCCTGGCCGGTGGCGATCGCCGCCGCGGCATTGCCGACCGCCGCCGCGCCGCCGCCGCCGCCGCCGCCCCACTGCATGTTGGACAGCCGCAGCTCCTTGCAGCCCAGCGCGGCGGAGATCCGCGACGGGTCGTTGCGGTCATTGGCGTAGGAGGCGAAACTATCGATGTCCTGCGGATTGACGCCGGCGTCGTCGCAGGCCGCCAGGATCGCCTTCAGCGCCAGGACGAATTCCGGGTCCGGCGACATGCTGTGCTTGTAGTAGGTGGTCTCGCCGATCCCGATCACGGCCACCTTGCCGCGCAATGTATGCTTGGTCACTTCCGTCTCCTCAAACCAGCGTGCGTTGGAAGGGCTTCGCGCCTTCATTATTAATGATACCCACGGGTCTCAATTCATTCCCTACCGCGGCCCGCCAACTGGCGTCAAGACAACCCCCCGCGCTATCCTGAGGCGATGGAACGCGCATCTGCGGGCAGGAAATCCCCGAAACCGGACATGCTGAAGAAGCGCGCGGGGCGTCCGCCGCGCGCGCTGGCCGCACAGCTCGGCGAGCAGATCCTGGATGCGGCGCAACGTCTTTTTCTGGATCAGGGCTACGAGGCGACAACGGTCGAACAGGTCGCCACCTGCATCGGCGCGACCAAGCGCACCGTCTATGTCCGCTTCGCCGACAAGGCCGGATTGTTTCGTGCGGTCGTAACGCGGGTCCTGGATGCGCGGCGGCCGCTGCTGAGCAAGATCGGTGCCGTGGGCACGATCGACGAGCGGCTGCGCGACATGGGCCTGGCGGTGCTGGATTACGCGCTCGACCCCGACGTGGTGCGCGTGTTCCGGGTGGTGACGGCCGAGGCGTACCGCTTTCCCGAGCTCAACCGGATGCTCGAGGAAGAGGCGGCCCGCGGCATCGCCCCAGCGGTGCGGAGCATGCTCGAGGAGGAGGTTCGGCTCGGCCGGATCCGGCTGGACGACACCGCGTTCGCGACCCAGCTGCTGCTGGGCCTGATCACCGGCGCGCCGGCACGGGCGGCTGGGCGCGGCGCCGGGATACCCGGCCGGGCGGATCGCCAGCGCTGGGTGCTGGGGGCGATCGCGTTGTTCCTCGATGGCAGCCGGTCGAACGGGCCGGTTCGCCGGTAGGCGCATGGCCCCGCGTTGAGCAGGGGCAATCCCCCCGATCAGGCCTGATCCGACGCCGTCAGGCGCTGGTAGAATAGCAGGTCCAGTTCCGGCCCCTGGCCGGTCATGGCGGTGAGCAGGGCATGGACCTGGCCGCGGTGATGGGTCTGGTGGTTGAACAGATGCGCCAGCGCCGGAGTCAACGCCTGCTCGTAGACATCCGGCGTGGACACGCGGCGATAGCGGATCACGCCGGCGAAGGCGGCGTCATCCAGGCTGTCGATGTGGTCGATGATGCGGCGGTCCTCCACCCGCCGCGCCGCGCGCAGGCTGGCGAAATCGTCGAACAGGATGGTGTCCAGCCGGTCCGGCGCGCTGCCTTCCCCGGTGAGGCGCTGCATCCAGATCCGGTCGGTGCTCAGCAGGTGGTTCAGCGTGCCTTGCACCGATTTGAAGAACGCGCCGCGGTTCTCGCGGTATTGCCTTGCCGTCAGTTGCTCGACGGCGACGTACAGGCGCGTATTGGCCCAGGCGTTGTAGCCGGCAAACATTTGAAAATAGGCCTTCATCGTTCTGCCTCCACGCCCGGGACCCGCCGCGCCAACGATCGTGCCGGCATGGGCCTAGCGTCAATGGCCGGGCGCCAATGGGCAGGATTGCGCGCCGTAGGCGTCAGGCCGTCCGGTAGCGGTCCGCGCCGTCGGCGTCGGTTTCCGCCACCAGCTCGCCGCGGCCCAGCATGTGGTTCACATGCGCCAGCACTTCGCCGAACGCGAAGCCGGTCTGGTGCGCGTCCAGTTCGCGCTGGAACACGAAGGGCAGGATCTGCGCGACCGATAGCGGGCGGTCCCGGCAGGCCTCGGCGATCTCGGCGCAGCGCTGCGCGTGGTGGTCGATCAGCTCACCGATGCGGACATGCAGGCCGTAGAACGGCAGCCCGTGGCCCGGCAGCACCAGCACGTCCGCCGGCACCGTGTCGCGCAGCGCCCGCAGCGAGGCGAGGTAGATGCCGAGCGCGTCGAGGTCCGGTTCCATCGCGTACACGCTCACATTGGGCGAGATGCGGGCGATGACCTGGTCGGCGGCGAAGAACAGCCGGTCCTCCGGCTGGTACAGCATCGCCTGTTCCAGGGCATGGCCGCCGCCGGTGAACAGGTTGAACCGTCGCGCGCCGATCTGCAGCGTGTCGCCGTGCTTGATCCGGTGATAGGTCGTCGGCACGCCGGTGGTGCGGCGCAGATATTCGTGCCCGCGGCTCAGCACCAGGTCGGTGATTTCCGGCGACAGCCCGTGGCGCAGGTAGAACGGCCGATGCACGTCGGCGCCGAGGTCGGCGGGGGCGTGTTGCAGGGCCAGGGCATAGAGGTATTCCGGCCGCGGCATCGACAGCGGCAGGCCGAACCGCTCGGTCAGCCAGCCGGCCAGGCCGACATGGTCGGGATGGAAATGCGTGACAATCATCCGGGTCAACGCCTGCCCGGCCAGCGGGCCGGCCAGCGCCGTCTCCCAGGCGCTGCGGCAATCGTCGGTGCCGAGGCCGGTGTCGATCGCCGCCCAGCCGGCGCCCTGCGGCGTCCGGCCATCCTCGATCAGGTAGATATTGACATGATCGAGCCGGTAGGGGAGCGGCAGGCGCAGCCATAGGACGCCGGGCGCGACCTCTGTCAGCTCGCCGGGGCCGGGCGGTTGGGCGAAAGGGAAAACCAGGGCTGGGTGGGTTTGATCATGCTGCATCGCGGCATTCTAGCCCCATGCGGCGGCCACGCAAACGCCGGCGCGGCTGGGGTGGCTCGATTGGGGTGGTGCGGTCGGGGTGGTGCGGGCGGGATAAGGGTTCCTTCCCGGGCGCGAACTCGGTTAGGCTGGGTTTGGAAACGAGCGCCCTGAGCGGGAGCCAACTCCTTGCGGGCCGGATCGGGCGGCGGCGGCCGCCAAATGGGGGAGGGGCGTGCAGTGTCGGACATCCTCACGGCCAGGAAGACCCGTTCCGTGGCCCTGGTCGGCCCCTATGGCAGCGGCAAATCGACATTGTTCGCCGCCTTGATGAGCGCCGCCGGCACGCCGTTGCGCCGGGCTGGCGATGCGCGCGCCCGGATGGGCACGGAGCTGGTCCTTGGCCATTGCGGCTATCTCGGGGATGCCTGGTCGATCGTCGATTGTCCGGGATCGATCGAGTTCACGCATGACGTGGCCTCGGCACTGGCGGTGGTGGATCTGGCGGTCCTGGTCTGTGAGCCGAACCCGGCCCGCGCGCCGACCACGGCGCCGTTCTTCAAGCTGCTCAACGATCTCGGCATCCCGTTCATGGTGTTCATCAACAAGATCGACACCCCGAACGTGCAGGTGCGGGAAACGCTGGATGCGCTGCAGGCTTATGCGCGCCCGCCGCTGGTGCTGCGCCAGGTGCCGATCCACGAAGGCGAGCGCATCACCGGCTATGTCGACCTGGTCCCCGAACGCGCCTACCGCTACCGCAGCGGCGAGGCATCGGAGCGGATCCAGCTGCCCGCGCAGATGCCGGAACCGGGGGTGGCGAGGTCCGCGCTGATCGAGGTGCTGGCGGACCACGACGACGCGCTGCTCGAGAAGGTGCTGGAGGAGATCGCCCCCACGACCGAGGAGATCTATCACGATCTGCGCAAGGACCTGGCCGCCGGCGCGGTGAACGAGGTGCTGCTGGGCGCGGCGGAGAACGCCAACGGCGTGCGCCGGCTGTGGAAGGCGCTGCGCCACGAGACGCCGAGCCCAGCGCAGACCGCCGCGCGGCACGGCATCGATCCCGCCGGCCCGCCGATGGTGCAGGTGTTCCGCACCGTGCATGCCGGCCATTCCGGCAAGCTCTCTTATGTCCGGGTCTGGCGCGGCCCGGTCACCGACGGCATGACGCTGAACGGCTCGCGGGTGGGCGGCATCCACCGCGTGCAGGGTGACGAGACCGTCAAGGTGGCCCAGGCGGAGGAGGGCGAGCTGGTCGCGCTCGGTCGGCTGGAGGGCGTGGCGACCGGCGCCATCCTCTGCGCGCCGGGGGCGGCGCCACCGCAACTGCTGTTTCCGACGCCGCCGGCGCCGGTCTATGCCCGCGCCATCGCCACCGTCGATCGCAAGGACGACGTGAAGCTGTCGAGCGCGCTGCAGAAGCTGGTCGAGGAGGACCCGGCACTCAGCGTGGTGCAGGACCAGGAGACCGGAGAGACGGTGCTGCGCGGCCAGGGCGAGATCCATCTGCAGACGGCGGTCGAGCGGATGTCGCGCAATTACGGGCTGAAGCTGACGACCGCGGCGCCGGCGGTGGCGTACAAGGAGACCATCCGCCAGGCGGTCAGCCAGCACGCCCGGTTGAAGCGCCAGACCGGCGGGCACGGCCAGTTCGCCGATGTGAAGCTGGAAATCGCGCCGCGCCCGCGCGGCGCCGGGTTTCAGTTCTCCGACAAGATCGTCGGCGGCGCGGTGCCGAGGCAGTACATCCCGGCGGTCGGCGAGGCCGCCGAGGAGGCGGCGCGCAAGGGGCCGTTCGGCTACCCCGTCGTGGATATCGCAGTGACGCTGGTGGACGGCACGTTCCATACCGTCGACAGCTCCGACATGGCGTTCAAGACCGCCACCCGGCTGGCCATGACGGAGGGGCTGGCCAAGGCCGACCCGGTGCTGCTGGAGCCGATCGTGCACGTGACCGTCAGCGTGCCCAACGAGCACACGGCCCGTGCCCAGCGCCTGCTGTCCGGCCATCGCGGCCAGATCCTCGGCTACGCGGAAAAGCCGGGATGGGAGGGCTGGGACGATGTCCAGGCGCTGGTGCCGCAGGCGGAGCTGCACGATCTCATTATCGAACTCCGGTCCCAGACCATGGGCCTCGGCACCTACACGGCCGAATTCGACCATCTGGCCGAGAGCCGCTGATCTCGGCCGGCTCCGGAGGCTCGGCGGGAACGAAATATCGGACAGGATGCTTGACTTACCTTTGCGGCGTCACCAATGTTGCATTGCAGCATTTGCTGCATTGCAACAGGAGATGCCGATATGGCCATTCTCAGTCACCAGCTGAGTGAAAGCCTGCATTTACCGGGAGTTGCAGGCGTCGGCGCATGGGCGCGCGACCTGCTTTCCCGGTTCAACGCCTACCGCAAGGAGCGGCGCAACCAGGCGCAGATCCTGGCACATCTTTCGCTTGCCGATGATCGCGAGCTGCGCGACCTGCAGATCAGCCGCTACGATTTCGACGCGATCGCCAAGGGCAAGTTCCAACGCTAAGCTCTCCCGGCCAAGCGGGCAGGAGGCCCAACGAACCGGACCCGGACCACGGAGACGACAGGAAAAAGGCCCAAGGGAAATATCCCTGGGCCTTTTCTGTTGTCCGCCCCCCTGCCGCCGCTCTTCGAGCACCTGCGGGCGGCTTGCCCCTGACCGGCGCGGCGTGCCACTCCTCGCCACCTGCGAAAGGAATTACGCCGATGCGTCTTTGCCGGATTGCGGGTCGATTGCTGGGCATTCTGCTGTACGGGCTGGCCCCGGCCATGGCCGCCGACCTGCCCGAAGCTTGGGTGGAGTTCCGCTCCGACGGCGCGCTGGACGTGCGCGCCATCGTCGGGCCGGACGCCGTCTGTCCGGCCATGACGGCCGATGGCGCGCCGCTGACGGTGGGGCCGCGGGATGCACCGGACGAGGCCTATCCGGTTCAGGTCTGCGCCGCGCGCGCGCCGGTGGGGGCGCGGCAGATCTCGGTGGCCGGGCTGCCGGCGCCGACATTGCCCAAAGCCGTGCGGCGCATCGTCGTGCTCGGCGATACCGGCTGCCGGCTGAAGGGCCAGGCCGTGCAGGATTGCAACGACCCGGCCGCCTGGCCGTTCGCCACCGTCGCCCGGCTGGCGGCGGCGCGCCATCCGGATCTGGTGATCCATGTCGGCGACTACCATTATCGCGACACCGCCTGCCCGCCCGGCAATGCCGGTTGCGCGGGCAGCCCCTTCGGCGACAACTGGAAGTCCTGGAAGGCGGATTTCTTCGATCCCGCCGCGCCGCTGCTGGCCGCCGCGCCCTGGGTCGTGGTGCGCGGCAACCACGAGCTTTGCTCGCGCGGCGGCCAGGGCTGGTTCAGGCTGCTCGATCCGCATCCGCCTGCCGCCTGCAGCGCCCTGACCGCGCCCTATGCGCTAACCATCGACCGGCAGAACATGCTGGTGTTCGACGGCGCGGATGCCGATGACGACAGGATCGATCCGGCCAAGGTGCCAGGCTATCAGGCCCAGCTGCAGGCGCTGCTGATGCAGGCGAAGCCCGGCGCCTGGCTGCTGACGCACCGGCCGATCTGGGCCATCTCCCAGGGCAACGTGCCGCCGGGAACGGTCACCAACATCACCGAGGAAGCGGCCATCCGCGGCCTGGTGCCGGATGAGCTGGACATGGTGATCGCCGGCCACATCCATGATTTCGGCATTTATGAATACGGCCCCACGCGCCCGGCGCAGCTGGTGGTGGGCACCGGCGGCGACAGCAACGACGCCACCACCCAGCCGCCGGCGCCGGGCTGGGAGGTGGACGGCAAGAAGCTGCTGCGCGGCTACGCGCACCCGGATTACGGCTTCCTGTTGCTGGATCGCGTGGCCGATGGCTGGGTCGGCCATGTCGTTGCCGTCGACAACAGCCTGCTGGCGCGCTGCGAGTTCCGCGGCCGGTCCGCGACCTGCCGGCCGCTAAAGCACTAGCCGCAGGCGCGGAAGCGGGGCATGAACCGGGGATCATGGCCCTTTCCGCAAAATCTGCCGCCACCTATCGCGATCCGACGCGCGACGCCGCCTTCGACCTGCTGACCGGCGTGCTCGAACGCCACCGGGCGCTGGAGGAGGCGCTCGATTCGCTGCCGGCGATCGACGCGCGCGACCGCGCCGCCGCGCACCGTTTGGCCGCCACCGTGCTGCGCCGGTCCGGCACGCTGGATGCCGTGCTGGAGCCGTTCCTGAAGAAGGCGCCGCCGGAGCCGGTGCGGCAGATCCTGCGCCTGGGCGCGGCCGGCGCTCTGCTGCTGGGCACGCCGAGCCATGCCGCCGTCGCCACCGCCGTGGCGCTGGCCCGCGCCCGCGGCCTCGCGCCGTTCGCCGGCCTGATCAACGCGGTGCTGCGGCGGGTGACCGAAGCGGGACCGGCGGCGCTGGAGGCGCTCGACGCGCCGCGGCTGGACACGCCGTCCTGGCTCTGGTCCGCCTGGGGCCGCGACGCGCGCGCCATCGCCGTCGCGCATCAGGCCGAGGCGCCGCTGGACATCACGCTGCGGCCGGGTGCTGCTCCGCCCGAGGGCGGCGAGGCGCTGCCCACGGGCTCGGTCCGGTTTCCGCCCGGCACCCGGGTGATGGAGCTCGCCGGCTATCGCCGAGGGCGCGTTCTGGGTGCAGGACGCCGCCGCCGCGCTGCCCGCGCGCCTGCTGGCGGCGCTGCCGGGCGAGCGCATCGCCGATCTCTGCGCCGCCCCCGGCGGCAAGACCGCCCAGCTTGCCGCCGCCGGGGCCGTGGTCACTGCGGTGGAGCAGGATCCGGCGCGGCTGGCCCGGCTGCGGGAGAATCTGGCGCGGCTGCGCCTGGATGCCGACACCATCCTCGCGGATGCGGCCGCCTGGCAGCCGGGGCAGGAATTCGACGCCGTGCTGCTGGACGCGCCCTGCAGCGCCACCGGCACCATCCGCCGCCACCCGGACGTGCCGCATCTGAAGCGCCCGCGCGACATCGCCCATTTCGCCGAAGGCCAGGACCGGCTGCTGCGCGCCGCCGCCGCCCTGCTGCGTCCCGGCGGGCGGCTGATCTACGCCGTCTGCTCCCTGCAGCCCGAGGAGGGGCCGGCGCGTGCCGCCGCGGCGCTGGCTATGGGCCTGAAACCGGAACCGTTCAGCGCCGAGGAACTGGACTGCCTGCCCGAGGCGCGCACGCCGGAGGGCTTCCTGCGCACCCATCCCGGCCTGTGGCCCGATCGCGGCGGCATGGACGGATTCTTCGCGGCCAGGCTGGTGCGCGCTTGACGTTATGCCGTACGCAGCTGTGCTGGGACCGGTCGTCCGCCTGTCCTTGCGCTTGTCATTCTGTCAAACCCCTGTCTAGAACCGCCTGATGCCGCAAACGCAACACCCGACGAGTCCCGACAGACCCATCATCGTTGCGCCCAGCCTGCTCGCCGCCGACTTCGCGCGCCTGGGCGAGGAGGTGCGCGCCATCGAGGCCGCCGGCGCCGACTGGCTGCATCTGGACGTGATGGACGGGCATTTCGTGCCCAATATCAGCTTCGGGCCGCTGGTCCTGAAGGCGCTGCGCCGGCATTCCCGCCTGCCGTTCGACGTGCATCTGATGATCGCGCCGGTCGACCCCTATGTCGTCGCTTTCGCCGAGGCCGGCGCCGACCACATCTGCTTCCATCCCGAGGCCGGCCCGCATGCGCATCGCACGCTGCAGCTGATCCGCTCGCTCGGGCAAGAAATGCCGGCCTGGTGCTGAACCCGGCCACGCCCATCGAGGCGGTGGAATGGGCGATGGACCTGATCGACATCGTGATGGTGATGACGGTCAATCCCGGATTCGGCGGCCAGGCGTTCCTGCCCTCGCAATTGCCGAAGATCGCCGCGCTGCGCCGGATGATCGACCTGTCCGGCCGGCCGATCGCGCTGCAGGTGGATGGCGGCATCGCCCCCTCGTCGCAGGGAACGGACTCGGCGCGCCTCGTGATGGAGGCCGGCGCCGACACGCTGGTGGCCGGCACGGCGGTGTTCGGCGCGCCCGACTACGCCGCCGCGATCGGCGCCTTGCGCGCGGATCGACACCGGACATGAGCGGCAGCGATCCCCGCCGCTGGCTGCGTGGCGCCCGGCGCGCGATCGCACGGCTGCCCGATCTCGGCATGACGCTGGGTATGACCGCGTGCCCGACGCGCCGGCGCTGCCGGTGCGCGATCCCTGGCCCGGCGATCCCGTGCGCGGCGCGCGGCTGCTGAAGGGCGAGCTCGAGCTCGGCGGCGCCGTCTGCCTGCTGCGGCCGGGCGGCTGGAACGACATCTCCGGCCTCCCCGATCCTGCGCGCCGCCGCGCACGGCTTCACCTGGCTGCGCGACCTGCGCGCGCTCGGCACCGATGCTGCGCGGCTGCGCGCCCGCGCCCTGGTGGCGGAATGGATCGCCGCCCCGCCGACCGAGCGCGCTGGTCCACCGGCCCGACGTGATCGGCGCGCGGATCGCCGCCTGGCTCGGCCATTACGATTTCTTCGCCGCCTCCGCCGACGATCTGTTCCGCCAGAAGCTGATGGCGCGGCTGGTCGGCGATGCCCGCAGCGCTGGCCGCCGCGCTGCCGGCGGAGGAGCTGGACGCCCGCGCGCTGACCGCGCTGAAGGGCCTGATCGCCGCCGCGGTGGCGCTGCCGGACCATGCCGCGTTCCTGACCCGCGCGCTGCGCTTCCTGCCGCAGGAGATCGGCCGGCAGGTGCTGCCCGATGGCTGCCATGTCGAGCGCAGCCCGGCGGCGCATCTGGCGGCGTTGCAGGACCTGACGGAGATCCGCGCGCTGCTGCAGGCCTCCCAGACCCAGCCGCCGCGCGGCGCTGTCCGCCGCCATCGAGCGCATGGCGCCGGCGCTGCGCACGCTGCGCCACGGCGATGGCGGCCTGGCGCTGTTCAACGGCTCGCGCGAGGAGGTGCCGGCGCTGGTCGACCTGGTGCTGACCCAGGCCGGGCGCGGCGGACGCGGCGCGTCTTCCATGACCGAGGGCGGGTTCCAGCGCATGCAGGCCGGCCGCACCGTGCTGATCGTCGATTGCGGCGCGCCGCCGCCGCCCGGCATCGACCGCTTCGCCCATGCCGGCACGCTGTCGCTGGAGATGTCGGTCGGGCGCGACCGCCTGATCGTCAATTGCGGCGCCTATGCTCGCCGGGCCGCAGGACTGGCGCGACGCCTGCCGCGCCACCGCCGCGCATTCCACGCTGGTCATCGCCGACGTGAACTCCTCGCGAGCTCACGCCCCGGCGGGCTCGGCCGCCGGCCGGAGAAGGTGGAGGTGCAGCGCCAGGAAGCCAACGGCGCGCATTGGCTGGAGGCCAGCCATGACGGCTGGAAGAAGCCGTTCGGCGCGCATTCACCGCCGCCGCCTCTATCTGGCCGAAAGCGGCGAGGATCATGCGCGGCGAGGACGTGGTGGAAGCCGCCAGCCCGCAGCCCTTCACCCTGCGCTTCCATCTGCATCCCGCCGTGAGCGCCAGCCTGCAGCAGGACGGCGCAGACCGTGCTGCTGCGCCTGCCCACCGGCGGCGGCTGGCGGCTGCGGCGGACGGCGCGCGGCTGGCGCTGGAGGAGAGCATCTACCTGGGCGGCCCGGAGCCGCGGCGGAGCGAACAGGTGGTGCTGACCGGCTTCGCCGACGGGCCGCAGCAGGTGAAATGGGCGATTACCAAGGTGGGGTAAGGCTGGGGCTCCGCCCCAGACCCCGGCAGGGGCGCTGCCCCTGCACCCCGCAAGGGGATGGTCATCCCCTTGACCCCTTTCAGTTTGGTTTGTTGGGAAGGGGGCATCGCCGTAGCCTATCGACGGCTGCGTCGGTTGCGCCCCCTTCCCAACAAACCAGTCCGAGGGATCCAAGGGACGACTGTCCCTTGGCGGGTGCAGGGCAGCGCCCTGCCGGGGTCTGGGGCGGAGCCCCAGCCTTGCTCCCCATGAAAATCCTCGAGATCACCAACGTCGATTTCTCGCTGCGGCATTTCCTGCTGCCGCTGATGCGGGCCGCGCGCGACCGCGGCCATGAGGTCATCGGCGTCTGCGCCGAGGGCCCGCTGCTGGAGGACATCCGCGCCGAGGGGTTTCGCGTCGTCGGCATGCCGTTCGAGCGGAAGCTGTCGCCGATGGCGCATATCCGCGCCTTTCGCGCCCTGGTGGCGCTGATGCGGGCGGAAAAGCCGGACCTGGTGCACGCGCATACGCCGATCAGCGGCTTTCTCGGCCGCATGGCGGCCTGGCGGGCCGGGGTGCCGAAGATCGCCTATCACCAGCCACGGCTTCCTGTTCAACCAGGGCGGCCCCTGGCTGCGCCGCGCGGCCGGGCTGGCGATGGAGCTGATCGCCGGGCGCGTCACCGACGTGTTCCTGACCGTCTCCGAGGCGGAGGCGGCGGATGCCAGGCGGCGGCACATCTTCGCCAACCCGATCCCGATCGGCAACGGCCGCGATCCCGGCCTGTTCCGGCCCGACCCGGCGGCGCGCGACCGCATCCGCGCCGAACTCGGCACGCCGGAGGACCGCGTGGTGGTGGTCGCGGTCTCCCGGCTGGTGCGCGACAAGGGCTATCCGGAGCTGGCCGAGGCGATGCGCGGCGTGCCGGACGCGGAGCTATGGGTGGTGGGCGAGCGGCTGGTCTCCGACCGCGGCGACGACATGGTGGCGCTGCTGCTCGCCGCCGGGCTCGGCGACCGGCTGCAGCTGCTGGGCTATCGCCACGACGTGGAAGCGGTGCTGGCGGCGGCGGACATCTTCACCTTGCCGAGCTACTACGAAGCGCTGCCGATGTCGGTGATCGAGGCGATGCTCGACCGGCCTGCCGGTAGTCGCCAGCGACATCGACGGACCGCGCGAGCAGGTGGTCGAAGGGCGCACCGGCCTGCTGGTGCCCGCCCGGCAGGCCGCGCCGCTGGCCGCCGCCCTGGCCCGGTTGGCCGATGATGCCGGGCTGCGCCGGCGTATGGGCGCGGCGGGCCGCGCGCGGGCGCTGGAGCGCTACGACGAGGCCAAGGTCTCGGCCCGGACGCTGGACCTGCTCGGCCTGTGAGGTTATGCCGCCGCTAGCTGCACATTGGAATCGAGAATGACCGATATCGTCCCCATCCGCCGCGCCCTGATCTCCGTCTCCGACAAGACCGGCCTGGTGCCCTTCGCCCAGGCGCTGGTCTGCGCGTGGCGTGGAGATCCTGTCCACCGGCGGCTCGGCGAAGGCCCTGCGCGACGCCGGCGTCGCGGTGGTGGAGGTGTCCGAGCACACCGGTTTCCCGGAAATCCTGGACGGACGGGTGAAGACCCTGGTGCCGCAGATCCATGGCGGCATCCTCGGCCGGCGCGACCTGCCCGAGCATGTCGCGCAGATGGCGCAGCACAAGATCGCGCCGATCGATCTGGTGGCGGTGAACCTCTATCCGTTCGAGGCGACGGTGGCGAAGGGCGCGGCCTATGACGATTGCGTGGAGAACATCGACATCGGCGGCCCCGCGCTGATCCGTGCCGCGGCGAAGAACCACGATTTCGTCACCGTGCTGACCGAGCCGGAGCAGTATCAGACGGTGCTGGACCGAGTTCCTGGCCGATGGCGGCACCACGCTTAGCCTTGCGCCGGCGGCTGGCTGGCGAGGCCTATGCGCGCACCGCCGCCTATGACGCCGCCATCGCCGCCTGGTTCGCCGGGCAGCGCGAGGAGGTGTTTCCGCATCGCATCGCCGTTGCCGGTATCGCTGCGCCAGACGCTGCGCTATGGCGAGAATCCGCACCAGCAGGCGGCCTTCTACACCACCGGTTCCGGCGCGGCCTTGCGGCCCGGCGTCGCCACGGCGATCCAGGCGCAGGGCAAGGAACTGTCCTACAACAACCTCAACGACACCGACGCGGCGTTCGAATGCGTCGCCGAGTTCGACGGCCCGGCCGTGGTGATCGTCAAGCACGCCAATCCCTGCGGCGTGGCGGTCGGCGGCTCGCTGGCCGATGCCTGGGACCGGGCCCTGCGCTGCGACCCGGTCTCGGCCTTCGGCGGCATCGTCGCGGTGAACCGCACGCTGGACGCGGCGGCGGCGGAGAAGATCGCCGCCATCTTCACCGAGGTGATCATCGCCCCCGAGGCGGACGAGGCGGCGAAGGCGATCCTGGCGCGCAAGAAGAATTTGCGCCTGCTGCTGACCGGCGGCCTGCCCGATCCCGCCGCCCCCGGCATGACCTTCCGCAGCGTGTCCGGCGGGTTCCTGGCGCAGACGCGCGACAACGGCCGGATCATGCCGCAGCAGCTCAAGGTCGTGACCAAGCGGGCGCCGACCGAGGCCGAGCTGGCCGACCTGCTCTTCGCGTTCCGGGTCTGCAAGCACGTGAAATCCAACGCCATCGTCTATGCCAAGGACGGGCGCCACCGTCGGCGTCGGCGCCGGGCAGATGAGCCGGGTGGACAGCGCGCGGATCGCCGCCTGGAAAAGCGCGGAAGCGGCGAAGGCCGCCGGGCAGACGACGCCGCTGACGCAAGGCAGCGTGGTGGCGTCGGACGCGTTCTTCCCGTTCGCCGACGGATTGCAGGCCGCGGTGGCGGCGGGCGCGACCGCGGTGATCCAGCCCGGCGGCTCGATCCGCGACGACGAAGTGATCGCCGCGGCGGACGCGGCGGGGATCGCGATGGTGCTGACCGGGATGCGCCACTTCCGCCACTGAGCCGCCGCCACTGAGCCGCCACTGAGCTCCTCGGGGGACCGGCGGGGCCCTCTCGCGTATTTCCTTCGACCCGGTGTAGCCTTTGGCCGTCGGCTCCAGAGAGGGCCGTGTGGCACCAGCCGGAGGAACAGACATGCAGCTTGGTTATTTCGCCATGCCGTCGCATCCGCCCGAGAGGGGGCTGAAGGCGGGCCATGACTGGGATCTGCAAGTGATCCGCTGGCTGGACGAGCTCGGCTACGAGGAAGCCTGGATCGGCGAGCACCACACCGCCCCGTGGGAGCCGCATCCCGCCCCCGACCTGCTGGTCGCCCAGGCGCTGATGCAGACCAGCCGTATCCGCCTCGGTCCGGGCGGGTTCCTGCTGCCGTTCCACCACCCGGCGGAACTCGCCAACCGGGTAGCGATGCTGGATCATTTGTCCCAGGGCCGGCTGAATTTCGGCGTGGCCGCATCCGGCCTGCCAAGCGACTGGGCGATGTTCAATGTCGACGGCATGGCTGGCACCAACCGCGACATGACGCGCGAATCGCTCGACATCATTCTGCGGCTGTGGAGCGACGAGCCCAGCTTCAACCACCACGGCCAGTTCTGGAACGTATCCAAGCCGGAGACGATGTTCGGCTTCCTCAAGCCGCATATCCGCCCGCTGCAGCTGCCGCACCCGCCGATCGGCGTCGCCGGCCTGTCGAAGAATTCCGACACGCTGAAGCTGGCCGGGGAGCGCGGCTATATTCCGATGAGCCTGAACCTCAATCCCGGGTACGTCTCCAGCCATTGGGACGCGGTGATGGCCGGGGCGGCGCGCAGCGGGCGGACCGCCAAGCGGTCGGACTGGCGGCTGGTGCGCGAGGTGTTCGTGGCCGACACCGACGAGGAGGCCTGGCGCCTTTCCGTCGGCGGCATGATGGGACGGATGATGGGCGAGTATTTCCTGCCGCTGCTGTCGAATTTCGGCTTCAAGGAATACCTCAAGCACCAGCCGCAGGTGCCCGATTCGGACGTGACGGTGGAATACTGCGCCCACCAGAACTGGCTGGTCGGCTCTCCCGCGACGGTCGCCGAGAAGCTGGAGAAGGTCTACAACGACGTCGGCGGGTTCGGCTCGCTGCTGGTGTTCGGCTTCGACTACAGCGAGAACCCCGGCGCCTGGAAGAACTCGCTGCGCCTGCTGTCGGAGGAAGTTCTGCCCCGGGTGGCGCATCTCACGCCGGATTAGGCCCCTCGCCGGATCCGGCATGTCGCGGGCCGCCGGGTCCCGTGATAGCTTACAGGGCATGAGCCGTGTCCCGCATCGATCCGTCGTCCTCCCGCCCGTTGTAGTTCTCGCATGAGCGAGACGATCCAGGTTGATGTGTGCGTCGTCGGCGCCGGGCCGGTCGGCGGCACGCTGGCCTGCCGGTTGGCGGCGGCCGGCATCTCCACCGCGGTGGTCGACCGCGCCGCGCTTCGGCCGATGGAGCATCCGGCCTTCGACGGCCGCGCCTACGCCATCGCCTCCGGCCCGCGCCGGCTGCTGCAGGATGCCGGGCTGTGGGACCGGCTGAGCGAGCCGGCCTGCCCGATCGAGGATATCCGCGTCACCGACGGCCGCGTCGGCCGCCCGGCCTCCCGCCTGTCGCTGCATTTCGACCACCGGGAGGCGCAGGATCCGCCGGAGCCGTTCGGCTGGATGGTCGAGGCCCGCAGCCTGCGCGTCGCCCTGAACGCGCATCTGAACGCGGCACCCGCCATGCGCGTCTTCGCCCCGGCCGAGGCGCAGGTGGAACGCAGCGAGGAAGGCGCGCTGGTGCGGATCGCCGGCGGGCCGGGCATTGCATGCCGCCTGGTGGTCGCCGCGGAAGGCCGCAACTCGCCGCTGCGCGAGGCGGCCGGCATTCCCGTCACCCGGCTTCCCTATGGCCAGACCGGCATCGTTACCGCCATCAGCCATGAACTGCCGCACAACAACTGCGCGCTGGAGCATTTCCTGCCCGGCGGCCCGTTCGCGCAGCTGCCGATGTGCCCCAGCCCCGATGCCGAGGCCGGCGGCGTGGCGCATGTCTCCGCCGTCGTCTGGACCGAGCGCGACGCGATGGCCGACCGCATCCTGGCGCTGGACGATGCCCGCTTCGCGCGCGAGATCGCCCGCCGCCTGGGCGGCTATCTCGGCGCGGTCCGCCCCATCGGCCGGCGCTGGAGCTACCGGCTCTCCGCCATGCACGCGCATCGCTACGCCGACACCAGGCTGGTGCTGGTCGGCGATGCCGCGCATGGCATCCACCCTATCGCGGGGCAGGGGCTCAATCTCGGCTTCCTCGACGTCACCGCCCTGTCGGCTGCGCTGATCGATGCGCGGGATCGGGGCGAGGATATCGGTTCGCCGGACGTGCTGGCCGGCTACCAGCGCGCGCGCCGCAGCGCCAACCTCACCATGCTCGCCGCCACCGACGGGCTGGACCGGCTGTTCAGCTCCGACAGCCGCGTGCTGCGCGCCGTGCGCGACCTCGGCATCGGCGCGGTGGACCGCCTGCCGCGGCTGAAGCGCGCCTTCATGCGCCGCGCAATGGGCAGCTGACCGCCCCGCACGCCACACAGGCTTTGCGTCGCAGCACCCAGGGCGGCAGGATGGCGAACGGAACCGGCTCCAAACCGGCAGGCTGACGAGGGACGTCCACAGCAGTGAACATGATCCAGGCGGCGCAGTACCGCCCGCCAAGCCGCGCGCCCTTGATGCGCCAGCCCGATTTCCTGCGCCTGTGGTTCGTCGGCCTCGTGGTGTTCGTGGTGCGCTGGCTGGAGATGCTGGCGGTCGGCGTCTTCGTCTACCAGAAGACCGGCTCGGCCTTCCTGGTGGCGATGATGACCATGCTGCGGCTGCTGCCGATGGGGCTGTTCGGCGCCTGGTTCGGGGCCGCGCTGGAACGGATGGAACGGCGCACGACGCTGGTGGCCGTCGTGGCGATGATGCTGCTCAGCTCCGCAGCGCTGTCCCTGCTGGCCTGGACCGGAAGGCTGGAGGTCTGGCACCTGGCCGTCGCCAGTTTCTGGAACGGCATGGGCTGGGCGACCGATAATTCCGTGCGCCGGGTGATGATCGGCGAGGTGGCCGGTCCGGACCGCATGAGCCACGCGATGTCCATCGATGTCGGCAGCAACAACGCCAGCCGCATGCTCGGCCCCACGGTCGGCGGGCTGCTGCTGGCCGGCGCCGGGATCGAGGGTGCGTTCATCCTCGGCGTGGTGCTGTACCTGCTCGCCATGCTGGCGGCGATCGGCGTGCGCTATCGCAACCAACGCACCGGCGGCAGCGGCGCCTCCGTGCTGGCGCGCATGGTGGAGGGCTTCGCCGTGGTGCGGCGCGACCGCAAGCTGATCGGCACGCTGACGGTCACGGTCATCTATAACGTGTTCGGCTGGCCGTTCGTCTCGATGGTCCCGGTCATCGGCAAGGACAACCTGCAGCTCGATGCGGTCGGCGTCGGCATCCTGGCCAGCATGGACGGGGTGGGGGCCTTCGTCGGCGCGATCCTGGTGGCGCTGTATGTCCGCCCGGCGCAATACAAGGTCATCTATGTCGGCAGCGTGGTGGTCTATCTGGCGTTGCTGTCGATCTTCGCCCTGCTGGCCGATCCGCTGCTGGCCGGCATCACGCTGCTGATCCTCGGCTTCGGCAGCTCCGGCTTCAGCATCATGCAGGCAACCCTGGTGTACCTGGCGGCGCCGCCGGAAATGCGATCCCGCGTAATGGGGGTGCTGTCGGTCTGCATCGGCGTCGGACCGATCGGCTTCCTGCTGCTGGGCGTGACGGCGCAGCAGATCGGCGCCCAATGGGCAACCGTGGCCACGGGCGTGGAAGGCCTGCTCGCCCTGGCCCTGACCTACCGCTGGTGGCGCTTGATCTGAGCAAGGCGGGGGGCGCTGCCCCCTCGACCCCCGCCAGAGGCGGAGCCTCTGGATACCCGGTTGTGTTTAAGAAAATGGGCGGGCGAGGCAGTGCTGATTGCACTGCCGTTGCCCGCCCATTTTCTTAAACACGTCTGGGGTTTCCAAAAGGCTCAGCCCTTTGGCGGGGTCCAGGGGCAGCGCCCCTGGCCTGGCTTCGGCTCAATTGCCCGCCAGCCGCTCGGCCAGGCGGATGAAGACCGGGACGGCGTTGGCCAGTTCCTGGAGGCTCACGCTTTCATTCGGTTTATGGGCAACCTCGATGCTGCCCGGGCCGAGCACGACGCAGGGTGCGATGGCCTGCAGTTCCGAGGCGTCGGTGCCGTAGGGGGCGGTATGGGGCGCGGCGCCGGTGATCTGCGTGGCCAGCGCGATCAGCGGATGGTCGGCCGGGAGTTCCGGCGGGTTGCCTTCGCGGGCCTCGCTGAGCGCGATGCCGTGGCGTTCGGCTGCGCCGCGCACCGCTTCCAGCACCGGCGCCGGATCGACCTTGGCGGAGTAGCGGAACTTGATCTGCGCCGTGGCCTTGGGAACCGTGACGTTCATCGCCGCGCCATGATTGTCCAGGATCAGGTTGAAGTCGGAGAAGGGCGGATCGTAATCGGCATCCTGCAGGCCGGGGTCGGAGCGCAGGCGAGCGAACACGGTCTTCATCTCCACCAGGAACGGGATCAGGTCCCAGTTGGCGTTGTGTCCCTTGCCGGTGCTGCTATGCGCCTGGATGCCGGTGGCGACGGCGGTGAAGGCAATATGGCTGCGATGGCCGCGCACCGGGGCCATGCCGGTCGGCTCCGCCACCACGATGGCGCGCGGCTGCACGCGGCGCACCAGGGCGGAGCGCTCGGCGATCAGGTGGGCGCCCTGTTTGGTGGTTTCCTCGTCGGTGGTGATCAGCAGGGTGACCGGCATCCACGCCGGCAGCGCGCGCGCGGCGGCGATGATGGCGGCGACCGGGCCTTTCATGTCCGTGCTGCCCAGCCCGGTCAGCCGGTCGCCGTCGATCCGGGCCGACCACGGGTCCTCCACCCAGCCGGTATCGGGCACCGTGTCCATATGGCCGGAGAAGGCGATGCCGCCGGAACCGCCGCGATGCGCGACCAGGCAGCGCTTGGCGATGCCCGCGGGATCGACATAGTCCAGGCGCTCGACCTCGAAACCATCCAGCGCCGCCTCCACCCGTTCGGCCGCCGCCAAGTTGGAGACGAAGCTGCGGCTGTCGATCGCCACCAGGTCGCGGGTGAGTGCGGTGACTTCGGCCAGGAAATCGGTCATAGGAACAGGGCCTTTCGCTGCGTTCCCCGCGTTCTAGCCACATCCGGGTTTCTTTTGCCATGACCGTCGCTTATCTCGACCCGCGAACCGGCCAGACATTTCCGATCGAACAGCCGCGCTGGTGCGGCGCGGATCGCGCGCCGCTGCTGCTGACACCGCTGGCGGGCATCGGGCGCGACGACATCGATACGGGCGTCCGCAGCCTGTGGCGCTACCGCGCGGCGCTGCCGCTGGCCTGCGACGCGCCGATCAGCATGGGGGAAGGCTGCACTCCGCTGATCGCGCACCAGCTCTATGGCGCCGATGCCCTGCTGAAATGCGAATGGTTCATGCCCACCGGCAGTTTCAAGGACCGTGGCGCCAGCGTCATGCTGTCGCTGCTGCGCGCGCAGGATATCACCGATGTGCTGGAGGACAGTTCCGGCAATGGCGGCGCCGCGGTCTCGGCCTATGCCGCCGCCGGCGGAATGCGCGCCACCATCCTGGCGCCGGCTTCCACCAGCCCGGCCAAGACCGTGCAGATGCGCGCGCATAAGGCGTTCGTGGACCTGATCCCCGGCAGCCGGCAGGACACGGCGGATGCGGCGGTGGCGCGGGCGGAAAGCGTGTTCTACGCCAGCCACAACTGGCATCCGTTCTTCCTGCAGGGCACCAAGACGCTGGCCTACGAGCTGTGGGAGGATCTGGGCTTTTCCGCGCCCGACAACGTCATCGTGCCCTGTGGCGCCGGCTCCAATGTGCTCGGCTGCGAGATCGGTTTTGCCGAGCTGCTGCGCGCCGGACAGATCGAGCGGATGCCGCGCATCTTCGCCGCCCAGCCGGCGAATTGCGGCCCGATCGCCGCGGCCTTTCTCGCCGGCTCTGACACCGCGATCGCCTGCGACATCCGCCCGACCATCGCGGAAGGGACCGCCATCGCCCAGCCGATCCGCCTGCCGGAGATACTGGGCACGCTGCGGGAAACCGACGGCGGCGCGGTGCTGCTCAGCGAGCAGGAGATCGGCCGGGCGACGCTCGATCTGGCGGCGATGGGCATCTATGTCGAGCCGACCAGCGCCCAGGTTGCCGCCGCGTTCGGCAAGCTGCTGGCTTCCGGTGCGGTGTCGGCGGGACAGAGGACCGTTCTGGTGCTGACCGGCAGCGGGCTGAAGGCCACGCCGCGCATCGCCGAATTGCTGGGAGTGCAGCTTTGAGGCTTGTGACATGAGCGGTCCGCGCATTGCCCTGCTGGGCTTCTCCATCGAATGCAACCGCTTCGCCCCGGTGGCGAGAGAGGCGGATTTCGCCGGCAAGACCCTGCTGACCGGCCAGGAAATGCTGGAAGACGCCCGTTCCGCGGCGCCGCACATGCTGGGCGAGATGCCCGGGTTCGTGGCCGACATGGACGCTTCCGGCGCGTGGCAGCCGGTGCCCTGCCTGCTGGCGATGGCCGAGCCGAACGGACCGGTGGAGCATGCGTTCTTCCGCCGCATGATGGCGCAATGGGAGCGCGAGTTGCGCGCCGCCGGCGAGTTGGACGGCGTCTACTGCGTCATGCACGGCGCCGGGCTGACTACCGAGGACCACGACCCCGAAGGCACGATCCTGACCATGGTGCGAAGCCTGCTTGGCCCGGGCGTGAAGATCGTCGCCACCTACGATCTGCACGCCAATGTCGCGCCGGCGGATGTCGAGACCATCGACGCCTATATCGGCTATCGCACCAACCCGCATATGGACATGCGCGAACGCGGCGCGGAGGCGGCGCAGACCCTGCGCAAGCTGCTGGCGGGCACGAAGACCCATATCGCCCATGTCCGCCTGCCGATCGTGCCGCCCACCGTCACCCAGCTCACCGGCAAGGACGCCAATGACCGGCCCTATGGCGAACTCATCGACCTCGGCCAGCGCCGCATGCACGAGCCGCCTTTTGCCGGGCGCGTGCTGAACGTCTCGGTCATGGGCGGCTTCGCCTACGCCGACACGCCGTTCAACGGACTGACCGCGGTGGTGACCGCGACCGACGCGCAATCCGCCCGGGCGCTGGCGCGGGAGATCGCCGAAGCCGGCTGGGCGCGGCGCGATCGTTTCAGCCCGAAGCTGACCTCGCTCGAGGATGCCATGCGCCTGGCCAGGGCCACCGAGGACCCGGCCCGCCCGGCGCTGATCTTCGCCGATGTGGCCGACAACCCCGGCGGCGGCGGGCGGGGGAACACGATGTACATCCTCGATGCCTTCCTGAAGGCCGGCGTGCGGGACGCGATCGTCGGCGTCATATTCGATCCGGCCCTGGCGGCGGAGGCGCATGCGCTGGGCGCCGGCGCCGCCTTCGTCGCGCGCTTCAATCGCGATGGCGGCGATGCGTTTTCCAAACCGCTCTACGCCCCCGCCACGATCCGCGCGCTGCATCCCGGGCCGGTGCTGGCCCGGCGCGGCATCTTCGCCGGCGGATCGATCGATCTCGGTCCCTCCGCCGCGCTGCAGATCGGCGGCATAACCGTCGTGGTCATCTCCCGGCGCATCCAATGCGCCGATCCCGCCTTCCTCGAAAGTTTCGGGCTCAACATCGGCGCCGCGCGCGTCGTGGTGGTGAAGTCGCGCGGCCATTTCCGCGGCGGTTTCGACGAATTCTTCCGCCACGAACAGGTGATCGAAGTGGATGCGCCCGGCCTGACCAGCCCGATCCTCTCCCGGTTCGACTGGCAGCACATGCCGCGCCCGGTGATCCCCATCGACGCGTCCGCCACATGGGACGCAGAAGCAGGAAATTCCGTATGAAACTGACCGACCTGCCGACCCCGTGCCTGGTGCTGGACCGGGCGAAGCTGCGCCATAACATCAAGACCATGGCCGATGCGCTGGCCCGCCACGGCGTGCCGCTGCGCCCGCACATGAAAACCGCCAAATCGATCGACGTCGCGCGCCTGGTGCTGGACGGCCAGTCTGGCGGCATCACCGTCTCCACCCTGGCGGAGGCGGAATATTTCAGCGCCCACGGCATCACCGATATCCTGTACGCGGTCGGCATCACGCCGCAGAAACTGGACCAGATCGCCAAGCTGAACGCCGCCGGCGCCAAGGTGATGGTGATCACCGACGATCTCGACACCGCCGCCGCCATCGCCGCCCATCCCACGCCGCCGCGCTGCCTGATCGAGATCGATACCGGCGAAGCCCGCGGCGGCGTCGGGCCCAATGACGATCTGCTGCTGGCCATCGCCGCAACCCTCGGCGCCAGTTTTGGTGGTGTCATGACCCATGCCGGGCACAGCTATGCCGGGCGCACGAACGCGGACATGGCCGCCATCGCCGCGGACGAGCGCGCCGGCGCGGTACGCGCCGCGGACCGGCTGCGCCAGGCCGGCCATGACTGCGCCATCGTCTCGGTCGGCAGCTCGCCCACCGCCCTGCATGCCCAGTCGCTGGACGGCGTGACGGAAGTGCGTGCCGGCGTCTACATGTTCGGCGATCTGTTCCAGGCGGAGATCGGCACCCACGGTCTGGACGACATCGCGGTGACCGTGCTCACCAGCGTCATCGGCCGCCGCCCGGGCCGGCTGCTGGTCGACGCCGGCGGCCTGGCGCTGTCCAAGGACCGCAGCACCGAGGCCGTGCCGAAGGATTACGGCTTCGGCCTTATGCTGGACCTGGACGGCACGCGCCGGCACGGCGATGCCATCGTCCGGCGCGCCTACCAGGAACACGGCCTGATCGACCTCGACCCCGAGCACCCGCTGGAACTGCCGGTCGGCGGCCGCGTGCGCATCGCACCGAATCACACCTGCATGACGGCCGCGGCGCATGACCGCTATTTCGTCGTGGAAGGCAACGACGAAGTCGTTGCCGTCTGGCCCCGCGTCAACGGCTGGTAGGATTGGGGCTCCGCCCCAAACCCCGGCACGGTCCGGCGCGCGCCTTCGCGCGACGCTCTGCCCTGCACCCGCCAAGGGACAGTCGTCCCTTGGATCCCTCGGACTGGTTTGTTGAGAAGAGGGCCATGACATAGCCTATCAACGGCTACGTCGATTATGCCCCCTTTCCCGACAAACTAATTGAAATGGGTCCAGGGAACGAGTTCCCTTGCGGGGTGAAGGGGCAGAGCCCCTTCTGGGGTTTGGGGCAAAGCCCCAATTTTCCCTACGCCGGCTTTCCCTCGGTCAGCCATTTTTCCACTTCATGGCGCAGGATCTTGCCGGTGGTCGAGCGCGGCAGTTCGTCTGCGCCGACGAAATGGATCTGCTTTGGGCGCTTGTAGCCGGCGAGCTGATCGCGGCATCGGGCGAGCAGTTCCTCCGCCGTCACGGACCCGTCGCGCCGTGCGATGAACGCGACCGGCACCTCGCCCCAATGCGCATCCGCCCGGCGCACCACCACCGCGTCGGCGACGCGGGCATCCGCCAGCAGCACGCGCTCGATCTCCGCCGGGTAGATGTTCTCGCCGCCGGACTTGATCATGTACTTGACCCGGTCGACGAAATCGATCGTGCCGTCCGGGTTGCGTCGGCAGATGTCACCGATATGAAACCATCCATTGCGGAAATCATGCGCATTCGCTTCCGCGGCGTTCCAGTAGCCGCTGAACAGCGTCGGGCCGCGCAATGCCACCTCTCCGGGCGTGCCGTCCGCGCACGTCGCGGTCCTCGGGGTCCACCAGGCGGAACGCGCCGCTCGCGCAGGGGGTCTTGGACAGCCGCTCCGGCACGATGCCGGGCGCGAAGCGGCCGGCGGAGAATGGCGGCAATCCGGCCTCGGTCGAACCGAGCGTGTTGGCGTAGGGCGTGCGCAGCAGTCCGGTGATTTCGGCGATCTGGTGCAGCGGCACCAGGTCGGCCATGGCGCCGGCCAGCTTGATCGGCGCCGGCGTGATCGGCCGGCGGCGGATTTCCGCGATCAGCTCCCCGATCATGCCGGGCATCAGCAGCAGCCACCATTGCGGCTCGGTCTCGATCGCGTGGATCAGGCGCCCAGGATCGTAGCGCGGGATCACCACCACCTTGCCGCCGAGGCACAGCGCGTGGATCGACTGATCGGCGGAGGCCATGTGGTACATCGGCGCCCAGGCGACGAAGCTGTCGCCGGGCGACAGCAGGAAATCCGCGCAGGAGGACAGCATCCGGGCGATCTGCGCGCGGTGGCTGATCAGCGCCCCCTTCGGCAGCCCCGTCGTGCCGCTGGTGTACAGGATCACCAGCCCGTCCTCGTCGTCCACGAACCGGGCGGGCTCGGTGTTTCGCGCCCGGGCCAGGCGCTGCTCGTAATCATCGCCGAGCGCAATTTGCTCGCCGCCGATATCGCCCAGGCGCTGCATCGTCTCCGCATATAGCGGGGAAACCAGCGTGGCCTTCGGGGTCACCAGCGCGATGCAATGGCGGAGCTCGCGCTCCGACAGCCGCCAGTTCTGCGCCGCGACGATGGCACCGAGCTTGCCGGCCGCGAACAGCAGTTCGAGGTATTCCAGCCGGTTCTCCGCCAGGATCGCCACGCGGTCGCCGCGCCCGATATCGAGGCCGATGAGCACATGGGCGAGCCGGTTCACCCGTTCGTTGAACTGGCGGAAATTCAGCCGCCGCTCGCCGTCCTGCACCGCCGGATGGTCGGGGCGCAGCCGCGTCTGGGTCAGCAGGCAATCGCCGATCGTCAGGCTCGCGGCCTGGCGGGGAAGCGCGTGTGGGTCCGGGTGACCGCCTGGCATCGTCGTCACTGGCACCGCTCCCCCCCAACGCCGTTGCGCGGAGTATCGGCCGGGGGTCCGGGGCTTGTCCATCACCCGCTGGAATGCTCCCCGGGCCGGCGGCGCAGCAGGATGTAGCCGCTCACCAGGACGAACGCGACCAGCATGTAGCTGACGATCGTCACCACCACTGCGGGCGGCGCGCGATTGGCGGTGGCGACCAGCAGCGCCAGGCCGACATTGCGCATGGCCCCGGCGATGGCCACGGCGTGGCGGGTTTCCGGCAGGGGGCCGCCAAGCAGATGCCCGGCGGCCAGCGCGGCCAGCGTGGTTGCTGCCGCCGCGGCCATCGGCCACGGGCGCGCGGCCAGGATGACGGCGTGCAGGTCCACCACCTGGCCGATGATCATCGCGATCAGCAGCAGCGCGCCGGCGCGGCCGAGCAGGGTGCCGATCCGCGCCGCGCGGACCGGCACCACGCTCGCCAGCGCCGCACCGAGGCCGAGCGGCAGAAGCTGGGCCAGGAACACCTGCCTGGCGACCGCGCCGACATCGACGAACCCGTTGGTGCCGAGGATGCGGTTGCCGATCAGCACCCAGAGCGGCATCGCGGCCACCGCAAGCACGGCCACGGCGATCTGCAGCGTCGGCGCGAAGCCGGCATCCCCGCCGGTGCCCAGGGCCCGGCGCAAGGCCAGCGGGGCGCCCGGGGCGATCGCCATCAGCACGATGCCGACCCGTTCGGCCGGATCGAGCCCGAACGCGAAACCCGCGGCGAAGCCGGCCAGCGGCACGACCACGAGCACGCAGACCAGGCCGCGGAGCAGCAGCGCGGGCGTGCGGATATGCGCGAAGAACCGCCCGGGCGTGATGGTGGTGCCGATCGACGTCATCACCGAGAACACGGTCGCGAAGGACAGCGTGTTGATCAGCCAGAGCGGGATGATCGGGGTCATGTGTTCCACCGGGAGCGGGGCGCCGCGAAAGGGTGTGGGCGGCCCATTACCGCGTCATCCGCGCCAGCGTCGCAATCAGCTCATCGACCTTGCGGCGCTGGTCGTCCAGATCGCCGGCGGTGAACGCATCGGCGACGCAGTGGGACACGTGATCGCGCAGCACCTGCTCCTCCACCTTGTGCAGCGCGGCGCGGACCGCGCTGATCTGCGTCAGCACGTCGACGCAGTAGCGGTCCTCCTCGACCATGCGCGTCAATCCGCCAACCTGGCCCTCGATGCGCCTGAGGCGCGTCACCACGGCCTTCCTCGTCGCGTCATTCATGGACACCGCCTCTTGATAATATACCCATGGGGGGTATATAGCCTGGGGCCGCCGTTCTGTCATCCGGTGATCGCGGCGATCGGGTCATAACCATGGAGCATCGTAATGACGGAGACCGGGACTGCCCATGCGCATTGTCATCATGCGCATCCGCCGGCGGCGGAGGGGGGCGCCGCGGATGCGCGGGTGATCGATCCCGTCTGCGGCATGAAGGTCGATCCGGCGACCTCGAAGCATCGCCATGAGCATGACCACCGGATGTTCCATTTCTGCTCGGCGCGTTGCCGGGAGAAGTTCATCGCCGATCCCGGGGCCTACCTGAACCCCGCACCGGCCCCGGCGGCGGCGCCGCCGACGCCCGCGGGGACGATCTTCACCTGCCCGATGCATCCGGAGATCCGCCAGGAAGGTCCGGGCGCCTGCCCGATCTGCGGCATGGCGCTGGAACCGCTCGCCATCACCGCCGAGGCGGGGCCGAATGCCGAGCTGATCGACATGACGCGCCGGTTCTGGTTCGGCCTGGTGCTGACGCTGCCGCTGATGGTGCTGGAGATGGGCGGGCATATCCCGGCGCTCGGCCTGCATCATCTGATCCCCCCGCGCCTGTCGGGCTGGGTCCAGTTCGTTTTGGCTACGCCCGTGGTGCTGTGGGCGGGCTGGCCGTTCTTCCAGCGGGCCTGGGCGTCGGTGGTTCATCGCAGCCTGAACATGTTCAGCCTGATCGCGCTCGGCACCGGTGCCGCGTATCTCTACAGCCTGGTGGCGACGGTGGTGCCCGGCGTGTTTCCCGCCGGTTTCCGCGGCATGGACGGGGCGGTGGCGGTGTATTTCGAGGCCGCCGCGGCGATCACCGTGCTGGTGCTGCTGGGCCAGGTGCTGGAACTGCGCGCGCGCGAGCAGACCGGCGGGGCCATTCGCGCCCTGCTGAACCTTGCCCCGAAGACCGCGCGGCGCATCCGCCCGGACGGCGAGGACGAGGAAATCCCGCTGGAGCAGGTCGTGGTCGGCGACCGGCTGCGGGTGCGCCCCGGCGACGGCGTGCCGGTGGATGGCGCCGTGCTGGAAGGCAGCAGCGCGGTCGACGAGTCGATGGTGACCGGGGAGGCGATGCCGGCGCCGAAGCAGGCCGGCGACAGCTTGATCGGCGGCACCGTGAACGGCACCGGCGCCCTGGTCATGCGGGCCGACAAGATCGGCGCCGACACCATGCTGGCGCGCATCGTCGCCATGGTGGCGGAAGCGCAGCGCAGCCGGGCGCCGATCCAGCGCCTGGCGGATACGGTGTCGGGGTATTTCGTGCCGGGGGTGATTGCCGTGGCGGCGCTGGCGTTCCTGGGCTGGGCGGTCTGGGGTCCGGCGCCGGCGCTGGCCTACGGGCTGATCGCGGCAGTGTCGGTGCTCATCATCGCCTGCCCCTGCGCGCTTGGGCTGGCGACGCCGATGTCGATCATGGTCGGCGTCGGCAAGGGGGCCGCAGGCGGCGTGCTGATCAAATCCGCCGAGGCGCTGGAACGCATGGAGAAGGTGGATACGCTGGTTGTCGACAAGACCGGCACGCTGACCGAGGGCCGGCCGCGCGTGGTGGCGGTGCTGCCGGCCACGGACTGGTCGGAGGCGGATATCCTGCCCTTGGCCGCCGGCCTGGAGCGATCGAGCGAGCATCCGCTGGCCGCCGCGATCGTGGCCGCGGCACGCGACCGCGCCTTGTCCCTGGCGGAGCCCACGGATTTCGCCTCGGTCACCGGCAAGGGCGTCACCGGCCGGGTCGGCGGCCGCGCCGTGGCGCTCGGCAATGCCAGGCTCATGGACGAGCTCGGCGTCGATCTCGGGGGGCTTGCCGCGCAGGCCGACGGGTTGCGCCGCGACGGCGCGACGGCGCTGTTCCTGGCGGTGGACGGCAAGGCGGGCGGCGTGATCGCCATCGCCGATCCGATCAAGCCGACGACGAAGGCGGCGCTCGACAGCCTGCGGGCGGATGGCGTGCGCATCGTCATGCTGACCGGCGACAACCGGACCACCGCCGAGGCGGTGGGGCGCCAGCTCGGTATCACCGATATCGAGGCCGACGTGCTGCCGCAGGACAAGAACCGGATCGTCCGGCGCCTGCGCGGCGAGGGCAGGGTGGTGGCGATGGCGGGCGATGGCGTGAACGACGCACCGGCGCTGGCGGAAGCCGATGTCGGCATCGCCATGGGCACCGGCACCGAGGTGGCGATCCAGAGCGCGGGGGTGACGCTGGTGAAGGGCGACCTCGCTGGCATCGCGCGGGCCCGCGCGCTCAGCCGCGCGACGATGCGCAACATCCGGCAGAATTTGACGCTGGCCTTCGTCTACAATGCCGCGGGGATCCCGATCGCCGCCGGGGTTCTGTATCCCTCGCTCGGCATTCTGCTCAGCCCGATCGTCGCGGCGCTGGCGATGGCGTTGAGCTCGGTATCGGTGATCGGCAATGCGCTGCGGCTGCGCTCGGCGCGACTATAGCGGCCCGGGTGTCGTTCCAGCCGGAGCGGTAAGGGGGCTGGGATCGAGCAAGCTGGAGATGCGCAACTCGCCGCCTTGTCTGATCCCAGTCCTTGCTTCGTCCGTCCGGCCGGCTTGGGATTGACGCCGGACGGGCGCATGCAAGCACGATCAGCGATCCGACAGGCGCATCCGTCAGACCGGGACTGCGTGTCCGGCAATAACAGTCAGCGTCAATCCTGCACCAGATCGCGGCTGCGCAGCAGGGCCGCAGTGCTCGGCGGGCGGCCGCGGAAGCCGACATAGAGCTGCATCGGGTCCTGCGTGTCGCCGGCACTGAGCACCGCGCGCAGCCGCGCCGCGGTGGCGGCATCGAACGGGTCGGCCGCCTCCTCGAACGCCTCATAGCCATCGGCGTCCAGCACCTCCGCCCAGAGATAGGAGTAGTAGCCGGCGGCATAGCCGCCGCCGGAGAACAGATGCTGGAAATGCGCCGGGCGGTGGCGGATGCCGATCTCCGCGGGCATGCCGACGCGCTGCAGGAACGCCTGCTCGAAATGGTCGATCTCGATCGTGCCGGGTTCGGGGTGGCTGTGCAGCGCCATGTCGATCAGCGCGGCGGCGGCGTATTCCACGGTGGCGAAGCCCTGGTTGAACCCGCGCGCGGCCAGCAGCCGCGCGATCAGCGCCTCCGGGATCGGCTCCCCGGTTTCGTGGTGCAGCGCGTAGCGGCGCAGCGTGTCCGGCACCGACAGCCAGTGTTCGTAGATCTGCGACGGGAACTCGACGAAATCGCGGCGCACGGAGGTGCCGGACTGGGCGGGGTAGCGCACCTGGCTGAGCAGCCCGTGCAGCGCATGGCCGAATTCGTGGAACAGCGTCTCCGCATCGTCGAAGCTCAGCAGCGTCGGTTCGGATCGGGCGAAATTATTGTTGTTGACGACGATCGGGGAGACCGGCTCGTCGAGCCTGTGCTGGTCGCGATAGCTGCTCATCCACGCGCCGGACCGCTTGTCCGCGCGCGCATAGGGATCGGCGAGGAACACGCCGACATGTCCGTCCGCGTCCTGCACTTCGTAGGCTTCCACGTCCGGGTGGTAGGTCGGAATGTCCGGGCGCGGGGTGAAGCTCAGGCCGAACAGGCGGGTTGCGGTGTCGAAGGCGGCGCGCTGGATGTTGCCCAGCTCGAAATAGGGCTTCAGTTCCCCCTCGTCGATCGCGTAATCGGCGCGGCGCAGCTTCTCCGCGTAGTAGCGCCAGTCCCACGGGGCCAGATCGCCGTTGAAGCCTTCCGCCTGGGCCAACGCCAGCAGCCGGTCGCGCTCCGCCGCCGCCTTGCGCCTGGCCGGTTCCCATACTTCCGCCAGCAGCGCTTCGGCGGCCTCCGGCGTGCCGGCCATGCTGTCCGCCAGCCGGAAGGCGGCGAAACTCGGATAGCCGAGCAGCCGGGCGCGCTCCGCGCGCAAGGCCAGGATTTCCGGGATCAGCTCCCGGTTGTCATGCGGCCCGGGATTGGCGCCACGCGCAATCCATGCCTGGTAGGCGATCCGGCGCAGATCGCGCCGGGCGGAGAAGGTCAGGAACGGCTCGATCAGCGAGCGGGAGAGGGTGACGATGTGGCCGTCCATGCCCCGCTCGGCGGCCGCCTGGCGCGCGCCGGCGCGGACGAAATCCGGCAATCCTTCCAGATCCGCTTCGGCCAGCGGCAGATGCCACGATTTCTCGTCATGCAGCACGTTCTGGCCGAACCTCGTGTGCAGCACCGCGAGGCGTTCGGAGATCCCGGTCATGCGCGCCTTGTCCGCCGGCGCCAGCGCCGCCCCGCTGCGGATCAGGCCGAGATGCTGCCGCTCCAGCAGCCGAAGCTGGTCCTCGTCCAGCCCCAGCGACTCGCGCTGGCGGTGGAGCCGGTCGATGCGATCGAATAGCGCCGGATCCAGCGACACGCGCATGGCGTGCTGCGCCAGCCTGGGCGACATCTCGACCTCGATCGCCTGCAGTTCGTCGCTGCCCTGGCTGACGACGAGGTTGGAAAAGACTTGATGTACCTGCTCCAGTAGCCGGCCGCTGCGCTGCAGGGCCTCGATCGTATTGGCGAAGCCGGGCGGGGTCGGATCCGATGCGATGGCGGCGACCTCGTCCAGATGCACGCGCATGGCGTGCTCGAAGGCGGGGATGAAGTGCTCGGCGCGGATGCGGTCGAAGGGCGGCACGCCGAACGGCGTGGTCCAGGAAGCCAGGAGGGGATTGCTGTCGTTCATGGCGGCGAGTTGGTGCAGAACCGGCCGCCAGGGTCAAGCGGCCGGTTTGCCACCGGGCCTGGTTACGCCGCCTGGCGCATTTCCCCGCGCAGCATGTCGGCCAGTTTCTCGCCGATCATGATGGTGGCGGCATTGGTGTTGCCGGAGATCACCGCCGGCATCACCGACGCATCGGCGACGCGCAGCCCGGCCAGCCCGTGCACGCGCAGCTGCGGATCCACCACCGCCATCGGGTCGATGCCCATCCTGCAGGTGCTGGTGGGATGGAACACCGTGCCGCCGGTGTTGCGGGCGTAGTCGAGCAGCTGTTCGTCGGTCTGCACGCCGGTGCCCGGCACGTATTCGCTGGTGATGAAGGGCTGCATGTGCCGCGACGCCAGAAACCCGCGTCCCATTTTCAACCCGTCGACGATGGTGCGCCGGTCGGTCTCGGTGGCCAGGTAGTTCGGGTGCATGGCCGGTGCGGCCAGCGGATCGGCGGATTTCAGCCGGATCTCGCCTCGGCTTTCCGGCCGCAGCTGGTAGACCAGCAGGGTGAAGCCGGACCAGGGATGCAGCCCGTCCTGCGGCCGGTCGGCGCTGAAGCTGGCGACGGAGAATTTCACGTCCGGCGTCGCCAGCTCCGGCCGGGTGCGGGCGAACAGCGCCACCTCCGCGGTGATCACGGTCAGTGCCCCGCGCCGGAACAGATAATATTGCAGGCCAGTCTTCAGCTTTTTCAGGTTGCTCTGCATCACGTCGTTGACGGTGATCGGGAAGCGGCATTTTAGCTTGATGGAGGCGGAGTAGTGGTCCTGCAGCGCCTGGCCTACGCCGGGCAGGTGATGCACCGGCGTGATGCCGTGCGCGGCCAGATGCGCCTCCGGCCCGACGCCGGACAGCATCAGGATATGCGGCGAGCCGATGGTCCCGCCGCACAGGATGACCTCGCGGTGCGCCCGCACGGTCCGGCTGGTGCCGAGCTGGTTGAAGGCGACGCCGGTGGCGCGTTTGCCGTCGAAGATGACGCGTTCGGTGGTGGCGCCGGTGATGACCCGCAGATTGGGCCGCTTCATCGCCGGATGCAGATAGGCGACGGCGGTCGAGCAGCGCCGGCCGTTATGGGTTGTGGTCTGGTGATAGCCGACGCCTTCCTGGGTGGCGCCGTTGAAATCCTCGTTGACCTTGTGGCCGGCTTCGGTCGCGGCCTGGATGAAGGCCTCGCAGATCGGCCCTTTTTCGGTGACGTCGGAGACCCAGAGCGGGCCGTCCGTGCCGTGCCATTCGTCCTTGAAATGGGTCTGCCGCTCGGCGCGACGGAAATACGGCAGCACGTCGTCATACGACCAGCCGGTATTGCCGAGCTGGCGCCAGAGGTCGAAATCCTCCGCCTGGCCACGGATATAGACCATGCCGTTGATCGAGGAGGAGCCGCCCAGCACCTTGCCCCGCGGCCAGAAGATCCGGCGGCCGCCGGCCCCGGCATCGGGCTCCGTCTCGAAGCACCAGTTCACCGAGGGATCGGCGAAGGTCTTGCCGAAGCCGAGCGGGATATGGATCCAACGATTGGTGTCGGCGCCGCCGGCTTCCAGCAGGATCACGCGGACCGAGGGATCCTCGGTAAGCCGCGCGGCGATGACGCAGCCGGCCGATCCGGCGCCCACCACGACATAATCGGCTTCGAGCCCATCCGGCGATGCGGCCATGGCTTCCCCCCTCGGGTTCTATTTTATCGGGCGTTCTTCTTGGCGATCGAATTCCGCCACGCGAGGGAGCCGGTGGCAACCCCGGGCGGCATGCGCGGGGGCACGGTGGGATTGGACAGCCGTGTCAGCTGGCCATCAGCACGCTGTGGCGCGCCACGGTGGCGAGCAGCATCTGCTGGCGCAGCCTGGAAACATCACGGCCAGGCACATGGCGGGCCGCGATCGGGGCCCAGAGCCGAAGATCGAGTTGCGACCGGGCATCGAGCAGATCCAGCGCTTCCGGCGTGAGCTCGCGATGTAGCGGGGTGCGAAACTCCTCCGGAATCTGGCTGGTCTCGTTATGCTGGTCATGGCTGAACGGCCAGCCGAGCCAGCGCTGCAGCCGATGGCCGAGGGCGCGGTTTTCCACGACATCGACAAAGTCGAACTCCATCAGGTGCATCATGGCCTGCTGGACCAGCCGGTCCGCGTGGCTCGGATCGATGAACTGAGCCTCGGGAATCAGCGGATGCGGCCACAACAATGCCCGCAACATCAGGTTGTCGGTCTGGCAGGCCAGCGTTGGCTCACTGAGGAAGGTCGCAAGCGGCGCGCGCGCCTGTCGCACCCACTGCGCCCAGTCGCCCCAGGGCGCCAGCATCGCCTCCGTGTACTGGCGCCAGTACAACCAGTGCGACAGCAGCCGCGCCACGGGTTCGCGCAGGATGGTGAGATATCGCGCCAGCGGGTAGGCCGCTCTCAGGGTGGAAAAGGCGAGGTGCCCCGCGACCAGATCGGCGTGTTTCGGCAGCGAGGCCGGCGACGCATGGATCTGGCGGCGAATGCTGTCATCGAGGGTATCGAAGTTCCGAAAGGAACCGAACAGGGAATGATCGAAGCCACCGATCTCAACCTCCGGTGTCAGCGCCGCCTGCAAACCGGCGGTGATGGCGGTGCCGGAAGTTTTGGGGATATGCATGAAGGCGACAGGCCGTGACTCCTCGACCGAGCAAGGCACGTCCAGCCTGGCTGACAGAGAGCCGATAGGGGGTGTTCCTGAAGCCGAGTTCCAGTGCAAGAACCTCACGAATGAGCTCCATTCGAATGCGATATTCCCCCTTCGGACAGCGTTGCCGATGCGAGTAACGCGAAGATGTCTGCGACTGCCCGTTGCAGCGTTCTCGGTCGTGCATGGAGAAGGTGGCATCCGCGGCCGGCTTATCATCAGTTTCCGCCGCGCTGGTGCAGGCTGCGCTGCACGGGCTCGGCCTTGTCTACAGGATCAACGGCCACACGGAGCGCTTCCTCGAGGAGGGCCGCCCGGTGCGCGTTCTGGCCGATTGGAGCCCGAGGCTGCCGGGCCTGGTGCCGTATTGCCCGGACCGCCGCCGGACGCCCGCGAAACCGCGGGTGTTCATCGATTTCCTTCGCAACGGATCTGCCGGCGCGACCCCCGCGACCGAAGGCGCGGTCGCGGGGGTGGACCGGCCGCCGGCTACGCGGCCTGGTAGCCGATCACCGCCTTGATCTCGGTGAAATCGTCGAGCGCCCATTTGCCGTATTCACGGCCATTGCCGGACTGCTTGTAGCCGCCGAACGGTGCGGCCGTGTCGCCGGCGGGATAGTTCACATGGACATTGCCGGCGCGCATCTCGGATGCCACCCGGCGCGCATGCGCCAGGTCGGATGACTGCACATAGGCCGCCAGACCGTAGACCGTGTCGTTGGCCAGGCGGATCGCTTCCGCTTCGTCCCTGTACGGCAGGATCGACAGAACCGGACCGAAGATCTCCTCGCGCGCGATCGTCATGTCGTTGCGCACGCCGGCGAACACGGTGGGGCGGACGAAATAGCCGCGATTGAGGTGCTCCGGCCGGCCGGGGCCGCCGGTCACCAGTTCCGCGCCTTCGTCGATGCCGGCCTGAATCAGGCGCTGGATCTTGTTGAACTGGACTTCGCTGACCACCGGCCCCAATTGCGACCGTTCGTCGTTCACATCGCCGACCACGACGCGTTCGGCCGCCGCCCTGGCGATGGCCTTCACTTCCTCATGCCGGTCCAGCGGCACGAACATTCGGGTCGGTGCGTTGCAGGACTGGCCGCTGTTGCCCATCATGCCGATCACGCCCTTGGTCACCGCGGTCTGGAAGTCCACATCCGGCAGCAGGATGTTGGCCGATTTGCCGCCAAGCTCCTGGGACACGCGCTTCACCGTCGTCGCCGCTGCCTGCGCAACCAGGATGCCGGCCCGGGTCGAGCCGGTGAACGACATCATGTCGATATCGGGATGCGACGACATTGCCGCACCCACCACGGCACCCTCGCCCTGCACCATGTTGTAGACGCCCTGCGGCACGCCGGCGGCATGCATCACCTCCGACCAGATGATGGCGTTCAGCGGAGCGACCTCGGACGGCTTCAGCACCATCGTGCAGCCGGCGGCGATCCCCGGCGCGACCTTGCAGACGATCTGGTTGATCGGCCAGTTCCAGGGCGTAATCAGCCCGACCACGCCGATCGGCTCGCGCGCGATCAGCGTCGTGCCCTGAACCTCCTCGAACTGGTAATTTTCCAGCACCTCGATCATCCGCATGAGATGTCCGGTGCCGGTCGCGGATTGCCGCTCCAGGGCGAATTTCAGCGGGGCGCCCATTTCCTGCGACAGCGCCGCGGCGATGTCCTGGCGACGCTTGTTGTATTCCGACAGGATCGCGCGCAGCAGATCCAGCCGCTCCTTGCGGGAGGTGCGGGCGAAAGCGGGGAATGCCGCCTTCGCGGCGGCGACGGCGCGGTCAACATCCCTCGGGCCGCCGACGGCGATCTGCGTGAACGCCTCCTCGGTGGAGGGATTGATCACATCGAGCAGGACAGGTTCCAACGGATCCACCCAGGATCCGTTCACATAGTGCTGCTTTTCATGCTGCATATCGAATTCTCCCTTATGATCGTTGGGCCCTTGCCTGTTCGGCCCGTCATCGTGCGGCCTGGTCAGAAGCGTGGCGTCAGCGTCCAACGCCAGGCTGCGTGGCCGGGTTTGCCCGCGATCTCCCGCATCGTCTGCGCCAGCACGCTATATACAATCGAATATGACGCCTGGATAGTTGCCCGCCGCATGAGCCTCCCGGTCCGGCTGGCGGAGCGGGGCGGGGAGGGAAGCCGCGCCGTTCAGTGCAGCTTCCGGGCGAGGGGCCGGCAAGCACCTCCATGGGTCGCGATCGTCGCCATCGCCTCGAACTGCCATGGCTTGGTGGTGAAGGAGATTGCCAGGCCCTCCGGTGTGCGCAGCGTCAGCAAGAAGTCCTGGCCGTTCTCCGCGCGGGTCATGTTCCAGCTATCCAGCGGGTGGACGGCGCCGCTGTCGATCTGCCGCGGCATGGCCGTCAGGATCGCGTTCGCGCAGTTGGCCGGCAGGGACAGGGAAATGCTCTGCCCCGCCTGATCACGCAGCGTCAGCAGCAGCCGCTTGCAGTCCGGCGACAGCTGCACCCGGACCAGCTCGGTCGCCTCAATCCTCACGCGCTCGGTCAACTTCGTCATCCCCGGCCCTGAACGCCGCATCAAGCGGCCGCGCGCGCGGCCTGTATCGCATCCCAGATCCGTTGCGGCGTCGCCGGCATGTCGATATGGCGTATGCCGAATTCCCCCAGGGCATCCACCACGGCATTCATCACCGCCGGCAACGATCCCGCGCATCCGGCCTCACCACAGCCTTTGACGCCGAGCGAATTGCTGCGCGCGGGCACCGGGTGACTTTCGAACCCCAATCCCGGGATATCCGAGGCGCGCGGCAAGGCGTAGTCCATGTAGGAACCGGTCATCAACTGTCCGTCCTCGTCATAGGCCATCATTTCGGTCAGCGCCTGGCCGATGCCCTGGACGATGCCGCCATGCGCCTGTCCCTCCACCAGCATCGGGTTCACCAGCACGCCGAAATCATTCACCGTCGCGTAGCTCACGACCGTCACGACCCCCGTCTCCGGATCGAGTTCGATTTCGGCCACATGGCAGCCATTGGGGAAAGCCGATGGCACCCCCTTGGTGATGTGGCTGACATTCAGCGTCATCGGCACGTCGTCGGGCAATTTTTCGATCTGGCGAAGCCTCTCGGCCAGCGCCATGATGCCGATGCCGCTGTCGGTTCCGGCGATGCTGAAACGTCCATGGCTGAATTCGATGTCGGCCACCGCCGCTTCCAGGAAATGCGCGGCGATCTGCCTGCCGCGCTCGATGACGATCCCGCTCGCCTCGACGATGGCAGCCCCGCTCTGCATGATCGAGCGCGAGCCGCCGGTGCCGCCGCCCGCCGCCAGCTGATCGGAATCGCCCTGCAGCAGATTGATCCGCTCGGACGGAACCCCGAGCCGGTCGCACAGGACCCGGGCGAAGGGCGAGGCGTGACCCTGGCCGTAATCCAGCGTCCCCGTGATGATCGTGACAGATCCGTCGGGCTCGAAGCGGATGCCGCCCATCTCATTGCCGGCGTCCGCCGTGACCTCAAGGTACTGACCGATGCCCCGGCCGCGTATCAGGCCACGGGAGCGGCTGTCGGCCTGGCGTGCCGGATAGCCGTTCCAGTCCGCTTCCTGCAGCGCCTTCTCCAGCACGGTTGGAAAATCGCCGCTGTCGTAAACCATTCCGGATGGCGCCTGATAGGGCATCTGCCCGGGGCGGATGTGGTTGCGCCGGCGCAGCTCCAAGGCGTCGATGCCGATCTCGCGCGCCGCGGTCTCGACCAGGCGCTCCATGTAGTAGTTGCCCTCCGGCCGCCCCGCGCCGCGATAGGCTCCGACCGGCGTGGTGTTGGTGAACATGCATCTGGACGACACCTCGATCAGCGGCGTGGCATAGACGCCGATGATGTTCTTCACGGTGTTCAGCGTTGGTGGAATGGTTGTCGCGTTGCTCAGCCAGGCGCCCAGGTTGCCGTAGCCGCTCACCCGCAGCGCCAGAAACCGGCCATCCGAAGCCAGTGCAAGCTCGGCGGTCATTTCGTGATCGCGCCCATGGCTGTCGGACAGAAAGCTTTCCGATCGCTCATCCGTCCATTTCACCGCATGTCCCAGAATGCGCGCGGCGTGCAGCAGGCAGATATATTCCGGGTAGGCGGAAGCCTTCATGCCGAACGAACCACCGACATTTCCGGTCAGGATGTGCAGCTTCTCCACCGGCACGCCCATAACGCCGCTGAGCAGATTGCGCTGGCCGAATACGCCCTGACAGCCCAGGCGCAGGATCAGCCGGTCGCTGCCGGCGTCGTATTCGCCGATCGCGGAACGCGGCTCCATCGGGCAGACGACGATGCGGTTGTTGCGGATGGACAATGCGGTGACATGCGCGGCGGCGGCGAAGGCGGTCGCTACTTTCTCGCTGTCTCCGTAATGAAAATCCAGGCAGAGATTCCCCGGAGCCTCGGCGTGCAGCAACGGCGCATCCGGCGCCGCAGCGGCGCTGGCGGTCGTGACGGCGGGCAGCGGATCGATATCGGCGAACACGGCCTCCGCGGCGTCCAGATCGATCGAGCGCAGTTCGCCATGCGCCATCCGGCTGCGCACCATCACGCCATAGAGCTGACCGGGGCGGTTCAGGTCGTCGGTATAGCGGCCTTCCCCGCGCAACAGGGCGGGATCTTCCTTGCGCGATACCGGCTGGCCAATGGCGAATTTCCCGCCGGTCAGCAGGGAAGGCTCGAATGGCGCATTCATGAGGCGGGAGCTTTCATGGCGATGGTGCGAGCATCAGGTGCGCAATATCCAACAGGATATAACGAAGGAGCGCAACCGGTCACGGTCCCGGTTCAGCTTCCGGGCCCCATGATCGACGCGGACCTGACCGGTGCAGCCCCGGGCGCCAGCCGGGGGCGAAGGATGGCGTCCGGCGCGATGGCCGGGGTCTGATCAATCGGCCGGGCACGCGATGCCGGTGACCTCCGGCCGTCGAAGGGCGGCCAGCAGGGAGGTTGCGCTGGCCGAGCGCAGCGGAATGAACCGCTTGTCGGCCTGACGGCACAGCGATTTAACGGCCAGGGCAGCGTCGTGGCTGATGCAGTCCACCGGGAACAGGACGAGATCCGCCCGGTTCGCCAGCCCGGGCAGCAGGTTCGGGTGGTTTTCGATGCCGCCATCGTGGTGCAGGAAGGTCGCGCCCAGCCGCTCCCCGACTGCGCGCAGATGGGCGGCCTGGTTCGGGCGCCCGCCGACATAGAGCAGCACGAGGCCGTCCAGGCGCGCGTGCGGGCCCGTTTCCGGGGTTTCGTCGCCGGCCGCCAGCAGGGCCCCCTCGATCGCTGCCATGTCGCGGCGCCAGGCTTCGCATTCCCGTTCGGCCTTGACCCGCGCGGCGCGCGCCTCGGCGAGGGCGGCACGGGTAGCGGCCAGTCTCTCGTCCGCAGCGGCGCGCCGCTCTGCCTCCCTGGACAGCCGCCGCTCCAGCTCGGCGACGAGCTGGAGCAGGACGGCATTTTCCTCGGTCGCGCAGCCAGCGGCCGCCAACGGCTCGGCGGCGATCTTCCTGGCCAACGCCTTGAGCAATTCCTCGATCTGCGCATCGCGCGTGACGACGGCATCGCGCATGGCAAGTTGCTGGCGGTCCAGCCTTGCCGCCATGTCCGCCTTGTCCGATTCCAGTTGGCAGAGCCGGCGAATATCCGCGCGATTGGCGGCGCCGACCAGATGCGACAGCATGTGCACCTCGCCAAACGCTTCGCGAATGATGGCCGCTGTCGTTGCCGGATGCGTCGGCGTCGCCCAATAGGCGCCGGGTATTTCGCCGCGCCGGACCGCTTCGCGCCAGAGATTCCGGACTTCCTGCTCCGTGGACGCCTTGGCGAACTGGCTGATCGGCAGCCTGTGGCAAGTATCCAGGGCCTTGTTGAGCAGCTTCGCGGCGGCGTCATGGTGCGCGGCCACATTTACCGCGGTGCCGTGCAGTTCATGATCCGTGCTCTCCGCGGGCGCGAGCCCCAGCTTCTTCAGGACCTGGCGCAATTCCCGTGTCGACAGGCACGTGCCGATGATGGAGCAGTGCAGGTTGGTGTTGAATTCCCAGATTTTCGTGCGCCGCGATGGCGTTGTCGCCGAACAGGGGAGGCGGGGGGCGGGTTCACAGCGTGTGACCAGGGCAGGGGCAAGGGCAACCGAGGGCATTGCCATCGGCCTCGGTGCCGATGGGAAATTCACGCTGCTTCTGATCGCAATTGCCAGTTCGGCCGGGCTCATGATCGTCCCCTCTATGGCGCCGCAGGCAGGTCGACACCGGATCGCATGAATGCGTGAACCGACCCGCGATCCGTCCTGCGCGACGCGGTCGGAGCCGGTGCCCCGGTCCCGCTATATCCACTGGGGTATAGCGTAGACGCGACGCCGCTGCCAAGCTCGCTGGCCCGCAATATCGTCGGAAGCGGAGCCGCAGCGAATGTCGACCGTACGGCCCGCCGCCTTCATCGCACCGTCCCTGGGCCGCATGTTATAGATCTGCGGCGTCCTGCGGCGTGTGGACCGCGATGACGAACCCGCCCGCTGGGACACCTCCGCTGGAACCGCCAGCGAAGCCGTTGGAGGACACCGATGCATCTGAACGCGGATTTCAGCCGTCGGGCCGTCGTTCACGCGGCCGGCCTGGACTGGGTGGCATCCCCCATGCCGGGTGTTCACCGGCGGATGCTGGATCGTGTCGGTGACGAGGTCGCACGCGCCACGTCGATCGTCCGGTATGCGCCAGGTAGCCGCTTCTCGCCGCATGTCCATGACGGCGGGGAGGAGTTCCTGGTACTGGATGGCGTGTTTCAGGACGAGCATGGCGACTATCCCGCCGGCAGCTATATCCGCAACCCGCCGACATCCAGCCATACGCCCGGCTCGGCCGCCGGCTGCACCATTTTCGTCAAGCTCTGGCAATTCGACCCGGCCGACCGGACAGAAATGCGGGTGGCGACGGCAGGGCGGGCCTTCACGCCGGCGGTTGGCCGACCGTCCGTGTCCGTCCTGCCGCTGTTTCGGGACGCCGTCGAGGACGTGCGCCTGGAAGCATGGGCGCCAGGGGCGCGGGTGGAGTTCCCGGCGCCCGGAGGGCTGGAGCTGCTCGTCCTGGCCGGATCGTTCGACGAGCAGGGCGAGCGCTTCGTCGAGCAATCCTGGCTGCGGCTGCCGCCCGGCGCGGCATTCGCCGGCTTGGCGGGGCCGGCCGGTTGCCGGGTTTGGGCCAAGTCCGGCCACCTGGCCGGGATGCGGCCGAATCCGTAACAATTCTCGTATCCGGCTTACGAGACCTGGCCTGAACCCCTATGCCGCCGTCCAACCGGCAATCGTGAAAGGCTAAGCCGCTGCCACGGCGTCGTAGCGCACAGGCGTTCGGTGCCAGCCCTCCGCGTGGCGCCGCCAATAGAGATCCTTGATGCGGGCGGACAGGGGGCCGGGCCGGTCATTGCCGAGGATGCGGTCATTGAGCCGGGAAATGGGCATGACGCCGCCGGCCGTGGTGGCCGTGAAGATTTCGTCGGCATCTTCCAGCATGGCGCGGGTGACCGGGACGATGGCCGCCTCGATCCCGGACGCCGCGCATAAATCGAGCACCGATTGGCGGGTGATACCGCCGAGGCTGCCGCGGTCCGGGGTCAGGACCCGTCCGTCCTTGACGATAAAGACATTGAAGCCGGGTCCTTCGGTCACAAAGCCATTGGCGTCGCAGAGCACCGCGGTGTCAAAACCGTGGTCGTGCGCTTCCAGCAATCCGGAGGTGAGGTCGCCCCACATGTAGTTCTTCACGGTGGGGTCGAAGGAAGCGTCCGGCACGCGCGGGGTGCTGGCGATCCACAAATGGCCGCCCCGGGCCTGGACCTCGGGCGACATCACATTCACCCAGGGAATGGCATAGGCGATAAAATGGTTGTCGCAGTCGGCGGGGCGCCGGGAGCCGCCGACGCGAGGCCGGCCGCGCAGCGCGACCATGGCGACGTAGCTATCCTGCAGGCCGGTCAGCGCCACGACACGATGCAGGATGTCTTCCATCTCGGCGCGGGAGTGCGGCGGCGCTAGGCGGCGCTTCCGCATCGAGGTCTCGAAGCGGTCCAGGTGGTCGGCGAGCCGGAAGAAACCGCCCTGAAACACGTGCACGACGTCATAGGTGCAGTCCGACCGGGTAAAGCCCCAGTCAAGGACAGAGATGGTTGCAGCGTCGATCGGGACATAGCCGCCCTGAGTGTAGGCGGCACCGTTGGCATAGCGGGCGTCGTTCATGGATCGATGTCCTTGTCCCGAGATTCGGCAATGCCGCAAAGACTATCAGCGCGGTCCCGCGAAGTCTCGGCCGCCGCAGCCTGTCCGCGATGCAGCCGGAAGCCCGGCGGCGCGGTGATCTGATGAGACCTGCCTGGCGCAGGCCATGCGGACGCTGGCATGTGCCGAACACCAACCGGGAATTCCATGTTTTCGGATCAAAGGCCGATGTGGCCAAAAAACAGGGCCGCTCTGCCGGGGATGTCGATCGATCCCCGAAGCCCCTTTGCAGGCCTGTCAGCGATTTGGTTTTCTGGAGCATCCAATAGGTGGGAGCAACCTATGGAAACCACTGGTGGAGCCAAGCGGGATCGAACCGCTGACCTCCTGAATGCCATTCAGGCGCTCTCCCAGCTGAGCTATGGCCCCGACCGGTGGGAGGCGGCTTATAGCCCTGGTACTTCGTGGGGATCAAGAGGCACTCTCCCAGTGTCTTGCGCATCCCCACCATGCGTTCATGATCGGCCTCCATGAGGATCGACCCATGAACGCGGCCGACACGCTGTGGACCCCGTCGCGCGAGCACGTGCTGACCACCAATGCCTGGGCTTTCCTGCACTGGCTGGGAGCCACGCGCGGCATGGCGCTGGAGGGATGGGGGGGGCTGCATGGCTTCTCCGCCGCCGACCCGGTCGGCTTCCGGGCGGCTTTTGCCGCGTTTGCCGGCCTGCCCGAGTCGCCCAGCCGCATCGTCCGCCATGCAGGGGAGCGGGAGGCGCTGGTGCTGCGTGGGGTGGATGGGGCGCGGCGGGCGTTCAGCCGCGATTCGCTGGCGGTGGTTCCGGCCGGGCTGGGTGCTCTGGGTCTGCCCGCCGACATCGCCACCGCGATCGGCCGGCTCTGGCCGCGGGCGTCGCTGGCGCGGGCGCTGGCGGAGCTGGTGCTGCATCAGGACGTCCGCCCGGATGACCGGGTGCTGGTGGCCGCCAACCCGTCCTGGCCCGCCCTGGCGGCGCTGCTGGTGGGGGCCACGATAATCTTCCATGCCGGCCGGCCGGATCGGCTGCTGGCGACAGTGGCCGAGGAGCAGGCGAGCGTCCTTGTCGCGCCCGCCGCCTGGCTGGCGGATCTGTCGTTTCAGCGCAGCGTGCCGCGGCCCGACCTGCGGGCGCTGCGCAGCATCGTCATCACCGGTGGCCCGCTGGCGCCGGAGGCGCGCATGCGCGTCTCCACCTGGATCAAGCCCAATCTGATGCTGCTCGCCCGTGCCGGGGAGACGATCTGGGGCAATCCGCTGGAGCCGGTGCGGGTCCGGCCCAGCCCCTCGCCGGCGCTGTTCGCGCCGGTCAGGCAGCCAGCTGCAGTGCCGGATCCACCGTGAACTCGGCCTCGGTCTTTTCGCGGATCTCCGACACGCTCACATCCGGCGCGATGTCCACGAGCACGAGGCCGGCGGGACGGATGTCGAACACGCCCAGCTCCGTGATCACCATGCTGACCACGCCCTGGCCGGTCAGCGGCAGGGTGCAGCGCTTCAGCAGCTTCGGCTTGCCGCCGGCGGTGTGCTCCATCAGCACCACCACGCGCGGCACGCCGGCGACCAGGTCCATCGCGCCGCCCATGCCCTTGACCATCTTGCCCGGGATCATCCAGTTCGCGAGATCGCCGTTCTCGGCCACCTGAAGCGCGCCGAGGATGGAGATGTTGATATGCCCGCCGCGCACCATCGCGAAGCTGGCCGCGCTGTCCACGAAGCTGGTCGAGGGCAGGGCGGTCACGGTCTGCTTGCCGGCGTTGATGAGGTCGGGGTCTTCTTCGCCCTCATACGGGAACGGCCCGATGCCGAGCATGCCGTTCTCGCTGTGCAGCTGCACGTCGATGCCCGGCGGGATGTGGTTGGCCACCAGCGTCGGGATGCCGATGCCGAGATTGACGTAGAAGCCGTCTTGAATTTCGCGGGCCGCGCGGGCGGCCATTTGATCGCGTGTCCAGGGCATGCCTGTCTCTCCTGATAGCTGTTGGATGCTCGGGCTTCGCTGCCGCCGCTCAGGCCGCTTCGCGCTTGCGCACGGTGCGCTGCTCGATGCGTTTGTCCACGTGGTCCAGCTTGACGATGCGCTTGACGAAAATTCCAGGCGTGACGATGTGGTCGCCGTTCAGCGCGCCCATCGGCACCAGCTCCTCGACCTCGGCCACCGTCATCTTCGCGGCCGTGGCCATGATCGGGTTAAAGTTCCGCGCGGTCTCGTGATAGACCAGATTGCCCTCGGGATCGGCCTTGTAGGCATGCACGATGGCCAGGTCGGCGAACAGGCCGGTCTCCAGGATGTAGGTGCGGCCGTTGAACACCTTGGCCTCCTTGCCCTCGGCGATCGCGGTGCCGACGCCGGTGGCGGTGTAGAAGCCGGGTATCCCGGCGCCGCCGGCGCGGATGCGCTCGGCCAGCGTGCCCTGCGGGTTGAACTCGATCTCCAGCTCGCCGGCCAGGTACTGCTTGGCGAAGGTGGCGTTCTCCCCGACATAGGAGCTGATCATCTTGCGGATCTGGCGGGTCTGCAGCAGCAGCCCGAGGCCGGCGTCGTCGATGCCGGCATTGTTGGAGATGCAGGTGAGGTCCTTCACGCCGGACAGCTTGATCGCCTCGATCAGCGCCGAGGGAATGCCACACAGGCCGAAGCCGCCGGCCATGATGGTCATGCCGTCCTTCAGCACGTCGGCCAGCGCCGTCGTGGCATCCGGATAGATCTTGTTTATCGCCATTGCGTACCCGTCCCCATGTGCATCCGTTGGGCAAATCCGTCGGCGGCAAACTGCCATCATGCGGGTCTGGAGGCAACGGAGAGCTTGGCCCTCACCTGCCTCGCCTGGCTCGGCACCCTCTCTCGCAAGCGGGAGAGGGAAGGGGTGCGGGAGCGGGAGGGGGGCTTAGGCGGCTTCGGCCAGGGCCCGCCAGACTACTTCCGGCGTTGCCGGCATGTCCAGCTGGGTGATGCCGCTATCGGCCAGGGCATCCAGCAGCGCGTTCATCAGCGCCGGCGGGCTGCCGACCGCACCGGCTTCCCCCGCGCCCTTCACGCCCAGCGGGTTGGTGCCGCAGGGAACCTCGATCAGCGCCACCTCGATGTCCGGCAGGTCGTCGGCGCGGGGCAGCTGGTAGTCCATGAAGCTGCCCGAGAGCAGCTGGCCCGAGGACGGGTCGAACGCCGTGCGCTCCATCATCGCCTGCCCGATCCCCTGCGCCACGCCGCCATGCACCTGGCCGGCGACGATCATCGGGTTGACCGCCTTGCCGACGTCGTCGGTGACGCTGTAGCGCAGGATGTCGATATGCCCGGTATCCGGATCGACCTCGATTTCGGCGATATGGCAGCCGTTCGGGAAGGTGTGGTTGTCGATATTGGCGATTTCCGCCGCGTCCAGCACGGTCACGTCCGCGCCGGCAGCGGCCTTCTTCCGCTGCGTGGCGGCCAGCGTCAGGATATCCATCCCGCGATCGGTGCCGGTGATGGAGAAGCGGCCATCCTCGAACACAATGTCGGCAGGGGCGGCTTCCAGCGCCTCGGACGCGGCCTTCCTGCCCTTCTCGATCACGCTGGCGGCGGTGAGCAGGATCGCCTGGCCCTCGGAATACAGGCTGCGCGCCCCCCCGGTGCCGCCGCCGGTGGGAATGGTGTCGGTGTCGCCCTGGCGGATGCGGATCTTGTCGCCGTCGATGCCCAGCCGGTCGGAGGTGAGCTGCACATAGGCGGTCTCGTGACCCTGGCCGGTGGACTGGGTGCCGACATAGACGTCGACGAAGCCGTCATCGGCGAAGCGGATTTCCGCCCGTTCCGTCGCGTCCCCGCCGGTGGCTTCCAGATAATAGGCCAGCCCGATGCCGCGCTTCCTGCCTTTCGCGGCCGAAGCGGCGCGGCGGGCGGGGAAACCGGCGAAATCCATGGTCTGCAGCGCCGCGTCCAGCACATGGGCGAATTCGCCGCTGTCATAGGTCTTGCCCATCGGCGTGCTGTGCGGCATCGCCGAGGACGGCACCATGTTGCGCCGGCGCAGCTCGACGCGGTCGATCCCGATTTCCCGCGCCGCCGCGTCGATCAGCCGCTCCACCAGGTAGTTCGCCTCCGGCCGGCCGGCGCCGCGATAGGCGTCCACCGGCGGGGTGTTGGTGAACACGCCGATGACGTTGGCGTAGATCGCCTTGAAGCCGTAGATGCTGGCCAGCACGCTGGTGCCGGCATAGGTCGGGATATACGGCGCGAAGTTGGACAGGTACGCGCCCATGTTGGCCAGGTTGCGGGTGCGCAGCGCCAGGAATTTTCCGTTCGCATCCATCGCGATCTCGCCGAAGGTCACGTTGTCGCGGCCCTGGGTGTCGCAGAGAAAGGCTTCGCTGCGCTCGGCGGCCCATTTCACCGGCTGGCCGAGCTTGCGCGCGGCGTAGCAGGTCAGCACGTGCTCGGCGTACAGGAACAGCTTCATGCCGAAGCCGCCGCCGACATCGGGGGTGATGATGCGGAATTTCTCCGGCGCGGTCTTGAACACGGCGCTGGACATCAGCCCCTTCAGCAGCCAGCCGCCCTGGGTGTTGGTGTACAGCGTCCAGCGATCGCCGTCGTAATCGGCGATCGCCGCCCGCGCCTCCATCGAGGAGACGACGATGCGGTTGTTGACCACGCGCAGCCTGGTCACATGCGCGGCCCGGGCGAACTCTGCCTCGGTCGCTGCCTTGTCGCCGATCTCCCAGTCGAAGACCGTGTTGTGCGGAACGTTCGGCCAGACCTGCGCGGCGCCCGCGTCGATCGCCGTGGCGAGGTCGGTGGTCGCGGAGAGGATGTCGTAATCGACGCCGATCGCCTCGGCGGCGTCGCGCGCCTCCTTGGCGGTAGTGGCGACGACGAAGGCCACGGGGTCGCCGACATGGCGCACCGCGCCGTCGGCCAGCACCGGATGCGGCGGCATGGCGCCGTTGGTGCCGTCGCGGTTCTTCATCGGCACGGCGCAGGGCAGGCCGCCGATGCCGTCCGCCTTCAGGTCGGCGCTGGTGTAGACGGCCTTCACGCCCGGCATGGCCCTGGCGGCGGCGGTATCGATGGCGGTGATGGTGGCCGCTGCGTGCGGGCTGCGCAGCACCACGCCGAACAGCATGCCCGGCAGCGTGATGTCGTCGGTGTAGCGCCCGGCGCCCTTCAGCAAACGCGGGTCCTCGACGCGGCGAACGGGCTGGGCGAGACCGAACTTGCTCATGGCTTACTCCCGGAAGGATCGGTGATTGCGGTCAGCATGCACTCTCTGCGCGCGCTTGGCCAAGGGGAAGCGTCGGCCCGGGCTAATGCCGGCGCCAGGAGCCCCGCCCGCCGAAGCGTTCCTTGGCACTTTCCCGGATGCCCTGGAACGTCGTGTAGAGCATGGGAATGAGGAAGATGCCGATCGTGCTGGCGACGATCATGCCGGCGAACACCGCCGTGCCCACGGCGCGCCGGCTCAGCATCGCCGCTCCCTCCGCCCAGACCAGCGGGATCAGGCCGAGGATGAAGGCGATCGATGTCATCATCACCGCGCGGAACCGCATCTTCGCGCCCGCCGCGGCGGCCTCGCGGATCGGCAGTCCGGCCTCGCGCTGCTCCTTGGCGAATTCGACGATCAGGATGCCGTTCTTCGCCGCCAGCGCGATCAGCACCACCAGGCCGATCTGACCGTAGAGATCGAGCGGCAGGCCGGAGATCAGGATGCCCCCGTACGAGCCGAGCACGCCGACGGTGACCGACAGCAGCACCGGCACCGGGATCATCCAGCTTTCGTACAGCCCGACCAGGAACAGATAGGCGAACAGCACCGCCAGCCCCAGGATCAGGCCGGTCTGCCCGGCCGCGGCCAGCTCCTGGTAGGCGGTGCCGGACCATTCATAGGCATAGCCCGGCGGCATGGTGTTTGCTGCCACCTCGGCCATCGCCGTCAGCGCGGTGCCCGACGAGACGCCGGGTGCCGGGCCGCCGTTGATGGTCACCGAGCGGTAGTTGTTGAACCGGCTGATCACCTGCGGCCCGACCACGATGCGTATATCGGCGATGGCGCGCAACGGCACCATGGTGCCGGTCTTGTTGCGCACGAAGATCTTGAAGATCTCCGGGATGTCGGTGCGGTCGGTCTCGTTGCCCTGGATGTTCACCTGCCAGGTGCGGCCGAACAGGTTGAAGTCGTTGACATAGTAGCCGCCGAGCGTGGCCTGCAGCGCGGTGAACACGTCCAGCACCGACAGGCCGAGCGCCTGCGCCTTCTCGCGGTCGATATCCAGATAGACCGACGGGTTGGTCGGGCTGAAGGTGGAGAACACGCGCGTCAGCCTCGGGTCGCGGTTGCCCGCGGCGACCAGGCCGAATGCGACGCTGCCCATGGAGGCCGGGTCCTGGCCTTCGAGATTCTCCAACTGGAACTCGAACCCGCCCGAGGTGGATAGGCCGATGATCGGCGGCAGGTTGAACGGGAACACCGAGGCCGAGCGGATCTGCTGCGCCGCGCCGAACACCCGCCCGATCACCGCCTGCACCCGGTCGGTCACCGCCTGCCGGTCGGCGAAGGGCTTCAGCTTGCCCACCAGGAAGGCGGAGTTCGGCTGGTTGCCGCCATCGAGCAGGGAGAAGCCGACGATCGCCAGCACCCGGTCGATCTGCGGCATGGGCCGCAGGATCCCCTCGACCTGCTGCACCACGGCGCGGGTGCGCGCGACCGACGCGCCGTCGGGCAGCTGGACCGAGACGAAGAACACGCCCTGGTCCTCTTCCGGCAGGAAGCCGGTCGGCGTGATCCGGCCGAGTCCGTAGATGCCGACACCGCAGGCGGCGATGACCACGACGCCGAGCACGGCCACCCGCACCAGGCGCTGGACGATCCGCGCATAGCCGTCGCGCGCGCCGTTGATGCCGCGCAGCACATAGCCCATGACCCCGCGCTTGGGGCCCTCGTGGCGCAGGAACACGCCGCAAAGGGCGGGTGACAGGGTCAGCGCGTTGAATGCGGAAATGACGGTGGCGACGGAGATGGTCACCGCGAACTGGCGGAACAGCTGGCCGGAAATGCCGGGGATGACGCCGATCGGCACGAACACCGACAGCAGCACCAGAGTGATGGCGATGACCGGGCCGGTGATCTGCTTCATCGCCTTCTTGGTGGCGTCCTTCGGCGGCAGGTCCGGCTCTTCCTCCATCACCCGCTCGACATTCTCTACCACGACGATGGCGTCATCCACGACGATGCCGATCGCCAGCACCAGCGCCAGCAGGGAGATCGTGTTGGCCGAATAGCCGAGCGCCAGCAGCACCGCGAAGGTGGTGATCAGGCTGACCGGCACGGCGATCGTCGGGATCACCGTCGCGCGGATATTGCCCATGAACAGGAACACCACGAGCACGACCAGCAGGAAGGCCTCGACCAGCGTGTGCAGCACCGTGTCGATGGTGTCGGAGACGAAGCTGGAGCTGTCGTAGAAGATTTGCGACTTCAGGCCGGGCGGGAAGCGCTTGCCCAGTTCGTCCAGCGCCTTCTGCACCTGGGCCGAGGTGGATACCGCATTCGCGTCGGGCGAGAGGTAGATGCCGATGGAGACGGCCGGATTGCCGTTCAGCCGGCTTTCCGCGTCCATGTTGGCCGCTCCGAGCTCGACCCGCGCCAGGTCGCGCACGCGCAGCACCGAGCCGTCCGGATTGGCGCGCACGACGATGTCGCCGAATTGCTCGGGCGTGGACAGGCGGCCCTGGGTCTGCACGTTGAGCTGGAACTGCGTGGTGTTCGGCGTCGGCCGCGCGCCGATGCGCCCGACCGGAGCCTGTACGTTCTGCTGCTGGATCGCCGTGATGATGTCGGACGGCACCAGGCTGACGGCGTTCAGCCGGTCGATGTCGAACCAGATCCGCATGGAATAGTCGAGCCGCCCGAACAGCAGCGCCTGGCCGACGCCGGGCGTGCGCGACAGCCGGTCCAGCACGTTCAGCGTGACGTAATTGCTGATGAACAGCGGGTCGAACTTGTTGTCCTCGGCATAGAACTGCACGAAGGCGAGGATGGCGGAGGAGCGCTTCTGCACCGTCACGCCGCCGCGCTGCACTTCCGGCGGCAGCTTGGCCAGCGCGGTCTGCACTCGGTTGTTGACGTTCACGGTGTCGATGTCGGCGTTGCTGCCGATGTCGAAGCTGACGGTCAGGCCGTAGCTGCCATCGTTGCCGCTGTTGGACTTCATGTAGATCATGTGGTCCACGCCGACGATCGCCGCTTCCAGCGGCTGGGCGACGGTGCTTTCGACGACGGCGGCGGAGGCGCCCGGGAAGGTGGCGCTGACCTGCACCTGCGGCGGCACGATCGGCGGGAACTGCGCCACGGGGATGCGCAGCATCGACAGCGCGCCCGCCAGCGTCATGATCACGGCGATGACAATCGCCAGCCTTGGACGATCGACGAAGACCGAGGAGATCATGGGCTATGGCTCATCGGGTGCGGTTCCGTTCTATGGCTTGGCGGCGCTGGCGGAGCCGGCGGCCGGCGACGGTCCCTGCGCCGACGTCCAGCCGGGGGGCGGGCTGGCCGGGCCCGGGGTGACCGCGGCGCCGGGGCGGACGCGCTGGATGCCGTCCAGCACCACCATCTCCCCCTCCGACAGGCCCGAGGCGACCACGGCGAGCTCGGGCGTCGACTGGCTCAACTGGATCCTGCGCTGTTCGGCCTTGTTGTCCTTGTCGATGACATAGACGTAGCTGCCCTGCTGGTCCGACAGCACCGCCGCGCGCGGCACCGCCAGCGCCTCCACCGGCTCGATCCCGGCCACGGTCACGCCGACGAACTCCCCGTCCGTCAGCGTGCGCAGCGTCGATGCGCCCTTCGTGGCGGGGGTTCGCACGGGGTTGGCAATCTTGGCGCGCAGCGTGATCGTGTCGGTGCTGATGGCCACGGACGGGTCGGTGAAGTCGATGGTGCCGGCCTGGTCGTAGGTGGTGCCGTCGGGCAGGCGCAGGCGGATCGCCACCGCCGACAGGCCGCCGCGGTCGGCGTAGCGCTTGTTCAGCGCGATCACGCTGCGCACCGCCATCGGGAACAGCACGTTCATCGGGTCCTGGCTGACGATCCGCGCCAGCGCCCCGGAGGAGGGGGAGACGACATTGCCCACGCTGTAGGTGGTGAGGCCGATCTTGCCGTCTATCGGCGCGCGGATCTCGGTGTAGTCGAGGTTGATCTGGGCGTTGCGCAATTGCGCCTGGGCGGAAGCCAGCTGCGCCGCCAGGGAGGCCTGCTGCGCCTTGGCGTCATCGACGTTCGAGCGCTGCCCGGCCGGCGTGCTGAGCAGCGTCTGGGCGCGGTTGAGCTGGATGGTCGCGTTGCCGAGCAGCGCCGCGTTCTGCGCCACCGTCGCCTGCTGCTGCGCCACCGCGGCCTCGAACGGGCCGCGTTCCAGCCGGTACAGCAGGTCGCCGGCCTTTACCTCCGCGCCTTCGGTGAACAGCTTCTCCTGCAGGAAGGCGGTGACCCGCGCCGTCAGGTCCACCCGGTAGACCGACTGGATGCGGCCGACGAATTCCTCGGTCTCGGTGATCGCCCGTTTCTCCACCCGGATGATCCCCACCGCCGGTGGCCCCGCCGGCATCTGCGCGCCAGCCGGTGCGGCCGCGAACAGGATGCCGGCCAGCAGCACGAGGCACGGCAACAGGGAGGCTGGCGGCGGACGCGGTATCATCGTCTGGTCCCTTCAGGCGAATTCCGGTCGGATTGTGCAAAGCAGCATAAATGGGGCAATGCCGGCCCGCGGCAATAGAGCGTCGTTCTGCTTCTGGCAATCTCGTTTCTTCGGCCATCCCGCCCAGCCTTGCGCATTGGGCGCTGCGCATCGGGCGATGGCCCCTCCCTTGCGCGCGGATGCGGAGCGTTTCACCTTAGCGGGCATATCGTCCATCCCGCGCCCGGCCCTATCGACACAAGTGCGCATCCATCCCCCAAAGTTCCACCGCCCCAGAGTTACACCGCCCCAGAGTTCCACCGGCCCCGTTCTTTCCGGTCCACTCTTTCCTTCGAGGTACCCAGCCATGAGCGAACACGTCACCATCTGCGAGGTCGGCCCGCGCGACGGGCTGCAGATCGCCAAGACCCGGATGACCACCGATGACAAGGTAGCCTGGATCGCCTCCATCGCCGCCGCCGGCGTGCCGGAGATCGAGGTCGGCAGCTTCGTGCCGCCGCGGGTGATCCCCCAACTCGCCGATACCCGCGACATCGTCGAACGCTCGCTGGCGCTGCCGGAAGTGATCGCGCACGGCACCGTTATCCAGGCGCTGATCCCGAACCTGCGCGGCGCCCAGAACGCTTACAACACCGGTGCGCACAAGGTCAGCATCCCCGTCTCCGTCAGCGAGGGCCATAGCCGCGCCAACCTCAACCGCACGCCGGCGGAATCGATCGCCGAGGTGCGCGGCATCGTCGCCTGGATCAAGGCGCAGGAGCGCCGGATGCCGGTGATCGCCGGCTGCTCCACCGCCTTCGGCTGCTCGATCGACGGGCTGGTGCCGACTGCGGACGTGGTGCGCGTCGCCGTCGGCCTGGCGGAGGCCGGCGTCGACCAGATCATGCTGGCCGACACCGTCGGCTACGGCCATCCGGCGATGATCAAGGAAGTCGTCCGCGCCGTCCGCGCCGAGATCGGCGACAAGCTGGCCGGCCTGCACCTGCACGACACCTGCGGCCTTGGCATCGCCAACGCGCTGGCAGGGCTGGAGGAAGGCGTGCGCATGTTCGACAGCTGCATCGCCGGCCTCGGCGGCTGCCCCTATGCGCCGGGCGCGTCGGGCAACGTGGTGACCGAGGACCTGGTGTTCATGCTGGAGAGCATGGGCTTCTCCACCGGCATCGACCTCGAGAAGCTGTTCGAGGCGCGCCGCATCCTGCATGCCGGCCTGCCGGCCGAGCCGCTGAACGGCCAGTTGCCGAAGGCCGGGATTCCCCGCACCTTCCGCAAGGCGGCCTGACCGGCCACCCTGCCTGCCGGCAGCTCCGGTGCCAGCGGCGGCACCGGAAGCGCTGGACTGTCGCAGCATGGGCAATCGCACCACCGGCGGATTGGTTTCTTGCGTTGATTATGTCGCCTGCCGCACGCTAGGGTCATTCGGTTCCCTCCGGGTGACGATCGAGGCGTGAAAGGCAACGATGTCCGCAAGCCAGGGACCGATCGCGCCACCGATGCGCAGCGATTTGGCTGCGGCCGTCGGGCGTGGGGTCACGGCGCTGGCGCCCGGCGTGGTCTTCGGGCTGCGGCTGACAGCGGCGGTTAGCCTGGCGCTGTGGCTGTCATTCTATCTTCAACTGGATGAGCCGGTACTGGGCGGGCACCTCGGCGGCCATCGTGTGCCAGCCGACGCTGGGGGCGTCCCGGCGCAAGGCCGCGTTTCGCCTGATCGGCACGCTGACGGGAGCGGTGTTCGTGGTGCTGCTGACGGCGGCATTCCCACAAAACCGCTACGGTTTCCTGCTCGGGCTGGCGGTCTGGGGCGGGTTCTGTGGGTTCGCGTCCTCCATGCTCAGCAATTTCGCCTCCTACGGGGCGGCGCTGGCGGGCTACACCGCGGCGATCATCTTCAGCGGCGCCATCGATGCACCCAACCAGGTCTTCGATATCGCGATCGCCCGCACGTCCGAGACCGTCATCGGCATCGCCTGCGGCACGATGGTCATGGCCGGGACGGATCTTGGCCGCGCGCGCCGGCAGCTCTCGCAACAGATTGCCGACCTGGCGCAAGCGGCCGCCGCCGGCATCTTGGCGACCTTGCGCGCCGCCGGCCCGGGGGCGCCGGACACCCGGCCGGCGCGGCGCGACCTGATCCGCCGCACCACCGGGCTCGGCCCGCCGATCGACACCGCGTTCGGCGAGGACGCCGATCTGCTGGATCGCAGGCAAACGCTGTGGGCCGGCGTGAACGGCATCTTCGCGGCACTTTCCGAATGGCGCACGATCGCCACCCATTTCCTGCATCTGCCGGGCGACGTGGCCCGGCGCGATGCCGGCCGCGTCCTGGAGGCGCTGTCCCCGGATGCGGTGAGGATCCTGTCGGCCGCGGGGCCGGCAGGTTCCTGGAGCAACGATCCGGTCGCGGCCCGGGAGATCTGCGAGGCGGCTTCCCGCTCGCTCGCCGCCATGCCCACGGAGGATCCCTCGATCCGGCTGATCGCGGACCGGCTGGCGGCGGGGCTGCGTGGCCTGGCCGCCGCCGCCAACTGCCTGGTGCTGCTGCTCGCCCCGCGCCGCGCGCGCCTGGTGCGCGATTACCCTTTGTGGGTCGGCGGGCAGGATCTGCTGCCGCATCTGGTCAGCGGGGTGCGCGTGTTGATCACCATCGTCGCGATCGAGGTGTTCTGGATCGTGACCGCGTGGCCGGGCGGGCAGGGCGCCATCGTTTTCGCCTTCGTCAGCGTGGCGCTGCTCTCGCCGCAGCAGGAGCGGGCGTATCGGAGCGCGCTCTATTTCGCGCTGGGCACGGTCCTCGGCGCCATCCCCCCCGGCATCACCAAATTCGTCCTGTTGCCCGGGCACGAGAGTTTCGCGGGTCTCGCCGCGATGCTGGCGCTGAACCTGATTCCGCTCGGCGCGTTGTCGACGCTGCCGCGTCTGGCGCCGCTGCTGACCCCGACCCTGTTCAACTTCATGCCGATCCTGGCCCCGACCAACGTCATCCAGTACAACCCCGACACATTCTACAACACCGTGCTCGGCATGGTGGTGGGCGGCGTTGCCTCGGTCGCAGCCATGCGCCTGATCCCGCCCGTGCCGGCGGACATGCGTGCCCGCCGCCTGCTGGCGGCGACGCTGGCCGAGACGCGCGACCTGGTGACGCGGCGCCGTCTCCCCTCGCGGGAAAGATGGGAAGCGCGCATCTACCGCCGGCTTGCCGCCATGCCGGAGCAGGCGGAGCCGATACAGCGCGCGCGGCTGGTGGCGGCGCTGGCGGTCGGGTCGTGCATCATATTGCTGCGCCATGTGGCCGAGCCGCTGGGGATCTCGCTGCAACTGCGGATATCGCTGGAGGATCTGGCCGAGGGGCGCCACGCGGAGATCATCCGCGATCTGCAAAAGCTGGACGAGGACCTGGCCGCCCAGGCGCCGGGCGAGGATGGCGGGGCGAGGCTGCGCGCCCGCGCGGCCGTGCACGCCCTGGCGGACGCCCTGGAAGCGCATTCGGCCTATTTCCTCGCCGAGGCGGACGAATGAGGTTCACCGAGCTCGACATCTTCGGCGTCTATATCTCCCCCCTCGCACCGATGCTGCTGCTGGCGTGGCTCGTCACCCTCGTGCTGCGCCGGGCGGCCAATCGCGTGGGACTGCTGCGCCGGGTCTGGCATCCGGCGCTGTTCATGGCCGCGATCTACGTAATCGTGCTGTCTTCCATCGTGCTCGTCATCGGCAGCTGAGATCCGCATGCGCGCCATCGCCGGGGCTGACAGACGTCGCAGGGGACAGGGACCAGGGCGGGGGCGGGGCTTTTATGCGATGCCGCCCGGTACCATTGTCCTTCTGACAGCTGCACGAGGTCTCCCATGTCCGATCTGAAGGCCGAGCAGGGCAACATCGATCTGCGGCGTGACGCGGCCGACACGGCGGGGGCGCGCGCCGGCTGGCTGGCCAGCCGGCCGCGCCATGATCGCATCGTGCCGATACTGCTGACCCTGCTCGCGCTCCTGGCGGCGGCGGCGGTCGCCTGGGAGGCATGGGAGGCCTATATGGGCGCGCCCTGGACGCGGGACGGGCGCGTGCGCGCCTACACCGTGATCATCGCGCCGGAGGTCGCCGGCACGATCGTCGAGATGCCGGTCAAGGACAACCAGTTCGTCCGCAAGGGCGAGGAGCTGATGGTCATCGACCCCAAGACCTACGCGATCGCCGTCGCCTCGGCGCAGGCGCAGGTCGAGCAGGCGAAGTTCGAGATGGACAACAAGATCGCCATGGCCAAGCGGCGCGAGCAGCTGACCACGCTCTCGACCTCGGCCGAGGAGCAGCAGACCTATACGGCCCAGGCGCTCGCGGCGACGGCGGCCTACAACCAGGCCGTCGCCAACCTGGCGAAGGCGAAGGTCGATCTGGAGCGCACCCGGATCGTCTCGCCGGTGAATGGCTGGGTCACCAACCTGCTGTGGCAGCTCGGCGATTACGCCGATGTGGGCGAACGGAAGATCTCCATCGTCAATGCCGACTCATTCTGGGTGGACGGGTATTTCGAGGAGACGGCGCTGCAGCGCATCCATGTCGGAGACCCGGTGCGCATCAAGCTGATGGGGTTCGACCAGGTGCTGCGTGGCCATGTCGATGACATCGCGCACGGCATCACCGTGGACAACGCCCAGCCCGGCAGCGGCGGGCTGGCGACGGTCAATCCGGTGTTCACCTGGGTCCGGCTGGCGCAACGCATCCCGGTCCGCATCCACCTGGACGAGATCCCGCCCGGGGTGGTGCTGGCGGCCGGCCAGACCGCGACGGTGCAGATCGATCCGCAGCCCCAGCCCCAGCCCCAGCCGCAAACCCAGCCACAGCCGCAAAATCCGAAGCCCAGCCAGTAGGCGCGTCTCTGGCCCCATTCGCGGGCGAGGTGCTACATGTTGCAGGACTGGTAGGAGAGTATCGTGGCCGATGAGAAATCGATCTGGACAGGGGTGAAGCGCGGTCTTTGCCTTCGCTGTCCCAATTGCGGCGAGGGCCGCCTGTTGCGCGGCTACCTGAAGATACGCCCGGGTTGCGAGGTCTGCGGCCTGGACAGCCGGATCTTCCCGTCCGACGATTTCCCGCCCTATCTGACGATCATCATCGCCGGACATATCCTGGTGCCGCTGTTCATGTGGAGCGATCGCGCCTATGAGCCGCCGATCTGGGTGCAGAGCGCGATCTGGCTGCCGGCCACGCTCATCCTGTGCCTGGTGCTGCTGCCGTTCATGAAGGGGGCCACCATCGGGCTGTGCTGGGCGACGAACATGGTTCGATCGGAATCATCGACCTGATGGCTGCCGGCCCCGATCTTCTTTGCCCCCATCTTCTCCACATGGAGTATCGGGAGATCAATGCCCATCTGCGGGCCAACATCGTCCAGTTCATCAACTGGTTCAGCTTCTTCCTGACCTTCAGCTTCGCCCTGGTCGTCGTCTTCGTCGCCATGGGCGCCTATCGCCCGGCGCTTGCGGGGTTCGCCCTTGTCTATGGCGTGCAGATCATCTTTCTGCTGCTGCATATCCTGGCCTTCGTCGGCATCTTCACATTCCGCCGCTACATGGTGGAAGCGCATCGCCGGGTAGAGGAAATCGTCCGGCAACTGGCCGGCGCCGGCGAATCACCCATTCCGATGCGGTTCAACCGGTGGATGACGGACCTGATGGCCGCCGGGTTCGTGCTGTCGTATTTTACCTGGTTCTCGCTGCTGTTCATCCGTTGAAGGCGGCCGCCGGGCTGCCCGCGGATCAGGCGGTTCCCCCGGCAAGGCTCGAAATCGACCGTATCCGCCGCCAGGCGCTGTCCCAGGCGCCCGACAGCCAGTAGCTCAGCGAGGCAGGGCCGGTCGCGCTACTATCCGCCTTGCCGATCTGTCCCGCCTTTTCGGGCTGACCCTCCTTGTCGATCCGTACTGTCGCGGTCCGTCCGGCGATCAGCCGCATGTCGTCCGTCGCCTGGTCCAGCACGATGCGCACCGGCACGCGCTGCGCCAGGCGAACCCAGTTGAAGGTCGGGTTGACATTGGCGAGCAGGCTGCTGCCGGACGTGCGGTCACGGTCCTCGATCCCGCCGGCGATGCTTTCCACACGGCCCGCCAGCCAGCGGTCCTCTCCCATAAGCTGCACATGGGCGGAATCGCCAACATGGATCCGGGGCAGCTTCGTCTCCTCGAAATACCCGTCGATGTGCAGGCTGTCGGTATCGATGAGCGCGAGCACCGGGTGGCCGGCGGTGACATAGTCGCCGGGCCGCAGGTCGAAATTGGTGACGATCCCGTCCACCGTCGCCCGCAGCGTCGAGCGGTCGAGGTTGAGCTGCGCCACCCCGCGATCGGCCGCCGCCTGCTGGTAGGCGGCCACGGATTGCTCGGCGAGACTTTGGGTCTGCTGCTGCTTCTCCTGGCTGACCGAGGCATTGGTCAGCGACCGGTAGCGCTGCGCCTCGCGCAGGGCTTCCTCCATCGCCGCCTGCCGGCTTTTCACCACGGCATCCGCCAGCAGCAGCGCCAGCTGGAAGCGCGCGGGATCGACGCGGAGCAGTACGTCGCCGCGCTTGACCATCTGGTTGTCATGCACCAGGACCTCGCTTACCGGGCCGGACACGTCGGGCGCGAGTCCCACGACGTCGGCCCGCACCCTGCCGTCGCGGGTCCACGGCTCGTTCATGTAATAGGACCAGACCTGAGAGCCGGCGACGGCCGCGATCGCGACGACGGCCAGGGTCAGAAAAAAACGGCCAAGCAGTTTCATTTTCAGGGCTCTAGATAGCTGGAGGAAACGCCGACGACGCCGGCCAACAGGATGACGAACAGGGCGGTATCGAACAGGGCGCGGTGCCAGACCAGGCGATAGAAGCCGATCGCCGACAGCACCCGCCGGAGCAGCTGGTTCAGCGCGAAGGCGATCAGCCCCCAGATCAACAGGGACGGGACCAGGACGCCCCCGAGGCTCATTTCACCGATCATGCCGCTTGCACGTCCTCTTCCTGTCCCACCGCCAGCTGGTCCGGCCGGTACGGCGCCGCATCCGGCCACATCGAGCAGCGCACGCCGACGAGACCCAGCAGCGCGTCGCGCCGCGCGGCGCTATCCGCCAGTGCTGCGATCTGCGCCAGCGCCGCATCGATGCTGGCCAGCAGCGGCGCCGGATCGCCCGGCCGGCCGGCGGCGCGGCCGCGGAAATGCAGCGCGAGCCGGTCCAGCATGGCGTCGATCGCCGAGCGGGCCGCTGGCGGCAGCGCGTGGCGCGCGCGCCGGAGATCGACGATGTTCAACCCGACCCGCAGATCGTACATCAGCCCGGACGCCGTCGTGTCCCGATCGGGGTCGGCCGCCGCCAGCCGCGGCATTAGCTGACTGAGCCGGTCCAGCATGCGCGCCGCGAAGACCCCGCGGTCCTGCTGGCCCCGGCGCAGCGCCGCGACCGCCAGCGCCGCCCAGGCCTGGCGCAGCAGGCGCCGCGTGCTCCATTCCGCTCCGACCGAGCGGACGATGGCGGTCACCACCGCGGCGATCGCCATGCCGATCACCGAGGCGATGCCGGCGTTGACAAAAGTCGGGAAATCGGCGTCGTAGGCGCTCTGCAGGCTCAGCAGCGTCGCGCCGTTGAGGGTGATCGCCATGGCGGGAAAGGCCAGGGCCGGAACCGCTATGAATGCGCCGCATATCAGGAAAGGCGGCGCCAGCACGAGCATCAGCATGGGGAAATCATGCACCAGCGGCAGCACCGCGAACAGCAGCACCACGTCCATCAGCAGGGCCACCACCGTGCATTTCAAGAAGACGACGATCATCGGCGCGGGATTGTCCAGCGTCGCGAACAGGCAGCAGGACACGGCGACCATCTCCGCCGCCACCGCGCCGTCATCCCAGCTGCCATAGATCCAGAGCGCGCAGCACACCAGCATGGCGACGCTGACGGCCAGGCCCGACCAGATCGCCATGCCGTGATCGACCAGGCGATGGGTGCTGGCCTCTGCATCGCTGGGATAGGTCATCCTGGCCTGGAAGCGGCCGGACTCGCGCACCTGCCGCTCGATCTGCCTGCCGTCCTGCCAGAGCTGGGTCAGATCGCGCAGCCGCAGCAGCAGGCTCGCGGTCAGGATATGGGTCCAGTCGGCGCCCGCATCCAGCTTCGTTTCCACCGCATCGATCTGCCGGCGCAGCGCGGCGCCGCCGGCCTCCAGCTCCGCGTCGTCCGCGCGCAGCCAGTCGCGGGCGGCCTGCAGCAGCTGCTGCAGGCCGGGCGGCAGGGGGGCTGCCTGGCGCAGCGCATGCACCCGGTCGCGGATGGAGGAGACGACCGGCATCAGCAGCAGTAGGCGCCAGCGGAACAGCGGCACCGCGCCCCCGGCGCCGACGCGCTGGGTGGGGTCCCAGCTCAGATAGTTGTCGAGCATGTCGAGCTCGCTCGCGACGGCGGCGATGCGCCGGCGATTCTCGAGCACTTCCGTCGCGTCCGTCTGGCCCGCCAGGGCGGCGGCGGCCCAGCGTTCGACCAGGCGCAGCGATTCGCCGATGCGCGCGGCGACCACCGGGCCGACCGGGTTCGGGAAGAACAGCGAATGCACTACCGTCGCGCAGACGATCCCCAACCCGATTTCCTGCACGCGGGCGATCGCCGTGTCGAAGATCTGTCCGGGATCGGCGACCGAGGGCAGGCCGATGATCGCCGCCGTGTACCCGGCCAGCAGGAAGACATAGCTGCGCGGCGTGCGGTCCAGCATCGAGAAATACAGGCAGCAGCCGACCCAGGCGGCCATCGCCAGCGACAGCAGCACGGGCGCGTTCACCAGATTGGGCACCAGCACGATCGTGGAGGCGGCGCCCAGCAGCGTGCCTATCAGCCGGTACAGCGCCTTCGAGCGTGTTGCCCCGGACAAGGGCTGCGAGGCGATATAGACCGAGGCCATGGCCCAGTAGGGCCGCGGCAGATCGGCGGAGAACGCGATGTACATCGCCAGCACGGCCGCGGCGAAGCAGCGGAACGAGAAAACCCAGGCCCGCCAATCCGGCAGAATCATGCGGCCCCCCGCGCCGATGGCGGCATGCTGCAATCCACTAGGCGTGCGTGGGCCGCTTGCCGGCGGGCCGCTTCAGCGGCCTCGGCCGGCCGGGCCGGTGGCTTCGCCGCTCCGGCGCGGCGGCGCGAATAATCGCGACGACCTGCGATGACCGGCACGCGAAGCGCCGCATCGCGCCGATGGCGGTCAGCTTTGTGATGGTGATTCATTGCCTGAGCTTTTCAACGCCGCTGCGGCTGCACGGGATGCCGAAAAGCTGCATCGCAAGGCGTCGCATCGCGGCGAAGTCTGTAGAACCCTTTCCGGAAGGGATCAACCTTGGCCGCCTAGCCGGAATCCCGCGTGATCGGCGCTGCGGATTACCGTGTCATACACGGAAATGGTGGCAACCGGAACGATCCATGCCGTGCGGCCATGCCCGGCCACGCCGGGCGGATCGGACAAATTTCCAGTGTGGGCAAGGAGATAACCCCCATCCCGGAATCTGGCGGCAGCTATATCGCCGGCCCGGCCGGGGCGGCGTGTTACGTGCGGTAAGATGGATGCGGCGGGTGCGGAACGGAATCCAGACGCAAGGCCATGCCGGTGCCGCATGACACATCGGAGCTTTTTCCGCACCGGGTGGCGCGGCGCATCGGCGACGGCGCGCGCCGATTTCGCGTCTCCGCAGGCGCTTCCTTACGCTTCTGCCGCGGCCGGCCTGTCCAGGAAATTCACGAACATGTGACTATCGCTATACTGATCGTCAGTATGGCGATCGTCACCGACGACAGCTGGCATCGAACAGCCTGCGATGGGGAGGATCCGCCAGATGCCACAAACACACCCCGCACGGATCGCACCCGGCGTTATCGGCGGCGGCCTGGCCGCCGCGCTCGCGGCTGGAAGGCGATATCGAGGGTGTCCGCAAGGTCACCCTGGCGGTCGGCGAGCCAGCCTAGTAGATCTTGGCGCATGGGACGATTCGATCCGTACGACAAGCCCGCCCACCTGCTCCGCCGCAGCCATCAGATCGCGGTGGCGCTGTTCCTTGCGCATTGCGCCGAGTTCGAGCTGACCCCGATGCAGTATGCGCTGCTGAAGGCGGCGGAGGCCGAACCCGGGGCGGACCAGATCACGCTGGCCGGCCTGGCCGCGGTCGACCGTTCCAACGCCGCGCGGCTGTGCGCGGCGCTGGAAGCGCGCGGCCTGCTGCTGCGCGCCGCCGACCCGGACGACCGGCGGGCCCGCCGCCTGTCGCTGACGGCCGCGGGGCAGGCGCTGCTGGCGCGCTCGGAGGAAGCGGTGCGGCGGGTGCAGACGGATCTGCTGGCGCCGCTGAAGCCGGACGAGCGGCGGGCCTTCGTGGCGGCGCTGCAGAAGATCACCAGGGCGCATAACGAAGCCTCGCGGGCGCCCCAGCGCCTGCCGGACACGGACAAGACGTCCTAGCCGGCCGCCGGCAAAGCGCCGGCGGCCCGCCGCGGAGTAAGTGCGGCGGTTTAGGCGATCGCGGAGGGATGGCGCGCGAGGGCGGTGACTTCGATCTGCATGAAGGGGAACAGCGGCAGCGAGGACAGCAGCGCGTGCAACTCGTCGTGATCGGCGACGTCGAACACGCTGATGTTCGAGTACTGTCCGGCGATGCGCCACAGATGCGGCCATTTGCCGGCGCGTTGCAGCTCCTGCGCTCGCGCCTTCTCGTCGGCCTTCAGCTTGTCGAACAGCTGCGGGTCGATGCCGAAGGGCGGGCGGACATCCATTCTGACGCAGTACAACATCGTTCTCTCAATCCCTGGTGAAGTGGCGAAGCTTGTCTTCGTCGAGCACCACGCCGATGCCGGGACCGGGCGGCAGGTGGACGTGGAATTCCTCGAAGCGCAGCGGTTCGGTGACCAGGTCCTGGGTCAGGATCTGCGGCCCGAAATGCTCGCAGCCCCAGGCCAGCTCGCGCAGCGTGGCGAAGACCTGCAGATGCGCGGCCGCGCCCACCGAGCTTTCCAGCAGGCAGCCGCCATAGAGGCCGATGCCCGCGGCCTGCGCCACCGCCGCCACCTTGCGCAGGCCCAGCAGGCCGCCATGCTTGACCAGCTTGAGCGAGACGGCATCCGCCGCGCCGGCCTGGGCCACCTGCAGCATGTCATGCGCATCGAACACGCATTCATCCGCCAGGATCGGCGGCGTGCCGGGGCGGGCGCGCAGCCGGGCCAGGGCGGCGATGTTCCATGCCGGCACCGGCTGTTCCACCAGCGTCACGCCCATCTCCGCCAGCTGCGGCAGGCAGCGCACCGCCACCGTCTCGTCCCAGGCTTGGTTGGCGTCGACGATCAGCTCGGCCCTTCCTTCCAGCGCGCCGGCCAGGCGGCGCATCCTGGCCATGTCGGCCTCCGGCGACTGCGCGCCGATCTTTATCTTGAAGGTGCGGTGCAGCCGGGCCGCGAGCTTGCGCTCGGCCTCCTCGATCTCCTGCGCGGGATCGCCGGAGGCCAGCGTCCATAGCACCGGGAAGCGGTCGCGCACCGCGCCGCCGAGCAGGGCAGCGGCGGGCAGGCCGACGGTCTTGCCGACGGCATCGAACAGCGCTGTTTCGATCGCGGCCTTGGCGGCATTGTTGCGCTTGGCCGCCTGGTCCAGGCGGATGCCGGCCGCCTCGAAATGATCGGCGCGCGCGCCCAGCAGGGCCGGGGCGAGATAGGTGTCGATATTGGCCTTCATCGCCTCGACACTCTCCTCGCTCCAGCGCGGACCGCCGAGCGTGGCCGCCTCGCCGATGCCTTCGACGCCATTGGCCAGGCGAACCCGGACGATGACGTAGTTCTGCGCCGTGACCGAGGTCTGCGACAGCTTGTGCTTGCGCACCGTCGGCACGTCGACGATGGCGCTGCGCAGCTCCGCGACTGCGAGGTCGCGCGCCAGGTCGTGCGGGATGGGGGGAAGAGAGTCGGGCATCCAGGTCTCCATCGAAAGGGCGGCGGCGCCGGCAGGCGCCGCCGCCGGGTCTCAGGCCGCTTCGGCGCGCGCGCGGTGGACCACCGTGTTCGGCGCGGTGGCGGTTTCGCGATGCAGGACGAAGTCGAAGTTGATTTCGGCGAAGGGAGCGTTCAGGCCATGCGCCCGGATCGCCGCCGGATCGGTCTGGTGCCGCACTGCGGGGATCAGCTCGTCGCGCGTGGCGAAGGCGAAGTCGTCATGCAGATAGGCGTCGCCGTCGATGTTGATCTGCGTCGTCAGCTTGCTGCAGCCCGGCGCGGTGATGAAGAAATGGATATGCGCGGGGCGGCGGCCGTGCCGGCCGAGCGGGTTGAGCAGCTTCTGCGTCGGGCCATCCGGCGGGCAGCCATAGCCCGAGGGCATCAGTGAGCGGAAGCGGTAGCGCCCTTCGGCGTCGGTCTCGATGCGGCGGCGCAGATTGTATTTCGGCTGGGTGGGATCGAAGAACGAATAGCCGCCGAGCGTATTCGCATGCCAGACATCGACGACGGCGCCGGGGATCGGCTTGCCGTTCGCGTCGCGCACCTGGCCGCTCATGAACAGCACCTCACCCTGCTCGCTGCCGTCGTCCAGCCGCGCCTCGCCGCGCGACAGCGGCGCGCCAGCGACGTAGAGCGGGCCTTCGATCGTGCGCGGCGTGCCGCCCTCGATGCCGGCCTTGCGCTCCGCCTCGTCCAGGCGCTGGTCGAGGAAGGCCTCCAGACCGAGGCCGGCCACCAGCAGGCCGAACTCGTTCGCCTGGCCGACCGAGGTCAGGTAGCCCATCGCCGACCAGAACTCGTCCGGCTGGACGTCGAGGTCCTCGATCGTGCGAAACAGGTCGGTGACGACCCGGTGCACGATGCGCTTCAGCCGCTGATCGCCGTTGTCGTGATCGAGGCCGGCCACGCGGGTCAGCAGGTTCTGCACTTCGGGCGTGTTTACCAGAGAGTCGCTCATTGTCTCTTCCTTGTCGTTTCTGTGGAGGGAAATTTCAGCCAAGGTCGCCTTGGGCGACGCTTTACCCAAGGTCGCCGCCGGCGGTCACCCAAGGTCGCCGCCGGCGACGGGCAACGTGACGCCGGTGATGTACGAAGCCTCGTCCGAGGCCAGGAACAGGATCGCCGCGACCTGTTCCTCGATGGTTCCGTAGCGTTTCATCAGGCTGGACGAGACCGTCTGGTCGATGATCTGCTGGTACCACTGCGTCTCTTGCGCGCTGGGCGCCGCGGCGTTGCGCGGAATGCGCCGCGGCGGAGCCTCGGTGCCGCCGGGTGCCACGGCGCAGACTCGGATGCCGTGCCCGGCATATTCCATCGCCAGCGAGGCGGTGATCGCGTTCACGCCGCCCTTGGCCGCCGCGTAGGGCACGCGGTTGACGCCGCGCGTGGCGACGGAGGAGACGTTGACGATCACGCCGCCGCCCTGGCCCAGCATCCCCGGCAGCGCGGCGCGGCAGCACCACAGCGTGGGGAACAGCGAGCGGCGGATTTCCGCCTCGATCTCCGCCTCGGCGTATTCCGCATAGGGCTTGGCCCAGATCGTGCCGCCGACATTGTTCACCAGCACGTCGATGCGGCCGAAACGGTCCCGTGCGCGGTCCATCGCGGCGGTGGCGCCGGCAAAGGTTTCAAGATCGGCGTTGATGGCGATCGCGGCCGCGCCGGCGGCCTCGGCCTCGCGCTGGACATCCTCGATCAGCCCGGAGCGATCGACCAGCGCGATACTGCCGCCCTCGCGGGCGATGCGCAGCGCCACGCCGCGCCCGATGCCCTGCGCCGCGCCGGTGACCACGGCGATCTTGCCGGCGAAGCGGGAAGGGGAGAGCATCTCTCTAGGCCGCCGACCGGTGGGTTTCGCCGATCGCGGTGACCGCGCCGCTCGGCGCGAATTTCTCGTAGTAGAAATTCGCCGGGTTCACGCCCTGTTCGTCGAGCCAGGCGCGCACCGCGTCCACCATCGCCGGCGGGCCGCAGAGATAGATGTCCACCTCGCCGCCGTTCAGGTGGCCCGGCTCGATATGGCGGGTGACATAGCCCTTGCGCGGATAGGCGGAGCCCTCCGCGGCGACGCAGCAGGCGAAGGTGAAGTTCGGGATGCGGGCGGCGAATGCCTCCAGCTGGTCCACCCCGACCAGGTCGGCGTCGTTGGTGACGCCGTAGACCAGATGCACCGGCTGCGGGCTGCCGGTCTCCGCCAGCCGGCCGAGCATCGACAGGAACGGCGCGAGGCCGGTGCCGCCGGCGAGGAACAGCAACGGGCGCTTGATCTCGCGCAGATAGAAGCTGCCGGAGGGGCCGATGAACTCCATCTTCGTGCCCGGTGCAGCACCTTCCCGCAGGAAGCTGCTCATCACCCCGCGCGGGATGTCGCGAACCAGGAACGAAACTGCGTCCGCGCCCGGGGTCGAGCTGAAGGAATATGACCGCCGCTGGTCCGTGCCGGGGACCAGGACATTGACATACTGCCCGGGCAGGAAGGCGAGCGGGCCCATGCCCTGCAACGAGAAGGCGATGGTGCTGTCCGACAGCCGGTCCACCGATCGCAGCGTGGCCTGGAAATTCTGCCCCCGGGTCTTGCAGACTTCGGAGGACGCGGCGATGTCGATCACCAGGTCGGTCTTCGGCCGCATCTGGCACGCGAGCGCCAGGCCCTCGGCGGCTTCCGCCTCGGTCAGCGCGTCCTCGATATAGTCGCCGCCGTCATATTCGCCCGATTCGACGCGGCATTTGCAGGTGCCGCAGGCGCCGTCCCGGCAGTCGAGCGGAATGTTGATGCCGAGGCGGTACGACGCGTCCGCGACGGTTTCGCCCGGGCGGCTTTCGATGAAGCGGGTGACCCCGTCCTCGAAGTTGAGTGCGATGCTGTATGCCATGGATTGTCCCTCGCTTCCCGTCGAATCCGGATCCGGTGGAAATCAGATCTGATAGATGTCGACGACGTGATGGATGTAGTCGTTCTTCAGCACGATCTTCTTGTTCTTGATCAGCGGCTGCGCGCCGGTGGTGTCCAGCGTGTAGAACGAGGTGCCGAAATACGTGTCCACCGTCTTGTAGCGGTAGCTGAAGGTCACCCAGTTGAAGCGCAGCCGGCATTCGCCGCCGCCCTGCTCCAGGATCTCCACATTGCTGATGTTGTGCGAGGTCCGCGGCTCGGGCAGGCTGGTGGCGCTCGACCGCTCGGTGCGGATGCGGAACACCCGATCCTCCAGTCCGCCCTTGTGGCCGTACCAGATCAGCGAGACGTCCGTCTGCGGGTTGTCGACCAGCCGGTCGTCATCGTCCCAGCACGGCATCCAGAACTCCACGTCGGGCGCGTAGAGCGCGAGCCAGGCGTCCCAGTCCTTGTCGTCCAGGAAGCGCGCCTCGCGGTACAGGAACTGGCACACCTCCTCGAGCGAGAGAACGCGAGGCGCGGCGGTGATTTCAATCGTGACCGACATCGCTGTTCTCCTACGCCTTGAGGGTCGGCTTGGCGGGGTTCGCCTCGGCGGCCAGCGCGTGCTGCATCGTGTCCTGCCAGTATTTATGCTGGATGCCGAACAGGCCTTCGTCCTCGGTGCGCACGCCGCTCATCAGCGGCTTCAGGCCGATGGTCTCGGCCGCCGCGTCGGCGCCCTCGATCCAGTGCGTCGCCCCGCGGCACATGTCGTTCCAGCGCGCAGCGCTGCCGAGATACGCCATCTGGCAGGCGCGGAATTCCTCCAGATCGTCTGGCGTCGCCATGCCGCTGGCGTTGAAGAAATCCTCGTACTGGCGGATGCGGTGCGCGCGCGCCTCGGGCGCCTCGCCCTTCGGCGCGATGCAGTAGATCGTGACCTCGGTCTTATCCACGGCGATCGGCCGGTAGGTGCGGATCTGCGAGCTGAACTGGTCCATCAGGTAGACGTTGGGATAGAGGCACAGATTGCGTGAGCGCTGGACCATCCAGTCCGCCTGCGCCTGGCCGAAGCGCGCCGTCAGCTCGTCCCGCCGCTCCCAGTTCGGCCGGTCCTCGGGGTTCGCCCAGTTGGACCAGAGCAGCAGGTGGCCGTGCTCGAAGGAGTAGAAGCCGCCGCCCTGCTTGGCCCAGCCGCCCGCGCTCATGGCGCGGACATTGTCCACCTGCTCGGCTTCCTTGCGCCGTCCGGTGGTCGCCGCGTAGTTCCAGTGCACCGCGCTGACGTGATAGCCGTCGGCGCCGTTCTCGGTCTGCAGCTTCCAGTTGCCGTCATAGACATAGGTGGAGGAACCGCGCAGCACTTCCAGCCCATCCGGCGACTGGTCCACGATCATGTCGATGATCTTCGCCGCCTCGCCGAGATGCTCGGCGAGCGGCAGGACATCCGGGTTCAGGCTGCCGAACAGGAAGCCGCGATAGGATGCGAAGCGGGCGACCCGGGTCAGGTCATGCGAGCCGTTCTTGTTGAAACCTTCCGGGTAGCCGGCCCCCTCGGGGTCCTTGACCTTCAGCAGCTTGCCGGAGTTGTTGAACGTCCAGCCATGGAAGGGGCAGGTGAAGGTGGATTTGTTCGCCCGCTTGTGGCGGCACAGCATGGCGCCGCGATGGCTGCAGGCATTGATGAAGGCGTTCAGCTCGCCGTTGCGGTTGCGGGCGATGAAGATGGGCTGGCGGCCCATGGTGGTGGTGAAGTAGTCGTTGTTGTTCGGGATCTGGCTTTCATGCGCCAGGTAGATCCAGTTTCCCTCGAAAATATACTTCATCTCGAGTTCGAACAGCCTGGGATCGGTGAAGATGTCGCGGGCGACGTGGTGGACACCGGTTGCGGGGTCGTCTTCCAGCGCCGTGTCGATGGTATGTTGGACAGTGTCGAGCATCTGATCCCTCCTGGGCTGTGCCGCTTGCCGTTGGCGTCGGCTTATTGCGTGGGGCGACAAGGCCCTATCCAGAACCGGCCGTCCAAGACTAAATTGGTCGGAACAATACCCGGGAGGTATCGCTCTGGAACTCCGCCAGCTCCGCTATTTCGTCGCCGTGGCGCAGGAGCGGAACTTCACCCGCGCCGCCGAAAAGCTGCACATCGCCCAGCCGCCGCTCAGCCGCCAGATCCAGCACCTCGAGGACGAGCTGGGCGTCACGCTGATCGAGCGCGGCAGCCGGCCGGTGCGCCTGACCGATGCCGGCCGGCTGCTGCTGGAGCAGGCCTTGCAGGTGTTGGACCGGGTGGACGAGATGCAGGCGATGATGCGCCGGCTGCAGGATGTCGAGCGGGCGCGGCTCAGCATCGGCTTCGTCGCCTCCACGCTCTACGGCCGGCTGCCGGAGGTGATCCGCCGCTATCGCGCGGCGCGCCCGAATGTGGAGATCGTGCTGCTGGAGCTCGCGTCGCTGGAGCAGATGGCGGCGCTGAAGGAGGGCCGCATCGATGTCGGCTTCGGCCGGATCCAGGTACAGCGACCCCGCGATCGAACGGACATTGCTGCGCAACGAAAGGCTCAGCGCGGCGCTGCCATTGTTGCATCCGTTATCGGCGCGGACCGGATCGCTGAAGCTGGAGGAGCTCGCCCAGGATACCCTGATCGTCTATCCGAAGACGCCCAGGCCGAGCTATGCGGACCAGGTGCTGGCGCTGTACCGGGACCACGGCCTGAAACCGCCCAGGGTGCATGAGGTGCGGGAACTGCAGACGGCGCTCGGCCTGGTTGCGGCCGAAAGCGGGGTCTGCCTGGTGCCGGCCTCGGTCGAGCGGTTTCGCCGCGACAATGTCGTCTATCGCCCGCTCGACGAGCCGGGAGCCGTCTCCCCGATCATCATGAGCGTGCGCAAGGGCGACAAGTCGCCCGAGCTTGCCGTCGTGCTGCGGGTCATTCGCGAGATGTATCGCAAGGAAGGAACGGTCTTCGGCGCCTGACCGGTCCAGGCCGTGGTGGAAACCGGCACGGGACTTTGGTGGATGGCGCCGGTTCCGGGGGGTGCGAAAGCCTTGAATGTCGCGTCGCGGTTGGATAGCTTCCAGATGCCTTGCCATCCCGGAAATCGAGCGGCACGGCAGCCAGCGCCGTCGCTCTGACAGAGGACAGCCATGAGCCAGTACAACATTGCCGTCGTTGTCGGCAGCCTTCGTCGCGATTCATTCAACCGCAGGCTGGCCAGTGCGATCGTCCGGCTGGGGCCGGCCGAGTTTTCGTTCGAGCCGCTGCAGATCAGCGATCTGCCGCTCTATGACCAGGACGACGACGCGAAGCAGGCCGCGCCCGTCAAGCGCCTGAAGGCGGAGATCGCCGCGGCGCAGGGTCTGCTGTTCGTCACGCCTGAATACAACCGCTCGGTCCCCGGCGTGCTGAAGAACGCCATCGACCATGCTTCGCGCCCCTATGGCCAGAACGCCTGGAAGGGCAAGCCCGCAGGCGTGCTGGGCACTTCCGTCGGCGTCATCGGCACGGCGCTCGCCCAGCAGCATCTGCGCAACATCCTGGCCTATCTGGACGTGCCGACAATGGGCCAGCCCGAGGCGTTCATCCATGCCACGGCCGCGCTGTTCGACGACGCCGGCAATATCGGCGCCGGCAGCAACGCCTTTCTGCAGGGCTGGATGGACCAATATGTGGCCTGGGTGAAAAAGCACGCGGCCTGAAATCGCGGGGAACCCGCCATGGAAGCCAAGCCATCGCTCGAACAGCGTATCCGGGAACGGGCCTATTTCCTCTGGCTCGCGGCTGGCCGACCGGAGGGGCAGAGCGACGCCTTCTGGGCGCAGGCGCGCGAGATCGAACTGGAAGCCAGCCGCGTCACCGAGCGGGAGCGGCGGCTGGACCAGGACGAGGAGGACAGCTTCCCCGCGAGCGACCCGCCATCGCATACCGGCATCACCGGAGAGCGGCGGGACGAGTGAGCCTTCCGGCTCAGCCGCCCGCTGGCTGCGTCTGCGCGCCGGCCGCCGGGCCCAGCGCCGCGGCGATGGCGTCATCGACGGTTTCTAGCCAGACGAATTTCAACCGCTCCCGCGTGCTGGCCGGAATGTCGTCGTAGTCGCGGCGATTGCGGGCCGGCAGCATGACGGTGCGAATGCCGGCGCGGTCGGCGGCGACGATCTTTTCGCGAATGCCGCCCACCGGCAGCACCAGGCCGCGCAGGCTGATCTCGCCGGTCATCGCCAGCGTCGGCGGCACGCTGCGCCCGGTCAGCAGGGAGCTCAGCGCGACGAACATCGCCACCCCGGCCGAAGGCCCGTCCTTGGGCGTGGCGCCGGCGGGCACATGCACGTGCAGATCGCTGCGGGCGAAGATATCGGGATCGACGCCCAGCTTCTCCGCATCGATCTTCGCCAGGCTGAGCGCGGCCTGCGCGCTCTCTTTCATTACGTCGCCGAGCTGCCCGGTCAGGATCAGCTTGCCGCTGCCGGGCACCCGGCTGGCTTCGATGAACAGGATATCGCCGCCGACCGGCGTCCAGGCCAGCCCGGTGGCCACGCCCGGGATCGCCTCGCGCTGCGCCAGCTCCGCCTCGAAGCGCGGCGGCCCCAGGGTGGCGATGACCTGGTCCACGCCGATCGGCACCGGCCCCGACGCGCCCTCGGCGATGCGCACCGCGACGCTGCGGAACACCGCGCCGATCTCGCGTTCCAGGTTGCGCACGCCGGCCTCGCGGGTATAGCCGTCGATGACCAGGTTCAATGCGGCGTCGTCGAGCTCGACCTGCGCTGCCTGCAGGCCATTCTGCGCGAGCTGGCGGGGGATGAGATGCAGCCGCGCGATCGCCACCTTCTCCTCGACGGTGTAGCCGGAGAGCTGGACGATCTCCATGCGGTCGCGCAGCGGTCCGGGAATGGTGTCCAGCACGTTCGCGGTGGCGATGAACACCACCTTGCTGAGGTCGAACGGCACGCCGAGATAGGCGTCGCGGAAGCTGGCGTTCTGCTCGGGGTCCAGCACTTCCAGCAGCGCCGAGGCCGGATCGCCCTGGAAGCCGCCGCCGCCGAGCTTGTCGATCTCGTCCAGCATCATCACGCAGTCGCGCGCGCCCACCCGGCGAATGGCCTGCAGGATGATGCCCGGCAGCGCGCCGATATAGGTCCGCCGATGGCCGCGGATCTCCGCCTCGTCATGCACCCCGCCCAGGCTGACGCGGGCGAATTTCCGCCCCGTGGCGCGGGCGATGGACTGGCCGAGCGAGGTCTTGCCCACGCCCGGCGGCCCGACGAAGCACAGGATCGGTCCCTTGCCCTCGGGGTTGAGCTTGCGGACCGCCAGGAACTCCAGGATGCGGCGCTTGATCTTCTCCAGATCGAAATGGTCCGTGTCCAGTACCGCGCGCGCGGCCGCGATATCGATCGGCGGTGCCTCCGGAATGCGCCAGGGCAATTCCGTCAGCCATTCCAGGTAGCTGCGGACCATGCCGGCTTCGCCGGCGCCCTCCGGCATCCGCTCCAGCCGGCGCAATTCGCGCCGGGCCTGGGCGGCCACGTCCGGCGGCATGCCCGCCTCCTCCAGCGCGCGGCGCAGATCCTCGACCTCCGGCGCCGCCTCATCGGCGTCGCCGAGCTCCTTCTGGATGGTCTTCAGCTGCTCGCGCAGCATGAACTCCCGCTGGCGGCCTTCCATCGTCGCCTGGGTGCGCTTGCCGATATCCTGCGACAGGCGGAGCACTTCCAGCCGGTAGGCGAGGCGCCACAGCACCATGTCGAGCCGCGCGCGCAGGTCGATGGTGTCCAGCACCTCCTGCTTTTCCGCCGGCTTCAGATCCATCAATCCGGCAACCAGATCCGCCAGCGCGCCGGGCTCCTCGATCGACTGGACCATGGTCGCCACTTCGGACGGCATCTGATCGAGCAGGTGCAGCGTTTCCAGGGCGCGTTCGCGCAGCTGGTGGAAACGCGCGTCGATCTCCGGCCCGCGATCGGCCGGCTCGGCAATCCGCTCGACCGCGACGCGGGCATAGGGCGAGCCATCCGGCATGGCGACCGGGCGCACCCGGCCGATCCCCTGGATGATGGCGTTGTGCGCGCCGTCCCGCCCGGTGAAATAGCGCAGCAGGCGCGCTTCGGTGCCGGTGGCGTGCAGGTCGCTTAGCCGGGGTGTCTCGGTCTCGGGGTCGCGCTGCTGCACCACGGCGATGGGCAGGCCGGAGCGTGCCGCCTCCTGCAGCGCGGCGGCTTCCGGCGGGCGGTCCAGCGCCAGCGGCATCACCATCCGCGGGAACAGCACCGCGCCGCGCAGCGGGATCAGGATCAGCGGCTGGTTCGGATCGCCGCCGGCCAGGGGGCTGTCCGGTTGGTTGCCAGGTTGGATTGCCGGGGGGATTGTCCGGGTGATTGTTGGGGGCGTCCATCACGCGAGCTTCTTCAAGACGAGAGACAGGCAGCCATCCGCCATGGTCTTCCCGGCCAGCTGGTAGCCGCCCGGGGGCAGCCGCAGACGGCGCTCGAACCGCCCATGCGGCAGTTCGAGGCGATGCACCCGCGCGGCGGCCTGGATGTTGGGCCAGGACCGCGTGCCCATCACGATCAGTTCTCCGGCGCCGATGGCGATCTCCACGTCACCGGGCCGTACCCCGGGCAGCGCCACGATCACGTGCAGCCCGGTCTCGGTTTCCAGGACATCGATCGGCGGCGCCCAGCCGGCCGAGGTCGGGCGAAAGAACTCGTCATGCAGCCGCTCGGCCCGCGCCATCATCGCCAGGGCTTCGGTCCACAGGATGCTGTTCGCGACACGTCGCATGCTTCCTCCTTGCCGCTTTCGCGTGCGGCTCCACCGCTACTCGGACTATGGCGCCTTCCGGGCCGGAAAACCACGACGCCCCGCTATGTTTCAGCCGTGCGAATCCTGGCCGCGTTGGCCCGGACCCAGGACACGATCCCGCGCGTATCCATCGCCCCGGCGCTGCGCGCTACCGGCTGGCCGGCGGCGAACAGCATCAGCGTGGGAATGCTGCGGATCGCGTAGCGCGCGGCGAGCGCCTGCTGTTCGTCGGAATCCACCTTCAGCAGCCGGAAGTCCGGCGCCAGCTCGGCGGCCGCACGCTCGAAGGCGGGGGCCATGGCCTTGCAGGGACCGCACCAAGCCGCCCAGAAATCGACGACGACGGGAATGTCGTTGCGCGCGACATGACGCTCGAAACCGGCCGCGTCCACGCTGACCGGCTTGCCCGGGAACAGCGGCTGATGGCAATGGCCGCATTTGGCCTCGGCCGCGGGCCGGTCGGCCCGGACCCGGTTGACGGTGCCGCAAGCGGGGCAAACGATGTGGCGGGCGCTCTCGCTCATGCTCGCTCTCCCTGGCTGCCGTGCATGGCTTCGGCAATCCCGTCTGGTTAACCGGCCGCGGATGCCTAGGTCGGGTGCGGGCCCGCGTGGCTCGCCTCGTACAGGAACCAGCTGCGCCGCTCGGTCTCGTCGATGAACACCTCCAGCAGGCTGGCCGTGGCCACGTCGTCCTTTTCGTCGATCATGCCGTGCGCCTCGCGCATCCGCTTGGCCAGGGCGCCGTTGTCCTCGCGCAGTTCGGCCAGCATGTCCTGCGGCGTGACATAGGGCGCGTCATTGTCGGCAATCCGCTGATTGCGCGATATCTCGCCGATGGAGTGCAGCGTCAGCTGTCCCAGCTTGCGCACCCGCTCGGCCAGCACGTCCGTCATGGCGAAGATCTGGTCGGATTGCTCATCGAGCATCAGATGATAGTCGCGGAAATGCGGCCCGCTCATGTGCCAGTGGAAGTTCTTGGTCTTCAGATAGAGGGCGAAGACATCGGCCAGCAGCCCGTTCAGGGCGGCCGCGATGTCGTGGGTGGCGTTGGCGCCGAGGTCGGACGGTGTGGCGAGGGAAGGGTGTACGCCGCGTGTCGTGCTGGTCTTGGCCATGGATGGATCCTTTGCCGAAGTTCGGGGGAAGTATCGCGCCGACGGTCGATGCAAATCCAGTTTTCGATCATCATCCCTGGACCGCGCATTGATCAAGCCCGCCAGGATGCGGGGCACGGAAGTTTGCGGGGAGTAACCTTTCGCCGATGCGGGCCATCCGCCATCTCCGCTTCATCCGATGTCATGGCCCGGGACTTCCGAGGTGCCCTTACGGAAGTGTCAATGGATACTGAACCGGTTACACGTCGACCAACCGTCCGAATATGAAACCTTTGCGCGGCATCGTGTTGGGTGCGGATTTTTCTTCCCCGGCCTCTTGCGACGGTGCTAGCGTTTCTAAACAAGCCGTAAGAATGTCCGGGGCTGACCGACGCGGCTCGCATCACGTCAACGTGTTGAGAGGAGATTGGGTGTGCCGATCGGTCGTGCTGCGGTATTGGGGCAGTCTCGGCAGTCAAATGCAGCGATCGATGCGGTTCGGCGACGCATGCATGGCCCCTCATCGCGGTTGGCACGTTTTGGCTTCCGCTGGGGCTTCGATTGGCGTCATGTCGGGCGTCTCGCATGGCTGGGCCTTGGCGTCCTGGCATCGCACCAGGCGGTGGCCCAGAGCGCAGACCGGCAGAGCACAGTGGAAAAGAGCGCAGCCGGGCAGAGCGCAGACGGGCAGAGCACCGTCGGGCAGCGCACGCCCGAACAGAACTTCTCCGACTGGCTGGCGCAAGACACGATGACGGGAAACTGGGGGGGTGTGCGGACCAATCTGAAGGATCTGGGCATCAACCTGCGCGCGGCGTACACCAGTGAAACGGCGGGCAACCCGACCGGCGGCAACTACCAGGCGATCCGCTATACCCAGCAGATCGACTTCGGCGCCGATTTCGATCTCAATCGCCTCATCGGCCTTCCAGGCGGAGGGATCAAGGTCACGCTGAGCGATCGCGCCGGCCGCAGCCTGTCGGCCGATGCGCTGGGCAATAATCTGTTTCCGGTCCAGGAACTCTACGGCGCCGGCCAGAATTTCCGACTGGCCGCGCTGCTCTACCGGCAGAGTGTTCTGGACGACAAGCTGACCTTTGAGGTTGGCTGGGCACCGATCGGGGACAGTTTCGGCAAGGACGCCCTCTATTGCGACTTCCAGAACGGCGCCATCTGCGGTCATTCGAAGTCGCTCTCGCAGAACAGCGGGTGGCATAATTTTCCGACGGGACAGTGGGGCGGCAGGATTTCTGGTCCTGCCGGCGGCCGACTACTACGTGACAACCGGCATCTATCAGGACAATCCGAACGCCGGAAACAGCAATGAGGGCTTCGATCTGAGCTTTGAGGGCGTGGGTGTTGTCGTTCCCTTCGAGGCCGGCTGGACACCTCAGCATGGCATAGGCGGAATGCCGGGCGCGTACAGGATCGGCGGCTATTACAATTCCTCCAGCGCGCCGGATTTCTCCACGACAGTGGATGGTGTCCCCGCCGGCCTGATCGGCGCCCCGCTGATCGGACACAACGGACGCTGGGGCATGTATGTCCTGGCGTCACAGACCGTGTACCAGGAGGCCGCCAATGCCAGCCGCGGCCTGTCCTTGTTCGGCAATTTCACCGTGGGAGATCCGCAGACCGCGAAGTTCCGGTATTACTTCGCGGCCGGCGGCGTCTATCAGGGCACGTTCCCGACGCGCGACAACGATTTTGTCGCCCTGATGGGGGCCTATGTGCGGGTCAACAACAATCTGACCAGTTACCAGGAAGACCAGAATTCGGTGTCGACCACACCGGTTGGCATCCAGACCTATGAGAGCGTCATCGAGTTGGACTACGGGGCAACCATCACCCGATGGATGCAGTTGAGGCCCAATCTGCAATATATCTTCAACCCGGGCGCGACAGGGAACGTGCCGAATGCCTTCGTCATGGGGCTTTACGCGCATGTGGTCTTCTAGACCGCCCCGATGCCGCCGCAGCGGCGGTCTAGCGAATGCGGCCGGCAGGCGCGCGACGCGTTCCATCCATCCTTCACGCACGGAAGATACCGCCGGATACAGGAGGGCATCATGAGTCTCCGCAAGCCAGTCGCCGACCAGTCCCCCGCCGTGCCGCAGGATCCCGGGCGGCGCCTGCTGCTCACCGGGCTGGTGGCCGGCTATGCCACGTCGTTCATACCTGCGGCGCTTGCGGCGCCCGAAGCCGATGCGTCGCGCGATGCGTTTCTTGCGGTGTCGAAGATTCTGACCGGCCGCGATCGCCTCGATCCCGCCCAGGCGTCGCGGCTGTACGAGGCGCTGGTGGCCGACGATCCGGCGTTTGCGCAGGGCGTGCAGGCATTGGCGACGACGATGCAGCAGCGCAAGATCGAGCTGTCGCAATTGCAGCATCTGCTGGATACCGAGCAGTCCCCGTTGGCGGCGCTGCCCCGGCGGATCGCTACCGGCTGGTTCGTCGGCGTCGTCGGCGAGGGGGAGCGCGCGCGCTGCGTTACGTACGAAACCAGCCTGATGAACGTCATCGTCAGCGATCGCCTGAGGCCGCCGAGCTATTGCTACGGGGTCTACGGCAGCTGGTCGGAAAAGCCGGCATAGGGGGCAGGGATGGCACAGGATCTCTCGGCTGACGTCGTCGTGATCGGTTCCGGAATCTGCGGGTCGCTGTCGGCGCATCGCCTGGCGATGCAGGGCGCTTCCGTGCTGATCCTGGAGGCCGGGCCGCGCGTCGAGCGCGGCGATATCGTGGCGCGGTTTCGCAACTCGCCGTTCAAGGGCGATTGGATGGGGCCCTATCCTGCCACGGCCTGGGCGCCGCATCCGGATTTTCAGCCCAGGGATAACGGCTATCTGGTCCAGGCGGGGCCCGTCCCATATCCGGCCGAATATATCCGCGTCGTGGGCGGCACGACCTGGCATTGGGCGGCCCAAGCATGGCGCGTGCTGCCGAACGACCTGCGCATCAAAAGCCTGTACGGCGTTGGGCGGGACTGGCCGATTTCCTACGAGGATCTGGACCCCTACTACTATGAGGCTGAAGTCATCACGGGGGTTTCCGGCGCGCCGAACACCGGCTCCCCGCGCAGCAAGCCGTTCCCGATGGAACCGGTCGCCGAACCCTGGTCGATGCGCCGGTTCCGCGAGCGCCTCGCCGCCGGCGGCTACGAGGTCGTTTCCAACACCACGGCGCGCAACAGCCGCACCTATGACGGGAGGCCGGCCTGTTGCGGCAACAATAACTGCCAGCCGATCTGTCCGATCGGCGCGCAATACGATGGCGGCGTGGCGGCGGCTACCGCCGAGGCGGCCGGCGTGAAGATCCTGCCCAATGCGGTCGTCTACCGGATCGAGCATGATGCGGGCGGCCGCATCGTCGCGGTGCACTACTACGATCCGGACAAGACCACGCATCGCGTGACCGGCAAGCACTTCATCCTGGCGGCGAACGGGATCGAAAGCCCGAAGCTGCTGCTGCTGTCGGCCAGCGACAAATTTCCCAAGGGGCTGGCGAACAGCTCCGACATGGTCGGCCGCAATCTGATGGACCACCCGAGCAATTCGCTGACGTTCTACGCAGAGGAAGAACTATGGCTCGGTCGGGGGCACCAAAGCCCATCCTCGATCAATACCTTGCGTGACGGCCCGTTCCGTTCGGAACATGCGCCGTTCCGTCTCGATTTTACCAACATCTCGCAGGTGCGGTCCGTGACGCAGGACCTGATCAAGGAAGGGGTGTTCGGCGCGGAGTTCGAGCGGCAGCTGCGCTATCGCGCGGCGCACCAGGTCAGCGTCAAGAACGTGCTCGAAGTATTGCCCCATCCGGAGAACCGGATCGTGCTGAGCTCGCAGAAGGATGCGCTGGGCATTCCCCGGCCGGAGTTGCACTATTCCTTTGACGATTATGTTCACAGGGGAATGGACGCGGCGAAGATCGAATATGTGCGCATCGCCGAACTGATGGGTGGCACCAATCTGCGCCACTCGCCCGAGCGCGACTATGCCAACAACCAGCACATCACCGGCACGATGAGCATGGGCAATGACCCGAAGGACTCCGTGGTCGACGGATTCGGGCGAACCCATGACCACGAAAACCTGTTCATAGCCAGCACCGGCGTGATGCCGACCGCCGCGACGGTGAACTCGACGCTGACCGCCGTGGCGCTGGCGCTGCGGACCGCGCAGCACCTGCACGAGACGGCGTGAACATGCGCGCCCTGGCCGCGGCCGTGCTGATGCTTGTTGGCTTGGTGCCCGGCATCGGCCACGCCGCGGATGCCGCCCTGGTACAGCGCGGCGAATATCTGGCCATCGCGGGCGACTGCGTCGCCTGCCACACCGCGCCCGGCGGCCAGAAATATGCCGGTGGCCTGGCGCTGGCGACGCCGCTCGGCGCCATCATTTCCACCAACATCACGCCGTCGAAGACGCACGGCATCGGCAACTACACGCTGGCGCAGTTCGCGGATGCGCTGCGCAGGGGCATTCGCGTCGACGGGGAGCGCCTGTATCCCGCGATGCCCTATACGTCTTACGCGCTCGTGTCGGACGAGGACGTGAATGCGCTCTATGCCTATTTCATGAACGGGGTCGCGGCCGTCGATACCGCGCCGCCGCCGACCGCGCTGCCGTTTCCGTTCAATATCCGGCTTTCCATGGCGGCGTGGAACCTCCTGTTCCTCGACAGCAAGCCCTTTGCGCCGGACCCGGGCAAGAGCGCGGAATGGAACCGCGGCGCCTATCTGGTCGCCGGCCTGACCCATTGCGGCGCCTGCCACACGCCGCGCAATCTGCTGATGGCGGAAAAGACGTCGGAGAACCTGGGCGGCGCCGATCTCGGCGGTTGGTACGCGCCCAACATCACCTCGGACGCAATCAGCGGCACCGGCGGTTGGAGCGAGCAGGACCTGGTGAACTATCTCCGCCTCGGGCATGCGGTGGACAAGGCGCAGGCCGCCGGCCCGATGGCCGAGGCCATCGACAACAGCCTGCGCTACATGACCGACAGCGACCTGCATGCGATCGCCGTCTATCTGAAGAGCGTGCCCGCGCTGCGCAACGCCGCCGATACCCGCCCGGCGTATCAGTGGGGCGCGGCCGGCGACAGCCTCAGCAGCATTCGCGGCGTGCCGCTGCCGGCGGACCGGAACCAGATGACGGGTCCGCAGCTCTATGACGCGTATTGTGCCACCTGTCATCAGAGCGACGGGCAGGGCACCAGTGGCGGTGGCCTGCCGTCCCTGTTTCACAACACCGCCTTGGGCCGGACCCATACGGATAATCTGGTGATGGTGATCCTGCACGGCGTCCAGCGGCCGCCCGACGCCCCCGCGATGCTGATGCCCGGTTTCGCCAACGAGTTGTCGGACCGGCAGGTCGCCACGCTGGCTTCCTATCTCCTGCAACATTTCGGCAATCCGGCGGCGACGGTGACGGTGCAGCAGGTCGCGCAGCTACGCTCTCCCAGCCCGTCTTCCTCTCTGGTCGATATGGCGCGCGCCGGGATCGTCGCGGCGGCAGTGGTCATCGTGGCGATCATCGCGTTTCTGATATCCCGGCGCCGCCGCCGGCCGGCGGTGGTGTAGGCGCAGCGCCGCGCGGCTACGGAATGTCCAGGATCTCCACCCAGTTCGGGTCCTTGCCCATGGGAAGATGGGAAAGGGGTGTCAGCGCGCCGGTTGCCTGGTCGATCGCGTAAACAGTCATGGCATTGGACGTCTCCCCGACCGCGAGCAGATAGCGTCCGCGCGGATCGATGGCGAAGCCGCGCGGCTTGGTCTCGGTGGGGACGTGGCCGATCAGAGTCAATGCGCCGGTCTCGATATCGACGCGATACCCCGCGATGGTGTTGGAGGTCCGTTCCGAGGCGTAGAGGAAACGCCCGTCCGGAGTGATGTGCAGATCGGCCGGCGCAGGCGTGCCGGCCATGTCGGGTGGCGCGACCTTGGCGGAACTGGTCTGCGTCAGGGTGCCCTTGGTCTGGTCCAGGCGGTACGTGTCCACGGCGTTGCCGAGCTCGTCGGTGGCATAGACGAACCGGCCGCCGGGATGGAACACGAAGAAGCGGGGGCCGGCGCCCTTTGCGGTTTCGACGAAGGGCGGGGTGTTGGGGGTCAGTTCGCCGGTGACCGGGTTGAATTTGTACTGAAGGATGATGTCGCCGCCGAGATTGGTTGCGAACACCCAGCTGTTCGACGGGTCCGGCAGGATGGCATGCGCCTTTGGCCGCGTGGCGATGACCTGCACCGGACGGGGCTGCACGAAGCCCTGCTGGCCGATCGGGTTCACGGATATCTTGTCGCCGAAATAGGAAGCGCCGAACAGGAACCGGCCGGTGCGGTCGGTGGAGATATAGGCCATGTTGTCCGGCAGCTTCACGGTGGAGAGCGGCGTGAGCGCGCCGTTCGTCTGGTCGATCGCGAAGGTGGTGACCCCGTAGGGTTCGGAGCGAAGACCCGCATAGAGGAACCGCCGATCCGGACTGATCGCCAGCGGAAACACCAGGCCGGTGACGGGAACCCGCGTGATCTCCTGCACATGGCCGTTGGTCTCGTCCAGGGTCAGGACACCGATCTCCCGGCTGTCGGCATTGGCGACGTAGACCATGGTTGCGGCATGGGAAGCCGGGCCGAGCAGCGGGAGGGTCAGCAGGGCGGTCAGGGCCGGAATGAGGCGAGGAGCCTTCATCGGAATCTCCATGCTCGAGAACAAGGGAAAGGATCAGGCGTGCATCGCGACGCGGTCCAGCGAACAGGCGCCGCCGCCGGACAGGCGCGCCTGCACGCCGAGCAGCAGGCATCGTCAGTGGTAGCCGGCACCGGCCCTTACCTTGCCGCGGAACACCCAGTAGGACCAGGCCGTGTACATGATGATGACCGGCAGCAGGAACAGCGTGCCGATCAGCAGGAATGCCTGGGTGCTGGGAGAGGAGGCCGCTTCCCACAGGGTGTAATGAAACGGCACGATCATCGGCCACAGGCTGATCGCGAGGCCGATGAACGACATCAGGAACAGCCCGATGGCGCCGATGAACGGCACGATGTCGTTGCCGTGGTGCAGGGAGCGCCATTCCAGCAGGGCGATCAGCGCGGTGATGACGGGAACCGGGGCGAGGAAGCCGATATTCGGCCAGCTGAACCAGCGTCCGGCGATTTCCGGATTGGCCAGGGCGGTCCACAGGCTGACGGCCAGGATGGCGATCAGCACGGTGATGAGGCAGATCCGGCCGCACCGCCGCGCCCATTGCTGCAGCGCCCCTTCGGTCTTCAGCACCAGCCATCCGGCCCCGAGCAGGCTGTAGCCGAACATAAGCGCGATGCCGGTCAGCAGCGCGAAGGGGGTCACCCAGTCGAAAGAGGTGCCGCCGAAATGCCGCCCGTCCACCTTGAAGCCCTGCAGGAACGTGCCGAGCACGACGCCCTGGGCAAAGGTCGCCAGGGCGGAGCCGCCGCAGAACGCCCGGTCCCAGAAGCGGCGCAGCGCGGGGTGCTTGAACCGGAACTCGAAGGCCACGCCGCGGAACACCAGCGCCAGCAGCATGATCAGGATCGGGAAATAGACCGCCGGGATGATGATGGAGAAGGCCAGCGGGAACGCGGCGAGCAGGCCGAGACCGCCGAACACCAGCCAGGTCTCGTTGCCGTCCCAGATCGGCGCCACCGAGCTCATGACGATGCTGCGCCCCGCCTCATCCGGCGCGAAGCCGTACAGGATCCCCACGCCGAGATCGAAGCCGTCGAAGACGACGTAATAGAACACCGCCAAAGCGAGGATCACGGTCCAGAGCGGAACAAGATCGAGCGTCATCGGATTACCTTCCCTCGCGGCGCCCTTTACGGTTCAGGCGCGCGGTGCCCGATGGCGGTTTCGAACGGCAGTTCCGGCAGTCCGCTCTCGACCTCGGCGGGTTCGAGATTGGCATCCTGCACGCCGTCGCGGACCAGCCGGGCCATGAACGCGATGCCGGTTGGAAACATGACGAGATAGACGACGACATAGAAGGCGAGCGAGATGGCGACGTCGGTGCCGGTGAGCGAGGGGGATACCGAGTCCGCCGTGCGCAGCAGCCCATAGACCGTCCAGGGCTGTCTGCCGACCTCGGTCGTCGTCCAGCCGCAGATGACGGCAATGAAGCCCAGCGGCGCCACCCATTGGCACAGGCGCAGGAACCATTCGGTGCGGTAGACCCGTCCGCCGCGGCGCAGGATCTGTCCCACGACAACCACGGCCAGCATGATGAAGGCGATCCCCACCATGATGCGGAAGGCGAAGAAGGGCGGGCCGACCGGCGGGCGCTGATCGGGCGGCCATTCCTTCAGCCCCTTGATCTCGCCATCCAGGGAATGCGTCAGCACCAGGCTGCCGAGAACCGGGATGTCGATGGCGTAGCGCATGGTGGCGGCCTGGTCGTCGGGGATGCCGATCAGGGTCAGCGGCGCCGGCTGAGCGGTGTCGTAGCGTCCCTCGATCGCGGCGAGTTTGGCCGGCTGATAATGCAGCGTGTTGAGGCCGTGCATGTCGCCGAGCACCACCTGCAGCGGCACCAGCAGGATCAGCAGGTCCAGTGCCATGCGGATCATCATGCGCGCTTCCTCCTCCGATTTGCGGCGGCGCAGCAGATAGGCGCCGACGCCCAGCACCACGAAGCCGGTGGTGATGTAGAACGCCGTCACGTTGTGCATCAGGCGATAGGGAAAGGACGGGGTGAAAACGATCGCCAGCCAGTCGTCCGGTTCGAACCGGCCATCGACGATGCGATAGCCCTGCGGCGTCTGCATCCAGCTATTGGTTGCGAGGATCCAGAACGAGGATAGTAACGTACCGAAGGCAACCATGATCGCGGCGAAGAAATGCGCCCAGCTCGGCACCAGGCGGCGCCCGAACAGCAGGACGCCAAGGAAGGAGGCTTCCAGGAAGAACGCCATCAGGCCTTCATAGGCCAGCAGTGGCGACAGGACATTGCCGGCCGTGTCCGTGAGGCGGCTCCAGTTGGTGCCGAACTGGAACGGCATGATGACGCCCGAGACCACGCCCATCCCGAACGACACCGCGAAGATCTTGGTCCAGAAGCCGGAGGTGCGAAACCAGATGTCTTCCTTGGTGAAGAAATAGAGCGCTTCCAGCACGGCGATATACGAGGCAAGGCCCACGGTGAAGGCAGGGAGCAGAATGTGCCACCCGATCACCCAGGCCCATTGCAGCCGCGACAGCCAGACCGGATCGAGGGTCATGCGATCTCCTGAGCAACGCTCGTCCAATCGATCGGACGCAGACGGCAACAGGAACCCGGAGGGTCCGAGGCATTGCCTTGTCGCCCGGCCGGAGGCGGGGAAGTCAGTTATCTTCGTGATAGAATATAGCATCCCGGCGCAAATTGAAAGTAACAGGCTCGCACGGATGACGGCACTGTGTACCGCCGGCTCCGCAGGGCCGATGAAATCGGGCCCCGTCGGCGGGATCGCCTGTCCTGGCAGAACGCGTCCTGCTGCGGCTATCGGACAGACGCGGTCGGCCCGGGGGCAGCGCGATCGGCAGCCCGGGTCCGGCCCTTGCCCCCCTCCTTGCCCCCTCCTTGCACATGCGTGCCGGTTCTGTATGGTATCTGCAGGGAGAGCCATAAAACTTACAAGAGAAACGTCATGTCACTCACGCGCCGTGACTTTGCCCTGACTGCTGTTGCCGCCGCCACCACGGCGGGGCTTTCGCGCGCTGCCCGGGCGGATGGCGAACCGATCCGGATCGGCTGGCTGGCGGCCCTGACCGGTCCGCTCTCGTCGCCGAGCATCGGCTTCGACCGCGGGGTGCGCTGGGCGACCGAGGAGATCAACGGCAAGGGCGGCGTCGGCGGCCGGATGATCGAGATCATCACCCGCGACACCCAGGGCGATCCCACCAAGGCCGTGAACGCCACCCAGGAAGTGATCAGCCGCCATAAGGTGCACGCGATCTGGGGGCCGACCAATTCCGGCGAATTGCTGGCCACCACCCCGATCATGGCCCGGGCCAAGGTCCCCAGCCTGGTCGCCGGCGTCGTCAACAGCCTGATTGACCCGGTGAAATATCCCAATGCTTTCCGGGTCACGCCGTCGAACGAGCAGTGGGACGGCGCGGTGCGCAACTACTGCATCAAGATCGTCAAGGCGAAGAAGGTGGCGATCGTCGCCGACGCGACCGGGTATGGCACCTCGGCGCGCGACGATTCCGTCGCCAGCTTCACCAAGGCCGGCGTGGAGGTGGCCTATTCCGGTGTCATCGATCCCGCCCAGCCCGATGTCACCCCGGATCTGCTGCGCATGAAGAACTCGGGCGCCGAGGCGATCGTCGCCTGGACCGTCTCCGCCGGCCTTGCCGCGCGGCTTATGAACGCGCGGGCCTCGCTCGGCTGGGACGTGCCGATCGTCGGCCATCCGGCCATGGGTACCGGGGAGATCGGCAAGCTGATCTCCAAGCCGGAGAACTGGGAGAAGGTCTATATCATCGGCTACAAATCCTGCAGCTTCGACGACAAGGGCAGGCTGCCGCCGCCGACCCAGGCTTTCGTCGACAGCGTGAAGGGCAAGGTCAAGCTGGACGACACCTCGCTGTGGTGGGTGGTGTCCGGCGTCGACTCCATCCGGCTGGTGGCGGAGGCGGTCGGCAAGACCGGCTCGTCCGACGCCGACAAGATCATCGGCTACTGGAATACGCTGCAGAACTGGCCCGGGCTGTACGGGCATTACAGCTTCAGCCCGACGGACCATAACGGCTTCAGCGGCGAGGACATCGTGATGCAGCGCGCCAACAGCCAGCATGACGGCGCCTTCGCGCTCGCCCCCGGCTACGCGTAGACGCCCATGCTCGCCGCGATCCTGGCGGCCGGCCTCGGGGTCGGCGCCACCTATGCGCTGATCGGCGTCACCTACAACCTGATGTTCTCGGCTTCCCGGGTCATGAGCTTCACCGCCGGTCAGCTCGGCATGGTGGGCGGCGTCCTGGGTGCGTTGTTCATCCACCGGATGGGGTTTCCGGTCGTCCCCGGCCTGGTGCTGGCGCTGGCCGGCTGCGCGCTGATCGGGGTCGTGACCGAAATCGTGGCGGTCCGCCCCGTCCTCGGCAGCCTGGAACAGCATTTGTATGTGCTCTCGACCCTCGCTTTCGCGCTGATGATCCAGCAATTCACCGCCATCGAGTGGAGCACCGAGCCGCAGCCGTTCCCCCGCCTGCTCGGCACCGCGGAGGGCGGTCCGCTGGACGAGAAGTTCTGGCTGCCGCTGCTCGCCTGCGCGGCGACGATCCTGGGGCTGGAGTTCCTGTATCGCCGCACTTTGGTGGGCCGCGCGTTCCTGGCGATCGCGGAGGATAATTTCGCCGCCCGCGCGCTTGGTCTGCCCGAGCGCAACCTGCGCATGGCGAGCTTCGCCCTGGCCGGCGCGGTCGGCGGTCTCGCAGGCATTGCCTCGGGGGAGTTGCTGCTCGCCTTCTTCGCCAATGGTGCGATGCTGAATTTCTACGGTTTCGTGCCGGTGGCGCTGGGCGGACTCGGCAATAATCGCGGCGCCATCATCGGCGGGCTGGCCTTGGGCATATTCCAGCAGGCGGCCAATTTCCTGGTGGGCGGCGTGTTCGCGGGGGTGGCGGTGTTCGCCGTGTTCATCGTCGTGCTGTTGGTGGCGCCGCAAGGGCTGTTCGGCGCGCCCGTGCATCGGCGGGTGTGATGTTGCGCGCCGTTCTGCCGTATGCCGCGCTGTTCGCGGCGGCGCTGACGCTGCCGCTGTTCGCGGACGATTACTGGGCGGTGATCGCCGCGCGCGCCGCGGTCTACTGGGTGCTGGTCGGCGGGCTGAACCTGGTCGTCGGCTATGGCGGCCAGCTCGCCATCGGCTATGTCGCGCTGCTGACGCTTGGCGCCTACACCTCCTCCATCCTGGTCGCGCGCTTCGGCCTGGACCCGTTCCTGTCCTATGCCGCCGCGGGCGTGGTGGGCGCGATCGCCGGGGTCATCGTCGGTCTGCCGGCCTTGCGCCTGCGCACCTTCTACTTCGCCATGACGACGCTGGGCTTCGCCACCATCGTCACCCAGGTGGCGCTGGCGTGGCAGAGCGTGACCGGCGGCGGCATCGGCCTGCCGGGGCCCGCTTTGCCGGCGCCGATGGACACGCCCTGGGGCTTCTATTTGTTCGCGCTGGCGCTGGCGGCGCTGGTCACCTGGCTCGGCGCCAATGTCGCGCATAGCCGGTTCGGCCGGTCGCTGGTGGCGGTCCGCGATGCCGAGGTGGCGGCCGAGGCGACCGGCATCTCCAAGCCGCGGCTGCTGACGACGGTCTTCCTGTTCTCGGGCGCGGCGGCCGGCGTGGCCGGCGGGTTGTTCGCCACGCTGCAATCCTACATCACGCCGGAAGCGTTCAGCTTCGACCTGTCGGTCACCTTCTTCATCGCCATCCTGGTCGGCGGCCGGGGCTCCATCCTGGGGCCGTTGATCGGCAATATCCTGCTGACCCTGCTGCCGGAATTCGCCGCCCCCCTGGTGGCCTGGTCGACCTTCCTCTACGCAGCGCTGCTGCTGGCGATCGTGCTGGCGATGCCGGGCGGGATCGCCGCGCTGATCGATTTCCGCAACCGCCGGCCCCTGGAGAGCAACCGCGCGATCGTCCCCCGGCCCGAGCGCCTGGTGGCGCTGCTCGGACCATCGCGCGGAGCGCGACGCGATCACCTTGCGCAATGTGGTGCTGAGCTTCGGCGGCGTGCGCGCGATCGACGGGCTGGACATCACCATCCGTCCCGGCGAGGTGCACGGCCTTATCGGCCCCAACGGCTCTGGCAAGACAACGACGCTGAACGTCATTTCGGGCTATTACCAGCCGGAAGCCGGGGAGGCGTATCTGGGTCCGACACCGTTGCCGCATGGCGCGCCGCAGACCCGCGCCGCGCTGGGCATCGCGCGGACGTTCCAGACCCCGCGGCTGATCGGCAGCGCCTCGGTGATCGACAACGTCATGATCGGCGCGACGGTCGATGGCCGGGCGAGCTTCGTCGAAGCGATGCTGAGCCTGCCGCGCCAGATCCGCGACGAACGCAGCCTGAAGGCGCGGGCCATGGAGGCGCTGTCGATCGTCGGGCTGGAGGCGCTGGCGCAGGTGCGGGCGGACCGGCTGCAGCACAGCGAGCTGCGCTTCGTGGAGATCGCCCGCGCATTGATGGCGCGGCCCGCCTTCGTGCTGCTGGACGAGCCGGCGGCCGGCCTGTCGGTGGATGAGATAAAGCGGCTCGGCGAGCTGATCACCGCCATCGCCGCGGCCGGCACCGGCGTGCTGCTGGTGGAGCACCACGCCGACCTCATCTTCGATATCTGCGAGCACGTGACGGTGCTCAATCTGGGCAAGGAGCTTGCGGCCGGAACCCCCGCGGATATTCGCGCGCACAAGGAGGTCGTCAGTGCCTATCTCGGCGCCTGAACCCTTGCTGACGATCTCCGGTCTGACCGCGGGCTACGGCAAGATCGGCGTGCTGCACGGCGTCGATCTGGCGATCGGGCGGGCGGAGATCGTCGCCTTGCTGGGGCCGAACGGCGCGGGCAAGACCACGCTGCTGCGGGCGGTGTCGGGGCTGTTGCCCTGGGCGGGCCAGGCGCGCTTCGACGGCGCCGACCTGGCCGGCGTCTCGCCGCGGGAAGCCGCGCGGCGCGGCCTGGTGCACGTGGTGGAGGGGCACCGCGTGTTCACGCAGCTATCCGTGACCGACAATCTGCTGCTGGCCGGCTACGACCTGCCGCGCGGGGAGCGGGCAGGGCGGGTGGACGAGGCGCTGGCCTATTTCCCCGAGATCGCCGCCAAGCGCGCCGATCGGGCCGGCACGCTGTCGGGTGGGCAACAGCAGATGCTGGCCGTCGCCCAGGGCCTGGTGCGCCGGCCGACCCTGCTGATGCTGGACGAGCCGTCGGCCGGGCTGTCGCCGGTGCTGGTGGACCGGGTGCTGTCGGTGGCGGCAAGGCTGCGGGATGGCGGCACCTCCATCCTGCTGGTGGAGCAGCTGATCGAGAAGGCGCTGGCGCTGGCCGACCGGGTCTATGCCATGGCGCAGGGCAGGATCGTGCTGCAGGCCGCGACGACGGAGCCGAACCTGCCCCACCGGCTGGAGCAGGCCTATTTCGGCAAGGACGCGGTGGCGGTGTTCGAGTAGCGGCTTTACCGCAATCGGGGAGGGGAAACGCCATGCGCCTGGACGGGATTACCGAACACATGGCGGTGTCGCCGCGCCACAAGACCTTCTATCTGGCGGCGGGGCCGGTGGATGGGCCGCTGGTGGTGCTGGTGCATGGCTGGCCGGAATTGTCGCTCAGCTGGCGCCACCAATTGCCGGTGCTGGCCGGCCTCGGGTTCCGGGCGGTCGCGCCGGACATGCGCGGCTACGGAAGATCGGGCGTCTACGACCGCCACTCCGCCTATGCGCAGCAGGAGATCGTGGCCGACATGCTGGAACTGCTGGTCGCGCTGGGACGGGAGCGGGCGGTCTGGGTGGGGCATGACTGGGGCAGCCCGGTGGTGTGGAATCTCGCCAGCCACCATCCCGGGAAATGCCAGGCGGTGGCAAGCCTCTGCGTGCCGTACTGCACGCTGGAGCGCGGGCTGGACGCGGTGCTCGGGCTGGTGGACCGCCATGTGTATCCCGAAGCCGCGTTCCCGGCCGGGCAGTGGGAATACATGCGCTTCTACGAGGAGAATTTCGACCAGGCGCGCCGGGCGTTCGAGGCGGACACGACGCGCACGGTGAAGGCGCTGTTCCGGGCCGGCAATGCGTCCGGCTATCTGAAGCCGTCGCGCACCGCTTATGTCCGCCGCGACGGCGGCTGGTTCGGCGGCGCCGGCATCGCACCGGACCTGGCGCTGGACGTGTCGGTGCTAAGCGAGGCGGAATTATGCGCCTATGCCTCGGCACTGGCGCGCAACGGCTTCTTCGGGCCGGATTCCTGGTACATGAACCATGCGGCGAACGCGGCCTATGCGGCCCGTGCGGTCAATGGCGGCTACCTGGACATGCCGGCGCTGTTCCTCGCCGGACGGCATGACTTCACCTGCGAAACCGTCACTTCCCGCCTGGCCGAGCCGATGCGGGCCTATTGCCGGGATCTGAGCGAGGCGGTGATCGACAGCGGACACTGGATGGCGCAGGAGAAGCCGATGGCGGTGAACGCGGCGCTTATCGGTTGGCTGGCGAGCCGGGTGGCGCCGAAGGTGGCAGGTGTGTGGCCATGTTAAGGGGGGCGCTACGCGCGGGTTGACCCCAGCCGGCCGGACAATCCGGAATCGAGGCAGCCGACAAGGGCACCCTACTTGGCGTTGGCCTCCAGCAGCGCGCGCAGCGCGTGGAGCACGGCTTCCGGCGTCGGCGGGCAGCCGGGTATCTTGAGGTCGACCGGGATGCCGGCGGCGGTGCCGCCGGTGCCGTTGCCGTCGATGGCGTAGCTGCCCTTGAACACGCCGCCATCCACCGCGCAATCGCCCATCGCGACCACCCATTTCGGATCGGGGGTGGCCTGCCAGGTCTGCACCAACGCCTCGCGCAGGTTGCGGCTGAGCGGGCCGGTCACCAGCAGCACGTCGGCGTGGCGCGGGCTGGCGACGAAGCGCAGGCCGAAGCGTTCCAGGTCGTAGACGATGTTGTTCAGCGCATGGATCTCGAGCTCGCAGCCATTGCAGCTGCCGGCATCGACGTGACGGATCGACAGGCTGCGCCCGAGCCGGGTCTGCGCCGCCGCATCGAGCTGCGCCGCCAGGGCCTGGGTCGCGGAGTCCGAGACCGGTGTGGCCGGCTCGGTGGCCGGGCCCTCGGTCAGGGTGCGGAGCACGCGGCGCCACACCATCAGAGATCCACCCCGGAATAGGAGCAGTTGAAACTTTTATTGCAGAGCGGGAAATCGGCGATGATGTTGCCCTCGATCGCCGCTTCCAGCAGCGGCCATTGCGTCCAGCTGGGATCGCGCATGAACACGCTGGCGATCTGTCCGTTGTCCAGCCGCAGCCAGTGCCAGATATCGCCGCGGAAGCCCTCAGCACAGCCGATGCCCTCGCCGCTCTGCATCGGCAGCGCGACGGAGACGGCGCCTGGTGGCAGCTCCGCCAGCAAGGCACGCAGCAGGCGGATGCTTTCGGTGATTTCCGCCAGCCGGATGCGCACCCGCGCATCCACATCGCCCTGCGTCAGGATCGGCGCCGAGACCGCCAGCTCGCGATACGGCGCGTAGCCGGGCAGCAGGCGCGCATCGCTCGCCCGCCCGGAGGCGCGGCCGACATAGCCGCCGGCGGCGAAGCGGGCGGCGAGGGCGGCGCTGACCGTGCCGGTGCCGACGACGCGGTCGCTCAGGCTTGAGTGGTTCTCGTAGACGCGGACCAGTTCCGGCAGCTCCGCCTCCACCGCGGCGATGGCGGCCAGGATCGCCGCCGCGCCGCCAGGCGCGATGTCGCCGGCGACGCCGCCGGGCACCACCGCGTCCATCATCAGCCGGTGGCCGAACGCGGCGGCGGCGGCGCGCAGCATCGCCTCCCGGTGCAGGCCGAAACGGGCCAGGGCGAAGGCGAAGCTGGCGTCGTTGCAGATGGCGCCGACATCGCCGAGATGGTTGGCGATGCGCTCGATCTCCGCCATCACCGCGCGCAGCGCCTGGGCGCGGGGCGGCGCCTCGGTCGCCAGGGCGGCCTCGGTCGCGCGCGCGAAGGCGATGGAATGCGCGACGGTCGAATCGCCCGACAGCCTGGCGGCGAAGCGGGCGGCGGCGCGGGCGGATTTGCTGCGCATCAGCGACAGCGTGCCCTTGTGGGTGTAGCCCAGCCGGATTTCCAGCCGCACCACGGTTTCGCCCTGCGCGGTGAAGCGGAAATGCCCGGGCTCGATGATGCCGGCATGGATGGGGCCTACCGGCACCTGGTGCAGGTCCTCGCCGGTCACCGGCAGGAATTCCGGCGGCTCCGGCGGCGGGCCCATCGGGCCGGGCCGTATCGCGTTCGGATGGGTCTGCGGCCAGCGGCCGTGATCGAGCCAGGGCCGGTCGTCGGTGCCGCCGAGCGCGCTGTGGCCCCAGAGGTCGCGGATCATGCGTTCCAGCCAGGCCGCCGCCGGACGGGAAGGGGAGAGGGCGGGGTAGCCGCCCTCGACGATGGCGGTGGAGACCGGAAGGATGTCGCCGGTGGCCTCGTCCAGGAACAGCGCATGCGCCTGCACGGTGTCGGCCCACAGCATGATCAGCGCCAGCGATGGCTGGGCCGGCAGCGCCGTCGGCCATGGCGGCCCAGTCCTCGCGCGACAGCACCAGCCGGGCCCAGGGACGGCAGGGCTGGGCGGTGCCGCGGCGGATGATGTCCGAGGCGGGGCCGCCGGAGAAAGCAGGATCGTTCATCGCGCCGCGTCCGCCATCATCCGCAGCCAGGTCACGATCGGGCCCGGCATCGCCAGGCCGAGCACCACCACGATCGCCAGCTGCGTCCAGACCGGCGCCAGCACCAGAGCGCCGAGCGGGCCGCTCGGCGCCGGCGTGCGGCCGCGGTCCGGCGTCGGCGCGCCCAGGCACAGCGATTGCAGTCGCATCATCAGCGCCCAGGCGCCGACCACCAGCCCGATCCCCAGCGGCAGCGAGGCCAGCGGCATGCGGCGGAAGGTTTCCGAGGCGATCAGGAACTCGGAGGTGAACAGCCCGAACGGCGGCAGCGCCGCCACCGCCAGGATGCCGGCCGCCAGCGTCAGCCCGAGCATCCGGTGCGATGTGATCAGCCCGCCGATCTGGTCGAATTTCTGGCCGCCCTTGAGCTGCGTCGCGCGGCCGATGCACTGGAAGATGGAAGCCTTGATCAGCGTGTGCAGCGTCAGGTGCAGCACGCCGGCGAAGATCGCCGCGCTGCCGCCGAGCCCGAAGGCGAAGGCGGCGACGCCGCTCTGCTCGATGGTGGAGAAGGCGAAGAACCGCTTGGCGTCGCGCCGCGGCCACAGGCTGAACGCGGCCAGCAGCAGCGACAGCAGGCCGAGCGCCATGATCGGCAGGCCGGGGTCGATCGCCTCCGCGTTGCCGGCCATCAGCTGGCGCAGCCGCAGGATCACCACCAGCGCGACGTTCAGGATGGAGCCGGCCAGCACCGCGGAGACCGGCGTCGGGCCCTCGGCATGCGCGTCCGGCATCCAGGTGTGCAGCGGGGCCAGCCCGGCCTTGGTGCCGTAGCCCAGCAGCAGGAACACGAAGGCCAGGTTGAGCACCGTGCCGTTGCAGCGGGCGGCGGCGGGCAGGATCGCGCTCCAGGTCATGGCCGGCAGGCCGGTGCCCACGGCCGGCTGCACCGCCACGTACAGCACGATGGTGCCGAACAGCGCCAGGGCGATGCCGACGCCGCAGATCATGAAGAACTTCCAGGACGCCTCCACCGCGTTCTCGGTGCGCGGCAGCCCGACCACCAGCACCGCGGCGATGGTCGCGGTCTCCACCGCCACCCAGGCGACGCCCAGATTGTTCGACAGCAGCGCCATCAGCATGCCGCCGACGAAGACCTGGTACATGGCGTGGTAGAGCCGCAGCCGGCGCCGGTCGAGCCGGCGCGAGGCGATCTCCTCGCGCACATAGGTCAGGCTGAACCAGGACGTGGTCATGGCCACGAAGGCGGTCAGCAGCGCCATATGCGCGGACAGCCGGTCCACCAGCAGCAACGGGCCGGCGGCGCCGATCTCCCATGGCAGCCTGGCCGCCAGCAGGAAGCAGATCGTGGAGCCCGCGGCATTGATCCAGGCGCCCGCCCGCCAGGACGCGACGAAGCCCAGCACGATCGCCGTGGCGAAAGCGCTCATCGGCACCAGCCCGGCGGGGGTCAGGAGTTCCAGCGGGTTCATGGCCAGGACCGGGCCAGAATTCCCCTCTCCCCCGCTGCGGGGGAGAGGGAGGGGAGAGGGGGGCGTTGGTTGGATGGGTCCGTGCGGGTCATCGATGGGCGCCGCCGATCTCGTCCAGGCGGCTGACGTCGAGCGTGTCGAACCGCTCGCGGATGCGGAAGAAGAACATGCCGAACACGACGAAGGCCAGCAGCACCAGCACCGCGCTCGACAATTCCACCACCAGCGGCATGCCCTCGATGCCGATGGCGGCCAGGATCAGCCCGTTTTCCAGCGACAGGAAACCGACCACCTGGGTCAGCGCGTTGCGCCGGGTGATCATCATCAGCATGCCCAGCAGCACCACCGACAGCGCCACGGTCAGGTCCTCGCGCGTCAGCGTATGCGCTTGCGCCGCAGCGGTGGATGGCAGCACCACCGAGATCGACAGCGCCACCAGCGCGACGCCCAGGATCATGGACGGGAAGATGCCGAGCGTGGTCTCGATCTCGCGGTGGACCTGCAGGCGCACCACGATGCGGTGCAGCGCGATCGGGATCAGCATGCCCTTGGCGATCAGCGCGATCAGCGCGGTGACGTACAGATGCGGCGCGCCCTGCGACCAGGCCTGCCAGGAAGCGGCGGCGGCCAGCACCAGGGCCTGCATGGCGTAAATGTTGATCACCGCGTAGACGCGGCGCTGATACAGCAGCGCGAAGGACAGGATCAGCGCTGCGCCGCCCAGCATATGCGCCATATCGTAGGACAGCACGCCGAAGCCGGCGCCTTGCGCCAGAGCGTGCGCGCCCGCCTGCACGGCCGATTGGGCGACCGGTTGGGCCATCTAGCCGCCCCCCGTGACGAAGCCGGTGCTGACGAACAGGAACACCGCCGCCAGCAGCCCCAGCAGCAGCGCCGCGCCGAGGAATTCCGGCACGCGGAACACCCGCATCTTGGCGATCCCGGTCTCGAAACAGGCCAGGCCGGTTGCCAGGACGCCCATCTTCAGCGCCCAGGTCAGCAGCCCCAGCGGCCAGGCCAGCAGGCCGCCCGCCGGGGTCGCCATGCCGAACGGGCAGAACATGGCGGCGATCAGGCTCAGCCACAGCAGCAGCTTCAGCGCCGCCGTCGCCTCGATCAGCGCCAGGTCGCGGCCGCTGTACTCCAGCACCATCGCCTCGTGCACCATCGTCAGCTCCAGATGCGTCGCCGGGTTGTCCACGGGAATGCGGCCATTCTCGGCGATGGCGATCGCCAGCGTGGCGACCAGCGTCAGCCCGAGCGAGACGCGCAGGCCGAGCGTGCCCTCGCGCAGCAGCCCGGCGATCGCGTCCAGGTTGGTGGTGCCGGCGAGCAGCGCGAGGGTGAAGATCACCAGGATCAGGCCGGGCTCGGCGTAGGCGGAGAACATCATCTCCCGCGACGCGCCGATGCCGCCGAAGGCGGTGCCGACATCCATGCCCGCCAGCGCCAGGATGCAGCGGCCGAGCGCCAGCAGCCCGGCGATCACCAGCAGGTCGGCGACCGGCGCCGTGGTCATTCCCAGCGCGAAGGACGGCACCAGCGCGGCCGCCGCCAGCGTGGCCGCGAAGCCGAGAGCGGGGGCGGCGCGGAACAGGAACGAGGCGTTGAAGGCGAGCACCGGCTGCTTGCGCGCCAGGCGCAGCAGGTCGCGCCAGGGCTGCAGCACCGGCGGCCCGACCCGGCCGAGCAGCCGCGCCTTCAGCCAGCGCACGAAGCCGAGCAGCACGGGCGCGGCGGCCAGCAGCAGCGCCAGATGGACGATCTGCGCCGCCAGGCCCGTGGCGAAGCCGGCCATGCCCGTCATCTCGCTGTCACCGTCATCTCGCCTCCACCGCGGCGATCATCACCAGGAACAGGATCAGCACGGTGAACATCAGGCTCAGGGTCTGGCGGATGGTCAGGAACTGCACGCCATCGACCCATCGCGCCAGCGCTCCACGCAGCCGCGCCAGCGGGGCAAATATATAGACCGAGGCGGGATCGCGCAGGCTGACGCTGAAACTTGCCGGCCGGGTTTCCCCGGGCGAGGGCATGTCCACGCGCTCACGCGCCGCCAGCAGCGCGGTGCCGAGGGCGCGCCGTATCGGCTGGGCGAAGGACGCGCCGCCATACTGGGTCAGCGGGTCGCCGAACGGCAGCCAGGCGGGCGGCGCGGCGAAGCCGCAGGCCCAGGCCGGCCCGCGCCGTTGGCCGGCGGCCGCCCAGCGGCGGAGCGCCAGCAGCACCGCCGCGAGCCCGAGGCCGAGCAGCAGCGCGATCACCGGCGCCGCGTAGCCGGGCATGCCGGAGCCGGGCCGGATGGTGAGGATGCCGGCCTGCTCGCTCATTCCGGTGCCGACCGTCAGCCGCAGCGCCGGCGCGATCATCTCCAGCACCAGGCCGGGCAGCAGGCCGAGCAGCAGGCTCAGCGCGGCCAGCGCGATCAGCGCCGTGCGCACCGCCCCGCCGCTTTCCTCGGCGGCGGAGGCGCGCGGCGTGCGCGGCCGCCCCAGGAACGCCACGCCGATCAGCCGCACCGCGGCGGCGGCGGCCAGCGCGGCGGCCATCGACATCAGGCAGGCGGCGACCGCGAACAGGATCTGCAGCGCCAGGCCGCCGATGCGCGGCGCCGCCAGCACGGCCTGCAGGATCATCCATTCGCTGGCGAAGCCCGAGCCCGGCGGCAGCGCCGCCAGCGCCAGCCCACCGGCCAGCACGCAGGCGGTGGTCACGGGCATGCGGTGGATCAGCCCGCCCAGCCGCACCAGCGCGCGCGACCCGCCGCCGTGCTGGGCCGATCCCGTGCACAGGAACAGCAGCGTCTTGAACACCCCATGGTTCAGCGCATGCAGCAGCGCGCCGCCCAGCGCCAGCGCCGCCAGGACCGGCAGATCGGCAGCGCGGGCGATCAGCGCCACGCCGATGCCGACGGCGATCAGCCCGACATTCTCGATCGTGCTGGCCGCCAGGATCGCCTTGATGTCGCCCTCGGTATTGGCGCGCAGCGCGCCGAGCATGGCGGAGGCGAGGCCCATCAGGATCAGCGGCGCGCCCCACCACAAAGGCTGGGCGGGGCCCGCGAGGTCGAACAGCAGGCGGATGATCACATACAGCGCCACCTTGGTCATGGCGCCCGACATCAGCGCGGAGAGGTGGCTGGGGGCGGCGGGATGCGCCAGCGGCAGCCAGACATGCAAAGGCGCGAGCCCGGCCTTGGATCCGGCGCCTAGCAGCACCAGCACCAGCACCAGCGTGGCGCGCCAGCCCTCCGGCGGCGTGCCGGCGCGAATGGCGGCGAAACTAAGGGCGGCAAAGCTGGGGGCGGAGCCGGCATTGGCCGGCGACAGCAGCACCAGGGCAGGGATCAGGCAGGCGGCGCCGAAGGCGGCGATGCCGATATACAGCAGCGCCGCATCCCGCGAGGCGACTTCCTCATGCCGGGCCAGCACCGTCGCCCAGGAAGCCAGTGACATCAGCTCGAACCCGAGCACGAGGGTGAAACCGTCACCGGCCAGCAGCGCCAGGGCCATGGCGCCGATGAAGACCGGGAAGAAGGGCAGGGCCCGCGTGTCCTCGCCCTCGTGCGCGTCCAGCGCGTAGGTGGCGCAGGCGGTGGCGGCGGTGAACAGCAGCAGCAGGAAGACGCCCGACAGCGCATCGATCGTCAGCATCATTTCGGCGCCGGGCGGGCCGAGCGGCAGGGCCAGATGCTGCGGGGGCATGCCGAATGCCAGCGCAACGAAGGCGGCCACCGCACCGGCGGCGCAGAATGCGATGGTCGCGGCCATCACCATCCTGCGGGCGGGCCCCGGCGCCACGGAGCCGAGCAGGCCCAGCACGAACAAGGCCGCAACAACCAGCGTCAGGACCTGCAGGACCAGGTCGGTCACAGATTCGAAACAGGTTGGCGGCTCATCACCTCTCCTCCTTAGCAGGCGGAGGCGCCGTGTCGGAAGATGCCAGGTTCAGATCGTTGCGCGGCGTTGCGCCTATAGCATCGCCAGGGGCTGCTTGCGCCGCGGCGGCGGGAACGCCGCGTCGATCTCGGCGAGGTCGCGGACGGTCAGCGAGATCTCCATCGCCGCCGCATTCTGCCGGACATGCGCGGGGTCCGACGCCTTGGGGATGCAGATCACGTGCGGATGGCGCAATCCCCAGGCCAGCGCGACCTGCGCCGGCGTCGCGCCATGCCGGGCGGCGATCGCCGCCAGCACCGGCGCGCGCAGCAGCCGGCCGGCCTGCCCGACCGGCGTATAGGCCATCATTGCGATCCGATGGTCCACGCACCAGGGCATCAGGTCGTGCTCGATGCCGCGATGCTCGGGGTTGTACAGCACCTGGTCCACCGCGCATCCGTTGCCATGCGACACCGCGGCCAGTTCCCCCATGTCGGCGGTATCGAGGTTGGACACGCCCCAGGCGCCGATCTTGCCCTGGCGCTTCAGCGCCTCGAAACCGTCGACCGTCTCCGCCAGGGGGACGCTGCCGCGCCAGTGCAGCAGATAGAGGTCGATCCGGTCGGTCTTCAGCCGTTGCAGGCTGCGCTCGCAGGCCTTCGCCACGCCGGCGCGCGAGGCGTTGTGCGGATAGACCTTGCTGACCAGGAAGACCTTGTCGCGCTGCCCGGCGATCGCCTCGGCGACCACTTTTTCCGCGCCGCCTTCGCCGTACATTTCCGCGGTATCGATCAGGGTCATGCCGAGCTCGATGCCGAGGCGCAGCGCATCGGCCTCCGCGGCGGCCGGGCGCCGGCCTTCGCCCATGAACCAGGTGCCCTGGCCCAGCGCCGGCACGTCGGTTTCATCTGGCAGGCGGACTTTGCGGATCATCCTGGGTCCTCCGTTGTCTGGCGGATGCGGGGTGGCTGACTGTGCCGGGCCGCGCACCCTCACCCGCCTCGCTGCGCTCGGCACCCTCTCCCGCAAGGGGGAGAGGGAAGTTGAGGCCCGCGACGGCGGCGATCACGAGGCCCTCGCGACCCCCTCCCCGGGGGAGAGGGAAGTGTCGGACAAGCCGGACCTGGCCACAGGTCCACCACTTCGCCCTCTCCCGCTTGCGGGAGAGGGAAGGGCCCCGCCCCGAAGGGGTGGGAAGGGTGAGGGTGGCGCTGCCTAGACCGGCGCCAGCTCCTCGGCGATCCGCATCACCCGCAGGAAATTGCCGCCCCAGAGGGCCGCGATCTCGGCATGGCTATAGCCGCGCCGGACCAGCTCGACTGTCAGGTTGGCGCTCTCTCCGGCATCGTGCCAGCCGGAGAAGCCGCCCCCGCCGTCGAAATCCGAGCCGATGCCGACATGGTCGATGCCGATGCGCTGCACGGCGTAGTCGATATGATCGACGAAATCCGCCACCGTCACCTGGTCGGCCTTGCCGCCCGGGCGCAGGAAGCCCGGCACGGCGGTGATCTGGATCACCCCGCCGGTATCGCGCAGCGCGTCCAGCTGCTCGTCATCCATGTTGCGCGGATGGTCGCACAGCGCCCGCACGCAGGAATGCGTGGACACCACCGGCGTGCGCGAGACCTGCGTTGCCTGCAGCATCGTCTCGCGCGAGACATGGGCGACGTCGACCAGCATGCCGAGCCGGTTCAGCTCGCCGATCGCCTCGCGCCCGAGCGGGCTGAGGCCGCCATGCTCCACCCGGGCATCGCCGAGATCGGCGCGCGGAATGGCGCTGTCGGCCAGGGCGTTGTGGCCGTTATGGGTGAGCGTGAGGTAGCGCGCGCCGAGGGCGCGGAACCGCGCCAGCCGCGACAGGTCGGTGCCGATGGCAAAGCCGTTTTCCACCGCCAGCACCACGCCGAGCGCCCCGTCCTGGCGGGCGGCGGCGATATCGGCGGCCGTCACGCAGACGCGCGCGCTGATGCCGGCCTCGGTGCGTCCCATCTCTCGGATGGATTGCAGCATCGCCATGGCACGCTCGAAGGCCGCTGCCTCGGCTTCCGCGCCGCGCCGCGCCTGCGGCACATAGGCGACGAAGAAGCCGGCCGAGACCCCGCCGCGGCGCATCTTCGGCAGGTCCACCCGGCGGGTGGAGTCGATGAACGGGTCCGGCCCGGTGGGCCAGGGGATGTCGATATGGGTATCGACGGTGAGCAGCGTTTGGTGCAGCGCCAGCGCCTCCGCATGCGGGAGGTCGGACGGCGTCAGGTCCTGGGATATGTCGTTCATGGCGGTACGCTCCGCGCCCGGGCGCATGGCGTCAAGAGGGGAGAATGCTATGGCTGGGCGATGCACCGCATCGTGTCCGGAGTGTTGCTCCTCGGCCTGGCTTTGCCGGCCCCGACTTTTCCGGCCCTGGCGGAGCCGCGTCCGGCGGCGCCGCCGCGCCAGCCCGAGGAGATCGGGTCGTGGATCGTCAATTGCCCCGCCGGGAGCAAGGCCGGCGGGGCGCCCTGCGAACTGCGCCATCGCGTCTGGGTGGTGGCGCCGGCCGGCGCGCGGCCTTCTGTGGCGCTGGAGGTGCGGCCGCGCCAGGGCGTGCTGGCGCCAGTTGTGGTTATCCGCGGCGTGACGATACCCGACGCGGCCGGTGCGGTGCTGGCGCTGAGCACCGAGGCGACGCTGCGGTTCGACGCGGAGGCGCCGATCCGGCTGTCCTGCGAATTCGCCGCGGACAGGATCGCCTGCGCCCCCGCCCGCGCCGATGCCGAGGCTGCCGCGGCGCGGCTGCGCCAGGCCAGGACGGCGGCGATCCGCCTGCATCTTGCCGCCCCCGGCGGCCTGGCGCTGCCGGTGGCGGACCCGTTCCGCAGCCTGGAACTGGCCGGGACCGCGGAGGCGCTGGGCCGCATCCGCCCGGAAGCCGCGGCGGATGCGCGATGGGACCTGCGCGACCTGCTGGACTGGCTGGCGCGCCAGTTCGGCTTCGCTGGCGGCCTGGACGAATGCCTCCGCTGGCTGCTCGGTCAGGCCGCGACGCTGCGCAAGACCTGAGCCGGATCAGAACCCGACGCGGTCGCCGCCTTTCAGCTGCAGGATCTCGCGCGCCTCGGCCGGGGTGGCGATCTCCAGGCTGAGATCCTCCAGGATGCGGCGGATCTTCGTCACCTGGTCGGCGTTCGACTTCGCCAACTGGCCCTTGCCGAGATACAGGCTGTCTTCCAGTCCGACGCGGACATTGCCGCCGAGGATGCCGGCCATGGTGGTGAACGCCATCTGGTGCCGCCCGGCCGCCAGCACCGACCAGACATACTGGTCGCCGAACAGCTTGTTGGCGGTCTCGCGCGCGAAATGCAGATTGGCGATATCGGCGCCGATCCCGCCGGTGATGCCGAAGATCGACTGCACGAACAGCGGCGGCTCGACGATGCCCTTATCGAGGCAATAGGCCAGGTTGTACAGATGCCCGATGTCGTAGCACTCGAACTCGAAGCGGGTGCCGTGGCCCTTGCCGAGCATCTCCACGATCCCGGCGATGTCCTTGAAGGTGTTGCGGAAGATGAAGTTGGTGGTGCCGTCCAGATAGGGTTTTTCCCAGGCGTGCTTCCATTCCTTCACCCGCGCGCCGGCGTCGGAGATGTTGAAGTTCATGCTGCCCATGTTCAGGCTGCACATCTCCGGCTTGGCCTGCAGCGGCGCGGCCAGGCGCTCTTCCAGCGTCATGTTCAGCCCGCCGCCGGTGGTGATGTTCAACACCGCGTCCGTGCTCTGCTTGATGGTGGGCAGGAAGCGCATGAACACCGACGGGTCGGGCGTCGGTTCGCCGGTCTCGGGGTTGCGCGCGTGCAGATGGATGATGGCCGCCCCCGCCTCGGCCGCGGCGATCGACTCGGCGGCAATCTGCTCGGGCGTGATCGGCAGGTAGGGCGACATGCTGGGCGTATGGATCCCGCCGGTGATCGCGCAGCTGATGATGACTTTGGCCACGGGAAACTCCCCCCTTTTCGTCTGAACGGCGGCAATGTGCACCGCCGCCGCCCGATCCGCCAGTAGGGGCCGCCAGTAGGGACCGGCCGGTGCCAGGACGTTCGCCGGGCCCGGCTGACTCGGGCAACGGCTTGGGCTATAAGCGCCGCCGCTGCTGTCTCCGTAGCTCAGCCGGATAGAGCACCAGATTCCTAATCTGGGGGCCGTGGGTTCGAATCCCGCCGGGGACACCAGCTCTGCCGCTGGCTTCCAACGCCTTTCGGGCATCGGGGCTTCGGCCGGGCTGGCTTCGATCGGAATCGACGGCTGCAATCGTCGGAACGCGCAGAGTAACCCGACGAGTGTCACCCTCCGGTGGCCATACTCCAACCCCAACAGCCTCCGACAGATCCGTGGCGGTGCACGACCTCCGAGAGTTGGTATAAGCGCACCGCAACCGCTCCGGCCGCCGAGGACCCATGATTCGCCTTGACAACATCAGTAAGCAGAACGGCGCCCGCCTGGTCTTCATCGAGGCCTCGGCGGCGCTTCAGAAAGGCGAGAAGATCGGCCTGGTCGGCCCCAACGGCGCTGGCAAGACCACGCTGTTCCGCCTGATCACCGGGCAGGAGGAAGCGGACGAGGGCCAGATCCTGATCGATCGTGGCGTCAGCATCGGCTTCTTCAGCCAGGACGTGGGGGAGATGGCGGGCCGCAGCGCCGTCGCCGAGGTGATGGAGGGCGCCGGCGCGGTGAGCGAGGTGGCTGCCGAGCTGGCAAAGCTGGAAGCTGCGATGGCGGACCCGGACCAGGCCGACCAGCTCGATGCCATCATAGAACGCTTCGGCGACGTGCAGGCCCGCTTCGAGGAACTGGGCGGCTACGCGCTGGACGGCAAGGCGCGGGAGGTGCTGGACGGCCTGGGCTTCAGCCAGGAGATGATGGATGGCGATGTCGGCAGGCTGTCCGGCGGCTGGAAGATGCGCGTGGCGCTCGGCCGCATCCTGCTGATGCGCCCCGACGTCATGCTGCTGGACGAGCCGAGCAACCACCTCGACCTCGAGAGCCTGATCTGGCTTGAGCAATTCCTGTCCGGCTATGACGGCGCGCTGCTGATGACCTCGCACGACCGGGAATTCATGAATCGCGTCATCAACAAGGTGATCGAGATCGACGGCGGCGGCCTGACGGAGTTTTCCGGCGACTATGAATTCTACGAGCAGCAGCGCGCGTTGAACGAGAAGCAGCAGCAGGCGCAGTTCGAGCGTCAGCAGGCGATGCTGGCGAAGGAAATCAACTTCATCGAACGCTTCAAGGCCCGCGCCTCGCATGCAGCACAGGTGCAAAGCCGGGTGAAGAAGCTGGAGAAGATCGACCGGGTCGAGCCGCCGAAGCGGCGCCAGTCCGTGGCCTTCGATTTTCCCCCGGCGCCGCGCTCCGGAGAGGACGTGGCGAATTTGCGGGGCGTGCATAAACGCTATGGCAACCGGGTCATCTACCAGGGGCTGGACCTGTTGGTGCGACGGCGGGAACGCTTCTGCGTGCTCGGCGTGAACGGCGCGGGGAAATCCACGCTGCTGAAGCTGGTGGCCGGCACGACCGAACCGGATGCAGGCTCCGTTACCCTCGGGGGCAGCGTGAAGCTGGGCTATTTCGCCCAGCACGCCATGGATTTGCTGGATGGCGAACGCACCGTGTTCGAGACGCTGGAGGATGCCTTCCCGCGCGCCGGCCAGGGCTCCCTGCGCACGCTGGCGGGTGCCTTCGGCTTCTCCGGCGACGAGGTCGAGAAGCGCTGCCGCGTGCTCTCGGGTGGCGAGAAGGCGCGGCTGGTGATGGCGCTGATGCTGTACGACCCGCCGAATTTCCTGGTGCTGGACGAACCGACCAACCACCTCGACATGGCGACGAAGGAGCTGCTCATCGCCGCCCTCGCGCAATACGAGGGCACAATGCTGTTCGTCTCACACGACCGGCATTTCCTGGCCGCGCTGTCCAACCGGGTGCTGGAGCTGACGCCGGAGGGCATCCACCAGTATGGCGGCGGCTACACGGAATACGTCGCGCGGACCGGGCAGGAGGCGCCCGGGCTGCACGCCTGAGCGAAGGCGGGGCCACGACGCTTCGCCCCTCCAAGCGCCGGCGACTCAGGGTGCATCCGGCGCGCGGGGGAGGGTCAGTGCATGCGGAGCCGGTAGAGCGCCTGGGCTGCCGCATCCAGCAGGAAGCCCAGGAAGCCGATCAGCAGCACCACCGCCATCAGTTCCGAATAGGCCATCCGGTCGCGGGTATCGAGGATGAAATAGCCGAGCCCCGAGGACACGCCGAGCATTTCGCACGGCACCAGGACGATCCAGAGAATGCCGATGGCGAGCCGCACCCCGGTCAGGACATGGCCGAGCACGCCGGGAAGGATCACATGGCACAGCGTCTCCCAGCGGGTCGCGGCCAGGCTCCGGGTCAGCTGCAGCCAGCTGCGGTCGAGCTGGCGCACCCCGGCGGCCGTGCTCAGCAGGATCGGCCACACCGCCGCGAAGGTCAGCAGAAAATAGATCGGGTTGTCTCCGACGCCGAACAGCATCACCGCGATCGGCATCCAGGACAGCGGGGAGATCATCCGTAGGAACTGGAAGGACGGCGATAGCGCCGCGTCGAACAGCCGGATGCCGCCGACGGCGAGGCCCAGGGGAACGCCGATCGCGACCGCACAGACCAGTCCTACCAGGATCCGCCGCAGGCTGGCCGCCACATTCGCCCAGAGATCGGCCTGCAACAGCAGGCCGCCGAGGCTGGCCAGGGCGGGTGACGGTGCGAAGGCGCGCGCGAAGCCGGAACTTCCCGCCAGGAACGCCGTCGTGGCCCACCACAGGGTGAAGATGATCAGCAGGCCACCGATCCCGAGCAAGGTCCGCTGCCAGCGCGGGCCGGGCCGCGCGGCGGCGAAACGGATGGCGCGCCGGCGTGGGCCGCCAGCGGCGCGCGCCGGCGCGGCAAGTGCCCGGTCGGCCGGGAGCGTGGTGGTTTCCGCGTTCATGGGCTGATCGTTTCGGTTCGCTGGAAGGATGCCTCGCCGCCGAAGGCGGCCATGCCGCCGGCATCGGCGATCGCGCGACGCACGAAGCGGTCGTCGACCAGTTCGGACGCGGCCTTCGCGGGGTCGAGCGTGTCAAGGAACGCCCGGTTGCCCTCGATCACGGTGCCTTTCAGCCGGCGCACCAGTTCCTCGGTGTAGCTCGGATAGGGGAAGGGCTGGAAGTCGATCCGCCTCTGCTGCCAGCCGGCGTGGCGGATGGCGCCGCTCGCCAGGTAGCCGGCCTGGTCGCCGTCGGGTGGGGCCAGCACCTTGGCGAGCACCGGCTCGGCGTGCGGGGTATAGCGGTTGGGTCCGTCCTTCGAGAGCAGCCGCGCCGCCTCGCTCCGGTGATCGCGGGTCCATGCCTGCGCCTTGACGATCGCGCTCACCACCTTCTGCGACCATTCCGGGCGCTGCGTCAGATCGGCCTCGTGCATCACCACCACGCAGCAGGCGTGATCGCGCCAGACATCGCCGGTGAAGCGCAGCACCTTGCCGATGCCCAGCAGCTCGGCGGCGGCGTTGAACGGTTCGGCGACGATGTAACCGGCGATCTGCTTGCCGGACAGCGCCACCGGCATGTCGGACGGCGACATGACCACCAGGCCGACCTCGTTCCTGGCCAGCGCGCCGGCCTTCTTCGTCACCGGCGCCAGCCCGTTCGCCTTCAGCAGCGCTTGCAGCACGACATTGTGGATCGAGTACCAGAACGGGATCGCCACCGTCCGGCCGCCGAGATCGGCGACACGATCGATCTCGGGCAGAACGGTCAGGGCGGAGCCGTCGACATGGTTCCACGCGACCACCTTGATCGGCGCCTGGCTGGCGAATCGCGCCCACACCGTCATCGGCGAGAGCAGATGGACGACGTTGACCTGGCCGGCCATGAACGCCTCGATCACCTGCGCCCAGCTGCGCAGCAGCACCGGCTTCTCCGCCTTGATGCCCTCGTCATCGAAATAGCCGTTGGCATGGGCGATCAGCAGCGGCGCGGCATCGGTGATCGGCAGGTAGCCGATGCGCACCGGCGCATCCGCCGTCTCGGCGCGCAGCGCCTTCGCCCGCAGCAACGGCGCCGCGCCGGCCGCGGTGAACAGCGCGGATAGTTTCAGGAAGTCGCGACGGGAGGCGAAGCAGTTCATGCACATGGCACGGGGAGTTCCGAAGCTAGAGCAATATCGCTGGGGGTTGCTTCAACCGAGCGACGGAATCGCTCGCTGAAACAAAGACCTAGTGGCGGATGGCCTTGCGCAGGGCCTGCAGGATTTCGACGCGCAGCGCGCCGAGCTCGGCGATCAGGTCGTCGCGCGGGCGCGCCAGCCGCACGGGCCACTCGCCGAGCAGCTGCGCCGGCGCGCCGCCCAGCAGCAGCACCCGGTCCGACAGCAGCAGCGCCTCGTCGATGTCGTGCGTGATCAGCACCGTCGCTGGCCGGCGATCGGCGACCACCTGCAGCAGCAGGTCCTGCATCTGCGCGCGGGTCACTTCGTCCAGCGCGCCGAACGGCTCGTCCAGCAGCAGCACCTTCGGGTCGCGCGCCAGGCAGCGCGCCAGTGCCGCGCGCTGCGCCATGCCGCCGGAAAGCTGCGCGGGATGATGGTGGCGGGCGTGATCCAGCCCCACCGCGGCGATCGCCGCGTCGACCCGGGCCTTGCGCTGGCGCGCGTCCATCCGCTTCTGGTTGCGGAAACCCAGGCCGAAGGCGACGTTCTTCTCCAGCGTCAGCCACGGGAGCAGGCTGGGGTTTTGGAAGGCGATGGCGACTTCGGGGTGCACCGCGTCCAGCACGGCGCCATCCACGCTGACCTCGCCGGCGTTCGGCGCTTCCAGCCCCGCGAGCACGCGTAGCAGGCTGGATTTTCCCACGCCGCTGGGGCCGAGGATGCTGACGATCTCGCCCGGATGCACGTCCAGCGCCAGCCCGGTCAGGACCGCCCGTGCGGCGCCGGGATAGCGCAGGGTGATGTCCTGCGCCCGCAAGGCGGCAGGGGCCGCCGGCGCGGCCACGATGGTCACGCGGCCCGCCCGACGGTCTGGCCCCCGACGGTCTGGCCCCCGATGGTCTGGCCATGGTCCTTTCCCTGGCTGGCCAGGGCGGCCTTGAGCTGCACCAGGCTGGGTGTCACCACGGGCACGAACGCGGCTTCCCGCCAGCGGCGCGCGAAGCCATCGCCATGCGGCGACAGATAGGCGCGCCCGCCGCTGGCCTGCAGTTCCAGCGAAACCGCCTGCGCGGCGGTATCGGCCAGGCCGATCCGCAGTTCGAACAGCCTGGCCGGCGCCGCGTGGAAACGCTCGGCGCGCAGGCCGTCGTTCAGCTCCCGTTCCTGCGCCGCCAGGGTCGTGCTCAGCTCGGCGATCTCGTCGCGCAAGACGTGCCGCGACGGGCCGGCATAGCTGCGCGCTTCGGCCAGGGCACGCCGGGCCAGGCCGATGGACATGCCGCATTGCATGCCCAGGAACGCCGGACGTACCTGGGGCAGCCAGATCGCGGCCTGCGGATGCAGGACCTCTCCAGGGCCGATGCGCACCTGCTCCAGGCGGATTGCCGCCGTGCTGGTTGCGCGCATGGCCATCAGGTCCAGGTCCGGGCTGCGCGTCAGCCCGGAATCTCTGTCCGCCAGGCTGGCGACGAAGGCGCCCGGGCCGTTCGCGTGCTGCACCGCGGCGGCGAGATGGAAGCCCTGGACGCGCAGATTGGTGACCCAATGCAGGCGGCCGTCCAGGACGTAGCCGTCGCCGTCCCGCTGCGCCGTGACCTGGAGTTCCTCCAGTCCCGAGAGGAACTTCATCGCGTTGGACAGGCCGGTGGCGCCGGCCACGCGCCCGGTCAGCAGATCGGGCAGCAGGCGCTCGCGCAGCGTCTGGTTGGGGCTCTGCAGCAGGTATTCGATGAAGGTCCGCTGGCCCCAGAACACGAAGCCCGCGGCCATCGACCGCTCGGAGACCGCGGCGATGGCCTCCACGGCCTGGGTCACGTCGCCGCTAGCGCCGCAGGCCACCGACACGCCGCCGCAGGCCACCGGCACGCCGGCATGGAACACGCCGGCCGCGGCCAGCCGCGGGACTATGCTCTCCGGCCCGGCATCGCCGCGGTTCCCAGCCCCGGTATCCAGGGCATCCGCAGCCTGGTCCAGCCAGTCGGCCAGTCCGGGATCGATTGGCACGGGCATCAGCGCCCTCCTGATCGCATCGAGAGGATCCGGCCGGCTATTCGGCCGCGGCGGCGTGCGGCCCGTCCCAGCGAAATGCCTCCAGCTGCGGGTTCAGCGGCGGCTGGCCGAGGTTGTTGGCGAAATTGCACAGCGTCGCCAGGCTGACCCCCAGCACGACTTCCAATGCGTTGGCGTCGGTGAACCCGGCGGCACGGAAGGCATCCAGTTCCCGGTCGGCGACGCGGCCACGGCCCTCGATCACTGCCGTGGTGAAGCTGGCGACGGCGGCAAGCCGCGCATCCGCCACCGGCTGCAAGGCACGCAGATTGCCGACCGTCTCGCTGTCCAGGCCGGCCTTCTTCGTGGCGACGGCGGTATGTCCCGCGACGCAGAAGCCGCAGCCATGCGTGGCCGCGGCGGTGATCTGCACGACCTCCCGCTCCGCCAGGGACAGGCTGGACCGGGCATTGATGCCGGAGACGGTCAGGTAGGTCTCCAGCGCGACCGGCGCATTGGCCAACACGCGCAGCAGGTTGGGGAGGAAACCGTTGCTTTTTTCGGCGGCGGCAAGGGAAGCCTGGGCTTCGGCCGGCGCATCTTCGATCGTTCGGAGCGGCAGACGGGACATGGGGACCTCGCAAAGTCTGAGAGCCCATAAAGAGGAAGTTATTCCATGAAATGCAAGCGTGCGGGCATAAAAAGAAAAACATACCCGTTATGTGCAATCTAGGAGAAATTAAAGATCGAATATCCCGAAGTTTCGGGTCGCCCGCCCTCCACCCTCTGCCAGCCGAGGGCGGACCTGGATGCCTCGCCGACGGATGCCGATCGGGGCCCCGTCAATTGGTCGATTTCGTCGGAGCTTTTTCGCTCGTTGAGCGGTGCGTGCGCCGTCGACGGGTAGACGACGGCTGCGCAGCCGATCGCCGCGGCCGTGGTCAGGCCCACCACCGCGTGTTTCGCGGCGACGTAGGGAGCCATTCCGGGATCGGCGCGCAGGCCCGCCACGGAGGCGGTGTCCGCGCGACCAGCGCCTGCACCCGGGCGCTTAGGTGCCGCTGCCACGGCGTTGCGCCTGTGGCAGCCGACAGAGGCAATGACACCCAGGCCATTGAAGTTGAGGGGTCAGCCCAGCGGCAGGACGTTGGTGTATTTCACCTGGCCGAGCGCGAAGCTGGATTCGATCGAGGCGATGCCCGAGAGGCGCGTGAGCTTGCTCTTGAGGAACCACTCATAGGCTTCCAGATCGGCCACCACCACGCGCAGCAGATAGTCGCGCGGGCCGGTCATCAGGTAGCACTCCAGCACTTCGGGCCAGTTGGCGATCGCCTTGTTGAAATGCTCCAGCGCCTCCTCGCGCTGGCTTTCCAGCTTGATCGAGATGAACACGCTGACCGGCAGCCCGACCGCGCGCTGATCGAGCACCGCGACATAGCGCGCGATCACCCCGGCCTCCTCCAAGGCGCGCACCCGGCGCAGGCAGGGCGAGGCGGACAGGCCGACGCGGGCGGCGAGCTCGGCGAGGGTCAGCCTGCCGTCGGCCTGCAATTCGGCGAGGATCTTGCGGTCGATCAGGTCGAATTCCCTGGTGCGCAATCTTTCACCCTGCGTTGTCGGATCCTGGGCGGAATCTGCCTCATTCACCAAGTATTCTGGATGAATACGGCAGCAAACGCCAGAAGGACGATGCGATAAAGCTTCCCGCCCGCGCCGCCGATCGCCCGGCGCGGAGGGGGAATGTCCGATCATGAATCACCACAGCCTCTCATCCAACCGCCCGCTCGCCGGTGACGACCTGGCCGTTCTGGCCGCGCTGGAGCGCAAGATCCTCTGGCTGGCGAGCTGGACGATCCACAATGCCAACCATCTGCGCGAGAGCCGCGACGGGCTGAAGGTCGGCGGGCATCAGGCCTCCTGCGCCTCGCTCAGCACCATCATGACGGCGCTCTATCTCGGCGCGCTCCGGCCGCAGGATCGCGTGGCGGTCAAGCCACATGCCTCGCCGGTGTTCCACGCCATTCAGTATCTGCTGGGCCAGCAGAGCCGGGCGAAGCTGGAGGGGTTCCGCGCGCTCGACGGCGCGCAGAGCTACCCGTCGCGTACCAAGGACGTGGACGACGTCGATTTCTCCACCGGCTCGGTCGGCCTCGGCGTGGCGCAGACGCTGTTCGCCTCGCTGGCGCAGGATTACCTGCGCGCGCACGCGCTCGGCACCGAACGGCCGGAAGGGCGGATGATCGCGCTGGTCGGCGATGCCGAGATGGACGAGGGCAACATCTTCGAGGCCATTCTCGAAGGCTGGAAGCAGGGGCTGCGCAATTGCTGGTGGGTGATCGACTACAACCGCCAGAGCCTGGACGCCGTCGTGCGCGAGGGGCTTTGGGCGCGCTACGAGGCGTTGTTCCGCGCCTTCGGCTGGGACGTGGTGATCGTCAAATACGGCACGCTGCAGCGCGCCGCCTTCGCCGAGCCGGGCGGCGAGCGGCTGCGCGGCTGGATCGACACCTGCCCGAACCAGCTTTACTCGGCCCTGGTGTTCCAGGGCGGGGCGGCGTGGCGCAAGCGGCTGTCGGCGGAGTTTGCCGATGACGCCGACGCGCTGGCGTTGATCGAGGGCCGCTCGGACGACGAGCTGGCGGCATTGATGAACAATCTGGGCGGCCATGATCTGCCGACCCTGCTCGAGGCGTTCGGCGGTATCGACCACGACCGACCGGTCTGTTTCATCTGCTACACCATCAAGGGCATGGGCCTGCCGCTGGCGGGCCACAAGGACAACCATGCCGGGCTGATGAACCTGGCCCAGATGGAGCAGCTGCGCGCCCGCATGGCGGTGCGCGAGGGCCATGAATGGGACCGCTTCGAGGGGCTGGGGCTGCCGGAGCGCGTGTTGCAGGGCTTCCTCGACCGCGTCGGCTTCGCGCAGGGCGGGCCGCGCCGCCACCGTGCCGCCCGCATCGCCGCCCCCGCGCAGCTGGCGGTGAAGATCACGCCGACGATGTCGACCCAGATGGGCTTCGGCGCCATCCTCAACGAGCTCGGCAAGCAGCAGGACGCATTTGCCGCCCGCGTCGTCACCACCTCGCCGGACGTGACGGTCTCGACCAATCTCGGCGGCTGGGTAAACCGGCGCGGGCTGTTCGCCCGCCAGCCGATGGCCGACACGTTCAAGAGCGAGCGCATCCCGTCGACCTTCAACTGGGATTTCTCGCCGCGCGGCCAGCACATGGAGCTCGGCATCGCCGAGATGAACCTGTTCATCCTGCTCTCGGCCCTGGGCCTGTCGCATTCGCTGCATGGCGAGCGGCTGATCCCGATCGGCACGCTGTATGACCCGTTCATCTGCCGCGGCCTCGATGCGCTGAACTATGCCTGCTACCAGGACGCCCGCTTCATCCTGGTGGCGACGCCGTCCGGCATCTCGCTGGCCCCCGAGGGCGGCGCGCATCAGTCGATCTCCTCGCCGCTGATCGGCATGGCGCAGCCGGGCCTGGCCTCGTTCGAGCCGGCTTTCGTCGATGAGCTGGCCGCGATACTGGGCTGGAGCTTCGACTACGTGCAGAACGAGGGGGCGCCCGCGCCGGAGGACCTGCTGGCCGACGCCAAGGGGGGCTCGGTCTATCTGCGGCTCTCCACCCGGCCCATCGAGCAGCCGCAGCGCAACATCGACGCCGCGCTGCGCGCGGACATCCTCGCCGGCGGCTACTGGCTGCGCCGGCCAGGGCCGAATTGCGAGCTGGTGGTGGTCTACACCGGCACCGTCGCGCCGGAGGCGATCCAGGCGGTCGGGCTGCTCGCCGAGGATCGCCGCGATATCGGCCTGCTCGCCGTTACCTCGGCGGACCGGCTGAAGGCCGGCTGGACCGCGGCCGCCCGGGCGCGCGAGGCCGGCGATGGCGACATGCGCAGCCATGTCGAGGCCCTGCTCGGCGCGTTGCCGCCGCATTGCGCGCTGGTGACGGTGCTCGACGGCCATCCGGCGACGCTGTCCTGGCTGGGCGGGGTGCGCGGGCAGAAGGTGCGTCCGCTCGGGGTCGAGCAGTTCGGCCAGACCGGCTCGATCGCCGATCTCTACCGTCGATATGGCATCGACGCGGCCGCCATCGTCGCCGCCGCGCAGTCGGTGGCGCCCGGGCGGCCGGCGCGGCACCGCTGACCGCGGTCCGGGCGGGCGGGGGCAGCCAGGGCGCCACCGACTGCGCGGCGGCGGTTCGCGCGCGCCGGCGGGCGCTGGCGCCGGGAATCCGCGCAACGGCAGGCCATCTTTCGCCAGGCGCCTGACGCGGGCTTCGCGCGGCATCCACGGGAGGGCTTTGCGTCCGCGGCGCGGTCCCTGGAATGGGGCGAGGCCATCTCCCGGCGTGCCGGATGGCCGGGTTTGGCCGCCGGATCGTGTTATGCCACCTTTCGCCCCGGGACCCGGGGGCGCGAGACCCTGGGGGCTGGGGTTCCGCGCCGCAGGCGATTGTCCCGGCCTGCGATCATGGCATCTGGGCGTTGCACGACGTTTGCACAGGCTTTGAGAAGAATCGAAATCACAAGTAACAGATAGTGTCCAAGATATAAAAAAGTCAACCTCTACTTCCCGATGGCCCAGGTTGGCATAATATGCTTACTTTCGGTTGTGGGGCACTGACGGCTGCGGTTCGGCCGCAGCGCTGCGACAAAGCGAATACTTATTTGATGCTACGCTGATAATTATATCGATCCGGGTTAAATTAATTCAATTGACAGATGATTTGACGAAAAAAATACACTCCTTGCTGTCCTGGGGGCTATCCTCGGGCGGAGGCGTTGCCGGTTCCGGGCGGCGGCGGATGCCGGCGGATGCAACCTCGCGTCGACCGGCACATCTCAATTTAACCTTGATACAGCTAATGTTAGAAGTTCATGGTTGACCGATACTGGAAGGTGCAATCCATGGCCAATGACAATCTTTTTCGCCGACAGTTTGCCGCCATTTTGATCGCCGGCGTGCCGGCCTCGATTTTATTGCGAACCAAATCCGCATCCGCGTTGCAAGTGCCCAGCGGCAAGGCAATCCTGACCGTGAGCGGCGCGATCTCCGTCACCAATCATCTGAACGAGGCGATCTTCGACCGCGCGATGCTGGAAGCGCTGGGTATGGAGGCGATCACGACGAACACGCCCTGGAGCAAGGGGCCGGTCCGGTTTGAAGGCGTGCGGATGGATTTGCTGATGCAGGTGGTGGGGGCGAAGGGATCCTTCGTGACCGCGTACTCCCTGAACGATTACATCACCAAGCTGCCCATCTCCGACTTCGCGCGGTTCAAGCCGATCCTGGCGCTGAAACGGAACGGCGAATACATGCCGGTCCGCGACAAGGGGCCGTTGTTCATCGTGTACCCGTATGACAGCGATCCCGTGCTGCAGCAGCAGGCCTACTACAATCGATCCGCCTGGCAGATCGCCAGCATGGTTGTCGAATAAACGGCTGGAAAGGCGTGAGTACCTGTTTGACCCCGACGGTGCAAGCCTGCTTACACGAGACTGGATCTGTCGGGGAGATCCAATAAATCGTAGAGAACATGACAGCGGGAATTTGATCCAATGAGTGGAAGGGGCCGGATATTCACTCAAGTCCTGAAATACGGGGTCATGTGCCTAACCGCGCTTCTCGTGGTCTCGGCGATTTATACTTCCATGTTGATCTCGGAACGGCAGGGGGCCCTGCGGGACGTATCGCGCTACAATGCCACCTGGTTGGTCGCCCAGGCGGCGTTGGAGGTGAGCCGGCTGACCGCCGTCCTCGCGGCTTTCGATGGGCCGGACGGGGAGGGCAGCGTCGACGAGGTGCAACTGCGGCTCGACATCGTCGCCAACCGGGTGAAGATCCTGACGGAAGGCGATCAGGGGGCGTTCATCCGCAGTCGGGCGGACCTGAAGGCCACCGTGGCCGAGCTGGAGAACGCGGTCAATTTTTCAACGCCGATCATCGAGAGCCTGAAGCCGCACGGCTCGACGGCGGAGGTTTATGCCGTCTTCTTTCCGCTGCTGGCCAAGCTCAACCGGCTGGCCGCTTCCGTGCACGAGCGGGGCGCGGAGCTGGTTACCGCGGACCTGCAGAATCTCGGCAAGCTGAACCGGATTTTCTCGGCCCTGCTCGCCGGGCTCATTCTGTGCGGCTTCTGCCTCATCGCATTCGCGAGACTGAGCTACAAGATGCTCGAGGCCGCGCACTACCAGGTGCATAGTCTCGTCAGCGACCTGCATGTCCAGAACACGCGGTTCGACGCGGCCCTGAACAACATGTCCCAGGGCCTGTGCATGGGCACGGGCAGCTTCAAGCTCGTCGTCTGCAACGACCGCTTCCGGGAGATGTTCGGGCTGCGGCAGGAGGTGGCGCCCGGCACCAGCATGCACGATCTGTACGAGGCGATGGCCGAGCACGGGAAGGTTTCGCCGGAATTCGTCCAGCGGCTCATCGTCAAGCACACCAATCTCATTGCCGGCGGCGCATCTGCGCGGGTCCTGCACGAGGAGCAGGGGCGGTCGCTCGCGCTGATGCACGAGCCGATGCAGGATGGCGGCTGGGTGACGACCTACGAGGACATTACCGAGCAGAGGAGGGCCGAGGCCCGCGTCACCTTCATGGCCGACCACGACATCCTCACCGGTCTGCCGAACCGGCTGCGGTTCCGCGACCGTCTGTCGCAGGCGATCCCAAATCTGGGCCACTCCCTGACGCAGCTCTCGGTCATCTGCCTGGACCTCGACGGATTCAAGCAGATCAATGACAGCCTGGGCCATCCGGCGGGGGATTCCCTGCTCCGGATGGTGGCCGCCCGGCTGCGCAACTGCACGTCGGAGCGGGACGTTGTCGCCCGCCTGGGCGGCGATGAATTCGTGGTTTTCTGCACCGCGAGCGACCGGCCGCTGGCGATCGACGTGGTGGCGAAGCGGATCATCGATACCCTCGGCGCGCCCTATGATCTCGATGGCCAGCGAATCACCATCAGCGCCAGCATCGGCATCGCCCAGACGACGGATCCCGCGGAGGATCCGGACCTGCTGCTGAAGAATGCCGACATCGCGCTCTACAAGGCCAAGGCCGGCGGCAGGGCGGCGTTCCGGTTCTTCGAACTGACCATGGAAACCGAGCTTCGCCAGCGCCGCCTGATCGAGCGGGACCTTGGTTCGGCGCTGGAGAACGGGGAGCTGGAACTGCTGTTCCAGCCCTCGTTCGGCCTGCGCACCCGCAACCTGGCCGGTTTCGAGGCGCTGCTGCGCTGGAACCACCCCACGCGCGGGTTGATTTCGCCGGAGGAGTTCATTCCGATCTCGGAAGACACGGGGATGATCCTGCAGATCGGCGCCTGGGTGCTGCGCCAGGCATGCGCGGAAGCGGCGCGATGGCCGGAGCCGAAGCGGGTCGCGGTCAATCTCTCTGCCATCCAGTTCGAGACCGACCTTGTGGCGGCTGTCACCGACGCGCTGAAGACATCGGGCCTGCCGCCGGAGTTGCTGGAACTGGAAATTACCGAAACCACCCTGATCAAGGACAATGACCGGGTTCTGCTCACGATGCAGCGGTTGAAGGAGCTCGGCGTTCGCACCGCCCTGGATGATTTCGGCACCGGCTATTCCGCGCTGAGCTACTTGCGCATGTTCCCGTTCGACAAGATCAAGATCGACCGGGCCTTCGTCAAAGACATCTCCGAGCGCGAGGACAGCCGGGCGATCGTGGCCTCGATCGTCCAGCTTGCCGCGGCCCTGGGCATGACGACGACCGTCGAGGGCGTCGAACGGGCATCCCAGGTCGCCGCGCTGATGGAAACCGGATGTGACGAGGTTCAGGGATTCTTCTTCGGTCATCCGGAGCCGGCCAGACAACTTCACCATTGGTTCGAACAAAAGCTGGAACTCGTCGACCACGGGCTGTTGACATAGCAGGGTCGCGGGATCCTGGCGGCTGTCATGCTGGTGAGGCGGACAGGCGATAACGAGGTCGCATCGTTCCGAATTCGATGCGATGGTGCTGTCTGACGGCCTGGACGCAGGCCGCGCGCTCGGGCGGTCAACCCGCGACGTCCGGTTCAGATTTTTGGAATCGGATCGTTGAAAAAGTGCCGATTATCCCGTGCCGGGCAGACTCCGGCGATTGCGGGGCGTCGATGATCGCGCATTTCCGGCCCGTCGGACCGGCGCGCGGCCCGCTTCCGGCAAGGACCATTGTTCTGTCGTCGCGCCCGTCAATTCAGGCAGGTTCTGTCAACCGGATCTGGACACTTTGACTGTGCCCGGCTATAGTTTTGCCGTCTGAATTCGTGGACATCCTGGCTGGCCATGAACATGACGGAGCAGGCCCGAGCCCCATTGCATATCGGGGTGGGGATGGAATTTAGATAAGAAACGAAACTACAGGACGGCGCGATCTCATGGAAACCTATAAAGAATTCAGTTTTGAAGCCGCCCACAAGACCGCCCCATTCGAAGGTCTGCATGGGCACACCTTCCGGGTCCGGGTTGTCCTCTCCGGCGCGGCCGACCCGGTATATGGATGGTCGCATAATCTCTACGTCGTAGAGGGCGCGATCGACGAAGTGCGCCGTCTGCTCGACCATAAATATCTCAACGATATCGACGGTCTTGCCACCCCCACGATCGAGAATGTCTGTATCTGGGTCTGGCGGGAACTGAGCAAATCCCTCGCGGGGATCGAGCGCATCGAGGTGAGCCGGGGTTCGGAAGGCCATGCCGAAGGCTGCATCCTGCGCGAACCGCCGGCCGGCGCTGCAAATATCGCGCATTCGGCCGGTGCATCCGCTGGCGCCGGGGTCGGAGGCCAGCAGGATCCAGGGACATGACGCGGGGCCATTTCATTGGCATCGGCAGCAATGTCGGCGCCAAGGTCCACGTCCCGCAGGCAATTCGCGCCCTGCTTTCCCTGTCCCCGGAACTGGCGCTGAGCCGGGTGATCGGGACCCAGCCAAAGGGCATGGTCAGCGCGTCCTCGTTCCTCAATGCCGTCGCCTATCTGCGGACCGATCTGGCCGGCGGGGAGCTCAAGGGGCAGCTGAACATGATCGAGGGACGGCTCGGACGGGATCGTTCCGACCCGGATCGCGGCCGGAAGGACCGGTGCATCGACCTCGATGTCCTGCTGTCCGTGCCGGACGGCCCGGCGGAGATCCGGGATGCCCAGGTTTCCAACGAGACTTACTACCGGCCGCAAATGATCGAGCTCATTCACATGCTCGGTTTTGCCTGTGACATTCCTGCCGAACCCATGGACTATCCGGTCGCGATCGAGTTCGAGGGGCACCTGATCGGCACACGGCCGGTCTGGTTCGGCAATTGCGGAGAACGGATACGAATGGCGGATTCATGCGAGCAGTGACGGAAAAGAAGGCGGCGCTGGTCACCGGCGGGGCTGTCAGGCTCGGCCGGGCGATCGCGGTTTCGCTCGCGCGGGCGGGCTATGACGTCGCGGTGCATTACAACCGCTCTGAGGCCGAGGCACTGGCAACCGCCGAGGAGATCCGCGGCCACGGCGTTCGCTGCGAATTGCTGCCGCACGACCTGTCGCAGACCGCGGGCCTGGATGCCTTGATCGGCAAGGCGATGGAGGCGCTGCCGCATCTCAATGTGCTGATCAACAGCGCCTCCGCCTATGACGCGGCGACGATCGGCGAAACCACGCCCGAGCAGCTCGATTGGCTGTGGTCGGTGAATTTCAAGGCGCCGTTCTTCCTGACGCAGGCGTTCTGTAAGCGGGTGGAGCAGGGATCGATCGTCAATATTCTCGACAACAAGATCGCCTTCAACCAATTCCACTATGCCGCCTATCTGGGCTCGAAAAAGGCGCTGGCGGATTTCACCAAGATGGCCGCGCTGGAGTTCGCCCCGGGGATCCGGGTCAATGGCGTGTCTCCCGGCGTTGTCCTGCCGGCATCCACGCGCAGCGAGGAATATTTGCAGTGGCGGCGGCAGGCCATTCCCGTGGCCGAAGTGGGCCATCCCGACCATGTCTGCGAGGCGATCGCCTATATCCTGGCGAACCGCTTCCTGACCGGTCAGACCCTGTTCGTGGACGGTGGCGAGGCGATCAATGTCGTCGGCCGGAACCTGACGACGTCGCCGGTCGCCGCCAATAGCTGAGGCGGGCTGTCATCGTCAGGGACGTTGTCCCTGTCGGCTGCCTCGCTTGCGGAGGGTTGGGCCGGAGATGGGCGGTCCCTGGCCTGGTCTGATTACAGCAATCGCTTCGTCCGGACGGCCGGACGCAAGCACCATCATGCATCAGACAGGCACGACGACCCGGCGGCGCCATGCCCCATCCAGGCCCTGACGGCGCGCTGGCGAAGCGTGGCCAGCGCGAATGCCGCGCCTGCCAGCAGCGCCGTGCCCGTGGGCTCGGGAATGTCGGTATAGTCGTAGTGGAGGGAGACTGTCAGCGTGTCGAAGACGCCCTGGAAATTGACCGCGGCGAAGCCGCCGAGCTGACTGAGGCCGTGAAATTCCTGCACCGCGAAGGTGAAATCCACGGGACCGGCGCCGGTGAAATGGCTCGCATCCAACGTGCCGCCCGAGGCCGGGACCGTGTTGTCATAGCTGAGCGTCGCGCTTGCCGTGGCGCCGGGAATGGGCAGTGTGGCCACGGGATACGACGGCACGACGCTGTAGGAGCCGGTCTGGCTGACGACCAGCGGGCCGAACGAGGATGCGGCGGGCAACGGCGATGGCGATGCGACCGTGTTCATCAGGATGAAGCTGGAAGACAGGGTATAGGCGCCGGCGCATGTTCCGAAGCCATCGATACAGAATATCGTGCCGGCGTTGCTGGTCACCGTGCCGGTGACGCTCAAATGGACGGAATTGAAGGTCGCTGTCGGGTCCGGGGCAACGAAGGGGGCGAACGAGAAGCTGTGCCACGCGTAGCCGGGCCCGGCGCCGGAAGCAGCGGGACCGAAGGTCAGGGTCTGCGTCGGCGTGGTGTACAGGGCGGCAGAGGCGGGTGCGGTGATGGACATCGCGACGAGGCCGATAAAGCCGATCAATCTGAAACCGACGGTATCTAACATTTTCTGGGGCCTTCCAAACAGCCGCCGGGATATTGCGAACGTTTACGAAATTATGCAAGACTTGGTTGTTCAGGATAGGTCTGCCGCGCACTCCAGGCTGCTGCGCCGCGCCCGGCACGCCCGTACCGGCGATGACGGCGCGCTGGCGCACGCCTGACCGGCCGCTGCGTTCGGACAAAGGGATCAGGCCGCGGTGTTCGCTTCGGGAACCAGCACGGCCGCGCCGGTGAGCGTGCCGGCCCGCAACGCCGCCAGCGCCTCGTTGGCCTGGCTGAGCGGGAAGCCGTGCGTTTCGGTGACCACGGGCACCAGGGGCGCCAGCGCCAGGAATTCTTCCGCGTCCTGGCGCGTGAGGTTCGCGACCGAGCGGATGACGCGCTCCTTCCACAGCAGCTCGTACGGGAAGGCCGGGATGTCGCTCATGTGGATGCCGCCGCAGACAACGATCCCGCCGGGGCGGAGCGCGCGCAGGGCCGCCGGCACCAGCGCGCCCACCGGCGCGAACAGCAGCGCGGCATCGAGTTGCTCGGGGGGCAGCTCGTTCGAGCCGCCGACCCAGACTGCCCCCATCCGGCGGGCGAAGTCCTGTGCGGCGCTGTCCTGTTCGCGCGTGAAGGCGTAGATCTCGCGGCCCTGGTAGCGGGCGACCTGCGCCAGGATATGGGCGGCCGCTCCGAACCCGTAGATCCCCAGTTTCCGAGCGTCTCCGGCCATCCGCAGGGAGCGGTAGCCGATCAGCCCGGCGCAAAGCAGCGGCGCCGCCTGCCGGTCGCTGTAGGCGTCGGGGATCGGGAAGCAGTAGCGCTCATCGGCGATGGTGTATTCGGCATAGCCGCCATCGATCTGGTATCCGGTGAACCGCGCGCGTTCGCATAAATTCTCCTGCCCGGTGCGGCAGTACTCGCAATCGCCGCAGGTCCATCCGAGCCAGGGCACGCCGACCCGCTCGCCCGCCCGGAAGCGGCCGTCCGCCGAGCCGCTCGACACCACCCGGCCGACGATCTCGTGGCCGGGAATGACGGGATGGCCGAGGTCGGGCAATTCGCCATCCACCACGTGCAGATCGGTGCGGCAGACGCCGCAGGCACAGACGCGCAGTAGCACCTGGCCGGGGGCGGGACGCGGGTCGGGCAGCACCTCGCATTGCAGCTTCGCGCCCGGCCGGTTCAGCCTCATGGCGCGCATGGCGTGCCCTCCCGATCCGGAAAGCCGCGCCCGCCGCCGGCGCTAGCTGTCGCTACCAAGGACGTTGTCCCGCTTCAGTCGGCTGACGGGTGATTTCCCGCCGAGGGCTGCGTGAGGTCGGGTTGTGTTGTAGTCTTGCAGCCAAGGATGCATCGCTTTGGCGCGCTCTGCCGATGATTGGAAAGGCTGCGCATAGGCCCATTCGCGGATGCTGCTTTGGATGAATCGCTCGGCTTTGCCGTTGGTGCGTGGTGTGTAGGGACGGGTTCGTTTGTGCTGCACGCCGTGGGCGAGGAGGGCATCGCGGAAAGCGAAGCTTTTGTAGGCGGCGCCGTTATCGGTCATGACGCGCTCCACCGTGACGCCATGCCGTTTGAACCAAGCAAGACTGCTATGGAGGAAGGCTGTGGCGTCTTCCTTGCGCTCGCTGGGTAGCAGCTGGGTGTAGGCCAGACGCGAGCGGTCATCGATGGCGACGTGAAGGTATTCCCAGCCGAGGCCACGCCCCACAGACCGTCGATTGCTTTGGCCGGTGCGATCGCCGGTGATGCGATGACCGATGCCTTCGATACGCCCGAGCTTCTTGATGTCGATGTGGATCAGTTCGCCTGGGTTCTCCCGTTCATAGCGCATCACGGCCGGCCGGGGATCGAGGGCGCGGAGCCGACCCAGGCCGCGCCGTCGCAGCACGACGCCGACGGTGGACAGCGGCCGGCCGAGCTGGCGGGCAATGGCCGGTCCGGTCAGGCGCTGGCGTCGCAGCGCCTCGATTTCCTCTTCCGCCCGCCCATCCAGCCGCGTCGGGCTGCGATGCGGCCGCGACGAGCGATCGGCCAATCCGGCCTCGCCCTCGGCGGCAAAGCGGTCGCGCCATTTGCGCACGGTTCGGGCCGTCACGCCTTGAGCCCGGGCAACCGCGGCCGGCGTCCAGCTGCTCGCCAGGCGTTGCACCATCAGCATTCGACTATGGCGCGTCGTGCGCGCATTCTCATGGACGTCCATCCGGGGCTCCGGGTGGTGGGTTGGCGGCCTCGCAACCACAGCCTCTCAGCCCAACCCCGGAGGGACAACCTCCGTAGCAACGACAGCTAGCCACAGTCGCAGTTGCCACCGTCGCAGTCACAGGCCGCGACGAAGCGGATGAGCTCGTCCTCCACCGGCGGTTTCTCCAGCACCCGCTCGATGCCGATCTCCGCCGCGCGGGCGATGATGGCGGGGGAGGGGGAGGAGGTGATCAGCAGCACCGGCGCCTTCACGCCTTCGGCCCGCAGCCTCGCGGTCAGCTCGAGGCCGGTCATCACCGGCATGTGCTGGTCCAGGATCAGGCAGCGCGGCGGGGCGGACCTGCATTCGAGATACGCCATCGCCGACGAGTAGGTCGCCACCTGGTATCCCGCCAGCTCCAGCATGAAGCGGAAGGACTCGAGAACCGCGGTGTCATCGTCCACGACCGCCACCTCACAAGATCGGTTCTGAGCCATTTTCCTCCGGATCCACGCTGGCGATACGGGCGAGCCGGCGACGCGAGCCCGCTCAATGGGGGTTGCTAGCACGCGGCCTGCAGGCCTCCGTTGATCCAGGTCAGTCGGCTGGAACATCGCGATCCCCGGGTTCGTCCACTTCGGCGGCTCCGGGAACCGTGAAGCGGAAAATGGCGCCGCGTCCTGCGTTGCTCTCGGCGGTGAGCTGCCCGCCATGGCCCTCGATGATGGCGCGGCAGATCGACAGCCCGACCCCCAGCCCGTCGGGCTTGGTGGTGACGAAGGGCTGGAACAGCCGCGCCTGCACGCTCTCCGGCAGGCCGGGCCCGCTATCGGCGACCTGGACCTGCACCTGCTGGCCGCATCGCGTGGTCGTGACCGTCAGTGTGCGCACCGGCGCGTCCTTCATCGCCTCGACCGCGTTGCGCATGAGATTGAGCAGCACCTGCTGGATCTGCACCTTCTCGACCACGGCATAGCGCGCGTCGCGGGAGATGTGCAGGTCCAAGTGCACGGACCGGCCGGTTCCGAGCAGGGCCAGCGCGCTCGTCTCCTGGATCATCGTCTCCAGGCTCTCGACCTGCTGCTCCCGCGCCTCTTTCTTTACCAGCCCGCGCAGGCTCTGCACGATATGGTGGGCCCGTTCGGCCTGCTCCGCGATGCGCGCGATCGCCTGGTGCAGGGCCGGGGGGTTCTGGTCGGTGAGCAGGCGGCGGATGCCGCTGATGTAGTTGGCGATGGCGGTCAGCGGCTGGTTGACCTCGTGGGCGAGTGCTGAGACCATCTGGCCGAGCTCGCTCAGGCGGGAGACATGGATCAGCTCCGATTGCAGTTCCGCGAGGCGGCGGTCCTGGTCCTGGCGCTCGGTCAGGTCGCGGACGAAGCCGGTGAAGAAGTGGCTGCCGGGAACCAGCGCCTCGCCGATCTGCAGCTCCATCGGGAAGGTCGAGCCGTCCTTCCGCCGCGCCACGACGATCCGGCCGATGCCGATGATGCGCCGCTCGCCGGTCGTCAGATAGCGCTCCATGTAGGAATCATGCGCCGCGGCCTGCGGGGTGGGCATCAGGACGCTGACGTTGCGGCCGATGATCTCCTCGGCGGTGTAGCCGAACATGCGCTCGGAGGCGGGGCTGAAGGATCGCACGATGCCCCGCTTGTCGATGACGATCAGGCCGTCGGGCACGGTGTCGAGCATGGACCGCAGCAGCGATTCCCGCTGCTCCAGTTCCCGGTAGAGGCGCCGGGGCTCGCTCATGTCGCGCGCGATCTTGTAGACGCCCACGACCATGCCGTCCGGATCCCGCACCGGAGAGATCGTCAGCTGGACCGGGATCAGCCTTCCGTCCCGGGTCAGGCGTTCGGTCTCGAGCTGCTTCAGGTTCTCGCCGCGCCGGACCTGGCCGAGGATGAAGCTCTCCTCCTCGAGCCGATCGGGCGGGATGAGCCGGGTGATCGACTGGCCGACCATTTCGCCGGCGGTGTAGCCGAAGATCTGTTCCGCGGCCTCGTTCCAGAAGGTGACGACTCCGTCCAGATCCTTTCCGACGATCGCATCGCTGGAAAAAGAGACGATGGCCGTGAGCAGGGAACGCAGGTTGTGCGAAGACAACGCCGCGATTTCCTGCTTCCCGCGATCAGACAACGAAACCCTCCATCGCGAGGTGCTGCAACGATGTCCGTTGACGTACACGCGCGCCGGCGCAGCGTCAAACCGGGACAGCAGGTGATTATTTGGAGGTGATTATTTGGGCGGGGCGCGCTACGGCGTCGCCTCCGCCGGCCCGGCGGCCAGCACCAGGCGCACGAGATCCGGCAGGGTGTTGACCTGCAGCTTGTGGAACACGCGGGCGCGGTGCACGTCGATCGTGCGCGGGCTGGTGCCCAGGGTCTTGGCGATTTCCTTGCTCGATTTGCCGGTGGCCAGCAGGTCCAGGACCTCCCGCTCGCGCAGCGTCAGCAGGGCGATCCGCCCCGCCGCCTCGGCGCAGCCGGCCGCCGCCTCCAGCTCGCGCCGGTTGGCTTCCAGCGCCCGCCTGACGGCATTGAGCAGCTGCCCTTCCTCGAACGGCTTTTCCAGGAAATCCACTGCGCCCGCCTTCATGGCGCGAACCGCCACCGGCACGTCGCCATGGCCGGTCATGACGATCACCGGCAGCCGGATGCCCCGCTCGGCCAGGCCGGCCTGCAGCTGCAGCCCATCCATCCGGGGCATGTGGAAATCGGTCAGGATACAGCCGGCCGGTGAAAGCTGCGTGCCCAGAAGCATGGCCGCGCTTTCGTAGGTCTGCACGGTCAGGCCTTCCGCCTCCAGCAGGAAGCGGAGCGAGTCCCGCACCGCCTGATCGTCATCCACTACATGGACGGTCGCCATCATGTCCATCGGCCAGCCCATAGGTAAACATACGTACGCAATGAAGCGAATTTCGGCGCGGGGTCAATCTTTGCACTCTTCACGACACCGGCAATGGTCCTGGGGGAATGACAAAAGATGTTCGCCACATATTCGCAAGCGGCTGTCAACAAGGCTCCTGTCCCATTCAACAAAATCCCTGCCCGAAAAATTCCTGTCCAATCCGGCACGGATGGCGCCGCTGCCTTTGCCCTCGCGCATGCCTGGCCGGAAACGGCAGCGGACGGCGTGCTCGGGCCGCTGGCCCTGGCCGCGGCCATTGTCCAGTTCGACCGTGACGCGGAGATCATAGCGCAGGGCGAGCAGGCGGAATACTGCTTCCAGGTTGTCAGCGGCTGTGTCCGGACCGTCCGGCTGCTGGAGGATGGCCGGCGGCAGGTCGGGGAATTCCTGTTCCGCGGCGACATCTTCGGCTGGGACACGGTCGGCGAGCACGAGTTCGCCGCCGAGGCGGTGACGCCGACGAGCCTGCGCCGGGTCCGCCTGACCGCCATCGAGGCCCGGGCCGATCAGGACCGGGCTTTCGCGCAAAGCCTGCGGCGCTACAGCGCCGACCAGGTGCGCCTCGCGCGTGGCCGGCTGGTCCTGCTGGGCCGCAAGACCGCGTCCGAGCGCATCGCGAGTTTCCTGTTGGAGATGGCCGAGCGGCTGCGTTGCACCGGCAATGCCGTCATCGATCTGCCGATGAGCCGCGCGGACATGGCGGATTACCTCGGACTGACGATCGAGACGGTGTGCCGCGGGCTGACCGAGCTGCGCCGGCATGGCACGATCGCGGTCGAGCGGACGCGGATCGTGATCCAGGATCGCCACGCCCTCGCGCTGGCCGGGTCCGACTGGATGCATTGATGCGCGGCCGTGATACTTGACCGCTTGGGGCTACCGCATCAGCGGTTGCGCAGCAGGGGACAAGACATGAACGTGGCTGAGATAATGACCCATCCGGCGCTGGCCATCGATCCGGAGGCGCCGCTGCTGCAGGCCATCCGGCTGATGACCGGGCGCAAGGTCAGCGGCCTGCCGGTGGTTGGCCAGGACGGGCGGATCGTCGGCATCCTGACCGAGGGCGATCTGCTCCGCCGGGCGGAAACCGACACCGCGGGCGAGCCGGGCGGGTGGCTGAAGGGTTTCTTCCTGCCCGGGCGCACGGCCCGGCAATATGTGTTGACGCATGGGCGCCGGGTTCGCGAGGTGATGGTCACCGACGTGATCTCCGTCACCGAGGACACGCCCCTGGCGGATGCGGTGGAGCTGATGCAGCGCCACCATGTGCGCCGGCTGCCGGTGGTTCGCGACGGGCGGTTGCTGGGCATCGTCAGCCGCGCCGATGTGGTCCGCCAGCTGGGCGAGGCGCTGGCGGAGCCGGTGCCGGCGGGCGACGATGGCGCCATCTGCCAGGCGGTGCTGGACGCGATGGAGCGCCAACCCTGGGCGAGCGGCCACATGGTCAGCGTCGCCGTGACGGATGGCATGGTCGAGTTGGACGGCAGCCTGTTCGACATCCGCGCGCGCGAGGCGATCGGCGTGCTGGCCGAGAATGTGGCGGGCGTGAAGCGGGTGGAAAACCGCATCGTCTGCGTCGAGCCCTATTCGGGCATGGTGACCTACGATCCGGCGGCTTAGCCGAGAGGTTGCGCCTGTCTGATCGGCGATTGCGCTTGCGTCCGCCTGTCCGGCGGACGTCAAGCCCAATTGGCCCAAGCCGGCCAGGCGGCCGGACGCGCGCGGTCGACCCCGGCCGGCCGGGCCATCCGGAATCGAGGCGGCCGCCAGGACAGCATTCAGGGCAATGCCATCTAATCCACCGTCCGGCGGACCGCGATCCAGGCCGCGGCGAAGGCCAGCAGGCCGATGACGGCCAGCGGCCAGGCCTCCCGGAGCGCCAGGTCGGCCGGCATGCCCTGCAGGAACATCGCGCGCGTGATCACCAGCATCCATCGCACCGGATCGGCCCGGCCGAGCCACTCCACCACGGCCGGCATGTTCTCGACCGGCGCGGCATAGCCCGACAGCACCACCATCGGCGAGGCCAGGACGAAGACGCCGAGCATGGCCTGCTGCTGCGTCCGGGCGATCGAGGAGATGATCAGCCCGATCCCGACGCCGGTGAGCATGTAGATCGCCAGCAACGCCTCCAGCAGGGCGATGTTGCCGAGGAAGGGCACCCGGAACCACAGCCAGGCGGCCGCGATCACGACATTGGCGTTGATCAGCCCGACGATCACGCCGGGCAGCGCCTTGCCGAGCAGGATTTCCGACGGGCGCAACGGGGTCACCAGCAGCTGCTCGAACGTCCCGAGTTCGCGCTCGCGCGCCAGCGACAGCGCGCTGACCAGCATCGCCATCATCATCGACAGCACCGCGACCAGGCCGGGCAGGATGAACCACCGGCTCTCCAGCGTCGGGTTGAACCAGTCGCGCGTCATCAGAACGACCGGCAGGGAGCCGGTCCGGGAGACATCGGCGGCGAAGCCGGCCGTGATGGCGGTGGCGTAGCCCTGCACCAGCAGCGCGGTGTTCGACCGGCGGGTGTCGATCAGCAATTGCGCCTGGGCACGGCGGCCGGCCAGCACGTCGGCGGAGAAATTCTGCGGCAGGTGCAGCACGCCGGCCACGCGCTTGCCGTCGATGGCGGCGGCGGCCTGCGCCGGGCTGCGTATGTCGGCGGCGATCCGGAACGCCTTCGAGCCGGCGAAGCGGCGCACCAGCTCGGCCGACTGGGCGCCGGAATCCTCGTTCCAGACGCCGAGGCGAACGTCGATCACGTCGTAGGTGGCGGCATTGGCGAACACGATCACCTGGATCAGCGGCGGGAACAGGATCACGAACCGCGTCTTGCGGTCCTTCCACAGCCCGGCCAGTTCCTTCAGCAACAGGGCAAGAATGCGCTGGAGCATCTCAGTCGAGCCGCCGGCGCGTGACCGCCAGCGTGGCCGCGACGGCGAGTGCCGCCGCGGCGGCGAGGCCGGCCATGTTGGGCAGCAGCACCGGCCAGATATCGCCGGCCAGGAACAGGGTCTGCAGGATCGACACCAGGTACCGCGCCGGCACCGCGTAGGTGAGGATCTGCAGCCAGTGCGGCATGGAGGCGATGTCGAAGATCATGCCCGACAGCATCATGGCCGGCAGCATCGTGGTCAGGAACGCGGCCTGGGACGCCACGAACTGGTTGCGCGCGAGGGTGGAGATGAACAGCCCGAGGCTCAGCGCGAAGATCATGAACAGCGCCGCGGCCGGCGCCAGCGCGGCGATGGAGCCGCGGAACGGCAGTCCGAAAACCGTGATCGCCATGACCACGGCCAGCGCCATGCTGCCCATGCCCAGCAGGAAGTAGCAGCCGAGCTTGGCGAGGATGAGCTCCCCCATCGCGGCGGGCGAGGCGAGCATGCTCTCCATCGTGCCGCGCTCCCATTCGCGCGCGACGATCAGCGCGGTCAGCAGCGCGCCGCTCATGGTCATCACCATGGCGATGACGCCGGGGATGATCGCATCCGCCGAGCGCAGCTCCGGGTTGAACCAGAAACGATGCTGCAGATCGACGCCGCCGGCGGCGGTCAGCCGGCGCTCCCCCATCTCGCCGGCGAGCCAGGTGGCCAGCGCGCCGGAGACATAGCCCTCGAGCAGCCGGGCCGAGTTCGGGTCGGTGGCGTTGATGTCCAGCGCCAGCGGCGCCGGCGTCGCGCCGCGCTGGCGCAGGCGCCAGTTGAAGTCCTCGCGCACCACCAGGATGCCCCGCACGTCGCCGCGCGCCAGGGCCAGCTCCGCAGCCGGCATGTCCGGCTGGGAGCGCGGATCGAGATAGGGCGAGGCGGCCAGCGCCTGGACCAGGCCGCGCACCATCTCGTCGGGGGCGGAGACGACGACCGCCAGCTTCATGTGGCGGGCGTCGAACGAGATGCCGAAGCCGTTCACCACCATCAGCACGACCGGCAGCAGGAAGGCGATCAGGATGGCGGAGGGATCGCGCAGGATCTGCTTGATCTCCTTGCGCACCAGCCCGCGCATGCGCAGCAGCGCGCTCATGCCGCCGCCCTGCTGTGCGGCGGACTGGGCCACCAGGGCGATGAACGCGTCCTCCAGCGTCGGATCGGGCAGATCGGGCGTGCGCACGCGCTCGCGCAGGCTCGCCGGGGTGCCGGTCGCGATCAGCCTGCCGGCGTCGACGATGGCGAGCCGGTCGCAGTACTCGGCCTCGTCCATGAAATGGCTGGTGACGAGTATGGCCACCCCGGCATCCGCGAGCGCGCCGATGCGGGCCCAGAACTCGCGCCGCACCAGCGGATCCACGCCCGAGGTCGGCTCGTCCAGGAACAGCACGTCGGGGCCGTGCAGCAGCGCGGCGGCGAGCGCGAGGCGGCGCTTGACGCCGAGCGGCAGCTCGGCCGAGACCGTGTCGGCGACGCCGCCGAGCTCGAAGCGGTCCAGGGATTGCGCGATCGCCGCCGCGCGGGCGCTGCGGCCCAGCCCGTAGACGCGGGCGAAGAAGCGCAGATTCTCCAGCACGGACAGCTCGCCGTACAACGAGAACAGCTGCGCCATGTAGCCGATCCGCGCCCGGGCCTCGGCCGGCGCGCGCAGCAGATCCTGCCCGGCGACCCGCGCGGTGCCGCTGCTGGGCCGGAGCAGGCCGCAGAGCATGCGGAAGGTGGTGGATTTGCCGGCGCCATTGGGCCCGAGCAGGCCGAAGATCTCGCCGGTCCGCACCGAGAAGCTGACATCCTGCACCGCGGTGAAATTGCCGAAGCGGCGCACGAGGTCGCGGACCTCGATCACGGTCCCGTCCGGGCGGGATGCGCCGGCGGCCGGGGGCGTGGCGGCTGCCGGCGGCTGGCCGGCTGGTTGTGAACTGCCGGCGATGGCGTCGAGGAAGCCGTCCTCGAAGCGCGGCGCGATCGGCGTGAGCGTTATGCCGCCGAGCGAGGCGGCATCCGGCGCGGCCGCGTCCCGGCGCAGGACGATGCGCACGCCCGCACCCTCCACCACCGCGTCCAGCACCGCCGGATGGGCGCTGGCCTGCCGCGCGGCGGCGCGGCGGTTGGCGGTCTCGCCGGCGAGCCGGAACACCCTTCCCTGCAGGGGGCGGAGGAAGGTTTCGGGTGCCGCGTCGGCCAGCAGGACCCCCTGGTGCAGCAGCAGCACCTGCCCGCAGCGGGCGGCCTCGTCCTGGTAGGCGGTGGCCCAGATTACCCCCATGCCGTCCGCCTGTCCCTCGGCCAGCATCGTCGAAACGATCGCCCAGAGCTCACGCCGCGAGGCCGGATCCACGCCCACCGAGGGTTCGTCCAGCAGCAGCAGCCGCGGCCGGGCCAGCAGCGCGCAGGCCAGGCCCAGCTTCTGCTTCATGCCGCCCGACAGCCGGCCCGCCAGCCGCGCGGTGAACGGCGCCGAGGCCGGTGAACGCCAGCAGCCGCTGCGTCCGTGCCGCGCGGGTGGCGGCGTCGAGCCCGTGCAAATCGGCGAACAGGTCGAGATTCTCGGCGACGCTGAGATCCTCGTAGAGGCCGAAGCGTTGCGGCATGTAGCCGATGGAGGGATGCGCCGCCGCGGCGTCGCGCGCCATGTCGTGGCCGAGCACCTCGACCCGCCCTTCGTCCGGCCGCAGCAGGCCCGCGAGCAGGCGCAGCAGCGTGGTCTTGCCGGCGCCGTCCGGCCCGACCAGTCCGGTGATCATCCCCGGCAGGATGTCCGCCGACAGGCCGCGCAGCGCCACGCGGCCCGCAAACCCGTGCCGCAGGTTCTGGATGCGCGCGAGCGGCGCGGTCACGACCGTGCGCCGCCGCCAGCGCCGGCCTTGTCCAGGTTGACGGCCTTTTCCAGGTCGATCGTCACCGGCTGGCCCTGGCGGATGCCGTCATCCGGGTCGGTCAACCGGATGCGGATGCGATAGACGAGCTGGGTGCGCAGTTCCGGCGTCTCCACCGTCTTCGGCGTGAACTCCGCGGTGGGCGAGACATAGCCGATCCGGCCGGCATAGGGACGGTCCGGCCGGCCGTCGGTGAAGACGCGGACCGGGGCATTCGGCACGGCGCGGGCCAGCAGCGGCTCCGGCACGAAGGCGCGCACCCATACCTCCCCGGTGATCGCCATCGAGTAGACCACCGTGGTCGGCAGCACGACCGTCCCCGGCTCGATCACCCGGGTCATGATGACGCCGTCGCTGGGCGCGCGCAGCACCGTGCGTTCGAGCTGGGTCTGCGCCAGCTGGGCGGTTGCCTCGGACGCCCGGAGTTCCGCCCGGGCGGCGTCGATGTCCTCGCTGCGCGGCCCGTTCACGGCTTCGGCCAGGGCCGCCTCGCTCAGCGCGACCTGGGCGATCGCGGTGTCGAGCGCGCGCCGCGCGTCGTCGACCGCCTGGCGCGACACGGCGCTGGTGGTCACCAGCGTCCGCTGGCGCTCGAACGTCACCTGGGCATTGGCGAGCATGGCGCGGGCATTGGCGACATTGGCGCGGGCCTGGTCGATATCCTCCTGGCGCGTGCCGTTCAGCAGCTTGGTCAGCGCCGCCTGCGCCGCGTCGCGCCGCGCCTTGGCCAGTTCCACCGCGCTGCGATAGGTCGCGGCGTCGAGCTCGGCGATCACCTCTCCGGCCCGCACCGCGTCGCCCTCGCGCCTGTTCATCACGGTGACCGTGCCCTCGCTGTTGAAGGCGAGGTCGACCTGGCGGATCTCCACGTTTCCGTACAGCCGGTCCGCTGGCGGGCCGGCCTCCAGCCGCTGGAAGATGAGCCATCCGGCGGCTCCGAGCGCCAGCACGATGAGGGCGGCGACGAGAAGACGCTTCACGATGCGCTGGCCTGTCGGTGCGGGTGGTCAGGGGGTTTCGTCGCCATCGGGTATGCGTCTCCTTTGCGTGCGGAGAGTACATACGACCATGGTTCGGCGGCCCATTGATACGCGTCAACTCGTCGCGGAACGCTCTCAGGCCAGATAACGCCCGCCATTGATCGAGAAGGTCGCGCCGGTGATGTAGCCGGCTTCGTCGGAGGCCAGGAAGACGATGGCGTGGGCGATCTCCGCCGGAGTCGCGAGCCGGCCGACGGGGATGGCCTCGACGATCTTCTGCAGGATGGGGGCGGGGACGTGCGCCACCATCGCGGTGTCGGTATAGCCGGGCGCGACCACATTGACGGTGATCCCGCGCGACGCGCTTTCCAGCGCCAGCGACTTGCTCAGGCCGACGATCCCGGCCTTCGCCGCGGCGTAGTTGGTCTGGCCGAATTGCCCGCTCTGCCCGTTCACCGAGCCGAGGCTGATGATCCGCCCGAAATGGCGGTCCCGCATGCCGTTGATCACCGCCCGGCACATGTTGAAGCAGCCGGTCAGGTTGGTGTCGATCACCCTGTGCCAGGTCTCGGCGTCCATCTTGTGCAGCGTGCAGTCGGCGGTGATGCCGGCGTTGTTCACCAGGATCTCCACGCCGCCGAACTCGGCCTCCACCGCGGCGACCCCGGCGCGGCAGGCCTCGAAATCGGCAATGTCCCATTTGCGCACCGGGATCTTCGTGCGGGCCAGGAATTTCTGCGCCTGGGCGTCGTTATGCGCGTAGGTCGCGATCGTCACGCAGCCGGCCCTGGCCAGCGCCTCAGCGGTCGCCGCGCCAATGCCTTCGGTTCCGCCGGTGACCAGTGCCACACGGGACATGTCCGTCTCCTTCTGCTGCCAATGCCAGTCCTGGCAAAGCCGGTCCTGGCAAAGCCGGTCCTGGCAAAGCCGGTCCGCTGGGGCTGGTCAGCGCTGCTGCCGGCGGGTCCTTGCCGCTTCCGGCCCGGCCGCGGCGGGCAGGCTCAGCCTGGCGCGGTTGTCGTTGCCGGGCTCGCCAACGGCGCTGGCCCGGCCGTCCGTCAGGCTTTCCAGCGCGGCGAACAGGCTGGCGACCAGGTCGTCGTTGATTTTCCGGTACGCGCGCATGTTGTGGTCCAGGCTCGCTTGGGCGGTTCGCAGCCAGTGGCGGGCCGCCTCGCGCGCGGCGACGGGATCCGACGGCGGCAGCGGCCAGTCCTGCGGGTGCACGGCGTAGATCCTGCGGGCCAGATCCATCTGCGCCATGCCGGCGGCCATCCATCCATGCGTCGCCTGCATGCAGGCGCGGGACCAGCAGGCAAGCTGGTGCTGCGCGTTCTCCATCAGAGCTTCCGGCATGGCCTCGGGCCGGGGGATGGGAAACGAAAGCCGTGATTCGTCCGTCATGTCGAACCTCCGCTCGCCGATCCCGCGATAAGACTCCTCCCGTGCCGTTGCGGCACTGATCCAGGTCAAGTCTCCCGATAGGGTTGGAGCTGGAGCAATATCGCTTGAGGTTGCTTCGACCGAGCGATGGAATTGTTAGCTAAAACAAAGACGTAGAGCATGATCGCCGCGTCTGTCAGCGGCGATCATGCTCTACGGCTGCAGCACGTAGGTTCCGGGCGCGTCTTCCAGCGCCGGGTAGCCGGCCTCGGGCCGTCCCAGCGGCGGCACGCGGCCCGGCGGTCCCGATCGCTCGGCGAGCCAGTCCACCCAGGCCAGCCACCAGGAGCCGTCGATTTTGCGCGCGACGCCGAGCCAGGTCTCCGGGTCGACGTAAAGGCCCTCGGGCGGGCGGGTGTGCTGGCGGAACGACCTGCCGCGATGGCCGGGCTCGGAAACGATCCCGGCATTGTGGCCGCCGGAGGTCAGCACGAAGGTGACCTCGGCATCGGTCAGCAGATGGATCTTGTGCACGGAATGCCAGGGCGCGACATGGTCGGTCTCGGTGCCGACCGCGAAGATCGGCACATGGATGTCGCTGATCGCCACCGGCGCGCCGCCGACGCAATAGCGGCCCTCCGCTAGGTCGTTGTTCAGGAACAGCTGGCGCAGGTAGTCGGCGTGCATGCGCGCGGGCATGCGGGTGGCGTCCGCGTTCCATGCCATCAGGTCCGTCGGCCGCTGGCGCTCGCCCATCAGGTAGTCCTGGATGACATAGGACCAGATCAGGTCGTTCGACCGCAGGATCTGGAAGGCGCCGGCCATCTGCTTGGAGTCGAGATATCCCTGCCCGCGCATCATGTCCTCGAGCAGAGCGATCTCGCTGTCGTTGATGAACAGCGTCAACTCGCCCGCCTCGGTGAAATCCTGCTGCGCGGCGAACAGCGACAGCGAGCGCAGCCGGGCGTCGCCGTCGCGCGCCATCGCTGCTGCGGCGATGGAGAGCAGCGTGCCGCCGAGGCAATAGCCGGCGGCATGCAGCGAGGCGCTGCCGGTGATCGCGCAGGCGGCATCGACCGCGGCCATCACGCCCTGGCCGAGATAGTCGTCCATGCAGAGTTCGCGGTCCTCCGGCCCGGGATTGCGCCAGGAGACCATGAACACGGTGAAGCCGCGCCCGACCAGGTAGCGGACCAGGGAATTGGCCGGGGAGAGGTCGAGGATATAGTATTTCATGATCCAGGCCGGCACGATCAGGACCGGCTCGGGGGCGACATGCTGCGTCGCCGGCGCGTACTGGATCAGCTCGATCAGGTGGTTGCGGAAGACGACTTTCCCGGGCGTAACCGCGACGCTGTGGCCGACCTCAGGATTGGGGCCGACCTCGGGATTGGCGGCCGCCCCGTCCGGCGGCGCGGTCACGGTCCGTCCGGCATCCTCCAGCAGATGCTGCAGGCCCTGCGCGAGGTTCTGGCCGCGGGTGGCGATCACGCGTTCCAGCACCACCGGGTTGGTCAGCGGGAAGTTCGACGGCGCCAGGACGTCCAGCATCTGGCGGGAGGCGAACGACACCATTTTCTCATGCGCCTTGGATACGCCGCGGATATCCGTGGTGGCGTTGTGCAGCCATTGCTGCCAGAGCAGGAATCCCTGGTGGTAGGCGTTGAACGGCCAGCCCTGCCAGGCCGGGTCGTCGAACCGCCGGTCGCCCGGCAGCGGGTCGATGCACCGCGGTGCGCGGCCGCCATGCTGGGCGCATTCGGCCAGGAAATGCGCGAAGCGCAGCGCCTTGCGCGATCCCTTCCAGGCCAGCCACATCTGGCTGCCCGGCGCAGCGGCGAGATGCGCCAGCCAGTCCATGTAGGCCCCGGCCAGCGCGGCGGGGGACAATCCCTGCGTCGCCCTGGCGATCGCGGCACCGACACTGCGGTCCAGGAGATCGGCGACGTCGCGCACCGGATCGTCGCCGTCCGCTGCCGGCTCGGCCGGCTTGGGCGGCAGCGCGCGCAGCGGCCGGCCGGTCGCCTTGATCGGGACTAGCGCGGTTTCGGGGAGAAGGGCCGGCCGGCGGACCGGTTCCGGGGTCGAATGGGGTCGGCTGTCAGTCACAGGATTTCCCAGATGCCGGTTTCTTCGTCGAGCCTGGCGACCTCGAGGCCGGCGAAGTCGCCGTGCGAGACTATGCCGACGATCTTCGTGCCATCAACGACAGGAACATGACGATAGCCGCCGTCCTGCATCATGCGCAGGGCGTCGATGGCATGCGCTTTCGGGTCGAGCGTGTCGGGATTGGCGGTCATCACGGCGGCGAGCGGGGTGCGGGTCGGATCGCGCGCCTCGGCGACGACGCGGGCGACCACGTCGCGCCCGGTGACCAGTCCCGCGAGCAGACCCCCTTCGGTGACCAGGATCGCCCCGATGCGCCGGTCGCGCATGATCCGGCACGCCTCCTGGACGGTTGCCGTGCCCGGCAGGGTGGCGGGATTCTGCCGCCTGACGATTTCGGTCATGCTCCGGTTTGTCATATTGGCTCCTGCGACTTTCGGTGAGATAGGGGTTCACGCGTCATCGTTACGCACCGCTGCGTCCAAGCTCGGTCATCGTCTGCAGCCAGCGGTCGCGCCGCGCCGGCGTCGCTGCCTCCATCGAGCCGAACAAGGTCGCCCGCACCGGCCGAATTCCGACCAGGCCCAGGATATTATGGCGGAGCTGGCGCACCGCGGGTTGACGAAAATACCAGCGATAGGCCCAGGATGGCATTCCCATCGTGACGACCAGCCGCGCCGAGCGGCCGCCGAGCAATGCCGTGGTGGCGCCGCCGTCGCCGTAGCGGAAGGCGAAGCCCGGCCGCAGGACCTGTTCCAGCAGCGCCTTCAGCAAGGCGGGCATGCCGCCGAGCCAGAGCGGAAAGACAATGACCAGATGCTGTGCCGAGGCGATGGCCGCCTGGATCTCGGCGACCGCCGGCACGGGCGTGCCGGAGCGGAAGTCGCGGTCAGAGCGCAGGATCGGGAACACGCAGCTTGCCGTCTCGATGCGCCGGACCTCGCGGCCCGCCTGTGCCGCGCCCTCCGCGTACCGGTCGGCGAGGGCGTGGCACAGATGGGCTTCCTCCGGATCGGGATGACCCTGGAGGATGAGAATGCGGCTAGGCCGCATCGCAGGGCGGCCCTGCGTCGCCGTTCGGGTGTTTGACGCTCGCGTTGGCCATGAAGCCGGCTCCGGAAAGATCTGCCGGCCAGCTTCCCGCGATCGTCAGGAGAATGGTTTGATCCAGGTCAAGAAGATGCCTCCTGGCGTGATGCCGCGTTGCTCACGTAGGGCAGCTCCGCCAGCTTCTGCTCGATGACCGGCCCGGCGGCCAGCAGGACCGCGGTCGGGTCCCAGGAACCTTCCAGGAATTGCCGCCGCCGGCCTTCGGCAAGGGTGACCGGAAACACCTGCTCCCGGGCTGTGAGCTTTTGCCGGTCCCCGGCGATGCCCTCTTGCCGGTCCCCGGCGGTGAGCGTCAGCGCCTCCAGGTCGAGCGTGAAGGCGGTATCGGGCTGCGTCTCGTTGATCCGCTGCAGCGCCGCCATGGTTTCGGCGCTCGCCAGCACGCAGGGCATGCCGACCGAGACGCAATTGCCGGCGAAGATCTCGCCGAAGGACTCGCCGATCACCGCCTTGATGCCGAACCGGCGCAAGCCCTGGGGCGCGTGCTCGCGCGATGAGCCGCAGCCGAAATTGCGGTTGACGAACAGCAGTTCGCCGCCGGCGAAGCGCGGTGCGTCCAGCGGGTGCGGCGCGCCCTGGGCACGCGCGGCGGCGCGGGCGTCGGCGAAGACATGCGCCTCCATGCCCCGGAACGTGATGGCCTTGAGGAAGCGCGAGGGCAGGATCTGGTCGGTGTCGATGTCGTCGCCGCGCAGCGTGATGCCGCGCCCAGCGATCCGGATGATCCGCGTGTCGTTGGCGAACCGGCTCATGATGCCGCTCCCTGCTGGCTGTCGCCCTGCTGGCTGTCGGTGGAGAAGAATTCCCGCGCGTCGGTCACTTCGCCGGCGATGGCGGCGGCGGCCACCATGACCGGCGACATCAGGATGGTGCGCCCGGTGGGCGAGCCCTGCCGGCCGCGGAAATTGCGGTTGGAGGAGGAGGCGCAGGTCTGCTGGCCCTGCAGGCTGTCGGCGTTCATGCCGCAGCAGAGCGAGCAACCGGCGTCGCGGAACTCGAACCCGGCATCGATCAGCACGCGGTCGATGCCCTTTGCGATCAGCGCGTCACGCACGCGCATGGAACCGGGCACCGCCAGCGCGCGGACATGCGGCGCCACGCGCAGGCCGCGTCCGCGCAGCTGGTCCGCCACGGCCTCGAAATCCGACAGGCGGCCATTGGTGCAGGAGCCGAGGAAGGCGACGTCGATCCGGGTGCCCCGCATCGGGTGGCCGGCCTGCAGGCCCATGAAGTCCAGCACCTCGCGGTTCGGATCCGGCGGCGCCGCGGCGTCGGGAACCAGGCCGCCGACCGGCACCGACTGGTCCGGCGAGACGCCCCAGGTCACCATCGGCTCGATCTCCTCGGCGCGCAGCACGACCCGGTCGTCATAGGCGGCGTCGGGGTCGGAGCGGACCTGGTCCCATTCCGCAACCGCGCGTTCCCACGCCGCGCCGCGCGGCGCGTGGTCGCGGCCGGCCAGGTAGTTGTAGGTGGTGCGGTCGGGATTGACGTAGCCGCAGCGTGCGCCGGCCTCGATCGCCAGGTTGCACAGGGTCATCCGCTCCTCCATGGAGAAGCGGTCCACCACCTCGCCGCCGAATTCATAGGCGAAGCCGACGCCGCCCTTGGCGCCGAGGACGTGGATCACGTGCAGGGCGACATCCTTGGCATACACGCCGGGCGCCAGCCGGCCGGCGATGTCGATGCGGCGGACCTTCAGTTTTTCCATCAGCAGGGTCTGGCTGGCCAGCACGTCGCGCACCTGCGAGGTGCCGATGCCGAAGGCGATGGCGCCGAACGCGCCATGGGTGGAGGTATGGCTGTCGCCGCAGGCGATCACCATGCCCGGCTGCGTCAGGCCGCGCTCGGGCGCCACGACGTGGATGATGCCGTGCTCGCCCTTCGCGGGGTCGAAATAGTTGAGGCCGAACGCGGCCATGTTGCTTCCCATCGCCTCGACCTGGGCGGCGGCCATCGCATCGGCGTAGTCGCCGGCCTTGCCGCTGGTGGAGATCGAATGATCGGCGCTGCCGAAGGTCAGCGCGGGATGGCGCACCGGCAGGTTGCGCTCGCGCAGTGCCTCGAAGGCCTGCGGGCTGGATACCTCGTTGAGCAGATGGAGCCCGACCAGGAGCTGGTACTGGCCGGGGGCGATTTCGCGCACCACGTGCCGGTTGAAAACCTTTTCGTACAGGGTCTGACCCATGCTGCTCTCCGTTGGTATCCCCGATTGGGCTTGTTTGGGATACCAGAAAGGGATACTGAGTCAAATACCAAATCGGCACGCCAGTTGTCGTAAGCCAATTGTCGGGAGCGTGCCGGAGGATGTAGAGGTCGGTATGTCGCAGATGCTGCAGATCCACGATCAGCTCCGGGAGATGATCCTCTCGCTCGATATCGGACCGGGCGAACGGTTGACCGAACGCTGGCTGGAAGGCCGGTTCCAGGGTTCCCGCACGCCGGTGCGCGCCGCGCTGGCGCGGCTGGAGGGGGAGGGGCTGGTGCAGCGGGACGGCCGCAACTGGGTCGTCGCGCCGATCGACCTCAATGAGATCGAGGCCCTGGCCGAGTTCCGCGAACCGCTGGAGATCACCGCCGTGCGCCTGGCCTGCGCGCGCGCGAGCGAGGCCGACCTGGACGCCATCGAAGAGATGCTGAACGCCTGCCATGCGGAGGTGCCGCGCGAGGAGTGGCACAAGGTCGGCACCGATTTCCATGTCGAAATCGCCCGCCTGTCCGGCAATCCGTTCCTGGTCCGTGCGCTCGAGGGGGTGATGACCCGGCTGTCGCGGGCGCGGTGGCTGGAGGTTTGGACCGAGCCTGCGCGCGAGCGGGCCTGGGCCGAGCATCGGCGCATCCTCGGCTTCATCCGGGCCAAGCAGCCGGACGAGGCGGCGCGCGAGGCTGCGGAGCATGTGCGCGACACGCGCGACCGCCTGCTGCGTTCGCTGAACGACGACCGGCGCGGCCTGCGCGCGCGGGGCTTCGCCATCGTCGGCGCCCGCTGACCGGCTTGGCATGGCGGGCGTTGCGCGGGCGGATCCTTTCACCCGCGACGCCGGGGCGTGTACCTCTGCCCGGGTTCGTGCACCTGGGGAGCTGCTCTGGGGCGCGCATGCACCCGAGGAGGAAACGATGAACCTGGATGCCAAGAAGACCGCGCTGCGCATGATCCCGTACGGGATCTACGTCCTGACCGCCAAGGCGGGCGAGGGGACGGTCGCCGCGGCCACCGTGAACTGGGTCACCCAGTCCGCCTTCAGCCCGCCGCTGGTCGTCGTCGGGGTCAAGACCGATAGCGGCACCTATGCGCTGCTGAAATCGACCGGGATCTTCACCCTCAACATGCTCGGCAAGGATGCCAAGGGCCTCGCCTTCACCTTCTTCAAGCCGGCGGTGCTGGAGGGTGGCAAGCTTTCCGGCCAGGACTTCCACAACGGCCATAACGGCCTGCCGATCCTGGACGCCGCGATCGGGGCGGTGGAGTGCAAGGTGGTTTCCATCGTCGAACAGGGCGACCATCACATCGTGGTCGGTGAAGTGACCGAGGCGCATCTGCCGAAGCCGGTCAGCGGCCGGCCCGATGCGGCGATCCTGGAAATGAAGGATCTGGGCGAGAGCGTGTTCTACGGCGGATAGAGCAACATCCATTCAGATGGAATCATCTGAATGGATGTTGCTCGCTAAAACAAAGGGCTAGGGCAGGATGGGTGCTTCTATCTGCGCCCATCCTGCCCTAGCGATCCTGCGCGGTTGGTGCTGTCGGGTGCCTCGATTCCAGATGATCCGGCCGATAACTCAAGGCCGGCTCCCGATCGATCGATCGATCGCGCAGCGCAACGCCACGGTGATCGGGGTGCTGGGCGGGCTGCTGGACCGCGGGGTGCGCGAAGGGGTGTTTCGTTCCGGCGTCGATGCCACGGATTTGCACCTGATGATCCGTTCGTTGTGCTTCTATCGCGTATCGAACCGGCATACCAGGGGTGCGATCTTCGGGCGCGACCTGCAGGCGCCGAAACATGCCAAGGCGCAGCGGCGCATGACCGTGGAGGCGGTGCTGCGCTACCTGAAACCATGTGAGGGAGACACAGAATGAGCCAGACGACCGACGTGCCGTTCCGCCCGTACGTCCCCGGCACGCAGCCGCCGTTGGACGCGCCGGATTACGGCAGCAGCCATAAGCGCCATCCCGCCTCCGCCCTGGTTTCGCTGCCCGGCGGCCAGACCGCGACGGAGCTGACCGCGCCGCGCCTGACGCCGGAGCATTATCCCGCCTCCGCCGACCTGACCGCGCCCGGCGGCGGCAAGGCGCTGGGGGAGCGCATCGTCGTCGAAGGCCGGGTGCTGGACGAGGACGGCCGTCCTGTCCCGGGCGTGATGATCGAGTTGTGGCAGGCCAACGCCGCCGGCCGCTACGACCATGCGCGCGATCAGCACGACGCGCCGCTCGATCCGCATTTCCATGGCACCGGCCGGGTGTTCTCCAATGCCGAGGGCCGCTACCGCTATGTCACGGTCAAGCCGGGCGCCTATCCCTGGCGCAACCACCATAACGCCTGGCGGCCGAATCACATCCATTACAGCCTGTTCGGAGCCGGCTTCGCCCAGCGGCTGATCACGCAGATGTATTTTCCGGGCGATCCGCTGCTGGCGCTCGATCCCATCTACCAGGCGGTTCCGGATGCGGCGGCCCGCGCGCGGCTGATCGCGGCTTTCGACCTCGATGTCACGCAGCCCGAATGGGCGCTCGGCTACCGCTTCGACATCGTGCTGCGCGGGCGCGGCGCGACGCCCTTCGAGGAACCGGGAGACGCCCCATGACCGCCACCGCCAGCCAGACCATCGGACCCTATTGGCATCTGCTGGAAGAGCCGTCCTGGGCCGACCTGACGCGCTTCGGCGCTTCGGGCGAGAAGATCGCGCTGCTCGGCAGCGTCACCGACGGGGACGGGCTGCCGGTCGCCGATGCCTGCGTCGAGCTATGGCAGCCGAGCCCGCCGGCCTCGGCGAGCTGGGACGGCTTCGGCCGTGCGGCGACCGATGTGGAGGGCAATTTCCGCTTCGTGACGCTGAAGCCCGGGCCGGTGCCGGGCGCGCCGGGCGCCAACACGCCGCAGGCGCCGCACGCCGCCATCACGCTGTTCGCGCGCGGCCTGCTGATGCATCTGCAGACCCGCGCCTATTTCGAGGGCGAGGCGCTGAACGAGCAGGACCCGCTGCTCGTCAGCCTGGCCCCGGCGCGGCGGGCGACGCTGATCGCGCGCCGCGTGGGCGAAAGCGGCGGGCTGCCGGCCTGGCGGCTCGACATCCGCCTGCAGGGCGACGACGAGACCGTATTCCTGGATATCTGAGTTTCTGGAATTCCGACCGGCGCGGCTGCACGCCGGGGCGATCCCGTGCGGCCGCGTGCCGCGGGGGGTGGGTGCTTCGCAAGCAGGGTCGGGCCTCGTATCGTCCGGCCCAAGCCTTTTGCATAACCCCATCCCCCGAGGAAACATTCATGGCCGACCTGTTTGGGCTGAACGCGCGGCATGCGCTGGTGACCGGGGCGTCGAGCGGTCTCGGCCGGCATTTCGCCGGCGTGCTGGCCGCCGCCGGCGCGCGGGTGAGCGTCGCGGCCCGCCGGCAGGAGGTGCTGGCGCATACCGTGCACGCCATCCGCGCGACTGGGGCGGAGGCGCATGCGGTGCGCATGGACGTGACCGATGCCGGCAGCGTCGAGCGCGGCTTCGCCGAGGCGGAGGCGCAGTTCGGCCCGGTCGGCATCGTGATCAACAATGCCGGCGTGACCGCCACCTGCCCGGCGCTGGAGATGACCGACGCCGACTTCTCGAGCGTGATCGACACCAATCTCAAGGGGTGCTGGCAGGTCGCGCAGCACGCGGCGCGGCGCATGGTGCACCACGCCAGCGGCGGCAGCATCGTCAACATCGCCTCGATCCTGGGCCTGCGGGTGGCCGGCGGGGTCGCGACCTATGCCATTTCCAAGGCCGGTCTGATCCAGATGACCAAGGCGCTGGCGCTGGAATGGGCGCGCCACCGGATCCGGGTCAATGCCTTGGCACCCGGCTATATCGAGACCGAGCTGAACGAGGATTTCTTCGCCAGCGACGCCGGCAAGGCGCTGATCCGGCGCATTCCGCAGCGGCGCCTGGGAGAGGCGCGGGAACTGGACGGCCCGTTGCTGCTGCTGGCTTCCGACGCCGGGTCCTACATGACCGGCAGCGTGGTCGCGGCGGATGGGGGCCATCTGGTCAGCGGGCTCTGACCGGGGCCCTGGTTGCGGGACCGGGCCGGCTCGCCGCCCGTCCGGCCCATACCGCTTCCGGGACTACGAACGCGACGGCGTTTTGGAGAAAGCCTGGGAAACTGCCCGGCGAAGCCAGGAGGTCGCGCGGACCAGGGTGTCGGCCACGGCCTGGGCGATTTCCTGCTGTCCCTGGGCGATCAGCTTGGCCTGTTCCACGGAGTGGATGTTCATTCGGGGGTTCCTTCCTGTCAGGGCTGGCGGCGCCAGCGGAAGGACGTTTCCTGTATCCCTGAGCGGAACAGGTAGGCACGTCCATGCTGCAATGCAACATGGCGTGTGTCCGGCGACGGCGCACGGGTGGGCTCTGGATATGGCATGGCTTGCCGGCGGAATTCCGCCCGTCGCGGTCAGATCGCGGCGGCGTGGCGGGTGGTGCCGGCCTGCAGGTAGGCGTCGAATGCTGCGGCGACCGCGCGCACGAAGGGCCGTCCGGCGCGGGTGACGCGGAGGCTGTTGCCGTCGATGGCGACCAGCCCGTCCTGCGCCAGCTCCTCCAGCCGGGCCGAGCCTTGTGTCAGCACCGGCAGGCCGAAGCCGTGCGTCTCGGCCGTGCGCGCGAGATCGACGGTGAAATGGCACATGAGCTGCTCGATCACGTCCCGCCGCAGCCGGTCCTCCTGGCTCAGCGCGACGCCGCGCGCGACCGGCAGCCCGCCGGCGCGCACCGCATCCCGCCAGCATGGCACGGCGGTTTCGTTCTGAACGTAACCCTGGGGCAGCGAGCCGATCGAGGAGGCGCCGAGGCCGATCAGCGCCGGCGCGTCGTCGGTCGTGTAGCCCTGGAAGTTGCGCCGCAGCCGGGCATTGCGCGCGGACAGCGCCAGTTCGTCCGCGGGGCGGGCGAAATGGTCGAGGCCGATCGCCTGGTATCCCGCCTGGCCGATGACCTGCTCGGCGATGCCGCGCTGGGCGAAGCGGGCGGCGGGGCCGGGCAGGGCCGCTTCCGGCAGCAGCGCCTGGTGCCGCTTCATCCAGGGCACATGGGCGTAGCCGAACATCGCGATGCGGTCGGGGGCGATGCGCAGCGCGGTCTGCACGGTCGCCGCGACGCTGTCGGCGGTCTGGTGCGGCAGGCCGTAGATCAGGTCGAGATTGAGCGAGGTGACGCCGACGCCGCGCAGCCGCGCGGCGCAATCGGCGGTCGTCTCGAAGGACTGGATGCGCCCGATGCAGCTTTGCACGGTGGGATCGAAATCCTGCACGCCGAGGCTGGCGCGCGTGGCGCCCATGGCCGCGACGGCCTGGAGCGAGGCATCGGACAATTGGCGCGGATCGACCTCCACGGCGATCTCGGCCGCCGGGTCGAAGTCGAAGCGCCGCCGCAGGCGCTCGGCGATGGCCAGCATCATCGCGGGCGGCAGCACGGTGGGCGTGCCGCCGCCCCAACGGACGTGGCGGACCGTCAGCCGCTGCCCGATGGCGGCGGCGACGAGGTCGATCTCCGCGAGCAGGGTCTGCGTATAGGCGGCGAGCGGCGGTTCGTGCCGGGCGACCGTGGTGTGGCAGCCGCAGAAGCGGCACAGCGCGGCGCAGAACGGGACATGCAGATAGAGCGACAGGGGGCTGTGCGGATCGAGCGCGCCCAGCCAGTCCCGGTAGGCGGTGTCGTCCGGCATCGGGGTGAAATGCGGGGCGGTGGGGTAGCTGGTGTAGCGCGGCACACGCTGGTCGTATTTCGCGAGCAGGGCTTCGACGTTCATGCGCAGAGGATCGGATGCGCGCGGTGGCGGGGCATTGATCTGGATCATGAAGGACAACTCGGGCGGGGACGGTTTTGTTGCGGATGCCGGCGGGTCCGTGCGAGAATGGTGCGAAGGTCTCCGGACAAGTCTCCGTGGGAGGTCTGCATGCCCGACACCGTCGCCGCTCGCCATGATCCCGGGCCGCGCGCCTGGGGGGAGGGGCTGACCCGCATCCCCTATTGGGTATTCAGCGATCCGCATCTGCCAGATGCCGAGCAGGCGCGGCTGTTCGAGGGTCCCGTGTGGAATTTCCTCTGCCTGGAAGCGGAGATCCCCGATCCCGGCGACTGGCGGGCGGGTTTCGTCGGCAGGATGCCGGTGGTGGTGGTGCGCGATGCCGATGGCGTGACTGTGCGGCTTCGAGAACCGCTGCGCGCATCGCGGCTCGCTGATCTGCCTGGAGGATGGCGGCAACGCGCGCGAGTTCACCTGCGTCTATCATGCCTGGCGCTACGATCTGCGCGGCAATCTGCGATCGGTGGCATTCCGCCGCGGCGTCAACGGCAAGGGCGGCATGCCCGAGACTTTCCGCGAGGCGGAGCACGGCCCGCGTAAATTGCGGGTCACGGCGCTGTGCGGACTGGTGTTCGCCACGCTGTCGGAGGAGACGCCGGATATCGAGAGCTATATCGGGCCAGAGGTGCTGGAGCGGCTGCGGCGGGTGGCGGTGAACCGGCGCTTCGAGATCATCGGCCGGTTTACCGAGGTTCTGCCGAACAACTGGAAGCTGTACGCCGAGAATGTGCGCGACAGCTATCACGCCAGCCTGCTGCATCTGTTCTTCGCCACGTTCCGGATCAACCGGCTGAGCCAGGGCGGCGGCCTGGTGATCAGCCCGAATGGCGGCAGCAGCGTCTCGACGACGCTGGCGCCCGGTGCGGCGCCGGACGAGGCGCGTGACGACGCCTATGCCGGCATCCGCTCGGTCGACGAGGATTTCAGATTGTCCGACCCGAGCCTGGTGGAGACCGTGGACGAGCACGGCGACCGGGTGCGCCAGCAATTGCTGACGATCTTTCCGAACTTCGTGATGCAGAAGACCGGCAACGCGATGGCGGTGCGCTGCTTCCTGCCGCGCGGGCTGCACGAGACGGATCTGCACTGGATCTATCTCGGCTATGCCGATGACACCGAGGCGTTGCGCACGCGCAGGCTGCGGCAGTTGAACCTGGCCGGGCCGGCCGGCTTCGTCTCGATGGAGGATGGCTGCATCGGCGGCTTCGTGGAACGCGGCGTGGCCGCGGCCGGGGATCAGGCCTCGATCCTGGAGATGGGCGGGTCGGGCACGGAAGGCCAGGACACGCGGGCGACCGAGGCGGCGGTGCGCGGGTTCTGGCGGATGTGGCGAGCGATGCTGGGCGTTTGAGCCGGCATTCCCTCCTTCCATTCCCTGGGCGGAATGCCGCCAATGCCCGGGGATGCCAATGCCCGGGACTGCCAACGCCCGGGACTGCGAACGTAGGGGGCTATCGCTTCTTGCCGGCGTCCGGCAGGCGGGTTTCCGGCATGGCCAGGGCGACCAGCGCGACCGCCAGCATTCCGGCGGCCGCCAGCGCCCAGAACGCGGCGCTGCGGCCGAAGCTGTCGTTCACCCAGCCGGCAAAGGCGGTGCTGACGGCGGTGCCGAGCCCGCCCGCTAAGCCGAGCAGGCTCAGGCACAGCGTGTAGTGCCCGGTGTCGCGGGTGAGGTCGGCGGCGACCAGCGGCATCATCACGCCAAATGTGGCGCCCCCGGCGCCTTCCAGCACCTGCACCGGGATCAGGGCGTAGGGATTCTGCACCAGCGCGAACAGCGCGCCGCGCAGCGGCACCGTCGCGAAGCCGATCCGCAGGATCAGGCGGCGGCCATAGGTCTCGGCGGCGCGGCCGATGGCGGGGGAAAGCCAGGCGACGATGATCTGCGGCACGAGCAGGAAGGCCGCGATCACCACGCCGGCGCGCGAGCCGAGCCGCGCGGTGACCTGGACCGCGGATAGTTGCAGCACGGCGATGCTGGCGATCTGGAACAACGCCAGGCAAAGGGCGAATACCAGCAGCCGCCGGTCGCGCAGCAGCGCCAGCGGCGGGAGCAGGCCGGCTTGCGGCTCCTCGGTCACATCGGCGGCCGGCATGGCGGGCGGTTCCGGCAGGTCTGGTCCGACTGCGCCCAGCGCCCATAAGGTCGGGAAGGTCAGCGCGGCGGAGATCAGGAACACGGCGTGCCGCGACCCCAGGTAGACGCAGGCCCCCATCACCACCGCGCCGCAGCCGGCCCCGATCGAGCCGTAGCGCGAGTTGCGGCCGAGCCGCTCGCCGAAGGCGGCGCGGCCGACCACCGCCAGGCTCATCGCAGACCCTGCCGGGGTGAGCAGGCTGCCGGCCGCCGGCCTGCAGCAGCACGGCCAGCAGCACCGGCAGGTTGCGCGGCAGGAAGGCGAACAGCAGCGGCGCGATGCCCATCGCCGCGATGGCCGCCGCGAGGACGCGCCGGCGGCGCGGCCCGACGGCGTCCACGATCAGGCCCGCGGGCACCTGGCAGAGCATCGACGCGACGGTGCCGATGGTCAGGACCATGCCGATATGGGTCTGCGTCCAGGCCTGGCCGGCGAGGTAGACGGGGATGAAGGCGCCATAGGCCGAACCCGATCCGGCCAGCAGCAGGTTCAGCCAATCGAGGCCGCGATCGGGCTTCACTCCCGCAGGCGGCGTCCCGCCGGCACGGGAGAACAGCCGCATCAGGGACGGGCCGCGTGGCGTCCGACCACGATGGTCATCCCTTCCGTGCCGCGGTATTCCGGCGCGGCCGCCGCCTCGTCCTGCGACAGATCCCCGGTGATGCGCATGTCGCCGTTGTCGTTGACGAAATGCAGCAGCGGCCAGGCGAGGGCGATGCGGCGGGTGCCGACGCCGAGGAAGCCGCCGACATCGACGACGCCGGCCTTGGGCCGGCCGCTGACGTCCACGAGCACGTCGACCAGGAGGCCGACCTCGTCGCCGTCGGTGTCGAACACGCGCTGGCCGAGGATGCCGGCGACGATGTCGGGGGCGAAAATCTGCGTCTTGAGGGCGGGCGCCATGTCTTCGGCGCCGGCGGCAGCGGCGGCGAGGGCGAGCAGCAATGCCAGAGCCAGTCGTCGACGATGCATCGAAGGACCCCGATTTCCGGTGGGCAGGCTTCGTTGCGGTTTAGCAGGAATCGACCGCGCTGCCTAAGCCCGTTCAGCCGGCGTCGAGCGCCGCGTCCGTCTCCGCCGCGGTGGGCAGGCTGGTCTGGCTGCCGGCGCGGGTGCAGCAGAGGCCGGCGGCGACGGAGGCGCGGCGCAGCGCCGGATCGAGCGCGAGGCCGCGGTCGAGGGAAGCGGCCAGCACGCCGACGAAGCAGTCACCGGCGGCGGTGGTATCGACCGGCGTGACCGCGTGGGCGGGGATCGCGCGCAGCCCGCCGGCGGTGGCGATCTCCGCGCCGGCTTCGCCGAGCGTGCGCACGACATCGACGCCGAGGGCGGCGCGCAATCCGGCGGCGTCGGCGAAGCAGCCGAGATGTTCGGCGAGCCACGCGGCCTCGGTCTCGTTCACCACCAGCAGGTCGAGCGCGGAAAGGCCCTCGGTGGAGAGCGGGGCGGCGGGGGCGAGGTTGAGGATGATCCTTGTGCCGGCGGCGCGGGCGCGGCGGATCAGCGCCTCGGTCTGCCGGCGGTCGACCTCCATCTGCAGCACCAGCGTGTGGCCGGGGCCGAGCCGCGCGTCCTCCACCTGCTCCGCGCGGGCCAGCAGGTTGGCGCCGGAGCCGACCGCGATGGCGTTGTGGCCGGCCGGATCGACGGAGATCGCGGCGCAGCCGGTGGCGGCGTCGGCCGTGATCACCCGCGACAGGTCGACGCCGGCAAGGCGCAGGCCCTCGAGCGCGCCGTCGGCCAGCGAATCGCGGCCGACCGCCCCGGCCATCGCGACGCGCGCGCCGTCCAGCGCCGCGGCGGCGGCCTGGTTGGCGCCCTTGCCGCCGGGGGCGATGGCGACGCTGCGGGTCAGCAGGGTCTCGCCCGGGCGGGGGATGGCGGGCAGGGCGAAGATCAGGTCGAGGTTGATCGAGCCGAAGACGGTGATCACGGCCCGGGTGCTCAGGCTTCCCGGCCGAGCGCCGCCATCAGCTCGGTCCATTCGCGCTTGGACATCCCGCTGGCCTTCTGGTCCAGCGTTTCCCCGGCGATCATCCGCTTCACCGCGTCCAGCATCTGCGCCGACAGCGTGACCGCGCCGAGGCGGTAGTCCTTGAACGCCTGGCAGGCGGCGGGGACCCAGGCGGCGACGGTGTCCAGCATCACCTCCGCATAGACGCGGATTTCGTACTGGGCATGGGCGTCGGCGCGCAGGCGGAGGAAGTGGAACAAATTGTGCAGGTCCGTCTTCCAGTACCACTGCGTGTAGGTGTTCAGCGTCAGGTTCATCCGCGCCAGCTCGCGCGCCAGGCCCTGGCGGGCGGGGTCGCGCGGCTCGCCGGCCTCGTTCTCGTTCAGCATCTCGGCATAGTGGTCGTAGGTCTGCATCGCGTCCTGGCGCAGCAGGTCGAGCACATGCGCGGCCTCCTCGCCCTGCAGCACCGCGCCGCGGCCCTGGCGGTTGGCGGCGGACTGGGCGGCGAGCTGCTCGGGGGCGGGGATGTAGAATTCCCGGTCCAGGATGGAGTAGCGGGCGGAATACTCGTTCACGTTGGCGGTGCGGTGGCGGATCCACTGGCGCGCGACGAAGATCGGCAGCTTCACGTGGTACTTGATCTCGCACATCTCGAACGGGGTGGAGTGCCAGTGGCGCATCAGGTAGCGGATCAGCCCGGCATCCTCGCTGACCCGGCGGGTGCCGCGGCCGTAGGACACCCGCGCCGCCTGCACGATCGCGCCGTCGTCGCCCATATAGTCGATGACGCGGACGAAGCCGTGATCGAGCACGGGGATCGCCTGGTACAGCATCGCCTCCAGCGCCGGCACGGTCGGGCGCAGCGTTTCGGCGCGGGCTTCGCGCTGGGCCGCGATTTCGGCGAGTTGGGCGTCTGTGAGGCTCATGCCCGCTTCCCTAGGCGGCAAGGGGGCAGGGACAATCAAGTGCGATGTCTCCCTTCCATAACCGGACCGGACAGCCTATATCTCCGCTGTCGGCGTTCCCGCGAGGGAACAAAGACTATGGTGATAAACGGTGCGTGGAATAAACGTTGTGGACCCGGGGGCGGTACCCGGCGCCTCCACCAGATTTCAGGCCGGAATATTCCGGCCCGGGGTATGGGGGCGAAACAGGCTCGACACGCGTGGTAAAGACTCACCTTTTGCCCGGCATGATACCGCCGTTATCGGGTCATATCACAAGTGCCAATGACAATCATGAGGCATTCGCTGTCGCTGCGTAAGCAGTGATAAGCGCGGTTAGGGGGGCCCCGGGCAACAGAATGCCCCCCACTCCTTCGCGTGCAGGCAAGGCCGGCCCTCACCACCCGCACCGAGGCGGATGTGGACATGCGGGTGCTTTCCGGTTCACATGCGCCCAAATTCGGAGGTCCCCCCATGCCCGCATTACGCTCCCGCACCACCACCCACGGCCGCAACATGGCGGGCGCGCGCGGGCTCTGGCGCGCCACCGGCATGAAGGACGGCGATTTCGGCAAGCCGATCATCGCCATCGCCAACTCCTTCACCCAGTTCGTGCCCGGCCATGTCCACCTGAAGGACCTCGGCCAGCTGGTCGCGCGCGAGATCGAGGCGTCCGGCGGCGTTGCCAAGGAATTCAACACCATCGCGGTGGATGACGGCATCGCCATGGGCCATGACGGCATGTTGTATTCGCTGCCTTCGCGCGAGCTGATCGCCGATGCGGTCGAATACATGGTCAATGCCCATTGCGCCGACGCGCTGGTGTGCATCTCCAACTGCGACAAGATCACGCCGGGCATGCTGATGGCCGCGCTGCGGCTCAACATCCCCACCGTGTTCGTCTCCGGCGGCCCGATGGAGGCCGGCAAGGTCACGCTGAAGGGCGGCATCAAGAAATCGGTCGACCTGATCGACGCGATGATCGCCGCCGCCGACAGCAACGTGCTGGAGGAAGACCTGGCGGTGATCGAGCGCTCGGCCTGCCCGACCTGCGGCTCCTGCTCGGGCATGTTCACGGCCAATTCGATGAACTGCCTGGTGGAGGCGCTCGGCCTCGGCCTGCCCGGCAACGGCACCATCGTCGCCACCCATGCCGACCGCAGGAACCTGTTCCTGGAGGCCGGCCGCACCATCGTCGACCTGGCCCAGCGCTATTACGAACAGGACGATGCCTCCGTCCTGCCCCGCAATATCGCCACCTTCGCGGCGTTCGAGAACGCCATGACGCTCGACATCGCCATGGGCGGGTCGACCAACACGGTGCTGCATCTGCTGGCCGCGGCGCACGAGGCCGGCGTGGATTTCACCATGAAGGACATCGACCGGCTGTCGCGCCGCGTGCCCTGCGTCTGCAAGGTGGCGCCGGCCGTCGCCAACGTGCATGTGGAAGACGTCCACCGCGCCGGCGGCATCCTCGGCATCATGGCCGAGCTCGACCGCGGCGGGCTGATCGCGCGCGACGTGCACTCCGTCCATGCGCCCACGCTGGGCGACGCGCTCGACCGCTGGGACGTGACCCGCACCGAAAGCGCCACGGTGAAGACGCTGTTCATGGCCGCCCCCGGCGGCGTGCCGACCACCGAGGCGTTCAGCCAGGACTCGCGCTGGGAGGAACTGGACCTCGACCGCTCCGGCGGCGTGATCCGCGACGTCGAGCACGCCTTCTCCAAGGATGGCGGCCTGGCGGTGCTGTACGGCAACATCGCCGTGGACGGCTGCATCGTGAAGACCGCCGGCGTGGATGCCTCGATCCTGACCTTCCACGGCCCGGCGCGCATCTGCGAAAGCCAGGACGAGGCGGTGGAGAAAATCCTCGGCGGCAAGATCGTCGCCGGCGACATCGTGCTGGTGCGCTACGAAGGCCCCAAGGGCGGGCCCGGCATGCAGGAGATGCTGTACCCCACCAGCTATCTGAAATCCAAGGGCCTGGGCAAGGTCTGCGCCCTGGTCACCGATGGCCGCTTCTCCGGCGGTTCCTCGGGCCTGTCGATCGGGCATCTCTCTCCGGAGGCGGCCGAAGGCGGGCTGATCGGCCTGGTGGAAGACGGCGACATCATCGAGATCGACATCCCCAATCGCTCCATCCACCTCGCGGTCGATGACGCCACGCTCGCCAGCCGCCGCGCGGAAATGGAAGCCCGCCCGAACCCCTGGCATCCCGCCAAGCCGCGCAAGCGCAACGTCACCACCGCGCTGCGCGCCTACGCGGCGCTGACCACGAGCGCGGCCCGCGGCGCGGTCCGGGACGTCGACCAGCTGAACCGGCGCTGAGGAAGGCGAGGGGGGCTTTGCCCCCTGAAGCCGCTTTTGCCGAACTGGCGAACATGCTGGGAACACCCTGGGCGCTCGCGCAATCCTCCTTGGCTGATGCCAGGCCTGCGATCCCCAGCATTGCCGTGAGACGATGAGCCGATCGACCAGGGCACGTGCCGCTTCGAGAGCCGCAGGATCGTTCTGGCCCTGAACAGCCTCATGGAGTTTGGTGAGCTTGCGGCGATAGACTGCGGCGAGATTCGTGTGCGGCATCGGCGACGGCATGGCGGGCTGGGCCGCCTGCAATCCGTTTCATGATCTGTCCTTTCCTGGACGTTCCCTGCTGGCGTTTGCCGCCATAGCCGGCTGGCGGTCAGCCAGTGACGAAGAGCTTCGGTAACCCGCCCAGCAGGGCCGGGCCCATGCAGAATGATGGACGCCGGATCCTGCTCCTTGGAAGCGCGCGGAACCGAATGCGCTGTTCGGGTTTTGTGACGAGTTTTGTGTTGCATCCGCCTCACGCGCGCGATCGTCCGGGACGACCCGATAGCGCGCCCGCGTCAGAGGCGCCAAAGAACGAAAATACCTTTCAGGCTATCGCGGGTTGTCCGTCCCGAAACCTGGCCGGATAGTCGCCCGGCCGCCACAGGCAAGGCGGCGCCCCTCAAAAGAAACCCACGGAAGCGACGTCCAGATGCTGTCCAGAAGAACCATGCTCCTAGCCCCCGCGGCCCTCACGGCTGCCACTGGGCGGCCGGCGCGGTCGGCTCCCACCTTGCGGATTGGCGTGCTGAACGATCAGTCGGGCCCCTATGTCGATGACGGCGGCCTCGGCTCCGTCGCCTGCGCCCGGCAGGCGATCGCCGACTATGCCGCCGAAGCGGGCCTGGCGGTCGAACTGCTGGTGGCCGATCACCAGAACAAGCCCGATGTCGGTGTCGCCATCGCGCGCCAGTGGCTCGATCAGGGCGTGGACGTCGTCATGGACATCCAGGGTTCGGCGATCGCCATCGCTCTGGCTGGCCTGATGCGGGAGCGCGATAAGGCCCTGCTGGTCTGCAACGCCGGTATTACGGATCTCACCGGGAAGTATTGCTCGCCCAACACCGTCCATTTTTCTTACGACAATTACATGCTCGCCCATGCCATCGGGTCGGATCTGGTGAAGCGGGGTGGCGACTCCTGGTTCTTCATCACCGCCGACTACGCCTTCGGCCATTCGATGGAGTCGGAGGCCTCGCGCTTCGTCAAGGCGGCCGGCGGGCGCGTGCTTGGCAACATGTCGCTGCCCTTCCCAAGTTTCGATTTCGCCTCCGCCCTGCTGGCCGCCCAGACATCGGGCGCCAAGGTGATCGGACTGGCCAATTCCGGCACTGACATGGAGAACTGCATCAAGCAGGCCGCCGAGTTCGGCATTACGCAAAGCGGCGTGATGCTGGCGACGCTGCTGATGCAGATCACCCGCGTGCATGCGGTGGGACTGCGTTCCGCCCAGGGCTGTGTGGTGGCGAACGTGTTCTATTGGGATGCCTATGAGCGCACGCGGCGCTTTGCCAACCGTGTGCAGGCCGCCATGCCGCAGCGCTCGCGCCCGAACATGTCGCAGGCGTCCTGCTATTCGGCGGTGCTGCATTACCTGAAGGCGGCCCGCGCGCTCGGCATCGACGAAGCCAAGCGCTCCGGCAGCGCCGTGGTGGCCAAAATGAAAGCGATGCCGCTGGAAGACGACGTGTACGGTAACCAGGCCAGCATCCGCGAGGACGGCCGCCTGATCACCCCCGCCTATCTGTATCGCGTCAAGCGTCCGGATGAGAGCCGCTATCCCTGGGATTACTACGACCTGCTGGCCACCATCCCGGCCAACGAAGCCTGGCGGCCGTTGAATGAAGGCGGTTGTTCGATGGTAAAGGCCTGACATGGCGGAGATGGCAGACATGACGCAGCTTGAGACTGAATTCGTTATCATCGGCGGTGGCCTGGCGGGCTTCGTCGCCGCGCTGGAAATCGCCGAGGCCGGCGGCGAGGCCATCCTGATCGAAAAGCGCGACGAAACCGGTGGCTCCACAGCCATGAGCGGTGGATGCTTTGCCTTCGCCGGCACCGACCTGCAACGCGCCCACGGGGTCGAGGACAGCGCCGAGTTGCTGTTCCGCGACCTGCGCGAAGTTGGCGGCAACGAGAACGACGAGGCGCTGGTGCGGCTTTATGTCGATCGCCAGATGGAAACCTATGCGTGGCTGCTGGCCCACGGCGCCGAGTTCAGCCCGACGATCGAGGCTTCCTCCGGCCAGTCGGTGCCGCGCGTGCACACCACCGATCCCGCCGATCTGGTCCGCCGCCTCGCGGCGCGGTGCAAGGCCAGTGGCCGGGTGCGGGTGCTGATGGGCACCGCGGCGTCGCGCCTCCTGCGCGATCCCGCGACCGGGCGCGTCGAGGCGGTGCTGGCAGGACAAGGGGAGGCGACGCTGCTGCTGCGGGCGAGCCGGGCCGTGCTGCTCTGCAGCGGCGGATTCAGCCAGGACGCGGCGCTGATCCATCGCTTCGTACCGCAATGCGAGGCAGCTTTGCTGAGCGGCGGACCGGGCAATGTCGGCGACGGATTGCGCATGGGCTGGCAGCTCGGCGCCGATTTGCGCGACATGGCCTATATCAAGGGCACGTTCGGCAAGCACCCGACCGACGAGACCAACCACCACAGTTGCGTCGCGGTCTACAAGGGCGCGATCGCGGTCAACCAGGACGGCCAGCGGTTCGTCGACGAATCGATTTCCTACAAGCTGCTCGGCGATGCCTGTCTGCGTCAGGCCTATGCGTCCGCTTTTCAGATCCTCGACCAAGACATCTTCGAATCCGGCGACAACCGGGTGCGCATCCTGGATTTCGAGCGTCGTCTGGAAGACGGGCTGATGCTCCAGGCGGACAGCCTTGAAGAACTGGCCGGCATGATCGAGATCCCAGCCGAGGTGCTGGTCGCCACGGTGGCGCGCTACAACGGCTATGTCGACGCCGGCCACGACCCGGAGTTCGGACGGCGCCATCTGGTGCATAACCATGGCGCGCTGGTTCGCATCGAACGGACGCCGTTCTATGCCTATCCCTCCACCACGGTGATCTTCGGCACCTATTGCGGCCTGCGCGTGGACACCGCGATGCGGGTGATCGACGTGTTCGATACCCCGATCGATGGGCTGTTTGCCGCCGGCGAGGTGGTCGGCGGCTTTCATGGCGGCGCCTACATGACCGGCTCGGCGCTCGGCAAGGCGGCGATCTTCGCCCGTGTCGCCGCGGCCAGCGCGCTCGCCCATGTCGCCGCGGCCAGTGCGTTCACCCGGGGAACCACCCTTGGCTGAGCTTCAGGCGCTTTTGCTGCTCGCCGGCATTGTCGATCCCAAACACCGTCTGACCCGTCTGGTCTCGCCCGGCGACGGACGCGCCACCGATGATACCGACTTGCCGCGCGTGCTGAGCCCGTTCGACGAGGCCGCGCTGGAAACTGCCTTGCGGCTGCGCGGCGCCACGCCGGGCCTGCGCATCACCGCACTGGTGACCGGCGGTCCGGAAACGGATGGGCTGGCGCGGGGCGTCGCCGCCTTGCGGCCCGATCGGGTTCTGCGCCTCGATTGCCCGCCACAATTTCTCTGGGACCCCGCGGTGCTGACGCAACGCTTCACCGCGATCGTCGCGGAGCTGGGGATCACACCCGACCTGGTGCTCATCGGGCGTGAATTCGGCGATTGCGACGATGGGCTGCTGCCGCCCTTCCTTGCCGAGGCCTGCGGCTTCGCCTTTGCCGGCCTCGCCGACCGCGTCACGTGGGACGACGGCCGGTTCGTGGCGCAGCGCGTGCGTGGTGCCGGCGACGAGGCGGTGCACCTGCCGCCGCCGGCGCTGGTCAGCGTCACCAACTCCAAGGCCAACCGGCTGCGTCAGCCTTTGCTGAAGAATGTGATCCTGGCCAAGCGCGATCCCGTCTCGGTTTTGCCGGCGCCTGCGGGGCCGGGCGCGGGTGCGGGCGGGGGCGCGGTCAGGCTGACGGCGACCACCCTGGCAACCCCGCCGTCTCGCGGCAACGGGACCTGCCGCATGCTGACCGGCGATGCGGCGACCCAGGCGGCGGAACTGGCGCGCGCGCTGATGGCTGCGAAGGAGGCACGCCGATGAGCGGGGCCATGCAACATACTCATCGCATCCTGGTGCTGCTGGCCGCGGATGACGGCGAGACCGTCGATCCCGCCGGCGCGGTTGCGGCAGCGCGTGGGATCGCCGGCACAACCGGCATCCCGATCAGCGCCGTGGTGGTCGCGCGGGGCGACGCCGAGGCGATCGCCGCCGCGGCTTTGGCCGAAGGCGCCGGGCGGGTGCATGTCTGCCGGCATCCGGGACTGGCGTTGCCAGTGCAGACGGATCAGCTGCTGGCAATCCTCGCCCATATGCTGGCCGATCTGCTGGCCGGCGCGGAACCGGCCGGGGCCACGCTCTGTGTGCTGCCCGCGGGCATGGTTGGCGAGGAACTTGCGGCCCGGTTGCCGCTGCGTCTGGGCGGCGCGGCTTTCGGCCGTTGCACCGCGGTTGCGCCAGTCGCCGACGGATATGCCGCAAAGACGGCCCGGCTATGGCGGACGGGTGGAGATGGAACTCGCGGGCGGGGGACTGTGCTTCGTTGCGCTGCGCCGTCCGGAACAGGCCGTCCCCGCACAATCGGCGCCCGGCGCCGCCGTGTCGCAGACCGATCTCGACCTGAAGCTGCCCGCCGGACAGGCCCATTGGACGCCCAGCGGCACGCCGCAGGCGCGGCTTGAAGGGGCTCGCATCATCGTTTCCGGCGGGCGCGGCATGGGCGGAACCGAGGGCTTCGCGCGCTTGCAGGAACTGGCAACCGTGCTGGGTGGCGCGGTCGGCGGCAGCCTGCCGGCGGTGGATGCCGGCTGGGTCCCGGTCCCGCAGCAGATCGGCCAATCCGGCCGCCATGTCAGCCCGGAGATTTACGTCACCGTCGGCATCTCCGGCACGCCGCAGCATCTGGCCGGGGTGGCCACCGCATCGCGGATCTTTGCCATAAACCGGGATCCGGATGCCGCCATCTTCGGCGTCGCCGAACTCGGGATCGTGGGCGACTGGCAGGAGATCGTGCCGGCCCTGCTGCAGGCACTGCGCGACTGAACCGGTGGAATGCGTGATTGCTTCGGCCTGACGCGATTACGCGGTGCCGCCCAACCCGGCACGCATGCCGACCAGCGCCAGCGCCGGCCGGGATCAGCCGATCGCGGGTGACGGCTCCGGCACCGTCAGATCGAAGGCGGCGAGCGGTTCGGAGCAATCGACCAGCCTCCGCCACAGCTCGGCAGCGGCGTCGCCGAGTTTGGCCTGGACCAGGCAATCGCGGAACTTCGCTTCCACTTCGGCTGGGCCCAGCGACAATCCGTCCCCGGCGCGGGTGGTGATCCGCCGCCCGCCCGCCTCGACCGTGATTTCGGCCGGAGGATGGCCGGGACCATCGGGCAGCGTCTGGACCGGTTCCACCAATGCGGCGAGTGCCAGAGCCGCCGGATCATGCGGGGCCGCCGGGCCCATGTTCCCGAGATCGACATGCCCGTGCGCCAACATGAAACCGGTCATGAACGGGACGCTGTATTTGGCGTCCTGCAGCGTCGCCGGCCTGCGGCGGCCGGCCAGCGGGTGGCACAGCCGCGCCGCCGAACCGTTGACCGCGATGACGATGCGTTCCGGCACCCGCCCTTCAAGCTGGGCCCGCGCCGCCAGAGCCGCCGCGAGATAGGGATGGGACAGCCGGCAACTGGGCCACGGCTTGATCTCCGTCGCGGCCCACACCCAATCGTCCGGGCGTAGCAGCAACGCCTCCTGCGCTGGCGTCGCGGCCGCGCCGATATAGAGCGGGAACAACCCGGCATCGCCGTCATACGCCCCTTCCGGCCCGGTGACACCGGCGCGGGCCTGCAACGCGGCATGGGTTCCCCCCATGGCGGCGAAGGCCGGATAGATCGAGCGCGCATCCGAACCGGTGCCGAACGCCGCCTGCTTGCCGCCGGCGGCCTGCATGTAGGCCAGGCCCTGGGCGGAGACCAGTTGGTCCTCCGACAGGCCGAGCACCAGCCCGGCGGCCAGGGCGGCGCCGAAATAGCCGAAAAGCTGGGTCAGGAACCAGTCCGCCCCGGGACCTTGTCCGGACGGCGCCCAGGCAGTGCCCAGCCGGCACATCAATTCGTTGCCCAGGGCTACCGCACGCAGCACCGATTGTGCCGGAGCCGCCGCAGGCCCCACCAGATCCGCCGCGGCCAGGGCGGCCGGCAGGGTGACCGCGGTGGGGTGCAGGCGCGCCAGGTCGTGGATGTCGTCATAGTCGAGGGCATGGACCAGCGCGGCATTGGCATAGGCGGCGAAGGCCGGCGGCAGAGTTTCCTTCCGGCCGATCACCCGGCACGGCCCGTGCGCGCCATCCATGGCGCCGAGCACCTGCCGCGCGGCGGGGAGGGTGGCACAGGCCGCCAACGTGATGGCCGTCGCATCGGCCACGTGCAGGCGCGTCTTCGCCAGGATCACGGGGGCCAGGATCGCCGGGGAAAGGATCGCGGGGGAAGGCGCCATGGCGTCGAGGCCACGGACCAGAAGCCGCGACAATCTCATGCCGCCGGTCATGGCACCTACGCCTTGCCGGCAGGCGGCGCGGGCAGGGCGCCGTAGAAATCGAGCCATTGCGCGGTGCGCTCCGGGTCCGGCCGGGCGTTGTAATAGCCGCGTCCGGTGGCGGACAGGCCGAGCCGGCGCTTCATCTCGACATGCAATTCGGCGGTCATCAGCGTGGCGCCGAAAGAATCCACCACCGGCACATCGTCGACACGAGACACGCCATGGCGCGACAGCAGCGTGCAGAGCGGCGCCTCGCCGGGGATGATCACGTCCACCCCCTCGGCGATCAGGCCGCGGGCGGCGGTGCGGAAACGCTCGAGCAGCGGTTCAGGGTCCGAAAACGCCTTCAGCACATCCTGGAACCCGAAGCCGACATGCCGTACCGCGCCCATGCGCTCGGCAAATCCGTGCCGCGCGGCGTTGCGGGCCATCAGCGGGATCATTTCCTCGATGAACAGCAGGACGCCGACGCGCTGGCCGAGGAAGGACGCGGTGTGCAGGGCACTTTCGAAGTAGCCCACCACCGGGATGTTCACCAGGCTGCGCGCCTCGGCCAATGCCGGTTCGGGCAGGGTGCAGATGGCGTAGGCGTCATAGCCCTCGCGCTCCGCCTGCACCGCGCCGGCCAGGAACTGTAGCCCGTGCACATACTGCCCGGCGGCATAGCGGATATCGGTGCCGGGATAGTTGGTGGGATAGGTGCCTTCGCGCATGCCGTGCAGCACCACTTCCGTGTCCGGCCGGGTGACCCGCGCGACCTGCTCACGCAGCGCGTCGGCATATGGCCCGAGATCCTGCAACACGGTGAAGCTCTGGTGCCAGATCCGTATCGGCATTGCGTTCCTCCATCCTTGATTCTTCGGCCCCGCCATTGCCGTTGGTGGGCGCCGCCAGTTCACACCGCGCGGCGGTGCCGGGCAATGACGACGCACCCGAACACTGTTTTCGGCCCGGCCGCCTGGAGGTGGCAGGCAGCCGACCGTAGGCTGTCGGTCCAAATCAATGTGCCGGGGGGAACGATGGACAAGTGGGATGTGGTGGTGCTCGGGGCCGGCAATGCCGCCCTATGCGCCGCGCTGGCCGCCGCCGAGGGCGGGGCGCGCGTGCTCGTGCTGGAACGCTCCCCGCAGGAAGAACGCGGCGGCAACAGCGCCTATTCCGGCGGCGCGATCCGGGTCGCCTATGACGGCGTGGAGGATCTGCGCCGCATCATGCCGGATCTGTCCGAGACCGAGATCGCCACGACCGATTTCGGCACCTACACCGAGGCGCAGTATTTCGACGACGTCGCCCGCCTGTCCGGCTGGCGCGCCAATGCGGAACTGACCGAATTGCTGGTGTCTCGCAGCCTGGCGACCATGGTGTGGATGCGCGAGGCCGGCGTCCGTTTCGTGCCGATTTACGGCAGGCAGGCCTTCAAGGTCGATGGGCGTTTCAAGTTCTGGGGCGGGCTGACGGTGGAAGCGGCCGGTGGCGGCCGCGGCCTGGTGGATTTCCTGTTCGCGGCGGCCGAGCGGCGTGGCGTTACCGTGCGCTACGGCGCGCGCGGCGTGCGCCTGCTGCAGGGCGATCACGGCATAGAGGGGATAGAGGTGGTGCAGGACGGGCGCCGCCGACCGGTCCTTGCCGGCTCCGTGGTGCTGGCGAGCGGCGGCTTTCACGCCAACGCGGCATGGCGCGCGCGCTATCTGGGGCCGAACTGGGACCTTGCCTTGCCGCGTGCCTCCCGCTTCAACACCGGGGACGGCATCCGTATGGCGCTTGAGGCCGGCGCGATGTCCTACGGCAACTGGTCCGGTTGCCATTCCGTCGCCTACGAGCGCAACGCGCCGGAGTTCGGCGAACCCGAGCTGCCCCATCTGCAGAAGAACGGCTTTCCCATGGGCATCATGGTGAACGCCCGCGGCGAGCGCTTCTTCGACGAAGGGGCGGATTTCCGCAACTACATCTATGCCACGCTCGGCCGTGCCATTCTCGCCCAGCCCGGCGGCTATGCCTGGCAGGTCTTCGACCAGACGGTGGCGCATCTGCTGTCCGACGAATACCGCGCGCGCCGGATGACCAAGGTGCAGGCCGATACGCTGGAAGAGCTGGCCGCGAAACTGGAAGGCGTGGACCCGGCTGGGTTCCTGCGCACGGTGAAGGCCTTCGGGGAAGCGATGCGGAGCGACATCCCGTTCAATCCGAACATCAAGGACGGGCGCGGAACGGCGGGGCTCGCGGTGCCGAAATCCAACTGGGCCAACCCGCTGGCCAGGCCGCCCTACATCGCCTTCGGCGTTACCTGCGGCATCACCTTCACCTATGGCGGCCTGCGCATCGACCACGATGCCCAGGTGCTGAGCGAGGAAGGTTCGCCGATCCCCGGCCTCTATGCCACCGGCGAGCTGGTCGGCGGGCTGTATTACGACGGGTATCCCGGGGGAGCCGGCTTGATGGCCGGCGCGGTGTTCGGCCGCATCGCCGGCCAATCGGCCAGCGCCCGTGCGCGTGCCGCCAGCCCGGCAGGCTGAACCGCGATGATGGCGCCCGCTGTGGCCTTGGCGAATAGTGCTTTCGGCTGGATGTGACTTCTGCGGCGGGCGCCGCACCGCCACACTCCCCTTCATTCGGCTGTCTATGACACGAGGAAACGTAAGAGCATGCAAAACGAGCCGTTCGACGTTGTGGTCGCGGGATGTGGTGTCGGTGGGCTTTCCGCTGCTGTGGCCGCCGCGGAAGGGGGCGCCCGGGTCGCGGTGCTGGAGCGCGCGCCGCGCGAGGAGAGGGGTGGTCAGAGCCGGTATACCGAGGCCTATCTGCGCATGAAGAGCGAGACCGAGGTCTCCGACGATTTCGAGGAGCACCTCGCCGAGAATGGCGGCGGCTACATCGATCCGGATCTGGTGGAGGAAGTCGGGCGTCCGGTGGGCGAACGCGCCGCGTACGCCAAGGCCCTCAGCATGGTGGAGCCCGATTTCATCGGCGCCCTCGCGGACAATGCCGGTCCGACCATCGCATGGCTCAAAGGCTTCGGTCTGCGGTTCGACTTCCTGCCCACCCAGTTCCTGACCAAGTCCCAGCCCCGGCTGCTGCCGGTCGGCGGCGGGCTGGCGTTGGTCGAAGGCCTGGCGCAGCGCGCCGAGCAGCTCGGGGTCCGGTTCTTCTACGAAACCACCGCCCTGCGTCTGGAAACCGATGGCGATGGCCGGGTTTCGGGCCTGATTGCCCGCGGGAAGGCCGGCGAGGCGATCCGCTTCGGTGGGCGCGTGGTGCTGGCCTGCGGTGGGTTCGAAGGCAACCCGGAGATGCTGACCCGCTATATGGGGCCGCGCTCGATCTATCTCCGTCCGATCTGCAAGGGCGCGAATTTCAACCGCGGCGAAGGCATCGAGATGGCCCTGGCGCTCGGCGCCGCCACCTGCGGCGAGTTCGGCAGCTATCACGCCGAACCGATCGACCCCCGTTCCGGCGTGTCGGAACCCTCGGTGTTCATCTTCCCGTACGGCATCCTGGTGAACAAGGACGGCCAACGTTTCACCGACGAGGCGCCGGGCACGGTGGATGCCCATTACGAGAACGTTACCCGGCGCATCTACGAGCAGAAGCAGGGGCTGGCCCATGTCGTGCTCGACGCGCGGCATCAGCGCATTCCGAACTACCGGCTGGGTATCCGCACCGACAAGCCGCCCATCGTCGCTGACACGCTCGCGGCTCTGGCCGCCGCCATCGAGGTGCCGGCCGATGCCCTGGCCGCGACCGTCGCCGCCTACAACGCGGCCTGCGTCGCCGGGGATTACCGGCCGCTCGAACTCGACAATCTGGCGACCAGCGGTCTGGTGCCGCCCAAATCCAACTGGGCCCTGCCGATCGACGAGGCGCCGTTCCATGCCTATCCGATCATCTCGGCCAACGTGTTCACCTTCGGCGGGCTGAAGGTGGATGCCTCGGCCCGCGTGCTGAACAGCGACGGCGCGCCGATCGGCGGCCTCTACGCCGCCGGGGAGATCATCGGCAGCTATTACCGGACCTACACCGGTGCCACCTCCGTGCTGAAGGGCATGGTGTTCGGGCGCCTCGCCGGCATCGACGCGGCACAGGCAACGCGCAGCGCGGTATGACGACGATGGAACTTTCCTCCGGGCGCCTCGCCGGACGCGTGGCGCTGATCACCGGTGCCGCGGGCGGCATCGGCGGCGCGATCGCGGACGCCTTCGCCGCCGCCGGTGCCGCGCTGGCGCTCGCCGACCTGCGCGCGCCGGAGGCGCTCGCGGCCGGGATCACAGCGCACGGCGGGCAGGCCCTGGCGCTCGCGGTGGACGTGACCGCGCGTGCCCAGGTCCAGGCCATGACCGAGGCGGCGGTGGCCCGGTTCGGCCGGCTCGACATCCTGGTCAACGCCGCGGGCATCGTCTCCACGGGTGCGGCCGAGACGCTGGAGGAGGCCGAGTGGGACCGCGTCATCGCGATCAATCTCAAGGGCACGTTCCTGTGCTGCCAGGCGGCGATCGCGCCGATGCGTGCCCAAGGCTATGGCCGCATCATCAATATCGGCTCGATCATCGGCAAGAACGGCGGCAATGCCCGGCCCTGGATCGACCGCGCCGAGCAGGACCGCTCCAGCAATGTCGCCTATGGCGCGGCCAAGGCCGGCACCCATGCGGTGACGCAGTTCCTGGCCCGCGAGCTGGCGGCGAACGGCATCACGGTGAACGCCGTCGCGCCAGGCCCCATCGCCAGCGCGATGACCGCCACCTTCCCTGCCAGCCTCGCGGCGTTGATCCCGGTTGGGCGCATGGGGCGCCCCGAGGAGGTGGCGGATGCCGCGCTGTTCCTGGCCGGCGAAAGCGCCGGCTTCGTGACCGGCGAGATCCTGGATGTGAATGGCGGCATGTGGTCCGACTGACCAGGCCCCGACGACGCGATTTCCAACAACCGAGGAAGATACGATGACAACGGCTTTGCTGCTGCTTGATTTGCAGAACGAGATGGTGGACCCGAAGGGCAAGATCGGCGGTGGCGGGCTCGCCAAGGTGGTGGCCGAGCGCGGCGTGCTGGATCACGCGCAGGCCGCGCTGAATGCCGCCCGGGCGCGCGGCCTGGCCGTGGTGCATGTGCGCCTGGGGTTTCGCGCGGATTATGCCGATGCGCTGTCGGTGGCGCCGCGCGTGCAGAAGCTGAAGGCGGAAAACGCGGCGGTGCTGGGCAGCTGGGGCTGCGAGTTCCCCGAGGCGATCGCGCCGATGCCCGGCGAACTGGTCGTGACCAAGCAATGCGTCAACCCGTTCTTCAATACGCCGCTGCTCACCTGGCTGCTGCATCACGGCATCACCCGGCTGGTGATCGGTGGGGTGGTGACCAATCTGGTGGTCGAGGCAACCGCGCGCGCCGCCGATGACGCGGGCTTTGCCGTGACCGTTCTGGAAGATTGCTGTGCCGCGCCGAACCCCGAATGGCACCGCTTCTCCATCACCAACCTGCTGCCGCTGTTCGCTCAAATCAGCTCCTCGACGGCCTTCGTCGCCGAAGCTGCCAACTAGGCGATACCCGTAGCCGTGACGCATCCGATACCGGCCGGCGCTTGGGTCGGCTGGTATGTGCGCCTGATTGCCCCGCAGTGCTGGCCAAGCACGCGTCTGCGCCGTTCTCCTTCCCTCGTGCGGCCGGCTGGCTGCTTGATTTTGCAGTCCCGCCAGGCGGGCCGATAATGACGGGGCGGTCGCTGTCGACCCATAGGAGGGAAAGCATGGACCGGCTCTGGGCGATGGAAGTGTTCGTCAAGGTGGTGGAGGCTGGCAGTCTGTCGCGGGCGGCGACGCATCTGGATCTTGCCAATGCGTCCGTCACGACCTGCATCCGCAATCTGGAGACGCATCTCGGTGTCACCTTGCTGCGACGCAGCACGCGGCATATCCAGCTAACCGACGAAGGCGCCATCTACTACGAACGCTGCCGGAGCATCCTGGACCAGGTGGACGAGGCGGAAGTCACCATCTCCCCCGCGCGCGTGCCGATGCGCGGGACCTTGCGGGTGGAGCTGCCGATCGCGCTTGGGCATCTGATCGTCGGCCCGGCCGTGTCCGATTTCAGCTCGCAGCACCCGGAGCTGCGCGTCTATGTCAGCCTGACCAATACCGTGGACAACCTGGTCCGCCGTAGCGTCGATATCGCCGTCCATATGGACGAGGTCGATGACGGCGATCTCGTGGCGCGTTGGATCTACGAGGCGAAGCACGTGCTCTGCGCCGCCCCCTCGTTCCTCGCCGCGCACGGACGGCCGATGCGACCCGGCGACATCGACCCTCAGACCTGCATCGGCTTTGCCGCCACCCCGGCCAGCAAGGTCAGGGACTGGGAGTTCTTCAATGACGAGGAGAGGCATGTCATCACGCCGGCCGGCAACCTGCTGTTCAACAGCAGCGATGCCCTCCTGAAGACGGCGGCGCGCGGGGCTGGGCTGGTCTACGTGCTCGATGTGCTGGCCCGGGACTATCTGGCGCGCGGCGAGATCGTCGCATTGCTGCCGGATTGGGCCACCGCCCGGCAAACCTTCTACGCCGTCTACCCGCAATCGCGCTTCGTGCCCCCCAAGGTGAGGATGTTCGTTGAGTTTCTTGCCGGACTGTTTGGCATGCAGCCGTCAGCCGACTCGGAGCTCGTGCCGCGAATGATCCGCCGCTGAACCAGACTCTGTTGGCAGTGTCCTATGGGGCGGATGAAGTTTCGCTGCGCTTGAGCCGGGTCACGCAAGGATCTTGGTTCGGTATGAGTGACCCCAGGCCCCCTCGACCCCCCATTCCCTAAAAACTGTCTGGGGTTTCAGAGGGGCCCACCCTTCGGCGGGGTCCCAAACTTCAAGCGTGGGAGCAGCGCCCCAGGCCTTGCTAGACCCGCTTCACGCCGTAGAACTGGGGCCAGCCGTCGCGGACGTCGTGCAGGTAGGCGTGGTATGCTGTTGGCAGGTCGTACATGCCCAGCGGCGCGAAGGGTGGGTTGAGCCAGAATTCCGCCTGCATCTGGTCGCAGAGCTTTTTCTGCGTGGCCAGGTCTGGTGCCTCGAACCAGGCGTCGCGCAGCGCCTCCATTTTCGGATCGGTCGGCCAGCCGAACCAGGACGCGGCGCCGGCGCCGCGGATGCCGATATCCGCCGCCGGCGACAGGTTGCCGAAGCCGCCGAGCCAGGTGAAGAAGATGTTCCAGCCGCCCTTGTCCACCGGTTCGCGGCTGGCGCGGCGCTGCACCACGGTGCCCCATTCCAGCGACTGGAAATCGACGTTCATGCCGATCCTGGTCAGGGTATCCGACGCCACCTGCGCTTCGGCGTAGATCGATGGGATGGTCGAGGCCGCCAGGATCACCACCTTCTCGCCCTTGTAGCCGGCGGCGATCAGGTCCTTCTTCAGCTTCTCGTAGTCCTTCGGTCCGCGCGTGACCTCCACGCCCACCGTGCTCGCCATCGGCGTGCCCGGGCACGAACATGCCGACATCGGTCTTGATGATCGAGGGTTCGGCGCCGGCCACCGCCTCCATGACCTCCTTCTGGTCGATCGCGGCCACGACCACGCGGCGCACGGCGGGATTGTCGAACGGCGGATACAGATGGTTGAAGCGCAGGCAGCCGATCTCTCCGGTGCGGTCCTTGGGGCCGATCACCAGGTCCTTGTTGGTCTTGAGCTGCGGGATCAGGTCGATGGTCGGGTTCTCCCACCAATCCACCTCCCCCTGCATCAGCGCCGCCGAGGCGGTGGACGGGTCGGGGATGAAGTTCCACACGACACGGTCGATATAGGCGATCTTCGGTCCCGCGTTGAAGCTGGGGACGCCGTCCTGGCGCGGCACGTAGTCGGCGTTGCGCGCGAACACCACGCGCGAGCCGGGGATGCGTTCGTCCGCGAGGAAGCGGAACGGACCGCTGCCGATCGCGTCGGTGACCTGCTTCAGCGGGTCCGTCATCGCCAGCCGTTCGGGCATGATGGCGCAATAGACCTGGCCCAGAGCGTCCGGCAGCAGGCTGAACGGCTTCTTCAGCCGGATCCGGATCACCTTGTCCGATGGCGCCGACATTTCGTCGGTCGCGCGCGGCCAGCGCCTGGCCGTACGGGTCGCGCTTGCTGAAGCGCGCGACGGAGGCGACGCAGTCGCGCGCCAGCACCGGCGTGCCGTCATGGAATTTCAGCCCGTCGCGCAGCGTCAGTTCCCAGGTCTTGCCGTCCTCGCTGACCTGCTGGCCGCCGACCATCTGCGGCTGCACCTGGAAGGCGGCGTCGTAGCCGTACAGAGTGTCGAACACCGCGAGGGAGTAGTTGCGGGTGATATCCGCGGTGGTCCAGACCGGGTCCAGGGAGACCAGATCGGCATGCGGCACGAAGGTGATCTGGCGCTGCGCCTCCGCCAGCACCAGCTTCGGCGCGGCCAGCGCCGTGGCGCCGGCCAGGACGGATTTCAAAACGCTGCGTCGTTTCATGCGCGGCCCTCCGTTGCGGATGCGGGACATCATTCACGCAAACGCGACGATACGCAGCAAAAAACAGCGCAGGCGGCGGGGTTGCCCCCGCCAGCCCGGTTCAACGCGCCTTGGCTACCGCGCGCCGCGTCATCACGCCGATCAGGTGCGCGCGGTACTCGGCGCTGGCGTGGATGTCGCTGTTCAGGTCGTCGGCCGGGGTCGTCGATGCCGGCGATCGCGTCCGGGCGAGAAATTCGGCGCTCAGCGCCTTTTCCATCGTCGGCGTGGCGGAACACGCCGCCCTGGCCGGCGCCGGTGATCGCCACCCGCACGCCCGCCGCCGTCTTGGCCACGAACACGCCGACCATGGCGTAGCGCGAAGCGGGATTGCGGAACTTCTCGTAGGCGGCCTTTTCCGGCACCGGGAAGGTCACCGAGGTGATGATCTCGCCCGGCTCCAGCGCGGTGGTGAACATGCCCTGGAAGAAGTCGTCCGCCTTGATCTCGCGCCGGTCGGTCTTGATCGTGCCGCCGAGCGCCAGCAGCGCCGCCGGGTAGCAGGCGGAGGGGTCGTTGTTGGCCAGCGAGCCGCCGATGGTGCCGCGATGGCGCACCTGGTTGTCGCCGATCCAGCGACGCGAGATCCGCCAGCGCCGGGATCGCCTTCTGCACATCGGCCGAGCCGGCGACGGCGGCATGCGTGGTCATCGCGCCGATGGTGACGCTGTTGCCGGACACGGTGATGCCGGTGAGGCCGAGCTTCGCCGAGATCCACCACGGTGGTCGGCTTGGCCAGCCGCTGCTTCAGCACCGGGAATGAAGGTCATGCCGCCGGCGAGCGCCTTGGCCTCGGCATCTGCGCCCAGCACCTTCACCGCGTCGGCCACGCTGCCGGGTTTCTGGTAGGCGAAATCGTACATGTTCCTGCTCCGTTATTCCGCAGCCAGGGCCGGCTGCCCGGCCTGGATGATCGACCAGATCTTTTGCGGCGTCGCCGGCATGTTGATGTGCCGCACACTGTAGTCCTTCAGCGCATCGACCACCGCGTTGATGATCGCCGGCGGACGAGCCGATCGCGCCGACCTCGCCGCAGCCCTTCACGCCCAGCGGGTTATGGGTGCACAGCGTGACTTCGGTGCCCACCGAGATGTTCGGCAGGTTGTCCGCCCGCGGCATGGTGTAGTCCATCATCGAGCCGGACAGAAGCTGGCCGGCGCTGTCGTAGATCGCCGCCTCCAGCAGCGCCTGGCCGATGCCCTGGGCCACGCCGCCCTGGACCTGGCCTTCGACGATCATCGGGTTGATCACCCGGCCGACGTCGTCCACGGCGGTGAAGTTGATCACCGTGGTGACGCCGGTTTCCGGATCGATCTCCACCTCGGCGATGTGGCAGCCGCCGGGGAAGGTGAAGTTCTTCGGATCGTAGAACGCGGTCTCGTCCAGGCCCGGCTCCAGCTCCTCGATCGGGTAGTTGTGCGGCACATAGGCCGCCAGCGAGATGTCGGTCAGCGTCTTGGTCTTGTCGGTGCCGGCGACGGTGAAGATGTTGTCCTTGAACTCGATGTCCTCGACCGAGGCTTCCATCAGATGGGCGGCGATCTTCTTGCCCTTGGCGATGATCTTGTCCATCGCCTTGACCATCGCCGTGCCGCCGACCGCCAGGCTGCGGCTGCCATAGGTGCCCATGCCGAACGGGATTTTCGCGGTGTCGCCGTGCACGATCTCGACCTGGGCCATCGGCACGCCGAGCTGCTCGCAGACCAGCTGGGCCAGCGTCGTCTCGTGGCCCTGGCCGTGGCTGTGCGTGCCGGTGAACACCGTCACGCTGCCGGTCGGGTGGACGCGGATATTGGCGACTTCATACAGGCCGGCGCGCGCGCCGAGCGAGCCCACCACCGCCGAGGGCGCGATGCCGCAGGCTTCCAGATAGGTGGAAATGCCGATGCCGCGCAGCTTGCCCCGCGCCGCCGCCGCCGTCCGCCGCGCCTCGAAGCCGGCGTAGTCGGCCGCTTTCAGCGCCGCGTTCAAGCGTCGCGGTGTAGTCGCCGCTGTCGTATTGCAGCGCCACCGGCGTCTGGTACGGGAAGGCGTCGGACGGGATGAAGTTCTTCCGCCGCAGCTCGATCTGGTCGATGCCGGTATCGTGCGCCACCGCATCCACCAGGCGCTCGAGCAGGAACGTCGCTTCCGGCCGGCCGGCGCCGCGATAGGCGTCCACCGGCACGGTGTTGGTGAACACCGCCTTCACCTCGCAGTAGATCGCCGGGGTCTTGTACACGCCGGCCAGCAGCGTGGCGTAGAGATAGGTCGGCACGCAGGGCGCGAAGGTGGAGAGATAGGCGCCCATGTTGCACAGCGTGCTCACCCGCAGCGCCAGGAAATGGCCTTCCGCGTCCACCGCCATTTCGGCGACGCTGACATGGTCGCGGCCATGCGCGTCCGACATGAAGCTCTCGGTCCGCTCGGCGGTCCATTTCACCGGCCGGCGCACCTTGGCCGGCGGCCCAGGTGACGATGGCCTCCTCGGCGTAATGGTAGATCTTCGAGCCGAAGCCGCCGCCGACATCGGGTGCCACCACGCGCAGCTTGTTCTCCGGGATGTGCAGCACGAAGGCGCCCATCAGCAGGCGGATCACGTGCGGGTTCTGGCTGGTGGTGTACAGCGTGTAGTCGCCGGAGTTCACGTCGAACTCGCCGACCGCGGCGCGCGGCTCCATGGCGTTGGGGATCAGCCGGTTGTTCGGCAGATCCAGCCTGACCACCTTGTGCGCCGTTGGCGAAGGCGGCATCCACCATCGCCTTGTCGCCGATATGCCAGTCGTAGCAGACATTGCCGGGCGCATCGTCGTGCACCAGCGACGCCGCCGGGGGCGATGGCGTCGCGCACGCCGGCGACCGCGGGCAGGTCTTCTAGCTCGATCACCAGCAACTCGGCCGCGTCCTTGGCCTGCTGGCGGGTTTCCGCGATCACCACGGCGATCGGGTCGCCGACATGGCGCACCTTGCCCACGGCCAGCACGGGATGCGGCGGCTCGGCCATCGGCGTGCCGTCCTTGTTGTGGATCTGCCAGCCGCAGGGCAGGCCGCCGATCTCCTCGGCCGCCATGTCGGCGCCGGTGAACACCGCCACCACGCCGGGCGCGGCCTTGGCCGCCGTGGTATCGATGGAGATGATCCTGGCATGCGGCCGGTCGGAGCGGCTGATGCAGGCGTAGAGTCTGGCCGGGCCGGTTGATGTCGTCGGTGTAGTTGCCGCGCCCGTTGAGGAAACGCTGGTCTTCCTTGCGGCGGACCGAGGCGCCGATGCCTTCGAAACCCATGATGTCATCCCCCCTTGCCGGGCGCGGCGCCCGCTTCACGTGCCGCGAAGATCGTCCAACCCGCGGATCGTCGGCATTCCGCCTGTTCGACCCGCTATCGGCGGTGCGGCTACTCGGCCGCCGCCTTGCCGTGCATCAGCGGCCAGGCCGCCGCGATCGCCTTGACGATGTTGTGGTAGCCGGTGCAGCGGCAGAGATTGCCCTCCAGCCCCTCGCGGATCTCCTGCTCGGTCAGCCCCTGCGGGTGGCGTGTTCACCAGGTCGATGGCGCTCATGACCATGCCCGGGGTGCAGAAGCCGCATTGCAGGGCGTGATGCTCGCGGAACATTTCCTGCATCGGGTGCAGCGTGCCGTCGGCGGCCGCCAGGCCCTCGATGGTGACGACCGAGGCGCCCTCGGCCTGCAGCGCCAGCATGGTGCAGGATTTCACCGATTTGCCGTCGACATGCACGACGCAGGCGCCGCACTGGCTGGTGTCGCAGCCGACATGGGTGCCGGTCATGCCCAGCTTTTCGCGCAGCAATTCCACCAGCAGCGTGCGGCCTTCGACCGTCGGCCGTGTGCTGCTTGCCGTTCACCGTCAGGGTGACCTGAGGCATGTCCTTCTCCCCACTAGAGCCGCCATCGCTGCAACCCGCGCCGCCGCGATCGGGCAGCCGGGTCATTGCCGGGATAGTGGTCATCCCGCCGGGGCATGGTCAAGCTTTGCCGGAGGTGGGATGCTGGTCGAATTCTCCGTCCGGCGTTCACGCCATTGTCACGAAACGCGCAGCAATCCCGCGACGGAAATATCCTCATCCAGATCCGGCCAATGGATGCCCTGTCCCCGTCCGATGAACCGCCAGTTCCGGCGTTGCGCCGGCGTGCCGTCCCGCAGCCGGGGGAACCACTCCAATGGAGCGGCCAGCTCCCGGCCGTCGGCAAGGGTCACCCGCAGCGCATCCTCCGTCACCTGCACATCGACCGCCGCCGGGTCCAACTTAACCGTCGAAATGCCCATCCCAGGCCTCCTGGAAACGGGCGCTGTGCTCGATGACGAGCAAGCGCAACCGCGTGAGTTCGTGGTTGCGGAAGCCGTGTGCCTCGGCCAGCGCCACCGGGTTCAGCCAAAACTTGGCCACCCTATCACCTTGTTCAACATGGATGTGAGCCGGCTCATTGTTTTCCAGGCTGTAAAAGAAAAAGCGAAAGCCATCGATCCGAACAACGGTCGGCATTCTTTCAGGCGGCGGCCAGAATCTCGGCCCCGGGCGCATGCTCCAGATGGCAGGCGGTCTGGTGCCCTTCGCCGACCGTGCGCAGCTGCGGCTCCTCGATGCGGCAGCGGGCGAAGGCGTAGGGGCAGCGGGTGTGGAACCGGCAGCCGGTCGGCGGATTGATCGGGCTCGGCACGTCCCCGGTCAGGATCATGCGGTTGCGCGGCGCGTCCGGGTCCGGCACCGGCACCGCCGACAGCAGCGCGCGGGTATAGGGGTGGTGGGATTTCGCGAACAGCGTCCGGCGGTCCGTCAGCTCGACGATGCGGCCGAGATACATCACCGCCACGCGATGCGTCAGATGCTCGACGATCGCCAGATCGTGGCTGATGAACAGCAGGGCGAGGCCCAGCTCGTCCTGCAGGTCCGACAGCAGGTTGACGATCTGCGCCTTCACCGACACGTCGAGCGCGGAGACCGCCTCGTCGCAGATGATCAAATCGGCGCCGGGGGCGAGCGCGCGGGCGATGCCGATGCGCTGGCGCTGGCCGCCGGAGAATTCATGCGGGAAGCGGCGAATGGCGTCGCGCGGCAGGCGCACCTTGTCCATCAGCGCCGCCACCTGGTCGTCGATATCCGACCCGCCCTTGGCGAGGCCGAAATTGATCAGCGGCTCGGCCAGGATGTCGCGCACGCGCATGCGCGGGTTCAGGCTGCTGAACGGGTCCTGGAACACCACCTGGATGCGCCGGCGCAGCGGGCGAAGCTGCGACAGCGGGATCTTGTCGATCCGCTGGCCGTCCAGATACACCTCGCCCGCGGTCGGCTCGATCAGCCGCAGGATCGCCTTGCCCACGGTGGACTTGCCGCAGCCGGACTCGCCGACCAGCGACACCGTCTCCCCCTTGGCGATGTCGAAGGTCACGCCGTCCACGGCGTAGACCTTGGCGTTGACGCCGCCGAACAGGCCGCCGCGGATCGGGAAATGCTTCTTGAGGTCGTGGACCTCCAGCAGGGTGCTCATGCCGCCAACCCCGCTTCGCGCTCGGCATAGTGGCAGGCGACGAAATGGCCGGGCACCTTGGCCTCGATCGCCGGCGCCACGGAGCGGCAGAGATCGGTCGCAAGCGGGCATCGTCCGGCGAAGGCGCAGCCGATGATGGGCTTGCGCAGGCTCGGCACCAGGCCGGGGATTTCCGCCAGCTTGGTCCGCCCGCCCTCCACCAGCGAGGATCCGAGCTTCGGCACCGCGCCGATCAGGCCGCGGGTGTAGGGATGGCGCGGCCTGGCAAAGATGTCGCGCACCGCCGCTTCCTCCACCTTCCGTCCGGCATACATCACCACCACGCGCTGGGCCATTTCGGCGACCACGCCGAGATCATGCGTGATCAGCATGATCGCGCTGTCCGAGCCGCGTCTTCAGGTCGCGCATCAGGTCGAGGATCTGGGCCTGGATGGTGACGTCCAGCGCCGTGGTCGGCTCGTCGGCGATCAGCAGCTTGGGGTTGCAGGCCAGCGCCATCGCGATCATCACCCGCTGGCGCATGCCGCCCGAAAGCTGATGCGGGTATTCCCGCACCCGGCGCCCCGGCGCGGGAATGCCGACCAGGGTCAGCATCTCCACCGCGCGCGCCTCGGCCTGCTGGCGGTTCATACCCTGGTGCAGCTCCAGCGTCTCGCCGATCTGCCGCCCGATGGTCAGCACCGGGTTCAGGCTGGTCATCGGCTCCTGGAAGATCATCGATATGTCGTTGCCGCGGATCTGGCGCATCTCCGGTTCCGACAGCGCCAGCAGGTCGTGGCCCTGGAACAGGATCTTGCCGGCGATCTTGCCCGGCGGCTCGGCGATCAGCCGCAGGATGGACATCGAGGTGACGGACTTGCCGCAGCCGGACTCGCCGACGATCGCCACCGTCTCGCCGGCCTCGATGTGGAACGACAATCCCTCGACGGCGCGCACCACGCCGTCGATGGTGCCGAAATGCGTCTGCAGGTTCTGGACGTCCAGCAACGGCATGGATGCTACAGCCTCTTGGCCAAGCGCGGGTCGAGCGCGTCGCGCAAGCCGTCGCCGAGCAGGTTGACCGCCAGCACCGTGACGGAGAGGAAGGCGGCGGGGAAGAACACGATATACGGCTTGACCTGCCACAGGGCGCGGCCCTCGGCCATGATGTTGCCCCAGCTCGGAATGATCGGCGGCGTGCCGGCGCCGATGAAGGACAGGATGGCCTCGGTGATCATCGCCGAGGCGCAGATGAACGTCGCCTGCACCATCAGCGGCGCCAGCGTGTTCGGCAGGATGTGCTTCCAGATGATCATCGGCGCCCGCGTGCCGGACGCGATCGCCGCCTCCACATAGGGCTGCTCGCGCAGGGACAGCACCACGCCGCGCACCAGGCGGGAGACCGGGGCCACCTGGGCGATGCTGATGGCGATGATCACGTTGCCGACCGAGCCGCGGGTCAGCGCCATCAGCGCGATCGCCAGCAGGATCGGCGGGATCGACATCAGCCCGTCCATCACCCGCATGATGACGGTATCGAGCGCGCGCACGAAGCCGGAAACCAGCCCGATGAACGCCCCGGCCGCCGAGGCGAGGAGGGCGACCGAGAAGCCGACGATCAGGGAGACGCGCGAGCCGTACAGCACGCGCGAGTAGACGTCGCGCCCCAGCATGTCGGTGCCGAACCAGTACAGCTCAGACGGCGGGCGCGTGCGCCTGGCCGGCGCCAGCGCGGTCGGGTCCACGGTGCCCAGATAGGGCGCGAAGATCGCGATGAACACCATGACGGCGAGCAGCGCGCCGCCCACCACCACGGTCGGGTGGCGGCGGAACAATGTGCCGAACCGGCCGCGCTCCTTTACCGGCGGCAGCACGTCCGCCAGCGCCGGGGCCGCGGCGTATTCCGCCGCCGCGCCCCCGGCCGCCGTGCCGGACAGATTCAATACGGGCGTGCTCAATAGCGGATCCTCGGGTCGAACAGGGTGTAGAGAAGGTCCACGCCCAGATTGACCAGCACGTAGATGAAGCTGAACAGCAGCACGACGCCCTGGATCACCGGATAGTCGCGCCGCAGGATCGCATCCACCGTCAGCCGGCCCAGGCCGGGAATGGCGAACACGCTCTCGGTCACCACCGCCCCGCCGATCAGCGACGCGAAGCCGATGCCGATGATGGTCACGATCGGCACCGCGGCGTTCTTCAGCGCATGCCGGAACAGGATGTCGCGCTGCGCCACGCCCTTGGCCCGGGCGGTGCGGACATAATCCTGCGACAGCACGTCCATCATCGTCGCGCGGGTGATGCGCGCGATCAGGGCGATGAAGATCAGCCCCAGCGCCACCGCCGGCAGCAGCAGGTTGCGCAGGCAGGGCCAGAGCCCCTGGGAGATCGACACGAAGCCCTGCACCGGCAGCCAGTCCAGTTGCAGCGCGAAGATATACGCCAGCAGATACCCCACCACGAACACCGGCGTGGAGAAGCCGAACACCGCGGTGCACATCACCGCACGGTCGATCCAGGTGCCGTGCTTCCAGGCCGCGATCACCCCCATCGGGATCGCCGTCACCAGCGACAGGAACAGCGTCAGCAGCATCAGCGACAAGGTCGGCTCGACCCGCTGGGCGATCATGTGGGTGACCGGCAGGTTGGTGAAGATCGACACGCCGAGGTCGCCCTGCACCACGTGCCACAACCATTCGCCGAAGCGGATCACGAACGGCCGGTCGAGCCCCAGCGAGGCGCGGATGCGCTCCACGTCGTCCGGGGTCGCCTGGTCGCCGGCGATGATCGCCGCCGGGTCGCCGGGCGCGATGTAGAGCAGGCTGAACACGAACAGCGCCACCAGCAGCATGACCGGTATGGTGGCGAGCACGCGCCGGGAGATGTAGGCGAACATGTCAGAGCCTGTGCGGAAAGCGAGCTTGCGAAAGAATGCCCTTCGGCATCAGCAAAAGAATGCCTTTCGGCATTAGCGGGGGTGTCGCGTCAATGTTCATGCGGACGGTCATTCTTTCCCAAATCCTCAGGCCTTCTTCACATCCCAGAACACCGGGAACGGCGCCTGCACGATGCCCGAGACATCATTGCGCCAGGCCTGCTTCATCTTGAAGAAGCCGGTCGGCAGATAGGTCACGAACGCCATCGACGCCTTGTTGATCTCCACCGCCGCGGCCTTTTCCGCCGGCAGGTCCGGCGCGGCATACCATTCGGCGATATGGGACTGCACCTCGTCCGATTTCGGCCAGCCGAACCACGCCGTCGGCCCGCTGGCGTCGAGCGCGGTATAGGGCGCCGGGTTCACGCAATCCGCCCCTGCATGCCAGGTGTGGAAGATGTTCCAGCCGCCCTTGTCGATCGGCTCCTTGCTGGCGCGCCGCTGGCCCACCGTGCCCCAGTCGAGCGCCTGGTAATCGACGTTCATGCCCAGCTGCTTCAGCAGGTCGGCGGTGACGTCGCCCTGGTTCTTGGTGATGCCGACATCGGTGGCGACGCAGAGCACGACGCGCTCGCCGTTGTAGCCGGCCTCGGCTAGCAGCTTCTTGGCGGCGGCGAGATCGCGCTTGCCCTTCAGCGGCTCCCCGCCAGCCTCGGTGTAGAGCGGCGTGCCGGGCGTGAAATAGCTCGGCAGCTCCGACCACAGGCTTTCGTCGTCGCCGACCACCGCGCGCATGTAGTCCGCCTGGCTCAGCGCCATCTGCACGGCGCGGCGCACCCGCACATCGTTGAACGGCGGGTTGAGGTGGTTCATCCGGAACGAGCCGATATTGCCCAGGGGATCGGCGACGTCGACCCTGATGTTCCTGTTTTTCGCCAGCACCGGCACCAGGTCGGGCAGCGGCGTCTCCAGCCAGTCCACCTCGCCGTTCTGCAGCGCCGCACCCGCCGTCGCCGGGTCGGGCAGGATCTGCCACTCGATCCGGTCGAAATACATCCGCCGCCCGCCGGCCAGCCAGCTCGCCTTCTCCTCGCGCGGCACGTAGCCGTCCGCCTTCACGAACACCGCCTTGGAACCGGGCACCCATTCGTCCAGCTTGAAGCGCATCGGGCCGGAGCCGACATATTCGCTGATCTGCTTGAACGGGTCGGTCTGCGCGATCCGCTCGGGCATGATGAAGCAGGCCGGGGTGGAACTCTTGCCCAGGCCGAACAGCATCTTGGTGAACGGCTTGTTCATCCGGATGCGGAAGCTGCGGTCGTCGATCACCTCGATCGCGTCCAGCTGCTTGCGGATGATGGCGCCCATGGTGTCGCGGAACAACCACCTGTTGACGGAAGCCGCGGCATCCCTGGCCAGCACCGGCGTGCCGTCATGGAATTTCAGGCCGGGGCGGAGCTTGAAGGTCCAGGTCTTGAAATCGCTGCTGACCTCGTGGCCTTCGGCCATCTGCGGCTGCGGCACCAGGTTCTGATCGACGCCGTAGAGCTGTTCCCAGAACAGCAGGGAGGCGTTGCGCACCACGTATTGCGTGGTCCAGATCGGGTCGAGATTGGCCAGGTTGGCCTGCGGCACGAAGCGCAGCACCTTGGCGTCGGCGGCCAGCGCCAGCGACGGCATTGCCAGCCCGCTGGCGGCGATCGAGCCCGCGGCGGCGGTCTTCAGAAAATCACGACGCTTCATTGGCCATTTTGCCCCTGTGCAAACGGTTCTTGCTTGTGACCGGTCCCAGATCCGGCTGACGTCCCGCGCCAATGGTCCATACCCTGCCTCAGCTTTGCGGCTTGCGCCAGATGGAAGGCTCGGCCCGTCTCGAACGGGTCACCCCGAGCCAGTCACCCCGACCTAGGTTGCAACGCACGTGCCAGCCGATCGGCCGCCCGGCCGGGCGCGGCCGCCATCGGACGGGGACGTGCCCTGCCCAAGATTTGCGCAGGCCCGCCGTTTCCCGCGCCACTGTTTCCCGCGTCACTGTTTCCCGCACCGGGAAGCCCCGGCTCTGGACGATCCCGGCTCTGGACGATCTGGGCCGCGCGCGGGATGCTGTCGGCCAACCAGATTCCATAAACGATAAACGGAGGCCGCCCATGTCCGGAACACCGACCGCCCGCGCCGAAGCCCGTCCCGGCGCGCAGGGCGAGTACGACCTCAAGGGCCGCGTCGCCGTGATCTCCGGCGGGTCGAGCGGCATCGGCGCCGCGACCGCCCGCCGCCTCGCCGCCGCCGGGGCGATCGTCTGGGTCGGCTACAACACCGGCGCCGAGCGCGCCGCCGCCCTGGTCGCCAGCCTGCCCGGCAGCGGCCACCAGACGCTGCATCTGCCGATGACCGACAGCCAGGCGATCGCGGCCGCCGCCGCCAGGGTGGCCGCGGCGCATGGCAAGGTGGATGTGCTGGTGAACTCCGCCGCCGTCACCCGCGCGGTGAAGCATGACGACCTCGATGCGCTGGACGATGCGCTGTTCGACCAGGTGATGGTCACCAATGTCCGCGGACCGTTCGCCACCATCCGCGCCTTCCGCCCGCTGCTGAAAGCCAGCGGGGACGCCGTCATCATCAACATCTCCTCGCTGGCCGGCATCACCGGCACCGGCAGCTCCATCGCCTATGGCGCCTCGAAGGCGGCGCTGGACGTCATGGGCGTGTCGCTGGCGCGGGTGCTCGGGCCGGAGATCCGCGTGGTCGGCATCTCTCCTTCCGCCGTCGCCACCGATTTCGTTCCCGGCCGCGGGCGCGACATCGTCGAGCGCGCCGCCGCCACCGCGCCGCTGCGCATCGTCACCGAGGCCGACGACATCGCTCTGGCGGCGATGGGCATCATCGTCAACCTGCGCCAGACCACCGGCACGACGATCCTGGTCGATGCCGGAAAACATCTTTAGGCGGATGGATGCGGTAGCCAGCCGCGCGCCTCCGCGCGTAGGATAAGGGCATGAACGGTCTCAGCAACTTCGCCGCGCCGGCCAGCCGCAACCCGGCATCGCACGCCGCAACCCCGATCGGGTCCTTGCATGACTGAAAACATCCTGACCCCCAAAGGCCGCCTGGACAGCGCCACCGCCGCCGCGTTCGAGACGGAGTTCATGGCCGCGGCGGATGGCGGCGCCGACCGGATGCTGATCGATTTTTCCGAGCTGACCTATATCAGCAGCGCCGGCCTGCGCGTGGTGCTGAAGGCGGCCAAGAAGATGCAGTCCAAAGGCGGGCGGGTCGCGCTCTGCTCGCTCGGCCCGCAGATCGCCGAGGTGTTCGAGATCAGCGGCTTCAGCTCGCTTTCCATCTTCAGCATCCACCCAGAACGCGATTCGGCGCTTGCCGCCCTGCGCTGAGCAGGACGGCAACCGCTCCCTGGGTCCGAACCCGCTTATGGTGGCGGGCTCCGCCGGATGATCACGGCGCAGCTGCATTCGCTGATCGTGTTCTTCGGCGGACTCGGGCTGTTCCTGTCGTCGATCAACCGCATCGGCGCCCATTCTATCCAGCTCGGCGGCCGGCGCCTGCGCCAGGCGCTGGCGCGCCATACCAGCAACCGGGCGTTGTCGCCGCTGGCCGGCACCGTGCTCGGCGCGCTGGTGCAGAGCGCGTCGGGCGTGACCGCCATCCTGGTCGGCCTGGTGGTCGCCGGCGTGGTCAATATCTCCTCCGCCCTGGACATGATGCTGTGGGCCAATATCGGCTCCTCCGCGCTGGTGCTGGTCGCCTCGATCGACCTGCAGCTGCTCGGCCTCGCCATCCTCGGCATCGCCGGCATCTCGCTGTATTTCGACCGGTCCGGCCCGGAGCCGCGCCGCGCCGCGCTGGAGGCTCTGTTCACGCTGTCGCTGCTGCTGCTCGGCATCGGCCTGATGCATTCCGGCACGGAGGGGCTGAGCGGCGGCGACAGGATCGGCGAAGGCTCCGCCGCGATGGGGCTGGCCACCGAGATCCGGCTCCGGATCCTGCATATCGCCGGCGCCTCCGCGCTGCTCGGCCTGATCTTCGGCGCGCTGGCCGCGAGCCTCACCCAGTCCGCCTCCGGCACCGCGATCACCGTCATGGCCGCCTTCCAGGCCGGGCTGATCCCGTTCGACGCCGCGGAGATGGTCGTCACCGGCGCGGTGCTCGGTTCCGGGCTGAGCGCCTTCACGATCGGCCTGGTCACCAAGCGCGGCAGCCAGCGGCTGCTGCAGATCTTCCACGGCCTGACCAAGATCATCGGCATGACGCTGCTGCTGGGCCTGCTGGGGCTGGAACGCGCGCTGGACATGCCGATGGTGGCGGGCACCATCACCTGGATCTCCGCCACCCCGAACCGCCAGCTCGCGCTGCTCTACCTCGCCTGCGAGGCCACTCCGCTGCTGGTGCATGCAATCGGCGGACGCGGGATCGCCCGCGCCATGGAGGTGCTCGCCCCGCCGGCGCCGGGCGAGAGCCTGGCGCATCCGCGCTTCATCTATCCCGAAGCGGTGAACGACCCCGAGCTGGCGCTGCTGCTGGCCAGCCGGGAGCAGCAGCGCGTGGCCCAGCTGCTGCCGGGCGCGCTGCCGGAAGGCAACCCGCCGCCGGACGCGGCCGACATCCCGCCCGCCCAGGTGGGCGCCATCGGGGTGCGCCTGGCCGGGGAGATCGGCATGTTCCTGGCTTCCGTCGCCGGCTCCCCGCTATCGCGCGAGCAGACCGACCTGCTGACCAATCTGCAAAGCCGCAACGAGGTGCTGCGCAATTTGCACGAAACCCTCTCCGACCTCACCCGCACGATGCAGGAGGCGCGAAGCCATACTGCCGCCGCGGCGCTGGCGAGCGCGCTCGCCGAGGGCCTGGGCGCGCTGCTGCTCTGCGTCGACGACGCGGTGCAGAGCGAGGACCGGTTCGATATCGAGCTGCTGCTGCAACTGTCGTCGGACCGCGGCGACGTCGTGGACGGCATGCGCCGGCGCGTGATCGGCGCCGAGGGCCGGACCGACCCGGACAGTCAGCAATCGGTCTACCTCATGACCAGCCTGTTCGAACGAGCCGTCTGGCTGATCCAGCGCTACGCCAACCAGCTGAAATCCACCCCGGCCAAGGGCTGATCCCGGGATCGCTCAGCCGCCGCGCTGCCTCTGTCCCGCGGCGGCCGGCTGAGCGCGCGCTGGCGGATCAGACGCCGACCATCACGTCGGATGCCTTGATGACCGCGATGGCCTGCATGCCTGGCTTCAGCCCGAGCTCTTCCGCGGCCTCGTTGGTGATCGACGAGGTGATCGTGACCGTGGGCGACACCTCGATCGTCACATGCGTCGTGGTGGCGCCGGGATGCACGGTCTTGATGGTGCCGGCGATCTGGTTGCGGGCGGAAAGTTTCATGGTCTCGTCTCCTTCAAGAATGCAGTTATGGCAGGAATGCAGCCAGGGGCAGGAATGCAGCGACGGGTCTGGTATCGCAGGCACCGCTGATGTTTGCGGCCGGGCAAAGCTGCGGCGGGTCCGTCCGGCCATTGCGCATGCGCGCTGCCGGACCTGTTGTCGATATATATCATCGGATATATCGTCGCTGGCAAGGAGACCTGCATGCTCGGCCGCCTGCTTCTGATTCTGTCGCTGGTATGGTGCACGCCGACGCTGGCGGGCGAGGTCGTCGATGCGACCGGCCGCACCGTGCAGGTGCCGGACCGGGTGGCCCATGTGCTCCCCGCCGGCCCGCCGGCGGCGATATTGCTGGCGGCCATCGCACCGGACCTGATGCTGGGCTGGCCGTCCGCCGTGCCCGAGGCCGCGCGCGCCATGCTGGCGCCGGCCGCGGCAGGGCTGGCGCAGATCCCGCGGCTGACCGGGCGCGCGGACGTGACCGACAAGGTCCAGGCGCTGCAACCGGACCTGATCCTGGATTATGGCACCGTGTCGCCGCGCTATGCCGCGCTGGCGCAGACGACCCAGCAGCGCACGGGCATTCCGACCCTGCTGCTGAACGGATCGCTGGCCGAAATCCCCGGGGTGCTCCGCCAGCTCGGGGCCATCCTGCACCGGGAGGAGCGGGCGGAAACCCTGGCGGTGTTCGCCGAGGCATTGCTGTCGCTGCCCGCCAATCCGGGCGCCCATCCGCGCGTTGTCTATGCGCGCGGTGCGGACGGCCTGACCGTGGCGGCGCCCGGCACCGAGGTGACCGAGGTCTTTGCCCGCCTGGGTTGGAATGCCGTTGCGCCGGAAGGCGAGGGGCCGTTCCGCCCGGCCAGCATCGAGGCGATCCGCGCCCTCGATCCCGACATCCTGATCTTCGCCGACCCCGCGATGCGTGACGCCATCGCGCATGGCGGGGCCTGGCAAACCGTGCGGGCGGTGCGGGAGGGACACGCCTTCATCGCGCCGGGCCTGCCGTTCGGCTGGCTGGAGGAGCCGCCGTCGATCAACCGGCTGCTCGGCCTGGCCTGGCTGGGCGGTGGCGACCCGGCGACCCTCGCGGTGCTGTTCAACGCGACGGTCTACGGCCACGCATTGACGCCGGCCCAGCGCGAAACCGTGCTGGCCGGCATTCGCCCCATCCAACCCTGAATCCTGCAAGCCCGGGAGGCTTTTTCATGCGTTTCCTGCTGTTCCTCTGCATCCTGCTCGCGCCGCTGGGGGCGCGTGCCCAGGAGTCGCGTGCCCAGGAGTCGCGTGTCCAGGAGTTGACGGTATTCGCCGCCGCCAGCCTCACCGACGCCATGAAGGATGTCTCCGCGCTGTGGACGCAGGCCGGCCATCCGCCGCTGCGGATGTCTTTCGGCTCCAGTTCCACCCTGGCCCGGCAGATCGAGCAGGGCGCGCCGGCCAATCTGTTCGCCTCCGCGGATCAGAAATGGATGGATTTCCTGGCGGAGAAGAAGCTGATCGCGGCCGATACGCGCAAGGATCTGCTCGGCAATGACCTGGTTCTGGTGGTCCCGGCCGACAAGCCGGTTCATGTCACGATCGGTCCGGGCTTCGACCTGGCGGCGCTGCTGGGCCCGAACGGGCGGCTGGCCACCGGCGATCCCGCCCATGTGCCGGTCGGCATCTACGCGGAGCAGGCGCTGAAGAAGCTCGGGCTGTGGGACGGCATCGCCCCGCGCCTGGCGAGGACCGACGACGTGCGCGCCGCGCTGCTGCTGGTGGAGCGCGGCGAGGCGCCCGCGGGGATCGTCTATGCGACCGATGCCGCCGTGTCGAAAGGCGTGATGGTCGCCGGGACATTCCCCGCCAACAGCCACGATCCGGTGGTCTACCCGTTCGCGGTGACGAAATCGGGCGATACGCCGCAGGCGCGCGCGCTGCTGGCGTTCCTGGCCGGCCCGCAGGCCCGCGCGGTGTTCGTGCAGCGCGGCTTCAAGGTCGAATAGCCTGAGCCTGTCACCGGACGAGTGGGAAGCGGTCTGGCTGACGCTGTCGGTGGCGGCGCGCGCGGTCGGGTTCGGCCTGCCGCTGGCGATCCTGACCGCCTGGGTGCTGGCGCGCTATCGCTTCCCGGGCCGGCCGCTGCTGAACGCGCTGGTGCATCTGCCGCTGGTGCTGCCGCCGGTGGTCACCGGCTGGCTGCTGCTGATCACCTTCGGCGTTCGCGGGCCGGTCGGGGCGCTGCTGCAGGAATGGTTCGGCATCCGCCTGGTGTTCACCACGGCGGGCGCCAGCCTGGCCTGCGCGGTGATGATCTTTCCGGTGATGGTGCGCGCCATCCGGCTGTCGCTGGAAGCGGCGGACCCCGGGCTGGAGCAGGCGGCGCGCACGCTCGGCGCCGGCCGGCTGGACCGGCTGTTCAATGTCACGCTGCCGCTCGCCTCTCCCGGCATCCTGGTGGGCGCGATCGTCGCCTATGCCACGTGCCTCGGTGAATTCGGCGCCGTGATCACCTTCGCCGCCAACATCCCCGGCCAGACCCAGACCCTGCCGCTGGCGATCTACGCCGCGTTGCAGGTGCCGGGCGGCGAGGCGAAGGCCGCGCAGCTGTCGCTGGTCTCCGTGGCGCTGGCGATGATCGGGCTGCTGCTGTCGGAATGGTTCGGCAAGCGGCTGAACACCCTGCTCGGGCGATGAACAGGGACGGCCCTGGGCCGATGAATGGGGACGGCCTTCGGCCGATGAATGGGGACGGCCTTCGGCCGATGAGCCTCGCCTTCCGGCTGCGCCACCGCTTCGCGTCGGTGCGGATGGACATGGCGTTCGAGGTGCCCGCGCCGGGAGTGACCGTGCTGTTCGGGCCGTCCGGCGCCGGCAAGTCCACGATCATCGCCGCCGCCGCGGGCCTGTTCCGGCCGGACGAATGCCGCATCGTGGTGGATGGCCAGGTGCTGGCCGACACCGAAACGGGGGTGTGGCTGCCGCCCGAGCGGCGGCGCATCGGCCTGGTGTTCCAGGATGCCAAGCTGTTCCCGCATATGTCGGTCGCGACCAATCTGCGCTTCGGCCTGCGCCGGGTCGGGCCGGGCGCGGTGAAGTTCGACGAGATTGTCGAGCTGCTGGGCATCGGCGCGCTGCTGGACCGCCGGCCGCACACGCTGTCGGGCGGCGAGCGCCAGCGCGTGGCGATCGGCCGGGCCCTGCTGGCCCAGCCGCATCTGCTGCTGATGGATGAGCCGCTGGCCAGCCTGGACAGCGCGCGCAAGGCGGAGATCCTGCCCTATCTGATGCGGCTGAAGACCGCCCTGCGGCTGCCGGTGCTGTATGTGACGCATGCGCTGGAAGAGGTCGTGCAGCTGGCGGATTCCCTGGTGCTGGTCGAGGCCGGACGGGTGGTGGGCTGCGGGACGGTTTCGGAGATCGCGGCGCGCAGCGACCTGCCGCTGGCGCAGCGCGACGATGCCGGCGCGCTGCTGCTGTGCCGCGTCATCGAGCACGATGCCGGCCGCGAGCTGACCCGCCTGGAAGGCGGCGGGGCGACGTTCTGGGTGCCGCTGCTGAACACGCCGCCCGGTGCCGGATGCCGCATCCGCATTCCCGCGCGCGAGGTGATCCTGGCCAGCAGGCCGCCGGAGGGCATCAGCCTGCACAACATCGTGCCGGGCACGGTCCGCCGCATCGCGCCCGAGGCGGCCCGGCGCTCGGTGGTGGTGGAGATCGCGCTGCCCGGCGGCGCGTTGCTGGCGCGCGTCACGCCGGACGCCATCCTTCGCCTGGGGCTGGCGCCGGGCGGGCCGGTGCTGGCGCTGATCAAGTCCACGTCGATCGAGGTACTGGCAGGCTGAAGAGGTATTGGCAGGCTGAACCGGGCCGTGACCGGTTCAGGTTCCGGTGTCAGCCCGCGGGGACGAAATCCATCGCCACGCCGTTGATGCAGTAGCGCAGCCCGGTCGGCATCGGGCCGTCGTCGAAGACATGGCCGAGATGGCTGCCGCAATTGGCGCAATGCACCTCGGTCCGGACCATGCCGTAGCTGCGGTCCACCGACGTGCCGACGGCGCCTTCCAGCGGGGCGCCGAAGCTCGGCCAACCGGTGCCGCTTTCGAACTTTCCTTCCGACTGAAACAGTCTCTGGCCGCATCCGGCGCAGACGAAGGCGCCGGAGCGCTTTTCGTGCAGCAGCGCGCAGCTGCCGGGGGCTTCCGTGCCATGGGCGCGCATGACCCGATACTGCTCGGGCGTCAGCTTCCGGCGCCATTCCTCGTCGCTGCGGACGAAGGGATAGACCTTCATATCCATGCCGGCGCCTCCTCTGCTGTTCGGGTAGAATGGGGACGGAGCCCCGCTGGCTTCATCCGGGAAAACATAGGGTTGTCCCCCGTGGGATACAACAGAGCCCGGGCCGGGCGGCCGGGCGCTGGCGGAAGCTGCGCGCGACGGCGCCGCCCGTGGCCGAAAGATTGCATTACAAAAAGATAAATCGGTGCGCGGCAACGACGATCCGGGCCGCTCTTCTGTTTCATCGCGGCGGCTGGCCGGCCGGCCTGAGCCGTTGGAGATAGGCAAGATCCGCTGTCTGCGTGGGGGTTTACGCCTTCGGAGCGGTCCGGCAGGCTTCGCTCGAAGGGGAGAAATTCCATCGATAAAATGCCGCGAAAGGCGAAGCGGCGGTCTCTCGGACGAGATTGCAATTGAGAATTACTCGCGATAGAGCGGCGAAAGTCATGGCCCCGGTGCCGCACGCGGGCCGTCTGACACAATCCGTTGAGCAAAATCAGACCCGATAGGAAGCAGGCATGAACACGGAGAGCAACACGCCGAAGCCATTGCCCCGGCCGGTCCGGTCCCGCGGCGTGGGGCCTCCGGTGGTGGCCGCGCAGGATCTGCTGGCCGGCGGTCGCGAATTGATCATCGAGCACGGCGCCGAGACCTATCGGCTGCAGCTGACCAGTTCCAACAAGCTGCTGCTTACCAAGTAATCCAACCCTCCGACAAAACTACCCAGCAAGCCGTGTCCCGCACCGCCGGACCCTCGCCAGCCAGGTTCACCGATAAAGGTCCTTCCTGGCATGGCTTCTCCCCGTCTCGTCCTCGCGCTCGCACTCGCCGTCCCGGCCTCCGCATTGGCCCAGGGAGCACAATCGGGCGCGCAACCGGCCGCTGTCGCTTCCCCCGCTGCCGATGCGCCGCCACCAGCCGATGCCGCGTCGCCGCCGATGGAGCTGTCGCCGGTCAGCGTGACCGCCACGCGCGGACCGCGGCCGATCAACGAGGTGCCGGCCACCGTGTCGATCATCACCAGTGAGGAACTGGAGCGGCGCACCGCCGTGCGGCCCAGCGACGTGGTGCGCTACGAGCCGGGCATTTCCGTCGGCAACCAGCCGGCGCGCGGCGGCTCGACCAACTATGTCATTCGCGGCATCGGCGGCAACCGCGTGCTGGTGCTGCAGGATGGCATGCGCCTACAGGATTTTCCCGGCAGCAATGCCGGGGCGGGGAACGTACACGAGAAACTTTGTCGATCTGGACACGGTCAAGCGCGTCGAGATCGTGCGCGGCCCGGCCAGTGCGCTGTACGGCTCCGATGCGCTGGGCGGCGTGGTCAACTACATCCTCAAGGATCCGACCGACTATCTCACCGAGGGGCGCGACACCTATCTCAGCGGCCGGGTGGGCTATAATGGCTCCGACAATTCGACATTCGGCACCGCGCTGGGCGCGGCCCGGATGGGCGATAGCGAGCTGATGCTGCTCTACACCCGCCGCCAGGGGCAGGAGACCCAGGCGAACGGATCGATCGATCCCAATTCGCAATCCTATTGGGGCAACAGCCTGCTGGCGCGCTGGCTGCTGCATCCGACCGATGTCGACACCATCCGGGTGACCGGCGAGTACATGAGCCTGCAGACCAGGACCGACCTGCGCACGGAGCTGGTCAATACCCCCGGGGCGATGGTGCTGCGATCGGACGCTGACGACACCACGCAGCGCGGCTGGGGGGCGATCAACTGGGTGCATGACGCGCCGGTCGGCTTCATCGATCGCGTGCAGACACGGCTGTCGTACTCGATGCTAGATCGCAGCGAGAAGGCGGACCAGCTGCGCTCGACCTCGGTCAGCCTGCCGGCGGTGACCAACCGGCAGCGGCTGAGCGATTTCGGTTACAACCAGAACATCCTCTCGGGCGATTTGCAGATGTCATCGGCAGGGACCTGGGGGAATAGCAGCCATCTGTTCACCTACGGCACCACGGTCGACTACACGACCACCTCGCGCCCGCGCGACCGGACGGAGATCAACCTGCTCACCGGCGTCGGCACCAAGACGGTGGCCGGGGAGACCTATCCGAACAAGAATTTCCCCGATACCAACACGGTCCAGGTCGGCGTCTACGTGCAGGACGAGATCAAGATCGGGGCGCTGGATCTGACGCCGGCGCTGCGCGTGGAATATTACAACCTCCAACCGAAATCCGATGCCGATTTCATCCGCTCGAGCGGCGGCAGCCTGGTGGTCAATGCGGTCAGCGAGGTCGCCTTCGCGCCGAAGTTCGGGGCGCTCTATCACCTGGACGAGACTTATTCGGTGTATGGCCAGTACTCCACCGGCTTTCGCGCACCGCCCTATGACAACGTGAATTTCGGCTACACCAACCGCGCCTTCGGCTACCAGATATTGCCGGCGAGCAACCTCAAGAGCGAGACCAGCCACGGCGGCGAGGTCGGGTTTCGCGGCACCTATCCGGATGGCGCGTTCCAGCTGAATTCGTTCTTCACCTCCTACAGCAACTTCATCGACACCAAGGTGGTCGGCAATGCCGGGGGGCTGATCCAGTACAGCTATGTGAACGTTTCCAGCGTCAACATCTGGGGCGCCGAGGCGAGCGGCAACTGGCGCGTGACGCCGGAATGGACGGTGCGCAGCGCGTTCGCCTGGGCCCAGGGCGAGGACGCCGATACCGGCGTGCCGGTCGATTCCGTCGATCCGATCAAGCTCGTCGTCGGGCTGGCCTGGCAGAACTCGTGGGGCCTGGGCACGGAGGCGGTGCTGACGCAGGCTTGGCGGCACGGGCGGGTCAGCAGCGACAGCTATTTCAAGGCGCCTTCCTATACCGTGCTGGACCTGCTGGCCCATTACGACGTCAATCCGAACTTCTCGATCAACGGCGGCATCTTCAACGTGACCGATGCCAAGTATTTCAACACGCAGGATGTCATTGGACTGGCGGCCAGCTCGACCCAGCGTGACCTCTACGCCCAGCCCGGCCGCTACTTCGCGATGAACGTGGTTCTCCGATGGTAGCCGCCGATCTGGCCGGACCACCCAGCAGGGTGGCGGCGTTCCCCGTTCGATCAACCTTTCGCTGAACAGAAAGATCCAAGATGTCAGACCTGCTCCCCGGCCGATCCAGCACAGACCTTGCCGCGCGGCGCGACGCCTTACGCGCCCTGGAGCCGAAGCTCTATCCGCGCGATGTCGCGGCCCGGCTGCAGATCACGGAAGCGGAGCTGGTGGCGCTGGACGAAGGCCAGGGCGCGACCCGGCTGCGGCCGGACTGGTCCGCCCTGCTGGGCGGGCTGCATGAGCTCGGCCCGGTGATGGCGCTGACCCGCAACGACGATGGGGTGCATGAAAAGACCGGCACCTACGGTCCGCTGGAAGGCGAGGCGCATGTCGCGCTGTTCGTCGGCGAGGCCATCGACCTGAGATTGTTCCTGACCGGCTGGTCCTTCGCCTGGGCGGTCGGCGAGGAGGGCGAGCGCCGCAGCCTGCAGTTCTTCGGGCCGGACGGCGGCGCCGTGCACAAGATCTTCGCCACGGACGCGACCGACCCCGATGCCTGGGCGGCGTTGATCGCCCGGCATGCGGCCCCCGAATTGCCCCCGCCCGCCGTGGTCCCGGCCGAGCCCGCGCCGGCTGTGCGCCCGGACGGCGAGATCGATGCAGCCGGGCTGAACGCCGGCTGGGACGCGCTGCGCGACACGCATCATTTCTTCGGCCTGCTGAAGCGCTTCGGCGTCAGCCGCACCCAGGCGCTGAGGCTGGCCGGTCCCGAGCGCGCGCGGCCGGTTTCGCCGGGTGCGCTGCGGGTCGTGCTGGAGCAGGCGGCGGCCGATGCCTTGCCGATCATGGTGTTCGTCGGCAATCGCGGCTGCATCCAGATCCATACCGGCCCGGTCCGGACGCTGCGCGCGGCCGGGCCCTGGTTCAACGTGCTCGATCCCGAATTCAGCCTGCATCTGCGCGAGACCGCGATCGACACGGCCTGGGTCGTGCACAAGCCGACCGACGATGGCGTGGTGACCTCGCTCGAGCTGTTCGACCGCGCTGGCGGGCAGATTGCGACGCTGTTCGGCCGCCGCAAGCCCGGGCTGCCCGAGGATCCCCATTGGCGCGCGATCCTGGCCGGGCTGGCCGCACGAGACGCCTGATGCGCCGCCTGCTGGTTGCCTGGATGGCGGTGGCGGTGCTGGCATCGCCCGCCGTCGCCGAACCGCGATTGCTGCTGCTCGGCGGCGCCGTCACCGAGACGGTGTTCGCGCTCGGCGAGGGGAGCGAGGTGGTCGGGACCGACCTGACCAGCCAGTTTCCCCCATCCGTCGCGGCGTTGCCGAAGGTCGGCTATCTGCGCGCGCTGGGCGCCGAGGGCATGCTGTCGCTCAATCCGGCGATCGTGCTGGCCTCGGCCGATGCCGGTCCGCCGGCCGCGCTGAGCCAGGTGGCGGCGGCGGGGGTGCGGATCGTGTCGCTGCCGGAGGCGCATACGCCCGAGGCGGCGCTGGAACGGGTCCGCCGGGTCGGGGCGGCGCTGGGGCGCGAGGCGGCGGCGGGCGAGATGATCGCGGCGATGTCGGATGACCTCGCGATCGTCGCCGGGGACGTGGCGGGCAGCCAGGCGCGCCCGCGCGTGCTGTTCCTGCTGTCGGTCGGGCGGGGCGCGCCGATGGCGGCGGGAACGGGGACGGCCGCGGATGCGATGATCCGCCTGGCCGGCGGGGTGAACGCGGTCACCGGGCTGAGCGGCTATCACCCGCTATCGGCGGAGGCGGCCCTGCTGGCGGCGCCGGATGTGATCCTGACCACGTCGGAGGTGCTGCGCGGCGCGGGCGGCGCGGCCGGCCTGGTCTCCGCACCCGGGTTGTCCGCCACCCCGGCCGGGCGCGACGGGCGCGTCGTTTCATTCGATACGCTCTATCTGCTGGGCTTCGGCCCGAGGCTGGCGCAGGCGATCCACGAGCTGGCGGCGGCGCTGCACCCGCAGGAGCGGTTCCGCACCCTGCCGGCGCGGCCCTGGGCGAGGCCGGGTTGAGCCAGCCATCGGTCGCGGTCGCCGGCCCCCGGGCATCGGGGAATGGCGTGATGCTGCTGGGCGGGCTGGCGTTGCTGCTGGTCGCCGCCCTGGCCGTGGCGCTGCTGGTCGGCGCGGTGCCCATCGGCCCGTCGCGCCTCCTGGCGCTGCTGTCCGGCGCCGTGGGGGATGCGCGCGAGACCGCGGTGCTGTGGCAGATCCGGCTGCCGCGCGCGCTGCTGGCGATCGTCGCCGGCGCGGCTCTAGGGGCGGCGGGTGCCGCGCAGCAGGGGCTGTTCCGCAATCCGCTGGCCGATCCCGCCTTGGTCGGCGTGTCTTCCGGCGCCGCGCTCGGCGCCGTGGTGGCGATCCTGTTCACCGACCGGCTGGGCGCGCTGCTGGCGCCGGTTCCGCCGCTGGCGCTGGTGCCGGCCTCGGCCTTCGTGGCCGGGCTGCTGGCGAGCCTGCTGGCGCTGCGCCTTGCCGGCGCGGCGGGCGGCGGCACCGGGGGGCTGCTGCTCGCGGGCATCGCGATCAACGCGGTCTGCGGTGCGGCCACCGGCCTGTTCGTGACCATGAGCGACGATCGCCAGCTGCGCGACATCACCTTCTGGAGCATGGGCAGCCTGTCCAGCGCCGGCTGGCCGGCGGTGGCGCTGACCGGCCTGTGCGCGGTTGCCACGTTCGCCCTGCTGCTGGCGAAGTCCCGCGCGCTGGATGCGCTGCTGCTGGGCGAACAGGAAGCGATCTATCTGGGCGTGTCGGTGTCGCGGCTGCGGCTATACGTGGTGACGGTGGTGGCGCTGGGTGTCGGCGCCGCCGTGGCGGCGACCGGCATCATCGGCTTCGTCGGCCTGGTCGTGCCGCTGCTGCTGCGGCTGGTGGCCGGTCCGCGCCATGTGTTGCTGCTGCCGGGCGCGGCGCTGCTCGGCGCCAGCCTGCTGCTGGCCGCCGACGCGCTGGCGCGAACCCTGGCCGCGCCGGCGGAGCTGCCGATCGGCCTGATCACCGCGGCGCTCGGCGGCCCGGTCTTCGTGGTGCTGCTGCTGCGCCACGGGCGTGGCGCGACATGATCGAGGCACGCAACATCGGCGTCGCCATCGGCGGGCGGGCGCTGCTGGCGGATGTGTCGGTGCGCCTGGCGGCCGGCAGCCTGACCGCCGTGCTGGGGCCGAACGGCGCCGGCAAGACCACTCTGCTGCGTGTCCTGGCGGGCGACCGCCGCCCGGATGCGGGCGAGGCGCTGCTGGACGGACGCCCGATCGGCGCCAGCACGATGCTGGGTTTGGCGCGCCGGCGCGCCGTGCTGTCGCAGCAGCACGCGGTGGCGTTCGGGCCGACCGTCGCGGAAGTGGTGCAGCTTGGCAGGCTGCCGCACCGGGGCACGCCCATGGCGCGCGACGCGCCGGCGGCGCTGGACGCGGTGGCCGAGGAGTTCGGGCTGCGGGCCATGTGGCACCGGCGCTATGCCACACTGTCGGGCGGCGAGCAGCAGCGCACGCAGCTGGCGCGGGCGGCCGCCCAGCTCTGGCGGCGGGGCGGCGATCGAGAGGGGCAGGCGCTGTTCCTGGACGAGCCCGGCACCGCGCTGGACCTGGCGCAGCAGAGCCGCGCGTTGAACTTCGCATCGCGGATGGCGGCACGCGGGGCCGCCGTGATGGCGATCCTGCACGATCCGAATCAGGCAATGCGGGCGGATCAGGTCGTGTTGCTGCACGCGGGACGGCTGATCGCGGCGGGGCCGCCGGGCGAGGTGCTGACCCCGGCCTGTCTCGGCCGGTGCTTCGGGGTGGAGATCGAGGCGATCCCGCGGCCGGGCGGAGGATTCCTGTTCGCCGCGCGTGACGACTCTCGCCTGCCGGGGCCTGACGGGGCCTGACGTTCGCCCTGATAGGCCGCCGCTCTAATAGGCAGCCGTCTGGCCGTCGCTGCCCTTGAAGCTCGCCGCGTAGGTCTTCTGGATCAGCGACTTCCACGCGGGATCGGCGACCGGGTCCGCGGGCGGGGCGAACGCGATGCCGCGCTGGCGCAGATCCGCCGCGAAGATTTCGGCCACCATCGCGGGATCGAGGTCGTTGGCATGGTTGTGGTACTCGTCGGCCGCCGCCTGATCGGCGAAGGCATAGGCTTTCCAGAGGATCGACACCCGCACCTGGTCCGGCGCCAACGCCTCCGTTTTGCCCCGGTCGTGCATCTCCCAGCCGCCCTGCGCGGAGGCGTGCAGCCGGCATTCCCGGGAGATGTCGCCGGGCTTCTTCTGCTCGCCGGGCCGGCCGACCGGGCCGACGCGGTGCCACATGTACTCGTTGTCGCTGACGACGGCGACATTCCACAGCGGCGGCTGCACCAGCTTCGACGGCGCATCCGGGCCGTCCGGCCAGTACTCGAAATCGCCGCCGGCGCCTTTGTAGAACCACGACAATGTCGAGGCGATCGGCACCGCCCAGTCATGGAACAGGTCCGAGTAGCCCATGCAGCTCAGCAGCCAGAACGGGAATTTTTCGGCGCCGCGGAAATAGGGCAGGTCGCGATGCGGCGGGCCGCCCAAAGTGGGGGCGCTGAGATTGACCATGATCGCGCTCGGCACGATCACCTTGGCCCCGAACGACTTCCGCGATGCCTGCAGGAAGCGCTCGTTGTGGAAGAACGCCTCGGCGCCCTTGACCTTCACCTCGCGGGTGTGGGCCCAGAAGATCCGGAAGAACGGCACGTCCTGGCCGTTGTCGTCGCGCTTGTGGACCCGCGCCGACAGGGGATAGGGCGCGGATCGGCGGACCAGGGCCATGACCGCGTCGGGGTCCTCGAAGGCCGGGTCGATCCATACCGGCCTGGCAAGCATGTTCGCCGGGCGGAGCCTTGCGTGTTCGGCAATGGCGGGTTGGCTCATCGGTGTTCCCCCTTATCGTTGCGTGCGTTGCGCCGAGCTTACGGCGCGGGCGGGATTTCCGTCCAATGCCTTGATGGGGGAGTGCCGTGACGGGGTCAGTCCAGGGCGAGCGATTTGGCCAGGCGGATGACGTTGTGGTTGCCGGTGCGGCGGTAGTCGGTGCGGTCGATCAGGGTGCGCACGAAGTGCACGCCGAGGCCGCCGATCGGGCGGTCGTCCAGTTCCGCGGCGATGTCGGGCGGCATGGCGTCGGTGAAGGGATCGAAGGCCTGGCCGGTGTCCACCAGTTCGGCGTGCAGCCAGCCGGGTTCCAGCCACAGATGCACGTTGACGGTCTGCTCGGCCGGTACCGGGGGCTTGCCGTGTTCGACCACGTTGGTGATCAGCTCGTCCAGCGCCAGGGTCATGTGCTGCACGGCGCGCTCGGGCAGGTCGTGTTCCTGGCCGAACCGGGCGAGGCGCTCCGTCAGGCGGGCGATCTCGGCCAGGTCGCTGGCCAGCGTGAGCGTGAAGCCGTCCCCCAAGCCGCGTTCTCCCGTGGACCGGACACCCGGCGTTGCCGTACCTGAATCCTAGGCGGGCCGGCCATGCCGCAGCAAGCACGCCGGCGGTTTCCCCGGAAGATTTATCGGCTGTCCGCGCTACCCCCGGCCTATCCCGGATAGCGCCAGGGCGTTGCCGGCTGGGCGGCGGTTTCATCGAGGGTCCATTGCGGCAGCGCAAGGCCTTCGGAGACGTCGGAGAACACCATCCGCACGCGGCTGCCGATCCCCACCTTCTCCACCATTTCCGGCGGCGCCAGCGTCCCGTCCGGCATGGTCAGGTTGCCGACCACGCGCAACGCCTCGTGCTCGCTCGGCTTGCCCTTCTGCGTATCGAGGTCGACCAGCAGCACCTGGTACGGCGTGTGGCCCTTGAAGGCCGGCTGGATGGCGTGGTGCACCTCGGCGTAGGAATGCACGGTGCCCTTGCCTTCCACCGGCACCCAGCGGGACTCGCCGGACATGCACCACGGGCAGGCCGTCGTCGGCGGATAGCGTACCAGCTTGCAGGAGGTGCATTCCTGCAGATGGAAATCATGCGCCGCGCAATGGCGGAAATAGGCGATGTTCTCGATGTCGAGATCGTCGACGCTCAGCGCCATGCCGAGATAGTTGCCTTGCAGTGCCATTGTCTCAGCCCCTCCGCATGACCATGGCCGAGCCGGTGCCCGGCATCGCCCAGCCCAGATTGGCGCTCAGTTGCGCGTTCTTCACCTGCCGGCAGCCGCCTTCGCGGTAGTCGTAGGTATGCTGGCGCTTGCCGTCCGGCCCGACCGGGCAGCTGTCGTCCACGTCGTGGCGCAGCTGGCGGACATTCTCGATCACCATGGCGATGCCGTGCGTGTAGCCCTCGCACAGATGCCCGCCGGAGGTGTTGTTGGGCCGCCTGCCGCCGAGGCGGATCGTGCCGTTGGAAACATAATCCCCGCCCTCGCCCTTCTTGCAGAAGCCGTAATCCTCCAGCTGCAGCATGGTGGTGAAGGTGAAAGCGTCATACGATCCGGTGACGTCGATATCCTCCGGCCCGACGCCGGCGTTCGGCCACAGGATTTCCTTGGCGTAGTGCCCGGCGACGGTGGAGATCGGGCCGGCCTGGTAGTGCATGTCGATGCGCGGCTTGCAGCAGCGCCCGACGACGGAGCGGATCAGCACCGGATGCTGTGCCAGGTCGCGCGCGCGTTCTCGGGAGGTGACGATGATGGCGTTGGCGTTGTCGGTTTCCACGCAGCAATCGAGCAGATGCAGCGGCTTGACGATCATGCGGCTGGACAGCACGTCGTCCACCGTCATGCGCTTCTTGTACAGCGCCTTCGGGTTGTTGGACGCGTGTTCGGAATGCGCCACCTTCACCATCGCCACCTGTTCCGGTTTGGTGCCGTAGTCGTACATGTGGCGCAGGAAGGTGGGGGCGAACATCTGCCCCGCCGCCTGCCAGCCATAGCCGCGGCTGTGGATCTGGTCGCCGGTCACCGGCACCGCCGAGCGCGCGCCGGTGCCGCCGATGCGCACCTGGGAATAGCCGTTCATCGAGCGGAAGATCACCACCGCCTTGCACATCCCGGCCTCGATCACGCCGATGGCGATGCCCACCAGCGCCTCGGTGGACGAGCCGCCGCCATGCACGTCCATGTAGAAATTCAGCCTTATGCCGAGATCGCCGGCCAGGAACGGGGAGAAGGTGGAGTCGTTGCCGGAATAGGACAGCATGCCGTCGATGTCGGAGGCCTTCATGCCGGCGTCCTGGATGGCGGCGCGGATCGCGGCGGTGCCCATGGCGCGGGTGCTGCGCCCGGAGCCGGCGCCGCGCAGATATTCGGTCTCTCCCACGCCGACGATGGCGTATTTGTCGGCGAGATATTTTCCCGTTGCGGCGTCGATGTCCGACGATACCTCCGATGAGGCGCTGGGCGAATTCATGGATCCGTTTCCTCTTGTTTTTCTGCCGCCGATTAAGCCACGCGATCGCGCCGCCAGACAAGCCCGCCAAACAAGCCCGCCGGCCTTGCCGTCCGCGCGGGCCCCGGCCATGATTCGCGGCAGAACAGATCCGGGGAACCGCCGTCATGCCCACGCAATCCTTGCCCGCCGCGAAACCGAGCGATGCCGGGCTCTGCCCGGACCGGCTGGCCCGGCTGTCCACGGTGCTGGGCGAGCGCGTCGATGCCGGCCAGATCCCCGGCGCCGTGGTCGCCATCGTCCGCAATGACCGGCTGGCCTATCTGGAGGCATTCGGCAGGCGCGATCCGGCGGCGGGTGATCCGATGCGGACGGACGATCTGTTCCGCATCTATTCGATGACCAAGCCGATCGTCTCGGTCGCGGCGATGATGCTGTGGGAGGAAGGAAGGCTGCTGCTGAACGATCCGGTGGCGAAGTTCATCCCGGAATTCGCCGGCCAGCAGGTCGCGGTGGAGCGGCACGGGCGGGTGGATCTGGTGCCGGCGGAGCGGGACGCCACCGTGCAGGACCTGCTGCGCCACACCTCCGGCCTGACCTACGAGTTTCGCGGCACCGGGCCGGTGCAGCGCGCCTACATGGACGCCAAGATCTATCGCCGCAACCAGACCAATGCGGACCAGGCGGCGATGCTGGCCGCCCTGCCGCTAGCGTATCAGCCGGCCACGCGCTGGGAATACAGCCGCTCCACCGACGTGCTCGGCCGCATCGTGGAGATCGTTTCCGGCCAGAGCCTGGGACAGTTCCTCGACAGCCGGATCCTGCAGCCGCTCGGCATGACCGAGACGGCGTTCCATGTGCCGAAGGAGAAGCATGGCCGCATCGCCGGCGGTTTCGCCAAGGACCCCGATACCGGCGCGGATGTCAGCCTGCTCGAGGTGCGCGAGCCGCCGAAATTCGAATCGGGCGGCGGCGGGTTGGTTTCAACCGCCATGGATTACGCCCGCTTCCTGCAGATGCTGCTGAACAACGGCACGCTCGGGGGCCGGCGGCTGCTCGGCCGCAAGACGATCGAGCTGATGACCGCGGACCATCTCGGCCCGATCCAGGGCTCGCCCGACCTGCTGCCGCCCGGCTACGGCTTCGGCCTCGGCTTCGCGGTGCGCCTGCAGCCGGGCATCGCCACCATGCCGGGCTCGACCGGGCAGTATTACTGGAGCGGCGCGGCGGGGACATCGTTCTGGGTCGATCCGGCGGAGCGGCTGTTTGCCGTGCTGATGATCCAGGCGCCCGGGCCGCGGGAGCATTACCGGGTGCTGTTCCGCGATCTGGTCTACGCGGCGATCGTCGATTAGCCCGGCGGCCGATGGCGGCCGGGATGTCGTGGCGCGTGAACCGGATCCGGGGCGGGGAGGCTTCAGATCACCTCGACCCCGCGCGGATTGCCGTCGGCTTTGAGCCAGAATTCCAGTCCGCCATATTTTTCGAACTGTTCCGGCGGCAGTATCGTGGCGCGGGTCTCCTGGCGTAGCGGGCCGTGGACGGCGTGCAGGCCGGGCATTCCCAGCCGCGCATCGTATTCCGGCTCGGCGTAAGCGAAATTCGTGAAATCATGCGCGAACGGCGCCTCCCCCAATCCCTGATAGAGCCGCTCCATCGCCTGTGCCGGCGCCGAAACCAGCGACTTGTACCGCAGGAGGATCAGCTTCTTCGCCTGCTCGCTGAACCAGCCTTCGCGAAGCGCGCTCCAGGCCCCGCCGACAAACCCCTTGTTCGCCTCCATCATCGACGCCAGCCGGACCCCGACCGAGGTGTTGGGGTTATGTTCGAACAGCGCGGAACTCTGCAGGGGGTTGCGGCGGTAGATATGTTCCGCACTGTCCAGAATCCAGCGCGGATCCCGCACGCAGCAGATGACGCGCGCGGCTGGAAACAGGCTCTCGATCAACGCCAGCTTGCCCGACCAGAGCCGGCTGCTGTCGAAAGCCACTTCATTGGGGCCGACGGCATGATAGGCGTCAAATAGCGAAGTCAGTATTTTCCGCCGCCGTTCATCGGAAAAGAATACCGAGAACTCGGTGGAGGCGCCCATGTGCTGCACCAGGGACATGCACATGCCGTAGACCGGGCTCGCCACCGCCGTGTGGAAGCGCGGGTTCTGGCGCAGGAGCGCCGCGAGCAGCGTCGACCCGGATCTCGGCGTGCCCGAGATGAAATTCACCGCCATTCGAAGGTCCTGTCCCTAGCGCGGGATGGGCGCGGAGAGAAGCGCCCATCCACCCGGACCGGACCCGTGGCAAAAGTCAGTCGGCCGCCTCCGCGCCGGCCGCCAGCTTGGAGATGGCCACGCCCTTGCCGACGCCGCCGCGGTCCTTGAACGGGGTGGTGTCGATTTCCTCCAGCTCGATCTCGCGGTTCAGCACCTGCTGCTTCCATTTCTGGTGCTCCGGCTCCTTGGCATGGAATTCCGGCATCACCTCCCTGGCGAACAGTTCCAGGCTTTCGCAGATATGCTCATGGCTGTTGTTGCCGGCCTGGTTGAGCAGGATGATCTGGTCCACGCGGGAGGTTTCGAATTTGTGCAGCTTGCGCCGGATCGTCTCCGGCGAGCCGATCAGGCCGCCCGACAGCGCCTTGCGCACCGCCTCGGGGTTCGCGGCCTTCCATTTGTTGTACTCGTCCCACAGGCTGACGGTGCCGGGCCTGGCGCGCTCGCGGCCCTTGGCGCCGCTGTAATAGGCCAGCGAGAACTGGAAGAACGTCACGCCGTCGGCCCGTCTGCGGGCTTCCTCGTCGGTTTCCGCGCACATGAAGTAGCTGACCATGGCGATGTTGGGGTTGGTCTGGTAGTCGGCCAGTTTCTCCAGTCGCTTGGTGAACGAGTTGTAATAGGCGTGCACCCAGGCCTGCGCCATTTCCGCGCTTAAGAACTGAAAGCCCAGGGCGCCGATGCCGCGCCTGCCGGCCATCTCGATCGTTTCAAGCTGCGAGCACGCGACCCAGAGCGGGGGATGCGGCTTCTGGATCGGCTTGGGCAGCACTTGGCGCAGCGGGAACTTGAAATACGGGCCGTCGTACTCCCAGCCGCCATCCTTGAACATCGGCAGCACGCAGCGCATGCCGTCCTCCCAGACCTCGCGCTTGTTCTCCATTTCCCGGTCGAACGGGCCGAGCTCGGTGATGCTGGCGCCCTCGCCGATGCCGAATTCGGCGCGGCCGTTGCTGACCAGGTCGAGGCAGGCGACTTTTTCCGCCGCGCGGGCGGGGTGGTTGGTGGTCAGCTGGATGATGCCGTGGCCGAGCCGGATGTTCTTCGTGCGCTGGCTGGCGGCGGCGAGGAACACTTCGGGCTGCGGCGAGTGAGAATATTCTTCCAGGAAATGATGTTCCACTTCCCAGGCGTAATCGTAGCCGCAGCGGTCGGCGACCTCGATCTGGGTCAGCGCGTTCTGGTACAGATTGAGCTCGCTATCGGCCTTCCAGGGACGCGGCAGCTGCAATTCATAGAACACACCGAACTTCATTTTTTCCTCCTGACAGCCTTGTTTCGGCAACGCTAGCGCGGAAACCGGCGCAACTCCAAACGCCGTGATCGCATCCGCGTGACCGGATGGCGCCGGGGGGATCATCGGGGCGGCGTTTCGCGATAGCTTGCGGGCATGCGCCGTGCCCCCCCTGCATTCCGATTCGCCGCCCTCGCATTCACGGCGCTGGCATGTGCTTCTGCTGTCCCCGTCCGCGCGGCGGATCCGATGGCCTATACCGCCACCATCGCCCCCACCGGCGACGCGGCGCTGGACGAGTCGCTGAAGGATGCCTCCACGCTGATCTCACTGCACGATGCCGGCCCGATCGGCCCGTTCGGGCTGATTGCCCGCGCCCGTGCCGACGCCGCGCGCTTTGCCGACGTGCTCGGCAGCTTCGGCTACTACAAGGCCGAGATCAGCCTGACCATCGCCGGGCGGAAGCTGGACGATCCCGGCCTGCCGGAATTCCTGGACAGCGCCCCGGCCGAACCGCCGGCCGCCATCGAGGTATCGGTGCAGCGCGGCCCGCTGTTTCATCTGCGCCGCGTCACGATCGAGGGCGAGCTGCCGGTGGGATCGGACATCCATCTGGAGCTCGCCCCCGGCGCAACGGCCGCCGCCGGGCCGGTACTGGCCGAGCGCGAGCGGCTGCTCGCCGCTCTGCGCCAGGACGGCTATGCGCTGGCCAAGGTGGGCGAGCCCGTGGTGCTGCTGCGCGCGCAGGACAATGCGCTGGACGTCGCCTATCCCGTCACCGCCGGCCCGCGGGTCGATCTCGGCCCGATCAGCATCGCCGGCCTGCAACGGATGAACGAAAGCTTCGTGCGCCAGCGCCTGCAGATCGCCCAGGGCGAGCGGTTCGACCCGACGGCGATCGAGGCGGCGCGCCAGGACCTCGCCTCCCTCGGCGTATTCGCCAGCGTGCGCACCCAGCTCGGCACCAATCCCGCCGCGCCGTCGCTGGACAGCGCGGGCCAGCTGCCGCTGCTGATCGAGGTGACGGAGCGGCCGCTGCACACGGTGCGGTTCTCGGGCGGGTATTCCACCGATCTCGGCGCCCAGGTGGCGGCGTCCTGGCAGCACCATAACCTGTTCGGCAATGCCGAGAACCTGCTGCTGAGCGCCAGCGCCAATGCCGGCGGCACGGCCGCGCGCGCGCCGGGCTATGTGCTGAAATCGGTGCTGACGCTGCCCGACACGGGGGCGCGGGACCAGTCGCTGATCCTCGGCCTCGGCGCGCTCAGCCAGAGCCTGCAGGCCTATGACATCCAGGCGGTCACCGCCGATGCGCGGCTGGAACGGCGGCTGTCGACGCGCTGGAAGGTCGGGATCGGCCTCGGCTTCGCCCAGCAGCACGTGACCCAGCAGGACGTCGGGCGGGACTATACGCTGCTCGCGCTGCCTGTGGACGCGACCTATGACAGCACCGACAGCCTGTTGAACCCGACCCAGGGGATCCGCGTTACCACCTCGGCCACGCCGACGCGTTCGATGGCCGCACCGGGGGTGAATTTCGTGCTGCTGCAGGTCTCAGGCTCCACCTATCTCGATGTCGGCTCGCTCTGGGGCACGCAGGGGCGCAGCATCCTGGCGATGCGCGGCCTGGTCGGCGAGGCGCCGGGCGCCGACTCAGTTCGAGCTGCCGCCCGACCGGCGGTTCTACGCCGGCGGCAGCGGCACCGTGCGCGGCTACAAATTCCAGTCGGTCGGGCCGCAATTCCCCAACACGACCCCCAGGGCGGCACCACGGTCGCCGCGGGCAGCGTGGAGTTCCGCCAGCGCTTCGGCCAGAACTACGGCGCGGCGGCATTCGTCGATGCCGGCCAGGTCGATACCGGCAACAGCCCGTTCTCCGGCGCCTGGCATTTCGGCGCCGGCGTCGGCGCGCGCTATTATACCTCCATCGGGCCGATACGGCTGGACGTGGCGGTGCCGGTGCAGCGCCTGCCCGGCGGCGATGCTTTCGAAGTCTATCTCGGGATCGGGCAGGCATTCTGATGGCGGTTTCTTCCCTCGCGTCCCGTTTGCTTCGCCGGGTCCTGCATTGGATGGGCTGGCTGGCCGGCGGCATCTTCGCGGTGCTGTTCCTGCTGGTGATCGTGGCCGGGCGGCCTGCTGTTCGCCGCCAACACCGATGCCGGCCGGGCGTTCATCGCCCGTACCGCGACCAGCCTGACCGACGGACAGGTGCGCATCGCCGGCATCGCCGGGCATTTCCCGGACGATTTCCGCGTCGCCAGCATCACGCTTGCCGACGCCGATGGAACCTGGCTCCGACATCGAGGATCTGGCGCTGGGCTGGTCGCCCCGCCGCCTGCTGTCGGGCGAACTCGCGGTGCGGACGCTCTCGGCCGCCCGCATCGCCGTGGCGCGGCTGCCGGCGAGCGGCGGGGCCAGCAGTTCAGGCGGCGGTTCCTTCACCCTGCCGCTGCGCGTCAGCCTGCAAAAGCTGCAGATCGGGCGGATCGAGCTCGCCACGCCGGTATTCGGCATCGCCGCCGATTTCATCGCCGAGGGGCAGGCCCGGCTTCCCTCGCTCGATCGTGCCGAGGGCATGCTATCGCTGCGCCGGCTGGACGAGCCCGGTGAGTACCGGCTGGACGCGCACCAGGACGCAGGCGGCCTGCACGCCCGGCTGGCGATCCGCGAGCAGGGCGACGGTCTGCTCGCCGCCGCCGCGGGCTTGGCGGAGCTCGGCCCGATGACGGCGGATGCCGCCCTGGATGGCCCGCCCGACGCGCTGGCCTCGCGCATGACGCTGCGGGCCGGCAAGCTGCATGCCGAGGCGGACGGCACCATCCGCCTGGACCAGCAGAGCGGCGAGATGGTGCTGACGGTGAACGAGATCGCCCCGCTCGCCGCGCTGGCCGGGCGTCGAATTGCAAGGCAGCACCCGCCTGACGCTCCGCGCCGCGCTGGCGGAACGGGGCAGACGGGCGCGACCACGCATCTGGACGTCGGACGGCACCCTGGCGCTGACCGGCGGGCCGGCGAAGCTGCCGCAGCTCATCGGCAAGGACGCCAGGCTGCGCGTGACGGCGGATCTGCATGGCAGCGACATCGCGCTGACGCAGTTCTCGCTCGACCGGCGCGGCGGCCATCGCCAGCGCGAAGGGCACGCTGAAGGGCGACCGGCTGGACCTCGCCTGGAGCCTCGGCCTGCCCGATCTGCCGGTTCTGCTGCCCACGCTGACCGGCGAATTGCAGGCCACCGGCCATGTTTCGGGCCCGCTGACCGATCTCGCCGCCAGCGCCGACATCACCGGCAACGCCACGCCGCCGGGCGTGAAGGGGGGACCGATCGCCGCGCATATCGAGGCGCATGGCCTGCCGGACGCGCCTTCCGGACGGATCACCGCCACCGGCCAGCTCGCCGGCGCGCCGCTCGATCTGGCGCTGGACGTGTCCAGCCAGAAGGACGGCGCGTTGCGGGCAACCATCGGCCGCGCCGCCTGGCAGAGCGCCCAGGCGCATGGCGACCTCTCGCTGCCCGCCGGGGCGACGCTGCCGCTCGGCCATCTGGACCTGAAATTCGACCGGCTTGCCGACCTCGCGCCGCTGCTCGGCCGCCCGGTTTCCGGCGCCGTCACCGCCACGCTGGACAGCACGGCGCAGCGTGCCGCGCTGAACCTGGAAGCGCGCAGCGCCGGGCTGGCGGGCACCGGCAGCGCCGGCGCGGTGAAACTGGCCGCGACGATCCCGGACCCCGCCCATCCCGTCGCCGATGTGAGGACTCTCGGTGGAGGCGCTGCGCCTGAACGCCGTCCCCGACCCCATCGGCCTCGCAGCCGGCAGCGCAGATCGACATCGGCGCCGGCCAGGCCACGGTCTCGGCCTTCACCGCCAGCTGGAACCGGGAACAGCTGCGGCTGCTGAGCGCCGATGCGGGTGAGCTTCCGGGAGACAATCTCAGCGTCGACCGGCTCCGCCTCGGCCTGCGCCAGGCGGTACTGGAGGCTTCCGGCCGGCGTCAGCCCGACGCTCGACCTGACCGCCAGCCTGCGCGGCGTCACGCCGGATCTCGCGGCGCTGTTCGTCCCCGGGCTGGAGGCGGACGGCATGCTGAATGCGGATGCCCGGCTCACCGGCGCCCCGGACCGTCCGAGCGGCACGATCCGCATCAATGCCAGCGGCCTGCGCGCCCGCGGCGGCACCGCGCGAGGGCTGCCGGCGGGGCAGTTCACCGCCACCGCGAACCTCGCCGATGGGCGCGCCAATATCGATGCCAGGCTGACCGCCGGCACCGCCACGCCTGACCGTCAACGGCATGGCGCCGCTCGCCGCCGGGCCGATCGATCTGCGCGCCGACGGCAGCGCCAGCCTGGCCCTGCTGGACCCGCTGATCTCCGCCGCCGGGCGCCGGGTCAGCGGCCAGGCGACGCTGCACGCGAACCTGCGCGGCACGCTCGCCGATCCGCGCATCGACGGACAGCTGACCCTCGCGAACGGCACGATCCAGGACTTCACCACCGGCCTGCATCTGACCGCCATCGCCGCCACGCTGCATGGCGACGGCGACACCTTGCGCATCGACCGCTTCACCGGCCGCGCCGGTTCGACCAGGGCCGCATCGACCTCGCCGGCAGCATCGGCGTTCTCGCGCCGGGCATGCCGGTCGACCTGACCCTGACCGCGCGCAATGCCCGCCCGGTGTCGAACGATGTAGCGACCGCGCTGCTCGATGCGGATCTGACCTTGCGCGGCCAGGCGAGCACCAATCTGACGCTGGCCGGCACGATCAAGCTGCTGCGCGCGGATATCCGCATCCCCGAGCGCCTGCCGGCCAGCATCCCCGTGCTGAACGTGATCCGTCCCGGCGCGAAACCGCCGCCGCCGCCCGCGCCCGGGCCGAATATCGCGCCTGAACCTCACGCTGAACGCGCCGCAGCAGATCTTCGTGCGCGGCCGGGGCCTCGACGCCGAGCTCGGCGGCACCGTGCATCTCACCGGCACACTGGCCAACCCGCAGCCGGACGGGCACTTTCAGCTGCGCCGCGGCGAATTCAGCCTGGCCGGCCAGACCATCACCTTCACCAAGGGCGAGATCGGCTTCGATGGCGGCAGCCTGACCGATCCGTCGCTGAACTTCCTCGCCAGCCGCACCGGCACCAGCGCCACCGCCAATCTGGCGATCACCGGCAGCGCAAGTTCGCCGAAGATCACGCTCAGTTCCTCCCCGCCGCTGCCGCAGGACGAGGTGCTGTCGCAATTGCTGCTCGGGCGCAGCGCCGCCACGCTGCAGCCACTGGAACTGGCGCAGATCGCCGCCGCCCTGGCCTCATTGACCGGCGTCACCCCCGGCATCGGCGATCCCCTGAACACCGTGCGCACCGAACTCGGGCTGGACCGCCTGTCGATCGGCAGCAATGGCGGCGGCTCCTCGCTCGATGCCGGCCGCTATGTCGCCCCCGGCATCTATATCGGCGCCCGCCAGTCGTTGTCGGGCAGCGGCACGCAGAGCGTGGTGCAGATCGACATCACCCGCGGCCTGAAGCTGGAGGGCACGGTCGGCACCGGCACCGCGTCGGCCACCGGCGACCAGAGCAGCCAGGGCACCGGCGTCGCGGTGATCTACCAGAAGGATTACTGATCCCCCGATTGCTCATCCGCCCGGCAGTTGGCCTCTCCCCGGCCGCGTGTCTATGCTCGCCGGCGTCCGACACAACAATCAGCGGAACATTCCGCGGCCAGGGGGAAGCGATGGAATTCGGCATGTTTCATGAGTTCCAGCGTCCCCCCGGCACGGACGACGTCACCTCCTTCGCGCAGTCCTTCGAGCAGGTGGACGCCGCGGAACGGCACGGCCTGGACGTCATCTGGCTGGCCGAACTGCACGTGGCCCCGACCCGATCGGTGCTGGCATCCCCGCTCACCATCGCCGCCGCCATCGCCGCGCGGACCAAGCGGGTAAAAATCGGCATCGCCGTGCAGGTGCTGCCGCTGTGCCATCCGCTGCGCCTGGCGGAGGAGGTTGCCACCGTCGATCATATCAGCCACGGCAGGCTGATCTTCGGCGTCGGGCGCAGTGGTTTCCCGCGCACCTACATGGCCTATGGCGTGCCCTATGCCGAAAGCCGGGAACGCTTCGCCGAGACCCTGGAAATCCTGAAACGGGCCTGGACCCAGGACAGCTTCACCTATCACGGCCGGTTCCACAGCTTCGACAACGTCCATCTCGTTCCGAAGCCGTTCCATAAGCCCTATCCGGAAATCCGCGTCGCCGCGACCAATGCGGAGACCTTCCCCGCCAACGGCACCGCGGGATATCCGATCTTCGCCGCGGTGCGGCTGGGCACGCTGTCCGAGCTCGGCCCCAATATCCGCGAGTACCGAGCCGCCTGGCGGGCGGCCGGGCATCCTGGCGAGGGGCGGGTCTATCTGCGGGTGCCCGTCTATGTCGCCGATACCGAGGCGCAGGCGGTTAGCGAACCGCGCGACAGCATCATGAATTTCTATGCCGCGCTCGGGCGGCAGCTGGAGGAATTGGCCCGGCTGGAAGGGGCGCGCCCGACCGAGCAGCGCGCCGAGCGCGGCCAGGCGCTGCAATCCATCCGGTTCGAGGACGTGCTGCGGGAGAAGGTGATCGTCGGCACGCCGGGGCAGGTCACGCGACGGCTGAAGGAGCTGCAGGCCGAGCTCGGGCTGGACGGCATCCTGGCCGAGCTGAACTGCGGCAATGCCATTCCGCATGAACAGGTGCTGCATTCCCTGCGGCTGCTGTGCGAGCAGGTGAAGCCGGCGTTCGCGTAGCGGGCAGAGCCAGGGGGCTTGGTCCTCCTGGCTCTGCTGGATGCGTCAGGCCGCCTGGCGCAGGCCGGCCTTGGCGGCGGCCTTGATCAGGTCGGCGCCTTTTTCGGCGATCATGATCACCGCGGCGTTGGTATTGCCGGAAACCAAAGTCGGCATGATCGAGGCGTCGATCACCCGCAGGCCAGCGATGCCGTGCACGCGGAGCTGGTCGTCCACCACCGACATCGGATCGGCGCCCATCTTGCAGGTGCCGGTCGGGTGATAGGTGGTCTGACCGTTCTCGCGCGCGAAGTTCAGCCATTCCGCATCGGTCTGCACCGCGCTGCCCGGGTTCATTTCATGCGCGCGGTACTTGTCCATGGCGGGGCTTTCGACGATGCGCCGGGCGATCTTCATGCCGGCGATGAGCACCTGCTGGTCCAGCTCCTCGGCCAGGAAGTTCGGCCGGATGATCGGGGCGGCGAGCGGGTCGGCCGAGCCGACATGGATGCTGCCCTTGGATTCCGGGCGGCACTGGTAGGTGGCGATGGTCATGCCGGGCTGGCGGTCCAGCGTGCGGTCGGCGGCGTTGGCATAGCTCGCATGGGCGAAATGATACTGGATGTCCGGCTCGGCCAGTTCCGGGCGGGACTTGACGAAGCCGAAGCAGATGCCGGCGGTGTAGGTCAGCATGCCGCGGCGGGTGGCGAAGTATTTGATCAGTTCCTTGGCCATGTTCAGGCCGCGGATCTTTTCGTTCAGCGTGATCGGCAGCTTCACCCGCCAGTTCATGCGGGTGGCGTAGTGGTCGCGATAGTTCTCGCCGACGCCCATCAGCGAATGCCGGACGGTGATGCCGTGCGAATTGAGCAGGTCCGGGCGGCCGATGCCGGAGAGCTCCAGCAATTGCGGCGACTGCACGGCGCCGGCGGCCAGGATCACCTCGCCGGCGGCGCGGGCTTCGTGCCGCTGGCCGTTCTGCACATAGGCGACGCCGACGGCGCGGGTGCCGTCCAGGATCACCTGCGTGGTCTGGGCGTTGGTTTCGATGCGCAGGTTGGGGCGGGAGCGCGCGGGATCGAGGAAGGCGCGCGCGGTGGACCAGCGGCGGCCGTCCTTCTGGGTCACCTGGAAGTAGCCGAAGCCTTCCTGGTTGCCGTTGTTGTAGTCCTGATTGCGCGGCCAGCCCTGCTTCACGGCGGCGTCGATGAAGGCGTCCGGCAGTTCGTCGTTCTCGTACATGTGGGTGACGTTGAGCGGGCCGCCCCGGCCGCGGGTGTCGTCGCCGCCGGGTTCGAAATGCTCGGATTTGCGGAAATAGGGCAGCACGGATTCATAGGACCAGCCGCGATTGCCGAATTGCGACCAGGTGTCGTAGTCGAGCGGGTTGCCGCGGACATACAGCATGCCGTTGATCGAGCTGGAGCCGCCGAGCGTCTTGCCCCGGGGGATCGGGATCGAGCGACCCTTGACGTTGGGTTCCGGCTGGGTGGCGAAATTCCAGTTGTATTTCGGGTTGTTCAGCAGCTTGGAGAAGCCGACCGGGATGTTAATCCAGAAGCTGTCGTCCTTGCCGCCGGCTTCCAGCAGCAGGACTTTTTTGGCGGGGTCCTCGCTCAGCCGGTTGGCCAGCACGCAGCCGGCCGATCCGGCGCCGACGATGATGTAGTCGTATTCGGTCATTGAATTTTTCCTCCGGGTGGCGCGAAGGCTAGCCGGTTCGCGCGCCGGCCGGAAGCGGGCTGGCGGGCGGAACCGGCGGCTGGCGGCGTATGTGAACGAATTCACACGCGGGCGGGCGGCTTTCGGTTACAGTTCCCGAGGGCCGGCATGTGAGCCTGGCTGCGGGAAGGGGAGCGATGTGGCCGACAACCCAGCCGTGCCGCCAGCCGTGGCGGAAACGCCCAAGCCGAGCGTGGGGCCGGGCGTAGCGCCGGGCGCGGAAGGGCCCCGTGCGCGCAGGCAGGACGGCCCGCGTGGCGGGCACGAGCTGGAGCTCCGCCGGGCCATGGACGACGCGGAATGCCTACTGCATTACGCATCCCAGGCCGGGATCGATATCTCTGAAGATGTGATGACGGATATCCTGGCCGCCCGGGAGGCTTTCGAGCAGGGGCGGCTCGGCTCTGCGGAGACCGTCGCGTTCCTGTCGGCCTACGCCAAGCTGGCGGCTAGGCTGGCGCCGGTTACCGCGGAGACCGTGCGGGCCTCGAACGAACGGCTCGGCGCCGTGGTCCGCGGCCATGGCGCGCTGGCGATCTGCACCACGGTGCTGATCGTGGCGCTGTCGCTGCTGATCTTCGTGACCACCTCGATCGGCAACGACATCGGCGATGGCCTCACCCGGACCAACGAGCTGGCGGCGAAGGCGCGGGCGCATGTCGGCGCGCCGGCGATCGGCAATGTCGCTGACGAGACATGCGGTGAGGCGACCGCGTTGCCCAATCCGCCGATCGTGTTCGAGCCGCCGATGAACGAGCTGATCATGATCACCGAGCTGCAGTCGCTCGCTGCCTCGATCCGCGATCTTCACACCAGCGCGATCAAGCTGAACCGCTTCGTGCTGAGCGTGGAGCATAATCCGTTCGATGCGCCGGATCCGAGCAAGCCGCTGGTGACGCCGGGCGGGAACCCGTACGAGGCGTTGCAGCTGCCGCCGTCGCTGTCCAATTTCCGTGCCGCCGCGATGTGCAAGATCGCGGCCTATCAGCAGGTGCGGAGTTTCGCGCAGAACGTGAAGGCGGACGCGGTGCTCGCCTATGGCAGCCTGGCGGCCTATGTGCTGCCGGTGCTGTTCGCGCTGCTGGGGGCGTTCGCCTTCAACCTGCGCGACTATACCAGCCGGGTGAAGGCGCGGACCTACCATCCGTCCTACGTCAATTCGGCGAGGATCATCGTCGCGGTCATATGCGGCGCGATCATCAGCTTCTTCAACGGCTTCACGCAGGGCCTGAACCTGCTGGCGGCGGCATTCCTGGTGGGCTACGGCGTGGAGATCTTCTTCACCTTCCTCGACTCCCTGCTGGTCAGCTTCGGCGCGAAGAAGCCCGGCCCGGCGCCCGACGCGGGGACACGGTAGGACGCGCCGGCGCCAGGCCTAGTCGTGCAGCAGGCCTGTTCGTCCAGCAGGCCTGTTCGTCCGGCGGGCGCGTGCTAACCTGTTACAAGCTACAACCAGGGAGAGAGACGGCATGGACTTCAAAGGCAAGGTCGCGCTGGTCACCGGCGGCGGCAACGGGATCGGGCGGGCCACCGCGCTCGGGTTTGCCGGACGCGGCGCCAAGGTGGTGGTGGTGGACCGCGACGCCGGCGGCGGCGAGGCGACGGCGGGCATCATCCGCCAGCAGGGCGGGGAGGCGATCTTCGTGCAGGCCGACGTGACGAAAGCCGAGGACGTGCAGGCCTATGTGAAGAAAACCGTGGACACCTATGGCCGCATCGATTGCTTCCACAACAATGCCGGCATCGAGGGCGCCATCTCGCCGACCGCGGAATATGACGAGGGCATGTTCGACACGGTGATGGCGGTGAACGTCAAGGGCGTGTTCCTGGGCATGAAATACGTGCTGCGGCAGATGCTGGCGCAGGGCGGCGGGGGTGCGATCGTGAATACCGCCTCCACGGCCGGGCTGATGGGCTCGCCGGGCATGCCGGCCTATGTGGCGTCCAAGCACGCGGTGATCGGCCTGACCAAGACCGCGTCCGGGGAAGTGGCGCGCCAGGGCATCCGGGTCAACGCCGTCTGCCCCGGCCCGATCGACACCCGCATGATCCACGCGCTGGAGGCGCAGCTGAACCCGGACAACCCGGGCAAGGTAGGCGACCGCTACCAGTCCGCCATTCCGATCGGGCGCTACGGCATGCCGGAGGAGATCGCCAATACCGTGCTGTTCCTGTGCTCGGGCCTGGCGAGCAACATCACCGGCGCCCAATACGTGGTGGATGGCGGGCGCACCGCGGCGCCGGGGGCCGTTACGTCGATGAACGCGGGCTGATCGGGGCAGGTTCGGGTTGCCTCCGGGGGCAGGCAAGTCCAAGAGGCTCGGCCTCTTGGATTCCCGCCAAAGGGCTCGCCCTTTGGAAACCCCGGAGGTTATGCCCGGCGCCTTACTTCATGGGCTCGACCGAGATCGCCAGGGCTTCCTCGTAGGAGATGTCTACCTGCTGGCCGACGCGCAGCTGGCGCACGAAGGCCAGGACTTCCGAGTTCTTCGCGACGACGGTACGGGGCCGGTTGTCGGGTGCGATGAAACTGACGGTCCCGGTCGCGGGGTCGACGGCCGTGATCGTCACGCGGCCGCGGCGAACGCGGGTGATCTCGCCGCCTGGCCGCTCGGCCGTGTCGTTGCGGTCGATCTCCACCCCTTCGAAGGCCTGGCTGCTGCCCGATAGCGGGCTGACCACTCTGGCCGCGAGCGCCTGGTAGTAGGTCACGGTCACCCGGTCGCCGGGGCGGATTTCGTTGAGCCGCTGCACGTGGCTGCCGACGATCATGCTCAGCAGCGGGCCGGACTGGGAACCGCCGTCACCGCGCAGCAGGAGTTCCCGCGAAACCGGGTCCACTGTCTCGACAACGGCGTTCACGGTGGTGGTCTGCTGGGTATTCACCGAGGCGCAGGCGGCAAGTACTGGCAGCACACACGCGGTCAGGATCATCAGGCGACGTTTCATGGCGGTATGGCTTTCCTATGGACTGTTGTCATTACGGGTAGATTCGGTAGGTTCCGTCAACATGTAAGGTATGCTGCCAAGGCGGATTGCCCTGTCCTGATCGAAATCAAGCGTCTGCGTTTACCTGGTCAAATCGTTGAATGCGCCACGCATTCCACCACCCTTCGGTTCGTCGTTTCATAATGTGCTGCGGTGGTGCTTTATCCGCGTGCGTGGTGGGGCAGATGAGGGAACGGTCGATCGGCGCCAGCGGCATCGAGATGACAGGCAGTTGGGCTCTTGCGCGTTGGAACATAATTCGGTGGAACGCGAAGCGTATTCCGCCCTAGGCTTGCTGAAACCAGACGCCCGGGCCAGGGCGCCGCATTTGTCGGCAGCGATCCTGCTCCGGCGGGAGGTCCAGGACATGAGCAAGCTCGATCGAGCCATCAACATCGACGATCTGCGGCGCATGGCGCGGCGGCGGCTGCCGCGCATCATGTTCGACTTCATCGAAGGCGGCGCGGAGGACGAGGTGGGCCTGGCGACCAACGAGGCGGCGTTCCGCCGCCGCCGGCTGGTGCCGCGCTATTATGTCGACACCTCCGCCCGCCACCAGCGGGCGAGCCTGTTCGGGCGAACCTACGCCAGCCCCTTCGGCATCGCGCCGACCGGGCTGGCGGGGGCGTTCTATCCGGATGCCGAACTGCACCTGGCCCGCGCCGCGGCGGCGGCGAACATCCCGTATGTGATGTCGGGGGCGGCCAATGCGTCGATGGAGCAGGTGGCGCGGCTGGCGCCGGATAATCTCTGGTATCAGATCTATGGCGCGCGGGACCGCGCCATCGCGGCCGACCTGGTGCGCCGCGCCGGCGATTGCGGGCTGCGCACGATCGTGGTGACCGCCGACGTGCCGGTTTCCTCCAACCGCGAGCGCAACCGGCGCAATGGGTTCGGCCGGCCGCTGCGGCTGGGGCTGGGGACGATCCTGGAATCGCTGCTGCATCCGCAATGGCTGGCGCAATATGTGCGCGGCGGCGGGCTGCCGGTGATGGGCAACTGGGCGCCCTATGCGCCGGCGGGCGCTTCCGCCAACGCGGTCGCCGACATGTTCGCCACCCAGACGCCGGATGCGAGCCAGACCTGGCAGGACCTGGAAACCATCCGCCGGCTCTGGCCGCATAAGCTGGTGGTGAAGGGGTTGCTGCATCCGGAGGACGCCAGGATCGCCGCCGGGATCGGCGTCGACGGCATTATCGTTTCCAACCATGGCGGAAGGCAGCTCGACCTGGCGCCGTCGCCGGTGGAGGTGCTGCCGCAGATCCGCGCGGCGGTCGGCAAGGACATGGCGCTGCTGCTGGACAGCGGGGTGCGGCGGGGCGCGGATATCGTGATCGCGCTGTGCCTGGGCGCGGATTTCGTGCTGACCGGGCGTGCGACGCTGTACGGCGCGATCGCCGGCGGGACGGAGGGCGTGCAGAAGGCGGTTTCGATCCTGCAGCGGGAGATCGATCTGGTGCTGGGGCAGGTTGGCTGCGTGGATCTGGGCGGGCTTGGGCCGCATATGCTGCTGGAGAATTTTTGGACTGCGGCGCTGGGCAGGGGTGAGCCGGCGGGGGCGAACGGGACGATCGGGCGGTGGTTGCGGGTTCGCGGAGGGGGTGATTGGCGCCTGCGTTCGGGGCTGGCGAGCAACACAACCGGCGCCCGGTGACGTGGTGGATGGCGACCGCGACCGCTGCGCCGGGGCTGTTACCTCGATGACACGGACTGATCGGAGTTGGGGGTTCTTGACGATGGCAAGGAAGACAGAGAGGGCGAGGGGCTACTCCAATTGGAAGCGGCCAGATGTGACCGTCGTCAGCATTGCAAGCCAGTGTCCTTGAACAACTCCGCCGTACCGCAAGTTGGATGCGGTATGTCGCTCCACAATGATTGATGGTAGTGTGTCCGTATATTCAGATTAGACCGCGAAGATGGCGGCTGTCCGCGTGGTGCTGGGTTTGTGGCGTAGCTAGGGGCCAAGGCGCGCTGTTGGGTCGTACAGACGGGGGACGTTCGTGCCGGACGTAAAGTTGCCAAGCTTCGGGGAGCCATCCATGCTTTGGACAGTCCCTGAAGAGGATATCGCACGTCAGGCGATTGCTCCGCTCCGCGGTTATGTCTATCAACTCCACCGGTCGGCAGCTGCTTGGATCAGCCTCAAGAGCGAGGATCTTCTTCATCTGGAAGTCGCTGAAGACTACTCGGAAATTCTCCGCGAGCCAGGAAGACTCGATGAGATATTGGAGGCGACTCAGGTCAAAGACACTCGCGAGTCCGGCGCCGTGAACTTGAATTCAGCGGATGTGATCGCTGCGATCGAGTCGCTGTTTCGGCTGCAAGCCAGTAACGTTGGTCGCGAAGTCCGGCTCAATTTCCTGACCACCTCTGAAATCGGGAAAGAACGCAAGAACCCCTTGCCGTCAGGTGAAGCCGGGTTGGTCGCGTGGAAGATGGCGGCGAGTGGCGGCAATGTCGCAGAGATTCGCGGGGCTCTCCTCTCGCGGCTTAAACCCGGGAAGCTCAAGTCTTTTGTGGAGCTGAGCTCGGACGAATGTCTAAGGGTAAGGCTGCTGTCTCCATTAACGTTTGTCTGCGGTGCAATCGGCGGACAGGTCGTCGAGGCCGCCAACAGAAACGAACTTATGGCGCTTCGTGAGGAGGTCCAGTCGACGGCAGATATGGCCCATCGTGCGTATGATGCCGTGCTCAGTCATGTCATCACGACCATCCTTTCATCCTTCACCCGCATGTTGGACCGACCTCAGCTAATTGCTTGTCTTCAGCGAGCGACCGCCATAGCCGTACCTTCTCAGGTTGCTACAGCCCTTTTGGGGATGCCCGCCATTGGAAAGGCGAGCGGCCCCATGGAGATTGTTGAGCTGACGGCCCTTGCTAGGACACTCCTCGACATGGGAACGCCTCCCTCAATCACCTCGCTTTTCCCTGATGCGTCGCCTGCTGCCCATTCAGCGTTATGCGCAGCAGCCGCCTTGCGGCGAACGGTGACCGCGCGTGATGTGCAAAACGTGAACGCCACAGTTAGGAACACTATACCTGAGTTGGCCGCGGTATCGGCGTCAAAGCACCTCGTCGTCGGGCCGCCCGGGTCGGGGAAAACCCATGCGCTCTGGCAGGCCGCCAACGAATTGCTGAGCGATGGAAACGTGGTTCCCCTGTTCGTGCCGGTGTCATACCTAAATACTTGGAGCGATGTTACCTCTTTAATAACCGATGCGGCACCAAATCTATCGGTCGACGCGGTCCTGCGGGACGTACGAGTTTGCGTCTGTATCGACGGATGGTCGGAGTTTGCGGTCGGTGGCCATTCTTCCGAGAAGCGAAAGGCGCTCAGGGCGCTACGGAGTGCTCGAGTAATCGCGAATGGCAAGTTCACGGATGTCGGAGACACGACGTTCAAGAGTTGGTCGCTTGAACTGCTTTCGGCCGATCAGGTGGCCAATGTTGTGGCGAAGGCGCGCCCTGGTGAGCCTAGGCTTCCAGGTTCGGTGCTCGACCTGCTGCGATTACCGTTGTTACTGTCGATCCATGTGCTACAGGCCGCGGATGCGTCGGCGATAGGAGATTTGCTGCGCCAATTCCATGACCATCTGGCCCGGCTCCTCCCTGAAGGATTCACAGATGTGCTCGCCAGTGCTGTTGCCGCGTCGGCGTTGGCGAACGATCGATCCTACGGACGTCTAATTTTGGATCTCCAGGCAGGTGCTAGCAAAGTAGGTCTTGCCGAGCCGGTGAAGCTGCTTGAGCGGCTCGGGACGATCGCTGAGCGCAGCGGGAAAGCTCGTCCGATTCATGATCTATATTGGAGTTGGTTGGCTGGGCGCGGACTCGTCGCCGGCCAGCTCACAGCGGCGGCCATACAGCCGCTCACCACTCGTGAGAGCTATGCCCTGGCGCTGCAGTCCGGCGTGCGCGCGAAAGACGAAGACGTCCAAGCTGCGGTGGAGGATGATTTGGTGCTAGCCGCCGGGCTCGACGCGAGTCAGGGATCACAAAGGCCAAACCCTATCTTCACTGCTTCTCTCGAGCGCGCTTTGAGCGATGATCGCTTGGCCGTAAGGAGCCGAGGCGGCCTAGCAGCGCTGGAAACTTCCAGGCCGGAGTATCTGCGGCGCGCGCTGGACGTGTTGAGCGAGTTGTCACAGGCAAATCTTTACGTACCGGAATGGCTACAGGCGCTTCGCCCGGCGGTTTTGTTCCGCCAAAGGGCGATTGTTGCCGATTGGATCGGGTCGGAGGGCTCGGATTTTGTCCTGGACGCGATTGCCGAGCGTGGAGGCGCGGAATGGGTCCCTTGGCTTGAGCAGACGGCATTGTCAGGCAAGATCCATTATGTTGAAGCGTTGGCGGTGGCGTTAGGGTGCAGTCCTAATGTGCCAGACTGGGGGCTTCCGCATCTTAACGAATTACTAGGATCAAAGACTTGGAAGTTACGACCTGCTGCCACCCGACGGTCTAACGTCCCATTGGCGCATTACATCGCCGAAAACTACGAGCGCCTCGTCGAGACGGTGATCCCCCTGAATTCCACGTTATGGATTGACCTTAATCGCGTCCTCTCCGCCTGCGGTAGTGAGGCGGTGTTCCAGCTTCTCCTGACCCTCTTCGGATCTATGCCGACACGTTCTCAGGAGCTCTTGGGTTATGCCGTCGTGGATCGAGGACAGCCTTGGATCGCGGCGTTCCAGAAAGTAGCTTTCGCCAAGCCTGGAGGAGGTCATCATCATAAGCTCGCTGAGGTGCTGTCGCCAGGAATCGACGACACCACAGCGCGGGCTTGGATCGCCGCGGGCTACGAAGAGGTTGGATGGCAGGTGCTGATCGCGCGCCACGGTACAGCCATCCTTCCCGAGTTGGTGGCCAAATTGCCTGATTCGTTTGCCGATCTTCATTCCATCCCGGCGCTCGCCAATATAAGGTTCCTTAAGCAGGCTCCAGCGTCACTTATTGATGAATTGTGGAGTCGGTTTGGCGGTCCAATGCAACCTAGAGCGACGTCCGACGTCTTGAACGCCCTTGAGACCGTTTATCCAGAAGGCGTTGCTTCGATTGTCAGGTTTATAGCTGAACGTCCGGACGCTCTTCCAAGCTACCACATTGCCCAGGCACTACGCATTTACGACAAATGGCGGGCAAGACTTGGGACTGAACTTGAGGTTAGGCTCCGATCAGGCAAGATCTTACCGTTTAAGAACTGGATCACGCTCCACACCGCTATCCAACGTTGGGAGGACCACTTCACGCCAGAGTTGCTGTCGGTATCCCCTGACCTTGCCATTTGGTTTGTACTCCAGCATTGCCAAAATGACGACGACAAGGCAGGTTCTGTACTCAATGCATTAAAAGGTGTAAAGTTTTATCATGCTGGGTTGCTGGAGCGGATGCTTTCGGCTCCAAAGCTCGCCCCACTCATTCCAAATGTCTTCGCCGATTGCTTTGATACCTTCCCAGCCTCGGCATTGCACCGTTGTATAAACTCAGCCCACGTCGATCAGAGCACATTGGTTTTTCGGCTGGGATCTACTAGTAACCCCCTGCATCGATCAGTGCATGCGCAACTAATACGAAGGGTGGTCGAAGATCCGATCAACCTGCATAACAGCCGCTACGTCGCAAGCATGCTGAGAGGGCACACGCGCCATGACCTCTTGGCCCTTCTCAAAAGTACGGTCATTTTAGGTTCAGACAACTGGATTTGGTTCGTCCGCGAGGTGGAGATTGCGTTTGGCCAGCGCTTAATTAGCGAGGACGGAGTTCTTCTTCGGTGACCGAATCGAGTTATGCTAGGCAGCATCTGGGTGCGTTCGTGGCGTGAGCAATGGAGATTCTTGAGGCTGTCGCGGGGCCGCTTTTTCATTTTGCCATGCGACAATGGTAACTGCGTCTGAATGCGAGGAGGCGACTGCGGAAAGGCTGCTTTGAGTCAACTGCTGCGGAATGCTCTCCGGCTAGCGGCATCTAAGCGATTTCAGGGTGCTTGCGAATCATGGCAACAGAGATTGGTGCTTGGTATAAGAGACTTCGCGATCCCGGGCTTCGCCAAAGGTGAACCTTTGGAAACCATCCCTTGGTTTGGGAGGATAAGGGGGGCCTACTCGGACGTTGCTACGTCTCGGCTGGCCCCCCTTATCCTCCCAAACCACGTCTAGGGTTCTAAGGGGTTAGCCCTTAGCGGGGGTCGAGGGGGCGGAGCCCCTCGGCTTGCTTGCTTTGCTTCAGGGCCTGATCCCGAAGCCGGTGGGCCCGGGGTGGCGCAGGGGTTCGGCGAGGCGGGCGAAGTCTACCAGCAGCTTGCGGGTGTCTCGGGGGTCGATCAGTTCTTCCACCCAGAAGGCTTCCGCGGTGCGGTGGGGGGAGCGGAGCTTGTTCAGGCGGTCCTCGATCTCGCGCAGTTTCGCCTTCGGGTCCGGGCTGTCGGCGATGTCCTGGCGGTAGGCGGCTTCGATGCCGCCTTCGAGCGGCAGGGAGCCCCAGCGGGCGGAGATCCAGGCGTAGCGCACGGCGAAGCGGCCGGCGGGGGCGTGGACGGCGCCGGCGACGCCGAAGGAGTTGCGCACGATCATCGTGCACCAGGGCACGGTGGTCTGGTTCACCGCGGCCATGGCGCGGGTGCCGAGGCGGATGACGGCGGATTTCTCCGCCTCCAGGCCGATCAGGAAGCCCGGGCAGTCGAGGAAATAGACCACGGGCATGTGGAAGGTTTCCGCCATGTCGATGAAGCGGATGACCTTGCTGCAGGCGTCCGCGGTCCAGGCGCCGCCGTAGAAATACGGGTCCGAGGCCATCACCGCGACCGGCAGGCCGTCGATGCGGGCGAGGCCGGTGATGATCGAGCGGCCGAAATTGCGGCCCATTTCGAAGAACGAGCCCTTGTCCAGCACCGCGTCCAGGATCGGGCGCATGCGGTAGACCTTGCGCACGTCGCGCGGGATGGCGCTGAACAGCATTTCCTCCCGCCGCTCCGGGTCGTCGGTGCGCGGGCCGCGCGGGGCGACGTCGTAGACGCTGGAGGGGAGGTAGGAGAGGAACCGGCGCGCGGCGGCGAAGGCTTCCTCCTCGGTGTCCACCGCGTGGTCCACGGCGCCGGCGCGGGTCTGGATTTCCCAGCCGCCCAATTCGGTTTTCGACAGATCCTGGCCGGTGCGCGCGACCACGGGCGGGCCGGCGACGAACATGGCGGAGGTGGCTTTGGTCATCACCGAATAATGGCTGGCGACCAGGCGCGCCGAGCCGAGGCCGGCGACGGAGCCGAGGCCGAGGCCGACGACCGGGACCACCGACATGTTGTTGGTGGTGTAATGAAATGCCTGGGTGCCGCTGGAGACGCCGCCGGGCAGGTTGGCGCGGCCGGTGGTTTCGATGGTCTTGACCGAGCCGCCGCCGCCGGAGCCCTCGATGATGCGGATGATCGGCAGGCGCAGCGCCTCTGCCATCTGTTCCGCCATCAGCGGCTTTTCCTTGATCGTGGCGTCCGCCGAGCCGCCGCGCACGGTGAAGTCGTCGCCGACGATGACCACGGGGCGGCCGTCGATATCGGCCCGGCCCATGACGCAGTTGGAGGGGGTGAGCTCGATCAGCCGGTTGTCGCCGTCATAGCTGGCCTTGCCGGCGATGGTGCCGACCTCGTGAAAGCTGCCGGGGTCGGCCAGGGCGTCGATCCGCTCGCGGATCGTCAGCCGGCCGCCGTCGTGCTGGCGCTTGACCTTGTCGGCCCCGCCCATCTGCCGCGCCATGCCTTCGCGGGTGCGAAGCTCGTCAAGCTCGGGTTGCCAGTTCATTCTCGTTCCCTTCCAGGCTGCGCGGATGTTCGGATTTGCGCTTGTCGGCCAGCTGGCCCTTGTGGGTTACCGTAACTCTGGCCATCGTGGGGTCAATACGCGTGGGTAGATGACGCGTGGGTGGAATTCGGGAGATGTCTGAAAATGGCTCGTGTGGTCGTGAAGTCCGAGGTTGCCGGCAACATGTGGAAGATCGAGACCGCTATTGGCGCGGCGGTGGAGGAGGAGGAGCAGGTGATGATCCTCGAATCTATGAAGATGGAAATTCCGATCGTCGCCACGGCCGCCGGCAAGGTGACGGAGATCCTGGTGGCCGAGGGCGATCCGGTGGCTGAGGAACAGGCGGTGCTGGTCATCGAGACCTGAATTCGGGTCCTGTTCCCCCTGCATGGACGGGGCGGGCGGGGTTTTCTACAGTCGCGGGATGGTTGGCGCACACGGCCGCTGCAGGCGGCCGGGGCGGATATTTTGGGGAACGTCATGAGCGAAGCAGCAGTGGTCCGCCTGGAAAAGCGCGGGGATATCGGCGTCATCATCGTGAACTATCCGCCGGTCAATGCGCTCGGCCCGGGCGTGGCCGAGGGGCTGATCGCGGCCATCGCCGAGGGCAACGCGGATCCCGCGATCCGGGCGATGGTGATGGTGGGCGCCGGGCGCAGCTTCATCGCCGGGGCGGATATTCGCGGCTTCAGCGCCGGGCGCAAGCGGCTGCCGCTGGGCGAGCGGGTGTATGACAAGCTGGATGCCAGCGCCAAGCCGGTGGTGGCCGCCATTCATGGCTTCGCATTGGGCGGCGGGCTGGAGATCGCGCTCGGCTGCCATTACCGCGTCGCCAAGAAGTCGGCAAAAGTCGGGCTGCCGGAGGTGCTGATCGGCATCCTGCCGGGCGGCGGCGGCACGCAGCGGCTGCCGCGCGCGGCGGGGCCGAAGCGGGCGCTGGAGATGATCACCTCCGGGCGGCACGTGCCGGCGTCGGAGGCGGTGGGCTACGGCATCCTGGACCGGGTGGTGGAGGACAGCGCCGATATCGAGGCGGCCGGGATCGCGTTCGCGCGCGAGATCGCCGATGTGCGGCCGATCCCGCGCGTGCGCGACAACGAGGCGAAGCTGCAGGAAGCCAAGGACGATCCGGGCATCTTCGAGGCGATGCGCAAGAGCATCGCGCGGCGGGCGCGCAACCAGAAGGCGCCGTACAACTGCATCGCCGCGGTGGAGGCGGCGTGCACGCTGCCGTTCGACCAGGGCATGCGGCGCGAGCAGGAGCTGTTCGAGGAACTGGTGAACGCCGACGAGGCGAAGGCGCTGCGCTATGCCTTCTTCGCCGAGCGGGAAGTGGCAAAGATCCCCGGCCTGTCGCCGGATGTTCCCGTGCGGGGCTTCAAGGATGCCGCCGTGGTGGGCGCGGGAACGATGGGCGGCGGCATCGCGATGTCGTTCGCCGATTTCGGCTTTCCCGTGAAGATCATGGACGCGACGCCGGAAGGCCTGGCCAAGGGCATGGAGCGGATCCGCAACAACTACGCGACATCGGTGAAGCGCGGCAGCCTGGCGCAGGACGAGATGGAGCGCCGGCTGGCGCGGATCGAGCCGGTGGCCGGCTATGACGACATCGCCCAGGCAGACGTGGTGATCGAGGCCGTGTTCGAGCAGATGGACGTGAAGAAGCCGATTTTTGCCAAGCTGGACGAGGTGATGAAGCCCGGCGCGTTGATGCTTTCCAATACGTCGGCGTTGGACATCGACGAGATTGCATCGGTAACGAAGCGGCCGCAGGACGTGGCGGGGGCGCATTTCTTCAGCCCGGCCAACGTGATGAAGCTGCTGGAAGTGGTGCGCGGATCGAAGACGGCGCCGGATACGCTGGCCTCGGTCATGCAGCTCGGCAAGAAGATCGGCAAGATTTCGGCGGTGGCCGGCAATTGCGACGGGTTCCTGGCCAACCGTTCGCGCGCGCCGTTCAACTCCGAAATGGTCATTCTGCTCGAAGAAGGCTGCCTGCCGGCGCAGGTGGACAAGGTGATGGTCGATTTCGGCTATCCGATGGGACCCTTCGCGGTGGGCGACCTGGCGGGGCTGGATGTCGGCTATGCCGGGCGCAAGCGGCGCGCGGAGGCCAATCCGAACTATCGCAAGCTGCCGATCGCCGACCGGCTGGTGGAGATGGGCCGCTACGGGCAGAAGACCGGCGCGGGCTGGTACAAATACGAAAAGGGCGACCGCACGCCGCATACCGACCCGGAAGTGACGTCGCTTGATCCGGCAGATCTCGGCCGAGATGGGCGTGGCACAGCGGGAGTTCACCGATGAGGAAATCCTGCGCCGGCTGCTGTTCTCCTCGGTCAACGAGGCGTGCAGGATCCTGGAGGAGGGCATCGCCTATCGCGGTTCGGATATCGACGTGATGTGGCTGCACGGCTTCGGCTTCCCGCGCTATCGCGGCGGGCTGATGTTCTGGGCCGACCAGATCGGCGTGCGCGACGTCTACAACCAGATCGCCGCCTGGCATCAGCAATATGGCGAGCGCTGGGCGCCGTCCGCGTTCCTGCGCAAACTGGCGGAAAGCGGAACGAAGCTGAGCGAGGCGAAGGCGCCCGGGGTCGGATAGGGCATCGCGTAGGGGGGCCTGGCGGGATGATCGACAAGCGGGTCCGCAGCGTCGCCGAGGCGCTGGAGGGTATCCGGGACGGGGCGACCGTGCTGTGCGCGGGCTTCGCGATGATCGGCGAGCCGCATATCCTGCTGGACGGGCTGGTGGAGCAGGGCGCGCGGGAGCTGACCATCGTCGCCAACACGATCGGGCGGGGCCGCGAGGGTATCGCCCGGCTGATCGAGCTTGGCCGGGTGCGCAAGCTGATCGTCTCCTGGGCGCGCAGTGCCACCAGCGTCGGGTTCGAGCCGCTATACGCGGCGGGGAAGATCGAGCTGGAGCTGGTGCCGCAGGGCACGCTGGCCGAGCGGATCCGCTCCGCCGGGGCCGGCGTGCCGGCGTTCTACACCCCGACCGCCGTCGGCACGGTGCTGGCGGCGGGCAAGGAGGTGCGGAACTTCGATGGCCGGGACCATGTGCTGGAGCGCGCGATCTTCGGCGATGTCGGGCTGATCGAGGCCTGGCGGGCGGATCGCTGGGGCAACCTGACCTTCCGGCAGGCCGGGCGCAGCTTCAACCCGATCGTGGCGATGGCATCGAAGCTGTCCATCGCCCAGGCCGAGCATATCGTGGAACTCGGCGATATCGAGCCGGATCAGGTTCACACCCCCGGCATCTTCGTGAACCGCGTGCTGCACGCCCCCTATGGCGGCGACCCGCGGAGCGAGGAGGCGCGGGTCTTGGAAAGGAGTGCGACGAGATGACGATCACGGTTGGCAAGCCGGACGACTATAGCGGCATGGACGACGATGCCTTCCGCGCCGAGGTGCGCGGGTGGATCGAGGCGAACTACCCGCCGGAGATCCGCAATCCGCCGTCGCGGCTGCATTTTTCGGAAAACAAGATCTGGTACTACAAGCTGGCGGAGAAGGGCTGGCTCTGCCCGGCCTGGCCGCGGGAATATGGCGGCATGGGGCTGTCGGCGTCCCAGCAGCTGATCATGATCGAGGAGCGGGAGCGCCATGGCTGCGCCCGGTTCAACGACATGGGCGTCAACATGATCGGGCCGCTGCTGACGCGCTACGGCACCGACGAGCAGAAGGCATTCTTCCTGCCGAAGATCCTGTCGGGCGAGCATATCTGGTGCCAGGGCTATTCCGAGCCGAATGCCGGATCGGATCTGGCGTCGCTGCGCACCGAGGCGGTGCTGGACGGTGACGAGTATGTGGTGAACGGCCAGAAGATCTGGACCTCGCTGGCGATGGACGCGAACTGGATCTTCTGCCTGGTGCGCACCGACAAGCAGGCGAAGAAGCAGGAGGGCATATCGTTCCTGCTGATACCGATGGACACGCCCGGCATCACCATCCGGCCGATCAAGAACCTGGATATGCACGACGAGTTCTGCGAGACGTTCTTCGATGACGTGCGCGTGCCCGCGGCCAATCTGGTCGGGCAGGTGAACAAGGGCTGGACGATGGCGAAGAACCTGCTGGGGTTCGAGCGCATCTCCATCGGCTCCCCGCGGCAGTCCTCCAATGCGCTGACGCGGCTGAAGCTGCTGGCGGAGAGACTGGGCGTGATGGACGAGCCGGAGTTCCGCGAGCGCTACAACAGGCTGAGGCTGGAGCTGGCGGACCACAAGGCGCTGTATGAAACCTTTGCCGACAAGGTGCGCCGGGGCGAGAATCCGGGGCCGGACATCTCCATGCTGAAGCTGAACCAGACCGAGCTGTTCCAGCGCATCACCGAGACGATGCTGGAAATCTCCGGCGAGCATGGCGGCAATTTCGGGCCGCTGGAAGGCAACCGGGAGCTGAACCCGACCGGGCTGTTCATCCAGTCCCGGCCGGCGACGATCTATGGCGGGTCGAACGAGATCCAGCGCAATGTGCTGGCGAAGAACGTATTGGAGATGCCGAGCACATGAGCGGAGATATTGGCTGGATGCCGCCGAACCCGCCGCCTGCGCCGGCGGGGCGGCTGGCGGGACGGCGCGTGCTGATCACCGGCGGCGCGTCCGGCATCGGCGCGGCGACGGCGCGGCTGTTCGCCGCCGAGGGGGCGAAGGTGGCCGTGCTGGACCGCCAGCAGGAGGCGGCGCAGGAGGTTGCGGATGAAATCGGCGGCCTGGCGCTGGCGGTGGATATCACCGACTGGGACCAGGTGCAGGCGGCGCTGGCGAAGGCGGCGGGGGCGTTCGGCGGGCTGGACGGGCTGGTGAACGCCGCCGGGATCCTGGACGGCGGCACGCTGCTGGATACCGACATCGCCACCTTCCGCAAGGTGGTGGACGTGAACCTGACCGGGCTGTTCGCGGTCTGCAAGGCGGCCGCGCCCTATCTGCTGGCCGCAGCACAGGCGAGCATCGTGAACATCGCCTCGGGCGTGGCGATCCGACCGTTCGCCGGACAGGCCGCCTATGCCGCGTCCAAGGGCGGGGTGCTGACCCTGACGCGGGTGCTGGCGCAGGAACTGGCGCCGAAGGTGCGGGTGAACTCGGTCTGTCCGGGCGCGGTGGATACGCCGATGACGGAGCCGATGTACACCAGCAACTTCTTGAAGGAGGAGGTCGCCGGGCGCTATGCGCTGCGGCGGACCGGGCAGCCGGCGGAACTGGCCCAGGCGATTTTGTTTCTGACCGCGGCGAGTTCGTCTTTTGTGACAGGGATCGCCCTGCCGGTGGATGGAGGGCGGACGTTTCATTGAGGATGAGGCGGCGCATAGGCGGCGGCAATTCCAGATCGTTGCCGCCGCCCGGGCGCGTCAGCCGTCAGGCAAGGCGACGCCGCGCCGCTGCCGCGCCGATCGCGCCGAGTGCCAGCAGCAACACCGAAGCCGGTTCCGGCACGCTCGTATCCGAGGTGAGCGTGTAATGGTACATGGCAACGTTTTTGGTGCTATTGTCGTTGGGGTCGTACTGCTCGCGGTTCAGCACGTTGAGCGTCAGCCCATTCGCCGTCTGCAGGAGTGACAGGCCCTCGGTCTCCTGATCGAAGGGGTTCAGAAACGAGAACAGGTCTTCCACCGTGCCGTCGGTCAGGTTGATGCGGCGGGTCGTATTGAACTCGTCGTTGGAGGAGCAATAGGCCCAGCCGTCATAGATCTTGCAGCCTTGCGCCGCGTCAACGGCACGTTGCAATTGGATGTAGTATTTGAAGGTGAAGGTATCCAGGTCATACACGGCCATTTCGGTGGCCCAGTTGTAGGCCATGCCGTAAGCCAGCCCTGCGGCCGCATCGACCGCCACCCAGCTTGCGATGTCCTCCGTGCCATGGGGCGGGGAGAGGGTGTAGGCCTTGCCGGTCCAGGCCAGCGTGGCAGCGTCGTAGACAGCGAAGACCGGCGTGTTATAGCGCCCGCCCGTCACCGGGTCGCGATCGGAACTGTCGAGCGAGATGTAGAGCTTGCCGTTGGCGTAGTCGATGTCGCCGATATGGTTGAGGCCTTTATAGGCGAGCGCGCTGGGATTGGCGAGATCGCTCGCGATGGCGGGCCTCGCGATTTTTACCGATGTGCCGTCGAGCCGGGCGATCTCCAGCCCGTTCGTGCCGGAGAAATACCAGTAGGTGCCGTCGGTGGTGACACCTTGCGCGCGTGTCGGGTCGGCGCCGTAGAAATGGTCGACGCTGCTGAGCGTCCAGACCTGGGTGGCTTGTGCGGCTGAAGTGGAAAGCACCGCGGCGGCGGTGGCCGCCAGGATATTCAATTTCATTAGACTTGGAACCAATCCAGTTGTGAAGCGGCCGCTTGTAGCGGGAACCCCATGTCAGCCCGATGACAGCGCGATCACTGTTTCTTTACGTCACGTTCGCACGAAGAAATGAAAGATAGAAACATTAACGTTTCTTTATGTCACGCGTTTATCGCGGAGGGAAAGAGAGCTGGTTCGGGAAATCTGCGGACGCCGGCAGCTTCAGGCTGCTTCAATCGGGGTGTCCCCGTCCGCCTCGCTGTCCGTCGCGCCGTTTGGCCCTTTCCTGTAGGCTGGAGCGATCGCGCGGTATGTTCGCGCGCGCCTGAAGATCACCTGGAGCTTTTCACATGAGCAGTTCGTCCGAGTACACGCCGCCCAAGGTCTGGACCTGGGACAAGGAGAGCGGTGGGCGGTTCGCGAGCATCAATCGCCCGATTGCGGGGGCCACGCATGACAAGGAGCTTCCGGTCGGCCGCCATCCGCTGCAGCTCTATTCCCTGGGAACGCCGAACGGCGTGAAGGTTACGGTGATGCTGGAGGAGCTGCTGGCCCTCGGCCATCGGGGTGCGGAGTATGACGCCTGGCTGATCCGGATCGGCGACGGCGATCAGTTCGGCAGCGGCTTCGTGGCCGTCAATCCCAACTCCAAGATACCGGCCATGGTGGATCGCAGCGGTGCGAAGCCGATCCGGGTTTTCGAGTCCGGCGCGATCCTGGTGTATCTGGCGGAAAAATTCGGGGCCTTCCTGCCGACCGAGGCGGCCGCGCGCGCCGAATGCCTGTCGTGGCTGTTCTGGCAGGTGGGAAGCGCGCCTTACCTGGGCGGAGGCTTCGGCCATTTCTACGCCTATGCGCCGACGAAGATGGAATATCCGATCGATCGCTTCGCCATGGAGGTGAAGCGCCAGCTGGACGTGCTCGACCGCCGCCTGGCCGAGACCGAGTATCTGGCCGGCGGCGAGTACACGATCGCCGATATGGCGGTCTGGCCCTGGTACGGCGGCCTGGCGAAGGGCGTGCTGTATGAGGCGGGCGAATTCCTGTCGGTGCAGGACTACAAGAACGTGCAGCGCTGGGCCGACGCGATCGGCGCGCGGCCCAGCGGTCCGGCGTGGGCGGATGGTCAACCGCGTCAACGGCGACCCCGCAGGCCAGTTGCATGAACGCCACGACGCCGCCGACTTCGACACGAAGACGCAGGACAAGGTGGCGGCCGGGGGCTGAGGGATTTCCCGACGGCGGGAGACGCGGCGGGTTTTGCCCGCGTAACGCTCCGGCCGTGTCTCGGGGCGTGCGCGGCGTCGGTGTCGGGCGGCGGCCACGCATGCCCCGTGATGGGGTGTCTGCGCCAGGCGGGTCTGCATGGACAGCGATCGAATTGCCTGTCCATAATTCGGCAAGCGGCGCTCCCCCGGGAGCGATGCCGCACGGAGCGGAGCGGACCCAGATGAACGATTTTGACCAATTCTTCCTTGAGTATCAGGCCGCGGAGCAGGCCCGGCGTTGTGCCGAAGGCTGGCTCGCGGCCTTCGAGACGGCGCTGGTTTCCCGCGATGCGGCGCGGATCGGCGCCTTGTTCCATCAGGACTGCCATTGGCGGGACGTCCTGGCCTTCACATGGCATCTGACAGCGGTCGAGGGCCGGGACAACGTCGCGGCGCGCCTTGCGGCGGAACAGGAGCGCACCGGCGCGCACGGATTTCATTTGCCCCCCGGCCGGAAGCCGCCGCGCAAGGTGAAGCGCCTTGGGATCGACAGCATCGAGGCGATCTTCGAGTTCAAGTCAGTGGACGGTGGTGGCGCCGGCATCATCCGCCTGTCGCCGGCCGCCGACGCCGGTGACGAGATGAAGGCGTGGCTCCTCTCGACGACGCTTGAGGCGTTGGAGGGCCATGAGGAGAAAATCGGCGCCAATCGGCCAACCGGAGCCGCCTATTCGCGGAATTTCGGCGGCGACAACTGGGCGGACATGCGCCGGAAGGCGAGTGCCTATGACGATCGGGAGCCGACGGTTCTGGTGATCGGCGCCGCCCAGTCGGGTCTGTCGATCGCGGCACGTCTCAATCAACTGGGCGTTGACACGCTCGTCGTCGAGAAATGGCCTCGCGTCGGCGACAGCTGGCGGAACCGCTATCACTCACTGGCGTTGCACAACTCGATTCATCTGAACCATCTGCCCTACATGGAATTCCCGCCGACCTGGCCGAAATATATTCCGAAGGACATGCTTGGGAACTGGTTCGAGTTCTATGCCGACGCCATGGAGATCAATTGCTGGACCGATACGGAATTTGTCGGCGGGACGTGGGACGAGACGGAAAAATGCTGGACAGCCCGGCTGAAGCGCTCCGACGGAACCGAGCGCGTTGTGCGGCCCCGGCATCTCGTGTTCGCGAACGGCGTCAGCAGCTATCCCATGATTCCAGACCTGCCGGGCCTGGAGGATTTCAAGGGAGAGGTCATTCACTCCGAAGGTTTCAATAGCGGCGCGGACTGGAAGGGGAAGAACGCGCTCATTCTGGGCACCGGCAGCAGCGCCAATGATATCGCGCTCGATCTGCACAATCATGGCGTGAACACGACGCTCATTCAGCGGGGCTCCACGACCGTCGTATCGATCGATCCGAGCGCCAGGCTCAACGAGGCGATCTGGGACGAAGGGGGGCCGCTCGAGGACTGCGATCTGATCGTCTCGTCCGCGACACCCTCGTTGATCCTGCAGGGCTATAAGGCCGTCACGAAGCGCATGCTCGAGCTGGACAAGGAGATGATCGAGGGCCTCAAGAGCATCGGCTTCAAGCACGATGTCGGCGAGGACGAGAGCGGCCACCAGATGAAGTATTTCCGCCGCGGCGGTGGCTATAATCTCGACGCGGGCAGCTCGGCTCTCATGGCCAGGGGTGAATTGGGCCTTCTGCAGTATGACCGGATCGAGCGCTTCGTCGCCGATGGTGCGCTGCTGAAGGACGGATCGACGGTTCCGGCCGATCTCATCGTTCTCGCGACCGGCTATTATCCGCAAATCGAGCTCGTCCGCCGCGCGCTCGGGGAGGAGATGGTGGAGCGCATCGGCCCGGTCTGGGGCATCGGCGCGGATGGTGAACTCAGCAACATGTTCAAGCGTACGCCGCAGGAAGGCCTGTGGTTCATTGCCGGTGGCCTGGCCCAATGCCGCATCAACTCGAAGTATCTGGCCCTGCAGATCAAGGCGATGGAGCTCGGGAAGCTCGGGCCGCTCTGAAGCGGCCCTCGGGGTGACGGATCCGTTGTAACCATGGCGGCCTTGTCCGTGGAGGTCCTGATGGGATCTAACGGTTGGCCAAATCGGTGGGCATGGGGCCGTGGCGCGCCGTAGGTAGCGCGCAAGGCGGCATGCGCGGCGGAAGGCTTGTCGGGATCGGTGTCGGGATTACTGCGGCAGCTTCCAACTCGCCTTGATACGGTTGACGAACATTGGGTGTTCCGGCGTTCCTTTGATATATCCGGTGACGTAGTCCCCCTTTCCCGTGATCCCCGCGTATTTGCCTGTGCCACCGAAATAGGTCAGCGTTCCCGCCTTGTTCGTGCCGGTGGCGGTCGAGAAAATCTGGTCGCCATCCATGTCGGTGCTCACGCATGAGGAACTGCCGGTAAACTCGTTGCCGGCACCCTCGCCAAGGCTCAGGCAACGCACGCCCATGGCGTCCCACATCGCCTTGCCTTCGTCATTTCGGGTGATCCCGTAGAAATCTCGGGTGACCGCCCATCGGTCGCCTTGCTTGAGAAGGTTCTTGGTCACCTCCACAAACGACGCGGTGTAGGAAGTCTCCCCCTGTTTGGGCAGATCTGCTGCATGGGCGCATAGCGGGGACAACAGCAGACACGAAAGGATCGTCAGACGCGAAGTCATTGCGTTCTTCCCTTCACAAAGCGGTCTTCTTGAGGACCATTACCGTATTGGGACGGCGCGCCGTGCGGCAAGGAAGGCGATCCGGCACGACATTTGCGCTTGCACGACATTTGCGCTGGGTACGTGTGTCACATGCCCGGCAGACCGCATTGATCTGAATCAACAATCCGTTGCGGCGGATACGGAGATCGGACATTTTCCGGCTTCGCGCACGGCCGGCAAAGCGGCAACAGGCCGCGACCGCTGTCATCCCCCGTCCGAATATGTGCCTACGCCGGGGACTGGCTGGCGGTTTCCGCAAGTCGCATTCCGCTATACGCCTGAAAATGGCATCGGCTTGCGTCGGCGGATGGCGCTGCGCTTATCCGCCCTACGGGTTTGCTATTTCGGGGCGGGGTTTCGGCGCTCCGGGTGAGGCAGGGTGCCATGCCCGGGCATGGCACCCTGCGGTGGCTTAGCCCCGCGTCAGCAGCGCATCCGCCATCACCACGCCGTGGCCTTCGGGCAGGACGATCACGGGGTTGATCTCGGCTTCGCTGACGTCTTCCAGCGCGGCGAGGCGGGAGAAATTGGCGACCGCCTTGGCCAGCGCGGCGAGGTCGCCCTTGGGCAGGCCGCGATAGCCGCGGGCGGGGGCGAGGCCTTTGACCTGCCCGATCATCTCCATCGCCTCGGCCTCGGTGACGGGGGCGAGGCGCAGCACGACGTCGCGGTAGACCTCTGCCAGCACGCCGCCGGCGCCGAGGGCGACGACGGGGCCGACCAGCGGGTCGCGGCGGTAGCCGAGGATGGCCTCGCCGACGCCCTTGGCCATGGGCTGGGCGATGAAGCCGGTGATCTGCGCGCCCAGGCGCGATTGCATCTCCCCGGCGGCCTGCTTCAGCTCGGCGATGTCGGAAATATTCAGCTTCACCGCCCCGGCCTCGGTCTTGTGGGCGATGACCGCCGAGACGGCCTTCAGCGCCAGCGGGAAGGTGAGCGGCGGCGGCGCGGCCGGGTCGATCCGTTTGGCGCCGTCGACGAGGCCGAGGGCGGCGAAGACGGCGCGCGCGCCAGGCTCGTCGGCGGAGGCGGGCAGCAGGGCGGCGGCGGCGGAGACGTCGCCGCAATCGGGCACCGCGCGGGGGGCGCGCCAGTCGATATAGGCGCGCACGCCGTCGGCGCAGGATTCCGGGGTGCGGAAGCCGGCCAGGCCCTGCTCGGCGAGCAGTTGGAGCGAGGCCGGGGCCTCCGGCACCAGGAAGGCGCAGATCGGGTTCCTGCCGGTGGCGGCGATGACGCCGGCCACCGCGTCCTGCGGGCGGAACTGCGCGGAGCTGCCGATCACCGCGATGGCGACGTCGGCGTCCTCGGCATTGCGGGCATCGGACAGCGCGCCGGAGACGACTTCCTTGTTGGCGCCGGCCAGGGTGGTGTCCAGCATATGGGCGGTGGCGACGCCCAGGATGCCCAGGCGGTCCACCACCATCGCGCCGCCGCCGCCGGTGGTGGTGACGATCTGCACGGCGCGCTTGGGGGCTGCGATCGGATGCTGGCCGAGCAGCAGCGGGGGGAGCTCGAGCAGCGTCTCCAGCATGTCCACGCGCACGATGCCGATGGCGCGGAAGAAGGCGTCGGCCGCGGCGTCCGAGCCGGCCAGCGCGCCGGTATGGGTGGTGGCCAGCTTGGCCGCGGCTTCCGAGCGGCCGAGCTTGTAGGCGAGGATCGGCTTGCCGGCGGCGTGCGCCTTGCGGGCGGCTTCCTCGAACAGATCCGGGCGGCGGATGGTTTCCAGGAACAGCAGGATGGCGTCGGTCTCGGGGTCGTCCACCAGCAGGGAGGCGATCTCGCCGGCGGTGAGGTCGGCCTCGTTGCCGGTGCCGAGGATCTTGGCAAAGCCGAAGCCGCGGGCGGCGGCGCGCGAGACCAGCGTGCCCATGACGCTGCCGGAGTGCGAGACCAGGGACCAGCGGCCGGGGAGCAGGGTTTCCGCTTCCAGCGCGGCGTTGACCGAGCAGGCGATCCTGGCGGGGACGTTGATGATGCCCATGGAATTGGGGCCGAGGATGCGCACGCCGCCGGCCCGCGCGGTGTCGACGATGCGCTGCTGCAGGGCGACGCCCTCCGGCCCGGTTTCGGCGAAGCCGTCGGCCAGGATGCAGGCGGCCGGCACGCCGCGCGCGGCGCAGTCGGCGATGGCGGCTTCCACGTGCTGGGTGCCGACGAGGATGTAGGCGAAGTCGATCTGGCCGGGAATGTCGTTCAGCGATTTGTAGGCGGGCTCGCCCAGCACTTCCGAGGCGCGCGGGTTGACCGGGAACAGCTCGCCGGCGAAGCCGTGGCGCCGCAGATAGACCTGGGCGCGGGCGGTGAGGCGGCTGGCGTCGGTGGAGGCGCCGATCAGGGCGATGCGGCTGGGCGCGAAAAGTGACTGGGCTAGGGGGGGCATGTGGGGCTTCCGTTTGAGTAAGGAAGGCGAGGGGGCGCTGCCCCCCTCGACCCCCCGCCAAGGGCCGGGCCCTTGGAACCCTTTACTTAAGACATGTTACTTAAGACAGGGAGGTCCAGGGGGCGGCGCCCCCTGGTCTGGCTGAATTCAGACCGGATCCCAGCTGAACACGTCGCCCGAGCGGTCGAGCGGCATGAACGAGGATTTGAACGCCGGCAGGGCGATCTCGGCGATCTGCTCCGGGGTCCAGCCGCCGTCATGGTGCACGCTGCGGACCGGGCGGGGGGAGCTGAACAGGAAGATCTCGTTGTGGCGGGTGCCGAAGACCTGGCCGGTGACGTCCTTGGCGGCGTCGGAGGCGAGGAACACCGCCATCGGCGCGTTCTTGTCCGGCGTCATCTGCTTGATCTTGTCCAGCCGCGCCTGCTGCTCGGGCGTGGAGGCCGGGATGGAGCTGGTCATGCGGCTCCAGGCGAACGGCGCGATGCAGTTGGAGCGGACGTTGTAGCGGGCCATGTCCAGCGCGATGGATTTCGACAGCGCGGTGATGCCGAGCTTGGCGGCGGAGTAGTTGGCCTGGCCGAAATTGCCGATCAGCCCGGAAGTGGAGGACATGTGCACGAGGGCGCCGCTCTCCTGCTTGCGGAAATGCGTGGCGGCGGCGCGGGAGGTGTAGAAGGCGCCGTTCAGGTGCACGGCGATGACGGAGTTCCAGTCGTCCTCGGTCATGCGGTGGAAGATCACGTCGCGCAGGATGCCGGCGTTGTTCATCACGATGTCGATGCGGCCGAAATGGTCGAGTGCGGACTGGATGATCTTCTCGGCCGAGCCCCAGGTGGAGACGCTGTCGGTGTTGATCTCGGCCTGGCCGCCCTTCTGCTCGATGATCGCCTTGGTCTGCTGGGCCGGGGTGGCCGAGCCGCCCTCGCCGGTCAGCGAGGCGCCGACGTCGTTGATGATCACCTTGGCGCCGGCGGCCGCCATCATGATGGCGATCTCGCGGCCGATTCCGCCGCCGGCGCCGGTGACGACGGCGACCTTACCTTCGAGCATGGGCTTGGACATGGATTCCTCTGGGTGACTGTGGGGCGCGGAGGTTATGCGCGGTTGCGGTGCTTGTGAACCCTTCGCCCGCCGCGCAGGCGCGGCCAAACCCTTCAAACGCCGCGCCGGTGCGGTGGGGCGCCGGCCTGTCATGCCGGAAATGCGGGGCAGCGCCGCCGCGGCGGAGGCGGCGCGCAGGCCGAGTTAGGCCTTGACGCGCATGAACGGATAGACCATTTCCCGTTAATCAGGACCCAGTCGGTCCGATTAACCCGGCAGCGTGCCGCGGGGGAGAGTATCTGTCATGCTCAAGCTATCCAAGCTGACCGATTACGCCGTGGTGGTGCTGGTTCGCCTGTCCTGCGGCGATGCGGTGCAGACCTCGCCCGGTATCGCCTGCGCGACCGGCGTGCCGGAGCCCACGGTGGCCAAGGTGCTGAAGGCGCTGGCCGGCGGCGGCCTTGTGTCGTCCCAGCGCGGCGCGCGGGGCGGCTACCGGCTGGTGCGGTCGCTGGCCGACATTCCCGTGGCCGACGTGATCGCGGCGATCGACGGCCCGATCGCGCTGACCGCCTGCGTGGAGGGCGGCTGCTGCGAGGCGGAGCATTTCTGCTCCATGGCCGGGCGGTGGGATCCCGTGAACTCGGCGATCCGCCAGGCGCTGACCGGCATAACCCTGGCCGACATGCAGGAGGCGGCGATCCCGCGCGCCTTCCGTACCCCGCGTGAGCCGGCCCCTTCCCGCCTGCCGAACCCCCGCCTGCCAGACCCCCGCCTGCAAGACCCTGGGCGCGCGCCGCTGCCCACGCACGTGACCGCTGAATAGGATACCGCCATGGCGATTGCCCCCGAGACCCTCGACACCGTCCAGGCCGTTACCGGCAGCGGCTACAAATGGGGCTTCGAGACCGATATCGAAATGGATATGGCCCCGAAGGGCCTGACCGAGGACACGATACGGCTGATCTCCGCGCGCAAGAACGAGCCGGACTGGCTGCTGGAATGGCGCCTGGCGGCGTTCGCTTCCTGGCAGAAGATGGAGGAGCCGGACTGGGCGCGCGTCGAGCATCCGCCGATCGATTACCAGGACCTGCATTACTATGCGGCGCCGAAGAAGAAGGCCGGCCCGAAGAGCCTGGACGAGGTCGATCCCGAGCTGCTGGCGATGTACGAGAAGCTCGGCATCCCCCTGAAGGAGCGCGCCATCCTGGCCGGGGTGGAGGGTGCCGGCGAGGCGCCGGCGGATGGGGCCCCCTTGGATGGCGCCCCCTTGGAAGGGCAGCGCCAGATCGCCGTGGACGCGGTGTTCGACAGCGTTTCCGTCGCCACCACCTTCCGGGCCAATCTGGAAAAGGTCGGCGTGATCTTCTGCCCGATCAGCGAGGCGGTGCAGAACCATCCGGAGCTGGTGCGCAAATACCTGGGCTCGGTGGTGCCGGTTGCGGATAATTTCTTCGCCGCGCTGAACAGCGCCGTCTTCACCGATGGCAGCTTCTGCTACATCCCCAAGGGCGTGCGCTGCCCGATGGAGCTGTCCACCTATTTCCGCATCAACGCGCGCAATACCGGGCAGTTCGAGCGCACCCTGATCATCGCCGAGGCCGGCAGCCATGTCAGCTACCTCGAAGGCTGCACCGCGCCGATGCGCGACGAGAACCAGCTGCACGCCGCGGTGGTGGAGCTGGTGGCGATGGAGGATGCGCAGATCAAGTACAGCACGGTGCAGAACTGGTACCCCGGCGACGCCGAGGGCCGGGGCGGCATCTACAATTTCGTGACCAAGCGCGGGCTGTGCCAGGGCGCGCGCAGCAAGATCTCCTGGACGCAGGTGGAGACGGGATCGGCGATCACCTGGAAATATCCGTCCTGCGTGCTGGCCGGCGAGGACAGCGTGGGCGAGTTCTACTCGGTCGCCGTCACCACCAACCACCAGCAGGCCGATACCGGCACCAAGATGATCCATATCGGCAAGGGCAGCCGCAGCACGATCGTTTCCAAGGGCATCAGCGCCGGCAAGTCCAACAACACCTATCGCGGGCTGGTGCGCATTCTGGGCCAGGCCGAGGGGGCGCGGAACCACACGCAATGCGACAGCCTGCTGATCGGCGATCGCTGCGGGGCGCATACGGTGCCGTATATCGAAAGCCGCAATCCGACGGCGAAGGTGGAGCACGAGGCGACGACCTCGAAGATCTCCGAGGACCAGCTGTTCTATTGCCGCTCGCGCGGGCTGTCGGAAGAAGACTCGGTGAACCTGATCGTCAACGGGTTCTGCAAGGAAGTGTTGAAGGAATTGCCGATGGAGTTCGCGGTGGAGGCGCAGAAGCTGCTCGCCGTGAGCCTTGAAGGCTCGGTTGGATAAGGAATTCGAAGCATGCTGAAGATAAGCGGCCTGGCCGCCGCGGTCGAGGACAAGCCGATCCTGAACGGGATCGATCTGGTTGTGCCGACGGGCGAGATCCATGCGATCATGGGGCCGAACGGGTCCGGCAAGTCCACGCTGTCCTATGTGCTGTCCGGGCGCGACGACTACGCCGTGACATCGGGCAGCGTGGAGTATGACGGGCAGGATCTGCTGGCGATGGAGCCGGAGGCGCGCGCGGCGGCGGGATTGTTCCTGGCGTTCCAGTATCCGGTGGAACTGCCCGGCGTCAACAATGCCAATTTCCTGCGCACCGCGCTGAATGCGCAGCGGCGCGCGCGCGGCGAGGCGGAGCTGGACGCGGTGCAGTTCCTGAAGCTGGCGCGGGCCGCGATGAAGCGTCTGTCGATGCCCGACGACATGCTGAAGCGGAACGTGAACGTGGGCTTCTCCGGCGGCGAGAAGAAGCGCAACGAGGTGCTGCAGATGGCGATCCTGCGGCCTTCGCTGGCGATCCTGGACGAGACCGATAGCGGGCTGGATATCGACGCGCTGAAGATCGTCGCCGAGGGCGTCAATGCGCTGCGTGCGCCGGATTTCTCGGCGCTGATCATCACGCATTACCAGCGCCTGCTGGACTACATCGTGCCGGACCGCGTGCATGTGCTGGCGGGCGGGCGGATCATCCGTTCCGGCGGACCGGAGCTGGCGCTGGAGCTGGAAGCCAACGGCTATGCCGGCGTGGTGGCAGAGGCGGCATGAACGCGATTTCCCCCGCAGGCACAGCCGGATTCCTGGCCCGTTTCGAGGGGCTGAAGGCGCGGCTGCCCGGCGATCCCGCGCTGCGCGCGGCGGCGGCGGAGCTGTTCCGCGCCAACGGCATTCCCGGCGGAACCTCCGGGCGCCGGGCGGAGGCATGGAAATACACCACGCTGCGCCCGCTGGCCGAGATGGCGTTCAACGAGCCGCTGACGCAGCTCGACGATACGCCGGCGGCGCTGGCGCGGCTGCCGGCGGTGAACGCGCCCCGGCTGGTGTTCGTGGACGGGCGCTTGCGGGCGGATCTGTCGGAGCTGCCGGATCGTTTCACGGTGCGGAGATTTGCCGAGGCGGCGGATTTCGGCACGCTGAGCCGGCCGGACCGGGACAACCTGGTGGCGCTGAACACGATGCTGGCGGAAGACGGCGCGGTGATCGCGGTGCCCGACGGCGTCGACGGCGGCATGCTGCAGCTGGTCAGCCTGGCGGGCGAGGGGCATGGGCGCAGCATCGCCTTCCATCCGCGCCATGCGATCCGGCTGGGCAAGGGCGCGGCGCTGCGGGTGCTGGAGATTTCCACCGGCGATGGCAGTTACCTGCATAACGCGGTGAGCGAGATCCATGTCGGCGAGGACGCGCATCTGACGCATGTGCGCCTGCAGGACGAGGCGGCGGGATCGTTTCATGTCTCGACCTCGTATGTCGAGGTCGCCGCGCGCGGCACCTATGACGCCTTCGCGCTCAATCTGGGGGCAAAGCTGGCGCGCGCAGAGATCCATGCGCGGCTGGTCGGCGCCGGGGCGATGCTGCATCTGAACGGCGCGCAGTTGCTCAGCGGGTCGCAGCATGCCGACATCACCACGGTGGTGAGCCATGACGCGCCGGGCTGCGCGTCCCGCCAGACGGTGAAGAACGTGCTGGCCGGGCGCTCGCGCGGGGTGTTCCAGGGCAAGATCGAGGTCGCGCGTATCGCGCAGAAGACCGACGGCTATCAGATGAACCAGGCGCTGCTGCTGAGCCGGGAAGCCGAGATCGACTGCAAGCCGGAGCTGGAGATCTTTGCCGACGACGTGAAATGCAGCCACGGCGCGACCGTGGGCGAGTTGGATCGCGGGCAGATCTTCTATCTGCGTTCGCGTGGCGTGCCGGAGGCGGAGGCGCGGGCGATCCTGGTGCGCGCCTTCCTGACCGAGGCGCTGGACACGGTTGCGGATGAGGGTTTCCGTGCGGCACTGGAGCGGTCGGTGGCGCAGTGGTGGGAAAGGGAAGCGGCATGAACGTGGATATTCGTCCGAAGTTTGACGGCGCCGCGCTGGATGTGGCCGCGATCCGCGCGCAGTTTCCGATCCTGACGCAGACGGTGCGCGGCAAGCCGCTGGTGTTCCTGGACAGCGCGGCATCGGCGCAGAAGCCGCGCGCGGTGATCTCGGCGATGGTGCAGGCGATGGAGACGCAGTACGCCAATGTCCATCGCGGCCTGCACTGGATGAGCGAGCGCACCACCGAGGCCTACGAGGCCGCGCGCGACGCGGCGCAGGGATTGCTGAACGCGGCCGATCGCTCGGAGATCGTGTTCGCTGGCAACACCACCGGGGCGATCAACCTGCTGGCGCACAGCTACGGCCGCGCCATGCTGAAGCCCGGCCAGGCGGTGCTGATCTCCGGCATGGAGCATCATTCCAACATCGTGCCCTGGCAGATGCTGCGCGACGCGCATGGCATCGAGCTGCGGGTGGCCGACATCACCGATGCCGGCGAGCTGAACATGGCCGCCTACGAGGCGCTGCTGGCGGACGGCAAGGTCGGCCTGGTGGCGATGACGCATATGTCCAACGTGCTGGGCACCTACACCCCGGCCGAGCAGATCGTGCGCACCGCGCATGCGCATGGCGCCAAGGTGATGCTGGACGGCTCCCAGGCCGTGGTGCACCGGCGCGTGGACGTGCAGGCGCTGGATTGCGATTTCTACGTGTTCACCGGGCACAAGCTGTATGGCCCCACGGGGATCGGCGTGCTGTACGGCAAGCGCGAATTGCTGGAGGCCATGCCGCCGTTCCTGGGCGGCGGGGACATGATTTCCTCGGTAACCTATGAGCGCTCCACCTGGGCCGAGGTGCCGCACAAGTTCGAGGCCGGCACGCCGCAGATCATCGAGGGCATCGGGCTGAAGGCGGCGATCGACTGGGTGCAGGCGATCGGCTTCGACGCCATCGCGGCGCATGAGTCCCGGCTGACCGAGCATGCGCTGGCGCGGCTTGGCGGCGGTGGAGGGCGTGAACGTGATCGGCCGGGCGCAGGACCGCGGCGGCGTGGTTTCCTTCACTCTGGACAAGGCGCACGCCCACGACATCGCCACCCTGCTGGACCGGCAGGGCATCGCGGTTCGCGCCGGGCAGCATTGCGCCGAGCCGCTGATGCGCCGGCTGGGCCTGGACAGCACGGCGCGGGCGAGCTTCGGGATCTACACCACCGTGGAGGAGATCGATCTCCTGGCCGACACGCTGGTGCGGGTGCGGGAGTTCTTCACCTGATGTTCGACGATCTGCGCGATCTCTATCAGGACGTGATCCTGCAGCATGGCCGCAAGCCCGTGCATATGCGCCGGCTGAAGACATTCGACGCCACCGCCAAGGGCGACAACCCGATGTGCGGCGACCGGGTGCAGGTCTGGGTCGCGTATGATCCGGACGGCGCGATCGCCGAGACCGGGTTCGAGGCGCGCGGCTGCGCGATCAGCATCGCCTCGGCCGATTTGATGGTGGAGACCGTGGCCGGGCTGCGGGCCGATGCGGTGCGTGAGCTGTTCACGGGTTTCGAGCGGATGGCGCGCAGCGGGGAATGCCCGGACTGCGCGCCGGCGCTGGAGCCGGCGATGGAGCGGCTGAAGCCGCTGTCGGGCGTGCACGAATACCCGTCGCGGGTGAAATGCGCGACTTTGCCCTGGCATGCGCTGGTGGCGGCGCTGGACGGCGAGAAGGAGGCCAGCAGTGAATGATCTGACACCGCCGGAGACGGGCGGGACGCCCATGGCTGGCGCACACGCATCCGGCACGCATGGGGCCTGGACGCCGGAAGGTTCGGCCGAGCCGAAGCCGACCGAGGATGGCGTGATCGCCGCGATCGCCACCGTCTACGATCCGGAAATTCCGGTGAATATCTATGAACTCGGCCTGATCTACGCCATCGATATCCATGACGATGGCCGGGTGAAGGTGGAGATGACGCTGACCGCGCCGGCCTGCCCGAGCGCGCAGGAACTGCCGGAGATGGTGCAGCAGGCCGTACTGGCCGTTCCCGGCGTCGCGTCCTGCGAGGTCGAGACCGTCTGGGATCCGCCGTGGGATCCGAGCCGGATGAGCGAAGAAGCCCGTCTTTCGTTGAACATGTTCTGAGGTCGATATCGCCATGAGCACGACGAATTCCACTCCCTCTGGCACCGTCCGTCCGCGCCGCGCCTTGCCGCCGCTGATGACACTGACCGACGCGGCGGCCGAACGCCTGGCCCGGCTTTATGCCCAGGGACATGCGAACGGTGAGCAGGGCAAGCTGCTGCGCATCGGGGTGAAGACCAAGGGCTGCTCGGGCATGTCCTATGACATGTCCTGGGTCGATGAACCGGCGCCGACCGACGAGGTGGTGAAGGACAAGGACCTGACCGTTCTGGTGGACCGCAAGGCCTCGCTGTTCCTGATCGGCACCGTGATGGACTACGAGGAGAAGAACCTGACCAGCGGCTTCACCTTCACCAACCCGAACGAGAAGGGGCGGTGCGGCTGCGGGGAGAGTTTTCACGTATAGGCTGTCCGCAGGATATGTAGTGATTTTCACTACATGATAGACTAATCTTCGATCCATGGACACGATCATTCAGGCGGCAGAGGCCAACCGTTCCTTCTCCAGATTGTTGCGGGAGGTTCGGGAGGGCAAGAGTTATGTCATCACCTCCCATGGCCACGCCGTGGCGAGGATTGGTCCCGTGCGCTCGGGACAGGAAGACGCGGCGCTACAGGCACGCGCGCGGTTGATGGCGCGGCTGCGCGCCCAGCCGGCGATCGATGCGGGAAGCTGGAGCCGCGACGAGCTCTACGAGCGGTGACGTTGCGCATCGCGCTCGACACCAACATCCTGGTCTATGCCGAAGGGGTGAACGGGGCGGAGCGGCAGACGTCGGCCTTGGCCGCTCTCGAGTCCCTGGCGGCCGCGGAAATCGTCATTCCGGCGCAGGTGTTGGGCGAGCTGTTCCACGTCCTGACCCGCAAGGCCGGCAGGGATGCCGGTGCGGCCCGAACGGCGATCCTTGGTTGGCGGGAAGCGTTCGCGCTGATCGAGACCTCGCCGGCGGTGCTGCTGCGCGCGATGGACCTGGCCGTGGATCATCGCCTTGGCATTTGGGACAGCGTCATTCTGACGGCGGCGGCCGAGGCCGAATGCCGGTTTCTGCTGAGCGAGGATATGCAGGACGGCTTCGTCTCGGGCGGGGTGACGATTGCCAACCCGTTTGCCGCCAATCCCAATCCGGCGCTGTTCGCCGGCGGTTAGCGGCGTTCCCGCGAGAACACGCAGACGCTTTCCAGCCGGGCGGACCAGAGGAACTGGTCGATCGGCGTCGCCGACAGCAGGCGGTAGCCGGCGCCGTGCAGCAGCCTGGCGTCGCGCGCCAGAGCGGCGGGGTTGCAGCTGACATAGATCACCCGGCCGATGCCGGAAGCCGCGATCTGGCCGATCTGCTCCGGCGCGCCGGCGTGCGGGGGGTCGAGCACCACCGCGGCGAACGCAGACAGTTCCTTGGCCGAGAGCGGCTGGCGGGTGAGGTCGCGGCGGGTGGTTTCCACCCGGCCGGCGAGGCCGGACTGGTTCGCGGCCTGGCGCAGCGCGTTGAAGGCGGGCAGGTCGCCTTCATAGGCGGCGACGCGCATATGCGGGGCGAGCGCGAAGGTGAGCGTGCCGCAGCCGGCATAGAGTTCGGCGACGCGGGATTTCGCGGTGCGCTTGCCGGGCAGGCCGGCGATGACGGCGGCGACGATGGCCGCCTCGGCCGAGGCGGCCGCCTGCAGGAAGGCGCCGGGCGGCGGGGCGACCGGCACGCCCGACAGCGACGTGGTGGCGGGGCGCAGCGCGCAGATCGACTCGGTCTCGCCGGCGTTGAGCGCCCAGCTGACGCGCGGCAGGTCGTGCGCCCGGGCGAATTCGGTGAGCTTGTTGCGATCGGCCAGGCTGGGCGTGGCGTCGGTGCGCAGCAGCAGGTCGGGGCCGCTGTCGAGCAGGTTGACGATGCCCGAGCCCTCGCGCCGCAGCGCGGAGATGCCGCTCAGCAGCGCCCGCAGCGGGGCGATCAGCGCGGCGATGGCGGGGTCGAGCACGGTGCAGGCGGTGAGGTCGACGATCTCCGCCCCGCGCGACTGGTGCAGCCCGACCTCGACGCCGCCCTGCACCCGGCGCAGCGCCAGATCCACCCGCCGGCGGCGGCCGGGCAGGGTGCGGACGGGGGCCGCGGGCGTGGCATCGGCGTAGCCGGCGCGGTGCAGGGCGGCTGCCAGCAGGCCGGATTTCCAGGCGATGTACGGCTCGTCGCGCCAGTGCTGCAGGGCGCAGCCGCCGCAATGCAGGAAATGCGGGCACGGGGGCGTTACGCGGTCGGCGCTGGGTTCCAGGATGGCCTCGGCGACCGCGGCAAAGCCCTCGCCGCGTTTGGAAGCGCGGGCGGTTCGCACGCTTTCGCCGGGCAGGGTGAAGGGCACATACAGCGCCCTGCCGTCCGCGTCCGAGGCTACCCCGTCGCCGTCGGCGCCGATGCGCGTGATGCGCACCGGGCCCGCCGGTTGTTCATGCGCCAGTGATTCAGGTGCCGGTGATTCAGGCGCCAATTGGTTCAGGCGCCAAACGCGGACAGGCCGGTCTGCGCGCGGCCGAGGATCAGCGCGTGCACGTCGTGCGTGCCCTCGTAGGTGTTCACCGCTTCCAGGTTCATGACGTGGCGGATCACGTGGTACTCGTCGGCGATGCCGTTGCCGCCATGCATGTCGCGCGCGGTCCGGGCGATGTCGAGCGCCTTGCCGCAGGAGTTGCGCTTGACCAGGCTGATCATCTCCGGCGCGGCGTTGTGCTCGTCCATCAGCCGGCCGAGCGCGCAGCACCGCCTGCAGGCCGAGGGTGATCTCGGTCTGCATGTCCGCCAGCTTCTTCTGGATCAGCTGCGTGGCGGCCAGCGGGCGGCCGAACATCATGCGCTGCATGCGTGTAGTCGCGCGCCGCCTGCCAGCAGAACTCGGCAGCCCCCAGCGCGCCCCAGGCGATGCCGTAGCGGGCGTTGTTGAGGCAGGAGAACGGGCCGCGCAGGCCCTTCACGTCGGCAGCATGTTCTCGGCCGGCACGAACACGTCCTGACATCATGATCATGCCGGTGATGGAGGCGCGCAGCGAAAACTTGCCCTCGATCTTCGGCGCGGTCAGGCCCTTCATGCCCTTTTCGAGGATGAAGCCGCGGATGTCGCCGGCGTCGTCCTTGGCCCAGACGAGCAGAACGTCGGCGATCGGCGAGTTGGTGATCCAGGTCTTCGAGCCATTGAGCAAAAAGCCGCCATCCACCGCCTTGGCGCGCGAGCGCATGGAGGCGGGGTCGGAGCCGGCATCGGGCTCGGTCAGGCCGAAGCAGCCGACCAGCTCGCCGCGCGCCAGCTTCGGCAGGTATTTCTCCTTCTGCGCGTCCGAGCCGAACAGCGTAGATCGGATACATCACCAGCGCTGGACTGCACGGAGAAGGCGCTGCGATAGCCGCTGTCCACGCGCTCGACCTCGCGCGCGATCAGGCCGTAGGCGGCGTAGCCGACGCCGGCGCAGCCATAGCCCTCGATGCGTGGCGCCGAGGAAGCCCATCTCGCCCATCTCGTTCATGATCTCGCGATCGAATGTCTCGTGGCGATTGGCCAGCAGCACGCGCGGGAAAAGCTTGTCCTGGCAATAGGCGCGGGCGGCGTCGCGGATGGCCCGCTCGTCCTCGGTCAGCTGGTCGTCGAGGCGCAGCGCGTCGTCCCAGGCGAAGGGGGTGAAATGGCTCTTGGCGGCGGGATGGGAAGCGGCCTGGGTGACGACGTTCATGCCTGGGTCTCCTCGTCCTCGACCACCGTGACGTCCGGCAGCTCTGTTTCCGACAAATCCGGCTCCGGCGCCGCGTGGTGGCGGGAGCGGGCGCTGATCAGCATGAAGGAGGGCACGTCGTCGCCGAAGCCGACGACGGAGGGGCCGAGATCGTCGTCGCGCCGGCGGGAGTCGCGGCGCGGGGCGTTGCGGTCCCGATCCCGGTCCCGGGACGGTTCACGGTCGCGGGAGGGCTCGCGGTCGCGGGTGGGGCCGCGGCGGGCGGCTTCCGGGGCCGCCTGGGGAGCGGCTTCGGGGGCGGCGGCGATTTCGGGCGCGACCTCCGCCTTGGCGCGCGAGGCGCGCGGCGCGCGGGTGCGCGGCGCCTTCGGCGGTGCCTCACCATCCGGCTCGGCCTTGGGGGCGCGCTTCGGCGCGGCTTTCGCCGGGCGTTCGGCGTCGGACTTTGCCGGAGCTTTCGCGGGGGGCTTCTCGGTCCGGCCACGGGCGGCGGGCTTGCCGCGCGCGCCGCCGCGGCCACGCCGGCGGCCATCGTCCTCGGCCCAGTCGACCGGATCGAGCCCCTCCACCACGATCGGCGGGATCGGGTTGCCGGTCAGCTTCTCGATCGCCTCCACCGCCAGCCGGTCGGTCGGCGCGGCGATGGTGAAGGCGTGCGCCCTCCAGCCCGGCGCGGCCGGTGCGGCCGATGCGGTGGACGTAATCCTCGGCATGGTGCGGCACGTCGAAATTGAACACATGCGACAGGCCGCCGATGTCGATGCCGCGCGCGGCGACGTCGCTGCAGCACCAGCAGCTTCAGGTCGCCGGCCTTGAATTTCTCCAGCGTGGCGAAGCGCACGGTCTGCGCCATGTCGCCGTGCAGCGCGCCGACGCTGAACTTATGCTTCGTCAGCGACTTGTAGAGGATGTCGACATCGACCTTGCGGTTGCAGAAGATCAGCGCGTTCTGCACGTTCTGGGTGCGGATCAGCCGGCGCAGCGCCTCGCGCTTGTCGTGCTCGGCCACCAGCGCCAGGCCCTCGGTGATGGTGGTCGCGACCGAGGCGGAGCGGGAGACCGAGATCTCCTTCGGGTTCGGCAGGAACTGCATCGGCCAGGCGGCTTGATCTCCGGGCGCCAGGGTGGCGCAGAAGAACAGCGTCTGCCGGTTCTTCGGCAGCATGGCGACGATGCGCTCGACATCGGGGATGAAGCCCATGTCCAGCATCCGGTCGGCTTCGTCGATCACCAGCAGCTTGGCGTCGGTCAGCAGGATGCCGCCGCGCTCGAACATGTCGATCAGCCGGCCGGGCGTGGCGATCAGCACGTCGACGCCGCGCATCAGCACGTCCTTCTGGTCGGACATGCTCTCGCCGCCGATGATCAGCGCGTGCGTCAGCTTCAGGTACTTGCCGTACATGACGAAGTTTTCGGCGACCTGCAGCGCCAGTTCGCGCGTCGGCTCCAGGATCAGGCTGCGCGGCATGCGGGCGCGGGCGCGGGAGCCGGACAGGATGTCGAGCATCGGCAGCGTGAAGCCGGCGGTCTTGCCGGTGCCGGTCTGCGCCGTGCCCAGCACGTCGCGGCCCATCAGCACGATAGGGAATGGCCTGTTCCTGGATCGGCGTCGGATGGCGGTAGCCCATGTCCTCGATGGCGCGCAGCACCGGCTCGGACAGGCCGAGATCGGCGAAGAGCGGGCGGGGCGGTTCCTCCGGTAGCACTGCCGGTTCGGCGGGCTCGGGCTCGGACTCGAGGGCGGTTTCCTCTGCCTCAGGGGTGGCGGCCGCTTCGGGCTCGGGCTGCGCATCCTGTGGCTGGTCGGATTGCGGCTGGTCGGCCGGCGCGTCGGGGGCCGTTTCCCTGGGCGCGGCCTCGCTCGCCTGCGCCGTGACTTCGGTCACTTCAGGCGGCACTTCGGTGGCCGGCGCGGCTATCCCCGCCTCGGCAGGGTCGAGGGCAGTCGGTTCCGCCGGGGCGGTCGTGGTTTCGGTCAAATGCTGGTCCCAGATGAATGTCGGCGTTCAGTCACGCGCCGATGCGTGCGACGCGACACCAAGTCCTGTGCGCTCGCTGCGCATCCCAGGCTTTCACGCGTGTTGGGGATATCTAGGCGAAACGCGGGAAAGTCAAGCTTGGCGGTGTTTCCCGGGCTGCATACAAGAGGTTATGACCCACGTTCTGCTGCTGCCCGGCCTGCTTTGCGATGCGCGACTATGGCGCGACCAGATCGAAGCGCTCGCCGATCTCGCCCATCCCGTCGTTGCCGACCTCACGCAGGACGACCGGCTGGAGGCCATGGCGGACCGCGCGCTGGCGGCGATGCCGGAGCGTTTCGCGGTCGCGGCGCTGTCGATGGGCGGCTACGTGGCCTTCGCGCTGCTGCGCCGGGCGCCGGAACGGGTGAGCCGGCTGCTGCTGATGGACACCTCCGCACGGGCGGATACCGAATTGCAGGCGCGGCGCCGGCGGGCGCTGATGATGCTGTCGCGGTCGGGGCGGTTCCATGGCGTGGCGCCGCGGATGCTGCCCAATCTGCTGCATCCGGACCGGCTGGGCGACGCAGCCCAACCCAGTGATAAAGCTCTGGGCGCGGAGGTGTCGGCGATGGCGGCGCGGGTCGGGCGGGACGCGTTCCTGCGCCAGCAGGCGGCGATCCTGCACCGGCCGGACAGCCGGGGCGGCCTGGCGCGGATCCAGGTGCCGACCCTGGTCGCAGTCGGGGCGGGCGACCAGCTCACCCCGCCGGCGCTGGCCGAGGAGATCGCCGCCGGCATTCCCGGCGCCAGGCTGGAGGTGATCGAGGGTTGCGGGCATCTGCCGCCGATGGAGGCGCCGGGGCGGGTCAATGCGCTGATGCGCAACTGGCTGGCCGGGAGCTGAGCGGCGAGCGGCTTCGGCGCCGCATCCCGGCAACTTTACAAATGAGACATACAACAGAGTCTTGCGGGTAACGGACGTTGGTCATAGTTCTGAAATCAATCCCGTGCGAGGTTCCGCTCATGAAGATCGCATCCTTGTTCCGTCGTCTTGCTGTGGTCGCCCTGGCGTTCGCGGCTTTGTCCGGCGTGGTTTCGCCGTCTCCGGCACAGGCCTGGTGGCGTGGCGGCGTGTGGGTCGGCGTGGCCCCGCCGCTGTATTTCGGGCCGCCCATCTATGCCCCGCCGCCGGTCTACTATGCTCCGCCGCCGGTGGTGTACGCGCCGCAGCCGTTCTACGTGGCGCCGCCCCCGCGCTATGCGGCCACCTGCTACGCCGGGCCCTATAGCTGCCCGCTGCAGCCGCCCGGTCCCTCCGGCAGCGCCTGCTCCTGCCCGGCCAATCAGGGTCGCGCCTACGGGCGGGCTGGCTGATCCAACCGGATATCGCCGACTACGCCCTGCTGGGCGATTGCCGCAGCGCGGCGCTGGTCAGCCGCGCCGGTAGCGTCGACTGGCTGTGCTGGCCGCGTTTCGACAGCCCCGCCTGTTTGGCGGCGCTGCTGGGCACCGACGAGCACGGCAGCTGGCGGATCGCCCCGGCGGCGCCGCTGCTGCGCGTCAGCCGCCGCTACAGCGCCGGCACGCTGATCCTGGAGACCCTGTTCGAGACCGCCGAGGGCAGCGTGGCGGTGATCGATTTCCTGGCGGCCGGCAGCGTCGCGCCGTCGCTGATCCGCATCGTCGAGGGGCGCGGCGGGCGGGTTCGCCTGCGCATGCGGCTGATGCTGCGCTTCGAGTACGGCGCGTCGATCCCGCGCATGAGCGTGCTGGCGGACGGCTCCGGCATCGCCGCGGTGGCGGGACCGGACCGGGTCGTGCTGCGGGCCGGCACCAGGCTGCACGCCGAGGGACCGGCCACCGAAGCGGAATTCGCCGTCGCCGCCGGGGAGCATGTGGCCTTCGTGCTGTCGCATGGCGCCTCCCATTTGCCGCCGCCGGACGCGGTGGACGCGGATGCCGAGTTGGCGCGCACGATGGCGTTCTGGACGCGATGGCGCCCGCCTGCCATCCGAGCGGATTCGTGGGGGGAGGCGGCCTCGCGCTCCCTGGTCACGCTGAAGGCGATGACCTATGCGCCGACCGGCGGCATCATCGCCGCGCCCACCACGTCGCTGCCGGAGCGCCCGGGCGGGACGCGCAACTGGGATTACCGGTTCTGCTGGCTGCGCGACTCCGCGCTGACCGTGCGTTCCCTGCTGCGCGCCGGCTCCGTCGCCGAGGCGGCCGCCTGGCGCGACTGGCTGCTGCGCGCCATCGCCGGCAGCGCCGCGCAGGTGCACAGCATCTACGGCCTGGCCGGGGAGCGGCGGCTGGCCGAATGGGAGGCCGACTGGCTGCCCGGCTATCAGGGCGCGCGCCCCGTGCGCATCGGCAACGGCGCTGCCGGGCAGTTGCAGATCGACGTGTTCGGCGAGCTGATGGACACGCTGCTGCTGGCGCGCCCGCGCCGGCCTGCCGGCCAGGTGGCGATGTCTGGGAGCTGCAATGCGCGCTGCTGGCGCAGCTGGAGACGATCTGGGCGCAGCCGGACGAGGGCATCTGGGAGGTGCGCGGCGGACGGCGGCATTTCACCCATTCCAAGGTCATGGCCTGGGTCGCGTTCGACCGCGCCATCGCCGGCGCCGGGGAATTCGGCCTGCCCGGCCCGGTGGCGGGCTGGCGGGCGCTGCGCGACGCGGATCCACGCGACCGTGCTGCGCGAGGGCTACGATGCCGGCAGGAACAGCTTCGTGCAGAGCTTCGGCGGCCAGGCGCTGGATGCCAGCCTGCTGCTGCTGCCGCTGACCGGCTTCCTGCCGGCCGACGATCCCCGCATCGCCGGCACGGTCGCCGCGGTCGAGCGGGAGCTGATGGAAGGCGGGCTGCTGCTGCGCTACCGCACCGAGGAGGGCGAGGACGGGCTGCCGCCGGCGGCGAGGGCGTGTTCCTGGCCTGCAGCTTCTGGCTGGTCGAGTGATGGTCGCTGCAGGGACCGCCACGACGAGGCGCGGGCGCTGTTCGAGCGGCTGCTGGCGCTGCGCAACGATGTCGGCCTGCTGGCGGAGGAATACGATCCGCGCGGCCTGCGCCTGCTGGGCAATTTCCCGCAGGGCGTTCTCTCATCTGGCGCTGGCACGACGCGGCCTGGAGCACGTCGGCCCGGCTGTACGCCGCGCCGACGGCGGAGACCAGGGCACCGGCTGAAGCCGGCGCGAGTCGCGGAGTCGCGCTTCACTGCAAGCTGCCGTGCGCCGCGCCGGATGAGCCGCCGGCGGCGTCGGCCGGCCAGGCGTTCCATCGCCAGATAGACCACCGGCGTGGTGTAGAGCGTCAGCATCTGCGAGACGATCAGCCCGCCGACGATGGCGATGCCGAGCGGGCGGCGCAGCTCCGCGCCGGTGCCGAAGGCGAACGCCAGCGGCAGCGCGCCGAGCAGGGCGGCGAGCGTGGTCATGATGATCGGGCGGAAGCGCTCCAGGCAGGCCTCGCGGATCGCCTGCTCGGCCGTCATGGCGTGGTCGCGCTGCGCCTCCAGCGCGAAATCCACCATCATGATGGCGTTCTTCTTGACGATGCCCATCAGCAGGATGATGCCGATGATGCCCATGATCGACAGGTCGGTGCCGGTGATCAGCAGCGCCAGCAGCGCGCCCAGCCCGGCCGAGGGCAGCGTCGACAGGATGGTGATCGGCTGGATCAGGCTTTCGTACAGCACGCCGAGCACGATGTAGATCGAGACCAGCGCCGCCCCGATCAGCAGCGGCTGGGAGGCCAGCGATTTCTGCAGATACTGCGCGTTGCCGGCGAACTCGGTGCGGATTTCCGGCGGCATGCGCAATTCCGCCGCGGCCGCTTCCACCGCGCTCACGGCGTCGCCCAGCGCCATGCCCTCGGCCAGGTTGAAGCTCAGGGTCGAGGCCGGGAACTGCCCCTGGTGGCGCACCGCCAGCGGCGCGGTGGCACGCTCGAAATGCGCCACCGCGGAGATCGGCACCTGCTGGCCGGAACTGCTGGCGACATAGAGGCGGTTGAGCAGGGCCGGGTCGGTCTGCAGCCTGGGATCGATCTCCAGCACCACGCGGTACTGGTTGCGGTCGGTGTAGATCGTCGAGATCTGCCGCTGCGAGTAGGCGTTGTTCAGCGCGTTGTCGATGCCGGTCACGGAGACGCCGAGCCGGGCCGCCGCGTCGCGGTCGATCACCACGTTGAGCCTGCGGCGCGGCGCGGTCCTGGTCGCTGGTGACGTCGGTGATGCCCTCGGTCTGTTTCAGCCTGTCCTCCAGCTTCAGCGTCCAGCTGCGCAGCTCCGCCGAGGTCCTCCGAGATCATGGCGAACTGGTACTGCGCGCCGCCGGTGCGCCCGCCGCCGCGCAGGTCCTGCGCCGAGAACAGGAAGGTCTGCACCCCGCTGACCTGGGCCAGCTTCGGGCGCAGCCGGGCGATCACCTGCTCGGAGCTGATGCCGCGCTCGGCCAGCGGCTTGAGGCCGATGAACAGCGTGCCGCGGTTCAGCGACGACCAGCCCTGGGAGACGCCGACCGTGGAGCCGACGCCGGCGATCGCGGGGTCGGCCAGCAGCACGTCCACCACGGCGCGCTGGCGCTCCGTCATCGCCTTGAACGACACGTCCGGCGAGGCCAGCGTGCTGCCCATCAGCAACCCGGTATCCTGCAGCGGCAGGAAGCCCTTGGGCACCGCGGTGTAGAGCCGCACGGTCAGCGCGATGCTGGCGAGCGTCAGCAGCAGCATGAACCAGCGATGCAGCAGCGCCCAGTCCAGGCTGCGCGCGTAGCCGCGCTGGATCGCCGCCAGCACGCGCTCCACCGCCCGGTCGATGCGGCCCCAGGCGCCGGTGGGCGGGAGGGGCGCCGCCTGGATGAAGCGGCCGCAGATCATCGGCGTCAGGGTCAGGGAGACGAGCGCGGAAATGCCGATCGCCATGGTCAGGGTCATGGCGAATTCGTGGAACAGCCGGCCGAGGATGCCGCCCATGAACAGCAGCGGGATGAACACGGCGACCAGCGAGATGCTGATCGACATCACCGTGAAGCCGATCTGGCGCGAGCCGGCCAGGGCGGCCTGCAGCGGCGTCGCGCCCTTTTCCATGTGGCGGATGATGTTCTCGATCATCACGATGGCGTCGTCGATCACGAAGCCGACCGAGATGGTGAGCGCCATCAGCGAGAAATTATCCAGCGAATAGCCCAGGAACCACATCCCGGCGAGCGGTGCCGCACAGCGACAGCGGCACCGTCGCGGCGGCGGCCAGCGTCGGCATCAGCCGGCGCATGAACACGAACACCACCACCAGCACCAGCGCCACCGCGATCAGCAGGGTGATCTGGATGTCCGCCACGCTGGCGCGGATCGTGGTGGTGCGGTCGATCAGCACTTCGGTCTTGATGTCGGGCGGCATCCAGGACAGCAGTTGCGGCAGCAGCTCGCGCACGCCGTCGGCGGTGTCGATGGCGTTGGCGTCGGAGGTCTTGGAGATGCTGAGCAGGATCGCCGGCTGCTTGCCGCTCCAGGCCGCGAGGCGGGAATTGGCGGTGCCGTTGATCACGGTGGCGACGTCCGACAGCCGGATCACCGCGCCGGCGGAGGATTTCAGCACCAGCGGCGCGTAGTCCGAGGCCTGCGATATCTGCCCGTTCAGGCCGATGATCTCCGCCCGCTCCGGCCCCTCGAAGCCGCCATTCGGCTGCAGCACGTTGGCGCCGCGGATCGCGGTGTAGACATCCTGCGCTGCCAGGCCCGCGGCGGTGAGCCGGGCGGGGTCGAGCTGCACCCGCACCGCCGGCTTCTCGGCGCCGTTGATCACCACCTGCGCGACACCCTCCACCTGCGACAGGCGCTGCGCCAGGATGGTGTCCACCGCATCGTAGATCGCCGCGGTGCTGAGCGTGTCCGAGGTCAGCGCCAGGGTAAGGATCGGCGTGTCGGCCGGGTTGATCTTGCGGTAGTACGGCCGGGTCGGCAGGTCCGACGGCAGGTCCGACGTCGCGGCGTTGATCGCCGCCTGCACGTCATGCGCCGCACCGTCGATGCTGCGGTCGATGTCGAACTGGATGACGATGGCGGTGGAGCCGATGCTGCTGACCGAGGTCAGCTCGGTGACGCCGCCGATCTCCCCCAGCCGGCGTTCCAGCGGTGCTGCGATGGAGTTGGCCATCGTCTCCGGATCCGCGCCCGGCCGGGCCGCGAACACCACGATGGTGGGAATGTCCACGCTGGGCAGCGGGGAGATCGGCAGGAAGCGGTAGGCGACGATGCCCGACAGCAGCAGCCCGAGCGACAGCAGGATGGTCGCGACCGGCCGGGCGATGAAGGGGGCGGAGAAGCCCATCCTCTATTCCGCCGGAACCGGCTTCGGCTCGGCCCCGCTCGGCCCGGAGAAGCGCAGCCGCAGCCGTTCCAGCGCCAGGTAGATCGCCGGCGTGGTGTACAAGGTCAGCATCTGGCTCAGCAGCAGGCCGCCGATGATGGTGACGCCGAGCGGGTAGCGCAGCTCCCAGCCCGCGCCGTGGCCGATCACCAGCGGCACGGCGCCGAGCAGGGCCGCCATCGTGGTCATCATGATCGGGCGGAAGCGCAGCAGGCAGGCTTCCTCGATCGCCGCCTCCGGCGAGATGCCGCGCGTGCGCTCCGCCTCGATGGCGAAGTCGATCATCATGATGGCGTTCTTCTTGACGATGCCCATCAGCAGCACGACGCCGACCAGCGCCACCAGGGACAGATCCTGCCCGCACAGCATCAGCGCCAGCAGCGCGCCGATGCCGGCCGAGGGCAGGGTGGAGAGGATCGTGAGCGGGTGGATCCAGCTTTCGTAGAGCACGCCGAGGACGATGTAGATCACCACCACCGCCGCCAGGATCAGCCAGGGCTCGGCGGCCAGCGAGCGCTGGAACTCCGCCGCGTCGCCGGAGTAGCTGCCGGAGATGGTGCCGGGCATGCCGATCTGCCGCTCCGCCGCCGCCACCGCGGCGACGCCCTGGCCGAGCGAGACGCCCGGGGCGAGGTCGAAGCTGAGGGTGACGGAGGGGAACTGCTCCTGGTGCGTCACCACCAGGGGGGCGATCGACCGCTCGATCCGCGCGATGGCCGAGAGCGGCACCTGCGCGCCGCCGGTGCCGGGCACGCGCAGCAGCAGCAGCTTCGACGGATCGGCCTGCCAGGCGGGATCGGCTTCCAGTATCACGCGATACTGGTTGGCCTGGCCGAAGATGGTGGAGATCTGGCGCTGGCCGAAACCGTCGTACAGCGTGTCCGAGATCGCCTGCATGGAGACGCCGAGGCGCATCGCCGCGTCGCGGTCCACGCGGATATAGGCGCGGAAGCCGGCATTCTGCTGGTCGGAGGCGACGTTGGCGAGCTCCGGCAGCGATTGCAGCTTCGCCAGCAGCTTCGGGCCCCATTCCGCCAGCTCCGCCGGGTCGGTGTCCACCAGCGTGTACTGGAACTGGGTGCGGCTGAGGCGGGTGCCGATCTGGATGTCCTGCACCGGCTGGAAGAAGGCGGAGATGCCGGGCACGCCGGCGATGGCCTGCTGCAGCCGCGCGGTCACCACCGGGGCGGGGTCGCGGTCGTGGATCGGCTTCAGCGCGATGGTCAGCCGCCCGGCATTGGCGCTGGCGTTGATCGTGCCGGCGCCGATGAAGGAGACCACGCCGGCGACGGCGGGATCGGCGGCGACGATGTCGGCGACCCGCGCCTGCAATTCCCCGAGGCGCGGGATGGAGACGCTTTGCGAGGCTTCCGTCACCGCCGCGATCACGCCGGTGTCCTGCTGCGGCAGGAAGCCCTTGGGCACGATCAGATAGAGCCAGATGGTGCCGCCCAGCGTGGCGGCGGCGACCAGCAGCATCAGCGTCTCGTGGCGCAAGGTGACCGACAGCGTGCGGCGGTAGAGCGCGAGCAGGGCGGCGAAGCCGCGTTCGGCGGCGCGGGCGACGGCGCCGGGGCGCTCTTCCTCGGCCGGGCGCAGCAGCCGTCCGCACATCATCGGCGTCAGGGTCAGCGACACCACGGCCGAGACCACGACGGCGATGGAGAGCGTGACGGCGAATTCCTTGAACAGCCGCCCGACCACGCCGGTCATGAACAGCAGCGGGATGAACACCGCGATCAGCGAGACGGTCAGCGACACGATGGTGAAGCCGATCTGCCGCGCGCCCTTGTAGGCGGCGGCCAGCGGCTTCTCGCCGAGCTCGATGTGGCGGACGACGTTCTCGATCATCACGATGGCGTCGTCGACGACGAAGCCGGTGGCGACGGTCAGCGCCATCAGCGAGAGGTTGTCGAGCCCGTAGCCGAGCAGCGCCATGATGCCGAACGTGCCGATCAGCGACAGCGGCAAGGCGACCGCGGGGATGAAGGTGGCGCGCAGGGTGCGCAGGAACAGGAAGATGACGCCGACCACCAGCGCCACCGACAGGATCAGCGTGTGCTGCACGTCGGTGACGGAGGCGCGGATGGTCTCGGTCCGGTCGGTGACGATGGACAGTTGGATGCCGGCGGGCATGGCGCGCTGCAGCGCCGGCAGCGCCGCCTTCACCCGGTCCACCGTCTCCACGATGTTGGCGCCGGGCTGGCGCTGGATGTCCATGATGGCGGCGGGGTCCTTCTTGTACCACGCCGCCACGCGGTTGTTCTCCACCCCGCCGACCACCGAGCCGACTGCGGACAGGCGCACCGGCGCGCCGTTGCGCCAGGCGATGACCAGGTCGCGATAGGCGTCCGGCGTGACCAGCTGGTCGTTGGCGCCGAGCGAGACCGCCTGGCGCGGCGCCGTCGAAGCCGCCCTTGGCGCCGTTGACGTTGGCTGCGGCGACCGCGCTGCGCACGTCCTCCATCGCCAGCCCATAGGCGGCGAGGCGCGCGGGATCGACGCGCACGCGCACCGCCGGGCGCAGGCCGCCCTGCACGGTGACCTTGCCGACGCCGTCGATCTGGCTGAGCTTGGGTTGCAGCAGCGTGTCGGCGGCGTCGCTGACCTTGTCGATCGGCAGGGTGTCGGAGGTCAGCGCCAGGGTCAGGATCGGCGCGTCGGCCGGGTTCACCTTGGCGTAGACCGGCGGATAGGGAAGCGTGACCGGCAGCGTGCCGGCGGCGGCGTTGATCGCCGCCTGCACGTCCTGGGCGGCGGCGTCCATGCTGCGGTTCAGCTCGAACTGCAGGGTGATCTGGCTGGTGCCCTCGCTGGATTGCGAGGTCATCGTCGCCAGCGCCGGGATCTGGCCGAACTGGCGTTCCAGCGACGCGGTGATCAGCGGCGCCACCGTCTCCGGGCTGGCGCCGGGCAGCTGGGTGGTCACCTGGATGGTCGGGAAATCCACCTGCGGCAGCGCCGACACCGGCAGCGAGCGGTAGCCGAGCGCGCCTGCCAGCAGGATCGCGATCGCCAGCAGCCAGGTGGCGATCGGCCGGGCGATGAAGATGTCGGAGATGCCGATCGGACCCGCTCCCGGCTAGTTCTGTGACTGGTTCGGCGACGCCTGGTTCTGCGGCTGGTTCTGCGGCGGGCGGGACCGGCGCTGGCCGGTGCCCGGCGCGGCGGTGGCGTTGCCGGGCGGGCTGGAAGCCGCGGGTTCGGTGACGCGGATCTTCGTGCCCTCGCTCAGCCGCGAGGCGCCGTCGGTGACCACGCGCTCGCCCTCCTTCAGCCCGTCGGTGATGATGGCGGCCTGCGCGTCCTCGTGGCCGACGGTCACCTCGCGACGGGTCACGGTGTCGTCGGCGCCGATGACATAGAGGTAGCTGCCGCGCGGGCCGCGCTGGACCGCCGCGTCCGGCACGGTGATGGCGTCATGCGCGGTGTCCACGCGCAGCCGCACGCCGACGAAGCCGCCCGGCCAGAGCTTCAGGTCCGGGTTGGGGAAGGTGGCCTTGAGCTTGATCGTGCCGGTGGCGGGATCGACCTGGTTGTCCAGCACCGCCAGCGTGCCGCGGTCGAGCGGCGTCCCGCCCCCGGGTGCGCCACTCTGGGCACCGGCGTTCTGGGTGGTCGCCAGCACCGAGGGGCTGCCGGCCTGCATGGCCCTGGCGACCTGCGGCAGGGTCTGCTGGGGCAGGGTGAAGACCACGGAGATCGGCTTCAGCGTGGTGATGACGACGACGCCGGTGGTGTCCGAGGCGTGCACGATGTTGCCGGCATCCACCTGGCGGATGCCGGTGCGCCCGTCGATCGGGGCGGTCAGCGTGGTGTAGCCGAGCTGGGCGCGGGCATTGTCGATCTGCGCCTGGTCCTGGCGCATCTGCGCTTCCAGCTGCGCCACCAGCGCCTTCTGGGTGTCGGATTGCTGCGCCGAGGTGTAGGCGGTGGCGGCCAGCTTCTGGTAGCGCACCAGATCGACGCGCGCATTGGCCAGCGTCGCCTGGTCCTGCGCCAGCTTGCCGAGCGCCTGGTCGAGCGCGGCCTGGTAGGTGGCGGGATCGATCTTGGCCAGCACGTCGCCGGCCTTCACGTCCTGGCCCTCGGTGAAGTTCATCTCGATCAGCTTGCCGTCCACCTGCGGCTTGACGGTGACGGTCTGGAAGGCCTGCACGGTGCCGAGCCCGTCGAGGTAGATCGGCACGTCGGCCTTCTGCGCGGTCGCGGCCAGCACCGGGATCGCCTCGGTCCTGGCGCGGCTGCGGGCGGCGTCGGGGCCGGCGGCGGGGCGGTACCAGTAGGCGGCGCCGACGCCGGCGATCACCAGCAGCGACAGCGCGGCCATGCCCAGCCGGCCGCGCAGGCGGCGCTTCGCCGGGGGCCGTTGCGTCGGCGGCTCGCGTAACCTCGGCTCGGTTACAGCATCCATGCAGTCAGGCTCCTCGGGCTCGGTGCGGCAAGGCGCGCAGGCGCAGATATCGGGGCGCGCGGCAACGGTGCCAATGGATCATGGCATAATGGCGGTTCGGGCGGGGGAATCCGGTGTTTTGGGCAGGGGGGTGGGGGTGGGAGCGGGCGTTCATCGCACATTGCCCCCGACCGGCAGCGCGACGCCGCCCTCGAACCGGCCGGGCACCAGCACCGGCGGCGTGGTGTCGGCATTGGCCCAGCCGCCGCCCATCGCCTTGTAGAGCGACAGCAGGGCCTGGAACCGCGTCAGGCGCACCTGGGCCAGGGTATCCTGGGCGTTGAACAGCGTGGTCTGCAGGTTCAGCACCGTCAGGATGTCGACGGTGCCGGCGATCTGCTGGGCGCGGGCGATGTCGGCCGAGCGGCGGGCGGTGTCGACGGCCTGAAGCTGCAGGCGTTCCTGCTCGGTGGCGTATTGATAGGCGGTCAGCGCGTTGTCCACGTCGGTGAAGGCCTGCAGGATGGCGTTGCGGTAATCGGCCAGCAGCTCGTCCTGGCGGCCCTTGGCCTGTTCCAGCTGGCCGCGCAGATTGCCGGCGTCGAAGATCGGCTGGGCCACGCTGCCGGCCAGGCTGGCGAGTGCTGCGCCGGGGCCGAACAGCGAGCCGATGGCGGCACTCTGGAAGGTGCCGGACAGGCTGAGCTGCACGGTGGGGAAGAACGCCGCCCGCGCCGCCGCGACATTGGCCCCGGCGGCGGCCAGCTGCGCCTCGGCCGCGGCCACGTCCGGCCTTCGGGCCAGCAGGTCGACCGGCAGCCCGGGCGCGAGCGGGGGCAGCGACAGCTTGTCCAGCGTGCCCGGCTTCGCCGTGACCGCGACCGGGGGCTGGCCGATCAGGATGCCGAGGCCGATGACCGCCTGGTCGCGCTGGCTGCGCAGGCCGGGCAACGTGGCGCGGATGCCGGTCACCAGTGCCGCCTGCTGGGAGACGTCCAGCGCCGTGGCGGTGCCGGCCTCCACCCGGGCGCGGAAGGCGGCCAGCACCTGCTCGGATGTTGCCAGGTTGCTCTCCGCCACCTGCACCCGGTCGTTGGCGCCGAGCGCGTTGAACCAGGTGCCGGCGACGCTGGTGACGATGCCGAGCGCCACGGTGTCGCGGTCGAACCGGCTGAACAGGGCGGTATCGGCCGCCGCCTGCTGCAATGCCTGGTTGTGGCCCCAGAAATCGAATTCATAGGCGGCGTTCAGCCCGGCGCTGTAGGCGCGGACATCGGAATAGGGCGAGCCGCCGCCGGAGATGACCGTGCCGTTCGAGTTGAAGCTGAAGCTGCTGCGCTTCACCCGCTGCCAGCTGGCATCGGCGGTGGCGCCGACGCTGGGCAGCAGGGGGGCGCCGGCGATGCGCAGCTGCGCGTCGGCCTGGCGGATGCGCGCCACCGCGGCGGCGATGCTGAAATTGCTGGCCTCCGCCTCGGTGATCAGCTGGTTCAGGTCCGGCGAGTTGAAGCCCTCCCACCAGGTCTGGTTCGGCCAGACCGGCTGGGTGGAGGCGGGCAGGGTGCGCCAGTCCCCGGGCACATCGGGCGCGGGAATGCGCTGCATCGGCCCCGGATCGCAGGCTGCCAGGAATATCGGCAGCAATCCTGCCGCCGCGAAACGGGTCCGGCTAGCCATTGGCGGGGGCCATGAACGGGACGGCGGCAGGCAGGCGCGACGGGGGGGACGCGACGGGGCGGAACGGCGATGCATCGCCGCTGTATACAGGCAGCGCCGCCCGGTGGCGTTAACTTTAGCCACGGGGCGGAGCTTACTTTACCCGCTATTTACCTTCTTTACCTGCGCTTAACCTTTAACCGCCGCCCGGTCGCCGTTACTGGCCGGCTGCGCTGGCCGTTAATTGCCGGCTGCGCCCGCGGCCGTCAGGATGCGGTTGGCGAGGCGAAAATGCGGCCGGTCGATCATCTTGCCGTCCAGCGCGAACACACCGGCATCCGGGTTGGCGGCGAAGGCGTCGCGCACCCTCGTGGCCCAGGCCACCTGCTCGGCCGAGGGGCTGAACACCGCGTTGGTGATCTCGATCTGGTCGGGGTGGATCAGGAACTTGCCGACGAAACCGTCGGCGACCGCGTTCTCCGATTCGGCGCGCAGGCCGGCGGGATCGCGGAAATCCGGCCAGGGGGTGTCGATCGCCACGATCCCGGCGGCGGCGGCGGCCGCCAGCGTCGCGGCCCGCGCCGCCACGATCGGCGCCGGATAGGCGCCGTCCGCCCGGCGCGGGGGCACGCCGAGGTCGCCGGAGATGTCCTCGGCGCCGAATCCGAGCGCGATCAATCGCTCCGCCACGCCGGCGTATTCGCCCAAAGTGAACAGCGACGGCGCGGTCTCGGTCACCAGGGCGATCACCTGGATGCTGCCGATCTGCAGGCCGGCGGCGGCCTCCATCGCTTCCATGTGATGATCGAGCGCGCGCAGATCCTCGGCACCGGTGCATTTCGGCAGCAGGACCGCGCCGGGGGCGGCGGGGATCACCGCCGCGAGGTCGCCCAGGTACCAGGGCGTGCCGCGCGGATTGACCCGGACGATGACGTCGCGGCCGCGATTCGCCCGCACCGCGGCGGCGACCGCCGGACGGGTGGCTTCCTTGACCGAGGCGGCGACGCTGTCCTCGAGGTCGAGGATCACCGCGTCCGCCGCGGAAGCCATGGCTTTTTCGATCTTGCGCGCGGAGTCTCCGGGCGCGAACAGGAGGCTGCGCAGTCGCATCAGGGAATGCTCATCGGGTTGTGGTGACCTTCTGTATCGATGGAGAACGCCCGGAGTCGGCCGGGCAACGGAAATAATCTTGCGCAGCAATCTTGCGCCGGCCCGCGCGATATGCAACTCAGCGCTCTCAATCGAAAATAGGGGGCGTCCGGGGTGTCAGATATCATCCTGGAAACCGCGGGTCTGACCCGTGAGTTCCAAGGCTTTGTAGCCGTAAACGAGGTTGCGCTGCGTGTGCAGACCGGCACCATTCATGCCCTGATCGGGCCGAATGGCGCGGGCAAGACCACGTGCTTCAACATGCTCACCAAGTTCCTGCAGCCGACGCGGGGAACCATCAAGTTCAAGGGGCGCGACATCACCGGCATGAAGCCGGCGCAGGTCGCCCGCCTGGGGCTGGTGCGCAGCTTCCAGATCTCGGCGGTGTTCCCGCATCTGAGCGCGCTCGAGAACGTGCGCCTGGCGCTGCAGCGCGCGCGGGGGGCGTCGTTCGATTTCTGGCGCTCCGAAGCCGTGCTCAGCCAGTACGACGACCGCGCCCGCGAGCTGCTGTTCGACGTCGGCCTGACCGGCTACGCCGAGACGACGGCGGGGGAATTGTCCTACGGGCGAAAGCGCGCGCTGGAGATCGCCACCACGCTGGCGCTCGAGCCGGAGATGATGCTGCTCGACGAGCCCACCGCGGGCATGGCGCACGAGGACGTCGACCGCATCGTGGAGCTGATCAAGCGCATTCGCGCGGGACGCACCATCCTGATGGTCGAGCACAACCTTTCGGTGGTGGAGGGCCTCTGCGACACCATCACGGTGCTGACCCGCGGCACCATCCTGGCCGAGGGCGACTACGCCACCGTGTCGGCCAATCCCGCCGTCATCGCCGCTTATCTGGGCTCCGAACATGTCTGAGATCCATCATGCTTGAAATCAAAGACCTCAACTCCTGGTACGGCGAGAGCCACATCCTGCACGGGGTGGATTTCGAGGTGCGCGAGGGCGAGGTGGTTACGTTGCTGGGCCGCAACGGTGCCGGCAAGACCACGACCATGAAGTCGATCATGGGCCTGGTGCCCCGGCGCGAGGGCAGCATCCGCTTCCGCGGCGCCGAGACCATCGACCTGGCGTCCAACATGATCGCCCGCGCCGGCATCGCCATCTGCCCGGAGGAGCGCGGCATCTTCGGCTCGCTGTCGGTGACCGAGAACCTGATGCTGCCGCCGGTGGTGGCGCCGGGCGGGCTGACGATCGACGAGATCTTCACCCTGTTCCCCAATCTCAAGGAACGCGCCAACACCGCCCAGGGCACCAAGCTGTCGGGCGGCGAGCAGCAGATGCTGGCGATCGCGCGCATCCTGCGGACCGGCGCGAAGCTGCTGCTGCTGGACGAGCCGACCGAGGGTCTGGCGCCGGTGATCGTGCAGCAGATCGGCCGCACGATCCGCGAGATCAAGCAGCGCGGCTTCACCGTGCTGCTGGTCGAGCAGAATTTCCGCTTCGCCGCCACGGTCGCGGACCGCCACTACGTGATGGAGCATGGCAAGGTGATCGACATGATCCCGAACCACCAGCTCGAGGCCAACATGGACAAGCTGCACGAATATCTCGGCGTTTGACGTTTCGTATGTGACCGGGGCCGCGGCGGCCTCGGCGCGTTCACCAGGGGGGATCCAGGCAATGAACAAGCAGCGAGCAATTGGCCGACGCAGCCTACTCTCGGCTGGTGCCGGCCTGACGGCAATGCCCCTGCTGGCGGCCGGATCCCCCGCCCGCGCCCAGGCGGCGACGGTGAAGATCGGCTGCCTGACCGATCTGTCCGGCCCCTACAAGGACCTCGCCGGCCCGGTCGCGATCTCCTGCGTGCGCCAGGCGCTGGAGGATTTCGGCGTCGCCGCCAAGGGGCTGCATGTCGAGATCGTCTCCGCCGACCATCAGAACAAGCCCGATGTCGGCGCCTCCGTCGCCCGGCAATGGTTCGACCGCGACGGCGTGGACATGATCGTCGAGGTGGCGAACTCCGCCGTGGCGCTGGCGGTGGCCGGGGTCGCGAAAGAGAAGAACAAGGTCTACCTGAACTGCGGCGCGGCGACCTCGGACCTGACCGGGACGCAGTGCAACGCCAACACCATCCACTGGGTGTACGATACCTACATGCTGGCGAAGTCCACCGGCGGCGCGATGGTCGGCGCGGGCGGCGACAGCTGGTTCTTCATCACCGCCGACTATGCCTTCGGCCATGCGCTGCAGCGCGACACCACCGGCTTCATCACTGCCGCCGGCGGCAAGGTGCTCGGCAGCATCGCCTATCCGTTCCCGGGCACGACGGATTTCTCCTCCCTGCTGATCCAGGCGCAGGCTTCCGGCGCCAAGGTGCTGGGCATGGCGAATGCCGGCACCGACACGATCAACACGATCAAGCAGGCGCAGGAATTCGGCATCAAGATGAAGCTGGCCGGGCTGCTGGTGTTCATCACCGACGTGCACGCGCTGGGGCTGGCCGTCGCCAAGGGCATCGTGCTGACCGATAGTTTCTACTGGGACCTGAACGACCGCACGCGCGCCTTCTCCAACCGGCTGGCGCCGAAGGCGCCGGGCATCCGCCCGAGCATGGTGCAGGCCGGCACCTACTCCGCGCACGCTGCACTACCTGAAGACGGTCGAGGCGATGGGCGTGGCCGAGGCCAAGGCCAGACGGTGCGGCCACGGTCGCCAAGATGAAGGCGATCCCCACCGACGACGATTGCTTCGGCAAGGGCAGCATCCGCGCCGACGGCCGGGTGCTGCATCCGGCCTATCTGTGGGAAGTGAAAACCCCGGCCGAGAGCAAGGGGCCGTGGGACTACTACAAGCTGCTCGCCACGACGCCGGCCGATCAGGCGTTCCGCCCGCTCGACAAGGGCGGCTGCCCGCTCGTCGCAACCTAGAACAGGGGGATCCCATGACCATTCGCCGCCGCGCCCTGCTCGGGGCCGCCGCCGCTTCCGCCACGCTGCCGATCCTGCGCGCCCGCGCGCAAGGCACGCCGACGATCAAGATCGGCGTGCTGAACGACCAGTCCGGGCCCTACAGAACACCGGCGGCGCGACCTCGGTGATCTGCGCCAAGCAGGCGGTGGAGGAGTTCGCCGCCAAGGGCTTGAACGTCGAGGTCGATCTCCGCCGATCACCAGAACAAGCCGGATCTGGCGGTGGCGCTCGCGCGCCAGTGGTTCGACCGCGACGGCGTCGACATGCTGCTCGACGTGCCCACCTCCTCGGTCGCGCTGGCGCTGCAGTCGGTCGTGCGCGAGAAGAACAAGGTGTACCTGAACGTCGGCGCCGCTTCCGCGGCGCTGACCGGGCGAGCAGTGCTCGCCGAACTTCGTCCATTGGTGCTACGACACCTACATGCTGGCGAAGTCCACCGGCGGCGCGATGGTGAAGGCCGGCGGCGATAGCTGGTACTTCCTCACCGCCGACTACGCCTTCGGCAAGCAGCTGCAGGCGGACACCTCGACACTGGTGAAGGCGGCCGGCGGCAAGGTGCTGGGCTCGGCGCCGTATCCGTTCCCCGGCACCACCGATTTCTCCTCGTTCCTGGTGCAGGCGCAAGTCGTCGCGGCGCAAAGGTGCTGGGCCTGGCCAACGCCGGCGGCGACACCGTGAACATCGATCAAGCAGGCGAACGAGTTCGGCATCAACAAGTCGATGAAGCTCGCCGCCCTGCTGATGTTCATCACCGACGTGCATGCGCTCGGGCCTCGATACCGCCAAGGGGCTGAACCTGACGGAAAGCTTCTACTGGGACCTGAACGACCGCACCCGCGCCTTCACCAACCGGGTGAAGCCGAAGACGCCGAACAACTGGCCGAACATGATCCATGCCGGCTGCTACTCGGCGCACGCTGCACTACCTGAAGACCGTGCGCCGACATGGGCGCGGCGCAGGCCAAGCACGATGGCGTCGCCACGGTCAACCGGATGAAGAAGATGCCGGTCGACGACGACTGCTTCGGCAAGACCACGATCCGCGAGGACGGCCGCAATCTCGTTCCGGCCTTCCTGTTCGAGGTCAAGCAGCCCGCCGAAAGCAAGGGGCCGTGGGACTACTACAAGCTGATCGCCACCACCCCCGGCGACGAGGCCTTTCGCCCGCTGGCCGAGGGCCATTGCCCGTTCGTGAAGGCCTGATCTCCACCTCGTCTATACAACTTCGACCGGACCCGTTTCCATGTTCATGATCTTCGGCATTCCCGGCCCGCTGTTGTTCGGCCAGCTTCTGCTGGGCCTGATCAACGGCGCCTTCTACGCGATGCTGTCGCTGGGCCTCGCGGTCATCTTCGGCATGCTCAACATCATCAACTTCGCCCACGGCGCGTTGTTCATGATGGGCGCCTTCGTCGTCCTGGATGCTGCTTGAACTATCTCGGCATCGGCTATTTTCCGGCGCTGATCCTGTCGCCGCTGATCGTCGGCGCGTTCGGGCTGCTGCTGGAAAAGACCGTGATCAGCCGGCTGTACAAGCTCGACCACCTCTACGGCCTGCTGCTGACCTTCGGCCTGGCGCTGGTGGTCGAAGGGCTGTTCCGCAACGCCTACGGCAGCTCCGGCATGCCGTACCGCATCCCCGAGGCGCTGCAGGGCGCGACCAATCTGGGCTTCATGTTCATGCCGAACTATCGCGGCTGGGTGGTGGTCGCGGCGCTGGTGGTCTGCATCGCCACCTGGGCGGTGATCGAAAAGACCTCGCTCGGCGCCACGCTGCGCGCCGCGACCGAGAACGCGCCGCTGGTGCAGGCCTTCGGCGTGAACGTGCCGCGGCTGATCACGCTGACCTATGCGCGGCGGCGTCGCGCTGGCCGCGTTCGCCGGCGTGCTGGCGGCGCCGATCTACTCGGTGAACCCGAACATGGGGTCCAACTTCATCAACACGGTGTTCGCCGTGGTGGTGATCGGCGGCATGGGCTCGATCATGGGCTCGATCCTGACCGGCTTCGCGCTGGGCATCGTCGAGGGGCTGACCAAAGTGTTCTACCCGCAGGCCTCGGCCACCGTGGTGTTCTTGGTGATGGTGATCGTGCTGCTGACAAGGCCGCGCGGCTTGTTCGGAAAGGCCGCCTGATATGCTCGGTTTCACGCGAACGCAGGCGATCGCCTTCGTGGTGATGGTCGCGCTGGTCGTGCTCTGCCCGTTCGTCCTCTACCCCGTGTTCCTGATGAAGGTGCTGTGCTTCGCGCTGTTCGCCTGCGCCTTCAATCTGCTGATCGGCTATGTCGGGCTGCTGTCCTTCGGCCATGCCGCGTTCTTCGGCATGGGCAGCTACCTGTCCGCCTGGGCGATGAAGCATTGGGGCGTGTCGGCGGAGGTCGCCATCCTGCTGGGCGGCGCTGACGGGCGGCTCGCTGGGTCTGGTGCTGGGCTGGCTGGCGATCCGCCGGCAGGGCATCTACTTCGCCATGATCACCCTGGCGCTGGCGCAGATGGTCTACTTCTTCTGCCTGCAGGCGCCGTTCACCGGCGGCGAGGACGGCATCCAGCAGGTTCCCCGCGGGTCGCTGTTCGGCATCATCCCGCTCGACAACGACATGAGCGATCTACTGGGTGGTCGCCTTCGTGTTCCTGGCCGGCTTCCTGCTGATCCACCGCATCGTCCATTCGCCGTTCGGCCAGGTGCTGAAGGCGATCCGCGAGAACGAGCCGCGCGCCACCTCGCTCGGCTACCGCACCGACGACTACAAGCTGATCGCCTTCGTGCTGTCCATGCACGCTCGCCGGCGTCGCCGGCGGCACCAAGGCGCTGGTGTTCGGCATCGCCACCCTGACGGACGTGCATTATTCGATGTCCGGCGAGGTGGTGCTGATGACGCTGCTGGGCGGCCTCGGCACGATCTTCGGACCGGTGGCCGGCGCGCTGGTGGTGACGGCGATGGAGAACTACCTGGCGCAGTTCGGCGCCTGGGTGACGGTGACGCAGGGCGCGATCTTCATGCTGTGCGTGCTGTCCTTCCGCCGGGGCCTCGTCGGCACCATCGGCGGCTGGTTCAAGCTGGCGCTGTAGGCGGCGCAGACCGGAGGTTCGGGGGCGCGGGACGACCACCCCCTGGAACTCTCCGGACGGTTCCGTCGGGATACCCCCATGCAAGAGCGCCATCGCTGCACGTGCAGCGATGGCGCTTTTTGTTGTGGGGGAGGTTGCCTGTGTCGGGCGCCCGCACCGGATAAAATGGGTTTCCAAAGGGCGACTGCCCTTTGGCGGGTCCGGGCAGAGCCCGGCCTTGCTGCCTTCTCTCCTCCCCGCGCTCAGCGAAGCTGAAAGCGCAGCGGCAGCACCAGCTCGATGGTTGCCTGCGGAAGTTCCTCGGGCAAGGGCGGCAAGGGCTGTGCCCGCTCGATCAGCGCCACGGCCTCCTGATCCAGCAATTCATGCCCGGATCCCTGCTCCAGCCGGAAGGACAGCACGCGCCCGGTCCGCGTCATGACGAAGCGCACGACGGGGGTGCCTTCGTGATGGCGCATCCGGGCTTCGGCCGGATATCGCTTGAACCGGGCCAGATGCGCCTGCAGCCGGCCTTGCCAGGATTGCGTCGCCGCGGCCGAGGCTTCCCGGTGGGCGGGAGTTGCGGCCGCGGTCGGAGCGGCTTCGGCGGGCGGCGCCTCGGCGGCGGGAGCCGGCGCGGCCTTGGGCTGCACCTGCCGGGGCCTGGGCGGTGCCGGCCGGGGGGGCGGGCGCTTCGGCGGCGGGGGCGGCGGCGGCGTCTCGATGGCGGCCTCGGCCGGCTGAGGTTCGGGCGGCGGGGGATCGAGGGGCGGGGGTTCCGGCGGCTGCGGCTCCGGTGGGGTCGGTTCCGGTGGCGCAGGCTCTGGTGGTGCAGGCTCGGGCGGCGTCGCTTCCGCGGCGGGTTGGGCCGGGGCAGGGGGGGCGGCCTCGGGTGCGGGTTCGGGCGCGGGCTCGGGCTGGGGGGCCGGTTCCGCCGGGGCCAGGTCCAGGATCACCGCGGGCGGCGCCGCTTCCGGCACCGGCATAGACGCCTGGCGCAGCAGCAGCCAGCCGGCGCAGCCATGGGATATCAGCACGAAGGCCAGGCTGGCGCCCCATCTGGCCGCGTCCCGTCTGGCGGGGTGGCGCTCGGCCGGCGCGCTTCCGCCGGTTGCCAAGGAGAGGCTCATGGGGAGGGCACGCTCTCCAGCCCGACCAGGGCGATTTTCAGATAGCCGGTGCCGCGCAGGAGGTTCATCACCTCCATCATCTCGCCGTAGCTGACCGAACGGTCGGCGCGCAGGAACACGCGCTGGGTGCGGTCCGCGCCGCTGGCGGCATCGAGCGCCGGGCCCACGGCTTCGCGTTCCACCGGCGCCTCACCCAGCAGCAGCGCGTGATCGGCGCGCAGCGTGAGGAACAGCGGCTTGTCCGGACGCGGCTGCGGCACCGCCTGCGCGGCCGGCAGATCGACGGGAATGTCCACCGTGGCGAGCGGCGCCGCCACCATGAAGATGATCAGCAGCACCAGGATGACGTCGATGAACGGCGTCACGTTGATGTCGTGCGTCTCGTGCATCTCCTCGCCCTGCTCTCCCAGATGGAAGGCCATCGGGGCTATTCCGCGACCGTGCGCAGGCGGGCCGGACGCGGATCCTGCCAGCCGGCGGCATGGCGCCGGTCGAGGTCGCGGGACGCCAGGCTCCAGATCATCGTCGAGAGATCGCCGAGCAGGGCGCGATGTCCGGCGATGGCGCGGGAGAAGCCGTTGTAGATGATGACGGCGGGGATGGCGGCGACGAGGCCCATGGCGGTTGCCAGCAGCGCCTCGGCGATGCCGGGAGCGACCACCGCCAGGTTGGTGGTCTGCATCCGGGATATGCCGACGAAGCTGTTCATGATGCCCCAGACCGTGCCGAACAGACCGATGAAGGGCGCGCAGGAGCCGATCGTCGCCAGTATGCCGGTGCCGCGCGACATGGCGCGCACCATCGCCGCGTCGGCGCGCTGCAATTGCTGGGCGATGCGTTCCTTGGTGCCGTCCGGCGGCAGCGTGTCGGAGAGGCGCAATTCGCCCGCCGCCACTTCCAGCAGCCCGGCGATGCGGCGCGATGCCGGGGACAGCAGGGCGGCGAAGGCTTCGAGCGTCGGCGCCTCCCGTCCGGCCGCCATGGCCGCGCGCAGCTGGCGCCGGGCGGCCGACAGCTCGATCGACTTGCTGACCAGGATGGTCCAGGTGGCGACCGAGGCGGCGGCGAGGATGCCCATCACCAGCTTCACGATGGTGTCGGCGGCCAGGATCATGTGCCACGGCGTGAGGTCGGGCGGCGGCAGCTGGGCTAGCGTCGGCATGGGGATCTCCTGCGGATGTCGGTCATGATCCGCCCTGCAGCGCGGCGCGGCGGGCGAGCTCGATACGGTTTCGGTTGCGGCGGCGGAGCAGCCACATGGTTGCGCCGGTAACCGCCATCAGCGGCAGCGCCAGGCCGGTGGCGAAGGTGAGGGCCCGCCAGAGCAGGCCCAGCCCCTGGCCTTCGTGCAAATCATGCATCCAGCGGAGCGCCATGTCGGCCGTGCCCATCGCGCCGGGGCCCTGCACCGCGATCACCTGCGACGCGCCGGCGTCGACCGTGACCGTGGTGGCGCTGACGGCGCCTTCCCGGGCGGGCGGGGCGAGGAATATCCGGATCGGATCGGCCGCGCCCGCCGGCAGGACCATGCCCCGCAGCTCCTTTCCCGGCGCCGCGTTGCGCGCCAGGGCGGCGGCGGCGTCCAGGTCGAACAGCAGCGGCGGCGTTTGCGGGGCGATGCGGGCCTGGCGGGGCGGGCCGCCCGCCGGCAGGCCGAGTGCTGCGCGGATTGTCTGCGGAAAGCCCAGTACCGCGCCCGTGGTGCTGGTCAGCAGCAGCAAAGTGAGCGTCCAGATGCCGGCCGCGCCGTGCAGCCGGCGCTGGAAGCGGACGCCGCGGGCAGCGGGGGCGATGGTGAACGCCTCGCGCCATTGTCCCGGCTTCGGCCACCAGAGGGGAATGCCGATCAGCGAGAGGATCACCAGGCCCACGCCGACCCATCCGACGATCGCCCGGCCGCCGAGGTCGGGCACCAGGAAATTCGTGTGCAGCCGGCGGATCCATTCGAGGACGCCGCCGGAGGGCTGCGCCGGGCCGAGCGGCGCCAGCGTCACCGGATCGATGCGCAGGATCATCGCCTCGCGCCCGGAGGTCCGGCCCGGGGAGGTGAACCAGATCTCCGCCGCCCGGGCCGGGGCGGGCGGCGGCAGATAGCGGGTGGGGCGCAGATCGGCCGCCACCGCTTCGCGCGCGGCGGCGAGGATCGCGTTGATCGGGGCGGCCTCGCCGGGGGTGGTGGCGGTGGCGAAGGTGGTGCGCAGCGGCGGTTCCAGGGTGAGCACCGCGCCGCTGACGCCCTGCACGACCAGCGGCAGCAGCAGCAGCAGGCCCAGCCAGCGATGCAGGCTTCGCAGCGAGCGCAGGATCATGGCCTACGCATCCGCCCATTGGCGCAGCAGGTTGTGGTAGACGCCGGTCAGGCGCACCAGCGCGGGATCGGCCGGCGATGCCGCCGCTGTCTGGGGCGTCAGCTGCTGGATCGCGACGTCGAGGTCGTAGAGCAGGCTGCGCCGGGTATCGTCGCGCACCATGCTCTGGACCCAGAAGATCGCCGCGATGCGCGTGCCGCCTGTGACCGGGGTGACGCGGTGCAGGCTGCTGGCGGGGTAGAGCACCATGGAGCCGGCCGGAAGCTTTACGCCGTGCGCGCCGTAGGTATCCTCGATGACGAGCTCGCCGCCGTCGTAGTCCTGTGGTTCGCTGAGGAACAGCGTCGCCGACAGGTCGGTGCGCACCCGGTGCGGCGTGCCCGGCACCTGGCGGATGGCGGTGTCGATATGGGTGCCGAAGCCCTCGCCCTCGGCATAGCGGTTGAAGATCGGCGGGAACACCTTCAGCGGCAGCGCGGCGGAAATGAAGCCGGGCGAGCGCTCCAGCACGCCGACGATCATCTCGCCGAGGCGCAGCGCTGCGGGATGGCGTTCCGGCAGCTGCGCGTTGCGCTTCACATGCACGGCCTGGTGGCCCGCGGTGACGCGGCCATCCGCCCATTCGGCGGCGTCCAGTTCCCGCCGGCAGGTGGCGACCTGCGCGGCGGAGAGGATGTCGGGTAGTTGCAGGAGCACCTGGTCTCGCCGTCCGCTAGAATTTGAAGCTGAGCGTCATCACGCCGGACGCGCCGCTGCCGGGGACGACATGGCTGGGGTGCAGCAGGTCGTAATACTTGACGTTGGTGAGGTTGTTGCCGTTGAGCTGCAGATCCACGCCGGGGCGGATGGGCATCTTGGCCATCAGCTGGAGCGTGTAGTAGCCGGCCGCCACCTCGATCCGGTTGGTGGTGGTGTTCGGCGTGGAGCTGGCGATGCGTTCGCCCACATATTGCACGCCGCCGCCGATCTCGATGTCGTGCCAGGGGAGGTTGTAGGAGTTCCAGATGCTGAACGTGTTCTGCGGCGTGTTGGCGAGAGGCTGGCCGACGGTGTTGGCCAATGTCGAGGAGACGACCACGCCGTCGAGGAAGGCGTAGCCGGCGTAAACCTGCCACGCATCCGTTATGTGCCCGGCGACGCCGATCTCGAAGCCCCGCACGCGCTGATTGCCGCCGAGGATGTTGAACGCCGAATTGTTCGGATCCGGGACGCGCGCGTTGTTCTTCTCGATCTGGAATACGGCGCCGGTCAGCGTCAGGCGTTCATTCAGCACGTTCCATTTCGTGCCGACCTCGTAGGTGATGTTCTCCTCCGGTGCGAGCTGTGAGCTCGAGCTCGCCAGCGACAGCGATTCGGCCGAGGGATTGAAGGACGTGCCGAAGGCGAAATAGATGCTGCCATTGGCGGCGGGCTTGTAGGTGAGCGCCGCGCGGTAGCTCGTCATGCCCGCATCATTGGTCAGGTTGGCCGCGGGAGCGACGATCTGCTTGTAGGTGGTGTTGAACTGGTCGTAGCGAATGCCGCCGGTAAGCTCCCATTTGTCTCCCAGCTTGATGGTGTCGATCAGATACAGCGCATACATGTTCGACGTGTTGGTGATGACGGTCTGGTAGAACGACGGCGCGGTGAACGCCGTGGCGGAGTTCGGATACAGCAGGCTGGCGCCGGGGACGTTCAGGTAGCCGGTGCGGGTCGGGTTCGAGGTTTCCTGTCCGACCTCGGCGCCGGCGACGATAATGTGTTCTAGCGGCCCGGTATTGACCCGCGCGGTCAGATCCGTCTGGTTCTGCAGGAAGGTTTCCTGGCTGGCCACCGCGATCATGGCGCGGCGGATCGTCAGCTGCGTCAGCGGCGTATTGGGGCTGACATTGGAGCCATAGACGATCTGCGGCTCGGTGATCCGGCCGTCGCGGTGATAGCTGGCGTAGCGGCTCTTGTTGCTGATCGTGATGCTGTCGTTGAAGTCGTGCTGCAGGGTGACCGTGCCGACATTCACCAGCGTGCGCAGGTAGTCGCTCTGCGAGAAGCCGTAGAAGATGTTGCGGTTCACCGGCGCCGGCGACGCGTACAGCCAGGGCAGGCCGTAATCCGGCGTGTCGTAGGATTGCTGGTAGAAGTAGTTGATGAACACCCTTGTATCGGTGCCGAGGCCGAAGGCGACCGAGGGGGCGAAGCCGAGGCGGCGGTACTCGGTCGAGGACCGATCGGCGATGCCGTTCAGGTTGCCCATGAAATTAAGCCGCACTGCGGCACCGTCCAGCCCCTCGATCGCGCGGTTCATGTCGGCGGTGACGCGATAGGTCGCGTCCGTGCCCAGCACGATCGTTCCGGCGGTGATCGGGGCGAGCTGCGGCTGCTTGCTGACCTGGTTGACCACGCCGCCGGTGGAGCCGCGGCCGAACAGCACGGAGGCCGGCCCCTTCAGCACGTCGATCTGCTGCAGATTGAACGGATCGCGATAATAGCTGCCGAAATCGCGCATGCCGTCCAGGTAGAAATCGTTGCGCGCGGTGAATCCGCGGATCGTCAGGTTGTCGCCCTGGGCGCCGGCCTCTCCCGCGCCGAGGCTGATGCCGGGCACGTTGCGCAGCGCGTCGCGCACGGTGGTGACGCCCTGGTCCTGCATGAGCTGCTGCGGGATCACATTGATCGATTGCGGCGTGTCGAGCAGAGGCTGGGTCAGCCTGGTAAGCGAAGGGGTCGTGGCCTGGTAGCCGGAGGAGGTCGCGTCGCCTTCCACGGGCAGGGTCGGCAGCATTGTCGGGGCCTCCGGGGCCGACTGCGCCCGGGCTTCCTGGGTCGAGGCCATGTTGGCCAGAACCATGCCGAAGGCGCCGGTCATCACCGTGCGCAGGGAGGCGAGGTCCGACATGGCTGAGGGAGTGGATCTTTGCAGCATTACAGAACCTCCATAATTGCGAGTAATTCTCATTTGCGTTTATAGGCAGCAACGCGCACCGCTGCCAAGGGGCAGGATCGGTGTCCTATCGCCGGAGAAAGCCATGCAGCTGTTGCGAATCGGCAGAAGTCGCAGCACCCGTCCGCGCGCCCCGCGGTTCCGGTTCTCGCAGTTGAAATCAATGTCGCCGGAGCAGTTGCGGGCGTTGCTGGAGGGGGAGCCGCGGCAGGCGGCCGAGGCGATCGGGGCTGCGGCGCGCTATGGCCTGGTGGAGGCGCAGACGATCCTGGGGCAGATATTGTTGGATGGCAGGATCGTTCCGCGCGATACCAAATCCGCGCTGCAATGGTTCGAGGCGGCGGCTGGGGGAGATCATCCGGAAGCGATGAACATGGCGGGACGGTGCCACGAGCTCGGCTGGGGCACCGCGGTGGATCCGGAGCGCGCCGCCGGGTGGTATCGGCGGGCGGCGATGAAGGGCTATGCCTGGGGCCAGTTCAACCTGGCCAATCTGCTGCTGCATGGGCTGGGCGTGGCGCGCGATCGCCGGGAAGCGTTGGCCTGGTATCTCCGGGCCGCGGAGCAGGGGCACGGCAAGTCGATGAACCTGATCGGGCGCTTCCATGACGAAGGCTGGGAGCTGCCCCGAAACCCGCCGCTGGCGATCCACTGGTATCGACTTGCGGCGGAAGCCGGCGATTTTCGCGGGCAGTACAATTACGCGACATGCCTGATCGGGCAGGGCCATTTGGCGATGGCCTGCGATTGGCTGCAAAGAGCGGTGCGCGGCGGCAGCGCGGACTTTCTCGCCGCCGCCGGCGCGGCGCTGGCGGCGGACCCGGAGCCGCGGCTGCGCGAAATCGGCCGGGAAGCCTTGGCGCGTTGCCAGGCCCAGGATTGCCCGACCCAGAGTTGTCAGGCCCAGGATTGCCAGACCCAGGATTGCTAGGCGGGGGCGTGAGGCGCGGCGGTCAGGCCCGCGGCGTCACTCGGCCGGCGTCACTCTGCAGCCTGGGCCGTGGGGCGGCGGACGCGCAGGCGGCGGATGCGGCGGGCATCGGCGTCCAGCACGCGGAATTCGATGCCGGAGGGATGGCTGATCACCTCCCCGCGCGCCGGCACGCGGCCGGCGAGGGTGAAGACCAGGCCGCCGATGGTGTCGATGTCGGCGTCGCGCTCGTCTTCCGACAGCACCGCGCCCAGGCGTTTCTCGAACTCCTCCACCGGCATCCTGGCGTTGATGTCGAGCGAGCCGTCCGGGCGTTCGGTGACCATCGGGCCGGCCACTTCGTCATGCTCGTCGGAGATGTCGCCGGTGATGGTCTCCACCAGATCCTCGATCGTGACCAGGCCGTCGATGCCGCCGTATTCGTCGACCACCAGGGCCAGGTGCATGCGCGCCTGGCGCATCTGCAGCAGCAGGTCCAGCACCGGCACCTGCGGGGCGACCATCAGCGGCTTGCGCAGGATGGCTTCGAGGGAGAACGCCTCGGGCCGGCCGACGAAGGCGAAGACGTCCTTGATGTGGACCATGCCGACGATCTCGTCGAGGCCCTCGCGATAGACCGGCAGGCGGGAATGGCCCTCGGCGCGGATCTGTTGCAGCGCCTGTTCCAGGGTCACGTCCACGCTCATGGCGATGATGTCGGCGCGCGGCACCATCACGTCGTCGGCGGTGGTCTCGCGCAGCCGCAGCACGTTGGCGATCAGCGCGCGTTCCTGCCGGTCGAGTTCGGGCAGCTCCCCGGGCGCGGGTTTCTCCTCGGCGGCTTCCTGCACCAGCTCGGCGATCGAGTCGCGCAGGCTGAGCTCGACCCCGCGCTTGCCCAGCAGGTTGCGGATGCGCGGCCAGAGCGGCTGGCTGTGATGCGCGCTCATGCCCGTATACCCCTCATGCCCGTTTCCCCCTCATGTCCGTTTCCAGGGGTTGGGCACGCGCAGCCTGTGCAGGATGCGGGCCTCGGCCATTTCCATCCGCCGCGCGTCGCCGGCATGGTGGTGGTCATGGCCGGCCAAATGCAGGGCGCCGTGCACCACCAGATGCGCCAGATGATGCGCCGGCCGGCGGCCGGCGGCGGCGGCCTCGCGGCGGATGGTGCCGAGTGCCAGGATGACCTCGCCGTCCATTCCCGGCGCCGGCGGATCGTAGGTCAGCACGTTGGTGGGCTTGTTGCGGTCGCGGTCGCGGCTGTTGAGCTGGCGCACGACGCGGTCCGAAGTGAGCACGATCGAGGCGCTGGTGCCGGCGGCCCGGGCGGCGAGGCGGGCGATGGCGACCGCCCGGGGCACGAACCGGCGCCAGGCCGGTTCGGCGATGGTTATGGCGCTGATCCCCGCCGGACGATGTCCTGTCCTGACGGGGCCGCGACTGGAATCCGGATCCATTTAGCTGTTGTTTCCCTCGGCTGTGCGGCTGGTGTCCATCCGGCGGGCCTCGCGGCGGGTGTCGCCCTCGGCTTCCGCCCGCTGCTCATAGGCCTCGACGATGCGCGCGACCAGGGGATGGCGCACCACGTCGCGCCGATCGAAGCGCACGACACCTATGCCCGGCACGCCTTCCAGCGTGTCCAGCGCGTCGCGCAGGCCGGAGCGGGTGCCGGCGGGCAGGTCGATCTGGCTGAGATCGCCGGCGATCACCATGCGCGTGCCCTCGCCCATGCGGGTCAGGAACATCTTCATCTGCACGGAGGTGGTGTTCTGCGCCTCGTCCAGGATGGCGTAGCAATGCGCCAGCGTGCGCCCGCGCATGAAGGCGAGGGGGGCGACCTCGATCTCGCCATTGGCCATGCGCTTGTCGAGCTGCCCGCCGGGGAGCAGGTCGTTCAGCGCGTCGTAGAGCGGGCGGAGATAGGGATCGACCTTTTCCTTGAGGTCGCCGGGCAGGAAGCCGAGCCGTTCGCCGGCTTCCACCGCCGGGCGGGACAGCACGATGCGGTCCACCTTGCCGGCCTGCAGCATGGCCACCGCCTGGGCGACCGCGAGATAGGTCTTGCCGGTGCCGGCGGGTCCGACACCGAACACCATCTCATGCGCCGCCAGCGCTTCCATGTAGACCGCCTGGCCGGGGCTGCGGGGGCCGACCGCGCCGCGGCGGGTGCTGGATCGCCGGCAGGTCCGACAGCGGCAGGCGGGGGTCGTTGTCGATGTCCGACAGCTTGATGGCAGCCTCCACGTCCGGGCGGCCGATGCTCTCGCCCCTTTCCAGCCGCCGCCAGAGCCCCTGCAGCGCGGTCTGCGCCGCCTCCACCCGCCCCGGCTCGCCGGCGATCGCCACGCGGTTGCCGCGGCACGACAATCGGACCCCGAGCGCCTGCTCTATTCGGACCAGATGCCGGTCGTGGTCACCGAGCAGCATCGGCAGCAGGGCGTTGTTGCTGAACTGAAGGGTAACGGCCCGATTGGTAGCCGGATTTGCGGGACCGTCGGCGGGAGGCGCGGGGCGGATCGACAGGTGGGTCAAGCGGTGGCTCTCTCCTGGTACAGGGTTCCCGATAGCGAGTTGGCGTGGCCGGCGGCGATCCGCACGGGGATTTCCGTGCCGATCAGGCTCTCCGGGCCGATGAGGTGCACCGGCTGGAGATAGGGGGAACGTCCGCCGATCTGGCCGGGCTTGCGGCCGGGACCGGTGACGAGAACGGGCAGCGTCAGGCCGGCGCAGGCGGCGTTGAAGGCGGCCTGCTGGTCGCGCAGCAGGGCCTGCAGCGCCTGCAGGCGGCGGTCCTTCTCCGCTTCCGGCACCTGGAAAGGCGCGCCGGCGGCGGGGGTGCCGGGGCGGGGGGAGTATTTGAAGCTGAACGCCTGGGCGAATTTCGACCTGCGCGGATCAGGTCCATCGTCGCCTCGAAATCCGCTTCGGTCTCGCCGGGATGGCCGACGATGAAATCGGACGACAGCGCCATGTCCGGCCGCGCCTGGCGCAGCTTTTCCACGATTCGCAGGTAGTCGGCGGCGGTGTGCTTGCGGTTCATCGCGGCCAGCATGCGGTCGGAGCCCGATTGCACCGGCAGATGCAGGAACGGCATCAGCGCCGGGATCGCGCCGTGCGCGGCGATCAGCTCGTCGTCCATGTCGCGCGGGTGGGAGGTGGTGTAGCGCAGCCGCAGCAGGCCGGGGATGTCGGCGAGCTCGCGCAGCAGCCGCCCGAGGCCCCAGACGGAGCCGTCCGGAGCCGCGCCATGCCAGGCGTTGACGTTCTGGCCGAGCAGCGTGATCTCCCGCGAGCCCTGCGCCACCAGGCGCCTGGCCTCGGCCAGCACGGCGGCGGCGGGGCGGCTGGCTTCGGCGCCGCGGGTATAGGGCACCACGCAGAACGAGCAGAATTTGTCGCAGCCTTCCTGGATGGTGAGGAAGGCGGTGACGCCCTGCGGCGCCGCGGCCTCCGGCAGGAAGTCGAATTTCTGCTCGGCGGGGAAGTCGGTGTCGATCACCGCGCCGCCGGCGCGGGCGGCCTGGGCGACCATTTCCGGCAGCCGGTGATAGGTCTGCGGGCCGAGCACGATGTCCACGAACGGGGCGCGGGCCAGGATCTCCGCGCCTTCGGCCTGCGCCACGCAGCCGGCGACCGCCAGGATCATGTTCCCGCCGGCGGCCTGGCGGGCGTTTTTCAGCAGCCGCAGCCGGCCGAGTTCGGAGAACACCTTCTCCGCCGCCTTGTCGCGGATATGGCAGGTGTTGAGGATGACCATGTCGGCCAGCTCCGGCGCGTCGGTCGGGGCGTAGCCCAGCGGGGCCAGCACGTCCTCCATCCGCAGGCTGTCGTACACGTTCATCTGGCAACCCCAGGTGATCATGTGCAAACGCTTGGGCTGGCTGGCCGGCGCAATGGCGCCGTGTTCTGCCTTGAAGACCGTCATCAACCGCACTCCGCCTCACCCGGCCGGACCGATCCGGTGCGGGAAAGCGGAGAAATCGATGGCATTGGGTCGCGGGTCAAGTGCAACAGCGTGCTACGGCCTCCCTGGGTTCCGGCACTCTGGCAGATGGGGACGGCATCATGTCAATAAAACCCGTATGAACCGGAGATGAAATTGTCCGGTTTTCCCGCATCGGGATCAGGCGAAGGCGGTCTGCGCATCCTCGGCGGGCGTTTCCGGGCGGGGGGCCAGGATCGGGCGGGCCGGCCGGTTCTGCCGCAGCGTGGCCGCCCCGTCGGCGCAGGCCTTCCACACCGTGTGCGCCAGCGCCTTGCGGTTGGCGAAATGCGCGGGATCCAGCGGGGCGTGCAGCAGCACCGTGCAGCGCATGCCGCGATGCTGGCCGATCTGCCAGAAATGCGAGGCGATATCCATGTCCCCGTACCAGGAGAAGACCGGGCGGCTGGCGCGTCCGGTCGGCAGGCCGCCGAGCCGGTCGTAGACGATCGACACCGGCTGCAGGATCGGCGGGCGCTCGCCCTCGGCGATGGCGAAGAAGGCGGAACGGAACGGCAGCACCCGCGCGCCGTCCGAGGTGGTGCCTTCCGGGAACAGCAGCAGGTTGTCGCCGGCGGCCAGCCGCTCGGTCATCGCGTCGCGTTCCCGATGGGTGGAGCCGCGCGCCCGGCTGACGAACACGGAGCGGCCCAACTTGGCGATGGTGCTGATCACCGGCCAGGTGCCGACCTGGTCCTTGGCGATGAAGCAGGCGTCGAGCTGGCCGCCGAGCACGGGGATGTCGAGCCAGGAGGAATGGTTGGACACGAAGACGACGGCGCGCCCGTCGGCCTGGCGGGCCCGTTCCCCGATCACCCGCACCTTGATGCCCATCAGCCGGGCGAAGACGCCCCAGTAGCAGCGGGCGAAATGCACCTTGGCCCTGCCCGGCAGCAGCAGGCAGACCGACTGGATCAGGATGGAGACCAGCGTCCAGAGCAGGATGCTGACCATGCGGCGGATGACGCGGGCGCGGCGCAGCAGGCGGCGGCCGGCGCGCATGCGCACCTGATCCCAGTCCGCGGACTGGCCGGGGCCGCCCGGCTGTCCGTCATGGACGAGCAGCGGCCGATGGGCGGCGAACCGACGCAGGCTGCTGGGGGATGGCTTCATGCGTCGGGAATTACCTCCCAGGTCGTGACCGGACAATGATGCAATCGTGAAACTTGCGCGACGTTGCTGCCGGCGCGGGTCAGGCGGCTTTCCTCGCGCCGATCTTCGCCTCGATGCTGTCCCAGATCGCCTTTTCCAGATGCGTCCCGTCGAAGCGGGCCACTTCCTGCAGGCCGGTGGGGGAGGTGACGTTGATCTCCGTCAGCCAGTCGCCGATCACGTCGATGCCGACGAAGATCAGGCCCTGCTGGCGCAGGGTGGGGCCGATGGCGGCGCAGATCTCCCGCTCGCGGGCGGTGAGCCGGGTTTTTTCCGGCCGGCCGCCGACATGCATGTTGGACCGCGCCTCGCCGGCGGCGGGCACGCGGTTGATCGCGCCCATCGCCTCGCCGTCCACCAGGATGATGCGCTTGTCGCCGGTGCGCACCGCCGGTTCGTAGCGCTGGAACATCAGCGGCTCGCGCGAGCGGGCGAAATGCAGCTCCAGCAGCGCGGACAGGTTCTCGTCGTCCGGCTTGATGCGGAACACGCCGGCGCCGCCATTGCCGAACAGCGGCTTGACGATGATGTCCTTGTGCTCGGCGCGGAAGCTGCGGATGGCTTCCAGGTCCCAGCTGATCATGGTGGGCGGCATCAGGTCGGGGAAATGCGTCACCAGCAGCTTTTCCGGCGCGTTGCGCACGGCGGCCGGGTCGTTCACCACCAGGGTGTGGGGGTGGATATGCTCCAGCATATGGGTGGCGGTGATGTAGGCCATGTCGAAGGGCGGGTCCTGGCGCATCAGCACCACGTCCATGTCGGCGAGGTCCACGACCTCCTGCTCGCCGAAGCTGAAATGGTCGCCGAGCACGCGCTGCACGCGCACCGGGCGGGCGCGGGCGAACAGCCGCTCCTCCCGCCTGGGCGCCGAGGCTGGCCTTGCCCTCGCGCAGCCACATGTTGCGCACTTCGTAATGCCATAGCTCGTGGCCGCGCGCCTGCGCTTCCAGCATCAGCGCGAAGCTGGAATCGCCCTCGATGCCGATGCTCTCCATCGGGTCCATCTGGACCGCGACCTTCAGTTGCCGAGCCATGTTCTACCCCCTCGCCATGTTCGGTTGGTGTACCGGCTTGGCGCGGATCAGGGAAGGGTGTGCGGGACGGGGGTGGTCTCCTCTCCCCCGCTGGGGGGAGAGGGTAGGGTGAGGGGGAGGCGGGAGCGTCTGTGCCTGTGCCGGGTTCCCCCTCACCCCTCCCTCTCCCCGAAGCGGGGAGAGGGGGAATGTTGCCGGTGGGGTGGCTCCCCTCTCCCCCGTTTGGGGGGAGAGGGTAGGGTGAGGGGGAGGTGGGAGCGTCTGTGCCTGTGCCGGGTTCCCCCTCACCCCTCCCTCTCCCCGAAGCGGGGAGAGGGGGAAGGTTACTGGTGGGGTAGCTCCCCTCTCCCCCGTTTGGGGGGAGAGGGGAGGGTGAGGGGGAGGCGGGAGCGCGTGTGCCGGTGCCGGGTTTCCCCCTCATCCCTCCCTCTCCCCGAAGTGGGGAGAGGGGGAACGTTGCTGGTAGCGTGGCTCTTCTGTCCACCGTTTGGGGGAGAAGGGGAACGTTGCCGGTGGGGTAGCTCTCCTCTTCCCGTTTGGGGGGAGAGGGGGAGTTCCGTGATTATCCCAGTCGGGCGATCGCGGCGATTACCTGGTCTGGCTTTTCCACCGGCACCATGTGGCCGGCCTCGGGCACGATCACCAGTTCGGCGCCGGGGATCGCGTCCTTGAAGGCGTGGGCGTAGGGGGCGGGGTAGATGCGGTCGCTGTCGCCCCAGACCAGGACGGTGCGTGCCTTGATGCGGTGGATCCGGTCCTTCAGCCCGCGCTCGGGGATCGGGAACAGGAATTTGCCGGCCATGCCCATGGTGCGGGAGTTGTTGACCAGGAAGGGGATCAGGAAGGCGGGGTCGTTGATGTTGACGTCGGCGGTCATCATCTTCTGGCCGAACGCCGCGTCGTGGAATAGCAGCGGCGGGAACTCCCGGGGCAGCAGGGAGAAGATGTCCGGCGCCGGATGCGCCTCGATCCACAGCCCGGCCGAGGCGATCAAAACCAGTTTTTCTACCTCATTCGGCGCTACCGCGGCCATCTCCGCCGCGATCATGCCGCCCATCGAATGGCCGGCCAGGATGGGTTTCTTCAGGCCGAGGGCTTCGAGCACGTCCAGCGTGTGCAAGGTCACGTCCTGCATGTCGCGGATGCTGGCGCATTCTTCCGAGGTGCCGAAGCCGGGCAGCAGGGGGGCGGTGACGCGGTATTTCTCCGCCAGTTTCAGCAGGAAGGGATTGTCCGCGTCCAGCCCGGTCGCGCCGTGCAGGAACACGACATCGGCGCCGGCGCCGCCTTGCAGGATATGGATTTCGCCGTGATGGGTCGGCAGTTTTTGCAGCGTGATCATTTCGCGGGAACCGATTGCGGAGCGGGCAGGGGGGCGGTGGCGAAGCCGGCCGGAAGCGGCGCGGGTTTGGCGCGTTTCGGCAGCGGCTTGGCCCAGAAGCGGTTGTCGTCCGCGTGCTCGGGGAACATGTCGCGCAGCTGCGGCATCACCTTTTCGGCGAACAGCCTGGTCGAATACATGCATTTGTCGACCGGCATATTCCCGACATGCAGCAGCATGAAGATATTGCCGACATGCAGGCTCTTGATCAGGTGCTCCATGCGCTGGCGCACCGTCTCGGGGCTGCCTGCGATGATGTAGCCGCCATCCACCAGGTCCTTCCAGGTCAGCGGCGGCGCCACGGTGCGGGAATACTGGTTCACGTTGCCGGTCTGCAGCGTCTTGATCGTGCGGTAGCCCGGCGCGTCCGCGAAGCCGGGGAAGACGTGCAGGCAGCGATTGTAGAAATAGAACGCGTGCTCGGAATACAGCCGCTCGGCTTCCTCGTCGGTTTCCGCAACGAACACGGTCTGCGCGAAGCCGGCGCGATAGGGGGAGTTGTCGGCATTGCGTTCGCCGACGCGGTTCCAGTAGCCCTCCATCAGCGACTGGGCGCGCTTGTATCCGGAGAAACTCAGATACGAGTAGCTGTAGGTGTGATCGAGGCAGAAATCATAGGTCTCGACCGAGCCGCCGCCGGGGATGTGGATCGGCGGATGCGGCTTCTGCACCGTCTTGGGCCACAAATTGACGTGGCGCAGCTTGGTGTAGCGGCCGTTGAACGCGAAGGGCTCTTCCTCGGTCCAGGCGCGGATGATCAGCTCATGCGCCTCGCTGTATTTCTCCCGCGTCAGCGCCGGGATGGTGCCATAGCAGAAATTGGTGTCCATCGAGGTGCCGACCGGGAAGCCCGCGACCAGCCGCCCGCCGGAGATGCCATCGAGCATGGCGAATTCCTCCGCCACGCGGATCGGCGGGTTGTACAGCGCGATGGAATTGCCGAGCACGACGATCGCCGCGTTCTCCGTCCGCCGCGCCAGGGCGGCGGCGATCAGGTTGGGCGAGGGCATCAGGCCGTAGCCGTTCTGGTGATGCTCGTTGATGCCGATGCCGTCGAAGCCGAGCGTGTCGGCGTATTCCAGCAGGTCGAGATAGTTGTTGTAGACCTCATGGCCCTTCACGGGGTCGTAGAGGCGGTTGTCGATATCGACCCAGACGGAGCGGTGCTTCTCCCGGAAATCATCCGGCAGATGCGGCCATGGCATCAGGTTGAACCACGTGAAACGCATGTTTAGCCTCCCAGCTACTGGTGAGTAGCGTTACGCTGACGGGGGAGGGTTGTCCAGCGCGGAAGCCCGTCGCCCGGGCGGTCCGAATTGCGGGACGGCTAGTTCAGCCGCGACCGCAGTTCATCCATCACCGCGCGTGCCCGGCTGGCGGCTTCGCCCTGCGGCACCAGTTTCAGGAACTGCTCGAAGCAGCGCAAGGCCGCGCCGACGCGGTCCAGCCGCTGGTTGATCAGGGCCGTCTCGCGCCATAGCGCGGAATAATCCGGGGCGATGCGCAGCATGTCCTCCGCGCACACAAGGGCGCCTTCCAGATCGTTCTGCTGCAGGCGGCGGACCTTGATGTTGTTCTGCAGGCGCAGCAGCACGTCGCGCGCGCCCATCGGCTGTAGCACACCCGGCCGCAGTTCCGCCTTCGGACCTTCCACGCGCTTGATCAGCGCCCGCAGATCCTTGGCATCGAGCGGGGTGCCGCCGTCGAATACGTCCAGCACCACCTTGGTGTCGCGGCCCTGCAGGGCGATCAGGAAATGACCGGGAAAATCCACGCCATGCGCTGACCAGCCGGCGGCCCGCGCCGCGTGCAGCCAGAGAATGCCGAGCGATACCGGCAAGCCCAGCCGGCGCTCGGTCACCCGGATCAGGTTGGCGTTCGCCGGGTCGTCATAGCTCTCGGTATCCCCGGCATAGCCGTGCCGCCCGGCGATCAACCCCGCTAGGGCCCCGGCCCGAGCCGACAGATCGTCATCCGGCACGTCCCGCGCCAGCTCCACCGCATCGCGCGCCAGGGCAGAGAGCTGCTCCCGCGCCGCCCGCCAATCGGCCTCCGGCGCATCCACCCGGGCCAACTGCAAGGCGGCATCGGCAATGTCGATCTCCACATCGGGCAACTGCCCGATCGCGTCCAAAGCGGGACGGGGGTCGGTCATGGGGGAGCAAGGCCAGGGGCTCTGCCCCTGGACCCCGCCAGGGGATGGTCATCCCCTGGACCCCTCAGACGGGTTTGTCGAAGAGGGGGCACAACCGACGGGACGGCAGCAACTGCACGGACATGCCCCCTCTTCGACAAACCCACCCCAGGGATGCAAGGGACGACTGTCCCTTGCTGGGGGTCCAGGGGGCAAAGCCCCCTGGCCTTGCTTCCTATGCCCGTCACTCCGCCGCCGTTTCGGGCAGATAGAGCGCTTTGCCCGTGGCGGCGAATTCGGCGCTTTTGGCTTCCATGCCGGCCATGCGTTCGGCTTCCACGCGCAGGTCTTGCGTTATGCGCATGGAGCAGAATTTGGGGCCGCACATCGAGCAGAAATGCGCCACCTTGTGCGCTTCCTTCGGCAGGGTTTCGTCGTGGAAGCTGCGGGCGGTGTCGGGGTCGAGTGCCAGGTTGAACTGGTCTTCCCAGCGGAATTCGAACCGGGCGCGCGATACCGCGTCGTCGCGCAGCTTGGCGGCGGGGTGGCCCTTGGCGAGGTCGGCGGCGTGGGCGGCGAGCTTGTAGGTGATCACGCCGGTTTTCACGTCGTCGCGGTTGGGCAGGCCGAGATGTTCCTTCGGCGTGACGTAGCAGAGCATGGCGGTGCCGAACCAGCCGATCATGGCCGCGCCGATGGCCGAGGTGATGTGGTCGTAGCCCGGCGCGATGTCGGTGGTTAGCGGGCCGAGGGTGTAGAACGGCGCCTCGCCGCAGACTTCCAGCTGCTTGGTCATGTTGACCTTGATCTTGTGCATCGGCACGTGGCCGGGGCCTTCGATCATCACCTGGCAGCCCTTGGCCCAGGCGATCTTTGTCAACTCGCCCAGGGTTTCGAGTTCGGCGAATTGCGCGGCGTCGTTGGCGTCGGCGTTGGAGCCGGGGCGCAGGCCGTCGCCGAGCGAGAACGACACGTCGTACTTGCGCATGATGTCGCAGATTTCGTCGAAATGCTCGTAGAGGAAGCTCTCCTTGTGGTGCGACAGGCACCAGCGCGCCATGATCGAGCCGCCGCGCGAGACGATGCCGGTGACGCGCTTGGCGGTCAGCGGCACGTGGTGCAGCCGCACGCCGGCGTGGATGGTGAAGTAGTCCACGCCCTGCTCGGCCTGCTCGATCAGCGTGTCGCGGAAGATCTCCCAGGTCAGCTTGTCGGGCTCGCCGTCCACCTTCTCCAGCGCCTGGTAGATCGGCACGGTGCCGATCGGCACCGAGGAGTTGCGCATGATCCAGCCGCGGATGTTGTGGATGTTGCGCCCGGTGGACAGGTCCATGACCGTGTCCGCACCCCAGCGGGTGGCCCAGACCAGTTTCTCGACCTCTTCCGCGACGCCGGAGCTGACCGCGGAGTTGCCGATATTGGCGTTGATCTTCACCAGGAAGTTGCGGCCGATGATGACCGGCTCCAGCTCCGGGTGGTTGATGTTGGCGGGGATGATGGCGCGGCCGCGGGCGATTTCGCTGCGCACGAATTCGGGGGTGACGAATTCCGGGATCTCGGCGCCGAAATCCTCGCCGTCGGCGCGGCGTTCGGCGGCACCTTCGGCGGCGCGGATGCGGCCGAGGTTTTCGCGGTGGGCGACGTAGATCATCTCCTCGGTGATGATGCCGGCGCGGGCGTATTCGGTACTGCGTGACCATCTGGCCGTCCTGGCCGACCAGGACGGGGATTTCGGCCGGGCAGGGGGGCACCAGGCGGTCGGCGCCGACATTGCCGTTATCCTCGGGCCGCACCGCGCGGGCGTTGGCGGGGGAGAAGCCGCGTTTGGCGATCCAGGCGCTGCGCAGCGGCGGCAGGCCGGTGGCGAGGTCGATGGTGACGGCGGGATCGGTATAGGGGCCGGAGGTGTCGTAGGTGGGGAACGGCTCTTCGCGCGCGGACGGGTCCAGCGTGATCACGCGGAACGGCACGCGGATATCCGGGCGTCCTTCGGGGCTGGAATAGACCTTGCGGGAGCCCACGATGGGGCCGGTGGTGACCGAGCTTGGCTTCTGTTGGACCGTCATCGCAGTTCTCCCGTTCTCGCTCGCGTTATGCAGGCTGCGGGATTGGGGTGTCTGTGAGATTTCCCCGTCCCTCCGCCGGCATGATCCGGTTCAGGTTAAGGGTCACCGCGCTGTCTCGTCCCTCGAGTTGTCTCGTCCCTCGATGGGAATCGGACCGTCGGTATCTCAGCCCCCTGCGGGACTCCCCTCGGCAATCCATTAGCATTGGGTGGTTTTGCCGCTCCTGTCAAATTGCCTTTCCTGGCCCGCCGTTATGGTTGCGGCGGGTTTGGATACGGCGCTAGATTTATGTCGACGGCCGCGCGATCGGACCCGGATTCCGGCGCTGCCGGGGCTTTTATACGGCACCGGGGGTGGTACCACGGGGCTTTTGGCACCAGGTGCGTGGACACGCGGCATGGCGCAAACCAGTCGGCACGGGGCTGTAGAGCAAAGCTATCTTCGCCGGCTGGGCGCCGTCGCCTCGACCTTGCTCGGGGTAGGGTTCTGGTTCACGGCGTTCGTGTTCGGGGCGGCCACCTACTCGGCCCTGGCCAACGACACGATGTGGGCGCTGTGGAAGGCCGGCAGCTTCCTGTGGAAGTTTTCCATTGCGATCTACTTCACGTCCTGGGTCCTGGGGGTGAAGTTCGATAAGGACCGGGAGCTGGAGATATACCGTTCGGCACCGCGCGAAGGCCGGATCGACGCCGGGTCGGCGGCGCTGGCATTGTTCATATTCGTGTTGTTCGGGATCATGTACCTGGTCGAGGATATCGGCTACACGTCGGATGCCGCGGGCTCGGCGCCGCGAAGCTTTCTGGCCGCTTGGCTGCTCAATATGCATATGGTTTCCGGGTACCATGAAAGCATATTGTACGATTGCCGGAAATACGGGGACATAACCCTGTTTGTTTTCATAAATGTCCTCTGGTTCTTCAACGTGTTCATCTGGCGGTATTTCGTGAAGCACTTCATCAAGCCGATGGAGGCAGCGTCCCGGCAGATCTACCGGGAGGAGGAAAACCACTTCGGCCTGGAAAAGATCCACGTGTTCAATCGCTACATAGACGGTCGTTGGCAATGGCATCGGTTTGCCTGCGGCTCCGCCTATCTGCTGCTGCTCGACGTGATGCTGGTGCTGGTTCTCACGACGCATGTGTTTGGGGTCGCGGTGGATCCCCAGCCGGAATCCGCTTCTGCCGGGCTTGGTGCTTCGGGGCCGGAGAGGATCACGCTTGCGGTCCTGTTTGCCGGCTTCGTGATCGGCGTGGAGGGTTGGATCTGGATCGAACGGCTTCGGACCAAGTTCGCGCTGAGCAGCATCGACGGGATGTCGCACAGATATGATCTTTCCCCGCATCGGGCGACGCACAGGCGAAGGCCGCCGCATTGATGGCGCGGGCTGGGATGGCGCGGACTTGGATGGCGCGGGCTGGCGCTATTCCTCCGGCTCGGTGGTGAACAGCAGCGGATAGCCTTTCTTGCGGCCGGCGTCGGTGGCGCTGGTTGCCTTGGATTCCGCGACGTCCCTTGTATAGACGGCGACGACGCAGACGCCGCGGCGGTGGGCGGTCATCATGATCCGGTAGGCCTGGTCCTCGCTGACGCGAAACTCGGCCTTCAGCACCGTGACGACGAATTCGCGCGGCGTGTAGTCGTCATTGACCAGAATGACCTTGTGCAGTTTCGGCCGCTCGGTCTTGAGCTCTACCTTGGCTTTCGGCTTGGTGTCGGTGTTGGTGTCACTCATCGGAGGTGCTGCTCCAGATGATGCTGCGATCATGATCCTTTCCGCGTCGGCGGAAGCCGGTTTTATAGCAAAGCCGGGATGGCGAAGGGAACCGCCTTCGGCCGGAAGCGGTCAGAGAACGCCGTTGCTGTGCAGCGATTGCAATTCCTCCGGGCTGGTGCCGCAGAGCTCGCGCAGCAGCGCGTCGGTGTGTTCGCCGAGCTGCGGCGGGCGGGTGATTTCCGCCGGCGAGTCCGAGAGTTTGATCGGGCAGCCGACGGTCTGGTAGGTGCCGCGGGGCGGGTAGTCGACATCGACGATCATGTCGCGGGCGCGCAGATGCGGATCGGCCAGGACCTCGCCGGTGTCGAGGCAGGCGCCGCAGGGCACGCCGGCATCGCCCATCAGTTTCATCACGTCGTGCTTGCTGCGCTGGCGCGTCCAGGCCTCGACGATGGCGTTCAGCGCGTCGCGGTTCTCCCAGCGCGCCTGCAGCGTGCTGAAGCGCGGATCCTCGGCCAGTTCCGGCTGGCCCATGACGCGGGTCACCGCCGGCCACATCTGCGGCTGGGCGAAGATGTAGACGTAGTCGTTCGGCCCGCCGGGGGCGCAGGGGTAGGTGGTGCCGGGCACGTTGCGGCCGAGCTGGTTGCCGGTGCGCGGCATGGCGTGGCCGTAGCGCTGATGGTCGCGCAGGCTGACGCGGATCAGGTTGACCACGGCGTCCTGCATGGACACCTCGACATGCTGGCCCTTGCCGGTGGCGTGGCGCTGCTGCAGCGCGGCCAGGATGCCGATGGCCATGTGCATGCCGGTGCCGCTGTCGCCGATGGCAGGGAAGACGTAGGTGGGCGGGTTCTCGGGAAAGCCGGTCACGCTCATCGCCCCGCCCATCGCCTGGGCGATCGGCTCGAAGCTCTTGAAATCGCTGTAAGGGCCGTAGGTGCCGAAGCCCTTGATGGTGGCGTAGATCAGCCGCGGATTGAGCTTGGAGAGCACGTCGTAGCCGAGGCCGAGGCGGTCCAGCGCGCCGGGGCCGAAATTCTCCACCAGCACGTCCGAACTGGCGATCACCTGCTTGAACAGGGATTTGCCTTCCTCGGTCTTGAGATTGAGCGTCAGGCTGCGCTTGTTGGCGTTCAGCACCAGGAAGAACAGGCTGTCGCTGTCCTGGTCGCGCATGTTCTGCCGGGCGACGTCGCCGCCCTTCGGTTCCTCCAGCTTGATCACGTCGGCGCCGAGGAAACCCAGCATCTGGGTGCAGGCGGGGCCGGCCTGGTTATGCGTCATGTCGATCACGCGAATGCCGGACAGCGCCTGGCTCATGGGTCTCGCTCCTTTTTCTTGTCTTTCTCTTGATCGTAACGGTGCGGGGTTCTGTCGCCCGGTGTCAAATCGCCGGGGACTGGAATGCGGCGGGAATGCTTGACACAGCGCAGCAAAAACCCGAGCGTTTTGGGAATTCCAACATAATGAGAGAACGCCACAGATGTCTGAAGTCCTGCAGGAAGCGCGGCCGAACGGCGCGCGGCGAACGCAACAATATGATGTGGTCGTGGTCGGCGGCGGCCTGGGCGGGCTTTATGCGCTGCACCGGCTGCGCGGGCTCGGCCTGTCGGTGCGGGTGTTCGAGGCCGGGTCCGGCGTCGGCGGCACCTGGTTCTGGAACCGCTATCCCGGCGCGCGCTGCGACGTGGAGAGCCTGGAATATTCCTATTCCTTCTCCCCGGAACTGCAGCAGGAATGGAAATGGCCGGAGCGCTACGGCACCCAGCCGGAGATCCTGCGCTACATCAACCATGTGGCCGACCGGTTCGACCTGCGGCGCGACATCCAGCTGAACACCCGCGTGGTGTCGGCGGAGTTCGATCCCGCGACCGACCGCTGGACGGTGACGACGGACCAGGGCGACGTGGTTACGGCGCAGTTCTGCGTGATGGCCAGCGGCAACCTGTCCACCCCGCGGGTGCCGGACTTCAAGGGCCTGGAGAATTTCCAGGGCAAATGGTACCACACCGGCCTGTGGCCGCAGGAGGGGGTGGATTTCTCCGGCCTGCGCGTGGCGGTGATCGGCACCGGATCGTCCGGCGTGCAGATGATCCCGCAGATCGCCGCGCAGGCGGATCACCTGACGGTGTTCCAGCGCACCGCGAATTTCAGCCTGCCGGCGCGCAACGCGCCGATGGATCCGGAGAAGGACCGCCGCCACAAGGAGGAATACGAGGCACGCCGCCGCGCCGCGCTGGATACGCCGTTCGGCATCGCCGGCCATCCCGCGCCCACCAAGACCGCGCTGGAGGTCAGCGAGGAGGAACGCCTGCGCGCCTATGAGGCGAAATGGGCGGAGGGCGGCAGCATCAGCTTCCTGTATTCCTACACCGACCTGCTGGTGAACAAGGCGTCCAACGACACCGCGTCCGAGTTCGTGCGCGAGAAGATCCGCAGCATCGTGCGCAACCCGGCGGTGGCGGAGATCCTGGCGCCGAAGGATCATCCGATCGGCACCAAGCGGCTTTGCCTCGATACCGACTATTACGAGACCTATAACCGCAACAACGTCTCGCTGGTGGACGTGAAGAACAATCCGATCCAGGAGATCACCGCGACCGGCGTGCGCACGCGCGACGGGGAATACGGCCCGTTCGATGCGATCGCCTTTGCCACCGGCTTCGACGCCATGACCGGCGCGCTGCGCGAGATCGATATCCGCGTGAAGGGCGGCGACACGCTGTCGGATCAGTGGCAGGCCGGGCCGCGCACCTATCTCGGGCTGATGGTGGCGGGGTTCCCGAACATGTTCGTGGTCACCGGGCCGGGCAGCCCGTCGGTGAAGACGCAGATGATCCTGGCGATCGAACAGCACACCGACTGGATCGCCGATTGCCTGACGCATCTGCGCGCGCAGGGCTACAACCGGATCGAGGCGGATGCCCGGGCGCAGGATGCATGGGTGCAGCATGTCAACGAGGTCGCCGACAGCACGCTCTATCCGCTGGCCAATTCCTGGTACGTGGGGGCGAACATCCCGGGCAAGCCGCGGGTGTTCATGCCGTATGTCGGCGGCTTTGCCGGCTACAAGCAGAAATGCGACGAAGTGGCCGCGAATGGTTACGACGGGTTCGTGCTGACGAAGTAGCCGCGGGGAGCGGCGCAAGGCGGGGGCATGCAGGACGCATGCCCCCGGTAGTGCCGGGCTGGTCCGTGTCAGCCGCGGGCGTCGCGGGTTGCCTGGGCGTTGCGGACGGATTGCGAGACGCTGCCGATTTTTGCTCCGTGCACGATCGGCCGGGCCTTGCGGTTGGCCGCTGCGCGCATGCCCTGGCCGGCCGTTTGGCCCGCCACCGGATGATGCACCGGGTCCGCGCGCTTGCGGTGCAGCGCCTGCTGCATCGCGGCGACGGCGCGGGCGCGCCGGGATGCCGCGGAGATCTGCGACAGCCTGGCGTTGACGCGTTTCAGGGCCCGCGCGAACACCTGCTTCTTTGCCGCCAGCCCGCGTTCGCTCGGGGTTTCCGTCGTGGCGCCCCTGGGGTCCGCCTTGCCGCGGCGGACGCGGCGGCGATCGCGGATGATGTCGCGCGCCCTCCCGTGCTGCCCGCGTAGCCATTTGACCAGTTCCACGACCTCTTCGCGCGGGAGGTCTTCCAGCGCCGGATAGTGGCTGCGTTCCACGGGATCGCGTTCGCTCTCGGCCAGCAGGCCCTGTTCGGCGGTGAATTCGACGCCCATTTTGAAGCTCCTTCGATGATGGCCGGCGATGATGGCCGGCTTCAGCTTTTGGTCTTGTGCATGAGCTCGGCGATCTTATCGATCGCCGGCAGGGATTTTTCCGCCGGTTCCGATTCGACGTTGAAGACCACCCGCTCGACGCCGAGATCCTCGTATCGTTTCATCAGATCCGCATCCTGCTTGGGGAACCACACCGTGATGGCGATGGAGGCGGGATCGCGGCCGCCCTCGGCGGCCTGCTGGCGGAAGGCGGGGATCATGTCGGCGATCTCGCCGGTGCCGCCGCGGCCGGCCTGCGGGATCCAGCCGTCGCCGTAGCGGATGGCGCGGCGCGCGGAGTAGGGGTAGGCGCCGCCGACGATCACCGGCGGGTGCGGCTTCTGCACCGGCTTGGGCCAGGCCATCATCGGGTCGAAGTTCACGAATTCGCCGTGGTACTCGGCCTTGGACTTGGTCCAGATTTCCTTCATCGCCTCGATGTTCTCCCGCGCCCGCTTGTGGCGGCTGGTGAACTCGGTGCCGTGGTTTTCCATCTCGTCCTGGTTCCAGCCATTGCCGATGCCGAACAGGAAGCGCCCGCCGGTGACGTTGTCGATGGAGGCGACCAGCTTGGCGGTCTGGATCGGGTCGCGCTGCTGGACCAGGCAGACGCCGGTGCCGACCTTCAGCGTCTTGGTCGCCATCGCCGCCGCGGTCAATGTCACGAACGGGTCCATCGCGTCATAGTATTTCTTCGGCAGATCGCCGCCGCCGGGGAAGGGGGTCTTGCGGCTGAGCGGGATGTGCGAGTGCTCGGGAGCCCAGACGCTCTCGAAGCCGCGCGTCTCCAGCGCCTGGCCCAGTTCGCCGGGGGCGATGGAATAGTCCGTGAAGAACATGGATACGCCGAATTTCATCATGGTTGCCTCTGTTATGATCGTTGTCGGGTCAGTCAGCCGCCGCGGCCACCCATTGGAACGGCTCCGGCATCACCGCCTCCGCCCAGCGGCCGCAGCGCCGGGTGGCCCTGGGTCCGTGTGGCCGGGATGGACGGTCACGTATTGGCGGATCATCGCTGGCTCCTGGACGGGTTGGTCTTCTTGTTGCGGCCAGTGTTGCGCAGTTTGGGGCGCAGGGCCAGGAGGGGCGGGGAGCGTGACGGAAGAGGCTGCGCTTTGCCGCCGCAGGGTGTAGCCTCGGGGGAAACGGGAGGGGCGGTCATGGCGCGATCGGGGGCGCGATCGGGGGGCGCTGGCGGAATGGCGATGCAGCGGCGCTGGCTGCTGGGGGTGGCGGTCGGCGGCGCGGCGGCGCTGGGGCTGCCGGGCCGGACCGGTGCGGCGGCGGTTGCGGCGTCGGCGGGGGCGCATCCTTACGGGCTGATCGTTCTGGCGGGGCCGGATGCGGATCCGCGCAGCCTGCGGGTTTTGGGTATGGGCGGGCGGGTCGATGTCACGGACCTGTCGGACCAGCGCGTGCTGGCGATGTTTCAAGCCGTGGCGGCGGCGGGGCAGGGGGTGTGGCTGGATCTGCCCTCGGATGGTGCCGCCAATGGGAGCGCCAGCGCCGCCGTTGCCGTGGCGCAGCTGATCCTGGGCGGGGTGCTGGATGCCTGCCCGACGCTGCGGGTGGGCGTGGCGCATGAAGCCGGCGTGCTGGCGATGCTGACGCGGGCGCCGAACGAGTATCTGCGCCGCTTCAGCTTCGACAGGACAGCCGGCCCCGTGTTGACCGGCTGAGCGCCGCCGGGATCAGCCATTCACCTTGCGGATGAAATCGGCCCATTTGTCCAGCACCGGCAGGATCTCGTCTCCCTTGGCGGAATCGAGGCTGGTAACCATGCGGTCGACGCCGAGATCCTGGTAGCGCCTGGCGAGATCGAGGTCGGGCTGGCGGCCCCAGACGGAGATCGGCAGGCTGGCGGGATCGCGCCCGGCCTCGGCCGCCATCTGGCGGAAGCGCGGCACCAGTTCGGCGAGCTCGGTCTTGGCGTATTCCGTCACCTGCGGCATCCAGCCATCGCCGTAGCGGATGGCGCGGCGGGCGGAGTAGGGGAAGGCGCCGCCGACCAGGATCGGCGGGTGCGGTTTCTGCACCGGCTTGGGCCAGGCCATCATCGGGCCGAATTGGACCATGTCGCCGTGATACTCGGCCTTGCCTTGCGTCCAGATCGCCTTCATCGCCTCGATGCGTTCGCGCGCCAGCTTGTGGCGGGTTTCGAACACCGTGCCGTGGTCCTCGATCTCGTCCTGGTTCCAGCCATTGCCGATGCCGAACAGGAAGCGCCCGCCGGAGACCTGGTCGAGCGAGGCGACCAGCTTGGCGGTCTGGATCGGGTCGCGCTGGGTGATCAGGCAGACGCCGGTGCCGATGTTGATCGTCTTCGTCGCCACGGCCGCCGCGGTCAGCGTCACGAACGGGTCCATAGCGTCGTAGTATTTCTTCGGCAGCTCGCCGCCGCCGATGAACGGGGTTTTGCGGGATAGCGGGATGTGGGAGTGCTCCGGCGCCCAGATCGATTCGAAGCCCCGCGCCTCCATCGCCTGGGCGAGTTCGCCGGGGGTCATGGAATAGTCGGTGAAGAACATCGAGGCGCCGAATTTCATGGTGGTTTTCCGTCCCTGGGTTTGGCGCATGATCCGGCGGTTGCGCGGTTAGGGCAAGGTGGGGGCTCGTGTCGTTCCCGATCTTATGATTTGCAGGGGCCCGGCCCCGAAGCTAGTGTGACGTCGGCAGCGCCGTACTGGCCGTTCACCGGGAAAATCCCGGATAATGGCATGTCTCTTGCGTAGGCATCCTTGCTGAACCAGACAAGTGACTGCCGGATTCGGGATTTCGATCCACAATGTGATCAGGAATCCAAGGACATGAAAAGCCCTCGCGCCCAGCTCCGGACCTTGCGCGCCAGCAAGAGGCTTCGGACAGCCCTGCTTCTGCTGGCGGTGTGTTCCGGCACCCTTTCCGTAAACCGTGAGGCGAAGGCGATTTCGGCGGTTGATCGCGACGCGATCGTCGCGGCCGCCTTCGCATCGTCGATCCTGTTCCCGACCCCGGCGACGGTTGCAGCGGAAACCGCCGCGAGCCTTGCTGCCTGAGCGGCGTTCTACGCCGAACAGGCGTCCGTCACGCCTGTCGTCGGACAGGCCGCACTGAACAATGCATTCCCCGTGACCTTCTCCGGCCTGGGCGAGACCGGGACACTTACCTTCTCGTTCATCGACCCGACGACGCGGCTTCCGGTAACGGGGCCGGCGGTTGGATCCGTTGCCTTCGAGCAGTCCCAGACACCCGACATTCCGTCCAGCTTTACGCCGATCGGCACCTCGACAAATGCCGCCAGCGATTTCGCGCTGTCCTATACGGCAGGAAGCACGCTGGGCACGGTGGAGCAGGAGATCCTGGCGATCCCGCTGAGCCCGGCGGGGGTTCCGATCTTCATTCCCGGAGTGGATGGTTTCAATAACGCCGAGGGAGGCCTCACGATATTGGCGGCGATTCCGGAGCCATCGGGTCTTCTGGTCCTGCTTTTGGGTTTGCCGGCAGCCTGGCTCACGGCGCGGCGAAGGACGGGACGCGATTGAGGGTTCGCGGAGACCGTATCGAGGCGGGAGAGGCGTATCTGAACATCCACACCACGGCGTTTCCGGGGGGTGACATCCGCGGCTTCCTGGTTCCCGTGCCGGAACCGGCCAGCCTGATCCTCCTCGGTTCCGCACTGCTTGCTTTCGGCCTGATGCGGCGTGGCAACCGGCCGCAGGATCCTGAGCGCTGAGCGAGCAAGCGTAGCAACCATCCGTCGTAACATTCAGTATGGTTGCTACGCCTGCTTATCATTTGTGAGGGCTAAGCATCGGCCAGTACACCTGCATCACCCCAAAAATATAGGCCGTGCTGATACCGAAGAGCAGCATGCCGTTGGCAGCCTCCAGCACGCCCATCATCTGCCAGTGCGGCTGCAGCACCAGGCCTGGGGCACCTATCGTGGTCATCGAGCCAACAAAAAAATGCATCGCATCGAAAGGTGAGGCGAACGTACCAAGCCACAGATAGGCGGCTGCCCAGATCGCGGCCTCTATCCCGTGCAGTATAGTCAGCAGCAATCCGATCACCGCGACCAGGCCAATCACGGTCAGCACGACATACCGTAAGCCGAGGCGCCGTTCCTCCAGTCGGAGCCGGATTCGCAACATCCCAAGGGCCATCGATACCACCCCTATCGCGTGGATTGTTATGGTCGTCGCAATGAGTGACAGGCCCCACATCCAGCTTGCGATCTCGAAATGGATGTCCATCCGCCAATGTCCTGACAACGGTGGGAAGCAGCCTGTGGTTTCCTCAATCCGGTGGCGACCCAATCCGCCGCCAACCGGAGGAGCGGACATCGGTCTCATGCTACCGGTCCATCTGTGCCATCGCGTTGCGCAACGGTTCGTCGGAGATTCGCATGAGTCCGTGGTAGGGGTCGCTCAGCTCCAGGATAAGGAAGATCGCGCCGGCGACCGAGAGAGCGCCCACCAACAGCGCCACGGTGATGGTCGCGTGGAAGCGGGCGAACAGACCGAAGCCGAGAAACAGCATGCTGATCCAGAAGATCAGCACCGTCAGGAACGGCCAGGAGATGGAGCCGCCAAGTTCCTCGAACATCAGTAGGCGCGTTTGCGAGATGTTCTCCAACTCCTGTATGGCCCGGCTTTGCATCATCCGTTCCACGTCGGTTTTAGGCGATAGGTTTTGCAACTGCTCGATGTTGGCTTTCACGGTGTTGCGTGTTTGCGTCGAGTTAAGGTTCTCGGGCCTGGCACCCTCCGGCGACCAGATCCGGTCATGCGTTTGCCGGACAGCGTCGCGCAGCCCATCACGCGCCACCTTCGCCCCTGGCCCGTAAAGTTCCAAAGTCCGATCGAGCAGGATGATGTTGGCTGAGAGTGTCTTCAATTGACTGACCTGTTGGTCATGGGAGGTGTTCGCGGATGCGATGAGCAGGCTGAGCACCAGCGCGGCCATGGTGGCGATCAGGCCCATCACGAGCTTCACGACATCCCGGGATTCCGCGTCCAGATGACGGTCCGGCAATTTGACATGCAGGACCATCCCGACGAGGGCGGCGCCGAAGGAACAGACCAAAACGACCGAGGCGATAGCGAAAGGGCTCACCGTGGTACGATCTTCTTCTGACTTCAGGCCTTCTCCCGACTTCAGGCGCCAGGACTCGGGCACGCCGCTGCAGCATACGCCGATTGTTGCGGGAGCAGGTACAGAAGCTGAACGTCAACTGCTGTGGTTGCTGGAGCGGATTCTTGCCCGGTCTCTTCGCTCACCCATCCTACATTCTTGGTTGCCAGTTAGTCAAAATAACTATAGTCTAACGGCATGAACCCTTTGCACGATGCCCCGGCTGATCCGCAACCCGATTGGGCGCGTTTGCTACCCCGGGAGGCTTTTCACCAAATCCTGTTCGTCCTGCGCGGGGCTTTGCCGCCGCCGCTGACGGACGATCCGGCGGATGAGATGCGGCGGGACCGGGCGGCGATGGCGGCGGTGGCGGCGTTGCGGCCGGAGAATGCCGCAGAGGGACGTCTGGCGGCGCAGTTTGTCGCGGCGGATGCCTGTGCGATGGATTGCCTGCGGCTGGCGCAGGTGAAGCGGCGGGAGCCGGATCTGGCTCATAAATGCCGGGCGCAGGCGATGAGCCTGATGCGGGAGGGGAAGTCCTCGCTGCGGCTGCTGCTGCGGTTGCAGGCGGCGCGGCAGAAGATCGAGGCGGATGCGGCGGCGGCGGAACGCGCCGCCTGGGTGGAGCACAGCGCGGCGGGTATGATGGCGGAGGCGCTGCCGCCCGGGCCGGCCCTGCCGGTTGAGGATGTGGCGGTGGGGGGTGTCGGAGCCGCGGGCCGGCCTGATCGGGCTGTTCCCTCCGGACCGGGGCAGGGGCAGAGGACTGTCTCGCGTCCTGGGATGAATTCTCATGAAACGCGAAGTGAGACGGGACCGGGACACGGGGCCTCGCGGTTCCGGGCGGCTTCATGACCCGGCGCGCGGCGTGGCGCATGGGTGAAATTGGCGGATTGCATCCGCCCTACATCTTAGTTCAGGGGCGTTGGGCGCCTTCGCCGTTGATGTAGAGGGCGTAGACCGAGGTGCTGGCGGTCATGAACAGGCGGTCGCGCTTCCTGCCGCCGAAGCAGAGATTGGCGCAGCCTTCGGGCAGATGGATCTTGCCGATCAGGTCGCCGTTCGGGGCGTAGCAGCGCACGCCGTCCTCGGACGGGGCGCCCCAGCCCATGCTGCACCAGACATTGCCGTCCGCATCGCAACGCGCGCCGTCGGTCATGCCCGGGCGGAAATCGTCGGCAAAGACGCGGCCGTTGCGCAGGCTGGCGCCGTCGACGTCGAAGACGCGGATATGGGCGGGACCGCCATGCGAAATGCCGGAATCGACGATGTACAGCAGCCGCTCGTCCGGCGAAAAGCACAGCCCGTTCGGGCGGGCGAAATCATCGGCGACCACGTTGGCCTGGCCGGTGGCGGGGTCGAGGCGATAGACGTTGCAGGGCAGCTCGGCCGGCGCGGCGTGGCCCTCATACGGGCCGTCGATGCCGTAGCCGGGATCGGTGAACCAGACCGCGCCGTCGGCCGCCACCACCACGTCGTTCGGCGCGTTCAGCCGGCGGCCCTGGAAGCGGTCCATCAGCACGGTGATCCGCCCGTCGAGCTCGGTGCGGGTGACGCGGCGGGTGTCGTGCTCGCAGCTGATCAGCCGGCCCTCGCGGTCGCGGGTGTTGCCGTTGGTGTAGTTGGAGGGGGCGCGGAAGACGGAGACATGCCCGTCCTCCTCCAGCCAGCGCAGCATGCGGTTGTTGGGAATGTCGCTCCAGATCAGATAGCCGCCGTCACGGAAATACACCGGCCCCTCGGCCCAGCGAAAGCCGGTGGCAATGCGCTCAATGCCGGCATTGCCCTGCTTATAGCGAAAGCGCGGATCAAGTACCTCGATCCTCGGATCCGGATACCTGGTGTCCTCCAACAACCCCAGCCGCAGACCACCCCGCATCGGCCCCCTCATGCCGGGCGCCTTGCGGGTTGACCCGTCAAGCAAGGCCAGGGGGCTTTGCCCCCTGGACCCCCAGCAAGGGACAGTCGTCCCTTGCATCCCTCGATGGGGTTTGTCGAAGAGGGGGCATAACCGTCGTAGCGGAGGCCGGGTCCGAGACATGCCCCCTCTTCGACAAACCCGTCCAAGGGGTCCAGGGGATGACCATCCCCTGGCGGGGTTCCAAGGGGCAGAGCCCCTTGGCCTTGCTTTGATAGACTAACTCGCAAAGCGCCCGTCATGCGGTGGCCAGTGCCGGGCGGGTCAGGCGGATGGGGAGGTTGAAGGCGGCTGCGACGAAGCCGGCGAGGGCGGTGATGATGAAGGCGATGTCGTAGGTGCCGGTCCAGGCGACCACCAGGCCGCCCATCATGGTGCCGAAGAAGCCGCCGAGCTGGTGGCTGATGAAGCAGACGCTGAACAGCGCGCCGATGTCGCGCACGCCGAACAGCCGGGCCACCACGCCGTTGGTCAGCGGCACGGTGCCCATCCAGGTGGTGCCCATGACGATGGCGAAGATGGCGACCGACAGGTCCGATTTCGGCAGGGCGAAGAATGCCAGCGTGGTCACGGCGCGCAGGATGTAGACGCCGACGAGCACCAGATGCGGCGGCAGGCGCTGGCCCAGCCGGCCGCAGACATAGCTGCCGGCGATGTTGGAGGCGCCGACCATCGTCAGGGCCCAGGCGCCGGTCGCGGCCGGCATGCCGCACAGGGTCAGGTAGCCGGGCAGGTGGATCGACAGGAACATCAGCTGGAAGCCGCAGGTGAAGAAGCCGAGCGAGACCAGCACGAAGGAGCGGTCCGACAATGCCGCGCGGATGGCGGCGACGGAGTTGCGCCGCTCCGGCTTCACCAGCGCGGCGCGGTCCAGCGGCCGGCCGAGCGGCAGGGTCAGCAGCATCATGCCCGCCAGCATCAGGAAGCCGAGCTGGACGCCGCCCATGGCGATGGCCGCGGCGGCGAGTGGCGGGCACAGCATCATGCCGATCGAGCCGCCGGTGGCGGCGAGGCCGGTGGCGGCGCCGCGCCGGTCATCGGGGAAGGCGCGGCTGACGCCGGCGAGCGACACGCCGAATGCGGTGCAGGAGGCGCCGATTCCGGTCAGTAATCCGATGCCGATCATCACCGGCCAGGTGCCGGGCAGCAGCGCGGGCAGCAGAAAGCCGCCGGCGTAGATCAGCGCGCCGAGCGCCTGGATCACGCCGGCGCCGTAGCGGTCCGCCCAGGCGCCGATCAGCGGCTGGGTGGCGCCCCAGGCCAGCGCGTTGACGGCCACGGCGAGCGCCGTCATCTCGATCGGCACGCCGATCAGCGCCAGCGGCGCCAGGAACAGGCCGAGGGAGCCGCGGGTGCCGAGCGCCATGGACAGGGTGAAGCCGCCGGCAAGCAGCGCCGCCTTCTGGCGCGCGGAATCCGGCCGGGATGGGACGATCATGTGCGACATGAGGTTTGGACGCTCCAGGGATTGCCACCGGGGATTGCCGGCAGGATTGATGTCCCGTCCGGTTTTGTCACTCCCTTGTTACCATCCGCATATCTCGTATGCGGTTCGGTCTGGCTCAGGCGGGTCGGCTCAGACGGGTGGCAGCATTCTGCCGAGCGGCCGGCCGGCGAGGATGTGGGCGTGGTAATGCGGCACTTCCTGGCCGCTATGCGGGCCCATGTTGGAGATCACCCGGTAGCCTTCTGCTTCCAGGCCGAGATCGTGGGCGATCTTGCCGACGGCACGGGTGAAGCCGGTGATCTCCTCGGCGCTGGCGAGGACGGAGAAATCGGCGAAGGAGCAGTATTTGCCCTTCGGCACCACCAGCACATGCACCGGCGCCTGCGGCGCGATGTCGTGGAAGGCCAGCGCCCATTCGTCCTCGTAGACCTTGCGGCAGGGGATTTCCCCGCGCAGGATTTTCGCGAACACGTTGTTGTCGTCGTAGGGCGGCAAACCGTTCACCGGCATCTGGCTGTCCCTTGGTCGATGGGCTGTTTCGGATCAGGCTTTTTCAGATCAGGGGATTTTCCTGGTATTCGGCCGCAGCGCAACCGGCAGCGAGCGGGCCGCCTTTTCGGCGATGCCGCTGACACCTTCGCGCCGGCGCAGCTCGGCCCAGACGTCCTCCGGCGCGATCCCGGCGGCGACCCAGAGCACCAGCAGATGGTAGAGCACATCCGCGCTTTCGCTGATCAGGGCCTCGCGGTTGCCGGCCACCGCCTCGATCACCGCTTCCACCGCCTCCTCGCCGAATTTCTGCGCGACCTTGGCGACGCCGCGCGAGAGCAGGCGGGCGGAGTGGCTGGTCGACGGGCTGGCCTCGCGTCGGCTGAGCACGACCGTCCACAACCGGTCCAGCACCGACGGGTCGGAGGGCTGTTGTGCCACCAGGGCGACGTGCTTGCCGACCACCTTGGCGATCTTCTTGGCCAGCTTGGGTTTTGCCGGCTTGCGCCTGGCTGGTTCGGGCTTCGGCTGCGCCGGCGCGGCGGCCGGACCGGTGGCGCGTTTGGTGGCGCGTTTGGTGGCGGTTTCGCCCTTGGCGACGGCCGCCTGGGCTTTTTTCTTGATCGATTTGGCCATGCGTCTCGGTGTCCTCAGGCGGCCTGGCGTGGCAGGCGCACGGGTAATCCCGCGTCGTGGAGGGCTGCCTTCACCTGGGCGATGGTGAAGGTGCCGAAATGGAAGACGCTGGCGGCCAGCAGCCCGGTGGCCCCGGCCTCAGCGCCTTCGACGAAATGCTGCAGCGTGCCGACCCCGCCGGAGGCGATCACCGGCACGCGCACCGCGCCGCAGACGCGGCGCAGCAGGTCGAGGTCGAAGCCGAGCCCGGTGCCGTCGCGGTCCATGCTGGTCAGCAGGATCTCCCCGGCGCCGAGTTCGGCGGCCTGGCGGCACCATTGCACCGCGTCGATCCCGGTGTCGCGCCGTCCGCCATGGGTGAAGATGCTCCAGCGGTCCGGCCCGGTGCGCTTGGCGTCGGCGGCGACGACCACGCACTGGCTGCCGAATTTCTCCGCGGCCTCCCGGATCAGTTCCGGCCGGGCAATAGCGGCGGAATTGACGCTGCATTTGTCGGCGCCGGCCAGCAGCAGGCGGCGCATGTCCTCGACCGCGCGGATGCCGCCGCCGACGGTCAGCGGCAAGAACACGCGCGCGGCGGTGCGCGAGACCACGTCCAGGATGGTGTCGCGGTTCTCGTGGCTGGCGGTGATGTCGAGGAAGGTGAGTTCGTCCGCGCCGGCGGCATCGTACACCGCGGCCTGCTCCACCGGGTCCCCGGCGTCGCGCAGCGACACGAAGTTCACGCCTTTGACGACGCGCCCGTCCTTCACGTCCAGGCAGGGGATGACTCGCAGCTTCAGCATGGCGCCTTTAGACGTTCAGCACGCCGGCGTTGCAAGTGCAGATGACGCAAATCGCCCAGAACCAACCGGATAAGCGGTTCAATTGTCTAGATCACGCCCCGAGGGGCCGGGTCAGCCCCGGCCGGACAGCAGCGCCAGCGCGGCGACGGGATCGACCCTGCCGTCGTACAGGGCGCGGCCGACGATCACGCCCTCGATCGCGCCTTCGCCGTTGCCGCCCTCGCCGCTGGCGATGCGCTTCAGCGCCGCCAGGTCCTCGAGGCTGCCGACGCCGCCCGAGGCGATCACCGGCGTGGTCAGCTGGAAGGCCAGATCCGCGGTCTGTTCCAGGTTGAGCCCGCCCAGCATGCCGTCGCGGGAGATGTCGGTGTAGATGATCGCCGCCGCGCCGGCGTCCTCGTAGCGCAGCGCCAGATCGAGCGCGCGGACCTCGGAGGTCTCGGCCCAGCCTTCGGTGGCGACGAAGCCGTCGCGTGCGTCGATGCCGACCGCGACCCGGCGCGGGAATTTGCGGCAGGCCTCACGCACCAGAGCGGGGTTCTTCACCGCGGCGCTGCCCAGGATCACCCGGCGCACGCCGGCGGCGAGCCAGGCCTCGATGCCCGCCATGTCGCGGATGCCGCCGCCGAGCTGCACCGGGATGCTGACGGTCTTGAGGATCTGCGCCACGGCGTCGCGGTTCACCGCCCGCCCGGCGAAGGCGCCGTTCAGGTCCACCACGTGCAGCCATTGGCAGCCGGCATCCTGCCAGGCCTTCGCCTGCGCGCCGGGGTCGTGCGAGTAGACCGTGGCCTGGTCCATCTCGCCGCGCCTGAGGCGGACGCATTGGCCATCCTTCAGGTCGATGGCCGGGTAGAGGGTGAGGCCGGTCATGGGCGGGGGGATCGCATGGCGGAGGGGCGGCGCAAGGATTTTCTTCCGTTTGGGGCGGCTATGGGATGGCGGGAGGCTCTCCTCTCCCCTGCTTCGGGGGAGAGGGCAGGGTGAGGGGGAGAGGGAGGGGTGAGGGGGAGCTGGCGGCGTCCGTGCGGTGGTCAAGGTGCCTTGCCCTTGTTGCCGGCCGCCTTATCGCCGCCCGCTTTGTCGCCCGACGCCTTTTCGGGGGCCGGTTTCAGCAGCTTGTAGAAGAAATGGCCCTGGATGGTCTGGCCACGGACCCGGGCATAGACCGGGTGGGAGCCCCAATGCACGTAGCCGAGCGATTTGTAGAGCCGGATCGCCGCGTCCTGGGTTTCGCGCACATCCAGGTTCAGGGTGAAGTAGCCGAGCGCGCGCGCGCCCTCTTCCACGCGCTGCGTCAGCAGCCGCGCCAGGCCGTGGCCGCGCGCATAGGGGGCGATGAAGGAATGCATCAGCGTGGCCGAGAAGGCCTGCGCCTCGTTGTTGCGCGGCGGGCGGACCAGCTGGGCGGAGCCGACGGGCAGGCCGTTCAGCCGGGCGACGAACAAAGCGCGCTCCGGCACCAGCAGCACGCCGCGGAAATAGCGCTCCAGCGCCTGGCGGCCGGGCGGATTGACCCAGCCGAAGCCGCCGCCCTCGATGATGGCCGCGTCCGCCGCCTCGCACAGCGCGGCGAGGTCGTCGTCGCTGATCTCCAGCACCCGTTCCACGTTCAGCTCGGGCTGGGTTTCCTGGGTGTCCGGCACCAGCGTGCTCATGGCGACCACCGCAGGAAATTCATGAGGATGCGGATGCCGACCTCCTGGCTTTTTTCTACATGGAATTGCGTGCCGGCACGGTTGCCGCTGGCCACCATGGCAACGACCGGGCCGCCATAGTCGGTGGTGGCGACGATCTCCGATGGGCAGCCGCCTTCGAGCGCGTAGCTGTGCACGAAATAGGCATGATCGCCGGGTTGTAAACCTTCCAGCAACGGATGCGCGCCGGGGACGAAATCGAGCCCGTTCCAGCCCATCTGCGGCAGCCGCAGCCCGGGCGGGTCCATCGCCGCGATCTCCCCTTCGATCCAGCCGAAGCCGGGGGTGACCTGATGCTCCAGCCCGCGTTGGGCCATGAGCTGCATGCCGACGCAGATGCCGAGGAACGGCGTGCCGGCGCCGGTCGCGGCCTCGATCGCCTGATGCATGCCGGCCACCGCGTCCAGGCCGCGGGCGCAATCGGCGAAGGCACCCTGGCCGGGCAGCACGATCCGGTCGGCGCGGGCCACCAGCTCCGGGTCGGCGGTGACAGCGATCTCGGCCGGCAGGGCCAGGCGCTCGGCGGCCAGCGCCAGGGCGCGGGAGGCGGAGGCCAGGTTGCCGCTGCCGTAATCGACGACAGCAATTTTCATGGGGCGATCTTCATGGTCCGGATGTCCCGATCATGCCGCCAAGCCGTGCGGCAGGCCTTCGGCGAGCGAGCTGGCCAGCTCGGGCCGGCCGGCCAGCAGGCGCGCCAGGGCCGAATCGGGGTCGCGCGCGGCGACGACGTGCATCAGCAGATAGCCGCGCCGTTCCAGCGAGAAGCGGCGCAGGTCGTTGCCGGACAGGCCGACGAGCAGGCTGATGGCGGGGAACAGGAAGGGCTGCACGGCGGCGGGCGCCAGCGCGCCGGCGATCACGTTCACCGCGAGCAGCAGCACCGCCGGGATCCAGGCGCGGTGGGCCAGCAGCCAGAGCGGGCCGAACAGGAAGGCGCCCCAGGAAAACCCCTCCCGCACCAGCACCGGTGCGGCGGGTCTGGCGGGATTTTCCGGCCGCAGATGGACGGTCCAGTATTTCACGGCGGAGACCTTACCCCGATGGGCTGGCTCACCCAACAGCCCGCTTCACAGGGAACCTTTGGTGGAGGGGATCGCGTCGCCGACGCGCGGATCCGGCTCGGCGGCCATGCGCAGCGCGCGGGCGGCGGATTTGAAGCAGGCCTCGGCGACATGGTGCGCGTTGTGCCCGGCGCGGCGGGTGATGTGCAGCGTCAGCGCGGCGTTGGCGGCGAAGGCGCGGAAGAATTCCTCGAACAATTCGGTGTCCATCTCGCCGATCTTCGGGCGTTCGAAGCCGACATCCCATGCCAGGAAGCCGCGCCCGGAGATGTCCACCGCCGCTTCCGCCAGCGCCTCGTCCATCGGCACCAGCGCCTGGCCGAAACGGCGGATGCCGCGCTTTTCGCCGAGCGCCTGGGCAAAGGCGCGGCCGAGCACGATTCCCACGTCCTCGGTCGTGTGGTGGAAGTCGATATGCAGGTCCCCCTTGGCGCGGATGGTCAGGTCGAACAGCCCGTGCCGGGCGAGCGCGGTCAGCATATGGTCGAGGAAGCCGATTCCAGTGGCGATATCGGCGGTTCCCGTGCCGTCCAGGCACAGGGAAAGGCTGATATCGGTCTCGGAGGTGGTGCGTGCAAGCTGTGCGGTGCGGAGCATGGTTTCGCTCTACCCTGATGGCGGCGGCGGGTCCAGCACGGCGGTCCCGAAGCGCGTTGACCCCCAACCGGTGCGGGGGTAAGGGGGGTGCGTCGGCCAGCGTTTCTGTCGGATATTTAAGGCCGGCTCCGCTGGACCCGTCGCCTGGAACCCTGTCGCCTGGACCACTCCACATGAATTGCCAATGGAGCCCCAACCTCCGAATGGAGCTATTGTGAAAGACGTACGCGAAGCGCTGATGGTGTCGCGCAATACCGACGGCAAGCTCGTCCGCCGGCCGCTGTCGCCGCATCTGCAGGTCTACAAGCCGCAGATCACCACCACCCTGTCGATCCTGCACCGGATCACCGGCGTGGCGCTGGCGGTGGGCTCGTTGCTGATGGTGTGCTGGCTGGTATCCGCCGCCACCTCGCCCGAGGCCTATTACGGGGTGCGGGATTTCACCGCCTCCTGGCTGGGCCGGCTGCTGATGTTCGGTTGGACCGTGGCGCTGCTCTTTCATCTGTGCAACGGCATTCGCCACCTGGCCTGGGATGCCGGCTACGGCTTCGAAAAAACTGCCTACAAATCGTCCGGCCTGGCGGTGGTGGCCGTGGCCGCGGCCGGGTCGATCCTGATCTGGCTTGTCGTGCTGGTGGGAGGCTGAGCGAATGAGCGATCCGAAGAACCTGCAGATCGACATCATGCGCTCCGAGCTCGGCCGCGCGCGCGGCATGGGCTCGGCGAAATCCGGCATCGCGCATTGGTGGGCGCAGCGCGTCACCGCGGTGGCGCTGGTGCCGCTGAGCTTGTGGTTCATCTACAATCTGCTGGCGCTGGGCACCGCCCCGTACGAGGTGGTGGTGGCCTGGGTGAGCGGACCGGTAACGCTGGTGCTGCTGCTGACGCTGGCGGGCATGACCTTCTACCACATGCAGCTCGGCCTGCAGGTGGTGATCGAGGACTACGTGCATGACGACGCCAAGCGGCTGATAGCGCTGCTGCTGGTGAAGGGCGCGGCGATCCTGCTGGCGGTGACCTCGATCGTCTCCATATTGAAGATCGGGCTGTAGGCCGGCTTCCGGATCCCCGAGCTTCAATCGGGAAATCGTTGGTGGTTCGATAGATACAGGATCCGTTCGGTAGAAGCGGACCTTGGCGATAGCAACGGGGTCGAGCGCCGTTCCGGCGCGCCCCTTGATGGATGGGCGATATGAACGCAATCACGATGCCTTCGGCGGGCGCCTATAACATTGTCGACCACACCTATGACGTCGTGGTGGTCGGCGCCGGCGGGTCCGGGCTGCGCGCGACGCTGGGCATGGGCGCGGCCGGGCTGAAGACCGCCTGCATCACCAAGGTGTTCCCGACGCGCAGCCACACCGTCGCCGCGCAGGGCGGCATCGGCGCCGCGCTGGGCAACATGGGCGAGGACGACTGGCGCTGGCACATGTACGACACCGTGAAGGGGTCGGACTGGCTGGGCGACCAGGACGCCATCGAATACATGTGCCGCGAGGCGATCCCGGCGGTCTATGAGCTGGAGCATTTCGGCGTGCCGTTCAGCCGCACCGAGGACGGGCGGATCTACCAGCGCCCGTTCGGCGGCCACATGAAGGATTACGGCAAGACCCCGGCCATGCGTGCCTGCGCCGCCGCCGACCGCACCGGCCACGCCATCCTGCACACGCTGTACCAGCAGAGCCTGAAGCACGAGGTGGAGTTCTTCGTCGAGTATTTCGCCCTCGACCTGATCATGGACCAGGACGGCACCTGCCGCGGCGTGATGGCCTGGTGCCTGGAAGACGGCACCATCCACCGCTTCCGCGCCCAGAGCGTGGTGCTGGCGACCGGCGGCTACGGCCGGGCCTATCTGTCCTGCACCTCCGCGCATACCTGCACCGGGGATGGCACCGGCATGGTGATCCGCGCCGGCCTGCCGGTGCAGGACATGGAGTTCGTGCAGTTCCACCCCACCGGCATCTTCCCCGCCGGCTGCCTGATCACCGAAGGCGCGCGCGGGGAGGGCGGCTACCTCACCAACTCCGAGGGCGAGCGTTTCATGGAACGCTATGCGCCGACGGCCAAGGATCTGGCCTCGCGCGACGTGGTGTCCCGCTCGATGACGCTCGAGATCAACGCGGGGCGTGGCTGCGGTCCGAACAAGGACCACATCATGCTGCATCTGGAGCATCTCGGCGCCGACATCCTGCATGAGCGGCTGCCGGGCATTTCCGAAACCGCCAAGGTGTTCGCCGGCGTGGACGTGACCAAGGCGCCGATCCCGGTGCTGCCGACCGTGCACTACAACATGGGCGGCGTGCCCACGAATTATCACGGCGAGGTGCTGCGCCCGACCCCGGAAAACCCCGACGCCGTGGTTCCCGGCCTGATGGCCGTCGGCGAGGCGGCCTGCGTGTCCGTGCACGGCGCCAACCGCCTGGGCACCAATTCGCTGCTGGACCTCGTGGTGTTCGGCCGCGCCGCCGCGCACCGCGCCGCGGAGACCATCAAGCCCGGCGTCACCCAGATGCCGCTGCCGCCGAAGGCCGGCGAAGCCTCGCTCGATCGCTTCGACCGCACCCGCCACGCCAAGGGGGGCACCAAGGTGGCCGAGCTGCGCGACACCATGCAGCGCACCATGCAGGCCCACGCCGCGGTGTTCCGCAACAGCGAGAGCATGAAGCAGGGCGTGGGCAAGATGCAGAAGCTGTGGGGCCAATTCGGCGACATGTCGGTGTCCGACCGCAGCCTGATCTGGAACAGCGACCTGGTGGAGGCGCTGGAGCTGCAGAACCTGATGGGCAACGCCATGACCACCATGGTCGGCGCCGAAGCCCGCCACGAAAGCCGCGGCGCGCAGGCGCATGACGACTTCCCGGATCGCGACGACCAGAACTGGATGAAGCATACGCTGGCCTGGTGCGACGACCAGGGCAAGGTCGAACTCGGCTATCGGCCGGTGAAGATGCAGACGCTGACCAACGAAGTGTCGGTCTTCCCGCCGAAGAAGCGGGTCTATTGAGCGGGTCTATTTAGCCGGATCGGAACGCAGAACGATGGCGACTTTTACGCTTCCCAAGAACAGCACGGTCGGACAGGGCAAGGTCTACAAGGCCCCGTCCGGTGCCAGGCGCGTGCAGGACTTCAAGATCTATCGCTGGAACCCCGATGACGGGGCCAATCCGCGCATGGACACCTACCAGATCGACCTCGACGCCTGCGGCCCGATGGTCCTGGACGCACTGATCAAGATCAAGAACGAGGTCGACCCCACGCTGACCTTCCGCCGCTCCTGCCGCGAGGGCATCTGCGGCAGCTGCGCGATGAATATCGACGGCACCAACACGCTGGCCTGCCTGAAGCCGATCGCCGACGTGAAGGGCGCGGTGCGGATCAACCCGCTGCCGCATATGCCCGTGGTGAAGGACCTGGTGCCCGATCTGACGCAGATCTACGCCCAGTACCCGCAGCATCGAGCCCTGGATCAAATCCGACACCCCGGCGCCGCCGGACGCGGAACGGCTGCAATCCAAGGAAGAACGCGCCAAGATCGACGGCATGTGGGAATGCATCCTGTGCTTCTGCTGCTCGACCTCCTGCCCGAGCTACTGGTGGAACGGAGACCGCTATCTGGGGCCGGCCGTGCTGCTGCAGGCCTATCGCTGGATCGCCGACAGCCGCGACGAACGCACTGGCGACCGGCTGGATGCGCTGGAAGATCCGTTCAAGCTGTACCGCTGCCACACCATCATGAACTGCACCGAAACCTGCCCGAAAGGCCTGAACCCCGCGAAGGCGATCGGGCGGATCAAGCAGATGATGGTGGAACGTCAAGTCTGATCGCACCATCACGGAGCCCCCCATGTTCCGCGGCGGTCTGAACAGCGCCGCGGATCGCCGGCGCGCGTGGACCGACAGCCTGTTCGTCGATCACGCGGTGTTCCGGCTGCTGTGGGAGAACTTCGCCGAGGTGATCCCCGGGCGGATCTACCGCTGCAACCACCCGACGCCGGCCCGCCTGGCGGCGGCCAAGCGGCGCTTCGGCATCCGCACGCTGATCAACCTGCGCGGCCACCGCGAATGCGGCTCCGACGCGCTGTCGCGCGACGCCGCGCAGCGCCTGGGCCTGATCCATATCGACCGCGCCTTCGAAAGCCGCGGCGCGCCGCATAAGGATCGCATCCTCAACCTGGCGGAAATCGCCAAGACGCTGGTCGAACCGGCGCTGATCCACTGCAAATCCGGCGCCGACCGCGCGGGGCTGGCGTCGGGCCTGTTCATCCTGATCAACGGCGGAACCTCGGCCGAGGCGCTGGCCCAACTCTCCTGGCGGTTCGGGCATATCAGCCGCTCCCGCACCGGCATCCTGGACGCGTTCTTCATCCGCTACGCCCAGGAAGCCGAGGGCCGCAAACCCTTCCTCGACTGGGTGCGCGAAGACTACGACGAACTCGCGCTCCGCCGAGACTTCACCGCCGGCGGTCTGGCCAGCTTCCTGAACGATCGGGTGCTGGGGAGGGAGTAAGTAAGGCCAGGGGCGCTGCCCCATAAGCGCGAACTTACCGGGTTATTCTCAGGTCTGCGCATTGTAGGGTTCTCTGCCTTGGCGCCTCGGCCAGTGTGTGGCGCATGGCGTTGGTGGCCTGCCTGGTTCGCTTTCTTGGGGTTGGCAATATGGCCCTGACGAGGGTGCGATGGGCGATCTGCCAGGCGCGCCAGATGGACATTCGCCGGCAGCGGACGGCGGCCAGCTTAGGGGGGAAACCGACAATCTCGCTGGCGATTTCGTCGGTCAATACAGCGACGATCAGTTGGGCCAGCAGCCAGGTCCGCGCCAGCGCGGGGTCCATCGCCGGCAGCCTGTCCAGGCCGCCCAGCGTCTTGAGCCGCTTGAAACCAAGCTCGATCTGCCAGCGGTTGCGATACATCTCGATGATGCGCTCCGCCGGCTGGGCCTGGGCCGATAGCGAGGTCGCCAGGATCAGATAGCCGGCGGCCGTAGTGGTGCGTGCGTCGAGCTTGTGGCCGCTCTTGCCCGCCTTGCGGGCCATCCGCTTGCGCTGCCGCTCGGCGTGTTCGGCCGGCATGGCCTGGATCACCAGCCGCAGCGGGGCGTCCACGCCTTTGAGGTAGACCGGATGCTCGGCCACGCCAGAGGATTGCGGTAGAAGCTGCAACAGGTCGATGCGCTGCCCCGTCGCGTCGAGCAGTCGCAAGGCGTTCCAGCCAATCCGGGTGATGAAGTCGGCCTTGGCCGCCAGCACCGCCGAGAAGTCGCGCACCCGCGCATAGCCGCGGTCCTGGATCACGGTTTGACCGGCTTGGATCTGCGTCCGGTCCACCCGTTCGGCGAGCTTGCCTTGGGTGAGAACCAGGTCGGCAAAGCAGCTCCGCCCGGGATCAAAGCGGGCATGCAGCCGCCAGTCGCTACCGGTGCTGCCCGGCGCGCAAACCACCGAGCCATCCACCAGCGCCAGGTTCAGCGCCGCTTCGCCGCAGGCCAGGCCTCGCCGCTGCTCCAGCAGACGCTGCCACAGATGCTCCAGCCAGTCGCCCATCTTGCGCAAACGCCCGAGCACACCCTTGTCGCTCAGCGCCACGATCGCCCCATCGCCGGCCATCGCCGCCGTCGTGCGCAACGACAAATGGCCGGGTCCATACATCAACGCCAAGCGAAGAAGGTCCTCCGCACGGCGCACCTTTCGCACCCGCTGCAAGGCACCGAATGAGCGCGCGGTCGTCTCCAGATCGGCAACTTCGCTCAGACGCGAGACAATCGACGACCATTGGCCGTCTTCAAGGGAGCGTTCCATTCACCTTACGAATCACCCTCAATCGAGCCGACGCAAGCCTTAGATTTGCGCCTATGGGGCGCTGCCCCTGGACCCCGCTAGGGGATGGTCATCCCCTAGGACCCCTCAGACGGGTTTGTCGAAGAGGGGGCATGCCTGTGCCGTTGCAACCGTTCCGTCACTTCAGCCCCCTCTTCGACAAACCCACCCGAGGGATGCAAGGGACGACTGTCCCTTGCTGGGGGTCCAGGGGGCAAAGCCCCCTGGCCTTCCTTACCTCACATCACCAGCGCCGACCGTTCGGCCGCTTCGCGGCCCCAGGCGGCCATGGCGTCTTCGTCGAACAGTTCGGTGAGTTTCTTCATCATCGTGCCGCCGAGTTCCTCGGCGTCCACGATGGTGACCGCGCGGCGGTAGTAGCGGGTTACGTCGTGACCGATGCCGATGGCGATCAGTTCGACGATGTCGCGGTTCTCGATGTCGCGGATGACCTCGCGCAGGTGTTTTTCCAGGTAGTTGCCGGGGTTGACTGACAGCGTGCTGTCATCCACCGGCGCGCCGTCGCTGATCACCATCAGGATGCGGCGGTGTTCGGCCCGGCCGAGCAGGCGGCGATAGGCCCAGAGCAGCGCTTCGCCGTCGATGTTTTCCTTCAGCAGGCCCTCGCGCAGCATCAGGCCAAGGTTCTTGCGCGCGCGCCGCCAGGGCGCGTCGGCGGCCTTGTAGACGATGTGGCGCAAATCGTTCAGCCGGCCGGGATTGCGGGCCTTGCCTTCCTGCACCCATTTCTCCCGCGACTGGCCGCCCTTCCAGGCCCGGGTGGTGAAGCCGAGCACTTCCACCTTCACCGCGCAGCGTTCCAGCGTGCGGGCAAGGATATCGCCGCACATTGCCGCGACCGTGATCGGGCGGCCGCGCATGGAGCCGGAATTGTCGATCAGCAGCGTGACCACGGTATCGCGGAAATCGGTGTCGAGTTCGCGCTTGTAGGACAGCGCCAGCATCGGGTTGATGACGATGCGCGACAGGCGCCCGGCATCGAGGATGCCTTCCTCCAGGTCGAATTCCCAGGCCCGGGTCTGCTGCGCCATCAGCTTGCGCTGCAGGCGGTTGGCGAGCTTGGAGATCACGCCCTGCAGATGCTGCAGCTGCTGGTCGAGCTGCTGGCGGAGCCGGGTGAGTTCGTCGGCGTCGCAGAGGTCCTCGGCGTCCACCTCCTCGTCGAACTGGCGGGTATAAGCGCGGTAGCCGGCCTCGCTGTCGGCGGCGTTGCGGTCGCGGCGCTGCTGCGGGCCGCCCGGGCGGTCGTCGCCCTCGGCCGCGGCGGCGTCTTCCTCGGCGTCCTCGGCGCCGTCATCGTCGGCGGCCTCGCCTTCCATTTCGTCGGGCTGGGCGCCGAGCATGGATTCGGCATCGGATTCCGACTGCCCCTCGCCGTCCTGGGAGTTGTCCTGCTGGCCCGACTGCTCGGCGCCGTCCTCGCCGTCCTCGTTGTTGTCGTCCGGCTCGGCATCGGCTTCCGCTTCCGCCAGGTCCAGCGCTGCCAGCAGCTTGCGCGCCGCGCGGGTGAAGGCGCGTTGGTCGTCCTGGGTGCTGTTCAGTTCCGTCAGGGCGGCCTCGGCCTCGGGCGTCAGGGCGTCGCGCCACAGATCCAGCACGCGCTTTGCCGGCGCCGGCGGCGGTTCGCCGGACATGCGTTCGCGCGCCAGCAAGGCCAGCGCCGCGGCGACCGGGAGCTGGTCCTTCCGCGTCATGCGGTCGTAGCCCTCGGCCTCGCATTCCTCGGTCAGCTTGGCGCGGAGATTGGCGGACACGCCGGACATGTGGCGCGCGCCGATGGTCTCCACCCGCGCCTGCTCGATGGCGTCGTAGGCGTCCTTCGCCTCCCGCTTGCCGGGCATGCGCGCCTGGTGCACCGCGTCGTCGTGATGGCGCAGGCGCAGCGCCAGCGCGTCGGCGGAGCCGCGCAGCTTGGCCATTTCGGCGGCCGGCAGCGCGCGCGTCGGCAGCGGCAGGCGGGCCCGCTTGCCGGCGATGCCGGACGGACCGGGCTGGAAGGCCACCTGCACGTCGGCAACCTCGGCGATCGCGCGTAGCGCGCCCGCGGTTGCGCGCTTGAATTCCTCGGCGCGCGAGTTCTCTTTGTTGCCGGAGCCGCTCATTTTATCCCCCGCAGCCTACTTGCGCATGAACGCCCCGGTGGGGATGTCCTCGTTGAAGCAGCGCTGGAAGTATTCCGCCACCGTGGTCCGCTCCGCCTCGTCGCATTTGTTCAGGAAGCTGACCCGGAAGGCGAAGCCGACATTGCCAAAGATGCGCGCGTTCTCGGCCCAGGTGATCACCGTGCGCGGTGACATGACGGTGGAGATATCGCCGTTGATGAAGCCGGCGCGGGTCAGGTCGGCGAGCGCGACCATACTTTCCACCTGCTTCTTCATCGCCTGGTCCTTGGGGTCGATCCCGAGCTTGGCGGTGACGATCGCGGATTCTGCCCCATGCTCCAGGTAGTTCAGCGTGGCGACGATGTTCCAGCGGTCCATCTGGCCCTGATTGATCTGCTGGGTGCCGTGATAGAGGCCCGTGGTGTCGCCCAAACCGACCGTGTTGGCGGTGGAGAACAAGCGGAAGGACGGGTGCGGGCGGATGACGCGGTTCTGGTCGAGCAGGGTAAGCTTGCCCTCGACCTCCAGCACGCGCTGGATCACGAACATCACGTCCGGGCGGCCGGCGTCGTATTCGTCGAACACCAGGGCGCAGGCATGCTGCAGCGCCCAGGGCAGGATGCCCTCGCGGAATTCGGTGATCTGCTTGCCGTCCTTCAGGACGATCGCGTCCTTGCCGATCAGGTCGATGCGGCTGATATGGCTGTCGAGGTTCACCCGGATGCAGGGCCAGTTCAGCCGCGAGGCCACCTGTTCGATATGGGTGGATTTGCCGGTGCCGTGATAGCCCTGGATCATCACCCGTCGGTTATGCGCGAAGCCGGCGAGGATCGCGAGCGTCGTCTCCCGGTCGAACTGATAGGAGGTATCGACATCCGGCACGTGTTCCGTGCGGATGGAGAAGGCGGGCACCTCCATATCCACATCGAGGCCGAAGGTCTCGCGGACCTTCACCTTGGTGTCGGGCAGGTTGATCGCGGAGGTTGGCCGCGCTTCGGCGATAGCTGTGACGGTGTTCATAAGCCAGCGTGTCCTGTGTGTTCCGTGAAAAATCTAACCACGCCCGCGCCGAGAGCGAAAGGGCTGCCGATCCTCGGCAGAACGGACCAGGGGACGAGGCGGGACAATTCGTCTATCCGGTCGCTTGCAGCCGCGGCTCCGCTGCCAGTTTCGTGCGCACCGCCGCATAGGCAAGGTTGATGGTCTTCAGTCGCTCTTCCGCGGCCTTGTCGCCGCCGTTGGCGTCCGGGTGGTGGCGCTTGGCCAGCTCCTTGTAGCGGGTCTTCACCTCATCGAGCGTGGTCGGCCAAGTCAGTCCGAGCGTGGCCATGGGCTCGCGCAGTTCCGTCGGCGTCTGTTCCGCCGCGCCGCGTGCGCGGCCCGGGCCCTGGTTGACGCCGCCGGCGGCCAAGATGTGCAGCGGATCGCGGAGCGCCTCCTGTTCCCAGTTATGCGCCGACCCGATGCGCCCGAGCGGCCAGCTCGGCCGCTGCCAGGACGTGTCGGCGCGCAGCTGGGCCTCGATCTGGCCCGGCGTCATGCCCTTGTAGAAATCCCAGGACGCATTGTAGGCGCGTACGTGCTCCAGACAGAACCACCAATAATCGGTCAGCGCTGTCCGTGATTTGGGCGCGCGATATTCGCCCATGCCGCAGCAGGCGGGCATGTCACAGGTCCGTCCCGGCGCAGCCGGGTCGGGCGCATAGGCCCTGGGGCGCGCGTTGCGTCGGGTCATAGTCAAGTTATGGCCATCCTCCCGTTCGGTTGGCAACAGTGGCGCTCAACAGTGGCGCTCTGGGAAACACCACCCAGGCAATCAGTGTTCGGGCAGGACCTGTGGCAAACAGGGCTTGGCGCCGCTATCGGGTTGCCCGATATGTGATGCATGCAACAGCCCCCCACAAGTCATAGCACCCATCCGCAGGCCAGCCCTTCGGAAACGCATTCGGGCCGCGCCGGCAGGATCGAACGGATCCTGCGCGAGAGGTTCGCGCCCGGTATCCTGATCGTCGTTGACGACAGCGCCAAGCACGCCGGCCATGCCGGCGCGGCGCCTGGCGGGGAGACGCATTATTCCGTGCTGCTGGTGAGCGAGGCGTTTACCGGCGTCAATCGCGTGGCCCGTTCGCGCGCCGTGCACGAGCTGCTGGCGGCGGAGTTCGCCGGCGGGCTGCATGCGCTGGCGCTGACCTTGCGCACGCCGGAAGAGCATAGCCGCATCGGCTGAAAGGAAGCCACCATGCCGAGCCGCGAGGGCGCGATCGCGCGCGCCGAGGAATTCTTGGACGATGGCGGCTTCCGCGCCCGGCTGGCCGAGCTGGTGGCGGTGCCCAGCACCTCCCAGGATCCCGGGCACGAGGCCGATCTCTGGCGGTACCTGCAGGATTTCATCGCGCCTTGGCTGCAGCGCATGGGCTTTGCCACCGAAATCCACGCCAACCCGAAGCCCGGCTTCGGCCCGATCCTGACCGCGGAGCGGATCGAGGATCCGGCACGCCCGACGGTGCTGACCTATGGCCATGGCGACACCGTGCGCGGCCTGGAGGACCAGTGGCGGCCGGGGCTCGATCCCTGGCTGGTGACCGTGGAGGGCGATCGGTGGTACGGCCGCGGCACCGCCGACAACAAGGGCCAGCACGCGCTGAATTTCTCCGCGCTGGAAGCCGTGCTGGCCGAGCGCGGCGGCCGGCTCGGGTTCAACCTGAAGCTGGTGCTGGAAACCGCGGAGGAGCGCGGCTCCCTCGGCCTGCGCGAGTTCGTCGCGGCCAACCGGGAAAAACTCGCCGCCGACGTGCTGATCGCCAGCGACGGCCCGCGGGTGATGCCGGAGGTGCCGACCATCGCCACCGGCAGCCGCGGCACGTTCCATTTCGACCTGGTGGTGGATCTGCGGCCGGGCGGCGTGCATTCCGGCCATTGGGGCGGCCTGACCACGGACCCCGCGGTGGTGCTGGCGCACGCGATCGCCGCCATCTGCGACCGGCACGGCAAGATCCTGGTGCGCGACTGGCTGCCCCAGGGAGGCAAAGTCGGTGGCAGGGCGGCCAGCAATGCCAGCGCCGTCCCGGCGGGCGTGCGCGACGCGCTGGCCGGCTGCGTGGTGGGCGGCGGCGCGGAATCCGCGACGATCGACCCGGATTGGGGCGAGCCCGGGCTGAGTGCGGCGGAAAAGATCTATGGCTGGACCGGCTTCATCGTGCTGGCGATGCTGTCCGGCCGGCCGGAGAACCCGGTGAACGCGGTGGCGCCGAACGCGCGGGCGCATTGCCAGATCCGCTACACCATCGACAGCGACCCCGAGACCTTCACCGACGCGCTGCGCCGGCATCTGGACGCGCAGGGGTTTGCGGAAGTGAAGATCGACGGCGCCTTCGTGCGCATGAACGCCAGCCGCACCGATCCGGCCGACCCCTGGGTGAAATGGGCGGTGGCGAGCATGCAGAAGACGTTGGCGGGTCAGCGTGTGCAGGTGATCCCGAATGCTTCCGGCGGCCTGCCCGGCGACGTGTTCATCGACCATCTCGGCGTGCCGCTGATCTGGGTGCCGCACAGCTACAACGGCTGCAAGCAGCATGGTCCGGACGAGCATTTTCTCATTGGCCCGGCACGCGAGGGCATCGCCGCCTTTGCCGGGCTGTGGTGGGATCTGGGGGAGGCGGGGACGCCGCACGAAAACGCCTGATCGGTGGATCCTGAGCCGACTGGATTGATCCGGATCAATCCAGTCGGAGCCGCGATGCCTTAGCTATCGGACCTGGCACCTGCCCCGGGTGTCCGGAGGGTCCGGCAGATGGCCTTGCATCGCAAAATGGTAACAGAGGAAACCTTCATGGCTGCGCTGGCGCGGGCGGAGACTTCCGCGTTGCTGCCGGTGCTGGCGCTTTTGTTCGCGGTGCCCCTGAGCATGCTGTTCGGGCCGTTGGTGGTGCTTCTTGCCGCACCGCTGGTCGTCTTCCTGGTGGATGTGATCGAATCTCAGGCCGTCAGGCGGGCGCTGGGCAGGCCCGCCTCCCCGCCGGACGCTCCCGCGCCAACTTCCCGCCGCCCCCGTCCGTCAGTGGAACCGGCGGCAACACGCATCTGGCGCCGGAATCGTCACTGTGCGACGATCGAAACAAGGCAGCACTCTGCGTGGATGGATGTTTTCAAAAGGGGTCCGATGTCGTGAAGCACAGCCCGTTCTCCCTCCCGCCCATCCGCGTCGCCGTCCTGGCGGGTTGCGCGCTGCTCTGGCCGGGCCTGTCGCAGGCGGCTTCGCCGACCTGGCTGCAATGCATCGGACTGGTCTATCAGGTTTCCCCCGATCATCCGGAAGGGGTGCGCCTGGACAAGCCCGACGGCAAGACCCGGATCCCCGACCTGTTCTTCATCGTCGACCGGGCCAAGGAGACGCTGGCGCATTACCGGCCGGCGAGCAGGACCAGTGATCCCATCGCGGATGCCCGGTTCGGCAAGGACCGGATCGAGTTCCGCTATGCCGATCCGGCCGGTCCGCGTTCCGGCTGGATCGAGCGGAAGACGCTGAACTACCACCTCGACGACCGGGTCGAGGGCGCCACGAGCTGGATCTACGGCGAGGGCAATTGCGTGGTGGTGAAAAGGAAATCCCTCGCCGGCAACACCGCCAGCCGTTAGCCGCCCAGATACGCCGCCACCACCGCGGGATCATTGGCAACGATATCGGCCGGTCCATGCGTCACGATCCGTCCGGTCTCCAGCACATACGCATAATCGGCCACATCCAGCGCGGCGGAGGCGTTCTGTTCCACCAGCAGGATGGTGATGCCCTCGCGCTTCAGATCGGCGATGATGGAAAAGATCTCTTCCACGAACAGCGGCGCCAGGCCCATGCTCGGCTCGTCCAGCAGCAGCAGTTTCGGCGCGCCCATCAGGGCGCGGCCGAGCGCCAGCATCTGCTGCTCGCCGCCCGACATCGATCCGGCGAGCTGATCCATCCGCTCGCGCAGCCGGGGGAAACGGGCCAGCACCGCTTCCTGGCGGCGGGCGATCTCGGCGCGGTCGGAAACCAGCCAGGCGCCGATGGCGAGGTTCTCCGCCACGGTCAGTTCGGCAAAAACCTGCCGCCCCTCCGGCACCTGCAACAGCCCGGCGGCGGCGATGCGGTGGGGGCGCTGGCCGGTGATGTCGGCCCCGTCTAGCCGCACCCGGCCGGCGCGCGGGCGCACCAGGCCGGACAGCGCGTGCATGGTCGTGGTCTTGCCCGCGCCGTTGGCGCCGATCAGGCAGACCACCTGTCCGGCGGCGACGCGGAGATCGATGCCGCGCAGCGCCTCGGTGCGGCCATAGGAGACGCTGAGGCCCTCGACCGACAGGCTGCTCATGCGTCTATTCTCATCGGGGGGCACTCCGCCGCGCCAGCCGTTCGGCGACCTTCTGGCCGAGATAGGCCTCGATCACGGTCGTCTCCTGGCGCACCTCGAGCGGGCTGCCCTCGAAGATCCGGCGGCCGAAATTGAGCACCGTGATCCGGTCCGACAGATCCATCACGAAGCCCATGTCGTGCTCGACCAGCAGCACCGTGGTGCCGGCGTCGCGGATGCGCCGCACCAGGGTTTTCAGGGCGTCGGTCTCGGCCGGGTTCATGCCCGCGGCCGGCTCGTCCAGCAGCAGCAGGCGGGGCGCGGAGGCCAGGGCGCGGGCGATCTCCAGCCGGCGCTGGTCGCCGTAGGGCAGGGCGGCGGCGCGGGTCTCGGCCTTGTCGGCCAGCCCGACCAGTTCCAGCACGTCGCGCGCGCGCGCCACCGCTTCGCGTTCCGCGCGGCGAAAGCCGGGCAGGCGCAGGACCACCGAGCCGAGCCTGGCGTGAAGGCGCGAATGCAGGCCGGTCAGCGCGTTCTCCAGCACCGTCATGGAGGCGAAGATGCGGATGTTCTGGAACGTCCGCGCCATGCCAAGCCCGGCGCGGCGATGCACGGCCAGGTTGGTGATGTCCTGGCCGGCGAAGCGGATGGTCCCGCCGCTCGGCGTCACCAGCCCGGAGATCAGGTTGAACAGCGTCGTCTTGCCGGCGCCGTTCGGCCCGATCACGGCGTGGATGGAACCCTCGGCCACCGACAGGTCGACCGCGTCCACGGCGGTGAGGCCGGCGAAGCGGCGGGTCAGGCCCCCTGTTTCCAGTAGGGCTGTCTCCAACAGGATCATGCGGCGCGCCGGCGCATGCGCCAGGCCAGCAGGCCGTTCGGCAGGAACAGCACGGCCAGCACGATGATCACGCCGTTGAACACCAGCCGCAGGTCGGAGAAGCCGCGCAGCAATTCGGGCAGCAGCGTCAGGATCCATGCCCCCGCCACCGGCGCCAGCGGCGTGCCGATCCCGCCCAGCAGCGCGAAGGACAGGATCGTCACCGCCGGCTCGAAGCCGTATTCGTTGGGGCCGATGAAGCTCGACACATGCGCGCTCAACGCCCCCGCGAGCCCGGCCAGCACGGCGGAGGCCAGCAGCGCGCCCATGCGGTAGGCGCCGATATTGATGCCCATCATCTGCGCCGCGTTCTCGTCCTCGCGCAGCGCCTCCATGGCCCGTCCGATGCCGCTCCGCCCGACCCGCCACAGGATCAGCAGGGCGGCCGCGAGCAGGCCGTAGATCATCCAGAAATTCGCCCGCTCCGGAATGCCGGACAGCCCGAGCGCGCCGCCGACATAGTCGACGTTCAGATAGGCCGCCCGCAGCACCTCGCCGAGGCCGATCGTCGCGATCGCCAGATAGACGCCCGACAGCCGCAAGGTCGGCACGCCGATCGCCAGCGCGAAAATCACCGGCACGATGCAGGATGCCGGCAGCACCAGCAGGAAGGGCAGCTTCAGCTTCAGCGTCATCAGCGCCGAGGAATACGCGCCCAGGCCCATGAAGGCGGCCTGGCCGAGCGAAAGCTGACCGACCGCGAGCACCACATACATCGACAGCGCCAGCAGCCCGTTGATGCCGAGCGCATGCACCACGTTCTGATAGGTCCAGAGGAAATCATCCAGCCACGCCGGCATCGCTCAGGCCCGCCGCACGACGGCACGGCCGAACAGGCCGGAGGGACGGGTCCACAGCACCAGCACCAGGATGGCGAAGGCCACTGCCTCCTTCAGGCCGGAGGCGACATAGCCGGCGGTCAGCACCTCGATCACGCCGAGCAGCAGCCCGGCGATCAGCGCGCCGCGGATGTCGCCGAGGCCGCCGACGATGATGACGACGAAGCCGCGCAGCATCATCGCCTCGCCCATATAGGGCTGGATGGCGTTGAAGTTCAGGCCGATCAGCACGCCGCCGGCGCCGGCCAGGCAGCCGGACAGGAACGACACCAGCGCCGCGATCCGCGCGGTGTCGATGCCCATCAGCCCGGCGGTGTCCGGCCGCTCCGCCATCGCGCGGATGGCCAGGCCCAGCCTCGTGCCGCGGATCAGCAGCAGCAGGGCGGCCACCAGCACCGCCGTCGTGCCCAGGATCAGCAATTGCGCCTGGGTGATCCGCAGCCCCGCCACCACCAGCGCGTCGGACCCCAGCAGCCCGGGCGGCAGACGCTGGATGTCCGGCCCCAGGACGGACGTCATCGCCGCATACAGCGCCAGCACGGCGCCGAGCGTGACCATCAGGGAGGCCAGTTCCGGCGCGCCGCGCCGGCGCAGCCGTGTCAGCAGCAGCCAGTCCAGCGCGACCGCCAGCAGACCCGTGCCGACCGCGGCCAGTGCCAGCGCGGCCCAGATCCCCAGCCCGCCCAGGCGCGTCAGGTACAGCGCCATGAACGCGCCGGCGGAGAAATAGAAGCCGTAGGTGAGATTGATCACCCGCAGCACGCCGAACATCAGCGTGAAGCCGAGCGCGAACAACGCATAGGTCGCGCCCAGCAGCACGCCGTTGGTGAGCTGTTGGGCTAGCAAGGAAGCAAGGCGAGGGGCTCCGCCCCCTCGACCCCCGCCAGAGGGCGGAGCCTCTGGACACCGGGTCTGTATTCTAAGGAAATGGGCGGGCGACGGTCGTGCTGGTTGCGAGGTTGTCGCCCGCCCATTTCCTTGAATACGTCTGGGGTTTCCAAAGGGCTCGGCCCTTTGGCGGGGTCCAGGGGCAGCGCCCCTGGCCTTGCTCACTTCCTTGCCCACGGCCCTACCGAGCGATGCCGAATTTGCCGCCCTGCATCTCGAGCACCACGACGCCCTCGGCGGAGGCCGGGTCGCGGCCGGCGGTGAAGGTGAAGGGGCCCATCACGCCGGAATAATTCGTCTTGGCCAGCGCGGTGCGGATCTTCTCGGGGTCGGCCGCGCCGGCGTGGTCGATGGCGGCGGCGGCGACGAACATCGTGTCATAGGCCTGGGCGGCGAACTGGTCCGGCGCCTTGCCGTATTTGGCCTGGAAGGCGGCGACGAATTTCTCGTTGGCCGGCTCCGGCTTGGCGATGAACCAGGGGCTGCCGACGATCATGCCGTCCGCCGCGGCGCCGGCGATCTCGCCGAGCTTGGGGGAGTTGGAGCCGTTGCCGCCGATGAACTGGGTCTCCTTGCCGAAGCCGAGCTGGCGGGCCTGCAGCAGCACGCCGGAGACCGGCTCCACCAGCGCGGAGATGCCGATGGCATCCGGCTTCAGCCCCTTGATCTTGGTGAGCTGGGCGGAGAAATCCTGGTCCTTGCCGCCGAAGCTCTCGATGGCGACGATCTTCAGCCCGAGCTTCTCGGCCGCGGCCTTCATCGTGTCGAAGCCGGATTTCGAGAATGCGTCGTCATTGGCGTACATCAGCGCGATCGTCTTCACGCCGCGGCTCTGGGCCTTCTTCAGCGTGACCGGGATCACGTCCGACTCCGGCAGGGAGGTGCGGAAGATGTAGGGGCCGATATCGGTGATGCCGATGGCGGTGGTGGAGGTGCCGATGGTCGGGATCTTGCGCTCGTTGGTCACCGGGCCGACGGCGAACATCTCGTTGGACAGGGTCGGGCCGATGATCAGCACCACCTTGTCGCGCCCGATCAGCTTGCGCGCCGCGTTGATCGCCTGGTCCTTGTTGCCGGCGCTGTCTTCCACCGTCAGGGAGATCTTCTGGCCGCCGAGCACGCCCTTCTTGTTGATTTCGTCGAGTGCCAGTTCGAGTCCGGCCTTGATGGCGGTGCCGTAGGCCGCGTTGGGGCCGCTCAGGATCTCGATCGCGCCGACCGGCACATCCGCGCGGGCGGCGGCGGCGGGAAGGGTCATGGCGGCGAGTAGTGCCGCTGCGCCTGCGGTGAAATGACGCCTGATCACGGTGTTGTCCTCCACTGAGAATTGAGCCATCGAGAACCAGGCATTGGCCCAGCGCGCCGGAACCTACCCCAAAAGATCCCGCTGGCAATGCGCCTGTTGCCGCGAAACGGTCATCGGGGTCATGGGCGGCCCGGTTCCGCCGGCCGGACAGGCCGCGGCGGCGGGCCGGCAACCGGCAGAATCCGGCGGCTGGCAGCGCAAATTCGCGCTGGACCGGCGCGCCGGATAGCGGCAGGATTGTCCTGCGACCATCCGGGGGCGTCTCTGTTCAGCATGCTCGGCACCATCGGCTCATGAACCAGGTTGTCATGCTCGCCCCGATGCGCACCAGCGACAATTCGCTCTGGGCGGTGGTCGCATCCGTGGGTCGCAAGCATCGCGTCGCCGATATCTACCCCAACCGCAACGCCGCCCTGGCGGACCGCGCCTGGCGCGAGCAGCAGGTCAGCGAATATGCCGGCTTCCTGCGCAATTGCCGCCAGCCGGTGCCTTGCTACAGCGTGGCGCCGGTGAGGCGGGCCGATCTGCCGAAGGGCTGGAAGCCATTGCCCGCCCTGGGGTTCCTGCGCGGCCAATTCATCTGATCGCGGGCTAACCTGACCCGTTGGGCCGGACGCGGCCCCAAAGCGCTTCGCGCTTCGTATGAATTTTGACACCATGCGCACACAATGGCCTCTACAGCGATACCTCAGGGCAATTCCTCGATAAATCTGCTTCTAAACCAGGGCGCATGACTCATTCCGTCCGAATTCGTCCAAAATTGGTAAAAAATTTCGTAATGGGTCATTTTTTGTCTTGAGTGACCAATGCTCACCCGTTATGGATCAGGGGCTCGATGACGGTCCGGCTCGCCGAGGGACGGCCGTCCATTTCAGGAAGGAGCCATCCATGCGGGTCACGCATCGTTTCGCATTCCGGGGTCTGGTGATTGCCGCCCTGCTCGCCGGCGGGACCTATGCCGCCGCCCCGGCCCAGGCCAGCAGCCTCACCGCCACCTATTTCGACCTGACCCAGTTCAACCCGGACGTGGCGAAGGACATTCCCGGCGTGACGCTCGGACTGGTCGACCCGACGCTCGACGTGAACGGCATGCCCGTCGTCTCGGCGGCCTCGCTCGCCTATCCGATCGCGTCATCGAACCATCTGCAGGACACGTCGCCCTCCGGCGAGTTGTTGTGGTGGACACCGCATAGCTCCGGCGGCAATCCACTGGTCGTGCTGGATGGCCGCGCGGCGGGGCCGGTGAGCATTCCGTTCAACGAGACGTCGAACCTGTATCCTTTCGGGGCAGGGTCCGACGGCGGCGCAAACGGCTACCTGGCGATCCATCTCGCCGGCAGCTTCGACGCGCCGGCCGGCGGTTCCGTCACGTTCAACCTCGGGTCCGATGACGATGCTTGGGTGTTCGTCAACGGCCAGCTCGTGGTCGACAACGGCGGCGTGCATGCGCTGGCGGTCGCGCCGACCACCGTTTCCTCCCTGCTGGTGGGAACCAACACCATCGACGTATTCTTCGTCGACCGTCACGACGTGCAGTCGGGGCTGTATTTCGATGCAAGCCTGAACCTCAACCCGGTTCCCGAGCCGGCCGGTTTTGCCTTGCTGGGTGCGGGCCTTGTCGGCCTGGCCGCGGTGCGGCGGCGCGGCGCGGCGTAAGCCGATCCGTCACGGCGCGAATGCCTTCGGGGCGGCATCTTCGGGTGCCGCCCATTTGCTTGTATCCGGCGGTTATTCCCGGGTCAGTCCAGCGAACTGCTGAAGAACGCCCGCAGATGCAGCAGCAGTTCTTCCGGCTGCTCCTCCGGCATCCAATGGCCGCAATTGTCGATCACGCCGCCGCGCACGTCGGTCGCTATCCGCTGCAGCGACTCGACGACCTCCATCCGCCGTCCCCAGGCATTGTTGCCGCCGAGCGCCAGCACCGGCATCGGCAGCTTGAAGTTCTGGCTGATCGCCTGGTTGTCGGCGATGTCACGGGCAATATTGCGGTAATAGGCGAAGCCCGCCCGCAGGGCGCCGGGCTGGCGGTAGGTGCGCAGGTATTCGGCGATGTCCTCGTCCGCGATCACGTTCGGGTGGTGGCCGTAATTGCGGTAGAACCAGCCAAAATAGATCTCCTCCCGCCCGGCCACCAGGGCTTCCGGCAGGTCGGGGGTCTGGTGGAACGCATGGTGCCAGCGCCTTCCGCCCTGGCTGATATTGGCGCTGCCGTCGCCGGGGATCGCCACGTCCAGGATCACCAGCTTGCGCACCGCCGCCGGATGCGCGGCGGCGATGGCATAGGCGGTCGGCCCGCCCCAGTCATGCCCGACCAGATAGAACGCCTCGATCCCCAGATGGTCGTGCACCAGGCGCCAGATGTCGTTGCCGACGGTCTTCTTGTCGTAGCCGTCGGCCGGGCGTGAGGAATCGCCGAGGCCGCGCAGATCCGGCGCGATGACCCGGTGGTTGCGCGCCAGCTCCGGGATGATGTGGCGCCATTCGTACCAGGTCTGCGGCCAGCCATGCAGCAGCACAACCGGGAAGCCCTGGCCGGCGGTGACGTAATGCAGCCGGACATCGCCGAGATCGGCGTGGTGATGGTGGAAGATGGTGTTTGTTGGGGCGTTCATCGGGGCGTTCGTCCCGGTTCGGTTTCAGTTGAAGCGGCGCAGCAGGCCGGACGCCGATGGCAGGTCCTCCAGTGCGTTCACGGCCTGGATGGCCTGGGACACGGTCTCGGCCGGGATCGGGCGCACCGCGTTGGCGGCGCAGTCGCGGAATTTCTGCTCGCGCAAGGCAGGGGGCAGCGGGTTCTCCGGCGCGCCGAGCGGAATGGCGGTCTCCACCGTGGCACTCCGCCCGTCGGTCAGCCGCGCGGTGAGGCTGGCCCAGCCCTTGGCGCGATTGGCGGCCGGCGCGCCGTGGATGCGGGCGGACAGGGCGAGGATTTCCGGCGCCTGCATGGCGGCGAGCTCGCCGAGGCCGACCCTGCCCCGCGTCAGCGCGGCGGCGACCAGGAAGGGAAGGGCGAACTGGGCTTGCACGATCTGCGTGGGCGCGCGCTTGTGCGGGCCGTTCTCGAACTGGTCGGCATAGGTGGCGGGATCGGTGGTGATCGTCAGTTCGGCGATGGCGGTCCCGTCATTGCCGGCTGCGAGGCCAAGCGCGCGGTGCAGCGCCAGCGCGGCGTCGAGCGTCGCGTGCATCGGGCGGCCGCAGGGATAGGGCTTGAAGCTGAGTTCCTCGCCGCGCCAGGCGCTGCCGAGCCCCTCGGTCAGCGGTGCCAGGTCGTAGCCGCCCGGCTGGTACAGCTCGAAGAAGCCGTAGGTGCCGGCGAAGATGTTGTGCGCGCCGGTGAAGCCCTCCGCCGCCAGCACGGCGGAGAACACGCCGGCGCTGGCGGCCTGGCCGGCCTGCAGGCGCTTGGTCAGCGCGCCGTCGATGATGCATTGGCGGTTGCCGGCGGCGTGGCTGTAGGCGATGCCGAAGGCGTGCATCATCTGCTCCTCGGTCAGGCCCAGCAGCTTGCCCGAAGCGGCGGCGGCGCCGAACACGCCGATCATGGCGGTGCGGTGCCAGCCGCGGTCCACGGTCGCCGCCAGGGCGATGCGGCAGGACACATCCAGCCCCAGCGTCGCCGCCAGCAGCAGGTCCTGGCCGGTGGCAGAAGGAAGGGTGTCGGCCACGGCCAGGGAGGCGGCGAACACGGAGGCGCCGGGATGGATGGACCCGCCATGGTCCAGCGTGTCGTCGAAATCCAGCGCATGCGCCATGCTGGCATTGACCAGAGCGGCCTGCGGCGCCGGCAGGCGGTTGCCGAACAGCAGCACCCCGGCCTCCTCCCGCCCGCCCCAGCGCGTCGTCACGCGCAGCAGCTCGGCGATCCCCGGCGCCGAACTGCCGCCGAGCGCGCAGCCCAGCGTGTCCAGTATGTCCGCGCGGGTCGCCGCTACGGCGGAAGCCGGCAGGTCGGCGTAGCGCGTGCGGGCGACATGGGCGGCCAGGGGCTTGGCGGGATCGACGGACATGGCGGTATCTCCTGTGGCCGGTCTGCGGGCGCTCGGCGGGGAGACTAGATGCAAGGCGATCCCGGTCAACCTTGCCCCCGGTGCGGTGGGTTGAAACGATCCCCGGCGGCCAAGATTGCTCAAAAGACATGAATTGGATCGTTTTCACGTCCCCTGAAAACCACCTAGTGTGGCGCCGGCCCAAAGAGGCCGACAGGGAGGGTAAGAGTGAAGCGGATTTTTCTCGGTCTTATGGCCGCAACCATGGCGCTTGGCGCCGCGCCGGCGCGGGCACAGCTATCCGATGGTGTCGTGCGGATCGGCGTGCTGACCGACCTCACCGGGCTGTATGCCGACAATACCGGGACGGGCACGGTGATCGCCACAAAGATGGCGATCGAGGATTTCGGTGGCACCGTGCTGGGCAATCCGATCGAGGTGCTGGTCGCTGACCACCAGAACAAGGCCGACATCTCCTCGGCGATCGCGCGCAGATGGATCGACGAGGACAAGGTGGACGTCATCACCTCGGTCGCCAATTCCGCGGTGGCGCTGGCGGTCCAGGGCGTCACCCGCGACAAGAACCGCATTCTTCTGAACACCGCGGCCGCCACGTCCGATTTTACCGGCAAGGCGTGTTCGCCCACCGGCTTCGGCTGGACCTACGATACCTATGCGCTGGCCTCCGGCACCGGCAAGGCGCTGGTGAAGCAGGGCGCCGATACCTGGTATTTCCTGACCGCCGATTACGCCTTCGGCAATGCGCTGGAACGCGACACCAGCCGGTTCATCGAGGAAGCCGGCGGCAAGGTGCTGGGCGCGACCAAGGTGCCGCTCAGCAACACGGATTTCTCCTCCTTCCTGCTGCAGGCGAAAGGCTCCGGCGCCAAGGTGATCGGCCTGGCCAATGCCGGCGGGGATTTCATCAATTCGGTGAAGCAGGCCGCGGAGTTCGGCATCGTCAAGGGCGGACAGCGCCTGGCCGGATTGCTAGTGGTGATCCAGGACATCAACTCGATCGGGCTGAAGTCGGCGCAGGGCCTGGTGGTTACCGATTTCGGCTACTGGGACATGAACGACGAAACCCGCGCCTGGAACAAACGGTTCATGGAGCGGCACGGCAAGGCCGCCAACTACATTCATTTCAACGACTACAGCGCCACGCTGCATTACTTGAAGGCGGTGCAGGCGGCGGGCACGGACGAGGCGCGGGCGGTGGCGGCGAAGATGAAGGAGATGCCGGTCAACGATCCCGTTTCGAAGAATGTCCGGATCCGCGCCGACGGGCGGGTGATGCGGGATTCCTACCTGATGCAGGTGAAATCGCCCGAGGAATCCAAGGGACCGTGGGATTTCTACAAGATCCTGGCGACCATTCCCGCGGCGGAATCCATTCGCCCGCTGGACCAGGGTGGCTGCCCCTTCGTCCAATAGTCTAACATCGCCCCGGTGGTCGCCGGCGGGTGCGGCCGCCGGCGACGACGGAGACAGGCAGCATGTCCTTCAAGGTCCAGGTGGGCCCGCCACAGATCACCATCCATCAGGCCCAGACCATCCTGGTCACCGAAATGGATGGGCGGATCGATTTTCCGTCCGATAACGGGCTGTTCTTCTACGACACGAGGCTGATCAGCGCCTGGTCCATCTTCGCCAATGGCGAGACCTGGGAATTGCTGAACGGCGGCGCCACCGCCTATGACACCGCGCGGCTGTTCCTCACCAACCGCGCCTTCCTGACCGAGGACGGCCCGGTGCCCGAGCGCAGCCTGGGCCTGACGGTCACGCGCGCCATCCAGGGCGGCATGCATGAGGATTTCGACGTCACCAACTATGCCCACCAGCCCGTGCGCTTCAACCTGGAGATCGCCGTCCGGGCCGATTTCGCCGACATCTTCGAAGTGCGGACCGACCGCATCGTCCGGCGCGGGCGCATCACGACGGAATGGTCGGAAGGCTCGCAACTGCTGAGCACCATCTATCGCAACGGCGATTTCGTGCGCTCCGTCACCATTGGCCCGGCGCGCGACAACCCGCCCGCGGTGTATGCGAACGGACGCCTGTCATTCGAGGTGCGGCTCGATCCCGGCCAGCCCTGGCATTGCTGCCTGCTCTACGACCTGATCGCCGGGGAGACGCAGTACCCGGGCACCGACGACCTGTCCGGACGACAGCCTGGATCCGGGCGCGAACGGCGCCTGGCAGCGCCAGGTGCTGCAGTTGCGCAGCTCGAACGTGGATTTCGACAGCCTGTATCGCCAGTCGATCGAGGACATGGCGGCGCTGCGCATGCCGATGGAGCACGAGGGCATCGGCGCCGGCCACGGCCCGGGCGTGCTGCTGCCGGCAGCCGGACTGCCCTGGTACGCGGCGCCGTTCGGCCGCGACAGCCTGATCGTCTCGCTGCAGGCGATGCCGGTGGATCCGCAGCTGGCCTGCGGCACGCTGGGCGTGCTGGGTTCGCTGCAGGCGACGGAGCGCGACGACCGGCGCGACGCGGAGCCAGGAAAGATCCTGCACGAAATCCGCTACGGCGAGCTGGCGCATTTCAAGATGATCCCGCACACGCCGTACTACGGCACGGCGGACGCCACGCCGCTGTATCCAATTGTACTGCACGCCGCCTGGCGGGCCACCGGCGATGCGGCGCTGCTGCAGCGCCATCTGGGCAATGCCGAGGCGTGCCTCGAATGGATCGACCAGTACGGCGACCGGGACGGCGACGGTTTCCAGGAATTCCAGACGCGCTCTCCGCTCGGTTACGAGAATTTGTGCTGGAAGGATTCCACCGACGGGGTGCTCTATCCCGACGGCACGCGGGTGCGCGGGCCGAAGGCGATGTGCGAACTGCAAGGCTATGTCTACGACGCCTGGCGCCGGATGGCGGAAATCCACGACGCGCTGGGCAATGCCGGGCGCGCCGGCGAATTGCGGCGCAAGGCCGCCGTGCTGTATGCGCGCTTCAACGAGGTGTTCTGGGACGAGGCGAGCGGCTTCTACGCCTTCGCGCTGGACGGCAACAAGAACAAGGTGCTGAGCGTGACGTCCAATGTCGGCCACTGCCTGTTCTCCGGCATCATCGCGCCGGAACGCGCGGCGCGCGTGGTGGCCAGGCTGCTGGCACCGGACATGAACAGCGGCTGGGGCATCCGCACGCTGTCCTCGCTGCATGGCGGGTTCAACCCGTTCTCGTATCACAACGGATCGGTCTGGCCGCACGACAACAGCCTGGTCGCACTCGGTTTCAGGCGGTACGGCTTTGCCGCGGAGGCGGCGCAGGTCGCGCGCGGCATCTGCGATGCAGCCGGCCATTTCCAGCTCAACCAGCTGCCGGAGCTCTATGCCGGCATCCAGCGCAACGGCGGCAATTTCCCGGTGCAGTATCTCGGCGCCAACGTGCCGCAGGCCTGGGCGGCCTGCGCGCCCTTCGCGCTGCTGCAGGCGCTGCTCGGCCTGCAGCCGGATGCGCCGAACCAGAAGCTGTATGTCGATCCGGCGCTGCCGGACTGGCTGGACGAGGTCACCCTGCTGGATTACCGGCTCGGCCAGGAAAGGCTCGATATTCGCTTCTATCGCGACGGGGCGGGAACCCGCTTCGACGTGACGCGCGGCGATGGCTGGCTGGTGCACCGCCGCCCTTATGCCGATTATTTCGCCGCCCCCAGATAGGTCTCGATCACCCTGGGGTCATCGGCCAATGCGGCGCTCGGGCCTTGCAGGCTGATGCGGCCGTTTTCCAGCACATAGCCGTAATCTGCCACCTGTAGCGCCGCCCGTGCGTTCTGCTCCACCAGGAGGATCGCCGTGCCGGCGGCGCGCAGGGCGGCGATGGTGCGGAAGATGTCGCGCACGATCAGCGGCGCCAGGCCCAGGCTGGGCTCGTCCAGCATCAGCAGGGAGGGTTTCGCCATCAGCGCGCGGCCCATGGCCAGCATCTGCCGCTCCCCGCCCGACAATGTGCCGGCCTGCTGGCGGCGGCGTTCCTGCAGGCGGGGGAAAAGGGCAAAAATTTCCGCCAGCGCCGTGGATGCCGCCGCCTGTCCTTCGCCGCGCCGGCGGAAGCCGCCTAGGCGCAGATTGTCCTCCACGGTCATGCTGGCGAATAGCTCGCGCTTTTCCGGCACCAGGCTCATCCCGGCGGCCACGCGGGCCTCGATGGTCATCGCGTCGACGAACCGCCCGGCGAAGCCGATCCGGCCGCGCGCCGGCAGCACGCCCATCACCGCGTTCAGCAGCGTGGTCTTGCCCGCGCCGTTGGGACCGATGACGGTGACGATGCGGCCCGGTTCCACCCGCAACGACACGCCATGCACGGCGGCGATGCCGCCATAGGCGACGGAAACATCGATCAGCTCGAGGAGCAACTGCGTTATCACGCGACACTGCCCAGATAGGCCTCGATCACCCGGGGATCGGCGCGGACCTCGGCCGGCCTGCCTTCGGCCAGCTTCTCGCCGAAATCCATCACGACCAGCCGGTCGGTCAGACCCATGACGAAATCCATGTCGTGCTCGACCAGCAGGATGGAGACGCCTCCGTCTTCGGCATCGGGGGTTCGCAGTCGGCGCAGCAGATCGGCGAGCTGTTCCTTCTCGGCATGGCGCAGCCCGGCCGCCGGCTCGTCGAGCAGCAGCAGGACGGGATCGAGGCACAGTGCGCGGGCGATTTCGACGATGCGCTGGCGGCCGAGCGCCAGGCTGCCGGCGGGGCGGTGCGCATCCGCGAGCAGGCCGACACGGTCCAGCTGCCGCGCGGCCTCGGCGAGCAGCCGGGCTTCCTCCGCGCGGTCCAGCCGCAGCAGGGCTGCCAGCGCCCCGGCGCGGCCACGCAGATGCGCGCCGAGGGCGACGTTCTCGATCACGCTCATATCCGGGACCAGTTTCACGTGCTGGAAGCTGCGGGCAATGCCGAGCCGTGCGATCGCCGGGGCGTCGCTGCCGGTGATGTCCTGGCCGCGAAAGACGATGCGCCCGGCATCGGCGCGATCGACGCCGGTCAGCAGATTGAACGTGGTGGATTTGCCGGCGCCGTTCGGGCCGATCAGGCCGACGATCTCCCCGGCATGGATGGCAAAGCCGAACCCGCCCACTGCGACCAGGCCGCCGAAGCGCCGCGTCAGGCCGGAAACCTCGAGCAGGGGCGTGCCGGGTTCGGGAAGCGCACGCTGCGGCAGATCGGCTGCGTCCGGTACGGACGCGACAGCCTTGGCGCGCGAACGCCGGCCGAGCCGCGCCAGAAGCGGCCCCAGATGCGGCCATATCCCTTCCGGCGCGGTCTGCAGCACCAGCACCATCAGCACGCCGAACACGATGGTCTCGAAATTGCCCTGCGCGCCGATCAGATAGGGAAGCAGCGTCTGCAGCCGGTCGTTCACCAGCGTCACCAGCGCCGCGCCGAGCAGCGCCCCGCCGATCTGTCCGGCGCCGCCGAGCACGGCCATCAGCAGATACTGGATCGACGCCGGCAGCCCGAACGGCGTCGGGTTCACCGCGCGCTGCAGATGCGCATAGAGCCAGCCCGCCAGCCCCGCGAGCGCCGCGGCATATAGGAAGGCCAGCATGCGCGCGCGGATCGGCGGCGCGCCGCAGGAAGCACCCGCCAGCGCCCCGCCGCGCAGGGCGCGGATCGCGCGCCCCACCCGGCTGTCCAGCAGGTTGCGCGTGGCCAGCACCGCCAGCCCGACGCCGATCCAGATCACCACGAAGAAGCGGCGCGGATCGGCCAGGCTGAACCCGAGAAAACTCACGGCGGGAATGGCGGAAATGCCGTCGTAGCGGCCGGTGATGTCCAGGATGCCGGCGAGGTAGAACAGGCTGACGCTCCAGGCGATGGTGCCGAGCGCCAGATAATGTCCGGACAGGCGCAGCGTCACCGCGCCGATCACCAGCGCCGCGGCCAGGCTGGCGGCAATCGCCAGCGGCAGGGTCAGCCACGGCGACAGCCCGTACGATGTCGTCAGGATCGCTGTCGTATAGGCGCCGAACCCGCAGAAACTGGCCTGCCCGAAGGATGTCATGCCGCCGACGCCGGTCAGCACCACCAGGCCCAGCGCGACGATGGCGGAAATGCCGATGCTGTTCGCCAGGCTGATCCAGAACGGCGGCACGAACGGCAGCTGCGCCAGCAGCAGCCAGCAGGCGCTGCCGATGATCCATGCCGGCCGGATCATTCCTCTTCCTCGCCGCTATGCCTGGCTAGCGAACGGATCAGCAGCACCGGCAGGATGGCGGTGAAGACGATCACCTCCTTGAACGAACTCGCCCAGAACGAGGAGAAGCTCTCGACGAGCCCGACCGCGATGGCGGCGAGCACCGCAGCGGGATAGGCGACCAGGCCGCCGACGATGGCGGCGACAAAGCCTTTCAGGCCGATCAGGAAGCCGGTGTCGTAATAGACCGTGGTCAGCGGCGCGATCAGCACGCCCGACAACGCGCCAATGAACCCGGCCAGGGTGAAGGCGAGCCGTCCGGCGCCGGCGGCGGGAATGCCGACCAGCCGTGCCCCAAGCGCATTGACCGCGGTGGCGCGCAGGGCCTTGCCCATCAGGCTGACGCCGAAGAACGCCGCCAGCCCGGCCATCAGCAGCAAGGTCACGGCCAGGATCCAGATCGCCTGGCCGGGGATGGTCAATGGACCGAGCGGGATCATGGCATCGGAAAACCCGGTGGCGCGCACGCCCTCCGGCCCGAAGAACACCAGCCCCAGTCCGAGCATGGCGAAATGCACGCCGACGGCGGCGATCAGCAGCGTCAGCACGGACGCGCCCGCCAGCGGCGCGAAGGCGATCCGGTGCAGGGCAGGGGCCATCGGCGTGACGATCCCGAGCGACAGCAGCGCCGAGACCGCGACCCCCAGCCGCAGCGGCGCGAGCCACAGCGTCAAAGGCACCGCCACCACTGCCGGCCCCAATGTTTCCACCAGCAGCCGGGCCTTGCCCCCGGCGTCCCGCCTGGCGTCCCATAATCCGCGGGCGGCGGCGGCCACGCCGAGCACCGCCAGCAGCCACAGGCTCGCCGGTAGGGTTCCGCTGTCCAGTGCCGCGTAGGTCAGCGCGGCGAAGGCGACCAGCTCGCCCTGCGGGATGAACACGACGCGGGTCACGGTAAAGACCAGCACCAGCGACAAGGCCAGCAGAGCATAGATGGCGCCGTTCACCACCCCGTCCTGGATCAGGATCAGGACGATCGTGCCGTCCATCGATGCTCGGCCGGACGCCGGATTACGGCAGCAGCACCCACTTGCCGTCGCGGATCGTCACCATCACCCGGGCGCGGGCGTCGAAGCCGTTATGGTCGGTCGGCGACATGCTGGCGACGCCCTGGGTCATCACCAGGTTGCGCTGGTTCTCCAAGGCGTCGCGGAGGGCGGCGCGGAACTCCGGCGTGCCCGGCTGGGCCTTGGCCACGGCTTCCGGGATCGCCGCGGTCAGCAGCAGCCCGGCGTCGTACAGGTGCGCGCCGAAGGTCGCCATGCTGCCGGGACCGTATTTCGCCTCATAAGCGCGGGCATAGCCCTGCGCCACCGGCTTGATCGGGTTGCCGTCCGGCAACTGGTCCGCCACCAGCACCGGGCCGGCGGGCAGGATCTCGCCCTCCACGTCCTTGCCGCCGACGCGCAGGAAATCGGCGTTGGCCACGCCGTGGGTCTGATAGACCTTGCCCTTGTAGCCGCGCTCCACCAGCGCCTTTGCCGGCAGCGCGGCGGGCGATCCGGCGCCGACGATCAGCACCGCGTCCGGCTTCGCCGAGACGATCTTCAGCACCTGCCCGGTGACGGAGGTATCGGTGCGGGCATAGCGCTCGGTATCCACCAGCTTGATGCCCTTTGCGGCCAGCGCCCGGGTGATCTCCGCGAGCCAGCCATCGCCATAGGCGTCGTTGAAGCCGATGAAGGCCACGCTCTTCACATCCGCCAGCGCCATATGTCCGGCGACGGCATCGGCCATCAGGCTGTCGTTCTGTGGGGTCTTGAACACCCAGGCGCGTGCGCCGGTGGGCGGATCGATGATCTTCGCCGAGGCCGCGAGTGCGATCATCGGCACCTTCTTCTCGCCGACGACATCGATCATCGCCAGCGCCGCCGGGGTGATCGACGGGCCGATCAGCACGTCGATATTGTCCTCGTCGATCAGCTTGCGGGTATTGGCGACGGCCTTGGTGCTGTCGGTGGCGTCGTCGAGCAGGATGTACTCGATCTTCTGTCCGGCGATCTCCGTCGGCAACAAGGCCACCGAGTTGCGCTGGGGAATGCCGAGCGAAGCGGCCGGGCCAGTTTGCGACACGGTGATGCCGACCTTCACGGTGCCCGCCTGGGCGGCGAGAGCCGTTGCCAGGGCAATGAACGCCCCGAGGATGAAGTTCGAACCTGAACGCGCCATAAGCCTGCCTCCCTTGTTGCAGCTGCTTCGGCCGCTGGTCCAAGGGTGTGGGTGGCGGTCGAAACCTGTCAAGCGGACCGCTTGGGCGGCGTCGAGATCGGCTGAAGCTTGAGGGATGTTGACGTTCTCTAAGCAAGGTGAGGGGCTCCGCCCCCTCGACCCCCGCCAGAGGCGGAGCCCCTGGCCTTGCTTAAAACACCAACACCAACCCCCCCCACACCTCAGCCGATCACCGAAGCGACCCAGGCGGCCCAGGCCAGGGTGGCGCGGTCTTCGTTGGGGCGGCCGCAGATCTGGATCCCCAGCGGCAGGCCGTTCGGGCCGGTGCTGGCGGGGATGGTGATGCAGGGGCCGTGCAGGGTGGTCCATATATAATTGAAGGCAGGATCGCCGGTCCATTCCAGGCCGGCGGGCGCTTCGCCGGGGGCGGAAGGGGTGAGCAGGATATCCAGCCCTTCCATCGCGGCGGGGAAGGCGGCCTGGCTGCGCTGGAACGCGGCGCAGGCGGCGTCCAGGGCGGTTTCGGTTTGCGCCAGGCCGAAATCCAGGCGCTCGCGCAGCGTTTCGGAGATTTGCGAGCGGTGGTGGTTCATTTCCCAGCCCAGCGCGCGGGCGCTTTCATTGTTCATGACGATGGGGTGGGCGGTTTCCAGCTCGGCGAAATCCTCCGGCAGCTCGCGGTCGGTCACGCCGGCGCCGGCGCGGGCGAGGGCGTCGGCGATGCGGGCGAGCAGCGCCTGGGTTTCCGGCGTGGCCTTGTCCCAGGAGATCGTCTTGCAGACGCCGACCCTGGGGGCCGTGCCGGTTTGGTCATCGGGGTTGCCGAGGTTGCGGCCGGAGACGGCGGCGGCGAACAACGCGCAATCGGCGACCGACCTGGCCATGACCCCAACCGTATCCAGGCTATCGGACATGATCTTCATGCCGATCCGGCTGATCAGGCCGTAGGTCGGCTTGTAGCCGACGACGCCGCAATAGGCGGCGGGGCGGATGATGCTGCCGGCGGTCTGGGTGCCGAAGGCGAGCGGGAAGAAGAAATCGGCGACGCCGGCGGCGGATCCGCTGGAGGAACCGCCCGGCGTATGGCCGGGGTTGGCGGGGTTGGTGGTGGGGCCTGGCGTGCGGGTGGCGAATTCCGTGGTGACGGTCTTGCCGACCACCACCGCGCCGGTGGCGCGGGCGGCGGCGACCGCGGCGCAATCGGCCCTGGGTTGCCATCCCTGCCAGATCGGCGATCCGTATTGGCTGGGCATATCAGCGGTATCCAGAACGTCCTTCACACCGATCGGCAGCCCGGCCAGCGGGCCGGGGCGCGGGCGGGAGGCGGCCTTGCTGGCGGCTTCGGGCGCGAAATGGGCGAAGGCGTGGCGCTCGCCCTCGCGGTCGTCGATGCGGTCCAGGCAGGCCTCCATCACTTCCATCGGCTCGATCTGGCCGTCGCGGATCAGCTTCACCGCCTGCGTGGCGGTGATGCGGGAGAGGTCCTGCATATGTGCACTCCTGGTTTATCGCCGTTGGGGGATGCGACAGGCTGGCGCAGCCGGGCGTGGCGGTCCATCTTTGTTATCCCATGGATGGCAGTTCAGCCGAACCGAGAGAGATCACCCCCGTAGTCCGGGTGGGCCGGAGCGCGAGCGGCCTGACGACGTATCTGGTCGATCTGCCGCCGGAGACCCTGCCGCCAGTGACCGGGCGGGACCTGGAGCGGGCCTGGTATGCCGCGCGCGAGGCGGCGATTTCGGCCGATTGGGGGGCGGCGCGGGGGTTCCGGTTTCGCCGCGCCGATGGCGGCTATCTGGACCTGGCGCTGGAGGATGCGGACGCGCGGTGCTGGGCCGGCGCGGTGGACGGCACCGTGGGCATGGCCAACAGCTACGGCCTGTCGCTCTGCCTGCGGTTGCTGGCGCTGGTGGATCTGCTGGCGCGGGTCGGTTGGGCGGCGCGGGTCGTGCGGCTGGCGCGCGACGGGGCGGAGCTGCATCCCGGCCTGCTGCGGGCCGCGGCCAGCCTGCCGTTGACGCCGGAGGCGAGGTTCGACGAAACCCGATTTCGCGACCACCTCGCGCCACAATTGGGCGAATCGTGTAGTGAGGACGGGTCGCCCAGCGCCGGCAGGGATCCTCCTGGCCGCCTGACAGGAGCCCGCATATGAATTCTGCTGCCCAGCTTGCCGGTGTCGTGTTCGCGACCATGGCCCTGGCTTGTTGCACGCCGGCGCCGGAAGCGCCGCAGACAGCGGATCAGGCGGCCCGCGCGGCGTGCCGGCAGCAGGCGGAGCAATCCTTCAACATCCGCAACCGGGCGGATCTGTACAAATCCGACTATGGCCGCGATGCGCCGCTGTCCGGCCAGCTCACGCCGCAGATCGATCGCGGCCTGGCGGATCGCTACAGCTACGAGCAATCCTATCTGGACTGCCTGCGCAGCCGCGGCGCGCGCCAGACGCCGACAACGCTGCCGGCCGCGCCTGCCGCCGCCACCACGCCGCCCGGGCTGCCTCAGCCGCCGCCGTCGTCGCGAACTTCCGCTCCCCTGCTGCCCGCCGCTGCGCCATCTGCGCCGGCATCGTCGGCTCCCCCGTCTTCTTCGTCCGATCTGTCGCGGCCGCCGCCTATGACGCCGTAGGGCCGGGCAAGCGGCGCCCGGTGGCCAGTTTCTCTGCAATCGGGCGGGTCTTTTCGTATCGCAACGCGCGCATCTTCTATTCCGGCAGCGCGGTCGCCTGGACCGGGTTGTGGATGCAGCGGGTCGCCACCGACTGGCTGGCGTGGCAGCTGACCCATTCGCCGCTCTGGGTCGGCATCATCGCCTTCTGCAGCCTGGGACCGTCGATGATCGTCTCGCCGCTGGCCGGCGCGGTTGCGGACCGGCTGGACCGGGTGCGGCTGACCAGCATCACCCAGCTGCTCGCCTCGCTGCACGCCGCAACGCTGGTGGTGCTGATCCTGACCGGCCTGATCCGGGTGGAGATCATCGCCGCGCTGGAGTTCCTGGTGGGCATCGCGCAGACCATCTCCCAGCCGGCGCGGCAATGCCTGGTGCCGGGGCTGGTGCCGCGCAGCGAGCTGCCGGCGGCGGTTGCGCTGAATTCGCTGACCTTCAACATGGCGCGCTGCGTCGGGCCGATGGTGTCGGGCCTGATGATCGCCGCCTTCGGGGTCGTGCCGTCCATCGCCTGCAATTGCGTGGCCTATCTGTATGCCAGCCTGACCCTGCCGATGCTGGACCTGGCGCCGGAATACCGACGCGGCCGCAAATCCAGCCACAGCATCTGGCATGACGCCGTGGAGGGGCTGCAATATGTCGCGCGCAATCGGGGCATGGGGCCGATCTTCCTGTTCGCCGCGTCGCTCGGGATCCTGCTGCGCTCGGTGCCGGAGATGCTGCCGCCCTTCGTTGCGCAACTGTTTTCCCGCGGCGCGGAGGGGCTGGCGATCCTGGCCAGCACCATGGGCATGGCGGCCCTGGCCGGCGGCCTGCTGGTGGCGATGCGCGCCCGGCTGGAAGGGTTGTCGCGGATCGCGCTGGCGGCCGGGCTGCTGCTGACGCTGTCGACAGCGGGCTTCGTCGCTACCCGTTCCTTCACCGTCGGGGTCATCTGCATGGGCCTGATGGGTGCGGCGACCACGATCCACGGCATCTCCATCCAGACCTTGCTGCAGAACGCCTGCGCGCCGGGCATGATCGGGCGCGTGCTCAGCCTGTGGGGCATGGTGGTGCGCGCCGGGCCGGCGTTGGGGGCGCTGGTCTATGGCGCGGCGTCGGAGTTCGTGGGCCTACAGATCCCGGTGGCCGTCGGCTGCCTGCTGGCCTGCGTCGCCTTCCTCTGGGCCTGGAGCCAGCTCGGCGCCATCGAGGCGGCCCTGGAGCGGAACCCCTGAGGCTGGCCGAACCGGTGGCCGAACGGGGCCGCCTGCTTGTGACAATCATACCGTCGCCCTAGAAAAGCGCGCCATGGCACACAGGGAGACGCATATGAGCAAGATCATCCGCACGGATCCGAACCAGATCCTGTCCAAGGCCGTCGAGTATCACGGCTTCGTCTATCTCCAGGGCTGTACCGCCCGCGATCTGAGCAAGGACATCAAGGGCCAGACCGCCGACGTGCTGGAGCAGATCGACGCCCTGCTGGAGACGCATGGCACCGACAAGACCCGGCTGCTGCAGGCGCTGATCTGGGTGAAGCACATGAGCGACCGCCCGGCGTTGAACGAGGTCTGGACGGCCTGGGTGCCGCAGGGTGGCGCGCCGGCGCGCGCCTGCGTGGAATCGGAAATGGCCGACCCGCGCGTGCTGGTCGAGATCATGATCACCGCCTGCAAATAGACCTGCCGATCGATTCCCGGCCGCGGCGGAGGCTCGCAACGAATCTCCGCCGCCCGGTTGCCGCGTTCCGTGGCGACAGTTCGTTTTCGAATTAAATTCCTGTGATATTAGGACAATTATCCGCCTTTACCCGGTTATCCACAGGGGGAGATCGGGGAAATGAGCAACACTTGAAGGAAAAAGCGCTTCAAGGGTTGTCACCCATGCAACCCAGTGGCTACCCAAGATCGCATCTGGCCCGGCGGCGACGCCGGACCATCAGGGTACCGGGTTTCACTAAAGAATTGGGATTGTGCGCATGCGGGCTTGGGGCAATGGCAAAAAGGCCATCTTTTTTGGCGCGGGATTGGTAGTTTCTCTCTTCGTCACCACACAGATGGCAGAAGCCACTTCCTCTAAGACCAAGCAGGGCGCCAAGCAGGCCGCAGCCGCACACTCCAGCGCCGCCCATGCGCCGGCTGGACGCGCCAATTACCGCTCTGTCATGCGCGAGGGCGCGGTCTTCCCGGGCGGTCATGGCTCCCATGCGTATAACGGCCGCGGCATGTACCGCATCGCCACCGGCCGCGCTTACCGCGGGCCGACGCTGCAATGCGTGGCCTATGCCCGCTCCGCCAGCAACGTCTCGCTGTCCGGCAATGCCGCGGACTGGTGGGACAACGCGGCCGGGGTCTATGCCCGCGGCAACCGCCCGCAGCCCGGCAGCGTGCTGGCCTTCACGGCGAATGGCCGCATGCGCCTCGGCCACGTCGCCGTGGTCAGCAGGGTGATCAACGGACGCGAGATCGAGGTCGACCACGCCAACTGGGGCGGCTATCGCGGCGCGGTGGCGCGCGGCGTGCCGGTGGTGGACGTGTCTCCGAACAACGACTGGACGGCGGTGCGCGTCGGCCTCTCCCGCGGCGATTTCGGCAGCGTCTACCCGACCTATGGCTTCATCTATGACCGTCCCGACAACGGCGTCCGGGTGGCGTCCGTCTCTCGCCCGGCCCCGGCCCTGGAACTGAACCCGGCGCCGGCCGACCTGCGTCCGAGCTATGGGCGGCAGACCTTCACCATCCAGAGCTACAGCTACGACGAAGTGGCCGAGGCACCGGCTGGCGGCGCGACCTTCGACCGTCCGAACCGCAGCCTGCGCTGATCGCTTCCCGCCTCGACCCCGGGCAAGGCCGCCTGGGGGCGAGGCCGCCGGCCTGTCAGTGCCGGCATGTCAGTACCGGTCCGGCTCCAACCCAACCTCGATGCCCAGCCATCCGCGGTCGTCATAGCGGCCGCGATCGCCGGCGCGCAGCAACACCGTGGTATCCTCGGATTCCACGATCGCCGGGCCGGCGATGGTCTGCCCGTCCGCGAGCCGGGCGAATTCATGGACCGGCACATCCATCCAGCCGCCCAGATGCACGCGCCGCCAGGTCTTGACTGCGATCGGGGCGGATGCGGCCTGGTCCGCATGCGCCGCCGCCGGCGGCGCCAGCCGGCCGATGACCGAGGCCCGGGCATTGACCAGCACCACATCCTGGTCGGGCAGGGAATAGGTGTAGAGCGCCGCATGCGCGCGGTGGAACGCCGCCTCGATATCCAGGCCCAGGGTGTCCGCCTGCCAGTGCATCGTATCGAGCGGCACGGCGATTTCGAACACCTGCTCGCCGTAGCGCATATCCGCCGAGCGGGCGACGCTCACCGCCCCGTCGAACCAGCCGAGGCGCTGGCGGCCTTCCTGTTCCATCTCGGCGAAGGCGTCGCGCAGCCCGGCCACGTCCAGCGCCCCGGTCTGGCCCTGGCTGCGCATCATCTCCACCCGCAGATCGGTATTCAGCATCCCCCAGGCGGACAGGTACGGAAGCCTGTAGCGGCACCACCACCTGGGCGATGCCGAGTTCCGCCGCCACCGCGGACACGTGCAGCCCGGCGGCGCCGCCGAATGCCAGCAGCGTGTGCCGGCGGGGGTCGACCCCGCGGCGCACCGTGGCGATGCGCACGCCGTCCGCCATGCGGCTGTTCACCAGTCGGTGCACCCCGGCGGCGGCCGCCGCCGGCTCGATGCCGAGCTGCTCCGCCAGCGCCGCGATCACCCGCGTGGCGGCCGCCGCGTCCAGCCGCCGCCGCCCGCCCAGGAACAGCGCGGGGTCGAGATAGCCGAGCGCCAGATTGGCATCGGTGACAGTGGCGGCATTGCCGCCCTGGCCGTAACAGGCCGGACCGGGATCGGCACCGGCGCTCTGCGGCCCGACCTGGAGCAGCCCGGACCGGTCCGGCCGGGCGATGGAGCCGCCGCCGGCGCCGAGCGTGACGATGTCGAGCCCGGGCAGCGCGATCCGTGCATCGCCGACGGCGCGCCCGCTGGCCAGCGTGGCCTGGCCGTCGCGCACCAGGGCGATATCGGTGCTGGTGCCGCCCATGTCGAAGGTGATGAGGTCCCTGGCCACGCCGGCCCGGGCGAGCGCGACCGCGGCCGCGACACCGCCGGCGGGACCGGACAAAGCGGTGCCGGCCGCCAGCCGGGACGCCTCCTCCACTGAGGCGACGCCGCCATGCGAGAGAATGACGAACAGCGTGCTCGCATAGCCCGCCTCCCGCAGCCGCGTCTGCAGCCGGCCGAGATAGGCGGTGATCACCGGCCCGACCGCGGCATTCACCACTGTCGTGGTGAAGCGTTCGAACTCCTTGATCTCGCACAAGACGTCGGAGGACAAGGTGACATAGGCGGCCGGCAGGCGGGCGCGCACGGCCTCGGCCGCGGCGCGCTCATGCGCCGGGTTGCGCCAGGAATGCAGGAAGCAGATCGCCACCGCCTGCACCTCGGCCGCCGCCAGCGCGTCGATCGCCGCATCCAGCGAGGCGCGGTCCAGTTCCCGGGCCACCGTGCCGTCCGCGCTCATCCGCTCGGCCACACCCAGCCGCAGCCGGCGCGCCACCAGCGGTTCGGGGGCGGCCATGCGCAGATTGTAGCGTTCGGGCTTCAGACCCTCCCGCATCTCGATCACGTCCCGATGGCCCTCGGTGGTCAGCATTCCCACGCGGGCTCCCTTGCGCTCCAGCAGCGCGTTGGTGGCAACCGTGGTGCCGTGCACGATCCGCCCGGTATCGCCGAGCAGCGCCGTCGCGGTCAGGCCGAGCTTCTCCGCCGCCAGCGCGATGCCGGCCAGCACGCCGTCCGACTGGTCCCGCGGGGTGGTGGCGGATTTGGCGGTGACGACGCGGCCATCCGCGCCGGTTACCACGATATCGGTGAAGGTGCCGCCGACATCGATGCCGATCGTGTAGCTCATAGGGGCGTGCAATCCATGGGGGACGTAATGCTCATGCGTTGAAGGGGAACCATTGGTCGGGGATGTGGGGCCCTGTATCGCCGCCGCCGCGATGTGCGGCGGTCAGGTGGCGAGACCCTCGGCCCTGTCCTTCGCGCGCGCGGCGGGATCGCGCTCGGCCGGATCGCCCCAGCCGCCGCCACCGCCCGACAACACATGCAGCACGCTGCCGGCGGGGATCTCGATGCCGACTTCCTTGCTGCGCAGCTTGCGCGGCGGCGTGCCGGGGTCGGGATAGAGCAATGTGTAGTCATGCGGCTGGCCGTCCTGGCCGCCGAGCATGCCGCGCGCGCCGTGACGGATGCCGTCGCCGGCGGTGTTGGCCCGCGCCGGCCCGTCGGTGTCGACCCGCAGACGCAGCATCCCGCCATGGCCGTCGCGCGACTTGCCGTCCCCGGCCGAGTTGGGCCGGTACTCATGCGCCTCGAACACCAGGGGAAACCGGGTTTCCGCCACCTCGATCGAGCCGAACTTGATCCCGCCGACCGAATGCCATTCGCCGATGGTGGAATAGCCGTCGCCGGCGACCGATCCGCCGCCGCCCGGCCGGGCCTGGAACATGTGCCAGATGAAGCGCCGGCCGGTGCGCGGATCGCGCCCGTCGATGGCGATGCGAAAGCGTCGTCCCCAGCCGCCCATCGCCCGCTCCGGACAGGCCGGCGCGAGGGCGGTGATGATCGCCTCGACGATCTCGTTGGAGCAATGGCTGGTGCACATCGTCACCGGCGCGCCCGGATGCGCCCAGACGATGGTGCCGGGTTTGGCGATTACGGTCAGCGGGCGGAACGCGCCCTCGTTGCGGGCGATGTCGGGATCGAGCAGGAAGGCAAAGGCCATCGCCACCGCCGACTGCATGTTGGCGTGCGAGGAATTGACGAAGCCGGTCACCTGCGGATCGGATCCGGTCAGGTCCACCGTAACGTCGCTGCCCGCCTTGGTCACCTTGGCGCGGATATGGATGTCCACCGCGCCGTGGCCGTCATCGTCCAGCACCGCCGCGCCTTCGTACACGCCGTCCGTCCAGGTGCTGACGATGGAGCGGGCATGGCGCTCCGCGGCGTCCAGCATCGCCTCGATCGAGGCCAGCAGCGCGTTGTCGCCGAACTCCGCGATGACGGCATTCAGCCGCTGCTCGCCAAGCCGCGCCGAGCCGATCTGGGCTGCCAGATCGCCGCGGAAATCGCGCGGATGGCGCACATTCAGCGCCAGGAAGTCGATCAGATCCTCCCGCAGCACGCCGTTCTCGGTCAGCCGCATCGGCGGGATGCGCAGGCCCTCCTGGAAGATCTCGGTGGCGCCCGGGTTGTAGGCGCCGTGCGTGGCGCCGCCGATGTCGCTGTGATGCGCCCGCACCACCGACCAGAACAGCAGCTTGCCGGCCGCGAAGACCGGGACGAAAACGGTCAGGTCCGGCAGATGCGAGCCGCCGCGATAGGGGTCGTTGAGCAGATAGACATCGCCCGGCGAGGGATCTGGAAATACCTCCATCAGCGCCTTTGCCGCCCACGGCATGGCGCCGACATGCACGGGAATATGGTCGGCCTGCGCCACCAACCGCGCCTTGGCGTCGATCAGTGCGATGGAGAAGTCGCGCGAGGAGTTCAGGATCTGCGAATAGGCGGTGCGCAGCATCGCCTCTCCCATCTCCTCGGCGATGGCGGCAAGGCGGTTCTGCAGGACGGCAACGGTGATCGGATCGCTCATGCGGCGATGGTGGCAAATCGCTGCCGACGGCGAAAGGGCACGTGTTGCCCTTCGCCGCCGGCCGGGGCAGTCTCCCGGCCAAATCAAGGAGACCTCATGGAACAGCCAACCTGGCAGGAAGGCGTCTACGCCGCCCTGAAAGCCGCCGGCGTGAAGCAACTCGGCTACGTCCCCGATGCCGGCCATGCCCATCTGATCCGTGCCGCGCATGCCGACAACGAAATGCGCCCGGTGGTGATGACCACCGAGGAAGAGGGCATCGCGCTCGCCGCCGGCGCCTGGCTCGGCGGCCAGCGCTCGGTGCTGCTGATGCAGTCCTCCGGCGTCGGCAACTGCATCAACATGCTGTCGCTGCCGATCAATTGCCGCATGCCGCTGCTGATGCTGGTGACCATGCGCGGCGAGTGGGGCGAGTTCAATCCGTGGCAGGTGCCGATGGGCAGCGCCACGCAGGGTGTGCTGGAAAAGGCGGGCGTGCATGTGAAGCGCGCCGAACACGCCGAGGAAGTGCCGGAAATGGTCGCGGCCTCCGCCGCGCTCGCATTCGACAGCCATATCCCGGTGGCGGTGCTGCTGTCGCAACGGCTGATCGGCGCCAAGGTATGGGTGAAATGAGCATGAACCAGAAACACGACCTGGACCGCCGCGCGGTCGTCGCCACGCTGTTGAAGGATCCCGGGGAGCTGCTGGTGGTGACCGGCCTGGGCTCGGCGACCTATGACGCCGGCGCGGCCGGCGACCGGCCGGAGAATTTCTACCTCTGGGGCGCCATGGGCGGCTCGGTCATGATCGGCCTCGGCCTGGCCATCGCCCAGCCGGACAGGCGGGTGCTGGTGATCACCGGCGACGGCGAGATGCTGATGGGCATGGGTTCGCTCGCCACGGTTGCGGCCCAGGCGCCGGAGAACCTTTCCGTCGTGGTGCTGGACAACGGCCAGTTCGGCGAGACCGGGGCGCAGCGCAGCCATACCGGCCATGGCACCAACCTCGCCGCGGTGGCCGCCGCCTGCGGCTGGCCGGCGACCACGACGGCAACGACGATGGCCGAGGTCGAGACGCTGACCGGCCGGCTGCGCCAGGAAAAACTGTTCGCGGTGATCAAGATCTCCACCGCGGAGGTGACGCGCTTCCTGCCGCCGCGCGACGGCGCCTATCTGACGCACCGCTTCCAGGCGGCGCTGGGGGTTGCCGCCCCGTAGCGCCGCCGGCGCTCCTTGCTCCGTAGCGCCGCTGCCGGCGTTACCCGAGAGCGCGCTCCCCTGGTGCCCCCGGGGGGCTGCGATTGTTAAGCACATGTTAAGCACAAAACGTATCAACCGATTAAAAATGAGCGGGACCGGCTGGCGCGGCCAAATATGATCTGGCGGCAGGATGGTTTTTCAGCGAAAATGATCAAAATGGGAGTTCAGCTGCCCCAGCACCCGTAGAGGCGCAGGGCGAGGGCTCGTGCATCGAGGCAGTGGCCTGACCGGCCATGCCGTCGAGGGGTGTCAGGTACGGGTTGCAGATGATGAACCATGGACGAGATTTGCCTGGCAGCTTCCGGATGCTGCTGTGGGCCGGGTGTTTTCCGGCCTTTCTTATGCTGAGCCCGGCCTATGCCCAGGCGCCGGCAGCGCCGCCTGCGCCGGGCGCCGTCCAGCCCGGGCCGGCCGCGGTGCCGGTCACCACGGCGCATGCGAAGCGGATGGATTTTCCGGTCTATCTGCGCGGCCTCGGCCAGGTGCAGGCCTCCGCCTCCGTGCTCGTGCGCGCGCGGGTCGACGGGACGCTGATGCAGGTGCCGGTTGCCGAAGGGCAGACGGTGAAGCAGGGGGAACTGATCGCGGTCATCGATCCGCGCCCGTTCAAAGCCGCGCTGGACCAGGCCGAGGCGAAGAAGGCGCAGGATCAGGCCTTGCTGGCCAACGCCAAGCTGGACCAGGCGCGCTACGCCAGCCTCGCCAAGCAGGATTTCGCCTCCCGCCAGCAGGTCGACACGCAGCAGGCGCTGGTCAACCAGTACATCGCCGCCATCGCCGGCGACGACGCGGCGATCGAGTCGGCCAAGCTCAATCTCGGCTTCTGCTACATCACCTCGCCGATCCCCGGCCGGGTCGGGCTGCGCCTGGTCGATCCCGGCAACCTGATCCATGCGAACGACGCCACCGGCATCGTCTCGATCAACCAGGTGCAGCCGATCGCTGCCACCTTCACCCTGCCGCAGGACGCGCTGCCGCGCATCAATGCGGCGATGGCGGGGAGCAAGCTGCCGGTTCTCGCCTATGCCAGTGACGACAGGACGCAGCTCGGCCAGGGCAGCCTGCTGACACCCGATAACACGATCGATCCGATGACGGGCACGATCAAGCTGAAGGCGGTGTTTCCGAACCAGGACAATGCGCTCTGGCCGGGGCAGTTCATCAACCTGCGCCTGTTGGTCGAAACCCAGGTGAACGTGGTGACGGTGCCCACGCCGGCGATCCAGCACGGCCCGGGCGGGCTGTATGTCTATATCGTCAATCCGGACACGTCGGTGGCGCGCGTGCCGGTGGAGGTGTCGGTTGCCGATGGCGGCCTCAGCGTGGTGTCCAAGGGGCTGGGCGATGATGCGGTGGTGGTTACCGACGGCCAGTCCCGCCTGCAGGCCGGGATGCGCGTGGCGGCCACGGAAATGAAGACCGTGCCGCCCGGGCCGGCCAAGCCGTCGGCCTCGGGCAGTTGACGATGCGGATGATGATCACGCCGGCGGGGATGGGGTTCTAGACGCATGAGCATCTCCACCCCCTTCATCCGCCGTCCGGTCGCGACCTCGCTGCTGATGGCCGCCTTCGTGCTGGTCGGTCTGGCGGCCTATCCGTTCCTGCCCGTCGCGCCATTGCCGCGGGTGGATTTCCCCACCATCAACGTCACCGCCAAATTCCCCGGCGCCAGTCCGGAGACGATGGCGACCTCTGTGGCCCAGCCGCTGGAGTACCAGTTCGCGCAGATCCCCGGCGTGGCGCAGCTCACCTCGATCAGCGTGCTCGGACAGTCGCAGATCACCATCCAGTTCGACCTCGACCGCAACATCGACGCGGCCGCCGGCGATCTGCAGGCGGCGATCCAGGCGGCCTCCGGGCAATTGCCGAAAAACATGCCGAGCCCGCCGACCTATCGCAAAGTCAATCCGGCCGACAGCCCGATCCTGATCCTGGCGGTGCAGTCCGACGCGATGCCGCTGATCACCGTCGACGACTACGCCGACAACATTCTCAGTCGCAGCAGATCTCGCAGATCGCCGGCGTCTCCCAGGTGCTGATCGGCGGCGAGCAGAAGCGCGCGGTACGGGTGCAGGTGGACCCGGCCAAGCTGGCGGCCATGGGCCTGACGCTGGAAGATGTTCGCCTGATGCTGGTGAACGCGACGGTTAACCAGCCGAAGGGCACGATCGACGGCGACCAAGAAATCCTTCGCCATCTACGACAATGATCAGCTGACCAAGGCCGAGGAATACAACAACGTCATCCTGGCCTACCGCAACGGCGCCGCGGTGCGCGTGCGCGACATCGGCCGGGCGGTTGATGCGGCCGGAAAACAATCAGCTCGCGGGATGGCAGAACGGCAAGCGCGGCATCCTGCTGCTGGTGTTCAAGCAGCCCGGCGCCAACGTCATCGACACGGTGGAACGCATCAAGGCCGCCTTGCCGCGGCTGGAAGCCTCCATCCCGCCGTCGATCCATACCTCCATCGTCATGGACCGCACCCAGACCATCCGCGCCTCGGTCGCGGACGTGCAGTTCACGCTGGTGCTGTCCATCGCGCTGGTGGTGATGGTGATCTTCGTCTTCCTGCGCAATGTGTGGGCGACGATCATCCCGTCACTGACCGTGCCGGTGGCGCTGGTCTGCACCTTCGCGGTGATGTACCTGCTCGGGCTTCAGCCTGGACAATCTGTCGCTGATGGCGCTGACGATCTCGGTCGGCTTCGTCGTGGACGACGCGATCGTCATGCTGGAGAACATCTACCGCCATATCGAAGAGGGCATGAAGCCGCTGGACGCGGCGCTGAAGGGCGCCGGCGAGATCGGCTTCACCATCGTCTCCATCAGCTTCTCCCTGATCGCGGTGTTCATCCCGCTGCTGCTGATGGGCGGCATCGTCGGGCGGCTGTTCCGCGAGTTCGCGATGACCGTGACCGTTGCGGTGGTGGTCTCGGCGATCGTGTCGCTGACGCTGACGCCGATGATGTGCTCGCGCTTCCTGTCGCACGACCATGCCCAGCACGGCCGGATCTACCGCGTCATCGAGGGTGTCTTCGACGGGCTGCTGAACTTCTACCGCCGCACGCTGGATGTTGTGCTGCGCCATCAGTTCCTGACGCTGATGGTCTTCTTCGCCACGATGGGCCTGACGGTCTATCTGTACATCATCATTCCGAAGGGCTTCTTTCCCACCCAGGATACCGGCGTGGTCATCGCCATCTCCGAGGCCGCGCAGGATGTCTCATTCGGAGAGATGATGCGGCTGCAGCAGAACCTGGGCGACGTGATCGGCGCCGATCCCGATGTCGCTTCCTTCGCATCGACCGTCGGTGCCGGCGTCGGCGGGCAGACCGGCAATAACGGCCGGTTCTACATCAACCTGAAACCGTGGGATCAGCGCACTGCCGGCACCGCGCAGGATTTCATCGCCCGGGTTCGTGCCAACGCCACCAAGGTCGAGGGTGCGAACCTCTACTTGCAGGCCGCGCAGGACATCAATGTCGGTGGCCGGCTGGCGCGCACGCAGTACCAGTACACGCTGCAGGACGCCGATCTGCACGAGCTGTATGACTGGGCGCCGAAGGTGCTGGACAAGCTGCGCTCGCTGCCGATGCTGCGTGACGTGGCGACGGATCAGCAGATGGCCGGAACCACGGCGACGCTGACGATCGATCGCGACCAGGCTTCCCGCTTCGGCATCCTCCCGGCAGCAGATCGACGCCACGCTGTACGACGCATTCGGCCAGAACCAGATCACCCAGTATTTCTCCCAGGTGAATTCCTACCATCTGATCCTGGAGGTGCTGCCGGACCAGCTCGGCGAATTGAAGACGCTGGAGAAGCTCTATGTGCGCTCCGCGACCGGCCAGGCAGTGCCGCTGTCCACCTTCGTCAAGGTCGATACCGTGCCGGTACAGCCGCTATCGGTCAGCCATCAGAGCCAGTTCCCGGCGGTGACCATCTCCTTCAACCTCGCACCGGGCGTGGCGCTCGGCGACGCGGTGGCGGCGATCCAGGCGGCGATGACGACGATGGGGGTGCCGGACACGATCACCGGCACGTTCCAGGGCACGGCCGCGGCGTTCCAGTCCTCGCTTGCCAGCCAGCCCTACCTGATCGCGGCGGCGCTGATCACCGTCTACCTGATCCTCGGCATCCTGTATGAAAGCTACATCCTGCCGCTGACCATTCTTTCCACGCTGCCGTCGGCTGGCGTCGGGGCGTTGCTGATGCTGCTGCTGGCGGGCTTCGACCTGTCGGTCATAGCCTTGATCGGCGTGATCCTGCTGATCGGCATCGTCAAGAAGAACGGCATCATGATGGTGGATTTCGCCATCACCGCGGAACGCCATGGCGGCATGAAGCCGCTGGACGCGATCCGCCAGGCGTGCCTGCTGCGCTTCCGCCCGATCCTGATGACGACGATGGCGGCGATGCTTTCGGGCCTGCCGCTGATGCTGGGCACCGGCGCCGGCTCCGAACTGCGCCGTCCGCTCGGCTTTGCCATGGTCGGCGGACTCGCGCTCAGCCAGATCCTGACGCTCTACACCACGCCCGTGGTGTACCTGTATCTGGACCGGCTGCAGCATCGGCTGTCGCGCAAGACACGCCGCGTGCCGGCGCTGGCAACCAAGCTGGGCTCGACAGCGGATCTGCGCAGCGGCGACTGATTTTCCGGCATATTGTCGCCGACGTCCCTGTCCCGCACACTCGCGGCCTTATCCAGGGGACGGAAAGACATGGAAATCAGCCTGCAAGGCCGTAGCGCCATCATCACCGGGGCCAGCAAGGGGCTGGGCCTTGCCATGGCTACGCAATTCGCCGCATCGGGCGCCGACGTGGCGATCCTGGCGCGCAATCCGGACGGGCTGAAGGAAGCCCAGGCGGCGATCTCCGCTACCGCCAAGGGCACGGTTGCCGGCTTTGCCTGCGACGTCTCCAAGGCCGATGACGTGAAGCGCGGCTACGAAGCCGCCATGGCCGCCTTCGGCAAGATCGACATCATGGTCAACAACGCCGGCATCTCCCGCGCCATGCCGTTCGACCAGATCACCGACGAGCTATGGCAGGAGGACCTTGACCTGAAGCTGTTCGCCGCCATCCGCTTCTGCCGCCTGGTCATGCCGCAGATGAAGGAACGCCGCTGGGGACGGGTGATCAACGTGCTGAACATCGGCGCCAAGGCCCCCAAGGCCGGCGGCGCGCCGACCGCGGTTTCCCGCGCGGCCGGCATGGCGCTGACCAAGGTGCTGTCGGGCGAGGGGGCGCCGCACAACGTGCTGGTGAACGCGATGCTGGTGGGCCAGATCGTCAGCGACCAATGGGCCCGCCGGCACAAGGCCGCTGTCGCCGCCGGATCGAACGAAAGCTTCGAGGACTACGCCGCCAAGCTCGGCGCGCCGATCCCGCTGAAGCGGCTGGGCAAGGCAGAGGAATTCGCCGCGATGGCGTGCTTCCTGTGCTCCGAACAGGCTGGTTTCATTACGGGAACAGCCATCAACGTCGACGGCGGCGCGTCGCCGGTGGTGTAGGCAAGGAAGGCCAGGGGGCTTTGCCCCCCATGCTTGAGGTTTGGGGACCCCCAGCAAGGGACAGTCGTCCCTTGCATCCCTTTCCGTTGGGTTAGTCGAAGAGGGGGCATAACCGCCGTAGCAGCAGCGAGGTCCGAGATCCGCCCCCTCTTCGACTAACCCGTCCGAGGGGTCCAGGGGATGACCATCACCTGGCGGGGTTCCAAGGGGCGGAGCCCCTTGGCCTTCCTTATCAATGCCCGCCAGCGGCAGCCATCTTGGGGCGGGCCAGGAAGAATGTCAGCGGCACCGCGATGAAGAAGGACAGCGCCATCAGCAGGAACACGTCGTTGTAGGTCAGCGTCAGCGCTTCCCGCTGCACCATCAGGGATATTCGCTTCAGCGCCGCCAGATGCGCCTCGCCGGCCTTGGCCGTGGTCATCGCCTGGGTGATGCCGTCGATCACATTCATCGCTCCCGGCCGCGCCCAGTTCACCTGTTCCTGCAGGTGCAACACGTGCACCGCCTTGCGCGAGGTCGCCACCGTGTTGATCAGTGCGAGCCCGATCGCACCGCCGAGGTTGCGCATCAGGTTGTAGAGGCCGGATGCATTCTTCAGCGCCGCCGGTTCCAGCGTGCCAAGCGCGACCTGCGTGACCGGCAGCATGATGAACATCATCGAGAAGCCGCGCAGCGCCTGGGGCAGCAGCATCTCCCAGAACGCCGACTGGCTGGTCAAATGCCCGAGCCACCAGAGCGAGGTTCCGAACATCACCAGCCCGAATGCCAGCAGGATGCGCAGGTCCACGAACTTGGCCAGGTTGCCCACGACCGGCGCGCTGATGAACATGGTCAGGCCGACCACGAACATGGTCTGGCCGATCTGCAGGCTGTTGTAGCCGCGCACCTGGCCCAGGAACAGCGGCGTCACATACACCGATCCGTAGAGCCCGAGCCCCAGCACCAGGCTGAACAGGCATCCGGCGGCGAAATTGGCGTTGGTGAAGGCGCGCAATTCCACCAGCGGGTCGCGCCGCGTCAGCATCCGCCAGAAGAACAATGCGCCGGCGATGACGGCGACCGCGGAGAAGATGCGGATCAGCTCGTCGTCGAACCAGTCGTTCCGGTTGCCTTCCTCCAGCACATATTCCAGCGAGCCCAGGAAGGCCGCCATCAGCAACAGCCCGAACGCGTCGAAGCGCTTCAGCAGGCTGAAATCCGGCTTGTCGATATCCAGGAAGGCCCAGACGCTGGCCGAGATCGCCAGGCCCACGGGCACGTTGATCAGGAACAGCCAATGCCAGGAGAACTGCTCGGTCAGCCAGCCGCCGAGCGTCGGGCCGATCGTCGGCGCCATTGTCGCGGTCAGTCCGATCAGCACCGTGACCGGACCGCGTTTGGCGCCGGGGAACAGCAGGAACGAGGTCGCGAAAACCGTGGGGATCATCGCGCCGCCGATGAAGCCCTGCATGGCGCGGAAGGCAACCATCGGACCGAGGCCGGTGGCGAAGGCGCACAGGAAGGAGAACACCGTGAAGCCCAGCGCGCTGGCCGTGAACAGCACGCGGGTGGACAGCAGCCGCGACAGCCAGCCCGAAAGCGGGATCATCACGATCTCCGCGATCAGATAGCTGGTCTGCACCCAGGCGACCTCGTCCGAGCTCGCGGCCAGCCCGGCCTGCACCTCGGCGATGGAGGCGCTGACGATCTGGATGTCCAGGATGGCCATGAACATGCCCACGACCATGGACATGAAGCCGACCCATTGCCGCCAGGTCAGCTTGTCTTCCGACGCGGCCTGACCGATCGCGGCCATCCGTCAGTGACCGTCGAAGCCGAGCGTGGCGGCGGCGGCGCCGAAGAAGCCGAGGCGCTGGGCAGCGGGGCCGCGCGTGTCCACTTCGGCGGTGACCGACAGGCCCGCCCGCAGCCAGCCCGCCTTCTCCGCATCGGCGGGGTCGATGACGATCTTCACCGGCACGCGCTGCACCACCTTGGTGAAGTTGCCGGTGGCATTCTCCGGCGGCAGCAGGGAGAACAGCGCCCCGGTCGCCGGCGCCAGGCTGTCCACATGGCCGGTCACTTCGGCGGAGCTGTCGATATCCGGCGTCAGCGCCACCTTCTGCCCGGGCCGCATCTGGCGCAGCTGGGTCTCCTTGAAATTGGCGATGACATAGAGCCGGCGCGCCGGCGGGGCGACGGCGATCAACTGCTGGCCGACCTGCACGTGCTGGCCGAGCTGCGCGGCCCGGTTGCCGACGATGCCGTCGAACGGCGCGCGGATGACGGTGTAGGCCAGGTTGCTCTCGGCCAGCCGGACCGCAGCGTCGGCGGTCACGCGGCGCGCGTCGGCCTGGTCCGCCTGCGCGTTCGCCACGCTCAGCGCCTCGGATGCGCTGGTCCGCTGGGCCCGGGCGGAGGCGAGCGCGGCGTCCGCCTTGCGGGCGCCGGCCACTGCCGTGTCGTTGGACTGGCGCGAGGTCCAGCCGGCGCCGACCAGCGTGCCGCTGCGCCCGGCCTCGGCCGTGGCCCGGGTCACTTCGGCCTGCGCCTGGGCGATCACGGCGTCGGCCTGGTCGATGGCGGCGCGCGCCTGCTCGATCTGCCGCCGCGCGGTGACGGCGGCGGCGGCGGCCTCGGCGGCGGAGCCGCGGGCCTGATCCAGCCGCGCCTGCCAGTCGGTCGGGTCCAGCGTGATGAGCGGATCGCCGGTATGAACCACCTGATTGTCGGCGACATGGATCGCGGTCACGTCGCCGTCGATGCGCGGGCCCAGCACGGCGATATCGCCCTGGACATAGGCGTTGTCCGTGCTTTCGACATAGCGACCTTCGCTCAACCACCAGTTCGCCGTCAGCCCCGCGCCGACCAGCACGACCGCCACCAGCAGCGGCCGCAGCAGCCTGCGCGACAGGCCGGCTTGCGCGGATTTTGCCTTCCCGGGCTTTCCGCCCGCGGGACGCACGGATTGCTTGTCTTCGAGGGGGGCGGGTTTCTCTGCAACGGCATTCATCGTTCGCGTCCTGATGCGGGTTGAACCGAACGGTTCAGTTCGGTTCTGCATTAGGGGAGGCCGCGGGCCGACGTCAAGAGAAAACTGAACCGTATAGTCCATTTTAGGATTGACGCGACACCGCTGCCTTCCACATAAATGTGTGATGAACGATGCTGCACTCGATACGGCTCAGGAAATTGATGGCTCCCCCAAGCACCGCCAGATGCTGGATGCCGCGGCCGAGCTTTTCATGGCGCATGGCTATGGCCTGGTGAGTATGGACGCGGTGGCGCGCAGCGCCGGCGTATCCAAGGCGACGCTGTACGCGCATTTCGCCTCGAAGGAGAGGCTGTTCGCGACCATGGTCGGCGAGGTATGCCGGCGCAACACGGCCGGGGAGGGGATGTTCCCGGAGCATGTGGACGACATCGTCGCGGCACTGCGTGTCATCGGCCAGCGCGGACTGCGTTTCCTGCTGCAGGACCGGACTGTGGCGATCTATCGCGTCGTGATGGCCGAATCCGTCCGGTTTCCGGAACTCGGCGTTGCCTTCATGCTCAATGGCCCGCAGCGGTTCCGTGAACGGCTCACGGCCTGGCTGGCCCTGCAGACCGAAGCCGGCCATCTCGCGGCCGGCGATGGCGGCATCGCCGCCGAGCATTTCCTGGCGTTGATCAAATCCGGCCTGTTCATGCGCGTCACGCTGGGCCTGCCGCCGGCGCCGAGCGACGCGGAGATCGACGGCACGGTGGAAGCGGCGATCGGCACCTTCATCAAGGCATTCGGCCCGAAGGCCGCGTAGGTTCCGGCTGGCAGCTGGTAGCGCGCTCCCGCTTGCGCGACCCCCGCTTGCACGCCCCGGCTTGCACGCCCGCAAGCGGCGGCCTAGTTCACCTCCGTCAGACCTGCTCCCAGAGGGATCGATCCATGGACCAACCGCTCGTTACCGTCGACCTGCATCCGGAGATCCGGGAGGAGGTCAAGAAGCTCTGTGCCAAATTTCCGGGCGAATACTGGCGCAAGCTGGACGAGGTGCGGGGCTACCCCACTGAATTCATCAATGCCCTGACCGAGGCCGGCTATCTCGGCGCCCTGATCCCCGAGGAGTACGGTGGCGCCGGCCTGCCGCTGTCGGCCGCTTCCGCCATCCTGGAGACCATCCACGCCGAGGGCTGCAATGCGGCCGCCTGCCATGCGCAGATGTACATCATGGGCGCGATCCTGAAGCACGGATCGGAGGACCAGAAGCGCCGATACCTGCCGGGCATCGCCACCGGCAAGCTCCGCCTGCAGGCCTTCGGCGTCACCGAGCCGACCTCCGGCACCGACACCACCTCGCTGCGCACCTTCGCCAAGAAGGAGGGCGACCACTATGTGGTCAACGGCCAGAAGGTCTGGACCAGCCGCGCCGAACATTCCGACCTGATGCTGCTGCTCGCCCGCACCACGCCGCGTGACCAGACCAAGCGGAAGACCGAAGGGCTGTCCACCTTCATCGTTGATATGAAGGCGGCGCTGGGCAACGGCCTGACCATCCGTCCCATCCGCACGATGATGAACCACAACTCCTGCGAGGTGTTCTTCGACAACATGGTCGTCCCGGCGGAGAACCTGGTGGGCGAGGAAGGCAAGGGCTTCCGCTACATCCTGGACGGCATGAACGCCGAGCGGCTGCTGATCGCCTCCGAGTGCATCGGCGATGCCAAGTGGTTTACCGCGAAATCCGTGGCTTACGCGAATGAACGTCGGGTGTTCAATCGCCCGATCGGGCAGAACCAGGGCATCCAGTTCCCCATCGCGCGCGCCTATGCCCAGATGCGCGCCGCCGAGTTGCTGGTGCGCGAGGGCTGCCAGAAATTCGACTCCGGCCTGCAGGTCGGCGAAGAGGCCAATATGGCGAAGATGCTCGCCGCCGAGGCGTCCTGGGCCGCGGCGGAAGCCTGCGTGCAGACGCATGGCGGCTTCGGCTTTGCGGAAGAATATGATGTTGAACGAAAATTCCGCGAGACCCGGCTGTACCAGGTGGCGCCGATCAGCACCAACCTGATCCTGTCCTACGTCGCCGAGCACGTGCTCGGCATGCCCCGCAGCTACTGAAATGGGGCTGCCCCTGGAAGGCCTGCTGGTCGTCTCGCTGGAGCAGGCGGTCGCGGCACCCTATTGCAGCTCGCGCCTGGCCGATGCCGGCGCGCGGGTCATCAAGATCGAGCGTCCGGAGGGCGATTTCGCCCGCGGCTACGACAAGGCGGCAAAGGGCTCGTCCAGCTATTTCGTCTGGCTGAACCGCGGCAAGCAAAGCCTGGTCGCCGACATCAAGAAGCCGGCGGATGCCGCGCTGCTGCATAGCATCCTGTCGAAAGCCGATGTTTTCATTCAAAACCTGGCTCCTGGCGCGGCCGCGCGCGCCGGCTTCGGTTCGGATGAGCTGCGGGCGAAATATCCGCGCCTGATCACCGTCGACATCTCCGGCTACGGCGATTCCGGCGATTACGCGATCATGAAGGCCTATGACCTGCTGGTGCAGGCGGAGTCCGGCCTGTGCATGGTCACCGGCCGGCCGGAAGGGCCCGGCCGGGTCGGCGTATCCGCCTGCGACATCGCCTGCGGCATGGCGGCGCATGCCGGCGTGCTGGAAGCTTTGATCGCACGCGGCATCACCGGGGTCGGCAAAGGCCTGAAGGTCAGCCTGTTCGACGGCATGGCGGACTGGATGAACGTCCCGCTGCTGTTCTTTGAAGGCACCGGCAAGGCGCCGGAGCGCGTCGGCCTCGCGCATCCCTCCATCTGTCCGTACGGCGCGTTCCCGACCAAGGACGGCTCGCAGGTGCTGGTCGCCATCCAGAACGAACGTGAATGGGCCGATTTCTGCGCCCGCTTCATGGACGAGCCGGATCTGCCGACGCGCGAGGGGTTCCAGACCAACGTCATCCGCTGCGCCAATCGCGCCATGGTGGACGGCTATGTCGGCAAGATGTTCGCGAGCATGACCCGCGACGAGGCGGCGGCGAAGCTGCGTGCGGCCAACACCGCCTATGGCTTCGTCAATGATCTCGCAGCATTTTCCCATCATCCGGCGTTGCGCAGGACGAGCGTGGACACCGCCGGCGGACCGGTGCAGATCGCCGCCCCGCCGGTCATCACCAGCGACGGGGAGCGCCATCTGGGTCCGGTGCCGGGGATCGGGGAGCACAGTTCCGCCATCCGCGCCGAGTTCGCCGCATGAGCCTGCCGGCCGCGCTTTCGGCGCGGCTGGCCCTGCCGCTAATTGCGGCCCCGATGTTCCTGGTCTCCGGCGTTGAGCTGGTGGTCGCGGCCTGCGCCAGCGGCATCATCGGCGCATTCCCGACGGTGAACTGCCGCAGCACCGAGGAGCTGGACGTCTGGCTGACGCAGATGCGCGCGCGGGTCGCGGATGCGGAGCAGGCAGCCGGTCGGGCGCTGCCGCCGGTCTGTCCGAACCTGATCGTCCACCGCTCCAATGCGCGGCTGATGGACGATGTGGCGGTGCTGCTGCGCCATGGCGTGGAAATGGTCATCGCCAGCGTCGGCAGCCCGGAGCGGGTGATCGCCCCGCTGCACGATGCCGGCTGCCGCGTGTTCGCCGACGTCGCCTCCGTCCGCCACGCGGAAAAGGCGATCGCCGCCGGCAGCGATGGCCTGGTGCTGCTGACCGCCGGCGCCGGCGGCCAGACCGGATGGGCCAACCCCTTCGCCTTCGCCCGCGCGGTTCGCGCCTTCTGGGATGGCCCGATGGTCATGGCCGGCGGCATCGCCGACGGGCAGGCGCTATGGGCGGCGCGCGCGCTGGGCTGCGACCTGGCCTATATGGGCACCAAGTTCATCGCCACCCGCGAAAGCATGGCGGAGCCGGCGTACAAGGACATGCTGGTCGCCTCCCGCCTGGACGACGTGACGCTGACCCGCGCCTTCACCGGGCTGGAGACCAACATGCTGCGCCCGTCCATCGTGGCGGCTGGCCTCGATCCGGACGATCTGCCGCAGCGCGGCGCCATCGACATCGGCAAGGACATCGACCGCGGCGCGCGGGAGCGCGAGGAGGCGGCGGGGACGCGGCGCTGGAAGGATATCTGGAGCGCCGGTCACGCCGTGTCCGGCGTGCAGGACATTCCGGGCGTGGCCGAACTGGTTGCCCGCACCGCCAGCGAGTTCGCGGACGCCCGGCTGGCCGGCGGATAGCGGGGCTCAGCCGCCGATGCGGCGAACCCTCGACACCAGGACGACCGGCGCGGCGCGATAGGAATCCAGCCCTCGGCCCGGCAGCCCGCCTGGCATCCCCGTTCCGGGCGAGTTCGCGGCATTGCCCAGCGGGCCGCCCAGCTGCGGGTCGTTGCGGCGGATCGGCACGAACCCTGCCGCGCCATTGCCGAAGGCGGGCCGTGCCGCGCCGTAGCCCCAGGCGAAGCCGGGGGGCGGCGACTGGCCGGCCAACTGCCTTTCGTCCGGCCAGACGGCCAGCACCTTGCTGCGATAGGGATCTCCCAGTTCCGGGTTGGCGGAATGATAGAGCGCGGCGGCCTTAGACCAGTCGCTGGCCTGGGCATGCAGCTCGCCCAGGAATTTCGCCGCGTAGCCGGCGTTCTGCACGGGGTCGAAGGCGGCCTCGAGGCTGGCGAAGGCGTCTGGATGGTGCATCAGGTTGACCTGGAGGCAGCCGACATCGATGGAGCGCATGCCGTCCGCGCGCATTTTGCGCACCGCCGCGATGGCTTCCGCCTTGCTTTCGAAAAAGAAGCCCTGCCCCTCGGCGTTCACGGTCCAGGGCCAGGGCGCGAAGCTGCCGGACACCGGGTCGCGCCGGCCGCTCTCCACCCGCCCGATCGCGGCCAGCAGTTGGGGAGGGATGCCGCCTGCCCGCTCCGCCAGCGCGATCGCGGCGCGGCATTGCGCGCCTGGCGTCGGCGCGGCGAGAAACTGCGGAGCGGCCGACGCCGCGGCCGCCGGGCCGGGCAGGGCGGCGCCCGAAAGCGCCAATCCCGCCCAGACTCGAACGGCCAGACACCGGGCAATGCGTCGTTCCATCCGTCCGATCTAGGCCGAAACCCTTGATCAGAGGTTAACGCATCCTCGGCCCGTTCCCGGATCCGGCGAAAATGCTGCACTGCAAAATAGGACTTGCATTCATCCGCGGGGCGCGGCATATTGTGCACCGCAGCAACGCGGTTCGCCGCCTTGTCTGCTTTCTTGGACGTTTCCTCCCTAAACTTGGCGGCGCTGCAAGGCGCCGCCTTTTTTTTACCTTTTCCGTCCCTTCGTGCGGCATTCAGACGATGGATCGCGCAGAGGATCGAGCGTCCGCACGCCCGGGCATGGCGTTTGCCGAAACACCGCCAAGCCCTGCCGGGCTCTATGCTGCATTGCAAAATCCTGGCTTGCGTCGCCCAGTCGCGTTTCGTATGTTGACGACGAAGCAACGCGGTTCGCCGTGTTGTCTTCTTCTTGGACGTTTCCTCCCTAAACTTGGCGGCGCCGCGAGGCGCCGCCACTTTTTTCTTTGCGTCCAATGTCCGGGACTGACCGCATGTTACCGTGCGACGCCGGATATCCCCGTTCCCGCGATTGTCCGAACTTTATGATGCACTGCAAAATTTTTCTTGCATCCGGCGGGCCGCCTTTTTATATTGTGCATCGCAGCAACGCGGTTCGCCGCCTTGTCTGCTTTCTTGGACGTTTCCTCCCTAAACTTGGCGGCGCTGCAAAGCGCCGCCACTTTTTTGCCTGAACGGCCCCGGACGGATCAGCGCTAACCGGTCGGCGTCAGGCTGGGCCTGCTCGCCCCAGGCCTCGATTTACTCAGGCCCCGATCACTCATCCCCGGAGCAGGCCGCCCGCCTCGGCGGTCAGGGTGCTGATCAGCATCCGGATATCCGTGCGCACGGCGGCGAAGCGCGGGCCGTGCTCGATCCGCGCCTCGTTCATGTAGAGCGGCCGCGCGATCTCGATCTGCAGCGCATGCACATGGTCCCGCGGGCGGCCGTAATGGCGGGTGATGAACCCGCCGGCATAGGGATCGTTGCGCCGCACCGTGTAGCCCAGGCCGCTCAGCACTTCCTCCACCAGCTGGGTAATCCGCGGCGCGCAGGTCGTGGCGAAGGCATCGCCCAGCACGAAATCGACGCCGCCGCCGCGCCCGATGCAGCCATGCGCCGGCATGGAATGGCAATCGACCAGCAGGCAGGCGCCATGGTTCTGTCGGGTCTCGGCGATCAGTCCCGCCAGGCAGTCGTGATAGGGCTGCCAGAAATCCCGCACCCGCCGCTCCGCCTCCGCGAAGGCCAGTTTTTCCCGGTAGATGCTCTCGCCCGACGCCACGATGCGCGCGATCGTGCCCAGCCCCGCGCTCACCCGGGCGGAAGCGGTGTTCACCCAGGCCGGCAGCGTCTCGGCGAACATCCCGGGATCGAGCTCCCACGGTTCGCGGTTCGGGTCGCAGAACGCGCGCGGAAAGGTCGCGGCCAGCAGCGGCGCGCCGTGCGCCGGCGCGTCCTCGAACAACTCGTCGACGAAGCTGTCCTCGCTGCGCCGCAGTCCCAGCGGGTCCAGCCGGGCGGCGGCGACGAATTCCGCCGGATATTCCCGCCCCGAATGCGGGGAGGCGAAGATGACCGGCACATCGCGGCCCTGCGCGGGCAGCGTCAGGGTAAAGGGAACCGAGGGGGCCGGCGCGTCGGCGAGCGGCAGGGCGGGGAGCGGCACATTCATGGGCCCATTGAAGCCGGGGCCGGGCCGCATGTCACGACCTACCGGACATCGTGGACGCTTTTCCATCGCGCGCTTCCGGGGCGCCCGATTCCGGATGGACGGCAATTTGCATTGACAGCCCGGCCAAAAGAGAACAAAAAGTGAACATCAACCTGTTCCGAGGTCGCGTTCCATGTATGACAATACCTATGACCACGTGCATGACAACGGCATCGAGCTTGTCGCGCTCAGTTTCTGGCCCCCGGTCATGGCGCGTCGCCTGGGCAATGTTCTGCGGCAAGCCGCGACGGTGGCGATCACCGCGGGCAGCCTGGTCGGCATCGCCATGGGCTTCGCCGGCGCCAGCGACCGGGACGACACCCTGCTGCAGGCGGCGCTGCATTCGGTGGCCGTCGCCACCGGCCTGATTGGCTAGCGCCATTCCCCGCAGCACCAGTCCCTGCAGAACCAGCCGCGGCAAAACAAGTATTCCGCCATCCCATCAGGGGGGTTGCGCGCGGCGCTGGAAGACCTTAGGAAACCGGGCTCCGCCGACCCGGATGGAACAGGCGGGCGCGTAGCTCAGCGGAAGAGCACCTCCCTGACACGGAGGGGGTCACAGGTTCAATCCCTGTCGCGCCCACCATCACCCCAAATCCCCACGCGCACGGACGGGCCGGCAAGGACAGATGCCTGCCTCGCCGGGATCCGCTTAACGGGCGACGCCGCTCCCCCTCAGGTCAGGTCGACGGAAACCTCGCCGAAACCCTCGAAGCTCGATACCACTTTCTGCTGGCTGTCGACGAAGATCAGCCCGGTGGTGCTGCCGGTGGTGACGATCTGCCCGGCCTGCAGATGCAGCCCGAACTGATGCAGATGGTTGGCGAGCCAGAGCAGCGGCACCAGCGGGTCGCCGGACGGGTTGCCGCCGATCCGCTCCACCTGGGTCACGCCGCCGCAGACCTGCTTCACCTTCAGGCTCTTTAGGTCGAAGCTGCGCCAGTTCGCCACGTCGGCGCCGTGCACGAAGCCGGCATGTGCGACATTGTCGGCCATGCCCTCCAGCGGCGTCACCGCGCGCATGTCGGTGTAGCGGCTTTTCACCAGCTCGATCGCCGGGAAGGCGGCGTCCACCGCGTCCAGCACCTCGTCCAGCGTGTACGCGGTGCCGCGGGGTGGCAGGTCGCGCTTGAAGCGGACGGCAATTTCCGTCTCGATGCCGATCTGCTGATCGGCCGGCACCGCCCAGCTTGTCGGCGCGCGGCGGATGCCGGAAGCGGCAACGATGGCGGCGGAGGTCGGCTGGCCCGGCGGGGCGGCGCATTTATAGCCGCCGATGGTCCCGCCCAGGCGTTTTAGCACCTCGCGCTGGATCGCCCAGCTCTCGGCCTCGGTCGCCGGCGCCGCCGCGCCAAGGCCGGCCAGGGCGGGCCCGCCATTGCGCACCGCCAGCAAAAGGCTGGCGGCCTGTTCGATCTTCGCGTCGTTCATTCCTGGGTTTCCGGTCTTCTGGGTTTTAGGGGGCGTGATTGCCCCGGATGGCCTCGGCCCACAGCCTCAGCACAGCGTCACCTTCACATAGCTGCCGGGCGCATCCTCGATCGCCTTCAGCTTGCCCGTCGCCGGGAATGCGCGCCGGCACCTGCGTCTTGTCCATCGCGGTGATCCAGCGCTGCCAGTCCGGCCACCAGGAACCGGCGATCTCGGTGGCGCCATGGAACCACTGCTCCGGATCGGGCGGCAGTTCCGGGTTGATCCAGTGGCTGTATTTGCCGCTGTCGGGCGGGTTGACCACGCCGGCGATATGGCCGACGGCCGCCAGCACGAAGCGCTTCTCGCCGCCCAGCAGCTGGGTGCCGCGATAGGTGGATTTCCACGGCGCGATGTGATCCTCGCGCGTCGAGAGGAAATACGCCGGCGTCTTGATCTTGCCGCAGGTCGATCGGCACGCCCTCCAGCTCGATGCCGCCGGGCGTTCGCCAGCAGGTTCTCCTGGTACATCTTGCGCAGATAGAAGCTGTGCATCCGCGCCGGCATGCGGGTCGAATCGCTGTTCCAGTACAGCAGGTCGAACGGGAACGGCTCGTTGCCCAGCAGGTAGTTGTTGACCACGAACGACCAGATCAGGTCGTTGGCGCGCAGCATGTTGAACGTCGTCGCCATCTCGCTGCCTTCGAGATAGCCGCGCTTGTTCATCTTCTCCTCGAGCGCGTGAAAGCTGCTCCTCGTCGATGAACACGCCGAGCTCGCCGGCTTCCTGGAAATCCATCATGGTCACGAAGAAGGTCGCGGATTTGATCCGGTCGTCGCCCTTGGCCGCCATGTAGGCCAGCGTGCGCGACAGCAGCGTGCCGCCCAGGCAGTAGCCGATGGCGTTGACCTCGCGTTCGCCGGTGGCCTGCTCGATCGCGTCCAGCGCGTCGAGATAGCCCATCCGCATGTAGTCCTCGAACTCCTTCTCCGACAGCGTCTCGTCCGGATTGACCCAGGAGATCATGAACACCGTATGGCCCTGGGAGACGGCCCAGCGGACGAAGCTGTTCCGCGGGCGCAGATCGAGGATGTAGAACTTGTTGATCCAGGGCGGGCCGATCAGCAGCGGGCGCTTCAGCACCGTCTCGGTTGCCGGGTCGTACTGGATCAGCTGCATCAGGTCGTTCTGGTAGACCACCTTGCCCGGGGAGACGCCGATATTCTCGCCCACCTTGAAGGCTTCCATATCGGTCATCTTGATGTGCAGCTTGCCCTTGCCGCGCTCGAGGTCGCCGAGCAGGTTGTTCAGGCCCTTGAGCAGGTTCTCGCCGCCGGTCTCGGCGGTCTTGCGCAGCACCTCGGGGTTGGTGAGCAGGAAATTGCTCGGGCTCATCGCATCGACGAACTGGCGCGAATAGAAATCCACCTTCTGCGCGGTCTTCGGGTCCAGCCCGTCGACATGGGTGACGACGTCCTGCACGAAGCGCGCCGACAGCAGGTAGGACTGCTTGATGAAGTCGAAGACCTCGTTCTCCTTCCAGGCGTCGTCCTTGAAGCGGCGGTCGCCGGACGGGGTTTCGATCACCGGGTCGTTCTCGCATGCCCATCATGCGGCGCGCGGTGTTCTGCCACAGCGTCATGTAGTCCTGCCAGAAGCCGAGCTGCGCCTGCACCAGCCGTGCGGGATTGGCCATCAGCTGCGCGGTCATCTCCATGAAGGCGCCGCCGATGTTCAGCGGGTCCGGCGTATGTTCCTCGCTGCCCTGGCGCTTCAGCCAGTCGGTCACGAGCCGCTGCGAGCGTTCGGCGATGTCGGCCATCGAACGGCCGAGCTCGGCGGGATCGGGCAGCTTGAAGCCGGGTGCTTCGGGTCCGGCGGTTTCTTGCCGTTCGTTCCCGTCTGGGTGCCGCAGCCTGGTGCCACCAGCCTGGGTGCTTTTCTGGGCTCATCTTGGCGCCTGCGGCCTTCACTGGCTCCGCCTGCGCCGGCTCGGCCTTTCCGGCCTCGCTCGCTGGGGCCGCCTTGCGGGTGGATGTTGCCTTGGTCGATCCCGTCTTCGCGGATTGAGCCTGGCACGCGGGCTTCGGCTGGGCCATCGGGTATCCTTTCCGTCGGCTACTCCGCAAGCTCCACACGCCGAATGCTTGGGTTCCGATCGATGTATAGCGGAAGCAAACCGCAAACTAGACAGCCGGCATGGCCTGTTCAAGGCACCGTGTCCGGGTTGTCCCGCACGGGCGGCGCGCGCACCGTGACGCGGCGCGGAAAGCCCGGCGCAGGCCCTGCCGCGGCACGCCTGGCCTTGCTGGGCATGGTGCTGGCGCTGTCCGGCTGCGGGTCGGTGCCTGCCACCATCAATCCGGTGACCTGGTGGCACGACCTGCAAGGCGGGGCGATCGCCGAGCAGCGCCCGCCGCCGCCGGGCGCGACCGATCCCTATCCGAACATCGCCTCGGTGCCGGAGCGGCCCGCGCCGCTCGATCCTGCCACCCGCCAGGCCATCAACCAGGGGCTGGTGGCCGACCGGGCCAATGCCCAGCACGAGGCGGCCAGCGCACCGATCCCCGACCCCTCGTCGCGCACCGCGTCGCCCGGTCTGTTCGGCGCTCCTGCCACGCCAGGCTCATCCCCCGGGGCACCGTCCCCCGCCCGGGCGCCATCGGCGCCGGCTGCGTCAACCGGGGCGCCATCGGCGCCGGCTGCGTCAACCGGGGCGCCATCGGTGCCGGCTACATCAACCGGGGCGCCATCGGCGCCGGCTGCATCAACCGGGGCGCCATCGGCGCCGGCTGCATCAACCGGGGCGCCGTCGGCGGCCCCCGCGGGTCCCAGCGCCACGTTCGCGGCCGCCAGCGCCCCGCCGGCTCCGGCCGCCCCGCCCCCGGCGGCCCCCGCCGCCGCGAACGCCGCCGCGGTGATCGGCCAGCAGCCGGAGGGCTCGATCGCCCAGATGGGCGCGCCGCCGCCGCTGCCCACGGCACCGCCGCAGCCGGCGAACCTGCCCGGCGCCAGCCCGCCGCCGCCCCCGCCGGCAAAGCCGGTGCCGCCGCCCCCGCCGGCCGCGCCGCTACCGCCCGGCAGCATCCCAGTGGCCTTCCCGCCCGGGGGCGCCGCGCCGGCGCCGGAGGGCGCGGCCGCGCTGCACGACATCGCCGTCAAGCGCGGCAAGGCCGGGGTCGTGATCATCGGCTACGGCGAGGCCGCCAACAGCGACCCCGCCACCCAGGCCAATGCCCTGGGCCTGGCCGTCATCCGCGCCCAGGCGCTCGCCAGGTCGCTGGTCGCCGAGGGCGTCCCCGCCGCCGCAATGGTCACGGATGCACAAGCCGAGGGTCGCGGCGCCGCGGTGCGTCTGGTAAACTGATCGGCCTGTCAACAACCCATCGCTCAATCGAAAGCCTGCACATGTCGAGTTCTGGTGAGTTCCACCGCATCCGCCGCCTGCCGCCCTATGTCTTCGCCGAGGTGAACACGGCGAAGGCGAAGGCGCGCGACGGCCGGCGAGGACATCATCGACCTCGGCATGGGCAATCCCGACAGCCCGACGCCGCCGCATATCGTCGCCAAGCTGATCGAGGCGGTGCAGGACCCGCGCACCCACCGCTATTCGGTCAGCAAGGGCATTCCCGGCCTGCGCCGCGCTCTGGCCGCCTATTACCAGCGCCGCTTCGACGTGCAGCTGGACCCGGAGACCGAGGTCATCGCCACGCTCGGCTCCAAGGAGGGGCTGGCCAATCTGGCCGCGGCGATCACCAGCCCGGGCGACACCATCCTGGTGCCGAACCCGTCCTATCCCGATCCACCAGTTCGGCTTCATCATCGCCGGCGCCTCGGTGCGCACGGTGCCGGCGACGCCGGACGAGGACATGCTGCGCGCGCTGGACCGTGCGGTGCGCCATTCGGTGCCGAAGCCGACCGCGCTGATCGTGAACTTCCCGTCCAACCCGACCGCCTATCTGGCCGACCTCGATTTCTACAAGGAGATCGTCGCCTTCTGCCCGCAAGCACGAGATCTGGATCCTGTCCGACCTCGCCTATGCCGAGATCTATTTCGGCGACAAGGTGCCGCCCTCGATGCTGCAGGTGCCCGGCGCCAAGGACATCGCGGTGGAGTTCACCCGCCTGTCCAAGACCTATTCCATGCCGGGCTGGCGCATGGGCTTCGCCGCCGGCAATCCGCGCCTGATCAATGCGCTGACGCGGATGAAATCCTATCTGGACTACGGCGCCTTCACGCCCGATCCAGGTCGCCGCCGTCGCCGCGCTGAACGGCCCGCAGGACTGCGTCGCAGGAAATGCGCGACCTGTACCGCGAGCGCCGCGACGTGCTGATCCGCGGCCTGGACGCCGCGGGCTGGGACATGCCCAGCGCCGGAAGGCTCGATGTTCGCCTGGGCGCCGATCCCGCCGCGCTACGCCCATCTCGGCAGCGTCGAGTTCTCCAAGCTGCTGCTGGCGCGCGCCAAGGTGGCGGTGGCGCCGGGCATCGGCTTCGGCGAGCACGGCGACGGCCATGTCCGCATCGCCCTCGTGGAGAACACCCACCGCCTGCGCCAGGCCGTGCGCAACATCCGCGCCTTCCTGCAGGCCGGCTCCAACGAGGCGGCCCCGGCTGCGGCCAAGCCTGTCCTGACCGCATCGGAAAACGCATGACCCGTCCCCTTACCGTCGCTGTCGCCGGCCTTGGCACGGTCGGCGCCGGCGTGCTGAAGCTGCTGCGCGACAACGCCGATGTCGTGGCTGCCCGCGCCGGCCGGCCGATCGCGGTCACCGCCGTCTCCGCCCGCGACCGCTCGCGCGACCGCGGCGTGGAACTGTCCGGCCTGCGCTGGTACGACGATCCGGTGGCGCTCGCCGCCGATCCGACGGTGGACGTGGTGGTGGAGCTGATCGGCGGCTCCGAGGGGCCGGCGCGCGCGCTGGTGGAGGCGGCGATCGCCGCCGGCAAGCCGGTGGTCACCGCCAACAAGGCGCTGCTGGCCGTGCACGGCGCCGAACTGGCCGCCGCGCGCCGAAGAGCGCCGGCGTGGCGCTGGCCTTCGAGGCCGCGGTCGCCGGCGGCATCCCGGTCATCAAGGCGCTGCGCGAGGGCCTGGCCGGCAACCGCATCTCCCGCATCGCCGGCATCCTGAACGGCACCTGCAACTACATCCTGACGCTGATGCGCGAGCGCGGGCGCGAATTCGCCGAAGTGCTCGCCGACGCGCAGAAGCTCGGCTACGCCGAGGCCGATCCGTCCTTCGACATCGACGGCATCGACGCCGCGCACAAACTGGCGATCCTGGCAGCGCTGGCATTCGGCCGGCCGGTCGCATTTCGAGTGCCGTGCATGTCGAGGGCATCCGCGCGCATCTCCGCGCTGGACATCGCCTTCGCCAGCGAACTCGGCTATCGCATCAAGCTGCTCGGCATCGCCCGGCAGACCGAGGCGGGGATCGAGGCCCGCGTGCATCCCTGCATGGTGCCGCAAACCGCCCCGATCGCGCGGGTGGACGGCGTGTTCAACGCCGTGGTGGCCGAGGGCGATTTCGTCGGCCGGGTGATGCTGGAGGGCCGCGGCGCCGGCGCCGGACCGACCGCCTCGGCGGTCGTCGCCGACCTGATCGACATCGCGCGCGATCGCTTCACGCCGGTCTGGGGCGCCGCAGTCCGGCGCGCTGTCCAGCGCCCCCTCGGTGCCGATGGCCGCTCATGTCGGCGCCTATTACCTGCGCCTGATGGTGGTCGACCGTCCCGGCGTGATCGCCGACGTGACCGCGGTGCTGCGCGACCAGGGCGTTTCGCTGGAATCGATGCTGCAGCGCGGCCGCAGCCCTGGCGAGGCGGTGCCGGTGGTGCTGGTGACGCACGAGACCAGGGAGGCTGCCATGCGCGCGGCGCTGGAGCGGATCGCCGAGCTCGGCGCCGTGATGGAAGCGCCGACGATGATCCGGATCGAGGCCGCGTAGCCGGCCCCTTTCCACCCCCTACGGCTTCGTCTCCGCGGCTTTCGGCGCAGGCGCAGGCGCAGGCGTGGTTGCGGGTGTGGGCGCGTTCACCGTGATCACGCTGCAATCCGGGATCGCCGCTGCCGGCTTGGACGGATCGACGGTCTGGCGAGTGGCGTCGGCATAGCAAACGGACTTGTCCTTGATCCATTTCCCGCTGAAGCTGGAGTTGAACCAGAGAGCCACGAAGCGTCCTCCCGCGGCGAAAAAGTCGTTTTCCGATTTGGTAACGATGCAGCTTGTTTTGGATCCGACGCTGGCGACCATTTTTTCGCGCGTGGCCTTGTAAAGCTCCTCGAATTTCCTGCGGCTTGTCTTGGGGACTTGTAGGGCATTGGTGACTTCCGTCTCGTGGTCTTTCTCACCCATTTTGAGTGGCGTGCTGAGGGCTATGACCGCGTAGCAATTGCCGGCGACGACAGAGTTTGCGCCCAGGGCCGTTCGGATGTCTTCCATCGCCTGCGGGCTGTTGCCGACGCTGCATCCGCGGAAATCCACGGTCTTGGGCGCCTTGTCGGCGGGGACCGAGCCCTTCAGTTTCTTGGCGATGTCCGCGGCCTTGGTGAACCCCTCGTCCTTGCCGAATTTCAGGGCGCCATCCGAGGTGGAATGCGTGACGAAGTAGAGCGTGCCGATGGGAGCGTCGATCTTGGCGAGCGCCTGGGCCGCATCGGCTACACTGTTGACCCGGATCACGCGTCCGCCATGCGCCAGCACGATGGCCAGCTCCCGCCCGCCCGTCCAGCCTTCGCCCAGCAAGGCGATGTCCTGTCGCGGCTTCGGCTTGGGCTCCGGCTTCTGCTTTGGCGTTTCCTTCGGCGTTTCCTTCGGGTCCTTGTCGGGCTGGCGCTGGACCTGGAACGACGAGGACGGCGCAGCACTCTGCTGCACGACATGCGCCAGTTCATGTGCCAGAAGACGCCTGCCTTCGCCGGATCCTGGTGAATACCTCCCGTCTGCGAAAACGATGTTAGGCCCGCTCGCATAAGCCAGAGCGTTCACCGCCTGCGCGGACCGGGCCGCCCGGCCGTCCGCGTGCACGCGGACATGGCCGAAATCCTGGCCGAAGCGAGGTTCGAAGAAGGTGCGGGAGGATGGGTCCAAAGCCTGTCCCGGCGATTGCAGCACCTCATGCACGATCCCCGGCGCTTCGCCTGGCGCGGTCCCGACCGATCCTGCCGCTGTTCTTTGCAGCGTCTCTTCCTCCTGGCAGGCCGCGCATTTGCGGCTGATCCGCGGCTGGCCGCGTGCAGCCGAAATTCCGGTTGCGGGAATATTGTCCGCGGGCATGCGCATCACCTGCTCGGCCACCCTGTCCGCCTCCTGTTCCAGCGGATCGGCGGCCGGTCCGACGGCCAGCTTCGGCTGCAGGGCGGGGGGCGAATGGCTTCGGCCTGGCGGAAATAGTGATATCCCGCCGAAATCCCATGTGGCGCCGCGGGTTGTCCCCCAGGCTGTTCCCTCCCGCAGAGCGCTCTCGGGCTTCTGGTCGTCGCAAAAGCCCGGCGCCGACTGCGACGGACGCGGACCCATCACGCCGCCGGCAGGACCCGGCGTTGACCTTGTCTGGCCCCTCGCCTGGGGCTTTGCGACCGGTGGAACAAACATGCCAGCCCTCTTTCCGATCCGCGCGGACAAAGCGAATGGAGCCATCCCATCGCGATGTTAGCCCGATCTGCCGCCGGACGAAGGAAATTCCTGCTTCCGTTCCGCGCCCGCCAGGCGTTGCGCCATGGCGGCTTTCGACGTTAGCTTCCGGTAACGGGAAGGAGCGCCAGACCATGGCCATCAGCATGCGAGAACTGCACCCGGGCTTCGTCGGCGAGGTGATCGGCGTCGATATCCGCCGTACCCTCTCTGCCGAGGAGGTCGCCGCCATCGAAGCCGGCATGGACCGCCACGCCGTGCTGGTGTTCCGCGACCAGCCACTGACCGATGAGCAGCAGATCGCCTTCAGCCGCAATTTCGGCACCATCGAGGTCACGCTCGCCCGGCAGATGGCCAGGCCCGGCGACGCCAGGCTGCGCGAGGAGATGGGTGATATTTCCAACCTCGACGCGAACAACCGGCTGCGCGGCCGCGACGATGCCCGCCGGCTCTACGCGCTGGGCAACCGGCTCTGGCACGCCGACGCGTCGTTCCGCGCGGAGGGCGCAAAATACTCGCTGCTGTCCGCTCGCATCGTCCCAGGCAGCGGCGGCAACACCGAATTCGCCGATATGCGCGCCGCCTACGACGCGCTGGACGCCGCCATCAGGGCCGAGGTCGAAAACCTCGTCACCGAGCACTCCATCGCCTTCTCCCGCGGCGTGCTGGGGTTCGAGGACTTCAATGACGAGCACCGTGCCAAGCTCAATCCGGTGCGCCACCCGCTGGTGCTGGTCCATCCCGTCACCGGCCGCAAATCGCTGTTCCTGTCCGCCCATATCGGCGGCATCGTCGGCTGGCCGGTGCCGGAGGCGCGCGCCTTCATCCGCGACCTGACCGAGCACGCCACCCAGCGGCAATTCGTCCATGCGCATCCGTGGCGGGTGAACGACCTGGTGATCTGGGACAACCGCACCACCATGCACCGCGCCCGACGCTATGATGACGCCAACGAAATCCGCGACCTGCGCCGCACGTCCCTGCGCGGCGCCGGTCCGTACGTCCCCCAGGTCCTGGCCGCGGAGTAGCCGGAAATGGCCATAGGCATCCGTCAACTGCACCCACATTTCGTCGGCGAGGTGTCCGGCATCGACCTGTCCCGTCCGATCACCCCCGCCCAGGCGGCGGAGATCGAGGCCGGCATGGACCGCTACGGCGTGCTGGTGTTCCACGACCAGGACATCACCGACGAACAGCAGATGGATTTCAGCCGCCATTTCGGCGAGCTGGAGGTGTCGTCCCAGGGCGAGATGAGCAAGCCCGGGGAACTGCGCCTGGCGATCCAGATGGCCGATGTGTCCAATCTCGACCAGGACAACCGGATGCGCGCGCGCGACGACGCCAAGCGCCTCAGCGCGCTCGGCAACCGTCTCTGGCACTCGGACGCCTCGTTCCGCGCCATCCCCGCCCGCTACTCCCTGCTCTCCGCCCGCGTGGTGCCGGGCAGCGGCGGCAACACCGAATTCGCCGATATGCGCGCCGCCTACGACGCTCTGGATGCGGTGACCAAAGAGCAGATCGCCGACCTCGTCACCGAGCACTCGATCGCCTTCTCCCGCGCCGAGCTCGGTTTCGATGCCTTCCCGAAAGAGCATCAGGCCAAGCTGCGCCCGGTGCGTCATCGCCTGGTCACGACCCATCCGGGTTCCGGGCGGAAGGTGCTGTACCTGTCCGCCCATATCGGCACCATCGTCGGCTGGCCGGTGCCGGAGGCCCGCGCCTTCATCCGCGACCTGACCGAGCACGCGACCCAGCCGCAATTCGTCTATGCCCATGTCTGGCGGGTCGGCGACCTTGTGATGTGGGACAACCGCGCCACCATGCACCGGGTGCGCCGCTACGCCGACACCCAGGTGGTCCGCGACCTCCGCCGCACCACCACGAGATGCGAAGGGCCGACGACCGAGCAGGTCCAGGCGGCGGAATAGTCCGCTACCGTTCCGGTCGATTTGTGTCGAAAGGTCCTCATGCATTGAGGCATACTCGAACCGCACTCATGTGGCGGGTCCCGCGGACCGGCCTTCGGAAAGCGCTGCCGCAGGTGGCCTGATCGCGGTCTCGTCCGCGAAATCCGAACAAAAATCGGCCGGAAGCAATCCGGCCGGGCAGGGAGTGTATGTCCATGGATCATCCGCGCCGCACGTCGCGCCAGATGTCGCGCCGAAATACGTTGAAGCTCGCCGCCGCGACGGCGGCGCTGCCATTGGTGCATATCCGCACCGCCGGCGCCGCCGGCAAGCTGTCGATGGTGTTCTGGGACCATTGGGTTCCCGCCGGCAACGACGCCATGCGCAAGCTGATCGCCGAGTGGTCGGAACGGAACAAGGTGGAGGTGCAGGCCGATTTCCTGACCGTCAACGGCGGCAAGATCAACCTGACCATGGCCGCCGAGGCGCAGGCCCGCACCGGGCATGACGCCTATGCCTTCGACATGTGGACGGTGCACGAATTCGCCGAGCACCTGGTGCCGATGGACGACGTGATGCAGTCGCTGATCGCCGCCAACGGCCCGGTGGCGCCGGCGTTCGAGTATCTGGGCAAGGTGAAGGGCCATTGGGCGGCGGTCCCGACCGGCTCCGGCTCGGCGCCGCTGACCATCTGCGCGCGGATCAGCATGCTGAAGCAATTCGCCGGCATCGATGTGCAGGCGATGTATCCGGCGCATCAGGCCACCCCGCCGGTGGCCGCGGACTGGACCTACGACACATTCCTGAAGGCCGCCGAGGCCTGCCACAAGGCGGGTTTCCCGTTTGCGCTGGGCTGCGGCACCACGACCAACTCGGTGCAGACCTGGGGCGCCATCTTCGGCGCCATGGGGGCTGATCTGGTGGACGCCAAGGGCAATGTCACGGCAGATACGCCGGCGGTCCGCGCGGTGCTGGAATACGCGCAGAAGCTGATCCGCTTCCTGCCGCCCGAGCAGGTGAGCTACGACGACGCGTCCAACAACCGTGCCCTGATCTCCGGCAAGAGCGCGCTGATCTGGAATCCGCCCTCGGCCTGGGCGGTGGCCAAGCGCGACGCGCCCGCGGTGGCGGCGGATTGCTGGACCTTCCCGAACCCGCTGGGCGCGAAGGGAAGGCTGGTGCCGATGCGGCCGTACTACTGGGGGGTCTGGAAATTCTCCCAGAACCAGGCCGCGGCAAAGGAGCTGATCCGGTTCCTCGCCGATCGCAAGCAGCAGGAGGCGCTGTGCACGGCAGTCATCGGCTACGACATCCCGGCCTTCGAATCGATGTCGAACTTCCCGATCTGGGACGAGGTGGAGCCGCCGAAAGGTACCGTCTACAACTATCCGATCCGGCCCTGGCACCAGGCGCAGTACTACATCACCGGCTCATCCGGTCCGGCCGAGTTCGCCGTGCAGATGTTCAGCCGCGGCACCATTCCGACGATGGTGGCGAAACTGGTGTCAGGCCAATCGGTCGATCAGGCGATGGCCTGGGCCAAGGAGGAGCTGCAGGGCTTCATCCGGTAGCGGCGCAGCGGGCGTTCAGGAGCCGACGGCGTCCGTCACGCATTTCTTCGTGAAGCTGGTCTTCGCCGCGCCGGCGAGCTTCTTGTCGGCGGCGGCGGCGCTGCAGGTCGCACCGGCGTCCTTTTCGCACTTCTTCATGAAACTGGTGAGCGCGGCGCCGGCGAGTTTCTTGTCGGCGGCGGTGGCCTTGCAGGACGACCCCTGGGCATAGGCCGGCAACGGCGCGGCGAAAGCCGCGGACAGCAGGATTGCGGCGGGGAGCACGAGCAGCTTGGTCCTGAGCGTCATTCGATGATCCTTCATGGTGGCGATCCTTCAGGGGGGCTCACGGCTGGGCGTCTTCGGTCTTCGCCGCCGAATGATATCCCTTGTCCAACAATTCGCGATCGAATGCCGATCGGGGACTAAAGAAATCCGGTCTCCGGGATCTGCCCGAACAGGATCTGCCCGACCGCCTCGAAATGCGCCGCCCGGCCCTGGATCTGCTGCACCACGGTATGGATGTCGCGGAACCGCCGCTCGAACGGGGAGCCGGGCACGATCGCGTCCGTTCCCGCCGCCTTGTAGGCATAATCGGCTACTTCCATCGCGCTCTGGATCGCGTTGGCGCAGGCCAGCCGCACCCGCGCGCGGTCGGGGATGGCGATGATCTCCATCCCTTCCACCCGCTCCCAGATCTCCGCCAGCGTCTCGCTGAGATAGGCGTGCGCCGAGCCGAGCTTCGCCTCGTTGCGCGCGAATTCGGCATGCACCACCGGGCTGTCGGCCAGGCGCTTCAGCCCGCGCGGCGTCTTGCCGCCGGCGAGCTCGCGGAATGCCTCCAGCATCGCCCGCGCGGTGCCGATGGCGACGCCGGAAACGCCCACGGCGTAAATCCCCTGCATCGGAAACGCATACAGCCGGCCGGGATCGCGGCGCAGCGTCGGGTCCTCGCGCGTGGTGCTGAACGCTTCCGGCACGAACAGATCCGACAGCGAGTAGGAATCGCTGGCGGTGCCGCGCAGCCCGATCGTGTTCCAGGTATCCTCGAGCCGCGCCTGATCCGCGGGGAACAGCAGGGTGCGGATCGCCGGGCGGCCGAGATGGTTCAGCCGCAGCGAGCCGTCCGGCTCCACCACCTGGCAATGCGCCCCCATCCAGTTCGCCGCCCGGCAGCCGGAGGCGAAGCTCCAGCGGCCGCTGACCCGATAGCCGCCCGGCACCGCCTTGGCCTGGCTGGCATTCGGCGGCCCCCAGGCCACCACGGTGCGAGGATCGGTGAAGATCGCCCGCGCCGGCTCCAGGTCCAGGAACGAGGCGATCAGCGCCGAGGAATTGGCGACGAACAGGTTCCACGCGACCGAGGCATCGGCGCGGCCGACCTCCTCGACCGCGCGCAGATAGGTCCAGGGCTCGATCTCGTCCCCGTCCACCGAGCGCGGCATCAGCATGCGCAACACGCGGGAGCGATGCAGTTCGCTCAGCAGCTTTTCGGGGATGCGCTTGGTCCGTTCGATCTCGTCGGCGGCGGCCTCGATCGCCGGCTGCAATTGCCGTGCGCGCGCAATCGGATCCGGCCTGTTGATATGGTCCATCCGACGCCCCCGAGGTTTTTCTGCGGCAAGACTACCGGGGCTGCACCCATCGCTGTCAATCGCCCGCTATCGGGCAGCGTGCCCGTTACGCCCGCGGGGACCCGGTTATGGGGCGGCGCAGAATCGTCTAAAGTCCCCCGCGATACCAGCAACGCGACCCGGAGATAGCGCGCCATGAGCACCATATTGTCTGCCGCAGACCTGGCGGTCACCGACCGCAACCTGGCCCTGGAGCTGGTCCGGGTGACCGAGGCCGCGGCGATCGCCGCCTCGCACTGGATCGGGCTCGGCAAGAAGAACGAGGCCGACGGCGCGGCGGTGGAAGCCATGCGCAAATCCTTCGACACCGTGCAGATCGACGGCACCGTGGTGATCGGCGAGGGCGAGATGGACGAGGCGCCGATGCTGTTCATCGGCGAGAAGGTCGGCCGCGGCGGCCCGGCCATGGACATCGCCGTCGATCCGCTGGAAGGCACCACGCTGACCGCCAAGGGCGGCCCGAACGCCATCGCCACCGTGGCGCTGGCCGAGCGCGGCGGCTTCCTGCACGCGCCCGACATCTACATGGACAAGATCGCCGTCGGCGGCGGCCTGCCCGACGGCGTGGTGGATATCGACGCCCCCGTCGGCGAGAATTTGCGCAACCTGGCGCGCGCCAAGAAATGCGACGTGTCCGACCTGATGGCCTGCATCCTCGACCGCGACCGCCACAAGGAGCTGATCGCCAAATGCCGCGAGGCCGGGGCGCGGATCATGCTGATCAGCGACGGCGACGTCGCCGGCGTGATCGCCACCGCGACGCCGGACAGCGAGGTGGACATCTATCTCGGCTCCGGCGGCGCGCCGGAAGGCGTGCTGGCGGCAGCGGCGCTGCGCTGCATCGGCGGGCAGATGCAGGGCCGGCTGCTGTACGAGAACGAGGAGCAGATCGCCCGTGCCCGCGGGATGGGCATCAACGACCCGAACCAGAAATACACCATCGCCGAGATGGCCAAGGGCGACGTGATGTTCGCCGCCACCGGCGTCACCTCCGGCGCCATGCTGCGCGGCGTCAGGCGCTTCGGCCATGGCGCGATCACCCATTCGATCGTCATGCGCAGCAAGTCCGGCACGGTGCGCTACATCGAGGGACACCACGACTTCAGCCGCAAGACCTGGACGCCGAGTTAGCGGCCCCGGGGAGGCTCGACTGAGCGACCTCGTTCTCGGCGTCGGGCGCAGCCTTAGCGGCCGGCGCTGGATCTGGCGCACCGGGGAGGACCGGGTCGCGCTCGGCATCGCCCAGCGGCTCGGGCTGCCGGAAATCGTCGGCCGGCTGCTCGCTGCCCGCAACGTGGGCATCGACGCCGCGGCGGATTTCCTGGAGCCCACGCTGCGCGCGATGCTGCCGGATCCTTCCACGCTGGTGGACATGGACGCGGCGGCCGAGCGCATCGCGCATGCGGTGCGCCACGGCGAAACCGTGGGCGTGTTCGGCGACTATGACGTGGACGGCGCGGCAAGCTCCGCGCTGATGATCGGGCTGCTGCGCGGCCTGGGCTGTCCGGTGGTGTTCCACGTGCCCGACCGCCTGACCGAAGGCTACGGCCCGAACGGCCCGGCCTTGCGCGCTTTGGTGGCGCAGGGCGCGCGGCTGATCGTCTGCGTCGATTGCGGCAGCGCGGCGGCGGATGCGCTGGCGGTGGTGCACAACCAGGCCGACATCGTCGTGCTCGATCACCACAAGATCGAGGGCACGCCGCCGCCGATCCGCGCCACGGTCAATCCGAACCGCCTGGATGACAGCTCCGGCATGGGCACGCTCTGCGCCGCCGCGATCGCCTTCCTGACCGCCGTCGCACTGATCCGCACTTTGCGCCGGCAGGGCTTCTTCCAGACCCGGCCGGAGCCCGATCTGCTGGGCCTGCTGGACCTGGTGGCGCTGGCCACGGTCTGCGACGTGATGCCGCTGACCGGCCTGAACCGCGCGCTGGTCACCCAGGGCCTGAAGGTGATGGCCAGGCGCGCCCGGCCGGGCATCGCCGCCCTGCTGGACGTGGCGCAGGCCAAGGACCGCCCGACCGCCTTCACCTGCGGCTTCGCGCTCGGCCCGCGGATCAATGCCGCCGGGCGGATCAGCGAGGCCGATCTCGGCGTGCGGCTGCTGCTGTGCGAGGACGAGGTGGAAGCCCGCGCCCTGGCCGCCACGCTCGATGCGGTGAACCGCCAGCGCCAGGAGGTCGAGGTCTCGATGCTGGAGGCGGCGATGGCCGAGGCGCAGCGGCAATCCGACGCCGGCCATCCCGCCTTGCTGGTCGCCGGCGCCGACTGGCATCCCGGCGTGGTCGGCATCGTCGCCGGGCGCATCAAGGAGCGCTTCAACCGCCCCACCTGCGTCGCCGCCATCGCCGACGGCGTCGCCAAGGGCTCCGGCCGGTCGGTGGCCGGCATCGACCTCGGCAGCGCGGTGATCGCGGCGCGCCAGCTCGGCATCCTGCTGACCGGCGGCGGCCATTCGATGGCGGCCGGGTTTTCGCTGGAGGCCGGAAGGCTGGCGGATTTCCATGCGCTGCTGAACGAGCGCCTGGCCGCTGCCGCCGCGCTTCCCGCCGCCGCCGACCTGGCGGTGGAGGCCACGCTGTCGGTGCCCGGCGCGACCACGGAACTGGCGCTGCAGCTGCAGCATCTGGCCCCCTTCGGCAACGGCAACGACGAGCCGGTTTTCGTGCTGCCGCGTGCCCGCGTGGTCCGCGCCGACCGGATCGGCCGCGAAGGCGCCACGATCCGCGCCCTGGTGGAAGGGGAGGGCGGCGGCGCGCGGCTGAAGGCCCTGCTGTTCCGGGCGCGGGAGGGCGCGCTCGCCGATGCGCTGCTGAACCGCGCCGGCACGGCCCTGAATCTCGCCGGCCATCTGCGCGCGGAGGAATGGAACGGCAAGGTGAGCCCCGGCTTCTTCCTGTCCGACGCCGCGCCCGCCTGAGCCGCCGCGCGCGAAAGCCCCGTCTGAGCCCTGTGCATAACGGTAACGCTTGACCGGAACTCGCGCCTCGGCTACCCAGCGCAACCTCTGTCCCGTTCGTCTAGAGGCCTAGGACACCGCCCTTTCACGGCGGTAACACGAGTTCGAATCTCGTACGGGATACCAAGGTTTATACCAAGATTTTCTGCGGCTTGGCCGCGAGTGCTGATCTGAGCGCTCAACGTTTGGCCACTGGCCGGCCCGCACCCTTTCCGCCGCCCCGGCTTTTGGCGGCTCCGGCGCAGCAGGCCGGGTCCATTCGTGTGATCAATTTCACATAAGTTACCGAAGATTTATGACATTGTGCCGGCTTCACGGCGGGATCTCATTGCATAGGCACTCGGGGCCATAGGCAATCGGCGACCGATATCCGCCGCAGGTTCTTATCCAAAATATTGCGATTTGCCAATTAAATCCCTGGCAGGAGCGAACCATGGGAGCCTGGACGCCGGATACGATCGCAAAGCTTTTGGCCGCCCTGCCGCCCTATCTTTGGGTCGTCCTGGCTGGCGTGGCGTTCTGGCAGTTGCGCGGACCGATCGCGACGAATCTCGCCCGGACGACGAATGTCGAAGCGTTCGGCATCAAGCTTGCCCTGGCCAGCCAGTCCGTCACGCTTGCGGTCGAACTCGCCAGCAAGAACCGCAACTGGACCGTCTCGGTGCCCCCCGAGGACCGGGCCATCGTCCTGGCCCGCGCCGAGCGCGAGCGCGCCAGCCTGCAGGACGCCGAGATCCTCTGGGTCGACGACGTCCCCGGTAACAACCGCAACGAGGCTCGCATGTTCACCGCGCTCGGTGCCCATATCGCATTCGCTGCCAATACCGATCAGGCGCTGGACATCCTGCTGCCCCAGGGTTCGGTGGCGGATTACCCGGTCGACCTCGTCATTTCCGACATAAGGCGCGGCGACGATGGCGCGGCCGGCACCGGGATGCTCTCGGTCTTCGCCAGCAAAGGGATCGAAGCCAACGTCATCTTCTATGTCGGCCAGGTAGATCCGGAGCGCCCCGTGCCGGCCGGTGCCTTCGGTCTGACGGAGCGGCCCGACCGGCTGCTGCACTATGCCCTGGATGCGCTCGCGCGGCGTCCCCGCCGGAGCGCGACACCCACGCGGAGTTGATCCCATGTCCAGCCAGACTGCGTTCACCGCATTTCCGCCCGAGGACCGCATTGCCGACCGGATAACCGAAGGTGAATGGGATGACCTGCTGTGGCGGTTCAGCCAGGGCGCGCTGATCCCGTTCCTGGGCGCGGGCGCCTCCGCCTATATCTGCGATACCCAGAAGGCGCCGCCGCCGGGCCGGGAATTGCTGCGCATTCTCGCCTCGAACTCGGGGATCGAAAGATCCGTGTTCTGCTGCGAGCGCCATTGCGGCGGGCGCGATTGCGAAGCCGGTGCGCGCTGCGCGCAGGCCGCCTTGTGCGAGCAGCCGAGGGTGGATCTCGCGCGGGTCGCCTCCTACAGTCAGACGGAGATTTCCCGTGACGCGCTGAACCGGAAGCTGGTGGAGCTGCTGACGGGATCGCAACGGAGCGGGAAGTTCAGCAATGGTGGGCCGCGCGCCGGCTTCATGCCCAATCCGCTGCATAACCTGCTGGCACGCATCGCCAAACGCAGCCCGATGCTGATCATCACCACCAATTACGATACGCTGATCGAGGATGCGTTCGACAATCTCTGCGTGCCCTATGAGGTCATGGCGACGCCGAACGACGACTACGACACGACCCAGTCGCCTTTCGCACTATCGGCGGCGCCCGCCGCGCAGCCGGTGGATGCCGGCGTCGCCGCGTCGCCGCGCCAGCCATTGGCTGCCCCGCAGCCGGGCGCGGAGGCCGGCACGATCTGGCACCGCCTTGGCTCGACCCCGGCCGACGACGACAGGATGCGGGCGCTGCCCGAGGGCCATGAGCCGGACCGGTTCCGCCGGATCGCCCCGGACGCGTTCAGCCGGATCCTGCTGACGCGCTCGCTGATCTACAAGATCCACGGCACGCTGCGCCGCGCCGGTCCCGCCGCCGCCTGGGTCGGCGATTTCCTGATTGCCGAGGAAGACTATGTCCGCTTCCTCGGCCGGCTGTCGCACCCATCCGCGCTGGTGCCCTCCGCCATTCTCGCCAAGCTCAAGGCCCGCCCGGACCGGGTGGCGGACAGCGACGGTCCCGGCGGACAACCCCCACGCTGCCGCATGTTGTTCCTCGGCTACGGCCTGAACGACTGGAATATGCGCGTGCTGCTCGACAGCCTCGGCGTCGGGCACGGCGCGGTTACCGATGCGAAGCATTATCTGATCGATAAGCATCCGAACGAGCTGCAGAGCGCGATCCTGGGCCAGCGCGACTTCAAGATCTGCGCCATGGATCTGGCGGATTTCGTCCGCCAACTGCAGGACAATTGCGAGGAGACGGAGCTGATCTCGCGGGAGCCAGGCTCATGACCGCGACCGGACAGACGGCGCCGGATACCGACGCAGCCGATGGCAGGCACAAGGAGCGACGGACCTACGGCCTGGCCAGGCAGACGGCGCCGGATGCGCCCGAGGCATCCTCCCGGCCGTCGCCGGAGGAGGACCGGCTTCTGCTGGAACATGGTCCCTATGTCGGCGCCCGGCCATTCACCGCGGCGGAGAGCGTGCTGCTCGCCGGGCGCGAACGGGAAGCCGACGAGCTGTCGAACATGGTGGTCGCCGGCACTTTGACCGTGGTCTACGGTGCCAGCGGCGTCGGCAAGAGCTCGCTGCTCAACGCCAAGCTGCCGGAACGGCTCGATCCCATGGACCCCGGCTGGGGCCAGCGCGTCGCCGCCTTCACACGCTGGCAGCCCGGCTTCTACCAGGACCTGGTGAAGGCCATCGCGCCGTTCGCGGGCGGGGCGGACCTGCAGCCAGGCTTCCTCGCCACCAACCTGCTCGCCGCCGTGCAGGCCGACGATTGTCCGCTGACGCTGATCTTCGACCAGTTCGAGGAATATTTCCTCTACAACCCCAACGGCGACGAGGAATTCGCCCCGGAGCTGGCGCGGCTATCGAACCTGCGCGACAGCCCGGTGCATATCATCCTCAGCCTGCGCAGCGACGGGCTGTTCCTGCTCGACCGGCTGCGGTTTCGTATCCCGGATATCTTCCGCCGCCTCTATCAGGTCCTGCCGCTGAGCGAAGCCGGTGCGCGCGACGCGATCCTGCAGCCGCTCCGGCGCTACAACGAAGCCGCCAGGCGGCTCGGCCAGCTGGAGGTCGCGGTTCCCGCGCCGGATGCACCCGTGGTCAATGCCCTGGTCGAAGGGGCCGATGACGGCCGTATTCGCGGCCTGCTCCGGCGCGGCAAGGGCATCGGCGCCGCGGCCGCGGGGCCGGTTCGCATCGTCGCCCCGTTCCTGCAGCTCACGTTGCTGAAGCTCTGGGTCAGCGCCGCTGGCGGAAAGGCGGCGAGTGATCCGATCTCGGTGTCGTCACTGCTGCAACTCTCGGGGGGTGCGGGCATCGGCTCTGCCGAGGACCCGGCCGACGCCGTCGGGCGCATCATGCAGAACCATGTCGCGCAGGTCCTGCGCAGCCTGGCGGACACCGACACCCAGCGCGTCTGCGCGACGATCTTCAGCCGGATGGTCACATCCGAAGGCGGCAAGGTCGCGGTGACCGCCAAGACCGCGGCGACCGGCCTCGATGAACCGGATCTCGCAATTGCGGAACAGGTGCTTGCGCGATTGGCCAGCATGTCCGGCGAGGACCGCCTGATCCGCGTCGCCGGCGAAATCGAGGGCGACCGGACCTACGAGGTTCAGCACGACGCGCTGGGCATTCTGCTGCTGAACTGGGTCGAACGCTGGCAGCGCGAGGACGCCGTTCGGCGGGAGCGGGAGAGATTTCGCGCCAGGCGCAAGCAGTTGCTCGGCCTGGCCACCCTGGCGATCGGCTGCATCGCGCTGTCCGTCACGGCAATCGGCATCTATGATCGCTACGCCGCCACACGCGACATCGTCGCCCAGGCGGAGAAATTCGCGGCCGGCCCATCGGCGACCGGCTATCGCCAACCCATCCTGACCCTGCTGGCCGCGCTGGACGCGGCGGATGGCTTCTGGACCCGGTATGGCTTGGTCGACACCAGCGGCCTGAATGCGCAGCTGCGCCAGACCTTGCGCCGCGCGCCGCGCTGGGGCGGCGCGGCGACGGCGGCGGGGATCGACGATGCCGGAACACGGTTTGCTCTTGTCGGCATCACCAATGTCGGCATCACCAAAGCCGCGTCCGGGGCAGATCCGCAGATCCATTCCGCCATCTACGATCTGCGTCCCGGGGAACCCGCGGGCGCCGGTTGCCCAGGGTCGGCTACGAACGGTACCGCGGGCGCCGCGGGATGGACCGGCGGGCCGGCGATGATCGACGGGCCGGATCTCTTCCGGCCGTCTCCGACCCTGATGCTGGAGTCGAGCCGCCAGTTCTTTCCCGGCAACGACATGGCCGGGTTCGTTCGGTCCGGATCCTGTGCGGTCCTGCTCGCCTATCGTGCCGGCAGGCTGGCCTACTGGACCTGGCAGGGGGATGGCTGGAAGGATACCAGCCTCGACCGGCTCATCGGAAACTATGACAGGCTCGCCGGGACCCCGGACGCGCTCGGGCAGGTCTGGACGGAGATGCTGGCCGGGGGTCTGCAGGTCCGCCTGATCAACCAGGCCGACCGGAGCCTGCGCACGGCGATCATCGGCGGCGGCGCGAATATCGCGGCCGAGCCGCTGAAGGGCACGGATTTCAGTGCCAGTATCCGTTTCAACTTTCCGCGGCTGCCGATCCTTTCGCCCGCCAACGACTACAGCGCGTCTTTCGAGCAGGATCCCCGCAACCCGCTGCCCGGGCAGCTCGTGCGCCCGGTCCTGGCGCTGCGCGCAACAGGCGATGCCGGCCGCGACCTGCGCATCCAGATCGCGCCGCCGCAGCGTCCCGGCCAGTATTCGGATGCCTATTACCGGTCCCTTGCCGCGGCCTTCGTCGTCAGGGACAGCGTCACCTCCGTCGTGGTGCGAACCCCGGCGGAGCTGCGGGTCATTTCCAACCCCGACGGCGAGGCGCCCTCGATCGTGACCTTCCCTGAACCGGCCGCCTTCGCCTCGTCCATGGATACCCCGTCCTGGCTTCCGCCGGCACTGGCCGTGGCACGAGCGGAAGGCGGCTGGCGCTTCGCCTGGATGACGGATCGGGGCATCGCCGTTCTCGACAGCGGCGATCCCGCCACGCTGCGCAGCGACGCGCCGAATGACCTGCATCCGCTGACCGCCGCTGACCGGCCGCTGCTGACCGGCATTCGCGATCCGATCCGCCTCGAGCTCAGCTCGGACGGGCAAAGGCTCAGCCTGCAGCGCGTACGCCCAGGCTCGCAGCAGCGCATGGAGATCTGGGACCTCAGCAAGGCCTGGGCGGATCGGCTGGAAGATCCCAACTCGTCGATAGACGGGGCCGGAGGCGGGCTGCGTCGGGAGGCGTGCCGGATTGCCGCGATCGAGGGAAGCGACAGGTTGCAGCTGGATGAAATGGATGCGGCCCTGCATCGCCAGGTGAGGCAGCCTTGCGCCGGGATCGCCGCCGCGGACGGGCAGGCTGCGGCGAGAGCCGATCGATGACGGCTTCCCCGCTCGCCCCCGGGGCGAGCCTTGGTCTTGCGGATCTGTTCGCGATCCAGGCTTGACCTGGATCAACGCCGGCGACCGGCCTCGCGGCCAATATGGCCGGGTGTCAGACAGTGCTGAAGGGGCGAGCCGTGTCGTAGCGGCGGCCCGCAAATCGCTTTCCAGCCAACAGGGCGGGTCAGGTGGCCATGGGCAAGGATCTCTCCGCGTCACGCGCAAGGTTGGAACATAATCATACCAGGGAAGAGATCCGCCAGCGTCTCGCCCAGGACACCCGCGGCAACTACCTGCGGGACTGGATCTATGGCGGGATCGATGGAACGGTCACGACGTTTGCAATCGTCGCCGGGGTCGTCGGTGCAGATCTTCCCGGGGCGGTGGTGCTCGTGCTCGGCGTGGCCAACCTGATCGCCGACGGGTTTGCGATGGGGGCGGGCAACTACAGCGCCACCAAGGCCGATCTCGACGACTATGGGCGGCTGCTCGCTATCGAGCGAAAACATATCGCGCTGGAACCGAGCGGCGAGCGCGAAGAGATCCGGCAGATATTCGGCCTCAAGGGCTTTTCCGGCGCCGAACTGGAGCGAATCGTCGACGTCATCTCATCCGATGAAGACCTCTGGGCGAAGACGATGGCCGTTGAAGAATATGGCCTGTCTCCGGCCGTAAGGTCGCCCATGCGTGCCGCGCTGAACACCTCCGCCGCGTTCGTGCTGTGCGGATTGGTGCCGCTTGTCGGCTATCTCATCGCCGACGGCCTTGCCTTGTGCGTGATTGCGACAGGCCTGGTGTTCTTTGGCATTGGCGCGGCGAAGAGCCGATGGTCGTTGGCGGGCTGGGCGAAGTCAGGCTTTGAGACGCTGTTGATCGGCATGAGCGCGGCCGGCCTCGCGTTCCTCATCGGCTTCGGGCTGAGGGCCTTCGCGAAGGTCCCGGTTTGACGCCGTTCCCGGTTGCCGAAGCTCCCGGGTGCGGGCCGGGTCACCGCGGCGTGGAGGTCCCGCCCGGAATCGAACCGGGATTCACGGATTTGCAGTCCGTTGCATCACCACTCTGCCACGGGACCACCAAGTGTGGACGCGTCTCTTAGCTGCACGGACTGGACACCGCAATGCGTGGCGTGCCCGGGGTGGGCATCGGACCGGTGCCTGCCTGTCTCCAGGCCACGCAGAATCAGAACGTGAAGTTGACCCCTCCGCCGAAGGCGTTGTCGCTGCCGCCGCCCCGCACGTCCTGGAACTGGCCGAAAACGGAAAGGCGCAGGCTATCGGTGAGGTTCCAGTGGATCGTGCCGCTGACCGTGTCCTGCGTCACATTGCTGCCGGCGATGTAGTTCCGGTTCACCGGGAGATAGGACACCACGACATACACGCTATCCAGCGGACGCGTGACGGCGGTCAGCGCGAAGCCGTGCACCGTCTGCGGCTGGTAGTATTGCGTGGCGGAAACCGGCGTCGAATTATGGAAATGGCCCTCGGCATAGCCGACCGAGACCTGCGGCAGCCAGGATGCGACGTGGAGATTCACCTTGGGAAGGATCTGGGTGAAGGTCCCGAGCTGATACTGCTCGAAGGTGAGGCCGGCCTCGACGGAGATCCGCTTCCTGCCGGCGATCTCCAGGGGCAGCTGGTACTGCGGCGAGATGAAGCCGCTCCATTGATAGGTATAGAGGGTGTGGATACCGGCCCCCAGCGTGGCATTGATGCTCCAGTCCTCGTCCGGCTTGTAGTTGAAGCCGGCGACCAGATTGGCGAGCGTGATCGGCCCCTGCTGCTGGTAGAGCTGCTGGGCCACGACCGTCCACTTGTCGTTGACACGAAACAGGCCCTGCGCGACCTGAGTATCGAGATCCTTCAGCGGCGGGCCGGTCATCCAGCGTTGCACATTGCCCGACACCATGATCGGCAGCGGGCCGGGGTGCACCGCCAGGGCGACCTGGTCCTGCATGGCCTGCGGATGATTGAAATTGCCGAAAAAATGCATGCGATCGGCCGGGGTTTCCGGCTGCGTCGCATCGGCGTCCGCGCGGCAGGCCGGATCCTCGGCGGCGCCCTGCGTGCAGGCACCGCTTGCCGCGGGCGCATCCTCCGCGGCGGCTGCGAGCGGCCACGCCATTGTGGCCATTACGCCGAGAACCGCAGCACCGGCGGCCGCGAAGGCTCCGCGCATGTCGCGGCTCAGCGTTCGCTCTTTGGCGGAAAATACCACTTGCCGTTGCGCAGCGGCAGGAATTTGCCGTCATCGACGCCCACCTCTTCGGTGATGCGCCCGTTCATCACCGCGTTGAGCGCCATCAGAAGCTCCGCGTGCTGCTTCGGATCGGCGGCGAGGTTGTTGATCTCCTCCGGGTCGTTGGCGTGGTCGTACAGCTCGAGGTCGTTCTTGGCCACCAGTTCCTCGAAACTCGTGGGCGTATTGAAGACCAGCGGGGCGAAATACCGGGAAAACCGATAGCGCCCGTCAAAGATGCTGCGGATCGCCACCCGGTCGTGGAAATTGGGTTCGTGCTTCTTCATCGCCGCGATCTTGGTGGGGACCGGCACCGACCCCGAGAACATGAAGTCGAGCAGGTTTTCCGCCCAGAAAACGTCCTGGTAGGACAGCATGTTGTAGTTGAACAACGAGGCCGGGCGCAGCGTGTCGATTTTCGCCGCCTCGGGCGCCTTGAGCAGCGATGAGAAGTCGCGGCCATGCAGGCCTTCGGCAGCCTTGGCGCGGCTCTTCGCATCCTGTCCGGTGAGCCCGATCATGCTCGGGGCGAGGTCGAGCTGCGAGGTGATCGCCTGGCAGGTCTTGCCGCCGGGATAGGCGGGGTGGACGATGATCAGCGGCAGATGGTTCTGCTCCTTGTAGGCGCAGTTGCCCTTGCCGCGCATCTGGTGGTGGCCGCCGAGTTCGCCGTGATCGGCGTTGAAAACGATGATGGTGTTCTTATCCATCCCGCTTTGCTGCAACGCTTCCAGCACGCGCATGATCTGGCGGTCACAGTCGCGGATGCAGTTGTAGTAATAGTTCTGCAGCAGGCGCCAGCGGCGGTCCTCGTTGGGCCACTGGCCGACCATCATGTCCTGAATGGCCTGGTAGGTCGCGTGCGCCTTGGGCCGGCCAGGCGCATCGAGCGGCTGGCCGCGCGTCGCCGGCAGCGGAACCTCGTCCCAGTGCGCCTGGTAGAGCTGTTCCTTGGGCGTGGGAAGAATGCCGATGGCGTGTTTCTTGCCCTGCACCACTTCGCCGGGCAGATCCGAGTTGATGTACATGACGTCGTGCGGATTGACGAAATTGACCGCGAGGAACCAGGGCTGGCCCTTGGCCCGCAAATCCTCTCCCGTGGTGCGCATCCAGGTGCTGACCGAGCTGGTCGTCACGTCGTCGAAGGTGTAACCGCCCTGCTGCTTGTCATTGATGTCGCCCACTCCGTAAAAATCGTCGAAGCCGTAGCTTTCGATGATCTTGCGATAATCGGCGATGGGCGCATCGACCGCCTTCTTGACCTGATCCAGGTTGTAGCTGAGATGCCACTTGCCCTGGTAGGCGGCGTGGTAGCCCAGTTTCTTCATCCGGTCGCCGATGGTCTGGACCTTGGTCGACATGTCCGGCTGCCAGAGATAGTTCAGATTGTCGAAGATGCCGGAATGCTGGATGTGCTGGCCGGTATAGATCACCGAGCGGGCGGGGGAGCAGACGCAGGACGCGGCCTGGTGGTTGGTGAAGGAGATGCCATTGGCCTTCATCCATTCGCGGGCCGGCACCGGAAATGGCCATTTTTCGAAAAAATGCTCCTGGTCGACCAGGATGTACAGGATGTTGTAGCCGCCAGGCGGCGCATCGGGGGCTGTGACGGGGGGTGTCGGGGCAGCGGACGCCATCGTCCCAGGCAGCATATTGGCGCCGACCAGCGCGGCTCCCGAGGTCAGCACGGCGCGACGGGACGGGTTGGCAATCTCAGCAGGATTTTTCGCCACAGCCAGCTGCTCCTCAGTATATCTGCAACCATAGGCTATGGATAGTGATGGTGTAACTCAACCCTAAGATATTTGGATAAGTAGTATTCCTCGGTCATATTGAATAAACTTAATCAGTTTCTGCATCATTAGTTGCATCGAAGAGCGCAGCCGCCTGCCGCACGGCCGACGGGCTTCCTGGGCGGTCCCATCCGAGAATACGAGAGGGCGGGCCGGTTCGTCCGATCAACGACAGGGCGGCTGTCCGGGGCGGCCGAAGCGTGGAGGAATTGGAGGTCCGGGCCGGAATCGAACCGGCATTCGAGGATTTGCAGTCCTCTGCATCACCACTCTGCCACCGGACCTTCGCGGCACGTTCTTGCCCCAAGATGCGGCCAGTGGGCAATCCACGAATTTGCCGCGCCTTGCGGGCGGCGGGACGCCCACCCAAGCTCTGGCGACCCAAACTCTGGCGCGAAGCGGCACGGGACTATATAAGCTCACGCCCTCCTGGACCAGTGCGAGCCATACATGACCGACACGATTGATGCCGCCACTCTCGAAGCCTTCGACTTCGCCGATGCGAGGACCCGAATGGTCGACAGCCAGGTCCGCCCGAACAAGGTGATCGACCCGCGAATTCTGGTAGCCATGCGCCGTATCCGCCGGGAGCGCTTTCTGCCGGCCGCGCTCGCTGCGCGGGCCTATTGCGACGAGGACGTACCGCTCGGCAATGGCCGGGTACTGACCGAGCCGATGGTGATCGCGCGCCTGATCCAGCTGGCGGCGCCGGTCGCGGGCGAAAACGTGCTGGTGGTGGCTGCCGGGTCCGGTTATGGCGCCGCGGTGCTGGCCGATTGCGGGGTCCGCGTGACCGCGCTGGAGGAAGACCCCGCGCTGCTCGCCCTGGCCCGCTCGTCCCTGGCGGCCGAGGCGCCCGGCGTCACGCTGGTGTCGGGCAAGCTCGTGGCCGGCTGGCCGGAACAGGCGCCGTACGACCTGATCCTAATCGACGGCGCGGTGCGCGACATCCCGCCCGCCATTGCGGCGCAGCTGCGTCCGGGTACCGGGCGGCTGGTCACGGTCCGCCGCACCGAAAGCCATGTCGGACAGGCGGTGCTGGCCGAGGCAAGCGTGGCGGGTCTGCGGGCCCAGCCGGCGTTCGATTGCGCGACGCCGCTGATCCCCGCGCTGCTGCCGGCGCCCGTGTTTGTCTTCTGAAGTCTCCCGGCTTTCTCACGACAGGCGGGATATTTGAAAATCGGCGGGGTTTTTGAACTTCGTGGCAGGTGTTGCCGCGATATTGCCCGTGCCGCTTTCGAAGGCGCGGAGATCGCATACCGGCTGCAAAGAATTGGCGTCCGCCCGGGTCCTGTGGCACATGTCGGATGCGGGGTAGGGTCGCGGGCATGAGCGCGCCCGGATACGGGTTGGCGGCGCTCGCGGACAATACGGGAAGTTAAGCATGCGGTTGCGTCGTGGTTTGATTGTCGGCCTGGGAATGACGCTCGCGGCAGTGCCGCCGGTAAGCCAAGGCGCGCGGGCCCAAATGGGAGGGGCCCAGGCGCCAGGCAGCACCCAGACGGGCGGGACCCAAGCGGGCGGGACCCAGACGAGTGCGCCGCCGGTGCGCCTGCAGGTCGTTTCCGGCAAGCCGGGCGCGCGCGCCGCCGCGGACGCCCAGCCAGCCAGTTTCGGCACGGCCCGGATACGCACCCTTACCGACGCTTTGGCCGCTTCCTATGCCAACAACCCGGCCTTGCAGGCGGAACGGGCCAGGTTGCGGGCGACGGATGAAGGCGTGCCGCAGGCGCTGGCGGGCTGGCGGCCCCAGGTGTCGCTGGCCGGCACCACGGGCTACGGCGACGGCTACAGCCGGCAGTGGCTTCCCGGCGGGACCACCACGCTCGCCGACGGCACCATCGAGGCGATTCCCGGCCGCAACAGCGACGGCCGAACCCTGCGCGTCATCGGCACCGCGTCGGCAACCGTGACCCAGCCAGTCTATAATGGCGGCAAGACCAAGGCCAGCCTGAACAAGGCCGATAACGCGGTGATGGCCGAGCGTGCCCGGCTGATCGTCGCCGAGCAGTTGGCGATGACCGATACCGTGACCGCCTATGTCAACCTGATCCAGGCGCAGCAGACCCTGGGCCTGCAGGTCAACAACGAACAGGTGCTGGCCCGCCAGCTGCAGGCCACCAATGACCGTTTCCGGGTGGGGGAGATCACCCGCACCGACGTCGCCCAGGCCGAAGCGGCGCTGGCGGGCGCCACGGCGCAGCGGGAAGCGGCGGTCGGCGATCTGCAGATTGCCCGTTCCCAGTTCCAGAGGGCGGTGGGCTTCCTGCCGCCGCCGGACCTGATCGAGCCGCAGCCGATCAACCTGCCGGTGAAGAACCAGACCGAGGCCGCCATCATGGCGCGGAGCAATAACCCCACCGTGGTTGCCGCGCTGTTCGACGACGCGGCGGCCAAGGATAATGTGGATGTGCAGTTCAGCGCCCTGATGCCCCAGGTCTCCCTGCAGGGACAGATTTTCCAGCAGGCGAACGCGAGCAGCGCGCACAACAACACCAACGGCTACCAGGTGGGCGCAGTGGTGTCCGTGCCGTTGTACCAGGGCGGCGCCGAATATTCCGCCGTGCGCCAGGCGCGCCAGCAGCAGCAATCCACCCAGCGTACGGTCGACGATGCCAAGCGCACGGCCCAGCAGCAGGCGATACAGGCCTGGGAGACGCTGGTTTCCAACCGCGCCCAGGCGGAGAGCACGCGCTCGCAGATCCGCGCCAACCAGATCGCGCTGGAAGGCGTGCAGCGCGAGGCGATCGTCGGCAGCCGTACCACGCTGGACGTGCTGAACGCCCAGCTCGCGCTGCTGCAGTCGCAGCTGACGCTGGTGCAGAACCTGGCCGCCATCGTGAACCAGTCCTACACCGTCGCCGCGGCGCTGGGCCGGCTGACGGCGAAGGATCTGAACCTGCCGGTCGCCTACTACGACGAGACGGCCTACTACAATGCCGTTCGCAATAAATGGTTCGGCACCGGCGACCAGGCGGTGGACCAGCCCGGTCGTTGATGTTCAATCGTTGATGGATGGCCCGATGATCGCTTGTTGTACGAAATTCACCTGTTGATCAGCAAAATGCGGGATCATGGATCCGATGACCTCCTCTGACACATCGCCCTCCGGCCCCTCCAGGGAATTCGCGAAGGATCCGGCAACCGGCCACGCCGGCGACCCGTCCATGGAGGACATCCTGGCCTCGATCCGCCGGATCCTCAGCGAGGACGAGCCGGCGCCGCGGATCCAGCCGGCGGAACGCGCCGGCATGCCCGGGGATGTGCCCGAGGAGGTGTTGGTGCTGGATGCCACCATGATGGTGCCCGATTCGCCCCCCGAACACGATGCGGCCGGGTGGCAGCCCGCGCAGACCGGGCCGAAGGTGGCCGCGAACAGTCCCGCCGCGGTGCCGCAAAACTCCCAAACGGCGGAACAGCAACCCCTCGCGAACCCGCAGCCGCCGGCTCCGGACGAGGCCGTGCTGCACGGAGAGGCCGACAGCGAGACGCTGCTGAGCGGCCTGGTCTCGCCGGTCACCGCGGCCGCGGCGGCGGCCTCCGTCAGCACGCTGGTCCGTTCGCTTGGCGCGGAGCGGTCCATGCAGGTCTATTCCGGCGGCCCGACCATCGAGGATATCGTCCGCGCGGAGCTGCGCCCGCAGCTCAAGCAATGGCTGGACGAGAACCTGCCGTCGATGGTGGAGCGTCTGGTCCGCGCGGAGCTCGAGCGTGTGATCGGCCGCGCCATTCCCTGATCGCTGCAGCGGGGCCGCCAGACCCTGCCACCGCCTCGCGATCCATGGGTCGCGCCCCGTCTTTTCGCCCCGTGCCCTTCCGCCCCATGTTTTCTCGCCCTTTTGGGGCGCCTTCCGGATAGTCGATATGTTGAACAAGACCCATTCGCCGGCCGAAACCGAAACGCGCTTGTATGAGGGCTGGGAGCAGGCCGGCGCCTTCGCCGCCGATCCCGGCTCCAACGCGAAGCCGTACACCATCATGATTCCGCCGCCGAACGTCACCGGCAGCCTGCATATGGGCCATGCGCTGACATTCACGCTGCAGGATGCGCTGATCCGCTGGCGGCGCATGCAGGGCCGCGACACGCTCTGGCAGCCCGGCACCGACCATGCCGGCATCGCCACGCAGATGGTGGTGGAACGGCTGCTGGCCGAGCAGGGCATCTCCCGCCAGACGCTGGGGCGGGACGCGTTCCTGGAACGGGTGTGGCAGTGGAAGGCGGAATCGGGCGGCACCATCACCCGCCAGCTCCGCCGCCTCGGCGCCTCGCTGGACTGGCCGCGCGAGCGCTTCACCATGGATGACGGCCTGTCCGCCGCGGTGCGGGAGGTGTTCGTCACCCTGTTCCGCCAAGGCCTGATCTACCGCGACAAGCGGCTGGTGAACTGGGACCCGAAATTCCAGTCGGCGATCTCCGACCTCGAGGTCGAGAACCGCGAGACCAAGGGCAGCCTCTGGTACATCACCTATCCGATCGAGGGCGAACCGGGCCAGTTCATTACCGTGGCGACCACGCGTCCGGAGACGATGCTGGGCGACACCGCGGTGGCGGTGCATCCGGAGAACCCGGCCCTCGCGCATCTGATCGGCAAGCACGCCATCCTGCCCCTGGTCGGCCGGTTGATCCCGATCGTCGCCGACACCTATGCCGACCCGGAAAAAGGCACCGGCGCGGTCAAGATCACGCCGGCGCATGATTTCAACGATTTCGTCGTCGGCCAGCGCCACGATCTGCCGATGCCCTCGGTGCTGGACCGCGAGGCGCGCGTGACCCTGGCGGAGATCCGCGACGACCTGCACGAAGCGGCGATCGAGGCGATTCCCGCCCGCCAGGATCCGGAAACCGGGGAACAGCTCTGGCCGGAAATCCACGAAATCGCCAACCCGGCCTTCGTGCAGACGCTGGAAGGGGTCGAGCGCTTCGCCGCCCGCAAGGCCATCGTCGCCGAGCTGCAACGGCTCGGGCTATTGGCCAAGATCGAGCCGCACACCCACCAGGTGCCGCATGGCGACCGCTCCGGCGTGCCGATCGAGCCGCTGATGACCGTGCAGTGGTACTGCAACGCGGCGGAACTGGCCAAGCCGGCGATCGCGGCGGTGGAGACCGGGCGCACCGTGTTTGTGCCCAAGCAGTGGGAGAACACGTTCTTCAGCTGGATGCGCGACATCCAGCCCTGGTGCATCAGCCGCCAGCTCTGGTGGGGGCATCGCATCCCCGCCTGGTACGGGCCGGACGGGCATGTTTTCGTCGCCCGTACCGAGGCCGAGGCGGAGGCGGAGGCGCGCGATCACTACGGGCGCGCTGAACCGCTGGCGCGCGACGAGGACGTGCTGGACACCTGGTTCAGCTCCGCGCTGTGGCCGTTCTCCACCCTCGGCTGGCCGGAGAAACGGCCGGAACTGGCGCGCTATTACCCCAGCGACGTGCTGGTGACCGGCTTTGACATCATCTTCTTCTGGGTCGCCCGGATGATGATGATGGGCCTGCATTTCATGGACGATGTGCCGTTCCGCACGGTCTACATCCACGGCCTGGTGCGCGATGAGCGCGGCCAGAAGATGTCCAAGTCCAAGGGCAACGTCATCGATCCGCTGGAGCTGATCGAGGCCTATGGCACCGATGCCCTGCGCTTCACCATCTGCTCGCTCGCCGGTCCCGGCCGGGACATCAAGCTCGGCCCGGCACGGGTGGAATCCAATCGCAGCTTCGTCACCAAATTGTGGAACGCGGCGCGGTTCTGCGAGATGAACCAGGTCGTGCCCGATCCCGGCTTCGATCCCGCCAGCGCCAGGCTGGCGCTGAACCGCTGGATCCTGGACGCCGCCAACGCCGCGATCGCGGAGGCGACGGCGGCGCTGGAGGCCTTTCGCTTCGACGAATACGCCGCCGCCGGCTACCGCTTCACCTGGAATCTTTTTTGCGACTGGTTCGTGGAGTTCGCCAAGCCGGTGCTGGCGGAGGGCGACACGCCGGCGGCCGCCGAAGTCCGCCAGACCGCCGCCCATGTGCTCGGCACCATCCTGCGCCTGCTGCATCCGGCGATGCCGTTCGTGACCGAGGAGATCTGGCACAGCTTCGGCTATGGCGCGGAAGGCAGCCTGATCGGCACCGCCTGGCCGGAGCCGGTGGCGGTGACGGACGCGGACGGCGCGCGGGCGGAGCTTGGCTGGGTGGTGAAGCTGATCACCGAACTGCGCACCGTGCGCGCCGAGATGAACGTGCCCCCGGCGACACTGGCGCCGATCCTGCTGCGCGATGCCCGCCCGGAAACGCTCGACCGCGGCGCCCGCTGGATGGACGCCATCCGCCGCCTGGGGCGCGCCGAAAGCCTCGCGCCGCTGAACGGGGAGATGCCGCGCGACGCCGCCCAGATCGTGGTCGACGAGGCCACGGTCATCCTGCCGCTGGCCGGATTGATCGACATCGCGGCGGAACGCACGCGCCTGTCCAAGGAGCGCGCCAAGGCCGAGGCGGAGGCGGAGAAGGTGACGAAGAAGCTCGACAACGCCGATTTCGTCCGTCGCGCACCCGAGGACGTCGTGGAAGAGAACCGCGAGCGCCTGGCCGCCTACCGGAACGAGATCACCCGGCTGGACGCTGCCTTGCAGCGGATCGCCTGATCGGCGTGATGCACCTGCCGCGGAGCGGCGTAATGCGCCCGCCGCGGAGCGGTGTAGTGCGCCTGCCGCGGAGGGGCGTAAGGCACCTGTCGCGGATCGGCATTCTCGTGCTCGGCCTGCTGTTCGCGGGCCATGCCGCCGCGGCCTGCACTGTCGAGCCGCGCGCCGATGTGCCGGTGACCTTAATCGGCGGCCAGGTGCTCGCGGCCGGGCGGATCGACGGCAAGTCGGTCACCTTCCTGATCGACACCGGCGCGGAGAAAACGCTGCTGAGCGAAGCGGCGGTGCAGCGCCTGGGCCTGGCCCGCGACGAATGGGTCAGCTCCCACATGCAGGGGATCGGCGGCTACGAGCGTCACCCCAACGCCAAGCTGCGCAGTTTGGAACTCGGCGGGGTGGCGCTGCACCGGCGCGGCACTGAGGCCGAGTCAACGATCAGCGTGGCGCCGCTGCCCTTCATCGCTCAGGCCAATCGTGCGATCGACGGGCTGCTCGGTCTGGATTACCTGTCCAGCTTCGACATCGCCTTCGACCTGCGCCGGGGGCGGATGACGCTGTACAGCGTGAGCGGCTGCACCGGCAATTTCCTGCCCTGGCAGACCCCCTATACCGCCATCGCGGCGGAGAACCCGCTGCCGGGCCAGTTGCTGCTGCCGGTGCGCATCAATGGCCACGGCGCGATGGCGCAGATCGATTCCGGGTCCAACCGCAGCGTGGTGTCGCTACAGACCGCGCTGGCGGCCGGCGTGACCCAGGCGATGCTGAACCGCGACCCGAAGCAGAAGGTGCGCGGCGTCGGCGCCGGAGAAGTGACGGCCTATGAGCATCTGTTCTCCGAACTGCTCGTCGGACCCAGCGATCTGCACCAGACGCGGGTGCTGGTCATGGCCCTGCCGGCGCGCGGCTTCGGCATGCTGCTCGGCATGGACTGGCTCGGCGCGCAGCCGGTCTGGATATCCTGGGCGACCGATCAGGTCTTCGTCGGCCAGTAGGCAGAACCCGCTGGCCTCAGGCGAGCTCCACCAGCACCGGCACGTGGTCCGACGGCGAGTCTTCCCCGCGTTCGCGCCGGTCGGGCGCCGCCGCGACCAGCTTCTCCGCCAGCGTCGGCGACAGCAGCGCATGGTCGATCCGCAGGCCGCGGTCGCGCGGCCAGGCGCCGGCCTGGTAGTCCCAGAAGGTGTAGACTGGCCCCGCCGGATGCAGAGCACGCACCGCGTCCGTCAGGCCGAGCCAGAGCAGCCGGCGGAATTTTTCGCGAGTTTCAGGCCGAACCAGGGCGTCCGTCGGCGACAGCGCGCCGGGCGCGAGATCCTCGTCGGTCGGGCAGACATTGAAATCGCCGAGGATCACGGTCGGTGTATCGGCCTGGAGCAGCGAGTCGGCGTGCTCCGCCAGCCGGTCCATCCAGGCGAGCTTGTAGGCAAACCCGGCATCGCCGCCGGAATTGCCGTTCGGCAGATAGATGCCGGCCATGGCGATGCCCTCGGCCAGGATCTCGACATAGCGCGCCTGCGCGTCGTCCGCCGGCAGGCCGGGCAGGGCGCGCTGCGTCACGGTGACGGGGATGCGAGAGAGGACGGCGACGCCGTTATAGGATTTCTGCCCGACAATGGCCGAGCGATAGCCCAGTTCCTGAAAGCGCAGCGCGGGAAACGCCGGTTCCTCGCATTTGATCTCCTGCAGGAACAGCACATCCGGCTGCACCCGCTCCAGCCAGCGCAGGATATGGGTCTCGCGCTGACGGACGGAATTGACGTTCCAGGTGGCGATTTTCACCTAATCGACGGCGAAGCTGGTGCCGCAGCCGCAGGCGGAGGTGGCGTTCGGGTTGCGCACGGCGAAATGGCTTCCCATGAGCTCATCGGTGTAGTCGAGCTCCGAGCCCGCCAGCAGGTCCAGGCTGGCCGAATCGACGAAAACCCGCGCCGGTCCGCGCTCGATCACGAGGTCATCGGGCTGCGGCGCCTCATCCAGCTCGAACTTGTACTGAAAGCCGCTGCATCCGCCGGCGAGCACGGCCACGCGCAAGGCCTTCTGCCGGCCTTCCGCGGCAACAATCTCGGCGATGCGGGAAGCGGCACGCTCGGTGACGCCGAAGCTGGCTGAGGGGATGTTGTCCATACCGGTAACATAGGATGCGCCGGCGGCGATTTGAAGCACCCTTACCGCACCGGTGCCCTATCGCTCCAATGAGCTATCGCTGCGGCGCGCGGGTGCCGCTGCCGAACTGGCGTTCGAGAAACCCGCCGGCGAGCGAGAAGAACAGGCAGCAGACGAAGAACATCGCCGCGGCGAAGGTGTAGCCCTCGCTGGCCAGGCCGAGCCAGGACGGGTCCTTCAGCGATTGGGTGATCACCCCCATCAGGTCGAACAGCCCGACGATGGATACCAGCGTGGTGTCCTTGAACAGGTCGATGACGATGTTGATGATGCCGGGGATCGCGATCCGCAGCGCCTGCGGCAGCACGATCAGAATCTGCGCCTGGGCATGGTGCATGCCCAGCGCCATCGCCGCCTCGGCCTGGCCGCTCGGCACGCCCTGCATGCCGCCGCGAATGGTTTCCGCCAGATAGGCGGATTCGAACAGGATCAGCACCACCACCGCGCGCAGCAGATTGGGCACGGTCATGCCGTCCGGCAGGAACATCGGCAGCATGATCAGGCCCATGAACAGCACCGCCAGCAAGGGCACGCCGCGCCAGAACTCGATGAACGCGGTCGCGCCCCAGGAGACGACCGGCAGCCTGGACCGCCGGGCGAACGCCAGCAGCACGCCGAGCGGCAGCGCGCCGGCGATGGTGACGAAGGACAGGATGACGTTGAGCATCAGCCCGCCCCAGTCGGCGGTCTCGACCTCGGGCAGCCCGAACACTCCGCCGACCAGCAGCACGCCGCCGATCACGGGAACGCCAAGCAGCAGCGCCAGCAGGAACACGCCGCGCCGGCGGCCGGCGAACAGGCAGCCAAGGCAAGCAATGGCCAGCAACAGGAAGCAGAGATCGACGCGCCAGCGCTCCGCGACGGGATATCGGCCGTAGATGAACAGCGGAAAGCGCGCCTTGACGAACGCCCAGCAGGCGCCGTCCGGCGCGCAGGCGCGCCGGCTCACCGCGTCCCAGGTGGCGTCCAGCAACGCCCAGCGCAGGAAGTGCGGCACGATAAAGGCGAACAACGCGATCATCGCCAGGCTGAGCACGGCATTTGCCGGTGTGCCGAACAGCGCGCGCAGCAGTTTCATGTCAGCGGCCCTGCAAGGCGAGTTTGCGATTCCAGCGGTTCATCGCCGCCGAGGTCAGCAGGTTGATCGCCAGGAACAGCCCGAGCAGCAGGAACATCACCTCCACCGCCCGTCCCGACTGGTTCAGCACGGTGCGCCCGAAGATCTGCAGCACGTCCGGATAGGCGATGGCCGCGCCGAGCGTCGTCGATTTGATGATGTTCAGGTACTGGCTGGTCAGCGGCGGGATCAGCGTGCGCAGCGCCTGCGGCAGGATCACCAGGAACATCACCTGCCAGCGTGTCAGCCCGACGCTCAGCGCCGCTTCGGTCTGGCCGTGCGGCAGGCCGAGGATGGAGGCGCGGATGATCTCGGAGATGAAGGCCGAGGTGTAGATCGAGATGCCGAGCCAGAGCGCCAGCAATTCCGGCGGCAGCCGCAGGCCGCCGACATAGTTGAAGCCCTTCAGCTCCGGCTTCAGCCAATCGGCCGTCATGCCGGCCGCCACCAGCCAGGCCAGCAGCAACAGCGGTGGCAGCACCAGGCCGGCGATGTGCCCGGGCCGGCGGCAGATCCAGCCCAGGATCGTCAGCCCCAGCGTCAGCGCCCCCAGCAGCCACAGGATCGGGCTCAGCGTCGCCTCCGGCACCAGCAGGCCGCGCACGTTCAGGAAGACGCCGGCCCCGAGCACGATGCTCTGGCGCGGCGGGGGCAGGGATTGCAGCACCACGAAATAGATGAAGATGATCTGCACGAGCTGCGGCGTGTTGCGCACGATTTCCATGACCACGCGCGAGGTGCCCGCCGCCAGCGGATTGCCCGACAGGCGCATCAACGCCAGCAGCAGCCCCAGCGCGGATGCGAGCGCGATCGACAGCACCGCGGCCAGCAGCGAATTGCCGAAGGTCACGATCAGCGCCCAGCCATAGGTGTCGCTGACGTCCCAGCTCAGCAGATGGAACGGAATGTCGAAACCGGCCGGATGCAGCAGGAAATCGAAGCCGAAGCTGATGCTGCGCCTTGCCATGTTGCCGGCGGCGTTGTTGCCGACCCACAGCACGAAGGCGACGAAGCCGGCCACCGCCAGAGCCTGCCACAGCAGCGCCTTCACCGACCCCAGCCGCAACCGGGGCGGGGGAGGCGGGCGATATCCTACCGCGGCAGGCTCCGTCACGATATCAGAGCGGGCACGATGTCCGCGCAGCAGCGGATCAGCGGAACGGCAGGGCGTATTGCAGGCCGCCCTTGGACCACAGGTTATTCAGCCCGCGCGGCAGGGCGAGCGCCTGGGGTCCGAAGAACTGGTCATAGATTTCGCCGTAATTGCCCACGGTCTTGACCGCCCGGAGCATCCACTCGTCGTCCAGCCCCATCTTCTTGCCGAACTCGCCTTCCACGCCCAGCAGGCGGCGCACGAAGGGATCGGTGCTGGTCTTCTTCATCTCGTCGGCGTTCGCCTTGGTCACGCCGATCTCCTCGGCGGTCAGCAGGCCCTCATGGACCCAGAACAGGATCTTCGCCCATTGCGTATCGCCGGTGCGGGCGTGGATGCCGAGCGGCTCCTTGCTGATGACGCCCTCCAGCACCACCCAGTCCGCCGGGTTCTTCAAGGTCGAGCGCATGCCGGCCAGGCTGCCGGTGTCGTCGGTGTAGCCGTCGCAGCGCCCGGTCTCCATGGCGGCGACCGCCTCATCGGCCTTGTCGAACAGCAGCGTGCCGATCTTGGTGCCGTTCGACTTGGCGAAGTCGGCGATGTTGAGCTCCAGCGTCGCGCCGGTCAGCGTGCAGATGGTCGCCCCGTTCAGCTCCGTGATCTTCGACACGCCGAGCTTCTTGCTGACCAGGAAGCCCTCGCCGGCATAGAAATTCACCGCGATCTCATCGAGGCCGAGCTGCACCGAGCGGGTGAAGGTCAGCGTGCTGTCGCGGATCAGCACGTCGATTTCGCCCGATTGCAGCACGGTGAAGCGGGCCGGGGTGGTGGTCGGCACGAACCGGACCTTCTCCCCGTCGCCCAGCACGGCGGCAGCGATGGCGCGGCAATAGCTGATATCCAGGCCCTGCCAGCGCCCGGTATTGTCCTGAGAGGCGAAGCCGGGCACGCCGACATCGATGCCGCAATTCAACTGGCCGCGCTTCTTGATGGCCTCGACGGTCGGTCCGGGCCAGGTGGGACCGGTGGCCGACGTTCCCTGGGCGCGGGCCTCGCCACCCGGCCATGGGCCGCCCAGTGCCAGCATGGCCGCGACGGCAAAGGCTGCGAGGCCGAGCGGGCGCGCCGAACGTTTTTTTGCCGTCGGAAATTCTGTCAACTTTTGTTCCCCTGATTGCGCCATCGAAGCGGCTCCCTGATTTTTAACGTAACGGAGGCTGGCCGAACTGGCGGACCGGCGCAAGCATTGTTGTGCGCGTGCGAAGGCCCGTCATCCGGCCGGGGTGGCCTTTCGCTATGTCCGCCACTACATATCGCTGGGTCTCGGGGCCACGCGCCTCGGCGGCCGAAACAACACCGAGGAAATTCATGTCATATCCTGATGTGCTGCTGCTCATCGATGGCGTCTGGACGAAGTCCGCCGCCGGGCGGTCGCTGACCGTGATGAACCCCGCGACCGGGGAGGCGATCGGCACCGTCGCCCATGCCGGGCGGGAGGATCTGGACCGTGCGCTGGAAGCCGCCGAGAAGGGCTTTCGCACCTGGAAGAAGATCTCCGCCTATGACCGCTCGAAGATCATGCGCAAGGCCGCCGACCTGCTGCGGGAGCGTGCGGACAGGATCGCGCCGCTGCTGACGCAGGAGCAGGGCAAGCCGCTGGCCGAAGCCAAGGGCGAGACCCTGGCCGGCGCCGACGTGATCGACTGGTTCGCCGAGGAAGCCCGCCGCGCCTATGGCCGGGTGGTCCCCGCCAGGGCCGAGGGCGTCTATCAGCTGGTGATCAAGGAGCCGGTGGGCCCCGTCGCCGCCTTCACCCCGTGGAACTTCCCGATCAACCAGGTCGTGCGCAAGCTCTCGGCCGCCCTGGCCGCCGGCTGCTCGATCATCGTCAAGGCGCCGGAAGAAACCCCGGCCTCTCCGGCGGAACTGATCCGCTGCTTCGTCGATGCCGGCGTGCCCGCCGGTGTGGTCGGGCTGGTCTATGGCGTGCCGGCGGAGATCAGCGAGTACCTGATCCCGCATGCCATCATCAAGAAGATGTCCTTCACTGGCTCCACCGCCATCGGCAAGCATCTGGCCGCCATCGCCGGCGCGCATATGAAGCGGGCGACGATGGAACTGGGCGGCCACGCCCCGGCCATCGTCTTCGATGACGCCGATGTGGACGTCGCCTCGCGCCTGCTGGTCGGCGCCAAGTTCCGCAACGCCGGCCAGGTCTGCGTGTCGCCGACCCGCTTCCTGATCCAGGAGCGGGTCTACGACCAGTTCGTGGAAAAATTTGTCGCCGGCGCCAAGGCGAACAAGGTCGGCAACGGCCTGGAGGCGGGCGTCACGATGGGCCCGCTCGCCAATCCGCGCCGCATCGCGGCGATGGAAACGCTGGTCGCCGACGCCGTGCGCCACGGCGCCACGGTCCGCACCGGTGGCAACCGCATCGGCAACACCGGCAATTTCTACGAACCCACGGTGCTGACCGACGTGCCGCTGGACGCGCGGGTGCAGAACGAGGAGCCGTTCGGCCCGCTCGCCATCATCTCCCCCTTCGGCGGCTTCGACGAGGTGGTGGCGGAGGCTAACCGGCTGCCCTACGGCCTCGCCTCCTATGCCTTCACCCGTTCGGCCAAGACCGCCAACGCGGTGGCGTCGCAGGTCGAGGCCGGCATGATGACGCTGAACCACATGGGCCTGGCGCTGCCGGAAGTGCCGTTCGGCGGCATCAAGGATTCCGGCTATGGCTCGGAAGGCGGCTCGGAAGCGATCGAGGCCTACCTGAACACCAAGTTCGTGTCCCAGGCCGGGCTCTGAACGCCGGGCTCTGAACGACTGACTCAGCGGAGGGCCGGGCGCACGGTCCGGCCCTCCGCCCAGACCTGGACCGGGCGCAATTCCGCATCCAGCGCCACCAGGTCCGCCGCGCGGCCGGCACCGATATGGCCGATCCTGTCGCCAAGGCCGAGGCAACCCGCCGGCGTCGACGTCGCCATCCGCAAGGCGTCCTCCAGCCCGCAGCCGAGCATCCGCACCGCGTTGCGCACGGCCTCCGCCATGGTCAGATGCGCGCCGGCCAAAGTGCCGGCTTCATCGGTCAGCTTTCCGTCCACCAGCCGGATCCGCCTGCCGTCGAAGCTGAACTCGCCCATCTCGGCGCCCACACTCGGCATCGCGTCGGAGACCAGGAACAGCCGCTCCGGTCCCATCGCGGTCAATGCCAGCCGCGCGGCTGCCGGATGCACGTGCAGCCCGTCCAGGATGATCCCGGCTATGGCCCGCCGGTCCGTCAGCGCCGCACCGACGGCGCCCGGCTCGCGCACCGTCAGCTGCGACATCGCGTTGAACAGATGGGTGAACCCGGCCAGCCCCTCGTCCAGGGCGGTCCGTAGCTGTTCGAAACTGGCCGCCGTGTGTCCGGCGAACACGATCCGCCCCGCCTCCGTCAGCCGCGCGACGGCGCCCGCCGGCACCCGCTCCGGCGCCAGGGTGATCAGCAGCCGGCCGGGGAAATCCCCGCACAGCAGTTCCAGATCGGCCTCGGTCATGCTGGCGATCGAGGCGGCCGGATGGATGCCGCGGCGCTCGGGGTTCAGGAACGGGCCTTCCAGGTGCAGTCCGACGATCCCCGCGGTTCCCTGGCGCAGCGCTGCAGCGACAACGCCGATGGCCGTTCGCAGTTGTTCGCGCGAGCCGCTGATCACGGTCGGCAGGATCGCCGTCGTTCCCGCATGAAGGTGCGGGCCCAGGATGCGCACCAGCCCGGCTGCGTCCATCGCGTCATTGAACAACACCCCGCCGCCGCCATTCACCTGCAGGTCAACGAACCCGGGCGACAGGACCGTGCCTGCGGGGAGGCGCAGCACCGGCATGCCGGGAAGCGGCCTGTCCTCGATCCCGGCGATGGCTTTGCCTGCGATCACAACGGCCCGGTCCGTCAGCATCGCCGTTCCGGTAAATACCAGCGGCGCCAAAATTGCGTGATCGCCCGCTTGGCTCATCACCCCCTGGCTCATCACAGGTGCCGTCCCGGACTGCCGGGTTTCCGCGCATGCCCGATTCTCTTCATATTCAGCCCCACGAATCGCCGTCTTGCAAAAAATACAGACCTATTGTCCGAATCCACGGGCACTGGATAAAAGCCGCGCTACGACGCGGCAATTCGCGATGCACGACGCATGCTCTGCTGTGGTGCAGCATGAACGGTCCCACCGTCGGGCGGCTGCGCTATCTACTCCAACAAACGGGAACCAGACATGTCAAAGGCTTTCATCGCTAAGGTCATCCAGGAATCCGCCGAACTGACCGGCGCGGGCGCGAATCGCGCCGCGACCGATCTGATGGCGGCGATCGTCAAGGAACTGAAGAAGACCGGCCGCTTCACCCTGCCGAGCTTCGGCACCTTCATCGTGCGCAAGACCAAGGCGCGCAAAGGCCTCAATCCGCGCACCGGCGAAGCCATCAAGGTCAAGGCCGGCAAGACCGTCCGCTTCAAGGCCTCGCCGACGCTCAAGAAGGCGGTCTGAACCGCGCCGATCCGGGGGATCTCCTCCCCCGGATCCTCTGCCCTCAAACGTCGAGTTCCTCGACGCTGCGGGCGTGTTCCTGGATGAACTGGAAGCGCAATTCCGGCTTCCGCCCCATCAGGCTCTCCACCATCTTGTCCGTCTGCGCCCGGTCTTCCGCCAGCGCGACCACTTTCAGCAGCGTCCGCTTCTTCGGGTCCATGGTGGTTTCCTTCAGCGCGGACGGCGGCATTTCGCCCAGGCCCTTGAAGCGGCTGACTTCCACTTTCGATCCCGCCTTGAAGACGGATTTCGTCAACCGCTCGCGGTCGGCGTCGTTCATCGCATAGACCGATTTCGCCCCCTGGGTCAGCCGGTACAGCGGAGGCTGCGCCAGGTACAGATGCCCGTGGCGGATCAGATCCTTCAGCTCGCGATAGAAGAACGTCATCAGCAGCGAGGCGATATGCGCCCCGTCCACGTCGGCGTCGGTCATGATGATCACCCGGCCGTAGCGCAGCTTGGCGCGGTCGAAGCGCTCGCCGACGCCGCAGCCCAGCGCCTCGACCAGATCCTTCAACTCCTGGTTCTGCCGCAGCTTGTCGGCGGACGCGCTGGCGACGTTCAGGATCTTGCCGCGCAAAGGCAGCACCGCCTGGGTTTCCCGGTTGCGCGCCTGCTTGGCGGACCCGCCCGCGCTGTCGCCCTCCACCAGGAAGATCTCCGTCTCCGCCGCCGTCTCGCGCGAGCAATCCGCCAGCTTGCCGGGCAGCCGCAGCCGGCGCGTGGCGGATTTGCGCGGCGTGTCCTTGCTCTCCTTGCGCCGCAGCCGCTCCTCGGCCCGCTCGATCACGAAGGCCAGCAGGTTGTCGGCCTGGGTGGGATCGCCGGCCAGCCAATGGTCGAAGCGGTCGCGGAGCGCGGTTTCCACCAGCTTCGCCGCCTCGTTGCTGGTCAGCTTTTCCTTGGTCTGGCCCTGGAACTGCGGATCGCGGATGAACACCGACAGCTTGGCCGCCATCGGCGCCAGCAGGTCCTCGGCGACGACCTGCTGCGCCCGCTTGTTGCCGCGCTGCTCGCCCCAGGCGCGCAGGCCCTTCACCAGCGCGGCGCGCCAGCCGGCCTCATGCGTGCCGCCGAGCGGCGTCGGCACCGTGTTGCAGTAGGAGTGCAGGAACCCCTCGCTGTCCTCCAGCCACGACGCCGCCCATTCCAGCCGGCCGGTCGGGTCCCCGTTCGGCGCGGCGGGCAGGTCCGCCTCTCCGGCCCACAGCGAGGGCAGGGCGCGCGCTGCGCCGTTGATGTCCGCTTCCAGGCTGTCGCGCAGCCCGCCGGGAAAATGCAGCACGGCCTCGGCCGGGGTCTCGTCCTTGCCCGGCTTCAGCAGCGATGGATCGCAGTTCCAGCGGATCTCCACCCCCCGGTACAGATACGCCTTGGACCGGCACAGCCGGTATAGCCGCGCCGGGCTGAACGCCAGGTCGGGGAAGATCTGCCGGTCCGGCCTGAACCGGATGGAGGTGCCGCGGCGGTTGTGCACGGGGCCGGCATTGACCAGCCCGGTCGTCGGCTTGCCGCGGACATAGCTCTGCTTCCAGAGCGTTTTCTCGCGCGCGACCTCCACATCCATTTGTTCCGACAGCGCATTGACCACCGAGCTGCCGACGCCGTGCAATCCGCCCGAGGTCGCATAGGCCTTGCCACCGAACTTGCCGCCCGAATGCAAGGTCGTAAGAATAACCTCCAACGCACTCATATGCTTGAATTTAGGATGTGGATCGATAGGGATCCCGCGGCCGTTGTCGCGTACGGTCAGGACATTGTCCGGCTCCAGCGACACCTCGATGAAGCTGGCATGACCGGCCACCGCCTCGTCCATGGAATTGTCCAGGATCTCGGCGGCCAGATGGTGCAGGGCGGTTTCGTCGGTGCCGCCGATATACATGCCGGGGCGGCGGCGCACCGGCTCCAGCCCTTCCAGAACCTCAATATCCTTGGCGGAATAGGCTCCCGCTGCGTCCCGGTCCGAGTTTGGGCCGAACAAATCGTTCATGCTGTGTTCCTGCGTGGGGCAGGCACACTATCCGCCTCCTCCCGCGCCGGGCAAGACCTTGATGCCGGGCAGGCGACCGGCCCCTGCAGGGGCCGGTCGCTGCCGGGATCGCTTCGCCGATCAGCCGGTATGGGCTTCCAGGAACCAGAGCGCCTTGTCCAGGCTGCGCGACACGCCGGTGAAGATATCGGCGGTGTCGGCATCCCCGGCCTCGCTCGCCTGGTCGATATTGGCCCGGACATCGTTGGCGAACTGTCCGTAGCGGTCGATCAGCGCCGCGAGATGGTCCTTGATGGCATGAATGTCCGTGGGATAGGCGTCCAGCTTGGACCCCTTTGCCACGGCCTGGGTGGTGCCGAGCGCCGTGCCGCCCAGTTGCACCGCCCGCTCCGCCATGGTGTCGACATGGCCGTCGAGCTCGGTGCGGAAGCCGTCCAGCATTTCGTGCACCGCAATGAATTGCGGTCCGCGCAGGTTCCAATGCGCCTGCTTGGTGGCCAGCGCGAGGTCGATCCCGTCCGCGACCCGCGCGTTCAGCAGTTCGATCGCCAGCGTCTTGGCGTTGGTCGGCAGGCTATTCTTCGTCTTGAGATAGCTCATGGCGGCTTCCTTGCAGGGTGGTCCCGAAAACCCGTTGATGGGCGGCTAACCATTGGGCAAGGCGACTTGCGCTGTCCAGTCCAGATGGATCTCGGGATCGACCGAGATATAGCGTGCCGGCGGGGGCAGGCCGCCGGTGCGAAACACCCCCGCACGGTCCAGCACGAGCTTGTCGTCATCCGACAGGCGCGCCGCCTCGCGCAGATGGTCCGTCCAATTGTCCATCATCCAGGTCTCCACCCAGCCCTCCGGATGCGCCACGTCCTCGAACAACTGCCAGTCCACCGCGCCGGCGCGGCCGCGGACCTTTCGCATCTCGGACATCGTCGTTAGGAAGGCCCGGCGCTGACTCGGGTCCACCCGGTAATGCATGGTCTCCAGGATCCGCCGTCGCGTCTGCGGCAGGCTGGGGGCCAGTTCGGCGGCGGGTGCCTCTGGCACCGGCTGCGGCTTGAACCGTGCCGCCGCGCCCTGGGTGAGGGAGGGATCGAGCCCGAACCCCCGCACCGCCACCGCCATCAGGATCCCGCCGCCGGCGGCGGTGAGCAGCGAGTTGGTCAGGCCGATCTGCGTGCCGAGCCATCCCCAGCCGAAGGAGCCGATCGTGAGCGCGCCGTTATAGGAAAGCTGGTAGATCGCCAGTGCCCGCGCGCGCACCCAGGGCGGCGAGACCAGCTGCGCCGCCGCCTGGATCGACGAATAGGCGGTCACCCAGCCCATGCCGAACAGCGCCATGCCGAGGCAGGCCGGCACCCAATGGGTCGCCACCGCCAGCAGCGCTATGCCGCAACAGGAGAACAGGCTGGCGCCGAACACGGTCGTGCTGCGGCTGACCCGGCCCCGCAAATTCGGCAACAGCATGCCGGCGGAGACGCCGCCCATGCCCATCATGCCCAGGATCAGGCCATACATGCCGGCCCCCAGGCCGAGCTGGCTGTGCACCACCAGCGGCAGCATGGCCCAGGGCGCCGCGGCCGGCACCGAATAGGCGAAGGAGCGCATCATCGCTGCGCGCATCGCCGGCGTGTTGCGCACGAAGCGCATGCCCGCCCGCACCGCACTCAGAAAATGTTCGCGCGGCAGGGAGGAGGTCGATTTGTCGCGCCGCCAGGTCAGCAGCGCGGAGAGCACGGCGATGAAAGATGTCGCGTAAAGCGCGAAGGTCAGGCCGGAACCGCCGACCAGCACCAGCACGCCGCCAAGCGCCGGGCCGATCGCGCGGGCCAGGTTGAAGCCGATGCCGTTCAGCGCGATCGCCTGCACCAGATCCTCGCGCGGCACCAGCTCCGGCGCCAGCGCGCCCCAGGCCGGCGCGGTCATCGCCGAGCCGATGCCGATCGCGAAGGTCAGGGCCAGCAGGCTCCAGACCGTGATCAGGCCCATCAGCGTCAGCGTCGCCAGCAGCGCCGCGGCCGCCATGGTCCATCCCTGGGTTATCAGCAGGAACAGCCGCCGATCGACGATGTCGGCGATCGCGCCGGCCGGCACCGCCAGCAGGCACATCGGCAGAATGGTCGCCGCCTGCACCAGGCTCACGGTCAGCGGGTCGGGCGAGAGCGTGGTCATCAGCCAGCCGGCGCCGGTGTTCTGCAGCCAGACGCCGAGCGAGGTCACCACGAAGGCGAACCACATATTGCGGAACACGGCGTTGCGCAGCGGCAGAAGGGCAGGGGGCAGACCCATGATGCGTCAGTTCCGTGAGAGGGAGGGGGGCATTCCGGCCTTCGCCGCGGCCATGTTGCGCGGCGTCGCTGTCATGCGCACCCGCCCCTGCAGGCCTGCCACGGCTTCATGACCTCCTGCAAGGAAAGCATCTCCCTGTTCCCCCCGATAGGCCGTTCTCCCCGGCTTGCATACGAGAGCGCATGGGAGCGGTTGGCGTCGAGAAAATTCGCGCCGGGTGCGTCATCCGCGATCCCCGTCCGCGCTCCTGCGGCGTTGCGACCACCCGGTGCTGGCTCTACACCCGCCTGCATCCAGGCAGGAGCAGGACGTGGCAATTCTCGTGACGGGCGTGGCAGGATTTATCGGTCATCACGTGGCGAAGGCGCTGCTCGCCCGCGGCGAGCGGGTCGTCGGGATCGACAACCTGAACACCTATTATGACGTGGGATTGAAGCAGGCGCGGCTGAATCAGCTGGTGGGCGAGCGGGAATTCCAGTTTCGCGCGATGGATATTTCCGATCGTGACCAGGTCTTCGCCCTGATCGACGAGAACCCGGACCTGACCGGCATCGTTCATCTCGCCGCCCAGGCGGGGGTGCGGTACTCGCTGATCGACCCCTACGCCTATGTCCAGTCGAACGTGATGGGCCATCTGGTGATCCAGGAAGCGGCGCGACGCCTGAAAAACCTGCGCCACCTCGTCTATGCCAGCTCGTCCTCGGTC
>CAVUOB010000018.1:450000-1041263 GCA_963743035.1 uncultured Alphaproteobacteria bacterium
AGAGAACGATGCTGAAGGAACTAGGCAAATTGCCCGCGTAACTTCGGGATAAGCGGGACCCGTTGGTGGGCAACCATCGGCGGGTGGCACAGAGCAGGGGGTAGCGACTGTTTAGTAAAAACACAGGGCTCTGCGAAGTCGAGAGACGACGTATAGGGTCTGACGCCTGCCCGGTGCCGGAAGGTTAAGAGGAGGTGTGCAAGCACTGAATTGAAGCCCCGGTAAACGGCGGCCGTAACTATAACGGTCCTAAGGTAGCGAAATTCCTTGTCGGGTAAGTTCCGACCTGCACGAATGGCGTAACGACTTCCCCACTGTCTCCAGCGTCGGCTCAGCGAAATTGAATTCCCCGTGAAGATGCGGGGTACCCGCGGTCAGACGGAAAGACCCTATGAACCTTTACTGCAGCTTTGCAGTGGCATTAGGAGAGTGCTGTGTAGGATAGGTGGGAGGCTTTGAAGCCAGGGCGCTAGCTCGGGTGGAGCCAACCTTGAAATACCACCCTGAACTCTTCTGATGTCTAACCGCGTCCGGTCATCCCGGACCGGGACCCTGCATGGTGGGCAGTTTGACTGGGGCGGTCGCCTCCCAAATAGTAACGGAGGCGCGCGATGGTGGGCTCAGGCCGGTCGGACATCGGCTGCTGAGTGCAATGGCATAAGCCCGCCTGACTGCGAGAGTGACAGCTCGAGCAGAGACGAAAGTCGGCCATAGTGATCCGGTGGTCCCGCGTGGAAGGGCCATCGCTCAACGGATAAAAGGTACTCTAGGGATAACAGGCTGATCTCCCCCAAGAGTCCACATCGACGGGGAGGTTTGGCACCTCGATGTCGGCTCATCACATCCTGGGGCTGGAGCAGGTCCCAAGGGTTCGGCTGTTCGCCGATTAAAGTGGTACGTGAGCTGGGTTTAGAACGTCGTGAGACAGTTCGGTCCCTATCTGCCGTGGGTGTTGGAGACTTGAGAGGATCTGTCCCTAGTACGAGAGGACCGGGATGGACGCACCTCTGGTGCACCGGTTGTCGCGCCAGCGGCACGGCCGGGTAGCTATGTGCGGACAAGATAACCGCTGAAAGCATCTAAGCGGGAAACTTACCTCAAAACCAGGTCTCCCTGAGGGCCGTGGAAGACCACCACGTTGATAGGCCAGGTGTGGAAGCGCGGCAACGCGTGAAGCTAACTGGTCCTAATCGCCCGATAGGCTCGATTTCAATCCGATCTATCTGTCCCCGACAGACGATCGAAACCACCATGCGCAGCAATCATCCACTTCCGGCAGACAAAGCCAAAGCACATCGCAAACACCTTACCAGAACCTGCATCGCACTCCCTGACGGGGGGCGAGTGTATGCCCGGTAGACGGCATACGCTGGCGCGTTTCGCCAAAGCGAAACGCTGGATTAGATGACCTGGTGGCCATGGCGGGGTCCCCCCACCCGATCCCATCCCGAACTCGGCCGTGAAAAACCCCAGCGCCCATGGTACTGCGTCTCAAGACGCGGGAGAGTAGGTCGCCGCCAGGTCTTCTAATCCACCCAAAAACCAAACCAACACACAAACCACCCGCGCGGGGTGGAGCAGCCCGGTAGCTCGTCAGGCTCATAACCTGAAGGTCATAGGTTCAAATCCTATCCCCGCAACCATCTTGATTTGCCCACCCAAAGCCTCCGCTTCCACGCGGAGGCTTTGGGCGTTTCGGGCCACGCCAGATCCCGGCCTGCGAGAACGGCCCAGACCCGGGGCTTCGATCCGCAGCATGGATTTCGTTGCATCTCCATCCAAGCTGGGCCAGCCTGGGAGCGCCGGGCAGGTCCGCCGGCGTCGAAACACGGGCGATGGAGGCCGGTATGGTGCGTGTCGTCGGGATCAACCATCTGGGGATCCGGGTGAGCGACTACGAGAAATCAAAGCAGTTCTACGGCCGGCTGTTCCCGTTCCTCGGGTTCGAGATATCCGACGAGTACGCGGACGCGATCGGCTGGACCAACGGCAAGACGCGGTTCTGGATCGGTCCCGCCGACGCCGCGGGACGCAAGCACAAATACCGCATCGGCGATGTCGGGTTTCACCACTACGCATTCCAGCTTCGCAGCCGCAAGGACGTGGACGCGCTGCAGGGGTTCCTGCGTGACGAGCTGCATGCCACCATCGTCGATCCCGCCGCGGAATATTATGACGATTACTACGCCGTGTTCTTCCTGGATCCGGACGGGCTCAAGCTGGAGGGAATGAAATACGGCGAGAAGCATGCGCGGGCGGCGCGCAAGAAGGCCGCGGTGCGCAAGCGGGCGTAGCCACGCAGCGCACCGGCTTGCCGGTCAGGATGCGGCTTCCACGCGCACGCCAGGGTGGAAATGGGCATAGACGCGCCGGGCGGTCTCGCGGTTGATGCCGGGGGCGGCTTCGAGGTCGGTCAGCCCTGCCATCTTCACCCCGCGGGCGGAGCCGAAATGGTTCAGCAAGGCGCGCTTGCGGGCCGCGCCGACGCCGGGGATTTCGTCCAGTTCGCTGCGGATCAGGGCCTTGGAGCGTCCGGCCCGGTGGGTGGTGATGGCGAAGCGGTGCGCCTCGTCACGCAGGCGCTGGAGGAAATACAGCACCGGATCGCGCGGGGGCAGCTGGAAGGGTTCGCGCCCGGCGGTATGGAACCATTCCCGCCCGGCGTCGCGGTCCGGCCCCTTGGCGATGCCCACGAGCTTCACGTCGGACACGCCGAGATCGTCCAGCACGGATTGCGCGGCCGAGAGCTGGCCGGCGCCGCCGTCGATCAGCACCAAATCCGGCCAAGCGGCACTGCGCGCACCTGCGGCACCGTCTTCGCCAGCCGCTTCCTCCTTCAGCGCGCGGGTGAAGCGGCGCTCGAGCATTTCGCGCATCATGGCGAAATCGTCGCCCGGCGTGATCGGGCCGCGAATGGCGAATTTGCGATAGGCGGATTTCAGGAAACCCTCGGCGCCGGCGACGATCATCACGCCGTACGGGCTGGTGCCCATGATGTGGCTGTTGTCGTAGACTTCGATCCGCTCCGGCGGGGCCGGCAGGCCGAACAGTTCCGCCACGCCGGCCAGCAGCTTCGCCTGGCCGGCGGTCTCTGCCAGCTTGCGCTCCAGCGCCTCGCGCGCGTTCAGCTCGGCATGCTGCACCACGGCGCGTTTTTCGCCGCGCTGGGGCATCGTTATTTCCACCTTGCGGCCGGCCTTCAGGCTGAGCGCCTCGGTGATCAGGGCCTGTTCGGGGAGGGCACCGCTGGTCAGGATCAGCGGCGGCGGCGGCTTGTCGTCGTAGAACTGGGCGATGAAGGCGGCCAGCACCTCGCCGGTTTCCTCGTTGCGGGCGTGGCTCGGGTAGAAGGCGCGGTTGCCGTTGTTGCGGCCGCCGCGGATGAAGAACACCTGCACGCAGGTCTGCCCGGCGATCTGCCAGGCGGCGATGACGTCGGCGTCCTCCAGGCTGGCCGGGTTGGCAATGCCGGTGCCCTGCACATGGGTCAGGCCGCGGATGCGGTCGCGCACGGCCGCGGCGCGTTCGAATTCCAGCGCGGCGGCGGCGTGCTCCATCTCGGCGGCCAGTTCCTGCTGCACGGCGGCGGATTTGCCGGCCAGGAAGGCCTTGGCCTGGGCGACGAGCTTGCCGTAGCCCTCGGCGTCGATCCGCCCGACGCAGGGGGCCGAGCAGCGGCGGATCTGGTACAGCAGGCAGGGGCGGGTGCGGTTGGCGAACACGGTGTCGGCGCAGGAGCGCAGCAGGAACACCCGCTGCATGGCGGTGACGGTCTGGTTCACCGCCCAGGCGGAGGCGAAGGGGCCCCAGTAGCTGCCCTTGCGGGTCTGCGCGCCGCGGTGCTTGGCGATCTGCGGGAAGGGGTGGTCCTCGGTCAGCATCAGCCACGGATAGGATTTGTCGTCGCGCAGCACGATGTTGAAGCGCGGCTTCAGGCGCTTGATCAGGTTGGCCTCGAGCAGCAGGGCCTCGGCCTCGGTGTGGGTGGTGACGATTTCCATCGCCACGGTCTCCGACACCATGCGGCGCAGGCGCTCGGGCAGGCGCATCAGCTGGGCGTAGTTCGCCACGCGCTTCTTCAGGCTGCGGGCCTTGCCGACATAGAGCGCTTCGCCCTTGGCATCGAGCATGCGGTAGACGCCGGGACTGGCGGGCATGGTCAGCAGCGCCGCCTCGATCACCGAGACCCCTCTCGGCGTCTCATTTGACGGGATCGGCGCTGTCTGCTGCGGTTCTGGCAGGTTCTGTTCGCTGTTCACGCGGGTGACCTAGAAGCGGGCGGGCGGGGGCCAATCAATCCACGAAAGCTGGGGATAACTTTGTGGGCAACGTGTTGGGCACAGGTGCGAATGCCAGGGATTCCTCGACTCCAACCCCATTGCCCAAAAGGCGGGCAGAAAACTAAGGGGTTGATTTCCATATATTCTTTTGGCAGGCGCTGTCATCCTATTAACATAATCGGCCATGTGCCTGTAACTGCGGTTCATCCGGCTCCATGAGTGGACAAATCGGAACGACGGCGCTCGATCTCCACCCCGGCCGAGGCCGCATCGGCAAATACATCGAGTTTTTCGACCCGGATGCGGACGATTTCCACCCGCGGATCGGACAGGCAGGCTTCCGCGATGCGTTCGGCCAGGGTTTCAACCAGCAATACATGGCCGGAGGAGATAATGTCGCGGACCGCGTTGGCGACGGCTTCGTAATCAACCACACGTGACAGCCGGTCGCGCCCCACGGCGGGGCGGGACAGGCCGCCGGCGCCGAGATCTTCAACCCCGAGATCGACATTCACCCTTACCCGCTGCGCCGCGCCGTGCTCATGCGGGTGCACGCCGATGCTGGCGGGCAGCACCATGTCGCGCAGGAACACGTGTCTCAGCTTGCGGGCGGCGCTGGCGATCCGGGCCTGTTCCATACGGTGCTGGTCTCTCGATAATGGCCCAAAACAGCGGGCGGTCCTTGACGGTCGCCTGCTGTAATCCCGGATCGGTCAAGCTCAGTTCGCCGCCCTCAAGTTCGCCGCCCTCCGGCGCTCGCGCAACTCGCCCCACTCGCTTGGCGCGGTAGGGCGGCGCAGGCTTCAGGGGCCGCGGCGCCGCTTCGGGCCGCCGCGCCGCTTGGACGGGTCGTAGCCGCCCCCGCCCGGGCCCATCGGCTCCGGCGTGCGGTCCCGCCGCGGCCGCTGCGACGCGCTGGCCACCGGCGGCGGCTCCAGGCCGAGCTCCAGCGCCTCCAGCCGGCGGATCTCGTCGCGCAGCCGCGCCGCTTCCTCGAACTCCAGATCGGCCGCAGCGGCACGCATGCGCTTCTCCAGCTCGGCGATCGAGGATTTCAGATCCTTGCCGACGAATTCCAGCGTGGAGGCATCCTGGATCGGCGCCACCGTCACGTAGTCCTGCTCGAACACCGACTGCATGACCTGGCCGATCTGCTTCTTGATGCTCATCGGGGTGATGCCGTGCGCTTCGTTCCAGGCCTTCTGCTTGGCCCGGCGGCGGTCGGTCTCCTCGATCGCCTTGCGCAGGCTGTTGGTCATCACGTCCGCATACAGGATCACCCGGCCGTCGACATTGCGCGCGGCGCGGCCGATGGTCTGGATCAGCGACGTGGCGGAGCGCAGGAACCCCTCCTTGTCCGCGTCCAGGATGGCGACCAGCTCGCATTCGGGAATGTCCAGCCCCTCGCGCAGCAGGTTGATGCCGATCAGCACGTCGAACACGCCCAGGCGCAGGTCGCGGATGATCTCGATCCGCTCCAGCGTGTCGATATCCGAATGCAGATAGCGCACGCGCACGCCGTTCTCGGTCAGGTAGTCGGTCAGGTCCTCGGCCATGCGCTTGGTCAGCGTGGTCACCAGCACCCGCCCGCCGCGCCCGGCGACGGCGCGGCATTCGGCCAGCAGATCGTCCACCTGGCGTTCCACCGGGCGGATTTCGGTGACCGGATCGATCAGCCCGGTGGGGCGGATCACCTGCTCGGCGAAGGCGCCGCCGGTGCGCTCCATCTCCCAGGGACCCGGCGTGGCGCTGACGAACACGCTCTGCGGCCGGAACCGCTCCCATTCCTCGAATTTCAGCGGCCGGTTGTCGATGCAGGAGGGCAGGCGGAAGCCGAAATCGGCCAATACGGATTTGCGGTTGAAGTCGCCCTTGTACATGCCGCCGATCTGCGGCACGGTGACATGGCTCTCATCCACGACCAGCAGCGCGTTTTCGGGCAGGTATTCGAACAGCGTGGGCGGCGGCTCGCCGGGATTGCGGCCGGAGAGGTAGCGCGAATAGTTCTCGATCCCTTTGCAGGATCCGGTGGTCTCCATCATCTCGATGTCGAAGTTGGTGCGCTGGGTCAGCCGCTCGATCTCCAGCAGCTTGCCCTGGGCGGTCAGTTCCGCCACCCGTTCCTTGAGCTCGGCCTTGATCTCGATGATCGCCTGCGCCAGCGTCGGGCGCGGCGTGACGTAGTGGCTGTTGGCGTAGACCGTGATGGATTCCAGCGCCGCCGCCTTCTCGCCGGTCAGCGGGTCGAATTCATGGATCGACTCGATCTCGTCGCCGAACAGCGAGACGCGCCAGGCGCGGTCCTCGTAATGGCTCGGGAAGATGTCGATGGTCTCGCCGCGCAGCCGGAACGTGCCGCGGGCGAAGGCGGTGTCGTTGCGGCGGTACTGCAGGTCGACCAGCCCCTTGGCCAGCTTGTCGCGGTCGATCGCGCCGCCGACCTCCAGCTTCACCACCATCTTGGCGTAGGTCTCGACCGAGCCGATGCCGTAGATGCAGGACACGGAGGCGACGATGATGACGTCGTTGCGCTCCAGCAGCGCCTGGGTCGCGGCGTGGCGCATGCGGTCGATCTGCTCGTTGATCTGGGCGTCTTTTTCTATGTAGGTGTCGGTGCGCGGCACATAGGCTTCGGGCTGGTAGTAGTCGTAATAGCTGACGAAATATTCCACCGCGTTGTCGGGGAAGAACGACTTCATCTCGCCATAGAGCTGCGCCGCCAGGGTCTTGTTCGGCGCCAGCATCAGCGTCGGCTTCTGAACGGATTCAATGACCTTGGCCATGGTGAAGGTCTTGCCCGAGCCGGTGACGCCGAGCAGCACCTGGTCCATCTCGCCCTGGTTCACGCCCTTGACCAGTTCCTCGATCGCCGCCGGCTGGTCGCCGGCGGGTTCGTAGTCGGAGACGACCTTCAGCCGGTTGGTGACCGGCTTGGCCGCCTGCTTCTGCGGCATGAACAGAACGGGGGCGGGGCGTATCAGCGTTTGCGACATCTACAGCTTCCTTGATGTCCGTTAGATGGTTCCGGGGCACCCGATTGGCCAGCCCGAGACGGGGCGCAGCTTGGCATACCAGCCAGGGCGAATGCACGCGCGGCACCCGCGACGATGCTTCCTTTTCCCTCTCCCCGCTCGGGGGAGAGGCAAGGGTGAGGGGGCCGGGCTGCCACCCGCCGATCCCTTTCCCCCAGCCGGGAAGCGGCGAATTTATCCACGGTATCATATTACCACAAAGATAAACCCTTGACGGATCAGGGCCATTCGCCCATAAGCCCGCACCAACATACGTACGGCCACCTGTTCCGCTTATACGAAAGCAAAGCTCCATGAAGACCACCGTCTCGATAAAGCCCGCGGAGGTGCAGAAGAACTGGGTGTTGATCGACGCCGAAGGCCTGGTTCTCGGCCGCCTCGCCGTCGTCATCGCCAATCGTCTGCGCGGCAAGCACAAGCCCCAGTTCACCCCGCATGTCGATTGCGGCGACAATGTCGTCGTCATCAACGCCCAGAAGGTGAAGGTCACCGGCAACAAGGCCGAGCAGTCGATCTTCTACTACCACACCGGCTATGCCGGCGGCATCAAGGGCCGCTCCATCCGCCAGCGGCTGGAGAGCAAGCACCCCGAGCGGGTGCTGGAAAAGGCCGTGGAGCGCATGATCACCCGTGGCCCGCTGCAGCGCGCGCAGATGAAGCATCTGTATGTCTACGGCGGCCCCGAGCATAAGCACGACGGCCAGCAGCCGGTGAAGCTCGACGTTGCCGCCTTGAACCCGAAGAACAAGAGGGTCTGATCCAGATGTCCGAAACTCAGTCCCGCACGCTTGCCGACCTCAAGGACCTTGCGGTCGCCGCCGGCACGATCGAGAACGACACCCCGAAGCGGGAGCCGAAGCGCGACGCGCTCGGCCGCAGCTACGCCACCGGCCGGCGCAAGAACGCCATCGCCCGCGTCTGGATCAAGCCCGGCAAGGGCGAGATCAACGTCAACGGCAAGCGCGTGACCCAGTATTTCGCCCGCCCGGTGCTGCGCATGCTGATCACCCAGCCCTTCCTGGTGGCCGACCGCTACAACCAGTTCGACGTGTTCTGCACGGTGAACGGCGGCGGGCTGTCCGGCCAGGCCGGCGCGCTGCGCCACGGCATCAGCCGGGCGCTGACCTATTACGAGCCGGAACTGCGCGGCATCCTGAAGGTCGCCGGCTTCCTGACGCGCGACTCCCGCGTGGTCGAGCGGAAGAAATACGGCAAGGCGAAGGCCCGCCGGAGCTTCCAGTTCTCCAAGCGCTGACCTGCCGCCCGGTTACGGGCAAAAGCCAGGCGGGCGAAAGCCCGGCCTGGGCCTACCAGGGGCCGCACATCGTGCGGCCCCTTTTTCTTGCCTAATCGCCGCTCATGGGTGGAAACTCCCGGCAATAAAACGGGAGGGGCTCCATGGAACTGACGCCGGCGCAGCGCGCGCAGTACCGAGCGGGACGGCTATCTGATCTTTCCCGATCTTTTCTCCGCCGCGGAGGTCGCTGTGCTGCGCCAGGAAGTCGCGCGGCTGTCGCAGATCCATGGCGAGGAGGTGGTCCGCGAACATTCCGGCGGCGTGAAAAGCCTGTTCCGCGTGCACGAGACCGACGGCGCCACGCGATCGGCCCCGTTCCGCGCCCTGGTGCGCACCCCGAGGGTGCTGCGGCCGGTGCAGCAGGTGCTCGGCACCGAGGAAGTCTATGTCTACCACACCAAGATCAACGCCAAGCCGGCGATCGAGGGCACCCACTGGATGTGGCACCAGGACTACAATTCCTGGAGCCGGGATGGCTGCCCGCGGCCGGACATGGCGACGTTCAATGTCATGCTGAACGACACCAGCGAATTCAGCGGCGGGCTGTACATCATTCCCGGCAGCCACCGGCTCGGCCTGCTGGACAGCGTGCAGGACCGATCCACCTCCTACAAGCTCTGGTCGATCCCCCGGGAGAAGATGATCGAGGTGCTTCGCGCCTCGCCCCCGCCGGTGCCGGTCACCGGGCGCGCCGGGACGGCGGTGCTGTTCCACTGCAACGTGCTGCACGCCTCCGGGCATAATCTGTCGGCGGAGGACCGCTGGCACATCTATGTCTCGTGCAACGCGGTCGCCAACCGGCCGGTGCTCGGGCCCAATCCGCGGCCGGACTGGGTCGTGTCGCGCAACTGGCATCCGTTGCCGATGGAGGACGATTCCGGCGTCACCCGGGCGGCCTGATCGCGGGGCGTACGGTGTGTTGCGCCGCGCGGCTGGTTGTTACGCTACGCGGGCTGGTTGTTGCGCGGTGCTGCCGGGCTCTGTTAGGGAATAGCGGCTTTATTCAACTCCGGGTGCCAAGTGTCCGAGATGTCCGAGACCTCTCTCCCACGCCAGGCTACTCCGGGGGGGCTCCCCGAGACGGCAGCCAGGCCGGTCCGGGCGGCGGTGGTCAAGCCACCCCGCGATTACCGGCTGGATTTCTTCCGCGGCATCGCCCTGGTCTTCATTTTCATCGACCATATCCCCGACAACAAGTTCCGCTACGCCACCCTGCGCTCCTTCGCCTTTTCCGACGCGGCGGAGCTGTTCATCTTCATCTCCGGCTTCACCGCCGCCCTGGTCTATGGCCGGGCGATGACGCGCGACGGCTTCCTGATGGCCGCGGCACGGATCTATCGCCGGGTCTGGCAGCTCTACACCGCGCATCTCTGCCTGTTCCTGATCTTCAGCGCCGAGGTCTCCTACACGGTGCTGCATTTCAACAACCCGCTCTTCGCCGACGAGCTGAAGGTGGGCAACTTCCTCGACGATCCGGCCGCGACGATCCTGCATGTGCTGACCCTGGGCTTCCAGCCGAGCTACCTGGACATCCTGCCGCTCTATATCTTCCTGCTCGGGATATTCCCGCTGGTGCTGGCGGCGCTGCGGATCAATCTGTGGCTGGCGGTGCTGCCTTCCATCGCCATCTATGCCGCGGCGCGGATCCTGGGCCTGTCCATGCCGGGCTACCCGGAAGGGCGGTTCTGGTATTTCAATCCCTTCGCCTGGCAGCTTCTGTTCGTCATCGCCGCCGCCTTCGGCTTCGCCGAGGCGGAGGGCCGCAAGCTGCTGCCCGACAGCCGCTGGCTGCTCTGGGCCTGTCTGGCCTTCGTCGCGGTCGGCGGCGTGATCGAGATCACCTGGACGCTGCACGAAATGACGGGTTGGTTTCCGGCACTTCTCTACCGTCAGCTCTGGCCGATCAACAAAAGCAATCTGCCGCTGGCCAGGCTTTTCAGCATGCTGGCCATCGCCGTCGTGGTCGGCCGCTACGTGCCGCGCAATGCCTGGTTCCTGACCAGCCGGGCCGGCTGGCTGGCAGTGCTGTGCGGACAGAACTCGCTCGAGATCTTCTGCCTGAGCATCCTGCTCTCGGTTCTCGCGAACATGGCGCAGACCATCTACGGCACGTCGCTGCCGGTCCAGATCGTCACCAACTGCACGGGAATTGCCATCATGCTGAGTTTGGGGCTGCTGATGGCCTGGTTCGATGGCGGCGGGAAGCTGCCCGCCCGGCCGCGCCCGGCACCGACCATCCAGCCCGGGGGGGCGGAATAATGGCTGGCAGGACCGGCGTGCTGCGGACGGCTGCGGCCGCGGCTTGGCTGCTGGCGCTCGCCGCTCCCGCGCGGGCCGACGACATTCCCTGCACCGTGCCGGCCGGGCTGGAGTTCACCGGTCTTTCATTGCCGCAAAGCCGGAGCCAGTTCACGGACGGCAAGCGCCTGGTGGTGCTGGTGATCGGCGGCGCGTCGATGACCGGCGCCGCCGCCGGGGGGCGTGCCTACTCGCTGCCGGTACGGTTGCAGGCGCGGCTGCGCGCCGACTTCCCGGGCAGGGACATCGAGGTGCTGGGCCAGAATATCTCCGGCGGTTCGCGCGCCGCGGCCGAGCGGATGGCCGCGAGCATTCGCGACGCGGGCGCTAAGCTGGTGGTGTGGGAAACCGGATCGCACGCGGCGGCGGCCGGCGATGACCTGGAGACGTTCGGCACCAATCTGGAAACCGGGATCAACGCGGCCAAGGATGCCGGGGCTGATATCATCCTGGTGGACCTGCAATACGCGCCGAGCCTCGCGCGGGTGATGAACCAGGCGCCCTATGGGGACGCTATCCGTGGCGCGGCCGAGATGGCGGCGATCCCGATGCTGCACCGGTTCGAGTTGATGCATGCCTGGAGCGACAGCGGCGAGCTCGATTTCGACACCGAAAATGCCGCCGATCGCGTGAAAGTGGCGCGCAGGCTGTATGACTGCCTCGCCGCCATGCTCGCGTCCGGCATTGCCGAGGCGCTGCGCTGACGCCCGCACCCGCCCGGCGCCGGCCATGCGCCGCACTCCGGGCCGCTCACGCCAGGGCCCCGATCCTGGCCTGTTGCGCCATCCTGGTCTGTCTCGCCTTCGCCTCCATCGCGGCCAGGGCGGGCGAGATCATGAGGGTCGATTTCCCCGCCCCCGCGCTCAACCGCGACCTGCACTACAACGTGTATCTGCCGGACGGCTATGCCGAGGGGCGGCAGAATTATCCGGTGCTCTATCTGCTGCACGGCTATGGCGAGGACGGCGAGGAATGGATCACCAAGGGCAATCTGGTGGAGATGATCGACCAGCTGATCGCCTCCGGCGCGATCCCGCCCTGCCTGGTGGTGATGCCCTCGGCCGGCAATAGCTGGTACATCGACCGCCAGGAGAGAATGGAAACCGCGATCATCCAGGACCTGATCCCGGATGTGGACCGGCGCTTCCATACCGTCTCGCGCCGCGACGGAAGGTTGATCGCCGGCGAGTCCATGGGCGGCTATGGCGCGCTGCGCTTCGTGCTGAAATATCCGGAACTGTTCCAGGCTGCGGCCCTGCTCAGTCCCGCAATCTACGTGCCGCAGCCGCCAAAGGATTCCGGCGCCCGCCGCTCCCCGGCGTTCCAGACCGATGGCCAGTTCGATCCGGCGATCTGGACCGCGTTCAACTACCCGCCCTTGATCGCCGGCTTCCTGGCCAAGCATATCGAGCTGCCGATCTATCTCGGTTGCGGCAGCCAGGACCAGTTCAACATCGATATCCATATGGCCAAGCTGTATATCCAATGGCTCCGGCACGGCTGGAGCGCGCGCTGGCGCCTTGCGGTGGGGGGGCATGATTTCGTGCTTTGGCGCAAGCTGGCGCCGGCCGCGCTGACCTTCATCTTCAAGCGCGCCAGCGGGCCGGAGGCGCATCTGGCCGCGCCGGTCACCGACAGGGTCGAGGTCGCGGCACCGGGTTGACCGCCCGGCGGCGCCGCATTGCAGCAAACCATTTCCGCCGCTTGCGTTTTCCCTCGCGCGCGGCAAACGATAGGGCGTTCCGGGCTCGTTCATGCTGATTTCAGGCGTGCCGATTTCGGGGCTTTCGCAGGGGGCATTCATGGCCAGCAACATCTCTTCCGTGTTCATCGACGGCGAAGCCGGCACCACCGGGCTTGGCATCCGCGACCGGCTGCGCGCGGTTGGCGAGATCGAGTTGAAGAGCCTGCCCGACGCGCTGCGCAAGGATCCTGCCGCGCGACGCGACATCATGGCGGAGGTCGACCTGGTCGTGCTGTGCCTGCCGGACGACGCGGCGAAGGAGTCGACCGCGCTGGCCGAGAGCCTGGGCAGCGACGCGCCGAAGCTGCTGGACGCCAGCACCGCGCATCGTGTCGATCCGGACTGGGCCTACGGGTTTCCGGAGATGCTGCCCGGCCAGGCGCAGAAGATCGCCGCCGCCGCCAAGGTGGCGAATCCCGGCTGCTACCCGACCGGCGCGATCGCGCTGCTGCGTCCGCTGGTCGATGCCGGCCTGCTGCCGCCCGACTATCCCGTCAGCATCAACGCCGTCAGCGGCTATTCCGGCGGCGGCAAGGCGATGATCCAGGCGCATGAGACGACCCATGGGCCGGCTTTCGAGCTGTATGGCCTTGGCCTCGAGCACAAGCACGTGGCGGAGACCCAGCTCTATGGCGGCCTGACGCGCCGGCCGATCTTCGTGCCTTCCGTCGGGCATTTCCGCCAGGGCATGCTGGTGTCGGTGCCGCTGCATCTGGACACGCTGCCGGGCAAGCCCAGCGGGGCGGATCTGCGCGCAGTGCTGGCGGCCCATTTCAAGGGCTGCGCGCTGGTGACGGTGGAGGTCCCGCCGGCCGACGGCAAGCTGGAGCCGGAGGCGCTGAACGATACCGACCGGCTGGAATTGCGGGTACACGCCAATGAGGCGCGCCGGCAGGCGGTGCTGGTGGCGCGGCTGGACAATCTGGGCAAGGGCGCATCCGGCGCCGCGGTGCAGAATATCGGCCTGATGCTGGGGCTGAACGCAAAGGCAGGGGAAGCTGTCCATGGATGAGGATTTTGCCGCCGAGGGAATTGCCGCCTTCGGGCGCGGGCCGGTCTACAGCTTCGAGGGCAACACCCCCCGCATAGCGCCGGACGCGTTCATCGCCCCGAGCGCGGCGGTGATCGGCAATGTGGAGATCGGCTCGCGCTCCAGCGTGTGGTTCCACTGCGTGCTGCGCGGCGACACCAACCTCATCCGCATCGGTGCGCGCTGCAACATTCAGGACGGCACCATCATCCATGTCGATCGCGACGAATTCGCCACCATCATCGGCGACGATGTCAGCATCGGGCACGCCGCCATCGTGCATGCCTGCACCCTGAAGAACCGCGCCTTCGTGGCGATGGGGGCGACGATCATGGACGGCTCGGTGATCGAGGAGGGCGGCATGCTCGGCGCCGGCGCCCTGTTGCCGCCCGGCAAGGTGATCGGCCCGAACGAGCTCTGGCTGGGCTCTCCGGCCAAGCTGAAGCGCGTGATGACGGCCGAGGAACGCGCCGGATGGGACAACACGGCGGTGCATTATGCCGAGCTGGCGGCGCGCTTCCGGGCCGGGTTGCGCCCGGCCGGGTAACGGCGGCCTGGGTGCAAAGATGAACGCGCGACTGCATCGGCTGTTGATGGCGTTACAGTCGCAATGTATGATACAAGAACGACTCATGGTTGTATCATGCTGCGGCGAGGCGCGTGGTTGGGATCTGTCGTTCTGTCGCCCTGGGTGAGTGGCCCCCGCACGGAAACGGCATCGGCGATGACCGGGTTCAGCGCATGACCGAACGCCCCCGCCTGAGCGCTTTCGTCGTCTCGTACAACCGGGCGCCGGTGATCGCGACCTGCCTGAAGGCGCTCGCCTTCGCCGATGAGGTCGTCCTCGTCGACAAATCATCCACCGACGCGACCGTGGCGTGCGCGGCAGGCCTGGCGGACCGGATCGTCCCGGTTCCCTGGTCGCCGACCGTGGAGGGCACAAGGGAATTCGCGCTGGCCCAGTGCAGCCATGACTGGATCCTGTTCCTCGATGACGACGAATGCCTGAGCCCGGAAGCGGTGCTGTTCATCGATGCCGAACTCCGCGCGCCGCGGGCCGATATTTATCGGTTCCCGCTGCGGCACTACATTCTCGGCGAGCATGACGAGCGCGCCTATTACTGGCCGGAGCACCAGGTCCGGCTGTTCCGGCGCGGCGCGGTCGCGTTCAGCGCCACTGTGCATGGCGGGATCGTTCTGCGCTCGGACAGCCAGTATGCGATTCCGGCCGATGGCGGCGTGTGCATCCATCACCTTTCCCATGCCGACGTGACGCAATGGATCGAAAAGACCAATCGCTACACCGCCCAACTCGATCGGGTGCGCGCGGATGGCGCGGGGGCGGATCTGCTCGCCTATGCCCATGCCCGGATCGACGCCTGGTCGCAGCACGGCGAGGCGGCCGGGCCTGACGGTTACCCCGCCGCGGTGGCGCTGCTGCGCGCGGTCTACGACATCGTCGACCGGCTCAAGGCCTGGGAGCAGGCGCGGGGTGCGGATGGCGCCGCACGCTTCGCGCAGATCTGCCGCGAACTCGATGCCGCCTATGGGAGCCGCCTGGCGCCGCTTGCCCGGCCAAGGCAGGGCCGGGCGTGACCGCCCTTGCGCAAACGCGGTAACGAGCGGTGACGCGCCTGCATCTGCTTCGCGCCGAGGACGGATCCTTCTCCTGCGAGGTGCCGGAGACTATCCGCAACCGCTGGAGCATTCTGCTGTTGCGCCCGGCCGGCCAGCGGCGCGACATGCCGGCGCGGATCCGGGTGCGCATGCAGGAAGATCCCGCCAGCAGCTTCGAAACCTATGTGCCGGCGCCATCCGGCCTGCCGGGTGTCGCCGGCCGGATGGCGGTGATTTACGTCGCGGGGGCGGCGTCCTCGCTGCATTTCGATCTGTTCGGCATCGCCGCATCGATGCAGCGCGTCGAACTGCGGCTGCTGCCGGTCTCCCGCACCGTGGCGGCCGGACTGTTCGCCCTGCGCCATCCGGTTCGCCTGGCGGGCGCATTGCGCGGCGGCGGGCATGGCCTGTTCCGGCGCATCCGGACCGCGCTGGCCTTGCTGGCCGGCACCCCGTCGGGTCGGCGGTCCTATCGCCTCTGGATCGAGCTGTTCGACAGCTGGGGCCGCTCGGCAAGCCCGCAATCGCCGGCGCCGTCGATCGGCCTGGTGGTGCTGGAGGCAGGCGGTACCAAGGCCGGCCTGGATGCCACGCTGGAATCCGCAATGGCGCAGGCGGGCGCTGGCGCCCCGATCATCGTCCCCCGTGGCGGGTGCGCGGCCAGGCTGGTTGAGGAGTTGGCCAGGCACCACGCCGATTACATCGCCGTGCTGCAAGCGGGCGAGGTCCTGCGGCCGCATGCGCTGGGCGCGATCGCCGCCGAGATCGCGGCCGCGGACGGGCTGGACGCCGTGTTCGCCGATGAAGACACGCTGAATGCCGGGGAGCAGCGCCACGCCCCGCTGTTCAAGCCGGAAGCCAGTCACAGCCTGATGCTCTCGGGCACGCTGACCCGGGGCGTCTGGGTGTTCCGGCGTACCGATCTGCTGGAGCTGCTGCAGGAGGCGCCCGCGGCGGAGGGCGAGGTGTGGGCGGAAGCGCTGCGGCTCGCGGCCTGGCTGCGGCTGTACGAGCGGCCTGAAGCGCCGCGTACGCGCCGGCTGCCCTTCATCCTGACCCATCGCCGGGAAGACGTGGCGGCCGCGCCCGCGCCGGTCCTGGCCGGCATCGTGCGGCGGCACATCGCCCGCGCCGGTCTGCCGGCGACGGTCGGGCCCGAGGCGTTTCCGCTGCAGGTGCGTTTCCGCCTGCAGCCGTCGGCTCAGCCCATGGTCAGCCTGGTCGTGCCGACCGCGGCGCAGTCGCCGCATGTGACCGAGTGCCTGTCGGCGATCCTGGCACGGACCGAGTACGAACGGTTCGAGATGGTGCTCGTGGTCTCGCAGACCGCGGCTCTGGACGAGCGCCAGCTGCGGATCCTGGACCCGATCCTGCGCGATCCCAGGGTGCGGCTGGTATTGCTGAAGACCGCGTCCTTCAACTTCTCCCAGGCGAACAACGAGGGGATGCGGCATGCCAGCGGCACGCTGGTGTGCCTGCTGAACGACGACGTGGCACCGATGCGGCCGGACTGGCTGGCCGGCATGGCAGCCCACCTCGCCGATCCCCGCATCGGCGCCGTGGGCGCGAAGCTCTATTACCCCAACCGCACGATCCAGCACGGCGGCGTCGTCATCGGCCTGGCCGGGCTTGCCGCGCATGCCAACCGGATGCTGGCGCAGGGCGAACCCGGCTATGCCGGCCGCGCGATCCTCAACCAGGAGGTTTCGGCCGTGACCGGTGCCTGCCTGCTAGTCCGCCGGAGTCTGTACGACGCCCTGGGCGGTCTGGATGAGGCCTATCCGGTCGCCTACAACGACGTCGATTTCTGCCTGCGCATCCGCGAAGCCGGCTTCGGGATCGTGTTCTCCGCCCAGACGGAGATGTGGCATTCCGAATCGGTTTCGCTGCACCACCACTTCGCCGGCATCCGCGCCGGGCGGGAGGCGGGCGAATTGCTGCGCATGCGGGCACGCTGGGCCGATGTCTGCCGCAACGACCCGTTCCATAATCCGAACCTGTCGCAGGAGCGCGGCGCGGAATGGGAACTGGCCTTTCCGCCGCGGGTGCAGCCGCCCGGGGAAATTCTCTGACCGGGGCCGTGCTTGCTGCCAGCCTTGCCTGTCTGCATGCTGGCGGCGAATGACGCACAGGGATCTCGCCGGACATGCTGCCGATCGCACTCGGTCTTGAAACCTGGCCGGTCCTTCTGGCCGGCGCCGGCCCCGCCGCCGCGCAGCGCCTGGCCCTGCTGGACGAAGCGGGGGCGGCGCATGTGAGCGTGTTCGCACCCGTCTCCGATCCGGCCTTCCGCGCCGCTGCCGGCACGCGCCTGCACGAGCGGCTGCCGGTTACCGAGGAGATTGCCGCGGCAAGGCTGGTGCTGCTGGCCGGTTTGCCGGAGGCGGATACGGTCCGTCTGGCAGAGGCGGCGCGCCGGCACCGGGCGCTGCTGAACGTCGAGGACGATCCTGCCTGGTGCGATTTCTTTATGCCGTCGATCGTCCGGCGCGGCCGGCTGGTGCTGTCGGTCTCGACCGGCGGTGCCAGCCCGGCGCTCGCGGTGCGCATTCGCGTCTGGCTGGCCTGGCGCTTCGGCCCGGAATGGGCCGGGCGCCTGGAGCAGGCGGCATCGCTCCGCCAGCGCCTGCGGGCCGCCGGCGCGCCGCCGGCCCAGGTGATGGCGGAGGTCACGGCGCTATGCGAGCGGGAAGGCTGGCTGGAATAGCGTGCCGGCCGCGGCTCCTGTTTCGGGTGCCTTGGCTCCGTGATTGCGGGACAAACCATGAAGGCGCAGCTGTGAAATGCATCGCTATCGCGCGGCGGGTTATCGTGATGTCGTCGACGCGTCATACTTGCCATAGCCAGCGTCTGGCGAATCAGCTCCGGAGAGATTGCATGTTCGTCGCCCTTCGCGCTGCCGTTCGATCTCCGCCGGCCGCCATGCTGGCGATCGCCCTGGCAGCGGGAACGACCGCCGGCGCGACACGCGCCCAGGGCGCCTCGCCCAGCCCTGGTGTTACCAGCCCTGGCGTTACCAGCCCTGGCGTTACCGGAAATCAGGCGGCCGAAGGCGGGGGTGCCGAGGATCGGGCCGCCGAAGATCGGGCCATCGCCAACAGCCTCGCCGCCATGCTGCGGGCGGGGCGTACCGTCATTTCCAACAATCAGGCGCGGATCAACGATCCTGCACTCGGCGACAAGGGCCTGGACGGAAAATCCGTGCTGGCCGAGGCGATCGCCATCTATACCCAGGCCACCGGCACCGATCCGATGCGGACCAGCCCCGCCACCCGCGCCGGGCGGCTGCTGCGGGCGCAGATGGACGCGATCGTGGAGGTGGTGGACGCCAACCAGACGGTGATCAATGCCCAGGGGACCGGCTTCAAGGGCTTCATTCCCGCCGTGTTCGGCCGGCTCGTGAGCGAGGCGTTCAATCGCCGTGCCGCCGGTGAGGCCGAGATGAAAGTGACCGCCCCGGTCGATCTGGTGCGCAACCGCCGCGCGCTGCCGGATCAATGGGAAGCCGGCGTGATCAACGGCAAGTTCCTCAAGGCCGATTGGCCCAAGGGCCAGCCCTTTGCGGCGACCAGCGACATGCGCGGGCATCCCGCCTTCCGAATTGCGGCGCCGGAATATTACGCTGCCTCCTGCCTGGTCTGTCATGGCCAGCCCAAGGGCACGCTGGACGTGACCGGCTATCCCCGGGAAGGTGCGGCCGAAGGCGATCTGGGCGGGGTGATCAGCATCGTGCTGGTGCATTAGGCGCGGGGGAGGGAAGGGCGCCGCCATGCTGGCACGCGTATCGATCCGGGCGCGGCTGGTGCTGCTGTCGATCACCCTGCTGCTGGTTACCATCGGCACGAATCTCTATCTGACCCGCACGCTGGAACGGGCCTCCGCCTCGGCGGTGGAATCGGATCGCCTGGTCCGGCTGGTGGAGGGCGCGCAGGAGGTGCGCACCGCCATCGAGGAGCTGCGCTACTGGCAGGCCGATCTCGCCGTCAGTCTGCTGACCCTGTCGGAGCGCAACGCGGACGCCGCGCGCAAGCGCGTGGCCGAAAAGATCGAGCGTCTGGCGGCCGACCGGCCGGCGGTGGCGGCGCAGCTGCGCGACGAGGTCGCCGCCTACGACCAGGCCGCGGTTCAGGCGGTGGAGGCCTACACCAACGACCGCCGGGTGATCGGCAACGCGCTGTTCGGCCAGGCGCGTCAGCACGTGCTGCGGATCGAGGAGATCCTTGCCGGCCTCGAGGAGGAGCTGAACGCCAAGGCCGCCGTCGCGCGCGACGAGGTGATGACCAATGCCAGCGAGGCGCTGCACGTCACCATCGCGGTGGTGGTCGGCGCGGTGCTGCTCGGCCTGCTGCTGACCATCGTCATCCTGCGCTCCATCCTGGTGCCGCTGCGCGCCCTGGTGAATGCCATCGAGGCCATCCGCGGCGGCGATCTCACCGCGCCCATCCCGGCGCGCAGCAATGACGAGATCGGCGAGATGAGCCAGGCGCTGGTGCTGTTCCGCGACAGCCTGACCGAGCGTGAGCGCCTGGCGCGGGAGGCCGAGCATCAGCGCCGGACGCTGCAGGACGCCATCGCCTGCATCAACGAGGGCTTCGCGCTGTATGATGCCGACGATCTGCTGCTGCTGCGCAACGCCAAGTACATGGAGCTCTATCCCGGCCTCGCCGACGTCATCCGGCCCGGCACGTCGTTTCGCCGGATACTGGAAATGACGGTGGAGCGCGGCCTGGTCGATCTCGGCAGGCAATCGCCGGCCGACTGGATCGCCGAACGGCTGCATCATCGTGCCGCCCCGGAGGGCACGCTGGAATACCGGTTCGGCGATGCCTGGGTGCGGATCGGCGAGCGCCGCACCCATGACGGCGGTGCGGTCGCCATCTACACCGACATCACCGAACTGAAGCGGCGCCAGCAGCAGCTGGAACTGGCGATGGAAAACGCCGAGCGGGCCAATCAGGTGAAGTCGGAATTCCTGGCCAATATGAGCCATGAGCTGCGCACGCCGCTGAACGCCATCATCGGCTACAGCCAGATCCTGCAGGAAGACGCCGTCGATTCCGGCCAGGACGCCATCGTGCCGGACCTGCAGAAGATCGAGAACGCCGGCAACCATCTGCTCGGACTGATCAACGACATCCTGGACCTCTCGAAGATCGAGGCCGGCCGGATGGAGGCCTATATCGAGCGGATCGACGTCCAGGCCCTGCTCCAGGACGTCCGCACGATGGTCGAGCCGCTGGCGTCCAGGAACGCCAACAGCCTGGTGATCGACTGCCCGGCCGATATCGGCGCGGTGATGACGGACCTGACCAAGGTGAAGCAGTCCCTGCTGAACCTGCTGAGCAATGCCTGCAAGTTCACCGAGAAGGGCACGATCACCCTGAAGGTCTCGCGCTGGCGCGAGCAGGACGGGAAAGGGGCGGAGTGGATCGATTTCGCGGTGTCCGATACCGGCATCGGCATGTCCGAGGCACAGCTGGGAAAGCTGTTCCAGGCCTTCGCCCAGGCGGACAGTTCCACCACGCGCCGCTACGGCGGCACCGGGCTCGGCCTGACCATCACCCGCAGTTTCGCCCGCATGCTCGGCGGCGATGTCACCGCCACCAGCCGGGAGGGCCAGGGCTCCGTCTTCCGGCTCACGCTGCCGACGGAAATCACCAAGGCGGTGCCGCCCGGCAGCGGCGGCGGCATGGAGCCCAAGGGAGGCTCGGCCATTCACGGGGATACAAGGCACGACCTGACCGGCATCGCCCATGCCCGCGCCGCGCCGGCCGCGCGCGCCAGCGTGCTGGTAGTGGATGACGATCCGTCCGCCCGGCGCATCATCGGCGAGCACCTGATCCGCGAGGGCTATCGCGTTGTCGCCGCCGGCTCGGGCCCGGAGGCGATCGACATCGCCCGGCGCGAGCGGCCGGACGCGATCACGCTCGATATCCTGATGCCGCAGATGGATGGCTGGTCGGTGCTGACCACGATCAAGCGCGACCCTGAACTTGCGTCCATACCGGTGATCCTGGTCAGCATGGTCGGCGATCGCAGCATGGGCTTCGAGCTCGGTGCCGCAGCCTTCCTGACCAAGCCGGTCGACCGCGGCGAACTGGCCGCGGCGCTGCGCGCCCATTGCCGGGACCATTATGCCGGCACCGTGCTGGTGGTCGATGACGACCCCGCGATGCGGCAACTGACCGAACGCACGCTGGATCGCCTCGGCCATCCCGCCGCCCTCGCCGGCAACGGGCAGGAGGCGCTGGACTGGATGGCCGCCAACCCGCCGCCGGTGGTCATCCTGCTCGACCTGATCATGCCGGAGATGGACGGCTTCGAATTCCTCGACAACCTTCGCCGGCTGCCGGGCGGTTCGGCGATCCCCGTCATCGTCGTCAGCTCGAAGGAGCTGACGCCGGAGGAACGCCAGCTTCTGGCCAGCATGACCCGACACATCATCGCCAAGGGACAGAGCATGCCGATGGAACTCAGCGAGGCCGTGCGCGCCGTTCTCGCCCACGCCATGCCCGGTTAGGAATGCCCATGGCCGCGATCCTGCTGGTGGAAGACAACGAAATGAACCGGGACATGCTCTCCCGCCGCCTGATCCGGGCCGGCCACAGCGTGACCATCGCAACCGATGGCCAGGAGGGCATCGACAAGGCGGCCGAGACGCGGCCCGACCTGGTGCTGATGGATATGAGCCTGCCGGTGATCGATGGCTGGGAAGCCACAAGGCGCCTGCGCGCCAATCCCGAGACGGCCGGGATGCCGGTGATCGCGCTGACCGCCCACGCCATGGCCGGCGACCGGGAAAAGGCCATCGCCGCCGGCTGCAACGACTACGACACGAAACCGGTCGACATGCCCCGCCTGCTCGGCAAGATCGCCGCGTTGCTGGGCTGAGGCAAGGCGGGGGCCCCGCCCCCTCGACCCCCGCCAGAGGCGGAGCCTCTGGACACCTGGTTATTTTCTCAGAAATGGGCGGGCGATGGCGGTGCATCCAGTACCACCTCGCCCGCCCATTTCTGAGAAAATGTCTGGGGTTTCCAAAGGGCTCCGCCCTTTGGCGGGGTCCCAAACTTCAAGCATGGGGGCAGAGCCCCTGGCCTTGCCTCGCTACAGCACGCGAACGGCCAGGACCGTGACGTCGTCGGCCTGGTCGGCGCCGGCGCTGAAGGTCATTACCTGGGTTACCAGATGCCCGATCAGCGCCTCGGCGGAGGCGGCCTTCTGAGCGTTGAGGTCCGCCAGCACGCGTTCCAGCGTGTAGAAGGCGCCTTCAGGGTTCATCATTTCCGGCAGACCGTCGGTGATCACCACGATCGCCTCGCCGCGGTTCAGCTGCAGCGTGGAATTCGTGTGCACCGCGTCCTCCATCACGCCGAGCGGCATGCCGGGCCGGGAGTCCAGTTGGTACACGGCGCCGTCCGCCGGCAGCATGTAGGGGCGGACATGGCCGGCGTTGGAATAGACCGCCGCGCCGGTGTGCAGATCCAGGAATCCCACGAACAGGGTGATGAACATGCAGAGCGGGTTGTTCTTGCACAGCTCCGCGTTCACCACCGCCAGCAATTCGGAGGGCTGGGGCGGGGCGGCGGCGGTGGCGACGAATTGCAGGGTGATGGCGCGCAGCAGGCTGCGGGCCCGGGCCATGAACAAGGCGGCCGGCATGCCCTTGCCGGACACGTCGCCCACGATGAAGCAGAGCGTGTCGGCTCCGGCCTCGAAGCAGTCGTACAGATCGCCGCCCACCTCCCGCGCCGGGTGCATCGCGCCATGCGTCTCCACGATCAGCCGGCTGCCGTCGCGTACGCGTTCGTAGCGGGGGAATTCGGTCGGCACCATGCTGAGCTGCTGGTGCCTGGCCTCCGCCATCTCGTGCTCCAGCCGATCCAGTTGCCGGCGCAGCTCCGCCCGCAGCGTGCGCTTTTCCAGCACCGAGCCCAGGCGGGCGCGCAGCAGGATCGGGTTGAACGGCTTGGGCAGGTAGTCCTCGGCGCCGAGCTCGATGCAGCGGACCACAGTGTCGAGCTCGGTGGAGGCCGAGATCATGATGACCGGCGTCTCCTCCAGCCGCCCTTGCGTGCGCAGCGTCTCCAGCACCTCGATGCCGTTCATCCGCGGCATCATCACGTCCAGCAGCACCGCGTCGAAGCTGTCGGCCTCGATCGCCGCCATCGCCTCGATGCCATCCTCGGCGAAGGCGACATTCTCGTAGCCAAGGCGCTTCAGCCGGCGGGCCAGCACGTCGCGGTTGTCGGCGTTGTCATCGACGATCAGCAATCGGGCATTCGCAAGCGGCACGGGCGGAGCGATCCTTTGCACGGGACGAACGAAGGCGCCGGGAAGGCCGATATCGTGGGGCATCCTCGGTCCCTGTCGGGTGGCCATCCTGCGCCAACGCCGGTCGATTTGATAGACGGCCGTGCGGGACATGGCTCTGGCGCGGCGATAGCCATTCGGGCAAAACAGCAATAGGTACGGCCTCGGAATCGCTCACACCGGGTGGGCATCGCAAGCGGCGGGAGATGCGTTCGATGGAAATGACGGTTGAGGAACTGGATGGCGGTATCGTTCGGGCCATACTCGACGGCAGGCTGGACATCGCCGGCGCGGCCGAGATCGACATGCGCTTCAGCGTGCTCGCCGGCGCCAACCGGGCGGTGATCGTCGACATGGCGGCGGTCAGGTTCCTCGCTTCCATCGGCATCCGCACCCTGCTGATCGGCGCCAAGGCGATCCAGCGCCGCGGCGGCAAGATGGTGCTGCTGCGGCCGACGACCGAGGTGGAGAAGGTGCTGTGGGTGTCGGGCGTCGCCGATCTGATGCCGATCTTCCATGACGACGCGCAGGCGCTGGCGGCCGTCGCCGCCTGAACCAAACCTCAGGGCGGTCAGGGGCAAATTCAGGTCAGGGGCAGATATAGCCGCTGCCGCCAGGCGCCTTGAAGCAGCCGACCGATTCCGGGAACATCAGCTTCGGCAGCCACAGCACCACGCCGGGGAAGAAGATCGTGAAGGCGATGGTGGCGAAGAAGATCAGGTAGATCGGCAGCGACGCCTTCAGGGCGGTGGCGAAGCGGACGCCGACGAATTTCGATGCCATCAGCAGCGCCAGCCCGTACGGCGGGGTGATCAGCCCGAAGGCCAGCGTGACGATCAGCACCACGCCCATGTGCACGCCGTTGATGTTGCCGGCATCGGTCAACGCATTCACCACCGGCATGAAGATGATGATCGCGGGGATCGGCTCGATGAAGTCGCCGACGATGACGAAGACCAGCACCAGGCTGAACATGATCAGCTGCGGATCGGTGCCGGCGAAATCGCCGATCCAGCCGGCCACCACGATCGGCCCGCGCAGATAGGCCAGCAGCCAGCCGAAGGCGGATGCCGCGCCGATGGTGATCATCGGCAGCGAGTAGATCAGCCCGGCATGCACGAAGTCGAGCGGCACCAGCTTCATATGGCCGGGGTTGAGCAGCGGGATCACCACCAGCAGGATGTAGGCGATGGCGATCACCCCGGCTTCCGTGGGGGTGAACCAGCCGGTCATGATGCCGCCGAGCAGGATCAGCGGGATCATCAGCGGCAGGGCGGCCGCACGGGTGGCGGTGGCGAACTGGCGAAGGCTGGAGCGGGGCCGGCGCAGGCCGGCAGGGCCGAAGAAATAGCAGTAGATCATCAGGCCGATGCCGACCATCAGCCCCGGCACGATCCCGCCCAGGAACAGCCCGGCGATCGAGACATTGCCGATCGCGCCATAGACCACGGCCATGATGCTCGGCGGCACCAGCGCGGCGATGGTGGAGGCGGCCGCGATCAGGGCGGCGACGAATTCCGGGCGATAGCCCTCCCGCGCCATCGGCTGCGCCATGGTGCGGCTGAGCACGGCGACATCGGCCGATGACGAGCCGGACATGCCGGAGAAGAACATCGAGAACACCGTGGTGACCTGCGCCAGGCCGCCGCGGATATGCCCGACCATGGCCTGCGACAGGTCGGCGATGCGGATCACCACATTGGCCGAGGTCATCAGCTCGCCGACCAGCAGGAAGAACGGGATCGCCATCAGCGCTTCGGAATCGATCCCGTTGAACACCTGGCCGATCATCGACTGGAAGCTGATCGGCGTCAGCGCCGTGCCGACCAGCACGCCGGCGATCAGCGCGAACGCCACGGGCACGCCGAGATAGCCGAGCGTGAGGAACAGGACCGTCATGATCGAGAGGATCACGCTGTTGGCCAGCATTTTTGACAATTCCTAGAGCTGCACCCGCGTGTCATCGGGCTCGAAGCCGTTGCGCAGGCCGTTGACGATCTGCTCCAGGCTGAACAGCGCGACCAGGATGCCCGCCAGCGGAATGGCGGCATACAGCGAGGCGATCGGGGTCATCGACGGCATGCGGAAGCTGCCGAAGCCGGAGAGAAAATTCTGCCAGCCGAACACCACCATCGCCAGCCCGACCAGCAGCACGACGGTCCGGTTGAACACCTCGAAGAACACGCGGGTCCTGCCATGCATCGCTTCCGTCATCGCGGTCAGGTACAGGTGATCGTTGCGGCGGGTGGCCACCGCGGTGCCGATGAAGATGCCGTAGGTGAAGAAGGTGGACGTCACCTCCTGCAGCCACAGCCAGGGCCGGCCGATCTCGCGGGTGAACACGTCCAGGAAGACGGAGGTGGAGAACCCGACCAGGCAGACGCCGCACAGCATCATCAGCGCCCATTCCAGCCGGTCGAGCGCCGGCCATTTCAGGTGCCGGTTCGCGCGCTGGACGACGTCGCGCGTGTCACTCACGGCGGGATGGGACCGGCACGATCAGGCATGAACCGCCCGGCATTGCTGCAGGATCTTCGCCGCATAGGGTCCGAGGTCGCCGGCGATCTTGTCCTGGATCGGCTCGGCGATCCGGATGAAGCCGGATTTGTCCACGTCGAGGACGAATTTCACCCCGATCTTCTGCAGCTTCGCGAGCGCATCGGCCTCCAGCGCCAGCGCCTTCTCGGGCTGGGTGTTGGCGACCTCGTCGGCCGCGACCTGCACCCAGCCGCGCTGCTCCTCGCTCAGGCTGCTCCACAGCTTGTCGCTGATCCACATCATGTTGCAGTTCGCCTCGTGCTGGGTCAGCGACATCACCGGGGCGACTTCGTAATGCTTGTTGAGCTGGTAGATCGAGATGCCGTTCTCCGCCATGTCGATCACGCCCGTCTGCAACGAGGTGTAGACGTTGCCGAACGGCATGTGCACGGTCTGCGCGCCATAGGCGGGGAACATCGTGTCCTCGGTGGCGGTGGCCTGGACGCGGATCTTCAGGCCCTTCACGTCGGCGACGCCGTGCACCTCCTTCCTGCCGTACAGGTCACGCAGCCCGAGCGTGAACAGGGTCAGCATGTGCGCGCCCTCGACGGTGGCCGCGACCATTTCCCGCAGCGTGCCGAGCACTGCCGGGTCGGCGACGGCGCGGCGCAGATGCTGTTCGGAGTTGAAGATGTAGTGGATGGAGAACACGCCGGCCTGGGGCGTGAGGGTGGCGGCGTTGGCGGTGGCGGAAAAGATCAGGTCGATATCGCCGGTGCGGATCTTCTGCAGCATCTGCGGTTCCTGGCCGAGCTGCGCGCCGGGGTACTGATCGATCGCGAGCGTGCCTTTGCTGAGCTGGTCGAGCCTGGCCGCGAAGATGTCGCCGGCGATCCCATAGCCGGTGGTGTGCGGCTGGTCGTAGCCGAGGCTGAGGCGGCGCACATCCGCGGCCCGCGCCCGTCCCACCCCGATCAGCGCCGGTGTCGCCAGCGCCAGGCCGGAAGTCACGAGGCCGCGCCGTGAGATGCGCCGTGAAAGGATCATCGTCTGCTCTCCCCTGCGTGCGGCCGCTCTTGTTGCGGATCGGTGGCGGCACGGTCTTATTGCCAATAGTTAACCTTCCGGAGTGGCCGCGTCCATCTTCCGCGCGCCCGGCCGCGCACGGGTGCCATTGCCCAATCGTCATCCTGGCGCGATCCTGGCGCCGGTTATTGGCAGGGTAGGGGACCGAGCAGCGTCATGACGGAAAAAGCCTGGGTGGACGTGTCGATGGACGAGCGCGGCGTCGCCGTCGTGACGATCGACAACGCGGCGAAGCTGAACGCGCTGTCGCGCCCGGTGGCGGCGGCCCTGGTCGCGTCGATCGAGGCGCTGGGGCGTGACGATCGGCTGCGCGTGGTGATCCTGCGCGGCGCGGGGGAGCGGGCGTTCATCGGCGGCGCGGATGTGCGCGACCTGGCCGAACTGGACGCATCCAGCGCCGCCGCGTTCATCACCGGCGTGCACCGCGCCTGCGACTGCTTGCGCCGCTGCCCGGTGCCGGTGATCGCGCGCATCCAGGGTTTCGTGCTCGGCGCCGGACTGGAGATCGCCGCCGCCTGCGATATGCGCGTGGCTTCCGAGGATGCGGTGTTCGGCATGCCCGAGGTGAAGATCGGCATCCCCTCCGTGGTGGAGGCGGCGCTGCTGCCGCAGCTGATCGGCTGGGGCCGCACGCGCCAGTTGCTGCTGACCGGGGAGAACATCCCGGCGGCGAAAGCCGAAGCCTGGGGATTGGTGGAGGAGCTGGTGCCGGCGGCGGAACTGGACGCGGCGGTGGAACGTCTGGCCGCCTCCATCGTCGCGGCCGGCCCGCACGCGGTCCGGCTGCAGAAGGAGCTGATCTCCGGCTGGGAGGAACGCACCGCGAGCGAGGCGGTGCAATTGGGGATCGAGATCTTCGCCAAATCCTTCCGCACCGACGAGCCGAAGCGGATGATCGGCCATGCGCTGGAACAGATGCGCAGCCGCAAGCGGTAGAGCAGCATCCATTCAGACGGAATCATCCGAATGGATAAAGTTACCCGGTACAACAAGGGGCAAGAGCAGGATGGGCGCTTCTGTCCGCGCCCATCCTGCTCTTGCGCGCCCGGCGTCCCGATTGACCCAGATCAACGGTGCCGGCTGCCGGTTAGTATGATAATTAATCCGGATCGGATTTGATCCCCAGGGCGGGGACGAACGGAGGGAGGCATCATGTCGGAGAAATCGGGCCCGGTCTTCTCGGTGGGCGCGCTGTTTGCCGAGCGCGACGCCCGGCGCGAGCGTGAGCGCCAGGCGGAGGAGCAGCTGAAGCGCAGGCAAGAGGAAGAACTGGCGGAGTTCAGGAAGCGCCTGGAGGATTTCCAACTGACGGACGCGCATGTCGAGGTGGTTCTGGACCGTATCAAGCGTGCCTTCGATCGCGGCGAGACGGAGCTGTTGCTGACGTCCTTCCCCAGCGATTTCTGCACCGATAGCGGCCGCGCCATCATCAACGCGGATGCGCCGCCGATCAACAAGCCGGACCGGAACGCGCCGGAGGCCCAGGAGCCGGCGTGGCTGGCAACCATGCCGCGCGGGGCGCGCCCGGTCTACGAATACTGGAAGCAGAACCTGGAGCCGGGCGGGTTCAAGTTCTCGGTGCGCATCATCAACTACGTGGACGGCAAGCCGGGTGATGTCGGCCTGTTCTTCTCCTGGCCCAAGAGCGCCATGGAGGGCCCGGCCTAGCGGATGCGATCCTGCTGCCCGGCGTGCCGCGGAACAGGGCGGGCGCCGGAATACTTGGAAGAAGGACGGTCAGCGTGAACAAGTCGGACAAGGCTGCGAACGGCGAAAGCCAGGATCTTCCGGCAGCGGGCGGCAAGCTCAAATTGAAGGATTACGAGCGCGAACTGGCCCGGCTGCATGTCGAACTGGTCCAGCTGCAGCAATGGGTCGTGCACACCGGCATGAAGGTCTGCATCGTGTTCGAGGGGCGGGACGGTGCGGGCAAGGGCGGGGTGATCAAGGCGATCACCGAACGGGTCAGCCCGCGGGTGTTTCGCGTCGTCGCCCTCCCGGCGCCGACCGAGCGCGAGAAGTCGCAGATGTACGTCCAGCGCTACGTCGCGCATCTGCCCGCCGCCGGGGAGATCGTGATCTTCGACCGGAGCTGGTACAACCGTGCCGGCGTCGAACGGGTGATGGGGTTCTGCACCGATGCGCAGGCGAAGCGGTTCCTCGATATTACTCCGGAGTTCGAGAAGGCCATTGTGGAATCCGGTATCATCCTGGTGAAATACTGGCTGGAAGTGAGCGAAGACGAGCAGACCCGCCGCCTGGAAGCCCGCATCGATGATGGCCGGAAGATCTGGAAGCTGTCGCCGATGGACCTGAAATCCTACAGCCGGTGGTACGATTATTCCCTTGCCCGCGATGAGATGTTCCTGGCCAGCGACACCTCCTGGGCGCCATGGTTCGTCGTGCATTCGGACGACAAGAAGCGGGCCCGGCTGAACATCATAACCCACCTTCTCAGCCACATCCCCTACCAGCAGTTGCCGCGGGACAAGGTGAAGCTGCCGAAGCGGCAGAAGCCGCATGGCTACAAGGAGCCGGACTATCCGTACCGGCTCGTGCCCGTGCTGCAATGGCCGCGGGGCTGATCCCTTCCTTTCGTGCGTTCGATCCAGGAGACTGAACATGACCGAGACCAGACGCTCCGTGCTCGTTGGCCTGACGGCTCTGGCAGGGGCGGTGGTGGTGCGGCCGGCCGGCGCGCTGGCCGCTTCCGCGCGCAAGATCCGTCAGGATGCCGACCGGGCGCTACAAAGCCTTTACTCGACCCAGCCCAAGGCGCGCGAGCTCGGCAAGCGCGCCAAGGCTATCCTGGTGTTTCCCGGCATCCTCAAGGCCGGCTTCATGATCGGGGCGCAGACGGGCGACGGCGTGCTCATCAAGGGCGGCAAGAGCGCCGGGTACTACAACATCTCGGCGGCGTCGTTCGGCCTGCAGGCGGGCGGGCAACGTTTCAGCTACGCGCTGTTCTTCATGACCGATGCCGCGTTGCAGTATCTCTCGGACAGCGACGGCTGGACGATCGGCTCCGGCCCGAGCGTGGTCGTGCTGGACCAGGGCAAGGCCGCCAGCCTGACCAGCACCACGCTGACCCAGGATGTGTATGCGATCCCGTTCGGCCAGCACGGCCTGATGGCCGGGTTGGGTATCGAAGGGTCCAAGATCACCCGCATCCACCCGTCCGGGTGAGCCGTTGCCATCGCCCATGACCGCGGGCTGGCCGGAATGAAATACGTCAACCCGATGCGGCTGTGGATGATTCCGGCGGTGTATACCCTCGTGAGCATCACCGGCGGCTTCTTCCTGCCGCGGCTGGAGAGCGCGTATCTCGCCGAGTACCTCGCATGGCATGTCCGTGGGCTCGGCGCTGGCGTTCTTCTCCTCGGTCAGTTCCGGCATGATGGCGCTGACCGGCATCGTGTTCGCCATTGCCTTCGTGACGGTGCAGTTCAGCGCCGTTGCCTATTCCCCGCGGCTGGTCAGCATGTTCGCCAGCGATCCGACATTGTTTCATACGCTGGGGGTCTTCTTTGCGACCTTCGCCTATTCTCTGGTGGCTCTGAGCTGGACCGATCGGCACGGCTCGGGCACGGTGCCGTTCTTCTCCACCCTGCTGGTGATCGTCCTGCTGATTATCAGCATGCTGGCGTTTGCCAAGCTGATCCAGAGCCTCAACAGCCTGCAGATCCAGAGCGTGCTGCAGCTTGTCGGTGCCAAAGGCCGGGCTGTCATTCAAGCCATGTTTCCTGCCGCCAACACGACGGTTCCCCGCCGGAGCATCGATGCCGATGCGCATCCGGCGCTGGGTCCGGCTACCCAGATCCTCACCTATTCCGGCCGGCCGCGGGTGATCGCCAGGTTCGATATCGCCAGCCTGGTCCGGCAGGCCCGATCGGCCGGCGCGGTCGTGGTGATCGAATGCGCCGTGGGCGATACGTTGCTGGAGAATACCGTGCTGCTGCGCGTGCACGGCACGGTCATGCGATTGCCCGAGGCAGCGCTGCTGCGTGCCGTTCACCTGGCGGATGCGCGCACCTTCGAACAGGACCCGAAATACGCGCTGCGCCTGCTGGTGGACATCGCGATCCGCGCCTTGTCGCCGGCGGTCAACGATCCGACGACGGCGGTGCAGGCGCTCGATCAGATCGAGGATCTGCTGCGCCGGCTCGGGCGCGTGGAACTCGATACCGGACGAGTTTGCGATGCGGACGGAGCGCTCCGGCTGATCGTGCCGATGCCGACCTGGCGGGATTATCTGGCGCTGTCATTCGATGAGATCCGCCAGTTCGGCGCGACCTCGGTGCAGGTGGCCCGGCGCTTGCGCTCGGCGCTGTCGGGGCTCATCGATACCGTCGAGCGGGCAGACCGGCGGGATGCGGTGCGGCAATACATGAACCATCTCGACACCATCGTTCGCCGCTCGGCGTTCGATGACCAGGACCGGATCGCCGCCCTGCAGGAAGACCGGCAAGGCCTGGGTCTATCGCGCAAGCATGGGGGAGCGAACGCCTCATCCGCATGAGCCCAGTCGCAGCACCTCCTGCGTATGGTTCAGGATCATCCGTTCCTCGTCGGTCGGGATCACCCAGGCCGACACGGCGGAGCCGTCGGCGCTGATCCGGCTCTCGCCGCGCGCATTGCGCGCCGCGTCCAGCTCGACCCCAAGCCAGCCGCACCCGGCCGCCACTTCCGCCCGTGTCGCGGCGTCGTTTTCGCCGATGCCGCCGGTGAAGACGATGCCGTCGAGACCCCCCAGGGCGGCGGCGAGGGAGCCGATTTCCCGGACGATCCGGTAGACGAACAGCGCGGTCGCTTCCCTGGCCGCCGGATCGGCGGAGGCGCGCAAGGTGCGCATGTCCGACGAGATGCCGGACACGCCGAGCAGGCCGGATTGGCGATAAAGCAGATCTTCGATGGCGCGCGCGTCCATCTTGTGTTCGTCCATGAGGTACAGCAGCACCCCCGGATCCAGCGCGCCGCATCGCGTGCCCATCATCAGCCCTTCGACGGCGGTGAAGCCCATCGTGCTCGCCACGCTGCGCCCGCCATGCACCGCGCAGAGGCTGGCGCCGTTGCCGAGATGGCCGATCACCACGCGCTTGTCGGCGATCCCGGCGGCGATCTGCGGCAGCCGGGAGGCGATGAACTCATAGGACAGGCCATGAAAGCCGTAGCGCCGCACGCCTTCGTCGGCGAAGCGCCGGGGCAGCGCGAATGACTGCGCCACGCGCGTCTGGCTGCGATGAAATGCGGTATCGAAGCAGGCGACCTGCGGCATGTCCGGCACCGCCTCCGCGATCGCGCGGATGGGCGCGAGATTATGCGGCTGGTGCAGCGGGGCCAGCGGTATCAGCCGGGTGAGCGCGGCCATCACCGCGGCGTCGATCCGGACCGGCTGTCCGAACTCGGTTCCGCCATGCACCACGCGATGCCCGATCGCCATTACGCGCGTGCCGCTGATCAGCTCGATGCCGGTCCGGAGGATTTCGTGCGTGGCGCCCGCGTGGTCCAGCCCGTCGGGCCAGTTCCGCTCCACCACGCTCTCCCCTCGCGCGTTCGCAACCTTCAGGCGGGGTGTCCGGCCGATTTCCTCGAGCTTGCCGCGGAACAGCACGGCCCTGGAATCTGCCTCATAGAGAGCGAATTTGATGCTGGAGGATCCGGCATTGAGAACGGCAATGCAGCCTGTCATGGGGTCATGCTTCCTTTGTTGCGGCCGCAACGGGCTGTTCTTGTTGCAGATGCAACGGGCGCCGAATGGCGCGGCGATGATCAGGCAACGATGTTGGCCCCGCCATCGACATACACGGTTCCGCCGGTGATGCGCCGGGCGAACGGCGTGGCGAGATAGGCGCAGGCGAACCCGACATCCATGATGTCCACCAGCTCTCCGAGCGGCGCCTTGTGGGCGGCCTCGTTCAGCAGCAATTCGAAATCCTTCAGGCCGGACGCGGCGCGGGTCTTCAGCGGGCCCGGGGAGATCGCATGCACGCGGATCCCTTGCGGGCCGAGCTCGTATGCCAGGTACCGGCAGGCGGCTTCCAGGGCTGCCTTCACCGGGCCCATGACGTTGTAATTCGCCACTACCCGGTTGGCGCCGTAATAGCTCATGGCGAACATCGTCCCGCCATCTGTCATCAGCGGCGCCGCGAGCTTCGCCATGCGAACGAAGGAATGGCACGAAACATCCATCGCCTTGGCGAACCCCTCGGCCGAGCAGTTCAGCAATCCGCCCTGCAGATCGTCCTTCGGCGCGAACGCGATCGAATGGACGAGGATGTCCAGCTTGCCCCATCGCGACCCGATCGTTTCGAATACGGCTTCCAGTTCGCCGGGCACCGATACGTCCATCGCCGCGGTTATGGGCGCCTCCAACTCCCGCGCCAGCGGCTCCACGTACGGGCGGGCGCGCTCGTTCAGCCAGGTGATGGCAAGATCGGCGCCCGCCGTCCGGAATGCCTTCGCGCAGCCATAGGCGATGGACTGGTCGTTGGCGACGCCGACGACCAGCGCCTTCTGGCCTGCCAGTACGGGTCGGATGGTCTCGCTCATGACGGCTCCTTCAGCGGATGGCGGCGGCGGCGCTGGCGCGGCGCGCCGCGGCGACCAGCACGGCGACGGCGCAGGACGCGAGGCGGGTGAGCAAACTGTCGGCGCGGCTGGTCAGGATGATCGGCACGCGCGCGCCCAGCACAATGCCCGCGGCATCGGCGCCGGCCAGGAACGACAGGCTCTTGGCGAGCATGTTGCCGGCTTCCAGGTCCGGCACGACCAGCACATTGGCCTGGCCCGCGACCGGGGAGACGATGTGCTTGATCGCGGCCGCTTCCGGGCTGATCGCGTTGTCCAGCGCCAGCGGACCATCCAGCACCGCGCCGGTGATCTGGCCGCGATCCGCCATCTTGCACAGCGCCGCGGCCTCGATCGTCGAGGCCACCTTGGGATTGACCATCTCCATCGCGCTCAGGATCGCCACGCGCACCTCGGTGATCCCCATCGCGTGCGCCAGGTCGATCGCGTTCTGCACGATATCGACCTTCTCCTCCAGCGTGGGGGCGATGTTCACGGCGGCGTCGGTGATGATCAGCGGGGTGGCATGGCCGGGCACGTCCATGACGAAGCAATGGCTGATGCGCCGGGCGGTGCGGATGCCGCCTTCGCGGGCTACCACCGCGCCCATCAGCTCGTCGGTATGCAGGCTGCCCTTCATCAAGGCCTCGGCACGGCCGCAGGTCACCAGCCCCACCGCTTTCGTCGCCGAGTCTTGGCTGTAGGCGGATCCGACGATTTCCAGCCCGGAGATATCGTGGGACCCGCGCGCCGCGACGTCGCGGATGCGCGCGGGCGGGCCGACCAGAACCGGAACGATCAGGCCGAGCTTCGCTGCCTCGATCGCGCTTTCCAAGGAAGCGTCGTCGCAGGGATGTGCGACGGCGGTCGGGATCGGGGGATGGCGCTGCGCGGCCTGGATCAGGCGCTCATATTTTTCGTGCGGATGGCTGTCCGGGCGGATTTTCAGTTCAGACATGCGCGGCTTTTCCCTTCGCCGGGACAACCGCCTTCCCATCGAACAATGCTTCGACCTCGGCCAGGCGGCGCTGGCTTTCCTCGGTCAGCGCCCCCGGCGCCGTGACCACGCGGCGCAGGGCCTCCAGCGCGGCCTGTCGATCCTCGATCGACTGCGGCAGCAGTTTGGGGATCGCCTGGATCGCCCGTTTGGCGTCCAGCCTGACCAGCAGGAACTGTTCCTTCAGGATCTCCTTGAACTGCCCCAGGGTCATGCGCTTCTCCACAGGCTGGGCGGCGCGGATGGCCTTCATCATCGCGAAGCCCCGCTCGTCGGCGCTGGCTTCCGGCAGGCGCACATAGACCAGCGCCCGCAGCATCGCCTGCATCAGGCCGCCGGTCTCGAATTGCCGCTCCAGTTCCGAACGCATCCTGGCCTCGGTCGCCTCCCGCGCCAGGTCGCGCTCGATATGCTGTCGCGCGGGCGGTACCTGCGGACCCAGGCCGACCATCGCCTGCAGCAGGGGGGAGCCGTAGGTGTTCAGGAACATCGCTTCGGTCATCGCGTCGCGCGCGTTGCCGTAGGCCTGGAGCCAGCTCACGATCGCAGAGGACATGGTCTTTTCCAGGGCGAACAACGGGTTGTCCGCGTCCACCTTCTGGCGCGCGGCGCGAACCGCCGCCGCCATTTCCTGCACTGGCCGCATCATCGGGTTCTCGTCGGAGAACATGGCGAAGCGCAGCCGGTTCGGGTGCTGCCGGCGCATGGCTTGCGCCATCGGCTCGGTCGTCATCGCCCGGATCGCCGGCGCGGCCAGAGTCCGGTACAGGCCCTGGTTGATCTCGGAGACGCGTGCCGCGGTGGCGAAGCGCCGTTCGTCCTCGGCGTCGTTGCCGCCAAGCGCGCGGATGTCGTCCAGGGTTCGCGCCTCCAGGCGGAACAGGTACTTGCTCAGGATCAGTTCCGGGTTCGCGGTATCCGGGGCCACCTCGTCGATCACTGCCTGGTACAGCCCGGGGGGCATCAGGGCGATCATGTCCATGCATTGCACAAACTCGCCATGCTCCTTGCTGGCAACCTTGCCGGACACGAAGATGCCGAGATGGCCGATGCTCTGATGCATGGTATAGACGATGGTCTGCCCGTTCGCGACGATCTCGCTCTCGTGGTTGTACAGATCGGTGATCCAGCCCAGCGCCTGCTGCGGCGGCGTGATGTCGTCGCCCCAGGAGCAGAACACGATGATCGGCGACTGGATGTTGCGCAGATCCACGCGCAGGCCTTCCGAGGTCCGGATCTCGCCGGTGGCAAGCTTGTTGCCGACGAACAGATTGTCGGCGATCCACTGCATTTCCCCGGCGTTCAGCAGGACGGGGCTGCCCCACCAGGTCTCGAAATCGAGGAACCGGGCCGCTTCCGTGTCGACCTTGGAATAGACGTTGTAGACCTTCTGCCAATAGGTGTTGGCGGGGTTCATGGATTCGAAATTGGCCACCAGATCGGCGCCGTCGAAGATGCCGTGGCCGAGATCGCCGGCGAGCGCGGTCATCCAGGTGCCCCCGAGCACGCCGCCGAGATAGCGCAGCGGGTTCTTGCCGCGAACCCCCGCCCAGTAGGACAACGGCGTGCCCGCGAGCAGGATCGGGCCCGTGAGCTCCGGGCGGATCGCCGCCATCATCATGATCTGCCAGCCGGCCTGGCAATTGGCGATGATCACCGGCTTGCCCTCGGCGTCCGGATGCCGGGCCGCGACCTCCTCCACGAACGCCGCTTCGGCGTGGCAGACATCCTCGATCGTCTGTCCCGGCACCGGTTCCGGCAGGAAACCGACGAAGTAGCAGGGATGACCGGCGGCCAGGGCGACGCCGATTTCGCTTTCCTGCTTCATTCCGCCGATCCCCGGACCATGGCCGGCGCGGGGATCGACGACGATGAACGGCGGCTTGGCCGGATCTGTCTTCACGCCGGCGGGAGGGAGGATGCGCACCAGGCCGTAATTCACCGGCCGCGCCAGCGTGCGGCCGTCGCGCACGAGCTCGGCCTGGAAATTGAGGACATGCGGCGCCTGGCTCGCGTTGTGCTCGCGATAGATGTTGCCGCGCTCGCGCAGCAGATCGAGGAGCAGGATCGAGCGCTGACAGGCATCGATCCAGTACCTGCTGAAAGGGGCCGAAGCCGGTCCAAGACGACATGGGCAATTGTCCCGCGGTTGCTGCTCGGCTGCCGAGACGCCCGCCCCAGGGCGGGCCGTGATCGTCGGGCAGCGAATACAAAACACGATTACGGCTGCGAAAGGCATTGACCCAAATCAATGTCCTCGCCGGCCAGGGCGACTAAAGCTTACCAGGATCCGCCGGGATTATGCCGGCGGTTTTGCTTGTTGTCACGCAAACATCATGTAAATCTCAGGCTGTCCCTGTAGGAATTCGCCATATCGCTGACGGGCGCCGGGAAGGATTGTGCATGACGGACGGGGCAGGGCTGCAGATCAGGGGCCTGACGTGCCGGTTCGGCGCGGTGGTCGCCGTGGATGCAGTCGACCTCGACGTACCGGCTGGGCAGCTACTGGGCGTGATCGGCCGGTCCGGGGCCGGCAAATCCACGCTGCTGCGCATGATCAACCGTCTGCAGGCGCCCTCGGCCGGCAGCATTCGCTATGGCGCAACCGATGTCACCGCGCTGAAGGGCCGCGCGCTGCGCGACTGGCGGGCCAATTGCGCCATGATCTTCCAGCAGTTCAACCTGGTGCCGCGGCTGGACGTGCTGACCAATGCGCTGATCGGCCGGCTGAACCACCGCGCCACGCTGCCGAGCCTGTTCGGGCTGTTCACCGCGGCCGAGCGCGCCATGGCGGTGCAGGCGCTGGAACGCTTCGGCCTCGCGGACACGGCATTGCAGCGCGCCGGCACGCTGTCGGGCGGGCAGCAGCAGCGGGTGGCGATCTGCCGGGCGCTGCTGCAGGAACCGCGCCTGCTGCTGGCCGACGAGCCGATCGCCAGCCTGGACCCGCATAACGCGCGAGTGGTGATGGACGCGCTGCGCACGGTGAACCGGGAGGATGGGCTCACGGTGCTGGTCAATCTGCATCATCTGGACACCGCCCGCGCCTATTGCGACCGGATCGTCGCGATGCAGGCGGGCAGGGTGATGTTCGACGGCCTGCCGCACGAGCTGACGCCGGCGCGGGTATTCGAGATCTACGGCGTGACCGAGGACGAGTTCCACGAGGAGCCGGCGGCCAAGGTTGTGAAGCTGGTGGCGGCCTGACCCGTCCTCCGCCGGCCTGCGTCGACCTCGTCGCCACATCCTGATAGCCTGACCGGAGCAGCGATCCCGTAAATTACCGGCTGTTCACGCAGCCTGTCGCGCTGGGCGGAATTGCCTGGGCACGGGATCGCCGGACCAGAGGACGGGGGAAGAAATCTTGAGTGTCGCACGTGAAATCAGGCGCATGTCGGTTCCGCAATTCGCCGCCCGCAAGGGTGGCGAGAAGCTGGTCTGCCTGACGGCCTATACCGCCCCGATGGCGCGGCTGCTCGACCAGCAGGTCGACATGCTGCTGGTCGGCGACAGTCTCGGCATGGTGATCTACGGCTTCGACAGCACGCTGCCGGTGACGCTGGACATGATGATCGCCCATGGCAGCGCCGTGGTGCGGCACACGAAGCAGGCCTTGATCGTCGTCGATCTGCCGTTCGGCAGCTATCAGGCCTCGCCCGCCGCGGCGTTCGAGGCGGCGGCACGGGTCATGGCCGAAACCGGCTGCGCCGCCGTCAAGCTCGAGGGCGGTGTCGAGATGGCGGAAACCGTCGCCTTCCTCAGCCAGCGTGGCATCCCGGTCATGGGGCATGTCGGGCTGACGCCGCAGGCGGTGAATGCGCTCGGCGGCTATCGTTCTCGCGGCCGCAGCGATGCCGAGAGTGCCAAGATCCGCGACGACGCAAAGGCCGTCACCGAAGCCGGCGCCTTCTCGGTGGTGATCGAGGCCGTGCTGGAGCCGTTGGCGCGCGATCTGACCGCGGAACTGCCGGTGCCGGTGATCGGCATCGGCGGCTCGCCCGCCTGCGACGGACAGATCCTGGTGACGGATGATCTGCTTGGCCTGTTCGGCAAATTCACCCCGCGCTTCGTCAAGCGCTATGCCGAGCTCGGCGACGCGGTGACCGCCGCGGCCGCTTCCTATGCGGCGGAGGTTCGCGCCCAGAGCTTTCCGGGCCCGGAGAATTTCTTCGCGGCACCGAAGGCAGCGGCGCGGGATGCCGCGACGCAGCGAAGTGCGTAGGGACTGTCCTATCGCGCGTGTTGCGCCTGTCTGATTCGTGATTGTGCTTGCGTCCGCCCGTCCGGCGAACGTCGACCCCATTTGGCCCGAGCCGGCCAAGCGGCCGGGCGCTGCGCGCGGGTTGACCCCGGCCGGGCGGACGAAGCGAGGGCTGGGATCAGACAAGCCGGGGAGCTGCCCATCTCCGGGTTGCTTCGATCCCAGCGAGCTTGCCGGAGCGGGCGGCAAGTCAAGGCGCGTGTCGGCAGCGATTAGGCCCTAGAAACGTTCTTCCCCGACATGGCGGTGAGGGTCGGGGAAATCCCGATAAAGCGCGAACACGGCGTTGCGGACCAGGGAATTCGCACCGAAATGAAACTCTTCCACCGGCTCCCGCCGGGCGGAGGCGCGCTGGAAGGCGTCTTCGAGCTGGGCGAGGTTCTTCACCTCGATCAGGATATGGAACTCGCCCATGCCCGGCGGCGACAGGCCGAGCTTGCGCCGGGTCAGGCGCCAGGCCTCGATCAGTCCCTCGGCCCGGAGATGGCCCAGATAGGCATTGAGCTTGCGGCTGAACTCCAGATCGCTGGCCCCCGGCTGCAGGTCGCACCAGACATGGTAGATGTCCACCGGCCGCCTCAGTAGGTGCGGAACATGCGTTGGATCTCGGCGCGGTCCGTGGTGCGGGTCAGGGCCAGCGCCAGCAGCAGCCGGGCCTTCTGCGGCAGCAGGTTGTCGGCGACCACGAAACCCCATTCGCGCAGCCGGGTGCTGGCGAATACCCGGCCGCTGCCGGCGCGCGTGCTCTGCACGACGACGATGCCCTCCGCCACCGCCTCGCGCAGCGCATCGGTTTCCGCCGGCGTGCCGAGGCCGGGGGCGAAGCCGGCGGTGACGATGCCGCGCGCGCCGGCGGCCATGAAGGCGCGGATGGCGGTGCCGTCGGCATCGGTGTGCGACAGGGCGATGTCGACGCGGGGCAGGGCGGCCAGGCCGTCGATGTCGAACTCGGTGTCCGGGGCATGGCGGCGCAGCGGCCGGCGGTAGAACGCCACCGCGTCGCTGTCGACATGGCCGAGCGCGCCGAAATCCGCGGCGCGGAAAGTCTGCAGCCGGGAAGTGGAGGTTTTCGTGACGTCCCGCGCGCCATGGATCTCGTCGTTCAGCACCACCAGCACGCCCATGCCGCGCGAGGCCGGATCGGCGGCGACCCGGATGGCATCGACCAGATTGAGGCCGGCATCGCTGGACAGCGCACTCGATGGCCGCTGCGCGCCGACGATCACCACGGGAATGGCGATGCGCAGCGTCAGGTTGAGGAAATACGCCGTCTCCTCCAGCGTCGCGGTGCCGTGGCCGATGACGATGCCGGCGAGATCCGGCTGTTCCCGCACCAGGCGGTGGCAGATCTCGCGCAGGACCTTCCAGTCGGCATAGCCGATGCGCGGGCTGACGACATTGCTGTAGGGCACGGCGAACACATCGGCGGCCTCGGCGGTTTCGGGAAACCGCGCGAGCAACTCCGCCGCCTGCATCACCTGGCCGGTGGCGCTGTAGTCCTGGGTGTCCAGCGGCCCGGCACCGACGGATGCGATGGTGCCGCCGGTGCCGATGAAGGCGATCTTCGCACGGCTCATTGCGCCAGCGCCGTTTGCGTCAGTACCGGCGGCCGGCGGGTGTGGAAGTCGGTGTCGCGCTGATAGGCGTCGGCGACCTTGAGGATGCGGCCCTCCGCGAACGGCCGGCCGGCGAGCTGCAGGCCGATGGGCAGTCCGTTCGGATCGAACCCGCAGGGCACGCTGACCGCGGGCAGGCCGAGATAGTTGAACGGGCGACAATTGATCGATACCGCCAGAAACTTCTTTTCCGTGCCGGGCGGGCCGTGGTCGATATCGGTTTCCGCCAGCGTGGGCAGCAAGGTGCGGATCGTCGGCGTGGCGATGACGTCCACCCGGGAAAACACGTCGTCGCAGAACGCCTTCAGGATCGGCCCGCGGCGGGACAGCGTTTCCACGTAATAGGTCGCGGGGATGGCGAAGCCCGGATACATGCGCCCGGCCAGGAACGGGGCGTAGTCGCCGGGGTGCTCGCGCATCCATTCCGAATGGATCGTGGCCCCCTCCACGCGCGAGACGATGCCGCCATAGGTGCCGATCGCATCCATCAACGGCAGCGCGATGCGGCTGACGATGGCGCCGCGCGCGGCCAGCACGGCGCAGGCCGCCTCGATGGCGGCGACGATCGGCGGGGCCGCGTCGTCGAGGAACCAGGTGGTGGCGATGCCGATGCGCAGGCCACGGATGTCGCCGTCCAGCATCGCCTCGTAATCCGCCACCGGCTCGCGCGAGCTGGTCGCGTCGTTCGGGTCGTGCCCGGCGATCACGCCGAGCAGCCGGGCGCAGTCGCGCGCGGTGCGCGCCAGCGGGCCGACATTGTCATGCGAGAAGGAAAGCGGCATGGCGCCGTAGCGGCTGACGCGGGTCTGCGTCGGCTTGATCCCGGTCACCCCGCAGCAGGCGGCCGGCAGGCGGATCGAGCCGCCGGTGTCCGAACCGAGCGCGCCATAGGTCATGCGCGAGGCCACCGCGGCGCCAGAGCCGGAGGAGGAACCGCCGGGGATGTAGGGCAGGTTCCAGGGATTGTGGCAGTCGCCGAAATGGACGTTGTGGCCGGTGGGGGCCTGGGCGAATTCCGCCAGGTTCAGGCCGCCGAACGCATAGGCGCCGGCCGCGTGCAGGCGGGCGATCGCGGTGGAGGTATAGGTGGGTACGAAATCGCGCCGGATCTTCGAGCCGCAGGTGCAGGGCCGACCGGCCTGGTAGTACATGTCCTTGTGCGCCATCGGCACGCCGTGCAGCACGCCGAGCGGGGTTTTCGCCCGCACCGCCGCATCCGCCGCCGCGGCGTCGCGTTCGGCCTGCTCGCGATCCAGCCAGATGGTGGCGTTCACCGCGGGGTCGGCGCGCTCGATATTCTTCCAGCAGGCATCGAGCAGTTCGCGCGACGTCGCCTGGCCGGAAGCGACGGCCTCGGCCGCCGCGACCAGGGACAGTTCCGCCAGATCGGTCATGGTATCGGTCATGGCGTGGGCTCCTTGGTCTGCTGCAGCGCCAGTTCGAAGCTGGCCGGCTCCTCCTCGAACCGCATCGTGCCGCGCAGCTTCTCGAAGGCCCGGATGGTGCTGACGAGATCGGCGGCCATGCGCCTGCCGGCCTCGTTGGGCGCCTGCACCCCGTGCCAGGCGGCGATCATCGCCTCGGTGCGTGCCAGGAAATCATCCATCGCCGGTCCCTTCTGTCATCTTGCAGTGCAGCATGGGCAAGATGGAAACGGCTCGCAAGCCGGCAATCGCACCGCCGCCGCGCCGGCTGGGCCTTCACGCGCTCCTGGGCCATAACTATGTTCCTGGAGACCAAACCTCGGGGGGAGCCGTGCCCGTCAATCAAGCCGCCTACAGAGATGCCATGTCCCGCCTGGGCGCGGCCGTGAACGTGATCACCACCGACGGTCCGGGCGGACGCGCCGGTTTCACCGCCTCCGCCGTGTGCAGCGTGACCGACTCGCCGCCGACGCTGCTGGTCTGCGCCAACCGGACCAATGATTCCTACCCGCCGCTGAAGGCGAACGGCGTGCTGTGCGTGAACACGCTGACGCCGGCGCAGAAGGGCCTGTCGCCGGTATTCGCCGGCATGACCGAGCATACGATGGAGGCCCGGTTCGAGGGCCACACCTGGCACACGCTGCAGACCGGCTCGCCGGTGCTGGACGAGGCGGTGGTTGCGTTTGATTGCACCATCACCGACCAGGCGGAGGTCGGCACGCACACGGTGTTCTTCTGCACGGTGGAGGCGATCCGCACCGGCGACGCGCATGAGGGGCTGATCTATTACGGCCGTGGCTATCACCACGTGGCCGCCGAGAAAAAATAACGCCAAACGAAATAATCCGCGGGGAAAATCCGGGCCCGGGGGCTGCTTCCCCCGGGCCCTGCGGCTCCTGGTTTCAGGCGGCCGGCATCAGCGGCACATCATGACCGGGATGGTGGCGTGTTCCAGCACGTGGCGGGTCACGCCGCCGAGGATCAGCTGGCGCAGGCGGGAGTGCGAATAGGCGCCCATCGCCAGCAGGTCGCAGCGGAAATCCCTGGCCACCGAGAGCATTCCGGCACCGACGGAGTTGCCGACGCCCTGGAACGTCACCGGCTCCGCCCGCACGCCGTGCAGCAGCAGATAGGCGGCCAGATCCTGCGCGCCGGGGCCGCGGCGCTGGTATCCCTCGGCGAACAGGATGCGCACGGCTTCGGCCCGCTGCAGCCAGGGCAAGGCGGCGAGCACGGCGGAAGCCGATTCGGCGGTGCCGTTCCAGCCCAGGCAGATGCGCGTGCCGAGCGTGGTCGGGGCGGCGTGCGGCGCGATCAGCACCGGGCGGCCGCTGTCGAACAGCACGGCGTGCAGTGCGTCGGAGGAAGAGACGTCCTCCCCCGCTTCCGGATGCGGCACCACGGTCAGATCCGCCAGGCGCGCCTGCTGGGCCACCAGGTCTTCCTCCCGGCCGGTGACGGAGGCGAAGCTGGCGGTGGCGGTCCCGGCGTTCGGCCGGGCCTCGGCCACCTCGACGTGCTGCGCGGCGACGAAATGCTCGAACATGTTGCGCACGGCGTTGGCGCGGTCGCCGCTTTCCTTTTCCGTGGCGCTCATCATTTCCTCGATCATCGCGCCCGACAGGCCTTCGCCGGCCAGGGGGGCGACGTCGCGGCTGTCGACCCGGACATGCATCGCGGTGACATGCGCGTTCCAGATCCGGGCGGCCATCAGGGCGGTGGTCAGCGCCGCTTCGCCGGCGGCGGTTCCGGTCAACGGCAGCAGGATTTTGCGGATGGCCATGGTCAGGCTCCTTCGTTGTCGGTCGTGTTGTTGGTCAGCCCGTTTCTAGCCCGGTGCATAAGCCGGGCGCGCGAAGCCTAGCACATGCCGGACAACGAAATGACAGCCCTGCGCGCCGCGGCCAGCGCGGTGTCGCGGTCGAGCGCGGGAATGGCCGTCCAGTCGCCCGCCCGGGCATTGGGCGAGCTGCGCGGCGGCCTGCAGCACCGCCGGCGTGGCGTCCGACGCGTCGTTTCCCGGCGCGGCCAGCCGCGCGGCGACGCGGGCGGCGAGCAGGTCGAGCGGTGCTTCCAGCCAGAGGCCGAGGAAGCGAACCCCGGCGGAAGCGGCGGCGTCGCGCAAGGCGGCACGGTGGCGGGGATCGATGAAGGTGGCATCGGCGATGACGGCGTGGCCGGCGCGCGCGGCGGTCCCGGCCTGGCGGGCAATCTCGGCGAAGACCTCGGCGCTGGCTGCCTCGCCATAGGCATCCGCGGGGAGCGTCGCTTCCGGGGCGACGCCGTGCAGGCGCTTGCGGATCTCGTCGCTGCGCGCGATCAGCGCGCCGGGCGCCGCGCCGAGCTCGGGGGCCAAAGCCCGGGCGAGCGTGGACTTGCCGGTGCCCTGCAGGCCGCCGACAGCGATGATCACCGGCGTGGAGGGGCGCAGATAGGCGTTGGCGGCGGCCAGATAGGCTCCGGACAGGGCAAGATCGCCGCGCGCGGCTTCCACATGGGCGCGGATGATGGCGCGCATCGACAGGAACACCGGCAGGCCGCGCAGCAGCTCCGCGTCGCCGGTGCGCGCCACGTAGCGGTTCAGCACCCGGTTGGCGGCGGCGCGGCCGACGCGTTGATCCAGGTCCATCAACAGGAAGGCGAGGTCGTAACCGAGGTCGATGGTGGCCAGGTTCTCGTCGAATTCCAGCGCGTCGAACGGCACCGGCCGGCCCTGCCAGAGGCAGAGATTGCCCAGATGCAGGTCGCCATGCGCGCGCCGGACATGGCCGTCCGCGCCGCGCCGGTCGAACCAGGGCGCGAGGGCGTCGATCGCCGGTGCCATGGCGGCCTGCCAGGCGGCAAGCGCGGTCGGGTCCATCCCCGCACCCCGCGCGGCGCGCAGGTTGCCGGCGAGCACCTGGCGCATCGCCGCGGCGGGCGCGCCGGCCCGGATCGGGGGCAGGCCCTGGTGATAGGCGGCGACCGTGTCGGCCATGCCGTCCAGCAGCGCCGGATCGAGCGCGCCGCGGGCGACGATCCGGTCGAGGAAATCCTCCGCGGGCACCCGCGCCATGCGCAGCACCCAGTCCACCGCGCCGGCAGCCTCAAGTGTCGTGCCAAGGCGCAGCGTGCCGTCCTTCCCGCGGACGACCGGCACGACATCGCGATACAGGCCGGCGGCGGCCGGGGCGTTGAGTTCCAGCTCGCGCAGGCAGAAGCGGCGACGCGCCTCGATGGTCGAGAAATCGAGGAAGGACAGCGTCACCGCCTTCTTCATCTTCCAGGCCGTGTCGGGCCCCAGGAAAACCAGCGAGATATGGGTTTCCACCGGCGCCGAACCGGCCAGGCCGGCGAGGAAGGACGCGACCTCCTGCTGGGCGCCGGGGATGGCCATCTTCGGCTAGGGATACAGCCGCACGATGCTCCAACCGGCGCTATCGGGCGTGCCCTGGGGCGTGCCCCGGGGCGTGTATGTCACCCGGTCATGCAGGCGGAAGGGGCGTTCCTGCCAGAACTCGAAATGCTCGGGCAGGCAGCGATATCCGCCCCAGTGCGGCGGGCGGGGGATCGCCTCGCCGGGGAATTTGGCGTCGAATTCGGCCACCCTGGCCTCCAGGACGTTGCGGGCGGCGAGCGGGCGGGACTGCTCGGACGCCCAGGCGCCGAGCCGGGAAACCCGGGCGCGGGTGGCGTAATAGGCGTCGGCCTCCGCATCGGTGACCCGCTCGACCGGGCCCTCGATGCGGACCTGCCGCTGCAGCGACTTCCAGTGGAACAGCAGCGCCACCCGCGGATTGGCGGTGAGCTCGTCGGCCTTGCGGCTTTCGATGTTGGTGAAGAAGACGAAGCCCCGGCTGTCGCGGCCCTTCAGCAACAGGATGCGCGCCGCCGGCCGGCCGGCTGGTGTGGCGGTGGCGACCGTCATGGCGTTGGGGTCGCTGGCTTCGCTGGCGGTTGCTTCCGCGAACCAGGCATCGAACAGCGCACAGGGATCGCCCGGGGGGGTATCCAGGTTGATTTTTTCAGGCATTGATCGATCCTTTACGTCGGCGCAGTGTGACTGGAACCGGCAAGCGCATACCAGACCGGGCGCGTCGCGCCCAGGATGAGGCATCCAGGAGCCGGAGGGACGGTCGGCGAGTAGGGGCGGACAAGACGGGCAGACAGAACGGGGCACGGAACGAGGCACGCAACACGGGCGCCGGAAGGTCCCGGCAGGAAGCGGCGGTATGGGAGCATCCCGCCTCGCCTCTTGCCCGGGCAAGCCGGGCTGTGCCACGACGCCCCCCTAGTTTACGCAGAACCGACGCGTTTGAGGATTTCCCCAATGGCCGATAGCGACACCACCATAGCCCCAGCCACTGGCAACCTGCTGCAGGGCAAGCGCGGCCTGGTGATGGGCGTGGCCAATGACCGCTCGCTGGCCTGGGGCATCGCCGCCGCCTGTGCCGCCCAGGGGGCGGAACTGGCGTTCACCTTCATGGGCGACGCGCTGGAGCGGCGGGTGCGCCCGCTGGCGGAAAGCGTGGGCTCGGAACTGCTGCTCCCCTGCGATGTGGCCGACGATGCCAGCATCGATGCCGCCTTCGCCGGCCTTGGCGAACATTGGGACGGGCTCGATTTCCTGGTGCATGCGATCGGCTTCGCCGACAAGGCGTATCTGCGCGGCCGGTACCTGGATACCCCGCGCGACGTGTTCCTGCAGGCGCTGGACATCTCCGCCTATTCCTTCGCCGCGGTCTGCCAACGGGCGGTGCCGATGATGAAGCGCGGCGGGTCGTTGCTGACGCTGACCTATCTCGGTGCCGAGCGCGTGGTGCCGCACTATAACGTGATGGGCGTGGCCAAGGCGGCGCTGGAGGCCTCCGTGCGCTATCTGGCGGCCGATCTGGGCCCGGACGGGATCCGGGTGAACGCCATCAGCGCCGGGCCGATCAAGACGCTGGCGGCCAGCGGCATCGGCGATTTCCGCTACATCCTGCGCTGGAACCAGCTGAACGCGCCGATGGAGCGCAACGTGACCATCGAGGATGTCGGCGGCGCCGGGCTGTACCTGCTGTCGGACCTGGCTTCCGGCGTGACCGGGGAGGTTCACCATGTCGATTGCGGCTACCATCTGGTGGGGATGAAGAACCCGAATGCGCCGGACATCGCCACGGCCGGCGAGGGTTAGCCATTCCCGCATGAGCGTGCCGCATGTCGCATAACAGCTTCGGCCATCTGTTCCGCGTTACCACCTGGGGCGAAAGCCACGGCCCGGCGATCGGCTGCGTGGTGGATGGCTGCCCGCCGCGCATCCCGCTGACCGAGGCCGATATCCAGCCCTGGCTGGACCGGCGCCGCCCCGGCCAATCCAAGTTCACCACCCAGCGCCAGGAACCCGACGCGGTACAGATCCTGTCCGGCGTGTTCGAGGGCATGACCACCGGCACGCCGATCGCGCTGGTGATCGAGAATGTCGATCAGCGCTCGAAGGATTACGGCGAGATCGCCCAGCGCTTCCGCCCCGGCCATGCCGACCTCGACCTATGAGCTGAAATACGGCATCCGCGACTATCGCGGCGGCGGGCGCAGCTCGGCGCGCGAGACGGCGATGCGGGTGGCCGCCGGCGCGATCGCGCGCAAGGTGCTGGGGACCGGCATGCGCATCCGCGGCGCGCTGGTGCAGATCGGGCCGCACCGCATCGATCGGTCCCGCTGGGACTGGAAGGTGGTGGACGAAAACCCGTTCTTCTGCCCGGACCCGGTGACCGCCACGCGCTGGGAAGAGTACCTCGATCAGGTGCGGAAGGCCGGGTCCTCGGCCGGCGCGGTGATCGAGGTGGTGGCGGAGGGCGTGCCGCCGGGCCTGGGCGCGCCGATCTACGCCAAGCTGGACGCCGAGCTGGCCGGAGCACTGATGTCCATCAACGCCGTGAAGGGCGTGGAGATCGGCGAGGGGTTCGAGGCCGCCGCGCTGAGCGGGGAAGAGAACGCCGACGAGATGCGCATGCGGGATGGCGAGGTGCAGTTCCTCGCCAACCACGCCGGCGGCATCCTGGGCGGCATCTCCACGGGACAGCCGATCGTGGCGCGCTTCGCGGTCAAGCCGACCAGTTCCATCCTGACGCCGCGCCGCGCGGTGGACCGCCAGGGCGCGGAGGTGGAGGTGATGACCAAGGGCCGGCACGACCCCTGCGTCGGCATCCGCGCCGTGCCGGTGGGCGAGGCGATGCTGGCGCTGCGTGCTGGCCGACCATCTGCTGCGCCATCGCGCGCAGAACCCGGACGCCCCCACCCACCCGCATCTGCCGCGGAACTGACGCACCGGCTTCCGGCCTGAAACCCGGTGGCTTGCGCCGGGCGGGCAGCGGGGACATCGTCCCGGCAGGGGAAACGATCCGGGGCGAGGTTTGCGTGCCATTGACATCGTTGCGCGTGGTGGAGGTGGGCTGCATGCCCGCAGGGGCCTATTGCGCCCGCCTGCTGGCGGATTTCGGCGCGGAGGTGATCCGGATCGAGCCGCCTGGCGGCGATCCGGCGCGCCGCCAGGCGCCGCTGATCGAGGGCGACGGCGAGCCGGTGGGTGCCTGGTTCGGCTACCTGAATTTCGGCAAATCGAGCCTGGTGCTCGATCCCGCCCGGGCGGATGACAGGGCGCGGCTGGCCGCGCTGATCGGCGCCGCCGATGTCTGCATCGACGCCATGGGTGCCGCGCAGGGCTGGGGAAGCGTCCTGGCCGAGGCGGAAGCGGCGGCGGGCGCGCGGGTCCATGCGGCGATGAGCTGGTTCGGGCGCAGCGGCCCGTATCGGGACCACGCCGGCAGCGATGCGGTGTGCCGGGCGCTGGCGGGGATGACCAAGCTGGTGGGGCCCGAGGACGGACCGCCGCTGAACGCGCCGGACTACCACGCCGGCATCATCGGCGGGCTGGCCGGGTTCTCCGCCGTGCTGGCGGCGCTGCATGCGCGGGGCGTCAGCGGGACCGGCCGGGTGCTGGATCTGAGCGTGCAGGAGGCCTGCATCGCGCTGGTCGACCTGCCGGCCTCCAAATCCTGGGCGCGCGGCGCCGGCTACAGGCGGGAAGGGATCAACCGGTTTCCGCCGACCTTCCCGGTGGGCATCTATGCGACCGCCGAGGGCTGGCTGGGCGCGACGCTGGTGACGCCGGCGCAATGGCGCGGCTTCTGCCGGATGCTCGGGCTGTTCGACCTCGCCGACGACCCCGGGCTGGTGACGAGCGTCGAGCGGCTGCCGCGGGCCGCGGAGATCGAGGCGCGGATCGCGCCGAAGCTGCTGGAACGCCCGGCCCGGGAATGGTTCCGGCTGGGTCTGGAGCTGCGGCTGCCGCTGGTGGAGGTGCCGGATCTGGACCAGGCGCTGCAGAGCGTGGTGTTTCGCGATCGCGGGGCGATCGTTCCGGTGCGGCTGGGTGGGCGCACGGTGGAGGCGCCGGCGCCGCCGATGCGCCTGACCGTGACGCCGCCGCGCCGCGGCGGGGAGGTGCCCGCCTTGGGTTCCGCCTTGGGTTCTGGGCGCGCCGCTTTCGCTGGCAGCCGGCTGGCTGTGCCGGCGCCGGGCGCCGGTGCCGCCGGTCTGCCGCTGCAGGGCGTGCGGGTCATCGATCTGTCGATGGGCTGGGCGGGGCCGCTTTGCACGCGGCATCTGGCCGATCTCGGCGCCGACGTCGTGAAGGTGGAGGCGTGCCGGTATCCGGATTGGTGGCGCGGCACGGATACGCGCCCGGCGGCGCTGGAACAGCGATTGTATGAAAAGACCGGCCGGTTCAACGCGCTGAACCGCAACAAACGGGGCATCAGCCTGGACCTGACCTCGGCGGACGGGGTGCGCATCCTGAAGGCGCTGGTGGCGAAGGCGGATGCGGTGGTGGAGAATTATTCCACCGGCGTGCTGCCCAAGCTCGGGCTGGATTATCCGCGGCTGCGCGAGGTGAACCCGTCTCTGGTGATGGTCTCGATGTCCGCGTTCGGCGCAGGCGGGCTGGGGGCGGCGGAGGACTGGAAGGAATGCCGGGCCTATGGCTCCACGCTGGAGCAGGGCTCGGGCCTGCCGCTGCTGGTCGGGCGGGAAGGCGATCCGCCGGTGATGGGCAATTCCGCGTTCGGGGATGCGATCGGCGGCTACAATGCGCTGGCCTCGCTGCTGGCGGCCTTGTTTCATCGGCAACGCACCGGGCAGGGCCAGCATATCGACCTGTCGCAGGTGGAATGCATGCTGGTGATGACCGCGCCCTGGATGATGGCCCGCTCCGCCGGCGCCGCGGTGCCGGGGCGGGACGGCAACCGGCATCCGCATTTCGTCCCGCAGGGCGCGTTCCGCTGTGCCGGGGAGGATGCGTGGGTGATGCTGACGGTGACCGACGATCGCATGTGGCAGCATCTGTGCCGGCGAATCGGCCGGCCGGACCTGGCGGAGAACCCAAAGCTGGCCCATGCGGCGGGCAGGCGGCAGCGGATCGAGGAGATCGAGGCGGCGATCGGCCACTGGACCGGCGCGCGGGACCCCGACACGGCGATGGCGGAGCTGCAGGCCTCCGGCGTGGCGGCCGGCGTCGTGCGCGGGCCGTACGAATTGCTGGAGGACCCGCATCTGGCCGCGCGCGGCTTCTACCGGATGGTGGAGCGCAGCTTCGTCGGGGTTCATCCGCAACCCTCGGCGGGATGGCGGGAAGGGGACGCGCCCTATCCGGTGCGCTGGCCGTCGCCGACATTGGGCCAGTTCAATGCGGAGGTGCTGGGCGAACTGGCCGGCCTGGACGCCGCGGAACTGGCCCGGCTCGAGGCGGCCGGCGTGATCGGGACCGAGGTAACGGCTACTCCGTAGGCACCGGCCGCGGCGTGCCCGTCTCGTCCACGGCGACCATGACGAATTCCGCGGCGGTCACCTTGTGCCGCTCCCCAAGTCCGCGCGGGAGTGCCCAGGCCTCCACCGCGAGCGACATCGAGGTGCGGCCCACGCGGATCACCTCGGTGTAGACGCAGACCACGTCGCCGACCTTCACCGGACGCAGGAAGCTCAGATGCGAGACCGCGGCGGTGGCCGTGCGCCCCTTGGCGCGCGCGGCCGCCGCCGTGCCGGCCGCCAGGTCCATCAGCGCCATGATCCAGCCGCCGAAGATGTCCCCCGCGGGGTTGGTGTCGGCGGGCATGGCCACGGTGCGCAGCGCGAGCTCGCCGCGGGGTTGGGTGTCATCGATTTCCATGGATGCCTTCGCTCAGATGAGGTTGTCCGGTTTCCCAGGACGTTCCACGGCTCGGGCCGCTTCGCTTTCGTCCGTGCCGCATGTGGCACGGGAAACCCGAAATCGCGCAACCCGGATTTGCATTGGGCCCGCAAGACGGACCCGCGATACGGACCCTGAGGAGGGGCCGCCGGTCCGATGCTTATGCCGGTGCGTTTCCATCGGATGAAAATGGTGCCCAGGGGCGGCCCCCAAAAGGACCGATAGAGCAGCCAGTTAAGGCGACGTGGGATAGGCAATCGGACGCCCCTTTTACTACGGATTTTCAAGGTGGTGTCCCACCATCGCAGGCTAGCCACGTTTCTTATCAGGGCGCGGAGGAAGAATACCCTTCATCTCCCCAGCCAAGCAATGTCCGTGGCGGTGCCCTGTCATGACACCTGAAACCCGCTTGCTTGATCTGATCGACAGCGATCCCCGCGCCGCATATCTGCCGCCTGGCACCTTGATGGTCTGGGTGAGGCTGGCGCGTCTTATGGACAAGCTCGGCTCGCCTACGGAGTTCCGCTTCACCGGCACGATGCGCGGCGTGGGCGACCTGGCGTGTTGGCTCCGGTTGTCAGAGGCCGAGACATCCAGCCATCTCGCTTTCTTGGTAGCCGCGGGTGCGCTGACCGAGGTTGCGGACGGCTTCGACCTGCCCGAGTGGGCTGCACCTCCCAACCTCAAGGCTCGCGCCGCCCGGGAGAATGGGAGGAAAGGTGGCCGGCCAGCTCGGCGCGACGGGACCGGCCAACGGACGATATTGCTGCCGATCACTGGCGGCCGGGATTCGACTTCGGCTGCGATCCCCAGAGCATCACCGACACTCCAAGCATCACCGATAACCCAAGATGCCGTGGGTTTTGGCGCCGGAGCATCACCCTCTTCTTCTGCTTCTACTTCCAGTTCAAAAAAAGCTAAGCAAGCAGCGGCTGAGGAAGGCTGGGCTACAGGCGGCCTGATCCGTCACATGGCGGGGGAGATAGGCGCCATCCTGGAGATGACCGAGGCCGCCAGCCTGTCCTGGAGAAGCCTGCGCTACGTCAGGGGCTGGCAGCGGCTCGGCGTTGATTTCGACTGGCTGAAGGGGCTCGCAGAAGCGAAGATTGCTCTGGAAGGGACGCCCATCATGACGGGCTTCGGGTGGTTCAACGAGGCCGTCATCGATCATTGGAGCAGGCAGGAGCAAGACAACCAGGCCATAGATGCTCTGAAGCGCTCTGCTGTGAAGCAGCCAGCGCACCCGCGACAGGCTGCCCGCGCCGCCCAACCGGCTGATCGGCATGCGCCTGTGGACCACAGGACCGAGGAAGAAGCGGCGGCTGATCGCCACTGGGCGGACGATTTGAACCAGTGGTCGAATGATGGCTGCTATGGCACCGCGCCTGGAGATCGGCTGTCCTATCGACGCTGGTATGCCGAAGGCAAGCGGGGCCCGGCGCCGCGCCAATCGAGACGGGATCTCGCGGCATGACGCCCGCCTTGTCCATCACGCCCGACGTGCTGCTGGCGATCGCGGGCTCGGTCTCGCGCCTTTGCCCCGACAGCCGCCGACCTGAGCGGTTCCACGAGGAGAAGAGCGAAGTGGCGGACCAGCTGCGCCGCCTGGCACGCGAGCTGGAGCGAACCCGATGAGCGATCCCTTCTACCGCAGCAAGGCATGGCACCGGCTGCGCTGCATCGTGCTGGAGCGCGATCCGGTCTGCGCCTCCCGGCTGCGGCCAGCGCAGTGTGGCGGTGGATCACATCATCGAACGCGCGCGCGGCGGGCCGGATCACGAAAGCAACCTGCGCGGACTGTGCACCCAATGCCACAACGCAAGACGGCGCGGCCGGGAGCCGAGGGCAACGGGCTGCGACGCCGACGGCACCCCGCGCGACCTAACCCATTGGTGGAACAGAGAAAATCTCTCAGGGCTGGGAAGCGCAGACCGCGTTAGGGGATCGGACAGAGTTAGTTCACAAAAATCGGCGGAATTCCGCCAAAAACCCGGCTTCAACGAGGAAGCGACCCAAAACGCACCATGCTTGAACCGCATGGCTCCGGAAACCGACTGATGGGCCGCCGGGGACCGGGCGCGAAGCCGGTAAGCCAGACCCGCGAGATCGCACCGCTTCCGCTGTTCGGAGACAGGCCCGATCCCCGCGGGACCGACCGCAAGCCCCGGTCAAAGCGCCGGCTGCGTGGCGGCAAGCGGGCCGACGCGATGATTGCCTGGATCGAGGCGCGGACGATCACCAGCGGCATGCACGCGGGCCGCAAGTTCAAGCTGCGCGGATGGCAAAAGACCATCGTCCGCGACCTCTACGCCACCGACGATGCCGGCCGTCGCCTCGTGCGCCAGGCGCTGATCACCATGCCGCGCAAGAACGGCAAGACCCAGCTCGCCGCCGCGCTGGCGCTGGGGCACCTTGCCGGCCCCGAGGCCGAGCAGCGCGGCCAGGTCTACTCGGCCGCCGCCGACCGCAATCAGGCCGCCCTGATCTTCAGCGAGATGAAGGCGTTCGTCCTGGGCGACCCCGAGCTGAGCAAGCGCATCATCATCCGCGAATTCGCCAAGCAGATGGAGGATGAACCGACCGCCAGCATCTACCAGGCGCTGTCATCCGACGCGAAGAAGGCGCACGGCCTGTCCCCCAGCTTCTTCATCGCCGACGAGCTGGCGCAGTGGCCGAACAGGGAGCTATTGGACAATCTGATGACTGGCACCGGCGCCCGTGCCGAACCGCTGGGCGTGGTGATCAGCACGCAATCGGCCGATCCTTTCCACGTCATGAGCGAACTGGTCCGCTACGGCCAGCAGGTGCTCGCCGGTGACATCATCGACCCTACCTTCAGCGCCCATATCTTCTCCGCGCCCGACGATGCCGACCCCTGGAGCCCGGAGACCTGGGCGGCCTGCAACCCGGCGCTGGGCGACTTCCGCAGCCTGGAGGAACTGCGCACCACGGCAGAGCAGGCACAGCGCATCCCCGCCCGCGAGGCCGTTTTCCGCAACCTGTACCTCAACCAGGCCGTGGAACCCGATGAGCGTTTCATCCATGGCCGCGATTGGGACGCGCTGGCCGTGCCGTTCGATCCGGCCGATTTGCGCGGCCAGCGCTGCATCGCCGGGCTGGATCTGGGTAGCGCCAGCGACCTCACCGGGCTCGCCCTATGGTTCCCCGACGCCGATCGGCTGCTGACCTGGGGCTTCATCCCCGCCGGCCAGTTGGAGGCCAAGGAACGGACCGACAGGGCACCCTATCGGCAATGGCTGGAGAGCGGGCACTTGATCGCCACTCCCGGCCGGGCGATTGGCAAGGGCTGGGTGGCGCACAAGCTGCGCGAGCTGGCTGCCGAATACGAGCTGGAGGCCGTCGCCTTCGACAGGTGGGCCTTCAAGGACCTGGAAGTGATCTGCGACCAGGAGGGCATAGTCCTGCCCTTCGTGCCGCATGGCCAGGGCTTCAAGGACATGGGGCCATCGGTCGAGGAATTCGAACGACTGGTGCTCGATGGCCGGCTGCATCACGGCGGTAATCCGCTGCTGCGCTGGTGTCTGTCCAATGCGGCGGTGGTCAACGATCCGGCCGGCGCCCGGAAGTTGGCGAAGGACCGCAGCCGAGGCCGCATCGATCCACTGATTGCCGCCGTGATGGCCGTTGGTCAGGCAGCCCGTCAGCCGGCGGCGCCGACGTTCAGTTTCACGGGCTTTCTAAATGTGGGGTAAGCGAAGCAGCTAAATCCATCCATGGACCTTCCCACCGAAGCTTTTTTCGATAATAGAGTTCGATCTCCGCAACAGATTGCTTTACCAGTATCTTCTCTCCATTATTCAAATATAGAACGCTGCCTAAGTCAGTCCTTTCCTCGCCATCGTCATAAATGCTTCCGGTTGTTGCTTCATATCGAGAAATATGCGCTAGGTTTATTCTTGTAACATCTTCATATTTGTCAATTAGAACTATAAATTCAATCATTTTTTTGTCCATTTCAGAAGGGTTGTCGACCTTAGCGTTGCGCCCCATGCCGGACGAGGCGGTTAGAGACCTTGACACAATCACGTGATCAAGCACAGCATCAGCCCCGGAGCTTGAAATCTCCTTAGACTGAAGCGTCACCGTTCACGAAGGACGGCTTCCCATGCCATCCGGGGGCTGTGCAGGAATGTCCAGGGCAGGTAAGTGCCTAAAGCTGCGCAGGCGCGACTTCAGCCGCGATTTCAACCCCCGGAGCCGTGCGGCTTGAAATCCGCCTCCTCCGGCGACGAGTGCTGAAGGAGAATCGCCATGAGCGATCGCAAGGACGTTCCCGCATACCCCCGCTCTCGGTCCAAACAGGCCGCCCCACCGCCCAAATCAGATCTTCTGGTCCTGATGATGGAGCAACTGATCGCCGACCTGAGAAGCCGACGCCGGCGTCCCTCTGACGGTCCAGTGCTGCCGTCCCGCCAGGCGCTGCGAAGCCTGCCCGTCGTGGACCTGGCAGCGTGGCGGAGGACGCTGGCATGAAAACTCGCAAGGTGGCGCCGGTTCCCGCGCCCAGCACCCGCCAGGACCGCGCTTTATTGATAACCGACCGTCGCCTGAAGAAGCGTCCGCCTGAGATGGTCGATCTACTCACCGCATGGGAACGGCTTCCCTACATCCAGAAAATGATGACCGTTGTGGCGATGATAAATCACATGGCCGGCGGTAGCGACTGCCGGGGCCGGTAGAAAGTTAATCGCGCGCTGCGCATTTTATCTTGTCAAAATGCGCAGCGCGCGATTACACTCGGGTAAATTCAAGGAGTGGCCCGATGATCGTCCGCCAGCTCGAGATTACCCTTGCCGCCATCACCCCGCACAGTGCCGGCACGCTCGACCATGTTGCGCGTGCGCTGCGCACGGCGGGCTTGATCCCCAATGCCGGCCGTGGCGGGAATGCCCCCGACATCACGCCCCAGCAGGCGGGCTCGTTCCTGCTGGGGCTCGCAGCATCCGCCAGTCCGCAGCAGGCTGGCGTGAAGGCCGCCGAATATGCGGCGCTGTCGGCAGCCCCTTCGCGGTTTCTGGCAAGCGATGGAAAGCCGCCGCCGGTAGGTGAATTTGCCGGCTGCTCAGCATTGGGCGAGGCAATGCAAGCGATACTTGGCTCGCAGGAGCTTGCGCACTCCATCGAGGAAGTGCGCGTCTATCGGTCCTGGCCGTTGGTCGCGATCAAGACCAAAGGGGGGGATACATACGTCTATGGCCACACAACTCATGAAGCCGCTCGGAGCGCTGGATATCACAGCGGCCTAGCGGCTGTGGTCTGCATTCTTGAAGGCGGGCTGCTGCACCAACTCGCGATCGATATTGCCGAAGAGGATGAGGATGACACCGGGGAATGGGTCGCAGGTTGACCAGCCGTCATTCCCCTACCAGACGGCGGCAGGCCATGCGGCAACGCGCGCTGGGAAGCGCCCGAGCCCCGCGACCATGCCTGCCGTCCCCCTATCCCCGCCGCCGTCCTTTCCCGGCTCTGCGGGCCGGTCGGGAGCAAAGGCCACCTCGAGAGCCGGCGGGAGGACATTATCGAGAAAGGTGGCCAAGGCCCGCATCCCAACGACCGTCGTGATGACGGTCGAACCCCTGATGGAGACTACCCATGACGTTGCGTGAGATGCTCGAGCGGCGCACCGCTCTCTCCTCCGAGATGCAGGCCATCCTGGCCAAGCCGGCCGGCGAGGCCGGCGAGCTGAGCGGCGAGCAGGAGACGCGCTTCAATGCCGTCCGCACCGAGGCGGATGGGCTGAATACGCGCATCGAGCGCCAGGCCGCCGCCGACGATCTGGAACGCCGCGTCACGGGCGCGCCTGTCAACGGCACGGGCGATCGTGGCTTCGATGCGCTGGCCGCCCGCGTCACCGCTACCGACGTGATCCGCGCCCAGATGGGCTCGACCGACGAAGGCGCCGGCCGGGCGCGGGAAGTTTCACAGGAAATCTCCAGGCGAACTGGCCGCTCGCCGGATGGTCTGTATTTCCACCTTGGCGCATCCGGCGCCCCGGTCGAACAGCGTGTATTCACCACGGCCAACCCCGGCGGCGGCCCGGGTTCCAACCTGAATTCAGACGACCGTCAGCCCGAACCTGATCGATCGCCTACGCGAGAAGGTCATGGTTCGCCGCATGGGTGCGAGCGTGCTGGGCGGTCTTGTCGGCAACCTGTCGATCCCACGCCTGAAGGCATCCGCAACCGCCTCTTGGGTCGCGGAGAACGGCGCCATCACGGCCTCCGATCCGCAGACCGATCAGGTATCGTTCACGCCGAAGCATGTCGGCGGGATCGTCGAGTTAAGCAGGAATATGGTCCAACAACCCAGCCTGGACGTCACCCGGATGGTCGAAAACGACCTGACCCAGCTTATCGCCGTGGCGCTGGATCAGGCCTCAATCCAGGGTGGTGGCACAAACCAGCCGTCCGGCCTGCTGGCGTCCGGCAGCGGCATCGGGAGCGTCACCGGCGGCACGAACGGCCTGGCGCCGACCTGGAACAACATCGTGGCGCTTATCGCCGCGGTGGACACGTCGAACGCGCTGGACGGCAGCCTGGGCTTCCTGTCGAACGGCAAGGTGACGAAGGCGATGCGCACCACGCTGAAAACGACCGGCGATACCTCCAGCAATTTCATTCAGACCGACCCCAACGCGCTTGCCGGGTATGTCTACGGCTCGACCCAGAACGTCCCGAGCAATCTGACCAAGGGTTCCGGCACCAATCTGTCTGCGCTGATCTTCGGGGACTGGTCGCAGCTGGTAATCGGCTTCTGGTCGGAGCTGGATATCCTGGTCAACCCGTACGAGAGCACCGCCTACAGCAAGGGCAACGTGCAGGTTCGCGTGATGGCGACCGCGGATATCAAGATCCGCCAGCCGCTCGCCTTCGCGGCGATCACGGATCTGATCGCGCCGTGATCCCGGCCCGGTTTCCGGATGGCACAGAGCGGCGCGGCGGCGTGGAGATCCGCGCCGCCGGCCGCCGCCTGGAAGGCTACGCCGCCGCTTTCGGCAGCGAGGCGAGGATCGGCAGCTTCCGGGAGACCATCCGGGCCGGTGCCTTCCGGGCCTCGCTCGCCGCCAGCAAGGACGTGCTGGCGCTGGTCGACCATGATCCGTCGCGGCTGCTGGCACGGACCGGCAGCGGCACTCTGCGCCTGTCGGAAGACACGCGCGGCCTGGCCTTCGCGCTGGACGTGCCGGACACTCAGCTCGGCCGGGATATCCTCGCCCTGGCGGAGCGACGGGACCTTGGCGGCATGTCCTTCGGCTTTGTTGTCCGCGATGAAGCCTGGCCCGCGAAGGATCAGCGCGAGCTGCGCGCCGTGGATCTGATCGAGGTTTCGGTGGTGCAAGCCTTCCCGGCCTACGGCGCCACCACGATCACCGCCCGTTCACGTCCTGCCATTCCGCCGGGCTTGCGGCTGCGCAGGCTGCTGTTGGAGGCCATTCGGTGAAACTGTTGGACCGCCTGTTCCGCCGCACCGAGACCCGCGCGCAACCGATCGTCTACAGCCCGCGCGCGCTCGGCGGCGGCTACGTCAATGCCGTCGTCGCGGAGAACCTGAGCGGCGTGCTGGCCTGCGTCGGAGCGATCAGCAGCACGCTTTCGACCCTGCCGGCGCGCGTCTATCAGGTGCAGGCCGAAGGGCGGACCGAGGTTCCCAACCATCCGGTGTCGCGCCTGATCCGCGCCCCCAACGATCGCCAGACCTGGCCGGACTGGCTGGAGACAACCATGGCATCGGCGCTGCTGCACGGGAATGCCGTGTCGGTGATGGAGCATGACGGCGCCGGCCGCCTGACCGCGCTGACCCCGGTTCCCTGGCAGGGTGTGCTGGTCTCCCTGCTGCCGAGCGGGCGCCTCGTCTATGACATCACACAAGGCTACGGCCAGAGTCGCCGCTTCCTGCAGGATGAGGTGTTCCATCTGAAGGACCGCAGCGACGACGGATTTGTCGGCCGGTCCCGCATCTCGCGCGCGGAGGCTGTACTGCAGAACGCGGTAAGCCTCGCCGATTACAGCGTGAACCAATGGATCAACGGAGGCACGCCTTCTGGCGTCCTGAAGTTCCAGAACGAAACTTAACAAAGAACAATACGACTTACTGCGAGCCAGCTTTCAGCAGAACATCGCCGGCACCGGGAACGCACGCAAGCCGTTAATCCTGGAGAATGGCGCCGACTGGCAACCCATGAGTGTAAGCCCCGAAGACGCCGAAGTGCTGGCGTCCCGCCGCTTCAGGGTCGAGGAACTGTGCCGCTGTTCAAGGTGCCGCCCCCGATCGTGCAGGATTACTCGCACAACACGTTCACCAACTCAGCGCAAGCTAACACGCTGGATCGCGCTAGCAGACCTTAGCCCCGTGGGCCGCAAGATCGAGGCCGAGTTTCAGCCGGCCAGGTGTTCGGCGCTGACAGCCCGCTATTCGCCTCGAGCTCGATATGAGCGGGCTGGTGCGGGGCGACTATGCGGCCCGCTGGCAGGCGAATGTGAAGGCCGTGCAGGCTGGCATCCTGACGCTGATGAGGTCCGCGAGGCCGAGGAAGGTAATCGCCCCAGCCGGCCGCCGCGCCGGGCGCTGGCGATCCCGTGGTGCCGGGCGATGCCGGCGCCTGAACCGCTACTGTTGGAGCGTCACGAGGCGGCCCGGCAGCTAGGCATCTCGCCCGGGCTAGCTGGACCGGCTAGCGCAGCGCCGGCAAGGCCCCGGCACCCGTGCGGCTCGGGCGCCGCAAGCTGTGGTCGCGCGCTGCGCTTGAACGCTTCGCGGATCCCGGCGCACATAATTCTGCCCCCAGACCCGAACCCGAACCCGAACCCGAACCCTTGGGACGATTTGATATGATTAAGGTGGTCCGCCAATACCGCTACACGGCGCAGGATCGTGACCGGCAAGGCAACGTGCGCGTGTATTTGCGCTACCCGGGCGGGCGCAAAATCCGGTTGCGGGCCGAGCCCGGCACCCCCGAGTTCGATAGGGAATACCGCATCGCGTTGGCGCTGGCGAAGGCTGGCGGCATTCCTGAACCGGCCGCCCGTCGAGAACGAGTGGTTCCCGGCACGATGGCCGAACTCTATGAGATATACCGAGGCTCGGGGAGATTCGGGGGGCTATCTGCCAGGACACAATACGTTCAACGGAGGAAGATCGAGCGGTTCCTCGCCGAGAAAGGGCGCGGCGCCGCGCCTTATGTGATTCGCGCGCGGGCACATTGCGGCCATCCGCGATAAGATGGCCGACCGTCCCGAGGCCGCCAACGGCGTGATTAAGGTTCTGCGGGCGATGTATGACGTGGCGGTTGAGCGCGGCTTGATGACGCACAATCCGGCCGCCCTGGTGAAGCTGCTGCCCACGAAGAACCCTGACGGGTTCCATGGGTGGACGCTGGATGAGCAAAAGCAATTCAAGGCCCATCATCCGGTCGGCACGACGGCCCGCCTGGCATACGAGCTCTTGTTTGAGACGGGGCAGCGTCGGGCAGATATCGTGCGACTGCGGCCCGCCGATGGTGCGGGATGGCAAATTGCACTTCACGCAGACCAAGAACGCCAGCCGCAAGCCGGTGCGCATGGTCCTGCCGATCGCGCCGACACTACGGGCGATAATCGACGCCACGCCGACCGGAGCGGAGACGTTTCTGGTTACCGCGTTTGGCAAGCCTTTTACGTCCAACGGGTTCGGCAACCGGTTTCGCGCCTGGTGTGACGAGGCCGGCCTGCCCGCCCATTGCGCGGCTCATGGGCTGCGGAAGGCGCGCTCGGCCGATTTGGCTGAACAGGGCGCTTCCGAGGCCGAAATCATGTCGATCACCGGGCATCGCACGAGTAAGGAGGTTAGCACGCTATACGCGCGGAATGCGGCAGGAAGTGATGGCCGGCAACCTGTTAGATCGGCTAGAAAAATTGTCCCACTCTAGCGTTGCAGCGCCGGAGCGGGACGATACCGACCCCCAAGCCACTGAAAACGAAGGAGCCGAAAAATGTATGGTGCCCAGGGGCGGAATCGAACCACCGACACTGCGATTTTCAGTCGCATGCTCTACCAACTGAGCTACCTGGGCGCCGTCATGTGACGGGAGGCGAGGCAATAGCCCAACCCCGCACGGCGATCAACCCATCTGTGGCAACCCATCTCTGGCAACCCATCCATGTCTGGCGATGCGGCTGGTCACCTGCGGTCATGAGGTCTATGGCAGGCTCCCGAAGGGAGAAGCCTGTGGTCGGATTGTCACTTCCGCAGCCTCGGTTGCCGCTTCGCTGGATGTCGCGGCGGACCTGGCGCCGGCGCCTGGTGTTCTGGCTCGGCGCGATCGCGGTCGGCGTGCTGAGCGTGCTGTTCGCGGACGCCGCGAACTGGAGCCAGGCCAGTTTCGCCGGGGCGGCCGCGCGGTTCTGGTGGCTGCCGCTGATCGTGACGCCGCTCGGGTTTCTGGTTTCCGCCTATCTGGCGCGGACGGTGTTTCCCGGCTCGCAGGGCAGCGGCATTCCCCAGGCGATCGCCGCCCGGCATCTGCGCACCAGCGAAGACCGGCGCCGGCTGCTGTCGCCCAACCTGATCGTCGGCAAGATCGGCCTTACCGTGCTCGGCCTGCTCACCGGCGCCTCGATCGGGCGCGAGGGGCCGACGGTGCAGGTCGGGGCCGCGATCATGCTGCGCGTGGCGCGCTGGGGCGGGTTGCAGCATGAGCGTGGCCTGATCCTGGCCGGCTCCGCCGCCGGCATCGCCGGGGCCTTCAACACGCCGCTCGCCGGCATCGTCTTCGCCATCGAGGAAATGAGCCGGTCCTTCGAGCAGCGCACCAACGGCCTGGTGCTCTATGCGGTGATCATCGCCGGCCTGGCCTCGCGCGGGCTGGTCGGCAACTACACCTATTTCGGGTCGAGCTCGGCGGCCGTGTCCGGCGGGTGGGACTGGCTCATGGTCATCGCCTGCGGGGTTGGCGGCGGGCTGGCCGGCGGTGCGTTCAGCCGCCTGCTGCTGGACGGCAGCAGGCTGGGCCGGCGGTGGATGTCGACGCAGACCCGCCGGCGCAGCCTGGCCGTCGCGCTGGCCTGCGGCATCGTGGTGGCGGTGCTCGGTGTGCTCACCCATGGCGCGACATTCGGCACCGGCTATGAGCAGGCGCGCGGCGCGGTCGAAGGCCACGCCCTGGCCTGGTCGTTCTGGCCGGCCAAGTTCGCGGCCACGCTCATCACGGCGCTGTCGGGCATCCCCGGCGGCATCTTCGCGCCGTCGCTCGCGGTCGGGGCGGGGCTCGGAAGCTGGATCGGTTCGGTCGCCGGCGCGGGGACGCTGTGCCCGGTCGCCGTGCTCGGGATGGCCGGGTATTTCGCCGGCGTGGTCCAGGCGCCGATGACCGCCTTCGTCATCATCGTGGAGATGACCGGCAGCAGCGACAACGTCATTCCCCTGATGGTCGCGGCGGTGCTCGGCTTCAGCGCATCGAAGATCGTCGCGCCCGAGGCGCTGTATCACGGCCTAGCCGCCGGCTTTATCGAGGAGGCCCGGAAACGGGAGGCCGGGCAGCGGGAGGACGGGCAGACCGCCCACGGCGCCGAGACGCCGGCGGCGTAGCCGCCGTGGCTACGGCTCGTCTTCCTCGTCTTTGCCCTCATCCGCGGCAGGGCCGGGAATGCGGTATTCGCCGGTCAGCCAGCGGCCGAGATCGACATCGGCGCAGCGGCGCGAGCAGAACGGACGACACTCCGCAACCGCGGGACGGCCGCATACCGGGCAGCGTGGATCGGGCTTGCGACGATCCGGGTTCTCCTGCTCAGGCACGGCGCTCCGCCTCCATCCTCCAGCTCACGCCCGGCAGCGCCGGGTCGCTGCGCAGCGCGGCCCGCCGTCCGGTGCGGCGCGTATAATCCTCCAGCGCCACCGGGTCGGCCTGCAAGGCCGCCACCACGGCAGGCGCGGCCCGCAGCGCCAGCGCCACCGACGGGTCGGCATCCGCCGCTGCCGCCATGTCCCGCAACGCCGCCAGCCCGGCGGCGTGCGGGCCGGCCAGCAACTCGTGCAGCGGCGGGTGCACGCGCGGGCGCAGGATCTCCGCCAGGCCCAGAGCGGTAAAGCCGAGAAAGCGCGGCCGCAGCGGATCCTCGGCGAGGGCGGCCGCCAGCGCCGGGCCGAGCGCTGCCCGCTTGCGCGCCGGCATGCCCGCCAGATCCACCACGATGCCGCCCGAGAGGTTGCGCAGGCGGATCTGCCGCGCCAGGGCCGGCAGCACGCCACGGTTCAGCTTCGCCTGGGCCCCCGCCTTGCTCTCACGCGACGCGGTCATCGCTCCGGCATCGACGTCGATCGCCACCAGCGCCGGCGTCGGATGGATCGACAGCCGCGCGCCGCCCGGCAGGTCCACGGCCGGGCCCGCCAGCGCCTCTGTCTGTTCCGCCAGATCGTCGCCGAACGCCGCGCGCACCAGGCTCACGCGATCGCCGAGCTGGGGCGTCAGCGCGGCCGCCATGGCGGCGTCGTCCACCTGCACCGGCGCCTCCGGCCAGGCGGCGGCCAGCCGCTCCACCGCGCCGGGGCCGCGCCGCAGCAGCGCCACGGGGCCGGCGCCGATGGCTTCCTGGTCCAGCCTGGCGGTCAGCCGCGGCCCCTTGCCGCCCTGCGCGGCCCGGGTCACCCGCACGCCGACCATCGCGCCCTCGGTCAGGCCGGCCGCGCCTTCGCTATCGGGCAGGAACCCCTGGGCGCCGTCCAGCGCCACGAAGGCGCCGGCCATCGCCGGCACCACGCCCACCACCCGTCCGCGATGCACATCGCCCACGCCGTCCGGCGCGCCCGGCCGGGAGATTGCGTAATCGAGCAGCGCGGTCCCGTCCGCCACCGCCACGCGGACCTCGCCGGGGCTGCAGGCGGCCAGGATCCGGATCACGGCAAATGGGTCATGGGATGGACCGCCCCAGGCCGCGCAGCAATTGCGCGGTCTCGAACAGCGGCAGGCCGACCACATTGGAATAGCTGCCGGAGATGAAGCGCACGAAGGACGCCGCCATGCCCTGGATGGCGTAGCCGCCAGCCTTGCCGTGCCACTCGCCGCCGGCGAGATAGGCGGCGATCTGGTCCCCGGTCAGCCGGGAGAAGGCCACCACGCTGTCCACGCAGCGCTCGGTCCGCCTGCCGTCGGGCCCGACCAGCACCACCGCGGTGATCACGTTGTGCCGCCGGCCGGACAGCAGCTCCAGGCAGCGCCGGGCCGCGTCCTCGGTCTCGGCCTTGGGCAGGAGCCGCCGTCCGAGGGCAACGACCGTATCCGCGGCCAGCACGCAGCCCGGGTCGGCCGCCACCGCATCGGCCGCCACCGCATCCGCCTTGGCATGCGCCAGCCGCAACGCCAGGGGGCGCGGCAATTCGGCTTTCTTCGGGGTTTCGTCGATGTCGGCGGGCGCCACCTGGTCGGGGACGATGCCGATCTGCGCCAGCAGCGCCAGGCGCCGGGGGCTGGCGGAGGCCAGAACCAGCCTCGCTTGCGCCGGCTTGTTCGCGGCCGGCTCTTGCCGGATCACTTGAACCGAAACGTGATCCGGCCCTTGGTCAGGTCATAGGGGGTCATTTCCACGTTCACCCGGTCGCCCGCGAGCACGCGGATGCGGTTCTTGCGCATCTTGCCGCTGGTATGCGCCAGGATCGTGTGTTCGTTTTCGAGCTTCACACGAAACATGGCGTTGGGCAGAAGCTCCATCACCGTACCGCTGAACTCGATCATCTCTTCTTTGGACATCAGACCTCGTTAAGTGTTGCCATTTCGCGCCGGAACATGGTCGCTGTCCCCTGCAAGGTCAAGCAAAGCCGCCGTTATGGGTCGGTTGCCGGTCAGTTCTTGCCCAGCCGGAGCGAGATGCTGCGGCCATGCGCCTGCAATCCTTCCGCCTCCGCCAGGGCCACCGCCGCCGGTCCGACCACGGCCAGCGACGCCGCATCCGCCGCGACCCAGGTGGTGCGCTTGAGGAAGTCGAACACCGACAGGCCGGAGGCAAACCGCGCCGTCCGCGCGGTCGGCAGCACATGGTTCGGCCCGGCCACGTAGTCCCCCAGCGCCTCCGGGCAGAAGGCGCCCAGGAACGCCGCGCCGGCATGGCGGATGCGGGCGAACAGCGCCTCCGGCTCGGGCAGCATGATCTGCAGGTGTTCGGGGGCGATCCGGTCCGACAGCGCCACCGCCTCGTCCCAGTCGCGCACCAGGATCACCGCGCCATGCGCCGCCCAGCTCGCGCCGGCGATCGCGGCGCGCGGCAGAAGCGGGATTTCCGCTTCCACCGCCGCCGCCACCGCCTCGGCGAAGCCGCGGTCGTCGGTGATCAGGATGGACTGGGCGGCCTCGTCATGCTCGGCCTGGGCCAGCAGGTCCATCGCCACCCGGCGCGGGTCGTTGCCGGCATCGGCGAGGATCAGCACTTCCGACGGCCCGGCGATGTTGTCGATGCCGACGCGGCCGAACACCTGGCGCTTGGCTTCCGCCACATAGGCGTTGCCGGGGCCGACGATGCGGTCCACCGGCGCGATCGTCGCGGTGCCCCAGGCCAGCGCCGCCACGGCCTGGGCGCCGCCGATGCGGTAGATCTCGGTGACACCCGCGCGCCGCGCCGCGGCCAGCACCAGCGGATTGAGCACGCCGTCCGGCGCTGGCACGCACATGGCGATGCGGGCGACGCCGGCGACGCGGGCGGGCAGGGCGTTCATCAGCACCGAGGACGGATAGGCCGCCTTGCCGCCGGGCACGTACAGCCCGACCGCATCCAGCGCGCCCCAGCGCATCCCCAGCGTCAGGCCGGCGGCATCGGTCATGCGCAGATCGGACGGCAGCTGCGCGCGGTGAAACGCCTCGATCCGCTCCGCCGCCAGGTCCAGTGCCGCCATCAGCGCGGCGGGGATCGCGGCGACGGCCGCGTCGATGTCCGCGACGCTCACCCGCAGCGTCTCTGCCGTCAGCGCCAGCCGGTCGAAGCGTTGCGTGTAGTCGATGACCGCCGCATCGCCGCGTGCCCGCACATCGGCGATGATCGCGCCGACCGCCTGGTCCACGCTTTCGGAGGTCTCCCGCGCCTGATCGAGCAGGGCGGCGAAATCCGCGGCAAACCCGGCATCGGCGGTGGAGAAGAACTTCACGCCGATTCCAGGGCGGCGCGGAAGCGGGCGATCCAGGCGCCGATCTGCTCCGGCCTTGTCTTCAGCGCGGTGCGGTTGACGATCAGCCGGCTGGTGATGGTGTCGATCACCTCGGTCTCCACCAGCCCGTTCGCCTTCAGCGTGGAGCCGGTGGCCACGAGATCGACGATCAGCCGTGCGATGCCCAGCGTCGGCGCCAGCTCCATCGCGCCGTTCAGGTGCACGACGTCCGCATGCACCCCGCGCGTGGCGAAATGGCGCTTGGCGATGGTCGGGTATTTCGTCGCCACGCTGACGCGCGACCATAGAAGCGGATCGTCGCTGCCCGCGGTCTCCACCGGTTCGGCGACGGATATCCGGCATTTGCCGATGCCGAGGTCGAGCGGGGCGTAGATCTCGGGGTAGTCGAACTCCATCAGCACGTCGGCGCCGCAGATGCCGATCTGGGCGGCGCCGAAGGCGACGAAGGTGGCCACGTCGAACGGGCGCACCCGCACGACGTCGAGATCGGGGTCCTCGGTCGGGAAGCGCAGCCGGCGGCTGTCCTCGTCGGCGTAGTCGGCATCCGGCACGATGCCGGCGCGCGCCAGCAGCGGGCCGCATTCCGACAGGATGCGCCCCTTGGGCAGTGCCAGGATCAGGGGACCGGACGCCTCCGCAGCCAAGGCTGCGGCCGAATAGGGCGCGGTCATGCGAAAAACTCCACCATCGGCGCGCTTTAGCGCAGGCGGGCGGAAGCGGAAACCCTCAGCCCGGCAGACGTTCTATGTCCGCCCCGCAGGCCGCCAGCTTCTCCTCCACCGCCTCGTAGCCACGGTCGAGGTGGTAGACCCGGTTCACCACCGTCTCCCCCTTCGCCGCCAGCCCGGCCAGCACCAGCGAAACGGATGCCCTGAGGTCGGTCGCCATCACCGGCGCGCCGGACAGGCTGTCCACGCCGCGCACGATGGCCGAGGCGCCGTGCACGTTGATCCGCGCCCCCATGCGGTTCAGCTCGGGCACATGCATGAAGCGGTTTTCGAAGATCGTCTCGGTTACCATCGCGGCACCCTGGGCCACCGACATCAGCACCATGAACTGCGCCTGCATGTCGGTGGGAAAGCCTGGATAGGGCTCGGTCATCACGTCCACGCCGTGCAGCCCGTTCAGCCGGCGCACCATCAGCCCGTCGGCTTCCTGCGTCACGTCCACGCCGGTTTCGCGCAGCGTGCGCGCGACCGCGCCCAGATGGTCCAGCCGCGCGCCGGCCAGCAGCACCTCGCCGCCGGTGATCGCCGCGGCGCAGGCATAGGTGCCGGTCTCGATCCGGTCCGGGATGATCGCATGGCGCGCGCCGTGCAGCGCGGCCACGCCCTCGATGACCATGCGGTCGGTGCCGATCCCATCGATGCGCGCGCCCATCGCCACCAGGCAATCCGCCAGGTCCGAAATCTCCGGCTCGCGCGCGACGTTGGACAGCACGGTCTGCCCGTCCGCCAGGCTGGCGGCCATCAGCAGGTTCTCGGTGGCGCCCACGGAGGCGAATGGCAGCACGATCACCGCGCCGCGCAGCCGGCCCTTCACTTCGGCGTGTATATAGCCGCCCTCCAGGCGGATCACCGCGCCCATCTGCTCCAGGCCCTTCAGGTGCAGGTCGACCGGGCGGGTGCCGATCGCGCAGCCGCCGGGCAGGGACACGCGCGCTTCCCCGCAGCGGGCCAGCAGCGGGCCGAGCACCAGGATGGAGGCGCGCATCTTGCGCACGATGTCGTACGGCGCCTCGGTATTGGTGATGCTGCCGCCGATCGAGACCACGCGGCCGTCCTGCGTCGCCCGCTCCACGGCGATGCCGTGCTGCGCCAGCAGGCTCGCCATGGTGGCGATGTCGGCCAGCTGCGGCACGTTTTCCAGCACCAGCCGGTCTTCGGTCAGCAGTCCCGCGGTCATCAGCGGCAATGCGGCGTTCTTCGCGCCGCCGATGGCGATCCGGCCCGATAGCGGGCGCAAGCCGCGAATGCGAATGCGGTCCATGGCTTCTCCTAACCCATCCTGGGCGATTCGGTCTCGTAGCTGATCCTGGGCAACGCGATCTCTGGCGGCAGGCCAACCCTCAGCAGGATCGCCTAGCCCATCCTGGGCAGGGATACGCCGCGCTGGCCCATGTATTTGCCCGCCTTGTCGGCATAGCTGGTCTCGCAGGGCTCGTTGCCCTGCAGGAACAGGAACTGGCAGATGCCTTCGTTGGCATAGATCCGCGCCGGCAGCGGCGTGGTGTTGCTGATCTCGATCGTCACCTGTCCCTCCCAGTCGGGCTCCAGCGGCGTGACGTTCACGATGATCCCGCAGCGGGCATAGGTGGACTTGCCCAGGCACACCACCAGGATGTCGCGGGGGATGCGGAAATACTCGATCGTGTGGGTCAGCGCGAAGCTGTTCGGCGGGATGATGCAGACATCGGTCTTGCGGTCGACGAAGCTCGCCGGCGAGAAATCCTTCGGATCGACCACGGCCGAATCGACATTGGTGAAGATCTTGAACTCGTCCGCGGCCCGCGCGTCGTAGCCGTAGCTCGACAAGCCGAAGCTGATGACCCCTTCGCGCTTCTGCGTCTCGACGAAGGGCTCGATCATGCGGTGTTCCTGCGCCATCCGGCGGATCCAGCGGTCGGACATCACGGGCATGGGGCGGCAAACTCCGGGCGGTTCCGTGCGGGGACAGGGCAGGGGCGGGAAGGGCGGAACGCGGGGTCTAGCCCACGGCTCCCCGGTCGGCAAATTCCCGATCGCTTTCGCACGGTACGGAGCGGGGCGAATCTACTTCCTAGTCCGGCTTGTCGTCGCTCTGCCGGATCTCGCGCGCCCGCGCCTGTTCCTTGCGCTTGCGCAGATTGGCCCGCAACGCCGCCGCCTCGCGCTCCAGCCGCGCCTGCTGCTCCGCCAGCGCCTTTGCGCTCAGCGCCGGTGCCGGCTTCTCGGTCTCGGATGTCTCTTTTGCCATAAGTTCCAGATTCCCCGCCGCCGTCGCGCCGTCAATCCCTGATCAGCAGCGGGAATCGATCCGGCGGGGTTGCGCCGCCCGCAAGGACAGGGCTATACCGCCCCGCCCGAGACGCCCCGGCGCTGCTGTAGCTCAGTGGTAGAGCACTCCCTTGGTAAGGGAGAGGTCGAGAGTTCAATCCCCTCCAGCAGCACCATCTACCGCCAGTCGATTTCCCGAAGAAAAAGCCCGGCGCGCGTTGCGGCGGCGGGGCGGCTGCGTCCGTTCGATCCCATTCGCGAGAACGCGAGCACCTCCGGAACCGAGCCTCCGGGCGGCAAGTGGACGTAGCGGTCCGCGATGCCGACGCTGCGCCAATTCATGCGGGCCATGGCCAAAACGATGTCCGCACAGGCTGCAACGCGCACCGGGCGCGCGAACCCCAAAGGGGCGCGGCCATCCGCCCTGCCCTAAATTTCGACTTCGAGACCGACCTCCACGACCTGAGCCGCCGGAACCCCGAAATACACGGCCGGGAGATTGGCGTTGAGGTGCATCGAGGCGAACAGGGATTTTCTCCAGACTGCCATCCCGGGAGCCTTGCCGGGGATCACCATCACCCGCCGGAAATAGTACGTGATGTTCTGCGGATCGATGCCGCGGAGCCCGGGCTCGAGGCAGGCGAGCTTCAGGCCCTCCATTACGTCGGGCGTTTCCATGAAGCCGAAATGCAGGATGATTCGGGTGATACCGGAGCCGACCGGCTCTATCCGGATGCGCTGCTCAGGGTCGACCCGCGGCACATCGGTGATGATGATGGCGATCAGCAGCAGGCGTTCGTGCAGGACGCGGTTATGTCGCAGGTGATGCGTCAGGCCGAGCGGGATGCCCGTGCTCGCGGCCGTGAAGATCGCCGCCGCCCCGGGCAGCCGGATCGGCGGATTCTGAAGCACCCACGCGATGAACTCGTCCTCGCGCTGGCGCAGCTTGGAGCGCTGTTGCTCCAGCAGCAGCCACCCGGTTCGCCAGGTCAGCATCAGGAAAGCAATGGCGCAGGCCAGCAGAAGCGGAAACCAGCCCCCCTGGACCAACTTCGTCATGTTGGCGGCAACGAAGACCAGTTCGATGACGAGGAAGAACCCGTTCACGGCGGCGACCAGGAGCGGGTTGTACCCCCATTGCAGCGCGACGAGGGCCGCCAGGACCGTCGTGACCGCCATCAGCATCGAGACGGCGATGCCGTAGGCGCCGCCGAGCGCATCGGAGGAGCCGAACAGGATAACGGCCGTGAGCGTGCCGGCGGCCAGCAGCCAGTTCACCAGCGGAATGTAGATCTGGCCCTTCTCGTGGCTCGCGGTGTGGAGCACGCGCATGCGGGGCAGGAAGCCGAGCTGGATCGCCTGCCGGGTGAGGGAGTAGGCGCCGGAGATGATGGATTGCGAGGCGATGATGGTGGCCAGGGTCGCGAAAGCGACCATGGGATAATGGGCCCATCTTGGCGCGAGCAGGTAGAACGGGTTTTCGACGGCCAGGGGGTCCGCCAGGAGCAGTCCCCCCTGGCCGAAATAGTTGAGCATGAGAGCGGGCAGCACGACCGCGAACCAGCCGAGCTGGATGGGCACCCGGCCGAAATGGCCCATATCCGCGTACATCGCCTCGGCGCCGGTGAGGGCGAGGAAGGCGGCGCCGAGCACGGCGAAGGCGATTTTGGGTCCGGCCTCAGCCAGGTAAAAAAGGGCATAGTGGGGGCTGATCGCGCCCAGGATGCCCGGGGTCCGCATGATGCCGAGCAGGCCGAGCAGGCCGATCGTGACGAACCACGCCAGCATCACCGGCCCGAAGATGCGGCCGATGAAATCCGTTCCCCTGCGCTGGACCAGGAACAGGCCGACCAGGATCGCGATGGTGATGGGAACGACCATCGGCGCGAGCCGGGGCGCGTCGATCTTGAGGCCTTCGACGGCGCTGAGCACCGAGATCGCCGGCGTGATGACGCCGTCGCCGTAAAGCAGCGCGGCGCCGATCAGACCGACGATGAGCAGGGAGGCACGCCAGCTGCCCTGCGGCGCGTGCCGTATGTCGAGCAGCGCGAGCAGTGCGACGATGCCGCCCTCGCCGTGATTGTCGGCGCGCATGATCAGAATGGCGTATTTGAGCGCGACGATCAGGATGAGCGACCAGAGGATCACCGACACGACGCCCATCACGGTGTCGGGCGTGGGCGCCCCGCCCGCCTCGGCGGCCTGCTTCAGCCCGTAGAGCGTGCTGGTGCCGATATCGCCGTAGACGACGCCGAGGGCGGCAAGCGCCGCGGCGGCGGGTAGCTTCCGGGCGTGCGGCGCGGGCGAAATCCCGGCCTGAAGGGTTTCGGCCATCCGGGCATCCTCCCTTTGGTTGCGCAAGGCTACACGAAAATGGTTCCGCAGAGCAGCGCGATCCCAAGGTTTCCGACCGGGGTCTCCAATCGGGTGCTGTGGCGAACACTTGTCCAGGCCCACTTGCCCACGCCGGGAACGTGTCACGGCATTCGCGACCGACAACGCTGATCCCGTTGTCGATCTGCGAGCGGCGAACATGCTATGTTGGGAACGAACCAGGAGGCGAAGGCCCGGAGGAGCGGGGTGGAAGCCATCGAGGGGTTGAACCCGGATTCGATAATCGCCTTGTTCCACCAGGCGGAGCAGCTCTGGCGCTGGCTGTTCGGCGATGCGTTCTCTTTGGCCAACATGGTCCAGGTCCCTGCATTGATCCTTACCGGGGGGATCGCCTGGCTGGTCTGCCGCCCGGTGCAAGGCTGGATCACCATCTGGTCCGGGCAGACGCCGGAGCGTCGCGGCTTCGAGTGGCTGACGCAGCATCGCTCGTGGGTGAACGAGCGGCTGGTGCCGTTGCTCACGCTGACGACCTGGGTGGTGGGATTGTGGATATCGGTTTCGGTCGCCGAGCGTGCAGGCTGGCCGCACGCCGTCGCCCAGATAGCCGTGAACCTGCTGGTCGCATGGCTGGTCATTCGCCTGGCGGCAGATCTGGTGCCCAATGAGGTGCTCGGGCGACTGATCGCGGTGCTGGCCTGGGTGGTGGCCGCACTCAACATACTGCATCTCCTGGGCCCCACGCTCGGCCTCCTCGACAGCGCCGCGATCTTCGTGGGCGGACTCCGGGTCTCTCTCCTGACCGTCGTGAAGGGCGTGCTGTCACTGACGGTTCTGCTCTGGGCGGCTAGCCTGGCGTCTCAGCTATTCGAACGCCGGATCACCCGCGTGCCGCAAATCACCCCCCGCGCCCAGGTGCTGCTTGGAAAGCTGCTCAAGACAACACTCGTCAGTCTGGCGGTGGTGCTGTCGCTGACCAGCATCGGGGTGGACCTCTCCACATTCGCGCTCTTCACCGGCGCCCTGGGGGTGGGGGTCGGATTGGGGTTGCAGCGCACAGTCTCCAACCTTTTCAGCGGGATCATCCTGCTGCTGGACAAGTCGATCAAGCCGGGGGACGTCATCCAGGTGAGCGGCACATATGGCTGGGTGTCCGCGCTCGGCGCCCGCTACGTCGCAGTCGAGACCCGCGACGGAACGGAGTTCCTGATCCCCAACGAGGACATGATCACCCAGCAGGTCGTCAATTGGTCCCATAATGACGACCATGTCCGGCTGAAGGTGCCCATCCGCGTACCGCATGATTCCGACCTCGACCAGGCCATGGCCCTGATGCTTGAGGCGGCGGGAATTCCACCGCGAATCCTCACCTCGCCGACGCCGAACGTACTCATCATGGGCTTCGGCGAGAGCGCGATCGAGCTGGAACTGCGCTTCTGGATCGCCGATGCACAGAATGGCGTCCATAACGTAAAGAGCCAGGTCCTGTACGAGATCTGGAGATTGTTCCAGCAGCAGGGCATTCGGATACCCTACCCCAAGCGGGACCTTTACGTGCGTTCCGCGCAATCGCCAGACGGGTCCGGCCAGGTGTGATACCGCGGATGCCAATCCCGTCGAGTGGCGGAGGTCATGGTTCCATGCGGTCTGGTCCCGGATGCCGGGAACCATCGCCGCACTTCGTCCGTTGCCACTGATCCGATGCCGAGGGCTGTCGCCATGCAGGGTCGACCTGGATGTTGGCTGGAGACCTGCGTGCGGATGCTGGGTCATGAGCCGGAGGCCAGGCCAATCCAGGCATCATGGCATCGCATTGCAGCGGGCGCGTTGGCCAGGTTCGGATCGACAAAATCGTTGTCGCAAGACTGGAGCGAGGCTACCGTTCGCTCTGGATGAGAAACCGTTTTCTTGTTTTCTGTCCGGGAAATGTAGACCCAAACCAGATCGACCAGCGTGCGCCAGATGTCGTGCGATAGATGTACCTGGCAAAGCCAACCGCGGCACGTGCGACGCCCAATGCCGTGCCACGGGCTTCGAGGCCCCCTTGGGGTCTGACGATCGTCGTGGCGTCAAAGTCGAGGACACGGGATGATTGGCAACATCACAGGAGCGGTGCAGCTGAAGCCCATAAAGGGGCGGAGGCGCCCATGTGCGCGGTAGCGAGGCAGATGGCGCGGCTCTGGGTGAGCCTGATCATGGCAATGAACGCCGGGCTGTCCCTCAGCGCATGTGCGCCGCCGCCGCAGCATACGCAATTGCATAAGCCCACCGTCGTCTATTCCAGGGCGAAACCCGCCGCGTCCGGGCCAAAGCAGACGCAGACCTTGTGTGTGGCGAGCGGGACCGAGCTATCCGATGCCCGAAAGAGGGAGATATTCCAGCAATTCACGGAAACTCATTCGGCCAGCCTTGCGCTTTTTGACACCACCCATGACCAGGCTGGGTCCGCAATCAATAGCCCGGAAGCGGCGGGCCCCTGCACTCCATTGCACTGATGGAAAAGCCGGCCCCGAACGGCATGTCCTGCGCCGAAGGACGGCAATCGGACAGATCGGTCCCGCGATCCGGTGACGCTGCCGGCGCACGGGCAGCGGAGGTGCTGAGCCAGCAATGTCCGTTCGTTGCGCTTGTTGGAGAGGACATCGCAGCAAAAAACGCCATCATCGCGGCTCTGCTTGCAGACCCTCAAATCTGCGCGATCTGCGTCGCCAACCCTCTGGCGGCGGCTTTGACCTTGCCCCGTATAATGTTTCAGATCGATGGAGACTATGCCGGGACCAGCCATGACGATCCCGCCGGCCTGGTCCAGACGCTCGTGGCGCATGGCGCTGGCGAAGGCCGTTTCATTCTCATTGTCAAAGATGCTGAAACTCTCGACCGTCAGGTGCTCCTGTCCCTGCAGGATCTCCCCGAAACCGGCGCCCCTGGATCTCTTCATCCGCGGGTCCTGTTCGTCGGCCTGCCTGCCTTCAACACTCTGCTTGCCGATGACCGGCTCACCAGATTGCGCGGCAGGCTGACCGTCGTGCCCATTGACGCCCCGAATGGCACCCCTCCCGCACGTTCGACCGACTACATTGCGCCTTCGCCGGCCAACCTCCGGGAAGCCGCCGTTCCTATAATTTCCCCGGTCCGAGGCGGAGGGGCCACGGATACCGGACCGCTCCGCACCTCCAGCCGTCCCTGGGTGCTTGGCGCGGCGATTGTTCTGGCCGAAATGTTCATTCTTTTCACCGCCAGCAACGATCGGCCGCTCGATCCGGCCAATGCCCCGACCCTTTCGCAATCCATCCTCAGGCCGGCCCCGCCGCAGCCACCCATGCCTCTCTCCGACCCGAAACTTTCTTCCTCCGGAGAAATTGGGCCGGCAAAATCGCCGCCAGAGGTCGCTTCGATCGCCGTTCCAGATGGCGCAACGGGAAAGCCCCTCTTCCGGGTCAGCCCGCGTGAGCGCCTTCTCCGCGAATTCGATGATTTCCTGAACCGCGCCGGGCGCGACACGGCGAAACTTACCGGCGCACAGCGCCAGGCGCTTTTCAACGAGTTCATCGGGTGGCGTGGCGAGGCTTCAAGAACCAAGCCTGCGGGTTGATCGCCTCGGGTCGACAGTTCAATCCTTTCCGGCGGGGCACCATTCCTCAGGCAATCTTCACAGGTCAGAGCCGGTGGTGAGTTCCGGCGTGCTCCAGATGCGCAACAGCATGCTGCGCGAACGGACTCACGTGCCCGCCGGACAGCATGCGCGCGAAGCTGCCGCCGAGCATCAGTCCGAGGGCGACGACCAACCGCGCCGCGATCCACACCAGGTTACGATGCGGCGGGACAGACGGAGGGCCATACCCGTATGTCTCGTGCCATTTGGGGGCGGGGCTGTGGGGAACCATGGTGCGGCTCCTTGCCAAGAACGGCTCTGCATGGGTTCGCCGGGCAGTCTCCCACGCAAGGCCGCGCGGCGGATATGAACGGGATCACCAGGGCCGGCTTGCCGTTGCCGCGCCGATGCGTGCCAATAATCACACGAACAGGCGTCAGCGGGGTTCCGATAGGAATCCCCGCCGATTTCGTCAGTCGTTTCGGATTATGAAATCCGGTTCCGGGTCCCGGTCCGGCGCCGGTCCGGGCTCAGGACAGGCGGTATCTGGCGTCGATCGAATATTTGCCCGCGCCGGTGACGTAAAGCAGGAAGCATCCGCCCATGATGCTGACGTTCTTGTAGAAGTTGATCATATTCTCGTATTGGGCCGGCCCGGTCATCGTCCAGTAGTGATGACCGATGAGCGCAGCTGCCAGCGTGTAGAACGCCAGCAGGACAGCCAGAGGGCGCGTGAGGATTCCCAATATGATCGCGATCGGCGACAAAGAACTCCATGACGATCGCAATGGCGGCAGCGAGCGGCGGCATCGGGGCGCCAATTTGCGTCAGGTAAGCGACCGTCCCGGAGTAATCCGTCAATTTGTCCCAGCCGAACAGGACATACAGCAAAACGAGCAAGATGCGGGCAACGAGAAGGACTTCATCCCTGATCTTGTCGGAACCGAACTCGGTCATTGTCTTGTTTTTCCTTGGTATGAGTTGGACGATACTCCGATCCGGCGCGGCGCGCCGGACAGGGAGCCGATCGCCGGCAAGCGCCGTTCGAGGCTGGCCGGCGATCGGCTCCCTGCCTGCGGCGGTCAGGCGAACAGCTTGGCCGCGGTTTCGGCGACGAGCTTACCCTGGAAGCGGGCGCCGGCGAGTTCGTTTTCGGTAGGCTGACGCGAGCCGTCGCCGCCGGCGATGGTGGTCGCGCCATACGGGCTGCCCCCGGTGATCTCGTCGAGCTTGAGCTGCCCCTGGAAGCTGTAGGGCAGGCCCACGATCGTGAGGCCGAGATGCAACAGGTTCGTAATGACGGAGAACAGCGTCGTTTCCTGTCCGCCGTGCTGGCTGGCGGTGGACGTGAAGGCTGCGCCCACCTTGCCGTGCAGCGCGCCGCGCAGCCACAGGCCGCCCGTCTGGTCGAGGAAGCTCGCCATCTGCGACGCCATGCGGCCATAGCGTGTCGGCGTGCCGATGATGATGGCGTCGTAATTCTCCAGATCGGCGACGGAGGCCACCGGCGCAGCCTGCTCCAGCTTGAAGTGGGCGGCCCGGGCCACCTCCTCGGGCGCCGTTTCCGGCACGCGCTTCACGTCCACCGTGGCGCCTGTCTCCCGCGCACCGGCGGCCACGGCCTCGGCCATCTGTTCGAGATGGCCGTAGCTTGAGTAATACAACACGAGAACCTTGGGCATCTTTGTCTCCTTTGGGGAATGGTTGGGTTGGGCGGCCGGCCCGAAGAACCGGCCGAGAAGGCGTGCCAGCATCACGCGGCGTCCACGAGGACGATTTCGGCGTGCTCCACGGCGGTGACGCTGAGTGTCGCGACATCGCGGACGGCGACCCCGTCGCGGGCGTCGGCACGGACGCCGTTGACCTCGATGACGCCCGTCGATGCGACGAGGTAGCCGCGCCGTGCCGCGCCCAGTTCGTAGGTCGCGGTCTGGCCCGCCTTCAGGCTGGCGCCGGCCACGCGGGCATCGGTGCGGATCGGAAGCGCGTCCGTATCGGCGGCAAAGCCGCTCGCCAGCGTGACGAAGCGGCCGGAACGGTCGCCTTTCGGGAACGGTTTCGCGCCCCAGGACGGAGCCTGGCCGTGGCTCGTCGGCTGGATCCAGATCTGGAAGATCTGGGTCGGCCCCGGCTCCAGGTTGTACTCGGAATGCGCGATGCCGGTGCCGGCCGACATCACCTGCACATCGCCGGCCTCGGTCCGGCCCTTGTTGCCGAGATTGTCCATATGGGTGATGGCACCTTGCGCGGACATAGGTGATGATTTCCATCTCCGCATGTGGGTGCGGCGGAAAGCCGTTCCCCGGCGCGATCGTGTCGTCATTCCAGACGCGCAGATTGCCCCAGCCCATCCGCTCCGGGTCATGATAACCGCCGAACGAGAAGTGGTGCCTGGCATGGAGCCACCCGTGATCGGCATTGCCCAGGGTGGCCAGTTGTCGAACCTCGATCATTGTCTGTCTCCGCTTGCGCGAGATGGAAGCGCCACAGAGGGCGCCGGTGACAGGGAGATAGGCCTTCCCCCAAACAACCGAAATGACTACGATGGAAAACCATCGTTTCCGGATTCGCTCTGATGCCATCCCTTCCCGATTTCGAGGCCTGGGCGATCTTTGCCAAGGTGGCGGAGTGGGGCTCGTTCTCGCGGGCGGCCGAGGACCTCGGCATGTCGAAGGCAACTGTCTCCAAGGCATTGACGCGATTGGAGCAGCGCCTGGGGACACCGCTGCTGCACCGCAGCTCCCGCCGCCTGTCGCTGACCGAGAGCGGACGATCCACGCTGGATCGTGCCGCCCGCCTGCTCGCCGAGGGCGAGGCCATCGAATGCGAGGCGACGGACCGAACCGCCGAGCCGCGCGGCAGCGTCAGGGTAGCAGCCCCGATCTCGTTCGGGATTCGGAGCCTGGGCACGATCCTGCCGGAATTCCTGGCCCGCTACCCAGAGGTTGCGATCGATCTCCAGCTCAGTGACCACACGGCGGACCTGGTCGGCGGCGGGATCGATCTCGCGCTACGCATCGGCACGCTCGAGGATCTCGGCGCTGCGCGCGCGCCGGCTGTTCGCCATCCGCCGGCCGTTGGTGGCTTCGCCGGACTATGTCGCAAGGCACGGGCGGCCGTCTCATCCGAGGGATCTCGAGCGCCACCAGGCGATCGTCTTCACCCAGCTCGCCGTGCCGACGATATGGCAGTTCCACCATCCGCTGGAAGGCGACTACAGCGTACGGGTGCATGGCCGCCTGCACCTGGACAACGGGGATGTCGCGGTCCAGGCCCTCGTTGCCGGCGTCGGAATTGCCGTCCCCCCGGAGTTCCTGGTCTGGCAGGAACTGAGGGAAGGGCGGCTCGTGGAGCTCCTGCCCGACTGGGCGCCCGCCCCGATCGCCCTGTACCTCGTGACCCCGCCGGGCGCCGTGCGGCCGGCCCGGGTGCGCGTGCTTATCGATTTCCTCGTAAGGCACTTCCGGGAAGCGCCATGGGCGCATGCGGGGGCGGACAACCCCGGGTGATGCGAATTCCCGACATCACGCCGCCTCGATCCGCTGGCGTGCCTCGGTCGCCAGCACGTCGGCGCGTTCGTTCATCGGGTCGCCGGAATGGCCGCGGACCCAGCGCCACTCGATCTCGTGCGTCTTGGCCGCATCCAGCAGGCGCCGCCAGAGGTCCATGTTGGCCACCGGGTCGCCGGCGGCGTTGCGCCAGTTGCGGCGGACCCAGCCGGTATGCCAGCGGGTGATGCCGTTCTTGACGTATTCGCTGTCGGTGTGGACCACGACCCGGCAGGGGCGCGTCAGGCTTTCCAGCGCGGTGGCGGCCGCGGTCAGTTCCATGCGGTTGTTGGTGGTGGCGCTCTCGGCGCCCGACAGCTCCCGCTCCTGGCCCTTGTAGCGCAGGATCGCCCCCCAGCCGCCCGGGCCGGGATTGGGCTTGCAGCCGCCGTCGGTCCAGATTTCCACCAGGCCTTCGGTCTTTTCAACCGGGGTGGTTTCGGCCGTGCCGGTTCTAGATGCCATATGCGTGCTCATTCTCGGCCGCCATGTGAAAACGCAGCCGGCGGAGATATTCCAGGGGGTTCTTGCGGGTGACCATCGCGCCGTCCGGCGTGTTCAGCCAGTCGAACAGCCGGGTCAGCAGGAAGCGCAGCGCCGCCCCCTGGCACAGCACGGGCAGGGCGGCGAGCTCGGCCGGCGACAGCTCGCGGGTGGCGACATAGGCCGCGAGCAGGGCGCGGGCCTTGGTGACGTTGAACGAGAAATCCGGCTCGAAGCACCAGGCGTTCAGGCAGATCGCGAGGTCGTAGGCCAGGATGTCGGTGGCGGCGAAATAGAAATCGATCAGCCCGGACAGTTTGCCGTCCAGGAAGAACACGTTGTCGGGGAACAGGTCGGCGTGGATGTGGCCGACCGGCAGGTCCCGCGGCCAGGCGGCGAGGATGGCCGCGAGCGCGTGGTCAAGCTCCCGGACCAGGCCGGGAGCGATGTCGTCGGCGCTGTCGCGCGAGCGTTCGAACAGCGCCGGCCAGCCGGCCGGGCCGAGCGCGTTGACCCGGCGCGGGGCAAAATCGGCGCCGGCCAGGTGCAGCGCGGCCAGCGCCGAGCCGACCGGGCCGCAATGCTCCACCCGCACCCGGCGCGGCCAGACGCCGGGCAGGAAGGTGGTGATCGCGGCATGGCGGCCGCAGAGCATGCGCAATGCCTGGCCGTCGCGTCCGTGCACCGGCTGCGGGCAGACGATGCCGCGGCGGGCCAGATGTTCCATCAGGCCGAGGAACCAGGGCAGATCGTCCGGGTTCACGCGCTTTTCGTACAGCGTGAGGATGAAATCGGCCTCCGTGGTCCGCAGCGAGTAATTGCTGTTCTCGACCCCCTCGGCGATGCCGCGGAAGGCGACGGCGCTGCCGATGTCGTATTCGGCCAGGAACGCGGCCAGCGCGTCGTCGGTGACCTCGGTATAGACGGCCATGGGCTCAGTCCGCGCCCATGCGGGAGGATCGGGGGGCGGCGGGGGGGAAGGTGTCGGGCAAGAAGTCCTCGCGATACGCCCACCGGTCTCGCGTCAGTCCGGCCTTGCGTCGGTTGGGGGTTGCGTGATTTGTCCGGAACAGCGGGCGCGCGCAGTATGCCGCCGGCCCGTCCCGCCGACAACGACCTCGCGCGAGCGACGGGTCGGATCACACCCTTGCCTGGAGTCGTTGATGTCCTTTCGCCCGCCGTTGACCCCGTTGCTGCTGCCGCTGCTGTTGTCGACCCTGCTGGCGGGGTGCGGCCCGGACAAGAACGCCTTCGCGCCGGCCTGTCCGCGCGCGGCGATTTTGGGCGATGCCGCCGACCTGACCCGCTACCGCGACGGCGGCGGCCGCGACCTGACCGACCTCGTGCTGTCGGCGCGGATTCTCGGCGTCTCCGGCCAGTGCCAGCTCGGCGACAAGCCGAGCCAGCTCGCCACCAAGATGCAGGTGACGTTTCAGGTGACGCGCGGTCCGGCGATGACGGAGCGCCAGGCGGATCTGTCCATCTTCGTCGCGGTCAGCGAGGGCAGCGACATCCTGGACAAGAAGCAGTTCCCGGTGCGCGTCGCGTTCCCGCCGAATATCGACACGGTTCGCCTCACCACCGATGCCATTCCCATGGTGATGCCGATTTCCAAGGATAAATCCGGTGCGGCCTATGCCCTGATCTCCGGCTTCCAGTTGACGCCGGACGAGCTGGCACTGAATCGCTCGCGCGCTTCGCGCTGAGGGGATCGCTCGCGCGCTGCGCGCTGGGGGTACCGCTCACGCGCTTCGCGCTGGGGGCGGTTTGTCCCCGGGTAATTTGCTGCCGCCCCAAAGCGGCGGTTGAACCAGGGCAGGGGATGGGTCATGGTGCAGCGTCTCGTGCATCCGGCGCGGGAGAGTGCGAAGCGTCCGCTTCGCCGCCGAAGGCGCAACCGGCCCCCGGAAACGCTCAGGCTTCAGGGACCGCGCCGGAACTAGGGATCTCTGGAAAGCCGGAGGACGCAGCCGCGTCCGCCGCACCGACGGAGTAAGGCGCGCGCCCAGCCGGTCCTGCGGGACCGGAACGGGTTGGCGGGCTGAATCTCTCAGGTTCCGTGACAGAGGGGGGCCGACGGGTGCCATCCTGGTTTGGATGGTTGCCCGGTTCCTTTCGGCATGATGCCGGGAGGCGGCCCTTTTGCGTCCGGAGCTGTTTTTGGCAGAGGATCTCAAGACCACGCCGCTCGACGGCCTGCATCGGGCGCTCGGCGCGCGGATGGTGCCGTTCGCCGGCTACGCGATGCCGGTGCAGTACGACCTGACCGGCGAACTGGCCACACGCTGCCGCGGCGGCGTGCTGGCCGAGCATCTGCATTGCCGGGCCAAGGCGGCGCTGTTCGACGTTTCCCATATGGGCCAGGCGCTGCTCGCCGGCCCCGGCGCGGCGGCGGCGCTGGAGGCGCTGGTGCCCGGCGACATCGCCGGGCTGAAGCCGGGGCGGCAGCGCTACACGCTGCTGACCAACGAGCAGGGCGGCATCCTCGATGACCTGATGGTGGCCAATCTCGGCGACGACCATCTGGCGCTGGTGGTCAACGCCGCCTGCAAGGACGCGGATTTTGCCTATATCGAGGCCGCGCTGCCCGCCGGCGTGCGACTGACGGTGCAGCCGGACCGCGGGCTGCTGGCCCTGCAGGGGCCGCTGGCCGCCGCGGTGCTGGCGCGGCTGTCGCCGGGCGTGGCGGGCATGGCGTTCATGGCCGTGGCGTCGGTGCCGGTGGCCGGCATCGAGTGCCTGATCAGCCGCTCCGGCTATACCGGCGAGGACGGGTTCGAGATCTCGGTGCCGGCGCGCCAGGCCGAGGATTTGGCCCGGCTGCTGCTGGCCGAGCCGGAAGTGGCGCCGGCGGGCCTGGGCGCGCGCGATTCGCTGCGGCTGGAGGCCGGGCTCTGCCTGTACGGCAACGACATCGACACCACCACCAACCCGGTCGAAGCGGCGCTGACCTGGACCATCTCCAAGCGGCGCAAGATGGAATGGAATTTCGTCGGCGCCGGGCCGATCCGCCAGGCCCTGCACGATGGCCCGGAGCGGCTGCGCGTGGGCATCCTGCCCGATGGCCGGGCGCCGGCGCGCGCCGGGACGGAGATCGTCGACGCCGGTGGCGCCGTGGTCGGCCATGTCACCTCCGGCGGCTTCGGGCCGAGCCTGAACGCGCCGCTCGCCATGGGCTATGTGCGCGCCGACCTGGCCGCGGATGGCACGCCGCTCGCCTTGATGGTGCGGGGCAGGCCATTGCCCGCCCGCGTCGCGCCGACCCCGTTCATTCCCCATCATTACGTCCGCTGAGAGGTTCCCCCATGTCCGCCACATCCGGCTCGGAAATTCGTTACACCAAAGACCATGAATGGGTTCGCCTGGAGGGTGACATCGCCACCATCGGCATCAGCAACCACGCCCAGGAGGCGCTGGGCGACGTCGTGTTCGTCGAGCTGCCGGATGTCGGGCGCGTCGTCGACGAGGGCGAGGCCTGCGCCGTGGTCGAGAGCGTGAAGGCGGCGAGCGACGTCTATGCGCCGCTGGCCGGCACCGTGGTGGAGGTCAACCAGGCCGTGGTCGATGAGCCCGGCACGGTGAACGCCGATCCGATCGATGGCGGCTGGTTCTTCAAGCTGTCGGGTGTGGAATTCGAGGCCTTCGCCGCGCTGATGGACGAGGACGAATACACCGCCTTCGTGGAAAGCGAAGCCGAATGAACGCTTCTGTCCTGGCTGAACTCGACGCGCTGGAGGCGGCGGACGGTTTCGTCGGCCGGCATATCGGCCCGTCCGAGGCCGAGATCGGCGCCATGCTGCGCGTCGTCGGAGCCGCGACGCTGGACGAGGTGGCGGCCAAGACGGTGCCGCAGGCGATTCGTACCAACCGCGCGCTGAACCTGCCCGATGCCGTGGACGAGGCGGCGGCGATCGCCGAGCTGCGCGCGCTGGCGGCGAAGAATGTCGGGAAGAAGTCGCTGATCGGGCTCGGCTATCACGGCACCCATACGCCGCCGGTGATCCTGCGGAACGTTCTGGAGAACCCTGGCTGGTACACCGCCTATACGCCGTACCAGGCGGAGATCGCCCAGGGCCGGCTGGAGGCCTTGGTCAACTTCCAGACCATGGTCTGCGAGCTGACCGGCATGGAAATCGCCAATGCCTCCCTGCTGGACGAGGCGACCGCCGCGGCCGAGGCGATGGCGATGGCGCATGCGCTGAGCAAGACGAAATCCGACATTCTGGCGGTCGCGGCCGATGTGCATCCGCAGACCCGCGCGGTGCTGGCGACCCGGGCGAAGCCGGTCGGGATTACCCTGCTGGACGTGGCGCCCGGCGATGTGGCGGCGATCGGCGCGGCCAGGGCGTTCGCGGTGGTGCTGCAATATCCAGGCAGCACCGGCGCGGTGCGTGACCTCACGGCCGAGATCGCCGCCATCCATGCCGCGGGCGGGCTGGCGATCGTCGCCGCCGATCCGCTGTCGCTGGCGCTGCTGACGCCGCCCGGCGAGATGGGCGCCGATGTGGTGGTCGGCTCCGCCCAGCGCTTCGGCGTGCCGATGGGATTCGGCGGCCCGCATGCCGGCTTCTTCGCCACGCGGGACGCGCTGAAGCGGCACATGCCCGGGCGGCTGGTCGGCGTCAGCCTGGATGCGGCGGGACAGCCGGCGATGCGGCTGGCGCTGCAGACCCGGGAGCAGCATATCCGCCGGGAGAAGGCGACTTCCAACATCTGCACCGCGCAGGTGCTGCTGGCGGTGATGGCCGGTTTCTACGCCGTCTGGCACGGGCCGGAAGGGCTGGCGCGGATCGCCAGGCGGATCAATCTGCAGGCGCGGCTGCTCGCCGACATCGCCCGGCGTTCGGGCCTGGCGCTGCGCCATGACGCGTTCTTCGACACCATCGCCATCGAGACGCCGGATGCCGACGGGCTGATGGCGCGTGCCGTGGCCGGCGGGTTCAATTTCCGCCGCATCGATGCGACCGGCGTCGCCATCGCGCTGGATGAGACCGTGACGCGGGCCGATCTGCTGGCGCTGGCCGCCATCCTCGGCGGCGAGCTGGAAGGGGCTGGCGCCTCGATCCCGGCCGGCGTGACGCGCCGGTCCGCGTTCCTGGCCCAGGCGGTGTTCAACCGCTACCGCGCCGAGCACGAGATGCTGCGCTACCTCAAGCGGCTCGAGGATAAGGACGTGGCGCTGAACCGCAGCATGATCCCGCTCGGTTCCTGCACGATGAAGCTGAACGCCACCGCGGAGATGATCCCGGTCACGCTGCCGGGGTTTGCCGACATCCATCCCTTCGCGCCGGCCGATCAGACGCAGGGCTATCTGGAGCTGATCGAACGCCTGGCGGCCTGGCTGACCGAGGCGACCGGCTTCGCCGCGGTGTCCCTGCAGCCGAATGCCGGTTCGCAGGGCGAGTATGCCGGGCTGCTGGCGATCCGCGCCTATCAGGAAGCGCAGGGGCAGGGGCATCGGGACATCTGCCTGATCCCGTCCAGCGCGCACGGCACCAACCCCGCCAGCGCGGCGATGGCCGGGCTGAAGGTGGTGGTGGTGGGCTGCGACAAGGAGGGCAATGTCGATCTCGCCGATCTCGCGGCCAAGGCGGAGAAGCACGCGGCCAACCTGGCGGCGCTGATGATCACCTATCCCAGCACCCACGGCGTGTTCGAGGCGAGCATCCGGGATATCTGCGCGATCGTGCATGCCCAGGGCGGGCAGGTCTACATGGACGGGGCGAACATGAACGCCCAGGTGGGGCTGACCAGCCCCGGTCTGATCGGCGCCGATGTCTGCCACCTGAACCTGCACAAGACCTTCTGCATTCCGCATGGCGGCGGCGGGCCGGGCGTGGGGCCGATCGGGGTGGCGGCGCATCTGGTGCCGCATCTGCCGAACCATCCGCTGCGCGCCGACGCGGGCCCGGCCAGCGGCTTCGGTCCGGTGTCGGCGGCGCCGTTCGGCAGCGCGCTGATCCTGCCGATCAGCTACGCCTATATCCGCATGATGGGCGCGGACGGGCTGAAGCGCGCGACCGAGGTGGCGATCCTGTCGGCCAACTACATCGCCGCCCGGCTGCGCGGGCACTACCCGATCCTGTATTCGGGCGCGAACGGGATGGTTGCGCATGAATGCATCATCGATTGCCGCGGCTTCCAGGCCGAGGCGGGGGTGATGGTGGAGGACATCGCCAAGCGTCTGCAGGATTACGGCTTTCATGCGCCGACGATGTCCTGGCCGGTGGCGGGCACGCTGATGATCGAGCCGACGGAGAGCGAGAGCCAGGCGGAGCTGGACCGGTTCTGCGATGCGATGATCGCCATTCGCGGGGAAATCGCCGCCATTGCCGCCGGCAGCCTGGACCGGGCCGACAATCCGCTGAAGCACGCCCCGCACACCGCGCGGGAAGTGACGGCGGATGCCTGGGCGCATGCCTATACGCGCGAGCAGGCGGCGTTCCCGCTGCCCTTCGTCGCCGCGCATAAATACTGGCCGCCGGTGAAGCGGGTGGACAATGTGTATGGCGACCGAAACCTGATCTGCACCTGCGCGCCGCTGGAAGCCTATGCGGAGGCGGCGGAGTAGGGGCTGTCACCCGGCCCGTTGCGCCGGTCTGATCGTTGGTTGTGCTTGTGTCCTGCCGGCCGGACGAAGCGAGTGCTGCGATCAGACAAGCCCGAGAACTGCGCATCTCCGGCTTGCTCGATTACAGCCAGCTTGCCGGGGCGGACGGCAAGTCAAGGCGCGCGCAGCGCCCGCGCGCTTGCGCGGCCCGGCCTTGAGTTGCCGGCCGGCACGGCCGGACAATTTGGGATCGAGGCAGCCGACAGGGGAAAAACTCCCTGGCAGCGATATCAGGCCGCCAGGCTGTTCCGCTCGCTCAGGATCGGGACGACATTCTGCACGCCGATCACCTGGCGGAGATTGCCCTCGATCATGTGGGCGTATTCCGCCGGGAGGGCGTGCACGGCGAGCTCCACATGCATGGTCTCGGCGTTGCGGTGCGACCACATGCGGTCGGGGGTGACGTCGCGCTTGGCGAAGGGTTGCAGCAGGCGCGACAACAGCCCGGGGCTGGCATCGGCATCGACCATATAGCGGACGGAAACGACACCCGACGCGGCGGCGCCGGCGGCTTCTTGCAGGGAGGCGGACATGGGGAAGACCTTGGACGAGGGAAAAGAACGGCACGAAAACCTGACGAACCGGCTGCCTGATCAGGCGGCCGGGGAGGTAATTCGCGCTTTCTGCATCCATTCGGTCATGGACATAGTGTAGCCGCACGCCCGGCGCGCAGGGTAGGGAATTCTGCGTGTCTGCCATGCCGGCACGCCCGGAGGAGGGAAAAATGTTCGCGGTGATCTTCGAGGTGCGGCCCGGGAAAGGCCAGTTCGACGCCTATCTGGACCTGGCGTCGCTGTTGCGCCCGGAAGTGGAGCGGATCGACGGATTTCTGGAGAATCGGCGCTTCCGCAGCCGGAGCCGGCCGGACTGGATGGTGTCGCTGTCGTACTGGCGCGACGAGAAGGCGCTGATCCGCTGGCGCACGCATGGCGGGCATCATCTGGTGCAGGCCAAGGGCCGGTCCGGGATATTCGCCGATTATCATCTGCGGGTCGGCGAAGTCTTCGCCGGCGATGGCGCCGCGGCCATGCAGAGCCGGCTGGACGAGACCGAAATCGGCGATGCCCGCGCGATTACCCTGGTCGACATGCCCGGGCAGGATGCCGCCCCGGACGCGCCGGGGCTGGTCGGCTGGGATCTGTTCGATGGCATCACCGTGCCCGGCAGCCGGCTGATGCTGCTGGCCTGGCGGGATCGGGCTGCCTGCGCCGGCTGGGATGGGACAGCGGGGGATGGGGCAGCGGAGGACGGGGCAGCGGGAGATGGGGCCGGGGGCGAACGGCGGCGGGATGTGCGGATCATCCGGGACTATTCGATGGCCGACCGGCGCGAAGCCCCGCAATATTTTGCCTGAGCGGGAATTGGCCTGAGCGGGAATTGGCCTCAGCCCGATTTCCTGGCCCGGAATCGCCAACGCCGCCCGGAGGGCGGCGTTGGGGTTGGTCTGAAACGGAGAGCCCGAGGGATCAGGCGGCGCGGCGGGACGCCAGGGCGGTGGGGAGTTGCGCGATCGCCTGGTCCACCAGCGCGGTGCCGGCGGCGGGCGAGAGCCCTTCGGCGATGACCTGGCGGGCAGCCTCGGTGGCGACCTCGGCGGCCGTGTGGCGGACGCTGTCGACCGCGGCCTTCTCGGCGGCGGAGATGCGGTCCATGGCCATCTTCTCGCGCCGGGCGGCGGAATGTTCGGCTTCCTGCGCGGCGGCGGTGGCGACGCGGGCGGCTTCCTGCTTGGCGCCTTCGATCAGGGCCTCGGCTTCCTTGAGCGCGGCGGCGCGGCGGGCCTCGGCATCCTTCAGCATCGTCTCCGCCTCGCGGCGCAGACGGGCGGCTTCATCCAGCTCGGCCCGGACCGCGGTGGCGCGCGCATCCAGCATCCCGGTCAGCGCGGTCCAGAGCTTGCGGCCGAACAGCACGAAAAAGATGACAAAGGCGATCGCGACCCAGGTCCGCGGATCCTCGAAAAGGCTTTCCTCGTGCATGGCGGTTGCCTTTTCCTGACTTAACCCTGGCCGCGCGCGGCCAGGAGGGCGCCGACCGCGTTGTCCACCCGGGAGAGGTCCGGGGTGACGCCGGTCAGTCGGCCGATGACGGTATTGGCGGTGTCGGTCGCAACCTCCCGCAGGGCGCCGAGGGCGGCGGTGCGGGCAGCGCCGATGCGGGCTTCGGCGGCGGTGATCTGCGCCTCCAGCTTCGCGTTCAGCTCGGCCGAGCGGCTGGCGGCGGCCTGCTTGGCCTGGTCGATCGCGTTGGAGATCGACGCCTGCGCCTCGGCGCGGGCGCGCTGGGTGGCGTCCGTCAGCTGCATGATCGCGGCATCCGCCTTCGCCTTGGCGGCGCGGGCGGTGTCGAGATCGGCGCTAATGGTGGCTTCGCGCGTCGCCAGCACCGCACCCACCTGGGGCAGCGCCCAGCGCGAGAGCAGGAGATAGAGCACGACGAAGATGATCACGCCCCAGACGACCTGGGCGAGCGTCAGCCTGTTGGCGAAATCGAGCTGCGGCATGCCTTCCGCGGCGTAGGCGGCGGTCGGCAGCAGCAGCAATGCGGTGGCGGTTAAACGGATCACGGTCATGTCCGGGCGCACCAGGGCGCCCGGCCTCCTACCAGAGCAGATGCGGATCAGGTGAAGAGGATGAGGAAGGCGATCAGCAGCGCGAACAGCGCCACCGCTTCGGTCAGCGCGAAGCCGAGAATGCCGAGGCCGAAGACCTGGTCGCGGGCCGACGGGTTGCGGGCAACCGCGGTCACCAGCGAGGAGAAGATGTTGCCGATGCCGATGCCGACGCCGGCGAGGGCGATAACGGCGATACCAGCGCCGAGCGCCTTAAAGGCAACGATATTGGCGAGAGCAGCTTCCATGAGGATCTTCCTTCAGTATGGATGGCGGGAAATGGCCGGTAGGGACGGGCTGAGCGGCTCAGTGCAGGTGCACTGCGTCGTGCAGGTAGATGCAGGTCAGGATGGCGAACACATAGGCCTGCAGGCAGGCGACCAGGAGTTCGAAACCGACCAGGATGACGTTCAGCGCGATCGGGCCGACAGCGATCACCGGGCCGAGATGGCCGAGTGCGGCGGAGCCGGCGAGCATCACGGTGAAGCTGGCGAACACCTCGAACATCACGTGTCCGGCGACCATGTTGGCGAACAGACGGATGGACAGGCTGACCGGGCGGGAGAGGTAGGAGATGATCTCGACCGGGATGATGATCGGCGCCAGCAGCTTCGGCGCGCCCGGCGGAAAGAAATAGGTGGTGAAGAACGTGGTGCCGTGGGTGAACACGGCCACCAGCGTCACCAGGATGATCACCGCGAGGGCCATCGCGGCGGTGACGGCGATATGGCTGGTATAGGTGAAGGCATAGGGCACGAGGCCGAGCAGGTTGCCCATCAGGATGAAGAAGAACAGCGTGAACACGAACGGGAAGAAGCGCTTTCCCTCCTCGCCGATCTGGGCGATACACATGTCATGCACGAAGTTGTAGCCCATCTCCGCCGCGGCCTGCAGCCGGCCCGGCACGATGGCGCGCGGGCGCATGCCGAAATACAGCAGCCCCAGGGTCAACGCCCCGGCGATGACCATCCACAGATTGGATTGGGTGAAGTTGACGGATTCTCCAAGCGCGCCCAGGACGGGCGTGAGCTTAAACTGGCCAAGTGCATCGATCGTATGTTCGGCCGCCAAGTTCCCCGTCCTTATTCTCTATCGGCAGCGCCTGGTCCGGCGCGCCTGCGATCCACCGTTATGACGAGGGCTCTAACCTGTTGGTGTCTGTTTGAACAGACGCCAGACGTTCAGCACCCCCGCCGCGCCCCCGATCAGGACGAACACCGCGATCAGGATCGGCTTGGTTCCGAGCCAGCGGTCCAGCGCCCAGCCGATGGCGACTGCCACCATCAGGGCGGAGACTAGCTCCGTTCCAACCCTCAGGCCGATCCCCCAGGGCGAAAAGGGTTTTTTTCCCTCCGGCCCCGGCTCGGGGGTGTCGAGACCCCGCCTGATACGCGCGGAAGCCAGCCGTTCCTCGAAGGAAGGTTCGCCGCCGCCGTGCTGATCGCTCATATTCGCTCCTAGCGGGTTGCCCCGCCTGAAGGCGACCGCTTGCTACAGGGGGGTCATGATAGTGTCAAGGACGCCGCGGCCGGTATTTCAAGCCCGTTTCCGACAGATTTTACATCTTTTGCCGGACGCGCGCCCGCAGGATTTGTCTTCGCCGATCGCCGCGCCAAAAATACCCGGCAACGGGGCACGGATGGGAGGGAAACGCGAATGCAAAGCGAAGGGCCGGACGGGCTGGCGATCGTCGATGCGCATCATCATCTCTGGGACCTCGACGGGCCGATCGACTACCCCTGGCTGAAACATCCGGAGCCCAACTGGCTCGGCGATTACAGCGCGTTCTGCCGCTCCTATCTGCCGCCGGAATACCGGCGCGACACCGCGCTGCACAACGTGATCGCGACGGTGCATGTGGAGGCCGAGTGCAGCCGGGCGCAGCAGGTGGAAGAGACCGGCTGGCTGATGCGCCAGAACGCGGCGCACGGAATGCCGAACGTGCTGGTGGGCCATGCCTGGGTGGACACGCCGAACGCCGAGGAAATCCTGGCGCGCCAGGCCGCGTGCCCGCTGATGCGCGGCATCCGCACCAAGCCGGTCATCGCGGCGAGCGCGCGGGAACGCGACCAGGTGCGCGGCCAGCCGCGCTCGCTGCAGGACCCGTTCTGGCGCAAGGGGCTGCAGCTGCTGGAAAAATACGGCCTGTCCTGGGATTTGCGGGTGCCGTGGTACCATCTGGAGGAAGCCGCCGAGGTCTGCCGCGACCTTCCGGAACTGGCGATCGTGCTGAACCATTCCGGCTATCCCTGGGACCGTGACGCCGAGTCGCTGGCCGGCTGGCGGCGCGGGATGCTGGCGATCGCGGCCTGTCCGAACGTGCATGTGAAGCTGTCGGGACTGTGCGTGGCCGGCCAGCCCTGGACGCTGGCGGCGAACCGGGGGCTGATCCTGTTCATGGTGGAGATCTTCGGGGCGGATCGCTGCATGTTCGCGTCCAACTATCCGGTAGACGGGCTGAAGGGGAGCTGGGATTACCTGTGCTCGCGCTACAAGGAGGCGCTGGCCACGCTGCGTGCGGAGGATCAGGTGAAGATTTTTTCAGGCAATGCGCTGCGCTTCTACCGAATATCGCCGCCGGCCTAGGTCTGGCGTGCTCGCCTGCCCATATCTGGCAGGGCCAATGGATATGAGGCAGTTGCCGTGAACCGGCTTTTTCAGACACTGATGCTGGGATGGATATTTGGGTCGATGTGGTGCTGGGGCGGCATCGCGCAGGCCCAGTCCACCAATCCGACCGGCCGTGTCGGCCCGGTGACGTCCGCGCCGTCCCCCTCGGGCGGCCAGCCCTTCCTGTTGCAGAACGGCCCGGCCACGAGCCTCGGCGGTAACGGACGATCCGAAACGCTGGTGGTACCGGGCGGGGGCATCGCCACGGCGACGCCGAACGGCAATGGCACGACCACCGTGACCCATACCGACGGCTCCGTGGAAGTGGTGAACACGCCGCGGTAAGTCTCTGAAGGTCCAGCATTGGCAGGCGCGGCCCGGGCGCCAGCGGGCTTGGTGGCGTGCGCGGGGTATCCGCGCCATTTGTCACACTGACCTACATTCTTGATCGAACTGTCACGCAGCTTCCATCGGTGTGTCGCCATGGCGCCGTAGAGGCGGCTTGCCTGTTGGCAGGCAACCGCATCTCTCTTACCGGATTGGAATAATGCGAATACACAACAAATTTCTGGCAACCGTTCTTGTGGCCGCCATTGCCGGGTTCACCAGCCAGGCCGCGGCCACCCAGATCACGCTGGGCGCCTACACGCCGGCCTTCGTCGGCATCGATCTCGCCACGGATACGCTGAACAACGGCACGTCGGTCGCCTATGTGGCGCGCGTCGATCTCACCGCGCCCGGCATCGGCATCACGACGACGCCGCATAGCGGCCCGCTCAGCACGATCGCGGAGACGACGAGCCAGTTCCTGCTATCATCCGGCACGCAGCTTGCGATCAACGCGAACTTCTTCGCGCCGTGCTGCAACGCCACGGCGGAGCCGAAGACGGTGCTGGGCCTGGCCGTTTCCAACGGTACCGTGGTCGCGCCCGCGAGCGTGTACCCGGCGGCAGGCGCGGCGGTGCTGACGTTCACCAACACCAACCAGGCGAGCATCGCCACGGTGACCGCGGCGGGGCAGATCGATCTGACCAACGTCTACAATGCGGTCTCCGGATCCGGCGAGATCGTTACCCATTGTGTGAACACGGCGGCAACCAATCCGCCCGGCGTCGGCGATCCGAACGGGATCAACCCGCGCACCGATGTCGGTTTGTCGAGCGATGGACGCTACCTCTACCTCGTCACGATCGATGGCCGCCAGGCCGGCTACAGCGCCGGCGTGACCGACTCCGACGCGGCCAACCTGCTGATCGCGCTCGGCGCGTATGACGGGATCAATCTCGACGGCGGCGGCTCGACGACCATGGTGATGTCGAATGGCAGCGGTGGCGCCACCGTGATCAATCGCCCGAGCGGCGGCGCGCAGCGCTATGACGGCAATGCGCTGGGTATCTATGCCCAGCCGCTGCCGGAGCCCGCAAGCGTGGCGGTTCTTGGGATCGGTCTCGCCATGCTGCTGGCCGGCAGGCGCCGCCGCGCTGCCTGATAGCGGCGCAGCTTCCGGCGATGGGCCGGCCGGCCGGTATTCCCGGCGGCCGGCCTTCTTTGTCGCAAGCGGCCCGGCTGGTGGCGGAGGTTTGGCGCCGCCGCGCCGCCTCCGGCCAGGTCTGCTTTCCCGTCCGCGCCGATTTCCGTTGCGTCGTATTGCTGTTAGAACGAGCCGGATCGGCGCGGGCTGCCCCCGCGCCGCAGCAGAATGATCCAGCGACAAGGACGGATATTGCGATGTTCCACGAGTCCGGTAAGTGCCTGTGCCGTTCCGTCCGCCGCCGCCGGACTGCGCCGCGAGCAACCACGCCGGCGCGCGGGCCGGGTCTGGGTTTGGCCCTCGGGCTGGCGGTGACCGGCTGGGCGGGTGTCGCGGCCGCCATGCCGGGTTGCGAAGGCACCTACGTCGCCACGCTGCTGAAGCCGTTGCCGGCGCATATCGTCGTCGGACTCGAAGCGCATGAGCGCTCGCCCGCCGTGCAGAAACTGGCCGACCGGTTCCTGGAGGGAATCCGCACCGCCGGCGTCGCTGTCGGCCCGCAGCCGAGCGTGGTGCTGCATGTCAGCACGTCGCTGCTCGGCGGACCCTCGGATGGGTCGGGGGGCAGCGAGGAGCGCAGCTATTCGGACATGTCCGGCCTCAATGGCGGCATACCCACCGGCATGCCGCTGATGCCCAGCACCCGGCTGACCGCGCCGCGCACGCCGCCGGCGGCGCCGCTGCTGTTCCTGCGCGTGGACGCGACGGAAGGGCAGGAGACGCGTGTCTCCTGGGTAGCCTCCGTGCAATGCCGGCTGACCGGCACCGATGACGGCGAGCGGGCGGAACAGATGGGCCGCGTGGTCGGCGGCACGCTCGGCCAGCGCGTGGATCGCCGGCCGCTTTAGCAGGGTCCTGCAGCGGGCGCCTGGGCCGTCAGCCAGGCCAGGAGCTTCGGATTCTCGTCCACGGGATAGACGTGCGACAGGTCCTCGATTTCGCGGTAGGTGACCCGGGCGCCGGCGCGGGCGAGCGTCTGTGCCGCAAGGCGGCCCATGCGGACCGGGAACATCCAGTCGAGCGCGCCATGCGTCAGGTAGATTGGCAGGCCGGCCAGGCGCGAAGGTTCGGCCAGTTCCGCCAGCATCGGATGGAAACTGGCGGCGAACGGGGCGAGGTGGGTGAACGGACTGTCTTCCTGCAGGCCGCCGAGCAGCGAGAACGTCCCGCCGTCGCTCATGCCGGTCAGCAGCAGGCGCGAGGCATCGATGTTCCAGTTCTCCCGGGCGAATTGCAGCTTTCGGGCGAGGTTCTCGCTGTCGACATCCGGGCCCATCAGGGACCAGGTGTCGCCGAGCGCGGTCGGGGCCAGCACGATGACGCCGGCGGTGCGCGCGCTGGCGACCCAGTTCCACAGGAAGGCGCTGCCATGGCCGGTGCCGCCATGCAGCGCCATCACCAGCGGCCAGGGCCGCGCCGGGTCGTAGTATTCCGGCACATAGACCGACACGCCGCCGCGGCTGGCGCGGTCATTGTCGATATGCAGGACACCGGTGTTCTCGCGCGGCGGATTGGCCTCGCGCAGGCGGGTGAGCAGTTCCGTATCCTCGCGCCGCTCCGGCTCCAGGAAGAAGCGGCTGATGACCGGCAGGGCGATGGTGAGCGGATAGAGCGCCTCCAGCGCGCGCGGCAGCAGGCGAATCGCGCGGAATGCCTGCCGCAGGCCGTCGGGTGCGGTTATGGCGGCGCGCAGGCCTTCGAAGGCCTGCAGCGTCGTTTCGGCCGAGCTGGCCAGGTGGTCGCGGAAATTCATCAGATGGTCGGGCCAGGCGATGGCGGTGAACGCCACCAGGCTTTCGGCCAGCCTGGCGTCAGGTGTGCCGACCGAGGCCAGATGTTCGGCGATCTGTGACGGGTCCATCCGGCGGGCGAGATGGCGAAGGGCCTCCAGCGCGTCCAGCAACGGTGGGACCAGAGTGGCGATGGCGTCCAGGATCCGGTCGTCGTTGTCGCTCATGGAAGGGGCTTTCGCATTGGCCTGCCGGAGGATCGACCCGGGTGGGCGCGAATTGCAACGTCACTGCAAACGCAGGCGGCAGGACATCCAGGCGATGCCGCGCCGCCGCGCGGCTTTTGGATGCGCATCGGAACGTTGCTCAGGAGTACCGCAAGAGGGCCAAAAACGCTCTGCGCCTCTGTTCTTTGAGACAAAAGCTCGATTCAACGTTCCGTTTCGGAAAACGTGATTGCTATTTACATCTGAATGTGACAATATATCTCCGAAGGGGCCTAGCGTGACATTTCCAAACATGTCTTGGATCACGAGCACGTGGAACCTTCTGAGCCAACCATGACCCAAACCGGAAGGAAATAACGTGACAAAGCTTCGTTCAACCCTCCTCGGCGCCGCGGCTGCGGTCGCCCTGGTTTTCGGCTCCACCGCGGCAATGGCGAGTGCGATCACCCTCGGCGGCGGCTGGGTGAGTGACACCGCGAACACCCTGAACTCTCCGACGGATAACTCGCCGATCACGTTCACCCTGACCGGGCCGGCGGTGTTCTCGATCACCGATGACTATGTCGTCACCGACACGTACACCGTGAGCGACGGCACCACTACCTGGACCACCGCGCCTGGGTTGCTGCCGACATATTGGACGCCTTCCGGCGGTGGCGATTCCGCTTGGGGCAATGCCGCCTATTCGAAGGGCCAGATTTACTTCGGTCCCGGTACCTACACGCTGACGGTCGAGGATATCGCTGATGCCGGTCTTCCTGCCGGCCTCTGGGAGCGCCTGGACCCGGTTCCGGAGCCGGCGTCCGTTGCGCTGGTTGGCGTCGGCCTGCTCGGCCTCGGTCTGATCCGCCGCCGCACCTCCCGCTAAGGCGAAACGGGTCGGTTTTTTCCGGCCCGGTGCGGGTGCTTTCGCCACAGTCCTGGAGCCTGATGGGTGAGCCCGTTATCGCCCATCAGGCTCCAACCGCCTTATGGCGGGTTGCGCCTTGTCCCGGCCGCGATGGTTGAACCTGGCCGCAGATAGCTGAGCTTTCTTGACTTAAAGGTCGGGTTTGCCCATAAGCCGCGCATCCGGGTCATCGAAATTGCCCGGTCCCCGCCCGACGCGGGGGCTCCGCCGCTCCGCGAGGGTTCGCGCAGCGGCGTAATCTGCGTTTGGGGCGTCGCCCCCGTTTGGAGTTGCTGGCGTGTTCGAGGCGCTGTCCGACAAGCTTTCCGGGGTCTTCGACAAGCTGCGCCGCCGTGGCGCGCTGAGCGAGGCCGACGTTACCGAGGCGCTGCGCGAGGTTCGCCTGGCGCTGCTGGAAGCCGACGTCGCGCTGGAAGTGGTCCGCGACTTCATCGCCAAGGTGCGCGAGCGGGCCGTGGGCGCGGAGGTGCTGCGCTCGGTCTCGCCCGGCCAGCAGGTCGTCAAGATCGTCAATGACGCGCTGATCGAGGCGCTGGGCGGCGCCGGCGCGGTGGAGATCAACCTCCAGGCCGTGCCGCCGGTGGCCATCCTGATGGCGGGGCTGCAGGGTTCCGGCAAGACGACGACCGCGGGCAAGCTGGCGCTCCGGCTGAAGGACAGGCAGCGCAAGAAGGTGCTGCTGGCCAGCCTCGATACCCAGCGCCCGGCGGCGCAATTGCAGCTGGCGCAGCTCGCCGAGCGCGCGGGCGTGAGCAGCCTGGAGATCATCCCCTTCCAGTCGCCGGTGCAGATCGCCCGGCGCGCGATGGACACGGCGCGGCGCGAAGTGTTCGACGTGGTGATTCTGGACACCGCCGGGCGCCTGTCGATCGACGAAGCGCTGATGGCGGAGGTCCGGGAAATCCGCGACGCCACCAGCCCGGCGGAGACGCTGCTGGTGGTCGACGCCATGACCGGCCAGGACGCCGTGAATACCGCCAAGGCGTTCAACGAGGCGCTGGGCGTGACCGGCATCGTGATGACGCGGATGGACGGCGACGCCCGTGGCGGCGCCGCGCTGTCCATGCGTGCGATCACCGGCGCGCCGATCAAGCTGACCGGCACCGGCGAGAAGCTGGACGCGCTGGAAGACTTCCACCCCGAGCGGGTGGCGGGGCGCATCCTGGGCATGGGCGACATCGTCGGCCTGGTGGAGCGCGCGGCCGAGACGATCGACCAGGCGGAAGCCGAGAAGCTCGCCAAGAAGATGGCGAAGGGCACCTTCGACCTCGAGGACTACGCCAGCCAGCTCAAGCAGATCGGCAAGATGGGCAGCATCTCCGGCATTCTCGGCATGCTGCCGGGGATCTCGAAGGTGAAGGCGCAGATGGCGGACGCCAATCTGGACACCGCGATCCTGAAGCGTCAGGCGGCGATTATCTCGTCCATGACGGTGAAGGAGCGGCGCCAGCCGGAAATCCTCAAGGCCAGCCGCAAGAAGCGGATCGCCGCGGGTTCCGGCACGTCCGTGCAGGAAGTGAACAAGCTGCTGAAGCAGTTCGACGACATGTCCGCGATGATGAAGCGGATGAACAAGATGGGGCAGAAGGGGCTGATGCGGCATGGCCTGTCCGCCCTGATGCCGAAGGGAATGTCCGGCAACCGCCGGCCGTTCTGAGATTTTTCACCTAGGAGAAACGACGACATGGGTCTCAAGATCAGGCTTGCCCGCGCGGGTGCGAAGAAGCGTCCGTACTATCACATCGTGGTGGCCGACAGCCGCAGCCCGCGTGACGGCCGCTTCATCGAGCGCGTCGGCAGCTACAACCCGATGCTGCCGGCCGAGCACGAGGACCGCGTGCGGCTGCAGGGCGAGCGCATCACCCACTGGGTGAGCCAGGGCGCCACCGCCACCGACCGGGTGGCCCGCTTCCTCGGCAAGGCCGGCCTGGCGCCGATGCCTGCCTATCGCGAGCAGCCGCTGCAATCCGCGCCGAAGAAGAAGGCGCAGGAGCGCGCCAAGGCCGCCGCGGCGTCCGCCGGCTGAGCCATAGATGCGCGACAGCGTCATCCTGATGGGGGTTATCGGCCGGCCGCACGGCGTGCGCGGGCTCGTGCACGTGACGAGCTACACCGCCGATCCCCAGGACCTGACCGCGTACGGAGCGCTCGCCGATGCGGATGGGCGGGAATTCGTGCTGTCCTGGCGGGCCGAGGGCGTGGCCGAGGTGAGCGAGATCGTCGGGTGCCGGGCGGTGAAGATTACCGACCGGGACTCGGCGGCGCGGCTGACCAACACCCGCCTGTTCATCGCCCGCAACCGGCTGCCGCCGGCCGGCGAGGATGAATTCTACCTGGCCGATCTCATCGGCATCGCGGCGGTGGACGGTGCCGGGGCGGCGCTCGGCCGGGTGACGGCGGTGCACGACTACGGCGCCGGCACCAGCCTGGAGATCGAGCGTGCGGCCGGGGGCAGCCTGCTGGTCCCGTTCACGCATGCGGCGGTGCCGAAGGTGGACATCGCGGCCGGGCGGCTGGTGGTGAACCCGCCGGCGGAGCTTGTGGTGGCCGAGTTGTCGCGTGAGCATGCGGAGGCGGCGGAATGAGCGGCTGGCGCGCCTCGGTATTGACGCTGTTCCCGGAGATGTTTCCGGGCCCGCTCGGGCAGTCCCTGGCCGGACGGGCGATGGCGGCCGGGCGCTGGTCGCTCGATGTCGTGCAGATCCGCGATTTCGCCGCGGACAAGCACCGCACCGTGGATGACACGCCGTTCGGCGGTGGGGCGGGCATGGTGCTGCGGGCGGATGTCGTCGATGCCGCCTATGCGTCGGTGGCCGACGAGCGTCCGCGGATCTTCCTGACCCCGCGGGGCCGGCCGCTCACCCAGGAAGATGCGCGCCGGCTGGCGGCAGGGCCCGGGGTGGTCCTGCTGTGCGGGCGCTACGAGGGCGTGGACCAGCGCGCGATCGAGGCGCGGGACTGGGAGGAGGTTTCCATCGGCGACTATGTGCTGTCGGGCGGCGAGCTCGCGGCGCTGGTGCTGCTGGATGCCTGCGTGCGGCTGCTGCCCGGCGTGATGGGTGCGGCCGAGAGCGCGGAGGAGGAAAGTTTCTCCGGCGAGCTGCTGGAATATCCGCACTACACGCGTCCGGCCGAGTGGCAGGGGCGCGGCGTGCCGGGCGTGCTGCTGTCGGGCGATCACGGCGCGGTGGCCGCCTGGCGCCAGCAGGAAGCGGAGAGGATCACACGCCAGCGGCGCCCCGATCTGTGGGCCCGCTATGTGGCTGCCCACGGGGCTGAGCACGGGGCCCGCGACAGGAGCGGGCAGAAGGTTTTTGCGAATCAGGCACCGGTTGCCACTCGGGCAGCCGCGCCTTAAGGGATCAGGACAGAGGACACAAACATGAACATCATCCAGCAATACGAAGCCGACGAGATTGCTCGCCTGAGCGGGCTGCGCGCGGTGCCCGAGTTCGCGCCCGGCGACACGCTGCGCGTGGCGGTGAAGGTGGTCGAGGGCGAGCGCACCCGCGTGCAGAACTTCGAGGGCGTCTGCATCGCGCGGTCCAACAAGGGCCTGAACAGCAACTTCACGGTGCGCAAGATCAGCTATGGCGAGGGCGTGGAGCGCGTGTTCCCGCTGTATGCGCCGACCATCGCCGAGATCGCCGTGGTGCGCCGCGGCGATGTGCGCCGGGCAAAGCTGTATTATCTGCGCGGACGCTCGGGCAAATCCGCGCGCATCGCCGAGAAGGCGCGCGTGGTCGTGCCGGTGACGGGTGCGCCGGCTGCCGCCGCGGCGGTTGAGGCCCCTGCTGCCGAATAAGGCGGCCGGGTTGGACGGAACGAGGGGAGACAACGAGATGTCCGGTAGCGCACCGAAAACGCTGTTCGACAAGATCTGGGACAGCCACGTCGTGGATCAGATGGGGGATGGCACCGTCATCCTCTACATCGACCGGCATCTCGTGCATGAAGTGACCAGCCCGCAGGCCTTCGAGGGTCTGCGGCTGGCCGGGCGCCGGCTGCGCCGGCCGGATGCGACGATCGCGGTGGCGGACCACAACATCCCCACCACCGACCGCCGCCTCGGCATCAAGGAAGAGGACAGCCGCATCCAGGTGGAAACCCTGGAGCACAACGTCGTCGAGTTCGGCGTGCCCTACATCCCGATCCTCGACGACCGCCAGGGCATTGTGCACATCATCGGTCCGGAGCTGGGGATTTCCCTGCCGGGCATGACCATCGTCTGCGGCGACAGCCACACCTCCACGCATGGCGCGATGGGCGCGCTGGCGTTCGGCATCGGCACCTCCGAGGTCGAGCATGTGATGGCGACGCAGAGCCTGCTGCAGAAGCCGGCGAAGAATATGCTGGTGCAGGTCAACGGCAAGCTCGGCGCCGGCGTAACGGCGAAGGACCTGGTGCTGGCGATCATCGGTCAGATCGGCACCGCCGGCGGCAACGGCCACGTGATCGAGTATGCCGGCGAGGCGATTCGCGGCCTCGACATGGCCGGGCGCATGACGGTCTGCAACATGTCGATCGAGGCCGGCGCGCGCGCCGGGCTGATCGCGCCGGATGAAACCACCTTCGCCTATATCAAGGGACGCGAATACGCGCCGAAGGGTGAGGCGTTCGACCGCGCGGTGGAGTACCTGGCGCACGCTGCCATCCGATCCCGGCGCGCATTTCGATACCATCGTGCAGATCGACGCCGCCGCGGTGGCGCCGCAGGTGACCTGGGGCACCAACCCCGAGGCCGTGGTGCCGATCACCGGCGTGGTGCCCGATCCCGCCGCCGAACCCGACGAGGGCAAGCGGGCTCAGCTCGAGCGGATGGTCCAGTACATGGGCCTGACCGTCGGCCAGCGCCTGGATAGCCTGCCGGTCGATGTCGTGTTCATCGGCAGCTGCACCAATGGCCGCATCGAGGACATCCGCGCCGCGGCCGCCGTGGCCAGGGGCAAAAAGGTGGCGCCGGGCGTGCAGGCGCTGGTGGTGCCGGGCTCCGGCCTGGTGAAGAAGCAGGCCGAGGCCGAGGGCCTGGCGCAGATCCTGCTCGATGCCGGCTTCGAATGGCGCGAGCCGTGCTGCTCGATGTGCCTGGGCATGAACCCCGACAAGCTGACGCCGGGCCAGCGCTGCGCCAGCACCTCCAATCGCAATTTCGAGGGGCGGCAGGGTATCGGCGGACGGACGCATCTGTGCTCGCCGGCGATGGCCGCGGCCGCGGCGGTGACCGGCAAGCTGACCGACGTCCGCACGCTGAGCTGAGGGGAGGGGGAAATGGAAAAATTCACCACCACGACGGGTGTGGCCGCGGCGCTGCCGATGGCGAACATCGATACCGACAAGATCATTCCCGCGCGCTTCCTGAAGACGATCAAGCGCACCGGCCTCGGCGTGCATCTGTTCGACACGCTGCGCTACGACGGCGAGGGCCGGGAGCGCGAGGATTTCGTGCTGAACCGCGAGCCCTACCGGCATGCCGAGATCCTGATCGCGCACGAGAATTTCGGTTGCGGATCGTCGCGCGAGCATGCGCCCTGGGCGCTGCTGGATTTCGGCATCCGCTGCATCATCGCGCCGGATTTCGCCGACATTTTCCACAACAACTGCTTCAAGAACGGCATCCTGCCGGTGCGGCTGCCGCGGCAGGTCTGCGACCAGCTGATGGAAGACAGCAAGATGGGCGGCAACGCCCGCATCACCGTCGACCTGGTGCGCCAGGTGGTGGTCCGCCCGAACGGCGAGGAAATCCCGTTCGAGATCGACCCGTTCCGCAAGCATCTGCTGCTGAACGGCCTGGACGATATCGGGCAGACCCTGCAGCACGCGCCGAAGATCGATGAATTCGAAACGAAGCGGGCCAGCAGCCAGGCTTGGCTGCCCGCGATCACCGGCACCTGAGCCATCGGTCGGGCGCCGGCGACGGCGCCCCACGCGCTCGGTATCCCTTCTTCAACGAGCAACCGTTTCGATCCGGATAAGACCGTCTGGCTCGGGGTTGTTCCAGACGGAGCTTGTCCCAACATGGCGTCGAACAAGAAACTGCTGATCCTGCCGGGCGACGGCATCGGTCCGGAGGTGATGCGCGAAGTGCGCCGCGTCATCGACTGGATGGATCGTCGGCGCATGGTGACGTTCGACGTGTCCGAGGACCTCGTCGGCGGCGCCTCGATCGACGCGCGCGGCACGCCGATCACCGAGGAGGCGATGGAAAAGGCGCGCGAGACCGACGCGATCCTGTTCGGCGCCGTGGGCGGGCCGAAATGGGATACGCTGGGCTTCAACATGCGCCCGGAGATCGCCATCCTGCGGCTGCGCAAGGAGCTCGACCTGTTCGCCAATCTGCGCCCTGCGATTGTGCTGGACCCGCTGGTGGACGCGTCCACGCTGAAGCCGGAGGTGATCCGCGGGCTGGACCTGATGATCGTGCGCGAGAGCACCGGCGGCATCTATTTCGGCGAGCCGCGTGGCGTGGAAACCCTGCCCAACGGCGAGCAGCGCGGCTTTGACACCGAGACCTACACCACCAGCGAGATCGAGCGGGTGGCGCGCGTGGCGTTCGAACTGGCGCGCAAGCGCCAGAAGGACGGCGTCGCGAGGCTGTGCTCGGTGGAGAAGGCCAATGTGATGCAGTCCGGCCTGTTCTGGCGCCAGACCGTCACCGCGCTGCACCAGCGCGACTACGCCGATGTACAGCTCTCGCATATGTACGCGGACAATTGTGCCATGCAGCTGGTGCGTAACCCACGCCAGTTCGACGTGATCGTCACCTCCAACATCTTCGGCGACCTGCTGTCCGACCTGGCCTCCATGCTGACCGGCAGCCTGGGCATGCTGCCCTCGGCCACGCTCGGGGCGCCGGATGCCAGCGGGCGGCGGCACGCGCTGTACGAGCCGATCCACGGCTCGGCGCCGGACATCGCCGGCAAGGGGATCGCCAATCCGCTGGCGCAAATCCTCAGTTTCGCGATGCTGCTGCGCTACTCTTTCAACATGACGGAGGATGCGGAGCTGATCGAGCGCGCCTGCACCAATGTGCTGGCCAGCGGGCTGCGCACCGCGGACGTGATGGCGCCGGGCACCGCCAAGGTCGGTACCTCCGTCATGGGCGAATCGCTGCTGCGCGAGCTGGACAAGCTGGCGGCATGAGGCCTTCCGGAACCGGGACCCAGGTTTCTGCAGGGGGAGGAAGATAGGCCCTTGCCGGCCGGCGGCGGTTCGGTTACACCGCCGCTCCTCTGAGGCGCCCGTAGCTCAATTGGATAGAGCACCAGACTACGAATTTGGGGGTTGGAAGTTCGAGTCTTTCCGGGCGCGCCAGATCCATCAAATATAGGCGATCCAGTCGACATCCGCCCGCCACGATGGGCGCGGCGGCCTCCCTGGCGGTGGCGTCGTCTGACGAAAGTTTAACATGCGGCGGATCATCCATTTCTCTACATCCTGCTCAAGAACCGGGGCCAGGGTTGACAGAGGACGGCCGGATGATCGCATCGATTGCGCCAACCGATTTTTCCGCCAATTCCAACGCACATCGGATGCAGCGAGGCTTTCCTGCATGGGACTGGCGGTGCGTGTAAAAATTGACTATTGTCTATCATATGTTGCATCTGCGAAGGCGCTCGCATCCCGTCCGCTCGATGCCGGTTTGCCCCCGGGCCTGCTGCGAACTGAGAAATTCCGACTAGCCTGCTCCGGCTGACCGAGGATCGATGCCCCGCTTCCCACTCCTGCCGCCGATACCCAGCCCATCCCGCGCGGGCGTTTCCGACAACCGCCGGGCCGTGTCCGCGGCGAGCACGGCGCTGCTGCTGCTGACGCTTGGCGTCATCCTGTTCACCGTGCTGCGCTCGCCGTTGAAGGACGATGTGGCGTGGCTGCTGTATGTGGCGCGGCGCTGGATGGCCGGACGCGAGCTGTATGTCGACGTCGTCGAGGTCAATCCGCCGCTGATCGTGTGGATCTCGGCCATCCCGATCCATATCGCCGCCTGGCTGGACACGCAGCCCGAGAAGGTCGCCATGCCGTTCTTCATGACGGCGGTGCTGGGCTGCGGCTTCTGGGCCGCCTGCCTGCTGCGTGACGATGGCGCCGGGCGCGGCGGACTGTTCGCCGACCGGCTGCCGGTGTTTGCGGCGTTGGGCACGGTGCTGCTGGCGGTGCCGGGCATGGAGCTCGGCCAGCGCGAGCACCTGCTGCTGGCTGCCGGGCTGCCGTATCTGGTGCTGTTCGCCCGCTCGCTGGACGGGCATCGGCCGTCCAGGCTGGTGGCGGTCGCGGCCGGCGTGCTGGCGGGCCTGGGCTGCGCGCTGAAGCCGCGCTACGCCGTGGTGTTCATGGTGCTGGAAGCCGTGGCGCTGCTGCGCGGCCTGCCGCTGTTCCGGCTGATGCCGATGATCGCCGGCGCCACGCTGGCCGTCTATGCCGCCATCGTGGTGCTGTTCTGCCCGAACTACCTGCGCCGCGCGGTGCCGCTGGCGCTGGCGCTGTACGGCGCCACCGACGTGCCGTTCCTGCAATTGCTGGCCGACAGCCAGCGTCTGCTGGCCGGCCAGGCGGTCGCGCTGCTGCTGTGGTTCTGGAGCCGGCGCTGGCTGCCTGAGCGCAACCTGGTGCTGACGCTGGTGCTGTTCGCGCTGGCTTCCACCGTGGTCTGCTTCATCGACGGCAAGGACTGGTACTACCACCGCCTGCCGGCGACGATCACCACCATCCTGGCGCTGCTGCTGTGGATCGCCTCGGCGCTGGTGCATCGCCGTTCGGCCCCGATGGGCAAGCCGCGCAACACCGTGCTGCCGATGCTGCTGGCGGGGGCGGCCATCGCCACCTTCGCGGTGACCACCTTCCAGCGGCTGGAGCCGGACGTGGAGGCGGCGGTGCAGCCGGAACGCTCCACCGTCATGCGGCTGGAGCAGATCGTGCGGGAAAACCATGCCCGCCGCTACATCGCCTTCTCCGAATGGATCGCGCTCGGCTTTCCCGTGGTGAACAACACCGGCGTCGGCTGGACCTCCCGCTTCGACTCGATGTGGGCGCTGAAGGGCGAATTGTGGCGGGTGAAGTTCGACCCGTCGGCGGAAAAGCTGTTCCCGGTGCGCCACTGGGTCGCGCGCGACTTCGTCACCGGCTGCCCGGACCTGGCGGTGGTCGATCTGCGCGAGGGCGTGAACTACATCGCCGTGCTCAGCGCCTCAGACAAGGATTTCGCCCGGGCCTGGGCACGCTACCGGCTGATCGACAGCTTCGATGGCCTGGAAGTCTACAAGCGCCACGAATCCGGCTGCGTCGATCCGCCCCCGACTTAAGATCCCCGACTTGGGATCCCCGATTTGGGATCCCCGACTTAGGATCAGGGCCGCCGCGCCTTGGCTACGCCTCGGGAACGACGCCGGGGCGGGGCGTGATCGGGAGCAGCATATCCAGGCCGACCAGACCTTCGAACATCGCCGCGGCGCCGAGGGCGCGGCCTTCCTGACGGGGAGGGGCGACGATCTGCAGCCCGACGGGCCGGCCGGCGGCATCGAAGCCGCAGGGCACCGCCACCGCCGGGCAGGACGTCATGGTGATGGCCGCGTTCAGCGTGGACGCGGCCATGTAGTTGTCCAGCTTGCGGCCATCCACCATCGGCGGGAAGCGCAGATTCACGTCGAACGCCGGGGTATGAGCGCCCGGCGTGACGAACACATCGTAGGTTTCGAACAGCGCCACCATCCGGCGATAGAACGCGGCGCGTTCGCGCTCGGCCCAGGCCAGCCGGCTCGGCGTCTGCTGCAGGCCGCGCTCGGTGTTCCAGATGATGTCGGGCTTGATCCGGTCGCGATCGGTGGCGATCTGCAATTCCCGGTCCACCACGAAATGCTGCGAGCGCAGCACCATGAACGCTTCCTCGATCTCGCCGAGATCGGGGGCGAACTCTTCCACCACGCTGCCGAGTTCCTCGAACCTGCGCACCTCCCGCGCGCAGATCTCCCGGGTTTCCCGGTCCACCACCAGCCGGCCGCCGAAATCGGGGGTGAAGGCCACCCGGCGCGGCGGGCGGGCATCCGTCACCGCCTGGGAGAACGATATCGCCGGCGCGTCGAAGCTCAGCGGATCCTGCGGGCACCATCCAGACAGCGTGTCGAGGAACAGCGCGACGTCGCCGACGCTGCGGGCCATCGGCCCGTGCACGGAAAGCGGGGAGAACAGGTTATTCGGCGTGCCCCGCGTCACCCGCCCGGGCGACGGGCGCATTCCCACCACCGAGCAATAGGTGCCGGGACGACGCAGCGAGCCGCCATGGTCGGTGCCATGCGCCAGCCAGACCTCGCCGGTGGCGACCGAGACCGCGCCGCCGCCGGTGGAGCCGCCGCAGGTCAGCGAGGTGTTCCAGGGATTGCGCGTGCGGCCGAACACCTCATTGAACGTCGAGCCGCCGGCGCCGAATTCCGGCGTGTTGGATTTGCCGATGACGATGCCGCCGCGCCGCTCGATCCGCTCCACGACCGGGTGCGAACGCGTGGGCACGTGGTCGCGGAAGATCGGCGAGCCATAGGTGGTGCGCACGCCCGCCACGTCGGTCAGATCCTTGATCGACACCGGCAGGCCGCCCAGCCATCCCGGCTCGTGCCGGGCTTCCTGCCGCTCGCCGCGCATCAGCGCCCTGGCATGCTCGCGCGCGCGTTCCAGGCACAAGGTCGGCAACGCGTTCACCGCCGGTTCCACTTCCGCGATCCGCGCCGCGGCCGCTTCCACCAGTTCCAGCGGCGAAACCTCGCCGCGCCGCAGCAATGTTACGGCCGATCTGGCGCTCAGCCCGATCAGGTCGCCGGTCATGATGTTTCTTTCCTTTGCACATTGCAGCCGCGCCGCGGATGCATCTGGCCGTGCGTCACGTTCCCGCGCACCATGCTGCTTTTAGTTCTAGCGGGTAGCGATGAATAGGCGATTGACGACAATAAGCCGGCTTCCGAGAGCATTGATGACCGGCACCCTGCTCCTGACAGGCTGCACATTGGGGCCAGACTTCACCTCCCCGGACACCGCCACCCCGGCCACCTGGTTCACCGAGCGCCCGAAGCAGGCGGCAACCCCGAGCCGCACCGTCTCCGACCCGATCGACCCGGCTTGGTGGCGCCTGTTCGGCGATCCGCAACTGACCGCCCTGGTCGAGCGGGTGGCCGCGGCCAACCTGGACGTGCGCCTGGCGGCGATTCGCATCGACCAGTCACGGGCCGAACGCGGCATCGTCGCCTCCGCGCAATATCCGGCCGTCAACGGCAATGCCAGCTATGTCCGCCAGCAGGCGTCCAACCGCGGCGTGTTCAGCCAGCTCGGCAACAATGCGGTAGGCGCCACCGCCGCCAACGGCACGCCGGGCGGGGCGGGGGCTGCCACCGGAGTGAAGCTCGAGCCGTTCGATGCCTACCAGTACGGGCTGGACGCGTCCTGGGAGCTGGATCTGTGGGGAAGGGTGCGCCGGGCGGTCGAATCTTCCGATGCCTCCGTCACCGCCAGCGAGGAGGCGCTGCGCGGCTCGCTGCTCTCCAGCATGGCCGAGGTCGCGCGCGACTACATGGAACTGCGCGGCGCCCAGCTGCGGCTGCAGATCGCGCGCGACAACCTGAAGACCGCCAAGCAGAGCCAGGCGATCGTCGCCCAGCGCGCCGCCGGCGGTATGACCACCGATCTGGACGTGGCCAACGCCGCCGCCCAGGTCAGCACCGTGGCCGCCGAGATCCCCAGCATCGAGCAGGAGGAGGCGCATCTCATGAACGCGCTCGGCCTGCTGCTGGGCGAGCCGCCGCAGGCGCTGCGGGCCGAGCTGGAGACTGTGAAGCCGATTCCGCCGGTCCCGCCCGAGGTGCCGGTCGGCTTCCCGTCCGAGCTGGCGAAGCGCCGGCCGGACATCCGCCAGGCCGACGCCAACCTGCACGCGGCCACCGCCGATATCGGCGTCGCCGAGGCGAATTTCTATCCGAGCCTGACCCTGAACGGCAGCGTCGGGATCCAGACCCTGCAGGTGCAGAGCCTGTGGAACTGGAACGCCCAGCAATATGCGATGGGGCCCACGCTCTCGATCCCGATCTTCGAAGGCGGCCGGCTGAAGGCCCAGCTCGAGCTGCGCAAGGCGCAGCAGCGCAAGTCGGCGGTGAAATACCAGCAGACCGTGCTGACCGCCTGGACCGAAGTGGACGACGCGCTGACCGCCTACGAGGCCGAACAGCGCCGCCGCGAGCAACTGATCGAGGCGGTGAAGCAGAACCGCCGGGCCCTGGCGCTGGCGCAGAACCGCTACAAGGAGGGGATATCCGACTTCATCGAAGTGCTGAACGCCCAGCGCGGCCAGCTTCTCACCGAGCAGCTGCTGGCGGTCAGCACCCAGAACGTGTCCGGCAATCTGGTGGCGTTGTACAAGGCGCTGGGCGGCGGCTGGGAGCCGGAACTGCCGATCGCCTCCACCGCGGTGGATACCAGGCAAGGCGGCTGAGCATGGGCCGGCCCGGCGGCAGGGCGGGTCAGATCCCCACGCCCGGCCGGGTGGTCAGACTCCCACGCCCGGTCGGGCGATCAGCCCCCCACGCCCAGCCGGGCGATCAGATCCCCGCGCCCATGAACGGCATCGTCTGTTCCATGGTCAGCGCCGCGGCGGTGGTGAGTTTCGGGCCGATCATGCGGGCCGGCACACCGGCCGCGGTGGTGAACGGCTCCACCGAGCTCAGTACCACGCTGCCGGCGCCGATCTTGGCACCTTCGCCGACCTCGATATTGCCGAGCACCGTCGAGCCCGCGCCCAGCAGCACGCCGCGGCGGACCTTCGGGTGGCGGTCGCCGCATTCCTTGCCGGTGCCGCCCAGCGTCACGCTGTGCAGGATGGACACGTCGTCTTCCACCACCGCGGTCTCGCCGATCACCAGCGCCGTGGCGTGGTCGATCAGGATGCCGCGGCCCATGCGCGCGGCGGGGTGAATGTCGACGCCGAATACTTCGGAAATGCGGCTTTGCAGATGCCGCGCCAGGTGGGTTTTGTCCATCTGCCAGAGGCGGTGGCCGACGCGATAGGCCTGCAGGGCCTGGTAGCCCTTGAAATACAGCATCGGCGTCAGCAGGTCGGGGCAGGCGGGGTCACGCTCGCGGATCGCGGCCAGATCATAGGCGGCGGCGTCGATGATCGCGGGTTCCTCGTCGAACACGTCGCGGATCAGGTCTGCCAGCACCCAGCCATCCAGCGCCGGCACTTCCAGGCGGCGGGCGATCACCGAGGTCAGGGCCTCCGCGAAGCAGTCATGCCGCAGGATCTGCTCGTCGATCAGCCGCGCCAGCACCGGTTCGCGTGACGCGACGGCGGCGGCTTCGTGGCGCATGGTGGACCACACGGTCCCGACCAGAGGGGAAAGCTCCCGTTCCGGCGTGCAGAGAACCAGTCGGTGCTGACGCATGAGTGGCCGCGCTCCCTCAACGAGATGTTGGTCCGCGGCAAGATGGGGTGGGAGCGCGCGCCACGCAACCGCCACAATGTGACGGTTGCCATGCGGAGGCGGCCGGGGGTGGATGGAATGTGCCGCCGGGCCGGGGTCCGGGAGCGGTTTTTGCCTCGGTGGTTTTTTCCATTGCGGCTTGCTGTTCGCCCTCTTCCCTTCTCCCCCTCACCCCTCCCTCTCCCCCGAAACGGGGGAGAGGGGGAAGGGCTGGGACGGGCTGGGACGGGCGGGGAGGGGTGGGGACGGGGGCTTCAGGCGGCCTTGCTCGCCTTGGCGGCCTCGATCGCCTGCCAGATCACCTCCGGGGTGGCGGGCATGTCGATATGGCGGATGCCGTATTCGGACAGCGCGTCCACCAGCGCGTTCATCACCGACGGCAGCGCGCCGGCGCAGCCGGCCTCGCCGCAGCCCTTGGCGCCGAGCAGGTTGGTCTTGGCCGGCACGTTGTGGCTGTCGAAGGCGATCAGCGGCAGATCGTCGGCGCGCGGCATGGCGTAGTCCATGTAGGAGCCGGTCATGATCTGGCCGTCCTCGTCATAGACCACCCGTTCGCGCAGCGCCTGGCCGATGCCCTGGGCGATGCCGCCATGCGCCTGGCCCTCGACCAGCATCGGATTGATGACCACGCCGAAATCATTGACCATCGCGTAGCGGACCACGTCCACCACGCCGGTTTCCGGGTCCACTTCCACCTCGGCGATGTGGCAGCCATTGGGGAAGGCCCAGGGCGCGCCCTTGTGGATATGCGCGACGTCCAGCGTGGCCGGCACGTCCGGCGGCAGGGGCATGCCGTCGCGCAGCTTCGCCGCCAGCTCCATGATGCCGATGCCGCGATCGGTGCCGGCGATGGTGAAGCGCCCGGCGCCGAACTCGATATCCGCCACCGCCGCCTCCAGCGCATGCGCGGCGATCTTGCGGCCGTTTTCGATGACGATCTGGCTGGCCTCCACGATCGCGGCGCCGGAGGTCATGATGGATTTGGAGCCGCCGGTGCCGCCGCCGGCGATCAGCTCGTCGCTGTCGCCCTGCAGCAGCCGGATTTTCTCGAACGGCACGCCGAGCTCGCGCGAGAGCACCTGGGCGAAGGGGGTGGCGTGGCCCTGGCCGTAATCGAGCGTGCCGGTGATGATGGTGACGTCGCCGTTCGGCTCGAAGCGGATGCCGCCCATTTCGTTGGCCGGGGCGGCGGTGACCTCCAGGTACTGGCCGATGCCGCGGCCGCGCAGCTTGCCGCGCTGGCGGCTGTCAATTTTTCGCGCGGGGAAATTGTCCCAGTCCGCCAAGGCCAGCGCCTTGTCGAACAGGCCGGGGAAATCGCCGCTGTCGTAGTCGTTCCTCGTCGGCGTGGAATACGGCATCTGGTCGGGATGGATGTGGTTGCGCCGGCGCAGCTCGACCTTGTCGATGCCCATTTCCAGCGCGGCCAGGTCGATGATCCGCTCCATGTAGTAGTTCGCCTCCGGCCGTCCGGCGCCGCGATAGGCGCCGACCGGGCGTGGTGTTGGTGAACACGACCTTGGTCGCGATATCGATCAGCGGGGTACGGTAGACGCTGATGGAGTTCTTCACCGACATTCTGCGTCGGCGGGATGATCGTGCCGTTCGACAGATAGGCGCCGATATTGCCGTAGCCGGTGGTGCGCAGCGCCAGGAATTTCCCGTCCGCATCCAGCGCCAGCTCCAGCGTCATGTCGTGATCCCTGCCGTGGCTGTCGGACAGGAAGCTGTCGGACCGCTCGTCGGTCCATTTGACCGGGCGGGCGAGCGCGCGGGCGGCGAACAGGGCGCAGATATATTCGGGATAGCAGGACGCCTTCATGCCGAACGAGCCGCCGACATTGCCGGTGAGCACGCGGACCTGGTCGCGCTCGGCCTTCAGCGGCACGCGCAGCAGGTCGCGCATGCCGAAGGCGCCCTGGCAGCCCAGCCGCAGCACGAAGCGCCCGTCCTCGATATTCGCCAGCGCCGAGCGCGGCTCCATCGCCGCCACCACGATGCGGTTGTTGCGCGGGCTGAGCTTCGTGACATGCGCCGCCTTGGCGAAGGCTTCGGCGACCTTCTCCGGCTCGCCGAAATGGAAATCCAGGATCACGTTGCCGGCGACGGTGTCGTGCACCAAAGGCGCGCCTTCTGCCGCCGCGCTCCTGGCGTCGGTGACGGCGGGCAGCGTCTCGACGTCGAGGAACACCATCTCCGCCGCGTCCTTCGCCTGCTTGGCGGTTTCCGCCACCACGAAGGCCACGGGATCGCCGACATAGCGCACCTTGTCCTGCGTCAGCACCGGCTGGTCGGGCTTGTTCATGTCCGAGCCGTCGCGGTTCTTGGCGCTCATGCCTTTCGGCATGAAGCCGATGCCGCCAGCGGTCAGGTCGGCGCCGGTGTAGATGGCGAGCACGCCGGGCATGGCGCGCGCGTCGTCGGTGGCGATGCTCAGGATCCGGCCATGCGCGACGCGGGAGCGGACGACCACGCCATGGGCCTGGCCGGGCAGGTTGAGGTCATCGGTGTAGCGGCCGCGGCCTTGCAGCAGCGTGGGGTCTTCCTTGCGCGGGACGGGCTGGCCGACGGCGAATTTCATCAGGGACGGATCGATGGCGTCGAATGGAGCGTTCATGGCCTGCCTCTCGTCTGCGGCGGAGTGTCCGTGATCCCGGGCTCAAGCTTCCGCGACAGCCGGGACCGCGGGGGGCGGCAGGCGGAAGATCGAGCAGGGTCGTTTGGATGAAGATGGGCCGTTCGCTGCATTGCGGCAAGGCGGGGGCGGCAAGGCAGGGGCTCTTGCGGCGGCGGGGCTGCGGATGGTTCCCGTCTCACGGGGCTCCGGCGGCGGAGGGGGCGGAGGGGGCGGAGGCGGCGGAGGCGGCCTTGCGGCCCCGGTGGCTTGTGTGTTCCAGCGTCAGGGCCACCCCGATCATGGCCGCCAGCCCGAGCCCGTTGACCAGGGCCTGCATCGGCTCGTCAAACCCATAGGTGCGGAACGACAGGCGGCCGAGCAGCGCGAGCAAGGTGCCGAGGGAAAACACCTCCAGCGAATGCCTGCCGCAGGCTTCCACGCATGCCACGACCGGGGCCAGGAGCCGGCCGCGCAGCACGGTCATCAGCCTGGGGGAACTCAGGACCAGGTAGACGACCGCCACCACGTGCAGCAGCCGCAGCAGCGACAGGTTCGTCTTGTCGGGCGGACGCAGCGGGAAGAGGCGCAGGTCCGGCAGGTTCCATTCGTGCCAGGGGAAGGACTCCATGAACGCCAGCCCCAGGAACAGCCAGCAGAGCCCCACCAGCCACGGGCTGCGCGGCAATGCCTGCCGGCGCATCCGCATCGCGAGGCAGGCGCCGATGACGAACAGGAATTGCCAGGCGAACGGGTTGAAGAACCAGACATGCCCGTCCAGCGTGTTGATGAAGTTCAGGGACGGGCGAAAATGAGTGGCGAGCCACAGCAGGGCCGACAGGAACAAGGTCAGCCTGGGGCGCAAGCGCATCAGGGCGTAGATCGGCGGAAACATCGCCATCAGGACGATGTACAGCGGCAGGATGTTCAGGCTGCCGGGCAGCGCCTGGAGCGTGAGGCCCTTGCCAAGCCCCGCCAGGCCGCTGTTGATCATCGGCGCCATGCCCCGGATGACCATGTGGAAATGGTTCGTCCAGCCGACGATGATCCCCCATGTCGCCAGCAGCAGCCCGACCTGGAACAGATAGAGCCGCAGGCAGCGCAGCACGATCTTGCGCAGGCCGGCCAGCGTGCCGTGCCTTTCGAATGTGCCGCCATAGGCCATCATGGACGCGAAGCCCGCCAGCATCACGAAGATCTCGGCCGCATCGGAGAAGCCGAAATTGCGCATCGTCAATTGGTTGAGGTCGTTGCCGGGGATGTGGTCGACGAAGATCATCAGCAATGCGACGCCGCGCAGCAGATCGACCCTGGGATCGCGCTGTGACGGCCTGCCTGCAACCCTGGCACCTGGTGTCGCCGGAGATGGATCCACGCCAGGGTTATGGTTATCGAGCTCTCCGAGTTAAACGGGTCCGCAATGTAAAGCCCGCGTGGGGTGTACCGGGTGGAGTAGTACGGGCGTGGAGTAGTACGGGCGTTCCCTACTCCGCGGCATCCACGAACCCGCCGGATTGCCGGTGCCACAGACCCGCATACACGCCGCCGGCCTGCAGCAGATGGGCGTGGCTGCCCTGTTCCACGACGCGCCCGTGATCCATCACCACCAGACGGTCCATCCGGGCGATCGTCGATAGCCGGTGGGCGATCGCGATCACGGTGCGCCCGCGCATCAGCGTCTCCAGCTGGCCCTGGATCGCGGCTTCCACTTCGGAATCGAGCGCCGACGTCGCCTCGTCCAGCACCAGGATCGGCGCGTTCTTCAGGATCACCCGGGCGATGGCGATGCGCTGGCGCTGGCCGCCGGACAGCTTCACGCCGCGTTCGCCCACATGGGCGTCGAAACCGCGCCGCCCGTTCCAGTCCTCCAGCGTCTCGATGAAGTCCAGCGCCTCGGCCTGGCGGGCGGCGGCGCGGATCTCCGCCTCGCTCGCCCAGGGGCGGCCATAGGCGATGTTCTCGCGGATCGAGCGGTGCAGCAGCGAGGTGTCCTGCGTCACCATGGCGATCTGCGTGCGCAGGCTTTCCTGGCTGACCGCGGAGATATCCTGGCCGTCGATCAGGACGCGCCCGCGCTCCGGGGCGTAGAATCGCAGCAGCAGGTTCACCAGGGTGGACTTGCCCGCCCCGGACGGTCCGACCAGCCCGACGCGTTCCCCGGGGCGGATATCGAGCGACAAATCGTGCAGCACGCCGCGCTCGGTGCCGTAGCCGAAGCGGAGATGCTCGATGCGGATGCCGCCGCCGGCGACCTGCAGCTCTGCCGCGTCCGGCGGATCGGGCATCTGGCGCGGCACGGCGATGGAGTGCATGCCATCCTGCACCACGCCGACATTCTCGAAGATCGCCGTGACGTTCATCGACACCCAGCCGGCGATGTTGGCGATCTGCCACGCCAGAGGCAGCGCCATCGCCATCGTGCCGACGGCGATCGCGCCGGTCGTCCAGAGCCAGATGCCGACGCCGCCGGTGCCGACGATCAGGCTGGCGTTCATCAGCGAGAGCGCAAGGCCGAAGCGGGTGGTCATGCGCAGCTGGTCGCGAAATGCGCCGGTGTGGTCGTCCACCGCCTCGCGCACGAAATCGTCCTCGTCGCGCGCGCGGGCGAACAGCTTCACGGTCAGGATGTTGGTGTAGCTGTCGACCACCCGCCCCATCAGCGTGGAGCGCACCTCCGACATCCGCCGCGAGCGGTCGCGCAGGCGCGGCACGAACCAGCGCAACATCGTCACATAGCCGACGAACCAGGCCAGCATCGGCAGCGTCAGCCGCCAGTCCGCCTGCGCCATCAGCGTGATCGCGCTGGTGCCGTAGACCACGATGTACCAGGCGGCATTCACCGTGCTCACGATGCTCTCGCGCATCGCCGGGCCGGTCTGCATCACCCGGTTGGCGACGCGCCCGGCGAAATCATTCTGGAAGAACGACCAGCTTTGCCGCACCACGTGCCAGTGGCTCTGCCAGCGCACGAGGTTGGTCATGCCGGCGGCGATCGCCTGGTTGGTGATCAGCCCCTGCATCAGCATGGCCAATGGCCGCCCGACCAGCATGACCGCCGCCATGCCCGCCAGCAGCCGCCAATGCTCGGCCAGCATGGCGTCCGGGGATTGGGTCGTGACCAGGGAGACGACCCGGCCGATGAACACGGGGATCATCGAATCGAGCAATGCCACCACCAGGCCGGCGATGAACAGGCCGGCGATCAGGCCGCGAACCTGGCGCGCGTAATGCCAGTAGAAGCCGAGCAGACCCCGGGGCGGCGGCGCCTCGGGAGACAGCGCGGTCGGTTGCAACAGACGCTCGAAGAAGCGGAGCATCCGTCAGGCTGGAACCCGGGGCGAGCGCTCGTCAAGCGCCCCGGGCGGGCCGGCCACGATCAGGCTGGCGGCAGATCGTAGAACCGCGCGGCCGTGTCATGGAACAGGGCGGATTTTTCGCCCGCCGACGCGCCGGCGGCGATGCGCTTGAACGCGTTCCACAGCACGGGATAGCTGCACATTCCCTTGTCGACCGGGAAATTGCTCTCGAACATGCAGCGCCCGGCGCCGAACAACTCGATGCAGGTCTGCATCCACGGCTTCCAGTCCTCGGCCAGGCGCGCGGAGGACGGCGGGCGCGGATCGTTGTGGTAGTCGAAGCCGTTGACCGGCATGGCGAGGCCGCCGAGCTTGACGTGAACGTTCGGGCAGGCGGCGAGGGCCTGCATGCCGGCTTTCCAGTCGGCGAACACCTCGTCGCGCCGGCCGCGATACGGGCCACAGCCGAGCGGGCCGCCGACATGGTCGATGACGATGCGCGTGCCCGGGGCGGCGCGGGCCACCGTCAGCACGTCCTTTAGTTGCGGATGATATTGCCAGGAATCATAGGTCAGGCCCTTCTCCCCCAGAAGCCGCAAGCCGCGCAGGAAGGCCGGATCGCGCAACAGGTCCGGCGGGGGCACGACGGAGGTTCCGGGCACGATCGCGTCGTCCCAGGCGCTGATGTGGCGGATGCCGCGGAAGCGGCCGGCGCCGGCCTGGCGATGCGCCTCCAGCACGGCATCGAGCTGCTGCGCGCGCAGATCGGCGAAGCCGACGATGCCGGCGCAGGCGCGGGCCGGACCGTAGATCCCGCTGGCGGCAAGGACGGCGATGGCGCCGACCAGCTCCGTCTCGCCCACCGGACGGAATTCCTCCGGACCCTCGCTGCGATGCTTCCAGCCGCACTGCATGAACACGGTGGCGACGACATTGTGGCCGCTGGCCAGATCGGCCGCCAGTTCCTCGATCAGATAGCGGCCGGACGGGCGATCATGCCAGAGGTGATGATGCGGATCGATGATCGGCAGGTCCGGCTCAAGGATGTCCTCGCGCACCAACGCGAGCCAGTCGGCGCGCACATGCGGATGCGGGTAGGCCTGCCGATCTGAGGTCGGGGCGTTCATCGATGTCTCCATTGCGTGCAGACAAGAGGGGGAAACGCGCGCCGCGCGGGGCGGCGCGCGAGGTGCGTTATTCCGCCGCCCGGATCGCGGACACGTCCGGCTGGATCGTCTTCATGTTGCCGCCGAAGCGTTCGCGGAAGGCGGCGGTGTCGATCTCCTCGAGCTCGATCTCGCGGTTCAGCACCTGCTCCTTCCATTTCAGCAATTCGGGATGCGCGGCCTGGAACTCCGGCATCACCTCGTTGGCGAACAGCTCGAGCAATTCGCAGATATGCTCGTGCGTGTTCTTCCCGGCCTGGTTCAGCAGCACGACCTGGTCGATGTTGGAGGACTGGAACTTCTTCAGTTTCTTGCGGATGGTATCGGGCGAGCCGATCAGGCCGCCGCGCAAGGCGGACGCATGGGCTTCCGGGTTGGCGCGCTTCCACTTGTTGTATTCGTCCCACATGTTCACGGTGCCCGGCGGCGGGCGCTGCCGGCCGCTGGTCGCGCCATAGTATTTCAGCGAGAACTGGAAGAACGTGTCGCCATCGGCGCGGGCGCGGGCTTCCTCGTCGGTCTTCGCGCACATGAAGAACGACACCAGCGCGATGTTCGGATTGCTGCGGTAATCGGCGAGCTTCTTCTGCCGCTTCACGAAGGCGTTGTAATAGGCATGCACCCAGGCATGCGCGGCGTCGGCCGAGACGAACTGGAAGCCGAGCGCGCCCATGCCCCATTCGCCGCATTTGGCCAGCGTGTCCAGCTGCGAGCAGGCGACCCAGACCGGCGGGTGCGGCTTCTGCACGGGCTTGGGCAGCACGTTGCGCAGCGGCATGTCGAAATACTTGCCGTGATGCTCGCTGCCGCCGTCCTTGAACATCGGGAAGATCGCCTGAACGGCTTCCTCGAAGATCTCCCGCTTGTTGGCCATGTCGACGCCGAACGGCTCGAGCTCGGTCTCCGAGGCGCTTTCGCCCATGCCGAACTCGCAGCGGCCGTTCGACAGCAGATCCAGCGTGGCGATGCGCTCGGCGACCCGTGCGGGGTGGTTGGTGGTGAGCTGGCAGATGCCGTGGCCGAGCCGGATGTTCCTGGTGCGCTGGCTGGCGGCGGCGAGGAAGGATTCCGGGGCCGGGGAGTGGGAGTATTCCTCCAGGAAGTGATGCTCGACCTGCCAGGCATGATCGTAGCCGAGCCTGTCGGCGAGCTCGATCTGCGACAGCGCGTCCTGGTACAGCTTCAGCTCGTCGCCCGGCACCCATGGGCGCGGCAATTGCAGCTCATAGAAAATGCCGAATTTCATGTTCTGTTTCCCCGTTTTCCGATGCGATTGGGGAAACTCTAGCGCAAGGGGACAGGCTGTCCATATTAGGCGCCATATCGGGGGCCGATTGCGTTACATGGCCAAATAGCGGCGCCTGACTTCCTCGTTGGCCTTCAGCGCGGCGATGGTGTCGCGATAGACGATCTGCCCCTTGTCGATCACCACCGCGTCGCTGGCGATGCCGAGGCAGAAATGCATGTTCTGCTCGGCGATCAGCACGGTCGAGCCGATGGCGCGCAACTGGCGCAGCAGGGTGCCGATGCTGCCGACGATGATCGGCGCCAGGCCCTCGCTCGGCTCGTCCAGCAGCAGCACCACGGGATTGCCCATCAGCGCGCGGGCGATCGCCAGCATCTGCTGCTCGCCGCCCGACAGCCGCCCGGCGGCGCGGCCGCGCAACGGCTCCAGCAGCGGGAATGTCTGGTAGATCCTGGCCAGCGACCAGTCGTCCTGGCCTTCCGGCCCCTTCTTGGCGGCGATGATCAGGTTGTCGTTCACGCTGTGGTCCGGAAACACCTGCCGGTCCTCCGGCACATAGGCCAGGCCCTGGCGCGCCATCACGTACGGCTTGCGCCCGCCGATCTCCTGGCCGCGGAAGCGCACATGGCCCCGCCGCGGCGGCGGCCATGCCGGCGATCGCCTTCATCGTCGTGCTCTTGCCCGCGCCGTTGCGGCCGAGCAGCGCCATGGTCTGGCCGCGTTGCAGCTCCAGCCCGACGCCGAACAGGATCTGGCTGGCGCCGTAGAACACGTCGATGCCCTCGACGGACAGCACGGTCTCGCTCATGCCGCTGCCTCCGCGTCGGGGGTGCCGAGATAGGCCTCGATCACCGCCGGGTTGGCGCGGATCTCGTCGGGCGTGCCCTGCGCCAGCACGCGGCCGTAGCACAGCACGCGGATGGAGGGGGAAATGCCGAAGACGATGTCCATGTCGTGCTCGATGAACACCAGGGTCAGGTTCTGCTGCTTCCACAGCGCCTGCACCTTCTCGATCATCTGCCAGCGTTCCTCCGGCCCCATGCCGGCGGTCGGTTCGTCGAGCAGCAGCACGGTGGGATCGAGCGCCAGGGCAAGGGCGATATCCAGCAGCTTCTGGTCGCCATGCGACAGGCTGGCCGACAGCGTGTCCGCCTCGTCCGCCAGGCCGAGCAGATCGGCCACCTCCAGCGCCCGGGTGCGCACGCCGGGGCGGGGGAAGCTGTGGGCGAGATCGCCCCATTGGCCGCGATGCGCGGCGATCGCGGCCATCAGGTTCTCGGCCACGGTCATGGTGGGAAAGAAGCTCGCCACCTGGAAGGCGCGGCCGATGCCGCGGCGCACGATCGCGGCCCGGCGTCAATCCGGTGATGTCCTCGCCCTTGAAGATCACCTTGCCGCTGTCGGGCACGATGGCGCCGGAGATCAGGTTGAAGAACGTGCTCTTGCCGGCGCCGTTCGGCCCGATCACCGCGGTCAGCGTGCCCGGGGCGAATTGCAGGCTGACATCGGTCATCGCCGCCACGCCGCCGAAGCGCTTGGTCAGGTGCTGCACTTCCAGCATTACGAAACGCCTCCCGCCGTGCGCAGGCCAAGCCGCTCGGTGATGAAATCCACCACGCCGCGGCGCAGGCCGAGCGCGAAGGCCAGGATGATGATGCCCAGCGCCAGGCCGTAATACTGCGTCTGGCGCGTCACCAGGTCGTTCAGCAGCAGCAGGATCATCGTGCCCACGGTCGGGCCGAGGAAGCTGCCGATGCCGCCCAGCACGATGGCGAAGATCGCATCGCCGGTGATCGGCCAGTTGAGCAGCTCCGGATAGGCGCCGGAGACGAACAGGCTCATCACCACGCCGCCCACGGTGGCGAACATCGCCGAGATCACGAACACCGCCAGCTTGACCCGCCACACCACGATGCCGAGGAAGGCGGCGCGGGTTTCGTTGTCGCGGATCATGCGCAGGCTGGTGCCGAAGCTGCTGGCGGTGATGTGGCGCATGGCGATCAGGCCGAGCACCAGCACCACGCCGCTGGCGATATACAGGCTGTGCTGGTTGCCGAAATCGAAGCCCGCCACCACGCGGCGCGGAATGCCGCCCTGCAGCCCCTGGTCGCCGCCGGTCAGCCCGACCCAGGAGATGATGATGGAGTGCATCAGCATCTGCATCGCCAGCGTGACGAAGGCGAAATAGATCAGCCGCAGCCGGATGCAGATCGCGCCGACCACGGTCGCGGTGATGGCGGTGATCCCGAGCGTCAGCAGGAACGCGACCGGCAGCGACAGATCGGTGCGTTGCATCAGCAGCGCGAAGGAATAGGTGCCGAGGCCGAAGAACATGCCGTGGCCGAACGAGGTCAGGCCGGTATAGCCGACCAGCATGTTCAGCGAGGTCGCGAACAGCGCCATGGAGGCGCAGCGGATGACGAAATCCTGGAACGCCTTGCTCGGCACCAGCATCGGCACCAGCAGCAGGACGGCGATGACCATCGCGCCGATGGCGATGTCGCGCAACATCGAAGATCGGAACATCAGACGATCTCCTTGCCGAACAATCCGCTCGGCTTCACCACGAGAATGATGATCATGACGATGAACATCAGCCCTTCCGTGAACAGCGGAAAGCCGATCGTGCCGAAGCTGCGGATCAGGCCGAGCACCACCGCGGCGATCAGCGCGCCGGCGATCGAGCCCATGCCGCCGATGACGGTGACGATGAAGCTCTCGATCAGGATGGAGAAGCCCATGCCCGGCGTCAGCGAGCGCACCGGGGCGGCGCAGGCCGCCGGCCAGGCCCGCCAGCATGCCGCCCGAGCGCGAACACCAGGGAATACAGCAGCGTGGTGTTGATGCCGAGCGCCGAGACCATGCCCGGGTTATGTGCGGCGGCGCGGATGATCTTGCCGATCCTGGTCAGCGCCAGGGTCAGCCCCAGGCCGCCGCCGATCGCCAGCGCCACGGTGATCAGCATCAGGTAGAACGGCGGCACCACGCCGCCGGCGATGAACAGCGGCGGCACCTGGAACGCCGGCGGCATGCCCATCGCCTTGAAATCCGCACCCCAGACGATCTTCACCAGATCGTCGCAGATCAGCACGATGGCGTAGCAGATCAGCAGCTGCATCAGCACGTTGGCGCCGTAGACGCGGCGCGATCAGCACGCGCTCGAACAGGATGCCGAAGATCGCCATCCCCAGCCCGCCGGCCAGCACGCCGAGCGCGTAGCTGTCGGTGAGCAGGAACACCGTGTACGCCAGATAGGCGCCCAGCATGTAGAAGGTGCCATGCGCGAAATTGACGATCTTCAGCACGCCGAAGATCAGCGTCAGCCCGGCCGCCACCAGGAACAGCAGCATGCCCACGATCAGTCCGCTGGTGGTCTGCGTCACCAGGCAGGAGGGGCTGGTGACGCAATCCGCGAGTGCCGTCAGGTCCACGATACGATTACCGTCTCAGAGGTAACCGCTTTTCTTCTTCCACTCGGTCTCGAGCTCGGTGATCTGGCCCCAGTCGCCGGGCTGGATGCCGGTCACGTACGGCGCCTGCGGCACGGTGGTGCCCCAGCCGATGGCGTAGTCGACCATGGTGTTGTCCTCGGCGCGCATCGTCACCTTGCCGTGGTGCTGAACGGCACCTCGATGCTGATGCCGCGCATGGCCTCGGCGGCCTTCTTGCCGTCGGTGGTTCCGGCCTTCTTCACCGCCGCCTCGATGAAGCGGACCGCGCAGCAGCTCTCCCACGACCAGTTGGTCGGATAGTCGTTGTTGTTGACCTTGCGGTAGGCTTCGTCCCACGCCAGGTTGGCCGGCGTGTCCGGGAAGGTCTGGCAGATAGCGGTTGGCGGACTGGATGCCGGCCGGCAGGTTCTTCACCGCGGTCAGCACCGGCAGATCGCCCATCGCCGGGCAGAACACCTGCATTGCCCCGAACAGCGCGTAGACATTGCCCTGGTTGATGAAGGCGCTGAGATCGCCGGCATACAGCGTGGTGTACAGCGCCTGCGGCTTGGCCTGCAGGATCTTGGTGATGACCTCGGTGAAATCGGGCTGGCCCAGCTTCGGCCAGGATTGCGAGATGATCTCGATATCCGGCTTGAAATGCTTCAGGAAATCGATGAACTGCGCGGTCGTGTCGCGGCCGAACGCATAGTCCGGCGCGCGCGGTCGCCCATTTCGTCAGCTTCTTCGCCTCCGCGACCTTGGCCGAATAGCGCGCCGCCGACGATGGCGTCATGCACGCCCTGGCGCGCCGAGCGGAACGCCGTCGCCACGCGCAGCTTCGGATCGGCGGTCAGCGAGGAGGTTTCGCTGTTCGCATGCACGCAGAGCACGCCGAGGTCGCGCACGACCTCCTGCACGGCGTAGGCGCCGGACGACGCCTCGGCATCGAGCAGGATCTCGCAGCCATCGGTATTCACCAGCTCGCGCGCGACGCGCGCGGCTTCCTGCGGCTGGCCCTTGCTGTCGCGGTAGATCGGCTGGATCTGGCGCCCGAGCAATCCGCCGGACGGCGTTGATCCGGTCGATCTCGATCTGGATCGCGCCCTTCGAGGAGCTGCCGAGCAGCGCGATCGGGCCGGAGAAGATGGACTGCACGCCGATCTTCAGCGGGTTGGCCTGGGCCCGCGCCACGAACGGCATGGCCAGGGCGCCGACGGCGCCGCCGAGCAGGGTGCGGCGGCGGACCGAAAAGCCCGCGGTGGTGGAGCCGGATTTATGGTTCCCGGTTGTCTTGGTCATTCCTGTTTCCTCGCTGATTTGTGAGATCGCCCGGGCTTATTGGTCCAACCGGGGCAATCACCGAATTTTGCGGTCTGATCGGGCAATTTTGCACACAGGTCAACAGGCTCTTTTTAAAACAGCGGCCATGTCCGCCGCCGGACCCGCTCCGCCCGGGGCGTCAGCCCTTGCCGCAGGTCGACAGGGAAACGGCGCCGTAGCCGCGCATCTCGCTCACCTCGACCGTCAGCTTCAGCTCGACGTTGTTGATCGCGATCGATTGCCGGACGGGCAGCCCCGTGGCCTTGATCGGCTGGGATGCCCAGGCGCGGGTGATCGTCACCGTCGCGGCCTTCGTCGGATCTTCCGCGCCGGCGGGAACCGATACCGTTACCTGGATCAGCCCATCCAGCAGGGATACCACCTGGTCCGGCCCCTGGCCTGTGGTCTGCATGGCAAAGCGCTTGCGGCTCACCCGGCTTTCGCAGGGCTGCATCGCCTCGGCCTCGCGCAGGACCTGGGCGATCCGGTCCTGCGGCACGCCGGCGGCCAGCCGGTCTCGCGCGAGGCCGAGCACTTCCGCCAGGCCGCCCTTCGGCACGTCGGCGTCATAGCGGCGCCTCAGCGTGTCGGCGTTCTGCCGGGTCTGCGCGAGGTCGGTCCGCAACCGGTCGTTCTCCGAGCGCAGGTTGCCGAGTTCCGCGGTCAGGCGCGCGACGTTTTCCTCCGCCGTCGTGACCTCCAGCCGCGCCAGCGTGCTGCCGGTGCGATAGGAGGAATAGCCGATCGCGCCCAGCACCGCCGCGACCGCCAGCCACAGCATGCCGCGCCACAGCACCCTGCGGCGCCGGCGGCCGCGTTCCCGGCTCAGGCCGCTTCGGTAAGCCATTATGAATTCTGCCGCGCTGCGGCAGGCGTCGTGGATGCCCCGTTCATGGCGGCCAGGATTGCGGAATCGGGCGGCTTTGTCACGGCGACGGGCGGCACGGCCGGCATGCGGCGCGGCGACAGGTTGCGCGGGCTGGCGGGGCTGCTAGCCTTTGCGTAACGACGCGCGCCTGGAGAACGGCGACAATGCCCGGGGAGGAAAGACGATGACCGTGCAGGCATTCCGCTTCGATCCCGTCCGCCTGCCGCCGCAGGCCGAGCTCCTGCGCGAGGAGGTGCGCGACTTCATCGCCGATAACCGCGACCTGATGCAGCCCTTGCCGATGGGCTACAGCCCGGAATTCAGCCGGAAGATGGCGCAGAAGGGCTGGGTGGCGATGACCTGGCCGAAGAAATGGGGCGGGCATGAGCGCAGCGCGCTGGAACGCTACGTGGTGCTGGAGGAGATGCTGGCCGCCGGCGCGCCGGTCGGCGCGCACTGGGTCGCGGACCGGCAGAGCGGGCCGAACATCATGCGCTTCGGCACGCCGGAGCAGCAGGATTTCTTCCTGCCGAAGATCGCCGCCGGGGAGATGTATTTCTGCATCGGCATGAGCGAGCCCAATTCCGGCTCGGACCTGGCGGGCACCAGCACGCGGGCGAGCCGGGTGCAGGGCGGCTATGTCGTCAACGGCACCAAGCTCTGGACCTCCAACGCGCATCGCGCCACCTACATGATCCTGTTCTGCCGGCTCGCCCAACCCGGAAAGAACGGTCAGGACCAGGAGATCGACCGCAAGGCCGGCGCCACCCAGTTCCTGGTCGACATGAAATCGCCGGGCATCGAGGTGCGCCCGGTCTACAACATGCTGGGCGAGCATCACTTCAACGAAGTGTTCCTGACCGATTTGTTCGTCCCCGCCGACCGGCTGCTCGGGCAGGAGGGCAATGGCTGGAAGCAGGTCACCAGCGAACTTGCCTTCGAACGCAGCGGGCCTGAACGGTTTCTGATCACCTTCCGCCTGCTGGTGGAACTCGTGCGTCTGGCCGGGCCGGATCCGGAGCCTTCGGTGGCCGCGGCGATCGGGCGGCTGTCGGCGCATCTGGCGACGCTGCGGCGGATGTCGCTGTCGATCGCGGGGATGCTGGAACGCGACGAGAATCCGAACATGGAAGCCGCCCTGGTCAAGGATATCGGCACCAAATTCGACCAGGAGGTGCCGGAGGTCGCCCGGCTGCTGTTCCCGTCGGAGCCGGAACTCGGCGCGCTCGATGCCTATGTGTCGGTGCTGTCGAAAACGATGATGCATGCGCCGCGCTTCTCCATCCAGGGCGGCACGCGGGAAATCCTGCGCGGCATCATCGCCCGGGGGCTCGGCCTGCGCTGAGTGCGCGCCCGCGTGTCAGCGCCGTGAAATCGGGTCGCCGGGATCGCGTTGCCTGCTTGCCGATTCGCCAGCAGACGGGCACGTTTCTTGCTATGAATATCCGGCAATGCAGCTAGGCTGAATCATCCCTTCGATGATCCCGCCGATTGGAGACGCCGTTCAGTGCTGAAAACCCAGGCCTATACGTCGGATGGTCAGTCGGCGTTCTTCGACGAGATGCTGGGAATGGATGGAACGCCGCGGGCGGCCTATGCCGAACTGGTGAAGTGGCTCGGTTCGCAGTCGCGTTCATCCTTCCGCCACAAGCAGCAGGAGGCGGATGCGATCTTCCGGCGACTGGGCATCACCTTCGCCGTCTATGGCGCGGCGGAGGCGAATGAGCGGGTGATCCCGTTCGATCTGATCCCGCGCATCATCTCCGCGGCGGAATGGCGCTTCCTGGAGCGCGGGATCGAGCAGCGGGTGCGGGCGCTGAATGCCTTCCTGTACGACATCTATCATCGCCAGGAGATCGTCCGGGCCGGCAAGATCCCGTCCGAAATGGTCAATCAGAACGACGCCTTCCTTCCGGAAATGATGGGTTTCGACCCGCCCGGCAACGTCTATGCCCATATCATCGGCACCGACATCGTCCGTGCCGGGGAGAGCGGGTTCTTCGTGCTGGAGGACAATCTGCGCACCCCCTCGGGCGTGTCCTACATGCTCGAGAACCGGGAAGCGATGATGCATCTGTTCCCGGAACTGTTCGCCGCGCACCGGGTGGCGCCGGTGGAGCGTTATCCGGAGCTGCTGCGCGAGACGCTGGCCAGCGTCGCGCCGAAATACTGCGACAGCGATCCGCGCATCGCGGTGCTGACGCCGGGCGTGTTCAACTCGGCGTATTTCGAGCACGCCTTCCTGGCCGATCAGATGGGCGTGGAACTGGTGCAGGGCAGCGACCTGATCGTGGAGGACGGGGCGCTCTATATGCGCACGATCCGCGGCAAGGAGCGGCTGCACGTGCTGTATCGCCGGATCGACGATGCGTTCCTCGATCCGCTGAACTTCCGGACAGATTCGCTGCTCGGCGTGCCGGGCCTGTTCGACCTGTACCGCGCCGGCAAGGTCACCATCGTCAATGCCCCGGGCACCGGCATCGCCGACGACAAGGCGATCTATGCCTATGTGCCGGATATCGTGAAATTCTATACCGGCGAGAAGCCGATTCTGGAGAACGTCCAGACCTTCCGCTGCTCGATCGACGAGGAGCGCGGCTACGTGCTGGCCAACCTGCATGAGCTGGTGGTGAAGGAAGTGCACGGCTCCGGCGGCTACGGGATGCTGATCGGCCCGCATGCCAGTCGGGGCGAGCGCAACGATTTCGCCGAGCGGATCAAGGCCAGGCCCGCCAATTACATCGCCCAGCCCACGCTCGCGCTGTCCACCTGTCCGGCATTCTGTCCCGAGGGGGTGTCGCCGCGGCATGTCGATCTGCGCCCGTTCGTGCTGGTCGGCGATCGCGTGCGGGTGACGCCGGGCGGGCTGACGCGGGTGGCGATGAAGAAGGGGTCGCTGGTCGTCAATTCCAGCCAGGGCGGCGGAACCAAGGACACCTGGGTGCTGGAGGACTGACGATGCTGGGCCGTACCGCCTCCAATCTGTTCTGGATGTCGCGCTACATGGAGCGGGCGGAGAACATCGCCCGGCTGACCGAGGTCGGGCACCGCAGCTCGATGACCCCCGATATCGGTTCCGGCTATCGCGAGGACTGGCAATCCACGCTGGCGGCCGCGGGGTGCCTGGACACGTTCCGCGCCGGCAATGCGAAGATGAGCGCCGACGCGGTGCAGCGGTTCCTGCTGTTCGACCGCGCCAACCCGTCCTCCGTCGCCTCCTGCCTGGAAGCGGCACGCCATAATGGCCGGTCCGTGCGCACGGCGCTGACGCGGGAAGTGTGGGAGGCGCTGAATTCCACCTGGATCGAATTCGCCGCGTTCAAGCCGGGCGATCTCGGACCGGGCAAGCTGCCGGAGCTGCTGGACTGGGTGCGCCAGCGCTCGGCGCTGTTCCGTGGCGCGGTAATGGGCACGCTGCTGCGCGACGAGGGCTTTCATTTCAGCCAGCTCGGCACGTTCGTCGAACGCTCCGACAATACCGCCCGCATCCTGGACGTGAAATACAACGTGCTGCTGCCGACCAACGAGACGGCGGGCGGCGAGCGCGGCGTGCATCAATGGGAGACGATCCTGCGCTCCGTCTCCGCCCACCGTTCCTACCGCTATGTCTACAAGGACCGCTACCGGCCCGGGAATGTGGCGGACTTCCTGATATTGCGGCCGGAGATGCCGCGCAGCCTGCGTTTCTGCCAGGACTGGGTCGAGCAGTCGCTGGTCTGCCTGTCAGGAATGACGGGCGGGGGCGAGGCCAGCCTGGCGATGTCGCGCGAGACCAGCGAGAAGCTCAAAAGCTGCGCCATCCCGGCGATCTTTCGCATGGGGCTGCACGAATTCCTGACCGAATTCCTGAACCGCACCGCCTCCACCGCCGATGCGGTGGCGGTCGATTACCATTTCAACTGACCGGACAGCCCCTCCATGCGGATCGCGATCTCCCATGTCAGCGAGTACAGCTATGACGGCCCGCCGGCGCCGACGGTGCAGGCGCTGCGGCTGACGCCGATGCCGGTGAACGGCCAGACCGTGCTGTCCTGGAAGATCGAGGCGCCAGGCCATGCGACCGCGTGTTCCTACACCGATGGGTTCGGCAATCGCGTGGACCTGGTCTCGGCGCCCGGCGAGCTGAGCGTGGTGCGGGTCGTCGCCGAGGGCGAGGTGGAGACGTCGGATACCGGCGGCGTCGTCGGCTGGACCGGGGAGGCGGTCGCGCCGGGGGCGTTCCTGCGCGTCAGCCCGGTCACCGCGTTGAGCCCGGCAATAGGCGAGATGGCCGCCTCGGTGCGCGCCGCGGACCGGCTGTCCACGCTGCATGCGCTGATGAACGCGGTGGCCGAGCGCGTGGCCTATGTCGGCGACAGCACGGATGCCCACACGACCGCGGCGGCCGCCTTCGCGGAAGGGCGCGGCGTGTGCCAGGACCACGCCCATATCTTCATCACCGCCGCCCGCAGCCTGGGCATCCCGGCGCGCTACGTGACCGGCTATCTGTTGCTGGAGGATGGCGCCGGGGCCGCCGCGCATCATGCCTGGGCGGAGGCGCTGGTGGAGGATATCGGCTGGGTGGGCTTCGATGCCGCCAACTGCCTGTGCCCGACGGAACACTATGTACGCCTGGGCGCCGGCCTGGACGCGGCCTCCGCCGCGCCGATCCGCGGCGTGCGGCGCGGCGCCGGAGGCGAGAGCCTGAACGTGGAAGTGTCGGTGCGCGAGATCGGCCAGACGCAGAGCCAGTCGCAGCAGTAGTAAGATTGGGGCTCCGCCCCAAGCCCCGGCAGGGCTCTGCCCTGCACCCGGAAGGGGACAGTCGTCCCCTTCACCCCTCGGACTGGTTTATCGGGAAGAGGGCCTGACCGTCGCAGCCGTTGATTGGCTACGACGCGGCCCTCTTCCCAATAAACCAAGCGGAAATGGGTCCAGGGAACGAGTTCCCTGGCGGGGTGCAGGGGCAGCGCCCCGCCAGGGGTCTGGGGGCGGAGCCCCCAGCCTTCCTTACTTCAGCCAGCCCGCCAGGATCGCCAGCAGCAGCAAGGCCACGATGTTGGTGATCTTGATCATCGGGTTCACCGCCGGGCCGGCGGTGTCCTTGTAGGGATCGCCGACGGTGTCGCCGGTCACCGCGGCCTTGTGGGCCTCGGAGCCTTTGCCGCCGTGGTTGCCTTCCTCGATGTATTTCTTCGCGTTGTCCCAGGCGCCGCCGCCCGAGGTCATCGAGATGGCGACGAACAGGCCGGTCACGATCACGCCCAGCAGCATGGCGCCGAGGGACGCGAAGGCGTTCTTGGGTCCGGCGATCATATCGATGACCACCCACAGCACGATCGGCGCCAGCACGGGCAGCAGCGAGGGGATGATCATTTCCTTGATCGCCGCCTTGGTCAGCATGTCCACGGCGGTGCCGTATTCCGGCTTCTGCGTGCCCAGCATGATCCCGGGCATCGCCTTGAACTGGCGGCGAACCTCGACCACCACGGAGCCGGCGGCGCGGCCGACGGCGATCATGCCCATGGCGCCGAACAGGTAGGGCAGCAGGCCGCCGATGAAGAGGCCGACCACCACGAACGGATCCTGCAAGGAGAACTGCACGTCCAGTGTCGGGAAGTAGTACTTCAGATCCTGGGTGTAGGCGGCGAACAGCACCAGGGAGGCGAGGCCGGCCGAGCCGATGGCGTAGCCCTTGGTGACCGCCTTGGTGGTGTTGCCGACCGCGTCCAGCGCATCGGTGGTCACGCGGACTTCCTTCGGCAGATCCGCCATTTCGGCGATGCCGCCGGCGTTGTCGGTTACCGGGCCGTAGGCATCCAGCGCCACGATCATGCCGGCCAGCGCCAGCATGGTGGTGGCGGCGACCGCGATGCCGAACAGGCCGGCGACCAGGAAGGACACGATGATGCCGACGCAGATGACCAGCACCGGCAGGGCGGTGGCTTCCATCGACATTGCCAGGCCCTGGATCACATTGGTGCCGTGACCGGTGGTGGAGCTCTGCGCGATGCTGCGGACCGGGCGGTAGGCGGTGGAGGTGTAGTATTCGGTAATGACCACGATGAAGCCGGTCACCGCCAAGCCCGTCAGGCAGCAGATGAACAGATCCATGCCGTTCACCGAGCCGCCGGCGATCAGCGGCAGCGGGGTGGAGAAGCCGGTGAACCAGGCGATGATGAACGCAACCGCTCCGATCGACAGCACGCCGGTCACGATCAGGCCCTTGTACAGCGCGCCCATGATGTTCCGGGTGGCGCCGAGCTTGACGAAGTAGGTGCCGATGATCGAGGTGACGATGCACACCGCGCCGATGCCGAGCGGCAGCAGCAGCATGGCATCGCGCACTTCGGGTTTGAAGAAGATAGCAGCCAGCAGCATGGTCGCGACGATGGTCACGGCGTAGGTCTCGAACAGATCGGCGGCCATGCCGGCGCAGTCGCCCACGTTGTCGCCCACGTTGTCGGCGATCACGGCGGGGTTGCGGGGGTCATCCTCGGGGATGCCGGCCTCGACCTTGCCCACCAGGTCCGCGCCGACATCGGCGCCCTTGGTGAAGATGCCGCCGCCCAGGCGGGCGAAGATGGAGATCAGCGACGCCCCGAAGGAGAGCCCGACCAGGGCTTCCAGCACCGGGCGGATGTCGTCGCCGACCATCCGGCCGCGCAGCACGATGTAGTAGATGCCGACGCCGAGCAGGCCGAGCCCGACCACCAGCATGCCGGTGATGGCACCGGCCTTGAAGGCGATGTCGAGGCCGGCGGCCAGGCCGTTGCGGGAGGCCTGGGCGGTGCGGACATTGGCGCGCACCGAGACGTTCATGCCGACATAGCCGGCGAGCGCGGACAGCACCGCGCCGATGGCGAAGCCGATCGCCACCTGCAGGCCCAGGGTGAGCGCGAGGATGATCAGGATGATCAGGCCGACGATGCCGATGGTGGTGTACTGGCGGTTCAGATAGGCGGCGGCGCCTTCCTGCACGGCGGCGGCGATTTCCTGCATGCGCGCATTGCCGGCGTCCGCGGCCAGAACCTGGCGCGCGGTGACCAGGCCGTAGATCAGCGCCAGCACACCGCAAACTATGATCAAGATATAGGCGGATTGCATCCTGGGCGTTTCCTTATGTCTTTGTTCAGAGCCGAAACAGGTCGAGCTGTTTCGGTGGGCGCATCATTGCCGCAGTATCCCGGCTCAGATCCTTTCGCTTTTAGATGACGGTGCCGAACGGTCAAGCCGGCGAACGATGCCAGAGACTGTTCTTCCTCACAAATCGGCCCCGCCGACCGGGCCCCGCGAACCTGCGCGGGGCGCAGGTGAGGGGCGGTTGGCGGGGCCGTGACGGGAGGATGGGCAGCTTCCGGCCGAGCGGCCGGGAGAGGCAGGTGTCAGGCGGCAGGCGTCAGCGGGCGGCCTTGGCGCGCTTTTCCCGCTCGATGGCCTGCAGGATCATCTGCTTGGCCTCCGCCGCGTCTCCCCAGCCGAGGATCTTGACCCATTTGCCGGGTTCCAGGTCCTTGTAGTGCTCGAAGAAATGCTGGATCTGCTCGAGAGTGATCTGCGGCAGATCGGAATAGTTGTGCACGTGCAGGTAGCGCTTGGTGAGCTTGGGGGAGGGGACGGCGATGATCTTCTCGTCGCCGCCGCCATCGTCCTCCATCTTCAGGACGCCGACCGGACGCACATTGATGACCGCACCGGGCACGATCGGGCGGGTATTGGCGACCAGCACGTCGATCGGGTCGCCGTCATCGGACAGGGTATGCGGCACGAAGCCGTAATTGCCGGGATAGCGCATCGGCGTGTGCAGGAAGCGGTCGACGAACAGGGTGCCGGCTTCCTTGTCCATTTCGTATTTGATCGGCTCGCCGCCGATCTCCACCTCGACGATGACGTTGACGTCCTCGGGCGGGTTCTTGCCGATGGCGATCGCGTCTATGCGCATTGGGAATCTCCTGTGGCCATGCCGTCGGCGCGGCTCTGATGGTGCGGCGCGGCATAACCCGCCGCTTGCCGCTCGGCAATCCTATTCGGGCATTGGCGATCCGCCCAACTGGACGCTTGCACTCGGGCGTCATCTTCTGTCTGATCCGCCCCCTCCGGCGCGCCTGTAGCTCAATTGGTTAGAGCTGGCGGCTCATAACCGCTCGGTTGCAGGTTCGAGTCCTGCCGGGCGCATCGGATTCGACGAAGCTGGACGGTTGGCGCGTCGCCCTTGTCTTGCTGGAGCGGCGATGATCGGTGTCGGTTAGGTCGATGCGCGGCATCGCGCCCTGATCTGGATCAACGCCGCCCGCGGCAATGCTGGTATCGATGCCGCCCGCGGCAATGCTGGTATCGATCGGCAAGCATGGCTGGAGCCGTAGACCCCCCGGGAATGGCAAAGCTGCGTGCGTACGTTATCGTGGGATCGAGACCATTCACAACCAAGGAGCCATGCCTGTGACCACTCCTATTAAAAGCAGCCTCATTGTCGGAACGCTGCTGTCGGCCGTGTTCCTGACGGGATGCGTCTCCAAGAGCGATTACGACGCGCTGCAGACGAAAAATCAGCAGCTCCAAGAGCAGGTGACCGCGCAATCGGCGGAGATCGCGGCCAACAAGGCACAGATCAACCGGCTGCAGGGAGCCATCAAATACACCGTCAACAGCGATCTGCTGTTCCCGCCCGGCGGCTGGCAGATGAACGCGAAGGGCAAGCAGATCATCGCCAGGCTGGCGTCCAAGCTGGCGCCGACGCAGCAGAACAAGCTGCTGGTGAACGGCTATACCGATAACGCCCCGATCGGCCCGGCGCTGGAGCGGCAGGGCGTCACCTCCAACCAGATCCTGTCGCAGAAGCGGGCCGAGAACGTGATGGAGTTCCTGATCTCGAGGGGCGTCAGGCCCGACATGATCGCGGCGCAGGGTTTCGGCGACACCAACCCGATTGCCACGAACGACACGCCCAAGGGCCGGGCGCAGAATCGCCGCGTGGAACTGACCCTGGCTGGTAGCTGAGGCCGCGCACGGCCGGCTGATTGCCGGGGGTAGCGATCGCTGTATCGCTGCCGTGCCGGTTGATCTGTGACGAAGGCGCGGAAGAGGGATTTTCCGCGCCGGTCGCCCCACCGTCGATCACCCTTGCTCTCCGTCAGCGGAAAGCGATGTCCGTCCCTAAGCTTCCGTGTGATCCGCCGCTCCGGTCCGATTGTAGCTCAATGGGTTAGAGTGGGGCGCTCATAACCACTCGGCTGCCTCTCCGAGTCGTGCACATGCATCAAAGATTACGGATTTTTAATACCTGCTTATCCCACTAGCTCCTATGTCTCAGTAACCGAACGAGTATCTACGTCACTTTTCGGTGCGCGTGGCCATCACGGGATGGCCGGAAAAGCGTATCCGATACGTCCGAAGCTGAGACCGATGCTTTTCAGTTCCTACGAATTCGTTTTTGCCTTCCTGCCGGCAACAATCTTACTGTTCTACGTCCCTTTCCTGCGCGATCGCCTCTATCGGCGCACCGTGGTATTGCTCGCGGCGTCCCTGTTCTTTTATGGCTGGTGGGATATCCGTTTCTTCCCCCTGCTGGCCGGATCGATCCTCGTCAACTACGCGGTCGGGCGTTGGCTGGACACGGCGTCCACCCTCCGAACTCGCCGCCGCACCATGCTGGCCCTCGGTATCGTCTTCAATCTGCTGCTGTTGGGCTTTTTCAAATACTGTAATTTCCTGATCGGCACGGTAAACGGCGCGACGCAAGCGGGGATCCCGCTGCTACGGGTGATCCTGCCGCTCGGAATCTCGTTCTTCACCTTTGAGCAGATTGCCTACATCGTCGACACCTACCGCAACGGCAAGGCCGAGCGCGACTTGCTCCGCTACGCGCTGTTCGTGGCTTTCTTTCCGCGTCTCGTTGCCGGTCCCATCCTGCGCGCGAGTGAATTCCTGCCACAGCTTCCGCTGCTGCGTGGGCAGGGCAGCCGTATCTCGGGCGATCTCGCGCTCGGCATCACGCTATTTGCGATCGGCCTGTTCAAGAAGACCTTCATTGCCGATGGCGTCGCGCCTTATGCATCCCCGGTGTTTCTGTCCGCAGCCGTGGGGGAGCGGCCGGATCTGCTGATGTCGTGGGCCGGTGCGCTGTGCTACACATTTCAACTCTATTTTGATTTCTCGGGCTATTCGGATATGGCGATCGGAGCAGCGCGCTGCTTTGGCATTCGCTTTCCGCTGAATTTCTGGTCGCCCTATAAATCGACCAGCATTATCGAGTTCTGGCGTCGCTGGCACATGACGTTGTCGCGCTTTCTGCGCGATTACCTCTACATCCCGCTCGGCGGAAACCGGCGCGGAGTGGGGCGACGTTACGCGAACTTGGTCGTAACAATGCTTCTGGGAGGCCTCTGGCACGGTGCGAACTGGACGTTCGTCGTATGGGGCGGCCTGCATGGCCTCTATCTCATGATCAACCACGTATGGCTTGAGTTGCGGCGATGCTCGGCAGTGCTTGACCGGTTGCATGGTTGGCGCGTGGTCAGGGCAGGGTGCTGGCTGCTGACCTTCCTCGCGGTTGTCACAGGTTGGGTCTTCTTCCGCGCGCCGGACTTTCAAACCGCTGCTGCAATGCTGAAGGGCATGGCGGGGCTGAACGGCCTGGTCATTCCGTCCGGTCTCGCCTTTATGTTCGGACCCGCCCAGGCGACGCTGGCGGCGCTCGGGGTGACTTTCGGCGCAGGCAGCGGTACGATTCTGATCGCGAGCTATAGCTGGATCATTCTGCTGACTCTGCTGGTTCTCTTGGCCCCGAACGCCGCGGAGCTTTTGGCACGCTGGCAGCCGACACTCGATCAGCCACCAGGGGCCACTTATTCGGAGATCGCTGGGCGCGGATGGCGTCTTCGCTGGCAGCCTGCAACACGCTGGGCCGTGGTCACCGCGGCGCTCGGGGTCATGGGTGTGCTCTCAATCGGCCGTGGAAGCGAATTCTTGTACCTGGCAATTCTGACCGATCCGGTGGCGTCGAGCGCAGCATGAACATGGAAAATCCCAGGCGCTATCTGATCGCCTGTCTGTTGGCCGCGATGGCGATCGTCGCGGGGCTCGGCTTGTTCGTGGTGGCGGTCGATCCGTACCGCGCTTTCGACTCTCCTACGATTGAGGGTCTGAACGCACTGAAACCACGGGCGATGGAGCGGGGAAATGTCGCTAAATCGCGGATTCTGGCCCGCCTGAATCCTCGGACGCTGCTGCTCGGCAATTCGCGCGTCGAAGTCGGCTTTGATCCACAAAGCCCGTTCTGGCCGGGCTCCTGGAGGCCGGTGATGAACGGCGCGCAGGCCGGAACGGGTCTGCGTGTGGCGCTCTGCCGGCTAAACGAGGCGGTTGAAAAAACCGAACTGCAATTCGTGATCCTCGGCATCGATATCCAGGACTTCCTTGTGCATGAGGCGCCGCCAAACGGGCACGGGCAGGCCTTTTGCGACGACGAACTCGCGCTGTGGCGGTCGCTGGTTGGCATTGACAGCGTCGTGGACAGCGCGCTGACCCTGCTGCAGCAGGATCCGCAGACCGGCATCACGATGAACGCCGATGGGTTCAATCCGGGGCGGGACAACATGGTGCATGTCAAACGCATCGGCTATCGGCAGTTATTTGCGGCCAAGATCGACGCGTATCGCAAGGACTACGCCAGGAAGCCTGCGCCCATGTTCGAGCATCCGGAGCGCTATGCGCCGTTCCGCGACCTCGCGGCAATCCTGCGTGTCACCGCTGCCAAGAATATTCGGCTGGTCCTCTTCATGCATCCCTACCACGCACAATATCTCGACATGCTCAAGGAAATGCATTTGATGCCCAGCTTCGAGGCGTGGAAGCGGCAGATCTATGCGCTCATTGACGCAGAAAATCGGCATCGGACCGAGCCGGTCCGCGTGCTGGATTTTAGCGGCTATAACGAGATTTCGACCGAATTAGTGCCGCAGAAGGGCGAGAACGATACACGTTGGTACTGGGAGCCCGGGCATTACAAGAAGGCGCTGGGCGACAGGATCATCCAGGCGATCGTGAAGAACGAAGAAGACAATTAGGGAAGCCGGGCGACCGACGGCAACGGCCATGCGCCGGTGAATTTGGCGGAAGGGCCAATCGGGAGCGCTGCACTCGAGCGTTGACGCGATATTCCGCAGTGCTCCCAGCGTCGGCGGCCAACGCGATTGCGTCGTCCACCGCAACTGGCGCCGTGACACCGAGCCGCATCTCGCAAGCGGGCCATGACCTGACGGTAGCCGGGACATCCCCATGCCGGCAGGTTGCCGCCCGGGCGGCGCGCCCGTAGAACACCCCCAAATCTCGCTTCAGGAGCGCGCGGCTTATGGCCAGCTATCAGTATGTCTATGTGATGAAGGATCTGACCAAGGCCTTTCCCGGCGGGCGAGAGGTCTTCAAGGGCATTACCCTGTCCTTCCTGCCCGGCGTGAAGATCGGCGTGCTCGGCGTCAACGGCGCCGGGAAATCGACCCTGCTGAAGATCATGGCGGGGATCGAGAAGGAATATGGCGGCGAGGCCTGGGCGGCCGAAGGCGTGCGCGTGGGCTACCTGGAACAGGAGCCGCAGCTCGATCCGACCAAGACGGTCGGCGAGAACGTCGAAATGGCGTTCGCCGGCCTGAAGGCGGCGCTGGACCGGTTCAATGCCATCTCCATGGAATTCGCCGAGCCCATGGACGACGACAAGATGAACGCATTGCTGGCCGAGCAGGCGCAACTCCAGGAGAAGATCGACGCCGAGGATGGCTGGGAGCTCGACCGGCGCGTGAACATCGCGCTCGACGCGCTGCGCTGCCCGCCGGCGGAAAGCGACGTCACCACGCTGTCGGGCGGCGAGCGGCGCCGCGTCGCGCTGTGCCGGCTGCTGCTGGAAAAGCCCGATCTGCTGCTGCTCGACGAGCCGACCAACCATCTCGACGCCGAAAGCGTGGCCTGGCTGGAACGCACGCTGCACGACTACCAGGGCACCGTGATGGTCATCACCCATGACCGCTACTTCCTGGACAACGTGACCAACTGGATCCTGGAGATCGAGCGCGGCCGCGGCTATCCGTTCGAGGGCAACTACTCCTCGTGGTTGCAGCAGAAGCGCAAGCGGCTGCAGCAGGAGGAGAAAGAGGAAAGCTCCCGCCAGCGGGCGCTGGCGGCGGAAAGCGAGTGGATCGCCTCCTCGGCCCGGGCGCGGCAGACCAAGAGCCGGGCCCGCATCCAGCGCTACGAGGAGATGCTGCAGAAATCGCAGGAACTCGCCTCGGGCGTCGCCGATATCGTCATCCCGCCCGGCCCGCGGCTGGGCGGCGTGGTGATCGAGGCGGAGGATCTGCAAAAGGGCTTCGGCGACCGGATGCTGATCGACGGGTTGAACTTCAAGCTGCCGCCTGGCGGCATCGTCGGCGTGATCGGGCCGAACGGCGCGGGCAAGACCACGCTGTTCAAGATGATCACCGGCCAGGACGTGCCCGATGGCGGCTCGCTGCGGGTCGGGGAAACCGTCAAACTCGGCTATGTCGACCAGTCCCGCGACAGCCTGGATCCCAACAAGAATGTCTGGGAGGAGATCAGCGGCGGCACCGACGTGATCTATCTCGGCAAGCGCGCCGTGCCGTCGCGCGCCTATGTCGGGGCGTTCAACTTCAAGGGCTCGGACCAGCAGAAGAAGGTCGGGATCCTGTCGGGCGGCGAGCGCAACCGGGTGCATCTCGCCAAGATGCTGAAGACCGAACACAACGTGATCCTGCTCGATGAGCCGACCAACGACCTCGACGTGGATACGTTGCGCGCGCTCGAGGATGCGCTGGCGGAATTCGCCGGCTGCGTGGTGGTGATCAGCCATGACCGCTGGTTCCTCGACCGGCTGGCGACGCATATCCTCGCCTTCGAGGGCGACAGCCATGTCGAATGGTTCGAGGGCAATTTCCAGGCCTATGAGGAAGACAAGCGCCGCCGGCTGGGTGCGGAGGCGACCGAGCCGCACCGGATCAAGTACCGCCCGCTCGCGCGGTAGGCTGCCGCCGGTTTCGTGCTTCCGTGAACCCCGCCTGGAGCATCCGCACCGCGCGCATGGTGCTGACGCCGGTCGGCTGGGCGGACCTCGCCGACCTGCAGGCGATCAAGGCGGATCCGCGCGTGTTCGCGATGATGCTGGGTGGCGTGCGCAGCCCCGCGCGCACGGCCGAGGAGCTTGCCGAGGACATGACGTTCTGGGCCGGCCACGGCTTCGGCATGTGGACGGTGCGTGACGCCGCAACCGGCACCTTCATCGGGGTGACCGGCCTGATGGAGCGGCCGGACGGGCGCGGCGTCGCGCTGCGCTTCGCCCTGCGGCCGGAGGTTCAGGGCAACGGCCTGGCGCGCGAGGCTGCGGCCGCGGTGCTGCGCTTCGGGCACGACACCGCCGGGCTGGAACGCATCGTGGCGGTGGCGCGGGAGAGCAATTTTGCGTCCCGCACCGTGCTCGGCGGGATCGGGATGGTGCCCTGCGGCGGCTTCATCCAGGGCGGCCACAACATGGCAATCTATGAGAGCCGCCGCCGGGCGAACTGGGCCGGCTCCGCGCCGGCCAGTCGATAGAATTTCCCGTTAAAACAGCCGGTTAGCCGTTGGACGCGATCTGCTGGCGCATCGCGTCGATCAGCGCCTGGATGTTGTTGCTGTTGCGCGACAGATAGGAGGCGTAGTCGCTGCGCTGGGTCAGCCGCAGCGAGGTGCCCTCGGCGATGACGTCGACGACCTTCGGCGCGCCGGATTCGTCGCTGATCACCCAGTCCACCTTGGTCGGCGGATTGTTCGGGCGGACCACCGTGGTGGTGACGATGGCGGTATCCTCGCGCGCCTGGGCCTGGTTCACCGTGAAGGTGACGCCCTGGTACTCGCCGAGCTTGCTGGTGATGTTGTTGACCAGCACGTTGTGGAACAGCTTGGTGTACTGCTTCTGCTCCTCCGGCGTGGCCGTGCGCCAGAAGCGGCCGAGGCAGAATTTCGCCACGCCGTCGACATCCACCGCGGTCTCGATGATCTGGGCCAGCCGCGGCTGCTTGTCCTGGATCGTGCCGGGCGAGTTGATGACGGCGACCAGGCGGTCGCCGGCCGATTTCACGAAGGCGGTCGCGCTGGCGGGCGCGGGCTGCGCATGCAGGCCGCAGGGGCGGCAGAGCGCCGTGAACGCGAAGGCGCCGCCGGCCAGGCCGAGAAATAGGCGTCGGTGGAGGCCTGGGTGGAGGCGCGCAGATGCATGCATGGTCACTTGCCTTCGTTCAGCGGTTTGTCGGCCGTTTCGGGGGCAGCTTGGGGGGCAGCCTGGGGGGAGGGGGATTGCGGGAACCATACGGGTATGGTGGCGCCCTTGTCATCCCGTATTGCCTGTATCTGCGATTCACGGTGCTGACGATACAGGCTGCGGAAGGTCGCGTAGGGATCGAGGGCGGTCTTCTTGATCTGGTCGACGGGATCGAGCACGCGCTCGCGCGCGTCGACCGCGTTCACGGCGGTCTTGCTCGCCCCGAGCGCCGTGACCGCCGCGCCGGCGCCGATCCAGGTGAAAGGGTCGATGGCGATATCGGCGGCGAAGCCGGTGGCGTCGCGCGGGCTGCTGGGCCCGAGAATGGGCAGGAACAGGAACGGCCCGTTCGGGAGGCCCCAGGTGGACAGGGTGACGCCGGCGTCGTTGTCATGCGCCGGGTATCCCAGGCCGTCCGCCACATCGAATATGCCGACCACCCCGATGGTGGTGTTGATCAGGAAGCGCATCGTCGCATCGCCGGCCCGCCGCGGCTTGCCCTGTGCCATGTCGGCCGCGAGCAGGATCGGACTGCCGAGGTTGCTCAGCAAATTGTGCACGCCGGTACGCACAGGGGGAGGGGCGACGTAGCGATAGCCCTGGGCCACCGGACGCAGCAGATAGGTGTCGAGCTTTTCGTTGACGTCGTAGAAGACGCGGTTCGTCGGCTCCAGCGGGTCGTTGGCTTCCTTGAAATCGGCCACAGCGTCTGCGTCGTCCGCCGGCGGCGGCGTGGCGCAGCCGGCCAGCACCGCCAATGCGCACAGGGTCGCGAGACTGAAGTGGAAAAATCGGTCGTCGCTCATGGCATTCCTCAGAATAGGCGGGAGTAGGCGCTGGACCCACATGTAAGATCATTTGGCGCGGCGTGCGCATGGCACAAGGATACGCCACGGGAGTGTCAGAGCGGTTTCTACCATGATGCCGCAGTTGCACAATGTGAGCATGACCGGATGGTTGCACGCTTGCAAAGCAAATGCGGCGGTGCGACATGCCCGATATGACGCAGAATCTTCCTGTTCGCCCGATGCAGCCGCACAGCGTGCCCAATCCGGGAGAGCCCAATCTGGAGCACGGCGGGGCGACGCTGGAGCGCTGGCTGACCGGCCCCCGCTTTCCCGCCCTTCCGGTGCGCGGCACCGGGCACAAGCCGCCATCCCTGTCGTTCGAGTTCTTCCCGCCGCGGACCGAGGCGCTGGAACAGCAGCTCTGGAACGCGATCCGGCGGCTGGAGCCGCTGGCGCCGCATTTCGTGTCCGTGACCTACGGCGCCGGCGGCACCACCCAGGCGCGCACGCACGCCACCGTCACGCGGATCGTGGCGGAGACCAGCCTGACGCCGGCGGCGCATCTGACCTGCGTCGGCGCCAGCCAGGGCGAGGTGGACGACGTCGCGCGGCAGTACTGGGACGCCGGCATCCGCCATATCGTGGCCCTGCGCGGCGATGCGCCGCCCGGCACGGACTACATCCCGCATCCGCAGGGCTACGCCTTCGCCGCCGATCTGGTGGCCGGGCTGAAGCGGATCGCCGATTTCGAGATCTCGGTCGGCGCCTATCCGGAAACGCATCCGACGGCGCTCAGCCCGGATGCGGATCTGGACAATCTCAAGCGCAAGCTCGATGCCGGCGCGGATCGCGCCATCACCCAGTATTTCTTCGACGCCACGGTGTACCTGCGCTTCATCGACCGCTGCCTGGCCGCCGGCATTACCGCGCCGATCGTGCCGGGGATCATGCCGGTGTCGAATTTTGCCCAGGCGGCGAAATTCTCGGCGATGTGCGGCGCCTCGGTGCCGGATTGGCTGGCGCATCTGTTCGAAGGCACCGAGGACGATCTGGAAACCCGCCGCATGGTCGCCGCGGTGGTGGCGGCGGAGCAGGTGCGGCTGCTGCAGGCCAACGGAGTGGACGAGTTCCATTTCTACACCCTGAACCGGCCGGACCTGACCTACGCGATCGCGCATATCCTCGGCGTTCGCCCGGTCTCGAAGCCGGTCGTCGCGCCTGCCGCGGCAGCCGGCGATCCGGCTTCCTGAGCCGCAACGGCGCCTGGAACGGCGCCAGGCGCCAGCGGCTGCGGCGGCATTCGGCGACGCGCCCCGCCGCCCTGTCGCTCCCCGCCCCGTCGCCTTGCCGCGCGTCCGGGTTGGAGGTGTTCGCCACCTGTTCTATATCTCGGCGACCTCTGAGAAGACCTGCCAACAGCGAAGATCCGGACGAGTTTCCAACACCCCGTCATGACCGATTATCTCACCCGTCTGAACCCCGAGCAGCGCGCGGCGGTGGAAACCGTCGACGGGCCGTTGCTGGTGCTCGCGGGTGCCGGCACCGGCAAGACCCGCGTGCTGACCACGCGCTTCGCCCATATCCTGCTGACCCGGCGCGCCTTTCCCGGTCAGGTGCTGGCGGTGACCTTCACCAACAAGGCGGCGCGGGAGATGCGCGAACGGGTCGGCGCCATCCTCGGCCGTCCGGCGGAGGGGCTCTGGCTCGGCACGTTCCATGCGCTGTGCGCGCGCATGCTGCGCCGGCACGCGGATCTGGTCGGGCTGGCGCCGAATTTCACCATCCTGGATACCGACGACCAGTTGCGCCTGCTGAAGCAGGTGATGGAGGCCAAGCGGATCGATACCAAGCGCTGGGCGCCGCCGGCGCTGATGGGCATCATCCAGCGCTGGAAGGATCGCGGCCTGACGCCGGCGCGGATCACGCCCGACCAGGACAGCGACTTCGCCGCCAACCGCGCGCGCGAGCTGTACGGCGACTACCAGGCAAGGCTGGCGTCGGTGAACGCGGCGGATTTCGGCGATCTGCTGCTGCACATGACGGAGATCCTGCGCGGCCATCCGGACGTGCTGGCGCAGTATCACCGGATGTTCCGCTATATCCTGGTGGACGAGTACCAGGATACCAACGTGGTGCAGTATCTCTGGCTGCGCCTGCTGGCGCAGGAGCACAGGAACATCTGCTGCGTCGGCGATGACGACCAGTCGATCTATTCCTGGCGCGGCGCCGAGGTGGAGAACATCCTGCGGTTCGAGCGCGATTTCGAAGGGGCGAAGATCGTCCGGCTGGAGGCGAACTACCGCTCCACCGCGCCGATCCTGGCCGCCGCCTCGGCGCTGATCGCCAACAACGAAAGCCGGCTGGGCAAGACGCTGCGCCCCGGGCGCAACGATGCCGAGGGCGAGCCGGTTTCCGTCGTCAGCCTGTGGGACTCCGACGAGGAGGCGCGCATGGTCGGCGACCGGATCGAGACGCAGCGCCGCGACGGGCACAAACTGGCGGAAATCGCCGTGCTGGTGCGGGCCGGCTTCCAGACCCGCGCCTTCGAGGAGCGGCTGATCGTGCTGGGCGTGCCCTATCGCGTGGTGGGCGGGCTGCGCTTCTATGAGCGGGCGGAAATCCGCGATGCCGTGGCCTATATGCGCGTGCTGCGCGGACCGGCCGACGACCTGGCATTCGAGCGGATCGTGAACGTGCCGCGAAGGGGCGTCGGCGAGCAGGCGCTGCGCGGCATGCACGAGATCTCCCGCGCCCAGGGCATACCGCTTTCCGCCGCCGCCGAGCAGCTGCTGGCCACCGGCGCGCTGCGCGGCAAGGCGCGCGAGGCGATGGCCGAGTTGTTCCACGGCTTTGCCCGCTGGCGGAAGATGCTGGAGACCGAGGGGCATGTCGTCACCCTGGCCACGATGCTGGACGAATCCGGCTACACCGAGATGTGGAAGCAGGACAAATCGCCGGAGGCGCCGGGCCGGCTGGAAAACCTGAAGGAGCTGGTCCGCGCGCTCGCGGATTTCGAGACCCTGGAAGGCTTCCTCGATCACGTGTCGCTGGTCATGGAGAACGAGGAGAACGCCGAGGACGACAAGGTCAGCCTGATGACGCTGCACGGCGCCAAGGGCCTGGAATTCGACACGGTGTTCCTGCCGGGCTGGGAGGAAGGCGTGTTCCCCAACCAGCGCGCGATGGACGAGCAGGGCGCCAAGGGCCTGGAGGAGGAGCGGCGGCTGGCCTATGTCGGCATCACCCGCGCCCGCAAGCGCGCCATCATCAGCCATGCCGCCAACCGGCGCATCTATGCCAACTGGCAGAGCAGCATCCCCAGCCGCTTCATCGACGAATTGCCGGACGAGCTGGTCGAGCGGTCCGGCTCGGCGGCGCTGGCGCGCGACGCCCGGCTGTCCGCGGCACCGAGTTTTTCCGCCTTTCCGATGGTGGCGCGCAAACCCAGGGTGATCGAGGCCTGGGAACAACCGGCGCGGCCGGCCCGGCCGGAGGCGATCGGCGTCGGCCAGCGGGTGTTTCACCAGAAATTCGGCTACGGCACCGTGACCCGCGCCGAGGACGACAAGCTGGACATCGCCTTCGAGAAGGCAGGCGACAAGCGGGTGCTGGACCGCTTCGTGGAGAAGGCATGAAAAAGAGCATCGAGGCGCTGGAGACGGTCTTCGTCGATGTGCCGGAGACCGCGCTGGAAGCGTTCGAGGCGGCGCTGCTGTCGGCGTGCAGCACGGTCGGGTTCTTCCTGGACGAGGACACCCGGATCTGGCGCATCGAAGGGGTGAAGCCGGTCGGCGCCAATGAGGCGGAGCTGGTGGGCGGCCTGGCGCTGGCGGAGATGATGACCGGCGTTTCCGCGCCGCTGCAGCGCAACGCCACGGCGGCCGAGGGCTGGCTGGCGCGGACCTATGAATCCTTCCCCGAACAGCCGGTCGGCCGGCGTTTCGCGGTGCGCGGCTCGCATCTGCGGGGACCGGGCACGCCCGGGCGGATCACGCTGACGCTGGATGCCGGGGTGGCCTTCGGTTCGGGGGAGCACGGTTCGACCCGCGGCTGCCTGCGGGCGCTGGAGCGGATCGCCTATCGCCGTCCGCGGCGGATCCTGGATCTCGGCACCGGTTCCGGCATCCTGGCGATGGCGGCGGCCAGGCTGCTGCATCGCCCGGTGCTGGCGACGGATATCGAGCCGTGGTCGGTGCGGGTGGCGGCGCGCAATGCCGCCGAAAACGGCGTCGGCGCGCTGCTGACGGCGCGGCTGGCGGATGGCTGGAGCCACCCGGTGGTCAGCGCCGGCGCGCCCTATGATCTGGTGTTCGCCAATATCCTGGCCCGCCCGCTTTGCGCGATGGCGAAGCATTTGGCGGCGAACCTGTCGCCGGGCGGCACGGCCATCCTGGCGGGGCTGCTGAACACCCAGGCGAACCTGGTGCTATCGGCGCATCGGCGGCTGGGGATGCGGCTCGACTTCGCGCTGCGCGAAGGCAATTGGACGACGCTGGTGCTGCGGCGCTAGAGCAATATCGCTTGAGGTGCTTCAACTGAGCGATGAAATTGCTCGTTAAAACAAAAACTTAGAGTATGATTGCCGCGTCTATCAGCGGCGATCATGCTCTAAGGTCGGGAGGCGGGGGCCATGGCCCCCGCTCTCTCACTCTCGCCCTCGCAGCCTCGGTCAGCGGGTCTCAGTAGCCGCGGCGGGCGTGTTCGCGGGCGAAGTTGCTGTCGAAAACCTGCGCGAGGTTGCTGCGCGACAGGCCGATATCGGCCAGTTCGCGGTCGTCCAGGCTGTTCAGCTCGGCCAGCACCGCACCGCGGCGGAAATAGGCAACCAGGTGGGCCAGGGCATCGCCCAGGCGGCGGGCCAGGTTCTGATTGACGGCCAGGCGGGCCTCGGCGGCGTTGCGATAGCTTTCGCCAAAGGAGGCGGGAAGGCCGATATTGAAGTCTGCGTTCAGGCGGGGGGTGTTCATGGTCTTCATTCCGGTCGGCTACCCGGGTCTGGCGCGTCGTCGTCGTGGCGGGGCGCTCTCGGGTCTTGCTGCAATGCAACATAGGTTGCCGATATCGCTGCGATAAGCGACGATTTGCTCAATCTGATATGCTTCAATCACATGGATCGGCGATTAGCTCTGAACAGGACGCTTGGCTGACCCCAGGGGAGGAAAACCGCATGACCGAGACAATGGCCGCCCCGCCGGCCGTTCAGCTGGCCGATCGACTGGCCGCGCTCCGGGTTGAACTGGCGCGCCAGGGCCTCGCCGGGTTCATCGTGCCGCGTGCCGACGAGCATCTGGGCGAGTATGTGCCGCCCGGCGCGGAGCGGCTTGCCTGGCTGACCGGCTTCACCGGCAGCGCGGGGCTGGCGGCGGTGCTGCCCGATCGCGCCGCGGTGTTCACCGACGGGCGCTATGTGCTGCAGCTCGAGCAGCAGACCGACCCGGCGCTGTGGGAGCGCCAGCACATCATCGAGACGCCGCCGCCGGGCTGGCTGGCGGCGCATGCGCCGGCCGGCGCGGCGATCGGCTACGACCCGCTGCTGATCGGCGAGGAGGCGCTGGCGCGCTACACCGATGCCGGGCTGACGATGGTGCCGGTGGCGGCCAACCCGATCGATGCGGTCTGGACGGACCGGCCGCCGGCGCCGCTGTCCCCGGCGGTGCCGCATGCGCTGGAATATGCCGGGCGCGCCTCGGTGGAGAAGCGGGAGGATATCGCCGCGATCCTGCGCACGGCGAAGCAGGACGCGGCGGTGATCACCGATCCGGCCTCGCTCGCCTGGCTGCTGAACATCCGCGGCTCGGACGTGCCGTTCACCCCGTTCGCGCTCGGGTTTGCGCTGGTGCATGCGGCGGATGCGCGGGTGGAGCTGTTCATGGACCCGGCCAAGCTGACCGAGGAGACCCGCGCCTGGCTGGGCAACGGCGTGGCGGTGGCCGGGCGCGAGGCGCTGGCACCGGCGCTGTCGCGGCTGGGCGGCAAGACCGTGCGCGTGGATGGGGCGGGCTCGCCCGTCTGGTTCGCCCAGACGCTGCGCGCGGCCGGCGCGCAGGTGGCGAACGCGCCCGATCCCTGCCTGCTGCCGAAGGCCTGCAAGAATTCGGTGGAACGCCAGGGTGCGCGCAATGCGCATCAGCGCGACGGCGTGGCGGTATGCCGGTTCCTGCATTTCCTCGCCGAACAGGGGCAGGCCGGCTCGCTGACCGAGATCTCCGCCGCGGCCAGGCTGCTGGCGCTGCGCGAAGCGGTGGAGGGGTTCCGCGGCGAAAGCTTCCCCGCCATATCCGGCGCCGGCCCGCATGGCGCGATCATCCATTACCGGGTCAGCCCGGAGACCGACCGCCGGATCGGCCCGGACGAGGTGTACCTGATCGACAGCGGCGCGCAGTATCTGGATGGCACGACCGATATCACCCGCACGATCTGGACCGGGCCGGGCGTTCCGCCGGCCGAACTGCGCCAGCGTTTCACCCGGGTGATGAAGGGGCATATCGCCATCGCCACGCTGGTGTTTCCCCAGGGGGTGGCCGGCGCGCATCTGGACGGATTCGCCCGCAGCGCGCTGTGGCGGGTGGGGCTGGATTACGACCATGGCACCGGGCACGGCGTCGGCAGCTATCTGTCGGTGCATGAGGGCCCGGTCAGCCTGTCGCGGGTGGCGCGGCCGGTGCCGCTGGCGCCGGGCATGATCCTGTCCAACGAGCCCGGCTACTACCTGCCGGGCAGCTACGGCATCCGGCTGGAGAACCTGCTGCTGGTGCAGGCGGCCGAGCTGGCGAATGCGCTGAAACCGTTCCTGAGCTTCGAAACCCTGACCCTGGCGCCGTTCGACCGCCAGCTGCTGGCGGTGGAGCTGCTGAATGCCGACGAGATCGCCTGGCTGGATGCCTATCATGCCTCTGTGCTGGAGGAGATCGGGCCCAGGCTCGATGGCCCGGCGCGCGCATGGCTGCTGCAGGCTTGCCGGCCGATCGGGGACGCCTCCGGCGAAATCTGAGGCGTATTAACCCGAATCGGCCGCGCAACAGTCAGGATGCGCCGCGGGATTGGCCCCCAGACTGGCCCCCAGACTGGCCCAGGCAGTGGGACCAGGGAGCAGGAGAGACGCGGTGCTCGACAGGACGGAACTCAGAACGCTTGCGCAGTGGTGCCGGGGACGGGGGCTTCGCCTGCTGCCGCTGGGCACGGGCGCCGAGGGAAGCGTGATCCTGTTCGAGTGGCTGGAGCCGACCCGGCCCTGGCAGCGCATGAAACTGGTGCTGGACGATGACGGTTTCCGGCTCTGTGACGAGTTCGGCGACCTGCTGGCCAGCGGCTCGGACCTGCCGGCGATGCTGGATGCCCTGGACGGCGGCATCGCCGAGCCGGCCGCCCGCGGTGCGGGCGGCGCGGCTTCCTGGTCGAGCCTGATGGTGTGAAGCAGGCAGAGAGGGCCGGCATCCGTTGCGCCGGCAATAAACCGGGGCGAGACGCTCCGGTCTCGAACACGGCGCCGGCATGCGCGCTCCATGTCATTGTGTTGCATTTCGAGATTCGAGCGATTGTGAAGTTCTGTTGCCGCCGCCGCGGCGTTGTTCATTCCGTTCGAAATGCGATGAGACGAATGAAGCTGGCTCCGGCAACCCGACCGGAAGTCTGTCGCCGCCTGTCCATGATCGCTAATGCCTTGTTTATTCATCAAAATCTATGCTCATCGCCGTGATGCCAAAAGCCCCGGCCTGCCCACGGCGCTGCCGGGAACCGCGTCAGAATGTATCATTTAAGCCAGAAATATTGCGAATCTTCCTTGCGTTTCGCTTCCGAGCCATATAGGGTGTGCTTATCAGATTGTTGCAAGGCGTATTTCCTGACCACCGGCACGCAAAATGCGACAGCTTCGAAGGAGCGGAAAATGAAAGCCAAGCTTGGTGCGGTGTGTGCGGTTATAGGCATCATGGCGGCATCCTCTGCCATGACGGAGGCCTCGGCTTATACCGTCAGCGGCTATTTCACCTTCGTGGCGGTGGGGCAGGGCGTCACCTATAGTGGCGGCACGAACCTCTCGACCGCCACGTCGGTGACATTCCCGACGACGGAATATGTCAACTTCATTCCGTCGACCAATCTGGTCGATGGCGTCGCGAACGACTTCGCGAGTGGCCTTTCCTGGTCGTTTTCGAACTTTGCCACGGTTACCCTGAGCACGGGCACGCTCTCGACGGTCGGTGGCTTCGTGAACATCCCGTCTTTCCTGACCTTCGCGGCGAACAGCTTTTTGGGAACAGGAACGACGCCGGCAGACCGCTTCACGTACGACATGGTCCTGACGAACTGGACCTCGAGCGCGGCCAATGAGCTGACACTCACTTCTCAGGGCTTCGTATATGACGCGGTCGGAGCCTTCTATCCCACCCCGGCGGAACTGTCGATTTCCCTGACGTCCAATTGCGGGTTGAAGCCCTGCAACGCAGCGGCTGGCACCTGGGTGTTTTCAGCCGAGGGCACTGGCGGTAACAGCCTGATCCCTGAGCCGGTATCGATGTCCCTGCTGGGCGCCGGCCTGGCTGGGCTTGCGGTGGCTCGCCGCCGCCGAGGCTGACGATACCTGCCCCTGGCAGGGGCAGGTGTGACAGGCGGACCTGATCGGAAAGGCGGGCCAGATTACTGGTCCGCCTTTTTGCCGAGCGGGCCGGGTCCCACACGAGTTGGGTCCCACACGAGCCGGGTCCGGGGCGCACCTGCAAGGCAACCCACCGGTCCGATCGGGCCGGTGGGTTGTCGGCAAGCGGTCGTAGCCGATCGTAGCAAGCGAGAGGCCGTATCATGCGCCGACGCGCGGGCGACGCAGGCTCGCGAGGCCGGTTAGTCCGAAGGCCAGGATCATCAGCGCAGACGGCTCCGGCACCGCAGTCGTATCGACATCGTCGTCGTCATCGTCGCCGACGACCGCGCTGCCGCTGGTCGTGCCGGTGCTGCCCGATGTTGCAGACGTCTTGCTGTTCGTCGAGTTCCACCCGAGGGCACCGAGCAAGGCGATGTCCGCCGGCGAGAGAGTGGTTGCGCCGGGGTAGTAATAGGCGTTCTGCACATCGTTGGGGTAGCTGCCGGTGGAGCCGGTCCGCCAGTCGGACCGATCCCCGCCGCCGCTGGTGTTGTCGAACCAGCCGAGATTGGTCTTGCCGGCGTCGAGCGAGAAATAGGCGGCGTCGTTGTAGCCATAGCTTTGCACGCCGGCGGCCTTGTAGCGGAACAGATCGACCGGTGTCTGGTAGAATAGGCTGGCGATGCTGGTGATCGAGGTGTCGCGCCCGAGAACCTCGGCAAGTTCGTGCAAAGCCAGGCCGACGAAGTCATAGGAGCCGGCGGTAATTCCATCCGACGGGTTGAAGTCGTAGGTCAGGCCGCTGTTGAAGCCGACCGCGCCATCCGAGGCGGTGGCGGTGGCGGAAATCAGCCCGAGGGCCTTCGCTTCGGCGGTGGCCATCGCGAAATAGGCCGGGCCTGTATTCGTCGCCGGCAAGGCGACCGAGGAGGCGAGGATGCTGCGCATCTGGGCATAGGTCCAATAGCCGGTCAGGCCGGTCTGGCTGCCGCCGGCCGCATTGCTGGCCAGTGTCGTTCCGCCGACCTCGCCCCAACCGACCTTGACATTTACGGTTACGGGATTGCTGAAGGTGCTCATATAGATCGCGGCGGCAGTATTGAAGGCCGCCTCGATCGTCGCGGCATTGGATAGGCTGGTGACGCTGCTGTCGAAGCTCGCATTTATGATCAAGGCGTTTGCTGGTGTTACTGCGCCAACAGCCCCCGCGAAGACAAGTAAAGTGACAAGACGATTACGAGAAATTGGACATGCCAATGCATTTCGCTTTGTTGCCGGACCCATTTTATCACCCGTTACTGATGTTTTTTGTGTAGCTTCTCCAATGAAAAGAAACTAAAAGAAATGTCAAGTAAAAAATAGGGGAGAAGGGTGTCCCTGCGCAGGCAGTATACGTTCGGGTCTACGTGTTTTCAGTGTCAATATGAACCGACAACGAACGACGTGGGTGACAATGCGCCATCCCTCGGATGCCCGGTAAAGATTGATATTCCGTTAACCCTCGTAAATAAAATGGAATTCTCGGATCAATAATCGATATTGCAATGGATTCGTTCGTTATAGTGATGTATTAAGACGGCCCATCCGGCTTGGGCAGTAGTGCTGGCTGGCGTTGCGACGAGGGGAGTCGGCCTTGGCGGGATTTTCCGCGATGGCGCGGACGGCGGCCAGCCTGTCGTGGGGGCGGCAGGCGGCGGCGCGGCCCGGGCATGGGGCCGGCAGCCGGGGAGGCGGGTTTCGCCGCCCGGCGCTCAGGCGGGAATGCGTACCTTCATCGATTTGATGCCGCGCAGGAAGTTCGAATAGGCGCGCTCCGGCTCGCCGGTCACCTCGATCACTGGAAAGCGTGGCAGGATCTCCTCCCACAGGATCCGCAGCTGCATCTCGGCCAGCCGGTTTCCCACGCAGCGATGCACGCCGAAGCCGAAGGACAGATGCTGGCGCGGCCTGGCGCGATCGATGATGAAGCGGTCGGCATTCTCGATCGCCTCCTCGTCGCGGTTGCCGGATACGTACCACATCACCACCTTGTCGCCGGCCCGGATCGTCCGGCCGCCGAGCTCGGCATCGGCCAGCGCCGTGCGGCGCATATGCGCGACCGGGGTCTGGTAGCGGATGATCTCGCTGACCATGCCCGGTATCAGCGCCGGGTTCTGCCGCAGCTTGCGGTATTCGTCCTGGTTGTTGTGCAGCGCCCACAGCCCGCCGCTGATGGAGTTGCGGGTGGTGTCGTTGCCGCCGACGATCAGCAGCGCCAGCGTGCCCATGAACTCCCTCGGCTGCAGGTTCCGCGTCGCCTCCCCATGCGCGAGCATGGAGATCAGGTCGTAGCGCGGCGGCTCGTTCACCCGCTCGTTCCATAGCCGGCTCATGGCCTGGGCCATGCTGGTCAGCTCGTCGAAGCGTTCCTGCTCGGAATGCACCGGCGCCTCGGGGTCGTTGATGTTGCAGATCGCGACGTCCGACCAGTACGTCAGCTGGGCGCGGTCCGCGAACGGATAGTCGAACAGCGTGGCCAGCATCTGCGTGGTCAGCTCGATGGAGACGCGCTGCACCCAGTCGAACTCCTCGCCGCGCGGCAGGCTGTCCAGGATGCGGCAGGCGCGCTCGCGGATCAGCTGTTCCATCCGCTGCAGGTTGGTCGGCGCGACGATCGGGCTGACCACCTTGCGCTGCTCGTCGTGGCGCGGCGGATCCATGCGGATGAAGCTGGGCCGGTTGAGATGCTTGGGCTGGTCCTCGATCTGGATACCGCCGAGGGAGCTTTCCGAGGAATAGACCTGGTGCGCCACCTCGGCCTGCAGGATGTCCTTATACCTGGTCACTGACCAGTAAGGGCCGAATGGGCTGTCCGGGCAGTAATGCACCGGCGCTTCGCGGCGCAGGCGTTCGAAATAGGGCCAGATGGTGTCCTGCTGGAAACGGGCGGGATCGCTCATGTCCAACGTCTCGAGCGGAGCGGCGTAGGCTTCGGCGCGGGCGTCTCGCGCGACCTGGGCGTCCATCGTTTCCTCCTGCCGTTCTTCTGTTGCAGATCCGGCTTGCGGCCAGTCTGCTGGGGATCGGCAGATCGGCGCAAGTGCCGCGTGTTCTGTGCTTTCGCGGGCTTCCGCGAAGCTGGCCTCCGCGATCGCGGCTGTCGAAGGCCGCCTCGGGCAGGCCCCTGATGACGGGAGCCGAACCTGTGGCGACATTGCCGGTCTTCCAGGCCCTCATCGGCTGCCTTCATTGCGAAATCACACGTCATGATGCGCGACCTGGAACGCGCGTTGACATTGTGTTACGCCACATCTAGGTCGTTTGCCCGATGAGGCTGAGCGATTCGTAAAAAAGAGTCGATTATGGGTGGTAAGAATCCATAAAACATTCACAAACCCCGGTGTCCGTATCAAATCCGCCTTCATCCGGGTGTGAATAACGATTAACCCGCGTCGTTCGCGTTGACCCATCCTGTGATAAGCATTACATTTCGTAAGCAGGCGGGTATGTAGTTTTGCTATCGTCTCGTTAGGGTACGTTAAGTTACACAACGGGCCGCGTGCCGCCTAATCGCCTAACCCATAACCAGCAACTCAGAGGCCCAAATGAAGAAGCTACTTCTAGCGTCGGTCGCCATGGCCGGCCTGGCCATGACGACCCCGTCGCAGGCCGCCTATATCTTCGATGCGGCAGGCACCTTCACGAGTGATGCCAGCGCCAACTCGTCCACTCAGACCCTGGCCGCCGGCACCTACTACTTCCGTTCCGTCAGCTATGGCGGCGGTCTGCTGCTGGGTTTGAACGTCCCGTTCGCGGCCGGCGGCTTCGATCCGATCCTGACCGTGTACGATAGCTCCAACACCGTGGTGGCGAGCTTCGATGATGGCCCGCTGGCGCGCAACACCGATCCTAGCACCGGGCAGGCCTATGATTTTGCGTTCGCCCTGACCCTGGCGGCCGGCACCTATACGTTCACGATCAGCGAGTATGGGAACTTCGCCCCGTTCACGCCCGGCTACAGCACCGCGAGCTTTGGCTGCAGCAACGGCGTCTTCTGTGACGTCACCGGCTCGAACCGCACGTCCACCTACGCCTACTACGTGACGGACGTGGTTCCGTCCCCCGAGCCGGCCACGATGGCCGTGCTGGGTGCGGGCCTGCTGGGCCTTGGCCTGGCGCGCCGCCGCCGCGCCTGAAACCGCGCGACTTGATGCGTTTCCGGAGCGGCCCCGTTCGCGGGGCCGCTCTTTTTTTGGCCCAGCCGTCTCATGCCGCCCGTCCCGGCCCGCCTGGGAGCCGACCGGGGCCGTCGAAGCGAAGGGTGGCCATGGAATAAACCCGGGCCCGATGCGTCCGTCTCACCGGTGGCATGCCGGGAGTCCCGCACGGGATGCTCCGGGCCGCCTTGGAGAGGAGCCCGACATGAAAACAGTCATTCCCAGGATCGTCGCGCTGGCTGGCGTGCTCGCGATATCCGCCTGCGCGCTTCCAGCCAGCGGAACCGCGCCCGGACAGCCAGGCACGACGCAGCGCACGAGCGACGTGCAGGGAGGCGGTGGCGGCGGTATGGGCGGGGGAGGCATGGGGGGCGGCGGAGGCGGATACTGAGCCGCGGGCAGGTCCGGATGCGCCTCGGGATCGTTGCCGAAGGTGAGAGAGGGGTATACCCTGCCGCCGCATGATCCGGACACGCCGCTCCGCAAGATACGGGGGTGAATCCATGCCTGCCGCGCCCGTGCGTGCCCTGCTCGGCTTCCTTGGCGCCGCCATCGCGGTACTGACCTTTCACCAGGCCATGTGGGCGCTGCTGTACGGCATGGGGCTGATGCCGCCGCCATATCCGATTTGGCCGATCCCGCCGCTCGGCATACCCGCGATCGCCAATCTGTGCTTTTGGGGCGGGCTGTATGGGCTGGTCTACGGCCTGGCATTTCCGGCCCTGCCGCGCTGGCCGAATTGGTTACGAGGCCTCTGCCTCGGGTTGCTGGCGGTTCTGGTCGGGTGGTTCGTGGTGCCCGCGATCAAGGGCACGCCGTTCGGCGGCGGCTGGGCGCCGGTCGGCATGCTGCGATCCGTGCTGATCAACGGTTTCTGGGGCATCGGGGTGGGGCTGATCGTGCCGGCGCTGTTTTCCCTGATGCGGCGCCCAAAATACTCCTGATCAGGATACTCCGGATCCACCCGCTTTCGGCCTCGCCGGGGGAAGCCGTAACGCGCAGGGCAGGCTGGCCTCGGCAAGGGCGAATATCCGCAAATGTCATCATGGCGGATCGATTCCCGTAGACCCTTGCGCTGGATTTCCTCCGCGTGGATACAGGCCGCGAATCAAGCAGGCGCGGTTACCGCGCGAGGAGAGGAATACCCATGAGACACCTGAAGCTTGCCTTCGCGGCGTGCCTGTCGATTGCCGGCGTCGCCGCTGGCTGGTCGCAGCCCGCGATGGCGCAGGCCGAGCCCGTGAAACTCGGCCTGATCCTGGATATGGGCAGCCTGTATGCCGACGTGACCGGGCCGGGCAGCGAGCTCGCGGCGCGCATGGCCGTCGCCGATTTCGGCGGCAAGGTGCTCGGGCGGCCGATCGAGGTGGTCGTGGCCGACCATCAGACCAAGGCGGATATCGCCGCGTCGATCGCGACGAAATGGTTCGATACCGAGAATGTCGTCGCGCTGCTGGATGTTGCGGCGTCGGCGCCGGCGCTGGCGGTGATGAATGTCGCCAATATCCGCAACAAGATCGTGTTGCTGGACGGGCCCGGCGCGTCGTCGATCACCAATGAATCCTGCACGCCGACCACGGTGCACTACACCTACAACACCTATGCGGTCTCGCATGCCGTGGCCAAGGCGATGTTGGCCCAGGGCGGCAAGACCTGGTACTTCCTGACCGCCGACTACACCTTCGGGCATCAGCTGCAATCCGACGCCACCACGGTGATCGAGGCCAGCGGCGGCAAGGTGCTGGGCAGCGCCAAGGTGCCGACCTCCACGACCGATTTCTCCTCGTATCTGTTGCAGGCGCAACAATCCAAGGCGCAGGTGATCGGTCTGGCCAATGCCGGCGCCGACCTGATCAACTCGGTCAAGCAGGCGGCCGAGTTCGGCATAACCCAGAGCGGCATCAAACTCGCCAGCTTGGCCGCGAATATCAACGACATCCACGGCATCGGCCTGCAGGCCACCCAGGGCATGGTGCTGGCCGACGCGTTCTACTGGGACACCGACGACGAGACCCGCGCCTTCTCGAAGCGGTTCTACGAAAAGCTGAACAAGATGCCGAACATGCTGCAGGCGGGGGTGTACTCGTCCACCCTGCACTATCTGCAGGCCGTGCAGGCCGCCGGCACCACGGAAACCGGGCCGGTGATGCAGAAGATGCGCGAAATGCCGGTCCATGATTTCTTCGCCCGCAACGGTCACATCCGCGCGGACGGGCTGATGGTGCACGACATGTACCTGTTCCAGGTGAAGACGCCGGCGGAATCCAAGGGGCCGTGGGACTACTACAAGCGGCTGGCGACCATCCCCGGCGACCAGGCTTTCCAGCCGCTGTCGGAATCGCGCTGCCCGCTGATCAAGAAGTAGGGCGGGCGGGCCGCAGCGCGGCCAGCCGCCGGTAAGACAGCGTCGTATGGCTCGGGACAAATCATTGTCCCGAGCCATTTTGTTTCCGGCCCGCGCTCAGGTTTTGACCAGCGGGCATCCGCCCTCGCTCAGGGGCCGGAACGCCTGGTCCGCCGGGATGGTGGCAATCAGCTTGAACACGTCGAAGGGTCCGGTGCTTTCCGACGGAGATTTCACCTCCATCAGATACGCCGGATGCAGCTTGCGCCCGTCTTCGCGAATGCGGCCGGGGCCGAATGCGTCATCGTCGGTCGGCATCGCCTTCATCCGCGCAATAACCGCGGCGCCGTCGTTTTTGGCCTGCGCCGGATCCATGTCGGCAACCGCCTTGAGGTAGTGCAGCGTACTCGAATACAGGCCGGCATTGGCCATGTTGGGCCAGAGCGTCGGCGTTTTCGGCTTGACCCGGCTGTTGAAGGCGCGGGTCCGGTCGTTCAGGTCCCAGTAATAGGTCTGCGTCGCCATCAGCCCCTGCGCGGATGCCAGGCCAAGGGCGCGGATATCCGTGTCGTAGGACAGCAGGGCGACGATGCGCATGGTGTTGTGCAGCCCGAACTCGCGTGCCTGCTTGACGCTGCCGACCAGGTCCGACCCGCCATTGCACAGCGCCAGCACCTTGGCGCCGGAGGACTGCGCCTGCAGCAGCAGCGCCGAGAAATCCGACGTATCGGGGAACGGATAGAACGCGGTGCCGGAGACAGTGCCGCCGTTCTTCGTCACCGCCGCGGCGCCGTCCTTCGCGAGTTGCTGGCCGAATGTGTAGTTGGGAGCGATGAAGTACCAGCTGGTCCCGCCCTTCTTCACCATCGCCGTGCCGGAGGTATTCGCCAGCACGTAGGTGTCCCACGACCAATGCACGTGGTTGGGGCTGCATTGCTTGCCCGTCAGCTCGGTGGTGCCGGGGCCGGACAGCATCAGCGGCTTGTTCTTCTCCCGCGCGATGCCGGCGCAGGCGAGCGCGGTGGCGGAGGTGCTGACATCGAGCAGCGCATCCACGCCCTCCTGGTCGAACCAGCGTCGCGCGATCGTGACCGCGTTGTCCGCCTTGTTCTGGTGCTCGGCCACCAGGATTTCCACGTCCCAGCCCTTGGCCGAGGCGCCGAAATCCTCCACCGCCTGCTGCGCGCAGGCCAGCGACGGGCGCGACAGATCCGCGTAGGGGCCGGAGAGGTCGGTGATGATGCCGACTTTCAACTTCTTTTGTGCCGTCTGCGCCCTGGCCCGGGCGAGTGGCAGCGCTGCCGCCGCGGCAGCGCTCTTCAATACGGTCCGTCGATCCAGCCTCATCCGATCCGTTTCCTTGTCCGGGCGTTTCCATGAATGGATCTTTTCCGTCCATTCCGGGTGAGGCTAGGCCGTGATCCGACCATCCTGCAACCGCCGCTGGCCGCTGGATCGGGGCGGCGAGGCCCGGCGCGACGCCGGCAACGGAGCCTCCGTTGCCGGGTGCGGCCTTTGGGTCAATTCGCCTGCATGGCCTTGGCGAATAGCGGCACGTTGTGGCGGAACATTTTCAGATAGCTGGGCGCCGGGCCGCCTGGCGGGGACAGGGCATCCGAATACACGGTCGGGCCCAGCATCGCCCCGGTTTCGTGTGCAATCATCTGCGCCAGGCGGGGGCTGGTCATGTTCTCCACGAACACCGCCTTGATCCCTTCCGCGCGAATGAGCTTCACCAGCGCCGCGATCTGCGCCGCGGAGGGTTCGGTTTCCGTGTCCATGCCCTCGATGCCGTGGAACTCGATGTCGTAGCGGGCGCCGAAATAGAAGAACGCGTCGTGGCTGGTGAGGATTTTCCGCTTTGCCTTCGGCACGCCGGCAAGCTGCTGCTCGATCCAGGTTCCGGTCTGGATGATCTGTCCGACATAGTCCTGCGCGCGGGCGCGGTAGAACTCCGCCCGGGCTGGATCGGCCTTGGCCAGGCCGGCGGCGATGTTGTTGGCGTAGATCACGCCATTGGCGGGATCCTGCCAGGCATGCGGGTCGGGGCCTTCCTGGGTCATCCGCGGTGTCACGCCGGAAGTGGCGGTGACGACCGGGCCGGTGGTGCCGGCGGCCTGGAGCAGCCGGTCCATCCATCCCTCCATGCCGAGGCCGTTGACAATCACCAGCCCGGCGGCGCGCAGGCTGCGCAGATCCGATGGGCGGGGTTGATAGGTATGGGCATCCCCGTCCGTGGGGACCAGGGATTTGACCGTGACCGCCGGGCCGCCGATTTCGCGGGTCATATCGGCGAGGATGGAAAAACTGGCCACGACCTGCAGCGGTTGCGCCGCACCCGCCGAAGGCGCAGCGGCGCCGAGGATGGTGGCAGAACTGGCGGCGGCAGCAGTGGCCAGGAGCAGGGTACGCCGGCGCATGGGGTTTTCCTCGCGGGTGGGTGGTTCATGTTATGTTATAATATAACACTCAATCCGCGCGGCACGTCAATCGGCCGGGGGGCGCGTCCCGCCGGCCTCGTGAGCAGCCGGCCAGTTTTCTGCATATTCCCCCGCCGGTGTTCCGCTACACTCGTCGCCGGAATGCGCTGGGCAATTCTGGTCGGGGCAGGGGCATGCGGAACTGGGTGGCTTGCGGCCTTGCCGCTGCCGGAATGATCGGTGGTCCCGGCGGACCCGGCTGGGCCGCGCCGCCGCCGGATGCGGATCCGGCCTTCACTTCGTGGTTCGAGAGCCTGCGCCGTCCCGGGACGAACCAATCCTGTTGCGGCGCGGCGGATTGCCGGCGGGTGCGCTATCGCATCGTCGGCGATCATTTCCAGGCCTTCATCGGGAAGGAGTTCCCGCGCTGGAGCGATACCCCGAATGCCTGGGTGGACGTGCCGGAGGCGAGCGTCGTGCACCGGCGCGACAACCCGACCGGCGAAGCCGTGGCCTGCTGGTTCGAGGGCAATGTGGTGTGCTTCATCGCGGCGAGCGGCACCTAGCTGTCGTTGCTACGGAGGTTGTCCCGCTTCAGTGGGCTGACGGTGTGGTTTCCCGCCGAGGGCTGCTGAGGCCGGGTTGTGTTGTAGTCTTGCAGCCAAGGATGCATCGCTTTGGCGCGCTCTGCCGATGAATGGAGAGGCTGCGCATAGGCCCATTCGCGGATGCTGCTTTGGATGAACCGCTCGGCTTTGCCGTTGGTGCGTGGTGTGTAGGGACGGGTTCGTTTGTGCTGCACGCCGTGGGCGAGGAGGGCATCGCGGAAAGCGAAGCTTTTGTAGGCGGCACCGTTATCAGTCATGACGTGCTCCACCGTGACGCCATGCCGTTTGAACTCAAGCAAGACTGCTATTGAGGAAGGCTGTGGCGTCTTCCTTGCGCTCGCTGTGTAGCGCCTGGGTGTAAGCCAGAGGCGAGCAGGTCATCGATGGCGACGTGATGGTATTCCCAGCCGAGGCCACGCCCCACAGACCGTCGATTGCTTTGGCCGGTGCGATCGCCGGTGATGCGGTGACCGATGCCTTCGATACGCCCGAGCTTTTTGATGTCGATGAGGATCAGTTCGCCTGGGTGCTCCCGTTCATAGCGCATCACGGGCGGCCGGGGATCAAGGGCGCTGTGCCGGCCCAGGCCGCGCCGTCGCAGCACGACGCCGACGGTGGACAGCCGCCGGCCGAGCCGGCGGGCCATGGCCGGGCCGGTCAGGCGCTGGCGCTCGCAGCGCCTCGATTTCCTCTTCCGCCCGCCCATCCAGCCGCATCGAGCTTCGCATGCGTCTCGCGCCGAGCGATCGGCCTATCCGGCCTCGCCCTCGGCGTCAAGGCGGTCGCCGCCATTGGCCCGCACAGCTGCGCGCCGTCATCGCCTCGAGCCCGGGCATTCGCGGCCGTCGTCTCCAGCCGCCCGCCAGGCCCGTTGCGCCAGCAGCATTCGACTACGCCGCGTCGAACGCGCATTCTCATGGACGTCCATCCGGGGCTCCGGGATGTGTGTTGGCGGCCTCGCAGCCACAGCCTCTCAGCCCAGCCCCGGAGCGACAACCTCCGTAGCAACGACACCTCTAGCCTTTGTTTTATCGAGCAGTTTTATCAGTCAGACCGATTCCGGTCTGACTGAAACTGCTCTAGGCCGAGGCAACATCAGCCTCTAACCGAGCTTGGCCACCCGCAGCGCGTTGGTGCTGCCGGACTGGCCGAACGGCACGCCGGCGGCGACCACGATGTCGTCGCCGCGCGCCGCGAAGCCCTCGGACATGGCGGCGCGGCCGGCCTTGTTGACGGCGTCGGTCATCGAATGCACCTCCGGCGCCACCACGGCGTGCACGCCCCAGACCACGGCCAGGCGGCGGGCGGTTTCGAGTTCCGGCGTGAGGCCGAGCACCGGGGCTTCCGGCCGCTCGCGCGCCACGCGCAGCGCGGTGCTGCCGGATGCGGTGAAGGCGACGATCGCTGCGCGCATCGATGGTGTGGCAGATCTGCCGGGCGGCGGCGGCGATCGCGTCGGACGTGGCGTGTTCCGGATCGGGGCGGCTGGCCTCGATCATGTCGCGCCAGCCCGGGTCCTGCTCCACCCGCGCGATGATGCGGTCCATGATGTTGACCGCCTCGTACGGATACTGGCCGGCGGCGGTCTCGGCCGACAGCATCACCGCGTCGGCGCCGTCGAACACCGCGGTGGCGACGTCGGAGGCTTCGGCGCGGGTGGGGGCGGGGGCGGTGATCATGCTTTCCAGCATCTGCGTCGCCACCACCACCGGGCTGCCGAGCTGGCGCGCAGGCGCGCACGATGCGCTTCTGCGCCAGCGGCACTTCCTCGGGCGGCAGTTCCACGCCGAGATCGCCGCGCGCCACCATCACCGCGTCCGACAGCGCCAGGATGGCATCCAGATTGTCCAGCGCCTGCGGCTTTTCCATCTTGGTCATGATCCAGGCGCGCCCGGCGGTGATGGCCTTCGCCTCCGCCACGTCCTCCGGCCGCTGCACGAAGGACAGGCCGATATAGTTGATGCCGTGCGCCAGCGCGAAGTCGAGGTCCTCGCGGTCCTTGGCGGTCAGCGCGGGGATCGGCAGCACCATGTCCGGCACGTTGACGCCCTTGCGGTCCGACAGCGGGCCGCCGACCACCACCTGCGTCTCCAGCCCGTCGCCGCGCTTGCGCACGACGCGCAGGCGCAGCTTGCCGTCGTCCAGCAGCAGCGTGGTGCCGATGCCCGCGGCCTCGATGATCTCCGGATGGGGCAGGTTGACGCGCGTCGGAATCGCCCGGCGTGGCGTTGAGATCCAGGCGAAAGGATGCCCCGGTCTGCAGATGCACGCGCCCGCCGCCAAAAGTGCCGACGCGCAGCTTCGGGCCCTGCACATCCGCCAGGATGCCGATCGGGCGGTCGAATTTTTCTTCCAGTTCGCGGATCAGCCGCACGCGCATGGCGTGGTCTTCATGCGTGCCGTGGGAGAAATTCAGCCGGAACACGTCGGCGCCGCCCTGGAACAGCCGGGCCAGCACCTCGGCGGTGGAGGAGGCGGGGCCGAGCGTGGCGATGATCTTGGTCCGGCGGCGGCGACGCAGCTTGATGCGGGCGGGCATCTTTTATCCTTCCGGGAAGAGGTCAGGCCGGGAACGGGTCAGGCCGGAAACGGGTCAGGCGATCAGGATGGCACGGATGTCGTTGACATTGGTCAGTGTGGGGCCGGTGCGGATCAGGTCGCCGATGGCGTCGAACAGGGTGTAGCTGTCATGCGCGGCCAGCACCTTGCGCGCGCGATCAGGCCGGCGGCGGCGGCGCGGGCCAGGGTGTCGGGCGCGACGATGGCGCCGGCGGCGTCTTCGGTGCCGTCGATCCCGTCGGTGTCGCCGGCGGCCGCCCAGATGCCGGGCGCGCCGGCCAGCCCGACGGCCAGGCCGAGCAGGAACTCGGTGTTGCGCCCGCCGCGCCCGGCCTTGTGGGCCCCATCCGGGCCGCGGGCGATGGTCACGGTCGTCTCGCCGCCGGACAGCAGCACGGCGGGGGCGGGCAAAGGCAGCGCGTGGTCGCGCACGGAACGCGCGATGCCGGCCATCATGGTGCCGAGCTCGCGCGACTTCGCCCTCCAGCGCGTCGCCGAGGATCAGCGGCGCGAGGCCGAGGCCGCGCGCCGTCTCGGCGGCCTGGCGCAGCGCCATGGCCGGGGTGGCGATCAGGCGGAATTCGGCGTTCGGCAGGCTGCCGGGCTTCGGCGTCTCGTCGTCATCCCGGGCCAGCCGGGCGGCGACCTGGGGGGGCAGCGTCCAGGCGGAAACGTTCGACCAAAGCGCGGGCATCGGCGAAGGTGGTGGCGTCCGGCACCGTGGGGCCGGAGGCGATCACGGCGGGGTCGTCGCCGGGCACGTCGCTGATCGCCAGCGTGACCACCCGCGCCGGCGCGGCGGCGGCGGCCAGGCGGCCGCCCTTGATGGCGGAGAGGTGTTTGCGGACCGCGTTCATCTCGGTGATCGTGGCGCCGGAAGCGAGCAGCGCGCGGTTCACCGCCTGCTTGTCCGCCAGCGTCAGGCCCGGGCGCCGGCAGCGGCGAGCAAGGCGGAACCGCCGCCGGAGATCAGCGCCAGCACCAGGTCGTCCGGGCCGAGGCCCTGGACCAGTTCCAGCAGGCGGCGGGCGGCGCGTTCGCTGTTGGCGTCGGGCACCGGGTGGGATGCCTCGATCACCTCGATCTGCTGCGTGGGCACGGCGTGGCCGTAGCGGGTGACGACGGCGCCCGAGAGGGGCACGTCCGGCCACGCGGCCTCCAGCGCGGCGGCCATCACGGCGGCGGATTTGCCGGCGCCGACGACGATGCAGCGCCCCCTGGGCTTCTCCGGCAAATGCGCGGCCAGCATCTTCAGCGGGTCGGCGGCTGCCACCGCGGCGTCGAATATGGCGCGCAGTGCAGCCCTGGCCCGCGCGTCGTTCCATTGCATCGGCACGCTTCCCCACATCCCGGTTCCCGGCGAGTATGGCGAAACCGCCGCGCCGGCGCCATCTGAGAGGTGCCCGTGTCTCATCCGAGTTTCCCATCCGACCGCAGGAGGCCGCGAATGCCCGCACCCGATCTCGACGACAAGACCCGCACCGAGCTGGAGGCCGCCGCGTTCCGCCGGCTGGTCTCAGCATCTGCGGGAGCGCACGGACGTGCAGAACATCGACCTGATGAACCTGGCCGGGTTCTGCCGGAACTGCCTGAGCCGCTGGTACCGGGAGGGGGCGGCGGAAAAGGGCATCACCATCGCCGATCCCGATGCGCGGGAGATTGTCTACGGCATGCCGTACAAGGAATGGCAGGCGAAGTACCAGGCCGAGGCGACGCCCGAGCAGAAGGCCGCGCTCGCGAAATCCCATCCCGGCCATTGACCGGCGGCCGCTCGGCGGCGGCCAATGACTTCAGCGGCGGCCAGTGACTTGCGGATTGGTGACTTGCGGATTGACGGGGCGGCGGGTGGGGCCTATTCCGCCCGCCCGTCCCTGATCCGGAGCTGCTCATGGCCATCGATATCACCGAACAGCAATCCAGGACGCCGGACGGGCGGCCCAGAAGGGGCGGCATTAGCGCTCGGCAACGCCATCAGCCAGGAAGCCTGACCCGCTCGGCTTCTAAGCCCCCTCACGAGCCATGTTATCATCGCAGAATCCGAGCGCCTGATTGGGAGACCGAATATGAGCGACGTTGTAGCAGAAGCGGCCGCCAGCCGTGACCGGCAGGCCAAGAGCGACGACACTCCCGAGACGGGTGGCCTCGCCGTTGATCGCCTGCGCAGCCTGATCGAGCGCATCGAGCGCCTTGAAGAGGAGCGCAAGGCTCTGGGGAACGACATCAAGGACATCTACGCGGAGGCCAAGAGCGCCGGCTTCGACGTGAAGGTGCTGCGCCAGCTGATCAGCATCCGCAAGAAGGAACCGGCCGAGGTGGAGGAGCAGGAGACCCTGCTCGACCTCTACAAGCGTGCCTTGGGCATGTGATACGGGCGCTGCGCGCGTATGCCGGTGTTCCGCCGGCATGGGCGGGCGCGGCGCCTTTAGGCCCGCCGGGCAGGAATATGTTCGAGCCGGCGGTCGTGCCCCAGGGCCAGCACGATACAGGCCGATAGCAACGGCCCGGCGGCGATGGCGACCAATCCGAACGTGAAGCTGCCGGTCGCGTCCCTGATCAGGCCGAACGCGTACGGCCCGAAGAACCCGCCGAGATTTCCCAGCGCATTGATCAGCGCGATGCCGCCGGCAGCGGCGGTGCCCGACAGCATCGCCGTCGGCAATGACCAGAAGGTCGGTCCGGTGGAGGACTGGCCCATCGCCGCGATGACCAGGGTCACCATGGTCAGGACCGGATCGGTCATCATCGCGGTGGCGACGAGGCCCGCGGCCACGACGGAGTATGCGGCTGCGACATGGCGCGGCCGTTCGCCCGTCTGGTCGGAATGGCGGCCCCACAGCACCATGGCGATCGCGGCGAAGACATAGGGGATGGCATTGATCACGCCGGTCATGCCGAAGCCGCCGGCCAGCCGGTGCACGATCTGCGGCTGGAACAGCACGATGCCGTAGCCCGAGAACGTGCCGCCGAAATAGACCAGGCTGAGCAGCAGCACCCGCTTGTCGCGCAAGGCCTCGCCCAGGCTGTACTGGCGGATTGCCTCACGCTGCGCCCGCTCGGCGTCCAGCCGGGCCATCAGCCAGCTGCGCTGGGCCGGTTGCAGCCAATGGGCATCTTTCGGCCAGTCCGTCATGAACGCATAGAACACCACGCCGAGCACGATCGCGGGAGCGGCCTCGATGATGAACAGCCATTGCCAGCCGGCGACGCCCAGCCATCCGTCCAGATCGAGCAGCGCCCCGGAAACCAGCGATCCGACGATGTTGGAGATCGGGATCGCCGCCATGAACAGCCCGACGATGCGGGAGCGGTAGTAGGACGGGAACCACCAGGTCAGATAGAGGATGATGCCCGGGAAGAAGCCGGCCTCCGCCAGCCCGAGCGCGAAACGGATCGAATAGAACGAGATCGGTCCGGTGACGAACGCGGTGCAGCCGGAGATGATGCCCCAGGTGACCAGGATCCGGGCGATCCAGACCCGGGCGCCCACCTTCGCCAGGATCACGTTGCTCGGCACTTCGAACAGGAAGTAGCCGAGGAAGAAGATCCCGCTGCCGAACCCGTAGACCGCGGAGGAGAAGCCAAGGGCCTGGTTCATGGTCAGCGCCGCGAAGCCGACATTCACCCGGTCCAGATAGGCAACGAAATAGCACGCCATCAGCAGCGGGATCAGGCGGCGGGCGACGCGTCGTATGGTCGCGCGTTCCAGGGCGACCGTTTCGTCTGCCGCCATGGTGGCGCCATCCGCGTCGGGCACGGTCTCCCCCCTCTCGTTCCTGCGGGAGGAGGATCGGTCCTGATCGGCATTCGGGACCGCACCGGCCTCCGTCGCGTCACGCCTTGCCGCGGACGCTACCAGACGGCTGGCGCGTCCGGCGAGAAAAATGCGACGCTTGCCGCGCGCCGCGACGCAGGCATTCGCGGACGATGAACAGGAGTGCGCGGAATGAACGACGCCCCGACCTTCGGACGCTATGCCGAGCTCCCCGTCGAGCGGATGACGGCGGAGCAACGCGCCGGATATCGCTATCTGATGGATGGACCGCGCGGCCGGCTGCCGGGGCCGTACAAGGTCTGGGTGCACAATCCGAAGCTGGTGCATGCGGCCAATCCGCTGGGGGCGCATTTCATGCCCGGGCAATCCTCGTTGTCGGAACGCGAGCGCGAGATCGCCGTGCTCGTGATCAACAGCAAATGGCATTCCGCCTATCCCACCGTCGCGCACGAAAAGCGCGGCGTGGAGGTCGGATTGCCGGAGGCCGCCATTGCGGCGATCGTCGCCGGGCATCCGACGCGGTTCGACGACGCGCGCGAGCAGGTGGTCTACGAGGTCGCCACGGCGCTGGCCGATGTCCGCCTGGTGCCGCAAGCCCTGTACGACCGCGCGGTCGCGCATCTCGGACATGAAGGCGTCACCGACATGATCGTGCTGATGGGCTATTACACGGCCGTTTCGCTGACCATGAATTTCTATGCCGTGCCGCCTGGCACGCCTGGCCTGGCGAGGTAGAGCCGGGCGCTTTGTTGCCGAAAGCCGTGGTTTCCCCCAGGATATCCGCCGCCGGCCCGCGCGCCGGGAAAGCGATGCCGCAAACAATAAAAAGGAGGCAGACATGTCAGCCGCGCTGCAGCAGCCCAGGACAGACATGACGGACGCCGAATGGCAAACGCGCTGCGACCTGGCGGCGCTCTATCAGGTCGTGAACCATCTCGGCTGGACCGATCTGATCAACACCCATATGTCGGCGCGGCTTCCCGATGCGCCGAACCATTTCCTGATCAATCGCTATGGCGAGATGTTCGACGAGGTCACCGCCTCCAGCCTGGTCAAGATGGACATGGACGGCAACGTGATCGGCGATCCCGGCAGGTTCAACAATGCCGGCTTCATCATCCATAGCGGCGTCTACAAGGCGCGGCCGGATGCCAATGTGGTCATGCACACGCATACCCGCGCCGGTGCCGGCCTGTCCCTGCTGCGCAACGGGCTGCGTCCGATCAGCCAGGACGCGCTGCAGATCCTCGATGACGTTGCCTATCACGAATACGGGGTGCCGGCGACGCAGGAGGAATGCGACGCGCTCGGCCGCACCTGCGCGCAGGGCGGTTGCGTGGTGCTACTAAATCACGGCCTGTTGACGCTGGGACCGACGGTGCATGGCACAATGATGCGGATGTACATGCTGGAGCGTGCCTGCGAGCTCGAACTCATTGCCCGCGCGCTGGACGCGCCGCCGGTGCAGATCGAGGAGTACGTCGTGCAGAAGGCGGCGGAGCGGATGCAGAAGCGCCGCGCCTCCGCCGAATACGGCCTGATGGAATGGCAGGGCCTGGTCCGCACCGTGGAACGCAAGGGCGCCGATTACCGGCGCTGAACGGAATCACGATCGCTGCCGACAGGTGCGGCGACCGTGCTTTGCCGATGGCGGATGCATGCGACGTTCCCGTTCCGGGCGGTTTCGGCGGTGCGCCGCCAAACCGCCCGGAAATCCAGGAGGAAAATCCATGCAGGCCGGATCTCGCGAGATTCCGCAACAGAAACCGCGTGCATCCGAAAATGCCCAGTGAATCCAGGCGACTGAAGCTGCGCCTGGACCCAATCCGTTGCTGATGAAATGAACTGGCGGTATTCGCAACCGGCCGGCGTCAACCGGTCTTGGTGAATGTCTCCACGGCCAGGCTCACGCGGGCGGTGATCGGGGCCATTGCCTCCTCGGTCAGCTTGATCGAGGCGGTGGTCAGGCGGCTGGTCTCGGCAACCGCTTTTTCCGCCAACTCATGCAGCAGGCTGGACTGAAGCTCGATCGCGTCCTTCAGCGTCTTCACCGATGCGAGCGCCTTCAGCCGGTTCATCGTCTCGTCGAAACTCGCCTGGGCGGTGGCGGCGAATTGCCGGGAAAGATCCTGCATGCCGGCCGACCAGATCTGGCCGGACCGGGTGAGCGCCTCGAGGTTGCCCTGGCTGAACGCCATCGCCTCGGCGGCGGTCTTGCTGGCTTTGTCTATGTTTTCCTTGACCTTCGCCTGGGTCTGCTCGAACCCCGCGGTTGCCTGCGCGACATCGCTCTTCAGTGCGGCGACGGTCTGTTCGTAGCTCTTTGTTGCCGGTTCGGTTACGTTAGTTACGGTATCGGTCTTTGCGGCCATAACAATACCCCCTTGCTGGCGCAACGCCTCCACGCTTCCCGCATGCGGGAACGCTTCCATCATGCGTGTGCTTGTCAGTGTGTGTTGGTGCTCTGCGGCACTCTTTGATTTTACTCCGGGCTTTCCGTGAATTCAATGATCGTTGGTGTGGTACAGCGGAAAGTTCATATCAAGTTTCTTGGAGAAAGCATCGGCGGAGCCACGCGCAATGCAACTCGTTAAGCTTGCGGGATTTCCATCGTCATGCGGCTGCCGGCCCGAATATTGCCGATCCGGGATCAGCCCTGCATCGCCGTCCAGATCCTGCACGACGTGGCGGGGCCAATGAAGATGGGCCGGTCGGGCGCGCCCGCGCCGATCGGCGCCAGCGCATCCAGGATCGCGTTGGCGATCGCGGGCGGTGCGGCGATCGCGCCGGCCTCGCCCGCGCCCTTCACGCCGAGCGGATTGGTCACGCAGCGCGTGGCGTTGAAGCCGAGATCGAACCGGGGCAGGTCGCCGGCGCGCGGCATCGCGTAATCCATGAAGCTGCCGGCGACGAGCTGGCCGGCAGGATCGTAGGCGGCGTGCTCCAGCAGGGCCTGGCCGATGCCTTGCGCGATCGCGCCATGCGCCTGGCCGGCGACGATCATCGGGTTCACCATCACGCCATAGTCATCGACGGCGCTGTAGCGCACGAGCACGATTTCCCCGGTCGTCCGATCGATCTCCACCTCCGCCACATGCGTCCCGTTCGGAAACGTCATCGCTTCCCGCGTCCAGGCATGGAACGTGTCGAGCGGCGTGCCGGCCTCGCGCGCGATCGGGGCGAGTTCCAGCAGGCCGATCGACCGGTCGGTGCCGAGCACGCGGAAGCGGCCGTCCTCGAAGCCGATATCGGCCTCCGCCGCTTCCAGCACATGGGCGGCCAGGCGCGTGCCCTTGGCGACGATCTCCTCGGACGCCCGCCAGATCGCGGTGCCGCCCATATAGGTGGCGCGCGAACTGCCGTGCCCGCCGCCGGCCGGGATCAGGTCGGTGTCGCCCTGGCGAAGCCGGATGCGCGCATTCGGCACGCCGAGCCGATCGGCCAGGATCTGCGGAAAGGTGGTCTCATGGCCCTGTCCGATGGTCTGGGTGCCGGTGATCAGCGATACCGTGCCGTCCGCCTCGAAGCGGATATCGACATTCTCGTGCGGCGATCCGCCGGTCGCCTTGATGTGGCAGGCGAAGCCGAGGCCGCGCAGCCGGCCATTCGCCGCGCTGGCGGCGCGGCGGGCGGGGAAGCCGGCCGTGTCGGCCCGGGCCAGGGCCCGATCGAAGCTGCCGCGGAAATCGCCGCTGTCCACGGTGAAGCCGAAGGCGTTGGTCATCGGCATGGCCTCGGCCGGGACCATGTTCATCCGCCGCAACCCGGCGCGGTCGAAGCCGCATTGCCGCGCCGCCGCGTCGATCAGCCGCTCGATGATGTTGACGGTCTCGGCGAAACCGGGACCGCGGGTGACGCCTGTAGGCGCGGTGTTGGTCAGCACCGCGGCGATGGTGAGGTCGATCGCGGGGATGGCGTAGATCGTCCCCGGCAGATGCACATACTGGAAGGTCTGCACCCCGCCCGCTCCGCCGGCCAGATAGGCGCCGACATTGGCGGTGCTGGCCACCCGCAGCGCCAGGAATTTGCCCTCCGCGTCCAGCGCCAGGGCCGCATCGGCGTGGTGGTCGCGCGCCTGATGGTCGGACAGGAAGGCTTCGCTTCGCGTGGCGATCCATTTCACCGGCCGGCCGACGCGCCGGGCGGCCCAGGGGATCAGGGCCTGTTCGGCATAGATGAAATTCTTCGCCCCGAAGCCGCCGCCGACATCGGGGGCGATGAAGCGCACCGAAATGGGCGGCCTGCCGAGCGCGCGGGCGATGTTGTCGCGGTTCAGATGGATGTTCTGGCTGGAGACATAGGCGGTGTAGCGGTCCTGCGCGGGGTCGTACAGCCCGACCACGCCGCGCGGCTCCATCGGGTTGGTGACGATGCGGTGATTGTCGAGCCGCAGCCGGGCCACATGCGCGGCCCTGGCGAAAGCCGCGTCCACGGCGGCGATATCGCCGGTGCGCCAGTCGAGGCAGACATTCCCCGGCACCTCGGCCGCGAGCTCCGGCGCGCCGGGGGCGCGGGCGGCTTCGGCGGTGGTGACCGCGGGCAGGGGGGCGTAGTCGATCCGCACCAGCTCGGCGGCATCCAGCGCGGCCGCGCGGGTTTGCGCGACGACCAGCACGACCGGCTCGCCGGCGAAGCGCACCTTGCCGGTGGCAAGCAAGGGTTGCGGCAGGAAGGCGAAGGGCTCGCCGGTCTGGACATTGGCTTCCACGGTCGGACGCATCGGCTGCAGCCCGTCGGCACGTGCCTCCGCTTCCGTCAGAACGGCCAGCACGCCCGGCGCGGCGCGCGCGGCGGCGAGGTCGATGTGATCGAGGCGCGCATGGGCGTGCGGCGAGCGCAGCAGGACGGCATGGGCGAGGCCGGGGAATACGAGGTCATCGAGGTAGCGGCCCTGGCCGGTGACGAAGCGCGGATCTTCCCGGCGCCTGGGCGTATCGCCGATGCTGGAGCGTTCCATTGTCCCGGGTTCCCCGCTGTTCGCCCGTATGTTCGGGCCGTGGCGGGCAGGCTTCACCGTCTGGCGGCAAATGACAACCGGCGCGCCGCCGGCCCGGATGTCTCAGGCCTGTTTTTCTCAGGCCCGGATGTCTCAGGCCCGGTTTTCTCAGGCGCGCGCCGGGGCCTTGCGCCGGCCGGCCCGCCTTGCGGCGGGTTTGGCCTTCGCCGGGGCTGGCGGCTTACGGCGGGCGCCGGTGCGGCTCTTCTTGCGCGGGGATCGGCGGGCGCGCAGGCGACGGGCCAGCGATACGGTCATCCACAGCCCCACGCCCGCGCCCAGCGCCGCCGCCAGCCAGACCGGGCTGACGCCGCAGCCGCCGGTGGCGCAGATATAGCCGAGCTGGATCACCCCGGCGGTGTCGAGCAGGAATCCCGCCGCGAACACCAGCAGCACGGCCAGGCCGAGCAGGATCATTTTTTTGGAAGCGATGACAAAACCCCGATGGAAGCAAGTATTCTAGCCCTTGGCCCCCTCATCATAGCCGCGGGCCGCCATCAGGAGAACGTCGTGGCGGGTCGCATGGCCATAGACGGCGATGGTCTTGGCCAGGCTTTCGATCACGGTCAGCAGCAGGGCCGGGTCCTTGTCGACGACACCCTGCACGGCGGCATCCAGCCGCGCCAGGGTGTCCCGGTCCAGCGAGAAGGTCAGGTCCTTGGTGGTCATCGCTACCTCTATCAGTCGCGCGCGGCGCCTCCGCCGGGCTGGAATGTCGGATTGTTCCTCATTTGGTCTCGCGCCTGCCGAATCGCCAGTGCGTCATCCGCAAGGCGGCTCATGCGGAAAATCAGTCGTCCAGCCGGAGCCGGCTCGCCAGCAATTCGCCCTGGCTCTTCAGCACCGGATAGGCGGCGGCGGCGACCAGATGCGCGTTGACCTGCTTCAGGTCCCGCAGCACGTCCAGATGCAGCGCGCCGGTCTCCGCCATGTCGGCGCCCCCGCCCCGCAGGCGGTCGAAATGCGCCTGGGTCGCGGCGGCCTCGATATCGCGGAAAATCTGCTTCTCCGCCGCCAGCAGGCGTGCCGCCCGTAGATCCTCGGTCATGAACACCGAGGCCGCGGCGCGCAGATTGGCGAGCAGCCGATCCAGCATGCGGGTCAGTTCGGCCTGATCCCGGGCCGCGAAGAACAGCCCGCGCTTCAGCCGCTTCGAGGCGAGCCCCATCAGGTTCTTGTCCACGACATCGCCGGCATGTTCCAGGTTATGCGCGAAGACCAGGATTTCCTCGATGCGCTGGTGATCGGTGGCGGTCATCGCCTCCGGATCGAGGCCGCTGAGATAGGCCTTGATCGCCGTGTTCAGCTTGTCCAGCACGTCGTCCATGCGTTTCGCCTCGGCGATGTGCCGCCGGTCCGCCTTCTCCAGCGCATCGCGGAAGCTCAGCAGCATGGCCTCCAGCGTATCCGCCAGCCGCAGCGCCTCGCGCGCCGCGGCGCCGATCGCCACCGCCGGCACCTCCTGCGCGGTGCTCTGCAGATAGAGCGGGCGGGCGGGATCGGCCGGCTCGATCCGGGCCGGGAACCAGCGCCGGAGCAGGGCCGCGTAGGGCGTCAACAGCGGAAAGAAGATCGCCGCCAGCGCCAGGTTGAAGGCGGTGTGGAACATCGCCACCGCGCGCCCGTTGTCCGGGATGATCTGCACCAGCCAGGGGCTGATGACGGGCAGTGCGGCCAGCGCCGCGGCGCAGCCCAGCGCGCGGTTGATCAGGTTGCCGAGCGGCAGCCGCCGGGCGGCCGGGTTGTCGCCGCTGACGCCCTCCAGCACCGGGTTGAGCGCGGTGCCGAGATTGGCCCCGAGCACCAGCGCAAAGGCGGCATGCGGCGGCACCACGCCCTTCGAGGCCAGCGACATCACCAGCAGCACCACCGCGACGCTGGAATGCGCCGCCCAGGCGAGTATCGCCGCCAGCAGCATGTCGAGCACCGGCTCGGTGGAGATCGCGCCGAGGAAAAGGCGCAGGCTGGGCACGTCCTCGTACGGGGTGATGAAATCCAAGAGCTGGTGCAGCGACAGCAGCATCAGGCCGAGCCCGATGGCGACGCGGCCGAGGTCGCGGGTGCGGGCCGCGTCGCTGCGGCGGAACATCAGCACCCCGGCCAGGAACAGGCAGGGGGCCAGGCCGGAGACGTCGAAGGACAGCACCTGCACGATCAGCGTCGTGCCGATATTGGCGCCGAGCATGACCGCCAGCGCCGGCACCAGCTCCACCAGCCCGCCGGCGGCGAAGCCGGCGACCATCAGGCCGGTCGCGGTGCTGCTCTGCAGGATCGCGGTGACACCGAGGCCGGCGAGGAAGGCCTTGAACCGGTTGCGCAGCGCCACGGCGAGGATCTGCCGCAGCCTGGGCCCGAAGCTGCGCTGGATGCCGGTCTGCACCATGCGCACGCCCCAGAGCAGCAGGGCCACGGTGCCGGCGAGGTCGATCAGGGTGATCGGAAAGTTCATCGTCCAACGTCTCCCAGGTGGGATGCGGCAGGGGATGCGGCAGGGGGGATGCGGTAGGCCAGGACTCGCGTCGATCCTCCCGCGGCTTCGGTCGGGAGCCGGGCATTATGCACGAGCAAGGCGGCTCACGAAGTGCCGATCCGGCCGGCGGGATGCCGGGCGGCATGCGCAAGCCGCCGGAGAGGGGAGGGCGATGGTTCTCGTCACATACGAAATGACCCTTGCCCGCCTGCGGGGCCCGATCCGGCGGGAGCGCATCTCCCTCCTCTCAACGCCTTCCTCGCATGCGTCCGGAAAAGTGGTTGCCGCGGGTCAAGTGTGCGATGAAGCGCCGCCGTACGCCGGCACGCCGACAGGTTCAACGCGCGAGACAGAGGATGACCCGATGAACAACGGACAGGCCCAGCAGAAGATCGAAGCGACCTTGATCCCGGGTGACGGCATCGGCCCCGAGATCGTCGCCGCGGTCGTGGAGATCCTGGACGTGCTGGGTTCGCCGTTTGCCTGGGACACCCAGATTGGCGGGCTTGCCGGCATCGAGCACGGCGGGGACCCGTTGCCGAAGGCCACCCTGGACAGCATCCGCCGCACTGGCCTGGCGCTGAAGGGCCCGCTGACCACCCCCGTGGGCGGCGGCTTCCGCTCGGTGAATGTGCGGCTGCGCGAGGAGTTCGGCCTGTACGCCAATGTGCGCCCGGTGCGCACGATGATCGAGGGCGGCCGCTACGAGAATGTCGACATCGTGCTGGTTCGCGAGAACCTGGAAGGCCTCTATGTCGCGTTCGAGCATTACATCCAGATCGACGGCGACCCGCACGCGGTGGCCTTTTCCTCGGGCATCAACACCCGCTCGGAATCGCGCAAGATCAGCGAGTTCGCCTACCAGTACGCGGTCAAGCACAAGCGCAAGAAGGTCACCATCGTCCACAAGGCGAACGTGCTGAAGGCGCTGACCGGCGTGTTCCTGGAGACCGCGCTCATGGTCGCCAAGAACTATGAAGGCGTGATCCAGACCGAGGACCGCATCGTCGATGCCTGCGCCATGCAACTCGTGCTGCATCCGGAGCGCTACGACGTGATCGTCACCACCAACCTGTTCGGCGACATCCTGTCCGACCTGATGGCAGGGCTGGTCGGCGGCCTCGGCATGGCGCCGGGCGCCAATATCGGGCCGCATACGGCGATCTTCGAGGCGGTGCACGGCTCCGCGCCGGATATCGCCGGCAAGGGCATCGCCAACCCGCTGGCATTGCTGCTGGCCGCGGCGCTGATGCTGGATCACGTCGACCGGACGGCCGAGGCGGAGAAGCTGCGCACCGCGATCGACCTGGTGCTGAAGCAGGACAAGGTCCGCACGCCCGATCTCGGCGGCAAGGCGACGACGAAGGATTTTACCGGCGCCATCATCCGCCGGCTGCGCGCCGCGTAGGTTCAGACCGCCCAGGTTTCTGGCGGCGCGGTTGACCCGCGCCGGTCCAGGGCTCGTGCAGCTTGCGGCGGCGGGCTGGCGCCGCCGGAATGTGAGTTGCTTCACTGCGTCGCGCACCGCCTTGGGCGCAGGCTTTCTTTTTGATGCTGCAATAAGGGATGCAGCCAGGGAGTAAGCCATGCCCGATGCGCAGGAGGCTACGCGGGAGCAGCCCCAGAACACACAGCCACAGAACGCACAGCCGATCGAGTTCACGGCCACGCCGGAATTCCAGGCCGCGGTGGTCGGCGCGAACCGGCTGCTGGACTATGCCACGAGCAAGGGCCTGTTGCCCAAGGCCGGATCCGCCACGTCCAAGGACGAGGAAGCGCTGGTCCATGACGTGATCTATGCCCAGGCGGCGACGTCTCAGCGTCTGCCGCTGAAGGCTGTCATCGACTTCTGGATGGCCTATGGACGCCTCGCCAATCTCGTGCGGCCGGTCACCGCGGCGTCGATCGAGGCCTGCAGGAACGCGTCGTTGATGGGGATGCAGATCCTGGCGGCCTTTCTGGTCGCGGCGATCATCGTGTTCTCGATCTTCCTGTTCATGAGCAACGCGACCCTGACGGACACCAACGATCTGATCGAGCGGCAGAATGCGGCGGCGCTGAAATTATGGTCGGACGTGCAGATGCTGCGAGCCAGCGCGAATTCGGAGCGCGCCGACATTCCGGCGGGCCCCGGGCGGCAGGCCGAGGCGCTGATCGCCGCGCGGGTGTTCGAGGAGATGGTGGAATTCTCCCGCAACAGCGCCTGGCTGCTGCAATCTGCCAGCCGCCTGAACGGATGGTTCACGCCGTCCTGGATGAAGCTGAATATCGAGGATGTCACGTTCAACGGGACCAACCCGAAGAAGATGGATCATCTGAACGTTCCGCCCGAGATATCGACGGTCGACGAGATCAAGGCGGAGGCGGTCAATCAGATCAAGGCGTATCAGAGCATCCGCGACTTCGCGCTCGGCCTGTACAAGATCGACACCTTGATCTACAGCAGCCTTTCCGCCTACTTCCTGCCGACGGTTTACGCCCTGCTGGGCGCATTCCTGTACGGGTTCCGCTTCTATTCGCGTCTCATCCGCCACCAGCAATACCTCCCGTCCGCCGCGAACAGCGCCCGCTATTTCATCGCGGCGATCGCCGGCCTCGTGGTCGGCCTGTTCGGCTCCCTGCTGCCGAAGAACACCTCGCTGCCGCCGCTGTTGATTGCCTTCCTGGTCGGCTATGCGGTGGAGGCGTTCTTCTCGCGCCTCGACGACCTGATCCGCAAGGTGAAGGACAACGTCGCGGTTGCACCGGCGCGTCCGTCGGATGCGGCCCACGCCACCGATGATGATGGCCAGGGCAGAGCTTCCATCCACGTGTTTACCGGCCGCACGCCTAACGGAGAGCCTGGCGCATCCTGGGATCCAGCGCGTCCCGCAGCCCGTCGCCCAGCAGGTTCAGGCCAAGCACAAGCACGGAAATCACCAGCCCCGGGTACAGCGTGACCCAGGGCGCCTCGACGATCGCGTCCCGGCCATCGGCGATGATCGCGCCGAGCGTGGCCGTGGGCGGCGGCGGGCCGACGCCGACGAAGCTCAGCACCGCTTCCGCCAGCACCGCCAGCGCGAACACATAGGTCTGCTGCACGACCAGCGGCGCGACGGCGGCGGGCATGATATGGCGCAGCAACAGCCGGGCCGGGCCGGCGCCAATGGCGCGGGCCGCCTCCACATAATCCTGCGCCGCGGCCACCAGCACCGCGCCGCGCACGATCCGCGCGGTGCGCGGGGTATAGGCGATGGCCAGCGCGATCATGACGTTGATCTCGCTGGGGCCGAGCGTGGCGGCAAGCGCGATGGCCAGCAGGATGCCGGGAAACGCCATCAGCCCGTCCATGACGCGCATCAGCCAGCCATCGAGCCTGCGCCACCAGCCTGCGGCCAGGCCGATCAGGCCGCCGGCGAGGGCCGTGACGAGCGCCACGCCCAGCCCGATGCGCAGGCTGACCCGGGCGCCCCACAGGATGCGCGACAGCACGTCGCGGCCGTAGCGGTCGGTGCCCAGCCAGTAGATGTCGTTCGGCGCGCCCAGCCGGTAGCGGTAGTTGTTGCGGACCGGATCGAACGGCGCCAGATAGCCGGCCAGGATGGCGGCGAGCGCGATCACGCTCAGGATCACGGCGCCGATCAGGAAGGATCGCCGGGCGAGAAGGGCGGCTGGATTCATCCTTGGCGAAGCCTCATCGCTGGCGAAGCCGGGGATCGGCCCAGAGATACAGCAGGTCCACCAGCAGATTGACCAGCAGGAACACGATCGCGGTCATCAGCAGCCCGCCCTGCAGCACCGGCCAGTCGCGGCGCAGCACCGCGCCGATGACCAGCCGGCCGACGCCGGGCAGGCTGTAGACCTGCTCGATCACCAGCGCGCCGCTCAGCGCCAGGCCGAAGCCGATGCCGATCACGGTCAGGATCGGCACCAGTGAGGCGGCGAGCACATGGCGGGCATAGACACGCGGCTCGGTCAGGCCCTTGGCGCGGGCGGTGCGGACGAAATCCATGCCCGAGACTTCCAGCGCGGCGGCGCGGGTCATGCGTGCCACCGGGCCCAGCTGGGTGAGCGCCAGGGTGCCGGCGGGCAGGATCATGCAGCGCAGCCAGCCCAGGGGATCGGCGCCCAGCGCCACGTAGCCGCCGGTGGGCAGCCAGCCGAGCTTGACGCCGACGACCCAGATCAGCACCAGGCCGAGCCAGAAATCCGGCAGGGACAGCCCCACCAGCGCCGTGCCCATCGTCGCCTGGTCGATCCAACGACCGGATTGCGACGCCGCCAGCAGGCCGAGCGGCACGCCCGCCGCGCAGGCCAGTGCCAGTGACAGGAAAGCCAGCGACAGCGTCACCGGCAGGCGTTCGAGAATGGCCGCCATCACGCTCTGGTTCAGCAGCACGGAGCGGCCGAGATCGGCGTGCAGCAGGCCGCCGTACCATTGCGCCATCCGCGCCAGCGGCGGCAGGTCCAGCCCGAGCTCGTGGCGCAGGCGGGCCACGTCGGCGGGTGTGGCGGACATGCCCAGCATTTCCGCCGCCATGTCGCCGGGGACCAGCAGGGTCAGGCCGAAGGCGACCAGCGAGATCACCAGCAGGACGGGCAGCGCCGCCAGCAGGCGCAGGGCGATCAGGCGCAGCAACGCGCGCGCCCGTTCAGGCGAACCAGCAATCCCACATGCGCGGAATGCGGTACGGCGCGTAGTTCATCACATTGGCCCGCGTCGCCTGGATGATGCCGACATCGCCGACCTTGATGGCGATTGCCTGGTCGTAGACGCGGTCCTGGAACTGCTTCACCGCCGCGCGGCGGTCTTCCAGCTTCAGCTCCGAGGCCAGCCTGGCATTGGCGTCCTCGATCACCGGATCCTGCTTGATCTGCACCGTCTGCTTGCCGGCGAAGAAGCCCACCACGTTGTACGGCCCCTCATAGGGCTCGATCCCCATCATCAGCGGCCAGAGGTTCCAGCCCTCCGGCTTCGAGCGCGTGGCCATCACCGTGGGCCAGTCCATGACCGACAGTTTCACCTTCATGCCGATGGCGCGCAGCTGCTCGCCGGCGACGGTGGCGGCGTCGAGATGGGGCTTGAAGCTGCTGTCGGCGATGATCTGCAATTCCTCGCCGTGGTAGCCGGCCGCCTGCAGGTTCTGTTTCGCCCGGGCCGGGTCCTGCTTGAAACGATCGAGGCCGTCCACGCCCGGATAGTAGTTGGTGCCGGGATATTGCCAGGCGGGGTCCATGCGGTACAGCCCATCCGTGGCGATGGCCATGATCTCCTCCAGGTCCAGCGCCGATTGCACCGCGCGGCGCAATTCGACATTGGCGGTCAGGCCCCAGTTGTTGTTCATCATCAGGGTCATGAACGCCCAGGGCAGCATGGGGTAGGTCTTGATGTTGGCATCGTCCTTCAGCCGCCTGGCGGCGGCGACGTCCAGCGCCTCCAGCACCTGCAATTCGCCGGTCTGCAGCCCCGCGGTGCGGGCGCCGCCTTCCGGCATGAAGCGGAAGGTGACGCTGTCGAAATACGGCGTCTTGCGGCCGGTGAAGCCGTCACGTTTGTCGTAGGCGGTGTTGGCCACGTAGTCGTCGTTGCGCGCCAGTTTTACGTGGCTGTCGGGGCGGTATTCGACGAAGCGGAACGGGCCGGTGCCGATCATCGGCGCCTGGCCGGCGGGCCTGGCGCATTCCTCCTCGGGCATGATCACGAAGGGCGCGCGGGGGCTGCTGATCGCTTCCAGCAGGCCCGGGAAAATGCGGTTCAGCTTCAGCACCAGGGTTTTGGAATCCGGCGTCTCGAATGCCGCCACCGGCTTCAGCACGTCGGCGGAGCCGCCGACGCGGGCATAGCGCTCCATGCTCGCCTTCGCGTCCGCGGCGGTCATGGTCTTGCCGTTGTGGAACTTCACGCCGGTGCGGATGGGGATGCGGTAGGTCAGCCCGTCGGCGGCCATGTCGATGCCTTCGGCGAGTTCGGGCTTCGGGTTGCTGACCTCGTCGCGGGTGAACAGGGATTCGTAGACATGCAGCGTGATGTTGCGACTGGCCTGCGCCGTGGTGGTCTGGGCGTCCAGCGTTGGCGGCTGCGCCTGCTGCGCCATGACCAGATCGCCGCCCCGGCGGCCCTCGTTCCCGGCCGATTGCGCCCCCGCGGACTGGACGATGGCGGGCATCGGCAACGCGGTCGCGGCCAGCAGGCCGGCGTTGAAGCTGCGGCGGCGGATCATGCCCGGTCTCCTTGCGAGATTGGCCCCGGGCCAATGCTGCGGTGTTGCCGCGGGTCTTGGCAAGCGGCTTGTTGCGGCGCAGATTTGACCCGAATTCCGGCAGCGGAGGTTGCAAGCGATGGTTGCACTGGTAGAGACCCTGTCCTCCACCGAAGCCGAGCAGGAAGAATGGCGGCTGCGCTGCGACATGGCGGCGGTGTTCCGCATCGCCGCCCGGCATGGCTGGAACGAGCAGATCGGCAACCATAATTCCCTGATGCTGCCGCAACGCCGGCCGGACGAGCCGCCGCGCTTCCTGATCAATCCGCGCGGCTATCTGTTCCAGGAACTGACCGCGAGTTCGCTGATCGTCTGCGACCTCGATGGGCAGGTGCTGCGCGGCACCGGCGAGCTGCGCAAGGTGGCCTTCCACATCCATGCGCGCATCCATATGCGCCGCCCCGAGGCGGCCTGCGTGATGCACGTGCACCCGCAATATCTGACCGCGCTGGCGCTGCTGGAGGAACCGGCGCTGGCATTGGCGCATCACAACAATCTGCTGCTGAACGACCGCGTGGTGATCGACCTCGAAGGCGACCAGCCGGTCGGCGACAACGAGGAGGGCGACCGCATCGCCGATCTGATGGCGGGCAAGAGCATCATGGTGATGGGCGGGCACGGCGTGACCGTGGTCGGGCCCAGCGTGCACGACGCGTTCGACGAGCTGTTCATCGCCGAGCGGACCTGCATGTACCAGATCACCGCCATGTCCACCGGCCAGAAATTGCGCAAGCTGCCGGAGCGGCTGCGCCGGGGCTGGAACGGACCCTGGGGCGAGAAGGTGGACGCCAGGCTGCATCTGGACGCCTGGCGGCGCGTGCTGGATCGCGAGGAGCCGGAATATGCGACCTGACCAGGAAGCCCTCGGCCCTCAGGGCGGTTTGACACAGGGTCTTTGGATCCATCATTGTTTGCCGGCATGCACGTATCGAAACGGCGCATGATTTCATTCGGGGAATTTCATGCGATTTGCAACAATTTCCGTCGGCGTCCTGTTTGCCGCGCTGGCCGCGGTCCCTGCTGGAGCCGAGGTACCCAACTCGATCACGTCATTGCTGGGGCCGTCCGTCGGCTACCTCCTCGGGCAAAGCGATCTGTGCCAGTGGGATCTGACCGACAGGATCGAAAAGACCTACAAGGCCAGTTTCCAGGCCATCGGCATGACGCCGGCCCAGCAAACAGCCGCGTGGGCGCAGGCTAAAGCCCGCCGGAACGGTCTCAACGGCATGCCCGCCGCAGCCAAGGAGCGAATGAAAGCGGATACCTGCACACCCGAATTCCGCGCGCGTATCGAGCAGAACCTCCGCGATTAGCCGCGTTGCCGAAGACCGATCGGATGCTGGCGGAACAGATAACCTTGGAACTGAAACCATCCGCCCACCCGCCGGCGGATACCTTCCCCGGCACATGCCGGTGAGCCTGGGGCAGGGGAAAGCGTAGCCCCAACAGGCTTGGCCCCAATCTGGCGGATCAGGTCTCGGCCGCCAGGTGCCGGACGGCGTCCATGATCGCCTCCGAGAACGCCTTATCATCGCTCGCGCGCGAAATCGCCACCGCGCCGACCATCGCGGCCAGCAGGGCCAGGGCCCGCTCGCGCGGCGGCGGCGCGCCGGCCTTCTCGGGGACGCAGGAAGTCAGCACATCGGCCAGGGCGGCAACGCCATCGGTGAAGGCCTGGCGCACCGGGCTGCCGGCTTCCTCCCGCGCCACGTCCGCGGCGAGCGCTGGCACCGGGCATCTATGCGGGGCCGGGCCCGCGGCGAGGTACGAATTGGCGATGGCGCGCAGACGTTCCTCCGGCGGGTGACGCGCGGCGCGCCGCTGCCAGGAACCGGCCGCCCCGCGCATCGCAAAGGCGCATGCTTCCGCGGCGACATTCTCCTTGGAGGCGAACTGGCGATAGAAGCCGCCATGCGTCAGCCCCGCCTGCGCCATCAGCTCGGCGATGGCGATGCCCTTCAGCCCGTTCTGCTGCAACAGCCTTGCGGCGCCCTCGACCACGAGCTGGCGGTTTTTGGCGGCCTGTTCCCTGGTCACGCGGCCCATGTCGTTCGCTCCTGCTGGCCTTTCCTCGCAAACGGCTATTGACCATATTAGATGAGGCGTGTCATCTATTAAATATGGATGATGGCCGTCATCTAATTTCGGGGAGATGACTTCATGCTCGCGGCAAGCCTGTCTCGTTTCCTCGCCCGGCGCGGCGTGCATTATGGCTGGGTGGTCGCGGCGGTATCCTTCCTGGTGATGCTGTCCACCGCGGCCGCGGTCGGCATGCCCGGTGTCCTGATCAAGCCGCTGACGGCGGAATTCGGCTGGAGCATCAGCACCATCTCCGGGCCGCTGGCGCTGCGCCTGGCGCTGTTCGGCGCGATGGGCCCGTTCGCCGCGGCGCTGATGGCGCGCTACGGGCTGCGGGCGATCATCCTGACGGCGCTTGGCCTGATCCTCGGCGGGCTGGGCATCGCCAGCCTGGCCATGAGCGCGGTCTGGCAGCTTTGGCTGCTATGGGGCGGCGTGGTCGGGATCGGGACCGGAATGACGGCCCTGGTGCTCGGCGCCACCGTTGCAAGCCGCTGGTTCGTGGCGCGGCGCGGCCTGGTCGTCGGCCTGCTGACGGCGAGCTCGGCCACCGGGCAACTCGTGTTCCTGCCGCTGGCCGCCTGGCTGGCGGATCACTATGGCTGGCGCACCGCGCTGCTCCCGGCGCTCGGCGCCTGCGCGCTGGCCGGGTTGCTGGCGTTGCTGTTCATGCGCAACCGCCCGTCCGATCTTGGCCTGCGCGCCTACGGGGAGCCGGAGGGGGCCGCGCTCGCCGTGCCGCCGATGCTGGGATCGCCGATCCGGATGGCATTCGGGGCGCTGCGGGAAGGGGCGAAGACGCGGGTGTTCTGGGTGCTGTTCGGCTCCTTCTACATCTGCGGCCTGTCGACCAACGGCCTGATCCAGACCCATTTCATTCCCTTCTGCGCCGATTTCGGCGTGGGCGAGGTGCAGGCGGCCTCCGTGCTCGCGGTGATGGGCGTGTTCGACTTCCTGGGCACGGTGGGTTCCGGCTGGCTGTCGGACCGCTATGACAGCCGCAAGCTGCTGTTCTGGTATTACGGCCTGCGCGGGCTGTCGCTTCTGTACCTGCCGATGTCCAGCTTCAGTTTCTACGGGCTGTCGCTGTTTGCGGTGTTCTATGGGCTGGACTGGGTCGCGACCGTGCCCCCCACAGTGCGCCTGGCCGGCCAGGCTTTCGGGCGGGAACGCGCGCCGCTGATCTTCGGCTGGGTGTTCATGGCACACCAGATCGGCGCCGCCACCGCCGCGTTCGGCGCCGGCCTGTCGCGCGATGCCCTGGCCAGCTACCTGCCGGCCTTCCTGATCGCGGGAGCCGCCTGCCTGGTCGCGGCCTTGGCATCGCTGGCAGTGCGCCGTCCGACCGCCCCGGCAATCCCGATCGGCGCCGCCCCCAGCCGGGTTTAGGCCGGGGGCCGGGGAGCAAGGCTGGGGCTCCGCCCCAGACCCCGGCAGGGCTCTGCCCTGCACCCGTGAGGGGACAGTCGTCCCCTGACTAGCCTTTACCGAACTCGTGAACGCAGCGAGAATGCTATCGGCGTTTGCCGCCTGGGTCCCGCCCGCAATAGCGTCACGGGCGCCAATGCCACCGGCCTTGAGCAGTTCGATAAGCTGGCCAATCAGCTCAATGCCAGGCGGCCCGTCACCCTCGGGTGGAGAGATAATGATCCGATCGATGAGACGTCGCGCAGCCTCCAGCGCGGTCGGGTCGTCCCGATCCTGCAAGGCGTCGCGCAGGCGGGTCAGTTTCTGTCGGTAAATTGCGGCGATGTTGGGGTGCAACGCCGGCAGTTGCGCCACTGGTTGGGCAAGGTCAGCCTCCAGCTGCGCCTTTCGTGCTCCGAGCTGATCCAGCTTCTGCTGGAGCCCCGGCGCACGAACCCCATCGGAAATGGCCTCAACCAGATTGACCAGTTTGCGTTCGACCGCCTGCAGTTCCCGATGAGACGCTACCTCGCCGGCTGACGCCGCGGCGGTCAGCCAATTCCAGTCCTCGGTAAACTGGGCGATAAAGAGCTCGACGTGTTCGGGCTGCATCAGCTGTCGGCTGAGGGCGTCCAGAACGTGTTGTTCCAACAGAGGACGCCGGATCCGAAAGCCGTTTCGGCATGAGCCCTCAGTGTGTTGATTTTCATCGAGATCTGACCCGGGATTTTCCCTGAGAAATGACCCGCCTTGAGGGGCATTTTCCCCTTGGACAGGATGGGGTCAAGTCACTGCTTTGTCCTTTCGCGTTTGTTGGTTTTGGCGCTGGCCTTAAATCGGAAGCTGTCGTTTCCGGTTTCCAGGATATGGCAGTGGTGCGTCAGCCGATCGAGCAGGGCGGTGGTCATCTTGGCGTCGCCGAAGACGTCGACCCATTCGGAGAAGCTGAGATTGGTGGTGATGACGACGCTGGTGCGCTCGTAAAGCTTGCTGAGCAGGTGGAAGAGCAAGGCGCCGCCTGAGGCGCTGAACGGCAGATAACCAAGCTCATCGAGGATGACGAGGTCGGAGCGGGCCAGGCGTTCGGCGATCTGGCCAGACCTGCCGAGCAGCTTCTCCTGCTCGAGCGCGTTGACGAGCTCGACGGTAGAGAAGAAGCGGACTTTCTTGCGGAGGTGTTCGACGGCCTGGACGCCGATGGCGGTGGCAATGTGCGTTTTGCCGGTGCCAGGCCCGCCGATCAGGATATGGGCACCGTCCATAAAGTCGCCGCGGTGCAGATGACGGACCAGGGCTTCGTTGACCTCGCTGGACGCGAAGTCGAACCCCGGAAGGTCCTTGTAGGCCGGGAAGCGGGTGGCCTTGATCTGGTAGGCGATGGAACGCACCTCCGCTCGGCCGTCTCGGCTTTCAGCAACTGCGAGAGGATGGGGACGGCGGCGTCGAAGGCCGGCGCGCCCTGTTCCATCAACTCGCCGACCGCTTGGGCCATGCCATACATCTTGAGGCCGCGTAACATGACCACGATGGCGGCGCTGGCGGGGTCATGACGCATGGCGCACCTCCTGGGCCGTCCGCAGGGCGTCATAACGCTCGACATCGGCGCGTGGCTCTCGGCTCAAGGCCAGAGCCTGAGGCGTGGCGACCGGCGGGGTTGACGCCGGTTTGCCGTCGATCAGGCGATGAAGCACGTTGAGGATGTGAGTCTTCGTTGGAACGCCATCCTCAAGCGCCAACTCGACGGCGGCAAGGACGGCCTGTTCATCGTGCTGCAGCACCAGGGCGAGGATGTCGACCATTTCACGGTCGCCACCGGGTCGTTTGAGCAGATGGGACAGCAATTGCCTGAACGCCGCAGGCAACTCGACGAAAGGGGCGCCATTGCGCAAGGCGCCGGGCTTGCGCTGGATCACGGCGAGATAATGACGCCAATCATAGACCGTTCGCCCTGGCAGATGGTGCGATCGCTCGATGATCCTGGGGTGCTCGCAGAGAATTTGCCCCTCGGCCGCCACGACGATCCGTGCTGGGTAGACAGCACGCTGACCGGGCGGTTGGCGAAAGAAGCGGGCACGCTGTAGCGATTGCGCTCGAGATGAACCAGGCAGGTCGGCGAGACACGCTTGGTGTGCTCGATGAAGCCGTCGAACGGCCTGGGCGGCGTCATCAGGCTGCTTCGCTCTTCTGCCCAGACCTCGGCGATGCTGCCGGGCAGGATGCCATGTGGCGTCTCGCTCCACAGCGAGATGCAACGCTCCTCAAGCCAATTGTTCAACGCAGTCAGATCGGCGGCTGATGGCGTCGGAACCCAGAGCCGGTGACGGGCGTCCTGGACGTTCTTCTCGATCTGCCCCTTCTCCCAGCCTGAGGCGGGGTTGCAAAACTCGGCGTCAAACAAATAGTGGCTCGCCATGGCGGAGAAGCGTGCATTGACTCGCCGCGCCTTGCCGGTGCCGACGCGGTCCACAGCGGTCTTCATGTTATCGTAGATCCCGCGCTGCGGCACGCCGCCCAGCACCCGAAAGGCGTGCTCATGGGCATCGAACAGCTTCTCGTGGGTCTGCAGAGGATAGGCGCGCAAGATGAAGGCACGGCTGTGCGACAGCTTGAAGTGCGCGACTTGCAACTTCGTCTGTAGAAGTAGCGACTTGATCTGACAGCCACTCGACCTGGCGTGGTGGGTGTCAGATCAAGTCGCTACTTCTACAACACAGGAAGTTTCTGAACACGAGGAACCAGTTCTCCGACAAGGCTGCAACGCGCTGATGCCCCGGCCGCTCGCTCGATCACGTCATGGATGTAAACAGATCGCGCATCCCACGGATGCCAAACATAGGCAACCGTCGTCGCGTGACCAGCTCGCATACTATGGGTCTTGTGGCTTAGGGTTCTACAATCCAGCCCGCCGTCACTCCGGTATCGGCTATCTCTCCCCCATCGCCTACGAGGAGAAGAACTCCATGCAGACCGAAACAACCTAAGCCGTAAACCGTCCACCAAAACGGGGCAACTTCAACTCCAGATAGACGGTGAGGAAGGAGCCGAAGCCGGTCTGCACCGCCGCGACGAAGAAGTTGACTCCGTCGAGCCCGTGGCTGCTCCGGCTCGTCGTCGCGACCGGGCGTCCCGGCGGAGAATCCATCGGTTGTCGAATGGGACCTTACTCCTGAACCATGGCACGGGTCTCGCAGCGTACCTCCAGCGTGCTCCCTCCCTGCACGTTATGGGTCTGGCCGCCGATGCGGATCTGCAGCGGGTCGCCATCAGCGATCGTCACCCGCACGTTATCGCCCGCAATCCGCACCTGAACCGGCCGCCCATGCCGGCGCACCACGAAGGACATGCTGCGCCATTCCGGCGGCAGCCGAGGCGTAAGGGAAATCGCGTCGCCGCGGAGGTCCAGGCCGGCGAAGCCGAGTACTATCGCCTGCCACACACCCCCCAGTCCGGCGATCCGTATGCCGCCGGCACTGTTCGGGTCGAGTTCAAGGTCGGCGGCCGCAGCCTGGCGCAGAAAACGCAGGGCGGTCTCGGTCTCGCCGAGCCGTGCCGCGACCAGCGCGTGCATCCCCGCACTCAAGGAACTGCCATGGGCGCAGCGTGGCTCGTAGTAGCGGAAATTCGCTTTCGTCGCAGTGCCCGGGAACTCGTCCGGCAGCAAGGCGAGCAGCGCCACCACATCGGCCTGTTTGACCACCTGCGACTGCTGCGTTCTCTCATGGCCGATCACCATGTCGATCGGCAACTTGCGATCGGCATACGCCGAAAGATCCAGCGGCTCGAGCTGATGGTATCCGGCGAACTGCTCGTAGAGGCCGGTGGACGGGTCGAGACCGGTAACGATGCGTCCGACGGCGTCGCGCCAGTCGGTAAGTTCAGCCTCGCCCAGCGCAAGCCGCTCGCACAGCGCGGCCGCGCGCTCCGGCCAGCGCGTGCGCATCACTTCGATGGTCTCGAGCCCTCGCGCAATATTCCAGCGCGCCATCACGTTGGTAAAGGCGTTGTCGTCCACATCCTCGTGGTATCGTCCGGCCCGATCACGTGGCGGATATGTCGCTTGCCATCAGCCTCAGCCACGGCGCGCGACGCCCAGAAACGCGCGGTCTCGAGCAGGATCTCCGCTCCTGCATCGATGAAGAACGCATCGTCGCCCGTGGCACGCCAGGTACTGCCACACCGCATAGGCGATATCGGCGCTGATGTGCTGCTCCATCCTGCCGGTCAGGATGTCAATCATCGCCCCGTCGGGACCCGCCAGACGCTCGGGCGTGGTCTCCTCGCCGGTGTCAGCTGATTCCCACGCGTACAGCGCGCCCTTGTAACCCATCGCGGCTGCCTTCTCGCGTGCGCCGCGCAGCGTGTGATAGCGATACATCAGCATCGCCCGCGCCGCCTCCGGCCAAACCGCCGTATAGAAGGGCAGGAGGTAGATCTCGGTGTCCCAGAACACGTGGCCGAAATAGGCATCCCCGGTCAGGCCGCGCGCGCCGACCGAGACACTTTCGTCTTCCGGGTTGGCAGCGCTGGTCAGATGATAGACGGCGAAGCGGAGCGCCTTCTGCGCTTCATCATCACCCTCGATGATGACGTCGCTTGCGTCCCAACGCGCCTGCCACGCCGCCTCGTGCGCTGCCAGTACGCCGCGCCAGCCAAGCGCGCGACTGCGCCCCATCGCATCGGCGGCAACCGGGGCCGGGTCGTCCGCCAAGCTGTCCGAACGCGCTACCGTGACGAGACGGGCGAGTTCGATCTCCTGTCCGGCAACGGAACGCCAGCGCCAGATCCAGCGCAGGGAGAAGGACCGCTCAGGGACGAGCGGCTTGCCGTCGGCTCGCAATGTGGCGCTGCCGGCCATCGCGACACCCTTGCCGGAGCCTTCCGTGCGCCAGGCGCAGACATCCCGGTCGAGCTGCAGTGGCTCCATCCCCATGCCGGCCATTGCGAAGTTGGCCTCCAGTGTCACGTCGATTCCGTCGCGGTCGAGCGAGAACCTCGCTAGCTGCAATGCCACCGCGCGATCCGCCAATGACACGAGGCGCAACTCGCCGCCGCTTATGGTGATACCGGCGTGCGCCGAATAGCTCAGGTCCGACAAGAGCACGCCGCGGCGCAGGTCGAGATTTCGCACGCTGGTGAGGAACTCTCCGTCCAGCAGCAGTTGCGGTCTGTCGTCCAGCACGAGCCTCATGTGCGACCAGTCCGCAACGGGCACCAGCGCGGGCACTGGGGGCACGGTGTTAGGCCAGTCGAACAGGCCGGCGACATAACAGCGAGGCCACGATGCCCACCTGATATGTCCCAGCCAGCTCACCCAGGTCGGGCCGCGGCTGACCGGACGCGAGGCCCGCATGCCGAGAAACCCGTTGCCGAGCGCAAAACGGGATTCCACTGCGTTCTCGGTCAACACGTCATAGCCTTCGTGGGTCAGAACCCAACCCGGGTCGGGTGTCGGCTGCATGGCTTCATGCATGAGCTTGCATCTCCGTTTCTGGCCGGGTGCGCAATATGCCATCGGGGATAGCTGCAGTATCGACTTGGTCGAGGCTGGTGACGACGAGGTCGGCCCCGGCAGCTCGCAGAATGGCCTCGTCGCCAAGCCGCGCGATGCCGACCGAGGCCATACCTCCGGCGCGCGCTGCGGCAATGCCGGCCGGCGCGTCCTCGACCACCACGCACTGTGCCGGCGGCACCTTCAGAGCCTTCGCCGCCAGCAGGAACAGTGCAGGATCAGGCTTGCCACGCGGCACGTCAGTGCCGCTCAGATCCGCATTGAAGATCGACAGCAGCGCGCGGCCATCGGACAGGCTCAGGCGGCGCATCATGGCAGCCACATTCTTCGACGAGGACGCGAGGGCCAGCCGCAGGCCGGCCGCGTGCAGGCCATCCGCGAAGCGCACCGCGTCCGGAAAGGCTTCGAAGCTGCCATCGGCGATCAGCAGGTCGATGAGCGCCTGTTTCTTCCTGGCATACTCGGGCGCGTGTGCGGCGGCCTCGGTAACGCCGAGCCCCTCGAGCGTTGCGCGAGCCCCATCCAGCCGTGGCTTCCCTGCGACATGCGCCTGGTAGAACTCGGTTGTGAACCGGGCGGGATCCCCATAGCCAGCCAGCGCCTCCCGCCAGGCTTGCTCGTGCGGCGAGGCCACCAGCACGCCATCTACATCAAAGATTGCCCCCACCAGCGTGCGCCGCTGCGCGCGCACCTGCGGCAAAGGGGCTGCCTGTTCAGGCATTGTCTGCCTCCACGTGCCCCGCGGTAGTCGCAGATTGCTTGGGTTGGTGATGGCGCGGATGTGTGCCTCGGCAAACGAGCCATCCCGCGGCGAGCCAGCGATGGCCGCTGGTGCGGGAGCTGACTTGCTGCGTCGAACCGGGCCGGCGTTCGAAATACCCGCGTTCGAGGCGGCCCAGATCGACCAGCATCGCCTTGGGCTCGGCCATTTCGATTGTCGCGCCGGCGCGCGTGCCGATCGTCAGCGCGCCGTTCATCATGAACTTCATGTTGCTCGTGCCGCTCGCTTCATACCCGGCGGTAGAGATCTGGTTGGCGACGTTGGCGGCCGGGACGAAATCTTTGCGGTCGGCGATTTCCTTCGCGGAGGGATCCCGCAGAAGGTTGGGGATATTGTTGGAGAGCGATCGCCCGATTAAAAACTCCATCGATAAATAGTAGATTCGCTTTGGATTCTCCCGGTCATAGGTCCTCTCGGTCCGAATCCAACGTTGCGACAGGACATCCCGCACCGAACGCGCGGCAGCTTCTGGAGCGACGACGTTGTCGAACAGCAGGTGCCGCTCGTACAGGGCTTCGTTGTGGCCTGAGAACCGGATCGGGCCACAGCCATATTGGGAGAGTAGTCCCCGGTCGGGAACGCGGTTCGCTAATTCGCTCATTGCGCCTTATCCTGTGGTCGGCAGGGGTCCGTTCCAGACCCTGACAGCAGGAAGTTCGTGGTAGTAGCCCAGAACAGACAAAGTGCCCGTATCGAGCAGGAAATGCTCTGCGGCGCTGAGCGGAAGCCCGATCCACCGCGCCACGAGGACGCGGAGTACGTGTCCGTGCGCAAACAAAGCGACATTGCCGTCAGCAGCGCGGACCCGGGCGATGACCCGATCCACCCTCGCGCCCACTTGCTCTGGCATTTCGCCGCCCGGGCAACCATCGCGGAAAATCAGCCAGCCGGGTGCCTTCTCGTGGATCTGCTCGGGTGTCAGCCCCTCGTATTCGCCGTAGTTCCATTCGGCGAGCTCGGGGTCGATGACGGCTGCGTTGGCGAGACCCGCCAACGCACAGGTCTCACGCGCGCGCCGCATTGGGCTGACGAAAACGCGCGCAAACGCTTCTCTTGCCAACACGGGCCGTAACCTCTGCGCGAGCCCGCGCGCGTTATCGGTTAAAGGGAGATCCGTCGTGCTGGTATGCCTGCCACTGACACTCCATGCCGTCTCCCCATGTCGCATCACGAACACGTTCACATGTCCTACTCCAGGCTCAGACTTGTTCGGCATTCGTCTAACTCATCCTTGGATGTCCCCTCGATCAGTCGTCGCGCCGTTCACCGCGATGCGGCGGACTGGCGACTCTGACCGGCGTGTCCTCCATCTCATCGGTGTAACTGCCGCAACTGGCCGCACTGTTACAGCGGGCGCGTTGGTACAACGCTTGCCGACCCTCGGCTAAGTTCTCGTCACGGCCATGCCAGGTCTCCAGCGCGTGGTCCTGAAGGGCGCGACCGTAGGAAAAACTGATCTTCCATGGCTTGGTTGCTGGAAGCCGATTGATTGCGTCCAAATGGACCGTGGCCGCCCGATCGTCCTGGCCACCCGACAAGAACACGATGCCCGGCACTGCCGGGGGGACATGGCGACGCAAGCAGCGCAGCGTGGCGGCAGCGACCTCTCGAACTGACGCCGGATGAGGCCAGTCTTTGCCGGCAATGACCATGTTGGGCTTTAGCAGCATGCGCTCCAGCCTGACCCGCTGATCATGGAGCGCAAAAAAGACGGCATGAAGGACGGCTCCGGTGACCGCCTCGCAGCGTTCAATCGAATGCGATCCGTCCATCAGCACTTCCGGCTCGACGATCGGAACGAGGTACCCTTCTTGACAGAGAGAGGCATACCGCGCCAGCGCGTGCGCATTGGCGCTGATGCAGGCGCGGCTCGGCAGAGTGTCGCTGATATGGATTACCGCGCGCCATTTCGGGAAACGGGCGCCCATATTGTGGTACGCCGATAGGCGGTCCCGAAGCCCGTCGAGGCCCTCGGTAACTGTTTCGCCTGGCGTCCCTGCGAGCGGCTTCGCGCCTGTGTCGACCTTGATCCCCGGCAGGATACCCTGTTGCGAAAGAACCTGGATGAGCGGTGTGCCGTCGGAGCTCTTCTGCCGGATGGTTTCGTCCTGCATGATGACGCCGCTGATGAACTCGGCCGCGCCCGCTGCAAAAAGCATTTCACGGTAGGTGCGGCGGGTCTTCTCGGTCGACTCGATGCCAAGCGTAGCTAATCGCTTCGTCAAGGTGGGAACGGTTTCGTCAGCTGCGAGAATCCCCTTCCCGTCCGCGACCAGCTTCAGTGCGACGCCTTCGAGGTCATGGGTCATCGTGGAAACCCTTTAGAACGGCCACTGCCAATTGGCGATTTCGGGCGGGTCGATGCCGAACTCGTAGGCGTGATTCCTGCACGCGATCTGCTGGTTGAGCAGGGCCTCGCGAGCGCTCGACCCAGTGGCGCGGAAATGCACCATGCGGTCGATTGCGTCGATGGCGAGGCTGAAACGGTCGGTCTGGTTGCGGATCGCCAATTCCAAGGGGGTATCGATGTTGCCATGCTCCTTGTAGCCACGCACGTGAATGTTGTGCTGGCCGGGCCGGCGGTAAGTGAGGCGGTGGATCAACCAAGGATAGCCATGGAAGTTGAAAACCACCGGCTTGTCCGGGGTGAACAGAGCTTCGAACTCGCGGTCTGTCAGACCGTGCGGATGCTCGGTGTCCGGCACCAGTTTGGCCAGGTCTACCACATTCACGAACCGGATCTTGACGTCGGGCAGGTGCTGACGGAGCAATGCCGTGGCCGCCAGTGATTCCATCGTCGGCACATCGCCACAACTCGCCATGACGATGTCGGGCTCGGCATGCTCATCGCTGCTCGCCCAGGGCCAGATGCCGACGCCCTTCGTGCAGTGGGCGATTGCGGCGTCGATGTCGAGGTATTGCAGATGCACCTGCTTGTCCGCGACGATGACGTTGATGTAGTTGGTGCTGCGCAGGCAGTGATCGGCGACCGACAGCAGGGAGTTCGCATCGGGTGGCAGGTAGACGCGCACCACGCTCGGACTCTTGTTGACTACCAGATCGAGGAACCCGGGGTCCTGGTGCGTGAAGCCGTTGTGGTCTTGGCGCCAGACCAGCGCGGTGATCAGTAGGTTGAGCGACGACACGCTGGCCCGCCATGGTAGCTCGTTGCACTTTTCGAGCCACTTGGCGTGCTGGTTGACCATCGAGTCGATGACGTGGATGAACGACTCGTAACTGTTCAGAAGGCCGTGCCGACCGCTCAGGATGTAGCCCTCCAGCCACCCTTCCACCGTGTGCTCGCTGAGCATCTCCATCACGCGGCCGTTCGGGGCGAGATTGCCGCCGTCGGCATCCTCCGGAAAGTACTCCCCCAGCCATGCCTTCTTGGTGACGTCGTAGAGGGCCTGCAGTCGGTTGGACTGCGTCTCGTCCGGCCCGAACACGCGGAAGTTCTGCATGTTCAGCTGCATGACATCGCGCAGGAAATTGCCGAGGACAGGCACGTTCGCCGCTAGGGTTGCGCCGGGTTTCTTGACCTCGACGGCGGACGCGCGAAAATCGGGCATCGTCAAGGGCTTGCGCAACAGTCCGCCATTGGCGACCGGATTTGCGCTCATTCGCCGGATTCCCATAGGGGCCAGCGCCTTCAACTCGGGTAGCAGTCGCCCTTCGTCGTCGAAGCGCTTTTCGGGCTTGTAGCTGCGCATCCATTTTTCCAGCAGCTGCAATTGGCTAGGGTTAGTGGCAACGTCCGGAAGTGGGATCTGATGGGCGCGCCAGAAGCCTTCGAGGTAGTGCCCGTCCACTTCTCGCGGGGCTGTCCAGCCTTTGGGACTGCGCAGGATGACCATGGGCCAGCGCGGCCGAAACGCTCGGCCGGTGCGGCGCGCGTCTTCCTGGGCGTTGCGGATCTCAAGGATGCAATGCTCCAGGGTCGCCGCCATCGCCTGATGCATGCTGGGTGGATCGCTGCCCTCGACGAAGTACGGGGTATACCCGTAACCGGTGAACAACGCCGTTAACTCGTCGCGGCCGATGCGCGCCAAGATAGTCGGGTTGTTGATCTTATAGCCGTTGAGGTGCAGGACCGGCAGCACCGCCCCATCGGTGATCGGGTTGAGGAACTTGTTGCTGTGCCAGCTGGTGGCCAATGGCCCGGTCTCGGCCTCCCCGTCGCCCACCATTACGAGAGCGACCAAGCCCGGATTGTCGTAAACTGCCCCATAGGCGTGCGAAAGGCTGTAGCCGAGCTCGCCACCCTCATGGATGCTGCCTGGTGTTTCCGGAGTGGCGTGACTGCCAATGCCGCCAGGGAAGGAGAACTGCTTGAACAAGTGCTGCATCCCCGCCAAATCTTCACTCTTGTCCGGATAGACTTCGGAATACGTGCCTTCGAGATATGCCTGGGACAGGACCGCCGGCGCCCCGTGTCCGGGGCCGCTGATATAGATCGCGTTCAGGTCGTACTTCTTGATCAACCGGTTGAAGTGGATGTAGGTGAAGCACTGGCCGGCATCCGACCCCCAATGTCCGAGCAGCCGCGACTTGATGTGGTCCAGGCTCAAGGGCTCTCGCAGCAAGGGGTTCGCCTTCAGGTACAGCATCCCCATGCACAGATAGAGGCTGGCCCTCCAATACGCGTCGATATTCTGCAGCTCATCGGGACTGAGTGGTTTCCCCTCGATCGTTGAGCGCGCCGTGCCGTATGCGGAAAGTGATGTGTCAGAGCGAGGTGCTACGAGAGTGCGGCGTGAAGCGCTCATGTCGTTTCTGCTCCAGGTGTGGGACAATTCGTTAAGTTGTTTAGAGGGTCTTTCAATACCTTCTCCTCAACCTGAAACGCCCGCCCGAATCGGGTGCTGATGCAACAAAGCAGTGCCGCCCTATAACTCCTCCCGGTCATTGCTGGGCGACGACACTAGCCTCGAAATCGTTCCTTGCCTTGATCTGGATCAATGGCCTTAGACATCCTGCATAGGATCGGACGAGCCGTCGTATGTTCACAGAGTTCGTTGCGATGTCTTGCGTTCGATCTCGCGCGCCGTCCCGATCTCACGGGGCGAGGTATGACGCGATATCGCGTCCCCATCACCGGTGGCGCAGCAGGGGGGGCGATGATGTCCTCGGGCGACTCCCGCGCCGTATCGATCCACCCCACCGCCCGGCGACGGCTGTCTCCCGCACAGTAGGCAGGTCAAAGTCGAGCGCTTCCCAGAACGCGGCCGATGTCTCCGGCTTGTTGGCGCTCATCGCTGAGTTGCGGGCAGAACGCGGCATTGGTCATCCGCGTGGCCGAACTTGAGCGCGAGATCGGGCGGAGTTCGCGGTCATCCGCTCGGTTCTCTCAACGGCGAGAAAGCAGGGCTGGAACATGCTGCGGACGCTCGCCGTCAACCCCTCCGGCTTGATCGCCGAGTTGCGGGTGGGCCGATCCGCGCAGCGGAAGCTGGGCTGTTACAATCATACAAGACCATTGATTTAGATCAATGCACGTTCCCCCTTCAGAGTGTGTTAAATAAACAATTGCATTCAACCCGCGCTCAACTAGGCCAGCACAGGAGGGCCAGCACGCCGCGGTTGGGTAATTTCAATTCAAAATGTCCAGGCCGCCAGCCGGGGTGCTGTGGGACGGGGTCACGGGGCGCGCCACGGCGAGCATCTGCTGCAGAGATGACAACAACGCGACAGGAACGGGCATAATCAGCAATCCGAAAATGGCTCTTGATGGCAAGAAGGGTCTGTCCTCGGCAGGAGAGATGTCGGTGTGGCGACCGCCTTCCTTGCAACGCACGACACCGAGCTAATCACCGGGGAGGCGGTCTATGTCGACGGCGGATACCAAACCCTCGAATAGCGCAGAGAGGCAGGCATCGGCCCCTGTGAGCGGCGTGGCTCCGACAGAGCTACAGCGGCGAGCGCGAAAGAGGAAAGGTCTGATCTTTCTCGCTGTCCTCCTGTGCATTCTGGCACTGGGCGGGGCGGGCGGTTGGTACTGGTGGCAGCAGCAACTGAATGCGCTGCCCCCGTACATCGCGACGGCCAATGGCCGGCTCGAAGCGGAGCAAGTTGAGATCGCGACCAAGTTCGCGGGCAGGATTGCCGAGGTCCTTGCCAAAGAAGGCGACACGGTCGATTCGGGCGCAGTTGTCGCGCGCATGGACACGGTCGAGCTGGAGGCACAGCTGCGGGCTGCCGAGGCCCAGGTCCAAAAGGACGAGCACGAAAAAGTCATGGCAGAGGCTCTGATTGCACAGCGCCAGAGCGAACGGATCTACGCGGCACAGGAGCTCCAGCGAACCATTGTTCTCAATCAAAAAGGGTGGGCGCCCAACGAACAGCTCGACCAACGGCAGAACCAGATGAAGATCGCCGGGGCGGCTTACGACACCGCGGTTGCCGCCGACAAAGCTGCGAACGCGATGATCGCCTCTGGGCAGGCCGAAGTCGCCCGGCTCAAGTCGCAAATCTCGGACTCAACGCTTGTCGCGCCGAGCCCCGGCCGCATCCAATACAAGCTGGCCCAGCCAGGAGAGGTTCTCCAGTCGGGCGGCCGTGTCCTGACACTGCTCGATCTCAGCGATGTCTACATGACGATCTTCGTGCCGGCCCATGTCGCTGGCCGCCTCGCACTCGGTGACGAAGCGCGCGTCACTCTCGATCCTGTCCCGGGGTATGTGTTCCCGGCAAAGATTACCTTCGTCGCCACCGAGGCGCAGTTTACGCCGAAGACGGTTGAAACCGCTGAGGAGCGCGAGAAGCTCATGTTCCGGGTCAAGCTGACGATCGATCCGGCGCTGCGGACGCGGTATGAAGAACAGGTCAAGACGGGCATCCGCGGCATCGGGTTTGTGCGAACCGACCGTACTGCGGCCTGGCCCGAGAGTCTGGCCGTCAAGCTGCTGTGATGACGCCGGCTGCAGCGCGAGTGCAACGGCTATCGCACCGCTATGGGAAGACCGTCGCGCTCGACGATGTGACGCTCGAAATACCTGCCAATTGCATGGTCGGTCTTATCGGCCCGGACGGTGTCGGCAAGTCCACGCTGCTCGCGCTTATCGCCGGGGTGCGCCGGATCCAGGAAGGTGAGGTTTTTGCGCTCGATGGCGACATGCGCGACAACGAGCATCGCAGCTCCAGCCTGCCGCGCATCGCATACATGCCTCAGGGTCTCGGGCGGAACCTTTATCCGACGCTGAGCGTGTTCGAGAACCTCGACTTTTTCGGACGCCTCTTTGCCCAGCCCAGGGCGGAGCGGGATCGGCGCATCAACGAGCTGCTCGCCGCGACAGGTCTGGATCCGTTTGCCGACCGCCCGGCAGGCAAGCTGTCGGGCGGAATGAAGCAGAAGCTCTCGCTGTGCTGCTCGCTGATCCACGATCCGGACCTGCTGATCCTTGACGAGCCGACAACCGGTGTCGATCCGTTATCGCGCCGGCAATTCTGGGAGCTGATCGACCGCATCCGCGCGCGGCGGCCAAATATGAGCGTGATGGTTGCCACCGCCTACATGGAAGAGGCGGAGCAGTTCGACTGGCTGGCCGCCATGGATGCTGGCCGGGTGATCGCAACCGGAACGCCCGCCGAGCTGATGGAAAAGGGCCACGGCGCCACGCTGGATGACGCATTCATCAATCTGCTTCCCGAAAGCAAGCGGGCAGGCCATGAACCCGTTATTGTCCGCCCACGCGTTGCCAGCAGCGGGCCACCCGCCATCGAGGCCGAAGGTCTGACCTGTCGCTTCGGTAAGTTCACCGCCGTCGATCACGTCAGCTTTCGCATCGAGCGCGGTGAGATCTTCGGGTTTCTCGGCTCGAACGGCTGCGGCAAGAGCACGACGATGAAGATGCTCACCGGCCTGCTGGCGCCGACCGAAGGAGAGGCACTCCTTTTCGGCCATCACCTCGATGCAAATGACATGGCCACACGCGAACGCGTCGGTTACATGTCGCAGGCGTTCTCGCTCTACAGCGAGCTTACCGTCCGGCAAAACCTGGAGCTGCACGCGCATCTGTTCCATCTGCCAGAAAACCGCGGGCAGGCCCGTGTCCAGGAAATGCTCGACCGGTTCGATCTGCTCGGCGCCGAGGACAGTCGCCCCGAGAGCCTGCCTTTAGGGCAGAAACAGCGACTTCAGCTTGCCGTGGCCATCCTGCACCGGCCCGAGGTACTGATCCTGGACGAGCCGACCTCCGGGGTCGATCCGGTCGCTCGCGATTTGTTCTGGCGCCACCTGATCAGCCTGTCGCGCGACGAAGGTGTGACAATCTTTCTCTCCACGCACTTCATGAACGAAGGGGAGCGGTGTGACCGCATCTCGTTGATGCATGCGGGCAAGGTTCTGGCCGTGGGACCGGCGAAAGAGCTGGCGGAGCGGCGCGGGATGGACAAGCTTGAGGACGCGTTCATCGCCTATCTCGAAGAAGCAAGCGGGATTGAGCCCGGGGCGAAGCCGACAGCGACTGAGACCTCATCAGAACCGACGGCGCCGACGGTCTCGCCGGCGTCTGTGTCCCGGCTGTTCGATTGGCGCCGGCTGTGGGCCTATGCGCGCCGCGAAACGATGGAAATCCTGCGCGATCCGATCCGGCTCACCTTCGCCTTTCTCGGCCCGGTCATCCTGATGCTGGTCACGGGCTATGGGATCTCGTTCGATGTCGAACACCTCGCCTACGCGGCCTTCGACCAGGATCGAACGCGCGAGAGCCGAGACCTTCTCGAAAATTTTGCCGGATCCAGGTACTTTGAGGAGCATCGGGAGATCTTCTCCACCACCGAGCTCGAGCGGCGGCTGCAGAATGGCGAGCTGAAGCTTGCTATCGAGATACCGCCGAACTTCGGCAAGAACCTGACGGGCGACAAGAAGCCCGAAGTCTCTGCGTGGATCGATGGTGCCATGCCGTTTCGGGCAGAAACCTCGCGAGGCTATTTGAGTGGAATCATGCAGACCTACGCCGCCGACCAGGCCGCCAGGGGTCGCACCACGATGACACCGACCCAGCCCGTCAGCATGGAGACCCGCTTTCGCTATAACCCGGCGTTCAAGAGCGTCTATTCAATCATCCCCGGCGTAATCATGCTCATTCTCATGATGATTCCGGCCATGTTGACGGCGGTCGGCGTGGTCCGGGAAAAGGAGTCCGGATCGATTGCCAATTTTCGCTCGACACCGATTACGAAGCTCGAGTTCCTGCTTGGGAAGCAGTTGCCATATGCGACAATCTCGTTGATCAGCTTCATGATCCTCCTGATCATGGCGAAGATCGTGTTCGGCGTTCCAGTGAAAGGCTCCTTGGCGGCGTTGGTTACTGGCGTGGTCATCTACGTTACCGCATCGACCGGGTTTGGACTTCTCATCTCTACATTTACGTCCACGCAGGTGGCTGCGATCTTCGGGGCAGCAGTTCTGACCGTTACACCCTGTATCAATTTCTCGGGGCTGCTGGTTCCGGTCTCCACGCTCACAGGTGTCGCTCGGATCAGCGGACTTGGGTATCCGGCGGGATGGTTCATGCAGGTCAGCCTCGGGACATTCACGAAGAGTCTGGGATTCGCCAATCTATGGCCTGATCTTGCGGTTCTCGCGGTCTTTGCCATCGGGTTCGTGCTTGCCGCCACACTGGCACTGCGTAAACAGGAGGCATGATGGGCGTTCGGTGGAGCAACATCCTATGGCTTGGTTTGAAGGAGCTTCGCGGTCTGGCCGCCGATCCGGTGCTCCTCCTCCTGGTGCTTTTTGTCTTCACAGTCGCTGTATTTTCGATCAGCCAGGTGAAGTTCGAGGTTGAAGGTACGCCGATCGCCGTTGTTGATGAGGACCACTCCGAATTGTCCCGCCGCATCGCAAGCGCCCTGCTCGTGCCCTACTTTGTTCCTGCCGTCGAAATAGGCGCTGACGCCATTGATCGGTCGATGGACTCCGGTCGCTTCCTGTTCGTCATAGAAATGCCACCCAAGTTCGAGCAGAACATGCTGGCTGACCGCCGCCCCACAGTCCAGATCAACGTGGATGCGACGGCGATGACCCAAGCCGGCAATGGCGCCGTCTATCTCCAGAATATCATCACGCAGGAGGCCCAGAGCTATGCCGTCAGCGCCGAAGGGGAACCAGCGTTGGCCATCAATGTGGAATATCGCTCGCTGTTCAATCCGAACCTGCGCACCGAGTGGTTCAACTCGATGATGTCGGTCGTCAGTAATCTCACCCTGCTGGCAATCGTCCTCACCGGTGCCGCGTTGCTCCGGGAACGCGAGCACGGAACCGTGGAACATCTGCTCGTCATGCCCGTCAGGCCGGGAGAGATCATGACCGCCAAGATCTGGGCGAATGGTCTTGTCATCGTGCTGGCCGCCACTGCCTCGATGCTGCTCGTGGTGCACAAGGTCATCGGGGTCCCGTTGGCCGGCTCGATGCTGCTTTTTGTCGCGGGTACGATCGTCTACCAGATCTCTGTCGGGGCGCTAGGAATCTTGCTTGCCACCTTCACCGGCACCATGGGACAATTCGGGTTGCTGGTTATTCCTGTCATCATCGTGTTGGATCTGCTCTCCGGAGCTGCCACCCCGCTGGAAAGCATACCGCGTTGGCTGCAGAACGTGATGCAGTTCACGCCGACTCCCCATTACGTCGGCTTCGTGCAGGGCGTGCTGTGCCGTGGTGCTGGGCTCGACATAGTTTGGCCACAGCTGCTTAGCCTCGCAGCTTTCGCAATCATATTCTTCGGCGTGTCGCTGATCCGGTTCAGGACTGCGATTGCGAGCTTTCAGTAGCGATCCAACGCCCAACTACTATGTACCGGACCCAGACCTGACATGGATATTGCTTATATCTCGGCACTCGCAGCGCTGGCGGGCTCCGCGGTCGGAGGACTGACGTCGGGCTTCACGTCCTGGATGAACCAACGCTACCAGGCCAAAGTGGAGCGGATCGCTGCAGAGCTATCTCGGAGACAGGAGCTCTACGAGGACTTCATCACCGCGGCATCGAATGCCTACGCTGAAGCCCAGGTGATCGACAAGCCGAACTTCGAAAAGCTTATCTCGCTCTACGCCATGATCAGCCGCATGCGCGCTATTTCTTCACCGCTGATCGTCGTCTGCGCGGAAAAGGTGGCGGTGGAAGCGACCAGCGCCTACTGCGAACCCAACCGGACGGTACCCGAGTTGCGCGAGCTGATTAAAGGTGGGAACTGGGCCGATCCATTGAAGGACTTCGCCGAAGCGGTCCGCGAGGAGCGCCGGCAGTTTGCCCGCATGTAAGGTTAGCGAAAGCCCATTCCCCCCTATCGCGGCTTCGACGTGATCGGCGACATTGCGGGCCCTGACCATGTTGCGGGGCATTTCAAGAAGGGACGAGGCCTGAGCATGAAACCGTCCAAAACCTGGGGGGTTAAGCGGCTCGGCGGAAGGGACGCTTGGCCCGCCATTCAGCAGCGGCGCTGTCCTGGTCGAACGTGCCGTTCGCAACCGAGGTCCGGACCTTGAGCATCAGGTGCGCCCCGCGTGGGGACCATCGCATCTGTTGGCTGGCGTTCATCCGCCGGTGCAGCAGCCACTGCACGGTACTTTCCGTGGTGGCTGTCGATATCGGCTCCTCACAACGCCGGGCCGTCGCATAGTCGATGATCAGCTTGGCGTGCCCGGCCACGTAGGTCTGACCTCGCAGCACATCGGCTACCTTGCCCGCCGACGCGGCTACGGACGATGCAGTTTGTCTTATGGCATCGAGCGAGCCCAGGGTGTCGCCGATAAGGTTGAGTGCCCGCTCTACCTGGCCGTGCCACAGGCGCCAGCGGATGTGCTGGTCGACGATATCGGCGAGGCGGGCGCCTTCCTGACGGTCCTCGGTGGTAGCGTCCGGCCATCCCTTGACCTGATCGCCATGAGCCAGAGTACAGGCGCTCATACGAGTTCGGTAAAGGTGGCTCCAGGTCCCCTCAACCCCTCGGACTGGTTTGTTGAGAAGAGGGCCCAACCGTCATAGCCGTTGATGGGCTACGTCATGGCCCTCTTCCCAACAAACCAAACTGACAGGGGTCAAGGGGATGACCATCCCCTTGCAGGGTGGAGGGGCGGCGCGCCTCCTGGGGTTTGGGGCAAAGCCCCAATCTTGCTTGCCGGCCCCTGGCCTAAACCCCGCCGAGGTAGGCGCTGTGCAGGATGTCGCTGCCGGCGAGGTTTTTGGCCAGGCCTTCGTGGACGATGCGTCCCGTTGCCATCAGGTAGCAGCGATCGGCATGTGCCAGCGCCTTTTCGACGAGTTGTTCCACCAGCAGGATTGCCACGCCGTCGCGGGCCAGTTCCTTGGCGACATCGAGGATGCGGTCGATCACCAGGGGGGCCAGGCCGCCGGATGGCTCGTCGAGGATCAGCAGGCGCGGTTCGGCGATGATGCCCTGGGCCACGGCCAGGATCTGCTGCTGGCCGCCGGACAGGCGGGAGGCCGGTTGCTGGTGGCGTTCGGCGAGTTCGGGGAACAGCGCGTACATCGCGTCCAGTTTCGAACGGTCGCCGCGGGGGGCGCGGGCGTAGGTGCCGATCAGCAGGTTGTCCTCGACGGTCAGCGGATGGAAGACGCGGTGGCCTTCGAGCACCTGCACCAGGCCGGCGCGGACGATGTCGCGCGGCGTGGCGTCGGTGATGTCCTGGCCGGCGAAGCGGATCCTGCCGCCGCGCTTGGCGATCAGGCCGGAGGTTGCGTGCAGCGTGGTGCTCTTGCCGGCGCCGTTGCGGCCGAGCAGGGCGACGAACTCGCCCTCGCCGACGGTCAGGCTGGTGCCGTGCACGACCTCCGCCTTGCCGTAGGCGACGTGCAGGTCCTCGATTTCCAGCAGGTTGTTCATGCGCCGAGATACACGCGGATGACGTCGGCGTCGTTGCGGACCTCGGCGGCGGTGCCGTGCGCGATCCGGCGGCCGAGATTGAGGGCGGTGACGCGATCGCAGACGCGGAAGACGAAATCGGTGTGGTGCTCCACCAGCAGCACGCCGATGCCGCTGTCGCGGATGACGCCGATGATGGCGGCGAGCCGTTCGATCTCCGCCACCGTCAGGCCGCCGGCGGGTTCGTCGAGCAGGATGAATCTGGGGCGCATCGTCAGCGCCCGGGCGATTTCCAGAAAGCGTTGCGCGGTGTGTTCCAGCAGATCGGCGCGCCGGTCCAGCACGGCACCGAGGCCGACGCCCTGCAGCATGGTGGCGGCGCGGGCGCGGATGGTCCTCTCCTCCCGCAGGGGGCGGGGGGCGGCGAGGGCGGTTTCGAGGAAGCCGGAGCGCACGTCCGGCCAGCCGCCCAGCATGGCATTGTCCAGCACCGACAGCGACAGCACCAGCTTCGGCGTCTGGAACGTGCGCGCGAGGCCGCTGCGCGCGCGGTCCTGGATGGATTGGCGGGTGACATCGGCGCCGGACAGGCGGATGGCGCCCTCGTCGATCGGGTAGTAGCCGGAGATCAGGTTCAGCAGCGTGGTCTTGCCGCTGCCGTTCGGGCCGATCAGGCCGTGCACTTCGCCGGGGCGGAGTTCGAGCGAGACACCGTCCACCGCGACCAGACCGCCGAAGCGTTTCGTCACCGCGCGGGCTTCGAGCTGATCGCTCATGGCCTGGCCCGGATGGCGGCGCGCAGGGCTTCGAGGTCGGGCTCGATGCTCGTGGAGACCTGCGGTTCCCGGCGGAGTTTGGCGGCGAGGTTGGTGATCAGTTCACCGAAGCCGCCGGGAAGGACCAGCACGACAACCAGCAGAATAAAGCCGTAGAAGAACGTGCCGTATTTGGCGAGGGGACCGACGAGTTCCGGTATGGCGGCCAGCACCGCGGCGCCGATGAACGGGCCGATGATCACGCCGCGCCCGCCGATGATGATGGCGACGAAGAAATAGATGCCCAGATTGACGATGAAGGCGTCGGGGGTGATGTAGCTCTGCGAGGTCGCGTACAGCCCGCCGGAGATGCCGGCGGTGAAGCCGGAGAACACGAACACCATCAGCTTGGTGGCGTAGATCGGCACCGCGACCGAGGAGGCCGCCACCGTGCTGTCGCGCAGCGCGACCATGGCGCGGCCCCACATCAGACGCGCCAGATTGGCGGTCATCCAGGTGATGAAGGCGGCGATGCCGAGCACCAGCCAGTAGAAGCCCCAGGGCGTATCGAACGGGGCCGGGAAACTCGGCGCCGGCATGCCGACGCTGCCGTTGGTCAGCCATTGCTCGGCCAAAGCGAGCTCGCTGACGATCAGGCCGAAGGCGAGCGTGGCCATGGCGAAATAGAAGCCGGGCAGGCGCAGTGACGGCAGGCCGAGGATCAGCCCGATCACGGCGCAGATGGCGCCGCCGGCGAGCAGGGCGACGAACGGGTTCCAGCCCTGTCCGCCGGCCAGCAGGCAGAACGCATAGGCGCCGATGGCGAGCAGGCCGACATGGCCGACCGAGAGCTGGCCGGTGAAGCCGACCAGCAGGTTCAGCGTGGCGATCAGCACCCAGTAGACGCCGATGACGGTGGCGACATGCAGGTAATAGAGGTTGCCGGTGATGAAGGGCAGCAGGGCGGCGAACAGGGCGAAGGCGCCGACAATCAGCGGCCGGACATGGTTATGTTTCATACCTGCCGCACCTGCGTGGTGCCGAAGAGGCCCTGCGGGCGGACCACCAGCAGCAGGATCAGCAGGCCGATGGCGATGGTCTTCTGGTATTCCGCGCCGAAATAATGCGTGGTCAGCGAGGTCAGCATGCCCAGGATGGCGCCGCCCACCAGCGCGCCGACGGAACTGCCGATCCCGCCCACGGCCAGCGCGATGAAGCCGGACAGCCCGAGCGCGGTGCCGAGCGCGAAATCGGCGAAGGTGAGCTGCCCGCCGGCAAAGCCCGACAAGGCGCCGAGCATGCCGGCCAGTATGTAGCTCAGCGATCGCATCCGATCGGTCGCAACGCCGCGGGCGCGTGCGGCAAAGCTGTCCTCGGACATGGCGATGAACAGCTTGCCGATCATCGAGCAGCGGTAGAACTGTTCCAGCCCGATCGCCATCAGCACCGCCAGGATCAGCGGAAACCAGAATTTCTGGTCGAAGCTGCCGGCGAATTCCTGCGGGAAGACGCGGGGGAACGGCGTCGGGTCGGTGCCCCACCAGATGGCCATCGCTTCCTGCACCATGGTGGACAGCGCCAGCGTGCTGAGCACCCAGAGATGCTCGTCGGACGCGGCGACGATGCGGCGTACGGCGATGAGCTCGCTCAGCCAGCCGAACACCGCGCCGGAGGCCAGGCAGGCGATGAAGCCGATCCACAGCGGCCAGTGCAGGCCTAGCACCAGCCAGGCGGTGCAGATGCCGCCGACCATGGCGAACTGGCCGGTGCCGAAGCTCAGCACCTTCGAGGTCGAGTACATCACGTTGTAGACGAGCGCGGTCATGCCGTAGAGGCCGCCGAGCGCCAGCCCGCTGACGATTACCAGCAGCAAGTTCGCTTACTCCCCGCCGGTTGAACCGGAGTGGCCGGGTTCAGGAGATCTTCACCGGCGGATAGCCGCCATTCGGCAGCTGCGCATTGGCGTTGACCAGCTTGATGCCGTCGTCCTGGAAGCCGTTATGGTCCGTCGCCGTGTAGATGAACGGGCCATACGGCGCGTTGATCACGGGGATGGATTCCAGCGCCGCCTTGACCTTGAACGGATCGGGATCGCCGGCCTTGGTCAGACCGGCGGCGTAGATGTAGACCGCCGCGTTGCCCTGCAGGAAGGCCGGTAGGCCGGCGGCCATGTAGGGGCCGATCGTGTCCTTGTGTTTGTCCATGAAGGCCTGGACATTGGCCGGCAGCCTGCCCTGGGCATCGACGATTTCGTGCGCGTAGCCGAGGCCGTAGACATTGTCCCAATAGGCGCGCTTGGTCAGCAGCTTGGCGACCTGTTCCTGCAGGATGGTGGGGTGGCCGACGATGGGAACATTCCAGTTCTGTTCGCCGCGGGCATTGACCAGGCGGGCGACGAAGCCGGTGGCGTTGGACCATTCGGTGATGACGTCGGCGCCGGCCTCCTTCGCCTTCAGCAGTTCATCGGTGACATCCGGCTTGTTGGGATCGACCGTGGCCGTATAGACCGGCTTGAGGTTGTAGCCGGCCAGGTGCTTCGTCACGGTGTCGCGCGACAGCACGCCGTAGCCGGTGTTGTCGTTGATGATGGCGATCCTGGATTTCTTCAGATCGTCGACCATGAACTTGACGGCCACTTTGATCCATTGGCCGTTCGCGTTCAGGTTGCGGAAGCCCAGCGGGTATTTCACGGGGTCGATCAGTTCCTCGACCGAGCCGCCGATCAGATGCAGCTTCTTGGCGCCGGAGACGATGCCGAGCGTGGGCAGCGCCTCGCCGCTGTTGATCGGGCCGCAGAGCACGTCGATATTCTCGTTGTAGACGAGTTCCTTGGCGAAGCTGACCGCCTTCGAGGGATCGGCGGCGCTGTCGCGCATGACCACCTCCACCTTGCGGCCGAGCAGCCCGCCCTGTTCGTTGAGGTCCGCCACCGTCATGTGGAAGCCCCAGTCCTGCGCCTGGGCGTTGGAGGCGAACATGCCGGAGACGGCGGCGATCCAGCCCATGCGGATCGGCTTGTTCTGGGCGATCGCGGGCATCGCGAGGCCGGAGGTAAGCCCGGCGGCGCCTATGCCCTGAACCAGGCGGCGGCGTCCAATCCCGATGGGCCGGGGCGGTGTCTGAGACATGTATTCCTCCAGCGGTGCTTCTTGGCGGCAATCCGTTATCGGCTTGGAGGAGATCGTGCCGGGAAGATGGCTTCCTGACAATACGCGAATGACGGCCGGGAAACTTACCGTGGCGGGCTCGGCGTGGCGTGCGCCGGGCGGTCCAGGCCGACGCCGACCAGGCGGCCGAACAGGGCTGCGAGTTTCTGGCGGTCCGCTTCCGGCAAGGGCGGCTTGAGGATGGAGGCGATGTTGCTGCGCAGATGCCCGGTATCGCCGGTGCCGAACAGCACCACGTCGGCGCCGGGTTCGTGGCGCACGTAGCGATAGGCCGCGTCGGTCAGGCTGCTGGCGCCGCCGTCATGGATCAGGAAATCGAGCGGGTTTTTCGCCCGTGCCAGGTCGTCCGGCACTTCGCCGGCTTCGGCGAGTTCGCGCATGGTTTCGGCCAGCCGTTCCGGGCGGGAGAAGATGTTGCGGACCGCAAACATCATCAGCGTGCCGACGCGCTGATGGAGGGTGTGGGGAAACACCGTGGCGCGGGCGTTCTGGTGCATCATATGAAAGGCGACCATGGCGACATCCCAGAGATCGTCGTCCATGGCGCGGCCGAGCATGACATGGGTGGGATCGTTGGGCGCGGTTTCGGTGATGCCGAGATGGCGGAGCTTGCCCTTCCGCTTTTCCCGCAACAGAGCCGGGGCGATGATCTTGGCGGCGTGGTCGTAGGCGCCGGGCGGGACGCCGTGCAGCAGGAAGGCGTCGACATGGTCGGTGCCGAGTTGGTGCAGCGACCGGTCGAGGCTGGCGACGATGGTTTCGGGCGATAGTTTCTCCTCGCCGCGATGGATGGCGGCCTTGGTGGTGATGACCACGCTGTCGCGCGGCACCGTCCTGATCGCGGCGCCGACCACGCCCTCGGTGCCGTAATTGGCGGCGGTGTCGAGCAGGTTGACGCCCATGTCCAGCGCCTGGCGGATCAGCGCGATCGCGTCCGCCTCCGATTTGCCGGTGCCGAGCCCCAGCCGGCTGAAGCCGCCGCAGCCGAGGCCCGCGACGCTGACGCGCAGTTCCGTGCGCCCGAGGGGTGTGTATTCCATGCGCGGCGATCCCAGGTTACGGCCCCGATCCTATCACCGGTCCGGCGCGTGGTTCCAGGCCGCGCCGGGCCTGGCCTTTACCTGTGGCCGGATCGGGGAATAGGCTTTCGTTTCGAGGTCTCTGTCCGTTGTAGCCGTCGTGCCCGTCCTATCGCACGAGTTCAAGGAGAAGAAGATCATGTTAATGACCCGCGAAGCGATCTGTCAGGACGTCGCCGTCGACCGGTTCACCAACGCCATCCTGGACCGTGACCAGCCGCGCACCGCCGATCTGTTCTTCCAGCTGGTCAGGCGCGATGGCCGTTCCCTGGGCGACGCGTTGAGCGTCGTGACGGCGGCGGAAGCGCCGTTCGTTCAGGTGCCGAACCACATCAATATCCGCGACGGCCAGATCACGCTGATCAACAACGACCACACGATCCTGGGCCTGCGGACCTCGGCGGCGCTGACGCCGTATCTGCCGGAGGCGTATCGCATGCTGCCGCTGCTGCAGAGCGTCTGGTACGTGCCGGCCGGGCTCGATATCTGGAACCAGCTGCTGGGCAAATATCCGGGCCGTTATGCAACGATGAAGGGCATGAACGTGCCGCCGCCGAGCTACGGGCCGGTGGTGTGGAACGAGGACCAGCAGCCGATCATCGAGGCCGGGACGGCGGAAGAACGGCTGCACGCCTACATGGTCGCGACCATGAGCGGCGACGTGCGGCGGTCCTACGGGCTGTTCCTGGGCCTGGCGGCGGAGCCGGCGATGCGTCCCTTGTTGCGCGACCATCTGCTGTTCCTGGGCCTGATCGACGTGCAGGACACGGTGATCGGGCGCAAGGCGCGCAATACCGGGCACAAGGCGCTGCGGGCCCGCGCCGTGGTGGATCTGGCCGATTACATCGGCTGGGAACGGGCGCATGGCGTGTTCTATACCGGCGTTCCGGACATGGCGGTGGGGCCGCTGTACTACTCCGTCTACGACGCCGCCTGCGTGGTGATGGCCGAGGCGTTCGCGGATGGCGGCAAGACGCTGAAGCAGACCAATGCCACGCCGCTTTCCCCCGCGGAGGTGGAGGAGATGGTGCGCCTGCTGATGGAGGCCGATATCGGCACGGTCTGGGGCACGCTCACAGAACATTTGCGCAACGGAAAATCCGTCCGGAGCCTGGCGGATGCGATCCAGATCGGCGCCGCCGAGCTGATCCTGCGCACCACGGTGCCGCGGAAATTCACCGACGCGCAGCATCCGTTCGACTACTGCAACACCGCCAATTACTGGCTGCGGACCAGCGACAACCCGTATCAGCCGCGCATCCTGTATCTGATGGCGAATTTCGTGAACGATGCGGCGCGGGCCGGCCAGCTCCATCATTCGGTGGTCGAACAGGAGTTCGCCGCCTTCGATGCCGCGGACCGGACGGCGGAGGCGCTGCTGAAGCTGCAGGACGAGGCGATCCTGGCCTTCGACATCGGCCACAGCACGGCCGTCGCCAACGCCTATCTGCAGTCGGGCGGCGACCTCGATGCCTATATGGCGAATGTCGCGATCACCGCCTGCAAGTTCCAGGACGATCCGCATAACCAGAAGATCAGCCATTCCACCTTCGAGGAATACCGCTACAACTCGACGCATCTGCGCCATCGGCTGCTGCTGGCGACCGTGCGGCTGCTGGCTGGATGGCCGAAGATGCCGGGCGAGCGGGATTGCTATGCCCGGTTCATGCGGGAGTGGATCCATAACTGAATGACCGACACGACATGACCGATATGGGGCCGGCTGCACGCCCTCTGCCGCTCGGCGGCGTGACGGTGATCGATTTCGGGCAGATCTTCCAGGGCTCCTATGCCAGCGTGCTGATGGCGAAGGCCGGGGCGCGGGTGATCAAGGTGGAGCCGCCGCATGGCGAGCCGTTGCGCCAGCGCGCGCCGCCGGGGCGCAGGAGCACGCTCCCATTTGCCATGCTGAACGCCAACAAGCAGGGGATCACGCTGAACCTGAAGTCGCCGCGCGGGCGGGAATTGCTGTTCGAGATGGTGCGCCGCGCCGATGTGCTGCTGGAGAATTTCGCGCCGGGGGCGATGGATGCGCTGGGCGTCGGCTGGTCGGTGCTGCACGAGGTGAACCCGCGGCTGATCTACGCGACCGGCACCGGCTACGGCATCTCCGGGCCGGACCGGGACAATCTGGCGATGGACCTGACGGTGCAGGCGGCGTCGGGGATCATGAGCGTCACCGGCTTCGCCGATCGCCCGCCGGTGCGGGCCGGGATCACGGTGGCGGATTTCATGGGCGGCACGCATCTCTATGCCGGCATCGTGACCGCGCTGTACGAGCGCGACCGCAGCGGCGTCGGGCGGCTGGTGGAAATCGCCATGGAGGAGGCGGTGTACTACACGCTGGCGGCGGCGTTCGAGAGCTACAGCCGCAACGGCAAGGTGCCGGAGCGGGCCGGCAACAATTCCGGCGGCTCGGCCGCGCCGTATGGCATCTATCCGCTGAAGGATGGATGGCTGGCGATCCATCCGGGCACCGAGCAGCATTGGCGCAACATCCTGAAGGCGGCCGGGCGGGAGGATCTGCTGGACGATCCGCGGTTCCGCACGATGCATGACCGGTCCCGGCATCTGGCGGAGACCAATGCGGTGGTGACGGAGTGGACTTCCGGATTGACCAAGGAGGCGGCGGCGGCGCAGGCGCGGAAGTTTCGTATCCCGAGTTCCCCGGTGCGCGATGTTTCGGAGGTGATGCATGATCCGCACATGCACGGGCGGGGGATGCTGGAATGGGTCGAGCATCCCGATCTCGGCCGTGTGGTGCTGCCGACGACGCCGATCCGGCTGCACGAGACGGGCATTGCCGCGGCGACGCCGAGCCCGGGGTTGGGGCAGCATAACGAGGAGGTTTATGGCGGGTGGCTGGGGTTGAGCCGCGGCGAGATCGACGATCTGAAGCGTGACGGCGTGATATGATTTCGCCCGGGTTCTGTTCGCGGTTGCCAGTCAGATGAAATAACATTATACTAACGTGATGGACGCATTTTCCGATACACAGCCAGACCCGCATCCCGATTTGGCGCAATCGCTGCCGCGGGAGGCGTTTGCCGAGATCATCCTGGTTCTCAGGGGCGCCTTGCCGCCGCCAATGACGGACAATCCGGCCGATGAGGCGCGGCGGGATCGGGCAGCCATGGCGGCGGTGGCGGCGCTGCGGCCGGAGAACGCGGCCGAGGGGCGGTTGGCGGCGCAATTCGTCGCGGCGGATGCCTGGGCGCTGGATTGCCTGCGGCTGGCGAAGGAGAAGCGGCGGGAGATCGAGTTCGCGTATAAATGCCGGGCGCAGGCGATGAGCCTGATGCGGGAGGCGAAATCATCGCTGCGCCTGCTGCTGAAATTGCAGGCGGCGCGGCGGGTGGTGGAGGCGGACGCGGAAAAGGCCGATCACGCCGCGCGGGCCGAACATGGCGCGGCCGGAATGATGCAGGAGGCCTTGTCGGCGGCGCCGGCTGTGCCGCAAAGGACGGCGGCGCCTGCATCCGGCGTCAGGGCCGTCTCGGAAAATGCGACGAATTCTCGTGATGCGCGTTCTGAGACGGATGCGGGATTGATCCCGGCTGTTCAGGGGTTCCGGAGTTCCGGGTGAGCCAAGCTGCAATGCGCCAAGGTGCAAAGCGACGGGCATTGCACGCCTTGGTTTGCTAAGAGGTGCAATGCGAAGGGCATTGCACCCGGGGGGCTTGCTAGGAAGGCTGGAGTTTTTTGGCGAAGCTCAGGCCGTGGCCGTCGGGGTCAGTGATGTGGAAATAGCGCTCTCCCCAGGAGGCGTCGCGCGGGGTGAATTCCGGCTTCAGGCCGGCCGCGACGATGCGGGCGTGCTGGGCATCGACATCGCTGACCCAGAAGATGATGCGCGCGAGCGGGGTCCAGGCCGGTTCGAGCGGCGGCGCGCAGGTTCAGCGCGCTCTGCCCGGCATGGAAGCTGGTGAAGCCGGCATCGGCGCCGCCGAAACTGCAGGTCGAAACCCAGCGCCTGGTAGAACGCCACCGCGCGTGCCATGTCGCGCGTGGCCAGGGTAACCGCATTGATGCACTCGATCATCGGCCGTCCAGTCGTCTTCAGCGACCCTTGAAGGGGCGGGGCTTGCGCTTTTCCTTGAATGCCAGGGCGGCTTCATGGAAATCCTCGGTCAGGTATAGCTTCATCGGCTGGGCCTGGAAATGCGCCTCCCGCGTCAGCTCGGTCAGGAACCAGCGGCGCGTGCGCACCGTCGCGCGCACCGACAGCGGCGGGTTTTGCGCGATTTGCGCCGCCAGTTCCCGTGCGACCTCAATGTGCTTTCCCTTCGGCGCGACGCGGTTGATGAAGTTGGCGGCCAGCGCCTCCTCGGCGGTGAAGACGCGGCCGGTCAGGGCGATTTCGTCGCCGAAGGCGCCGGCGCCGCGGAAATGCAGCTGCGCCCATTGCTTGCCGCCGCCGAGGCCGCGCGAGGTTTCGGTCAACTGGAATTTCGTGCCCGCCTCGGCAACGATCAGGTCGCAATCAAGCGCCAGCCCGAGCGCCAGGCCGAGCACGTGGCCATGCGTCGCCGCGATCACCGGCTTCCAGTGCACCGCGCGGGAGAGCAGATCGTTGGAGTTGGCGCCCCAGCCCTGCGGGCCGCCCAGGCTTTCCAGTTCTTCCCGGGTGCGCAGCTGGCGCTGCTGCACGTCCGCGCCGGTGGAGAACGCCCGCCCGCGGCCGCAGAGGATCGCCACATAGGCGTCCGGATCGGTATCGAAGCGGCGCATCGCCTCCATGAGCTGGCGGACCATCTCGTCGCTGACCGCGTTCAGCTTGTCCGGCCGGTTCATGGCGATGATGGCGACGTGGTCGTTGCACTCGTAATCGACGAGGCTTGCGGCGGAGGGTGCGTCCATCTCGGTGCTCTCCGTGTCTGCTTGCGCGGCGCCGCAGGGCGATTGCGCGCAGGTTCCTGGCTGTTGTTTCCCCGGCCCCGGCAATTTTGCCGGTGATGGTCAACGCTGCCTTGTCCGCGCGGGCAGCGCAACCGGTTTTCGGGGCGGGGCGCGGCTATCCGTCCGCGCGATGTCGGCTAGACTGGTGCCAACGCATAGAGGGAAACGCCATGGACGGGATCGATATGGACGCATTGCGTGCCGGGCTGGGCCGCAGGATCGTCGACGAGGACGAGGCGACGGCCGCACCTTTGCGTGGAATGGCCGTCACGTTCGACCGGGAGGAGGCGGCGCCGGCGCGCGGGGAGGCGGTGCCGCCGGGCTGGCATTTGGCCTATTTCCCGGGCGCGGCACGGCGCGACACGCTGGGCGCGGATGGCGCGCCGACCGGCTTCGGCGTGCTGCCGGAGATGCCGCTGCCGCGGCGGATGTATGCCGGCGCCAGGCTGGTGTTCCATGCGCCGATCCTGGTCGGCGATGCGCTGCGCCGGGAGACCGAGTTCTCCGACGTGCAGCTGCGCCAGGGCAGCACCGGCGCGTTGATCCTGGCGGTGCAGACCAGGCGCATCTACACGCCGCGCGGCCTGGCGCTGACCGAGGAGCAGCAGACGGTGTTTCGCGAGGCGGTGGCGCCGGGCGCGGCCAGCGGCATCCCCAGGCGCGAGGAGCCGCCGGCGGATACGCCCTGGCGCCGCGTCTGGGCGCCCGATTCCGTCACGCTGTTCCGCTATTCCGCGCTGACGTTCAATCCGCACCGGATCCATTACGACCGGCCCTATGCGATGCAGACCGAAGGCTATCCGGGGCTGGTGGTGCATGGCCCGTTCTCGCAGCAATGCCTGCTCGACCTGCTGCGCGACAACGCGAAGGGGATGCGCATCGCCAGCTTTTCGATGCGGGCGCGTGCGCCGCTGTTCGACGTGGCGCCGTTCACCGTGGTGGGAAGGCTGGCCGAGGGCGGCAGGGCGGCGCAGGTCTGGGCGGTGACGCCGCAGGGTACCATCGCGATGCAGGCGGAGGCCGAGCTGGAGGCGGCGTAGGAGCTAGGGTTCGCCCTCGATCTGCCGGCCGATGTCGAACAGGCGGGAGCGGACCCACATCGCACCCGGTTCGGCGTCGGACACGCCGCCCCAGAACAGGTCCACGTTCCAGGCGGGCAGTTCCAGCGGCGGGGGCAGCACGATCAGGTTGAAGTTGCGCACCAGCTCGGCGGCAATCCGGCGGGGCAGGTGGCCGATCATGTCGGTCCGCTCCACGATGCGCGGCGCGAGGTGGAAATCCGATACCGTGACCGCGACGCGGCGGCGCAGATCGAGCTTGCCGAGCGCCTCGTCCACCACGCCGCGGTCGTCGGCGGCCAGGGTCACCAGCACATGCGGGACGGCGGTATAGGCATCGAGGGTCATCCGTCCGCGCTCGCACAGATGCGGGTTGTCGCGCCGGACGATGCAGACATAGCCATCGGTGTAGAGACGCTGGCGGCGGATGCGCTTGGGGACGTTGCGGAACGAGCCGATCAGCAGGTCGATCTCGCCGCGGTCCACGAGGTCGAAGGCATCTCGCTTGTCGAGCGCGTGCTGGCGGATATCGATGCCCGGTGCCTCCCGCGACAGCATCTCCAGGAAGCGCGGCAGCACCAGGGTCCCCGGATGGTCGCTGGTGGCGATGCGGAACACCGCGCGCGCCTGGGCCGGATCGAAGCCGGCCTGGGCGTCGAACACCTGGCGCACCTGGGCGAGGATTTCGCTGACCGGGCGGTGCAGCGCCACCGCCTTGCTGGTCGGGCGCATCGGGGCGCCGGGCACGCGGACCAGCAGCTCATCCTTGAAGATCAGCCGCAGCCGGGCCAGGGCGGCGCTCATCGCCGGCTGGCCGAGGCCGATCCGCTGGCCGGCGCGGGTGACGCTGCGCTCGGCGATCAGGGCTTCGAAGGCGACGAGCAGGTTGAGGTCGATCGCGGCGAGGTTCACCGGCGTATCATCCATCGATGAAAACGATGTTCAGAATATCAAACATCGATTTGCATGATGTCAATGCCGATCGCACATTGGGGTTACGGGCGATGGCGCCCGAACTGCGATGGAGATCATGGTGACAACCATTGCCTTCCACCCGATGGCCAGCCTTGCCCACAGCACGCCGTTCGCCCGCTTGCGCGCGCTGTTCGCGCTATGGCGCTCCCGGGCCTATGACCGCGAGCAGCTGGCGAAATGGGACGATCGCGACCTGCACGATGCCGGCATTTCGCGTTCGGTCCTGGAATATGAGCTGAACAAGCCGTTCTGGCGCGGTTGAGCGCGGTTTGAAAGGGTGGTCCTTGCCGCGCCCTTTACGGAAGGGCGCGGCAGGCGGCGGTCAGTGGCGGACGAGCTCGGCGTGCGGGATCTTCTCCAGGGTGCTGTCGTGGCGCAGGATCAGCACGACGAACATGGCGATGAAGCCGACGGCGGACAGCGCGAGCAGGCCGCCGTTGAAGCTGCCGGTGCGGTCCTTGATGAAGCCCATCGCATAGGGGCCGGCGAACCCGGCCAGGTTGCCGATCGAGTTGATGGCGGCGATGCCGGCCGCCGCCGCCGGTCCGGACAGGAACGCGGTCGGCAAGGTCCAGAATACCGACAGGCAGCCGAAGATGCCGAAGCCGGCGATGCTGAGCGCGATCATCTTCAGCGTGGGATCGGGCAGCACGGTGGAGACCGCGATCCCGGCGGCGGCGACGAAGATCGGGAAGGCGGTGTGGAAACGCCGCTCCAGCCGGGCGTCCGAACGCCGTCCCCACCACACGATGGCGAAGGTCCCGACCACATAGGGCAGTGCCGAGACCAGGCTGGTCTGCAGGTTCGACAGGCCGAATGCCTTGACGATCTGCGGCAGGAAGAAGCTCAGACCGTAATTGGTGGCGACGGCGCCGAAATACACCAGGCCGAGCGCCAGCACCTTGGGGTCCAGGATGGCCTGCAGGGCGCTGTGGCTGTGCACCGCCTCCCGCTTGCTGCGCTCCAGGGCCAGGCGGTTGACCAGCCAGTCGCGCTCATCGGCGGGCAGCCAGCGTGCCTGCGCGGGGCTGTCCGTCAGGTAGAAGAACACCACCACCGACAGGATCACCGCCGGCGCGGCCTCCATCAGGAACAGCCACTGCCAGCCCTTGAAACCGAGCCAGCCATCCAGTCCGAGCAGCAGGCCGGAGATCGGCGCGCCGATGACGGTGGAAAGCGGGATGGCGGCCATGAACATGCCGACGATCCGCGCCCGGTAGGCGGCGGGGAACCACAGCGTGAGGAAGAAGATGATGCCGGGGAAGAAGCCGGCCTCGGCGATGCCGAGCAGCACGCGCACGATGTAGAACCCGGTCTCCCCGCCGATGAAGGCCATCGCGCCGGAGAGGATGCCCCAGGAGAACATGATGCGCGCGATCCATTTGCGCGCGCCGAACCGCTCCAGCATCAGGTTCGATGGCACCTCGAAAATGAAATAGGCGATGAAGAAGATGCCGGCGCCGAATCCGTAGCTGGACGCGGAAATGCCGAGGTCCTGGTTCATCGTCAACGCGGCGAAGCTGACATTCACCCGATCGAGATAGGCAACGAAATAGCACAGTATCAGGAACGGAATTAGCCTCCGTGAGACCCTCGCGATCGTGCGTTGTTCCAGCGTCTTCATGGTCGTTTTGTTTCCCCTCGAAACCAATTTCGCGGCGCCCTTGTCGGCCGGTGCCTGCGTAGTCTCTGGAAGTCTCAGGTTCTGCGCCGAAAGGCAAGGCATGTGGACAAATATTTACGCGGGCTGGGTGCGTGGGGCTGGATGGCGGCGATCCGGCCTAGACGTGCTGGCCGCCGTTGATATGGATTTCCGCCCCGTTGATGTAGGAGGCGGCGGGCGTGCAGAGGAACAGGATGGTCTGCGCCACCTCGTCGGGCGTTCCCAGGCGGCGCATCGGGATCTGCCGCTCCACCAGGCCCGCGGTGCCCGGCGACAGCATGGCGGTATCGATCTCCCCCGGCGAGATCGCGTTCACGCGCACGCCGTGCGGGCCGAAATCATGCGCCATCTCCCGCGTCAGCGCGACCAGGGCGGCCTTGGACGCCGCGTAGGCGACGCCGGCGAAGGGGTGCACGCGCGAACCGGCGATCGAGGTCACGTTGACGATCGAGCCGCCGGCTTCCCGCAGCTCGTTGAACAGGCCGCGCGCCAGCAGCGCGGTGGAGAACAGATTGACCTGGAACACGTGCCGCCACAGCTCGGCCTCGGTGTTCAGCACGCCGAGCCGGCCGCCATCCTCGTCCTTGGGCGATATTCCCGCGTTGTTCACGAGCGCGTGCAGCTGCCCGTGGCCGAGCCGGGACTGGATGTCGGCGATCGCCGCCGGCAGCCGTTCGGGGTCGGCGAGGTCGAGCTGGATGTGGTTCTGCTCGCCGCCGGGCCAGGGGCATTCCTTGGAAAAGGCCTGGCGCGAGACCGTCAGCACCCGCCAGCCGGCGCGCGCGAAGCTTTTCACCGTGGCGTGGCCGATGCCGCGGCTGGCCCCGGTCAGCAGCAGGGTTCTCGTCGTGTCGGCCATGCGCGCTCCCCCATCCGGCAATTCCCGGGCGGACGGCACCGTTGCCGGCGCCGGCCCGTTCGGGGCACCATAGCAGCACGCGGCAAAGAGGCATCCACATGGCATCGCTTATCCTGACCCTGGTCGGGCCGGACCGTCCCGGGCTGGTCAGCCGGCTTTCCGAGCAGGTGGCCGCCCGGGGCGGCAGCTGGCTGGAAAGCCGGATGACGCATCTGGCGGGCCAGTTCGCCGGCATCGTGCTGGTCAGCATCGGCGACGAGGAGGTGCAGCCGCTGGCCGGCTCGCTGGAGGCATTGCGCGCCGAGGGGCTGCAGGTGCTGATCCATCACGCCGCCCCCGGGAACGGGCCGGGTGTTCCCCCGCCGGCGAGCGACGCGCTGCTGGTGCTCGACCTCGTGTGCCAGGACCGGCCGGGGATCATCCGCGACATCACCCGGGTGCTGGCCGCCTCCGGCGTGAACATCGAGGAACTGACCACCAATATCCTCAGCGGCTCGTTCTCCGGGGAGACGATGTTCCGCGCCGAGGCCCGGCTGCGCGTGCCCGCCGCGATCGGGACCGAGGCGCTGCGCCGGGAGCTGGAGCGGCTGGGCAACGACATGATGGTGGATTTCAAGCTGAGCCAGCCGGCGTCCGGCTGACCCGTATCCACCTGATCGGCGTTCAGAGCCCCAGCGAGGCGCGTCCCGCGGCGAGATGGGCCATGTCCGGCTGCGGCGTGTGGATGCGCGCGCACAGCACGTCGCGCAGATGCCGTTCCAGCGGATTGGCGCGCGACAGGGCGTGGTTGCCGCCGAGCTGCACCGCCTGCTCCACCGCGGCGATGGCGTTGTCCGACACCGCGGTCTTGATGAGGTTGATCGTATTGGTGTCGGGCATCTGGGCGCCGGACATCTGGGTGCCGGCGTCGATTTCCGCCGCCGCCCCGGCGATCAGGCGGGTGTTGACCAGCAGCCGGCCCTCGATCGCGCCGAGCGCCTCCTGCATGCGCGGCAGGGTGGCGAGGGAGGCGCCGAGATTGGCCGGGACGCGGCTGTGCAGGAAGCCGCGCAGCCAGTCGCGCGCCGCATGCGCCACGCCGTTATAGACCGACGAGATCAGCAATGCGTTCCAGCCGGCGACGGCGGGATCGCGCTCGGCCCATTCCCGCGGGCGGCGGATGTCCACCGCATGGTCGGCCGGCACCGTGACGTTCTCGAAGATGGCATCGTGGCTGCCGGAGGCGCGCAGGCCGAGCTGGTCCCAGGTCTCGACCACCCGCAGGCCGGCGGACTGGGCCGGCACCAGCCAGGTGCCGACCAGCGGCTCCGGATCGTCGGTGCGCGCCCAGACCAGCAGCCAGGTCAGGCCGGGAATGCCGGTGGCGTAGATCTTGTGGCCGGACAGGCTCCAGCCATCCGGCGTGCGCCGGGCGATGGTTGCCGGCAGGCCGCCGCGCGCCGGCGTGCCGAGTGCCGGCTCCACGCGCAGGGCGTTGATCAGCGCGCCGTCCTGCACGGCGGTGCGGGCGACGCGTTCGCGCAGATGCGCCGGCCAGCGCGGATTGCGCGCGATGCCATTGTGCTGCAGGCACTGCATCGCCAGCACCAGCGCGGTGGAGGCGCAGGCGCTGCCGACCGAGGTCACCAGGGCGGTCGCCTCGCGCAGGCCGATTTCCTGCCCGCCATATTGCCGCGGCACGCTGAGGGCCAGCAGCCCGGCGGCACGCAGGTGCTGGAGGCTGTCATGCGGAAAACTGGCGTCACGGTCATGCGCGGGCGCAGTCGCGGCGATCCGGCCGATCAGGTCGCTGTCGGCGGTGGAGAGACGGTCGAGCATCGTTGCAATCCCCCGCGGCTACTCCGCCGCGGTGGAAAGCGGGGCGTTGGCGACGGCGGCGCGGACGATCGGCAGCAGATGGCGGCCGTAATCGGTGGCGTCGTCCAGCGGGTCGAAGCCGCGGATCAGGAAGGTCGTGATCCCCAGCGCGTGATATTCCAGCAGCGATTCCGCCACCTGTTCCGGCGTGCCGACCAGGGACGTGGTGTTGGAGCCGGCGCCGACGGCGGCGGCGACCTCCGTCCATAGCCGCTTGTCGCGCACCTTCCCGCCCGCGGCGGCTTCCAGCAGGCGCTTGGAGCCGATGCTCTCCGGCTTGGCGTTGACCCGGCCGACGCCGCTGCCGCGCAGGTCGCGGATGCGCTCGATGATGCGGTCGGCGCGCTGCCAGGCGGCGGCTTCGGTGTCGGCCAGCACAGGGCGGAACGACAGGCTGAAGCGGATGCTGTCCGGCGCGCGGCCGATGCGGGCGCAGGCGGCACGGACGCGGCCGATGGTTTCGCGCGCCTGGTCCAGGGTTTCGCCCCAGAAGGCGTAGATGTCCGCGTGCTTGGCGGCGAATTCGATGGCGATGTCCGAGGAGCCGCCGAAATAGATTGGAATATGCGGCTTCTGCACCGGTTTGACCCGGGCGAAGGCGTTTTCCACCTGGTAATAGGGCCCCTTGTGGCTGAACGGCGCTTCGGCGGTCCAGGTCTGGCGCAGCAGGCCGACATATTCATCGGTGCGCCGATAGCGTTCCTCATGGTTCAGGAAATCGCCGTCCCGGCGCTGCTCCACGCTGTCGCCGCCGGAGATGATGTGGATGCCGCCGCGCCCGCCGGAGAACACGTCGAAGGTGGCGAACAGCCTTGCGGCGTAGGTGGGGGCGATGAAGCCGGGCCGGTGGGCGATCATGAAGCCCAGCGTCTTGGTGTGCTGGGCGGCGTGGGTGGCGACCAGCACGGCGTCGGCATCCGAGGAGTTATGCGCGATCAGCACGCGGTCGAAACCGGCCGCCTCGTGCGCCTGGGCGAAGCGGGCGATATAGTCGGGATCGATCACCGGGCCCTGGGGCGGGTGGATCTCGGACTTTGCCTCGGCGGCGATCATGCCGATGAATTCGACGGCCATGGGAAACTCCTGCCAGACTGACGGATGAGCGTATTGCGATCCGGATATGAGGTCCATGATTCCCCCGGCTTGTGCCGATAGTCAATGTTTAATACGTTGATTGCCTGATATCACACTCATTGATCGTATAACTGATCGTCTTAACCGGCGGTGCCGCAGGCGCCGGCCATGGAGCAGCGCATGATGGATGGGCTTTCCGACAGGGTTCTGCCGCGCTTGCGGCTGGGCCGGAGGCAGCTGATGGCCGTGCCGGCCGCCCTGATGCTGGGCGCGGCGGCGGCGGGACCGGCCACTGCGGGATTGGCGGGCGTGCTGCGCGTCGGCGACCAGCGCGGCGGGGCGAAGGCGCTGATGCAGGCTGCCGGGGTGCTGAAGGACCTGCCCTACAGCATCGAGTGGGTGCTGTTCCCCGCCGCCGCCCCGCTGCTGGAGGCGATGAACGCCGGGGCCATCGATTGCGGCGGCGTCGGCGATGCGCCGTTCGCCTTCGCGCGCGCCGCCGGCATGCCGGTGAAGGCGATCGCCGCCACGCGCTCGAGCGGCGAAAGCACCGCCATCGTGGTGCCGGCCGGCACTCCGTATCAGAGCTTCAAGGATCTGAAAGGCAAGCGGATCGGCACCGGCAAGGGCTCCGTCGGGCATTTCCTGGTTCTGGCGGCGCTGGAGCGCAACGGCATGACGGTGCGCGACGTGCAGCTCGCCTTCCTGCAGCCGGCGGATGCGCGCGCGGCCCTGGCATCCGGGTCGATCGACGCCTGGGCGACCTGGAGCCAGGTACATCTTCATGGCGGTGGAGCAGGGCGGCGCCCGCATCCTGATGGACGGGCGCGGGCTGATGAGCGGGCTGAGCTATAACGTGGCAACCGAGGCGGCCATCGCCTCCAGGCGCGATCTGCTGGCCGACTACACCACCCGGCTGGTCAAGGCCCAGCTCTGGGGGCTGGCGGAAATCGACGCCTATGCGAAGGTCTGGGCGGAGGAGACGCGCGTCACGCCAAGCGTCGCGCTGCTGACGCTGAAGGCGCGCGGCTTCACCCCCGCGCTGATCGACGCGCGCATGATCGCCGACCAGCAGGCAACCGTGGACGGCTACCTGAAGGCCGGCGTGCTGCCGGCGACACAGGATGCGGCGGCCGGATTCGACCTGTCCTTCAATCCCGCCGTGGCCGCGGCGTTATGAACGAAAGCGCCGCGCGGCCCCGCTACACTGCCCCCCGCTACACTGCCCAGCATTGGGGCATTTACGAAATCGAGCGCGACGCGGACGGCAAGCCCCGGCTGGTCGGGATGCGCAGCGATCCCGATCCGTCGCCGATCGGCCTGCATCAACTGGATGACGCGGTCACCCGGCTGCGCGTGCGCCGTCCCGCGGTTCGGCGGAGCTGGCTGGAGCACGGCCCCGGAGCCGCGACCGAGCGGCGTGGGCGGGACGATTTCGTCGAGGTGGACTGGCCGGTCGCGCTCTCCCTGGTGGCGACGGAGCTTCAGCGGGTGCGCTCGCAGCATGGCAACACGGCGATCTTCGGCGGTTCCTATGGCTGGTCCAGCGCCGGGCGGTTCCATCACGCGCAGAGCCAGGTGCACCGCTTCCTGAACACGCTGGGCGGCTATGTCCGCCATGTCGACAGCTACAGCCTGGGCGCCGGGCGGGTGATCACCCCGCATGTCGTGGCGCATATGGACGAGCTGCAGGCGAGCCACACGTCCTGGGACGTGCTGGCCGGGCACACCGGGCTGTTCGTGAGCTTCGGCGGCGTGCCGCTGAAGAACACGCAGATTTCCTCCGGCGGGGCAGGGGATCACCGGGTCCGCGCCGGGCTGCGCGCCATGGCGCAAGCGGGGGCGCGTTTCATCAATATCAGCCCGGTCCGCGACAATCTCGAGACCGGCGGGGAGGTGGAATGGATCCCGATCCGCCCCAACACCGACACCGCGCTGATGCTCGCGCTGGCCTATGTGCTGGAGACCGAGGGTCTGGCCGATGCGGCGTTCCTGGAGCGCTACTGCACCGGCTACGACCGGTTTCGGCCCTATCTGCTGGGTGCCGCCGACGGGCAGGCGAAGACGCCGGATTGGGCGGCGGCGATCACCGGGGTTCCCGCCGGCAGGATCGTGGCGCTGGCGCGGGAGCTGGCGGCGACCCGCAGCATCGTCAACGTCGCCTGGGGGCTTGCAGCGCGCCACGCATGGCGAGCAGCCGTTCTGGATGGTGATCACCCTGGCCTGCATGCTCGGCCAGATCGGGCTGCCCGGCGGCGGCTTCGGGGTCGGCTACGGGGCGATGAACGCTCTGGGCAGCGCGCATCCGCGCTTCGGCGGCCCGGTGCTGCCACAGGGCAGCAACGGCGTGCGCGACTTCATTCCGGTCGCGCGGATCAGCGACATGCTGCTGCATCCGGGCGAGACCTTCACCTATAACGGCGAGACCCTGACCTATCCGGAGATCCGGCTGATCTACTGGGCCGGCGGCAACCCGTTCCATCATCACCAGGACCTGAACCGGATGCGCCGGGCCTGGCAATTGCCCGACAGCATCATCGTGCACGAGCAGGTACCTGGACCGCGGCGGCGAAACACGCCGATATCGTGCTGCCCGCGACCACCTCGCTCGAGCGCAATGACATCGGCCATGCCACGCTTGAGGGGCATCTCATCGCCATGCAGAAGGTGACGGAGCCGAATGCGGAGGCGCGGGACGATTACGCGATCTTCTCCGGGTTGGCGGAATTGCTGGGAACGCGGGAGGCCTATACCGAGGGGCTCGACGAGCGCGGCTGGCTGGAGCGGCTGTATGCGGAAAGCGCCGTTCGCGCCCGCCGCGTGGGCATCGACCTGCCGTCGTTCGAGGCGTTCTGGCATGCCGGGCTGATCGACCTGTCCGCCCAGGACCAGCCGAGGATCCTGCTGGAGGCGTTCCGCCGCGATCCCGAGCGGCACCGGCTGAGCACGCCGTCGGGCCGGATCGAGATCTTTTCCGCGACCGTCGCCGGCTTCGGGATCGCGGATTGCCCCGGCCATCCCGTCTGGCTGGAGCCGGCCGAGTGGCTGGGTGCGAAGCTGGCGGCGCGGTATCCGCTGCATCTGATATCCGACCAGCCGGCAAGGCGGTTGCACGGGCAACTGGATCACAGCCCGCACAGCCTGGCCGGCAAGATCGATGGGCGCGAGCCGGTATTCCTGAACCCGGCGGACGCCGCCGCGCGCGGTATCGTGCACGGGCAGGTGGTGGAGATCTTCAACGATCGTGGCCGCTGCCTGGCCGCCGCTGTCCCGAGCGAGGAGATCGCGCCAGGGATCGCGCGCCTGTCCACGGGGGCCTGGTTCGATCCGGGGGAGCATGGCGAAGGCGGCAACGGGCCGGAAAAGCACGGCAACCCGAACGTGCTGACCCTGGATCGCGGCGCCTCCGGCCTGTCACAGGGCTGCGCGGCGCAGACCTGCCTGGTGGAGGTCGCGGCCTATGCATCGCCGCCGCCGCCGGTGACGGCGCACACGTTGCCGGCTTTGCGCGCGCCGCGGGGAGCCGCGCCGGTCAGGGGGTAGCCGGGCGCAATCTGTCGGGATCGTCATTCCGGCATTGACGGATGCCGGCCGCGGTATTAACTATCATCATAATAGTTAATACCGCAGGACACGCCATGCACCCCAGGAAGCTCGCCATCGCGTCGGGATCGGCTGCCGGCTTTGTTTTCCGGTCCGGCGGCCGGCCATGAAAATGGAACTCGCCGCGCCGGCGGCCGGGCCGGCCGGCCTCTCGCAGCCGGCGCCGATGAGCCCGCGCACCCGGCGATTGCTGCACGGCGCGATCGTGCCGACGCTGCTGAGCCTGGCCTGGCCGAATGTGCTGGTGATGTCGGCGCAGGCCTCCACCGGGCTGATCGAGACATTCTGGGTCTCTCGCCTGGGCACGGACGCATTGGCGGGCATGGCGCTGGTGTTCCCGGGCTTCATGATGATGCAGATGCTGTCGGGCGGGGCGATGGGCGGCGGCATCTCCTCGGCCATCGCCCGCGCGCTGGGCGGCGGGCGGCGGGATGACGCCGATGCGCTGGTGGTGCATGCGATCCTGATCAACGCGGCGCTGGGCATCGCGTTCTCCGCGCTGTTCCTGCTGGGCGGCGCCTGGCTGTATCGCGCCATGGGCGGGGAGGGCGGATCGCTGGACGCCGCGCTGCGATACTCAAACGTGGTGTTCGCCGGCACCGTGCTGGTCTGGCTGATGAACGCGCTGGCCAGCATCATTCGCGGCACCGGCAACATGTTCGTGCCCTCGGCGGCCATTTGCGTCGGTGTGGTACTGCTGGTGCCGCTCTCGCCGCTGCTGATTTTCGGCTATGGCCCCATCCCCGCCTTCGGCATCGCCGGCGGCGGCCTGGCGGTGGTGCTGACCACCGCGATGACCGGCGCCGTGCTGGCCTGGTACGTGCTCTCCGGCCGCAGCCTGGTGCGGCCGAGGCGGCTGCCTCTGCGCTGGCCGTTATTCGCGGACATCCTGCGCGTCGGCGCCGTGGGTTCGGTCAGCACGTTCCAGACCAGCCTGACCGTCGCGCTGACGACCGCGCTGGTGGGCGCCGCGGCGGGCCCGGACGCGTTGGCCGGCTACGGCACCGGTTCACGATTGGAATATCTGCTCATTCCCCTGGTGTTCGGCCTCGGTGCGCCGCTGGTGGCGCTGGTTGGCACCAATATCGGCGCCGGGCAGCCGCAGCGGGCGCTGCGCATCGCGCTGACCGGCGGGGCGCTGGCCTTCGCGTTGACCGAAACCGTCGGCGTCGCGGCGGCAATCTGGCCGCATGCCTGGCTGAGTTTGTTCGACAGCGATCCGCACATGCTGGCGACGGGGACGGCGTATCTCCGGCGGGTAGGACCCTTTTACGGTTTCTTCGGGCTCGGCCTGTCGCTGTATTTCGCCTCGCAGGGCGCGGGGCGGCTGATGTGGCCGCTGCTGTCCGGGCTGCTGCGCATGGTCATCGCGGTCGGCGGCGGCTGGCTGGCGCTGCGCCTGACCGGCTCGCTGGAATGGGTGTTCGTCGCCCTCGCCGTGGCGCTGGTGGTCTATGGCACGACGCTGGTCACGGCGGTGGCCTCCGGCGTGTGGTTCCGTCACGCGCTCGGCAGGCGCTGAGCCGGTTCGGCGCCGGTTTCGTCGAACAGCAGCAGCCGCCCGGCATTGCCGAGGCCGAGGAAGGTGCTGAGATTGTGCAGCAGCGCGGCGATCAAGGCGCCGCCGGCGCCCAGCAGCCCGGCGGCGGCCAGCGCCACCAGCAGAACGGTCCAACCGAGTGCCACGGCGACATTGACGTGGATGGTGCGCCGGCAGGCGCGGCTGAGGCGGATGCAGGTGCCGAGGCGGCGCAGATCGCTGGTCATCAGCACGAGGTCGGCGGAAGCCAGCGCCACGTCGGTGCCCTGCGCGCCCATGGCGATGCCGACCGCGCCGGCCTTCAGCGCCAGGGAGTCGTTGATGCCGTCGCCGACCACCAGCGGGCGGTAGCCGGCATCGATTTCCGCCAGCACGCGCTGCATCTTCTGTTCCGGCAGGGCTTCGGCGCTGACATCGTCGATGCCGAGTTCGCCGCCGATCTGCCGGGCCACGGCCAGGCGGTCGCCGGTCAGCAGAATCTGGCGCGTCAGGCCGAGATGCCGCAGATCCTCGATCGCGGCGCGGGATTCCGGCCGCGGCCGGTCGGCGAACAGCAGCCAGCCGAGGAATATCTGGTTCGCGCACACCCCGGCGATCGGGCCATCGTGTACAGGGGGCGGCGGGGTGGCGACGCCGAGGCCGGCGAACAGGTCGGGGCGGCCGAGCGCCGCCTGCACGCCGTCGATCTCGGCGGTGACGCCGAAGCCGCTGAGCTCGCGCATATGCGCCAGCGCCAGGCGTTCCGCTGGCGGGATCGCCTGCGCGGCGGCGCGGCTGACCGGATGCAGGCTGGCGGCACCGAGCGAGGCGGCCAGGCGCAGCAGATCCTCCTTGCCGTCCGCATCTACCGGCAGGGCGGCCACCAGGGTCAGCTCGCCGGTGGTCAGCGTGCCGGTCTTGTCGAAGACCACGCAGGTGACCTCGGCGAGGCGTTCCAGGAAGGCGGAGCCCTTGATCAGGATGCCGTGCCGCGCGGCCACCGCGATGGCGGCGATGGCGGTGGCGGGTGCTGCGATCACCAGCGCGCAGGGGCAGGAGGCGACCAGAACCGCCAGCGTGGCGGCGGTGTTGCCGGAGGCGAACCAGGTGCCGGCGGCGATCAGCAGCACCAGCCCGGTATAGTGCCCGGCATAGCGTTCCAGCAGCCGGCTGACCGGCGGCTTGGCGCGCTCGGCGGTGCGCATCAGGCGGATGATCTTTCCGAGGGTCGTTTCGGATCCGGTGCGGGTGATTTCCACTTCCAGCCGGCCATTGGTGTTGATGCCGCCGGCCAGCACCGGATTGCCGGGGCCGACATCGACCGGCACCAACTCGCCGGTCAGCGAGGCCATGTCCAGGCTGGCCCCGCCGGCCAGCACGATCCCGTCGGCGGGCACCCGGTCGCCGGCCAGCAGCTCGATCCGGTCGCCGGCGCGCAGAGCCGTGGTGGGCACCATTTCCGACCGGCCATCGGGCAGCTTCCGGCGGGCCTGGGTGGCGGCGAGGCGGGTCAGGGCGCGGATGGCTTCCTGCGAGCCGAGCAGGCTGCGTTCCTCCAGCACATGGCCGATGGTCATGACGATCGGCAGCACCGCGGCGGTCATCAGGTCGCCGCTGACCCAGGCGGCGATCAGCGCGATGGCGATCAGCCGGTCGGTGACGCCGTGCAGGCTGGGATGGCGCAGGCTGTGCCAGGCGGCGGAGAACACCGGCACCGCCACCAGCACCGCCGCGGCGCCGGCGACCAGCTCCGCCAGCGCGCGCTGGTCGGGGAACGCGACCTCCCAGAGCACGGCCACCAGCAACAGGCCGGCGGCGACCATCGCCAGCGTCAGGCGCAGCGCGAGGATGCTGCGTTCGGCGAATTGCAGCAGCGGCGCGGCGCGCGCCGTGCCGATCGTGGTCGCGCTCAATTCTGGCCTCCCTGGCCTGCGTTCGGCCGGGTGCCCGGCAGGATGATCCTGGCGCCGCCGCGCGCATCGACGCCGGTAAGCCCGCCGACATTGTGCAGCACCTGGGCCAGGCGGTCGCGATAGACCTGGTCGAACAACCCGTCACGCGTCTGCGGCGTCATGCGGGCCTCGAGCGCGATGATGGCGGCGGTCTTGCTGCTGGCGTCGCTGATGCGTTCCTGCGCGCCGGCATGTGCGGCGGTCAGCAGCCGGTCGCGCTCGCGGTCGCTTTGCTGCAGGGTGCGGGTGGCGTCGGTGCGTGCGCCGGCAATGCCCTGCTCGGCCATCTGGCTGGCCACCAGCACGCTGTCGAAGGCGATTTTGGCGGCGGGCGGCAGGGAGGCTTCCGGATCGACCCGGCTGACGGTGATGCCGAGCGGCGCGCCGTTCGCCGCCAGGTCGGCGAGGCGGCGGTTCATCTCGGCGGTCAGGTCGCCGCGCACCGCCTGGCGCCTGGCCTCGACCTCCGCGCCTTCGCCGGTGGCGCGATCGGGACGGGCGACCAGGAAATCATCGAGGTCCCGCCTTGCCGCGACGCGCGTGGCGCTGGCCTGGAACAGGCGTTGCAGCGCCGGGCTGACATGCGGTTCGGCGAGCAGGTACTCGGCGGCGTCGCTGACCTGATAATAGATCGTCGCCGCCAGCAGCACGACGCCGCCATCCCCGGTCAGGTAGCCGCTGGCATCCTGCGGGATGGCGCCGGCGACCTTGGCGAAACTGTCCTCGAGGCCGGTGCGGCGCGTCGCGCGCCGGGTGCGCAGGGTCAGCTGGCGCTCCGGGCTGGGCAGCAGGTACACCTCGCCGACCGGACGCGGCCAGGACAGCACCAGCCCGGCATGCTGCACGCCGACGATGCGCCCGAACCGCGTCACCACCGCTTGGCTGTCGGGCGGCACCTGCCGGATGCCGGCGACGAACCAGCCGGCCGCGAGCAGGATCGTCGCGGCGTAGAGCACGCGAAAGCCGATCGCCACCGACTGGACGATCGGCCCATTCGGCTCGCCATCCCGGGGCGGAAGGGTCATGGCTTCGGCGTGTCCGGGGTGTGCGTTACGGGCGGACCCTGCACCAGCAGGTTGAACGGCACCGCGTCGGTGCGCAGGATCACCCTGGTGTTGGCGCCCACCACGTTGCCCAGCGTATCCATGGAGCGCAGCAGCGAATACAGCGCGGGGTCGGCGGCATAGGCGCGCGCCTGGATGGCGGCGGCCTGCTGGCGGGACGCGGCTTCGATTTCCGCCGCCTGGGTCTGCGCCTCGGCGATGGCGATGCGGCTGTCGCGGGTGGCTGCCGAGCGGATCTCGGCCGCCGCGCGCAAACCCTCGGCGGTGCGCTGCGCGGCGACGGTCTCGCGCTCGGCGCGCATGCGCGCGACGGTGGCGTTCAGCGTTGCCTCCGGTAGGCTGAGCCGCTCGATGCCGACCTCGCGGATCTGGATGCCGTAGACCGACCGGCTCTGGCGTTCGATCTGCTCCGCGAGCCGGCGCTCGAATTCGTCCAGTTTCAGCCTGGAGGCGTCGGTGTTGACAATGTCGGCCAGTTCGAAGCTGCTGGCGGTAACCTGCAGCGCGGCGCCGGCCAGGCTGCGGAGCTGGCGCGCGGCCTCGTCGGGGTCGTTGCGGACGGCGCGCAGGAACTGGCGGATCGGCTCCGGCTCGCCGGGCACCTGCCAGGCGATATAGGCCTGCAGCAGGATGCGCAGCCCGTCCTTGGTGCCGACATCCTGCAATCCGGTGGACGTGGTGCGCAGACGCAGATCGACGGGAATGGTGCTTTCCAGCGGCGTCGGCGCCTTCCAGGCCAGCCCCGGCGCGGTGACGACGCGCACGAGGTCGCCGAAGCGGGTGATGACCATGGCCTGGCCGGCATTGACCATGACCGAACAGGCCGCCAGCACGGCCCCGGCGACGAGGACGAAGGCGACGCCGTAGCGCAGCGCGCCGTGCAGCCGGCGCGTGCCGGCGCCCAGGGGATGACGATGGCGGTGGCCGTCATCGGCGTGATCATGTCCATGATCGTGCCCATGGTCGCGATCGTGGTGGCTATGGTTGTGCAGGATCATGGCTGGGGTTCCGGCCGCAGGTCATTCGGTGTCGGTTGTGCCGGGTGCGGCGAAGGGGCGCAGATCCACCACCGGCCCGTCCGGTCCGCCCAGGCGGTGATCGACGATCACCAGCGGCGCGCGCGACAGGGCGGTGGTGAGGTTGGTAAAATAGCGCTCCAGCAGGAAGGCCTGCCCGCCGGTGGCGGCGGCGCGCTGGTCGGCGGTGAAGCTGGTGTAGCCCGCCGTCGCCGCGCCCACGGTTTCGGCGCCGGCGCCGCTGGCGCCGTTCAGCAGATCGGTGGCCTGCTGGCGCGCCATGTTGGCGACGGCGACGGCGCGACCGCGCTCGGCGGAGATGGCGGTCTGCGCCATGATCTCGGCGGCCTGCACCGCGTGGTAGGCATCGGCGGCGCCGGCTGGCGGGTGGATGGCCTCGATCACCACGCCGACCACCTCGATCCCGGCGGCGAAGCGGTCGATCGCCTGTTGCAGATCGGTGCGCAGCCCCTCGGCGATCTGCTCGCGGTCCGCGCCGAGCACGGCCGGCAGCGTCCGGCTGGCGAAGAAGCGGGCCACCAGGCGGCCGGCCTCGGCGCGCAGCAGGGCATCCGGGTCGGTCTGGGAATAGGCCGACCGGAGCGCCGAGGCATCGTCCATGCCTGTGCGATAGAGCACCCGCAGATCGACGCTGACCGCCTGGAAGCTCTGGCTCGTCGCGTTGGCGGTCGGGCTGGCGATGAGGTAGGTCAGCTCGGCGGGATGGGCGGTTTCCCATAGCCGGTCGGCCGCCGGGGGAGGCGCGTCCTCGGCACCGATGACGATGTCCATGCCGGCCGCGCCGCCGAGCGGAATGGCGTGCACCGTGCCGAATTCGATGCGCCGCACGCTGCCGAGCGGCCAGGGCAGGCCGACATGCAGGCCGGGCATCAGCACCGCGACGGGGGCGCCGAAGCGTTCCTGGATGCCGCGCCGATCCAGGTCGATCAGGCTGACGCCGGTCAGGCCCCAGCAGACCAGCAGCAGGGCGAAGGCGACCGGCAGGGCGGCGGAGCGGACATATTGCAGCGCCCAGCTACGCGAAAAATCGATGCCGAGATGCTCGCGGATCGGCGCCGCCAAGCCGTCCGGCGCCAGGACATGCGGGCGCAGCAGCCTGGCCGCCAGGCTGTCGATCGCCGCCCGGGCCTGTGTGGCTGGCGGCGGCGGCAGGAACCAGCAGGCCAGCGCCCGCAATGCGAGCTCGGCGGCAATGAGGATCAGATAGAGGCCGATCCCGGCGATGATGGGCAGGCTGAACCGCGCCGCCCCAAGCCCGGCGGCGATTTCCAGCAGGCCGCAGGCAGGCAGCGCGATCACCGGCACGAACAGCAGCGCCTGCAGGCGCCTGGCTTCCGGCAGCCGGGCCTCCGGCAGCGCGGCGGCGAAACGCTCGCCGACCAGCAGCGGGAAGGCCAGCACGATGAGCGCGCCGCCGAGCAGGTTCGACAAATTGGCCGGCGCCGCCGCGCCGGCCGGGCGCAGCAGCCAGACGCAGGCGATGGCGGCGCCGGCCGCCAGCGGCACCAGCACCCCCTGCGGTCGGCGCGCGGCGCGGCCGATGCGCAGCATCGGCTCCATGGCGGGGCGGGGCGGACGGCGCAGCCTCCGCCAGCGCGGGGCGGCGGGGGCGGGCGCAGGCGTCGGCGCAGCGAGCGCGGCGCGCGCGCGGGCGAGCGGCCAGCAGCCGGCCAGTCCGGCCAGCGCGATCAGCAGGGCGCCGGCGACGATGCCGGTGGCGCCGCTTTGCCAGGCTTCCCGCAGCACGGAGACCGCGATGCCATGGGTCCGCCCCGGGGTCAGCCCCGGCGAGGCCAGCACGAGCAGCGTCCCCAATGCCATGGCGGCGGCGAGGCCGTAGAGCACGGCCATGCGACGAATGAAGCTGAAGGTGCGTTCCGCCTCCGGCCAATCCGGCCGATGCAGCGTTCCCGGCGGCTCGGCGCCAGCTTCGGGCGGATCCGACGGGAGGCGGCCTGACGGAGGACGGTCGGACGAAAGAAGGACGTTCAAGCGGACCCTGCCGATATGAGCACTGCCTCGGCAAGCCGCCGGGGCAGCGCAGTATGGCACATTCGCGCGGCGCCCGGGTACAGCCCGCTTGCGGGTTTATCGTGTCCGTTTGATTACCGGCGTCCCGATTGCCGGCATCCGATGCCGGCGTCCGATTGCCGGCTGCCGGGCTTCGTCGCCGGGCTCATTTCACTTCCACGCAGGTGCCGTTCACCTCGTAGGGCTCGGTGCCGATCTGCCTTGCCGAATGGTACCGCCACCCGGGCAGCGACAGCGTGGCGGCGGGGCGCAGATAGGACTGCCTGGGCTCCCAGCTGATCTGGTCGGCCGTTATGGTGGCCCGCTTGCCGTCCACCGTTCCCTCGGCCAGGTTGACGCGGAAATGCTGCTTGTAGGAGTCCGGAACATGTCCGCCATGCCTCGGGGGCGTGTTGGTCAGCACGCAACGCAGTGTGATGGTCTTGCCGGACGCCGGTGAGGCATGGGCATGCGTGGCAAGCATGACCAGCGCAAGGCAGAGAATCGGCTTCATTCGGTCGGCTTCCCCGGCCTGGATCGTTGTTCGGCCGTTACCCTGACCCGGGCATGCCGGGTATTCAAGTGGGACTCGCAGGCGGTTTTGGGGAAAATGGAGCGGGTGAAGGGAATCGAACCCTCGTATGCAGCTTGGGAAGCTGCCGTTCTACCATTGAACTACACCCGCGCGCGGCCGAACGGCCGGGACGGTTTATAGGCAGCCCGGGTTGACGGCGCAATCCGCCCGGCCGTAGGTTCCCGCCCGGCGGATGTTTCCGCCCCTCGTGATTTGTCCGGCCGGATTGCGGCGAGGTGAAACAAGCGCGCTAAAGAGGCCAGCGGAAAACCCTTCCGGCGCGATGGCGCCGGCGTCCTTCGCCTTCCGCTGCTCCAAGGTCGGGCCAAATCGATAGGGGCCCACAGCATGTCCGACACCGAAATCCCGTTCCGTCCCGCCACCCGCCTGGTGCATGGCGGCACGGTGCGCAGCCAGCACGGCGAGACCTCGGAAGCGATCTTCCTCACCTCCGGCTTCGTCTACGACAATGCCGAGCAGGCGGAAGGCCACCTTCGCCGGCACCACGCAGCATTACCAGTATTCCCGCTTCGGCAACCCGACCGTGGCCATGCTCGAACAGCGCCTGGCGGAGATCGAGGGGGCGGAGGCCTGCCGCGTGACCGCCACCGGCATGGCCGCGGTGCATGCTTCCATGCTCTGCCACCTGAAGGCCGGAGACCGGGTGGTGGCGTCGCGCGCGCTGTTCGGTTCCTGCCACTGGATCGTGTCCACGCTGCTGCCGCGCTACGGCATCGCCACCGAGTTCGTCGATGGCAGCGACCTCGCGCAATGGCAGGCGGCGCTGGCCCGGCCGGCCGATCTGGTGCTGCTCGAGACGCCGTCCAACCCGATGCTGGAGGTCGTCGATCTCCGCGCCGTCTGCGACCTCGCGCACGCGGCGGGGGCGATCGTGGTGGTGGACAACGTGTTCGCGACGCCGCTGCTGCAGCAGCCGATGAAATTCGGCGCCGACGTGGTGGTCTATTCCTGTACCAAGCACATGGACGGCCAGGGCCGGGTGATGGGCGGCGCGGTGCTGGGGCGGCAGAAATGGGTGGACGAGGTGCTGACCCCGTTCGTGCGCAACACCGGCCCGACGCTGTCCCCGTTCAACGCCTGGGCGCTGCTGAAGGGGCTGGAAACGCTGGCGCTGCGCGTCGATGCCGCCTGCCGCAGCGCCGCCAGCGTCGCCGACTTCCTGGCGGCGCAGCCGGGCATCGCCCGGGTCTGGTATCCCACGCGCGCGGACCATCCGCAGCAGAAGCTGGCGATGGCGCAGATGAGCGGCGGCGGCACGCTGGTGACGTTCGAGGTCAAGGGCGGCAAGGACGCCGCGTTCAGGCTGATGAACGGCTTCCGGCTGATCTCGATCTCCAACAATCTGGGCAATTCCAAGTCTCTCGCCACCCATCCCGCCACCACCACGCATATGCGCATCGGCGAGGAGGAGCGGGCCCGTCTCGGCATCACCGATGGGGTGATCCGGTTGTCGGTCGGGCTGGAGGACGTGCGGGATCTCCAGGAGGATCTGGCGCGCGCCCTGGCATGATGCCAAAGAGCATGCGGCAAAAGGGCGGGTGTTAACGGGTTCGACTTGAAACCGTCGCGCCAAAGGGCAAGAATGAACGCTGCAATGAGCGAAGACTATTCCCTGACGACGCGCGGCGTGACGGTTTCCGTCCGGTCCTTCTATCTGGAGGACCAGTCGAAGCCGGAGGAAGGCCGCTATGTCTGGGCCTATCGTATCCGGATCGAGAATGGCGGGCGGGAGAAGGTGCAGCTGCTGCGGCGGACCTGGGAGATCACCGACGCGCGCGGCCGCACCCAGCGGGTGCACGGGCCGGGCGTGGTCGGGGAGCAGCCGCTGCTGGAACCCGGCGGCAGTTTCGAATACACGTCCGGCACCCCGCTCGACACGCCGTCCGGCTTCATGGTCGGCGCCTACCATATGGTGGTGCCGGAATCCGGGGAGAATTTCGACGTCGCCATTCCCGCATTCAGCCTGGACAGCCCGCATCAGGGCGGCCGTGTGCATTGAAGGACTGACGTATTACTTGCGACGGGCTGCGCCGGCCCCAATATTCCGGCGGATAACGGGGTCACCGGCATAGGCCGAGCCTGTCTTTTCGTTTTCGGCCATCAGGGAGAAAAACCGGTGAATATTATCACTCCTGCGGCGCCGCGCGCCGCCACAACTCGTCCCTCGCGTGAAGAGGCGGAAGCCGCCGTCCGCACCCTGCTGCAATGGGCCGGCGACGATCCCACGCGCGAAGGGCTGGTGGACACCCCTTCGCGCGTCGTCCGTTCGTACGAGGAGTTCTTCGCCGGCTACGAGATCGACCCGGTGGGCCTGCTGGAACGCACCTTCGAAGAAACCGACGGCTATGACGAGATCGTGCTGCTGCGCGACATCCGGCTGGAAAGCCATTGCGAGCACCACATGGTGCCGATCATCGGCCGCGCCCATGTCGCCTACCTGCCGCACCGTCGCGTGGTCGGCATCAGCAAGCTGGCGCGGGTGGTGGAAGCCTATGCCAAGCGGTTGCAGATACAGGAAAAGCTGACCGCGCAGATCGCCAACACGCTGCAGGAAGTGTTGGAGCCGCGCGGCGTGGCCGTAGTGATCGAGGCGGCACATCAATGCATGACCACGCGCGGCATCCACAAGCCCGGCGTGACCATGGTCACCAGCCGGATGCTGGGCGCCTTCCGCGACGACCCGTCGACCCGGCGCGAGCTGCTGGCGATGATCTCCAACCGCGGCAACACGATCGCCAGCGACTGATCCCGGTCCGGCCCCGCCTGCGCAGGCCTCAGGCTGCGCAGGCCTCAGGCTGTGCAGGCTCATGCTGCGCAGGCGGGGGCCATCGGCAGGAATGCCTGGGAAGCCGGGATCGTGCCGATCGGCGTGTAGTAGTCCCAGGGTGCCTTGCTCTGCTCGGGGGTTTTCACCCGGTACAGCGTCAGGTCGTACAGCACCCTTCCGTCCGCACGGACGCTGGCGGGATGGCCGAGATAATCCACCGGCAGGGCGCGCATGGCCTTGTTGACGGCGATCGCGTCGCGCGTGCCGGCCTGGGCCATCGCCTTCAGGAAATGCAGCGTGGCCGCGTAGATCGAGGCCTGGTTTTTCGTCGGCATGGCCTCGCGCGACGCGCTGAACGGGCGGGCGAACCGGCGCGCGGCCTCGTTCTGGTCCCAGTAGAAGCCGCTCGACAGCGTCAGGCCCTGCGTCGCCTGCAGGCCGAGCGCGTGGATATCGGTGATATAGACCAGGAAGCCGGCCAGCGCTCTGCCTGCCGTTGCGTGTCAGCCCGAACTCGGCGGCCTGCTTGATGGCGTTCACCTGGTCGTTGCCGACCGCGGCAAGGCCGACGACCTGGGCGCCGGAGCTTTGCGCCTGGATCAGCTGGGAAGAGAAATCGGCATTGCCGATCGGGAAATAGGCGGAGCCGCGCACCGTGCCGCCATTCGCCTCGATCACCGCCTTGGCGGACGCTTCCAGGGCGCGGCCGAAGGTGAAATCGACGGTGATGAAGAACCAGCTCCTGCCGCCCTGCTTCACCACTTCCGCCGCGGTGCCATAGGTCAGCGCATGGGTGTCGTCGGCCCAATGCGTGCTGGTGGGGGCGCAGAGCTTGGAGGTGAATTCGGTGACCGCCGCGGCGGTGATCATCACCGTGCGGCTCTTTTCCCTGGCGACCTGCAGGACCGCGGCCGCGACGGGGGTGACCGGCAGGTCGGTGATCGCATCGACGCCGCCGGTGTCGTACCATTGCCGCGCCAGGCTGCCGGCGACGTCCGGCTTGTTCTGGGTGTCGCCGAGCAGGATCTCGATCTTCCTGCCGAGCACGGTGCCGCCGAACTCCGCCGCCGCCATGCGGGCCGCCAGCACGGAGCCGGGCCCGCCGCTATCGGCATAGGGGCCGGAAGCGTCGGTCAGCACGCCGATCTTCACCGCGTCGGCATCCTGCGCGCGGGCGGCGACGGGCAGCAGGGATGTCGCGGCGATCCCGGCAGCGAGCCTTCGCCGGCCGATGCTGGAGCAAAGCATTTGGATGTTTCCCATTGATTCTATGGCAATAAAAGCGCGGGCCCGATCCGACCGCAACATTCCCCGAAGCCGATGGACACGAAACCCGGCGCGCTGGCCCGGGCCCGCAAGGAAATCTCGTCGCCATCCTCGAGGAAGCGGCGGGTTTCCCCGTTCGGCAGCGTGACCGGATGGCGGCCGGCGCCGGAGATTTCCAGCAGGCTGCCGAAGCTGCTCGGCTCGTTGCCGGAAATGGTGCCGCTGCCGAACAGGTCGCCGGGGTTCAGGTTGCAGCCATTGCTGCTGTGGTGCGCGACCATCTGCGCCACGGTCCAGTAGAGGTCGCGCGCGTTGGATCGGGTCAGCGGCACCGGCGCCAGGCCGGCATCGCGCATGGCCGGGGTGAGCAGCAGCGCGCTGAGCTCGATGTCGAGCGCGCCCTGGGTCTGGTCAGCGTCATCCCATAGATGCGGCAAGGGCCTGGGATCGTCCTGCGGGCGGGGACGCTGCGGCTTGCGGAACGGGGCGATGGCCTCGGCCGTGACGATCCAGGGCGAGACCGAGGTGGAGAAGCTCTTCGCCAGGAACGGGCCGAGCGGGACCGACTCCCAGCCCTGGATGTCGCGCGCGGACCAGTCGTTCAGCAGGCAGAAGCCGGCGATATGGCGATGCCGCGTCCCGCATCGGGATCGGCTCGCCCAGACGGTTGCCCTCGCCGATCCAGATGCCGAGTTCGAGCTCGTAATCCAGGTTGCGGCAGGGGCCGAAATCGGGCGCGTCCTGCCCGGATGGCTTGCGCTGGCCGTTCGGGCGGCGGATCTTGCCGCCGGAGACGCGCACCGAGGAGGCGCGGCTGTGATAGGCGACGGGGACGTATTTGTAGTTCGGCATCAACGGATTGTCGGGGCGGTTCAGCTTGCCAGCGTTCATCGCGTGGCTGATGCCGGCGAAGAAATCGGTGTAGTCGCCGACGCGGGCCGGCAGATGCAGGGTGCAGGCGGCGGCCTCGTGCAGCACGCCGGCCGCCATCGCCGCGTCCCTGTCGGCGCCGCCGGCGTCCAGCAGCGCCGAGACGCGCCGGCGCAGCGCCCGGCGCGCGGGGGCGCCGGCTTCCAGCAGCGGATTGAGCGTGCGCCCGGAGGCGGCTTCCGCCGCTTCCCGCGCCAGGCCGCGAAACAGCCCGGAATGCAGCGCCGCGCCGATGTCGAAGATCGCGTCCCCGATCGCCACGCCGCCGCGCGGGCTGCCCTGCGGCGGGCTGAATATGCCGAAGGGCAGGTTCTGGATCGGAAAATCCGCATGCCCGTTGGCCGAGGCCACCCAGCTGGTGCGCGCGGGGTCGTGGGTCTCGTCAATCATCGCGATGTATGCTCCGGCCGTCGAAATGCTTCTTCAGCCCGTCCCAGACCGCATCGTATTGCGGCTGCAGCTCGGTCAGCCCGAGGGCGAGTTCCGTCGGCAGCAGCCGCTGGCTGGTCTCGAACATGAAGGCGAGCGTGTTGTCGAGCTTGAACGGCGCCAGGCTTTCGCTGCTGGCGCGCTCATAGACGGCGGCATCGGGCCCGTGCGCGCTCATCTGCGAATGCAGGCTGGCGCCGCCGGGCGAGAAACCGCCGGATTTGCCGTCATAGACGCCTTGGACCAGGGCCACGAACTCGTTCATCACGTTGCGGTGGAACCAGGGCGGGCGGAACGTGTGCTCGGCCACCAGCCAGCGCGGCGCGAAGATGACGAAGTCGATATTGGCGAGGCCGGGGCTGTCGGTGGGCGAGGTCAGCACGGTGGAGATCGACGGGTCGGGATGGTCGAAACTGACCGTGTTGATCACGTTGAAGCGGGCCAGGTCGTATTTGTACGGCGCGTAGTTGCCGTGCCAGGCGACCACGTCGAACGGCGAATGGTCGAGCGTCGTGGCCCAGAGATTGCCGTGGAATTTCTGCACGATCTCGACCGGCTCGTCGCGATCCTCATAGGCGGCGACCGGGGTGAGGAAGTCGCGCGGCATTGGCCAGGCCGTTCGAGCCGATCGGGCCGAGATCGGGCAGGCGGAGGATGGCGCCGTGGTTCTCGCAGATATAGCCCCGCGCGGCGCCGTCCGGCAGGCGCACGCGAAAGCGGATGCCGCGCGGGATGACCACGATCTCCCCCGGGGCGACGCGCAGCCGGCCGAGCTCGGTGGTGATGTCGAGGCCGCCCTGCTGGGGCACGATCAGCAGCTCGCCGTCGGCGTTCCAGAACACCCGTTCCATGTCGCGGTTGGCGCGGTAGATATGCACGCAAACGCCGTCCGTCGGCGCCGACTGGTTGGCAACCAGGGTGAACAGGCCGGCGACGAAGTCGGTGGGCGCCTCCGGCATCGCCAGCGGGTCCCAGCGGAAGCGGTTCGGGCTGGGCGGGGCGAGCCCGGTGCAGAGCTGGCCGTTATCGATGCGCCGATAGGCCGGATGGCGGGCGGACGGGCGGATGCGGTACAGCCAGGCCCGCTGGTTGCGGTCGCGGGGCACGGTAAAGGCGGTGCCGGTGATGCCTTCGGCATACAGGCCATAGGGCACGCGCTGGGGCGAGTTCTGCCCTTCCGGCAGCGCGCCGGGCAATGCTTCGGTGGCAAACTCATTGCCGAAGCCCGAGAGATAAGCGGTTTTGTCGGTGACCACCTGGACGTTCATGACGACCTCACTGGATATGACAGGAATCCGCGGAACCGCGCACGCCCCCCGCGTACCGGCTCTCCCACGGCATGGTAGCGCGGAAACCGCGCGAGGAAACGGCCAATCGCCACGCGGCCTTCCAGCCGGGCGAGCGACATGCCGGCACATTGGTGCGGACCGAAACCAAATGCGAGATGCCGGTTGGGTTCCCGCCCCAGATCCAGCCGGTCCGGATCGGCGAAGACATCGGGATCGCGGTTGGCGGCGCCGATGCACAGCGTGACCGGCGTGCCGGTCCCCATCCGCACGCCGCCGATCTCCGCCTCCGCGGTGGTGATCCGGTTTCCAAGCTGATTGGAACTTTCGAAACGCAGGAATTCTTCTACCGCCGTGCGGATCAGCACCGGCTCCGCCAGCAGCCTCGCCCGCTGTTCCGGCCAATCGAGCAGGCAGGCCAGTGCGTTGCCGATCAGGTTGGTGGTGGTTTCGTGCCCGGCGTTGAGGATGAATATGCAATTATGCAGCAATTCGGCCTCATCGAGGGTTCCGCCATCGCTTTCCCCGAGGATCAGCCGGGTGAGCACGTCGCGGGCGGGGTCTCCGGGTTTGCGGCGGCGTTCGGCAACCAGCGATTGGAGATAGTCCAGGAATTCACCGACGGCGCGGTTGCCCTCGGCCATCTGCACGTCCGACAGCGCTGGCTCCAGCGCGCCGAGGATGGCCAGCGACCAGCCCCGCAACGGCGCGCGGTCGGCCTGCGGCACGCCAAGCAGGTTGCCGATCACCTCGACCGGGATGGCGGCGGCGAAATCCTCGATCAGATCGAAACTGCCGAGCGCCTCGGCCGCGTCCAGCAGCCGGTCGACCAGCGCGATCAGTGCCGGTTCCATGTCGGCAATGGTGCGCACCGTCAGGGCGCCCATGATCAGCTTGCGTACGCGGGTATGCAACGGCGGATCGTTGAAGACGAGACTTGCGGTGTGATGCCGCAACAGCGGCGATTCGCCGTATTTCGGCGTAAACTCACGTTTCTTGTCGGAACTGAAGATTGCCGCATTGCGGTAAACCGCCACCAGATCGGCGTGGCGGGTCAGGAAATAGGAGCCGTCCGGCATGGCCAGCACGGGGCTTTGCGCGCGCAATTGCCGATAGATCGGGTAGGGATCGGCGAGGAATCCGGCCGGCAGGGCGTGCAGGTCGAAGCCGGCGGTATCCGGTGCATCCAGGCGCGCTGACGGCAAGGTCATCCTCGGCCCCTCAGATCTGCTGCAACCATATCAGTTTCATGCTATCGGAGAGCTTCCATTTCCGATACACTGGCAACACGGCAGTATACGGCGCCCCCCGGCTGGACGTGCAAGGTCTGGACGCGCAAGCGTGGTCGTTGGACGATAAGCCGTGCCGGTCCCTTTGCCTGGCGCCCGCGCCGGGAGCTGTCGCCCAAAGCCTCTGCAAGGATAATTTCTGATGAAACGTAAATCAAGGACTGAAGACGCCGCCGCCCCCGTCCTGCCGGACTTCCGGCTGGAGGACTTCCTGCCCTATCGCCTGTCGGTTGCCGCCAATCGCGTGTCGCGCATGTTCGCGCATCGTTATTCGCAGGCCTTCGGGCTGACGATCCCGGAATGGCGGGTGCTGGCGGTGGTCGGCCGTTTCGGCACGATCTCTCCCAGTTCCGTCGGCGAATTGACCGCGATGGACAAGGTCAAGGTCAGCCGTGCGGCGGCCAGCCTGGTTACCCGCGGCCTGGTGAAGCAGGCCCAGGACCCGCATGACGGCCGCGGCCGCCTGCTGAGCCTGACCCGCAAGGGCGCCACCGTGCATGGCGGCGTGGTGCCGCTGGCGAAGGAACTGGAAGGCGCGCTGGCGGAAGGTCTGAACAAGCAGGAATGGGCGGTGCTGAACAAGGCACTGGTCAAGCTGACGGCCCATGTGATCACGCTCGACGGGGCCAGCGCCGAAGGCGGTCCGGACTGAGACAGGGAAGGTCAGGCCAGGGAAGGGAAGGGAAGGCCCAGGGGCGCTGCCCCCTGCCTGAAGCGCGAGGACCCCGCCGAAGGGCGGGGGCCTTGGGAAGCCTGAGAAATTTCCCGAAACTTCCTCTGAGCCTGGGCGCGGGGGCGAAATGCCCTCGCCTTTCTAGCCCTGCATCGAGAACCCCCCGTCCACGGGGATAGCCGTGCCGGTGACGAAGTCGGAGGCAGGTGCTGCGAGGAAGGCGGCAATGCCGGCAAGGTCGTCGGGCACGCCCCAGCGGCCGGTCGGCGTGCGGTTCAGCACGTTTTCATACAGCCCGTCCACCTGGCGCCGGGCGTTCTCGGTGAGCTCGGTATCGATCCAGCCGGGCAGCACCGCATTCACCTGGATGTTATCGCGCGCCCAGGCGGAGGCGAAGGAGCGCGACATCTGCACGATGCCGCCCTTGCTGGAGGCATAGGGCGACGCATAGGCGGTGCCGAACAGCGACATCATCGAGCCGATATTGATGATCTTACCGCCGCCAGATCGTTTCATTGGCTCATAGACCGCCTTGGAGCAGAGGAAGGCGCTGGTCAGGTTGGTGTCCAGCACCGCGTGCCATTCGGCTTCGCTCAGATCCTCGGGGCGCTTGCGGATCGACATGCCGGCGTTGTTGACCAGGATGTCCACCCGGCCGAACATCGCCATGGCATCGGCGACCATGCGGATGCACTGGTCCTGCCGGGTGACGTCCACGCTGACGAAGTCGGCCCGGGCGCCGAGGGCGCGCAGGGTTTCGAGCGCGGCCTTCGCCTTTTCCGCGTTGCGCCCGGCCACCACGATAGAGGCGCCGATCGAGGCCATGCCCTTGGCCATGCCAAGGCCGATGCCGCCATTGCCGCCGGTGACGATGGCGACCTTGCCGGTGATGTCGAATAATTTCATATGGGCGTCTCCCTTTGCCGCGTCGTCCCGCGTGCTGTCAGGCATAGGCGGTGGACAGGGCCGGAATGATCCCGGCCTCCATCAGGACCTGCGCGGAGCCTTCGGTCACCATTTCGCCCTGGCGCATCACGTAGCCATAGTCGCAGACCTGCATCGGCAGTCTCGGCGTCTGCTCGACGAGCAGGATCGTGGTCCCCTGCTCTCGGCAGGTCCGTGCGATGAAGCCGTAGGTGTCCCGCTGATCCCCCGCGGCAAGGCCGAGCGAAGGCTCGTCGAGCAACAGGACGGCAGGCAGGTTGATGGTTGCGGCGGACAGGATCAGCTGCTGCTGGATCCGGCCCGGCAGCAGGCCGGCCGGGGTGGCGCGGTCGTCGGCGAGCGCGGGAAAATTGGCGAAAACCCGCTCGATCGCCTGTGTCCAGGCGATGCTCCGCCGGCCGAAGCGCCAGGCGAGGCGCAGATTGGCCTCGACCGTCAACTGGTTGAAGACCTGCCGCCCTTCCAGCGTCTGCGACAGGCCGAGGACGGCGCGCCGATGCGCGGGAACGCGGGTGATGTCGGCGCCGTCCAGCAGCACCTGGCCGGAGCGCACGCGCACCAGGCCGGAAATTGCGCGCAGCAGGGAGGATTTGCCCGCTCCGTTGGCGCCAAGGATCGCGGTGATGGCGCCCGGCCGCGCGGTCAGGCTGATGCCGCGCACGGCCTGGACCGGGCCGTATTCGACCACGAGGTTGCGAACTTCAAGCATGCGGGATCCCGGAAAGATCTGGCTTCACGCGGCCGGTCCTGTGCGCAAGGTTCCTGTGCGCCCGGTTCTTGTGCCAATGGTCGGATGCCCGGACGGTCTCATGCGGATGCGCCCTCGGGCATCGGGACCGCGGTTGCCCCGTGATAGGCTGCGACCACGTCCGCGCTGGTGCGCATGCCCGCGACATCGCCGTTGAAGATCAATCGTCCCGCGTTCATCACCACCACATCGTCCACCAGTGGCGCGACGAAATCCAGATGCGGCTCCACCAGCATCAGGATGATGCCGGCCTGCTTGATGGCCTGGATCAGCCGGACCAGGGCAACGAGCTCGCTGTCGGACAATCCGGCCGAGGGTTCATCCAGGATCAGGGCGCGCGGATTGGCGATCAGCAGGCGCGCGATCTCGGTCAGCCGCCTGGCGCCGTGCGGCAGCGTGTCGATGGTGCGGTCGGCCAGCTCCGTCAGCCCCGCCAGGTCCAGCAGGGCGTTGATCTGGCACAGGATATCCGCCTCGTCATGCAGCGCGAAGGAGAGCGCGAACGGGGTGTACAGCGCATTGCGCACCAGCCGGCCATGCGCGCCGAGCATCAGGTTCTCGCGCACGGTGAAATGCCCGACCAGCCGGGGGACCTGGAAGCTGCGCCGCAGGCCGTACGAGGCCACGAGGAAGGCGGCCCGCTCGGTGATGGTGCGGCCGAAGAACCGCGCCTTGCCGCTGGTCGGCCTGTAGATCCCGGTCAGAATGTGGATCAGCGACGTCTTGCCCGCTCCGTTCGGCCCGATCAGCGCGGCGACACGGCCGGGCTGCAAGGTCAGCGACACCTGCTCGAGCGCGGTCAGGCCGCCGAACCGCAGCGTGATGTTGCCGGCGACCAGGCCGGCATTGGTGGCGTGGCCGGACAGCCGCGGGACCGCCTGTGCCCGCCGCGACCCGGCAAGGCGCAGCGAGCGGAGGTCGATGAAGCGCGGGGCAGGGAACAGGGCGCCCAGGCCGCGCGGCGCCAGCAGCATGGCGAACGCGATGATGACGCCGTAGAGCATGAGCTGCTGCGGATAGCCGTATGGCATGAACGCCTGCAGGATCTCCGGCAGGAACGTGATCAGCGCGGCGCTGACGAACTGCCCCGCCATGGATCCGAGCCCGCCCAGCAGCACGATCACCAGCACCTCGACCGATTGCGACAGGTCGAGCGTGCCGGGACTGACCGTGCCGGTGAGATGGACGTAGAGCGCGCCCGCCAGCCCGGCCAGCGCGCCGGAGAGCGCGTAGGCCCGCCGCTTCCTGGCCACGAGCGAGATGCCCAGCGTCGCTGCGGCGACTTCATCGGCGCGGATGGCGATCAGCGAACGGCCGACGCAGCTGCGGGTCATGCCGCTGACCAGGAACACGACGGCCGAGGTGATCACGAGCACGACCTGGAAATAGGCGAGGCGGTCCAGCGGGATCCCCAGCATGGTCAGGTTGCCGAGCGCCGCCGAGGGGATGTCCGTCAAGGGCGGGGCGCCCGTCAGCCGTGTCAGGTCGATCGCGGCTTCCTCGGCGATCAGGCCGAAAGCGAGCGTGATCACCGCCATGTGGACCATGCGCAGCTTCCCGGCGGGCAGCGACAGTAGAAAGCCGGTGGCGGCGGTGAGCAGGGTGGACAGCGCCACCGCCAGGGGGAAGGTCAGGCCCGCATTGCGCATCAGCAGCGCCGAGGCATAGGCTCCGATGCCGACGAAGCCGGCATGCCCGAGCGATACCTGGCCGGCGAGGCCGGTCAGGATGTTCATGCTCTGCGCCAGCAGAAGGTTGACCAGCAGCGTGGTCAGGATGCCCAGCGCGGCGCCGGGCACCGCCCAGGACAGGCCGAGGGTGACGATCAGCACCGCCGCCAGGCCCAGCGGCCGGCCCAGCCGCCCCGACAGCCGGTCGCGCGATGCGGCGGACAGGGCGGCCATCATGGCGCGGATCACAGGCGCACGATCTCGACGCGGCCGAACAGGCCTTGTGGCCGGCGGACCAGGATCAGGATCAGCAATGCCAGCAGGGCGGCATGGCCGGCCGATGGGGCCTGGCTCACGGTCCCGATGACCGCGTCGGCGAGGCCGACCACCAGTCCGCCGATGATCGCGCCCGTCGTGGTGCCGAGGCCGCCGATCAGCGTGGCGACGAAGCCGAGCATCATCATGCGCAGGCCGAAGGCCGGACCGATCGTGCCGCTGATCTGCGCCATCAGGATCCCCGCCAGCCCGGCCAGCGTCGCGCTGGCGACGCTGGCCAGCAGGGCGATCCGGGGCAGGGGGAGCCCCTGCAGGGCGGCCAGGTCCGCGCTCATCGATACCGCGCGCAACGCCTGGCCCCACAGCGTCCAGCGCCGCAGGACCTCGGTCACGATCAGCACGGCGATGGCGAGGGCGGGAAGGGCGACCGCGCGCAGCTGGATCTGCAGACCGAAGATCGGCAGGCTGGACTGGGCCGTGAAGATCATGTCCGGAAACGCCAGCCCGCCCGACCCCCAGACCAGCGAGGCGATGCCCTGCAGCACGATGCCGATGCCGAATGTCGCGAACACCCAGCCCAGCATCCCCCCGGCCCGAAGCGCCGGGCGCGCAATGAGGGCCTCGGTCAGCACCAGGACGGCGACCAGGACGGCCAGGCTCACCAGCATGGCCAATATGGCGGCGAGCGGACCCGGCAGCCCGGTGAGGGGGCCGGCGCGGACCAGCGTGGCGCTGAGCAGGGCGGCGACGAGCATCATCGGCCCCTGGGCGAAATTCACCATGCGGACAGCGCGAAACGTAAGGTTGGCCGCGACCGCGACCATCGCATACAGGCTGCCCGTGATGGCCCCGGTTACAACCTGCGCAAGAACATTATCCATTGGCTGCCATCATCCCTTGCCGGTTGTTCGGGTCCGGTAGTTGGAAGGGATTAACAGATACCCTTGCCGCCGGGAAAGCCATGCCCGGCAATTCTAGCGCGACCCGGCCGCTGCCGGCCATGTTTCCCGGCCGTTGCCGGCCACGTTTGAGATGCGGCGCGGTCTCTGCCACGCTTCGCCGACCTCCACTACCGTAGGTGGAGACAGGGAAGGGAACCTCAGATGACGCACGCGCTGCTGATCCATCGCTATGGCGGCCCCGAGGAACTGATCTGGGAACCGGTGGCGGTTCCTCCGCCGGGGCCAGGCGAGGCGCTGCTGCGGCATACCGCGATCGGGGTGAATTTCGTCGACGTGGTCTATCGCCGGGGTGCGGCGCCGTCGCTGCCGCATATCCCGGGCCGCGAGGGGGCCGGGGTCGTGGAAGCGGTCGGGCCCGGCGTGACCGAGGTCGCGGTCGGGGACCGGGTGGCCTATGCGCCGGTGTCCGGCGCCTATTCCGAGCGCCGGGTGATCGCCGCGGAGCGGCTGGTGAAACTGCCCGACGGCATCGACGACCGCACGGCCGCGGCGACCATGCTGCAGGGCATGACGGTGCAGTATCTGATCCGCCAGCTGCACCGGGTGCAGCCGGGCGAGACGATCCTGTGCCATGCCGCCGCCGGCGGCATCGGGCTGTTCCTGGGGCAATGGGCGGCGGCGCTCGGGGCGGTGGTGATCGGCACGGTTTCCACCGAGGCCAAGGCGGAGCTGGCCCGTGCGCATGGCTACCGTCACGTGATTTTATACAACCGGGAGGATTTCGTGGCCCGGGTGCAGGAAATCACGGAAGGACGCGGCGTGCCGGTGGTCTATGACGGGGTCGGGCGTGACACGCTGGTGAAATCCATCGACTGCCTGGCGCCGCGCGGCCAGGTGATCAGCTTCGGCCGCGCCTCCGGCCCGGTGCCGCCGTTCGACCTGCGGCTGCTGAACCCGAAATCGCTGGCGGTGCGCGGCGGCACGCTGCAGACCTTCGTCGCGACGCGCGCCGACCTGCTGGCGGTGGCGGCCGACACGTTCGACGCGGTGCTGTCGGGCAAGGTGAAGGTCCAGGTGAACCACACCTACCGGCTCCGCGAGGGCGCGCAGGCCAACCGGGATCTGGAGGATCGCAAGACCACCGGCTCGATCGTGCTGCTCCCCTAAGGCTTGCGGCGCTACCCGAGCGCGGCGCGGAAGACCGCCAGGAACCGGTCCACATCCCCTTCGTCGTTGTAGACATGCGGGCTGATGCGCATGCGCCCGAGCCTGGGGGCGACATGCACGTCGGCGGCGGCCAGGCGCTCGATCAAACCCTCTGCCATGCCGGGAGGGAAGCCGAGGCTGAGGATGTGCGGCGCGCGCAGGGACGCCGCCGGTATCTGCACCCCGGTATCGCGCAACCCGCCGGCGATGCGGTCGGTCAGCATGCGCAGTCGCTGCTCGATCGGGCCCTGGCCCCAGGCGGCCATCATCTCCATGCCGATGGCGGCCATTTCCAGCGACACGAAATGGTCCCGTTCGCCCATGTCGAAGCGGCGCGCGCCGCTGGTGTAGGCGGTGTCGCGCATATACGGCACGCGGTCGGCGGCGATGGCCCGCCGGCCGAAGCCGGTCTGCTCCAGCGGCACGCCGTCCTGGTGCCGCCGGGCGATATAGAGGAAGGCCCGGCCATAGGGGCCGAGCACCCATTTATAGGTGGGAAACACCAGGAAATCGGGATCCAGCCGGCGCACGTCGATATCCATCACCCCGGCGCCATGCGTGGCATCCACCAGTAGCCGGGCGCCGGCCGCGCGCAACGCCGGGGCGATCCGGTCCAGGTCCAGCATGCAGCCATCGGACCAGTGCACGGAGGATACCGAAGCCAGGGACAGCGGCGCCGCGCCCGGCCGGGCGATCGCGGCCAGCATGGCGGTGGTCCAGTCGCCGTCGGCCGGCTGGGGTACGGCTTCCACGGTGAAATCTTGCGCCGTGGCGCGGGCGTGCCATTCCAGCACCGGGGAGGAATGGTCGTCCTGCAGCACCAACACGCGGGCGCCGGCGGGAATGGACAGGATCTTGCCGGCCGTGGCGGCGGCGTAGCTCACCGAGGGGATCAGACAGACATCCTCGGCATCGGCGCCGATCAGCGCGGCGGCGGCGCGGCGGGCGCGCTCGTGCTGGGCGGTGGCGAAATCATTGTCGATCCGCCAGGGCTGGCCCTTGCGCGCCACGCCGATCCGCCCGGCCTCCTGCGTCGCCAGCGGCAGCGGGCTCCAGGAAGCCGCGTTGAGGTAGGCGACATGGCGGGGAATGTCGAACTGGTCGCGCTGGGAGTGCAGCATGGGCGATGTCAGCATGTCGGTTAATCCTTGGCGGGGGACAGGCCGGGGAAGCCGGCGATCTCGCCGCCCCCCGGCTGCCGGGCGGGCGGGTGCGGCGGGCTGGCCTCGTCGACGATCACCTGGCGCAGCAGGCGGCGCACCACCCAGGGCATCGTCAGGCCCTGCACGACGATGGTGAACACCACCAGGCCGTAGCAGACCGTGAGCAGCGCGCCGCGATAGGGGCTGGCCGGCAGCGCCAGCGCCAGCGCTACCGAGATGCCGCCGCGCAGCCCGCCCCAGGTCAGCACACCGATGGCGCTGGCGCGCGAGACCGGGGTATCGCGAATGACGCGCATGGACAGCATCGGCGCGGTGACGCTGATCAGGCGCACGACGAAGGCGAGCGGAATGGCGCAGAGCATCGCCAGCACGACCGGGCGGTCGTCCTCCACCGCCAGCACCTCCAGCCCGATCAGCAGGAACAGCAGGGTGTTCAGCACTTCGTCCACCAGCGACCAGAAGGTGACGATCTGGTCGCGCGAGGTCGCGGTCATCGCGTGTTCGGTGGCGTGGTTGCCGATCAGCAGCCCGGCCATGACCACCGCCAGCGGGCCGGAAACGCCGAGCTGCTGGGCCAGGGTATAGGTGACGGTGGCGCAGGCGAGCGATATGGTCAGTTCCACATTGTAGTCATCGACCAGGTCGATGGCGCGATACGCCACGTATCCCAGCAGCAGGCCGATGAGTATGCCGCCGCCGACCTCGCGGATGAATTCGGTGCCGGCATGCACGACGCCGATGCCGCTGCTCTCGCCGGTGGCGATGCCAAGCGCGAGCAGAAACACCACCACCGCGATGCCGTCGTTGAACAGGCTTTCCCCGGCGATGACGATCTGCAGCGGAACCGGCAGGCCGACCTGCTTCAGCAGGGCGGACACCGCCACCGGGTCGGTGGGGGCGAGGATGGCGCCCAGCACCAGGCACCAGATGAATGGCACCGGCTTGGCCACGAAGCCGAAGACCAGGTACATGCCGAGCGCGAACAGGATGGTGGCGCTCAGCGTGCCGATGGTGGCGAGGCCGAGCACCGGCCATTTCTGCGTGCGCAGAACGGCGATGTCCACGTGCAGGCTGCCGGCGAACAGCAGGAAGGCGAGCACGCAATCCAGCAGCAGATGCGACAGGTTGGCCGCGCCGAGCACGGAGCGGGCGTAGCCGGCCAGGTCGTAGGTGTCGACCCAGGGGTCGATCAGCAGCACCAGCACCGAGAAGACCAGCGCGATGACTAGCACGCCGATCGTGGTGGGCAGTTTCAGGGTCAGGTGGTTGATCAGCCCGAATACCGCCGCCAGCAGCAATAGAACCGAGGCGAAGGCGAAAGGGGACATGACGCGGCACCGCTTTCAGGGGATCGGGACAACGACCGGGCGGGCAGCACTATTCGGGAAGGGGCCGGATTTGGGAAGGGCGTTAGCCGCCGATCAGCGGCCTGCCGTCACTCCTGGGGCGGGTCGGTACGAAAATACGGTTCGACCTTGCCGCGCATCATCAGCGTGAGCGGGTTGCCCTTGCGGTCGACGGTCTTGCCGACGGCGACGCGGATCCAGCCCTCGCTGACGCAGGTCCTCTTCCACGGTGGTCTTCTCCGCCCCATTGAACCGGATGCCGACGCCGCGCACCAGTGCGGCCTCGTCGTAATGCGGGCTCTTGGGATTGTTGGAGAGACGATCGGGCGGGGTATCGGTCATCGGTTAGGTCATCTTTTCAGGAGAATCTCGAAGCGGCGGCAAGATGCCCGCAGGGCGGGGCCGAGGCAAGTTTTCCGCCCCGGCCTCGGGCACTCGCGCCGCCGTCGACGCCCGGATCAGGAAAAGATGAACGCGGCCAACACGATGCCCCAGAAGATAGCGCCCAGGCCGACGCCCAGGAGGATGCCGCGGGACGGTGAGCCGTGGCCATGGTCCGGGCCCGGATGACGGGGTATCGGGCGGCCCCCATGGGCCTTAGCGGCGTAAAAAGGGACTGCGGCCGTAGACCGGAAATGCCCGAAGGCCCCGGGCAGAGCCGGCCTTTGCGGCTCGGCGAGGGAGGCAAGCGCGACGAAGAGGCTGGTTGGACGGGTATGGGGCATTGCGGTGGCCCTTGAATGAAATGGTGGAACTGAGATGAGCGATTTCGCTTAAGACGGACAAAAATAAACATGGTGCGACCCGTCTGTCAATCAAATATTGAGACTAGTCGACGAATATTGCCGTGTATTTGAGGCGAACGGCGACATCGAGCGACTCCGGCCCTGCCGAGGCGCCGATTTCCCTGATAATCCTCAGAATACCGACGCGGGTCCGCAGCTGCGCCCCTGTGTTCGCGCCGCGTCGAGTGTTCGCGTCGATCCATTTCCGGTTCTCGGTGGGCCAGCCATCGGGCCTGTCCCGGGATCGAGCGCCGTTCGATCCTGCCGGGTCACCGCCCCCCTATCCGTTCCGCAACGGGCGAGGCAGGCGGTCGACCGGAGGCGCGGCGCTACATCAGCGGCTTGACGCCGTCCTTCTCGGCCTGCACCGACCGCGCGGTCAGCTTGCCGTCCGCGGCCTGGAGGGCAAACACCACCACGGCCGCGCCGGGCTTGAGCAGGCTGGTGTCGCCGGGGATCATCCGGACGATCCGAACGCCCGGCGCCACCTCGATCCGCTGTTCGCCGCCCGGGTATTTCAGCGTCAGCACCTCACCGCCCTGACTGCCGCTTTGCGTGACGCTGGCGATGCCGTCGACGGCGGCGTTGGTCATGGTCTGGCCGGGACCGGCCATGGGGCGGTGGCCTTCGCCGGTGCCGCGCAGGGTCTCGGGGAAAATGTGCACTTCCTGCGCGTGCAGCTTGCCGTCCATGCCCTTGACCGCGGCCGAACCGACGAAATCGCCGGGCTTGATGTCGGCCAGGGCCGCGTCCTGGACGGCACCGATGCGAACCCCGTCCGGCATGGCGACGGACAGCTCACGACCGTCCAGGGCATGCACGGCCAGGCTGTGGCCGTCGAACCGCTCGATGGTGCCGCTGATGCGTTCGGGGGTGCCGGCCGCATCGGCTGGGGGGTTTTGCGCCAAAGCGGGCAGCGCCAGCAGGGTCATCGCGGCGGCAAGGCGGTTTGCTATGGGTCGCATTGATGAGGTCTCCTGGGGTCCGGCTGTCGAATGTCCCGTGCCGCCGGAGCCTATACCGGACGCGGCGGTGCGTCGCGGGAGAACAGATAGCCGCCGACGCCGACGCCCAACGCCAGGGTCAGCACGCCGAACGCCAGCCGATAGGCGATCTCCGGGCGGGCACCGTCGGCCGCCGGAAACGCGCCGATCACCACGCCGAGCAATGCCGGCAGCAGCGAAAGCCCGGCCACCTGCGCCATGTTCACCGTGGTCGCGCCGCGGCCGACGAGATGGTCGGGGAACAGCGAGCGGCCATGCGCCACCACCACGATGGGATAGCAGGTCACCAGGCACAGCGTGACCAGCAGCAGCGTGGCCAGCCAGAGCGGTGCCGCCGGCAACAGAGCCAGCCCGGCCAGTGTGGCGATGCTCAGGCTCGCGCCGGTCACCACCAGCCATTTGCGCGTGTTGAACCGCCGCTCCAGCGGTCCCACGCTCATCAGCCCGACCGGAAGGGCGAGCCCCATCGCCAGCAGCACCCAGCCACGGCCCTGCGTGTCCAGGTGGTGCACATCCGCCAGATAGGGCCCCGCCCATAATCCCAGCACGGTCGCCATGGCGGGATAGCCGAATGTGTGCATGGACAGGATCGGGAACAGCCCGGGCGTGCGCCAGATGCGGAACTGGCCGAGCACCGCCTCGCCCAGCGTCTCCACCGGGCGGATCGGCACCGGGCGGTTGGGCGGGTCGTCGCGCACCAGCGCGTGCCAGGCGATGCCCATGGCAGCGGTCAGCACGGCGGAGACCGCGAAGGCGCCGCGCCAGCCCAGCGCCAGGCTCGCCCAGGCCAGCGGCGTGCCGGCGGCGAGAATGCCGAGCTGGCTGAGCGCGAAGGCGCGGCCGAGTGCGCTGGTCAGCCGCTCCCCGGAATACCAGCGCGCCGACAGCACCACGGACGCCATGAAGCTGGCGGCGCAGCCGAAGCCGAGCACGAAGCGCGCGACCGCCAGTTCCCCGCCGTTGCGCGCGAAGGCCTGGCCGAGGGCGCCGAGGACCGCGAGCACGGTCAGGCAGGAAACCACACGGCGCGGGCCGATCCGGTCGAAGGCCACGCCGATCGGAATCTGCGACACGGCGAAGGCCAGGAAGAAGGCGAAATTCGCCGCACCGAGGGCCTGCGGCGAGGCGTCCAGGTCGTGCGCCAGATCCGGCGCCACCACGCCCAGTGCGGCACGGTGGAACTGGCTGACCGCGGTGGCGGCCGCCAGCATGGCGAGCAGCCACGCCGCCGCCCGGCTTCGGTGGTCCGTGATCACGCCGATGACCTCCCCCTGGATCAGGTCCATGGTCTCAACGCAGCGCGGCCTGCTATAGGTTACGACAAGCCCATTCTAAAGGGGCAGCAGGAAACCTAGGGAAGCGATCGCTATGCCGATAACCAGACGATACCTGATGCGTGCCAGCGCCGCGGGCACCGTGATCGCTGCCGGCGCCCATCGTCTCGCCGCAGCCGCGGATGTGCCGCCGCAATTGGGCGCCCTGCATGACGCCGCGAAGCAGGAAGGCGAGTTCACCTGGTATTCCGGTCAGCTCAACGCCGAAGCCGGGGAGGCGGTGGGCCGCGCTTTCACCCAGGCCTATCCGGGCGTGAGGGCGAACGTCGTGCGCAGCACCTCCCAGGTCGCGTTCCAGCGCCTGTCGCAGGACATGCGCGCCGGCGTGGCGCAATGCGACGTGTTCAGCTCCACCGATTACGGCCATTATTTGTTCCTGAAGCGGGAGGGCAAGCTGCTTTCCTTCCGGCCCGCGAACATGGACGGGATGATCGCGTCGGTGCGCAATACCGATCCCGACAACATGTTCCATGTGTTCTATGTCGGGCTGTACCTGATCGGATACAATTCGCAGAAGGTACAGCCCGCCGAGGTGCCGAAGGGCTGGAAGGACGCGCTGGCCCCCAGATGGCTCGACCAGCTCGCCATCGGCCATCCCGGCTATTCCGGCGCGATCGGCGTGCTGGCCGTGGCTTTGAAGAAACAATTTGGCTGGGACTACTTCAAGAACCTGGAACGCAACAAGCCGCAGATCGGCCGCTCCGCCGATGACCCGGTGACCTTGCTGAACGCGGGGGAGCGCAGCGTCGGACTCGGCGTTTCATCGGGGATGATGCTGCTGAGCAAGGCGCGCGGCAATCCGCTCAGCATCGTCTATCCGGAGGAAGGCACGCTGGCGGTGTTCTCGCCTACCGCCATCCCGAAGAACGCGCCGCATCCGAACGCGGCCAGGCTGTTCCTGGAATTCTGCGCCAGCCCGGCCTTCGCCGTGGCGACGCGGCCGTTCTACATCCATTCCCTGCGCCCCGAGGTGCCTCCGCCGGAAGGGGCGCTGGCGATGGACCAGATCAAGCTGATGGTCGTGCCCCCCGCCGAAATCGAGACCGGCGTGCCGGAGGTGAAGGAGCTCTGGCGGGACACCTTTGGCGTCTGACGCCGGGGTGCGGTCGCTGCCCCGACGCCTGCGCAGCCTGGAACCGGCGAGCCTGCTCTGGCTGGCGCTGATCGCCGTGCTGCTGTTCCTGGTGGCGCTGCCGCTGGGAAAGCTGCTGCTGGTCAGCTTCGAGCGTCCCAATGGCGGCGGGGGCGGGAGTGGCGGCTTCACCTTCGCCAACTACCTGGCCGCCTATGGCCGGGCCCGCTATGTCGATGCGCTGGTGAATTCACTGCTGCTCAGTTCCCTGACCGCGGCATTGTCGGTGGCGATGGCGGTGCCGCTGGCCTGGGCGATCTCGCGCACGGACATGCCGGGCAAGGGCTTCGTCTGGGCCTGCGTGCTCGGCGCCTTCATCCTGCCGCCCTATCTCGGTGCGATCGGCTGGATCCTGCTGGCGGGGCCCAATGCCGGCTTCATCAATCTGCTCTGGCGCTGGATCAGCGGCGCGCAGGCCCCGCTGGTGAATGTCTACAGCTTCCTGGGGCTGGCGGTGGTGATCGCGCTGCAGGCCTTTCCGCTGATCTTTATCTTCGTGAAATCGGCGCTCGACCTGATCGCCTCGGAGATGGAGGACGCAGCGAACATCCTCGGCGCCGGCACCTGGACCGCGACGCTGAAGGTGACTCTCCCGCTGGTCTGGCCGTCCATCATCGGCGGCGCCATCATCGTGTTCCTGGAAACCGTGGCGCTGTTCGGCTCGCCGGCGATCATCGGCATTCCCGCGCGTATCAACGTCGCCACGACGCAGCTCTGGCAGTTCTTCGAATACCCGGTGCGCGTCGAGGTAGCGGCGGCTTATGCCATGCCGCTGCTGCTGATCACGCTGGCGATGATCGCGGCGCAACGCCGCCTGCTCGCACGCAAGGGCTATGTGGCGCAGAGCGGCAAGGGCGGCGAGCGCCGGCCGATCCGGCTCGGGCCCTGGCGGTTCGTGCTGCTGGCCTGGTGCGCGGGGCTGGGCATCGTGTCGGTGATCCTACCGCTGGCGGTGCTGGTGCAGGCGTCCTTCTCCAAGGCCTGGGGACGCGGGTTGAGCCTGGGCAATCTGACCCTGGAAAACTACCGCTTCCTGCTGTTCCGCCACGAGACGGCGGTAGCGACGATCTGGAACACGGTCTGGTTCTCGGCCGTGGCGGCGACGCTGGCGGTCGGCATCGCCACGCTGGTCGCCTACATGGTCAATCGCCGCCTGGTGCGCTTCGGCAATGCGTTGAGCTTCCTGGCGATGGCGCCGTTCGTCATCCCCGGCATCGTCATGGCGATCGGCTTCTATGCCACCTATGCGGCGCCGCCCTTCGCGCTGTACGGCACCGCGGCGATCGTGGTGCTGGCCTTCACCACGCGGTTCCTGCCGATCGCCTTCGCCAATGCGACATCGGCCATCGGCGCGGTGCATCCGGAAATGGAGGAAGCCGCGCGCATCCTCGGCGCCGGCCGGCTGCAGACCATTGCCCGCATCACCGCCGCGCTGGTGAAGAAAAGCCTGCTGGGCGGCTGGCTGATCGTCTTCATCGTCACCACGCGGGAACTCTCGACCGCGATCTTCCTGGTCGGGCCGAATACCCGCACCGTGGCGGTGCTGCTCTACGACCTCAGCGAGGCCGGCAATTTCGAACTGCTGGCAGCCCTCGGCTGCATTCTGCTGGTGATCACGCTGGTCCTGGTCGGCATCGGCATGAAGCTGGCCGGGCGGGATTTCATGCTGCGGCGGAGCTGAGCCGGCAGGATCAGCTTTGCTCGTCCGCGACTTTTGGCAGCAGGCCGAGCTTGAGGGCGAAGTCGAACAGCCATTGCGCCCTGAAGCTGAGCAGCAGCATCACGCCCAGGCTGGCCATGCCGATCACCGGGCGCACGGTCAGCGCTTCCTCGATCGGCAGGATCTCGCCGAGCCACAGATACACGGCGGCCTTCAGCAGGAAATAGCCGGCCCAGAGCAGGGTGAAGAGCTTGAAGAAGCGGCGGATATCCGCGCCGTCTTCGAAGGCGTCGCCCTGCTGCTGTTCCACCAGGCCCTGGATCATCGATTTCTCGCCGCGCGCGCCCCAGGCGAGCGCGGTCGCAATGACGGTGCTGGTGATCACGTCCTCATATTTGAGCATGAACGGCGTCTGCGCGAACAGGTCGATGCAGCCGAACAGCAGGGTCAGTCCGCTCGACAGCAGATAGAGCCGGGTGATCGGCAGCCCGCGCCAGCGGCGATAGGCGGCATCCGCCAGCATGCAGGCCACGCCGACGCCGATGGCGATCTTCAGGTCCACCGTCCACAGCAGGATCCAGAAGATCAGGAGCGGGCCGAATTCCAGCAATCCGGAGCGCAAGGCGGGGGAGCGTAGGGCGGATAGAATTCGTTGCATCCGGATAACCAGGCCTCCTGGGATCACGGGCAGTTAGCGCAGTTCCTGCGCCACCGCAACGTGATCGTTCCCCGAGGCGTGGGTCCTGAAACCCGCCCGGCCCGCCCGCGCGGCCGGTGGCCGGGCAACCGGGATCAGGGCCAGTCATGGCCCGGTCCTGGTCCCCGGTCAGCGGCGGGAGAGCAGCAGGCCCACGAAAAGACCCGCCGCGGCGGCAAGCATGACCGATGTGATCGGCTGGTTCGCGACCTGCTCGGCAACGCCCTTGCCCACCCGCTGGCCCCGTTCCAGCACTTGGCCACCGACATCCGCGGCGGCGGCGGATACCTTGCGCGTCGCGTCCCGGACGGTCGCGCCGGCGTCCGATGCGGCTTCGCTGACCCGCTGGGTCATGTTGTCCGCGGCATTGGCTGCCTGGTCGATGGTTTCACGCGCTTCCCTGCCGGCATATCGCATCGTGCGACCGGCTTCTGATTCGCTCATTGGGTCCCTCGCAGTTCATGGTGAGTTTTTCGATACCGCCAGCCATGCACCCGGGTTTCGCATCCGGCCCGGGCGCATGGCCGCCGATTACGTTCAGGAGGCGTATTTGAAGTCCGGAAGCGCCTTCAAGGACTCCTTGGTGGCGCCCGGAAGCACCATCTTCTTGTTGTTCACCTGCAGCGTGCTGTAGGGCACGACGACGTATTTGGTGCCCATACCCAGAAAGCCGCCGACGGACAGCACGGCATAGGGTACCTTCTCGTTCGGAGTGACGATCAGGTCGTCGATCGTCCCGATCTTGTCGTTCGCTTCGTTGTAGACCACGCTGCCGACAACCTTGGAGGTGCGATAGCCGGTCGCCAGGGATTGCGGATCGATTTTGGCGACCGCTACGGTCTGCGGCGCCCCCTGAGCAAAGGCGGGGGCGAAGGCGGCAAAGCCGGGGGCGACGGCGAGGCCGGTGCCGATCGCGGCGGCGGCGAGGATGTTCTGGGTGCGGTTCATGTTGGGCTCCTTTCTTTGATCTGCGCTTACTTCTTCAACGCATCTTTGGCGCCGCCCACGGCATTCTGAACCTTGCCTTCCACCTTGTCGGCCTTGCCCTCTGCCTGCAGCTTGGCATCGCCCAGCACCTTGCCCGTGGCTTCCTCGACGGCGCCCTTCACCTGCTTTGCGGCGCCGGCGATACGATCCTTGTTCATGTCATAGTCCTTTCGTTGGCAGCTTTGCTCATGGGGGTAGTCCCGGTGACTGGATGGCCTTCGGGATCTACTTGTCCGGGGATCCGGATCACTTGGCGGAGGCTGCCTTTTCGGCACCTTGGCGGTCGTGGACAGGGCAAACTCGCTGCTGCTGTCGGCCGATCCGCAGTCTCTCCGCGTCTGCGGGAATGAAATGCCGGGAGGGCCGGATTGGTTCCCTTCGATAGCAACCCGACGGGCATCCGATCCCCGCGCCAGGAGAGCCGGGCTAGGAGAGACGCGCCGTGCCGTTCCCGCCCAGGTCCGGGCGCTCGCCCGTCACCTTGGCCTCCAGGAACTTGATCGCCAGAACGATCGGGCTCGATGGCGCATCCCAGTACTCGCCGACTTCCGGGACGAATTTCAGTAGCACGATGTCGGGATCATCCGGCCCCTTGGGAAAATACACCGCCGCGCCTTCCGTCCAAAGATCGTTGATCATGTCTGCATCCTGCACGCGGGCGATGCGGCCGGATACCGAAACGAAGGTCTGGTCCTTGATGTCGGCAAAGGTCAGGCAGGCATGCGGGTTGCGCTGCAGTTCCTCGTCCTTGTGCGTGTTGGTGTCGGTGAAGAACCAGATGACGTTCTGTTCGGGTCGGATGATGCCGACCATCGGGCGCGCGACGATGCGCTCGCCGTCATGGGTTGCCATCATGCAGCTCTCGATGCCGCGGATATAGCGCCAGATCAGATTGCGCGGGTTTTCGTGGCTCATGCAAAGCTCTCCTTACGGAAAAGGCAAACCGGCGGGGCGGCGGTGCCGCTGACGTCGCGAGGGGAGGGTGTACGCCCGATCCAACAGGATCATCGCCGCCGTTTGCGGTGTAAGAACGCGCGTGGCCGCTTCGGCACGACCTCGCCCCGGTAAACGCCCAGGGCGTAACGGAGGTTCCGATGCAGCCGTTCACGGAAAAGCGAGTCTATCCATGTCGGAACGATCGCGGCCGGTCGCCGAGGCGGGCAGCTTCTATGGCGGGTGGGGAAACTCAGGCGCTGGTGGCAACGCGTGGGGTGATCGCACGCCGATCGAAGAACAGGGCCTGGCTGACGATGGCCATCACCGTTTCCGGGCGGAACGGCTTGGTGATCAGGAACGCCGGCTCCGGCCGCTCCCCGGTCAGCAGACGCTCGGGATAGGCGGTGATGAAGATCACCGGCACCGGACACTGGACCAGGATCTCGTTCACCGCGTCCAGCCCCGAGCTTCCATCCGCCAGATGGATATCGGCCAGGACCAGCCCTGGCGCATGGCTGGCGATCGAGGCCACGGCCTCTTTCCTCGTCCTGGCGATGCGCGTGACGCGATGACCGAGATCGGTCACCAGCGCCTCCAGATCCATCGCGATCACGGCTTCGTCCTCGATGATCAGCACGTCCGTGCTGAGCTGGGAGGCGATTTCGCGGCCGGCACGCTCCAGCAGGGCCTCCACCTCGGCCATAGAAAGGCCGAGCATCTCCGCGATGTCCGCGGTCCTGAAGCCTTCCTGGGCGCGCAGCAGGAAGACGACACGTGGCAGCGGCGTCAGGGCTTCTAGGTTCCGGTCCGCCGCCCCCAGGACGGTCTGACCGGGCGCGACGGCCGTGCCGTCGGCCTGGTGATTGATCGGCATGGATGTCCAGATCTTCAGGAAAACCTTGAACAGCGCCCGGCGCGCGCCTTCCTGGTCGCCGGGCAGGTCTCCGGTTTCCGCGAGCGCTTCCAGCGTGGCGATAGAGTAGGAATCTCCGCTCGCCTGGCTGCCGGTCAGCGCACGGGCGAAACGGCGCAAATAGGGCAGCTGCGGCGCGATCAACGCGGATAGTGACATGGAATACCCCCTGCTTTGGGACCGGCGATAACGGCACCGCTCGGGCCAGCAACCTTAAACGGATCCGGCGGGGAAAATGTTCCACGGGGCCGGGAACTTTTTTGCGAGGGTGGCGTTGGAGGTAATCTCCTGCGTTCAAAGCCAGGAGCGGTAGCGCGCGGACTGGCGGATGGAGACCGAAGCCTGGGATGGGTCGTCGCCTTGGTGGGACGAACCTCTGGGCGGGAACGGATCCGGTTCGACGTCATTGGAGACTTAGGTATGTGTGCGGACAAGGCGTCGGAGCCGGGAAAGAATGACATGAACACCGAACAGACGGCGGCGACAGCCGGCGCGACCCCTGCACCGCCCGTCCAGGGCGGGCTGGAGCCGGAATTGCAGGACCATATCGGGATGCAGTTGCGAGCGGTGTACAATGAGATACTGAGCGAGCCGGTGCCGGAGCGCTTCCTCAAGCTGCTCGAGGAACTGGAACGCAAGCAGGCGGACAAAGCATGAACGTCCCGCCCGAGGCGCAGCCGAACAAGCCCGATGCCGAGGCGCAGCCGGGCAGGTCCGATCCCAAACAGGATCTGCTGGCGGCGATTCCCAAATTGCGGGCGTTCGCCATATCGCTCTGCGGACGCTCCGCGCGGGCCGATGACCTGGTGCAGGAAACGCTGACGCGGGCCTGGGCCAATATCGGCTCCTTCGAGCCGGGCTCGAACATGACCGCATGGCTTTATACGATCCTGCGAAACGAATTCTATTCGGAGTTCCGCAAGCGGCGGCGCGAGGTGGCGGATACGGACGGGCAATATGCCGCCAGGCTGGCCAGCCGCCCGGCGCAGGAGGGGCATATGCAGTTCCTGGATTTCCGCGAAGCGCTGGGCAAGCTCGCGCATGACCATCGCGAGGCGCTGATCCTGGTCGGCGCATCCGGACTTTCCTACGAGGAGGCGGCCAAGGTGTGCGGCTGCGCCGTGGGCACGATGAAGAGCCGGGTCAACCGCGCGCGGGCAAGACTGGCGGAGCTTCTGGAGGAGCCGGTGGGAACGCGGGCCGGTCGCGACATGGCATGGGAGGCGGCGGTGGATGCGTCCTGGACCACCACCGGCGCCTCGGTCAGCGACCCATGAAACCGTGGAATCCGTCTGCCTAGGCGCGCGCCCGTTCCACGTTGCCGGCATGGAAACCTTGGCTAGGATATGACAGCCTGGACATTCCAACCAGCCGGCGACCAGCGGGGAGGTTTCCCAGAAGCAAGGCATGCCAAACACCGAAATTCTCCTGCGGGAATTGAACCACAGGGTCAAAAACAATCTTCAGATCATCGTCAGCTTGATCAATCTGAAGAAGCGGCTTCTGGCGCCCGAGCGGCGGGACGATATCCGTTTCATCGAAGAGCACGTGCAGGCGATGGCTGTCGCCTATCGGCTGGTCTATGCCACCGGGGAGATGAATGAAGTTTCGGTCGGTGAGCTTCTCGGCGAGGTCGTCTCCGAACTGCGTCAGATCGCCAAGCTGAGCGCGCAGCAGATCCAGTTCGATAGCGCTTCCATTCAGGGCGTGATGGGCTTGGATCAGGCGATAGCGCTCGGGTTGTACCTCGCCGTGATACTGCCGCCCTATCTGGATTGCGCCCTGCGCACCGGCAGCAGCGTACGCATCTCCGCCTGGGTGGAAAGCGACCTGCTGACGCTGGCGGTCGCGGGAACCGGCCCCGAAAGGGTCGAACCCGACTTCCTGCGCAGCCGTTTGAGCGAGGCCTATGCCGACCAGTTGCAAGCGGAAAACCTGTCCTCCCCGGATCTTTCCGAATGGCGGATACGCTTCCACCTGGATGACCGGCGACTGACGATCAGCCCGTCGATCCGTCCGAATGCGCCGGCCGGGGAGTTTCCGCCGGAATCGCCATAGCGCAACGGAACCCGAGCCGCCTCCGCCGCGTTACGACTACGTAATGCTCCGTGGAGAATGGAAAATGCGTCCCTCCCTGCTCATCCTTCTGATCCCCATCGGCCTCGGTGGGTGCATCAGTTACAGTGGAACCCCACCGCCCCAAAGGGAAACCGTGGTGCTGCCGTCCAGACAGACCGTGGTACTTTCGCCGGGTGAGACCATCGTGCCGGCCGGATCGGCTACCGTCGTTTGCACCAACGGCCTGAGCCCGCCATGCTGATAATGGTTGCGTGGCGTTCAATGGTTGCGTGGCGTTGGAAACGACCCGATGTCGCGGCGCCGTAACCGGACGTCGCGCTAGGGTGTGGGCGCGAACAGGGCGCCGCCGGGTCTGACCCGGCGGCGCCCTTAGCCTGTAAGCAGGTACCCGCCCTCAGCGCCAGATGGGCTTGCCGAGATTGACGTCCTGGGAAGAGGTCGCCGCACCGCCGACCGCGCCGACGGCACCGCCGATGAGCGCGCCGGTCGCCGGGCTGCCGCCGGTCACCGCGCCGATCGCGGCGCCCGTGCCCGCGCCCAGCAGCCCACCCGAGGCCGCCCGGTCGCCGGTGCTGTAGCCGCACGCGCAGACCGTGGCGGCGAGTGTGACGGAGATGGCGGCCTTCGCGAGCATGTGTCGCATAACGGAATTCCTCCCTGTTGGAGCGATCGGATCAGGAAAACGCTGCGGGCCCCAGTTCGGTTCCCGAAAGAACAGCCCTGGTCGCGGCGCGGGTTCCCGGATGGCGAGCTGGTCACTAGCCGGTCAATAGCACGGTGGGGCGCTGCCATTCGAGCAGACGACGGTCGGTGTGGTCGCCGATTGTGGCACCACGACCGTCGTCTGCTTGGGGGGCGTAGAATCCGACAGAGCAATGCACCCGCTAAGCGCCATCGGCGCCAGCACGAGCAGAATTCCTACCTTGCGCATGGTTTGGTTTCCTTTGCTGTATGGAGGGGAAAGCGGTGACCAAGGCCATTCCGATGCCGACGCTGCGAGCGGACGGCATAAGCTGGCTGTGCCTCAATAATTATACCAGCCGTAATGCGGTCCGCCGAACAGGGCCAACAGCAGCAATATGAGGAGCACGGTGCCCAAAAGCCCGAAGCCTCCGCCGCCGTAATATTGGCGGCGGTAGCCGTAATAGCCTCCGCCCCCAAACAGGAGGAACAGGAGGATAATCAGTAGGAGAATCATTAAGATCCCTCGTCAACGGGTTGGTGGCAGTAAGATCCCACATACAATGAATGTTGCGTCGGAAAGTTCCCTGACGCGAACGGATGCGTGGATCCAAGGCCGCATCGGCCCCGCTTTGGCATCGGCCCGCTTTGGGGGGTTCAGATGTTCTCGGGATCCGGAACTTTTGCGCCGCCCCGTCGTTTCCCTTCGAGGCCATGAACGCAACAGCGAAGCCGGATGAGAGAGATGGACGCGGACACGAGCCAACAGCAGGGCCGGGCAGAGCAAAACCGAGCGGGGCGAATGGATGGCATCAAATCGGGGATCGAAGCGCGGCAGGGCGTGATCAGCGGCAGGGTCCTGACGGTTCTGGTGATCTCCCTGGTGCTTGCGGCGGTGGCGCTCCTTGTTTGTTACGCGTTGGGCCTTTGAATGGCGCTGCGTCAGGAAGACCCGGGGCCGATCATCGGCCGCGAGGCCGGATTGCCGGAACGGATCACGGAAACTTCCGGCTTGATGTCGCTTGCCGTCGGCGTGGTGGTCGTGGTCACGCTCTATGTCGCCCGCGAGGTGCTGGTCCCGATCGCACTCGCCATCCTGTTGAGCTTCGTCCTGGCCCCGGTGGTGCGGCTGTTGCGCCGTGCCCGGCTGGGCCGGGCCCCGGCTTCCATATTGGCGGTGGTCCTGGCGCTCGGCGTCATCCTGTCGTTGGGGGGGTTGATCGGCACGCAGGTCAGTGAGCTGATAACCGACCTTCCGCGCTACGCCACCACCATCGAACAGAAGATCATCGGCGTGCGCGCGCTGGTGGTCGGCCAGGTGTCCGGCGCCCTGGGCGCGCTTGGGCATCGTATCGAACAGGCGAGTTCCGCGCCGGTCCAGCCTCCGGCGGGCGCCACCTCCGATGCGCCAGCGCCGGATGGGCCGCAAACGGCGGCGCCCAAGGCGAACGAGGCCAAACCGATGGTCGTCGATGTCCGCCAGCCGGAGCCCACATCGCTCGAAATCGCCGAGCGTATTCTGGCTCCGGTCATCTCGCCTTTGGCAACGACAGGCATCGTCTTCATCGTGGCGACTTTCATCCTGCTGCAGCAGGCGGATTTGCGGGACCGGTTCATTCGTCTGTTCGGCATGCAGGATCTGCACCGGACGACGCGGGCGCTGGACGACGCGGCCCGCCGGCTGAGCCGCTATCTGCTGACCCAGCTCGGGCTGAATGCCGCCTTCGGGGCGATCATCGGCATCGGCCTGCTGGTGATCGGCCTGCCGAACCCGCTATTGTGGGGGACATTGGCCGCGCTGTTCCGGTTCATACCGTATATCGGCACGGTCCTGTCCTGCCTCCTGCCCACCGCATTGGCGGCGGCGCTCGATCCGGGCTGGAGCATGGCCATCTGGACTGCCGCGCTGTTCATCGTGAGTGAAACCATCATGGGACAGGTGGTCGATCCCCTGGCCTATGGGCGAAGCACCGGTCTGTCGCCGGTATCGGTGGTGATCGCCGCCATTTTCTGGGCCTGGATGTGGGGACCGATCGGGCTGATCCTGGCCATGCCGCTGACGGTGTGCCTGGTTGTGCTGGGGCGCCATGTCCAGCGGCTGGAATTCCTCGACGTGCTGATGGGCGACAGGCCCGCGTTGACGCCGGTGGAGAGCTTCTACCAGCGCATCCTGGCCAATGATCCGGATGAGGCGCAGGACTACGCCGAGATCCTGCTGAAGGACCGGTCGCTGTCCGCCTATTACGACGAGGTTGCGATCACGGGACTGCAACTGGTGGCGAACGATGCGGAACGCGGCGTCCTCACGCCGTCGCAGCTCGTGCGCATCCAGCGGTCGATGTCGCGTCTGGTGCAGGAACTGGATGATTATGACGACGTGGTGCCCGCATCGGCGAAGTCCCGGCCGAACCAGGTCTCCGGCATGGATCCGCCGGAACAGCCGCTGCCGGAAGCGCCGGTGGCGCCGGCGGTGGATCGGCCGGTCGGCGGCGAACCCTCGGCGGAATGGCCCGATGGATCTTCCATCCTTTGTATCTCCGGCCGCGGCCTGCTGGATGACGTGGTTGCGGATATGCTGGTGCAGTTGCTGGGCAAGCACGGGCTGAAGGCGCGTGCGGCGCCCTATGGCGCCGCGTCGCGCGAGGCCATCGCCTCGCTCGATGTCACCGGCGTCGCCATGGTCTGCATCCTGCATCTGGAAATCACCGGGAGCCCGTCGCATCTTCGTTATCTCGTCCGCCGGCTCCGTCAGCGATTGCCCCGGATCCCCGTCCAGACCCCGATCCTGGTGGGGCTGTTCCCGGCAGACGAGGCAATGCCCGGAGATGACCGGTTTCACGCCGCGGTGGGAGCCGACCATTACGCGGCGTCGCTGCACGAGGCCGTGAACATCTGCCTGCAGACCGCCCGGACGGCGCAGCCCGGCCCGAACCGGGCGCCGCCGCTCCTGTCGGGGCCGGCGGCGGATGTGGCAGCCGCCTGATCCAGCTTGCCCCCGGCACAAAAAGGCGGCCCCTGGTGGGGGCCGCAACGAGGCAGTTTTAATGGGGCCACGGCTGGGTCAGCCGGGACAGCGGAACAACGCGGCAATCGGCTGTTGGTTCCATGAAGTCTCCGGTAGTCGCCGTTCCCTCCCTGCGCCCCGCGCGATCCAGGCGTGTCCGCTTGACTCGGATGCCGGAAGGACCTTGATTGGAATTCTGGAAGGGAATGTGATCATCCTTTGAAGACGCGCGTGTTGGACTCAGATGATCGGGCTGGTCACATAGTCATGTATCCAAATCACCCGGGAACATCGCCCCGGGGCTTGGCAGGTGAGGCGGGGGCGAGCGCCGCCGCCGCGTGGCCGACTGTGCTGCGCCGTCCGCGGTTCCTGTTGCTGCCGCTCGCGTCGGTGCTGCTGCCGTTGATGACGATCAGCGTTGGCGGCTGGATTGGCTGGCGGGCGACCTGGGAGGATGCGGACAGGCAACTGGTCCGCACCGCGGATGCGGGGGCCGAATACGCCACGCGCGTGCTGGCCGGCTACGTGGTGGCGGTCGGGCGGATCAACGACGTGGTGCGCGGGCTTTCCGACGCGCAGATACACGCGCGCGAGGCCGAACTGCATGACACGCTGCGCCGGCTGGTCACCGAATTGCCGCAGGCCGATGCCGGTTATGTGATCGATCGCAACGGCTATCCGCTGGTCGGCGCCAGCGTGTATCCGGTGCCGCGCGACGTGCCGACCGCCGCGGACCGGGATTTCTTCCAGGCCCTGGCAGCGTCATCCGTACCGGCGCTGCATATCAGCCAGGTCTATGAGGGGCGCTTCGATCGCAAGCCGTTTTTCGCGGTCAGCCGGCGCCGGTCCGATAGCGGCAACGCCGTGTCGGCGGAGGCGTTCGACGGCGTGGTGAATGTTTCGGTCGATCCCACGCTGGTCGCCGCCGGCATGAAGCGGCTGCTGGACGCGGACGAGGACGTACTGGCGCTGATCCGCGCGGACGGGCAAATCCTCGCCCGCAGCGCCGGCACCGGCGGGATCGTGCCGCCGGTTGAGGCGCATTCGCCCTTCTTCGGCATCGCTGCCAGCCCTGCCGGTGCCGGCATTTACCAGACCGTGTCGAGCGTCGATGGCACGGAACGGCTGGTGGCGATGCGGCGAGTGGACGGCTTCCCGGTCTTTGCCACCGCTGCCCGCTCGCGGGCTGCCATCGTGGCGGAGTGGCGCGACCGGATGGCGGTGCATCTGATCTTCGGCGTGCCCGCCACCTTGGCGCTGCTGGCGCTGAGCCTTCGGGTGCGTCGCAGCCAGTTGCAGCTGGCGGCCGAGAATGCCGGGCTGGAGCGGGCGCTGGGCGAGGCCGATGCGCGGCTGCGCCGGGTGCAGACGGCGGGCGGCGTGTTGTCGTTCGAGCTCGGGGCGGATGGCCAACTGCGTTGCGATGACGAGTTCCGCGCCGTCTGGGGCTTCGCCGCCGATGCCAGGCTGGATTTCGCCGCGCTGGCGGGGCGGGTGCATCCCGATGACCGGGACGCGTTCCTGGCGGAACACCGCCGCCTTGGCCGCGAGGGCGGTAGTTTCAATTTCGAGCTGCGCATCCTGCCGCCCGGCGGCGGCGAGCGCTGGCTGTTGACGCTGGGCGAGGCGGTGGCCGGGCCGAACGGGTTTCCGTCGCGCGTGGTCGGCGTGGCCATGGAAATCACCGCGCGCAGGCGCATCGAGGCCGCGGTGCAGGAGAGCGAGGTGCGGCTGCGCGAGCTTGTCGCGTCTCTGGACCTGGCAACGGTGATGGTACGCGACCTGGATGGGACGATCCGCTTCTGGTCGGAAGGCTGCGCGCGGCTGTTCGGCTGGAGCGCGGCGGAGGCGATCGGGCAGAAGACGCAGGATCTGCTGCGCACCGTCTATCCGGTGCCGCAGACGGAGATCGAGGCGGAACTGCTGACCGGCAGCGAATGGAACGGCGATCTGCGCGAATACCGCCGCGACGGCACCGAGTTGATTGTCGCCGCGCGCAAGGTGCTGCGGCGCGACGCCGCGGGCCGGCCGGTGGCGGTCATGCAGAGCCTGGCCGACGTGACGGCGCTGCGCCGGACCCGGCAAGAGCTGGAACAGCTGAACCAGCAGCTGGAGAGCCTGGTGCGAGAGGAGGTGGCCAAGCGCGAGGCGGCGCAGAAGCGCGCGGCGCATGCGGAGCGGATCCAGGCGCTGGGGCAGCTCGCCGGCGGGATCGCGCACGACCTCAGCAACGTGCTGCAGGCGGTGAGCAGCGGCGCCTCGCTCGCCACCCGCGACGCGGAGAATCCCGAACGGGTGCGCCGCCTGGCGCGGCTGATCACCGAGGCGGCGCAGCGCGGCGCCGCGGTCACCCGGCGGCTGTTGTCGTTCTCCCGCCGGGCGGATCTGCGGGCGGAGCCGATCGACCCGCGCGCGCTGCTGATGGATCTGCGCGAGGTGCTGGCCCATACGCTGGGCGGTCATGTGCATTGCGAGGTCAATGCGCCGGCCGACCTGCCACGGCTGCTGGCCGATCGCGGGCAATTGGAGACGGCGCTGGTCAATCTGGCGACCAATGCGCGCGATGCGATGCCGGATGGCGGAACCATCGTGCTGTCGGCCGCGGCGGAGACGGTGGAGGATCCGATCACGCATCCCGGCGGGGCGGCGGCCGGGCGCTATATCCGCATCACGGTCACGGATACCGGCACCGGCATGGACGCGGCGACCCTGGCGCGCGTGCCGGAGCCGTTTTTCACCACCAAGCGCGAGGGCAGCGGCACTGGGCTCGGCCTGGCGATGGTCAGCGGCTTTGCGCGGCAATCGAACGGCGCGCTGGGGATCGAGAGCACGCCCGGCGTCGGCACCACGGTCTCGCTCTGGCTGCCCGAAGCCGTTGCCCAGGCGCCGCGCAGCGCCGCCGCCGCGCCGGCGCCCGGCAAGGACCCGACGCGGGCGGCGCGGGTGCTGCTGGTGGATGACGACGCCATGGTGCGCGAGATCCTGTCGCAGCAGCTGGAGGCCGCCGGCTACGCGGTGACGATGGCGCAGGACGGCCCGCAGGCGCTGGCGCTGCTGGACGGCGGGGCGGAGCCGGATGTGCTGCTCTGCGATCTTTCGATGCCGGGCATGGGCGGCCTGGCCGTCATCCGCGAAGCCCAGGAGCGCCATCCGGATCTGCCGGCGGTCCTGCTGACCGGCTATGTCGGTGACTCCGCCGCCCTGCCGCGGGAGGGCGCGCGCTTCGCGCTGCTGCGCAAGCCGGCCACGATGACGGAACTCGCCGATATCATCGCCATCCTGCTGGCCGGGCATACCTCCAGCGCGCGGACGGGAAGGGAACGGCAGGCGGGCTGAGCGTTGTTACGGTCGGACGCAGGAACCATTCCCTGCGGTGTTCCATTTCCAGAGCAGGCTTCCTCGCACAGCATGGAGATGAACATGTCGGATATCGGAACACCGGGCACGGCGAACGCCGGCCTCGCGGTCAACGAGACGGAGCGGTTGATTGCGTCGGACAAGGTCGAAGGCACGTCCGTCTATGACCCGAGAGCCAATCACCTTGGCTCCATCTACAACGTCATGATCGACAAATTCACCGGGCAGGTGGGCTATGCCGTGATCAGCTTCGGTGGGTTCCTCGGGATCGGGGCGAACTACTACCCATTGCCGTGGAAGAAACTCGTCTATGATCGCGCGCTCGGCGGCTATGTCGTCGATATCACGCGCGAGCAGCTTGACCGGGCGCCGCATTACGCGGCCGATGAGCAGCCATGGGGCGATCCGTCCTATGGGCGCGGCGTCTACGACTATTACGACGTGCCCTACTACATGTAGACAGTGCCTTCCCAAAATACGTGACGGGAACTGCGGCGACAGGCGGCCGGCGGGCGGGAGCCCGCCGGCCGCATGTGGTTTGCGTCAGCGCGATCCTGTGAATGCGGAGCCGGACGGAACCGGATCGGTTGCGGGGCGTTATCTTTCCATATGTCCCACCAGCCAGATGGAGGTTCAGATGGGTCGCGGCATTCTGCTTTGGCTGTTGGGAGTCCCGATCCCCATCATCATCCTGCTGGCGCTGCTGTGGCACTAGTTTCAGTACGAGCTGCGCATGCCCGAGCACGATAGCCACGAGGATAGCGGCAGGCGAATGGAGGCGTCGTTGATCGCGTGGCCGGGCCGTTTCGGCATGGCCGCGCCGGATTGGAGGCGCGTGGCGCCATACGCTTCTTCGCCCCGGAGCCTGCCGGCAAAGGAGACGCAAGTGCCGGATGCGGCGCCGTCGATGTGGATCCGTGTTGTCGCGGCCAACATCCTGCTGGCCCTTGGCTGGGTGGCGACGCGACGGCTGCCCCCATTCCGGCGGCTGGCTTGCGCCGTTCCCCATCAACCGAAGCCTGATAAAGGATAGCCGAAATGGACAAGCCAGCGAGCGATGCCTCGACCCCCTTTCTGACCGATGTCAAGACGTTGCGGGAGCGTGCGCGCCAACACATCATGGAAGGCGCGGTAACCGAGGCCTATGCCGGCAATACCGAACTTGCCTGCAAGATTCTCAACCAGGCGCTGGCGACCGAGCTCGTCTGCGTGCTGCGCTACAAGCGGCATTACTTCATGGCGAAGGGCATCCATGCCGGGCCGGTGAAGGCGGAGTTCCTGGAGCACGCAGGGGAGGAGCAGGCGCATGCCGACCGGATCGCGGAGCGCATCGTGCAGCTTGGCGGCTCGCCCAATTTCTCCCCGGAGGGCCTGCTGTCGCGCAGCCATTCCGAATACACCGAGGGCGAGACGCTGCAGGACATGATCCGCGAGGATCTGGTCGCCGAACGCGTGGCGATCGACAGCTACCGGGAAATCGCCGCGTATTTCGCCCCGTTCGACACGACGACGCAAAGGATGCTCGAGGAGATCCAGGCGGCCGAGGAAGAGCATGCGGACGACCTTGCAGAGCTGCTGGAGCACGTCCCGAAGAGCGAAGGCTAGAGCAGTTGCGGAATATCGCGTTGGTTGGAGAGAAAGGAATAACGAAGCCATGAACAGCATCATTTACCTAGTCGGCCTCGTGGTCATCGTGCTGGCGATTCTGGGTTTCCTGGGGCTTCGATGAGTTTTCGGCGATACCGGAAACCGGCAGAGACAGTGATGACCGAACAGGAATATGCCGCCAAGCTGGCGGAGGTGGATCGGCTGTTGAACGATCCCACCGTGCCGATGGTGGCCGAGCGTGTCTGGATACTGCTTGCCGATCTGTCCTCCTTTCTGCCGGTTGGCCTGAAATCCCGGGCTCCATCGGCAGCGGGTCCGGTCTCCTAGCGTTCCGGCCAATGGCCGGGCTGGCCGGATCCGGCGGGCTTGCCGGTTGCGGCGGGAACTTTTGCCCGTGAACCGCGTTATGGAGTGTACGCCTGATCCGGATCGCGGATCAGGAAATCCCGGGCCGGGCTCGGCCCCAAACCCAATGAAAGCAGAACAATGCCAAAGAACATCCTTCTGATCGCCACCTTTATCGCACTGGTCGGTGCGATGCCGCTGCTGGCGGCCTGCCACACGACAGCCGGCGCCGGAGAGGACATCTCCAAGACGGGCCAGGCTATCCAGAACTCGGCCGACAAGCACGCGCCGTAACCGCCGGCAGGCTACGTCAACCCAGGATGCGCGTCCCGCCGATCTAAGGCGCGCATTCGAGACCGGAAAGGAAAACCTACCATGCGTAGACCCAGCCTCGGCGCCGTCGCCGTTATTCTCGTAGCGGCGCTCCCGGCATTCGCCCAGACGAGCGGGGTCACGAGCGACACCGGCGCGCGGCCTGGAAACGAGATCGGAACCGGCAATTCCCTGCCGAAATCGGACAAGGCGAGCAACATCAACGCCTCGGATTCCCGCTCGCAATACGCGCCGAACTTGCCCGCGCCGCCGATCGGCGAGAATGCCGCTCCGCGCGATTACCTGCTCGCGGCGCGTGCGTCGCTGGCCGCCGGCAAGACCGGCATGGCGCAGCAATCGCTGGAAATGGCGCAGACGCGGCTGCTGGACCGCTCTGTGCGGCCCTCGCAGATCGACGAGCCCAGCCGGAACGCGCAGGTGCAGCGGATCGAGGACGCGCGCCAGGCCCTGGGCAACGGCAACATCCCGCTGGCCATGCAGATCATCGAGAGCACGCTGGGGCCGTAGTCGCCCCGGTTTTTACCCGACAGCTTGCTTACACGGCGGCTTCCCGGCGGAGTTCGGCGATCTGCTCGGGCGTATAGCCGATCTCCGCCAGGATCGCGTCGGTATGCTCGCCGAGGGCCGGCGGCGGCGCGTCGATGCGCGCGCCGCCATGGGCGAGCTTGAACGCCGCCAAGGGCACGCTGAAGCCGCCTTCCACGCCCGGCGCGCCGTCATGGCGGTGGACGACATTGCGCGATTGCAGCTGTGGGTCGGCGAGGGCTTCGCGCATCTGGCGCACCCGCCCGGCGGGCACATGCCTGGACTGGAAATATTCCTCCCATTCGGCCGCCGTCCGGGTCATCAGGATATCGGCGATCACGGTGAATTCGCGGGCACTGTCGGCGTCGCGCTCGTCGTTGCTGTTTTTCGCCATGTCCGGCCGGCCGATTGCGGCCCAGAAGCGCTTCTGCTGGCGGACATTGCTGGCGCCCAGCATCACCATACCGTCCTTGGTGGGGTAGGCGCTGCTGGTGGAGTAGTGCTGCTTGTTGCCGTGCGGGCGCGGGTGCACACCGTTGCGGGTGAAACCGGTCACGTGCGAGCTCATCAGGATGACGGCGACATCCAGCATCGCCATGTCCACCCGTTGCCCGCGGCCGGTCTTTTCCCGCTGGAACAGCGCGGTGGCGAGCGCGAAGGCGCCCATCGTGCCGGTGGCGTAGTCGATCACCGGGGAGCCGAATTTGACCGGATTCACGTCTTCCGTGCCGGTCATGGCCATGATGCCGGAAGTTGCCTGGATCACGTGGTCATAGGCGGTCATCTGCCCGCGCGGGCCGTCCTGGCCGAAGGCGGACATGGAGGCGTAGATCAGCCTGGGATTGATCGCCGACAGCACGTCGTAGCCCAGACCCAATGCCTCGAAGGCGCCGGGGCGGTAGTTCTCTACCAGCACGTCAGCGGTGGCGACCAGCTTCTTCAGCACCTCCCGCCCGGCCTCGGTCTTCAGGTCGAGCGTGATCGAGCGCTTGTTGGAGGCCTGCGTCAGGAATCCGGTGCCCATCAACTGGTGGTTGAGGTCGTTGTCGGTGCCGGAATCGCGGCTCTGGTCGGGTTCGGTCGGATGTTCGATCTTGATCACGTCAGCGCCGAACAGGCCGAGCTGGTAGGCCGCGAAGGGGCCGGCAAGGACATGGGTGATGTCGAGAATACGGACGCCCTCGAACGGACGCGTGCCGGGTGTGCTCATGGTGCTTCCTCCTGAATTGTCCCGACGGTGCCGGCTTGTCCGGGGGGCGTCAACACGCTTGGATGGGGCCAACCATGCGGAAGGAAACGCCATGCCCGTCAAGATGATCGTAGAAGGTGCCGTCGCCAAGGTGGTGCTGAACCGGCCGGAGAAGCTGAATGCCCTGACCTGGGAGATGCGCGAGAAGATGCGCGACTACTTCCATGAGATCCGGTTCAACGACGACATCCGCGCGGTGATCGTCACCGGCGAAGGCCGTGCATTCTGCGCCGGCGCGGATGTGGACCGGATGGGCGATGCCGACATCAAGGCGGGACGCTTCCGCCTGCAGCGCGGCAGTCACAGCGTGATCCGCCATCTGCACGCGATCGAGAAGCCGACCATCGCGGCGGTCCGCGGCCACGCCGTGGGCATCGGCTGGTCGCTGGCGCTGGCCTGCGACATCACGGTGGCGGCGGAGGATGCCAGGTTCTCCCAGATCTTCCGCCGGATCGCGCTGGCGCCGGATGGCGGCGCGATCTGGTTCCTGAACCAACGGCTGGGCATGAACCGCGCCAAGGAATTGGTGTATTCCGCGCGCATCGTCGAGGCCGAAGAGGCGCTGAGCCTGGGGTTGGTGAACTTCGTCGTGCCGGGCGACGAACTGATGGCCCGGGCCGAAGCCCTGGCCGCGGATTACGCGTCGGGCCCGACCTTCGCGCTGGGATTGGCGAAAAAGCTGTTCCACATGGCGAATGGCAGTCTGGAGGACTATCTGGAGATCGAGAACATGGTGCAGCCGCAACTGAACCACAGTGCCGATCATCAGGAAGGCAAGGCGGCATTCCGGGAGAAGCGGAAGCCGAATTACCAGGGCCGCTGAACGGCTCCCGGCCGGTCCGTCAGTCCTTCGCTTCCGGTTCGGCCGTGCGGTGCCAGGGCCAGCGGCCGTCGATTTCCAGCACCAGGGTCCAGCTCAGGAAGGTGCGCACCAGAACCAGCCCGGCCAGCACGCCGAGGCTGGTGAAGGTGGGTTCCAGCGCCACGGTCTTGACGATGTCGGCGGCGACCAGGATTTCCAGCCCCAGCAGCAGCGTGCGGCCGACCCGGACCCGGTAGGTGTCGTAATGCCCTTCCCAGGACAGGGTGCGGATGAAGGCGCTGGTCGACCAGAAAATGCCAAGCACGATCACCAGCACGCCGAACACATCGATTGCCACGCCGATGATCCGGATCCAGTGTCCGGCAATGGCTTCGATCGTGACGAGTTCGATGGCGGTCTGTTCCATGGTCGGCGCTTCCATGACGGGATCATCCCGATGTCGTATCGCATGTGGGCGGAAGGGATGGCAAACCACATGCCGGGCGGCTGCGCCAGATCCGATGGCCGGGCCCAAGTCAACCGACAGGCCCAAACGAAACGAGGCGGCGCCACCGGCGCCGCCTCGCTTTCCTAAGCCATTACGAAGGGATCAGATCGCTTCCCACGCATACACGTCGCGGGTGCGCTCCAGCGGCGTGAAGCTGTTCTTCACTGCCGGGAACCAATGATCGGCGAGGTCGCGCGGCGTCCAGCCGGTGCTGCGGTGCATGATCCGGATCGGGCGCGGCTGGTTGTAGAGATAGATCTCGTTGCCGCGCGCGCCGACGATCTGGCCGGACATGCCGTTGGCCGCGTCCGATGCCAGGAACGTCGCCAGCACCGCCACCTGGTCCGGCCGGGTCTTGGCCGCACGCGCCTGCAGCGCCGCCTCGTCCTGGCCGGGGATGCTCTCGATCATGCGGCTGAACGCATGCGGGCCGATGCAGTTGGAACGGATGTTGTAGCGCTGCATGTCCATCGCGATGGAGCGCGACAGGCCGGCGATGCCGAGCTTGGCGGCGGCGTAGTTCGCCTGGCCGACGCTGCCGATCAGGCCGGAGGTGGAGGTCATGTGCACGAAGGCGCCCGACAGCTGCTTGCGCATATGCGGGATCGCGGCGCGGCTGACATAGAAGGCGCCGTAGAGATGCACCTTCATCACCATGTCGAATTCCTCAGGCGACATGTAGTGGAACATGCGGTCGCGCAGGATGCCGGCATTGTTCACGACGATGTCGATCTGGCCGAATTTGTCGATCGCAGTCTGCACGATGTTCTGTGCGGCGGCCCAGTCGGCGACGCTGTCGGTGTTGGCGACCGCCTGGCCCTGGCCGTGCTGCGCCTCGATCTCCGCAACCACCTGCTGGGCCGGGGACTGGTCGAAGCCCTGTCCGTCTACCGCGGCGCCGACGTCGTTGACGACGACCTTGGCGCCCTCGGCCGCCATGGCCAGCGCCATCGCGCGGCCGATCCCTCGGCCCGACCCGGTGACGACAGCAACCTTACCTTCAAGCATTCCAGCCATGGTGTTTCCCCTCTGTTTGGCACTGACGCCAACTTGGCCGAAGAATGCTCCGGGCTCAACCCTGCACCATCATTCCAGATGTGCAGCGGGCACAGGGGCGCGGCGATGGGGAGGACGGCATGGATCTCGGGTTTCTCGGTCTCGGCAACATGGGCGGCGCGATCGCCGAGCGGCTGGCGGATGCCGGCGCGCGGCTGCATGTGTTCGATCCGAATCAGGCCGCGGTAGCGGCATTCATAGACCGGGGGGCCAAGGCCTATGCCTCTCCCGTCGCGGTGGCCAGCCAGGCGCCGGTGGTGTTCGCCTGCCTTCCATCGGCGGCGATCAGCGCCAGGGTGGCCGGGGAGCTCGCCGAGCAGACCGGTGCCATGAAGATCTATGTGGAGATGTCCACGATCGGCAGCCGCGCGCTGCAGGGCATCGCCGAGTCGTTGAACGCGTGCGGCGTCCAGGTGGTGGACAGCCCGATCAGCGGCGGTCCGAAGGGTGCCAGGGCCGGTACGCTGTCGGTGATCACCGCCGGGCCGGCCGATGCGGTGGCGGCGGTCCGGCCGTGGCTGGAGAAGATCGGCAAGACCGTGTTCGTGCTGGGCGAGAAGCCCGGTCAGGCGCAGCTGATGAAGCTGGTCAACAACCTGATGAACGCCGCCAACATGGCCACCGCGTTCGAGGCGCTGGTGCTCGGCGCCAAGGGCGGACTGGACGCGGACATGATGGTGCAGGTGGTCAACGCATCTTCCGGGCGCAGCGCGGCGACCGAGACCAAGGTGCCGCAATCCGTGCTGACCGGCAGCTTCGATTACGGTGCCCGGCTGGCGATCATGTACAAGGACGTGGTGCTGGGCCTGCAGGAGGCGGAGGATCTGGGCGTGCCGATGTGGGCACATGAAACGATCGGCCAGCTCTGGCGCTTCGCGATGACCGAGGGGCGCGGCGAGGATGATTTCACCTCGTTGATCCGGACGATGGAAGGCTGGGCAGGGGCGCAGGTGCGGAGTTCCCGCGTGTAGCCTCCGCCACCCCAGGCCGGGCATTGGCCGCCGCCAGGCGTTGCTCCGCCGCCTGCAGGTTCTGGAACAGCCGGCTGGCGGCGAGCTGCATGAAATAGAAGCCGAAATCCGGATTCTGGAAATACAGCATCTTCACCTGGTCATAGGTGATCGCCAGCAATTCGCCGCTTTCGACGCATTCCAGGGTCTGGGTTCGCCGTCCATCGGGCGCCAGCAGGCCAAGCTCGCCGACGAAGACGCGGGGCGGCAGCTCGATGCCGGTCTCCTTCAGACGGTAGCGGCCGGCCGCCGTGTAGAACAGGCGGTCGGCGATGTCGCCCTTGTGAAACAACACCTCTCCGGCGCGGCAGGTCTGCCGGCGCATATAGGGACGCAACCAGTCCATGGTCCTGTTCCCCTCGGCGGCGGTGCGAACCCGGCGCACCAGCTTCACCATCTGCCAGAGCCGCACGACGTTGAGCGGGAACAGCGCCAGATGCAGCACCATCATCGGATACAGCGCATCCAGCAAGCCATAGGCGATGAAGCACAGATTGCTCAATGCGCCGAGCGCGCGCAGCGGGATCATCGTCGTGTTGAAGAATGAGACCACGATCAGGATGCCGCCGGCATAGCCGGCGATATCGCCCCAGCTGGTATGGGTCCGGGAATACGCCAAAGCGGCCTCGAAAGCGGTGACCAGCGTGTTCCAGTGCATCCCAGGCTCTCCACTCTACACGCTTCAGATCCATCCCGCCCGCGCGGGATCGGGGCCGTTTCCCGGGCCAGCATTTCCCCCGCCCAGAATTTTCCCCGGCAGGGACACCCGCGCTGTTCGCCCGCGCATCCAGGGCCAGATCAGCCGGGGGGCGTCAAGCCGTACGGATCGGTGCGGTGACCGGCGGCTGCCGGCCGCTGCTCGTCTGCAGCATCGCCGCGGCGAAGGCGCGCACCGCCCGGCGCGGCGCCAGGCGGTCCAGCAGCGCCGCGCCCGCTTCCGGCCGGGGCGTGGCGCCGTACCACACGGCCACCTGGCGGAACGCCATGACCTGGCTGACATACAGGCGCAGCAGCCCGAGCTCGATGGCGGAATCGCTGAGATAGTCGTGCAATTGCAGGAAGGTGATGCGCCCGGTGAAGCTGGACGGATCGAGCGGCGGGGAGCCTGGCTTGCCCGCCCATTCCGCCGCCAGGGCATGGCCGAGCCGGCAGCCCAGGCCGGGCATCAGGCTGGTCAGCACATCCGCTTCGCTGGCCATCAGATGCATCGCCGCCCAGCCGGACTGGCTGTAGCCGGCCCGCTCCAGCTCCGCCGCACGGGCCTTGTTGGCGCGCACCAGGGGCAGGGCCGTGGCCATGACGACGCCGCGCAGCGCCAGGCAGTCCTCGGCCTGCACGCCGACCGACGCGGCGATGGCGACGATCGCATCGGCGGCCAGCTTCTCCAGCGCCCCGCTCTGGTCCCAGGACCCGTCATGGCCGTAGTCGTGGCCGACCATCGCCACCACACCCAGCACTGCCTGGTGCAACGAAATCGCGCCGCGCTCGCGGGCGATGGCGCAGAGCCAGCCCATGGCCAGCGTCGCTTCCACGAAATGGTGGCGGTTGTGATAGGGCAGTTCCGCCCGTCCGGCGCGGGCGACGCGCGCCGCCTCGGCATCCACCGCCGCGGCGATGGCGAGGCCGGCCTCGTAAAGCAGGCGCTGGCGCGGATCGGCCTCCGCCAGGCTGCCGCCGACATGCGCGTAGGCACTGCAAAGTGCTGCGCGCAGATCGGGCATCGAGTGCCGCATGGCCAGGAAACGCCGTTCGATGGCGCGCATCCCGTCGCCCGGGTCCGGCAGGGTCGGCGCGACCGCCGTTACGGATTGGAAGGACAATACCAGATCCTCACGGGAAACGATGGTCGCGGCGGACGGTCGAATACGCCCATGATCTGTTTGCGTCCCATCCGAACCGTCACATCCAACCGCCCCGCGAGCAGAACTAATGCCGATATCGATTTAGCACCGATCCCGGGACGTGTCTTGTCCGAAAAGAAAGCGGCGCGCGGATATCGACGGTGCGGTGCACCATGATATTGACGGTGTGGTGCACCATGATACCGACGGTGCGGTGCACCAGGATCGCCGCGCCGGGTGGCCAGATTGCCGGCTAGATCTGCGAGTAGCCGGAGCCGGTGATTTCCACCCCGCGCCCGGAGGCGTGCTCGATCAGTCCATACTCCTTCAGGATCTGCTGGCTGTAGGTGACCCGTCCGTTCACCGTCCCGGCCGGCTCGCTGGCCAGCAGCAATGCGGCGCGCGCCATGTAGGAAGGCGGCTCGCCCTTCGGGTCGTGCATTCCCTCCACCAGCTTGTGGTGCACCGTGCCTGGGGTCGGCACCACGCGGGAAGGGGAAAGCGCGGTGACGGCGATACCTTCGCAATGCGAAACCTCCTGCGCCAGACCCTGGGTAAAACGTTCGAGCGCCGCTTTGGTTGCGCCGTACAGCACGCCGCCGCGCACCGTCTCGTCCTGGTACGGTCCGCGGCCGGGGCCGATGGCGGCACCGGAGCTGATGTTCACGATGGCGCCGCTGCGGCGCGGGATCATGTCCTCCAGCACCGCCTTGGACAGGATGAACGGCCCGTGCACGTTCACCGCGAAGGCGCGTACCCAGCGGCTGGTCGGGTATTCCGAGGTGGGAATGTAGTAGTTCAGCGCGGCATTGTTCACGAGGATATCGACCGGGCCGTACAGCGCGCGGGCCTGCTGCACCAGCGCCAGGCATTCCGCCTCGCTGGATACGTCGGCGGTGACCGCGCTGGCCTGGCCGCCTTTGGCGCGGATGGTTTCGACGGTGCGCGACAGCGAGCCTTCCAGCATCCGGTGATCGCCTTCGTTCAGCGTGCGGGCGGCGCAGACCACGCGCGCGCCCTCGGCCGCGAACAGCTCGGCGATGGCCTGGCCGATCCCACGGCTGGCGCCGGTGACGATGGCAACCTTGCCCGCGAGCTTGCCGGAAGCGCTGTCCGCCATGTTCTGTATCCTCCCCATCCCCTTCCGCCATGCGCGGGCAGGTCTTGCCCCGCACTATGGCGCCGCGTGCGGCGGAGGCAAGCCATGGCGCCGCGTACGGCGCGGGCAAGGGCCGGCCGGCGCGGGATGCCCGCGGGCACCTGTCATTTGATTGACGGCTCCGGCAAACGCGCATATCCCGATTTGTGGCATCCGCTGACCATGGAGCCTGTTTCCGTCGCTCCATGCCACGCCATGCACCGCCCGAAGGTTCGGCCCGCCTGCCGGACCCATTCCTGAAGGATAGCGCCGATGGTCCAAGTTCCTGCCGCATCGCAGCAACACCGGAAGCCGTTCTACCGGGTGCTCTATGTCCAGGTGCTCGTTGCCATCGTGCTGGGCGGGCTGCTCGGCTGGCTGGCGCCGCAGATCGCCACCAATGAATGGATCAAGGCGCTCGGCGACGGTTTCATCAAGCTGATCCGGATGCTGATCGCGCCGATCATCTTCTGCACCGTGGTGTCCGGCATTTCGCACATCCAGGATGCCAAGAAGGTCGGCCGGGTCGGCGTGAAGGCGCTGGTGTATTTCGAGGTGGTCTCCACCTTCGCGCTGGTGATCGGCCTGATCATCGCCAATGTCGTGCGCCCGGGGGCCAATTTTGCCGGCAAGGTGCCGGATTCCGCCGCCGCGGCCCAATACGCCAAGCAGGCCGGGGAGATGCATTCCGTCGACTTTGTCCTGAACATCATCCCCGACAGCGTGGTCGGCGCCTTCGCCAAGGGCGACATCCTGCAGGTGTTGCTGTTCGCCATCCTGTTCGGCTTCTCCCTGATGGTGCTGGGCGAACGCGGCAATACGCTGCGCAGCCTGATCGACGATGTCGCGCATGGCGTGTTCGGCGTCATCGCCATCGTGATGAAGGCCGCGCCCTTCGGCGCGTTCGGCGCCATGGCGTTCACGATCGGCCGCTACGGACCCGCGGCGCTGGGTAATCTGGCCGGGCTGATCGTGACCTTCTACCTGACCTCGGCCCTATTCGTGTTCGTCGTGCTCGGCATCGTCGGCTGGATCGTCGGCTTCAACATCTTCAAGTTCGTCAACTACATCAAGGACGAGTTGCTGATCGTGCTCGGCACCAGCTCCTCGGAAAGCGCGCTGCCGCAGCTGATGGCCAAGCTGGAGCGGCTCGGCTGCTCGAAATCCGTGGTCGGGCTGGTGGTGCCCACGGGGTATTCGTTCAACCTGGATGGCACCAACATCTACATGACCCTGGCGACGCTGTTCATCGCCCAGGCGATGGGGGTGGACCTGACGCTCGGCCAGCAGCTGACGATCCTGGGCGTGGCGATGCTGACCTCCAAGGGCGCCAGCGGGGTGACCGGGGCGGGCTTCATCACCCTGGCGGCGACGCTCACCGTCGTGAATCCGGCGCTGGTGCCCGGCATGGCAATCGTGTTCGGGATCGACAAGTTCATGAGCGAATGCCGCGCGCTGGTGAACATCACCGGCAACGGCGTCGCCACCGTGGTGGTGTCCTGGTGGGAGGGCGAGCTCGACCGCGAGAAGCTGCATCGCGGCCTGAACCGGACCGACGACCCCGCCGACCTGAAAGCCGCCGTCACGACCGGCTGAGCACCTGCTTCAGGGCGGCTTCACGTTCGGGAAGATGCCCGGGCCGTAATGCCGGCGCAGCTCGGCGATCTGGTCCGGTGGCGGCGGGGCATAGGTGCCGATCCTGCTGGTGAAGCGCCCGCCCATGATGCGGTTCATCCGCACGGCCATCTCCGCCGTCTTCACCAGATTGGTGATGCCGTTCAGGATGGGCGCGCCGTCCGCGGTTGCGTGCACGCCGGCATGGGCGAGCAGCGCCATCACCACGCCGCCGGCGGCGATCACGACTTCCGCACCCGCTTGCGTCGTTTTGGCCGCGGCGTCGTTGAACTGGTCCAAGACGCGGGCTCGCGCCTGCGCGTCGTCGAAGCACTGGCCGAGATCCATCAGCCGCGCCACGTTCATGCGACCGACCCCGGCCATGCGGTCCTTCAGCCCGTAGCGCCAGACATTCTCCACGATGCGCGGGGTGAATTTCCGGTTGATGGTGACCAGGGAGAAGCTCGCGCCCATCATGCAGGCGACGTGCAGGGCGGATTCGCACAGGCCAAGCACGGGGATGTCCAGCGCTTCGCGCGCTTCCCGCAGGCCGGGATCGGCAATGTTGCCGATCAGGAAGGCGTCGAAGCCTTCTGCCTGGGCGCGATGGGCGTTTTTCAGGACTTCGGTGGTCTCGAGGAATTCGAGATAGCGGTACTGGTCCCCGGCGCCGCCGATGTCGGTTATTCCATGCACGGCGATTTCGGTATCCGGGTCCTTCACCGCGTCCAGGATTTCACGCAGCACGCGCGGATAGGCGCCCCATTCGCCCATCCGCGTCAGGCTCTGGTACCATAGTTTCATCCGCGCTCGTCCGCCCCGCGATCGTCCGCCCTGTGCGCGGGCGTTCAGGCGCCGGGGTCGGCTTTCAGCCCGGTGGCGGCGATGCCGGCGAGCGCCGCTGCCTCGTCATTGTCGGAGGTGTCGCCGGTGACGCCGACCGCGCCGATGACCGCGCCATGGGCGTCGCGGATCAGCACGCCGCCGGGCACGGGGATGAAGGATCCGCCGGTGGCATGCGTCACCGCGGCGATGAAATGCGGCCGGTCGACCGCCGCCTTGGCGAGCGAGCGCGAGCCCATGCCCATCGAAATCGCGGCATGCGCCTTGCCGATGGCGATCTCCGGGCGCTTCAGGCTGGTGCCATCCTCGGCCCCGAATGCCTTCAGCGCGCCGCGCGCGTCCAGCACCGCCACGCCCATCGGGCTGAATTTCTGCGTGCGCGCATGGGCGAGCGCGACGGTGACGATCTGCTGGGCCTGGGCGAGCGTTAGATGGGACATGCGACTGGCCTCCTTTTTACTTGTCCCGTCAGCCTCGCCCCTGGCGACGGTTTTGACCAGCCCAGTTCCGCCGCTATGGCGCCGGATGCAGGGTCCAGGCGGCTTCGCCGTTGGTGGGCGGCTGGCAGAGGATCGGCACCGCGTTGGGGGTGCGGATGTTCGGCTCCAGGCCCATGGCCTGGCGCAGCGCGCGGAACAGCGCGCCATGCGCCACTACCAGCACCGGGGCGGGGTAGGCGAGGCAGCGGTTGATCGCCGCCACCGCGCGTTCACGCAAATCCGCGAACGCCTCGGCCTTTTCCGGCGTCAGGTGGCCTTCCACCCAATGGGCGAACCATTCCGACATCGGCTGGCCTTCCTGCACGCCGAAGGACACTTCGCGAAGGCCTTCGTCGACCGCCACCGGCAGGCCCAGGGCCTTGCCGGCGTAGTCGGCGGTGACGCGGGCGCGCGACAGCGGCGAGGCGACGATCGTCGCGATCCCGCGCCCGAGCAGCTTGTCCGCCGCCGACCGGGCCTGCGCCAGCCCGGTCTCGTTCAGCGGGATGTCCACATTGCCCTGCGACAGGTTGGCGGCGTTCCAGTCGGTCTCGCCGTGACGGAGGAACCAGAACGGCGTCGCTGTCAGCAGGGCAGGGGACATCATGGTCAGTTCAGGCCTTCCGCCTTCAGGGTCGCGGCCACCGCGGGGCGGGCCAGCATCCGCTCCAGATGCGCCGCGCAATTGGCCGGCAGCGGGATGCCGACGCGCTTGCTCCAGAACTCCGTGTAGAACAACGCGGTGTCGGCGATCGAGTAGAGGCCGCAGAGGTACTGCTTGCCGGCCAGCGCCTTGTCCATGTTGGCGAAGCCCTTGGTCGCGATTTCCGTGCCCTTGGCCTTCACGGCTTCCTCGTCGGCGGCGGAGGGGGCGAAGTTGGAGGCGCGGAAGATGCGCGAGAAACCCTGCATGTGGATCGTGGCCACCGCGTAGTCGGTCAGTTCCAGGCAGCGCGCCTGGCCGTCGAAATCGTCGGGCAGCAGCTTCAGGTTGGGGTTGGTGCGGGCCAGCCAATAGGAGATGGCCGGATACTCGGTCATCACCGTGCCGTCGTCGCGCACCAGGGTCGGCACCTTGGATTTCGGATTGACGGCGGTGAATTCCGGCTTGAACTGGGCGCCCTCGCGCAGGTTCACGACTTCGCTTTCATAGGGCTTGCCGATTTCCTCCAGCAGCACGTGGATGCCGATCGAGCAGGCGCCGGGGGCATAATAGAGTTTCATCGTATCTCTCCCTTCTTGTTTGCCAGTCTTGATTGTCAGTCTTGTTTGCCAGTTGAACTCGGGTAGGCGATCCACTCCGATCGTCAGTCGAACAGGGAACTCACGGAGCTTTCGTCGCTGATCCGGCGCATCGCCTCGGCCAGCAGCGGCGCAATGGTGACCTCGCGGATATTGCTGGCTTTCTGCACCGCCTCGGTCGCCAGGATGCTGTCGGTGATCGTCATCATCTCCACCGGCGTGGAGGCGATGCGCGCCACCGCGCCGCCCGACAGCACGCCATGGGTGACATAGACGCTGGCCGAGCGCGCGCCATTGCTGAGCAGCGCTTCCGCCGCGTTGCACAGCGTGCCGCCGGAATCGACGATGTCGTCCACCAGAATGCAGTCGCGGCCTTCCACCTCGCCGATGACGTTCATCACCTCCGATTCGCCGGCGCGCTCGCGGCGCTTGTCGATGATGGCGAGGTCGCAGCCCAGCCGCGTCGCGATGGCGCGGGCGCGGATGACGCCGCCGACATCCGGCGAGACGATCATCAGGTCACGGCCGGGATAGCATTCCTTGATGTCGCGCGAGAACAGCGGCGCGGCGTAGAGATTGTCCACGGGGATGTCGAAGAAGCCCTGGATCTGGCCGGCGTGCAGATCCATCGTCAGCACGCGGTTGGCGCCGGCCTCGGTGATCAGGTTGGCGACCAGCTTGGCGCTGATCGGGGTGCGCGGGCCGGATTTGCGGTCCTGGCGGGCGTAGCCGAAATACGGGATCACCGCCGTCACCCGGCGCGCGGAGGCGCGGCGCAGCGCGTCCAGCGTGATCAGCAGCTCCATCAGGTTGTCATTGGCGGGATAGGAGGTGGACTGGATCACGAACACATCCTCGCCGCGGATGTTCTCGTGGATTTCCACGAATACTTCCATATCGGCGAAGCGGCGGACGGAAGCCTTGGTGAGCGGCAGGTTCAACTGGGCGGCGACGGCCTCGGCCAGGGGGCGGTTGCTGTTGCAGGCAACAATCTTCATACGGTTCGATCCCTGGAATAAGGCGGCCGGCAGGAATGCCAGGTCGTGGCGAAGGCCGGGTGGAAGGCGGCGGGCGGTGGCGGGGTTCTATCAACGCGTGAAGGGCCTGTCCATGAACAGACCCGAAGCTGTAACGCGATCAGGATGACGGTTTCGCCGCGGGTCCGGCCGGCCCGCCGGATGGGGGCGGCCCCGCAGGATTGGGTGGCCCAGTCGGATTGGGCGGCTCGGCGGGTTTGGACTGGCGGCGGCCCGATTGCGTCAGGATCACGTCGCGCACGCCGCCCGAGGCCTCCTTCGCCACCACGACCGCGACATCGCCCCAGTAGCCGTTCAGCGTGCCGGCGGGGATGTCGTTGCCCTGGGTGATGTTGCCGACCTCCCGGCCGGTGCTGTTCAGCACCAGCCACTGGATCTCGATGCGCTGCATCCCGCCGGCGAGCGGCGTCGTGCGGACCTGCCCGTTGATGGTGAAATCGGCGGCGTCCGGCTTGTCCTGCACCAGCGGGCCGAGCTTTCCGAGCTCCTTGCGCAGTTGCAGGATCAGCGACTGGTTGCCGTCGCCGGGGGCGCCCTGCATGGTGCCGATCCAGACGCGGGCCGGCCGGTTGAACAGGCTGTTGGGATCGGCGCGCTGCTCGGTGCCCTGGATGCGGCTCAGCAGATCGGCGATCGCCGGCACGTCGCTGGCCGCCGCCTCGCGCAAGGTGGTGGGATCGGCGCGGGTCCAGGAGGCGGCCGGAACCGGCACGCCTTCGGTGGCGCCGCGGTCCTTGCCGGTGGCGTCCTGCACCAGGAAGGCGCGGACCACGCTGTCGCCGCGCTGCTCGGCGCGGGCGGTGAGCTTCCAGTCGCCCTGCTGCACCCGCCCGGCGAAGGCCGGCACTTCCAGCGCCTGCAACCCGGCGGCGAGGCTGTCGGTGAAGGTCAGTCCGGATGCCTCCGGCATCAGGCTGGAGTCGGTGATCGCCACCACGGCGAGCCGGGCCGGCGGCGGCTGGGCCAGCCGCATGGCGGTGGCGCCGGGATTGCCCTGGAACGGCCGCGGCAGGTCGCCGCAGCCGGCGAGCGCCAGCAGCAGAACGAAGGCTGGCCAAACCCTGAGCAAAGCACGGGCCCTAGGCAATGCAGCTGACCAGCAGCGAGAGAAGGACAAGAACAAGGAAGAACAGAAGGTAGGGCATGCCCGGATGTTCATAGTGCGGTTCATGAGCGGGGCAGCGCGATCACCGAGATCTGATGGCCGATGGGTCCGCCGCCGGCCAGGGTGCGGCGCCGGTGGCTGAAGAAGCGCGCCTCGTCGACCAGGGTGTCGGCGTCGATGGCGTCGATGCTGCCGATCTCTGCGCCAGCGAGGCGGGCGGCGCAATAGCCGGCAAGGTCGAACTGCCAGCGCGCCTCCCGCATGCCGGGGGCGAAGAACCGGGCATTGGCGGGATCCGCCGCCAGCACGGCGTCGCGCAGATCGGCCGCGACCTCGTAGGAGGGCTGGCGGATGCACGGCCCCACGGCGGCGGCGATGCCCGCGCGCGTGGCGCCGAGCGCCTCCATGGCCGCGATGGTGGCTTCCAGCACGCCTGCCACGGCGCCGCGCCATCCGGCATGCGCCGCGCCGACCACGCCGGCGGAGAGATCGGCGAACAGCACCGGCGCGCAATCGGCGGTGACGATGCCGAGCGCGACGCCTTCCCGGTCGGTGACCATCGCATCGGCGCGCGGTCCGGCGCCGGCCGGCCACGGGGCGGTCACGCTCACGACCTCCGGCCCGTGCACCTGCGTGAGCCCGACCAGGCCGGCGGGGTCGGCGCCGATGGCGCGCGCGGCGCGGGAGCGGTTCTCGATCACGTTGGCGCGCTCGTCCTGGCCCGACAGGCTGCAGTTTAGGCTGGTGAACGGTCCGCCGGATACGCCGCCGCCGCGGGTGAAGAAGCCGTGCGGCGCCAGCACGGCGGCGGAGACGAGGGACGGCGGCAGGGAGCTGGAGGACATGTGGGAGGACGCTTTCACGGTTCGAAACCGGGCGGGATCGGGCTGGCAAGGTGGCAAACCGCCAGCGCCTTGAACAGCCGGCCCATCCGGTCGGGCTCCGCCAGCCGGCGGGCGGCCTCGATCAGCGCCGAGGCCCGTGCGGGCGCCTGGCCGCGCGCCAGCCGGTCGGTGCGGCGGAACAGGCCGAGCCGGGCCAGGAACAGACCCTGCGCCAGCGGGCCGTGCACGGCGGCGCCGGCCTGCTGCGCGGCACGGGCGAAGGCGGCGAAATCGACATGCGCCGTCAGGTCGGCCGAGCCGGCATCGCCGAACGGTTCCGCCGGCTGGCCGTCGCGCAGCGCCTGCAGGCTATCGCCTGGGGCGCTTTCGGCCGGGCCGTAATCGAGGAACAGCGCCATGCCGGGATGGCGGGCGAAGCGGGCGGCGAGCGCGGCCGCGATGGCGCGGGCGGGCTCGCAGATTTCCACCACCTCGCCTTCCGCGGCCTGGCGGTCCCGCGCCTGCTGGTGGGGGGCGGCTGCCGGCTGTTCGACCAGGCCGGCCGGGCCGACGAAGCGTTCCATCCAGGCATCGCCGCGGCGGACAAACTGGCGGATCGGCAGCGCGTCCAAAAATTCGTTGGCCAGCAGCACCAGCGGGGCATCCGGCAGTGTGTCCAGGCTGTCATGCCAGGCCGCGACCTGGCCGGCCAGCCGTTCTGCCTGGATCGCGCGCAGCCGGGGCGAGGTCTCGATCAGATGCACGCGCAGCGCGGCATGGAAATCCGGCGCCACCTGGCGGATGGCGCGCAGCGCGTCGGCCATCAACGTGCCGCGCCCCGGGCCGGCCTCGGCCAGGGTCACCGGATCGGGGCGGCCGAGCAATTGCCAGCACACGGCCGCCCAGGCGCCCAGCACCTCGCCGAAGGCCTGGCTGATCTCGGGCGCGGTGGTGAAATCGGCGAACGGGTCGCGCCCGGCATAATAGGCCGCGTTCGCCCGCGCCATGAAGGCGTCCAGCCGCTCCGCCGGCGGCTCAGGCGTTGCGGTCATGCGTCCTGGCGCGAAGCACCAGCCACAGGCCGGCCGCGAGCATGGGTAGCGACAGCAGCTGGCCCATGGTGGCGCCGGCGAACAGGAAGCCCAGGAATGCGTCCGGCTGACGGAAGACCTCGCCGATGATCCGGGCCAGGGCGTAGCCGATCAGGAACACGCCGGTCAGCTCGCCGAAACGGGCGCGGACGGCTTCCCGGCGCGACAGCGTGAACATCACGATGAACAGCAGCAGGCCTTCCATCGCGGCCTGATACAGCTGGCTGGGGTGGCGCGGGACGTCGCCGCCGGTGGGGAAGATCATCGCCCAGGGCAGCCAGTCCGGCGCCGGCCGGCCCCACAGCTCGCCGTTCACGAAATTGGCCAGCCGCCCGAACATCAGGCCGAGCGGCGCGACCGTGGCGATGCGGTCGGCGAAGCCCAGCAACGGAATGCCCTGCCGGCGGCAGAACCAGACTATGGCGATGGCGACGCCGAGCATGCCGCCATGGAAGCTCATGCCGCCATGCCAGACCTCCAGCGCCCGGGCCGGGTTCGCCAGGTAATAGGCGGGCTGGTAGAACAGCACGTAGCCGAGCCGGCCGCCGAGCACCACGCCGAGCGTCGCCCAGGTCAGGAAATCGTCCACCTGCACGGTGCTGGCCACCGGCGGCGCCAGCTGCGCCAGCCGTCGCAGCAGCCGCCAGCCCAGCACCAGGCCAAGAATATACGCCATCGCATACCAGCGGATGCCGAATGGCCCGAGCTGGTAGCCCGCGAGCGCGAACGGCCCGAACTCGACGATCGTCGGGCTGAACTGGGGGAATAGCAGGACGGGGATCAAAGATACGGATCCGGCTGGGCCAGATAGTCCTGCACGTAGCGGCGGATACCCAGCTCCAGCGGGGTGAACTGGCCGCTATAGCCGGCCGCGCGCAGCCTGGCCGGGCTGGCTTCGGTGAAGGACTGGTACTGGCCGCGCAGATTGGCCGGCATGTCGATGAACTCGATGGCGCGCGGCTGATCGGCGGCGTCGCAGACCGCGTGGGCGAGGTCCTGGTAGGTGCGGGCCTGTCCGGTGCCGACATTGAACAGCCCGTTGGCGGAGGGCGTGTCCAGCAGCCAGAGCATCACGTCCACGACGTCGCCGACCCAGATGAAATCGCGCTTCTGCTGGCCGTCCGGCAGGCCCGGCTGGTCGGAGCGGAACAGCCGCACCGCCAGGCCCTGCGCGACCTCGTCGTATTTGACCTTCACCACCGAGATCATCGAGCCCTTATGGTACTCGTTCGGCCCGTAGACGTTGAAGAATTTCAGTCCCGCCCATTGCGGCGGCCGCGGCTGGCCGGCGGCGAGCCGTTTCGCGATGGTCAGGTCGAAGGCGTGCTTGGTCCAGCCGTACAGGTTCAGCGGACGCAGCGTGTTCAGGTGCGCCGGGCTGAAATCATCCTCGAATCCCTGGGCGCCGTTGCCGTAGGTGGCGGCCGAGGATGCGTAGACGAAGCGGACGCCGCGCGCGGCGCACCAGTTCCACAGCCGCAGGCTGAGCTCGACATTGGTCGCCCAGACATGGTCGCCGTCGGTGGCGGTGGTGGCGCTGACGGCGCCAAGGTGGAACACCATTTCCACCGGCGGGTGGGAGGCGAGAAACCCGTCGAGGTCCTCCGGCGGCACGATCCGCGCCGGCGGGTGCTTGCCGAGATTGCGCCACTTGCCGGCATCTCCGAGCCAGTCGACCACGACCGTCTCATGCCCGCGCTGGCTGAGCGCCGCCTGGAGGTTGGATCCGATGAAGCCTGCGCCGCCGGTTACGAGTATCATGGCGGTGGGTTATACGGACGCAAGGCGGTTCGCGGAAGCGTTGGCCGTCCCCTTATCGAATCGCCCCGCGCGGCGTCTTAAGCGGCCGCTGCGCGCTGGATGCGCAAGGAAGGCGCTGCGCGATATTCTCAAGAAGGCGCTTTGCGCCGGGCGAAAATGTTTGTCGGTCGGGCGCCGGGCACACCCATCTAAGCCCCTGAGCCCGACATTTGCTTCTCGGAGGATCCGATCATGGCCGTGCGTCCCCGCATTCTAGACGACCTTGCCGGCGTGGCCGGCGGGGCGCTTTCCGCCCTGGCGGGGCTGCGGGAGGAACTGGAGGCGCTGGTGCGTGCCCGCGTGGATGAGACCATCCGCCGGCTGGACCTGGTGCGACGCGAGGAACTGGACGCCATATCGGAGATGGCGGCCAATGCGCGGGCGGGCCAGGAGGCGGCGGAGCAGCGACTGGCGGCGCTGGAGGCCCGGCTGACGGCGCTGGAGTCGCAGCCTCCCACCCCGCCGGCGGCGAATGGCGGCGCCGGGCACAGCGAAGGCTGAGCGCGAGGGCCGGGCGCGAAAATCCGGCCCTTTGGCGCCCGGATCAGGATCTTCATGGCAATTTCTGACGCATCGCAGCAAAATATCACGCCAGTCCGCGGTCGCAGCCTTGCGGCGCGGGTTGCCGGCTCGTTAGGCTATTGCTCGTGGTGGCCCGCGGCCACGCACCGCAAGATGTCGGACCGACCGCCCCGGCCTGTATGGAGTCGCCTGCACGACCTGCCTTGCCACCCGACCTGAACGACCAGCCTCTTGACCTACCAGACGACTTACCAGACGACCTACCAGACTTGGGCGCCCTGCCATCTTTTGGGCCTTCCTCCAACCGGGAGACCTCGTATGTCCGGCATGACACTCGCTTTCCAGGAAGCTGCCGCCAACCCCCTCGACATCATGGAGCAGATCGTTATCGCCAATGACTGGGTCTTCGACCGCCGCAACAACTCCGAGATGGCGGCGGAGGCGCCCGGCAAATGGTGCGACTTCGGGCTGTATTTCAGCTGGTCGCACGAAATCAGCGCCATGCACTTCACCTGCGCCTTCGACCTGAAAGTGCCGGAAAAGCAGCGCGCGGCGCTGTACGAGCTGCTGGCGCTGGCCAACGAGAAGCTCTGGATCGGGCATTTCGGCATGGACAGCGAGGACGGCATGCCGGTGTTCCGCCATTCCGTGCTGCTGCGCGGCGCCCCCGGCGCCTCCGCCGAGAGCCTGGAGGACATGGTGGACATCGCCATCACCGAATGCGAGCGCTTCTTTCCCGCCTTCCAGTTCGTGCTCTGGGGTGGCAAGCCGCCGGCCGAGGCGCTGGCCGCCGCCATGCTGGAATGCGTGGGGGAGGCGTGAGCGAGACGACGATCCCGCCGATCCTGCTGGTCGGTTGCGGGCGGATGGGCAGCGCCATGCTGGCCGGCTGGCGGGAGCGCGGGCTGGAACCGTCCATCGCCGTCGATCCGTCCCCGGCCGCTGCCGCCATGGCCGGCCCGGATCTGCAGGTGGTGCCGGTGTTCAGCGCGGTGCCCGACAGCTTCCGCCCGGCGGCGGTGGTGCTGGCGGTGAAGCCGCAGAATGCCGGCGACAGCCTGCCGGCCTATCGCCGATACGCCGGCAGCGCGGTGTTCCTGTCGATCATGGCCGGGCGCACCATCGGCGGCATCCGCTCCCTGGTGGACGAGAACGCCGTCATCGTGCGCGCCATGCCGAACACGCCGGCCGCTGTGCGCCAGGGCGTGACCGTCGCCTGTCCCGGCGCCGGGGTGAGCGAGGGCCAGCGCGCGCTGTGCGACAGCCTGCTGCAGGCGATCGGCGTGGTGGCCTGGGTGGAGGACGAGGCGCTGATGGACCCGGTGACCGCCGTTTCCGGCTCCGGGCCGGCCTATGTCTTCTTGCTGGCGGAGCTGATGGAGAAGGCGGCGATCGAGCAGGGCATCGCGCCCGACCTCGCGCGGCTGCTGGCGCGCCAGACCGTGTCCGGCTCCGGCGCCCTGCTCGCGGCGAGCGCCGAGGATGCCTCGGCCCTGCGCGTCGCGGTCACCAGCCCGGGCGGCACCACCCAGGCGGCGCTGTCGGTGCTGATGGATGCCAATGCGTGGCCGGCCGCGATGAGCCAGGCGATCGCCGCCGCCACGGCCCGTTCGCGCGAGCTGGCCGGCTGACCGAGATGGCTGTTCGCGGGATCTGGGCTGTTCGCAGAATCTGGGCCATTTGCGGAATATGCCGGGGGAGGCTGACAAACCGGCAGGCTCGCCCCATGTTGTCGCCATGAGCGAGGAACGTCTGTCCGACGCCGCCTTCGACCGCGTGCTGATCACCGCCGCCTTCAGCCTGGCCGCGGCGAAAGGCTGGCACCGGATGAGCATCGCCGAAGCGGCGCGGGAAGCCGAACTGCCGCTGGACCGCGCCCGCGAACGGTTTCCCGGCCGCGGCGCCCTGCTGCTGCGTTTCGGCCGTATGGCCGATCAGGCGGCGCTGGCGGATGCGCCCACCGAGGGATCGGTGCGCGACCGCCTGTTCGACCTGATCATGCGGCGCATCGACGTGCTGCAGGTGCACCGTGGCGGCGTGCTGGCGCTGTTCCATTCGCTGCCGGCCGATCCCGGGACCGCGCTGCTGCTGAATTGCGCCAACCGTCGAAGCCTGGCCTGGATGCTGAACACCGCCGGCGTGCCGACCGGCGGCATCGGCGGCCATCTGCGCGTCTCCGGGCTGCTGGCGGCTTGGCTGTGGACGGTCCGGGCCTGGCGCAAGGACGAGAACGTGGACCTGTCGCACACCATGGCGGCGCTGGACAACGCGCTGTCGCGCGCCGAGCGGCTGGCATCCTGGCTCGACCGTCCCGCCCGCGCACCGGCTCGCCCCCCCGGCCCGGCAACCGAGCCGACCGCGGAACCCGCGAGCGCGTCCGCGCCTGACGTGCCCGCGCCCGATGTGCCCTATACCGACGTGCCCTTTACCGAGCCGCCGGATCCCGCTGCCTAGGCCCGCCGCCGGGGCCTGCCGCGTGACTATTGGGCTATATTGGAACGTAACTGCCATTTCATTGATGCGCCGCTCTCGTTCGGCCTAGTAATGTCGCGGAGGCGTTCTTCGCGGGACCGCGGCGAAAAGACCGTGGCAGTTCGGGAAGGGGGCAGGCCGGTCATACCGGCGGCTGCACGGCTAGAGCACACGCAACACAGGAGCCAGACATGGCGTTCGATCCGAAGACCGCGTTCAACATGGACGTCACCAAGATGTTCGCCGACATGAAGCTGCCGTCGATGCCGGATATGAGCGCCCTGATGGCCGCCCACCAGCGCAACATCGAGGCGCTGACCGCCGCCAACAAGGTAGCGATGGAGGGCGCGCAGGCCTTCGCCCGCCGCCAGGCCGAAATCGTGCAGCAGAGCGTGGGCGAACTGACCGAAGCGATGAAGTCCTTCGCCGGCGTCGACGCGCCGCAGGACAAGGCCGCCAAGCAGGCGGAACTGCTGAAGCACGCCTATGAGCGGGGCGTCGCCAATCTGCGCGAGCTCGGCGATCTCATCAGCCGCTCCAACACCGAGGCGGTCGAGCTGCTGAACCGCCGCTTCGCCGAAGCCATGGAAGAGGTCAAGACGCTCGCCGGCAAGAAATAGCGCACCGGCTTCCGCCGGACCGGGAACGCCAGGGGCATCGCTCCTGGCGTTTTTTGTTCGCCGCCAGCTATGGCCGCCAACTATGCCCGGATGTCTATACCGGCAATCGGATGCGGGCGCGCAGGCCGCCGAGCGGGCTGTTCTCCAGCGCGATGTCGCCGCCATGGGCGCGTACGATGTCGCGCGCGATGGTCAGGCCGAGGCCGGTGCCACCGGCGGCGCCGCTTTCGAACGGGCGGAACACGCTCTCCCGCCGGCCTGGCGGGATGCCGGGACCGTTGTCGTCCACGGTGACGATCACCGAGCGCGGGTCGGGTGCTGCGGCCGACAGCAGGACCCGGCTGGCATGGCGTCGGGCATTGTCCACCAGATTGGTGATCGCCCGGCGCATCGCGTCCGCGCGCAGCTTCAGCACCAGCCCCGGCGGAGCGGTGACATCGACCCGCGCGCCGGCGCGCCGGGCCCCGGCGGCGACATCCTGCAGCAGCGCCGAGACATCGGCCGGCTCGGCCTGTTCCGCCCCCTCGCCGCGGGCGAAGGCGAGGTAGCCGCTGATCATCCGCTCCATTTCCTCGACATCGGCCGTCATCTCCTCGACATCCTGGCGCAGGGGCTCCTCGGCGGGCAGCATCGCCAAAGCGAGGCGGAGCCGGGTAAGGGGGGTGCGCAGGTCATGCGACACGCCGGCCAGCATTTCGGTGCGCTGGGTGAGGAAGCGGCCGATGCGCCCCTGCATCCGGTTGAACGCGGTCGCCGCCTGGCGCACCTCGATCGCGCCTTCGGGCTTGATCGCGGCGTGGTCGCGTCCCATGCCGAACGCCTCGGCGGCGGCGGCAAGGCGGCGGATCGCGCGCACCTGGTTGCGCATGAACAGCGCCGCGACCACGAAGACCAGCACCGCGGTGCCGACCAGCCAGAGGATGAACAGGTAGTAGGTCGCGGTGTACAGGCGCTTGCGCGGCGCTTCGATGTTCAGCACCCCCTCGGGCAGCTGCACCCGGATCAGCACCGAGCGCGGGTCGGAGGTCCAGTCGTAGACGATCGGCAGGTTGAGGTCGTCCGCCAGCGCCGCGGCGAGGTCATCGTCCATCGGCCCGATTACGTTCTGCCATTTCGTGTTCGGCAGGATCGCACCGGGCTCCATGTCCATCTGCAGGCCGAATTGCTGATAAACGCGCTGCAGCAGCCAGGCGCGATCCTCCGGGTTCGGGTAGCGGCGCAGCAGGTCGATGGTCACCGCGATCTCGCCGGCGACCGAGCTCGAGAACCGGCGCGAGACCACGCTGATATGGCTGCCGTAGAACATCTGCAGCGCCACCAGGTCCAGCAGCACCAGCGGCACCAGGATCATCAGCAGGCTGCGCCCGAGCAGGGAGCGCGGCAGGACGGATTTGACGAGCCGGCCGATCCTTTTGCCGAACCAGGCGCGCATCCCTCAGTTCCCGGGCTTCAGCACATAGCCGCGCCCGCGCACCGTGTGCAGGAAGCGCGGTTCGCGCGGATCGATCTCGATCTTGCGGCGCAGACGCGTCACCTGCACGTCGATGGCCCGCTCGCCGGCTTCGTCCATGCCGAGCGTCTCGGCGATGTCCTCGCGCGACAGCACCTCGTTGGGCTTGCGGGCGAGCGCGGTCAGCAGCGCGGCCTCGCCGCCGGTCAGGTGGATCACGTTGCCGGCGCGGCTGAGTTCGCTGCGCTCGACATCGAAGGCGGCATCGCCGAGCGGCAGCGGCCCGGTGAACGCCGCGGCGGGCACGGCGACGGGGGCTGGGGTGGCGCGGCGCAGCATGGCGCGGATGCGCAGCACCAGCTCCAGCGGCTCGAACGGCTTTCCCAGGTAGTCGTCGGCGCCGGCCTCGAACCCGGCGATGCGGTCTTCCGGGGCGCCGCGCGCGGTGAGCAGCAGGACCGGCGGAACGGTGTCGGCCTGCGCGCGCAGGGACTGCACCAGTTCCAGCCCGCTCTCGCCGGGCATCATCACGTCCAGCACCATCAGATCGGGGCTGAGGAAGTTCAGCTTGGCGCGCGCATCGGCCGCGTTCTCCGCCGCGGTGACGCGGAATCCGTGCTCGGTCAGATAGCGCTGCAGCAGGGCCCGCAGCCTGGCATCGTCGTCGACGACCAGGATCAGTGCATCGTCGGACATTATTCCCGCTCGGGCCGGCCGGCCCCAAGGCTGGCCCCAGGGGCCGCCGGACGGATGGCCGGACGAAGCGCGGCCCGCGGGCGCTGGGCCGCCGCATCGGCCCCCGCTGTGCTGCTGCCGTCCAGATACGCGCGGGCGGATTCGTTCATGATGCCGCGCATGACGCGGCGGAAGCCCTCCACCGCCGGCCCGCCGGCATCGCGATAGGCGGCGGCCAAGCGGTCGCGCTGGCGTTCGAACAACTGGCGTTCCAGCGCCTGGCCCTGCGGCGTGAGCGTGAGCAGCCGCTGGCGTCGGTCGACCGGACCGGGCGCCTGGGAGACATAGCCCTGCTCGACCAGCACGCTCAGGACGCGGGCCAGGCTCTGCTTGGTGATGCGCAGGATGCCCAGCAGGTCGGAGACGGTGATGGCGGGGTTGCGGCCGATGTAATGCAGCGCGCGGTGATGCGCCCGCCCGAGGCCGAGGCCCTCCAGCACCTCGTCGGCGGCGTTGGTGAAGTCGCGGTAGGCGAAGAACATCAGGTCCTGCGCCAGGCGGATCTCCTCCTCGCGCAGGAACAGCAGATTGGTGCCGGCCGCAGGCGCGCCTGGGGAGCCGGAACCGCCGAAGCCGCTGCCCCCCGGTGCGACGCCCCCCGGTGAGATGCCCCCCGGTGAGATGCCCCCCTGGGCGACGCCCGGCATGGGCGCTCCCGCGGCCGGTGCGCGCAGCGCGATCGTGTCCGCGTCGCCCTTCTCGTCTGACATAGCTGACATTCTCTCCAATTAGGACAGTATTATTGACTCATTCGGCGGCTTATTATACTCGAGGCATGCTTCAAGCAACAATCTTACCTGGAGAGCCAAGATGACGCCTGTTCCTTTCGATGACCGGGATGGCCTGATCTGGTGGGACGGGGCTCTGGTCCCCTGGCGCGACGCCAGGCTGCACGTTCTCTCGCATGGCCTGCATTATGCCAGCGCCGTGTTTGAAGGCGAGCGCGCATATAGCGGCCATATCTTCCGTCTGCGCGACCATACGGAGCGGCTGATCCGGTCGGGCCGTATCCTGGGTTTCGAGATCCCCTATACCGCCGAGCAGATCGACGCCGCCTGCCGGGAGACCCTGGCCGTGAGCGGGCTGACCGACGCCTATGTGCGCCCGGTCGCCTGGCGCGGCTCGGAGCAATTGGCGGTCTCTGCCCAGTTTACCAGGATTCATCTGTCCATCGCCGTCTGGCCGTGGCCGAGCTATTTCGCCAGCGACCGGATGAAAGGCATCCGGCTCGGCATGGCCGAGTGGCAGCGGCCGAGCCCGAAGACCGCGCCCACCGCCTCCAAGGCGGCCGGTCTATACATGATCGGCACCTTGGCCAAGCACAAGGCGGAAGCCGAGGGCTATGACGACGCGCTGATGCTGGACTGGCGCGGGCGGGTGGCGGAAGCGACCGGGGCGAACATCCTGTTCGTGCGCGATGGCGAGATCCATACGCCGGCGGTGGAGGGCTTCCTCGACGGCATCACCCGGCGAAGCGTGATGGATCTGGCCCGCCGTCGCGGCATGCCGGTCTTCGAGCGGCCGATCCTGCCGGATGAACTGCCGAGCTTCTCCGAGGCGTTCCTCGCCGGCACCGCCGCCGAGATCACCCCGGTGCGCCAGATCGGCGAGCACGGCTTCACCCCGGGGCAGATCAGCGAAGCGCTGATCCGCGGTTATCAGGAACTGGTGAACCTGCCGCCAGACGAGGCAGCCAGGCTGGCTGCCTGACGGCCCCGGACCGGATTCCCGGACTGGGCTCCCCGAACCGGGCTTCTGAAACTGGCGGCTACGGCGTCGACTGCAGCCGCGACAGCAGGGCCGGGGAGGGCATGCCGTCCACCGCCATGCCGGTAGCGCGCTGATACTGGCTGATCGCGTTGGCGGTCTGCGGGCCGACGACGCCGTCGGGCGTGGAGTGCAGATAGCCGAGGCGGTTCAGCTCCACCTGCACCGAGCGCGCCAGCCCCGGGCTGTTGGCGGGCGCATAGGGGGACTGCACCATCATCGGGCCGTAGCCCGGCACCATGTTGCCCTTGGTGTACATGCACTGGGCGTAGGCGTTGTCGTATTGCTGCTGGATGGTGAGTTGGGCGTTGGAGCTGGTCGCCGCGCCGATGCCGGCCCCTCCGAGCGCGCCGCCGGCGGCGCCGATGCCGGCCCCGGAACCGCCGCCGATCGCCGCACCGAGCCCGGCGCCGAGCGCCGTGGTGAGCGCCGCCGCGCCGACGCCGCGGACATTGGCGTTCTCGGCCTGGCCGGAGACGGCGTTCTGCGCGAACTGCTTGCAGTTGGCCTGGTCGAATGCGAACTCATCGAGCGATTTGCCGTTGGCGGGCATGACCTGCACGGTCGGTCCCATCGGCGTCTGCGCGCATCCCGCCAGCAGGAGGGCCGGCAGCAGGAGGCCCGGGAGCAGGCGGCCCACAAGGCCATTGCGCCGCCGCGAATGCGTATTCATGGGTATCCTCCGTGTTCGTTCCGAAATCCGCCGATAATCCAGGCGATTATGTCGGAATATCTCGGACCTCGCCAAGTGATTTGGCGTTAACCGACGAAGCTCCGCGACGAACGGTGGAAGGCGCCGTGGGGTACCCTACGCCACGCCGTATTGGCGGAGCCAGGCGAGGGCGCGCTTCCAGCCGTCCTCGGCCGCATCCTTGACGTAGGAGGGACGGTAGTCGGCATGGAAGCCGTGGCCGGCATCGGGGTAGATGACGATTTCCACCGTCTTGCCGGCTGCCTTCGCCCTGGCTTCGGCGGCGCGGACCTGGTCGACGGGAATGCCGCCATCCTTGGCGCCGTACAGCCCGAGCAGAGGGCACTGGATCTGGTCGGCCATGTCCAGCACCGTTTTCGGCTGGATGGCGCTGGTCGTCCCGCCGATCGGGCCGTACCAGGCGATGGCGGCCTTCAGATGCGGGTTATGCGCGGCGTACAGCCAGGTGACGCGTCCGCCGCGGCAGAAACCGGTGACCGCCAGCCTGGCCGGGTCTCCGTGGTTCTTCGCCGCCCAGGCGGCCGTGCTGTCGAGATCGCTCATGATCTCCGCGTCGGGCGCCTTGGAGATCACGTCGCGCACGATCTGGGCGGCGTCGGTCATCTTCGAGAGGTCGCCCTGGCGGGCGTAGAGTTCGGGTGCCACGGCCAGATATCCGGCCTTGGCGAAACGCCGGCAGGTGTCCTTGATGTACTCGTGGACGCCGAAGATCTCCTCGACCACCAGGATTGTCGGCTGCGGACCGGCCTTGTCGGGCCGGGTGAAATAGGCCGGGATATTGCCGTCCGCGGTGGGGATCTGCACCTCGCCGGCGACCAGGCCGCTGGTGTCGGTGTGGATGGCCTGCGCCTCCACCCGCGTGGTGGCCAGCGTGAAGCCGCTGATCAGCCCGGTCATCACGAGGCTCCGCCGGGCCAGCGGGTACTGGCGCAGGCCGGCGATCTCCGACAGGTCGTTCATGCTGACTACTCCCTTCGATGCGGCCGCAATCTGCGCCGGATTTGTCCCGGCAGACAACGAAAAAGGCCCGCCTTGTGGCGGGCCTTATCTGTCGCGCGCGCGTGTGGCGCGGCGAGTGGTGTCAGGCCATCGCCTTCTGCAGGTTCTCGTCGATCTTGGCGAGGAAGTCCTGCGTGTTCATCCACTTCTGCTCCGGTCCGATGAGCACGGCGAGGTCCTTGGTCATGAACCCGCTCTCCACGGTCGCGATGCACACCTTCTCCAGCGTCTCGGCGAAGGCGGTCACGTCCGGCGTGTTGTCGAACTTGCCGCGATAGGCGAGGCCGCGGGTCCAGGCGAAGATCGAGGCGATCGGGTTGGTGGAGGTCTCCCGGCCCTTCTGGTGCTCGCGGTAATGGCGGGTGACGGTGCCGTGCGCGGCTTCCGACTCCACCGTGTTACCGTCGGGGCTGAGCAGCACGGAGGTCATCAGGCCGAGCGAGCCGAAGCCCTGGGCGACGATGTCGGACTCCACGTCGCCGTCGTAGTTCTTGCAGGCCCAGAGATAGCCGCCGCTCCATTTCAGTGCGCAGGCGACCATGTCGTCGATCAGCCGGTGCTCGTAGGTCAGGCCGGCCTGGTCGTAACGGCCCTTGAACTCGGTGTCGAAAATCTCCTGGAAACGGTCCTTGAAGTAGCCGTCATAGACTTTCAGGATGGTGTTCTTGGTGGACAGATACACGGGGTAGCCGCGCTGCAGGCCGTAATTGAAAGTGGCGCGCGCGAAGCCGTCGATCGACACCTGGATGTTGTGCATGCCCATCGCCACGCCGGGGCCCTTGAAATCGTGCACCGACAGGATCTGCGCCCGCTCGCTCTCGTCGGCCGGCTCGTAGACCAGGCGGACGCGGCCGGCGCCGGGGATCTTCATTTCCGTGGCGCGGTAGATGTCGCCATAGGCGTGGCGGCCGATGACGATCGGCTGGGTCCAGTGCGGCACCAGGCGGGGGACGTTCTTGCAGATGATCGGCTCGCGGAAGATGGTCCCGTCGAGGATGTTGCGGATCGTGCCGTTCGGGCTGCGATACATGCGCTTCAGGCCGAATTCCTCGACGCGCTGCTCGTCCGGGGTGATCGTGGCGCATTTCACGCCGACGCCATACTGCTTGATGGCATTGGCTGAATCGACCGTCACCTGGTCGTTGGTCTGGTCGCGGTACTCGATGCCGAGATCGTAGTATTTCAGGTCGATATCCAGATAGGGCAGGATCAGCTTGTCCTTGATGAAGCCCCAGATGATGCGGGTCATCTCGTCCCCATCGAGCTCGACAACCGGGGTTTTCACCTTGATTTTCGCCATTCTATCCTCTTGCTGAACCTCGTACCGGGCCAGAACGGCCCGGTTTCCGACATCGGACTGCCCGAAACTGGCGGACAATCGCACCGCAGGGCGGAGCGGGCAAGCGCGCCGCCGCCAGGCGGGGGCCGGTACGGCCGGCCATTTCGTCCGGTCGCGCCAGACGCCAACCCATTGGTCCGGCTGGCGTAGGCTCGTATACGTATGTCTCTGGCCTGCCAAACCCCAATTTCACGATGGCGATGGATCAGGGACGGACATTGCAGACCGATTGCGCGGCAGCGGCCACCCGATGACGCGGTGGCGCGAAGCGACCGGGCAGGCTTGGCTGGCGATCCTGCTGGTCGGGCTGGCACTGATCGCGCTGACCTGGCTGGGAACGGTGAACGCGCTGCGCACCGAGGAGCGCGCGGCCATGGCGCACGAGAAGGCCGAACTGACGAAAAAGGCGCTGCTGTTCGAGAACCAGGTGCGGCGGCGGCTGTTCGCGGTCGATCAGACGCTGCTGTTCCTGGAAGACGAATGGCAACGCGATCCCGCCGGCTTCGACCTGGAGTTCTGGCAACGCCGCGCCAGGGTGATCGCCGATCCCGGCATGTACATCTACCTGACCGACGCGCAGGGCATTATCCGGCGGGCTACGCGGCCAGACTTGATCGGGCAGGACATCGCCTCGCTGGAGGCTTTCCGGGACCGTTCCGCGCTGGTCGTGGATGACGGCGAGCTGTTCATCGGCCCGGGAGTGCAGGATCCGGCCGCGCAGGATTGGCAGGTCATCCTGGCCCGCCGGCTGGAACGGGACGGGAGCTTCGCCGGCATCATCGGCCTGGGCTACAGCGCCTCCGTGATCGCCGCGTTGTTCGATGCCGCCGATCTCGGCTCGCACGGCATGATCGCGCTGGTCGGAACGGCGGACGGGCGGGTCTATGCGAGCACCGGCGGCAGGGCTCTCAAGGCCGGCGGCAGCATTGCCGGCGCGCCGCTGTTCGCCGCGATCCAGGACGGCACGGACGGCTTCTGGTTCCAGGCATCGCCCGAGGGCGACGAAGTCCGGATGTATGCCTTCCGCCGGGTGATGGACCGTCCGCTCGAGGTGATCCTGTGCGTCGATCCGGCGCAAGTGCTGGCGGCCCATTATGCCTGGCGGCGCAATGCCTACATCTTCGCAGCAAGCACCACGTTGCTGCTGCTGGTCATCATGGCCGTGCTGCAGCGCCAGCTAGACGCGGCGCGCAAGCGGGAAGCGAGGTTGGCTGAGGACCGGATGGTGCTGGAGCAGGCCAATGCGCGTCAGGCCTCGGCAAGGGAACTGGCCGAGGCACGGTCGGCGCAACTCGATGCGACCTTGCTCGGCATATCCGACGGCGTGTCGATGGTCGATGCCGATATGCGGCTGGTGCAGTGGAATGCGCGGTTCGCCGAATATACCGGCGTGCCCGCGGAAATGCTGCGGGTCGGCCTGACGATGGAAGAGGCGGTGCGCGCACAGGCGAGGCTCGGTGAGTTCGGCCCGGTGGACGTGGAGGCGGAGGTGGCCCGCCGCATGGCCCTGGTGCGATCCGGCAATTATCAGGAGTCGGTCGAGCGGGCGCGCCCGAACGGGCAGATCCTGGAACTGCGCCGCCGCGCCTTGCCCGGTGGCGGCTTTGTCACCCTCTATTCCGACATCACCGAGCGCAAGCGGGCCGCCCAGGTATTGGAGGGCGCGCGCTCGATCGCGGAGGCGGCGGCGGCGGACAAGTCCCGCTTCGTCGCCATCGTCAGCCACGAGATCCGCACGCCGCTGAACACCCTGCTCAATGCGCTGATGCTGCTGAACGACGGCGATCTGCCGCCGGGGCAGCGCAACGTGCTCGGGATCGCGCGCCAATCTGGCGATGCGCTGCTCGGCCTGCTCGACGACATCCTGGAGATGTCGCGCGCGGATGCCGGCCAACTCACGCTGCGGCCAAGCCTGTTCGCGCTGCGCCCGCTGCTGGACGGCGTGCTGGAGATCTTCCGCGATCCGGCGGCCGCGCGTGGCATCACGCTCCGGCCGGAAATCGCCCCGGGGGTGCCGGAGACGCTGTACAGCGATGCCGGACGCCTGCGTCAGGTGCTGCTGAACCTGGTCAGCAACGCGGCGAAATATTCCCGCCCGGGCCTGATCCTGCTGGAGGTGACGACCCGGAGGGAGGCGGGGCGAGCGATCCTGCGCCTGGCGCTGCGCGATTGCGGCCCGGCGATCGATCCGGCGGACCGCCACCGGCTGTTCCAGCCCTTTTCCCGCCTGGAACAGCACAACTCGCCGCTCAAGCCCGGCACCGGGCTCGGCCTGGTGATCTGCCAGCGCCTGACCGCGCTGCTGGGTGGGGAGATCGGCTATCTCGAGGCGACGGAGGATCGCAACGAATTCTGGATCACCCTTCCCATCCTCTCGCCCCCGGCCGAAATCTCCGCCAGCCATCCCGGGACGGAGCGTCGGCTGCTGCCGCGCACCCGGGTGTTGCTGGTGGACGATATCGTCACCAACCGGACCATCATCGCCACGCTGCTGCGCCGCGAGGGGCACATGGTGGACGTGGCCGGCAGCGGGGAGGCGGCGGTCTCGGCGGTGCGCAGCACCCCCTATGACATCGTGCTGATGGATATCTTCATGCCCGGCATGAACGGCCTGGAAGCGACACGGGCGATCCGCCGCGTGGGCGGCATCGCCGCAACGGTGCCGATCGTGGCGGTGACCGCGAATACCGGCGCGGAGGAGATGGAGCGATGCCTGGCGGCGGGCATGAACGACATGCTGTGCAAACCCGTGGAAGTGCCGGTGTTGCTCGCCGCCGTGGCCCGCTACGCGTGGCCCGGCATCCCCGCGCCGACTGGCAGCCGAACTGGCAGGCCCTGAACTGGCTGGGCCCGACGCGGCCGGTGGTGCCTCCTCCTCGATCGGCGGCGCCGCGCCGCCGGGCGAGGTGGCGGTGCTGGATGCGCCGCGGCTGACGGAGTTGCGCGACAATCTCGCGCCGGGCCTGCTGGCCGGCCTCGTCGACCAGTGCCTGCAGGATCTCACAGTCCGGATGACCGCGCTCAAGGCCGCGATCGCCGAAGGCCGGCACGAGCGGATCGAGGCACAGGCCCATGCCATGGCCGGCATGGCCGCGAGCTACGCCATGGCGGCGATGGAGGTGCGGCTGCGCCGGATGATCCAGGCCGCCCGCCGCGCCGACACCGCCGGGGCACGTGCCGCGGCCGAGGGCCTGGACGAGGATCTCAGCCGCACGGACGCCGCCCTGCGGGCGATATTCGGAACGGTGCCACGCTAGAAGCCCACAACTGGCTAGAAACCGGCACCGGCCCGCTTCCCGGCATTGCGCCGGCGCTCCATGATCGGCCCGCGCGACCACATTCCCAGGAGATGACCATGCCGCCACTCACCGGGGCCGACGCCGAGACCCACGCCTTCTTCATGGCCTGGCTGGACAAATTCGCCGGCTATGTGCGCGAGGTCGATTACGCATCCGCCCGGAAGCTGTTTCATCTGGATGTCCTGGCCTTCGGAACCCACCGTGACGTCATCCCCGGGCTGGAGGCCTGGATCCGGACCCAATGGGACAATGTCTGGCCGAAGACGTCCGATTTCCGGTTCGACCTTGCCGCGACGCACAGCCTGGTTTCCGACGACGCCAGCATGGCCGTCGTGATCGCGCCCTGGACCAGCACCGGATACCACCCGGACGGCACGGTTTTCGACCGGCCCGGCCGCGCCACGATGGTGTTTCAGAAGACCGGCGATGCCTGGCTGTGCACCCATTCGCATATGTCGCTCAACCGCGGGGTGCCGCAGGCAAGCCACGCCAATCGGCCGGTGAAGGCGCGCTGACCCGGATGGGGACCCGGATGGGGACGCCTACCCCATAAGCCGCTTGGCCTTGCCCGGGGAAGGGGGCAGATATCGCCGATGTCCCAACAGCCGCGAATCTACCTGGCCGGCCCCGACGTCTTCTTGCCCGAACCCGAGGCATGGGCGGAGCAGAAGAAGGCGATCTGCGCCCGCCACGGCCTGACCGGCATCTCGCCCTTCGATCCGCTCGCCGATCAGCCAAAGGCCTGGTCGGCGCTGCCGGAATGGCACGCCATTGGGCTGAAGAACGAGGCGCATATCGCCGGCGCGGACGCGGTGATCGCCAACCTCACCCCGTTTCGCGGGCCCAGCGCCGATGCCGGCACGGTGTTCGAGGTTGGCTTCATGCGGGCGCTGGGGCGGCCGGTGTTCGGCTATGCCACCACCGCGCGCCCTTTCACCGATCGCACTCTCGACTGGATGGGACCCGCCGGCGGACCCGAGCGCGACGCCGAGGGCCTGCAGGTGGAGCGGTTCGGCCTGTTCGACAACCTGATGATCGTGGTCGGCATCGTCGGCTCCGGCGGTGAGATGGTCACCGAGGAACTGCCGGCGGAACGGCGCTGGACCGACCTCACGGTGTTCGAGCGCTGCGTGATGCGTGCAGCTGCCAAGCTGCGGCGCTGACAGGCTGCGGCGCTGATGCGAACTCAGGTAACGGGGCGGGGTGCGGCCGGTCCCAGGCCCGCCGCCACGCCGAATTCGCCCGGCAGCGCGCCCTTCGGGAACAGCCGGGTGACATGCCCCATCTTGCGGCCCGGACGCGCCTCCGCCTTGCCATAGAGATGCGGGATCAGCCCGGGCGCCGCGAGGATCTCCGGCCAGAGCGCCGCTTCCTCCGGGCCGACCAGGTTCTTCATCACCGCGTCCGAATGGCGCGTCGCCGCCGGCAGCGGCAGGCCGGCGATGGCGCGGACATGCAGCTCGAACTGGCTGGCCGGGCAGGCATCGATGGTCCAGTGGCCGGAATTATGCGGCCGCGGCGCGATTTCGTTGGCGAGCACGCGGCCTTGCCGGTCGACGAACATCTCGACCGCCAGCAGCCCGACGAGGTCCAGGGCCTGGGCCACGCGGATGGCGATCTGCTGCGCCTCCAGCGCCGTCTCCGCCGGCAGCCTGGCCGGGGCCAGGGTCAGGTCCAGGATGTGGTCGCGGTGGCGGTTCTCCACCGTGTCGAACGCGGTCACCGCGCCGTCCGCGCCGCGCGCCACCACCACGCTGATCTCCATCGCGAAATCGACGAAGCCTTCCAGGATCAGCGGCTTGGGATAGAGCGAGGCGAAACCGGGGGCGAGATCCTCGGGCCGGCGCAGCATCGCCTGGCCCTTGCCGTCATAGCCGAGCCTTGTGGTCTTCAGCACCGCCGGCAGGCCGATCTCCTCCGCCGCCGCGAGCAGCTCGGGCATGGTCGACAGCAGCCGCCACGGCGCGGTCGGCACCCCGGCCTCATTCAGGAAGCGCTTTTCGACGATCCGGTCCTGGCTGACCCGCAGCACCGCGGGCGCGGGGCGGACCGGCTTCAGGGACGCCAGCAGATCGAGGCCCTCCGCGCTGACATTCTCGAACTCGAAGGTCACCACGTCCACCGCGTCGGCGAATTCGCGCAAGGTCGCCGGATGCTCGTAATCGCCGAGCGTCACGCCAGCGGAGACCTGCGCGGCCGGGCTGTCCTCCTCCGGCGTCAGGATGTGGCAGCGATAGCCCAGCCGGGCCGCCGCCATGGCCAGCATGCGGCCGAGCTGCCCGCCGCCGACGATCCCGATGGTCGCGTTCGGGGCCAGCGGGAAGGTTCCGGCGGCGGGTTGGACAGGGGCGGACAGAGGGGCGGTCTCGATCGGGGCGCTCATGACCGGGCGGCTTCCTCCGGCGCGTCCACCGGCTCCAGCGCCACCGCGGCGGATTGTTCGGTGCGCCATGCCTCCAGCCGGGCGGCGAGCGCCGGGTCGGTGGTCGCCAGGATCGCGGCGGCCAGCAGGGCGGCGTTCACCGCGCCGGCACGGCCGATCGCGAGCGTGCCGACCGGGATGCCCGCCGGCATCTGGACGATCGAAAGCAGGCTGTCCATGCCTTTGAGGCTATGGGATTCGATCGGCACGCCCAGCACCGGCAGGCGGGTCCAGGAGGCGCACATGCCCGGCAGATGCGCCGCCCCGCCGGCGCCGGCGATGACCACCCTGCAGGCCGCGCGGCTGCGCCTGCGTGGCATAGTCGCGAAGCCGGTCGGGGGTGCGGTGGGCCGAGACGATGCGCGTCTCGTGCGCGACGTCGAGCTGGGTCAGGACCTCCGCGGCATGGCGCATGATCGGCCAGTCGGACTGGCTGCCCATGATGATACCGACCAATGGCGCCACGCTGCGCTCCTTCCTGCCCGGACCTGTTGGGTCGCTCAGGCGATGTTGTCGGGGATCAGCCGGCTTTCCAGCCACGCGATCTCGTCCTTGAGCATCAGCTTGCGCTTCTTCAGCCGCTGCAGCTGCAACTGGTCGATCGGTCCCTGGTCCGACAGCCGCACGATCACCGTGTCGAGGTCGCGGTGCTCGCTTCGCAGTTCGTGCAGCCGGCGCAGCAGGGCATCCCGATCGTTCAGCATGGAAGCCGATTAACACAAAGGTAGGGATCGTGCAGCGGCTGGACGCGCATCCTGGCCGAAGATCCGCCCCGATTGACGGATCTGGGGGCGATAAAAATCATGGAAGATGCGGGGCCATCGGAGTTACGCTCCAGCGTCCCCTGGCTTCGCTGCCGGCCGGGACGGATCGACAGAGGAGGCATCATGAGCCTGCAATCCCACATCGAAGCCCTGAAGGACCGCCATGCCAGTCTCGAGGCGCGGATTTCCGATGAAGACCATCGGCCGCGGCCGGACAGCGAGACGCTGTCACGCCTGAAACTCGAAAAGCTGCGCCTGAAGGAAGAGATGGAGCGTCTCCAGCACCGCAAGGGCTAATCAGGTGAGGGGAGCCGGAAAGAGGAAAGGCCGCCGGCCGGACCCAAAGAACCAATTCTGAAAATTCAGCAGCGGAGGCCGCAGCTCAGGCGGCCTCGTCTGCCTCCGGCGGCGGGGGCTGGGGCACCGCGCGGCCTTCACGGGCCAGGCGGTCATTGGCCTGGGTAACCGCCGCGTTCAGGTCGGTCTGGCTGCACAGGCCCAGGATCACGGGATCGCGCGGCTTGATGTTCGGCGAGTTCCAGTGGGTGCGGTCGCGCACCTTCTGGATGGTGTCCTTGGTGGTGCCGAGCAGCTTGCCGATCTGCGCCTCGGTCAGCTGCGGGAAGTTGCGCAGCAGGAAGGCGATGGCGTCCGGCCGGTCATTGCGCTTGGCCACGGGGGTGTAGCGCGCCCCGCGCTGCTTCTTCGGCCCGGGCAGGCTGGTGGTCAGCAGCTTCAGGCGGGCTGCCGGATCCGCCTCGCAGCGGCGGATTTCCTCGGCGGTGACCTGGCTGTTCGCCACCGGATCGTAGCCGACGATTCCCTGTGCCACCTCGCCATCGGCGATGGCCTGGATCTCGAGCGGGTGCATGCCGCAGAAATCTGCGATCTGCTCGAATGTCAGCGCGGTCTTGTCAATCAGCCACACTGCGGTGGCCTTGGGCATCAGCGGCAATGTCATGGCATATCACCTTAAGGCCGCGTCGCGGAGCGCTCGGAAGCGAGCCGTAGCAGCCGAAACCGGGCGCGTAGAAGACGCGGGAGGAGCGGGGATATGACCCTTGCCAAGGAACCGGTCAAGGGTGTGTGTAGGCTTTTGAGAGCATATCTGTCGAACGATATCCGCCGGGCGCCAAATATGAGACCGAAAACCTGAGGTTTGCAGCAAGGGAGAAAGGACCATGGCGCGCGACGAAGAGGAAGCCCTGCCGCGGCCACGCGCACGGCTCGAGCGCCTGACGCTCGACATGCTCGGGATCGAGGAACTGAACGCCTATATCGACGAATTGAAGACGGAGATCGCCCGGGTGGAGGCCGATATCGCCCGCAAGCAGAGCCATCGCAGCGCCGCGGACGCGTTCTTCCGCAAGCCGTGATCTTCGCCGAGGGGCCAGCCGGGGGCGGGCCAAGAACGGGGTGGGCAAGAAAAAGGGGCCGGAAATCCGGCCCCTTTCGTTAGCGCGTCGCGGGCGTTCAGGCAGCCTGCGCGGCGTTCTGCTGGTCGTTGGCGACCGTGCCCGTCGGAGTCCCAGCCGGGGTTGCCGTCGGGACCGCCGAGCCGATGGCGATCCGGCGCGGCTTCAGCGCCTCCGGCACCACCCGCTTCAGGCCGACATAGAGCATGCCGTCGCGAAGATCGGCGCCCTCGACCACGATATGGTCGGCGAGGCTGAACCGGCGCTCGAACGCGCGGGCAGCGATGCCGCGATACAGCACCTCGCCGTTGCGGCCGTCATTCGCCACCCGGCCGGTCACGACCAGGCTATTGTCGTGGACGACGATCTCGATGTCGTCGCGGCCGAAGCCGGCCACCGCCATGGTCAGGCGGTAGGTGTCGTCGCCGGTTTTTTCGATGTTGTAGGGAGGGTAGCCCTGCGCCTCGGCGGCGCGGGCATTGTTCACCTGGCGCGCCAGGCGATCGAAGCCGATGGCGGTGCGAAGCAGCGGGGAAAGGTCGAAATTGGTCATAACAAAACCTCCTGCGGGAGCAAGGTTTACCGATCTGGGCCGCCCGTTCGGGCCGGCCCGGTGAAGCGCCGGAACCCCATTCGGGCATTCCGACACCCCAGAAATGGCAAACGCCGCCCCTTTTTCAAGGGACGGCGCGTGGCGGATCCTCGCAGGGGACGCAGCGATTACTTCTTCGATCCCAGGCCGGCGAATTTCTTGTTGAACTTGGCCACCTGGCCGCCGGTGTCCATCATGCGCTGCACGCCGGTCCAGGCCGGATGCGATTTCGGGTCGATGTCCAGACGCAGGGTGTCCCCTTCCTTGCCCATGCAGGACCGCGTCTTGAACTCGGTACCATCGGTCATGATGATGGTGATCTCGTGGTAATCGGGGTGAATGCCCGGCTTCATGCTGCTCGCTCCTGTTGGTGCCGCCGATCCCGACCGGCCGCACAAGGCGCGCCGTATAGCGCCGCGGCCCGTGCGCTGCAATCACGATCTGTGCCGGGCCCGTGGGCAGGCCCCTGGCATGCGGCGGTTCCCGCCGGCCCCGCGCCACCGGATCCGGCCCCCGGGGCCGGGGTTGATTTCGATCAATGACATCCCAAAGGTCCTGCTTCCTTTTGCCTTCATTCCGATCCTGGGAAAGCCGGGGCGGGGGCAGGGATCGGACCGTCTTTCGCCCATAGGGCAGGAAGGGCGGTTCACGGCGCAATGTCCGATAAAACCAGGGAAGCGAGCGGCACATGACGACGCAGGGTTACGAAGACATCCAACGCAATCCGAAATACGTCCAACTGGTCCGGGAGCGATCGTCGTTCGGCTGGACGCTGTCGGCGATCATGTTGGTCATCTATTTCGGGTTCATCCTGCTGATCGGCTACGCTCCCGGGTTCCTCGGCATACCCATCGGCACCGGCGTCATGACGATCGGCATTCCGATCGGCCTGTTCGTGATCGTTTCGGCGTTTGTTCTGGTCGGCATCTACGTGTACCGCGCCAACGCCACCTATGACGGCCTGATCCGCGATATCGTCGAGGAGGCGCGCTGATGAATCGGTTCCATGCCCTGCTGGCCGGGGCACTTCTTGCCCTCGCGCCGGCGATCGCTGAGGCCGCGGGCGCGGTGGAGGGCGGGGCGAAGCAGGCCACCAACTGGTCGGCGATCGCGATGTTCATCGTGTTCGTCTGCTTCACGCTCGGCATCACCTATTGGGCGGCGAGCCGGACGAAATCCGCCGCCCAGTTCTATTCCGCCGGCGGCGGGATCACCGGTTTCCAGAACGGCATCGCCATCGCCGGCGACTACATGTCCGCCGCGTCGTTCCTGGGGATTTCCGGCCTGGTGTATCTGTCGGGCTATGACGGGTTGATCTATTCCGTGGGCTTCCTGGTCGGCTGGCCGATCGTCACGTTCCTGATCGCCGAACCGCTGCGCAACCTCGGCAAATACACCTTCGCCGACGTCGCGTCCTTCCGCCTCGGCCAGACCGAGATCCGCATCCTCGCCGCCTGCGGATCCCTGGTGACGGTGGCGTTCTACCTGATCGCCCAGATGGTCGGCGCCGGCAAGCTGATCCAGATCCTGTTCGGGCTGGACTACTGGATGGCGGTGGTCATCGTCGGCGTGCTGATGATCGTCTACGTCACCTTCGGCGGCATGCTGGCGACCACCTGGGTGCAGATCATCAAGGCCGTGCTGCTGCTGTCGGGCGCCAGCTTCATGGCGCTGGCGGTGCTGTGGAAATTCGGCTTCAGCCTGGAGGCGCTGTTCGCACGGGCGGTCGAGGTGCATCCCAAGCATCTCGCCATCATGGAGCCGGGCACGCTGGTGTCGAACCCGATCTCGGCGATCTCGCTCGGCCTCGCGCTGATCTTCGGCACTGCCGGGCTGCCACATATCCTGATGCGGTTCTTCACCGTGTCGGACGCCAAGGCGGCACGCAAATCGGTGTTCGTCGCCACCGGCTTCATCGGCTATTTCTACATCCTCACCTTCATCATCGGTTTCGGCGCCATCACGCTGGTCGCGACCAACCCGGAATTCCTCGACACCGCCGTCGCCGCGACGAAGGGACCGATCGTCGCCATCAAGGGCGGCTCCAACATGGCGGCGATCCACCTCGCCAACGCGGTCGGCGGCAACCTGTTCCTGGGCTTCATCTCCGCCGTCGCCTTCGCCACCATCCTGGCCGTGGTTTCCGGCCTGGCGCTGGCCGGCGCCTCGGCGATCAGCCACGATCTGTACGCCACCGTGCTGCGCAAGGGCCGGGCCAACGAGCAGGACGAGATGCGGGTGTCGAAGATCGCCACGATCTGCCTCGGCCTGCTTGCGATCGTGCTCGGCATCGTGTTCGAGAACCAGAACGTGGCGTTCATGGTCGGGCTGGCGTTCTGCATCGCCGCGTCGTGCAACTTCCCGGTGCTGCTGCTGTCGATGTTCTGGAAGGGCCTGACCACGCGGGGGGCAATGATCGGCGGCTTCCTCGGCCTGGTCTCGGCGGTGGCCATGGTGGTGCTGTCACCGGCGGTGTGGGAGCAGACGCTGGGCAACGCCAAGGGCAGCGCGCCGTTCCCGTACGAGAACCCGGCTCTGTTCTCGATGACGATCGCCTTCGTCGGTATCTGGCTGTTCTCCGTGCTCGACAGCAGCGCCCGGGCGCGCACCGACCGTGCCGGCTTCGATGCGCAGTTCGTCCGCTGCCAGACCGGCATCGGCGCGACCGGCGCCTCGGCGCACTGACCCGGAGCAGCCCCGGACGCGGCCCAGCCTGCGTCCGGGGCATCCGCGATGCCCAACGCCTTTGACGCACAGAACCCGCCCTTCGACCGCCTGACGCCGCAGGAGGTCGAGACGCTGCGCCGCGCGCTGGATATCGGCTATTTCCGCCCGGGCGAGGCCATCATCGCCCAGGGCGTGGCCGCCGAGGCGCTGTATGTCGTCATCAAGGGCGTGGTCGAGGAACGCGCCGGCGAGGAACTAGTCGCCCTGCTGGGGCCGAAGGACGCATTCGACAGCCGCGCCCTGGTTCAGGGCCAGAGCGGCAACGGCTTCTTCGCCCGGGAAGAAACGTTGTGCTACCTGCTGCCGAGGGCCGTCGCCCTCGACCTGATCCAGAACAATCCGCGCTTTGCCGCGTTCTTCTACCTGGAACTGTCGCGCAAGCTGGACGCCATCGCCCGCGAGGAGGAGGACAGCCGCGTCGGCACGCTGATGCGCGCGCGGGTGTCGGACATGAAGCTGTATCCGGCATCCTTCATCGATGCGTCGGATACGATCGAGACCGCCGGCCATCGCATGCGCGAGATCAACACCAATGCGCTGTTCGTGCGTGACGGCGACAGGACCGGCATCATCACCGGCATGAACCTGTCCAAGGCGGTGGTGCTGAACCGGCTGCCGATCGAGACCCCGGTCCGCACGGTCACGCATTTCGACGTGGTGTCGCTGGCGCCGGACGATTTCGTCTATTCGGCGCTGATCCTGATGACCAAGACCAACAAGCGCCGCGTGGCGGTGCGTGATGGCGCGGCCTATGTCGGCATCCTCGAGGATATCGAGCTGCTGGGCTTCCTGGCGGGCAACGCGCAGCTGGTTGCCGGGCGCATCGAGCGCGCCGCCGGGCTGCCCGATCTGGTCATCGCCGCCCGCGAGATCGGCGAGCAGGTGCGCCTGCTGCGGCGCCAGGGCGTGAAGGTGGAGGTGATCGCCGAGATCGTCTCCGATCTCAATCGCCGGCTACTGGCCAGGCTGTTCGAGATCGTCGCACCGCCCGCCATCCGCGCCGGCGGCTGCCTGCTGGTGATGGGCAGCGAGGGGCGCGGTGAGCAGACGGTGCGCACCGATCAGGACAATGCGCTGATCCTGGCCGAACCCGTGGACGAGGATCTGCTGCAGGCATTCCGCCGGGACTTCACCGCGGCGCTGGAGAGTTTCGGGTTCCCGCCCTGTCCCGGCAACGTGATGCTGCGCAACCCGGCCTGGTCGCGGCCCTTGGCCGAGTACCGCGCGGCGTTCCGGCGCTGGGTCGCCATTCCCGACGAGAGCGCCCACATGAACGTGGCGATCTTCTACGACGCGGTCGCCGTCGCCGGAGACGCCCGACTGCTGGCCGAGTCCAAGGCGGAGCTGATCGCCGCCGTGTGCGGGGGCAGCGCCTACATGGCGCATTTCGCCCGCGCCATCGAGGCGTTTCCGATGCCGATCGGCTTCTTCAACAACCTGCTGACGCCGGACGGGCGGGGCGATGCCGTCGATCTGAAGAAGGGCGGCATCTTCCCGATCGTGCATGGCGTGCGCAGCCTGGCGCTGGAGCGCGGCCTGACCGAGACCGGCACCGCCCAGCGCATCCAGCGGCTGGTCGAAGCCAATGCGATCAGCCGCGATTTCGGCCGGGAGCTGACGCAGTCGCTGTATTTCCTGATGACGCTGCGGCTGGACGCCCAGCTTGCCGCCGCCGGTGCGCAGAGCGCTTTGGTGCGCCCGGCCGAATTGTCGAGCCAGCAGCGCGACCTGCTGCGCGACGCGTTCCAGGTGGTGAAGCAGTTCCGTGAAATCGTCCGCCGGCACTTCAACCTGGGCATGTTCTGACATGGTGCCGCGCGCGCTGAAGCGGTTGTTTCACCAGGCCAGCATCGGCGATCAGTCCTATCGCTTCTTGTTCCGCCCCGGCCCGCCCGACGAAGTGGTTGCGTTCGACTGCGAGACCACCGGCCTCGATCCGCGCCGCGACGACATCGTCTCTATCGCCGCCATCCGGCTGCGCGGCAACCGCATCCTGACCAGCGAACGGTTCGAGGCGGTGATCCGCCCGGAGGCGCGGATGCGCGCGGACGCCATCAAGATCCATCGGCTGCGCGAAGCGGATGTGGAGGCGGGCAAGCGCATCCAGACGATCATTCCGCAATTCCTGCACTTCATCGGCGGCCGGCCGCTGGTCGGCTACTATGTCGAATTCGACGTGCGCATGATCGACAAATACCTGCTCGGTCTGATCGGCATCGAGTTGCCAAATCCGCTGATCGAGGTCTCCAGGCTCTATTACGAGCGCAAATACGGCGACGCGCCGCCCGGTACCGCCATCGACCTGTCCTTCGCCGCCATCCTGCGCGATCTGGACCTGCCGGTGCTGGATCAGCACGACGCCTTCAACGACGCGCTGATGACGGCGATGATGTATCTGCGGCTGCGCGATCTTCGCCAACGCGGGGTGCGCCTTCCCCGGGGGCGATCGACCACGGCGCCGCAGACGACGATCGCCTGAGCGCGCTCCTGCGACGGCCCCATTTCGGACAGTACCGATGACATTTCGCCCCGGCGTGGCGCAGGTCATGGACACGGCCCCGACGCCGCCTTATGCGGCGAGGACCGTTCCGGGTCCGTTTGGTGCGTTGCAAGGGCGTTTATTTCCATGACCGATGATACGATCGTGACCTCCGCCTTGCCGACCGGGAATGCGACCGGGCTGCTGTGCTGCGTGCACGCGCTGCGGCGCGAGGTGGCGGACGAGGGCCGTGCGGCCTTCCGGGCCTGGCGGCAAAGCCTGCACCGGCCGGAAATCGCCGCCAGCATGCTCAACCTCGCGCATTACCTGGCGCTGCGCCACCGGGACCTGCGGCCTTTGCAGCAGGGGTTGATGCGTCATGGCCTGTCCTCGCTGGGGCGTCTGGAAGGGCGCGTGCTGGCCACGCTGGACGCGGTCGAGGGAGCGCTCGGCGCGATCGCAACCGGGGCCTTGCCGGACCCGGACCGATGGCCGCCGAGCGAGCGCCGTTTTCTGCGCGGTCAGCGGCAATTGCACGCCAACACCGACATTTTGTTCGGCCCCGCCTCGGGCGACCGTGAGACCCGCATTCTCGTGACCCTGCCGAGCGAGGCGGCCGACGGCCCGGAATATCTGCTGAGGTTGGCGCAGCACGGGGCGGACGCGGTCCGGATCAACTGCGCGCATGACGACGCCGCGGCCTGGGTCGCCATGGCCGGGCATGCTCGGGCGGCCAGACGGGCCTGCGGGCGTCCCATGACCGTATTGATGGACATCGCCGGGCCGAAGCTGCGGACCGGGGACGTGCGGCATCCCGAGGATCGCAAGCGGCTCCATGCCGGTGACCGGCTGCTGCTGGTGCCGTCCGAAGCGGCGCTGGATGCCGCCATCCACCTGCCGTTCCGGGCGGTGTGCGAGCCGGCGCATGTGCTGGCGGGTCTCCGGCCGGGTGTCGAGGTCGCGCTGGACGACGGCAAGCTCGGCGGTGTGGTCGAGGCGTTGCAGCCGGACGGTTCGGTGGTCGTGCAGGTGCGCCGCGCATCGATCAAGGGCTTCAAGCTGCGGCCGGAAAAGGGCCTCAACTTTCCCGGCGCGGAGCTGGGGCTGGAGGCGCTCAGCGCCAAGGATCTGGCCGATCTCGACGTGATCGCGGCGCATGCGGATCTGGTGGGGCATTCCTTTGTGCAATCCGCCGACGACGTCGCGCGGCTGCAGGCGGCACTGGCCGCCCGTCAGCCGCCCGGCTCGCGACCGCTCGGCCTGATCGCCAAGATCGAAACGGTTCGCGCGGTCCGCAATTTGCCGGAGATCATCGTCCAGGCGGCCGGGCAGCAGCCATTCGGCGTGATGATCGCCCGCGGCGACCTGGCAGTGGAAATCGGCTTCGCCCGGCTGGCCGAGATGCAGGAGGAGATCCTGTGGGTGTGCGAGGCCGCCTCGGTGCCCGTGGTATGGGCCACCCAGGTGCTGGAGGAGATGGTCAGGTCCGGCCTGCCGACCCGTGGCGAGATGACCGATGCGGCGATGTCCGGGCGTGCCGAATGCGTGATGCTGAACAAGGGGCCGAATATCGCCGAGGCGATCGACGCGTTGGACAGCCTGTTGCGCCGCATGGCCGAGCACCAGGCCAAGAAGACCCCCTATCTCCGGGCGCTGCATAGCTGGTGAACTGTACCGCATGCATAAAGCCCGTCTGCATGCGCCGGCCCTATAGCAGCCCCAGGGCCTGCAATTCGCGGCGCATGGCGGGCGGCAACTCGTCGGCGCCGGCGGCTTCCGCCTGGGCGCCGAGGTCGGCGGGGGCGGCTTCCGGCGCCAGATAGCGCCAGCCCTGGAACGGCTTGGTCAGGCGTCCGGCCACCGGGACCAGCGTCGGGTCCAGCACGATCCCGGCGCAGGCGCTGCCGTCGTCCCAGGCATCATGGCGGATGTCCAGGATGCGCTGGCGCACCAGCGTGGCGCCGGCGATCACCCAGTAGATCGAGCCGCCGTCGAGGATTTCCGCCGCGCGGCGGGGAAAGTTGCGCGTGCGGTGGCGCAGCGGCGGGTCGTGCTGCATCCGCTGCGCCTGCAACTGCGCGAGGTGGGCGATGTCGCGCACGCCCACGGCGAGCTTGGTCAGATGCAGCATGGCGGTGTCTGGCCCATCCGGGTCCTGTCGAGTCCATGGGGTCGGTTCGCGGACGCGCAGTATGGCACGGCAGGCCGATCCCGGCACAGGGCGCCGGTGGTCAGCGCGTGTGGTCCCCGCCTGTGGTCCCCGCCTGTGGTCAGCGTGGGGGCCAGGCGATTTCCGGCACGGCCAGCAGCGGGATCTGGCGCGCAGACAGGCGGCCGGCCTCCAAATGCAGGGGAATTGCCGCCGTGCCGGTTGTGCCGGCGAGCAGCGTGAGCGCGGCGGTGGCCAGCATGGCCCCCTGGGGCGGGATGGCGCCGGCATCGGTCAGTTGCGCGATGGCCGGTGCGAAGCCGGTGATTTCCGCCGCCGCATCCCCCTTGGGCTGCAACCGGTCGTCCAGCGCCAATGTGGCACTGCCGGTAACGTCGAGCGAACCCCAGTTCAGCGCGAAATCGCGCAGGTCGAGCGTACCGCCGTAGTCGCGCCATCTTCTTGCCTGGGTGGTGATGCCGGCTTCGGGCAGTTCCGCGACATGGCTGACGTTGCCTGTCGCCGACAGCGACGCGATCGAGGACCCGAGCGATGAGGCCGGCGAGGGCGGCAGGGAGATCCCGGTGGCGGCCAGGCTGAACTCCGCCGGCGCGTCGGCACCGGTGAACCGGAGTTCCGCGAGCGGGAGGTCCAGCCGCATCCGGTCGGCGGTGAGGGCGATCTGCCCGCCGCTGCCCAAGGTCAGCCGCTGATGGCCCGCGGCATCCGCCCGCAGGCGACCCGGGCGCAGCAGATCGATCCGCAGCACCACGCGCTCGGCCGTCCAGGTGGTGCCATCCGGGGCGGTCACGACCGGGGCGGGAAGGGTCAACGTTGCCGCCAACGGCCAGCCGCCGCCGACCGGCGCAGCCGTCCCGATTCGCCATCCGGCCGCGATCCGGCGCGCCGTCCATGCGCGCAGGCCGTCATCCAGGGATCGGCTCATCCACTGCCAATAGAAGCTGTGCAGCGCCACGAGCAGGATCGGGACGGCGAGCAGCGAAAGGCGTTTTTTCATTCCGAATTCATACCGACAAGAGGCTGTCCGGCATTCATCCCCATACTCCGCAAGCGTCGTCGTGTGGACAGAAAAAATGTGTATCCCATAATCTTATCAATAGATTATCCAGACTGTCTGAGGCGGTCTGGGAAGCCGGGGAAACGTCAACTCACAGATTTATCCACAGATCCGTGCGCTGCGGCGACATCCCGCGGCGCGGCCGTACCGGCGGGGGAGGCACCATGGAACACGGTCTCCAGGCGCTGCATCAGCTCCTGCCGGCGCAGCCCGGCGGGGATCGGCGGTTGCACCGCGATATGGATCCTGCCCGGACGCTTGCGGAAGGCGCGGCGGCCCCAGAACAGGCCGGAATCGGTGATCACCGGGATCACCGGCAGGCCGGTGCTGGCCGCCAGCGCCGCGACGCCGGGCTGCAGGGGCAGGACCTGCCCGGGGGCCGCGCGGGTGCCTTCAGGGAAGATGACGATCTGACGTTCCTCCCGCGCCGCGCGGACGCCCTCCTGCATCAACTGCTTCAGGCTGTGCATGCCGCCGAACCGGTCGATGGCGATCATGCCGGAGGGTGGAATCAGCCGGCCGAACAGCGGCACGCGCAGCAATTCCTGCTTCAGCACGTAGCAGCAGCGCGGCACCAGGGTCATCCAGACCAGCGTGTCGAAGGCCGATTGGTGCATCGAGGCGATCAGTGCCGCGCCCTGCGGCAGATGCTCGCGTCCGGTGACGACGACGCGGATGCCGCAGATCGGCCCGAGTCCGGCCAGCACGACCCGCGCCCAGAACGAGGCGAAACCGAGCATCCGGTGCGGCATGGCCAGGCTGACGAAGGTGGCGGCCGGCAGCAGCAGGAAGCTCACGCCAAAGGACCAGAGATTGAACAGCGCGGAGCGGATCAGGGTCATGCAGCCTTCATTCTCATGGCCCTCATCCGGGCCGGGTGTTCCGGCGATCGGGGACATAGGCGGACAGCCCCGCCTCGGCGCCGAGGAATTTGGTGAACTCCGCCGCCAGCAGGCGGAACCGCCGCCAGCCGGCGAAGCCCTGCGGGCGAACCGGCATGGGATACAGCGTGACGTCCGGCAGTTCCCGCTGCAGTTCCAGCAGCGCGCGCGGCATGTGGTAGGCGGCGGTAACGACGATCAGGGAGCGGACACCCTCGCGCCGCGCCCAGGCGGCGGTCTCGATGGCATTGCCGCGGGTGCTCTGCGCGCCGCGCCCGAGGGTGATGCGCGCGGCCAGCTTCGGCGCGTCGACGCCGGCACGGTTGTCGAGCTCGGGCAGCCCGGCGCCGCCGCCGATGCCCGACAGCAGCAGGCGCGGCGCCTGGCCGCGGGCCAGCAGCTGCAGCGCGGTCTCGACCCGCTCGGCCCCGCCGGTCAGCGCGACGATCCCGTCGGCGAACGGCACCGGCGCGGGGGCGGCGTCGACCTGGCGGACATACCAGGCGAGCCCGACGCCCCAGGCCAGCACCGGCGCGATGACCAAGACCAGCGCGGCCAGGCCGAGGATTCGGATACGGGCCATGCGGCGGGGCATGTCGGCCGTGCCGCTCATGGCAGCCGGCGCAGCCAGCCGCGCACGGTCGCCTGCGCCGTCAGGAAGCCGATCGCCGCGGCGGCGATGGGTAGTGCTGCGACGCTGAACAGCAACGCCGCCGGCAACGCCTCGGCCGCCCGCAGCAGCCCGGGACCGGTCGTCGGGACGGCTGCCGGCGCGCCGGCGAACGGTGCCGCGAGCTGGGCGAGCCCAAGCAGCACCGGCAGGGCGGCGAGAGCGCCGGCCAGCCCGCCCAGGGCGGCCAGCCCGGTGGCGCGCCTGGCAAAGCGGCCGGCGATGTAGCCGCCGGTGGCGCCGAGCCCGTGCACGATCTCGATCGCCTCCCGCCGGGAGGACAGGCCCGCCCGGATGGCGACCGCCACCACCGCGGCGGCCACGCCGGCAACCACCAGCAGCGCGACCGCGGCGCAGGCCTGCAGGCTGCGCGCCAGCGCCGACAGCCGGCCGATCCAGATCTGGTGGCTTTCCATAAGAGTGCCGGGCACCGAGGCTTCGAGCCTGCGCGCCAAGCCGTCGAGATCGGCGCCGCCCGCCGCCTGTGCGTCCAGCCGGACCCGGATCACCGCGGGCAGCGGCACCGCCGGGCCGCCAGCGGCATTGCCGAGCCAGGGCCGCAGCAGATCGGCCAGTTCGGCATCCGACAGGGGCTGTGCCTGGGCGATGCCGGGCGCCGCGCGCAGTAGCGCCAGCACCCGTTCCCGGCGGGCGCCGCCCTCCGGCGCGGGCTCGCCGGGGTTCGGCACCTGGACCGTCAGGTTGCCGCCCGCACCTTCCTGCCAATGCCGTGCCAGCGAGGCGGCCGCGACAAATCCTGCCAGCGCCAGGGCAGCGAGGAACGCCATCGCGGCGACCAGGAAAGGCAGGATGCGATCCGCCAGCGCCCGGCGCAGGCCGAGCTCGTCGCCACGCCGGGCACGGCTGGCCCTCGCGCGGCCGGGCTGGGCGGATCTGGCACGGGCCAAGACGCTACTCCCAGGCCATCAGCCGGCCACGGGCCAGGCGCAGCGCGGGGGCGGGGTGGCGGGCGACCAGCGCGTCGTTATGGGTGGCGACCACGACCGTGGTGCCGAGGCGGTTCAGCTCTTTCAGCAGCGTCATCAGCCGCTGGGCCTGGCTGTCATCGAGGTTGCCGGTAGGTTCGTCGGCCAGCAGCAAAGCGGGCCGGCCGATCACGGCGCGGGCGATCGCCACCCGCTGCTGCTCTCCGCCCGACAGTGCCGGGGGCAGCGTCTCCAGCTTCTTTTCCAACCCGACCCAGCGCAGCAGCTCCGTCACGTCCACGCGCAGCTGCCCCTCCGCGCGGCCGGCCAGGCGCAGCGGCAGCGCCACGTTGTCGAATACCGAGAGGTGGCGGAGCAGCCGGAAATCCTGGAACACCACGCCGATCCGCCGGCGCAGCCGAGGCAGATCCCGGCGCTGGGTGCGGGCGATATCGGCGCCGAGGATGCGCAAATGGCCGCGCGTGGGCCGTACCGCCAGGTACATCAGCCGCAGCAGGCTGGTCTTGCCGGCGCCGGAGGGGCCGAGCAGCCAGCGGAACTGGCCTTCCGGCAGCACGAAGCTGACATCGCGCAGCACCTCGTGCTCACCCGGTGTCGGATGCGCCGAACCCGGCTGGGCATAGCTTAGGCCGACACCGTCGAACCTGATCATGCATACTCCGCTTCGCGGCGGGAAAACCCCGCTCCGCGGTTGGTACAGCGCGGCCTGTAATGGCCAGTGATCGCCGGCGCCGTTCGCGCGGCCGTACCTTCAAGAGCTGTCGACATTGCCTGCCTATCCGGGCTACCGCAGGGGCCATTCGTCGCACATCCTGCCGGAGTCTCGCCAGATCATGCGTATCGTGTGTCCGTCCTGTGCCGCTACGTATGAAATCGCGGACGGAATGCTCGTCAAGCCGAGGACGGTCCGCTGCAGCCGCTGCGCGCGCGAATGGGTGCAGGACCCGATACCGAAGGCCGACAGCGCGGCCGCGGCCGAGCTCTCCCCAGCGCTTCAGGAAGTGTCGGGGCAGGGGGCGGAGGCGCTGGCGAATCGGCCCGCCGATCCGATTCCGGCACCGCCCCCACCGCCCGCGCCCGCGATGGTGCCGGCCCAGCCCGTCCCGGCCGGGCGCCTCCCCTCGCCAGCACCCCGCACCGGGCTCACCCTGGCCTGGATCGGCAGCATCCTGCTGCTGGCGGCGCTGGCCTTCGCCGCGTACCGGTACCGGGTGGAGATCCAGCAGGCCTGGCCGCCCAGCGCCAGGCTGTTCCGGTTGCTGCCGAATTGACCCTGCACGGAACCAGCCACGGGTAACCAGCCCCGGGCAATCAGCAATGGGCCGGTTCGCCGCAAGCTCGGCCAGTAGCCGCCCTGGCGGTCAGACCCCCGCCATCAGCTATTGGCGTCGAGCATGGCCAAAGCGGCGTCTGGGCCGGCCAGGATTTCCACCAGCCGTACCCGGTCGGCAAGTTCGAGCGCGCCGTCGGGTCGCAGGCCGCCGATCTCGCCGGCCGCGCGATGCAGCAGCGCGTCCAGCCTGTCGCCCGCTTTCAGCTTGCGCGCCGCCGCTTCCAGCTTGCGCAGGTCGCGCGCGATGTCCTCCAGCCGGGTCACTTCGGCCGGATCGGCGCCGCGGTGCAGCAGCATCAGCGGGGCGACGAACTCGCCGGCCAGGCCCGTCTCGAACCGGGCGCGGCAGCTTTCATCGACGCGTCGGCGCAGTTCCTGCACGCGATGGCGCCCGTCGCCGCTGAGCGGTCCGCTTTCCAGGCCCTGCAGCAGCGCCAGGATGCGGGTCGCTTCCGCCCCGGCCGCTGACAGCTCGCTGCCGCCGAGCGGCCCCGCGCTGCCGCCCTGTGCCTCCAGCCCGCCGAGAACCACGTCGACCGCCTGTTCCGCCGCCGCGCGCATCGGCGAGCCGGACCCGATCAGGCCCTTGGCGAGCGCGGCACGCAGCATGGCATCGGCCTGCTTCAGGCGCGACAGCAGCAGGGCCAGCATCATGCCCCAGCCGTCCGGACCGTACTCGGAACCGGGGGCCAGAAGATGCTCCGCATCCTCTGGCCGGAACCTGCCCTGCGCCTCGTCCTCGATCAGGTCGTGCAGTTCGGTCGCGCGCGCCAGCACCGCGGCGATGCTGCGCGCGAGGGAGGCATGCACCGCTTTCGGCAATCCGGTCTCCGCCCATTGCCGCGGCGGGGCGGCGGCACTGGCCAGGATGCGGGCGGCAGCCGGCCACAGCAACGCTCCGGCACGGGCGATGATGGCGGTGTCGGCCGTCGTCCGGCCGGCGATCATGGCCTCGATTTCCGCGGCGAACACACCGAGTTCGGCGCGCACCGCCTCGGCCAGCGGTTCCAGCACCGTGCGGGGAATGGAGGGGCTCCCCGGGCGCCATTTCCCGCCGGCGACGATGATCGGGTCGAACGGGGTGAACAGGAGCCGGCAGAAGCGCAGCGGACGCGCCGGGCGCAGTTGCGCCAGGCGTGGGCGGAGCGGGGCGATCAGGTGATCCGCGGCGCCGCGCTCCGGCAGCGCGTCGACCATCGCGACCACGCGGGCAATCTGCGAATCACGGGCACCGGTCAGTTCGCGGTTCAGCTCGCTGATCTGCTTCCGGTCGATGCCGCCCACGGCTGCGGACATGCGGTCTTCCTTTCCGATTCCGGCCCGGTTCCGGGCTCATTCGGCTCCGCCTCATGCGGACAGGGCGCGCAGGCGTTCGTTGCGGCCGACGCGGTCGAACAACGCGCTGCCGGTCCGCCAGTCCTCGTTCAGGGTCACGGTCTTGCGGAAGCGGTTCTGGCCCTCGAGATCGATCGGCGTGCCGACCCAGTCCGTGGCTTCCTTGGGGATGACCGGAACCAGCGAGGCGATCTCCTCCAGCATGGCACGCTGTTCGGCCGGGTCCGCCGCGCCGCGCCAGAGCAGGCAGATCGGTTCCCATCCATCCAGCAGCCAGTCGGACCGGGCGACCAGGGCGCCGACGACATCCGGCGCCTGGCCGAAATCGCGGATCAGCCCGACGACGTCGCGGGTCCGGTCATGCGCGTCCGCCAGCGTGGCGCGCGCGCAGGTGATGGTCAGGCCGGCAGCCGCGCTGGCCATGCCGGCCAGGCTGCCGCTGTCATCCCCGTTCTCCTGCGCCCAGGCAGCGGTTTCCGCACGGAAACTGCAAAGCTGCTCCAGCGCGCGGGGGATGCGGGCCTGTTCGGCCAGGACGCCGACCCCGACGCCCATGAAAATGCCGGCCAGTTCCTCCAGCCCGGACGCGATGGCGGCCGCCGGCCAGCCGACCTGCGGCGCCAGCTCGGCGATGGTCTGCCGGGCGCGGGCTTCCAGCTCGTCGAGCCTGCTGCGATCCGGCTTGCCCCGGTCTGGCGCCGGGCCGGCGGCGCCGGCTGGGCGCACCTGCTCGACCATGGCCATCAGCAGCAGGAAATTGGTCACCACCCGGTCCTGCCGGTCGGTTTCCGCCGTGCTGCCCGCCGCCGCCAGTGCTTCCCGTCCCGCCAGACCCTCCGCCGCCACTTCGCGCGCGGCTTCGCGGATCAGCGCGGGCGTGACCGCGCGCAGGCCGGTGATCTTCTGATGCAGCCGGGTATCGTGCACCGTCGGCTTGCACAACTCGCGCACGCCGGCCCAGGGCAGGATATAGACGCCGCGCCCGCCGGACGGGTTCGGCACGATCAGCTCCACGCCGCCGCGATCTGCGGGCCGGGCGCGGGCGCCGGCCAGCAAGGGCGTGGTGAACGGCATCGCCACCCCCCGTTCCAGGAACGTGGTGGGATGGTAGGTCTGGATCAGCGGTATATGCGGCTCGGACATCGCTCGGGCACCGGTTCAACGGCGCCGATCATGCCCGAGCTATCATGAACGAGACGTTTCCGCCCAGCGTCCCGATCCGCGCTTGCGGGAGGCCTAGCGGCCCTGGAAGACCGGCTTCTCCTTGGCCTTGAAGGACCGGCAGGCGTTGCGGAAATCCTCGGTCAGGCGGAAATCGCTGGTGGCGCGTTCCTCGGCAGGGGTGATCGGCAGTTCCCCGCGCAGCTTGCGGATCGCCGCCTTGTGGTAGCGCGCCGAGAGCGGGCTGCCCTGGGTGATGCGATGCGCCAGTGCCATCGTCTCCGCCTCCACCTGGTCGTCGGGCACGACGCGCGACAGCAGGCCTTTCTCATAGGCTTCGCGGCCGTTGAAGATCCGGCCCTCGATCAGGATCTCCGCCACCACGCCGGTGCCGGCGAGCTGGATGATCGGGTCGATCTCCGCATAGGGGTACCAGATGCCGAGGTTGCGGGCGGTGATGCCGAAACGGATATTCTCGCCGCCGACGCGGAAATCGCACAGCGCCGCCAGCCCGGCGCCGCCGCCGAGGCAATTGCCCATGATCATCGCCACCACCGGGTGCTGGCACAGCCGGACCGACTGCATGCTTTCGTGCAGCACGCGGGAATATTCTTCCTCCCGCTCCTCGCTGCCGCGCTCCACCTCGAAGGCGGCGATGTCGGCGCCGGCGCTGAACGCCTTGTCGCCGGCCCCGCGCAGCACCACGCAGCGCAGGCTGTCATCGGCCGACAGCGCCTCCATCGTGTGCTGCAGCCCGAGCCACATCGACAGGTCGAAGGCGTTGCGGACCTCCGGGCGGTCGAAGGTCACGGTGGCGATCGTTCCCTCGCGGGTGATCCGGAGTTTCGGATGATACATTGGCGGATCGTCCCTTGTGTGGCCGTAGCTTCTGGCGGGTGCTTTCTGGTGGCGCTGTCTGTCAAACGCCGGCCGGATCGTCAATCGGCCCCATCGTCAATCTTGTGGAACGTCAACCGGCAGATCGTCGAACGCGGGGCGGCCGGTCAGATGGCGCCAGTGGTGCCAGAGCAGCCGCGCCGCGAGCGAGCGGGCAGGGCGCCAGGGTTCCGCCAGGGCGCGCAGGCTGGCCGGGTCGGGGCGCGCGGGCAGGCCCTTCAGCGCCGCCGCCGCACCCGCCACGGCGATGTCGCCGGCGGGGAACACGTCCTGCCGGGCGAGGGCGAACAGCAGGTAGATTTCCGCGCTCCAGCGCCCCATGCCGCGCACCGCGGAAATCGCGGCGATCGCTTCCTCGTCCGCCATGGCGGCGATCTTCGCGGCACTCAGCCGACCCTCGGCGAAGGCCTCGGCGAGGGCGCGGGCATGGGCGACCTTCGGGCGCGACAGGCCGGCGGCGCGCAGCTCCGCCTCGTCCAGCCGCAGCAGCCCGGCCGGATCGAGCGCGCCGGGCAGCGCGCGCAGCCGGCCCCAGATGGCGGCGGCGGCCTGGTTGCTGATCATCTGCCCGACGATCGCCTGCAGCAGCCCGGGAAAGCCGTCCGCGCGCCGGCGCCACGGCAGCGGCCCGGCGGCGGCCTCGATCCGCGCCAGGTCGGGGTCGGCCGCGACCAGACGCTCGATCGCGGCACGCTCCGCCGCCGGGGCATGCGGGAAGGCGTCCTGCCGCAGGGGGGGGCGCTGGATCACGAAGCCGGCACGTCCGTGTCGCCCAGGCCCAGGGGACGCTGCATCTGCACCACGTCCAGCCAACGGCCGAATTTCAGCCCGGCGGCGCGCAGCGTGCCCACGTGCTGGAAGCCCAGGCTGGCATGCACCCCGATCGAGCCGACATTCTCCGAATCGCCGATCACCGCGATCATGGTGCGAAACCCGGCGGCGGTGGCGGTCTCGATCAGCTGCGCGCCCAGCGCCTTGCCGACGCCCTGGCCGCGCACGTCGTCGCGGATATAGACGCTGTCCTCCGCGGTGAAGCGATAGGCCGATCGGTCGCGGAACTGGGCGTAATAGGCGAAGCCGAGCACGCCGGTGGCGTCGCTCGCCACCAGCCACGCCCAGCCATGGTCGACGACCTTGCGGTAGCGGACGGTCATTTCCTCGATCGAGGGAGGCTCCTCCTCGAAGGTGCCGGTGCCGTTCAGCACATGGTGGGCGTAGATGGCCTGGATCTCGGGAAGGTCGGCCGGGGTGGCGTCACGGATCTGCATGCTTGCACCGGTTCGGAAAAAAGGGTTCGGGCGGGAGCTCCGGGCAGGAGGTCCCGGCGAGGCCGGCCGGACGGTCCCGGACCGGGCTCACGACATGTTCAGCCATCTGTTCATCGCTTGCACATACTATTCAGTCAAATTGCGGATGTCGCCGGCCGCGCGAAGGTCCTGTTTTGATGGCAAAGCTGCAGGATAGACCCGCAGTTTCGGGCCTTGGCCGGGGGCAGGCAAGGAATTGGACAGCGATGGAACAAGGATGTACCGATTGATTTCAGCCAGCCGCCATGGGCATATTGGGCGCGATTGCGTCATTTGGCGTGTATTAGGAAGCAGGCCCCGGGGCGTGCGCGGTTCTGCCGTCACGCCTCCCGAAGGACATTCGAGCCATGATGCCGGGCAGGCATGCTTAGAGACCGGTCAAGAATCCGCATAGGAGCCGCTTGTGGACGATATTGAGGGACATTCCTTCGCTACCGTTGGCCTCGCTGGCGCTGGCGGGGGCGGTGATCACGCCAACGCGACGGATGCCGGCTTTCGTCCGCGCGAGGAGCGGGTGGATCCGCGCCTGCGCGCCGTGTCGCTGGCCGCGCGCTATTACGGCATGGAACTGGACGAGAGCGATTTCCGCCGCGCATCAGGCGAATCGGCTGCCTCCGCCGCCTCATTGGCGGCCTGGGCGCAGGATAGCGGCCTGTGGGCCAAGGGCGTCCGGCTGAATTGGCGGCAGCTGCTGCGCCTGCAATCGGCCGGCCCCGTGGTGCTGCTGTTCAGGGACGGCAGCGCCGGCCTGATGACCGGCACCAACCCGGACAGCCGGGTGGTGCTGATCAAGGACCCGCTGGCCGCGGTCAGCGAACCCGCCGTCGCCGTCGACGAGATGCGGCTGGCGCAGGTGTGGTCCGGCGAGGTGGTGCTGGTGCGCGCCAATCGCGGCATCGCGGAGTCGGACGCGCCGTTCAACCGCAGCTGGCTGATCTCCCTGGTCGGGAAGGAACGGCGGTCGCTGCGCGACATCGGCTTCGCCTCGCTCACGCTCAGCTTCCTGACGATCTTCCCGCCTTTGCTGGTGATGGTGGCCGTCGACCGGGTGCTGACCCATCACAGCTATTCCACGCTGACCCTGCTGGCCGTCATCCTGGCGATCGGCGTTTTCTATGAAACGCTGCCTCGGCCATGCGCGCCGGATGATCGTGCTGACCGTCGGCACAAGGCTCGACACCAAGCTGAACCTGCACATCTTCGCCCGCCTGCTGCGCCTGCCGCTGGATTACTTCGAGCGCCATCCCGCCGGCGAGACGATGCACAACCTGAACCAGATCAACAAGGTGCGGGAATTCCTGACCGGCAAGCTGCTGACCACCTTCCTGGACATGTTCACGCTGGTGGTGCTGCTGCCGTTCCTGTTCTACCTCAACGCCACCCTGGCCTGGATGGTGGTGGCCTGTTCGGCGATGATCGCGCTGATCATCCTCGCCTTCCTGCGGCCGCTGCGCTCCGTCTTCGGCAAGGTGATCGCGGCGGAGGTCGCCCGCGCCTCGGTGCTGGGCGAGACCATTTTCGGCGTGAAGACGGTCAAGTCCCTGGCGATCGAGCCGCAGCGCAAGGAATTATGGGACGCCAAGGTAGCCGATGCCGGCAAGTGGCGCATGGAATTCGGCAAGCTCGCGAGCTGGCCGCAGACTCTGATCACGCCGCTCGAGCGCTTCATGTCCATCGGCATCATCCTGCTCGGCGCCTATCTGGCCCTGCGCGATGACACCGGCTACGCGGTCGGCTCGCTGTTCGCGTTCATGATGCTGTCGATGCGCGTCGCCCAGCCGCTGGTCGGGCTGGCGCGGCTGATCGAGGATTTCGAGGAATTCAGCGCCGCCATCGGCCAGGCCGGCTCGGTGCTGAACCGGCCGCTGGAGGTGGATGCCGCATCCGGCGGGCTGCGCCCGAAATTCGAGGGCGCGGTCATGGTCGACGACCTCTCCTTCACCTATGGCGGCACCAAGGTGCCGGCTTTGGACCGCGTCACCTTCTCGATCCCGGCCGGCACCATGCTGGGCGTGGTCGGGCGCAGCGGCTCGGGCAAATCCACCCTGGCGCGGCTGCTGCAGGGCATCAACCGTGACTACTCCGGCTTCCTGAAGATCGACGGCGCGGATCTGCGCGAGATCAATCTGCGCCATCTGCGTTCCTCCTTCGGCGTGGTGCTGCAGGACAACTTCCTGTTCCGCGGCTCCATCCGCGACAACATCATCGCCGGCCGTCCCGGCCTGACGATCGAGGATGTGGTGCGCGCCGCCCGGCTGGCCGGCGCGGAAGAGTTCATCGAGCGGATGCCGAACGGCTACGAGACCTATATCGAGGAGGGCTCGCCCAACCTGTCCGGCGGCCAGAAGCAGCGCCTGGCGATCGCCCGCGCGCTGATCCAGGATCCGCGCATCCTGATCCTGGACGAGGCCACCAGCGCGCTGGATCCGGAGAGCGAGGCGCTGGTGAACGCCAATCTGAACCGCATCGCTCGCGGCCGGACCATGGTCATCGTCTCCCACCGGCTGTCCTCGCTGACCGAGTGCGACCAGATCCTGGTGCTGGAGAAGGGCAAACTGGTGGACATCGCGCCGCACCGCACATTGCTTGAACGCTGCTCCCTGTATCGCCAGCTTTGGGCGCAGCAGAACCGTCATATGGATATTCAGGGTACCCGTCATGCAGCGATCGCCCCAACCCTCCTCCAAGGCGATTAATCGGGTGGCAAGCAATCGAGGGACGACGGGTCGCGACGAGTTGGACGACGAACCCACGCTGCCGGTGGTTCTGGAGTTCCAGTCGCCATCGGCCGGCATCCTGGCGATGCCGGTGCCGCGCTCGGCGCGCGGCACGGTCTGGGTGATCGGCTCGATGTTCGCCGCCTGCGTGGTGGCGCTCGGGCTGATCCATGTCGACCGCGTGGTCACTGCCTCCGGCCGCGTCGTGTCGAGCGCGTCGAACGTCGTGGTGCAGCCGCTGGAAACCGCGATCGTGCGCTCGATCGAGGTGCATGAGGGCCAGCAGGTCCATGCCGGCGACCTGCTCGCCAAGCTCGACCCCACTTTCGCGGTCGCCGACATGGGCGCGCTGGTGGCGCAGGTCTCCAGCCTGCAGGGCGAGGTTTCCCGGCTGCAGGCGGAGGCGGACGAAAAGCCGTTCACCTATTCCGGGCTCGACCCGTCGCTGTCGCTGCAGGCCGCGATCTACGCCCAGCGTGCGGCCGAGCGCAGCTACAAGCTGGAGAACTACCGCCAGAAGATCGACGGCTTGCGCGCCACGGTGAACCGCTCCGTGGCCGATGCCGCGGCGTATCGCGAGCGGCTGGCCGTGGCGCAGAACGTCGAGGCGATGCGCAAGGGCCTGGAAAAGCTGCAGGTCGGCAGCAAGCTGAACTCCCTGGCCGCAACCGACAGCCGCCTCGAGGTCGCGCGTGCCCTCTCCACCGCGATCGAGACCGGGGAGACGGCGAAGCGTGATCTGAGCGCGATGGAGGCCGAACGCGACGGCTACATGCAGAACTGGAAGGCGCAGACTTCGCAGACCCTGACCGAGCAGGTCCGCAAGCTCAGCGACGCCCGCGAATTGCTGAACAAGGCGCAATTGCGCCGCCAACTGGTGGAATTGCGCGCCGACCGCGATGCCACGGTGCTGACGCTGGCACGCGTATCGGTCGGCTCGGTGCTGCAATCGGGCGAGCAGTTCATCACCCTGGTGCCGAGCGACGCGCCGATGGAGGTCGAGGCCAATATCGCCGGCCGCGACGACGGCTTCGTGCATGTCGGCGATCCCGTGGCGATCAAGTTCGACACCTTCCCGTTCAGCACCTACGGCAAGGCCGACGGCACGGTGCGGATCGTCAGCGCGGACAGCTTCACCCTCGCCGATACGCAATCCACCCGCAGCCCCGGCGCGGTGCCGCTGCCCGGCAACAGCACGGAGCCGTTCTATCGCGCGCGGATCTCCATCGATCAGGTCAATCTGCACAACGTGCCGGCGAATTTCCGGGTATCGCCCGGCATGCCCGTGACCGCGGACATCAAGGTCGGCAAGCGCACGGTGCTGAGCTATCTGCTGGGCCGTATCCTGCCGGTAACCCAGGAGGGGATGCGCGAGCCGTGACGAGCGGTGCGGCCATTCCTGGCCCGCGTGCATTTGCCGGCCTGAGGATCCGTCTCGGATGAAGGCGCTCGACCGCGTCAATGCCCTCATCTCGCCGGCTGCCGCGCTACGCCGGGCCGAGGACCTGTTCGCGCGGGGCCAGCACGCCAAGGCCTTCACCCTGTATGCCCGCGCCGCGCGGGCCGGTCTGCCGGAGGCGGAATACCGGGTCGGGCGCAGCTACCTCGAGGCGGCGGGCGTGCCGCGCAGCCGCGTCGAAGGCATCCGTTGGCTGGAGCGCGCCGCGGAACACGGCCATACCGAGGCGCAAGCGCTGCTTGCCGCGTTGTACCTGCACGGGCTCGGCGGTCCACGTGATGGCGGCGCGTCGGCGGATGGCGGTGCGGCCAGCAGCCTGTTCGCCAGCAACGAGACGCAGGATCCGGATTACGTCACCGCCGCCCGCTGGGCGCGCATGGCGGCCGAGGCCGGGTCCGCCGACGGCCAGGCGGTGCTCGCCTATATGCTGACCGCCGGCCCCGAGGAGATGCGCGACCTCGAGGCGGCGCATCGCTGGTACGAGCGTTCGGCCGAGGCCGGCTGTCCGCAGGGCGCGCTCGGCTTCGCCCTGTCGCTGGCCCGCGACGCCCAGGATGAGGCGACGCATCGGCGCGTGGTGCATTACCTCGGCCGCGCCGCGGAAGCGGACCTGCCGACGGCGCTGTATCTGCTCGGCGTGCTGCATGAACGCGGCGTCGGGGTGGAGCGCGATCTCGCCGCCGCGGCGCAGCTCTATCGCCGCGCCGCGGAAAAGGGCAACCGCTCCGGCCAGGCGCGCTGGGGACTGGCGCTGATGGAGGGGCTGGGCGTCGACGCCAACCCGTCCGAGGGCGAATCCTGGCTGCGCCGGGCGGCGCTTGCCGGGGATGCGGAGGCCGCGGCCCTGGTCGGCGACATCTACGCCAAGGGCGGCAAGCTGCCGCCGAACTATGCCGAGGCGGCGATGTGGATGCGCCGCGCCGCCGAGGCCGGGCACGCGGGCGCCGCGCGCACCCTCGGCCTGCTGCATCTGACCGGCGCCGGCGTGGCGCCCGACCCCGAGGAGGCGGCGCACTGGCTGCGCATCGCCGGCGAGGCCGGCGACAAGCACGCGCGGGCCGATCTCGCCAATCTGGTGCTGAAGGGCGTCGGCGGGACCGACGACCTGGTGCGCACGCGCCAGTGGTTCGAGCAGGCGGCCGCTTCCGGCGATCTGGTCGCCGCGTTCAACTACGGCGTCTGCCTGGCGCAGGGCGTCGGCGTCCAGAAGGACGAGAAGCAGGCCGCGATCTGGCTCCGCCGCGCGGCGGAGCGCGTGGTCAACGCCCAGGTACCTGGTACGGCCGAATGCTGGTCGAAGGCCGCGGCGTGGACAAGGATCTGGAAGCAGGCCGCAGCTGGATCGCCCGGGCGGCCGAGGTCGGGATGCTCGACGCGCAGGTGGCGCTGGCGGACATGATGCTGAACGGCGGCGGCGGTCCGCGCGACCATCAGGCGGCGCTGGCGCTGTTCGAAAAGGCGGCGGCGAAGGGCCATGTCGGGGCGACCTTCGCCATGGGCGCGATGCTGGGCGGCGGGCACGACGTGCCGATGGACCGGCCGAGCGCCCAGCGCTGGTTCCGCCAGGCCGCCGAACGCGGCCATCCGGTGGCGCAAATGATGCTCGGGCGCTATCTGGCGCGAGGCCTGGCCGGCGAGACCCATGCGGAGCAGGCGCGACACTGGCTGCGCCTCGCTCTGTCCAGCGGCCAGCAGGACGCCGCCGCCGACCTGGCCGCCTTGCCGCCGGAGCCTGCGCGGCCCGATCCCTCGGCGCCGTCGGGCGTGGAACCGGTCGCCCACGCGGTCGGGCTCTGATCCGCCCGGACATGGCGCCGCCTGCGCCGGAACAGCCGGACCCCGCCGATCCGCCATCCTCGCCACCCAGGCCTTGCAGCAAGGCCAGGCGGAGGCCGCGCGCGGCGATCCGGCGGCGGCGCGCCGATGGTTCGAGCGGGCCTGCCGGCTGGCCCCCGGCGATGACACCGCGGCGCTTTGCCTGGCCGGCACCTGCCTCGGCCAGGATGATGTCCGCGCCGCCGCCCTGTTCTCCCGCGTATCGGACCGGCACGATGTTCGCGAGGCCTGGCTCGGCCTGGCCCTGGCGCGGCTGCGTCTGGGGGAGGGGGCGGCCGCCGCCTCGGCGCTGCAGGCCGTACTCACCCGCTTCATCGTCGAGCGTCCGGGCGAGATCGCCGCTCTTGCCGGGAAGATCCTGCCGGCGACGGACGCACCCGGCTGGTGCGGCCTCGGCCCCGGCGGCACGCTGCTGACCGGTTCCACGGGCCCGGTAACGCTGGTGCTCGACGGTGCGCCCGTGGTTCTGCGGGGAGGCAGGCTTCCCGCCGGATGGCAACGCGCCACGCGCCTGGATGTGAGCCGTGCCGGCAGGCCGTTGCTCGGCAGCCCGATCGACATTGCCGCGATCTGCCGCACCGAAGGCTGCGTCTGGGTCCGCGACGGCGGGCTGGAGGGTTGGGCCTGGCATCCCGGCAACCCCGAAGCCGACCCGAGCCTGACGCTGCGGCCGATCGGTGACCCGGCGACCGATCCGGCCGCCGCACCGACACTCACGGCCGACGATCCGGACATGGAAGTGTCGGGCAATTCCGTGCTGGCACGGCCGCGCCGGTTCCATGTGCCCGCCTCCGCCCTGGCCGGCCTGGCGGGCCCGATTGCGGTGACCGGGCCCGATGGGCGGCATCTGTCCGGCAGTCCGCTCGATCCCGGCGCGGAGCGGCGGGAAGCGGTGGCGGCGGCGCTGGCGGTGGCGGCGCGTTTCCCCGCAGGCGCCGGCGATGTGGCGCGGCCCCGGGCGACCTCCCGCGCTCCGCCGGTCGATGTAGTGGTCCCCGTGCATGGCGGCGGCGCGGTCACGCTCGATTGCCTGGAGACGGTGCTGGCGGCGCTGCCGCGCGGCAGCCGGCTGGTGGTGGTGGACGACGCCACGCCCGATGCGGAACTGGTGCGTGCGCTGGATGGCCTGGCCGCGAGGCGGCGCATCCGGCTGATCCGCCATGGCGCCAATCTCGGCTTTCCCGCCAGCGCCAATGCCGGGCTGCGTGCCTGCGCCGGGCGCGACGTGGTGCTGCTGAACAGCGACACGCTGGTGCCGCCGGGCTGGCTGGAGCGGCTGCGCGCGGCCGCCTACGCGGCCGGCGATATCGGCAGCGCCACGCCGCTGTCCAATGACGCGTCGATCCTTAGCTATCCCGGCCCAGCCGGCAGCAACTCGGTGCCGTCGAGGGCGGAGACCGACCGTCTCGACCGGCTCGCCGCCGGGGCCAATGGCGGGACGGTGGTCGATATCCCCACCGCTATCGGCTTCTGCATGTATATCCGCCGCGACTGCCTGGATGCGGTGGGCGCGCTGCGGGAGGACGTCTTCGCCCAGGGCTATGGCGAGGAGAACGATTTCTGCGTTCGCGCGCGCCATCTCGGCTGGCGCCATGTCGCGGCCCCCGGGGTGTTCGTCGCCCATCGCACCGGCCAGTCCTTCGGCCCGGCGCGCGAACCGCTGCTGGCGCGCAACGCCGCGGTGCTGGACCGGCTGCATCCCGGCTACGCCGCGCTGATCGCCGAGTACGCCGTGGCCGACCCGCTGGCCGAGGCCCGCCGGCGGATCGACGCGGCGCGCTGGAAAGAAGGTCGGGGGCGGAAAGCGCGCGGGCGGGAAGCGGGGGGGCGCGGCATCCGGCGTGCGGCGATGATCCTGATCACCCATTTCCACGGCGGCGGCACGGAACGGCAGGTCCGCGTCCAGTGCGAGGCCGCGCGCGCCGCCGGGCAGCGCCCCATCGTGCTGCGCCCGGCCCGGCTGGCGGACGGATCGACGGCGGTGATGCTCGGCGAGGGGGAGGCGACCGACTACCCCAATCTGCGCTTCGCGATACCGGCCGAGATGCCCGCGCTGATCCGCCTGCTCGCCGCCGAGCGGCCGGTGGGCGCGCAGCTGCATCACCTGCTCGGGCATAACTATGCCGTGCTGCAGGTGATCGACAGGCTGGGCATTCCCTATGACGTGCACGTGCACGACAGCGCCGCCTTCTGCCCCCGCGTGGGGCTGCTCGGTCCGGACCGGCGCTATTGCGGCGAGCCGGAGACCGTCCATTGCGAGGCTTGCATCGCCGATATCGGCCGCAAGGACGGGCTCGACATCCCGGTGGCGGAGCTGCGCAGCGTTTCAGCCGGCATCCTCGGCGCGGCGCGGCGGGTCGTGGTGCCGTCGCAGGACACCGCCACGCGCATCCACCGGCATTTCCCCGCCACAAAGCCGGTGATCGTCGAGCATGATGACGACACGGCGATCGCCGAGCCGCTTCCGCCTCGGCAGGTCATCCACTCCGGCACCGCCCGGCCGATCTGCCGCGTGGCGGTGGTCGGCGCCATCGGGCTGGAGAAGGGTTACGAGGTTCTGCTGGCCTGCGCGCGCGATGCCGCCTGGCGGGACCTGCCGCTCGAATTCATCGTCATCGGCCATAGCATCGACGATGCGCGGCTGCTGGCCACGGGACGGGTGTTCGTAACCGGCGAGTACCGGACGGAGGAGGCGGTGGAGCTGATCCGCGCGCAGCAGGCGTCGCTCGCGCTGCTGCCCTCGATCTGGCCGGAGACCTGGTGCTTTACGCTGACGGAGGCCTGGCAGGCCGGGCTGCAGGCGGCCTGTTTCGATATCGGCGCGCCGGCCGACCGCGTCCGCCGCAGCGGCCGCGGCTTCGTGCTGCCACTGGGGCTGCCGGCCGCCGCCATCAATCATTCACTGATTGCCGCAGCCGGTCTCGCGCGCGAAGAAAGGGCCTGATAAACAATCGCGAGCAGCAAAGCTGACCTGCTTGGGCAGTCCTCCCAGGCAGCGGCGATGATTTGATCGATTGGCTCAGTTGAGGTGGTTACATGTCCGAAGCACGACATACGGCGGCAGAAAGCGGCCAGAAGCGGATTACCGAATTGCGGGTGTCCGGTCATTTGATGACGCTGGATACCGGAACTTTCTGCGTCTTCCATGCCCCGGGTTCGGCCGTGGCGAACAATGCGCTCGGCCTACCGGGTGTGCGGATTTCGCTGCCGCCCAGCCCGCTGCCGGATCCCGACCAGGTCAGCATCAGCACGTTCCGTCCCGACGGGTGGCTCGGCGGTTCGGACGCGGCGGCACTGATCCGCGTCTCCTCCGGTCCGGCCCAGGTGCTGGTGACGATCTACCAGGCACCCGGTCAGGGGCCCGAGAGCGCGCCGCGGCTGCAGGTGTTGCGCCTGAACCCGGAGCCGGCGGCGCAGGCCGAACCTGAAGCGGCGGCGGCGCAGCCCGGCAACGGCGCTGCGCCGGCGGGCAGGCCGGAGGTGCTCGCGCATGTGCAGGCCACCGGCGATGTGGCCGGCCGGACCGGCGAATGGATGGGCGTGCGCGGCAGCCAGAAGTGGATCGAGGGTTTCTCGATCCTGCCGCCGGCGCCGTTGCAGCCCGAGGACATCGAATACCAGGCGGTGCTCGGTCGTGGCTGGCTGTCGCCCTGGGTCAATGGCGGGCAGTTCTGCGGCAGCCGTGGCATGGCGCTGCCCTTGCTCGGGCTGCGGGTGCGGCTGAAGGGCGAGGCGGCCGAGGCCTATGATTGCGAGTGCTACACGAGCTTTGTCGACGGCACCGAGTTGGGGCCGCTGCCCGCCGGCGCCGCCTGCGAGGCGGAGAGCCTGGCGCCGCTGGAAGCATTCCGGATCTCGCTCCTGCCCAATGGTGCGGCGAAGGTGGCCGAGCCGGTGGCGAAACCGGCAAGGAAGCCGGCCGCGACAAAGCCCGCCCCGAAAGCCGCGCAGGTAAGCGCGGTGGCGGCAAAGCCCGCCCCGGCAAAGGCGCCCGCTGCTGCGAAGGTCTCTGCCGCCGCCAAGGCGAAGCGTCCAGTCGTGGCGAAGCGGGCTAGCGCGGCGAAGCCGGCTGGCGCGGCCAAGCCCGCGAAATCCGCCCGGCGTCCGTCCCCGCCGGGCAGGGCGGCCCGCTAGAGCAGTATCGCTTGAGGTTGACTCAACCGAGCGATAAAATTGCTCGCCAAAACATATACTTAGAGCACGATCGCTGCGTCTATCAGTGGCGGTCATGCTCTAAGCCGCCGGAGATGCCTGATGCACGCGGGCGCGGCCGGATGTGCCGCGCCCCGATGTGCAGAGCATGGGCGCCACGGTAGCGTCGATGAAGTTCCTGTTCGTCCACCAGAACTTCCCCGGGCAGTTCCTCCATCTCGTCCGCCATCTGGCGAAGTCGAGGCAGCATGAGGTCGTGTTCCTGACGGAACCGAACCCCAATGTCATCGCCGGCGTGCGCAAGGTGCCATACCGCAAGCCACCGCCGGTTTCTGCCGAGACCCATTGGGCGGTGCGGGAGTTCGATGCCGCGCTGCGCCGGGCGGACATCGTCCGGCAGACCGCGGCCAATCTGAAGGAGCTGGGCTTCACGCCCGACATCATCATCGGCCATCAGGGCTGGGGCGAGATGCTGAACCTGCCGGATGTCTGGCCCGGTGTGCCGATGCTCGGCTACATGGAGTTCTACTACCATACCGACGGCATCGATGTCGGCTTCGACCCGGAATTCCCGATCCCGGTATCCGACTTTCCCCGGGTGCGGGCGAAGAACGCGGTGAACCATCTGGCGCTGGATCTCGGCGGGCACGGGCAGACGCCGACTCAATGGCAGCTCTCTACCTATCCGGCCTGGGCGCGCGACAAGATCACCGTCCTGGCGGAAGGCGTCGACCTCACAGTCTGCGCGCCCGATCCGAAGGTGCGCAAAGCCCCGCTGCAGCTGGGCAACGCGGCCATCGGGCCGGACGAAAAACTCGTCACCTATGTGGCGCGGGACCTGGAGCCCTATCGCGGCTTCCATATCCTGATGCGCGCCCTGCCGCGCCTGCTGAAGTCGCGCAAGGATCTGCGCGTGGTGATCGTCGGCGGCGACGGAGTCAGCTATGGCGGCTCGCCGCCGAGCGGCACCTGGCGGGATACCCTACTGGCGGAGCTCGGTGGGCAGGTCGACCTCGATCGCGTGCTATTTCCGGGCCGGGTAAGTTACGCCACCTATCTGAGCCTGCTGCAGCGTTCGGACGCGCATGTCTACCTCACCTATCCCTTCGTCGCCTCCTGGTCGCTGCGCGAGGCGCTGGCGAGCGGCTGCGCGGTGGTGGCGTCCGACACCGAGCCGGTGCGCGAGTTCGTCACCCATGGCCGCAACGGCATGCTGGTGCCGTTTTTCGATACCGCGGCGCTGGCACGGCAGATCGTCGAGATGATCGAGGACAAGGCGCTGTCCAGGCGCATCCGCGCCGGCGCCCGGCGCTATGCGCAGGCGCACCTGGCGATGGACGATTATCTGGCCGCCTATGAGGCGCTTATTCACAAGATGACCGGGACGCGCGAATAATCCGGCCGCCCGATGCCGGAGCAACGATAAGGCTGCGGGGACAACGATAAGGCGGATTGATCTGGCGCAATGCCGGCGGCCCCCTGGTTGGGGCTATCTGCTGCGCACAGGCTGCCCACAAAGGAGGGTTCGATGGCGTACAAGGACATTCTGGTTCATCTGGATGACAGCCCGCGCAGCCCCGTGCGCCTCGAACTCGCGATCCGGCTGGCGGCGGCGAGCGGGGCGCATCTGGCCGGCGTGCACGTGATGAACGTGCCGGCGGCCTCGATGTTCTACGGCTATTCCATGACCGTCGCCTCGCCCGGTCCCGAGGACCTGATCGAGACATTGCGCGCCGAGGTGCTCGAACGGATCGGCCCGGTGGAGGAGGCGTTTCGCGAGCGCATCCGCCAGGAAGGGCTGGACGGCGAGTGGCGCGTGGTGGAGGGCGATCCCGGCACGATGCTGGCGCAGCATGCGCGCTATGTCGATCTGGCCATCGTCGGGCAGCCGAACCGGTATGAACCGCAAGCGGATGGCAGCGACCATATTCCGGTCTCCGTGCTGATGTCGTCCGGCCGGCCGGCGCTGGTGGTGCCGTTCGCGGGGCGGTTCGACACCATCGGCAGGCATGTGCTGGTCGCCTGGAACGCCAGCCGCGAAGCCGCCCGCGCGCTGAACGATGCGCTGCCGCTGCTGAAGACCGCGCAGATGGTGACGGTGCTGGCGATCAATCCGGAATCCGGGATCGGCGGGCATGGCGAGGTCCCTTCGGCCGATATTTCCCTGCATTTGGCCCGCCACGGCGTGAAGGCCGAGGCCGCGCATACCGTCGCCAAGGACATCGCCGATGGCGAGGCGCTGCTGTCCTATGCCGCCGATATCGGGGCCGACCTGATCGTCGCCGGTGCCTATGGCCATTCGCGCATGCGCGAACTGGCGTTCGGCGGCGTGACCAAGACCCTGCTCGCCGAAATGACCGTGCCGGTGCTGTTCTCCCACTGACCAGCCCGAGGGCAGGGGGGCGGATGGCCCTCCTGCCGCGGTTTCTCTACGCTGCGGGGACCTGTCAGGGAGGCTCCGCCATGCAAAACTCCACCCGCCTGCTGCTCTGGACCGATGCGCCCGGACCCTATGTCGACGCCATCGCCCGGGCCGGTCTTTCCGGGGCCGTGGTGGTCGAAGCTTTGGCCCGCAATGACAGACCGTCCGATGCGCAGATCGCCGAAACCGACGCCATGCTCGCCTGGGGCGCCCCGCCTGGCCTGCTGCCGCGGATGGGAAAGTTGCGCTGGGTCCAGGCCTTGACCGCCGGTGTGGAGGGTTGGCTGGCACTGCCGGACCTGCCGGCGCAGCTGACGCTGACCTGCGCGCGTGGCACGCACGCCGAAGCGATGCCGGAGAACATCCTCGGCGCATTGTTCCACATCGCCAAGCCCTACGCCGCGATCGCCGAGGACCAGAAGCGCAGCGAATGGGTCCGCCGCGTGGCGACGCCGCTGAACGGCAGCACGCTCGGCATTCTCGGCCTCGGCGCCATCGGGCAGGAGGTGGCGCGGCTGGCCCGTGCGCTGGGGATGCGCGTGATCGGCACAAGGCGGGGTGGCGCGAAGCTGCCGGGGCTGGCCGAGGTGCTGCCGCCGGAGCGGACGGATGAGGTGCTGACCCGGTCCGACTACGTGCTGCTGCTGTTGCCGGCGACGCCGGAGACCGAAAACTTCATCAACGCGGAGCGTCTTGCGAAGATGAAGCCCAATGCCTGGCTGCTGAATTTCGGCCGCGGCCATCTGATCGCCGATGCCGACCTGATTGAGGCGGTGCGATCGAAACGGATCGCCGGCGCGGTGCTCGATGTCTTCCGGCAGGAACCGCTGCCGGCCGAGCACCCGTTCTGGACCACGGAAGGGATCCTCGTGCTGCCGCATATCGGCGGGGGGCATCCGCAGCGCGACCGGATCGTCGCCCGGCTGTTCGTGGAGAACCTGGCGCGCTTCGTTGAAGCCAGGCCACTCAAGGAGATTGTGGACCGGGTGGCCGGTTACTGACCGGCCTGTCGGCGCCGCGGGTCTGCGGTTGATCGCCCTCTTGTCATCCGAAGGGCCGCAAGGGTTCGCCGGCCATCGCTATTCGATGACGTCCGCCTCCGGCCGGTCGCTGCCCTCGGACCGCTCGATATGCCATTTGCCCTTGTCGTCCTGGTACTCGATCAACGAGGTATCACCGGGGACGCGCTGCTCGGCGGCGGCGCGTTTGGCCGCCCGCAGCGCTGCCTCCCGCGTGCGGAACGGCTCGGAGAAGACGTCGTCGAGTTTGTAGGCCCAGCCGCCGTCATGCGCGACCACTTTGTAATGAATATGCACCATGATGGCTCAGCCCCAGATAGTTTCAGTGCCAGTTTCGGGTCCAGGTTATCGTGTCGTTCTCGAAGATCGTCCTGATCTGGGAGGGAGCATCATCCGCCGCCTTCTCCGCTGTCCAGCCTTCCCGCGAACGCGCCCGACCGTTCTTGCTCAGCGAGCGCGTCGTTGTTGCTTGTCGCCCGGTTTCCTGGTCCCCCGGTCTCCTGGCGCCGCAGTCTAGCCACGCGGGACCGGCCGTCGCAAAGAAAAATCGGGCGGCCCGGCAGTTACCGCGCGCCGCTCGCCGATCCCCCGACTAGACCAGTATCGCCCTGACTGGAATCGGGTGGAGGGCTTCCGAAACGGGCTCGATGTGTGATTCGAAGGCCTCCGTTTGGTAACGGAGGCACGCATGGCATGGCGGCGGGGGCAGGCTTATGGGCAGGATCTTCGTGATCGAGTGCTGGCGTGCCCGGATTTGACGTTGGTCCAAGTAGCGACCCGGTTCGGCGTCAGCCCGTCCTACGTGTCAAAGGTTCGGGCTCGGCTTCGCGATCTTGGTGACGCGTCGCCAGGTGCACAGCACAATCACGTGCCGCTCCGTCTTGCTCCGTTCACCATCGCCCTGCGCGCGCAGATCGACGCCCAGCCTGACGCCAAGCTACGCGAGTTGCGGTCGTGGCTTGAGAAGACGCATGGCGTGTGCGTCAGCCATCCGGTGTTGTGGAAAGTCGTGGCGCGATTGGGCCTGACGCTTAAAAAAAGCACCTCCGGGCCGAGGAGCAGGATCGCGAGGACATAGTCGAAGCCCGGAAAGCTTGGGCCGAGCTGCAGCCCACGCTGGACCCAAGCCGCCTCGTGTTCCTCGACGAAACCTGGGCCACGACGAATATGTCACCAACCCGAGGCCGAGCCCCCAAGGGCGAGCGCTTGGTCTGCGTGGTGCCGCACGGGCACTGGCACACCACGACATTTCTGTGCGGCTTGCGCAACTCGGGCCTGGTCGCACCCCTCGTGCTCGATGGCGCCATAAACGGCGCGGCGTTCCTCGCCTATGTCGAACAGTTCCTGGCGCCAACACTGTCGCCGGGCGACGTGGTCGTGCTCGACAACCTCAGTTCGCACAAGGTCAGCGGCGTGCGCGAGGCGATCGAGGCCTGTGGCGCGACACTGCTCTATCTGCCGCCCTACAGCCCGGACCTGAACCCAATCGAGTTGGCTTTCTCGAAGCTCAAACGCCTGCTCCGAGACGCCGCCGAGCGCACCGTCGAGGCATTGTGGCAGACCATCGGCCGGCTGCTCGACCAGTTCTCCCCAACCGAGTGCGCCAACTACATCCGGCACTGCGGCTTTGCACAGTCAGGACGATAAGGGTCTAGGCCTCGGCCGACAAGGCGCGATAGCGTTCCAGGCTGTTCAGCAGATGGGCGCGCATCGCCGCCTGGGCCTGCTGTGCGGATTTCGTCTCCAGCGCGGTTACGATCGCGCGGTGCTCCTGCTGGATCATCGTCAGGTAGCCGTGCAGGTCGGCGGCCTGGATCCGTACCCTGCCGCGCGGAATGATGAAGCCACCGAGGAACTCCAGGAATCGGTGGAACTGGCGATTGCCGGTCGCCTCCGCGATGGCCGCGTGGAAGGCGAGGTCTTCGCTGACGGCCGGTTCGCCGAGCGCGATGGCGTCGTCGATCGCCGTCAGCGCCGAACGGATGGCGCGGCGCTGCGCCTTGGTTGCCCGCTCTGCGGCCAGGCCGGCCGCTTCCGTCTCCACCGCGGCGCGCAACTCCATGATGTCGATCGCATCGGCGAGCGGGCCGGTCTGCCCGGCGGCGAGGCCGAATAATATTTGCGGTGGAGGATCGGCGACAAAGGCGCCCACCCCCTGGCGGGTGGTAACCAGTCCCTCGGCGCGCAAAGCGGCCACGGCTTCGCGCACCACGGTGCGGCTGACGCCCGTGGCGGCCATCATCGCCTGCTCCGTCGGCAGTCGGGCGCCGGGCGGCAGCTTGCCCTCGGCGATGTCGGCGGCGATGCGCCGGCTGATCTGCTGCACCAGGCCGCCTGGCTGGCGGATCGGCTTCAATGACGAAAGCCGGCGAATGGACGGACTGGCCATGCGTTGGCCGCACTCCCCATTGCGTAACGCTTCTGAGTTATCGTATGACTGTCATCATATAACCGACGTCCAAACGAATCAAGCCGGCGCCGACAAAGCCGGAACGGAGGAAACCATGATCCAGAGACGGCACGTATTCGGCCTGGGCGCGGGCGCCCTGTTGACCGCGGCGATGGCGCGGCCGGCCGCGGCGCAGCAGAAGATGGTGTTCAAGGCATCCGACGTGCACCCGGAAGGCTATCCGACGGTCACGGCGGTCGAGGAGATGGGCAAGAAGCTGCAGAAGGCCACCGATGGCCGCCTCGGCGTGCAGATGTACGCGTCCATGCAGCTCGGCGGCGAGAAGGAGGCGATCGAGCAGGCGCAGATCGGCGCCATCGCCATCGCCCGCGTCAGCGTCGGCGCGCTGGGCCCGGTGATCGACGACCTCAATGTGCTGAACCTGCCCTTCCTGTTCCGCAACACCGCGCAGGCGCGCAAGGTGCTGGACGGAGAGATCGGGCAGGAGCTGCTCGACAAGGTGACCAACAATCCGACCGCGGGCCTGATCGGCCTGTGCTGGATGGATGCCGGCGCGCGCAACATGTATGATACGAAACATCCGATCAAGGACATCGCGGACCTGAAGGGTCTGAAGGTCCGGGTGATGGGCAACCCGATGTTCGTGGAGATGATGAACGATCTCGGCGGCAACGGCGTGGCCATGGGCTACGACCAGGTGTTCACCGCGCTGCAGACCGGCGTCGTGGACGGCGCGGAGAACAATCCGCCGAGCTTCGTGTTCGACAACCATTACCAGGTGGCGAAGAACTACACGCTGACCGAGCACCTGATCGTGCCGGAGATGCTGGTGTTTTCGAAGCGGATCTGGAACCAGCTGTCCAAGGACGATCAGGCGCTGGTCATGAAGTTCGCCAAGGAAGCCCAGCAGGAAGAGCGCGTGCTGTGGAATGCCTATGAGCAGCAGGCGCTGGACAAGATGAAGGCCGCCGGCATCAACGTGCAGACGATCGCCGACAAGAAGCCGTTCCAGGATGCGGTGAAGCCGGTCTGGGACAAGTACGGCCCGAAATACGCCGACATGATCAAGCGCATCCAGGCGGTGCAGTGAACATCTTGGACAAAGCGGGGCCGGGCAAAGGCGGGCGCTAGATGCGGGCCGGTTATCGGCGGGCGATGGACCTGCTGTACCTGCTCTGCGTCGGCCTCGCCGGCACGGCGCTGGTGCTGATCTCCGCCGTGGTGCCGTGGGGCGTGTTCACCCGCTATGTGCTGAACAGCGCCTCCTCCTGGCCGGAGGCGGCGGCGATCCTGCTGTCGATCGTGCTGACGTTCTTCGGCGCGGCGGCCTCCTATCGCCTTGGGCTGCACATGCGGGTCTCTTTCGTGCGTGACCATATGCCGCCGGCGCTGGCCCGTGTCTCGGACCTGCTGGCGGAAGGCCTGATGCTGGTGGTTGGCCTGTTCATGGCGGTGCACGGCGCCAGCCTGTGCCAGACCACCTGGAACCAGTCGATCGCGGAGTTTCCGGCGCTGTCGGTGGGCGTGACCTATCTGCCGATCCCGCTCGGCGGCATCTGCCTGATCCTGTTCGTGATCGAGCATGTGCTGATCGGCCGTCCGGTGGACACGCTCGGCGATGCGCACGCCATCCAAATCGACTAGCCGGGAAAGCTTAGCCCATGGACGTCGCGATCGTTATCGGCACGCTGTTCTTCTGCATCGCCATTGGCGTGCCGATCGCCTATGCGCTCGGTCTGTCGGCCCTGGCCGCGGCGTGGTGGATCGACATCCCGCCGGAAGCGGTGATGCTGCAGGTCTCCAGCGGCGTCAGCAAGTTCGCCATGCTGACGATTCCCTTCTTCGTGCTGGCCGGCGCCCTGATGGCGGAAGGCGGCATCGCGCGGCGGCTGGTCGGCTTTGCCAATGTTCTGGTCGGCTTTCTGCGCGTGCGCGGCGGGCTGTCGGTGGTGAACATCGTCGCCACCACCTTCATGTCCGGCATTTCCGGCTCCGCGGTGGCGGATATCTCCGCGATCGGATCGGTGATGATCCCGCAGATGGAGAAGGTGGGATATCCCCGTGTGTTCTCCACCAATGTCACGATCAGCGCCTCCGTGCAGGCGCTGCTGATCCCGCCCAGCCACAACGCGGTGATCTATTCCCTGGCCACGGGCGGCACGATTTCGATCATCAGCCTGTTCCTGGCCGGCGTGGTACCGGGGCTGCTGCTTGGTTTCTCCCTGATCGTGCTGTGCCTGGTGCTGGCCTATCGCAACAACTACCCGAAAGGCGAGCCGGTGCCGCTGCGCGACGCGGCCCGCCTGGCGGTGGATGCGTTCTGGGGGCTGATCACGCTGGTCATCATCCTCGGCGGCATCCTCGGCGGCGTGTTCACCGCGGTGGAGGCCGGCGCGGTCGCCTGTGTCTGGGCGTTCTTCGTTACCATGTTCATCTATCGCGAATATCGCTGGCGCGAACTGCCAGGGCTGGTGCATCGCGTGTTGCGCACGGTGGCGATGGTCATGACGCTGATCGCGTTCGCTTCCTCCGTCGGCTACATGATGGCGCTGATGCAGGTGCCAGCGAAGATCACGTCGTTCTTCCTGACGTTCTCGCACGACAAGAACGTCATCCTGCTGATGATCAACGTGATGCTGCTGGTGCTCGGCTGCCTGGTGGACATGGCGCCGGCGATCCTGATCGTCACGCCGATCCTGCTGCCGGTGATGATCAATTTCGGCGTCGATCCCGTGCATTTCGGCATGATCATGCTGATGAATCTCGGCATCGGCCTGTGCCATCCGCCGGTGGGCGCGATCCTGTTCGTCGGCTGCGCGGTCGGCAAGGTGTCGCTGGAGCAGGTGATGCGCGAGATCTGGCCATTCTACCTGGTCATGTTCGGGGTGCTGATGCTGGTCACCTATGTCCCGGCGATCTCGCTCTGGCTGGTGCATCTGTACGGCTGACGCGACCCGGCTCCGGCTGGATGTTTCAGTCGAACTTCATGGCCTTTTCGAGCTCGATTGCCCGGTCCTGCGTCATCGCGCGCAGGCATTCCGCCGTCTGGACCTGCCGGATGCTGCCGTTCGCGCTGCCATAGAACCGGCAGTTGGCATCACGGTACTGCAGCCAGAGCCGCTGTGCCGCGCGGAGGGGATCGGCCTGCCCGGCATCGATGCGCTTCTGCAGGGCCTTGTAGGCGTCGTTCAGCCGCTGATCCCAGACCTTCGTCCGAGCGTTCACGCAGGCCACGATATCCAGCGTGGACGGCTTGTCTCCGCAGGGCGCGAAATCCGGCCCGAACATTTCCGCCGGGGCCGGCCGCGCCGCCAGAAGAACGAGCGCGGGAGCGGCGAACAAGAAGACGCGTCTCAAGGGGACCTCCATTGAACCGATCGGGCCGGCTTGCATTACCGGGCCTGCAGTATGGCTTCCTCCACGTCGCGCAGGCGGTCCTTGCCGAAATAGATCTCCTCGCCGACGAAGAATGTGGGTGAGCCGAAGCAGCCGCGATCGACCGAGCGCTGCGTGTTTGCCAGCAATTCGTCCTTCACCGGCTGGGTCTGCATCAACTGGAAGATATGCTCGGCATCGAGGCCGGCTTCCTCCATCGCCGCGCGCAGGATCTGCGGGTCGTCCAGTTTCTTCGGCTCCCCCCACATGTGGTGGAACATCGCGTCCACATAGGCATCGAATGCGCCGATCCGCTGCGCCGCCACCGCGCCGCGCATCAGCATCAGCGTGTTCACCGGAAAGAACGGGTTCGGGCGAAACCGGGTGATCGCGTGACGGCGGATGAATTTTTCGGTCTCCAGCCGCTGGTATTCCGGCTTGTTACGAATGCCGGCGAGGCTTTCCGCCGGGGAGCGGTTGTTCGTCAGCTTGAACACGCCGCCGAGCAGGATCGGCACATACTCAAACGTCGCCCCGGTCCGCGCCTCGATGCCGGGGATGACCAGGTGGCTCAAATAGGCGTTCGGGCTGCCGAAGTCGAAGTGGAATTCTATCCTGTCCATGGTTCACCATTTCTCGCCGAAGGGGCGTATTTCCATCTCGAAGGTCCAGGCATCGCGTGGCTGGCGGTAGAGCTGCCAATAGGTTTCGGCCACCGCGTCCGGGCGCATGAGGCGGTTGGGGTCGAGGTTCTTCAGCGCCTCCTCGCCCTCCCGTTCCCGGATCCGTCCGCGCACCCATTCGGTGTCCACGCCGGAATCGATCACCAGATGCGCGACATGGATGTTCTGCGGGCCGAGTTCGCGCGCGGCACTTTGCGCCAGCGCCCGCAGGCCGAACTTGGCGGCGGCGAAGGCGGCAAAGCCGGCCCCGCCGCGCAGGCTGGCGGTGGCGCCGGTGAAGAAGATCGCGCCGCGCCCGTGCGGCAGCATCAGCCGTGCCGCTTCCCGCCCGGCGAGGAAGCCGGAATAGCAGGCCATTTCCCAGACTTTCCGGAACACCCGCTCGGTCGTGTCCACCAGCGGAAAGTTCACGTTCGCGCCGATATTGAAGATGCAGATTTCCAGTGGGGCATGGTTGTCCGCATCCTGCAGGAAGGCCGCGACCTCTGCCTCCTTGCGCGCATCCAGCGACCGGCCGGTGATCTCTCCGCCATCGGCTTCGATCTGCTGCACCAGCGGGGCCAGCTTGTCGCCGTTGCGCCTGCCGGCGAATATCGCAAAGCCCTCGCTGGCGAATTTCCGGGCGATGGCGCTGCCGATGAAGTCGCCGGCGCCGATCACCGCGACCGTGGCGTTCCTGCGTTCCATTCGCTTCCCCCCATTGACGGCCGCTGCGCCGGTTCTTAACTAGCATAATAATAGTTATATCGTCCACGCCAGCGGGAAACAAGATGACGACATATCCGACTGCCATCGTCGCCGGGGTCGGCGCCGAGAACGGGCTGGGCGCCGCCCTGTGCCGCCGCTTTGCCGCCGGCGGCCACCATGTGCTGGTGGCCGGTCGCACCCGCGGCAAACTGGAGCAGGTTGCCCGGACCATCGAGGCGGCCGGCGGCAGTGCCGAGCCGTTCCCGACCGACATCACCCGGGAAGAAGATGTCGTCCGCCTGCTGGACCGCGGCATGGCGCCGGGCGTCGGCCGCGATCCGGCCGACCTGGTCGTCTACAACGCCGGCAACAACCGGCGGACCGATTTCCTCGAGGTCTCTGCGGAGATGTTCGAGGATTTCTGGCGGGTTGCCTGTTTCGGCGGCTTCCTGGTGGGGCGGGAAGCGGCGCGGCGGCTGGTGCCGGCGGGGCGAGGCAGCATCCTGTTCACCGGCGCCTCCGCCAGCCTGCGCGGCAAGCCCGGCTATGCGCATTTCGCCGCCGCCAAGGCGGGGCTGCGCATGGTCGCGCAGAGCATGGCGCGGGAATACGGGCCGCGCGGGATCCACGTGGCGCATGTGGTGGTCGATGGCGGGATCGACGGGGAGCGGCTGCGCACCGCGCGCCCGCAGGTTCTGCAGGAACGCGGCGAGGACGGCTTGCTGAACATCGATGCCATCGCCGAGACCTATTGGCAGCTCTACCGCCAGCCGCGCTCGGCCTGGACACAGGAACTGGACCTGCGTCCCTACAAGGAAGGTTTTTGACCGCCGGCGCTTCCGGCGGTTGCGGCGCCCGTGGCATTGTGCGGTCGGCGATATCAGGAAGGACGTCCATGGCTGAAGCAGACAAGACCCGCGAAGCGGTCCGGCTCTATCTGGAAGACCTCGTGGTCGGGCAACGCTACACCACCGGAACCAAGCGCGTGAACGAGGCCGAGATCAAGGCCTTCGCCAGCGAATACGATCCGCAGCCGTTTCATCTGGACGACGATGCGGCGAAGGCCACACTGTTCGGCGGGTTGGCGGCGAGCGGCTGGCACACCGCGGCAATGACCATGCGGCTGCTGGTGGATGGCGGGCCGCCCTTTGCCGGCGGCATCATCGGCGGCGGCGGCGAGTTGTCCTGGCCGAAGCCGACGCGGCCGGGCGATGTCCTGCACGTGGTGTCCGAGGTGCTGGAAGTGACCCCCTCGCGCTCGCGCCCGGAGCGCGGGTCGGTGACCGTTAGGAACGAAACCCGCAACCAGAATGGCGAGATCGTGCAGAGTTTCGTCGTCAAGATCATCGTGCCGCGCCGGACGCCCGGGGCGTAGCTGCACCCGCGGCCCAGGATCAGGGTCGCACCGCGGGCACGTCCATCTTCATGCCGCCGGCGCGGGCGGCCAGGAACAGTTCCAGGTCCACCAGATCCGGGTCGTCGGCGGCGAAGGGTTCGGCGCGCACGCCGGTGGTGCAGTTGTGCAGCCGCCGGTACAGCGATCCCATCGACTGCCATTCCAGCCGGTAAATTGGATAGCCGGTGGGATGGCCCTGCGGAATGAGGCTGCCGGCAAGCCGCTGGCCAGCCAGTTGGTCGTGGCACTGGGCGCAGGAGAGATTGAGCTGGCCCTGGCGCAGGCTGAACAACGCGCGCCCGCGCTCATAGAACGGCCGGGCCGGGCCGTCTTTTTGCACGGTGATCGGCATGCCGCGCGATTGCAGGCCGACAAAGGCGGTGATGCCCAGCAAGGCATCGCTTTCCGCCGGCCAGGGTGGGACGCCCTGGCGCTCGGTGCGGCATTGGTTCACCCGCTGTTCCAGCGTCAGCGGACGGCCGAGCTTGGCGTCGAAGGCGGGGTAGCGGGCGGCGACGCCGCGCATGGAGGCGGCGGCCTCCCCATGGCAGTCGGCGCAGCTTCGGTCGGCGCTGCCGGCCCGTTCCCGCCACAGCATCTCGCCCTGCTGGACCCAGAGGAAACCCGGATTGGCGGAGTTGTCATCCTGCATGGCGCGCGTCGCCGGCGCGGCATCGTCATAGCCGGAGCGGCGCTCGTCGGCAGAAGCGGCCGGCGGGTTCGCCAGGGCCAGGGCGAGGGCGGCAGCGGGAAGGGCTTTCATTCGGGCAGCATGGCCAGGTTCATTCGACCGTGATGGCAATCGTCTCCGTCTGCACAATGCCGAGATCGTCGGTCCAGGTCATGACCAGATTACCGCTCTCCTGCACCGTGGCGGAGAACGCCAGGAACGGATTGGCGGCGATGGCCGGGAACAGCTCGGCGCTGAACACCGGCACATCGGCATAGGTGCAGACGAAACTATGGATGATCTCGCGCGGGATGATCCTGCCCATGTCGTCGCGCCGCTGGCCGCTCTCCATGGGGTGGGAGATCAGCACCTTGATGTCGATGATCTCGCCCTTATGGGCGTGGCGGGGAACATTGATCAGCGGGCGGGCCATGCGGTCAGTCCAGGCAGGCTGCGAGGGTGACGAGCAGTTCGACGCTGTCGGACCAGCAACTGCCGTCCGCCAGCATCGCGATGGCGATCACGGTCTGCGACGTCGCCAGCCGGATGCGGGTCTGCACCCGGGGACGGCCGGCGGCGGGGCCGAAATGGAAATGCGCGACATTGGGCAGCGGATTCCCCTCGGCGAACACGTGCAGGCTGTCGACCCGTTCGCTGGCGGGGTAGTCGCCGTCCACGCCGACGGTCATCGGCACGGTGTTGCCGTTCTCCACCAGCAGCGGCAGATCCAGCTTGACGCGGCCGGGCCGGGGCCTGGCTTCGCCGATTACGGCGCGGATCGCCGCTTCCGCCTGCGCGGGTGTCGCCAGTGCAGGCGGTGGAGGCCGTCGGCAGCAGCGCCACGCCGCCGCCGGCGGCCAGCACCAGGAAGCGGCGGCGCGGGATCGCGATCATGGCGCGTGCAGCGTGGTCAGGAAGGCGACCACGTCCTCAATCTGCCCGGCGTCGAGCACCGGCTTTCCCTGCCATGGCCTGGCGACGCGGTGGCGGCCTTCGACGACGTAATAGGACGGCATGACCGTATCGGGATTGAGCCGGGACGGATCGACCAGCCGCAGCCGGATCTGTCCCGCGCTCAACCGGTCGGCGACGCCGCCCAGGTTCGGGCCGATATTGCCCTGCAGCTTCTCTTCCGGAAACGGCCCGCCATGGCAGAGCTGGCACACGCCCACCTGCCGGTCCAGCACCACGGCGCGGCCTCTGGCGGGATCGCCGGGGCTGGCGGTCAGCGGGGCGGGGATCGCGTCGCCGTCGATGCGGTAAGGCACCGGCGGCGGTGCTGCGAGGGAGGTTTGGACGGGGGATGCCAGCTGCATGGCGCACGCGATACCGAGCGCGGCCCTAGCCGAAGATCTGGGTGGTGGCCGTCTTGAACCAGGAATTGGCATAATCGGCTTCCAGCTTCCGGGTTTCGGGTGGCGCGTCCAGCGGACTGGTGCCGCCGGCACCCTCGATTTCGGTCAGCACGCCATTCATCGGCCGATAGACGCCGGCGATCGAGATGCCATAGCCCGGCTGCACCAGGCTGTAGCAGGTATTGATCAGCCGCGGCTCGCCCGGCACGCCGCCGTTCAGCAGCGTGGTGATCGCGGCCGCGCAGATCTTGGCCTGGGCATTGGCGGCGAAGGCGGATTTCGGCATGGCGCCGGCGATGGCGGCATCGCCGATGACATGGATGCCCGGCTGCAGCTTCGATTCGAAGGTCACGGGGTCGATCGGACACCAGCCGGTGCGGTCAGCGACGCCGGCGAGCGTTGCGATGCGCCCGGCCTGCTGCGGCGGTATGACATTGGCGACGGCGGCAGCATGGGTGGCGAAATCAGTCTCCAGCGTGTTGGTCGCGGGATCGACGCGGGTGACCTTGCCGCCCTCCGACAGCGGTACCCATTCCAGCAGCCCGGGATACAGCGCCGCCCAGGCCGCCATGAACAGTTTCTGCTTGGAAAAGACGTCCTTGGCGTCGAGCAGCATCAGCTTCGATTTCGGTTTGCGGGTCTTCAGGTACCAGGCGATCAGGCTGGCGCGCTCATACGGGCCGGGAGGGCAGCGAAACGGATTGGCCGGGGCGGAGATGACCACCAGGCCGCCATCCGGCATGGCTTCCAGCTGGCGGCGCAGCAGCAATGTCTGCTCGCCGGCTTCCCAGGCATGCGGCATCCGCGCGGCGGCGGCTTCGTCGTAGCCGGGCAGCGCGCCCCAGCTTATGTCGATGCCCGGTGATACCACCAGCCGGTCATAGGCGAGGCTGCTGCCATCGTTCAGGGTAACCTTGCGCGCGGCCGGATCGACACTCGTGGCGGTCTGGTGGACCATTTTCACCCCGGTACCGGCGATGCCCTGGTAGCCGAAGCGCTGGGCGTCCATGTCGCGCAGGCCGGCGATCACCTCGTTGCTGAACGGGCAGGCGGTGAAGACCGGATTGGTTTCCACCAGCGTGACGTCGATGCGCGGGTCCTGGCGGAGGCAGCGGGCGGCGGTGGCGCCGCCGAAACCGCCGCCGATGACGACGACGCGGCCCGTGGTCTGGCGCGTGGTTTGGGCAACACCGGCGCGTGGAATGAAGGGCAGCGCCAGGGCGGTTGCCAGGATGGTCCTGCGGCCGGTGCGCGCGCTCATTTCTGCTCCGCATACCAGGCGGCGATGGCCTGGAGCTCGGTCGGGGTGAAGCCCTTGACGATCCGGCCCATCACCGTCGCCGGACGCGCGCCGGTGCGGAATCCCTCCATCGCGGCGGTCAGCTCCGCGGCATTGCGCCCGGCGATCGGCGGCAGGGAACTGCCGGGACCGTGGCAACCCGAGCACCCGGACGCGCCTATCGGCGGTACCGCCGCCGCGGCCGGCAGGGCGGCGCCGGCCAGGAACGCCAGCGGAAGGAAAGACGCGCGGCAAGGTCAGGCGGCGGACAGATCGTGGTTCTTCAGCGGCAGGGTGCGGATGCGCTTGCCGGTGGCCGCGAACAGCGCGTTCAGCACCGCCGGCGAGGCGACCGCGATCGTCGGTTCGCCCACGCCGCCCCAGAACCCGCCGGAAGCCGCGATATGGGTCTCCACCTTCGGCATGTCCTCCATGCGCAGCACCTCGTAACTGTCGAAATTGCTCTCGGCGATGCGCCCGTCCTTCACCGTGTTCTCGCTGTAGAGCAGCGCCGACAGGCCGAAACCGAACGAGCCCTCCACCTGCGCGGCGATCTGGTCCGGATTCACCGCGTAGCCGGGATCGGTGACCGCGACGATGCGGTGGATCTTCAGCTTGCCGTTGGTGACCGAGACCTCCGCCACCGCGGCGGTGTAGCTGCCGAAGCCGCAATTCTGGCAGATGCCGCGATAGACGCCCGGCGGCAGCGGCTTGTCGTAGCCGGCCTTCTCGGCGGCGACGTTCAGCACCGCCAGATGCTTCGGGTTTTTGGCCAGCAGCCTGCGGCGGAATTCCAGCGGGTCCTTGCCGGCGGCGTGGGCCAGTTCGTCGATGAAGCACTCCATGTAGACGGCGTTCTGGTTGTGGTTCACCCCGCGCCAGAAGCCGACCGGCACGGAAGTGTTGCGCACGGCGTGCTCGATCAGCAGGTTGGGGATCGCCATGTAGCCGAACTCGTCGGCGAGCAGGCCCTGGAAGGCCAGCTTGTCGACGCCGCCTTCCATGCGCGACGGCGACAGGAAGGCCAGGATCGACTGGCCGGACAGGCGCATGTGCAGGGAGGTCAGGTTGCCCTCGCCGTCCAGCCCGCCGACCATCCTGGCCTGAGTGACCGGACGGTAGAAGCCGTGCTGCATGTCCTCCTCGCGGGTCCAGATCATCTTTATCGGCCGCCCGGGGATCTGCCTGGCGATCAGCACCGCCTGCCTGGTGTAGTCCTGCTGGCCGCGCCGGCCGAAACCGCCGCCGAGCGAGAGCTTGTTCACCTTCACGTCCGACAGCTTCAGCCCGGCGGCCTCGGCCGCCGCGGCCAGCGATGCGTCGCCGTTCTGCGAGGCCACCCAGATTTCCACCTTGCCGCCATCCGCATCGAACCTGGCGGTGCAGTTCATCGGCTCCAGCGTGGCATGGTTCAGGAACGGCGTGCCGTAGACCGCCTCGATCCTCTTGGCGGCGCTGGCGAGGCCGGCCTCGACATCGCCGTGCCGCTGGCCGAGCGCGGCTTCCTTGGCGGTGAGGCCTTCCGTGAGGAACCCGGCGATGCTTTCGGAAGATACTTTCGCGTTCGGCCCTTCGTCCCAGACGATGGGCAGCCTGGCGAGAGCGGTCTTGGCCTGGTAGAACTTGTCGGCGACGACGGCGACCGTGCTGTCATCCACCTTCACCACATGGCGCACGCCGGGCATCGATTTGATCGCGTCGGCATTGAAGCTTTTCAGCGTGCCGCCGAATACCGGACATTGCGCGATCGTCGCGTTCAGCATGTCCGGCAGGATGACGTCGATGGCGAAGACCTGCTTGCCGGTCAGCTTGTCGGCAGTGTCCAGGCGCTTGACCCCCTTGCCGATCAGCTTCCATTCCTTGGGGTCCTTCAGCCTCACATCCGCCGGCACCGGTAGGCTGGATGCGGCATCGGCGAGCTGCCCGTAGCGCAGCTTCCGCCCCGTGCCGGCATGGGTCACCACGCTGTCGGCGGCGGTGCATTGGCTGGCCGGCACCTTCCATTGCACGGCGGCGGCCTCGATCAGCATCGCGCGGGCCGCGGCGCCCCCTTTGCGCACATAGTCGACGGAAGCGCGAATGCCGCGGCTGCCGCCGGTGGACATGTCGCCCCAGGCGCGCTTGTTCGCCAGATTGACCTCGGGCGGCACATATTCGGCGCGCACCTTGCTCCAGTCGCCGTCGAGCTCGTCGACGACCAGTTGCGCGAGGCCGGTGAGCGTGCCCTGGCCCATCTCCGAGCGGGCGATGCGCACGGTGATGGTGTCGTCGGGCTGGATGACGACCCAGATGCCGATATCCTTGCCCGCGGCCTTCGCGGGCGCCTCCTTGATCGGCGCCATCACTGCGCCAGCGAAGGCGGGGCCGGCGAAGGCGGGAAGGTCGCCAGGCAGTTTCCAGCCAAGCGCGAGGCCGGTGCCGGCGGAGACCAGGAAATGGCGGCGATGGAGTTTCATGGCGCTGCCCCCCTCACGCCGTGCCGCCGCGGACCGCGGCATGGATGCCGGCGCGGATGCGCGGATAGGTGCCGCAGCGGCAGATATTGGACATCGCGGCGTCGATATCCGCGTCCGTGGGATGCGGCTTTTCCTTCAGCAGGGCGGCCGCGGCCATGATCTGTCCGGACTGGCAGTAGCCGCATTGCGGCACCTGCAGCTCCATCCAGGCCTTCTGGATCGGATGCGTGCCATTCGGGGACAGGCCCTCAATGGTGACAACCTTGGCATTGCCCACCGCGCTGACGGGAAACATGCAGGAGCGCATCGGGTTGCCGTCGATATGGACGGTGCAGGCGCCGCATTGCGCCACGCCGCAGCCGTATTTGGTGCCGGTCAGGTTCAGCCATTCGCGGATCACCCAGAGCAGGGGCGTCTGCGGATCGGCATCCACCTGATGCGAGACGCCGTTGACATTGATTGTGATCATGCGTGCTGTCCCCCGAACCTGTGGGCCCTCGTTGCGGGCCATGGTGGTGGTGCGTTCGGAGAAGGTTAGCGGATTTTCATGCTGCCTGGAATATCTGCCCGTCCGGGCCGGCTTCATCCCTGCGCGATCATCCCTGGTGTGGAGCAAGGTGGGGCGTGGAGCAGGGTGGGGCGTGGGGCAGGATGGGGCAGGGATCGAAAGGCGGGAACCTGGAATGAACCGGCATGGATGAGATGGCGTTTCATCGCCGGCTGTTCCGGCCCGGCACCGTGATCGATGCCGGCGCGCATGACGGCGGACTGACCTTGCCGCTGGCGGCGCTGCCGGGCGCACGGGTGATCGCCTTCGAGCCGCTGCCCGAGGCGTTCGCCCGGCTGCAGGGCGCGGTGCGCGGCAGGTATGGCGGCATTATCCCGGCGCATGTGACGCTGCGGCCCATGGCGCTGGGTGCTGTGGATGGGGAGGTCGTGCTGGAGGTGCCGGTGGTCGGCGGCGTGGCGCAGGAGCAATGGGCGTCGGTGGTGAAGGATTACGAGCGCATCCGTGCCGAGGATCCGCGCATCGACGCGGTGCGCCGCGTGGTCGTGCCGCTGCGGGCATTGGACGGCCTGGAACTGCCGGATGTCACCGCCATCAAGATCGATGTGGAGGGCGCGGAGGAGGAGGTTCTGCGCGGCGCCCGGGCGACGCTGCTGCGCTGCCGGCCGATCCTGTCGGTGGAGATCGAGGAGCGCCATCGCCCGGGCAGCCTGCGCGCCGTGCCGGCGCTGCTGTCCGAACTGGGCTATCGCGGCTTCTATGAGTTCTGGGGCGAGTGGCGCCAGATCGAGCGCTTCGATCCCTCCGTGATGCAGCGCGGGTCCGCATCGCCCGCCAGCTTCGAGGTTTCCGACCCCTACGTGTTCTGCTTCTATTTCGTGCCTGACGATCGCGTAGCCGAGTTGGCAGGCCTGGCGCGAATGCCCCCGGCCTGACCGGTCAGCGCGGCAGGCTGTCGGCAGCGTCGATCAGCGCCTGCGGCGATACCTGGATGAAGCCGCTGTACGGACGGTTCAGGTCGATGATCATGCAGATCAAGGTTGCAACGGTAACCGCCATCAGCACGCTCGCCATCTGCCGCCGCGCGCCCGAGGTGCCGGCATTGTAGCCGGTGAAGCCCATGGCCACCATGGCCGTCAGCACCAGCAACACCAGCACCACCAGCGGAACATTGTTGCGCATCGCGGTCAGTCGCCGCTCATGGATGTTGTTCATCTCGTTCAACGAGGCGACGAAGCGATAGGTCGGCAGCGACTGGGGCGTGGTTTCGGTCAGGGCCACGGTCTGCTGCCAGAGCTGCGACTGCAATTGCAGGGAACGGGCGATGTCACGCTGCAGCTTGACGGGATCGTGCGGCCGCCCCAGCCCGATCCGCACCGCCGTATAATCGCGCAATGCCTGCAGGATCTGGGGTTGCGCGGCGCGTGGCAGCATCAGTGCGAAATTGGCGGTGGAGCCGATGGCGTTGGCTTCTTCCAGGACGGCGTCGCGACGGGCATCGTACCGATCAACGGCCATGGAAAAGCTGAAGGCCACCAGCAATGCGAGCAACCCGAGCGCAGCACCAGCGAGCGTTCCGACATCGTTTGGCACAGTGTCTTTCCGGTAGCTGCGCAATCCCAGCCGGTCGCCGAATTCCGCGGCGCCCGCGATCAGCAGCGCGATCGCGACGAACAGCCATTGCAGGGGGATTCCGGAAAACCATTCTTCCATCGGCGTGTCCCGTCTTTTCTCTGGCACAACGTCTTCTGCCCATGCGCGGCGATCCGTTCAAGCCGGCCCGCCGCGAAGCGCGGTCTCAAGCCGAGTTGCCGCCCAGTGCGGTCGCGCGCAGCCGGTGGATCTATGGGGGCGCGACGGGACAGGACAATGATCGAACCGCATTACTGGCCAACGCCGAACGGACGGAAGATCACCGTCATGCTGGAGATATGCGGCCTGCTAAGCCGGTGCCGGTGCACATCGGCCGCGCCGATCCGTTCAAGTAGGCACGGAAGATCCTGTCGGCCAGAATGTCGCCAACATGTCACGGATCTGAGGGAATGGTCATGCGATTCGAAGACAAGGTAGCGGTCATCACCGGCGGCGCGTCCGGCATCGGCCTGGCGATCGCGCACCGGCTGCACGAAGAAGGCGCGCGCGTGGTGGCGGCCGACCTCAACCTGGATCGGCTGCACCAGATCGAGGTGGAACTCGGCGAGCGCTTTCTCGGCGTGCGCGCGGACGTGACCCGCGAGGCCGATATCGAGGCGATGATGGAGCAGGCGGTGCGGCGCTTCGGTGCCGTGCATTGCGCCTTCAACGTCGCCGGCGCGTCGCGGCCCGGCTACATCGTCGATCTCGCGGAGGGCGACTGGGATTTCACCGTCGATCTGTGCCTGAAGGGGGTGTTTCTGAGCATGAAGCACCAGGCGCGGCAGATGATCCGCCAGCGCGGCGGCGCCATCGTCAATGTCGCATCGTTGAACGCGCATGTGCCGATGCATGCGGGATCGGCCTATGCCGCGGCCAAGGCCGGGGTGGAGATGCTGACCAAAAACGGCGCGCTGGAATTCGCGCCCGACGGCATCCGCGTCAACGCCATCCTGCCGGGCCTGGTGCAGACACCGCTGACCCGCCGGCATTTTGACAACCCGGACGCGCATGCCGCCTTCGTCGAACGGATCCCGCTCGGGCGCGCCGCCCAGCCCGAGGAGATGGCCGGCCCCGCGCTGTTCCTGGCCAGCGGGGATGCCAGCTACGTTTCCGGCGCCAGCCTGCTGGTCGATGGCGCCTGGGCGGTCAGCGGCTATCCGGACATGCGGCCATTCCGCGGGCCGCCGGCCTGGAACGGCCGGTAGGGAGGTCGCGGACGGCCGCTCCCGAACGGCCGCGCAATGGCATGCTGCTCCGCAGCAAAAATTCCCTTGTGCTTCTTCTCCTGCATGGGTAGTCTGCGTTCGAAGCATGGCTCGTGGGGCTCCCCCCGGGCCGCTCCTTTTTCCCAGGGGACGTTCTTTTTGACCACCAGCATGTTCACCCTGACCGACGCCATTCGCCAGGTCGAACAGGCCATCGCCCGGGGCGAGCAATTGTCCGATGTGGTGCAGTGGGTTTCGCGCGATTACGCGATCGACGCGTCTTTGCTGACGCGCCGCTGGGTGCAGTTCACCCCGGCCAGCGAGCCGCGCCGGCGCCCGGTGGCCGGCGGCGTGCCACTGACGGCCGGCGATGCCGGACCCGCCGGGCGACCCGCCGCCAAATAGCCGGCCTCAGATCGCGAAATTGGTCGCCAGCCTTGCCGCTGAGGCCGCGGCGAATACGCCCTCCGGCGCCTTGACAAGGCCGCTCAGATGCAGCGCCAGCAACTCCGTCTGGCGACGGATGTCCGGCACCGCGGTCATTTCCCAGAACGTGCCCTTGGTGATCGGCCCCACCGCGAAGATACGGCGGGAGATGGCGCCCGACCGGTTGACCAGCGCGCCGGTGCCGGTGACGTCCAGGCCCAGCCGCAGCGGATCGGGCCGGGCGGTGCCATCGGCCAGCAGCCCCTGCACCAGCGGATGGGCGATGCGGTCGTAATCCGCGTTCGGGCCGGCGCAATTGACCACCCTGGCGATGCGCAGGCTCGTCAGCGCCTCCTGGCCGCGTGGCCGGATGACGGCTTCGATCTGCGTTCCGGACGGGCGATAGGCGCGGATGCGGCCGGCGAGGATGCGCAGCTGTCCGCTGGCCTGCGCCGCCTCGATCCGGTCGGCGACCTGGCCGGCCATGCGGTGGCGATGCACTTCCCACCACGGGCGGGCGTGACGCAGGAAGCGCCGGCGGTCTTCCAGCGGCATGCGTTGCCAGATGTCCACGGTGAACGGGCGCAACCCGTCGATGACCGGGCGCCAGTCGCCGCCGGCGGCGGCGGATTGCCCGGCCTGCTGGCGCAGAAAGCGGGTCAGCGCGCTGACCCCGGTGGGGTAGGGCAGCGGTTCGCCGCCGGCGGTGCCATGCGCGGCGTGCCGGCGCGGCAGCAGGCCGCGGCGGGACACTGCGTGGATCGGCCCGGCATGGCCGCGATCCAGCAGCGAGATGACCGTGTCGACCATCGTCAGGCCGGTGCCGATGAGCAGGACCGGGCTGTCGCAGTCGAGCCCGGCCAGCGCATCCGGCGCCCAGGGATCGGCGCGGTAGAAATCGGTGTCGTAGAAGGCAGGGTCCTCGATCGGCGGCGCCTCGGGCGGGAAATTGCCGACGGCGAGCACGGCCAGATCGGCCTGGATCTGCCGGTCCCGGTCCAGTTGCAGCATCAGCGGATGCGCGGCGCGATCGATGCTCAACACCTCGCCGCGGACCAACTCCAGCTTGCGCTCAGCATCGATGCGGCCGATTTCCTGGTTCAGCAGATGGCGGATATAGGCGCCGTAGAGCGAGCGCGGCACGAAGCTGCCGGGGCCGGGCGTGATCCCGGCCAGAACCTCCGGCGGCTGCGCCTGCAGCCAGGCCAGGAAATCGCCGGGCTGGTCGTGGAACGCGCTCATGCGCCCGGCCGGGACATTGAGCAAATGACTGGAATTCCCCGTGGAATAGGCCTGTCCGCGGCCGAACTGGATGTTGCGTTCGATCAGGACGATGCGCGTGGCGGGTGGACATCGGCGCATCAAGTGCAATGCGAGCAGAGTGCCGCTGAAGCCGGCGCCAACCACCGCGATCGATGCAGCAGACATGATCGCTCCTCCGTAGATGCCATTGGACCAAAGCCATGCCCGGAAGAAAGACGCGTTTCCTGCCCGGCAGTGCAATCGGACGGTTCGGACACCGCCGCGGATGCAGCGATTAAGGGCATCGCGGGGCGTCCGGAGTCAAGGCGCGTTTGTCCCCCGGGCGCGGCATCGCCCATCGGCCGGGGGAAAGTGCGTCAACGGCAGATGGATTGCGTATAGCACGTGAATGCGTGGTGTGAATATATTGATTAGCATATTCCATCCGTGTATTTGACGTGCCGATCATTTGCGGCCGCGTTCGGGCCGAGAGCCACGGAGATTCCCATGTCGTTTGTCATGCTGACCCAGTTCGCGGCGATGCCGGCGGTTGTCCTGGCATCGCTCGCCGTCGTTCCGGCGGCCGCGGCGGTCGTTGACTGGCTAGGCGAGGAGGGGCGCTCGCTCCCCTCGCCCTATGACGACATGGACCCGAGCTACCTGCTCTATTGCCACGCCATGTTCTGACCGTCCCGCTTCTAATCGCCCGGGCTTGGGCGGCTACAGTCCCGCGAACAGGGCGGTGGACAAATAGCGTTCGGCGAAGGACGCGGCGATGCCGACAATCAGCTTGCCCTTGTTGGCGGGATCGCGCGCCAGATCCAGCATCGCATGCAGCACCGCGCCCGAGGAAATGCCGATCGGCAGGCCCTCGACCGCCGCACAGCGGCGCGCCGCGGCCAGGGAATCGCGTTCGGTGACGCGGACGATTTCGTCCAGCAGGTCGAGTTCCAGCACCTCCGGCTTGAAGCCGGCGCCGATGCCCTGGATGGCGTGCGGGCCCGGCTCGTCGCCCGACAGCACCGCGCTCTCCATCGGCTCCACCCCGACCACGCGCAGGCCGGGGCGGCGCGGCTTCAGCGCGCGGGCGATGCCGGTAAGCGTGCCGCCGGTGCCGATGCCGGCGACGACGATGTCCACCTTGCCGGCGCTGTCGGTCCAGATTTCCTCAGCGGTGGTGTGCTCGTGGATGTCGGGGTTGGCCGGATTGTCGAACTGGCGCGCGATCCAGGCGCCCGGCGTCTTGGCAACGATGGCGTTCGCCCGCGCGATGGCGCCGGCCATGCCCTGCTTGGCCGGGGTCTGCTCCACCACCGCACCCATCAGCCGCAGCATCTTGCGCCGCTCGATCGACGCGCCGTCCGGCATCACCACGATCAGCTTGTAGCCCCTGGCGGCGGCAACGAAGGCGAGCGCGATGCCGGTATTGCCCGAGGTCGGCTCCACCAGCGTCGTGAAGCCCGGGCGGATGGTGCCGGCGCGCTCCGCCGCTTCCACCATCGCCAGGCCGATGCGGTCCTTCACCGAGCCGAGCGGGTTGAAGAATTCGAGCTTCAGGGCGATGTCGGCCTGCAGCCCGTCCGCGGCGATCAGCCGGGGCAGGCGCACCAGCGGTGTGCCGCCGATGGTTTCGAGGATGCTGCCGTAGAGGCGGCCGGTTTTCGCCGGCTGGCGCGGCTTGGTCTTGCTTGTCATGCTGGTCATGGAAATCTCAGATCGCGAAGGTGATCGGCTCGGCCGCCGGGCGGCGCAGGCCGGCGGAGGCGGCGCGGCGCAGCAGGTCGTCCAGGGTCAGGGCCTGCAGGCGCGCGCGCGCGGTTTCGTCCAGCTCGGCGAATAACGGGTCCACCACGGCGCTTTGCAGCCGTCCGCCGGGGCCGTGGCCGTCCTCCTCGCTGTCGGCCAGGGCGACGCCGATGATCTCCGCCAGCCGGATATCGCGTTGCGGCCGGCCGAGCCGGTAGCCGCCCTTCGGCCCACGCAGGCTGTCCAGCAGTCCGGCGCGCGAAAGGGTTTGCAGCAGCGGTTCCATGCCCCGGCGCGCCAGGCCGAGCCGTTCGGCGATATCGCCGGCGCTGACGGTGCCGGTGCGCCCGGCATGGAAGGCGATGTCGAGCATGAGGGATATCGCGGTCATCGCGCGGTCGCGTCGGACGATCTGCATGGCGCCTGGCATTTCCCCAAATCGGGTTGTTGTTCGGAAGTTCGGTCGTCTGGTGTTTCGGTCGTCTCGTTTGTCGTCGGTAGCCATCGCCGGGAACCCTGCGTCGCATATCCTTTTTCAATCAGGGCGATTCGCGAGACAGAACGCCTCCAATCCAGCGGTTTCACAGTAGACCGAATCTTGTCGGCTCAACAATCCACTATTTTGCTTGTCAGATAGACCGGTTGTCCGCGACAGGCGCGGCTGTCCATGCGGCAAGGCCGATGGTAGAGAATCCTGGCTCAAGGTGGTCGCCCGATTAGCGGTGGGCGGCTGTGCAATGTCTGGATGATGGCGGGTCGGGAAAGGAATATCCATGGATCGCTCGCGGCAATTGCGGCTCGGCGCGTTCCTTCGGCCGGTGAGTATACATACCGGTGCCTGGCGCTATCCAGGGGCGTTCCCCGATGCGAATTTCAACTTCGCGCATTACAAGCGCTTCGCCCGCACGCTGGAACGCGGCCGGTTCGACGCGATGTTCCTGGCCGATCACCTCGCGGTGCTGAACATGCCGATGGAGGCGCTGAAGCGCAGCGCGACGACCACGTCCTTCGAGCCGATGACGCTGCTCTCTGCGCTGGCCAGCGTGACCGAGCATCTGGGGCTCATCGCCACGTCGTCCACCACCTATGACGAGCCGTTCCACGTCGCGCGGCGGTTCGCCTCGCTCGATCATATCAGCGGCGGGCGGGCCGGGTGGAACCTGGTCACCACCGCCAACCCGGACGCGGCGCGGAATTTTGGCCATGACGAACACATGGCGCATGGCGAGCGCTATGCCCGGGCGCGCGAGTTCTTCGATGTGGTCACCGGCCTGTGGGACAGCTGGGCGGACGACGCGTTCATCCGTGACGTCGATGCCGGCGTGTATTTCGATCCCGACCGGCTGCATATGCTGAACCACCAGGGTGCGGAATTGTCGGTGCGCGGGCCGCTGAACATCGCCCGCCCGGTGCAGGGCTGGCCGGTGATCGTACAGGCGGGCTCCTCGGAGGCCGGGCGGCAGATCGCCGCCGAGACGGCGGAGGCGGTGTTCACCAGCCAGCCCACGCTGGCCGACGGCCAGCGCTTCTATGCCGACGTGAAGGACCGCATGGAAAAACTCGGCCGTCCCCGCGATCACCTGAAGATCCTGCCCGGCGTGTTCGTGGTGGTCGGCGACACGCTGGAGGAAGCGCGGCGCAAGCGGGCGCTGCTGGACAGCCTGGTGCATTACGACAGCGCCATCGCCTCGCTGTCGATCGCGCTGGGCCATGATGCCTCCGGCTTCGATCCGGATGGACCGCTGCCGGAGATCCCCGAGAGCAACGCGAGCCAGAGCGGGCGCGAACGTGCCATCGCCCTGGCCCGGCGGGAGAACCTGACCGTGCGCCAGCTGGCGCAGCGCCTCGGCGGCTATGCCGGGCTGGCGATGCTCGGCACCCCGGCGATGATCGCCGATCAGATGGAGGAATGGCTGCTCACCGAAGGTTCGGACGGGTTCAACGTGATGTTCCCGTACCTGCCGGGCGGGCTCGACGATTTCGTCGACCAGGTGGTGCCGGAGTTGCAGCGGCGCGGGCTGTTCCGCCGGGAATACGAGGGCAGGACGCTGCGGGAGAATCTGGGCCTGCCGCGTCCGGCGAACCGGTTCTTTCCCGACCGGGCCAAGTAGGGGCGGACTCACTCTTTTGCACCACCCGGCCTTGAAGGGTCGGGCGCCAACCCCATTTACCATCCATGTGGATGGTGCAGGGATGTTGGTCGGATGGGTGAAATAATCCGCGAATTGCGGCCGAAGGGCGTAGACAGCGAGAAGATCACCATAAATCTCGGCTTCGTGGACCTCGGGCATATCGACCTGCTGGTGCAGGACGGCTTCTACGCCAACCGGACCGACTTCATCCGCACGGCGATCCGCAACCAGATCGAGCGTCATGGCGACAGCGTCCGCAAATCGGTCACGCGCCATGCGCTGGACCTCGGGCTCAAGCGTTACAGCCGGGCGGAGCTGGAGGCGGTGCGTGACGCCGGCGAGATGCTGCGCATCAACATGCTCGGACTGGTCAGCATCGCCCCCGACGTCCCGCCCGAACTGGCCCGGGCGAGCATTCTATCCATCACCGTGCTCGGCGCGCTGCATGCGAGCGCGGAGGTCAAGGCCGCTCTGGCCGACCGTATTGCCTGAGCCGCTTCGTTCGATTGGTCCCCATCCTGGAAAGAGGCTGACATGATCTTCCCCTCCAAGCGCGACCTGCTTGCCGCGACCCGGCTGACGCAGACCGGCCGGCTCGGCGAGGCGACCGCCGCGCTGCAGCAGATGCTGAACGGCAAGACGGCCGGCAGGGAAACCGGCGCGGGGGTTGCGCAGCGGACGCTGGACGGCGTTGCCGGAACCTTGCGGGAATTGTTCGGCAAGCATGCCCCGGGCGTCGGCGCGCCGGCCGCGCGCCCGGCGGCTCCGGCCCGGGGGGATGAGCCCGGCCAGTTCCTGGCGCGGAATTTTGCCAATGCGGCAGGCAGCCGCCCCTACAAGCTCTATGTGCCGGCCAGCCATCGCGGCGCGGGGGCGCCGCTGGTCGTCATGCTGCATGGCTGCACCCAGTCGCCGGATGATTTCGCGGCGGGCACGCGGATGAACGCGGTGGCCGAGCAGCATGGCTGCCTGGTCGCCTATCCCGCGCAGGTCGCCAGCGCCAACAACGCCAAATGCTGGAACTGGTTCAACGTCGGGGACCAGCGGCGCGACGGCGGCGAGCCGTCGCTGATCGCGGGCATCACGCGCCAGGTCATGGACGAGTATGCGGTCGACGGCCGGCGGGTCTATGTCGCGGGCATGTCGGCCGGCGGCGCGGCGGCGGCGATCATGGCCGACGCCTATCCCGATCTGTATGCCGCGATCGGCGTTCATTCGGGCATCGCCTGCGGCGCCGCGAGCGACCTGCCATCCGCCCTGGCGGTGATGCGCCATGGCGGCCGCGTTGCCGGCAATGCCGGCACGGACACGCCGGCCCGGCCGGTGCCGGCGATTGTGTTTCATGGCACGCTCGACCGTGTGGTGCATCCGAGCAACGCCGACGCGGTCATCGCCCAGTTGCTGAGCGCCACGCCGATCGTGACGTCGGTGCAGGAGGATCGCGTCCCCGACGGCCACGCCTATCGCCGGATCCTGCATGCGGACGCGACGGGGAACACGGTCCTGGAGCAATGGGTCGTCGAAGGCGGCGGCCATACCTGGTCGGGTGGCAGCGAGGCGGGGTCCTACACTGATCCGCTCGGGCCCGATGCGTCGCGCGAGATGCTCCGGTTCTTCCTGCAGCACCGGCACCCGGACCGCTGAGCCGGGCCGAGGCCCATCCTTGAACCCACCCGGGCCTGAACGCATATCAGGGGCGACGGAGTTGACGTGGCGTGGAGCCGCGCGACGTACCTAAGATGCGTTTCGCGCGCATCCCGTCCGTGCGTTGCTCCCGGAATATCATGACGCAACCTTCTGCCTCTGGCTTCGCTACCGGCGACCTTGGGAACCGGTTTCAGACGATCCAAGACGATCTGCGGAAGACGGGCTTCGCCCTCGCGGAACGGGAAGTGATGCGCCCGCTACTTGGCGATGCCGGGTTGCGCGACTGGGACAGCTTCGCGCGAAGCTGGAACGACCTGGGGCCGGATGTCTACATGGCCGATGGCGGGCGCTACCGGAAGCGCCGCCATGCCGTGTTCGCGGTCTCCGCCGACGGCATCCACCGCCAGCCGCCGCAGCCGCATTATCAGAGCCGCGACTACAATCCGCTGAACGGCGGCGTGCAGCGCTGGTTCGCGCCGATCGTCGTGGACGACGGCGAGGGCAGCGCGCTGCACGCGATCCTGCGCCTGTGCCGGGACATGTTCGACGGGCTGACCGCCAATGCCGGTGTGGATGCTGGCGACCCGGGTCGGGCGCCATGGCATGTGGAGGTGCACCAGTTCCGGATCGAGGCGCGTGCCGGCCAGCCCGGCCAGCCGACGCCGGAGGGCATGCACCGGGACGGCGTGGACTGGGTCCTGGTGCTGCTGGTCGGCCGGCAGAACGTGGCCAGCGGGGAAACGCGCATCGCCGACCTGCCGGGCAATCCGCTTGGCAGCTTCACGCTGACCGATCCGATGGATGCCGCCTGGGTCGACGACAACCGGGTGAAGCACGGCGTGACCGCGATCGAGCCGCTGGACCCGACGCAGCCGGCCTATCGGGACGTGCTGGTGGTTACCTTCCGCATCGGAACATCGGCGAGCGCCCAATCGGGGAGTGGGGTGTGAGCCAGATCATATCCGTTGGATGGAGCCGGGTGCAGGGATGCAAGCAGGATCGCGGGCGTGCCTTCGTCCTGACATCATCCGGTCGGATTTACGACAGGTTGAAACTCGATAAACGGTTTGGGGCGTAGGAGGCCCATTCGATGCGGACGACAAGGGATACGTCGAAGGACGGTCTGCGTCAGACAGGATATGCGATCACGGTCATGATCGCGCTGCTGGCGGTGTTCTGCCTGTTGACCGGCGACCAATGGGCGGCCGGAACCCTGGCGTTGACCGCGGTCGTCTCGATCGCCGCCATGGAATTTTTGCGCAGGGCGACCTCGCGCAGGCTTTGACGGCATTCCCCGGGGAATGCCCCCATAGTATCGGCCGAGGTGACGGGCCAGGGTTCCTGCCTGGCCCGGTGATCTCAGTTGCCGCGCGGTGGGTTTTTGCCGCGCCCCGCGTTCTTTGATGCGTCTTTCTCCCGCTGGGCGGCCCAGAATTCGTGGATGCCGATCACCGCGTCCGGAATCAGGTCGGGCCCGTCCTCGAGCAGTTGCTCGACCTCTTCCTGCGTCAATTCCCCGCCCTCGACCGCCAGTTCGTCCAAATCCGATCCCAGCATCAGGATCGCCGCGAACAGGCCGCCGGCTTCGGGGTCCTCGGTCAGCTTTTCCCAGGCCTCCGGGCGAAGCCGCACCGCTTCCAGGAACCCTGCGGCCCAGTCGGTGACAATCGGCTCCTCGTCCTCGCCGGCCCAGAACACCGGCTCGAAGCTGTCGGGGTCGGTGGCGAGGCTGCTCAGGATTTCGTTGTAGCGGGCCATGATGATGGAAAGGATGGCCTGGGCCTCCTCCACCGTTTCGAACGCCGGCTCGCCGTCGCCCCAGATCACCGGCATCCAGTCACTGGGCTTGATGAGCTCCGGGCCGATGGCGATGGCAGTCAGGAAGCCGTCGAGGTCGGAGAGGCCCATGCAGTCACCGGGCGCGCGGTCGGAACTGAGGAAGGCATCGAGCGGGTCGAGATCGACCGGCTCGGTCGGTGGGGTGGTGTTGGCCATGGCGTGGTGCTTTTCAGGTTAGGGGAGGAGAATGCCACAAGAGCCGGCGTCCCCCAAACGGCGCCGGCGATCCGACGGAGATAGATCCGCGATGCCCGATCTGCCCAAAGGCGACCTGCCCGAACTGCCCGCCCACGCCTTCGAGAAGGAGGATCCGGCGTCGGATGGGGAGTTCTACGCTTTCCCACGCCTGGTCACGCATATCGACGATGCCGCGATCGCCGCGGTGACCGCGCTGTACCGGCAGGTGCTGCCGCCCGGCGGGGCCATCCTGGACCTCATGGGTAGCTGGGTCAGCCATCTGCCGGGCGATGTCGCCTATCGCCAGGTGATCGGACACGGCATGAACACCGAGGAACTGGCGGCCAATCCGATGCTGTCCGGGTATTTCGTGCAGGACCTGAACGAGAACTCTGTGCTGCCGCTGGAAACGGCGAGCGTGGACGGCGTCACGGTCTGCGTGTCCGTCCAGTATCTGCAGCGTCCCGTCGCGGTGTTTCGCGAAGTGCTGCGTGTGCTGGCGCCGGGCGGGGTCGTGGCGGTCACGTTCTCCAACCGCTGCTTCCCGACCAAGGCTGTGGCGATCTGGCAGGCGCTGCGCGGTCCACAGCAATGCCAGCTGGTCGCGCTGTATCTGCGCCGGGCCGGATTTGCCGCGGTGGAAACCCGGGAACTGCTCCCCGGGCACGACACCGATCCGCTTTGGGCGGTGCTGGGCCGTGCTGGGAAGGCCGATTAGTTTATGTCCGTTCAGTTTATGTCCGCGGCGTGCGCCTTCAGATCATCCAGGCCGCAATAATCCAGCGCCGAGGCTTCGGTTGCCTGCAGCACCACCTGCGGCGCGGCGCCGGCTTCCAGGGCTTCCTGCCAGCGCGGCGCGCAGAGGCACCAGCGGTCCCCCGGTTTCAGGCCGGGGAAGCCGTATTGCGTCAGCGGCGTGCTGAGGTCATTGCCGCGGGAACGGCTGAACGCCAGGAAGCCGACGGTCATCACCGCGCAGACGGTGTGGCTGCCGATATCCTCCGGCCCGGTCGCGCAGCAGCCGTCGCGGAAGAAGCCGGTGACCGGCTGGATCGAGCAGGGCTGCAAAATGCCGCCCAGCACGTTCAGGCCGGTGCGCCGTCTGCCGCCGCCGCTGCTGTCCAAGGGCATGGTCCTGCTCCGCTGATGGGCGATGGTTTCAACCGAGGCGGCGGCGATACAGCGCGATCAGCCGCTCCCAATGCCGCTCCGCGGCGGGCTTATCGTAGCACCAGCGCTGCGGGAAGGCGAAGCCGTGATGCACGCCGGGCTGGATTTCCAGCTCGCCGGCCGCACCCGAAGCCTTGAACAGGCCAAGCAACTGCTCGACCATCGGCAGCGGCGCCAGCTCGTCGTGCTCGGCGCAGGAGATGTAGAGCTCGCCTTTGACCTTGCCGAAGGACAGATGCGGGCTTTCCTCGTTCTCGCTGACCAGCCAGGTGCCGTAGAACGACGCCGCAGCGGCGACGCGGTCGGGGTAACGCGCGGCGGCGGCCAGCGCGTAGGGGCCGCTCATGCAGTAGCCATGCGCGCCGACCGGGCCTGGCTTCACCTCGGGCCGGGCGTCGACATAGGCGATCATCGTGCCGACATCCTCCATCACCGGCGGGATGGTCATCCTGGTGCGGACGGCGCGCATGCGTTGCTGCTCGGCGCTGCCTTTTTCCAGCACGTCGGGACCGTAGATCGTGTCGCGGCCGGCGCGGTAGTACAGGTTCGGCAGCAGCACGAAGTAGCCGACCGTGGCCAGTCGGCGGGCCATGTCGCGCAGTTCCTCGCGGATGCCGGGCGCGTCCATCAGCAGGAACACGGCCGGATGGGGGGCGTTGCGGTCCGGGCGGACGATGAAGGTCTCCATCGCGCCGTCCCGCGTGGCGATGTCCAGCGTTTCCTCGATCATCGGGCGTTCCTCTCTTGCGTCTCGTATGGCGCGTTTCGCTTGCGCCCATTAGGCGGTGGTTCCTAGCGCCGGCTCAAGCCCCCGGCATTCAGCGTTTCAGATCGCCGCCGATGCCAGCCAGTAGGTCGAGCTGGCGTTCATGCTCGCCGGCGAAACGGAGGCAGAAATGATCGGCGCCGGCGGCGGCGAAGGCAGCGAGCCATTCGCGCGCGCCGGCCAGCGAGCCGGCGAAGCAGGCCTGGCGGCGGCGCATCAGCTCCGCTGGCTGGCCGTAATAGTGCAGCAGGAACTGGTCGATGCGCGCGTCCGCACGCGCCTGGTTGTCGTCGATCGCCAGCGTGACATAGGCGGCGCCGGTGAGACCTCCTGGGTCACGGCCGGCAGTGCGTGCCGCTTCCTGCATCGCTTTCCAGGTCTGCGCATATTCCGCCGGGCTCGGCCCGTTCGGGAACCAGCCATCAAAATGCTTGCCGACGCGTTCGATCGCCGCCGCGGCAGAGCCGGCGACCCAAATCGGCGGGCCGCCCTTGCGATATGGCACCGGTCCGAGCACGGCGTCCCGCATCTTCCAGCGGCCGTCCCAGGTGACCGGCTCGCCGGTCCATAAGGCGCGGCACAGCCGCAGGCCTTCCATCATGCGGCCCAGGCGCTTCTCCCAGGGCACGCCGCAGGCCTCGAATTCGGCGCGGATATTGGCAACGTCGCTGGCGATGCCGACGCCGAGGATCACGCGGCCATCGGAGACCTGATCCAGCGTGGCCACCTGGTGCGCCAGCAGCACCGGATTGCGCAATGCCGGCAGCAGCACCGCGGTGCCCAGCGCCGCGCGCCGCGTGCGCCCGGCGACGGCGCCGAGCAGCGTGATCGCGTCATGGCGCGGGCGCGCGGTAACGCTGTCGCCGACCCAGATGGAATCGTAGCCGAGCCCCTCTGCGCGTTCCGCCAGCCCCAGCAACGGCGCCGCCTGCGGCCGACCTTCCATGATGCTTTCGCGCGTCGGCAGCAGATATCCGATGCGAGGGGCCATGCGTTTTCTCCCGATGTTGTTCTGTTTCCCCGGGTATCAGGGCATGGCGCGGCGCGATAGTCCCGGCCCTTCCGCCCGCTATTCTTCAGCCGAGATTGGCCAGCCCGTGCAGAAAACTCGAGCCGCTGTTGGTGCTGTCGAAGGCGTGCAGGCCGAGTTCCTCGGCGAGCCCGACACAGCAAAGCTGCCCGCGCACCGAGTTTCCCGCCATGTCCAGCCGCGGCGAGAACACGCCGATGCCGAGCTGACGATTGACCACCGCCAGGATGCCGCCGCCGACGCCGCTTTTCGCCGGCAGCCCGACCCGGCAGGCCCAGTCGCCGGCGCCGTCGTACATGCCGCAGGTGAACATCACCGACAGCGTATCGCGCACCGCCTCCATGCCGAACACCTCCCGCCGGCTGACCGGGTTGGCGCCGAGATTGGCGAGCGTCGCGCCCATCAGCGCCAGATCGCGGGCGGTGACGATGATCGAGCACTGGCGGAAATAGAGATCCAGCACCTCGTCCACCGGCACCTCGAACACGCCGGCGGCGCGCAGCAGATGGCCGATGGCGCGGTTGCGGTGACCGGTTTCGTGTTCGGAGTCGAAGATTGTCTGGTCCACCGTCAGGCATCGTCCGGCGGCATGGCTGAACATCGCCAGCACCTGGTCGAACGCCGACGGGCCGAGAAGCTGGCGCAGCCGCCCGGCCACGGCGATCGCCCCGGCGTTGACCATCGGGTTGAACGGGCGGTTGGTGCGGGGATCGAGGGTGATCGCGTTGAACGGATCGCCGCTCGGCTGCACGCCGACCGCGGCATAGGTCTCCTCCCGTCCGGCGATGTCGAGCAGCATGGCGAAGGTCAGTGCCTTCGATACCGACTGTATCGTGAACGGGGCATCGGCGTCGCCGGCGGTGACGACCTCGCCGGTGCTGTTGGCCACCGCGATGCCGAACTGGTCGGGCGGCACCTTGGCGAGCTCCGGGATGTAGTCGGCAACGGCGCCCGCGCAATTGCCGGCGTGTTGGGCATGCAGGCCGCGCACCAGGCTTTGGATTTCGGCGCGGGTGGACGCGGATTGCGGCCGCGGCGTCTGCGCGTGGCTGGCCCCGTGCATGCTTGCCGGATGGGCGCTTGCTGGATGGCCTGGCATGGGTGTTTGCGGTCTTCCGGCTGTTGGCGGAGTGGTTGCGGGGCGGGAGGGATCGCCTCAGGCCATGCGGATATTCCAGAACAGGCTGAAGGAGCCGCGGGGAATGCCGGAGATGTTGCGGCGATAGGCGGTCGCCTGGAAGAACTGGCCGAGCGGCAGATAGGGCGGGTCGTGCCAGAACTCGGTCTGGATGTCGCGGCAGATGCGCTGCTGGGTCGGCAGGTCCGGCGCGTCGAACCAGGCGTTGCGCAGTTCCGTCAGCCTGGCGTTGGTCGGCCAGCCGACGAAGCCCTTGCGGCCGATGGCGTTCAGCGACGGGCTGGAGCCGGGGTTCAGGCAATCATAGCCGGCGGTGTAGGTGCAGTGCGCGTTCCAGCCGCCCTTGTCCGGCGGCTCCTGGCTGTTGCGCCGCTGGATCACCGTGCCCCAGTCGAGCGCCTGGTAATCGACGTTGAGGCCGCATTTGCGGAACATGTCGGCGGACACCTCGCACAGCGCATTGATCGCCGGAAAATCGGTGGCCGCCAGGAACACGATCTTCTCGCCGTTGTAACCGGCGGTGGCGAGGTCGCGTTTCACCTTGTCGTAGTCTCGCTTGCTGGTCAGCACCTCCATGCCGACCTCGCTGGCGAGCGGCGTGCCGGGGGTGAACACGCCTGCCTTGTCGCGCCACATCTCGGGGTCGGTGCCGACGACGGCATTCATGAAATCGGCCTGGTCGACGGCGCCCAACAGGGCCGCCTTCACCGCCGGCTTGTCGAATGGCGGATAGAGGCTGTTGAGGCGGAGAAAGCCGATATTGCCGGCGCGGTCGATGACCTCCGTGGTGATGTCCTTGCTGCGCTTCAGCACCGGTATCAGGTCGGCGGTCGGCTGCTCCCACCAGTCGATCTCGCCCGATTGCAGCGCGGCGGCGGCGGTGGCGGCGTCGGGGATCGTTTTCCACTCGATCCGCTCGATATTGGCGATCTTCGGGCCGGTGGTGAAGCTCGGCGTGCCCGAGCGGGGGACGTAGCCTTCGAACTTCCGATAGACGGCGCGCGAGCCGGGGACGCGCTCATCGGCGATGAAACGGTACGGGCCGCTGCCGGTCATTTCCGTCACCTGCTGCGTGCCCGGGGTGTTGGCCAGCCGCTCGGGCATGACCGGCAGCATCGTGTTGCTGCCCTTGCCCATGGCCAGCGGCAAGGCAGGGAAGGGCTTGCTGAGGCGAAGCCGAATGACGCGGTCCGAGGGCGCCGAGAGCTCGTCGGTCACCGCCAGCAGCGAGCCGCCGAATGCGTCGCGCGACGCCCAGCGCCGGATGCTGGCCACGGCGTCGCGCGCCAGGACCGGCGTGTCGTCATGGAATTTCAGCCCCTCGCGCAGCGTCAGCATCCAGAGCTTGCCGTCATTCTCGACGGTGTAGCCGTCCACCATCTGCGGCTGCGGCTGGTAGTTTTCGTCGATGCCGAACAGCGTGTCGAACACCAGGAAGGCGTGATTGCGGGTGACATAGGCGGTGGCCCAGACCGGATCGAGCACGGCCAAGTCGGCCTGCGGGACGAAAATCAGGGAGTTGGATGCCGCGGAGGCAATGGCCGGGGCTGCCAGCGTGGCGCCAGCGGCAGCCGCGGTTTTCAGAAAGTCGCGCCGCTTCATAATGTTGGGTCTCCCTGTGATCGGCGCCGAATGCGCCCTCTCCAGCTCGCGATACTGTTCTGTTGCAATGCGGAATGTCCAGTGCGTGCTTACCCTGAACGGAGACAAAACTGCCCACATGAAGAGCATTCGCCGAAAAGAAAGCCCGAATGTCGGACCGAACATGCAATTTCGCCTGAATCATGCACACTTATTGTTCAGACAAAATTTGTCCCTCTCTATCAAGGCCTCATCCCTATGGCGGCCAGTTGCGTGGTCGAGAGGCGCTGGACAATTTGCATCAGATGCAATTGAACCGCGCCGAACCATCTGCGTGTTCGGCGTGCATCTGCCTTCATCTGCGTTAAGTGCTTTCTCTTACTGGGTACCCCGGGCAACGGCCGGCAGGGCCAGGGAAAGTGCGGCGGTCCGCAGCACGGAGCGTCGGGACAGGCGAGGGGACGGCATTGCGTTCCACCATGCGGTTCGGGGAGGTGACCCGGGAGCCACGCAATCGCCATGCCAGGGGCGGCGGCCTTAACAGGGCCGGGCCGGACGGCTAGAACCGCTGCGCAGTCAGCAATGGGAACCGCGCAGATGACCGATGGCAACACCGATATCAAACTGGGCACAGGCGCCCTGGCCGAAAGCGGCCGGAATGTCGTCGTGCACTACACCGGCTGGTTGTTCGATCCGTCCGCTGCGGACAACAAGGGCAGAAAGTTCGACAGCTCGCGCGACCGCGGCGACCCGTTCCGCTTCGCGCTCGGTGCCGGCCAGGTGATCCGCGGCTGGGACCAGGGCGTGGCCGGCATGAAGGTCGGCGGCCAGCGCACGCTGGTGATCCCGCCGGAGCTCGGCTACGGCGCGCGCGGCGCCGGCGGCGTCATTCCGCCGAACGCGACGCTGGTCTTCGACGTGGAATTGCTGAACGTGGAATAGTCCGGCCTGATCGGCCGGCGGGCAGGGAGCGGCGCTATGACGGCCACCACCATCGACGTGCCAACCATCGACGTGCCCGCCGGCGGATTTCGCTACATCCCCCGCGTGTTCCAGTATTCCGCCGGGGTGCGGGCGCTGGATGGCCACCGGATCGAGCGGGTGGAGTTCATGCGCCCGGTAGCGCTGACGGAAGGGTTCGCGTTCATCGAGCGGTTCTTTGCCGATCAGCGCCTGAAGCTGGCGGGGTTCTGCGCCTGCGAACTGCGCTCCCCGGCCCCGTTCACCGAGGACGGCTTCATCGCCTTCAACCGCGACTATGTCGGCACACTGGAACGCTGGGGCGTGATGCAGGGCGTCAAGAACCCTGTCGCGCGCAGCAATGTCTGCGCCGAGCTGCACAAGCCGTCGGAGCCGGGGTTTCACGCCTTCTGCTTCACCCGCAAGCTGGCCGGCGCGTCAGGCTCCTTCGTGATCGCCGGCAGCGGGGAGGCGGAGGAGGGACATGCTTCCTACCGCGAGCGCACAATCCGTTTCGGCGAGACCGGCGCATCGGCAATGCGCGAGAAGGGGGTGTTCGTGCTGAACCGGATGGAAAGCCGGATGGCGGCGCTGGATGCGGGCTGGGCGGACATCTCGGCGGCGCAGGTCTACACCGTGCACGATCTGTATCCGTTCCTGGCCGACGAGATCGTGCGCCGCGGCGCCGCGCAGCACGGGCTGTGCTGGCATTTTGCCCGTCCGCCGGTGCTGGGTCTGGAATACGAGATGGATTGCCGCGCGGTGCCGGTGGAGCACCGCATTCGCCTGTAGCGGGAATCAGCGGTCCCCGCTCTGGAGGCGGACATTGTCGTCGCCGGTCTGGCCCAGACCGGCGGCCCCGCCCACATAGGCGCCGGAACGCGGCGCATGGTAGCCGCCGCCGTCGGACGAACAGGCCCCGAGGGTGAATGCCAGCATCAGGACCAGGAGCACCGCGAGCAGGGGGTTGGAAATGCGCTGCATCGCCGGTGCCCCTGTCCGCTCAGCCGGCGGTGACGCGAACCGACGTGGTGGTTGGGCTGGCCGCGAACATCTCGATGTGCAGGCCGTTATCGGCTCCCCATTTGACGAACTCGGCCCAGACCGCGTGGGCGGTGTCCTCGGGCTGACGCAGGTCGCGGTCGGCGCCCTTGGTGCCGTCGAATTCCTTCGGCACCGGGAACGGGCCGAGCGCGTCATCGACCATCTGCTGCTTCTTCCGCTGCTTGGCCATCTGGCTGATCTTGCGGACGATCTCGTTGCGCAGCCCGGTGACGAACGCGGTGGCGCGCGGCACGCGGTTGCGCAGGTTCTCGGCGTCGATCTTGGCGTTGCGCTCCTGCATGGCCTGGACATAGGCCTGTCTGGCGTTGTCGGCTGCGGTCTTCTGCTTGGCCAGGCGATCGGTAAGAGTATCCTGCACGGGCGGTCCCTGATAACTAAAGGTCTCCCTATAGCGGATCTGGCTGCAATCTCAATCTTGGGTGCCGCATAGGAGCCGCGCTCAGGCGGGATTTCACCAACTCTTCAAGATCGCAACGGAAATGCCCCGCCGGCGGCCGCCCGCGTTGCCCAAAACCGCGGCGCGGGCGACACTGGCATTTCAAAACACCGAGGAGACTCCGCCATGGCCGAACGGCCCTTCACCCAGGCTGACCTGGACGTCCTCACTCAGTGGGACACGCCCACCATCTGCAACGGCCTCGAACTGACCAACCCGGAACGCCGCGCGATCGGCTTCACCGTGGAGCCGATGGTGGCGCTTGACCGCAGCGCCAAGCCGATGGTCGGCCTCGCCCGGGTCGGCATGATCCGCGCCAGGGAAGCCCCGCGCAGCAAGGTCACCGAGCGGATGGATTGGTACGACTATGTCGGCAAATCCGACCTTCCCACCGTCGTCGTGCTGCAGGACATCGACGACAAGCCCGGCTATGGCGCGTTCTGGGGCGAAGTGAACTCCACCGTGCACAAGGCGCTTGGCGCGCTCGGCTGCGTCACCAACGGCTCGTTCCGCGACCTCGATGCCTGGGCCCCCGGGTTTCAGATGATCGGCGGCCGCGTCGGGCCGAGCCATGCCCATGTGCACATGGTCACCTTCGGAGAGCCGGTGAACGTGTTCGGCATGCAGGTGTCGCATGACGACGTCATCCACGCCGATTTCCATGGCGCGGTGGTCATTCCGGCCGACGCCGTGAAGAAGCTGCCGGCCGCGATCGAGCTGCTGACCCGGCGGGAGAAGGTGATCCTCGATATCTGCCGCGCGCCTGGCTTCACCCCGGACAAGCTGCGTGCGGCGCTGAAGACCTCGGGCGAAATCCACTAGCCGCTGCGAGTGGGCTTGCGCCCCCTCCACCGCCGATTCGTTCCTGCGGGAACGCAGCGGCGCCAAGGAAGAATCCGATGTAAGGGGCGTGCGATGCGCAGCGCGTTATTCGTTCTGGCGTTCTTCCTGCTGGCGTTGCCGGCGCGCGCCGACAGCCTGTTGCAGGAAGCCATCGGCCTCGCCGGCCCGGCGATGTGGCTGGAATCCGGTGCGCCAGGCATGGTCCTTGCCGTCGTTCGCGGCGAGGACAGCATCGTTGCCGGCTATGGCGAGACCGAGAAAGGCAACAACCGCGAACCGGACGCGCATAGCCTGTTGCGGCTCGGCTCCATCAGCAAGGTGTTCACGACCGAGGTGCTCGCCTCGCTGGTGAACGATGGCACGGTCCGGCTGACCGACCCGCTGCAGCGGTATGCCGGGGATGCCCGGGTTCCGGCGCGCGACGGTCGCGACATGACGCTGCTCGAACTCGCGACCCATACCGGCGGCCTGCCGCGCGAGATCGGTTTCGCCCCGGACAAGCCGCAATTCACCTGGCCCACCCGCGCGGACCGCTGGGCCTGGCTTCCGAAGCAGACCCTCGGCTGGGCGCCCGGAAGCGTGGCCGCCTATTCCAATGTCGGTTTCGACCTGCTGGCCGATGCGCTGGAAACCGCGGCGAAACAACCCTATCCGGAGCTGCTCGCCGCCCGCGTCACCGCCCGGCTGGGCATGACCGACACCGGCGTCAGCCCGAGTCTGGAGCAGTGCCAACGACTGATGATCGGCACCGGCATTGCGCCGCCGGCGCCTTGCCTGGACACGCGCGCCACCGCCGGCAGCGGCGGGCTGTACAGCACCGGCGCCGACATGGCGGTGTGGCTGCGCCATAACCTCCGGCAGCGGGATCCGGACCTGCTGCTCAGCCACGCGGTCTACTATCCGCGCCAGGCCCTGGCGGCGGCGATCGGCTTCGACGAGGCCGGACCGATGACCGGCCTTGCCCTCGGCTGGGTGGTCATGGCGGCGCATGGCCAGTTCCCGCTGATCGTGCAGAAGGCCGGCGGCGGCGCCGGTTTCATGACCTATGCCGCCTTCGCTCCCGGCAGCGGCGTCGGTGTGTTCGTCGCGGTCAACCGCGTCGATTTCGGCATGTTCGCCGCGCTGGCGCAGGCGGCGAACGGGCTGATCGCGTCGCTGGTGACCCGCTGACCCGCTGACCGGCCGCCGGCCGCTGCGGGGTGCGGGCCGTGACGTTCATGTTGCATTGCGACAAGCCGGGCGGTAGCGTCGGTCATTCGCCCGGACCCGGTGAAAATCCGGGTGGCTCTTCCGGCCGCCAATCCGCCGGATAACGCATCAGACACGACAGTGCTTCCCGCCCGATCGGGTGCGGCTGCGATCTGTGCGGCCCCGATCTGTGCGGCTTGTATGCACGTGCATTGCGGACCCATTTCCTCATGACCAGAAACCCTGCCTTCCTGCGCGAATGGTTTTCCAATCCGCGGGCCGACATCCTGTCCGGTATCGTCGTCGCCCTGGCGCTCATCCCCGAGGCGATCGGCTTTTCGGTGATCGCCGGCGTGGACCCGAAAGTCGGCCTGTATGCCTCGGTGGTGATCGCCTGCGTGATCGCGTTCACCGGCGGACGGGCGGCGATGATCTCCGCGGCCACCGCTTCGACGGCCGTGCTGATGACCGGCCTCGTGCATGACCACGGCGTGCAGTACCTGTTCGCGGCGACCATCCTGATGGGCGTATTCCAGATCCTCGCCGGCATCCTCAAGCTGGGCCGGCTGATGCGTTTCGTGTCGCAATCCGTGATGACCGGCTTCGTCAACGCTCTGGCGATCCTGATCTTCCTGGCGCAGATTCCGGAGCTCGTGCACGTGCCGCCCGCCACCTACGCGCTGATCGCGCTCGGGCTGGCGATCATCTATCTGTTTCCCTACCTCACCCGGGCCATTCCCTCGCCGCTGGTGGCGATCGCGGTGCTGACCACGATCACCGTCGTGTTCCGACTGGATGTGCGCACCGTGGCCGAACTCGGCGAGTTGCCGTCGGCGTTGCCGGGGTTCAGCCTGCCCGCGGTGCCGTTCACGCTGGAGACGTTGCGGATCCTGTTGCCGGTGTCGTTGACCCTCGCCGCCGTCGGGCTGCTCGAATCACTGCTGACGGCGCAGATCGTCGATGACATGACGGACACGCCGAGCGGCAAGAGCCGCGAATGCGTCGGGCAGGGCATCGCCAACATGGCCTCCGCGGTGTTCGGCGGCATGGGCGGCTGCGCGATGATCGGCCAGTCCGTGATCAACGTGTCGTCAGGCGGCCGGGGCCGGCTGTCCACGCTGGTCGCCGGCGTGTTCCTGCTGGTGCTGCTGGTGGCGTTGCAGGACCTGCTGGCCATCGTGCCGGTCGCGGCATTGACCGCGGTGATGATCATGGTGTCGGTCAACACGTTCTCCTGGCGGTCGATCGCCCGGCTGCGCAGCAATCCGCTGCCGTCCTCGGTGGTGATGCTGGCGACGGTCGGAACCGTGGTGGCAACGGCCGATCTGGCCAAGGGAGTGCTGGTGGGCGTGCTGCTGTCGGGCGTGTTCTTCGCTGGCAAGGTCTCGCGCCTCAGCCGGGTCACCTCCACGCTGTCGCCCGACGGGCGGGTGCGGACCTACCTGGTGGAAGGGCAGGTGTTCTTCGTCTCCGCCGGCATTTTTTCCGAGGCGATCGACGTGCTGGAGCCGGTGGACCGGATCGTGATCGATGTGGGGGCCGCCCATTTCTGGGATATCTCGGCCGTCGGCGCGCTTGATCGCGTGGTGCTGAAGGCCCGCCGGCATGGGTGCCCGGTAGAGGTGGTCGGCCTCAATGCCGCCAGCGCCACGATGGTGGAGCGCTTTGCCACGCATAATCAGCCGGAAGCGGCGTCATCGGCGGCTCCGCACTGACGCCGTCGGCGCGGCCGGACGCCGATCCAGATTACGCGACAGTGCCTACGCCGCGGCGGCGCAGGAGCCATCGCGGCAGCCGTCCGTCGATGCAGGCCAGGCCGCCGCCGATCAACGCCATGCCGACGAAATGCCGGGGCAGCAGCGTTTCGCCCAGCACGAGTACGCCGAGCCATATGGCGCTGACGGGAATGAGGAAGGTGACCAGCAGCAGGTTGGTCGCCCCGGCTGCGGCCAGGATGCGGAAATACAGCACGTAGGCGAGTGCCGTGGAGAGCAGCCCCACCCCCAGGACCGCGCCCCATGTCGTTGCGTGCGGCATGGACAATTCCCATGGCCGGTCCACCAGCAGCGCGACGGGCAGCAGCAACAGGGTGGAGGCGCTCACCTGTCCTGCGGCGGTGGCGAGCGGCGGCACGTTCATGCGCCGGAATCTGCGACCGAAGGTTCCGGCGAACGCGTAGGAGAGCGCCGCCACGAGGCAGGCGATCTGCGCCAGCACGTCCGTCCCCACACCGCCGAGCGCGTCGGGACCGATCATCACGGCCGCGCCGGCGAAGCCGACCGCCACGCCCGCCGCCTTGAGCGGGGTCAGCTTCTCGTCGGGTGTGAGCAGGTGCGCGACCAGCACGGTGAACAGCGGTGTGGTCGCGTTCAAGATCGAGGCGAGGCCGCTGGCGATGCGGTGCTGACCCCAAACGATCAACACGAAGGGCAGCACGTTGTTGAGCACCGCCATGCCGAAGAACGCGGTCCATACATGGCCTTCCCGCGGCATCCGCTGTCCGAGCAGTCGCAGCAGCAACAGCAGGGTTGCCGCGGCGACGGCCACCCGCAGCCAGACCAGGGTGAGGGATGGCAGCTCGCGTACGGCCACGCCGTTGAAGAAGAACGATCCGCCCCAGACCACGGCGAGGCCCAACAGCATGGCCCATTCCCGACCGCCCATGACCGGCCCTCTACCCGTTGTCATCTCTGCATCCCTCTCTGCCTGGCCCGGTAGACTGGCCGCATCGTCGCATTGGTGCACTCCGGATCTTGCCATGGCACGCTTGGAGACGGCGGACATTCCTCTTTGCTTGGCCCTTGGCCCGGGGCGGACATTCAAGTGGAGACACGACCCCGGCGGCCCGTTTTCTTGACGCCGCGCCCGCCAAGGACCGATGATCCTCCCAGCCCCGGCAAAGGAACCCCCGATATGAACGTCGCCTCCTCCCAGGCCTCCCTGCATGGCGTTTCGGAACAGGAATGGCAGATCCGCTGCGACCTCGCGGCGCTGTATCGCCTCGTCGCGCATTACCGGATGACGGATTTCATCTACACTCATCTGTCCGCCCGCATTCCCGGGCCGGAGCATCATTTCCTGATCAACAAATACGGTGTCCATTTCCATGAAATGCGCGCCTCGGACCTGGTGAAGATCGACCTCGAGGGCAACATCGTCGAGGAAGGTGCGGGCAAGTCCAAGCGCGTCAACGCCGCCGGCTTCACCATCCATTCCGCGATCCACATGGCCCGCGAGGACCTGATGTGCGTGGCCCATACCCATACCGCCTCGGGCATCGCCGTTTCCGCGCAGAAGCAGGGCCTGCTGCCGCTGTCGCAGCAATCCATGAAGTTCTACAACAACATAGCCTATCATGGTTACGAAGGCATCGCGCTGGATCTGGACGAGCGGGAACGCCTGGTCGCCGATCTCGGCAATTACTCCGCGATGATTCTGCGCAACCACGGCCTGCTGGTCGGCGGCAAGTCTGTCGGCGAGGCGTTCCTGACGCTCTACACGCTGGAACGCGCCTGCCAGGCGCAGGTCGCGGCGATGTCGGGCGGGGCGGAACTCGTCATCCCGCCGAAGGAAGTTTGCGAGCACGCGCGCGCGCAGTTCGCCAACCAGACCGAGGAACACATCGCCTTCGCCTGGGAAGCCGCGCTGCGCCTGATCGAGAACGACAAGCCGGATTATCGTAGCTGACGACCGGCACGGACCGGGAGCAGGCCCCGCTGACGCCCGCGGCGGAGCCGCTGCTGGCTATACAAGGCCTGCGCACCGTCTTTCCTAGCGGCGAGGGGGAGATCGCCGCCGTGGACGGCGTCTCGGTCTCGGTCGCCAGGGGCCGCACGCTCGGCATCGTCGGTGAAAGCGGCTGCGGCAAGTCCGTCCTGTCGCTCTCCGTCATGCGTCTGGTTCCGCCGCCCGGACGCATCGCCGCCGGGCGGATCCTGTTCGACGGCCAGGACCTGCGGACGCTGTCGCCGGCCGGGATGCGGGCCATTCGCGGACGTCGCATTGCGATGATCTTCCAGGAGCCGATGACCAGCCTGAACCCGGTCTTTACCATCGGCGACCAGATCGTCGAGGCGATCCGCGCGCATGACCGGTCCGGCTCCGCCGCCGCCGTGAAGGCCCGCGCCGTCGCGGCACTCGAGCGCGTGCGCCTGCCCACGCCCGCGCGGCAGTTCGACAAATACCCCCACCAGCTCTCCGGCGGCATGCGCCAGCGGGTGATGATCGCCATGGCGCTGGCCTGCGAGCCCGATCTGCTGATCGCCGACGAGCCCACCACGGCGCTGGATGTCACCGTGCAGGCGCAGATCCTGGACCTGCTGCGCGATCTGCAGCAGCAGACCGGCATGGCGATCGTGCTGATCACGCACGACCTCGGTGTCGTCGCGGAAATGGCCGACGAGGTCGCGGTGATGTATGCCGGCCGCGTGGTCGAGCGTGCCAAGGGTGCCGATATCTTCGACGACCCGCAGCACCCGTACACCCTCGGCCTGCTCGGCAGCATTCCGCGGATCGAGGAGAGCCGCCCCCGCCTGCTGGCGATCGAGGGCACCGTCCCGCCACCCTTCGACCTGCCGGCAGGCTGCCGCTTCCACCCCCGCTGCGTGTTTGCCGATGCTGGCTGCGTGGCGCAGGATCCCGCGCTTCGCCCGATCGGCCGGGAACATGAGGTGGCCTGCCTGCGCGCCCCGGTGGAGGTGCTGGCGAGATGAGCGCGCCGCTGCTCGAGGTTCGCGATCTCACCCGCCACTTCGCCGGCGCCCCCGGCATCTTTGGCGGTGCCGGGGCTGGCGTGGTGCGCGCGGTGGACGGCGTGTCGTTTCAATTGTTCCCAGGGGAGACCCTGGCATTGGTCGGCGAGTCCGGCTGCGGCAAATCCACCACCGCCCGCCTGGCGCTGCGCCTGATAGAGCCGACTTCCGGCAGCATCCATTTCGAGGGAAACGACATCACCCGGCTGGAAGGTGCGGCGCTGCGCGCGCTGCGCCGGCGCCTGCAGATCGTGTTCCAGGATCCCTTCGCCTCGCTCAATCCGCGCATGACCATCGGCCAGATCCTGGAAGAACCGCTGATCCTGCATCGCATGGGCGATCGGGCCGCCCGCCGGGCCCGCGTCGCCGAGCTGCTTGGGCTGGTCGGCCTCGCGCCCTACCACGCGCAGCGCTACCCGCATGAATTCTCCGGCGGTCAGCGCCAGCGCATCGGCATCGCGCGGGCCCTGGCGGTGGAGCCGGCCCTGATCGTCTGCGACGAGCCGGTCTCGGCGCTGGATGTGTCCATCCAGGCCCAGGTGGTGAACCTGCTGAAGGATCTGCAGACCCGGCTCGGCCTCGCCTATCTGTTCATCGCTCACGACCTTGCCGTGGTGAAGCACGTCGCCGACCGGGTGGCGGTGATGTATCTCGGCCAGATCGTTGAAATCGCCGCCAAGGACAAGCTGTTCGCCGAACCCAGCCACCCCTATACGCGCACGCTGCTATCGGCGATCCCCCGGCCGGACCCGCACCGCGTCGGCGCCCGGCAGATCCCGGGCGGCGATGTTCCGAGCCCGATGAACCCGCCCGCCGGCTGCCGCTTCCACACACGCTGCCCGTTCGCCATCGAGCGCTGCCGCCAGGAAGCGCCGGCGCTGCGTGCCACCGGCGAGGGCCACCTGACCGCTTGTCACCGAGCCGCCGAACTGCCGCCCGCCGGGGACCGCGCCGCGGCCAGCCGGATGCCCCCGATGGCGGCGAAGCGCCTGGCGCTGTATGCAGCACGGCGCAGCCAGGCGGACCACGCCTGAGGACAGACCGGGAGGAACCAAATGATCGCCAACATCGCCTCGCCCCGCATGATGCTGGTCGGCGGCGGCACAATCCGCCAACTCGCCGAAGTGCTGGCCAAGTTCGGCCTGTCCCGGCCGTTGGTCGTCACCGACCCGTTCATGGTGTCCTCCGGCCTGGTGCAACGCTGCCTGGAACCCCTGGCGGAAGCCGGCATAACCGCCACCGTTTTCAGCGACACCATCCCGGAACCGACCGACACCATTGTCGAGAACGGCCTGACCGCAATCCGCGCCGGCGAGTACGACTGCCTGATCGGTTTCGGCGGCGGCTCGCCGATCGACACCGCCAAGGCGATGGCCATTCTGGCGGTCGGTGGCGGAAAGATGCGCGACTACAAGGTGCCGTTCCAGGCCGACCGCGGCGCGATGCCGGTCATCGCCATTCCCACCACCGCCGGCACCGGCAGCGAATGCACCCGCTTCACAGTCATCACCGACCATGAGCGCGACGAGAAGATGCTGATCGCCGGCCTCGGCGCCCTGCCGCTTGCCGCCATCGTGGATTATGAGCTCACCTTCACCGTGCCGCCGCGCACCACTGCCGATACCGGCGTCGACAGCCTGACCCATGCGCTCGAGGCCTATGTCTCCAAGCGCGCCAATCCGTTCTCCGACGCGCTGGCGCTGGCCGCCATGGAGCTGATCGGCAAGCATCTGCGCACCGCCTACGCCGAGCCGCGCAACGCCGAGGCGCGGGACGCGATGATGCTCGGCGCCACCCAGGCGGGGTTGGCGTTCTCCAACAGTTCGGTCGCCCTGGTGCACGGCATGTCCCGGCCGATCGGCGCGCATTTCCACGTGCCGCACGGTCTGTCCAACGCCATGCTGTTGCCGGCCATCACCCGCTTCTCGGTCGGCGCCGCCGAAGCCCGCTACGCCGAAGCCTCCCGCCGCGCCGGCTTCGCCGCGCTCACCGATACCGACACGATCGCCGCCGCCAAGCTGGTCAGCGGCCTGGAACAACTGAACGCCGATCTCGGCGTGCCGACGCCCGCGGCCTATGGCATCGACGAGGCCATCTGGAACGGCAAGCTGGACCTGATGGCCGAGCAGGCCCTGGCTTCCGGCAGCCCCGGCAACAACCCCCGCGTGCCCGAAAAGGCGGAAATCACCGCCCTCTACCGCGAAGTCTGGACCGGCAGCCGCAGCAACGCGCCTGGTGGTTGAGGCATCGAAGAAGGCCAGGGGGCTTTGCCCCCTGGCCTTACTTGGATCCCGTCATTCCCCGACGCGATTGGTATCAGTCGGTCTTGATCCAGACCGATTTCACGTTCAGGTATTCTTCCAGGTGCTGCACGCCGGATTCCCGGCCGTAGCCGCTCATCTTGTAGCCGCCGAACGGCACCGCGGGGTCCATTGCCTGGTAGCAGTTGATCCACACCGAGCCGGCGCGGATGCTTCGGGCCAGGCGGTGTGCCTTGCCGACGTCGCGCGTCCAGATGCCGCTGCCCAGGCCGAACTGCGTGTTGTTGCCGCGCTCGATCACTTCGTCGATATCGGTGAACGGAATGGCCGAGATGACCGGACCGAAGATTTCCTCCTGGGCGATGCGCATGTCGTCGCGCACGCCGGCGAACACCGTGGGGGGCACAAAGTAGCCATTGGCCAGCGCGCCGTCGGTCAGGCGTTCGCCGCCCGATAGCGGGTTGGCGCCTTCCTGCCGGCCGATGCTGAGATATCCGGTCACCCGGTCCAGCTGCTCGCGCGACACCAGCGGGCCGACCTGGGTTTCCGGATCGCGGCCGTCGCCCACGCGCAGGGTCCTGGAGAACTCCGCCACGCGGCCGACGAACTCGTCGTAGATCTTCTGTTCGACGAACAGCCGCGTGCCGGCGCTGCAGATCTGGCCCGAATTGGCGAACACCGCCATCGCGGAGCCGGGCACCGCCTGGTTCAGGTCGGCGTCGGCGAACACGATGTCCGGCGACTTGCCGCCGAGTTCCAGCGACACCCGCTTCAGGTTGCCGGCGGAGGCGCGGATGATCGATTGGCCGGTCAGGTGCGATCCGGTAAACGCCACCTTGTCCACGTCCGGATGCGCGGCCAGCGCGGCACCGGCGGTCTCGCCGAAGCCTGGCACGACGTTCACCACGCCGGGTGGCACGCCGGCTTCCAGGCACAATTCCGCCAGGCGCAACGATGTCAGCGGCGCCTCCTCGGCGGGTTTCAGCACCACGGTGCAGCCGGTGGCGAGCGCCGGGCCGATCTTCCAGATCGTCGCGGTCAGCGGGCCGTTCCACGGAATGATGGCGCCGACCACGCCGACCGGTTCCTTCAGCGTGAAGGACACGTATTCGCCGGGCAGCGAGTTGTCGATGGTTTCGCCGTGCAGGGCGGTGGCCATGCCGGCATAGAAGCGCAGCATGCCGACGGCGCGCTGGCGGTTGTTGCGGGTGCGGCTGATCGGCGCGCCCATGTCGAGCGTATCGAGCGCCGCCAGCTCCTCGATATCGCGTTCCACCAGATCAGCCAGGCGCAGCAGCAGGCGCTGACGTTCCGCCGGCTTGAACTTGCTCCAGGGGCCCTTGAACGCTTCCCTCGCCGCGGCGACCGCGCGGTCGATGTCCTCGGCGTCGCCCTCGGCGACATGGGCCAGCAATTCGCCGGTGGCGGGATTGAAGGTCTCGAAGGTCTTGCCGGAAGCGGCTTCCAGCCACTTGCCGCCGATCAGCATGCGTTTCGCCTTGCCGTCGAGGAAGGGGTGTATCTCGGTCATGATGTTCATCAGTGCGGTCTCCTTGCCAAACTTGGACTTGTTTCCGGGCTGGTCTCTTGCGGCGTTGCCGCCAGCGCTGCGCCGAGGGTGCCGGCGTCCTCGTCGTTCATCGCGAAGGCAACCTCGAAGCCGTCCTTCGTGCCGAGTTTCAGGATCAGGTTGTCGTCGCCCCAGGCGCGTTCGAGCTGCCAGGTGCTGAGGAACTGCACGACGCGCAGCGAGCTGTCGTCGAAACGGGCGTCGAGCGCGGCCTGCAGCATGCGCGGCAACGTCATCAGCAGACCGGACAGGGCATCGAACGGCAGGATGATCGCGTGGGTTCGCCCGCCGGCGGCGATGAATTCGAGGCGGATCTGATTGCCCCCTGGCAGCACGGCCCAGTTGGTCAGTTCCCGGCCTTCCAGGGGCAGGGCGTCGTTCGGCCCGAAATCCATCGGCTCCTCCGCTTCGTTATTCCTGAATGGATATAGCGAAGCGCAGCCCGGTAGTCTACCGGCCCCTGGTGGGCGGGAGGCCGGCCCTACTCGCCGGCGGCGGCGCGATCCGGTTTGAGGTCGATCAGCCTTGTGCCGTCGAGGCAGTCGAGGCCGCGTACGCGCAGGACCGTCCCATCGATATCCACGAGATCGACGATCGAGGAGGCAATCGGGTTCGGCCGCACCGGCGAGCGCAGGGCGAAGGTGCCGGTCGTCTGTTCGGTGCGGAAAGGGGTCTGCAGCACCAGGTCGCGGCGCGCCTCATGCATCCAGTACAATACCTGAATGCGCCGGTGCGAAGCGAGGCCCGTCAGCGCCGCGCGCCAGCGTTCGTCGACCACGATCGAGCAGACAGGCCCGTCCGGGGTGCCGCGCTTAGGACATTCGCTGCGCAGCCGCCACGGGGTGGGGATGGTGCCGATGAAATAGATGCCGGCATCGGTACGCGCCGGCAGCTCGACGGCCGCCTCGCCGGAGCGCAGCGCGTTCGGGTCGTCCGATGGCCTGTCGTTCATGGATGGCCTGTCGTTCATGCCGGAACCGGTCGCTGCGCGCCGGACGGGCTCAACCGCGCGGCAAAGCGGATTGCTGCCTGGCTTCGAGCCATAGTTTCACCGCGCCGGCGGGCAGGGGGCGGGCGATGCGAAAGCCCTGCGCGCTGTCCACGCCCAATGCGTGCATCAGTTCCAGGTGCTCGGTATCCTCGATGCCTTCGGCGATGGTCTGGATGCCGGCCTCCCTGGCGATCTTCACGGTGCGTTCGATGAAGCTCCTGCTGTCGGGGTCGTAGCTGGCTTGCTGCACCACGGATTTGTCGAATTTCACCGAGGCGAATTCCATCTCCAGCAATGCCGCGGTATTCGTCATTTCCGGCGTGGCGTCGTCGATGCTCACGCGGTAGCCGAACTCGTTCAACCGCCGAACGACGCCGCGCAGGGTGTCCAGATCCCGGACCGGCTGGGTCTCGGTCAGCTCGATCACGATCTGCGAAGCGGGTATGGCGCATTGCTGGCGCTGGGTTTCCAGCAGTTCGAACGTCTCCGGCATCAGCAGCACGTTCAGCGGCACATTCAGCCCGATCCGCAGCCCGAGGCGGGTCAGACCGTGGGCGCATGCCTCCTGCATCGCCCGGGTGATCATGATCCGGGTGAGCAGCCGGGAAAGGCCGGCGGCTTCCATCTGCGGGATGAAATGCTCCGCGGACAGCATGCCCAGGGCTGCATGATCCAGCCGGGCGAGCACTTCCAGCCCGGTGGGTTGCTGGTCCGACAGCCGGATGACGGGTTGATAGCGCAGCCTCAGCGCCGGGCCGTTCAGCGCGGCCACCATCTCGGCCCGGGTCAGCGTGGGGGGCGGCGTGCCGTCCGCGTCGCGGGAATGCTGGTCCAGCGCCCGGTTGAGCGCCGCGCGATTGGCCTGCTCGACGACGATGCTGCCTGGCAGCGCCCGTCCGGCATCGCCCAGCAGCAGCAGCCCGGTCCCCGAGCCGGCATCGCCGGCCGTCAGGTCGGCCAGCGCGTCGATTTCGGTGTCCGCGCGCCTGGCCTGCAGCAGCACCAGCGAATAGGGCGGCGATGCCGTCAGCACGCGCGCCAGCGCTGCCCGCGAGTTGCCGGCGGTGTCCACCGCCACGGCATTCAGCCGAGCCGCCGCCGCCGCCACCACGCGCGTCCAGCGCTGGTTGGCGCCAACCACGAGCAGGCGCAGAGGCGCCGACGCGCTCGCCGCTATCCAATCGGAGGTAGCCGAGCCGTTTGCCGTCACCATTGCTGAAAAAAGATCCGTGTCCATGAAGCAAGAATATCGTATAAATTGAACCGTGTCTCATGACACCTGTTTACTTATGCGTTATTCCGCTGACGGATCCATTTTTTCGCTCGTGGAGCGGCGGCCGGGATGGTGGACGCGCGCTAGCCGGGGTCAGCGTGCCTTGGGTTTGCCGCCTGCCGGGCGTGCCAATGCCGGGTCGGGCACCCGCTCGGCCACCGGTGCATTGTCCCGCCGCAGCCGGTTCTCACCCAAAAACAGCAGGATGGGTGCGGCAATAAAGATCGACGAGGAGGTGCCGACGACGATGCCGAACAGCATCACCCAGGCGAAACCGGAGATCGAGGCGCCACCGAACAGCGCCAGCGGCAGGCTGGCGAGGAACACCGTCATGGAAGTGCCGAGCGTGCGGTTCAACGTCTCGTTGATCGACTGGTCGATCAACGCGCGCAGGGGCATTGTCTTGTATTTGCGCAAATTCTCGCGAACCCGGTCGTACACCACGACCTTGTCGTTGGTGGAATAGCCGATCACCGTCAGAATCGCCGCCACCATCACCAGGTCGAACTCGATTCGCGTGACCGCCAGGAAGCCCACGGCCTTGGTGACGTCCAGGATCAGCGTCACCACGGCGCCGACGGCGAACTGCCATTCAAAGCGGAACCAGATATAGACCAGGATCATCAGCAGGCTGATCCCGAGCGCGAGCAGGCCGTCGCGGAACAACTCGGCCGACACCGACGCCCCGACCGCGTCCGTGCGCAGGACCTTCACCCCGGGCTGCGCCGCCTCGATCGCTTGGCGCACCTTGGTCACCGCCTCCTGCGTCGCGGCTTCGGTCGGCTGGCTGTGCAGGCGCACCAGCACCTGATTGTCGTCGCCGAAGCGTTGCACGCCCTGTTCGCCGACATGGGTGCCGGCCAGGGCTTCGCGGATCTTGCCGAAATCGGCCGGACCGGGGGTGCGCAGCTCCATGATGACGCCGCCGGAGAAGTCGATCCCGAGATTGAGCCCGGGGTGGAAGAACAGCACCACGGAAGCGATGGACAGCACCGCCGAGACGATCAGGCCGAGGAACCGGCCGCGCATGAACTGAAAGCGCGTGTTGTCCGGAACCAGCCGAAGCATGGGACGCAGGAACCTGGGGAGCGGCGTGCCAGAGGGAGTGCCAGGGGGCCGGGATGGGGGCGGGGATGGGGGCATGGCGGGGTCAGACCGGAAGCGTTTGAGGCCGCGTGGCGATATACCAGCGCGAGACGAACAGGCGGGTCAGCATCCAGGCGGTGAACATCGTGGTCACGATGCCGACGGTGATGGTTATGGCGAAGCCGCGCACCGGACCGCTGCCGAAGGCGAACAGCATCACATGCGCCAGGAAGGCGGTGGCGTTGCTGTCGAAGATGGTGGCGTAGGCGCGGGTGAAACCGGCCTCCAGCGCCGCGAGCGGCGGCCGGCCGAGGCGGAATTCCTCCCGGATGCGTTCGTTCACCAGGATATTGGCGTCCACCGCCATGCCCAGCGTCAGCAGGATGCCGGCCATGCCCGGCAGGGTCATGGTCGCCTCCAGCACCGACAGGATGGCCAGCATCAGGACGAGGTTCACCAGCAGCGCCAGGTTCGCGAACCAGCCGAACAGGCCGTAGAACACGCCCATGAACACGACCACCAGCACGAAGCCGAAGGCCAGCGACAGCGCGCCGACGCGGATCGAGTCGGCGCCGAGTTCCGGCCCGACGCTGCGTTCCTCCACCACCGTCAGCGGCGCCGGCAGCGCGCCGGCACGCAGCAGCACGGCCAGGTCGTTGGCCGAGGCGGCGGTGAAGCTGCCGCTGATCTGACCCCGCCCTGCGGTGATCGCCTCGCGGATCACCGGGGCGCTGATCACCTTGTCGTCCAGCACGATGGCGAAGCGGTGGCCAACATTGGCGCGGCTGATATCGGCGAAGCGGCGGGTGCCGACCGAGTTGAAGGTGAAGTTCACCACCCATTCCCCGGTCTGCCCGCTGGTGCCCGCCCGCGCGTCGGTCAGGTCCGCGCCGTCCACGTCAATCCGCTTGCGCACGCCGATCTTGGTGCCGGGCTGGCCTTCCTGGGGCAGGAAATCCACGCCGGGCGGCGGCGGGCCGCCGAGGGAGGGGTTGGCGGTCTCGTCCACCAGGCGGAAGGTCATGTGCGCGGTCTTGCCCAGCAGCTCCTTGATCCGGTTCGGATCCTCGATGCCCGGCAGCTGCACGACGATTCGCGACGAGCCCTGGCGGGTGATCTGCGGATCGATCACGCCGGTCTCGTCGATCCGGCGGCGGACGATCTCGATCGATTGCTGCACGGCGGAGCTGGCCCGGTCGGTCAGCCCCACCGGATTCAGGGTCAGCGTAATCTGCCCGTCCGGCGTGCTGGCGATGTCGATGTCCGGCGCGCCGTTGCGTCCGGTCGGGCTGATCAGCGGCTTCAACGCCGCCACCGCCTCGTCGGTCCGCGCCGGATCGCGCAGGCGCAGCACCACGCGGTTGGCGGCCGGCTCGGCGCGCAGCGTCTGGTAGAAGATGTTGCCCGGCCGCAGATCCTGGCGCACGCCGTCGGTCAGGCTCTCCAGCCTTTCCTTGATCACCGCGGCCATGTCCACTTCCAGCATCAGGTAGCTGCCCCCGCGCAGGTCCAGCCCCAGATGCACGGTTCGCCATGGCAGCCAGGATACCGGCGCCGGCATCAGGTTCGGGATGCATAGCAGGGCGCCCAGCAGGCAAACGCCGAGAATAAGCCCGGTCTTGAGGCGCGAGAAATACATCATGACGGGCAGGCGGCTCCGCGGAAACAGGAGGGCAGGGGGGTGGAACGGCGGCGGAGAATGACGATCCGCCCCCTTCGATGCAACCCTGGAGCCATGACGGCACGCGCGGTGCCGGCATGCCGTTGAATCCGCGCGCCTAATCAAAGGGCTAGCATGCGATCGGTACGGCCGGCCGGTCAATCCCGGCTGCCCGCGCAACTGGGGTGCATCCCGGTGGGAGCGCGGGCGCTGCCGGCTGGAGATGGGCGGCAACTCCTGCTAGGGAAGCGCAAAACCATGAGGCTTCGATGTCAGGCGCCAAACTGCGGATAGGTGTGGCCGGGGCCGGCCATTTCGGGCGCTACCATGCGCTGAAGGTGGCGGCGTCCGAGCGTGCCCAGCTGGCCGGGATCCACGATCCCGACGAGGAGCGCGCGCGCGCCATCGGCTGGGAAGCCGGTGCGGACAGCATGGGGTTCGACGCGCTGCTCGCTGCCTCCGACGCGCTGATCATCGCTTCCCCGGCCGATACGCATCACGCCTTGACCAGCGCCGCGCTGCATGCCGGCAAGCATGTGCTGGTGGAAAAGCCCATCGCCTCGACCCTGGCGCAGGCCGACGAGCTTGCCGCTCTCGCCGCCGCGCGCGGCCTGGTGCTGCAGGTCGGCCATCTGGAGCGGTTCTCGGCCGCCTATGGCGCGCTGGCGGGGCGGATGCACAGCCCGCTCTATATGGAGGCCACCCGCATCGCCCCGTACAAGCCGCGCGGCACGGATGTGTCGGTGATCCTGGACCTGATGATCCATGACCTGGACCTGATCCTGGCGCTGGTCGACAGCCCGATCGAAGGGGTGGACGCGGTCGGCGCGGCGGTCGCCAGCCAGCACGAGGACATCGCCAACGCCCGTATCCGCTTTAGCAGCGGCGCGGTGGCGACCATCACCGCCAGCCGTGTCTCGGCGCGCACGGAGCGGCGGATGCGCCTGTTCTCCAAGGACGGCTACATGGCGGTGGATTTCGCCAATCGCGCCGTCACCATCGCCGCCCGTGGGCGCGGGCGGCCGGTGCCGGGCGTGGAGGGCTTCGGCATCGAGGAGATCTCCTGGCAGGACCACGACTCCCTGGCCGCCGAGCACGCCGCCTTCGTCGCCTCCGTGCTGGACGGCGCGCCGGTGCTGGTGGACGCCGCCGCCGGCCGCCGCGCCCTGGCCGCCGCGCTGGCGGTCATGGATGCGATGACCGCGGCGCAGGCGAAGATGCGCGCCTCCGGCCTGCTTACCTGATCGGCCCTACCTCGAGCATGATCGCCGCTGATAGACGCGGCGATCATGCTCGAGGTCTTTGTTTTAGCGAGCAATTCCATCGCTCGGTTGAAGCAACCTCGAACGATATTGCTCTAACGAATCAGCCCCAGCACCGCCTCCGCGGCGGCTTCCGACGGCAATCCGTGTGCCGGGCGCAGACTGTCCAGCACGGCGCGAAACCCGGCGCGCTGAGCCTCGGCCGCCGCCGGATCGCTCAGCAATGTCTCCAGCGCCGCCGCCAGGCGGGTTGGCGTGCTCGCTTCCTGGATCAGTTCCGGCACCAGTTCCCTCCCGGCCAGCAGATTGACCAGGGCGGCGTATTTCACCTTCACCAGCCGCCGGGCGATGGCGGCCGTGATCGGGTTCACCCGGTAGGTCACCAGCATCGGCACGCCGGCCAGCGCCAGTTCCAGCGTGGAGGTGCCGGATTTCGTCAGCGCCGCGGCGCTGGCGGCGAAGGCGTCGTGCTTGTCGTCCAGGTCGGTCACCACGACCGGATGGCCGGGCCAGGATCGGATCCCCGCCAACACCGTCGCCGCCACCGGCGCGGCGACGGCCACTACCGGCGTGAGGTGTGGAATGCGCGGCGCCAGCCGCGCCAGCGTCTCGCCGAGCACGGGCAGCAGCCGGCCGACCTCGGTGCGCCGGCTGCCGGGCATCAGCGTGACGATGCGCGCTTCCGGCGCGATCGCATGCCGGGCGCGGAAGCGCGCGGCATCGCCGGTGTCGGCGCCGCTTTCCAGCACCGGATGGCCGACGAAATCCGCCGCCAGCCCGTGCCTGGCGAAGAAGGCCGGCTCGAACGGCAGCAGGCAGAGCAGCTTTTCCCACAGTCCCGGGAAATGCCGTACCCGCCCTTCGCGCCAGGCCCAGGCCTGGGGCGCGACGTAATGCGCGCGGGGAATGCCCAAAGGCTCGATCGCGCGCAGCACGCGCAAGGTGAAGCCGGGGCTGTCGATCGTCACCACCGCCGCGGGGCGGCGTTCGCCGATATCGGCGACCGTCTGCGCCAGCCGGCGCTTCAGCCGGCGCAGATTGGGCAGCACCTCCAGCAGCCCCATCAGCGCCAGCTCGTGCAGCGGGAAAAGGCTTTCCAGGCCGCGCGCCTGCATCCGCTCCCCGCCGATGCCGGCAAAGCGCAGTTCCGGCCGGCGCGCCTGCAGCGCGGCCATCAGCCGCGCCCCAAGCACATCGCCGCTTGCTTCTCCGGCGATGAGGTAGATCAGCGTCACACGCCGCCCTTTCCGGTTGGCCGCGCGCCGCGGCGTGGCGTTGTCCAGTGCATAGGTCTGCGCGCGGGCTGGCGCAATGGCGCCGCGGAGCGTCGAATTCTCCGGCGGGGGGCGGCGCGCCCGACAGATCCAACACTGTTTTCACCGCCGCCAAAATCGCTCTAAGCTTCGCCAGGAACGCCTTTCAAGGAATGGTGAACGGCATGGCACAGGCGGATGTCGGCGGCTTCCGCTCCTGGGCGTCGACCCATGCGGGAACGAAGCGCCTGTCCAACGAGGATGCGCTGGTCGACCGTCCGGAGATCGGGCTCTGGGCGGTGGCCGATGGCGCCGGCGGCCATTCGGCGGGCGCGCTGGCGTCCGGCATGCTGGCGGACACGCTGCAGGGCGTGCCGCACGGCCTGGAGCCGGGGGCCCTGCTCGCGGAAATCCGCCGCCGGGTCCTGGCCACGCATAACGAGATGGGATCGGAAGCCACCCGCCGCGGCGAAGGGGTGACGGTCGCCTCCACGCTCGTCGTGCTGCTGGTGCGCGAGCGGCAATATACCTGCCTGTGGGCGGGCGATTCCCGTGCCTACCTGCTGCGCGACAATGCGCTGACCCAGATCACCCGCGACCACAGCCTGGTGCAGGCCCTCGTCGATGCCGGCGCCATCACCGCCGAGGAAGCGCTGAACCATCCGCGCGGCAACGTCATCACCCGCGCGGTCGGCGCCGATGATGCCGGTTTCGAGCTCGACGAGGTCAGCGGCCCCGTGCGCGCCGGCGACCGCCTGCTGCTGTGCAGCGACGGGTTGAACAAGGCCGTGAACGACCCGGAACTCGCGATGCTGCTCGCCGCCACAGCGCCGGCGGACGCGCTGGTGGAAGCCGCGCTGGCGCAAAAGGCCACCGACAACGTCACCGCCGTGGCGGTAGAAATCCTGGGCTAGCCGGATCACCCGTGGCTGTGGCCGCCGTACAGCGCCTCCGGATCCATCAGCGGCGCGGCGATTTCTACCAATTCGCCGTCGCGCACGGCGCGGAAGAAGCAGTTCCGCCGTCCGGTATGGCAGGCCACGCCGTCCTGCTCCACCAGCAGCAGCAGCGTGTCGCCGTCGCAATCGACGCGCAGTTCGCGCAAATGCTGGACCTGGCCCGAGGTCTCGCCTTTCCGCCACAACCGGCCGCGGCTGCGGCTGAAATAGCAGACCCGCCCGCTCGCCAGCGTCTCCGCCACTGCCTCGCGGTTCATCCAGGCCATCATCAGCACTTCGCCGGTGTCATGCTGCTGGGCGATGGCGGGCACGAGGCCGTTGGCGTCGAAATGGATGGCGGCCAGTGCGGCTTCTGTGGCGGTTTCGGTCATGGGTGCTATCTTGGGCCTTCCGGGGTTCGCGGAAAAGGGATGGACGGATGACTGCCGGCGTCAATACCGCAAAAATCTTCTCCAAGCAGACCGAGGCGCTGCTGGACCGCGCCGACGCGATCTGTGCGGAGCGCGGCGCCCGGCTGACCGATCTGCGCCGCCAGGTGCTCGGCCTGATCCTGCAGGAGGAGGCGCCCACCGGCGCCTATGACCTGCTGGACCGGCTGCGTGCCACCCGCCAGGGTGCGGCGCCGCCGACGGTCTACCGCGCCCTGGACTTCCTGCTCGAACACGGCCTGATCCACCGGCTGGAGCGGCTATCGGCCTTCGTCGGCTGTATCGCCCCGGAAGACGGTGCGCACGACCATGCCGCCCACGCCGCGCAATTCCTGATCTGCCGCGAATGCGGCCGGGTGGTGGAGATCGACGACCACGACCTCGCCCATGCGCTGGCCGACGCCGCCCGCAAGGCCGGGTTTTCGGTCAGCAAGGCGACGATCGAGGCGGAAGGCCTATGCAGCGCCTGCGCCGGCTGAGCCGGTTTTGCGCGCCGGCTGGCGCAACGCCGCGAATGCCACGCAGCCCAGCAGATAGGCGCCGATCGAGGCATAGAACGCCACCCGGTAGCTGCCGGAGACATCGAAGATCCACCCCGCGCCCCAGGATCCCGCCGCCGCGCCGAGCCCGGTGCCGACGCTGATCACGCCGAGGATCGAGCCGAGCTGCGGGCCGGGGAACAGATCCGCTGCCTTGGCGGTGATCGCCGGGCCGCGCGCGCCCCAGGTCAGGCCGAAGCAGCAGGCATGCAGCCACAGCAGCAGATGCTGGTCGGCGCTGTGGATGAACAGCGCGAAGATCACGCCGAGGATGGAAACGCCATAGGTGAACATCGCCGACAGCTCGCGGCCGATATAATCGGACATCGTGCCGGTCAGGATGATGCCGGGCAGCGAGAAGAACGCCCCCATGCCCAGCACCCAGGCGGCGTATTGCCGGTCGAAGCCGATGCTGACCGCGAAGGCCAACTGATGCAGCGACACCAGGAAGCTGCCGACCCCGGTCAGCAGATACACCGTGAACAGCAGCCAGAAGGCCCGTGTGCGCATCGCTTCGCTGAGCGTCCAGGCCCGCAGCGGCGCGCTGGCCGTGCCTGCGCGCGCGCCGTCCACTTCGGTGCGCCGGAAGATCGCTGCCAGCGGGATCACCAGCACGGCCATGAACCCGGCTTCCCACAGATAGGCGGTCCGCCAGCCGAGGCCGGAGATCATGATCTGCGCCACCGGCGCGGAGAAGGCGCGGCCGAACCCGTTGGCCGATTGCAGGATGGACACCGCCAGTCCGCGGCTGCGGATGAAATGGCGCGAGATCATCGGCACGAACACCACCATGCCCAGGCTGTTCGAACCCATGGTCATGACGAAGCCATACAGGAACACTACCTGCCACAACGATGTCGCATAGGCGCTCGCCAGCAGCCCGAGCGTCAGCAGCACCCCGCCGATCAGCACCATCCGTTGCGAGCCCAGCCGGTCCACCAGCCAGCCCACCAGCGGCGAGCTGACGCCGTTCATCAATTGCGACACCGAATAGGCGATCGAGCTCTCGGCCCGGGTCCAGCCGAACTCCTCGATGAAGGCCAGCAGGAACACGGTGTAGGCATGCATCAGACTGGCGCTGACGCTGAACGTCAGGAACGCGCCGCCCAGTAGTATCCAGGCGCGTCCCGTGGGCCGATGCGTGGTTGTGGCGGCGGAGCTTGCGAATGACATGCACGGACGAGCCTAGGTGCCCCCAGGGCCCCATGCAATCCGCCCCACCCCCAAATCACCCTCTCCCCCGCTTCAGGGGGAGAGGGAGGGGTGAGAGGACGCGAGCCAAAACCCAGGTCGTGCAGAAAGAAACTACCCGGCCGCCTTGGCCGGCGCCCCGCCCGACAGCGGGCCCGAACCGCGCAGTTCGCCCACCGGATCTGGCAGGCGCAGGAAGAACGCGCAGACCAGCGCCGCCACCAGGCTGAGCAGCGCCAGGCCGAACAGGCCGCCGGCGAAACTGCCGGTGGCATCCTTCATCACGCCGACATACCAGGGGCCGAAGAAGCCGCCGAGATTGCCGATGGAGTTGATCCAGGCAATCGCCACCGCCGCCCCGGTGCCGGTCATGAACATCGGCGGCATGGCCCAGAACGGGCCCTTGGAGCCGTAGAATCCCATCGCTGCCAGCGACATGCCCACCAGCGCCCACCAGGTGCCCATGGTGTAGCCGGCCAGCACCAGGCCCGCGGTGGACAGCAGGCAGGCGACCAGCAGGTTCCATCGCCGCTCGTTCATCCGGTCCGACAACCGGCCCCAGACCAGCATTGCCACCGCGCCGGCGATATAGGGGATCATGGTCAGCCAGCCGACGGTCATGTTGCTGAAGCTGCCCAGCGACTTGATGATCTGCGGAATGAAGATCAGCATGCCCAGGCTGGCGGTGACGATGCCGAAATAGTTCAGCGACAGCAGCAGCACCTTCGGATTGACCATCGCCTGCCACAGGTTGAAGGTCTTCACCGCTTCCTTGGCCCGCCGCTCCGTCTGCAACTCGCCCGACAGCCATTGCTTTTCGGCCGGCGTCAGGAACTTCGCCTGTTCCGGACGGTCGGTCAGCACCAACAGCGTCAGCAGGCCGATCAGCACGGTCGGCAGGCCTTCGGCGATATACATGATCTGCCAGCCACGCAGGCCGAACAGCCCATCCAGGCTCAGCAGGGCGGTGGAGATCGGCGCCCCCAGCGCCACCGCCACCGGCAGGCCCATCAGGAAGCCCGAGACGATCCGCGCGTGATGGCGGTTGGGGAACCAGTAGGTGAAATACAGGATGATGCCCGGGAAGAACCCGGCCTCGGCGGCGCCAAGCAGCAGGCGCATGATGCCGAAGCTCCAGGGTCCGGTAACCATCGCCATGAAGCCGGCGAGCAATCCCCAGGTGATCATGATGCGCGCGATCCACAGCCGCGCGCCGACCTTCTCCATGGCGATGTTGCTGGGCACTTCCAGCAGGAAATAGCCCCAGTAGAAAGTGCCGCCCCAGAAACCGAAATCCGCCGCGGTCAAATTCAGGTCGCCGCGCATCGTCAGGCCGGCGAAGCTGATATTGATCCTGTCCACATAGGCAAGGAAATAACTGAAGACCGCAAACGGCAGCAGGCGCCAATAGATCTTGCGCATCGCTGATTTTTCGAGTGTTGCGTCCATCGATTATTCTCCCCTTTAATTTTCTCTCGCCGTGTTCAGCGCCATGCCCTCTGCGCCGTATCGGCGAGGGGCAATTCAGGCCAGCATAACCGGCCTGTCGGACGTGTCACCTCCCTGCGGCAGGAGAAAAATACCGCAGGGAAAACGGTCGGGAGGAAAACGGTCTGGTGCGCGACTACGTCGCGGCGTTTCGCCGCGTGGACAACAACGCGGCGTTTCGCCGCCTGGACAGCAACAATGCCGCCAGCCCGGCCAACAGCAGCCCTGCGGCGGGCGGCTCCGGCACATCGGTCACGTCGATCACCATCAGCGCCACCAGATTGGATACGTAGCGCCCGCCCGCCGTGTCGCCGGGAACTACCAGACGGGCGAAGCCGCTGGTCCCGCCGACGCCCAGCTGGCCGCCGGTATCCGCATAGGCGATCAGGTCGGGCTGGTTACCGAATTGCGGCGAGATCTCGCCGAGCGAGATCACCGTCTCGTAGCCATCGCTGCCGATCGCCACCAGCACCTTGCGCAACAGATCGTTCTTGATCGTGGGGTCCGTGAGCACGCCCCCGGCCGCCTGCAGCAGGTTCCAGACCGACACGCCGGTATAGGTGTCTGTCACCGGCGTACCGCCGGCGGTGTAGGTCGCGGTCAGCGTGGTCGATCCCAGCGCCTGCAATGCCGCGAGGTCGAAGATGCCGGGATGGGCGACGTCGCCGGACAGGGTGAACTGCGTCGACACGCCGCCAGCGGTGCTGCTGACCGGCACCGAGACATCCGCCACCCGGACGCTCTCGAGGTTGGAGACATACCGCCCGCCGGCCTTGTCGCCGGGAGCGGTGAGCCGCGCGAAGCCCTGGGGTCCGCCACTGGCGATCTGTCCCGCGCTGTCGGAGGTCGCAACCAGATACGGCCGGTTGCCGAACGACGGCGATATCTCGCCGATCGCCACCGCCGCGGTGTAGCCGTCGGTTCCGGTGGCAATGACCACCTTGCGCAGGGCATCGTTCTTTATGCCCGGCGTGGTCTTCACACCCCCGGCGGCATTCAGCACGCTCCACAGCGAAGGCCCGGTGAATGTGTCTGTCACCGGCGTGCCACCGGCGGTGTAGGTGTCGGTCTGCGTAACCTGCGGCAACGCATCGAGTTGGCTGAGATCGAAACTTCCCGGTGCCAGCACGTCTCCCGTGACACTCAGGCTGGTCGACGGTATCGCGTGCGCCGCGCCGGTCGCGAACAACACGCCTGCCAGGACCAATCCGCGCCCGACGCCACGGACGCCATTTGTTGCCATCTTCATATCCGTCTCCCGCATTGGCCGGCGCTGCCGCCGGCTCGATTAATCGTAATATTCTCACGAATATAACGGCAGGTAACTCGATATGTCCATCCGGATACGACGGGGCGCATCCGAACCGGGCGGCGCGAAGGGCAGGGGACGATGGGTCGGGGACGATGGGCCGGGCGTCGCTTGACCGCCCGGCCTGCCGGGACTTCAATTCAGCCGTGGGACCGCGACACGATCCCAGCCCCTTCGATAATCGGTCAGGCGATCCGGAGCGTCGGTGCCCGGACGATACGAATTCATGGTGGGAGCGGATAATGCATGACATAGTCATACGCGGCGGGACCATCGTCGATGGAACGGGCACCCCCGGCTATACCGGCGATGTCGCCATCGACGGCGACCGGATCGCCTCGGTCGGCGGCAAGGCCGGCCCGGGCAAGCGGGAGATCGACGCCAAGGGCCTGCTGGTAACGCCCGGCTGGGTCGATGCGCATACGCATTACGACGGCCAGGCCACCTGGGATTCCGAACTGGCACCATCCTCCTGGCATGGCGTCACCACCATCCTGTTCGGCAATTGCGGCGTCGGCTTCGCTCCGGTCCGGCGGAAGGACCATGAATCGCTGATCGGCCTGATGGAAGCGGTGGAGGAGATCCCCGGCATCGCGCTGGCCGAGGGCCTGAAATGGAACTGGGAGAGCTTCCCGGAATTCCTCGATGCCCTCGACGCCTTCCCGCGCGCGATCGACGTCGCCGCCCAGATCCCGCACCACCCGCTGCGCGTCTTCGTCATGGGCGAGCGCGCCATCCGCCGCGAAAAGGCCACTGCGGAAGACATCGAGGAGATGCGCCGCCTGGTCGAGGAAGGCATGCGCGCGGGCGCCTTCGGCTTCACCACCTCGCGCACCAATTCCCACAAGACCCCCACTGGCGAGATGGTCCCCGGCCGCTATTCCGAGATCGAGGAACTGCTCGGCATCGGCTCCGCGCTGGGTACCGTCGGCTATGGCGCGTTCGGCATCAACAGCGACTTCGATGTGGAATCGGAAGAGCTCGGCTGGATGACCAAGCTCGGCCAGGATACCGGGCGCCCGGTCTGGTTCCTGCTGACCGACCGGCCGACCGATCCGGTCCGCTGGAAGCGGCTGATGGAAGGCGTGCACGCCGCGCGCGCCGCCGGCGCGATGGTCACCGCCCAGGTCGCCGGCCGACCGGTCGGCGTGCTGCTGGGTGCGGACACAGCGCTCAACCCGTTCTCGATCCGCCCGAGCTACCAGGCGCTGCTGAAACTGCCGATCGCCGAGCGCATGGCGCGGATGCAGGACCCGGCGGTGCGGGCCCAGATCCTGTCGGAGGCGCCCTCGGCCGAGCTGCTGAACCGCCTGTCGCAATTCCGCCAGCACATCGTCAGGCGCTGGCACCGGATGTTCAAGCTCGGCGATCCGCCGGACTACGAACCCCGCGAAAGCGACAGCATCGCCGCCATCGCCGAGCGCGAAGGCCGCACGCCCGACGAGGTCGCCTATGACTACCTGGCCGAGAGCGCCGATCATTTCCTGTTCTTCCCGGTCGTCGGCTACAACGAGGACAATCACGACATCATCCGCACGATGCTGACCGACGAGGCCACCATCCTCGGCCTCGGCGACGGCGGGGCGCATTGCTCCTCGATCATCGACGCCAGCCTGCCGAGCTTCATGCTGACGCACTGGGCGCGGGACCGCTCCCGCGGGCCGCGTCTGCCGCTGGAATTGATGGTCAAGCGCCAGACCAGCGAGACCGCGCATTTCTTCGGCTTCAAGGACCGCGGCGTGCTGGCGCCGGGATTGAAGGCGGATGTGAACGTCATCGACTATGAGGGCATGCGCCTGCACATCCCGGAAGTCCGCTACGATTTGCCCGCGGGCGGACGGAGGCTGGTGCAGCGGGTGGACGGATACGTGGCCACGATCGTTTCCGGCGTGCCGATCTTCGAGAACGGCGTGTTCACCGGTGCGCTGCCCGGGAAGCTGGTGCGCGCGACCGGCGCCTAGGCGAGGGGGAGCTTTCGGCCTTCGAACGCAACCAGTTGCGTCGATGGTAACGAAATCGCGAACGGGGCGCCGTTGCCTGTACGGTCTGCGGCGCCCCGCCATTCATGGCAATACGGCCGCTTGCTCACCGAAAGGCGAATGAACATCGCGGGCGGTCCGCCGCTTCCCTTGCCGCCGGATGTCGTTCCGGCATAAGAAGCCGTGCCAGATTGCCCTCGGGAACGCCAGCGATGACCAATCTAACGCCGGACGGCCAGGCCGTGCTTGCCCAGGTGGCGCAACGCCACGGGGTGAGTTTCGAGGCGGCGGCATCGCTGCTCGGGGCGGTCGCGGCCGGCGGCGGCTCCATGGCGCAGTTCAACATCCCCGAACTCGGCGGCCTGGGCCAATGGGCGCAGGGCGGCATGATCATGGTCGGCGACATGTTCAACAACGCGTTGAAATGGCGCGTCGATGCCCTGTGCAATGACCTCGCCAACCTGCTGCGCGGCCCGACGCCGCTGTTCGCGCCGCCGCCGATGCCACAACATGCCGGCTTCGGCGCGCCGATGCAGAGCTGGGCCAATTGGTGGCCGGCCGAACTCGGCCATCCCGCTTCCAGCGGCGGGCAGAACGACATGCGCTACGCCTATTTCCCCGCTGCCAGGCGTCTGGCGGTGCAGCAGAACGGCCAGGTGACGGTCTACGACACCGGAGAGCACTCGATCGGCGGCTTCTCGCAGCAGCAGGGCGGCGATCAGTCGGCCACGTTCAGCAGCCAGTTCGGCCAGTTCCGGCTGTCCAGCCTGCCCGTTGTCTCCGGCAATCCGCCCTCGCCACAGCCCTGGCAGGGTCAGTCCGCCCCATCCCAGATTGCCTCACCCCAGCCTGTCCCGCCCCAGCCTGTCCCACCACCGGATCATGGAACGGGTGGCGGCGATGCCCTTGCGCAGCTCGAACGGCTGGCGGAGCTGCACAAGAAGGGCGTGCTGTCGGATGCGGAGTTCAGCGCCAAGAAGGCCGAGCTGCTCAGCCGGATCTAGCTTGCGCAGCCGGCCTCATCCCCCGCGCGCCGGCGTCTCGATCGGCGCGCAGTTGGTGCGGCCGGAGGCAACGCAATCCTGGATGTTGGCGGTATTGCGCAGCCGGTGGCTGATATAGAGGCCGATCGCGACCATGGCGACGATGATCAGCAATGCGGCCAGCGGGCCCTTGCGGGAAGGTTGCTCGTCGCTCATGGGTTCCCCGTCCTTCCTTCGGCGATGGCGTGGCAGGTGACCTGCACCTCGCCGGCCCTGGTGTGCGCCGGCTTTTCCGTCCGGCAGCGGTCATTGGCCAGCGGGCAGCGCGGGTGGAACGGGCAGCCGCTGGGAGGATCGATCGGGCTCGGCACCTCGCCGCCGACGGGCGCGCGGTCCTGGCCCATCATTGCCAGGTCCGGGATGGCATCCAGCAGCAGCCGCGTATAGGGATGCCTCGGCGTGGCGAAGATGGTTTCAGCCGGCCCCAGTTCGACGATGCGGCCGAGATACATCACCCCGAGCCGGTCGGCCATGTGGCGGACCACCGCCAGGTTATGGCTGATGAACAGATAGGTCAGGTTCAGCCGCTGCTGCAGATCCTTCATCAGGTTCAGGATCTGCGCCTGCACGGAGACATCGAGCGCGCTGGTCGGTTCGTCGCAGACCAGGAATTCCGGTTCGCTGGACAGCGCGCGGGCGATGGAGATGCGCTGGCGCTGGCCGCCGCTGAATTCATGCGGGTATTTGTCGCCGTCGGCCGGCGACAGGCCGACCTGGGTCAGCAGCGCGGCGACACGGTCGCGGATGTCGGTTTCGCCGGCAAGCAGCCGGAAGGCGCGGATCGGCTCGGCGACGATGTCGCGCACGCGCCAGCGCGGATTGAGCGAGGCGTAGGGGTCCTGGAAGATCATGTTCATGCGCCGGCGCAAGGCGGGCTGGGCGCGAGCAGTGGACAGGGCCTGGCCTTCGAAGCGGATGCTGCCGTCGGTCGGGGCATACAGGCCGACAGAGAGCCGGGCGATGGTGGATTTGCCGCAGCCGCTTTCGCCCACCAGCGCCAGCGTGGTGCCGCGCGGGATGGCGAAGGAGACATCGTCGACGGCGCGCAGGATGCGCCGCTGCTCCCGCGCCAGGCGGCGTTGCAGCCACGGACGCGACACGTCGAAGACGCGGGTCAGATTGGCAGCCTCAAGCACCGGTGGTTCGGGCGCGGCTGGTTCGGGCACGGGTGGTTCAGCCATGCCCGTGCAGCCAGCAGGCGGCCCGGGTCGGGCCGGCGGGAAGTAACTCCGGCCGCTCGACGCGGCAGCGCGCGAACACAAGGGGGCAGCGGGGATTGAAGGCGCAACCGGGCGGAATGGCGTTCAGGCGGGGCATGGCGCCGTCGATCTGCGCCAGCCGCTCGACGCGCTGGACCAGCGAGGGGATGCTGCCCATCAACCCGCTGGTGTAGGGATGCGCGGGATGGCGGACGACCTCGCGCACCGGGCCGATCTCGGCGATGCGCCCGGCATACATCACCGCCACGCGGTCCGCGGTCTCGGCGATCACGCCCATGTCATGGGTGATCAGCATCACCGCGGTGCCGTGCTCGCGCGTGATGCGCTTCAGCAATGCGATGATCTGCGCCTGGATGGAGACATCCAGCGCCGTGGTCGGTTCGTCGGCGATGACCAGGCGCGGCTCGGCGCAGAGTGCGAGCGCGATCACCACGCGCTGGCGCATGCCGCCGGAGAATTCGTGCGGATAGGCTCCGATCCGCTGCCGGGCGGCGGGGATGCCGACCTGCTCCAGCCAGGAGAGGGCGCGCGCGCGCGCGTCCGCGTCCGATAGCGGCAGATGCGCCTGCATGGTCTCGACCAGTTGGCGGCCGACCGACATCAGCGGATTGAGCGTGGTCAGCGGGTCCTGGAAGATGGCGCCGATCCGCCGGCCGCGGATGTGGCGCAGCTCGGCCTGCTTCAGGTTGTCGATGCGCGCGCCGTCCAGCAGGATCCGCCCGGCGGCGATCCGCCCGGGCGGTTCCAGCAGGCCGATGATGGCGGCACCGGTCAGCGACTTGCCGGCGCCGCTCTCGCCCACCACGCCCAGCACCTCGCCGGGATCGATGCGGAAGGAAACGCCATCGAGCGCGCGCAGCAGCGCGCGGCGGGTGGGGAACTCGACGGTCAGGTTTTCGACGTCCAGCAGCGCCATCATCGCAGCCGCGGATTGAGGGCGTCACGCAGCCAATCGCCGAGCAGGTTGATCGACAGGACCATGATCACCAGCGCGGCGCCGGGGAAGATCGTCACCCACCACTCGCCGCTGAACAGGAAGGCGTTGCCGATGCGGATCAGCGTGCCGAGGGAGGGCTGCGTCGGCGGCAGGCCGATGCCGAGGAAGGACAGCGTCGCCTCCGCCAGGATGGCGAAGCCGAGGTTCAGCGTGGCGATCACCAGCACCGGGCCGATGACATTCGGCAGGATATGGCTGAACAGGATCTTCGGCGACCCGATGCCGATGACCCGGGCCGCCAGCACATAGTCCTTGCCGCGCTCCACCAGCGTCGAGCCGCGCACGGTGCGGGCGAATTGCGGCCAGTTGCTGATGCCGATGGCGAAGATCAGCACGTAGATCTCCACCGCCTCGCGCAGATCCCTGGGCAGCACGACGCGGGCGATGCCGTCCACCAGCAGGGCGATCAGGATGGCGGGAAAGGTGAGCTGGATGTCGGCGATGCGCATCAGCGTGGCGTCCACCACGCCGCCGAGATAGCCGCTGGCGAGGCCCAGGCTGATGCCCACCAGCATCGCCAGCACGACCGAGCAGATGCCGACGATCAGGCTGATGCGGGTGCCGTACAGGATGCCGGACAGCACGTCCCGGCCCTGGTCGTCGGTGCCGAGCGGGTAGGCCCACTCGCCCTCCACGGACAGCGCCGGCGGCTTGAAGCTGTCGAGCAGGTTCAGGTGCGCGAGGTCGAACGGATCATGCGGCGCGATCCAGGGCGCGAAGGCGGCGGCGAGCAGGCTGAGCAGCACCAGCGCGGCAGACAGGACGGCGACCGGCGAGCGGCGGAAGCTGTAGGCGATGTCGCTGTCGAGGAAGCGCGCGACCGCGTTGCTCATCGGCCGGTCCTCAATGGGTTCCCGCCCGCAGGCGCGGATCGACCGCGTAATACAGCAGATCGACGGCTAGGTTGATGGCGACGAACAGCACCGCGATCAGCAGCAGGTAGGCGGACATAACCGGAATGTCGGCGACACCCACGGACTGGATGAACAGCAGCCCCATGCCGGGCCATTGGAAGACGGTCTCGGTGACCAGGGAGAAGGCGATCAGGCCGCCGAGCTGCAGCCCGACGATGGTGATGACGGGAACCAGCGTGTTCTTCAGCGCGTGGCGGAAATTCACCGAACGGTCGGGCAGGCCGCGGGCGCGGGCGAACTTGATGTAGTCCGAGCGCAGCACCTCCAGCATCTCGGCGCGCACCAGGCGCATGATCAGCGTCATCTGGAACAGGCCAAGCGTGATGGACGGCAGGATCAGCGCCTTGAGGCCGGACCAGGTCAGGAAGCCGGTGGACCACCAGGGGGTGACCTGCACCACGTCGCCGCGCCCGAAGCTCGGCAGCCAGCCGAGCTGCACGGAGAAGATCAGGATCAGCAGGATGCCGATCAGGAAGGTCGGCAGGGAAACGCCGGCCAGGCTGAACACCATGAAGCCGCGCGAGAGGACGGAACGGCGATAGATGCCGGTATAGACGCCCATCGGCAGCCCGATCAGCAGCGCCAGGACCGAGGCGGTGGCGGCGAGCTCCACCGTGGCGGGCAGGCGCTCGGCGATCAGCCCGCCGACCGGGCGGGCCAGGCGGTAGCTGACGCCGAAATCGCCATGCGCCACGCGCCACATGAACCGCGCATATTGCACCAGGAATGGCTGGTCGAGGCCGAGGCTGTGACGCAGCTCGATGCGCTGGGCGTCGGTCGCCTCGATGCCGAGCATCGCCTGCACGGGATCGCCGACGAAGGTGAACATCGCATAGGCAATAAAGCCGACGACGAAGAGCACCGGAATCGCCTGGAGAATCCGCGAGAGGATGAAGGCGGGCATGCCTGCCTACCTAGCGCATCCCTTCGTCGTCTGCACCCGGTTCCACCCATTCGTTCACCAGGGTGAAGCCGACGCCGAGCAGCACCGGGCCGAGGAAGATGCCGAGCAGCCCGAAGGCGATCGCGCCGCCGAGCACGCCGAGCACGGTGAGCATGAACGGCAGCTGCGCGCCGCGGGAGATGAACCAGGGGCGGATGATGCTGTCGGCGCCGGACACCGCGATCACGCCATAGCTCGCCAGGAACACGCCCCAGGCGACGTGGGAGGTGCTCATCAGCCACAGCGCGGCGGGGATCCAGACCACCGGCGCGCCGATCGGCAGCACCGAAAGGAACCCGGCGACGGCGCCGAGCAGCACCGGACGCGGCACGCCCGACAGCCACAGCCCGAACGCGGTCAGGATGCCCTGAACGACCGCGGTGCCGAGGATGCCGTAGACCACGCCGCGCACCGTGGCGCCGGTGACGGTGATCAGCCGGTCGGCCTTGTCGCCGGCGATGCGCCCGAGGATCGTGCGCAGGCGCAGCGCGATCGGCTCGCCGTACACATAGAAGAAGAAGGCGATGAACAGCGCCAACAGGAACAGCAGCACGCCGTTGGCGATGCCGAGCAGCAGGCTGAAGCCGCTTTCGGCGACGATGCCGAAATAGGGCTTCAGCGCCATGACCATGACCGAGAGGTCGGCGGCCCAATGGTTCCAGACATCGCCGAGCGTCGGGCCCATCACCGGGATCTCGAATACCCAGGACGGGGCGCCGGGCAGGCCGGCGCGCAGCGCGTCCTCCAGCACCGTGCGGAGCTGGTTCACATCGCCGGCGCCGCTGGGTGCGGCGATGCCGAGCGGCAGCACCACGACGACGGCGGTGAGCGCGACCATCAGCCCGGCGGCGACGCCGTGCTTCAGCCGCAGATGGATGCGCAGCCACTCGCAGACCGGCCAGGTGGTGAACACCAGGATTGCCGCCCAGAGCAGGGAGGGGAAGAAGGGATAGAGGACCAGCACGCAGCCGATCGCGACCCCGCCCAGCAGCAGCCCCATCAATATGCGTTCGGCGAGCATTTTTTCCTTTGTTCCCCGGTCCACGGGGATGTTGGGGATACCGGTTCGATCGAAGTGTAGCAAACCCCAGGCTCGCAAACCTCAAGGCTCGTAAACCTCAAGCCTGGCAAACCTCGAGCCTCGCCAACCCAAGGCTGGCAAACGGAACGCCCCGCCTGTAGCTTCCGGCAAAGCCATCCGGGAGGACAACATGCCGCGTCTCGCCGCCAACCTGTCGATGATGTTCAACGAGTTGCCGTTCCTGGACCGCTTCGAGGCCGCGCGCCAGGCGGGGTTCGAGGCGGTGGAATTCCTGTTCCCGTACGACTTCCCCGCCGCCGAGATTGCCGCCAGGCTGCGGGCGAACGGGCTGACCCAGGCGCTGTTCAACATGCCGCCGGGCGATTGGGCAAACGGCGAACGCGGCCTGGCATCCTTGCCCGGCCGGCAGGCGGAGTTCCGTGAAGGGGTGAAGAAGGCGCTGGACTATGCCGCGGCGCTGGATTGCCGGCTGGTGCATTGCATGGCCGGCATCGTGCCGTCCGGCGTTTCGCAGGTCACCGCGGGCAGTCTCTATGCCGCGAACCTGGCCTGGGCCGGGGAGCAGGCGGTGGCCGCCGGCGTGCGGATCGCGATCGAGCCGATCAACCATCGCGACATGCCCGGCTATTTCCTGAACACCCAGGCGCAGGGCGCGGCGGTGGTCGAGGCGATCGGGCCGGACCGTCTCGGCCTGCAATTCGACGTCTATCACTGCCAGACCACCGAGGGCGACGTGACCAAGCGGATGGAAAAGCACCTGCCGCTGATCGCGCATATGCAGATCGCCGACGTGCCGGCCCGCAACGAGCCGGGCACCGGGGAGATCGGCTGGAAATATGTGTTCCGGCGCATGGACGAGCTTGGCTACACCGGTTGGGTGGGCTGCGAGTACCGCCCCGCCGCAGGCACCGTGGAGGGGCTGGGCTGGCGCCAGAATTTTGGCGTCTGATCGCTTGCGTGTGCGAGTTTCGGCGCCTAACCACCTGATCACAAGGAAATAAGAACATGAAGATCGGTTTTGTTGGCCTGGGCATCATGGGGCGCCCGATGGCGCTGAACCTGAAGAACGCCGGACATGAATTGCTGGTGCCCGAGCGCGCCAGCCTGACCGCGGAGATCCGCGCCGCCGCCGCCGTGCTGGCGGACGCGACCGCAGTTGCCGCCGGGTCGGAAGTGGTGATCCTGATGGTGCCCGATACCGGCGATGTGGAGCAGGCGCTGTTCGGCCCCGGCGGTGTCGCCGCCAGGCTGAAGAAGGGCAGCCTGGTCATCGACATGTCCTCGATCAGCCCGGTCGCGACCAAGGATTTTGCCAAAAAGATCAATGCGCTCGGCTGCGATTATCTGGATGCACCGGTCTCCGGCGGCGAGGTCGGCGCCAAGGCGGCGAGCCTGACCATCATGGTCGGCGGGCCGGATGCGGCATTCGCGCGCGCAAAACCGCTGTTCGACCTGATGGGCAAGAACATCACCCATATCGGAGCCGAGAACGGCACCGGGCAGACCTGCAAGGTGGCGAACCAGATTATCGTCGCGCTGAACATCCAGGCCGCGGCGGAAGCCCTTGTTTTTGCGGCTCGTGCCGGCGCCGATCCGGCGAAGGTGCGGGAGGCGCTGATGGGCGGCTTCGCGTCCTCGCGCATCCTGGAAGTGCATGCGGAGCGGATGATCAAGGGCACCTTCAATCCCGGCTTCCGCATTCGGCTGCATCAGAAGGACCTCAATCTGGCGCTGACGGCGGCGCGCGAGCTTGGGCTTGCGCTGCCCAACACCGCCATCGCGCAGCAGATGTTCACCTCCGTGGCGGCGCATGGCGGGGCGGATCTGGACCATTCGGCGCTGGTGAAGGCGATCGAGGGGCTTGGTGCCGTCTCGTTGCAGGGAAAGAATTAGGGCTGCGACAGCCCACCGCAGTTACCTGCGGCGTGGGCCATTTTGCCCCCGTTAAGAAATGAGACGCGAGTCGCAGGTTCTGACAACATTTTGTGTTGTATGGGCTTTATGCATTCGACTTGTCCCAGCCTCGATTATGAGACATACTCTTGCATCTTGAGGTTGCGAAAACGGGGACAGAAGGTCAAACGAGATGCGTTTTACGGAGATTGGCCAACAACTGCGTGCTTATCGGCTTGAGTCCGGTCTTCGCGCCGAGGAAATCGCAGCGCGACTCGGTGTCTCCCGCGCGGCCCTGTATCGCTATGAGAAGGGCGAGGTCATCAAGCTCGATACCATCAAACGGCTGGCGGAGCTGCTGAAGATCTCGCCGCTGTCGCTGCTGGGCATCGGGGTCGAATATTATAATCGCCCGGTCGGCTATTTCGAGCGGCTGCGCCAGGTCGAGGAAACGGCGGACCAGATCCTGATGATGTCCGGCCCGATCTGCTACCTGACCACCTCGGACGCCTACGATTCGGCGCTGGCCGAGGTGTTCGACGAGGTAGCCGAGCAATCGAGCGCCGAACGCATCGCGCTGCGCAGCAATGCGGAGCAGGTCATGGGGATCCTGGCCGCACGCAAGCGGATGTACGCCATGCGCCGGCCGGGCATCATCGCCATGGTCTCGATTTCCGCGCTGCAGCGGCTGCTGGAATTCGGCGTCGCCGGCCCGGTGACGCTCCCCGATCGGCTGCGCCGGTTGTGCCGCCAGGTCGCGGCCGGGGAGGTGGCGAACATGGCCTCGATGATGGAAACCGAGCCGATGGGCCTGCAATTCGGCCTGATCGCCGGCGCCGAGCCCAGTTCCTCGTTCCAGATCCTGCGCGCCCGCGACCGGGTGACCCTGGCGGTCAATCCGTTCAGCACCGACCAGCACCCGAGCGCGCAGACCGGCGTGGCAATGATCACCGGCGCCGACGAGGCGATCGCGGCGCACCAGCGCGTGGCCGAGGCGAACTGGCGCGATGCGGTCAAGGGCCCGGCGGGCGCGGCGCGCATCCGCCAATTGCTGAACGCGCCGGTCGCGGCCTGACGCGGGCTGGGCTTTCACAAGGCTGGGCTTTCGCGGAGCTGGGTGCTCACGGGCTGGGCGCTCCATCGCGGGCGGTCTATGCTGGCGTCATGCCGCCACCGGAAGCCGCGCTGCCCGCGCATGAGGATGTCGAGATCGAGTTCGAACCGCCGGGTCTGGCAGGGCTGGACCGCGGTCGACCTGATCCGCTTCCGCAATCGCCGCTTCGATGGGGCGATGTCGGAACTGCGAACCTGGGAGGTGTCGCGCCGCGGCCACGCGGCGGCGGTGCTTCCCTACGACCCCGCGGCGGATCAGCTGGTGCTGATGGAGCAGTTCCGCCTGCCGGCACTGGCCGCCGGGGTGGATCCGGTGATGGTGGAAATTCCCGCCGGCTTCCGCGAGGGCAGCGAGAGCATCGAGGCGACGCTGGAGCGGGAAGCCCGCGAGGAAATCGGCTTGCAGCCGGACCGGCTGACGAAAATCGGCGATTTTGTGCTCAGCCCGGGCGGCTCGGACGAACTGGTGACGATCTTCGTCGGACGGGTGCGCGCGCCCGAATCCGGTGCCGACGGACTTGCCGGCATCGGCGGTCTGGCGGCCGAGCACGAGGATATCCGCGTGCGGGTCTGGCCGGCGGAAGCGGCGGTCGCGGCCGTGCTGCGCGGCGAGATCCCGAACTCGGTCACCGCCATCGCGCTGCTGTGGTTCGCGCTGCGGCGGGAGAAACTGCGTATGGAATGGATGGGGTCATGACCGAACGCCTGTTCCTGGAAGATGCCACGCTGGCCGGCACCGCCGCACGGGTGCAGGCGAGCGGGCCGGCGGGCATCGTGCTCGATCGCACCGTGTTCTATGCCCGCTCCGGCGGTCAGCCCGGCGATACCGGGCGGATGAGCTGGGAGGGCGGGGAGATCGCCATCGTCGACACCGTCAAGGGCGACGGCGAGACGATCCTGCATGTGCCCGCCGCGGACGCCGGTACTGCCGCCGGCGGGCGCGGACATCGCCGCGGCGATCGACTGGGATTACCGCTATCGGCTGATGCGCATGCATACCGCCCTGCATCTGCTGTGCAGCCTGATCCCGGGTGCGGCGGTCACCGGCGGCTCGATCGGGGCCGACAAATCGCGGCTGGATTTCGACCTGCCGAACCCGCCCGCGCGGGAGACGCTGGAGGCGGAACTGAACGCGCGGATCGCCGAGGATCATCCGGTCTCCCATTTTTGGGTGGACGAGGCGGTGCTCGACGCCGATCCCGGCCTGGTGCGGACGCTGTCGGTCAAGCCGCCGCGCGGTTCCGGCCGGGTGCGGCTGGTGCGCATCGGCGCGGGCGATACCCCGGTCGACCTGCAGCCCTGCGGCGGCACGCATGTGGCGCGCACCGGCGAGATCGGGCGGATGCTGGTGAGCAAGATCGAGAACAAGGGCAAACAGAACCGGCGCATCATCATCGTGCCGGCGGTATGAGGGAGACGACGCGATGGGTCCGCTGGTAAGCACGGACTGGCTGGCCGGCGAACTCGCCCAGGCGACATCTGGGACGAAATCGGGCAAGCCGGATCTGGTGGTGTTCGACGCCACCAAATTTTTGCCGAACGAGAACAAGGACGGCAAGGCGCTGTTCCTGTCCGGCCATATTCCGGGCGCGCGGTATTTCGACATCGATGCGGTCGCCGACCCCGATACCGACCTGCCGCACATGGTCCCGACTCCCGGCCGGTTTGCCAAACTGCTCGGCGCACTCGGCGTCGGCAATGACAGCCGCGTGGTGTTCTACGACCAGAAGGGCCTGGCCTCGGCGGCGCGCGGTTGGTGGATGATGGGGCTGTTCGGCCATGACAACGCCGCGGTGCTGGATGGCGGATTGCCGAAATGGCTGAAGGAGGGCCACGCGGTCGAAACCGGCGCCCCGGCCCCGGCCGCCGCGCAGGATTTCCGGCCGGATTTCCGCCCGACGCGCCTGCGCGGCATCGGCGACGTGCTGGCCAATCTCGGCACGCGGAACGAGCTGGTGCTGGACGCCCGCGCCGCCGGGCGCTTCGCCGGCACCACGCCGGAGCCGCGGGCGGGCATGCGCGGGGGCCATATCCCCGGCTCCGCCAGCCTGCCGTTTACCGACCTGCTGAACCCCGACCAGACCTTCGCCGATGCCGCCACCTTGCGCGCGCGCTTTGCCGCAGCCGGCGTGGATGGATCCCGCCCGGTGGTGACGAGCTGCGGCACCGGCGTGACCGCGGCCATCCTGACCTTGGGCCTGCGCCTGGCCGGGCTGCCCGAAGGTGCCGTATATGACGGCTCCTGGACCGAATGGGGCGGACGTCCCGATACTCCCGTGGAGACAGCCTGACATGAACGACGTTCCGCCGATCAATCCCCGCACCAAGAAGAAGCACAGCCTGCGCACCCGGCTGTCCCATGCCGGGCGGGCCGGCACGCATGTGCAGGGCTTCGTCAATCCCGGCGTGATGCGCGGCTCCACGGTGCTGCAGCCGGACATTGCCACCCGCAAGGCGGCCGGCGGCAAGCGGCTGGAGCAGGCGTGGATCTACGGCACTTCCGGCGGCCCGACGCATTGGGCGCTGGAGAACATGATTGCGGAGATCGAGGGCGGCACGCGTTGCCAGATCGTCTCCACCGGGCTTGCCGCCGTCACCACGCCGCTGATCGCCTATCTGAGCCAGGGCGATCACTGCCTGATGCCCGACAGTGTCTACGGCCCGGCGCGCAATTTCGCCACTTCGACGCTGCAGCGCTTCGGCGTCGAGACCGTGTTCTACGACCCGAACATCGACGAGGCAGGGCTGGCCGCGCTGATGCGGCCGAACACGAAAGTCGTTTATACCGAGAGCCCTGGCAGCCATACCTTCGAGGTGCAGGACATCCCCGCCATCGCCCGCGTCGCGCATGCGCATGGCGCCAAGGTGCTGATGGATAACACCTGGGGCATCCATTACTTCCAGCCCTTCGAGCACGGCGTGGACGTGTCCATCCAGGCATTGACCAAATACCCTGGCGGCCATTCCGACGTGCTGCTGGGCAGCATCACCACGAATGCCGACGCGGATTGGGAAAAAATCCGCCTGACCGCCAACGCGCTCGGCCAGTATGCCAGTCCGGATGATTGCTGGCTGACCCTGCGCGGCCTGCGCACCATGGGCGTGCGGCTGAAGGAGCAGATGGAGAGCGCGATCCAGGTCGCGCATTGGCTGAGCCATCGCCCGGAAGTGGCGCGGGTGCTGCATCCGGCGCTGCCCGGCGCGCCCGGCCATGATTTGTGGAAGCGGGATTTCACCGGCGCCTGCTCGCTGTTCGGGGTGGAGTTCAAGCCGGAGTTCAGCCAGGCTGCCAGCGAGAAGATGATCGAACAGCTCGAATTGTTCGGCATCGGCGCCTCCTGGGGCGGCTATGAGAGCTTGGCGACGCCGACCACCGGCAATGTGGTGCGCACGGCGGGAACCGGGAAGTTCGCCGGCCCGGTGGTGCGGCTGCATATCGGCCTGGAGGACCCGGCCGATCTGATCGCCGATCTGGAGCAGGCGCTGACGGCAATGCGGGCGCAGAGCCGGTAAACCCGATTGTAAACCGCGCCGGACGCACGGCATCGCTGGGGAGGGAGCCAGCCATGAACGTCGAAATCGAATATTGCGGCATGTGAGGCTATGAGCCGCGAGCCCGTGCGGCCCGCGACCTGCTTCTGGCCCGCGCGCCCGCGGCGAAGATCGCCCTGCGCAAATCCTCCGGCGGCGTGTTCGAGATCACCGTGAACGGCGTGCTGCGCTTCTCCAAGAAGCAGACGGGGCGATTTCCGTCCGACGCCGAGATCGCCGCCGCCATCGGCTGACGGCCGGCGTCCTTCAGGCACGCCGGCGGTGCCGCCCAGAGTTTCGCAATGGCCACTTTGCCGGGCTGGCGGGCCGCCGTAGAGTGTGTCGCTTTCGCGTAACCAGGATTTCTCAGAGGGACGGTAATGCCCAATATCGCGATCACCCGGTCAGCCACCCCTGGCCAGCCGCCGGCGGACGACACGCTTCGCTTCGGCAAGGTGTTCACCGACCATATGTTCATGATGAACTATGACGCGGGAAAGGGCTGGCACGATCCGCGCATCGTCCCCTATGCGCCGTTCACGATGGACCCGGCGACCTGCGTGCTGCATTACGGCCAGGCGATCTTCGACGGCCTGAAGGCATTCCGCGGCCCCGATGGCCGCATCCGACTGTTCCGCACGCCGGATCACGCCGCCCGGTTGAACCGCTCCGCCGGTTATCTCTGCATCCCCGAGCTTGACCCGAAGATGGTGGAAGCCTCCATCCGCACGCTGGTCGAGGTCGACCAGCGCTGGGTGCCGCATCTGCCGGGCACGTCGCTGTATATCCGCCCGACTGTGATCGCCACCGAGGCCTTTCTCGGCGTGCATCCGTCCTCGAGCTATGTGTACTACGTGATCGCCGGGCCCGTCGGCGCCTATTATCCGGAGGGGATGAACCCGGTGCGCATCCTGGTCAGCGACCAGTATGTGCGCGCGGTGAAGGGCGGGCTGGGCGCGGCCAAGACCGCGGCCAACTACGCCGCCAGCCTGCACGGGGCGGAAGAGGCCGAGAAGGCCGGCTACACCCAGGTGCTGTGGCTGGACGGCGTGCATCATCGCGACCTCGACGAGGTCGGCACCATGAACATCATGCTGCGCATCAACGACGAGGTGATCACCCCGCCGCTGAACGGCGCCATCCTGGCCGGCATCACCCGCGATTCGGCGCTGACCCTGCTGCGCGACTGGGGCTGGAAGGTTTCCGAACGCACGATCAGCATCCACGAGGTGATCGCCGCCGCCAAGGACGGCTCGCTGAAGGAAATGTGGGGCACCGGCACTGCCGCCGTCGTCTCTCCGGTCGGCGAGCTCGGCTACAAGGGCGAGAAGCTGATCATCAATGGCGGCAAGACCGGCGAGGTCACGCAACGGCTGTACGACGCGATCGTCGGCATCCAGTACGGCACCGCGCCGGACCCGTATGGCTGGGCGCAGCCGCTCGACACCGCTGCTGCGGCTCGTTCGGCGGCCTGAAGGACGGCCGGACCCGGCCTCGGCTCCGCAGACCCGCCATGGCGATCTCGGATGCCGCGCAGCGTGACGATGCGGACGGCTTCGCCGCTGTCGAGGCGATCTACCACGCCTATCTGACCGGCCTGATCCTGACCCTGGTCACGCGCGCCGGCGCGCCGGCAGCGGCGCAGGTGGTGTTCCGGACGTTCCGCCGCCAGCAGCTGGCCCGCTTCCTGCCGGGGCTGCGCAAGCTGGGGCTCGACCGGCTGCCGCATGCGGTGGCCTGTGCGCAGTACCACTATCTGTCCAACCAGGTCGGCGGCGTGAAGGTCGAGTATGTCCGCGAATCCGACCGCAAGGCCTGGGTCCGCTACCCGCCGCCGCGCTGGATCTGGTCCGGTACCGCGGTCTGCGCCATCCCGTCGGAGGTGTCGCGCGCCATGCTGCTCGGCTGGCACGCGAATAATGGCGTGGTCCTCGGCAATCCCCGGCTTGGGTTCGTCTGCACCGGGCAGACCGTCGACGGCCAGCCGGGGCTCGAGGGGTACTACCAGGAGTGGGACCACGATCTGGCGCCGGAGGAGCGGCTGCAATTCTCCCCTGGCGAGGAATGCCCGCCATTCCGCGCGGAGCAGGCGCCGCGCCTGTCCGACGAAGCCTGGCCGCGGGCGCGGTTGCAGAAGGTCCTGCGCAACTACGCGATGGAATACGTCACCTCGATCGTTCCGGAGACCGTGGCGGCGCTCGGCCCGGCCGAGGGCGGCCATCTCGCGAAGATCGCCGCGCGGCTGGTGGGCATGCACAGCTTCGATGCGATGGCCGAGATGCTCGGCGGCGTGGCGCCGGGAGGGCAGGGGTTCGCCGCGTTCCTGACGCGGATCGCGCGGGCCCAGGGCGATGATGCCGAGCTGAGCGGCGCCGGCGACGATTGGACGATCCGGCAAAGCACCTGGCGGCTGATGCGGGAGCGGACGGCCTTGCCGCCCTGCGTGTTCGACGCCTGGAGCGAGCTCTGGGTCGGCGCCGCCCTGGCGCATGACCGCTGGCTGACGCTCGACGTGACGCAGCGGCGCGATCGCGGCGCACCCTTCTGGGAATGGCGCATCGGCCGGCGACTGCCATCCGGCACTTGACCCGCGGGGGGGAGAGGTGCAGTTTGCATGGGTTGAATGCGCCCTTTCCGGGCGCTTTCGTCGTTTTTCCGGGTAACAACCCCACTGGGATAACACTATGGCCAAGAGCAACACGGTTCAGATCAAGCTCGTGTCGACTGCCGATACCGGCTACTTCTATGTCACGAAGAAGAACGCCCGCGCGCAGACCGGCAAGCTGGAACTGAAGAAATACGACCCGGTCGTGCGCAAGCACGTCGCGTTCAAGGAAGCCAAGATCAAGTAGGCGGCTTTCGCGCCGTCCCGGCGCCAGGCGCCGGGACCCCGGCTTTTTACACGATCGCTTTTTATACGGTTTCCGCGCGTTCCACCCGGTTGCGGCCACCCCGCTTGGCGCCGTAGAGCGACTGGTCGGCCGCGCGCAGCAATGCCTCGGCCGACACATCGGTGCGGTTGCAGCAGGCCACGCCGATACTGATCGTCAATGGGCGCTTGCGTCCGGGCTCGACCTCGAAGCTGGTCGATTCGACCGCCGCGCGCAGGCGTTCGGCGGCGACCATCGCCTCCTGCTCATTGGCGCCCGGCATCACCACCACGAATTCCTCGCCGCCATAGCGGGCGAGCGAATCGAACACGCGGGTGTTCGTGCGCAGCACGGAGGCGATATGGCGCAGCGCCTCGTCGCCGGCGGCGTGGCCAAGCTCGTCGTTCACCGATTTGAAATTGTCCACGTCCAGCATCAGCACCGCCACGTTGGCCGGCAAATGGCCGGCGAGCAGGCCCTGCAGGTGGCGCATCAGATAGCGGTGGTTGTACAGGCCGGTCAGCGGATCGGTCAGCGCCATTTCCAGCGCGTGGCCCAGATCCTCCCGCAGCCGGTCCTGGTAGAATTTCCGGCGCAACTGGTTGCGGGCGCGGGCGCGCAGCTCGTTCTCGTCCACCGGACGCAGCAGCCAGTCATTCGCGCCGAGGTCGAAGCCGCGCAGCAGCCGGGCGTTCATATGCGGCTCGGCAATGATCAGCAGCGGGATTTCATGCGTCGCGTCCGCCGCGCGCAGCCGGGACGCCAGCATCAGCGGATCACCGGCGGTCATCGACAGGCTAAGGACGATCAGGTCGAACGGGAAGCTGGTGGACATGGCCAGCGCCATGTCCACATCCCGCGCCCGGGCCGGGATCACGCCTTCCAGCACCAGCGCGTCCTGTACGGCCTGGGCCCCGGCGTCCCAGTCATCGACCACCAGCACCCGCGCGCCGGAGATCAGCGGCACCGGCTGGTAGGCCGCGCCCAGGCCGAGCGCGCGCGCCGTTTCGCCGCGCGCGCGCCACTCGTCCAGCAGGCGCTTCAGCCGAATCAGGCCGCGCACCCGCGCCATGAGCGTTTCCAGCTCCACCGGCTTGGTCAGGAAATCGTCTGCCCCGGATTCGAGGCCGCGCACCCGCTCCGCCGGTTCGCCCAGCGCGGTGACCATGACGACCGGAATATGCATTGTCGCAGGATCTTCTTTTAGCCGGCGGCAGCACTCGAAACCGTCCATCCCCGGCATCATCACGTCGAGCAGGATCAGATCCGGCTGCCAGGATTTCGCCAGGGCCAGCGCGGAGGCACCGTCCAGCGCCGCCGTCACCTGGTAATAATCGGCAGCAAGTTTGGCTTCCAGCAGCCGCGTATTGGCGGGCACGTCGTCGACGATGAGGATCCGCGCGGTCATTGCCTAGGCGTCTGTCCGCGGCCGGGTCAGGCTGGCAAGGGGTTGCAACTGCGTGTTGTTCAGCACTCTCAGGTTGTTCCTCTCAACAGAATTGAACCGTATACAGGTCCGTACCGGGATCGGAAAGCGATCGATGGACTTTCATGGTCGCGGCATTTGCTGTACGGGCTGCGTATTGTTGGCTATATGACGAAGCAAGAGTGACAGAATTATGACGAGCGCCATGAAAAGCGGACGTTACCAGCAAACAGTTGCTGGCGAGAAAACAACAATTCCAGCTCCCACGGCTTCGAACTCTAGTCCAGCAGGCTCCAACCCCGCGATGTTCTTTCGCCGTTGGCTGGCAAACCCGTTGCAGATGGGCTCGATCGTTCCGTCCTCGCCCGCGCTCTGCGCCCGCGTCGTTGCGCAGACGCGCGTCGCGCCGGACGAGGCGGTGCTGGAACTCGGCGCCGGCACGGGCGTCATCTCGCGCGCCCTGCTGGCCGCCGGCGTGCCGCCCGAGCGGCTGTTCGTGGTGGAGATCGTGCGTGACATGGCCGAGCATCTGCGCCGGGTGCTGCCCGGCGTGCAGGTGGTACACGGCGATGCGCGGCAGCTGCCGGACCTGATCCCGGCGGCCTGGCATGGCCGGATCGGCACGGTGATCTGCGGCATTCCGCTGGTGCTGCTGCCGCTGCCCGAGCAACGCCGCTTCATCGACGCGATCGAGGGCGTGGCACCCGGGCGCGGGTTCCTGCACTACAGCTACTGCGCCACGTCGCCGCTGCCGGCGCGCAAGCACCAGCTGGCGGCCAGGCGCGAAGCCTGGACGCCGAAGAACTTCCCGCCCGCCAGCGTCTGGCGCTATACGCCGGCGGCATGATGGAAAACCCCGCTTGACCTGGTCGATCCTGGTTCGCGATCCCGCCACCGGCGCGCTGGGCGCGGCGGTGGCAACTCGTTTCTTCGCCGTCGGCGCGTTGTGCATCCATGTCGAGGGTGGCCCGGGAGGTGGAGTGGCGGCCCTGGCGACCCAGGCGTTGATCAACCCGATGTACGCGGTGCACGGCATGCCCCGGTTGCGGGCCGGCGAGCCGCCGGAGCAAGTGGCCGCGGCGCTGCTGGCGCAGGATGCCGGGCGCGAGCACCGCCAGCTCCACATCCTGGATGCGCAGGGCCGCATCGCCCAGCATACCGGGCGGGACTGCGTCGCCTGGTGCGGTTCTGTGCGCGGCACGGATGTCTCGGTCGCCGGCAACATGCTCGCCGGGGCGGCAGTCGTGGAAGCGACGCTGGCGGCGTTCCAGGCATCGGCGGGCGATCTGGCCGGGCGGCTGCTGAGGGCGCTGGAAGCCGGCGAGGCAGCGGGCGGGGACCGGCGCGGCAGGCAATCCGCCGCGCTGAAGATCTGCACCGCCGACCCCTATCCCGACCTCGATATCCGCGCCGACGACCATCCCGACCCGCTGGCGGAGCTGCGCCGGCTGCACCGGGTCAGCCAGGAGCGCTTCGCCGTGTTCCGTCGCTTCCTGCCCGGCAGCCACAGCCCCTGCGGCGTGTTCGACCGGGCGGTGATCGACGCGGCCATCGCCCGCGATGGCAAGCCGGACGCCTGAACCCGCATTTCCGATCGCTTGCGGATTTATCGCCCGTCCCGCAAACAGCCGGGCATAATGAAACTGTCGTCGTTTCCGGGGAGCTTCACCATGCATCGCATCCGGCTGGCCGCCAGTTCCGTCGCCCTGGCAATCTCTGTCATGGTCCTGGCCCCTCCTGCGGTGAATGCCCAGACCCTGCGGCTCGCGCTGCGCCAGGACCCCGACATCCTCGATCCCACGCTGTCGCGCACCTATGTCGGGCGCATCGTCTTCGCCGCGCTGTGCGACAAGCTGTTCGACATCGACGACAAGCTGAACATCGTTCCCCAGCTCGCCACCGGCTATGAATGGGCGGACCCGAAGACGCTGGTGATCAAGCTCCGCGCCGGGGTGAAGTTCCATGACGGGGAGATGCTGGACGCCGAAGCGGTGAAATATTCGCTGGAGCGCCATCTGACCCTGCAGGGCAGCTTCCGGCGCAGCGAGATCGGCGCCATCGACCAGATCGAGATCGTCGATCCCCTGACCGTGCGGCTGAGGCTGAAGACGCCGTTTGTGCCGATCCTGGCCCAGTTCGCCGATCGCGCCGGCATGATCCTGCCGCCGAAGGCGACGGAGGCGGCGGGCAAGGAGTTCGGCACCCGCCCGGTCTGCTCCGGCCCGTTCCGCTTCGTCGAGCGGGTGGCGCAGGATCACATCACGGTGGAGCGCTTTCCGGAATACTGGAACGCGGGCGCCATCCATCTGGACCGGGTGATCTACCAGACGCTGACCGACAGCTCCGTCCGCACAGCCAATTTGCGCGCGGGCAGCATCGACCTGGCCGAATACGTCGTCCCGTCCGATGTGGATCAGGTGAAGGGCGATCCGAAGCTGCGCATCGTCTCCTCGCCCGGGCTCGGCTATCAGGGACTGACCTTCAACCTGGCCAATGGCCCGCGCTCGGCCAGGCCGATCGGGCAGCAGGCGCTGTTGCGCCAGGCCTTCGAGCTGGCCATCGACCGCACGGCGCTGATCCAGGTGGTGTTCAACGGCCAGTACCGGCCCACCGCCCAGGCGGTGCCGTTCGGCTCGCCCTATTTCGCCCCTTCCATCCAGCCGTCGGCGCGCGACATCGCCCGGGCCAAAGAGCTGATCCGCCAATCCGGCGTGCCGACACCCATCGCGGTGACCATGAACGTCACCAACGAACCGGAAAACCGCCAGCAGGCGGAAGTGATCCAGTCCATGGTGGCGGAGGCGGGGTTCGACCTGAAGCTCGACACCATGGAATTCGCGTCCTCGCTGCAGGCGGAAGCGCGCGGGGATTACGAGGTCTATCAGATCGGCTGGTCCGGCCGTGCGGATCCCGATGGCAATACCTACGCGTTCCTGCATACCGGCGCCGGACAGAATACCGGCCATTACAGCAACCCCGTGGTGGACGCTGCCCTGGACGAGGCGCGGGCCGTATCCGATGTGGAGCAGCGAAGCGCGCTGTACGCCAGGCTCTGGCAACAGGAGCGCCAGGACCTGCCGATCATCTACATCTTCCAATGGCAGAACATTGTCGGCATGTCCGCCAAGGTGACCGGCTTCAACCCGGTCCCCGACGGCCTGATCCGCCTGCAGGGCGTGAGCCTTGCGAAGTAAGCGGGGCGAAATGAGCGGCGCCTCGATCCTGTCCATCCCCGTCCACGGGACCTAGCGCCATGCTGGCGCGTCGGGTGGCGCAGGTCGTGCCGACATTGGTGCTGGTCAGCGTGCTGGTGTTCGGCCTGCAGCAGTTGATGCCCGGCGATCCCGCGATCATCCTGGCGGGGGAGGAGCGGGGCGATCCCGTGGTCCTGGCGCAGATCCGCAGCGAGTTGTGGCTCGACCGGTCGCTGCCCGAGCAGTACCTGCACTGGGTCGGCAATGTGCTGCACGGCAATCTCGGGTTTTCCTGGCGCATTCGCCAGCCGGTGAGCGAACTGGTGCTGACGAAGCTGCCGGTGACATTGCAGCTCGGGGCGATGGCGTTCTGCATCGCGCTGGTGATCGGCATTCCCACGGGCGTCTTCGCCGCGGTCAAGCGCAACACCGCCTGGGACTACCTGGCCAGCTTCGTCGGGTTGGCCGGGCTGTCGACGCCGAATTTCTGGCTGGGGATCATGCTGATCCTGCTGGTGTCGGTGCAGCTCGGATGGCTGCCGCCGTCCGGCTACGTGCCGCTGGCGGTGGACTGGCGCCAGTCGCTGGCGACCACGATCATGCCGGCTTTCGTGCTGGGCAACGCCATCGCGGCCATTCTGATGCGCCACACCCGCAGCGCCATGCTGACGGCGCTCGACCAGGATTATGTGCGCACCGCGCGGGCGAAGGGCCTGACCGAGTGGCGCGTGGTGCTGCGCCACGCGCTGCGCAACGCGCTGGTGCCGGTGGTGACGCTGGGCGCGCTGGAGCTGGGCACGCTGTTCTCCGGCGCGGTGCTGACCGAGCAGGTGTTCTCCATTCCCGGCTTCGGCAAGCTGGTCGTCGATGCCGTGTTCAACCGCGACTATCCGGTGGTGCAGGGCGTGGTGCTGGTGACCGCGTTCATCTTCGTGTTGCTGAACCTGATCGCCGACCTGCTGTATGTGGTGATCAATCCGCGGCTGCGCGTGGCATGAGCGGCGCGCAGCCCCGCAGCCCCGCCCGCCTGGCCCTTGCACGATTCCTGCGCCGGCGCGCGGCGGTGGCCGGGCTGGCGGTTATTGTCGTTTTCGTGCTGGCGGCGATCCTGGCGCCGCTGATCGCGCCGTATGATCCGGTCGCCACCAGCTGGTCCGCCATCCGCCGCGCGCCGTCCGCGGCGCATTGGCTGGGCACCGACGAGAACGGACGGGACGTGCTGGCGCGGGTGATCTTCGGTGCCCGCGCCTCCATGCTGGCGGGCGTCGTGTCGGTGCTGATCGCGGCGGGCATCGGCGTGCCGTCCGGGCTGCTGGCCGGGTTTGCCGGTGGGTGGATCGATGCCGTGCTGAGCCGGATCGTCGATGCGATGCTGGCCTGCCCGTTCCTGATCCTGGCGATCGCGCTGGCGGCGTTCCTGGGGCCGGACCTGAAGAACGCGATGATCGCCATCGGCGTCACCGCGGCGCCGGTGTTCATGCGCGTCGCCCGCGGCGCCGCGATGGACGTGGCGGGGAACGACTACGTGGAGGCGGCGCGCGCGCTCGGCAATCCGCCCTGGCGGGTGGCGGTCCGCCACGTACTGCCGAATATCGTTCCGCCGGTCCTGGTGCAGGGCACGCTGGCGATCGCGGCGGCGATCATCGCCGAGGCGAGCCTGTCGTTCCTGGGGCTCGGGCAGCAGCCGCCGGCGCCGAGCTGGGGCTCGATGCTGAACGCCGCGCAGCGCTTCCTGACCCAGGCGCCCTGGCTGGCGGTGTTCCCGGGCCTCGCGATCTTCCTGTGCGTGCTGTCGTTCAATCTGGTCGGCGACGGCTTGCGGGACGCGCTGGATCCCAGGCAGCGATAGGGAGGGCGTGCCTCGCCCGAGCTACCGGTCCTGCCTGCACCCGCCGCCGTTACTGCCAACGGTTCCGTCGCCCGAGACCGTTTCCAGGAAATCGTGCACGCTCTGGCCCGAGCAGGTCGTGGATTTTTCAAGGGCGGGAATGGCCGGTTCGGGTGACGAACTGGTTGTTGAGGTCACCGGTTCCGCACAGCCGGCAAGCGCGAGCGCTGCCGTGGCAGCCCAAAGGGCGATCATTCGCCGGTTCCTGAGGCGGCAGGCCTGCGTTCGCTCCGTGTCCGTAGGGAGGATCACGAATTTATTTCCAGACACGACTTCCAACCTTTGTCCGATCCATGGCGGTGCCATCCTCGGTTCGTATAGAACGCATGGTAGCGTGGCATATACAATGCCTGCCCGGTGCCGGAACCGGAACTGTATCCGCACTCTTTGAATGAAGGAATTCAGGATGTTTTGCCAGATATGCGGTGGACCTGCGAGCCACCATCACCAGGCCACTGCCGGACGTCGCCGCTTTCTTCGCCTGGCTGCAGCGGGAATGGCGTTGCCGGCACTCGGTGCGCCGGCATTGGCGGTCGCCAAGGAGGCCAAGGCGCCACCCAAACCGGAGAACGCGCTCTCGCCCGACGCGGCGCTGCATGAGTTGATGCAGGGAAACAGCCGCTATGTGCAGGGCCTGACGCGGCGGCACGATTTTCGCTCGGAGCGGGCGGCCCTGGCCGCCGGGCAGAACCCCTATGCGGGTATCCTGAGCTGCGCCAATTCCAGGGTCGCGCCGGAATTCGCGTTCGATAGCTTCCGCGGCGATCTGTTCGTGGTTCGTGTCGCCGGAAACTTTCTGAACGACGACAACCTGGCCAGCTTCGAATTTGCGGTCGCGGTGTTGAACACGCCGCTGCTGATGGTCCTTGGCCATTCCGCCTGCGGGGCGGTGAGTTCGACCATCAAGTCGGTTGACACCAACACCACGCTGCCCGGGCACCTGCCGTCGCTGGTTGCCAGCCTGGCGCCGGCAGTGAAGGAGGCGAGGGGCCAGCCTGGCGACCTGCTGGCGAATGCGACCAAGGCGAATGTCCGGCTGAATGTCGCGCGGCTGAAAACCGCAACGCCGATCCTGAGCAAGGCTGTCGACGAGAAGAAGCTCCTGGTGGTCGGAGGGTATTACGACCTTGCCTCCGGTAAGGTGGAAATGGTCGGCTAGCTGTTTGATCCCGGGTTTGCGTCGGCCATGCCGATGCGAACCCGGGAAGGCGGATCGCCTTCGGCTGCGATCGCGGATGCGCGATCCATTTCTATTGAAATCTTCTGTCCGGTTCCCGGGCTCTTCCGGTTGAGCGTCTGCCGGCGTAGCTGCCGCGCGGACGCGCTCCACCGCCCGGCATCACCGAACCCGGGTGGGTCGCGCTACGGCGCGGTTGGTGACTATACTCGACGACAAGGAACGTTGAGAAACCTATGAGCGCGTTTTCGTCCGATGAGCGGATGCCCCCAAGCCGTTTCATCGGCACCCGGGCCGAAGGCATCTGCCTGGTGCTGTTCACGGCCTGCAGCTGGGGAATGACCTGGCCGCAATCCAAGTTTCTGCTCTCCATGCTGCCGCCGTTCACCATGCGGGCGACCTGCGGCGTTGCAGGTTGCATCTTCGCCTTCCTCGTGGCGGCGGCCAGGCGCGAGAGGCTGATCCCGCCGCGCGACCAGTGGCTGTGGCTGTTCGTGTTCGCGATGCTGAACTACGGGATGTTCATCGTGCTGACGATACAGGCCCTGGTGTGGTTGAGCGCGTCGGAAGCGGTCGTCATCACCTACACCCTGCCGATCTGGGCCTCCATCCTGGCCTGGCCCATGCTCGGCGAGCGCCTCAATCTCCGTCGCGTCATTGCCATCCTGCTCGGCTGCGGCGGCGTGGCGCTCATGGTCGGGGTCGGATTCACCACGGTGCACGCGGGACAGGCGGGTTGGGGGAAACTACCGGGCACGGTGATGTCGCTCGGCGCGGCATGGCTGTTCGCCCTCGGCACCGTGTTGGCGAAGAAGCGTCCGCTGCGCTTGCCCCCCACCGCCAGCGTCGCGTGGCAGGTGACGATCGGAACCATTCCCGTGCTCGTGCTGTCGCTGTGGGAGACCCCGGTCTGGAGCGGCATGAGCGGGTATGGCTGGGCGGCGATCGGCTATATTTCGCTGCTGCCGATGACGCTCGCCTATGTGGCCTGGTTCCGGGCGCTGAAGCTGGTGTCCGCCTCCACCGCGGCGACGACGGTGCTTGTCTCGCCCATGGTGGGGGTGATCGGCTCGGCGTTGATGTTGGGCGACGCGCTCGGGCCGCGGCAGCTGCTGGCGCTGGCGATGACGCTGACTGGTGTCGCCCTCGCCGCCCGGGGGTGATCCGCCGGCATGGCCTGAGTTTGCCGCGCCGCCTTTAGGGTGCAATCTGCCGGCATAAAAAATGGAGGGCGTTCCCGATGCGGCGTCTCGAATTCTGCCTGCCCACTTCCCGTGCGGGGGCTGCACCATGAGCGACACCCTTCCCACCGCGACACGCGTGGCCGATCCCGGCATCCGCGCCCTGTACCGCCAGGAGAACCGCTGGCAGGCCTGGCTGGATGTCGAGGCGGCCCTGGCCGTCGCCCAGGCCGAACTCGGCATCATCCCCCAGGATGCGGGGGACGCCATCGTGACGAAATCCCGGCTCTCCCTGATGGACCGGAATCGCATCGACGAAGGCTTCGCCCGCACCGGGCATACGCTGGTGCCGCTGGTCTGGGAACTCGGCCGCATCGTCGGCGATCCGCATGGCGGCTGGGTGCATTGGGGCGCCACCACGCAGAACATCACCCAGACCGGCGATCTGCTGGTGCTGCGCCAGGCGCATGCAATCTTTCGCGGCCTGATCGGCGAGATCCTGGCGGCTATGGCGGATCTGGCCGAGCGCGGCGCGGACATGCCGATCGCCGGGCGGACCCACGGGCAGCACGCCGTTCCCGCCACGTTCGGCTACAAGGTCGCCGGCTGGATCGACGAGCTGCTGCGCCATGTCGAGCGGCTCGACCAGGCCGCGCCCCGGCTGTTCGTCGCCATGCTCGGCGGGGCCGCGGGCACCTATGCCTCGCTCGGGGATCAGGGCCCGGCGGTGCAGGCCGGCATCGCCCGGCATCTTGGAATGGGCTCCATGCGCGTGCCGTCGCGCGCCATTGGCGATCACGGCGCGGAAAACGTGATGCTGCTCGGCCTGTTGGCGGCGACCTGCGGCAAGATCGCGCGCGAGGTCTACACGCTGATGAAGACCGAGTTCGGCGAGGTGGAGGAACCGGTGCCACCGGGCACCGTCGGCAGTTCCACCATGCCGCAGAAGCGCAACCCGAAGCTCTGCCAGGACATCATCGCGGCGGCGGCGGAAGTGCGCGCCATGGTGCCGCTGGCGCTGGAGGCAATGCAGACCGAACACGAGGCCGATCGCACCACGAGCCTGATGGCCGACACCGCGGAAAGCCGCGCCTGCATCGCCATCGGCGACGCGCTGAGCCGGCTGGCCGAGGTGATGCGGGGCCTGGAGCTCCGGCCCGAGCGGATGCGCGCCAACCTGGACCTGGGCAACGGGCTGATCATGGCGGAGGCTGTCATGCTGGATCTCGGCCGCGCCCTCGGCCGGCAGCACGCGCATGACGTGGTCTACGATGCCGCCCAGGCGGCGTTTGTCGACAACGATGCCTTCGGTGAACGCCTCGCCGCCGATCCGCGCGTGGCCGCGCATCTCGGCCCGGCCGAGATCGCCCGGCTGCTCGATCCCACCGCCTATACCGGCCTCTGCGCTGCCATGGCGCGCGAGGCGGCGGAGCGGGCACGGGCCTTCCGCCGGGGCTGATCCGGCGGGGTAGAGCAATATCGCTTGAGGCTGCTTCAACCGAGCGATGGAATGCTCGCTAAAACAGAGACCTGGAGCATGATCGCCGCGTCTATCAGCGGCGATCATGCTCCGGCGTCAGCCGGCGGCCAGGAGTTCCCGTATGTCCGGCAGGTGCTCCCGCCCCCAGTAGATGTCGCCGTCAAGGACGAAGCTGGGCACGCCGAATACGCCGTCCGCTTCGGCGGCGCGGCTGATGGCGGCGACCTCGGCACGCAACGCGTCGGCTTCGGCGGCAAATCCGGTTCCGTCGCGCCCCGGATTCTGACAGAACGCCGGCGAGAGCGTCCACGCTCTCGATGTCCAGCGCCCGCTGCCAGAAGCGTTCGAACACCGTGTCGTGGTAGCGGCGGAACACGGCGTCTGCGCTGCGCTGGGCGAACAGCATGCCGGCGGCGGCGAGGCTGGAATCCCAGATTTTCTGCGTGCCGCGGATCGTCAGGCCACGTTTGCGGGCCTGGCGGCGGCAATCCATGTAGCTGTAGCGCACGCGGCGCCATTGATGGGCGTTGCGGGCCTCCTCCAGCACGTTGCCGGCGGCGTCCACCCGGGCGGAGCCGAGATAGCTGGGGATGTCCAGGATGTAGGGACGCCAGTCGAGGCGGACCGCAAAGTCGCGCTCGAGTTCGTAGGCGAGGTCCTTGGCCAGATAGGCGTAGGGGCTCTTGTAGTCCGTGTAGACTTCGATGCTGCGAAGCTCGGTCATGTGTCTTGCCTCCGGCTCGTGCCGCGGATCCTCCCGGGGCCCGCAGCCTGGACCGGCCGCGGACCGGCGGCAACCGGCCCATGGCTTGTTCGATGGCGAAGGCCGGTGCGAATATCGTCCCAGGACCCGGCATGAATCGGGCAGCATCTTTGGGGGCGTCTGAAGGAAATGAACGATCTGGCGTTGGCTCCCATGACCCCGCGTGCGGTCTTCGAGGACATGGTGGCCCAGGGCGATCTGGTGCTCGACCGGTTCGATGCCTGCGTCGCGCTGCATCCCGACAAGATCTTCCTGCATTACGGCGAGGACGATATCCGCCTCTCTTTTGCGCGGTTCGGGCGTGATGCCGATGCGCTGGCCGCCGGGTTTGTCGCATTGGGCGTGCAGCCGGGCGACCGGGTCAGCGTGATGACGCGCAATTCGCTGGTCGCGACCTTGGCGATGTTCGCCGCCTGGCGCGCCGGTGCCGTCTATGCGCCGGTCAACTTCAACTACACGGGACGGCTGCTGAGCTATCAGTTGAACGACACGGCGCCGCGTGTGCTGCTGGTCGATCCCGGATGCGCCGCGTCCGTGGCCGGCGTGCTGGACGAGATCGCGGTGCCGTCCTTCGTGGTGCATCGCCCGGTGCCGGGTGCGCATGATTTCGATCCCGCCGCCGAAATCCGCCTGCCGGCGGCGCGCACCACGGAGCTTGCCGCCCTGCTGCGCGCACCCGGTGCCGTGCCGCGCGTGCCGCGCGGCTACGCGGATCTTGCCAACATCATCTACACCTCCGGCACCACCGGGCCGGCGAAGGGCGTGCTGCAGGGGTTTCGGTGGATCAACCAGTACACCTACCTCATGCGCGCGCTGAACGGGCCGGATGACGTGATCTATTGCGACCTGCCGCTGTATCATGTCGGTGGCGCCTTCTTCCTGATCGCGCGGGCCTGCTGGAACGGCAACACCGTTTCCTTGTGGGACCGGTTCAGCCCGACCCGGTTCTGGCACCGCATCGCCGCCACGGGGGCGACGACGACGGTGCTGGTGGACGTCATGATCCCCTGGCTGATGAGCGTCGAGCCGCGCGCCGACGACCGCGCCAACACGCTGAACAAGGTGCATATGCAACCATTGCCGCTGGCGCATCACGAGGTCGCCAGGCGCTTCGGCATCGACTTCGTCACCTGCGGCTACGGCCAGACCGAGGCCGGCCTGGGCTTTGCCGCCGTCATCGATGAATGGGGCGAGGAGATGGGCACGCCGGAGGCGCTGTGGCGCGGGCCGGACAAGGCAGCTTTGCGCGCCGCCGCCGCGCGCTTGGGCATGCCGGTGGTGCCGGGCGGGCAGGCCTTGGCGAAGGGCTATATGGGCCTGCCGTCGCCGCTGCTGGAGGCGGCCGTGCTCGATCCCGAAGACAATGAAATGCCGGAAGGCGGTGTGGGCCAGCTGGCGTTCCGGCCGCGGTTTCCGTCCCTGATCCTGGAGAGCTATTTCAACAAGCCGGAGGCGACGCAAAAGGCTTTCCGCAATTGCTGGTTTCACACCGGCGACGCGGCCCGCCAGGGCGTCGACGGCAACTGGTATTTCGTCGACCGCATGGGCGGCTTCTTCCGGGTGCGGGGGGAGAACGTCTCCTCCTATCAGGTGGAGGATCTGCTCAACGCGCATCCCAAGATCCGCGCCACCGCGGCAATCCCGATCCCGGCTGCCGTCGGTGACGAGGAAGACGTGTCGGTGTTCATCGAACTGGTCGACGACGCGGCGATGACCGAGGCGGAATTGCGCGACTTCGCCGCCGAGGTCATGCCGAAATACATGCGGCCGAAACATGTCCGCTTCGTCGCGGCGCTGCCGCTGACGCCGAGCAGCAAGATCGAGAAATACAAGCTCAAGCAGCAATTGCTGGCCGAACTCGGTCAGGTCGGGTGATGATGGGCGAATTCGACATGATCCCGCGCATCAACGGCGCGACGCAGCTGATCGGCATCGTCGGCGATCCCGTGCGTCAGGTTCGCTCGCCGGAGGTCTGGTGTGCGCTGTTCCGCCATAATGGGGTCAACGCCGTCTGCGTGCCGATGCAGGCGCGGGCGGAGGATCTGCAACGGCTCTTCGCCGGCATGCGCGGGGTCGGCAACCTGATCGGCATGATCGTAACCATTCCGCACAAGCAGGCGGCCATGCAGATCGCCGATGCGGTGACGGAGCGGGCGCGCCATATCGGCGCGGCGAATGTGCTGCGTCCGCGGCCGGAGGGCGGCTGGTTCGGCGACATCGTCGATGGCGTCGGCTTCATCCGGGCGCTGAAGGCGCACGGGCAGCGCATCGCCGGGCGGCGCGCGCTCGTCGTCGGCTCGGGCGGCGTTGGCACCGCCATCGCCTTCGCCATCGCCGGGGAGAAGCCGGACTGCGTTGGCGTGGCCGATATCGCGCCTGAACGGGCGCAGGATCTCGCTGCCCGCATCCAGGCGGTGACCGGCGTGCGATCCTTCGTCGCCCCGGCCCGCGCGGAGGGGTTCGACCTGGTGGTGAACGCCAGCCCGATGGGCATGCGCGAGGGCGATCCGCTGCCGATCGACTGCCAGGGCCTGACCGGCGACGCGATCGCCGCCGACGTGGTGGTGCTGGCCGAGCTGACGCCGTTCCTTGCGGCCGCGCGCGAACGCGGCTGCTTCGTGCAGCCGGGCTCGCACATGACCGACCACCAGATCGAGGCGATGGCGGAATTCTTCGGCGTTCCCGCCGGGGATTGGAGCCCGGAAGCCATCCAGCGCGCGCTCGGCGCCTGAAGCGCGGGCCGGCCTCAGTCGCTTTCGGGCCCGGCGATCTGGTGCAGGCTGTCGCGCAGCCGGTCCAGCAGGCGGAATAGCAGCAGGCTTTCCTCGGTGGAGAAGCCGGTCAGCGCCTCGGCATAATAGGCGCGGATGCTGTCCTGCATGTCCGACCAGTTGCGCGCGCCTTGCGCCGTGAGCCGGATATGGCGCAGCCGGCCGTCGCCGGCGGTCCGCGCCCGCTCGATCAGGCCGGCGCGCTCCAGCCGGTCCAGCACGGCGGTGAGGTTCTGCCGGCTGACCATCAGGAATGCCATGAGCTGTTTGACCGTCATGCCCGGCTCGCGGACGGCCGGGCGTGACAGGGCGCCGAGCACCGCCCATTGCTGGGTGGTGGCGCCGTAGCGGCTGACCGCGCGGGTGCCGGTCTTATGCAGCAGGTTCGACGCCTGGTACAGCCGCAGGAACAGCCGGTTGGCGATGTCGAACCGCGCGGCGCTGCCGGCGTCCGGCGGTGAGCCCGGGGGGAGGGCTGCGATCTGATCCATCAATACCTTGCTATATTCCATCTTGTGCCCGATCCAAGGATATGTCATAGCATTGATATATCCGGCGGGCCAGCGACATCGGGCCCATACGGCAGGGTTGGGAGGGAAAATGCGCGGTTTGCAGGACAAGGTTGTCATCGTCACCGGCGGGGGCGGCGGCATCGGCGGGGCGACCTGCCGGCGCTTCGCCGAGGCCGGCAGCAAGGTGGCGGTGTTCGACATCGACGCGGCCGCGGCCGGGCGTATCGCCGCCGCGATCACGGATGCCGGCGGCAGTGCGCATGCGGTCGCCTGCGACATCACCGACAATGCGGCGGTGGCCAGCGCCGTCGCCGGCGTGGAGGCGATGCACGGGGGCATCGACGTATTGGTCAATAACGCCGGCTGGGACGTGTTCCGCCTGTTCAAGGACAGCACGCCCGCGGAATGGCAGAAGCTGATCGCCATCAACCTCATCGGCGCGCTCAATCTGCATCACGCGGTGCTGCCGGGCATGATCGCGCGCGGCGGCGGGCGGATCGTCAATATCGCGTCGGATGCGGGCCGCGTCGGCTCCTCGGGTGAGGCGGTCTACGCCGCCTGCAAGGCCGGGCTGATCGGATTTTCCAAGACGCTGGCACGCGAACACGCGCGCCAGAGGATTTCCGTCAATGTCGTCTGCCCCGGCGTGACCAACACCAATCTGTTCGCCGAGTACAAGAAGGGCGCGGGCAATCCCGACAAGCTGGAAGAGGCGTTCCGCCGCGCCATCCCGATGGGGCGCATCGGCGAGCCCGAGGATCTGCCGGGCGCGATCCTGTTTTTCGCCAGCGACGACGCGGCATTCATTACCGGACAGGTGATCAGCGTGTCCGGCGGCCTGACGATGGCCGGCTGAGGAGGAACACTCATGCAATACGAAGACATTCTGCTGGACATCGATGCGGGCGTGGCGCGCATCACCATCAACCGGCCGAAGGTGCTGAACGCGTTTCGCGGCCAGACCTGTGAGGAACTGATCCACGCCTTCGGCCGTGCCGGCTGGGACAAGGCGGTGGGCGTGATCGTGCTGACCGGCGCCGGCGACCGGGCCTTCTGCACCGGGGGCGATCAGTCCGCGCATGCGGGCCAGTATGACGGGCGCGGCATGATCGGCCTGCCGATCGAGGAACTGCATGCGCTGATCCGCGACGTGCCGAAACCGGTGATCGCCCGGGTGCAGGGATATGCGATCGGCGGCGGCAACGTGCTGGCGACCTTGTGCGACCTGACCATCGCTTCGGACAAGGCGGTGTTCGGGCAGGTCGGGCCGAAGGTCGGCTCGGTCGATCCCGGCTTCGGCACTGCCTATCTGGCGCGCGTGGTGGGGGAGAAGAAGGCGCGCGAGATCTGGTACCTGTGCCGCCGCTACACCGCCGCAGAGGCGCTGGCGATGGGGCTGGCGAACGCGGTGGTGCCGCATGACGAGCTGGATGCGGAGGTTGCGCGCTGGTGCGCCGAGATCCTGGAGCGCAGCCCGACCGCGATCGCGATCGCCAAGCGCTCGTTCAACGCCGATTCCGAGAATATCCGCGGTATCAGCGGCATGGGGATGCAGGCGCTGACCATGTACTACGCCAGCGAGGAATCGCGCGAGGGCGTGCGTGCGTTCAACGAGAAGCGCAAGCCGGATTTTCGCAAGTTCCAGATCTAGCCTGACATCTTTCGAGGACGTAGCGGCGATGACAGCCACGCTTTCCGATGACCAGCGCGCATTCCAGGAGGTGGCGCAGCGCTTCGCGCGCGAGCGCCTGGCGCCCGGCTACCTGGCGCGCGAGCAGGAAGGCCGGATCGATCGCGCGCTGGTGCGCGAGATGGGATCGCTCGGCCTGATCGGCGTGGATTTGCCGGAGCGCTACGGCGGCCTCGGCGCGCCGAGCGTGACCGCGGGCGTGGTGATCGAGGCGGTGGCGCAAGGCGATTTCAACGTCGCCTATGTGCAATTGCTGGCCTCCCTGAACGGGCAGATCCTGGCGCGTCATGCATCGGCGGCGCTGGCCGATCTGTGGATCCCGCGGATCGTGTCGGGCGAGGCGCTGGTCGCCCTGGCGCTGACCGAACCCAAAGGCGGGTCGGATGCCGCCAATCTGGCATTGTCCGCCCGGCGGGAGGGCGATTTCTATGTGCTGAACGGCGAGAAATCCTCGATCAGCCTGGCCGACCAGGCCGATATCGCCGTGGTGTTCGCGCGCACCGGCCCTGCCGGCAGCGGCGCGCGCGGCGTCTCTGCCTTCCTGGTGCCGACGGACAGCCCGGGCGTGTCCACCTCGCGGTTCAACGATCTTGGCAGCAAGGCGGTGGGGCGCGGATCCATCTTCTTTGACGGCGTGCGCGTGCCGGAGGGCAACCGGCTGGCGGCTGAGGGGATGGGCTTCGTGCAGGTGATGCAGGGCTTCGACTACAGCCGGGCGCTGATCGGCCTGCAATGCTGCGCGGCGGCGCAGGCGTCGTTGGACGAAAGCTGGGCCTACGTGACGGAGCGGGAGGCCTTCGGTGCCCCGCTGGCGCAGTACCAGGGTGTCAGCTTCCCGTTGGCCGAGGGCGAGGGGATGATCGCCGCGGTGCGGCAGCTTTGCTACCACACGCTGCGGCTGCGCGACGCCGATGCCGCGCATACCGCCGAGGCGGCGATGTGCAAATGGCTGGGCCCGAAGACCGCGGTCGACGTGATCCATCAATGCCTGCTGACGCATGGGCATTACGGCTGGTCGCTCGATCTGCCGCACCAGCAGCGGCTGCGCGACGTGATGGGGCTGGAGATCGGCGATGGCACGGCGCAGATCATGAAGATGATCGTCGCGCGCGAGAAGGCGGGGCGGATCGCCGTGCAGCATCTGGCCCGCGTCTGACAGCGCAGGCAGAAAATGATTTCATAACGCGTGAACGGCCACGGGTGCGCAAGACGCCCGCGCGATGACGAAAGGGAGGCAGATGCAGCAGGATCAGGAGCGGCTTGCGAAACGGCGCGCGGAGATGCTGGCGCGCGGGGATTGGCGGGACGACACGCTGCTCGACCATCTGGCGCGCGCCGTGGCCGCGACGCCCGACAAGACCGCCGTGGTGGCCATCCGTTCCGACGGCGTTTCCGGCACGGAGATTGCCGAGACGCGGCTGAGCTATCGCGAAATCGATGACTTTTCGGACCGCGTGGCCGGCAATCTGCGCGCGCTCGGCGTCGGGCCTGGCGACACGGTCTCTTTCCAGCTGCCGAACTGGTGGGAGTTCACCGTCCTGCATCTGGCCTGCCTGAAGATCGGCGCGGTCAGCAATCCACTGATGGTGATCTTCCGGGAACGCGAGCTGGCGTTCATGCTCGCGCTGGCGGAGACCAAAGTCCTGGTGGTGCCGGCGCGGTTTCGCGGCTTCGACTATCCGGCGATGGCCGCCAATGTGCGCGGGCGCCTGCCGGCGCTGCGGCATGTATTCGTCGCCGGCGGACAAGGTCCGGATGCGTTCGACGCGCTGCTGGCACCCCTGCCGGACACGCCTGCGCCGCAGGCCCGGCCTGGTGCCGACGACGTGATCCAGCTGCTGTACACCAGCGGCACCACCGGCGAGCCGAAGGGCGTGCTGCACACCTCGAACACCATGCTGTCGAACCTCGCGCCGTTCGCCGCCCGCCTGCGGCTCGGGGCGGAGGATGTGATCCACATGCCCTCGCCGATGGCGCATCAGCTCGGCTTCATGTACGGCCTGGTGCTGCCGATCATGCTGGGCGCGACCGCGGTGCTGCAGGATGTGTTCGCGGCCGGGGAGATGGCGCGCCAGATCGTGCAGGAGGGTGCGACCTTCACCATGGGCGCCACGCCGTTCCTCAACGACCTGACCGAGCATGTGGAACGCACCGGCATACAGACGCCGAGCCTGAGGGTGTTCGTATCCGCGGGCGCGCCGATCCCGCGCGCGCTGGTGGCCAAGGCGCGCCCGGCGCTCGGCGCCTCGGTGATCTCGGCCTGGGGGATGTCGGAAAACGGCGCGGTGACCACGACCCGGCCGGACGACCCGGAGGAGAAGGCCACTTCCACCGACGGCTGCGCCCTGCCGGGCATGGAGGTGCGGGTGGTGGATCTGGACGGCGTTTCCCTGCCGGCGGGCCAGGAAGGCCGGCTGCAAGTGCGCGGGTGTTCGAATTTCGTCGGCTATTTGAAGCGCCCGGAACTCGACAACACGGATGCGGCGGGCTGGTTCGACACCGGCGACGTCGCGCGCATGGACGCCGACGGCTACATCCGCATCGCCGGCCGGTCGAAGGACATCGTCATCCGCGGCGGCGAGAACATTCCGGTGGTGGAGGTGGAAGGGCTGTTGTTCCGCCATCCCGCGATCACCGAGGTGGCCGTTGTCGGCTTCCCGGACGAGCGCCTGGGCGAGCGCGCCTGCGCATTCGTGAAGCTGCGGGAGGGGGCGGCGCTGTCGTTCGCGGAGATGACGGCCTATTTGGACGCGCAGCGCATGGCGCGACAATACATCCCGGAGCGGCTGGAGATCGTCGAGGAAATGCCGCGCACGCCGAGCGGCAAGATCCAGAAATACCGGCTGCGCGAGATCGCCCGCGAGATGCGCGGGTAGATCCGCAAACCAGGCCCCGGCGAGAAAATCCCGGCGCCCCGCGTCGCAACGCGGGGCGCCGGGTTCGTCGTTAGTAGGACGGGCCGTTCGTGGCGTCGGTGGCTTCGACGTGTTCAGCGACCATCGCTTCCGTCGTGATGAGCAGCGAGCCGACCGAGGCCGCGTTCTGCAGCGCGGCGCGCACCACCTTCGTGGGATCGATGATGCCGGACTTCACCATGCTGGTGAAACTGCCGCTCTGGGCATCGAAGCCCCAGTTGTAGTCGTCCTTCTCCAGCACCTTGCCGGAAATGACCGCGCCGTCTTCGCCGGCGTTCTCGGCGATCTGGCGCATCGGCGCCAGGGCGGCCTTGCGAACGATCTCGATGCCGACGCGCTGGTCGTCGTTGTCGGCCTTCAGCTTGGCCAAGATCAGGCTGGCGCGGGCGAGGGCGACGCCGCCGCCGGGCACGATGCCTTCCTCAACCGCGGCGCGGGTCGCATGCAGCGCGTCATCGACGCGGTCCTTGCGCTCCTTCACCTCGACCTCGGTCGAGCCGCCGACGCGGATCACGGCCACGCCGCCGGCAAGCTTCGCCAGGCGTTCCTGCAGCTTCTCACGGTCGTAGTCGCTGGTGGTGTCCTCGATCTGGGCGCGGATCTGGCTCACCCGGCCGGCGATGTCGGCCTTCTTGCCGGCGCCGTTGATGATCGTGGTGTTCTCCTTCTCGATCAGCACCTTCTTGGCGGTGCCGAGCATCGCCAGCGTCACGGTCTCGAGCTTGATGCCGAGGTCTTCGCTGATCACCTGCCCACCGGTCAGGATCGCCAGGTCTTCCAGCATCGCCTTGCGGCGATCGCCGAAGCCCGGCGCCTTCACGGCCGCGACCTTCAGCCCGCCACGCAGCTTGTTCACCACCAGGGTGGCCAGGGCCTCGCCCTCGACGTCCTCGGCGATGATCAGCAGCGGACGGCCCGACTGCACCACGGCTTCCAGCAGCGGCAGCATCGGCTGCAGGCCGGACAGCTTCTTCTCATGGATCAGCACGTAGGGCTGATCGAGGTCCACCACCATCTTCTCCGCATTGGTGATGAAATACGGCGACATGTAGCCGCGGTCGAACTGCATGCCCTCGACGATTTCGAGCTCGGTGTCGATGCCCTTGGCTTCCTCGACCGTGATCACGCCTTCGTTGCCGACTTTCTGCATCGCCTGGGCGATCATCTTGCCGATGTCTTCCTCGCCGTTGGCGGAGATCGTGCCGACCTGAGCGGTTTCCGCCTGGGTGGTGATCTTCTTCGACCGCTTCGCCAATTCCTCGACCAGCGCAACCACGGCCTTGTCGACGCCGCGCTTCAGGTCCATCGGGTTGATGCCGGCGGCAACCGCCTTCAGCCCCTCGCGGACGATGGCGTGGGCCAGCACGATCGCCGTGGTGGTGCCGTCCCCGGCAACGTCGTTGGTCTTGCTGGCGACCTCACGCACCATCTGCGCGCCCATGTTCTCGAACTTGTCGGAAAGCTCGATCTCCTTGGCGACGGTGACGCCGTCCTTGGTGATGCGCGGCGCCCCGTAGCTCTTGTCGAGCACGACGTTGCGGCCCTTGGGGCCGAGCGTCACCATCACCGCGTTGGCCAGCGTGTCGACACCGGCGAGCATGCGTCCACGGGCGTCAGCCCCGAACCGTACATCTTTGGCAGCCATGATTCTGTTTCCTGAATTTCAGTGGTTGTTCGTTTAGCCGCAGGCGGTGTTGTCAGGCCGCCTTGGCGCCTGGCTTTCCGGCCTCGGTCTTCACCGCCGGCGCGCCCTCGATGATGCCCAGGATGTCGCTCTCCTTCATGATCAGGAGTTCCTCGCCATCGAGCTTCACTTCGGTGCCCGACCATTTGCCGAACAGGATGCGGTCGCCGGCCTTCACGTCGAGGGCGACGATCTGCCCGGCCTCGTTGCGCGCGCCGGCGCCGGCGGCGATGACCTCCCCTTCCATCGGCTTCTCCTGCGCGGTGTCGGGAATGATGATGCCGCCGCGGGTCTTTTCCTCGGCGTTCAGCCGGCGAACGACGACCCTGTCGTGCAGTGGACGAAATTTCATGGACTGGTTCCTGATCTCCGGAGAACGCTGCCGGCCGCCGCGATGGCGGTGAGCATTCGTGCGTGCGCGTCCCCGGGATGGCAGTCTTAGCACTCTCCACCCTCGAGTGCCAGCAATCGGATTGCCAAGCCGAAAATAAACGCCAGGCCGAAAATAAAGGCCGGGCCGAAAATAAACGGAAGGCGCAAGCATGTAGGCATTTGATGGCCGCGGATCGACCGGCTATCGTCGGGCATGGCCGATTTGATTGTCCGGGAAAGTCCCAGCCGGGGCCGCGGCGTGTTCGCCGTGCGGGGTTTCGAGGCAGGCGAGACCATCGAGGTCTGTCCGGTGATCGCGCTGTCCGCGGCGGATGCGGCCAGGCTCGATGACACCCATCTATACAACTACTATTTCGGTTGGGGACTGGACGGCAAGGCGGCGGCGATCGCGCTCGGGTTCGGCTCGCTCTACAACCATTCGTATACGCCGAACGCCGTGTATCGGAAGAATCTGGCCGATGGCACGATTGAATTCGTGGCCCTTGGCGCCATCGCGTCGGGGGACGAAATTTTCGTCAGATATAATTTCATCCATGTGGAAGGTCCCGATTCTGGAAGCGCCCCCACGGAAGGCGCCGGCGACCAGGGTCCGCTCTGGTTCGAGGTCCGCTAGCCCCGTTCGGGACCCGGCCACATCGGCGCGACCGGCCCTTGCGGGCGCCGGGTCTGGAATACAGTATGCCGCTTCGCGCACGACGATTTGCAAGAAGCGACATGCAGCCCCTCCTCAATCCCCCCGAAGTCACCGAGGCCGCGTACGAGGCCATCCTGGACGCGATCTGCGACGGCTCGCTGCAGCCGGGCCAGCGGCTGATCGAGGGCGACCTCGCGCAGCGGCTGGGCGTGTCCCGCCTGCCGGTGCACCAGGCGCTGAAGCAACTGCGCCGCGAGGGGTTCCTGATCGATGCCGGGCGGCGCGGCTTGGCGGTGGCCGCGATCGACTGCGATTTCGCGCGCGAGATCTATGAACTGCGCGCCGCACTCGACAGCGCGGCGGCGGTCTGGGCGGCGCGGCGTGCATCCACGGCCGACCGGGCGTGCGGGGAAGCGATCATCCGCGCCGGCCGGGCCGCGGTCGCGGATGGCGATCTGCGGGCGATCGCCTCGGCGGATTTCAGATTTCATGACTTCATCTACCAGCTGGGCGGCAACCGGCTGATCGCGGTGGCGGCACACGCGAACTGGCACCATGTTCGCCGGTCCTTTCAGCTGCTGGGCGGGCGGGCGATGCGCCTGGGGCCGCTTTGGGACGAGCATGACGCCATCCTGCGGGCCGTCATTGCCCGGGATGCGGTGGCTGCCGGGCAATTGGCGCATGACCATGCGATCGGCTGCGTCGAGATCCTGTCCTGCATGGATTGAGCCGCCCGCGCCGGGTTCCGCGCTGGTCCAGGCCCAGGCTGGCCTTTCTTGATCGCTCAATCCGGTATAAGCCCCGCCGATGACCCGTGCGCCCTATGCCGTGCAGGCCGCGACCAGTCGTGGCAGGCTGCATCCGGAACCCGAAAGCCCCACGCGCTCGCCGTGGCAGCGCGATCGCGACCGGATCGTGCACAGCTCGGCGTTCCGCAAGCTGCAGTACAAGACGCAGGTCTTCGTCAACCACGAGGGCGATTTCTTCCGCACCCGGCTGACGCACAGCCTGGAAGTGGCGCAGATCGCGCGCTCGATCGCCCGGCAGCTCGACCTGGACGAGGATCTGGCCGAGGCGCTGGCCCTCGCGCACGACCTCGGCCATCCGCCGTTCGGCCATGCCGGGGAGGACGCGCTGAACACGGCGATGAAGCCGTACGGGGTGTTCGACCACAACGCCCAGTCCCTGCGCGTGGTGACGATGCTGGAGAGCCGCTATGCGGCGTTCGACGGGCTGAACCTGACCTGGGAGACGCTGGAGGGCCTGGCCAAGCATAACGGGCCGCTGCGCTCGCCGCCGCCTTATATCGCTGAGTACGACCACCGCCATAAGCTCGAGCTCGGCACCCATGCCGGGATGGAGGCGCAGGTGGCGGCGATGTCGGACGACATCGCCTATCACGCGCATGACCTCGATGACGGGCTGCGCGCGCGGCTGTTCGGGCCAGAGGAGATCGCCCATCTGCCGATCGTCGGCGAGGCGCTGACCGAGGCGCGGCGGTCCAGCCTGGACGTGCCGCCGCCGCGGCTGCGCCATGAGACGATCCGCCGGGTCATCGACGCGATGGTGAACGACCTGCTGGCGGAAACCCGCCGGCGGGTGACCAAGCTCGATCCGGTGGACGCGCAGGCGGTGCGCCGGTCGAAGCATCCTGTGGTGGCGTTCAGCGCGAAATTCACCGACGCGAACCGGGTGATCAAGGATTTCCTGTATGCGCGGATGTATCGCCACTGGCGGGTCAACCGGATGTCGGCCAAGGCGCGGATCCTGACCGACGAGCTGTTCCGTATCCTGCATGCCGACACCTCGCTGCTGCCGGATGACTGGCGCGCGCGGGCGGGCGAGGCGACCACGCCGCGCGCGGCGGGGACGGTTTGCGACTATATCGCGGGCATGACGGACCGCTACGCGATGGACGAGCATCGCCGGCTGACCGACCTGTCCATTCCCGGCTGAAAGTTTATCGATGAACGACGACATCTTTGCGCGCATGCGCGCCTCTGTCCTGTCTGCCTTGCTGGAGATCGTGCCCGATCTGCCGGAGGAGGCCCGCGCCAAGGTCGAGGTGACGCCGGCGCGCGATCCCGCGCATGGCGACATGGCGACCAATGCGGCGCTGGTGGCGGCGAAACCGGCGCGCCAGCCGCCGGCGAAGCTGGCCGCCGCACTGGTGGAGAAACTCTCCGCCATGCCAGGGGTGGCGTTGGCCGAGGCGGCCGGGCCGGGCTTCGTCAATCTGCGGCTGCACCCGGGCGTGCTGCAGGCGATCCTGCCGGTGGTGCTGCGGCGCGGCATCGGGTTCGGCGACTCCGCCACCGGGGCGGGGCGGGGCGTGAACGTGGAATACGTCTCCGCCAACCCGACCGGGCCGATGCATATCGGCCATTGCCGGGGCGCGGTCGTAGGCGACGTGCTGGCCAATCTGCTGATCAAGACCGGCTTCGCGGTGACCAAGGAATACTACATCAACGATGCCGGCAATCAGGTGACGGCGCTCGCCTGGGCCGCCTATTGGCGGTATCTGCAGGCGATCGGCACCGACCTGACCGAGGAGGATTTCGCCGCGGAGGTGCCGGGCGGGCTGCAATATCGCGGCGAATACCTGGTCCCCGTCGGCGAGGCGCTGGCCGCCGCGTATGGCGCAGGGCTGGCGGAAGCGGGTGGGCGGATCGCGGCGCCGGATCTGTGGATCGACACGGTGCGCTCGTTCACCATCGACGAAATGATGCGCCAGATCCGCGCCGATCTGCAGCTTCTCGGCGTCGAGCCCGACGTCTTCTCCAGCGAGCGTGCGCTGCTCGGTTCGGGCGTCGTCGATGAGGTGATCGACCGGCTGGCGGCGGACGGGCTGATCTATCAGGGCACGCTGGAGCCGCCGAAGGGCAAAACGCCGGAGGATTGGGAGCCGCGCGAGCAGACGCTGTTCCGCGCCACCCTGTTCGGCGACGACGTGGACCGGCCGCTGCGCAAATCCGACGGCTCCAACACCTATTTCGCTAACGACATCGCCTATCATGCCGACAAGATCTTCCGCGGTTCGCCGACCCTGATCGACGTCCTGGGCGCGGACCATGGCGGCTATGTGTCGCGCATGAAGGCCGCGGTGCGGGCGGTGTCGCAGGACCAGGCGTCGCTGGAAGTGGTGCTGTGCCAGATCGTGCACATCCTGCGCGGCGGGGAGCCGGTACGGATGTCCAAGCGCGCCGGCAGCTTCGTCACGCTGCGCGACCTGATCGAGGAGGTCGGCGCGGACGCGGTGCGCTTCACCATGCTGACCCGCAAGTCCGACGCGCAGATGGAATTCGACCTGGACCAGGTGGTGGCGCAGACCCGGGAAAATCCGGTGTTCTACGTCCAGTATGCGCATGCCCGCTGCCGCTCGGTGCTGCGCGGGGCGGCGGAAATGTTCGCCGCCGACGAGATCAGCGATGCGGCGCTGGCCGATATTGCCCTGGACGGGCTGACGGCGGAGGCGGACATGGCCCTGATCCGGCGGATCGCCGCCTGGCCGCGCACTGTGGAGGCCGCCGCCCTGGCCCGCGAACCGCATCGAATCGCGTTTTTCCTCTATGACTTGGCGGGTGATTTTCATATGCTGTGGAACCGTGGGCGGGACGACGCCACGCTTCGCTTCCTGCAGCCGCACAACCGGGCCGAGACGCTCGCGCGGCTCGCCTTGTTGGCGGCGACGGCGGTGGTGATCCGTTCCGGCCTGGCGGTGATGGGCGTCAGCCCGGTGGAGGAGATGCGCTAGCGGCGACGGAAACCCCGTTGCCGGGCAACGGAGGAGGTTTTCATGCGCCATGGCGCTTCTGACGATGCCGAGTGGGACGATCGCGAGGATGACGGCTCCTGGCGGGTGCCGAACCATGCGCGCCACGCCGGCGGAATCGACCCGGCCACCCGCAGGCTGGCGCTGATCGCGGCCGGGGTCGGCGCCGTGCTGGTCCTCGGTATCGGGTTGTGGAGCGCGATGGGGCATCGCAACACCGTGGTGCCGGTGATCGAGGCCGATAGCCGCCCGATCCGGGTGAAGCCCGAGAATCCCGGCGGCCTGCAGGTCAGCGGCGCCAATGACGAAATCATGTACGGCGATTCCGGGCCGGCGACCAGCCGCCTGGCCCCGCCGGCGGAAAAGCCGGAGCCGAACGTGCTGCGCGCTCGCCAGCAGGAGCAACCGGCGCCGCAGATGGCGGTGGCGAGCGACGTGCCGCCGGCCGACGGCACGGCCATCGTCGGCGCCACGGCCGTTTCGACGGGTCCGGCATCCGCCGCTCCGGCGGCCGCTGCGCATCCGCCGATATCCGGACTGCCGGAAAAGCGGCAGGCGGCGCAGCCCGCCGCGCCGGCGCCTGCCACCCAGGCAGCCGGGAAAGGCACCCTGGTGCAGTTCGCCGCGCTTGGCAGTGAGGAGGCGGCACGGGCGGAATGGGCGCATCTGAACAAGCGCATCCCGGACCTGCTGGGCGGCCGCCAGCCGAGCTTCACCAAGACCGAACGCGACGGAAAGACCTATTGGCGGGTGCGCACCGGCGGGTTTGCCGACATGGCGCAGGCAACCAGCTTCTGTGAGCGGGCACGCGCCAAGGGTGCGGCGTGCTCGATTGCCAGTTTCTGAGCCTCGCCGAATTCTCGCCGCTTCCCCTGGAATGAAACCGGCGATCGTCGGGATCGCCGGCCCGTGCCTGGCAGTGGCCGAGGCCGACATGCTGCGCCGGCATCGCCCGGCCGGGATCATCCTGTTCGCCCGCAATGTCGCGGATCCCGGCCAGCTGCGCGCGCTGACCGCCGGGTTGCGCGCCGTGCTGCCGCCCGGCGCGGTGATAATGGTGGATCAGGAAGGCGGCCGGGTCGCGCGGCTGCGGCCGCCGCATTGGCGGGCGCACCCGCCGGCCGCCGAGCTGGGCCGGCTGTTCGCCCGGCATGGCCCCTCGGGGCTCCGGGCCGCCTGGATCACCGGCGCGCTGATCGGCGCGGATTGCGCCTCCTGCGGCTTCGACGTGGTCTGCGCGCCGGTGCTGGACCTGGCCTATCCCGGCGCGCATGACGTCATCGGCGACCGTGCCTTCGGGCCCGACCCGGTGGTGGTCGCCCGGCTCGGCCGGGCTATGGCGGCGGGATTGCTGGCCGCCGGGGTACAACCGGTCGGCAAGCACGCGCCAGGCCATGGCCGCGCCCGCGTGGACAGCCATCTGGCGCTGCCGCGGATCGAGGCGAACTGATCTGGACAACGATATCCTCCCTTTCAGCCTGAATTCGGACCTGCCCTGGGCGATGACCGCCCATATCCTCTATACCGGCCTCGACCCGTCCCGCCCGGCGACCCTGTCGGCGGATATAATCGGGTCGGTCTTGCGCGGTAGGATAGGGTTTAGAGGCGTTCTGGTGACGGATGATCTGGCGATGCAGGCACTGACGGGCTCCCCCGCCGAGCGGGCGGTGGCGGCACTCGATGCCGGCTGCGATATCGCCCTGTACTGTTCCGGCGAACTGGAGCCGACCGAGGCGCTGCTGGCCGCATGCCCGGCGCCGCGCCCGGAAACCCTGCACCGGCTGCGCGCCGCGCGGGTGCTGGCGGCGCGGCGGCGCACCGCCCTCGATCCGGCGGCGCTGGCGGGCGAGCGGGACCGGCTGCTCGGGCGCGGGCCGGCGTGATGTTCGACATGCTTCTCCGGTTCGCGCTGGCGGCGATCCCGGCCATCATCGCCATCACCCTGCACGAGGCGGCGCATGGCTACGCGGCCTGGGCGCTGGGCGACGACACCGCCAAGCGGGCAGGGCGGCTGTCGCTGAACCCGCTGGTGCATGTGGACCGGGTGGGCACGATTCTGCTGCCCGGCTTCCTGATGGTCTTTCAGCTATTGACCATCCATCGCATCGCCTTTCTGTTCGGCTGGGCGAAGCCGGTGCCGGTGGCGGCCTGGAAATTCGCCCATCCGCGGCGCGGCATGATGGTGGTGGCGGCGGCCGGGCCGGCGATGAACTTCTTCCTCGCCTGGCTGGCGGCGCTGGCGCTGCATCTGGTCGATGCCATGCCGGGCATGGTCGGCACGCTGTTCGTCTATTTCGCCGAATATTTCATCCTGGCCAATCTGGTGCTCGGCCTGTTCAACCTGCTGCCGATCCCGCCGCTGGATGGCGGGCGCATCGTGGTCGGTCTGCTGCCGGAGAACCTGGCCCGGATCTGGGGCGGGTTCGAGCGGGCGGGCATCCTGATCGTGATCTTCCTGGTGTTTCTGCTGCCGCGGCTGATGGCGGAGCTCGACATCGACTTCAACCCGGTCGGCGACGCCTTCGAGGTCGCGATCCCCTGGGCCATGCGGGTGATCTTCCTTCTCGCCGGCTATGACATGGCCAGCAGCGATGCCCACTCCATCTGAAACCGGGGGGCCGCTTGAGAAAGTAGGGCCTGAAAAGCGAGAGCCTGAACAGAGTGGGCCTGAAAATTCTGGGCCTGCCGAGACCGCTGCTGCCGCCGAGGTCTCGTCCGACAGCCTGCTGCTGCGGCTGGAGGGCTTCGAAGGCCCGCTGGACCTGCTGCTGGATCTCGCGCGCGGGCAGAAGGTGGACCCGGACCGCAGCGGGGGCCAGAAGCCGGACCTGGCCAGGATTTCCATCCTCTCGGTGGTCGACCAGTTCCTGGCGGTGATCGAGGGCGCCCGGCGGGTGCGGCTGGAACTCGCGGCCGACTGGCTGGTGATGGCGGCATGGCTGGCCTGGCTGAAATCGCGCCTGCTGGTGCCGGCGGGCACCGGGGAGGCGGAAGAGGGCGAGTTGGCGGCCGAGACGCTGGCCTCCCGCCTGCGCGACCTGCAGGCGATGCGCACCGCCGCCGCCTGGCTGGGCACGCGCAGCCAGCTCGGGATCGACGTGTTCGCGCGCGGCGCGCCGGAGGATTTCTCCGAGATCGACCGTTCGCGCCTGGCGGTGGACCTGCCATCGCTGGTGCGCGGCTACCTGGCCGCCTTGCGCCGGAGCGCGTCCAACCGCATCTACCGGCCGCGGGCGTTGACGCTGTGGACCGTGCAGGACGCGCTGCACCGGCTGGGCCTGCTGGTCGGCAGCCTGCCGGACTGGAGCACGCTGGAGAGCTTCCTGCCGGAGGATCTGGCCGATCCGATGGAGCGGCGGGCGGCGCTGGCGAGCACCCTGCTGGCGGGGCTGGAAATGGCCCGCGGCGGGGCGGTACGGCTGCACCAGGAGGAGCATTTCGGGCCGATCCGGGTGCATCGGGGCGGCGATCCGGTCCCCGAGGAGCAGATTGAGGATGCGACATGATGAGTGAAGCCGCCGCCCCGGAACCGGAAACCGGGCCGGAGACCCAGCCGATGCCAGAGAAGGTGCCAGAATCGGTGCCAGAATCGGTGTCAGAATTGGTGCCAGAGATCGTAGCGGAGCCGGCGAGCGAGGCCGCCGAGCCGATCGAGACCGAAGGCACGCTGCATGTCGGCGGGGCATCGCATCTGGAAGACGCGTCTGCGCCCGATTCCGAACCCGAACCCGCGTCCGAGCCGGATCCGGCTGCCGGCGAGCTGTTGCTGCGCATCGCGGAGGCCATGGTGTTCTCTTCCGCCACGCCGGTCACGGCGCGCGCGCTTGCGCAGATCCTGCCCGGGGAGGCCGACGCGGACCTGGTGCTGTCGCAGCTGCGCACGCGCTATGCCGGGCGCGGGGTGGAACTGGTGGACGTCGCCGGCGGGGTGCAGTTCCGCAGCGCGCCGGACCTGGCGGAGCGCCTGCGCAAGGTGATCGTCATGCCGCGCCGGCTGCCGCGCGTGGCGATGGAGACGCTGGCCATCATCGCCTATCACCAGCCGGTCACCCGTCCGGAGATCGAGGAGATCCGCGGCACCTCGCTCGCCCAGCAGACGCTGGATTCGCTGCTGGAAGCGGGACTCGTGGCGCCGAAGGGGCGCAAGGAAACCCCGGGCCGGCCGACCCTGTGGGGCACGACCGAGGGGTTCCTGATGCAGTTCGGGCTTAAGGACCTGCGCGAGCTTCCCCGGCGGGAGGATCTGCTGCTGGACCTGCCCCTCGCTGCCTCCAGGGCGGCGGCGCCGAAGGAGGGGGAGCCCGCCGCCGAGCCTGTGGCCGCCCAAGCTGGCCCGGAACAGCCTGGCCCGGAACAGCCTGGCGCGGATCAGCCTGGGGCTGACCAAGCAGGGGCCGAGGCATCCGCGCAGCCGGAAACCGGCGAACCGGCGCCGTCTGGCGCCCCCGAAGCCCGCGGCTGAACCGCAGGTTTCCGCGGCCCGGGTTTCCTGCTAGCAAGCCGGCCGGAGATAACTGGCACCCATGTTCGATTTTGCCTGGTCTGAAATAGCGCTGATCGTCGTGGTGGCCGTGGTCTTCATCGGACCCAAGGACCTGCCGGTGGCGATCAAGGCGGTCACGGAGATGATCAAGAAGGCGCGCCGGATGGCCGGCGAGTTCCAGACGCATGTCGACGAGATGGTGCGGGAGGCCGACCTTCACGAAGTTCGCGACAGCTTCAACCAGATCCGCAATTTCGACTTCAAGGGCACTGTAGAACGCGCTGTGGACCCGGATGGCTCGCTGCGCAGCACCTTTGCGTCCAATCCGCTCGAGCCGGTGGTGACGCCCGCGCCGGCCCCCAGCGAAGCGGCATCCGATAACATAAGCGATGCGGCATCCGAAAGCCTGCCCGATGCCGCGACCATCGAGGCGCATTCGGCCGCGGAGCTGACGCGGCCGGAGGGGGTGGACAGCGTCGTCAAGACCGAACCCGAGCCGGAGGAAGCGGCCGAGACCGCCCCGCCGGCGTTCATTCCGCCCGGTTTCACGCTGCCGGACTACCTCTCGCCGCCCAAACCAGCCGCGGCCGCGGCCGAGCCGCCGGCTTTCGTGCCGCCGTCGATCACGGCGCAACCGCCTACCCGTCACTCCTAATCACCCGACAGGACCGCCGTGGCCGACCCCAAAGACGACGATCCCATAGACGACAAGCCGATGCCGCTGCTCGATCACCTGATCGAGCTGCGCCGGCGGCTGATCTGGGCGATGGCGGCGTTCCTGATCGCCTTCTTCATCTCCTATTACTTCTCCAAGCAGATCTACGCGTTCCTGGCGCAGCCGCTGGCCGACATCCTGCAGCAGAAGGGCGGCGGCGACCGGCGGATGATCTTCACCGCGCTGTACGAGGCGTTCTTCACCTATCTGAAGGTGGCGATGTTCAGCGCCGCCTTCATCTCCTTTCCGGTGATCGCCATCCAGATCTGGCTGTTCGTCGCGCCCGGCCTGTATCGCAGCGAAAAGCGGGCGATGCTGCCGTTCCTGGTCGCGACGCCGATCCTGTTCTTCCTCGGCGGGGCGCTGGCCTATTACTTCGTGTTCCCGTTCGCCTGGCGCTTCTTCCTGAGCTTCGAGATTCCCGAAGGCAGCGGCGGCCTGCCGATCCAGCTGGAGGCCAAGGTCGGCGAGTATCTCGACCTGGTCATGAAGCTGATCTTCGCCTTCGGCATCACCTTCGAGCTGCCGGTGCTGCTGACGCTGCTGGCCAAGGTCGGCATCGTCACCGCGGCGTCGCTGAAGCGGTTCCGGCGCTACGCCTATGTCGGCATGTTCGTGGTCGCCGCGATCCTGGCGCCGCCGGACGTGATCACCCAGGTCGGCCTCGCGGTGCCGCTGATCCTGCTTTATGAGATTTCCATTGTGACGGCGCGCATGGTCGAGCCGAAGCCGGCAGAAGGTTAAGACGATGCACGACATCCGCGCGATCCGCGCCGAACCCGAGGCGTTCGACGCCGCGTTGCGGCGCCGCGGGTTGCCGCCGGCCTCCTCCGACATTCTGGCGCGCGATTTCGAGCGCCGCGCCGCGCAGACCGCGCTGCAGGAGAAGCAGGCAAGGCGCAACGCGCTGGCCAAGGAGATCGGCCAAATCAAACGCGAGGGGGGCACGCGCCAGGGGGCGGACACCTCGGCGCTGGAGGCCGAGGCCACCCGGCTGCGCGACGAGATGGAGGGGCTGGAGCAGATGGCCGCCGGGTTGGAGGCGGGCATCAAATCCATCCTCGAAAGCCTGCCGAACATCCTGCAGGACGACGTGCCGGACGGTCCCGACGAAACCGCCAATGTGGTGCTCGCCCAGCATGGCGAGCCGCGCGACCTCGGCTTCCAGCCGAAGCAGCATTTCGAGCTCGGCGAGGCGCTGGGCCTGATGGATTTCGCCACGGCGGCCAAGCTCGCCGGCGCGCGCTTCACGGTGCTGCGCGGGGCGTTGGCGCGGATGGAACGCGCGCTCGGTCAGTTTATGCTGGACCTGCACACGGACGCACATGGCTATACCGAGACGGTGGTGCCGTCCCTGGTCAACGAAGCGACCGCCTACGGCACCGGCAACCTGCCGAAATTCAAGGAAGACCTGTTCGAGACCATTGACGGGCGCTATTTGATCCCGACCGCGGAAATGCCGCTGACCAACATGGTGGCCGGCGACATCGTCAGCGCCAAGGCGCTGCCGATCCGCGTGACGGCGCTGACCGATTGCTTCCGCAGCGAGGCGGGCTCGGCTGGGCGGGATACCCGCGGGATGCTGCGCCAGCACCAGTTCCGCAAGGTGGAGCTGGTCTCCGTCACCCTTCCCGAGGAAAGCGCCGCCGAGCATGAGCGCATGACCGAGGCCGCGGAGAAGGTGCTGAGGCTGCTGGAACTGCCGTTCCGTCGCGTGCTGCTGTCCTCCGGCGACACCGGCTTCGGCGCCAGCAAGACCTTCGACCTCGAGGTATGGATGCCCGGCCAGCAGGCGTGGCGGGAGATCAGCTCCTGCTCCAACTGCCGCGACTTCCAGGCGCGGCGCATGAACGCCCGCTTCCGCGCCGCCGACGGCAAGACCATCGCCTATGTGCATACGCTGAACGGCTCCGGCATCGCGGTGGGCCGCGCCCTGATCGCGGTGATGGAAAACTACCAGCAGGCGGATGGCTCGATCCTGGTCCCCTCGGCGCTGCGACCCTACATGGGCGGGCTGGAGCATATCGCGCCGGCGTGACGCCGGTTCGCCGGTCAAGCTGGGCTTCAATGGCCGAGTGATGTAAATACTCGTCACATGGCATGGTCGGGACAGGGTCCGGAGCGGGGCGATCGGGAAGGCCGCCGCGGCTATCATCACGGCAATCTGCGCGAGGCGCTGATTGACGCCGCGCTGCACCTGATCGCCGAGAAGGGGCCGGCCGGTTTCACCATCGCCGAGGCAGCCCGCGCCGCCGGCGTTTCCCCGGCCGCGCCGTACCGTCATTTCCGCGATGCCCAGGCGCTGCTGGCCGATGTCGCGCTGCGCGGCTATCAGCATTTTGCCGCCGCCCTGGCCGGCGCCTGGAACGGCGGCAAGCCGGATCCGGTGATCGCCTTCGAGAACCTGGGCCGCGCCTATCTCGGGTTCGCGCGCAACGAACCCGGCTACTACGCGGCGATGTTCGATGCCGGGTTGCCGCTGGCCGACTATCCGGCCCTGCTGGCGGCGGGTGACCAGGCCTTCGCGGTGCTGCGCGAGGCGACGGACGTGCTCTGCGCCAGGCTGCCGAAGGCGGAGCGTCCGCCGGCGCTGATGGTGGCGCTGCATGTCTGGGCCATGGCGCACGGCATCGCCTCGCTGTTCGGCCGCGGCGACGCGGCACGGCGCAAGCTGCCGATGTCGCCCGAGGACCTGCTGGAGGCGGGCTTCCTGGTCTATCTGCGCGGCCTCGGCCTGCTCAGCTGAGGGCTTCGGCAAGGCGCGCATTGCGCAAGGATTTGCTTGACGAACGATCTGTCCGCGCCTATGTAAATGTCACTTACATTCACATGGAGGCCGCGATGTCCTACTCGTCGGATCGTCCACCGCCCGGCCGCGCTGGCTACGGCACCGCTGGATATGGGGCGGCCGCTTACGGACCGCCGCCCTCGGGCGGGTGGTTCTCCGGCTGGGAGCCGGGCCTCCTGCTGAGCGAATGGCTGGCCTTCCGGCCGCTGCGCATCGCGCTGGTGGTGCTGGCCTTCATCTGGTGGTGGCCGGTCGGCCTCGCCACGCTGTTGTTCATGATGTGGAGCAGACGCATGGGATGCTGGAGCTATGGCCCGCGGGCCTATCGTCAATCCGACCCGTCGCAGGCGGATCCGCCGCCATGGCGCGGATGGGCCCGGGGCTGCGGCCGGCGGGCGCCGGAGGGCAGCGGCAACCGCGCCTTCGACGAGTATCGCGCCGAGACCCTGCGCCGCCTGGAGGAGGAGCAGCGCGACTTCGTCGGCTTCCTCGATCGGCTGCGCTACGCCAAGGACAAGGCGGAGTTCGATCAGTTCCTGGCCGAGCGCCGGCACCGGTCGGAGACCCCGCCCGGCGGCGCGCCGGACCAGCCGGAGCAGCCGAACCCGGCCTGAGCCGGACCCGAGCAGGCAACCCCTGACGGAAGTAGGGCCGAAGGCGCCGGAAGCAACCGCTTCCGGCGCCTCTCTTGTCGCGGGGCCGGCATGCAGGGGCGCCTGTCCTCCGGGGGCCGCAAAGGGTTCCATTTTCCCGCCCGCCGCTCTATGGACTGGCGCCCATGGGGTGCCCGGCAAGGGCGACCTCGGAGCGTGACCTCGGCAGCGAGCGAAGGACCTAATCTCATGGCAGGCGTCGATATTCTGGCCAGTGCCTTCAGCGGTGCGAACGCGGCTTTCCTCTCGGATCTCTATGCGCGCTGGGTCGAATCACCCGGCTCGGTCGATCCCAGTTTCGCCGAACTGTTCGCAGCCCTGAACGACGAGGCGCGGTCGGTGCTGCTGGACGCCGAGGGCGCGTCCTGGGCGCCGCGGCACATCTCCTTCGAGGATGGCGAGCCGGTGGCGGCGAAGAAGCCCGGCAAGGCCGAGGCGCCGGCCGTGGCCGACGGGCGCGCTGCCCGACGCGCGGACCGCGCGCGGCGATCCTCGACTCCATCCGCGCGCTGATGCTGGTCCGCGTCTACCGCGTGCGCGGCCATCTGGAAGCGAAGCTCGATCCGCTCGGCCTGCAGGTGCCGAAGGAGCATCCCGAGCTCGACCTGAAGAATTACGGCTTCACCGAAGCCGACATGGACCGGCCCATCTTCATCGACAACGTGCTGGGCCTGGAAACCGCCACGCTGCGCCAGATCGTCGCCATCCTGCGCGAGACCTATTGCGGCTCCATCGGCGTCGAGTTCATGCATATCCAGGACCCCGACCAGAAATCCTGGATCCAGCGCAAGGTCGAGGGCGCGCCCTGGAAGGGCATGTTCGACGCGCCGGGCAAGACCAAGATCCTGCGTGAACTGACCGAGGCCGAGGGTTTCGAGGCGTTCTGCCAGAAGCGCTATGTCGGCACCAAGCGCTTCGGCCTGGAGGGCGGCGAGGTCACCATCCCCGCGCTGCATGCGATGATCGAGGTCACCGCGGCCGACGGGGTGAACGAGATCGCCATCGGCATGCCCCATCGCGGCCGGCTGAACACGCTGGTCAATGTGGTCAAGAAGCCGTTCACCGCGGTGTTCTCCGAATTCGGCGGCGAGAGCTTCAAGCCGGACGACGTGCAGGGCTCCGGCGACGTGAAATACCATCTCGGCACCTCGACCGACCTGGATTTCGCCGGCCACAGCGTGCATCTCTCGCTGCAGCCCAATCCCTCGCATCTCGAGGCGGTCGATCCGGTGGTGGTGGGCAAGGTGCGCGCGCGCCAGGACATGGCCGGCGACACTCGCGCGCGCGCCTCGGTCATGGGCATCCTGATGCATGGCGACGCCGCCTTCGCCGGGCAGGGCCTGGTCTACGAGACCCTGGCGATGAGCCAGCTGATCGGCTACCGCACCGGCGGGACGATCCATGTGGTGGTCAACAACCAGATCGGCTTCACCACGGTGCCGGCGCATGCCTATTCGGGGCTGTATTGCACCGATGTCGCCAAATCCATCCAGGCGCCGATCCTGCACGTGAACGGCGACGACCCGGAAGCGGTGATCTTCTGCGCCCGGATGGCGGCCGAGTTCCGGATGAAATTCGCCACCGATATCGTGCTGGACATCGTCTGCTACCGCCGGCACGGCCATAACGAGGGCGACGAGCCGGCCTTCACCCAGCCGATCATGTACAACGCCATCGGCCACATGAAGACGACGCGGGCGCTGTACGCGGAGCGGCTGGCCGCCGAAGGCACGCTGCCGGCCGAGCAGTCCAAGGCGATGTGGGACGAGTTCGCGGCCAAGCTGGAAGCCGCCTACCAGGCGGCGCAGGCCTACAAGCCGAACAAGGCCGACTGGCTGGAAGGCCATTGGGCCGGCTTCCGGCAGGCCGACGAGGAGACCGAGCGGGCGGAGGAGCCGACCGGCGTGCCGCTCGAGACCTTGCGCCAGGTCGGCCACGCGCTGGCGACGGTGCCGGCTGGCTTCGCGGTCAATCCGAAGATCGCCCGCCAGCTCGACGCCAAGCAGGCGATGATGGACAGCGGCCAGGGCATCGACTGGGCCACCGGCGAGGCGCTGGCCTTCGGCAGCCTGTTGCTGGAAGGCCACCGCATCCGCCTGTCCGGCGAGGATTGCCAGCGCGGCACGTTCAGCCAGCGCCACGCGGTGCTGATCGATCAGACCAACCAGAACGAATACGTGCCGCTGAACAATATCGCCGAGGCGCAGGCGCGGATCGAGGTCTACAACTCCCTGCTGTCGGAAGTCGGGGTGCTCGGCTTCGAATACGGCTATTCGCTGGCCGATCCGAAGACCCTGGTGCTGTGGGAAGCGCAGTTCGGCGATTTCGCCAACGGTGCGCAGGTGATCATCGACCAGTTCCTGGCCAGCGGCGAGACCAAGTGGCTGCGCATGTCGGGCCTGACGCTGCTGCTGCCGCATGGCCATGAGGGGCAGGGGCCGGAGCATTCCTCGGCCCGGCCGGAGCGCTACCTGCAGCTTTGCGCCGAGCGCAACATGGCGGTCTGCAACCTGACCACGCCGGCGAACTACTTCCACAAGCTGCGCCGGCAGCTGAAGCGGAACTTCCGCAAGCCGCTGGTGATCTTCACGCCCAAATCCCTGCTGCGCCACAAGCTGGCGGTCTCGCCGCTGGCCGACATGGCGGGCGGATTCGACTTTCCAGTTCGTGATCCCGGAGATCGACCCGATCGCCCCGCCCGAGCAGGTGAAGCGCGTGGTGCTGTGCACCGGCAAGGTGTTCTACGACCTGCTGACCGAGCGGCGCGCGCGCAACATCCGGGATGTCGCGATCCTGCGCGTCGAGCAGCTCTACCCGTTCCCGCAAAAGACGCTCACGCGCCTGCTGGCGCCGTATCGCAATGCCGAGGTGGTCTGGTGCCAGGAAGAGCCCGAGAACATGGGCGCCTGGACCTTCGCCGACCGGCGGATCGAGGCGGTGCTGCGCGGCATCGATATCAAGGGCAAGCGCCCGACCTATGTCGGGCGGGAAGCTGCGGCCAGCCCGGCGACCGGGCAGGCCAAGGTCCATACCGCACAGCAGGCGGCCCTGGTGGCCGAAGCGCTGACGGCCTGAGCGCTGCCCCAGGGCGCTGACCCAGAGCCCTGACCCAGAGCCCTGGCATAGTTTTGACGACCCCGAACGACCACTAGGAACTAAGGACGGAACATGGCGACCGAGATCAAGGTGCCGACCCTGGGCGAGAGCGTGACCACCGCGACGGTGGCACGCTGGATCAAGCAGGCGGGTGAGGCGGTTGCCGCAGACGAGCCGCTGGTCGAGCTCGAAACCGACAAGGTGACGGTGGAAGTGTCTGCGCCGACCGCCGGCGTGCTCAGCATCAGCGTCCCCGAGGGCGGTGAGGTCGAGGTCGGCACGGTGCTCGGCATGGTCGAGGCCGGTGGCACGGCCACGGCCGCGCCCGCCGCCGCATCCATGCCCGCCCCGGGTCCGGCCGCCAATCCGCAGCCGGGCATCAACCCGCCGCCCCGGCCGCTCGGCCCGGTGTCGCGGCCGGCAACGCCGCCCCCCGCGGCGGCTCCCGCCGCTACGGCGCACGCCCCGATGCCGTCGGCGGCGAAGCTGATGGAGGAGCGGGCGGTTGCCGCCGGACAGATCGGCGCCGGCACCGGCAAGGACGGCCGCATCACCAAGGGCGACGTGCTGGAATTTCTCGCCCGCCCCGCGCCAGCCGCCGCACCGGCCCCGGCTCCGAAGGTCGCGCGCGCGCCCGATGTGCGCGAGGAACGGGTGAAGATGACCCGCCTGCGCCGCACCATCGCGCTGCGGCTGAAGGAAGCGCAGAACAACGCGGCGATGCTGACCACCTTCAACGAGGTGGATATGACCGCGGCGATGGCGCTGCGCGCCGAATACCGCGATGCCTTCGAGAAGAAGCATGGCGGCGTGCGCCTCGGCTTCATGTCGTTCTTCGTCAAGGCGACTGCGTGGCCGCGCTGAAGGAGTTCCCGGCCGTCAACGCCGAGATCGACGGCGACGAGATCATCTACAAGAACTACGTCAACATGGGCATCGCCGTCGGCGGCCCGAACGGGCTGGTGGTGCCGGTCATCCGCGATTGCGACCAGCTCAGCTTCGCGGGCATGGAGAAGGCGATCGCCGATTTCGGCCGCCGGGCCCGCGACGGGGCGCTGAAGCTCGATGAGCTGTCCGGCGGCACGTTCAGCATCACCAATGGCGGCGTCTACGGCTCGTCTGATGTCGACGCCGATCCTGAACCCGCCGCAATCGGGTATCCTGGGCATGCACAAGATCCAGGACCGGCCGATGGCGATCGGCGGCAAGGTGGAGATCCGGCCGATGATGTATCTGGCGGTGTCCTACGACCACCGAATCGTCGACGGCAAGGAGGCGGTTTCCTTCCTGGTGCGCGTCAAGGAAGGCGTGGAGGATCCCCGCCGCCTGCTGCTCGATCTCTGATCGGAACGCATCATGAGTGAAAACTTCGACGTCATCGTCATCGGCGCTGGTCCCGGCGGCTATGTCTGCGCCATCCGCGCCGCGCAGCTCGGCCTGAAGGTCGCTTGCGTGGAGAAGCGTGAGACGCTGGGCGGCACCTGCCTGAATGTCGGCTGCATCCCCTCCAAGGCGCTGCTGCAATCCTCGGAAGAGTTCGAGCACACGCAGCACGCCTTGAAGGACCATGGCGTGCTGGTGGAAGGGGTGAAGCTCGATCTGGCGCGGATGCTGGCGCGCAAGGGCGAGGTCGTTACCGCCAACGTCAAGGGCGTCGAGTTCCTGTTCAAGAAGAACAAGATCACCTGGCTGAAGGGCGAACGGCCGCATTGCCGGCGCCGGCCAGGTCGATGTCGGCGGCACGGTCTATGGCGCCAAGCACATCGTGATCGCCACCGGCAGCGAGAGCGTGCCGCTGGCAGGGGTCGACGTGGACGAGACGAGCGATCGTCACCTCCACCGGCGCGCTGGAACTGGACAAGGTGCCCGGCCATCTGGTGGTGATCGGCGGCGGCTATATCGGTCTCGAACTCGGCTCGCGTCTGGCTGCGCCTGGGCGCGCAGGTGACGGTGGTGGAATTCCTCGATCGCCTGGTGCCGACCATGGACGGCGAGGTCGCCAAGCAGTTCCAGCGGATGCTGGCCAAGCAGGGCATGAAGTTCAGGCTCGGCTCCAAGGTCACCGGCGCGGAAAAGACCGCCGCCGGCGTGGTGCTGAACGTGGAGCCCGCGAAGGGCGGCGCGGCGGAGAAGATCACCGCCGATGTGGTGCTGCTGGCGATCGGCCGGCGGCCGTTCATCGACGGTCTCGGCCTGGCCGAAGCCGGCGTGGCGCTGGACGAGCGCGGCCGGGTCAGGACCGACGCGCATTACGCGACCAACGTGCCCGGAATCTACGCCATCGGCGATGTCGATCGCCGGTCCGATGCTGGCGCACAAGGCCGAGGAAGAGGGCGTGGCCCTGGCCGAGCGCCTGGCCGGGCAGGCCGGGCATGTGAACTACGGTGCGATCCCCGGCGTGGTCTATACGTGGCCGGAGGTCGCCTCCGTCGGCCAGAACGAGGAAGAGCTGAAGGCCGCGGGCATCGCCTATAACGTCGGCAAGTTTCCGTTCAGCGCCAATGGCCGCGCCCGCGCGATGGGCGAGACCGAGGGCTTCGTGAAGATCCTCGCCGACAAGACGACCGACCGGATCCTCGGCGCGCATGTCATCGGCCCGGATGCCGGCACGCTGATCGCGGAACTGACCACCGCGATGGAGTTCGGCGCCTCGGCCGAGGACGTGGCGCGCACCTGCCACGCCCATCCGACACTGAGCGAAGCGGTGAAGGAGGCGGCGCTGGCGGTGGCGGGCAGGGCGCTGCATATCTGAAGCGCATGGACGCGCCGGAGCTTCCGCCTCCGCCTTTGGCCGTCACGATGGGCGATCCCGCCGGCATCGGCGGGGAGATCCTGCTGGCGACCTGGCTGGCCCGCCACGCCGGGGGCGCCGCGTTCGTCGCACTGGACGATCCGGACCGGCTGACGGCGCTGGCGGCCTCGCTCGGCCTGTCGGTGCCGGTCCGGGAAGTGGCGAGCGCGGCGCAGGCGGCTTCGGTGTTCGCCGAAGCCCTGCCGGTGCTGCCGGTGCGCCTCGCCGTGCCGGCCGTGGCCGGCCGCAGCGATCCCGCCAACGCCCCCGCCATCATCGCGTCCATCCGGCAGGCCGCCGCTTTGGCGATGCGTGGCGAGGTCAGCGGCGTCGTGACCAATCCCATCAACAAGGCGGCGCTGTATGACGCCGGCTTCGCCCATCCCGGCCATACCGAGTTCCTGGCGGAGCTGACCGGCGCCGCCAACCGGCCGATCATGATGCTGGCGAGCCCGCTGCTGCGGGTGGTTCCGGTGACCGTGCATGCCTCGCTGCGCCGGGCGATCGACATGCTGGACACCGAGGCGATCCTGGTGGCCACCCGCATCACCGCCGCTGCGATGGCGCGCGATTTCGGCCTGGATCACCCGCGCCTGGCGATCGCCGGGCTGAACCCGCATGCCGGCGAGCAGGGCGCGCTCGGCGCCGAGGAAACTGACCATCATCGCCCCTGCCATCGCCACGCTGCGCGCCGAGGGGCTGGATGTCTCCGGCCCCTGGTCGCCGGACACGATGTTCACCGCCGATTCGCGGTCCCGCTACGACGTCGCGGTCTGCATGTATCACGACCAGGCGCTGATCCCGCTGAAGACGCTGGACATGCATCACGGCGTCAATGTCACGCTCGGCCTGCCGATCGTGCGCACCTCGCCCGATCACGGCACGGCGTTCGACATCGCCGGCAAGGGGATTGCCGACCCGTCCAGCCTGATCGCGGCGCTGGATCTGGCCGGCGAACTGGCCGCGCGCCGGGCCACCAGGGCAATATCGGCCTGACCGGAATCGCGCGGCGATCCTGGAACGGCGCCAATATCAAATAGGGATCGCGTCATGAAGCCACTCCGCCTGGGCATTAACGTCGATCACGTCGCCACCGTGCGCAATGCCCGCGGCGGGCTGCATCCCGATCCGCTGATCGGCGCGCTGGCGGCGGTGCAGGGCGGGGCGGACGGCATCACCATTCATTTGCGCGAGGACCGGCGGCATATCCGCGACGAGGACGTGACCCGCTTCATGGCGGCGCTGACGGTGCCCCTGAACCTGGAGATGGCGGCGACGGAGGAAATGGTCGCCATCGCGCTGGCCGCGCGGCCGCACGCGGTCTGCCTGGTGCCGGAGAAGCGCACCGAGGTCACCACCGAAGGCGGCCTGGACGTGGCCGGCCAGATTGACGCGCTGCGCGGCCCGGTCCGGCGCCTCGCGGACGCCGGCATCCGCGTCTCCATGTTCGTCGATCCCGATCCGGCGCAATTGCGCGCCTCCGCCGACATCGGCGCCGCCGTGGTGGAGCTGCATACCGGCGCCTATGCCGAGGGCAAGCCGCAGGAACTCGCCCGCCTCAAGGCAGCGGCGGCGCTGACGCCGTCGCTGGGCCTGGAGTGCCATGCCGGACACGGCCTGACCTATGAGAATGTCGGGCCCGTGGCCGCGCTGCCGGAAGTTGTGGAACTGAACATCGGTCATTTCCTGATCGGCGAGGCGATCATCGACGGCCTGGCCTTCGCCGTCGCGCGCATGAAGCGGATCATGCAGGCGGCGCGGGCCTGACGCTTACCCGCGCGGATGCGTGCGGTGGAAGACTTCCAGCAGCTTGGCCTCGTCCACCGCGGTGTAGCGCTGCGTGGTGGACAGGCTGGCATGGCCCAGCAGATCCTGGATCGAGCGCAGATCGGCACCTTCGGCCAGCAGATGGGTGGCGAAGGAATGGCGTAACGCGTGCGGCGTGGCGTGCTCCGGCAGGCCGTTCAGCCGGCGGAACTCGCGCAGCGTGCGTTGCGCCACCGCCGGGTCGAGCCGCTTGCCGCGCGCGCCCAGGAACAACGGCGATCCGGGCTGCCGGTCCGGGTGGTGGCGTAGCCAGGCGGCGATGGCGTCGCGCACCGCCGGCAGCACCGGCACGATGCGCTCCTTCGATCCCTTACCGACAACGCGCAGCATCCCGGTCTCGCCGGGCTTCGGGGCGTCACGCACATCCAGCGCCAGGGCTTCGGCGATTCGCAGGCCGCAGCCGTACAGCAGCGTGAACAGCGCAATGTCGCGCGCCTGGATGGCGGCGCTGTCGCTCATTTCGGCGATGTCCTCGGCCACCGCACGGGCCTGGTTTGGGGCCAGCGCGCGCGGCACCGGCTTGCGCGCCCGGGGCGTTGCCAACAGCTTCAGCGCGGCGTTCTCCGTGCCATGCCGGCGGGTGAGGTAGCGGAAGAAGTTGCGCACCGCCGATAGATGCCGCGCGCGCGTGGCGTTGCCGGCGCCGTCGGACGCCATCGAGGCCAACCAGGCGCGCAGATCGGCCTGGCGCAGCGCCGCCAGTGCCGGCAGATCCGGCTCGCCGCCCAGATGTTGCGTCAGGAAGCCCAGAAACCCGGCCACATCCGTGCCATAGGCCTCGACCGTCAGCGGCGATGCCCGGCGCTCATGGCCCAGCCAGTCGAGGAAGGCTTTGCGTGCTTCCTCGCCGGTCATGCCTGCCGAAGGGTCACGATCTAGCGTCCCAGCGCGGTCGCGATGGCGCGGCCGAGGAAGGCCAGCGCGCCGCTGCCCTGGGCGGGGTCGAGCGCGCGGGGCTCGCGTGTTGCCAGCGCCAGCAGGGCGGGCGCACCGGCGCCGGGGATATGCACGAGGGCATCGAAGGCGGCGAGGGGCGCTGCCTCGCCATGCAGCATCTTCGCGTCGGCCGGCTTTGTGTCCGAGGGCCGGGCGCGAAATACCACGCTGCGCCCCTCCAGCAGCCGGTCGACGGTGCCGGCGGGCAGTTCCCGCGCATTGCGCAGTCGGGGCACGGGCGCGTGCCCCTCGGCGCAGAGCGAGGCCTGGTCGACCCGGAGAATCCCGGCCAGTTCGTGATTGACGCATTCCGCCGGATCGCCGGAACGGATCAGCGCCAGCACCGCCTCCTGCACCAGCTGCGCCAGGCCGGCGGCGGCGCGCCCGGCGGCCAGCACGCCGTCGGCGCGCGCGGCCATGTCGGCGGCGTCCTGCCGCGCGGCGCGCAGCATCGCCGCCATGTGGTCGGCCAGCCCCTCGCCATGCACCCGCTCGGGCGGAGTCAGGACCCGGTACAGCTCCGGATGCTCGGCCAGCCAGGCGGGATGGGCGCGCAGGAAGGCCGCGACCTCCGCCTCATCGGCAGCATTCGGGAGGCTGTTCGCCCCCGGGGTGAGGTGGGGCGTGTTCAAGCGATGCTCTGCCCCGTTTTCGCCCAGTCCGCCAGGAACCCGGCCAGGCCCTTGTCGGTCAGCGGATGGCCATACAGCGAGCGCAGCACGTTCGGCGGCAGGGTGGCGACATGCGCGCCGAGCTTGGCCGCCTCGACCACATGGATCGGGTGACGGATGGAGGCGACCAGCACCTGGGTCTCCAGCGCGTCGTAATTGTCGAAGATCTGCAGGATGTCGGCGATCAGATCCATGCCGTTCTGGCCGATATCGTCGAGCCGGCCGACGAACGGGGAGACGAAGGTGGCCCCCGCCTTGGCCGCGAGCAGCGCCTGCGCCGCGGAAAAGCACAAAGTGACGTTGGTCATCGTGCCCTGGTCGGCCAGGGTGCGGCAGGCGCGCAGCCCGTCCGGCGTCAGCGGCAGCTTCACCGTCACGTTCTTGGCGATGGCGCGCAGCACATTGGCCTCGCGGATCATGGCGTCGTATTCGGTGGCGGCGACCTCGGCGCTGACCGGGCCGGGGACGATGGCGCAGATCTCCGCCACCACATCCAGGATCTTGCGGCCGGATTTGGCGATCAGCGAGGGATTCGTGGTCACGCCATCCAAAAGTCCGCTGGCCGCCAGTGCCTTGATCTCTGCGGTGTCAGCGGTATCGACGAAGAACTTCATGCACAAGGTCCGGATTGGGGCTACGCCTGGGGATCGGGCGCAAAGGATGGGACACATATACAGGATGGCGGGTGCGGACAGGAAGCTAAGGCCTCGCGGCACAGGGGCGCTCCAAATGGGTGCCCCGATGGCGGGTGCCCCGCTGGGCGCGCGCGTACCGGTGATGCTGCCCTATCCGTTTCCCAGGCCGTTCGACTATCGCGTGCCGGCCGATCTGGCCGTCTCGCCGGGCGACATCGTGCTGGTGCCGCTGAACCGGCGCGAGGAAGTGGGCGTGGTCTGGGATGGGCCGTCCGACGCCACCGTGCCGGATCACAAGCTGAAGCCGATCATCGCCCGGCTGGACACGCCGGCGATGGCCGAGCCGATGCGCCGGTTCATCGACTGGATCGCCGCCTACACCCTGTCCCCGCCCGGCGAGGTGATGGCGATGGCGCTGCGCGTGGTGCGTCCCGCCACCCGGCCGGCCGCATCCGGCTGGCGCGCGGCCGAACCGCGCCCGGAGGCGCGGATCACCGAGGCACGGGCGCGCGTTCTGGCGGCGCTGGAGGGCGGCAAGGTGCTGCCGGCCGGCCTGCTGGCGCGCCAGGCCGGCGTCGGCCTGGGCACGGTGCGCGCCATGGCGGATGCCGGATTGCTGACCCCTTCCGTGCTGCCGCCCACCGCCCCCTTCGTGCTGCCCGATCCCGACCACCCCGGCCCGGTGCTGTCGTCCGAACAGGCGGATGCTGCCGCGTCGCTGCGTGAGGCCGTGGCGTCGCGCCGGTTTTCGGTCACGCTGCTGGAAGGGGTCACCGGCTCGGGCAAGACCGAGGTGTATCTGGAAGCGGTGGCGGAGTGCCTTCGCCTGGGACGGCAGGCGCTGGTGCTGTTGCCGGAGATCGCGCTGTCCTCGCAATGGCTGGAGCGGTTCGAGGCGCGGTTCGGCGTGGCGCCGGCGGTATGGCACTCCGATCTGCCGTCGCGGGTCCGCAAGATCACCTGGGCGGCGGTGGCCGAGGGCGCGGCGCCGGTGGTGGTGGGCGCGCGATCGGCGCTGTTCCTGCCGTTCCCCGACCTTGGCCTGGTGGTCGTGGACGAGGAGCACGAGACCGCGTTCAAGCAGGAGGAGGGCGTGGTCTATAACGCCCGCGACATGGCCGTGGTGCGCGCCCGATTCGCGGCGTCGCCGGCCGTGCTGGTCTCCGCCACGCCCAGCCTGGAATCGGTGGCGAATGTGGAGGCCGGACGTTACCGGCACCTCATCCTGGCCTCCCGCCATGGCGGGGCGGCGCTGCCGCAGGTCGCCGCCATCGACCTGCGCCTGCACGCACCGGAACGCGGCCATTTCCTGGCCCCGCCTCTGGTGGCGGCGGTGCGCGAGACGATCGGCCGGGGCGAGCAGGCGATGCTGTTCCTCAATCGCCGCGGCTATGCGCCGCTGACCCTGTGCCGCGCCTGCGGCCATCGGATGCACTGCCCGCATTGCACCGCCTGGCTGGTCGAGCACCGCGCCCGCCGGCTGCTGCAATGCCATCATTGCGGCCACACGATCCCTATCCCCGTGGCCTGCCCGGCCTGCGGCGCCACGCACAGCCTGACGCCGGTCGGCCCGGGGGTGGAACGCATCACCGAGGAAGCGGCGGAAAAATTCCCCGATGCGCGGGTGCTGGTGATGGCCAGCGACACGATGCCCGGCCCGCATGCGGCGAGCGAGGCGGCGCGGGCGATCTCGGCGCGGGAGATCGATCTCGTCATCGGCACACAGATTGTGGCGAAAGGGTGGCATTTTCCGCATCTGACACTGGTCGGCGTGGTCGACGCCGATCTCGGTCTGGCCGGCGGTGACCTGCGCGCGGCGGAGCGGACGGTGCAGCTATTGCACCAGGTGAGCGGCCGGGCAGGGCGGGCGGAGGCGCCGGGGCGGGTGCTGCTGCAGACCTTCTCGCCGGAGCATCCGGTGATGCAGGCACTGATCGCCGGCGATCTCGCTGCCTTCATGGCTCGGGAGGCGGCGATGCGCCGGCCCGGTCACTGGCCGCCCTATGGCAGGCTGGCGGCGCTGATCGTCAGCGCCGGGGAGATGGAGGTCGCCGACCGCCTGGCCCGTGACCTCGGCCAGGCCGCGCCGCGGGGGGAGGGGCTGGAGGTGCTCGGTCCCGCCCCGGCGCCGCTGGCCATCCTGCGCGGCCGGCACCGGCGGCGGCTGCTGCTGAAGACCCGCCGCGACATGGCGGTGCAGCCGATCCTGCGGGACTGGCTGGCGAAGGTGCGCGTGCCGCACGGGGCGCGGGTGGATGTGGACGTGGACCCGGTGTCGTTTCTGTAGGGAGGGCTCAGGCGGTCCACATCCGTGCCACGCCGTCATGGGCGCGGATCAGGCGGTCGCTGACGGGAATTGGTCAATCAGATCAGGCATCAACGGGCGAGACGCCCCGATTTCCATCCGGCGTCCCGCGATGTCCGGCAGCCCAATTCGATTACCTGTCATAAATCCGGCCCAACCGTGTTGCGCCCCCCAAAACCCCATGCTAGACGCCGGGCGCCGGTTGGGGAGACGATCTTTCCTGCCGGTTTTTCACGGTCGCATTCGATGCGGCCCCGGGGATGGAACAGTATATCGTGGCGGAATCTTAATCGTGGCATCGGGCGGCACGACGATTTCATCCGGCGGCGGAGTAGTCGACCGCTATGCGGCGGCGCTCTATGCCCATGCCGAGGATATCAACCAGCTCGATCAGGTGGTCCTGGAAATGACCAATCTGGGCCGGTTGATCGACGACAGCGCGGATTTCCGCCGCCTGCTCGGATCTCCGCTGATCGACATCAACCAGGGCCGCCTGGCGGCTTTCGCGGTGATGGATTCCTATCATTTCGGCAAGGCCGTGCATGATTTCGTTGGCGTCATCGCCAATAATCGCCGGCTGCGCCTGCTGCGCCAGGTCGTCACCGCCTTCGCTGAGCTGGTGGCCCAAAAGCGCGGCGTGGTGGTGGCGCGTGTCGCCTCCGCCCATCCGCTGACCGATTTGCAGCGTCAGCAATTGCGTGCCCGGCTGATCGAGGCCGGTTACGGCAATGTCGATATTCTGGAGCAGGTCGATCCCGACCTGCTTGGCGGACTGGTCGTTCGGATCGGTGCCCGTCTGTATGATACCAGTCTGAAATCCCGGCTGCAGCGCCTGCAGTACGCCATGAAGGGAGCCGCCTGATGGACATCCGCCCTGCCGAAATCTCGGAAATTCTGAAGAAGCAGATCGCCGCGTTCGATACCGAGGCCAATGTCGCCGAGACCGGCCAGGTCCTCAGCGTGGGTGACGGCATCGCCCGCGTGTTCGGCCTGCAGAACGTGATGTCCGGCGAAATGGTCGAATTCCCGGGCGCCGGCCTGCGCGGCATGGCGCTGAACCTCGAGACCGACAATGTCGGCGTCGTGATCTTCGGCGACGACCGCACGATCCGTGAAGGCGACACCGTCAGCCGCACCGGCTCCATCGTGGACGTGCCGGTCGGCAACGGCCTGCTCGGCCGCGTGGTGGACGGGCTCGGCACGCCGATCGACGGCAAGGGGCCGCTGACCGATGTGAAGCGCATGCGCGTCGAGGTGAAGGCGCCCGGCATCATTCCGCGCAAATCCGTGCATGAGCCGATGCAGACCGGCCTGAAGGCGATCGACGCGCTGATCCCGATCGGCCGCGGCCAGCGCGAGCTGATCATCGGCGACCGCCAGACCGGCAAGACCGCCGTCATCATCGACACCATCATCAACCAGAAGGGCATCAACGCCGGCACCGACGAGGGCAAGAAGCTTTATTGCATCTACGTCGCCATCGGCCAGAAGCGCTCCACGGTCGCCCAGCTGGTGCGCACGCTGGAAGAGAACGGCGCGATGGAATACTCCATCGTGGTCGCCGCCACCGCGTCCGACCCGGCGCCGATGCAGTTCCTGGCGCCGTACACCGGCTGCACCATGGGCGAGTTCTTCCGCGACAACGGCCGCCATGCGGTTATCTTCTACGACGATCTGTCCAAGCAGGCCGTCGCCTATCGCCAGATGTCGCTGCTGCTGCGCCGCCCGCCGGGCCGCGAAGCCTATCCGGGCGACGTGTTCTACCTGCACTCCCGCCTGCTGGAGCGCGCCGCGAAGATGTCCGACGCGTTCGGCGCGGGCAGCCTGACCGCGCTGCCGGTGATCGAGACGCAGGCCGGCGACGTCTCCGCCTACATCCCGACCAACGTGATTTCGATCACCGACGGCCAGATCTTCCTGGAGACCGAGCTGTTCTTCCGCGGCATCCGCCCGGCGGTGAACGTCGGCATCTCGGTTTCGCGCGTCGGTTCCGCCGCGCAGATCAAGGCGATGAAGCAGGTGGCCGGCCGCATCAAGCTGGAACTGGCGCAGTATCGCGAAATGGCGGCCTTCGCGCAGTTCGCTTCCGACCTCGACGCCTCGACCCAGCAGCTGCTGGCCCGCGGCTCGCGCCTGACCGAGCTGCTGAAGCAGCCGCAGTATCGCCCGATCCCGGTCGAGGAGCAGGTGATCTCGATCTTCGCCGGCGTGCGCGGCTATCTGGACAAGCTGGACATCGGCCGCGTCGGCGCCTTCGAGAGCCAGCTGCTGACCGAGATCAAGTCCCGCCAGCCGGCGCTGCTGGATGCCATCCGGACCGATCGCGAGATCAAGCCGGAGACGGAGAAGAGCCTGATCGCCTTCCTCGACGGCTTTGCCAAAAGCTTCGTCTGATCCCCGATCCAGAGTCCGATCCGATCATTAGCGGGATGTTGTCATGCCGAGCCTGAAGGACCTTCGCGTCCGCATCAACAGCGTGAAGTCGACGCAGAAGATCACCTCCGCCATGAAGATGGTGGCGGCGAGCAAGCTGCGCCGCGCGCAGCTTCAGGCCGAGGCGGCCCGCCCGTACGCGGACCGGATGGAGCGGATGATGGGCTCCGTCGCCCGGTCCGTGGTCGGCTCGCCGACCGCGCCGAAGCTCATGGTCGGCACCGGCTCGGACAAGGTGCATCTGCTGGTCCCCGTGACCGCGGATCGCGGCCTGGCCGGCGCGTTCAACTCCAATGTCGGCCGCGCCACGCGCAACCTGGCGCGCCGCCTGGAGCTGGAAGGCAAGACGGTCAAGATCCTCGCCGTCGGCCGCAAGGGGCGTGACTATCTGCGCCGCGAAATGGGCCGCCTGATCGTCGGCGACATCTCCTATGCCGGCAAGAAGCGGCTGGAATTCAGCGATGCCGAGGAAATCGGCGCACGCATCACCGCGATGCTGAACGCCGGCGAGATCGATGTCTGCACCGTGGTCTATAACCGATTCCAGTCGGTGATCTCGCAGATCACCACCGAGATGCAGCTGATCCCGATGCCGATGCCGGAAGCGGCTCCTGCGACCACGGCCCATTCTGCGGCCGCGGCCCAGTACGAATACGAGCCGGACGAGGAGACCATTCTGGCCCGGCTGCTGCCGCAGAACCTGAACATCCAGATCTACCGCGCGCTGCTGGAATCCGCCGCCGGCGAGCACGGCGCGCGCATGACCTCGATGGACAACGCCACCCGCAATGCGGGCGATATGATCAAGCGCCTGACGCTCAACTACAACCGTGCGCGCCAGGCGAACATCACCAGGGAACTGATCGAGATCATCTCGGGCGCCGAAGCGCTCTGAGATCGGTCCGATTGCATAGATAAAGACAGGAGCTTCAGCCATGGCGAAGAACAATGTCGGACGCGTGACGCAGGTGCTCGGCGCCGTCGTGGACGTGCAGTTCGACGGTGATCTGCCGTTCATTCAGAACGCGCTGACCAGCATCATCGACGGCCGCAAGCTGGTGCTGGAAGTCGCGCAGGAACTTGGCGAGCGCACCGTGCGCACCATCGCCATGGACAGCACCGACGGCATGGTGCGCGGCCAGGAAGTGGTCGACACCGGCGCGCCGATCAAGGTGCCGGTCGGTCCGCAGACGTTGGGGCGTATCCTGAACGTGATCGGCGAACCAATCGACGAGCGTGGCCCGGTCCACACCGCTGCCAGCATGCCAATCCACCGCTCCGCCCCGGCCTTCGACGAGCAGTCCAGTTCCGCCGAGATCCTGGTCACCGGCATCAAGGTCGTCGATCTGCTCTGCCCCTACCTGAAGGGCGGCAAGGTCGGCCTGTTCGGCGGCGCCGGCGTGGGCAAGACCGTGCTCATCCAGGAGCTGATCAACAACGTCGCCAAGGCGCATGGTGGTGTGTCGGTGTTCGCCGGCGTCGGTGAGCGTACCCGCGAGGGCAACGACCTGTATCACGAAATGATCGACGCCGGCGTCATCAAGCTTGGCGAGAACGACTCCACCGAGGGCTCCAAGGTGGCGCTGGTCTATGGCCAGATGAACGAGCCGCCGGGCGCGCGCGCCCGCGTGGCGCTGTCGGGCCTGACGCTGGCCGAGTATTTCCGCGACGAGGAAGGCCAGGACGTGCTGTTCTTCGTGGACAACATCTTCCGCTTCACCCAGGCCGGCGCCGAAGTGTCCGCGCTGCTGGGCCGCATCCCCTCCGCCGTGGGCTATCAGCCGACGCTGGCCACCGACATGGGCGCGCTGCAGGAGCGGATCACCTCCACCAACAAGGGCTCGATCACCTCGGTGCAGGCCATCTACGTGCCGGCCGACGACCTGACCGACCCCGCGCCCGCGACCTCATTCGCCCATCTGGACGCCACCACCGTGCTGTCGCGCCAGATCGCCGAGCTCGGCATCTATCCGGCCGTCGATCCGCTGGATTCCACCTCGCGCTCGCTCGATCCCCGCATCGTCGGCGAGGAGCACTACCTGGTGGCGCGCGAGACGCAGCGCATCCTGCAGACCTACAAGTCGCTGCAGGACATCATCGCCATTCTGGGCATGGACGAGCTCTCCGAGGAAGATAAGCTCGTCGTTGCGCGCGCGCGGAAAATCCAGCGCTTCCTGTCCCAGCCGTTCCACGTGGCCGAAGTGTTCACCGGCTTCCCCGGCGTGCTGGTGCCGGTGGCCGATACCGTGCGCAGCTTCAAGGCGATCTGCTCGGGCGAGTACGATCACTTGCCGGAAGCGGCGTTCTACATGGTCGGCACGATCGAGGAAGCGGTGAAGAAGGCCGAGGGGATGAAGGCAAGCGCCTGATCCCCTGACCAGACCCAAAGGAAATCGACACGATGCCGGTGGCACTCGAAATCGTCAGCCCGGAGAGACTGTTGCTGTCGCGGCCCGTGGATATGGTCGTGCTGCCGGCCTCCGAGGGTGACATGGGCGTACTCGTCGGGCATGCCCCGATGATCGTCACGCTGCGCGGCGGCACCATCTCGCTGTATGAGAACAACGTGGTCACCGACCGGCTCTATGTCGCCGGCGGCTTCGCCGAGGTGACGCCGGAGCGTTGCACGATCCTGGCCACCGAGGTCGTCCCGGTCACCGAGGTTTCCCGCGCCACCGCGGAGAAGCGGATGGCGGAAGCCGAGGCCGCCTACGCCGCCTGCGGACAAGAACGACGTGGCGACCCTGGACCTGACGATGGACCGGATCCAGTCCGCCCGCGCGATGATCGAGGCCGCTGGCGCCGCCTGACGGCCCTGCCTGACGCCCCCGCCTGTCGCAACGCTTTGCAACCCCGGACACGCACCCCGTGTCCGGGGTTGTTTCATCTGGGATATTCGATCACGTCTTCGCGACAGTATCGGTAAGCCATTGAAAATCCGTCCGTTACGGTCTGCGACCTGTTACAAAACGTCCGATTAAACATTGCTTAATGTTTAACAAATCGCTAATGATTATGTAACGGCATTCGAAAGGATCGCCGGTCCCATCTTTCAGCGTTTTGGCAGGAGGTTGTTGATGAAAGCGTGGATCTTCGCCGTGGCCGCTCTCGCCGGGCTGGTGTTCGGCAACGTGGCGTATGCCAATCCCTGCCCGCCGGGCAATCCGCCGACGAATTGCGCGCCGCCGACGGGCGCCATTCTCGACCTGAATGGAACGCCCGTTCCCCATGTCTACACGCAGTACACCGTGGACTTCATGGCGACCAACGCTACCACCAATCTGAGCTTCTCGTTCCGTGAGGATCCGGCCTTCCTGTCCCTCGACGACGTGGCAGTAACCAATCTTACGACGAGCACCGCGGTCCCGCTCGTCAATCCCGGCTTCGAGCTTGGGCCGGTTGGCGCCAATGACCCGACGGGTTGGACCTATCTGAATTCCTTCGGCGTCGAAGCCGCGGGCACAGTGGAGAGCAACAACCCGCACTCCGGCTCCAACAACTATTATGACGGCGCCGTGCAGGGCTATGACGGCATCACTCAGGCAATGTCGACCATTTCGGGCGATCTGTACCAGATCACCTTCTGGCTGGACGACAACGGTCCCCTTACGACGTTCTCCCGCCTCAGCACCAATGGTGATGTGACGGATACGGGGGGCAACGGCATCGACCTGCTCGTCTATGCTGGTGCCATCCCGACCGTGCCGGAGCCGGCCAGCCTTGGGCTCTTTGGTCTGGCGCTCGCGGGCTTGGCTCTGGCGCGCCGCCGCCGGTAGGACCGCGTTTCGGTCTTGTAGTCTGCCTCCAACGGCGCCTTCGGGCGCCGTTTCTTTTTGTGCCCTGCCGGCCGTGACGCGGTAAGCCTCGCTGGTCGGGTTTTCACCCACGGGCTTGCGCCATCCCCGGCACCTCTGCACGCTGCGCGGGAGGGGGAAATGGGACGATGCGGGGAAGCTGGCTTTGCGCGGGATTGCTTGGCTGGCCGTTACTGACCGGTTGCACGCCGGTGCCGGCGGCGGACACGGTTTGCGGCTTTCCCGGCACGGCACCGATGCTGGTGGCGGAGCTGTTCTTCGGCCGCGGCAATGTAACGGACGCCGGATGGGCATCCTTCGCCGCCGACACGCTGACGGCGAAATTCCCTGACGGCTTTACAGTGCTGGACGCCGCCGGCCAATGGCGGGAAGCGCCAGGCCAACCGATCGCGCGGGAGAACAGCCAACTGGTCATCGTCGCAGCACCCGACACGCAGGCGACCCGTGACAGGCTGGCCGAAGCGATGGCGCTCTATCGCAGCCGGTTCGACCAGAAATCCGTCGGCCTCGTGCTCGACCGCGCATGCGCCTCGTTCTGAGCCCGGCGTCCGCGCGCAGCGAGTTCCCGCTCTGGCGGCTGCTGGTGGTCGGGCTTGGCACGCTGGTGGTGCCGCTCGATTCGGCCGTGAACGTCGATTTCCCCCACATCGTCCGCCGGTTCGACCTGCCGATCCCTGCGATCCAGTGGATCGTCATCAGCTACGTGCTGACCCAGACCAGCCTGCTGCTGAGTTTTGGCCGGGTAGGCGACATGCTGGGCTATCGCCGCGTATTCCTGTTCGGCACCGGCTGGAGCAGCCTGGCCTTCGTCGCCTGCGCGCTGGCGCCGTCCTATCCCTGGCTGCTGCTCGGCCGGGTGGCGCAGGGCATCGGCGCCGGCCTGATCCTGAGCTGCGGACCGGCTTTGGCCACCAGCCTGTTCCCGGAGAACCGGCGCGCGCGAATCCTCGGTCTCTACACCATGATGTTCGGCATCGGTGCGGCGCTCGGCCCTTCGGTGTTCGGCCTGCTGGTCGATCGCTTCGGCTGGAGCGCGGTGTTCAGCTTTCGCGCGCCGATCGCCGCGGCCGCGTTCCTGCTGGCCTGGCTGCTGCCGCGTTCGCCGCGCGCGGCGAGCATGGGGAAATTCGATGCCGCCGGCGGCTTCTTCCTGGCGGCGGCGCTGAGTTTCGGTCTGCTGGCCCTGAACCAGATCCGCGGCCTTGGCGACAATGCCTGGCCCTTCCTGATCTGCGCCGCGATCTGCCTGGCAGCGGTCGGCCTGTTCGTCCGTCAGGAGCGGCGCTGCCCGCGGCCGATCATCGAGCTGCGCTATTTCCGCAGCATTGACTTCACAGGCATCAACCTGGCGCATGCGCTGATCAACCTGGCCGCGTTCGCCATCATGCTGCTGGCGCCATTCTATCTCAGCCGGATCTCCGGCCTGTCGGTTCCCGCCGGCGGACTGATGCTGGCGGTCTCTCCGGTCGGCATCACGCTCGCCGCCCCGCTCGCCGGGCGGCTGGCCGCCGACCGGTCGCCGCGCTCGGTCGCGCTTATCGGCACGATCCTGAGCGGGGTGGGGCTGCTCGGCATTTCCTTTGCCGGCGCGGACCCGGACATGGCGCTGCTGGCGGCGTCGATGTTCGTCCAGGGCTTTGGGGTCGGGCTGTTTCAGGTGGCGTATTTCGACATCGTGACATCAACCCTGCCGCGCGAGGAACGCGGCGTTGCCGGCGCGCTCGGCATGGCGACGCGCACCATCGGCACGGTCACCGGCGCGACGGTGCTGTTCCTGATCTTCCAGGCGCTGCGTGCCGCCAGCCCCCTGCCGGAGGATGCAGCCTTCCTGGCCGCGTTCCAGGGGACTTTCCGCATCGCCGGCTGCATTCCCCTGGCGCTGTGCCTGATCGCGCTGCTGCGCCGGCGGTAGGGCGCCATGACAGGGATCATCCGTCTCGCGCGTCTGCAGGACCGCGCCGCTGTCGAGCGGATCGTGCAGGCTGCCTATGCCCCATATATTCCGCGCATCGGCCGCAAGCCGGGACCGATGCTGGATGACTATGCCGCGTTGATCCGGGAAGGGTGGGTGCATGTGCTCGACGAGGCGGGCATCCTCCACGGCATCCTCGTGCTGATCCCGGAAGCACAGGCGATGCTGCTGGACAATGTGGCAGTCGATCCGGGCCGGCGGGGCAGGGGGGATGGAAGGAAGCTGCTGGAGTTCGCCGAGCAATCGGCCCGCACGGCGGGCTATGCCTCGATCCGGCTCTACACGCATGAGACAATGACCGAGAATATCGCCCTGTATGCCCGGATCGGCTTCGTGGAGACGCACCGAGGTGAGGAGAAGGGGCTGCGGCGGGTCTACATGACCAAGAAGCTGGAGTAGCCGGAAATTAGAACGGGATTGCCACCAGCGTATCGAAACGCGAACTGTCGCAGACCACGATGCGCTGGGCGAAGCGCAGGGCACCGTCTCCGGCTTCGTTGACCACGTCGCGGTACAGCCCGGCGGCGAACAGGTCCATGCGCCCGTCGCGCATCGTGCGCACAATGAGGAACGGGGTCTCCGCGGTGATGGCGCCGTTCTCCGCCCCGCGGATCGACGGCATGCCGACGATGTGGCGATAGCAGTGTCGCTCGAAGATATTGGCCTGGCGCAAAGCCGCGATCCGGTCGGCCAGCATGGCGCGCGAATCGGCATAGACCACGCCGGCCGCGTAGCCGCGCTTCTCGTTCTCCGCCGTGGTGATCTTGTACAGGCAGGTCTCCAGGAAGAATTCCGGCCATTCCTCCAACCGGTCGGCGTCGATCGTGTTGGCGTAGTCGGTGTTCAGCGCGGCCAGCCGGAACAGGCGCTCGGGAATGTCCATCGGCTAGATCTCCATCAGCCGGCGATAGGTCTGCCAGAAGCCGCGCACCGCCGCCTCGGTGGCGCGGGTGTCCTGGGACCGGGCTTCCGACCCGCCCATCTCCACCACCGACGATTCTTCCGCTGCCGCCTGCGCGCCGCGCCGCACGAAGCCGCCGATGCAGCCATCCTCCATGGACACGAAGCCGGCGGGGCCAACCAGATTGGCCTGTTTCAGCCTGCGGGTACGCATGGCCGGCGTGTCGTCGGCGAAGCCAAGATAGGTCCAGTGCAGATCCATCGCATCCACCCCGCGCGGCACCATCTGGCGCACTGCGATGCAGTTATGCACCTGCTGAAGCACGAAGCTCGGAAACACCGTCAGGATCTGGAGCTGGATGCCGTCGCCGAACTCATCGACCGGGTCCAGCATCGAGGGGTCTGCTCAGCCGGAAATGGTCGTCGTCCGAGCGGATCGCCTCGTCCTTGTAGGCACTGTCCGATCCTTCCACCCGGCTGAAGGTGGAACTGGCGTGATGCGCCCCATCCTCGCTGAGCGTCACCCCGCCGGCCTGGCTGAAGCGGGTGATGCGAAACGTGGTGAAGAACAGATGCAGCAGGCTGGCGTGGTAGGTGTCCTTCACGTTCTCCGCGTACAGCTTCCAGTTGTTCGGTAAGGGCTGGGTGAACCGGCCGATGATTTCCACTGGCTTATGCAGCACGCGGCGGATTTTCGCGGCTATCTCAGGGCCGAGATAGTCCTCCAGCTCCGGTGTCTCGGCTGATAGCGTGCCGAACACCAGCCCGGCGATGGTGGCGACGCGCAATTTGCGCGGGCCGTGTTCCTCCAGGCAGAAGCTCTCCGCCATGCCGCCCTTGCCGTTCACGCCGCGACGGAAGGCGACGGATTTGAGGTTGCCGGCCAGATCGTAGCGCCAGGCGTGGTAGACGCAGTGGAACTCCTTGACCGTGCCGCCGTCGTCGAACGAGATCAGCGCGCCGCGATGCGCGCAGCGGTTCTCGAAGGCGCGGATGGTGCCGTCCTCGGTTCGCACCGCGATCACCGGCATGTCGCCGACGAAGCTGGTGCGGAAATCGCCGGTATTGGCGAGTTCGTGCTCCAGGCAGAGAAAGTTCCACACCTTGCCCTGGAAGATCCGCTCCTGCTCGGCCTGGCGCAGGGCGTCGTCCTGGTAGACCCAGAACGGCACGCGGGTCAGGCCCGGCTCCCAGGGTTCGTGCAGGGGGGCGCGAAGTCCGGCTGTCTCGGCGCTGCTCGACATGTTCAGCCTCCCGGCTGTTCCTGTTTCTTGTTCCGGCCGGGAAATCGAACGCCCGGTTGTCCCGGGCGTCAAGCCTGCGTTTCGTGGTCCCCTGTCCGGGGCCGCGTGGGATCAGGTGGTATCCCCCGAGAGCACGTCGCCGAACAGATCCCAGCTCTTGCCGCTCCACCGCATCATCTGCACCTGGCTGATGGTGTGGTAGTTCGTCGGGCTGGTATTGATCCGGATCCCCGGCAGCAGCGTGGGGACTTCCACGTTCTTCAGGTTGGTGGCCTGCCGCATCAGGTTCTCACGCGAGAAATCATTGCCGCACTGCTTCAGCACGGGGATCATCGTCATCACCGCGCCGTAGCCGTAGACATAGAACGCGTCGTTCAGATCGGCGCCGGGCAGGTATTTGGTCATCACTTCCCGCCATTGCACGATGCCGGGATCGTTCTTCCAGGCCGGGTCGGTGGGGTCCTTGTAGTAGGTGTTGCTGATGACGCCGACGGCCTTTTCCACGCCGGCCGGCTCGATAACAGCGCCGACGGAGATCGAAACATTGGTCAGCAGCACCAGCGGCTTCCAGTTCATGTCGGCCAGCTTGCGGATGATCTGGGCAGCGAATTTCGGCGTGGCCGCGACCATCATCACCTCGACCTTCGCCTCGCGGAGCGAGATCGCCTGGCTGTCGATGGTCGCATCGGTAACTTCATAGGACGCGGTTGTGGCCGCCTTGTCGAAGCGGTCGCCGAGCACGTCCTTGAAGCCGTTCAGGTAGTCTTTGCCGAAATCATCGTTCTGATAGAGGATGCCGATGCGCGCGTCCGGCTTCGCCTTCTGGGCGTATCTGGCGAAGATCTGCGCTTCCACCCGGTAGCTCGGCTGCCAGCCGATGGTCCAGGGATAGGATCTTCGGGTCCTGGAACTTATCGGCGCCGCTGCCGACGAACAGGTCCGGCACCATCTTCTGATTGACGTATTTCAGGAACGCGGTGTTCGCGGCGGTGCCGAGCGTATTGCAGAGGCAGGCGACCTCGTCCTGCTCGACCAGGCGGCGGACCTGCTCGATCGCCTTCGGCGGCGAGTAGGAATCGTCATAGGACAGGAACTTGACCTTGCGGCCGTTGACGCCGCCCTGGTCGTTGAACCATTGCCAGGTGGCGGCATGCGCCCGTCCGATCGCGCCATAGGCCGAGGCCGGGCCGCTATAGGCCGCGGTGCTGCCGATGCGGATTTCGGTGTCGGTGACGCCGAAGGTCGCCGCGCGCACGATCGACGGCGCGGCAGGAACGAAAGCCGCCGCCGCGGCCGCCTTCAGCAGATGTCGCCTTTGCATGGTGAAGTCCTCCCTTCTTTTTCTTGAACGCAGAGGAATACTGCACCCAAAATCCGATCGGACAACCCGCCGGCCGCGGCTTCGGCTTTGGCCGGGCCTTGCGGCCCGGCCCCGGCTACATCAAAGCCCTGGCTACATCAAAGCGGCGGCCGCTTGTCGGCCCAGGGGGCGATGGCCTCGAACGCGGCGGCGGCCTGCAGCACGCCGAGGTCGTCGAAGCGCTTGCCGACGATCTGCAGCCCGACCGGCAGGCCGTCGGCGTTGAAGCCGCAGGGGACGCGACGCGGCGGGGTTCCAGGAGAAGTTGAAGGGGTAGGAGAATTCCGCCCAGGACACCCAGTCCCAGGCATGGCTCGGCCAATGGTCCGGCATCAGCTTTTCCGCCGGGAAGGCGGCGACCGAGACGGACGGGGTCAGCAGGAAATCCCAGTCCTCGAACCAGTGATGGATGGCGGCGATATAGGCCATCTTGCGCTCGCGCTTCAGCACGTAGTCGGAGATCGACACCACCGCCCCGTCCTTGATGCAGGCGACCAGGCCGGGGTCCATCTTCGCCTCCCACTCCGGCAGCTTGGCGGCCAGGCGGGCGATATGGGCGGACCAGAAATAGCGGATCAGCTCCGGGCCCTCGGCGGCCCAGGGGGTCTTCACCTCCTCGACGATGGCGCCAAGTTCGGAAAACCGGTTGGCGGCGGCGCGCACGAGGGCGGCGACATCGGGATCCACCCTGGCATGGCCGAGATCGGGGCTGAAGGCGACGCGCCTGCCCTTGATGCCTTCGTGCAGGCGGGCGAGGTACGGCGCAGGGCCGGCTTCCAGGGAGGTATGGTCCGACCAGTGCGGGCCGGCCATCACCTCCAGCATCAGCGCGGAGTCGGCGACGGTCCGGGTCATCGGGCCGGAATGGGAGGTATAGTCGCCGCCGCCGGCGGGATAGGCCGGCACGCGCCCGTAGCTGGGCTTCAGGCCGAAGATGCCGCAGAAATGGCTGGGCATGCGGATCGATCCCGCGCCGTCGCTGCCCTGGTGCAGCGGGCCGAAGCCGGCGGCGGCGGCGGCACCGGCGCCGGAGGAGGAGGCGCCGGCGTTGTAGCCGTATTTCCACGGATTATGGGTGATGCCCGTCAGCGGGCTTTCGCTCACGCCCTTCCAGCCGAATTCCGACGTGGTGGTCTTGCCGATGATGATGCCGCCCTCGTCCTTCAGCCGCGGCACGAAGGGTGTGTCCTCGGTCGGCTGGTTGCCGGCCATGATGTGGCTGCCGAACTGCGTCGGCATGTCCTTGGTGATCGCCAGATCCTTGATCGTCACGGGCACGCCGTGCAGCCGGCCGATCTTCTGCCCCGTCAGCAGCGCCCGTTCGGCGGCCCGCGCGGCGTCCATCGCCTGGTCCGCGGCGAGATAGGCGAAGGCGTTGACCTTCGGCTCCAGCGCGGTGATCCGGTCCAGCGTGGCGCGCATCACTTCGGTGGGCGAGATCTCCTTTCGGCGGATCATCTCGGCGAGCTTGGTGGCCGGCGTGAAGCCGATGTCTTCGTCGGTCATGGAAAGGCCCTTCTTCAGTACGTTGCGCGGCCGCCGGACACGTCGAACACCGCGCCGGTGGAAAAGCTGCATTCCTCGCTGGCCAGCCAGCACACGAGGGCGGCGATCTCGGCGACGTCGCCGAACCTTCCCATCGGGATCTTCGACAGCATGAAATCGATGAATTCCGGCTTCATCTGCTCGAACAGGGCGGTGCGAACCGCGGCGGGGGTGACGCAGTTCACCCGGATCGGGCTGGTGGCCAGTTCCTTGCCGAGCGACTTGGTCAGGCCGATCACCGCGGCCTTGGATGCCGAATAGGCGGAGGCGTTGGGGTTGCCCTCCTTGCCGGCGATGGAGGCGATGTTGACGATCCGGCCATAGCCGCCGCGCAGCATGTGCGGCACCACCGCGCGGTTGCTGTAGAACACGCCGTTGACGTTGATCTCCATCACCTGCTTCCAGGCCGCCACCGGGTATTCCCATACCGGGCCGTTCGGGCCGGTGATGCCGGCGGAGGCGACCAGGATGTCGATGCCGCCCAGCGCCGCGGCGGTGGCGTCGGCGGCGCGCTGCACGGCGTCGGGGTCGGTCACGTCCAGCTTTTCGACATGGGCGGCGGTAGCGCCGGCGGGGTTGAGGTCCCAGATCGCGACCGCCGCACCCTCGGCCGCCATGCGGGCGGCGATGCCGGCGCCGATGCCCGATGCGCCCCCCGTGATCACTGCCCGCCTGTTCGCGAACCGTCCCGCCATGCTTGTCTCCTGTGTCGTGACCTGCCCGCATGAGGCAGCAGGACACGGCCGACGACAAGGTGGGGAAAGCAGGAATGTCACGATTTGTGGGTGCAATCGACCAGGGCACCACCAGCACACGCTTCATCGTATTCGACCGCGCCGGCGCGACGATCGCCAGCGCGCAGATGGAACACCGGCAGATCTATCCCCGGCCCGGCTGGGTGGAGCACGACCCGGACGAGATCCTGCGGAACACCCGGACCGTGATCGCCAGGGCGCTGGAGGAAGCGGGCCTGGCGCCGCGCGACCTGGCCGCGGTGGGGATCACCAACCAGCGCGAAACCACGCTGCTATGGGACCGCGACGGCGTGCCGGTGCACAACGCGCTGGTCTGGCAGGATACCCGCGTCGATACGCTGGTCGATGCCTACATGACCGATGGCGGCCAGGACCGGTTCCGCCGCCAGACCGGCCTGCCGCTGGCGACCTATTTTTCCGCCTTAAAGCTGCGCTGGCTGCTGGACAACGTGCCAGGCGCGCGCAAGCGGGCGGAGGCCGGGGAATTGCGGTTCGGCACCGTCGATAGCTGGCTCGCCTGGAACCTGTTCGGCCAACACATCACCGACGTGACCAATGCCAGCCGCACCCAGTTGATGAACCTGGCCACGCTCGACTGGGACAACGAGCTGCTGCACGCCTTCGCCATCCCCCGCGCCGTGTTGCCGCGCATCGTGCCGTCCAGCGCTGTTTACGGGCAGGGGCGGGGCGTGCTGGAAGGCGTCACGATGTCGGGCATCCTCGGCGACCAGCAGGCGGCGCTGGTCGGTCAGGCCTGCTTCCAGCCGGGGGAGGCGAAGAACACCTACGGCACCGGCTGCTTCCTGTTGATGAATACCGGGGAGAAGCCGGTGGCCTCGGGATCGGGGCTGCTGACCACGGTTGCCTACCAGTTCGGGACCGAGCCGGCCTGCTACGCGCTGGAGGGCTCGATCGCGGTGACCGGCGCGCTGGTGCAATGGCTGCGCGACAACCTGAAGATCATCGGCTGCAGCGCGGAGGTCGAGGCGCTGGCGGCCTCGGTTCCCGACAATGGCGATGTGTATGTCGTGCCGGCCTTCTCCGGCCTGTTCGCGCCCTATTGGCGGGCCGATGCGCGCGGGGTGATCGCGGGACTGACCGGATTCGCCTCCGGCGGCCATATCGCCCGGGCTGCGCTGGAGGCGACCGCCTATCAGACCCTGGACGTGCTGAAGGCGATGGAGCGCGACAGCGGCATTCCCATCCGCACGCTGCGCGTGGATGGCGGCATGGTGGTGAACGATCTGCTGATGCAGTTCCAGAGCGACATCCTGAACGTGCCGGTGGTGCGCCCGAACGGGATCGAGATCACGGCGCTGGGCGCGGCCTATGCCGCCGGGCTGGCGGTCGGCTACTGGCAGGGGACCGAGGATCTGGTGCGCAACTGGGCAGCCGGGCGAAGCTGGCAGCCGGGGATGGCCGAAGACCGGCGCTCCGCCCTCACGGCGTCGTGGAAGAAGGCGGTCAGCCGGTGCTTCGATTGGGCGTGAGGCGGCGCGGTCAGGGCCTTTCCACCGCGCCCCCGGCCGCCACCCAGTCCTTGAAGCCGCCGAGGTTGCGCACGTCCTTGAAGCCGAGATCGAGCAGCGTCTTGCCGGCCAGCGCCGCCCGGCCGCCGGAGCCGCAATACAGGATCACCGGCCGGTCGGTGCGGAATGCCGGATCATGCGTCGGCGCGTCCGGCGCGGCGCGGAATTCCAGCAGGCCGCGGGAGACGGCGATGGCGCCCTTCACCTTGCCGCTGGCGGCGATTTCCGCGCCGTCGCGGATATCGACCACCAGCGCGTCATCCGTCGCCATCAGCCTGGCGGCGTCGGCCGGGGCGATATCGGGCACCGAGGCGCGGGCGGCGGCGAGCATGTCTTTCAGTGTGGTGGCCATGGTGGGTTCCTCTCCCCGGTGGATCTTGGTCGCTTGAGCTAACAACAATAAGCCGCTTCACGCGACCCGGTGCAGCAGCTGCTCCCCGGCAGCCAACCGCCGGCAGTTCTCGGCGGCGATCGAAAAGCTGCGCGCGAAAGTGCCGGTGGTCAGCCACCCGATATGCGGCGTCAGCACGACGTTCGGCAGAGCCAATAACGGATCGGCACGGTCGGCCGGCTCGGCGGCGAACACGTCGAGCCCGGCGGCGGCCAGATGCCCGGAACGCAGCGCATCCGTCAGCGCCGCCTGATCCACCAGCCCGCCGCGTGCGGTATTGATCAGGATCGCACCCGGCTTCATGTGCGCCAGCGCGTCGCGGCCGATCATCCGCTCGGTCGCCGCGTCCAGCGGCACGTGCAGGGAAACGATATCGGCCTCCGCCAGCAGTGCCTCCAGGCTGCGATAAGCGCCGGGCGCGTCGGCATGGGGACCGCGCGCGGTGTAGATCACCCGACAGCCGAGCGCGGCCAGCACCGGCGCCAGGGCGCGGGGAATGGCGCCATAGCCGACCAGGCCGACGGTCCTGCCGCCGAGTTCGCCGAGGCCGTCCTGCATGGCGGGATCGAGAGTCCAGCCCCGTCCGGCACGCGTGGCGGCGTCGAAGGCGGGCAGGCGGCGCAGGGCGGACAGCATCAGCGCCAGTGCCAGCTCCGCCACCGCGCGCGCGTTGGTGCCGGGCAGGTTGCAGACCGCGATGGCGCGGGCCCGGGCGGCGTCGAGATCGATCGTGTTCACCCCGACGCCGATCTTCTGGATCAGCCGCAGCTTCGGCGCCACGGCGATCATCGCCGCCGTGCACGGCTTCAGCACGTGCCACAGCACCTCCGCGCCCGGCATCGCCGCCAACAGCGCGGCGTCGTCGTCCTCCGGCACGATGACGACATCGAGCCCCCGCGCCTGCTGTGCCGCGAGCTGGGCTGCGAGCTCCGCACCGGCAGCGAAATGGAAGACGATCTTCATGCGGGCGAGCGGCCGAACGCCGTGCCGCCCGCGAAGCGGGCCCGCTGGCCGAGGCATTCCTCGATCCGCAAGGCCTCGTTCCATTTCGCCATGCGCTCGCTGCGGGAAAAACTGCCCACCTTGAACTGGCCGACGCCCCAGCCGACCGCGAGATGGATGATCGTGGTGTCCTCGGTCTCTCCGGACCGGGCACTGATGATGGCGGCGTAGCCGGCCGCCTTCGCCGCGTCCCAGGCGGCCAGCGTTTCGCTGATGGTGCCGCGCTGGTTCGGCTTCAGTAACACCGTGTTGGCGGCGCCTGCGGCGGCGGCCTGCTCGACGCGGGCGGCCTCGGTGACCAGGAAATCGTCGCCGACGATCTGCAGCCGGTGGCCATAGGCCTTGGTGAAGGCAACGAACCCGGCAAAATCGTCCTCGGCCAGCGGATCCTCGATGGAGACGATGGGATAGCGGTCGATCCACTGGCCGAGCATGCGGATCATGCCGTCGCTGTCGAGTTCCCGGCCTTCCAGCCCCAGCCGGTACTTGCCGCCGCGGCCGAATTCAGAGGCGGCGATATCGAGCGCGATGGCGACCTGTTCGCCCGGCTTGAAGCCGGCGCGCTCGATGGCACGGACCAGCATTTCCAGCGCCTGTTCGTTGGCGGTAAAGTCGGGCCACCAACCGCCCTCGTCGGCAACCCCCGCCAGCTTGCCGGCGTCTTTCATCAAACTGCCGGCGGCGCGGTAAACCTCGGCGGTCCAGTCCAGCGCCTCGGCGAAGTTCTTCGCGGCCGGGCAGACAATCAAAAAATCCTGGATGTCCACGCGCCTTCCGGCATGCGCGCCGCCGCCGAAAATCTGGATCTGCGGCAGCGGCAGCGTGCAGGCGTCCTCGCCGCCGAGATAGTGGAACAGCGGCTGTCCGGCGGCGGCGGCGGCGGCGTGCAGCGCGGCCATGGACACCGCCAGCACGGCGTTGCCGCCGAGGCGGGACTTGTTCGGGGTGCCGTCCAGCGTAATCAGCGTATCGTCCAGCTCGGCCTGGTCGGCGGCGTCCATGCCGCAGGCGGCGTCGGCCAACTCGCCATTGATGTTGGCGACCGCGCGGGTGACGTCGTAGCCGCCGAACGCCTCGCCGCCGTCGCGTAGATCGATGGCCTCGCCCGAGCCGGTGGAGGCGCCGGCCGGGGCCATGGCGCGGCCGACCGCGCCGCCTTCCAGCAGCACCTCGGCCTCCACCGTCGGCCGGCCGCGACTGTCCCAGACGCGCCGGCCATGCACGAAGGCGATGCGGGTTCCGGTCATTTGGCCACTCATCGGGAGAGTTCCTCGTTCCAGGCTTGGCGGACCCCAAGGAGATGGTCCACGGGGTTGGCGAGCAGGGCGCGGGCGACCCGGCGCACGCGATCCTTGTCGGTCTCGGCGGTGATGTACTCGACCGGCGACTTGCCATCCACCCGTGCCAGCAACAGCCCGGCCAGCAGATGGGCGGCGCGGGCTTCCAGCGCTGCGCTGTCCTCCCAGTTCACGCCGGCGAGGTAGGCTGCCGCCAGCGCGTCGAAGCAGGCCAGGAAGCCCGACCGGGCCGTGGGAGTCCACAGGCATTTCAGCAATAGATGGTTGAGGCAGAAGGCGAGGTCGAAGGCCGGGTCGCCCCACCAGGCGCATTCGGCGTCCAGGAACACCGGGCCGCGTGCGCCATGCAGGATGTTCTTCGGACTGACATCGCCATGCACCAGTGCCCGCCTGGTGGCGCGCGTGGTGTCCACCAGCGCGTGCAGCGCCGCGGCGCGGTCCGGATGGGCGTGGGCGGTGGCGACGAGGTAGGGTTCCAGCCGGATGTCGTTGAAGATGTCGTCGGTCGGGAACTCGCCGGCGACGGCCGGGTCGGCGGCGGTGGCGGCGTGGATGCGGGCGAGCGTGGCGGCGACCGCGGCGGCGAAGGCGGGTTCGGCGATGCCGTCGCGCAGCTCCGATTTCCACAGCCGGTACTCGCCTTCCGGCAGATAGGCCATCGCCAGCGCCCCTGCCGCATCGTCCTGGCCTAGCAGCGCCGGGACCGCGCCCGGCACGGCGGCGGCGGCGCGGCGCATCCAGCGCGCCTCGTACAGGTTGCGGGAAACCGGCGCCCGCCAATCCACGGTCACCCGCAGCTTCGCCAAGGCGCGCTTCACGCAGACCGGCCCGTCCGGCAGGTCGATCCGCCAGATATCGGAGGAAACCCCGCCGGTAAGCGCCTCGCCGGTCACGCCCAGGCCCTGCGCTGCCATATCCGGCTGCATCAGGCCCATGCGGACCAAGCTGTCGAGAATGTCCTGCGGCGGGGAGGGGGGAAACATGGCGCCATCCTGTCCCGCCGCGGCGCAGGCGGCAACCAACCCGCTGCGACAGGCGAAATGGCACGGATCGGCGCGGTCTTTACGGTTTCTCAGTCTCGCGCCGTCCAGCATGCGGGCATGGACATCAGCACGCCGCCTGCGCCCGACCCTGACTTTGCCGCCCGTCTCCGGGCCCGTGTGCCGGCGGACGTGGCGGCCAGTTTCACGCCGGATCAGTTGGCGGCGATGCAGCGCGCCTTCGGCACGCGCTATGCCATGGAGCATGCGGTGGATGTGCGGCGCACCGTGACGCTGCCCTGGGGCCGGTTCTACCTGGTCCTGCTGTTCGGTCGGGACCGGCGCCGTGACGACCGCAGCGGCGATCGGCGAGGCTGGAACCGGCTCGCCCAGGGCCTACTCACCCGGAACCGGCTCACCCGGGACCGATGCGCCATGGCCCTGTGCGGCTGGCTGGCGCTGGCCGGGGCGGCGCTGTCCGCGGCCATCGCCCTGTTTGCCGCCTGATCAGGTTCGCGCATCGTTGCCCCGGCCACCGCCGCGCCCTAACCTGTGGCCTTGCCCCGCTCTGACCCAGTCATGATCCGCGTCTCCGACACGACCTCGATCGATCCGCGCGATATCGAGGAAAGCTTCGTCCGCGCCTCCGGTCCCGGCGGGCAGAACGTCAACAAGGTCTCCACCGCCGTGCAGCTGCGCTTCAACCTGGCGCAAGCCGCGATGCCCGACGACGTGCGCGCCCGGCTCGTGCGCCTGGCCGGCAAGCGGCTGAGCCAGGACGGCGTGCTGCTGATCACCGCCCAGCGCCATCGCACCCAGGACCGCAACCGGACCGAGGCGCTGCAGGCGCTGGTCGATCTGGTCCGCCGCGCCACGGTCCGGCCGGTCAAGCGGGTGAAGACCCGCCCGACCCTGGCCTCCAAGCAGCGCCGGGTGGAAGCCAAGACCCATCGCGGCGCCATCAAGCGCGGCCGGGCGACGCCCGACCGCGATGCCTGAACGCGGGCGGGCAAACCGGCGGCCGACCGAGGGCCGCGTGCATCATTTCACCAGAGCGCGGGCGATCAGCAGGACCGCCAGCGTACTGAGCACCGCCAGCGCGACCGGGCGGTGCAGCTTCGGGCTGGACCGGCGAAAGCCGATGACGCCGAGGCGGGAGCCGACCAACAGTCCCGGCAGTCCCGCCAGCGACAGGAGGATCGCGTCCCATTGCACCAGGCCGCGCAGCAGCAGCGCGATCAACCCGGCGAGCCCCGTGGCGGCGAACACGACGATGATCGAGGACCGCGCTACCAGCCCCACCTGCGGCATCGCCAGGAAATAGGCGACGATCGGCGGTCCGGGCATCGCCGCCAGGCCGTTGGCGACGCCGGAGACCGCGCCCACCGCCCAGGCCAGCCCAAGCGGCGGCCTGGCGGGCAGGCGCAGGCCGGAGCCGAGCAGTACGACCGAGGCGCCGATCATCAGGCCGATCGCCAGCCGGACCCGGTCGGGCGGCAGGCTTGTCAGCAGCAGGATGCCGAGCGGCGTGCCAATCACCAGCCCGGCGATGATCCAGCGCGTGCTGCGCCAGTCGCAGGCGTGCCAGGAACCGCGCAGGTCCGAGAACGCAGCGATCGCCTGCAGCAGCACCACGACCGGCACCACGCGGGCCGGGGGCAGCGACAGGGTGAGCAGCGGCACCGCCGCCAGGGCAAAGCCGAAGCCGGTGAAGCCACGCAGCAGGGCGGCGAGAAAGATCCCCGACGCGACGAAAATGGCGGTCCAAAGCATGCCAAATAGCCTGCCCGAGGCCGCTGCGTGGCGCCAGTGACCGGCCCTTTGCGGCCGGCGGATGGACCGCCCCTCGTATTCGTGAAGGTCGTCAGGGGTTGCCAAGCCGGGCCCGGATGAAGATAATCCGCCTAATGAACAGGAATCTGAACGCCGGTGCCCAAAGCAGGCACCGACCAGACGGGTGTTTCAAGCGATATCCGTCTGAAGAAACCGATCATTTCGCCCCGGATAGGGATGGCTCAATTGGCCATTATTCAACCTCCCGGTGGTCGGTATTGTCTTTTAAACTCTGTTGGATGCTGCCGGTGATGCTGGCGGGCCTGCTGATCTGCACGCCGCGTCACGCAAGCGCCCACAAGGCCGATGACGCAGCCGTGCCCTCCGGCACCACCGCCGATGCGGCCGCAGGCGCCACGGACGGCATTGTCGCGGATTTCCCTGCCGAAACCGTCGCCGAGGAGCAGTTCGACGCGTCCGGCGACTGGAAGGGAGAGACCGGCGTCGCGTCCTTCTATGGCCGCGCCCACCAGGGCAGGCGCACCGCCGGCGGCTCGCGTTTCAATGAGATGGCGCTGACCGCGGCGCATCCCTGGCTGCCCTTCGGCACCAAGGTGCTGGTGACGGCGGAGCGGACCGGCCGCGCCGTGGTGGTCACCATCACCGACCGGCTGCCCAACGGCCGACGGGTGATCGACGTCTCCCTGGCCGCGGCGCGCGCCCTCGGCTTCGTCGGCCAGGGCCTCGCCGAGGTCTCGCTGGTCTCGTTCTCGCCGGTGTCGCTGTCGGTCCACTGACCGGCTTATTTTCCTCCGCGCTGATTTCCCCTCTGGCTTGATGCCATGCCATGCTGCGCCGGCAAAACGGGGCCGGGATCATGGCTCCTCGGGGGAGGGCGCCAGGAATGCACCCAGGACTGCACCCAGGACTGCACCCAGGACTGCACAGGGACGCGCAGGGCAATGCCCTTACCGCCGCGTCCGCCGAGGCGGCGGCGGCGTTCGATGCGGTGATCGCCGGCTATCTCGGCTATCGCGCCGACATGCCGCGGCGGCTGCAGGCGCTGTTCGCCGCCGATCCGGAGATGCCGTTTGCGCCGCTGTTGCAGGGCATCCTGGCGATGCTGTCCTACAAGCAGGCGGCGGTGCCGCTGGCGCAGCAGGCGGCCGATACCGCCCGTGCGCTGAGCGCGCGCGCCACCCCCCGCGAGCAGGCGCATCTGGCCGCGCTGGATGCCTGGATCGGCGGTGCGCCGGATCGGGCGGCGGCGATGTGGGAGCAGATCCTGCTGGACCATCCGCGCGACATCCTGGCCTTCCGCCTGGCGCATTTCGTCCATTTCTGGCTCGGCCGGCCGGACCGGATGCTGGCTTCCGTGCTGTCGACCGAGAGACATTGGAGCGAGGATCTGCCGGGCTATGGCTCGCTGCTGGGCTGCCGCTGCTTCGCGCTGGAGGAATGCGGCGCCTACACCGAGGCCGAGGCGGCCGGGCGCGAGGCGATCGCGCGCGATCCCGGCGATCTCTGGGCCGCGCATGGCGTGGCGCATGTGCTGGAGATGCAGGGCAGGCGCGGGGAGGGGATCGCCTGGATCGAGGGGCTGTCGGGCCAGTGGGAAGGGGCGAACAACCTGCAGCACCATCTCCATTGGCACGCGGCGATGTATCATCTGGAGCGCGGCGATACCGCACGGGTGCTGACGCTGTACGACGAGCGGTTCCGCAACCTGGCCTCGCCGTTGGTGCAGGCATTGCCCGATTTGTACATCGACCTGCAGAACGCGGCATCGATGCTGTTCCGGCTGGAGCGGCAGGGCGTGGATGTCGGCGTGCGCTGGGTAGAGCTTGCCGACCATGCCGAGGCGCGGATCGGCGATTGCCTATCCGGCTTCACCTTGCCGCATCTGATGATGGCGCTGGCGGCCACCGGGCGGCACGAGGCGGCAGAGCGGATGCTGGCGGCGATGCGCCGGTTTGCCGTAGCCAACACCACCAATGCCGCCCTGGTGCGCGACTATGCGCTGCCGGTCAGCGCGGCGGTGGCGGCGCACGGGCGCGGCGAGCACGCGCAGGCGGTGGGGCTGATGCGCCCGGCGCTGGGCGGCATGTACCGCCTTGGCGGCAGCCACGCGCAACAGGACGTGCTGGAACAGTTTTTTCTGGATGCCGCGCTCAAGGCCGGGCTGTCCGGCGATGCGCGCATGCTGCTGGAACGCGTGGCCGGCCGCCACACTCTGCCGCCTTCCCGGCGGATCGGCTATGCCGCGGCGGCGCGGGAGCTCGGCTTTAGCTAGGTTTTGCCGCCCGCATGCCGCGCGTCAGGTCGCGCTGCATGCGGGCGGCAGTTTGCTCTATCGGCGCCACCAGCCCCGTTTCTTTTCCACGGGCGGTGCCTCGGCGGTGCCGATGACGATCGGCTGGATGATCGGACCGGTGACCGGCTCGTGTGCCGGCTCTGGCGCCGGCTCCAGGACGGCCTCGGGGGCCGGTTCCGGGGCGAGCGTCGGCGGTTCTTCTGCAAGTGCCGCCGGTGCGGCGTGCTCCACGACCGGCTCCGGTTCCGCTGGCGGGGTCGAGGAGATCGGCACGATCATCACCCCCGACGCGGCCGGTTCCTCGCTCGCGGCTTCGGCGACCGGCGCCGCGGGCTCGATTTCCACGGCATGCTTGGCCGGTGCGGTTTCTCCCGCCTCGGCTGGGCTTGCCTCCGGAGTTTCGGCGATTGGCGTCGCGATGATTGGCGTTTCGACGATTGGCGCTTGCACGGTCCGCGCGGCCTGTTCCTCGGCGCGTTCCAGCACGTCGAAGATGTCGTAGCCCTGGCCGCCGAACGGGTTGGCGGGGGTGGGGCCGGTATAGACCGGCGGCAGGTCGGGCTGTTCGGCGCCGAGCTCCGCCACCGCGGTCAGCGTGTCTTCGTCACGCCGCCGGCGCCGGCCGCCGCGCCGGCCACGGCGGCGGCGCTGGGCTTCCTCGTCCTCGGTGCCGGGAGCGGCTTCGGTTTCGGCGGCCGCCTCGGCCGTTGCCGGCTCGGCGGCGACGGCTTCCTCGGCTTCGCCATGGACTGCGGCCACGGCCTCCTCGGCGCCCTCGGATTCGGCCGCCTGCGGCGCCGTATCCGGCGTGCCGTCCTCGCGCCGGCCGCCCCGGCGCCGCCGGCGCCGCTTGCGGCGGCTGCGTTCGGCCGCTTCCTCCGCCGTCTCGGTACCGCTGGCACGCGCCTCCGTGGCCTCCTCGGCGTCTTCGACCGCCTCCTCGGCCACGTCCGGCGCCTCCTCCTCCTCGATCGCGGCTTCCGCCTCGGCCGGCGCCGGAAGGGTCGGCCAGGCATCCGGCGTGATCGTCGCGGGGCCTTCGCCGGGCAGCAGCGCGCGCATCCGCTCGATGCGGATATTCGGCGGCTGCAGGGTCTCGTCGCTGGCGAACACCACGTGCATGCCGTAGCGCGTCTCGATCCCCATCAGCCGGTCGCGCTTGTGGTTCAGCACATACATCGCGATGGAGGTCGCGGCGTACACCACGATCTCGGCCGAGCGGCGCTTGGCGCCCTCTTCCTCGATCGCCCGGAGCACCTGGATCGCGGCACTTTCGGTGCTGCGCACATGGCCGAGGCCGCCGCAATGCGGGCAGGTAACGAAACTGGTTTCCGCCAGGCTGGGCCGCAGCCGCTGGCGCGACATTTCCAGCAGGCCGAAATGGCTGATCTGGCCGACCTGGATGCGCGCGCGGTCGTTCTTCAGCGCCTCCTTCAGGCGGCGCTCGACCATGGCGTTGTGCTTCTTCGCCTCCATGTCGATGAAGTCGATGACGATCAGGCCGGCGAGGTCGCGCAGGCGGAGCTGGCGGGCCACCTCGTCGGCGGCCTCCAGATTGGTGCGCAGCGCGGTCTCCTCGATGCCGCGCTCGCGGGTCGAGCGGCCGGAGTTGACGTCCACCGCCACCAGCGCCTCGGCCTGGTTGATCACCAGGTAGCCGCCGGATTTGAGCTGCACGGTCGGGCTCATCATCGCGTCGAGCTGGGCATCGACCTGATGGCGCGCGAACAGCGGCTGGCCGTTCGGATCGCGCCAGAGCTGCACCTTCTTGGCGTGGCTCGGCATCAGCATGCGCATGAAGTCATGCGCCGCGCGCCAGCCTTCCTCGCCATCGACCTGGATCTCGTCGACATCGCGCGAATAGACGTCGCGGATGGCCCGCTTGATCAGCGAGGCTTCCTCGTAGATCAGCGCCGGCGCGACCGAGCGCATGGTGTGCTCGCGGATGTCGTCCCAGAGACGCATCAGATATTCGCAGTCGCGCTTGATTTCCGGCTTCGGGCGCTGGGCGCCGGCGGTGCGCACGATCAGGCCCATGCCCTTGGGAATGGCGAGCTCGGCGGTGATTTCCTTCAGCCGGCGGCGGTCCGCGGCGGAGGTGATCTTGCGGGAAATGCCGCCCCCGCGCGGGGAATTCGGCATCAGCACGCAGAACCGGCCGGCGAGCGAGATATAGGTGGTCAGCGCCGCGCCCTTGGTGCCGCGCTCTTCCTTCACCACCTGCACCAGCAGGATCTGCCGGCGCTTGATGACTTCCTGGATCTTGTAGTTGCGCAGGAAGCGCGGCGGAATGCGCGGCTCGCGCTGGTCCTCGCCGGCGTCGGCGGGCTGGTCCTGCTCGCCCCGATAGCTCTCGGCGGCCGGGCTTTCGGACCGGTAGGATTCCGGCGCCGACTCGGCGCCGGCATCGCCGAAATCGGCGTCCTCGGCAAACCCGGTTTCAACCGTGACGGTTTCCGCGGCAATGGTTGCTTCGGCGGGGGCATCCGCGGCGGGGGCTTCCGCAACCGGCGCCTCGGCCGGGGCATAGAAGCTGAATGCTGGTTGCGGTTCGGCATGCGCCGGCGTCAGCGCCTCGACCGTGTCGGACACGGTTTCATGGCCGATGGAAGCGGGCTGCGCGCGGGTCTCGTGGGCGGGCGGCTCCGGCGTCTCGGACGGCTCGGCGGGTTCCGTGCCGGCCTGCGGTTCGCCCCCCCGCGCCTCGGCGGCATCGCCGTCGTAATGGGCGTGCTCGTCATGGGCGTGCTCGCCATGGACGTGCTCGTGAGGGGCGTGCTCGTCGGGGGCGGGCAAGGTGCCGGCGATAACGCCGTGCTCGATCGTCTCCGGCTCGGCGTCGGAGATCTCGATCTCGCGCACATTGGCGGAAACGGTCTCCCCGGCCTCCTCGGCGGCGGCGGCGCGGTCCTCTTCCTCTTCCTCGCGGCGCGCTTCCTCGGCCTGCATTTCAAGCAGGCGCTGACGGTCGGCGACCGGGATCTGATAGTAGTCCGGATGGATCTCGCCGAAGGCGAGGAAGCCGTGGCGGCCGCCGCCATATTCCACGAAGGCGGCCTGCAGGCTGGGCTCTACCCGCACCACCTTGGCGAGGTAGATGTTGCCCTTGAGCTGGCGTTTGGTCGAGGTCTCTACATCGAAATCTTCGAGGCGGTTACCGTCCAGCACCACCACGCGGGTTTCTTCCGCGTGAGTGGCATCGATCAGCATGCGTTTGGTCATTTAGTCCTGAACTCCGGTGTGCCGCCCAATGCCGCGTCCGCATTCCCCGAAGATCCCAAAGGGAGTTCGGCGATATGCGCGCTGGCGGGCGGCGAAAAAGGCTTGCGGGAAGGGGTTGGCCCATCCGCCCCGGAACGTCGTGGGGTGCTTCCGCGTACCCGCCGCGTGCCCGGGTCGACAGCGACGCCCGCCGCGACGGCACCGGGGCGGTGCCATTGCGGGGGGAGCGCTTGGGGCTGGCGGTTGGCGTGAAGACGATCATTCGGTCCCTGGCGTGTGGGTCCTGCGCTCCCTGGTGGAGCGCGGCCCCCGTTGAAGTCATTGCCGGCTGAATTCTTGGGGCCACTGCAACGCCGAAAAAGGCGGCGCTGGTGAACGACCCGAGCAGAACCCGGCCCCGGCGCGCAACGTGCGCGGCGCGGGCGGTAACAAGGCATCGGCGGTGCGGCCCTCTCGGATCTCGTCCGCCCCGTTCCTGACCGGAGGCGAAAATCTTGGGTCAGGTCGAATGGTGGGCGAGTCCCGACATAGAATCGACGCTTCCGCCGGTGCGGACAAGGGGCGGAAAACCGCCGGTTGCCATCATGTCACCGAAGCGACCCAGACCATGACGCAAACCGGCGCCTACCGCAAGCTGAACCTGGATCCGGCTGTAACTGGCCATGAAGTAGCCTTAATCAACGTGGAACGTGCAATCGTGGATGTAATCTGTTAAAAGAGCCGGCCATGATGTCGCCCACGAAGCCCACGTTGCCGCTGTTCAGCCGCCGTGTCCTGCTGGGATATGGGGTGGCCGGCACGTTTCTGCTCCCATCCCTGATGCATGCCTCGATGGCCGAGGCCGCGGCCAAGAAACCGGCACACCCGCCCGCCGCCGGACCCGCCAAGCGTTCCTTGCCGCTGGTGATGCTGGATCCCGGCCATGGTGGCAAGGATCCGGGCGCGATCGGGGTGTCCGGCACCTATGAGAAGCACATCTCCCTGGCCGCGGCGCTGGAACTGAAGCGTCAGCTCGACGCCAGCGGCCGCTACCGGGTGGAATTGACCCGCGCGCGGGACGTGTTCGTGCCGCTGGACGAGCGAGTGGCCCGCGCCCAGGGCAAGGGCGCGGCGCTGTTCGTCTCCATGCATGCCGACGCGCTGCGCGATCCCGGGGTGCGCGGCGCCTCGGTCTACACCCTCTCCAACACCGCCTCGGACGCGCAGACCGCGGCCCTGGCGGTGCGCGAGAATAGCGCCGACCGCTTCGGCGGGCCCGGTTTTCGCGACGCCCCGCCGGAAGTCGCGCGCATCCTGTCCAGCCTGGTGCGCCAGGAGACCCGGGCCGGTTCCACCCGGCTGGCGCATTCCATGGTCGGCAACCTCGACCGCGACGTGCCGCTGCTGGTCAATCCGTCCCGCCATGCCGGCTTCGTCGTGCTGAAGGCGGCGGATATTCCCAGCGTGCTGGTGGAGATGGGCTTCATGTCCAATCCCCGCGATGAGGCGGAGTTGCGCAAGGCCAGCCACCGCACCCGCGTCGCCAGCGCCATGGCCCGCGCGGTCGACGCCTATTTCCTCGCCCAGGCCGGCGTGACCCGAACCTGACCTTGCCGCCCCTGATCTTCTTCTGTCGCCAGGTGCTTCCAGCAATGGTCTGCCGCGGGCATTTGGCACTGGTTTTGCCGGCCCGATCCGCCCATATCCTCCAAAACTCCAGCAGGACCGCTCACCCTCATCATGACTGGCCCCCTTACCGCCGGCGAACCGCTGGTGCCCCCGCAGACCCCGCCCCAGGGTGGGGACGGCGCCAAATCCGGGCGTCCCCGCAAGTCCAAGCCGCGCGCCCATAAGCGCGCGCGCGGCAGCGTGGCCGGACGGCTGGTCGGCGCGGTGTTCGGCCTTGCCACGCTGGCGGTGGCCGTGGGCGGCATCGGCGGTTACGCGGCCTATCTGCATTTCAGCCAGGACCTGCCGGACGTGGAGGGGCTGCGCCACTACCAGCCCCCGGTGATGAGCCGGGTCTATGCCGGGGACGCCCGCCCGATCGCCGAACTGGCGACGGAACGGCGCATCTTCGTGCCCTATTCCGCCATCCCCGACGTGGTGAAGCACGCTTTCGTCTCCGCCGAGGACCAGAATTTCTGGGTGCATCGCGGCGTGGACCCGCTGGCGATCGTGCGTGCGGCCATGACCAACCTGCAGCAGATGGGCCAGGAGCGGCGCCCGATCGGCGCCTCCACCATCACCCAGCAGGTCGCCAAGAACATGCTGCTGGACAACCAGCTCTCCCTCGCGCGCAAGGCGCGCGAGGCGATCCTGGCGGTGCGGATCGAGGACGCGCTGAGCAAGGAGCGCATCCTGGAGCTGTACCTGAACGAGATCTATCTGGGCCTGCAATCCTACGGCGTGGCGGCGGCCGGACAGACCTATTTCAACAAGTCGCTGGACCAGCTGACGATCGCCGAGGCCGCCTTCCTGGCGGCGCTGCCGAAGGCTCCGAACAACTACAACCCGTTCCGCGCGCCGGAAGCGGCGAAGGCAAGGCGGGACTGGGTCATCGACCGCATGGCCGACGACCGCGCGATCACCCCGGCCGAGGCCGCCAGCGCCAAGGCCGAGCCGATCCAACCCTCGCTGTACCGCCGGCCCGAGCCGGTGCCGGGGGCGGACTGGTTCGCCGAGGACGTGCGCCGCCGCCTGATCGAGCGTTTCGGGCCCGAAGTCACCACCCAGGGCGGGCTGATGGTGCGCACCAGCATGGACCCCGCGCTGCAGGAAATGGCGGAGAAATCCCTGCGCGATGGGCTGATGGCCTATGACCGCAAGATGGGCGGCTGGCGCGGACCGGTCGGCCATCTGGACGGCATCAGCGGGCCGCGTGACGATTGGTCCGCCGCCTTGGCGCAGCTTCCGCATACCCCTGGCATGCTGCCCAACTGGCGCCAGGCGGTCGTGCTGGAGGCCGGCGACACCGAAGCCAGACTCGGCTGGGTGGAACGCGTCCCCGGCGCCGCACCGAACGCGGCGCCCGAGCGGCATACCGGACAATTGCTACTGGCCGACCTGGCCTGGGCACGGCCGGTGCACGACGGCAAGCCCGGCGCCGCGCCGCGCCGCATCGCCGATATCGCGCATGTCGGCGACATCCTGCTGATCGAGCCTTCTGCGGCTTCCGACAAGCCGCCGGCTCCGCCGACCGCGGCAACCGGCAAGTCTTCCATCGCCGCCGCCCCGGCGCCGCGGCCCGATCGCGTGCATCTGCGGCAGATCCCCGTGGTGCAGGGGGGCCTGGTTTCGCTGGAGCCTTCCACCGGTCGCGTTCTGGCGCTCGTCGGCGGCTGGAGCTTCGAGGCCAGCCAGTTCAACCGTGCCACCCAGGCCTCGCGCCAGCCGGGCTCCAGCTTCAAGCCGATGGTCTATCTGACCGCGCTGGAGCACGGGATTTCCCCCAGCCAGAAATTCCTCGACGCGCCGATCGTCATTGACAACGGCAGCGCCGGGCGCTGGCGCCCCGGCAATTTCGAGCAGAATTTCAATGGCCCGATCCCGATGCGCCTGGCGCTGGAGAAATCGCTGAACCTGGTCACGCTGCGGATCGCCCAGGCGGTCGGCATGGAAGCGGTGGCGCAGACGGCGATCGCCTTTCACGTGGTCGACAACATGCCACGTGTGCTGCCCGCCGCGATCGGCGCGGTCGACACCACGGTGCTGCGCATGGCCGGCGCCTATGCCAGCCTGGCCTCCGGCGGGCACGAGGTCATCCCTACGCTGATCGACAGCGTGCAGGACCGTGACGGCCACGTGGTGATGCGTGCCGGCACCGGCGAGTGCGAGAACTGCGCCGATCCCAATGCGCCGCCGACGCTGGAGGACAAGCGCCCGGCGATCGCCGATCCGGCCAGCACGTTCCAGATGGTCACGATGATGCAGGGTGTGGTGAAGCGCGGCACCGGCTTCGCTGCCGGCAACGGCCTGAACCGCGCCATCGCCGGCAAGACCGGCACCACCCAGGACTTCACCGATGCCTGGTTCGTCGGCTTCACCCCCGACCTGGTCACCGCGGTCTGGGTCGGCTTCGACAATCCGGTCAGCCTCGGCAACAACCAGACGGGCAGCGCGCTGGCCGCACCGATCTGGCACGACTACATGGCCTTCGCCCTGAAGAACCGTCCGTCGCTGACCTTCCCGGTGCCGCCCGGCGTCACCCTGGCAAATTGGGGCGGCAATACCGTGGACGCCTTCAAGCCCGGCCAGGTTCCCGGCGCCTCCGGCTCCGTTTATGGCGGCGTCAGCGCCGATGCCGGCCCCGGCGACGCCGCGCCCGGCACCGCCGCACCGAGCGCCGGCGGGGTCGACAGCCGTCTGGGCGGGCTGTATTGACCCGCCTCTCTCCGTTCCTGTGAAGCGATCCCATGTCCACCGAAGCCGACACCCTCAATGAGCAGATCAAGCAGTCCGTCGCGCTGCTGAGGAGGCATCTTTGACTGGGATGCCGCGCAGCACCGCCTTGCCGAGCTGAACGCGCTCGCCGAGGACCCCGCCTTCTGGAACGATGCCGCCACGGCGCAGAAGCTGATGCGTGAGCGCACCCTGCTCGCGAACGGCGTCGAGGCCGTGCAGAGGCTGGAATCCGAAGTCGCCGACACGATGGAACTGATCGAGCTGGCCGAGGCCGAGGGCGATGCCGGCATGGTCGCCGACGGACTGAAATCCCTGCGCGCCCTGGCCGAGGAAGCCCACCGGCGCGAGATCGAAAGCCTGCTGTCGGGCGAGGCCGACGGCAATGACTGCTACATGGAGATCAATGCCGGGGCAGGGGGCACGGAGGCGCAGGACTGGGCCGAGATGCTCCAGCGCATGTATATCCGCTGGGCCGAGCAGCATGGCTACAAGGTGGTCCAGCTCGAGGAGTCCGAGGGCGAGCAGGCCGGCATCAAATCCGTCACGCTGCAGTTCTCCGGCCCGAACGCCTATGGCTGGCTGAAGACCGAGGCCGGCGTGCACCGCCTGGTGCGCATCTCTCCGTTCGACGCCGCGGCGCGCCGGCAGACCAGCTTCGCCAGCGTCTGGGTCTACCCGGTGGTCGATGACAGCATCGAGATCGAGATCAATCCCGCCGATCTGAAGGTCGACACCTACCGCGCCTCCGGCGCCGGCGGGCAGCACGTCAACAAGACCGAATCGGCCATCCGCATCACCCATATCCCCACCGGCATCATCGTCGCCTGCCAGACCGACCGCAGCCAGCACCGCAACCGCGCCACCGCCATGGCGATGCTGAAGGCGCGCATGTATGAGGCCGAGCTGCAGAAGCGCGAGGCCGCCTCCGCGCTGGTGGAGGACGCCAAGACCGCGATCGGCTGGGGCCACCAGATCCGCAGCTATGTGCTGGCGCCGTATCAGATGGTGAAGGATCTGCGCACCGGCGTGGAGAAGGGCAATCCGGACGCGGTGCTGAATGGCGACCTCGACGATTTCATGGCCGCCGCGCTGGCCGCCCGCGTCGGCGCCACCCGTTCCGAGGCGAGCGCCCAGGCGAACTAGCGGCCGCGTCGGTCTCGCCGGAGGCGCGAAGCGATCTTCAGGCGATACAGTTTCCTATAAAAGCATAGGCCGGATCGTTTCCACGCTGCGTGGACACGATCCGGCTTGGCCGCTGCCTTTTCGGACAGACGGTTGCTCGAGGGTCTCGGAACGAAGTCCGGGCGCGGCCACCGTTGTCGGTGGCCGCGCCCGGACGCTTCCGGAAAGGTTCGTCAGTAGGTCGCTTGCAGACGGAACAGCAGCGCCTGGAAGTTCTGGCCGACCTGCGTCTTGCCGGCCGTGTTCAGCTTGTCGATGTTGCTGATGTAGTAGTCCGCCATCACCCGGTAATTGTCATTGAGATACCAGTTCAGGCCGAGGGTAACGATCTGCTGATAACCGCCGAAGGTTCCGCCGGTAACGTTCGACGAAATGCCTGTCGTGGTTTTCGAATTGAGATCCGTCGCGCTGTAGCGGGCCGCCAGTTCGAACGCGCCCCATTTGCCGTCCTTCGGCGAGAAGGGATTGGCCGGAGTGGGCTTGGAGAAGGACGCCGTGGCGGGGTTGTAGCGGCGCGGCTCGCCGGTCAGGACCCAGCTCGCCTCGACATAGCCGCCGTTGTAGCTGAGGTTGGGGGCCGGCGCGCCGGCATAGGCCGAGCGGTTCACGCCCACGCCCATGAATTCGCCCTCGATCAGGAAGTTCTTGTAGCGCGCGCCGAATTCCGGGCCCCAGGAATAGGCGCTGTCGGCGCCGGAGATGGTGCCCGTGTTGATCAGCTTGATCGGATCGACACGTGCCTCCGGGTAATCCGAGAACGAGGTGGTCTGGCCGCCGCCGGCGTTGCGCGTGAGATGGAAGGCGTCGGAGCCCGAGAAGCCGATATGGATGTCGTAGTCGGAGCCGGTGAACGGACGCGCGGCGACGCGGACGGACATGCCCGACTGCGAGTTGATCGATGTCGTCGTGCTCTGCGCCCCGTATTTCTGGCCCGTCAGGTAGGCCGCGGCGAACCATTGTTGGCCGTAGCCCAGCCCACCCGCAGACGCCCGGCTGTCGCCGGCCGCGACGCTGCGCACGATGTTGGCGATGCTCGGTTCTTCCATGAACATGAAGTCCTGGGAGCCGGTTGAATCCGCCAGTGTCAGCGAGGGATTGAGATAGCCGACCGTGAACTTCACCGGCTTGAGGCCGGTGTAGCTGACGTTCGCCTCGTACAGCGTGGGCGTGCCGTCCGGTGTGCCGCCGAAGTCCGGCGTGACGACCGCGGTGATGTCTTCATAGCGGAATGCGAACGGAATGCGCGCCCGGCGCAGATTCTCTCCGTACGGCGCCAGGGTGGCGCTGCGATTGTTCGGGTTGGGCGTCTGTCCGGTGAAGTAGGCGCCGAAATCGTAGTTCAGCTGCAGGCCGACCGATACCGAGTATTTTCCATCCGCCGAGGTGAAGGTGGGCCGGCCCTTGCGCATGTCGAGTGTTGCATGCGGCTCGGTGTCGGCGACGGCAAGCGGCTTCGCGGTCTGCGCCGCCGCCTGGGTCGCGGATGCCTGGGCGTCAGCCGATTGCTGGCGGGCCTGGGCGGCGGCGGTCTGCGCCTGGTGGGCATCGCTGCGCGCCCGCGTGGCCTGCTCCTGGGCGGCCTTGAGCTGGCTGTCGCGCTTCGCCATCTCCGACTTCATCTGGCGCAGCGAGTTCCTGCAGCGCGTTGATCTGCTTCTGGATGGCGTCGATGCTGTGGGCATCCTGGGCATGGACGGCCGGCACGCCGCCAAGCAATCCGGCCAGCATGGTCGTGGCAAAAAGTGCCGTCTTGATCTTTGAATGAGGTGTCACTTCCGTTAGCGCTCCAATGATTGCTGCGGCGCGACATAGACGGTGTTCATGACAGTTCGGAGACGCTGGAAAGACGGTTGTGTGATGAACGGCCGGTGGAACGGAGCCGACAAGAAACAAGTCATGGAAACAACGAAACCGTTACTTCATGTACAGGATACAATCAGTATAGGGACGGAAACTTCATCATCCCGCGAGTTTGAGAGGCCGCTTCCCATGCAAAAATGGACGGATTTCGCCTTTACATGTCGGCTGGTGCTGCAATTCCTTCGGACGCCCATTGAACGCGCCCGGGTGAGAGAATCCTCCGATCCGGGGGCAGATCCCGGCCGCCCCGCCCATATCCCATGCCGGGGCTTCTCCCGAGGCGCTACTCGTCAGCTGCATGACGAAGTAACAAAAGATATGTTATCTTCTCGTCCACCGCCCCCGGAAGCAGCGATCGCGATGCCCCCGGCTGTGCAATCCCCGATGCCGCGCCTTCCCGCCACCCGCCCGCTGCGGGGGCGGGGAAGCGCCGCTCTGTTTCACGGCAATGCGTTGCGGGCAGACGCCGTCCCGCGGAGCAGACTTGACGATCTCCAACAATTCCATAATTATAAAAACATGGAAAAATCCGCTGCGCTCGCTTCCCTGGCGGCTTTGGCCCAGGAATCCCGGCTCGATGTGTTCCGCCTGCTGGTGCAGGCGGGCGACAGGGGGCTGCCCGCCGGCCAGATTGGCGACCGGCTGGGGCTGCCTGCCGCCACGCTGTCCTTCCACCTGACCCAGCTCCGCCAGGCTGGTCTGGTCACGTTCCGGCGGGAAGGGCGGTCATTGATCTATATGGCGGAATACGCCGCGATGAACGGCCTGCTCGCCTATCTGACGGAGAACTGCTGCCAGGGCGACGCCGCGGCATGCGGCATGACCATCTGCGCACCCAAAACCGACATTCAGGCAATCAACACTCAGGAGGACCGCGATGAAGCGCCTGCACGTGCATCTGTCCGTTGACGACCTGGCCCGGTCCATCCGGTTCTACAGCGCGCTGTTCGCGAGTGAACCGAGCGTCACCAAGCCCGACTACGCCAAATGGATGCTCGACGATCCGCGCGTCAATTTCGCCATCTCCACGCGCAGCGGCCGGGCGGGGATCGACCATCTCGGCATCCAGGTCGAGACCGCTGACGAGCTGCACGAGGTCTATGACCGGTTGCAGCAGGCCGACCGACCGGTGCTGGAGGAAGGTGCCACGACCTGCTGCTATGCCAGATCGGAAAAGGCCTGGATCGCGGACCCGCAGGGGCTCGCATGGGAGACCTTCCTGACGATGGGTGACAGCACGGTCTATGGCGACAGCGTCGACCTGGGTCCGATACGCACCGCCGCCACCGCCTGCTGCGCCCCGCAGGCGGAGGCTACGCAAGCAGCCGCCTCCTGTTGCGCGCCGAAGCAGGGCGCGACCGCATGACACAGGTTTCCTTCAATGTGCTGTTCCTCTGCACCGGCAATTCCGCCCGCAGCATTCTGGCGGAGTCGTTGCTCGGTCACTGGGGCGACGGCCGGTTCCGGGCCTTCAGCGCCGGCAGCTTCCCCAGGGGGGCGGTGCATCCCCATGCCCTGAGGCTGCTGCAATCGCTCGACCTGCCGAGCGAGGGGTTGCGCAGCAAGAGTTGGGACGAGTTCGCCGCTTCCGGCGCGCCCGTGATGGATTTCATCTTCACCCTCTGCGACGAGGCCGCAGGCGAGATTTGTCCGGTGTGGCCGGGGCAACCGATCACCGCGCATTGGGGCCTGCCCAATCCCGCCGATTGCGCCGGATCCGAGGCCGAACAGATGCAGGCCTTCCGCGACACACTCCGGGTTCTCGAAAACCGGATCAAGCCGTTCGTGGCATTGCCCTTCGACGCGCTCGACCGGTTGTCGCTCGCGCGGCAGGTCCAGGCGATCGGCCGAACGGGTTCCGATGCCGCCGAGGGAATGGCATCGTGAGCGAGGTTGCGGCGCTGGTGTCGGGCAAGGCGCCTTCCATGGGGTTGTTCGAGCGGTTCCTGACCCTCTGGGTCGCGCTCTGCATCGTCGTCGGCATTGCGCTCGGCCAGGCGTTGCCGGGAGCGTTCCAGGCGCTGGGCGGCGCGACCGTGGCCCAGGTCAATCTGCCCGTGGCCATCCTGGTCTGGCTGATGATCGTGCCGATGCTGCTGAAGATCGACCCCGCCGCGCTCGGCGAGGTGGGCCGGCACTGGCGCGGCATCGCGGCGACGGTGGGGGTGAACTGGCTGGTCAAGCCGTTTTCGATGGCGCTGCTTGGCTGGGTGTTCATCGCCCATCTGTTCCGGCCCTGGCTGCCGGCCGAGCAGATCGACGGCTACATCGCCGGGCTGATCCTGCTGGCGGCCGCGCCCTGCACGGCCATGGTGTTCGTGTGGTCCAACCTAGTGGACGGCGAGCCGCATTTCACCCTGTCGCAGGTGGCGCTGAACGACACGATCATGGTCGTGGCCTTCGCGCCGCTGGTGGCGCTGCTGCTGGGCCTGTCCTCGATCACGGTGCCGTGGGACACGCTGGTCCTGTCGGTCGGGCTGTACATCGTGGTGCCGGTGATCGTGGCGCAGCTCTGGCGGCGCCTGCTGCTGACGCAAGGCGGGCAGCCGGCGCTGGCGCGGACGCTGCACAGGCTGGCCCCGCTGTCGCTGTCGGCGCTGCTGCTGACGCTGGTGCTGCTGTTCGGTCTGCAGGGCGAGCAGATCCTGCGCCAGCCGGTGGTCATCGCGCTGCTGGCGGTGCCGATCCTGATCCAGGTCTATTTCAATGCCGGCCTGGCCTATTGGCTGAACCGCCGCCTCGGCGTCGAATGGTGCGTGGCCGGCCCGTCGGCGCTGATCGGCGCCAGCAATTTCTTCGAGCTCGCGGTCGCGACCGCCATCGCCCTGTTCGGCTTCCAGTCCGGCGCGGCGCTGGCGACCGTCGTCGGCGTGCTGGTGGAGGTGCCGGTCATGTTGTCGGTGGTTCATATCGTGCGCCGTTCGCGCGGCTGGTACGAGCGGGGAGGGGCCGCCGGGCGGACCTGATCCCGCCCGCGGGAGGCCAGCCATTCCACGCACGCAAGGCGTTTCCCTGCTGACACCGAAGACAGGACATCTATACTGACGGGTATTCAGAGAAGGCCCGGCGTATGATTCCGCGAACCCTTGCCAAATTCTGCTCCGATCGTTTCCCGGGCCGTTTCCATTATGGCTGGGTCGTCCTTGCCGTGATGTTCTCCGCCATGCTCGCCGGTGTCGGTGTGCGCGCGGCCCCCGGGGTGATGATCGTCCCGCTGCAGCACGCCTTCGGCTGGGATGTCTCCACCATTTCCGGCGCCGTCTCGGTCAACATCATCCTGCTCGGCCTCACCGGGCCGTTCCTGGCCGGGCTGATGGAGGTCATCGGCCTCAAGCGCACCATTCTCGGTTGCATGACCGTGCTGATGGCCGGCACCGGCCTGTCCTTCTTCATGACCGAGCCGTGGCAGTTGTTCGTCACCTGGGGCCTGATGGTCGGGATCGGCTCCGGCGCCGGCGCGGTCGGCATGGCCGCCGCGGTCGCCAATCGCTGGTTCGTGCAGCGCACCGGCTTTGCCATGGGCCTGCTGTCCTCGGCCAATGCCGCCGGGCAATTGGTGTTCCTGCCGCTGCTGGCCCTGCTCGCCAACCGCTATGGCTGGCAGGGCGTCGCCATCGGCGTCACGCTGACCATCGCCGCGATGATCCCCGTGGTTGCCATGGTGTTGCCGGAATCCCCTGCCGCCATCGGCCTGCCGCCCTATGGCGGCACCGCCATCGTGCCGGCGCGCCCGCGCAGCGCGAACCCGTTCATGATCGCCATCCACGTGCTGCGCCGCGCCTCGCGCTCGATGGATTTCTGGCTGCTGACGCTCAGCTTCGGCATCTGCGGCATGTCCACGAATGGCCTGATCAATACCCATCTGATCGCCTATTGCGCCGATTACGGCATCTCCGAGATGAACGGCGCCTCCATCCTCGCTGTCATCGGCGTGTTCAGCCTGATCGGCTCGGCCGCCTCGGGCTGGATGTGTGACCGGTTCAATCCGCGCGTTCTGCTGTTCTGGTACTACAGCCTGCGGGGGCTTTCGCTGGTGATCATGCCGTTTACCGATTTCGGGCCCGCCAGCCTGTCGATCTTCGCGGTATTCTACGGCCTGGACTGGGTCGCCACCGGCCCCGCCACCTTCGCCCTGACCAACGAGGTGTTCGGGCGCAAGGACGCGCCGGTGATCGTCTCCTGGGTCTTCGTCGGGCATCAGGTCGGCGGCGCCATCGCCGCGTTCGGTGCCGGCGCGGTGCGCAGCTTCACCGGCCATTATCTGCTCGCCTTCCTCTCTGCCGGCCTCGCCTGCCTGCTCGCCTCGATGCTGGTCCTGCGCGTGGCCAAGCCCGCCCCGGTCTTCGCGGCCGCGGAGTAGCGCTGGCCATCGCACCCCGCTAAGCAGGCAGGCATGGGGCGGGAACAGGAAAAGATCGTCATTCTCGGTGCCGGCCATGCCGGCGGCTCCGCCGTCGCCTTCCTGCGCCAGTTCGGCTGGCCCGGCGCCATCACCCTGATCGGCGCGGAACCGATTCCGCCCTACCACCGACCGCCGCTGTCCAAGGCCTGGCTGAAGGGGGAGGCCGACGCCGCGTCCCTGGCGCTGCGCCCGGAGGCGTTCTACGCCGACAACGCCATCGAATTGCGCCTCGGCACGATCGCAGCCGGCATCGACCGCACGGCAAAGACCCTGGCCCTGGCCACCGGCGAGACGCTTGCCTACGACCACCTGATCCTTGCGCTCGGCGCCCGCGCCCGACGGCTTGCCGTCCCGGGCGCCGGGCTTGCCGGAGTGCTGGAACTGCGCACGGCCGCGGACGCGGACCGCCTGAAGGCCGCGCTCGGCCCCGGCCGAAGGCTCGCCATCGTCGGCGGCGGCTATATCGGGCTGGAGGCCGCCGCCTCCGCCCGCGCGCTCGGCGCCGCGGTCACGGTCATCGAGCGTGAGCCCCGGCTGCTCGCCCGCGTCGCCTCGCCCGAATTGTCGGCCTTCTTCCAGGACTTCCACCAGGCCAAAGGCGTTCGCCTGGAACTGGACGCCGGGGTCTCCGGGCTGGAAGGGCAGGGCGGTCATGTCGCCGCGATCCGCCTGGCGGACGGCAGGACGATCCCCTGCGACGCCGCCCTGATCGGCGTCGGCGCGATCGCCAATGACGAACTGGCCCGCGGCTGCGGCCTCGACCTGCCAGGGCGGCATCGAGGTTGACCTCGCCGCTCGCACCGCGGACCCCGCGATCTACGCCATCGGCGACTGCACCAGCCGGCCGCTGCCGCATTACAACCGGCATTTCCGTCTGGAATCCGTGCCCAACGCGGTGGAACAGGCCAAACAGGCCGCCGCCAGCCTGTGCGCCCGTCCGCCGCCAACACCGGAAATCCCCTGGTTCTGGTCCGACCAGTACGACCTCCGCCTGCAGATCGCCGGCCTGCCCTTCGGCGCCAGCGAAACAATCCTTCGCGGCAAACCGGAAAACGCCAGCTTCGCGGTGTTTCACCTGGCGGCCGATGCCACGATCCGCGCGGTGGAGGCGGTGAACGCGCCGCCCGAATTCATGGCCGGCAAGTTGATGATCGCCAAACGCCGGCCGGTGGCTCGCGAACGCCTGGCCGATGTGTCAGTGTCCATGAAGGATTTGCTATAGGGAAACGACGCGCCCGGATCCATGGCGCGCAGCGGGGAAACAGATGCCGAAGATCACCTTCATCGAATACAATGGCACAGCGCACACGGTGGAGGCCAAGACCGGCCTCAGCGTGATGCTCGCGGCCATCACCAACAACGTCCCCGGCATCGATGCCGATTGCGGCGGCGAGTGCGCCTGCGCCACCTGCCATGTCTATATCGAGCCGGAATGGCAGGACAAAGTGCTGGCCGAGGCCGGGCCGCCGCAGAGCCAGGAAGCCAGCATGCTCAGCTTCGCCGCCACCACGCAGGACAATTCCCGCCTGTCGTGCCAGATCACCGTCACCGAGGCGCTGGACGGCCTGACCGTGCGGATGCCGGAGGGGCAGCACTAGCTTCGTTCTCACCCAGTGGGATAACGATCTGGCTGGCGCCAACCCGCGCGCCGCGCCCGGCCGCTTGAACTTCCAATCCGGAGCTGCCGGAAACCGGATCCGCCATGATGATGGTCGGGCACGCGCGCTGCCGGCATGGAACATAAGCATCCGGTCCAAATCTGGAATGAATGGGCCGGAGGAATTAGAAAACGCCCATAAAATGTAAGATAAAATCAATCATTCCGAGTATAATTGGATGCGCATTATTCAATGCGCAATGAATGTTTATTGGTTTTCGCCTCTATGCTGCCATCCGGCCTGCGGATATAGATCGGACGACATCCACCGATTTGCGGAGAAGACAATGGGCAGCCTGCGACTGACAGCCAGAGGCGTTGCCATGGCCCTTACCCTGGCCACGCTCTCGACGGGCGCGCTCGCCTGCACCCGTGTCTTCTGGAACGACAACGGCCAGGCCAAGGTGGTCGGGCGCACCATGGACCTGTTCCGCTCCGACGACGCGCGCATCGTCGTGTCGCCGCGCGGGACGGCGAGATCGTCGAAGATGGGAGACGGCAAGTCGCTCGACTGGCATGCCAAACATGGCTCGGTGGCGGTCACGGCATTCGGCGTGGCCACCAGCGACGGCATGAACGAACCCGGACTGGTCGCCAACCTGCTGTATCTCGACAAGACGACGTATGAAGCGCGGGATTCGCGTCCCGGGCTGTCCAATGCGATGTGGGCGCAATATGTGCTGGACAATTTCGCCACGGTCGCGGAGGCCCTGGACGGCCTGAAGGCGGTCCAGGTCGTCTCGGCCGAGGTGGCCGGAAAGACCTGGCCGCTGCACCTGTCGCTCGCCGATGCGACGGGTGACTCGGCGGTCATCGAGTATGTGGACGGCAAGATGGTCGTGCATCACGGCAAGCAGTTCCAGGTGATGACGAACGAACCCCCGCTCGACGTTCAGCTGGCGAATTTGCCGCGCTACAAGCTGTTTGGCGGCCAGCTGCCGATGCCCGGCGATATCGACCCGCAGAGCCGCTTCGTGCGCGCCGCGTCCTATCTGAAAACCCTGCCGAAGCCCCAGGACGTGCGCCATGCCGTCGCCGGGGCCTATGCCGTGATCCGCAATGTCGCGGTGCCCCCGGGGAGCCGAGGATACGTCGGGGCACGAGGAAACCACGGATACCTGGAACACGCTGTGGTCCACCATCTCGGACCTGACGGACAAGGTGTATTACTTCCAGTCCACCAGCTCCCCCAATCTGTACTGGGTCGATTTCAGCAAGGTCGATTTCAAGCCGGGCGCGCCGATGCGCAGCCTCGACGCCTACGACACCAGCCTTAGCGGCGAGGTTTCCCAGCGCCTCGCGATCCACCGTTCCAAATAGCCCGAAGCGTATCGCCGGGGCTGCTTCGCCCCCGCTCGCGGCAGGCATGACAGAAAAGGCCAGGGGGCGGCGCCCCCTGGCCTTTCCTGTCTACAACGCGAACCCGACCTGGTTCTGCCGATCCGTCCCCCAGATCTCCGTCAGCAGCCGATCGGCCGGCGGCTTGCCGATGACGGGTGCGGCAAGTTCGTAGTATTTTTCTGTCAATTCCAGGTCCGACAGCGGCATGTCGGGGTCGCCCTTGCGGGTCGCCTGGTAGTGCTGCACCTGCCGCCCGTCCTTCAGCGCGATCGAGACGATCGCCGAGCGCCGGCCGGGGAATTCGGCCTCGCATTTCGGGTCGATCTCCATCTTCACCCGCTGCATCAGCGCGTGCACGGCGGGATCGCGCAGCCGTTCCGGCGTCACGCTGTCCAGCCGCACGCTGCCATGCACCATGGCGCTCGCCACCGTGTAGGGCGTGCTGAACCGGCCGTCGAACGGCGTCTCGACCTCCCAGCGGCCGGTGATGTCCACGCTGGCCTTGTAGGTGCTGACGGTGATCTTCTCGATATCTTCCGGCGTGAAACCATGTTCCCGCTTCAGCACCAGCGCGGCATCGATCGGCGCGAAGCTGTGGCCGCAGCAGCCATGGTTCTTGAAGGTCATCGCGGTGATGTTGTAGCGGGTTCCCAGCCCGTCGGTCGCCGCCGCCCAGTTCGGATCGAGGCTCATCGCCGCGCCGAAGCCGGCCGGCCCCTCCAGGATGTCATGCGCGCCGGTCACGCCTTCCGCCGCGCCCATCGCGGCCAGCGCGCCGGCCTCGGCGGCGTGGCCGGCATGCAGCGGCTTGGTCTGGGTCTGGGTGCGGAAGGCCTGCTGCAGGGCGGCGGCGAAGGTGCCGGCGGTGCCGATCGCGTCGGCGAATTGCGTGCGGTCCAGCTTCAGCACTGTCGCCACCGCCGCCGCCGCGCCGAAGGTGCCGATCGTGCCCGTGGTGTGCCAGAACCGGTAATGCGACGGCTGCACCGCCACGCCGATCCGGGTGGAAACCTCGTAGCCGACCACGATGGCGCGCAGCAGCGTATCGCCGTCCACCTCGCGCGCCTGTGCCGCCGCCAGCGCCGCGGCGATCACCGGGCAGCCCGGGTGGTACACGGCGTCGCGGAAGATGTCGTCGAACTCGATGGTGTGGGACGCCGTGCCGTTCAGCAGCGCGGCGGTGCGCAGCGGCGCGCGCTGGTTGGCGCCGTAGACCATGGCCTTGCCATGCCCGAGCTCGTCGGCCAGGGCGCGGAACAGCCGTGTCACCGGCTCGATCCTGGTGCCCGGCAGCAGCGCGGCGAACCAGTCGATCAGGGCCCGCTTGGCATGATGGCGCACCTCCTCGGGCAGGCGGCTGGTTTGCTCGCCCACGGCGTAGTCGGCGATGGTCTCGATCAGGGCGCCCATGCGTTCCTCATTCATTCTCTGGACAGGTTGCGGCGATACTCCGGCTGCCTGCCCCCTCTGTCAAAGCGGCCGGGGCGCCGCTACGGTGCGCCGCAACAAGAGGGATCCCATGACGCCAGACACCACGACGCTAGACACCACGACGCTAGACACGACCGGACTGGACTACGCGAGGCACGGCGAGACGGTGGCTGCCGGCATTCCCGGTCTGGCCCCGGACCTGCCGCGCCGCGGCTTCGCCCGCATTGCGGTGATCGGCGCCGGCACGATGGGCGCCGGTATAACCGCCGCCCTGCTGAACGCCGGCCTGACTGTGACGATGGTCGAGCAGAAGCCGGAGGCGCTGCAGCGCGGGACCGACACGATCCGCCAGATCATCGAGACCGGCGCCAAACGCGGCCGCATCAGCGAAGCCGAGGCGGCACGCCGCCTGGCCCTGCTTCGCCCGAGCCTGGACCTCGCCGATATCGCCGATGCGGACCTGGTGATCGAGGCAGTGTTCGAGGACCTCGACGTCAAGCGTCAGGTGTTTGGCAGGCTCGACCAGCTCACCCGCCCGGACGCGATCCTGGCCAGCAACACCTCCACGTTGGACGTCAACGCCATCGCCGCGACCGTGCGCGATCCGTCGCGCGTGCTGGGCCTGCATTTCTTCAGCCCGGCGCATGTCATGCGCCTGCTGGAGATCGTGCGCGGTGCGGCCACCGCGCCGGATGTGCTGGCCACCGCGCTCGATTTCGCCCGCAAGATCGGCAAGGTCGGCGTCGTCGCCGGCGTCTGTGACGGTTTCATCGGCAACCGCATCTTCGAGGAGTATCTGCGCCAGGCCTATTTCCTGCTCGACGAGGGCTGCGTGCCGCGTCAGATCGACGACGCGATGCAGGCCTGGGGCTGGGCGATGGGGCCGCTGCGGGTGATGGACCTCGCCGGCCAGGACATCGGCTGGAACATCCGCAAGCGCCGCGCCATCGAGCAACCGGACCGCCCGTACTCGAAGATCCCGGACCTTATCTGCGAAATGGGCCGCCACGGCCAGAAGACCGGCGCCGGCTACTATCTGTACACGCCGGAAGCCCGCCAGGGCCTGCGCGACCCCGAGATCGAGGCGATGATCGTCGCCCATTCCCCCAGCATTGGTCTGCAGCGCCGCGAGATTTCTCCGGGTGAGATCGTCGAGCGCTGCCATCTCGCGATGATCAACGAGGCGGCCAGGCTGCTGGAGGAAGGCATCGCCTACCGTCCGGTGGATATCGACGTCGTCTATGTCAACGGCTACGGCTTTCCCGCAGCCAAGGGCGGCCCGATGTTCCAGGCCGACCTTGTCGGCGTACTGAAAATCCTGGAACGCCTGCGCTTCTACCAGCAGGGTTATCAGGGCTGGGCGTTCGAACCGGCGAAGCTGCTGACGGAACTGGCGGCGAAAGGCGGAAATTTCGTCGCCATGAACGGATAATGGCTATGGGAAAGCCGGTTGGACGACAATCCGAACTCTGATCAGTGGCGAAAGCTTCACCCAGGCGCATCTGCGTTGAGGATATGGATCTCACTTGCAAGATCGAAGAGGACGCCGCACGTTTCGATGAAGCGCTCACGTATCAAGCAGATTTCTGTCTGCACGGATCTGACTTGCTCTACGGCGCTTGAAAGTACTACGGGTACAGTTGCCAGCTCGTAAAAATCTTGTCGGGTGGCTTCTGCATCACGCACTGCGTTCTTTAGTGCATCGATAAGGCCAGAATGGATATTATTATTGGCAATCCTAGCACGAGAGGCCACTTGCATCGTATTTTCCTTATGTGGGGGCTACCGGGGGTTGATGGCCGGTTGAGTACCACGTGCTGAGGATACTTGGCCGGCTCGGTGGCTGTAAAGTTGAAACGGTCAGGGGGGCGCCGATCCAGCGTGCCCATCGATTACCGTACGGAGAAAATCGGCCAACCGTTTTCCCGTGTTAATTCAAAACGACTCACTCTCCGGTCGCCCGGGAAATTGACAGCGCCACGGCGCAGGCGGAACATCGGTCCGGAAAAATCCAGGAGGCAGCCATGATCCTGACGGCAGACAGCGACATCGCACGCCAGACCAACAAGCGCCGCGCCACCGAAGGCTGGAACACCCTGTTCATCGGCGCCAACCGCTTCTCGAAAAAGCCGGACGACCCGACCCCGGATGCCGACACGCTGTTCCCGGTCGCGTTCCTGGTGGAGAAGGAGCCGGGCGCCATCGTGCGGCCGCATTTCCACCAGGCCGAGCAGTTCCAGATCGTCGTCGGCGGCGGCGGCAAGTTCGGCGTGCATGATGTGGACGGCATCGTCGTGCATTACACCGGGCCCTATACCGCTTACGGTCCGCTGGTCGCCTCCGACAAGGGGCTGGACTGGTTCACGCTGCGCAACGGCTGGGACCCCGGCGCGCGCTACATGCCGGCCGAGCGTCTGGGCCTGCGCGAAGGGCGCGCCAAATTCCCGCACCGGGAAGCCACCGCCGAGGTGAAGCAGGTCCTGACCGAGGCCGAACTGGCCCGGCTGCCGGCCAGCAGCGTCGATCCGATCCTGCCCGCCGCGGAGGACGGGGTCGCGGCCTGGCGCTATCGCCTGGCCCCCGGCGCGACGATCACCGGCCCCGAGCCCGGAATGGGCGGCGGGCAGTTCTGGGTCATCCTCGCGGGCAGCATGAGTGCGACCGACAGCCAGCTGCTGCCGGTGAAATCCTGCGTGTTCGTGCCGCCCGAGGATGCCGCCCTCGCTCCGGTCGCCGGCCCCGAGGGCGCGGAGGTTCTATGCCTGCAGTTCGCGGTGCGCCCGCGCAACTAGGGCCGAGCGCGGCGAGCGTGAAGTTGCCTTGACAACGGCATCGCAGGCTGGCTTTCCAGCAGCTTATGGCCCTAGGCTACGGCCGGAACCGATCCGTCCGGGTCGGTTTCGCATCATAGCCATGAGGCAGCCATGAGCGATCTCGTCGTCATTTGCTTCCCCAACGAGGAAAAGGCCGAGGATGTCCGCGAGCGGGTGCTGAAGCTGCAGACGGAGTACCTGATCAGTCTCGAGGACGCGGTGGTGGCGGTGAAACGCCCGGATGGTCGGATCAAATTGAACCAGATGGTCAATCCGCTGGCGCTGTCCACCGCTTCCGGCACGATGTGGGGCGCGCTGATCGGCCTGATCTTCATGATGCCGATGGCCGGCGCCGCCATCGGCGCGGCTTCGGGCGCCATCGCCGGGGCGCTGACCGATATCGGCATCAACGATGATTTCATGAAGGAAGTCGCCGGCAACATCCAGCCGGGCGAGGCCGCCCTGTTCCTGCTGATCCGCCATATGACCGCAGAGAAGGTGCTGCAGGATCTCCGCGGCGTCGGCGGCAAGATCCTGCGCACCTCCTTCGATCATGACAAGGAGGCCGCCCTGGCCGCGGCCCTTGCCGGCGCCGGCGCGACCCTTCCGCCTCCCGCTGCCTGATACTGCCCCCGCCTGAAACTGATCCTACCGGAATTTGAAGCATGCATTTCGATCCCGTATTCCTCTCCCGGCTGCAATTCGTCTGGGTGGTGGCGATGCACATCCTGCTGCCGGCCTTCACGGTGGGGCTGGCCTGTTTCATCGCGTTGCTGGAAAGCGTGCATCTGTTCACCGGCAACGCTCTCTATCTGCGCCTGTCGCAGTTCTGGCTGCGGATCTTCGCGGTGTCCTTCGGCCTGGGTGTGGTTTCCGGCATCGTGATGCCGTTTCAGTTCGGCACCAACTGGAGCCGCTTCTCGGACGCCACCTCCAACGTCATCGCGCCCTTGCTGGCCTATGAGGGGCTGACGGCCTTCTTCCTGGAGGCCGCCTTCCTCGGCGTTCTGCTGTTCGGGCGCAAGCTGGTGCCGCCCATCGTGCATTGCGGGGCGGCGATCCTGGTGGCGATCGGCACCTTCTCCTCCACCTTCTGGATCCTAGCGGTGAACAGCTGGATGCAGACGCCGGCGGGCTATGAGCGCGTGGACGGCCGTTTCTTCTCCGCCAATTGGTTCGACGTGATCTTCAACCCGTCCTTTCCCTACCGCCTGGCGCATACGGTCACCGCGTTCTTCATCACCACCGCGTTCATCGTCATCGCGGTCGCCTGCTATCACCTGCGCAAAGGCCAGTTCATCCCGGAAAGCCGGAAGATGCTGTCGATGACATTCTGGCTCGCCACCATCCTGGTGCCGGTGCAGCTGTTCATCGGCGACCAGCACGGCCTGAACACGCTGGAACACCAGCCGACCAAGCTGGCGGCGATGGAGGGCAACTGGGACAAGCGGGCCAGCGCGCCGCTGCTGCTGTTCGCCTTGCCCGACCAGGCGGCGCAGACCAACCGCTTCGAAATCGGCATTCCCTATCTCGGCAGCCTGATCCTGCGCCACGACCTGTATGGCGAGATCCCCGGCCTGACGGAGGTTCCGCCCGCAGACCAGCCGCCGGTCGCCGTGGTGTTCTGGGCCTTCCGGGTGATGGTCGCCGCCGGGTTGGCGATGCTCGGCCTCGTCGCCATCAGCCTGTGGCTGCGCCAGCGCCGGGCGCTGTTCACCAGCGACTGGTTCCATCTGCTCTGCCTCTGCTGCGCGCCGATCGGCTATGTCGCGGTGCTGGCGGGCTGGACGGTGACGGAAACCGGACGCCAGCCCTGGGTGGTCTACGGCATGCTGCGCACGGCCGATGCCGTCTCCCCCTCGCTGACCGGCACCGACGTCGCGATTTCGCTGGTGATCTACGTGGCGGTCTACTGCTTCGTATTCGGCTCCGGGCTGTTTCTGCTGCTGCGCCTGATGCGAACCTTCCCCGCGCCGCATGAGGAGCCCGAGATCAAGGCGCCGGAGGGCGAGCCTGCGGAGGCCCTGACCCTGCTGGGCGGGCAGCGCCCGCTCGCGGCCGCCACCCGGTCCGAGGGAGCGGCGTCGTGAGCGAATATTTCACGCTGATCTGGATCACCATCATCGCCGTCGGCATCTTCCTGTACGTGGTGCTGGACGGTTTCGACCTCGGTGTCGGCATCCTCTCGCGCAACGCCCCCTCGAGCGCGGAGCGGGAGACGATGATCGCTTCCATTTCGCCGTTCTGGGACGGCAACGAGACCTGGCTGATCCTCGGCGCCGTCGGGCTGCTGGCGGCCTTCCCGATGGCCTTCGCGATCATCGTGCCGGCGCTGTATTTCCCGGTGCTGATGATGCTGGTGGGGCTGATGTTCCGCGGCGTCGCCTTCGAATACCGCACCGTGCCGAGCGGGCTGAGCCATCTGTGGGACCACGGCTTCTTCGCCGGCTCCGTGCTGGCGGCGTTCTCCCAGGGGGTGATGCTCGGCATGTTCGTCGAGGGCTTCACCGTGACCGGCCGGACCTTTTCGGGCAGCAGCTTCGACTGGGTGGCCCCGTTCCCGCTGATCTCCGGCATCGCGCTGGTGTTCGGCTACGCCCTGCTCGGCGCCGGCTGGCTGGTGCTGAAGACCGAGGGCGCGCTGCAGGACTGGGCGCGGCGCATGGGCAGGACCATGCTGATTTTCGTGCTAGGCTTCATCGTCATCGTTTCGCTCTACATGCTGATCCACCAGCCGCAGGTGATCGGCCGCTGGGTCGGTTTCCCGAATATCTTCCTGCTCTGGCCGGTTCCGCTCGGCACCGCACTGGCGGCCTTCTGGGCCTGGCGCAGCTTCGGCAACACGCACGACGCGCAGCCGTTCATCGCCACGGTGGTGATGTTCGGTATCTCGTTCCTGGGCCTGGCGATCAGCCTCTGGCCGATGATCGTGCCCGCCTCGGTGGACCTCTGGACCGCCGCCGCCTCGCCCAACAGCCAGGCCTTCCTGCTGGTCGGCACGGTGGTGCTGCTGCCGGTGGTGCTGGCCTATACGACGTGGTCGGTACTGGGTGTTCCGGGGGAAGGTGCGGGCCGATACGGGGTACGGGCATTAGGCGCAAACGCGCGAATAGGTCTGGTGCTTCGAACCCACAAGAATTGTGGTCGAAATCGGCTCGGTGATCGGGAACGATCCGCTTCCATACTGCGTTGCAGCATTACGTCCTCCCAGCATCCTACGTTCTCGCTCAGGCCCCGATCAGGAGACCTCGCCAGTGGCGAACCCATGGACGAAGAAGAACCCCTTCCTAAGCCTGTGGCTGAGCGGCGCCAACGCCGTGGCCAGCCGCGCCCGAGGGCATGCCGCCGCCGAGGCCAAGAGGCAACAGGCCACGCTGACCAAGCAGGCAACCCGCTTCTGGACCGATGCCTGGCTGGCGGCCGTGAAGCCCAAGCGTCGCGGTTGAGCACTGCTGGGCCGGCCCGGCGCGGTGGCGCTGGATGCCCACCAGGCAGGGACCCGTAGCCCAGCGATGCTGTTTTCTCCCCGATCCCTCCTTGCGCACTCCACGGTCGGCAGCGCGTTCACGGCCACCTTGCTCGCCGGAGCCGCACGCTCCAGGGTCTCCACGGTGGCTGCGTTCGGTTCCAACCCGGGCGCCCTGCAGATGCAGGTTTATGCGCCGGTGAGACTTCGGGCCGGCCGGCCGCTTATCGTCGTGCTGCATGGATGCGGCCAGAATGCGGCAAGCTTCGCCGCCGATGCCGGCTGGCTCGCGCTGGCGCAGCAATACCGGCTGGCGTTGCTGCTCCCGGAGCAAACCTACGCGAACAATCGCGCCCGATGCTTTAACTGGTTTCGCCCAGATGACGCCCGTCGAGGCTCTGGCGAGACGATGTCGATCCGCCAGATGATCCGCAGCGCGGCCAAACGCTTCGGCTCAGACCCGCGCCGGATCTTTGTCGTCGGCTTCTCCGCCGGGGGCGGCATGGCAGCCTCGTTGCTGGCGGCCTATCCAGCGCTGTTTGCAGCGGGCGGCGTGGTCGCCGGCATGCCCGTCGGCTGCGCCAACACGTCGATGGGCGCGATGCTTCACATGCGACGGGCGGATACCTGTCGAACCCGGATGGCCCTCGCCGATGACGTCCGCCGGGCCGCGCGTTCGCGTTCGCGACGATACTGGCCGCGCCTGTCGATCTGGCAAGGAGAACGCGACCGCACCGTCGATCCGGGGAATGCGGAGGCGCTCGCCGCGCAGTGGAGCGAACTGCATGGCTACGGTCCAATCCCGACAAGCGACCAAGAGGTTCGTGGCGTCAGACGGCGTATTTGGGGCCGGCCCAACCGGCCGCCTTCCGTCGATCTGTGGACGATCGCCCGCATGGGACATGGGTTTCCCGTCGATTCCCGCACGCCTGCGAGCGGTAATACGGGGGCATGGGTAGTCGATGAGGGTCTGAGCGCGGCCCAGCTTATGGCGACGTTCTGGGGCCTCGACCGCCCCAGAACCTGAGGCCGGCGTCGCGCGCGATGCCCCACTCGGAGCACGATTTGGCCGAACACGGATTTCTTAAAGTCCATCCGGGATCATATTGCGGTTTGACAGAGCTTTCTGACCATCAGCCGGACGGACGCCCAACGTAGGAATGCAAGCCCGTTTTGGTTCAGGCATTCCCAGTCCTTGGCAAGACGGCGGCAACGGTTGAGCCATGCGATGGTTCTCTCTACAATCCAGCGTTTGGGCAGCACGACGAATTTGTGGAGTTCGGAACGCTTGACGATTTCCAGGTTGATTTGGCCGCAACGCGGCCTTCAACCCATCCTGGAATTTCGCGCCCTGATAGCCGCTGTCGGCATACAGCTTCAGTAGGAACGGGTAGAGCCCAAACAGAGCCGCCCATCAGCAGCATCCCGCCGTCGCGGTCCTGGATGTCGGCCGCATGGATGATGGCGTGCAGCAGCAGGCCCTGCGTGTCTACCAGGACATGCCGCTTCTTGCCTTTGATCTTCTTTCCCGCATCAAAGCCCGGCGGGTCGATCGAGAGCCCCCTTTTTCCGCGCTCTTGACGCTCTGGCTGTCGATGATCGCCGCCGTCGGGCTGGCGTCCCGCCCGCCAGTTCCCGGCACTGCACGTAGAGCGCATGGTGGATACGATCGAGCGTGCCGTCATGGTTCCATCGGCAGAAGTAATCGTTCACGGTGCTCCGCGGCGGCAGGTCCTTCGGCAGCGAGGCCCACTGGCAGCCCGTGCTCAGGATATACATCAGCCCGTTGACGATCTCCCGCTCATCGACCGTCCGCTTGTTGCCGCCCCTCTTGGCGGGCGGGATCAGCGGCCCGATGAATGTCCATTCTTCATCCGTCACATCACTTGGGTAGCGCAGCTTGCTGCGGTCATACCGACCGCGATTGTCGTTCGTCCACATCCGGCGGCTCCTGCGAATCGCACCTCCGGCATCGAATCACAAGTGATTCCAATGATTTAAGGTGTTCCCGGATGGACACTTAGGCAGGCACGGGCTCGTCACCCTGCCGGCCGGATGTTCTGGTTCAGCCGGAACAGATTTTCCGGATCGTATTTCGCCTTCAGCGCCGCCAGCCGCGCATGGTTCGCGCCGTAGGCGGCGCGCACCCGTGCCTCGCCTTCTTCTCCCAGGTTGTTGGCGTACACACCGCCGGTCGCGAACGGCCGCATCGTCTCCCAAAAGCCGCGGGCCCAGGCGATGTGCCGATCGTCCTCCGCCGGATCCTCCCAGATCGCCGCGGGGAAGCAATCATAGGCCGCATCGCGGTTGGCATAGGCCGTCGCGGCCCCGTCCACCTGGGCGATGGCGCCGCCCACCTGTTGCAGCACGGCCAGCGACAGCGGCGAGGTCGCGCCGGCATATCCCTCGGTCATCGCATCGATCGCCGCATCGGAAATCCGCGACAGGAACTGCGCCTTCCAATAATAGCGCCGGCCCCGCTGGAATAGCGGGTCGGCCGAGGCCTGCAGCACGGTATAGGGAACCGGCGCGATCAGGTCCTGCGCCGGCGGACCGAAGGCGCGGAGCGGGCGCAGGGCGCGCTCCCCGTCTTCGACCGGGCCGACAAAGCAGGCGGAAATCGCCAGCAGGCGCTCGCCTTCTTGCGTGGTCAGGAACACCGCATCGGCGCTGACTTCGTCGGGCGCGGTGGCGGAGAATTCGCGGTAGAACCGTAGCACCTCGCGCGCCCGGGCGAATTCGTGCAGCAGCAGCCCGCCCAGGATGTGCGGGCCGAGCGGATGCAGGCGGTAGTCGAACCGGGTGACGATGCCGAAATTGCCGCCGCCGCCGCGAATGGCCCAGAACAGGTCCGGATTTTCCGCCGCGCTGGCCGTCACGATCCGCCCGTCCGCCAGCACGATCTCGGCGGCGAGCAAGTTGTCGCAGGCCAGCCCATGCTTGCGCGCGAGCCGCCCGAACCCGCCGCCGAGCGTCAGGCCGGCGATCCCGGTATCGCTGTTCACCCCCAGCGTGGTGGCCAGGCCGTGGCGTTGCGTGGCCGCGTCGAATTCGCCAAGCAATACGCCGGGTTCGGCCTGCGCCACGCGCTGGTCCGGGTCGACCCGGACCGACTTTCATGCCCGACAGGTCGATCACCAGCCCGCCGTCGCAGACGGAGGCGCCGGCGATGCTGTGGCCGCCGCCCCGTACCGCGACCGTCAGGCCGCAGGCGCGGGCCACGGTCACGGCCTCCGCCACATCCGGCGCATCCGCGCAGCGCAGGATGGCGGCCGGACGCTTGTCGACCAGGCCATTCCACACGCGCCGCGCCGCCTCGTAACCAGCCGCATCCGGCAGCAACACGCCGCCGCGCAGCCGGGCGCGCAGCCGCTCGATGGCGGCGCCGAAGCCCAGCGGCGCGCCGCGCTCGGATCGCGTTTCGATATTCGTGTTCATGCCAGCCTCCTCTGCCAGGTCTCGGCACCGATGCTCGACCGCGGCGGGCGGCGCAGGCAAACGCGAAGTTTTCATCGCCAGGATGAGCCGATTTCATCTAGGTTTGGGTCCATGAGGAAGCTGCCCCCGCTCGGTGCGCTGCGCGCCTTCGAAGCTGCCGCCAGGCATCTCAGCTTCAAGGCGGCGGCGGAGGAACTCGGCGTGACGCCCACCGCGATCAGCCACCAGATCCGCCAGCTCGAGGAAAGCTGCGGCCGGCGGTTGTTCCACCGGCGACCCCGGCCGCTGGCGCTGACCGCGTCCGGCGAGGTTCTGTTCCCGGTGCTGCGCCAGGGGCTGGACAGCTTCGCCGCCGCCATGGCGGGGATCGCCGGCGAGGCGGCGGCGCGTCCGCTGCGGGTCACGACCACCAATGCCTTCGCCCATCGCTGGCTGGTGCCGCGCCTTCGGCTGTGGCGGCAGGCGCATCCGGATATCGCGTTGGACATCACCGGCACGGACGCGGTGACCGATCTGCCGGCCGGGGAGGCCGACCTCGCCATCCGTTACCAGCGCCATCCGCCGGCCGGGCTGATCGCCCATGAGCTGTTTCGCGACGATTTCTGGCCGGTATGCAGTCCAGACTTGCTCGCCGCCGCGCCGATCCGCCGGCCCGCCGATCTGGCGCGCCATACGCTGATCCACATGCATTGGCAGCCCTGGGAGCCGTCGGCGCCGACCTGGCGGCGCTGGCTGGATGCCGCCCGCGGTGACGATCCGGAACTGGCGACCGGGATGGACACGCTCAGTTTCCGCGAGGAGCTGCATGCGATCGAGGCGGTGATCGCCGGCCAGGGCGTCGCGATCCTGAGCGATGTGCTGGTGGCGCCGGAACTCGCCGATGGCCGGCTGGTGAAAGCGTTGGACCTGAAACTGCCGGGCTTCGGCTTCTATCTCGCCTATGTGGCCGGTCACCCGCGCCGGGCGGTCATCGAGGCATTCCATGCCTGGGCACGCGCCGTCGCTTGAGCGCCCGGTGGCTTCCCAGCGGGCGGGGAAGGGGGGACAAAAGATTTGCGACGCCCCTTGCGCATTCTGAGTTTAGATATATCTTTAACTTCGATATATCGGAACTCCCCGATTATCGAACCCAGTCAAGGAATTGAATGAGACATTCCCACCATCATCCCCACGCCCACCATCCCGTCCATGCGGGCCGTCATCCCGGCTCCTGCCGCTTCGCTCATGGCGGATCCGCTTCCGGCGGCCCGGACGGCGAGCACGCTGGCCGAGGTCGTCGAGGCGCCGGACACGGCGATCCCGGTTCCGATCACGGTTCCGGCCACGGCGGCCGGCATGGCCATGGCGGCCGCAGCCGCCTCGGCCGCTTCTTCGAGCACGGCGACATGCGCTTCGTGATCCTGCAGCTGATCGCCGAACGTCCGCGCCACGGCTACGACATCATCAAGGCCATCGAGGAAAAATCCGGCGGCGCCTACACCCCCAGCCCCGGCGTGATCTACCCGACGCTGACGCTGCTGGAGGAAACCGGCCATATCGCCGTGGTCGACCGCGATGCCGCGCGTAAGCTGCACAGCATCACCGAGGAGGGGAAAGCCTTTCTCGCCGCCAACCAGCCCGCCGTGGACGCGATCTTCGCCCGCATCGCGGAGGCCGCGCCCGCCGACGGCGAGCAGCCGCCGATCCTGCGCGCGATGCACAACCTGAAACGCGCGCTACGCCAGCGTCTGTCGGGCGGCCAGCTGAGCGAGACGCAGATCCGTGCCATCGCCGCGAAGCTGGACGCACTCGCCGCCGAGCTGGCGCAGGACTGAGCCGATATCCGCGGCGCACGCCAAAGCGCACGCCGCGGATCCGTGATCACGCCGCCCTCGCGACCTTCGTCGCCGCCTTCAGCGCGGCCGCCACCTCTACCGTGCGCCGGCCCTGGAAGCTCGCCGCCGCCAGTTCTGCCTCGCTCGGCGCGGTGATGTCGCGGCCGTTCACCACGGCCGTGGCGCCATAGGGGCTGCCGGCGGCGAACATCGCCGCATCGGCGTAGCCGGTCGGCACCAGGATCAGGCCCAGATGCGCCAGCGGGGCGTAAAGCGACAGCACCGTGGCCTCGTTGCCGCCATGCGTGGTGGAGGTGGAAGCGAAGGCGCCGCCGGCCTTGCCGTTCAGCTTGCCCTGCGCCCAGAGCCCACCCAGACCGTCGATATAGGCCTTCAGCTCGGAGGTCATGCTGCCGAAGCGGGTAGGCGAGCCGAACAGGATCGCATCGGCCCAGACCGCGTCATCGGCGGTCGGCGCCTCGTACAGCGCGTTCATGCGCTGGGCGTTCTCCGCCCAGCCCGGGGCCTGGGACATCACTTCGGGCCCGACCAGCTCGCGCGCGCGGCGCAGCCGCACTGTGCCGCCTGCGGCCGTCGCGCCGGCGGCGATGGACTTCGCCAGCGCCTCGGTGGCTCCGCCGCGGGAATAGAAGGCAATCAGAACATTGGTCATCGTCGCTCCTGCGATCGTCCGGTGGAAAAGGCGACCGGGACACGGAATATCCCGGTTGCGCCCCACATAGGCCGGCCGTAACATCGACAAAACCCACATTCGATCGACAAATAGCATCGAGAAAATCGATTTGTCGCTTCAGCCATCCTCGCCAGGCTTCCCCACGCTCGATCAGCTTCGCGTGCTGACGGTGGTGGCGGAGACCGGCGGGTTTTCCGCCGCCGCGCGCATGCTGAACCGCAGCCAATCCGTGATTTCCTACACCATCGCCAATCTGGAGGCGCAGCTCGGCGTTGCCCTGTTCGAGCGCGGCCGCCGTCCCGTGCTCACCGAGGCCGGCCGGGCGATCCTGGCGGACGCGAAACGTGTCGGCCGCATCGTCGACGAATTGCGCGCCCGTGCCGCCGGGCTGACCGGCGGCCTGGAAACCGAGGTCGCGCTGGTCGTGGACGTGATGTTCCCCACCGCCACGCTGGTCGCGGCGCTGGAGGGCTTCGTCTCCGCCTTTCCCACCGTCGCGCTGCGCCTGCGGGTGGAGGCGCTGGGCGGGGTGCTGGAACTGGTGCTGGACCGGGTCTGCCAGCTCGGCATCAGTTCCTGGGTCGCGGAGCTGTCGGATGCCGTGGACCGCCGCCCGGTCGGGGAGATCGAAATGATCCCGGTCGCCGCCCCCGGCCATCCTTTGGCGCTACTGGCGGGGGTGCTGCCCGCCGCCATGCTGCAGGACCACATCCAGCTGGTCCTGACCGACCGCTCCCGCCTGACCGAGGGCCGCGATTTCGGCGTCTATACCGGCCGCTCCTGGCGGCTCGGCGATCTCGGGGCCAAGCACGCGTTGCTCAAGGCCGGCCTCGGCTGGGGCAACATGCCGAGCGTCATGGTGGCCGAGGATCTCGCCGCCGGCCGGCTGGTCCGGCTGCAGCTCGAACAAGCCACCGGCCTGCGCTATCCGATGCACCTGATCCACCGCGTCGACACACCGCCGGGCCCGGCCACCGCCTGGCTCGCGCAGCGCCTGCAGGCGTTGACCGCAGGCGCGTGAGATAGCCGGGCGGGAGGGCGCGGCGCTACCGCGCCGCCGCCTTCGCCTCCCGCCGGCGGGCGTGCAGGATGAACTCGGTATAGCCGTTCGGCTGGCTGGCGCCCTTGAACACCAGGTCGCAGGCGGCCTGGAAGGCGATGCCGTCGAACGCCGGCGCCATCGGCCGGTACAGCGGGTCGCCGTCGTTCTGCCGGTCCACCACGGCGGCCATGCGCCGCATGGTTTCCGTCACCTGCGCCTGGGTGGCGATGCCGTGGTGCAGCCAGTTGGCGATGTGCTGGCTGGAGATGCGCAGCGTGGCGCGGTCCTCCATCAGCCCGACATCGTGGATGTCCGGCACCTTGGAGCAGCCGACCCCCTGGTCGATCCAGCGGACCACGTAGCCGAGGATGCCCTGGGCGTTGTTCTCCAGTTCCTGGCGCACGTCCTCGGCGGAGAAATTCACGCCATAGGCGACCGGGATGGTCAGCAGATCGGACAGGCTGGCGCGCGGGCGGCTCATCAGCTCCTCCTGCCGCTTCGCCACGTCCACCATGTGATAATGCAGCGCATGCAGCGTGGCGGCGGTGGGCGAGGGGACCCAGGCGGTGTTCGCGCCGGCCATCGGATGGCCGATCTTCTGCGCCAGCATGTCCGCCATCCGGTCCGGCGCGGCCCACATGCCCTTGCCGATCTGCGCCCGGCCGCGCAGGCCGGCATGCAGGCCGATATCGACGTTCTGGTCCTCGTACGCCTTGATCCAGGCGGTGTTGCGCATCTCGTTCTTGCGGATCATCGGCCCGGCTTCCAGCGAGGTGCGCATCTCGTCGCCGGTGCGGTCCAGGAAGCCGGTGTTGATGAACACCACGCGGTTGCGCGCGGCGTAGATGCAGGCCTTCAGATTGGCCGAGGTGCGCCGTTCCTCGTCCATGATGCCCATCTTCAGCGTGTTCGGGGCCAGGGTCAGCAGATGCTCGGTCCTGGCGAAGATGGTGTCGGCGAACGCGACCTCTTCCGGGCCGTGCATCTTCGGCTTGACGATGTAGACCGAGCCGGTGCGGCTGTTGCGCAGCGGGCCGTCGCCCTGCAGGTCGTGGATGGCGATCAGCGAGGTGACCACGGCGTCCATCAGCCCTTCCGGGATCTCCGCGCCGTCGGCGTCCAGGATCGCGTCGGTGTACATGTGGTGGCCGACATTGCGCATCAGCATCAGGCTGCGGCCGTGCAGGCGGATCTCGCCGCCGTTGCCGTTTTCGGATCGGGGCGCGGTATAGAAGCGGTCGGTGTGCAGGCGCCGGTGCAGGGTCTGGCCGCCCTTCTCGAAGCTCTCGGTCAGCGTGCCCTTCATCAGGCCGAGCAGGTTGCGATAGATCAGCACCTTGTCCTCGGCATCGACGGCGGCGACGCTGTCCTCGCAATCCATGATCGTGGTGACCGCGGCCTCGACGATCACGTCCGCCACGCCCGCCGGGTCGGTCTTGCCGATCGGGTGATCGCGGTCGATCTGGATTTCCAGATGCAGGTTGTGGTGGCGGATCAGCACCGCGGACAGATGCGTGACATCGCCGCGATAGCCGACGAAGCCTTCCTCATTGGCCAGCGCGGTGCGGGTGCCGGAGGTCAGCTCCACGATCAGGCGGCTGCCTTCCAGGTGATAGGCGACCGCATCGGCATGGCTGCCGGCGAACAGCGGCGCGGCCTGGTCGAGGAATTCCTTGGCCCGGGCGATCACCCTGGCGCCGCGGACCGGATTGTAGCCGGGCCCGCGCGTGGCGCCGCCATCCTCGGGGATGGCATCGGTGCCGTACAGCGCATCGTACAGCGAGCCCCAGCGCGCATTGGCGGCGTTCAGCGAGTAGCGCGCGTTGGTGACGGGCACCACCAGCTGCGGGCCGGCGATGGAGGCGATTTCCGCGTCCACGTTCTCGGTGGCGATTTCGAAATCCGGCGGCTCGGGCAGCAGGTAGCCGATCTCGCGCAGGAAGCTCTCGTATTCGTGCTGGCTGAACGGCTGGCCGCGACGGCTCTGGTGCCAGGTGTCGATCCTGGCCTGCAGCTCGGCCCGCCGGGCCAGCAGCGCCTTGTTGATCGGGGCGAGTTCGCGGACGAGATCGCCAAAGCCCAGCCAGAATCCGGCCGGATCCAGCCCGGTGCCAGGGATCGCCTCGTGGGTGACGAAGTCGTACAGCGAACGGGCGATTTTCAGACCGCCGGCCTCGACATGATCCATGCGCGCTTGTTCCTTCGCTGCTGGCCGCGCGTGCGGCGTTTTCGAATCTTAAGGGGAGCGATAGTGCGGTGCAGCAGCTAAATCCAGCCCTGTCAGCGATTCCCGGTCATCAGGGCTTCGCGCGGCCCTTTCGCCAGGCCTCGTAGGCGGCTTTCGTCGCTTCGTCCGGCGGGTAGGTGCCGCGCAGCGGGGCGCCTGCCTCCACGCGGGTCAGCAGGAAGGTTTCCAGCTCCTCCTGCTCCGCCGCGTCCCGGGCAACCTCGTCGGCGATGTCGCGGGGGATCACCACCACGCCGTCGCGATCGCCGACGATGACATCGCCGGGATAGACCGCGACCCCGCCGCAGCCGATCGGAACATTGCTGTCGGTGGCGTGATGGCGTGCCAGGTTCAGCGGCGCCGAGGGCCCGGAGCAGAACACCGGGAACGCCATCTCCCCGATCGGCCCGGCATCGCGGATGCCGCCGTCGGCAACCAGGCCGGCGACGCCGCGCTGCATCAGGCGCGTGACCAGGATCTGTCCGGCGCAGGCGGCCGCGGCATCGCCGCGGCAGTCGATGACCAGGACCATGCCCTCCGGCGTGATCTCGATCGCGCGGCGCTGCGGATGGTCGGGGCTGGTGAACACGCCGACATGGTCGAGATCCTCGCGCGCGGGGATGTTGCGCAGCGTGAAGGCCGGGCCGACCAGGTTCTGGTCCAGCCGTCCCAGCAGGCGCACGCCCTGCATGAAGCAGTTGCGCAGCCCGCGCTTGAACAGCTGCGTGGTGAGCGTGGCGGTGCTGACGACGCGCAGCCGGGCCAGTGTTTGCAGCGGCAAGACAGTCATGGCGTGTCCCCCGCTTCGATCTGTGGCGCCTTCGATCCGTGGCGCCGCGGTTCGACCCTATGAATTGACCAGCACGTTCTCCGGCCGGGGCGGGATCTCGCCCCGCTCCACCCGCAGCACCTGGCGCGTCAGCATCTCATGCGTCGGCGCCGGCACGCCGGCGCGGGCGCCTTCGCGGGCGATGAAGCCGTTCATGAACTCGATCTCCGTGCGCCGCCCTTTCGCCATGTCCTGCGCCATGGACGGGCGCTGGTATTCGCTGCGCAGCGCGCCGCCGGTGGCGCCGAGAAGCTGCCCCTCGATCTCGTCCAGCGCGCTTTTGTTGCCCTCATAGGCCAGCGCCAGGCGTTCCGGATCCAGGGCGCCGATCTTGCCGAGCCTGTAGCCGAGCTTCTGGCCCACCCGCACGCTTTCGCCGCCGAGCGCGATGCAGATGCGGCGCACGCCGTCATGCCGGTCGCGATCATTGCCGCCCATGCCGGTGGCGGCGGAGACGCCGTTGCGCATGCCGTTGACGCAGAGCTTGGTCCAGCGCTCGCCCCACAGATTGTCGGTGGCCTCGGCCTTGTCCACGCAGCCCATGATCTCCGCGATCTCCTCGGCGCGCCGGCTGATCCTGCCGTTCGGCTCGCCGATATAGAACGAGGTCACGTCCGGGCGCTTGGCATAGCCGCGGCGGATATGGCCGGGCTCGTACAGATCCACGCCGACGCCGCCGGTGACGATGCAGCCGAGCGTGCGGCCCCAGCCGACCACGCCGGCGACGCTTTCCTCGTTGATGCAGTTCTGCATCGACACCACGCAGCCCGAGGCGGACAGATACGGCCGGATCATCATCGTCGCCCAGACCGTGTCGTAGGATTTGACCGAGATCAGGGCGATGTCGATCAGGCGCTGCTTGGCGAGGCTCTGCACCTCGGTCAGGTGCATCGCATTGACGGGAATGGTGCGCCGCTCCGCTTCCGTCATGCCGTACAGGTTCATGCCCTGGGCGCGGATGGCGTCCACATGTGCCGGCCAGGGGTCGATCAGCGTGACATCGTGTCCGCCGGCGGCGAGTCCCGCCCCGACATAGCCGCCGACCGCACCGGCGCCGACCACGGCAATACGCTTCTTCATCCTGGATCTGCTCCCCTTGGGCGCGGCTGCGTCCGCGCGCGTGTGCGGGGAAGCATGCGGCGGCGGGTTTCCTACCGTCAATCGGCCGCCCGGGTGCGCCATTTCTGCCGCAGGCGGGGCCAATCTCGCCCGGATACGGGCGCGATTCGCGCCGGATCCGCCATCGGCCGCCTTGGCCCGTCAGCGGCCGGCAGCGGTCTTATTTTGTAAGCGATTTCATCGGCGTAGCCATGTTTCATGATGGTCTTCGCGTTTCGCGCGCATTGGCCCCCGATCGGGCCGCCGTTCCGACGCCTTGACGAAACAGGTGGATTTTAGCCGTATTATCAATTTATTATGAATTATTCTTTTGCCGTGACCGGAAAGTCCAGCACGTCCAACCCGGGTGACCCCCCGCGTGCCACGCACCGCGAATTTCATTGTTCTGACGGACGAAACCTCTCAGCGTCTCCTGGGATTCATGGATGGAATCGCCCAAATCGGGATTGTCGGGTAAGAATCCTGCCGAAGGCCCGTCGGCTGCGGTCGGGCAACACGGATCTGACGATTATGAAGCACTGGCATCCATGAAGCGCTGGCATCCATGAAGCATTGGCATATCGATGACTTGGCCTGGGATCGGTTCGATCCGGAGAAGGTGAGGCCGGAGCTGGTGCCGCTGGTCAAGGCGGCCGCGCTGGTGGAGCGCAATGCCGCCGACTACGCCATCTATCTCGGCCGCGTGTTTCCCGACGACCCCGAATTCCGCGCCGCCGTCGAGCGCTGGAGCATCGAGGAGGTGCAGCACGGTGACGCGCTGGGCCGCTGGGGGCAGCTGGCCGATCCGGCCTGGGATTTCGAAGCCGCCTTCACCCGCTTCCGCGAAGGCTACAGTCTGCCGCTGGACGTCGATGCCTCGGTGCGGGGGTCACGCACCGGGGAACTGATCGCGCGCTGCATCGTGGAAACGGGCACCTCCAGCTACTATACCGCGCTGGCGCAGACCACGGCGGAGCCGGTCCTGGCCTCGATCTGCCGGCGGATCGCCGCCGACGAATTCCGCCATTTCAAGCTGTTCTACGACCATATGCGCCGCTACCGCGAGCTGGAGCAGCTCTCATTCCTGCGCCGCTTGCGCATCGCCGCGGGGCGCATCGGCGAGAGCGAGGACGACGAGATGGCCTTCGCCTATCACTGCGCCAATCACGGTGTGGACACCGTTTACGACCATGACCGCTGCATCGCGACCTATCTGACCACGGCGCTGCCGATCTACCGCCTGGATCACCTCCAGCGCGGCATGGGCATGGTGTTCAAGGCCGTCGGCCTGCCGCCGCGCGGCCGGCTGTCGGAGGTCACCGCCCGCATTTTCTGGAGCCTGCTGCAGCGACGCGGGCGGCGGATGGCGGCACGCGCGTTTCCCCTGGCGGAGCAGCGCCGGGCCGCCTGAAGCGGGGTGGTCGCGTCAGACGGCGGCGTTCGAGGCTTCGGCCGCGCATGGCGGCGGCGCGGCGAGGGCACCGGCAACCTCGCCGATGATCAGCAGCGCCGGGCCGCCATCGCTCCAGGCCTGCCCCTGCCGCACCAGTTCGCCGAGGCTGCCACGCAATTCGCGCTGGCGCGGGCTGCCGCCGCGCTCGATCAGGGCCGCCGGGATGGCCAGGTCCAGCCCCTGCGCCGCCAGGCCGGCGGCCAGCGCGGGCAGGGTGGCGATGCCCATATAGACCGCCAGCGTGGAACCGCCGGGGATGCTGAGCGACCGCGCCAGCCCGGCAAAATCGACTTCCAGCCTGCCGTCCTTGGTGTGGCCGGTGACGAAGGTGACCGAGCGGGAGACGCCGCGATGCGTCAGCGGTATGCCTGCCTGCGCCGCGCAGGCCAGCGCGGCGGTGACGCCTGGGACGATTTGCGTTTCGATCCCGGCCTGCGCCAGCGCCTCCGCTTCCTCGCCGCCGCGGCCGAAGATGAAGGGATCGCCGCCCTTCAGCCGCACCACGCACGCATGGCTATGCGCCAGGCGCACCAGCAGGGCGTTGATCTCCGCCTGCGGCAGGCAGTGATCGGCGCGGCGCTTGCCGACATAGATCCGCTCGGCGGCCGGATTGGCCAGGGCCAGGACCTCGTCGCTGACCAGGCGGTCATGCACGATCGCATCCGCGCGTTCCAGCAGGCGCACGGCCCGCAGCGTGAGCAGATCGGCCGCGCCGGGGCCGGCGCCGACCAGGTGGACAATGCCGGCGGGAAGTTTTCCGGAATGCATCAGGCGGTCTCTAGCTGTTGGGCTTCCTGCAGCAAAGCACGAATCTCCGGCCGGCAGGAGCCGCAATTCGTGCCGGCCCTTGTGGCCTGGCCAATCGCGCTCCACGCTGGCCGCACCGGCGGCGATCGCCCGGCGGATCGCGGCGGCGCCGACGGCGTGGCAGACGCAGACCGGCGCTTCCGGCAGCGAGCCCGCGGCCGGGCGGGCGGCGAGCAGGGTACGGCGTTCGGCGGATGCCAGGCTTTCCGTCGCGAACTGGCCGACCAGCCAGTCGCGGGCGGGCAGGGCGTGGTCGGGGCCGATGAACAGGCAGGCTTCCAGCCGGCCATCGATCAGCAGCGCGGCGCGGAAGACCCCCCGGGCGGGATCGCTGAGTTGCATCCAGGCGGCGTCGCCGAACAGGCCACGCAGCCGGGCGAAGGCGGCTTGCGGGGCGTCGGTCCCCGCCAGCTCGTGGCGCCACACGGTTTCCGTGGCGGGCAGAACGGCGGTCCAGTCGGCAAGTCCGGTGCCGAGATTGCGCCGCGCGATCAGAAAGCCGTGCCAGGCGGCGGGGAACGGGGCGAGGCGGACCGGGGTATGCTTGAGTTCCGGCTGGCCGCTGATCGGGTCCACCGCGGCATTGACGGCGGGGTTGATGCGCCCGGACGGGGCGAAGCGTGCGGTCCAGTGCATCGGCGCGAAGACATTGCCGCGGCGCAGGCCGGGATCATGGCGCAGCCGCAGCACGGCGCAGCCGGTGACCGCCTCGATGACGGCCAGTGCGCCGTCCGCGATGCCCGCGGCATCGTCCGGATGGACGGCGAGGAAGGGCTCGGGCGTATGCGCCAGCAGCCGGGGGGCCTTTCCGCTGCGCGTCATCGTATGCCACTGATCGCGCACCCGCCCGGTGAGCAGCACCAGCGGCCAGGCCGCATCGGTGGCGCCGGCCGGTGCGCGGTACGCGGTGGCAACCAGCCGGGCGCGGCCGTCCGGCGTCGGAAAGCCGCCGGTGCCGAACAGCCGTGCCGGCGCCGGGCCGCTGGCGGGGCAGGGCCAGCGCGTGGGGGCGAGGGCCGCGTACTCGGCATCCGTCAAAGTGGCGAGTGCGGAGATGTCGAAAACCCGGCTGCCGCCATTGGCCAGGCCGGACAGCCCGGCGTGCTCGCGGAAGATATCAGCCGGACCGTTCCATCTGAAAGCGTCGGCGTAACCGAGGCGCCCGGCGACCTCGGCGATGATCCACCAATCCGGGCGGGCTTCGCCGGGAACGGGCAGGAAAGCGCGCTGACGGCTGATGCTGCGCTCGCTGTTGGTGACCGTGCCGTCCTTCTCTCCCCAGGCCAGGGCCGGCAGGCGGATATGGGCATAATCCGCGGTATCGGCTTCGCGCATGCAGTCGGAGACCACGACCAGCGGGCAATCCCGCAGCGCGCGGCGGATGGTTTCCGCTTCCGGCAGTGAGACCACGGGGTTGGTGGCGATGATCCAGACGGCCTTGATCTTTCCGCTGCCGATGGCCTGGAACAACTCCACCGCCTTCAGCCCGGGGGACCGGGCGAGGTTGGGCGCGCTCCAGTAGTGGCGCAGCAGGTCCGCATCGCCCGGACGGTCCCATTCCAAATGCGCGGCAAGCGTGTTGGCGAGCGCACCCACCTCCCGCCCGCCCATGGCATTGGGCTGGCCGGTGACGCTGAACGGCCCCATGCCGGGACGGCCGATGCGGCCTGTGGCGAGGTGGACGTTGAGGATGGCGTTCACCTTGTCGGTGCCGGCGGAGGACTGGTTCACGCCCTGGCTGAACACGGTAACGGCGCGTTCGGTGTCCGTGAACCAGGCAAAGAATTGTTCGACCATGCCCGTATCCAGGCCGCACAGCGCGGCGGTGGCCGCGGCATTGGGCGTCTGGGCGCGCGCGGTGCCGATGGCGTCTTCCGCACCGGTGGTTGCGTTGGCAACGTATGCGTCGTTCAGCGCCTGGTTGTCGGCGAGGTGGGCCAGCAGGCCGGTGAACAGCGCCACATCGGTGCCTGGGGCAAGGGGGAGGTGCAGATCCGCGCCCTCGCAGGTCGCGGTGCGGCGGGGATCGATGACCGCGATGCGCATCTCCGGCCGCTGCTCGCGGGCCGCCAGGATGCGCTGATACAGCACGGGGTGGCACCAGGCGGTGTTGGAGCCGACGAGAACGACGAGATCGGCCAGTTCCAGGTCCTCGTAGATGCCGGGAACCACATCCTCGCCAAATGCGCGACGATGGCCGGCGACGGCGCTGGCCATGCACAGGCGGGAGTTGCTGTCGATATTGGCGGTGCCGAGAAAGCCTTTGGCCAGCTTGTTAGCGGCGTAATAATCCTCGGTCAGCAGCTGGCCGGAAACATACAGCGCGACGCTGTCGGGGCCATGCTCGGCGATGGTCCTGGCAAAGCCGTTGGCGACAGCGGTCAGCGCCTGGTCCCAGGTGACGCGAATGTTGCCGATCTCGGGATGCAGCAGCCGCCCGTCCAGCGACAGCGTTTCCGCGAGCGCGCTGCCCTTGCTGCAGAGACGGCCGAAATTCGCGGGATGCGCGGGGTCTCCGGCCACCGGAGCGCCGGGCCGGGCAAGCACGCCGCAGCCGACGCCGCAATAGGGGCAGGTGGTGCGGGTTTCAGTAGACATCACGTTGGTAGCGTCCCTGGCGGGCAAGCGCGGCCATCCAGTCGCGCGACTGGGCCTCGTCCAGCTTGCCCTCGGTCATCGCAATCCTGCGCAAGGTGGCGTCCACGTCCTTTGCCATGCGCATGGCGTCGCCGCAGACGTAGAAATAGCCGCCATCCTGCAACCAGCGCCAGAGATCGGCGGCGCTCTCCAGCATGCGGTGCTGGACGTAGAGCTTCTCCTTCTGATCGCGGGAGAACGCGGTATCCAGGCGCGACAGCGTGCCGTTGGCGCGCCAGGCGGTAATCTCCGCTTCGAACAGGAAATCGGTCTCCCGGTGCTGGTCGCCGAAGAACAGCCACGAACGCCCCTTATGGCCCAGCGCCTCGCGTTCCTGCAGGAAGGCGCGGAACGGCGCGATGCCGGTGCCGGGGCCACACATAATGACGGGCACGGCGGGATCGGCGGGCAGGCGGAAATGGCTGGTCTGGATGAACGCCGGGATCGCGCCGCCTGATATTGCGCGGTCGGCGAGGAAGGCGCTGGCGATCCCGCCGCGGATGCGCCCGCGCCTGACGTCACGGATCGTGCTGACGCAGAGATGCACCTCGCCGGGCGTGGCGCGCAGCGAGGAGGCGATGGAATAGAGCCTGGGCTTCAGGGCCGGGAGCGAGCGGGCGAGGTCGGAGAGCTTCGGCCGCGCGGAGGGAAAGGCCGTGAGCAGGTCCAGCAGATCGGCGGCATCGGGCTCGGCGCTGTCCTCGCCGTCCGCGAGCTTGCGCAAGGCGGCGGCGTGCGCTGCGTGGGTGGCGGACATGGCCAGCAGGTCGAGCGTGCGGTCCAGCGGGCGGGCGATGTCGAGCAGCGTGGAGAAAGCATCGCGCAGCGTATGGGCCTCGCCGTCCGGACCGATGACCGGTTCGTTGCCGCTGGCGCGCAAGGCCGCGAGCGTGGCCTCCACCAGCGCAGGATCGTTCGGCGCAGCGATGGAGACGCTGTCGCCGGGCGTGTAGGTCAGACCGGAGTTCCCGAGGTTGATGACGATGTGGCGAACATCCTTCGCCGATCCGGGGGCGGTGAGGCGGTTGGCGGCGGTGACGGTGACCTCGACGGTCGACGGGCTTCGGGGCAACGATCGCGGGAGCGGCAGCAGGAGGCGGCTTCGGTGGGCGGAGGTGCGTCGGCCAGCAACTGCTTCAGCGTCCGGGCGGTTTCCTTCGCCCCGGGCACGCAGAGCGAGGCGGAGGTTTCCCGTCCTTCGGCCAGGGCTTCGGCGTAGGTCTGGCAGAGATAGCCGCATTGGCCGCAATCAAGCTGCGCCATCGCCGCCATCAGCCTGCGCGGGAACGGCTTGCCCTCGGCCAGCGCCAGGCGCTCGGGCAGTTCCAGCGCCGGATCGTGCCAGGGGAAATCCTCCTCCTCGGCGATGACGGGCGACCCGATCGATTGCTGGGCGTTGGCGGCCCCGCCGTAGAGACCGGCGAGGAAGCCGTTCAGCCAGGCGCGCTGCTGCGGGCTGAACGGCGCCGTTTCCGGAATGATCGGGGTCGGCGGGCTCATGGCATTCATGTCAGGCATCCGTCATTTCGCGGGCGCAGAGCGCCAGCAGGGCTGCGTCGCTATGGCGTGCGGTGAACTGCTGGAAGGTTTCGGATGGATCGGTACGCTGCTCGGTCCAGGCGGTGAGCAGCGCGAGCAGCATCGGCTTCAGGTCGCTGACCAGGATCTTTTCGCGGATCAGCCGGCCGATCTTCTGCTCGGCGCCGGCGCCGCCGCCGACATGCAGGTCGTAGCCCTCCAGAAAGTCCTCGCCGCTCTCCACCTTGGCGGCGAGCAGGCCGATATCGGCGATGTAGTGCTGGGCGCAAGAATGGTGGCAGCCGGTCAGGTGGATGTTGATCGGCTGATCGACACGGATGCGCGCGTCCAACCAGTCAGCGATCTCCGCGGCGTGGGATTTGGTGTCGGACGCCGCGAACTTGCAGCCGGCATTACCGGTGCAGGCGACCAGCCCGCCGCGCAGATTGCTGGCCTGGTAGTCGAGGCCGAGTGCGGCGATGGCGGCCAGCGCCTCCGCCAACCTGTCGTCGGGGATGTCGGAGATCAGCAGGTTCTGCCAGACGGTGAGCCGGATGGTGGCGGAGCCGTAGCGCTCGGCGATATCGGCGATGGCGCGCAGGCGCTCGCTGGTCAGCCGGGCATGGGGGACGACGATGCCGATATAATGCAGGCCAGGCTGCTTCTGGGCATGCACGCCGATATGGCCGTGCTTGAGCTGGCCCGGACGCGGCAGGATGGCGGCGTCGTCGATGCGGGTGAGCGTTTCCCCGAGTTCCTTTTCCACTTCCTCCAGGAATTTCGGAAAGCCCCAGGCATCCAGCAGGTATTTCAGCCGCGCCTTGGTGCGGTCGGTGCGGTTGCCGTTGGCGATGAACACCCGCAGGATGGCGTTGCAGATCTTCGTCGTGTCCTCCGGCCGGACGATGACGCCGGTCGGGCGGGCGAAATCCTTGTGGCCGGTGATGCCGCCGAGACCGAGGCGGTAATAGACACCGGGTGCGGCGGAATAGCCGTCGGTCACCTGCACGGCGGTGAAGGCGATGTCGTTGGTGTCCTCCAGCACCGCCACCGCGCCGCCGCCGTCGAAGGCGATGTTGAACTTGCGCGGCAGGCCGTACAACTCGCGATGGTTAAGGATGAAATGATGGATCGCCCGGGCATGCGGGCGGGTGTCGATCAGCTCCTGCCTGTCGATCCCCGCGGTCGGGCTGCCGGTGATGTTGCGCACATTGTCGGCGCCGGCGCCGCGCGAGGTCAGGCCGATCTCCACCAGCCGGGTCAGCAGTTCCGGCGGCGCGGCCGGACCGATTTCGCGCAGTTGCAGATTGGCCCTGGTGGTGATGTCGGCATAGCCGCCGGCGAGATCCTCGGCGATGGCGGCGACGCCACGCAACTGATGGGCATTCAGGATACCGCCGGGAATGCGCAGGCGGCACATATAGCTGTTCTGCGCCGGGGACACGTTGAACAGTCCGTTGAACTTGGCGAGGAACACCTCGGGCCCCTTGGCCAGCCGGCCCTCGGCGGCGATGGCGGCGATTTCGTCAAAGCGGTCCAGCGGGTGCTTGGCCCGCTTGAACCCTTCCTCCGCCACCAGCTTGCCGCCGGCCGCCACCACGCGGTCCTGTGCTGCGCGCTGCAGATCGTTCGGATCGGCGGTGGCGGCGTCCGGTACCGGGGCGAGCGGCAGGCCGAGTGCGCTGCGCCGCGCCTCCACGCCGGACAGGAAGCCTTTCAGGTATTCCTGCTGATCGGCGGAAAATGGCTCATCGTTCATGGCGGTACCTCAGTCGCCCAGGGCGGGCGCGGCGGATCGGGGCGCAAAGGCGGGGCCGAACGGCAGCGCGGCGCGCAGGCCATCCATCGGCGTGCCGTTGGCGATCAGGGATTGGTACCAGGGGGCATCGGCGGTCTCCCCGTACAGCACTGCGCCGACCAGGCGATCTTCATGCAGCAGCAGCTTGCGGTACTCGCCGCCCTCGGCATCGCTGAGGATGATTTCCTCCGCGTCTTCCGCATCGATCCGGCCGGCAGACCAGACGCCGGCGCCGGCGACCTTGAGCGCGGTGGCCTCGGCCTCGGCCGCATAGGCGATGGTTGCGCCGGCAATGACCCGGGCGCAGGTCTCCGCCTGCGCCAGCGCCGGGGCGACGAGGCCGCAGCAGGCGCCCTGGTGCTCGGCGCATTCGCCGATGGCGAAGATGGCGGGATCGGATGTGCGCATGGCGTCGTCCACGACGATGCCGCGGTTGACGGCGAGCCCCGCCTCGCGCGCCAGCGCGGCCTGCGGCCGGATGCCCACGGCCATGACCACCAGGGACGCGGAGATCATCGTGCCATCGGCCAGGCGGACGGCCTGCACGCGCCCGTCGCCCTCGATCGCCTCGGTCCGGGCGGTCAGGTAGGTGTCGATGCGGTACTCCGCCATCCGGCGCATCAGCAGCGCGGCGGCGGCGTGGTCCAGCTGGCGTTCCATCAGCCGGTCAACGGCATGCAGCACGCTGACCTTCATGCCGCGCTTCGCCAGGCCGTAGGCGGCCTCCAGACCGAGCAGGCCGCCGCCAATGACGATTGCGTCCCCCCCAGCCTCGGCCGCTTCCAGCATGGCGTTCACGTCGTCCAGCGTGCGGTACGTCACCACGCCCGGCAGATCCGCGCCGGGAAAGGGCAGACGCACCGGCTGCGAGCCGAGCGCGAGAACCAGATGCCCGTAGCCGATCGGGCTATGCCGATCCGTCAGCACCCGCCGCGCCTCACGGTCGATGAAGGTGACCAGCGTGCCGGGCAGATAGGTGATGCCGGCTGCGGCGAGCGTCGCCGCATCATGCGTGATCAGCTCCGGCGCGGCGATCTCGCCGGCCAGAAACCGGCTGAGCGCAACACGGTTATAGGGCAATTCCGCTTCCGCGCCGATCAGCGTGACGGCAAGGCCGCGGCCGCCGAGGCGTTCGGCGCAGCGCATGCCAGCCGGGCCGGCGCCGACGACGACGATGCGGTTCAACGCCGGGCCGCACGGGAAGGATGGAGCCATCACGCGGCCTCGGCCGGATTGCGGTGCCGGTCGGTACAGGAAGCCCATCACCGCGGCGCGGGCGGCGATGAACACGGGGTCGTTGACCAGCGTCAGGCGGTCCCGCGGGCGAGGCAGGGGAACCGAAAGAATTTCGCCGATCGTGGCTTCCGGGCCGTTGGTCATCATCACGATGCGGTCCGACAGCAGCACCGCCTCGTCCACGTCATGCGTGATCATCAGCACGGTGGTGCCGAGCCGGGCGTGGATTTCCATCACCTGGTCCTGCAGATGCGCGCGGGTCAGCGCGTCCAGCGCGCCGAACGGCTCGTCCAGCAGCAGCACTTTCGGCTGCATCGCCAGCGCGCGGGCGATGCCGATGCGCTGCTTCATGCCGCCGCTGATCTCGCCTGGGCGCTTGTGTGCATGCGGCAGCATCCGCACCAGCGCCAGGTTTTCATCCACCCAGGCCAGGCGTTCGGCGCGGGATTTGACACCGGCGAAAACCTGATCGACCGCCAGCAGGATATTCTCCCGGCAGGTCAGCCAGGGCAGCAGCGAGTGGTTCTGGAACACCACGGCGCGATCGGGGCCCGGGGTGTCCACTTCCCGCCCGTCCAGGATCACGCCGCCATCGGTCGCCTTCAGCAGGCCGGCGACGATGTTCAGCAGCGTGGACTTACCGCAGCCGGAATGGCCGATGATGGAGACATATTCCCCCTGCGCGATCGGCAGGTTGACGTCCACCAGCACGGCGGGGGCGGCGGGGTGGAAGCGGATGCCGATATCGGAGATGTCGAGGAAGGCGGTCATGGGCATCGTTCCCTATGTAACCGAAGTGCCGCGCGCGACGATCCGCCCGGCCAGGGCCACCAGCCGGTCCAGGCAGAAGCCGACCAGGCCGACATAGATCAGCGCGACGACGATGTCGGAGATGTTGGAGCTGTTCCACGCGTCCCAGATGAAGAAGCCGATGCCGACGCCGCCGATCAGCATCTCCGCGGCGACGATGGCGAGCCAGGACAGGCCGATGCCGATGCGCAGGCCGGTGAAGATGTAGGGCGCGGCCGAGGGCAGCACGATCCGGGTGAAGTATTTCGGTCCGCGCAGGCGGATCACCCGCGCCACGTTGCGGTAATCCTGCGGCACGTTGCGCACGCCGACGGCGGTGTTGATGATCACCGGCCAGATCGCGGTGATGAAAATCACGAAGATGGCGCTGGGCTGGGCATCGCGGAACGCCGCCAGCGACAGCGGCAGCCAGGCCAAAGGCGGCACCGTCCGCAGCACCTGGAAAATCGGGTCCAGCCCGCGCATCGCCATCGCGCTGGTGCCGACCAGCATGCCGAGCGCGACGCCGACGATGGCGGACAGCGTGAAGCCGAGCGCCACCCGCTGCAGGCTGGCGAACAGATGCAGGCCCAGGCCCTTGTCCAGTCCGCCATGGTCGTAGAACGGATGCAGGATCAGCTCATGGCTGTCCGCCCAGATCTTCGCCGGCGACGGCAGGCCGGAACCGGCGCGGGCGGTGGCGAGCTGCCAGACCAGACCGATGACGACCAGCATCACGGCCAGCGGCGCGAGGCGGACGAGGCCGGACTGCAACTGCCGCCCCAGCGGCCGCAACCTTATGGCCAGCGACGGCCGGGGAAGCGCGATATCACGGGAAATGCGGCTGCTGACAATGCTGTTCATGATGGCTTCCCTCAGGCCGCGGATAGTTTCTTGATGGCGATATCGGTGAGGTATTTCTGCGGCGCGGCGGGATCGAAGACCTTGCCGTCGAAGAAGGTTTCCAGGCCGCGCGAGGTGGAGGCGGGGATGTCCGTGACGCCGGCGAGCCTGGCGCCGGCTTTCCAGATGTCCTCGCGGTTCACCGCCGATATCAGTGCCCTGGTGTCGGTGTCGGTCGGCAGCACGCCCCAGCGAATGTCCTCGGTCAGGAACCACAGCTCGTGCGACTGGAACGGGTAGGACGCGTGGTCGGCGAAGAATTTCATTCGCAACGGCGAATTGGTGAGCTTGCGGCCGTCGCCGAAATCGATATTGCCCAGCGCGCGCGGAGCGATATCGGCGGGGGGGACGTTGAACCAAGCGCGCTTCCCGAGGATGGCGGCCATCTCTTCCTTGTTGGCCTGCGCCTCGCACCAGATCTGCGCCTCGATCACCGCGGCGGTCAGCGCGGCGGCGGATTTCGGATTCTTCGCCACCCAGTCGGCGCGAACGCCGAGCGATTTCTCCGGATGGTCCTTCCAAATCTCGCCGGTGATGCAGGCGGTGTAGCCGAGGCCCTGGTGCACCAGCTGGTCGTTCCAGGGCTCGCCGACGCAGAACGCATCCATCGTGCCGACCTTCATGTTGGCGACCATCTGCGGCGGCGGCACGACGATGGTCTGCACGTCCTTTTCGGGGTCGATCCCGCCGGCGGCGAGCCAGTAGCGCAGCCAAAGGTCGTGCGTGCCGCCGCGGAAGGTCATCGCGACCTTGTTGTCCGGCTTGGCGGCGAAGGCGGCCTTCAGCGGCGCCGAGTTCAGCGCCGCGCCATGCGGCTGCAGCGCCTTGGAAACGCTGATGGCCTGGCCATTGACGTTCAGCCGCGCCAGGATGTGCATCGGCACGGACTGGCCGTTCTGCACCACCTTGCCGGTCTGCAGCAGGTAGGGCAGCGGCGTCAGGATATGCGCGCCGTCGATGCCGCCGCCGCCGCCGCCGAGCACCAGGTTGTCGCGCGTGCCGCCCCAGGAGGCCTGCTTCAGCACCTCCACCTCGGCCATGCCGTATTTGGCGAAGATGCCGCGTTCCTTGGCGATGATCAGCGGGGCGCTGTCGGTCAGCGCGATATAGCCGAGCGTGGCCTTCGCCGTCTCGGGCCCGGCAGCCTCGGCGAAGGCGCCGTTGGGCAGCGCGGCGCGGGCGGCGGCGAGCAGGGATGCCGTTGCGGTGCCGCGCAGCAGGCGGCGGCGGGTGAGGCTGGGTGTCATCGGGCGGGAACTCCGGGGGGTGTCGTTGCGATGTCGGTGGTCGGGATCGGCTCGCCGGTCAGGGCGGCGGCCCGGTGCCAGAGATCGGGACGCCAGAGATCGGGGCGCCAGAGATCGGGGCGCCAGATGCGGTCGGTGATGCCGGCCTGCGTGCCTTCCGGCAGGTGACCCCAGCGACGCATCTGCGACACCCACCAGGCGCCATGCGCGGGGAAGGGGTAGCTGGCGCCGCCGCGGTGGAAGATCAGCCCGGGGGAAGCGAGCGGTGCCGCGTCCTGCACGGGCAGCAGCATTCCGTTCAACGCCAGCGCGATCACCTCCTCGGGGACCGTGGGCAAGGCGTGCGACAGGATATGCGCGCCCTCCGCCCGGTTCTCCGGCGCGTCGAGCCAGGCGCCGGCGGCGATCACCGCGGCGACGCAGGCGGCGATGCGATCCGGGTCCTGCGCGGCGCGCGCGGCGGTGAAGGCGAGCACCTTCTCCGGATGGTTCGGCCAGATATGGCCGGAGGTCAGCGCGATGCGGCCGACCCGCAGATCCACCGCCCGCGATCCCCAGGGCTCGCCGGCGCAGAAGCCGTCGATCGCGCCGGCGGCGAGCGCGTCGGCGATCCGGGGCGGGGGCACGACGACCAGGCGGATGTCGTGCTCGGGGTCGATGCCGGCTTCCGCCAGCCAGTGGCGCAGCAGGTAGTTATGCGAGGAGAACGGGAACACGACGGCCAGCACCGGAACAGGACGTCCGGCGGCGCGGCGGGCGGCCAGCGCCCGGGCCAGTGCGGTGGCGGGCATCGGGTAGGCAGCGGCGCCCTGCGGATCGGCGGCGGGTGGGAAGTGCGGCGATCTCGCCGTCCGCAGGCGTGGCAGCGCCTCCTGGCACCGGCGGCGCCGCCACGCCAGCAGCACAATGCAGGCAAAGGTGCCATGTCGCCGGACCGGAGAGGCCAGCCACCCCCGGCGCCATATCCGAAGCGAAGCGGGGCGCTGCACCGCCCGCCGGGCTGGTCTGCCTGCACCGCCGCCCGGCAGGCGCGCGCACGGCCAGCTGCCTTGCGCGACCTCGGCCGAGCCGGTCCAGCTCGCCCGCGCCGCGTGGATCTCCGGTTCCGCGCCCGGCCTGCGGACGCTGCCCGAGGACCTGCGGCGGACAGGCGCCACCTGATAACAGCTGCCTGCGGTCACCGCCGGGCGGCCCGCCGCCGGTCACGCCCGCCGTCCGTCAGCCGGCCTGCGTCGTCACGGCCGTTGGGCTGCCCGGGGGGTGAGCCCGGCAGGCGGTCCGGGACCCGATCAGGTGCCGGGCAGCGCGGCCGAGTCCGTGGCGGCATCAGCGGCGGCGCAGCCGCGCCGCGCATGCCGCGCAGCGGCCGATCAGCTCGACGTGGTGCGACTCGACCGTGAACCGGCCCGCTCGCCGCACCGCCGCGGCTGCCCGCTCCAGGCCGTTCTCAACCCCGGCTGGCAGCACCAGCGGTTCCATGGCCCCGCAGCCAGCGCAGGCCAGATGATGATGGTGATGCTCTCCGGAGACCGCCTCGGTCAGCTCGAAGCGGGCGTTCCCGTCGATGCCCGCCAGCCGGCGCACCACGCCCGCCTGGATAAGGGCTGCCAGCGTCCGGTAGATCGAGCTGTAGGGCAGCGACGGCTCGGCCAGCCGCAGATCCTCCGCGGACATGGGCCGGGCCTCCGACCGCAGCCTGCCGTACCTGCCGGCGAGCCCGGTTACAGCGCAGGCCCGCCGCCTCCAGCAGCGTCCGCAGCTGGTCATCGCCGGAGACCTCCGGTAGACCCATGCCCCGAGCCTATAACAAGACTCAGTCTTAATCTATGAGAGCCGGGTGCCGGGCACGAGCTTGCTGGGGATTGTGCGGGTTGTGACCAGGGTCGATCACGATCACCTTCCCGGCCAGCGGGTCGGCGGGCGGCCTGGCGGCGATGGCTGCAGGTGTGCGCGCCTGCGGAGCTGCCATCGGCCGCCGGCCGGCTGCTGCGGGCGCGGCAGCGGCGTCTCGTGTCAGCCGGGCGATGACCTCGCCGCCAGCGGCGATGACCGCGGCAGAACCGGCGGCTGACAGCAGGAACCTGGGACGGCTCGGCGGCCGGCCGTGAGCCGCGCCGGGCCCGGGGCCATCCGTGCCGGATATGCGGCTCCTCACCGGGGATTGATCCGATTGTGGCACTCCCGGATCCGCGTGCCCGGGATTAAGCGGTTAAAGGTGCCGGCCACCCGGTGCAGGTCGCGGCGCGCTCGGGCGTGCTGGTGGCCTGAGGCCGGAAGGGAAGGCTGCGAGGGATCGGTTCTTTGCGCCGCGCCGGGGACAGAAACCCCGAGCCCGCCCTGATTAAGACAGCGCTCCGCGGCACCGGGCAAGCGACGAGCAGACGTGGTCATGGTGCGATGCCACTGAAGAAACCGCCGCCGCCGACCCGGCGCTTCGTGGCGATGAGCGCGGCCTCGGCACCGCCCTGGGAGTGCCCGGTTAGCACGATCGAGCCATCTCCTCGCGATCTCCGGCGCGCCGTGCAGCGGTCGCCGCCTCAGCCCGACGAGCCGTACTGGATCGGCACGGAGATGGTCTGCGCCGTGGTCCAGTTGCCGCCGGGACTGGCGAGCTGCCAGACGGTCAGCGTGGCCTGGTGCACGGCAAGCGCGTCGGTTGTGCCGTCGGCGGCTGGTGCGAGCGCCACGGTGCCCGGCGGGAGGGCGGGCAGCAGCTGCCACCGCCCGGCTGCGAGCACGGCTCCCCGGCCGGCAGATGTGATCAGGGCGGCTGTCTGGCCTGGCCCGAGCGACGCGGCGGCTACCGCCCGGCCGCCGGTGCTGAATGGCAACGAGATGGTCCATCTGGTACCGCTGCCGGCCAGCCAGGCTGCCATCAGTGTGGTGTGCTGGCCGGTGCCCGCTTCCAGCAGCGCCGCTGTCTGGCTGCCGGTGGTGGCGAGCCGCAGCACGGTGACGGTCTGGCGGGCCAGCGCGCCGGGCAGCGCGGGTCCCGCGGCCTGCCATGCGCGGCCGGCCGCGGCGAAGATGCCGGCGATGCCGGGCCGTGCGCAGGCTCCGCCGAGCAGGGGCGTGCCTGCTGGCGTATAAGCGGCGGCGGTGAGCGCGCCGCAGCCCGCACGACCTTCCGGCGCGGGTGGCGGCGAGTGCGCGGCCGGTGACGAGGGTGGTCCAGCTGGTGCCGCCGGGCGTGCCCTGCTCGGCGGTGCCGGTGTCGAGCAGGGCCAGCAGCCTGCCGGTGCCTGGCTGTACGGCGAGCGAGTCGGGGGTGCTGGCCAGGGCGGCGTCGAGGGGGCTGAGCGCCGACCAGGCTGTGGCCGAGGTCGCTGGTCTGGGTGAGCGGGGTGTAGGTGAGGTACTGGCTGGGCCGGAACCCGGTGATGAGTGTCTGGCCGGCGCCGCCGGCCAGCACCAGGCCGCCGTTGTCGGCGGTGCCGGGCGGGGTGACGACTGTCCACTGGCTGCTGCCCGCCGGGCGGATGAACAGCTGCCAGAAGTTGTTGTGCTGGGCCGCGGAGCCTCCCATCACGACGGTGGCCCAGGTGCCTGCCGCAGTGGTCACGGAGGTGTCCAGCGGGATCGCGAGTGCAGTGACGGCCAGGCTTGCTGGCCGGGCTGGCGCGGCGCTGCCGCATCCAGTCGCCGCCAGCGCCAGCGCGGCCAGGCTGGCAGCGGTGGCGATGCCACGGGTCCGGCGGCTCATGACTGGCCCAGGAGCTGGCGGGCGGTGTCGGTGAGCTCGGCCGCGAACGATGACTTGGTGGCGGCAGTGCCGGGGCCCGGGCTGAAGTTCAGTTCGGTGCGTACCTGGCCTGCGCGGTCGATGGCGAAGGCGATCTCGCTGTGCCCGATCATCGCCCCCGCGGGCTCGATGTCGGCGGCGATGCCGTAGTCGCGCCACACCGCTTGCAGCTGGGCGAGGCTGCCGGTCAGGTACAGCCAGTTGGGCACGCTGGTCAGGCCTTCCTGCTGGTCGAAGGCCCGGGTGTAGCCGATCTGGTAGTTGACCGGGTTGGCGACGATGGCGACCAGCTCGACCTGCCGCCCGGCGGCGCCGAGCAGCTGCCCGGCCTCGCGGAACTCCTGGGCTTCCAGCGGGCAGTCGCTGGTGCACACCGGGTCGAGGAAAGTCAGCAGCACCACCTTGCCGCGCAGGCTGGCCAGCGTGACCGTGCGGCCGTGCTGGTCGGTGAGCGTGAACGCGGCCGCGCGGTAGTTCAGCGGGGCGGCGGATCCGTCGATGGCCTGGGCCAGGATGGTGTCGGCGACCGGGCTGGCCTGGGCCGCGGCCATCGGCGCGGCGCCCAGGATGATCAGCCCGATGGCGCCGACCGCCGGCGACCGATCCCATGCTCGCCGACGCCACGGCCGAGGGCTGGCCAATGTCGCAGCCGCTGCCACCTGCTGCCCGGCTGCGCCCCGGCCGTGTCCGCGGCGGCGGGCGCGGCTGCGGTGGCGGGCGCGGGCGCGCGGGCGAGCGCGAGGTAGCCGGCGGTGGCGAGCAGGGCGAAGGGGATCATGCTGTTGGGGTCGGTGCCCAGGCCGCCGAAGAAGCCGAAGTCCTCGATCAGCACCCAGTCCGCCAGGCACAGCAACGAAGAAGGCCAGCGCCGGCCGGATCAGCCGGGGGCGGCCGGTGAGGAACACCGCGCCGGTCACGGCGAGCGCGATGACGGCGAACAAGTTGACGGCGAACCCGTGCGCTTCGTCGAACGTCGTGAACGCGTTGATCAGCGAGGTGAACACGTGCGGCTGCGGAGTCGGGGCCATCGCGGCGGTCATGCCGGCCAGCGAGCCGGGCTGGCCGGCCACGCTGCCCTGCCAGAAGCCGCGGCCTGGCCAGGCCTGCAGGACGGCCATGCCGAGCAGGAACACGCCCAGCGCCGGCAGATGTGAGCTGTCCGGGCAGCCGGGAGCGCCAGGCCCGCTCGGGCAGGGCGATCAGCGCCCCGGCCACGCAGTAGATGAGCACGGCGCCGGGCGCGCCGAACAGCCAGGTCAGGCCGGGCGCGAAGATGCCGCCGAACGACTCGCCGAATGCCCAGACGACCAGGCCCCAGCCGACGCTGATCAGCCCGGCCAGCCGCGATAGCGGCCCGCGGGCGCGGCGAGCAGCCATATGCCGATGCCGACCTGAATCCATACCGCGGACGCGCCGGCCTGCATCGGGTGATACGACCACGCGGTGCCGGCCCAGTTCACCACCGCCTGCACCCAGTGCGGCGAGCTGGCCGCGGTCGGCTCGATCACCTGCGACGGCAGTCCGACCGCCATCTTCGGCTGGGCCTGCAAGATGCCGTCGAAGAGCCAGATGATCCCGAACCCGTACCGGAGCAGCCGCCGCCAGGACGGTTCGGGCACGCGCGCGGCTGGTCGGCGCTGCCTCCTGCGCGCGCCGGGCAGCCACGCGCGCAGGCTGAGCCACGCCAGGCCGACGACGAGGAAGATGAGAAGGGCGATCGAGGCCCTGGTGCAGCAGGGCAGTCTTGAAGGCGGCGACGACCGTCGGGTCGCTGACGTTCAGGCCGGTGTTCATCCCGGGCATGAGCTGGTCTCCTCCGCTGGCAGTACTGCTGGCTGTATTACTGCGGGAGCTTCTGGTACTGGCTGGCGTCCGGAGCTCGCCGTGCCGCGGTGCCCGGCCGGGCTGCCGGCGTTGCCGAACTGGCGCAGCCGGACGCTGCTGGCGACGACGAAGACCGACGATCCGGCCATCGCCGCGCCGGCGATCAGCGGGTTGAGGAACCCGGCGGCCGCCAGCGGGATCGCGGCGACGTTGTAGCCGAAAGCCCAGGCCAGGTTGCGCCGGATGACCGTCAGGGTGGCGCGGGCCAGGCTGATCGCCTCCGGCAGCACGGCAAGGTCGTCGCGCAGCAGGATCAGGTCGGCCGCGCTGATCGCGACGTCGGTGCCCGAGCCGAGCGCGAGGCTCAGGTCGGCGGCCGCCAGCGCGGGACCGTCGTTGATGCCGTCACCGGCCATCGCCACCCGGCGGCCCCGGGCTTGCAGCGCGCGGACCACGGCGGCCTTGCCGGCCTGGCAGCGCGCCGGCGATCACCTCGTCGACGCCCGCCGCGGCGCCGATCGGCCTCGGCGACCGCCTCGGCGTCACCGGTCAGCAGCACGGTGCGCAGCCCGAGCCGCCGCAGCGCGGCGACGGCCGCCGGCGGCTGAGGGCTTGAGCGCGTCGGCGACCGCGACGGCGCCGCGGGCCTGCCCGGCCCAGCCGGCCAGCACCACGGTGCGGCCCGCCGCCGACCATTCGCCGCACCGGCGGGCGAGGGTGTCGGGTACGGCCAGGCCGCAGTCGCGCAGCAGCTGCGCCTGGCCCGCGATCACCTCGCCGCCGTCGACGATGCCGCGGACGCCCAGGCCCGGCACGGCCGCGAAGCCATGCGCGGCTCGGCAGCATGCCGAGCTCCGCGCGGGCGAGCGCGCTGATCGCCGCGGCGACCGGGTGGCCGGAGGGGTCTTCGACCGCGCCCAGCTGGCGCAGCAGCTCCGCCCGGCTGCAGCCCGGTGCGGGCTGGACAGCCACCGCCGTCATCACCCCGGTGGTGATGGTCCCGGTCTTGTCCAGCAGCACCGTGTCCACGCTGCGGGAGGACTCCAGCGCCTGGTAGCCCTTGATGAAGATGCCCAGCTCGGCGCCGCGCCCGCACGCCACTACCAGGGCGGCGGGAGTGGCCAGGCCGAGCGCGCACGGGCAGGCGATGATCAGCACGGCGAGGGCGGCGCTGAACCGCGTGCTCGGCGCGGCGCCTGCCGCCAGCCAGCCGGCCAGGGTCAGCGCCGCGGCGGCCGAGCACCGCGGGCACGAACACGCCGCAGATGCGGTCGGCGAGCCGCTGCACGGCCGACTTGTCTGCCTGGGCGTGCTCGACCAGCGAGACCAGGTGCGCGAGCTGGGTGTCCTCGCCGGTGCGGGTCGCGCGGACCACCAGCCGGCCGTCGACGACCATGGTGCCCGCGCTGACCGTGCTGCCCGCGGCGGTGTCGGCGGGCACCGACTCGCCCGTCATCATGCTGGTGTCGACCGCGGACTCGCCGAACTCGACCACGCCGTCGGCGGCGATCGACCTCGCCGGGCCGGACCACGAACCGGTCACCCGGCCGCAGTTCGCGCGACTGGGACGCGGCGCTCGGTTCCGTCGGCGGCCAGCACGCAGGCTTCCTTCGCGCCGGCTGCGGCCAGCGCCCGCATCGCATCGCCCGCGTCGCGGCGGGCACGCGCCTCATACCAGCGGCCTGCGAGCAGGAACGTGGTCACCGATGCGGCGACTTCCAGGTAGATCCCGCCGCCGGAAGCATGGATCAGCAGCTGCAGCGGGCTGACCCTCGTCGGCTTGGTGTCCAGCACGAACATCGCGTACCCAGACCAGCCGCACGCGGCGACGATGCCGAGCGACACCAGCGTGTCCATGGACGTCGGCACGGTGCCGGGCGGCCCGCACCGCCGCGGCATGGAACGGCCACGCCGCCCACCCCGCGACGGGAACGGCCAGCGCGACGAGCACCCACTGCCAGCCGGGGAACCGGAACGAGGGGAACAGCGACAGCTGCACCGACAGGTCGCTCAGCGGAACGAAGAACACCAGCGCCACGATCAGCCGCCGCCGCAGATAGGCCACCCGGTCGGCGTCGGGGCCAGGCTGCGCCATCGCCGGCCTGCTGCGCGCCAGGACCGGACGGCGGCACGTCGGCGGCGTAGCCCAGCCTGTTCTACAGCCTCGACAAGGCGCTGCACCGGATCGACGGCCGGCGCGACCACCATCGCCTTCTGGGTGGCCAGGTTCACCGAAGCCGTGACGCCGGGAAGCTCGCCGAGCTTGCGCTGCACGCGTGCCGCGCACGCCGCGCAGGTCATCCCGCTGATGGCGAGTTCGATTTCGGTCAGTCTCCGGCAGTGATGCCGCGCTGGCGATGTTGGTCACTTGATATTCAGCCTGCTTTCGAGCCCGGCGGCCACGGCCCGGCTCTTTTCCTGGTGCCTGAGCGGGCACGCAGGGCGCGCGGCGAGCGCTGCATCTCGGAAATGTACACAGCCTGGAAATCGCCCGGCAACCCAGCCGGCTGATTTAACGGCCGGAATATCGCCGGCGCGATACCCCCACAGGGTTTACCGAATACCCTGCCAGGTACGACCGCGGGCAGAGCAGTACCTCCAGGGTAGTATGAGATATACCCCGGAAGGGTTTCTGGAAATACCCATCCCAGGTTTATGCACGCGAGAACCAGGCCCAAGCGGCGGCTTTCTGCGGCCCGCTGGTTGCGGCGATTAAGCCGCGCTATTAGCCTTTCACCGTCATGCACTTCATTGCCATTCCGGCTGTCACGGCTTCACCCCGGCGCGGCAGATGACCGGGCCGGCCTGGCTTGCCGCCTTGCTCGCCGCGGTGATGCTGCTGATAGCGGTCGGCAGTGTGCTCCGCCTTGCTCTGTGGCGGCTGCGCGGGCTTGCCGCCGAGCCTGAGGCCGACGCGCTCCACGTGCTGATGGGCGTTGCGATGGCGGGCATGCTCGAACCGCGGATCAGCCCGGTCCCTGACGCTGCCTGGCGGGTGGTGTTCGGGGCGGCCTGCGCATGGTTCGGCTGGCGGGCGATCCGCGCCCGCGGCCGCAAGGACCAGCCCGGCGGCATGCGATCGCATCCGGGCAGCTGGCAGTGCGCGCACCCTGCACCGCACTCGGTGGAGTGCGCGGCCATGGTCTACATGCTCGTGCCCGCCCGCGGCGCCGGCCACGAGCCGTCGATGGCGATGCCGGGCATGACCGGCGCGGCGCCTGGCGCGAATCCGGCGGTTGCGCTCGTCCTGGCGCTGTTCATGCTCGGCTACATCGTATGGACCGCCGACCGGATGACCCGTCAGTCCCGGGTGCGCGCCGCCCCGGCTGCCCTCCGCCCGTATGGCAGGCCCGGCGCGGACGGTCACCAGGCCGCCGGTCCGACCGGAGGCGGCTCGGCAAGCACTGTGCTGGCCACGCACGCGGCTACCTGGTCCAAGATCGCGATGAGCCTCGCCATGGGCTACATGCTGCTCACGATGCTGTAACGCGATGAGCGCCGGACCCACTGCACGACAGCGGGACTGCCCCGCCGCCCTGATACTTGCCGTGCTGGCAGCAGTCCTGCGCTGCTGCTAGCTGGCTGCAGCGCCGCCAGCGGGAACCCGGACTACGACATCCGGGTGAGCCAGCGCACCGGCCTTGGCCGGGTGCTGGCCGACGGCGGCGGGTACACGCTGTATATGTACGTGCCCGACCACCAGGGTCGGTCCGTGTGCTACCGGGTCTGCGCGCAGCAGTGGCCGCCGCTGCTGGTTCCGCCAGGCGTCCGGCACCCGGTGGCCGGGCCCGGGGTCGACGCCGCCCTCCTCGGCACGATCACCAGGACCGGCGGCGCCGTCCAGGTCACCTACGACAAGTGGCCGCTGTACTTGTACGACGCCGACGTTCAGCCCGGCCAGGCGACCGGGCAAGCCGACGACATGGGCCTGTGGTACGTGCTGTCCCCAGCCGGAGCCATCGACCGCCGTACCCTGCCCGGCCAGTCGTAACGGCCCGGCGCAGCCGCGGGAAGGCCCACCTGAACGGCGCAATTGACCACGATGACCTCGTCCGCCGCGGGCCGGCGCCGCAGTTGCGCAGACGCGCGTGCAGGTCACACGCATGCCGGTCCGCTAGCCGCTCATCCGGCTGACGGCGACCGGCGCGAGCTGTGTCCGCCAGTCCTTAGCCTCCGGGTCGCAGGCCTGGAAGCCGGCAGCGTTGTAGCCTTGCAGCGCGGCCGCCCGCTGGGCCGGGCCGGTCAGGCCGTAGGGCGAGCGATGCAGGGGTACACGCACAACAAGGACGCCTACATCAACCGGCTGCGCCGCATCGAAGGCCAGGTCCGCGGCCTGCAGCGGATGGTCGAGGACGACAAGTACTGCATCGACAACCTCACCCAGGTCGCTGCCGCAACCAGGGCCCTGCAGTCGGTCGCGCTAGGGCTGCTCGAAGAGCACCTCGGCCACTGCGTCGCAGGCGCTCTCGCCGAGGGCGGTGACACGGCCACCGCCACGGTGAAGGAGGCCTCCGACGCCATCGCCCGGCTCGTCAGGTCCTGACGGGCGGCCGCGCTCCCAGCGTGATCAGGCCTGTTCTCGCGGCCGTAACAAGATCGCATGACACAGCCGGACCTGAGACTCAGTGCACCGCCTGGACGAAGGCCCTGACCTGAATACTCGGGGCTCGCCTCTCGTTCCCAGCCAGCCGGACGCGGCCTGCTGCCCGTAATTCATCACCTGGCCAGACGCTCAGAACCGGAAGTAGCCGCTCGTCGGCCAGGGCATTCGTTGAATCTGAACAAGCGGTACGGGCTCACAGGCGAGCACTACCGGGCCGCCAACGTCCGATTCGCCTTACTCAGGTGGAGCACGCCGCGACGTAGTTCCGCGAGCGGCCGCGGCGGAGTCCGAGTCCTCCGGCCGCGCAGCTCATGGCTGGCCTCGTCAATGGAGTCCTGCAGCTCCGGGCCGCCCCGCAAAACCTATCTACGGCAAGTGATCACCTCGGGCATACCGTTGATCGCTGCGTGGCCGTACTGGCAGCCATCGTCTTCGGGATCATCGGGGGGAGCGCGCTGCCGGGAGGCAGGGACGGCGGGTTCGCCGGGCGGCCTGAGAGACGGACCCGGGGGCAATCCCGGCACCGCCTCCAGTCCGGCTCACCGTGCCGGGCTCTGGTCCGGCTGGCGCTCAGCCGCCGTCGACCGGAAACCTGCTGCAAATACGGGATTCGCCCGATGCCGCCGCTCGGGCCTTAGCCATAGCTTGCAGTGCGGGATGTGCCGCGCCCGGCGGCGGTGCGGGGTCTGCGCGCGCTGGCCGGGGTGGCCGCGGCACGGATAGCTAGTCACGAGGAGCGTTTAGCCATGATGCCGTACCAGGCATACCAGCTGTATCAGGCCGAGCGGCCAAAGAGCGCGGCCGAAATCCGGCGCGCTGACGAGCAGTTAGGCAGGGCAGTTGCAGGCGTATCGCGGCTATGGTGCCGGGCCACTGGATCAAGGGGCATCCTGCGGGCACCTTACCGGGGCAGGCGGCGCGCCGGGCTCACCCACCTGACACCCCGGCCGTTGCCCACTGATCGTCGTGCTGGTCTGGTCAGCGATCAGATCGCAGTCGCGTGTCCCGACCAGCGGTGAGATCGAACCGGCACGTTGGCCAGTGGCGACTCAACGCGACCGCACAGGCCAAGCCAAGTTCAGGAACCCGCCAGCCAGCCGACCAGGGGACCGGCAGCCGGGAGGCAGGATCGCGGCGGATAGGTTGAGGCGCTGGCTGAGCCGAACCCCCGGAGGAGACTGCGGTGACGGGTATTTCGGACGTCCGTGAGGCGCGCCGGCTGTTCCCGGCGACCGCCGCGCGGGCGTACTTCAACACTGCCGCGGTCGGCCTTGCCAGTCGGCGGCTCGCCGACGCCTATCACGCGTTCGTCGACGAATGGGCCGATACAGGCCTGGATTACCGCCGGGGCGAACAGGCCGCCGACAACGCACGGTCGGCAGTGGCGAGGCTGCTGGGCGCGGAAGCCTGCGACATCGCGCTGATTCCCTCAGTGTCCTCAGCGGCGGGACTGGTCGCTGCTCAGTTCGGCCAGGCCGGTCCGGGTGACAACGTCGTGATCGGGGAAAGGGAGTACAGCTCGAACCACTTTCCCTGGCGTCAGCTGGCGGTAAAGGGATATGACGTCCGGCAGGTAGCCTTCCGCAACGGCGGCCTCGAGCCCGAAGACGTCAGCGAGTGCCTGGACGCTGGCACGCGGCTGGTTGCATTCAGTGGCGTGCAGTCCGCGACCGGCCACCGGTCCGACATGGCCGCGATCAGCGGGCTGGCGCACGACGTCGGGGCGGTCGTCTTTGTCGACGGCACGCAGATGGTCGGCGCGCTCCCGGTGGCCGATGATCTCCAGCACGTTGACGTGCTCGCCGCATCCGACCATAAGTTCCTGCTCAACGCGGGCCGTGGCATGGGCTACTGCTACCTGTCACCGGTCATGCAACGGCGGTTCACGCCTGTCAACGCGGGTTGGAAGGCGGCCGCGGTCCCGCTTGACAGCTTCTTCGGCCCCGAGATGAGACTCTCGTCCACCGCGTCGCGGTTCGACAGCTCCATCAGCTGGCTGGCTGCTATCGGCAACGAAACCGCGCTCACCGTCTTCGACCAGTTCGGGCCCGACACCATTTATGCCCGTAACCGCGAACTCACCGCAAAGCTGCGGGCTGCTCTGGCCAGCGCCGGGTGGGACACTGTTGACCTGCCCGAACCGAACCAGAGCACGATCGTGAGCGTGCCGCTCGGCGACCGTGAGCCGGGGCTGCTTCTCAGCACGCTGTCCGATCAGGGAATCGTGTGCGCCGCACGCGACGGCAACCTGCGCTTGTCAGTTCATTTTTACAACCATGAAGACGACATCGACCGGCTTGCGACGGCCCTCGCGGCCAGCCGGGGCTGAAGCCGGCAAGCGAGGTCAGCCAGAGTTGAAGCCGGGCAAGCGAGGTCAGCCGGCTAACTCCACTGTCTTGCAAGCAAGGGATCTTGCTAAGCACGCCACAGCACGGCCTCCGGGAGGCCCGCCTGGACCCCCGGCCTAGGGGCCGGGCGGCCCGGCAGCATCCCTCACGCAGGAACGTCGTTCGCCGCTCAGCAGTCTTCGCTGTCGTTGACCTGCGAGCCCCGCATAAGTATGCGCTGTCCGGCCGACCCGAGGAACGCACGGATGTATGCCGCGATAAGAGCGCCCCGCGCGCCGAACTGGATGTTCTGGGAGTTCGAGAACGGTCTTACCAACACGATCACCGGCGCCACAGAGTCGGCGTCAGGCGTGATCTCGTGAGAGCGGTCTGAGGCGACTGCATGCCGAGCACCTTCATGGAATGGAGCTAGTGGCCGCCGTAAGCCTTGCTCCGGTGCCGCACGTCCTCGATCAACACCTCCCGCTTATCGTCGTCGATCGAAAACAGCACGCCGTAACTGCCCGTCCGGACTCGCAGCACGCCCGGCATGCCGATCAGAGCCCTAACGCCTGCCGGCCGCGGATCATCCGCCAGCCTGTCGACAGCCTTGCCGACGTGCTCCCGCGCAGGCTTGTCGAGCGCGAGTAAGTGCTTGCGGGCCGTCGCGCTCCAGGTCACCTGGTACTGCACCGCGGCTACAGCCCGGCCTCAGCCTTAAGCTCCTCCCACCGGGTACCTGGCCCGCCCGCCGCTCGCGACTCCAGGACAGCGGCGCGGTCAGCGAGGTCCTCCAGGAAGTCGGCCAGGCCCTCACGGCCTACCGCGGCTGCCGCTTCCGCGAATTGCTCCAGATCGTCTGCGGACAGCCCTTCAAGGGTTGCGGCGAGGTCTGCGGGGATAATCCCGGCGACCCGCTCGCCGCGCTCGGTGATGTAGACGACCTGGCCGCCAGCAGCCTCGCGAGCGGCGTCCGCCACGTCGGGCGTCTGCTCAATGGCAAGCTCGCTCATCCCTTGATCATCTCCCTCGGGCTTATTACGACTCTACCTCGGCAGGTACGCCTGTACAGGCATCCGGGCTGATGACAGGGTGCGCGCCGTGGCGGCTGGTCGCGACACGCAGGGTGTCCTGCCCAGCGGCGATGCGGGGCTCCTGATTGGCGGCAGACCTCGTTGCCTGTCAGCTGCGGCAAGGTGACCGGCGGAACCGGCGTCTCCACGGAGCGGCCGGGACGACGCCTACGTGAAGCATGCGCGGCCAGGTTACCAACGAGCTCATGACCACACTCAGTCACATCGACGCAGGGCCTGAAGGCGACCCTAGGCTTGCGGAATCCTTTCCTGCGGGCGGCCGATTGCCGCGGCCGGGAGCGCCGGATAGTCCCGATTCCGTGGGTCAAAGGCTTGCTAGGGCTGCGACACGTGCGAAATCTGCACGACTAGCTGCAGAATCTGAGACGGGTGCACCTGAGACGGGTGCGCCTGGGACGGGTGCGCCGCCAGGGACTTGAACCCCGAACCCGCGGATTAAGAGTCCGCTGCTCTGCCAATTGAGCTAGCGGCGCTAGAGACGGAGCGATCGTAGCGCAACTTATCAAGGCGTGCGAATCCCACCTGAAAGCGGGGCTGGCGCCCGGCTACGGACGGTGACCATAGCAGAGGTTCAGGTCGCTCACGGACGGTCGCGAGACGGCTGCTACCCGCCCAGGAAGCGGCCCATGACGACGGCCACCTTTGACTGCCGGCCTGTCCGGGCCTCCTGCCGATCTGCGAGACTCATCGCCTGTAGGCCTGCGTTCAGGCCGAGCCAACGCAGTGGTTCTGGCTCCCATTGCGGCGACCGGTGCCCGACCCAGGGCAGCCGGGTGAGCTGCGACCCCGTTCCCCTCATCAAATCGGCGAGCGTGCGCCCGGCCAGGTTCGTCGTCGATACGCCATCGCCCACGTAACCGCCGGCCCAGCCAACGCCGGTGGCCCGGTCCAGCCCGACGGATGCGCACCAGTCGCGGGGTATGCCGATAGGGCCGCCCCAGTGATGGCTCACCTGCACCTCGCCGAGGACGGGGAACAGCTCGGCCAGTGTCTGGCGCAGGGCCTCGAATACCGCCGGCACCTGGTCAAAGGACGGCCGTACCGACGAGCCCAGGTGATACGGCGCGCCGCGGCCGCCGAACGCGAACCGGCCGTCCGCGGTCCGCTGCCCGTAAATGATCAGGTGGCGCAGGTCGCCGAAGGTCGGCCGGCTGGCCAGCCCGATCTGATCCCAGACGGATTGCGGCAGCGGCTCAGTGGCGATCATCAGCGAATACACCGGTGCGACGGCCCGCCGGTAGCCAGGCAGCCCAGGCGTGTATCCCTCGGTAGCCCGCACCACGAACTGGGCCCGGACGGTACCCGTGCTGGTGACGACCCGCCGTGGCTCGATCCGGCGGACCGGCGTTCGCTCGAACACGCTGACGCCGGCCTGCCGCACCGCTGCCAGCAGCCCGCGGGCCAGCCGGGCCGGGTGAATGGCGGCGCAATGTGGCGTATAAGTGCCGCCCAGCAGGCCTGAAGCCGCCGCCAGCGAGCTAGCTTCCGCGGCGGTGAGCAGCGTTAGGTCCTCATCGCCGAAGCCGAACTCGCGTGCCTCTGCCACTTCCTCCCTGGCCCGTTCGAGTTGCGCCGGTGACCTGGCCAGCATGACGGTGCCCCCGTTGGCCCAGTGGCAGTCGATGCCTTCCGCCGCGGCGACCTTGCCAACCTCGTCGACTGTCGCGTGCATGGCCCGCTGCATGGCGATGGCGGAGTCTCGCCCCGCCATCCTGGCGAGCTTGGCCAGGGACGCCGGGAACAGGGCCGAGCACCAGCCGCCGTTGCGGCCGGACGCGCCGAACCCGGCGATCTCCCGCTCGAGGATCACGATCTTGAGGCCGGGGTCCTGCCGGGCCAGGTAATAGGCCGTCCACAGCCCGGTGAATCCAGCGCCGACGATGGCCACGTCGGCCTCGGTGTCGCCGGGCAACGGGTCGCCCGGCGCGAGGGTGCCGGGCACCGTGTCATGCCAGAAGGACAGCGACCGGTACGCAGCAGTCGGGACCATGCGGTACATCGTGGCAGGTGACGGACCTCGCCCGGGCATCGGGCATGCTGGAGTCATGACATCGATGTTGGCGTGTCCGTGACGGCCGGCAGCCTCGACTCAGCGACCGTGCCGGAACCGCGCGATCCGCAGCGGCCGTACGCGATCTGCATGGTGTGCCTGGGCAACATCTGCCGGTCGCCGATGGCCGAGGTAGTGCTGCGCGACGAACTCGAACGGGCTGGCCTGGCGGGCAAGGTGACCGTCAGCAGCGCCGGAACGGGCGACTGGCACGTCGGCGAGCCGATGGACGCTCGGGCCAGGGCCGAGCTAACCCGGCGCGGTTACCACGGATCCGGGCACCAGGCGCGGCAGATTCAGCCGTCCTGGCTCGATAGCTATGACCTGGTACTGGCCATGGACCGGCGCAACCTGGCGAACCTGCAGCGCATGGCGGCGCGCGACCCAGGGCTGGACGGCCGCATCCGGCTGATGCTGTCGTTCGACCCGGACTCCGCCGAGGGCGCGGAGGTACCCGATCCCTATGACGGCAGGCCCGGCGAGTTTGCCGAGGTCTTCGAGCTGGTGCAGGCCGCCGCCGAGGGCCTGGCGGGCTCGCGGCCGCGCTGTAGCCGTCCCCGGCAGCTGTCGTGGACCCAGCGACCCGGGCTCGGCTGGAGCGCCTGCTTGGCGCTGGCCTGACTGACGCGCGCAGCATCGGCGGCGGGCACGGCGTCACGCATTACCGCCTGACGACCGAGGACGAACATGCCGCGTTTGCCAAGCTGGCTTCGTTCCCGTCCGCTGATTCTGAGGGGAACGGGGGCCCAGACGGGTTCGCGGCCGAGGCGAGCGGGCTGCGCTGGCTGGCTGAGGCAAATGCGGTACCGGTTCCTGCGGTGCTGGGCTGCGATTCGGGCTGCCTGGTCACCGAGTGGGTAGCGGCGGGCGGATCTGACGGGCAGGCCGCTGTCAGGTTCGGTCGGGAACTGGCGGCTTTGCATATGTTCGGAGCCGGCCGGTTCGGTGCACCATGGCCGGGCACCATTGCCGGACTGCCGTTGCCGAACGTCTCCGGCCACCGGTGGCCCGAGTGGTATGCGGCGAACCGGCTGTTGCCCTATGTCAGGATCGCCAGGGACGCCGGCGCGCTCGGCGCGGCCGATGTGCGGCTTATCGAGTCGGCAGCCGCGCGGTCTGCGGCGCTCGCGGGGCCGGACGAGCTGCCGAGCCGCATCCATGGCGACTGCTGGGCTGGGAACGTGCTCTGGTCGGGTGGCCGCGGCTGGCTGATTGATCCGGCCGCGCACGGTGGTCACCGGGAAACCGACCTGGCCATGCTTGCCCTGTTCGGAGCGCCTTACCTAGACCAGATCATGACCGCCTATTGCGAAGCCGCGCCGCTCGCCGATGGCTGGCGCGGCCGCGTGCCCTTGCATCAGCTGCATCCGCTGCTTGTTCACGTCTGCCTGTTCGGTGCGTCCTACCGTGAGTCGGCGCTAGCTGCCGCGCGGGCTGTGCTGGTGGCCTGAGCGGGCTGTGCTGGCGGCCTGAGGTCAGGCTGCCTGCTCGCCGGTGACGTCCTCCGCGTCGGCTCTATCTGCATCCTCGTCCGCGTCGTTGCTCTCGTTCGCGCCCTGCGCGGCCTCAGGTGACAGCGGCAGTGCGATGCAGAAGGTGGCCCCGCTGCCCGGCTGACTGCGCACCCAGGCGGCGCCTCCGTGTGCGGTTACGAGCGCAGCGACAATGGCCAGCCCGAGTCCCGTCCCGGCCGAGGTCCTGGCCTGGTCGCCTCGGTAAAACCGCTCGAAGACGTGCTCGGCCTGCTCCCTGGTCAGTCCCGGGCCGTGGTCGGCGACCTCCAGCACGGCGGCTGGCTGCCGGTTTCGCTGGCCCGGCTGGTTGGCCGAAACAGCCTCGTCAGCACCGCTCGCCGTCCGCGCCTCGCCGAGATGGCCGGACCTGATGAGGACGTCGATCGGCGTGCCATCGGGCGTGTGGGACAGGGCGTTGCTCATAAGGTTGCCGATGACCTGCCGCAGCCGGACCTCGTCGCCGATCACAAGCAGGGCCGCGCCCGAGCGCACCGTCAAGTTGATGTTCCGGTTGGGCGCGACGACCCTGGCGTCGTGCACGGCGTCGGCCGCGAGCGTCAGCAGGTCGACTGGACGGCGGTCAAACGGGCGCTGCTGGTCCAGCCTGGCCAGCAGCAGCATGTCCTCGACTAGCACGCCCATGCGCGAGGACTCCTGCTCTACCCGCCGCATGATCCGGTCCATGTCAGCCGACGCGAGCTGGCCGGTACCGTTGCGGGCGGCACTGGCGCCGTTAGTCTCGGGCGCGACCCCGTTACTGGCAGCATTGCGAGCGGCGTCCTCTGCCCCGCTGGCACTACCGATCCCGCGCACAACTCCTGTGGTCTCATTGGCCCCGCTAGGCCCGGCCGTGTCTGCGCCCGCCTCGATTCCGCCCCGCTGCCGGTAATACTCGGCGAATCCCCGGATCGCGGTCAGCGGGGTGCGCAGCTCGTGGCTAGCGTCAGCGACGAACTGGCGCATTCTCTCCTCTGACCGCCGGGCCGCGGCCTCGGACTGCGTACGCGACTGGAATGCGGTCTCGATCTGGCTCAGCATCGCGTTCAGCGACCGGCCGAGTCGCCCGACCTCGGTCCGGGGATCTCGCTCCGGCACCCGCCGACTTAGGTCACCGCGAGCAATGGCGCCCGCAGTCTTCTCGATGTCCAGTAGCGGTCGCAGGCTGGCCCGGATCACGGCGATGCCGACCACCGCCAAGAGAGCGAGCAGCAGGCCGCTCACCACCAAGTCCACTCGGACGAGCTGGCCGATCGTTGTGTAGGCGCTGGTGACGTCTGTAGCCACGACTATCGTCCCGTTGATCGTCTTGCGCCCAACCGAAACCCCGAACGGCTCCATGAATACACGCCAGCGAAGATCTCCGGACTGAGATGGCAGTGTGATCAGCCTGTTGCTGTTGGCGCTTAGCCAGGAAGGATCCGTCTGAAGGCGCGGGCCCGATAGGTATACCTGCGAGCCCTGAAGGCCCGCCCCGGAGCCGAAGGCGGGTCCGGAGGCCTGGCTGATCGGCCGGACGACCTGCTGGACGTGCCCCCCCGAGACCCAGTCAACAGCAGTACCTGGAGAGTTTCCTTGAATGCCACCGTTGAGGTAGTCGAGGACATAGCTCGGAGCAGCTGGCTGGATCCTGTTGACCAGATAACTGTCGGGTCCGCTGAGCAGGTCACCCTTCAAGATCGTGATGCCGGCGACGCTGATCACCACGAGGGCTAGGCCGACGAGCACGAGCAGGGCGGTAATGAGCTTGACTCGCAGCGCGGCACGGCCGGGCAGGTCCTTGACCGACCGCCAGAAGCTGGTGCGTTTCGGTGAGTCGTTCATCGACATAGACAAGCTAGGAGTGCGGCAATCTCAGGACGTAGCCGACGCCGCGCAGGGTGTGAAGGAGGTGCGGCTCGGTGGTGTCTACCTTGCGCCTCAGCACGGATACGTAGGACTCGACGATCCCGGTGTCACCCCGGAAGTCGTAATCCCAGACGTGGTCGAGTATCTGCATCTTGGAGAGCACCCTGTTGGCATTCCCCATGAAGTAACGAAGCAGCTTGAACTCGGTGGGGGAGAGCTGAATCTGCTGGCCAGCCCGCCAGACTTCATGGCTGTCCTCATCCAGTTCCAGGTCGGCAAACTTGAGCCGCGGTGACGGCTCGCTGCCGTCGCCCCGGGTCCTGCGCAGCACGGCCCGGATCCGGGCAATGACCTCTTCCAGGCTGAACGGCTTTGTTACGTAGTCGTCGCCGCCCAGCGTCAGGCCGCGGATCTTGTCCTCGGTCGAGTCGCGGGCAGTCAGGAACACCACCGGGATTTGCGCACCGCCGCCGCGTAGCCGCCGGATGACGTCGAAACCGTCCATGTCGGGCAGCATCACGTCCAGGACAATGAGGTCCGGCCGGTGCCGCTGCGCGGCCTGAACGGCCTCGTTGCCCGCTGCCGCGGTGACGACGTCGAATCCTGAGTAGCGCAGGCTGGCCGCCAGCAACTCCAGGATGTTGGGCTCGTCTTCTACCACAAGCAACCTGGCATCCGGCTGTCTTTTGCCATCGGGCTGGCTGTTCATAGGCCCCATTGTCCGCCTGCCCCCTGAAGGTTAGCTGAACACCCGCTGAGGCTGGCCTGCGCGGATGAGATCACGCGCGCCCCTCGTTCGTACTCGTCGCTGCGGCATCGGCGGTCTATTTGCCCGAGATTGCGACCTCCCGGAGCCGTGAAACCACGCCGGGAGCGAGCCTGGACGGAAGATCGCGCACGATATGGGCGGTTTGCGTGACAGCCAGAACCACGTTCCACCGATTTGGGCTGCTCTGGTGGGCGATTTGCCAGGTATGCGGGAGCCGAAATCGATGGAACGTGGAAAGTCAGCTCCGGACGCCCGCTCGTGCCGTCAGATCTGGCGCGAGCCGGTGATCAGCGACTTGGGGATCTTGCTGCCGGTGCGCAACGCGGTAAAGAGCTGCTTGGCCTGAGCCGAGTTCCACAAGACCGATTCCCCGGCCGGGGTAATGGCGGTCGCGGTCGCGATCGGCACCGTCGTGGTGATCGGGTCGCGCATGGCCCTGGCCACCTCGACCAGCTGATACAGGCTGGCGCCCTGGTCCACGGTCAGAGCGCTGGCCGTATCGCTCGCGGCGGGGATGGCTTCGAACGGGTTCAGGATGACCCCCGTGCTCGTCATCTTCTTCAGCAGCGCCTTGAGGAACAGCCGTTGGTCCTGCTCGCGCTGGAGGTCCTGGGTATTGAAGCTATGCCGGTCGCGCACATAGGCCAGGGCCTGCCCGCCGTTGAGCGTCTGGCAGCCCTTCTTCAGGTGCACTCCGGAGCTGACTTCGTGCAGCGGCGTGGCGAGGCACATCCGGACCCCGCCGACTGCGTTGACGACCCGGACGAAGCCGCCGAACCCGATCCCCATGTAATGGTTGATGTACAGCCCGGTGGCGTTCTGCACGGTCTGCGCCAGCAGCTTCGGCCCGCCGAAGGTGAATGCGGCATTGATCTTGCTCATGCCGTGGCCGGGGATGCTGACGTAAGAATCGCGCGGAATGCTGATCAGCACGGGTCGGCCGCCGCCCGCCGGCTAGATGCAGAATCATGATCGTGTCGGACCGCTGGCCCGAGATGTTGACGCCGGTGGACAGCGCCCGTTCCTGCGCCCTGGTCAGGCCCTGGCGGCTGTCTGAGCCTGTGATCAGCCAGTTCGTCCCCGAACCTGGCGCAGGACGGCCGGGGTAGCTGACCAGGATGTCGGACTTGTTCAGCTGGGAATTCAGGTAGAAGTACGTGCCGACCGTGAACAGCAGCAGAACCACGATCACGGCGGCGATGATCGCGAAGATCCGCTTCGGCCGCAGCCAACGGCGCCAGCGCGTCGAGCCGGCCCGGATGGCGCCACGGCCTGACGGGGACCACGGCGAGGTGATAGGCGAGCCCTGCCCGCTGCTTGAGGTAACCGGCGGCTGTGCTGGCCAGCCTCCCGGTGGCGCTGCCCGACCCGGTCCGCCCGACCCCGGGCCCTGGGCGGAATACTGACCGACCTGGTACTGGCCGGCAGCATTCGTCGCCGGAATGCTGACCGTCCTGTCAACTGACTGATCCGAGCCTCCGGCCCCGTTGTCACCGGAGTTAGCGGCGCCGCCCTCGCGCTGTTCCCCGCGGAACCAGCCTTCTGGCCACTCGTCCATCAGATCCGCCTATCACCATCCGCTGTCCCCATCGTCTCTACCTGGTAGACGGCCCCTCATCCAAATCGGTGGCAAGAGAAGGGCAAATGATTACGTGATTCAGGTCATGTTGTGGTGCTGCCACTCATGTTGTGGTGCTGCTACGCGTGCGGACTAGGCCCCGCCGGCCCACCAGATGGTGAAAACCTCACGCCCAGACGAGCCCAGGTCGACCGGGTGCTGTGGATCGATGCCCGACTCGGCGAGTGCGATGGCAACCTCGTCCGCCCGCTCCGGCGGCAGGCAAAGCCTGCGGCGGGTCACGTCGGTCAGCTCCTCGAAACTGGCATAGTCCGCGCCGCCGGGGCGGCGCCAGCGCTGGCGACCAGCGTCAATCCCCATGGCCGCGAGTATCTCGAGCAGGTCTGCAGCAGTCGGCCGGTCCGGGCGCGCCAGGCCGTGGAACCGCAGCCAGAGCTGGTTGAGGCTGGCCAGCGGATGTTGGGCCGTCATCTCCACGACTACCGTGCGGCGGGCAGCTGCCGTCAGCGCGGCCAGGAAAGGCTCTATGTCCGGAACGTTGTAGGTGACGTGATGGCAGGTCACCACGATCCGCCGCGCCGGACTGCGCGGCCACCTCGGGCCACCGCCCAGCTATCAGCCTGGGGGTTACGCCGCCCGCCGCGGCACGCTGCGCCACCAGGTCCAGCATGTCCGGCTCGCTGTCGACCACGGTCAGTTCCGTGCACCGCGCCAGCAGCGGCAGGCAGGCCGCACCGGCCCCGCAGCCGACATCGAGCACGCTGCCTGGCGGGTCGAGCGCATCCCAGGCTCGCCGGAATGACGGGCCGGACGGAGTTGCGGCCAGCCTGTCGGCCCGGCGGCTGAAGACACTCCTTGGGAGCACCCACGGCGACTCGGTGACCGCCGCGGTGATGTGATCGGGGATGGCCCAGTCGGCTAGCTCAGACCGCCAGCTGGCCAGCAGCCGACCGAGAAGGGCGGCTCCGTTTCCCTCATTAGTCATGGTCTAGGTTTCGCCTTGAGCGCGATGACTGCTACGGCTGCGCGCGGTGCCACCGGTTCCGCCGCGATGCCGGCTGATGGGCCGACAACCGGACACTACGCCCTGGCCTGCAGTTTGTGGCACTTCCTGGACGCAGTTACGCTGGTGCCGGCGGTTCGTTGTGCTGCTGAAGCGCGGTCAGGTAACGGCGGGTCACACTCAGTTGCACTGCGCGGGCTACCGGCGCCCCTAGCCGCGCTAGCGGATGCCGCGGCCGGGAGAAGGAGACAATCTCCAGCTGCAGTCGAGAACCTTGCCGAAACACGTGAAAGGCTTCCTCGCCCTGCTCGGGGTGGCTGGGCAGGGTGCCATAGGCGAATCCGAACCGGTCCGGCTCACTGGTGACGTAGACGATCCGGCCAGTCGCAACCACGTAACTCGCAGCCAGCCGGAAGGTGAGCGCGAACGTCGCGTCGGCCTGGACCGGACATCCGGGATAGATGATGAATCCGGCGCCGCGCTGCACCTGCCAGTGAGCCAGTGCTGCCGCCGCCCAGGCGAACCGGTCGGCGGTGAAGCTGCCGAGTTCCGCGGCCCAGCGATCGTGACGGTAACCGGCGGGCCGGGCGTCCGGCGATAGCGGTAGCCCCTACCTCCCGGTAGGTCAGATCCGACGTGCTTTCCGCGTCGACCAGGCGGGCCAGCTCGTCCGAAGAAGGCCTGCGCAGCAAGAACACCCGCGCAGGCTACAGGGATGTGGTTGCCGGGACGACCCAGGGGCAGCGGATCATGCAACTTTCGGGCGTTCATTCATCACCCCGACTGAGCCGGTCAGTCGCCGCCGCCCCCGTTGCCGCTCCCCCATTTCCGCCCCAGCCACCGCCACCGTCTCCGCCACCATGCCCGTGACCGTGGCCGTCCTGGCCGGGGGAGCCGAAAGCGGCGGTGAGAAGGATAGTGCTGCCAGCTGGTACCTGGCCGGTGGGCTGCACTGACAGCACCGTTGCAGGTGGCTGCTGGTAGCTGGGCTGCCACCTCACCTGGACTCGCAAGCCGAGCTTGTGCAGTTGCTTGCGCACGGCTCGCACCGGCTGCCCGACCAGTGCGTCAGCGCTGACGGCTACCGTAGTGGCCCGAGTCGCGGCCGGCGAGGTGGGTCCGGCCGCGGTGTGCTGATGCGATGCTGCTGGGCTGAGCCCGCCGGTGAGCAGCCAGCCCGCCAATGCGGCGGCGACACCCACGGCTGCAACGCCCACCAAGCCGCGCCGCGCCGTCGGCCTGCGCCGTCGGGCGGGTCAAGCCAGTGATCGGGCAGCTCCTCGCCGGTCAAGGTGATGGCATGCGGGGCGGACAGTGTCGCAGTCGTGCGCTCTGCCGGCCCGGCATCGCCCTGACCGGGCCAACCTCCTGACAGCCGAGGTGCACCGGCGAGCGCATCGCGGAGCTGACCGGCCCGCCGGGCGACGTCGCCGGCGGTAGCAGGGCGCGCGGCCGGATCTTTGGCGGTCAACTCGGCGACTAGCGCGGCCACTGGAGCCGTCACGCCGGGTGGAAGCGGCGGCAACGCAAGGTCCCGGTGCGCGAGTGCGACATCCATTTCCGGTCCCGTGAACGGCGCGGCGCCCGTCAGGCACTCCCAGGCCACGATCCCGAGCGAGTAGAGGTCGCTGGCCGGGCTCGCAGACCCGCCGGTGACACGCTCAGGGGCGAGGTACGCAGGCGTCCCGATCAGCGTGCCCGTCCGCGTAATCGGCGCGGACCCGGCGGCATGCGAGATGCCGAAATCGGTGATCTTGACGTGGCCACCAGGGCCAATCAGCAAGTTCCCCGGTTTAATGTCCCGGTGCACCAGGCCCGCTGAATGGGCGGCCTCCAGTCCGGCAGCGACCTGGCAGATCACATCCATGGTGCGCGCAGCGTCCAGCGGGCCCCTGCTGAGGACCGCAGTCAGCGCCGGCCCTTCCACCAGTTCCATCACCAGGTAGGGAGGATGACCATGGCCAGTCTCGCCATAGTCGTACACCCTGGCGATGGCCGGATGGGTCAGTGCTCCGGCATGACGGGCCTCGGCCCGGAACCGGGCCAGCGTCTCGGCATGCCCGGCATACTCAGCGCGCAGCAGCTTGACCGCCACTGGCCGGTCCAGCACGGTGTCTACCGCCCGCCAGACCTCGCCCATGCCGCCGCCGGCGATCCGGCTATCGAGCCGGTACCGGTCTGCGACCATGGGCCTGAAGTCGGGCATCACAGGCAGACCCTACCCTCGCTGCGTTCGGTAATCCGCAGATTCGGCCCGGCCTACCGCTGTCACCGCGCCGCTCGTCGCCGCAGCAGGTAGCGGCGTACCTCGTCGGCACCCCAGACGATGAACGGGAACGGGACCGTAATCAGCAACAAGCTCGGTGGCAGCGCAGCCGTGGCAAGCAGACGCTGGAGTGGCGGGAAGTAGATGATTGCGGCTGCCAGCACCAGCTCCAGGCCGATGCCCGCCAGCAGCAGGGGGTTGGAGAGCACCCCTACCGAACGCAGCGACGCACGCTCGGTCCGCGCCGCGAACGCCGTCCCGATCTGAGCGACCACCATGGACAGGAATGTCATCGTCGTTGCCTGCAGGTACGCGTGGTGTAGCGAGGAGCCGGGGCCGGTTGCCGCGCCGGGATGCCAGCCCGCCCGGATCAGCACGTAGAAGAATGCTCCCATCTGCAGGCAGGCAGCGATCAGGCCGAGGAACAGCCAGGCGCGCAATAGCATGGCCCGGCTGATGACGCCCTGGCCCGACGGCCTGGGCGGCCGGTCCATGATTCCGGGCTCGGCGGGCTCGCGGCCGAGCGCCAACGCCGGGAGGGTCTCGGTGCCGACATCGAAGGCCAGCAGTTGCAACACGGTTAGCGGCAGCGGCACCGCGCCCCTGGCTAGCGCGAAGACCAGGAACGGGACGACCTCCGGGGTGCTGTGAGCGAAGATGTAGAGGATGAACTTGCGGATGTTGTCATAGACCCTGCGGCCCGCCTGGACGGCGGCCACGATAGTCGCGAAGTTGTCATCTGTGAGCACCATGGTCGACGCCTCGCGGGCCACGTCGGTACCGGAACGGCCCATGGCGATTCCGATATCGGCGCGGCGAAGCGCGGGCGCGTCGTTGACGCCGTCGCCGGTCATCGCGACAACGTGCCGTTCTGCCCGCAGCGCATCGGCGATGCGAAGCTTCGCCTCCGGTGAGGCGCGCGCAAAGATCAGCTCATCGCCAGACCGGAGCAGGTCGTCAAGCTCGCGCTCGGCCATCGTGTCGAGCCGCTCGCCCGTAATCACCGGCGAGTCCCGGCTGCCGATGCCGACCTGGCTGGCGATCGCAGCCGCCGTCAGCGGGTGATCACCAGTGACGACGATGATCCTGATCCCGGCGCTGTGGCAGCGCGCAACTGCGTCTTGGACCTCCGGCCGGGGCGGGTCCAGCATCGCAGCCAGGCCAAGGAAGCACAGCCCGCGCTCCACGTCCTCGCGACGGCCTGCTGCAGCGCCGCCAGTGCCAAGCACGCTCTCAGCGAACGCCAGCACTCGCAGCCCGCTGCTGGCATAGCTGTTGACGACCTCGGCGATCTCACGACGCGTATCCGACTCTAGTGACCGCACCGATCCGTCTGCCTGCTGGATGGTGATGCATCGCTGCACCACCGCCTCTGGCGCGCCCTTGGTGTGAACGCACAGTGCATCCCCGCAGCGGTCGACCGTGGACATCAGCTTGAGGGCAGGATCGAAGTGGAACTGAGCCGCCCGGTTCTGGTCACGCAGCCCCGCGTCGACTGACTGGCCTAGACCGGCAGCCGAGGCGAGCAGCGCGATTTCGGTCGGGTCACCGGAGGCACTGCCGCTGTCGGCACTCCCATCCAGCTCGGCGTTATTGCAGGCGGCCATTACCGCCGCCATCGCAGTCAAAGCCGGCACTGGCTCGCTGCCGGGTGTGCGCTCCGCATGCCCGGCCCAAAGACGCACCACTTGCATGCGGTTCCGAGTAAGCGTGCCGGTCTTATCGGTGCAGATGACGTCGGTGGAGCCAAGCGTCTCCACCGCGCTGAGCCGCTTGATCACTGCGCCGCGCCGCACCATCTCCCGCACGCCGATCGCCAGCGCCAGGGTGATGACAGGAAGCAGGCCCTCCGGTACATTGCCGGCGATCAGCCCGACCGCGAACACGATCGCCTGCGGGATCGACAGGCCCGCGCCGAGCGTTGCTATTGGCAGGAAGGCGGCCGCCATCATGACCGCGATCGCTGCGATCAGCCAGGCAACCCGGCGAACCTGCCGTTCCAACGGGCTCTGTTCTGACTTAACCCGCTCAGACAGGGCAGCGATCCGGCCGAGTTCGGTCCGCATGCCGGTAGCCACCACCACGATCGTGGCCTCACCGCCGGTGCACGTGGTCCCGGAGAAAACCAGGTCCCTCGCCTCCAGCAGCGGCACTCCCGTGTCGGTCCAGTCGGCGGAGCGAGCTACCGTCATGGATTCGCCGGTGAGAGTCGAGGCGTCGACCTCGATCGTCCCGGACAGCAGTCGCCCGTCGGCAGAGATCTTGTCACCCTCCGTGACAAGGAGGATGTCGCCAGGCACGATCTGCGTCGCCTCGGTGGTCGCCCGTTCCCCGTCCCGGAGGACGGTGGCGTGTTGCGGCAGGTATGCCTGCAGTGCCTCGACGGCGCGCTCGGCCTGCAGTTCCTGGACGAAAGCGAACAGCGCGTTCAGGAAGATGACGATCACGATGGCCACGGCCACAGCGATGATTCCGGCTAGCCAAGACAGGCCGGCCGCGGCCCAAAGCAGCAGCGCAAGCGGATGGGTGAACTGGCGGCCGAGTTCACGCCAGAGATGCCGTCCGCCACTCCTCCGCAATTCGTTGGGGCCATAAACGACCAGGCGACGGTCTGCCTCCCGGCGGGACAGCCCGGAAGCGGACGTCCGCAGATCACGAAGCAGCCTGCTGACCGGCTCCGTTGCGTCCACGCTCTCCTCGCCGTCTAGCGGAGCCGGAGCGGCGGCATGATCGCCCTGTGACATGAGGGTCTCCGTGGCTCGCCAGCGCAACGGGCTTGCACCCAGACTGCGCTCCGAATTGCAGCCGTGTACCTACGTGCCGGGCAGACAGGCGTGTCTGCCGCTGCCATAGCAGCCGACCCCGTCCTCGCCACGCAGCGGGCCAGTGCCCGCGCCGCGACCCGGTACGGAAGCGGGGGCCGCTCGTCAGTAACCGTCCACGTTTTCTCCACCATGGTCACTGACCTCAGGAACAGACAGTGGCTTAGGTCACGTCCGGGCGGGTCGGCCGTCTGCGGTTCTGGATTCGCGCTGAACCGACCGGTTAGCTCCTAAATGTGTATTTTCCGCTATCGGTGCGCGGGCAGACTGTCCGTGTAATCCGGTTATGCGGCCAGCGGCGTATCGCGGGTCTATCGCCGCGATATGACGACCAATGTCGCTGGCTAGGTGACCCGCCGTCACCGACGGAGGTGCTTTAACCCGCTGGGCGCGCTGCTGAACAGTCACTAGCTTGCGCCATTTGCCGGTGCGGCATCAGGCGGCGGCACTTGTCTGCGCCGCGTGGCAAAGGCGTGGTCGCGGATGTCGTGGATCGTCTTGTCTAGGTCATGAATAGCGTCGGTGATGCGCTCACGGGCCACGTCGCGGGGCAGGTCAACGGCGTTCTGCAGGCTGACTCCGACCCGGAACAGGCTGCCTACAACCCGGTCAAGCAGCTCCTGGACGCGCTGGGTCTGCTCGGTGACCGAAGCTTGGGCCAGGTTTGCCAGGTCCTCGCGCCGGCGGCTGTCGGTAGCATCCCGGATCACCGCGAGGATCAGGTGGCCGGTCGCAGTTGGCACCGGGCTCAGGCTGATCTCCACCGGGAATGTGACCCCGTCATGACGTAGCCCGACAAGGCGCGCCCGCTCGCCCATTGCCCGCGCCTGCGGTGCCTCTGTATAGGCGGCCCGGTGGCGCCGGTGATCATCTCGCAGGTCGGCCGGAACGAGTACCTCAGGTGCTCGCCCGGTCAGCGCCGCTTGGTCATAGCCGAACATCTCGCACAGCCGCCTGTTAACCGCCACGATCGTGCCGTCATCATTAGTCAGCAGTAGTCCATCGCCCAGGGCGTCAATGAGTTGCCAGAGGACCGCCGGGGTGATCGACGCCGCGCGCGGATCCTCATCCTTCGCCCGCCGCGTCCGGCCGTCGCCCGGCAAGGAGGAACCGGAAAGCCTGGGCGTCCCGGCCGCGATCGCCGCCTCTAAGGTGGGATAGACAGAGATCAGCCGGTCCAGGCCCTCAATTGCGATCACTCGCCTGACAACCGGCGCGCGGATCACGAGTCGCATCTGCGTTCCGTTGACCAGGGCACGCTGGTAACCGCGGGCCAAAGCCTCGGCTCCCGCGTGATCGCAGGACTCGGTCGCAGCCATGTCCACGATCAGTACCGCCGCGCCCCGGTTAATGACCGCCAACAGCACCTCTCGGACATTCCCCGCACTGGACACGTCGATGTGCTCCGGAAGCGTCACGACCGCCTGCGGGCCGGCCCAGTCGACCGGGACCACCTCATCAGCCATAACTGCACCTCAGGTCGGCAGCCGGACACGCCTGCGCCGGTCTGCCGTGCGCACGGCGCGCGTTCTGGATGACTGGCGAATCAATCGGGACCTCGCGCAGCTTCCCATCCAGCGAAGGACCGCGCTCAGCAAGGAAACGGGTTACCCAGAAAGGTACCGCTTACCACGCCGGGCCTGGGTCCTACTATGACTCCTGCGGGGGAGGGGGAGGCGATGGCGACGCCGATGGTGAGGGTGCGCCGCGTGTATGAGGAGCCGGATTCTCGCGACGGTACCCGAGTGCTAGTTGACAGGATCTGGCCGCGCGGGCTCACAAAGGCCAAGGCGGCCCTCGACGAGTGGTGCAAGGACGTGGCACCGTCTACTGAGCTCCGCCAGTGGTACAGCCACGACCCGGACCGCTTCGAGGAGTTCGGCCGCCGCTACCGGACGGAGCTGAAAGATACCCAGCGGGCGAACGCGCTGGCGCATTTGCGCGGAATTGCGAAGAACCGGCAGTTGACGCTGCTCACTGCGACCAGGGAACCCGATATCAGCGAAGCAGCAGTCCTCGCCGATCTGCTGCGGAGCTAACTAGTCTGCTGGGGAGCTAACTCGATGGAGCGGGCCGACACAGCGAAACTCGGCCATGATGAAAGCGTCGTTCGTGCCTTTGCGGCCGTTACGCAGGCTCTTGACCTGCAGTTTCTTCGGGGTAAGCGATGGTGTCTAGTTCCAGGACATCGAGGACAGGTGTCTCAAGTCATCGAGGACAGCTGGGTCCGTGGCTGAGACCGGGCATGGGCAGCGGCGTGTCTCACGACATACAAGACAGCTGGGCCAGAGCCTGCGGGGATGTCGAAAGCCCGGCTTGTCATCACTGCTGTCACTATCGAGAAGCGACCGGTAAGCGAGGTGGCCCGCACCTACGGGGTTGCCCGGTCGTGGATCTACGCGTTGCTGGCCCGCTACCGGGCCGAGGGCGAGGCGGCGTTCGAGCCGCGGTCGCGGCGGCCGGGAACGTCCCCGGCCGCGATCAGCGACGAGACTGTCCAGCTCATCACCGAGTTGCGGAAGGGGCTGTCCGGGCAGGGCCTGGACGCCGGGCCGCACACCATCGCCTGGCACCTGGAGCACCACCACCAGATCCGGGTATCGGCGGCGACGGTCAGCCGGTACCTGACCCGGGCCGGGTTAGTCACTCCCGAGCCGAAGAAGCGGCCGAAGTCGTCCTACATCCGGTTCGTCGCCGGGCTGCCGAACGAGCGGTGGCAGTCCGACTTCATCCACTGGCGCCTGGCCGGCGGCAAGGAAGTGGAGATCGTGTCCTGGCTCGATGACCACTCCCGGCTGGCGCTGTCGGTCACCGCCTGCCCCGTGACCACCGGCGAGGTCACCCTGGCCACCTTCCGCGAGGCCGTCGCCGCCTACGGCACCCCGGCGTCCACCCTGACCGACAACGGAATGGTCTGCACCACGAGGTTCTCCGGCGGCCGCGGCGGACGCAACGGCCTGGAGCACGAGCTGCGCCGCCTGGGCGTCACCCAGAAGAACGGCCGGCCCAGCCACCCCCAGACCCAGGGCAAGCGCCGGACGATTCCAGCAGACCCTGCAGAAATGGCTGCGCGCCCAGGACCCGGCCGCCACCCTCGCCCAGCTCCAGGCCCAGCTCGACGCCTTCACCGACCTCTACAACACCCGCCTGCCGCACCGGTCCCTGGCCCACCGGTCTACCCCCGCCACCGCCTGCACCGCCCGGCCCAAAGCCGCACCCGGCAGCCGCACCGCCGATACCCACGACCGCGTCCGCACCGACATCATCGGTACCACCGGCACCGTCACCCTGCGCACCGGCGGCAAGCTCTACCACATCGGCATCGGCCGGACCCACGCCGGAACCCGCGTCCTCATGCTCGTCCAGGACCTGCACATCCGGATCATCGACGCCGCCACCGGCGAACTGCTCCGCGACCTCACCTTGGATCCGAGCCGCAACTACCAGCCCACCGGCCGCCCAACCGGACCCACGCCCGGAACCCCCCGCCCGCTCCGCTCGCAAAAGAAGAACAACGAACCATGACGTGGGTTCGGGGTGTCCTCGATGTCTTGCGACATCACATCGGGGTAAGCGATGGGATTCGAACCCACGGCATCCAGGACCACAACTGAGCGCGCGAGCTACGAAGTGGGCGTCAACGACGTTGCCGCACGTCAGAGGCATTGCCATTGCTTACGATCGCCGCCTCTGGCCGCGCCTGGCCGCGCCTCGCGGGCAGTCGCGCGCTAACTGCCGCATGCCTGCCGGCTCAGGATCCCGATGCGGCCCGGCCCTCGCCCGCTCCGGTGCGCGGGTGCCGGTGAACGACAACACAGGCGATCACGGCGGCCGCTGCCCCGATCGCCAGTGCGATGAACGGGAAGACGCTGTAGGGGGCGGGCTGACCGGGCTGGCACAGCTCGACGAACGGGACGATGAGCGTGATGGACCCCAGGGCCGGGATCGCCACGTGGCGGAACGGCGAAAACGAGTCTCGGTGGCGGCGCCACATGAACACGGGTAGCGAGAGCATCGTGAGGAAGTAGACGAACAGGATCACGATCGTCGCCATCGTCGAGCACTCGGCATACAGGCCGACTGGGTTCATCGATCGCGTGTGGCCGGTGATCAGGCGGATGACCCACCAGACGCCGATGATCCCGAGCCCGGCGACCGCCATGAAAAGCAGCGCATTCACCGGGGTGTCGGACCGCGCGCGTATGTGGCCGAGCTTTGCTGGCAGTAGGCCGGTCCGGCCTCCGTCGAAGAGCATGCGCGATTGGGAGTCTGCTCCGGAGACGAGGGTGGCCAGGATGGAGACGATCCCGGCGATCCATGCCAGCACGGCCGCCCCGCCGAGATAGTGATCGGCCACGGTGAGGAACGGGACAGATGAGCGGCCGATGGAGGAGACGTCGTAGCGGAATCCGGTGACGGTCGCGTAGGCGAACATGACGAGGAGGGCGGCCGCAATCGCTACCGAGATGTACAGAGCCCTCGGAATGGTGCGCTTCGGGTCGCGGCTTTCCTCGGCGAGCGCAGGTCCGTTCTCCCAGCCGATGAACATGAAGAGGGCCAGCGGGAAGCCTGCGGACAGGCCGGCCAGGCCACCGGTGAGGTGCGCCCAGGAGAACGGTATGCCCGACAGATGGTCACGCTGATCGACGAGGACCAGGGCGCAGACCGCGAGCATGATCGCCACCTGCACGACCACGGCCGCGCCGACCGCGCCGGTTGACAGCTTTATTCCGCGTGCGGTCAGCCAGATCGCGCCCGCGGTCAGGAGGAAGGATAGTGGCCCCCACGGCGGATGCCAGGAGGTGTAATGCGACAAGCGTCATCGCCACCATCCCGCCCGACATGGTGAACACTGCCGCGATAGCGACGGTGTACCCGACAGTGACCAGCAGGGCCGTAGCGACGCCGGCTCTCGCTCCCAGCGAGGTCTCCACATAGGTGATGAAACTCCCCGCTGAAGGCTCCGCCCTGGTGAACTCGGCCACCGTGAAAGCCAGGAGTGCGACGGCCACGGTAGCGGCGAGAATCGTCAGCGGCGCAGCCACGCCGGCGGTTACCGCGATCACGCCGAACCCGAAGTAGAAGTCGATCCCCGGCCCGATGTTCGCGACCGTCGAGGCCGTCACGTCGGCGGTGCCGAGCTGGCCGGCCTTGAGGTGGTCTCCGCTTTTGTCCACCGCATCTCCCTCACAACCGGGCCGGGCCTCTGTCATGGCGTCGCGCTGAGTATGCTCACAATGAGCGCGCAGTAGTCGAACGGCGCTACATCCCCCGTTTCGAGGAAGCCGCGCCCGACCCGCTGGGTGGAGGGGCGTCGGTATGGCGTTTTTCGGCCGGTCTGCAGAAGTTGAGGCGCTCGGCGGGCTGCTGGCCATGGCTGGAGAAGGTTTCAGCGGCGCCCGGTCTTGTGCGGCGAAGCGCGGGTGGGCGAGACCGCGCTGCTCGACGAAGCAGTTGGCGCGGCGACGGCGGGCGGCTTCCAGATCGCCCGGCTGACGGGAGTCGAGCCGGAGACACAGCTGGGTTATGGCGGCCTGCACCAGTTCGTGCTTCCGTACGCGGCCAACCTGGACCCGCTTCCGGTGCCGGAGCGGGACTCGCTGCGGCCCACTCTGGGTCTCGCGTGGCGACATCGTGTCTCCGTACTTTCGGCTGGCCGTCCCTGGTCGCCGTTGAGCCTGAGCTTGAGCCACTGGCCAGCCCGCTGATCGCCGCTGCCCGGTCGGTAGGACCAGTCGTCATCGCCGGCCTTGGCGGGTCGAGCCCGGCGTTGGGGTAAGCGCCTCCCCGGTGGTGGTAAGCGTGGTGGGCGCTTAACCCGTGGTGATCTCGAGTTCGTCGAGGACGGCCATCACGCCGTGTCCGAGCCATGCGGCGCCGACCACCGCGTCTCGTTGCGCCTGGGTCCGCACGCGGCCCATGAGTGTGACGGTGTTGCCGCTGGCATCGACGACGACACGACTGTCATCGGCAGATACCTGATGGCGGTTGAGGGCCTGCTGGACCAGCCGCCTGACATCGGCCGGGTCCACGTCGAACTGCAGCTCGATCCTGTCCTTGATGTTGCGGACACCAGTCAGCCCGCTGATGGCTGATTCGGCGGCGGCGCATTGGCTGCGGTACTGCACTATGCCAGTCAGTGTGATGCAGCCATTCCTGGCGATTGCCTCGACCCCTTCGGGCACTGTGTTGCTTGCCGCGATCGCGTTGTTCGCTGCGGTGGTCAGCATGGCGTCGTCGCGGTAGTTCTGCCTCGGCAACGCCACCTCCAGGTGGTTGTGCACATTGGTCACCCCGTGAACGCGCCGGGCCGCTGCTGCAGCTTCCAGGTGCTGCGGATAGCTCAGCACCGTGCCGTTGAGCGCCACGACCCCGTTGAGGTTCCTGACGGTGATGGCAGCTGCGTCGACCAGCCTGTCCTCCATTAGCTCGTCTTCGACCGCCTTACGTATATCTGTGGCTTTCGCCATCACGTGTCTCCTCTCGGACGGGGAGGACGTACACCGGGAATGTCTATCGCGCCTCCCTTGCCATTCGTCTTCCTGCCATGATCCATGCCGCGACTAGTCCGAGGAGGAGCCGCCGCCGTTGGCCTGTTCCTGATCCGGATGAGGCCAAGAACAGGCCAGCCGGATCAGCTTGCCTGGGATGCTTTCGCCCATTCGTCGGCCCACGCGCGGGCATCTGCAGCGTCGAGCACGCCGGGCCGCGCGTTCCCGACCGCCCACCAGGCGAAGTCCACCGCATCCAAGGCGCCTTCCTCGGCCGCTTCGGCGTGATGCTCTGCTTCTTCACGTCACGCTCGTCGCGCTCGCGATCGATGCGCTCCTGAACGTCCCGCATCTTCGCGGCGGCGTCCGCCGTTATCGATTGCCACTGGCTTTGCGCACGATCCGCGGTTTGCCTGGCCTTCGCATGGGCCGAGCTCCTGATGGGCAGCCATATCTGCCTTGACCTGATCGATGCGCGCCCTGACCTGCTTGCATGTTTCCCTGCGGGCCTCAGCTGCGAAATGGGCAGGTCCGGGGCTTGATGGCGTCGATGCGCTCCCGCACCGGCTCAGACTCCTGAACGCTCACTGTTCCGCACGCTTCCTTCTCGCCGCCGGATAAGCCCTAGCGGGACGTCAGGCGACCCACCGCTGCCGCGGCCCGATGCCGCTGGTCAGTCAGTCCTTGAGAGCTTCCTGCAGCTCGCTGGTGATCTGGTCGACCGCCGCGTCGACCTGGTGCTTGACGACCCTGTCGGTTCCGGTGAGCGCGTTGTCGACTGCCCTCTCGATGGTTGGCTCGCCCACCACGATCAGCCCTGCGCTGTCAGCTGTGAGTTGCTCGGCCGCTTCGTGAAGTTCCTCGCGAGGCAGGGCCCCGCCGCCGAACCACTCCGGGATGACGCGCATGCGCGGGTGGTCCACCCGCTTGACGATGTGCGGTTTACCATCCTGTTTATCGATGACGGCTGCGTCGTACTTGCCTATCAGCTCGTCCATGCGGAGCTGCTCGATGGCGTCGAGTACTCCTTGCGCGGCTGTCACGCTGTCGAATGCAGCGGCGTAAAGGACCAGCCGGTCGTTGTCAGCCATGGGGTCTCCTTGTCGGGTTGATGTTCGTCACGGTTTTGCCGCCGCGACCTGGCCGCTCCCCTGGTGGACACAAGTCCTGGGCCATCGCCCCATACCCATCACAAGCACGTCTTTAACTCAGACCACACTGGCACGCGCAGGGCCAGATCGACACGCTCCGGGCCTAGCAGGCCGACCATTGCAAGCAGCTGGCCAAGGCTCAGCTTGACCAGTGGCAGGGGCGCACTGAGGATCTGGAGGTTCAGATGCACCTGGGCGGGATGGAGGCTAGCGACAAGCTGACCGCGTTGATGGATCGCCTCCGCGACAGTTGGGCGGACGCCCGGCGGCAGTTCGAGGCCCAGCGTCACCACTTCGGCCACTCTGGCAGGCACGGCGCCCCGGCTAGAGAAGGCCGTCGACGATCTCTCGCAAGGCGCTCCTGAATTCAACACCAAGCTGGCCTGACCTGATCCATTCAACTGACCCAGATAAGTCCTGCGCGGTCAGGTTTTGCTACTGGTCAGGGCCTTCCGTCGCAGCGCGCGCTGAAGGTCGTTGACTGTCACCATGCTCGTCGCCTGGCTGCCGAGCGAGCACGACTGCGGCCACCTCGCCGTCGAGCGGTTTTCGGTCCGCCAGCGGGTCGGCCGGCTCGTCAGGCGCGGCGCGGTAGCCGGGCGGGATGGCCAGGGCCTGGTCCAGCCGCAGCCGGGTCCGCTCACCCTAGGACTCTGCTGAACAAGGGGGTTTCTGGACGGGAGGGCGCCGACAAGGCCGTCTGTGCGGCAGGTAAGCCGAGGCTGTGCGGGCCGGCAACGTGGTCGTCCTTCCGGCGTAAGCGAGCTTGCGCGCTGCCGGGCTGGCGGTCCAGTTGATCGTGGCCTGCAGCGAGCGCCGTTGTGGTGGTTTCAGGCGGGATCGGGGATGATCCAGCCGGCGTCGGCCTTGGGCTGCAAGCCCAGGTTGATCATGCGCCGGAGGTTGAGGCCGGCCATTCGCAGGTGCAGCCACTGGTTGTTCTTGCTCGTTCCGCGGTAGCGGAGCTGGCGGCAGCGGCTCTTGGGGCCGATCAGCCAGGCGATGGACCGCTCGACCATGGGCCGGTGCTGCCGGTAGGTGTCACGCAGCTGCTGGTTGCTGGCCCAGTCACGGCGGGCCTGCCGCAAGATCGCATCGTGCGGGTTCAGGTGCAGGTGGCGGCCTTTGGATCTGGTGGTGCATCGCGGGCGCAGCGGACAGCCGGTGCAGGCCGCGCCGAAGGTAACCTCGCGGCGCGGGGAGATGCTCCGGGTCACGCCGTTGGGGCAGGTCACTGTTCCAGCCTGCTCGTCGACGGTGAAGTCGTCGATGGTGAAGCCGCCCGCGACCGCGGGGCGCAGCGGCCCGGGCTTGATGATCGCGGTGTGCCCGGCGGCGGCCAGGCCCGCGCGGGCCTGGCCGGTGCCGTAGGCGGTGTCACCCAGGACCTCCAGCGGCCCGGCGTCCTCGCCGGCCAGCAGTTCCAGCCCGACCGCGGCCTCGTGGCTGGCCTCGCCGCTGGCCCGGGTCAGGCTGCCGCCGGTGAACAGGCCGGTGTCAGGCTCGACCGCCACGTGAGCCTTGTAGCCGTCCTGCCGGCTGTGCGTGCTCTTGTGCGCGTGCCGGGAGTCCGGGTCGACGGTGGACACCACCCGGTCAGCGGCGACCTTGCGGGCGATCCGCCACCGCCCGTCCGTGCCGTCACTGCCCTCGGCGGGCTCGACGTCCTGCCCGGCGACCAGCGCGAGCAGCGCCAGCGCCCGCGCCGCGACGTCCTCCAGGTCAGCTGCCGCGAATGCGCCCAGGACCACGGCGGCGTCGGTCACCAGCGCGGAGACCAGCGCGTCCCGCGCGTCCTTGTCATCCCAGGCGATCGCCGGCTTGCCGGGATCGGCGTAGTCGTGGCCGCGGCACTGCTCCGCGATGATCGCGGCGGCGCCGGGGACCTCACGGCCGACCCGGCGGATCGCCGCGATCAGCTGGGTGACGGTGTCCTGCGTGGCCACCGCGTCATCCAGCACCACCGAGTCCAGCGCCCGCATCGTCTTACCGCTCAGCACCCCGGTCGCGGTGATCACTGACCGCACCGCCTCGAAGATCCGGTCCGGGCGGTCCGAGGCGGCCAGCCGCCGCCGCCAGTACGTCAGCGTGGTCGGATGGAACCCCTCATGATCCAGCGGCAGCCCGCAGGCGACCTTCCACCGCAGGTCGCAGCGCACCGCCGCGACCGCGTCCCGGTCCGACAGGTCATGCAATGCCTGCAGCACCAGCACCGACGCCGCGACCTCCCCCGGCAGACTCGGCCGCCCGGTCGAGGCCGGGAACAAGTCCGCGAACAACTCCGGCCCGAACACCTCACCCCGGTGCCGGGCCAAGAACGCGAACACGCTGCCCTCCGGAACCAGATGCCCCACCAGCGCAGCCGCATCCAGTAACTGCCGATCCGCCCGCTCTCTGCCCTGCATAAGAAGATCATCCCACGCACCTCGAACACCTGGCCGGCAACACGCAGCCTTATTCAGCAGTGTCCTAGGGGATCCGGGCTAGCTGGCTGAGCAGCACGATCCCGGTGAGCTGCCCGTTGAAGCCAACGACCGGGAACGCCTCCTGCCGCGATCGCGCTGCCTCCTGGGCGAACTCTTCGACACTGTGGCACCCGGAGGCGCGCTCCGGGTGCGCTGTCATGACGTCGGCGAACCGCAGGCCGGCCAGCGCGGGCGCGCGCCGCTGAGGCTTGGCCTTCTGCGGCTGCCGCGGTGATGGGCAACCAGCCGATTAGGATCAGCCATAGCCCGTCCAGGACTGGTAGCCCAGCGCCTCGCCGACGCAGAGCCCGACGATGACCGCGGCGAGGACCTGCCCCGTTCCGCCCTGTCGCGGTGGCCTCAGCGCCGCCACAACACCGCGCGCAGCACCCGGCTACCGTTCAGCGGCGCGCCCGGCAGGCTGAACACGGCCAGGATGCCGTTCATCAGCGCCAGCCAATGTGCCGCCGTCACCGCGACCCGAGGGCTTCCGGCCGCGTGGATGGCTGCGGCCACGCCGTAAAGGATCCCCCTGCCAGCAAGCTCGCCGCCGGCCCTGGCGGCGGCAACCCGGAAGTCTACGTCCGCCGGCTTGATGCGGGCGCAGGCCACGCCGCCGGCCTGCAGCGGCAGCCAGTAGTTGACAGCCGGTAGGCCAGGCGGCGAGGACCGCTGTCACTCGCGGGGCCGCCTGTGAGGGCGCGTACACCGCCCCCGACGGCTGGAGTGCCGGCTGGTGCCGCCGGGTAGAACCGAGCGAAGGGGCGGTAGCAGCCTGCTGGCAAGGAGGGGGACCCGGCCGTGGCACCGAAGAAGAACATCCGCGAAGCAGTCAAAGCGACCAAGGACATCCGCGAAGCGGTCCAGAAGGAACTGGAGTTCGACCCGCTGGTCGATGAGTCAGGCATCACCGTGAAGAACATGAACGGGGATGTGGCGCTGAACGGCACCGTACCCAGCTACCCGCAGTCCCTGGAGGCCGCCGCAGCGGCCAAGCGGGTGCAGGGCGTCACCAAAGTGCATAACCACCTCATGGTGGTGCTGCCGCCCGCCCACTACCGGGACGACCCGTTGCTCACCACGGCAGCTAACAACGCGCTCGCGACGACCGTCACCGTCCCGGACAATGTCGAGGCCAGCGCGACCGACGGCAATATCTGGCTGACCGGCATGGTGAGCTACCGCTTCGAGCGGGACGCGGCCGAGAGGGCCATCGCCGAGCTGACGGGCGTACGCAACATCACCGACGACATCGAGATCTTCAGCGACGAGGAAGCCGCGGATGTGACCATGCTGGTCCAGGACGCCCTCAACCGGTACGCGCTGATCCCAGATGGTAGCGACGTCCAGGTGCAGGCCAGCGACGGTACAGTCACGCTCACCGGCCACGTCCGCAACTGGGCCGAGCACGGCACGGTGATCGACGCCGCCTGGTACGGCATGGGCGTCAGGAATGTCCGCGATGACCTGGTAGTCACCGGATGAACCGGACCGGATCTCCGCCGAACCCATCTTGTGCAGCGCCGACCACGGCGGCGCGCAGTCGCTCTGGGCCGGTGGCCGCCGTCGATCCTGGCGCGGCTGGAGGTCGCTGATCGGGCCGCGGGGTGACAGGTTCGTGCGTTCACCTGGGCAGCGCGGACCACCGCCAGCACCCGGCGCCGGACGCTATCGAGAAGGCAGGCGGCCCGGCTGCCCGCCGCGCGGCAGCTAGCCGCGCACCAGAGCCTAGGGGAGCGAAATGAGAACCAACCAGCAGACCCAGCAGGGATACGGGCAGGGCATGGCCGAGGCGCGGGCTCGGTTCTGGCAGCTGCCAGGCCCGTGGTGGATGCTGCTGCTGACCGGGCTCGTTTGGCTGGTCATTGCGGCGATCGTGCTGAGGTTCACGACCGCGTCGGCGGCTACGATCGGGATCCTCCTCGGAGTGGTCTTCCTGGGCGCGATGCTGAGCGAATTCCTGATCGCTGGCGTGCGGCGGCGCTGACAGTGGGCGCACGTCCTGATGGGCATCGTGTTCCTCGTCGGCGCGATCTGGGCCTTCGCCAACCCGTACGGCACCTTCTGGGCCCTGGCCGCCGTCATCGGGCTGCTGCTGATCCTGAAAGGGGCTCTCGACCTCATCACCTCAATCGAGTCCAGGATCATCAACGGCGTCTGGTGGCTGGGCGTGGTCGCGGGCATCCTGGAGATCCTGATCGGCTTCTGGGCCTCCCAGCAGGCGGTCCCCGTCGCCGCCGTGCTGCTGATCATCTGGGTCGGGCTGCTGGCGATGTTCCGGGGCATCACCGAGATCGTGCTCGCATTCGAGCTCAAGAGCGCGCAACGCGGCTGACCCTGGCATTGCGGCCGCGAGCGGCCCGTCCCACGTCGGCGTTGCCGTGCAGCCAGAGCCAGCAGGTGCAGGAAGCTAACGGACGGCAGCCCGTCGCGCCAATGGCCACGGAGAGGAGAGCCTGCTATGGCAGCGACGAGGAAGTCCGCGAGGCGCGGGCAGCACGGACACCGAGTCGCTGTCGATCCTGTAGATATCAACATGAAGGCCCTGAACGGAGACGCAGCGCTTAACGGCACGTGCGGAGCTATGCCCGGTACCTGGAGGCTGCCGCGGCTGGGCGACAGGTCCGCGCGGCGGGACCAGTGGGTACAACCATCAGAAGGCGTTGCCGCCGCCAGCAGCGGCGTCACCGGCATGCTCGACGACCTCGCTATCACCGGCTAACGCTCGCCAGATCGAGCAGCCGGTAATGGCCGACCGCGACCCGCCGCCGCAGAGCACAGCTGCCGTGGGTAGCCAGCTAGAGTCGTCGAGCGGGCCGGATGGCGCTGGCCGCCAGCAGGTCCGCCGCCCGACTCTCCGTCATGTGCTCGGGATACTCGGTCCTGGCCTGGTTACTGGGGCCGCCGATGATGATCCATCGGGCATTGCGACCTACTCTCAGACTGGCGCCCAGTTCGGCTACGGGCAGCTCTGGACCGCGTTGTGGATGCTGCCGCTGGTCATCGGCGTGCAGGAGGCGTGCGACCGGATCGGCAACATCACCGGCCACGGGTTGGGCCAGAACATCAAGAACCGGTACAGCCTGCGCATCCTGCGCCTGCTGGTCGTGCTGCTGGCGGCCGCGAACGTCATCAACATCGGCGCCGATATAGGCGCACTCGGCGGAGCCGCGGCGCTGATCATCCCTATTCCGGCGGCGGTCCTGATGGTCGTCTTCACGGCCATCATCCTCGTCCTCGAGGTCGCCGTCAGCTACCGCAGGTACGCCAAGGTGCTCAAGTGGCTGACAGTATCGCTGCTGGCCTACCCCATCACGGCGTTCCTGGTCCCCGAGCCGTGGGGAACCATCGTGCGGGCCACCTTCGTGCCCCACATTGAGTTCTCGGCCAGCTTCTTCTACGTCATCACCGCGGTCATCGGCACCACGATCAGCCCGTACATGTTCTTCTGGCAGACGTCCCAGGAAGTGGAAGAGAATACCGGGCGGCCAGTCAAGAGATCACTTCGGGATCTGCGCACCGACAATGGCATCGGGATGTTCTTCTCGAAAGCCACCACCTGGTTCATCATCATCGTCGCCGCAACGGTGCTGCACACCGCCCACGTCACCACGATCAACACTGCAGCGGACGCCGCGCGGGCACTGGAGCCGCTGGTGAAGACGTTCCCGCACTCGGGCGAGATCGCCCAGGGTCTGTTCGCCTTAGGCATCGTGTCCCTCGGGATGCTGGCCATCCCCGTCCTGGCCGGGTCCACCTCCTACGCCTTGAGCGAGGCCAGGGGAAAGACAGAGGGCCTTGACCTCAAACCCAGACAGGGCCGGTACTTCTACGGGGTCATCGCCGCGGCCATGGTGATTGGCCTGTGCCTCAACTTCATCGGCGTCAATCCCATCCGCTTCCTGGTGTTCGCCGCAGTGTTCAACGGCATCGCCTCCGTCCCGCTCATCTGGATCATCAACCGCATCGCCGCCGACCGCGGGGCGATGGGCGGCGCCCGCAGCGGCTGGCTGTCCCGCACCGTCCTGGCGCTGACCTTCATCGGCGTGGCCGGGTCGGTTGTGGCTATGGCCGTCTCCTATCTGAGAGGCTGAAATCTCCGCATGCCTCAGGAACGTTCGCACCGGCCGCCCGGACTCCACGGACGGGCTGCCGCTCATGGGCCCGCCGACCCCGAAACAGTTATTCCGCTGACGGGCCGCTGCAGCTGCGTCAGTGTCCACTTGCCCTCCTTCGCCAGTGCTCTGAGCCGGTCGGTGAGGGCACGACGGAACGCCGCCGGGCTCGCGTAGCCGCGGTCGGCCGTCATGATGGACGCGCTCCGGCCCGTGAGTGGCCCAGCGATTCCTCAGCGAGGGCAAGCCACTCGCCAGCGTGCGGATCACCGGTCAGCTCGAGAAGCCAGCGGAGTGTGGCCAGGCCATCGGCCTTGCGCAAGCCAAGCTGCGAGGCGTGCGGCGTCAGGCTTTGGGCGATCGTCCCCGGGTAGTCGAAGACGCCCTGGATCGCGTCTGTCACGAGCTGGCCGACCGCCTGCGGGTCAGTCCGCTCCGTGAGCAGATCGGCCGCGATTCGCGCCGGCCTGGTGACGGGGAGGCCGCGAACCGCGATCCATTCCCCGTCGTCGAGTCGTCCCATGTGCAGCCGGACGTCCGGGCGCCGGGACTGTTTGCGGCCGGGCAGGGTGAACTCGTGGCGGTCGGCCGGAAGGTCGCCGATGCCGTACAGCGCTGCTGCTGAGCGATGGGACACAACACCCTGCTCGGCGATCCGTTCCCAGGCCGGGACTTCGGGTGCGAGCTGGAGCCAAGCGGCGCGCAGGTCCAGCTGGTCGGCCGGGGGCACGCCGACGAGCCGGTACACGCCGTGCGCCACCCGATCGAGTACGCCACTGCCGATGAGCCTCGTGATGGTCGCTGGCGGCACGCGTGCCGCCTCAGCCTGCCGGCGTGTGATAAGACCCCACTGGTCCTCAGCGACCTCGGCGAGCCGAGAGAGGGTAGAAGCGAATGGCATACTTCATTCTAGCTCAAGATTGATCCTCTTTGCAGTAGCTGAGCTGACCTGCTACTGCAAAGTAGCTCAGAAGTGATGGGCTTTGAACTCATGCGAGCGGAATCGCTCGTCAGAATGCCACCGTGCAGGTGTCCTGCTTCCAGGCAGATCAGGGAAGAGATGACTGTTATTCCTGCTCAACCCCAGTCAACCGCAGTCATGCGGCTCCCGCTTCGCTCCCAAGCTCGGCAGCCGGGCTCAGGCGTGACCCGCAACTGCGTACGAAAATAGAGCGTGAACTGCATCACCTTGGGGTGAGCGATGGGATTCGAACCCACGACATCCAGGACCACAACCTGGCGCTCTAACCAACTGAGCTACGCCCACCATCGCTGCCGGGACGCGAACTCCCTGGCGGCCTACGAAGCATACCGGTCCTCGGTCACCGCGCAGAACTGGATTCGCCGTCCGGCTCCGGCTCGGCCCCGGCGGTGAGCCTGGCAGCGACCGCCCGGGCCGTCGCGGTGTCAGGGCCGGGCTGCGGCACGAAGACGGCCTCCCGGTAATAGCGCAGTTCGCGGATGCTCTCCCGGATATCGGCCAGCGCCCTATGCCCGCCGTGTTTCTCGGGGCTGGCGAAGTAGGCGCGCGGGTACCAGCGCCGTGCCAGCTCCTTAATGCTGGAAACGTCAACCATCCGGTAGTGCAGAAAACTATCGAGCTCAGGCATATCCCTCGCCAGGAATGACCGATCCGTACCGATCGAGTTTCCGCACAGCGGGACCTTACGCGACTCCGGCACGTGGCTGCGGATGTAGCCGAGAACCACGTCCTGGGCCTCGGCCAGGGTCAGCCCGGCGGCGAGCTCAGTCAGCAGGCCAGAGGCCGTGTGCATGTCGCGCACGAGTTCGTCCATGCTGTCGAGCGCCTCGGCTGGCGGCTTGATGACAACGTCGACGCCATCATCTAGGGCGTTGAGCTCGCCGTCGGTGACGATGCACGCTATCTCTACGAGCGCGTCGCGAGAAAGATCAAGCCCGGTCATCTCGCAGTCGATCCAGACGAGCCGGTCAGTCATTCGCCCAGCCTAGGTGATCGGGCATGGCTATGGCGCCGTGGACGCGGCGCCACGCGGCCGGCCCGCCAGCGCGCTGATGTGCTCGGGAACGCCGACCCCGGCTGCCAGCGCGGGATCGGGCTCGGCGCCGCCGAAGGTTAGCGCGGCCGGCAACACCCCGGCCCAGATGCCGGACTCGTAGTCTTCCGGGTCGTCCTTCGGGCCGCCTGACCTGACCTTGACCGAAGCTTCGTCCAGCGGCAGCGCGACAACCGCAGTGGCCGCGAGTTCCTTGCGGTTAGGCTGGCGGGCGTGCTCCCACCGTCCGGGCACAAGGTGATTAGTCACCGCGTGCAGCGCGGCCAGCTTCTCGCTGGCGTCGGTGACAAGCCGGGCTTCGCCGAAGATCACCGCGCTGCGGTAGTTCATCGAGTGGTGGAAGACCGCCCTGGCGCACACCAGGCCGTCCAGCAGGGTGATGGTGACGCACACTTGCTGTCCGGCCGCGGCCAGCAGCGACTGGTTAGCAGTCGAGCCGTGCAGGTAGAGGGTCTGGGCGATCCGGCCGTAACCAGTTGGCAGCACGACCGGCACGCCGTCGATGTTCACGCCCAGGTGACAGACAAGTCCGGCCTCGAGCACGGCATCCAGTGCGGCCCGCTCGGCTCGGCCGCGCTCGCGCAGCCGGTGCAAGGTGGTCCTCGGGGTGGACGAGAGCGATTGATCAGTATTCATGCTGACACCGTACCGGCGGGCGGCCCGCTCGACTGAGCGCGAGATCGCACTCGGCCCCCCTGTGACTATGGCCCCTGATAAGGGATCATTGCCGCATGCGGTTCGTGGCCGAGCCTAGCTGGCGCGGCCGTATCAGCGGCCAGATGAGGTGAGTGGTGACAGGCGGAGTCGAGGTACCAGGCGGTATCCAGCGGGTTTCCGGCATACCCGGCGTTGAGGATCCGGTCGGGCTGGCCAAGTGGATGGCCGGCGCCGGGCTCGCTGATCTCGGCGAGCTGCGCGGCGTGCAGCTGATCGCCGGCGGTCGCTCCAACCTCACCTACCGACTGGATTTCGATGGCGGCCAGCTCGTGCTACGTCGGCCGCCGCTGGGCCACGTGCTCCCGACGGCGCATGACATGAGTCGTGAATACCGGGTACTGACGGCCCTGCATGGCACCGCCGTCCCAGTGCCCGAGCCGCTGGCGAACTGTCTGGACACCGAGGTGATTGGCGCGCCGTTTTACCTCATGAGGTACGTCGATGGCCTGGTACTGCGAACCATCGATGACGGCCAGTTGCTCACGCCGGCCCAGGCGACCGAGCTGTCCGAACTGCTCGCCGAGATGCTGGCCACCATCCATAGCGTGGACACTGCCGCAGTCGGCCTGGAAACCTTTGGCAGGCCGGACGGTTACCTGGCCCGGCAGCTGGCCCGCTGGCAGCGGCAGTGGGAACTGTCCAACACCAGGGAGATGCCGGGTTACGCGGAACTGGTTACCCGGCTGACCGAGGGCCTGCCGGCCTCGGCGGAGGGCACGCTGGTGCATGGCGACTTCCGGCTGGACAACACTCTGGTGCGGCTGGGAACGCCGGCCTTGATCGCGGCGGTGGTCGACTGGGAAATGTCGACACTCGGCGACCCGCTCGCCGACCTCGGCCTGACGCTGTCGTACTGGGCGGATGCAGACGAGGCGTTCCCCGATGTCAATGTGGGCTCGACTATCACGGCGCTGCCAGGGTTTTACAACCGGGCCGGATTCGCCGCTCGGTACGCCGAGCTGACCGGCCGCGACGTCGCGGGGATCGGGTACTACATCGCCTTCGGCTACTTCAAGCTCGCGGTCGTCCTCGAGGGGATCCACGCGCGGTTCCTGCAGGGCAAGACGCTTGGCGAAGGGTTCGAGCGGGAAGGCCCGGCGGTGCCGGTACTGATCGGGCGGGCGCACCAGATGCTCGACCAAGTCGGCTAGGGCGAGCCAGGCCCAGGGAGTGGAAGTGAGGCCCGGCGCCCCGCTCTCGCCGGGCCCCACATAAAACAGGACGCGCCGCCGGCGACTCAGGTTCACACGATTCGCCAACCGAATCGGCCGCGCCTGGAATCCGGCCCCGTTCCCCACCGAATCAGGGCGCGGACAGGGTCAGGGAGCGGGCGGGTCAGCACTGCCCGATCACGGGACGATGCAGCCCTGGACGCACAGCCGGTGCGCGATCGCCTTGATGAAGATCCTGCCGACGTCTGACGGATTATTGATCTTGTAGGCGATGCCGCCGGTTGCGTCGGCGATCTTCCTCAGGGCGGAGAAATCGCCCTGCTGGCCGAACTGGATGACGACGATCTCCACCTTGCGGCTCGGATTGAACAGCGCGCGCAGCTTGCTGAGCAGCGCATTGAGGGATATGTCGCCGGGCGCGGTGTCCACGCCGGCGGTGAGGACCAGCTCCGCGTTCGAGTAGTTGGGCAGGTACGTCTTGGTCATGTACACATATCCGGCGAGGATTGCGTCGTGCAGCGCAAGCCTGCCGTTGCTGGTGGTCAGCGTTTGACTGAGCTCCTCAAGCTGCGCGCGCCTGCTGATCAGCCCCAGGTCAGCGGGCAGCGGGCCAAGAGGCACCAGTTGCTTGTACGGCTCGCCGAGGGACCGGGACTGGCCGATCTCCCACGTGCCCATCTGCGTGCTCTCGGGGAACAGGGGGATCCCGAGGGCCGATGTCTGGTTCATCTCCTGTTCCAGCGTCTGAGTGCCATTGCCGGACGGCTGGTTCATGGCCGGGGAGACGTCGATCAGGGACAGGTCTCTGGACCCGAGCCCGAGCTTGTCCCAGACTTGCAGGTTGGCCGCGACCTCGCTGGCGCCCGGCGGGCTAGCAGGCTCCAGCGGCAGCCCGCTCAGGCTGGACGAGCTCGGCATCACATCGGCGACGCCGTTGGCTGACCGGAAGCCGTAGTGCCGGACCTCGGCCGCCGCATAGGCGGTCTTCAGGTACTTGCCGAATTCCTGGGCCGCGGCCAGCGGCACGGCCGCCGAGGTGGTCAGCACATACGGATAGTCGAGTTCCGGGCTGCCCAGTGCCTGCGAAGGGCCGGTCGGGTAGCGCGCGGCCAGGGGACTGCCCGGGGTAGCCCGGTCGTAGCCGATGACCGCCTGCTCGCTGGCAACCGTGACCGCGCGCCGGGTGAACGGCGGCTGGATGGTGCCTGCGAACGTCTGCAAGCCCGGTGACCGAGTCAAAGTCGTCGACGACCGTAGCGCCAAAGACGAACTTGGTGAACGCCGCCCTGGCGGCCGGGCTAGCGCCCAGGTCGCGGCTCACCTGGATGAGGGTGGCCAGGCCCGGCTGAGCTGTTGACCGGATCAGGCAGGTCCGTGGCCAGGCTGAGGGTTGCGGGCGGGCCGCCGTAGGAAGACGGCAGCAGGACGTTCCAGCCGACAGCGGCGTCGAAGATATGCGTCTTGTCCGCAACTGCTTTCGTGGTGACGATCATCAACGGCGACCGGGCGACGCTCGTCCCGGTCGGCTGCACGATCTGCGCCCCCATCGGATAGCTGCGGGCAATGTCCACCCACAAGCTGGAGTCGGGGATCCAGGCATCGATCGGCGTGGCGCCAGGAACGGCGGCCTGGCCGTCGATCTGGCCCGCTTCGGCGGCGGAGTCGCCCTCGGTGATCTGCACCTCGACGCAGTGGCCGTCGGCTGAATGGTCGTTGCCGTTGAACGCCCTGGCGACGGCCTGGACGGCGGGCGCGACGTCATAGCTCACCGCGATGTTGATGACAGTCGGCTGGTTAGAGCAGGCCGCGCGGGCGATGACAGCTCTGGCGGTCAGGGTGACCATCAGGACCGCGGAGACGCCGACAGCGATCGCCACTAGCGACGCGGGTACTGGCCCTGCGGGTGCGGCCGCGACGGCCGACGCCCGTTCCCGATGCCCGTGCTGACACCTTCGCGCCCTTCGGTTGGCCTGGCCCGCGAAATTACCGGGCCGCTGGCACTGGGGATGGCTGACTATATCGAAACTCCAGCTCCGGATCGGCTGACTTGCCCGGCTTTATTCGCTGGCAGATCCATGCAGTGAGACTGGGCAGATGGCTGGCATCGAAAACAAATCGTGACAGATTTCGCCTCCCATGGTGCGGCCTGCGGCGACTAGCGCGGCCGCGCCGCCAGAACTCCTAGTTTCCGGCAAGCAGGTAGCAAGCGATCGCGGCGGCCGACGCCACGTTGAGCGAGTCGACACCGCGGCTCATCGGGATGCGGACGCCTTCATCAGCCGCGGCGAGCCAGCGGCCAGAAAGACCGGTGCCTTCGCTGCCGATGAGCACGGCGACCTTGCCGGCCGCGCTGACGCTCGCTATCGGCGCTGCGGCCGGGTCGGGCGTCAGCGCGAGAAGCCGGAAGCCCGCAGCCCGCAGCTCCTCCAGTCCGCCGTGCCAGTCGACGAGCCGGCCATACGGCACGGCGAACACCGCGCCCATAGATACCTTGACGGCCCGCCGGTACAGCGGATCGGCGCACCGCGGCGCTAGCAGTACGGCGTCGAAGCCGAGCGCGGCCACGCACCGGAATACAGCGCCAACGTTCGCGTGGTCCACGACGTCCTCGAGCACGACGATCCGGCGTGCGCCGTGCCAGCACCTCGCCCGGCGACGGCAACGGCAAGCGCTGCATCGAGGCGAGCGCGCCGCGGTGTACCCGGTAACCGGTGAGCTGCTCGGCCACTGTAGCCGGGACCACGTATAGCGGCGCCTCAATGGCTGCCGCGACGTCCGCGATCGTGGCCAGCTTGTCCTGGGCGGCCAGCACCGACCTGACGGGGTAACCGGCGGCGACAGCGCGCCTGATCACTTTCGCGCCCTCGGCGATGAACAGCCCTTCGGCGGCCTCGAGGTTGCGCCGCAGGTGCACGTCGGTAAGGCGGACATAGTCGGCCAGCCTGGGATCGCCGGCTTCGTTGACAAGCACCGGATCGCCCACGGCACCTAGTCTGACGGGCGTGTTGCCTGGCGTCGACTCGCGCAACGTCGCGTCGGCTGCCGCCATCGCCTGCTTTCTGCTTAGCTGAGAACCGTGGTCATGTCGCTCGACGAGCTCCGCTCGCGGCGGGAATACGACTGCCGCCTGACCCCGGACCGCGCGCTGGAGTCACTCGACGAGGCCCACGAATTCTTGCGGGAACGCGGCCTGCTTACCCGCACCGCCGATTGCGCGCTGCCCAGCCTGTATGAGGCCTGTCATGAGGAGCCGTACCAGGTTGGCGGCCGCGGGTTCGCGAGCTGGCCTGCCACGCAAATGGCCCTGGGCGCACGAGCTATCGGAGCGGCCGGACGTCCATTCGCTGGACGTCCACCGCGGTAAGACGATCTTGCTGTCCGACGAGCTGCTCGCGCTCGTGGACCCGATCTGCCGGGCCGAGCTGGCCGGATGGAGCAGGCGGACCCAGGCTGGGGACGACTGCTGCGGCACCTGGCGGATACCGGCCCGGCCCTGGCCGACGACGTCGAGGTGGAGCTCGGCCTCAAGCACCAGGAACTCAGGTCGCTGCGCTCGCCGCTGCAACGCTGCGGAGCGCTGGTCGCCAGGTCCATCACATTGCCGGCCGAGCGCGGGGACGGGCATGTGCATCGCAGTGAGCTGGCTCGCTGGGATCAGGCCTATCCGCGTCCGGTCGCAGGCGGCCCGCCAGACATCGTCGCGCTGATGGGCGCGGCGTTGCGGGCCGCCGTGCTCGACGCCGGAGAAGGACATGGCCCGCTGGTTCAGCTGGCGCTGGCTGCTGCCCGCTGATCTGGCCAGCCAGCTGCTGGCCAGGGGCCTGGCGACCCGGCCAGCCCCTGGCTGGCTGGGCGCTCCGGTATGAGGTTTAGGAACGTTTGGGAGCTAGGAACGTTCGGGTGTTAGGGACCTTTGGGCGTTAGGGACTTTCGGGCGTTGGCAAACGCCGCGTCGGCCATCGGGAGGACTGCCGGATGAACCAGCGACCAGTTGGCAACGTTCACAACAGCATGCGGGACCTCACTAACGCTGAGCGCGCCAGGGCGGGCGTGAGCGTGATCGTCACGACGATGCGCACCGGCATTGCCGCGCTGCTTGGCCTGGTCGCGCTAGCAGCGGGCGGCTGCGCCAGTGGCCAGTCGCCAAGCCCGGCTGCTCAGTCAACGCGGCAAGTCGCAGCCCCGGCAACCGGTGCGGCCCGCAGCAGCAGCGTGAGAGCGGCGGCCGCCAGTTACCTCGCGATCGCCGAGCCAGCCAACCACAGGCTCGACGAAGAGACCGGGAGCTACGCCAAGGACGTGCACCGGAACCTGGCCGCAGCCAGATCGGACCTTCTCGCCGAGGCGGCCACGGAGCGCTGGTTCGACCAGCGCCTCACCCTGATCTCGTTGCCGCCGCCGATCGCCGCAACCGCTCGGGCGATGATCCTGGCCAACCAGCGCCGGATCTCGCTCACCGAGCAGCAGGCCCGCTCGATGACCCGCGCCGAGATGGCATCGTTCAGTAGCCCTCACAAGGCCGCCGATGCGGCAGTCGAGGCCCAATCCCGGATCATCCGCCGCCAACTGGGCCTGCCCCCGCCGCCGGAAAGCTAGCTGGGCCGTTGCCGCTACGCAGCGAGGGCCCAAGATCGCGCTATTGGCGGCCGGACGCGGTAACGGGCCGGCAACGGGTCGGCTACCAGGTCGCGAGGGCGCACTCGCGCAGCCGGGCAGCCGCGCTGGCGGGGGCGCTGACGTGGTCGAGGCCAAGCAGCGCCGCACCTACCACCGGCGGAACGTCCACGATCCGGATATCCGCGCCCGGCAGCCTGGTCGCGAGCTGCTGCCACGATCGCCCCGGTCAGGATCGGGTCTTTCGCCGCCATCAGGCTGCCGCCGAGCACGACCGGCACCGGCTGCGCTGCCGTCACCGCCGAGCCTGAGCCGGCTGGCCGCTGCGGTTACCATCAGGCAGATCTCCTCGGCCTGCCGCAGCAATACGTTTCTGGCGACTTGGTCGCCCCGGCTGGCGATCTCGAACAGCACCGGCGCCAGCCCGTGCAACTCGGCATAGGAAATCTTGCCGAAGTGCAGGCCGCCGACCACATCTTCGACGCGCTGCAAGCCGAAGTGGGCGGGGACCGCGGTGCGGAGCTCGGTCTGCGGACCGCGGCCGTCCTCGGCCCTGACCGCCCACCACAGCGCCTCGGCTGCGATCTCGCCGCCGCCGCCCCAGTCACCGCTGATCCGGCCGAGCGCAGGGAATCTGGTCGTCCGGCCGTCCGGCGCAACCCCGACGCAGTTGATGCCCGCGCCGCAGACCAGACCGATGCCCCAGTGCTGGCTAGCACCCGGAGGACCGGCGTCGTCGAGTCCGGCGCGGAGCACGGCGAACGTGTCGTTAACCACCGAACTGGTCGCCGACCAGCCAAGCGACTGGATGAGCGCATTGAGGTCGGCTTCTTCCTCGGGCAAATCGGCACCGGCCAGGCACGCCGAGGTGTGACCGGCGACGTGCTGCCTGCCTGCCAGTCCAGCTTGGGCTGCTGCCGTCCGGACCAGGCCGGTGAGCACCGCGACCATGCCGTCTTTGCCGATGCCCTGATAGTTGGAGCCGGTACCGCGTACTGCTGCGAGCACGCTGCCGTCGGCGGCAATCAGGGCAACGTCGGTCTTACTGTTCCCGCCGTCGATGGCAAGGACGGCGGCCAGTTCGCTCACTCGCCGCTAGCCCAGGGCAGGAACGCGGCATTCTCGGCCAGCAGCCGGTCGGTCAGGCGGCCCGCCAGGTCGAACTGGCCGACCAGCGGGTGCGCGAGCAGGGCGGCAGCCACCCGGTCCCGGCCGCCACGCAGCGCCGCGTCCACGGCGAGCTCCTCGTACGCGGACACGTGCGCGATCAGCCCGCTCATCAGCGGGCTCACCGGGGCGACCGGCATCGGTACCGCACCGCCGGCGCCGACCGTCGCGGACACTTCGATGACCGCCTCGTCGGAGAGGAACGGCATCGTTCCGTTGTTGCGGACGTTCACCACCTGGCGGTCGTTTGCGTCGGTGACCAGCGAGGCGAGCAGCGCGACCGCAGCCTCGGAGTAGAAGGCGCCGCCGCGGTGCTGCAGCAGCTCGGGCTTGGTGTCCAGGTTGGGATCGGCGTACATCGCCAGCAGCTGCCGCTCGATCTCGGCGACCGCCTGCGCGCGGGTTTGCCGCCCGCGCTCCTCCTCGACCACCGCATCGTGCGCCCAGAAGTACCGCAGGTAGTACGAGGGGACGGCGTGAACGGCCTGCGTGACCGCGAGCGGCTGGCCGGTGTGAGCCGCTATCTCCTCGCCGTGGGCGGCCAGCAGCTCCGGCAACTTGTCGGCGCCGTCGACGAACGCGGCGCGTTCCCAGGTCAGATGATTGAGCCCGACGTGATCCAGCGCGACGGCGTCGGGCGCGATGTCGAGCAGCGATGCGAACAGGCGCTGATAACCGATGGCGACGTTGCACAGCCCGATCGCGCGGTGCCCGGCATCCAGCAATGCCCTGGTCACGATGCCGACCGGGTTGGTGAAGTCGATGATCCAGGCGTCGGGCTCGGCCCGCTCACGCACCCGCGCCGCTACGTCCAGCACGACCGGCACGGTGCGCAGCGCCTTGGCGAATCCGCCGGCGCCCGGTGGTCTCCTGGCCGATGCAGCCGCAGTCGAGCGGCCAGGTCTCGTCCCGGTGCCTGGTCGCCTGGCCGCCGACGCGCAGCTGCAGCAGCACAGCACCGGCCCCGTCCACGGCCGCGTCCAGGTCAGAGGTCCAGGTCACCGTGGCCGGATGACCATAGCGGGCCATGATCCGGGCGGAGAACGGCCCGACCACCGACAGCCGCTCTGCGTCCGGGTCGACCAGTACTAGCTCGGTGACCTTGATGTCACCGGTGAGCCTGGCGATCCCGTCGACTAGTTCCGGTGTGTAGGTGGAGCCGCCGCCTACGACAGCAAGTTTCATCCGAATGCCTTCACTTCCGCGCCTGACATGGCGACATGGCAGGCGACATCGTGGCCGGGAGCGAGCTGCGAGAGCTCAGGAGTGACCGACTGGCAGGTGTCGATGGCCAGCGGGCAGCGCCAGCGGAACCGGCAGCCGGGAGTCGGGTCGATGACCTTCGGCGGCTCGCCCCGGTCGGTGCCGGCCGTGACCGCCAGGTCGGCCTTCGGGTCCGGTACCGCGGACAGCAGCAGCTGGGTGTACGGATGCTTGGGGCTGGCCAGCACGTCCTCGACCGGGCCCTGCTCGGCGATCTGCCCGGCATACATGATGATCAGCCGGTCGGCGACATACCGCGCGCTGGCGATGTCGTGCGTGATGTAGAGGATCGACACGCCCTGCTCGTCACGCAGCTCCGCCATCAGGTTGAGCAGGCCGATCCGGATCGACACGTCCAGCATCGACACGGGCTCGTCGGCGAGGATCAGCTTGGGCCGCATCGCTAGCGCCTGGGCGAACCCGACCCGCTGGCGCTGGCCGCCGCTCAGCTCGTGCGGGAAGCGCTGCAGTACTTCTCCCGGCGGGGTTAGCCCGACCGCCGCGAAGACGCGTTCGGCCTCCTCGTGCCGCTGGTGGGCTGACAGCTCGGGCCGGTGCAGCTTGATAGAGCGCATGACGCCGTGCGACACGCGGAACACCGGGTTGATCGAGGCGAACGGGTCCTGAAAGACCATGGGCACGTCGCTGCGATAGCCGAGCAGGTCCCGGCGGGAGCGGAAACCGGAGATCGGCCTGCCCTGGAAGTAGATCTCCCCCGAGGTCGGCTTGTAGATTCTGGCCAGCAGGCGGGCAACGGTTGACTTGCCGCTGCCGCTCTCGCCGGCCAGCGCGACGATCTCACGCTCGCCGATAGTCAGGCTGACGTCATCCACCGCGTGCAGCGTCTTGCGGTGCAACCCGCCGCCGAGCCGGAAGTGCCGGGTCAGCTTGTCGGTCCGCAGCAGCGCGGTGTCTGTGCCCGTTCCCGCGCCCAGGGGCGATGACGTCTGCTGATCAGTCACTGGGCACCTCCTCGCTGCCGTGCCGAAGGCATCTGACTTGCTCACCATTCAGGCGTGTACAGCGGAACCACGGTGCTGGCGCAGCGGTCCAGCACCTGGGGGCAGCGCGGGGCGAACCGGCAGCCCTCCGGGGGGTTCGCGAGGTCGGGCGGGCTGCCGGGGATGCCGGTCAGCGGCACCCGCGGGCCCTTGATGGACGGGAAGGCGTCCATCAGCCCGATGGTGTAGGGATGCAACGGCTTGTCGAACAGCCGCCGGGTGGTGCCGAACTCGGCCACCTGCCCGGCGTACATCACCATGAGCCGGTCGGTGAAGTGCCGCACCAGCGACATGTCGTGGGTGACGAATATGACCGCGAAGCCGAGCTGCTCCTGCAGTTCCTTGATCTGCACCATCAGGGAGCGCTGCGCGACCACGTCCAGCGCGGACGTCGGCTCATCCATGATCACCAGGTCCGGGGTGAACAGCATGGCCATCGCGATCATCGACCGCTGCCGCATGCCGCCGGACAGCTGGTGCGGGTAGCTCTTCAGGTGCGCCGGATCGATGCCGACCATCCTGAGCACCTCGGCGGACCGCTCCGCGATCGCCGCCTTCGAAGTCTCCCCGTGCGCGCGCATCGCATCGGCGAACTGCCTGGCGATGGAGGTGACCGGGTTGAGCGCGTTCATAGCGCTCTGCATGACCACCGACATCTCCCGCCACCTGACCGCGGATAGCTGCCTATCGGTGAGACCGACCAGGTTGGCACCCTTGAAGATCACGCTGCCGCCGCTGATAGCGGCCGGCGGGGCCAGCAGCTGCGCAATGGCGAACAGCAGGGTGGACTTGCCGCAGCCGGACTCGCCGACTATGCCGACGAACTCGCCAGCTGCGACCTCAAGGCTCACGTCCTGGACGGCGCGCAACGTGCCGCGCTCCATGATGTAATCCACTGAAAGGTCGCTGACCTCAAGGATGGAGCCGGAATGCCAGCCGTCGCGCGAACCGGCGGGCAGCCCGTTACTTAGCAGGCTTGACACGCTTCCCCCGCATGCTCCTGACCGGCCGCAGAGCCGGATTGCCGATCTCGTCAAAGGCGTAGTTGAGCAACGCGAACGCGGCGCCCAGGGCCACGATGCACAGGCCAGGCACGATGATCCAGAGCTGTTGGCCCGTCTGGAAAGCCTCGGCGTTCTCGGCCCAGTAGAGCATGGTGCCCCAGCTGATCACGGACGGGTCGCCGAGCCCGAGGAACTGCAGGCTGGAGGAAAACAGCACCGCGTACAGCGCGTTGGTCAGGAAGCTCGCCACCAGCAGCGAGGTCATGGTCGGGATGATCTCCACCACGATGATGTAGATCGGGCGCTCCCCCCGCACGCGCGCGGCCTCCAGGAAGTCCCGATTGCGGATGGAGAGCGCCTGGGACCGGAGCTGGCGGGCGGTAAAGGACCAACCGGTCACGATGAGCACGGCGATCATCACCGTGGTACCGGCGCCGTGCAGGTAAGTAGCGATCACGATCAGCAGCGGGAACAGCGGGATGACCAGCAGCACGTCGGTAAGCAGGTTGAGCCCGCCGTCCCAGGCTCCGCCCAGGTAGGCGGCTGCGACGCCGATCAACATCGCGATGATGGTGGCGCCGAGCCCGACCGCGAGCGCGATCTCAAGCACCGGCCGGGCGCCGTAGATGACCTGGGCGAACATGTCCTGGCCGAAGGCGGTGGTACCGAGCAGGTGGTGCGCGGACGGGCCGAGGCTTCGCGGGTAGATATCGGCGGTCGGGTCGTCGTGCGCGATCAGCCCGGGGAACAGCGCGACAAAGCTGAAGATCGCGAGTAGCACGGCACCTGCCGTGGCCTTTCGGTTAGCGGTGATGGCGCGGGCCATCCGCCGCAATGAGCGGGCACCCGCTATCCCCCCGCTCTGGGTTGGGGGTCCGAACTGCCGCGGCGGCGCCAGCGTGCTGCCGTCGGGCGCCAGCACGGACCCACCGAACTCGCCGGGCGGAGGGATTGGCATCGCCATGGCTACGTCGCTTCCCTGGTCCGCGGGTCGAGTATCGCTGTCGCCACGTCGGAGAGCAGGATCGCCACCAGCACCGCCACCGTGATGAGCAGGAACAGCGCCTGCATGAGCGGGTAGTCGTCGTTGTTGACCGCCTGGAGCAGCAGGTAGCCGACGCCCGGGTAGTTGAAGACCTCCTCGACCAGGATCGCGCCGGTGACCACGAAGCCAAGCGATATGGCGAAGCCGGTCAGGTTCGGCAGGATCGCGTTCCGGGCCGCGTAGTCGAGCATGACGCGCCGGCCTGGCAGGCCCTTAGCCTTGGCCATTCGAACGTAGTCCTCGGCCAGCGTGGTGATCATGGTGTTGCGCATGGTCAGGATCCAGGTACCGATCGTCGTGATCAGCAGCGTGAAGGCAGGCAGTATGGCGTGCTCGAGCACATTGCTGATGAACGTCCACGTGAAGCCGGGCGTGATGGTGAAGTCGAACGCGTCCAAGTACGGCAGCCAGTGCAGATCGACACCGAATACCAGGATCAGCACGAGGCCCAGCCAGAAGAACGGGATCACTGTCATGATCACGAAGATGGGCGGCAGGATGCTGTCCAGCGGGCCGCCGCGCCGCCAGGCGCTGACGATGCCGATGCCGGTGCCGAGCACGAAGGCCAGCACGGTGGTGATGCCCACCAGGCCGAGCGTCCAGGGGATCGCTTGGAGCACGATGCGGCCGACCGAGTTCCCCGGTTGCGTGGTCAGCGACTCGCCGAACTTGCCCGTCGCTATGTCCCCGAGGTAGTGGAAGTACTGCCCGATGATGCTCTGCTGGGTGTTAAGGCCGAACTGCGCCTCCAGCGCCTTAAGCGCCGTCGGGCTGACCACGCCCTTGTGATCTGCGATCATCGCCAGCGCCGGGTTTCCCGGCATCAGCCGCGGCAGCAGGAAGTTGAGCGTGACTGCCACCCACAAAGTCAGCGCGAAAAAGCCGAGGCGGCGCAGGACGAATCTCATGCGCTCCTCCTGTCGGTCACTGGGCTTGCTCTCATCAACGCTCGCTCACCGGTTGCTCGCCTGGCAAGGGTCCGGACGGCCCGGTCCTGGGGCGGCTCGCTGCGATGCGAGCCGCCCCAGGACAGTCCTGCTATTTCACTGGTGCCAGGTGCAGCATCACCTGTCCCCAGTCGGGGTAGTTGTAGGCAGCTGGCTGCGCATACGGGTTGCCCGGCGTCGGCCACCCGCTGAAGCTGCCGGTGTCGTACTGGAACCAGTCAACCGACTCGGTGATCGGGATCACCGGCACGTCCTGCAGCATGACCTTCTGCAGCTGGTCCACGATCGAGTGCTGCATCGTCGTGCTCGTAGTGGTGGCGTACTGGTTGATGAGCGCATCGGTGGCAGGGTTGCTGTATCGCTCGAAGTTGGAACCCGCGGACTTGCCGATCGGCGCTGAGTTGGCCGAATAGAGCCATTGCCGCAGCTCGTAGAACGGGCTCGGCCCGCCGGTCTCGGAGTTGTAAGCGAGCTGGAACTTGCCGGTGTACACGGCGCTCTGGTAGCTGGTCGCGGCCAGGTTCTGGGGCGTGATCTGGATGCCGACCGCCTTCAGGTCGGCCTGGATGGTCTGCACCGCCGCCACCCAGTCGGAGAAGCCGCCGTTGTTGACGATGGTGAAGGACAGCGGCTGGCCAGACGGCGTGTTGAAGATTCCATTGGAGCCCATCTTGAAGCCCGCCGCCTTCAGGATCGAGATCGCCTTGGCGGGATTGTAGGCATAGTTATTGCCGTATGCGGCCGCCTGGGAGCTGTCCAGCCAGCTCGAGAATGTCGGGGTGACGATCCCGCTCTGGTTTGACGCCGGCTCGTAGCCGTACTCGCCGACGGTGGATGCCTTCTGCCGGTTGATCGCGTAAGCCATCGCCTGCCGGACCGCGACGTTCTTCAGGATCGGGTTCGTCAGGTTGACGAACACGCTCACGTTCGCCACCGGCGGGAACCAGTAGTGGTAGTTCGGGCTCTTGGACAGGTAGAAGCTCTGGATGCTCGGGATGAACTGGCTGCCCCACTGTGCCTCGCCGTTCGCCAGGTAGGTGTTGGCGGTGTCGTTCGTCAGGAACGAGGGGTAGTTAACCGTGCCGACCTTCGGCAGGCCCGGCTGCCAGTAGTGCGTGTTGGCGAGGTACTTGATGTTCGCCGGGGTGCAGGTACTGCTGCTCACCGTGTACGGGCCGGTGCCGATCGGGTTCTTATCCGGGTAGGTCACCGGGTTGCTGACCTTGGACCAGACCTTCTGGTCGACGATGCCGACCTGGTCGGCGATGTAGTAGAAGTCCGTCACGGCCGGCGCCTTGAAGGTCATGACCACCTGGTCCCCGCTTGCACTGACGCTGGTCAGCGCAGACCAGATGGCGTTCAGGTCCAGGGTCGGATATTTCTTCAGCAGGCCGAAGGTGTACACGACGTCCGCCGGCGTTAGCGGGTCGCCGTTGCTGAACTTCACGCCCTTGCGGATGGTGAAGGTAAGCGTCTTGTTGCCGTTGCTATAGGCCCAACTGGTGGCCAGCCACGGCGTTGCCTGGCCGCTCTGCAGCGTGTTGACAAAGGCCAGCGGCTCGTAGACGTTTCCTAGCGAGAAGGAAATATAGGACAGGTTGAACGGGTTGAAGTCACACGTCCAGGTCCCGCCGCTTTCGTTGTCGATGGTCAGCACGCCGGACGGGACTGATGAATTCGGCGGTCCTGATGTGATGATGAGCTGGTCCCGCAGGCAGCTGCCAGCAGGCCAGTGGCCCCGATGAGGACCCCGAGCAACTTAAGGCGTCTCATGTATGCCTAGCCCTTCGATGCAGAGTTCTGTTCGCCCGGACGGGCCGCGTTGGCCGTGTCCATGTAGTGGGCACCGGAAAGTGAGGTGGCCTGAGGGGCTCCTGCGGGGAGGCTTCCTTGCGGCCGCGAGGAGGCATTATTTGTACGGTTGGTACTGTAATGCCCAATTGAACTAGCGGGGTGCAAATCGACATTGCCGACGCCTGCGGCACCGGAAATGGGATCGGAGCGGAAGGCGTCGGCGGCGATGCTGGCGCCAGGGGTGATATCGGCGCCGGCGGCGATGCCGGCGCCGATGGAGCCGTCAGTACCGGCCGGGTGGCCGGAACCCCGGCTGTGGCCGGTCCCGGTGCTGTGGCCGGTCCCGGCAGAACGGCCAGCAGGCCGGGGCCCGCAGTTGGCGGCACGGCGTCGATAGCCAGGGCCACCGCGCCCAGCAGCGGTGCCTCGTGCGGGAAATCGGCGAGGACGAGTTCGGGCGGATACGGCACGCCGGCACTGAGGGCGTGAGCCAGGCCTGGCCCGATCCGGTCCCAGGACCGGGTCATCCCGCCGCCGACCGCGATCCGGGCCGGGTTGACCAGGATGGTCAGGTTGACGACATGGAACGCCAGCTCATCGACGAAGTCGGTGATCAGCTCGTCCAGGTCGGCGTCGGACTGGCCGGCGGAGAATACATCGGCGGCCGTCAGCTGGCGGCCCAGCGCGCTGGCCCGGCGCCACAGCGCCAGGCCGCTCACCATGTCCTCCAGCGGAATCCGCTCGCCGTGCGCCAGGCCGACATCGCCTCGGGACCGGAGGTTGTAGCCGATTTCGCCGGCCGCGCCGTGACTGCCAGTCAGCACCGTGCCGCCGATCACTACTGCGGCGGCGAGCCCGGTGCCGAGGTTCAGGTACACGGCCGGCTCGAAGCCGGCCAGGGAGCCCCAGCGGGCCTCGGCCTGTGCCGCGGCCTTGGCATCGGTTGCCATCCGGATGCTCACGCCGGGAAACGCGGCCCGCAGCTCGCGGCCGAGCGCAAGCGATCCCCACCCGTCGATGGACGGCGCGAGCTCGACCCGGTCCTCGAACGGGATGCCGAAGGTGGACACGCCTACCGCGGCCAGGCTGTCTTCGGCCGAGCAGCCGATCAGCAGGTCCCGTGCGGCCCGGATGCCGTGATCGAAGGCCGCCCGCGCGCCGCGGTCGGCGGCGGTGTCGACCACGGTGGCAGCGAGCTTGTTACCGGCCAGATCGCAGACTGCGGTCGCGATCTTCGTGCCGCCGAAGTCAATGCCGACCACGACCGGGGGATGGCTCATGCAGGGAATTTCTCTCACGATCCGGGAGCTTCCACGAAATTAGTTAGGACAGTATCCTAACTATGTGACCCCGACAAGGCCGGTCATGTACCTGTTACATAACGGCTCGGCGGTCCTCGCAGCCGTACCCGCGGTAGGGAAGGATGAGTGCGTGGCCGTGACTCCGACATCCGCGGAGCAGGATGATGCTGCCCGTTCCGACTGGGCTGTCAACGGCGAAACCGACGCCGCAGCCGCTGGTCAGGACGTTGCCGGCGTGCTGGCCACGGGGCAGATCCGGGCCGGGCAAGCGGCCCGGCCGCAGCTCCTGCGCGCGCTGAACGAGCAGCTACTGCTGCAGCACATCCGCCAGCTCGGCCGCTGCTCGCGTGCGGAGCTCGCGCGCCTGTCCGGGCTGTCCAAGCCGACTGTCTCGCTGGCCCTGGCTAACGTCGAGCGGTCCGGGCTGGTGCGCGAGGCGGGCCAGCGCACCGGGGTTCCCGGCAGGTCGGCCGTGCTCTATGAGGTCCGGCCAGAAGCTGGATACGTGCTGGGGCTGGATATCGGCCATCAGTACCTGCGCGGCGCGCTCGCGGACCTGACCGGGGAGGCAGTTGCCCGATCGGCGGTCCGAACGCGCGCGTCGAGCGTGAGCGGCCGGGTCAGCGAGCTGGTCAGCCTTGCCGATGAACTGTGCGCTGCCGTTGGCATCGACCGGTCCGCGGTCACTCAGACCGTGATCGGCAGCCCGGGCGTGTACGACCCCCGGCGTAATGCCATCACCCTGGCTGGCGGGCTGGCGGGCTGGGACAAGCCGGCTGTGCTGGCCGAGCTGAGGCAGGCGTTCGGCGAGCAGCTCGTGGTGGAGAACGACGTCGACGCGGCCAGCCTGGCCGAGCGCGAGCACGGTCACGGCCGAGAGGTCGGCACGTTCGTCTTCGTCTGGATCGGCACGGGCATTGGCATGGGCCTGGTCATCGACGGCAAGTTGCATCGCGGCGTGCACGGAGTCGCAGGCGAGATCGCCTTCATGCCCATCTCCGGCGGCCAGGGTGCCGATCCGGACGACGCCCGGCGCCGGGGCACGCTGGAGGCGGCCGGCTCGGCCACGGCCGTGGTCCGGGCCGCCCGGCGGGCCGGCCTGCGCGGCTCGGTGTCGGCTCGGCGCGTCTTCCAGGCCGCCAAGGCCGGCGATGAGCGCGCGGCCGCAGTGGTCGCTGACGAGGCTGAGCTCATCGCCAGGGCGGTCTGCGCGATCGTGACCGTCATCGATCCCGAGCTGGTCGTCCTGGGCGGCGGTATCGGCCAGGCGCCCGGCTTTGCCGAGGCGGTGGCGGCGCAGCTCAGTCGACTATCTCCAGTGCAGCAAGAGGTGCGGGTCAGTGCGCTCGGTACCGAGGCGGTTGTCGACGGATGCCTAGCGTCCGGCGCTGCCCTGGCCTGGCAGCGACTGACGG